>NZ_OZ247583.1:1352500-6975131 GCF_965233825.1 Roseibium album
CAGGTGGACTGGTAGAGAATACCAAGGCGCTTGAGAGAACTATGCTGAAGGAACTCGGCAAAATGCTCCCGTAAGTTCGCGAGAAGGGAGACCTCGGTCCGGGCAACCGGATTGGGGTGGCACAGACCAGGGGGTGGCGACTGTTTATCAAAAACACAGGGCTCTGCGAAGCCGCAAGGCGACGTATAGGGTCTGACGCCTGCCCGGTGCTGGAAGGTTAAGAGGAGGTGTGCAAGCACCGAATTGAAGCCCCAGTAAACGGCGGCCGTAACTATAACGGTCCTAAGGTAGCGAAATTCCTTGTCGGGTAAGTTCCGACCTGCACGAATGGCGTAACGACTTCCCCGCTGTCTCCAGCATAGACTCAGTGAAATTGAATTCCCCGTGAAGATGCGGGGTTCCTGCGGTCAGACGGAAAGACCCCGTGCACCTTTACTACAGCTTCACACTGGTATTCGTCACGACATGTGTAGGATAGGTGGTAGACGTTGAAGCCTTGGCGCCAGCTGAGGTGGAGTCACCCTTGAAATACCACCCTTGTCGTCATGGATATCTAACCGCGGTACAACAATATCCGGGACCGTGTGTGGCGGGTAGTTTGACTGGGGCGGTCGCCTCCCAAATGGTAACGGAGGCGCGCGAAGGTGGGCTCAGAGCGGTCGGAAATCGCTCGTTGAGTGCAATGGCATAAGCCTGCCTGACTGCGAGACTGACAAGTCGAGCAGAGACGAAAGTCGGCCATAGTGATCCGGTGGTCCCTCGTGGAAGGGCCATCGCTCAACGGATAAAAGGTACGCCGGGGATAACAGGCTGATGATGCCCAAGAGTCCATATCGACGGCATTGTTTGGCACCTCGATGTCGACTCATCACATCCTGGGGCTGGAGCAGGTCCCAAGGGTTTGGCTGTTCGCCAATTAAAGTGGTACGTGAGTTGGGTTCAGAACGTCGCGAGACAGTTCGGTCCCTATCTGCCGTGGGTGTAGGAGAATTGAGAGGATCTGTCCCTAGTACGAGAGGACCGGGATGGACGTACCTCTGGTGGACCTGTTGTGGCGCCAGCCGCATTGCAGGGTAGCTATGTACGGAAGGGATAACCGCTGAAAGCATCTAAGCGGGAAACCCACCTCAAAACCAGTTCTCCCTGAAGAGCCGTGGAAGACCACCACGTCGATAGGAAGCGTGTGGAAGTGTGGCAACGCATGAAGCTTAGCTTTACTAATAGCTCGTTTGGCTTGATCCTCTCATTAGTCAATGCTCATCTTTTAAAAGCGCCAAAGGCGCTTTGAAACGATCATTTTAAGTGCACTACCGCCTAGCGGCTACTTGAGTGCGTTTGAAATGATCAAACCAAGACCAGTTTTACCCCTCGTGGAAACACAGTTCGAAGCGCAAGCTTCGCAAGGCCAAGCGGCCGCCGCCCGGTCAGGGCGCGCTCCCGCAGGCCAGCGCTTGAAAAGCGCGGTGCGGCCGTGAGGGAAAAGCAAACTGCGCTTCGCCGGCCTGGTGGCCTCAGCGGGGAGCCCCCACCCGATCCCATCCCGAACTCGGCCGTGAAACTCCCCAGCGCCAATGGTACTGCATCTTAAGGTGTGGGAGAGTAGGTCGTCGCCAGGCCTGCAAAACGCAGTTTGACATTTTTAGTGCGCTACCGCCTATCGGCTGCTTGAGCGCGCATCTCTTCAACATAGCGCTCACGGCCGCATCGGGCTTCGCCCTGGCCTCCCAAATCCAGGTTTTTTGGGGCGGCCAAAAGTGGCCGGCGCGCACTTGCGCTTGCCTTCGCTGCGCTTCGGAACTCTTGTCCCTTAACAGCGCAGCATCCAAGGCAACAAAATTCCAGGGCATGCCCCAGATGGAGCAGCCCACGCGACGCCCGCAGATCCGAAAGGATCGAGGACGCGCTAAACAAAAATGACCGGGCAAACAAAGCCCTCGCCGGAAACTTCGGTTCCCGAGCACACAAAAATAACGCGGGATGGAGCAGTCCGGTAGCTCGTCAGGCTCATAACCTGAAGGTCGCAGGTTCAAATCCTGCTCCCGCAACCAAATACGTTATAAAATACAATAAATTAGTTTGCGCATAGGTTCTTGGGAGTCTGTTCCCGCACAGCTAAACGCTCAGCTTTAGCTCAGTTCCATTTTGAAGATCGATGATCTATTGCATTTATGGCGTCTTGTAGATGGTTTGGGCAATGATGGCCGTATACCTTCTCCACCATTTGAGGCGACATTCCGACAAAGCCACCTGTGTCCCATGCTGACACGCCGTTTTGTAAAAGCCAAGTCACGCATGTATGTCTTAGTGAATGCGGGATCACATCGGTCAATCCAGTGTTCTTTGTGGCCTTCTTAAAAGCACCTTTGACACAGGTCTTTATTGGTTTCCCGCGGTATTCGACAAAATGGGTGTTCATCAAGCCCTTCGAGTGCCACCGTCTCATATGTGAAAGAAGTCGGCGAGGAAGCGGATTCGGTGGTTGGCGTTTGTTCGTTTGTTTTTTGCCATATGGAAGTCGGTAAAATACTCCGTTCTGCAAATCAACATATGCATGTCCGGGCGCTAGATAAGGCGATGCCGCCAAGATTGTGGCTGCTCGCGATCCCGTGTACAAGCCGATTAGAATGAATCGTGTCAAATGACGGAGCGGATGGAAAGCAGTTTCAGCTTTTTCACAGTTAGGGCTATTCTTATGTATTGCCTGGCTACTTTTGTGTCTCCAGCAAAAATGCAGCAATTTTGCTGCTTCATCTCTTGTCAAGAATCTTTCTCTAGGCGGTCCAAGTTCCGGGACATAAAAATTTACTTTGCCGGAATGCAGTTCATCACCTGCATGTAGGTTCACAGCGGCTCGAAGACAGCACAAGAGATTCCTTGCTGACTTACCTTGCCTGGCTCGCGCGTATTCCCTGCAAGTACCTGGAGTAATGTAGGAAATGGGCTTATCCCCCCAGTGTTCATTCAAGGTATTGACCAGATAATCCAAATGTTTTGGCTTAGTAGTCAAAGGTCTTTTGACTGAGTGATAATAGGCCAGGGCGTGCGAAATCGTTGTGTTTTGAATGCTAGGTACTACGTCATTTCGTGTTCGTCGTTTTTCAAAGATGTATTCTGCGAGTTTTTCTTCAGCCTTTTCAATTTCACCCTCAAAGCATCCTGTGGAGACATACCGTCCCCTGTCTCTGATAATGTACTTTCCTCTTTCGATAAGATTTCCTTTCTCATCGTAGCGGCTCTTCCTGAATTGAAGTCTCGGTCCTTTTGCTCTACGCGACATTTCAGCCTCATTTCTTCAATGTACTCGATTGTTGTGAAATACCGCCCTGCGATCATCTCAGCTCGCAGTAGCCCTCTATGGATAAGAGTCCTCAGGCTGTTTTCCGATATTCCGCCTTCAGGGAAGGCGACTTCAGCCGCCTTCTTGAGGCGCAGCGGCGAGTTTCTACTGAGCTTTCCGACGTGCATTGATTACCTCCGAAGATGTTTGCAGGGAAGTAAGGCGCGAGTAACTTTATCAAAAAAATAGTAAATAAAAAATAAAAATTAGAAAATTTCAAATAGTTGACAATATAGTATTGAATAACAAGAATGGAAATCGATCAAAGAATTTGAAATAAAAGCATTGAATCCTTTTTCAGACGCTTCGAGTAGGGATTGAAAACTAAAAATGCAGTCAAAGGAAGCGTGAAATAGGGACTCGCACCAATAAGGAAATTATTTTGCCACGCGACCGATCTCGCGTGGCTTTGATGCAAGAGGATTTTTGAAGAAGGTTGCAAATTAGGTGGATATTGTAAATTGCTTCGAAGGCAACAGAGAAAATGGGATGCCTTCCATCACTGGATTGTTCGGGATGAAAGGGTTTGCGAAATTCGGTGAATGCGCGAAGATTTGCATATTCAGGATGAGCGGCAATGGGGCAACGAAGAGGATGGGGAAACTCTTCGGTTTGACGAAAGTCCTGGAGAGTTTCCCATATCGGAAAACCTTTTGAAGCCAGATGCAAGATCTGCACGATTCTCAAGATGTCGAATACTAATAAGCGGAACTAGACAGGCATACGCCGTCCGTCGGCTGATGAAGGCATGGACAAGTGCAGCCAAACCGGTGTTTGGGAGGCGGAGCAGGCAAAAACTTGCCAGGTGATGCGCTGTGACCGTCCAGCTTTTTCTGGAAACGAATTCTTGAGCGACACCGTCAAACCTCAATTCAGAGGCCTCCGTAAAAGTTACATGACGTCGCGCGAAGCAAAAATGTGTCAAGCTCACCTGATTCGGTGGCTTCTTGGCCCAATGGAAAAGCCATTCGGCCGAAAAAGTCTTTGATTTCAGATTGATGAGGGATTCATCAGAATCGCTCTGTGTCGAGAAGAGGATGGCAAATGGAGTACTATCTTGAGGACCTAGGCGTCCCACAGAGACATTCCATGGTTCAGCGTGCATTGCGTTCAATGACTGATATTCGAATTGGGCGGCGAATCCCTAGTACCGAGGAGCTCGAGCACGGATTTCCGTTCTATAAAGACAGTCTAACGGCAGATTTGATCAATTACTGTAGATACTTATGTAAAATAGACACCTTCTTTGACATTGAATCAGAACTGCTTTCAATCACAGAAGAGTGTGGGGCAGATGAATTGATAAGTGTCTGCGAAACTTTTCTTAACTCAGCAAAAGCAGTCAATTTTGCATACAGCAGAAATATCGAAGACTTCACGAGGCGGCTGAACGTCTATGAAGCCCGGCATGAGAAGGATTCGGAACTTGAGTTCGATGGGTTGGACAGCGTTATGGACAGCCTGAATATGGTGTCCTGCGTATTTGCCAAAGTCATCAATGACTGCGCCAAAAACAGTTCCGCGGAGACAGCGGCTAGCCTTGGAAAAAACACTCAACTGATTGATCGGTGTCTCGGCGAAGCCATGAATCGTTTCAGTTTGGCCGCGTACGAGCTGTTTCTGATTGAAGATGCGCTCGACAGTCAAGACGCTGAAACGGTTCAGATGTCCCTGTTCCGATTGGGGGCAAGGAGAGGGATTTATCCTGTGTGGCCGGAAGATCAGCTACATACCCAGCCTCTTCATACCGACTTAAAGGCTGAAGCTACAGACCGGGGATGGTGCCATGAGGATCCACGCGATTTCGGACACACATGACGAAATCGACCTTACAACTCCGTATCTGCCTGTCGCAACTGGTGAACTGAAAGACCTCGATTTCGTCGTGCTCGCCGGGGACATCGGGAGAGGTGTTGATATCGCTGCCGAACGTCTGATGCGAGATGCCGCACAATGCCCGATCGTTAGGATTCTAGGGAATCATGAAGCCTATAAAACGGGAAACACGGTCCCAGACATCACACAGAGATATCGCAAACTTTTCGGACCCGAGGTCCTGATCTGTTTCCTCGAGAACGACAATGTTGTCCTCAAGGCCAAGAATGGAGAGCTAGTTAAATTCATAGGCTCCACCCTCTGGACAGATTTCAAGCTGTATGCCGATCAAGACGTGCCTGTCGAAATCGCAATGGAGTCGGCGAAACGGTTGAATGACTATCACTTGATCGTCGGCGAACGGAACCACGTCGGGCTGACGCGCCGACTGACACCGGAAGATACACTCCGGTGGCATCAGACATCCGTGGAATACATCGTTGGTGAGCTCGAAAAGCCGTTCGATGGGCTTCGCGTTGTTGTGACACATCATAGTCCTGTACGAGGATGCTTAAACCCTGCCTACCAAAAACGTCATCAGGATCGTGTGCTTTCTCCTTCGTTCGGATCTGATCTTTCCTGGATCTGTGAGGATGATCACCTCGCTCCAGACCTCTGGATCTCCGGTCACGGTCACAACTCGTTTGATTTCGAAATCGGCATGACCCGAATGGTTGGCAATCCGGTCGGTTATGGCCGAGAAAACCTGGAATTCGATCCACATTTGGTCGTTGATACCGAAATGCTACCCCGTTTTCGAGTGTGAGGACCGACGCTTTAAAACGGAGATTCCGCCGTCGGGGGTTCAGGAGAGCAGGATGATCAACGAAAAAGACGATGATGTTCGAAAACCGATGGAGAAGCTCCACGAGGACGGAGAGGCTCCCGAACAACAGAAAAGGCTCGATGCGTTCATTGATAAAATGGCGGTGTCGGGTCCGAATGAGGAAGCGTTTTTCGAAGAGCGGCGGCGTAAGGGTCTGGGCGTCGGACTTGACGAGGACGGCAACCTTGTCAAAGCCAGCGATTGCGGAAACAAAAAGTTTTCTGCACACAAGCGTAAATGACCGATCTCGCGGACCGTCGTTCCCGACACCTCGAAACCGCTAGGCGCTTCGCCATCTCCCTGAAAGAGCGGGGTGTCGAAATGCGGCTATTTGGCAGTCTGGTTCGAGGGACGGATTTCGACACATCGAGCGACATCGAGTTTCTCGTCCTCGAATGCCCTGATCACGCATCCACCAAGCGGGTTTCTTGTGAATGGCTAAGAGAACCAGCAGAAAGACAACGAAACAGATACGAAGTTCGATTGAGCCAGGCCACTGGCAGGGAGAAATCGTTGGGGTTGGCTCAGTTCATTTCGGGCAGGAAGTTCAGGACGGACCGCCACGGCAGTCAGTCGAGTTTTCATATGTTATCTTGTCTGCCTCGGTGCGACGCGACGGGGATGAGTTCTATTGGCCCGCAACAATAATGCTCATTGCGCCGACGGTCATGAAGACCGCTGAATGCGATGGTGGTTACCTCCATGAGGTGAATGGCGTCCCCATTGTCAACATTTCCTTGAACGTCACGCGACCGCAGTTCTCAGACATGTTGCATGCAGTCGGTCGTGGCGTGCCCAAGGATTTTCATTTTACGCTTGAGGCTGGAGCTGATGGAGTTTGGCCTATCCGGTCTTGGGGAATGACAGTCGGGGACAAGGGAAAACCGTAATCGCCTTTGTGCGGGGCCAAATGGATTTTTTGCTGGATTTGGCCGTAGAATGTAGAAACAAAATAGTTTGACGCGTATTGGTTGCATAAGCAGTTGCCCTGTCATGTTGCCCGTTCGGAATTTCAATGAAACGTCTCCTACCAACCTTAATCCTTTCCTTGATCCTTCTTTCCGGCCCAGCGATCGCTATGTCCTGGGATGCCGCGATCACGGCGGTTGAAGCCAAAAGCGAGCGCTACTTCGACATCGCAGACAGCATGAACGCGGGATATCTCGGCACCGCTTTCAATGAGATCGGTGTTCCACGTCATCGATGTTCAATTCTCGGCCGGATGCTGAAAAAGCAGGAAATGTCGGCTCATCTCGAGGTACCGGAATACGAACACCCGAAAACCGGACAAGAATATCTGGAGGAAGGGCAGAGCCTGGCGAACTGGGCCTATCAAGCACGCAAGCTGAAGGTTCTTCCCATGTCGCGCCGGATCCGGATTTGGAATTCGGAATGCGCCGGCCACATGGACATTCCCGCTTCCGCGAGAATCGAGGAGAAAACCAAGGAAGCCTTTTTTGACGTCCGGGACGGAGCCCTTCACGTCTTCGGCCCGGTGACCGAAGGCTATCACGACCGTCTGATAGTCGCCTTGAATGCCCATCCTGAAATCAAGGTGGTGGCACTGGGGAGCGAGGGCGGTAACGTACGTGAAGCCCTGCTCGCCGGAGTCGAGATCCGAAAACGCGGCTTGGAAACGACGCTTCGAAATCCCTGCTACTCGGCGTGTCCGCTCGTCTTTCTCGGAGGCGTAGAGCGCCAGATCTGGTCGCCATATCCCGATCTCGGCTTCCATAAGATATCCGCCCAGAACGGCATCGCGGTGCCGCTTGGAAGCAAGGTTTATCAGGTGGTCTTTGACTACATTCGCGCCATGGGGGCGGACCCGGAATTGACGCTCGCTTTCATGCAAAGCGCCGAGCCGAAAGGTATGCACATGCCGCAGCTCCAGTATCTGTGCCGGGCGAATGTCGCTACATGGATCCAGAGAGCATGTTCTGCGGAAGAGTACCGTTAGTCTGAATCGTCCGGCCCTCTGGAGCGATGCTCGGAGTCGGACGCCTTCTCCAGCCGCTCCTTGGCGCTAAGGGTCGCTACGGCGATCTCCAGCGTCAACTTCAACCCCTCATCGATCAGGGATATGCTGGCCGTCATGCGTGAAGTATTCTCAATTGCGCGACAATCGACGCGGGGACTTTGAAGATGCCGAGACTTCCTGGCGCCTTGAAGGGCTCGAGCTGAATTGGGTGCTCGAAATGCCACCCAAACGCACCTGCTGGCATCTGGCCGGGGACCAAATGGTTTTGACGGTTCATACTCCAGCCCGCATGTGTGAAAGGCTCGACTTTCGATAGGGTTACAAGTCCAATAAATCCTCCAGTGAAACTTGCGTCGATGCCGCGAAAGAGCGGCATGAATTCCTTCGCAACTTTTTGCCCCGTGTGAATCAAGAGTGGTCCGCGATACTCCGTGGTCCATGTTCGCACTTCGATCGTCTTGTGGCCTCGCATTACAAGCTCCGCCCAAGGTTGCTTTATGCTAAGCGCATAATTGGGCAGGATGAAGCTCGTCATGGGAACGTGGCCTTCAATTCAGCGGCAAACCGTCGGTGCAGGTCATAGGCGTCTTTCATGGAAAAACTGCTATTGGAAGAGATTATCGCTTCCCTTAACACGTGCGGGGCGTCGAACTCGTAGCGCGTTAAATCGTATCCTTTTGCCAGTAGTTTTTGAGCCCAGGCCTGAAACGCATCTAGGTGAATTCGGACTCCTGCGTTCTTGAAATAGGGATCTTCTCGAGACGTCAGATCAACCGCATGGACGATCGGATCGTCCAGCAATGCAGTGCGCCGCACCAAACACGGAATGCAGATGCCGCAAGGTTGGCCGGGTTTCTTCAGAACATCGCCAAGAACCTGGCGGGAAGTCAGGTTCCAACAAGTCTCTGTGTCGGCAATTATGGACTTGAATTCTTGTTTGCCAAGGCTGCTTGATAAAAATTCGGTCGCTTCGCGTTTCGTCAGGGCAAGAAATGGATTGTGCACCGTGAGTTTTGCGGCAAACAGCGCGGATAGGAGCTCGCTAGCGAGCTGGTGCAGCTGTGGATGAGCATGGCGGGTCATGCGGTATACAGGAGCGGGTGGTGCGGAAAGTGCGAGCGGTCCGTTTTCGAATTGCATTAAATCTGTCGCACCGAAAGAGCGGGCGAGCGCCCCACCAAGTGCAAGGAACAACATGGAACGATAGTTAAACTGCCCGCCGATTCGCCGTCGCGCACCCTGCCAGACACATCCGACTTGCACGTGGTTTGCGAAACCAAGCGTATTCGCGATTTGCGCTTGCTTAGTTTTAGGGCCGAAAAAGGAAACAAGAGCGGCACTGCGTTCCTTCTCCTTTAGCCAGCCCAGCCCACAGGTGCTGTCCAATCCACCAGAAAACAGTGCCACTGTCTCAGAATGGTCCACTGTTCGCGTTGCCTTTTCGTCGAGCTTGTCGAGGTCGTTGGCACCTTTCCGTTTGGAAAAATCGAACGTCCATTCGGCATTGCCAAGCAACCGCAGCATCTTAGTGAGCGTTTGAAGCGTCTCAGTGTTCCAGGCACCTGGCAACCGCAAAGGCATTTTCACCTCCACTCGTCGGAGCCGCTGGCTGGAGACGCGTTTGGGCATGTGTCTTTCGACTTCCCATACGACACGCGCGATCTCCAGAAGATCACGTCCAGTTGGGCCGAGCCCCTCCGGACCGATCCCGTCGCCGTCGTACCAGGCTATGTCATCAAGGCGGAAAATTAGATCTTGGCTGTCTGGTCGAGGGCCCTTGTGCAAAGTCACCTTTGCTTCATTTTTGTTGTTCATGTCGGAGCCACCAGGTTGTAATAGTTATTGGCAAGAACTCGGAGAACGTCATGCCGTTCCGCCTTGCCCATTATGACGAATTTTTCGTAAAACCGATCATAGATCGCGGTCGCCAGCGTGTCGGCGGCCTGCTGTACGTGACTGGCTGAAGAGCCGAGATCGAGATAGGAATCGGCCTCGACCGTACGGCCGATTAGATCTCCAAGGAATCGGTCGATCGTATGTGCAAACACATCGGGTACCAGCGCTAAATCGATCTCCGCTGAATCTCCATGGACGGCGACCTCGAAATCTCCACCGACGGAACTCGCAAGAAAAGTTCGGAACGCCGCCGACGCCTGTTCGATATAGCGCTCGTCGACTTCATAACCACGCGCGGCAAGGGCACGGTCGATGCAAAGGTCGGCGAGAGCTTCCATAGACCGCGGACCGGCGTCGACGTCATAGGTTGCAGCTATGTCCGCCCAGTTGTCGCCCGCACGCAACCTTTCACCGATTGCAAGAAGATCCTTTAAAAGCTCACTGGCAAAACCGTCGGCCAGAAGGTCGCGGAAAGTGGCGGCCCGACCGCGGTCGCGCAATAATGTGTTGATCTCCCGCGTCAGTTTTGTCTGGTCCGGATTGTTAATCAGGCTGCGTGTGATCGCCTGGAGAGATTGGACGGCACGCAGTAGCGAACCCTTGCCGCCGCCACCGCCGCTACCGCCGCCAAACGAACCGCTGCCACCGCCGAATGAACCCGTACCCATTAGACCCCCATCTCCCAAATCTCGTTTGCTGAATACCGCCGCCAGTCTTCCGGAAGCTGATTGAAAGCATTGTATTCTTTGAACGCCGTCCAGATATTCTCAGGCTCTTCCGAGAGGACTTCGAGTCCGGCAAAGGTCCTGGCAGCGACCTGCGCGTCCTCTCGCCCAGAAAGTTGCGTCAGGCTGTCGTAGAGTTCTCGGTTCTCATCAAGCAGCCGGCTCGCCTGCTGCTTGTGAATACTCCCGCCGAGCCCGACCAGTGTCTGCGCTCCGCGCAATCGACTCTTTAGAGAGACCCTCGCCGCCCAGGCATGATCAAAGCGGTCAAGCCTGCGCAGCCGGGCGCGCAGATTTTCGACGACGATCGGTTCACCACGCCTAACCTCGTTCCATCCGAGCCGGTCTGCGGCGATGGCCGCCATGAGTGGATAAATTCTTGCTTGCTCACCATTGGCAAGCCCTGAAAGATATTGGGCGGCTGCCACATCGTCACCAGAGGCTTCCAGAGTCCTCGCTCTTGTGTAGAGTAGGTCAGCTTTGACGATTGTTAGATCGTTGCTTTCTGCGAGCCTCCTCCCGCGCTCGAGATAGGCTTCGACTCGATCGAGGGTGTCGGCTCCAAGTGGTCGTTGTGCGGGATCAAGAATGCACTCGGCTGCGTTGCGGCAGGCGGCTGCGCAGATCTCAGCAAGATTAGCGTTCTCGTGAACATGCGGATCGAGCGCTTCAAGGGTTTGATCATAGAGGTCGAGAGCTTTCTCATACTCGTGATCGAAATACTGCTCGATCCGTGCAAGATTTAGCCGACGACGAAAATGCTCTCCCTCCGGGATCGTTCCACGTTCGGCAAGTTTAGCAGTCAAGGCAACGGCCGCTTTGGCATTGCGCCGCATCGCTGCGACAGCGCCCGGGCGGCCGGAGTCGGCCTTGTAACACTCGGCTAGCATGTCATGCTTACGAATCCGATTTTCGTCCGACGACGTACGGATCGATTCCAGCATCAGCCGGGCAACAGGCATATCTTGGACGGTAATCGCCGCCGCGATAATATCGAATAGTAGATCCTCTTTGAGATTGTCGGCGAGCATAGGTGTTCGGGCGGCAAGGCCTAGAACCTGCACTTTTTCCTGGAGCGACCATTGCGTGACTCGTTCTGCCCATGCCTGGTTCACGACTTCGGCCGCCGCTTCCTCCTCATTGAGAGCTATTTGTTGCCGACATATCTCGAGCAATGTTCCGAAATCTCTCTTACCGGATAAAGTCGAGAGAAAATCGACACATAACCGGCGTGCTTTCTCGAGATTTTTGCCGGTAATTTCGGCCTTCAGCATGCTGCGTGCCGATGCTGATAGAATCCGCCGGCTGCCGACACTCACGAGAAAGTCCTCCAGCGCGAAAAATGCGTCCGATGCCGAACCGGCAAGGGTTTCCACGTCCCTTTGTGCCAGCGGCCGCTCTATTACGCTGAGTACCGCGCAACCAAGTGGATCAGTGGCTGCTAAGTTCGCAAGGGATTTCTCCGGCAAGTCAGGCATTAGCGCATCCAAGGTCCAGTCGGTGCTTCTATCCGGCACAGTGTTTCCCAAAACCACGATAGAGGATCCGTCGGGCCCTTCGCTGAGGTCACGCCATGCACGCGGAAGGTCAGGTGGTTCGGATAGAATGATGATGATGTTAGGGACAGACAATAATCGCGCTAGGCCACGCAGCGGCTCTTCGGTCATTTCCGCCAGCGCCAGGGCCAATTCCCGATCATGGTGGCGCGGATCGAGAGATCTGTGGGCGTTTGTGGCCCATAGCTTCAACCGCTGTGAGAACCGGCCGCCTCGGCCGAGCCATATGGGTACGACGGGGCGTCCGGTGGTCCTGCGGATTTTCGCGGCAGCGCCGAAGACCCTAGCTTTCAAGCCAGGGTCGTCAACAACACTATAAGTCCCCTTAAGCTCGACGAAAAGTCGTGCCTGACCGTCCCATACGGCCGCCAGTGCCTCTGTGGCTTCATCAACTACGGCCACGCCAGTTTGGAATTCAGGATAGGGCGCCTCGCTGTTTGCGCCTGCGACGTCGGCGAACAACGGTAAGGCAACCCAAGACGCGGGAAACGGGGAAATCTCTCCCCATGTGATGCGGTCGACCGGCTCGGATCGCGACCACACCGCTGGAGCGGCATAGTCCATCCGGCCCGGACCGTCGGGTTCAAGCGAAATCGCCGCGGCGCGGGCCCACGCAGCTGCAATCTCAAGCGGCTCGCCCGCAGCAAGTGCACCGACAAGCGCTTCAAGCATGGTCTGTGCTGTTTTAACCGCGATACGCGCGCGCATTGCGAGGATCGCGACTGCTCCCGGATCGCCGAGCGCGCGCAATACGTCCGGACCCTCCAAACAAAGGCCGGGCTGGGCAGTGTCTTCAGCGAGTGAACAAGCCCAGAAGACCCAATATGGAGGATATGCGCGCCCGTCAGGAAATAGACTTGTGACAAGTTCCGAAACGGATATCCAACTGCTGGCGTCTTCCCCAAGGAGAAGGTTCGGCTGCCCATCGTGTTTACCGTGCCCGAAGTAGAAAACAATGTTCGGAGCGAATTTGGCTGCTTTCATCGCAATGTCGCGGAGCGAATCCCGTCTCAATTGCATTGCCAAGCTCCCGTCGATCCTTCCCTCCGAGACAGGCTTGGCGGCCGCAAATGCTTCGTTCAAGAACCCTTCGGCTCTCTCAGGATCGAATTCCTGGCCAGCACCCGGATGACCGATCAGGATCAGCGCCCGCATTGGATGTTCGAAGCTACCGAATCGAAACCCGGGCTCAGGATCCGCCCGCCGCTGGACTGCGAGCCTTTTTCTGTTCTCTTTGTACAGGAACCTTTGGAAAGCTTCCCAAGGCAAATGAGACGCCTCTCCGGCGGGAACGCGAAGCATCAACGGACCAGCATTCTTGAAAATCCGAATGTCGAGCTCGGCTGCAATCCCGGTGTCGGCAAATGCCTTTTCAAAGGCATCGAAGGCGTCCTTACTCCATAAATCCACGGGTCTGCTAATAAAATTTAGACGTCCGCCGGGAAGCGGCAGATGCTTGCAGGCCCCCGATTCCAGGAGTGTCAGTCTTCGGTTGATCCAACCCTCCTCGATTTGTACATCGACTACCTTCAAGACCCCCACCACCGACGCGCCCTTTGAAAAACACTGATTTCGGAGACTGCACTGAGATGCGCATCCTCGTCGACGGCCAGAGCCCGCTCAATGAGTACCGGCGCCGCAGCACCCAATGCCATAGCCTCAATGAAATCTGATGGGCCCTTAAATGAGGAAACGGCGGCTCCGATTCCTGCCATGATGAGGAGCACGAACCAGTACCAAGCCCGCCCGAGATAGACGGGACGCTTTTGAAAGCGCTTGCGGATTATCTTGATCAAGTCCGGGAGAACGGCCCCTAGCGCTCCAGCTAATGCTGCGTGATACCAAATCATTGATTGTATCCATTCTTGGGTTACTTGTGAGTGATAAGCGGAGGGCGCAGCAGCGAACTCCAGGGTTTGGCAGATCCTCAATTGAACTAGGTTGTTTCAATCTTAGGTTATATATTTATTTTTTAGCAACACTACCATGAAGGCCACTACAATCCGGTCTGTCGATTGGGATTACACACTCGCTGTTCGGACCGATTGCGCTTACTTTCTCATTGGCGCTGCCAGCTCGTCACCGAGTTAGCAGCCGGAAAACTCCTGCTTCCGGCGCTTCAGACTTCAGGCTCAGTGCAAATTAGTGATGGTCTATACATCAAACTGGGGGAGATCTGGGATCTCAACTCAAGTGGTTCGAAGTGCTAGCGGTAGAAAACTGACTTCGAGAGCAAAACGACACTCAGGAGCTCTGGTGTGCCAGAATGCTTTCGCATGAGTCTCCGGTTCCTGAAAGCAGTTAATGTGAATCGATGCCGTTGCGTAGAAATTTCGCTGAAGTCCGTGTTGTAGATCAAGGATTTGCTTCGATCTTCGCTCTTTTTCCTCGGGTGTAAGCGGAGGCTGGTAGCAGGCAACACTTTGCATAGTCTCAAACTATAGTAAAATCGCCATTGTTTGTGGACGAACGGATAGCGCACTACAACTAATGCGGAAAGTATAGATAATCAATACACGCTTGTGGAGGTAGGAGACTTCGATCATCGTGGCAAAGCAATCCGTTCATTCCGCAGAACCGATGATCCAAGGCGTGTTCTTGCAATTGGAACGAGCTCTCTTCCATTTGTGCCATTGCGGTCATGGAGAGGCCGTGGCCGTGGAATTGGTAGACGATGTTTCGCGACACAAGAATGGCAAGGTCTCTACCCGTGAGCAGGACAAGAACACGCTCGATGACGACAAAAGACTGTTTGCCAATCGTAGCCTTGACATTTGGCGGACGCTTCAGATTTGGACAAATGATTTCCGCGCTTCAGGAAGCTTCTGTTCCCACTATCTGCTCGTGACGAACACCCAGGCAACCGGCACAATTGCAGACGCGTTGCGCGCCGATGTTAGCATCCCTGATCGTGCAAACGCGATCTTAGCCGCGATGAACGATGCCGCGCAGAATGGGCGTGTCAGACGAAAGTCAAGGGCGACCTCAAAGATCCAGGCAATCATCGACGATGTGATGGCATTGCCGAGCCATAACTTGCAAGATCTGGTTTCTAGGGTCGAGCTCGTAGAAGAGTTTAACTACAAAAGCATGCGGCAAGAACTTGCCACACGCTTGGGAATTAGCCCAGATGTCGAACGTGAGGCTGTTTTAACCGAACTTATGGGTTGGATGGTCGAAACGCTCAAAGCGGCGTGGGACGCGGGCGCTCCAGGGATAATCACAAAGGAAGCGTGCCTTCGCCAGATCGACGCAATCGAGAGGAGGATGGTTCGGCGCAGATTATTGCCCAGGCCCTCGTCAGAGGTCTTGGTCGGTGAATCGCAGGTACAACATGCCAGAGGACGGAAATTCGTCGAGCATCTAAGTCTTATCGAGGTTGGCGATGATGAGATACTACAAGCAATAGAGCACTTCGTTCAGTTCAATGCAGAGCGCCATCGCCTCGCCAATGAAGGCGAGATCCCCATCCAAGAATGGACAGATCGGGGCAGTCGACTCAAACAACGCTGGCAGAACGTCACCCGGCAGGTTCGTCTAAATCATTCAGACAAGAGCCGAGTCCAGCTTGGCAAACATGTATTTGCTGAAACCACGTACCATCACCGAGAGGCACTTGCTGGCCTGCCTTGTGACGAACTCTACATGACATCAGGTCATTACCACAGACTGGCTGACGACAACTTAGTTTGGTGGGACCCGGAATTCCCGGGGGTTTGAAATGCGTGAAAATCATGAAGAACAAATTCTGCGGAACCCAGCCTACCTTGCGTGCTTGTTGTGGAATTTGGCACGAGTCTTCGCTGACAAGGGGGGTGGTCGATCGCCCAACCTCACACACATGGTGATTGGTACCAGCATGCTTTTTCATGCGGCAAGTGTGGAAAAAATCCGCGCTATGAAGTTCGATAGTGGGTTGCTGAAAGCTATTTCCGATGTTCCCGAGCTTGTTGCCGGCGGGCAAAGTAGACTTGAGGCAGCGTTACCTACGTGCCTTCAAGCTCTGCAATTAGGGGTGGCTGCTGGAATCATTCAGAGAGAGAGTGGGCACGGGTTACCCACCTTTCTAGCTTTAGGAACGAACCTGCCGAAGGCACTCCGTGACACCGACGCCACCAGCGGTCCGGGCATCTCGGCTGCAAGGCGCCTCGGTGCATGGTTCGCTCGAGACGATTTAGCAATCGTTCGGGGCCGTATGGGAGTGCGATTTTAATGAAACTTCACATTAAAGAACTCATTATTTGGCCGGAAGATCCGAATGTCGAACCACGTATCATTGTATTCGATCCCGAGAAACTGAGCGTAATCTCGGGATGGAGTTCTACGGGCAAATCCTCGGTCATTTCAATCATCGACTATGTGCTCGGAGCCGGGACCAGCGCAATTCCAGTGGGCATTATTAGAGACAATGCATCGTGGTATGGCCTAACTCTCGACACTGACGTTGGCCTGATACGACTTGGCCGCGAGAAGCCCCAGCTCCGGCAAGTGTCAGATCAGTACTGGCTATTGCAAGGCGAGGAGGTCTTGCATTCTCCCCCACGCAGGCCGCGCCCAAATGCTCGTACTGAACGCATCAAGCAATTGTTCGATGATCTGTCGCAACTGTCAAATCTTGATACTGATCCCAGCGGCCGCGGCTTTGGCGGACGGGCCAGCTTTAGGGATATGGCTGCCTTCAACTTTCTCCCGCAGCACGTCGTAGCCAACCCTTACACGCTGTTTTTCAAGGCAGACACTTCCCAACACCGAGAAAAGCTTCGAAACGTAATGCCGCTGGCATTGGGGATTCTCACGAACGAGGATCTGGTTAAATTGCACACGCGCCGACTTCTGCGAGACGAACTTAGGCGGGTCGAATCGGACTTGAATCTTCGGCGTGAAGCCCTCGAACGATGGCGGGGAAACGCAACTGTTGCGTTCTATCACGCGCAAGAACTAAGTCTGCTCCCGAGCGGGCCTTTGCCGGAATCCCTCGATGAAGTCATCGACATTCTCAAAGAGGTCGTTGCTGGAGGAGGTGAGACAGTCGCTACATCTGGGCGCGTTTCGGTAGCAGTTGATCGGTTGCAAGAACTCCGAGAAAGAGAACGCGAGTTCGACCGAAGCATTTCCGATGGCAAGAGACGTTTAAGGCGTTTACGCAGTCTTCGGAGTTCCGTCGCTGACTATGGTGACATTCTCGCTGAACAGAAGCAGCGAGTACGAGGCGTAGGTTGGTTCAAAGAAGCCATCGTTGCGCATGAATGCATCCTGTGCGGGTCTGACTCAGGTGCTGCGCGCCGTGCGCTGGAGGAATTGGAAGAGCCAATTTCTGAGTTGGAAGATTTGATAGCAGGCACAGCGGCGACCCCCCCGGTTGTGGACCGGGAAATTTTGGACGTCGAAGCGCAACTCATAAAGGATGAGCAGTCATTGTTGACCTTGCGCCGAACTCGTATCGCTGCTGAGGCAACGGTCGATGCAGAACAGGGTCGTTCGCAAAGTCTTGAGAACGTATATCGTTTCCTCGGCGGCACTGAACAAGCACTCACAATGGTCGGTGAGGTTGAAAGCGAAGGTGGTCTGAGGCAGCAGGAGGAAGACCTGCGCTATCGAATTTCGGAGCTCGATCGCGCACTCGACCAAAATCGGCAGCGAGAGCGAGAGATCCGAATTCACACGGGCATCTCAAAAGGCATATCGCGGTTCATAGAGCTGCTCGAAATAGTTGGTGCCGACGGCACGCCAAGTCTTGATCAGCGCGAGCTCAACATCAAGTTCGAGCGTTCTGAAGGTGAGAAACCCGATTTTTTATGGGAGATCGGTAGTGGCGAAAATTGGATGGCATACCACCTTGCAGCGATGTTCTCCTTGCACACCCTTTTTCTGCGACCAGGCTCGCAGAGCCCGGTGCCAAGCTTTTTGGTTATTGACCAACCAAGCCAAGTCTATTTTCCGAGCGATACCTATAAGCAGTTTGTTGAGAACGATGGGGATCAAGACTCATCTCTCCGCAGCTTGGATTTGCAACGCACTAGACAGATTTTCAAGGCAATCGCACACGTCCAAAAGGCGCTTGGCGGACTTCAGGTGATTATTCTCGACCACGCTGATCGAAACACCTGGGGCGACATCGAGAACATCAAGGAGGTAGGGAATTGGCGCGGCGGCGACGCATTGATCCCATCCAGTTGGTTAGATCAAGACTGAGAGACGCAGGTGGCGCAGGCATAAGCACACGGCAGTAGCAACGTAACACGCGTTCGTGGTCAAAGAGGGGTTGCCGCTGGACAGGACCGAACCTTTCGAAGCGGATCATCGGGCGATGCAAAGACATCACTCGAAAGGCGAGCCATGCTGCGAAGTGATGATGGGGGAACGAGTGTCGACCTATTTTACCGATCGTGAATACGGGGCACGTCCCGCAACAATCGATGTCATCAATGAGCGCCTGTGGGCAGGCCTTTCGGCATCCTGGAGGATCGTCTCTTTGGGCTGGACGGCAACGTTCTTGCGACAGATCAGACGGCGGAACCGACGTCTCATCGAGGCTCCGGTCCATGCGATCGACTACGTCATCACCCACGAGCTCTGCCACATCTCCGAACCTCATCACGGGTCAGCGTTTTATTCCTTGCTGGATCAGGTTCTGCCTGACTGGGAAAAACGGAAGTCCCGGCTCGAACGGTTTATGGCGTAAGAGACACATACAACGGAGGTAAGCCCAACCTGATGCGCTATCAGCTGGGCTTCGTAGTTACGACGTGCCGGCCCTTCAGCATCGATTGTCTGACTGCCAGTGAGACGCTAATGCGGCGGCATAAGCCAATGGGAAGCAAAGTGCTCGAATTTGTTTCCAAGGCGAATGCTGAGTTGCAATGTGTCGCCAGGAGTTGACAGGTGCACGCTTAAATGGTTAATTTTTTCTAAACTAACGTAGATAGAAAACAATAGTAGCTGATGAAAATCGAGTAAGATGCTTATGAAAGAGTATGAAAAATATCAAAAAAATAAAATTCTAGATTGAGTATTTTATTGCGTTTTCAGTAATAGCTTCTTTTTGCATGTATTGGTGGGGGCATGACCAATAGCAATGATGCTTCAGTAGCGCACTATCTTCATAATTCGATAGGTAATCTTTTTCTGAAGAGTAACCGTATTGCGCGACTTAGTACGCACGAGGCTAAGTTCAAAAGGCGTGGATTTGAGGCGTCGGATCCCGAACGACAAGCGTTACTTGAAACTATCGGCGTTACCTTCATTGAAGGGTACAATGAGGCACTTAGCACCTCGCAGATAGAATCTATCCTGAATTTTGAAAGGCTGATCGATCGCAACCACCGGGGTTTTTATCTGGAAGGCGCGGCAATGGGCTGCGCGGTCGCAGATGGGTTGCCTTGGAGTAAGTTGACTGGGTTCGAGCACAGGCTCTCAACGTTGCTCAAGGCAACTTCCGACCGCCAACCCTACCTGACAGTTGTCGGCGCGGGTTGGGCGATGGCTCGAATTTCGTGGCGGCGTAGTGCCATTCTCGCTGCGATAGATCACTTCATTGCGTCTCTGGCATTCGATGGGTGGGGATTTCACGATATCTATTTTCAGCCGTCGCGACTGAAACAAAATGCTGGCCGGGCAGTGCGATCATTGGGAGGGGCCCTCGCGGCGCGATCTTGGGATCAGGGCGCTGGACGTGCACTTTGGTTCACCAGTGGCGGAAACGTGCAGCGCGCCTGCGACGAGATCTATTCGCAGGGGTTTGAACGCCAAGCCGACTTGTTTGCGGGATTGGGCCTCGCAATGACCTATGCGTGTGGCGCGACGGTAGACGAACTTCAAAGTCTGCGGTCTTTGTCGGGCGCACATGCAAAGGACGTTGCGCAAGGCAGCGCGTTTGCTCTCGAGGCGCATGAGTGCGCCGCAACGACAAGTGCAGAAGCACGCAACGCGTGTCGGATCTTGACCGGCAAGGAGCCAGAGGAAGCAATTCGAATTGTAAAGCTCGCGCGACCATCTCGATGCGCTGGCGAGGTTCTCTCATTGGCAGAGGGTCAAGAAGAATATGAAAAGTGGCGTTCAGAAGTAAGAGCAAATTTCGTGCTGTGAAACCAGGATGGGGGCTGAAATGCGTGCCACGCTCAAACAGAATGCCGGAAAGATTGCCGCAGCTGCGGTTGTGACCGCTCTCTTGATGGCGGCAACCGTTCCGCCGCTAATTGCTTCCGGCCAAGATGTTGACGCGTCACGGTTTCAATTTTCGGTGACGGAATTGATTGCGGCCGATCAAGATGGCTACCGAAGTATTCGGGATGTTCACCCTGAACTGATGCCAATTGTTGGCTGGGTCTCTTCAGTCGGAGCCTCAGTCGCGATGGGTGACCTCGACGGTGATGGCATTCACAACGACCTTTGCCTCGTCGAGACGCGCAATGACACCGTTACCTTGTTACCAGCGCCTGGACCATCTAGTTCTAGATACGCCCCAATTCTGTTGCCAACACCTAGCTTAGAATACAAGCCAAACACCATCGCACCGATGGGCTGTCTATTCGCCGATGCTAATGCTGATGGTCAAGAGGATATCGTCGTTTATTATTGGGGGCGGACGCCAGTAATTTTCGAGAATACAGGCGCATTGCAAGCGCAGAAATTCTTACAGCGCGACCTGCTACCGCATCACGAAATCTGGTTCACGAATGCGATGCTCTTCACTGACCTAAACGGAGACGGCTACGGCGACTTTGTAGTTGGGAATTATTATCCGGACAACGGAGGTGTTTTGGATGTCGACGGCTTTAGGCCTGTCGAAATGCAGCACTCCATGTCGAGGGCAGCAAACGCGGGGCGCAATCGCATTTTTCTGAACGAGGGCGGACCTCGTGCGGATTTTGAGTTTGAAGATCAATCCTCCTCGTTCGACGACGATATGGCTCTCGGTTGGACACTTGCGATGGGGGCAGCCGACCTTAATAACGATCTACTGCCGGAGCTCTATGTGGCAAATGATTTCGGTCCTGACAGGTTGCTAGTCAATGAATCGACGCAGGATGAAATCAGGTTCAGTGTGGCTGAGGGTCGCCGTGGTTTCACCGATATTCGGTCCGGTGTTTTGGGCCGGGATTCGTTCAAGGGTATGGGTGTCGATTTCGGCGACGTTAATCGCGATGGACTGCTGGATATTTACGTAAGCAATATTGCAGAAGAGTACGCTCTCCAGGAGAGCCACTTTCTGTTTATACAGACAGCCGGAGAGCAAGCATGGACCAATGGCTCGGCTCCGTTTCAAAACGCCAGCGGGCGTTTGGGGCTTGCCAGATCCAGTTGGAGCTGGGACGCCAAACTAGCAGATTTTGATAATGACGGCCGTCTCGAAGCAGTGCAGGCAACTGGTTTCGTTAAGGGAAGCGTGGATCGGTGGCCTGAGCTGCAAGAACTGGCAACGGGAAATGACGAACTACTAAAGTTTTCAAAATATTGGCCTCGTTTCGGTGTTGGTGACGATCTTTCAGGCCATCGCAATGATGCGTTCTTTGTCGCAGATGTTGCTGGCCGATATCGCGATATCGCTTCAGAGATAGGCTTGGCGGACGCCGGCGTCTCACGCGGAATAGCACTCGCGGATATTGACGCTGATGGCGATTTAGATTTCGCAGTTGCGCGCCAGTGGGAGCCGTCGAAGCTATTCGTCAACCAAAATAGAATGGAACGAAAGTCTTTGATCCTGGATCTGCGTCTAACCAACCCTGGCGGCTCAACCAGGGCTGCGATCGGAGCCCTCGCGCGCGTCTCGCTGCCGGATGGTACTTCGATAGTTGGCTTCAGTGACGTTAGTAACGGGCATTCCGGTCGCCGTTCATCTGAAATTCACTTCGGTCTCGGCGAGATCGCCGAAGACACACTGATTGAAATTTTAGTGAAGTGGCGCGACAGCGATGGCGTTCAAACCAAAAACTTCAAAAAAGCGGCGGGTAGGCACCGGCTTGTTCTGGATCGGCAACACTTAGCAGGAACCCACTCAAATTTTGAAGAAGGGGTCGCCACACCATGACAGTCGCATCTACCGATAGAACAGGCAGGATTTCTTTCAAACCTTCGATTGGTGAACGCTGGTATATCGACAAAAGAGTCGGTGGCCTCGCCAGGTTTGCCGGTGCAATTACTTTACTGAATATCCTTGGCCATTTCTGGCTCGGGTTCGAGCAATCATGGATCACACCTTTCGTTGCATTGGCGGCGGCTTATTTTACAGAGTTGTTTGCCGAAACGGTTCAGTCACATGTCGACAATCGTCAACCGCGTTTTCTTGGAACACCCGGAAAATTTATTTCGTTTCTCCTGTCGGCTCATATTAGCGCACTGGCCGTTTCAATGCTGCTGTTTGCCGCTGAACAGCTTTGGGTGGTGGCATTCGCTGCGTCGATGGCCGTCGCATCCAAATGGCTTTTCCGCATCAAGATGAAGTTGCCTGATGGCCGCACGGCTGAACGTCACTTCCTCAATCCGTCCAACTTCGGCATTACCATTGCGCTGATTTTGTTTCCGTCAGTCGGAATCGCGCCGCCCTATATGTTTACCGAAAACATCTCTGGCGCTCTTGATTGGTTGCTGCCGTTCATAGTCATTTGCCTCGGGAGTTTGCTCAACACAAAATTTACTGGTCGTATGCCGCTTATCGCTGCTTGGCTGCTCGCATTCGCAGCACAAGCCGTGATTCGAGGCCTGTTTCACGACACGCCCATTGTCGCGGGACTTATGCCAATAACGGGCTTCGCCTTCATTCTTTTCACCTTTTACATGGTTACGGACCCGGCGACGACACCAGCAAAACCGAGAAATCAGATCGCGTTCGGTGTCACCGTCGCGATTGCGTACGCAGCGCTGATGGAAATGCATGTCGTGTTCGGGCTGTTCTTCGCGTTGACCCTCGTAACCTTGCTCCGAGGGCTCTGGCTTTTTGCATCATCGCGGGCGCAATTAGACCGTTTTCTTTTTAAAACAAATAGATGAATTGACGGGCGAAAATGAACAGCCAACCCATAGCGATCGTCTCACATTCTTGCTGCTTTCCTGACGCCACGTCTCCCGAAGCGCTCTGGGACAATGTCTTGACCGGACGTCGCTCGTTTCGTGAACTTCCGCCAGCGCGTCTTGATCTTAAGGACTACCAAGCGACCGTTGTTGAGGAATGCGATAGCATCACGCCAATTATGGCGGGGCTACTTTCGGATTGGCAATTTGATCGTGAGCGGTTCCGGATACCAAATGCTGCCTTCGGCACGTCCGATATGGCCCACTGGTTAGCTTTAGAAGTAGCGGCTGAGGCGATCAGTGAGGCTGGAGGCTCAGAGAGCATCGGCCGCGATCGTACGGCTGTGATTGTTGGGAACACACTGACCGGTGAATTCAGTAGAGCGAATTCGCTGCGCTATAGAGCGCCCTTTGTCCAAAAAGTTCTTGCTCAGGCGATAAAAGACGAAAATTTGGACGATGACTCAAAAGAGCGCCTAATCGCACGATTCACGAATAGACTTCGCGCTACATTTCCCGAACCCAATGAAGAAACTCTTTCGGGTAGCTTAGCAAATACTGTTGCCGGTCGGATCTCAAACTATTTTGATTTCCGTGGCGGCGCTTGGACTGTCGATGGTGCTTGTGCATCATCACTAATTGCTATCCACGATGCGTGTTCGTTGCTTTCGAGTGATATTGTGGACACTGTTGTCGCGGGTGCGGTTGACCTCAGTTTGGACCCTTTCGAGTTGGTTGGTTTTTCACGCAATGGAGCACTCGCGCGAGAGGAAATGCGTGTATTTGACAGGCATTCCAATGGTTTTTGGCCGGGTGAAGGGTGTGGTTTTATTGTTCTCAAACGATTGGCGGATGCCCAGAGTAGTGGACAAGAAATACAAGCGGTAATACGCGGTTGGGCGGTGTCCACTGATGGGCGTGGTGGCCTAACGCGCCCAAGCGAGGGCGGTCAGTTTCGCGCGCTCACAGCGGCCTGCAAAAGGGCAAGAATTGATCCGCTTGACATTGGTTATGTAGAGGCACACGGCACTGGAACTGCGGTAGGTGACCCCATTGAAGTCAGAGCATTAGCCCGACTGCGTAAAGGGGGCGTCGCTAGTTTGCCCATTGGTTCTATTAAGGCGAACTTTGGTCATACAAAAGCCGCAGCTGGTATGGCGGGCCTTAGCAAAACTGTGTTGGCGATGAGAAATGGTGTCATCCCACCGCATGTCGGATGTGAAGACCCGCACCCCATTTTTGAAGAAACCGGTAACATGGTTCACCCGGTTCTTGAACCTGATGATTGGCAAAAGGCCAGTCGCAGGATCGCTGGTGTCAGCGGCTTTGGTTTCGGCGGCGTCAACGCCCATATCCTGCTTGAGGATGTGCAGTCACCAACGAGTTCTCGAAAGGCCTTTCCGCGCCAAGAGAAGCTGGGATTCGAACTTTTTGCGTTTGCCGCAGGCAACCGGGATTCACTCGCCACACAGATAGAAAATTTTGCACAGCGTGCAGCTTCGCTGTCGCTCTCTGAGATGCCCGAAGCTGCTTTATCGCTTGCTACAAAAACGCGAGAAGGTGGGGTTTTTCGAGGCGCTGTAGTGGCTAACCAACCGCGCGAATTGTGTCACCATTTAACTCATCTGGCCGCGGCAATTCGCCGGGGCGATCAATGCCTTGATCCGGACAAGGACTGTTTTTGGGGTGAGTTCAAACAGCAGCCACAAATTGTATTTCTGTTTCCTGGTCAAGGAGTGAGTGTCCCAAAAATAGACCGAGACTGGGACCGTCCGCTGGCGTTGAATAAAGAGCAACGTTGTTGTGCTTCCTTGGAGGTTTTGAATAGCTCGGCAGACACCAGGCATGTGCAGCCTACTGTGGCGGCAACGTCGCTTTTTACGGCGCATTTGCTCGATGCGATTGGTGTCGAGGCCAGTACCGCGGTTGGACATAGCCTCGGCGAATTAACTGCGCTCACATGGGCTGGCGCGATACCAGAAAGTGATCTGTTAAAAATTGCGGCCAAACGCGGCGCAGTGATGTCTGATTGTGGGCGTTCGGAGGGAGGTATGCTCCGATTGGAAGCGGACGCTCACACCTCAATTCAGATAATTGCCGGGCTTGACTTGGTCGTCGCCTGTGAAAACGCGATTTATGAAACCATTGTTGCTGGTCCAATAACGTCGATTAATGAGGCAATTAATCGTTCCAAGCGGGCTGGTGTTAACGCGTTTCGACTTAACGTGTCACATGCATTTCATTCTCCAATGATGACACCTGCCCGCATGCCGTTTTCCCATTGCCTGCGTGAGTTTGAGTTTCAACCATTGACTCGAGACATTGTATCAACGGTGACTGGCTCTGGGCTTGGTGAGAACGATAACATTGCTGATCTGCTGCTCACCCAGCTAGAGGCTCCAGTTCTATTTGATCGAGCATTGAAAGTAGCAAGCCTGAGCGCGGATCTGTTCATCGAGGTTGGTCCTGGACACACGCTTACCAGATTAGCGAGGGAAAGTGGTTACCGAGCCACCTCAACCGAAGCGTTCGGCCCGTCCATGTCACCGTTTTTCAGAGCAGTAGGCATCGCCTGGTCGCTCGGTTCCGACCTTCATTTGGAAGCATTGTTTTCTGGGCGCAATTTGCGTCCGATTGATCTCAAACACAATCCGATTTTCTTGCAAAACCCTTGTGGTCAGGAGCTGCAAACATACGAAGCTCATAATGAGCGGCAGGTCGTTTTGAACGCGGTATCTCGAACAATTTCTTCGTCGGCCGAGGGCGAAGAAAAACCAGCAGGAAATGTTGAGCAAACGGAAGTCGAAGCAGTAGTTTACCGCGGAGTGGAAGAGGCGACCGGATTGCCTCGCAGTGCTTTCACAAAAGACAGCAGGTTTCTGGATGACCTTCACCTGAATTCGCTTAGTGTTGCCCGCATCGTTTCAGAAATTGCGTCGGAGCTGGGACTCAGCCCTCCGGCGGCTATTACCGACTTTGCGAATGCCAGTCTCATCGAATTAGTCGAAGCGATCACCGAAATCGGCAAGCTTGGACCGCAAGCAAAGCCACAGCTCGTATTAGGGGCAGCCCCTTGGATCGAACCTTACGGTTTTGAATGGAAGACGGTGGAGGCTTCGAGAGGACACACGCTTGGATCTTGGGGTACCTATGCGAATTCGAGTGAGTTTCAACCGCCTAAGCACCTGACGCAGTTGCTAAACGCTGGGGAGACTTCCGGTGTGTTGCTATGGCTGGAGCCAGACTTTCGTGAAGCGGATCTTTCAGAGTTTTGGAGTGTTTTCAAAGAGCTGACATCGGATAGCGGTGTTCAGCGGGTCTGCGTCGTGCACTGTGGCGCCCCGGTGGCTGCGTTCATGCGTTCTCTAATGCTCGAAGGACATTTTGAAACAGGCGCCGTTATTGAATTGCCGGACGGGCAGACCGCTCTTGAAACTCTTTCGTTTGCAATCGGTTCCGTGTCTTCAGGCTTTAAGGAACTGCGCATCACTGACAAGGGTCAAGTGCAAGAGACTGTGTTTACACCGCTAGTTCCAGCAGGTGACGGGGAAGTTTTGCTGGGTGCAGATGACGTTGTGCTGGTCACAGGTGGCGCTCGCGGGATCGGAGCAGAATGCGCAATTCGCCTCGCCATGAAAACAGGTGCTGGGCTCCTTCTCCTAGGCCGCAGCGACAGTGAAAATCAGGAAGTCTCTAAGACGTTAGATCGGTGCAAGTTACTGGGACTTCGTACTCACTATTGTCCGTGCGACGTGACAAACGAGCAGGATGTTGTCCGAGCGGTTATTGAAGGTGAAGCAAGACTCGGGAAAATCAGCGCAATATTACATGCCGCAGGAGTAAATCGACCGGCGAAGTTCAGTGAGCTGAGTTATGAAGACTTGCGCGAGACTCTCGCTCCTAAATGTGACGCTCTAAGAAATTGTCTCACAGCTATTGACCGATCTCACTTGCGCCAGATCATTACGTTCGGATCGATCATTGGTAAGCTGGGGCTAGCGGGCGAAGCTCATTATGCGCTCGCAAATGAAGCACTTGCGCGATTTAGTGCCAAACTGGGCAAAGAGTTTTCCGATGTCCGCGTCAACTGTCTCGAATGGTCCGTTTGGGACGGAGTCGGTATGGGTGAGCGTTTAGGGACGCTCGAACGCTTATCGGCAGACGGGGTGAACGCTCTTGGCCTAGACGAAGCGTTGGATGCCTTCGAAAGTTTCGCAATTGAAGGACGATTGGAAGAATCAATCGCCGCAATCACTGGCCGATTTGGTCAGCCAAGTACAGTGTGGCTTGACCCCCCACCGCTGCCTCTCAACCGTTTCGTTCAACATCCAATCCTATTCTATCCGGGGGTTGAACTTGTTAGCGATTGCGAGGTTTCATCAGGAACCGATCTTTATCTGAATGACCACGTCATCGATGGGCTTCTGGTGTTACCTGCCGTGTTTTCGCTAGAAGCAATGATACAGGTGGCGAAGGCTCTCCTGCCCGATCTCGTTGTAACAAACATCGGGACGATTGAATTTCGGAAGGCAGTCACCGTTCCAGTCGATGGAGCAATAACTCTCCGTGTCGCAGTCTTGAAAGTCGGCAACCGGATTGAAGCAGCGCTGCGCGCTTCAGACGACGATTTCCTGACGGTTCGGGTGCGCGCGGAGTTCTTTGCTGCCAAAGAAGCGCATGCACTCGAAAGTGCAGGCCAAAAGAGGCCTACTGAACGACTTGCGAAATCGATTGAGGCTACTCCCTTTTATGAAAGCCTGTTCTTCCAAAAAGGACGTTTTAGCTGCGTTAGAGACTATCAGCATCTTTCTGCCAGACGGATCCGAGCCAGTCTGGATGCAAACCGCTCGAGTGAAGTTGGTGATTGGTTTGGGCAATACCTCTCCAGAGACTTGCTTCTTGGCGACCCGGGCATAAGAGATGCCTGTTTGCATGCGCTTCAGGCCGCAATCCCGCACAAGCGTGTGATTCCCGTTTCAGTTGATCAGATAAATTTCTTTGGGGGCGGGTCGAAATCGGCAGTGGTCGAGGCGTTCGAAGTTAGCTCAGATGAAAACGAGTTCGTCTTCAATATCGTTGTACACGACGAGAATGGGCAAATCGTCGAAACTTGGGATAAAGCGAAATTCAGGGCGGTTGCCGATTTACCTACGGACGATTTGCCACCCTCGTTGTCAGCTGTGTGGCTTGAGCGTGTGCTTGGTGACGCGATCAGCTGCCCAGACCTGCGACTTGCGATTGAGTACGGTGATGATCGTGAGCAGAGGCGCGAGCAGGTGCAAAAGCAGCTAGGCGTTGCTTTGCTTCCGGCGAGAAGCGACGGGAGGCCGCAACTGTCAGAAATACTTAGTGAAATTGCCGTCTCCTTGGCGCATGGCAGAGACATTACAGTAGGAGTGTTGGGCCCGAATGCGGTCACGTGTGACGTTGAACATATAACTTCAGATGACGTTGAAGGGTTGTTTGACCGGTTGTTACCAGTTGACAGAGCTTCGGCAGAAGAGACCGCTAAGGCCAAAGCTGAACCACTCGAGATATCCGCGCTGAGAATTTGGTGCGCACGCGAATGTCTGCGCAAGGCCGGCAGACCGCCAGAATTCGGTTTTGAATTGGTGAAGGCAAATGAGCAGGGGATGGTGCTGCTTTGTTTGGGGCGAATGTCGATAGCAACCCAGCGGGCAGGAAATAAGATCTTCGCAGTCCTTGCGGGAAGATCTGAGAATGATGTTGGTGTCAGCGCTGCTCGACTTGCCATAGATTTGGAGAGCGTCTCATGAACCAAGCGTTTCTGGAAAACACAGACAGAAAGTCTGCTGAAGTGTCGCTTCCAGGATACTCCTGGCGGCATATCGTGACATTCGAAGAAACCAATGTCGTCGGAAACGTCTATTATGTGCGTCACATTGCTTGGCAGGGTAGCTGCCGCGAGATGTTTCTGCGAGATCATGCTCCGTCCGTCCTCAATGATCTGAGCGCAGACCTCCGATTGGTTACATTGAAATGTTCGTGCGAATACTTCTCAGAGCTGCATGCATTCGATGAAATTGAAATAACAATGCGGCTCAGGCAGTTGGTGCAAAACCGTATCTCACTCAAATTTGAGTATCACCGTATCAATTCCGAAACACCTGTACTATTCGCGCGCGGCGCGCAAGACCTTGGCTGCATGCAAGTGAAAGGAGGTGGATTGGTTCCGGTTGAACCACCTAAAGCACTTGCACAAGCACTCATTCCATTTGGGGGCGCAACGCAAGGTTAAAATGCCTTGCCCTGCAATCGCGGAAGGAAAAACTTTGGAACTGGCAGTTGACGAAAGGCAAACGGCTCGCACCACGCTTCACCAAGGAGCGGTTGCGCGTGTCTTTGAGGCAATGAGACAGGAACCTGCGCCCAGCTTGTGTGAGGATTCGCTGCCGCCCAACACTTTGCTGTATGCGTCTGCGGCGAATGAATCCTCTTCGCTCATCAATCTCAAATCTTCACAACTTGAAGAGACCCTAGAGCCAATGCGGCTCGGTTGTTCAAAAGTTTTAGAAACTTTTGGAGAAGCTTTGAGAAATTTGATCGCTTTTACGTCAATCATCGGTCGTATCGGATTGGAAGGTGAAGCACATTTTGTGCTTGCAAACGCATTACAGTCAAAAATGGCAGTAGATTTCGCCTATTGCGGGGGGAGCGAGGATGTTCGACGTGGGCAGAAATTTGCGCAGGGTTTCCAGGGAATTAGATGCATAAATTCGGGAAAAAAGCTATTTTCCAGTGCCGCCAACAATGCAACTGGCGACCGCGTTAAGTCAATTCAACCCCATTCAGAACTGAGCTGGTCAGGTCGGACCTAGGAGGGTCAAATGACGCATTTTGTCACCAACGATTGCTCGGTTCACGAACCACATTCAAGCGAAAATACTTCAAGTGTGTTTCAAGAAGACACTTATGGCACCGCAGGACCAAAGCTGTCGCAATATTCATCTTCCGAGGCTTATGTCTCGTCAGATGAAATGACTTACTCAATGGAAATTCGTGGTTATTTAGCGCTTCGCTATTTGCGAAGATTTCGCCGAGACAGGTTGGGTGTTGTGCGAGAACTTTCCAAGTGTGAAAAAGATGTTCTTATTGCGCTGCCGGGAATGCGGTTTCATTTTCTATTTAATTCGAAGACACGAGAAGAAATACTAGGACCTTACTTTGGTAAACTTGATCGCGGGTTGGGCCTAAGTAACCTGCGCGACGCAATCGGGCCTTCAATGTTAACTTCCAGTGGCGCGACTTGGATGAGAGCTCGTCAAACAAACGCAAGAACGTTTCGCGCGTTTACGGCTGATGGCGTATTCGACGCGTGGCAGCGGCAGAAGAAGGTCCAACGGGTCGCTACAATTCTAACGTGTGACTTTGGCGAAGAGTTTTCGTCGCGAATTTTGTCTAATGCCACAACAGGCGATCCGGGCGGCCTGGACAAGCAAACATGGGAAGCAAAAGAGCGTACATCGCAACTCATAAGCCGACTCATGACAACACCATTCAAACCGCTGCAAGTGGTCCAGATGTGCCTCGGTCAGGCTTGGCACTCAACCTCAAGAAACTTGACACAGTTTGCTCAAGTAAAAATGCATGGCAGATGGCAAGGGTTGCCAGCCTCTGAAAGGCTTGGGCTTCTGTTCGCAGGCGGTGAAACGATCTCTGCGCTGCTAGCATGGACGTTGTTGCGGTTGGCACATTCACCTGAGTGGCAAGAGCTAGTGCGAAACCGGTCAGAAGGCGCGCTTCGAGCGTTTCTTTTCGAAGTCCTAAGGTTGCACCCACCTGTCTGGATGATTTCACGTCGCGCTAATTGTGACTTTTCAGTCTGCAATATCCGAATCAGAGCCGGCGACCATGTTTTGCTGCCAATATGGGCCTACCATCGAGATCCTAAGTGTTTTGTTAACCCAAAGTCTTTTGATCCCACTAGGTTTTTCGACACGACGCGCGAAATGCGCAAGAGTTTTTTGCCCTTCGGTATCGGGCCACACACATGCCCGGGGCGCCACTGCCTTTCCAGCGTTTTTGCATCGATCATTTTACCACTACTCGAACACTACGAAGTATCTGCGGGACAGTCCCAGCCAGACTGGAATGGTGTACCTGGCTTGTCGCTTTTTCCTGCCAAGGATGCAGCGGTATTGTTGAAAAGCAGGAATAAAGTTTCATGATTCGGCTCGTTGCACTGCTTGTCCTTCTCGCTCAGCCGGTGTTTGCACAAGAGGTGTGTCGAGACTTGAACAGTGGTTTACAAACCATCCATCCATTTAAGGCTGCGATTCCTTGCCTCTCAGATGATCAACTCAAACGCTTCTTTCGCGGCAATACCTTATTTGGCGTAACACGTCGCACGGAGCCTACGCGGATCGGATTTCCTGGAGGTATCGGCCCGCGGTATTCAGCGCAGTCTTGTGCGCATTGCCATGTCTTCAATCGAAAAGGAGAGGTGCCAAGATCCCCCAATCGAGCGATCGGCGTTGCTGTCGCATTACTTAGTTTAGAAGCTACCGATCTTTTGGGCAAAACTCTCAGCCCCTATGCAACTGATCTTCCGTACGGCGAGGGGCGTTTGCTGACGGCTGACGGGGCGGTACCGCACTACGTGATTTGGGAAACGAACCCCTCGGCTGCTGAATATGCTGTACGCATGCCTATGGCTTTGACCGGGCTTGGTCTAATTGAAAACGTTGAAGAGGAAATCATACTCGAACTCGCAGACCCTGACGACTTAGATGGTGATGGTGTGTCCGGGAGGGTGTCGCGCACTGCGAACGGACAAGTTGGTCGTTTTGGTTGGAAAGCGCAGCACGCGTCTTTGGTAGGAGTGACAATCTTTGCGCTCGAAAATGACATGGGATTAACCGTCTTCGAAAGCCTCAAACTTATCTGCAAATCGAACCTAAGTTGCGATGCGCCGAACTCAGGTGAAGCAATCGAGGTCGAGAAAGCAGAGTTGGCACTTTTGGTCGATTATCTCAGATACCTCTCAGCGCCATCTGATGTGCCCTCCGCTGAAGGTTTTACTCTTTTCAAAACAACGGGTTGTGCTGCCTGTCACATTCCAAGTCTTCCAACCAAGCATCCGGCAAATGGCGCTCGTGTATCCATACCAATCTATAGCGACTTGTTGCTGCATGACATGGGACCAGCGCTTGCTGATCCGGCATCGGTGTCTCCAAATACGGCTTCCGAGTGGAGAACGGCCCCACTTTGGGGGTTGGCAGCAACTTTGAGGCTAGCTGGTGAACTCAGTCTAATGCACGACGGAAGGGCAAAAACTTTGAGCGAAGCGATCCTCGCTCACGATGGTGAAGCACACAACGCGCGCCAAAACTTTTTGCGCCTCGAAGCATCGGCGCGCGACAAGCTGCTTAACTTCCTTAAGTCACTATGAAACGGAGGATATGTAATGAAAAGCAAGCCGAAAAACCTAGTGAGTCGCCGTCACTTGTTGCAAGGCCTCAGTGCTTCCGTCGCGCTTTCGCCATTAGTAGGCTCGTCAGCTGCTTTAGCGAAGCCTGGGGGGTGTTTTTTGATGGCAGGGCATTGCTTAACAGCTTTGGAACTCAAAGGAATTGGGCGTCGAGATTTGTATTTTTCCACCCTTTCATATGCATCGTTTAACAATGTTCTCGACTACTCTGACTTTGTTATTTCTTCGATTCTGACCAAATCTATGACAACGCTCAGTTGGGAAACCATCCAGTGTTGGGCTGCAAATGCACCAGATCTCGGAGTTGTAAGGGCCAAAGGGAAAATACGAGGCAGATCGGACCAGACTTCCACTGTTGTATTTCTTTCCGAAAGCGGTGCTGATTTATTCCCCGCCGATACCATTAACTTGAATTACTTTGATTTTGAGTTCCCTGCACTTGACTTGAGACTCTTCAATAAAGAACCAATGGAGTTACGCGGACTTTCAGAACAGATAACTCCGCAATACGTCAGCAACGATCCGCGTGTTGTAGCTAATCCAGAAGGGTTGCCTTCCTCGATCGAAGAAGCTTTTAACCGACCAGGCGGTTTTTTCGAACCCCACGGCAAGCACACAATGCAAACCCCTATCACACTTTATGATGCAGACAACCCGAATGAAGAGATGGGCACTATTCTGTCAGCAGAGGTAACTCTGGTACCTCACTACGGTGTTGAGGTGAGCCTAGATGATTATGAAGTTGATGGAGCATTCATAACGACTCGTTGGCGGATCCAGAATTTGCTGGACGTTGCGAAGGAGGTTTATTTCTCAGTTTCGGATGTTGGTAACGTTCGCACTGTCAGTGAAACAGAAGGGCTTTTAGTATTAGACAAAGATCCAGTATTCATCGATTCCCAGGCTGTATTGATTGATCCTGAAATCGAACTTTCTTTGTTGGACTGTATCTTTTGTGGCGTCACAAATACCATAGAACGAGATATCGAATTGATTGCTGGTTTTGGAATGGTGGACGGAGATGGGTTGCTGAAGCAAAAATAGGTCGACCGTGTCGGCGGGAAGAAAACGGGCTCCCGCCAGACCTTTTTGGCGGGAGTTGCGAATGCGCATTAACATGATCCGTATAGAGTCTAATGACATAGAAAAAGAGGCTTTCTTTCTTTCAGCGCTTGGCCAGGGGACACGCGAAAAAACACCAGACGACACCGTTTGTATGAAATTGGGCGGCGTTGAGTTTGTATTGCGCCCAACGCGCAAAGATCACACTCGTTTTGGGGTGATTGTGGAGGTAGATGATGCTGATAGGGTCGTCGAACAATCAGCCGAATTTGGGTGTAAGATTTTGCAAAAGCCCAAACGGCAACTAGGTGACTGGGGGCGGATTGCTATAATTGAAGACCCATTGGGTTTAGTGCATGAAATCGTAGACTACAAACTAAAGCGCAACCTAGTTTCAGCCCCTGAATTGCCACAAACCCATTTTTCGATTCTGATTGCTGCATCGATGGAAAGAGTTTTTGAAGCGCTGCTATCGCCGGAAGATCTCGCTAAATGGTATGTTATGGCCCCCCCGAAGGAGATCGGGCGAGCTCCTGGCGAACGTTATGATTTTGGGAGTCGCGACAGTCTTTTGATTTCAGGCGTAATCAAGGAAGTCCACTACGGGGAAAAACTGGTTCACAGTTTCCAGATGATGCAAGGAGAACAGCCGGTTTCCAACGTGTCTTGGACCTTGTCCAAGAGTATGGGGCATACGCGCGTTGCATTGCTCCACGATGGAATGGATTTGGCGGGTGGTTGGGAGCTTCTGATCTCAAGTCTAAAAACATACTTGGAAACAGGCAACACCATGGCCACCCTGGTACCCAGAGAATGACTGCGGATGGAACGGTGCCGGGACTTCGACGTGCCAAGCGGATCGCAAAACTATTTGTGTTTGTTTCTCTGACCCTGGCGGCACTTGGAGCACTTTCACCCAAACTGACAATTACCTCTGAGACGCGTCAGGTACTTGGGCTCGATTCAGAGCTCGTCCGAGACTTCGACGCCCTCGTCTCCCGCCATGGTCAGGCTAACTACGTTGCGATCGGCGTTTTGCGGCGCGATCCAAGCGGCTGTATTGGCCAACGTCCACCCGACGGCACGCTTCTTATTACTCGCGCGCTCGGTGTCGCGATGAAAAACGTGTCGGGTACATTGCCAGAGCTCATGCTATCGCCAAATGCTACCCAACCCTCGATGGCGTCGCTTTTGGCAGGAACTGAAGATGTCTTATTGGAACACGCATTCTCGAAAGGGCTTTTAGTCGCAGACAATGGCTGCGGCGCAGCACTTCACGTGGCGCTTGATCCTCTCTTCGATCCCTTTGTTGTATTAGACCAAATCAAACGAGCGTTGAAGCAGTTCAAGCACATCGATGACCACGTAATCGTGCTGGCTGGTGATGTTGTCGCGGAAAATGAATTGGCTCACCTAATTGTTCGAGATCTATTAATATTGGTTCCGGTCGCAGCAATCGTAATGCTTTCAGTACTCTCTTTGTTGTTAGGCAACTTTTTGATGGCGGCGACTGTAACGGGGTTGAGCGCTTTTTCATTTGGTATGGTCGTAACTCTTGTTTTGCTGCTCGGCATACCAATTTCGCCGCCGATGACGATGTTACCTGTTTTACTGATCACGGTAGGCACATTGGATGAGCTTCATATCGCCTTAAGTCTTGCCCGCTCCCGAACAAGAGACGGTGCAGAAATTCTCGGTGTTGCAGTTGGACTTAGGCGCCCAATCCTCCTATGTTTTGCAACTAATCTCGTGGCTTTCTTGATACTCTCATTAATAGACATTCGCGCAATATCTTTGCTGGGCATAGTCGCCGCAATTGGAGTTTGTTTAAATGTCGCCGTCACATTTTTTCTTTCACCATTTGTATTTTTTATCGCTGATAAGCATTTCGGGCGGGCTTTTTGGAATATAAGTGGGCGGGCAAAAAAAGTTTTTTCTCCTCGAATAATTAAGTTTGTTCCGTTTTTTCTTCTAGGACTTTGCGCGCTACCATTCCTTGAGATCGAGGATAGTTGGCAACGGAACTTCCCAACGGACAGTTCAATCCTACAACAGCACTCCTTCTATCAAACTTACTTTGCTGGCCCCGAGTATTTGGTGCTGACAGTCAAGTCGGACGATCCTCAGTACTGGCACTCAATTGAGAACTATCACCGCCTCTCGCATTTGACAGAAGTGCTTGTCGCCTTACCAAATGTGGACCGTGTGTTGGCGCACCCGGGTTACTTTGCGGCGGTTCGCGACAATGCGCGGGTCGGTGACGGCGAACTAAATGTCGCTTCGGCGGCGTCAGCATTTGGTAACCGGCGCGTATATCTTCTGGCGGAAGAGTTGCTTTCACATGACGGTTCAACGGCGCGTATGAAAATATTCTTAGAATCAACTACATATAGCGACGTAATGGGAACAATTGACCAGATCGCGTCAATTACTCGTGGGGTTGAGTTGGACCACGATCTATTTGGAAAGCCTTACATGACGGTTCTTATGGTCCAACGTACTGTTGGTGCTCAATTGGCCGCTGTGCCGATTGTTGCCTTAGCAATTTTCATCATTGTTTTCGCCGTTTTCCGCGATGCATTCACTGCTTTGATTGTAACCGCGACGCCTTTGATCGCTGCGACAATAATATTTGGAGCAATGAGCATGATTTCAGTGCCGGTTGGTTTCGCATCAAGCCTCGCGATCTTAACTACACTTGGTGTGGGCGTGAATTTCGCTATCTACTGGGCGTGCGCTAAAGATGGTTCGGCAGAGGAACGAGTGCAGGCAAATAGAGTGATATGGCTCTCGGCGCTTGTAGTAGCAACCGGAATGCTGGCGCTGGCGGGATCAAGCGCGCCAACTACTCGTATACTCGGCCTCTCCATCGCTGGAGCGACATTGATTTGCGGATATCTGGCCAGTGCTTCTTTCGTTTTGAAGCGAAGCAAAGTCGCACGACAAGCAACATCAGAGAGAAACAGTGTGAACTTCGAACGGCACGATAAATCCTAGAATTACTACGCCAATTGAATGCAACGGAGTCTTCCGCTGATGCGAGCATCGAAATTTTCAAATTCGACCACAATGATCTCCTCCGGATGGCAGGTAACTCCGATGGGTTTCGTGAGCTCGATCAGTAGTTTAAGGCCGATCGTACTGATTTGCCTTACAGTATTGTTTGCATGGCGGTACGCCTCACATTTTATTTGGGCACCAGCCAGCGACAAGAACCAGTTTTTTCAATGCATTCGTCACTGACCTTCCCGCTGAACGATTCTACATAAACAAATGAGTCCCAATTGTCCCGCACAGCTTTCGCACAGGAACCGGTGTGAATAGGGGGGAGAAAGTGGCAACAAGGAGCAGAGAAAACCGCAGAAATCCGCGGTTTTCGACTGAGAGAACATTACTCATAACCTAAAGGTCGCAGGTTCAAATCCTGCTCCCGCAACCAAATACGCCAAAGGCCGTCCAACAGGGCGGTCTTTGGCGTATCTGGACAGTGGATACAGGCGAGAACCTCTCCTGGCCCCATCAAGGAGGGCAAAGACCGACGCAGAAGGGCAAAAAAACACCAAATCCTGCTCCCGCAACCAAACAAAGCCGCCCACATCGGGCGGCTTTTTTGTTGCACCCGACAAGGACCCGGACCTTGCAAAACGCGACCAAAAGGCCAGCTTCACGACAAGCGCCTAGACCCAAGGCGCAACGCGTACGCAAAATACCGATCCCGCAAACAAATAAAGCCCGCCGAGAAATCGGACGGGCTTTTTTATTGGGACTCGACAAAACAAATCCACCCGAGCAGTGACCAGACCCGACGCAGCGGACTAAAAGTCGCGAAACTAGCCACACTCAAATGGCTAACTCGACGTGAAGCGTCAATCTTTGAACAAAACCCCGGCCGTTTGGGCAATAAGGCGGGGGTCTTTCGACTTGATCTGGACCGGACGCCCGTTGATCAGTTCCAGGCACCTATCCAGAGTTTCGCTTTCAAGCCGAAACATTGCCTGTTCGGTATAGAATGTCAGATGCGGTGTCAAAATGACATTGTCCCTGCCGAAGAGCGGGCTTAACGGGTGATCCGTCAAGGCAAGTGGCTCGTTACTGAAGACATCCAGTCCTGCGCCCGCAATCCAGCCTTCATCCAGAGCCCTGATCAGAGCCATCTCGTCAACGATCGCTCCTCGCGATACATTGATCAGGCACGCGGTGGACTTCATCATTTTGAATTCAGCTTCGCCGACAAGATGGCGGGTCCTGTCATTGAGGACCGTATGCACGGACACGAAGTCTGATTGTTGCAGAAGGTCGATCAGATTTTCGCATTTTTCAGCCCCATACTCCGACATCTGCTGTGCCGTTAGTCCCGGATCATAGGCCAGTACCCGCGCTCGAAATCCGGCGCCGGCCATTCTGGCCATGCTCCGTCCGATCTTGCCCAGCCCGATAATGCCCACTGTGCTATCGGCAATGTCTCTTCCGAGCCAGGTGGGTTCCGGCCAGGCCCAGCCCCGGGTCTGCATTTGGTGTCCGAGTGCCGGCAAGCGCCTGGCGAGCGAGATCATCAGGGCGAATGCGCCTTCTGCCACAGTTTCTTCGGCATATTCGGGAATGTTTACGACTGCAACGCCGTGTTCCATCGCGGCGGGTATGTCAATTGCATCTATGCCGACGCCATATTTCACGATGCCGCGCAGCTTTGGTGCCGCTTCAATGATCTTACGCGTGATCGGCGCATAACACATCATCAGAACATCCGCATTGGCGATCTCCCTGGCCAGATCCTCTTCTGAAACACCATCGGGCAACAGGACCAGATCATGTCCCATTTTCTTGAGGGTCGCATCGACAACGGGAACTTGAAGTTCCATATCCGTCCGGACGATTTTCATCCAATGGTCTCCTGATCGGGCCTGCTGGTCGAAGGGCGGCGGCGTGCCTCCCTGACATGCTTGGCATAACTGTCGATTTCCTGCTCGATACGAGTGGTGCTCCACTCAAGTGAGGGAGCAACTGTCTCTGCGACATGCAGCGCCTTTGATCGTCCCTGATCAAGGTCCCAGCCATATCCGAGGCGGCGCAGCATCAGGTCACAAAGGCTGTTCGGATTTTCTGTTATCGCATTGAAGATGATTTCGTCTCCGGACAGAGGCGCCGCTTCGTAGATCGCAGGAGAAACCGGCCGTGACGGCTCGCAGCGATTTCTCACGCGTTCCGTCAGGCGCCGGGCGACGCGACGATGCGTCATGATCGGACCTGCGGTTACCGAGAAAAAATCAGGTAACCCATCCGGTGCGTGATCATGGATCTTGATTTCCCTGCTTCCCAAAGGCTCTGCCGGGTCCGCAGTCAGCGGGTTCACACCGGCCCAGCTGTAAAGAACATCGTCTCGTTTCAGGTCCAGATTCGGGAAACAGTGATTGGTTTCCGATAGCAGCCAGTCAATTTCATCATCGGTGGCGGCAATGTTTGTGGGGTCAGCGGAATAGGGGCGCCTGGTGAGGCCGACATAGTGATGGTCCCGCCAGGGAAGACAGTAAAGCGGCTCTGCAAGGCGGTTGAAGGCGAACACGCCGTGTCCCTCGAATTCAATGGGCAACTTCAGAGCGATATGGATACCGCTGATCGGCTGGCACTTTGCAACGGCATTGCTTCCAGCACTCGCTGAAACCTCGTCAATCCAGGCACCGGAGAGGTTCAGGACGATTGACGCAGATACCCGGCTTTTGTCTTGCAGGGTGAGTTGCCAGCCGTTGTTTTCACGTTCGAGACGAATGACCTTTGTGTAGTTTCGCAATTCTGCGCCCTTCCGTCGCGCGTCAGCCAACGCATCGAGAGCAATCCGTTCAGGCCAGTCAAAGATGTATTCCCGGAAAGTCACCATTCCGGCCAACTGGTCACCGTTTCGCAAGTGTCGTGCAAGAGACGGCATGTCATCAGCGTTTGGTTGAAAACGACGGTAGTCCAACGCAACGCCGCCAGGGCTGGCCAGGCGTAGCAAACCGAACGCAATGTCCATGTTCCATGGACGATAGATGTCCTGTTTGTAGATCGGCAGGCAAAAGGTCATCGGTTTTAGTCGGCCTGGAATGCTCTCGACGAGTTCATCGCGCGCAGCCATGTCTTCACGAACCGTTTTCAAGGACTGGAACAGGCGTACGGGGTGCTTCAGCAGGTCGCCGGGCGAGGCTCCGTTTGCCAGATGTCGCAATCCACAGTGGAGCAGACGGGAAGAACGTGCGGTGGCGCCTTCGGCAAAGTCGTCTTTTTCGGCAAGAAACACCCGGTACCCGGCCGAAGAAAGGTGCTGTGCAGCACTGGCGCCATTGATGCCTCCGCCAATGATGGCAACATCGTATCGGGTGGATGCTATGGTCATGCGTTGGCTCCGATAACGACGATACCTGCAGAAACAATGATCGATGCCAGGATCCGGCGGCCTCTTGGGCCCTCCCGGAACCAGAGGACGCCGATAAGAGCGGCGAAGATGACGGAGGTTTCCCTCAAGGCGCTGACAAGTCCCAGGGGCGCGAGTGTTTTCGCATAGAGCACAAGAGCATATGCAGCACCGGAGACGAGGCCACCGGCAAAACCGATCAACAACTGTTTTGCCGGAATGGACCTGACCCGGTCCATTCGCGTCGGAAAAATGTAAAGAACAATCAGGATCTTGGCGGAAAAGAGCCATCCTATATAGGCTGCGGCGTTACCTGACAGGCGGACGCCGACCCCGTCAATCAGCGAGTAGGAGCCGACAGATGCACCGACCGCAAGCGCGGCAACCAGTCCGGCGAAAGGCAGGGCACCGGTGAATGCATCCCGCGCAAGGATCATGATGCCGGCTGAAACAAGGATCACTCCTGCCCAGGCTGCGGGAGGAAGAACTTCACCGAGCCAAAGCTGAGCGACGAGGGCAACCAGGACCGGCGCCAGTCCGCGCGCCACCGGGTAAATCAGGCTCAGATCACCAAGCCTGTAAGCGACATTGAGCAGCCAGAAATACCCCCAGTGCACCACAACTGAGGCAATCATCCAGGGCCAGACCAAAGGGTCCGGCAGTGGCGAAACAGCCACAAGCACAAGGCCGGCAGGAATGTGTCCCAAGGCAATCAATCCGAGCATGATGACCCGGTCTTCCGCGCCTTTGACCAGCGCGTTCCAGACCGCATGGAACAATGCGGCCGTCAATACGATCAGGGCAACGCCAATGCTCACGCGGCCTCTTTGATAGCGTCGATGACGATATCGAGCGCCTTGTCGAGATCTGCCTGACTGATTGTCAGGGGAGGTGACAGCGTCAGGACGGACCCCTGACTGATCTTGAAACTGAGACCCGCGTGGAGACACGCGTAGTATATGAGTTCGGCACGGTCGAGCCCGGGAGTTTTGTCGATCCGGTTCTCGACAATTTCGACACCGAACATGAGTCCACGGCCGCGAATGTCTCCGACTGTGGGAATGTCCGCAAGTTCGTTTTTCAACCGCCCGATGGCATGCGTGCCAAGCGCGGCAGAGCGTTCAACGAGACCTTCCTCTTCAATGATCTGGATGGTCGTCAGGGCTGCCCGTGATGTGACCGGATTCTTTTCATGGGTGTAGTGCCCGATGGCAAAGTCACCGCAGACATCCAGGTCCTTGTGCGCGATACAACCCGCTATTGGCAGGATACCGCCGCCAAGAGCCTTGCCGACGGTGACGATGTCCGGGATGACGTCATCATGTTCGAATGCGAACATCCGCCCGGTCTTGCCAAGGCCGGTGGGTATCTCATCCATGATCAGCAGCGCGCCATGCCTGTTGCATGCCTCGCGCACAGCCCGCCAGAAACCGGCAGGGGGAACATAGGGAACCGCGCGCATCGGTTCCGCGATCACGGCGGCAACATCGCCTTCCCGTTCGAGAACGAATTCAACCATTTTGGCGCATGCAAGACCACAGGTCTCCGGACCGGGGTGGTTATAGGGACAACGATAGCAGGCGAAGGGTGCAACATGCTCTGTTCCTGGCAGGAGCGGACCTGCAATATGACTACGGAAGGTCGCTTCGCCGCCGACACTGGCTGCCCCGAGGCCTGCGCCGTGGAAGGCATCCCAGAAGCTGATTGTCTTGAAGCGTTTTGTTGCCGCCCTGGCAATTTTCAGCGCGACTTCATTTGCATCCGAACCACCTGTCGTGAACAGCACCTTGTTCAATTCGCCTGGCGCGATACTGCCGAGTTTTTCAGCCAGCTCTACGGCCGGGTCGTTGGTGAACCTCCGCGGAGCGAAGGGAAGCTGGTCCAGCTGCGCCTTGATGGCTTCGACGAGGCGCGGGTGACCGTAACCGATATGGTGAACCGAATTGCCGTGGAAATCCATGTAGCGTCGGCCGTCCAGATCCTCGATCCAGATGCCCTCGGCCTTCGCGATCGTCGAAACGCAGGGAGAGGAAAGGGATTGGTGCAGAAAGGCCTGTGCGTCCCGCTCCAGAAGGGGCGCAGAATTCGGGCCAATGGACTTTTTCAGCCAGGCCTTGCGGGCATCGGACGTATTGGATTCGCCCTCTGTATGCACGAGTTGCGTCATTTTTCCCTCTCCACGCCGTGCTTGCTGCACAGCTGCCAACTCACCGAAAAAAAGAGCGAGGCCCTTTTGGCCTCGCAGTTTGGGGGGGAACGTCCTTGTCTATCGAGGCCAGGGCAGGGAGTATGTCTTGACGTTTGTGAAGAATTTCATGGCTTCCAGAACGCCTTCCTTGACGGCATTGCCGCTGTCCTTGATGCCGCCGAAGGGCGACATCTCGATGCGGTAGCCGGGCTGCTCCCAGATGTTGCATGTGCCGACATTGAGACCGTTGATATAGGCGATGGCCCGGTTGAGGTCGTTGGTGCACACACCCGAGCTCAGGCCGAATTCGGTCGAGTTGGAAATCGCCATGACCTCCTCGTCATTGTCGGGAACACGAACGATCGGCACGATCGGGCCGAATGTCTCTTCCATGACCAGTTCCGAGCCGTGTGGAACCCTGTCCACCACGATCGGCGGCAGCAGGGCGCCCTGTCGGCCGGGATGATAAAGGATCTCGGCCCCTTCCTCAGCTGCCATCAGGACCCGCTTTTCGAACAGTTCGGCCGCCCGGGCATGGACCACGCAGCCGAGCTGGGTGTCCGGGTCCATCGGGTCGCCGAACTTTATCGCCCTGGCCTTTTCCAGGACCTTGGGAACGAAGCGGTCCGCGACGCTTTCCTGAACCAGGATACGCTTGACCGCGGTGCATCGCTGGCCGGAGTTGCCGGTCGCTCCGGCAACGGCAATCGTCGCGGCCTTTTCCAGGTCCGCATCGGACAGGTCGTTGAGGATGATCAGGGGGTCGTTGCCACCAAGCTCCAGCGCGGTCCGCTTGTAGCCGGCCTTGTCGGCGATCATCTTGCCCACCGGCACACCGCCGGTGAAGGTGATGATGTCGATGTTGTCGTTGGTGATCATTTCATCACCGATGTCCTTCGGCCAGCCGGTGACGATCTGGAACATTTCGTGCGGCAGGCCGGCCTCGTAGAGGATATCGGCCAGCGCGATTGCCGTCAGCGGGGTCAGCTCCGTCGGCTTGCAGACAACGCAGTTGTTGGTGGCGATCGCCGGGGCGATCTTGTGACTGACCATGTTGAGCGGATGGTTGAACGGCGTGATCGCCGATATCGCCCGCACCGGTTCGCGCTTGGTGAAGATCTTGCGGTCCTTGCCCTGGGGGGTCAGGTCGCAGGAAAAGATCTGGCCGTCATCCAGGATCGCCATCTGGCCGGCCAGGGTGAACACGTCATACGACCGGCCTGTCTCGTAGAGCGCATGCTGGTGGCAGATGCCCAGTTCCAGCGTCAGCCATTTTGCCAGCCAGTCGCGCTTCTCGCGGATCAGTTCGGCGGCGCGGAACAGGATCTGCTGGCGCTCGTAGCGGGTCAATGCCGGTGTGTAGTCGGCTGCGATCTGGAACGCGCGCGCGGCGTGCCCGGTCCCTCCGGCCGGTACGGTTCCGATGATCTCGTCCGTATAGGGGTAATGTACGGGCACGACGTCGTCGGTGAACACCTTTTCACCGCCAATGCGCATGCCCTCGTTGCGGATTTCTACGTTGATGGTCATCTCACTGGGCCGCTGCTTTGGTTGCATAAAAGAAGGCGTCGAAATTGCGCAAGGTCGGAGCCTCCGGCAGTTCGATCTTGCGATTGACGATGAACGGGACCACCTGCTCGGTCAGCCCGCCGTGGCTTCTCAGGGGCTCCTTCAGCGCCGCAAGGTCGTGACGGTGCGCGGATGTGCCGATGCAGATGTTCTCGCCCGAGACCATCACCAGGTCACCGATCCTGTCACCCGGCAGCTCGAATTCCCGGATGGCCTCCTCCCTGGTCAGCACATGGGTGATGCCGTCGGTCGCGCGCAGCCTGGCAATGATGCCGGCCTGGTCGGCGCCCTCCGGCAGGTAGGTGGTGGCAAAGGAACCAAGGGCACCGTGGTGCACGACATAAGGGTCGGTGATCGGCAGGATCACACGGGCCTTGTCCTTGCCCAGCCAGTCGTCCATCAGGTCCTGTACATAGACGACGGCGGGGGAGCCGTCGGCCAGATGCTTCGGCTTCATACCGTGGTCGGCGGTGACAACGATGGCCGCGCCCAGCTCGTCCAGCTGTGCCAGGTACCTGTCGAACATGGCATAGAAGTCGAGCGCGCCCTGCTGGTCCGGAGCGAACTTGTGCTGAATGTAGTCGGTGGTCGACAGGTACATCACATCCGGCCTGAATTCCGTCAGGAGCTTCACCCCGGCGGCGAACACGAATTCCGACAGTTCGGCGGAGTAGACTTCCGGCACGTCCATGCCGAGCCACCTGGAGGCGTCGTCGATGCCGTTTTCGGCAAGCGTTGCCTGATCGGACTTTTCCGAGGAGAAGCAGATCGCTCGGCCCTCGTCGAACTTCAACCCGGCACCCAGGAGCGCCCGCAGCTTGTCCTTGGCAGTCACCACGGCAACCCGGGCCCCGGCCTCGTAGAACCTGGAGAACAGCGTCGGCGCACGCAGGAAGCGCACGTCATTCATCATCACTTCCTCACCCGTATCCGGATCGATCAGGTAATTGCCGCAGATGCCGTGCACGATCGGCGGCCGGCCCGTGGCGATCGACAGGTTGTTGGGGTTCGTGAACGAGGGAATGACAGAATGCGCCAGCTTGTCCGTGCCTGCCGCCCGCATCCTCTTCAGCGTCGGCATCAGACCACGGGCAATCGCCACATCAAGATACTCCGGTTCGCAACCGTCGAGGCAGATCGAAACAGCCGCTACCTTCGGAGCAGGGTAAACACGCCCGTTTGCTTCAACGCTCGTTTCAATTGTCATGTTTGTTCCTTGTTGTTCAGGAGGCCAGTTTGGCGCGTTCTTGCAAAGCTGCTTCGGGTGGTGTGGCGGCGGCAACATCCATCTCGCGCAGCGAATCTCTCGCAGCAACAACGACTTGCCGCATTACGTGCTCATCCATTTGACCGATGCAACCGACCCGGAAACTGTCAACCATGGTCAACTTGCCCGGATAAATGATGAAACCCTTGTCTTTCATGAGTTCGTAAAAGCGGCTGAAAACGAAATTCGGATCCGCCGGACAGAAGAATGTCACGATGATTGGTGACAGCCAGCGATTGTCGAGCAACGTCTCGAAGCCGAGTTCCCGCATGCCGCTGACCATGACATCCCGGTTCCGGATATAGCGGCGTCCGCGGCCGGTCACTCCCCCTTCGGCTTCATGGGCTCGTAACGCCTCCAGGAAGGCAGCGACGACATGAGTGGGAGGAGTGAAACGCCACTGGCCGGTCTTGTTCATATGCGCCCATTGAGCATGGACATCCAGGCTGAGCGAATGGCTGTTGCCTTTCGCAGCTACGAGTTCCGAATTCCTGGCCAGAATAAATCCGAAACCCGGAACACCTTCTATGCATTTGTTCGCGGAACTGACCATTGCCTCGTAGCGGATCTTCGAGGCCTCCAGAGGGATCGCGCCGAATGCGGACATGCTGTCGACCAGCAATTTCCGTCCGGCTGCATAGACCGCTTCCGAAATTTCCTCCACCGGGTTCAATATTCCTGAAGAGGTCTCGCAATGGATTGCCACAACATGACTGATCGCCGGATCAGTTGCGAGAATTTGGGCCACTTCATCTCCGCGCGGAGGCAGATAGTCACCCTTGTCGAGCAACTGGTAGTCCCGTCCCAGGTAATCGAGTGTCTGTGCGGCCCTGAGGCCATAGGCCCCGTTTGCCAGCACAAGCGCCTTGCTGTCCTTCGGGATGAACGAGGCCAGCATTGCTTCGACCGAAAATGTGCCGGATCCCTGCATCGGCACACAATCGAACGCATCCGACCCGTCGCCCAGAAGAGCAATCAGGCGATCACGCATTTCCCGGGTCATCGCGCGAAAATCGCCGTCCCAGCTTCCCCAGTCCACGAGCATGGCCTCCTTGACGGCATAGGACGTCGTCAGCGGTCCTGGCGTCAAAAGATATGGTTCACCCAGACGTGGCGGCTCAATCCGTGGGTTATGGGCGTTCATCGGAAACTCTCCAAGATTGGTGGTTCCCGAGTACCATTGCAGCAATTATATCTATATGTGAAATTGCAAAATTCAATCAAAACATAGGCTGTGCCTATATACTGAATTCCGGGGGTTTGACGTGCGCCACAGTCAGTTGAAAGCCTTTCACCATGTTGCTCTTCTGGGCGGGTTTTCACGTGCTGCGGAAGCGCTTTGCCATACGCAACCGGCCATTTCGGAGCAGGTTCGCAAATTGGAGCAAGACCACGACGTTCTGCTGTTTCACCGCGAACGCAAGCGTGTGCATCTCACCGAAGCGGGCGAAACGCTTTTCCGAATGACGAGGCAATATTTCGAGATTGAACAGCAGATCGAGGAATACATGTCCGAAACCGGCGCAGCGATCGAGGGCGAGCTCCGCATCATTGCCGATTCCGCACATCATGTGACGACTATCCTGACGGAGTTTCGCAAGAAATACCCCAATGTCACCGTCACCTTGAGGGTTGGAAACACCAAGGAAATTGTCGAGGAGCTTCGCGGTTACAACGCGGAAATCGGCATTGCCGGCAGTGTCGATCCCGGCAAGGACATGGACACGCTCAGCCTAGGGAGCACGGAAATCACCGCTTTTGCAGAGCGCGGATTCCTTCCGGCGGACAAACGCTGCCTCACGCTCGAAGAGCTGTCGAAACTTCCGCTGATCTTTCGCGAGGAAGGCTCGAAAACGCGCGCAAAGCTGGTGGAAGCCGCTGCTGAACATCATATCAGGCTCAAGCCGGCGATCGTGGCCGAAGGCCGCGAGGCTGTGCGCGAAGTGGTGGCATCGGGCGCCGGGATCGGCTTTGTGTCCAGGGCCGAATTCGGCCATGACGACCGGCTTGTTCAGATCAGCCTGACGGATGTCGATCTGAAAATGAGTGAAACACTCGTGCATCTCGCGCAAAGACGGGAGGTCAAGGTGATCCGCCACTTCATGAGCGTTGCCCGAAAGGAGATGAGCTTCGAAAGCGACGGGCCTTCCGAAGCAACCTCAAGAGGTTAGGCATCCCAAAACGCCCGGATAAACGACTATCGTGTTCGCCAGGCCTGCGTCCGTTTCAGGATGCCCTTTGAAGCGATCAGGTGCAGGATCCGGGCCGCTGCATTGGTATAGAAGATCATCATGCCCATCGCCGCCGCGGGAGCGATGTCGCCTGCATCATCCATGTTCAGGACCGCAATCGAGGCGAGAGTCGTCTTTGGCGAATAGAGGAATACCACTGCGGAGACGGTGGTCATGGCATTGACGAAGAGATAGATGGATATGTCCAGGATCGCCGGTAAGCAGACCGGCACTGTTACCCGAGCGAACAGTTTCATGGTTGGCTGCTTGAGCGATGAGGAAACGGCTTCGAACTCGCGGTCCATCTGTTTCAACGCCGTCACGGCGGTCAGGTGGGACACTGTGTAGAAGTGGGTGACCGTGCAGATCACCAGGATGGCCATCGTGCCGTAGATGAAATTCAACGGATTGGACGGGCTGTTGAAGAAGAAGATATAGGCAAGTCCCAGAACCATGCCAGGAATGGCCATCGGCAGCATGGCAAACATCTGGAACAATGATCGTCCGACCCGGAAGCCATTCGTTTTCTCGACAAGATAGGCTCCGAAGAAGACTACCGATGTCCCGATGACCGCTGTCAGCAGAGCCAGTTCGATGGAATTGAAGTAGGAGCCCCAGCCGCCGCCATCCATTTTGTCGAACTGGTAGTTGTTCAGGCTCAGACTGAGATCATAGGGCCAGAACTTGACCAGGGCCGCAAATTGGCAGACCGCCAGCAAGCCGACGATGAAAAGCGCGACCAGCGAGGAATAGACCAGAAAGATCCGGTCCGTCCTGGTGTTGGGCGACGGGGCGTAAGGGACTGAGCGTGCCGAAAGCAGCGCAACCTGTTTCGATTGCACGAGCCGGTCGATGGCAAAGGCCAGGATTGCCGGGACCACCAGAACGACGGACACCACGGCGCCCATTTCAAAATTTTGCTGTCCGATGACCTGTTTGTAGATATCCACCGCCAGGACGTTGAACTGGCCGCCAATCACCTTGGGCAAGCCGAAATCCGTTATCACGAGGTTGAACACGACGAATGTCGCCGAGATCAGGCCGTAACGTGCTCCAGGTACGGTTACGGTCCAGAAAGTACGCCAGGGCGTGGACCGCAGCGATGTCGCAGCTTCGTAGAGACGAGAATCGGAAATCGCCAGCGCGGTCGAGATGATGAGAAAGGCATGCGGGAAAGTGAAAAACACAGATCCGATAACGATGCCGATCGGCCCATAGATCGAAGCGCCGAACAACAGCCCCTTCAGCATTCCCTGATTGCCGAACAGGTAGACGAGCGCGATGCCGGGCAGAAGAGACGGCACCAGGATGGGCATCATCGCAATCAGACGGAAAACGCCTTTGAAACGCATGCAGCTGCGGTTCAGCGCGTAGGCAAACCAAAACGCCAGCGACACCGTGATGACGGTAGAAATCGCGGCGATCAACAGCGAATTCTTGATCGAGTTGAACAAGGCCGGCGTCGAGAAGTAGCTGACGAAGTTGGAAATTCCGGTGGATTTCACCGGCCGCAGTTGTACGCGCCTGAAGGTGTTGCTGTCCAATTCCAGCCAGTCCAGCGTGTTGTACAGTTTGGAGCCGACCAGGAACCTGCCTCCTTCGACACTGTTCCGGATCTTGTAGTGTACCGGGCTCCGGAAACTGAAATCCGGGAAAAACTTGGTAACGCCCAACCTGCTGTCGGAACTGCCGGCCAGGTCCGAAGCTTCATAAACATTTGTGCGTGCATTCAGTTCCGTCCCCGTCAAAATCGCTCCGTCGAAGACGCCCGCGTCGTCGCTGATCTGAAATTCGTATTGGGACAGGTCAAACTGATACGTTGAAAACGACTTTGAGAGCATTGCCCAAAGCGGAAACGCCAGTGTGATCAGCAAATAAAGCGCAATGACAATCATGCCCCCACGCATGATGATGTCGTCGCGGCTGAGTTTCGGCTTGATTTCCGGACCCGCCGGCATCGTGTCGGGCGTGGTGTCCAGAACGCTCATGCCGGCGCCTCCGGACTTTCAAAGGCCATCAGACGGTCCACGGGCAGCTCGATTACCATGTTCTTGCCTTCGCCGAGGTCGAGGCGGCGGACGGCATTGATCGAAAAGTCGGCAAATAGCTCCGTGCCACCGAAAAGGTCATTTTGCAGCCGGCACCGCCAGAACGATCCGAGAAACTCCATTTCATGAAGCAGGACTTCGATGCAATTGCGATTCTCGTCACCCGGCTGGTAGCCGACTTCGTGAGGAATGACGTCTTCCGGCCGGATTGCCGCGACAACCGCGTCTCCTCCCCGGAAACTGTGCTCGTGGCAGGCGAAGGTCTTTTCACCGATGCTCAGGCTGCCGTCGTCGGCGACCCTGGATTTGATCTGGTTCATTTCGCCGATGAAATCGGCAACGAACAGGCTGGACGGCTCGCGGTATATTTCCGTCGGAGCACCTACCTGTTCGATCACGCCGTGATTCATCACCACGATACGATCCGCCATGCTCAGGGCTTCTTCCTGATCGTGGGTCACCATGACGGTGGTCACACCGAGTTTTCTCTGCAGTTCCTTGATTTCATGCCGCAAGTGAACACGGACCTTCGCATCGAGAGCGGAAAGCGGTTCGTCCAGAAGAAGAAGGCCGGGATTGGTCGCAATTGCGCGCGCCAGGGCGATGCGCTGTTGTTGTCCGCCGGACAGCTGTGCCGGATATTTCTTTCCCTGGTCCGGAAGGCCGACCAGATTGAGCAATTCCGTAACGCGGGCCGTGATTTCAGATTTGCTGCGTCCCGCGTTTTCAAGGCCGAATGCGATATTCTTCTCGATCGTCAGGTTGGGAAACAGGGCATAGGACTGAAAGACGATGCCGAAATCACGTTCGGAAGGGGGAAGATTAGAAATGTCCTTGCCCGCCTGTTTGACCGTGCCCTTGGTTTGCAGGTCGAGCCCGGCAATCGCGCGTAACAGCGTTGTCTTGCCGCAACCCGATGGACCAAGGAAACAGACGAATTCGCCTTCATTGATGGTGAGCGAAATATCCTTGAGCGCCATGAAGCTGCCAAAGGCCTTCCAGAGATTTTCGATGCTCAGATAAAGTTTTCCTGAGTCGGCAGGCTGGGTCACGGCGGAAGTCCTTACGTCATAATGTTTCATGGCGTTCCGGGGGCAGGCAAATTGGATAGGAAAATGTCGAACAAGACAAGCGGAGGCGCCGGGCCCCCGCTCTCAGTCTGGTTATTTTGCTTCCGACTTGCCGTCGTAGCGTGACTGCCATTCTTTCAAAATGGCGGCCCGATTGTTCGCTGCGAATTCGAAGTCGTTATCGATCATCGCGTCCAGCAGCCCTTCAGGGAAATGCTCCACGGGCTTGGCAACGCCCGGATAGGCAACCACCGCGTAGCCGGTATTGTACATTTCATTGGCTTCTTTGGTGACCGAAAAGTCCAGAAGCTTTTGTGCAGCTTCAGCGTTGGCGGTTCCTGCAACGATTGCAGAAGCTTCCATGTCCCAGCCTACGCCCTCGCTCGGAACGATGATTTCAAGCGGTGCGCCGGCAGCCTTGGACTTGGCACCGCGGAAGGCGAAGGAAACACCGATCGGAATCTCACCTGCTGCGGCAAGTTTGCACGGCTTGGAGCCGGAATGTGTGTAACGCGCGATGTTTTCGTGCAGCGCGTCCATGTATTCCCAGCCGCCTTCTTCGCCGAACATCTGCAGCCAGCTGGAAACGTCAAGGAAACCTGTTCCGGAGGAATTCGGGTTCGGCATGATGACGTGACCCGCATACATCGGATCGGTCAGGTCTTTCCAAGATGTGGGAGGCTTGAGACCGGCCTTTTCAGCCTCGACTGTATTGTAGCAGACAGAAGCAACCCATGCGTCCATGCCGACCCACGCGGGTGGATTGTCGCCGTCGACGAATTTCTTGTCGAGTTTGTCGACGCCAACCGGTGCATAGGGCTCCAGCATGCCTTCGGACTTCAAAAGAAGCAGCGAGGTTGCCGCCAGTCCCCAGATCGCATCGGCTTGCGGATTATCACGTTCAGCCAGAAGCTTCGCGGTGATAATTCCAGTGGAGTCCCGAACCCAGTTGATCTTGATGTCCGGATTGCTTTCGTTGAATTTTTCCGCGTAGCGCTTGAGGTCTTCAGCCTCGACGGCTGTATAGACCGTCAGTTCGGTTTCGGCTGCCACCGGAGCAGCCAGCAGTACACTCGCTGCCAAGGAAGCCAAAAAGGTCCTCGTATATTTCATCACGTTCTCCTCGATTCAGGTTTCAGGAATTGGAAAATCTATGCCTCCTTCATCCCGAAGCGGTCAGTTTGGCAGGTTCTCTGCACAAGAAAAATCGATTATGTCTACCATGTCATAGGCTGAGCTTATGCATGATTGCTTTCTAGGCAAATGTTCCACCAACACATGGTTCCCCTCTGACGCCAACCCTGTTTGGTTTGACGGCAAAGGAAATCATGTCACAAAGCTTCTGACAATGCTGGTCTTTTTTGAAAGCTAACTTGATCGCGGACGCGCGCCATGCGGGTCATACGGTGTTCGCAGATAAGGACTCGCCTTGTGTCTTTCCCCGGCCAGATCGATTTCCCAGCTGTTTTCGGCCAGATACTCTGCCGTGACCTTCCGGGAGGCGTTGAGCTGAACCAATGCGACTGCCGCGCCAAGTGTGTGACCATAGGCAGCAGAGCGGACCTCCCCGATCACGGAACCGTTGCAAAGCACTGATTCTCCACCCCAAAGTTGCGGCAGCCCGCTTTGAAGAACCATCTGAACGATCCGCGTATTCTGGTGCGTTGGATCTGACTTCGAAGCAAGGAGGGCTTCCTTGCCGACAAATCCGCAGGGTTTTTCGAAATCGACAGCAAATCCCAACCCGGCCTGCAGGGGCGTAATGTCGGGTGTGAGCTCGCGGCTCCATGCCCGAAACCCCTTTTCAATTCGCAATCCTTCAAGTGCGTAATAGCCGGCATCGCGAATGCCATGTTGTTCGCCTGCCTGCATCAGGTCTTCGTAGACACCGACCGTGAATTCGACCGGTACGATCAACTCCCAGCCCAGCTCACCGACATAGGTCATTCTGTTCGCAAGGACCGTCGCATAGCCCAGATCGATCTTTTGAACGGTGCCGAATGGAAAGGCGTCGTTGGAAAGATCGGATTGCGTGACGCTGGCAAGGACCTTTCGTGATGCCGGCCCCATCAGGGACAGAACCGACCAGGAGCTGGTCACATCTGTCAGGAATACATGTGCATCCGGTTCGAAGTTCTTGCGGAGCCAATCGGTATCCCTCACGGCCTGGGCAGAACCGGTGATGATCAGAAATTCGTCCAGCTTCAGGCGCAATACCGTGAGATCGCTTTCAAATCCGCCGCGATTGTTCAAGAGCCCGGTGTAGACCGTTCGTCCGGGCGCAACATCGATGTTTCCCGCGCAGATCCGATTGAGCTGACTGCAGGCATCTTTCCCCTGAACAAGCAGCTTGGCGAACGAACTCTGGTCAAACACCACCACTGCCTCACGAGCCGCTTTGTGTTCCGCGCAGACGGCCTCGTGCCAGTTCTGCCGGCCAAACCCGTACTCGGTCTTCTCGCCCTCTTCGAAGGCAAAGTAGTTTGCACGTTCCCAACCCATCTTCGAACCGAACACGGCATTTTTTGCGGCAAGCCGGTCATAAAGGGGGGATCGGCGGAAAGGCCGGGCGCTGTCCAGTTCCCGGTTGGGCCAGGGCATCGCATAGTGAAGGCCCAGCACTTCCTTCACCCTGTCATGAAGCCAGGTGGGGTTGTTGTTGAAGTCGGCAAAGCGCCGGATGTCGACGGCGAACAGATCCATGGTCGGGGCGCCTTCCACGATCCACTCTGCCAGCGCCCTGCCGGCACCGCCCGCACTTGCAATTCCCATGGAATTGAAGCCGGCTCCCACAAAGAAGTTCTTCACTTCCGGTGTCTCGCCCAGCAGATAGTTGTTGTCCGGCGTAAAGCTCTCGGGGCCGTTGTAAAACTCCCGGACACCCGTCTTTGCCATTTGCGGCACGCGGGTCAGGGCATTTTCCATCAGGATTTCGAATTGATCCCAATCGTCGGGCAAGAGCTGAAAGAAGAAGTTTTCCGGAATTCCGTTCATCCCCCAGGGCTTGGCTTCAGGCTCAAACCCCCCCATGACGAGACCGCCGGTTTCTTCCTTGAAGTAGATGTATCCGTCAGGATCCCGCAACACCGGAAGGTCCGGGTTCACACCCTCGATCTGCTCCGTCACGATATACATGTGTTCGGCTGAGTGGAGCGGCACGTTGGCGCCGCACATCCGGCCCACGCGGCGGGCCCATTGGCCGGCGCAGTTGACAACCACTTCCGCCTCGATCCGGCCGTGCTCTGTTTCCACCCCTGAAATCTGGTTGTTTTCGGTCAGGATATCCGTCACCTGAATGCCTTCCACGATCCTGGCACCGTGCCTCCGTGCGCCCTTTGCAAGGGATTGTGTCAGGTCGGTGGGATTGGCCTTGCCGTCGCCGGGCATCCAGAGCCCGCCTTTCAGGTCGTCAACCTGCATCACCGGCCATTTGTCCCTTGCCTCGCCCGGAGTGATGACGTCCACGTCGACACCCTGGGCGCGGGCGGCAGCTGCCGTTCGCAGCAACATGGTCATTCGGTCATCGCTGCGTGCAACAGTCACCGAACCGCATTGCATCCACCCGGTCGCCAAACCGGTTTCCTTCTCCAGCTCGGAATAAAGTTGCGTCGAATAGCGGATCAGGTTGGTCATGGCGGGCGTGCTTCGCAGCTGACCCACCAGGCCGGCCGCATGCCATGTCGTGCCGCAGCTCAATTGGCCCTGCTCGAGCAAGACAATGTCCGTGTGGCCCAGCCTCGCGAGATGGTAGGCAACCGAACAGCCAACGATGCCCCCGCCGATGATTACATATTGCGCCCTGTCCGGAAGACCGGTTCCAACCATATCAAAAACTCCGTCCACGAGATTGCATCTCGGAGAAGCATTTCATAATTGGCAAAATTTTGCAAATATCTTCAATTTATTGCAAATTACTATTCGTCTCGACCTGCAATGCATCCAGCTTGCCAAGGATATCGGGTGGTGGCGATGTGTCCGAAATCAGGACCGTTCCGGGAGGGGGAGGTGGCATGACGACCTGGCCGACGACACCAAATTTGGAACTGTCCGCCAGGATCAAAGCAGTTTCGGCCTGTCGCATCATTCGTGCCCTCAGATCCGCGGCTTCCCGTGAGAAATCCGTAAAACCGGCGCGTGCGCTCAACCCGCCTGCACTGACAATTGCAAACTCGGCTCGATACCTCGCAAGATTTTCAAACACCTCCAGTCCGAAGGTCGCCAATTCGGCAGGATCCATTCGGCCACCGAGCAACACCACGTCGAAACAGGCGGGCGCTATCAGCTCCGCAATTTTGAGATCATTGGTGACCACTCGCAACTCTCTGCGTTGTCTGGCCAGGTCTCTGGCGACTTCGAGAGTGGTTGAACCATTGTCTATGATGATTGAAGAGCCTTCGGGGATCATCGATGATACCCGGCTTGCAATCTTTGCCTTGCCTTCGGAATTGCGGTGCACACGATCTGCCATCGGTGCCTCTTTCGAAACGACCGGAGCGGCCCCGCCGCGCACCTGGGACAGTTTGCCCTGACCGGCAAGAAACTCGATATCCTTGCGCACTGTTTCCCGGGACACACCCAGGCGCTCGGTAAGAGACCTGATGGAGACGGCGGGATGCTGTTTCACTTCTTCGAGAATAACGGCGTATCGTTGGTCAGGTAACATCATGGGCGCTTTCAGATTTTCATCTGGCAACTTGCCAATTTTTGCCAAGCCGGACAAGGCGGCAAATCGAGCATTTTCCTTTGTCCGCTGAAAAACAAGAGCCTCTGCTCGCACGTTGCTGCTGCGCTCAGGCGGGTTGAATTCCGTTGATTGAAATCAAGCCGTTTGAGCCAGCTCCGGGGTAGTCTCACGTACAATCCATGGATGTTTGAACAATTGCCTCGGGACACAGCAAAATGAAGACGCTTATCAAGACCGATTGTTGCGAAGGCAACTCTGAACGAACCCTGGCGTCGATAGACGAAACCGTTTCCAGGGCTCTGGACCTTTGTTCTCCTCTGCAGGAGACGGAAAACGTATTGTTGCCCGAGGCAGTCGGCCGGGTCACGGCCGGCGACACGATCTCCCTCTTTTCGCTCCCCATTCACGAGCATTCGGCTGTCGATGGATACGCACTCGGTGGTGCTGGCAATAACCCGTTCGCGATTGTCGGCCGCAGGATCGCAGGTGACAATCCGAAAGGACGCATACGCGACAATGAAGCGATGCGCATCATGACGGGAGCGCCGACACCCGCGGGAACCTGCGCCGTTGTAATGCAGGAACATGCGCGCGTCACCGACGGTATCGTGACACCGGATTTCAACGTGCCGCCCGGCGACAACATTCGCCGTGTCGGTGAGGACGTAAAGGCTTCCGACACACTGGTACGGAGTGGCACTCGGCTTGATGCCCGCCACACGGCATTGCTGACGGCAAGCGGTTACCGGAGTGCCTCTGTTGTCAGGACAATCAGGGTCGCGGTCTTTTCGACGGGAAACGAACTCAGGGATACGGGTGTCGGAATGGGACCGGGCCATATCTTCGATACCAATCGCCCGATGCTGAAAACCCTATTGTCGTCGGGAAATGTCGATGTGTCAGATTTCGGGATAGTTCCCGATACACGCGACGAAATCGTGAGGGTCCTGAAAGAATCAGCGGCATCTCATGACCTGATCATTACCTCCGGGGGAGTTTCTGTCGGCGAGGAAGATCATCTGAAACCGGCCGTGATTGAAGCCGGAGGAGCCATCGAAAGCTGGAGGATGGCAATCAAACCGGGCAAACCCATAGCGCTCGGCAATATCGGCAAGGCCGTCTATCTCGGCCTGCCGGGCAATCCGTTGGCGTGTTTTGTTGATTTTCTCCTGGTTGGCCGGCCGATACTCGATGGCTTGACAGGTGCAGCCCGTCGAGCCGCACTTGTTCAACAGGCGAAGGCAGCATTTCACTGGGAGCGGCGTGCCGGCAGGCATGAGTTTTTCCCCTGTAACATCGTTGGTACCAGCGACGAGGGTCTGCCTCTTCTGGAAAAAACGGGCCGGGCCGGATCGGCAAGGCTGATGCCGCTCATCGAAGCCGACGGACTGGGCGCGGTCAACGCCGGTTGCGCCACTGTGGAACCGGGAAGTCGCCTCGAATTCTACCCCTTCCGGGCGGACATGGGGCTGTAGCCAATCCGACCTGTTTGTTGTGAATCAGGTTATTCGATCTAACGGCCAGGTCTGTGTGCTTTCAGGACATTCGGATCAGTGTCGACAAAAGCCGCGCCGATCAAGTCAAGACAATAGGGAACAGCTGCAAAGACCGCTGTCAGGCAGACGTCGATGCTGGCAGGTGATCCCGGTAGATTGAGAATGAAGGTCTTGCCGCGCACTCCCGCTGTTTGGCGGGAGAGGATCGCTGTCGCGACGTAGTCCAGACTTGCCTTGCGCATCAGTTCGCCGAATCCCGGAAGTTCCTTGGTCAGAACAGATTGGGTTGCTTCTGGTGTCAGGTCACGCGGTGCGGGACCGGTGCCACCGGTCGTCAGGATCATGTCGTAGGCTTTTGCGTCGCTGAGTTCGATCAGGGTATCCCGTGTTGTTTCGAAACCATCCGGGATGATGATTCTGTCGATCCGCATGTGCGTTGAGACCGTTCGCATAAGCCAGGCTTCGACCGCCGGGCCACCCCGGTCTTCATATTCACCTCGCGAGGCCCGATCCGAAATGGTGAGAATGGCTATCCGCATCCGCCTCATCCCCCGAGTGTCGACATGGCGCGCGATATTCCATTGACCGAACCGCCGTCGATATGAAAATCGTGACCGCGCGGTTTCAGGAAAACCTTCTCTCGCACGAGTTCGGCAACTTTCTCATTACCGTCCGACTGTCGCAGTTGATCGCGCAACGACAGCCCTCCCTCCTGCCCCATGCAGGTATAAAGTTCGCCCGTACAGCTCAGCCGTATGCGGTTGCAATCGGAACAGAAATCGCAGGACATCGGCGTTATGAAGCCGAGTTTGCCGCCTGTTTCCTGCAATCGGACATATTTTGCCGGGCCGCCGGTGCTTTCCGTCAGCGGTTCCAGGGTCCAATGATCCTCTAGGCGTTTGCGGAGATCGGCGAGCGAGAGAAAACTGCGGCCGCGCTGCGACGCGACGCCTCCAAGCGGCATTTCCTCGATCAGCGTCAGGTCCATGTCACGATCATGCGCAAACCGGATCAGGTCAAAAAGCTCATGTTCAAATGCGCCCTTTTGGGCGACGGCATTCAGCTTGATGTGAAGACCTGCGTCACGTGCCGCATCCAGTCCGGCAAATACGCGATTGATATTCCCCCATCGCGTGATCGTGCGGTACCTGTCCGCGCTGAGCGTATCCAGCGAAACATTGACGCGGCGGACGCCGCACTCCGCAAGACGCTTGGCGTAGCGGGACAGCAGCGACCCGTTTGTCGTTAATGTGACCTCATCCAGGTCACCATTTTTAAGATGCCGGTTCAGGTTCTCAAACAGGCTGATGACGTTCTTGCGGACCAGCGGTTCACCGCCGGTCAACCTGATCTTTCGGACACCATGCTCCATGCAGATTGTGGTCAGTCTGTAGAGTTCTTCCAGTGACAGAAGGTCCTTTCGCGGCAGAAATGTCATGTTTTCCGTCATGCAGTAGGTACAACGCAGGTCGCATCGGTCGGTCACCGACAGACGGAGATAGGTTGCTGTGCGGCCGAACCGGTCCTTGAGCGATTTTCCGGGAGAATTTGAATCAGGCATGGTGATTTTCGATCCGGTGTCATGTCAATCGGGAATTGAAAACGCTTGGTGGGCGCGCCTTCACGCAGGCAACCGTCGTCCGTATCAGTGCGGAATATCCTCGTTCAATTTCTTCACCAGAAGTTCCAGCTTCTCACCCGCTCGTCCGGAAAGTGATTTTTTCCAGCTGGTTGGCGGATTTTGCCAGGCTTCCCGATCGCCAACTGCAATCAGCATCACCATTCCATATCGTCCGTGAACCTTGCAGGTCAGCACGTAGAGCCCGGGAACGTCCATGGTTCGCGTTTCCGACGCTGTATTGGCAATGGAGATTTTTTCAACACCTTCCGGGATCAGCCCGTTTGCGCTTTTGACGGTGTGCTGGCCGCGGGAATTGTTGAAGGTGACGCGGCCCCCAACGGGCAGGCGGACAAAGTCCGGCTCGAACCTGAACATGTCCAGGACGAATTCTGCGGTCGGATCACTGATCTGGTCGATGCTCTGGCTTGGGCTGCCGGATTGCGCTGTGGCGAGATTGGGCAACAACAGAAGCGTCAGGAATGCCAAAGAGACCACGCGTATCATCGAGATCCTTTGCCAGGTCATCGTGTCGCCTGTTCTGTGCTCGAGTTTTGCCGGTGGTTTGGCAACTGTGGCAACAGCCAGTTCATGAGTCGCTCCACATCGGCTGGAAGATCTGCGGCCATGTCGGCGCTGAAGTCTTCCCATTCAGGTTCGTAACGCTTTTTGACTGCTGTCAGGACCGGGATTCCCAATTCGACGGCCCGTTCGATAACGGGTCGAAATCCTCTGCCTTCGGCTTCGCCTCTGCCGAAGCGGCTGAGAATCAGAACATCCGGCTGCTTTTCCAGCTGGCGCGACAAATCTTCGGCAGCGTTTGCCAGAGCCCCCGGATCCAGTCGGCAGCCTGTTGAACCCGGCCCCAGAGGCTGCGTGATGCGGGTGTGCGAGCCGCTGGCAAGATCCTCCAGATGGGAAATCGGACAGCAACTTCCACCATCTGGCGTTCGACGTTGCACACATCCGGCCACGGTCACCCCAAGTGACTGCAACTGCTCGATAAATGCATCCAGCGCAGGATCGACTTCCGGCCCGTGACCATATCTGATTGCTGCAAGGGGTTTTGCGTCATACATGAGAAACTGCTCCTCAAACACCACGTTTGCGCGGGCGTCCGCCATTGGCGATCTGTCTCAGCCGGTGAACGTCCTGAATCGTCACCAGATCCGCCTCCGGCAGGTTGATGACCCCTTCAGCGGTCAAGGTGGTAAAGCCGCGGCTGACGGTTTCGGGTTGGAGACCGAGATAGTCGGCAATGTCCCGGCGCCCGAAAGGGATGGCCACCGTATTGAACTGCGTGCTCTTTCGCGGAAGCGTCCGGTTCTTGAGTTCGAAAAGGAAGGCTGCAATTCGCTCAATCGGTGTTTTTTTTGCCAGATCATTGCTGTGATCCAGAAGCTGGAACAGAACACTGTTCATCTGGTCCATGAAATGATCGCGGGTCAGGTTGGATAGGCGCAGCAGATTTTCGAAAACCGGCTGCTCCATAACCTGAACAGCACTTGGTGCCAGCGCGGTTATTGCACCGTTGAGCTGCCGGTTCAGCGAGGCGAGGTTGATGTAGTCACCCGGGAAAAAAAGACCGGTAATGGTCCGTCTTCCGTCGCTGAGATGAGCTACGATTCCGACGGAACCTGTCAGAACGCCGATGACGGGAGAATTCGGAAGCGTTTCCGGTTCGATTTCCTGTCCGGATGCCAGCGCGAAGCGGTTCACACCTTTCGGAAGATCGGCATTGAACGCAGCCCGGAGCTCGGAACAAATGCAATTTCGGGCGTGAAATCCGCATGAGTGTACCAACCCGCACGCATTTTCCGCTGCTCGTTCGGTTTCGTTGAAACCGCAGCCCTCCAAACCGATCAGAGATTGCATTCATCGCCCCTATCTGAATTCGGCAGGAGTATAGGAGTGCAACGCAATTGCCTGTTTGACATTGCTCAATAGAAGTTGACAATTGAAACTTGATAATATTCGAATATTAGAAATTAAATAACTGAACTTTGAAAAGAAAAATCAAGATCTAAAAAAAGTCGCATGAACTGATTGCAATCAGTGCCGTGGTTCCAGAAAGGCGAATACTGGCCCTATCAGGGGAGAGGCAGGACGACCCGGTCTTGGGCCGTCTGATTGTTAATGCTCCCCTCCAAAACGGAGGGTCCTATGCGCCTAACTGCAAGTATTGCAGCTCTGCTATTAGCCACCACGGCCGTCTGGTCCGCTGATCAGGGCCCGGTCACGCCGATGGAGGTCAATCCGGAGCTGGCCGAACTTGGCAAACGTTTGTTCTATGATGAACGCCTGTCCGGAGACACGAATCTCTCCTGCGCGTCCTGCCATCAGCCGGATCTCGCCTTTACCGACGGCGAAGCGTTGTCGACGGCCTATAGCGGTTCGGAAGGTTTCCGGAACACACCCACCCTGGTCAATGTCGGTCAGCGTGCAGCGTGGATGCATGATGGGCGCCTTGGCACAAACCTGAACGACGTGTCCCGTGAAATGATCACGGAAGACTACATCATGAACATGGACATGCGGATGATGCAGGAGCGTCTGAAACAGGATCCTGTCTATGTCGAAATGTTCAAGGCTGCGGGCAAGGGTGAGCCGTCCAACGGCGGTGCGCGTTCCGCACTTCAGGAATTCCTGAAGTCGATCGCCTCTTCCGGGGCTCCTTTCGATACCGGCGACATGAGCGAAGCCGCCAAGCGCGGTTATGTGAATTTCAAGGGCAAGGCCGGCTGCACCGCCTGTCACTCCGGTGACCGTTTCACCGACGATCAACCGCACAATATCGGTGTTCCGAACAATCCGGATATCTGGTCCGATCCGCTGCGTCATCAGACCTATGTCGGCTACGCGAAGTTCATGGGTGTCGAAAACTACATGAATGTCCGTGAAGACCTTGGCGCATATGTCCGCGACCACAAGGAAGGCTCCAGACGATCCTTCATGACGCCGACATTGCGCGAGCTGACCTATACCTCGCCTTACATGCACAACGGCATGCTGGAAACCCTGGAGGACGTGATCGAGTTCTACAACCAGGGTGGCGGTGAAGATCCGAACAAGGATCCACGGCTGTCGTCGCTCGGTCTGACCCGAGGTGAAAAATCCGATCTGGTCGAGTTCCTCAAGGCGCTGTCCGGTACGAGCTACAACCAACCTGCCTATGTCTGGGAACAGGATGACTACGAATATGAAGTCGTTCCCGACTGGAAAAACGCGACAAACTGAGGAGACAGGATCATGTCAAAAGCCATGAAGAAAACCGTCTCCGCATGGGCACTTGCAGGGGCATCCGCCCTTGCAATCGCCACCGGAGCCATCGCTGCCGACCGGCCCGCCGACCTGGCGCCTCTCGGGGACCCGCCGATCCCGGCGGACAATCCGCAGACACCGGAAAAGATCGAACTCGGCAAGATGCTGTTCTTTGACCCGCGCCTTTCCGGCAACGGTGCCATGCCGTGCTCGGCCTGCCACCTGCCGGATGCCGGCTGGGACTTCCCGGACAAGATTTCGCTGGGATATCCCGGAACAGTTCACTGGCGGAATTCCCAGACCATCGTCAACTCCGCCTATTACGGCAACCTGTTCTGGGCCGGCTCTTCCAAGTCGCTCGAAGCCCAGGCCAGGTCCGCTGCCAAGGGCGCAGTTGCCGGCAACGGTGAAGACGACATGCTGGAAGCCCGTCTTGCCTTTGTTCCGGAGTATCGCGAGCGGTTCAAGGATGTATTCGGAACTGAATATCCGCGTCTGGGTCATGCGTGGATGGCGATCGCCGCGTTCGAGCGTACCCTGGTTCAGACCGACACGCCGTTCGACAACTATATGCGCGGCGATGATGCTGCGCTGGATGAAGCCCAGAAACGCGGCCTGGAGCTGTTCACCGGCAAGGCCGGTTGTTCGCAGTGTCACAACGGCGCGCTGCTGACAAACCAGAAATACTACAATCTCGGCGTGCCACCCTATGACGGATGGGAAACCGACGAAATTGCGCAGATCACCTTCCGCTATGAGCTCTATGCAAAAGGCTCCACGGAAGAAATGTACCGGACCTTCAAGGATGATCCCGGCGCCTATTTCCGTGCAAAGGACAAGAACCATCTCGGCAAGTTCCGCGTTCCGTCCCTGCGTTACACAAAGTACACGGCCCCGTACATGCACAACGGCATGATCGAGACGCTGGAAGACGTTGTTGAATTCTACAACCAGGGCGGGGGTGAGAACGAGTTCGCCAAGACCAAGAGCGAACTCATCAAGCCGCTCGGACTCAACGATGACGAAAAAGCCGATCTGGTGGCCTTCCTGGAAAGCCTCACCGGTGAACGAATCGTGATGGAGGAGCCGGAGCTTCCCGAATACGACGTTCTTCCGGCGGCCTCGAACTAAGGAGACGGATTATGACAAAACACCAGACCCCGATCGATCCGGCCCTGATCGAAGCCATCAATGGCCCGAAGGAAGTCGCGAAGACCGGCAAGCGGTGCCTGATGAACCGCCGTCAGTTTCTACTGACGTCAGGCATCACAACTTTCACGGTGATGGTCGCACTGAAAGCGGGTCCGGCCTCGGCGAAGGTTCCGGCCGTTGTGTCGACCTATGAGCGCAAACATATCGGCAAACTGTCCGGGTTGAAGGAAGACGAGCCACTCGACTTTACCTATCCCGATGACGGTGCGTACTCGGAATCCATGCTGGTCAAACTCGGTCGAGAGGCCGGTGGCGGCATAGGGCCGGACAAGGATGTGGTGGCGTTCAACTACACCTGTACCCACCAGGGCGGCCCGCTTCAGGGCACCTACAAGTCCGATGACAAGGTTCTCGGACCATGCCCGCTACACCTGACCACATTCGATCTGACACGCCACGGCATCTTCATTTCCGGACAAGCCTACCAGAGCCTGCCACAGGTGCTCCTGGAGCTGGATGGCGATGACATCTACGCCGTTGGAATGTTCGGCCTGATCTACGGCCGCTATGACAATCTCAAGGGCTGAGGAGACCGAGAATGTCCACACCCTATTATATCCCCGAGACGAATATCCCGCTGCCGCCGGTGGATGCAGATGTGATCTCGACGGCGTGCGACTACTGCATCGTCGCCTGCGGTTACAAGATCTATCGCTGGCCGGTCAAGGGCGGCAAGGTTGGCGGCGAAAAGGCCGATGAAAACGCGTTCGGCGTCGACTTCCCGGTCGACCCGCTCGGCCCCTGGGTCGCACCGAACCAGTACAATGTTGTCCTGCATGACGGGGAACCTCACCACGTCATCATCATCCCGGACAAGGATACGGAACACGTCAATCTCCTGGGCAACTCCTCCATTCGCGGTGGAGCTCTTGCACAGAAGGTCTACAATCCGCAGACGCCGACCCGTGACCGCCTGAAATCTCCCATGATCCGCATGTTCGGTGTTCTGATGCCGGTCACCTGGGATTTTGCAATGGAGATCGCGGCGGAAGTCGGCAAGCATGTGATCAGGACGCATGGCGAGAACGCCTACTGCGTCAAGACCTTCTCCTATGGCTATATGGAAAACACCTACGCCATTACGAAATACGCACTGAACAGCGTCAATACCGCAAACTTCACGTTCCACGACACCCCGTCAGACGTCACATCGACACCGGGTTTCCGCGACGCGGGCTTCGACAATTTCGGCCCGTCTTACGAAGACTGGCGCGATGCCGAAACGCTTCTGGTCTGCGGCACCGACCCATATGAAACCAAGACGATCCTCTTCACTGACTGGATGATGCCTGGCATTCAGAACGGTCAGAAAGCGATCTTCATGGTGCCGCGCAAGACCGGCGGTATTGCCTATGCCGAAAAGAATGGTGGCATGTGGCTGGACATTCAGCCCGGAACCGACCTTCTGGTCGTCAACGCCATCGCTCGTGTCATCGTCGAAAACGGCTGGGAAGACAGTGACTGGATCCAGAAATGGGTCAACAACAAGTGGGAAAGCTCGTCCGGTTTCGGCCAGGGTACGCGGAACACGCCATGGCAATGGCGGACCACTTGGGGCAAATTCCAGACCGCCGGATTTGAAGACTGGAAGAAATGGCTCCTGTCCCAGGACGAATTCGCACCGGAACAGGCGGCCGAGATCGCCCAGATCGACGTCCGGAAGATCTACACCGCTGCGGAGTGGATGGCGAAGCCGAAGGAAGACGGTTCACGTCCGAAGACATCGGTCATGATCGAAAAAGGCTTTTACTGGTCGAACAACACCGGCAACACACAGGCGATTTCCGCGCTCGGCATCATTGTCGGCGCCGGTGGACGCCCTGGCCAGGTTATCGGTCGTGCCGGTGGGCACCAGCGTGGTGGTCTGCGCGGCGGCAAGTACCCGCGCAACAAGTCACCTGAGAAACTGCCCGGCCGTCGTCGCCGCGCAATGGATACGGACAGGTATCTCATGTCCGGCCACACACGCTTTGCGCACGTGATCGGCAATACCTGGATCCAGTCCATGTGCGGCTCGCAGTCGCTTGCTGCCAAGTTCAACGAATTGACGGTGCAAAATCCGCATCAGATCCGTTCGTTCGACAAGCAGGAGATTATCGATACCCTGAAGCGGCGCGTCGACAGCGGGGGCATGGTTGTCGTCAACCAGGATATCTATCTGGTTGATCCGATCGGCGCCCGCTATGCCGACATCGTGTTCCCGGCAGCAGGCTGGGGCGAGGACAATTTCACCCGTGCCAACGGCGAGCGCCGCATAAGGCTCTATCCGAAGTTCTATGATGCTCCCGGGGAAGCCAGGCCGGATTGGTGGATCATCGCCCAGTTGGCGACGGCCATGGGCTACAAGGGATTCGACTGGAAGAACTCCAACGAGGTTCTGGAAGAAGGCGCGCGCTTCTCCCGTGGCAGCCGCAAGGACTTCTTCAATGTCAAGGTCGTCGCTCAGCGTGAAGGCAAGACCCTTCACGAGAAGCTGGCCGAGTTCGGCACCAACGGCATCCAGGGTCCGGTCCTCCTTCAGGACGACGGCACGCTGGTCGGCACCAAGCGTCTGCACGACACCGAGCGCAAACTGCCGGCCGATGGTCCGTCCGGTGCGAACCGTCTGGGCAAGAAGCTGACGCATTTCAACTCGCAAACCGGCAAATGCAATATCCAGAAGTCGCCATGGAGCCTGTTCTCCGACTACTGGGCATGGCTGAAGCCCAAGGACGACGAACTGTGGGTCACGTCCGGACGCATCAACGAACGCTGGCAGTCCGGATACGACGATCGCCGCCGTCCGTACATCGTTCAGCGCTGGCCGGAAAACTGGGTTGAAATCCATCCGGATGATGCCGCGGAGCGCGGGATTGAGAACGGCGACTACGTGATGATGTATTCTGACCGCATCCCGGTCCAGAAGGACACGATCCTCGGGGTTGAAGGCGATGACTTCCAGTTCACCAAGCTGATGGAGCATGGCCATATCGAATTGACCGAGGCAGCGATCACGGCGGTCGCCATCGTCACGCCGGCTGTGAAGAAGGGGCTTCTCTACATGGATTTCCTGCACACGGCTCAGCCCGCGAACGCTTTGTCCGGACGGGTGGTCGACTGGATCAGCGGTAACTACAACTACAAGATGGGCGTTGGCCGTATCCGCAAGATCGGTACCTCGCCCTACAAGACCAGCTACCGGTCCATGTCATTCGCGCGTCGCGACATCGCCTGACGGCACATCGCAAGACTGATCAAGATCAAGGCGGGAACGTGAGTTTCCGCCTTATTCTTTGCCGAATTCAATAAGGTAGAGGCTCTCCTTACATGACCCCAGAATCCGCGGAAGTTCCCGAAACACTGGTGCTCGGCAGTGAAGTCGAGGGCAACCTGCTGACGATCGTGCAATCAGGCACGCCCGCCGAGCAGTGTCTGGCAATAAAAGCCCTCGGCGCCTGGGCGCCGCCCTCCGCACGCACCGTTCTTCTGGAAGCGACCCGCAACGCGGATCCCGATGTGCGGGTCGATGCCCTGCAGACCCTTGTGAAGCTTGAGGAAACAAACCTTGGCAAGGACTTCATGTGGAGCCTGGAAAATGATCCCGTAGGCGAAGCCAAAATTGCGGCCCTGCGCGGTTTGCGTCGCGAAGATCGGGATCTGGCAAGTTCCCTTCTGCAGCGTCTCATCCTGGATCGATGTGAGGAAGACGTCGCATGGGAAGACGAGGTCGCCGATTGGGACGATTGGCTGGATATTCAAAAAGAAGTCATACACACCGTCGGCCGTCTGGGTATCCAGGATGCGGTGGATGTTCTTCTCACCGCAGCGAATGACGAATTCGGACAGGATCTTTGGCGCGAGACCCTTGAGGCATTGGCCGGACTTGGCCGTCCGGGTCTGCTTGCTCTGATCGATGCTGGTCAAAGTGCTTCTGAACGCCACCGCGAGCGCGCGGCCCGTGCCCTCGGCGCGTCTCGCGATTCGATGGCGATCAAGGCGCTGGACGCGCTCAGCCAGGACAAGGTGGCAAGCGTGCGCCTGGCTGCGCTCGAAACGATGCTGGAGCGCAAGGCACCGTTGTTCGATGCCCGCTTGATCGAGGATCAGTCAGGGAGCATCCGTGCGTTCGCAGCCGCAAGATCTCCGACAATCGCAACAGGCAACCTCATTCAGCTGGCCATTTCCGATGAGGACAAAAAGGTGAGGCTCGCCGCTGCGAGGCGGTTGAGCGAACGGCGTCCGTCTGCTGCCCAGACCGGCAGACTTGTCAATCACGCGAAGCTCAAGCTGAGGCATGAATCGGAGGACTTCGTTGCAGCACTTGTCGAGATCCTGGCAGAAAGCGGAAGCGACGAAGCCTTCGATCTGCTCATGGAAATCAAGACCCGTAATCCCAAACCGGATATCCAACGAGCTGTTCTCACCGCGTTTTCGAGATTTGAAAATCCCGAGGTTCTGGAACATTTGGCCGACGGCATTACCTCCGGTAGCCAGATGGTTCGTCTTTCGGCACTGGTGTCCCTTGCCGCATTGTCGCGCGGGAGTGGTGAAATTGCCGACAATGCTGCAGCCGTCCTGTTGCTGGCAGCTCGCGGGGGTTTGGTGTCTGAAGAAGAGGAAACAAAAGAAAAGGAAAAAAACGGCGGCCAGGAGGAGGCAAAGCAATTCGGGGCACGTGCGAGAGACGATGACGGCGGCAACAAAAACAGGATAGTTCTGGATCGTGAAGGCAACATCGTTCCGCAGGAGACTTCCAGGGAGCCTGCGAAACTGAGCGACTATCGCAATCCTGAAGAGGCGACGCCCACCGGGGACACGGACTTTGATCTGCTGCCGGAAAATGAAGCCGAAGCGTCAGTCGACGCCCTTGCAGAAGACGGTGCCGACGTGGTGGCGTTCCCTCAGAGCACACTTTCAGCAATCCTGCAGGGAGATGTTGAACAGGCGGAATTTCAGGAAGAGAAGATCGACCTCTCGGAGGAGGATCTGAAATTCCTCGAGCTGGCGCAATCGACACTGCAAAAAAAGAGGGTTCGCCCTGATGTTGCCCCGAACACGGCCCTGGACATTCGGCGGATCGCCGTCAGGCTGATCGGCGAGCAGGTCCACTCCGCGTTTACCCCTGTACTTCTGGAGGCATTGAACGCGTGGGATGATGAATTGCGGGCAGCTGCACTTCGGGCACTCTTGCACCGGTGTACCAAAGGCGTTGCCCTTGAAGCATCGGACTGGAGCCGGCTGGCAAACCAGCCGCCCGATAACCATCTGCCTGCGCGGGCAGCCTATCTGGAGCTTCTGGCATTCGCACCGAAGGAACTGGCGATGCCGCATCTTGAAGCCGCGCTTGCCGATGAAGCGAACATGGCGCAAGCATCTGCGCTCGCGACCTTCGAGATCATGAAGATCGTGCCGCCACAAGTTCCGGGCATGCTGCATTCCGGTGATCGCGGCACGCGGCGGGCCGCGCTGAAGCTTGTCTGCGGCCTGGGTGAGACGGACAGAACGGATGCTCTGGTCCAGGCGACATTTGAGGAGAGCGGGGCGCTCTGGGCCGAACTGGCTGCGGCATTGAAAAAACGCGGAGCGTGCCCGCTAACCGCAAATATAATCGCCAGACTGGACGAGGCTTGCCTAAAGGGGGGCGTGAATCGTCAAATTGCCTTGCAGGTCCTGTCGAGCATGGGGGACGCCAAAGACGCGGCGTGATCCTGAACATCTGGCCCTCAAGACCCTTGCTGATCGGCTGGGGTCTTGTGGATCAGCTTGTTTCAAGCTGCTCCGTGCTGATCCGACGCATGTCGCAGCGGGTCCTTCAGCAGCGCTTCCGCCTCGATTTCCACCTTGTGGTCGCCAATGAGACCCGCGACGACAACAAGCGTGTTTGCGGGTTTGATGTCGGCAAAAACGCGCCCATGGGCTCTTGAAATTTCCAGCACGTCATTTTCGTCGACGATGTAGATCCGTGTGCGCACGACATCGTTCGCGCTTGCTCCCAGGGCAGTGAGCGCGGCAAGAATTTTGTCCAGAATGTAGGTTGTCTGCGCCGCGGCATCTCCCGGGGCAACGGCGCGCGCAAGTCCTGCGACCGCGGTTGTCCCCGAAACAAGGATCCGGTTGCCGATCCTGTGCGCACGGCAATATCCGGCGATCTCTTCCCAGTCGGATCCCGTCAACACCTGTTTGGCGTCGGGCCGGTGAGTGGCGTCAGCTGCCGAGTGAGCCAGCGGCATTTCAGCCAGATGATGGCTCAGGTCGCCCGATGCGGTCAGGAATGGCGGCCGTCGATATTCGTCTCCACAGTCGCCGGGAACTGCATCGGTTTCGCAAAAGGCCTGGGCAAGTCTGTCCTGGTCGTCCTTGTCGAGCGTGAAGGAAAACAGGTTCGCATTGTCGGAAATGTGGTCGCTCTCACCGATGCGTGCGCCGACGATGACACCGGCAACGGCCTGCTGTTCAAGGGTCCAGCGTGTCGCGATATTGGCGATCGAAACGCGATGCTTTTGTGCAACCTCGTTGGCCGCGGTCAGAATGGACTGGAATCCGCTCCAGCCGCCGGCAGCGTCGATAAAACGCTTGTATTTCATCTTCGACCAGTCCGGGATGTCGTCCGGTTCCGGCTTGCCGAGCCATCGGTCGGACAGGAAGCCGCCGCAGAGCGTTCCATAGGCCAGCAGTCTGACACCAGAAGCAGCACAGACCTCACTCAGCGGTCCCAGGGCGCGGCGGTCGATCATCGAGAACGACACCTGGTTTGTCACCAGAGGGATACCGTCGGACAGAGCAAGTCTAAGATGCGCAGCATCGAAATTGGTCACACCCAACGCCTTGATCAGGCCCTCCTCCTTGAGGAGCGCCAGTTCGTGCAGTGCATCCAGCCATGCAGGGTGCTCAAAGCTCCACCAGTGGAACTGCAGCAGGTCGATACGGTCGGTGCCCAGGCGGTCAAGTCTTTCCTGAACACCTGCGCGGACGACTTCAGCCGTCATGGGTCCCGGTTCCGGACACCACTTTGTACAGGCCTGCGGAGAGACCCCGTCACGATATCGTGCAAGTAACTGTCCGGATATGATTTCGGCGCTGCCGTAATGATCGGCCATGTCGAATGTCGAAAACCCTGCGTCAACATAGGCCTGAAGAGAATCCGCAGCGCTTTCAGGATTCAGAAGGTTACCGGTTTTTTCAATGTCGGCAACTTGCCAGAGGCCTGTAACGATGCGGCTGATTTCCAGCCCGTCGGTGAGTGGGTAGCGCGGTGGCGCAGCTGTCATGAAGTGTCCTTCAGCTTTCAGGCAGCAAAAGCTTGAAGCTTCGCTCGATGTCGAGGGCGAGGGATCGCTGCGCCGATTTGCGGTCGTTGTCGCGCAAGGCGGCAATAATCTCCTCATGATGAATGTGTTCGGGAATTTCGCCGGCCGCCTGTTCGCGAACCACCAGGTTCAGGAAAGCTCCGTATTGCAGCCAAAGGGCTTCCACCAGGGGAAGAATGACCCTTGATCGGGACTGCCTGTAGAGGGTGAAGTGAAAGTCGTAATTCTGCTTGAGATCCGGTGTTCCTGTTTCGGAACGGGGAGCTGAAATGATCTTCTCCAGACCGGTGATGACGTCCTTGTCGATCCGATCCATCGCCTCTTCGAGAAGCAGGGCCTCAAGGGCCAGGCGTGCCGATTTCAACTCGCGCATCCGGTCCGCGTCAAACGGCGGCACTTCCAGCGTGCGGCTTGGCGTATCGACCAGCGCACCTTCTGCAACAAGTCGGCGCACGGCTTCACGCACAGGTGTCATCGATGTACCGAGCTGATCCGCCAGGGTCCGGAGGCTGACGGTTTCGCCCGGCGCAAAAGCACCGCGCGTAAAGGCTTCGTGAAGTGCATCATATGCGCTTTCGCGAAGCTTCGACTGATCGATACGGGCGATTTTCGGCTGGCTCATCCCTGTTCCTTCGGTCCTTGGCGGGTTTCTTGCCTTGACAACCTTATTTTGTGACATGGTATAAAATATCACAGATCACACGCAAGGTATTTGGTCAAAAAAGTGGTGAGTGCGGTGGTAGACGAACACGATGACCGGCACGATGACCGGGAAGACGAAGTCAGGTCCGATGGTGAGAATGGCTTCTGGCTTTATGACCTGAAGGTTGAGACGGTGCTAGACGGGCGGACGCCGGTCTGCCGACATATTGAAGGCGAGAGCTTCGCTGTCGAGGGCGAGGCTCTGGTTTTCGCGGAAGGTCAGCGGGTCTCCATGTACGCCATGGCTGCGGTTCTTCCCTTTCTGCCGGCCAAGCAGAGGGAGACGAGCGCAAGCGACTGGATGACGACGGACGCGGAGATCGCGTGCCCGGATCCCCATTGCGGTGGACGGTTTCGAATTTCCCGGGCTGGAAAGCGTTGGTTTACGCATGCCGAGACAACCGGCCTGCCCGACGCGCGCAGTAAGCCCTATTGGCGGAAGGACAAGGCGGAATGACCGTTGAAACTGCCGATCTCTGCCCGGGTTATGCGATTTCGCGGGTCATAAAGGGTGGCTGGCAACTCGCCGGCGACCATGGTCCCGTGGAAGCTGCCTCGGCAATCGCGGATATGGAAGCCTTTGTCGACGCGGGCATAACCGCGTTTGATTGTGCCGACATCTATACGGGCGTGGAAGAAATGATCGGCACTTTTATCGCCGACCTGCGCCGACGACGCGGATCAGACATTTCCGACCGGGTCCAGGTTCATACCAAACTGGTTCCCGACCTTGAGCGGCTCGACACACTGACCGCGGACGAAGTGGAGGCGATTGTCGACCGGTCGCTGAAAAGGCTTCAGATTGAACGCCTGCATCTTGTCCAGTTCTACTGGTGGGACAGCAGGGTCGGATCGCCGGTGCGGGCGATGGAGGTCTTGCGGCGCTGTCAGGAGAAGGGAAAGATTGCTCATCTGGGCGTGACCAACTGGGATGTCTCGGAAACCGCTCCATTTCTGGCTGAGGGTATCGAACTGGTATCGACCCAGGTCCAGTATTCATTGCTGGACAGGCGCCCTGCAAGGACGCTGGTTCCCTGGTGCGCGGACCATGATATCAGGCTTTTGTGCTACGGAACGCTGGCCGGCGGTTTCCTGACGGAAAACTGGCTTGGCAAACCTGATCCCGGTTTTGAATTTGAAAACAGATCCCTCGTCAAATACCGTCTGATCATTGATGAGTTCGGACCCTGGTCGACGTTTCAGGCCTTGCTCCGCCTTCTTGAGCAGATAGGCAATCGGCATGGTGTCACGCTGAGCTCCGTCGCGACCCGCTGGGTCCTGCAGCAGCCACAGGTCGCAGCGGCGATTGTCGGGGCAAGATATGCCAGGCATCTGCCGAAGACGCTGGAAGTGTTCCGCTTCAATCTGGATGAGGGCGATCTTGCCGAGATAGCGAGGTTCCTGGAAACTGCTCCGGGTCCGCAGGGACCGGTTTTCGCTCTGGAACGCGACCGCAACGGCCGGCATGGCCGGATCATGAAGTATAATCTCAATACCCGTCCGGACGACGCGGTTCTGGGAGCCGCCAATGGATAACGCTATCCTATCGCTGAACGGCGTCAGCCGGTCTTTTGGTGACTTCAAGGCGGTCGACGACGTCTCGTTGAAGATCCGGGAGGGTTCGATCACTGGTCTGATCGGACCCAACGGTGCAGGTAAATCGACCCTTTTCAATGTGATAGCGGGCGAACTTTCACCGACCGGTGGATCCGTTGATTTTCTCGGCACGAACGTATCCAGACTGGCCCCGGACGAGCGCTTTGCCCTCGGCCTCGGACGTACATTCCAGATCCCGCGGCCTTTCGGGCGCATGAGCGTTCTGGAAAATGTCATGCTCGCGCCCATGGACCAGACGGGTGAAACGCTCCTCGGAGCCGTATTGGGCAAAAGCCGTATTCGCGATCAGGAAGAGGCAATCCGCAAAAAAGCTTTTGAAGTGCTGGATTTCCTGACACTTCGCCACGTCGCAGACCAGCCGGCGGCGAAGATATCGGGCGGGCAGATGAAGCTTCTGGAGCTGGCGCGCGTTCTCATGGGCGATCCCAGGCTGATCCTGCTGGACGAGCCCGCTGCGGGCGTAAATCCCGCCCTGACCGAGATATTGATCGAAAAGATCGAGGAGCTGAACCGAAACGGCAAGACTTTCCTCATCATCGAACACGACATGGACTTTGTGATGCGTCACTGCGATCCGATAATTGCCATGGCAGAGGGGCGGGTGGTGTTTGAGGGCACATCGGTGGAAGCGCAGTCCAATCCGATCCTCCTGGACGCCTATCTGGGAGCGCCGCTGGATGCCTGATGCTCTTCTGCAGATAGATACGTTGACAGCCGGGTATGTGAAGGATCTTCCAATCCTGCGTGGGGTGTCGTTGACGGCGCGGTATGGAGAATTGACGGTCATCATCGGGCCGAATGGCGCCGGAAAATCGACGCTGATCAAGGCGGTCGCCGGACTGCTGCAGGTAACTGAGGGAAAGGTTACGCTCGACGGCGGCAATATCACGGGGATCTCACCGGACCGGATGACACGCGCCGGCATCGCTTATGTGCCGCAGACCGATAATGTCTTCCGCACACTCACCATCCAGCAAAATCTCGACCTCGTATTGAAGCTGCACAGCAATCCCTCGGGGCGTCTGGCGGCTCTGTTCAGACAGTTTCCCGTCCTGAAGGAAAAGAGGCGCAGCAAGGCGGGATCTCTTTCGGGAGGACAGCGTCAGTTTCTGGCAGTTGCCCTGGCACTTGCCGTCGAGCCGCGCTTGATCCTGATGGATGAACCTTCCGCGGGTCTTTCCCCGAAGGCAGCCGAAGAAGTGCTCGATCACGTCAAGGAACTGACGCGACAGGGTGTCTCGGTGCTTCTGGTGGAGCAGAACGTGAAACAGGCGCTGAAGCGCGCCGACCATTGCTACGTGCTGGCGGAAGGCCGAAACCAGATTGACGGTCCGGCGGAAGAACTTCTCGAGAACCCGGCGCTTGGAAGGATTTATCTTGGCGGCGAACGGAAGGGGGCGGCATGATCCAGCATCTCGTCGACGGTATTCTGGTCGGATCCTTCCTGTCGCTCGGCGCCATCGGCCTGACCATGGTGATGCACATTCTGCGATTTGCCAATTTCTCGCATGCCGAGCTTCTGTCCATTGGGGCCTATTGTGCCCTGGTTTTCGACAAGCTGTTTGAAAGCGTGCTTCCGGTCTTGTCGGCCAAATTCGGACCGCTTTCCATTACCGGGGCTCTTGCGGTCTCCATTCTGATTTCGATGGCTGTGACCGGTTTCACGGCCGTTCTGATCGATCGCCTGATTTTCCGCAGGGTCCGGCAGAAGGGCGGCGAGTTGTCGATGGTATTCGCCTCGTTCGGAATGGCATTGGTCATCCGCAACATCATAGGTCTTGTTTTCGGCCTTTCGAGCGAACTCTATTCTCGCGACATTGCTTTCGCGATGGTGCTCTCACGCGATCCGCTTCTGCTCGTCAAGCCGGACCAGGTATTTGTATTGTTTGCTGCGCTGATCATCATGTTCGGCCTGTATCTTGTCCTTTCACGCACCACGTTTGGCTTTTCATTGCGCGCGATTGCGGAAAATCCGAGCCTGGCGCAGGTTCATGGCGTGAATCTCAGGCGCATGGTTGCCGCTGTCTGGATCATCGGCGGCGCGCTGGGCGCCATTGCAGGTGTGTTTTATGGCCTCAGCTATCAGATAACGCCGGTGATGGGACGTGATCTGGTGTTGCCGATATTCGCCGCCACCATCGTCGGTGGAATCGGGAGCGTTTATGGTGCGGTTCTTGGAGGCTTCATTGTCGGCGTGGCTTCAAATCTCGCGCTGGTCGTGCTTCCGTCCGGTTACAGTCCTTCTGTTCCCTTCCTGATGATCCTGGCCGTTCTGTTGGTTCGGCCGAACGGTCTCTTCGGGGAGGCACGGGCATGATCGGTGTCATTTCCTATCTGGTTTTCTTTACCACCGTTGCATCCATTCTCGGTATCGCGGTGCTCGGCCTGAACCTGCAATGGGGCAATACCGGCCTCTTCAACGGCGGTGTCGTTGCCTCCTTTGGAGCCGGCGCTTACGGGACATTGATGCTTGGCGGGCCAGCGCAGGACGGTCACCTCGGTGGTTTCGGGCTGTTTTATCCCCTCGCATTGCTCGGCGGAATGGTTGCGGCAGGCGTGCTTGCCTGGATCGTCGGCAAGCTGACGCTGCGCCTGCGGCACGACTACCTGGCAATTGCCACGTTCGGTGTCGCGGTCGCTTTCGAAAACGTCATGCGCAATGCCACGTCCATAACGGGAGGCGCACAGGGCATCCGGGGTTTCGAACGTCCCCTGAGAGATGTTCTCGGCGACGGGTTTACCTATAATGCCGTGTTTCTCGCCAGTGTCCTTGTGGTTCTGCTTCTGGTCTATGTGTTCCTGGAGAGACTGACCGTCTCACCGTTCGGCCGTCTCCTTCGTGCAATCCGCGAGGATGAGACTGCGGCCCGGTCCCTGGGAAAGTCCCCTGACCGCATCCGTCTGATTTCATTCGTGACCGGATCCGTCATCATCGGTCTGGCCGGTGGCCTCTATGGTACGTTTTATGCGTTTGTCAGCCCACAGGACGTTCTTCCGATCCTCACGTTTCAGATCTGGGCCATGCTGATTGTCGGAGGGGCCGGAAATACAAGGGGTGCCCTGGCCGGTGCCTTTCTCATCTGGGGTGCCTGGACATTTTCTGGATGGGCGCTCTCCCGCTTCGCACCCGTCGAAGCTCAGCTCTACACCGGTTCGATACAGTTCGTCCTGATCGGAATGGTGATTGTCGGCATGCTGCTCTGGAGGCCACAGGGCCTGTTTCCCGAGCGGCTGATCGTTTCTCAACCCGGTCGGAACCGGGAGAAAACACAAGTAGAGGGGTTCACATGAAAACGTTACTTACCGTTGCGGCCTTTGCGGCCGGAGTATCAGCTCTGAGCACTGGCGCTCAGGCGCAGGACTGCACGACCAAGATCGGTGCCACGCTGCCGACATCGGTCGACTGGGGCCGCCCCATTGCCGAAGTCGCGCAATTTGCCGTGGACCAGGTCAATGAAGCAGGCGGAGCAGGCGGTTGCCAGATCGAGATGGTGCTTCGCGACACGCAAGTTGACCCGAAGGTCGGTGTGGATGCTGCCAAGGCACTTGTTGATCTGGAAGGTGTCAATGTGCTTCTCGGAGCGGTTTCCTCCGGTGTATCGATGCCGATATTGTCGTCCGTTACTGTTCCAGGCGGCGTCATGCAGATGTCCTGTTGCTCCTCTTCCACCGCCTTCACCAAACTGTCGGAAGAAGGCAAGACCGACGGGTTGTGGTTCCGCACTTTTGCAACAACGGCTGTTCAGTCTGCCATGGGAGCGAAAGTTGCTGCAGACAAGGGTTATGGGAGCGTCGCCATTCTTTACAAGAACGACGACTGGGGACAGGACATGGCCCGGTTGATCGCGGCCGATTTTGCCGCGGCAGGAATTAAGGTTACGTCCTCTGTCGCTGTCAACGACGGTCAACCTTCCTACCGGGCCGAAGTGACCAAGGCCCTCGGTGGCGAACCCGAAGCACTGTATCTCGCCCTTTACCCCAATGAGGGGACTTCGGCCGTGCGTGAGTGGTTGTCTCTCGGCGGAACGCAGAACATGATCCTGGCGAACTCTCTGAAATCCGATGAGTTTCGCGACAATGTCGGTCTGCAGTATCTGGGAAATGCGCTCGGCACGGATACCGCATCACCGCGCGTTGCCAGTGCCGACGCGTTCAAGGCTGCCTATGTGGAGAAGTTCGGATCCGAGCCTAACGGACCAGGCCTTGCCAACAGTTTCGACGCGGCGATGATTGCACTCCTGGCCATGGAAGCGGCGGGCAAAGACGCTTCGGGCAAGGACATTGCAGCGGCAGTTGCCAAGGTGACCGATCCGGACGGAACCCCGGTCACGGCAGATGTCGCCGGGTTCAAGAAGGCTTCTGAAACGCTCGCAGGTGGCGGTACGGTCAAGTATCAGGGAGCAACCGGTGACGTACGCTTCGACGCGAATGGTGATGTCTCAGCACCTGCAGTTGTCTGGAAGTTTACCGACAGCGGTGTGGATGAGGTGGAATACCTGTCCCTCGGTGAAGTGGATGCCTTCATTGCTTCATTGAAGAAGTAAACATCTGGCGCAGCTGATGCCCGGCATCTCGGATGTCGGGCATCGGTGAACTGAAAAATCATTTGGTCAGACGTATCAAACGGATTGGCAAGGATCCCGGCAGTGCCGGTATCGGCGACCGGTTCGCTCGATCGGGATTTGATGCCTGTCGAAACAGACCATTACCGTTCCGAACAGCATCAAGACAAAGCCTTCGGTGGCACTCCGGCCTTGCAAATTTCTTTGCACTGCTTGAACGGCCTGTCGGGCTGTCCTAAACATTGCACCTCTCCGTATTCGGGAAACGAGATCAGGAATGTGACTGGTACTTTCGATTGGAATGAGTATATCGCGGCAAGCAGACCTATCGTGCTGCCTGTGGGTTAGATCGGGATCAGGCTCCAGGCCGGCAGGAAACGCCTTCTTGTTCGCCACAAGCATTGTCGGCCACATTCATTCCCGTCACGGGACTGCAGACAGATTTCTGATATCTTCCAACCCATTCGAAACGGCATCAGCGTTGTCTCCGGAACGCAAGATCGGATTTTCGCCTGCTTTGCTCACGAGGCAATATTCAAGAGGTACTTTGCATTGTTCTGTGCGCAGCAAATTTTCCGGTTGGGCCTTTCCTGCAAGTCGCCGGAGGAACTGAATTGAATTGGTCTGACGAACGGGAAATATGGGATTGTCAGTTCAGGTTCTCTGACGTGCTTCCGGATATTGCGACCTGGTTTGACTGGCGGAACAAGGCCAGCCGGAAGGTCGGTCAGGCGGTGTCTTTCGAACGTGTTGCCTATGGCGGGCACGCCCGGCAATGGTTCGAGACAACCAGGTTTAAGGGTTCTCAGCCGCAGATCGTGCCGGTGTTCATACACGGCGGGTACTGGCGTGCATTGAGCGCGGAGGAACATCGTTGCGTCTTGCCGGGCCTGTCTTCGCTTGGAACCGCATGCGTGAACGTGGAGTACCGGCTGATGCCGGAGTTCAGACTTGACGAACTGGTGTCGGATTCGATTGCCGCGATACGTACCATTGCAAATTTGTATCCGGACGAGACAAGGCTTCTGCTTGTTGGGCACTCGGCTGGAGCGCACCTCGCGATCAGCGCAGCCATGAAGAGCGATATTGCAAATCGCTTGTCAGGAGTGATTGCGGTCAGTGGCGTCTACGATCTGGTCCCGGTGGCCAAGTCTTTTTTGCAGGACGAGATCAGCCTCTCTGAGGCGGAAATTGTTGACCGAAGCCTTGTCGGCGCCAGTTTGGACGTTCCGCTCTTGTGTGTTGTCGGCGGCAATGAAACGGATGAATTCAAAAGACAGTCCCGCGTCATGGCTGAAAACGCCGGATCGGGGCATCTGATAGTGCGGGGAGCCCATCATTTGAGTATCCTCGCTGACTTGAGTGCGGAAAACAGCCCTTTGATCGAAGCACTGGGGCATTGGGCGGGCGGCGCTGGCAATCCAGAAGAAGTGGACACGATAGCATCATGACATCCCTGTTGAATCTCCCGAGCGAAGGCGCCTTCGTGTTTCGGGTCTGGCGTCCGGACCTTTCAGGGCCGTCCGTTTGTACGTTGCGTGGAGACACTGTCGTCGATGTCACCTGTGCAGCCGTTCCAACTGTGAGGGATCTGCTCGAGCTCGATGATCCGTCGGCGTGGTTGGCCGGGGCCGAAGGTGTAACCGTGGGAACGCTTGCGCAGATCGAGGCCAACTCAACGGAACATCCGCATCAGGACCGGCCCAGGTTCCTGGCGCCGCCGGACCTGCAGGCCATCAAGGCATGTGGTGTTACCTTTGCGTTTTCGATGCTGGAACGTGTGATTGAGGAAAAAGCGCATGGAGATCCCGGGAAAGCCGAACAGATCCGGCTGCGCTGCAAGTCGATTTTGGGCGACAGCCTTCGTTCTGTTGTTCCCGGATCAGAAAAAGCGGCGGAGCTGAAGGATGCCCTGATCGAAGAGGACATGTGGTCCCAATATCTCGAAGTGGGAATTGGCCCGGACGCAGAAGTCTTCACCAAGTCCCAGCCCATGTCGGCCGTCGGCTGGGGCGCTTCCGTCGGATTACATCCGATTTCGAACTGGAACAATCCGGAGCCGGAAGTGGTACTTGCGGTCGATGGTTCAGGTCGGATCAAAGGTGCCGCACTTGGCAACGACGTCAATCTGCGTGACGTCGAAGGCCGCTCGGCACTTCTGCTTGGCAAGGCAAAGGACAACAATGCATCGACCTCCATCGGCCCGGCTCTCAGGCTGTTTGACCAGACATTTTCGATGGATGATGTCCGGCGGCTGCAACTCGACCTGAAAGTGACTGGACCGGATGGATTTGAGCTCGTTGGTCATTCAACCATGACCGAAATCAGCCGCGACCCGGAAGACCTTGTGGCGCAGACACGCGGCCGCCACCATCAGTATCCGGACGGCTTCTTCCTGTTTCTTGGCACGCTGTTCGCGCCGACGGAAGATCGCAATGCCCCGGGCGAAGGCTTTACGCACAAGCTCGGCGATATCGTCGAAATATCGTGTGCAGAACTTGGAACACTCAGGAACACCGTACGACTGTCAACTGAATGCCCGGAATGGACATTCGGAACCAGCGCTTTCATGCGGAACCTGGCAAAACGCAATCTCATTTGAAGGACGATTTTGATGTTAACGGGTAAGAACCTTGTCAATGGTGAGTGGGTTTCGGGTGAAACCACGTTCCAGTCGCAACCTGCCGAAGGGCCTTCCATCGTCTTTTCGGAAGCGTCGGTCTCCGATGTGGATCGTGCCTGCGAAGCAGCTGAAAAAGCGTTCGAGGTGTTCGGCAGCACGAGCGATGAACAACGTGCGGCCCTGCTGCACAAGATCGCCGACGAAATAGAAGCGCGGGGCGCTGAACTCACTGAAGTCGGGAGCCGGGAAACCGCCCTGCCGGCAGCCCGCCTTGAGGGGGAGCGCGGACGCACGGCAGGGCAGTTGCGCCTGTTCGCGGAAACGATCCTGAAGGGGGATTATCTGGACAAGCGTCACGATGAGGCCCTGCCTGATCGGGCGCCGTTGCCACGTCCTGAACTCTTTCTGATTCAGCGGCCAATCGGCCCTGTCGCCGTCTTTGGTGCGTCCAACTTTCCGCTGGCCTTTTCGACAGCAGGTGGCGACACCGCCTCTGCACTTGCGGCCGGCTGTCCGGTTGTGGTCAAGGGACACCCTGCTCATCCGGGGACCGGTGAAATTGTCGCCCAGGCTATCGACGCTGCGGTCAAGGCATGCGGTATGCCGGCAGGGACGTTCGGCTTTCTTCAAGGGACGACCCATGAACTCGGGCAGCAGCTGGTCCAGCACCCTCTTGTCAAGGCGGTCGGTTTCACCGGGTCGCTGCGTGGCGGCAGGGCGCTTTTTGACTTGTGCGCGGCGCGCCCCGAGCCGATTCCGTTTTTCGGCGAGCTGGGCAGCGTCAATCCAGTGTTCCTTTTGCCGTCGGCGATGGAACAGCGTGCCGAGGCAATCGGTGAAGGCTGGGCCGGTTCGCTGACAATGGGCGTCGGCCAGTTCTGCACCAATCCCGGTATTGTGGTCGTTCGGGAGGGCGAAGAGGTTGACCGTTTTGCTGACGCTGCCGTGAAAGCATTGCAGGGTGTTGGTGCGCAGACCATGTTGACCGGAGGGATCGCTGCCGCCTGCCGTTCCGGCCAGGACCGCCTCGCCAAAACCGAAGGCGTTGAAACGCTGCTGAAGACCCAAAGCGAGTCGAAGGCTGCGACACCCTCCGTTTATCGGACGAATGCCGGAGTTTTCCTGGCAAATCATGCTCTTCAGGAAGAGGTCTTTGGGCCGGTGGGGCTGATCGTCACCGTCGCTGACGATGACGAGATGAGAACCGTTGCGGCCTGTTTTGACGGTCAGCTGACAGCAACCCTTCATCTGGAGGCAAATGACAACGCATTGGCGAAAACGCTTCTGCCAATTCTGGAAAGGCGTGCCGGGCGGGTCCTTGCGAACGGGTTCCCAACGGGGGTCGAGGTTGCCGAAACCATGGTGCACGGTGGACCTTACCCGGCGTCGACCAATTTTGGAGCAACGTCGGTCGGCACAATGGCCATCCGTCGCTGGCTGAGACCGGTCTGCTACCAGAACCTTCCGGCTGAACTGCTTCACTGAGGTTTTTGCAGCAAGGCATCCCGGCATCAACCGGTGCTGGAATGCCTTGAAAATATCCCGGTCGTCGACGGTCCCGGCTCGGGTCAGCCGTCGCCGCTTTCTTCAAAAGGGCTCCAGGACTTTCAGGACCTTGACAATGATAGAGAACAATCCCGTCCTGATCGATGCGATCAGGGACCGCTTTGCCCATGTCGACAGCTGCCCGTTTCAGGGTCCGCGTATTTTTTTTGAAAATGCCGGTGGGGCGTTGACGCTGAAATCCGTTGTCGACACATCGTACTTTTATGCATCGCTTCCGGACAATCCCGGCAGGATCAATGCTGCCGGGCAGGCGGGGCAGAACGTCATCGACAAGGCCAAGGCGGATCTGGCGGTTTTCATGAACGCGTCCTCCGGGCAGTTCTTTGCCGGTGAGAGCGGTACGGAATTGCTGTTCCGCCTGATCAGAACAGCCTGTGTGAATGCACCTGGAAAATCCACGGTCATCGGTTCGTCAATCGAGCATCCGGCGACCCGCAGCGCCGCGCGGCGTTGGGCCGAGATCTCGGGACTCAACTACGAAAATGTTCCGCATGACAACGAGACGGGCCTGGTGACGGCAGAGGCTTACGCGGCGCTCCTGACGCCGGATGTAGCTGTTGCGACCATTCTGCATGCCTCTCCGGTGACCGGAATGGCAATGGATGTTGCCGCAATTTCGAAAACCATCCGCCGCGTTGCCCCGGATTGCCTCATCATCGTGGACGGCATCCAGCATGCCGCCCACGGACAGATCGACCTGGACAGCTACGACGTCGATGGCTACGCGATTTCCCCTTACAAGGTTTTCTCACGCCACGGCTACGGTATTGCCTGGGCTTCCGACAAGTTGAGCATTCTGCCACACGATATGCTCATCAACGCACCGGCGACCGGTTGGGAATTCGGAACCCGTGACGCAGGTGCCTATGCGACCGTTTCCGATGTGGTGAGTTACTTCGAATGGCTTGGTGGTGAAACATCGCCGGAAACCGGGCGCCGGGAGAAAATCGAGGCTGCTGGCCGCGCGATCCACGCCTACGAAGCGCATCTGGTCGATGCCATGATCAACGGCACGGGCAATTTGCCCGGACTGCGCGACATGGCCCATGTGAAGATCATCGCCGGTGCCGACAATCCCTCGCGCGAAGGATTGGTATCAATCGCAGTGGAGGGCATGTCGTCTCCTGATGTGGTCGAAGCGCTCAATCGGCAAGGTATCCGGACACACACACGCAAGGCTGACCACTATAGCGGCAATGTGCTTGCGCCCCTGGGCCTTGAAGACTGCGTCCGCGTTTCCCTGTGCCACTACAATACGCTGCAGGAAGTCGCTGAATTTCTTGGCGCAATCGGTGAAATTAAAGTGGAGATTGCAGCCTGATGATCCGCACCGATCGTCTGGTGGACATCCGGTTGCGGCACGCATCGCCAACCAGATAACCCGCACAAAAACGGAACTCGGGTCGCCTGAGCAAGACGTCAGGCGACATTGCGGGCGCAATTGGCTGCGTGCCCGCTTTGCGCATTCTTCTTTGGTCACGGCAATATTCAAGGCTCTTCGGAACCGATTCACCACGGCAAATCAGGCGCTTCAGGCGTGTCGAGTTGGTGAGTTGCAAAAACATCTGGACAATTGAAACATCTGATGTTTAGTATCATCGCATGTCTGAGTTGCTCTACTACGATTTGAAAGACGTCGCCGGTGTTGCACCTTCACTTGCAACACAGGTGTGCCGCGAACTGGGTCGCCGCATTGTCGGCGGGTTGGTCCGTGAGGGTGCCCTGATCGACGACGAAAACAAGCTTTGCGAGCGCTTCGGTGTGTCCAAATCCGTCGTCCGCGAGGCAGTCAAACTGCTGGTTGCCAAGGGACTGCTGGAAGTAAGGCGCGGTAGCGGAACCAGGGTTCGCCGGCGCGCCAGCTGGAGTCTTCTCGACGACGACGTCCTGGCCTGGCACCTCAGCGTTGAACCGAGATCGGGTTTTTTGAACCAGCTGCTTGAGGTCCGCCAGGTCTTCGAACCCAGCGCAGCGGCGTGGGCCGCAAAATCGGCGACCAGGGACCAGATCGACGAAATCCGCGCGGCACAGCGCAAGATGGAGAACGCGGAGGAGATTCAGGACTACGTGGTGGCGGATGCACTGTTTCACCGGGCCGTTCTTCGCGCGGCAAACAATGAAGTCCTGATGGCGATGGAAGGCGTAATCTTTTCAGCGCTGCTGAGTTCGATCCGGCTGACCAACGCGGATCCACGGGACAACAAACGCTCCATACCGCTCCATCAGAAAGTGCTTGCTGCCATCGAGGCACAGGACGCGGATGCAGCCGAAGCTGCCATGAAGGAACATCTCGAAGGAACACGCGAACGGTTGGCTCAATTCACGGCTGACGAAAGCGAAGGAAAGTAGTTTTTGAGCTGTCATTGCTTTGGCAGCAGGATTTCACGCCTGTTGGTGGACAGGCTAGTGGCCGGCGGTTCGAGCTTGCTTGGAACCATTCTCGTCCCGCCGAATCGATCGTTCAATCGAAGGATTTCCACCAGAAGATCCGGCGCAATTTGCGCCGAAACATCGACGAGGAGGATATGATGTTTCCCAGCAGTAAGAAAGGCTTATTGATAGCGGGCACCGCTTTGGCCACACTTTTGGGTGTGGGTGCAGCGGCCGCGGAAGACATGGTGGCACTGCTGCTGCCCGAGAACGTGAATCCACGCTGGGAACAGCAGGATGCAGCGGCATTTGTGTCAACCATGAAGGAAATCGCACCGGGTGTGAAGGTCGAGGTCTTCAATGCCAACAATGATACGTCTGTGCAGCAGAGACAGGCGGAACAGGCCCTGACGCAGGGGGCAAAAGTCCTTGTTGTCATACCGATCGACGGTGAAAGTTCGGCGGTAATTGCGGATATGGCCGCCGAAGAAGACGTCCCGACCATCGCCTATGACCGGATGATCAATTCGGCGAACACAACATTCTGGGTGCAGGCTGACCTGGAAGGCATGGGCTTCGATCAGGCGAGTCATGTCATCGAAAACACCAAGGACGGCGACACACTGGTGATGCTCAAGGGATCGCCGACCGACCCGAATGCAGCGGTTATTCATAACGGGCAGCTTCGCGCGCTTCAGCCGCTGTTCGATTCCGGAAAACGTGTCATGGGATACGAAAACTGGACACAGGGCTGGGATCCGGCAATTGCAAGGCGGTCGATGGACCAGGCGCTGACCCAACTCAACAACAATGTCCAGGGTGTCGTGTCATCAAATGACGGTAACGCCGGTGCGGCAATTGCTGCTCTTGAAGAGCAGGGCATGGCCGGGACGATGCCGGTGTCCGGTCTGGACTGCACCGTGCAGGCGCAGCAGCTGATGCTGCTTGGAAAGCAGACACAGTGTGGTTGGCGTCCGCTGGCCGATATGGCGAAGGCGGCGGCCCAGGTGACTGTCCGGCTTGTAAACGGTGAGGATTTTTCTGATCTGGCACCACAGAAAGTCAAGAACGGTGTGGGCGCAGAGGTCGCTTACGTGCCCGTCGGTTCATACTCGGCCCTCGGTGCCGATGGTGTTGCCTACGTCATCGAAAACGATCCGTCCATCACCAAGGAAATGGTTTGCCAGGGCGAAGCCGCGGCAACCGCTTTCTGCAAGTAATCGGACAATCCATGTCTTTGGAAAACAACCAGCAGGTGGGGCCATCGGCCCCGCCCCCTCACTTGCGCGTTGCCGGCATCGAGAAACGCTTCGGAGGCGTTCATGCCCTGAAGGGCGTTGATTTCGAAGTCGCGCGCGGCGAGGTCATGGCACTTGTCGGTGACAATGGTGCAGGCAAGTCGACGCTTATGAAAGTCCTGGCCGGAGCACTCGTGTGCGACGGGGGAGATTTTTTCATCGATGAAGAGCCTGTCGTGATCAGCAATCCGCATGATGCCGGTGCACTCGGCATTCAGATTGTTTATCAGGATCTGGCCCTTTGCGAGAACCTTGACGTTGCAGCGAACCTGTCTCTGGGAGCCGAGCCGGTGAAATCCGGATGGCCGTTTCTGCCACGTTTCTTGCGTCCGCTCGACGATCTTGAAATGGAGGTCCGTGCAAAGGCCGCCATCGATCGCCTTCAGGTACGCACGCTGAGATCCGTACGTGCCAAGGTTGGCGGCTTGTCCGGCGGGCAGCGCCAGGCAATTGCCATCGCAAGAGCAGTCGGTGCCGAGTGCAGCGTCGTCATGTTGGACGAGCCGACCGCCGCGCTTGGCGTGGCACAAACCCGGCAGGTTCTCGACGTTGTCAAGCGGCTGCGCGATACCGGCCACGCCGTGGTCTACATCTCCCACAACATGCGCGACATCTTTGAGGTTTCCGACCGGATTTGTGTGCTCAGACACGGAGCCAATGTCGCGACCTGGAAAACCTCGGAAACAACGGCGGACGAAATTGTCGTCGCGATGACTGCCGGACTGGATAGCGGGACGAACAATGCAGCCTGACACTTCATTTTCTCCCATAGACCGACTGCGACGGATGCGGGAGACACGCCTGGGATCGTTCGTTCCGGTCCTTCTCGCCCTGGCGGCGATCTGGGTCTATTTCGGACTTGCCCTTCCGCTTTGGGATTTCTGGTCAGATCCGGATGCCGGCAGCATTCGCTTCATCTTTCTGTCGCCGCGCAACATCTACAATCTCTTCATGCAATCTGCTGTTATAGCAACGCTTGCGGTCGGCATAACCGTGGTGCTGCTTCTCGGCGAAATTGATTTGTCCGCGGCGGCAACAGCCGGTGTCTGTGCCGCATTGCTCGGTGTTCTCGTGCTGGCCGGCATCCCCGGATGGGCGGCCTGCCTGATCGTCATGGCGGTTGGTGTCATCATGGGTGCCGCCCAGGGGTTGCTGATTGCCTATGTCGGCATTCCATCCTTTGTGGTTACGCTGGCCGGTCTGCTCGGATACCAGGGGCTGATGCAGAAGATTCTGCCGACCGGAAACCTCAACATTGGCGATCCGTTCGTTCGGGCAATCGCGCGAATACTGATACCGGACCTCTGGGGGCTCGTGATGGCGGGGCTTCTTGTTCTTGCCATTGCGGCGCTGGCTCTGCGCCGGCAGGCAGAACGCAAGGCGCGGGGTCTGGAACTCGACACGAATGCCACTCTTTGGGGACAAGTCGCGTTTTTCGCGATCATCGTGTTCGCCGCCGTCCTGACGATGAATGCCTACAGATCCGTGCCCTTGTTGATCATCTTGCTGACAGGGGTCACGGCAATCGTTGGCTGGGTCTCGACTTCAACACCGTTTGGCCGATCGATTTTCGCTGTCGGCGGCAATGCGGAAAGTGCCAGACGGGTGGGAATGAACGTTAGGCGCATCAGGGTGGTTGCCTTCGGAATCGTCGGCTTGCTGGCGGCAATCGGCGGCATTTTCGGAGCCTCGCGATACGGGTCCGTATCCTACACGGCTTTCGCGGGCGGATCCCTGTTGCTGGAAAGCATCGGCGCGGCGGTCATCGGCGGAACGTCACTCTTCGGCGGACGTGGCTCGGTCTGGAATGCGATCCTGGGTGCGCTTGTCATCGGTTCCCTTGGCAACGGGCTCGACCTGTCCGGCGCCAGCGCTGCCGACAAGCTGATGTTTTCAGGTGCCATTCTTCTTCTTGCCGTAGCAATCGATGCGCTATCGCGTCCGGCCGGCAACGGCGCACGATAGGAGGAACACATGCTGACAGATGAAAACCAGGTGCTGTTTCTGAAGGTTCTGGACGAAATCATTCCGGCAGGCGGCGTACGGCGCATGCCGTCCGCCGGTGTGAAGGCAGTTGCCGAAAGTGTCCTCTCGGCAACTGCCTATTCTCCTGACGCCCCCGGAACAGTGGAGCGTCTGCTAGAGGCGGTCAGCACCAGGTCTCCGGGGTTTTCAGAGCTGTCATCGGATGACCGTGTCGCCGTTCTGAAGGCGGTCGAGATGGAGCAGCCACGTGACTTCGCCGAACTCGTTCGGCTCACATACATGGCTTACTACAGCCGGCCCGAAATCCGGCCGTTGCTTGGCGTCGGGGCACATCCGGTCCATCCGCACGGATATGCCGTGGAACACGAAAGCGACACCCTGATGGATGAATTGACAGCACCGGTTCGCGCGCGCGGCGCCGCCTATCGACAGGCTTGAAGCACTGGGAAGGTGACATGACCAACGAACCCGTCGACGTCCTGATCATCGGTGCCGGAGCTTCCGGAGCCGCAATCGCGTGGTCCCTTCTGGAGACCCGAATGAGGATACTCTGTCTCGAGCAGGGTGAGCACCTGCAGGACAGGGATTTTCCAAGCCGCCGGGAAGACTACGAGCTATCGCGCTACGGTGAATTTTCTTGCGACCCGAATGTCAGGAAACTGAAGCAGGATTATCCCGTCAACTCGCAGAACAGCTGCATAACGCCGGTGAACTGGAACGGCGTCGGTGGCTCTACAATCAACTTTCTGGGTCACTGGCCCCGGATGAAGCCATCTGATTTCAGGACAAGATCGCTGGACGGAGTGGCTGAAGACTGGCCGGTCGACTATGCGACGCTGGAGCCATTTTATGATCTGAACGACGAAAACACGGGTGTTTCCGGATTGGGAGGCAATCCGGGTTACCCGGACTACAGTCCGCCCTTGCCGCCCATTCCGATCGGCAAGCTCGGTCAGACGCTCGCGAAAGGTTTCAATGAACTGGGGTGGCACTGGTGGCCGTCCGATGTGGCCATTCTCAGTCAGGACCGCGATGGACGGCAGAAATGCGTCAATGCAGGTACCTGCGACCTTGGTTGTGCGGCAGGCGCCAAGGGTGGAACAAATTTTACCTATTGGCCCGTGCTGGAAAACGCCGGCGTTGAACTCAGAACGAGGTCACGGGTTCGGGAAATTCTGATTGATCAGGAAACGGGCTTTGCCACTGGCGTACTGTATCACGGTGCGGACGGGCAACTCCACGAACAGAAGGCGGAACTGGTCGTCGTTGCCTGCAACGGCGTCGGTACACCAAGGCTGCTGCTCAATTCGAAATCGCAACTCTTTCCGGATGGTCTGGCCAATCGATCCGGCCTCGTCGGCAAGAACCTGATGTTCCATCCTCTCACGGGAGTTGCCGGCGTCTTCGACGAACCGATGCTCGGTCATGAAGGCCCGATGGCCTGTTCGATCCTGTCGCAGGAGTTCTACGAAACGGATCGTTCAAGAGACTTTGTCCGCGGGTATGGCCTGCATTCCGGTCGTTCGACCACTCCGATGACTTATGCACTCGGTGGCTATGGCATCGACAATCCGATCCCCTGGGGCGCAGAGCACCGGGAGATCATGGACACCGTCTATCCGTATCTTGCCGGGCTGACAGTCGTGAGCGAGGACCTTCCCGAAGAGATCAATTGCGTCACGCTGGATCCCGAACTGACCGACAGCGACGGCATCCCCGCGCCGAAAATCAACTATCGCCTTGGAGAAAACACTCGAAGGATGCTGAGGCACGGCGAGGAGAAGGCGACGGAACTGCTTCTGGCCGCCGGTGCGAAACGAGTTCTGGCAAAAGGTGACGACAAGGTCTGGTGGCGTGCCGGCTGGCACCAGATGGGCACCTGCCGGATGGGTGATGATCCGGAAAAGTCCGTGGTGAATGGATGGGGCAGGAGCCACGATGTGAAGAATCTTTTCATTGTGGACGGGTCGATTTTCGTGACTTCGGGCGCGGTCAATCCAACCTCCACGATCCAGGCTCTGGCGCTTTACATCGGCGACAGAATCAAAACCAATATCGCTAACCTGTTCGACTGAGGCGCAACATGGATTTCCCGACCAGAATGTACATTGACGGCGCATTGACCGGCGGATCGGGTCGGAAAGACGTTCTCAATCCCGCAACTGAGCAAATCATCGCGACGGTCCATACGGCGGGCCTGGAAGACGTGGAACGGGCCCTTCAGTCGGCCAAATCGGCTTTTCCGGCGTGGTCTTCGACTGCAATCTCGGAGCGCCAGAACTGGATGCACAAACTCCGCGATGAGGTTGTTGCCCATGAAGAGTTTCTTCGAGACTGCGTTCACCATGAATTGGGCAAACCCTGGGCACAGACCCATGAAGACTGGGACCGTCTCGTTGCGTCGCTGGAGTTTTATGCCGAGGAAATCGCGCGTGTTCAGGATGTGGGCCTCGCAGACAGGGCGGGAACGCACACACACAGGATGGTTCATGAACCAGCCGGCGTCGCGCTGGCCTATCTTGCCTGGAATTTCCCGCTTCTGAACCTGGCATTCAAGATCGGACCGGCGATGGCCGCCGGGTGTCCGATCATCATCAGACCGTCGGAGCAGACACCGGTTTCGGCCTACGCGGTCGGCATGCTGTGCGAAAAGATCGGCTTGCCGAAGGGCGTCGTCCAGATCCTGTGCACGGATGGATATGACGTGGCCGATGCGCTCACCGCATCAACGATCCCGCAAGTGATCACACTGATCGGTTCCACCGGCACCGGCGAGCACATCATGCGCACGGGAGCAACCTCAATCAAACGCTATTCCATGGAATTGGGTGGCAATGCGCCGGTTCTGGTCTTCGCGGATGCAGACCTGGATCTTGCCGCCGACATTGTCTGCGGTGTCAAATTCTCAAACGCCGGGCAGATCTGCGTGTCGCCAAACCGGATCTTCGTCGCGGAGGCTGTCCATGAGGCATTTGCCGAAAAAGTCGTTGCCCGCGCCCGTGCCGCCCGGGTTGGCTTCGACAAGGAAGCCGATATCACCACAGGCCCCGTCGTTGACAGGCGGGCCTGGACCAGGATCAAGGGATTGATTGATGACGCGGTCTCGCAGGGTGCGGAACTGCTTGCGGGCGGCGACCGGCCCGCGCAACTCAATTCGGGTCATTTTCTGGCGCCAACCGTTCTGGATCGGGTCACCGACACAATGCCGGTTTACCGTCAAGAGACATTCGGTCCGATTGTCAGCCTGGTTCCCTTCAGCAGCGAAGGGGATCTTCTCGAGCGGGCGAATGATTGTGACGAAGGTGGATTGACCGCATATGTTTTCACGCGCGACCTCGCAAAGGCGGAAGCCTGCGCGGCGGCGTTGCGCTACGGTGAAATTCAGATCAACGGCGTGAAGTACGACATTGACCTGCCGCACGGCGGGATCGGTCAGTCAGGCATTGGCCACGACTGCTCGGCACTGGCCTTGCACGACTACCTGATTGTGAAACGGATCACACGCGCACTCGACAAAACGGAATTCGGAGGGCTGAACGCATGAAGATAACCCGCGTAACCAGCCACATTCTGCAATACGATCTTCCCGGCGAGTTGGGATACTCGCAGCAATATTACGAGAAACGCAGCGCCCATCTGGTCGAGGTTGAGACCGACGAAGGCATTACCGGCTGGGGTGAGTGTTTTGGACCTGGTAACATTGCGATCGCCAACAAGTCGATCGTTGAAAAGGTCATCCAACCGATGGTTCTGGGATGTGATCCGATGGATCGCGATGTCCTCTGGCACAAGGTTTATAACCTGACTCGGGATCACGGCCAGAAAGGGATGCCGCTTCAGTCTTTGTCAGGCGTTGATATCGCCCTGTGGGACATCGCCGGCAAGGTGACCGGTCAACCCCTGCACAAGCTGGTCGGCGGCGCGCACCGCACGCGCATTCCCGCCTACGGCTACGGCATGATGCTCAAGCGCGAGAGTGTCGACGACCATGTCGCCCGCTTCAAAACCGAAGCGGCTGCGATCATGGATATGGGTTTTGTCGGTGCGAAGCTGAAAACCGGTCTTGGACCGAGAGAGGACATCCTGCTCTGTCAGGCCGTCGCAGAGGCGGTCGAAGGGCGTGGCCGTTTCATGGTCGATGCCAATCATTGTTATACGACATCAGATGCCTTTTACGTTGGGCGCGCACTTGATGAACTCGGAGCGTACTGGTTCGAGGAACCCGTGGCACCGGAAGACCTCGACGGATACAGGGAATTGCGGCGTGGTCTGAAGGTCAACATTTCCGGCGGTGAGGCGGAATTCAACCGATGGGGATGGCGGCAGATCCTTGAAAACCGGGGACTCGATATCGCCCAACCGGAAGTGTGCGCGCTTGGTGGTATCAGCGAGTACTTACGGGTCCTGGCACTGTGCCATGCTCATTTCACACCGGTGATCAATCACGTCTGGGGATCGGCGATCGCCGTCGCCACGAATATCCAGCTGCTGGCAGCGATGCCGGCACTGCCCGGCGGGCTTCATCCGTGGGAACCGATGCTGGAATTCGACACGACAGACAACCGGTTCAGGGACAATCTGCTGGAGGTTCCTCTGGATATCCAGGGACAGGTTAAATCGTCAGGTGGTTTTGTGACGATCCCGGATGGGCCCGGTCTCGGTGTCGTGCCGGACAGGGACTTCATCCGGCACTACGAACTCGATCTCTAACGGGTCCGTCATCCGCATCCGCTCAGGCCATCACCGGCTTACGGCACGTTTTCAGGATGTCTTTGAGGTTCCCGTTGCCATCCGAAATGGCTTCGGAGGACGGTGACAATCGCTCCGACAACATCCTGCGTCCGATTGAATAACTCTTTGGGTCATCCGTGACTTCGATGGCCTGCAACAGACCGTCGCGATAATGCCAATAGGATCGCCCGGACGGTGCATCCCGAAAAACTGCTTTCATTCGCGGCTCGATAAGGCCCGCAATCTGAATCGTATGGTCGAATTGATCCGACCAGAATGTGGGCAGCGGGACATATTCCCTTTGCGAACCGAGAATGTTCTCAGCAACTGCCTCTCCCTGGTCGATGGCATTTTGTATGCTTTCCAGCCTGATGCGCCTTCCGAAATAGGGAAAGGAGGCGCAATCGCCTGCGGCCCAGATGCCGGGAGTGCTGGTCTGGCCGAACGCATCGACTGCAATGCCGTTGTTGATCTGCAGGCCGGCGTTGAAGGCCAGCGCCGTGTTGGGCACGGCGCCGATGCCGACGGCGATGCAATCCGATGTCAATTTTTCTCCATTCGCAAGGAGAACGCCAGTGACACCGTGATCATCGGTAAAGGCCTTGATTTCGGTTCTTTCCAGAAGGCGGACGCCGTGGTCCTGATGCCAGTTCCGGACGGTCCCGGCGAGCGAAGTCGAGGCAACCCGGTTCAAGATGCGGACGTCTCGCTCGACAACGGTTACATCAAGACCCATTGTCCTGGCGGTTGCTGCAAGTTCCAGCCCGATATAGCCGCCTCCGATCAGGATCAGCGAATTGCTGTGTGCTAATCTCCGGCGCAGTTGACCTGCGTCCTCCAGCGACCTGAGATAACAGAGATCTGCCAAATTGCCTTTCATCCTTTCCGGCAGCCTGCGTGGTGATGATCCGGTCGCGAGAACGAGATGATCATATCCGATGGACCCGTGATCGCTTTTCGCGATCTTGCGGATCGGGTCGATGCCTGTGACCGTGCAGGACAGTTTTGCGGTTATCTCGTGAGCTGGCCAATACGCGTCGGGAAATATGGTTTTCCGCTCGTTTGCCCGGGACGGCAAAAGATATTTCTTGGAAAGGGGAGGGCGCTCATAGGGCAGGCAGTCTTCCTGACAGAGCATGAGTATCTCACCCGAAAACTCGCGCTTTCTCAGCGTCGCCGCGACCGAGGCGGCAGCCTGTCCGCCGCCGACAATGACGACGCGCATCAGGTGTCTCCTTCGACCGGTATCCGCTCCAGGAATTCCTCCAGGTCCGCATCGCCGATTGTTGCCGTTTCCGCTTCGGACGGAAACTCTCCATTGTGAACGGCGTCTCGAAAGGCACCCAGGGCCGATCGGCGTTCGGCGCGGATTTTTTCCTGAAGGGAGTGGATATCGCCAAAGGCCCGGGCATGTCTGGGCCGTTCGGGTTGTTCGCCGCAAATATCGTTCTGAAAGAGGTAGATGACATCGCCGCCGCTCCCCGATCCGAGGGACATCGTGACGAGCGAAGTCCGGCGACTGATTTCTCTCATTACCGGCTCTGGAATGACCTCGGCTTCCACCGAGAATGCGCCTGCATCCTCCATCCTGCGAAACGCCTGCCACAGACTGTGAGCTTCGTCGGCGGTTCGCCCGATCGCCTGGAAGCCGCCATTCCAGCCCGACCTGCGCGGGACGAGGCCGAGGTGGCACATGACCGGGATCTGTTCCCGGGCAAGCATCTCGACGATATGCGGACCGCGGGCGGTGTAGACGGAATCGGCACCTTCCTTCATGGCCTGGAAGGCGGCGGTCAGAACATCCTTTTCAGTCGGAAAATCCGGCAACGCGATTGCGGCCGTGAAAAAGAGATTGGGGGCGCCTTCGCGCGCCGCCTTTGTGTTCTGTGCATTTCCCATGATCAGATCGATGCCGGCATCCGCCGCGGCAGCAGCTTCTTCTATGGAATTGGCGGTTGTCTGGGTCAGTTTCCGCTTCCCCTTGATCGCTCGAAGGTCGGCAGCGGTGTAGTTGCGCAGGGAGAATTTGGCATCCCAGTCATAGATACGTTTCATGGTTGATCACCCAGATCGATGAAGACGGTCTCGTTTTCCACTTTAACCGGATAGGTCTTCAGCGCGACACAGGCAGGTGTCCGTCTGGCTTCACCGGTCCGGTAGTCGAACTGACCGTTGTGCATGGGGCATTCAATGATGTGGTCCATGACCAATCCGTCGGAAAGATGCACTTCTTCATGCGTGCAAAGACCGTCGGTGCAAAAGTATTCATCGTCCGGGCTGCGGTAGATCGCAAATGTTCTGGACCCGTGATCGAAACGGATCAGATCCTCGTTTTCCACTTCGTCTGCAGCGCAGGCCTCTATCCAGTTCACCATGGAAATCTTGCTCCTATTCTGCGGCTTGCAACACGGGGCGCTGATAGTCGGGCGTCGGATTGGCTTCCGCCGGCAATGGCCGTTTGATGAAGTGATACGGGTCCCGTTGTTGTTTGAGGACAGCTGGGACCATTTCCCGATAGGCAGCCCACAGGGAAGGGTAGGCCGGTGGACAATCCTTCCTGATTTCTTCGTGCAGCGCGGGCAAGGCGTGGAACGGAACCATCGGGTACATGTGATGTTCAACGTGATAGTTCATGTTGGAATAGATGAAGCGGAAGAACGGGTTGAGATAGACGGTTCTGGAATTCATCCGGTGATCGGGGACATCCTCCGCAAGTCCGGCGTGCTGCGTTGTCGCCAGGATATGGTGGAGCCACGAGCCGTAGAATGTCGGAAATCCGACCAGCATGAGCGGCAACCAGCTTTGCAATCCGGCAGATAGTCCGGTCACGGCAATCAGGATTGTCAAATGGATGCGGGAGATCCGGTAGGCTTTCTGGCGGTCTGCTTCGATCAGAAAATCCTTCTGGTCTTCTGTCAGTTTCCCCAGGCTCAGGAGGACCACCTTCTTGAGTTCGTCGATCAGCGTCGGCACGAAGATGAGGTTCAGGATCCACCGACCGATGCTCGGCGGACGCGGAAAGGCGATTTCCGGATCACGCCCGACAACCACGGTATCGGTATGGTGTCTTGCATGGCTCCAGCGCCAGAGGCAGGGGTTCTTGAGCGACATGAACGAAGCAATCTGATAGAAGAAGCCGTTCAGCCAAGCGGTTTTGAACACGGTGCCGTGGCCGCATTCATGCCAGCGGCTGTCGCCGCCCGATCCGTAAAAGATACCGTAGAGGATCGCGGTTGGAACCGCCCAGACCGTTCCCCAGGTGAAAATCAGAATTGTACCGAGAACGAGAACCGTGCCGAACCAGCTCCCGTAGTTGATCAGGCTCGGACGGTCCGACCGGCGCATCAGTTCCTTCAACCGTTTTCTGGGCACAGGCGTGCTGTACCATTGGCTTGGAGCAAAGCCGGGACCTGAGTCCTGTCCTGTCAGGCTGTAGTCACGGGTTTGATTGGAGATGGTCATTCCGGTCCTCCCACGCCGATTGGCCTTGAAGCCTTTCAAAAAATGCTGCGTGAAAATTTCTCAGAATGTATCCGGCGTCAATTCAGTGGTGATAGAAACTATCAAAACTATCATTCCTTTTGCATTCACCTGTGATGGATCTTATCAAAAGTGCATGAACCGACGAGTGACACTTCAGGAGATCGCCGCAAAAGCAAATGTCGGCGTTGCAACCGTGGACCGTGTACTGAACGGCAGGGCCCCGGTCAGGCGGTCGACCGCCGACCGGGTGTTGAGTGCCGCCAGAGAGCTTGGTTATCATGCACAAGGCCTGATGGAGCGCCGTGTCGACCAGCTTGTACCGCACAAGCGTCTGGGCTTTATTTTGCAGAAGAAGAGCAAGTGGTTTTATCAGGCCCTGTCCGAGCAGATCATGCGTTCGGTGCCAGACCTGACACGTATTCGGGCGGCCGCCGAAGTTGCGTTTGTCGAAAGCCTGTCTCCTGGAGATCTGGCTGCCGCGCTGAGATCCATGGCTGATGACGTCGACGCTATCGCCCTTGTTTCCATAGACCATCCCGCCGTTCACGCGGCGATAGGCGACTGCGCATCTGTTAACGTTCCGGTATTCGCGCTGCTCAGTCCGCTGAGTACACCTGCGATTGCGGGTTACGTCGGCATCGATGGGCGCCGTGCAGGTCGGACGGCTGGCTGGGCCATGGCCAAATTCGTGGGGCATGGCGACGAAGTCGGTATTCTTGTCGGATCCCACCGTTATTTGGGGCACGAGGCGCTGGAAGCCGGTTTTCGCAGTGCGCTCAGGGAATATGCTCCACATGCCGGGTTGCGGGATTCGCTTGTTTATCTGGATGATGCCGCCGTGGCCTATGAGGCGACTTCCGAAATTCTTCGTTCAGTTCCCGGGTTGAAGGGGCTTTATCACTGCGGCGGCGGTGTCAGCGGTGTAATCAGGGCACTCACGGAGGCTGGACGCGCTCGTGATGTTTTTTACATTTGCCACGAACGTAGCCCCTACGCGGATGAAGGTCTGATCGAAGGTACGGTGGATCTTCTGATTGCCAATCCTGTTTCACAGGTCGTGTCAAAAACGCTTGATCTGATGGAACAGTCCGTGACCGGCAAGTTGTCGGGCACGGCAAACGGTATCATCGATTTTCAGCTGGTAACCCCGGAAAACCTTTGAAACGCGCTCCGTCACTGGCGGCAATCGCCGCAAGCCAGAGCGGAAGGGAGCGGTTTTCTGGATTGATCTCTTGGAAATTTCACCCGCCGGCCTTACAAGGCGAACCTCGTTCCCGGCAGCAGGAGGTTGTCATGGCCAAACGCGTAAACTTTGAAGATCGCCCTTCCTTTCGAGGTGATGTCTAAACGGCGCAAATCCTTCCCATCCGAAACCCGTGTAAAAACGGGTGAACGACAGGTGCGCGGGCGATGTGGAACTTCTGGAAAAACTTGGGCGCAATGATCCCTGTCCATGCGGTTCAGGCAGACGCTACAAGCGATGCTGCCTGAAGAGCGGCAAGTTCGACGGTAGCCTTCGGGATCACTACTTTCAGAGAGCGCCGGTAATCCGGCGCTCGTATTGTTTCTGCCGGCCTTTCTTTCTTCAGCCGAACGTGACGCCCATGATGTTTTCTTTCGTGATGATTTCCGTTGAGATGAGCTTGATCTGATACGGCCTGTGTTCCAGCCGCGCGATCAGCGCATCCACCGCCCGTCCGGCAGCGCGCTTCATGTTCTGGTGCATGATGACATCCATCGTACCGTCGAGCAGATAGCCCTGGGTTTTTGTGGTCAGGTTGTGACCGAAAAACGTGACTTCCTTTTCCCGGCCAGCTTCTTTCAAGGCTTTCACAATGCCTTCGTTGCCGCCGCCGACATTGTAGATCCCGATCAGATCGGGCTTGCTGTCCAGTATTTTCCGGACCTCGGTATAGTTGCCGTCGATGTCGTCATGTCCGCTATAGGTCGAGACGACTTCAAGGTGTGGAAAATCACGCCTGAGGCAGGCGCGAAAACCCATTTCCCTGTCTTCGTGAACGCGGTAGATCTGGCCCCCGGAAACGACCGCGACCGCGCCTTTCTGCCGTTCGAAGCGACCCATCAGGTATCCGGCGGTGCGCCCTGCGGCTCTGTTGTCCATTCCGATGAAGCCGGCGAGTGCCGGGGTTTCGAGCCCTGAAATCAGGGTGAGGCAGGGAATGTTCAAATGGGCCAGGTCTTCGACAGCCTGGCGTACGCGCGGGTCATCAAGAGCCTGAAACGCAATCGCGTCGATGCCCTGCCCGGCGCAGGCCTGAAGTTTGCGGGCCAGAAGCGCCGGTTCCATTTTTTTCGTGAAAACGCATTCGATCGTGGCATTTCCCCGCGCGCCGAACTCATGGAAACAGCTTGCAAGATACTCGGTCGATGGGCCGGCCTCTTCAGGCAGAAAGACTTTCAGGCGCCAGGGCCTCGGGCGTTTTTGAACAGGTTCACCGTTTTCGATTGCCGCTTTGGCCTGTTCCACACGTTGACGCGTGGCAGCGCTCACATTGGGGCGCCCGTTCAGGACGCGGTCGACCGTTGCGGTGCCGACGCCTGCAAGTCCGGCGATCTCGTTCACTCGAGCGCGACGCTTGATCTGGGTTGGTTCAGACACATCAATACTCCACCAATAACAATCAATTTTGCATAAATATCGACTCATGAAAACATCAAAAGTAACCAATTACGTCAAATTGATGCTTTTTAGCTTGCTTCCCGATAGCCCTGAGCGGAGAAAAGCGCCCTCACATGATCATCGTCTACATCGGGAGGAGAAAAGGTGATGAATGGCGTGAAGTATTTAGCTGGTGTTGCAATGGCTGCGTTGATGGTATCGGGCGCTGCTGCGGCAGATTTCACATTCAAATATGGCAATGCGCAGCCGGAAAGTGCCATCAGATCGCAATCTATGAAATTCTTCGAAGAAGAACTGGAAAAGCGTTCAGATGGTCGTATCGATGTCGAGAATTTCTTTGGCGGAGTGCTCGGCAACGAGCGCGAGATGATGGACCAGGTGACGACCGGGATCCTTCAGGGAACACGTGGCGGGTTTTTTGCCGATGCCAATCCGGCATTCAATATCTACCAGTTGCCGTTCCTGGTTGCTGATTGGGACGAGATGCAGTGTCTTGTCGCAAGCGGGTTCACCGACGGGATCGAGCAAGGCGCCGCGACCAACGGTTACCACGTTCCGGCAACCGGCATCAGCCAGGGGTTCCGCGCCTACACAAACAACGTTAGGCCGATTACCAAGGTCGAGGACCTGAATGGGCTCAAGATCCGCGAACCTCAAAGTGATCTGATGATCGCAACCGGAACCGCAATCGGCTCCAACCCGATCGCGATGCCCTTCTCCGAAGCCTATCAGGCATTCAAGCAGGGCGTCATCGACGGCCAACACAATCCACCGCAGAATATCTGGGACTTCAAGATCCACGAAGTTCAGAAGTTCATGACCTTGTCCAACCACATGACCGGGCCCGATCCGCTGATCGTCAACAAGGCCTGGTACGACGGCTTGCCGGATGACCTGAAGCAGGTCTTCGATGAAGTTGCAGTGGCGGCGCTCAAGCAGTCCGATGACCTCTACCGTGAGGCCGAAGGCAAGGTGATCGGGGAACTGGGTGAGTATATGGAAATCAATTCCCTGACCCCGGAAGCACTTGCCGGTTTCCAGGAAGCGGTCAAGCCGGTCTATCAGCAGATGATCGACGCGGGCCACTTCACAGCTGAAGACATCGACGCTGCCCGTGCAGCGGCGGCTTCCTGCAGCTGACCTTCGATTGTGAAGCCCGGTCGCCTGATGGCGGCCGGGCAGATCGGACAAAATTGGGGGGAAGCATGGATTTTCTCATCGCCTTGGACAAGCGGCTCACATCTGTTCTGGAGTGGGTTCTGATCGCGCTTTTTGCGACATTTCTGGTTCTTGTCTGTTTGCTTGTGGTTCTCAGATACGGCTTTGCGTCGTCGATTTATGGCGGCAACGAATTCGTGACGATCGCCTTCCTGTTCACCAGTGCCATTGGCGGCGCGGTTTGCATCACCAGGCGTGAGCATATTGCGATCACCTTCTTTGTCGACATGCTGCCCTATGAAGCGAAAAAGTGGACTTACATCATGGGTCTCGCCCTGATCGCAGTGATCAACGGCGCGATGGTGACCTATTCTATCGGCTGGATTTCACTTGCCGGCCATAATCCCTGGCAGCCCTTTGGCTGGCCGCAGGGTATCGTTCACGCAGCCGTGCCGGTCGGTTGCGGGCTGGCGGTCTTCTATTGCTGCCTGAAAATCGTGCTTACCGCGGCGGGCCGGGAAAGCATCGACGTTCTCTGGATGCCGGAGGACTGATGCAATGTTGATCCTTCTTCTCAGTCTGCTGGTTCTGCTGGTCATCGGCGTTCCGATCGCCTACGCACTTGGACTTTCCGCATTGGCCTATTTTCTGGTCGAACAACCAATGCTGATCGGTGTCCTGCCCCAAAGGTTCTTTGCCGGCATCAACAGTTATGCGCTGATTTCGCTGCCGTTGTTTATCCTTATGGGCTTCGTGATGAACACCGGCGGTATCACCGGCCGTCTGCTCGACATTTCGAATTTCTTCGTCGGGCGCCTGAAGGGCGGGCTCGGTCTGGTGAATGTCGTCGCCTCGATGGTCTTTGGCGGGATCTCCGGTTCGGCAGCGTCCGATACCGCGTCGATTGGATCGGTCCTGATACCGGAAATGAAAAAGCGTGGTTATCCCGCTCAATTTGCCGCCGGGATCACCGTCGCCTCTTCCACAATGGGCATGATCATTCCACCTTCCGTGGCGATGGTCATCTATGCCATCGCCGCTCAGGAGTCGGTTGGTCAACTTTTCCTCGGCGGGGTCATTCCGGGGTTGATGGTCGGTATCTTCCAGCTGGCAATTGTCTGGTATCTGTCCAGGAAGAACGACTATCCGACGGAAGCCGTTCCGTTCACTCTTGCGGAAGCCTGGCGTCAGATACGCCGCTCGGCGATCGTTGCCGTCATGCCGCTGCTGATTGTCGGTTCCGTCGTTTTCGGAATCGCAACGCCGACTGAGACGGCTGGTATGGCCGTTGCCTACGGTCTGCTGATCGGGTTCCTTATCGTCGGGCTGACTTCCCTGAAACAATTGCCGGGTGCGATGCGGGCGGCAATCCTGACAAGCGCCAAGATCATGATGATCATCGCATTTTCCCAACTCTACATCTGGGTGCTGGCACTGGAACGGATCCCGGATGCGCTTGCCGCCTACGTGATCAGCCTTGATCTCGGCCCGATTGCGCTCATGCTGGTGATCACCGCCGTCATCCTTGTTGCCGGAACCTTCATCGACGTCAGCCCGGCTATCCTGCTCCTGACACCGGTGCTGCTTCCCGCAGCGCAGTCCGTCGGGATATCCGGTGTCCATTTCGGTGTGGTGATGGTGTCGGGCCTTGCCGTCGGCGCGTGTACTCCGCCTGTCGGCAATTGCCTGAATGTGTGTGCCGCGATCGCCCGTATGGGGATCGGCGAGATATTCCTCGGCGCTGCTCCCTTCCTGATGGCCAATGTCCTCGTGCTCATCCTGATGTGCATTTTCCCGCAACTCGTTCTGTGGGTTCCGAGCCTGTTTTTCTGAGGAGTTTTTTGGGCAGCGGGGTGTCTTCCGGACCAGCCCGGCGCAATCAGCGCCCGAAACCCCCGCATCAGCCGACACCCGGCAGCGGGTGCCAGTCAACAACCTCCGGAATGTCCGGATGAAATAGGAACATGAAATGTTACGCGCAGGTGTCATCGGATTGGGGGATATGGGCAGCGGGCTTGCCAAGAACCTGATCAAGAACGGATTTGAGACATCAGGCTTCGATCTGAGCGAAGAACGCTTGGCAGCGTTCACCGCGCTGGGTGGCAGGGCCGCCCGAAGTGTTGCCGATGTCGCGGCAAATGCGGACGTCGTCTATGTCATGGTGATGAATGGGAACCAGGCCAAGGCGGTCATCCTTGGAGACGACGGCCTTGCCGCCAACATGACGGACGGCGGGACCATAATCCTCACCGCTACGATCAAACCCTCGGAAGCACGCCAGATCGGCGAGGAACTGACCGGTGGATCGATCAACCTGATCGACTGCCCGGTCTCCGGGGGCTTCCCGGGCGCCCAGGGCGGTACACTGACAATGATGGCGGCAGGCACGCCGGATGTTCTGGAAAAGGCGCGGCCCGTCATGGAAGCCGTCTCGCAGACGATCCACGTTGTCGGCGAAAGACCAGGGGAAGGTCAGACAGTCAAATCCTGCCTTCAGTCGCTCATAGGGTCGATTTTCTCCGCAACCTTCGAGGCTGCGGCTCTGGCGGCAAAGGCCGGGGTTGCCGGTGAAGTCATCTACAATGTCTTTTCCACGTCGGGCGCCGGTTGCGGCGTGTCGAGAACTGCTCTGGAGAACATCATCGACCGGAAGTTTGAAGGCACCGGCAGTCACATAGCGACCATGCACAAGGATCTGACGATCGCTCTCGATCTGGCCCAGGGTCTCGAAGTGCCCATGCAGACCGCCTCGACCGCGATGCAAATCTTCCATGCGGGCAAGTCCAGATATCCGAACGGCGACAACTGGGTCTGCACCCGGGTGATTGAGGAAATCGTCGGCGCCGAACTGCATCGTTGAAGTTGGAGAACAATATGAAACTTGGTGTTATCTGCGATGGGATCAGCCGGGACCTGAAGCATGCGCTGACGGTTATGGACGAGTTCGGCCTGGACTATGCCGAACTGCAGTTTGTCGGCGAGAAGGAAGTCGGTGACCACACAAAGGAGGAAATCGCCGGGATCAAGGCGCTGCTCGACGGGCACGGCAAGCCGGTCAGTTGCCTGTCGCGCCATGTCTTTGCCGGCATGACGACCGCCAACAGGGCCGGGGACGAGCTGCACACGAAGCACATGGATGCCTTGAAGCGGGTCATGGAAATGGCCCATGCCGTCGGCTCGCCGCTGGTGCGGATCATGACCAACAAGAAGGAGCAGATCCTGTGGGGCAAGGGCGGTGCGGAAAAGTGGAACGTCGCCAAGGGCGCCTGGGACGCAAGCCTGCCGTTGATCGCTCCGGCCGTCGAGCTTGCCAGGTCGGAGGGTCTGACGCTGGTGGTGGAGACCGGCAACGGCACGATGGTCAATTCAAACTACACGGGCCGCAAGCTGATCGACGACCTGGACGCAAAGGATGCGCTGAAGGTTCTGTGGGACCCGGCCAACAACTGCTGGTGCCATGAGCGAGCCTTTCCGGAGGGCTACGAGGAACTGAGGGGCGGTTATCTCGGTCATGTCCATATCAAGGATGTTCTGGTGGACACGCCGCGCGCGACCCTGGAAGTCCGGCGGATGGGGGAGGGCCAGCTGGCCGATCAGTTCCAGCCGATCGCCGAAGCGCTGCGGGCCGATGCCTATGACGGGGTGATCTCCTTCGAAAGTGTCTATCACCCTGGCAACGGCGATTTCGAGGCCGGTTTCCGGCTCTGTATCGACCGGTTCAGAGAAATCTTCGGGTAGGACCTCCCAGTCTTCCTGAAGCAGTCGCCCGGTGCCCTCTCCCGGCACCGGGCGTTTTTTTTTGGGTTTCTTGCAGGCGCCATTGTTATGCAAACGGATAAACGCCGGCAAAATAGGGATGCAGATGCGCCAGACCAACATAGGCGAACAGACCGACGAGCAATCTGATCAAGGTGCCGCCGGGGTTTGAAAGTTGGGTCAGGTGAGCGGCCCTGGCGGCATTCAACTGCCGTGACCAGTCTTCGCCCATTTCCCGCTTGCGCCGCCTGTCGATGAGTTTCATGCCTAGAAGGGAGAATATGGCGAACGCTCCGAACAGGATCACATGTGCAAGATTTCCGTTTGGAACCAGGTGTGCGATCGACCACAGGAACAGTGCGACAAGAATAGGATGTCGCATCCATCGGACGATACCCGGCCTTTGCGGATCGAAGCGCTCGTTATGTGCACCGCCAAAGGAAAACGGATTTGGAACGGCAACACCGAATGCCGCAATCAGGCAGGCCGGTAACATCGCGATGATCGGAACCCAGTTTTGCCAGGGTTCCCAACTCCAGAGCTCGACATAAGGCGCTGCTTGCGCCGCTTCTATCATCCACCACAGGATTGCCAAGGAAAGCAGCGAGTAGGCAGCGGAAAAGCCGCGGGGAGTCAGAAACCTTACCAGAACCGGGCGGACCGGTGGCCGGACGAGCAGCATATGCGAGGCAAAGAAGACTGCGAAGGCAGCCGTATAGTTGATCCAACCATTTTCAAGCATTGCGTTTTCCGGATTTGACTGGTGTTGGTGCAGATTCATGGAGGGAATGTTTTATGAATGTTACAGTCAAGTTTTTTGGGCAGACTTGACGATTGTCAAGACATTCGCGCCTCAAGCCTGTGACCATGCCTCTTTCCAGGTTGTCGCCCGCATGACGGGCAGGTGACCTCATTGCTGGAATTCCACCACGAGGCATGTTCATGGCCGCAGCCCTCCATTCACCAGACGTCAAAGGACCGCGCCGGTTTCCAACGGTCCTGACGGCGGGTTTCCGATTCTACTTTCTGTCTGCCGGCCTGTTTGCAGTATTCTCAATGCTCGCCTGGACGCTCTGGCTGGCAGCACAAGCGGCCGGTGGTGATGTCGCGACGGTTCCGATGTCGATGGCTCCGCATCTGTGGCATGCCCACGAAATGCTTTATGGCTATACGGTTGCGGTCATGGCCGGCTTCTTTATCACTGCTGTTCCGAACTGGACAGGCACCAGGGAGGCAGGCAGGGTATTTGTCACGGCCAGCGGTTGCGTCTGGTTGTTGGGGCGTCTGGGCATCTGGTTTTCAGGGGTTTTCGATCCGGTCGCCGTAGCCCTGGTTGATCTTGCCTTCATTCCGATATTGTCGACTGCAATTCTCGGGCGCCTTGCAAAAAAGTCCCAGGCAAGAAACATGATCTTCCTGTTTCTGCTCACGGCGCTCTTCCTCGGCAATCTTCTGATGCACCTCGACTGGATCGGCTGGAGCAACAATACTGCGGAAGCCGGTGTACGGGTTGGCATTTTCGCAAGCGCCGCAATGATCGCAATTGTCGGCGGCCGGGTTGTTCCGGCCTTTACCCGCAACGCGCTCAACCGTGAGGGCTACGGGGTCTCCCTGCCGCAATCAAATGCCTGGCTGGATCGGGCCGGTATTCTCCTTGCGCTTCTGGCGACACTTGGAAGCCTTCCCTTCGTACCGGAGGTTCTGTTCGGATCGGTCTGTTTTGCAGCCGGAGGAGTAAACCTGGTGCGTTTGTCGGGTTGGCGGGGATGGGCCGTGCGCAAGAGCCCGATCCTGTGGATCCTGCATGTTGCCTATCTTCTGCTGGCGGTCGGCTATCTCCTTTATGGCAGCGCGCTGATGCTGTCATTTATGAGCGAAACCGCGGCTCTTCATCTGCTTGCGGCAGGCGCAATCGGCAGCATGACACTCGCCATGATGACCCGGGCATCGCTCGGGCACAGCGGAAGGCCGCTCAAGGTTTCCCGACCGATCGCACTTGCCTACCTGATGGTCATCGCAGCAGCTCTCACCCGCAGTTTTGGATCGCTCGCTTTCGATTATTTCCCGGTGATGCTGGTGTCCGGTTTTTTGTGGACCGGAGCTTTTGCACTGTTCGCCTGGGTCTACTTTCCGATCCTTGTCATGCCGAGGCCTGCAAGACGGTCTGATTGACCCGGGTACGGTATCGCCGCGGACGGTGGTGCGGCGGACAGGTCAAATTCAGCGGCACTTGACTATCGTCAAGACTCTCTCCGGCGCGAAAGCGGAATATCGCGGCAACGTCAGACAAGACACATGTCGGAGCGCTCGAAGTGCGTCCACTTTTTCACATACTCGGTCTCTTCATACTGCTTGCCGGCCTGGCATTGCCGATGTCGTATGGCTCTGTTGCCCTTGCCGCCGATGGACTGGTCGCCACCTTTTTGGCCAAGGTTCAGCCGGAGGATATGGTCCCTGGCGCCGACAGTTTCGGCGCTTTGCGGGAAGATGTTCCGGTCGTCCCCGCTCTCAAGCGCGGGGAAACCATCGGTTGGGTTTTCCTGACATCCGACTTTGTTTCAACCACGGGATATTCAGGCAAGCCGATTCACACACTCGTCGGCGTGGATCAGGATGCGTTCGTCACCGGTGTCCGGTTGGTCAAGCATTCCGAACCGATCGTGCTGATCGGTATTCCGGATTCGAAAATCAGGGCGGTTACGGAAGGTTACGCGGGTCTTGATCTCAGGCAGGAAGCCGAAAGCGGTGGCTCCGCGCACGAACTCGATATCATTTCCGGTGCCACTGTCACGATCATGGTGATCGACGATTCCATCGTTCGCTCCGGGCTAAAGGTTGCCCGTGCTCTCGGTCTTGGTGGCCTTGCTCCTGAAATTGCCGACAAGGGCCCGAAGAAAGAGATTGATACCGGCCACCGGGACATTCTTGACTGGATGACGTTAACGGGCGACGGCTCCGTGCGCCGCATGTCACTCGATGTTGCCCAGGTGAATGCAGCCTTTTCCAGGCAGGGCGATCCGCGCGCAGTCGCCCGCACGGAACCCGGGCCTGAAACAGACACTTTCATTGATCTCTACATGGCACTTGCCGATGTGCCCACGATCGGCCTGTCATTGCTGGGGGAAGCTGAATACTCCAATTTGAAGAAGCGCCTCAAGGAAGGTGAGCACGCGCTGCTGGTAATGGGGCGCGGGCGGTATTCCTTCAAGGGATCTGGCTATGTCCGGGGGGGCATCTTCGACAGGATCCAGATGATCCAGCACGATGTTTCTGCCCGGTTCTTCGACAAACAGCAGGCCCGTGTCGGCGAGGTTGTCGCCGAAGGTGCACCCACTTTCACCGAGATGGACCTCTTCATTATCCCGGCAGATATCGGTTTTGACCCGGCTAAGGATTTTCGCCTGCAGCTCCTCGTGCAGCGTGCTGTCGGGCCGATCGACAAGGTTTTTCTGACATTCGACCTCGGATACCAGTTGCCGGACGTTTACCTGAAAACCGTCCCGGAGACGGTGGAGACGGTCCAGCAGACGACTGCCGGAAACGATACGACCAAAGTCAGTGGTGCGGAGGAACTCTGGAAACGGATCTGGAAGGGGCGCGTATTCGACATCAGCGTGCTCGCAGCAGCGATGGGCGTGCTGACCCTAGTGTTCTTTTTCCAGATGCAGGTGACGAAAAACGAACGTTTCACGTTCTGGTTCCGCATCGGTTTCCTGACATTCACGCTTGTCTGGCTCGGCTGGTTTGAAAATGCGCAGCTTTCCGTCGTCAACGTCCTTGCATTTTTCTCCTCGATAACCAGTGAATTCAGCTGGGATGCGTTCCTGATGGATCCGCTGGTGTTTCTTCTCTGGTTCTCGGTGGCAGCGGCACTTCTGTTCTGGGGACGGGGCGCATATTGCGGCTGGCTATGCCCGTTCGGTGCCCTGCAGGAGCTGACAAACCGTCTCGCTAAACTGTTCAGGGTTCCGCAGATCGAGGTACCCTGGGGTCTGCATGAACGTCTGTGGCCACTCAAATACATGATCTTCCTCGGCTTGTTCGGACTGTCCCTCTATTCGCTGGACGTTGCCGAACACTACGCAGAGGTCGAACCGTTCAAGACAGCGATTATCCTGAAGTTCCAGCGTGCCTGGCCGTTTGTCCTGTTCGCGGTTGCCCTGCTGGGTGCAGGACTGTTCATAGATCGTTTCTATTGCCGGTACCTGTGCCCGCTGGGTGCGGCACTTGCCATTCCGGCCAGGCTTCGGATGTTCGACTGGCTGAAGCGCTACCGCGAGTGTGGCAATCCCTGCCACCGCTGCGCCAAGGAGTGCATGGTCCAGGCCATTCATCCGGAAGGCAACATCAATCCAAACGAGTGTCTGAACTGCCTGCATTGCCAGGTTCTCTATCAGCACGATCAGAAATGTCCCGTCTGCATCAAGAAGCTCGCCAAGAGGCGGCGTTTCGAAAAGCAAACCGGGCTTGTACAGCCGGAGGCGTCCGCCAAATCGGAAGAGCCGGCTCCGGTTCGATAAACACCTTCACAGGCCATAAGGAGATTAGCCATGAAGGAGAAGGAAAATAATCTGGGCATGTCCCGCCGAGATCTGTTGGGCGGTACTGCAAAGACAGCCGTGGTGGCAGGCGTGGGAGCGGTTGCTGTTAGCGGCGCCAATCCCGCCTTTGCCCAGGGTGATCATCAGAAATTCGAAATGGCGCCGGGTGAACTCGACGAATACTACGGCTTCTGGTCCTCCGGGCAGGCGGGAGAGTTGCGTATTCTCGGTGTTCCGTCGATGCGTGAGCTGATGCGGGTACCGGTTTTCAATCGCTGTTCGGCGACAGGTTGGGGACAGACCAACGAGTCCCTGAAAATCCTGACCGAAGGTCTCCTTCCCGAAACGAAGGCTTATCTCGCGGCTCAGGGCAAGGTCACCTACGACAACGGCGATCTGCACCATCCGCACATGTCTTTCACGGATGGCACGTATGACGGGCGCTACATCTTCGCCAACGACAAGGCGAATACGCGCGTTGCCCGCATCGACTGCAACACGATGAAATGCGACAAGATCATCGAGATCCCCAATGCGCATGACATCCACGGAATGCGGCCGCAGAAATATCCGCGCACGGGCTACATCTTCGCCAACGGCGAGCATGAAGCGCCGCTCGTGAACGACGGCAAGATCCTGGATGATCCGTCACAATACTCGTGCATTTTCACCGCCATCGACGGCGACGAGATGAAGGTCGCATGGCAGGTGATCGTGTCGGGTAACCTCGACAACACCGACGCCGACTATCAGGGCAAATACGCGTTTTCCACCAGCTACAACTCGGAAATGGGCACCAACCTTGCCGAAATGACCGAGAGCGAACTGGATCATGTTGTTGTCTTCAATATCAAGGCGATCGAGGAAGCAGTTGCGGCCGGCGATTATCAGGAATTGAAGGGTGTCCCTGTGGTTGATGGCCGCAAGGAAGCCAAGTCACAGTTCACACGATACATACCGATCCCCAACAGTCCGCATGGCTGTAACGCGGCACCGGACAAGAAGCATATCGTCATCAACGGCAAGCTGTCCCCGACGGTTTCCATCATCGATGTCACCAAGGTGGACGCACTGTTTGCCGACGATGCCGACCCGCGCTCAGCGGTCGTGGGCGAACCGCAGCTCGGCCTCGGTCCGCTGCACACCGCTTTCGACGGTCAGGGCAATGCCTTCACGACGCTGTTCCTGGACAGCCAGGTTGCGAAGTGGAACATCGACAAGGCCATACGCGCCTATGCCGGTGAGGAAGTCGACCCGATCATATCAAAGGTCGATGTGCATTATCAGCCGGGTCACAACTCCACTTCCATGGGTGAAACCGCGGAAGCGGATGGCAAATGGCTGATTTCGATGAACAAGTTCTCCAAGGACCGCTTCCTGAATGTCGGCCCGCTGAAACCGGAGAACGAGCAGTTGATCGACATTTCCGGCGATGACATGAAGGTCGTTCACGACGGACCGACATTCGCCGAGCCGCATGACAGCATCATCGTTCACCGGTCCAAGGTGAATCCGGCAATCGTTTGGGACCGGTCCGATCCGATCTTCCAGGACGCAATCAAGCAGGCCGAGGCCGATGGTGTCGATCTGGAATATGCCGAAGACGTCATCCGCGACGGCAACAAGGTCCGGGTCTACATGCACTCGGTCGCTCCTACCTTCAGTCTTGAAAAGTTCACGGTGAAGCAGGGTGATGAAGTGACGGTCTATGTCACGAACATCGACGACATCGATGATCTGACTCATGGCTTCTGCCTGTCGAATTATGGCGTGGCCATGGAAGTGGCCCCGCAAGCAACGGCTTCGGTAACGTTCATTGCGGAACGTCCCGGCGTGCACTGGTTCTACTGCCAGTGGTTCTGCCATGCACTTCACATGGAAATGCGTGGTCGCATGTTCGTTGAGCCAAGAGGAGCCTGATCCATGCGAGGCGCCCTGAATGTCCTGACCGGAGGACTCGCTTTGTTTTGTTCGGCATTGGCGGTCTGCGGATCGCTGGCTGCCGCTGAACAGCTGGTTCCGGCAGAGCAGGGCGCCTTGCGCGAGGCAATCGAAAATGCGCAGGCCGGGGACGTTCTCCGGCTTGCTCCGGGAGATCACTCCGGTCCGGTGACGGTGGACAGATCGATCACCCTGACTGGCGAGGGCCTGGCAAGCATCGTCGGCAATGGAACCGGCAGCGTGATCACGGTCACCGCCCCGGACGTCACTGTCCAGGGGTTGACGCTGACCGGCTCGGGTATTTCCCAAGAGACGCTTGACGCCGGGGTGAAACTCACGAAACAGGCTCACCGGGCGGTCGTTCGTGACAACAGGATACTCAACAATCTGACGGGAGTGGATGTTCACGGAGCCCGCAATGCGACTGTTTCGAACAATCTGATTGAAGGTCGTCGAGACTTGCGCGTCAACGAACGTGGCAACGGCATTTACGTGTGGAACGCGCCGCACCTGCTGGCGGAATACAACACCATCCGTTTTGGCCGGGACGGGGTCTTCGTCAATACCAGTCACAAGGATACGTTCCGCAACAACCGCTTCGAAGATCTGCGGTTCGCTGTCCACTACATGCATGGCAACAGCGGTGTGATCGAGGGCAATGTCTCACGGAACAATGATATCGGCTATGCGCTGATGTTTTCCGATCGCCTGAAGATTAGAAACAACGTTTCTATCGGAGACCGCAACCACGGGCTGATGCTGAACTACGCCAACCGGGCCGAGATCGCCGGCAATATGGTCTCGGGCGGCGGTGAAAAATGCCTCTTCATGTACAATGCCAACAAAAACACAGTTACGGACAACCGGTTCGAGGGGTGTCCGATTGGTGTGCATTTCACGGCCGGGTCCGCCAAGAACCTGTTTCAGGGCAATGCATTCATCCGCAACAGGACGCAGGTCAAATATGTCGGCAGCCGCGACCTGGACTGGAGCACCGACGGACGCGGAAATTTCTGGAGTGACCACGCCGCCTTCGACATGAACGGTGACGGGCTTGCCGATACGGCCTACCGGCCGAACGATCTGATCGATCAGGTCTTGTGGACCCAACCTTCCGCCAAGTTGTTGATGGGCAGTCCCGCTGTGCAATTGTTGCGCTGGACTCAGTCGCAGTTCCCGGCGCTTCTGCCCGGCGGAATTGTCGACAATGCACCACTGATGCAGCCGCCGGACCGCAAAGACCCCATTTCAGGAGTTCAGGGATGACGAATTCCACGCTGATCGTTCAGTCGGTCACCAAGCGCTTCAAGAGCCATATCGCAGTCGATCGGGTGTCATTTGCGCTGAGGCCGGGCGAGCGTGTTGCGCTGCTTGGCCACAATGGAGCCGGCAAGACCACCTTGTTCAAGATGGCACTCGGATTTCTAAAGCGTGACGAAGGCGACATTGCGGTTATGGGAGCCGCTCCCGGTAGCAATTCGGCCCGTCGGGTAACGGCTTATCTACCTGAATCCGTTGCGTTTCCAGCTGCATTGACGGGTGAGGAAATCGTTCGGTTCTATGCGCGTCTGAAAGGTGCAAATGCCGGCGGTGCCCTTGAACTTCTGGAACGGGTGGGACTGGAGGATGCCGCCAGGAGGCGGGTCGGCACCTATTCAAAGGGCATGCGCCAGCGGCTGGGTCTGGCCCAGGCGTTGATCGGGAAGCCGAAATTTGTTCTGCTTGACGAACCGACAACCGGTCTTGATCCGATATCCCGTCAGAACGTTTATGAACTGATCGGCGAGGTCGCTGAACAGGGTGCGACGGTTCTCTTGTCTTCCCACGCATTGACCGAACTGGAAGCTCGAACTGACCGGATCCTGATCCTTTCGAAAGGACAGTTGGTCGCCGATGATGAATTGGGGACACTGCGGGCACAGGCCGGTCTGCCGATCCGGCTGAAGGTCTGGACCAAACCGGGCGCGGTCCGGGAAGTCGCCGAGCAACTTGGTGCAGGCAAGATGAACGGCACGTCCGTGGAACTCGATTGCGGCCTCGACGACAAGGTTCGCACGCTGTCGGCCATAAGTGCACTCGGCAATCTGGTCGAGGACGTTGATGTTCACGCTCCGAGCCTGGACGATGTCTATCGTCATTTTTCAAATACAGCCCAGAAGGAGGCATAAGACATGCTCTCCCGTGTCCTGACAATTGCTGCCCAGGAAATCCGGATTGGCATCCGCAATCGCTGGATCCTCCTGGCAACCCTGATCCTGGCGGTCTTTTCCCTGGCACTCGCCCTGCTCGGCTCTGCGCCGGCCGGTACGCTTGGTGTGGACCGCCTGACGATCACAGTCGCTTCGCTGGCGAGCCTTTCGGTCTATCTCGTGCCGTTGATCGCCTTGCTCCTTGCCTTTGACGCGATCTGCGGAGAGATCGAGCGCGGCACGCTGCTCATGACGTTCTCCTGTCCAATATCACGTCCGGAATTCCTGCTGGGCAAGGCCATCGGTCATACCCTGGTCCTGACTTTCGCTCTGGTGATCGGCTATGGCATGACCGCTGCTTTGCTGGTTTCGACGGGAACCGGTTCGCTGGCCGGGCTCGCCGACTTTTCCCGGTTGATTGCAACATCTGTGTTGCTTGGCGTCTGCTTCCTTGCAATCGGTTACGTGCTGAGTTCGCTGACCCGTCAATCAGGTACGGCTGCGGCTGCCGCGATCGCCGCCTGGCTTGTTCTTGTCGTCCTGTATGACCTGGCGCTCCTCGGTGCGCTGGTGGCAAATCCCAGCGGGATCTTTGCTTCCCAGGTCTTTCCATATGCCGTGCTGCTCAATCCGGCAGACGCATTCCGTCTTTTCAATCTCTCAGCGCTGGGTGCGAGCGATCTGGTCGGCGGCATGGCCGGCGTCTCGGAGGCGTTGCCATTCGACCCTGTTTTGGCTCTCGCATCTCTCGTCTTGTTTGCCGGCATGGCACTGACGGCATCGGCATTTCTCATTCGGAGGATAACGCCATGAAACGGCACGTTCTGTTGTTCCTCGTACTCGGGTTGCTGGCCGGATGCCAGGAAGACGTGGAAATTGCGAGACCGGCAGCTTTGGAGCTGACCCCGGAGGCGGCGGGGCACTATTGCCAGATGACGGTTCTGGAACATGATGGTCCCAAGGCGCAGATCCACCTGACCGGTAACCCGTTTCCCTTCTGGTTCACCCAGGTGAGGGATGCGGTCGCATTCATGCATTCACCTGAAGAACCGAAGAACATTGCCGCAATTTATGTAAATGACATGGACAATGCGGACAGCTGGAAGGAGCCGGGATTTGACAACTGGATTGAAGCCGAGGCGGCCTGGTTCGTCGTTGAAAGCAAACGGGCCGGGGGCATGGGCGCGCCCGAGACGATACCGTTCGGAACTGAAGAAGGCGCAAAGGAATTTGCAGCGGCCAACGGCGGTCGCGTTCTTCGGCTTGATGATATCCCGGTTGACTACGTTCTGGCGCCAGTCGAACTCTCGTCGGCCGACCATTTGACGCACGGCACATCGGGCGAGGCAGCAAGATGACAGGGGAACCCGCATCGGCAGGACGCATGAACAGAAGGCGCTTCATCAAGATCTGTGCCGTGGTTTCCGCAGGCACAATTCTGCCATCGACGATTGCACGATCCGCACCTGACCTGCATCGCTGGAAAGGGATCGCCCTTGGGGCGCGTGCGGAAATCAATCTCGTTCACGAAGATCGCGCGAAAGCGCTGGATTTGTTCCGGCTTGTCGAAGCTGAAATCCGGCGGCTGGAGCAGGTTTTCAGCCTCTATCGTCAGGACAGCGAGCTTGTCCGGCTTAACAGCAACGGCCGCCTGCAGGCTCCATCCCTGGACATGGTCACCCTGCTCGGGCAGGCACACCGCATCCACACGCTGACGGGCGGCGCATTTGAGCCGACTGTGCAACCGCTGTGGGCATACCATGCGGAACTGGCAGCGCATGGCGCCATGCCGGAAGGTGCAGAGGCAGAAAACGGCAGGCTGCAGACAATCCTGAACAACATCGGCTTTCAGCACGTCAACTATGAGCCGGGAATTGTCGAATTCCGTCGCAAGGGCATGGCACTCACCCTGAATGGCATCGCTCAAGGCTACATCACCGACAAGGTCACCGCCTTGTTGAGGTCGAGGGGATGCAGGGACCTGGTCGTTGACCTTGGCGAGATTTCGGCAACCGGACATGCCAGGACTGAAGGAGCGCCAGCCAGAAATGGCTGGCCATTGACACTCCGACCCGATCCGGCACGTCCATCGGCACAGGTCAAGGTCGCGCTTGTTGATGCCTCTGTGGCCAGTTCGGCCAGAACGGGAACGACGTTCGACGAGACGGGCAGGTCATCTCACATTCTCGATGCGAGAACGGGTCTTCCGGTCAAAAGTGATCTGGAAGCAGCAAGCGTGATCGCGCGTTCGGCTGCATTTGCCGACGGCCTTTCCACGGCAGCCCTCGTTTGTGGTGAGCAGGGACTTGCCGATGCGCTCGGTCATGTTCAGGAAGCGAAGGCGTTTGTTGTGAGAAGCACCGGCACGGCAGGCTGGCTGAACGGGCGAAGCAGTTGAAATCACGCTTGAAAGAACTTACCCCAAAAGCCGTTTCCCGGGACGGCTTCTGGGGCTAATAAATTTCTGCTTGGAAACATGTTCTAGAAACATCATTACGCAACGTTAGTAAACAGTTTCCTAATTTTAACGTTAAGATTGAGAGTTCAAGAAATCCCTTGAATTTTGCGGGGTCCGCACCACTGGTGCGCATTTCGCGGATACTCATTTGCCGTCGGCTTCGTCCATGAGACCACGTATCCACTTTGCGGCCCACCACGTTGCGGGTATGCCCAGCGGTATGCTGAGCCAAACGGACATGACGGGTGAGATCGCCGGAAAGCCGAGCGCGATTCCGATCAGACCGAGCAGGAACAGGTTGATCGCGACCGCTCCGGCTGCAAACGGATAAAACACAATGGCCAGTTTTTTGACAGACCAGGTATTGTCGGCCTCGGTCATGCGGCTTCGCTCCTGATTGACGCGTTGCGCAGCGAGTTTGCAATCAGTTCGGGGATAAACGCGGCCTGTCCGATGCAGGGCAGCCGTACGCCCTGAAAGCCGGCCGAATCCAGCGCCAGGGGGATATCTTCGCGCACGTGCCCACCGGGTGCCGCAAAGAACGGTATTTCAACTGTCTGTTGATGACTGCCCGCTGCAGCTGACGCTAGATGAGGCGGCTCTTCGAGAAAACCGGTTCTGATGTCCCGAACAGGCAATACCCGGCGCAATGCCGTTGCAAACCGGTAGGTACATCTTGCAGCACGTGAACCGTTCGGGGACCCGTGTGCTGCGATGAGAATATCGGTAGCCTCCATCAACCAGTTTCGCCGTTCGATAGCTCTGCATAACACCCTTGCAGTCAGTCCGGGCAATTCAGGAAGTGTTCCCAGAGGTGGCAGCTGGTAGGCGTTGAAGTTGGCAAGACGCGCGGGGAGGGCGGTTTGGGTGAACCAGCCATCGGTCATGAAAAGGGGAAAGACGAGCGGTGTGCCCGCGCATGCATCGATGGCCCGTTCCAGCGTGCCCGGTGCCGCCAGGGTCGCGGAACGGATCACCCAGCCATCGAGTTGACGAGCGACCTGTCGCGCAAGGACGTTCAGATGATCCTCGCCCGCCTGCGGCCTCGAAGGCTGACCGTGCGATACGATCAGGGCCTCAGTGACTGGTTCCTTCGGAGAAGGTGATCTTGTTCCAGACATTGTATTTTCCCGAAGGTTTGCGCATGGGCAGACGCCGGACTTCTTCCAGCGTGTCCGCGTCATAGACGATTACCGCACCGTCGTCCTCCCAGATGGACACCAGTGCATGGCTGCCGTCGCGCGTGAATTCGACATGGGCCACGGTCGCGCCTTCTTCCGGCCGGAGCGTTTTGACGATCTCCAGGCTCCCCTTGTCGATCACGTGCATGACGTCCTTGTTCGGACCGAAGAAAACATCCACCCAGACATAGGGTGAGTTTTCGTGGCTGCGCATGAAGAAGCCGGGACCGAGCGTCTCGATCTGCTTCACCGTTTTCCAGGTCTTCATGTCGATCACCGAGACCGTGCCGTCCTTGAGATGCGGCGTCGCCATGACGGTCGTGTCGCCGTATTTCCAGGTGATACCCGATCCCAGATGGGGCATGCCGGGCAGATCCAGATCGGCGATCTTGTGTCCGATGACAAGGTCGATCACCTGACCGCCGTCGCCACTTCGCGATGCGCCCATGACATACTCGTAGCTCTGGTCGAAGAAGAAATCGTCCAGATAGTCTGGAGTGGTGATTTTGCGAACCGGAAACGGCTTTGTGTGACGTGCCGGACCCTCGATGCGCCAATCGTGGGCGAAGCCGTAATGTGGCGGGTTGGGGCCATAAAACACTTCCCAGATTTCCGGCACATCTTTCAGTGCCAGCACGAAGCTTTCGCGCGGTGGGGCCTGATAGACCGCGGAGATCCTGCTCGGAGTTCCATCCTTGCCCTTGATCTCCTGAACGGCAGCGACGCTCAGGTCTTCGGTTGAAAGAATTGTGAGTGTGTTCGGTAGATAGTTGGCTACCGCCACCCAGTTGCCGTCATGGCTCATGGCGATGTTGCGGCTGTTAAGACCCGCCCGGATGCGTCCGACTTCCTGAAGAGAGTAGAGGTCGTATTTCTGGACCCAGCCGTCCCGGGACATGATGAAGACATATCGGCCGTTCGGACTGAATTTCGGTCCGCCGTGAACGGCGAAAGGTGTTGGAAACCGGTCGAGCGTTTCGAAAGTGTCGCCGTCCAGCACGCTGACATGATGATCGCCTGTTTCCACGACGAGCGTGATGTTGAACGGATCGGACGCCCAGACAGGTTCGTCCGCCGGCCGATACTCCGGATTGAGTTCGCGGCTCGCCATGATTTCTTCGGTTTCCCAGGGGGGGACGTTGTCGAGCGGTTGTTTCAGGTAAGCCGAAAGCGCGTCAATCTGTTTGTCGCTCAACAGGTCGCCGAAGGCAGGCATCTGTGTTGCTTCGCGGCCATCGCGGATCACCGAGATCAGATTGGGGCCGCGCATCCGGCCAAGCGTCTGCGGGATCAATGCGGGACCAATGCTGCCCAGACGGCCGGAACCATGGCACTCCTGGCAGTTGTCCGCATAGTCCTGTGCCGGGTCCGCCAGAGGTGCGGAAACCGCGATCAGGAGCGCGCTAAGCGAAACGATGAGCCGGATCATGGCGTTTTCCTCTGAATGGGGTCACGGTCAGGCGGTCGAAAGCATCGTCCAGCACGCCGATCTCGCTGTCGCTGAGATAACAGGCCGGGTCTTCGGCCCAGGGATCGCCTGTGAGTTGAAGCGCGCGAATGCGCGTGTTGCCGCCACAGACATCCTTGAGCGCGCAGGCACCGCACCGGCCCTTGAGTGGCCGCGGCCGCGTCCTGAGTTGCGCCAACATGGGATCGTCGCCGGTCCAGAGCGCTGAAAAGGGATCGGTCTTGACGCTGCCGACCGTGTAATCGGACCAGTAGGTGTCCGGATGCACGTTGCCGAGCGTATCGATGTTCGCGACACCGAGACCTGCGGAATTGCCGCCCCAGGCCGCAAGATGTGTCCTGACGTGATCCGCCGTTGCATCATCGAACTTTTCGCGGACCCAGTTCAGGAAATAGACCGCATCGGCATCATTGTTGCCGGTTACGATATCAAGTCTTCGTCCACCATTGACACCGGCCCACGCTCTCTCGAGCAGAAGATCCATCGCCCAGCGGGAGCGTTGGTGCTCGGCGTCTTCACCGCGGTTCTTGTCTCCGCGTCCTGCATAGACCAGGTGAGAAAGATAGAATTTGTCGACGCCTTCGTCATCGCAGAGTTTCAGCAGGTTTGGCAGGTGCTTGTGATTGCCTTCCGTGAGTGTGAAACGCAAGCCGACCTTTATGCCGCGGGATTTGCACTCCCGCACACCGCGCAACGCGTCTTCATAGGCACCCTCGACGCCGCGAAACCAGTCATTGGTCGCACCGATACCATCGATTGAAATGCCGACATAGTCGAAGCCGACCTCGGCGACCCGATCGGCCGTTTCGCCATGGAGCTTCGTCCCGTTGGTCGACAGTGCAAGCATGTGCACAAGGTCTCGGGCCCTGAAGGCAATGTCGAAAAGGTCCCGCCTGTCCATCGGCTCGCCGCCGGAAAGGATCAGGGCAGGAATCCCGAACTGCCCGAGGTCCTCCAGCGTTTCCATTGCCTGCTGGTGGGTCAGCTCTCCCGGAAAATCGACATCTGCGGAAACTGTATAGCAGTGACGGCACTTGAGGTTGCAGCGACGCGTCAGGTTCCAGATCACCACCGGTTTCACCGGTCTGTCGGTTCTCCGGACGCGAACCGGTGTCGGATTGGCAATTTGCTGCATGTATTCCGTCAGGCGAAACATGGTTCAACCTTTCTGGCCGCTCAGCCGCATTCCGGTCTTCTTCAGGATCCGGGTGGAAAACAGGATATCGCTTGCCCTGCAGGCTTCGCCGAGCAGGTCCGCAATCCTGTCCCGTTTGATCAGAACCTCTTCCCGGCTGTTGCCGTGCACCATGGCAAAGAGGTTATAGCGCCACACCGGAAGCGCCCGCGGGCGGCGATAGCAATGGGTGACGAACGACAATGATCCGACCTGCTCACCAAGCTCATCGACCACTTTGTCGTCGATGTCCCAGACCGACATTCCATTTGCCGTCATTCCAAGCCGGTAGTGATTGGGCGCGGCACCGATCCGTCGGATGATCCCCTGGGATTTGAGAGACTTCAGACGCGCCAGTAACTCGTTTTCGCTCATGTCGAGGGTTTCGGCGACGACCGCAAACGGTTGTGGCACCAGCGGCAGTCCGGCCTGTGTGGCTTCAATGATAGCCCTGTCTTTTGTGTCCAGTGTCATGCGTTTACCCGAAAGCCTACGAAGAATTCGCGTTTCTTGGGAAACAGGAGAACTTCAAGTCCCGTGTCGTGCTCGATTTCCTTGGCCGTTCTCATGATGTCGCCACGACTTTCGGTCGCCAGCACGAACCACATGTTCAGCCTGTGGTCCCGCTCATAATTGTGCGCGACTTCCGCGTGGGCATTGACTTTGGTTAAGACGTCTTCGAACCGGTCTTCGGGAACCGACATGGCACAGAGGCAGAAGGCGCCGCCGAGCGCTTCGGCGTCGAAAAACGGGCCGAATCTGGTAAGAAAGCCGTCATCCCTGAGTTGCCGCACCTTGTCGACGATGTCCTGTTCTGACAGGCCAAGGTCGTCGCCGATCGTCGCAAACGGGTTTGAGACAAGCGGCAGGTCATCCTGGAGGCGGTTGATCAGCTGCCTGTCCAGCTTGGAGAGGTCCCGGGTCATGCTGCCTTCCCTTGCGGGGCAATCATCGCCCCGGTTTGCTTGAAGCAGCGGCTGGAAAACAGGATTTGATAGGGAACCCCCGCCAGTTCGGGCAGTCCGGAGGCCTGCGTCAGTGTTTCGAGCGCCTTGTTGCGGCTTTGCGCATGGATCATGCAATAGAGTCGGTATGGCCAGATGCCTTCCACCGGGCGGCGCTCGTAACAAAGGGTGACACCGGGATGTGCGGCAAGAGCCGGACCTGCCTTGTCTATGTGCCCAGACTCAATGTCCCAGACGACCATGGCGTTCGACCGCCAGCCGAGGGCACGGTGCCGGACGATCACGCCCAGACGCGAAATTATTCCCGCCTCCTGCAGCACGTAAATGCGCTCAAGCACATCCTCTTCGCTCCGGTTCAGAGCCTGGGCAATCTGAAGATAAGGGCGCCTGGACAGCGGCATCCCGGTAGTGAGCGCCTGCAGGAGATCGTTGTCACCCTCCTGCAGGCGCTCTTTACGAACCGGCCGGGACGCTGGTGGCCGGTCCATTTCTCCGTTCAATCTGAATCCGAGATCAACGTTGAACGGTCTGACCAGTGGAAGGTCGAGAACGCGCAATCCGGTCTGTTTCTGGATGTCGTTCAAGACCCGGTTCACATGATCCCTGTCGGGCCCGGTAGCTACAAACCAGAGGTTCCAGTGATTTTCCCGCTGATAGGAATGGTTGACGCCGGGTTGGCCGCCGACGATTTCTGCAATGTCTTCCAGTCTTTCACCTGGTGCCGCGAGCGCTGCCAGTGTGCTCGCGGAGACCGAGTTCGGCGCGCAGGTCGCACCCACCCGGGTTATTCGTCCGGAAGCCTTCAGTTTTTCATACCTGCCGATAACGTCCGCTTCACTGCAGCCCAGTTCCAGGCTGATCCGTGAAAACGGTCGCGGCTCAAGCGGAAAGTTTCGCTGCCAGTCGTCAAGGAGTTTCAGATCAAGGGGATCGCCGATCCGTTCCATTGCTCAAAGTCCCGTTCTGTGCGCCCGTGAGGTGAAGAAGATGCCCGACGGGCTTTCCGCGTCGATTTCGCCTCGCTTTTCGAAGGTCCTCGTGTCGTAGATCATGACTTTTCCGGCATCGCGCACCGACATCCATACCTCGTGGCCGCGCGGGGTGAATTCCATGTGCAGAACCGCCTTGCCCGGTTTGAACTCGTGGACGATGTCTTTCGAGACCGTGTCGATGACCTGGATCGTATCGTTGAGTGGGTGGGCAAAATTCACCCATACCTGACGACCGTCCGGACGGGACATGGCAAACACCGGCTGCCCGTATGTGTCGGTCCGTCCTGTCTCCGAAAGATTGCCCGCGTCGATCCAGAGCACCTGGTGATGTCCGACCGCCGGCAGGACGAATTCCTGTCCCGCGCGGGCCCAGCCCTCAAGATGCGGCATCTTGTAGACCGGCAGATCCTTCTGGCCGCGGCCATATTCCGGCAGGACGCGGATTGGTTTTGGTTCGGGGTCCCAAAGATCGATCGCCGTCAGCCCGTCCTCACCAAAAAGTCCTGCAATATAGAGACGGCCGTCGCCGGTAATCAGGGCGTCATAAGGATTGGTGCCTATCTCCGTGATCTTTGTGACCTTGAGCTCTCGGGAAGAAAGATCCGCGATCCATGTTTCCCCATCATCCCAAAGCGTGAAGACGAATTTCCGGCCGGGCGCGTCGACCAGGCCGATTGTCTTGGAGCCGGTCGGAATGTCGGCAACGAGATCCAGCGTTTCGGCATCGAAGATCCGCACGCCGCCCGGTTCATAGTTTGAGACAGCCACGAGCCGGCCATCATCCGAGATTGCGCCACCGATGGCATTACCGGACTGGACGACGCGATTGACGATCTTCTTTTCGGTGATATCGACCTTGGTCAGGCCACCATCCCGGCCGAAGACATAGGCGTATCGCTGGTCCGGGGAGTAGACGAGACTCGCATGAGACAGGTCACCCAGGCCTTCTATCCTAGAAATCGCGGCGCGTTCGGACTGATCCACCAGAAGGAGTGAGCCGCTGGCGCGTTCAACCACCAGCCCCAGGTCACCAGTTGCAACGATTGTGTCAGCCTTGGCGGCACCTGAAAACACAGCTCCCGATATCGCAATTGCGAGAAAGACACCCCTGAGAGCATTCATTTCAATTCTCCCTGCAAGAGATATTCGGCAACCCGTTTCGCGTCCGCTTCACTCATCAAGGGACGCCAGGGCGGCATGGCGGTTTCCGGAATTCCGTCCAATACGACTGTGGAAAGAGTCTCGACGTCATAGTGGGACAGTGATTGGGGCCTGATGTCCGGTCCAAGCCCACCCTTGAGTGTCAGCCCGTGGCAAGACCCGCAGTCCTGGTGGACAAGATTGACCAGGTCAGCCGACGGACTGGTCTCTCCCGCCAGAGCAGGCGTGCAACACAAAAGGCCGATGGCGAACAGTCTAGGCATGGGCCTGCTGTCCGGCGGCGATTGTGCGGCTTGAAACCGTCAGCAGGTCGGATTCGTAAGCTGGCCATTCCGAGCTGAATGTAACGACCTTGCCAATGACAAAGAGGACTGGGGCTTTCAGGGCCGACGCACGAACATCAAGCGTAATTCTGCCGAGTTGTGAAAACAGTCTTGTCTCTCGCGGGGTGGTTGCCTGTGCGATCGCCATGACCGGTGTCGTGTCACTCAGACCTTCGGCAACCAGACGCATCGCGATCTGTCCGATATTGGCAACACCCATGTAGATGACGAGCGTGGTGTCCTCGCAGGCAAGGCTTTTCCAGTCCAGGTCGAGAGACCCGTTGGCCTGCCTGTGGCCAGTGACATAGCGTACACCTGAAGCCAGACCCCGATGTGTCAGCGGGACACCGCTGACGGAAGCTGCCCCCTGTGCAGCGGTGATACCGGGTGCATACTCAACGCATATTCCCCGGGCCATCAAATGCGCGGCCTCTTCCGACCCCCTTCCGAAGATCAGTGGATCACCGCCTTTCAGCCGGGCCACGATCTGACCCTTCCGGGCAAATTCAAGCAGGATCTCGTTGATCCGTTCCTGTGGAACAGGATGGTTGTCCGGCGATTTGCCGACCGGAACCATTTGCGCACCGGCTGGCGCCATGGACAGGATTTCGGGAGAGACCAAACGGTCATACACGACCACATCGGCGTCCTGCAGCATGCGCACAGACTTGACGGTCAGCAATTCAGGATCGCCTGGACCTGCTCCGATGAGAAAGACTTTTCCAGTCATGAAAGACCTCGCTTCTCCTCAAAATTCTCTGGCTTATGGTCTCTTACTTCGCTTGCGATCTGCTTGATAATTGTCAAGGGTTCCGCCACTTTTTTCATCGAAATAAGATGTTTTTAGTCAATGTGTTACGGTGATCATGCCGATCATCTTCTGGGTTTCCCAATGAGGGCCACACAGGTAGTTCTGTGTCGGTCCGGCCGTCAGAAATGTGAATTCGAAGTTTTCTTCGGGAAAGAGGCGATCGGATTCCGGTACACCTTCTTCTTTCAGGATCACGCTGTGGCTGGTTCTCTTGTCGACATTCACCCAGCGGACTGTGGTTCCGACCGGCACGGAAAGGTTTTCCGGGCAGAATTTGTACTTGTACATTTTGACGATTGTTACGCCGTCCTCGTCCGCTGACGGGTGTCCGAACATGTCGACGTAGCGCTCTTCGGCTTCGGCACAAATTGCTGCGGTGTCTTCATCATCCGCAAGGACCGGAAAGGCGAATAGTGACATCAGCAGGAAAGCGGGAAGACGGGCCGTATTCAACAACATGCAATTTCTCCCTCTTTGAACAAACGGGCGGCCGGTTTCCCGGCCGCCTGTGTGGCTACTGTTTGATCACATTGATCTGAGCCGCGTCGTCATCCAGCGCGAAACTGGTGTTCAGCGTTACATGGTGGAAGCGGGCCGCCGCGAAATCGTCATGGATCGCAAACCCGACCGTGTAGGTCTTTCCCGGTTCCAGCGGAACGTCGCCAGGTGCCCCGGAAGCAAGTGGCCGGGCGAACACGACGGTCCACACACCACCTGAGAGGTTTGCCTCGGCGGACATTTCACCATCGTTGGCAACACGGCGGTCCAGCAGATAACCGTTGGAAGCCGTTCCGTCCGCATAGACCCTCAGCAGATCAAGGAAGGTGCCGTCCGCAAGCAGTTGGTCGATCTCTTCAGCTGTCTTCAGCTTGTCCCAACCACCCTGGGCCTTGCCGCGCCGGCCCTTGACCTCGACCTTGGTCCGGCTTTCGGTCAGATATTTGGTGATCGTCTCCTTCGCTTCGAGTTGTGCCGCAACATCGGCATTCGCGGCGATTGCCTCCGCCCCCGGATCGAATGGCATATACGTGTTGTCCGCATGGCAAGAGGACCAGCATCCGGTCGTTTCGCCCATTTCGATGCCGGTTCCGGTGATCATCATGGCAACCTTGATCTGGTTGTCCGGATCCATTTTGCCACCGTCAACGAATGGCGCCGGGTTATGGCCGCCGTCCGGCCATTGGATCCGCACATAAAGATTCTCGTCGTCATGGGCAGCCTGAATGCTCGCATTGATCGTGCCGCGCTTACCCGGGATCGGGGTCGGTTCGATCTCGCCACCGGCAACAATCTTGGTTCCGATCGCCTCTATTTCCTTCTCGTGGCAGGTCGTGCAGGCATCGCCCCCCTTTGTAAGCGGACGCGCACCGCCATGGGTTTTTCCGTTCTGGACCCATTCGAAGGAGGCCTGACCCGGATAGAACAGCGTCAAATCCGTTGCTGCGACCGAATTCCAGTCGATATCCGGAGCGACATTGCCACCGCCATCACCGGCTGCTGCGGTCTGGCTCGCACCGTTTCCTTCCGACTTGGCGCGTTCCTCCGCAACAGCGGCCTCCACAGCCGCTGCGATCTGGGTCTGAACGGCTTCCTGCTGCGCCTTTTGCGCAGCTTTCGCAGCTTCTGCCTCTCCGGCTTCCTTTGCCTCGATACGGGCAAGGCTGGCCATGTATTCCTGCGGAATTTCACGAATGAAGCCGGGATGGGGAGCCTCGAGTTCTTCCAGATACTCCTCGTCGGCCCGGTCACGCAGGTCAGAATGCGCGATGCCTTTGTGACAGTCGATGCAGGTCTGGCCATTGGACATGGCGTTCAGGTGCTGCTGGCGCGCGCGAGGTCTCTGGAATTCCGGCATCATCGATTCAAAATCGTGGCAGTTCCGGCATTCGCGCGAATCGCTGGCCTTCATGCGCTCCCACTCGTTCTTGGCGAGCTGGAGGCGCTTGGCTTCGAACTTCTCGAGCGTGTCGATGGTTCCCACCATCTTGCCCCAGAGTTCCTTGGAGGCCTGAACTTTCCGGATGATTTTGTGGGTCCAGTCCTTGGGCACGTGGCAATCGGAGCACATTGCACCGACACCGGACCGGTTCACGTCGTGGATCGTACCCTTGTATTCTTCGTAGACGAAGTCGCGCATCTCGTGACAGGAAATGCAGAATTGCTTGGTATTCGTGGCTTCCATTGCGGTGTTGAAACCGCCCCAGAAAATGATGCCGCCAACAAACACGGCTGCGACACCACCGATCGGCATTCCCCAGATAAGGTATCTGCGCCAGATCGGCTTTTTCTTGTCACCTTGGCTGCTCTCGGTCATGACCAGGCTCCGTTTTGGATTTCTCCGCCGGCCCTTGTGACCGGGCCATCAGCGATCGCTATGCGGATGCGGGGAGCGTTTGCCCTGTTTGGGGCGACCTTTGGTCAATGCAGTCCCTTCACCGCTGGCAAATGGGAAGGGCGGGCGTTGTGCCCGCCCTTCCGGAGTGCTGGCTCACATCAGGTGACGTGGTTCGAACGGTTGTAGACGTTGAACTTGCCTGTCGGGGCGAAGAGTCCTTTGACCCTGCCTTTTTCTTCAAGCGTTTCGGCGTCGAAGATCACGATTTCACCGTTCGGTTCCAGTGAAGTGGACCGGTTCCATTTGGAGACCCACACTTCCGAACCATCCTGGTTGAATTCGAAATGAACAGCAGCACTGCCCTCTTCGTCGGTGATCTGGATCGTCTTGACGATTTCACCGGTTTCCTTCGAAATGACCTGAACGGACTGCTGCACTTCCGGTTCCGGATGCTTGGTCTGGTCGGCCCAGATGTATTTCGAATTCGGATGGGTCCGGATGAAGAGCCCGGCACCATCGGTTTCCACCTCGTAGCAGATCTTCCAGGCTTGATCGGGATGTTCAGCCGGATCGTTGCCCCAGACCGTCACCGTGCCTTCACCGAGGTGTGTCGTGCCACCGACCGGACCGCAATTGGGATCAACCCAGTTGGCGCCCGGGCCGGGGTGCGGCAGAGCTGCGGTGTCGATCATCGCTTCCAGCTTGTGCGTTTCCGTGTCGACCACCACCATCTTGTTCGACGCATTCGCGGCGATCTGGAAGTAGCGGCCGGTCGGGTCGAAGAAGCCGTCATGCAGGAACTTCGCCGAATCGATCTTGTCGATACGCAGATTGTCGAGATCGGTATAGTCGACCTGCCACAGCTGGCCGAGCTCCTTGACCGCAACGATCCAGGTGGGCTCGTTCGGGGTCGTGTAGATGGCGGCCACGCGGCTTTCTTCCACATATTCGCCATCGACATTCACGCCGCGGGTGGAGACGACTTTTTTCGGCTCCATGGTTTCCGCATCGACGATCGCGAAATGAGGTGGCCAGTATCCGCCGCCGATCACGTATTTGCCATCGCCGGAGACGGCAACGTCACGTGCGTCATACGCAATCTTGACTTCAGCGACCAGCATGTTCTCCGGATTCTGCCAGAGGTCGATCTTGGTCATTTTGCCGTCGCGACCCATGGTGTACCAGAAACGGCCAGGATGCTCGGGCTCGGTGACCGAGTGGTGCTCGGAGGCTTTCAGGACGTGAACCGCGTAACCGGTCGGGATATGCGCCAACACTTCCTTGGTGTCACCATCCACAACTGCAACCTTGCCGACGTCACGCTCGATGACGACAAAGAAGTTTTCCCAGTTCCGGCCGTGCAGGGGCTCGGTTGGATAGTCCTTCGGGTCGACATAGACCTTCCGGGTGGCCTCCATTTGCGCCAGTGACATTTCCGGCGGTGTAGGCGGCTCCATCATGATGTAGGTCGACATGTCCTTGATTTCCTGCTCGGTCATGATGTCCGAGAAGTTGTTCATGCCGCCTTCAGTCCCCCAGGAGATGATCTTTTCAAGTCGCTCCTGTCCCAGTTGCAGCGTACCGCCTTCCGTAACGGTTCCGTCTGCTGCTGTCTTTTTCCATTTCGGCTCGAGATTCTTACCTGTTGCTCCCTTCCGCAGGACGCCGTGGCAACCTGCGCATCTTTCGAAATAGAGCTGTTTGGAACTTTCAAAGGCCTCCTCGCTCAACGTGGGGCCTTCAGCAAAGGCAGGCGCCGTCACACTGCCCATCAGCAGTGCGAGGCAGGTCGCTAACGCGTAGCCTGTCCCTTTTCGTTTTCCTGGATGTGACATTCTCCAAACTCCAAATGCTGGTGAGGCACTCGCGAGTTTGCGCAATCACCGGCCCGCTTCCTTGACTTTCGTTAAGACGAGCCACCGCGGCGTAATTTTCGCATTAATAATTTGAGGCCTTGTCTGCTGACAAGAAGATAAGATTTTGTAAATAAACAAGTTTCCTTAAGGGGGGGCGGTATTCTTGTACCGCATTGTCGCAGCCCGCGTGCCGTGATCCGGACCTCCTTTGGATCGGCTTGACTTTGGTTAAGGAAACAAAGGCACTGCCTGTCACCCTCGTGGCCACGATCAACTCGGGGGAAAGGAGCGCGCGATGCGCGAAGTCATGACCAAAAGCATGGCCCGAAATATTTTCTATGGCGGGTCACTGTTCTTCATCATCATCTTCCTGGGACTGTCGGTCCACAGTCACTTCTATATTACAGGGACATCGACAGACCATGCCGGCATCACCGATAGCGTTGCCGCCGGCAAACGTGTCTGGGAAGACAAGGCCTGCATCAACTGTCACACGATCCTCGGAGAAGGGGCCTATTTCGCTCCCGAAGTCGGGAACGTGATGACGCGCTGGGGCGTTCTGGACGATCCGGACGCAGCTTTCGAAACGCTGAAGGGTTGGATGGAATCCATGCCGACCGGCATCGAAGGCCGCAGGCAGATGCCGAATTTCAACCTTACAGACGAGGAAATCCGTGATCTCACGAACTTCCTGATCTGGACCGACAAGATCGACGCCCAGGACTGGCCGCCGAACGATGCCGGCTGATCTGAAAGCAAAGGGAACGAACGATGAAATATCAATCACAAAAGGTCGCCCTGGCGTATTTCGCCGTCGCCCTGGGTCTTTTTGCCATCCAGGTACTGGGCGGATTGCTGGCCGGCTGGGTCTATGTTCAGCCAAACTTTCTTTCGGAAGTCCTGCCCTTCAACATTATCAGGATGTTGCACACCAACAGCCTGATCGTGTGGCTGCTGCTCGGCTTCTTCGGAGCGGCCTATTTCCTCATTCCGGAAGAAACGGAGCGCGAACTTCATTCGCCCAGGCTCGCCTATCTTCAGCTTGCGATCCTGGTGATCGGCACGCTCGGCGCGGTCGTCACTTATGTCTTCAACCCGTTTGAAGGCAACTTTCTGCTTGGCAAGGAAGGGCGTGAGTTCATCGAACAGCCCAAGTGGGTCAAGGTAGGCATAGTCGTTGCCGCGCTGATGTTCCTCTACAACGTCACCATGACGGTGCTGAAGGGCAAGAAAACCGCGATCACCAACATCCTGCTTCTGGGCCTGTGGGGCCTCGCCCTGCTGTTCCTGTTCAGTTTCTACAATCCGAGCAACCTGGCTCTGGACAAACAATACTGGTGGTACATCGTCCACCTTTGGGTTGAAGGTGTCTGGGAACTGATCATGGCATCCATCCTGGCCTACCTGATGCTGAAATTGACAGGCGTCGACAGGGAAGTTGTCGAAAAGTGGCTCTATGTCATCGTCGCCGCGGCCCTGTTCTCCGGTATCCTGGGAACCGGCCACCACTACTACTGGATCGGAACACCCGGCTACTGGCAGTGGATAGGCTCGATCTTCTCGTCGCTGGAAGTCATTCCGTTTTTCGCAATGATGGCCTTTGCCTTTGTCATGGTCTGGAAGGGCCGGCGGGATCACCCCAACAAGGCGGCACTGCTGTGGTCGCTCGGTTGCGCGACGCTCGCGTTCTTTGGTGCCGGCGTCTGGGGCTTCCTGCACACGTTGCACGGTGTCAATTACTATACACACGGCACACAGATCACCGCGGCTCACGGCCACCTGGCCTTCTTCGGCGCCTATGTCTCGCTGAACCTGGCGATCATCACCTATGCCATGCCTATCCTGCGGGGCCGAGATCCCTATAACCAGGTGCTCAACATGGCATCCTTCTGGCTGATGGCGGGCGGCATGACCTTCATGACCTTCGTGCTGACATTTGCCGGAACCATCCAGACCCACCTGCAAAGGGTCAACGGTGATTACTTCATGGACGTCCAGGACCAGATCGCCCTGTTCTACTGGATGCGCTTCGGCGCTGGGGCGGTCTTCGTGATCGGTGCACTGTTGTTCATCTATGCGATCGCCGTGCCCAAACACGAAGTCATCGAACCCGGCGAAGCCGACCACGTTCCTGCGGAGTAAGACCATGGAAGGTTCTGTATCCTTGGCAAAAGGGGCGGCCGACGCCCCTTTCTACCTCCCTCAGGGAGACGAATGCTCGGTATTCGAAGCTGCTTATGAAAATGGCCTGCCGGTTCTGCTCAAGGGACCGACGGGTTGCGGCAAGACCCGGTTCGTCGCTCACATGGCTGAAAAACTTGGGCGCAAGCTCTACACCGTTGCCTGTCACGACGACTTGTCTGCGGCGGATCTGATCGGCCGTTACCTTCTCAAGGGCGGTGAAACGGTTTGGGTTGACGGACCACTCACAAGAGCGGTTCGGGAAGGCGCAATCTGCTATCTCGATGAAGTGGTCGAAGCGCGAAAGGACGTCACCGTCGTGCTGCACCCTCTGACGGATGACCGCAGGACGCTTCCGATCGACCGGACCAGTGAAGAACTGGCCGCGGCACCCGGTTTCATGCTGGTTGCCTCTTACAACCCCGGGTATCAGAACATCCTGAAGACGTTGAAACCGTCCACGCGGCAGCGCTTCATTTCACTCGAATTCAAATTCCCGCCGGTTGATCTTGAAGTAGAGGTCGTGGCTGAAGAAAGCGGACTGGACCGGGATCGGGTCACCGCGCTGGTCCGCCTTGCCGGAAAATTGCGGGCGCTCAAGGGCCAGGACCTGGAAGAGGGGGTTTCGACCCGCCTCGTTGTTTACGCCGCAACCCTGGTCGCACAGGGCATGCCGGTGGATCGGGCCATACTGGCCGCGATGATCGAACCGCTGACCGACGATGAAGACGTGAAACGCGGGCTCCTAGATCTTGTCACGGCCGTGTTTGGGTGAGGCCAGACCGATGGGCAAGATCGACTTCGAGCCATGGGAACCCGAAGAAACGGTCGGGAAACTGTGGCACGCATTTGCAAGCCGCCTCGATGCACCTGAGGTGCATCATGGAGCCGCGGTCGGCCTCTCCGAGGTCGGCGGGCGGCTTGCTGTGCTTTTTCGGGGACTGGGCGGAAGCCACAGTGTGGACGTTCGCCCGGTCTCCGAAGAAGTCTCGCGCCACCGGCTGGGATTCCTGAGGCGCCTCGGCACGGAAGCAGAAAGCGTTCCCCAGGCGAGCTTTGACGGAGAGACCCTCCGATTGCCGGAAAAGCTAGCCGTTTTCCCGTTCAGGGAAGCAAATGCCGCGCTTTATGTCTGGCTGACTGCCATGGCTGCGCACGCGCCTGAACATCTTGTGGAGGACGATCTCCTGCGCACCGATTTGCGTGCGTTGCAACTCATCGAAAAGACGGTTCACGATACGCTGTCGGCGGCACCCGGGCTGCGTGCTCTTTATGGAGAACTCGGTCACGGCGCACTCGCGCAACGGAATGCCGCCTCCCTGCCGGCCATTGAAGCGACAGTGGAAACACTCGTGCGCCACTTGCTTGGCGATCCGGCCGAACTCCCGCCGGACGCGGAAGCAATGAAGGCAGCTCTTCAAGAGGATGATCTGACGGGATTTACCGCGCCTCGAGGATATCACCCCTTCCGGCCCGTACCGGTTTGGCCGCGCCTGCGTGATGTCGTCTTTTCAACCGGAGATGCGGTCGAAAACCGCGACACGGAAGGAACGCCGGAACAGGCGACCGGCAAGACCATCCGCGCCAGACGTCGCAAATCCGAACAGGCGGAACGAAAAGACAGCCTGATCCTTCACAAGTTCGAAGCGATCCTGAGCTGGACCGAATTCCTGAATCTCAATCGCCGCGTCGATGACGACGACAACGACAATGCGAGGAAGGCTGCCGAAGATCAGGAAGAAATCGGCCTTGGGCAGATCTCAAAAGCACCCGCGACGCGTCTGAAACTGCATCTGGATCTTGCGCCGGAAGACGTTGATCGGGAAAGGCTGTCCGGTCGTGTCCTGTATCCGGAATGGGACACACGCACCGGAAAGTATCTGTCCGACCACGTTTGCGTGCTCACCAGCGTCGCGGATGCTGATCCGGAACAGGATATTGCTGCCAGGGACCCCAGGGCCGCGCGGCGTATCCGGTCTGTCAAACGCCAATTCGAGGCGCTCAGGCCCGGCAGGGTCACGACGCGTGGCCATCTGGAAGGCGATGGCCTCGACATGGATGCCGCTGTCAGATCACAGGTTGAGCGGATTGCCTCCGGCGTTGGCAATGACCGGATCTGGCTGCAGACCCGGCCAGAAGCAAGGGACCTTGCAGTCTCCATCCTGCTCGATGTTTCAAGGTCGACCGAAAGTGCCGTATCTGGTCGCGCGGTGATTGAAATCGAACGCGAAGCCCTCACTGCGCTTGCCTGGGGACTCAATGCCTGCGGCGACGATTTTGCGATATCCGCCTTCTCGTCGTTGAAACGTCACCGCGTCTACCTGCAAAATTGCAAGCGTTTCGACGAACCCATGTCCCGGACCGTCGAACACCGGATCAGCGGTTTGAAGCCGGGATTCTACACAAGGCTCGGAGCTGCCATGCGCCATGCCTCCCGGGAACTGGAAAAACAGTCCCGAAAGCGAAAACTGCTTCTTGTGATCACCGACGGAAAGCCCAACGATCTCGATCATTATGAAGGCCGTCACGGTATCGAGGATACGCGAATGGCCGTCAGGGAAGCCCGAAGGGCAGGGCAGGCCGTGTTCGGTGTTACCATCGACAAGTCGGCTAAATCATGGTTTCCGCGCTTGTTTGGCCAGGGTGGCTTCGCGCTGATCCCGCATCCCGACAAGCTGACCCAGGCGTTGCCGCAGATCTACCGCCAGCTCGTCGGTGGGTGAGCAGATGAGGGCCGGGGAAACGAATAATTCCGGAGTGCTCGATGAACTGCCCGGGGACCTGATGATGTGGGTCCTGATTGTAAGCGAGCTTCTGGTCTTCGGGGCAGGGCTTGCTGCATTTCTGGGTGTCAGGGTCGTGGATCCGGATGGGTTTGCCGCCGCACGGAACTATCTTCATCCGGCCCTTGCCGGCTTAAACACGATTGTCCTGATCACAAGCGGTTATTTCGCCGCCCGCGCGCTCGATCTCAGCAAAGGTCAAAGGCAATCCAGCGTTCGCTGGAACCTGTTGTGGGCAGGATTGCTTGGCGCAGTCTTCCTGGCGATCAAGATCTATGAATATGCCGACGTCGCTGGGCAGGGCATTTCAACGGAGACACATCCGTTCTTCACGTTCTACTACCTTCTGACAGGGTTTCATGCCCTGCACGTGTTGGCGGGTATGGTGATTTTGGCTTTGGTGTCCTGGAAAAGGACGTCCCGCAATGTCGAAGTCGGCACCGCTTTCTGGCATATGGTGGATCTTGTCTGGGTGTTGCTGTTTCCGGTGATCTATCTGCTGGCATGAGAGAAAAATGACATTCGACACAATAACCCGTGCCTGGTTCGGTCTGCTCTTTCTCAGCGCCGCATCCGTCCTGATCGCCGCCGGATTCACCGAAACACTTGGTGCTGGCGCGACTGGCGGATTGGTGCTGGTTTTTGCATGGATGAAGGCGCGCGTGATCCTGTCCCGCTACCTCGGGCTCTGGCAGGCACCGGTCTGGTTATCGGGTTTCAACTGGGCGCTCGGGCTGTTTTGCCTGTTGTTGCTCGGATTGTTTCTGATCCCCGAAGTCAGTCCCTGAAGGCCGCGGCGAGCGGTTCCGGGAGATCGAATTCCTTCAGAACACGGATCCTGGCGTCACTTGACATTTTCCGAGCCGTTTTCTGAACGATCCCGAGCACTTTTTCCTCGGTGTGCTTGGCGGCAAATGGCGCGAAATACCATTTGAGGAACACGAAGCAGATCACGTTTTCCAGCGTTTGGACATCGTCGTGGCGCTTGATGCCTTCCTTCCGCAACATGCGCTGCGCAGCGTCGATATCCTCCTTTCCGTACCCGGCGTCCGTCATGATTGCGCCAACTCTTTCCGCATGGCGTTTGGCAAGAGCGCCGCGCCATGCATGGTAGCCGGCCTTGCCTTCCGGATACGAAGCTCTGGGCAGGGTCCACCGTTCGATATGCTGGCCGCGTGCTGCGATCCGGAGCGTATCCGGTGCGCCGGGATAAAGCCGTCCCAGCTCCGAACTCATCCGCTGTCCGTAGAGCAGGGCGGCAGGTTGACCCTCTTCCTGACCTGGGTCGGCAGCGTTGGCTTCGTCTATGGTTCTCAGTGCTTTTTCTAGGTCTGTCATTGCGCCTTGTGCCAGGCTTCGACCGGGTCGGTTTCGGAGAAGTCGCGAAGCCGCTCGATGTCTTCTATGGCTGCATTGTTCCGGTTGATATGAACGCCGACAGTCTTCAGTTTCGCGAAAGAGCGTGACAGGCTCTCCGGCTTCATGCCGAGACGGCCGGCAATCAGAAACTTGTCATAGGGCAGGGTAACAACGCAACTGCCCTCCTCCTGTTCGCAAAGGCCGAGCAGGAATTCCGCAACCCTTTGAGGACCCGTATGCGCCTTGAGTTGTTCAAGTTGCGAGACAAGTGAGTGCAGGTGAGTGAATGTCGAGGCAAGCACGGAAACCGCGATCTCGGGATCTTTCCTCATCGCCTCGACCAGCGCAACGCTCGGAATGCGCATGACCTCGCAGGTTGTCACGGCCTCTGCGGAAACCGGATAGGCATGGCCACGGAACGCGACGGCCTCGCCGAAACTTTCGCCCTTGGCAAAAACATTCACCACCGCTTCGCCGCCATTCGGCGCGATCCGGTAGAGTTTCACCCACCCTCCCGTCACGATGTGAATGGCGTGGGCCGTTTCACCCTGCAGGAACAGCGTCTCGCCGCGGTCGTATTCGCGCCAGCTCGACATGCTGAGGATCATGTCCTGAATGTCCTGTGAGAAGCTTTTCAACAGCAGAGAGTTCTGCGCAATTTTCCTGCGGCGTTCATTCGGCATTTTTCCAAGATCCCTTCCAGATTCACCTAGGTAAATCTGCCCCCCCTAGATCCGTCTGGTGCACGTTTGCCGGTTGCGGTCATGCACTTCGAAATGCGGATTTGGAGTGCTTTGCTGTTTCGAAGCGAAACGTGTTCCTTCGAAGTCTCCGGAAGTTTTCTAGCAGGAATTCGAATTGTTGGGTTTGACTCAAGTCATGTACGGAACAGTGTACAGCTTTCATTGCAGACAAAGCTTTGCTGCCTAAAGTCTACCGCGAACCAGAGAGAAGTCGGGATATGGATTTGATCTTGGATCGGCCACCGGTTGCTTTATTCCCAGACCTGATTTGGATCTGGCAGCGGAATGGCATCGAGCAGCGTCCTGGTATAGTCGGCCTGCGGGTTGGAAAAGAGATTTGCTGTCAGTGCGTTTTCGACAATCTCCCCCTGATGGAGAACGAGAATGCGACTGCACAGGCGCCGGATTACGGACAGGTCATGGCTGACAAAGGCGAGTGTCAATCCCAGATCCCGAACCAGCTGTTCCAGAAGATTCAGGACCTGGGCCTGGGAGGAGACATCGAGTCCGGAGACGATTTCGTCGGCCAGAATGAAATCTGGCCTGAGTGCAATGGCGCGGGCGATCCCCACCCTTTGTCTTTGGCCGCCTGAAAGCTCGTGCGGATAGCGGTTCGTGAAGGTTTTCGGCAGTCCGACCATCTCCAGCGCTTCGTTCACGCGCGCAGACAGGTTGTCGAACCCCTGCAGACGCATGGGCCCGGCAATAATACCGCCGACCTGTCGGCGCGGGTTGAGCGAGGACATCGGATCCTGAAAGATCATCTGGAACTTCTTGCGAAGGGGGCGCAGATCGTCTTCGTTCATATGCGCGATTTCACTGCCTTCGAACAGGATTGAGCCGGAATCCGGTTCCAGCAGACGGATCATGGTGCGTCCGAGGGTCGATTTGCCCGAGCCGGAACCGCCGACAATGCCGAGGACATCGCCCTTTGCGATATCGAATGTCAGGCCCTTGAGGACATGCGTTCGCGGGGCGGCGCCAAGAAGCGGCTTTTGCGACAGGTCCGGAAAGGAGACTTTCAAGTCCTTGAGTTGGTAGATCAGGTCACTCACGGCTTCTCATCACTCGTTCATTTGCGCATCGAAAGCGGCAACTTCGCGTTCCACCGCAGCGATGATGTTGTCCGGGACCGGCATCAGCGAGCCATCCGGATCGGTGTATTTGGGGGTCGCTGCCAGAAGCGCCTTCGAATAGGCGTGCTGCGGGGCATCGAAAAAGGTACGAACATCGGTGTCCTCGATAACCTTTCCCGCATAGAGAACAGAAAGAGACTGGCTGATTTTTGACACGACGCCGAGATCATGGGTCACGAACAGGAGCGCTGTCTGGTGCCGTTCCTGCATTTCGCGGATCAGTTTAAGGATCTGTTTTTGAACCGTTACATCGAGCGCAGTCGTCGGTTCATCCGCGATGATGAGTTTGGGCTCGGCGGCAAAGGCGGACGCAATCAGGATCCGTTGCCGCATGCCGCCGGACAGTTCGTGCGGATAGGACTTCATCACGCGCCCGGGCGACTGAATGTGGACCTCTTCCAGCAACTCAAGCGCGCGCGCTTCGGCCTCGGGACGCTTCCAGCCGAGAATGTCGACGAGGCGATCCGTAATCTGTGGTCCGATCCGTCGGGACGGATTCAGCGCAGTTAGCGGATCCTGCGGGATCAACGCGGCCTTTGCGCCGATCCTCTGACGTCTTGTCTTTGGCGGCAACGCCAGAAGATCTTCACCATCGAGGAGGATTTTCCCGCCGGTAAGGCGCGCTGCTCTCGGCAGAATACCCAGCACCGCTTTGCCGATCATGCTTTTGCCCGCGCCGCTTTCTCCGACCAGGGCGCGAACCTCCCCGGCCTTCACATCGAGCGAGACCTTGCGCAGCAGGGGGAGGCCGTTTCTCAGCCGGACCGACAGATCCTGAATGGACAGGTAGCTCATCGCAGCACCGGATCGAAGTATTCTTTGAGGCCTTCGCCAAGCTGCGAGAAACTGAGCACCGTCAGGAAGAGCGCAAAGAGGGGAAATACCAGCACCCACCAGGCCTGGTAGATTGATGTCCGGCCTTCCGCGATCATGCCGCCCCAGGTCGGTTCGTCGGTCGAAATGGACAGGTTGACGAAGCTCAGGATTGCTTCGACGATCACTGCAATCCCCATTTCGAGGGTCAGCAGCGCAACGATGGTCGGCAACACATTGGGCAGGATTTCCGCGAGCGCGATCCCGAGCCGGCTGCGCCCGGCCACTTGTGCAGAGGCAACGTAGTCCATCGCGCCCTGGCTCATGGCCTCGGCGCGCACGACACGGGAAAACCGCGTCCAGTCGATTACCACAATAGCGATGATGATCGATGTCAGGCCGGTGCCAAGAACGGCAATCAGAAGGATGGCGAAGAGGACCGGAGGAAATGCCATCCAGATATCGACCAGGCGTGAGATCACCAGATCTGCCCAACCGCGATAATAGCCAGCGATCAGCCCGAGCGTCGCACCCACCAGGCAGGTGAGTGTGCCGGCGACAAGGGCAACGGTCAGCGCCAGTCTCGCGCCATAGAGCATCCGGCTCAGCAGGTCACGGCCGAGCGAGTCCGTCCCCAGGAGATAGGCAGGGTCGGCACCCTGCTCCCAGAAAGGGGGAAGCCGTGCCGCAAAGAGATCCTGCTCCAGCGGGTCATGCGGGCTGAGCATCGGCGCAAAGACGGCTGCCAGCACCAGGAGGAGCAGCCAGCCGCCGCTCAGCCAGAGCCGAAGACCGGGCAATTGGCGAATGTCTCCGCGGGCATCACGCATGGCGCAACCTCGGGTTCAATGCGGCGTAGGTCATGTCCACCAGAAGATTGACGAGAGTAAACAGCAGGGCGAACACCAGAACGATGCCCTGAATGAGCGGAAGATCGCGGTTGATGACGGCATCGATCGCCATGTTGCCGAGGCCTTCGTAGGAAAACAGCCTCTCGATGATCACCGTGCCGCCGATGAGAAAGGTGAACTGTACACCGATGAGAGTCAAAGTCGGCAGGATCGCATTCGGCAATGCATCGCGGGTGATGATCGACGTTTCGGAATAGCCCTTTGTGCGGGCGAGTGTGATGTAGTCGTCATGCATGCATTCCTTCAACGACTGCTTGAGCAATTGCAGGATGATGGCGGCGAGCGGGATTGCCAGGGCAAAAGCCGGCAGCAGCATGTGTCCGAGCAGATCGAAAACGACGTCGAAACGCAATCTGAGCAGGGCCTCGAGCAGAAAGAAATTGGATTGGAAGTCGAAGCCGAGTGACGGGGATACACGCCCGGAGATGTGAAACAGCGGCCAGAGGACGCCGAGAACCAGGATGAGCGCCAGTCCCCAAAGGAAATCAGGCAGCGACAGCGCGACGCCGCCCGCCACATCGATGCCGCCCTCGATCTTGGTATCCCGGTAAAGTGTCGCGGTCAGTGCTGCGGTTCCACCGATGAGAACCGCGATCAGAAGGGCCATCAGCGAAAGTTCCAGTGTCGCCGGCAAGCGGCCGATTACGAGATCGAAGACCGGTTGGCGCAAGGTGATCGAAGTTCCGAAATCGCCTTGAACGACATTGACGATCCAGATCCAGAATTGTTCCGGAATGCTCTTGTCCAGGCCGTAAAGCGTTTTCAGGCGCTCGATATCCGCTTCTGTCGCACCGGGCGGCAACATCATTGCAATCGGATTGCCTGGGACGACCCGGATCACGACAAAAACGATGATGGCTGCCCCCAACAGGGTTACCAGTGTTGTCGCTAGGCGCGTCAGCAGCGCACGCACGATCTGCATGTGAGGTTCAGGCCTGTCGTTCGGAAAAGAGAACCGCCGCGGGACCCGTTGAAAGGGTGGGTACAGGTCCAGCGGCGAAGACGGAGTTGATCTTTCCCGGACTTACGAACGGGTCATCAGATGCGGCAGCAAGGCACCGGAGGCATGCGGCGTAACCTTGACCTTGTCGCTGTGCAGGATCGGCTGCACATACTGGATCAGCGGCAGCACAAGTGCGTTTTCGGCAATGTGCTTGTCCACTTCCTTCCAGCCGTCGATGCGTTTCTGCTCGTCGGCTTCACCCCAGAGCGGAATGATCATCTGCATCAGGTCTTCCCCGTCCCAGACCGAATGTGGTGACGGGCCGAACATGGCAAACCCTGTCGACGTGGTCGGATCCCCGATCGCGTTGCCCCAGTTGTAGAACGCAGCCGGTGCGAGCGTGTCTGCCGCGCGCAGTTCGTAGTGCTTGGCGATCTCGTAGACCTCGATTTCGGCTTCGATACCTACCTTGCGCCACAGACCGACGATGACCTGAATGATCTCGTAGTCTTTGGGCTTGAAACCGCGTGTGGTCTGGATCTTGAACTTGACCGGATTGTCCGGACCATATCCGGATGCGGCAAGCAGTTCCTTTGCCTTTTCCGGGTCATAGGGAACCGTGACGGAAGGATCGTAGGCGGTGTAGTCAGGCGTTTGAAGCGTGTCGATAGCAACACCATAGCCGGACAGGAGCCGTTCGATGATGGTCTTCTTGTCGATCGCGTGTGCCATTGCCATGCGAACGTTCGGATCGTTCATCGGTTCGACATCATTGATGAATATCATGCCGATATCGGAGATTGGAGCCGCTGTTCCCTCGATGCCGTCCTGCTGTTTCAGGCGGTCGAATTCCTCGTAAGGCATTTCCAGGGTCACGTGAGAGTTGCCTGAGCTGACCTCGAAGGTACGGCTGGAAGCATCCGTGACAAATTTTATCGTAACCGTCTTGAATTCCGGCGCACCGCCCCAGTAGTTTTCGTTGGCTTTCAAGCGCACGAACGCGTTGCGCTCGAACTTGTCGACCATATAGGGACCGGTTCCGACCGGATTGGCTTCGAAGCCCTCCGCACCGACTTCTTCATAGTATTTTTTCGGAAGTACGTAGCCTGTCAGGAAGCTCATCCACTTGAAGATCGTGGGTTCGTATTCCTTCACATCCGCTGTAATCCGGTTGCCGTCGATCTGGAAATTGCCGATCTTGCCCCAGATGAACTGGATTGGATTGCCCGTTTCCGGGTTGCCGGCCCTTTCAAGCGACCAGACAACGTCTTCCGGTGTCAGCGGATCGCCATTGTGCCAGGTCACGCCTTCGCGCACATCCATCCAGATCTTGGACTTGTCGTCGTTCCAGCCCCACTCGGTCACGATGCCCGGTCCGAAACTCAGATCCGGGTTCTGATGAATGAACATGTCGAAAACGGACTGGTAGATACCCTGGATTGTCGGGTTCACCGCAGATGGGCCGACAGTCGGGTCCCAGCTCGGCAGATTGACGTTGTAGGCGATAACCAGTTCATCGATTTCGCTTGCAAATACGGGAGTTCCCACGGCTGTCAGCACTCCGCTGGCGGCCGCGCTTTTAAGAAGCGTGCGTCTTGAAACCTTCATTGTTATGTTCCCCATTTTTATCTGAACGCCGTGCGTGTTTTCGTTTTCGCTATCCGGCGAGCTTTCGAGCGAGAAGATATCCGGGCCCGGCTCCCGTGCCTGCTCCCGGCCAAACGGCAGCACCGGTATGGAACAGGTTCCCCACCGGCGTGCTTCCGTCGGCATGGCCGCGTACAGGTCTGAACATGAAGTGCTGGGTCAGGTGATGGCTTCCGCAAATCTGATCTCCTCCAACCAGATTTGGATTGTCCGCCTCCATCATGGCGGGTGTCACAATATGCGATTTCAGAATTTTCGAGCGTGTTCCCGGCGCATAGCGTTCAACGATATCAAGCGCCCGCTCCGCAAAAGGTTCGGCCGCCGTTTCCCAGTCTGTTGCCGTGATCTTGTTTGCGGCATCGCCCCTGATGTTCCCCGGCGCCATCCGGATCTGCAGCCACAATACGTGCTTTCCCTCAGGCGCACGGCTTGCATCGATCGCGGTTGGCTGACCGCAGACGATGATCGGCTCGTCGGGCAGCAGTCCTGCCTGTGCCTGGGCATAGGTGCGGGCCATCTGGTCGATTTCGGGCGCTAGATGAACGTAAGCGAACTTCTTGAGTTCGTCGCCGGCTCGCCAGTCGGGAAGAGCGTCGACGGCAAGATGCATCATCATCGTTCCCGGAGCATGGGAAAATTTCCTCAGCCCGTCGTCGTAGTGTGTGTTGCCGGTCTCTCCGGCGAGCTTCAGAAGGGCCTTGGGGGCAACATTCGCGATTACCGCCTTGCTCGCCATGATCTTGCGTCCATCGGCAAGTTCGATGCCTTTCGCTGCGCCGTTTTCGAGGATGATGCGGGTAACCTCTGCATCGCAGGTTACCGTGCCGCCGCGTGCTTCGAGCGTCGACATCATGGCGGACGTCGCGGTTCCGGCGCCACCTTTGCCCAGAACCATTCCGAATGCCTGGTTCGCCATGCCTTCCAGATAGGGAAACAGCGCGCCGCCGGAGATGTCGGGGGCGAAGTCCAGATGCATTCCCCAGGCGCCGAGCAGCGCGCGTACTTTCGGGGATTCGAAGGTCTCGTTCAGCCAGTCGCGGGGTGACGACAGCAGGAAGCGGCCAAGGTCGAGGACGCCAGCCGTTCCGGACTGTCGCCACTTTTTATATAATATATATGCAAATGCACGTTTTTTTGCCGGGCTGCTCAGAAGACCGACCAGCGCTTCTGCAGTGGCGGGAAACTCTCTGGTCAATTCTCGCCAGACCTTCCCGTCTTCCGGGCTGATCGCCTCAATCCTGCCAGCGGTCGTTTCGAGGTCATTGCTGACGCCCAACCAGGAGTCGTCGGGAAAAACGGAAGAGAAACAATCAGATGCCGGAGCAAATTCCAGCCCATTGCTTCGCAGCTCGTCGCCATGTTCCTTGCAAAATCCGGATCCGGCGAAAAGGGAGAGGTTCATTGCCGCCCAGTCGTGACGATACCCGGGAAGAGTATACTCTCCCGTTTTTACAGCCCCGCCAGGCGTTGCAGCGCGTTCAAAGACGCCGACCTTCCAGCCATTCGCAGCAAGATGGACTGCGCAGGCCAGGCTGTTGTGTCCGCTGCCGATGATCACGCCGTCCAGAGTCTCATCCATCGCGCAAATCCTTGTCCCCCTCGAAATAGATAATTGCAAATACAACTAAATCTGTCTAGCATTGAATTGCTAAAACGAGCCGACAGGCCAAGTGGTACAGAGGGAGCAAGAGATGTCAGCAGAGAGCGCACTCAGCGGACTGGGGTCGAAAATTCTGTCCGGCGAAGTTGAAGTGGTGGACTGCACGGGCGTTTTGGGGCCGGGCACGCCGATCATTCAGCTGCCGCCGGATTTCGCCAAGAACACGCCCAAGGTCGAAATCCACAAGATCAGCGAATATGATTCAGACGGACCCTTTTTCGCGTGGAACTGGATGGTTCTGGGCGAGCATTCCGGCACGCATTTCGATGCGCCGCACCACTGGATCACGGGTAAGGACTACGAAGACGGCTTTACCGACACGCTCAGTGTGCAGCGCCTCGTCGCCCCGGTAAACGTGATTGATTGCTCGAAGGAAAGCGCGGAAAACGCCGATTTCCTTCTGACCGCTGACCTCATCAAGGCGTGGGAAGCGGAGCATGGTGCGATCGGTGCCGGCGAATGGGTCGTCATGCGCACCGACTGGGACAACCGGGCGCATGACGAGAACCTGTTCCTGAATACCGACGAGACCGGTCCGCACAGCCCCGGCCCGACCCCGGATGCAATCGAATATCTGCTGTCGAAGAAGATTGTCGGTTGGGGGACCCAGTGTATCGGTACGGATGCCGGCCAGGCCGGTGGCATGGAGCCACCCTACCCGGCTCACAATCTTCTTCACAGGGACAATTGTTTCGGTCTGGCGTCGCTGACCAATCTGAGCAAGCTCCCGGCAAAGGGCGCGATCCTCATTGCAGCGCCATTGAAGATCGAACGCGGCACGGGCAGCCCGATCCGCGCTTTGGCCCTGGTTCCTCGCAACTGAGGCCGGTTTCGTGTCCGCACCGCATGTGATTATCGGTTCCGGGATCAACGCACTCGTCGCGGCAGCATTGCTGTCGCGCAAGGGCGAACCTGTTCTGGTGCTCGAGCGATCGGATCGCATTGGCGGATGCATGCGGACCGAAGAGATCACGCTGCCCGGTTTTCATCATGATGTGATGGCGGCCACCTTCGTTCTGTTTCTGACGTCTCCGGCTTATGGTGAGATCGCCGCGGACCTCGGTCGCCACGGCCTTGAGTTCTGTCACGCTGCCAATCCCACCGCCGTACTGCGCCCAGGCGGCCAGACGGCCGTCCTCACGATGGACCGTGCAGCCAATGTCGCCGCATTTGATGCCCTTGGGCCGGGAGACGGCAGTCAGCATGCAGCAGATGTCGGAGGCATTGAGGCGGATGCGGATTTTCTGTTTGCCCTGCTGGGCAGCCCGCTCTGGTCAGGCAAGATGGCGCGGCTCATGGCCAGACAGGCCTGGAAACTCGGATTGAACGGGTTGAAAACCTGGTTCGGTGATGCCCTTCAGCCTGCACGAGCCTGGCTGGAACACGGTTACGACAGTGAAACAGTGCAGGCACTCTGGGCGCCGTGGGTATTGCACACCGGTTTGACTCCGGAAAGCACCTATTCCGGCCAGATGGGCCGGGTCATCGCGTTTGCGCTGGAAGCCGCCGGGGCTCCCGTTGCCAAGGGGGGCGCGGGAAAGGTACCGGAGGTGTTTCGAGGCCTGATCGAGGAAAATGGGGGCGAGATCCGCACCGGTGTCGATGTCGAGCGTATCATCGTCACGAACGGCAAGGCAGTTGGAGTCGAGACGGGCGGCGGTCAGAGTATCGAAGCGAAATCCGTCATTGCCTCGGTCACACCGACACAACTCCACCAACGGCTGCTCGAAGACGCGCCGCCGCCGGCACATGCGGAGCGTTACAGGTACGGGCGCGGAAATTTCCAGTTGCACTACGCGTTGAGCGGCGAGCCGGAATGGATTGCTGACGGACTTGAAGATGTTGCATTGATCCACCTGACAGACGGGATCGACAGTGTCTCGAAATCCTCAAACGAGGCCGAAAGAGGCCTGTTGCCGGTAACGCCGACAATCTGTGTCGGCCAGCCGCACAGGCTGGATCCGTCACGTGTGCCGGATGGGAAAGCAGTGTTGTGGCTCCAGATCCCCGATGCACCGCGCGTGATCAAGGGAGATGCCGCAGGCGAGATCGAGACGGGCCCGGAATGGACAGAGGCTGTGCGTGAAGCCTTCGCCGACAGGCTTGAGGAAATTTTGCGAAGGCACATCCGGAATTTTGACGGGATCAGGCTCGCACGCCGCGCTTATTCACCTGCCGACCTGAACGATCTCAACATGAACCTTGTGGGCGGCGATCCCTATGGCGGTGCCTGTAGCATTGACCAGTTTTTCGTCTGGCGCCCCTTCACCCAATCCGTTAACAGCGCCACCGCAATTGCAAACCTTCACATGATCGGTGCCTCGACGCATCCGGGTCCGGGGCTTGGCGGCGGGTCCGGCTACAACCTGGCAAAAAGGATGGGTGCATGAAAAAGGAAGACGGGCTGGAGCTGATGGAGCAGAATGCCCGCGTCCCGCGCCTGGGTGAGATCGGACTTGAGAATTTTCCGCCTTACCTGATGAACCGCATCATGGGGCGCTACAATGCCGCGCTGCGTGATGAAATGGCAAAACTCGGGCTCACGACGCCCAAGATGCGCGCGCTTGCGGTCCTTTCCGTGCTTGATGGATTGCTGATCCGGGATCTGTCGATTTACGCCGTGGTCGAAACATCGACGCTCAGTCGTGCCCTTGATGCGCTGGAGCGCGACGGCCTGGTGGAAAGGGTCACCGACAAGGACGACAGCAGGGCTGTTCGGATACACCTGACGACAGAGGGACGGCACACGCATGACATGCTCTGGCCGCATCTGGCAACGGCCCACCAGCAGATGTTTCGCGGGATCAGCGACGCTGATCAGCGAACCTTTGTTGCGACATTGCAGACCATTTTGAAAAACGTGCGCAAGCATCCGATTTAGATCCGCTTTCTTCGAAAGGGATCCAGAGACCGCTGAGGGAGGAGCCGATGGCCGAAAGGTCGTTCAAGGCTGAGGTAGAGCATCTTCGCAAAGGATCGGGAGACGTCTTCACAGGGGAGGGCATCCTTGCCATCACCAAGGCGCTTCTGGAAAACGGCGTTGGCTATGTTGGCGGCTACCAGGGCGCGCCCATATCGCATCTGATGGATGTCCTGGCTGACGCAGAAGATCTGATGAGCGAACTGGGCATTCGTTTTGAAGCCAACGCCTCCGAAGCCGCCGCAGCGGCCATGCTGGCAGCTTCGGTTCACTATCCCATTCGAGGTGCCGTGACCTTCAAGGGATCCGTCGGCGTGAATGTGGCGTCGGACGCGTTGGCGAACCTGTCTTCTTCCGGTGTCAATGGCGGCGCGCTTGTCATTGTCGGGGAAGATTACGGCGAAGGTTCCTCCATCATGCAGGAACGGTCATACGCCTTCGCCATGAAATCACAGTTCTGGCTGCTGGATCCGCGTCCGAACCTGCCGTCCATCGTCAAGGCGGTTGGTGACGGTTTCAACATGTCGGAAGCAAGCAATACTCCCGTCATGCTGATGGTACGGATCCGCTCATGTCACGTGACGGGCAGTTTCGACACCACGGACAATGTCCCGCCGCCATTGCCGGTCAAGACGGCGCTTGCCAATCCGCAGCGGGATTTCAAGCGCGTGGTTCTGCCGCCCATGTCCTATGCGCATGAGCATGACAAGATCGACAACCGTTGGCCCGCCGCGGAGAAATACATTCTTGAAAACGGGCTCAACGAGCGGTTCGGACCGGACGCGGGCAAGGTCGGTATCATGTGCCTTGGCGGCATGTACAACAGTGTCATCCGCGCTCTGCAACGGCTGGGCCTTGCCGATATTAGCGGCAACACTTCTGTCCCGCTCTACGTCTTGAACGTGACTTATCCGGTTGTCAAATCCGATGTTCTCGATTTCTGTCGGAACAAGGAAGCCGTGCTTCTGGTGGAGGAAGGTCAGCCGGAATTCATCGAACAGCAGATCGGCGCGATGCTCTACAAGGAAGGTGCGTCCACCAAGCTGGAAGGCAAGGGCATCTTCCCGAAGGCAGGCGAATATACCGGTCAGATCATGTTCGATGGACTTGAAGCCTTTGTCCGTCAATACGCGCCGGAATTGTTGCCGGCAAAGGTGCTGGCGCCGAATTCTCCCAAGCCGCAAATGCCCGATCTCAGCAAGACAGTGCCGATCCGCCCGCCCGGCTTTTGCACCGGTTGTCCGGAGCGACCGATTTTCGCCTCGCTGAAACTTGCCGAACAGGAACTCGGCGCACGCCAGATCACCGGAGATATCGGCTGTCATCTGTTCGCCTGCCTGCCGCCGTTCGAAATTGGAGGTTCGACGATGGGCTACGGCCTGGGACCTGCTTCGAATGCCGCCTTCGATGGCGGTGGCGAACGGCGGGCGATCTCGATCCTGGGCGATGGCGGTTTCTGGCACAATGGCCTCAGTTCGTCGATCGGCAACATGGTGTTCAACAAGTCGGACAGTGTCGCAATCATCGTCGACAACTACTATTCAGCGGCAACCGGCGGTCAGGATGTCCCGTCTAGCCGTGCCCTGAACAAGTCAAAGTCGACCAACAATCCGATCTCCAAGGCGCTGGCGGGTGCCGGGGTGGAGTGGATCCGGCAGATCGACAGAACCTATGATGTCACCAAGATGCGTGAAACCATTCGTGAGGCCCTGACGACGGACTACAAGGGACCGAAGGTGATTGTTGCGTCTTCGGAATGCATGCTCAACCGCCAGAGACGGGAAAAGCCACAGCGCAACAAGGCGATTGCAGACGGACGAAGGGTGGAGTTGCCGCGTTTCGGTGTCGATCAGGATGTCTGCACGGGAGATCACGCCTGTATCCGCCTGTCCGGGTGTCCCTCTCTGTCGCTCAAGAAACTGGACGATCCGCTCAGGGACGACCCCGTTGCCCACATCGACCAGTCCTGCGTCGGTTGTGGCAATTGCGGCGAAGTGGCAGATGCCGCGATCCTGTGCCCGTCCTTCTACGAGGCGAAAGTGGTCCATAACCCTGGAGGATTTGAAACCTGGCTCGCCGGGATCCGCAGGAAGGTGATCACCTGGCTGCAGGATCGGCGCACGAGCAAACGTCTAACATTTTCCCGGGAGGGCATCTGATGTCGCTGGTGTTGCCACTTGATGCGCAGCCCACCGATCCGGCGCTGGATGGCATCATTAAGCTTGCCGTCATGGCCGTCGGCGGCCAGGGCGGTGGTGTTCTGACAAACTGGATCGAGTCTCTGGCACGTGCCCAGGGCTATCATTGTCAGGCGACCAGTGTTGCCGGCGTTGCCCAGAGGACAGGTGCGACCATCTACTATATCGAGATGGCTCCCGGCGATGTAACAACCCCTGTCTTTTCGCTGGCGCCGTCTGCTGGTGACGTGGACATCACTATCGCCGCGGAAATGATGGAAGCGGGTCGTGCAATCATGCGCGGTTTTGTAACCCCTGACAGGACCACGCTGATCGCCTCGACCCACCGGATGCTGGCGGTCTCGGAGAAAACCGTGCCGGGAGACGGCATGGCCTCGTCCGAAGAAGTCAAAGCCGCGGCCGAAGTTGCATCGCAGAAACTGATACTCGCCGACATGGACACCGCAGCGGTCAAGGTCGGCTCGGTGATCTCGGCCTCGCTTTTTGGTGCCCTCGCAGGCTCCGGGGCGTTGCCATTCGAACGCGCCGCCTTCGAGGACGCAATCCGAGCGGGTGGCAAGGGAGTTGAAGCGAGCCTGCGCGCCTTTGCTGCGGGCTATGACCTGGCGGAAAACGGCGCAAGGGAACAATCGGCAGAACCGGTTGCTTCAAAACAGGAGCTCGTTGCTCCCAGAGGACCCGATGCCGGCCAGGCCGCGTGGGCAAGCCTTGAAGCCCGTATCGCGGCGTTTCCCGAACCAGTCCGTAAAATGGCAACCGCCGGATTGACCAAGGTCGTGGACTTTCAGGACTGCACCTATGGGGCCGAATATCTTGACCGCCTGTCGCCCCTGATCGAGGCCGATAGTGAAGACAATAAATTCGAATTGTCCAGCGAGGCGGCGAAATATATCGCCAACGCAATGGCTTATGACGATGTGATCCGCGTCGCCGACCTCAAGACACGCGCGCAGCGCATTGATAGGATCGAAGACGAGATGCGTCTTGGAGACGGCAATGTTCTGCAATTGACCGACTATCTTCATCCGCGCGCGGAAGAGATTGTCGGGCTGCTGCCGGAAAAGACGGGCCGGAAACTGGAGAACGATCCGGCCTGGATGAAAAGGATCGATCGCTGGTTCAATCGCGGGCGCCGCATCCGCACCGACAGCCTGCGCGGCTTCGCGATGCTGTATTTTCTCGGCGGGTTGCGAAAGTGGCGGCTGAAGACCCTGAGACATAAAATGGAACAGGATCACCTGAACGCATGGCTCCAGATGGTGTCGGGTTATCTGCCTGACCGGTACGGGATGGCTGTTGAGATCCTGCGCTGCCGGCGCCTGATCAAGGGATATTCCGATACCCATGCACGCGGCTTGTCGAAATTCGACAAGGTCCTGTCCGGTGCACGCATGGTTGAAAACCGGGACGACGGTCCGCAGTGGGTCGCGCGGCTGCGGGAAGCAGCACTCAAGGAGGAAAAGGGCGGTGAACTGGACGGTGCGCTTAAGACTGTCGAGAGTTTCGCAGCCTGAATTTCAGTGACCAGAGTGTGACTCGCCGAGCAAGTTGACCAGTTCTCGCGTTGCCTCTTCCGTTGTCTGGATGCCTGGCGACAACCGAAGGATTGTGCCGCGGATATCGGCGGAAAATCCGGCCGCGTTCAATGTGGCGAGCGTTTCTGATGCAATGCCTTCCGATGTCAGGTCAATCATCAGGCTACCGCCCCGCTCCTGCTCATTACGAGGAGTCAGCAGGGTCAGCCCCAACTCGTCAGTGCCCTCGATAACAATGTCGCACAGCAATCTGTTGTGATGCAGAAGGGCGCGCGTGTCGATCGTCGCATGCCATTTGAGGGCGGGGATCGTTGCTGCCGCGGGCAGAATGGCGGGTGTTCCGTTGTCGAAACGGCGGATATCGGGAGCATAGTCGAATGCATCGATATCCCAGTTGAACGGGTTGTCCTGGCTGAACCAGCCGCGCAGTTCGGGCCGGCACTCCGCGATCAGGTCGGGGTGAACGTAAAGCATGCCGGCACCGGGTGTGCCGCACATCCACTTGAGGCTCGTCGAAACCGCAAAATCAATCTCCGGCTCCTGAACCGAAAACGGCAGCAACCCAGCTGCTTGCGTGATGTCGACCCCGATCAGGCTGCCCATCGCACGGCCGTGCGTGGCGAGATTTTCCAGGTTGGTCTTGTGCGAAGTGGTCGAACTGACCCAGGTGACAAGCGCCAATGCTACATCGCTGTCCCATTCGGCAATCATGTCGTCATCGGCAACCCAGCTTGCACCCTGCCTCGGGTGGACGGTCTTGAGCTCGAATCCGAAACGCTCCTGCAGCCTTGAAAGCAGAAAGTGATTGGAGGGAAAACAATCCGCTGCGACCAGAACCGTCCGGCCGCGCAATCGGTCGGCCGGCAGTGACGTCAGCAGCATATGAACCCCTTGCGTGACGTTTTCGCAGGTCGTCGTCGATCTTTCGGGAGCATCGATCAGCGCGCGCCACAGGTCAATGAACTCGGCCCGTTTGCCGAGCATATAGGACCACTGCTGATCATCCGGGGCACTCCACACAGATGCAAGTTCCGCCATCGCCTTGCAGAGGTCGGCTTCCTTGCCAGGATACTGTCCTATGGAATGATAGAGGAAATAACCCTCTTTCCTGTCGGTCATGCGTGTCTCTCGGGCGATGCGTTTTTGCGGGTCGGCTGGTATTGACCGGTAGGTGATTATTCGTATACAGTTTTCGAAATAGTTCAAGCTTAAAGGATTGGAATGGCGCCGAAAATATTGCTGACAAGCAGTATCAGGCCAAGTTTCACTCCAGATTAGTATACGATTTTGCCACCGCAGCGAAGTATGGGGGAGAATTTGCCTGATCTGAAATCTTCCCTGTCTTCCGGTGTGGGGCAAAATACCAGCGCTCAGATTCATGACGTACTGGTAGGGCGCATTCAAAAGGGTGAAATCGGTCTGAAGGACCGGCTGGTCGACACGGCGGTTGCGGCGGAATTCGGTGTGTCGCGGATGCCGGCGCGTGACGCTCTCATGCGTCTGGCCCATGAAGGATATCTGGAGCCGTCGACCAAGGGGTTCATTCTGCCGAGGATCGATCACCAGGAGATCCTTGAGATTTTCGACCTTCGACGCCTGCTTGAACCCAGGGCAGCGGCACTGGCGGCACAGGGCTTGTCGGAGGTGGAAATTCTGCTGCTGGACGCGACGCTGAAAGATGCCCGTTTCGCAATGGAAGAAGGTGACCAGGAAAATCTGTTTCGGGCCTGCGAGATATTCAGAAACGGCTGGGTGAATGCCGTCTCGAATTCATCGCTCCGCAAGACGCTGCAACGCTACATGACCCAGGTCCAGGCAGTTCGCATGATGACGTTTGCCGATCCGGAAAATCACCCGGTCATCGTGGAAGGCAATGCCCGGCTCTTTGAGGCATTTCGACTACGCGATGCCGTTGCGGCTTCCGACCGGATATTACGTTTCGTTTTTGATGGTGAGGCGGCCTATCTCGCCGCACACGAAGAAGCGCAGAAGCACAAGACGCCGACTGCTGCTCGAAACGGTTGATGCTGGCAGACGGAAAAGATGATGGAAACGGATTGATGGAAACACGCGCGGAAATACGATTGCCGACCGAGGATCTCAGCAAGGACCTGCCGTTTTTTACCAAGGTGCTGAAGTTGCGGCTCGACATGATCTATCCGGCGGACAGCCCCGAGATCGCGGTGTTTTCCGGCCATGGTTTGCGAATACGGATTGAAAAGGGCGCACAGGAGAAACCCGGCACTATCCGGATCCTGACGGACGACCCTGACGAATTTGGTGGTGGTGAACGTGTCCTTGTCGCGCCCAACGGTACGCGGATCGAGATCGATGAACTCAATCCGCCGCTGGTCTTGCCCGAGACCAGACACGCCTTCGTCGTTCGCCGGCTGGCCGATCAGGCACCCTGGGTGATCGGCCGTGCCGGCATGGAATACCGGGACCTCGTGCCAACTCGCCTGGGTGGGGCAATGATCGCCTCGCACATCCGGGTGCCCGACGGTCCGGTTCCCGATATGGTCCATTTCCATAAGGTGGGTTTTCAGCTGATCTTCTGTGTCCGGGGCTGGGTTGATGTTCTCTATGAGGACCAGGGTGATGTGAGACGGCTGACGGCAGGCGACTGTTTCATTCAGCCGCCGGAAATCCGGCACCGGGTCATGCATGCTGCCGACGGCATAGAGGTGATCGAGATCGGTGTGCCGGCAGAGCATGTTACCGAGATTGATCACGAAATGACCCTGCCGACGCCGGTTGAACGCCCGGACAGGGAGTGGCAAGGACAGAAATTCGTGCACAATCTTGCCAGAGGGAGCACTTTCGAACCCTACCGTATTCCTGGTTTCGAAGTCCGGGACACAAGCATCTCGGACAACACCAGGGGCGTCGCATCTGTTATGGTTGCACGTGCAACAGGGGAGGCTTCTCCCTGGACGCGGCACGACTGTGACATTCTTTTCAACTTTGTGCTGGCAGGCGAAATGACACTGGAGGGCGAAGGTAAAGACCCTTACCGCCTGTCCGCCGGAGACGCCTTCGTGATCCCGCCGGACATGGCGACGCGATACACTGGCGCAACAACCGACCTCGAGCTGCTTGAAGTCAGCTTGCCGGGCCGGTTCAAAACCGAGGTTCTGAGCTCGTCTGGGAGGAAATGAACGGGCGCATTGGACATAACAATAATCGATGAGGGGAAGTAAGCATGAAGAAGTTGACTACACTTGCAGCCGCCACGTTGATGCTGGGCACCAGTTCTCTGGCCTACGCGGAGACCAAGATCGGCGTCCTGATGGATATTACCGGACCGATCGCCAATTTCATTCCGCCGCTCCAAAACGCGGCAAACCTCGCTGTCAAACACGTGAATGACCAGGGTGGGTTGCTGGGCGAAGAAGTGGTCGCAATCTATGGCGATACCACCGGGACCGCGCAGGGTGCCGTCGATGCGGCCCAAAAACTGGTCAACATCGAGAACGTCCCCATTGTCATGGGGTCGCTGATGTCCGGAACCACGATTGCGGCAGCCGAAGCTGCGATTATCCCGGCAGGTGTTGCGCAGATCTCGCCAACGGCAACCTCGCCGGCCATGACTGAACTGCAGGATGATGGCCTTGTTTTCCGCATTGTTCCTTCCGACAACTATCAGGGTGAAATTCTCGCCAAGATGGTGCTTGAAGAAGGTCTTGATAAAGTCGCGCTCACATATGTGAACAACGACTATGGTGTTGGTATCGGCCAGACCTTCAAGGAAGCCTACAAGAAGGCCGGCGGTGAAATCGTTGCTGAAAACAAGCATGAGGAAAAGAAGGATTCCTATCGTTCTGAACTGGCGAGCCTTGCCAAGGGGGATGCCCAGGCGCTCGTCGTGATTGCTTACGCTGGAGATAGCGGCGGCAAGATCGTCAGGCAGTCGATCGAAGGTGGCTTGTTCGACAGGTTCGTTGGAACCGACGGGCTGCGCGACGAACTTCTGATCCAGAATGTCGGCGCCGATGCGCTCAAGACGTCATTCTTCTCTTCGCCGACATCTCCGGCTGAAAACCCGGCGCAGAAAACGCTCCACGATGCCTTCAACGCCGAATACGGCGAAGGTGCCGACAAGGCATTTGTGGATCAGACCTATGACGCGACATTCCTTGCTCTGCTGGCAATCGAGAAAGCCGGTTCCACGGACCGTGCCAAAATGGCCGAGGCTCTTCGTCAAGTCGCGATGGCTCCGGGTGAGAAAGTGGGGCCGGGCGACTGGGCCAAGGCCGTCGCCCTGATCAAGGAAGGCAAGGACATCGACTATGACGGTGCCAGCGGCACTGCGGAGTTCGACGAAAACGGGGATGTCGGGGGCTATATCGGCAAGTTCGTCGTCGACGGCGACGGCTACAAGCAGATAGCCATCATCGAATAAGCCGGATTGATCGTAGCGTGATCCAACTGGACGAGATCTGCGTCGATTTTGGAGGCTTGCGGGCGGTAGACCATGCAAGCTTCGAAATCGGCGCAGGCCGCATCACGGGTCTTATCGGACCCAATGGTGCGGGCAAGACAACCGCATTCAATGTCATTGCCGGGGCGATCCGGCCAACGTCTGGCCGTGTTCATTTCGATGGCCATGATGTAACGGGACTGAAGCCGTACCAGCGGGCTCAGGCCGGACTGGCACGAACCTTCCAGATCCCGCACGAATTTTCGCAGCTTTCCGTGCTTGAGAACTTGATGGCGTCTGCGGCGGCGCCAGACGGCGAGAACGTATTCAATGTCATTTTTCGGCGTGGCCGGTATTTGCAGGAAGAGCGTGGGATCTATGAAACCGCACGCGAAACTGTTCGCCTGCTCGAACTGGAACATGTGATTGACGAAAAGGCCGGAAACCTGTCCGGTGGCCAGAAGAAACTGGTCGAACTCGGCCGCGCCCTGATGCGCGACCCCAAGATCATTCTGCTCGACGAGATTGGTGCGGGTATCAACAGGACTTTGCTCGGCAAACTGGCTGACAAGATCCTGATGCTGAACAGGGAACGGGGCCTTACGTTCTGCCTGATCGAGCACGATCTCGATTACGTTTCCAAACTGTGCGACCACGTTTTGGTGATGGCGCAGGGCACTCTGCTGACCGAGGGAACGGTCGACGAGGTCAGGCAGGACGAACGTGTGATCGAAGCTTATTTCGGCGGCGGAAAGTACGAGGCCCAGCTATGACCGAGCAGCTTTCCGTCACGGGGCTGACGGCTGGATATGGCGGCCCGCCGATCATCGAGGATATTTCGCTGAGCGTGGAGCCTGGTGAAATTGCTGTCGTCCTGGGTCCGAATGGCGCGGGAAAGTCAACGCTCTTGAAGACCATATTTGCGCTCACGAGCGTTTCCGCCGGAACCATCCGGCTTGGTGAACGTGAGCTGACCGAATGCAGGACATCCGCGCTTGTGCCGCTGGGTGTCTCCGCCGTTCCACAGAACAGAAACGTGTTCCCTTCCATGACGGTTGATGAAAACCTCGATGTCGGCACCTACGCGGCACCGCCAGCCGATCAGAAGGCGACGCGCGAAAGGGTTCTTTCGCTGTTTCCCGATCTGAAGGGCAAGCTCAGGCAGCCTGCAGGAGAACTCTCGGGCGGGCAGAGGCAGATGGTTGCGATGGGCCGTGCCCTAATGAGCGAACCGAAACTGGTGCTGCTTGACGAACCGACAGCAGGCCTTTCCCCTGCCTACCTGGAACGGATTTTCGATCTTCTGCTTGATATCCGCAAGACAGGGATCACGATCCTGATGGTCGAGCAGAACGCCCGCCAGGCATTGCAGATCGCCGATCACGGCCACATCCTCGTCAATGGCCGCAACCACGTCAGCGGCACAGGCGAGGAACTGCTTGGCGACAAAGACGTACGCCGTCTCTTTCTCGGAGGCGCTGCCGGATGAGCGAATTCATCAATTTCTACCTGTTTCCGGCACTCACCATCGGCAGCATCTATGCACTCGGCGCCGTAGGCATATCGATGATCTTCGGGATTTTGCGGTTCGCGCATTTCGCCCATGGTGACCTGATGACGCTCGGAACCTACGGGATCCTGGCCGTCGCAGCGCTCATGCCGGTGAACCCGCTTCTGCTCGTGCCGTTCGGCATGGCGCTGACGGTTTTCGCCGCCCTTTTCGTCGACCGCTATTTCTACCGCCCGCTCCGCGACCTGCCGACGATCTACACGGTGATTTCCTCCTTCGGGATCGCGCTTGTGTTCCGTTCTCTGATCCAGCTTGTCTGGGGCTCGGAGAACCAGGTCCTTGTCGCCGGGGTTCGACCGCCATTGATCCTGTTCGACACCTTCCGGGTATCGGTGTTGCACCTTCAGGCGATTGTGACGACGGCGGTGATCGCGGTTTTGCTGCATTTTTTCCTGACGGCGACGAGGACCGGCCGATCCATGCGCGCTGTTGCGGATGATCCCGAACTTGCAGAAGTCTCCGGCCTCGATACCGCGAAGGTCGTGCGCTGGACCTGGATCATCGGTGCCGCGCTCGCTGCCGTTGCCGGAGCCTTCGCAGCACTGAACACCAGCGCGCACCCGAACCTGGGTTGGAACCTGCTGCTGCCCATGTTCGCGGCGGCCATTCTCGGCGGCATCGGCAAGCCAATGGGCGCCATGGCCGGCGGCTTCATCATCGGCATGGCAGAGGAATTGTCCTCCTATCACTGGATCGGCGACGAAGCGCTGATCTCACCGTCTTACAAGACCGCAGTCGCCTTCGTGATCATGATTTCGCTGCTGATCTTCCGCCCGCAGGGGCTGTTCAAGGGGAGGCTCTTGTAATGGAACTGACCGGCCTTTTCTTCTACGTGGTGAGCCTGTTGATCATGGGCGGCATTTACGCGCTGCTTTGTCTTGCACTCAATGTCCAATGGGGCATGGGCGGTCTCTTCAATGCAGGCATAGCCGGCTTCTACGGTGTCGGAGCATACACCTCCGCGATCCTTTCGACGGCGGCATCCGGCAGGCACCTGGGCGGATTTTCAATGCCGGTTCCGATCGGCCTTGTCGGTGCGGCGCTCGTTGCGGGCATAACGGGCTGGGCAGTTGCCCGCATCTGCGTGCGGCTCAAGAGTGACTACCTCGCCATGGCGTCCATCGGCATCGCCGAGATCTTGCGCCTCGTCTTTGTCAACGAAAGTTGGCTGACGAATGGCAGCCTGGGTGTTTCCAGGATACCGAGACCACTTTCCGACTTCACCACGGGACGCATGTCGGACGTTGTTTTTCTTGGCTTCGTCTGGGTGATCGTACTTCTGGTTTATGTTGCCACCTCCCGGCTTTACGACAGCCCCTGGGGCCGCAGCCTTCGCGCGATACGGGACAACGAAGCCTCCGCGTTGGCTGCCGGCAAGAATGTCGAGAAATACCGCATTCAGACCTTCGTCATCGGCTGCGCGGTCATGGGTGTTGCAGGCGGTCTGTCGGCTCACTATTTCCGCTTCCTGTCACCAACGGCGACCGACCCGCTTTTGACGACCTTCCTGGTCTGGGTGATGCTTATGGCCGGCGGTTCGGGCAACAACAGGGGCGCCATTCTGGGCGCACTGACGATCTGGACACTCTGGTCGGTCACGGAGATCTTCACCAATCGCCTGCCACCCGAATGGGCGACCCGCAGTTCATTCATCCGCATGCTGCTTGTCGGCCTGCTTTTGCAATTTGTTCTGCAACGCTTTCGTTCAGGGCTCTTGCCTGAGAAGTCGCCGCCGGTCAGATTCCGGAAGGATTAGCGACGGGAACGGCTGGGGTCGCGCGTTCGGGATGCGTCGTTGGCGGCGACAATCACCGGGGTGCAAACAGCAGCTTCAGGTAGGTGCGGAACAACATGATCTGTTCGGAAGCGTTGTTGTGCTCTCGCAAGGCACGCTGCAACACGAGACCGCCTTCAACCACGCCTGATACCATGTCTCCGAGCGCGTCGAGATTGACCGGTTCCCTGGGTTCGTAGAGCTCCGAGATGTCTTCGAACATGCCTCTGAACCGCTTTCGCCATCCGAGAATGGCCTGCCGGTTCAATTCCCGGACACCTTCGTCGAACAGGCGATCCTGATAGGCCGTCGACGCGATCACGCAACCGGGGTGCCCGGTCGGCATTTCTTCCAGCATTTCTGCCAGCAGCTTCAGGCCGATGAGCATACAATGCAACGGGTCGTCATTCAGTTCGCGGGCGCGCGCAAACAGATCGTCGTAGAGAGCATTTTCGACTTCGATGTATCGCTCCAGCATGGCACGTGCCAGCGCGTTCTTGTCCTTGAAGTGGTAAAAGAAACCGCCGCGTGAAATCTCGGCACCGGCGACAATTTCTTCTATGGACGTTGCCTCGAAACCTTTCTCAAGAACCGCGGCTTCCGCAATGTCGAGTATTCTCGTTCGTGTGTCGATTTTCTCTTTCATCGGCTGCATCCCGACTGTACCGCGAGTCCAGTTGACACTCCCCAAAGCAAACACCTTTGGAGAAAATCTTCCCTTACTCATTGAAAATAAAACGAAAAAAATATCTTCGCAACCGGACCACGCGACAACTATCAGCTTGGCGTGGCGTCGAATAAGTCTCTTGTCATCAACACAAGAGGACAGCTTTCATGCGAATTCAAGAGCTTATGCAGGCCGATCGTTTCTTTCTATCCGACGGCGGACTGGAAACCTATCTTATCTTTGACAAGGGATATGAACTGCCGTGCTTTTCAGCAGCGGTGTTGCTGGACAGCGATCAGGGACGGTGGGATCTGGTCGAATACTATGAACGTTTTGTCGAAATAGCGCGCCAGTCGGGTCGCGGTTTCATCCTGGATGCGCCGACCTGGCGAGCGGGCGTGGCCTGGGCAGGACCATTGGGCAAATCGGTCCCGGACGTTCTTCAGACAAACGAACGGGCGGTAGGTTTTGTCTCCGAGATCCGCAAGCGGCACGAAACGGACAGTTTGCCGATCCTGGTCAACGGGCTCGTAGGCCCGTCGGGCGATGCCTATGCCCCGGACGCGACACTTTCTTATCAAGATGCGCTTTTGATCCATGCACCCCAAATTCATGCCCTGGGACGCGCCGGTGTAGACATGATCAGCGCAATGACGCTGACACATGCCGGGGAGGCGGTTGGTATCGCGCGGGCCGCAAGGGAAATCGATCTACCGGCCGTGATCGCCTTTACGCTGGAAACCGATGGCCGGTTGCCATCCGGCCAGCCATTGCGTGAAGCCATTGAAGAGGTTGATGAGGCCACCGACAGCAGTCCGCTCTACTACATGATCAACTGTGCTCACCCCGACCATTTCCGGGAGGTGCTGGAAACCGGTGCATCGTGGAAACTGCGGGTCGGTGGCATCAGGTCGAACGCCTCGCGAATGAGCCATGCCGAACTGGATGAAGCGGAAACCCTTGATGACGGAAACCCGGGCGAACTCGGCCGGTTGAGTGCAGACCTCTTGCGCCATCTGCCCAACATTCGTGTCGTTGGCGGGTGCTGTGGCACGGATCACAGGCATGTCGGGTGCATTGCTTTACATGATCAGTTCCGACCAGCAGCTTGAACCGCCGTGTCTCGAATTTGCACATTATTTGAATTGGAATGCTAAAATGTTGAAATCAATTGTATTATCGCCCTTGCTTGTTCTCTCGTTGGCCGGTCAGGCTCAGTCGGGGGCCAGCGTTTCCTCCGACCTTGCCGCGGACCGGAAGCGTTCCGTCGCAGCAACCAAACTGCTACTTGATGAAGTCCGGCCAGCGGTCGGAAAAGCACTCGACGGCGAATGCTTCCAGTATTTGGTGGTTCCGCTCGCTGGAGCCGCAAGACTGAATATCAATGAATTGGCCGCTCCTTCTGATCAACATGATCACGCCGCGCCCGTGGAAGTCGAAAAGTCTCATCTGGAGTGGGATTCAGGAGGTCCGGTGGGCCCGGTCACTGCGCACTGAAAACAGCGAACCGCAGGCGTCATGCCGGTGATCTGCCGGACGTACTCAACTGAATTCCCAAATAGTAACTTTCGAGTTGAAAACATGAATATTCAAACCAACCGTGCAATTCGGCAAGCCACCGCACTGGATGCGAAGCCGCTCGCCAAGCTCATCGATATCGCGGGCGAGGGTATCCCGAACTGGCTTTGGAGCCGGGCCTGCGAAAACGATCAGGCGCCACTTGATGTCGGTGCAGACCGGGCAAGAAGACCGTCTGGAGGGTTCTCCTTCACGAACGCTCTGGTGACGGAAGATCAGGATCTCGTCACGGGCATGGTGCTGAGCTATCCTATCGATACCGCACCGGAAGATGACCCCGATACACTTCCCGCACCGATCGCGCCCTTTGTGGAGCTAGAGAAACACTCGGTCGGCACCTGGTATATCAATGCCCTGGCCACATTTCCTGGGCATCGCGGCCGGGGGCTGGGCACCACGTTGCTGGCCTCGGCAGAAAGCCTGGCGCGGGAAAACGGCAAATCGACGATGAGCATTCAGGTTTACGCCCAGAACACGGGTGCCGTTCGCCTCTACCAGCGCCTTGGTTATGATCTCAAGGAAAGCGCGCCCGTTCGGCTTCATCCATGCCAGCCCTATTACACGGGAGACGTTCTGCTGCTGATCAAGGACCTGAACAAGGTGTAATGCTTCAGTTTTTGCGGGTTCTTTGATGCACCGCTTGTTAGCCCGTGTCGCGGGCCAACAAGCGGTGGCCTTGAATTGGGAAACTCTTTTCTGATGAAACGGATCAGCAAATGGTGAGAATTTGCAAGCTTGCACCGACCGCGCTTTGCCTTAAAAATCAATGATCAATGGCACATGATCACTCAGACCGTTTCCAATCCAGTCGTCGAAGGTGCCGATCTCGAATTCCCTTGTATTTCGAAGCCACGGCAAAGGCGCAAAAACATAATCGATGTGATAGGTCGGACCGTCGATGCGCCTGTCGCGCCAGTAGTGCGTAGGGATTGTTTCGCGCCCGTGCTCTTCTTCGTGAAAGGCATGGTAGGCGCTGTAAAGGCCCATGCCTTCCAGCAGATTGACCTTGGACATGTGATTTATCCGCCACCCCGGTTTGTCCCAGATCGCGTTGCTGTTCCAGTCCCCGCCGATGACTGTCGGTCCGGAGTCTATGAAAGTCTTGTATTTGGTCAGGGCCCGGCGCAGCGGACCGCTTTGGTGTTTGCGTGTGATACCTGGGCTGGCATTTTGGGCCCAGACGGCCAAAAGGTTGAATGTCCGCGGCCCCTCGATGCGTGCAGGAAGAACAAAACGGAGTGTCGGGTAGAAAGGTTCCACCCGCGATACAGTGAAGTCGTTGAAAGCGAAAATACCCAGACCCTTGTGGGGGTTTTCCCCCATCCAAAGCACCGAGCAGGCTTCAAGGTCGGTGACGCCGCGTTCGGCCAGGATATCTGGCCTTGCACATTCGGATACGACCGCAATGTCGGGTTTCTGCGAAAGCAGGGCCTCCACCTTGCGATGAAGCGCCATGCTGCAGTTCCAGAAGATCAGACGCACGTCACGTCCGGCTGGTCAGAAGCTTCAATCCTGCAAACGTGAAGACAGCGCCAAGAGTACCCTGAATGACGCGTCGTGCTCTGCCATAGACGCGCACCATGACAGGTGTCGAAAAGGCCAACGCATAGATTACGTGGATAATGATCGACAAGATGAATGTGCCGAGCACAATCGAGGCACCGACCCAGATCGGCGCGCCTTCTTTCATTCCGAGGGATATGATCGCAATCCATGCCAGAGCGGCTTTTGGATTGGTCATCTGAATGATGTATCCCCGCGCCAGGTATCCGAACGGTGTCCTTCGGCCGCCAGCCAGCTCTCTGGCCTCAATGTCGTGTCGCGACATCGCCGACCTGAACGACTTGTAGGCCAGCCAAAACAGGTAGAGACCGCCTAATATCTTGATTGCAATGAGCGCGTTTGCATATGCAGCGAGAAGCGCGGAAAGACCGAGGACGGTAAGGACCGCCCAGGTGAATGAGCCCGACGCAACGCCGAGCGCCAATGCGATCCCCGAAGACCTTCCAACGCTCATGGATGTTCCCATCACCGCCAGAATGTTTGGTCCCGGGCTCGCGATAGCCATCAGGAATGCCACGTAGGCGAGCAGGATTCCGGGCAGGTACAGATTGATGCTTTCCATGGATATCCCTTCAGATTCTGGCCGCACTCGCTCACTCTCACATGAGGCGCATTGCAATGCAATTTAACCGGAACAGGAAAGGGCCTATTCATTGGGGTGTCGACGGACGATCGGTAGATTGGTTGCACAAGTATCTGACTTTAATAATAAAAAAGCTTTTCGCGATGGCGGATGCACCGGGCGAGACTGGGGGCACCAATCCGGCTGCCGGCTGTGGATTTGCAGTTCCCAGGTTCATGGACATGTCGAGATTCTTGCGAAAAACCGAGCTGGAAAGCGAAATTTTCACCATCCATTAACCATAAGTTGCAATGGATATTTGCATCTTTAGCGCGAGTTCCGCGCATCAATTCTCGGCAGTACAGGTTCTGTGTTCAAAAGATTTTTCGCGCTTCTCACCGTGACTTTCTTGTGCTTTCAGGCTCAGGCAGCGGATTACAACATCAAGGGATCGCCGCAGTATCAGGCGCCAACGCTGCGGGGAAGTATCGGGCTCCGGTACTGGTATAGCCAGAACAACTCCGAATTGGATACGGGTGACCTGAACTGGAACACTGTCGATGGCGTCTCGTCGCATACCGCCGAGATTGTCGGAGAGCTGGAAGACCTGACCACGAGCACCTTTGTGCGCGGATATGTCGGGCTTGGCAGAAATTTTGGCGGTGAAGGGGACTTCTATACCAATCCGAGCGGCGATCTGGAGGAAAGTGCTCTTGGATACGTTGTTGTCGATGGTGGTTGGCGCTTTGCCAGCTTCGCGAACGAGATGGTCCGGTTAAAGGGCTTCGTCGGCTATCACTACCTGAATGACAGTATTGACGCTGAGGACGGCCGGACGGTCATTGAGCAGACGCGTCAATGGCATGCGATCCGCGTCGGCCTGACTGCGGAAGGAGACATCAGCGAAAGGGTCAGCTGGTCATTTGATGTGGCGGCTGTACCCTGGAGCCACACCAGGGTTGAAACCTGGGAGAGCCAATGGACACACGGCGTTGAAACCGACTTGATGCTCAATCTCGACCTGACCAGAAACTGGCAGGTGGGTGTCGGGGGGCGATACTGGTGGCTGCAATCGAATTTTGACCGCAGATGGGTCTCCGACGGTTCCAAGGCGGTCTTCGAACAGAACTACCAGCGCTACGGGCTGTTATTGGAAAGCAGATATCTTTTCTGAGGCGAATGTTCTGCGGTGGGCTTGACTGTCAGGTTGTCACGAATGTGGCCAAGTTCGTCACATGTCGCTAAGAAACTTCGCAATCAGGCGGTTGAAAATTTCCGGCTCTTCAAGATGCACGGCGTGGGCACATCCTGGAACGACGGCGAGTTCGCAGTTGGGAACGGTCTTCCAGAGAGTTTCTACCTGTGGCCAGGCATAGGTTCGGTCGCCGTCGCCCCAAAGCACGAGCGAAGGGGCTTGGATCGCGGAAAGACTGTCTTCACCAGACCAGTCCCTCATTGCCTCAAGACCTGCCGTAATCGCGCCTAGGCCGCTCTTTTCGGCAATTGCTGCACAGGCAGCGTATTCTTCAGCCTGCTCCCCACGCATGAACCAGGTGGCTGATATCCGGCGCGCCGTCGCTGGCGCTCCGTCTTCTGCAGCGCGCTTCATGGAAGTTTCAATGGTTTCGAACCGTCCCGGCAAAACTCCGACGGGTCCGGTGCCGTACAGTATGAGCCTGTCGACAGCTTCCGGCGAGCGCCGCATCATTTCCTGAACGATCATTCCTCCCATGGAATGCCCGAGGAGATGAAACCGCTCAATGCCCTGGTCCAGAAGGCCCTGAAGAACCCAATCGGCAAACCCACCGATCGAGTTGACAGGGGGAGCACCCGCATTTTGCCCAAAACCCGGCAAGTCTGGCGTCACCAGCGGACCTATGTCCGCAAGCGGTGCCTGCATTTTCCATTGTTCGCTGCCACCCATGAACCCGTGGACCAGAACCAGTGGGATCATTTCCGGGCACCTTGAACGATCCGGTCCAGGATCATGGCACAGAACAGAATGGAGAAACCGGCGAGAATGCCTTGACCGACATTCGCATATTGCAGGGCTTCGAGCACATCCTCACCCAGGCCCTTGGCACCGATCAGTGAAGCGACCACCACCATGGCAAGCGACAGCATGATTGTCTGGTTGATCCCCGCCCTTATGGACGGGCTTGCCAGCGGCAGGTCAACCCGGGTCAGCAGGTACCACTTGTTGCCACCAAACGCGATTGCGGCTTCCCGAACACTCTCGGGAACGCCTCGCAAGCCAAGCACCGTGAGGCGGACGACGGGTGTACCGCCAAAAATCATGGTCGTGACAACGGCGGCCGGCTTGCCGGTCCCGAAAAATGCGATCACCGGGATCATGAAGACAAAGGCCGGCATGGTCTGCATGAAATCCATGATTGGCTGAATGAAGGAATAAAACCGGGGGCGCCTGGCCGCGAACATGCCGAGCGGGATGCCGATAATGATTGACAGGCATGCAGCGGTACCCAGCAGAGCCAGGGTGGTCATTGCTTTGTCCCAGAAGCCCAGCAATCCCATATAGGCGAGAAATGCTCCGGACCAGACCGCGGTCCGAATGCCGGCCGTCAGCCAGGTCAACAGGATGATCAGGCTGGCAACCACGATCCACGGCGTACTGACGAATACCAGTTCCAGAGCGTCCAGCAGCAGGCGGATCACATAGGTGATGGCATCAAACAGTCCTTCACCGTTGGCGACGCAGAACGCAAAGAAGGCTTCCACGGCTTCGATACTGACAATACGGAATTCCGGATTGGTCGGAAAAGCGGAAAGCAGCGAGAACCGACCGGGGAAGCTGTAATGCAAAACGGAAGCCAGAACGATAAGCGCCATGAAAACGGCGCTGAAAGCAATTTGGGATGCCGGCATTCCGGAACGGATGGAGTTGTCGGACAGCCATTCGGAGAACCGCTTTTCCAGCGCCCAGTTCGCGCAGATGGCTTGTGCACCTTTTGCCAGGACGAGCAGCGCCAGGCCTGCCAGGGCGATCGACACACCCTGATCGGCAAGAGCCTCGGCTTCGGCGCGTATTCCTCCGATATTGGCTTCCAGGGAATCCACGGTGCGCTTGTAGACATCCGCCTTGTCGGACCCGCTTTCGATTGCCGCAGCAAGCTGTTCGCGGCGCAATTCGAGCGTTCCCTCGATCGAGGCAATCCGTTCCATGGCTTCTGCAGCCAGGTCGCCGAACAATCCGCGCGCGATCTGGACGATTGCCAGGGTCTCGATGATCAGAAACGGCAGGGCCCATGACCACAACCCTCTCGCACCGAACCAGACAGGCCCGAACAGACCTGCCATCAGATTGAGCGTTGCCGTGAATTTCGAGCTCTCGCCGATACGGTCGAAATTCGTGACATAGTAATCCGGATTGGTACGAACAAATTCGGCAATGTTCTTCCGGCGCTCTTCGGTATAGGCCCGTTCAGCTTCGGCTTCGTTATCGGCGAGGGGCACGTTGCTCTGGTCCATCATGATACCTCGGTCCCCTCTATCACCGTCCGCAGGATGTTTTCTCTTGTGATCACACCGACGTCGGTCCCCTCGTCTTCAACGATGATGGCATCGCCCGTGCCGATTGCCATGTTGATGAGGGTGCTGAGTGTTTCGCTTTCCGCAACGCGCGGAGTGTTCTCCGGCAGCGGGCCATGTTCCCGTGTGTACTCCGCCAGCGGTTGCATCACCGCATGTGCCCTGACGACCTTCAACCGGGAAATCCCGGCGACAAAATCGGCGACATAGTCATCGGCCGGGTGCATCACGATGTCTTCGGCAGTGCCGATCTGAACCACCCTGCCGTCCCGCATTATGGCAATCCGGTCACCGATCCGGACAGCTTCGTCAAGGTCGTGGGTGATGAAGACGGTCGTTTTCTTGAGCATCTTGCTGAGGCGGATGAATTCATCTTGCAACTGGCGCCGGATCAGGGGGTCCAGGGCGCTGAACGGCTCATCCATGAGCAGGACATCGGGATTGGCCGCCAGGGCACGAGCGAGACCGACACGCTGCTGCATCCCGCCCGACAATTCATGCGCATATTTGGAACCCCAGGCGCCGAGTTCGACAATATCGAGAAAAGCTGCCGCCTGCCGCATCCGCTCGTTCTTGGAGACTTTCCGAATTTCGAGGGGCATCGCGACATTGTCCAGGACTGACCGGTGGGGCATGAGCGCGAAGTTCTGGAACACCATCCCGATCTTCCGGTTCCTGAAATTTTGCAATTCCTTTGAACCGAGCGCCATCACATCCGTTCCCTCGATCAGGATCCGGCCGGCTGTCGGCTCCAGCAAGCGGTTGAAATGACGGACCAGAGTGGATTTGCCGCTACCCGACAATCCCATGATGCAGAAGATTTCGCCCTTGTTGACGGAAAGGCTGACATCCGCGACACCGACCACCGCATTGTAGCGGGCCAGAACTTCGGCCTTGGTCAGACCGTCTTCATGGATCGCATTCAGCGCGCCTTGCTGATCTGCTCCGAAAATCTTCCAGACATCGGAGATTTCTATGACGGTCTCATCGCTCATGGCTGACGGCGTCCCGCGGTTTTGCAGCATTGGCTGCGTCAAGATCAGGCGGTGCCGGAAGAACCGGCACCGCGTCATGCTCGAATGCGTCCGGGACTAGAGGCCCAGCCAGGCATCCACACGGTCAGGGTTGGCTTCCACCCATTCCCGCGCGACATCTTCTGGCTCCCGGCCATTTCCGCTGATCTCGAACGCGAAACCGCTTACATCATCCGCGGTAAGAGAGAATTTGGAAAAGAACTCCGCAATGGCTGGTGACCGGTCGGGCAGTGAGTTGGACCATGCAATCTGCACTTTCTTCAGTGCATCTTTGGTTGTCACGTTCGACTTTTCGAACCAGTCGGCGTCGTCCGATGGCTGCACCATGACGTATTTCGCCGGATCATAGGTCGGTTCCGTCAGCATCTTGACGTCGAACATGTACCAGATGGCGTGAGGCTTGTAGCAATAGAATGCATAGCCTTCACCCTTGGCAATGCTGTCCTTGACACGCGCGGTCTTGACGCTTTCCTCGGCACGGATCGGTTCAACGAAATCCATCAGGCCATAGTCGCGGACCTTGACCTCGTTGACATTGGCAGATGCCCACCCGGGTGCGCCTATCCACATTTCGCCCTTGCCGTTGCCGTCGCTGTCCATTTGAGCGGCGACGTCCGGGCGTCCCAGGTCGGCGATGTCGGTGATGTTGTTTGCCTCGCCGAAGTCCTTGGAGACACAGAAGCCCTGATTACCTTCATAGGGATTGGATGACAGGGTCACGGTGCCGGCGCCATCAACGTATTTCTTGGTAAAACTCTCCTGGTTGGGCAGCCAAACATCGGGATGAACGTCAATGTCGCCTTTGCCCTGATCCATCGCCTGAAATATCGTGGCGTTGTTGCCGGGAATCAGTTCGGCTTTTCCGCCAATGCGCATTTCGACCACAGCGGCAAGCAGATGTGCAATTGCCTGGGCGCCGGTCCAGGACGGAACGCCGATCTTGACTTCCTCGGCCGCAAGGGCAGGCACCGCGAACACGCTCATTGCGGTTGCGACCGTCAGACACTTCAAACTGTTTTTCATGATTCACTCCTCTGGTGGATGGTGCCGGTTGACCGGATTTTATTGATTTTGTTTGTTCGCTTAATCCAGGCTTCCGATTATCTGGTCTTCATAGGCAAATAGCGAAGTCGATCCTCCCGTATGCAGGAACAGGACATTGTCTTCGGGCTTGAAAAAACCCTCGCGGACCATGCCGATCAGCCCGGCCATGCCTTTGGCCGAATAGACAGGATCCAGCAGAATGCCTTCCTGGCGGGCCGTGAGCCGGATCGCTTCCAGGGTGGAAGCGGTCGGCAGGCCGTAGCCTTCTCCGACATAGCCGTCGTCTACCAGGATGTTTCCCGGTTCAATGTGTGGTCCGTCCAGTTTGGCCAGCGTTTTCTGCGTCGTTGCGAGGACAGCATTCAACTGGCGTTCACGCGGTTGGCGGACGCTGACCCCCATGACGGGAAGATCATAGCCGAGGATATGAAATCCCGCGACCAGGCCGGCCTGGGTGCCGGAACTGCCTGTGCCCATGACCAGCCATTGAAAACGCTGATTGGTCTCAAGGCACTGATCCATGATTTCCTGGGCGCAGCTCACATATCCCAGGGCGCCGGTGGCATTCGACCCGCCGCCGGGAATGAAATAGGGCTTGTGTCCCTCGGTCTTCATGCGATCCGCCACATTCTGTGCTTCGGCATTCATGTCCAGGCCGCTCGGCCGGAATTCGAATGTGGTTGCAAACAGTTTGTCGAGAAATACGTTTCCGGTTTCCTCGTAGGCCTGGGTCCTTCCCGGGACACGGCGTTCGAGCAGTACATGGCACTTCATGCCCAGCCGGCAGGCAGCCGCAGCTGTTTGCCGTACATGGTTGGATTGTACAGCGCCCTGCGTGATCACGATGTCGGCCCCCTCACGGAGCGCCTCGCCCATCAGAAATTCGAGCTTGCGTGTCTTGTTGCCTCCGGTCGCAAGTCCGGTGCAGTCGTCGCGCTTGATAAAAAGTTGCGGCCCGCCCAGATGCGCACTCAGGCGTGGCATGGCTTCGATGGGGGTTGGCTGATGGCATAGATCCACCCTTGGGAACCGGTCGAATTCAATACGCGTCGTTACGGTCGGCAATATTTTTTCTACAGACATTTTATGGCTCTGATTAGAATTTCCTCAAGCTCAAAATTGAGGCAAACCCAGACTCAAATCCAATATTATGTTTGCATGACATTATGCGTTTTTTGCAATATGTTCGATTCTCATGGATATATATCTCTTCCGGGATCTGGCCCGGCTCAACAACACGGGGAACTTCTCCCAGGCCGCGGATCAAAGCAATTTGAGCCAGTCAGCTTTCAGTCGCCGGATCAGATCGCTGGAAAGCTGGATTGGGGTGACCCTTGTCGACCGGTCGCGACAGCCTGTGCGTCTCACGACGGCGGGATTGCAGATACTGGAGGCCGGCCAGCAGGCTCTCGAGCGGATCGAGCAGGAGCGTAGCCAGATCCTCGAGGCTCAGTCGCTTCCCGACAAGTACGTGGTCACGTTCGGCGCTCAGCATTCGATTGGCTGGCGGTTCTACCCGACCTGGCTTCAGGGCTTTGAGGAGACGTACGGACCCATTCTCTCGCGGCTGAGAGCGGACGACTTGCCGAATTGTTTGCGGGATCTCAAAAACGGCGATGTCGATTTCGTCATCGCCTATGAGAGCCACCATGTCCGTTACAGCGAACAGGGAACCGGGTCTCCCGAAAGTAATCCTGACAAGTCAGGGTCCCTGGTAATCGGATATGACAGTCTCATTCCGGTTTCCAAACCGCAATCGGACGGGAATCCGCTGTTCAGTTTCAGCGCCGACAAGATTGAGATGCCGTTTCTGCGTTTCGGTGAAGACGCACCGATCGCACGGCACCTGGAGCCATTGTTCAAAGGCGCGGGTCTGTCGGCCCGCCTGCGGATTGTCTATGAGAACTCCATGGCAGGTGCGCTGCGGATCCGGGCGCGTGACGGCATGGGTGTTGCGTGGCTTCCCAAAAGCCTGGTCGCGCCGGACATGAAAGCCGGGATCCTTGTGCAGACCGGCGCGCCGGAGTGGGAAGTGCCGCTCGAAATCCGTCTGTTCAGGCATAAGCCGAACTCGAACCGCGTCACGCGGTCGATATGGTCGTTCCTGGAAAGCCAACGGTCTCAACCGCTGAAACCCGGCGCATAACAGTTGTAAATTGAATGACCGGCTATGGTTTTGCCTCCCGCCAAATCCAATGGGTTCCGGTGAAACAGCAAGGTTGGCAGATCTAGTCCTGGGAAATCAGCGACGAGTTGAGCGCATCCAGCAGCCGAAGCAATGACGGCTTAATCCGTTCCGCGTCGGCAGGGCTGAGCGCCGAGAGCAGCCTTTTTTCGTGGTCTTTTGCTTCCAGGACAAGTTGAGTGCTCATCAAACGGCCGTCATCGGTAAGGTAGATCCGGACCCGGCGTCCGTCTCCCGCATCACTTTTTCGGGCAACAAGCCCGCGCTTTTCCATCTGGTCGACGATACGCGTCATGCGGGACTGTTCCATGAGCGAGAACCGCGCCAGCTGGGTTATCATCAATCCATCCTGATCGAACAGGCAGGCAAGGACCCGCCACTCGGGTACGCGAAGTCCCAGTTTGCGCACCTTGGCATGAAACTGATGGCTGGCCGCTTCACTCGACGCTGCCAGGAGATAAAGCAGGTAGGAGGAAACGAATTTTTCCGGTGTCTGAGCCAACATCACCCCCGTTTTGAGCAATTGCTCTTCAGGTCCCTTCAAGGGCCTTCCTGATTGTTGTCAGACCGGACCGGAATTCAACCCGGGAAGAACAACAAGGTCCGTTGCAAAGGATGCGCGGCAAGTGGATTTGCTTGCAACCCATCTCTCGAAGTTTCACAGCGCATCGCACCTCACACCGAGGTTGGCAGGTCGAAAACCTGCTCGTCTGCAATCCGGGAGACTACAAATGCGCCCCTCATTCGTTTAGCCCGGAAACTTTCAGGAAAAAAGAGGCTTGACTCAATTTATATGAAATTTCATATTTATTTCGAGGAGGGACTGCCGGTGAAACTTTTTCTTGAAAGCAGGGAGCCGGAGACGGATCAGATTGACGTCTTCAGGTTTCGGTCGAAGGTGGACGGACCTTTGCCCGGCTATGAGCCCGGCGCTCACATCGAATTCGATCTCGGACCGGCAGGCACCCGCGCCTATTCCCTGATCGACTGGCCCGAAGCCACTGATCTCTATACCGTTGCGGTCCAGCGAGAGGATGATGGCAAGGGCGGATCGAAGGCCATGCACGATCTCGCTGTTGGTCAGACGGTTTCCGTAACCGAGCCCAAAAACGACTTTCCGCTCGAACCAGATGCACCGCATAGCCTGTTGCTTGCAGGCGGGATCGGTATCACGCCGCTGATCTCCATGGCAACGCGGCTGCAGTCGCAAGGCCGGTCCTTCGCACTACACTACTCAGCCAGAACCTCGTCCAGGATGGGCTTTGCGGATCAGCTGAAATCTGCGTTTGGCGAAGTTTCACATTTTTACTTCGACGACACCGAACCCCTCGATCTGTCCGAACTCATGCAAGCTCAAACGGCCGGTTCGCATGTTTTTATCTGCGGGCCGAAAGGCATGATCGATGCGGCGCGGACCGCTGCAGCCGCTGCCGGAATTCCGGGCGACGCCGTGCATGTCGAACTTTTCAGCACGCCGGAGGTGCAGACCGGTGATTCAGCGTTTGAAATTGAAGTGCACGATACCGGGCAAGTCGTCTCCGTCGCGCCAGACCAGACTATCATCGAGGCGCTCGAGGAAGCTGGTCTCGATGTCATGTATGATTGCCAAAGAGGTGATTGCGGCATCTGTCAGACGGATGTGATCAGCGGGACGCCCGATCACCGGGATGTCGTGTTGTCTGACGCCGAGAAGGCGTCTGGGAAGGTCATGCAGATTTGTGTCAGTCGTGCGAAATCGGCGCGTCTGGTTCTGGACATCTAGGTCACGCGCCCGAAGTAAGTCGCATTCCGGAGGAGAAGCCAGCATGCGGACAGTTAGCGATATCACCGCCCTGTTTACCGGGCCGCAGGTCCACAGAGACGTTTACACCAGCCCTGATATCTACAGGCTGGAAATGGAACACCTGTTCGCGAATGCCTGGGTGTTTGTCGGCCATGAAAGCCAGACGTCGAAGAAAGGTGACTACTTCACCACGCAAATCGGTGATCAGCCAGTCATTCAGGTTCGACATTCCGATGGCGAAATCTACGTGCTCTTCAACAGGTGTCCGCACAAGGGCACCAAGATCGCAATCGACCGGGATGGCAATACGGGCAAATTCTTCCGCTGCCCCTATCATGCCTGGTCGTTCAAGACGAACGGATGCCTGCTCGCGATACCTCTGAAGAAAGGCTACGAGGAGACCGGCTTTTCCGAAAGCGAAAGCGCCAAAGGCATGACACCGGTCGGGGCAGTCAAAAACTACCGGGGGTTTGTCTTTGCCCGTCTCGCGTCCGATGGGATCGACTTCGACGAGTTCTTCGGTGACAGCCTGAGTTCGATCGACAACATGGTCGACCGGTCTCCGGCAGGTCGACTGGAGATTGCCGGGCCTCCACTGCGCTACATGCACAAGTGTAACTGGAAGATGCTGGTGGAGAACCAGACGGACACCTGCCATCCGATGGTTGCCCACGAAAGTTCTGCCGGTACAGCGGTGAAAATCTGGAAGGAAATGGGCAATCCGGAGCCGCGGCCACCTGCGATGGAGATCATTGCTCCTTTCATGTCACCCTACGAGTTCTTCGAAAAGATGGGCATACGCACCTGGCCGAACGGCCACGGGCACACAGGCGTCCACCATTCGATCCATTCGGACTACTCGGCGGTTCCCGGCTATTTCGAGGCCTTGTGCGAGGCCCATGGTGAGGAGCGTGCCAGGGAGATTCTCGACGAAAACCGGCACAACACGGTCTATTTCCCGAACATCATGATCAAGGGACCGATCCAGCAGCTCAGAAACTTCATTCCGCTCGGGCCGGACAAGACGCTGGTGGAAAGCTATATTTACCGGCTGGTCGGCGCACCGGATCAACTCCTGTCTCGTACCGCCATGTACAACCGGATGATCAACGCTCCGACCTCGATGGTCGGGCACGACGATCTGGAAATGTACGAGCGGGCACAGGAAGGCCTCATGTCGAACGGCATGGAATGGGTCAACATCCAGCGGCTGCGAACCGGGGAGGAGGACTTTTCCGAGGAGACTGTCGAGAACGGTACAACAGAACGCCAGATGCGCAACCAGTTCGATGCCTGGATTAAATTCATGACAGTATCGATGGAGGAGGCGTAATGGCCGTTTCAAAGGAACAGGTCATCGACTTCCTCTATGAAGAGGCGAGGATGCTCGACGAGGGCCGCTACGACGAGTGGCTGGCTCTCTGGCTGGAGGACGGCCACTACTGGATGCCGCTTGACTACAAGCAGACCGACCCTCATCTGGTGACGTCACTGCTTTACGAAGACATGTTCATGCTGCGTCTGCGGGTGGAGCGACTGAATGGGGCCAGAACCTTCAGTCAGAAGCCGAAGAGCCGGTGCCATCACGTTATTCAGCGCCCCTTCATAGACGAGATGACCGACAACCGGGTCGTGACCAACACATCGATGCACTACGTCGAAACCCGGCTGGACGAACAGTTTCTCCTGGCGTTGACTGCTGTGCACGAACTTGCCGTGGTCGACGGGTCGCTGCGGATCGCGAACAAGCGTGTCGATATCCTGAATTGCGATGCGGCTTTCGGCAATATTCAGCTGCTGCCATGAGCGTGCCTGGTCTTTCAACTGTATATGAAGCGTTTGCGGCAACGGGAACCAGGTATCCAGACCGCCCGGTTCTGAACGTGCTTTCCGGAACGGCGAAGGTCTATGGCATTGCGCCTGGCGAAATGTCATACCGTACGGCCCAGCAGCAAATTGATGCCCTTGCAGAAGACCTGGCGCGTGCAGGATATGGTGCAGGCATGCGCGTTGCCCTTCTGTTGGAGAATCGCCCTTCCTTCTTTCTCTATTGGCTGGCGGTCAATCGTATCGGCGGTTCCGTTGTGCCGATCAATCCGGATCTGCGCGCCGCAGAGTTGGAATATCTTATCGGGCACTCGGAGCCGGCGCTGATCGTTGCGATCGAAAGCCGTCACGCTGAACTCGGATCGGCAGCGAAGGCCGCGGGCATCAGGGCAGCTGTTATCGGACCATCGCAGGAGTTCCCCGAACCCAGGCGAGATGCGGTGGTCATGCGGCCGAATGCAGGAGAAGCGCGGGAAGCTGCCATTCTTTATACATCCGGAACCACGGGCAAGCCGAAGGGGTGCGTTCTCCCCAATACCTATTTTCTGCTTGCAGGGCGCTGGTATGCCGGTGTTGGTGGTCTGGCAAACCTCACTGAAGAAGGTGAGCGGATGATCACGCCGTTGCCGATCTTTCACATGAACGCCATGGCCTATTCCTTCATGGCGATGGTGACGGTCGGTGGTTGCCTTACGGTCCTGGACAGATTTCATCCGCGCCAATGGTGGTCGGATGTCGCTGCCTCGAGCGCCACTTGCCTGCATTATCTCGGTGTGATGCCCTCCATGTTGATGGGTTTCGAACCATCTCCGGGCGACCGTGCGCACTCCGTCCGGTTTGGCTTCGGGGCCGGTGTCGATCCGAAGCTGCAGGTCGCATTCGAGCAACGGTTCGGTTTTCCGCTTGTGGAAGCCTGGGCCATGACCGAAACCGGTGCGGGGGCCGTGATTGCGGCGTCAACCACGGACCGGCTGGTTGCCCAGGCAAGCATCGGCATGCCGGCGAAAGACGTCGATTGTCTTATCGTCGATGACAGTGGCACCCCCTCTGATGTGGGGGAGTTGCTGGTCCGCCGCGCGGGTGGCAATCCGCGCTACGGTTTCTTTTCCGAATATTACAAGGATGCAGCTGCAACCGCCGAAGCCTGGCAGGGCGGCTGGTTTCACACCGGTGATATCGTGCGACGCGGTCGGGACGGCAATATGTTCTTCGTCGACCGCAAGAAGAACGTCATTCGGCGATCGGGTGAAAACATTGCGGCCGTGGAAGTTGAATCGATCCTCATGCGCCATCCGGACATCGAGGCGGCCGGGATTGCACCTGTGCCGGACCCTGTTCGCGGTGATGAAGTGTTTGCCTGCCTCAAGGTTCGGGGCGCAAGTCCGCAAAAGGCAGAAGCCATCACCCGCTGGTGCCTTGAACAGATGGCTTACTACAAGGCTCCGGGCTTTATCGCCTTTGTCGACAAGCTGCCATTGACCGCGACGCAAAAAATTCAGCGGGCGGCTCTGAAAGATTTGGCTGTGCAGTTGCTTGAAGATCCCGATACTGTTGCCACCGGGTACCTGAAGAAACGGCAGGCCAGTTGATGGGAAAGCGCTTGGGTTATGAGGGGATCGCGGTTACCGCTCCGTTTTCGACGCCTTATCAGCGTTATTCTATCGAGACAGCGCATTGGTGGATCGCAAGAGCACTTCGCGGGTCCTTGCGGGCTGCCGGGTTGAAGCCTGCCGATCTCGACGGCTTTTCCGTTTCCAGTTTCACATTGTTTCCTGATACCGCGGTCGGGTTGACGCAGCATCTCGGCCTCGTTCCGAGATGGCTCGACCACATTCCGATGGGTGGGGCGAGCGGTGTTGTCGCACTTCGCCGCGCCGCCCGGGCAGTCCAGGCAGGAGATGCCGATTTCGTTGCCTGCGTGGCGGGTGATACAAATCATATCGACAGTTTCCGGAATATGCTTTCGAGTTTTTCAAGGTTCGCGCAGGATGCCTCATATCCCTATGGTTATGGTGGGCCGAACGCCAACTTCGCACTCATGACCGACCGCTACATGCGGGAGTTCGGAGCGACACGTGAGGATTTCGGCCGGATCTGTGTCGCTCAGCGCGAAAACGCGCTGAGGAACCCGAATGCGGTGATGAAGAAACAGCTGACACTTGAGCAGTATCTGTCTGCACGGCCGATTGCAGACCCGATTGCACTGTTTGATTGCGTCATGCCGTGTGCCGGCTCGGAGTGTTTTCTTGTCATGTCCGTCGAGGAAGCCACGCGTCGCAATCTTCCCTTTGCCACCATCGGCAGCACGATAGAGCGGCACAATACGCATGCGGAAGATCCGATCCAGCTGCGCGGTGGCTGGACGCTCGATATCGACGAACTTTATGAGATGGCTGATTGCACGCCGGACGATATCGATCTCCTGCAGACCTATGACGACTATCCTGTTATCTCCATGATGCAAATGGAAGACCTCGGTTTTTGCGACAAGGGGAGTGGGCCCGAGTTCGTGCGCACCAGGAACCTGACCGTCACGGGCGATTTCCCGCACAACACGTCCGGTGGGCAGTTGTCCGCCGGGCAGGCAGGCGCAGCGGGCGGCTTCATCGGGCTCGTGGAAGCGCTCCGCCAGGTTCAGGGCGTTGCAGGCGGCACCCAGGTGAAAGACGCCAGGAAGGCATTGGTCTCCGGTTTCGGCATGATCAACTATGATCGCGGTGTTTGCACCAGCGCAGCGATCCTGAAAACGGGAGTGTCTGCATGACGCCACCGCTCCGGCCGCCTTCCAAAAAGGATCCGCAGAAGCGAACAAAGCCGCCGCTGCGTCCACCCGAGGCCCGGTCTCGTGCAGCGCTTGGTCTGACTGCCGCAGCCGCCGAGGGGCGCTTCGCGTTACAGGTCTGCGAAGAGTGCGCCACCGTCCAGTATCCGCCGCGTGACGCCTGTAAAGCCTGCTTGTCGACGGACCTGGTGTGGCGGGATCAGTCTTCGTCCGGCACGTTGCTGGCGGAGACGACGGTTCGCACGTCGACGAAGCTCTATTTCCGCGAACGCATGCCCTGGCGCATGGGATCTGTCCGGCTGGATGTCGGACCGGTGATCCTCTGTCACCTTCATGGTGATTGTCGCCGCGACGACAAAGTGACGATCCTCAACCGGCTGGATGCAGCCGGCCAGGGTGTATTGCTGGCAGTGCCGGCGGAAAGGACGGACAATATGGACGACGACCCGCAACTGCGCGCACTGTCTGCCGACCCGAAGCACCGCCGTATCCTGATAACCGACCTGCGCAATCCCAACACGCCTGCGCTGGCAGGGGCTCTGCTTGATGCCGGCGCTGCAACGGTGTTTTTGGGCGAATCTGAAAGCTGGCGTCCGCATGCCAACCGAAGCACGCTCGCGGAACTTGAGAATGTTGAAATTCTTCCACTTGATGTGACGGATACGGCCTCGGTCGAAAAACTTGCGGGTGAGATTGGTGGAAAGACCGACATTCTGATCAACAACGCCCGTTTCATGCGACCGGGCGGGGCCCTGGATCGCGGCGACACTGCATTCGCCCGCGAAGAAATGGACGTCAACTATCTTGGTCCGATGCGCCTTGCACAGGCTTTCGGACCTGGAATGTGCTCGCGTACCGGAGACGGTGTCAATTCGGCTGCCGCCTGGGTCAATATCCTGTCCGTTCATGCCCTTTCCAACGCGCCAGAATACGGGTGCTTCACCGCCTCCAACGCTGCAGCCTATTCATTAAGTCAGTCCTTGCGCGGCGAATTCCGGACATCGGGACTCCGCGTGATGAACGTCTTCACCGGGCCGACAGATGACGATTGGTATCAGGAACTGCCACCTCCCAAGGTGGCTCCGAACGCACTTGCGCGTGCTGTGGTTGCTGGATTGAAGCAGGGGTTGGAAGACGTCTGGTGTGGTGATGTCGCAAACGAAATCCGTGAGCGTTGGCGGAGGGATCCCAAGGTTCTCGAACGTGAACTCACGCAAGGAGTAGAGGGAGCATGACGGCTCTGGAAACCCTGGTGTCCGGCCTTGCTGGAGGCTCGGTCAGGATCATCGATCTTACGCACACTCTCGATCCGGATTTCCCGGTAATCGTGCTGCCGCCCGAGTTCAATCAGTGCGCCCGTTTCCGAATGGAAGAAATCAGCGCTTATGATCATCGTGGGCCCGCGTGGAAATGGCACAATATTTCGATGTCCGAACACACGGGCACTCATTTCGATGCCCCATCCCACTGGATTTCCGGTCGGGACGTCCCCAGGGGGTCTGTTGATGAAATTCCGATCGAGGCTTTCGTCGGTCCTGTCGTGGTCATAGACTGTTCAAGTGGCGCTGCTGAGAACGAGGATTTCGAGCTGACGCCTGATTTTATTGCCGGTTGGGAAGCCGAGCATGGCGAAATTCCCGAAGATGCATGGGTGTTGATGCGGACTGACTGGTCGAAACGCAGCGGTGCCGATTATCTGAACATGCGTGAAGATGGACCGCACTCCCCCGGCCCGACCCCCGACGGCATCCGGTTTCTCATCGAAGAACGGAATATTCGCGGCTTTGGAACCGAAACGGTCGGTACCGATGGCGGTCAGGGCGCTCACTATACGCCACCCTATCCGGCGCATTTTTACCTGCACGGCGCCGGGAAATACGGTTTGCAGTGTCTTGCAAACCTGGATCAGCTTCCTGCAACCGGTGCCGTATTGATTGCGGCTCCCCTGAAAATCAAGAACGGAACCGGCAGCCCGCTCCGCGTTCTGGCAATGGTGAGCGAATGAGTGAATTTACGGCAGTCATTACCGGTGGCAACAAGGGCATCGGGGCCGATCTTGCGGAAAGGCTGCTCGGACAGGGCTATACCGTCGTGTCGGTGGCGCGCGCGGCTCCGGAAAAGAACCATCCCAACCTGCATTCGGTTGAAGCGGATCTCCTGGATCCGGAGGCCGTTGCAGCCGCAGCTGAAACCATTGGTGCCGAATTTCAGGTTTCGCACCTGATCCACAATGCCGGGCTTATCTGGCCGAACCTGGTGGAGGAGGCAAGGCCAGAAGACATTACCGGCCTGGCGCAACTGCATCTGGGGTCGGCTCTTACGCTTCTTCAGGCCGCACTACCCGGAATGAAAGAGCGCAAATTCGGCCGTGTGATGTTCAATGCCTCCCGTGCTGCGCTCGGAGCGCCTACAAGGACGGCTTACAGCGCGAGCAAGGCCGGAATGATCGGAATGGCGCGCACCTGGGCATTGGAACTTGCTCCGCACGGCATCACCGTAAATGTGGTTGCACCGGGCCCGGTCCTGACTGACAATTTCTGGGGTATCGTTGAAAAGGACAGTCCGCAGCAGGAGGCATTGGCAAAGCGCATTCCGGTGGGCCGTATTGGCACGGTGCAGGATGTAACCAATGCATTCCTGTTTTTCTGCAATCCGGAGAACAGCTTCGTCACCGGACAGACGCTTTATGTCTGCGGTGGCGCGAGCGTCGGGACACTTGCGATCTAGCCCGTTCAGGTTTTGTCTTCCTGGATGCACGCGAGCAGGGCTTCCTTGACGTCGTCCGGCCACGGAATGGATGTATGTTCGTCCAGGTTGCTCGCCGCGAGCACCTGAGTGCTCGACCAGCGCTTCTGTCCCTTGCAGTTGATCTCGTGATGCAAGGTGACCGACGACCGGCCCACGCGCTGGACTGTTACCTCGAATTCCAGCTCTTCGCCGAAGAACGAGGGACTGGAAAAGTCGCTCGAAATGTGGACCGTCGGCGTGCCCCAGCGTTCCTCCCAGATGATCTTGTGCCACGGAAAGCCCAGATGCAGCCAGAACTCCTCGTTCACACCGTTCAGGATGTTTAGGTATGATGGAAAATAGGCGGTGCCGGAGATGTCACAATCGCCGAAATTGAGCATGCGTTTGGTTTTGAAGGGAATTTCCAATTCTTTCCTCCCAATTGATTTCCCAGATATACAATGGATTGCGCGCCGGGTGCACAAGAATTGAAAATGCACGACATTTGTGTTTGCATTTATCGTCCGGTCGGTCAATAATACATCAGCCGAAACGAATGCGGTGAATTTCGAACGAGAGAATCGTGCCAGGTCGCCGAATGATCGCGCAAAGCGAGGGGACGGCTGACGTTTTCATCGTCTGATCGACTGTCGCGACTGACGATTTGGGTTGTAGTCTCTTGTCACAAGACTCTTCACAGGTTGCAAAAAATATATGCAGTTTCATATTTCTTGACAAGCAGCCGGGTTGAAGGGAAGATTTGAAGTCTGGTCTCGGGCGAGGAGGAAAAGCCCTGAAGTGAGACACACATTCCGAGGGAGAGGAAAATGAATTCGCTTGTCAGGATTGCAGGGGCAACGGCTGTTTCGCTCTGCTTGAGCGTATCGGCGCTTTCCGCCGAAACCGTTTTGAAGATTTCGAGCTGGCTGCCGCCAACTCATGGCATCAATACCGAGATATTTGCCGGCCTTGTCGACATGATGGAAGATGCGACGGGTGGTGAAGTAACGGGTGAACTGGTTTTCGGTCTTGCCCCACCACCGGCGCAAATGGACCTTGTACTTGATGGCGCAGCGGACGTGGCGATCATCTTTCACGGTTACCAGCCGGGCCGGTTTGTAGGAACCAAACTGATCGAACTGCCGGGATACGAGGGCAGCGCAGAAGCGGCTTCCGTCGCCTATTGGCGTGTTCACGACGCACATCTTGCCGCTCTCGACGAGCATCGCGGCGTGAAGGTCATTTCCCTGAATACCCACGGTCCCGGACAGATTCATTCCAGCAAGGACGTCGCAAGCCTGGCTGATATGAACGGTCTGAAAACCCGTATTGGCGGTGGTGTTGCCGGCGACGTGGGCGCTGCCCTCGGACTGATCGGCATCAACGTTCCCGCACCCAAGGTTTACGAAACCCTGGACTCAGGAGCTGCCGATGCCGTCGCCATGAACGTGGGCGAGCGTGTCGGCTTCAAACTGAACGAGGTTGCCAAGAACCTTTACGACATGCCTGGTGGTCTTTACCGTGGCTCCTTTGCCATCATCATGAGCCAGGAAACTTTCGACAGCCTGCCGGAAGATGTTCAAAAGGCGCTCGATGAAAAAGTCTTCGGAGAGCCGGCCAGCCGCATGGCGGGTGCCGCCTGGGACAAGTCGGACAAGATCGCCTATGAAGCGACCAAGAACGCCGAAGGAACCAAGATAACGCCTGCCAGCGAAGACGACGTTGCTGCCTTCGAAAAGATCTCGAAGGATGTGACCGACAAGGTTCTGGCCGAGCTTCAGGACGCCGGACTGGATGCCAAGTCCGCCTATGAAATGGTCAAGAAAGAGATGGCCGGAAACTGACGAAACCCGATGGTCCGGCTTCGCGCCGGGCCTTCGGCTTCAAAGGGATCTCTTGTGTCGCACTTCCTAAAGCTTGCGGTCCGCCTGCAGGCCATCCTCGCTTCGCTTGCTCTCTTCGTGCTCATGGTCATGACATTCTGCGATGTCGTGCTTCGCTCGGTGTTCAACGCCCCGATTGAAGTGGCCGCGGACATGACCCGATTGTTGATGGCGATCATGGTATTTTCGGTGTTGCCGGTTGTCTCGGCACAAGGTGGGCATATCAGCGTTGATCTGCTTGATGGATTTTTCAAGCGGAACCACCTCGCGCGCTGGCGCGATGCATTTACCAACCTTTTTTGCGGCGTGATCTTGATCTGGCCGGCAATACGCGTCTTCGTTCTGGCTGAGCGCAGCAGATCCTACGGCGATGTCATGGAGTATCTTGGCGTGTCCCTTCATTATGTGGGCTGGTTTATCGCTGCTGTGACTGCCGTGACATCCGTTGTCCTGATCGTCCGGGGTCTCGGATATCTTTTTGCCCCGAAATTGATGAGCGCACCGCATGCTTGAAGGTCTTCTCGGTTTCGCAGCGGTGCTGGTCCTGGTGATGCTGCGCATTCCCATCGCCTTTGCCATGGGCTTTGTCGGCATGATCGGCTTTATGATCGAGACCAGCTATCGGGCGTCGATCTCCATGGCGGCGCGTCTGATCATCGACACCAGCCAGGACTATGGTCTGTCCGTTGTGCCACTGTTTATCCTGATGGGCCTGTTTGTGAACAAGGCCGGGATCAGCCGGGAGCTTTATGCAGCGTCCAACGCGTTTCTCGGTCATCTTCGTGGCGGACTGGCGATGGCAACCATTGTCGCTTGTGGTGGTTTTGCCGCCATCTCCGGCTCGTCCCTTGCGACGGCTGCAACCATGTCGAAGGTCGCGATGCCCGAAATGCGGCGTTTCGGTTACAGCGACAAGCTGTCGACTGCGTCGATTGCAGCGGGCGGGACACTCGGTATTCTCATTCCCCCGTCCGTCATCCTCGTCATCTATGGCCTGTTGACGGAAACCTCCATCGGCAAGCTGTTTGTTGCCGGTGTGATCCCGGGCCTCATCGGTATCCTGCTTTATCTGGTCGCCGTGAAGTTCACGGTCTGGCGCGATCCGGATGCGGGACCTGCCGGACCGCGCGCAACCGGCGCGCAAAAACTGTCCGCCCTGAAGGATGTCTGGGCAGTCCTGCTGCTATTCTTTCTGGTGATCGGCGGGTTGTATGGTGTCTTTGATATTCCACCTCTCAACCTGAGTTTCTCGCCGACCGAAGCTGCCGGCATGGGCGCCATGGGAGCTTTTCTGATTGCGATAGCCCGGCGCCGTCTTTCGATATCGACAACTTTCGAGGCGCTCCGGGAAACCGCCATGACGACGGCCGGTCTCTTTGCCGTTCTGATCGGAGCCTGGATCTTTTCGAATTTCGTCAACGTTGCAGGTCTTCCGGCCGCCCTCAGCAACCTTGTGACCGCGTACGACCTGCCGCCCTGGATGGTCATGTGCATCATATTGTTGATCTATATTGCGCTCGGTTGTGTCTTTGAGAGCCTCTCCATGCTGCTCCTGACGGTGCCGATCTTCTTTCCGATCGTTACGGGGCTTGGCTATGATCCGATCTGGTTCGGCGTCATCGTGGTGGTCGTTACCGAAATCAGCCTTATCACGCCGCCGGTGGGCCTGAACGTGTTCGTGCTCAGGGCGGTGGTAAGAGACGTGCCGACTGCAACGATCTTCAAGGGCGTGACGCCGTTCTGGATGGTGGATATCGTCAGGCTGCTTCTGTTGCTGTCGCTGCCCGCCCTTGTCCTGTTTCTTCCGAACCAGATGTGACCCGGTTCCGGCAAGAGCCGGCAGATCATATCCGGCACGCAAAGGGCTGGCGTGTCCGGAGCTTCCGGCAACGTGTTCATCCGGCAATATGCTGTCAGGAGTTCTCGCCGAGCCTGTATTTCTTGAGGGCCCGTTCCAGGGCGGTGGCGATCCAGCCCTTGGGAACGATATGGCCCCGCTGATGAAGGCACAACATGACTTCCTTGCCGCTTTGACAAGTCGACCAGATACGGCAGTCGTGGCCGTTCAGCGTTTCCTGTCCGTCCGGCTCCGCCGCGCAAAGATTTGTCCGGCGCCAGAGGTCGACGGCAGCGTTCGGATCACCGTCTGGCCCGAGCGGCAGGTCCATGACATTGTCCTTGAAACCGTGAACATGCATGACATTTACCGGTCCGGTTGGGCATGTCATGCTTTCCTGCCTGAAAAGCGTGCCGGCGGCAGGCAGAATGCCCGCGATCAGATCTGCGGAATCGCACGCCACGCGCCAGGCCATCGCGGAGCCGTAGGAAAAGCCCGTTGCGAAGATTCTGCTTTTGTCGACGGGATACCGTTTCGCCACATCTTCGATCACGGCGCGAACAAACGGGACGTCGCGGTTGCCGCGATCCCAGAAGTCCCAGGTTCGGCCAAGACCTTCCGGCGCCACCAGCAGTGCGCCGTTCTGGTTGATCGCGCTCAGAACCTTCGGGTTTTTCAGGGGATGTTTGGAATCGCGTTTCCAGCCATGAAAATGGATCAGAACCGGCAGCGCTTGTTTGCCGTCCCAACCCTCTGGCGGCTTTGCACGATACAATCGCTCGTCAACGCTGCATGCCGCTTCCAGCCCGCAGGGATGGTCCTTTTGTTCCTGGGCATGACCGGAGGCAAAACCAAAGGTCATGAACAAAAGACCGGCGACCGTCAGAAATCTCATGGGCAGTTACCAATTTTCCTTTGGGATCGACGATCGGAGCTTAAGGTGCGCGCACCACTGGACCAACTCAAAACGCTGTTAGTTGCTGTTGATGAAGCGACAGTTGCCAGGAGAGTGTCCGTGTCATTCCATCCCGGGTCTGGTCCTTCCCGGCCGGTTCGAGTATCGTCGCCCGACCGATTGCCTGGGACATGGGTGGTAATGCTGCGGGAGAGGCACAAACCCGAACCAGCACGGATTATGCAGGGTTTTGAAACGCGCATGATCGGTGATGTCCTGACAGGGCACGGCTCGGTACATCCGGCGGCTTGTCGGACGGACGCGTTCCGGCTGCCGCACGATCATGAAGATGTGAAACGACCGCTGCAATTGTCCACAGCCTGGAGGAGAGAGGCATGTCAATTGAGCGTGGCAGCGCCACGAGGTTCCTGATCATTGACGATCATCCCCTTTTCCGGGAAGCGCTTCACAGTGCCGTGGAGCTTGCCTATCCCGATTCGGATGCGCTTGACGCCGCGTCGCTGGAGGACGCCTGTGAACTGCTGGATGACGATGAAGGATTTGACCTTGCGCTTCTGGATCTGTCGATTCCCGGTGTGACAGGCATGGATGGGCTTTTGCACTTGAGAGCGCATTATCCGAGGCTTCCGGTCGTCGTCGTCTCAGGATCGGAAGATGCGCCGATCGTCGCCCAGGTAATGGCCTACGGCGCGGCCGGGTTCATTCCGAAGTCCTCCAAGAAGGCCACGCTGGCGCACGCAATTCAGCAGGTCATGAACGGCGCGACCTATCTGCCCGACAAATACAGCACCGCAAATAACGAACCTCTTGATGACGTGACACGGGATATGATCGAGCGACTGTCCAGTCTGACGCCGCAGCAGATCCGGGTTCTTCGGATGATCTGCAATGGACTGTTGAACAAGCAGATCGCCTATGAGCTGCAGGTCGGCGAGACGACCGTGAAGGCGCATGTTTCGGAAATTCTGCGCAAACTGGGTGTTTCAAGCCGAACGCAGGCAGTCATCGAAGTGAAGAAGCTGGAGGCTCTCGGAACCGCAGAACCGTTCGACACCAGCGCAACGGCGCACCCGGGCGAAAAGCCGGTGCCGCAGCACAGTTGAAACGACGCAGGCACAGGTTACTTGTTCGAGTTGATGAGGTGAGTTGCCAGAGCCCGGAGTTGAGCAGGTTTGACCGGCTTGGGCAGATGTTCGACACCGAGATGTTTTGCGTGTTCCACGAGTGTCTGCGATGAATCGGCTGTTGCCAGAATCGCCGGGACCCGTAAGGGCATAACGTCAAACAGACGCTCCAGCGTGTCCGTCCCCAGATGTCCGAAATCGAGATGATGATCGGCAATGATCAGATCCGGCAACCAGGTCATTCCTTCAAGCGCCTCAAGCGCCTGGGGCGTTGACCGCGCTATCCTGTAGTGACATCCCCATTTGGCAAGCAATCCTTCCATGGCTTCCAGTACGGCCGGGTCGTTTTCGATCACAAGTATCTTTTTCCCGGCGAGATTTGCATTGGCTGCCGGAGACGGCACGGAAACCGGAACCGTGCTGACGAGCGAGGGTGGGGCGTCTGTCCGCCTGGCACGGATACGGAAGACACTCCCTTTTCCCGGAACCGAGCGCACGGAGACCTTGTGATTGAGCGCGGTCACCAATCGTCTGACAATCGCAAGACCCAGGCCCAGCCCGGTTCCGTGCTCCGCGTCGCCTTGAGGAAGCGGTCCGCGGTGAAATTCCTCGAAGATCATTTCTAGCTGGTCTTCGTGGATCCCCGCTCCGGTATCGATGACTTCGATCGAGATGTCGTCTCCACGCCGCCGCGTTCCGATCAGAACGCCGCCACGGTCCGTGTAGCGAATGGCATTCGTAATCAGGTTCTGAAGCGCGCGCCGCAGCATCAGGCGGTCCGTGTAGACGCAATCGTTGGTCACGGCGACTCGCAGACGAAGCCCCTTTTTTTCCGCTATGGGGCGCAGGTCGGACAGGAGACTGGCAAGAATCGGCGGAATGGGCACCGACGCGAAACGGGGGGTGGTGACGCCGGCGTCGAGTTTCGAGATGTCCAGCAGCGTACGTAGCAGCTCGTTCATGGTGTCCAGTGACCGTTCGACCTGGTTCACCATCAGGCGGGCCTGCTCTGAAACCTGCAGGTCGTAAAGGGACGATATCGTCAGCTGTGCCGCGTTGAGCGGTTGGAGAATGTCATGACTTGCAGCGGCGAGAAACTGCGTCTTCGATCGGTTGGCACCTTCTGAAATATCCTTTTGACGAGCAAGTTCGATATTGGTTTCCTCGAGCGTACGGAGCGTTGATGTCAGTTCGTCCGTGCGCCGCCGCACCTGCCCTTCCAGGGAGATTGCGGTCTGGAACAGCGAAAAGGCGTTTCTCTGCTGGTCCATTGCCTGCTCGACCCGGTCCACCAGCGCGGCGTTGATCTTCTGCAGTCGGATGACGTCGTCAATGTCGGACAGGCTCATGATGCTTCTCCCGCAGCTTCAGGAAGGCGTGCGAAAGCAATTCCGGTAAAGGTCTGATTGAGATGCATTGACAGATACTGTTCGCCGTAGGTGTTGAAACCGACAACATTGTACTTCTGGTAGATCTTCTGAATTCTCTGTGTTGCCTGACGGTTCTGTGCGTCGATCCGGCGAAGGACGCAGTCGAACCCCAATACGAAATCGATATCGCCGATTTCTCCAACCACATTCTCGAAGGCCTCGTTGGTCGATCTTGTCATGCCGGTTGGCTCGGCAACGGTCAAAACGATGCCGTCGTCGATCGCACAGAAAAAGGACAGCGACCCGTCCGGGTTCACTTTCTGGACCGATCGGCAATAGTACTCGCCGCCGACCCGCACCACCAGCGGATGGGAGGCAAAGCTCATCGGCGACAGGGCTGCCGGATCGATGCCGACGGCACGGGCATATTCCGCAGCTGCTTCCGTGGCGTTGAATTCGTAGATAATGCGGCGCTCGGGATCGGAACTCGTCACGACAAGCTTGCGATCGGTCGGAACGAAATTGTCGGTTTTGAAGATCTTGAATGGAACCATGCTGCGGAAGAAAAGCACGATCGCACAATTGTCTCCGATTTCACCATCGAGGATCAGGGACGTTTTTTTGAAGCGCATGCTGTCTCCGGCCGATCCTCCAAGCAAGGGGATATCCTCCAGTGCCCAGTGAAGCGCTGCCGTTACCATTTCCTCGACAACCGACATGCCGTCGATGAGGCAGATGGCGAATACGTCTCCGGGTTCGTTCGTTCCCGAAAGCGCATCGCCGGTATTCGCGAATGTCTGCCGGGCCTCCTTGACCTGTGCAACGATCCGGTCGAAGCCGATGGTACGGATCCCGTCGATGCGCACCGCGGTCGCCAGAAAAAGGTCCTTTGGAAACAAAACGGCCAGACATTGACCGACTTCTTCGTCCGGCCCTCCGATTTCACCTGCAGTCGAACAGGCGGCGTAAGTCAGTTCCGGTGCGTGTTCGGCCATCCGGTTCTTGATCATATCGGCCGGGAAGCAGTCTTGTGAAAAAAACAGCAGTCCGATTGCGTATCGTCCCGACCGGGCGGCCGTTCCGATATCGACCCAGAATGAATGTTCTTCCTGCGGACTGGTGGTCAGCACCACCACGCCGCACTCGTGGCGCGTCCCGAAGTGTGGGTTCAATCTCTCCTCCCGCGGTGCGGCGTCCCTTGTTTTCGGGCAATCCGTCACCACGCTCAATTTGTAGCTTTAGAATCCGAAACTTGTAAAGCGGGACCCGACCCGGCCTAAAGTACAGTGTACAGTCGCAATTCTCTGTTCTTTTCTAGTGATCCTGATTTTTTAAGATATTCAGGTGGGAGGACACTATGGATATTTCGGGCAGCCAATTGATTCCGGCGAGCCGTGAAGAGGTATGGCGCGCGCTGAACGACCCTGAGGTTCTGAAAGCCTGCATTCCTGGTTGCGAGAGCTTGGAAAAGACGTCCGAGACGGAAATGAATGCTGCGGTGACGACGAAGATCGGACCGGTTAAGGCGAAGTTCAAGGGAGCGGTCACGCTTGAGGATCTCAACCCGCCCGAGAGTTACACGATCAGGGGAGAAGGCAAGGGTGGCGTTGCAGGCTTTGCCAAGGGCGGTGCCGAAGTCAAGCTGAGCGAAGTGGAAAACGGCACGATGCTGGAATATTCCGCAAAGGCACAGGTCGGCGGAAAACTTGCACAGCTGGGAAGCCGACTGATCGATTCGACTGCGAAGAAGATGGCAGCGGATTTCTTTGGCAAGTTCTCCGAAACGGTCGGTGGCAAGACCGAGTCGGCAATGGAAGCGGAAACAGCAGCCGCCGGCGAGGCTGCACCTGCACTTGAGCCGGTCGTTTCCCGGACCGCCGCGGTTTCGGTTGAACCTTTACCGGAGAGCCCGGGAAGAGCGGAACCAGCTGACGATTCGAAAGTCTTTGGCGGCCCGCTGGTCTGGGGGCTTGTCGCACTCGGTGCGGTGGTCATCATCCTCGCCGTGATGCTTTGAGGGAGGAGCCGGGTCTGCAGGTATGGCCGGTATCCGGTCGATCTGGAAAAGAACGCGGTGTCAAACCGGTTTGTTGTCTGGAGGACGTCCTTGGGGCGACTCTGGAAATGTAATTAGGGAGAGGATTTTATGTCGAAGGTATCGATGGTCTTGAACGGGAAGACGGTTTCATCGGATGTTGAGGACCGTACTTTGCTTGTTTCTTTCATACGTGATGTTCGTGGATTGACGGGCACGCATGTTGGTTGTGACACGTCTCAGTGTGGTGCGTGTGTTGTTCATGTTGACGGCAAGGCGGTTAAGGCCTGCACGATGCTTGCGGTTCAGGCGTCTGGTTCGGATGTGGTGACGCTTGAGGGGATCGGGACTGCGACGTCGCTTCATCCAGTTCAGGCTGCGTTTCGTGAGCATCACGGTCTTCAGTGCGGTTTTTGCACGCCAGGGATGATCATGAGTGCGGTTGACATGATCAATCGTCATGGTGCCGGCAATCTGGATGAGGCGACGATCCGCGATGAGCTTGAGGGCAACATTTGCCGTTGCACGGGCTATCACAACATTGTCAAGGCGATCAAGGCGGCGTCGGATCAGATGGCGGGGATGTCTCAGGCTGCTGAATAGGCGGCCTGGTTTGGGAATTCGATGCGTGTCCGGGTTGGCGCGTGAGGCAGTTTAGGACCAATCAGCTCACCGAGGGCCGGGAGGACGCGGCGCGAACGGGTGGAGTACCCGGAGCTGATATTTGGGAGAGAGAAGATGGCTATTGAGGGGATCGGCGCCCGGGCGCTGCGCAAGGAAGACAAGCGCTTCATAACCGGCAAGGGTCAGTATACGGACGACATGGTTCTGCCTGGCATGGGCCATGCGGCTTTTGTTCGCTCGCCGCATGCGCATGCGAAGGTGCTCGGGATTGATGCCAGTGCGGCGCTTTCGATGCCGGGTGTTGATGCGGTTCTGACGGGGGACCAGCTTGTCGGTGACGGCATTGGCAATCTGATCTGCGGCTGGATGATCCATTCCAAGGACGGGACGCCGATGAAGATGGGCGGCTGGCGGGCTCTTGAGCCGGAAGTCGTGCGTCATGTCGGTCAGGCGATTGCGGTTGTTGTTGCCGATACGCAGGCGGAGGCCCGCGATGCGGCTGATGCGGTTGTTGTCGATTACGAGGAGCTTCCGGCTGTTGTTGATGCTGTTGCGGCGCTTGAGCCCGGAGCACCGCAGATCCATCCGGAAGCGGAAGGCAATCTGATCTACGACTGGGAGATCGGCGACGAGGCTGCTGTGAATGCGGCCTTTGCGAGTGCCGCGCATGTGACGAAGATGGAGATCCGCAACAACCGTCTGGTTCCGAACCCGATGGAGCCTCGGGCGGCGCTTGCCAGCTACAATGATGCGGAAGAGCATCACACGCTCTATACGACCTCGCAGAACCCGCATGTTGCGCGTCTTGTTCTGTCGGCGTTCTACAATGTCGCGCCTGAGCACAAGCTTCGGGTGATCGCACCGGATGTGGGTGGTGGCTTCGGGTCGAAGATCTACATCTATCCGGAAGAGATGGTGTGCTTGTGGGCATCGAAGCGTGTCGGCCGTCCGGTGAAGTGGGTGTCGGACCGCACGGAGGCGTTCCTGACGGATGCGCATGGTCGCGATCATGTCTCTGAGGCGGAGCTTGCGCTGGATGCGGACAACCGGATCACGGGATTGCGGGTCAAGACGATCGCCAATCTTGGCGCCTACATGTCGCTGTTTTCCTCTTCGGTGCCGACATATCTTTATGCGACGCTTTTGTCTGGCCAGTACAACATTCCGGCGATCCATGCGAATGTGAAGACGGTCTATACCAACACGACGGCAGTTGATGCGTATCGGGGTGCGGGGCGTCCGGAGGCGACTTATCTTGTCGAGCGGATGATGGAGACGGCGGCCCGTGAGGTGGGTCTGTCTCCTGCGGACTTCCGGCGCAAGAACTTCGTTCGGGAGTTCCCGCATCAGACGCCGGTGATCATGTGCTATGACGCGGGCGATTATGACGCGACGCTGGATGCGGCGCTTCAGGCTGCCGATTATGCGGGCTTTGCGGCGCGCAAGGCTGAGGCTGCCTCGCGCGGCAAGCTGCGGGGCATCGGTCTTTCCTGCTACATCGAGGCGTGCGGCATTGCGCCGTCAGCCGCGGTGGGGTCTCTGGGGGCCGGTGTGGGTCTTTGGGAATCGGCCGAGGTCCGGGTGAACCCGGTGGGTACGGTCGAGGTTCTGACGGGCTCGCACAGTCACGGCCAGGGTCATGAGACGACGTTTGCGCAGCTGATCAGCGAGCGGTTCGGTCTGGACAGCGATGCGGTTTCGATCGTGCATGGCGACACGGACAAGGTCCAGTTCGGCATGGGCACCTACGGGTCCCGGTCGGGCGCAGTCGGCATGTCTGCGATCGTGAAGGCGCTGGACAAGGTTGAAGCGAAGGCGAAGAAGATCGCGGCGCACCTGATGGAGGCTGCCGAGGGCGACATCCAGATCGAGGGTGGCGAGTTGAAGGTTGCGGGCACGGACAAGAAGCTTTCGTTCACGGAAGTGGCGCTTGCGGCCTATACGGCGCACAATCTACCTGAAGGCATGGAGCCCGGTCTGAAGGAGGGGGCGTTCTATGATCCGACCAACTTCACGTTCCCGGCGGGCACATATGTTTGCGAGGTTGAAATCGATCCGGAGACGGGCCAGACGGAAATCGTGAGTTTTGTGGCGGCGGACGACTTCGGCAAGGTGATCAACCCGATGATCGTGGAAGGCCAGGTGCATGGCGGTCTTGTTCAGGGGATCGGCCAGGCGCTTCTGGAGAACGCGGCCTATGACGAGAACGGTCAGCTTCTGACGGCGTCCTACATGGACTACACGATGCCGCGCGCGGATGATGTGCCCTCGTTCAACCTGTCGACGCACGAGACGCTTTGCCCGGGCAACCCGCTTGGGATGAAGGGGTGCGGTGAGGCCGGTGCGATCGGGTCTCCGCCTGCGGTGATCAACGCGATCACGGATGCGCTCGGATCGAATGATCTGACGATGCCGGCAACGCCCGAGAAGGTTTGGCAGCTATGCCAGGGCGCGGTGAAACAGGCCGCCGAGTGAGTTCGAGACATCTTCGGGCAGGCCGGGCCTGCCCGTTCACGGGACAAGAAGATTTAGGGGAGACCCGGTATGTATGAAACGACTTATCACCGCGCAGGTTCTGTTGCCGAAGCATCGGATCTGATGTCGAAGGCGGATGACGGCAAGGTTCTTGGGGGCGGGCAGACGCTTCTGCCGACGATGAAGCAGCGGCTTGCAGCGCCGAGCGATCTTGTTGATGTGACGAAGGTTGCCGAGATGAACGGCATCAGCGAGGGCGATGGCAGTGTGTCGATCGGGGCGGCAACGACCCATGCGGAGGTTGCCTCGTCCGATCTTGTAAAGGCGAAGCTGCCGAGCCTTGCCGGTCTTGCAGGCGGGATCGGCGATCCGGCGGTGCGGCACATGGGAACGATCGGCGGTTCGGTCGCCAACAACGATCCGGCGGCGGACTATCCGGCGGCGCTTGTGGCTCTGGGGGCAACGGTTGTGACCAGCAAGCGCTCGCTCAGTGCCGAGGACTTCTTCGTCGGCATGTTCGACACGGCGCTGGATGAAGACGAGATCGTGGTCTCGGTGAGCTTCCCGCTGATCGAGAAGGGGGCCTATGCCAAGTATCCGAACCCGGCCTCGCGCTATGCCATGGCCGGTGTGTATGTGGCCAGGCACCAGGACGGCTCGGTCCGGGTGGCGGTCACCGGAGCCGGCCACTACGGCGTCTTCCGGGTCGACGGCATGGAAGCGGCGCTTGCCGCCAACTGGTCGCCGGACGCCGTCGCAAACATCAAGGTCGACGCCGGCTCCATGCTGCACGACATCCACGGATCGGCAGCCTACCGCGCAAACCTCGTCACGGTCATGGCAAAACGCGCCGTCAAAGCCGCTGGGTAAGAGGTGAAACTGAAGTCCGGCGCGCGCATACTGGCGGCGCCGGATTTTTCATATTTGCTCGCCGATCAGGTCTCGGTCCATTTGACGGAACAGGTCGATATAGTCGAGCAGAACCCAGTTTTCCATGATCTTGCCTTCGGCGCAGCGATAGAAATCCATGACGCGAAGCGTCAGTGATTTGCCAGAGGCTGGAACTCCCAGATAGTCACCCTTGTGGGTCATGGTCATGGACGGCCAGCCGCTGACCGCGGCATAGTTTCCGTCTCCTATGCGGCAATAGTGATTGCCGCCGACACGATCGGGAAAAGCCGTCAGGAACGGCGCGCGGTGATCCTTTTCAAAGCCGCTCCAACGGTAATTCGACCCGATACCACCCGGTCCGTACCAAAGCATGTCGTCATGCCAGTATCCGTCGTCTCCCGTCTGCCCCACGGAGGTGAAGGTTTCAGGGTTGAAAGCCTTCAGATCGGCGAGCATGGCTTCGCACAGATCGAGTGTCTCCTCACCGTTCGCCTGTCCTGAAGGCAAAATGCCGTCATGTGTTGCCGGTCCCGGGAAAAGCATTTCTGTTCCGAGCATTTGCGGCAGGGGAAACCTGCCGGCCTGTCGCATCAGGTCGATGAGATCGACGATGATCTTGGCTTCCGAAATACGTCCGTCCGGCTCGACGCGATAGAACTCTCCCGATCTCAGGAAGACAAGATTGTTCGACGGTTTTACGCCGAAAAGCGGATTCTCGAAGTTGCCCAGATAGTGCGTGACCGCAGCGACCCAGTGACCGCCGGGCGCACGCCGGTTTGGTCCGCCGATGAAAATCTCGTCTCGTCGGCGCACGTGAGAAAGGGCTTCCCGGAGGGGCAGGAAAAAACCGTCACGGACTTCCTCGTGTCCCGCAAGCCTGTTCACCGGATGGGCGATATTCCAGATCGAATTACTGGTTAAGTATCTGGAAATCAACGCATCCAACTCGTTTCGGGGAACAGTGAGGACGGCGTTCAGAAAGGTGTTTGTCGGGCGTCGGAAGTCGGACATTTGATACCTTGTCAGGTCTATGAAATTTCACGTATATCAACTATTTTGCATTCGTATGCAAAAAGATATTGCGAAAGTCATTTCTCTGTGTCTAGTTATTTTGCATAGGAATGCAAATTTGGCTGCCGGTCAGTTTAGGAGGGGACGCAGTGGCTGAAATTCAGCTGAAAAACGTGTCGAAACGTTGGGGGTCGTTTGTCGGTGTCGACAATTTCGATCTCACCATTGCCGACCGTGAATTTCTGGTCCTGCTTGGTCCGTCAGGATGCGGCAAGACCACGACCATGCGCATGATTGCCGGCCTGGAGGATGCGACGGGCGGCGATATCCTGATCGACGGCAGTCGTGTCAATGATCTTGAACCCAAGGACCGGGACGTGGCCATGGTGTTCCAGAGCTACGCGCTCTATCCGAACATGAATGTTTATGAAAACATCCGCTTTCCGCTGAAGGTGCGGCGCGTGGATCCTGGCACGCATGACGAAAAAGTCCGTCGTGCCAGTGCGATGGTGGAACTGGACGATTTCCTGCATCGCAAGCCAGCGGAACTTTCAGGTGGCCAGCGGCAGCGCGTGGCGCTGGCGCGTGCAATCGTACGTGAGCCGAACGTGTTCCTGATGGACGAGCCCCTGTCGAACCTGGACGCAAAGCTGCGGGTCTCGACGCGTGCGCAAATCAAGAATCTCAGCCATGAACTGGCCGTGACCACGATTTATGTGACCCACGACCAGATCGAGGCGATGACGCTGGCCGACCGGGTCGTCGTAATGAAGAACGGAGTGGTTCAGCAGATCGGCAGCCCGACCGAGATCTATGACAGACCTGCCAATGCCTTTGTCGCAAGTTTCATCGGAAACCCGGCCATGAACCTGGTGGAAGGGGAGGTGGCAGACGGCACGTTCCACGCTCCGAATGTTTCGATCCCCGGTTTGAGCGCAGCCGATGGCAAGGTCGTTCTGGGGTTTCGTGCGGAAGACGCGAACGTCGTGCAGAACGGTGGCCAGATAAATGCGCCGATCTACACCATGGAGCTTCTCGGCGATGCGACCATGGTCAGCGTGCGCATTGGCGGAGCGCTTGTCAGCGTGAAAGCCGACAAGACTTTCCGTGCGGAGATCGATGACCCGGTATCCATCGAGGTTCACCAGGGTCACTGCCACCTGTTTGACGCGGAAACGGGCGCGCGGATCGGGGGGTGATGTCCTCCAAACAACCGTTTTGACGGGCAAGCGGGTGAAGGCTTCGAAGATGCATCCAACATTAGGGAGAGAGACGAAATGTTCCTGAAAAAGATAGCGCTTGCGGGCGCGATGGCTATCACGGCCGGGTCCGCTCATGCGGCGTGCGAGATTTCAGGCAATGTCAGCATTGTCGGGAATGAATTTCCGGCCATTCATACAGTTGCCAAGGGTGCAGCTGAATGTGCCGGTGGCGAGGTCAAGGCGAACCTCACGGCGGATCACCAGAAGATCAATGTCGCCGGCATGCAGGGCAACCCGGCAGAGTATTCCACCGCGATTATCGCCAATTCCTCGATTGTCGCCCTCATGAACGAGGACGTTATCCGGCCGCTGAACGATCTGGTGGCCGAATACGGACAGGATATTCCCAAGAGCCAGTTGATCACCATAGATGGCAACATCATGGCGGTAGCCTTCATGGCCAACGCCCAGACCCTCGCCTATCGCAAGGACGTACTGGAAGAGATTGGCGTTGACGTTCCGAAGACCTACGAAGAGGTGCTGGAGGCGGCGGAAAAAATCCGGGCTGCCGGCATCAGCCAATATCCGGTTGGCGGCGCCTATGCTGCAGGTTGGAATCTGGCCGAGGAATTCGTCAACATGTATGTCGGCCATGGCGGCGAATTTTTTGTACCGGGCACTGCTGAAGTTGCGATCAACAATGAGCAGGGTGTTGCAGCGCTCAATATGATGAAGGCGCTGACCGAATACATGAACCCCGATTTCCTGACTCATGATTCTAACGCGACCGGTGCCGAGATGGAAGCCGGCAACGTCATCCTCATGAACATGTGGGGCTCTCGCATGGGAAATCTGATGGATGCCGAAGGTGCAGAAGAGCAGGTCTACTCCAACATCACTGTCGGTGCGCCGCTGACCGTCGGGGGTGGGACCACCCCGGCGTCCACGCTCTGGTGGGATGGCTGGACCGTCGCCAAGAATATTTCCGATGAAGATGCTGTGGCAACATTCCTGGCCATGAAGCACGGAACAAGCCCGGCAATTCTGAACGACGAGACCATGAGCCAGGCAGTCTGGATGATCGAAGGCTACAAGCCTGCACCGGTAAACGACGGTGTCTTTGCGGCCATGTCCGCCGGCACCAGATCCTATCCGATGCTGCCCTACCAGGGTTTGCTGCATACCGCACTCGGCGACAACCTGGCTGACTTCCTGCTGGGCAAGGAATCCGCAGAGCAGGCACTTGCCGATACGGAGGCCGCCTACACCACTGCGGCCAAGGAAAAAGGCTTCCTCAAGTAAGCAATTCAATTGATCCGGGGCGGCGTTATCTGCCCCGGATGACCTTGTGCATCACGTGTCAACGCTTTTGGGGGACCGGGAAGTGAAACATAAATCGTTCTTTTGGTTTGTTCTTCCGTCAGCCATGGCGATGATGCTGTTCATTTTTTTTCCGATCATTTCGGTGATTGTTCAGTCGCTTCATGTCGAGCATGAACAGGTGATCCGCAAGGTCGAATCCTGCGATCTGTTCGGGTGCAAGGAATCGACCACAATCGACCAGGAGGCCACAGCTGCCTTGCGGGCGGCCGAGCCACTGGGTCAGTTTGCGGGGTTCAAGACCTATCTCGACCGGAACCACCTTGCGACAAAGGAGGTCGGGACAACCTGGAAAAACACCAACAGTTGGCGTGACTTCGGTGCGCAGATGTTGAATTTGCCGTTCTACAAGGCAATCGGGTTCACGCTGACATTCACTTTTGTCGTGACACCCCTGGTCATCATCGTTGGCTTTGTCATTGCGGTAGCAGTCAACAGCGCAGTCAGGCAATTGCGGGGCCCGCTGATCTTCTTCTCGCTCTTGCCGATGATGATCACGCCACTGGTCGGTGCGCTGATCCTGTTCTGGATGGTTGATGCACGCGGGATCATCGGTGCCACCCTGCAGCATCTTGCCGGCGACCCGGAACTGTCCGTCAAAGCCTCAACCCCGCTGATGTGGATCATGCTGATGGTCTACGGCGTGTGGCACGCGGCACCGTTTGCATTCATCGTTTATTATGCCGGCCTTCAGACCGTCAACAAGGAAACACTGGAAGCAGCGCGCGTGGACGGCGCCAATCGGTGGCTGCAGATCCGCCACGTGGTGATCCCGCATCTGCTGCCACTGACGACCTTCATCGCATTGATGCAGCTGATGGACAATTTCAGGGTGTTCGAACCCATCGTCAGTTTTGCGGCCAATGCCCATGCGACCTCGTTGAGCTGGGCGATCTACAACGATCTTGGCGGGGAGACCCGGCAACTTTCCTCCGCGGCGGCAACTTCGGTGCTGACAATCATCGGCGTGGCCATTCTCTTGTCACCGGTTCTGGTGCGCACATGGCGTGATTTCGATCGGAAGTAGGTAGAAAAATGTCGAGCAAAGCACAACGCCAACCCGCCGCAATCACCCTCCTGGTCGTCGCAGTTCTGGCGACATGGATGGCCCTGGCCGCCTTTCCCTTTCTCTGGACGCTGTGGGGGTCATTCAAGGTCGAAGGCGATTTCTTTTCCAAAGCCGACTGGTTCAACGCCCTCACCGGGACCCTGACGGTCGCCGAAACCGGTGGCAGGTTTACCGGCAACGGATATTACGGTGCCTGGGTTCAGGAAGAATTCTGGCGCGCGGCCCTGAATTCCCTGATCGTGTGCTTCTTCGTGGTCACGATTTCGCTGACACTGGGTACACTTGGCGGCTATGCTCTGGCGCGCTCAACCTATCGCTACGCATTCTGGTTTCTGCTGGCCGCGCTGATCTTTCGGGCCATGCCTCCGATAACGCTTGTCTCTGGCTACCTGCCGGTTTTCTTCCAGTGGAATCTGTGGGGGCACACGGCAACGACGATCATTGTTCTGGTCGCCATAAACCAGCCATTCACGCTGTGGATGCTGCACTCGTTTTTCAAGAATATTCCTGCCGAGCTGGACGAGAGTGCGATGGTCGACGGATGCACGCGCTTCCAGGCTTTTCGCAATGTGATCATTCCGGTGATGTGGCCGGGGGTCATCACTACCGGATTGTTCTCGTTCCTGCTCGCCTACAATGATTTTGCCGTGACGGCGATGCTGCTGTCCAAGGAAAACCAGACGATGATCCCGAAGGTCGCGAGCTTTCTTGGCACGACGCAGACCAAGGGCAATGTGATGTTTGCCGTTGCCTCGGTTGTCTCGGTGACAGCGCCCCTGTTCTTGATGATCATGTTCTTTCAGCGCCAGATCGTGGGTGGTCTGACCGCAGGAGCGGTGAAGGGATGATCCGATGGGAAAACTCGGTGCGGCGGCAATCCGTGAGCATTCGCGAAATGCTGCCCTGCGGCTGGCCGTCACAAGGTCACGTAGACCGGGCCGGATACCATTTGCGCTCATGCGGGCGGGGCCAGACTGTGTGGAGTATCGACTTTCCACGCACCTCTGAACACACGACAGGACCAGGGTAGATGTTTTCCGCCAAAACCGCCTATTTCGCCTATTCGGACGCGCTTCAACATCCCGGAGATTTTTTCGCAGCCGCCCGGAGCTTCTTCGCCGCCGCCGCCAATATCAACGTCGTTCACCCCTTCAACGCAATTGCCGGGGCAGCCGCCTATTGCGACGACTTTCTTGCGCCGCTGCAGTCCTCCTTTGAGGGACTTCACCGTCGCCAGTACATCGCCATGACTGGCGCATTCGAAGGGGCGACATGGATTGGCACGACCGGTTATTACGCCGGGCACTTCAAACGCGACTGGATCGGCATTCGCGCCACTGGCCGGCTGACCTACATCCGATTTGGCGAGTTCTTCCGCATGGAAGATGGACAGGCGGTGGAAAGCTACATCTTTCTGGACGTCCCGGAGATGATGATCTCCTGCGGGCAATGGCCGCTGCGCTACGTGCCCGGAGACGAGTTCGGCCACACGGGCATGGTCCAGGGGCCCGTGTCGCAGGACGGTATCATGCGCGGCGAGATGGATGCCGCCGAAGGGCAGAAAAGTTACCAAATGGTGACCGACATGCTCGCAGGGCTGGCGACCAGGGCTGAAGCCTGGCGCCCCTACTGGCACGAGAACATGATGTGGTACGGCCCAGGCGCGTGGGGGTCTTACGTCGGGATCGAGCATTTCCGATCCTTCCAGGTTCCCTTCGAGAGCCAGTTCGACGGCTGGTCGGGCGGGTCTGCAAACAACGGGATGACGCGGCATTTCACCCGCTACGGCGAAGGCAATTACACCTGCTCCGGCGGCTGGCCATCGCTGACAGGCGTGAACGTCAAGCCCTTCATGGGCTTTGGCCCCACCAACGAACGCGTCTTCTTCCGGGTTTGTGACTGGTGGCGGCGCGAAGGCGATCTTCTGGTGGAAAACTGGGTTTTCGTCGATGTGCCGCACGCGCTGTTGCAATTCGGTTTCGACGTATTGCCACCAAAAGTCAGGGTCGCATCATGACCGCCGAGCATGATTTCATAGTTGTCGGGGCGGGTTCGGCCGGCTGTATTGCAGCGGCTGAACTGGTCCGTCGCGAGGCCGGCAAGGTGCTCTTGATCGAGGCCGGCCCCCCGGATAATTCGCCTTTGGTAAAAATGCCCTTTGGGCTGGTCTGGATGATAGGCAACACGCGGCGGGATTGGTGCTATTCATCAGCGCCGCAAAAACACCTTGGCGGGCGCCGCCTGAACGTCACCCGTGGCCGCATGGTCGGTGGCTCGGGGTCCATCAACTCGATGGTCTGGTTCCGCGGACGCAAGGACGACTTTGACACGTGGCAAGTGCCGGGCTGGTCATGGAGCGACGTCGCCCCTGCCTTTGAGGCAGTCGAGACCAGGTTGACTCCAGGCAGAATGCAGGGCGCACACCCCTTGACCGAAGCGCTGCACAGCTTGTTCCCCGCTTATGGAACTCAACCTCCGACACCTGAATACGAAAGCGCCGGAGTATTTGCATTCAACATGGTCGATGGTCGCCGCCGTTCTGCCGCGGACGGGTTTATCAAACCCGCTCCAAAAGGCCTGACACTTCAGACATCATTGGAGGTAGACCGCATCTTGTTCACTGGCGACAAGGCGTCGGGGGTGCGGCTGGTTGACGGCAGCGAATTGCAGGCGAACAAGGGTGTGGTGCTGTCGGCCGGGTCAATCGGGTCTCCTTCAATCCTGATGCGCTCGGGTGTGGGTCCGAAGGCAGACCTGGACAGGCTTGGGATTGACAATCGACATGACGCCGAAGAGGTCGGGGAAAATCTGCACGACCATCCTGCCGCCGGACTGCATTTCACGGGCTCGGGCTACGGTCTGACTGCGTCGCAAATACCGGGCTGGGCGCTTGCGCCATTTCAGTACCTGATCACACGCCGGGGACGGTTTGCATCACCGACGGTTGAAGGCGGTGCGTTCTTCAATGCACGCGGATTGAATGAAGCTCCCGACGTGCAGACCCACTTCATCCCGTTCATGTTGGGCTGGCAGGGCAAACGCTACGTCTATGGTTCAGGGTATTTCGCCGACGTGGGTATCTGCCGCCCGAAATCGCGCGGTGCATTGCGGTTGTCCGACAGCGACCCTGGAGCCGCCCCCGAGATTGATCTCGGTCTTTTCAACGACAGTTCCGATCTCGACACGCTTGTGGCTGGTTTGAAACGTTTGCGGAACCTGATGGAGCAGGCGGATTTCGGGCGCCATCGAGGCCGGGAAGCCTTTCCTGGCCCCTCTGTTCAATCGCAGAAGGCCTTACGCGCTCATGTCAGGGAACGAGCGGCAACGGCATATCATCCGGTCGGCACGCTGCGTATGGGCGCTGGAAGCGCACCTGTTGATCCCCGCCTTTCCGTGCGAGGTGTCGAGGGACTTTGGGTGGCGGATGCTTCGGTCATGCCCGCGGTGACATCGGCCAACACAAACGCGCCTTCAATGATGATCGGCTATCGGGCCGGCGAGATGATATCGGAGGATTGTGTATGAAAGGTTCACGTCCCGAGCAGGCGGTCCTGAGCCGTGACACGGATATGAGCAAGACGGAAGTGACCCGCCGTGTGATTGAAGGCATGGTCGATGGTTTGAACGACCACCGGATTGTCGATATTGGCGAGTTTTTTTCCGAAGGCTTCCGTTGGCTGGGCAATACCGGCTGTGGCACCAAGACCGGGTTGAAGGAATTCCAGGACAATTGGCAAAAGCCTTTTCAGGCGGCCTTTTCGGACAAGGTCTGCGTCGACGAGGCAAGACTTTACATGGGCGAATGGGCTGCGGCGTTCGGGCGCCAGGAGGCAACTCACTCCGGCGAGTTCATGGGGATCGCTCCAACGGGAAAACGGATCGAGATCCGCTACATGGACTTCTGGAAAGTCGTCGACGGCAAGATCGTCGACAACTGGGTGATGGTCGATTTCCCGCATGTCCTGGCGCAACTTGGCAAGGATGTTTTTGATGGTCAGGGTTGGGAAGCGTTCGATCGGGGAGATCGTGTTCCTCCAGCTCCGGACAAGGCCGCGTGACCGCGGTTACGTAGTTTTTCGTGTTTCGCAGAAGTCTGCTTGATCTTTCTGCATACGTATGCAAGTTGAATGGAAACGGTAAGGCGAGTGTCGAGTGAAGTCCGCCAGGAGAGCGGCTGCCGGCACTTTGAAAGGGATGAAACATGGCCATTGAGTATCTGAAGCGTGGAAAGCCGGAAGCGGAACGCTCGCAGGACGATGCCAAGGTTCGCTCCATCGTGGAGGGAACGCTCAAGGAGATCGAGGCACGCGGTGACGCAGCCGTGCGCGAATTGTCGGAAAAATTCGACAACTACACGCCACCTTCCTTCCGTTTGAGTGCGTCAGACATCGAGGCTTTGATGAACCAGGTCTCTTCACGAGACATGGAAGACATCAAATTTGCTCAGCAGCAGGTTCGTAAGTTCGCAGAGGCGCAACGCGCTTCGATGCTCGACATCGAGGTCGAAACGATGCCTGGCGTTGTCCTGGGGCACAAGAACATCCCGGTGCAGTCGGTAGGTTGTTATGTTCCGGGTGGAAAGTTTCCGATGGTTGCTTCCGCCCACATGTCTGTCGCGACAGCGTCAGTTGCGGAAGTTCCCCGCATCATCGCTGCGACGCCTCCCTTCAAGGGTGCGCCGAATCCGGCGGTGATTGCTGCGATGCATCTGGGTGGTGCGCATGAAATTTACGTTCTCGGCGGTATCCAGGCCGTTGGCGCCATGGCCCTCGGCACGGAAACCATCGATCCAGTGCACATGCTGGTCGGTCCGGGCAACGCCTTCGTTGCCGAGGCCAAGCGCCAGCTCTTCGGCAAGGTCGGCATAGATCTCTTCGCGGGACCCACCGAGACCATGGTGATTGCGGATGAGACGGTCGATGCGGAAATGTGCGCGACGGACCTGCTGGGGCAGGCCGAACACGGTTACAATTCCCCTGCGGTTCTTGTGACCAACTCGCGCAGGCTTGCCACCGAAACGCTCGCTGAAATCGGCAGGCTCCTGAAGATCCTGCCAACTGCGGACACGGCGTCGAAATCCTGGGAGGACTATGGCGAGGTGATCCTGTGCGACACTTACGACGAGATGCTCGCTGTTGCGGACGATATCGCTTCGGAGCATGTGCAGGTAATGACCGACCGTGATGATTGGTTCCTGGAAAAAATGACCTGCTACGGCGCCCTGTTTCTGGGTGCGCGCACCAATGTTGCAAATGGTGACAAGGTGATCGGCACCAACCACACGCTGCCGACCAAGAAGGCTGGGCGCTACACGGGTGGGCTGTGGGTCGGCAAGTTCCTGAAGACACACTCCTACCAGAAGGTCCTGACGGACGAGGCAGCGGCCGAGATCGGCGCGTATTGTTCGCGCTTGTGCATGCTCGAGGGGTTTGTCGGTCACGCGGAACAGGCCAATGTCCGTGTCCGCAGATACGGAGGCGGCAACGTCCCTTACGGAGAGGCCGCCGAATAGCGATGGACAGGCATACCGAGCACAAGGCCCTGATCTCTTCGCTGCGGGCAGCGATGTATGACTTTGAAGAAAACAACGTCCGCAAGGCCCTGAAGGATCTGTGCGCTCCGGATTCCCTTTTCAGACTTTGCCATCCATTTGGGGATACGACCGGACCGGACGCGTTTTACGAAAAGGCCTACGCACCTCTCTTCAGGGCCATTCCGGATCTGGAACGCCGCGATACCATCGTCATGGCCGGCCCGACGCCGGAAGGACAGGACTGGGTCGGTTGCGGTGGTTATTACACAGGGTCTTTTGAGACGCCCTGGCTGGACATTCCGGCCACGAACCACCAGGTCTCCATGCGGTTTCATGAGTTTTACCGTTTCATGGATGGCAAGGTCGTTGAATTCCAGGCGCTCTGGGATATTCCGGAAGTCATGATGCAGGCGAATGCCTGGCCGATGGCACCCAGTCTGGGACGCGAGTGGCACGTTCCGGGGCCTGCTACGGAAGATGGCATCGTTCAGGGTCCCTACGACGCAGACGCCGGTCGGGCTACTTGCCAGCACATTATCGACATGCTGACCTACATGAAACGGCATCCCTCCCAAGGCGGACCGGAAGTCATGGAATTGCCGAAATTCTGGCACCCCCGCATGAGCTGGTACGGTCCTTCGGGCATTGGTACGGGACGGGGCATCAAGGGGTTTCGCAACTGGCATCAGATCCCGTTCCTGAACGGGATGCCGGATCGTGGTCGTTATGTTGACGAGGTGACCTACCATTTCTTCGGGGATCGGCAATATGCTGCCGTGACCGGCTGGCCGAACATGATCCAGACCGTGTCTCACGATGGCTGGATGGGGATTGCGCCTTCAGGCAGGAAAATCACCATGCGCAGCCTCGATTTCTGGCGCCTGGAAAACGGATTGATCCGCGAAAACTGGGTTCTTGTTGATCTTCTGGATGCTTATGCCCAGTTGGGTGTTGACGTTTTCAACAGACTTCGGGATTTCAACAAGGCCCGCGCGGGCTTTGATCCTGAAACCGGAGTATCTCTGACATGATCGAACTTCCTTCTACCCCGAGTTTTTCCCTTGCTGGCAAAAAGGTCCTGGTTGCAGGAGCTTCATCGGGCATCGGCCTTGCCTGCGCAACGGCCCTGGCCGAAGCAGGCGGCGATGTGGTTCTCGCTGCGCGGCGGGAGGAAAAACTGGCGGAAGCCGTCAGCACGATGACGGCCAAGGGGTGGAAGGCGTCCTTCCTGCAACTCGATGTAGCCGATGTTCTTGAAGTCCAGGTCAGCATAGATCGGCACGGCCCGTTTGATGTCCTTGTCAACAGTGCAGGTCTCGCGCGGCACACGCCGGCCATTGAAACGTCTCCTGAAGATTTCGATGCGGTGATGAATGTCAACCTGCGCGGTGCCTATTTTGTCACACAGTGTGTCGCCAGGGGACTGATGGCGGCGGGCAAACCCGGGTCACTCATCAACATGAGCTCTCAAATGGCTCATGTAGGGGGCATCGACCGGGCGGTTTATTGCGCCTCCAAGTTCGCGGTCGAGGGTTTTACCAAGGCTATGGCGCTGGAATTTGGTCCGAAGCAGATACGCGTCAACACGATTTGCCCAACCTTCATCCGAACGCCACTGACCGAGGTGACCTTCGATAACCCTGAGCGGGTCAGGTGGATCGAGGAAAAGATCAAACTGGGCCGCACGGGCACCGTCGAGGACATCATGGGCGCCGTGCTGTATCTGGCTAGCGATGCGTCTTCCCTGGTGACTGGAACATCGCTTCTGGTCGATGGAGGTTGGACGGCGGACTGATGCGCGCTGAGAAAGTTACATCCGTCGACGTTGCCATGAGGGCCGGTGTCAGCCAATCCGCAGTCAGCCGCGTGTTCACACCGGGAGCGTCGGTATCGCCAAAAATGGCGGAAAAGGTGCTGAAAGCTGCTCAGGAGCTCGGATATCGGCCGAATGTTCTGGCGCGCTCGCTCATCACCGGCCGTTCCCGCATCATCGGGCTGGTGGTGGCCTATCTGGAAAACCAGTTCTATCCCGACGCCCTGGAAAGACTGTCCACTGCGCTGCAGGCGCATGGGTACCACATTCTCGTTTTCATGGTGTCGAATGACGACGCAGGTGTCGACAGGGTGATGGGGGAATTGCTCGACTATCAGGTCGACGGCATCATCACCGCATCCGTTGGCATGTCCAACGCACTGGCTGCGCGCTGCGCTGCTGCCGGCGTTCCGGTGGTTCTTTTCAACCGCGGTCAGGATGATCATCGCCTCAATCAGGTTACGTCCAACAATCTGGAAGGTGGTCGCAAGATTGCGGAATTTCTCGCCGCAGGCGGACACCGCAGGATTGCTCATATCGCGGGCTGGTCCGGATCTTCCACAGGCAGGGATCGCGAAGCCGGCTTTCGTGCCGGACTGGAAGCGGCGGGCGTCGGGCTCGCGGCCTGCGTTGACGGTATGTACAACCGGGAGACAGCCGCCGCCGCTGCGCGCGAAATCTTTGCAGGTGACGACCGTCCGGATGCGGTGTTTGTCGGCAACGATCACATGGCATTTGCCGTCATGGATGTCTTGCGCTTCGAACTCAACCTCGACATTCCGGGCGATGTTTCGGTCGTCGGATACGACGATGTGCCCCTCGCGTCATGGCCCGCCTACAATCTCACCACTTTGCGCCAGCCCTCCAACCGGATGGTCGAGGCAACGGTCTCCACGCTGCTCGGCTGGATCGAGGAGGGCAGCAGTGACGTCCAGAAAATTCAGATAGACGGACCACTGATGGTCCGCGGTTCAGCCCGCATACCCGAAGGATGGCTCGATGAAAGGCTTTGACCCGCGCTGGAAGGATTTCCCCGACTACATTATCGGGATCACCAGGGAAATCTGGGAAGAGCGCAAGATCGCAACGCTTCACCACTACTATTCCGACGACATTATCGTACGCTCGCCGGGTTCGCTTGTGGTTGGCAACAAGGGGGTGATCGGTGCGACCATGGCCACCTTGTCGGAATTTCCTGACCGAACCCTGTTCGGTGAGGACGTCATCTGGTCAGGCACTCCTGAGGAAGGCATGCTTTCCTCGCATCGGATTGTTTCCACCGCGACCCACCTTGGCGATGGTGTCTACGGCAACGCGACAGGCAAGAAACTGCAATACCGGATTATTGCCGATTGCCACGCCATCAACAACCAGATCAACGATGAGTGGCTGATCCGCGACCAGGGTGCGATCGTGCGTCAGATGGGCTGGGAACCGAAGAAATATGCATTGGATCTGATCGCGCGCGAAGGTGGCCCCGAACACTGCAGCCGGCCTTTCACACCCGCGATCGACAAGATTGGCCCATACACCGGCAAAGGGAACGAAAATGAATGGGGCGTGAAATACGCCGACATTTTGAGCCGGATCATGAATGCAGACATGGCCGCCATCGAAGCTGAATACGATCGCGCGTGTGAACTCGCCTATCCAGGTGGAACTGCCGGCTATTCCTGGGACGTTGCGGACCGCTTCTGGATGGGTTTGCGAGCCGGTTTTCCGTCTGCCGATTTCCGGATCGAGCATCAGATCGGCCGGGACGATCCCATGATGCCGCCGCGCGCCGCCATTCGCTGGTCGCTCACCGGCAGGCATGACGGCTGGGGGGCATTCGGCGAACCAACCGGTGCCGACGTCCACATCATGGGCGCATCACACGCCGAATTCGGACCTAGGGGTCTGCGACGCGAATACACGCTTCTCGATGAAACGGTGGTCTGGAAACAGATCGCACTGAAGACCGGATAGGTAAACAGACAGGTATGGTAATGAGCCCTGACGAGATGGAAACGCGGATTGTCCGCTATGGTGATTTAAAGCCGTGCCGAACGGCCTTTATCGATGCACACACACCCGGCTCCGATCAAAAGGAAAACTTCACGATCATCGGTGGCGGCGTATCTGAAAGTCCGGACCAGCATGTTCACATCAAGGACACGCCGGGCTTCAATATCGGCGCGGCCGGGCAACCGCCGAAGTGCCGCAATTCATTGCATTCGCATAAAACGGCGGAGGTCTTCTACGTCCTGAAGGGTCGCTGGCGCTTTTTCTGGGGGCGTTGGGGAACTGCGGGAGAAGTTGTTCTGGAAGAGGGTGACATCTTCAACATACCGACAGGCATTTTCCGCGGATTCGAAAACATAGGCACCGACTACGGAATGATCATGGCGGTTCTTGGTGGCGATGATGCAGGTGGGGGCGTCACCTGGGCGCCCCAGGTCATCGAGGATGCCAGCGATCACGGCCTTGTTCTTGGTGAGAACGGAGTTCTGTACGACACCAAAAAAGGCCAGTCACTTCCAGATGGTATCAGGCCGATGCCGCTTCTTTCCGACGAGGAGCTCAAGGCCTATCCGGAACCGGGCAATAGTGCCGTTGTCCGCGACTATGTTGCCCGCTACTGGGATCTGATGGCACTTGCTGCCAATTCGCCATGCAAGGTGATCGGTGAAGCCGGGCTTTTGAAGGACAGACCTGGCTTCGAGGTCGAGTTCCTTACGCGTGGATCAATTCCGGACACGAACTACACCTTGAACTGTCATGAAATTCTGATGGTTGTGCGCGGCCATTGGAAACTCTGCTGGTCCGGTGGTGAGAAAGGCCTGGCACCAGGTGATACCTGCGCTGTTCCGCCGGATCTCGAGCACAGCCTTCTGCCGTCCATGAGCGGAGAAGCCAGCCTTTATCGCGTCCTGAATACCCAAGACCAGGCGGGACCGACCTGGGTCGGCTGATGAAGAAAATGCACCGCCTCACTGGCGATATTGTTTCGATCTGGCGGCATGCTCCGGGGTGCCGTCCAGGCGAAGCACCGCGAAGATCCCGGACCTTGACCATCATCCGGCAACGCGGAAACCAGCTTGGAAGCAGAACAACAGGCCAGGTGTTCCCGGCCCGTACTTCGCCTGGCAGCGAAGACCTGAATGGGAACCACGCATTTGAAGAAAACCAGAGGCACGGCTGAAATCCTGCCAGACACACCGGGGGAGATCATGAGCAGTATTGACGTTACCCATGTCGGCTCGTTGCCGAGAACACAGAAAGTCGTCGACTTCATATTTGCACGCGAAAAGGGTGAGGACTACGACGAGGCGGCATTCGACGCGGCGATGGCTGCTGCTGTCTCGGAGACTGTGCGCAAACAGGTCGACGCCGGTGTGACGGTCGTCAGCGATGGCGAGACCTCCAAGATTTCCTACGCTACATACGTGAAAGACCGCTACACGGGGTTCTCCGGTGACAGTCCCCGGAACGCTCCGGCGGACCTCAAGCTCTATCCCGGTTTTCTGAAGCGGATCGCCGAAAGCGGTGGTACGCCGCAATATGCCAGGCCGATGTGCACCGGTGAAGTGCGCTCAAAGGGCCAGGGGGAGTTGGTAAAGGACATCCGGCATCTAAAGGGGGCAATGTCCGAACATGGTGCTCAGCATGGGTTCATGAATGCCGCATCGCCAGGGGTCATCTCGCTATTTCTGCAAAACGACTATTACCCCACGCGGGAGGCCTACCTGCAGGCGCTTGCCGATGTCATGAAGACCGAATACGAGACCATCGTCGCCTCCGGCTTGAAACTGCAGCTTGACTGTCCGGATCTCGCCTTGTCGCGTCACATGCTGTTTACCGACCTCTCTGATGAGGAGTTTCTCAAGATTGCAGCCGGCCATGTCGAAGCACTGAACCATGCGCTCCAGAACATCGATCCGGCGAATGTCCGAATTCACATCTGTTGGGGAAACTACGAAGGGCCGCATGTCTGTGATATTTCCATGGACAAGGTGTTTTCAACACTCATGTCGGCGCGCGCGCGCTACGTCCTTTTTGAAACGTCCAATCCGCGGCATGCGCATGAATGGACTGTTTTCAGGGACCGGCGATCCGAAATTCCCGACGACAAGGTGCTGGTTCCCGGTGTCGTCGACACGACAACGAATTTCGTTGAACATCCGGAAGTGGTTGCGCAGCGCCTTGACCGGTTTGTCGGAATCGTCGGAGCCGATCGGGTGATTGCCGGATCCGACTGCGGCTTCGGCACCTTCGCCGGTTACGGCGCAGTTGATCCGGAGATCGCCTTCGCCAAACTGAAGGCACTTGCCGATGGTGCTGCAATCGCCGGAGAACGTGCGTGATCCCACTGGTCCTTCTTCCCGGCATGATGTGCGATGGGCGGCTTTACGGTCCGCAGGTTGCCGCGCTGTCCGGGCGAATGACAATTCATCTTGCTCCGATCACTGAGCATGCGACTGTCGAGGCGCTTGCTGCCGATATTCTGGAAAAGGCCCCGCCGCGATTTGCCCTGGCCGGGCTTTCCATGGGCGGCATCGTTGCAATGGAGGTTCTGAGACAGGCTCCGGCGCGCATCGACAGGCTGGCCCTTCTGGATACCAATCCGCGTGCCGAGCTGGAAGACGTCAGGCGGCGCCGGGAGCCTCAGATCGACAAGGTCCGGGCAGGCGGTCTGCGCGAGGTCATGAGGGACGAACTCAAGCCGAACTATCTGGCGAACGGGCCACTCCGCGAGGATGTCCTCGATATCTGCATGGATATGGCACTCGACCTGGGTGCCGATGTTTTCGAGCGTCAGTCGCGAGCCTTGCAATCCAGGCCCGATCAGCAGGCAGCCCTGCGGGCGGTCGGAATCCCGACCCTGATCCTGATGGGTAGAGAAGACCGGCTCTGTCCGCTGGAGAGACACGAACGGATGCATGACCTCATTGAGGGCTCCGTGCTCAATATCGTCGAGGGCGCAGGGCACCTGCCGACCCTGGAACAACCCGAGGCCGTTAATGAGGCCTTCAAGACCTGGTTGGAACTCTGATGGAAGCTGACCTTCTGAATCTTCTCAAAACCGTCGACACGCCGACGGTCTGCAACGCGATCGAGGTTGCGGAAGGCAGGCGTGGTTTCAACCGCTTCACCCGCGGCACCATGCTGTCGTCCGATCCGACCTCCGGAGCCATGGTCGGGTTTGCCCGAACCGCACGAATTTCGGCGCTGGCGCCACCGACAGAGCCGGCTGACGTCATCAAGGCCCGGCGCATGGATTATTATCGTCATATGTCCGAAGGACCTCGTCCGGCACTGGCTGTCGTCGAGGACATAGACTATCCGAACGCAATCGGGGCCTATTGGGGCGAAATCAACACGACGGTTCACAAGGGGCTGGGCCTGTCGGGCGCCCTGACCAACGGTGTCATGCGCGACCTTGGCGACTTGCCGGACGGTTTCCCGGTCGTTGCGGGATCGGTCGGTCCAAGCCACGGCTTTGTCCATGTCAGGGAAATAGATACGCCGGTCAGGATTTTCGGACTGGACATTCATCCCGGAGAGCTCGTTCACGCGGACCGGCACGGCGCTTTGGTCATACCAGCTGCAGTCATGCCGGATCTGGCCGAAGCAATCCGCAAACTCCTCGACACCGAACATCTCGTTCTGGGACCTGCACGCGAACCCGGGTTCACTTTCGAAAAATTCGAGGCAGCCTGGGCAGCCTTCGAAAGAGCGCGGACGTAGCAACGGCAGAGATTTCATCTGTCGAGAGGGGACGCCGTTTCGGGTCAAAATCCTGAACTGCGGGACCGGTATGCGTGCCGGTGAAGTGCTGCGCGTCACAGGCATCTCTCGCGGCTTTGACTATCTTCAGGTTATCGAAGGACAAAACGTTCATCGGTGGTTCAGCGCTTGTGAAACAGGTTAAAGCGCCAGAGGAGAAGTCAGTGCCAGCAAGAATGACAGTTGAAGCGGAAGCAAGCTCCTTGCAATCGGTGTCTGTCTCGTCTGAGCGTTACGGTTCCCCGGCGCGTCTCTTGCACTGGGCCGTTGCCATATTGGTTCTGATCACGTGGCCCCTCGGGTTGATGATCGGTTTTGCCAAGAAAGACGTTGTTTCGACGTTTTACCTGCTGCATGAGAGTTTCGGATTTCTGATCCTTTGGCTGATGCTCCTGAGGGTCGGATACAAGCTTACGTCGAAGGCCCCGAAGCATGAAGGCTCCGCCCTGGAACGGGTGGCCGCCTCTGGGGTGCATGGCCTGCTTTATGCCTTCCTTGTCATCATGCCGGTGACGGGTTTTCTGGCGACCAACGCCCATGGGTTTCCCCTGAATTGGTTCGGCCTGGTGGAAGTCTGGAGCCCGATTGGCAAAAGCCCGGACATCGCCTGGAACCTCTCGGCCATCCACGAGTGGAGTGCCTGGATTCTGCTCGCCCTGTTCGCGCTTCATATTGGTGCAGTTTTGTTTCATCACATGATTAAGAGAGACATGACTCTCTACAGGATACTTTAAGCGATTGATTTGCACTGCCGAAGCGCGGGAACGGCCGGCACTTGTGTGCCGGCCGTTCAACTTTTGCGGCGCAGAACATTATCTGAACGGGCCTGACTGAAGACCAGGGGCAGCGGGACATTGCCGTTTTCGATTGAAGTTGTCGGACATTCGTCCGATCGCCAAAGACCGACCTGCAGTTCCTGTTGGCGGCCTCTGATGGTGACGGTTTCGATCCGCGGGGGAATGACGGTGTCGTCAGACACGAATGAGGTCGCGTCGAGCAGGTCCTTGGAAATGACAACGGAAGCATCGAGATCCTTGGCGACCTCCAGCAGCCTGCTGGCAACGTTGACGCAGTCCCCGGTCGTTGTGATTTGTTGCTGCCTGTCGTGACCGAGCCGGGAGAGAACGACCTGTCCGTAATGTGCCCCGACCCTAACTCTGCTGATTCGGGTGCTCATTCCGGTCTCGCTCAACCAGACGCCAATACCGTTGTGAAGCAGAAACGCACACAGGGCAGCGTTGGCAGGATCGTTTTCCGATGTTTCGGGAATTCCGAAACCAAGCATCGCTCCATCACCCATGAAATCGAGCACGATGCCGCCGGTCTTGTTGGCAACGTCGACCACGATCGTATGAAAACTCTTGAGAAAATCACGCGTTCTGGCAGGGCCGAGTTGCTCGCTCAGGGTGGTATAGCCCGACAGATCAACGAACAGCATGGCTGCGTCCTGCTCTTTCGGCACCATCAGAAAACCCGGATCTTCGGCAACGCGCTTTGCCAGCCGGGGAGACTGAAACCGGCTCAGGGCCTCTTGGGCCTGCATCAGTTTGTTGGATTGGAACCGGTCGAATATCTGCCGGGTGACAATCAGGGCGATAACGGGTGGAAGGCTGGCTGCGAACGGCAGTGCCCCGCTTAACCATTGACCCTGTCCAAACAGGAAAAATGTAATCGCGACCCATCCGGCGAGCATGGCCAGATAGATTATCGAAGCTGGTGCAAGCGGCAGGAAAGCAACTGCAGCCAACCCAATAAGTGTGACCGCGAATGCGGCCGCGCTGTCTGCCAGGCGCGTATTTTCGTTCCTTGAGAGCGCGGATCCGTCGAGCAGGTTGGCAATACCCGTCGCCTGGACTTCGACCCCCGGCAGGACCGGATCGAAAGGTGTGCCGAAACGATCACCGACCGCCGTTGCCGTTACCCCGAGAACGGCAATCCGGTTTTCCAGGTCAATCCGTTCTCCTTCCAGCAGTCTTTCTGCACTGACTGTTGTGATCGTTCCTCGGGGACCATAGTAGTTCAAGGCCAGGTGCCAGCCCATATCAAGTTCCTGAACCCGGTCGCCAAGACGAATTCCCGTTTCGGTGACGTTTGGCACCGCGGTCAAGAAGAGTTCCATCGCCTTGAGGCTGAAAGACGGCTGAAGCCCGGTCTCTGTCAGGAACAGGAGCGGGATGTGTCGCGGAGTGCCTCCGCTGTCGGTGACAATGTTTGCCAGGCCAATGGAAGCGGTTTCGCCAATTTCGGAAGCAGGCAACAGGACCTTGCTGATAACCGGCACGGCGCTGACCGATGACCTTGTTTCATCGACAAGACCGGCAGCAGCGATGACTGCCGGGATTGAGCCCAACGAATTTGCAAGTGGCACGATGTCCGAATTCTCCGGTCCGCCGGACAGAAGGATGTCGACAGCCAGTGTTTTGGCGCCAGCGTCCCTGATCTTGCCGATGAGGTCAGCCAGACGATTCCGGCTGAGCGGGTATTGCCCTGCCTTGGAAACCGTTCTGTCGTCGATTGCAATAATGGTGATCTCTTCGGGAGCTGTTCGTTCGCCCTTGATCGTGATGCGCAGGTCGAGGAGGACCGTCTCGAAACGGTCGATCACACTTGATTTGCCGGCGAGATGGCCCCTTGCAAGAAACCCGGTCCAGGCCAGGCCGATAATCAGCGCAATTGCCGTTATCCAGCCCGGCAGAGAGGATTTCATCGACCAAAGCGGCTGAAGAGATTTCTGACGCGCTCGGCACCCCATTCGCGAACGACGACAGGTTCGCCGGGCGTGACATCAACACCGAAGCCGGCCGCCAGCACGACCTGGTCGGAGCCATCGGACCTGGAGACGGTAACCTCGCCTTCACTGACGAAGACAGCCGTTGTCCCGTCGGCGACTTCAACTGTGTAGACGGTTCCGCGCACAGCCGCGATTGCCTGTGGTGTGCGGATCTGGAACGAGCCGCTGCCCGGAGCAATGTCGATCAGAACGGCGTCGGATGACACATCGATTTCGGTAGGCCGCCCGTCCGTAGCGGTTGCTGTGACACCGAGAGCCGCAGCGGCCTCGGCCTCAAGGACAAGCCCGCCTGGACACTGGTAGACCACTCTCGCAGGATCTGCCAGTTCCGTACTGGTGCAGCCTGTCAGGGTTTGCGCCGACAGGTTTTGCAATGGCAGGATGACCAGTAGCGAGAGTGCCGCTAGAATGACGTTGTTTCTCATAGTCACTGTCCCGTAATGTGCCTTTCAATCGCCCCGGATTGATTTCATACCACCATCTTGAAACCAAAGTGCAACAACCGCCGTAGCCATCCTTGTACGATACATGGATGCAGAAAGAGAGAGCAACATGGAAGTCGATGGTGATTTCAACAAGGAGAAGCTCCTCGGCAAGAGCTTTGTTTTCGAAGCGCTTGACGGCCAGGCAAGACAGGAGCTTGCCAGTTTTGCATACGTGAAGCGTTTCAAGTCCGGTGAAACCATATTCTCCATGGGGGCAACCGGACAAAGCATGATGGCGATCGCGGAAGGAACGGTGCGTGTCAGCATGTTGACCCCGAGTGCGCGTGAAATCACACTGAATGACCTTCAGTCCGGCGAAGTTTTTGGGGAAATTGCGCTGCTCGACGGCGGTGAACGCTCGGCGACAGTCAAGGCATTGACGAACTGTACCCTCATCGTCCTGGAAAGGCGCTCGTTGCTCGATGTGCTGCAACGTAATCCGAAACTCTCTATCCATCTGATCGAACTTCTGTGCCACAGGGTGCGCCGCTCCGATGAGCGCATGATTGAAATCGCCTTTCTTGAGCTTCCGGTTCGATTGGCAAGGCTACTTCTCAGGCTGACGGAAGCAGCACCCGGTTCGGCGGACAGGCCCCTGAAGAAACTTTCCCAGTCCCAGTCGGAACTGGCGGGCATGACAGGCAATACACGCGAAAACGTGAACCGTTGTCTTCGCAAGTGGCAAAAGGCTGAACTGATTGAGCTTCGCGATGGCTGGCTGATACTTGAAGACAGGCAGGCCCTGGAGAAAATCGCAGCTGGCGAATGATCGGCAGGAACCCTGCAGGGTCGCCGGTCTGCCATGGATCGTCACGATGTTGATCTGGTGGGCGAGTGTCTCGCCAATGGACCGTCTTGCTGCACGAGTCTTTTATTGAAGATACAGAAAAATTGTATACAGATCTGCGTTCAATTTTGTATATTGAGTCTGATCCGGATCACGAGATGCAAAGGGTAGTGCAGTGAAGTCTCAACGCGGTGGCAAGACCGTATATGGCGCAAATGTCGGCATCCTGATGCTGGAAACACGGTTTCCGCGCATTCCGGGAGACATGGGCAACGCCCTTACCTGGCCGTTTCCGGTCCAGTACCGCGTGGTCCGGGGTGCCTCACCGGATCTCGTCGTCAGGTCCGATGCACGCCCCCTCCTCGAAAAATTCATCGAGGCAGCTAGGGATCTCGTTGCAAGCGGGTGCGACGGCATCACCACGAATTGCGGCTTCCTGTCGATCCTGCAGGATCAGCTGGCAGCGGAGATCGAAGTTCCCTTGGCGACCTCGTCGCTGATGCAGGTTCCCATGGTGCAGTCGACCCTGCCTCTTGGAAAACGTGTCGGTATTCTGACCATCTCAAGGGAGACCCTGACGGACGATCACCTGACGGCGGCAAACGTGCCGCTGAATACGCCGATCGTCGGTACGGAAAATGGCAGGGTCTTAACCCGGGACATTCTGGGCGACGCACCGGAGATCGACTTTGCCGCATGTCTGGAAGACATGCGTGACGCGGCAAGAGAGCTTGTCTCGACACACGGCGATCTTGGCGCAATCGTGCTGGAATGCACCAACATGGTGCCTTATGCCGCCGACATCCGCCGGCTGACCGGCCTGCCCGTTTATTCGATCTACAACTACGTACTCTGGTTCCAGCAAAGCCTTGCTCCGGCCCGTTTTCCGGTCGAGCTGGATGATCCGCGTTGGGGGTGAAACGAACGTTGGGTGCAAACAAGGATATGACATTGCTGAGTTGAGTGGCTATGCTCGCATTGTATCAATAGCCTGCCCGCTAACGGGCTTTTCTAATGCAATCAAAGAATTATCAAACCGATGTCGCAACGCAAACGATATCGGACTTCTCGGATTTTGATGCCCTGTCAGCATGATCGGAGCAGATCCCTATGCGGTTTTGGAAACCGTTGATCCCGATACGTGGCCGGAAGACTTCGATCCGTATGAAGCTGCGCTCCGGCAATTTACACCTGACGACCCGGCGCCACTCTCACGGCTTTTGAACTCAGACAACGACTGGGTGACCAGACGCGGCCTCTACCTGTTTTCTGAACTTGGCCGAAAGTCATTTCCGGTACTCGATGACGCTATTTCCCACATCGATAATCTCGATAGCATGGCACGGAATGACTTGTTGGATGGTCTTTTGTGCCATACGCAAAGGCTTTCAAGTGGTCATGTGCGGCAGGTGTTGAGGGTCGAGGATCTTGAAGATCAAACCGACCCGCCTTCGGGTCTGGTGCGGTCTAAGGTTATCACCTTACTGGGCGCTTTGGATAAGGGTACCGTTCGACGAGCGGTTTCGGAAATTCCGGACGAAGAAATGCGTGCTCGGCACCTTGATGCGTTGGATAATGCGCCGACACGTTTTGACGACATTCAGCAAGTCCTCGATATCGCATGCTCTCAGAAGGGCATCGAACAGGTCTACGCGTTTGCGGCGCTTGAATCAGCTGCGCGCCGTGACTTGATAAAGGTGACACCTGAGTGCGAAGGCTGTGACGACGCCTGTGACTGGGTCGTTTGGCAAATCAAGCGACACATCAATAGGAACTTCCAGCGAAACGATCCTGCCGGCTGGGAGAAATGGTAGCTTGAGCACAGGAAAAAACGGACCGGGAAACCCTGGTAAAGCAAAAGTACCAGACTAGAATGGGAATTGTAGTGCTGGCGGACGACACTGATGTTCCCTTCCAGAGCAGACTATTGAGAGCCTTGGCGGAAAAAGAGATCAACCGTAGATCCGACCGTGGGATTTGGGCAGGACTGGTCGAAAAGTTTCTTGGCAGCGGGAGTATGCTCGAAATCAGCGTGTTGAACACGGAAGAACTCGTTGTGTTCAAGCAGGGAATTGATGAGCTCGTCCGTCAATTCCACGACGCTGAAATGTATGACGGTTTCCATGCGGATGGTCTCAGGCCGATTGCCGAAACACTCAGAAGTTCGTTTGCGCACTGAACCCTAGAAACTCGGCACGTAGAGTTGGGAATAGGCGAGGCGGACGAGTTCTATGGTCTCTTCGCTTCGGCGTTCGATATGGTTTCGGAGTGCCTTTACGGCGATCTCCGTGTCCCTGTTTTTCACGGCATCGACGATCTTGCGGTGTGCGGGCAGGGACGGGTCAACATCGACACCGTCCTCCATCTGTTCACGGATCTGGCGGAAATTGATCAGGCGGACGTAACGTATCCGTTCATTCAGGTTGCTGAGCAACCTGACCAGTTCGCCATTGCCCGACAGAGCGGTCAGGCGCAGGTGGAACTCTTCGTCCTGCTGCAGCACTTCGGCCAGGTCGGTGCAGGTGAAGTATGTCTTTTCGAACTCGTCGAGATAGTCGCAGAGCTCCGCAATCTTTTCGTCGCTGGCGTTTTCGATGCCCCGGATGATGCCTTCGGTCTCGATGGCGCAGCGGGCCTGGTAGAGTTCCAGAACCTTGACGGGTTCCAGTGGCCGACAGAAGAATCCCTGACCTTTGGCGAGTGTCAGGAAACCTTCGGCTACCAGACGATTGAGCGCTTCACGCAGGGGCGTCCGGCTTGCACCGAGCTTTGTCGTCAACGCGGATTCATTTATGCGCTCGCCCGGTTTGAAGTCGAAATTGATCGCCATGTCGCGCAGCGTCTCGTAAACGCGGTCAACGCTGCTGAGGCGGTTTGTCATCTTTGTCCTGCCGTGCACATCCAAACTCTGTGTCCCCTGATAGATCAAAAAATCCGCTTTGTGAACATTTGCGCCTTCACATTTGCCTACAGAGCTGTATACAATATTGAGTGCAGGACAAAAACACCCGTCCGGACAGGCGGCGAGCTTGGGGGAAACCTTGCGAAACACACTGAATGGCGCCGAAGCAATGGTGCGCTCCCTTGAGGCGCATGGCGTACGGCATATCTTCGGTCTTTGCGGCGACACGACGTTGCCGTTCTATGATGCCATGCACAATCTCGACCACAATATCACCCACGTCTTGACGCGGGACGAGCGCAGCGCGACCTACATGGCAGATGCCTATGCGCGCGTGACCGGACGTGTCGGCGTGTGCGAAGGACCTTCCGGCGGTGGCGCAACCTACATCCTGCCAGGATTGATCGAGGCAAACGAGAGTTCCTACGCCGTCTTGTCGATCACGACCGATATTTCAGTTGCGTCTTACGGAAAGTATCCCCTGACCGAGGTTGATCAGGAAGCATTGATGCGGCCGCTTACCAAGTTCAACACGGTCATCAGGCGCGCGGATCATATTCCGCGCATGGTGCGCCAGGCGTTCAGGGCAATGACGACTGGCCGTTCGGGTTCCTCGCATCTCGGACTGCCCTACGACATTCAATACGATCCGGTTCCGGTCGACGATATATGGGGCGATCCCAAACACCAGACCTTTCCCGCCTATCGGGTAGCTCCAGGACCGGGTTCTGTCGGAGCTGCCGTCGAAGCGGTTCTGACGGCAAAGTCACCTTTGATCGTGTGCGGTGGCGGCGTTGTCATTTCCGGTGCCATGGAAGACCTGAACCGGTTGGCAAGCCGGCTGGATCTGGCGGTGGCATCATCGGTATCGGGCAAGGGATCCTTGGCGGATACACATCCCCTGTCCCTTGGGGTCGTCGGTTCGAATGGTGGCACTGACGAAACCTGGGAGATGATGGAAGCCGCAGACCTTGTCGTCTTCATGGGGTGCCGGGCCGGTTCAACCACGACGTCGCGCTGGGAAGCTCCCAAGCCCGGTCAGCGGATCGTGCATTTCGACAGCGATCCGATGACCATCGGCGCGAATTACCCGACAGAAGTAGGCGTGGTCGGTGATCTGAAACTGGCTCTGGCCGAAGCCAATGCGTATCTCGACACACGTGACGGAGATCTGCCGTCTTTCGGCGGGGCGGCGAAGGTTGCCGATATCAAGGAACGCAAATTCGCCCGGTTCCAGGCATTGGTTCAAAACGATGCCGAGTTGATCGTCCCCGAACAGATCATTGACACATTGAACAAAAACCTTCCAGATGACGCCATCGTGGTTTCGGATCCTGGAACAAGCTGCCCCTATTACAATGCCTATTCGCAGCAGAAACATCCCGGACGTCAGTATATCACCAACCGTGCACACGGCGCGTTGGGTTACTCGCTTTCGGCTGCAATCGGGGCCTGGTACGGCCGCCCCGGCAGCAAGGTCGTGGCCATGATGGGAGATGGGTCCTTTGCCTTTGCCTGTGGTGAACTCGAAACCGTCGTACGCGCCAACGCGCCGATCACCTATATCGTCTTTTCCAATTCGGCCTTCGGCTGGATCAAGGCGAGCCAGTACGCCGACTGCGAAAAGCGCTATTACAATGTCGACTTCAACCGCACCAACCAGGCGGCAGTCGCCGCGGCTTTCGGACTGAAAACCTGGAAAGTGGAAAAGACGGACGATCTGGACCGGGTCATGAAGGAAGCCTTCGCCCATGACGGACCGACACTGATCGACGTCATCTGTCAACCTCTGGAAGAAGCTGCTGCCCCGGTGCGGCGCTGGATGGGCTGATGCGATGAGCGGGGCGGCGTCTACACATGTCGTGGTCATCGGCGCAGGTGTCGTCGGCGTCTCCACCGCGATCTGGCTGCGTCGGGCCGGAATAGATGTAACGGTCGTGGACCGCGTTGAGCCGGGAACCTCCGCGTCGACATCTTATGGCAATGCCGGCGTGCTTGCGGCGTGTTCTGTTGCGCCTGTCACAGCGCCCGGCATGATTGCCAAAAGCCCGAAAATGTTGCTGGACCCGGAATTTCCGTTGTTCCTGCGCTGGTCCTATCTGCCGAAACTGACGCCATGGCTGCTGAAGTATCTCTCCCACGCCAATGATAAGGATACGCGCCGGATTTCAGAAAGTCTTGCGCCGATCCTCTACGATTCCCCTTCCCAGCACGAAGCGCTGGCCAAGGGAACCGAAGCGAAAGAATGGCTGGTCAATTCCGACTACAGCTTCGTTTATCCTTCACGCGAGGCTTTTGAAGCAGACAGGTATACCTGGATGCTCCGCCGCACGTCGGGCTTCGAGCCGGAACTGCTTGAAGGGCAGGCAGTTCAGGAATTCGAGCCGAACCTTTCGCCGGACATGAAGCTGCTGGCAGTCATGCATGACCACGGTTATGTCCGCGATCCTGGAAAGTACATTCTGGCACTTTCGCAAGAGGCGAAGAAACTGGGTGCGAAATTTGTTCAGGCTGAGGTGAAGGATTTTGTGCTCACGGATGGCCGGGTGAGCAAGGTTGTGACATCGGGTGAAGATCTGGACTGCACGCAGGTCGTCCTGGCGACCGGGGTCTGGTCAGGCGGGCTTGCCAAGAAACTCGGCCTTGCAGTGCCGCTGGAGTCCGAACGCGGTTACCATATCGTGTTCCGGTCTGCTGAAAACGGTCCGGGAACGCCCATGATGATAACCACCGGCAAGTTTGTCGCAACACCCATGAAAGCGGGGTTGCGCTGCGCCGGTATCGTCGAATTTGGTGGTCTCGAGGCTTCGGCCTCAAAGGCGCCTCTTGAGTTTCTGCGCAGGAAAGTTGCGCAGACTTTTCCGAAATTGACGTTCGAAAAGGAAGAGAGTTGGCTCGGTCACCGTCCGGCTCCTTCCGACAGCTTGCCACTGATCGGAGAAATCGGGGCATCCGGCGTCTTTGCTGGTTTTGGACATCATCACATCGGCCTCACGGCCGGGCCCAAGACCGGGCGAATTCTGGCAGGTCTCATATCCGGGGATCGCCAGAACATCGACCTGTCTGCCTATAACCCGCAGCGGTTCTAGGCAGACGACACAAGAGCAGCGTGTCCCGCAGACGTGGGGCATGAGGGGACAAAAACGAGGAGGTTTTCCATGTCCGGAATGACGAAAATTCTTATGGCCAGTGTCGCCGTTTCCGTGCTTGCAGCTGGTGCTGCATCCGCTGAATCCTGGGATATGCCCATGGCCTATGCGGCGACCAACTTCCATTCTGCAACTGGTGAAAAGTTTGCCGAATGCGTAACGCTCGGCACCGGTGGCGCTCTTGAAATCAAGACACACCCGGGCGGCTCCCTCTATTCGGGTGCCGAAATCAAGCGTGCGATCCAGACGGGACAGGTCCCGATCGGTGAACGACTGCTGTCGGGTCACCAGAACGAAAACCCGCTCTTCGGTTTCGACAGCGTGCCGTTCCTGGCAACGTCATTTGAAGATTCCGAAAAGCTCTGGGAAGTTGCCAAGGAGCCGCTGACGGAAATCCTGGCCGAGCAGAACTTGCATCTGCTCTATTCTGTGCCGTGGCCGGCACAGGGTCTGTACTTCGACCGTGAGGTGAATTCCCTTGAAGACGTCAAGGGACTGAAGTTCCGGACCTACAACAACGCCAGTGCCAGGATGGCCGAACTCGCCGGCATGCAGCCGGTGCAGATCGAGGCAGCCGAAATCAGCCAGGCCTTCGCCACGGGCGTCGCACAAGGTATGGTGTCTTCCGGGTCCACCGGTTATGACCGCAAGATCTGGGAAAGCCTGTCGCACTACTATTCGGCGGATGCCTGGTTGCCGCGCAACTACGTCATGGTCAACATGGACAGCTGGAACAGCCTGGACGACAACACCAAGAACGTGATCAACGGCTGTGCGGCCATGGCGGAATATGCCGGTGACTGGCGCTCCATCCAGTACAACGAGTTCACCGTGAACGAATTGGGCAAGAACGGCATGACCACGGGCCGCGTGAGCGACACGATGGCCGGGGAATTGCGGGCCATCGGTGAGACCATGACCGGAGAATGGCTTGAGACCGCAGGCGACCAGGGCAAGGCCATCGTCGATGCATTCAAGGCGAAACAATAGTCTACCCGCATGACAACGTCTGCCCGGCGGCTTCCGCCGGGCACATATGCTTTTGAAGGGGGACGGCGGTGGCTATTTTCAAGCTTTTGCGCACCAGTCTTGATGCGCTTTACAAATTCGCTGGATATCTGGGGGCAGTTTTCCTGATTCTGATCCTCTTTTTTGTGGCCTCGCAAATGGTTGCAAGATGGGGTGGCGGGATCATTACCGGCGCGCCCGATTTTACCGGCTACTGTATGGCGGCGGCATCCTTCCTTGCCCTGCCTTACGCGCTGAACAGCGGCAGCCACATTCGCGTCAGCCTGCTGCTGACGGCGCTGGGGCGCTACCGCAAATACGGCGAGATCTGGTGCTGGGCTATTGCAAGCTACCTGACCTATCTGTTCGCGCACTATGCCATCAAGTTCACGTATGAAAGCTACCGCTTCAATGAAATCAGCCAGGGGCACGATGCCTGGCCGATCTGGATACCGCAGATGTCCATGGCCATCGGAACGGTGCTTCTCGCAGTCTGCGCATTCGACAATCTCGTGACAACGCTGTTTACCGGTCGGGACAATATCCATGCCCCCGGCTCGAAGCCGCAGGGGGATTAACACATGGAAGAGATCTACCTCGTTCTCATATTCCTGTTCGTTCTGTTCCTGCTTCTCGGGACTGGCGTGTGGGTTGGGCTTGCGCTTTTCGGCGTTGCCTATCTTGGACTTGAAATGTTCACTTCGCGCCCGGCGGGCGATGCGATGTTGACGCGGATCTGGACCGGTTCGTCCAGTTGGACCCTGACCGCCCTGCCGCTTTTCATCTGGATGGGCGAGATCCTGTTTCGAAGTCGATTATCGCAGGACATGTTCCGTGGCCTCAGTCCGTGGATGCAGCGCCTCCCGGGTGGTCTTGTCCATGTCAATATCGTCGGCTGTACGATTTTCGCGGCAGTGTCCGGTTCGTCCGCCGCCACCTTGACTACCGTCGGCAAGATGTCGATCCCCGAACTCAGGAAGCGCGGCTATCCCGAGTACATGACGATCGGAACGTTGACCGGTGCCGCGACGCTTGGCCTCATGATTCCTCCGTCGCTGACGCTGATTGTCTATGGTGTTGCCGTTGAGCAGTCGATCTCAAAGCTGTTCATGGCCGGTATTCTGCCGGGCATCGTGCTTGCGGGCATGTTCATGGCCTATGTTGCCGGCTGGTCTTTTCTCCGGCCGGGTGAAGTGCCGAAGATTGCCAATCGCATGAGTTTTTCCGAGAAACTGCGCGAAAGCCGGTTTCTGATCCCGATCATCCTGCTTATCCTTGTTGTCATCGGGTCCATGTACGGGGGGTGGGCAACGGCGACCGAAGCGGCCTCCATCGGCGTGATCGGGGCATTCATCCTGGCGGCAGTTCAAGGATCGCTCACCAGGCAAACCTTTATCGAAAGCTTGCTTGGAGCAACCAGAACGTCGGCAATGATTGCGCTGATCCTGATGGGGGCGACTGCCCTGACGCTGGCGATGGGGTTCACGGGATTGCCGCGTGCGCTGGCGGAATTCATCGAGAGCCTGCAGCTCTCACAATTCTCGCTGCTGATGGCGCTCATGCTGTTCTACATCCTGCTTGGCATGTTTCTCGACGGGATTTCGTCGGTCGTGCTGACCATGGCGATCGTTCAGGAAATGGTTCTTGGCGCAGGGATCGACCTGATCTGGTTCGGGATCTTCATTGTGATCGTGGTCGAAATGGCGCAGATCACGCCACCGATCGGTTTTAACCTGTTTGTCATGCAGGGAATCACCCATCACGAAATGGGCTACATCGCCAAGACAGCAATCCCTCTGTTTCTGATCATGGTGCTCATGGTCTTCGTGATGATTTTCTTCCCCGAGTTGGCCACCTTCCTGCCGGAAAACATGCGCGGTCCGCGAGGATGACAATTGCCGGAGGCGGTCGAGCGCCGCCTCCGGCCCCTACAGGAATACCCTTCAAGAGGATTACGCCATGGCAACGGTCAAGATCATCGCAGCCGTCGATTTGCACCACAGGGAGGCGGATGCCTGTGTGGTCCGCGAGGCGATCATGCTGGCACAGAGCCATGAGGCCGCCGTCGAGCTTGTCTTTGTGATACCGGACCAGCAGAACACGTATGTGCAGGCCTACATTCCCGAGGACATGCGCAATCAGGTCGAAGTTGACGCGCGCAAGGACCTTGAGGCCTATGCGGGTGAGTTCGACTGGAACGGCGTTTCATGCACCACGGAAGTCCTGCGTGGTGTCGTCTATGAGAAACTGATCGAGCATGCGGATGAACGGTCTGCACGTTTCATCGTCATCGGTGCAAGTCGCCCGACGGTCAAGGATCTGTTCATCGGACCGAATGCCGCGAGGGTGTCGCGCTTTGCATCATGTTGTGTGCTGGTTGTCCGGCCTGAATAACCCTGTTCCCACGGATCACTTCCCAATCTGCTCGGAGTTTCGCGTGAGCGACCACAAAATCGAACAAATCCGGGTTCACCGGATCAACATTCCAGCCAAGGCCGTCCATTCGCATGGCAGTGGTGATGTTGCCGGCATTCACGTTGCGATCCTGGAAATGACCACCGACACCGGCATCACCGGTTGGGGCGAAGCCTCGCCTTGGCCGGTTTTCACCGGCACGGCGGAAGGTTGCGCTGCAGCTTTGCATGTTCATCTGCGGCCTCATCTGATCGGCCGCGATCCTGTTCAGGTTGAAAAGCACATGTCCATGGCCGACAAGATCGTTGTCGGGCATCCGGAAGCCAAGGCTGCGCTCGAAATGGCGCTGCTCGACATCACCGGACAGATTGCGGGTCTTTCGGTCTGCGAACTCGTCGGCGGCAGGATGCGCGATGACATGGGCATGAGCTTTTCCATTGCCAATCCGGACTTTGACAAGGATCTGGAAGACGTTGCCGCGATGTGGGCGGACGGGGTCAGGATCTTCAAGTTCAAGACAGGTTTCGCCGACCATCGCTTCGATCTCATGCGGCTTGAGAAAATGCGGGAGATCTACGGCGAGGAAGCCGATATTCGTATCGACTACAATCAGGGCCTTGCGGCCTATGATGCCGTCAGACGCGTGCGCGATCTGGAAGTTTTCCGCCCGACCTTCGTCGAACAGCCGGTCAAGATGCACGAGCGTGAGGTGATGGCGCATATAACCCAAGTGATCGATGCGCCGATCATGGCCGACGAAAGCGTTTTCGATCCGCGGGGCGCGCTCTATGCGGCCAACATCCGGATGGCCGACATCTTCTCGCTCAAGATCATGAAGTCTGGCGGCATCCGCCGGGCACTCGAAGTCGCGGCCATTGCGCGTGCAGCAGGGATCGAGGTCTATGGCGGTTGCATGTTCGAGACCGGTCTTGCCCATGCCGCCGGAACACACCTGATGGCGGCGGTGCCGGACCTGATCCTGCAATGCGAATTCTACATGTCGACCTACTACGCACAGGACGACATTCTGACAGAACCTTTCCCGGTCAGAAACGGCCGGGTGCATGTTCCCGAAGGGGCAGGTCTCGGGGTCAGGGTAGATCCGGAAAAGCTTGCGAAATACGCGGTGGCGGATCCACTCAACTAGCGTCACAGGGCGTATGCACAAACGTCCTGGAAAACGGTCGGCCTGATCCCGCCAAATTTCCTTGTGAGGGTCTTCTCAGCCTGTCGAGCCCGCCCACGCCTGGTAGTCGAGTTCCGCGGCCTCGATAGCCTTTCCATTCACCAGGCGTCTCAAGAAGGCGATGCTGACGGCCCGTGAACGGCTGTTGTAAATTGCGGCTCCATCCGGATCACGGTCCGTTTCCTGATCGACACCAAGTTTTTCGTAGAGCGACTGCAACCGGCTTTGCACGCTGCGCAGGGAAATTCCCCGCCTCCGGGAGATCGCCCTGTCGGTCAGGCCCAGAGCGATGTCGATCAGGACTTCATACTCGGAATCCGTGAGCCCCTGCAGGCGGTCGTCTGCCCGTTGCTGGACACCTCGAACGGTTCTGTCGATGATACATTGTTCTTCGACGAACACGCCCTGCATGGCAAGTTTCAGACGATCTTCGGAAGCCGATTTCAGGATGTAACCGTATGACGCGCCCGGCGGCACAATCCGCGAAATCCCCCGTACATATGCCTCATCTGCGTAGTTCGACCAGAACAGAATGCGCGTTTCGGGCTCCTGTCGCCAGATCGCCCGGGCTGCCTCGACGCCGGTCCGGTTCGGCATTTGCAGATCCATAACGATCGCATCCGGGCGATGTTCGATTGCAAGTGCGATACCTTCATCGCCATTCCGGGCTTCCTTGAGATCGGTTACGTCGGGCAGTTCCCGTTCGACGACTTCACGCAAAAAGGAACGGTGAAGGACGTCGTCCTCAACTATCAAGATACGCATTGTTTCGTTCTGGTTCGGTGATGGGGCATTTTGTGAGATTGGTGACTGGCATCATTACGCGCACGCACGTTCCCGATGATTTCTCTGCCGGTTCGATGCTGAATTCCGCAGATATTAATGTGGCGCGCGTCCGCATATTCTCGATGCCGCCCAGATGATCGGTATCATCGCTCACCAGACCAAGGCCATTGTCGGTGATCGAGAGACAGAGGTACCCGTCAGCCTGTGACAGACAGACGCTGATCCTGGATGCGTCGGCGTGCTTGATGGCGTTGTTGACCGCTTCCTGGGTTATACGAAAAAGCGCGATCTGCAGCGTTTCCTGAAGAGAGTTGCCGGTCCCGCCTGTTTCGTCCGAGAACTTCACGGTAATCGGGCGCGCTTGAGAGGCGATCGCCCTTTCGAGCAGCGCCTCGATGCCTTCTTCGAAGCCGAACAGTTTCAGAACGCTCGGCCGCGCATCCTCGATGATGCTTCTGAGTTCCTGAAGGCATCCTTCAAGACGGTCGGTCAGGGAGTTCAGGGCCTCGCCGGGAATTTTTGGTGACTGCCGCAATCGGCGCAATTCGTGATTGAGGCGCGTCAGGTCGGCCAGCGTCTGGTCGTGCAGATCCATGCCGATTCGTTGGCGTTCCTGCTCCAGCGCTTCGGTCAGACGCAGCGCGCCAGCCCTCAGTCCCTCGGCATGAGCGTGAATTTCCGCCTGCCGAATGGCGGCCTTGCGGGCACGCTCTCCCTGGTTCAAGGCGTGGATATACGATGACAGAAGGTCCGCGACATACTGGGCAATCGTCACATGGCTGTCCTCGTAGATGCCGCGGGCGTGACAGGAATAGGAAAGCGCTCCGATCACCTTGCCTTCCACCTGGAGCGGGACATGCAACCGGCTGCGCAGGCGGGCATCGAAGATGGGATCGCTGAAGGCGCCGTCGAAATGAAAGCGTTCGTCAAGTTGGGCATCAGCCGTAAGAATGAATTCTTCCTCTCCCCGCAGGATGCTGCGGATAGGGCTGAAGGAGACCGGCACGGGTTCCGGTGCTTCGCCCCAACCCGTGTGTAGGCGGGCTTCGTAGGCAACATGCATGTCCCTCTCACCCGTCAGGATGCACACATCGATATGGTCATGCGGAAGAAAGAAACCGACTTCCTCGGAAACCTTCTGGATAAGGGACTGAAAGTCCAGTTGTCCGGCCACTGCTCTCGATATCAGCAGAAACCGCTGCAGCATGGCTTCGGCGCTAATGGCACTTGCTCCGGTTTTTGTGCTTTCGTCAGTCAAGGATACCGGTCTCCGGTTCGTATCTCCCGCGCCATTCCCGCCAAGTCGCCGTTGAAACCTGCAATCAATGATGCGGGTTCCCGCAAGACTCTTGTCGAAACTACAGCATACATTCTGCGAGCCGCATGGAAAGCTCTTCGGACAGGAAACGAATTGGCTCCGGATCAGGTTCTTGAAACCGGGGTTGAAGAGGGAGCGATTGGCCATTGCATGAGGGGATCGAAATTGCGTGCGACCGGATGCGGGATCTCGTCATTCCCATTTGCCGCCTTGAACGCCTTTTCGACGCCTGCCTCTGGGCGGAAGGACCGGCTTACATGGCCGGGGCAGATTGTGTGGTCTGGTCGGACATACCCAACAACCGCATCCTGCAATGGGTTGAAGGTCTTGGAACACGTACTTTCGAAAATGTTTCCAACTTTGCAAACGGAAACACGATTGACAGGGAAGGCCGTCTGGTCAGTTGCGAACATCAGGCGCGGGCGGTCACGCGCCGGGAGCACGACGGATCTCGAACGGTTCTGGCAACTCATTTTGACGGCAAAAGGCTGAACTCGCCGAACGATGTTGTCGTGAAATCGGATGGCTCGATCTGGTTCACCGACCCCACCTACGGCATCCTTACGGATTATGAAGGCGAGCGCGCCGAGCCGGAGCAGGATGGGTGCTATGTTTACAGGCTCCAGCCGGAGACTGGCGAAGTCGAAGCGGTCGTTCGCAGCATGGTCAAGCCGAACGGGCTTGCATTTTCGTCGGACGAACGAAGACTCTATGTCTCCGACACCGGCGTGTCTCATCAGACCAGCGGGCCCCATCACATCATGGCATTCGACCTGGACGCAACCGGACACCCGGAAAAAGAAAAGGTGTTCGCGGAGATTTCGCCCGGTGTCCCCGACGGCTTCAGGCTCGACGAATTCGGCAACGTCTGGTCAAGTTCGGGCAACGGTGTTCAGGTCTTTTCGCCCGATGGAGACTATCTGGGCCGGGTTGCAGTGCCCGAAGCCGTTTCCAACCTGACATTCGGCGGGTCCAGGAACAATCGCCTTTTCATTACCGCAACGACTTCGCTTTACGCCATTTACGTCGGCGTAAGAGGTTTAACCAGGAGAAAGGCTCTCTGAAACTCCGATGTAAGTTACTGATGACTGGGAGGAAATCATGAAAATACGCCAATCACTTCTATTTGCTACTGCTGCGCTTGCCCTGACGACGGCTGGCATGCAGCCATCTTTTGCCGATACCGCGGACAAGCGGATCGCACTTTCGAACAACTACGCAGGAAACAGCTGGCGCCAGGCTATGCTCAATTCCTGGGGCAAGAACGCGGACCAGGCGGTCAAGGACGGTGTTGTCGCTGCAGGCGATGCCTTCACGACGGCTGAAAACCAGGCCACGGAACAGGCGGCGCAAATCCAGAACCTGATCCTTCAGGGCTATGATGCCATTGTTATCAATGCGGCGTCACCCACCGCCCTCAACGGCGCCGTCAAGGAAGCTTGCGATGCCGGTATCGTTGTCGTCTCCTTCGACGGTGTCGTTACGGAACCTTGCGCCTGGCGCATCGCGGTCAACTTCAAGAAGATGGGAGAGATTCAGGTCGACTATCTGTCCGGGCGCCTGCCCGATGGTGGAGACCTTCTGGAAATCCGGGGTCTTGCCGGTGTCTTCGTTGACGACGAAATTCATTCCGGTATCGAGGCTGGCGTCGCAAATCACGACAAGTTCAAGATCGCAGGTTCGGTTCACGGAGAATGGACGCAGACCGTTGCCCAGAAGGCAGTCGCCGGTATTCTGCCGAGCATGCCGGAGATCGTTGCCGTCGTGACGCAGGGCGGTGATGGCTATGGTGCAGCCCAGGCATTTGCAGCTGCGGGAAGACCGACACCGATCATCATCATGGGCAATCGCCACGATGAACTCACCTGGTGGAAGGAACAGAAAGACGCCAACGGTTACGAAACCATGTCTGTTTCGATCGCGCCGGGTGTGTCGACATTGGCCTTCTGGGTTGCACAGCAGATCCTGGACGGACAGGATGTGCCGAAAGATCTGATCGTGCCATTCCTGCAGATCGATCAGGCGGATCTTGAAGACGGGTTGGCCAACACGGAACCCGGTGGCGTGTCCAACGTCGAATACTCGCTTGATGATGCCAAGGCATATCTTGAGAGCGTGAACTGAAGTACGCCTGTGCCGTCCGTTGGAATTCCGGAGGAGCAATGACGACGGAAACTGCAAGCCCTTTGATCTCTCTTGGGGGAATTCAGAAGGTATTCGGGGCGGTACAGGCCCTGAGCGGCGTGGATCTTCAAATCCATGCCGGGGAATGCCTGGGACTTGTCGGCCACAATGGTGCCGGCAAGTCTACCTTGATGAATATTCTCGCCGGGACACTCGAAGCGAGTGAAGGCAGCCTGACGATTGCAGGCACCGGCCTCGGCAAGGGTTACCTGGTACAGGACGCCGGGAGACTGGGCGTCCGCTGTGTCTTCCAGGAATTGTCGCTGTGCCCGAATCTGACTGTTGCCGAGAACACGCGGATCATTCATCCCGTTCTGAAAGGTTTCGGGTGGCGCAAGCGTGCCGGCCTCCTGATCATGAAACAGCTCGACCAGGTGTTCCCCGGTCATGGTGTGTCCGCATCAGATGTCATCGGGGATCTCTCGATCTCGAAACGCCAGATGGTCGAGATCGCCCGGGCTTTCACCGTCACCGACAGGGACATTCGTCTTGTCATTCTGGATGAGCCAACTTCCTCGCTGGATTCGCGGGTTGCGGACCAGCTTCTCAACTATGTGAACCAGGTCACTGGTCAGGGTGTCAGTGTTATTCTCATATCCCACCTGCTTGGCGAAATCCTGCAGGTTTCGGATCGGATTGCAGTCATGAAGGACGGTCGTGTCGTCGCCTGCAGAAACGCCGCGGATTTCGATCGCGTCAGCCTGGTGGAAGCTATGGGCAGTACCGTGGTCGCAGGAGCAGCACCGCGCCGAGGTGAGGAAAACAGTGCAACGATCGGTGAAGAACGTATCCATATGCGTCCATCGGGACAGCCCGATGACCAGAGCATTCGCGCGCAAGCCGGTGAAGTTGTCGGTTTTGCGGGTCTTGCCGGTCAGGGGCAGACAGAGGCCCTGCTTTCCGTATTCGAAGGACATGGCGTTCTGCCGTCGGGAGCCAGGGGCGCGGGATGCTGTTTCATTGCCGGAGACAGGCAGGTGGATGGAGTCCTGCCGCTCTGGTCCATCCGCAAGAATATCGGAATTTCCTCACTTGGGAGGATGCGGTCCGGCATGCTGATTCAAAGTGAACGCGAGCTTGAGCTTGCCGAGGCCTGGAAGGAACGGATCGGCATTCGCGCACCTGACGTGGAAGCGCCGATCCTGTCCTTGTCGGGTGGAAACCAGCAAAAGGTGCTGTTTGCCCGGGCGCTTGGATCGGCTGCCGAAATCGTGCTGATGGACGACCCGATGCGTGGCGTCGACGTCGGCACAAAGAACGAGGTCTACACCATCATCCGGCAGGAAGCGTCACAGGGACGGACGTTCCTTTGGTACACAACCGAAATGGAAGAGCTGGACTACTGTGACCGTGTCTATGTTTTCAGGGACGGGATCGTCAGTGAAACGCTCACCGGCAGCGACATCACGGAGGAGAATGTTTTGCAGGCGTCCTTCAAGCAGGTGAGCGGAGCAGCATGAACGGTCTTCGTTTTTTCGCCTCTGCCCGATTTTGGCGAGGCGCATTGCCCGCGCTGTCTCTGACCTTCGTGCTCGTCGGCGTATTCTGGTTGCAGCCGCGCGCCATGAGCTATTTCGGCCTGAATCTTCTGTTCAATCTGGCTGTCCCGATCGCGCTTGCAACGATCGCCCAGATGTTCGTGATAGCGGTTAATGACCTTGATCTTTCGATCGGCAGTTTCGTCTCGCTTGTGGCCTGCATCGGAGCAACCTGGCTGCGAGACACACCGCTACTCGGAATTGCTGCCCTGTTGGGATGCGTTGCCGTTTATGCCGCCCTTGGGGCGCTGATCTACATCAGGCAACTTCCCAGCATTGTGGTCACACTGGGAATGTCGTTCGTCTGGTCCGGCTGTGCTGTTCTCCTGCTGCCAACTCCCGGCGGAAGTGCCCCGGACTGGATCAGGACGCTTGTTTCCTACAAGCCGTCTTATGTTCCCATGCCACTCCTGGCAGCGGTTGCTCTCGGTCTGGTCGTTCACTTCGGGCTGATGCGTACATCCTGGGGGGTGCTTATGCGCGGGGTCGGTGGAAACGAGAAGGCGATCACGCGCGCAGGCTGGTCCGTCCTGAAACTCAAGATGGTGATGTATGCGCTCACCGCAGTCTTCGGCATCCTGGCAGGTCTGACCCTCGTCGGGCTGGCAACGTCTGCCGATGCAAACATCGCACTCCGCTATACGCTTCTGTCGATCGCGGGTGTCATTCTCGGCGGCGGTGAATTTGTCGGAGGTCGGATCTCTCCAGTGGGCGCGGTTCTTGGCGCAATGACGCTCACATTGACCGCATCCTTCCTGTCGTTCCTGCGCATTTCACCTGACTGGCAGATAGGCGCTCAAGGAGCAGTCCTGATCATCGTTCTGGCACTGCGCGCGATCGTCAACCGGTTGGAGGCGCGTCGATGAGATCGATTGAAACCTTCATGCGACACCATCCCTGGAGCTGGTCCTTCGTTGCCGCGTTTTTGACCTGGGCTGCAACGGCAGCATATATCAGCGGGACAGGCGGACTGGCACTCGCCTCGACAGCATTGTCCTTTTCGACATTCTTCGTGATGGTCGGCATCGGGCAGATGTTCGTCATCACATTGGGTCCCGGCAATGTCGACCTGTCGATTCCGTCGACAATCACGCTGTCGGCCGTGGTGTCCATGATGGTGATGGACGGCTCCAATGCCATGATCGTGCCGGGTTTCCTCGCTGCGATCCTGGTCGGGACACTGGTCGGTCTCTTCAATTACGGCCTGATCCGGGTGCTCAGCATTCCGCCGATTATCGCGACCATGTCCTCAAGCTTTCTGGTTCAGTCGAGCGCCATTGCGCTGGGACGTGGTGTAAAGATCAAACCGCCTGCAGCGCTCGAATGGGTCGCGACGGCAAAACTCACAGGCGTGCCCGTCCTGTCGCTGGGTGTGATCGCCCTGGCGGTGTGCATGGCCATTCTCCTGAACCGTACCGTCTACGGTCGATCCGTGACGGCATTTGGACAGAACACGCGCGCCGCAGGTCTCGCCGGCGTTCCCATTGAACGTATCCGCTACCTGACCTATTCACTGTCCGCTGTTCTGGCGGCCATTTGCGGTGTTTTCCTGGCCGGGTTCTCCGGCGGCTCTTCGCTGAACATGGGGGAAGAGTATCTGCTCGCCTCCATCGCGGTCGTGGTGATCGGCGGGTCTTCGATTGCCGGAGGCAATTCCAATGTTCCCGGGATCTTCGGCTCGGCACTGTTCCTGTTTCTGCTCGTTGCCATGTTGAACACCTTTGGAGCAGCAGCAGGCCTCCGCCTGATCCTGACCGGGCTGATCATCGTTGGTGTTGTCACCTTCGCCGGTGGCCGCGCGGAAAACCGTTAGCTCCGGTTTTCAGAATTTTTCGCAAGGCTTTTTGCCACCGTGTCATCACCGGGTTTTGTCTTGGCAAACTGAAATCTGGACAGTCGAAGCCCTGAATGATCGGGAACGGTTGGCCAAAATCACGTTCGTCATGCTGGCAATCGTGCCGGCAATCGTGGCGGGACTGCTGACATTCGGCGGCTACCTGCACAGGTGTCATCCGCTTGCCTCCGGCCCCGAGCTGATTGTCGATACGATCCGCGGCATTCCGGTGCTTGTCATCATGCTCGACCTGAATGTCGAGAGCCTTCATTGCAGAGCAACACGTAAACTGACCCATGACCTGTGGGCAGAGAACATGGCAGTTGTCCCGGTTCACCCGGGATGGTTCAGGACGGAAACGGGTGGCAGCGAAGCGGTAATTCCGGTCGTGGAAAGCGCAACTGGACTAATCTCCTTGATCGACGGCATGACTATGTCGGATACAGGCAGCATCAGAGCTTTCGATGGCTCGGTGATCGCATGATGAGGATGCTTCGGATACATGAACAAGAGCGCCGCTAATGGACCGGATTGCGTTGATGGAATTCACGAACTGTTGGACGAGTTATTCGCCATTCAGGGAAACATCTCGCAGCTGCCCGGCGAACACGATCTGAATTTTCATGTTCACACCCCGCGTGGCGACGACTTCCTGCTGAAACTGCACGCCCCCGGTGATGAGGCAGAGCTCGACATGCAAGTCAAGGTGCTTGAGCATCTAGCCGAACATGCGCCCGGTTTGCCGGTATCGCGGCCGGTCCCGGACAGGAAAGGCGCAACGGTCACGAATGTCGAATTTCGCGGCCCGCGCAGGGCTCGGCTCCTGACATGGCTATCCGGTGACGTCTGGGCAAAATCCAGGAACCGCGATGGTGCCTCCGCCCAAACGCTCGGCACGCTCCTGGGGGAGCTTGACCGGAGCCTGACGTCTTTTTCCCATCCGGGCGCCAAACGGATCTACAACTGGGACATTGCGCAGGCCGCATCTCTTCTCGACCAAGTCGATTTCATCGAAGATCCGGACAAGAAAAGGGCTGTTCTGGAAATCCTGGCGCACTTCAAGGACAGGGTCCTGCCGCGTCTCAAGGACCTGCCGCACCAGGTAATCCACAATGATGCCAATGACTACAACGTTCTGCTCGATGGAAGAGGGAACGTCAGCGGTCTTCTGGACTTCGGCGACATGGTTGAAACCTGCCGGGTCATCGAGATTGCAGTCGCCGGGGCATACGCTCTGATTGGTTCTGAGGATCCTGTCGGGACGATCGGCAGGATCGCAAGTGCGTATCACCGGGTGAACCCGGTCACGGAACAGGAAGTCGAACTGATTTTTGATCTGGTCAGGACTCGCTATGCCGTTTCCATGTGCATGGCAGCGAAGCAGATCCGCGAGTTTCCCGAAAACCGTTATCTGCTCGTCAGCCAGGAAGATGTCTGGCGGGAATTGCAGCACCTGGCCAGGGAGAACCCGCGTCTTGCGGTTTTGAGATTGCGAGAGGCCTGTGGCTTTCAGCCGGTTCCCTCGGCAGCACGTGTCATGCGCTGGCTAGAGCGCAATGCTCATGACTTTGCATCCGTCGTCAAACCGGAAAATGAGCGACCCGAGGCCGTTGTATTCGATTTTACGGCAAACGCTTCATATGCAGAGGAGTTGTCGCGATTTGACGGCCCGCAATTTGACAGGTTCTGCGAGGATGCGATCAGCGACGCCGGTGCAGACTTCGGCATCGGTGTTTATGGCGAAGACCGGACCGTCTACAAGAGCGACGCTTTTGAAATGGCGAACCCTGCCATTCGCCGTTCGGTGCACCTGGGGATAGATATCTTCGCCCCCGACTATGAACCGGTCTACGCACCCTTCGCCGGCAAGGTAGCCTTTTTCCATGATGATGCCGTGTCGAACGGTTTCGGTCCGACGGTTCTTCTGGAACACGAAACCGATGAAGGGGATGTCTTCTGGACGCTTTATGGTCATCTCTCACGGCGCGGCTGCGAGAAGCTGACAATCGGGCAGACAGTCGAAACAGGGGAGGCGTTTGCAGAATTCGGCCCACGTCCGGAAAATGGCGAGTGGCCGCCGCATCTTCACTTTCAGATCGTCACCGACCATCTTGGACTTGAAGCGCGGATGCATGGGGTCGGCGTGCGCCGGCAATGGGCCGTCTGGCGCGATATCAGCCCGGATCCCAGTGTCATTCTGGGCCTGCCGGTTCCGGCATCGGTAATTGTCGCGCAGGACAAGGAGACACTCATACGCGAGCGTCATTTGCGGATCGGCAGGGCTCTGAGCATTGCCTATTCCGATGCGCCCCTGAAAATCGTCGGCGGCGAAGGCGCCTACCTGATCGACGATGCCGGAAAGCACTGGCTCGACATGGTCAACAATGTCTGCCACGTCGGCCATTGCCACCCGCGCGTCGTCAAGGCAGCACAGAGGCAGATGGCAGCGCTCAACACGAATTCACGGTACCTGCACGATACGCTGGTGGAGTATTCGCGGCGCTTGACGGCCCAGTTCCCTGACCCGCTCAATGTCTGTTTCTTTGTGAATTCGGGAAGCGAAGCCAATGATCTGGCGCTACGGCTGGCACGAAATCATGGCGGCAACCACGATGTCATCACCGTTGACCACGCTTATCACGGGCACCTTTCCAGCCTGATCGACGTCAGTCCCTACAAGTTCGCCGGCGAGGGTGGAGCGGGATGCCCGGAACATGTCCGCGTTGCCGAAATGCCGGATCTCTATCGCGGCAGATGGCGCCATGGCGATGTCGGCGCAGGGCGGAAATACGCAGAGGATGTGAAGCGGCAAGTCGAAGCACTCGCACACGAAGGCAGGCAACCTGCATTGATGTTCACTGAAGGGGTTCTCGGGACTGGTGGCCAGCTGGTTCTGCCCGACGACTACCTGAAGCATGCCTACCGTCACGTTCGCGAGGCAGGTGGCCTGTGTTTGGCCGACGAGGTTCAGATCGGTTTCGGCCGGGTCGGCAGCCACATGTGGGCATTCGAGACCCAGGAGGTTGTCCCGGACATTGTTACCCTTGGCAAGCCCATCGGAAACGGACATCCCATGGCAGCCGTCATCACCACCGAGGAGATCGCGGCCACCTTTGCCAACGGCATGGAATATTTCAACACGTTCGGCGGGAACCCCGTGTCTGCATCCATCGGTCTCGCAGTCCTTGACGTGATCCGGGACGAGAGGCTGATGCATCACTGCCACGACGTTGGCAATCGGCTGATGGACGGCGCCCGGGCTCTGGCAGACAGGCACGAAATCATCGGCGACGTGCGTGGGCTCGGCCTCTTCATAGGCATCGAACTTGTCCGTGACCGTGAGACGCAAGAGCCGGCCCCGGACGAGCTCGACACGGTAATCCGGAAACTGAAGCAGAACCACGGGATACTGCTGTCCAGCGAAGGACCTCACGACAACGTTTTGAAGATCAAGCCGCCGGCGCCGTTCAGCCCTGAGAATTGTGATTATTTCCTCACGTCGCTCGACGAGGTTCTGTCTGGACTGGTGTAGACCGCGTGAAGGCGTCCAGGGCTCTCGACCACCGAAGATCCCGCCGTGCGGGTCTTGATCATCAGAGGCCCAGCATTTTCCGGATCTGCTCCTGATCGGTGTCGCCACCGGCGAAATCGTCGAAGGCCTTGTCGGTCACTTCAATGATGTGGCTTTCAATGAAGGGGGCGCCTTCGGCTGCTCCCTGCTCGGGTGACTTCAGGCAGCATTCCCATTCCAGCACCGCCCAGCTCTCGTAGCCATATTGTGCGAGTTTGGAGAAAATGCCGGAAAAGTCGACTTGTCCGTCACCGAGGGAGCGGAAGCGTCCGGCACGGTTGATCCAGCTCTGATATCCCGAATAGACACCCTGGCGTCCGTCGGGATTGAACTCGGCATCTTTCACGTGATAGGCGCAGATGCGCTCGTGATAGATATCGATGAAGGCGAGATAGTCCATCTGCTGAAGCAGGAAGTGGGACGGGTCGTAGTTGATCTGGCAGCGTTTGTGACCGCCAAGCGCATCGAGGAACATTTCGAAAGTTGCGCCGTCGAATACGTCCTCGCCCGGGTGAATTTCGTAACCGACGTCAACCCCGTGATCCTCATAGACATCCAGGATCGGTTTCCACCGTCTGGCAAGTTCCGCGAAAGCCTCTTCGACAAGACCGGCCGGGCGCTGTGGCCAGGGATAGAGATATGGAAACGCCAGAGCGCCGGTAAAGCTGACGGAAGCGTCGAGGCCGAGATTGCGACTGGCAATTGCTGCCTTTTTCATCTGGTCGACCGCCCATTCCTGCCGCCCGTCGGGATTGCCGTGCAAGTGCGCCGGGGCGAAGCCGTCAAATGCAAGGTCATAGGCCGGATGAACGGCAACCAGCTGGCCCTGCAAATGGGTCGAGAGTTCGGTGATCTCGACCCCTGCATCCGCACAGATGCCTTTGACCTCGTCGCAATAGGCCTGGCTCTCCGCGGCCTTGTTCAGGTCGAACAGGCGGCTGTCGAAAGTCGGTATCTGAACACCCTTGTATCCCAGACCCGCTGCCCATTTCGCGATCGACGGGAGGCTGTTGAATGGTGCTTCGTCACCGGCAAATTGCGCCAGAAAAATTGCAGGTCCTTTGATCAGTCCAGCCATTGGGTCCTCCCGGTTTCAGTTAGGAACGCGCGATGCATAGCCGCAGTCAAGTTCCTTCAGGTTCATAAGAAAAATGTGTGAAGTCGGCCGTTCTGCCGCTGCCTGTCACGTCGAAAGCAAGCATTCCCACGAAAGCGCCGGTGAAAGAAGCGTGTTCCCCGCGGCCACCTTCGTCTGAAATCACACGCGCATCAAGCGTTGGTCCGATAGAACGCCAGTCGCTCGCCTGGCGCCAGAAGAACTGTTGATCCGTGCCATTGACTTCGACTGCAAGATCGACAGGGCCGCCATCAATGGCAATGTGTTCCGCTGGAAATTCCATGCGCCCGTCCGGCCAGCTGCCGGGACACGACATCAACGTCAGACAACGCCCGAGTTCCCGGTTCCGGCTCACGGCAAGAAAATGAAATTTGTGACGGTTATAGTAAGTCGCAAGCCCGGCTGCCTGCTGATAGGTCTCCGGTTCGAAGGCGGAGAGAGTGGTTTCGGCCCGGTAGTGCAGGTGTTCTTGCCTGCGTGCGACAAGAGATTGCTCGTACCAGCTGCCGATGCTTTCGCGTCCTGTGAGGCGCAGTGCCGTCCCGGTGAGCGTAAACAGGCGCTCCGGAAAAGGGGTTCGCAACCACTGGAATTCCGGAGGAAGCTCCGTGCCGTCAAAGGTTCTTTCAAGTTTTTGCGGCGGTTTGGCAATAGTCTCACCAAGGCCGGGGACATCGGCTTGCGGAAGTTGACCGCCGTCGGCGAGATAGAGCCAGTCGTCTCTCCAGACACACTTCTGAATCGCGGTTTCCCGTCCAAGCGGTGAATATCGGCCGGGCAGGGGACGGGAGCAAAGATGCGTGTGATAGGTCCGGCCGTCAGCGGTTTCGACGATCTGTCCGTGCCCGGCCCGCTGCAGCGGCCAGTCGGCATTGTCTTTTGCGGTGATAAGATGGGTCGCCGGATGCAGCTCGTAGGGGCCGTCAATCGACCGGGCTCTTGCCATGGTGACTGCATGTTGGTAGCCGGTGCCGCCTTCGGCTACGGTCAGGTAATACCAGCCGTTGCGTTTATGAAGGTGCGGACCTTCTGTCAGGCCCAGTGAGCTGCCGGAGAAGATTTTTTTCGGCCGGCCGATCAATCCGCGGGTTTCTGACCATTCCTGCAGCAGGATGCCATCGAAGGCGGAGGTTTCCGGTTTGCCGCCAACGGAGCTGGACACATGATTCCATTGCAGAACGAGATACCATTTGCGTCCATCATCGTCGTGAAAGAGCGAAGGATCGAACCCGTGTGACGAGAGATATTTCGGATCACTCCAGGGGCCTCCGATCGACGGCGCGCTCACAACGTAGTTGTGCGCGTCCTTGAAGTTTCCATCCAGCCGCTTGACGTCCGTATAGACCAGCCAGAACCGCTCGTCGGCATAACTCAGGCACGGCGCCCAGATCCCGCCGCTGTCCGGGTTGCCACGCATATCAAGCTGGCTGGCCCGGTTTAGCGGCCGGCAGGTCAGATCCCAATTGACCAGGTCCGTCGACCGGTGGATCTGGACACCCGGATACCACTCGAACGTCGAGGTGGCGATGTAAAAATCATCGCCAACACGGCAGATCGACGGATCCGGGTTGAAGCCTGGCAGGATCGGGTTTCGGATCATCAGCGGGATGGTCCTTCCCGTTCTGACGATGCGGCCCACAGATTGACTTTTCCTTCCACCGTCGTGGCATCGATTTCCTGAAGTTCCGCTTCGGTGAAATCCATGTTTTTGACGACGGCGGCGCAATCCCGCACCTGTTCGGCGCGGCTGGCACCGATCAGAGCCGTTGTGAGCCGGCCTTTGCGCAGCACCCATGCAAGCGCCATCTGCGCCAGCGTTTGTCCCCGCTGCTCTGCCATTGCATTCAGGGCCCGGATCGCGTTCAGGGTCTCTTCGGTCAGAAACTCACTCTTCAGGGATTTTCCCTGGGTTGCACGGCTGCCCTCCGGAATGCCCTTCAGATATTTGCTGGTCAGCATTCCCTGGGCCAGGGGCGTAAAGGCAATGGACCCGATACCGAGATCCTCGAGAGTATCGAGCAGTCCGTCCTCTTCCACCCATCTGTTGATCATCGAGTAGCTGGGTTGATGGATCAGGCAGGGCGTGCCGAGTTCCTTCAGGATTGCAGCGGCCTCCCGCGTCCGTTTGGAATTGTAGGACGAGATGCCGACATAAAGTGCGCGTCCGGAGCGAACGATGTGATCGAGCGCCATCATTGTCTCTTCGAGCGGCGTCTCCGGATCGAAACGGTGGGAATAGAAGATGTCGACGTAGTCGAGACCCATCCGCTTCAGTGACTGATCGCAAGAGGCAATCAGATATTTCCGGCTGCCCCACTCGCCATAGGGTCCGGCCCACATGCCATAACCGGCCTTGGACGATATGATCATTTCATCCCGGTACGGGGCGAAATCGGTTCGCATAAGGTCGCCGAAGGCTTCTTCTGCAGAACCGGGGGGCGGACCATAATTGTTTGCGAGGTCGAAATGGGTGATCCCGAGATCGAATGCGGTTCGCGCGATGTCACGCTTGCGTTCGTGCGGCGTGTCGCCTCCGAAATTGTGCCAGAGGCCGAGCGAGATCACCGGCAGTTTCAGGCCGGATTTTCCGCAGCGGCGATATTCCATGTGATCGTAACGTGCTTGCGCAGCTTGCCAGGTCATAATGTCTCCGAATGAGCCAACAGGTCCCTCGCCGCTTGGGGATCAAGGGCCTCGGGACGGTCGCATGTGGTGAGAATATCCTTGTACTCACCTGTCTCGCCAGAGGCGAGTATGGATGTCATCACATCTACGACATGGAGTGAGAATTCAAGCGAACACCGATGGGGGCGGCCTTGAAGGATTGCAAGTGCCATATCCGCGAGCCCTGCCGCACGGTAGTTCGCATGAGGGCCGTCATTGGCAATCGAAAACGGATGTTTCCAGTCTTCAGAAACAGTTACGAAACTGCCTTTTTCGGTCAGGCGCAGTTCACCACCGAAAAAATTCGGATCGGGAACGTGAATCGTCCCGTCCCGTCCATAGAGTTCCATGTTGGAATGGCCATGCTGCCAGACATCCCAACTGGCGCAGTACGTGACTTGCGCACCGGAATGGAACTGCAGGATTGAGTGGATTGTTGTCGGGGTCTCGACCTTGATCTTTTCACCATGTCGCGGTTCTGAGGTGATGGTCCGGTAGTCCGATCCCGACATGCACATGGCGGTGACCCGTTTGACCGGCCCGAGCAGCTGAACCAGATTGGACACGTAATAGGGGCCCAGGTCCAGGATCGGACCTCCGCCGGGCTTGAAGAAGAAGTCCGGATTCGGATGCCACATCTCCATGCCCGGACTTTGAACGAAACATGTCCCGGACGTCACGGCACCAACGGAGCCCTGGTCGATCAGATGCCTGGCAAGCTGGTGTGCGCCACCCAGAAACGTATCGGGTGCGGAGCCGACACGCAGACCTTTTTCCCCAGCAAGGGTGGCAAGGGCCTGGCCTTCTTCGACACTCAGAACGAATGGTTTTTCGGAATAGACGTGTTTGCCTGCTTCCAGAATTGTCCTGGACACCTCGAAATGCGCGGCAGGTACAGTCAGGTTGACGATGATGTCGATATCGTCTGCCGACAACAGGCCGTCCACGGTTTCTGCCCTGAGGTTGAATTCTTCGGCGCGCGCTTTTGCAGCGTCGTCGCTTAGATCGGCGCACGCACACACCTCAATGCCCCGGAACAGGGGCGCCAGACGCATATAGGCAGCCGAAATATTTCCGCATCCAAGGATGCCGATACCAAGTTTGTCAGTCATTTTTCGTCCTTAGAATCTCTGAAATGTCTCGATCGAGCGGCTGGCGAAGCGTTCGAAGTCCGACGGGTTGTCGTGTTCCATGACAAACAGGTCGACATCGATGTTGCGCAGGGCCGCAGTGAGCGTCTTCCAGTCCATGACGCCATAGCCGACATCGGCCCAACCATCCTCGTCAATGCACTCGTCCTCAGGGGCAATATCCTTCACGTGAGCCGTGGTGATGCGCTCGGCATACCGGTCGAGCCAGGCGAGCGGGTCCTGTCCTCCCCTGACGATCCAGGCGATATCCGCTTCCCATTCGATGGAAGGGGCATTTTGAAGAAGAATGTCCATCGGAAGACGACCGTCCGCACAGGCAGCAAACTCGAAGTCGTGATTGTGCCAGCCGAACCGCAATCCCGCGTCGCGGACCTGCTTGCCGATGTTTTCAAGCCGTTTCCCGACAGAAGTCCAGGCGTCCGCGTCGGCGACCCGTTGTTCCGGGGGGAGGGCCGGACAGAACAATCGCTTCATGCCGAGCGTTTTGGCGGTCGCCACCACGGTGCCGAGATCGTCTTCGAATTGCTCGAGCGGGAAGAAATGCCCGGAAGGCATTGCCAGGCCATTCTTGTCGAGAAGCGCCTTGAAAGCGGCGGCATCTTCATAATTGCCGCCAAAACCCTCAACCTGCGTGTATCCGAGGTTGGAAAGATGACTGAGCACATTGTCCCACGGTGAGAAATTGCGGGCGGAATAGAGTTGAAATGAAACGTCCATGACTGTTGTCCTGAAGGTTGGGGGTATTCTGTCAGATGCGGTTTTCACTTGATTTGTCGAAGAGATTGGCACGTGCAGGGTCAAAGCCGACAGTCACGCTGTCTCCGTCACGCACGAGTGCCTGTCCGTCCATTCGAACCCACAGGGAGCGGCCGGCGACGGCAACACGGGCAAGGGTGTCCGAACCCAGAGGTTCAACCAGTTCCGCGCTGCCGTTCAGACGGATAGCTGCGGTGTCCGCCTCGGCCCCGGTAACCATGTGTTCCGGGCGGATCCCGAACCAGGCAGGTCCCTGCACGGGTGTACCATTGTGGAATTCGTATCCTTCGAGCGGAAAGAACTGGTCACCGGTGGAAAATCTCAAACCGTCGCCACCCACGATGTCACCTTCAAAGAAGTTCATGGTGGGAGAGCCGATGAATTCGGCAACATATTTGTTGGCAGGCCGGTTATAGATTTCGTTCGGCGAAGCGAGCTGCAGGATCTGGCCGCCGCGCATGATGGCGATACGGTCGGCAAGTGTCATGGCTTCGATCTGGTCATGGGTGACGTAGATCATCGTGTTGCTGAGCTTCTGGTGAAGTTGCTTGATTTCGACCCTCAGGTCCGCACGAAGCTTTGCGTCGAGATTGGACAGGGGTTCGTCAAACAGAAAGACATCCGCGTCGCGTACCAGCGCCCGCCCGATCGCGGCTCTCTGGCGCTGGCCGCCGGATAGAGCCGCCGGCTTGCGGCTCAGGAGAGGTTCGATCTGCAGGACTTTTGCCGCCCGGTTGACCCGTTCCTCGATTTCCGCTTTCGGCAGGCCGGCATTCTTGAGGCCGAAGCTGAGATTTCCGGCAACCGTCATCTGCGGATAAAGCGCATAGCTTTGAAACACCATGCCGATACCGCGCTCGGACGGTTCTTCCCAGGTCACGTTGCGCCCGCCGATAAAGATCTGTCCGTCCGAGACATCGAGAAGTCCGGCGATACAGTTGAGCAGGGTGGATTTGCCGCAACCGGAAGATCCGAGCAGGACAAGGAATTCGCCCTGCCCGACATCCAGGTTGAGGTCCTTCAGGACATCGAGCGCCCCGAAGCTCAGGGCGAGGTTCTTGATGGATATGCTTTGGTTGGTTTCCATGGAGCGTCTCCTCAGCCTTTCACGGCGCCGGCGGCAATGCCGCGGACAAAGAGTTTGCCGGAGATGAAATAGATGGTGAGCGGAACAAGGCCGGTGAGGATCGTTGCCGCCATGTTGACGTTGTATTCCTTCACGCCCTGTGTCGAGTTGACGATGTTGTTGAGCTGAACCGTCATCGGATAGAGGTCCGGCTTGGTGTAGATGACACCGAACAGGAAATCGTTCCAGATACCGGTCACCTGCAGGATCATCGCGACTACGAAGATCGGCAGGCTCATGGGCACCATGATCCGGAAATAGATGCCCCAGAAACCGGCGCCGTCGACACGGGCCGCCTTGAACAGTTCCTGCGGCACGGACGCGAAGTAGTTCCGGAACAGCAGCGTCAAGATCGGCATTCCGAAGATCGTGTGCACGATAACCAGGCCTGTCAGGCTGCCGTAAAGACCGACTTCCCGCAGCATGATGACGATCGGGTAAATCATCACCTGATAGGGAATGAACGCGCCGACGATCAGGATTGTGAAGAAGGTTTCGGAACCCTTGAAGCGCCAGTTCGCAAGTGCATAGCCATTGACGGACGCGATGGCGATGGAAAGCAGGACAGAGGGTATGAGGATCCTGACGGAATTGAAGAAACCTCTTGAAAGGCCGTCACAGTTCAGCCCGGTACAGGCCTCCGCCCAGGCCTTCACCCAGGGTTGGAAGGTGATCTCGACAGGCGGTGAGAAGATGTTGCCAAGACGGATTTCGGGCATGCCCTTCAGCGACGTCACGATCATCACGTAAAGAGGCAGCATGTAATACAGCGACACCATGATCAGCGTGCCGTAGATCATTATGTTCCGGCGCGACAGTACGGTGCGCGGTTTCGGTCCGCGAGGTCCGGTCATCTCTTGCGGGACAGGGGAGACCTGGACGTCAGCGGAGGCTCTGGTCACGTTACCCACGGCGTTTTCCTCCGAATTCGAGATAGGCCCAGGGAACGACGATCACGATGACCGTAAGAAGCATCATGGTCGAAGCGGCAAATCCCTGTCCAAGGTTCTGCGACAGAAACATGGCGTCATAGACATATTTTGCCGGAACTTCAGAGGCGATGCCGGGCCCGCCACCTGTCTGTGCGACCACCAGGTCGTAGACCTTGATGATGCCTGACGCGATCAGAACGATGGCGGTAATGAAGATGCCTCGCATCATCGGAATGATGATGAAGATGTAGGTCTTCCACATCGGAATGCCGTCGATCTTGGCAGCTTTCCAGATGTCTTCGTCGATACCGCGCAGACCGGCAAGCATGAGACACATGATCAGTCCCGTGCCTTGCCAAAGACCGGCGATGAGGATGCCGTAAATCACGATGTCGGGATTGTAGAGCGGGTCGAAGGAGAAGTTTTCCCACCCGAGATTACGCACGACTTGCTGAATACCGAAATCCGGATTGAGGATCCATTGCCATGCAAGTCCGGTGACGATGAAACTCAAGGCGAAGGGATAAAGCAGCAGCGTTCGGAATGTGTCCTCGAACCTGATCTTCTGGTCGAGCAAAGCTGCCAGAACAAAACCGATAAGAAGGGAAAAGATCAGGGAGAACGCACCGTAGATGGCAAGGTTCTCAATGGATATCAGCCATTTGCTGCTGCTCCACAACCGTTCGTACTGTGCGAAGCCGACGAACTTCTCTTTGGGGAGAAGCTTCGAGCTGGTGAACGAGTAGAGCACCGTCCACGCTGTTCCACCTATGAAAACAACAAGTGCGGTCGTGATCATGGGGATCGCGGCTATCTTGGCACTCAGGTTCCTGTGCCATCTTGCTGGACCCGTTGCTGCGGCCATGTTGCTGTGTCCTTGTCGAAGAAGTCTTTCGGCGCGCGCTCGGCTTACCCTGCGCGCAGGAATGCGCGCAGGGCTGGAGGACGCCGCCCGGGCGAGACATGACGACGACTGTCCGGGCGGCGGAGCGCCCCGGGATCAGTCGGCGCTGCTGATGATGGACGCGAACTGCGCCTGTGCATCTTCAGCGGACATTTCCGGGTTGTTGAAGAACTCGACAAAGAGATCGTTGACCTGCTGGTTGCTGTCTGCCGACATCAGCTGGTCAGTGCCTGGAATGATGTTGCCCTTGGCCAGAATGTCCAGGCCCTTGCGCATACAGTCATTTGCCGCTGAAAGGTCCACATCTCCGCGAACGGGAAGGGAGCCCTTTTTCAGGTTGAATGCCACCTGGGTCTCTGGAGAGATCATCACTTTGGCAAGTTCGCCTTGCGCTTTGGTAATGGCCTCGTCGTCGACTTTCGGGAAGTAGAATGCGTCGCCGCCCGTCTGAATTACCTCGTTGACGCCGAGGCCTGGCAGACAGGTGTAGTCCTTGCCGGCGACCTGTTCGGCGACCTGGAACTCACCCTGCGCCCAGTCGCCCATGATCTGTCCGCCAGCCTTGCCTGTAATCACCAGATTGGTGGCATCGTTCCAGGCCTGGACATTGGAATCCTTGGCAAGATCCCGCGCTGTCGCCGCGGCTTGGAAAACTTTCGTCAACTCGGGGCCGGCAGCAAGCTCTGCATCCTTGTCGCCGAATACCTTTGTGTATGTTTCCGGGCCCGCCAGCGCAGTCAGCAGGGTTTGGAACGCCAGCGTTGTCTGCCAGGGCTGCTGACCCATTGCCAGCGGTACGATACCGGCTTCCTGAAGCTTGGGCGCAGCGGCGACAAATTCGTCCCAATTGGTGGGAACAGCCAGGCCATTGTCCTCAAATGCTGAATTGTTCAGCCAAAGCCATTGCGGTGAGTGAATGTTGACCGGCACGCAGTAGATTCTGCCATCAAGTGTGCAGCTGTCGAGCAGGGATGACGGAAAGACGATTTCCTTCCATTTGCCTTCTTCCGCGATGTCGGTGAGGTCGCGCATCAGACCGGCCTCGACGAGTTCTTCAGCCTGCCGGCCATGGTTGAATTGAGTGGCCGCCATCGGATCGCCACCTGTAATGCGGCTGATCATGATCGGTCGTGCGGTGCCGCCGGAACCTGCTATCGCTCCGTCAACCCACTTGTTTCCGGTTGCGTCAAAGGCCTTGGCGAATTCCGCAACTGCTGCAGCTTCACCGCCAGATGTCCACCAATGTGTCACCTCAAGATCGGTCGCCTGTGCAGCTGTCGCGGCACAAAGGGCCGTGGATGCGGCAAAAACCACGCGTAATGCTTTCATGTTGTCCTCCCATCGAACCCAGATTGTTCGAATGTCCTAACGATGTTGCGTTTCTTGCGCTTTGTAATCGATTACATATTGTTGTATACTTCGTGTAATCGATTACATTTATCATTCGCGGGAAACGGCTCTGTGTCAACCCGGAATGTGAATAAAGCGAAAAACAAGCGCTCCGGAGAAGGTCTTGGTACAGAAAAACGTACGCATTCGCGATGTTGCAAGACAGGCAGGTGTATCAACAGCGACGGTGAGCCGGGCGTTGACGACTCCGGATCTTTTGGCAGAAGCAACGCGCGAAAATGTTTTTGCCGCGATACGGGCAACGGGCTACCGGGTCAACAAGGCGGCGCGAACCTTGAGAACCCGTCAGGCCGGGGCGGTACTTGTACTGGTCCCAAATCTTGGGAATCCGTTCTTTTCCCGCATCCTGGCCGGCATCAGCGCGCGATTGGGAGACCACGACACCTCTGTTCTGATCGCCGATACAATGGATCGTGTGGCCACCGGCAAGTCCCTGGTCGACTATTTTCTCGATTCCCAGATCGACGGAATGATCTGTCTGGATGGAGGATTGCCGGAAAACGACCTGCAGCAGTTTCGGGACAACGGCCTTGCCGACAGGATCGTATTTGCCTGTGAATGGGTACAAAACACCGATTTGCCCTCGGTTCGAAGCGACAATATCCAGGGCGCCCGACTGGCGGTTCGCCACCTTTACGAGCTTGGACATCGGAAGATTGCTCACGTAACCGGCCCGCTCGATAACGTTCTGACACATGCAAGACGAGAGGGAATGCTGATCGAGCGGGGAAGGCTGGAGCTTCCGGCGCGTGATGAATGGATTATCCGCGGCGACTTCTCGCTGGAATCCGGACGCGAGGCCGCAGAAGAAATCATCCGTATGGAAAACCGGCCCACCGCCGTGTTCTGTGCGTCGGATCAAGTCGCCTTCGGACTGATGTCCACTCTGACAGCCAGGGGGCTCAGGGTTCCGGAAGACATATCTGTCATAGGTTTCGATGACATCGAGCTTTCCGACTTCTACGTTCCATCCCTGACGACCATCCGTCAGGACCGGCACGCCCTCGGCACCAGGGCGGCATCGCTGCTTCTGGAGTGTATCGATCCCCAATCTACAGCGGATGGTCACAGGAAAACCCCGGTTATTGTCGATGTTGAACTCATCGTTCGTCACAGCACTGCAATGGCATGAACGGATTGGCCCTTGGGATGGAGCAGCCTCCGGTTGCGGCAAGTCAGGAAAAAGGAACGACGGACGGGTGGAATAGGCCCCGTTATCTGAAACCCGAGCGGTTTGGAAGTGTTCCCCGGCTTGTGCAGTCAGTCCACAAGGAGAAACTCTCGGTCGATCGGCGCATTGTCAAATTTTGCCCTGTTGAAGTTGATTGCAATTTGCAGCACCCGATAGGAAATTATTACCGATGGGCAATATTTTACATTATTAAGTTGTGATGCAGTTGTATTGGGCTTCGTATTTATTGCATTCACTAATTATGACAACATGTTAATTGTAAAATTTATCGGTACTTTAGTTTTTAATTAACTTGAAGAAGGCACTCTGATCGACAAAATAACCATGGGTGGTCGAAATGCGGATATTTGCGCTGAGCTTGGCGTTGTCGCTAAGCTTCATGGTCTTTCAAATTGAAAAAGTCGAAGCGGATTCCGGACTGAACGTCGTTGGAACCGGAGATGGCCTTGAAATGCTTCGGGAAATTGGCGAAGGCTTTTCTTCGCAGCATCCCGACATCGAACTTTCAATTCCCCCCAGCATCGGATCGGGTGGCGGTATCGCCGCCGTGAGCTCAGGTGCGGAGAGGCTGGGACGGGTTGCCCGTCCGCTCAAGGAAAGCGAAGTCGAGTTTGGTCTGGTTTACTTGCCGATTGCAAAAATACCGAGTGCCATATTCGCGCATCCTTCGACCGGTATCATGGCCTTGTCGAGCGAAGATCTCGTGAAAGTGTATTCTGGCAAGATCAGGAATTGGTCCGAACTCGGCGGTGCTGACTTGCGCGTCAAGCTCGTGAGGCGTGAAGACGCCGACAGTACCTTGCAGGTGTTGCGCGCTTCCATGCCTGGCTGGAATGATCTGGAATTCTCGCCGCGATCAAAGACGGCTGTCACGACGCAGGACGCGATCAATACCGCCAGAAGCGTTGAGGGCGCAATCGCTTTTGGTCCCTATTCTCGGACGTTGGAAGAAGGATTGTCCGTTCTGAAAATCGACGGTAATCATCCGACTGACGACAACTATCCGAGCGCGGTGACCCTGGCGTTGATCTACAAGGACGGAACGATGGACTCACAGATGGAGGCCTTCGTCGACTACAGCCATTCGGACAAGGCTCGCGAACTGATCGAAAATTTCGGTGGCGTTCCGACAACCAACTAGTGCTCTGAGCAAACATGATACGTCACTCGTCACTCCTCTGGAACTATACATATGGCGCTGTTTTCACAGCGCTATGTGCGTTTGCAGGTTTGATCGGGCTTGTCGCGTATCAGTTGGAAGACAGCATGGCCCGGCAGCAAACGGAGCTATTGAAGCTGTCACAATCCCGACTGCTCGAAACCCTGACCGCGGATGTGAAGCTTGCCGGAAAAAGGCTCGAGCTTCTCTTTGAAGACAGGCTTCGCCGCGTCAGTGCAATTGCCGCGGACCCCAATATCGTCAAGGCGATAGAATCGCGGAACAATGTTGCCATGTCCGAGTTGCTCGGGCCGTTGGCAGAGTTGGATGATATCGATGGCATTGTGGTTCTGGATGAAGAGGGCAGGGTCATCGGAGCGTCGTCCTACGAGGCCGATCTGGTTGCTCTCGGAGCCGGGATATCCAATTACAGCTTCATTGAAGACATCTCCCGGTCCCTGTATGAAAGTATTCCCGGCGAAGTCATCACTTTTTCAAGCGTTCTGCCAGAGACAGAATCGCAGGTTTTTGTTCCTGAAAAGAATGTGAATGCGGTTTCGCAGGTGATTTTTGTCCCGGTCTTCGACGAATTCGGATACGTGGTCGGCGGATTGCTGGCTCAACGCTGGCTTCGTGAAGAAGAACCGATGCTTGCGGGACTGACCGATATCAATTCGTTCGGTCTGGCAATCGTCTATGACGGCAAGATTATCTCCAGAGCCAGTTTCGACGGACCGCTTTCTGCGATCGAGGTCTCTCCCGAAACACCAAATATCACGCTGAACGGCAGCCACGTGATCAAGTGCGGAATGCCGATCACACCGGTCACGATCTGCGCCTTGTTGCCGATTGAGCAGTTGACGGAGACACAGAACGAACTCACCAAAATTGGCGTGGAAGAAGAAACCAAGCTTCTGAAGCGGCTGTTTCTGTTCGGTCTTCTTGCCCTTGTCGCTTTTGCAGGTGTTGCCTTTCTCCTGTCGCGCCAGATCACGCGCCCTTTGACCACGATCACCAGGGTCCTGTCGGGAATTGCCGCCGGTGACTTTGAAAACAGGGTGGTCGGCACGGAACGTCTCGACGAGGTCGGAGACATTGCCAGATCCGTTGTATCGCTTCAAAGGTCGGTCAAGGAACGCGATGCGCTACGTGTCAGGGTTCACGAGAAAAACACGATATTGAAGTCTCAGGAAGCCAAGCTCCGCGAGCAGAATGTCCTGTTCGACGCTGCGTTGAACAACATGTCGCACGGGCTGTGCATGTTCGACGCGAAAGGCAAACTGATTGTTTCAAACCAGCGATACAACGAGCTGTTCGAGCTGGATCAGGACGCGGTGAAACCGGGAATGACCGCAGCAGAAATTGCAGCGGTTCTCAAGGTTGACGTTGTTGAAACCGATGTGCCGGTAGGCGTGGAAATGAAATTTCCGCTGATGCGTTCGAAGGCTGGTCCGCAAAGCACGGAAATGGTTCGCATCGAATCCGGCAGGATCGTCCTGACGACCAGGCAACCGCTTTGCGATGGCGGCTGGGTCGCGATTTCGGAAGACATTACCGAGCGGCAGGAAGCGCGCGACAGGCTGGCATTCCTTGCGCGCCACGACATGCTGACGCAATTGCCCAACAGGATAGAATTCAGGGATCAGCTCGAGGCTTTGCTGAAGCGGCAAAAATCTCAAGGCGGTGAATTCGCAATTCTGTGCCTGGACCTGGACGAATTCAAAACGGTCAACGACTCGCTCGGTCATCCGATTGGCGACGAATTGTTGCGCCAGGTTGCCGATCGCCTGAAGGACCTGATCAGTGAGAGGGAATTGGTCGTCCGTCTGGGGGGGGACGAGTTTGCTATCCTGTCCGATCTGCCGGCTGACCTCTACGCGGTTGACGAACTCGCACAATCCGTCATCTGGGAATTGTCCAAGCCATTCAAGATTGCGGATCACGAGATCGTTATCGGTGTCAGCATCGGAATTTCCGTTTCCAAGGGCAATGACGTTGTCGGTGACGAACTGTTCAAGCAGGCCGACCTTGCGCTCTACCAGGCAAAAGAGGACGGACGCAACACCCACCGGTTCTTTGAAACGGACATGGGAACTGCAGTCAGCGAACGCAGGGAACTGATCACCGATCTGAGGCACGCGATCGCAAATTCGGAACTGGAACTCTATTTTCAGCCGCAATATTCGCTCGAAACCAATGCCGTGACAGGGTTTGAGGCGCTCGTACGCTGGAACCACCCGAAACGCGGCATGGTGCCGCCAATGGAATTCATACCTCTTGCGGAAGACACCGGTCTGATCGTTCCGCTGGGAGAATGGGTCCTGAACGAAGCCTGCCGGCGGGCGGCGAGTTGGCCCGACCATCTTCGCATAGCGGTCAATCTGTCACCGCGCCAGTTGCGGGGTCACGGCTTCGGACCGGTGCTGATTGGAGCACTTGCCAGATCCGAACTCCGGGCCGACCGGCTGGAACTCGAAGTCACCGAGAGCGTTCTTCTCATCGAGTCCGACGATATTCTGGATGCGCTGCACCAGGCCAAAGCGCTCGGTGTCAAGGTGTCGATGGACGATTTCGGGACCGGATATTCGTCGCTGAGTTACCTGCGCCGCTTCCCCTTCGACAAGATCAAGATCGATCAGTCATTTGTCCGTTCGATGGCCTATTCGGACGAGTCGGTTTCGATCGTCAAGGCGGTCATTGATCTGGCCAAGAACCTGGACATGACGACGACCGCCGAAGGTGTGGAAACCGAGTTGCTTCTGGAGATGTTGAAGGATATCGGATGCACGGACGCCCAGGGATATTTCCTCGGTCATCCGATGCCGGTTTCCCAGATGGACGATTTGCTTTTCGAATGTCAGGGACCGATAACTGCCGCAGCGCAGTAACCGCGCCCGGACAAGTTCAACCGGAACATCGCGTACCAGTTTTCAGCTGACAGGGATTCCCCTGCCAGCTTGCGACAAAGAATCAGAAAGAGATCAACTGGCGGCGGCCGTTGCAAACGGCGTTCTCGCTTTGCGCAGCAGGGCCGACGCAAGCATTTTCAGCCCGCTGCTTTCCTCCGCGACAAAAAATGGATCTGCGTAGAAGGTCGCGCCTGCCTGCCGTGCGACCTCCCGTGTTGCTTCCACGTGAGACGGGGCGCCTGCCGAATAGATGACGTGGTCTTCTGTCAGCTCGCCGAGCAGTTCACAAGGCCTGGCCGTCAAGATGGTTTCGTCATCGCCATCACTTGCGGTCAGCGTCACGGACACGCCACGGTTCCGCAGCCAGCGTATGGCGTCACGCATGTAAAGGCCGTCCTTGGTTCTGGCGCCGACGACAAGCCTGATGTCCCGCTCCGGCTGACCGAGAATCGCCGCGACCGCGATTGCCCATATGGGGGCAAACCCTGTTCCGGTCGATGTCAGGACGATTGGCTCGGGCTGTCTGCGCAGGAAGCCGTTTCCGAACGGCCCGCGCAGCTTGACGCTGTGGCCCTTGGCGATTTCGGAACCGAGCTTCGAGGAGACGACGCTGTTCGGATAGACCTTGATGTGAAAGACGATCACATCCTGTTCCGCATCGAGATTGAGCGGTGTTGTCGGACTGTAGTCTCTTGCCGGAAAACCGGAAAAGGTTGCACGCAGATATTGTCCCGGCAACCAGGTAACGGGTTTGACGGTTCTCACACGAACCTCGAGATAGTCATCCTTGATTTTCTGGATGCTCTCGACAGTTCCCTTGATGGTTTTGACGATCGGCACGGGGTCGTAGGAGATTTCGGCATCTCCTTCCAGTACCGCCAGGCACCCGAGTACGGTATTCTTCTCGTCGGTTCCCAGGGAATCGACCTGTCCGTCGAGCACGCGCACACGGCAGGTTTCGCATTGGCCCGAACAACAATCATGCGGCAGGACCAGTCTTCCTCCAAGGCCTGCGTCAATCAGTGTGTCCCCGACATTTGCCTTGATCTTTTTTCCGTTGATCGTGACGGTACAGGTGCTCTTCGACATTGGGTTTGTCCGTACTGGCCTTGGCTGTATCAGTTGAAAGTCAAGCGCACTGGGCGCGAGTGTCGCGTGTGGCGTGTTTGATTGTGATCGAAAACGGACAGCCAGACATAAAGACCGTCTTCCATGGGAAGGTCCTGGTGGTTGCCGGTGTCCATGTCGCGAATGACCTCAAGGGTCCAATAGCCGTCCTGCCATTTGGCACCGCCGTTCAGGTCTGCGCGGCTGCCAAGATATTCTCCCGTGATAAGGACACCCGGAATAACCGTTCCGACCGGAATGTCCGCGTCCTTCTCTGCTGAATACGGGACGCTTTCGGCATCGAACATCCACCATTGCGATCCGGCATCATCGGTTGCCTCGACAGACATGTCGAGATTGCCCATCAGGGCAGCCGTTCTCACATGGTCGGCAGGAAGACGCAAAACGTTCACGGTGCCCTCATAGTCGGATCCCGGTTGTTTCTTGTAATTGTAGACGTAGAACGACTTGCCTTCGTCTGCGGCATAGCCGGCACTGTAGCGCTTCTTGCCGGCAGCCTGCGCTTCATCGGGCTCAAGCGGCGTTCCGAACCACATGTCATCAACCTTGCCCAGCATGCCACCGCGGGCGGCTTTCCATTGCCAGACGTCCATCAGGCTGCCGTCGGTCGTGTAGTGCAGTCCGCGGCCGTGGAGTGCGGCCGGCTTGTCGCCGAGGGGTCTTGGTCCCATGTGTGTGGAATCGCCGCCGCCGAATGCGTCGGTTCTGGAAAAGGCGACGGAAAACTTGTCCTCGTAATACGCCGTTTCGTCGGAGATGTCGGCCCGGTTGTTGAGCATGCGCCACCCCTCTTCCGTCTTGATGATGGGGTGCCGCTTCAAGGACCGGTTGCCATCCTCCCAGCGGAATGCAAACGCAATCTGGTCGCCGACCTGGGCAGCACGGACCTCAACCGTGGACTCGCCTGTACCGTTCAAGTTGGAACCTTGATGGGTTCGCACAAAAACGGGCCGTGCTCCTTGCCAGGTCGCGTCGTCAAGCACACCATCCAGTTTGGGGAGAACCGATGCCTGGGAAACGAACAGGTCGCTGCGCGTACCGAAATCGAGAGCAACGGCACCGGCGATGACCACGCCGCCGAGGGCTGCCGACTTCAACAGCGGATAGCGGCTCATGCCCGGAAACTGACGCAGCGATTGCGGCCTGAACAGGCGAAGCAATTGAGCGACACCGCCATAGAAGTAGTGCAGCCCGACATGCGCAACGATGTAGGTCAGCACAGTAAGTGCCGAGACGTAGTGAACAGTGACCCAAAGGCCGCCATGACCTAGAAAAAGCAGAACCCCCGTCACAGAAAGAACAACAATAGCGGCGAACAGGATCCAGTAGGCGATGACGTTGATAGCCGCGATCCGCAATTTGTTGCTGGCCGGCAGCGACAGCACGACGATTTTCTTGGATGAAATGCGGCGTTTCAGCCGCGCGGCAGACATATAGGCGGCATAGGCAAAAATGAGTGCCAGTACGAAGACCGCGGACACGTAGTGCCATGTCCAGATTTCACCTTGCGGCAGGATAGGTTCGAAAAGCTTGGCAAACCAGGATCCCTCTGCATCCGAAGACAGTCTGAGCCCTGTAACCAGGCTGGTGACGATTGCGATCACCAATGTCCAGTGGAGAAGGATTGTTCCAAGGTCGCTCCGAACGGGCGCCTTCGGCGCGTCGGGTGATCCCGATGCCCTCCTGGAGCTGCTATGTCTGGAGCCCGGCGTAGTGCGGTCTTGCGAGTTCGGTGGAGGAGTGAGTTCAAGGGTGTGATCTGTCACTTGGTCCGTCAAGTTTCTCTCCACGCGTAGCGATTCAACGAAACAAAATCAGATTCTGATTCGTGCGCGAAATATTAACAGGGTTTAAATTTTCTAAGTTAAAAAAACATGATTTCATCGCAAAAATAAATAAAAAAATGAACAAATGTCAAAATATGTAAGTGTGAGTAAATTAATGAATTCATTGTGCCTGCGCAAAATTCACTAGCATGCGAATATAACTGTTAATTGTACAGCGGGTTGTGAAGCTGATTTGGCTTTTTTGTTGTCCATTTTAACATGGACTCTTTTATGCGTGTCTCATTTCCAGCTGCGCTCGTAACTAATAACAATATGACCAGTTTAACCTGTCCGGGACTGCCACGGTGGATTCTGTATTCCCCGTGTCGCTGACACGGCACTGCCGAACTGGTTCGCGAAGCCGCTCGGAACGCAATGAGGTGTGTCCGGCCTGGAGATCGTTTCTGCCCGGTCCAATGATGCGACGTCGCGTTTTTAAGATTTTGCAGGAAATGATTCAGGTCATATGCGCGTAACAATTCCCCTTTTAACATCGCTGCTGTTGAAATTGGCGTAGCGGCGAACTCATCGTTCAGGTTGTGTCAGGTGGATCAACCCGCATAAGATATAGTGCGTGTGAACAGGCGGCGCCGTGCTGCATGCCTGGCACATGCGTCGTTCACGTCTTATTCCCAAGGGGGCAACAATGCTCGTCTCCCATACCCGTATCGTCGATATTGTCGGTGACATCATCCGAATTCAGGTGTCGGCGTCGAAATCGGAGTCCGAAGGGCGGCCATGCCTGGGGGATCTCGCACTGGTTGACGCCGGGAACGGAACCACATCTCTGGCGCAAGTCATCAACATTGATGACGACATGGTTTCGCTTCAGGTGAACTCCGGCACGAAGGGGCTGGCAAACAATGCATCTGTGAGATTTTTGGGCGAACCGGCCAAGGTAACCTACTCGGACAATATTCTGGGCCGCGTTTTCGACGGTGCAGGACACCCGATAGATCAAGGTCCCGATCTGGGAAGTGACCCGACCGTTCCGATCGGCGGACCGTCGGCCAATCCCATGAAGCGCGTTCTGGCCTCCCGCATGATCCGGACCGACGTGCCCATGATCGACATCTTCAACTGCCTGGTGGAGAGCCAGAAGATCCCGATTTTTTCGGTTTCCGGTGAGCCCTACAATCCTTTTCTGGCCCGGATTGGTATCCAGGCGGATGCCGATATCGTGGTTTTTGGCGGTCTCGGACTGATATTCGACGACTATGCATTTTTCCGGAAACAATTCGAGGACGCAGGCGTCTTCCCGCGAACCGTGATGTTTATCAATCAGGCATCCGACCCGGTTGTCGAACGCCTGCAAGTCCCCGACATGGCCCTGGCGGTTGCCGAAAAATTTGCTGTTGAAGAGGGCAAGCGCGTTCTTGTGCTCATGACCGACATGACCGCATTTGCGGATGCCATGAAGGAGGTCTCCATCGCCATGGAGCGCGTCCCGGCGAACCGTGGTTATCCCGGCGATCTCTATTCCCAACTGGCGCGCCGTTATGAAAAGGCATGCGACTTCAAGGGCTCGGGCTCGGTGACCATTCTGACGGTCACAACCATGCCCGGAAATGACGTAACGCATCCGGTGCCGGACAACACCGGTTACATCACCGAAGGTCAGTTTTATCTGCACAGCGGTGTCCTTGACCCGTTCGGTTCGCTCTCGCGACTCAAGCAGCATGTCATCGGCAAGGTCACGCGTGAAGACCACAACCAGATCATGAACACCATGATACGCTTCTACTCCGGCGCTCGCGACGCGGAACAAAAGCAGTCGATGGCCTTTGAACTGTCCGGTTACGACAGGCAACTCCTCAAGTTTGGTGCCTTGTTCCGCGAGCGTTTCATGGACATCGAAGTGTCAAAACCGCTTGAAGAGGCTCTCGATCTTTGCTGGCAGACGCTTGCGGAGTGTTTCGAGCCCGCACAACTCTTGATGAAACAGGGGCTGATCGACAAGTACTATCCAAAGAAACAGACACCGCCGGAGGAAAACAGTAGCGGGGAGGCTGCCGCCTGATGGCAAAGCTTGCACTCAACAAGTCCTCACTCGCACGGGAAAGCACGCAGCTTGCGGAATATCGGCGATTTCTGCCGTCTCTGGAGCTGAAACGGCTTCAGATAACAGCGGAGCGGGCCAAGGCAAAGGAAACCCTGGCGCCGCTTGAGCAACACTATGAGCAGCGTTTTGCAGATCTTGCGGCAGCCCTGCCTATGTTGGCGAACAAGCACGTTCCGCTTGAGGGACTGGTACGGTTGAAAGGTGTCGAGCGGTCAGAGCAAAATCTTTCCGGCACTGTTTTGCCAATTCTTGGTGAAATCGATGTTGAAGTTGAGCCGTATTCCCTGCTTGCGCGTCCCCACTGGGTCGATCCGTATGTCGATGGCATGCGCGAATTGCTGCGACTGAACCTCAAGCGCGAGGTGGCGCGAGAGCGTATCGACAAGCTGATTGAAGCCGAGGCCGTGATATCGCGGCGTGTCAATCTGTTCGAGAAGGTCCTGATCCCGCGCGCTGAGCGGAACATCAAGAAAATACGGATGGCACTTGCCGACGCGGAGCGTGACGCTGTTGTGCGTGCCAAGATTTCCAAGCGTAAGACGGCTGCTCGCAGTGCCGAGGAAAGGATGGCCCGCATATGACCATCGTTCCGCTCGTAAAGGTCAGTCTTGTCGGAATTCTGAATGACAAGGAAAAGGTGCTTGAGGCTGCCCAATCCTTCGGAGTTTTTCATCTTGTACCGCTTGCCTCGGCACAAAAGGATCTGGAAGCCGTTCCGCCCGGACTGGGACGCGAGGCCGTCGAGGCGCTGCGCTGGCTGGTGGACTGTGCCACCCAACGCCGCCCGGTGACCGTTCCTGACGAGTTCGATCTTGAAAAAGTTGTCGATGCCACACTGAAAAACAGGAAGGCGTTGAAGGAATGCCGGGACCGGCTCGCCCAACTGGACAATCGAATCCAGGATGTTGAGCCCTGGGGTGAATTCAGTTTCTCCGAATTGGCGGAAGTCGGTGACAATAGATTGTGGTTCTATGTTGTCCCCTCAGGGAAACTGAAGCTGATCGACCCTTCAGACAAGATCATCGAGATTGTGCATCAGGACAAGTACCGCAGCTATATCGTACTCCTGTCACCCGAAGAACCGCCTGTGAATTCCATGCCCGTTCCACGGGTTCATTTTGGTGCCTTGTCACTCTCCGAACTCAGACGGCGATCCGAGCAGTCGGCAATAGAACTCGAAGAGCTGGAGTTGGAGCGCCAGTCCCTGACGAAATGGCGCTATGTCCTGGCACAGAACCTGGCTGCCGCGCGTGACAGATCCGCGCGCAACCGCGCAGCGCTGGAAACCGCGGACAAAGAGCGGGTTTTTGTACTTCAGGCCTGGGCCAGACGGGATCTGGTCAACGAGATACGGGACCTTGCCACCGACCTCGGTATTGCCGCCGTGTTCGACGAGATTACGGACAAGGACAAGCCGCCGACACTCCTGGAAAACACACATGCATTGGAAGGCGGCGAAAACCTGGTGGAATTCTATCAGACGCCCGGTTACCGGGACTGGGACCCGTCTGCCATCGTCTACGTGTCCTTCATCATCTTTTTCGGCATGATCATGACGGACGCGGGCTACGGTTTGCTGCTTCTGCTGGTCCTGTTCCTGTTTCGCAAGCGTTTCGCCGGATCTGAGCTTGGCAAACGCATGTTGCGAATGTCGACCTGGCTGATGATTTCGACCGCAGCCTTCGGTGTGGCCACCGGCAGCTACTTCGGTGTCACACCACCTGAAGGAAGCTTTCTGGCGCATCTGAAGATACTTGATCTCAAGGATGTGCAGACAATGATGAAAATCACGCTGACGATTGGCGTGGTCCACATTGTTCTCGCCAATCTCATGCGGGCTGTCCACGAGAAGACACCAAGCGGCAGGTTCCAGCCGGTCGGCTGGTCGCTTGTTGCGCTCGGAGGGCTGTCGACATTCCTGGGTCAGGGTACCTTTTTTGCATCTGTCGGTCCGGCGTGTGTCGTTGCCGGCCTGCTTGTCGTCGGTTTTTTCGGCAGTGACCGGAAGGTCGATTCCGTCAAGGCCGGCGGACTTCGGATTTTCGACGGCTTCACGGCGCTGGCCAGGATCGTCAACATCTTTTCCGATGTCCTGAGTTACATGCGTCTGTTTGCGCTGGGACTAGCCGCGGCATCGCTTGCAGAAACCATCAATTCGCTTTCCGGACAGCTCAACCAGTCTGTTCCCGGTATCGGAATTCTGATTGCCATTCTCGTTCTGGCAATCGGGCACGCCATAAATATCGGGCTCGGTCTGATTGCAGGTTGCGTCCATGGATTGCGGCTGAACGTTATTGAATTTTTCAATTGGGGTTTGAAAGACGAGGGCACGCCCTTCCGTCCGTTCAAGAAAGAGGAGACACGCCTGTGAACGAATTCGTTGTGGCTCTCGGTTGGTTTGGGCTTTACGCACCGGTTGCTCTGGGTGCGATCGGCAGCGCATGGGGCTGTGCGCTGGGTGGCAGTGCCGCGATTGGCGCCATGCTCGACAGTGAAGGCGGCTACGGTCGCTTTATCGGTGTTTCGCTCATGCCGTCCTCGCAGGTGATCTACGGCATCGTGATCATGTTCTCGCTTCAGCAATCGAGCATTGACGCCGCCAATGGCGCAGCGCTCTTCGGCATCGGCGTACTGTCCGGCTTCACCATGCTCTTTACCGGCATCCGTCAGGGCGAGGTTCTTGCTTCCGCTATTCATGCATCCAAGGCCAAGCCGGAGATTTTCGGCATTTCGCTGGCCCCGGCCGCGGTGCTCGAGGGTTTTTCCGTGTTCGCGTTGGTTTTCGCGCTGGTTCTTGCCGGCTCGATCCCGAGTTAGAGCCCAATTGACGGAAACGGAGGCAGTTATGTCCAAGAACAGTGGCTCGACAGATCTGGAAAATGCAGCTGGCGCCGGGGTCCAGGCCCTGATTGACCGGCTGAAGTCCGAGGGCGTATCGGCGGGCCAGTCGGAAGGCGACGAAATCCTTGCCAAGGCAAAGACCAGGGCAGAGGCCATCGTCTCGGAGGCGCAGAAAAAAGCAGACGCATTGCTGGCCGAGGCGAGGGCGGAAGCAGCCAGGGAGAAGGCCGCGACGGAGGACGGGCTGAAGGTCGCTGCAAGGGACCTGGTGCTCAGTCTGCGAAACGAACTTGGTGACCGGATACAACAGGAGGCCGGGCGCCTTGTGGGCACCACGCTCGGAGATGAGCAGTTCCTGCAAAAACTCATTCTGGCGATGGCAGGCAACGCGAAGGAAAATGCTTCGGTGAGCAACACCGAACCAATGGAAATTGTGCTTCCGGAAAAGGTCGTCACCTTCGAGGAACTGAAACAGTCTCCCGAAGCGGTAGAACCGGGAACGCTGACGCATTTCGTGATTGCCCTGGCGGGCGAGGCGCTGCGCGGCGGTGTAACCTTTTCAACCGCACCGGGGTTCGCCGGAATCAAGGTGAAGCTGACCGACAGGGACGTTTCCATCGATCTGACAGAAGAAGCCGTCGCGACTTTGCTCAAGCGCCACCTGCAGCCACGCCTGCGGGCCGTGATGGAAGGGGTCCTAAGGTAGCCATGTCGCAACCGCACCAATATATCGCACTTGTCACCAGTCTTCCCGATCTGGGCAAACTGTTCACGCGCAAAAGCGTGCCGATCTCCGAGTTCCGGTTGAAGCAGCGCATGTCGATGTTGGAAGCGGAGCACACAGGGCTCTTGCAGGAACTGGTGGAAATAACTGCCTGGGCAGGCGTCGCCAAATACGACCAGGACCTTGAGGTGATCCGTCGCGCGAACCAGGTGGTCAATGATTTGAAGGACTATCCGGATCTGCAGCATCTTGTAGGAACGCGCATGGAAACCCGCACCCTGATCGCGGCTCTTCGCCGGAGGCGTGATGGCCAGGAAACAGCCGGTGACATTGCTTCCTGGGGCTATGGTCGCTGGTGCGGCCGGATCAAGGCCAACTGGAGCGATCCCGCGTTTGGCCTCGGGCATTTCATGCCGTGGATCTCGGAAGCGCATCGCTTCCTGCAGGCGGGCGATCACATCGGCATGGAACGTTTGACCCTGACCCAGGTTTTTCGCCAACTGGACCACTTCGGCGCGCTGCACGAGTTCGATTTCGAAGCCGTCGCGATCTACGTATTGCGCTGGGTTATTGTCGAACGTTGGTCACGTTACAACGAAGACGACGCAAGGGACCGACTTGCGACCCTTGTTGAGGCAGCGCTGGGCAACGGTTCTCCATCCGGCATCGACCCTGCCGTCACAGAATTTCCGACAGACAACTCATTCGCGTTTGAGGGAGCCACCTCGTGACCAGCCATGTTCAGCTTCCCGAACCGACTGCCGAGATCATTGCAGTCCAGGATGACCTCGTCACGCTTGCTCCGCTCGAGAACGCGCCGTTGATCAAGAACGAAGTCGTCTACATCATTCCGCACGGGCCGGAGCGGGAGGGAAAACCACGCGAATATCTGAAGGCCGAGGTGCTCCGAGTGCGCGGCAAGTCGGCCGAAGCGCAGGTCTTCGAAAGCACCGCCGGTGTGAGGGTCGGTGACAAGGTAATCCAGAGCGGTGAAATGCTGTCCGTCGCGCTCGGACCGGGATTGCTCAGCACGGTGTTCGATGGATTGCAGAACCCGCTTGCGGACATTGCGGCAGAGCACGGATTTTTCCTGCCAAGAGGTGTTCTGACCAACGCGCTGGACCAGAAGCGGAAATGGGCCTTTGAACCCAAGGTCAAGGCCGGCGATCCCGTGATGGCGGGCGATACACTCGGGACGGTCCCCGAGGGCCGTTTCGAGCACAAGGTGATGGCGCCGTTCACCCTGACCGGCAGTTGGTCGGTTGAACGGGTGCGCGAAGGAACGTTCACAATCAACGAGGTCGTCATCACGCTCAGGAACGACAGGGACGAGACACGTGATCTGACCATGGTACAGCACTGGCCGGTTCGCCGGGCCATACCGGAGGGCCTTGTCAGGTCCGGGCAGAGCGAACGGCTTTATCCGCGCGAACCTCTCATCACCACACTACGTCTGATCGATACGTTCTTTCCGATTGCGCGCGGCGGCATGGGTTGCATCCCGGGACCGTTCGGTGCCGGCAAGACCGTTCTGCAGTCGCTGATTTCCCGCTTTTCGGCGGTGAACATCGTGATCGTGGTCGCTTGCGGCGAACGTGCCGGGGAAGTGGTCGAGACCATCACGGAATTTCCGCATCAGCCGGACCCGTCAGGTGACGGCACGTTGATGGACCGCACGGTGATTATCTGCAACACGTCTTCCATGCCTGTGGCCGCCCGGGAAGCGTCGATCTACACCGGGATCACACTCGGCGAATATTACCGTCAGATGGGGTATGACGTGCTTCTGATTGCCGACAGCACGTCGCGCTGGGCGCAGGCAATGCGTGAAACGTCCGGCCGTCTTGAAGAGATCCCGGGAGAAGAGGCATTCCCGGCTTATCTCGACTCTGCCATCAAGGGAATTTATGAGCGCGCGGGTGTCCTGAAGACCGCAACCGGTGACACCGGCAGTCTCACGATGATCGGAACGGTTTCACCCGCGGGCGGCAATTTTGAGGAACCTGTCACCCAGTCCACGCTTGGCACCGTCAAGACCTTCCTTGGTCTGTCGTCCGAGCGCGCCTACAAGCGGTTTTATCCGGCGGTCGACCCCTTGCTGTCCTGGTCCAGATACCAAGGCCAACTCGGAGATTGGTACCGGGAAAACATCGGCCCGGACTGGGTGCCGCGTGTTGAGGAGATGATCGAATTGTTGCGCAAGGGCGACGAGATCACCCGAATGATGCAGGTCACCGGGGAGGAGGGCATATCAACCGAGGATTTCGTGCTTCAGCAAAAAGCGCTGTTCCTGGACATGGTCTATCTGCAGCAGGATGCCTTCGACGACGTCGACGTTTCCGCTCCACTGACACGCCAGCAGGAAACCTTCGACCTCGTCTACAGGATCGCGACGACCGAATTCGCCTTCGAGGACAAGGATGCCGTCCGGACGTTCTTCACCGAACAGACATCAACGTTCAAGAACCTCAACTACTCGGCGGACGGGAGCAATGAACGCAAGGACCTGTTGGAGAAGATCAACCGGAACCTGCATGCTGCGCCGACTCGCATGAATCAGACCTGACTTGGCAATTTCACAAGTGTCACAGAAGGTAGAGCGTCAGGTCCTGGTACATTGACTTGTTGAAAGTCGCATGAACCAGGAAGTCCGGTCTATCGATTCTGACGATTGTGACGGGAGCTTTGCTGAAACGCAGGGGGCGAGGGCATTGTTCTTGCTTTGAACGGATCGCGACTGTCGGACTCAAATTCAATAGCTGTGGTCGGACGCCCTGGAACAATTTCTCCACGTGTTGGAGAATATTGAAATTAGGTACTTCTTCACCGCCGAGACGTGTTTTGAAAGGCAATTTTGATGCACAATGAGCAACCAAATGGCCCGTGATCAAAAAATAACCTTGACCGGTGATGCAGCACCTTTCTAGATTTTCTTGACCATTTGGTCAGCACGTGGACACTCAGAAGGCAGAATGCCCGGTGTCCATATGGAGATCAATGTGCTGCGTCCCATTGAAACGGTTGCGAATCGCATGATGATTGGGTCTGCAGCGAACAAAAAAACCAGAGAAGGACCCCGCTGATCGAGTCGGGTCCATAACCAGTAGGGGAATGGCAATGAAGACACTTAAAAGTCTTGCACTTGTATCTGTGATGGGAGCGGGTCTGATTTCCGGAGCAGCCCAGGCTGCCGATGAACTGACACTTCAGCTGAAATGGGTCACACAGGGCCAGTTTGCCGGTTACTACGTCGCAAAGGACAAGGGTTTTTACGAAGAAGAAGACCTTGATGTGACGATCAAGCCGGGTGGACCTGACATTGCACCTCCACAGGTGATTGCTGGCGGCGGTGCCGACGTGATCATCGACTGGATGCCGTCTGCCCTGGCATCACGCGAAAAGGGCGTGCCGCTTGTCAACATCGCACAGCCGTTCAAGAAGTCCGGCATGATGCTGACCTGCCGCAAGGACACCGGTATTTCGTCGCCGGAAGACTTCAAGGGCAAGACGCTCGGTGTCTGGTTCTTCGGAAACGAATATCCTTTCCTGTCCTGGATGAGCCAGCTCGGGATTCCGACTGACGGAAGCGACGGTGGTGTCACGGTTCTGAAACAGGGCTTCAACGTTGACCCGATTCTGCAAAAGCAGGCCGACTGCATTTCCACGATGACCTACAACGAATACTGGCAGGTCATTGATGCGGGGATCCCCGCTGACGAACTGGTCGTCTTCAAGTATGAAGACCAGGGTGTCGCGACACTGGAAGACGGACTTTATGTCCTCGATGAAAGCCTGAACGATCCTGCGATGGTCGACAAGCTTGCCCGGTTCGTGCGTGCGTCGATGAAGGGATGGGCCTACGCCGCCGAAAATCCGGAAGAAGCTGCTGAAATCGTTCTGGAAAACGACGCCACAGGCGCCCAGACCGAAAAACATCAGGTCCGGATGGTCGGGGAAATCGTCAAGCTGGTTGACGGATCTGACGGCAAGCTCGACATGAGTGCCTATGACCGTACCGTGAAGTCGCTGCTGGCCGGTGGCTCCGACCCGGTCATCACGAAGGAACCGGAAGGTGCAACGTCGACAGCCGTGACCGACAAGCTCTGACCCTGGGTCGGGCATGAAGCAATGCGTGAAAAGGCCGCCCGATGAGGCGGCCTTTTTTGTGTTTTACTAGACGGGTGTTCGAATTCGGGACATGGCCGCGAACTGAACTGCCAGGGCATTGCTGATGACAAAGAAAGCCGTCGTTCTTGGAGCCTATGGGTTCATTGGTGCTGCTTGCGTACGTGCTTTGCAGCAGGAAGGATTTTCGGTATGCGGGGTCGGGCGTTCGCTCAGTACAGCACAAAAAATTCTCCCCGATCTCGTTTGGATAATCCGTGACATCGCCACGGCGACAGTGAGCGACTGGCAAGATATTTTTTCTGAAGCGGACATCGTTGTGAACGCATCGGGAGCGCTTCAGGACGGAACGCGTGACAATCTGACGGCGATCCACGAAACGGCGGTCGTCGCCATGTGCGAGGCGCTTGAGGGAACCAGGACGAAATTCATCCAGATTTCCGCAGCGGGCGTGTCGGATCAGGCGCCGACCGAGTTCTTTCGCAGCAAAGCCAGGGGCGATGCCAGGGTTATGTCCTCCCGGCTGGACTGGGTTGTCTTGCGGCCGGTACTGGTATTCGGGGCGCAAGCCTATGGGGGAACCGCCCTTTTGAGAGCTGCCGCTGCCTTTCCCCTGGTCGGGCCGAAGATTTACCCGGATGCGCAGGTCCAGACGATCCACGTAGATGACCTGGCAAAAGCTGTTGTGCAGGTGGCCCAGGGCGAACTTGGAGGCTGCTTTGTAGCTGAGCTTGCCGAGGAGGGGCGGCAATCATTTCCCGACTTGACCGCCAAATTGCGCACCTGGCTTGGGTATCCCGCCTGGTCAACCCAGGTCGCAATCCCGGGATGGATGTTGACCTTGTCGGGACGGTGCGCGGACGCTCTCGGCTGGCTGGGCTGGCGCTCACCGCTCAGGACCAATGCGCTTTTATCGCTCGAATCCGGAATAACAGGCGATCCGGAAATCTGGAAAAGCCTGGGCGGAGTGTCGCTCAGGACCCTCGGTGAATCACTGGCACAAATGCCCGCGACCGTGCAGGAACGCAGTTTCGCGCGGCTTTATCTGATGCTCCCGCTGGCGATTGGATGCCTGTCATTGTTCTGGCTTCTGTCAGGTGTTTTTGGATTGATTTCATTTAGTGCTGCCAAGGCCGTGCTTACCGGCCAGGGTGTGTCCGGCGGATTTGCCGGGTCCGCGGTCCTCGGTGGGTCGATGGCGGACCTGATGCTCGGTGTCGCGGTGCTCTTCCGGCGTTGGACGAAAACTGCCTGTCTGGGAATGATTGCGGTTTCCGCAGGTTACCTTGCAGCCGGCACGTTGCTGACACCGCATCTTTGGGCCGATCCCTTGGGGGTGTTTGTCAAGGTTCTGCCATCAATGGTGCTCGCGCTCCTTGTCACGCTGGTTCTGGAGGATCGCTGATGTGGTACGAGATCCTTCGATTTGCGCATGTGATTGGCGCTTGTGTTCTGTTGGGTACGGGGGCTGGCATCGCATTTTTCATGGTCATGTCAAACCGGACGCAAGATCCTGTCCTGATTGCGCATGTTGCAGGCATCGTCGTCCTGGCCGATACGGTCTTCACGGCAACCGCGGCGGTCTTTCAGCCGATAACGGGCTACATGTTGACGCGTGAAGTCGGCTGGCCGCTCCTGGAGGGGTGGGTCCTGGTTTCCCTTTGCCTTTACGTGATCGTCGGATTGTTCTGGCTTCCTGTGGTCTGGATCCAGATCAGACTGCGTCGGCTGGCGAAACGTGCCGCACTTGCAGGCGAGGAGCTTCCGGCGGAATACCAGAGGCTCTACCGGATCTGGTTCGTCTGCGGTTTTCCGGCTTTCATAGCGGTCCTTGCCATCGTCTGGCTGATGCTGACGCGTCCCGATCTTTCGCTTTAGCCTGAAGGAACGAAGTCAGTCGGGAGTCTTTCGCATCAGGATCCAGATCATCGCTCCTATGAAAGCGAATGTGCCAAGGTTCAGCAGCGTATCAACCGGGTCACCGATCAGCATGGGAGGTCTCCTTCCTGCTGTCCTGCAGCAGTGCCTTGGTCAGGCATGTCATCAGCAACACGGTAATAAATACAAACGGCAAGGCACCGAGCGCGATCAGTGTCTTGACCGCGTTCATCGAGCCCGACAGGATCATTGCAGCTCCCAGCATGCCCAGCAGGCCGCCCCAGATGACCCGGACCTTTGCGCTTGGGTCCGGGTTGCCGCCGGTGGAGAAAGTTCCGAGCACGAAGGCGGCGCTGACGACACTGGTGACGATAAACAGAAACGCCGCGGCAATCGTCGCGAGGGTCGTGAGCGTGGCGAACGGTAACCGGTCGAGCAATGCGAAGGTCATGCGCTCCACGTTGGTCTGTGTCAGGGCCAGAAGTTCGCCTTGACCGTTGATCGCTTCGTAGAGACCAACGCCACCGAATGCTCCAAACCAGATGGTCGAAAACAGCGTTGGGCCGATCAGCACGCCCAGGACAAACTCACGGATCGTGCGTCCTTTTGAAATCCGGGCGACAAACACGCCGACAAATGGCCCCCAGGCGATCCACCAGACCATATAGGTCAGCGTCCAGTCCCGGAACCACTGATTGGTTTCGTCACCGTAGAACGTAAAGGTCTGCAGGCCGCGCGGTATCACTTGCGAAATGTAGGTGCCGATCCCGCCGATGATGGAATTCAGCAGAAATTCCGATGGACCGAGGATGATGGTGTAGGCGACCAGAGCGATGGCAAGGGCCATCGCGATATTGGACAGCCGTGCCATCCCGCTGCCGAGGTCGACGAGCAGCGGTGGTATGTAGGCGGCAACCATGACAAGAAAGACGCCCCCGACCAGATAACCGGACGTTGTTTCACCACCGAACAGCACGGTAACACCGTCGGCTACCTGAAACACGCCCATGGCGACGGAACCGCCAACGCCGATGGCAATGGCTGCAATCGCCATGAAATCGGAAAACCAGCCAACCATGCTGGCCCAGCGTTCACCCGGGAACAGGTTCTTGACCGGCGCACTGACCAGCATCGGCGTTCCACGCCGGAAACTGAAATAGGCGATTGTAAGTGCTGTTGTGCCGTAGATCGCCCAGGCATGAATGCCCCAGTTGAAATTGGCCGCAAGCAGTGCTTGCTCCGCAGCGATCGGCGTCGGAATGTGCTCCTGGGCGACGTAAAAATGGGTGAGCGGTTCGGCAACGGCCCAGAAGAGGAGACCGACACCCATGCCCGCAGCAAAGAGCATGGCGATCCATGTGGGTGTTGAATACTCCGGACGGTCCGTGTCCGCACCAAGGCGGATGTCTCCGAACCGTGTCAATGTCAGGCCCAGGCAGAACAGCAGCATGATTGTGACCGACAACATCACGAACCAGCCGCGGCTGACGAAATACTGGTCGACAATTGTCTTTGCGATACTCTGCAAGCTGGCTGGATCGACCACACCCCAAATGCCGATGATCGCGCATAGGCCGATCGATGCTGCCAGAAGCAGACGGGAATCCTGCATGTGAGCCCACCTCGTGTCCGTGTCTGTTCACGCTAACGACATGGCAGGCCGACATCAACGCCGGTCTGAATGAAAAAACGCAGGCAGTCCTGAGACTTGCCTGCGCTGGAGAACCGTTGCCGCGAAATTTATTCCGCGGCGTCTTTCACTGCCATTGGATTGTTCGGGTGTGTGGTCCAGTTGGCGTAGTCCTTGTCGACCACCTTCTTGGTCCGGGGATCGATGCTGCCGGCGGCCATAGGCTCCATTGTGATGCAATCCTCAACCGGACAGACGCTCACACACAGGTTGCAGCCGACACATTCTTCATCGATCACCTCGAAGCGGCGTGCACCGTCGACCATGTTCGTGATTGCCTGGTGCGAGGTGTCTTCGCAGGCGATGTGACAGCGGCCGCACTGGATGCAGAGATCCTGATCGATTTTCGCCTTGGCGATGTAGTTCAGGTTCAGATACTGCCAGTCCGAGACATTGGGGACCGCACTGCCGATGAACTGGTCGACAGATGTATGGCCCTTGCTGTCCATCCAGTCGCTGAGCCCTTCGATCATGTCTTCCACGACCTTGAACCCGTAGGTCATCGCGGCTGTGCAAACCTGCACCGAACCGGCTCCCAGTGCCATGAATTCGGCTGCATCGCGCCAGTTTGTCACGCCGCCGATCCCGGAAATGGGCAAACCGTGTGTCACCGGATCGCGTGCAATTTCGGCCACCATGTTCAACGCGATCGGCTTGACTGCCGGTCCGCAATAGCCGCCATGGGCGCCCTTGCCGTCAACCGATGGCGACGGCGACATGATATCCAGGTCAACACCCATGATCGAGTTGATCGTATTGATCAGCGATACGGCATCGGCACCACCGGCTTTTGCTGCCTGTGCTGGCTTGCGGACATCCGTGATATTGGGTGTCAGCTTGACGATACAGGGCATGCGCGAGTGCTGCTTCACCCAGCGGGTGACCATCTCGATATATTCGGGAACCTGGCCAACAGCGGAGCCCATTCCGCGTTCGCTCATGCCGTGAGGGCAGCCGAAATTGAGTTCGACACCATCGGCTCCGGTATCCTCGACGCGCTTCAGGATGTTGATCCAGTTCTGCTCTTCGCAGGGAACCATCAGCGAGACCACAAGGGCACGGTCCGGCCAGTCGCGTTTGACCTGCTTGATTTCCTGCAGGTTGACTTCCAGCGGCCGGTCGGTGATCAGCTCGATATTGTTAAGGCCGATCAGTTGGCGGTCCTTGCCGTGAATGGCGCCGTAGCGCGGACCGTTGACATTGACGATCGCCGGATCTTCGCCGAGCGTCTTCCAGACGACGCCGCCCCAACCGGCCTTGAAGGCGCGAACGACGTTGTATTCCTTGTCTGTCGGCGGGGCCGAGGCCAGCCAGAACGGATTTGGCGACTTGATTCCGATGAAGTTTGTGCGCAGATCAGCCATGGACCCTCTCCCTTGATTCCGTAGTAGCGTGCGCTTGTTCGCTCAAGGCAGTGTGGATGCTTTCCCCGGCGATCTTTCCATCTTCAACAGCCGTGACCGTCAGGTCCTCACCGCCGAGTGCACAGTCGCCTCCGGCCCACACGTCGTCGAGGTTGGTCCTGCGGTCCGCGCTTACAACGATGCGTCCTTTTTCGATCGTGATCGACGCATCCAGATCTTCTTGAACGAGGGTTTGACCGACCGCCTTGAACACCATGTCGGCGGCAAGCGTGAGGTACTCGCCGGTTCCCTTGAGGGCACCGTCTTTGTCGGTTGAGGTTCGTTCAAGTTCGATGGAACTGATATGTCCGTTGTCGATGACCAACCTGTGCGGTTGCACGTTTGTCAGGATCTTGACGCCGGACGTTTGCGCCAGCTCCTGTTCATAGCGGGACGCGTTCATGCGCTCCTGCCCGCGGCGGTAGACGATCGTGACGTCGTCTGCGCCCAGCAGTTTCTTCTGGACAGCGATGTCGATGGCGGTCATGCCGCCGCCGATGACGACGATGTGTCGGCCGACGGGAAGCCGCGCGAGGTCTTCGGCCTGCCTGATGTCGGAAATGTAGTCGACGGCACTCAAAACACCGTTCTGGCTTTCGTGTTCCTTGTTGAGTGCATTGACACCACCAAGCCCGACACTGAGGAAAACGGCATCATGCGTTGCTCTGAGTTCGGCAAGATCAAGGTTGTCGCCAAGACGCATTCCCGTCTTGAGTTCGATACCGCCAATGGAGAGCACGAAGTCCACTTCACGCTGTGCGAAATTGTCGACCGACTTGTAGGACGCAATTCCGAATTCGTTCAGACCGCCGGCCTTGTCCCGTGCATCGAACAGTGTGACATCGTGGCCGTGTACGGCCAGGCGGTGTGCGCAGGACAGTCCGGCCGGTCCTGCTCCGACCACCGCAATTTTCTTGCCGGTGGCGGCTGCGCGGTCAAACGGGGTCGCGTCGTGCCCGGCCATGTAGTGGTCGGTGGCGTGACGCTGCAGCTGTCCGATCTTCACCGGTTTGCCTTCGGCAACCTCGCGGACGCAAACCTGTTCGCACAGGGTTTCTGTCGGGCAGACACGGGCACACATGCCTCCGAGGATATTCTGCTCGAAGATGGTCTTGGCGGACCCGTCCGGGTTGCCGGTCGAGATCTGCCGAATGAACTGGGGAATATCGATGCTTGTAGGACACGCCTGCATGCAAGGTGCATCGTAGCAGAAGTAGCAGCGGTCGGCCTCGACCTGAGCTTCGTGCGGCTCCAGCAACGGATGCAGGTCGCTGAAGTTCTCTGAATATGCGTCCTCGTGCAGGCGTCCGGGTGCGATGTCCGGGCCGGCTTTTGACTGGGTCATGTAGATCTCCGGAAGGTTGGCGATCGTTTTTCAAGACGGCCTTCTTCATTTTTTGAGAAGGCTCATGTCCCTATTGGGCAAAAATTTGAACAGTTAGTCAAATATTTTTAGAACAATTAAAAACTTGAGTATTTGTCTCAAAGATTAAATTGCTTAAATCACAGTGAGTTAGGCGCAAAAGCGAGCCTGATTAAATTTTCACCATAGAAGGCTTCAGTCACCAAAATGTGTTGGCGGCAAAGTGGCTTGTCGCTTTGGTGGTGATTTTTGCGCCGATCAATATGGGCGGTGCGTCAAGCCGAAGCGTTGCGATTGCCCGGTGCGAAAGGACTGAATGCCCAGGCGCGTCACCAGAACCCCGATCGTGAGAATGACGATGGTGACCGGCCAGAAGACGGACATGAAAAAAACACGCGCCAGTCGTGACGCCGTGCTGGTGCAGCTTTCCTGCAATTCCGCCGAGGAGATAATCAAGACGACCAATGTGAAGGCGCCATAAAGAATGGCTCCGATAAGAAATCCAAAAAACATGTCACGGCCCACTTTCGGCTACGCGAAACCGCTATCCGTAAACTTGCCCGTTTAACCGGAAGCGATAAAACGCCGATGAACAAACACTTGCAACAATAGCGTGAAATGTGGCCGAAGCGCCGCATGGAAGGGCAGCCTGCGATCTTGTTTCAGGTTATACCCAAAAAAAGCCGGATTGTTTCAAGTGGCCGCCATGACACGAAGTTCTGCGTCAGGTGTCGCTGTTTCATTCCGGATACCAAAGGCGTGCCTTTTCCGCACCCCGTTCAATGATCACGTGACCGTTGGCGAAAACGCGGTAGCCGTGGCTCCAGTCACCGTCAGGCCATTTGATCCTGATATTGGCCCGTTCCGCGACACCGAGGCCGAAATGCACAAAGCCGAGTTGACCGGACGCATGACCCGCGCCGATCTGAATGTCTTTCACGACGGTCCGGTTCCCGGTCTTCACACTGATCTTCGCGCCGACAGCCCGCGTATTGGCGCGGCCGGGCTGGCGAACGTCGATAGCAATCCAGTTGCCGAGCGGCTTGACGGTTGCGGTGGTCCCTTCTCCCAGATTCCGGAACAGGCTGACCGGAGCGGCACGATTGACGACAATGAGGTCCAGAAGTCCGTCGGCGTTGAAGTCGGCAAGACCGGCTCCTCGGCCCCGACGGTCAAGGTCAATTCCAGCAACATCGCCGGCCTCGACAAACTTTCCGTCCCATTGCCCGATCAGCAGATTGTCAGGATCGTAGGCGGCAAAATCCGGCATGGCTTCAACGTTGCCCTTGGCAATGAAAAGGTCCCAGAGCCCGTCATTGTTTACGTCCTGAAATTCCGAATGCCATCCCGTGGAAGGTTTCAGATCGTCGCCGGTATAGGGTCTGTGCGCGGTCAGGCCGAGGTCAAATGCGATGTCCTGATAAACCGGCACTGTTTCATCCGCTTCGACATCGAGCGTCTGCAATTTGGTGTCACCCATGCTTGTGAGCGCGTATTCGGGAAATCCGTCGACATCGAGATCGATCGACGCAATGCCCATCCCCCAGATTTTCAGGTGCTGCCAACCGTCGGTCTTGCGGAAGGGACGAGGGGGTCTGTTTGGAGAAACTGCCCACAGTTGCTCCTGTCCACCACGATAGTAGTGCCGGTCGTTGGAGATGCGCAGGGACGGTTCACCTGACCGGTTCCAATCGGTGAACAGCATTGAAAGTGAACAGTAACCGGGTGAAAGACGGACGGGATTCGGGTAGCTAACCTGTCCCGCGGCAGACAGTTCCGGCCGGAACAGAAAGTTGTCATGACAGGTGCCCCACGGAGATCCGGGCTGGGAGCGATCGACGTAATTTCCGAATGCGAGCGTCGGATGGTCGCTGGCGGCTTCATATGTCGCGGAAAAGGAAGTCGTCCATTCGCGGCCTCCGTCAAATCCAAGCGCTCGATTGGCAATTTCGAACGTACAGTCGCCCTTGCCTTCCAGCAGAAGATTTTCGCCGAGGCGCAATACAACGAGATCCAGCCGGTCGTCGTTGTTGAAGTCGAGCGGATAGGCACCGAGAACCTTCGCGGACTGCTTTCCGCTCAGACCGGTCTCCTTCGGTGAAAAAAGCAAGGCACCGCCCGACGCACCTTGATTTACAAAAAGCTGCGCCGGATTGTTGCCGCCGGCGAGGAAAAGGTCGGGACGTCTGTCGCCGTTGCAGTCGAAGACCGCGACCCCGCCACCCACAAAAAACTCCCAGGCACCGTCATAGGTGTGATCTATTCCGGCTGCCCCTGCTTCTTCCGCAAAGACGGGAACCGGTGCCTGTGAGGTCCTTCGGTTGTCGGCATGTCCCGTGCTATTGAAAGCGGTGGTCGCCGCAAGGCCCAGCAGCACATTGGAGCACAGATGACAAAACTTCATTGTGCGATCTCCAGGCTACGCAGAAAGGCGATGACGGACTGCCGGTCGCTTTCTGAAAGCGCCGAATAGTCTTTCCGGGACTGCGTTGCATCGCCGCCGTGGGCAAGAATTGCTTCGTTGAGCGTCGTCAGGTCGCCGCGATGGCCGTATGGAGCGGTGCTGCCGATCCCCCAGAGTTCTGCCGTAATGAAAACGTCTCTTGCAACAAATCTCTGCGCGAGTAGTTCGTTTCCGTAAGTCTCGTTCTGTGCATCGGCAATTTTGTGGCGCTTGAGATCTCCGAAAAGCGGCACCAGTGTGCGGCCCCTTTCGTCGCGCGGCAGGCTCTTGATCCAGTCCAGCGTTGCAAGGTCCAGTGCGAGGGGTTTTTCCATGTCGCTCTGGCGAAGCGTTCCGGCCGTGTCGAATGGGCCTGGATCGTGAAATATCAGCGATTCAAGCGGCAGCGCCGGAACATGACAGGAGGCACAGCCGATTTCGCCGAAGACACTCTCTCCCCTGGTACTGGCGGACTGCCAGATATCCGGCAGGTTTTTCTTGCGTGTCGGGGCCGGAAGCGTTGCCTGCCAGGCGACAAGCGCGGAAATCTGGCCAGGTGTCATTTCGGCCGAGACACCGTCGGCGTCAAAATCGTCGGTCCCGGTCCATCTGGGGCCGAAACGCTCGCTCGCCTGAATACCATGGTGGGCGTTCATGGCGTTGACCGTGAACTGACGAAGCGAGGCAAACACACCTTTCTGGCTGAAAGGCCGGATGGTCAGATCATCATCGATCCCGTCTAGGCGCGAAACATCAAGCGTTCCGTCCGGGTAGGCCGTCAGGCGGCCGAAGGATATTCCCTTGGTTTCGAGATCTGCCGTCTCCGGCCGTCCGTTGCGGCGCGCTAAGGAGAGCACGTCATGTCGCTGGCGGCGCAAATCCGTGGTCATTTCCCGGGCGAGCAGTTCGATCAGGCCTGCGCCCTGGATCGCATTCGTGTTGCGTTCGTTGGAAAACTGCGGGTCGATCGTATCGAAATCCGCGCTCTCAAATCCTTCTGAAACGAACACGTTTGCTGTAAAAGCACCCGCACCCCCGACGACAGGCTCGTTGTGGCAGGAGGCGCAGGCATTTGCATCCGGTCCGGCAAGCCGCTGAAACCTGAGGTGCGATTGCCGGCGCACTTTGGTTGGAACGCTCGCTCCGGTCGCGTCGGGACGTCCCGCTCCGTCGAGACTGGTGAACTTGGCAGCAAACAGATGCTCCCCGAGCGCTTGAAGCAGGGGGATGGGGTCCTGGCCCGAGGTAGCCAGTGCTTCGATGTCGATATCGTCCTGGATCGCCCTTTCGCTCCAGGGCGGTAGGTCGGGATCTGCCAGAACCTTTGAGTCAAAGACTAGTGTGAAAACAAGGCTCAACAGGGCGGCTCTGGAGACCGGGGTCACGCCGGCATCTCCGCGTTGTCCCGTCTTGGCGCATCTTCTGCAGTTCTTTCTGCCGCGCCCAAAAAGTCCTTGTCGAGACGTTCCATAGACTGCGCGATGAGCCCGCTGCGAATGAAGTCCTCGTTCCAGGGCATGACATCGAGTGAAAAATTGTTGCGCAGATCGGCAACCAGGGCTTCTTCAAGCCCGTCCTGCATGCCCTTCTCCATGAAGGAAAAGGCGCGCATGGCCGCGCCGGTCAGAACGAGTCGCTTCGGGTCGATCATCGCGATAACCCGCGCAACGCCATAGCCAAGAACCCGACCTGCCTCGTGAAATGCCTTGAGCGCGTTTTCATCGCCTGAAGCCGCTTTCTCAAGCAGTTGGGCGAGGCCGCGCACGCCGGCCCTGATGGTCATCGGATCGGTATCTTCCGGCAGGTGGGTTGCGGCGCGCACAAGCGCGTAGTCGGAGAGATAAGCCTCCAGGCATCCCCGTTTGCCGCACCGGCACAACGCGCCACCGGGGATATGGTTGGCGTGGCCAAATTCGGCGGCGGTTCCGCTTGCCCCGGAAAACAGCTGGTTGTTCAGATAAAGTCCCATGCCGACACCGTAATCGAGCATGATGACGGCAAAGGTACCGCTATACCGGTTCGGATCAGACCAGTGCAGGGCCTCGGTGATCATGTTGGTGTCGTTGGAGATATAGCACTGCGCACCGAATGCGTCCTGCAGTGGTGAGACAATTGGAATTTTTCGACCGGCAAAGGCAGGGCTCCATGCGACCTGCCCGGTTTCCGTTTCCACCACACCTTGAGCGGCGATGCCGATTTCCTGTACGCGTCCCCGTTGAACACCGGCCTCCTTGAGGAAGTTGCTGATTGCGGTGATCAGGATCTCCGGAAAACTGCTTGCATCCGCAGCGGCGCTGTCGAATTTTGTGCGGTTGTCACGAACCACTTCGCCGGCAAAGTCGACCAGGGACAGGTCGATATTGTTTACCGACAACCGGGCGCCGATGATGAATGCGGCATCCGGATTGAGTTTCAACAGCGTTCTGGGGCGTCCGCGTGCCTGCGGTGTCTTGGGTTCCTCGCTTTCCAGGCTGAGGATAAGTCCCTGGTCAAGCAGGTCCGAGGTTATGGCTGTCACGGTCGCGGGACTGAGCCGTGTGATCTGGCCGAGATCGATCCGGGCCATCGAGCCTCCTCGGCGCAGGGCCTGTAGAACAATACTTCGGTTTTGCCGCCGGATCTGATCCCGGTCTGCCTTGCGTGTCATGTGCGCTCAGCTCTTCCCTGTTTGTTTCCACCAACCGGATTTTTCCCGGATTTTCGCCGTTTTTGCGAGAAGTTTCAATTCCCGAAATAAGAGTTTTGCAAAACCATGTTGACAGGAGCCACGCTTTCCTGCAACTTTTTTTCGGACACCAAAAAAAATAGCAACAAGGTTGTCCTATATGCGGCGGCGCACAATTGCCGGTCGCAAACAAGACGCATTTACAGGCGCGGCGAAACTGGAGACCGTGCCAACCGGAGGAAACATCGCGATGCGTAAATTTACCATTTTGCTGGCGGGCGCCCTTATGTCCGCGACCGCAATGACTGCAGCTCAGGCTGCCGATGTCGTTGTGGGTGTGAGCTGGTCGAACTTTCAGGAAGAACGCTGGAAGACCGACGAAGCAGCCATCAAGTCCGCCCTGGAGGCTGCCGGTGCAAAATACATTTCCGCCGATGCCCAGAGCTCTTCTGCAAAGCAGCTTTCGGATGTGGAGGCACTGATAGCTCAGGGCGCGAATGCGCTTATCATCCTGGCTCAGGATGCACAGGCCATCGGCCCGGCTGTCCAGGCTGCGAGTGACGAAGGCATTCCCGTCGTCGGCTATGACCGACTGATCGACGATTCCCGCGCCTTTTACCTGACTTTCGACAATGTCGAGGTCGGCCGCATGCAGGCGGCAGAGGTTCTGGCGGCTGCGCCGAAAGGCGACTACGTCATGATCAAGGGATCACCGACCGACCCCAATGCGGATTTCCTTCGCGGCGGTCAGCAGGAAGTTCTGCAGGCAGCGATCGATGCCGGTGACATCAAGATCGTGGGTGAAGCCTACACCGATGGCTGGTTGCCGGCGAACGCCCAGCGCAACATGGAGCAGATCCTGACGGCCAACGACAACAAGGTCGATGCAGTTGTCGCATCCAATGACGGTACTGCCGGTGGCGTCGTTGCCGCGTTGACGGCACAAGGCATGGATGGCATCCCGGTTTCCGGTCAGGACGGTGATCACGCTGCGCTGAACCGTGTTGCCAAGGGAACCCAGACCGTGTCCGTTTGGAAGGACGCTCGTGAACTCGGCAAGGCTGCCGGTGAAATCGCCGTTGCCCTGGCTGGCGGTTCCGGCATGACCGACGTTGACGGTGCCGGAAAATGGTCCTCACCGTCGGGCACCGAGCTGACTGCCAAATTCCTTGCTCCGCTTCCGATCACCAAGGACAACCTGAGCGCAGTGGTCGATGCCGGCTGGATCACAAAGGATGATCTTTGCCAGGGCGTCTCCAACGGTCCGGCACCTTGTAACTGATAGAAACGCCAACGCGCGGCCCCGGTTGCAGAACCGGGGCCATTGAAGGGAACGCTGCGACTGCAGTTCCCCGGGCGGACCACCCGATGCGAATGCACAATGGTCTCCAAGCAGGAGTTACCTCGATGTCCGACACAGCTCTGCCCGGTCCGAAAGGCCCGGCAGCCCGAAACTTTTTTGCCGCACTGCAGCTCGACACCCGTCTTTTGGGCATGATCGGGGCGTTCATCGTCCTGTGCCTGATTTTCAACGTGGTGACAGAGGGCCGCTTCCTGACACCGCGCAATATATTCAATCTGACGATCCAGACGGTCTCCGTGGCTATTATGGCGACCGGCATGGTTTTCGTCATCGTCACGCGACATATCGACCTTTCGGTCGGCTCCCTGCTGGCGACGGTTGCCGCCGTCATGGCGGTTGTCCAGACAGACATTCTGGCGCACCCGGATGCCCTTGGCCTCGGCCACCCGGCAATTTGGGTTCTAGCGCTGATCGCAGGGATCATAGTCGGTGTTACGATCGGTGCATTCCAGGGATGGATGATCGGTTATCTCGGAATTCCGGCTTTCATCGTTACCCTCGGCGGCCTTCTGGTCTGGAGAAACGTTGCTTGGTTCATCACGTCCGGCCAGACCATAGGTCCACTCAACGAGACATTTACAATGCTCGGTGGTATTGGCGGAACACTCGGTGAAAGTGCGTCTTGGATTTTTGGCATCTTGGCCGTCACACTTGTGCTTTGGCTACAGATTGCGTCCAGGCGGCGAAAGGCGTCGCATGGCTTTCCGGTCAAACCCGTCTGGGCAGAAGTCACGCTCGGGGCAATCATATCAATCGCAATTCTGGGATTTGTCGGGACGCTAAACGCGTATCATATCCCGACTGCCCGTCTGAAGCGGATGTTCGAGGCGGCAGGCGAGACCATGCCGGAAGGTCTGGAGATCGGATACGGTATCCCGTACTCGGTGGTCTTGCTCATTCTTGTCGCGGTGGCCATGACGGTGACAGCACGGCGAACCCGTCTCGGCCGCTACATCTTCGCGACCGGCGGCAATCCGGATGCAGCTGAACTGTCGGGTATCAACACCCGGTTTCTGACGGTCAAGATTTTCGCCATCATGGGCGGTCTGTGCGCGCTTGCGGCCGCGGTTGCGTCTGCCCGTCTGGGATTTTCGACCAATGACCTGGGCACTTTGGACGAGCTTCGGGTCATTGCCGCAGCGGTAATTGGGGGAACGGCTCTTTCCGGCGGTGTCGGCACAATCTATGGAGCTATTCTGGGGGCACTGATCATGCAGTCACTCCAGTCCGGCATGGCAATGGTCGGTGTCGATGCTCCTTTGCAGAACATTGTTGTTGGTGTCGTTCTGGTGCTGGCTGTTCTTGTAGACATCATCTACCGCAAGCGCACGGGGGAGTAAGACATGGATACGCCTCTCGTAGAAATGAAGAACATGTGCATTTCCTTCGGTGGAGTGCACGCCGTGGATCACGTAACCGTCGATCTCTATCCTGGGGAAGTGGTGGGTCTTCTCGGCCACAACGGTGCCGGCAAGTCGACTTTGATCAAGATCTTGTCCGGTGCCTACAAGGCCGACAGCGGAGAGATCATGATCAACGGCGAGGAAGCGCACATCCATTCGCCGCGTGATGCCCGCTCCTACAATATCGAGACCATCTACCAGACGCTCGCGCTGGCCGACAACCTCGATGCCGCGTCAAATCTCTTCCTCGGACGGGAGCTGACCACGCCGTTCGGTTTCGTCGATGACGACGCAATGGAAGCGGAAACTCGCAAGATCATGAGCAAGCTCAACCCGAACTTCAAGAAGTTCCATGCGCCGGTAAAGGCCCTGTCAGGTGGTCAGCGACAATCGGTTGCCATTGCACGGGCGGTCTATTTCAACGCCAGGATCCTGATCATGGACGAGCCGACCGCGGCGCTCGGTGTCCACGAGACGCAAATGGTGGCTGAATTGATTCAGGAATTGAAGAAGCAGGGTCTCGGCATTTTCCTGATCAGCCATGACATTCATGACGTTTTCCAGCTCTGCGATCGGCTGGCCGTCATGAAAAACGGCCAACTCGTCGGATCGGCGAAGACAACGGATGTCACCGACGATGATGTGCTTGGCATGATCATCCTTGGCAAGTGTCCACCGGGGGCGACTCCGGGACCGGGTGCGCTTGTGGACGAGGAAGTGGTCGGCTAAACCGGAAGGAATTGCAGGTCTGATCCGGTTAGGGATCGGATCTGCAACCCACTCCTGTCAGGTCATTCCAGTCGGATCAGGCGGACAGCTGGCAATGCTCTTGCCGAGGCCCTTCAGCGGGTATCGGCCTTCTTTTTGATGAATTTTGAGGAACGCACCTCATGTATATCGGTCTCGACATAGGTACCAGTTCAGTCAAAGCCATCCTTCTTGGCGAGGATCAGTCGCAAATCGCCTCCGCGACCGCGGACCTGACCGTCGAGCGTCCCTTCCCCGGCTGGTCTGAGCAGGACCCGGGGAGCTGGTGGACAGCCTGCCAGACGGTATTGGACGCACTGAAGGACCAGGCGCCGGTCGATATGGCAGCTGTCAAAGGCATCGGGCTTTCCGGTCACATGCATGGGGCAACGCTTCTGGATGAGGCCGGCAATCCGCTTCGGCCATGCATACTGTGGAATGACGGCAGATCGGGTAAGCAGTGTGAAGAACTGACCCGCAAAGAGCCGAAGTTTCAGTCGCTGGGCGGCAATCTCGTGATGCCGGGTTTCACTGCGCCGAAACTGCAATGGGTGCGCGAGAACGAGCCGGAGATATTTGCAAGGACGGCAATGGTTCTCCTGCCCAAGGATTTTGTCCGCTTCATGCTGACGGGAGACTATGCGGGCGACATGTCCGACAGCGCGGGAACGCTCTGGATGGATGTCGCCAAAAGGGACTGGTGCGATGACCTTCTCGCCGCAACGGGTCTCTCGCGTCGTCAAATGCCGCGCCTTGTTGAAGGGTCGGAGAGTTCCGGAATGCTGAAAGCGGATCTTCGCGACCGCTGGGGGATGCAAACCGCGCCGGTTGTCGCCGGCGGCGGCGGGGACAACGCTGCCTCTGCCTGTGGTGTCGGTGCTGTCGATCCCGGCTCGGCGTTCGTGTCGCTTGGCACCTCCGGTGTGCTCTTTGTCACCAACGATCGATTTTCACCCAATGTCGAAGGCGCTGTCCACGCGTTTTGTCACGCCATTCCAGGCACATGGCACCAGATGGGAGTCATTCTGTCGGCGACCGACAGCCTCAACTGGCTTTCCCGTGTCGTAAAGGCATCGCCGGAAAAGCTTACGGCCGGATTGACCGGTGTCTCGGGGCCCTCCCAGGTTTCGTTTCTACCCTATCTTGGAGGCGAACGTACGCCGCACAATGATGTCGAAATCCGCGCCGGGTTTGCCGGAATTTCGCACGAGACCGACGAGATCGTGCTGACACACGCCGTTCTGGACGGCGTTGCGTTTGCCCTGAAGGACTGCCTCGATGCGCTCAGCGTGGCCGGCACCGGGATTGACCGCCTGCTTGCGGTCGGAGGCGGCTCGCGTTCCCGCGTCTGGCTCGAAATCATCGCCAGCCTGCTCAATGTTCCGGTCGATGTTCCAGTCGACGGCGATTTCGGGGCGTCGCTCGGCGCGGCGCGCCTTGGTCAGGCAGCGGTGCTCGGCACAACGGACGGGATTTTCGCCAGGCCGGAAATCAAGGCAAGCATCGATCCCGTTGCTTCCTTGAGTGAAAACTATGCCGAGGCCTATGGCCGCTGGCGCAATCTGTATCCGGCATTCAAGCAAGCCGGCTTCTGAGGAGCATGAATATGAGCACTGGATTCTTTGGCGATCTGCAGCCGATTCGATACGCCGGACCGGGCAGCAAGGATCCGCTGAGTTATCGCCACTACAACAAGGACGAAGTCGTTCTCGGCAAGCGCATGGAAGATCACCTGCGGTTCGCCGTTTGTTACTGGCACAACTTCTGCTGGCCGGGTGGTGATCCTTTCGGTGGAGAGACCTTTCTGCGGCCCTGGATGGCTGCTGGTGGTGACCCGATGGATCAGGCGAGGCTCAAGGCCGACGTCGCTTTCGAGATGTTCCAGATCCTGGACATGCCGTTCTTCACCTTCCATGATCGCGATATCGCGCCGGAAGGCGGGACCCTGGCCGAAAGCAATGCCAATGTGAACGCGATTGCCGATATCTTCGAACGCAAGATGTCGGACACTGGTATCAAGCTCCTTTGGGGCACCGCCAACATGTTCTCCAACCGGCGCTTCATGTCGGGCGCGGCAACAAACCCCGATCCGGATGTCTTCGCCTACGCGGCTGCCCAGGTGAAGAATGCGATGGACGTAACCCATCGGCTCAACGGTTCAAACTACGTGCTCTGGGGTGGCCGTGAGGGCTATGAAACACTGCTCAACACCAATGCCGGGCAGGAACTCGACCAGCTCGGACGGTTCCTTAACATGGTTGTCGAATACAAGCACAAGATCGGATTCACCGGCACGATCCTGATCGAGCCGAAACCGCAGGAACCCTCCAAGCATCAATATGACTACGATGTCGGCACGGTATTCGGTTTCCTGAAGGCCTACGGCCTGGAAAACGAAGTCAAGATGAATATCGAGCAGGGACACGCAATTCTTGCCGGTCATTCCTTCGAACACGAATTGCACATGGCGCGGTCCTTCGGAATTCTCGGCTCGGTCGACATGAACCGGAATGATTACCAGTGCGGCTGGGATACGGATCATTTCGGCATGAACGTGCCCGAACTGGCACTTGCCTATTACGAGATCCTGATGGCGGGCGGCTTTACGACCGGCGGGACCAATTTCGACGCGAAACTTCGCCGTCAATCACTCGATCCGGTCGATCTCATCCAGGCTCATGTCGGCTCGGCAGATGCCATTGCCCGTGGCCTGAAGGCCGCGGCTGCGATCCTCGAGGATGGCCGTCTGAAAGGCTTCGTTGACGATCGCTATGCTGGATGGCAGAAGCCGGAAAATGCGGAGATCCTGAATGGTGGCTCGTCGCTCGAAGCCCTCGCCGACCGCGTCCACGCAGCCGACCTGGAACCTCAGCCGAAGTCTGGCCGGCAGGAATATCTGGAAAGCCTCGTGAACCTGTTCGTTTGAGTTGATCTGCCTCGAAGACGCACTGTGCTCGTTCGAGGCAGCTCCGATATGCAGGCAATTCGTGCGCTGAAACGTGTTGTTTGTCATCCTTGCGAAGGCAGGGATTCGGCCATCCGAGGCAAAGGATTGGCCCCCGGCGTTTCGAACAGATCACCGGATTTCGGCTTTCCGGCTCGTTGCGGCCGGGATGACAAGCACATGCACCCGGAATTCATTGACACAAATATTCAAAGCCCCTCGAAAAACCGCCTGCCGTCCGGGTCGGACAAGTCGTGCAGGCGGTTGGCGGCATGGCGTGCAAAGCGGTGGGTCACCGATTTGCGCGTGGCCGCCGCCAGCTTGTGTTCCGGTGCTTCCCGCAGAATTTCCGCCCCAAATCCGTCGGACAGGATAAGTCCGGCCTCTTCGGGAAAGATCTCTGCTGGAACATCCGGGTGGGTCGCGAAAAACAACCGGTCACAATGCAGACGGTAGTCGGGCCATTTGGTATCTGCACGAAAATCGGCGATCGAGGATTTGACTTCGACGATCCACAACTGGTGTTTGGGGCCGAGCGCCAGCAGGTCCGCTCGCCGGTTAGAGGCAAGTGTAACTTCAGGAAGGCAGGCGAAATCGAGTTGGCGCAGCAATCGTGCGGTTCCGCGCCACACTTTCAGAGCAGTTTCCGATTGACGGCCGTCAATCAGCGGATCGTCCAGCTGAATGCGGCCTGGAGAGTGTTGAAAATCGCTTGCCATTGTGTATTTGTTCCATCTTTGTTCGCCTGTTGCAAGATTTTCAACAGGGTTCATAGCTCGTTCTCGCGCAATTGCGTGTTTCGGGAATTGAATTGCACGGTTATGTTGAGCGACGTTGAGCCTGGAGGGGTTATGCATTTTGATTTTGGTTTGCGGGGTGTGCTGCTCGCCGCCATGGTCCTGGCACTGCCGGGGCTTGCGTTTGCGGCCAAGGGTGATTTGAAGGTCCAGGTGCCGAGATCCGCACCGCTTCTGAAGGGGCGGACGCTTGATCTGCGTTTTGCCGATTTCGCACAGGGTATCTGGGTTCGGGATCTGGAAGATTGCCCGGCAAAACGCATTGATCAGAGTGCACCGGGGAGCGCATTGGCGATTTATCGCGGGCTCTGGGAAATGCCGGACCGGATCTGCCAGGTTTACGGCGCCGAACTCGGACGCCGGGATACACAACGCGCGGCCATCAACTGCCTCTTGAACAATGGTGCGGAGTCGATCGAACTCGTCACGGTCCAGCCCCGCGGTACCAACGGGCTGATCGTTCAGGAGGGCGAAAGACCACCTGTCCATTTCCGCTTTTGCGAACAGATCACGCCGGTGCTGAAGGCCGCGGAGAACAACTAGGCAGCCCGGTGAACTTGTTCTAGATCTCCGGTCCTGCCCAGAGGTCCGAACGGGCGGTCTTTTTGGGTAGTCTCGATTCGGCAATATGTGCCGTCAGGGGATCGAGTGCGCATAATGCATCATACTGACTGAGGAAAACCTCGCCGGTCAGGTTCTCGAGGAAATCGGTGCGTTTCAACCGGTCCATAACAGGGCCCTTGACTTCGGACAGGTGGAACGACACGCCTGAATCCTTGAGCCGGTGGTTGATTTCTTCAAGGCTTTCCAGGGCACTGGCGTCGATTTCATTGACTGCCGGGCACATCAGGACAACGTGTTCGATATCGGGCCTGTCCGCCACCAGCGCGTAGATCCTGTCTTCCAGGTACCTTGAATTTGCAAAAAACAGGCTTTCATCGACCCTGAGTGCCAGAACGCGGTCTCCTGTCACGACCTTGTGCCGGTCGACATTCCGGAAGTGCTCGCTTCCCGGAACGACACCGACGATGGCCATGTGAGGACGGCTGCTCCGGTAAAGATGAAGCGCTATCGACAAGGTGACGCCGGCGACGACACCGGGTTCCACACCGAAGAACAGTGTGATCAGGATTGTCGCGGCCATGGCGGTAAAGTCGCTTTTGGAATAGGCGAATGTGCGTCTGATGGCACCGAAATCCACCAGCGACAAAACCGCGACGATGATGGTCGCGGCAAGAGTAGCCTGCGGCAGGTAGGTGAGGAGAGGGGTCAGGAACAGCGTGGCGAGCGCGATACCGATCGCCGTGAATGCGCCGGCAGCCGGCGTGGCGGCGCCCGCGTCGAAATTGACGACCGAGCGCGCAAACCCGCCGGTGACCGGATAACCGCCCGAAATTGCGGAGGCGATATTGGAAGCTCCGAGCCCGATCAGTTCCTGGTCCGGCTCGATCCGCTGCCGTTTCTTTGCCGCTAGCGTCTGCGCGACGGAAACCGATTCCACGAAACCGATCACCGATATCAGCAGGGCAGGTCCTGCCAGCGCCAACCAGAGGTCGGAATCGAAAGACGGCAGTTGCGGCACCGGCAGACCGGAAGGAATGTCACCGACGATGCGAACACCTCTGTCACCCAGCTGGAAGACTGCCGAGGCAATCGTCGTGACGGCGACGGCGGCAACCGGGCCGGCCTTGGCAAGTCCATCGGCAAGAAACGGTTGGAGACCACTTCTCAGCAACAGTGCCCGGAGGCCCTTGCGGACCCAGAACAGGAAGATGGTGGATGCCGCGCCGATGCCGAACGTGATCCAGTTGATCTCGTTGAGGTGACTCATGATCGACAGGAGGATGTCGTAAAGCGTGTGGCCGTGTGCGGGTACGCCGAGAATGTGTTTCAGCTGACTTGAGGCAATCAGCAGGCCGGAAGCCGTGATGAAGCCGGAGATCACCGGGTGACTGAGGAGATTGGCTAGAAAGCCGAGCCTGAACAGGCCCATGGCAACAAGCATCAGTCCGGAGAGCAGCGCCAGGACGATCGCGGCGCCGAGATATTCGGGGGTGCCCTGTTGAGCCAGTTCGCCGACTGCCGAGGCCGTCATCAGGGAGACCACGGCAACAGGCCCGACGGCCAGCGCACGACTTGTTCCGAATATGGCATAGGCAACCAGCGGCAGGATGGATGCATATAGTCCGACTTCCGGCGGCAGCCCCGCCAGGAGTGCATAGGCCAGGGACTGCGGGATCAGCATGATGGTGACGATAACGGCGGCCACCAGGTCACTTGTCGCGGTCGACTTGTCGTATTTCTTGCCCCAGTCGAGAATGGGGAAATAGCGCTGGAGCAGGGTCATTTGATCAACTTGGTTGCCTTCACAAGCAACGAGCCGGTCACCCGGCCCGTCGCATGGTCCAGTTTTTTGCGGCAGATTTTAGCGTCAGGCAGCGGATACCTTTTCCGGTTTTGCCATCCATTCCTTGCCGCGCAACATGGCGCGCCAGTAGACCGGCGGCAGGATACGCTCCTTCAGCAGCCATGCCGTCCGTGTCGGCCTGGTTCCGTCAACCAGCCAACGCGGAAAGCTCGGCAACAGCGTCCCGCCATAGCCGAATTCAGCCAACACGATCTTGCCGCGCTCGACGGTGAGGGGGCAGGAGCCATAACCGTCATATTGGGCCGTGGCGCTGTGTCCCCTGATATCGGACACCACATTCTCCGCGACAACGGGTGCCTGCTTTCTTGCAGCAGCCGCAGTCTTGGCATTGGGCGCGTTCATGACATCGCCGAGCGACCAGATGTTGTCATATGTCTTGTGACGAAGGGTCGCCTGGTCGACATCCACCCAGCCCGCGCTGTCGGCGAGCGGCGAAACACGGATGAAATCCGGGGCGGTCTGAGGCGGTGTGACGTGCATCATGTCGAACTCGACGCCGACCTGCAGCGGCTCCTGTCCCGGCGCGATCACTTCGAAAGTGGCCTTTTTCGCGGGTCCGTCTATCGCAATCAGATTGTGAAAGAAATTCAGGGAAACGCCATACCGTTTCACATAGTCCATCAAGGCCGGGACATAGTCCTTGACCCCGAATAGAACCCCTCCTGCATTCATGAACTGGATGTCGATTTCACCTAGTCGTGCGGTTCGGACCCAATGGTCGGCGGACAGGTACATCGCCTTTTGAGGGGCACCTGCGCACTTGATCGGCATCGGTGGCTGGGTAAAGAGCGCTCGGCCTGCCTGCATTTCCTGCACCAGCCGCCAGGTATAGGGGGCAAGGTCGTAGCGGTAGTTCGAGGTCACGCCATTCTTTCCGAGTGTTTCGACCAGCCCCTCGATACGATGCCAATCCAGTTTCAAACCCGGACAGACAACAAGCCGCCCGTATTTGACGACCCGGCAGCCGTCCAGAATGACTGCGTTGTCTTTTGGTTCGAAAGCGGCAACCGCGGATTTGATCCAGTGAACGCCGCGCGGGATCAGCGACGCCATCGTCTTGGCCGTGTCGGACGCTTCGAACACGCCACCGCCGACCATAGTCCAGCCCGGCTGGTAATAGTGGACGTCGGCTGGATCTATGATAGCGATCTCAAGATCGGATTTGCGGGAGAGCAGGCTTGAGGCGACCGAAATTCCGGCGGCGCCACCTCCGACAACGACCACGTCAAAGCGGGCATCTTCGGTTGATTCCGTAGGTGTCCGTCCACCATTTGCAATCCGTCTGACCACGCCTGCCATGTCATATCCGGCGGAATGTGTCTGTTCCAGGATATCGGCAACGGATAGGGTCTCGGCCTGCGAGAGCGACCAGAGCGTTGCCGAACGTGTACCGGTCCGGCAATAGGCAAGCACCGGCTTTGGCAGATTGTCCAGCAGATCGGCAAAGGCTGCAGCGTCCTCGTCCCCCACTTTTCCTGCAACAATCGGCAGATAACGCGTTTCAATGCCGAATTTTTCGGCCGCAGTCTCGATTTCCTCGAAAGTCGGTTGGTCGGCGCCTTCACCATCCGGCCGATTGCAAATCACCGAGCGGAAGCCCGACTGCGCGATATCTGCAAGGTCCTTGGGTGCGATCTGCGGGGCAACGGATATCTGACCGTTGATTTTCTTGCCTGCCATTGCGTATGCCTCCCGGCGTCTTGAAGCGGGTGTTTAGAGCGAGTTCACCGGGACCTTGAGGAATGTCTTTCCGCTCTCATCCGAGGGTGGCAGTTTCCCGGCACGCATGTTGACCTGCAGGGACGGGATGATCAGTTTTGGCATGTCCAGCTGGGCGTCACGGTCCGTGCGGAACTTGACGAATTCCTCACGTGTCTTGCCGCCGCCGACATGGATGTTGTGCCGCTTTTCGTCTCCGACCGTGGTTTCCCACTGGATGTCCCTGCCGTTGGGGCCGTAGTCGTGGCACATGAACAGGCGCAGTTCTTCCGGAAGCGCCAGGACTTTCTGGATGGAATCGTAGAGCGTCGCGGCGTCCCCGCCAGGGAAGTCCGCGCGAGCCGAGCCGCCATCCGGCATGAACAGCGTATCACCGGTAAACGCGGCGTTGCCCATCACGTGTACCATGCATGCCGGCGTGTGGCCGGGCGTGTAAATGGCAAAGGCAGTCATGTTGCCGATCTTGTAGGTGTCTCCGTCCTGGAACAGCCGGTCGAATTGGCTACCATCCCGTTGAAACTCCGTGCCTTCATTGAAGACCTTGCCGAATGTTTCCTGGACGACGGTAATCTGGTTGCCGATGCCGAGCTTGCCGCCGAGTTTCTGCTGGATATACGGAGCCCCGGACAGGTGATCGGCGTGAACATGCGTTTCGATCAGCCATTCAAGCTCGAGGCTGCTTTTCTGAATGAAGTCGATGATTTCGTCTGCATGTTCATAGCTGATGCGGCCCGCCGCATAGTCGATGTCCATGACGCTGTCGACAACGGCACAGGCGTTTGAAGACGGGTCTTTGACGACGTAGCTGATGGTGTTTGTTGCCGGATCGAAAAAGGCCTTCACGTCCGGTTTGACAGCCAAGTCGACGGGATAGTTCGAAGCGAGCATTTTTTTCTCCCTGATAGGGCCGGCAGCGTGCTCCAGGTCAGGCGCCAGCCGGCTGTTCCTTGATGGTCATTCGCGTGGCCAGTCTGGCAGCAAGCATTCCGGCAACGATTGCGGCGCCCGTCAGAAACGGTTCACCCAGTCCCAGTCCGAGCACAGGAACCAGACCACCCGGGCAAAAGCCTGTCATGCCCCAGCCGATGCCGAAGATGGCAGAACCGCCAATGAGCTTGACATCAAGATCCTGCTTCGTCGGCAAGGAAAATGTGCTGGAAAAGGCCGGGCGGTCCATCTTGAAGACCAGCCGGTATCCGATGGCGGTGACGAGCAGCGCGCCGCCCATCACAAAGGCAAGGCTCGGGTCCCATGTTCCTGCCACGTCAAAAAAATTCATCACCTTTGCGGGATTACCCATGCCGGAGATCAGGATGCCGCAACCGAATACCAGCCCGATCGCAAATGCGGATAGAAGCCTCATTGTCTTATCCTCCGAACACGTGGCGGATCAGGAAAACGGTCATGCCAGCCATTGCCATGAACGTAAGTGTTGCCGCGATGGATCGCACCGACAGGCGCGACATGCCGCAGACGCCATGACCACTGGTGCAGCCGGAACCAAGGGTTGTCCCGACGCCGGTCAGAAATCCGCCTATGACAAGCAGAAACGGCGAGGACGGGATACTTATCTGCGGCAGCTGTCCAGTGGCCCCGAGCAGGATCAGCGGACTGGCGATCATGCCTGCCAGGAAGGCGAACCGCCAGGCCCAGTCCGGGCTGAGGCGGGTTGTCAGCAATCCGTTGACGATGCCGTTGATGCCGGCGATTCGCCCGTGCGAAGCCATCAGGGCGACTGTTGCCAGACCGATCAGCAGGCCGCCTCCGAGGCTGAGGAAAGGGGTAAAGTTGGTCATCATGCCTCCATAGATAGTTTATATTCGAATATATGAAAGTAGACAGTTTGACGCAAGTAATTCCACTTAGCGCACGCTCGTTCGGGATCCCCTGTTTGATTCACGCGTTTGAAGCTGTTGCCGTCGGCCAGGCAAGAGGATGAAATGTTGAAGAATTCGGGGCTATTGCGCTCCGGAGCCTTTCAGAACGAGAACCACTGTCGTTCCGTCCTGCCGTTTCTTTGACATTGCACCGGACATGAGAATTGCCGGGTTGTCGGACGCCGGCGGCACCTCGAGGTCCGTTCGCGGGCCGGAGAACTCTCCCATTGGCCTGAGAATGTGTTCGTGGACCACACTCCCCAGATAAAGCGGTTGCAGGCTGCCGCCCTGAAGGATCTGGTAGCGGCTCGGCCACAGACGAAGTACCCAGCGGCCGCCCCTGGTCTCGTCGGTATCCTTGCGGATCAACACCAGATCCGGTTGTCGACCGTTCTGACTGCGTGGCAATATCGGCAGGGAATCCGGCGGTGTTTTGCCTTCAACAAATCCGCCGGCTGTTGTGAGCGACCATTTCGGTGGAAGTTGCCATCCATCCTTTTCGGCTGCTTTGGCAAATTGTGGCAACGGGCCTGCAAACTGGATGACCAGCGGTTCCTCCCTGTCGCCGTTCAATTCAATCCGGCGGGCTGGCAGGAATTGCCATCCGTTGTCCCGCCAACCGGAAGCGGTGAGGACTTCCGTGTCTGCTTTTGGCTGGTAGGTCAGCAAGGCCTTGTCGAATGTCGACCAAATATGCCAACCGCCAAAGACAGTCAGTGTTGCGACGACAATTGCCGCAAGCGTTGCCCGGCCGATTTTCTCGTTGTGAATCGGGCCGAAAACGAACGCGAATGCGGACACCATGGCAGTGCCGAAGAGGAGCCCGGCCAGGACATCGGACATCCAGTGCGCGCCGAGATAGACACGTGAAAAGCCAATGGCGATCACAAAAGTTGCGATAACACTGAAAACGCTCGCCTTCAGCCATCGATTGAGGTCATGAGCGATCAGGACGGCGCATATGCCGAACAGGACGGCTGTAAGGGTCGCATGACCACTCGGGAAACTATAGGCGTCGGCACCGGCGTACAGTTCCATGGGACGCGACCGGTGCAGGAGCAGCTTGAACAGGGGAACGAACATTGCCGTTCCGGCCATGGCGATGATGAAACCAATGCCACGGCGCCATGCCTTTCTCAGGAAAAGATATGCCGCGACCGCAGTTGCTACGGCTGCCACCACCACGCCGTCTCCGAGCGTGGTGAAGAACACCATGATCTTGTCACCGACGGGGGTGCGCAGGCTGTCGAAGAAATTCAGGATCGACAGATCGGCGCGCACCATTGGTTCTCCCGGCGCCACCTGGCCAACGACCCAGAAAAACGCAGGCATCGTGATCAACAGCAGCACTGCCGAGGCAAGCATCCCGGCGGAGCGCGGGTGGTCCGGGTCGAAATTGCGCGCAATCCATTGTGATACCCGGTCGGGACGTCTGGAAAACCAGGCGACAATCAAAGCGTGGGCATTGGGAAACAATGGCAGGATAATCAGGATGAGCCACCGTCCCAATATCACGAAAAGAAAGATGATCAGGAGCAGTGCGCCGAGAACAAAGGCCAGGCGTCCGCTGATCTGGCCAACCGCACTAAGCGCGGATCCGGCGATAATGCCGGGACCAATATGGGCAATTGTCCAGGCAAAGGCCGATGTGACGTTGACGATGGAAAAACGGGTGAAGTTCATACCCGCCATGCCGGCGATCCCGGGAACGACCGATTTGACCCCGGGGACAAAACGACCGATGAAAACGCTCTTGCCGCCGTGCTGCTGAAAGAACTTTTCACCGCTGTCGATCATGTGGCTGTACTTGTTCAAAGGCCACATGCTTTTGATCTTGTCCTTGAACCGGTATCCGATCCAGTACGAGATGGCATCGCCGGCTGTCGCCCCGAGCGTCGTCCAGATGAAGAGGGGTACCGGATCCAGTTTGCCGAGGCCCACAAGCGTCCCGGCGCCGACGAGTACGACCGTGGTCGGAACAAACAGGCCGACAATGAATAGAGCTTCACCCATGGCTGCCAGAAAGCAGATCAGACCGGCCAGCGACGGATTTTCCGCTATAAAGTTCAGGACGGGATCAAGAAATTCTGTCACGGACGTCTGTCAGTCTGATCTGTAAATCAACATGTGAAAGCCCATATTGTGCCCGGACCCAGTTCCGGAGTGAAATTGAACTCTGGCGATTCGGATACAGCTTCATATAAGCGTCCGACGGCTCAACCAACAGCGAAATTTCTGTTTCTCCTTCATTTGGGCAGTAAGATCTGAACAATGGTTTTTTGATGCCGGCTAGGACAAGATGCACTCAGCACGCCTTTTTTAGGAGATTTTGATGTTTGAATCTGCCCGTTTGCCGCAAAAGATGACCAAAAAGATATTCAAGAAAATGGAACCGGAACTGAGGGAGGCGCTGCTTTCGGCTCAACTGCCGGTCATCGAGAACAAGCCGTATTCCACATTGATACTGGTTGACGGTCTGGACGGTGCGGGAAAGGGTGAGGCGGTCGCCAGGCTGTACGGCTGGATGGATGCGCGTCATCTGGTCTGCAATGCCTACGGCGAACCGACAGACGAGGCTCGCCTCCGCCCGCCGCTGTGGCGGTATTGGCGCGACTTGCCGGCCAAGGGGGAGACTGCCATTGTTTTCGGCAGTTGGTATCAATCCGTGCTCCGGGACTGGATTTACAAGAAAATCGACGAAGACGCCTTCGAAAAGGCACTCGTCCGCATTCGCCGGTTCGAGGAAATGCTGTCCAATGAAGACGTTCTGATTCTCAAGTTCTGGTTCCTTCTGCCCAAGGATGTTCAGGAACAACGCCTCAAGAAGATCGAGAAAAAAAACGCGGCACGGCATGTGCTTGCGGATTGGGCGGCATTGAAACACCACAAGAAAGCCAGCGAGGCGGGCGAAAAGATCGTTCTGGAAACCAGCAAGGGCTACGCTCCCTGGTTCGTCATTCCATCGCAGGATCCTGAATACCGCGACGCCGCGCTCGCCCAGACGGTGGCAAGATCGATGAGCCTGAAGCTGGACGACGGCGAGATGCGCTCCGTTTCAGCACCACCCGTGGTCAGCGGCGTGAAACGCGAAACGGCAGTCGATACGATCGACCTGACGGAGAAGCTCGAAAAGGAAGAGTACCAAGAGCTTCGGGAAAAATACCAGAGGATCCTGTCCGACCTTTCCGACCGCAAGTCGATGTCGAAAACCGGTGTTGTCCTCGCCTTTCAGGGTAATGATGCCGCGGGCAAGGGCGGTGCGATCCGGCGTGTCATTCGTCCGCTCGACCCGCGCCTCTACAAGGTGCATCCGATTTCAGCCCCGACCGACGAGGAAAAAGCCAGACCGTATCTCTGGCGGTTCTGGCGTCGTGTTCCCCGCAAGGGTCACTTCGCGATCTTTGACCGGTCCTGGTATGAACGTGTTCTGGTCGAGCGGGTCGAGGGATTTGCCGGACACGACGACTGGCTGCGCGCCTATAACGAGATCAACGAGTTCGAACAGGAGCTGACCGATTTCGGCTATATCGTCTGCAAGTTCTGGCTGGCCATTTCCGAAGACGAGCAGCTGCGCCGGTTCAAGGCCAGGGAAGACACTGCATACAAGCAGCACAAGATTACCGATGAAGATTGGCGTAACCGGTTGAAATGGGACCAGTATACCATCGCTGCCGGTGACATGGTCGACCGGACATCGACGCACTATGCACCCTGGACCCTTGTCTCCTCGGAAAACAAGAGACACGCACGCATCAAGGTGCTGAAGACCATCTGCAATCGTCTGGAAGAGCGGCTCTAGGGCAGGCCGTTCACGTCTTTTTCCATCCAGAAATCGTTTGGCGCCAGGCGATATCGACGTTTGGAACACCGGTTTGCATCTGGTCTCGCGGCTGGGGGAGCGGGATCACTTTCGTGTTGATCGGCAATCGGCCTGATGCCGGCACGGTCCGTCCTGCCAGCCTCGGGTTCGGTCCTGCGTTGCTAAATGGCTTCCGACAGGTAGCTGATGGCCGCCTGAACGCCTCCCTTTCCATAGGGGATTTTCAGGGTTTCAAGTCCAAGCTCGATTGTGGAAAGGGTTCCGAGCAACATGACCGCGTTGACATGTCCCATATGCGCGATGCGGATACCTTCGCCGGAGATCTCGCCGATTGTTCCGCCAATTGTCACGCCGCATATTTCCTTGGTGAAGGTGCGTAGGGCGGTGGCGTGGGCGCTATCGAGACGAACCACCGTGACACTGTTGGAGCGGGCATGCGGTTCACTGATATTGAAGTCCAGCGCGCCCTCTCTGGACCATTCGGCAACGGCTCGCCGGGTCGCCTCACCCAACAGGGCGTGACGGTTCCAGGCGTTCTCGACCCCTTCGCCAAACAGAAGCTCAAGTGCCTTTTGAAATGCATAAAGGAGATGTTCGGGCGGCGTACCGCAATATTTCTGGTAGTGCTCCGGACCTTGGCGAAACGTCCAGTCCGTGTAGTTGGTTCGAAGGTTTGCGTTTTCGTGCGCCTTGTCAGCCTTTGGGCTTGCGGCGACAAAGGACAGACCGGGCGGGCACATGAGGCCTTTCTGTGATCCGGTCAGCGCAACATCTACTCCCCAGGCGTCCATTTCAAAGGGCATGCATCCGAGCGAGGCGATGGTGTCGACCATGAAGAGTGCCGGATGTCCGGCAGCGTCGATTGCTTTCCGCAACGCCTCGATGTCGTTCCAGACACCGGACGCGGTATCAACCTGAACAACCAGGATAGCGGCAATCTCGTGTGCGGTGTCCTGTTTCAGTCGATCTTCCAGCCGGGCGGGGTCGACGCCTCCTTTCCATGAGCCTGGCAGAATCTCGACCGTCAGGCCCGTAATTTCCGCTGCTTCGCCCCAGCCGAGTGCAAAGCGGCCGGATTCCAGAACGAGTATTTTGTCGCCCCGGTTCAACGTGTTGCACAAAGCGGCATCCCAGGCACCGTGCCCGTTTGCGGCGTAGATGTAGGTTCTGCCTTGCGTGCGGAAAAGCTGATTGAGGCTCGTGAGGCAATAGTCTGTCGTTTCCAGCAGCGGGCCCTCGTAGATGTCGACCGCAGGGCGGTGCATGGCCCTCAGAACCTCCTCCGGGACGTTGGTCGGTCCTGGAATCATCAGGAATTCTTTGCCATGGCGAAGAGACATCCGGTTTCCTCTGTCGAAATGCGGGTCACGATGGAATGGTTGGTTTACCGGAACCCGGCGGGCTGGAAGGAATGAAATGAAAATTGCCCGCAATCATCGCCACGTCAAGGGAGCTTGAGCGCATCAGGTCGTTTGCCATTCTGGTTGTGCAAGTGCGAACTACCAAACCTGGCGTGTTCAGACGGGTCGGCGGATTCTGATAATATCTTGGAAAGAAGGATAGACTACTATAAGTCTATGATTCACAAGCAATTGCTGGAGCTGCCGACGTTCACCTTGTTGGCAGTTGTGTCAGAGCCGCAAAGAAAATGTCTTGTTTCCGTTAAGTAAATTCTTCAATCTAGCAGCGGCCCGGTGTCGTCAGTTAGGCGTTGCAACATGATATTGGTCGAAGAAGGACAGAGCCCGCTCATCCTGTGCCTGCCGCATAGCGGCACGGAGGTGCCGAAAGCCGTGGGCAATCGTTTCAACGCGACCGGCCGTCTGCAGGCGGATCTCGGATGGCGGCTGGAAAGGGTTTTTGGCCTCCGCTCTGATCTCGATTTGACCGTCGTGCGGTCTTCAATTTCGCGCTACGTCATTGATCTGGACAAGGATCCGGGCACGCAACTCCACGCTGCTGCCGATCCTGCCGTCGCGCTTTGTCCTGCGACCACACTTGACGGCAAACGGATTTATCAGGACGGGGAAGAGCCGGGTCCTACAGAAATAGAACAGCGGGTCCTTCTGTTTCACGCGCCGTTCCACAAGGCGTTGCGCCGCCAGATTGACAGGCTGATGCGCATCCACCGCAATGTCATAGTTCTCGACTGTCAGTCGATGCGTTCGCAGATCAAAGGCTTCGTGGACAAGGAACTGCCGATCGCCAGCATCGGTAGTTCCGGAGGAACGTCCTGCGATACCGATCTTCGCAATTTGCTTGTAGGCTCCTTCAGCGGAGTGAAGGGCTACACGGCTGCAGTGGATGAACAGACCAGCGGCGGATTCATCGTGCAGTCTTATGGCAGACCCGAGCGTGGTTTGCATTGTCTGACGCTTCTTCTGGCACAGCGTGCCTATCTACGACACGAATCGCCTCCGTTCGAGCCGGACAAGGCCCGGGTAGCGCGCCTCCAGACCGTTCTCGCTGACGGTTTGTCCAGGATCCTGGATTGGGCCGGTATACAGGCACGCGCACAGGCGGATGCCCCGGATCCGCACCCGTTGACCGTATCTGCGACCATGGAAAGCGTGGTACAGGCTCAAGGCCCGGCGGCAGATTTCGTTGATGAGGCCGATGATGAGGAGACCCGGCCAACGAGCTTCAATTCTCCTCAGCCTGAAAATGAAGCGCAAGAGAGTGATCTGGGTGAACCCTCGACATCACCTGAACTGTCCCTGGCTGACGACAGTGCATCAAGCAGGGATGGACAGTTCCCGCTTCTCGTTGCTGAATGAGGCGGTCTTTCCAGACCCTCTAAACGACATTCTTCTCAGATATGGGGGCGTTTTCCGTCAGGCGCCGGATGGAGAGCGGTTCCAGGTCCAGCGTCTGGTATGCTCCGGTTGAAATCAGTTCGGCAAGGCCCCGCCCGACGGCAGGGGCTTGTTGCAGGCCGTGGCCCGAAAATCCGAGCGCAACAAAGAAACCCTCCATTCCAGGAACACTGCCGACAAAGGCGTTGTGATCGAAGAGGTTCATGTCATAGGTTCCGGCCCAGGCGGCACCGGGCCTGATCGCTTCGAAGGCGGGAACGCGTGCGGCAAGCGTTGGCCAGATATGATCTTCGAAGAGAGTGTAGTCGACATCCAGGTCCGTGCAGTCCGGGTCCCGGTCTGCCGGTGGAGCCGATCCGCAGATGTAGCCCGGACCTTCAGGACGCACGTAAGTTCCGGTCGGATCGATCAACAAGGGAAAGTTCTCGAGCGGTTCCTTGCAGTCAAAGGTAAAGACGCAGCGTTTGCGCGGAACAACCGGAACATCCAGGCCGGCCTGCGCACAGATCTCCGTTCCACCAGAGGCTCCCGCACAATTGACGAGCACTGGTGTTGAAATCCGCTCACCGGAAGACAACAGAACGGACCAGCCGGCTTCCGGATTGTTTTCGACCGTTCCGCGAGCCGACACATATTCCACCCCGAGGGATCGTGCCTTCCTGCGAAAGGCCTGCATCAGCCCGTATCCGTCGAACCAGCCCTCACCCGTAAGACCATGGCAACCGGCCTCGAGATCCGAAACGGAAAGCCAGGAAAATTTCGACCTGAGCTCGCCAGTATCGAGCAGCGCGATGTCGGCACCCAACTCCTGTTGGAGGAGGTGATTCTTTTGAAGGATTTCCGCCTTGTCGGGCGTAGCCAGAAACAGGTAGCCGCCTTCCTGCAGTCCGATATCAGGTCTGTCGCCATCAACGGCCAAAGCTGCACCGATCTCTCGCAGGAACCGGATACCGTAGAGCGAAATCTCGATATTGACGGCAGTTGAAAACTGCTGGCGGATCGACGCGGCTGATCTTGCGGAGGCGCAGATTTCGTAAACCGGATCGGCTTCAACGACGATGATGTGTCCGCGAAAGTCATCCCGCTGAGCGAGATGACAGGCCACGGAAGATCCCATGACGGCGCCACCGATGATGACCACGTCCGCAGTTCGTTGCGCCATGTCGCCTCCTGGAGATGGAGTGTGGCTGCTCGGCACGGGTTGACCGCGCAGCCCGGTGCCTGGTTGACTTAGAAGAATGCCTGCAGGCCGGTTTGGGCACGGCCGAGGATCAGGGCATGAATGTCGTGCGTGCCTTCATATGTGTTGACGGTTTCAAGGTTCTGGCTGTGCCGCATGACGTGATACTCTTCCTGGATACCGTTACCGCCATGCATGTCGCGCGCCTGGCGGGCAATCTCGAGGGCCTTGCCGCAATTGTTACGCTTGATGATCGAGATCATTTCCGGTGAGGCACGGCCCGCGTCGAAAAGCTGCCCGACCCGCAGCGCTGCCTGAAAACCCAGGGTGATTTCGGTCTGCATGTCGGCAAGCTTTTTCTGGAACAGCTGTGTTTGCGCCAGCGGCCGGCCGAATTGCTCGCGATCGAGGCCGTATTGGCGCGCGCGCATCCAGCAGTCTTCTGCAGCTCCCATGGCGCCCCATGCAATGCCGTAACGCGCCCTGTTCAGGCAACCAAACGGTCCCTTCAGTCCCGAGACATTGGGCAAAAGAGCATCTTCGCCGACTTCGACGCCATCCATGACGATTTCACCGGTGATGGAAGCGCGCAGCGAAAGTTTTCCGCCGACCTTTGGCGCCGAAAGGCCTTTCATGCCCTTGTCGAGCACGAAACCGCGGATGGCGCCGTCATGGGCCTCCGATTTCGCCCACACGACAAACACATCGGCGATGGGCGCATTTGAAATCCACATCTTCGTGCCGGTGAGCTTGTATCCACCATCCGTTTTTTCCGCACGGGTGCGCATTCCGGCAGGATCAGAACCGGCATCCGGTTCGGTCAGGCCGAAACATCCGACGAACTCGCCACTCGCCAGTTTTGGCAGGTATTTCTGTCGCTGGTCTTCGGAGCCATAGGCATGGATGGGATACATGACGAGCGAGGACTGCACGCTCATCATTGACCGATATCCGGAATCGACGCGCTCGATCTCACGTGCGACAACCCCATAGGAAACGTAGGAAGCCCCGGCGCAGCCGTATTCTTCCGGCAGCGTGACACCCAGCAGGCCAAGTTCACCCATTTCATTGAAGATGCCCCGGTCGGTCTTTTCTTCCCGATAGGCATCGATCACGCGCGGAAGAAGTTTTTCCTGCGCGAAGGCGCGGGCCGTGTCCTGGATGAGCTGCTCGTCTTCCTGAAGCTGTTCCCGAAGGTGAAACGGATCCTGCCAGTCGAACGTGCCGCCGCCGGAAGGAGAGGACTTTATCTGTGCTGGGGCGTTCATGGGTGTCTCCTGTGACGTGTCCCGGCAAAAGTTTGAGCCTGGGGCAAATTGAAGATGTGCTGATGCTCGAGGTCATTCTGTTTGAGCAAGTGTGGACGGATTTTTATTTGCGGAAAAGCGAAAGCTGGTTCATCATTCATGACGAAATGGAATGAACTAGGGCATTTGAATGAAGCGCGCCTTTATCCCGTCGGCAGACACTCTGATCGCTTTTGAATGCGCGGCCCGGCATCTGAGTTTTACCCGGGCGGCCGAGGAACTGCACCTGACGCAGGGCGCAATCTCGAAACAGGTTCGCCATCTTGAAGACCGCCTCGGCGTCGAACTCTTTCGCAGGGTGCGACAGCGGATCGTGCTCACCGATGCGGGCCGGCTCTACCTGCATGACATTCGTGGTGCCCTGGAACAGATGACGGCGGCCACACGCCAGGTCATGTCCTATGCCGGCAGCGCGGATGTCTTGAATCTCGCGGTCCTGCCGACGTTCGGAACGCGTTGGCTGGCTCCCAGACTGGCCGAATTCGGCCGCCGGTATCCGGATGCCGGATTGAACCTGAGTGTCCGCTTGCAGCCGTTTGATTTCGACGAGGAGCCGTTTGACGGGGCAATTCACCATGGAGACCCGGTCTGGGCGGGCGCGATCACCGAAAGACTGTTTGCAGAAGAGGTTGTCCCGGTTGCTTCGAGGGCGTTCAGAGACAGGTTCGGGATCAGGACGCCACAGGATCTGGCACGTGTGCCACGATTGCAATTGGCGACACGGCCGCTGGCCTGGCGGCAATGGTTCGATCTCGCCGGCGTGGAAACGGATGCAGCCTTTCAGGGAGCACGTTTCGAACAATTTGTCATGATATCGGAAGCGGCGATCCATCATGCGGGCGCTGCCCTGATCCCGCGTTTCTTCGTTGAAGCCGAGCTTGCATCAGGGCGCTTGGTGCGTTTGTTTGATCTGTCTCTGGACCAGCAGACTGCCTATTATTTCGTCTATCCGGAAGGCCGGACCATGCGGCCCGTTGTGGCGGCATTCCGCAACTGGCTGATGGAAGAGGCTAGAACCGCCCGGATCAAACGAGAAATGATGTTGCCTGAATGAGGCAAAGTGAGACTGGGAAAGTATGAGGACAAACGAAAAGCAGCATTTGCGCTTGATCCTGAACGGAAAATCGGCGTCTCGTAATGATGTGCGCACTGCCGTCAGTGCGGTTCGGTCCATGGGACATGAAGTGTCCGTCAGGGTGACTTATGAAGCCGGTGATACCGTGCGTCTCGCAAAGGAGGCACTCAGGGATCACGAGGCCGATGCAATTGACACATTGGTAAGCGGTGGTGGAGATGGAACGATCCACGAGGTTGTTGATGCCGTGCTGCACGAACTGGAAGACGGCGCAAAACCGCCCTTTGCCTTTGCGGTATTGCCGCTTGGAACGGCGAATGATTTCGCTCGCCACATCCGGCTGGACCCGGCCGATGTTCCGGGCTGCCTGCGATTTGCGGCACGTGCAAGCGCAAAGCCGATGGATGTTGGCGAAGTCAATGGTTGCTGTTTCGTCAACATGGCGACCGGTGGGTTCGGGACGCAAGTAACGTCACAGACAGATCCCAAACTGAAGCGCGTGCTCGGCGGCGCAGCGTATCTGTTCACGGGCCTGAACCGGTTTTCTGAACTTGCGGCCTGCGAAGGACGGATCGAAGCGGAAGGGTTTTCCTGGGAAGGTGCGTTCCTTGCTCTGGCGATCGGCAATGGCCGACGCGCCGGCGGCGGTATCCGTCTGTGCCCTCGGGCGAAACTGGATGACGGATTTCTTGATCTGACAATCCTGCCATTTCCCAGGTCCGGGAAGGTTACCGATCTGCTTTCAACCCTTTTGGACAGCGGTGTGGATGGCATGAAAAACGGTCTTATTCAGCGAAAGGCGCGGGATATCAATATCCAGACAGCCAATCCGGTCCAATTCAATCTGGATGGAGAGCCGATGAATGGACAGGACTGGAAGATTGGGATAAGGCACCACCAGATTGATATGCGGCGGTAGCCGTTTCCTCCTGCATCCGGCCGCCAAGAAGATCCAGAAGACATCATGGACGAGTATCAACTCAAGAATTTTCTGAAATTCGCCCCCTCGCGCCTCGGCATCGCCCCCAAGAAACACCTGTTGGTCCATGTTCCGAAAAATGGCGGCATGGCAATCCGCGAAGCGTCTTCATTGAACGGCAAGATTATCATCGCACATCGCAGGCGTCTGAAGAGCAAGGCATATGCCGACGGCCTTCTCGATTTCATGAAGTCCATTCACCTGCACCCGGGTTACGAGCATGCACGGCTGAGAGATATCGACCTGTCGGTGCGCGCAGGGACCATACCCTTTGCCGTCATCAGAAATCCCTGGGGCCGCACGTTCTCGCGCTACAAGTTCTATCTTCAGACCGGCGGCGGAGACCTGCCGAAATCGGAGCTGTCGATCAAGGGCTTCGATGAATTTCTCGAAACACGTCATGAATTCGGCGGCAAGGACTACTTCTGGCACAGGGCGTCGCTTGGATGGTATCCGCAGACCGACTATGTCATCGACGAAGCCGGCAGCATCGCGGTCGACATACTCCGCCAGGAATGCCTGAGCGAAGAGGTGTCGCGTTATTTCAAGGTCGATGACGGACTTGAAGACAGGAACGTCTCCCGCAATGCCGGCGCATCCTACAAGGACTTTTATACGGATAGATCGATCCAGACCGTCGCGGACTGGTATGCGTCTGACCTCGACATGTTCGGCTTTGATTTCGACACCGCGGCCCAAAAAGGCACTTTGTTTGCGACCGGCGGCTGAGGTCGCTTAAGCTTCCGGCAATCAGTTGTCTTCCGTCCAGACACTGTTCCCCTCGATCACCGTCTTCGTGAGGCCTATTTCGTCACGGTGCCGCCTGCCGATATCCACGGCCACAAACTCCCGGCGTTTGCCGATAAAGCGATTTCGGTACTTCGCCGTATACTGATTTAGTTGCGGGTTTAGCGTGTTCAACTGCTTTTCCGGATCAAGGGTGTCGCTCATCAATTCGGAGCATTGATGGGCAAATTCCCGTTTCACGAAGCTTGGACTTGTGGTGAAAACCGGCCGCTTCTTGTTGAGGCCCTTGCCGAGATCCTTGCCGAGGATCGTGAACCGGTCGGGTTCGAAGTGATAGGGCGAGCGGTACCCCCAGTTTTTCTCCTTCGTCATGAGTGTAATCTGCGCTACGCGCCACTTCATCGAACCGGAGAATTCCGCATAGGTGACATCCCTGTTCAGGATCCAGTCGTCCTCGAGGTGAAAGCACCATGCTGAGCGCGGCTGTTGCCACAGCCATTTTACCGCGCGCGTGAAGTGGGATGTGTCCGGTTTCCTGGAAACGACAGTGGGGAAAAACTCCCGGCATATCCGTTCGCAGTCTTCAACCTCTGCCTGACCACCCTCGAAAGGGTCGATGTTGACGTAAAGCGTCGCGATCGGGAAATGCCTGAAGAGTTTTTCGGAAAAACTCTTGAGTGTTTCCTGCAGCAGGCCCGGGCGCGCTCCTGACACGAGTGTTACATCGATCGGATCTTTGTTCGTCATTGTCCTGCACGAATGGCGCTGAACCAGCACGCGCCTGTCCGCCGCTGGGCAATTGCAACAAGGTTCTTATGCCAAGGTGGATTTCATAAATCCAGCGTTTGTTTTTGGTCTGAAACAGGCTTTTGACCGCCCCGGCATGCAATGAAAACGCTTAAGTGCTTGCAGCTTCGGCATTATTGAAATTTGCAGATTTCAGCTTTTTTTTGATAAACGGAACGACTATAACGCAGCGATCCGGAAAGCCAGCTACAGGCCCGGTTACCCGTTGAATTCAATGTGAGTTTCGGGATCATTCCGAAAGCGTCGAACAGCGCTTGATGGATTTTTCATGCGGCGAGCAATCAAGCGTGCTTTGAACAAATTCGAGACAGATGACAAAAACAGCACTCATTACCGGCATTACAGGACAGGACGGCGCCTACCTGACAGAACTTCTGCTTGGCAAGGGATACACGGTCCACGGTATCAAACGCAGGTCATCATCTTTCAACACGGCCCGCATCGATCATTTTTATCAGGATCCGCACGAGCAGAATGTCAGTTTGCACCTTCACTACGGCGACATGACGGACGCGACCAATCTGATCCGTATCATGCAGGAAGTGCAGCCGGACGAGGTTTATAACCTGGCCGCACAAAGCCACGTGCAGGTGTCGTTCGAAACGCCGGAATATACGGGAAACGCAGATGCGCTCGGCACGCTTCGCCTTCTTGAAGCGATAAGACTTCTCAACCTGACGGATAAGACAAGGTTTTATCAGGCGTCGACGTCTGAGCTTTACGGCAAGGTTCAGGAAGTCCCTCAAACCGAAAAAACCCCGTTTTATCCGCGCAGCCCCTACGCTGCCGCCAAACTCTATGCCTATTGGGTGGTTGTAAACTACAGGGAAGCCTATGGCATCCACGCAAGTAACGGCATCCTGTTCAATCACGAGAGCCCGATCCGTGGGGAAACTTTTGTGACGCGAAAGATCACGAGGGCCGCCGCCGCGATAAAACTGGGGCTTCAGGAACAGCTCTTCCTTGGTAACCTGGACGCCGAGCGCGATTGGGGGCACGCGAAAGACTATGTCGAAGGCATGTGGCGCATCGTCCAGCAAGATACCGCAGACGATTTTGTTCTTGCCACGGGCGAAAAACACTCGGTTCGCGAGTTCGTCGAGCTTGCGTTCGCGGAAGTGGGTATTTCGGTTCGCTGGCAAGGCAAGGGTGTTGATGAAAAAGGCTATGATGCGGACAGCGGCAAGTTGCTCGTTTCGGTCGACCAGCGGTATTTCCGTCCCACCGAAGTCGAATTGCTGATCGGGGATGCCAGCAAGGCGCATCGCGTTCTTGGCTGGTCGCCAAAAGTCTCTTTCAGGGACATGGTGGCGCAAATGGTGCGTTCCGATATGAAAGCGGTCCCTTTGGAACTCGACTCGAACAGCAGTTCGTCACGTTCAGACGTCTGACGAGAGGCCCGAATGCAGGAAGCACCACTTACCGGCCAGCCGGACAGCCAGACTTATGACATTGCCGGGAAAAAGGTGTTTGTCGCGGGGCACACCGGCATGGTTGGAAGCGCACTCGTACGCCGGTTGCAACAGGAATCCTGTGACATACTGACGGTCAGCAGCAAGGATGTTGATCTTCGGCGCCAAAGCCAGGTCGAAGACTGGATGAGCGACGCAAGACCGGATGTCGTGATACTGGCTGCGGCCAAGGTCGGCGGCATACTGGCAAACAGCACCCATCCTGCCGAGTTTCTTTATGACAATCTCATGATTGAGGCGAATGTTGTTCATGCGGCTCATCGGGCAGCCGTCGAGAAGCTCGTCTTCCTGGGGTCAACATGCATTTATCCCAAGCTTGCGCCGCAGCCGATCAACGAGGACAGCCTGTTGACCGGACCGCTGGAACCGACAAACGAGTGGTATGCCATAGCAAAAATCTCCGGCATCAAACTGTGTCAGGCCTATCGAGAACAGTTTGGCTGCGATTACATCTCCGTACAGCCGACAAATCTCTATGGCCCGGGAGACAATTATGATCTTAATTCGAGCCATGTCCTGCCGGCGCTGATGCGAAAGGCGCATGAGGCAAAGCAGCAGGGTTCTGAAACGCTTGAAGTCTGGGGCAGCGGAAAACCGCTCCGGGAATTTCTGCATGTTGACGACCTGGCGGATGCAATCGTGTTCCTGACAAGATTTTATTCCGGCCCCAGGCCGGTAAATATCGGATCCGGCGAAGAAGTCAGTATCGGTGACCTCGCAAAACTCATTTGCACCGTTGCGGGTTTTGAAGGCACGTTGAGGTTTGATGCCAGCAAACCGGACGGAACGCCTCGCAAACTCGCTGACACATCGTTTTTGAATGGGCTTGGCTGGAATCGGGCGCGCACGTTGCGCCAGGGTGTTTCCGAAACCTACGCTCAGGCCTTCGGTTCCGGATCCGGAAACTAGATGCCCGAACAAGACAGCTCTCGAAGAAAGCTGGTGATTGTCGAACGGAAACTCGTCCGCAATCGCGGCCATCAGCACACCCAGATAGGCGCGTTGCAGAAAATGCTGCCGGGCCATGATCTTCATCTCGTGACGGGGGAGGATTATGATGGGTTTCTGGGCGAGGCCACCGCCAGGATTTCGGCTCGCTCCAGAGAGCTTTCCAGACTTCGGTGGCGGATCGGAAACGGATCGTTGAGGCAGAAAATCGACGCTGTTTTCAGGGCCGCGTTGTCTGGGCAAATCCTGTCCTTGCCAAAATCACCCTATGGCCGGGAGCTTTCGCAGGTCTGCGACAAGCTTGATTTGAACACCAGCGATCTCCTGATTGTTCCGTCCGCGGATCTCGAGGCACTCGAATCGGCATCTCAGCTCGTGGATGAAAGAAAGGACCGGTCACCGCGCCTTGTCCTCCGTTTCCTCGATCCCGAGTTGGGGGAACACAAGACTGCCAGGCGGGAAGAGCGTCTTGGGGTACTCTCAGAAATACTTTCCCGAAAGAGCAATCTGTCCCTTTTCTGCGAGACCGAGGAAATGGCGGCGCATTTGAATGTTCAATACGGGTTGGATGTTCAGGGCGGTTTTTATCTTCCTTGCAGTTTCGATCCTGCCCTTCCACCTGAAGTGCCGACGACTGCGAAGTCCGACCCATTCAGGGTTGGCCTGTTCGGCGCACCGCGGCCAGGAAAGGGGTATGAGCGCATCGGTGGGATCACCGATTGTCTGCGTGAACTTCTCAAACAAAAAACCGCGTCGAAACCGATTGAGATTATCCTCCAAGGTTCGGAGCGGGATTTTGCAGAAAATGGTGCTTACAATTTTGTCCAGGAGATGCCTGAAGAAAGCGGCATTCTATTCTCCCGCCATTCCGATCGGTTGGACCCTGATACTTTCATCAAGCTCTTTTTGTCCGCTGACCTGATTCTTTTGCCTTACGACACGGACGTTTACGGTCTTCAGGGGTCGGGCATAGTTCAAGATGCAATTGCGACAGAGAAGGTGATTGTTCATTCCAAAGGCATCGCGATGAAGCAACTTTTGAGCGGTGGCAACGCCCATGCAGCTTCTTCAGATGCCGGTTTTGCGAAGGCAATCAATGATGTCGTGACTACGCGGAGTAAGAATTTGCGAGTCTGCCGAGACGCGCGACTGCAATATTTGAGTATTTTAAATAATAATATTATTTCCAAAGGTGAGATTTAAAAAATAACATGCCGTGTTGGGTAATTAAATTATTTGAAGAAATCTGTTATTTTTTCGATAGGTGTTTAGAATGGATAAATTTGGTTTTATTTATCTATATTTTACAAGAAGTCGCATTTCACGAGCTGTCCAGTCATGAAAATTCTGCTTCATTTACTTATGGGACCAGTGTTCTGTCAGTTGATTTCCGTAAATTGTCAAGAAGTACTCTTTGTAAGGTTTTGTTTGATGCCAGTTTCATTGTTTCGGCAAAAACGGAATACACATTGTCGACGCAAAAACAACAGAGGATGACAGCGAGAAGACCAACAATCAATCTTGGAGAAAGATCGGTGTCATGTCATTTTGAGGCTCTGAGAAGCCGATCTGCACCGATCTGCAATGTGTGCGGTAAGCAATGACCCATTGGCAAAGCGTCGACAAATCACCAGCGCTGAGTTTCCAAAATGGGGCAAGTGTTGAAACCTGCGAAGGCAAAAAAGACCAAAATTCATGTCTGATCTGACTAAGAAAATACAACATCAAATCAAGGTGCTTCGTGGAAAGAAGCATTCTCTGCAGTTTCGTTTAGCATCAAAACAACACCCGCTCATTAATTTGGGAACCGAGTATGGCGGCTGGACCTTGGTTGATGATCAGGATCTGTCTGGCTCTGTGATCGTTTCTGCAGGGTTGGGTGAAGACGCGTCTTTTGATGTTGCTTTCGCAAATCGATACGGTGCGAAAGTAATTGTTGTCGACCCGACGCCTCGAGCAGTGGTTCATTTTGAACAGATTAGCGAGAGATTTGGTTTGCCAAGCAGCAAGCCATTCAATCGAACGGGACAACAGGATATTGCTTCCTATGATTTGTCGAAGATTGATGCATCTCAGCTGATACTTGTAAAAAAAGCGCTGTGGAACGAAGTAGGTACCGTTCGGTTCTATGAACCAAAAGATTCGAGTCACGTATCGCACTCAATAAACAACTTTCAGAATGATTATAGAAAAGATACGGATTACATCGATGTGCCAACAGTTGATTTGATTTCTCTCCTTGAAGAATTGGGGATTTCTCCGGGCAAAGTTAAACTTGTAAAGCTAGATATTGAGGGGGCGGAAATTGAGGTTGTCAAGCATATGCTTTCCAACAAATTCCTGCCCAAACAATTACTTCTGGAAATTGACGAACTAAATTTTCCTTCCAAAGTTGCCTATGCAAGGGCAAGTGAAATTAGTGCTATGTTGAAGTCGCAAGGATACAAAATCATCTGGTCAGATGGTCGTGCAAATTTTCTGTTTTACAGAAATAGTTAGGACAAATAGTATTAGCACTATAAAGAGTTCCATTTTACTGTAGTTTTCTGATATTCGGCGTCAGGATGAGTGAGTTCCTTCGACTTATAGAGGGGCCGCGAAATTGCAAATCTGAAAGTTCCGCGTCGAAAAATCGAGGGCGAGTAGGATCGTCAATCGACACATCAAAGCATTTCCACGTGGCCGCCAAGAAAGCTTGATAAATTGCACTGAGAATTGAGGTGTCCTAGAGCGCATCTATTGAGTGTTGGATCATTTGACCTGCGCGCGTTCTTCTGCTGACCAGGCGGCTTGTGTGCTGCGGTGTACCCCACCACAAGCGCAAACCAACGCAGTCAGCGGGAGAAAGAGCCCGGCCCTTCGGGTGCCGGAAAGCCGCCAAAGCAACGTAAATTACAGATCTGAAACCTAATCGTGCCAATGAACAACCAAACCAAAGTCAGTATTTTTTATGAGAAAGCTGAAATGGTCCTCATCCGGCGATTGGTTTGATTTGTGATTGAAAACAGAACGGACAACCGGTTGAGTGCGTATCTGCAGCTTGGATTCCCAGTCGAACTACGCAAAATGGAGTCAACAACTCTACGAATGTTCAATCAAAACTCTGCAAGATTTTCTCAAGATCTTAGGCCCGGTTTCGGGAAATAAATCTTCACAAGGTGTACTGTTGAAAGGATAGATGAATGAGTGGTGTCCTGGTTACTGGGGCGAGCGGGTTTTTGGGGAGGCACGTTATGCGAGAACTTCTTGGTCTGAACGTTCCCGTCTTCTCGCTGGTCAGGGCAGGTCGGCCGTTAGAGGCTTTTCAGAACTTTCCGAATATTTGTGACAATGGAGACGTAATTAAGCTTTCGGAAGACATTGGACGACACAACATAACCAACATCATCCATGTTGCAACGATTTATCCGGCGAATGAAACGGGAGGAAATGCGGTAAATATTCTGAATGCCAATTTGCTTTTTGGAGGGAAAATACTGGAGGCGTCGCGTCTGGCAGGCGTGACCGGATTTATTAATATAGGTACGTTCTCGCAGTTTGCAGAATACGGAAATGTTAGGCCGAATTCTCTTTACGCAGCTACAAAGCAGGCGTTTTCGGAGTTGCTGTCGTATTATGCAGACTGGCATAATTTGAATGCTTTGACGCTTATCCTTTACGATTTGTACGGCCCTGGTGACACCAGACCCAAACTTCTTCCAGAACTGATTTCGGCTGCAAAAACGGGCAAATGGATGGACGCTACACCCGGCGAACAGAAAATGGTGCCTTTGCACGTCCAAGATGCGGTTTCAGCGGTTGTTCTAGCGCTCAATAATCTGCGCCTTGACCAAAAGTTCCGCAACCCGAACCTGTTTGTGTGCGGTGAGGAAGTTCTGACGGTGAGAGAGTTGGCGCGCGTTGTCGAAAGGGGATCGGGTCAGCCGATGAACGTCAGGTGGGGTGCCCGTCCCTATCGAAGCAATCAGCTTATGGTACCGTATGTTGGCCCAAAATTCAGCGGCTGGAATCCAAGAATAAATATCGCACAGGGTGTTGAACAATTACTGCGGGAATGGGATGAGTCGACCGGTTAAATCGGGACCTTTAGTGTCAGAAAGAGATTATGCTCGATAGAGAATTTTGGCGAGGCAAGCGCGTACTGGTAACCGGTCACACCGGTTTCAAGGGCAGCTGGCTACTCCACTGGCTGAAAAAACTCGGCGCATCGGTAAGTGGCCTGGCGCTCGACCCGGAAAGTGACCGGCATTTGTATGTCTGCACGAACGCCGGGAGCGGGCTGGAAAACGACTTCCGAATTGACCTGCGGAATCTGCCACAGGTGAAGGATGCGGTTGACCGCTGCAGTCCGGAGATCGTTTTCCATCTCGCGGCCCAGCCATTGGTGCGATTGTCCTACGACAATCCGCTCGAAACCTTCGAAACCAATGTGATGGGTACGGCCAATCTGCTCGACGCCCTGCGAACCATTGTTGGTCTTCAGGCGATTGTCGTGGTGACCAGCGACAAATGCTATGACAACAAGGAATGGATTTGGGGGTACCGGGAAAACGAAGCAATGGGCGGCAAGGACCCCTATTCCGCGAGCAAGGGTGCGGCTGAAATTCTCACGGCGTCCTACAGGCATTCCTTCTTCGCTCAAAAGCAGATCGGGTTGGCAACGGCAAGGGCCGGAAATGTCATCGGTGGAGGTGACTGGGCGCAGGACAGGCTTGTGCCTGATATCGTTGCATCCTTCATGAAAAAGCAAGCCGCAAGCATCAGGAACCCGCATGCGATCAGGCCGTGGCAACATGTTCTGGAGCCTCTCAGCGGGTACATGATCCTTGCTGAAAAGCTTGCGGGAGATCCGCAGCGTTACGGTGAAGGCTGGAATTTCGGCCCTGATGTCGACGGAATTTGGGAAGTCAGGCGAATTGCGGACTTTCTGAAAACAAGCTGGGGCGAGGATGCCGACTGGGCGGTGACCGGCCACGTTGAAACGGAAAAGAAGGAAGCCGGAATTCTGGCGCTGGACAATTCAAAGGCGCTCTTCGGTCTGGGATGGCGGCCGCTTTGGGATACCCGGACCGCTTTGCAGAAAACGGTCGAATGGTACCGGTGCTTCCATGCACGGGAAAATGTTGCCGCGCTGACGCAAGTGCAGGTCGATGCCTATGAAACCGCTCTTGGCTCAATGGAACGATTGGAACCAATCAAATGAAAGCGGTGATTTTGGCCGGCGGCCTCGGTACGAGACTAGCTGAAGAGACAGTTACGCGGCCAAAGCCGATGGTCGAAATAGGTGGCAAACCGATCCTCTGGCACATCATGAAGATGTATTCGGCGCATGGAATAAACGATTTCGTCGTGTGCCTTGGCTACAAGGGTTACATGATCAAGGAGTATTTTGCCAACTACCTGATGCATGTTTCCAATGTCACCATAGATTTGAAGAACGGTGGCGTGGAGCTGCATGAAAACCGGTCCGAACCCTGGAAAATCACGTTGATCGAGACGGGGCTGAATACGCAGACCGCCGGTCGGATCAAAAAGATACTGCCGTATGTGGGCGATGAGGATTTTTGCATGACCTACGGCGATGGTCTGTCCGATGTCGATATCGCCGAGAGCATTGCTTTTCACCGCAAGGAGGACCGCTTGGCGACAGTGACAGCGGTTAGGCTTCCTGGTCGTTTCGGTGCCGTTGAAATAGACGATACCAAGGTTAGTGGCTTTGTCGAAAAACCAAGGGGCGAAAGCGGCTGGATCAACGGTGGTTTTTTTGTTCTTTCTCCTCAGATCGCAAATTACCTGCAGGATCTTGATATCGAAAATATTCCCTGGGAGCAGGCTCCGATGAAAGGGATTTCTCGTGATGGAGAGATGTCGGCCTACGTACACGACGGGTTCTGGCAACCGATGGATACGTTGCGGGAAAAGCAATATCTCGAAGATCTTTGGCAAAGCGGAGAGGCTCCCTGGAAAGTGTGGAAGGATATCCGTTGAGCGGTGAAGACCCCAGGATTTCAGGTGATTTTGCCGTGGTAAGCGGAATTCCGGCCGGAAGATCGGGAACCGGTCAGCTGGTAGCTTATCTGGTGGCGCAAGGCCTGCAGTACATTGAGCCCGGACCTAGGCTGGACAAGCGGGATGACCGATCGGTCTTTCGCGAGCTTTTGTTGTGGTCTAAGGGGGCACCGCGCTGGTTCTTGTTTTTTGTTCGTCTTTGGATCCTGCGAAATTCGAATAAACCAGTCCTGCTGTTGCATCCGCAGGACCTTGGGTTTTCTGCTACATTGAGAATCATAAAGCTCTTGCGTGGAAACTGCTGGATCTATTTGTTGGAATCCAGTTTCTTCTGCGTCCGCAGCTACAATCACCTTCCGATGGAACATGAGGCATGCTTGAGATGTCTCGGTGATCCTACTCAACAAGCCGCGAAGATGTTCGGTTGTGCACCTTTTCCGAGGCAGACTTCTAGCGCGACAGCGTTCATCAGGAAGCTGCACTCACTCGCACACTCGGGCAAAGTTCGTTTTCTGGCGCAAAATGAACGGCAGGCCAAGCTGGCTGAACAGCAATTCGGAACCTCCGTACCTGTAGTCGGCCTCTGGACGGCAGAAATAGAAAAATCCCTGATTGCAGAAACAGAGCCTGCGGAAGACAGGGAGACGACCGAGTTTCAGTGGGACGTTGTTTTTCATGGCAACGACATTCTCGCCAAGGGAAGCCGCTGGGCGCTAGCAGTTGCTCGTCGCGCGCCGGAACTCACGTTCTTGTTTCCGTTCAAATGTCCTCGGGATATTGAAGACATTCCTGAAAACTGCACCTTTGTTGAAATGAGCTGGATGAGCGGACTGAATAGCGCGGTCTCTCGCTGCAAAGTGGTCCTTTCGCCTTCCTTGTGGTCGGCTTCGATCGAGGGGGCGCTAGTCAAAAACATTAGGTTTGCGCCGGTGACAGCAGTTACCGCGAATTCCACCAGCTATTCAGACGAGATACCGGAAGGTGTTGTACTGCATTTGCAAAGTCAGCCTGATAGGGCAGCAATACAATTAAGAGAATTTCTGTCGACACAACAACCTGTCGAAAATAGTCGAAAAGAAGAGTGGCTAGACATGTTCACCAAGACAAATCGCACGTATGTGCAAAACATAAAAGATGAAATGGCCAAGGTAAAATCAAAGAATAGTTCAAATTGTTGATAAAATAATATTTTGGATCTTTGATTTGATTGTTGAAGCCGGTTCGAAAACAAAAACTGTGAAGGAAGGCCAATAATGAATCTGAACGTCTTGGCTCCCGTCGCGCTGTTTGCATTCAACCGGCCCGAACATACGCGAAGAACACTCGAGGCAATCGCCAAAAACGACCTTGCAAGTGCAACGGATCTCTTCGTTTTCGTGGATGGTCCCCGGAACGAAGACGACGTTGTGCTTATCCAGGAGGTGTGCACGATCGCCCGCGGGATGAACGCATTCAAGTCGCTCACGATCGTTGAGCAAGACGCGAACATAGGGTTGGCAAAAAGTATTGTTCAGGGAATAGACAAGGTTCTTGAAGAGTATTCCAATATCATCGTTCTTGAAGACGACATCGTCACGAGCCCGGTATTTCTGAATTACATGAATGCAAGTCTTGCCAGATATGAAAGCGAGAAAAAGGTCTGGCATATCTGTGGATACAATGAGCCGACTGAAAATCGAAATTCGCGACAGTCCTATTTTTCCAGGTTGATGAACTGCTGGGGCTGGGGGACATGGCGCGACAGATGGCAGCATTTTGAAAGGAAACCTGAAAAACTCGTCACGGAGTTCACGCCGGAAATGATTGATCGTTTCAACCTGGACATTGGCGAAAAATTCTGGTTCCAGGTACTTGCCAATGTCGACGGGAGAATGAACACCTGGGCAATATTCTGGTATGCGACGATATTCAAACAGAATGGATTGTGTTTGAACCCGCACGTTTCCTACGTTCGAAACATCGGCTTCGATGGAAGCGGAGTACATTGCAATGTCGATGAATTCCGCAACAAAAAAAGAAAATTGAACCTCGAGCCGAATATCGAATATCCGGAAATACTAGCGGAGGATTACGCTGCATTTGAAAATTTGAAGAAATTTTACACTCTCAAGAAGAAGAAACCTGGGAAAATAGAGAAAATCAAAAGAAAAATACTCAGGAAGGTTATTAGTTTGTGAAGTCAGTTTCAATTTCTCATTGAGGAATAAAGAGAACTCAGCCGTTGAAATTGTGCCTGTTTTTGAATAGAGCGCATAACCTTCCTCGCCCAACATCGACCAATTCAAATTTCCTAGCGAGTAGGAAATTTATTGTTGGAACGAGCGTGCTTTCAGCTTCAACGCCGCGCTCATAACCAAGATCTGCAGTGATGTATTCAATGTTGCGCAATTTGTCGCCAAGACCGTCGAGGATCTCTGGTTCTGCACCTTCTGCCTCCAATTTGAGCAGTTTCACTGAGCCATCGATCATTGAATCGAGCCTTTTCGTCTGTACGACAATCTTTTCGTCATAGTACCTGGGCTCTATCAGGCTTGAATCGGCGCCTTGGGAACTGACGTAAAACGTGAGCTCATCCGTTTTGTTCCAGAGCCCGATGTTATGGACAGATTGACCTTCGACGTTTCTGCGAAGACAGGAAAACTCGACAGGGCTTGGCTCAAATCCGGTGTAGTCGATATCAATCTTGTTCAACAGGAACCAAAGATAAAAGTCGCCAACATTGGCACCGCAATCCAGAACGACATCACCAGTATCGAAGTCGACCTGATCCAGAAAATAGGATCTGCCCAGATCGAGTGCCCGTGGCACGAGGCCATCCTTGTACGCCATGTGCCCCTGACGCTCATGCCTGAAGCAGTAGCTGACCGAAGGCAATGTGTCGTCTTTGACGGTGTACCTGTCACCATCCCAGCTTATGGCCGTCGAGAGTCCGAGCAGTGACGTTTTCTTGTTGAAAAGCCGGGCGTATTCATTGCCTTCGGATTTCAGCAATTGCCTCGTACATCGCTTAAGTCGGCGCTTTCGGAGTTTGTTGAGAAGATACACTTTTTCACTTCAGCAATCTGCGTTGCGGGAGGGGCGCTTGAGGTCTATATCGAGAGATTTACAAGTAACGTAAATTCCTTGCAATCGTTTAGTCAGGTGCGCTTTTTTGGTTTTCACCGGAATCGAGGCAAACATGCCGCCTGGTTCTGCAGCTGCGAACTATTGAAAATAATTTGCGACCTTCCTGATCCCGGAAAATCTTTTTTTCTTTTTCTTCTGCTTGTCTTTGAAACCGAAGCCGATCTTCACGTCTTCTTTGACTGAAAAATCCCTCAGCTTAAGATATTCGCTGATGGCCGACTTGTATTGCCTGTTTTTGACGTCAGCTGTCAGGTTCAGGAATTCCTGTACGACAATCCGGTCGAGAAAAGGGTATCTTGCCTCCATCCCGAAAGACCCGGCAACCATCTCCTCCTTTGAAAGATAGGCAGCTTGTGTGCTCCCGAAGAAGGACGACCAGGGGAATTGACCCAGAAAATTGGTTGGAAACAGGCCGCCGAAATTGCTGTGTGCGAAGAACTTCTTCCCTCCAAAACCGTAGTCGGACACGATCTCGTCGGCACCGCTACCAGACAGGTAAACAAGAGCGCCAGCGTTCTTCGCCTTTGTGCATACCCCGGCCAGCATGAGTGCCGCCTTGTCCGTGTGCACGCTTTTCCCTGTTTCTGTGCGTTCACCGTCGTCATTGATGATGAAATAGGGTTGATCTTCAACGCGGTCCTGCAGCCAGGATCGCAGACCGGTAAGGTCAAGTTCCGTCTCCGACAGAAGCAGCGCTTGGTTGCCGGAAGCCTCGACAGCGGCGAAACGCCGTTGAACCACTTCCGGATCTTCCCGGCCCTCGATCGTGACGCTGATAAAGGTTTTGTTCTGATGAATCAGGGACGCAGCGATCGCCCCGCTGTCGTACCCGCTGGAGAGTCCGACAAAGGCCTTGCCGCGAAGGTGTTTTACCCTTTTTGCAACCGACTTGTCGAATGCCTCGAACCAGTCCGTTAGGTCAGTTTTGTATTGAGCAATGTTGAACGTATAGATCTCTCGTTCCAGGATGCGTTCATTGTTGAATGCATATTCAACCACGTGGTTGGGTTTCAGTGATTTGATATCTGCATACCCTAGCGCTGCAAGCGCTCCCCGGTAGCTTGCAAATCCGAAATCGTCTCCTCGTGAGCCGAAATACAAGGGCTTGGTCCCAAAACAGTCGCGAGCGACAAAGACTGTGCTTTTTTCATAGTCGGCAAGAATGATCGCGAATTCTCCATCCAGCCGGGAAAAGCAACCGACGCCATGTTCCTTGTACATATCGTGGAGAAAGCGGACCTCGGTATTGTAGGAGTCCGGACAGGAATAGATTTCGCCGTTGAACATGATGACGATTTTCTCGTCATCCGACACAAAGGGCTGTGCAACGAAGTCTCCGCGCATCGACAAAAGATTGTGGCAGAAAAAATGGCCGTTCAATGAGAGTGTCGCGGTGCTGTCCGGGCCCCTGAGCGACATCATTGTGTTGAATGCGTCTGTTTCAGGTTCAAGAGTTGAAAAGAGAAAACTGCACATAGTTACCGGACTGACTTGTTGTTGGTTCGATATCCTGACCAGAGGCGGGCTGCCGCGTTCGTCAAAAAGGACGCCCTGCCTTGTAGGGGCATCAAACTTGTTTCCGTGTCCACCAAGTAAATAGTCTCACAGGAGGCGGGTTGACGGTTACTGGCTCTTCAATTGCTCCAAAGGAGCTAGAGTTTCCTCTTCAAGCATCGCTTAGAACACTTTCCAGCCGCTTGATCAACAACCTGTTGTCGAGATTGCCCACAGCGAAACTCCGGCTTGCCTGCCCAATTTTTCCTACATCGATTTTCCCTGAAAGGGCATCGCCAATGAGTCCGCGAAATCCAGTCTCGTTCAGTTCGTCGACCAGAAATCCAGTTTCGCCTTCGCTAACCAACTCGGGAATACCAGCGTGACGTGTCGACAGGACAACGCATCCGCAAGCAAGAGCCTCCTGAATGGAGGTCGGCGCTCCCTCGCCATCGCCTTCGGGGCTGGTGACCGAGTGTTGCAAAAAGAATTCGGATTCCTGCAGGTGCTTCAGAACATTGCCATGGGACTGTTCTCCCAGGAGTTCCACCCGGTCTTCCATGCCCCTGTCGCGAATAATTTGCTGGCACCGTTCCTGCCAGGGACCGCCGCCAAGCATCGAAAGCGTTGCATCCGGAACCGACTTTGCCTCTTCACAAAATGAGCGGACGGTAATGTCCGGCCGTTTCTTGTCAACCAGCCTGCCTATGGCAACAAACTTGTTCTTCTTCTTTTCCACCGGGTGGAACTTGTCCGTGTTGACACCGCTTGGGATGACATGGCTGTTCGGATGCACAAGCCCGTAGCTGGCAAGGTTGTCCTTCAGATATTGCGAGACGAAAAACAGACCTGCCGTTTTTTTGAGAGCACGCGCGGTCAGCCGGCGCTGACGTGCTGAACGGATTCTCATCGTACCGTCGTATCCGCGATAATACGTGAACATGGGAATGCCAATATTGCCGATGCTGCTTATGACTTCTGCACCGATGCAGCCGAATTCGCACAACACGGCATCGACGTTTTCACGGCGCAAAAAATCGATGATGCGCGCCCGCTCGGTCCCGATGAGATTTTTGGTCGGCAAGCCCCTCAGTTTGTTCGTGAACCCGAAAATGGCTTCCATTGCAGCGTCCAGGTTGGAAGCAGTCACACTACTCCGATCGAATACGGTCCGTTTCACGGGTTGGTATTCCGTCTCTTTGCCGGCGCAAACGACAGCCGTCCCGGAGAACAGGTTTTCGATATGAAAATTCACCATCGTGTGGTGTGGATGCATAAAGGCATATGTGAAAATGCAGATTTTTTTCATGTTTGCCAATTCGCTCCGGCTCCGGCATCCCATTTTGAGTGCTTATCTGCCATTGTTCCCGTGCTTGTCTGTGAAAATCAATTGCAGGTACCTGACGACAATGCCGGCTTCAGAATACCGCGCCCGCAAGAATTCTGTTCCCCGACCCGCGAGGTCGGTTGACGCGGTCGACGAAGCGCAAACGGTTCGTATCGACCCCGCGAGCCCCTCCGCATCTCCGCAAGGTGACAGAAGTCCGGTCTTGCCGTGTTCTATCAGCCAGCTTGGACCGGGAGACGCCGTGGCGACAACGGGAAGGCCGGCGTTCCAGCCTTCAAGGACCACATTGCCGAGCGGTTCGTCGTCGGCGGGACAGACCAGGATATCCGAAGCCTTCAGGAATGGCGTGGGATCCTTTTGCCATCCGAGAAAATGCGTTCTCGCCTCGACGCCCAGTTGCTTCGCCAGAAGCTTCATGTCGTTCATCAATTCACCATCACCGATCAGCCAGGCGTGAACGGGATCAGGAAGCCGCGCCAGTGTCTCGATGAGGAGGTCGAAGCGTTTGCGCTGAACAAACCTGCCAAGGGCGATCAGCACGGTCGCATCTTCCGGAGTGTTGAATTCCGACCGATTGACCGGTTGCAGATTGTCCGGCAGCGGATCCACGAAATTGCTGATCATGTGCGCACACTCGGCAGGCCAGCCCAATTCGACGGCCTGCCTGATGATTTCCGGCGTATTGCCGATCAACTGCTGCACATTGCCATAAGTGTGAAAGCCGTCCGGGAAATCACCAAGGCGCAAGAAGGTGCGCATATCCGGTCCGGGCTTCGGCATCCATTTGCTTGCAGGGCTCATCCAGCCCAGTGTCGTGGAAGCGCCGAAATCGCGAATCTCCTTGGACACACCCCAGCGCACGAAGTGGCGCTTCAGGTGCGAGCGGCTGAACTTCAGTTCCCGGACCGTGCAGTGTTCGGCGAGTTCATCGCGCCACGGTCTGTCATGCCGGATGAAGGCGATCTGTTCGACGCCGCGCTTCGCCAGCGCCCGCGACAGCCTTACGAAAAACTTCTCTGCGCCACCGTCGACACCAAGATGAATGTGGGCAAGTTTTGTCGAGCGCTGTGCCACGTCAGTTGCCATCGATCACGTCATAGTAGTTGTGCGCGCGGCCAAGCAGTCCGCGCAGGTTTCCCGACCCTTTCATCAGGCGGATGAGCCCGTAATAAAAGAGTTTTTCCCCCCGCTGGCGCGCGAACGGTTTCAGGCAGAAGCCGAACAAAGTGGCAAGCAGTCCAAAGACCATGCGCCGCGTGCTCTTGGGAATGAAATGCAGCGCCGCCTTGCCTCTCCCCTCACGCAACACGATGTTGAATGCGCCCGAAGTTGCTGCCATGTGCATCCTGCTGAGCAGCCGCTTGGTGGTTACGCGGGAGGCGGGAATGTCTTCTTCGACAAAGGCATCGTCGACCCAGATCATCTTGGCGCCGGCCGCATGGGTCCGGCGGAAAAAGTCAATGTCCTCGCTGCCGAAGGTCAGGCGCTCGTCAAAGCGCAGCCCCAGCCCGTCTGCACGGATTATTCTTGCGTTGATCAGCACGTTGTTGGTGGGCGCTTCGGTGATCTCGGTTCCGGTTGGCCGGGGTTTGAGGAGTTGCGACTTCCACCAGTGCGGCGCAGGTTTTTCGTAGATGCGGCGGACAGGCCCGTTGGCTACCTCGGCTGAAAATGTTTTGCAGGCTTGCAGCAGTTTTTCGATCCAGTCGGGCTCTGCGCGTTCATCGTCATCGATCAGCGCGACCCAATCCGGATCGTGTTCCAGCGCGGCCTCCAGCGCCGTGTTGCGTGCAAAGGGAATGCCCTTGCGCCCCTCGTGATAGAAGAAGACCGGGATCTGCAGAACCGACCTCGCTTCTTCGGCCGAAGCACCGGTGAAGTAGGGTTTGGGATCGTTTTCCACCACCACGATCGAAAGCTCGGTGCTTTCCGGACCGACAAGCCGATCGAGGCTTGCAAGGCACGCCTTGAGCATGTTCGGGCGTTGCGCTGTGCACACGGCAATGACCAGTTTCTGGGTCATGAAGCAGATTTGATCCTTCCGGTTGGCGGCAAAGGTCCTTCGCATGAGCCGGACCCCGGGTTCGGGCAGGGGTTTGGCGCAACTGGGACGCACTGTCAAAGGATTTCGTCAGTCAGCCTTCCCAGAGAGCGACACCCACGCTACGGTCTGTCGCGAGGGTATGCACCCGGGCCCTTTGAACGATTGCGTATTCGCAACAGTGTTTGGGAGGACACGAATGAAGGGAATGATGATGCACCGTCCGCTGAAAATAGCGGACATCATCACCTTTGCCGCGGAAAACTATCCGCTCGGTGAACTCGTCTCCGTTCGAACCGAAGGTGATATCCACAAAACGACCTACCGAGAAACGGCGCGTCGCACCGCGCAGCTGGCCCATGGTCTGAAGTCACTGGGGGTAGCGCAGGGCGACCGGATCGCGACACTTGCCTGGAACGGCTACAGGCATTTCGAACTTTACTACGCGATCTCCGGTATTGGTGCGGTCTGTCACACAATCAATCCGCGGCTTTCAGCCGAGCAGATGATTTACATCATCAATCACGCGCAGGACCGGATCATCTTCTGCGACACCACATTCGTGCCTATCATCGAGAAACTGCGCGACCAGCTGCCGAATGACCTGCGCGTCGTCATCATGACCGAGAGGCAACACATGCCACAGACTTCGATGGAAGATGTGCTGTGTTACGAAGAGCTGCTGGAGGGACAACCTCAGGACATCGGCTGGCCGGATTTCGATGAGAATGAAGCGGCGGGTCTTTGCTACACCTCCGGCACCACGGGAAACCCCAAGGGGACGCTCTTTTCGCACCGTTCGACGGTACTGCACGCCTTTATGCTGTGCGTAACGATTCCGAAGGTTCTGCAGGAAGGTGGCCGCATATTGCCGGTGGTGCCACTCTTTCATGTGAATGCGTGGGGACTGCCCTATGCAGCTCCGCTCTCCGGAGCAAGCCTGGTGTTTCCGGGCGGCGCGCTCGACGGCAAAAGCCTGTTTGAGCTGCTCGACAGGGAAAAGGTCTATTCTGCATGGGGTGTACCGACTGTCTGGCTCGGCCTGATGAATGAAATCACGCAGAGAGGCAACTTGCCGGATGGCTTTGGTGATGTCGTGATCGGAGGTTCTGCAGCGCCGCGCGCGCTCATTGAGGCTTTTGAGACGAAGGGCGTGAACGTCTGTCACGCCTGGGGCATGACAGAAATGAGCCCGGTCGGCACCCAGTGCAACCTGCCGCCGGATATGGCGGATCTGCCGCTTGAAAAACGTATCGATCGCAAGCAGTCCCAGGGGCGCGGTGTGTTCGGCGTGGATATGAAAATCGTCGACGATGCCGGCAATCGATTGCCGCATGACGGCAAGTCACAAGGGCATCTCTACGTGCGCGGCAATACGATCACCTCCGGTTATTTTGAAGATCCGGAGGCTTCAAAACCTGTGTTCGATCAGGATGGATGGTTCTGTACGGGTGATATTGCCAAGATCGACCCGCAAGGGTTTTTGCAGATCACCGACCGGTCGAAGGATCTGATCAAGTCCGGTGGCGAATGGATCAGTTCGCTCGATCTTGAGAACATTGTCATGTCCCATCCAGGCGTCGCCAATTGTGCGGTGATCGCCGTGCCAGATTCCAAATGGGACGAAAGGCCGTTGCTGATTGTCGTTCCCCGGGAAGATGCGCAGCCGCAGGAGGACGAGTTGCGCGGGCTTCTCATGGCCAAGCTCGCAAAATGGCAGGTGCCTGACGAAATTGTCTTCGTGGATCAGCTTCCCCTTACTGCGACAGGCAAGGTTTCCAAGCTGACACTCAGAAAACAGCGTGCCGAGGGCAATTTATGACCCCGGATGCTCTTTTTGGACTTTCTGGAAAATCGGCACTTGTCACAGGTGGCGCGACAGGGGTTGGCCGTATGGCGGCAGAAGGACTGGTTGCTGCCGGTGCCAGGGTTTTCATCGCAAGCCGAAAAGAAGAGGCCTGCGAGGCAGCCGCGGATGACTTGAATGCCGCCGGTTACTCCGGACGGGCAGAGGGTTTTGGCGGGGACGTCGCAACCGAGCAGGGCATTGATGCCCTGGCTGCCGAAATCGGCAATCGTACAGAAAAGCTCGACATATTGATGAACAATGCCGGCACCAGTTGGGGCACGCCGCTGGGCGAGTTTCCATATTTCGCCTGGGAACGGGTCATGCAGCTCAATGTGACAGGTTTGTTCCATCTGACCCAGAAACTCCTGCCCCTGCTGGAAACTGCAGCAAGCGATGACGATCCCGCGCGCGTCGTCAATGTCGGATCCGTCATGGGGGAATTACCGCATGGCGATCGCGCCTACAGCTACGCAGCCTCCAAGGCGGCAGTCCACCACCTGACGAAGATTCTCGCCAAGGAACTGGCTGACAGGCGGATTACGGTCAACGCACTGGCTCCCGGACCATTCGTCAGCAAGATGACCGCCTTCGCGACGGAAGATGAACAAGTCCGGAGCCGGGTCGGCGCACAGGTTCCACTCGGTAGGGTCGGCCGCAGGGAAGACATTGCTGCGGCCCTGCAATACCTGTGCGGTCGCGGCGGGGCTTACGTCACCGGCGCAATCCTCCCGATCAGCGGAGGTATAAACGTCGAAACCGGACCGGACCTGTTCCAGGAGGCCTATGCGTGACTGCGAGTGAGGATGCGCGCGCACTTACGGTCGATAAGCTGAAATCATTGATCGGTGAGGATGTCGGGGTGTCGTCCTGGTACCTGATTGATCAGGCGCGCATCGACTCCTTTGCCGACGTGACGCAGGATCACCAGTTCATTCATGTCGACCCGGAAAACGCTGCCAAGACCCCGTTTGGCGGAACGATAGCGCACGGCTTTCTGACATTGTCCCTGCTCTCGGTCATGGGCCAGGAGGCGCAGCCGAAAATCTCCGGATCTCGCCTGGGCATCAATTACGGTTTCGACCGGGTCAGGTTCCTTTCTCCAGTGAAGGCCGGGCAAAAGGTTCGTGGTCGTTTCGTCCTGGCAAAGGTGAACGAAATCAGGCCAGGTGAGGTTGATCTTCTCTGGCAGGCAACCGTGGAAATCGAAGGCGAGACCCGTCCCGCGCTCAAGGCTGATTGGCTCAACAGGTTCTATCTGGTCCGCAATGAGGAGAAACAGCCAGCATGCTGAAGGCGCGAACGCTTCCAACTGTCTTGCAGGACATGCGAATTCCGGCAGTGGCGGCGCCACTTTTCATCGTCTCGTGCCCGGATCTCGTGATTGCGCAGTGCAAGGCCGGGATCATCGGCAGCTTTCCGGCACTCAATGCCCGGGATGAACCAGGCGGTCCGGTGTTGCTCGAGATATGGCTTAAGAAGATTACCGAAGAGCTTGACCGCCATAATCAGGCAAATCCGGATCGGCCGGCGGCGCCGTTCGCCGTCAACCAGATCGTCCACCGGTCCAATGACCGGCTCGAACGGGATGTCGAAATCTGTGCGAAGTGGAAAGTTCCGGTCTGGATCACGTCCATGGGTGCGCGGGTCGAGGTCAACGACGCCGCTCATTCGTGCGGGGGCATTGCGCTTCATGATGTCATCAACAACACCTATGCAAAAAAGGCGGTGGGCAAGGGCGCCGACGGACTGATCGCGGTTGCGGCAGGGGCGGGCGGTCACGGCGGGCCACAATCGCCATTTGCCCTTGTGCGCGAGATCCGCGAGTGGTTCGACGGCCCATTGTTGCTTGCAGGAGCGGTCTCCACAGGTGAAGCTCTTTTGGCGGCTCGCGTGCTGGGGGCCGATTTCGGTTATGTCGGCTCACCCTTCGTGGCAACGAACGAAGCCAATGCCGACCCGGTCTACAAGGAGATGATGGTGAAGGCAGCAGCGGAAGACGTCCTGACGTCATCCCTGTTCACCGGGCATCCGGCCAACTACCTCAAAGGGTCGTTGACACGGGTCGGTCTCGACCCGGACAACTTGCCGCCGGACTGGGATGTGAGCGTCATGCCGGACGATGGTCCACTGCCGAAGGCCTGGCGGGAAATCTGGGGCGCGGGGCAGGGGATCGGAGCGATCAAGTCGGTCGGACCGGCAGCGGCCGTGGTTGATCGTCTGGAACGTGAATACCGGGATGCTTGCGAACGCATGCGAGAGATCATTTAGGGAGACGTCATGGATCTGGGCATATCGGACCGGGTGCGGCCGCTCATCGAGCAGGTCCGGCAGATGGTCGAGGAAGAGATTGCACCGCTGGATATCGAGTTTCATCACGAGGTTGGCGGGCATCCGTCCGGAGACCGGTTCCAGCATACGCCGCGGCAGCTGGAAATTCTGGAAACCCTCAAGACGAAGGCGAAGGAACGCGGGCTCTGGAATTTCTGGCTGACCGACAGCGAAAGAGGCTTCGGGCTGTCCACCGTCGAATATGCCTATCTCGCGGAGGAAATGGGCAAGGTCGGGATCGCCGCCGAGGTCTTCAATTGCAATGCACCCGACACCGGCAACATGGAGGTGCTTGAGCGCTATGGGTCGCAGGTGCACAAGGAGCGCTGGCTGAAACCGCTTCTGGAGGGAACGATCCGCTCCGCATACCTGATGAGCGAGCCGGACGTCGCCTCGTCCGATGCCACCAACATTGCGCTGAGCGCGGCCCGCGACGGGGATGACTGGATCCTCAACGGCGAAAAATGGTGGGCGACCGGGGCGGGAGATCCGCGTTGCAGGCTCTATATCGTCATGGCTTCAACAGATCCGTCTGCCCACAAACACAGCCGGCATTCCATGTTCCTGGTGCCGAGCGATGCCGACGGGATTGAAGTCCTGCGACCGATGCAGGTCTTTGGAGCAGATGATGCCCCGCATGGCCACATGCATATCCGTTTCACCGATGTCCGGGTTCCGGCGGAAGATCTGGTGCTCGGCGAGGGACAGGGCTTCGAGGTTGCGCAGGGCCGTCTTGGTCCGGGCCGCATCCACCACTGCATGCGGGCGATCGGTCAGGCCGAAATGGCGCTTGAACTCCTGTGCAAACGGGCCATGAACCGGCAGGCATTCGGCAGGAAACTGACCGATCTCGGTGCCAACTACGACATCATCGCCGACGCGCGCATGGAGATCGAGATGGCGCGTCTGCTCTGTCTGAAGGCGGCCTGGATGATGGATACCAGGGGAACGCGCGCCGCCCAGCCCTGGATCAGCAAGATCAAGGTCGTCGCGCCCCTGATGGCGCTGAAAATCGTCGACGAGGCCATGCAGGTTCATGGCGCAGCCGGCATCAGCCAGGACTTCCCGCTTGCTGCCATGTGGACTCACCTGCGGACCCTGAGATTCGCGGACGGTCCGGACGCCGTGCATCGACGTCAGGTGGCCCGCACGGAGCTGCGGAAGTATACCAATGACAGGATCTGATGATGGCACCTGCCGGTTCGGAACTGGACTTGAAGGCACTAGCCGATTGGCTGAACCGGAATCTCGACGGATTTGCAGGGCCGGTACAGGCTGAAAAATTCAATCGGGGCCAGTCCAACCCGACATTCCGATTAACGTCAGCTTCCGGCAATTATGTCCTGCGCCGCAAACCGCCCGGTGTCCTGCTGAAATCCGCTCATGCAGTCGACCGGGAATTCCGGGTTCAACACGCTCTCGCGGGCTCCAATGTCCCGGTCGCGAAGATGCATGTCCTGTGTGAGGACGACAGAATTCTCGGGTCGGCCTTCTATGTCATGGAACTGGTGAGGGGCCGGAACTTCGACGATCCGAGGCTGCCCGGACTCGATAAGACCCTGCGGACCGGCATCTACGACAGCATGAACCGGGTTGTGGCGGCCATTCACGCGATTGACCTGGCGGCGGTTGGCCTTTCGGACTTCGGGCCTGAGGGAAACTACTACAGACGCCAGATCGATCGCTGGACCAAGCAGTATCGTGCCAGCGAAACCGAACAAATCGCAGCAATGGACATGCTGATCGATTGGCTCGACAAAAACGTACCGGACGACGACGGCAAGAGGACTCTGGTTCACGGTGACTATCGTATCGACAATCTTCTTTTTGCCGAAAATGGCCCCGAGTGTGTGGCCGTTCTGGACTGGGAACTTTCGACAATCGGCCATCCCTTCGCGGACCTTGCCGCCCTGATCATGCAGTGGCAACGGCCTCCGGGAAATGAGGGGCGGGGTCTCGCAGGGGTCGACCGGGCGATGCTGGGTATTCCCGGGGATGAGGCCTTCATCGACGCCTATTGCGCGCGCATGGGGCTGCCCGGCATTCCGGGTTTCGGCTTTTACCTCGCCTTTGCCTTTTTCCGCATGGGTGCGATCCTCCAGGGCGTCAAGAAGCGATCCCTTGACGGCAATGCTTCCAATCCGGAACTGGGATTGAAGCTCGGGGCCAGTGTACCCGAATACGCAAAAGGCGGGCTGGAAGCGGCGAAATCTGCTTGAATCCAAACCGCCGATACTTGATGTCCCGAACGGTGCTGAAACCCCGTTTTGTTGTCCCGGGCGCCGCGCAGCGAAGATCCGGGATCCAGTAATTGCATTTGTTTGTGGGTTTACCGGAAAACGCCGGCGTTTTGGATCCCGGTCCTGGCCCAGGCGCCACATCGGGATGACAACCGGAGAAACCAACGTCACGAAAGATGGGCCTCATGTACCGGAATTCGTGACACTTCCTGCAAGACAGCGCTACTCGCTTCCACAGGACGAGGTCGTGGCCAAGTCAACACCCAAAGATGTTTCAGCTCTGCTCATTCATCTCGGCAAAGGTCCCACCGCTTTCAGCCAGCTTCCGCAGCAACGCCGGAACCTGCCAGTAATACGCGTCTTCCTGCGCATAGTCCTCGATCCGCCGAACCAGTTCCGCCGCACCGATCTGGTCCGCGGTGTGCATCGGGCCGCCGCGGAAGCGCGGGAAGCCGTAGCCGAACAGGAAGACTGCATCGATGTCGACAGGCCTGAGTGCGATGCCTTCCTGAAGGACGCGCGTTGCTTCCAGGATCATTGCGGTGATGAAGCGGCTGACAATCTCGTCTTCGGCAAAGGTCCTTGGTGAAACGCCTGCCTTGGCGCGCTCTGCGTCGATAATTGCAAGCGCGGCCGGATTGGGGCGGGTGCCCTCTGCGTCGTAGATGTAAAAACCCTGTCCGGTCTTGCGTCCGAACCAGCCCTTTTCGCAAATCTCGTCGGCGATCGGAATGTAGCGCTCTTCGGCAGGGCGCGTCGCCGCGCGGCGTTTGTTGGCAGCCCAGCTGATATCAAGACCGGCAAGGTCGGCCACCTGGTAGGGGCCCATGGCGAAGCCGAAGCCGGTGATCGCCTTGTCGATTTCCTCCGGCGAAGCACCATCCATCATCATGTAGTCGGCCGCCTTCTTGTAGAAGGTCATGATCCGGTTGCCGATGAAGCCGTCGCAGACACCTGAGCGAACCGCGATCTTCTTCAGTTTCTTTGCAAGGGCGAAGCCGGTGGCAACCGCGTCCGCGCCGGTCTTTTCGGCAACGACCACTTCCATGAGCCGCATGATGTGGGCAGGGGAAAAGAAGTGCAGTCCGATGACATCCCCCGGCCGGCTGGTCGCCGCCGCAATCTGGTCGATGTCGAGATAGGAGGTGTTGGACGCAAGAATGGCGCCTTGTCTGGCCACCTTGTCGAGCGTTCCGAAGATCTCGCGTTTGACACCCATGTCCTCGAACACGGCCTCGATGATGAGGTCGGCGTCCGACAAGGCATCAAGTTCCGTCGCCGTTGAGAGCTTGGAGGAAAGAATTTCATCCCGGGCCCCGGCGCCTAGCTTTCCGCGTTTCACGGCACCGTCGAGATTGGCTCCTATTGTCGATGTGCCCCGGTCGAGACCGGCCTTGTCCCGCTCGGTCATGGTCACTTGAAACCCGGCAAGGAGAGCGGCGGTCGCGATGCCGGAGCCCATCGTGCCGCCGCCGATGACACCGATTTTCCGGATGTCACGCGGCGTGGCGGAGGATTCCGGAACCTTGGCGACCGCGCGTTCTGCGAAGAAGGCGTGGACCAGGCCACCCCGTTGCGGACTGTCCATGCAGTCGTTGAAAAGACGGCGTTCCTCCTTGAGGCCCTCCTCGCGCGGCAGTCTGCTGGCCTCGACCGCATCGACGCATTTGTGCGGCGAAAACAGCAGCCGTTGCGTTTTTGCCAGTTTGTCGCGCATCGCGGTCAGCGCCTGCGGGTCGTCTGCAACGGTAAGGTCGCATGTGCGTCTGCTTGCCAGTTCGCCGTCGAGCAATTCCCTGGCTGCGGTCAGGGCAACCTCGCGCGGCGCGCCGTCTGCAATTTGATCAATCAGTCCCTGTTCCAGCGCCTGGTTTGCCGAAATGGGTTTGCCGCTCGTGATGAGATCGAGCGCCGCTTTTATGCCGGCAAGACGAGGTGCGCGCTGGGTGCCGCCGGCACCGGGCAGAATTCCGAGGGAGACTTCGGGCAGCCCGACCTTTGTACCGGCAAGGGCGACACGTGCATGACTGGCGAGGGCGACCTCCAGTCCACCGCCGAGCGTTGTGCCGTGAAGAACGCAAACGACGGGTGTCTTGCAGTCTTCAATGAAATTACACAGGTCGGGAAGCCAGGGATCCCTGGGAGGTTTGCCGAACTCCCGGATATCCGCGCCGGCAATGAAGGTCCGGCCTTCGCCGTAGATGGCGATAACCTTGATCTCCGGCTCGTTCTGCAGAGTTTCGATGGCCTGCCAGAGGCCGGAGCGCACCGCATGCGAGGCGGCATTCACGGGCGGATTGTTCAGCGCAACGAGCGCGATCCCGCCCTGCCTGTCGATCGACACGACGTCGTTGATACCGGTCAAACCGGTCTCTGATCCTGATTTCATGAAATCCTCCCGAAACCGCCCGGAACAGGCGCTCTTTCGCCGGAATTTTCAGTTCCGGACTACAGTTGTCAAGTTGTCCAAAGGGTGTGACCCGAATATCCGTTACTGGTTACGGCATGGGTTGTGTTGTCAGTCTTTCGGTGACGCCTTGGGCGTAAAGGCGCAACGGTCCGGTTTGAGGTCGAGCAGCGGAGTTCCGTTCAGACAGTCCAGGCCGCGCACGATCAATGTCGAACCCTCGACCTTCACCAGCTTTGCACCGACTGTCCCGATCGGATTGGGGCGGACGGGCGAGCGCAGTGCAAATGTTCCATAAGTTCTGTCGCTGTGACCCGGATTTTGTACGACCAGGTCCCGCCTGGATTTGTCGAGCCAGTAAAGAACTTCTATCTGGTCGTAGTCCTCGATCCCTTTCAGCGCCGGAACCCATGGTTCGAAGATCTCGATCCGGCACTCCGGTCCATCCTGTTTCCCCTGACGCGGACAGTCCTTTCGGTCGGTCCATGGCGTGTGGATACGTCCGATGAAATGAAGCCTCGCGTCATCGGGTTCGGATGTCGGCACCATGATTTCGTGCGCGCGAATGTCGCTCATGCTTGTGTCCTGTCTGATCTCAGTCGGATAACCAGCGGACCGTACCGAGATCCTTCATGTCATACCCGCCGAGAGAATCGGCCTTGTCCCGAAAACCGGTTGTTCTCGAGAACGCGAAGAGTTTTTGCAACGGCTCGGTAAAATAGGATTTGCGGTCGATCAACAAGTCGAAACTTTCATCCACGAGGGGAATGAAGGCGAGTTTGAATTGCCTTGCCATTGCTTCTATGCCGAGCGAGGCGTCGACGTCACCGGCTGCGACGGCAGCCGCTGCATCACTTTCCGTGTGGGCCTGGTCCCTGCTCAGGTCCAGATCGCCTTCGCTCAGCCCCGCCTCGGTCAGCAGTCTGGTCAAGAGCAAGGCAGCACCTGCACCTGGCTGGCGCATTGCAACGCGCCGTCCTTTGAGGTCTGCCATGGACCGGATGCCATCATTCGTCCCGGACGCAACAAGAAGCCCGCGTTTGCGCACGGCCCAATGGATAAGGACGCTGTTGACAAGACCGGCATTCGAAACTGCGGAGATGTTCCAGCCAGCTTGTTCGGGCAGATGCAGACCACTCGCTGTCGCTGCGCCCGATTGAAACCGTGTCAGCCCGTCATGACTGCCGTTGCAGAGTGTCGCGAGACCGCAACCCGAGGCCCGAATGGCCCAGTCCAGAAGCGGGTCGTGAGAACCGGCCAGCACGTTTGGCCGATCGTTGCCCGGCGGGTTATCCGGCCCATCGACCCAGGTGCGAATCGCCTCCACCGGAAACAGAAGCTTGCCCGTGATCCGTCGGTGAGGGATCTCGTTGGCGGCGGCAAGGTCATAGACCTTGCGCTCCTTGACACGCAAAAGATCAGCAACTTCTTTCGTGGTCAGGAAAAGCGGCTTGGTGTTGTCAGAATCGGGCAATGTGGTTCCTGCTGTTTCGAAAAGCGTAGCCGAGACCGAGCGCGCAATTCAACAATGCGAGACGTCAAAGATCGGCGCCGCGCCGCTTGAAGCGTAATTTGCGACGTTTTAGGCATAACGGTTCCCAAGCTTCAGATGATATTTTTCTTGTGAACTCAAGACAGCACCACGTGTGCTCAAAGAATGCACGCTGCCCTGGAAGGAAGAATTGTTCCTCCGGGATCTTTTGCATGAGTAGAATTTCCATAATTTTACCAGAAAGCAAAATATAAAGTCGGGCGATGAACAAAAATTATTCATTTTTTTTCACAAGCCTCTTTCAAAGATGCATCTTTTTTGTTTTTCTACCCCTCGATGGCTTCGGCAAATATCTGACCGGTGGCACCTGTCGCCAGACGAAACTGTTGTGCTGTCCATAAAAACAATAGAACCGGATTTGGGGACACAATGGCGAATAACAGGGGCGCTGCTGTTATGTATGACAGCGTTCAGAAGAGCTATGACGGGGAAAGCCTCGTCGTAAAGAACCTCAACCTCGATATTCCGCCCGGCGAATTTCTGACAATGCTGGGACCCTCAGGATCCGGCAAGACAACGTGCCTGATGATGCTGGCAGGTTTCGAACCGGCGACGCATGGCGAGATTTACCTGAATGACCGTCCGATCAACAACGTGCCGCCGCACAAGCGCGGTATTGGCATGGTCTTTCAGAATTATGCGCTCTTTCCGCATATGACGGTGGCGGAAAATCTGGCATTTCCGCTTCAGGTCAGAAATGTCGGCAAGGCGGAACAGGCCGAAAAGGTTCAACGCGCGCTCGACATGGTCGAACTCGGTGCCTTTGGCAATCGGCGTCCCGCGCAGCTTTCCGGCGGACAGCAACAGCGCGTTGCCGTTGCGCGCGCGCTCGTATTCGACCCCGAACTCGTCCTGATGGACGAGCCGCTCGGCGCGCTCGACAAGCAGCTGCGCGAGCAGATGCAGTATGAAATCAAGCATATTCACGAAAATCTGGGCGTCACGGTGGTCTACGTGACCCATGACCAGACGGAAGCGCTGACGATGTCGGACCGTGTTGCGGTGTTCAACGACGGCATCATTCAGCAACTGTCGACACCCGACGATCTTTATGAAGATCCTCAGAATTCGTTCGTGGCGCAGTTTATCGGCGAGAACAACAAGCTGAATGGCAAGGTTGTCGGCGTTGACGGTGAGGAATGCCTTGTTGAACTCGGCGACGGCACGCAGCTCAAGGCGGACAAGGTCAATGTCTCTGCAGTTGGCGACCTGACCACATTGTCGCTCCGTCCCGAGCGTGTCGAATTCGACACCAACGATACCATGGACAATCTCGTCAATGGACGGATCGAGGAATTGATCTATCTGGGAGACCACATTCGTGTTCGCATGAACGTGGCTGGAAACGATGAATTCATCGTCAAGGTTCGCAACCGTGGAGAGAAGCGTAAGCTGCATGTCGGAGAAACTGTCCAGGTCGGCTGGGCAATGAACGACTGTAAAGCGCTCGACGCGGTTGCCTAAATTCGCGAGGTGGACGGCAAAGGGCCGCCCGCGACAACAACGGAAGATAATCCGTTCAATCCCAAATAAAGAGGGAGCTAGCTCAAATGAAGCTCAAAACTGTAATCCTGGCAGGTACAGCCCTGGCATTTGCCGGTAGTGCTGCACTCGCCACAGACCTGACGCTCGTCTCCTGGGGCGGTGCTTACCAGTCGTCCCAGAAGAATGCCTATACGGATCCGTATTCGGCTGAAAATCCGGACGTCACCGTGATCTGGGACGAGTCCTCGGCAGAGGCTGTCGCCAAGTTGCGTGCCATGAACGAGGCCGGCAACATCACCTGGGATCTGGTCGATGTTGTTGCTTCCGATGCCATCCGTCTTTGTGACGAAGGCCTGGCGATGGAAATCAATCCGGACACGGACCTGGCAGCAGCTCCGGATGGAACACCGGCCTCCGAAGACTTCGGTGACCTGCTTGTTTCCGAGTGTTTCATTCCTCAGATCGTTTATTCGACAACGTTCGGTTATCGCTCCGACATTGACGAATGGGGCGGCAAGGAACCGACCGAAATCTGCGACATTTTCGATCTGGAAACATTCCCGGGCAAGCGTTCACTGGAAAAGCGTCCGATCAACAACATGGAATGGGCACTTCTGTGCGACGGCGTGCCGAAAGAGGACGTCTACACCGTTCTTGAAACCGAAGAAGGTCAGGATCGGGCATTCAAGAAGCTCGACTCCATCAAGGACAATGTCGTCTGGTGGTCTGCCGGTGCTGAAACCCCTCAGCTTCTGGCCGACAAGGAAGTCGTGATCGGTTCCACTTACAACGGCCGTCTGTTTGCCCTGATCGAAGAGCAGAAGCAGCCGGTGAAGATGTTGTGGGACGCTCAGGTGTTCGATCTGGACGGCTGGATCATCCCGGCCGGTCTTCCCGAAGACCGTCTTGCCGAAGTGAAAAAACTCGTCATGTACGCGACCGACACCCAGCGTCTGGCCGATCAGGCGAAGTACATTTCCTACGGCCCGGCCCGCAAGTCTTCCGCGCCGCTCGTCGGCAAGCATGCTTCGCTCGGCATCGACATGGCTCCGCACATGCCGACCGATCCGAACAACGCCAAGAACACCTTCCTCTATAACTACGAGTGGTGGGCGGATTACCGCGACGACATCGACGCCAAGTTCCAGGCGTGGCTGGCACAGTAAGCCAACTGACTATGGTCCGGGTGGGGGAAAGCCTCACCCGGAACCTTTTTCTTGATATGCGGAAGACAGTTTCATGAGCGATACGACCCAGGACGGTCAGGTATTGACGACGCAGGACGGACGGCCTTTGAAAGCCGCCCTTGGCCGTGCACTGTTTCGAGAGAAATTGCGCGCATTCCTGCTGGTCGCTCCCCTGCTGATCTTTATCCTGATCACGTTTGTTGCGCCTATCATCGATATGCTGCACAGGTCAGTTGAGAACAGCATTGTTGAGGAGACCCTGCCAAAGACGGTTGTGGCGCTGCAGGAATGGGACCCCGGATCCGGTGAAGTCCCGGACGAAGTCGTCTTTGCCGCTCTCTATGACGACATGGTCGTCGCCGTGGATGAAAAAACCCACACCCGCCTCGGGTCTCGTCTGAACTATGAGCAAAGCGGGATTTCCAGTCTGTTCCGCAAGACCGGCCGCCGCATCAAGCGCATGGACGAAGGCGAGCCACTCAAGGACCAGTTTCTGGCAGCCGACAAGAAGTGGGGAGACGTCACGACCTGGCAGGTTCTGAAGCAGTTTTCACCGGCTTATACGGGCGGATACTTCCTGAACGCTTTTGATGCCAAGCTTGGCCCCGAAGGCGTTGAGCTCAAACCCGCCGACGAACGTATCTACCTGTTCCTGTTCGGGCGCACCCTGTTCCTGTCCATTGTCATCACCCTTTCATGTCTGTTGCTCGGTTACCCGATCGCATTTCTGCTGGCGGCCCTGCCGCTGCGGACGTCAAACCTCTTGATGATCCTCGTGCTTCTGCCGTTCTGGACATCACTTCTGGTCCGAACATCCGCCTGGAAGGTGCTCTTGCAACAACAGCGTGTTATCAATGATTTTCTGGTCTGGATAAATCTGATCTCCGACAGCGGCCGTCTGGTGATGATCAACAACCAGACCGGCACGATCATTGCCATGACGCACATTCTGCTTCCGTTCATGATCCTGCCGCTCTATTCGGTGATGAAGACGATTTCGCCAACATATGTCCGCGCGGCGAAAAGCCTCGGCGCGAACGACTGGACGGCGTTCTGGCGGGTCTATTTCCCGCAATCGGTCCCCGGCATCGGTGCCGGTGCGGTTCTCGTCTTCATTCTGTCGATCGGCTACTACATCACGCCCGAGCTTGTGGGCGGGACGTCCGGTATCTTCATATCCAACCGGATTGCCTATCACATCTCGTCATCGCTCAACTGGGGTCTGGCAGCCGCACTTGGTACCCTGCTGCTGGTAGCGGTTCTCGTTCTCTTTGTTGTCTACGACAAGATCGTCGGCATCGACAACGTCAAGCTCGGATAGGAGGACCAGATGAGCGCACTTCCACCATATGCGTCCCCTCTCCAGCGGACATGGTTCTACAGTTTCAGGTTCATCTGCGGGTTGATCTTCTTCTTTCTGATCTTCCCGATCATGGTGATCCTCCCGCTCAGCTTCAACGCCCAGGATTTCTTCACCTTCACCAAGGAGATGCTGTCGCTGAAGCCAGAGGGCTACTCGCTCAAGCACTACAACGACTTCTTCACCAATCCGGATTGGCAGCAGGCACTGAAGAACTCGTTTCTTATTGCGCCCGTTGCAACGCTGCTCGCGACCACTTTTGGAACCGTGGCAGCGATCGGCCTCTCGCAGTCGCATGTGCCGTTCAAGCCCGTGATCATGGCCATCCTGATATCTCCAATGATCGTGCCGTTGATCATTTCGGCTGCCGGCATGTATTTCTTCTTTTCGTACATCGGCCTGCAGGGCACCTATGTCGGCGTCGTGTTGGCGCACGCCGCGCTCGGCACGCCCTTCGTGATCATTACCGTGACTGCGACGCTGGTCGGGTTTGACCGCAGTCTCGTTCGGGCATCGGCAAGCCTTGGTGCAAACCCGGTCACCACCTTCTTCAAGGTGCAGATGCCGCTGATCATCCCTGGCGTTGTTTCCGGCGCGCTGTTTGCCTTCATTACCTCGTTCGACGAAGTGGTCGTGGTGCTCTTCCTTGGCTCCGCCGGACAGAAAACCTTGCCTTGGCAGATGTTCACGGGACTGCGCGAACAGATTTCGCCGACCATTCTGGCAGTGGCCTCCCTCATGGTGTTCATTTCGATTGCGCTTCTGACCGTACTGGAGCTCTTGCGCCGTCGTTCAGAAAGGCTTAGAGGTGTGACACCGGGCTGATTTCAGCCCAGCTGCTCACAAAAGGTGCCGGTGGCGGAACGCCAGTCGCCGGGTGGAAGACAAGGGTTTTCCCGGTAGCATGACAATTTGATTTTGGGCCTGGCGGGCCGGCTTCTTGAAGGAAGCCGGCCCGTTTTGCGTTTTTGGCCCTGTAACGGAAGACAAGGCGGAATAGGACCGCATTCAAGAAAGGAGATCTTCCATGAGCGACGACATGATCCGCATTTACGAAATGAACAATGGTGAGAAGGCCTTTTCCCCGTTCTCTCCGGAAGAAATGGACCGGAGGCAGGCGGGCCTGCGCAAGCTCATGGCAGGGCGCCAGATCGACGCCTGCCTGTTCACCTCCTATCACAACATCTGCTACTACTCCGGTTTTCTGTACTGCTACTTCGGTCGGAAATACGGCCTTGTAATCACGCAGGACAAGGCAACCACGGTTGCGGCCGGCATAGACGGCGGCCAACCCTGGCGCCGGACCCATGGCGATACCGTGATCTATACCGATTGGCGCCGGGACAACTACTTTCACGCCCTGCAGACGCTGGTGGGCTGGCCCAATCCGTCCGTCAGGCGCATCGGCATCGAGTTTGATCATGTTTCGCTTGATCTTCTCAAGTTGCTTGAAGCGGCTTTCCCGGGGGTCGAGTTCGTCGATATCGCCGCGGACGCCATGGCGCAGCGCACGATCAAGAGTGCCGAGGAACACGTGCTGATCCGGGAAGGTGCACGTATTTGCGACGTCGGTGGTGCAGCGCTCGTCGAGGCTGTTCAGGCAGGCGTCACCGAACATGAAGTTGCCATCGCATCGACCAACGCCATGATCCGGGAAATCGCGAAGTCCTTCCCGTTTGTCGAACTGATGGACACCTGGACATGGTTCCAGTCGGGGATCAACACCGATGGTGCCCACAATCCGGTCACCAACAAGGTGGTCGAGGCAGGCGATATCCTGAGCCTGAACTGTTTCCCGATGATCTTCGGGTATTACACGGCCCTGGAACGCACGCTCTTTTGCGAACACGCGTCAGACGAGCACCTGCGTCTTTGGGAAATCAACTGCCATGTGCATCGCGAAGGCCTCAAACTGATCAAGCCGGGTGCGCGTTGCTGCGACATTGCTTCAGAGCTCAACGGCATCTACCGCAGCCACGATCTGCTGAAATACCGCAGCTTCGGCTACGGCCACTCCTTCGGTGTGCTCAGCCATTATTATGGCCGTGAAGCTTCCGTGGAACTGCGCGAGGATGTCGAAACAGTGCTTGAGCCGGGCATGGTCGTCTCGATGGAACCCATGATCATGATCCCGGAAGGCGACGTCGGGGCAGGTGGCTATCGTGAACACGATATCCTCATCGTGACCGAGGATGGCGCGGAAAACATCACCGGCTTCCCCTTCGGTCCGGAACACAACATCATCCCGAAGCGCTGACGCCATTATTACTGCGAAAGACAACGGGGACGGGGCGCAAATACGCTCCGTTTTCGTTGACACCTGTCGGTGTGCATAGGAAATTCGCCGACCCCATTACTCTCGACGGAAAACGCGACCTCACAGCCTTCTTGTCCGGCAAAGGTGCCCTCCTCGCGCGAGTTTCGCTCAACATCGTGACCCAGCGCACGCTCCGGTCTCTTCGATCAGTACCCTCGAATGACCGGGATTGCCTGCAGGCATTGGAACGCCACGCCGCAAGACAAACCTTACAGAGTGTCCTCCGTTCAGCCCCGCAGGAAATCTGGCGATTGGTTTGTCGATAGAAAAGGTGCCGTCACTTAGCACGCTCAATGCGCCGCTTTCCATCAATTGGATCAAACCCGCCTGCTGTGGCAGTACATCATACGCTTCGGCCTTGCCGTCGGTCACGACGCTTTCTGGATCGACGGTCGCAACGCCGTCCGGGTAGTAGCGACGAAGATCTGATTGTAGTGCTGAAGGTGTGTTTGAAGCGACCATCTCTTCAAAGCCGTCGTCAGTCATTCGAAAGCGTCTGTTGCCTTTGTGAATGACAAGACTACCACTGGCCTGTCGCGGTTTTGCTGATGTGTCGCTGCGACCAGAAGGAAGTTTCACCCAACCAAGGTCGTAGTGACCCGCCATCTGGACCTCCCGGTCAAGGTTCGCGGTCAGTAGAGCTCGTGCTTTTATCCCGTTCGAGGAATCGAGATTATGAGCCGGTGGAATGCGACATTCTTTCAGCGTGGCGAGTTCAACTCTGTCTCTCGGCAACCCGACCACCCCGATGCCGCTACGGCTCACGCCGACAAATCGTTCAACGCGCTCCGTCGCCCCGGTGATGCGCAGGACCATCGCATCGTGGACGCTAACAACGATGTAAACCGGATTTTCACCCCTTTCGATATCGAGCGTCGCAAAGCTGGTTTCACGATCAAGACCTGCTACCGCCACATTGGACACCGCGGTTCCTTCATAACCACCCAGGAAAACAACTTCTGCCTTTTGAGAAGGAGGTGGCAAATTGCAGCCGGTGGATTGCCCTATGCCGGCATTGCTTCTGACAGGAGCGCCTTCCTCGGCCACACGCCTCAAGGTTTGAAGGATTTCATCGACGACAACCACACCGTCGTCATTGGAATCGAAAACCATGAACGAGGCGCCCTGCAGCGAGCGGCGCTTACGGTTGGCTTGTTGTTTTGCCACGGTTTCGTCTGCCATAGCCCCTATTTCAGCCGCCGACAAAATCCCATCCTTGTTGGTGTCGACCTTGAGCAACATTTTCTCGAAATGCGATCTTTTTTTGCCCGACATCACGGCTCGAACGCGGTTGATCTCAAGCTGCGACACTTCTGCGTCTCCATCGAGGTCATTCTGCAGGACCGGAGCCATCACACTAATTCGGTTTGAAGCAGATTGCCTTTGATCGATTGTCTCTGCCATCTCACGCGTCAGTACACCCGTCGGCGCCATGGAAAAAAGCTGGTTAATAAGCTGTTCTTCCGCGCGCTCCGTCCCGCGACTAACAAGTTGGCGAAGCATGTCATCCGCACTTATGCGCGATTGCGACCAAGTAGGGGATGACACAGCTAACAAGGCACCAAAAATTGCAATTCTGCACATCATAACGAAATCCTTAAATCCAAGATTGCAAACACCAACAGCTATCTTGGATTTAAGAAAAATCTCTTAAAATCTGGGGTAGAATATGGAGCTAATCAATGAGTGCCACTTAAACGTGTGCTGTAACATTTTGTTTCGACTGAATTGATTGTCAAAGCACCTGGGACAATAGTCATGTGGTGTGACCCTGACGAACCGTCCCACGACCGAACTTACGTGTGAAGCGTTGTCTCGTGTCTGCCTAAAAGGACACAATCAATTTGCGCGGGAGTTTCTGAGCAAAACCTTCGAACTCAGCGAGATAGACAGCAGGCTCTGGCCCTTTGAAGCCCTTGCTTGCAACAATGAACTTTCGACTTTAACGACGGTTGCCCCGAGTTGTTACAAACGCGCTTGGCACAAGCGTGAAATCCGTGATTCAGATTGTCAATGTCAGCGATCTCTTCGGGAGGAACATGCACGGAATTGGCGCACCTAAGAGGAGAAAGTTCGAACACCTTGTTCGATATTCTCGCTCAATGGAATCAGGTACTTAGCGCAATCCAAATCCCTGCAAATGCCCCCGAGCGGGACATTTGCGGGGTGGCGCGATGACAACAAAGACACCTCCTTTCTCCCTCAGACTGACTTTTGAAGAGCGCGCTAGGCTTGAGGAGCTGGCTGGCGACATGCCGCTTGGGGCGTATATCCGCCGCAAGGTTTTCGATGGTCAGGGGCTCAAGAAGAAACGTGCACGGGCGCGATCTCGTCGCCCGATCAAGGATGAACAGAAGCTGGCGCAGGTACTCGCAATGCTTGGACAGTCGAGGATCGCCAACAATCTGAACCAGCTCGCCAAGATGGCAAATCTCGGCACACTGCCTGTTCTCCCCGATACGGAACGCGACATTCGGCGCGCATGCGCCGACGTGGCGCTGATGCGGCGGGAGCTTCTTCGCGCGCTCGGCCATCGTACCGATGTGGAGCCGTCATGATCCTGAAAGGTTCACAACGAAGCGGCGCAAAGCAGCTCGGGCTGCATCTCCTCAAGACCGAAGAAAACGAGCATGTCGAGCTGCTCGATATTCGCGGCTTCATGTCTGATGATGTCGTCGGCGCACTCCGCGAAGCCGAAGCCATCGCAAAAGGTACAAAGTGCCGACAGTTCATGTTTTCGGTGTCTCTGAATCCGCCCGAGAACGAGCGTGTCCACGTTCGCACCTTCGAAAAAGCGCTTGAAGCCATCGAAGAGAAAAACGGCCTGACGGGCCAGCCGCGCGTCGTTGTTTTCCACGAGAAGGAAGGACGGCGGCACTGTCATGCGGTATGGAGCCGGATCGATCCTGAAACGATGACCGCCAAGCCAATGTCGTTCTATAAGAACAAGCTTCGGGAGGTCTCGCGTCAGCTCTATCTTGAGAATGGCTGGCAGATGCCGCGCGGCCTGATCGATCCCAAGGACCGCGACCCCCGAAACTTCTCGCTTGATGAATGGCAGCAGGCCAAGCGGATCGGTCGGCATGCGGGCGAATTGAAAGAACTGATACAAGAAGCCTGGGCGACTTCGGATTCGGCTCGCACCTTCGCGCACGCTCTCGAAGAGCGCGGCTTTTATTTTGCGTGCGGGGATCGGCGCGGCCATGTGGCTGTCACCTTCGAAGGTGAAGTCATTTCGATCTCACGGGCGACGGGCAAGAAAGCGAAAGAGCTGCATGCCCGTCTTGGAAAGCCCGACGCATTGAACAGCGTTGAGGAGACCCGCAAGCGCATTGCCGAAGAAATTCTCCCGCGCATCAAATCGCATGTCGATGAAGCACGCGCGTCCGCCCGTGCCGAACTCGATCAACTGAATGCGCGCCGTATGGAAATGGCGAAGGCGCATGCCTTGGAACGCGCCAAGCTGGACGCAGGCCAGAAGGCGCGGTTTGAAGCTGAAGCTCGCACAAGAGCGGATCGATTCCGCAAAGGCATGATGGGCCTGTGGGATCGTCTGACAGGCATGCGGGCTCAGCTAAAAAAGCAAAACCAGCTTGAAGTGATGTGGGCGCTACGCCGCGATCAGGATCAGCGGCAAATGACGATCAACGCGCAGTTACGTGAGCGCGGCGATCTGCAAAAGGAGATCAATGCTGCGCGCACCAAGCATGCGCAAGCCTCGCGCGCCCTGCATCACGATGCCGCATATTATCGCCTGATGCGTCGTGGTGAAGAGCCCAAGGTAAAGACCGCCTTCGAACGGCTTGTCACGATGCGCGAGCAACCCGCGCTGGACTCCAAACACCCACGTCTCGACCGTTTGAAAGAGAAGAAACCGGATGCCGCAAAGAAACACATGTCTTCCGACGAGCATCTGAAACGCCTGCGCGAACACCAACAAACACCGCCGCGCGGGCCTGAACTCGATCACGATCTATAAGGAAACACCGTGCTGTTTGACGTTGCCGCTATTGCCTCAAGTCGCGCCTTCTAGTTCGACGTGGGCGCTGCAATGGTCGCCCTTTTGCCGGAACGTTGATCGCAGGGCAGCCCTTAGAAACCTGTCGTCGCAACGGCTACGCCGCGATCAGGGTACCAGTCGCTTCTAGTGTAACTTCATCAGTCAAGTTTGTGATTTATTGTAGCGTAGAGATTTTTATCCATACCTCGCTTGTGCCAATGCCATCCTGACCGACATAGACATCGTTGTTTGAACCCACATTCGTGATTCAGCCAAAGTCCGTAATGGCGTCATTCGTTGAACCTCATTTAAGCAAATGGTCTGACAAGTAATCTACTGCGTTTTGACTGCATGCAGCACCCTGTTCTAGATGATTAAAAATCTTCCACAGATGGACGCAACTCAACTTCCCAAGTCCAGGCGCTACGATCTTGTTTCGCGATGGCAAGATAAGTCTTCGCGATTTCATCAGGATGCAGTGTTGTGTCGGGATCATCGAATGGAGCGCCGCGCTCTGGTTGTAGGATGCAGCCATCGATGACAAAGTGAGCCACATGGATGTTTTTTGGAGAGAGTTCCCGGGCAAGGCTTTGGCACAGGCCGCGTAGCGCGAATTTCCCCATGGCAAACGGCGCAGACTGAGCATATCCCTTCACCCCCGCAGAGGCACCGGTGAACAGCAGCGCACCGCTGCCTTGCTCTAGCATGTGTCTGGCTGCTTGGCGCGCGACCAGCATGGCGCCAAGTGCATTCACCATCAGGACATTGCGTACCGCCTCAACATCAAGGTCGGTAACCGGCCCGCGCGTGTAAGCGCCAGCATTGTAAACAACAATATCAGGTAGCCTTTCATTTTCATCGAGACGCTGGAACAGGTGCTCGACGCTCTGTGGATCGGATGCGTCGCAACCGAAGGCCTGAGCGCCCGTCTCCTTACACAGCGTCGAGAGCTTTTCGGTGTCACGCGCGGCAAGAGAAACAGTCATTCCCTCATCAGTAAAAAGCTTGGCGAGAGATGCGCTCAGCCCGGGGCCGGCACCAACGATTAGGGCGTGTTCGGTCATACGAATTGCTCCGAAGAGTAGGATGATGTCACTGATAGATGCTGTATATCGACTGGCGATGCGAGCCAGTCTTGGTATTTGGCAAATACTTCTTTGGTGTAATACTTTTCATAATGTTTCTGCACTGCCGCATCGTCGTCGAAGATTTCAAAGAGGTGCAGGACGCCCGGTTTGTCACGGTTTTCGAGGACTGTGAACAAGTGGCACCCAGGCTCGGCCAAAGTTGGCTGAACCAATTCTTCTAGTGCAGCTTTAGCCTGATCAAAAAATTCCGGCTTTGGCTTGATTGTCGCAAAAATATGGAGACGTTCGACGGGGCTACGCATCAGTTGTTTCTCCCATATAGACGGGCTTTAAACCTTTGATGAGTTCAGCTTGAATGGGTGCGACAGCATCGTTGACGGCACTAACACCCATATCGTGCCCGACTTGCGTGCGGATTGGTCTGGCGCTAGTTGCTTCCACAAGCTCAACAATTTTGGTCGCAACATTGTTGGCATCAGTCCCCGGATCACCAAGGTCAAACATGTCTTGAAACATACCAAGTAGACTTTCACGGCCTCCAGCCATAGGCCCATAGGCTTCGACACACTTTTTATCAGCAGGCGCAGGTGAGGTCTTTACAAGGTCTGTGCCGTGGCCGCTTGGCTCAATGATAACCGATTCAATACCAAAGGGTTCGAGTTCATAGTGAAGGGCTTCGCAATAGGCTTCCATGGCCCATTTACTTGCGCAATAAAGCCCGAAAAACGGCATTGCAAACCGCCCGGCGGCAGAGCTGAGACTGATGAGAAGTCCTGATTTACGCCCCCGCATGTGGGGGAGTGCCGCTCGGCTTGTCCGCATGATACCGAACATGTTGACGTCGAAATTTTGTTGGGCTTGCTCAAGGGTATAGGCTTCGGTCAGGCCTGTCGGCATGGCGCCGGCATTATTCACTAAAACATCAAGCGGACGTTGTGCCTCAATCTTGCTAATCGCTGTATTGACAGATTGATCGTCGGTTACATCAAGCTCAATGGGTTCAAGAGAAAGTTTGTTTTCCCCCGCCCAGATCTGCAATTCTTCCGCTGCAGATTTGTTGCGCCCCTTTATATCGCGCATTGAGGCATAAACGTAATGTCCGCGTTCTGCGAGTGCTTTGGCCGCGAGAAGTCCGATGCCTCTGCTGGCACCGGTGATAAGAACAGTTTTTAGATTAGACATGATTTAGTTTACCTTTTTGAATGTTGTTTTGAGGAAGAGGCGAAGCGGCTCACCATCACCGACGGCTTTCATCCTTGTGAGTGCGCCGCTCCAGGAATTAAGAAGCCAGTCGCCTGCTTCCGCATCGCTGAGATGTTCAAGGCCGATTTCAGATTTGTCCAACTCTGCAATGCAAGTGGCGATCTCTGAACTGAGCGCATGCCAATGCTCCCTAAGCAGTTTCTGAAAAGCAGGTTGTTCGTCGGCAAGTTCCGTAGAGAGGTTGCACATCAGGCAACCTTGAGTGAATCCTCTCGCCTCGAAGTCATCATATGCCATCTGGAAGAATGCGCTTAGGCGTTCCAAAGCGGCTAGCTCTGAGTTTTGCAAAATCTCTTTTGCACTTTGCAATTGCTGGACATGGTAGTGCTTGGCCACTTCGAGGCCAAAAACCTCTTTGCTTTGGAAATAATGATAAAACGAGCCTTTGGGAGAACCACTTGTTCGCAGCACGTCATTGATACCAACGCTTTCATAGCTACCAGCCCGGATGAGGTTCATGCCGACAGTGAGCAACTTGGAGCGCGTATCGTTGTAGGCCTCTTCGTTTCGTGTGCGTGCCATGGCGGTTTTGCCTCTAATTTGATGTTCGAAGAACGATTACATTGATAATAATAGACCGTTCTGTTATTAATGTCAATTGATGATCCTGACCTCTGGTTCAAAACTCCTTGTCACACATTGGAGCGTGGGCTTGTCTAATTAAATAGAACGATGAAACGGAACTGAATTAAATGAGCGATTATCTTAAAACGCAAATTGAAGATGCAAAGAATGGTGACCGTGCCGCTTTGGAAGCCGTGGTGCGTGATGTTCAGGATAATGTTCATCGCTTGGCGATGCGTATGCTGGTGAACCCTGATGATGCACTTGAGGCGACGCAGGAAATATTGATTACCGTCGTTACGAAATTGTCGACATTTGAAGGCAAAAGTGCGTTTAAGACATGGGTTTATCGGGTCGCTGTCAACTATCTGCTCAATGCAAAGAAAGTTCGAGATCGTGATCCCGGCTTAAGCTTTGAAGTTTTCCGAGAAGATTTGCATGCAGGCTTGGTAACCGATCCTGCCCCATCGGGCGAGGAAGACCTATTGCTCAGCGAGCTGCGTATCTCCTGCACAATGGCAATGCTCTTGTGCCTCGACCTCAAGCATCGTGTTGCCTATGTGCTGGGCGACGTCCTCGAATTCGATCATACTGAAGCGGCAGACATCTTATCAATCTCTAAAGCAAATTTTCGCCAACGGTTGTCCCGCGCCAGAAACGAAGTTGTAGCGTTTACATCAGCTCACTGCGGACTCGCGACTAACAATGCGAAATGCTCATGCCCCCGCCGTCTGCCTGCCGCAGTAAATCTTGGTCGCGTACAGAAAGAACGTCTGGTTTATGCTCAGATTGGTGAGCCCACTTATGAAGATGTTCTCAATCAAGCCAGGTCCGTAGAAAAATCATTGCGAACTTTAATCCTTCAGCGATCAATGCCAGCATTAACCTGTCCTAACGATCTGGGGGCCAGGCTGGCCGAAATTGTTAACGGAGAAAGCTGGCAGAGTTCATCCGACAGAACTTAAGAACCGCCCGTTGGCATATGGGCGACGTGAATATTTTTTAGACGCAACTAACAAGGAAGGATCCAAAAGTGCTTAAGAAACTAACCTCATCTGTCATCATGGCTGGCGTTATTTTTGTCGCTACCGCGGCTCACAGTGAAGAAGGAAAACGAATGACTGAAGAAGAGAAAACTGTACTTGCAACTGTTGAAAACATGACATCTAGCCTGGAAAAGGGTGATGTTGACGGCATTATGTCCACTTATCGAGATGGCGCGGCTATCATGTTCGAACCTGGTCAAGCCGTCACGGACTCTGCGATAGCCAGACAGATATTCTCCCAAATGATAGCGGCGAAACCCGAAGTTACCTATAATGGCCATGAAGTCTATGTTTCTGGTGACACAGCTGTTCATATTGCGCCTTGGTCGATGGTAGGCACAGCGCCCGACGGAGCAAAAATAGAGCAAGGCGGACTATCTGTGGCGGTTCTCCGACTTCAAGCCGATGGCAATTGGAAAATGGTTATCGACAATCCCTATGGGGCTCGCCTGTTAACCGAGTAATTTTAGCCGCAGCTTCGCCCGCCTTTCGCGTTGCTAAAGGCCGAAATAATGACAGGATCACATGAAGGAAAATTTCCTAAACTAATAAGATTCGATGGTCAGAATTATACTGACTAATTTCAAAAGTTTGTTTCTGATTGTGCTGTCCATAAAAGGCGGGGAGTAGAAGTAAACCCGTTCAACTCAAAACTTATTAACATGGTGCGCAATGTAACGTTGGCATAGTGCGCTTCGAATATAACAATGTGGTTTGAAAAAAAAGGCGAAAAAGAATGAACCGAAGAAATTTTCTTTGCACCGCTGGAATGGGCACACTGGCTATGGCAACATTTCAACCGTTAACGCAACTAGCACAAGCTGCATCAAAAGATATGGCCATCAAAGCGATTGGTTTTGATGGTTTCCCAATATTTGATCCGCGGCCAATTTTCACTTTGGTGCGCTCGGTTTTTCCTGAACATGGAGGGTTTGGGAAAACTTGGTTTGATAAGATATTTGCCTATACGTGGTTACGTACGGGTGGAGATCAGTACGTAGATTTTTACACTGTCATTGGACAGGCGCTCGATTATGCCGTTGATCACCATGGTGTCTCGGTAACACATGAGCAGAAGCGTCAACTGATGGATGTTTGGCTAAATTTAAAGCCGTGGCCGGATGTTCCCGCTGCCTTGGATCAATTTGAAAGGCAAGGCATTAAGCTCGCATTTCTCTCTAACCTTACTGAGGAGATGCTTCGTTCGAACGCCCGCAATGGGGGCATTGAAGACAGATTCCAATATTTCTCCACTGATCGTGTTAGAGCTTTCAAGCCTGCACCGAAAGCCTATCAAATGGGGGTAGAGCACTTTGGCCTTCCAAAGCGGAACATCGCGTTTTGTGCATTTGGTGGTTGGGATGCGGTAGGTGCGAGCTGGTTTGGGTATCCAACAGTCTGGGTGAATAGATTTGGGCATAAGCCAGAAAATCTTGATCAAAAATTGATCATAACCGGTGAGGGGATAAATGTGCTCACACGCTTCGCAGAGCAGCGGAACGGGGTTCCTAAAACTCCTTAATTTGAATTAGGCTTAGATTTTAACGGACCACTTTGAGTGTGATTGGTACCAGTTTAGACAAAAATTGAACGGGGTAGAATGTCTGTTGCAGTGTAAAGACTTCGATCCAATCTCAGTTAGAAGATTAGTTTGACGCTGAAGACCAGTTTCAAAAGAGGAATGCGGGGCAGTCGGGAACAATACACTCCCTTTCACTTGATGAATTGTCCATTTCTCTGAAAAAAGTAATCGCGCCTATTGAGGTGTTTGGGAATTCTTGGAAACGTCTAAAAGTGCTGGAGTTACGTCAATGCCCGTTGATAGCCGGTCAAAAAAATAAGTGAAAGAACCCATGCCTGACTTTTACGCCATAGATCAGAAGAAGAAAACATTCGAATACAAGTGCGTCTGTTGTAACGAATTTCAGCGCGGCACCCCCGCTTATGGTTATGACATGCCGATTTTTTATTTTGATGTTCCCGAGGACGAACGCGAAGCTCGTATTTACTTGGACGCAGATACGTGTGCCATCGACAACAAGCTATTTTTTGTGAAAGGCATACTCGACATTCCAATTCATGGCGCAAGCGAGCCGCTGACCTGGGGCGTGTGGGTGTCACAGTCAGTGGAGGAATTTCATCTTTACAGGGAAACCATGGGTACCGATCGTATCGGACAAATTTCATTTGGTTGGCTCGCCATAACAATGCCCGGATATAATGATTTGGACGAGCGCGGTAATACCGTTCAATTAAAGTGTGACGTAAAGGGGCAGGCCGCCGGACAACGGCCTGTCATCCAAGTCCAAGAGTGTGATCATCCACTTTACCGCGATCAATATGATGGTATCTCCTGGGATCGCGCGGTTGAGCTTGTCCAACTCATGCCACATTAATTGGAGTGCGTCGTGGAGAAGAACCCAAGGCCGAAACAACTTTCGAGTGTTTGCATACGCTGTGAAGCGAAATAGAACAAGACCGTCCTATGACGGTCCAGGTTTGGACCGATAACCATCGCTAGAACAACGAGAGCGGGCGTTCAGCTTCTTGGCGCTTCTTCCATTGCGGAGTTTCTACTTCGTGCTCAAGCCACGCGAGGACGTATGATTGCGGCCCGTCAAACTCTTCAACATAGAACGTCTGTACAAAAAGAGATCGATATCCGGTTTCCGTGATGGGTATCTCGCCACTCCCGATCACTTGAACCTCAATGTGATCGAAGTTCGAGTCCCAGCGACGCTTATGATGGGTGATGCTTATCGCAACACTGCGCCAGTCGATCTGGCTGGTGACTGGGGCGCTCATGAGCGCCCCACTGTGTTGTCGATTGCGTCGTTCAGCGGTTCACGCAAGACGATGCGACCGCCGACAGGAAGGGAGTCGAGCTGAAGCGTGTAGCCTCTTGCGTCCTTGTGCATCCAGGTTGCACCGACCTTGTTCCAGTAGGATTGCTCGCCTTTGTGAGTGACGTGCCACGCCAGAAATTCCGGGGCGCGGACCTCGCGGGTGTGCGCTTGGGCGGGTTGGGTGTTGTTACGTGCCATGTTTGATCTCCTTTGTTCGGGTTGGCTTGCTAACGCCCCCCCTGAAGAGACCGGAGGCAAAGGATCGCCGCGTCATGTCCAACACGGGTGAGGCCACCGCCGAACTGGTGCGGGCAGGATATTGATGCGCGATCCGCATTCGGTCAGGGGAACGGCGAATTGCTGCAAGCCACGCGCGGGCAAAGGTCCATCCATGCTGTGCTAACTGCCGACACCGAAAGCCAATTCACGCGCCTCGATGCGCCATCTTCCGATTGATGTGTGTACGTCATCCCGATCCATCAGGGCCTTCTCATGGCCGAGGGTGATGGGTGCGAGGGCCGAAAGGCCCTGAACGGTTCGGGGCCTCCTGACAATCAACAGGAGGTGACGATGAGACTCATCACACGCTTCGATGCAGCATCGCGCAGCACAGCCGAGCTGCATGCTCTTTTGCGGGAGGCGTTCAACGCCTTCGCTTTTGCGCCGCGCGGATCGATTGAACGCAGCAATGCTCTGGCATCGCTGCACAATATCGAGGCTGAACTGGCGGCTCGCCCGCCAGGTCTTTAAGACCTCGAACGCGACTGGCCCGATGGCCAGTCGCGTTTTTTGCGGCTCAGAACAATGCGAGTTTCGGGGTCAGCTCTGCTTCGAGTTTGGCGCGGAAAGTGCGCGGGTCAGCGCCGTCCACCCTAACAGCACGGCGGTTCAGCAGGCATTCGACGGCGGCTCGGCGGGCAGCAAGGTCGCTCGCATAGGCGATCCCCGACCAGACACTTGCAGGGGTGCAAAAGCCCGAATCCGGCGCGGTAAAATCAAGCGCAATATGCCAGTAGCCTATCGCCGTCCGATAGAGGCGTATCGTGGCTGAATAGCCTTTGTGCCTGACACTGATTTTTTCGGTGATCTGATCAAGCACGCCGTGGGTGTTGCAATGTGCGCCCCAAAGCGCTGCGGCGTCGATGACGGCGTTTTCCTGACAGTGGAATCGCGGTCCGTATTTCTGCCTGATGACGTCCAACTCGGCGCGGAAATCAACAATGTCGTGGCTCTGTGAATTGGTCATTGGTCTTGCCCCTTCTCCTGTTCGGGAAAGGCCGCCGCTTACGCGGCAGCCTCCGCCTTTGCTTCAGTTTGGGGCTGCAAGGCGTGCAGGAAATCTGCGGCGCGCTGCGCGTGCGCGGCGGCGCTGAAGATTGCCCGCTTGTCGTCTTTCAGGACTTTGAGCCAGCTCTGGATATAGGCGGCGTGATCGGCGCGCGGTTCTGGCGCTAGTTCAAGGTCGGCGCAAAGAAATGCTGCACCAAGTTCTGCAACAAGTTCTTCGCGGGCATAACCTTCATCGCCCCAGCGCTTGCGCCCAAAGTCACGGTCAAGACGGCTTTTGTGCTTGGTCCAGTGGGTCAGCTCGTGCGCCAAGGTTGCATAGTAGGCTTCGGGACTCCTGAAGGTCTCGAAATACGGCATTTGCACATGATCACTGCCGCCGCTGTAATGGGCGGAGTTGCCGCCATGGCGGATGTCAGCGCCCGTCGCTGCGACGAAGTCTTCAGTGTGCGGAATACGCTGTACGGGGTCAATGATGGCTTTCGGCTTGGTGTAGTAGTGTTCGGGCAAGCCTTCGATCTGCTCGACGTTGAAAACGCTGTATCCCTTCATGAATGGGATTTTGCGCTCTTCCTCGCTGCCGTCGTCCTGTTCCTCGGTTTTGATGATGGTGTTTGCGTATACAACAAGGTTGCCCCGCTCACCTTTCTTCACATGCGCGCCTAGTTCTTTGGCCTGCTTGAAGGTCATCCAGTACGGAGACAGAAAGCCTGCCTCCATACTCGCGCCCCACAACATCAGAATGTTGATGCCGCTATAGGGCAGACCGTTATGACGGAGCGGCTTTGTGATCTTGCCTTCCATGTTGCCCGCACTCCATGGCTTCAACCATGTCAGCTCGCCTTGCTCCAGATCGGCAATAATCTTGTCGGTTACGCGTTGATAAATATCGGTTTTCATGTGTGTCCCCTTTCTTGGGTAGTCGGTTGCGCATGCAACCGGACTAGGCCCGCGCCAATGAGCGGGGGGACGGCCGTCCAGACCGAAAGCCATGGGGTGGTGCGGGCGCAGGCAAAGCCGAGCCACGGCCCATGGCTTTCGCCCGAAGCGAACGCGAAGGGCTTAGTCTTGACGGAGGACGGGGCCGCAGGCCCCGAAAGAGAAGGAAAGAAAGTCAGCCCTTCAGGGCTGTCGAAGAATGCGCAAGGGATCGAAGCCGAATGGCCGAGACAGCTTGCTGGCTCGGTTCACGAGAGCCTGGTCCGAAGGATGCGGCTGGAAAAATCGGGAATCCTGTTACTAACTGCCAGCAGAGGTCACGTTTTGCGTGCATTTGTTCCCATTATGTTCTAACCTATCGGCATGGCTAAAAAGATCACACACAGTCAGATGCTCGGGGAGCGCGGCGAGTCCGCCGTCCGCACACGATTCCTGAGCATGAATTTTCAATTTGACGGTCGATCACGACTTGAAGCCGGAATCGATGGCATCGCCGAGATTATGATTGACGGCGAGCCGCAAGCGCGAATGATTGCGGTACAGATCAAAACAACAGAAAGCGGCAGATACACTACCGAGACCGACAATAGCTTCACCTATCTACTGGAATCCAATGATCTCGCCTATTGGCGTGTTTCAAACCTTCCCGTGATACTCGTGCTGTATCGAGTTTCTGATGAAACATACTATTGGAAGGACGTCTCTTCCGGTGTCGGCGAAGGCGCACGCAAGCTTACTTTCAGCAAATCGGATGACATCCTAGACCACAAGGCTGTGAACAGGCTTGCTGCTCTTACAGTTCCCAAGCATGGCGCTGGCTACTATGTGCCGCCCCTGGGTGGTGGCGAAGATGCTCTCGTTAATATGCTTCCGATCAAGCTGCCGGATGAAATTTTCGTAGCATCCACATCATTCGACGGAAAGAAAGCAACGTCCGTCTTGCTTGATGCAAGTGACACACCTCGGTTTGACTGGGCAATCAAGGGCGGAAGCTTTTGGTCATTTCATGATCCGAGAGAGGAAGTGACGCGCGAGATTGTCGATCTGGATCAGGTCGAAGCGATTGATACGGCAACCATTGCGTTTCATGAAGACATTCACGAACAGCATAACTTTGCATTCCTTCTCAGAAATACATTGCAGCATCAGTTTCGCGATGAATTGCGCTGGGACAAGGTGAAGAAGCTCTTCCACTTTTTGGCGAAAGAGAAAAACACGTCCCGCACATTCACCTATGACTCAGCCAAAAAGCGAGCAACGACAACCGTCGTCAATGTAGTGCAACAAAAGGCGAATCCTGAGCGTGTTGCTTTCGTTCGCCATCATGCATTTGTTCCCAGGTTCGAGTGCTTTGGCGATGAATGGAACCTGATCATCACGCCGACATATCACTTCACGACGAATGGGTTTATCCCGCACTCATACCCTGATGCTCTCTTGTCAGGGAAAAAGCGACTGGACAACAACGCCTCGCTGCGCGGCCAGTTGATCATGTGGCACCGACTGCTTTCGCGTGCGGCAAACGAAGTTCGGGGCTTATTTGACGAGGAGAGTAGCGAAGTTCCGATACTCGCTTTTGGCGGGCCGCCGGTTCTGACATTGCCGACGACTGTGCCCGAAGATGCATGGGGCGCGCCCAAGAAGGCGAGTGAGCAAGACGAATCTCAGCAGGCGGAGCTTTGGAAAGATGCAGTTTGAGAGCAAAGTCTTTGACGAACCGCTTCTGGAGTTTGGCGACAAGCATAGCCACCCTGACCCGCGCTTGGGCCTTGTAGAGGCTGGCCCCCTCCAAACTCACCTTGGCGAGGTCATAAAGGTTGGTGTCGTAGGCAGTGCAGCAACTATTGAATATACCGAGACGTTCTTGAACGAGGCGGCAAACGGGTTCGAAAGTCAGTCAGAGAACCTGCCGAACCTTCACCCAGATTTCCCTGGTCTCCAGAACAGGAATCCGTTTCGGTGCAATTTTTCGATCCTTTCTGAGGCCACCTCAGCACTTTCAAAGTCTGAAATCGACCGGATCGTCAAAGAGCCTGACGACGGTAAGGCTGTCACAATGGCCGTGGACGCAATTTGCCGAAACCTGCAAGCTCTTGATGATGGAGGAAGCCGTCCCGAGGTTGCGATTGTGGCGTTACCTGTAAATCTCATAGAGCGCGTGTGGGTTGCACATGCCAGCGGTAAGGGGACGACTGAAAAGGATGATAGCGGCGGTTCGGACGCGCCGAACTTCAGGGGCCTTTTGAAGGCCCGCACCATGAACATGAACTTCCCCATCCAGATTGTCTGGGAAGACGTGATCAACGAAGGGGCGAAGATCCCGAGAAAGATCAAGGAAAGCAGTGATCGGAAGATTCAGGATCGTGCGGGCCGCGCATGGAATTTGCTGACGACACTTTACTACAAGGGTAGCGGTCGCGTCCCGTGGCGGCGACTTCCCCGCGAGGGCGAGTTCAAGGCGTGCTATATCGGCATCAGCTTCTACCGCGACGTAAGCGGGCAACAGCTATGGACCAGTTCCGCCCAGATGTTTGACGAGCGGGGGCGCGGTTTCATCCTCAAGGGCCGACGCGCCCAGACTGAAACGCGAGGCCGTCATCCCTACATGGCCAAGCAGGATGCATTCGATCTGATCCGAAACGTTCTTGGGGCCTATCGTGATCATCACAAGCACTTTCCTGCACGTGTCATTGTCATGAAAACTTCGCGCTTTCGCGATGAGGAGGCAGAAGGGATCATCGAGGCACTGGAAGAGTGTCAGGCCGAGCTTCGCGATCTTGTTTGGGTTCAGGAGTCCTATGACGTTCGCGTCCTGAGAGACGGTGACTATCCGGTCTTGAGGGGAACATTTGTCGATCTGGACGGAAAGGGCTTGCTGTATACGAATGGAAGCATACCGTATTACGGCACATATCCCGGTGTTTACGTTCCCAACCCATTGCTTCTCTGTCCTCACCCGAGCAGCGACAGCACCATTGCCCAAATTGCTGAGGAAGTTTTTTCGCTGACGAAAATCAATTGGAACTCAACCCAGATGAATCAGCGGCTGCCGATCCCGATTAGAGCGTCGCGAAAAGTGGGAGAGGTTCTGAAATATGTTACAAACGATCAGTCAATAAGCACTGATTATCGGCGGTACATTTAGATGCATCACGAAATGTGGCCGTAACGTCTTCCGCTCGCCATCGACCTTACGGCGGTCAGTCTATCGCCAAACGAAGCTTCAAAATCTTCGGCCTCTAAGGCATGCATACTAAACGCATCCCCCGATCTTCTGAAGACCAGCACCTTCCCATCATAGATGTCGAAACCATGAGTTTCTGGGATAGGCAGAGAGATTTTTTCCATCAAATTGTTTCCGAGGCGCAAATTTCGCGTAACCTCGTCGCCAACTGGTGGAATAAACGTGATTGGTCCGATCACAGAGTTTCTATCCAGATCATCAGGTGGATCAAAACCAAAATATCGAGACATCCCTCGCGGGAAATCAATTTGATTGCCCGGCTTGTCCGGTCCTCTATTCAGCGTAACATAACCTGCTTCTATCCAGAATAAGTCCGCGCCGCCTACCTCTATCTCCGGTATTTCTTCGTCATTCTGGGCTTGTCGCGATGCAGCGTCGGTCCAGACCGCTTCATATTCGTTAAGTATGTCGGCCGCCGATACGGCATTCTCCCAGAGGGCATTAGCTGAATCCGCTGCGCGCTTAATGGTTCTTTCAAACTCATTGGTCGTCATTGCTTGAAGGGACGCGGCTGCTTCGATGCTCTTTCTCAATCCATTGGAGGAGAAATTCCCAGAGCCAACCACCATTCCGTACCGAGACTGTTCCTGATTAAAGAAAAAGGACGTTTTTGCATGAAAGTCACGTCGAGGTAAGAAACCAGATTGAGCAACGACCCAATCGCCATCATGAACCCGTACGTCTACATTTGGTTTTGAAATTAGATGGCGTAGTGCGCGTGGCTGCGTTCTCCCGTAGTCGATCCCTACAAGCCACCTTGTCGGTACTCCATTCCAAAAATTATCACCAAATTTCAGGTCAAACGCAGCAGCGCCTGACATAGTGGCATAGGCAAACGTGCCCAAAAAATCCTGGGTATCAGCCCAAAGATGGACTCGCGACAATTCCGAAAGTGTATGAGTAGCGTCCCCGCTGGCTTGAATAAACGTTTTGATCCTCATCCCACCTTCCTTTCCAAAAGGCGGGCTTGCTGTGGGTCGTATACAAAACCTTTTATGCTACCGTCTTTGATCCGTTCCACTGCCTCATCGACAACGTTGAAGGGCACAAGAAACCACTCGCGCGGGACAACCGGATTGCCAAAGCGGTCCTTGATCTCGATGTCGAGACGGGCCGGATCGAAGATGCGGTGGATCAGGTTTTCGAGCTTTGTGCGGTTGATATTGTAGAGTTCATAGGTCGCTACGACCTCGACATCAGCCAGCAAGAATGTGGCGTCGATTTTTGCATTGGCGATGCGCCGCTCGACCTTTCCACTTGTTACACCGATCTTGTGGAGCACGCTGCGATGCTCCTTCACTATCGGTAGTTCAGACTTGCTGCGGAGTACATAGATGGTGCCGCTCGCCTCATCGCCATCAGCCGTATGGTCGGCGAAGAGCGGTCCTGCGGATGAGTCCGTGATCCGACGGCCTGCATCATCTTTGTGAAGCGCCCTCTGTAGGGACCGCATGAGCATATTGCTCTCGGTTCCGTTGTCGAAGATCACGCGCAAACGGGCATCCGTCATGCCTTGCGCAGTAAGAAAGGCTTCGTCCATCTCGGCTACATAGGCTTTTTGTCCGCCTACTATGAAAAAGCGTCCTGGCGCGATCTCCGCTTTGCGTTCAAAGGTTCGTGTGGTCCGCAGGCCTGTATCAAGTTCATTTTGAACCTGCTCGAACAACGGCTTGAAACGTTCGAAGTCATCACACTTCTGACGATTGGCGATTTCTTCCGCTGCCTTCTTTTCAGCGCTTGACCTCACATGACGTAGTTCGGTGATATCCGAATTTTCGGCCTCGACACCGAGTTCGGCCAGAAGCGCTTCGTCATCCATATCGGCGTCAATAGAAGCGGCGATTGGACCGCTAGCGTCCAACAATCCGTCTTTGTCAATGGGTTCGAGAAGCTGTCTAAACTCGCCAAGCTCTCTCAACCGATCAAGACGAACCGCGTAGAGTCGTTCGAAGATGTCCTTACCTTCGCCGTGCTGCGGTGGATGACCGTGCTCTTCGACGAAGCGTTGGATTTCTTCGAACCCCGCGATGACACGCTCTTCCTGCGGCGTTCTCGCTGTCACCTTCTTGGCCTCGACCTCGACCCCGAGTTCGGCAAGAAGCGCGTCGTCCTCATCGGTAAATTGCTTAGCCATCGGCGGCCTCTGCTTTCATGCGAGCCAGATAAGCAACGCCCTCGGCCATGCGCTTTTCCCACGCATCGGAAGAGGTGATAGACGGCAGCCTGCCGCGCTCCTGTTTGAACTTCAGTGCTCGCTTGGCCAGATCGCGCGCCTCTTCAGGCGTAAGTTGGACCTTCTTCGCGGAGATGATAGCCGCGACCTGTTTCAGGCTTTCCTCACTCATCGTCTTGGCAAGGATTGCGTAGGCCTCACTGAACGGATTAATGCGGTCGACCAGGTCGATGTCGAGTTCCCGAACGTCCATCGCGAACTTCCGCACACCATCGATCAGAGCCGTGTTGGCTTTATCCTCGCCGTCGTCATCCTTGAGCGCCGCCTCTTTGGCCTTCTGGGTCAGGTTGAGAGCGGCGATGGCGTGTTGGCGGACGGCTTCCTGATCTTCGTCATCCAGCTCGGGGTATTTGTCCTTGATGATCTTGCCCATGCGGACTTGCGTCAGCTCTTCGGGCACAAGCTCTTCGTCGAACATGCCCCGCTCAACAGTCGGCTTGTCTTGTACGAAGGCGGCGATCACTTCGTTCAGGTCCTCCTGACAGATGCGCTCGGCCTCTTTGCTCTTCGGTTCAGTCAGGCCTTTGATCTCGATCTGGAACTGGCCACTCTCTTCGTTGAAGCCGACATTGCATTCGCCTTCCTTGTAGCCGCCTTCGCCATAGTCGAAGCCCTCAACAGGACCACTGTCAGGGCGCTTCGGGGTGAAGTTGAAACGAGGCGCGAGAACCTGTTCCATCAACAGGCTTGCTGCGATGGCTTTGAGCGTATCGTTCACGGCTTCGGTGACGGCATCCTCTGATGCATCGGGTTCAGCAATCAGGTTTGTGAAACGGGCGCGGCTCTTTCCTGGCGCGTCGCGTGTTGCGCGTCCGATGATCTGCACGATCTCGGTCAGGCTGGCTCGATACCCGACCGTCAGCGCGTGCTCGCACCAGACCCAATCGAAGCCCTCTTTGGCCATGCCAAGGGCAATAATGATATCTACGTGGTCGCAGTTGTTTTTCTGGGCGGGGTCTTTCAGCGCTGCCGAAACCTTATCGCGCTTGGCAGCTTCGTCATCGACCAGATCGGCAATCCGCAGAATGCGTCCGTCCGATGTCTTGACCAACTGGAAACCCGTCTCAGGGTCAGTGCCTTGCCAGTCGCCCAATTCATCGATGATGTGCTCGACTTCCCTGTGCTTGTCCTTGGTGCTCTCGCGGGAATTGACGCTCGGGATGTGGATGATGGTCTTCTCGTTCGGATCGAGAACCTTGAGGATGTCATCCGCGTACGCGCCGGAGTAGAAGAAATAGCCGATGTCGAGCTGCTTCAGATATTTGTAGCCGTTGAGCTGCTCATAATAGGTGTAGGTAACCGTATCGAATTTGGCCTCGTCATGCGGCATCAGAACAGGCTCGGCATCGCCCCGAAAATACGATCCGGTCATCGCGACGACATGAACCTTGTCCCGCGCGATCAGCTCGGCGAGCTGCGCGCCAAGTTTGTTTTCGGGGTTAGCAGACACGTGGTGGAACTCATCCACGGCGACGAGACAGTCATCGAACGCCTCGATCCCGAACTTCTCGACGGCGTTTCGGAATGTCGCATGGGGACAGACGAGGACTTGATCCTCGCCCTTGAGGAAAGACCCTACCGCGTCCGCCTTGCTACCGTCCGATCCTGGCGCGTTGCAGAGGTTCCACTTCGGCTCGACATGCCAGTCTGTCCAGAAACCGAACTTGGATAGCGGCTCGTCGGCGAAGCTCGACCCGATGGATTTCTCGGGAACGGTGATGATGGCCTTGCGCAGTCCCTGATTGTGAAGCTTGTCCAACGCCACGAACATCAGAGCACGGCTCTTGCCTGATGCGGGCGGTGACTTGATCAGAAGATACTGCTCGCCGCGTTTCTCGTAAGCGCGCTCCTGCATCGGTCTCATGCCCAGCTCATTCGACTTAGTTGAATTGCCGTTCTGGGCGTAAATTACAGAAACGGAAGGGACATTATTGGCCATAGTCAAATCCTGAACTCTTCTAAAAAATTGATTGCCCACGAAGGCGGGGTTGGCCAGCTCCGAAAGCCCTTCTCGTGCCAGGTAACGCTGTCGTCGCCGATGAGCCCATTGGCTTCCAGATGGGCGACAAGTCTGTCGTGGTCGTAAAGATAGGCAGCATCGCCAAGAATGAAGGCAACGTGGATGCCCTTCCCCAGATACTTGCGGTCGATAACAAGCCGCCCCTTGAGCTGCACTTTGAGAAATGTTTCACCATCTATGTGGCATGCGATGAAATCAGCACCCTGCCAGTCGTCCGTTAGTCGCAGGCAGTTGAAGCCGTATTCAGCCATCCGCGCAGCGATCTTGTGAAAGTTGTAATTCTCTTTCTGGCGCGAGTTGAGCTCGGCATAGGGGACGGGCGCAAACTGACTCATGCCGCCCCCTTCTTGGTCATGCGGGTATACAGCTCGAAGAGCTTTTCGAGGCGTTCGGTGTCATTTTTGAAACGACGACCGATATAGATGCGCTCAAGCACTTCATCATTGCGATCATGCGCGACACGAAGATCTTCGGGCATCTTCTCTGGGTCGTAGAGATCGGCAATCGTTGCGGGGAAGTGTTGCTCACGGGCCAAGAGAATATCTTCTGCACAGTGCGTGAGGTCCGACTTGTTCTTCTCAGTCAAATTCGCAATCGGAAATGTATTCCAGCCAAGAGTGTTGGAGTACCGATAATCAGTTTTCATCTTACCACAAACGGTCGCAACCCAAACCGTGTGCAGCAATGAAGAGAGCACCGCGAAATTCCACAGTGGCGCATCATAAATTCCGAACAAGAGATCACTCACGATGGTCCCTTCGTCGAAGAGGTCGGCAGGTATGTATCTCCGGCGTTCAGACGAGACCTTCGCAACAGCTATTGTGCAACGCTTTGCAACCCCCTGAATCTGAACAAAACGGTGTGGTCGACTAGCAAAGGCCTGTGTTGATGGCGCTCGGCTCTCTGCTCGCATTCTTCTAACTGCTTCAAGTCTTGGTCCTACAAAGGGATGACACAGCGCATCTTCCGACTCAGAGTCTGGTATCCAAATACACCCGCGACGCCTGCCGCGGATCATCTCCGCTGACCCTAAGTATTCTTTGAACCAGTATGCACGATCAGCATACTTATCCCGACATTCATGAAGTTCTTCGAACTCAAGGCAAAGGTTTCCCCCATCGCGAGGTTGATTGCCATATAGCATAGAGGCAAGCCCGTTAATTGGCGATGGCTGCGAAACAACGACAATATCTGGGCCACTTGCAAGGTAGGCATTAATTGATGGGACATGACGTACGGCTATCTCGCCATCTTCGGAGCTCTCATAGAGCGCGCGCTTTCGGTTTGTATTATGTTCTACGCCGACAACCGATACAATCACGCCCGCATTATGGCTGGCCAGGTTTCTCCACTTGAAAGACGGAATGGCAAAGAAAATCTCGGCATTGAGCGATTTTAGTATTGGCCAAAGAACTGCAACTTGCTGTCCCTGCCACATTGAATTGGTCGTAACAAATGCGTATGGCGCGTGAGAAAATCGATTGTACTCAGCTGCCTTAATGAACCATGCTGAAACATAATCTACAGCCGCAGATTTACTCTTGTATCCTTTAAAAACGTCGGCAAGTTCGGCTTTCTGCTCCGCGTCCTGCCATGCTTGCCCCAAATAGGGCGGGTTTCCACAAATATATGTTTCACCACCTTCATTCTCAAAGTCGATTTCAGCCTGATCCAAAGGCGTACTGAACAAATCATCGCCATGCATTTTCACACCTGTGCCTGTCGGAGGACAGATGCTAAGCCAGTCGATCCGCAATGCGTTGCCGCAGGTTATCCAGTTCATCGCGTCGAGCGGGAGGAAGTCGCGCAGCGCTTCACGCTGCCCGCGATAGAGCACGTCACACTGGTATTCGGCGATGATGAGCGCGAGGCGAGCGATCTCGGCGGGGAAGTCTCTCAGTTCAATGCCACGAAAATTTGTTAGCGGGATTTCAGACCGTCGATCCGCCTCGTTTCGTCGTTCGTTGATCTCGGCCTCGATTGCACGCATTTCCTTGTATGCGATGACGAGGAAGTTTCCCGATCCGCAGGCGGGATCGAAAACCCTGATCTTTGCCATGCGGTTGCGAAGATTCAGAAGTTTGCGGGCATTCTCTCCAGCCTCTTCAAGTCTCTCGCGGAGGTCGTCTAGGAAGAGCGGGTTGAGGACCTTCAGGATGTTCGGAACGCTGGTGTAGTGCATACCCAGAGCCCCGCGTTCCTCTTCATCGGCGACGGCCTGGATCATTGACCCGAAGATGTCAGGATTGATCTTGGTCCAATCCAATTTCCCTACGTAGAGAAGGTAGGTTCGTGCCAATTTACTGAAGCGCGGGACATCGACGCTTTCTGAAAAGAGGCCGCCGTTCACATAGGGAAAGTTATTGGCCCAGCGGGCTATACCTTCCTTATCGCGGTCTGCAATCTTTGTATTCATTGAACGGAACAGCTCGCTGATGATCTCATGGGTGTTCGAACTGTCCTTCTCGCTCATACGTTCGATGGTGGCTGTGAACTGATCAGCCTCTGTGAGGATTTCGGTGTCCTCCGCAAAGAAGCAGAAGATGAGCCGCGCCATGAAGTGGTTCATGTCGTGGCGACGATCTGCCGTGCCCCAATCAGGATTGTCCTTCAACAGCTCGACATAGAGACGGTTCAAACGACCCGTCGCCTTGATGTCGAAGGCACTCTCGCGGATTTGCTTAACTGTGCTTATGCCCGCGAGCGGAAGGAAAAACCCGAAATGATCGGGGAAGTCGGGGTAGTCGCAGACGATGACCTCGCCGCTGTTCAGGTCTTCGGCCTGAAAGTCCTTCCCATCGGTGGCGAGGATGAATTTCGCGCGGGCTTTCGTTGTCGCAGGGCTGGCCTTGAGCGCAGCAAGAGCCTCCGCAACCGCGCCGTCTTCAGCGACATTGAGGTGGATGTTATTGGTTTGAAGGACGCCGCCAACATCCGACTTGTTGGACGTGCCGGAACGCAGGCGCTTGATCGTCGTGGCCTTGTTGCCGAACGCTTCCAAGAACGCGAAGGGGAACTCTTCCGCGTCGAACGGCTGCTCGGCAAGCTTGGATATGGCCTCTTCGATCTCAACGGCGTTCAAGGTTTCGTCCTTTGTTTTTATTGTTGGCTATAGTCTGCTCGTTGCGCTCGATATACTCACGCATGAACTCTCGGATCACTTGGGATGCGGGCCTGTCCTGCTCGCGGCAAAGTTCGAGGAACCTCTCGCGGAGTTGACGCTCGACCCTGATGCGCATTCCTGAGTCTTTCATGCGATGAGTGTAGCCTTTGGATACACAATGTGCCAACGGTATTTCGAGGATTCCTCCACAGACCGCACCCGTATCCAAGGGCGTCTCCTTGGTCGTAGTCCAGCGGCGAAATGCTGGCGCTTATCCAACCTGCGCAAGGTTGGCCCATGTTTCCAAAGAGCACAGGGAGGCTCTTGGTCGGAGGTATCGGGTCGCGACAGACCTGATCGGCATCCAAACCGCGCAGGGTTGGTCTCGCTGAAGGCGTCTCCATGAAATGGTCATGGGGGTATCGGTGGGAGCAGGAACGCTCCCCTGATTGGCAGGTGTCGGGGGTCATTACCCTGACGAGTGGATTTCACAAGGGGCGCGATAGCCCCTTTGATCGGTGGGTGCAGGGAGAGCGAAGTCTCCCGCGAGTGTTTGATCGGCGATACGATCTGATGGCTCTGGATGGGTTCAATGCCCAGAAGGAGCCAGGGCCGGAGGGATGCAACGGGAGCGCGCAGCGGGCTCCCTTGCCAAGATTGCGGTGTAGTACACCGCACATCTTGCGGGTCGGACTTATTGATATAACTGGGAAAAACGCGTGTGAATGTTGCGGCGCAAGATCAGCCGTATGTCATGGTACAATTTTCAGCGGATACGTTTTACCTGCTGTCGCTTTCTGCGTCCCGTCCTCAAGGTGAACGAACAGAATTTCGCTGCACTTCATCAAGTTTTCGGTAACTTCGGGCGAAAGCGGCAAACCCGCAGGACGCCTGCGTCCACCTTCCTCTAGGCAGACGAACATGGCTTCCTCAAGGAAGTACTCGGCTCGTTTGATCTCAACCTTCAGCAAGCGGTTATGAAACAGGACCGCTTTGCCTGAGGTGTTGGTAGCCACCTCAATATCGACAAACCCCGTTCCGTCGGCATCGAAGAAGTCGCACAAGTTGTCGATCACGCGCGGATGTGGCTCCTCGTTGAGGATCGCGTTCAGTTCTTCATTGGAGATATTTAGGGCAACGACCAGAGCATCGATGGTCCTGGTCTGAGGTTTGCCGACCTTGCCGTTTTCCAGCTCGGAGATGCGAGTCTTGAATCGCTCATCACCGAACGCGGTGACGGCCAAGGCCTGCTGAGTCAGCCCCTCGATCCCTCTCTTGGACCTGATCAACTGCCCGAAGGCCTGTCCAAATGCCATTCGTCTCGATTTCCGTAACTTTCCGGAACGCCCGCTCCGGTGGGTTCTCCTAGCTTCGCGGACATGAGCACGGCGCACAAGCGCCTAATGAATGCAGGAAATCTAGGAGTGGTGAGCATGTATCTCTGCGCGAATTGTTTTATACTCGGGTACTGCAAAAAAGATACGACGAAGGTCGTTACAGATCGCCGTATTGCTGATCCGCTATTCCTGCGAGATTTGCGCGCATTCACTTCTCAGCTTGGAATTAGCGCCGATCATTGGGTGGATTTTCTTATCGACATATATCGCGATTATCGCGGGCGAATTGTGCAAAACGGAAACGAGGTATTTCTAAATACAGAAGCCCTTGAGGTCCACAGCATGCGGGAGTGGGCAAGAGACTTTTTGTGCAAACCAGTTCGGGATGGAGTGCAGCCACGCCCTCGTACAGAGTCGCGAGAGAAGATACGCGTTGTAGCGACTATATTGGCGACACGATATCCATTCGAGGCGAGTATGTGGGGTGCGCGAGCTGCCAATGACAACCACCCTCCGACGCAAATGGAGGGGGGCTAGAACGGAACATCGTCGGCGTTGATCATTGAGGTCGTACCGTCCGCTTTGATCAACGTCGCTGTCGTCATCTTGTTGGTTTTGTCATCCATACGAGCCTGATACTGCTCAGACATAGTGACACCGTGGACACGCTTGAGCCCCTGTCGCCATTCCTGCGCCTCGACGCGACGATGCCAAGCATGTGCCTGATCGAATGGAAGACCGCAATATTTGTTCAAAAAGAGTGCGCACAAATTCGGATTGTGCGGGGGTTCAACCAGGGCCCATTCTTTGAGCGTCGGCGCAAACTCTTCTCCATCTAGCTTCTTTTGACGGTCTTCAGCCTCGTCCGTACACGAGTAGTAGCCCACCATTCTCATATAGCGGCAGTGTGCCTCATTCAGGGCCGGACATAGTTCTGGGATCAAACCGAAGACCTCTAGTTCAGCTCTGCTGACGCTCTCAAAGTCCAGCGGATTGCGCTGTCCTTCGCTCTCCAGAATATTCGCATCCATGCCTGCACCTCCGGTCGGCATCATCGCAAAATCGGAGTCCGCCTGACAAGAGCGGGCAGGTGCTCATAGACAATCTCAAATTAAATCGAGCCTATCCCCCCTGATTAGCGTTCTGGCTTTGCCATGGTGGTGTCGTCGGCATTCAAGTTCGGCGGCAACATCGAGGTTTACGCATGTCATTTATGAAGAAGCATCAGGATGCGGGCCGGTCGATCTTCATGTCATCCATCCAGGGTCTCGCCAACACGCTGGCGGCCCTCGTGACCTTTCTCGGGGCTCCGCCACTCTACAGCAAATCCATCGGTTGGGTTCAGACCTTCTCGGCTCGTCACTACGGCTACGGCTTCGAAGACATGACCGCCCTCATCTGGGGTGGCGTATGCGCCGCCCTGGTCTTCTTCATCTCCCGCGCATCGATCTCGACGGCGCTGGTGATGGGCGGGATCGCGCTCGCGACCCGCTTTCTGTGAAATCAAACAAAGGAATCCAAGATGTTTGAAGAACGTCCAAAGACCCGCCTGTCTTTTCTCGAAAAGCTGAAAATTACCCTCGTTTGTTCAGTCGGAGCGATGATTTGGGGGGCCGTTTTTGTCGGCGTAATCAAGGGCCTGATGCAATCGCTTTGATCTATGGAGAATTGTAAATGGATGATCTTATCACCAAAATCTTCCGCACCTACGAGGATTTCCAGCAGCTCAAACAAGCAAAGATGGATGAGCTTGAACGCAAGCTCTACCCATTTCTGGAAGTCCTCGGCGCGCTTATCATGCTCGCTGCGGTCCTCTTGGTTCTCTCCTTTCTATTCGGGCCGAGCGAATAGCTATGAACACTATCCAAATTGAATTTACCGAACCGGAAATGCAGCCGATCTTTGATCGTTTCAAGCGCTGCTATGCGCCCGGATCGCCTAAGTCAGACATCGCATCGGATGTCAAAATCTGTGTCTGGATACGGATGATCTATGCGTTTCATCCGACGGTGAAGCCGCGCCAGATACGGGCGCACTTCATCAAGTGCTTTCACCCGGACGCGGGAGTCGATGTCCTGACTACCCCAGAAAAAACGCAGGTCATGGCAACGCATGACCGCATTTTCAAAGGAAAATAGAGATGCTGAGCAATGAAGATTATCGCTTTGGTTCTGCCGCTTGGTCCGACGAAAGCGATCTAAGGCGGGCGGGTCTTTTCAGGACCAGCGGGCTTCAAATCGGCTATGCCGGAGGCAAGCCCATTTGTCTTGAAACTGACGCCCCGATCATCACCGTCGCAGGGGCAGGCTCAGGTAAAATGCGCGATCTTCTTGCCCTTGCGGTGGCTCGCAACGCAGGACACCGCAACTTCATTCTCGACCCTCGCGGCGAGATTGCTGCCGTCACCATGGTGAATTTCGCCATCAATGACAGCTCCCTCTACTGCTGGAATCCGACGGGGATGCGCGGACTGCCGCAGCATCGCATGAACCCGTTGGACATTTTGCGGTTGGACGATCCGCACTTTCACGCAGACTGCAAGTTCATCGCTGAAAGCCTGATCCCTACGAGCGGCGCATCTAATGGTCGATACTTCGAGTTGCGCGCACGGGAGTGGGTGGAGAACATCATAAAAATGCTGGTTGAGCGCAACGGGCGCGTCAGTTTCCCCGCGCTCTACCGAGTAATCAACTGGATTGAGTCGGATTCAGGTTCGTGGGCGGACTGCCTTGAAGCAATGCTTAGCTCGTCGATGGATAGCGTGAAGCGCACTGCTGGGGAGATGTTGGCAAAGCAACAGGAAAGCGAAAAGGAATTCGGGAGCATCATCGGCGAAGTTTATGCACACCTCAATTTCCTCGATGACCCGATGCTTCAGACTGCCCTCGAAGGGAGCGATGCTTCGCTTGCGGATACCTGCAATGCGAGCCAGCCCACGAGCTGGGCGATTAACGTGCCCATTGAATACGTGGGTCTATGGTCTCCAATCCTTCGCACGATGTTTACGGTTCAAATGCTCTACAAGTCTCGCGCGCCATCAGCGCCGCGCGTCACGATGATCATCGACGAGGCGGGCCAGCTCGGAAACTTTGAAGCTTTGCTGCGCGCATTCACGTTTGGGCGCGGTGCTGGCGTGCAGGTCTGGGCACTGTTTCAGGATGTTGGGCAGATTGTCCGCAACTTCGGTGCGCCCGCTCTCCAAGGCTTCATGGGATCGTCTGCGCTGCGCCAGTTCTTTGGCGTTCGCGACTATCAGACTGCACAAATGGTGTCATCAATGCTCGGGACAGAAACCCTTGAATATGATGACAGTCTCAGACAGGCGGATGCCCGCCGTCAAAAGCTCAATGCTACAATGAGCATCATGAACGGAAGCGATCCGTTCACGGCCTATGCGGACATGAAGTACCACGCTTATGCTGAAGAACATCGCACAAAGCAGGCTCGTGCATTGATGATGCCAGAGGAAATTCTCTCGATGCCTGAAGACAAACAATTGCTGTTCGTTTCCGGCAAAAACCTCAAACCGATACTAGCGGAGAAGCATCCTTACTACGCACGCGCTGACTTTGCCGGGCGCTTCCTGCCCAATCCGTTTCATCTGCCGCATGATTCCGTGGCTATCCCCTCAAGATGGGGTGAGCGCCGTGCAAGGATCATCAATGAGCGCGTGCCGCAGCAATTTTCACATCTCCCCCAATATTCAAGCGGGATGTGGTCCTACGTGGACGGCTACCGCCCAACCTGAACACAAGGAGAAAACAATGACGGAGAAATCAAACAAGAACCGCCCGAGCTTCGAAGCCTATCACGTGAAGGAAGGTCCAGAAGAAAAGTCCTATTTCAACCGCGTCGGTGTCGCCTTTCCGCACAAGGACGGTGAAGGCCATACGGTCCAGCTCGACTCTGTCCCTGTCGATGGTCGGATCGTTCTGCGGACTCCCAAGGAGCGTCTGGAAGAGGCGCGCGAGGAGCAACCCCGCCGCCGTCGTCGCGATCAAAGGGAGCGCTGAACATGGCGCTCAAGGGCGACGGTCATTCAATGATCTCCACGAAAGAGGAGCTGATGCGTCGTCTCCGCGAACGGACCAAGCCAACGCCAACGGTGACGCTTGAACCGGACGACAGTGCTGCGGGCAATGTTCGCCGCGTCAGGGAGAATGAAGGGCGTATGCGGATCGCGCGACTGCAAGCCAGTCTCAATGCCGCGCAAAGCGAGTTTCAGACGCAACAGACATTTGCTCGCCTTGGGGGCTACGCAAAAGCGCGTTTTGATCACGAACGGTAGCTCGCCATTCAATCCGTGTATAAATTGAAATATTTATCTAGATAGTACATAATAATTCTAACTCGACCTTCCCCCAAAGTCTGTAAAGATCAAAACGGGTCGACGTTCCTCAATAAAAAGAGATAGTCTTTTTGGGCCTTGAGCTCGCTTTGCGAGAGCAAGGCCTTTTTCTTGAAACCCTTGCTGAGTTTGCGTTTCAGGCGAATTATGAAGTATACTGAAAGTATATAAACGCAGTATTTGCGCAGATATTTTTTGCGGCTATCACCCGAAGTTGGGTGATGTACTGCCATATTGTCGAAAAAGGAAATTAACAGATCAGCACGCGTAGCATTGCTGAAAGGAGGGGAGTGTGCCCTCGTGAAAGACTTATTGAAAAAGCATCGCGATACCGTCCGCAAGCTCGGCTACTCGGCAGAGCAAGCCGATGAAATTATCCACAGATTTTCTGAGATCATGGGCGCTTTCATCGATGCGGCATGGGGAGTTCACCCTGCGCAGTTGAGTGTCGCGGCAAGGGACAAGAAAGTCCTTCTCCCTGACTCTCGATGTGATAAGATGAGAACAAAGCAAAAACAATGTGGTAGTGATGACGCCGCAGCGTCGCTGACGGAAGGATGATGGATTCGATGAAAGACAAGAAAGGAAGCAGCAAAGCCGTAATTTATTGCCGTGTCTCTGATACAAAGCAGACGACACGAGGCACGGGCTTGCACTCTCAGGAAACAAGGTGCCGAGAGTACGCATCCTTTCGTGGTTATGATGTCGTCCAAGTGTTCACGGATGACGCATCCGGTGGCCTCATAAACCGCCCTGGTATGCAAGCCATGCTCGCATTCTTGCGGAAGAGCCGTCGGCAACCGCATGTTGTGATCATCGACGACATCAGCCGCCTTGCTCGTGGAGTCCAAGCCCATCTCGAACTTCGTGCTGCACTCAGTAAGGCGGGTGGCATTCTTGAATCGCCTTCGCTCGAATTTGGCGAAGACAGCGATAGCCTGCTCATAGAAAACCTGCTTGCCAGCGTCTCTCAGCACCAGCGCCAGAAGAATGGCGAACAGACCCTTAACCGCATGCGGGCGCGTGCTCTAAATGGCTACTGGGTATTCTGGGCTCCGGTCGGCTACCGATATGAGCGGGTGCCAGGACAAGGCAAGGTCTTGCACCCCGACGAACCTTGCGCATCGATCCTGCGTGAAGCGCTGGAAGGATACGCTAGCGAGCGGTTTTCGACGCAGGCGGAAGTGAAGCGCTTTCTTGAAACGCACCCCGTCTTTCCAAAGACCCCACGGGGCGAAGTCACCAATCAGCGTGTCAACGATTTCCTGACACAGCCACTTTATGCGGGCTATTTGGAAGTGCCGAAATGGGATGTTTCGTTCCGCCCTGCAAAGCATGAAGGTCTGATCAGCCTCGACACCTTCAAGACGATCCAGAATCGTTTGAACGGCATTACACGGGTTCCTGCACGCAAGGATATCAGCGAGGATTTCCCGCTGCGTGGCTTTGTCCTCTGTGGCTCCTGTGGAAAGCCGCTCACCGCGAATTGGTCCAAGGGCAAAACTGCACGCTATCCATACTACCTCTGCCGCCAAAAAGACTGTGAGGCGAAGGGGAAGTCTGTTCGTCGTGAACTGGTCGAAGGTGAGTTCGAGGAACTGCTAAAGGCGCTACGCCCCACCGAAGAGCTATTTGAGTTTGGATCATCATTGTTCCGCGACCTTTGGGAGCAACGCGCGAAGACCATGAAGACCCACGGCCAATCGATGAAAGCTGAGCTTTCTCAGATTGAACGCAAGATCGCTCAGCTAATGGATCGCCTCGTAGAAGCGGACAGCGAATCTGTTGTTCGAGCTTATGAGAAACGCATTGGCGATCTTGAAACTGATCGCATGGTCATCCGTGAGCGGATCGAAAAATGCGGCACACCACTGGCTACCTACGAGGAGACGTTCGAACACTCCATGGATTTCCTCTCAAACCCTTGGAAACTATGGGAAAAGGGCAGTATTGAGCACCGTCAAACGGTCCTCAAACTGGCATTTGCGGACCAACTGGCCTATGACCGTGAAAACGGTTTTCGAACACCGGAAATATCTTTACCGTTCAAGGCGTTAGAGGATATTTGCTGCGGAAAAACGGAGATGGCGCACCCGACAGGATTCGAACCTGTGACCTCTGCCTTCGGAGGGCAGCGCTCTATCCAGCTGAGCTACGGGTGCCAGGCCGGCGCGGAAAGACTGCGCGGCGGATAGAGAGGTCTGATACTAGATCCGGCGGCGTCGGGCAATGGGTTTTTGGCGATACTGGACAAGATATCTCGGCGAGCGACCAGCGCCTGGCTGCAGGTCAAGGTCACAAAGGCAGGAAGAAACGGAGCGCAAACGGAAAGAAATATCGCAGCAGGTGATAGGGCTGCCCGTTTCGTGCGTAGACGTCAGTAACAGACAACAGATCCCTGGCACACATGACGCATGAAACCGGTTGCCGAAATCTCGTTCTGATCCTTGGAGATCAGTTGACACCTTCGCTGTCGAGCTTGCGAGCCGCCGACAAGGCAATGGATCGCGTGCTTTTCGTCGAAGCCCATGAGGAAACGACCTATGTCCGCCATCACAAGAAGAAAATTGCCTTTGTTCTGTCCGCCATGCGCCACTTCGCTGAAGAGTTGCGCCGGATCGGCTGGTCTGTCGACTATGTGAAGCTTGAGGACGACGGCAATACCGGATCTTTTCGCGGTGAGGTCGAGCGTGCCTGCCGTCGCCTGTCGCCGCAGAAAATTGTCGTTACGGAGCCGGGAGAGTGGCGTGTTCTGGAGGACATGAAAACCTGGCAGGCGGCGTCCGGGTTGCCGGTCGACATTCTGGACGACACGCGATTCCTCTGTTCGCGTGCCGAATTCCGGGCCTGGGCGTCAGGTCGCAAGCAGCTGCGCATGGAGCATTTTTATCGGGACATGCGCCAAAAAACCGGGTTGCTGATGGACGACGGCAAGCCTGCCGGTGGCAGGTGGAACTATGACGCGGACAATCGCAAGCCTGCACGCGCAGATCTGTTCATGCCGGAGCCACCTCGATTTTCACCGGATCCGGTCACCGTCGAAGTTCTGACGCTGGTCGAGCGTCGTTTCACCGATCACATCGGCACCCTGCGGCCCTTCTGGTTCGCGGTCACCCGGGCGGATGCCGAAAAGGCGTTCGACGCGTTTCTGGATCACGCCCTTGCGGATTTCGGCACATATCAGGACGCGATGCTGAAGGGAGAGAAATTTCTCTATCATGCGGTCGTCTCCGCTTACCTGAATGCCGGTCTGCTCGACCCGTTCGATCTTTGCCGCAAAGCCGTGGCCGCGTATCAAAAGGGCGCGGCACCGCTGAATGCGGTGGAAGGCTTCATCCGGCAGATCATTGGTTGGCGGGAATATGTGCGCGGCATCTATTGGCTGAACATGCCAGATTATGCAGCAAGCAACGGCCTTGGCGCTTCCCGCCCGTTGCCGGATTTCTACTGGACCGGCGACACGGACATGCTCTGCATGGCCGAAGCGATCGGTCAAACCATCGGGGACGCCTATGCGCATCACATCCAGCGTCTGATGGTTACGGGAAATTTTGCCCTTCTTGCCGGCATCGATCCACAAGAGGTCCACGAATGGTACCTGGCGGTCTATGCGGATGCATACGAATGGGTCGAACTCCCCAATACCCTCGGCATGAGCCAGTTTGCCGATGGCGGTCTTCTGGCGTCCAAGCCATACATTTCGAGCGGCAACTACATCAACAAGATGTCCGATTACTGCGGGAGCTGTCCTTACGAGGTAAAGGCCAGGAATGGAGCCGACGCGTGTCCGTTCAACGCTCTTTACTGGGACTTTCTCGCCCGGCACAAGCAATCAATGAAAAACAACCCACGGTTAGGTCAGGTCTATGCGGTCTGGAACAAAATGGACGGAGAGAAACGAGAGGCGCTTCGCGAGAGCGCGGCAATCTTCCTGAAACGGCTCGATGAAAAGCAGAAGGTTTGACGGATAAGTACCAGTTCGCCGGCAACGTTCAGATGCGTGTTCTGACCACAACTCCGGGACAGTGAAGACGGACATAAACGGTCAACAAAAAAAACGCGCAGCCCGAAGACTGCGCGAATAAAGTTACTGTGCACGTGGCCCCATCGACCACGGCGGCAACTCTAGCGGCATCTCCTGTGAATGTCATTACCGTAAAATATTTTATTTTTTGATTCACTGTAATGCGACTGATCGTTATTCATACTGAGTCAATCGTGAAACTAACGTGCACGAAAATTACATATGTAAAATCAGTGAATTGACTGTCACAGGATTTGCTTGACTGTTTCTGTGCGCTGACGGCTTCCCGGTAGTCTTGTAAAAAACTATCGGCATTTCTGCGTATGTTTGGCGATTTTCTTTGCATCGGCGCTGGTGACACGCACCTTGGTGATGCCCTTGTTGACAAATCCGAGCTGTTTCGCGGCGGCCAAGGTCACATCGATGACACGTCCCTTGGCAAAGGGCCCCCGGTCATTGATGCGAACAGTCACGGTCTTGCCGTTTGCCAGGTTCGTCACGTCGACGAGAGTGCCAAAGGGCAGGGAGCGGTGTGCTGCGGTCAAGCCTTGCGGGTTGGCGCGTTCGCCGTTCGCGGTTGTACCACCCAGCTTGTACCAGGACGCTTTCCCGCACTGTTGAAAAGCCTCTTTCGAGGTGGCTGTGCCTACACCTAAAAAGAGCACCGGGACAGCACAAAGTGCCAGTGTGCGGAAGGCTGGAATAACAAGACTGGTATACATGACGGAACTCATAACAAACGTCAGCGAGGAGATTTCTCACATGAAGGAACTGTGGCACTTCAGGGGAAGTACGAGCTGCCTCTACGTCAGTGAAATGATCAAATTAAGGCAAGTCCTTGAATTTAAGAGAATAATAGTAGAGAAAGGCACTAATTAGAATTAAATTTGAAAATGATTAGTAAATTTAATATTAACCATAATATTTTTAAGAGTTGTGAGTTGTTTTGCTTCGGCGATTTTAGTGGTTAAACTATGGTAATAATTTTCAAGGGGCGGCGCACATGTATTTGAGTTGGCGCCAATCATACAGACTATTTTGAAAGGGCTGTCTGGTGCAAATCAGCCATCGGTTGATGCGCGACCGGCGGGAAGATCTCGCTCGCGCGCAGAGCAATACATTGTCGGCATTTCATGCGTCTCTTTTGGACGCACTACCCTTTGCCGCTGCCTATGTGGCAAGGGATGGAAGCCTACTGGTTCGCAACAAGCAGTTCGCTGCGACTTGTGACCGCCTCGCGGTGCAGTCTGCTCCCGAGGGGCTCCAATCATTGCTTTCCGCTGAGAGCTGGAAGCGCTGCGAATTGATTTTGTCGGCGGCTTTCAGCGGACTACCGGCGGAGGTTAGCGGGGAAGTGCGTTTGCGCTCCGGCGCAATTTTCTGCCACCACCTTACCTGTACATCGCATGTCTTCTTGAAACACGACATCGAGGCCGTGCTTGTCCAGTTTGAAGCTGAGCCGGCTGACTGGGACCAGCTGACCTGCGAAGCCGGTAAGGTTGAGGACGGTCCGGTTTCAGAAGAATCCCTGCCGGATACCGCGCGGCAGTTGAACAGCAGGTTCCTTGACTGTTTTCCGGATGAGCTCCTGTTTTTTGATGGTTCGGAAAGCGCCGGTGCTATGGCGCACACCCTCCTGCAGGCAACCGGAGCCAGTTATGATCCGGACCTGCTGGTCGAAACGCTGGAGTGCGCTGGCGGCAAACTGACCCAATCGGTTTATCTCCCGGAACCCGGCCAACCCGATACCGATGACGGGTCGAGCGGGCCGAAAATGTGTGAAGTCCGGCTGGTTCCGATACCGGCCGACCCAAGGGCAAACAAGGAGCAGCCAACCTTGATGGCTGTAATCCGGCACAACGTGGACAATCCTGGGGAGATTGCCGAAAACAAGAGGCTGGCCTATCAGGACCCGCTCACCGGGCTGGAAAACCGCAGGGCGTTCACGCGGTCACTGCGGCGCGAATTGGACCGGATGTGCTGCGACCGGGAAACCGGGCTTGCCGTTTTCTACATCGATCTGGACGAATTCAAGAAGGTCAACGATCTGGGCGGCCACGACGCCGGGGACGACATGTTGCTGCACGTCGCCAACAGCTTGAAGCTGACCCTGGGAGAATTCGGGACTGTGGCGCGGATTGGCGGCGATGAATTTGCCGCGATGTTGCCGGTGACCAGTGAAGAAACGGCACTTGAATTTGCTGAAAGGATCCTTGAGGGGTTCAGTGGGATCAGGCTTGAGCTCAAGGACCGGGTCTTCACGATCAGCGGCTCGGTCGGAGTGGCGTTCCTGGACCGCTCGATCGAACTGAAAGACGAAGACGCAACGGCTCTTCTGGGACTGGCCGACAGTGCCTGTCTGCGCGGCAAGCGGATTGGCGGCAAGTCCGTCCAGGTTCACCAGGTTACATCCGGAGACTGTCCTTCGGGGAATGGCGAGCAGACCAACGTGCCCGCGCCGGAAAGTTTTTGCGGCAAGGAGCTGGTGCTCTATTCCATGCCGATCGTCTCAATGGCGACCAGTGAAGTCTGCGGGATGGAGGTGTTGCTGCGGCTTCAGGGTGACCGTGCAAAGGGCCTTTCGTCGCGCGCCTGGATATCGGCGGCAGAGCGCTCCGGGTTCATTGCACAGGTTGACGCATGGACGCTTAACCGCGTTCTTGATGCGGCCGAACGGACCGCGACGAGAACATTGCTGACAATGAATGTCTCCGCCGAATCGGCGCGCGATCCGAATTTCCGGGATGCGCTTCATCACCGGCTCTCCGTCAATCCCTTGTTGGCGTCCCGGTTGTGTCTGGAGATCGCCGAACGGGACTTTCTGCGCGAACCTGCAACAGTCGAGTCGTTTTTCAGGTTTGTCTCCGAGTTCGGGTGCCAGACTGCAATTGACGATTTCGCCGGTCATTGGCCGGTCCTGTCGCGTCTGACCGGAATGCGGGTTGAGTGGCTCAAGCTTGAAGCGGGCCTAACGCGGCAGGTGATGCGCGATCCCTCAAAAGCGACGATCCTGAACGGCTTGATCGGTGCTGCCCGTGACCTCGGCATGAAGGTGATTGCCAAGCACATCGAAACACCAGCAGAGGCTGCGCTGTTGACCACGCTCGATATCGAGGCGGCGCAGGGCTTCCATTTCGGACGGCCTGCACCGTGGACGGAAACAGTGGCCTGACAAGGGGAACCGGAGCGTGAGAAGTGCGAAAGGAAAGAGGCGCGCCAGTCACTTTCTTATAGGTGTTGTCTGAGTGGGCATAGTGAAGAGCCCACGCTTTCATGCACTTTATGGGAAAAAAAGGGAATCAAGTAAATTAATGTTCCAATTTACATTTGAGAATATTGTGAAAATGGCTTGTTTACATATTAAAAAGAGAAAATACGGCGATTTGTTTCTTGACTTGCTCGTTTGACCAATAAAGTATCGCAGATTAAGCTTCAAATGCATTCCGCAAAAGGAGTGAAATGCACAATGCGCCCTTGCATCTTCATTGATTTTTCCTGAGTAGATTGATGGTCTTGCTTGGTATCTCGCCAAACTCTTGCCGGTAGTGCTTGGCGAAGTTGCTGACGCTTGAGAAACCCGATGCATGGGCAATCTCGGCAACGGTGTTGTATTGATCCAGAAGGATTAGATTGCGGGCGAAGTTCAAGCGCGCCGACCGGATGAACGAGGCGGGCGACTGCCCGCTGGCCTCTTTCAGTCGACGCCCCAGTGTCTTTTGACTGATCGCAAGGGAGGATGCGAGTTTCTCAACGCCGAAATCCTGATCCTTCACGCTGTCGAGCACGCATTCCGTGACACGGTCGAGGAACTGTTGCTTGGCGGACAGGTGCTGCCGCGTCTCCGGATCATCCGCCAGCGCATTCTCCAGCGCTTCAAGCCGCGCGGTTGTCGTCTTCTCCGCCGCCCGGTGTTGTTGTTCGATATGTTGCATCTGCTGCCCCAATGAGGCGAGCTCAACGGCAGCGACATGCCGTTCGCTCTGCATGGAGCGCACCATTGTTGAGATGGCCAACATCATGAACAGCGTTTCACCGGTGATCGCGAGATAGTATCCCCAGGACAGGGGTCGCAGCAGCACCAGTTCATAAGCGTGGGTCGCACCGGTGATGTTCAGCGGGAACATGAACGCGAAGACTGCAATTGAGAGCCCTAAACTCAGCGACAGCAGCGCGCAGGCAATGGGCCTGGCCTGTGGCAGCCCCGTTATGATCTTGCGGATAGCAACCGTCAGCAGGATCAGTGGGCTGAGGAAGTAGATCAGATGCAGCGGACCGGACAAGCGCCACGGGTCAACCACCGCCAGCCCGATCACGACGACCACCACAGCCGACAGCAGTGTGAACAGGTGGCGCCAGACCCATGGATCGTCGTGGGCATTCAGCAGGATCCGGCAGTACTGCACGATGGCGAGGGTACTCAGCCCGGCGAATAACTCGGTGATCGGGGCGAGTGTGGTAATCGGCAGCGTGACGCCGAAGAATTTGCTTAGCCAGCCATCATAGATGAACGAATAGACAAACAGGCACAGGATGTAGAGCGTGTAGTACTGATAGAAGCGCACGTCGATCTGCCGGAAGAGGATCAGGCTGAACAGCGCGATTGTCGCGACATACCCCAGAAACAGGGCGGTCATGATCAATCTCAGCGTGCTCCAGCCGAAGAACAGGTCCGCCGACATGATCACGGCGGTCATGGTGGGCGCGAAGGTGCCTGCGAGACGCAGGTAAAACACCCGCTCATCTCCTGGCTGCATGGTAACTTCAATGCCTGTCCGGATAGCGGTGTTGTCCTTGTCCATCCAGGGCACCACGCGGCCCGTGCGTCCGACTTCGACCAGCCTGGCATCCCTCTCTTCGAACAGGGTCACCTCGTCGAAGATTGTCTCCATCAGGCCAATCACCCAGCGGTGGGTTTTGCCATGCGGGTTGGAGAGCGCAAACCGCAGCCATGCGGACTGGCCCGGCAAGGGCGCTTTGAATATCCCGTTGCAGGCGGCGGGGGCGAAGGCCTCGGTGACAATGCGGTCGGGCCCGGCGTCTCCGGAAGGATCGAGATAGTATTCGGCTCCAAGAGGGCGCAGTTGGTCGATCGGCCCGTCCGAGAGCGAAAAGGCTTCTGGAGCCGTCTGCTCCGGCTGCTGGCATGCCGGATTCCGCGCGTCCTCAGCCCAGACGGTACCGCTGCCGCAAGTCAGCAAAAACAGCACGCAGGCGATCACAAATTTTCTGATCATCGTCCCCAATCAAGACTGTGCGTTTCGAAGGTTCTATGCGAATTCGCAGCATCCGACTGCACTCGTTTGGGACAAAATTGGCCACGTTTCGGTCAAAAGTCAGTCGCGCGGTTTTCTTCACACAGCAAAATTGACATTGATGATGCACGCAATCGCCGCCCACTTCAACCGAGGCGAGAACTCCCGTGAGGCGGGTGCACACCATGCCTTCGACGTAGCGCGCGCCCTCGTACCGAGCGGTCAAGGGGCCGGCGTCCTGCTGCGCCCGAACGTTCCAAAGGCCTGTCAATCAGGACCTTTCACAAGGAGACATAGAAATGACCATCAGGTCACTTGCCATAGCCGCCGCTCTGGTTGCACTGACAGCCACATCGGGCCTCGCGGCCACAGTGCAGTTGAACGTCGCCGGCGGCCAGCTGCTGGGCGCTAGAAACGTCGATGTCAACGGCACGTTCTACGATGTGGAATTTGTCGATGGCACCTGCGTGGCGCTGTTTAACGGGTGCACCAGCGCATCCGACTTTGACTTCTCGACACGCACTCTGGCCATTGCAGCGGCCACAAGTCTCCTGAACACGGTTTTCCTCGATGGACCCCTGGGAGATTTCGACAGTGATCCCGCACTGACTGCCGGCATTGAACCAAGCACTTTGGACTTTGGCTTTATCAGTGTTCCGTATGAGTTCCTGCCGGGATCTGTGAGTGCAGGAACAATCAGCTTTTGGAATGAGCCTGGCGACACCGACAATCTTTCAACGACCTCACGCATAAAACTCTCTACTGATACGTCCAATATCGACGAAATTGTCTTTGCCCGTTTCACCCCGTCGCAGATCACCGCCGTTCCCCTTCCTGCAAGTGGGCTTTTGTTGTTTGCCGGGCTCGCCGGGCTTGGATTGGTTCAAGCGCGGCGCAAGACAGACGAGGCTCGCTGATATCCGGCTAATCTCAGAAGGACGGCATCTTTGATGCCCGCAATCGCCACCCACTTCAACTGGGACGAGAACTACCGTGAGGCGGGCGCAGCCCATTTCTCGGACACCGTCGCGCGCCCTCGTACCGAGCGGTCAAGAGGTCGCTGTCTGGGTCCAAACGTCCCAAAGGCCTGTCAATCAGGACCACTCGCAAGGAGACATAGATATGACCATCAGGTCACTTGCCATAGCCGCCGCTCTGGTTGCACTGACAGCCACATCGGGCCTTGCGGCCACCGTGCAGTTGAACGTTGTCGGTGGCCAATTGTTTGGCGCCAGAAACGTCGATGTCAATGGCACGTTCTACGATGTGGAGTTTGTCGATGGCACCTGTGCGATCGTTTTCAATGGTTGCGATAGTGTGTCTGATTTCGAATTTTCGACATTGGACCTGGCTGAAGCGGCAGCTATAAGTCTTGGCGACACCGTCTTCGTAGATGGACCCTTGGGTGATTTTGACAGCGACCCCACACTGACAGTTGGCATCGACACGTTTGCCGGATCTGGCCGTGGAACGATCACAGTTCCATATGATTTTACTTCAGAATTCGGGATCGAGAGGATCGTAGCACGCAGCTTTGTGAATCGTGAAACGAGTGACCTGTTGTCGTTCAGCTTAGTTCCAATAGGGGCTGATCTTTCCGATGATGACACTCGGACCTTTGCCCGTTTCACCCCGTCGCAACTCACCCCCGTTCCTTTGCCTGCCGGCGGGTTTCTCTTGCTTGCTGGTCTCGCTGGGCTGGGTGCGCTGCGAGCACGGCGTAACAAAGACACCGCTCACTGATACCTTACTGAAATCCAAAGGACGGCATTTTTGATGCCGTATCGCGCCCCATGGACGATCACGCCCACGCGGAGGCTTTCGCAGAGGAGACCAGCAGCCCCTCAGTCGCTGGCGCACACTGGCTGACCGACCTGCTGGCCATCCTCTCCGCCGGGCTGATCTGCGGTGTGCTCACCGCGATGTTTGCCATCTCTGCGGCGGCGCTGCTGTTTGCTTCGGTGCTGAGCGCGCACATCACGCTGGCCATCGGCATTTGCCTTCTTGGCACCATCGTGCTGAGCGTGGTAATCGCACTCTTCAGTTCGTGCCCGGGAATGCTGTCGGTGACGCAAGAGGTGACGGTCGTCACGCTGGCTGTCATCGCGGCTTCAATCCACGGCACCATGTTCGCGGCACACAGCGAAGCCGAAATCCTGGCCACCATCATCGTAATGATCGGACTGGCAACAACCGTCACCGGCGCAGCGCTCCTTGCGATGGGAGTGTTTCGCCTGGGCAGGCTGATCCGCTTCATTCCCTATCCGGTGCTGGCCGGGTTTCTGGCTGGTATGGGCTGGCTGATCGTCTCCGGAGCCATGGCGGTCATCCTTGGCACCCCTCTCTCGGCACAGACCCTGCCCACGCTGTTTGAGACCGCAAACCTGATCAAATGGCTCCCCGCTGTCGCCTTCGCGCTTGTCGTGGATCTTGCCGCGCGGCGCAGCGGAAGCCCGATGGTCCTGCCGCTAGCCATTGCAGCCTTCCTGGTGGTGTTCCACGTGGCGGTCTGGATGCTCGGCCTGCCAATGGCCGAACTGCAAGGCCAAGGCTGGTTCTTTGCACCTGCGCAGGGCGGCAGCATCACCCTGCCATTTCACGGCAACCCGCTGGCGCAGGCCGATTGGACGGCGATCTGGTCGGAGCTTCCGAAAATCAGCGCCCTGCTGGCGATCAGCGGCGCGGCGCTGCTCTTTGCATCCAGCGGCATCGAATTGTCTGTGCGGCGCGACGTTGATCTGGACCGCGAGTTGCGCGCCGCTGGCCTTGCGAATGTGCTCGCTGGTGCGGGGGGAGGGGCCGCAGGCTTTCAGGGGTTGGGCCTGACGATATTGGCACATCATCTCGGCGCGTCCTATCGCATCACGGGTCTGCTGGTGGCGGCCGTTTGTATAGCCATTCTGCTTTACGGGGCGACGCTGCTCAGCTTCATTCCAATCCCGCTCTTTGGCGGCCTTCTGCTCTGGATCGGTGGCGGCTTGCTCTATCAATGGCTGATCGGCATCTACGCCAAAATATCGCGCCGCGAGTACCTCATCGTCTTGCTTATCGTCGCGCTGATTATCAATGTCGGGCTTTTGGAGGGTGTGTTGGTGGGCGTGTTCGCCGCGGCAGCGCTCTTCGTGCTGGAATATGCACGCGTTGAGGTTGTGAAATACGCCATCAGCGGCGAAACCTGTCAAAGTCGCGTGGAGCATCATCCCGATGACCAGGCCTATCTGCGGAAAAATGGCTCGAAAATACAAGTGTTGAGGCTTCAGGGGTTCATCTTTTTTGGAAGTGGGCAGCAGGTGTATCATCGTGCGCGACGGTGTTTCGAGACTTCGGACGTTCGGTTCCTGGTTCTGGATTGCCGGGATGTTACGGGCTTTGACTCCTCCGCCATTCAGAGCTTGACCAGGATTTGCGGGATGGTTCGGGAAAAAGACGGAAGGCTGATCGTCGGTGGGCTCAAACCGGCCCTGTCCCAAAGGCTGAACAGGCTGAATTTGGGAGGCATGCATGCTTCAGCCGTTTTGCATTTCGATAAGACAGACCAAGCCGTTGCATGGTGCGAAGACTGTCTGCTGCATGAATGGAAGAACCGTCCCTGCACGCAGCACACCCAGCGCTTTGCTGATCGACTCGCGCACGATCTGGACGATCCGCACGCGTTCGGAGCCATGCGGCCATACCTGGAAAAAATCACGTACAAGACGCAAAACCGCATTATCAACCAGGGCGAAGGGGGGACAGATATCTATTTTATCGAAAGTGGTTTTGTCAGAGTTCAGCTCGAGACCCGGAATGAACAGCCAGTGCACTTGCGCACGCTGGGTCCAGGCACGACTGTTGGTGAGATGTCATTCTTCTTGCAGCGCGCCCGAACCGCTTCTGCAATAGCAGAAACCGAGGCGGTTCTCTGGCGGCTCAGTCACAACGATTTATTTCAGATTGCCCGCTCGCAGCCGGAACTGGCCCACGCACTCAACAGCCACTTCATTCGCACGATCGCCGAACGTCTCGATCAGTCGAACGCACTTGTCCGATCCCTGATCGATTGATGGCACTGGCAGCAGACGGATTTTACGGATCGATTTCGAAATCGAAAACCCGTTTCAAGGCGAAGTGAGACTCATGTCGCAAGAACTCGGACAGAGTGTTGGTTACCGCCTAAGGTGTTGTAATTTGTGAATGCAGATTGATGCCGGCCCGCCGCTTCGCAAATTTCACGCGCTCGGCGGCACCGTCCTAAGGTTCATCTGTCCGGATAGACTTCGACCAAAACCATATTCGCAAAATCAGCTCGGAAATATGCGGTCGTGGCAATGCGCAGAACTTTCAAGTGAGCGAAAGATCGACACATGACCGGAAGGTTTCATCCCGATCATCGCATCGGCGATGATCCAGTGACTGTACCGCGAAATGGCATCATATGAAGCAATTCTGGACAGACTGGTTTTCATCGAACGCTCCTACAATTGGAACAGAGACCAGGTTTGATAGGTCAAGTTGGCGTCGTCACAGGGCTGGAGGGACAAAGGGCGCATCACATGGATGGGAGAGCCACCGCGTCCTTCCCGTTTTTCCGTACTGTTGACCGTTACGCACAGCTTCGGGTCGGCCTGGGTGACCAGATGTCCATTGTCTTTCAGGGTGAATTTCTGTGTGTCTGTCCCGGTACATGAGCCAAGCACAATTGGCGCTCCTGCTTCAACGGATGGAACTGTCATACAGACATCAAAATAGGGAATTCGGAACTCTCCCTTGCCGATGAGATCCGCGTCAAAGCCCTGATCTTCAAGGATGCCGCCCGTGTAGTTGTAGCAGGTGTGTGCCTGTAGTCCCCTGTCAAGCGGCGCATTTTTGCCCTGTCCACCAGCTATGTCCAGACAGTAGCCGCGCGCGTCGTCCAGCCTGTCAGTCAGTTGAACTTCAACAAGGTTTCCTGCTGCTTGAGCCGGTAAGGCGAGTGCTCCCAAACCGAGGGTTGCTAGCGCGATCCCGATAAGCGGTTTCATGGTGTTACTCCTTGGGAAATCAGTGAAGGTGGGAGTTGCATGCCAATATTTGTTCTGATCCAAACTATTTACATCAGAACATTATGACTGTTAAGTGTCGTGACCACTTTTTTGCAACGCAGTCAGGCCATGAAACGAATAGCAGTAGACCTACACCCTGTTTTGCATTCAGCCACCTTGTTGGAAAAGCGGGTTGAAATGCTGCTGAGACCAACCGGGATCCGTCACCGACAGGCTCTTATCCTGGATGCCTTGTCCAAGATCGGACCGACCTCACAGAGGCATCTGGCAAAACAGTTCGATGTTTCGGCGGGCAGTATGAGTTCCATGACAGAACGGTTGGTGGCGCTGGGCTTCATCACGCAAAGCACAAATCCTGTAAACCGCCGCAGCGATATTCTCGACCTGACGCCGGACGGCCGGGCAGTGTTGGAAAAAGTATTGATCGTCTGGCAGGAGGCGGCTGCCCTGATCAACTTGGCACTTGGTGACAATCAGGCCGAGACACTCACTGCCCTTTCCACGAAGCTCCGGAATACCTTGGGTGGCACGCAGCCGGAAAAAGAGCAACGCGGGGCCTAGAGCGGCTCAAGCTTAGCTGGAATCATTTGATGGCGATTGCCGGATACACTTGGTTCCGATTACATCGAAATCAGATAACGCTTCATCGATCCGCGATAACTACCTCGCAAAATCTTATGCGCGCGGCGAAACGTTATGCGCTCCCCTGCAACGGATCAGACGTCAAGATTGGCTACCGTGAGCGCGTTGTCCTGAATGAACTCGCGGCGCGGCTCGACCTCGTCGCCCATCAGCTTTGTGAAGATGTCGTCGGCATCGTCTGCTTCCTTCACCTTGACCTGCAACAGCGACCGGACATTGGGATCAAGCGTAGTTTCCCAGAGTTGCTCAGGGTTCATCTCGCCAAGGCCCTTGTAACGCTGCAGCGAGATGCCTTTCTGGCCAAAGGAATAAACCTGATCCAGCAGGGCTCTCGGGCCACGGATCTCGGTTGGAACATCTTTGCGTCGAAGCACAGCAGCCTTGCCGTAGATTTCGCTCAAGTGGTCCGCATGGGTCGCGAGCCGGCGGGCATCTGCGGAATCCAGCAGTGCCGCGTCAATGGTTGCGGCTTCTTCCACGCCGCGAACCGTGCGCCGGAACACGAGGCTGCCGTCGTCCCTGGCTTCGCCCACCCAGCCCCGTTCGAATTCATCGGCCAAAATGTCCATGCGCCGCGCGATATAGGCCGCTGCTTCCTCCGCCTTGGAACGGTCTTCAAGGATCTCGGCGTTCAGGGCACCGGCGATTGCCGCCTGTTCAACAACGTCACGGTTATACCGCGAATGCAGTCCGTCGAATATTTCCGCGATCTTTCGGGCTGTTTCCACAACGGACCGCAGATCCTGTCCTGTCCGGACCTCGCCATCGGCGAGCGTCAGGGAGGTATCGTCAAGGCCCTGTGCGATCAGATAGTCCTCAAGCGCCAGCTGGTCCTTGAGGTACTGTTCCGACTGGCCGCGCTTCACCTTGTAGAGTGGCGGCTGAGCGATATAGACATATCCGTTTTCAATCAGTTCGGGCATCTGCCGGAAGAAGAAGGTCAGGAGAAGGGTGCGGATGTGAGCGCCGTCGACGTCAGCATCGGTCATGATGATGATCTTGTGGTAGCGCAGCTTCTCGATATTGAATTCTTCTTTGCCGATACCGGTCCCCAGAGCCGTGATCAGGGTCCCGATCTCGTTGGACGACAGCATCTTGTCAAAACGGGCGCGCTCGACGTTGAGAATCTTGCCGCGCAGTGGCAGGACAGCCTGGTTTTTCCTGTGCCGGCCCTGCTTGGCCGAACCACCCGCCGAATCGCCCTCCACCAGGAAGAGTTCGGCCTTGGATGCATCGCGTTCCTGACAGTCGGCGAGCTTGCCGGGCAGGGACGCGACGTCAAGCGCACCCTTGCGGCGCGTCAGTTCACGTGCCTTGCGTGCGGCTTCACGGGCGGAAGCGGCTTCGACCACCTTTGAAACGATCGCCCTGGCCGGCGCGGGGTTTTCTTCCAGCCACTCGCTGAGGATTTGGGAAATCAGATTTTCGACAACGGGCCGGACCTCGGAGGAAACCAGCTTGTCCTTGGTCTGCGATGAGAATTTCGGGTCGGGAACCTTCACGGACAGGACGCAGGTCAGTCCTTCACGGCAGTCATCGCCGGAAAGCGAAACCTTTTCCTTTTTCATCAGGCCGGTTGATTCCGCGTAGCCCGTGACCTGGCGTGTCAGCGCAGCGCGGAAACCGGCAAGGTGTGTGCCGCCGTCGCGTTGGGGAATGTTGTTGGTGAAACACAGCACCTGCTCGTGATAGCTGTCATTCCACCACATAGCCGTCTCGACGGTGATGCCGTCTTTTTCGGCCTTCATGTTGATCGGTTCTTCGATCAACGGGTGCTTGGCGCGATCAAGGTAGCGCACGAAGGCTTCAAGACCACCTTCGTAGAGCAGTTCCTCGACCACGTCCTCAACGCCGCGCTTGTCCGTCAGGATGATGCGGACACCGGAATTGAGAAACGCAAGTTCGCGCAGCCTGTGCTCCAGCGTGTTGAAGTCGAATTCGGTTTTGCTGAAGGTCTCGGTGGACGGCAGGAACGTGACTTCGGTTCCCTTTTGCCCGTTCGCAGGCCCGACGACTTTCAGCGGATCCTGTGCCTCGCCATGGGCGAAAGTCATGGTGTGTTCCTGGTCGTTGCGCCAGATGCGCAATTCCAGCTTTGTGGAGAGTGCGTTGACCACAGAAACGCCCACACCGTGCAGACCGCCGGAGACCTTGTAGGAGTTCTGGTCGAATTTTCCGCCGGCATGCAACTGGGTCATGATGACCTCCGCTGCCGATACGCCCTCTTCCGAGTGAACATCCGTCGGGATGCCGCGGCCATTGTCGGAAACGGTGACGGAACCGTCCGGATTGAGTGTAACGGTCACATGGTCGGCGTGACCTGCGAGCGCTTCATCGATCGCGTTGTCGACCACCTCGTACACCATGTGGTGCAATCCCGATCCGTCGTCGGTATCGCCGATATACATTCCCGGCCGCTTGCGCACGGCATCCAGCCCTTTGAGTACCTTGATGGAGTCTGCTCCATATTCGGTACCATTGTCGGATTCAGGGGTCGGAACAGGCTCTGACGTGGACGTGTCGCTCATGCGAATCAATCACCAATCGGTTTATCTTTTCTCACCCCGTTATACGGCGTTCCCCGGGGTGTTCAACCACGCGCAGGCTGTAGGCAAGCCAGCGAAGCGATTCTGGTGGAAAACCATAAGATTCAGGCGGATTTATGAGGTTTGGCCCGGTCGGATCAGATGACCTTCGCCCGCGTCAATCTCGAAGATCTCGGCATCGCGCGGCAATGCTTCGAAAAGGGCCTCGTCCGTCCCGGTCATAAACACCTGACCGCCGAGCGAAGCCAATCTGGAAAACAAGGCAGCGCGGCGGGAAGGATCAAGGTGCGCGGCAACTTCGTCGAGCAGCAGAACCGGTGTCATGCCACTGACTTTTGCCGTCAATTCCGCGTGGGCGAGAATGAGCCCGATCAGAAGGGCTTTCTGTTCACCGGTCGAGGAATGGGCCGCCGGCATGTCCTTGGCAGCGTGACGGACTTTCAGATCACTCAGGTGCGGACCGTTGAGGGTCCGCCCTGCGGCGCGATCACGGGCACGACCGTCGACCAGGGCATGCCGATAGTGTTCCTCGCGGTCTGCAGCGCTCAGACCGATTGTTTCAGCCTCGAATGCACCTTCCAGCACCAGAGTCGCCCGCGGAAAGGGCAGGGCCTGGTCTGTCCCCTCGCGGATCATTTGCTCAAGCAGGCCGACCGTTTCCTGCCGTGCGATCGAGACGGCTGTACCGAGTTCGGCCACCTGTTGTTCAAGAGCACTCAGATAGGCGTCTGTGCCGCCCTGATCCAGCAGCCGGTTTCGCTGCCGCAGGGCATTTTCGAAATCGCCGACCCTGCGGCCGTGTGTCGGATCAATGGCGAGCGTCAGGCGGTCGAGAAACCGGCGGCGGGCCGATCCGGAACCGGTGAACAGGCCATCCATGGCTGGAACGAGCCAGAGGACGCGCATATAGTCCAGCAGGGTTTCCGACCCGCGCACGTCTTCACCGTCGATCCGCACCTTGCGGCCCGGTGACCCGGCACTGATCCCTGTCCCGATTCTGGTCTCCAGCCCGTCGAGCTCAACCGTGGCTGCGACGCTCCAGCCCCCGTCGCCGGTCGCGCGGGCAACGTCGGCCAGGGCGGCACGACGCAGGCCTCTGCCGGCCGTCAGGAAGGAAACTGCCTCAAGAATGTTGGTCTTGCCAACCCCATTGGCACCAACAAAGGCTGCCATCTTCCCGGATACGGGAAACGAAAGAGTTGCATGGTTGCGAAAGTCGGTCAGAGACAGCCGGGTCAGCCTCGCCGTCCGGAATTCACTCATCTACCCACTTCCGCTTTATCTGGCAGCCTCTGCGGAAATCAGACGCGCATCGGCATGAGAACGAACAGGCAATCTTCGACCGTGTTGTCCTGAATAAGTGTCGGTGAACCGGAATCCGCCAGCCGGAACAGCGCGGTGTCGCTGCTGAGCTGGTTGGCTATGTCGAGCAGGTATCGGGAATTGAAACCGATTTCGAGCGGTTCGGCATCGAACTCGACGGCCACTTCCTCTGTTGCACTTCCCGAATCCGGGTTGTTCACGGTCAGAACCATGCGGCCTTCGCTCAGCGACAGTTTGACTGCTCGCCCGCGTTCCGACGAAATCGTCGATACTCGATCGACGGCTTCCTTGAACTCGTCGCGGTCAACGCGCATTTCCTTGTCGTTGCCTTGTGGAATGACCCGGCCGTAATCGGGGAACGTGCCGTCTATCAGTTTCGAGGTCAGGACAACGGATCCCGTGGTCAGTCTGATCTTGGTCTCGGAGAGTTCGATCTGGACATTGGCTTCCGGGTCTTCCAGAAGTTTCTGGATCTCGCCAACGGTTTTGCGCGGCACGATGATGCCCGGCATTCCCGACGCGCCCTGGGGAGCAGGAACTTCTGCCTGCGCCAGACGGTGACCGTCAGTCGCAACGGCGCGGAAGTGCTGGCCGCTGGCCGCATCAACCGTGTGGAGGTAGATGCCGTTCAGATAGTAGCGCGTTTCTTCCGTGGATATCGCGAATTGGGTGGTATCGATAAGCTTGCGGGTATCGGCTCCGGTAAGCGCAAAACCATGACTGAAATCGCCGGCGGTGAGGTCCGGAAAATCGGTCTCCGGCAACATCTGCAGTGTGAATCTGGAGCGCCCGGCCCGGATCTCCAGCGTGGCATTGTCGCTGGTGGTTTCCAGGACGACCTGCGAGCCTTCCGGCAGCTTCCGAACGATATCGTAGAACATGTGCGCCGGGACGGTTGTCGCACCCGGCAGTTCGATCATGGCGGGCACCGATTCAACGATTTCGAGGTCCAGATCCGTGGCCTTGAGGTTGATCGCGCCGCCATCGGCGCGCAACAACACGTTGGACAGGATGGGAATTGTATTCCGGCGCTCGACCACACGATGAACATGGGTCAAGGACTTGAGGAGATCGGTCCGCTCGAGGGTCGCTTTCATACGCTTCTTCCATACTCGTGAAGAGTCAGGCAGAGATGCCTGACCAAACTGGACATTCAGGCTCCTTAGGGAGCGGGGGGAAGACACTGCCCTTAACCGCTGCCAAAAGCAAGGGGGCGCCCGCCCGGAACGCCCCCAAATTTGATCGAAAATAGCCTAAATTAGCCCTTATGCATCCAGCATCCGCTTCAGCAGCTCAAGCTCCTGCGCAAGAGCATAATCACCCCGCGCCATTTCCTCGATTTTGCGCACTGCATGAAGAACAGTTGTGTGGTCCCGGTTGCCGAAACGGCGCCCGATTTCCGGAAGCGAGCGTGGTGTCATGACCTTGGCAAGGTACATGGCGATCTGGCGTGGACGCACGATAGTGCGGGTGCGGCGGGCAGAGAGAAGATCAGCCTTTGTAACGTTGTAGTGCTTTGAAACAACGCGCTGGATATCTTCGATCTTGACGCGGCGTGGTTCGCTGGAGCGAACCAGATCGCGCAGGGTCAATTCCGCCATTTCCTGTGTGATCGGCTGATTGGTCAGTTGATTATGAGCGATCAGGCGGTTGAGGGCACCTTCAAGATCGCGTCCGGATGAAGCGACGTGACGCGCCACGTAGTCCAGAACACCTTCGGGCACATCGAATTGCGGATACGACCTTTGCGCCGTTTCGACGCGCGACGTGAGAATATTCCGGCGCAGAGCGAAGTCAGGTTCCTGAATACCGACGACAAGCCCGCCCGAAAGCCGGGAGCGGACGCGGTCATCAAGCGTATCGAGTTCGGAAGGCGCGCGGTCGGCGGCAACGATGACCTGACGCGCACCGTCGATAAGTGCGTTCAGGGTGTGACAGAATTCCTGCTGGACTTGCTTGCCGTGCAGAAACTGCATGTCATCAATCAGGAGGAGATCAATTGTGCGCAACGTGTCCTTGAAAGCCAGTGCAGACTGGGATTTCAGCGCTGCGACAAACTTGTACATGAAATGCTCGGCGGTCAGGTAAAGCACCTTGTGTCCGTTGGCGCGTGCCTTTGCCGCGACGGCCTGCATGAGATGGGTTTTTCCGAGACCGACGGAAGCATGCAGGTAAAGCGGATTGAAAGTGACGGAGCCTCCAGCAGCAACCTGACGGGCCGCAGCCAGTGCCAGATTGTTGGATTCGCCTTCGACAAATGTATCGAACGTGTATTTGGGATCCAGCGCTGCCCCTTGCAGCACGTCACGCGCGCTGTCGGCGCCCGTGTCGCCGCGACCGAGTGCTGCGGTGGCTGCCTGTGCCCGGGTAACCTGGGATGCATCCGAGAGCACATCGACACGTGCGTCTGCCGTCGCCGGTTTCATTCCTGCCGGTGTGGCCAGGCTCGGCTGTGCAACCGGGGTCTGACGGGGGCGAATGGCACCGCGCACGGTCAGTTCGATGCGATGAACATTGTCGCATTCGCGCTGCCACAGTCCCATAAGCTGGTCGTTGTAGTTGTTCTGGATCCACTGTTTGAGAAATCGTGTTGGAACGGACAGGCGCACAGTGCCGTCCTGATGTTCCTCGAGGTCTACGCGCGCAAACCAACTGGTAAACACATCATCGCCCAATTCTGCGCGAAGCTGCTTCTTTACGCGCTTCCACTGTTCGGAGCCGCCTGCCTCCTGAACCTGCATGTCATTTGCCTCCTGTAATCATGAAGAACGGTCCGCCACAGCCGTTCTTCGACGCCTCGCTGCTTGTGCAGCATTATTTTGTCCCATTTGGGACGGTTATAGTGCTGGCAGCCGAAATAGTTCCGCCACCTCGCCCCTGTCTAGCTGCAGGGTAACTAACTTTGAGTCCAGGGCAGTCCGGCAGCTTTCCATCCGGACCGGGTTCCGCGGTGACCGTCTGCATCGAGCGGCCCTTCGAAACCATCAGAGATATTGAAGCAATTTGTATAGCCGGCTTGCGTCAGGGCAATGGCTGCTGCCTGGCTCCGCGCGCCGGAGCGGCACAGAAAATAGATTGGCGCGCTCCGGTCAAGTCCTTTTTTTGCCAAAAGGTCTGAAACCGCCGCGCCAAACTCCGGATTCGGACCGGAAGGCGGAAAACTCTGCCATTCCACCAACATCGGTTCCTTGCCAATCGGTCGCAGGTCCGGCAGTCCGACAAATGCCCATTCTGCCTGGGTGCGCACGTCAACAAGCACCGAAGTCTCGTCGCCGGAAAGCTCGGTGAAAGCTTCCTGCGATGTCACATTCCCAGCGTAGCCACCCTCACTTCGCACAATCTGCCCCCTTCAATAGCCGTGGGCTATCGAGTAAAAGTAAAATCAAGAATTCCGGGAAAGAGAATTAGTCCAGATTGGAGCTAACTGCCCTGGCGATCGAATACATTCATGTATCCAGTCCAAGGTCTTGGTGCTACGTGCTCAGCTATACATCTTTTAGACTTATTCATTTTTGATCCAAGCACCATTTTCAAGTCGTTTGCTGGTCTTCGTCGCCAGCCGCATCCTTAATATACAGACGAAGATGACGGGGGCAACAGCGTCTCCTGACGATTTCCGGATATGTCAGGTTTTTGGCCGCAGGTGAGAGTTTTTTGCGCATTGTGGGCGATCGAGCAAACGCTTTCTGCGGCAATGACTTTTTGCATTTTGGTGCGCCGTCGCAACTCGAAAACAACATTTTCAAAAAAATTTTCAGAAGGAATAGCTTGACTCGTATCGAATCCGGTTCGATTGCCTTTTGGAACACCTACATGTGCGTAAAACTTTGAAATTATTACATTTTCCGTGACAGCATCGAGGGCGGTAAAATTGACGATATTGCCTGCGCCGGTTGTCAAATCTCGTCATCCACAAAATTGCATGGCTAAAAAAAAACCCGGCAGTACTGCCGGGCTTTTATAACACTTATCTGACGCGAAAACTATGCGCCAAGTGCCTTGATGCGAGCATTCAGGCGGGAAACCTTCCGCGATGCTGTGTTGGCATGCAGAACGCCTTTGGAAGCTGCGCGCATGATTTCCGGCTGCGCTGACTTGAAGGCCTCATTGGCGGCAGTCTGGTCACCGGAAGCAATTGCTTCTTCAACCTGACGCAGGTAGGTGCGCATGCGGCTCCGGCGAGATTTGTTCGTGGCCGTCCGGCGGGCAATCTTGCGGGCCGCCTTCTTGGCCGATGGTGTGTTGGCCATGGGCTCAATCCTGATCGGTAAATGGGACTAGTGTCCGGTGACAATCGGGACAAAGGCGCGAAGGCGGTAAGACCCGATCAAATAACAACGGCGGCAGAAGTCCGCCACCGATTGGGCGCTGCTTATAATCGCGCTTGGGCCCGCCGTCAACGGCTTATCGTTGATACCGATAAGTTTATTTGTTGCGGAACTGGGGGGTACGCTTCTCGGAAAAGGCGGTCATACCCTCTTTCTGATCTTCCAGTGCAAACATCGCCTGGAAAACGCGTCGTTCGAACCGGACACCCTCGGAAAGGGTTGTTTCGTAGGCCCGGTCTACGCTCTCTTTTGCCATCATGACGACCGGCAACGAGAACTCCGCGATTTTCTCCGCCGCTTTCAGCGTTTCCTCAAGCAGATCGTCTGCCGGGACAATCCGGCTGACAAGGCCGCTGCGTTCGGCTTCTTCGGCATCCATCATGCGGCCTGTCAGGACCATCTCCATGGCTTTCGACTTGCCGACAAACCGCGTGAGCCTTTGTGTGCCGCCGGCGCCAGGTATCACGCCGAGCGTGATTTCCGGTTGGCCGAATTTGGCCGTGTCTGCGGCAATGATGAAATCGCACAGCATTGCCAGTTCACATCCGCCCCCGAGTGCATAGCCGGCAACGGCGGCAATGATCGGCTTGCGGTTTCTGGATACCCGGTCGAACGGGGTGATCAGATCGGTCTGATAGGCGGATGAGAAGTCATGCGGCAGCATTTCCTTGATATCCGCACCCGCGGCAAAGGCTTTCTCCGAACCGGTGACCACCACGCAACCGATTCTCTCATCGGTGTCGTACCCGTCCAATGCAGTTCCAAGTTCCGCGATCAACTCCGAATTCAGCGCATTCAGCGCCTCAGGCCGGTCGAGCGTGATCAGACCGACTTTGCCGCGTTTTTCAACACGGATGTTCTTGTATCCCATTTCGCCTGCTCCCAGTGCCAGCACATATCAAATAGACGCGACATGCCTAGCCGACCGGGGGCACGTCTGGCAAGGTTGGCAAAAAGGAGGTGGCCGGCGTTCGGTCTTGTCTTTCAGGACTGGCAAACCGGGCAATGAAAGGTGGAGCGATTGGATTGGACGAGGCGTGCAATCGTGCCTTTGCAGCCCTTTTTCCGGCAAGTTTCGCCTTCCCGATCGTAAACGGCGAAGGAATGCTGGAAGTAACCGAGAGTACCGTCTGCCTGGGTATGGTCGCGCAGCGAGGAACCGCCTGCACGGATGGCATCATGAAGCGTCTCGCGAATGTGGATTGCAAGTTCCTCAGCCTTTTTTGTCGGCTTTCCGGACGTCGTCGTCAGGGTGCCTGCGACACGTTCCGGACTGAGACCGCTGCGCCACAACGCTTCGCACACATAAATGTTTCCGAGCCCGGCGATAAGTTTCTGGTTCAGGAGCGCTGCCTTGAGCGGTGACTTGCGGCCTGCAAACAGGCGAGCCAGGGTTTCGCCGCTAAGATCGTTTCCAAGCGGCTCCATTCCCAGATCCTTGAAGTATGCGTGTTCGTCCAGTTGTGGGCGGGGGATCAGGGTCATGAAGCCAAATCTGCGCGGATCATTATATATGATGCGCGCAGTGGCACTTTCACTCGTCTTCAGGTGAAACACCACGTGATCGTGTTTCGGGTCCTTGTTTCTCTCATGTGCAAAATCACCGGGTGCGTGTTGCACGGAATCGTTCTCGACCCGGAATGATCCGGACATTCCAAGGTGCATGACGAGAACATCACCACTGTCGATGTCAGCCAGAAGATACTTTGAGCGCCGTGACAGGGCAGCGACCCGCTGCCCGGCAAGTCGGCTTGCGAACCGGTCGGGGAACGCAAACCTGAGGTCCGGACGGTTCTGATCGACGGCGACGATTTTTGCGCCTTCGAAGGTCGGAGCAAGTCCCCGCTTGACCGTTTCAACTTCCGGCAATTCAGGCATCTACGGATCTCTCAACACTGGTTTCTGTTTCTTTTGCACGCTATAGGCCTGCGGCATATGGCTTTGAAGGCTGGCAAAGATAGCGCTTGTCGGGTGCTTGTACTATTGTCCGGCGCGATTTGAAGTGAATTCGAGACAAGTATCCGCCAGGAGGCGCATTCATGACGCAACAGACCCAGGGACAGTCGGGGACATCGGGCCGCACACCCGAGGACATGCCGACAAGCTTTGGCTTCACCAGGGTTGCCGAAGGACAGAAGCAGTCGCTGGTGGATGACGTCTTTCACAAGGTTGCGGACCGCTACGACCTGATGAACGATCTCATGTCGGGTGGTTTCCACAGGGTGTGGAAAGACGCAATGGTGTCCTATCTGGCACCGCCCAAATCGTCGGCGTCCGGCTGGCGTCTTCTCGATGTCGCCGGTGGCACCGGTGACATTGCCACCAGGGTGGTTCGCCGGTCGAACGAAGCCGTCGAGGCGGTGGTTTGCGACATCAACGAATCCATGTTGTCCGTCGGACGGGACCGGGCTGCCAAGGCGGGCCTCTCCGATCTGATAACCTTTTCGCAGGGCAATGCCGAGGAGCTGCCGTTTCCCGACAAGAGTTTCGACGCCTACACAATTGCGTTCGGGATCCGCAACGTTCCGGATATCCCGAAAGCCCTTGGCGAAGCCCACCGGGTTTTGAAGCGCGGCGGCCGTTTTCTCTGTCTTGAGTTTTCCGAAGTGGACATCCCTGTCCTGGACAAGGTCTATGACACTTTTTCCTTCAACGCGATCCCGCCGATCGGCAAGTGGGTGACCGGCGACGCGGATCCCTATCAGTACCTGGTGGAATCGATTCGCAAGTTTCCGGGTCAGGAACGTTTTGTTGAAATGATCCGTGAGGCCGGGTTCGAGCGCGTGGGGTATCGCAATTATTCAGGTGGGATTGCCGCACTGCATTTTGGCTGGAAATTCTGATCGATGACGCTTCCGGTAATGTCTTTTTTCCGTCTGGCGCGGGCGGGATTTGTGATGGCGCGCGAAGGTGTGTTCGGTCTTGTTGCCTTGCCGGACCTTCCGACCGGTCCGCGCATTGGCATCGCAATGGCCCGTCTGCTGGAGCGCCGGTCGGTCAAGGACAAGAGCGCGGAACTGCGTCTGTCGGATGCACTCAACAAGCTTGGCCCCTCCTACGTCAAGCTTGGCCAGTTTCTCGCGACGAGGGCAGATGTGGTCGGCAAGGATGCGGCACGGGAATTGTCTGCGCTGCAGGACCGGCTTCCGGCTTTCGATCACGAGGCGGCAAGAGCAGCCGTGTGCGAGCAACTCGGGCGCCCGGTCGACGAAATCTTCGATGAATTCGGTGAGGCCGTCGCCGCAGCATCCATCGCACAGGTTCATCCCGCCATCATCAGGCAGAAGGACGGGTCGGAAGAAAAGGTTGCCGTAAAGGTTCTGCGCCCCGGCGTTGCCCGCCGGTTTCAACGTGACCTGCAGAGCTACTACCTGGTCGCCAGGCTGGCCGAACGGTTCCACGCCCCGTCCCGCAGGCTTCGCCCCGTGGCCATCGTCGACACGCTGGCGCAGTCGGTCGCGATTGAAATGGATTTCCGTCTCGAAGCAGCAGCTCTTTCAGAAATGGCCGAAAACACGTCAGATGATCCCGGTTTCCGCGTTCCATCCGTTAACTGGATGCACACGGCAAAGGGCGTCCTGACCATGGAATGGATCGACGGCCGCAAGATGTCGGACGTCGACGGGTTGATCGAGGACGGACACGATCTGGAAGCGCTGGGTGCCGCTGTTATCCAGAGTTTCCTGCGTCATACCCTGCGCGATGGCTTTTTTCATGCGGATATGCACCAGGGCAATCTGTTCGTTCACCCGGACGGTACGCTTGTCGCCGTCGATTTTGGCATCACCGGCCGGCTGAACAAGCGTGAACGGCGCTTTCTGGCCGAGATCCTTTTCGGTTTCATCACGCGTAACTACAGACGCGTAGCCGAAGTTCATTTCGAGGCTGGTTACGTCCCGGCTGATCAGGATGTCGACATGTTTGCCCAGGCCATCCGGGCCATCGGAGAACCCATCCACGGTCACGACGCCAGCGAAATCTCCATGGCGCGCCTGTTGACCCAGCTGTTCGAGGTGACCGAGCTCTTCGACATGCGCACCCAGACGCAGTTGATCATGCTTCAAAAGACGATGGTTGTTGTGGAGGGCGTTGCCCGCTCACTCAATCCGAACCTCGATATGTGGCGGACCGCCGAACCGGTCGTCGGCAGTTGGATAAAGGAGCATCTGGGTCCGGTCGGCAAGTTGCGTGACGCCGGGGATGTCGTGTCGGCCCTGACACGAGCCGCGAACGACTTGCCGATCTTCGCCGACAGGATCGGGCACATGTCGGAAGCGCTTGAAAGAATGACAAGAGACGGCTTGCGGTTCGACCGGGAAACGGCGGAAACTATCGGCAAGGCGGAAGCCCGTCACACCCGATCCGGACGCATCGCCCTGTGGGTGATCGCAGCCTGTGCATTGGTGCTGACATATCTCGCGATATGAACGGTGGATCCGGTCGACCCGTCGAGACGAGTATCGGGTTGAGCAGAGTTGCGCGTGTGGCCGCCCGCTGATCGTTCCGCTAGCACGTTTCGATGTGATCGAGAGCAATCTTTTTCGAAATCGCTCGGATTTCTTCAGCAAGTTCCCTGTCGTCGATCGTTCGCGACAAAACCATGCCGCCGATGCAGGTCGCAGCCAAACCAATGGCTTTTTCGCGTTTGTCGGCCCGGTCGGGCAGATTGTGTTCGAACAGCCAGATCATGGCCCGCAACAACGCCTCGTAGGCGGTCCGGACTTCGGACGTTGCACGCGCGACATCAGACGGCAGAGCGATCATCGGGCACTGCCCTTCAAGATCCCCGAGATGCTTGTCTGAAAGATAGCTTTCTATCATGTCGCGAACGGTTTGCGGGCCGCCATTTGCCGGATCGACACCGGCTTCGTCCCGCCAGGTCTTCCCCCGTCCGTTCAGAAACGAGGCAACCGCTTCCGCGTAGAGCTCTTCCTTGTTCCTGAAATGGTTGTAGAACCCGCCTCGTGTCAGGCCGGCTTCCGCCATGATCGTGTCGATGGAAACCTCTGAAAATCCATGTCGGTTAAACAGGATACGGGCACATTCCACGATCCGGTTCCGTGTCGCCGACTTGTGTTGGGCACTATAAGGCAATCAAACCTCCAAAGCGTGACGTCTCATTCTAGTGAGGCACAAAAAATGTTCTTTAACATAAATAGAAAAGTGGCAAGAACGGTTTGTCTTTTTTGAAATCAAACCGGACCGCGATATGGAAAACCTGTTCGAAGCAATCCCTTACATCAACGCCTACAAGCCAACATTTCTCGTTCTCGGCGCGTTGGCTCTGGTCGTTCTGATCCAGAGCTTTCTGACTGCCCCGCTGGCATTTGCCAAAGAAGAGCAGACGCCGGGCATGCCGCTACAGTTCGATCATTCGAAGCTGAGTTTCAGGGCAATCAGGACCTATCAGAATTCCGCCGAGAGTTTCCCCGCATTTCTTGCAGCTGTGCTTGTTGCGGTGGCGGCTGGCGCCTCACCACTTGTCGTCAATTCGGTATCCGGGATCTATCTCCTCGCACGCATCCTGTTCTGGGCATTTTACTATGGCGGGATTGGCAGGATCGCAGGTGGTCCGCGCACAATTGCGTTCGTCACGTGCCTCCTGGCCAATATCGTGATCGCGGTTGCAGGACTGATCAGTCTTGTTTGAGTGCAGCCAGGAGGATGGGAGGAACGGTCTGCTCAAGAATATCCACCAGGTCGGGATCCATGAATTGGAACTCGTCCGGGATATCGAGCACGTAAACAACTTCGGAATTCAGGAGCTGACGAAAGCGGGCTTTTAGTCTTGAGGAATGCTCATCCTCCATCACAAGGACGAGATCCGCCCAGTCAATGTCGGCGTTCTGTACCTGCTTGCGCGCAGCTTTGCTTGTTCCGCAAGAGCGTGCACGAATGCCGGGAAACGACCTGACGAGGGTTTCTGCGGTCGGGCTTCGCCATCTGTTACGGCTGCATACAAACAGGACATTGATGGTTTCATCGCGCATCGATGAATCTGGCCCCTCTTTTGGTCATGGATGAGCTGTGACTATGGCTCTGTTACCCGCCTGAGCGTCAGATTGATGCGCCCGCCATTCTTCAGCAACGTCGACGTTCCTTTGAGGACGCGGTCGATACCATGATAGGCAAGGCGGGCGTCACCACCCAAAACCACGACGTCTCCCGACTGAAGCCGGAAAGACCTGGTGGGGCCGGTCCGCTTAAGGCCACCGACCCGGAATGTTGCTGTGTCGCCGAGCGAAACGGAAATGACCGGAGCAGCGAAAGTCTGCTCGTCCCGGTCCTGATGAAGGCCCATCTTTGCACCGGGTTCGTAGAAATTGACGAGACAGGCTTCAGGCCGGGGAGCTTCGGGTGCAAGATCACTCCACAAAGCCAGCAGGCTCTCCGGAATCTCCGGCCAGGCGTCCCCGGTTGCAGGATGGCTTTCCTGGTAGCGGTAGCCGTTGATATCCGAAACCCAGCCAAGCGGCCCGCAATTGCTCATTTTCACTGAAAAAGGCTTGCCTGTCTTTGGCATCACCGGTTGGTAAAGCGGCGCAGCGGCAACAATCGAGCGGATTTGCTCCAGAAGGTGTTCCTGAGCTGTGCGGTCGAAATATCCGGGATGATAGGCAAGGCCGGTCAGGCCGTTTATCGGAATGTCCTGCATGCTCTTTCCCATAAAGTATAAACTCAGTCTCCGCAGCCTCCACAGCCCGACCCGCCTCCGCTGTCACCCCCACCGCATCCGGCGCCGCATCCGGACGAACTCCCGGTCGCCTTGATGAAGATCGCGCGGACTAGAAGAACAATGACGACCACGCCGAGAATGAACCACAATGTGTGCTCGCTTGCCCAGTGCCAGACCATGTTGCGCAGTTTTTCCAGAAGCGTGTCACCCGCAGGCTGTCCATGCGCAAAGGCAAGACCGGTACCGAACAAAAGGGCGAACAGGGAAATCAGCGCACCATAAACCCGTGCCGAAATGTTTGTGAGCCTTTGACATGTCAGCAAGACCGAGTAGGGCAATCGAGGTTTTGGGAGGAGCCAGACATCCTTCGAGTTGATCCGCATGAAATGCGGTGCCCTGCCGAACCGGATGTCCGCTGGTGGCCAGATATCTTCAGGCGGTGGATTGCCGAATTCGGTTTGGTAAAGCTCCAGCGTCTTTTGATAGGCATCGCGGAAAAGCGCGGACTGGTCGGCGCCGCCTTTGGTTGGCATGTGGTGGAGCGGACCACCGAGTGCGTCCTTGAACGGTCCCCAGTAATGGCGCGTATAGGTGAGGTGCAGGTGCCAGGCCTGGTCCACCTCGTCGCTTGGAGTCACCATTCCGGCCTTCATCCGGCTCAGATACGCAAATCGAAGATATTCGATTATTACCTTGAGGGCGTATTCATGTGTCCAGTTGTTGTCACGGGCCAGACGCTTCGAGAAGGGAAGGTCGGCCTCCACGACGTCGGGATGGCAGCTATGGATACGATTCCAGAGTTCAGGATCATTCACGGCAGCCTCCTTTGGCAGGGCAAATCCCGATTTTTGTCGAGACCCTAGGTCAAAAGTTTAAAGCATTTCCGAAAACCGGGAGAAACGCTTGCAAATGGTTCTGGATTTGCTATCGACACCCGAACAGTAACCATCTGGGAAGAATTATCCGCCATGTCAGGCAATTGTCAGTGGACAGATGTCTTGCAGGCAAAGTTTCATCCACCTATATAGCGGTCAAGCTTCGCGCTAAATCCTGAGCATTCGCTCTGGCGTGATGTCCGGGTTTTTCCCGGAACCCAAGTGAGAGGAGCCGGATTTGACGCCTTCACGGGTCTATCCGGTTTGCTAGAAAGAGAGGCACATATGGCAAAGGTCATTGGTATCGACCTCGGCACGACCAACTCGTGCGTCGCCGTCATGGACGGCAAGGAACCAAAAGTTATCGAAAACGCAGAAGGCGCCCGTACCACTCCATCGATGGTGGCGTTTTCCGACGACGGTGAACGGCTTGTAGGCCAGCCGGCGAAACGCCAGGCAGTCACCAATCCGACAAACACGCTGTTTGCAGTCAAGCGGCTGATCGGTCGCCGCTACGACGACCCGACCGTCGGCAAGGACAAGAAACTTGTCCCGTTCGAAATCGTCAAGGCCGACAATGGCGATGCGTGGGTGGAAGCCAACGGCGACAAGTACTCCCCGTCCCAGGTCTCCGCTTTCATCTTGCAGAAGATGAAGGAAACCGCCGAGAGCTATCTCGGCGAAACGGTAACCCAGGCGGTCATTACCGTTCCGGCGTATTTCAATGACGCCCAGCGTCAGGCCACCAAGGATGCAGGCAAGATTGCCGGTCTGGAAGTGCTGCGCATCATCAACGAGCCGACCGCGGCAGCGCTTGCCTACGGACTGGAAAAGAACGACGGCAAGACCATCGCGGTTTATGACCTTGGTGGTGGTACGTTCGACGTCTCCATCCTGGAAATCGGCGACGGTGTCTTTGAAGTGAAGTCCACCAACGGCGATACCTTCCTCGGTGGTGAAGATTTCGACATGGTTCTCGTCGACTATCTTGCCGCTGAGTTCAAGAAGGACCAGGGCATTGACCTGAAAAACGACAAGCTGGCCCTGCAGCGTCTGAAAGAGGCGGCAGAAAAGGCAAAGATCGAGCTGTCTTCGTCGTCTCAGACCGAAATCAACCTGCCGTTCATTACGGCTGACGCATCCGGTCCGAAACACCTGACGCTCAAGCTGACACGTGCGAAATTCGAATCGCTGGTCGAAGATCTGGTCAAGCGGACCAGCAATCCGATGAAGGCGGCTCTGAAGGACGCAGGTCTGGCTGCCGGTGAAATCGACGAAGTGGTTCTGGTCGGCGGCATGACCCGTATGCCGAAGATCCAGGAGACCGTTAAGGCCTTCTTCGGTAAAGAGCCGCACAAGGGCGTGAACCCCGACGAAGTCGTGGCCATGGGTGCTGCGATCCAGGCCGGCGTTCTGCAGGGCGACGTCAAGGACGTTCTGCTGCTCGACGTCACCCCGTTGTCGCTGGGTATTGAGACGCTTGGTGGTGTCTTCACCCGTCTGATCGACCGCAACACGACGATCCCGACCAAAAAAGGCCAGGTGTTCTCTACAGCCGAAGACAATCAGACGGCTGTGACCATCCGCGTTTTCCAGGGTGAGCGTGAAATGGCGGCGGACAACAAGGTTCTTGGTCAGTTCGACCTGGTCGGCCTGCCACCGGCACCGCGCGGCGTACCGCAGATCGAGGTCACCTTCGACATCGATGCCAACGGTATCGTCAACGTGTCCGCAAAGGACAAGGGTACCGGCAAGGAGCAGCAGATCCGTATCCAGGCTTCCGGTGGTCTCAGCGACACTGACATCGACCAGATGATCAAGGACGCGGAATCCCACGCGGATGAAGACAAGAAACGCAAGGAACTTGTCGAAGCCAAAAACCAGGGTGAATCGCTGGTGCATTCCACGGACAAGTCGCTCAAGGATTACGGCGACAAGGTTTCCGAGGAAGACAAGGCCGCGATCGAAAGCGCTCTGGAAGATCTGAAATCCACGCTTGAAGGCGAGGACCTGGAAGACATCAAGGCCAAGACGCAGGCTCTTGCGGAAGCGTCGATGAAGCTCGGGGAAGCCATGTATCAGGCAGCCCAGGCTGACGCCGAAGCCGAGGGTGGCGAGGAAGCCGCTTCCGAAGCCGAGGATGACGTCGTCGACGCGGATTTCGAGGAAGTCAAAGACGAAGACGACAAGAAGTCCGCTTAAACCAAGAAACTGCAGCCAGCCGGATGTCCGGCTGGCTGTTCAAGTCTGGCGCCGGTCGCTTGATTACCCGGTAATACGGGTTCTCGTGTCCGGCGCTTTCGCCGTCCTGGGCGCCGGAGATATCCTGGCCGCCGGTGGCGCAACAACAAGACCGAGAGCTCTTGATGTCCAAACGTGATTTCTACGAGGTACTGGGGGTATCTCGCGAGGCGGATGAAAAGGCGCTCAAAAGCGCTTACCGCAAGATGGCGATGCAATACCATCCCGACCGGAACCCCGGGGATGCAGAGGCCGAAACCCGTTTCAAGGAAGTCAACGAGGCTTACGACACGCTGAAGGACGGCCAGAAGCGCGCAGCATATGACCGGTTCGGGCATGCTGCCTTCGAAAACGGCGGATTCGGCGGTGGCGGTGGTGCCGGGGCGCACGATTTTTCGTCAACCATGTCCGACATCTTCGAGGAATTTTTCGGCATGGGCGGCGGGCGCCGCTCAGGTGGCCGCGAACGCGGCGCCGATCTTCGATACAATCTCGACATAACGCTGGAAGATGCATTTTCCGGGAAGACCGTGGAAATCGAGGTGCCGACAAGCACCACCTGCGACACATGTTCCGGCTCCGGCGCCAAGCCGGGAACAAGCCCGACCACATGCAGAACATGTGGCGGAGCAGGCCGGGTCCGCGCGGCGCAGGGGTTCTTCACGCTTGAACGCACCTGTCCCAGCTGTCAGGGCCGCGGTCAGGTTATTTCCGATCCTTGCGAAAGTTGCAGCGGAGCCGGCCGCAAGACGCAGGACCGGACATTGTCCGTGAACATACCGGCCGGCATCGAGGACGGTACCCGTATTCGTCTTGCTGGCGAAGGAGAAGCCGGGGTCCGTGGTGGCCCTGCGGGAGACCTTTATATCTTCCTGACGATCAAGCCGCACGACCTGTTCCAGCGCGATGGCGCAGACCTTTATTGCCGCGTTCCGATATCAATGAGTACGGCAACACTTGGCGGTCAATTTGATGTTCCCACCGTTCAGGGAAGCACAAGCCGCGTCAAGGTGCCCGAAGGAACCCAGACCGGAAAGCAGTTCCGTCTGCGCGGCAAGGGCATGCCGGTCATGCGTTCCAGCCAGCATGGTGACATGTACATTCAGGTAACGGTTGAGACACCGACGAACCTGACGCGCCGGCAAAGAGAACTTCTTGCGGAATTCGAAACGGAATCGTCTGGCGAAAATCATCCCGAATCGGCGGGGTTCTTTTCGAAAGTGAAGGATTTTATTGACAATCTGGGCGCGTGACTGTGCATTCTGTGCGTCAGGATATAGCAAATCCTTACAATTGCCCCTATATTCGATTCCCTGGGGTTTGGTGAGGTAACATGCTGAAACGCAACAGTATTCGCGTCGAACGTCTTCGGGAGAAGCTGGGCAAGGCCAATGCCGTGCGCACGAAGGTTCTGGATGAGATGAAGTTCATCCGGTCCTGGGCGCAAAATCCCCTGCGAACCGGTGCGGTCTCACCGTCAGGATCCGATCTGGCGACCAAAATGGCGTCATACCTGACACCACGACCCCACTCACGGGTTGTCGAACTGGGTCCTGGAACCGGTGTTGTCACGAAGGCACTGATTGATCGCGGTTTCACGCACAAACACCTCAACCTGATCGAGTACAGCGAAGAGTTCTGTGAGCTCTTGAGCCTCAGATATCCGGGGTTGCCCATTCAGCAGGGCGATGCCTACACATTGACAGAAACCCTCCGCAAGCCGAAAGGGTTCCTCACCGGCGAGACGCAGGTCAAACACACTCTGGATGGAATTGTTTCGTCGCTTCCGCTGCTCACGAGATCGGAGCCGGTCCGCCGGGCCTTGCTGGACGAAGCTTTTCATCTGCTGAAGCCGGGCGCACCCTTTATCCAGTTCTCCTATGGACTGGTTGCGCCGATCAAACCGGATAACCGGGCGGTATCGGTCTACAGTTCCGAATGGGTCTGGAAAAACCTGCCGCCGGCACGGGTATGGGTTTATCGCAAAGGGCACTGAGGCCGGTACTCATCGGTAACCTGGTGCCAGAGCACATCCATTTCTGAATTATCATGTTGATGGCGACCGGTCTTCACATCGGTTGCCTTTTCACTTTAGTCCGTTGTTTGTGCGAACGCTTTCCCGTTTGCCGCAGCGCCGACATCGTGTCGAAATCCACTGTTTCCGTGCGAATTGCAGTCTCATTTGCATTCACGGTGACGTGAGTCACAGGTCCTTTCAGCAGTATTCGTGAATAAGCGTTGCTTGGTATTGTTTTTTAATGATTGGACAATTTTCAAATGATCAATTCATGCATTGGTATTGGCGGCTCCGTAGGCCGGTTCGGAACGAATGAACAGTTGGATGTCAAGACGGTTCAGACCCGGTTGAACGCCCTCATGGGATCTTCACGCAAGGAATTGTCGGTCGACGGAAAAGTCGGCTCGAAGACCATAGGAACAATCAAGGACTTTCAGGCGAGTGTCGTCCGGCTGCGTTATCCCGACGGCCGCGTGGATCGGGGCAACCGGACCATTCAGGCGCTCAACGACCCGAACTCGGCCTCTGTCTGGCAACGGATGTGCATCCCGCCCGCAGCTCATCCATCCACGGTTGCCAATGATACGATGCGCGACGATCGCCTGACACCGGCAGAAAAAATGCTGGCCAGGGAAGCGGCCAAACTCGGTGATAGTGATGCTTTTGACGAGTTCAGACGTGAGCTGATCGACAAGAGCATCCCCGGCATGAAGAAGTTTCTTGGTACGATCGGGCGTGCCGAGGATGCACGCAAGGTCATTGCCGCCTGGTCGCAATTGCGCAAGTGGGGCTTTTCCGTTTCCGAAGCGCGGGACGTGATGAAGGCCATTTCCGGAATGAAAGGGCGCCAGTTCGGAGCCCTGGATGCGATCGGGTCACCGGCGTCGAAATTTGGCAGGTTCCTGGGGAGCTTTGGTAGCAAGGTCGGTGCCGTGGGACAGGTTATTACCCTGATCGAGGTCGCGGACAAGTTCGAACAGGGCGATTATCTTTATGGCACCTCCGAGCTTTACAAGCACTTCATGGGCAAGGCCATTCCCTGGGCCGGCATGGTGGAGGGTCTGCAGAGCCTCGTCGAGGCAATCGCTCCCGGATCGGTCAAGAACAGCAAGGTTTTTCAGGTAATCCGTGCCTGCGACCCGATCGGCCTAGGCGCTTCGGGCGTCGACAGCATGACGACCCTGGTCCTTGGAGCTGTCCACCTCATTCAGACAGGCGACATCGACATCGCTCGTTTGAGCCGTCTGGTCGACCGCATGAAACAGGGACCGACAAAACTGTTTGCCGACATGGGAGAAGATCTTGGCGATTCGGCCTATGAAATGTCCAGGTGGCGAAAGGACGACTGGACATATGCCGTCAAGAGCATACCGGGGTTTATTGCAAGCCTGTTCTGATCGGAGGGAGGCGGGCATGCCAAATGTGCCCGCCTGCTCGGCCTTTTGGTGGAAACACTGGTAAACGAGTTGGCATTTGCCATATCAATAAGACCGAATTGTCCTGTCTACGGCTGAAAGGGTCTGTTGATGCGCAGTCCAAAGATACTTGTTTTTTCCGGGTCCGTGCGGAGCGGCTCCCACAACGGAAAACTTGCTGCACTCGTCGCCAAGCGGCTTGCAATCCTGGACGCCGAGGTCACGCATCTTTCGCTGAAAGACTACCCCTTGCCGATTTATGACGGAGATCTGGAAGAAGCGAATGGTGTACCCGAAAATGCCAAAAAGCTTCAGCGGCTCTTTGTCGGGCATGACGGAATTTTCCTGTCTTGTCCCGAATACAATGCCGGCGTGACACCCCTCCTGAAAAATACGCTCGACTGGATCAGCCGGGTCAAGGAACCGGGCGAGCCTTACAGGAACAGCGTGTTCGCACTGGGCGCAGCCTCTCCGGGCGGATTTGGCGGCATGCGCGGTCTGATCGGCATGCGAACGATCCTGGAAGTCGGATTGGGTGCACCGGTGCTGCCGCAGATGGTGTCCGTGCCAAAGGCAATGACCTCATTCGACGACAGGGACGAGTTGGCTGAAGAACGGGTCAGCGGGCAGCTCGACAAACTGGTCGAGGCGCTTCTGCGCGCAGCGAGAATCGAGATGTCGCACTAGAAAACGTCACGCTTGAATTGTCGTGATGCGTCTCGCAGCAAACTGATGGCTTGGAAAAGCCGGAAATGCCGCCTACATAGGGCGGCAGCATTGATGAAACCGAGCAGCAATCAAGAACCCAAGAGGAATGAATGAGCGAAACGCGCGAACCGGCTCAATGGCACGGGACGACGATCATGATGGTACGCAAGGGCGACAGGGTCGTCATTGCAGGCGACGGACAGGTATCCCTCGGCCAGACCGTGATCAAGCATTCCGCCCGAAAGGTGAGACCCCTGGCCAAGGGTGAAGTGATCGCCGGGTTCGCCGGTGCGACCGCAGACGCTTTCACCTTGTTCGAACGCCTGGAAGCGAAGCTTGAACAATATCCCGGACAACTGATGCGCGCCTGTGTCGAACTCGCCAAGGACTGGCGGACAGACCGGTACTTGCGACGCCTTGAAGCGATGATGCTGGTGGCCGACAAGAACGTGTCACTGGTTCTTACCGGGACAGGTGATGTACTCGAGCCAGAAGGAGGCATAATGGGTATCGGATCCGGTGGTAACTATGCACTGGCCGCGGGCAGGGCACTCGCCGATACCGATTTCGACGCGGAAACCATTGCCCGCAAGGCGATGGCTGTTGCCGCCGAGATCTGCGTTTACACCAACTCAAGCGTAACCCTGGAAATGCTTGAAGTGACCGACTAGCCGGCCATGATCACGTTTCGTCCCGTCACCCATGAGGATTTGCCGACACTTGAAATCTGGATGGCAAGACCGCATTGGCGTAAATGGTGGGGAGAACCGATCGAGGAAACCGGATATGTCAGGGAGATGGTCGAAGGGCGCGATACAACGCTGCCTTTCATCTTCCGACTTGATGGCCTGGACAAGGGTTACATTCAGGTCTGGTACGTAAAGGACCAGTTGGAAACGGACTTTGCCAAGGACTATCCCTGGCTCAATTTACTGCCACGTGAAGCTGTTGGGGTTGACCTCTCCATTGCCGATGAGGAAGACCTTTCAAAGGGAATTGGAACAAGAGTATTGCAGGCGTTCGTCCGGAAACTGCGCCAGGACGGCTATGATCGGATCATCATCGATCCGGACCCGGCCAACCAGAGAGCGGTAAAGGCTTATCGTAAAGCCGGATTTCGGGAGATACCGGATCTTCTGGGTAAAACGGATGACAGCCTGCTTATGGAACACATGAATACGGAAGGCGTATCGTAAAAAATGACCGATTTTTCTCCGCGCGAGATCGTTTCCGAACTCGATCGCTACATTGTTGGCCAGAAGGATGCCAAGCGGGCGGTGGCGATTGCCCTGCGCAACCGTTGGCGCCGTCAACAGTTGCAGGGCCAGATGCGGGAAGAGGTTCTTCCGAAGAATATTCTCATGATCGGACCGACCGGCGTCGGCAAGACAGAGATTTCGCGTCGTCTCGCCAAGCTTGCGAACGCGCCTTTTTCCAAGGTGGAAGCGACGAAATTCACCGAGGTCGGCTATGTTGGCCGTGATGTGGAACAGATTGTTCGTGATCTTGTTGAAGCGGGCATTACCCTCATCCGGGACAAAAAGCGCGACGAAGTGAAGGCCAAGGCCCATGTCCTCGCCGAAGAGCGGGTCCTGGATGCGCTGGTTGGATCGAATGCGAGCCCGGCTACCCGAGATAGTTTCCGAACGAAACTGCGCGACGGCGAAATGGACGACAAGGAAATCGAAGTCGAGGTCCGCGCCCAGGCTCAGATGCCGAGTTTCGAATTGCCCGGGATGCCCGGCTCAAGCGTCGGCGTCATGAACATGTCGGATATTCTCGGCAAGGCGTTCGGTGGCCAGACCAAGACCAAGCGGACGACTGTTCGCGAAAGTTATGAACTTCTGATCAATGAGGAATCCGACAAGCTGCTTGACGAAGACAAGGTCGTTGAAGAAGCGATTGCGCTTGTCGAAAATTCAGGCATCGTTTTCCTGGACGAGATCGACAAGATATGTGCGCGCGAAGGCCGAGCTGGTGCGGATGTGTCGCGCGAAGGTGTTCAGCGGGATCTTCTGCCCCTGATCGAGGGAACGGTCGTTTCCACGAAACACGGCCCGGTGAAGACTGACCATATCCTGTTCATTGCGTCCGGTGCCTTCCATGTCGCCAAGCCGTCCGACCTGTTGCCGGAATTGCAGGGACGTCTGCCGATCCGGGTTGAATTGCGTGCGCTTGACAAGGATGACTTCCGCGCAATCCTGACGGAGCCCGAGGCCAGCCTGATCAAGCAGTATGTTGCCTTGATGGAGACGGAAGAAGTCACGCTCGCTTTCACCGAAGAGGCGATTGAGGAAATTGCATCCGTCGCGGTTGATCTCAATGCATCTGTTGAAAACATCGGCGCGCGTCGTCTCCAGACCGTCATGGAGCGGATACTTGACGAAATTTCCTTTACGGCCCCCGACAGATCGGGAGAAGCCATTGAGATAACGGCGGAATTCGTGAAGGAAAACATCGGCGACCTGGCAAAGAACGTCGATCTGTCGAAGTTTATTTTGTAACGCCAGGGTTGACGCAAGCGACGATTTCGCCGCTTGCGATGCGCGCGCACCGATGGCAGCATGCGTTTATGGTAGCGATACGGAAAAGTAACGAGGAAGGCCATCGCCGGAAATTTCTGGTCGTGGTCGACGAGACGCCCGAATGCGACAGGGCAATTGTCTATGCCGCAAAGCGTGCAGCGCGAACCGGTGGGGTGGTCACGCTCGTGTTCATGATTGCGCCGGGCGACTTCCAGCACTGGCTCGGTGTCGAGGACATCATGCGGGCTGAAGCGCTGGAAGAAGCGGAATCAACGCTTGCAAAGGCTGCCGAGCGCGTCAGGTCGGTGGCCAGAACGGAACCGGAAACAGTTGTACGCGAAGGCACCAATTCGGAAGAAATTCTGGAATTGATCGAGGCGGATGCCGACATCGCAATCCTTGTACTGGCAGCCAGCACAGGGTCGGAAGGTCCCGGACCACTGGTGTCTTCCATTGCGGGCAAGGCAGCCGGCACGTTTCCGATCCCGGTGACCATCGTACCGGGCAATCTGGACGACGACTCGATCGCCGCTCTTGCCTAGTTTGGGCGCCATGAACGAAGTGAAATCACTGTAGGAACTTGATCTGGAAGGATCAGGACCTATCTAGTTTTTAACTATTCCAAACTGCTGCCAGATGGGTTACAACAATCCATCGGTGTTTTGCGATGGACGAGAGGCGCAGGACACCAGACCTTGGACGCGTTGATCAAACGCAAGGACAAAGATCATGTTCATTCAAACCGAAGCAACTCCAAATCCGGCCACATTGAAATTCCTGCCAGGACGGGTCGTCCTGCCGGAAGGCACTTATGACTTCCGCACCAGGGCAGATGCCGGAGTGTCTCCGCTCGCGGAAAGGCTCTTCGATGTACCGGGCGTAGCCGCGGTGTTTTTCGGCCACGACTTCGTGACGGTAACGAAAGACGACACGGACTGGCAGCACATGAAGCCCGCCATTCTTGGCGTCATCATGGAGCAATTCATGTCGGGGCAACCTGTCATGGCCGCCGGTCAGGTGGAAGACATCGAGGAAGGCGAGTTTTTCGATGAAGGTGCCGAAGAGACCGTAAACACGATCAAGGAGCTTCTTGAAACACGTGTTCGCCCGGCCGTTGCCCAGGATGGGGGAGACATTACCTTCAAGGGCTTCAAGGAAGGGATCGTGTATCTGTCGATGCGCGGTGCGTGTGCGGGATGCCCGTCCTCGACGGCAACGCTGCAGCACGGAATTCAAAATCTGTTGCGCCACTTTGTACCGGAAGTCGAGGAAGTCCGGCCGATCTGATTGGATTTTCCCGGTTTTTTCAAGGGCTCGGCCTTCATGCCGGGCCTTTTGCATTCCGATACCGCATTCTCTCCGGAACGCAAGCCCTCAATTGGACTTAGGTCCAAAGCTCGGCTCGACTCGAGCGCCTCGCCGCGGTAGTGGCAAGAAGGACAAAAACCCTTGAGCCAGGCCGACATGCGTGTTCTTGCCATCGATACAGCACTCGCCAATTGCGCTGCCGCAGTTCTCGACAACGGTGCAGAGACTGCGTGTTTCGAAGCCTGTAGTGAGGAAATCGGTCGCGGGCATGCCGAGGTGCTGATGGACATGATCGGCGAGGTCATGGCGGAAACGTCCACAGCCTTTTCCGATCTGGATCGTGTGGCCGTCACGGTCGGGCCGGGCAGTTTCACGGGACTGCGTGTCGGACTTGCTGTCGCCCGAGGATTCGGTCTCGTCCTCGGCAAGCCGGTCGTGGGCATCACCACACTTGCCGCAATTGCGCGTTCCAACGCGCCGGCGGATAACGGTGCGCCGCTGCTCGTGGCGCTGACTGGCAAGGGAAACGAGGTATACTGTCAGGAATTTACGTCTTTAGGGGACAAGTCTGGCGACGCTGCCGTGCGGACACTTGACGATCTTGCGGCAACACTGCCACGGAGCATAAGATTGGCAGGGTCGGCCGCAGAAAAAATCGCTCAGGCGCTGGATCTGCCGCAGGATCAGATCATCTCGAGGATGGAATTTGCGGCGATACGGGAGGTTGCCGAACTCGGCCTTGTTGCTGATCCGGTCGTTTCCACACCGTCACCGCTATATCTGCGACCACCCGATGCGACGCCGCAGACCAGAGGAAGGATTGAACGGCAATGAGTTTCTGGTGGTTCTGGGCCCAGCCGCCGGTTGTGGAAGAAGCGCTGGACGAGGACCTGCCGAAGATAGCCGATATCCACGCTGCCTCGTTTCCGAACAAGTGGAATTCCGAAGAACTTGCGCGCATGAAGGCGCAGGAGGGTGTCGCGATCCTGGTCGCACGCCGTGCCAGTCCATACGGAACGCGCGCTCCGCTGGGATTTCTCATTTTGCGCACGGTGGCCGATGAAGCAGAGGTGATCACAATTGCCGTGCATCCAAGACAGCGCGGGCGGGGCATCGGCAAAAAACTGATGGAAGCCGGCCTGTTCAGGCTTTATGGCGAACGCTGCAGCCATCTGTTTTTGGAAGTGGACGCGGCGAACAATGCCGCATTGCTGCTCTATCGCAGCCTCGGCTTCAAGCAGGTTGGCCAGAGAAAAGGTTATTACAGCGAGAGTGGCGGTGACGGCACGGCGCTTGTCATGCGCATCGATCTTCGCTAAGCGCTGTATTACGAAAATTCCGGTCAATCAGCAGGCGACGAACCAATGACGGATGAGCGGCAAACAACGCTGGCGGAAATGTGCGTGGCAAAGGGTATGCGCATGACCGAGCAGCGCCGCATCATAGCTACGGTGATCGAGGAAGCTTCCGACGACCACCCTGATGTCGAGGAACTCTACCGCCGGTCTGTCGCGATCGACAAGGGAATATCCATTTCGACCGTCTATCGCACCGTCAAGCTTTTCGAAGATGCCGGAATGATCGAACGACACGACTTCCGGGACGGTCGGTCACGCTACGAGACGGTGCCGGACGAGCATCACGACCATCTGATCGATCTGCGCAGCGGTCGGGTGATTGAATTCCGGAGCGAGGAAATCGAGGCGCTACAGGAATTCATCGCCAAGAAGCTCGGTTACAAGCTGGTCGATCACCGGCTGGAACTCTATGGTGTTCCGCTGGAGGCTTCAAAAGGTGAAAAAGGTGATGGCTGAAGTCAAGGCCGCCTGGACAATTTTCGTTCTGGCGCTCGTCTCGCTGGTCCTGATCCCGCTGCAGTGGATATCGCTGAAGCTCAAGCTTCGCGCCCGGAAAAAACTTCCCCAGATCTGGCACCGGATCGCCACGCGCCTGGTCGGGATCAAGATCAGGCAGATCGGTGTTCCCTCGACGGACCGTCCGCTGCTCATCACGGCAAATCACGCTTCGTGGGTTGATATTGCCGTTGTCGGTTCCCTGATCCCCCTTTCCTTCATCGCAAAGTCGGAAGTGTCCGGCTGGCCGATCTTCGGTCTGCTCGCAAAGCTTCAACAGACCGTTTTCGTCAATCGCACGCGACGGAGCGAGACGGGCCAGGTTGCGGACGTGATCGCCGAACGCATGGCGGAAGGCGACGCGATGGTTCTGTTCGCGGAGGGAACGTCGAACGACGGCAATTGCGTGCTTCCTTTCCGCTCCGCTTTGCTGGGCGCAGCCACGCGAGCAATTGGAGACGACGAAACCAACGTTTGGGTCCAGCCTCTTTCGATTGCCTACCAGGGCTTTTACGGACTTCCGATGGGCCGGGCACACCGGCCGCACGTGGCCTGGTACGGGGATATGGAACTTCCCGGCCATCTTTGGGGAATATTCTCGCGAGGTGCTCTGGATGTTATCGTGTCCTGGGGAGAACCGGTTCTTGTTGGCAAAACGACGGATCGCAAGGAACTCACACAGCGTCTGGAAAATGAAGTTCGCGCGATGACGATCTCTTCTTTGCTGCAAAAACCGGTCGAGAGTACAGATTCTGGCGAAATCGGACCCCGCGAGTTCTTCTCAAACGACGAAAAACCCGCTAAAGCTGGCGCCTGATTTTGAGTGCCGTCCGCAGCAGTGACTGTCTGAGAGACGAAGCGAACGGAAATTTTCCGATCGCCCGCTATACCGGAGCAAGTCCGGGCACCTGCCATCAAGACATGTCGGCCGACTGATCAAGGCCACGAGGAGCGAATGACAAGCCGTCCGGAAGCAGAACAAGAAACGACACCTTCCGCCGTTTCCCCCGCACAAGACCAGACAGTGAAGGGCACGAACACACGAAAGGTGTTTGTGCGAACCTACGGCTGTCAGATGAATGTTTATGACAGTGAGCGGATGACCGACGTGCTGGCGCCTGAAGGATTTGAGGCGACGGACGACATGGAAGACGCGGACCTCGTCATCCTCAACACGTGTCACATCCGCGAAAAGGCTGCCGAAAAGGTCTATTCGGAACTGGGCCGGATCCGGAAAGTGAAGCAGGAACGCGCCCGGCACGGCAAGGACATGATGGTCGGTGTCGCCGGATGCGTGGCGCAGGCTGAAGGCGAGGAAATATCCCGGCGCGCTCCGATCGTCGATCTGGTGGTCGGGCCGCAGAGCTACCATCAGCTTCCCGGTCTCCTGTCGAAGGTGCGAAACGGCAACAAGGTTGTGGAAACCGAATTCGATATCGATGCGAAGTTCGATCACCTGTCGGCGCGCGCCGAAAGACCGGTCATGAAACGCCCGCCCGCGGCTTTTTTGACGGTGCAGGAGGGATGCGACAAGTTCTGTACCTTCTGTGTGGTGCCCTACACCAGAGGCGCTGAAGTTTCACGATCCGTCGAGCAGATTGTCGCTGAAGCCGAACGCATGGCGGCAGCGGGCGTGCGCGAGGTCACCTTGCTGGGCCAGAATGTGAACGCCTATCACGGTGAGGCAAAGGACGGATCGATCTGGGGACTTGGTCGTTTGTTGCGCCGGCTTGCGGATATCGACGGCCTGGACCGGCTTCGCTACACCACGAGCCACCCACGGGACATGGATGATGATCTCATCCTGGCGCATCGGGATCTGAAAAGCCTGATGCCCTATCTGCATCTTCCCGTACAGTCCGGCTCCGACAAGATCCTGAAATCCATGAACCGCCGTCATACCAGAGACGAGTATTTCCGGCTGATCGACCGAATTCGCGAAGCCGCTCCGGACATCGCACTTTCGGGCGATTTCATCGTCGGTTTCCCGGACGAAACGGATCAGGACTTCGCAGACACAATGGATCTGATCCGCCGCGTCGAGTACGGCTCTGCATTTTCGTTCAAGTACAGCCAACGTCCTGGAACACCGGGAGCAACGATGGACAATCAGGTGCCCGAAGACGTGAAATCTGCCCGGCTCGCCGATCTTCAGGCGCTGATATCCGGGCAGCAGAAAGCCTTCAACGCGTCGCGTCGCGGAATGGTCTGCGATGTCCTTCTCGAAAAGAAGGGACGCAATCCAGGCCAGATTGTCGGCAAGTCTCCCTGGCTGCAGCCGGTACAGCTGGATGCAGCGGAAGACCTGATCGGCAGCATACAAGCGGTGGAAATCGTTGAGATCGGATCTAATTCGCTGTTCGGGCAATTGATTGCCGGGCAAGATGATCATGCGAATCCCGGTTTACCCCGGCTACGCTCTAAAGGAGACGTCATTTGACGCGCGACAGCTCTTCTTCCCGCAAGCAAACGGATCAAGCTGCATCCTCCGGTTCTGCGTCCGACGCGACGCACATCGTGCTTGCGTTTGAAGACAACCGTCTGATTGGGGATCTGTTCGGTCAGTTCGACCAGAATCTCGCGCTGATCGAACAGCGGGTCGGCGTCGACGCCATCGCCAGGGGCAATCAGGTAACGCTGAAAGGTTCCCAGGCTGGCTGCGCCCAGGCGCGTACCGCACTCGAGGCGTTGTATCAACGGCTCTTGCAGGGTCAGGAAATTCATCCCGGTGACGTGGACGGTGCTCTTCGGATGGCCGCCGCCGCCGAGGCGCAACTGCCGTTGCCAACCCTTGAGCCGAAGTCGCGGCTTGCCTTTGCCCAGATCGCCACCCGGCGCAAGACGATCGTGGCTCGGACCCCGACACAGGATGCCTATATCCGCTCGATGGACCGGGCCGACCTTATTTTCGGCACCGGCCCTGCCGGAACCGGCAAGACCTTCCTTGCTGTTGCCTATGCTGCAGCCCTGCTGGAGCGTGGTGACGTTGCGCGTCTGATCCTGTCCCGCCCGGCAGTGGAAGCAGGCGAGCGTCTTGGGTTCCTTCCTGGCGAAATGAAAGACAAGGTCGATCCGTACCTGCGGCCGATCTACGATGCACTCTACGAGATGATGCCTGCGGAAAAGGTCGACCGTGGACTCCAGTCCGGCATGATCGAAGTCGCGCCGCTCGCATTCATGCGCGGACGGACTTTGTCGAACGCTGTCGTTCTGCTGGACGAGGCTCAGAACACGACGTCGATGCAGATGAAGATGTTTCTGACCCGCCTTGGCGAAGGTTCGAAAATGATTGTCACCGGCGATCCCAGTCAGATCGACCTTCCGGCCGGCCAGAAATCGGGTCTTCGGGAGGCACTAGGCCTGTTGACCGATATTCAGGCAGTCTCCCATATCCGCTTCAACGAAACGGATGTTGTCCGTCACGAACTCGTCGGCAGGATCGTGACAGCCTACGACAACGCGTCGCGCGAGGAATCCCAGGCCCGTGAGCGGCAATACGCGGATCGCCGGCGCGAAACCGGAAGCGACAAGACGACATCCCGATCACCCAAGGCGGCAGCATCCTGAAATGGCTGAGCCGAAATGACAGTGGTGCTGCCCGAGGGATTTCAAGTCGACCTGTCGATAGAGGCCGGTGATTGGCCCGCGAAGGAAGAGCTTGAGCCTCTTGCCGTGCGCGCGATAGGCGCGGCATTTGCAAGTGCGGACCTGCAGGTATTGAAACACACCGAAGTCTCGCTGCTATTCACGGACGATACCGCGATCCGAAAACTGAATGGTCAATGGCGGAACAAGGACAAGCCGACAAATGTTCTGTCATTCCCGGGCAGTGATCCGAAAGGGGATGCCTACGGGCCGCTTCTGGGCGATATCGTTTTCGGCTACGAGACCATTTCACTCGAAGCAAAGGAGATGGGAGTTGAATTCTCCGATCACATTTCCCATTTGACCGTTCATGGTTTGCTTCATCTTTTCGACTATGATCATCAGGAAAGTGACGAAGCCGAATTGATGGAAAGTCTTGAAAAGACCATTCTGGCGTCGATAGACATTGATGACCCTTACGCCGACAGCCCTCTTGTGGGAGACGGTGAATAGATGGCATCATGGGGCATAAAGTTCTTGTATTGATAGATGATGAGCGCAGTTGAACCGCAAAGTCCGGCGGGCGAGCCCAAGGCCACCGAGGCCGGACAATCTCCCGATGGAGAAGATCCGCAACAGACAAAGCCGCAGCGGACTGCGGCCTTTCTCGACAAATTCAAACGCGTTTTGCGCTTGGGGCGCCAGTCCTCGAGCCTTCGCGAAAACCTCCAGGACGAGTTGGCGCGCGAAGGAAGCGGCGACGCTGCCTTCTCTCCGGAAGAACGCCTTTTGCTCGGCAACATCTTGCGATTGCGCGAGTTGCGGGTCGACGACGTCATGATCCCGCGGGCCGATATCGATGCGGTAGATCTTGACACCAGCCTCAGCAGACTGATGGAGCTCTTTCAAAAGAGTGGCCACTCGCGCATGCCGGTCTATGAGGAAACGCTGGACGATCCCCGCGGCATGGTTCACATCAAGGACCTTATGGCGTTTATTGCCGAGCGGGGAGCAAGCAGACGCGTTGCAACTGCTGTGGAAAATGGCAGCACCAGGGAAATGGAATTCGCGCCTCTTGAAAACGGCTCGGCCCGTAAGGGCCACAATGCACCGGACCTGGATCTGTCCTGCGTCGACCTGTCGGTCACGCTGAAGGAAACGGATCTGTTGAGGAACCTCCTGTTTGTTCCGCCATCAATGCCGGCAACCGATCTGATGGCGAAAATGCAGGCAGGCCGTATCCAGATGGCGGTTGTTATCGACGAGTATGGCGGTACCGACGGCCTCGTTTCGCTGGAGGACCTCGTAGAGGAAGTCGTCGGCGATATTGAAGACGAACATGATGAAGACGAGGAGGCCATGCTTGCCTCCGCAGAAGAAGGCGTCTGGATCGCCGATCCCAGATTGCCGCTGGAAGATCTCGACAAGGCTCTTGGAACACATCTGAACGACGGTGAAATTTCCGAAGATGTCGATACGCTCGGGGGCCTGCTCTATGTCACAATCGGACGGGTTCCGGTACGCGGGGAACTCTTGTTCGTGCCCGGCGAAGTTCCTGGTTTCGAATTCGAGGTTATGGACGCGGATCCCAGACGCATCAAGCGCCTGAAGATCCGGCGAAGGCGCGCCGAGCCGAGACCTCAGGACCTGAGGCGGAGGCCGAAAAAAACGGGTGCGATTCAGGGCGAGGCATCAGCGGGAACGAGTGCCGAGGCGGTGTCAGAGCGGTCGGCACCCCCCGACAGCAGCACCTGAGCAAAGACAATTTCCGATAGCACAGGTCAGCCCGCGGGATATTAGCGCTTGACCGGTCCGCACTGAGCCGACAAATCTCCATGCCTGGCTTGGGGATCGGTATCAATGAACTGGTTAGCGCAAAAACTGTCTGTCTTTCCAAACACGTTTTTGCTGGCTTGGGGATGGCCGCGACGTTTCCTTTGCCTGATTTGCGGTGCGCTCACGGCTTTCGCCCTGCCACCCTACGATGTTTCCCCGGTTTTGCTGATCACCTTACCGGGCCTGGTGTGGATGCTGGACGGTGCGCTGGAGCCGGGAAGCGGGCAAAGGCGGGCAAGAGCACGGGCCGGGTTCGCGCTGGGCTGGTTGTTTGGCTTTGGTTATTTCCTGTCCGGCCTTTGGTGGATCGGCGCTGCCTTTCTCGTGGAAGCCGATCGTTTTGCCTGGCTCATGCCTTTCGCCGTCGTTGCGATGCCGGCCGGACTTGCGCTTTTCACGGCCGCAGGTGTCGCCCTTGCTGCTGTTTTCTGGAGCGATCGGTTCAGCCGCATACTGTTACTCGCAGCCTGTCTGACACTGGCAGACTGGGGTCGTGGCCATTTTCTGACGGGATTTCCGTGGAATGCATTTGGCTATGGCGTTTCGGACTATCTGGTACTTGTTCAGGTCGCAAGTCTGTTCGGCATCTACGGGTTGACCTTTCTGGTCATCGCAATTGGCGCCGCTCCTGCAATGCTTGCCGATGCAAAACCGTTTCACAAGCGCATCAAAGCCATCCTGGTTGCTTCAGCGGCTTTTGTTGTCGTCATGGTCTATGGGTCGCTGCGGGTCTGGTCGGTTGAGCCGCAGAACACCGCGCTTGATATCCGGATAGTACAGCCCGCGATCGATCAGAAGGACAAGTGGCGACCGGACCTCAAGGAAGAGATTTTTCAAACCTATCTGGACATGACCGAAGCGCCGCTTGGCGGTGACGCCCGGGTCGGTCAGCAGCGACTGGTCGTCTGGCCCGAATCGGCCCTTCCCTTTCTCCTGACGCAGGAACCGGGTGCTCTCTTTCGCATCGGTCTGGCGCTTGGTGAGAACACGGAACTTGTAACCGGCGCCGTTCGGGCAGAGACAGGGGACAAGGGCATTGAATACTTCAATAGCGTCTTTGTCGTAGCTGGCGACGGCACGGTAAAAGGCCTTTACGACAAGGTCCGGTTGGTTCCATTTGGGGAATTTGTCCCGCTCAAACCTTTGCTGGAAAGAATCGGAATTACCAATCTTGCAGGTCCGATGGATGGTTTCCAAGCCGGCTATCAGCAGCGTGTACTGTCCACTTCCGATAGTTTCAGTTTTCTACCCCTGATTTGCTATGAAGCGATTTTTCCGGGGGTTGGCGCGGGGGAATCCGCAGAACCGTCCTTCCTGTTGAATGTGACCAACGACGCCTGGTTTGGTCTGACACCAGGTCCTTACCAGCATTTTGCCCAGGCGCGCATGAGAGCCGTCGAAACGGGACTTCCCCTTGTAAGAGCCGCAAATACGGGTATTTCGGCGGTTGTTGATGGCAGGGGGGCTGTTGTTAACGAGTTGGTAATATTCGAGCGAGGTGTTGTCGATGCAAAGCTTCCACAGAGTTTTGGCAAAACCCTCTACGGCAGTTTTGGCGATCTTCCAGTGTTGTTTATTTCAATAACACTTGTGGTATTTGCGGGTACTTCAAAATACAACCGCTACTCGCGTAAAAATTGATTTTTTTTGTTTGAGTTGAGTGATTAAAGTGTGATACAACCGTGAAATCGCCGATTGAAGGTTGATTCATGTGCAAGTGAGGGGTTGCGGGCTCGCTTTATTCTCTTGGGTCTCGTGGGAGGACTTGGAGATGCTTGTACAGACGAAAACGAGCGGACATTCGCCAAGAGAAAAAGAAAGAGCGACGTAAATGCCCAGTAAGAAATCACCAAATCCAATTGACATACACGTCGGCAGCCGTGTTCGCCTCAGGCGGATGATGCTCGGCATGAGTCAGGAAAAACTGGGTGAAAGCCTAGGCATCACCTTCCAGCAAATACAAAAATACGAAAAAGGCACGAACCGTATTGGCGCCAGCCGCCTGCAGCACATTGCGACTGTTCTGAAAGTGCCGGTTTCCTTCTTCTTCGAGGATGCACCGGGGACACCTGAGGAAGCGGAAGGCTTTGGAGAGACGCAGCCCACATCCTATGTGGTTGATTTCCTGTCGTCGTCCGAAGGTCTGTCACTGAACAAAGCTTTTGTACGTATTGAAGATCCCAAGGTGCGACGCCGGATCGTCGATCTTGTGCGTTCTCTTGGCGGTGACGACTGAGAATTTTGCACAATACGCTTGACGCAGCGAAAAACTTCTAAGATTGATGCACCTGAAGCGGCGATGTCATTTGCCGCTTCAGCTATATTCATTCCCAGAAGGACGATCGCCAATGGCACGTCAGAATTACCTGTTTACATCGGAATCCGTGTCCGAAGGACATCCGGACAAAGTCTGCGACCGCATTTCAGATGCAGTTGTTGACGCTTATCTCAAGGAAATGCCTGAAGCGCGCGTTGCCTGTGAAACCCTGGCAACCACCAATCGCATCGTGGTTGCCGGTGAGACGCGCGGCCCGGCAAGCATTACCAACGATTACATCGCTCATCTTGCCCGTATGGCCGTCAAGGATATCGGATATGAGCAGGATGGCTTCCATTGGGAGAACTGCGATGTCGCGGTTCATCTCCATGCGCAATCGGCACACATCGCGCAAGGCGTTGATGCTGGTGGCAACAAGGATGAGGGCGCTGGCGACCAGGGCATCATGTTCGGGTACGCTTGCCGCGAGACCGAAGAACTGATGCCGGCTCCGATCCTCTACTCCCACAGAATCCTGAGTCTTCTGGCTGATGCACGAAAGTCCGGCAAGGAGCCGGTTCTCGGCCCGGACGCAAAAAGTCAGGTAACGGTTCGCTACGAGAACGGTGTCCCTGTTGCGGCAACATCGATTGTTTTGTCGACGCAGCACCTGGATCCCGCGCTGACATCTGAAGATGTTCGCAGGATTGTTGAGCCCTATATTCGCACAGCGCTTCCAGATGGCTGGATCACCGGTGAAACTGCCTGGCACGTGAACCCGACGGGCGCTTTCGTCATTGGCGGCCCCGATGGTGATGCCGGACTTACCGGCCGCAAGATCATCGTCGACACGTATGGTGGCGCTGCACCGCATGGCGGCGGTGCCTTTTCGGGCAAGGACCCGACAAAGGTTGACCGGTCTGCAGCCTATGCTGCGCGCTACCTTGCGAAAAATGTTGTCGCTGCGGATCTGGCTGACCGTTGCACCATTCAGTTGTCCTACGCGATTGGCGTGTCCGAACCGCTTTCGGTCTATGTCGATCTGCACGGAACGGGCCGCTGCGACGAAGCCAGACTTGAGTCAACGCTCCGCGATGTCATGGGTTTGAGCCCGCGTGGTATTCGAGAGCATCTGAACCTGAACAAACCGATTTATGAGCGCACAGCTGCTTACGGCCATTTTGGCCGTCAACCGGATGCCGACGGTGGGTTCTCTTGGGAAAAAACGGATCTTGTTGACACTCTGCGTCCGCTTGCAGGGTAACTCCCTTCAAGACGCATCGAGATCCCGAACAATCAGATCGCCGGTTTCGTGCCGGCGATCTGCTGCTTTAAGATACAGCTTGTATTGAGATGACCGACCGCTACGAAGGTTCTTTTTTCGGCCGCCGCAAGGGCAAGCCGTTGAGCCCGCGCCGCGAGGCGCTTATGGAACATGAGCTGCCGCGCCTGATCCTCGATCTGGACCGTTCTGCTCCTGCAGATCTCAGGGACCTGTTTGAGGCAGATGTAAAGGATACCTGCCTCGAAGTAGGTTTCGGCGGCGGAGAGCATTTGCTGCACAGGGCGCGCACCAGCCCCGAAACGGGGTTTATCGGTATCGAGCCGTTTGTCGGCAGCATGGCAAAAGCGGTTGTTGCGGTGGTCGAGGAAGGTCTGCAAAACGTCAGGCTTTATGATGACGATGCCGTCAATGTGTTGGATTGGCTCCCTCGGTCGTCGCTGGACCTGGCCTATCAGCTTTACCCGGATCCCTGGCCAAAAAAGCGGCACTGGAAGCGCAGGTTCATCAACCCGCAGAATCTGGACCGCTACGCTCGCGTGTTGAAACATGGAAGTGAATTCCGCTTTGCCAGTGACATTGACACCTATATCGACTGGACCTTGCGCCACTGCCGGGACCACCATGCTTTCGATTGGCGTGCCGAGACCGCAGCCGACTGGAAAACGCCCTGGCATGACTGGCCGGGAACCCGGTATGAAGCCAAGGCGATCCGCGAGGGCCGTGCAGGGCGCTATCTGACTTTCCTGCGCACCTGACGCAACGCGAAAACTCCCGGGAAACTGCCTGCGTCCAGAGACCGGAAAAGTTCTTTTGCGGATTCGATGCAGGAGACTTGCTTTCAGACTGCCTTTGGCGTTATACAGCCCGTGTTTCACCTCAAACGGCTTAATCAGAGCGTTTTGAGAGTGGGCCCGCCGGGGACCCGCTCTTTTTTGCTTAAGCACAGGCCGGGAACGTACGAACCAAGCAGGATAGCCTTATGTAGACCGATGAACGGCGCATCTGATGCTAATGACCGGAAACGGTTTTGACAGGAGCCAAGTGTGAGCGCACACGAACCGAGAATTGTTACGGAACAGGGCCTTGATGCCCGTGTTGCCGCAATTGTTGAGCCGGTGATCGAGGATCTCGGCTTTCGTCTTGTGCGCACCAAGATCAGCGCGGCCAATGGCTGCACGCTTCAGATCATGGCTGAACGCCCGGATGGCACGATGACGGTCGAGGATTGTGAATCAGTCAGCCGTGCCGTGTCCCCTGCACTTGACGTCGAGGACCCGATCAATCGGGCCTATCATCTGGAAGTTTCTTCTCCTGGAATTGACCGCCCGCTCGTGCGTGCTGGTGATTTTGATCGCTGGTCCGGGCATGAGTTGAAAGTGGAAATGGCCGTCATGCTTGATGGCCGGAAGCGATTCCGGGGAACCTTGCTCGGCGCTGCTGCCGGCGCGGCGAATGTTCGCCTGCCCGACGCGCGCGAAGGTGAGGACGAAACGGTGTCTCTGCCATTGGAGAACATCGGAGAGGCCAAGCTTGTTCTCACCGACGAATTGATTACCGCGGCTCTTCAGGCGGAAAAGGCTGCGCTTGCAGCCCGAGGCCAGGAAGATGACCTGACACAGGACAACGCGCCCAACTAGGCATCCGGCTTAGCGGCGAAAAGAAATGCGCCAAAAAGACCAAGGCACGAACCTGGCGCAAGAGGAGTGGAATATGGCAATCAGCGCGAACCGGCTGGAACTGCTGCAAATTGCTGATGCGGTTGCCCGGGAGAAGTCGATCGACCGGATGATCGTGATCAACGCGATGGAAGATGCGATCCAGAAGGCAGCCCGCTCCCGCTACGGCACGGAAACCGAAGTGCGCGCTGAGATCAATCCGAAGACCGGTGAGATCCGTTTGCAGCGCCTCCTGCAGGTTGTTGAAGCGGTTGAAAATGTGTCGACCGATATTTCTCTCGCCGATGCACTGGTACGGAACCCGGAAGCCAGTCTTGGCGATTTCATCGCCGAACCGCTGCCACCGCTCGATTTTGGTCGTATTGCCGCACAATCCGCCAAACAGGTGATTGTTCAGAAAGTGCGCGAGGCCGAGCGCGACCGTCAGTTCGATGAATTCAAGGACCGCGTCGGCGACGTCATCAACGGTGTTGTGAAACGTGCTGAATACGGCAATGTCATTGTCGATCTGGGCCGTGGCGAAGGCATCGTGCGCCGGGATGAACTGATCCCGCGTGAGATCTTCCGGACCGGTGATCGCATTCGCGCATTCATTTATGATGTGCGCCGCGAACAGCGTGGACCGCAGATATTCCTCTCCCGCACCCACCCGCAATTCATGGCAAAGCTGTTTGCACAGGAAGTGCCGGAAATTTATGACGGGGTTATCGAGATCAAGTCGGTTGCCCGCGATCCAGGGTCACGCGCGAAGATCGCGGTGATTTCGAAGGACTCTTCCATCGACCCTGTCGGGGCCTGTGTCGGTATGCGCGGTAGCCGCGTTCAGGCGGTTGTCGGTGAGCTGCAGGGTGAGAAAATCGATATCATTCCCTGGAACGACGAAGCAGCGACCTTCATCGTCAATGCACTTCAGCCGGCGGAAGTCGCCAAGGTTGTTCTGGATGAAGACGCCGAGCGTATTGAAGTTGTCGTACCCGATGACCAATTGTCGCTTGCGATCGGTCGCCGTGGTCAAAATGTGCGTCTCGCCTCCCAGTTGACGGGTTGGGCGATCGATATCATGACCGAGCAGGAAGAGTCGGACCGGCGCCAGAAAGAATTCCTCGAACGCTCACAGCTCTTCATGGAAGCGCTCAACGTGGACGAGATGGTTGGCCAGTTGCTGGCAACCGAAGGCTTCACGTCCGTTGAAGAAGTCGCCTACGTGGAGATTGAGGAAATTTCCATGATCGAGGGTTTCGACGATGATACTGCCGTTGAGATCCAGGCGCGTGCGCGCGACTATCTCGGCGAATTGGAAGCCAAGCTTGATGAGGAGCGGATCGAACTGGGAGTGTCTGACGAACTCCGTTCGATTGACGGTCTTACGACAGCGATGCTGGTCGCCCTCGGCAAGGAAGACATCAAATCGATGGAGGACCTCGCCGGTTGTGCGGCAGACGACCTTGTCGGCTGGACAGAGCGCAAGGATGGCGAAACCAAACGTTTCGAAGGAGCGTTGTCCGGTTCAGACGTGTCTCGCGTTGATGCTGAAAACATGGTAATGGCGGCGCGTCTTGCAGCTGGCTGGATTACCGAGGAAGAGCTCGCGGCGATGGCAGCCGAAGCGGAAGAAATCGAAGAGGAAGTGGAAGAGGTCGTCGAGTTGCCAGAAGAAGAAGCACCGAGCGGCGCTATTCTGAACGGCTGATAACGACTGCGCCTTTTTTTGGGAATTTGTGTCGGTCGGCTGTTAGTTGAACGAAATCGGACAACGGTCGATTGATCTGAAGGAGTGGCTGCGTGCCGAGGAAGAATGAACCCACCGAGCGGCAATGTGCCGTGACAAGGGAGGTTCAACCCGTTAGTTCGCTGATCCGGTTCGTGCTTGACCCCGAAGGGCAGGTGGTTCCGGACCTGAAGCGGACACTCCCGGGACGCGGTGTTTGGGTAACGGCGACAATGGAAAGTGTCGCTGCTGCCGAGAAAAGCCGGAAGAAGGTGTTCGGCCGGGGGTTCAAGAGTGAGGCCCTGATCGAAACCGGACTGGCGGATCGCGTGGATGCGCTTCTGCAAAGGGTGGCGCTACAGGCGCTTTCCATGACGCGCAAGGCCGGCGAACTCGTCACTGGCTACGCAAAGGTTGAAGCAGCCTTGCGGCGCGACGCCGTTGTTGGGCTGATCCATGCCTCGGATGCTGCCGGGGATGGAATACGCAAGCTGGCGGCAGTAGCTGCTGGCAGAGAAGAACTGGCAAACGGATGCCAAATCGTCCGTTTGTTCGATTCGACCCAATTGGATTTGGCATTGGGCCGGTCAAATGTGATACATGCTGCACTGCTTGCGGGACAAGCGAGTGAAAACTTTCTGGCACGAGTGCGTGACATGGAGCGTTTTCGCGGGTATTCCGCAGCAAGCGACGAACAGAGCAACGCATAGCAGGGCGGTTGCGCAGGACTGAAGGCAATATGAGCGATACGAAAAATCCGGGCGACAAAACTATCAGCGTTGAGCGTGGCAAGACTCTTGGCCTTAAGCGTGGGGGCGGCGATCAGGGAACTGTTCGGCAATCTTTTTCGCATGGCCGGTCGAAGGCCGTCGTCGTGGAGAAGAAGAAGCGCCGTGTTGTAATTCCGGGTCAGGACCCGAAACCGGAAGCGCCCGCGCCGACGACACAGCGTCTTGAAAAACCCTCCGAAGCTCCGCGCAAGCCGCAACAACCCGACCCGCAGGCAGCCAAGCAGGCCCGCCGCGCTGCCTCTGGTCAGCGCCAGAAGGGTAACGGCAACGTGCTGCGCACCTTGACCAAGGAAGAAGCTGCGGCCCGTGCTGCTGCGCTTCAGATGGCCAAGGAACGGGAAGTTGTCGAGCGCAAGCAGCGCGAAGAGGACGAAAAGCGCAGGGCAGTGGAAGCTGCGCAGCGCCAGGCGGAAGAAGAAGAACGTGCCAAGGTAGAGGCGCAAGAGCGTGCACAGCGCGAAGCTGAAGAAGCGCGTCATGCCGAGGAAAAGGCCAAGGCGGAGCCAGCAAGTGCTGAAGCTCCCGGTGACGCCGAGCAACGCGAACCAGCCGGTGCTGATGCCCAAAAAGCGGCAGCAGCCGGCAGGGAACCTCAGCGCAGACCTGCTCCATCCAACGGCAACAAACCGCGTAGCCTGGATGACATGGGCAAGCGCAAGACCGCGCCGTCGCCACGTCCCAAACCCGAAGCACAGCCTGCGGCACCGGAAGACGATCGCGCGAACAAGGGCTTGCGTTCTGTCAAACGGCCCAAGCAGGCGCCGACGCCGACCACGCGCCCGCGCGCTGGTGACGACCGCCGCCGTTCGAAACTAACGATTTCCGCGGCAACGGGAGGCGATGACGGACAGCGAGCACGCTCTCTTGCGTCGATGCGCCGCCGTCAGGAAAAGGCCAAGCGTGGTCAGCAGCAGGTTGTTCGCGAAAAAATTTCGCGCGAAGTCACACTGCCTGAAGCAATTACGATCCAGGAACTCGCCAACCGTATGGCTGAGCGTGCCGTGGATGTGATCAAGCTGCTGATGAAGCAGGGCCAGATGCTCAAGATCAACGACGTGATCGACGCCGATACGGCAGAACTGATCGCGGAAGAGATGGGCCATACGGTCAAGCGCGTTTCCGAGGCGGATGTTGAAGAGGGTCTCTTCACGCAGGAAGATGACACATCGACACTGCAATCACGTCCGCCGGTCGTGACGATCATGGGCCACGTCGACCACGGCAAGACATCCTTGCTCGACGCGATCCGCAAATCCAAGGTCGTTACAGGTGAAGCCGGCGGCATCACGCAGCATATCGGTGCCTATCAGGTCGATCAGGATGGTCAGAAGATCACCTTCATCGATACGCCGGGCCACGCTGCGTTCTCGCAGATGCGTGCCCGCGGCGCGAAATCGACCGATATCGTCATTCTCGTAGTGGCTGCCGATGACGGCGTCATGCCGCAGACCAAGGAAGCGATTGCGCACGCCAAGGCGGCCGAAGCACCGATCATTGTTGCTATCAACAAGATCGACAAGCCCGGAGCCGATCCGAACCGTGTGCGCACGGAACTGCTGAGCGAGGAACTCGTCACGGAATCCATGGGCGGTGACATCATCGATGTCGAGGTTTCCGCTCTCAATGGAACCAATCTCGACAAGTTGCTTGAAATGATCCTGCTGCAGGCTGAGGTTCTGGAACTTCAGGCCAATCCTGAACGTACAGCCGAGGGTATCGTCATTGAAGCCCAGCTCGACCGCGGCCGCGGACCGGTGGCGACGGTGCTGGTTCAAAAGGGTACGCTCAAGCCTGGTGACATTCTGGTAGCCGGCTCCGAGTGGGGCCGCGTCAGGGCAATGCTCGACGAGAATGGCAAACAGGTGAAGGAAGCGGGTCCGGCCAAGCCGGTCGAGGTTCTCGGGTTCCAGGGAACACCTGCCGCAGGTGATCAGGTGGCTGTTGTTGAAAACGAGGCTCGCGCCCGTGAAATCACCGACTACCGCCTGCGTCAGATCCGAGAGAAGGCCTCAGTGGTCGCCTCCGGTGCCCGCGGCTCTCTTGAGCAGATGATGAACCGTCTTCAGGAGACCGGCCGCAAGGAATTCCCGCTGGTTCTGAAGGCAGACGTGCAGGGATCGGCAGAAGCGATAGCACATGCGCTACACGAACTCGGTACCGAGGAAGTGGGTGCACGTATCCTGCTGTCCGGTGTTGGCGGGATCACGGAAAGCGACATTACGCTGGCCGCGGCCTCCAACGCACCGATCCTCGGGTTCAACGTGCGCGCCAACAAGCAGGCTCGCGAGGCGGCGTCCCGCGACGGTATCGAGGTTCGCTACTACAATGTGATCTACGACCTGGTGGACGACATCAAGGCTGCCATGTCCGGACTGTTGTCGCCGGAACGTCGCGAAACCTTCCTCGGAAATGCGGAGATCAAGGAGATCTTCCATATTTCCAAAGTCGGCAAGGTGGCGGGTTGTCTGGTCACGGAGGGTGTCGTCGAACGTGGTGCAAATGTCCGCCTTATTCGCGACGACGTGGTTATCCACGAAGGCGAACTCGGCACGCTCAAGCGCTTCAAGGACGAGGTCAAGACGGTCGAATCCGGTCAGGAATGCGGCATGAACTTCGTCAAGTACCAGGACATGCGCCCGGGCGACATCATCGAGTGTTTCCGTGTCGAGCAGATTGCAAGAACGCTCTGACACCAGGGAGACTCTCTTCATTCCGGAAAGGTGCGGCTCTTGCCGCACACCGACCCGGAAACCAGAATTGAGGGCGCGCGAAAGCGCGCTCTTTTTAGTTAGCCGCGCCTTTGGCGCAGCATAGGCCGGTTTCCTCAAAAACCCTGCAGCCTGGCTGCAAGTGTCTGGAATGACGGCAAACAGGACAAAGAAAATGGCTAGACATCACGGTCAGGACAACCGTGGCCCGTCTCAGCGCCAGCTCAAGGTTGGCGAGACGGTGCGCAAGGAACTGTCCGACATTCTGACGCGCGGCGAATTCTCCGATCCGGATCTGGAAGGCGCAATCGTCACCATTCCGGAAGTGCGCATGACGCCCGACCTGAGAGTGGCGACGTGTCTCGTCATGCCGCTGGGTGGCAAGAACGCGGAAAAAGTTGAAAAGGCACTCAATCGGAGCGCCAAGTATTTGCGCGGGCAGGTTTCCCGCAGGCTGACGATGAAATACATGCCGGACCTGCGTTTCATACTCGACACCCGTTTTGATGACGACGATCGTATCGGAACGCTGCTGCACTCGCCCGAGGTTTCGCGGGATCTGGGAAGCGACGAGATCGCCGAAGACTGATTTGTCGAATGTGACCGCAGCTGTTCGGCGTTGCATACCTGTGCAGGCCAAGATCCGGTAAACACCTTCTGCCTGTAGGTTTTCTGACCTTGTTGAAACAGGCGATTTTGGACCCCGGTCTCTCGCGAGGTTCGAACCGGGATGACAAACGGGCAACGGGAATGACAATCGCAAGTCGGGCATGCCTGCCTGAACAATTCACCGGTTTTTGAAGCGAACACATGGCACGCCAGAAACAAGTCAAAAGAATAAAGAATCCCATCAACGGCTGGCTGGCGCTGGACAAGCCGTTCGGTATCACGTCGAACGAAGCACTCGGCAAGCTCAAGCGGGTTTTCTCGCCGCAGAAAGTCGGTCACGCGGGTACGCTCGATCCACGCGCGTCGGGCTTGCTGCCTGTTGCTTTCGGAGAGGCAACCAAGACGGTTCCGTTCGTTATGGATGGCCGCAAGGTCTACCGGTTCGAAGTGACCTGGGGTGCCGAGACCGATACGGACGACACCGAAGGTGAAGTGATTGCGACGTCGGAAATTCGCCCGGGGTCGGATGCCATCGCAGCTGTACTTGCCGAATTTACCGGAACGATCATGCAGGTCCCGCCGAAGTTTTCGGCGATCAAGATTGCCGGTGAACGCGCCTATGATCTTGCGCGTGACGGTGCGGAGGTCGTGCTCGAGGCCCGCCCGATCGATGTGCATCGGCTGGATCTTGTCGACTGCCCTGATGAGGACCGTGCAGTGTTCGAAGCAGAATGCGGCAAAGGAACTTATGTACGTGCACTGGCGCGTGATCTGGGGCAGCGTCTGGGGACACGCGGCCACGTTACCGAACTTCGCCGTCTCCTTGTCGGTCCGTTTGGCGAACAGGATCTCGTCAAGCTTGACGAAATTCTCGCGATGGCCGAGGAGCTGGAAGAGGGAGCCGGAGTGGACGCCCTGGTGAATGAGTTTGTCTTGCCCGTGCGCGAGGCCATGGACGAGCTTGTCGAAATACCTGTTTCGCTGGATGATGCGGCCAAAATCCGCAAGGGTATGGCGGTGCTGTTGCGCGGCCGCGAGGCGCCGTTGAATTCGGACGTCGCCTTTGCCAGCCACGCGAATGTTCCGGTCGCGATCGGCTCGATCGACAAGGGCCGCTTCCAGCCGACGCGTGTGTTTCACTTGTAGCGTTGCAATCGGAAGCACCAGGAATACTCAGGTTTGTTTCGGACATCGCTGCGATGATTGGTAGATTGCGCGAGACACTAGTTGTTGAAGAACAATCGGGCGCTATTCGCAGTGATCGCCGGACTGCCTTGCAGGAGCGCAAAACAGAATGCGCATCACGTTTCGATGTTTGTATTCGACAGGTTCGCTGTTCAAATCAATCAGGAGCGTGGACAGGTAACCATTGAAGATGTGCCTGACGGATCTTTAGGCGTGCGCAGGAGTTTCGCCGGTCGAAATTGAGGCGGAATTGCCTGAATAATTTTCCCCACCGCAGTTCCAGGACTATGAGATGCTTCTGGTCACTTTGTTCAAAGATTTCCCTAGCTTTTCCCCGTGTTTTCTGCCATATACCGCCGCCATTGGATACTAAGGTCCAATACGTCCGGAAGGATCCTTTGCTGAACGACATCTCGGCTCTGGAAACATTCGGATCTGGCCGGAATTCCGGCGGTTCAACGTGTCCGGTCAACGGACCACCACTCTTTGAAAGGAAGAGCGATGTCGATTACAGCAGAGCGTAAAGCTGAGCTCATGAAGGAATTTGCGACGAAGGAAGGCGATACCGGCTCTCCGGAAGTCCAGGTAGCGATCCTGACAGAGCGCATCAACAACCTGACCGAACATTTTAAAGGGCATGGCAAGGACAACCATTCCCGTCGCGGCCTTCTGAAGATGGTTGCGCAGCGCCGGTCCCTTCTGGACTACACGCGCGGCAAGAGCGAGGAACGTTACAAGTCGCTCATCGAGCGTCTTGGCATCCGCCGCTAAGGTCTGAAAAACGAAGCGCGGTGGGCATGTTCCCGCCGCGTTTTGATTCACAGCGTTTCCTGCAAAGCCGAAAGCCGGTTTTGCGGTTCGGAAATGCATAAGAAAAGTAGCGCGTTTCCAATCGACCGCAAACGCTCTACAGAAGCTTCGTGACAAGTCATGGGGCAGGATTGCCGGCCGCTTTCGGATTCGAACTTTGAAAGCAGCCCGTTGTCTTGCCCGTGACCTGTCCGCCGGTAACCGGCCCATCCGGGGCCGACCGGGAATGTGTCTGTTCGCGATGCTGTACCGAAAGCAGCACTGGACAGGCAAATACGTAAGGACAGATGATGTTTGATATTCATCGTGTGGAAGTCGAGTGGGGCGGACGGCCGCTGATACTCGAAACAGGCAAGGTTGCCCGTCAAGCCGACGGCGCCGTTATGGCGACCTATGGCGAAACCAAGGTACTGGCGACTGTCGTTTCCGCGAAGGCGCCGCGCGCAGGACAGGATTTCTTTCCGCTGACCGTGAACTATCAGGAAAAGGCCTTTGCCGCCGGCAAGATTCCGGGCGGCTACTTCAAGCGCGAAGGCCGGCCGTCGGAGCATGAAACGCTCACCTCCCGCCTGATCGACCGCCCGATCCGCCCGTTGTTTGCAGACGGCTACAAGAACGACACCCAGGTCGTGATCACGGTTTTGTCTCATGACATGGAAAACGCACCGGACATCCTGGCATTGGTTGCAGCTTCCGCCGCACTGACGTTGTCCGGCGTTCCCTTCATGGGTCCGATCGGCGGCGCGCGCGTCGGCTTCATCGACGGCGAGTACGTTCTGAACCCGCCTGTGGACGACATGCCGGAAAGCGCTCTGGACCTTGTTGTGGCCGGCACCAATGACGCTGTTCTCATGGTTGAATCGGAAGCCAGTGAACTGGACGAAGACACCATGCTCGGCGCGGTGATGTTTGGTCACAAGGGTTTCCAGACCGTCATCGATGCGATCATCAAGCTGGCCGAAACCGCAGCCAAGGAACCGCGTGAACTGTCCATTCCGGATCACTCAGCGCTCTTTGAACAGGTCAAGTCGCTTGCAGCTGAAGAGCTCTCGGCAGCCTACAAGATCACATCAAAGACCGACCGCAAGAATGCGGTAGACGCTGCCAAGGCAAAGGTAGTTGAAGCACTGATCACGAACGCTGCAGAGGGTGAAGCACCTGAGGCCACAGTTCTTGGCGAACAGTTCAAGAAGATGGAAGCAGAGATCGTTCGTGGCGCAATCCTCGACACCAGCACGCGTATCGATGGCCGCGACCTTTCCACGGTCCGTGCAATTTCTTCGGAAGTCGGTATCCTGCCCAGGGCGCATGGATCCTCCCTGTTTACCCGTGGCGAGACCCAGGGCCTTGTGGTCGCAACGCTGGGGACAGGCGAAGACGAGCAATTCATCGATTTGCTCGAAGGCACCGTGAAGTCCCATTTCATGCTGCACTACAACTTCCCGCCCTATTCCGTCGGAGAGACCGGTCGTATGGGTTCGCCGGGACGCCGTGAAATCGGTCACGGCAAACTGGCCTGGCGTGCGATTAATCCGATGCTGCCGCAGCACCACGATTTCCCTTATACGCTTCGCGTTGTTTCGGAAATCACCGAATCCAACGGTTCTTCGTCGATGGCAACCGTTTGCGGCACCTCTCTTGCACTGATGGATGCCGGTGTGCCGCTCAAGGCGCCGGTCGCCGGTATTGCGATGGGCCTGATCAAGGACGGCGACCGTTATGCGGTTCTTTCCGACATTCTTGGTGATGAAGATCACCTTGGCGACATGGACTTCAAGGTGGCCGGTACCGAGGACGGTATCACGTCGCTCCAGATGGACATCAAGATCGACGGTATCACCGAAGAGATCATGAAAGTCGCTCTGGGTCAGGCCAAGGATGGCCGTATCCATATTCTTGGTGAAATGGCCAAGGCGATCACGGAAGCCCGCTCGGAACTCGGCGAACACGCACCGCGCATCGAAATGATGAAGATCCCGGTAGACAAGATCCGTGAAGTCATCGGCTCCGGCGGTAAAGTCATTCGTGAAATCGTCGAAAAGACCGGTGCGAAGGTCAATATCGAAGATGATGGTACCGTGAAGATCGCGTCTGCAGATGGCAAGGCTATCAAGGCAGCCGTCAACTGGATCAACTCCATCGCGGCTGAGCCGGAAGTGGGTGTGATCTATGAAGGCACCGTCGTCAAGTGCGTTGACTTCGGCGCATTCGTCAACTTCTTCGGGGCCAAGGACGGCCTGGTGCACATTTCCCAGCTTGCCCCGCGGAAGGTTGGCAAGGTCACCGATGTTGTCAAGGAAGGCGACAAGGTCTGGGTCAAGCTCATGGGCTTCGACGAGCGCGGCAAGGTTCGCCTTTCCATGAAGGTTGTCGACCAGGAAACCGGCAAGGAAATTCCGAAGGAAAACGCCGCCGAATAAGCGGCAATTCTATAAAAAAGTACGCGCGGGAGAGCTTCTCCCGCGCGTTTTTTGTTGGACTTGCCTTTGGAAAAAATTCAGGTCAACCGGCTTCTTGCGGACCCTGTCTCAGATGCAGGTGAACAACACGCATTTGCCTCTGTTGTTGAAGCTGCTATACCCGCTGGCAAACGTCGAACAAGAGGACTGGCATGAGGCAAATGCGCTTGGTTGTCGTAGGTGCAGGCGGTCGGATGGGCCGCGCGCTGACACAGGCCGTGACGGAAATGGCAGGAGCCGAGGTCGTCGCAGGCGTTGAGCGGGAAGGCTCTGAATTTCTGGGTCAGGACGTCGGGGAACTTGCCGGGGTCGGCAATATCGGTGTTCCCATATCCGATGATCCGCTGGCGGCTTTCGCGCATTCGGACGGTGTTCTGGATTTTACCACGCCCAAAGCGAGCCTCTGGTTTGCCGAATTGTCGGCCCAGGCAAGGATTGTGCATGTCATCGGCACCACAGGCTGGTCTGAAGGCGAGGACGAGCCTTTGAAGGCGGCAGCGCGGCATGCACGCATCATCAAGTCAGGCAACATGAGCCTGGGCGTGAATCTGCTTGCGAACCTTGTGCGCAAGGCCGCTGCTGCGCTGGACTCCGACTTTGACATTGAAGTCCTTGAAATGCATCACAAACACAAGGTCGATGCACCGTCGGGAACGGCCCTCCTGCTGGGGCAGGCAGCAGCGGACGGGCGCGGGATAGACCTCTCGTCTCATTCCGTTCGCTCACGCGACGGTATCATGGATCCGAGAAAGACCGGGGACATCGGCTTTGCGACGTTACGTGGCGGTTCGGTCATTGGCGAACATTCCGTCATCTTCGCCGGCGAAGGCGAGCGCATCGAATTGACCCATCGTTCGGAAGACCGGCAGTTGTTTGCACGCGGTGCCGTGAAGGCGGCGCTATGGGGATTTGACCAGAAACCCGGATTTTATTCGATGGCCGATGTTCTCGGCCTCAATGCATAACAGTGAATTTAGGGAGAAAGGCATGGAGCGCCTTCTTGTGCTTGTCCGCCACGGGCAGAGCGAATGGAACTTGAAAAACCTTTTCACCGGCTGGAAAGACCCTGGTTTGACGGAGCAGGGAGTTACTGAAGCCCACAAGGCCGGTCAGCAACTCAGGGACCTGAAGCTGACATTCGATATTGCGTTCACGTCCGTTCTGTCGCGTGCACAAAGAACGCTGGACATCATGCTGGAAGAACTTGGCCAGACCGGTCTGGAAACACTCAAGGACCAGGCTCTGAACGAGCGCGACTACGGTGACCTGACGGGCATGAACAAGGACCAGGCCCGCGAGGAGTTCGGCGAGGAACAAGTTCACATCTGGCGGCGGTCCTACGATGTCCCGCCTCCGGGCGGTGAAAGCCTGAAAATGACCGCGGAACGGGTTCTGCCCTACTACAAGTCTGAAATCCTTCCCAGAGTGCTGGAGGGCAAACGCACGCTCGTGTCCGCCCACGGCAATTCTCTGAGGTCGCTGATCATGGAACTGGAAAACCTGAGTCCCGAGGAAATTCTCAAGCGCGAACTTGGAACCGGAACACCGATCGTCTACCGCATTGACGAAAATGGCGGTGTGCTGAGTGTCCAGGATCTGGCGGACTGATCTGAACTGGAAAATTTGGAAAAAAGGCGGTCGTTGCGACCGCCTTTTTTGTGTCAGACTTCGAAACCACCCTGGGCGGCAACGTTCTTCAGGGGTTTTTCCGGCCGAGCGCCAACATGGCTGATCACGTTTGCAGCACACAGGCAGCCGAGTTCCGCAGCGTCGCCGAGCTTGTAGTCCCGAGCAAGGCCGAACAGGAAACCGGACGCGAAAAGGTCGCCGGCTCCGGTCAGGTCCACCACATTGTCGACCTCCCGCGCGGACACTTTCACTGTTTCGTTCCGGTCAAACGCCATTGCCCCGTTTTCCCCGAGCGTAAGCGCGGTCAGGGCACCCGAATCCCGTGCCGCCGCAATCGCAGTGTCCAGATCCCCGGTCTCGTAGAGCGCCTTGAGTTCGTGTTCGTTTGCGAACATCAGGTCGACGACCTTGTCTGTCAGAAGCGCCTGGAATTCGCTTCGATACCGGTCGACACAAAATGAATCGGAAAGTGTGATTGCAACCTTGCGGCCATTTGCATGGGCGACGTCAGCTGCTTTCAGGAATGCCTTCTTCGCTTCTTCCGGGTCCCACAGATATCCTTCCATATAGGTAACTGCGGAGGCCGCCACGACCGTCTCGTCGACGTCTGACGTGCCGAATTCGACGCAGGCACCAAGATAGGTATTCATGGTCCGTTCGCCGTCCGGCGTGATCAGGATCATGGAGCGAGCGGTCGGGTTGCCGTCGATCAACCGGGGCGTGTTGAAATAAACGCCCGTGCCATTCATGTCGTGAGAGTAGCTGTCACCGAGTTCGTCTTGAGCAACCTTTCCGAAATAGGCGGGGTTGCCGCCCAGAGAGGCAATGCCTGCGGCCGTGTTGCCGGCGCTCCCGCCGGAAATGCGCACGGTCTGTCCCATCTTGTCGAAAAGCCGTACGGCTTCTTCCGTATCGATCAGGCGCATCGAGCCCTTGACCAGGTTTTCCCGGACAAGGAAGTCTTCCTCGACATGGGCGAACACGTCGCAGATAGCATTGCCGATGCATAGCGCATCAAATTTCACTTCGGTCATGAATACCTCTGTTTTCGACTGCCGGTGCAGTCTCAGGAATGGGGATTGGGTCGCAGGGCGCGATTGGCTTCCGGTTCCTTGATCTTGTCGCGGAACGGACTGGCACGGTAGACGCCGAGAACGTTGAGTTCGGCGCAGAAGAAGGCAAGTTCTTCCATTGCAAGGCTCACCGCAGGGTCTTCGGGGTGACCTTCCACGTCGGCATAGAACATGGAAGCGAAAAACTGTCCTTCCAGCTGGTAGGATTCCAGCTTGGTCATGTTGACGCCGTTGGTCGCAAATCCTCCGAGTGCCTTGTAGAGCGCAGCCGGTACGTTGCGAACTCGGAAGATGAATGTCGTGATGACCGATTGACCGTTATGTGCTGCTTCGAGCTTTTCACGCGACAGGATCACGAAGCGGGTCGTGTTGTGAGCCGCGTCCTCAACGTCCCTGCGCAAGATATCAAGGCCGTAGATTTCCGCCGCCATTTCGGGGGCGAGCGCAGCCACTGTCGGATCGTCGAGTTCCGCGACCTGGCGGGCAGATCCTGCCGTATCACCTCCGACGACGGCCTTCAGGCCAAGTTCCCGAATGATGTTCCGGCACTGTCCGAGTGCGTGGATGTGGCTCTGGACTTTTTCAAGCGTTTCCAGGTTCGTTCCCCTGGTCGCCATGAGCTGAAAGCGAATCGGCATGAAATATTCGCCGATAATGTGCAGATTAGACTTGGGGAGAAGGTGGTGAATATCGGCAACGCGACCGGCAACCGAGTTTTCGATCGGAATCATGGCAAGATCTGCCGAACCGTCCGCCATCGAGGAAAAGCAGTCTTCGAAGGTGGCACAGGGGATCGCCTCATAGTCGGGGTAAACGCTGCGGCAGGCCATGTGGGAATTGGCCCCGGTTTCTCCCTGAAATACAATTCTCTTTCTGTCTGTCATCGATCTGTTCGCATTTTCGGCAATCTGGTTCATAGGGTCTGGTAGGCCGCACGGGCACGTTCCAGGTCTTCAGGTGTGTTCACATCCATGGGGGCGCTGTCAATGACTGACACGTCAATCCGCATGCCCGCTTCAAGAGCGCGCAACTGTTCCAGCTTCTCGCGAAGCTCGAGTGGCGACGGGGCAAGTTTCACGAAACGGTCGAGCGCGGTTCTGCGATAGGCGTAGATCCCGATGTGCTGGAAGAGTGGACCGTCGCCGCCCGGCGCCGTTGTGCGCGTGAAATAGAGCGCCTTGTGTTGTCCTTGACCGTTGGGTGTCGTGACGGCCTTCACGAAACTGGGGTCCTGCCGGAACCTCGGATCGGTAATTTCGGTCATTATCGTGCCAATCGAGACGTCCGGTATTGCCAGCGGGACGAAGGCGGCGCGAATCGCATTCGGCTCGATGAGCGGCACATCACCCTGCACATTCAGGATGACGTCGAAGCGGTTTTCCGGATCCAGAAGGTCGGCAGCCTCCTGAATACGGTCAGAACCTGAAACGTGATCGGCTCTGGTCATGACAGCCCGGCCACCATGATCCATGACGGCATCTGCGATCTCCTTGTCATCGCAGGCAACCGCTACCGGGCCGATATCGGATTGTTGCGCTTGCTCGAGAACGCGCACGATCATTGGTTTTCCGCAGATGTCGGCAAGAATTTTCCGTGGCAGGCGCGAAGCTGCAAGTCGTGCTGGAATTATCACCAGTGCTGAAGTCAATCGGGTCTCCATTTGGCCGGTCAGACTGTATTTCGTGTGAAAAAGACCTGCCGCGTCCGTTTGTCGTATCTGTTGTCCTTTTAAAGCTATGGACAGCAAGGTCAAAAAATTTGTAGGTTCCGGCGACTTTATAGAAGCTGATAGGGTCCGTTGCCATGGCTGCGGGCCCGGGCGCGTATGAGCTTGGAGCCGGAGAGAATGGATTCCTTCACGCTGAACAAGGCCGCTGGTGCGGTTCTGATGGTTCTTATTCTGACAATGGGTGTTGGGATCGTATCCGACATCATCTTTCACCCGACGATCCCCGGCAAGCCGGGCTACGAGATCGTGCTGGAGTCTTCACCGGATGCAACGTCGACTGTGGAAGCAGAACCTGACGTCGTGCCGATTTCAGAGCGCTTGATCGCTGCGTCCGCCACGGACGGTGCGAACGTTGCAAAGAAATGCACCGCATGTCACACGTTTGATGATGGCGGCGCCAACAAGGTCGGTCCGGCCCTTTGGGACATCGTGGGTCGCAAGCCTGGTGGCCACGAGGGTTTCCGTTATTCCTCGGCCATGACCGCTTACGGTGATGAAAATGCCGAATGGACATACGAGTCCCTGGACAACTTTCTGGCAGCGCCGAAAAAGTACATAAATGGCACGTCGATGGGTTTTGCCGGACTTCGCAAACCTGAAGACCGTGCCAACATGATTGCCTATCTCAGAGAGCAATCAGGCGCGCCGAAGCCGCTGCCGGCGGAATAGCAAGCCGGTTGAATGCCTGCGAATAATCTGGAAAGCCGGGTGAATAGCCCGGCTTTTTGTTTGGATTATAAGAAAATTTAACGAAGTTCGGGTTCCGTAGTAGGGTGACGTCTCGGCTGACGTCGGACAGGGGCCATATGGGCAGACGGCTGACGGGAAAATTTGCATTCACGTCCAATGGAGCCTGGGTGGCCTCCGTTGTAGCGATTATTTGTTTTCTGACAGGCATCGCCGTCACTGCACATGTCGGTCTTCTGGTTCGCAACGAACTTGTTTCCCAGCACAAGCAGACCGTCAGGACCGAATTGTCCGAGGCGCGAGCGCGGCTGGAAGGTGAAATCAGCCGAATTGTTGCGCATGGCCTGGGGTTCAGGGCTTTCCTTGCAGAGTTCAATGACAGGCCTTTTGTACCCGCTGACTATCAGAATATCGCCAATGAACTGTTCGCGGAAAATCCCGCGATCAGGTCGATTGGGCTGGCTCCGGACAATATTGTCCGGGCTGTATACCCGATGGAGCCGAACCAGGCAGCGCTTGGCCTGGATTACCGGTCGAACGCTTCGCAGTGGCCCGCAGTCGAACGGGCCATGAATTCAAGAGAAACCGTAATCAGCGGCCCGTTGCAGCTTGTGCAGGGCGGCCGCGCGCTCCTGATACGGATACCGGTCTATCCCGCGGCATTTGCGGACCAGCCTCTGAAGGATCGCAGCTATTGGGGTGTTGCCACGCTCGCTCTCGACGAAGAAACGCTGATGCAGGCCTCGGGCATCAATGCGGTGGTAAACGGAACCAGCTTGTCCATCGTTGATGGGGACGCAGGTGACGCGGCCTCAAAGGTTCTGTTCGGAAATCTGCCGCCCGAAGGAACGGATTTTGTTTCACTGCCGCTGTTTCTGCCCGGAGGACTGAACTGGAAACTTCTGGGCTACCCGAAGGAAGGCTGGTCGAGTACGGGCAAGCAGGTCTGGATCACACAGTTTGTCGGCAGTCTGATCTCGTTGATATTCGGTGTAATGGCATTCCTTCTGATCAGTGAAATCTACAAGGTCAGATCAATGGCACTGCATGATCCGCTGACAGGACTTGCCAACAGGCGCCTTCTCGAAGAGCGCATGTATCAACTTGCGGCCATGTGTGAGCGATCCGGTGTCGGATTCGAGATATTTTACGTGGACCTGGATGCTTTCAAGCCGGTCAACGACAACTATGGCCACTCGGTTGGTGATCAGCTCCTGATAGCGGTCGGTGACCGGTTGCAGAGCCAGACACGGCAATATGATACCGTTGCAAGAGTTGGCGGTGATGAATTTATCGTCCTGACCCCCGGGAGCATGCGGCGGCTTGAAAGGGAGGCTTTTGTGACACGCTTGTCGGAGCGCGTTTCGAAGGATTTCGAGTTCTCGGGGACCTTCATTGACGTCAGGGCGAGCATCGGAAGTGCCAGCTTTCCAAAGGACGCGATGACAGTCGAGGATCTGCTGCGTGTAGCAGACGGACGCATGTATGCTCAGAAGGCCAAATCCAAGCAGGCATCAGCTGACATTCGCGAAGACGGCGTTCCCCAAGCCGGTTAAATTTCTGTCATAATGGAAACCAGCACGTGACGTTTGACCGACCGGTCCCTACACTGGTCTCAAAGCGGCCCTATAAATTTGGGGGCAGTGAGATGGAATGGCACGGAGAAACCGATAGTGATTGGACGGCGCGCATGGAAAGCGACGGCTGCAATAGCAGTTTTCGCGGGTGTTTTATCTGTCACGGCCCTGGCCGCTTTGCCGGCAAAAGCGGAAGAGCCTGAATGGCATCATGCATCGGCCCTGAACGGTACTCCCAAATACGCAGCCGACGTTCCACATTTCGACTACGTCAACCCCGAAGCACCCAAGGCTGGGTCGGTGCGCCTTGCCAGACGAGGCGGGTTTGACACGTTTAACATCATTCCACCCAAGGGAAATATCGCTCCCGGCATCCAGAATATTTACGAGAGCCTCATGGAGCCCTCTCTGGATGAAGATGACATCAGCGCCCAATACGGCGCGCTTGCAGATGCCGTCAGGTTTCCGGACGACTATTCCTGGGTGGAATATCGGCTCAACCCAGAGGCCAAATGGCACGATGGCGAGCCGGTGAAGGTCGAGGACGTGATCTGGTCTTTCAAAAAGTCGACAGAACTCGATCCGCAAAGAAAATATTACTATAAAAACGTGACAAGTGCCGAACCTGTTGGTGACAGTGTTGTCAGGTTCACGTTCGATACAGCCGGCAATCGCGAACTGCCAAAAATAATGGGGCAACTCATTGTCCTGCCAAGGCACTGGTGGGAAGGGACCAACGAAAAAGGCGAAAAACGCGACATCTCCAAGGGAACGCTGGAAGTGCCGCTGGGGTCGGGCCAGTACCGGATCAAGGGGTTTTCGCCGAACAGAAGCGTGACCTATGAACGGGTCGAGGACTATTGGGGCAAGGATCTGCCAATCAGGGTCGGAACCGGCAACTTCGACGAGCTTCGCTATATCGTTTTTCTCGACGATTCTGTTCAGTTTGAAGCCTTCAAGGGCGATCAGTACGACTATCATGTCGAGCGCAGTTCCAGCCAATGGGCAAAACGCTACAGCTTTCCTGCGATCGAGGATGGCCGGGTGGTCAAGGAAGTTTTTCCGGACAAATCCTCCGGTGTCATGCAGGGCTTCTTTCTGAACCTGCGCCGCGACAAATTTCGAGATCCGGACGTTCGCCGGGCACTGAACTATGCATACGATTTCGAAACCACAAACAAGATCGTCTCTGCAAACCTTCTGAAGCGAATCAATTCCTATTTTTCCGGAACGGAACTTGCCTCTTCAGGATTGCCTGAGGGCAAGGAGCTGGAAATTCTCGAGGAAGTCAGGGACCAGGTTCCGCCTGAAGTCTTTACCGAGGAGTTCAGGAACCCTGTTGGCGGCGATCCGCGCAAGGTCAGAACCAATCTGCGTGAGGCCGTCAATCTGTTCCGCAAGGCCGGGTACGAGCTGAAAGATCGCAAGATGATCGATCCGGCGACAGGTGAACAGCTAAGCATCGAGTTTCTCTATCGCGACAAGGGAGCCGAGCGCACGTTGTTGCCTTACGCCAAGAACCTGGAAGCGATCGGGGTGAAGCCGATCCTGCGCATTGTCGATCCGTCGCAATTCATCAACCGCATTCGCAGCCGGGATTTCGATGCCACGACACTTGCAATCAGACAGTCGCTGTCGCCCGGCAACGAGCAGCGTGAGTACTGGGGATCGGAAGCAGCCGATATTCCGAGTTCGGCAAACCGCATGGGTATCAAGAACCCGGCGGTGGATCATCTGATCGACAAGATCATCTTTGCCGAGGATCGTGAAACGCTTGTGGCAGCGACCCATGCATTGGACCGGGTGCTCCTGTGGAACCACTATCTGGTACCTCAGTTCTATACGGACGAAACCAGGACAGCCCGCTGGAATCGCTTCGCGCACCCGGAGGAAATGCCGGAATTCAGCACAGGGTTCCCGGCAATATGGTGGTACGATCAGGCGTTGGCCGACAAGACGGGAGCAGCCAGATGAGCAACACGTCTACGCCCTCGCGCCGACAACTCCTGAAACTGACCGGAGCTGCCGCCGTTGCCGTCTCCGTCCCGTTCGTGCCGGGTGTGACCCGGCTGGCATCCGGAACCGAGACCGGTCAGGCCCGTCACGGTCTCTCCGTGTTCGGTGATCTGAAATACGGTCCGGATTTCACCCATTTCGACTATGCCAACCCGGAAGCCCCGCAAGGTGGAAAATTCATCTTTACGGCGCCGTCATGGGGCTACAATCAGAATCCTCTGACCTACAACACCTTCAATTCCTTTATCCTCAAAGGCGATGCGCCGCCGCGCATGGAACTGTGTTTCGACACACTCATGGTGCGCGCGTTCGACGAGCCGGACGCAATGTACGGACTGGTCGCCGAAACCGTCGAGATTTCCGAAGACGGAAACACCTACATATTCAACCTGCGGCCTGAAGCCAGATTTCATGATGGCTCCAAGCTGACCGCCGAGGATGTCGCGTTTTCGCTGATGTTGCTGAAGGGAGACGGGCATCCCCAGATCAGTCAGAACATTCAGGAGCTTCAGGATACAGAGGTTCTGGACGAGCACCGTGTGGCAGTTCATTTCACCGGAAATCAGTCGCGCCAGATGCCGCTTTTCGTGGCTGCCTTGCCCATATTCTCCAAGAGATATTATACGCGTTACGACTTCAGCCAGAGTACCCTGACGGCTCCGCTGTCTTCAGGCGCCTACAAGGTCGGCAAACACGCTGTCGGCCGCTATGTCGAGTATCAGCGCTTTCCCGACTATTGGGGCAACGACCTGCCGGTCCTGAAGGGCCAGAAGAATTTCGACATCGTCCGCATAGATTTCTACCGCGATCGCCAGGTGTCCTTCGAAGCCTTCAAGAAAGGCGAGATGAACTACCGAGAAGAGTTCTTTTCGAAGATCTGGGCATCCGAATACAACTTCCCTGCTTTTGAGGAAGGCCGCGTCGTCAAACGGGAGTTTCCCGACGGTCGCCCCTCCGGTGCACAAGGATGGTTCATCAACACGCGGCGCGAAAAATTCAAGGATCCGGATGTCCGGCGAGCGCTCAGCTACGCTTTCGATTTCGAGTGGTCGAACAAGAACCTGTTCTTTGGTGTCTATCAGCGGACCCAGTCATTCTTTGAAAATTCCGAGATGAAGGCGGAAGGAATGCCTGGACCGCAAGAGCTGAAGCTCTTGGATCCATTTCGCGATCAGCTCCCTGAAAGCGTTTTCGGCGAGCCCTACATTCAGCCGGTCAGCAACGGTTCGGGAAGTGACCGAAGCCTGCTGCGCGAAGCCGGCAGGTTGTTCAAGCAGGCGGGCTTTGAACGGCAGGGCGGTGAGTTGATCGGACCTGACGGCACCCAGTTGACCATCGAGTTCCTGAACAACTCGCCGTCATTCGAACGCATCATACTGCCATACATCAAGAACCTCGAAAGACTGGGGATCAAGGCTACGTTCCGGCTCGTTGATGCGGCCCAATACCAGTCTCGCCTGAACGACTACGATTTCGACATCTGTTCGCGCCGGTATTCGCTGACACCGACGCTGTCGGAGTCGATCAGGACATTTTGGGGATCGGAAGCGGCGAAGATACCGGGAACCAGTAACATTGCCGGGATCTCCGATCCGGTGATCGACGCGCTTCTGGACAAGGCGCTCGAAGCGCAGACGCGCGAGGACATGAACGTTGCGGCCAGAGCGCTCGATCGCGTGCTCAGATCCGGACACTACTGGGTGCCGCAATGGACCAAACCGATCCACACGGTCGCCTTGTGGGATATGTTCGGATATCCCGCCGAGCCGCCACGCTACGATTTTCCCGTAGAAGATCTGTGGTGGATAGATCAGGAAAAAGCGGAAAAACTCGGCAAAGCCGGTTAATCTGCCAGGATGACCTGAGCCCGCTTCAGAAGGCCAAAGAAAAGGGAACGCACAAACCCCATGGGCGCCTATATCCTTCGCCGATTGCTGTTGATGATACCGACGCTGGTCGGGATCATGGCGGTCAATTTCGTGATTATCCAATTCGCTCCAGGCGGTCCGGTCGAACGTGTCATTGCGCAATTGCAGGGAACAGACGTATCTGCCAGTTCGCGGATTGGCGGCGGAGGCAGCGATTTTGCCGGTACCGGCAATGATGCCTCGGGTGGGTCAGGCTCGGCGGCTGACAGCGTCACGTCCAAATACCGTGGCGCGCAAGGCCTTGACCCGGAGTTCATCGCGCAGCTTGAAAAGCAATTCGGGTTCGACAAACCACCTCTGGAGCGTTTTTTGACCATGCTCTGGAATTATGCCCGTTTCGACTTCGGTGAGAGTTACTTCCGGGACATAGACATTCTGGACCTGATCAAGGAAAAACTCCCGGTTTCGGTGTCCCTTGGCCTATGGATCACTTTCATTTCCTACATCGTTTCCATCCCGCTCGGCATTCGAAAGGCGGTGAGTGACGGGTCGCGCTTCGATGTCTGGACATCGGGCGTGATCGTTGTGGGATACGCGATTCCCGGCTTCCTTTTTGCGATCCTGCTGATCGTTCTGTTCGCCGGAGGAACCTTCTGGGACATATTCCCGCTAAGAGGGCTTGTATCCGACAATTGGTCGGAACTGTCCTGGCCCGAGCGGATCGTGGACTATCTGTGGCATCTGGTGCTGCCGTTGACCGCGATGGTACTTTCCGCTTTCGCAACGACGACCCTTTTGACGAAAAACTCGTTTCTTGATGAGATCAGAAAGCAATATGTGGTCACGGCGCGCGCCAAGGGGCTGACGGAGAAACAGGTTCTCTACGGCCACGTCTTCAGAAATGCCATGCTGATCATCGTCGCCGGCTTTCCGGGGGCATTTATCTCCGCCTTCTTTGCCGGTTCCCTGTTGATCGAGACGGTCTTCGCGCTGGATGGGCTTGGTCTTCTCGGGTTTGAGTCCGTTCTGGGTCGGGATTACGCGGTGGTTTTTGCGATCGCCTATATTTTCGGTCTGATGGCCCTGGTCATCGGTCTGATTTCAGACCTCACCTACACCTGGATCGATCCCCGGATCGACTTTGAGAGCAGGGAGGTCTGATCCATGGATTCGCAAGCTCGCGACGAGTTGGAAACCGCCGGATACGATGTCTACAATCCCTTGCCGGAGGAAACGGTTCCACCACCGGTGAAGATGCGCATGTCGCCCATCAACCAGCGGCGTCTGGCAAACTTCAAGGCAAACAAGCGCGGCTACTGGTCGCTTTGGATTTTTCTGGTCCTGTTCGTCCTGACGCTTTTTGCGGATTTTCTGGCGAATGATCGGCCGGTGCTGGTCTATTTCAAGGGCGATTTCCTGTTCCCGACCGTGATCGACTACCCCGAAGACAGGTTTTATGACGATGAACTGGCATTGGCGGTGACCGACTATCGGGATCCCTTTATCCAGGACCTGATCAACGAGGACGGCTGGATGATCTGGCCGCCGGTGCGCTACAACTACAGAACCGTCAATCGGGAAATACCCACCACGGCGCCAACGCCTCCGTCCTGGACGATGGACAAAGAAACCCGCTGCAAGCAGTACCCGCTGGGCGTTGATGATCCGAACTGCATCATCGGAAACTGGAACTGGCTTGGAACGGATGATCAGGCGCGTGATGTGCTGGCCCGTGTGATCTATGGATTCAGGGTGTCGGTTCTCTTCGGGCTTGTCCTGACACTCGCATCATCGGTCATCGGCATCGCGGCAGGTGCGGTACAGGGCTACTACGGCGGCCTGATTGACCTTCTCTCGCAGCGATTCATCGAAATCTGGACCGCAGTGCCCTCCCTTTACCTGATCATGATCGTATCCTCGTTTTTCATACCCGGGTTCTGGACTCTGTTCCTGATCCTGCTGGCGTTTTCCTGGGTTGCGCTCGTTGGTGTCGTTCGGGCTGAATTCCTCCGGGGAAGAAACTTCGAATATATTGCGGCGGCGCGTGCACTGGGTGTCTCCAACCCGGTCATCATGTGGCGACATCTGTTGCCCAACGCCATGGTCGCAACGCTCACCTTCATGCCCTTCATTTTGAATGGGTCGATCTCCACGCTGACCGCACTCGACTTTCTCGGATTCGGCCTTCCGGCGGGTTCGGCATCCCTCGGCGAAATGATGGCACAGGGCAAGAACAACCTGAGCGCACCCTGGCTAGGCATTTCCGGCTTTGTGGTGATCTCCTTGATGCTCAGTCTGCTGATCTTTATCGGTGAGGCCGTGCGCGATGCGTTCGACCCACGCAAAACGTTGGCTTGAGAGGGTGAACATGACTGACAAGGCCCTCATTTCCGTAAAAGACCTGTCGGTCGCCTTTACCCAGGGCGACGAAAAAACGCTGGCGGTCGACCGGATTTCCTTCGATATCAAAAAAGGCGAGACAGTTGCTCTTGTCGGTGAAAGCGGATCCGGAAAGTCCGTGACCGCACTTTCGGTCCTGAAACTGCTTCCCTATCCCTCGGCCTCACACCCGGCAGGTGAAATCCTGATGAACGGTCAGGACATGCTGAAGGCAGACGACAGCGAAATGCGCAAGATCCGCGGCAACGCTGTTTCGATGATTTTTCAGGAACCGATGACATCGCTCAATCCGCTTCATTCGGTCGAACGGCAGATATCGGAAATCCTGAAGATACACCGTGGCATGGGTGAGACGCAGGCGCGTCAGCGGGTGCTGGAGTTGCTCAACCAGGTCGGCATCCGCGAACCGGAAAAGAGACTCAAGTCGTTTCCGCACCAGCTTTCCGGCGGTCAGCGTCAACGCGTCATGATTGCTATGGCGCTCGCCAATGAGCCGGAACTCCTGATTGCCGATGAACCGACAACGGCGCTCGACGTTACCGTCCAGGCGCAGATCCTGGAGCTTCTGAAGCAGATCCAGCGCCAGCAGGGCATGGCCATGCTGTTCATCACGCACGACTTGGGCATCGTGAGGAAGTTCTCGGACCGCGTCTGTGTCATGACCGACGGCAAGATCGTCGAACAGGGGCCGGTCGCCGACATTTTCGAGCGCCCGCAACACGATTACACGAAACACCTGCTTGCCGCTGAGCCGAAAGGCGAGCCGCCGGCAACAGATAATTCCAAACCGATCGTTGTGCAGGCGGATGATTTGAAGGTCTGGTTTCCGGTCAAGCGGGGACTGTTGCGCAAGACAGTCGATCACATCAAGGCGGTCGACGGCATCGATGTGAAGGTGAGGCAGGGCCAGACGCTCGGCATTGTCGGCGAAAGCGGGTCCGGCAAGACGACACTCGGCCTTGCCATCCTTAGGATGATTTCCTCAACCGGCCGTATTTCCTTCAGCGGTCAGGACATCCAGGAAAATTCCTGGAAGGAGATGCGCCCCCTGCGGCGCGACATGCAAATCGTGTTTCAGGACCCGTTCGGAGCGCTCTCGCCCCGCATGTCGGTCGCCGATATTGTCGGCGAAGGTCTCAAGGTGCATTTTCCGCGTATTTCTGCTGAAGAACGGGACCGCAAGGTTGCCTCAACACTTGAGGAAGTTGGACTGGACGCGTCGACCCGCAATCGATATCCGCATGAATTTTCCGGTGGCCAGCGTCAGCGCATTTCGATTGCACGCGCCATGGTTCTGGAGCCGAAATTCGTGATGCTGGATGAACCCACCTCTGCGCTCGACATGAGCGTGCAGGCCCAGGTCGTCGATCTGCTCAGGGACCTTCAGAAAGCGCATGGCCTTGCTTATCTGTTCATCTCGCACGACCTCAAGGTGGTGCGCGCCCTTGCCAACGAAGTGATCGTGATGCGGCAGGGCAAGGTCGTGGAGTCCGGTCCCTCGGAACAGATTTTCGACGCGCCGCAGACCGACTATACCAAGGCCCTGATGGCAGCCGCATTCCGTCTGGAAACTGCTCCGGAAGGCGTGGTGAACGCCTGACACCATCGTTCAATTCATCTCCGGCAGTTCCGGTTTGTCACAAGGGAGGAGACCCGGTGTGTCTGCGTCCGGTGCATCGGCCATGACTTCCACCAGGTCAACATCCCGCATCAACGGAACATAGCTGCCGAGTTCTGACGTCTTCAGATAAGTGCTCACCGGAATTTTTCCCGGCATTTGCCGGGAGACACGGCATCCTGACACGCTGACCGACATGTTTCCTTCCATCGTTTCGCGTTCTGCTTTTGACTTCGATAGCATGAACTCCTGGAAGCTTCTGAAAAACGCGATGTTTTCAGGCGGAATCCGGTAAATGCCGATCCGCGTGCCGTCTCTTAGTTCCGCGCCGAGTTCCGCCTTTTCTGCATTTGATATCAGTTCCTCGAAAGCGACTTTTTCCTCCAGCACCAGCACGCCGTCTGATTTCGTCCTGACCGTAAGGTGCATTCCGGCGGCGCCCACGGGAATATTGATACCGTCTGGATATCGGACCGCCACACGAATGCCGTCCGGGTCGGTCTTGAGCAGATCGAAATCTCTCAATTTGACCATGGTGGCCAACGGAACATGACTGCAGGCCACAGCCAAAAGTCCCAGGAGGGGAAGCAGAAGAAGGATCCTGAGGACCATTCTGGTCTTTGAATGCGGGAAAGGCATTGATCGAATCCGTGGTTGGGTGTTTCTTCAGGCGCTGAAATTCGCCGGGATACGTTGGCAAAACAGGTTCGTCCGTGTTTCTGATTGCCTGGACGATCAGTCGGGACTGAATTGTGTGGATCAGCGGCAGGGTCGAACCGGGTCGGCATTCGTCGCCAGGTCGCCCGACGGCACGTTGCGCAGGTCATAATCCGTCGCAAGAGCAACAAAGTCTGAAAACTCGGAAGACTTCAGGAAAGTGGAAATCAACATTTGACCGGTATCGTCCGGGTCGAGCTTGCAGCCGGTAACGTCGATGGACAGCGACCCGGCGATTTCGTCCCGGCGCGTTTCGGGCAATGTCAGGAATTTTGCCTGCAGCGCCCTTATCTTGCTGATCTGGCGGTCCGGTATCCGGTAGATCGAAACCAATCCATTCTGGCTGTTTGCCAACTTCGCAGCGTCGGCTGTGGCCGTCGTCTTTTGCAAAAAGACTTTCTTCTCTTTGAGGATACGGCCATTTTTTCTGTCCGTCATCACAACCAGCATTTTGACCCCCTTTTCGGGAACCTTGAGTCGTTCTGAATGGCGGACCGCAATCCGGAACAGTTCGGGGTCAGTCGTTGCGGGATTGAATTTGTCCAGTTCGCTGCTGTGAACCGGAGACGCAAAAAGAACAGCAAGGCTTGCGGCAATCAACAGGGATCCGGTGCGCGCCGACCGTGTCGCGCGCTGAAACATCAATTTAAGCATCTGGAATTCTCTATCTTTGAACGATAGTGATTAATTATCGTAAAACAATAATAATTAAAAGCAAAAAGTTTTAAAATCGCGAAATCAAATATTATCGCCGAGTGCGGGAGCCGACTCGCTCATTCAAAACCGGAATGTTGCAGGGTTTTCGTTGACCATTCGCGAGGCCTTGACCTGATCAGTCAGAACCTGGTCGGAGCCATCAACTGACTGGTCCGTCTTGAAGGCACCGGCAGGCTTCAGCCAAGCTGGGAACGGGTCTGTTGACCGATCGATCGTTGCAGATAGTCAAGACATTCTTCCTGACCCATCGGTTCTGAGAAAAAGTAGCCTTGACCCAATCTTGCTCCGGTCAGTTGGGCCAGGTCGAGTTGAGCGCGAGTCTCAATGCCCTCAACGACAACTTCCTTGTTCAGGCCTTTTGCCATCTCGACAATTTTCAGGAACAAAAAGTGCTTTTCGTTGTCTGTGGTGATGTCCTGCAAGAACGACCGGTCGATCTTGATTTCGTCGAAGACCAGCTGTTGCAGATAGCGCAGCGAAGAATACCCGACCCCGAAATCGTCGAGTGCGACGCGGACGCCACTGGCCCGCAGACGGCTCAGGCTTTCGTTCGCGGAAGCAACATTTTCCACAAGAACACTTTCGGTGACTTCGATCGTCAGGTGGTTTGGAGGCAGGCCGGCCTGTTTCAGGCACTGGACAATCTTCTCGGCTATGTGAGGCGAGCGGAAACCAAGCGCAGAGACATTCGAGCTGATCCTGACAGGGGCACAGATCTCGCTGGAGGCAGTCGCGGCGAAACGCGCGCCCTTCGTGAGAGTGGCGAGGTCCAGGTCGAGAATGGAGCCGGTTTCTTCCGCGACCCTGACGAATTCGCTTGGAGACACGCATTTTGAATCCAGATCCCACCGGGCAAGGGCCTCAAGTTCGACGGGCCTTCCACTGGCAAGACAGATTTTTGGCTGAAATGCGACCTGCAACTCGTCGTGCTGGATCGCCTGTGCAAGAGCTTTTGTTATGAGGGTACGCCGGTTCAGGTCCCTGAGGATATGATCATTGAATTGGCAGTATTGATTCTTGCCGCCGTCTTTCGCCGCATAAAGCGCCGCGTCGGCATATTTCAGCAATCCGGTCGTGTCCTCAAGGTATCCCATGCCGCAAGCCGAGAGGCCGACCGAGCAGCTGGGATGGATTGAGAATCCGTTGTGGTTCACTTCACAGCGCAAGAATTCGACGATTCTCGATCCGAGAGACTGCATGGAGGGAAACTGATCGGACTGCGGGACAATCAAAGCGAACTCATCGCCTCCGAAGCGCGCGGCCAGGCCGCCGCTTTCGACAGCGATTTGCCTTAGTCGCGTTCCAACGGCAACCAGCAATGCATCCCCTGCATCGTGGCCCATTGTGTCGTTGATGGATTTGAAATCGTCTAGATCGACCAGCGCAAGAAAGAACCCGGTTTCAAGATGCTCCGAGCACAACGCCTGAAGCCTGTCCATGAATACCGAACGTCTGGCAAGACCGGTGAGCGAATCGTGCGACAGCACGAAATTTGAATGAGCCTCGGCTTCCCGCCTTTGCCGTTCCAGCTTGACCTGGCCTTCAAGTTCTACAATCGAGCGGGTTCGACGGTTTTCGCGGATTGCGAGCAACTGGTAGCCAAGTATCAGGAGGCCGAATGCAACGCCAGAATAAGCAAGGCTTCTGGCGACATAACCCGTGAGGTCGGATTCGACGACAAATGCCCCCATGACGTCTCCGGCCTGGTAGACGTCTTCACCGAGTTCACGGTTGTGGCAGGAAACACAAACCTCCGACGAGGCGAATGTCGGGAAGATGGATCGGCCAATGACTTTCGAGTTTTCAAAACGAAGTTCTTCGTGGATGGCCGCATCGTTGTGCCTGGCAATCTGCGAAATTTGTTCTGCAACATGAGGGCTGGTTTCGCTGAAGCCAAGCTCGCGACCCGGAAGACCGGGGACCCGTATTTTCATGGGAGCGTGCGTTGTGTCTCCCAGCCTTGATTGCAGAAAATTTTCCAGTCCCATGCGGCGGAACGCTGCCGGTAGCGGCATTCCCTCAGAGTGAGAATTTGCATATTGTTTCACGAAGGCTTCGGAAAGCTGGACGATCCGGGCACGATCATCAGCTTCAGTGCGGCTGAACTCCCACAGGGAAACGGCAAAGAATGAAAGTGCAAGAATGAGTGCTCCGGCAAATACGAGCGCGGCGGACCCAAGGGACTGTTGCCGTAATTGTCTCATTGACATCCCGTATCGCAGATGTTTGGAGCAGATTACCGCACACTACATATTCTGAATTACCAAATGATTGAAAAGTAAGCATGCCTTTTGTCAGGGCAGCATGGAAATTACTTTGATCGATCCAGTCACCCGACCCAACACGTCGCGAAGAATCCATTCTTCTCCTGGTCCTTGCCGATTGAACGACGAGTCTTGAAGCCGATCAGGCCGTCAGCACCGCCGACGTCATGGCCAAGTCCTTCAAGACGGACCTGCAGGTTGCGTACCGCACCCCTTGTCGTGTCCTTCATCGGTTTCCAGTCGGCCACGAAGGCCTTGTTGCCGCTGTATCGGTCCGCAAGGTGACCGACAAAGAGCGCGTAGGTGTCGCTCTCGTTGTACTCCTTCAGAACATAGAAGTTTTCGGTCGCTATGAACGCCGGGCCGTAGCGGCCTGCGGGCAGGAGTACATTGCCTGGCTGGCCGAGCTCCTGGCTCGGAAACGGCTTGCCGCTGACCCGCTTCACACCTTCCTTGACGAAGGCCGAGATCTTCTGGCGATTGTCCGGTCCTTCACGCGTGCAGGACAGGGTTTCCGGCAAAAAGACCTCATAGCCCCAGTCGCGTCCTTTTACCCAGCCATGTTCAGAAAGGTAGTTGGCAATGGAGGCCATTGTATCGACTTCCGATGTCCAGATATTGCGCTTGCCGTCGCCATCGAAATCGACAGCGTATTTCAGATAGGAAGAGGGCAGAAACTGGGGTTGTCCCATGGCACCGCCCCAGGAACTCTTCATCGTGCGGCGCGACACGTCCCCCTTTTGCAGGATCTTCAGCGCGGCGATCAGTTCGCCCTTGAAGAAATCGGCGCGCTGACCCATGAAGGCCTGAGTGGCCAGGACGCGGAGGGCGTCATGTGGAATTTTGGCGCCGCCGTAGCCGGACTCCCGCGCCCAGATCGCCAGAATGATGCGCTTGGGAACACCATACCGGGCTTCTATCTTTTTCAGCGTTGCAGCGTGTTTCTTCATGAGGCGGCGGCCGCCGGGTACAAGAGAGTTGAACTGGCTGTTCCGGAAATAGCGCTGGGGTGAACGGAATTCCGCCTGGAAGTTGATTTTGGGAGGCGCGCCCTTGCCGCCGGGGCCGACAAGGCCGGGAAGCGATGTATCGGGCGTTAGGCCGGCGAGTTCCCGGTCAAGAGTTGCTTGCGAGACACCCGCCCGTCGCGCGGCAGGGATAACGTCGGAATTCAGGAACTGCCGGAACTGGGCATCGTACTTTCCGGCGTTTGCAGGTTTCGGCTGGGAGATGAATGCAATCAGCATTGCGGCAAGGACAAACGTCAGACCACGGATCACGGCAGGCTCCAGAGATTCTTTTTCTGATGGAAGCCTATCACGATCCAGCGGCAACGCCGACCGGCCTCAAACCTCAATCCAGCTTAAATCGCTCCCGGTTTGCGTGCTGAGCCAGTCTTTTTCGAACCGGTACCAGCATCCACCGCGTTTCTGGTCGTATGCCCGGGAAATGGGACGGCCCATGAGATGGCACATGAGCAGCGTACCGGCAGCACCATGGCCGGTAAAAAGAACCGGTATATTCCGGGCCACACCGGACAGCACGTCGCGGATACCGCCAACGATCCGGTTTTGTGCATCTTCTGCGCGTTCCCAACCGCGAACCGAGGTCTGTGGCTCGGCAAAGAACCGGTTTGCCACCTGCTCGAATTCGTCCGGCGGCAGAAAACCGGTCGCCGAACGGTCGTTTTCATGAAGGTCTTTCCGTGTGTGGAGCGGAACATCCAGTTTGCCGGTAAAAAACCGTGCCGTTTCGATAGCCTTTGTTTCCGCACTCGTAACAACAGCGCCGATCTCTTTAGCGAATGGAAGATCCGTTGCTTTTGCAGCCCGTTCCTGCCCGAGTGGCGAGAGCCCCCATTCCGTGACGGGTACAGAAGGGTCGATGGCGACCTCCGGATGGGTCAGGTAAACGCACCAGGTCATGACGCGGAGCCTTCCAGCCATCCAATGATCAATTCGTAGGCTATCGAGATCGACGGCGGTATCCTGTGGCCTTCGGGATGGGTTCCGTCGAGCATCTGCCTGACTTCGGCCCTGTCGCACCATTTGCAGGCTTCCAGTTCATCATCCGCGATCTCGATATCCAATGATGTTGCCGTTCCAATACACCCAAGCATCAGGTTCGCGGGAAACGGCCACGGCTGGTTGGAGACAAGGTTGACATCTCCCACCTCAATTCTGCTTTCCTCGAAGACTTCCCGGCGAACCGCCCCTTCGATGGTTTCCCCTGGCTCCATGAAACCTGCCAGCGTCGTGTAGATGCCCTCAGGCAAGCGGGCAGGGCGGCCAAGCAGGGCACGATCCTTGTGGGTAATCAGCATGATCACGCAAGGGTCGGTACGTGGAAAATGCGGTGTACCGCAGGATGGACAGTCGCGCCGGTAACCCGCTTCGGCCATGACGGATTTTTCGCCGCAACTGGAGCAATGCCGGTGGGTTCGATGCCAGTGGATCAGCGCACGCGCCTGGGCAAGGGCGCTCAGGTCTTCGTCGGAAAATGCGTTTTGAAGGGCCAGCGTCCTGAGGTCCTGCACATTCAGATCTGCTCGCTCGGCAAGTTCCTCATCGTCGTGTGGCACGGTAGTGGCGAACATCGCCTGACCGTTTTTCGGTCTCAGGCCGAGAAACACCATTTCATCGGCGGCCGCGCCAAGCGCCAGTGCCGAAGCCAGGTCGTGCCCGATTTCCGGGTCCGATGCGGCCTTGAAGACGAGCGTCTTGTCGGTGGACAGAACGATCCGTGTGCCCGGCCGTTCAAGTAATTCATTGATGTAATTTGTGTTCCCGCGCCGTTCTGATTGTCGATCGAGGGTATTTGCAATAAAGCTCATCTCCATTGCCTGGAGACTGGCTGCTGCTGGATTCATGTTGGGATCCCTGGAAAATCTGGCGGGTCATAATCTGGGCCGTACCCTAGGGCGGCATGATGAGACTGTCCAGCAAGGCCTAGCGATTTGCGTCGGCCAGGGCGTCCTGAAGATGATCGATCAGATTGTCTGCGCTCTCCGGATCGTATTCGCGGGGAGGCACGACGCCCCAGACAGGACCTGGCCACGCCGCATCGTCCCGGAAACGGGCGATGACATGGACATGCAACTGAGAGACCTGGTTGCCGAGTGCTCCGATGTTGAGTTTTTCACAATTCGACACGGTTCTCAGGAGCTTGCTCACCAGCGCGATCTCCTGCATCAACTGCCCCTGTTCCGCTTCATCCAGATCTATGATTTCAACGAGGTCGGATTTCCGCGGGACGAGCAGCAGCCAGGGGTAGTTGGCATCCTTCATCAGCCGGAGCATTGACAGCGGCAAGTCGGCGACAAAAAGACTGTCACCTTCCAGACGGGGATTGAGGGCGAATGAAGACATGAAACGTGATCCGGTAATGTTGATCGAGGAAACGCTCGACCGGGGGTATCGCTCAGATTGCTTTTAACCAGCATATGGGTAGATTGCGACAGATGCGAACCGGTTTTCCAGAACCGCCTATCCCGCCTTTCATTCCTCTGTTCCGGATAGTGTCATGCAATTGGATACAATATTGAGTTTTGCTGTTGTTGCGGGTCTTTTGGTGCTGTCACCGGGGCCGAACGGCGTGCTGATTGCCAAGACCGTTCCAACTTCGGGCCGTCTGGCCGCGGTTTCGAATATCGGTGGCTTCGTGGCTGCCTTCTTTTTGCACGGAACCTTGTCGGTTCTCGGAATATCAATGATCCTGGTCCACTCCGCTGACGCTTTCTTTGTCGTCAAGATGATCGGTGCGGCGTATTTGATATGGATCGGCTTGAAGGCGCTGCGGGATGCATTTTCAGGAAAGGTACTCGCACCCTCGTCACGTCCTGCAAGACACCGTCGCACGCTGGCGCGGGCATTCGGTGAAGGTTTCCTGACCAATGCCTTGAACCCAAAAGTTTCCATGTTTTACCTGGCTGCGTTTCCCCAATTCATTCCGGTCGGAGACGGCGCAATGTCCGCTGCGTTTACGCTGGTCGGCATCCACGCATTGATCAATGTGGTCTGGTTCGGCGCGATGGTCATGTTGCTTGCGCGCATGTCAAAGGCTGCCGGCAGTCCGTCGTTCCAACGCTGGTTGAAAGGTGTTACCGGTCTGGTGTTCATGGCCTTTGGCCTGAAACTGGCCAGTTTGCGTCCATGAACGCCAATCATTCGGTGCAAATAAAAAACTCGACGAGCCCCTTGCCAAACCCCATGCTGTTTCTGATATAAGGCGCTCGGGAGGTTGGTGGTGGACGAGCCACTCGCCAACCGGGTCAGATCCGGAAGGAAGCAGCCCTAACGAGCCTCGGCACGGGTCATCGTGCCAGCCTCCCACCCTTCTTCAGTTGTCCTGTTTCGAACACCGCCCGGCATCGTGCGGTGTTTTTTGTTTGCGTGCATCACCAGGACCTGCGTGAACGCGACATTGCTTGACAAATTGTTACCTTGGTACCAATGTAACAATCATGAACAAATCCGTTGAACGTATCCAGACCGGTGTCCGTCTCGAGAAGCGGCTTTTGAAGGTTCTCAAAGGCCTCGCAGAGCATCTGGACATGTCGTTGGGCGATCTGATTGAAGGCCTGGCGCTGCATTGCTTTGAAAACAAACCGCCGTTTACCGAAGAAACGCTCCGCAAGATCGAACAGCTGAAAAGCGTTTACGACCTCGATCTGGGCGCCTCGGACAGTCACAAACTAAAGGATCGGACAGATGAAAGCTGAACCGGGAAACTACGGCGACCTGACTGATCTGTTCGAGGCGCGCATCCTGGACGCGAGGTCCTTCACACACCGTGATCACATCGGTGTCGCTTGCCAGATGCTTCAAAGATACGACTTTCTCGAGGCGGCCGCGCGCTATGGCAGCGCGTTGAAGGAGATTGCCACAAAGGCAGGCGCGAGCGGCAAATTCAACACGACGGTAACACTCGTCTTTCTTGGATTGCTGGCTGAACGCATGGAAGTTACCCCGCACGCGAATTTCGATGAGTTTCTGGAAAGGAACCCGGACCTTTTCTCGCGCTCTCTTATGGACGCCTGGTACTCGAAGGAGCGTGTCTCCAGCGAAAATGCCAGACAGATGTTCCTGTTGCCCGACAGGTTTGAAATCAGCGGGACAGTTGGGCCGACGAACGCATAGACCCTTCCAGAGTTCACAGAAAAACTTTCAAAAGCCCGTCCCCATTTTCGAAAAAGTCGGTATGGTGCGGCTCATGGATGAGTCAGGTTTTCCGAATGAAGGCGCGCCGGCGCCGGGCACGACAGGCAATACTGAATCCGGCGCACAGGGCCTGGACGGCGCGTACCGCGTTCTGGCGCGCAAATACCGGCCGAAAACCTTCGAAGACCTGGTCGGCCAGGAGCCGATGGTCCAGACGCTGGAAAATGCCTTCGAAACGGGTCGCATTGCACAGGCTTGGATGCTGACCGGTGTGCGCGGGGTCGGAAAGACGACAACCGCCCGGATCCTGGCACGTGGCCTCAATTATGAAGTTCCGGGTGAAGCCGACAGACCCACGGTCAGGCTTGACCGGGAAGGGGCGCACTGCAAGGCGATCATGGAAGGCCGCCATGTCGATGTCATCGAGATGGACGCGGCGTCTCATACCGGCATCAGCGACATTCGAGAAATCATCGATGCCGCACGCTATCGCCCGGCAACGGCGCGATACAAGGTCTATATCATCGACGAAGTGCATATGCTTTCGAACGCCGCCTTCAATGGTCTCTTGAAGACGCTGGAAGAGCCGCCGGAGCATGTGAAGTTTATCTTTGCAACAACCGAAATCCGGAAAGTTCCGATTACGGTGCTGTCGCGCTGTCAAAGGTTCGACCTCAGGCGGATCGAACAGTCGAAACTGATCGGATTGCTGCGCCGTATTTCGCATGCCGAAGGCATTGCGATTTCCGATGACGCCCTGTTGCTGATCGCCAGGGCGGGTGAAGGCTCTGCACGCGATTCGCTGTCGTTGCTCGATCAGGCGATGGCGCATGGAACCGGTGCGATCGAAGCCGATGACCTTCGGCAGATGCTCGGTCTTGCCGACAGGGCGCGGGTGATCGATCTGTTCGGACATCTGATGGCAGGGCGAATCGAAGACGCGCTTGCGGAACTTCAGGCTCAGTATGAGGTGGGCGCCGATCCGGCGATTGTTCTGACGGACCTTGCCGACTTCACCCACCTTGTGACCCGGATGAAGGTGGCACCGAAATCGGCAGACGAAGCGTCTGTCACCGAGGCGGAAAGAGCACGTGGACGGGAATTCGCCGATGCAATCTCGATCCGTCTTTTGTCCAGGGCCTGGCAGATCCTGCTGAAGGGTGTTCAGGAGGTACAGGCCTCTTCCAAGCCGCTGGCAGCTGCCGATATGGTTTTGGTGCGCCTCGCCTATGCGGCGGATCTACCCGATCCGGGTGATTTGCTGGCGCAGGTCAAAGACGGCCGGAACCCCTTCGCAAGCGGACCAGCCCAATCCGGTGACGCTAACACCACAACAGGTTCGTCCGGCGGTGGTGCCCAGGCGATGGCGGTCGGGATGCCGCGCTCTTCCGCCGGTCAGTCTCCCGGAACCGAAGGCAATGGACCTGCAATGCAGGGCGCCGTCAGGCCACAGCTCGCAACAATTCAGGGGGGCATGCCCGATCAGCAGGTGGCGCCCGACGCCATGCCTCGGGAGGAGGCTCCCCAACAGCCAGCCTATTCCCTCAAGACCCTTCACGATTGTGTGGCGCTGGCTTCGGAAAAACGCGATATCCCGATGAAGGTCGCGATCCAGCGGCAAATGCGGCTGGTAAAGTTTGAACCCGGCAAGATCGAGATCCAGCCAACGGACGATGCCCCTGCCGATATCGCAGGCGAATTCGGCCGCAAACTGCTGGAATGGACCGGACAAAGATGGTTTGTCGTCGTATCGCGCGAGCACGGCCGTCCAACGATCCATGAGGAGCAGGAAGCCAACCAGCAGCAACTTTTGTCCGATGCCAAGTCCCACCCGACCGTCGCCGCCTTGCTTGCGCAGTTTCCGGGCGCCCGGGTAGTTGACGTCAAGGTACAGGTGACGGAGGAAGACGAGGCTGCGATGTCCGATCCGATGGTGGCGGATCCTCTGCTGAACGAAGCGTTGGGCGACGATGAAGACGATTGACGAGAGCCGCAGCGCCAGCTCAGAAATAGCGAGAGAGGAAAAAATAAAGCGGAACATTATCCTGTTTTTCGTGACAGGAATAACCTGCTTCCTTGCAATGTTTGCAATCTCCAAAAGCGGAATTGAAGATTTCACGAAATTCCTGATTGTTCTCGGAATTGTCTGCGGCTTCTTTTGTCTGGGTCTCTATTTTATCGCCAGGATATTTTTTCTCTGTTTCAAAAAGCCGTAGCGGGCTGGGGCACAATGGGAACAGGGGTGGTAATTCCCCTATTGTTCTTCTAAACGCTATCCCCAGATGAAAGATATCGATCCGGCGCAACCGGTTACTCAAGGAGAGATCCCATGGACTTCCTCAAGATGATGAAGCAGGCCAAGGAAATGCAGGAGCAGATGGGCTCGCTGCAGGAACAGATCGTCGAGATCGAGGCAGAAGGTGTCGCGGGTGCCGGCCTTGTCAGGGTCACGCTCAACGGTAAAAGCGACCTGAAAGGCCTCAAGATCGACCCGTCGCTCCTGAAAGAGGATGAAGGCGAAATCCTTGAAGACCTGATCATGGCCGCCCATACCGACGCTCGCGCGAAGATCGAGATGGCAATCCAGGAAAAAACCCAGGAACTGATGGGTGGGCTTGGGCTTCCTGCAGGCATGAAGCTTCCATTCTGACAACCGTTTGGGGAGGCAGTTGATGGTGCAAAAGAGTGTAGCGGGACCGGAAATCGAGCGGTTGATCCAGCTTCTGACGAAGCTGCCCGGTCTTGGCCCGCGCTCAGCCCGTCGTGCGGCTCTTCATCTGATCAAGAAGAAGGAGCAGTTGCTGGTTCCGCTGGCAGATGCCATGGGTGTCGCGGTCAGCGAAATAGGTATTTGCTCAATATGTGGCACCGTGGACACGTCCGATCCTTGCACGATCTGCGCCGATCCAAAGCGTGACAGCTCCGTGCTTGTTGTCGTGGAGGATGTTGCCGACCTCTGGGCGCTGGAACGCGCCGGTGCCGTCAAGGCACGTTATCATGTGCTTGGCGGTACGCTGTCCCCGCTCGACGGTGTTGGCCCGGAAGACCTCAACCTGACCGCGCTGGTCGATCGCTGCGGTTCCGGGGATTTCAGTGAAGTCATCCTGGCGATCAGCGCAACGGTCGAAGGCCAGACGACGGCCCATTACATCATGGATCAGCTGTCACCACTTGGTGTGAATGTCACCAAGCTGGCCCACGGTGTTCCGGTCGGCGGCGAACTCGATTACCTCGACGAGGGCACGCTCGCCCAGGCGCTGAAGGCGCGCACGCGGTTTTAACTCTCATTGCTCGCAGGCGCGTTCCAGGGAGGCGATGAATAAGCGTCGACAAGGCGTTTCAAGGCGTGATCTACGCGGGCAGTCCGAAGGGTTCTGGGGCTGAGAAGGGCGACGATGTCGGCATTTGGCAGCCGGAAGTCCGGCAACAGCTGGACAAGCTGGCCCTGGCCAATTTCTCTTGCAACATTCCACTCCGATCTCTGGATGATTCCCAGGTCATCGAGTGCCCAGGACTTGATCACTCCACCGTCGTTGCTGGCAAAAACCGGATGAATCCGAATGGAATGCTCCGGCCCGTCAACCTCGGAAAAACTCCACATGGTCACGTCTGCCAAATCTTCTCGAACCACTCCGCATCTATGCGAGGAAAGATCTCCGGGATGTGCGGGTGTTCCCCATTTTTCCAGATACGCCGGCGAGGCGACCAGAAACCGCCGGTTCGATGCCAGCTTTCGCTGAATATGCGACGAGTCTCTCAACTGACCCACATGGATGAGAAGGTCCCAGTTACTTGAGGCGATTTCCCGATAGGGTGCATCACTCAATGTGAGATTCAGGGAAACGTCCGGGTGGTCTTGCACCAATTGTGACAGCACGGGTGCAACATGCGCTCGACCGAAACCGAAAGGCGCGATCACGTGCAGAGGCCCGGAGATCCTGTCTCTATGGGCAAGGATCTCTTCGTTTATGTTTTCGATTTCATCGAGCACAATCTCAGCGCGTTGAGCCAGCGCATCGCCGATTGTCGTCAATGTGAGACGACCGCGACCGCGCTCAACAAGCTGCAGGCCTATTCGCGTCTCGATTTGTGCAAGGCGCTGGGACACGGCAGGTGGCGTGACATCAAGGGCCCGGGCCGCCGCAGCCAGGGAACTGGACGCGGCAACAACTGAAAAGAAACGAAGATCTTTGGTTTCCAGCATTAAGTGGCAGCTTATCATAAAATAAAGAAATGATTAATGGAAACTATGGGTATTGAAATTGTATTCTGGTGTCCTCCACCTGTCCCGCGAGGAAATCACTCAAGATGGAACACGGCCCGTTGTCCGACCTTCAAACACCCGCTCTTCTTTTGGACGAGAGCCGAATGCGGAGAAACATCCAAAGGCTCGAAACTCACGTTTCCGGTAAGGGAGCGCTGCTGCGGCCTCATCTTAAAACGGCAAAATCCGTTGATGTTGCCAAAGTGCTGCTCGCGGGAGGAACGGGACCGGCAACGGTATCCACGTTGGCCGAGGCCGAGGTGTTTGCCGCCGCCGGTGTCAGGGACATTGTCTACGCCGTCGGAATTACCCCGCAAAAACTGAGGCGTGTGGCTGAGATTCGTGAAAAGGGCTGTGATCTTTCAGTCATTCTCGACAGCGCGGAGCAGGCAAGGGCTGTGTCAGAGGCTTCTCGGCAAGCCGGCAAATCCATTCCGGCCTTGATCGAACTCGATTGTGATGGCCATAGAAGCGGAATTGATCCAGGCGACCCGGTGCTTGTGGAGGTGGGCCGTATCCTTGATGAGGGAGCTGCCGAACTCCGGGGCGTTCTGACACATGCTGGTGAAAGCTATGAAGTGAGTGGTCATGTGGCACATTCAGATTTTGCCGAAAGGGAGCGGCGAGCAGCCGTTCTTGCAGCTGAAACCCTAAGATCGGCAGGTTTGCCGTGCCCGGTCGTCAGTGTCGGGTCGACGCCGACGGCGCATGCAGCGCAAGACCTCACCGGCGTCACCGAAGTCCGCGCCGGCGTCTATGTATTCTTCGACCTTTTCCAGGCTGGCATCGGCGTTTGCACGATCGATGATATTGCACTGTCTGTCCTGACCACCGTTGTCGGACATCAACGCGAAAAGGGCTGGATCATCACGGACGCAGGCTGGATGGCGCTGTCGCAGGACAAGGGAACTTCCCGGCAGCGGGTCGATCAGGGATTGGGGCTGGTGTGTGACGCTTCCGGAAAACCCTATTCCGATCTGATCGTGGTCAAGGCCAATCAGGAACATGGAATTGTTTCCGTGCGGCCCGGGAGCAATTCTGCACTGCCGGAACTGCCCGTTGGTGCATTGCTCAGAATATTGCCGGTGCATGCCTGCGCGACCGCCGGCAACTTTGGCGTCTACAACGTCCTGCCCGCAGGTTCGGGCGTGTCATTGAAAACCTGGCAACGGTTCAGCGGCTGGTGAGGAAAAGATCATGAAATACGTCCCGGAAGAAGTGTCCTCCCGGTTGGCCACACATGAAATGGCATACGAAGCCGTTCGAAACGCGCTCATAGCCGCCGCCGATCGCGAGACGGCAACCTTTCCGGTCGTGATTGGTCATGGCAGTGACCCGAACAACGTCTATGCAATCAAGTCCTGCGCAGTTGCCGAGATTGCGGGTCTAAAGGTCGGATCCTATTGGCCGGGCAATGACAGACAGGGTGTTCCGCGGCACAACTCGATTATCTTCTTGTTTGACCAGGATACCGGACGCATCGGCGCGGCGGTCGAGGCTGGGCACCTAAATGCTTTTCGCACCGCGGCAGTCGACGCCGTTGCTGCCGATATTCTGGCGAGGAAAGATGCATCAACCCTCGCGATATTTGGAGCAGGCCATCAGGCCGGGTTCGAGGTTCAGGCCTTGTCGCGCATACGCGGGATCACGCATGTTCTTGTCGTTGCAAGAAACCGGGAAAAAGGGGCGAGATTTGCAGACGGCCTCCGGCGGGGAGGACTGGAAGCATCCGTTTGCTCGGCCGAGGAAGCTTGTCGCCGGGCGGATATTGTCGTTACTGCAACTCCCTCTTGCGAACCGTTGTTTGAGGCGGACTGGGTAAAGCCCGGATCACATGTCGCATCAATGGGGTCAGACACTTCCGGCAAGCAGGAACTCCCTCCGGGATTGTTCGAAAATGCCAGCCTCTTTTGCGACCTGCCCGGTCAATCGCGGAGCATCGGAGAGTTCCAGCATGCAGCTGAAAACTTGCACCTTGCCGCGATTGGAGACGTGTTGTGTGGTCGCGCACCCGGGCGGACTGACGACGATGAGATCACCATCTTTGACAGTTCAGGCTTGTCCGTCCAGGACCTCTATGTTGCCAGGACCGTTCTCGAGCTTGTCGAACGCGAGCAGAGCTAAAGGCCGGATCTCGGAACGGAAATGTCGGGCGGTAACGGTCGGTGAATGTCGGGGATGCGGTCCCTGGCAACCTTGCGATCAATCGGTTCATCTCCTATCTCCCATCCAGCAGTGTCTATTCTCACAGGGGTTTCATGTTTCAAGCCGCTTCCCGCGCCATGTCCGAGGTATTCGAACAACAATTCCGGGCGATTTTCTGGAAAATGCTGGGTTTTACGCTGGCAATCCTGATCATGATCTGGATCGCACTGCAGGGAATCGTCGGGCATTTCCTGGGTGTTGCTGCAAACGAGTGGGGGGACGGCAGCGCATGGATCAGCTGGACGGAATGGTCGATTTCCATCCTGACCGGTATCGGTGCTGTCTTTGTACTCGGTTTTCTGATCGCGCCGATCTCGGCACTGCTGGCAGGCCTCTTTCAGGACGACATTGCCGACATTGTCGACGTGAAGGATTATCCCGGGGATCGCCCCGGCAATGCCCTGCCTCTCTCCAAATCCCTGGCGCAGACAATCAAGTTCACCGGCGTTGTCATTCTCGGCAACCTGTTCGCGCTGCTGTTGCTCTTGGTGCCGGGTATCAATCTCGTCGCGTTTTTCGTGGTCAACGGTTACCTTCTCGGTCGTGAATTCTTCGAGTTCGCGGCCATGCGGTACATGCCGCCAGCCGAAGCAAGAGCTTTCCGAAAGGCGCGTGGAGGGACGGTTTTCCTCGGCGGCCTTGTCATTGCCTGTCTTCTGGCGGTGCCGATCCTGAACCTTGTCACGCCGATATTCGCGACCATTTTCATGCTGCATCTTTACAAGAAACTTGCATCCGGCGCAGCTATCTGACGAACTGCGGGCCGCGGGTCGGCGTTTTCAGGATCGAGGCTGACCGGAGGGGCCCATGCAGGAACTGCTGTCTGAAATCGCCAAAGTTGCTGAAGCCAGTCCGGACAAGGGTGAGGTCGCAACCTACATCCCTGAACTGGCCGGCGTGAATCCCGACCAGTTCGGAATAGCCGTCGCGTTTGAGGACGGCCGCCTCCTGACAGCGGGTGACGCTGAAGTTCCGTTTTCCATCCAGTCCGTTTCAAAAGTGTTCGCACTTGCTCTTGCACTTGGCCGCGTCGGAGATCAGCTTTGGTATCGCGTCGGTCGGGAACCTTCCGGTCTTTCCTTCGATTCAATCCTCCTGCTGGAGCGTGAAGACGGGATACCGCGCAATCCCTTCATCAATGCTGGTGCCCTCGTGACGACGGATACCTACCTTGCCGGGTCCAATCCCCGCGAAGCGCTTGGTGAATTGCTGGGATTCATCCGTGCGGCCGCCGACGATGACAGCATCCACATCAATGAAAAAGTTGCGCAATCGGAGTTGACCACCGGGCACCGGAATTTCTCCCTTGCGCATTATCTGGCTTCTTGCGGCAACCTGCGGTCATCCGTCGACAAGGTTCTGGGGACCTATTGTCACCAGTGCGGCATTGAAATGAGTTGCCGGCAACTGGCCATGGCAGGCCGGTTTCTGATCGAATCAGCAAATATGCCGCCGCTGGTTGCGGCACTGCGGCGGCGTCGCATCAACGCGATGATGATGACCTGCGGTCACTATGACGGTTCGGGCGACTTCGCATTTCGCGTGGGGCTTCCCGGCAAGAGTGGCGTTGGGGGTGGAATACTGGTGATCGCACCCGGCCGGGCATCGATTGCCGTCTGGTCGCCGGGCCTCAACCGCTACGGCAACTCCAAGCTGGGAACCGAGGCAATGGAAATGTTCGCAAAACGCACCGGTTGGTCCGTTTTCGGATAGGTGGGGCCTGGGACTGGCTGGCAGCCGGAACAGCTTCCGGCTGCCAATTCGCAGGGACGGTGGTCAGTCTTCCGATTCGGCTGAAAGCAGGCCGGTCTTGAACAGAATTCCCGCCGCAGCTCCGCCGATGAGGGGGGCGACGATAAACAGCCAGACCTGGGCCAGCGCTCCGGGATTGCTTCCCGCGCCTATGATTGCGGGGCCGAGGGATCGCGCCGGGTTCACCGATACGCCGGTGACGTTGATACCGACAATGTGAATGACGACCAGCGTCAGGCCGATGGCCAGTCCGGCGAGATGGGACGGTGCGCCTTTCTGCGTAACGCCAAGAATGCAGACAAGAAACAGAAAGGTCGCGACAACCTCAAAGACAAGCGCGGACAGCAAGTTGTATTCGCCAAGATATCCGGCCCCCCAGCCATTCTGGCCAAGGCCGCCGTCCCAGCCGCTGGCCTTGCCGCTCAGGATGATGGCCAGGACCGCGGCCCCTGCAAGGGCTCCGAGTACCTGGGCGATCCAGTAGGTGACCATCTCTCCGGCGGACATGCGTCCAGCCAGATGGACCCCGAGGCTGACAGCCGGATTGATGTGACATCCCGAGATCATTCCGATGCCGTAAGCCATTGCGACAATGGAAAGTCCAAATGCAAACGCAATTCCAAGTACGTCAATTGAAGTCGCACCGGTACCCATTCCCGCGATGACAGCCGCGCCGCAACCAAAGAGCACGAGGGTGAAGGTACCGACAAATTCAGCAATCGCTTTTTTCATTCTACTTGCCTCCAAATCAGGCCGGAAATCCGGACAAGATCACCGGAATTGCGGTGACGTACGAGAGAGTTACCCAAATTTGATCGTCTGGAAAGTTCTTTGATGTTGTGCACTGCGACAAGAGTTTTCGCGGTTTTTAACGATTTAAGTGCACCGTTGGGGAAAGTGACGTCTCAGATTCACCTTTTTGATGTTTTGACGCGACGCCTTCTTGGCGCTAGAACCGTTCTATATAACGCTCTGATTTCCTTACGTTTGCGTAAACGTGAGGTTGCGTCGTACGGGAGAGGAATTCCATGTCGAACGCCGATTTGCGAGGCAACCGCCCGCTATCGCCCCATCTTCAGATCTACAAGCCCATTCTGACGATGGTCATGTCCATCCTGCACCGTATCACCGGAGCAGCGCTCTATTTCGGAACAATCCTGCTGGCGTGGTGGCTGATCGCCGCCGCCGCAGGTCCCTCCTATTTTGATTTCGTCAACGAGATCTACGGCTCGATTCTCGGCAGGCTGATCCTGTTCGGCTTTACCTGGGCGCTGGTGCATCACATGCTCGGCGGGTTGCGTCATTTCATCTGGGACATGGGTGCCGGGTTCGGCAAGGAAGCCCGCGAGTGGCTGGCAAAAGCCACCATCATCGGTTCCGTTTCTCTCACGCTGATCCTTTGGATCATCGGCTATATGGTTCGATAAGGAGAGTGTCATGACGGATATGCGCACCCCCCTCAACAAGGTTCGCGGCCTCGGTTCAGCCAAGGAAGGGACGGATCACTTCTGGAAACAGCGTGTGACGGCCGTCGCCAATGTGTTCCTGATTTCATTCTTCGTGATCCTGGTGATCGCGATGCAGGGGTCCACCCATGGCGATGTCGTTGAGACACTCCGGAACCCGCTCGTTTCGATCATCCTTCTTCTGGTGATCCTGTCCGGCGTTTATCACATGAAGCTTGGCATGCAGGTGATCATCGAGGATTACATCCATGGTGAAGGCCTCAAGTTTCTGACGCTGATGGCAAACACCTTTTTCTGCGCCTTTATCGGTTTCGGCTGCATCTTCGCAGTGCTCAAGATTGGCTTTGGAGGCTAACCCGCATGGCCAAAACGTATGAATTTGTCGACCACACCTATGACGTGGTTGTTATCGGTGCGGGTGGCGCCGGCCTGCGCGCGACACTCGGCATGGCGGAGCAGGGATTGCGCACGGCCTGCATCACCAAGGTCTTTCCGACGCGATCTCACACAGTGGCGGCCCAGGGCGGAATTGCAGCCTCTTTGACCAACATGACGCCGGACTGCTGGGAATGGCACATGTACGACACCGTGAAGGGGTCGGACTGGCTCGGCGACACCGACGCCATGGAATATCTTGCCCGGGAGGCACCGAAGGCAGTCTATGAGCTGGAACACTACGGCGTTCCGTTTTCGCGCACAGAGGAAGGCAAGATCTACCAGCGCCCGTTCGGTGGCCATATGCAAAATTACGGCGAAGGACCCCCCGTTCAGCGCACCTGCGCGGCAGCCGACCGGACCGGTCACGCAATCTTGCACACGCTCTACGGCCAGTCCCTGCGACACAACGCCGAATTCTACATTGAGTATTTCGCGCTCGACCTGATCATGTCCGACGATGGCGTCTGCCAGGGTGTGATCGCATGGAACCTTGATGACGGCACCATGCACCGCTTTGCCGCCAAGATGGTGGTTCTGGCAACAGGTGGCTATGGCCGCGCCTATTTCTCCGCAACGTCGGCGCACACCTGCACCGGTGACGGTGGAGGCATGGTCGCCCGTGCCGGCCTGCCGCTTCAGGATATGGAATTTGTCCAGTTCCATCCGACCGGCATTTACGGTTCAGGTTGCCTTATTACGGAAGGTGCGCGCGGGGAGGGTGGCTATCTGGTCAATTCCGAAGGCGAGCGTTTCATGGAACGCTACGCTCCTTCGGCCAAGGATCTTGCATCCCGCGATGTCGTTTCGCGCTGCATGACCATGGAAATCCGTGAAAACCGCGGCGTCGGCAAAAAGGGTGACCATATCTTCCTGCATCTTGATCACCTGGACCCTGCCTTGCTGGCGGAGCGCTTGCCGGGCATTTCCGAAAGTGCCCGTATTTTCGCAGGTGTCGACGTGACCAGGGACCCGATCCCGGTGCTGCCGACGGTTCACTACAACATGGGCGGTGTGCCGACCAACTACTGGGGAGAGGTTCTCAACGCCGACGGCAAGAACCCCGACCGCATTCAGGAAGGCCTGATGGCGGTCGGCGAAGCCGGTTGCGCGTCGGTTCACGGCGCAAACCGTCTTGGATCGAACTCCCTCATCGATCTGGTGGTGTTTGGCCGTGCAGCCGCGATCAAGGCTGGAGAAGTGGTCGACCCGAAGGAGGCGACCCCCGCCCCCAGCGAAGCCTCCTGTGAAAAGATCATGGATCGGTTTGACACGCTGCGGAATGCCAGCGGCTCGATCCCGACAGCAAAATTGCGGGACAAGATGCAGCACGCGATGCAGGAAGACGCTGCCGTGTTCCGCACCCAGGAAAGCCTTGAAGCCGGTTGCCAGCGGCTTAGCGCGATCTGGGGTGAAATGAAGGATCTCAAGGTGTCCGACCGCTCGCTGATCTGGAATTCCGATCTGGTGGAAACGCTGGAACTGGAAAACCTGATGGCAAACGCGATCACCACCGTCTATGGCGCGGAAGCCCGCAAGGAAAGCCGCGGTGCCCATGCACGCGAGGACTACAAGGATGGTCCGTTCTCAGGCCGTGACGATGAGAACTGGCGCAAGCACACGCTTGCCTGGGTCAACGAGGCGGGCGATGTGAAACTTGACTACCGTCCGGTCGTGACCGACCCGCTGACCACCTTCGAGGAAGGCGGCATCGACCCGAAAAAGATCGCGCCGAAAGCGCGTGTCTACTAGGGAGACCGGTTCGTGAGCCAGGCCGCAACAGAACTGGACACCAGAAGCCCGTTTGGCACCTATCCTGCCGAACGCATGGTCCGTGCCGCCTGGCGCCTTGCCGACCGTCACGACCTTTCCCGCGGGTTGCGCAAGCGCATCCGCGCCTTCGTTGCGCACATTTTCAAGGGTCCATACGATCTGGAGGCTGAGGGTCTCAAGTTCCGGATCTATCCAGGCGAAAACTATGACGACCGCAAGATGCTCGCCAAGGGCAGATTGCCGGAGCGCGCGGAGCATGAATTGCTCGAACCGCATCTGGGAGAGGGAACGGTCTTCGTCGATGTTGGTGCCAACATTGGCTCCTATTCGGTCTTTGCGGCAAGACGCGGGGCAAGTGTGCTGGCGATCGAGGCCAATCCGCAGACGGCACACAAGCTGAGCTTCAATGTCACGGCCAATGATCTGGACAACGTTACGGTTGTCCATTCTGCGGTCGGGGCCCAGGAAGACACGCTGCCGCTCTGGCTCGAGCCGAGCAATTGCGGGTTCGCTACCTTCGTCAAGGACCTGACCACAGGCGAGTGGGCGGGAAACTGGGAGCCGACCTATGTGAAGGTTCGGCCCCTGACGGCGATTACCGACCAGCATGGCGTTACGGCGATTGATATCCTGAAAGTTGACGTGGAAGGTTTTGAGGACCGGGTGGTGCTGCCGTTCCTCAGACACGCGGACAGACAGCAATGGCCCCGCGTGATCCTTCTTGAGACGAATTGCCGGCCCTACTGGTCCGAGGATTGCCTGCCCGAACTGGCAAGCCGCGGCTATGAGGTAACGGGCCGGACAGATGACAACATGATCTTCGAACTCAAGGGCTGAGCGAGAAGAATTACCGGCCCGAATGCGCCTTGACGCGAATTGAGGGCCCAACGCGGAGCAGTAACGAGATGGTTCAGCTGACGCTTCCCCGGAACTCCACGGTGACGGAAGGCAAGGTATGGGACAAGCCGGAAGGGGCAACCAACCTGCGCGAATACCGGATCTACCGCTGGAACCCGGACGATGGACGAAATCCGCGGGTCGATACCTATTTCATCGATGCCGACGACTGTGGTCCGATGGTGCTGGACGGGCTTATCTACATCAAGGACAAGGTCGACCCGACGCTGACGTTCCGGCGTTCATGCCGCGAGGGCATCTGCGGCTCCTGCGCCATGAATATCGACGGCACCAACACCCTGGCCTGTACCAAGGGCATGGACGAGATCGCCGGCGACGTTGTCAAGATCTACCCGCTGCCGCATATGGCAGTTGTCAAGGATCTGGTGCCGGATCTGACCCGCTTCTATGCCCAGCACCGATCCATCGAACCCTGGCTCAAAACCGTTTCTCCTGCACCGGAAAAGGAATGGCTCCAGTCCCACGATGACCGCGTCAAACTGGATGGTCTTTACGAATGCATCCTCTGCGCCTGCTGCTCCACTTCGTGCCCGAGCTACTGGTGGAACGGAGACCGGTATCTCGGCCCGGCGATCTTGCTTCAGGCCTATCGCTGGCTGATCGACAGCCGTGACGAGGCGACGGGTGAGCGTCTGGACAATCTGGAAGACCCTTTCCGCCTCTACCGCTGTCACACCATCATGAACTGTTCGGAGGCCTGCCCGAAGGGGCTCAACCCGGCCAAGGCGATCGCCGAGATCAAGAAAATGATGGTGGAACGCCGGGTTTGAGTTTCGGTTGGTTCCCATACAATTTGCGAAGGCCGTCCTCCGGGCGGCCTTTTGCGTATTGGTGGTTCAGCTTGTCATTCCGGCTTGAAGTGGTGCGCCAAGACGAAGCCCGGTCTCAGTTTCGCAGAACCGGGGTAACAAATGTGCGTCTTTCGATGTCTCGTTAAACGACAATTCAAGACCCGATTGAGTATCTTCTCGTTTCTCTGGCGCCTGCACGGAATTTGCACAAAATCCCAGAAGTCCCTGCCCGGTTTCGCCCGGTAATCTCCCAAGTGCAATGCGAGGGTCTCGTCGATTGACGGGTGCCGTTTCCGTTTCGCACCCGCTTGGCAGAGGGATTTTTGATGACTGACGAACTAAGCCACAATGCGCCGGATGGTCCTGAGGCAACGCAGCGATCCAGTGCGCCCAGGTTTTTGACTTTCCTGAACTCACCCGCGGTAAAATTCGTCCTGATCGGTCTGCTCACCTTCCTGCTTCTCGTTCCCAGTGTTTTTGTCTGGGTGCTGGTTGAAGAACGTTCGCACAGGGCAACCGAAGTCGCACGAGACATCGCCAGATCCTGGGGCGGGACCCAGGAGATCAACGGTCCCTATCTGGTGATCCCGTTCACGGAGACCTACACCACCGGGCCGAGCGACAAATTGAAGACCGAAACAGTGCGCCGGACAGCCGTGCTCTTCCCGCAGCGTCTGAATGTATCAGGCGACATCACCGTTGAAGAACGCAGGAAATCCATTTATGCGCTTCCGGTTTACAACGGCCGGGTCAATCTGAGCGGAGCGTTTTCCGCAACTGCAGACGATATGTTCGAACCGAAGCATGGTGGCACGATCGACGTTGCCGCGGACAAGGCGGTTCTGGTCATCGGTATCGGGGACGTTCGGGCGCTCAAGAGTGAGATCGCTCTCGGGCTCGACGGGAAACGATCCATTCCGTTCGAGCCGGGATCCGGTCCCTTGAAGATGACGAGCGACCGGGATGCTTACCGCTCCTTCAAGGCATCGGGGATCAATGCTTCCGTGCCACCCGGAACCTGGCAAAGGGGTTTTGCCTTTGATATCCCCCTGCAGCTCAACGGTTCGACTGCAATCTATTTTGCTCCGGCGGGACAGACTACCAAGGTGGCGCTCCAATCCGATTGGCCGCACCCCGGATTCACTGGCGCGTTTTTACCCGAAACGCGAACCATTACCGATAGCGGTTTTGACGCCGCCTGGACCATTCCCTATCTCGCCCGCGGCATTCCGAAGATGCTGGAAACCGGCAATATACCACTTCAGGACAAGCTCCTGGGTGTCAAGTTCGTGGAACCGGTCAATTTCTACCAGACGATTTCCAGATCGCTGAAATACGCGATCGGGTTTATCAGTCTGACTTTCCTTGCCGTCTTTGTTCTGGAGATGCGGTCCGGCTGGCGCTTTCACTGGATCCAGTATGCACTGGTCGGCCTTTCCCTGATTATTTTCTATGTCATGCTGCTCGCATTCGCCGAACATGTCGGTTATGCGCTGGCGTATCTGACTGCCGCAGGCGCGGCGACCGTTCTCAATGCCGTCTATGTCGGTACCTCGCTGAAAAGCCGCACAGCGGGTCTTGTGATGCTCGCGGTTCTCGCAAGCATCTTCGGTGTCCTGTTTGCCTTGATGCGCGAACAGGACTACGCGCTGCTGATCGGGTCTGTCATAGGGTTCGTCGCGCTGGCGATCACAATGTTCGTCACCCAGAAGATCGATTGGTCCGGCCACGAAAAATCGAACGACCGCTCGGCAACCGAGCCGGCTTGACCCGAAAAGACGCGAAGGGAGCGAGGCGGGTCTTGCGGCTCGCCTCGTTTTGTTCGATATTTGTTCTCATGAAATTTGTTGGAGGATTGCATGCACAAGAGTCGCTTGGGAGATCTGGTGATCGATTGCCAGGGAGGAAATATTGACGACCATGCCGCATTCTGGGCGGGTGCTCTCGGCAGAACCGTAGAGGAGAAACCGAAAAGTCCGCGTTATCGCCGCCTCTATGGCAAGGAGGGTGAAATCGGCATCTTGTTGCAACTGGTCGAACACGCACCACGCGTTCACCTGGATATCGAAGCAGACAATCCCGACAGGGAGGTCGAGCGGCTCGAAACGCTTGGCGCAACGATTGTCAGCAAGTTGGATCGCTGGACGGTGATGCAGGCCAACAGCGGGCATCGTTTCTGCGTGGTCCATCCGCAATTGCCCGGGTTCGAGGATGCGGCGACCGAGTGGGACACCTGACCGGAGCCGGACAGGTCACGATCTGCTCACACGGATGTGCGAGGCAGGGAAATGGAGTTGAGTTGCCTTGGCGCACGGATGCGTTACCTCTACCGGCAACTCATGGAGGACTGTCATGATGCGACTTCTACCGCTTTCTCTCGTAGCCGCTCTTTCCGTTGCTGCACCATTTGCACCGGCACAGGCGGAAACAGCCGTATTTGCCGGAGGCTGTTTCTGGTGTGTTGAATCGGATCTTGAAAAACTGCCTGGCGTCCGTGACGTCGTGTCCGGTTATGCCGGCGGCAAGACACAAAACCCGACTTACAAGAACTATGAGCGCGGCGGACACAGGGAAGTTGTCCAGGTTGACTTCGACGAGACCAAGATCAGTTATGGCGACCTTGTAGGTATTTTTCTGCGCACGGTTGACGTAACAGACGCAGGCGGCCAGTTCTGTGATCGCGGTTTTGGCTATTCCACTGCCATTCATCCCCTGGATGAAAAACAGGCCGAGGCGGCGAAAGCGGAAATCGACAAGGCCAACAAGTCTCTTGGCGGAAAGGTCGTCACGCCTGTCGAGGGGGCGGCCGTGTTCTGGCCGGCAGAAGATTACCATCAGGCTTACTACAAAAGCGATGTCAGGACGCTGACGCGGTTCGGCTATGTTACCCGGGCTGAGGCATACAAGGGTTATCGCAAGGCCTGCGGCCGCGATGCGAGAGTAAAGTCCGTGTGGGGTGGCGAGGCTTACAAGGGATTGCCCAAAGCAGGTTCGTAAAGGACTTTCGATATCTGGATGTAAATGGCCCGCCAGTATGCTGGCGGGTTTTGTGACCGGTGTCGAAAACGACCCGATCGACGGCAAGAACCATCTGCGGCGTTTCGCTTGTTCATCGGGGGTGTTGGATCAGGTCCCCGTTATTCAGAAGCGGAAACCTACGCCGAAATCAACGATGTCGGCCGTTGCACCGGCTTCGAACGGCTGTCCGTTTTGAAAACGGAAATCCCGGTCGAGAAAATGAAAATGCTTGTAGTCGAGGCGCAGAAACAGATTGTCCGTCAGTCTGGTTTCGACACCCGCTCCGACAACAGGTCCGTAAAGCATCCTGGTGTCGGTCACGGTTCCTCCTGCAAAACTATCGGGTGTGGTAACGGCATAGTCATACGCAAGAGCATCGATCACCTCGCGGGGGCGGGTCTGTTCGAACTTGTATTTGGCAATACCCAGGCCGCCCGTAAGGTATGGCATGAACCGGCCGGCGTCGTAGCCGAGCCGTCCGGTGATGGAGGCGATCCATTCCGCGGACTGTCGGACATTGCCGCTGTCGGTCGTTTTTTGAAAGTTCGAGAAAAATCCCTCCAGATGACCACCCAGGATGATCCGATCGAACTGGGTGTCGTAGCCGGCCGCGGCACCAAGAAGTCCGGAGTGCATGGTCAGGTCCCATCCGACACCGTCACGGCCGGAGACCACTCCGCCACCGGCAAAAGCGACACCGCTGAAGCCCGACCAGGTCTGTGGCCGAAGTCTCAATTCATCGGCGGTTGGAATTCCTTCATTCAACAGGTCGGCCGCGTAAACCGTCGCAATCTGTCCGCAGACCAAAGTTTGTAGAACAGCCAGGCAGGCAATCCAAATCCGCATGTATCAGCTCCGCACACAACTTTTACGGAGAAGAATGCGGGCTGAAATCTCAAGAATTGATTAAGGTTAACGAAATCATACGCCGGCTTCGAAAGCTTCCACCAGGTCCATGAAAGCTTCGCCATATTTCTCCAGCTTGGACTGACCCACGCCTGATATGCCCAAAAGTGCGTCGGCACTGACCGGTCTGGCAGCCGCTATCCCGGCGAGCGTCGCATCGGGAAAGACGACATATGGAGGAACATTCTGATCCCGTGCGATCTGTGTCCGGAGACGCCGCAATCGCTGAAAAAGCAGCTTGTCCTCGTCCTCGAGTTCGTCCGCGACGGATGCCGATCTTGAAGAACGCGTCTGTTTCAGTCCGGCAGCGCTTCTGTCCTTGCGCAGGGCAATGGTTTTGTCTCCGCGCAAGACCGGCCGCGCGCTTTCAGTCAGCACAAGCGCTCCGAACTGGGCATGGTCCACATCAACGAAGCCCGCCGCGACCAACTGTCGTGCGATCGATTGCCATGTCTTTTGCGACAGATCCTGGCCGATGCCGAAGACAGACAGGTTTTCGTGTCCGAACCGGGTGACCTTTTCATTGGACTTGCCGAGCAGAACGTCAATCACGTGTCCCGTGCCGAAACGCTGACCCGTGCGGTAGATTGCGGACATCAGTTTTCGGGTCGCCTCCGTCCCGTCCCAGGTCTCAACCGGTGAGAGGCAAGTATCGCAATTGCCGCAGGGTTGCGGATAGGTTTCCCCGAAATGAGCCAGAAGCGCCTGCCTGCGGCATCCTACCGTCTCGCAGATGCCCAGCAACGCGTTCAGCTTCGTATTTTCCGCCCGCTTGACCTCGTCCGGAGCGTCGCCTTCCGCGATCATGCGCCGCCGCTGCACCAGATCAGCCATACCGTAGGCCATGAAGGCTTCTGAAGGCGCTCCGTCGCGTCCTGCCCGACCCGTTTCCTGATAGTAGGCTTCGACGGAGGAGGGCAGGTCAAGATGCGCGACATAGCGCACATCCGGCTTGTCGATCCCCATGCCAAAGGCAACAGTCGCGACAAGGCACAGGCCCTCTTCCAGGAGAAAGGCATCCTGGTTGGCGGCCCGCTGGTCTGCCGGCAAACCGGCATGATAGGGCAATGCCCTCGTTCCCTTGGCAGACAGCCACGCGGCGATATCTTCAACCTTGGCACGTGACAGGCAGTAGACGATGCCGCTTTCACCCTTGTGCTTTGCGAGGAAGTCCAACAATTGCTGGCGCTGGTTCGATCGTTCGACGATTTCATAGCGGATGTTGGGCCGGTCGAAACTTGTAACGAATACCTTTGCCTCTTCCAGTTTCAGTCTGGAAAGGATGTCCTCTTGCGTATGCGGGTCGGCGGTCGCGGTGAGGGCGACCCTGGGGACGCCGGGGTATCTTTCGGCGAGGCATGAAAGCGACATGTATTCAGGGCGGAAATCGTGCCCCCACTGACTGACGCAATGCGCCTCGTCGATCGCAAAGAGTGCTATGTCGAGCGTATCCAGAAACTTGCGGAAGCTCTCGTTGCCTAGGCGCTCGGGTGTCACGTAGAGAAGGTCGATTTCGCCGCGGCGCAACTCTTCTCTCAAAGCAGCCTGATCTTCACCTGACAGGGTCGAATTGAGCGCGGCTGCACGGACGCCGGCGGCGCACAGGGCACCGACCTGATCCTTCATGAGGGCGATCAGCGGAGAGACGACAATTCCGACACCACGTCTGCACAGGGCCGGGATCTGAAAGCAAAGTGATTTCCCGGCTCCTGTCGGAAACAGGACAACGGCATCTCTGCCGTCAATGAGGGTTTCGATGACGGCTTGCTGTTTGCCGCGGAAGCTGCTGTACCCGAACACATTCTGCAGAACGGCAAGCGGTTTCGGCTCCGGACGGACCGAAGGCGGATCGCTGAGTTGAACGAGTGTTGAGTCATCCGCGGCAAGAGCGGGCGAGACTGGCATGAGGCGGCTGCTTCCCTAAAGTCTTCCGCACCATGTCTTATTCGCTGGCGAAGGGCAAACCGGCCTGTGGATGATTTTCGCAATCGACCGGAAATTCAATCAGAATTCGGCGTCGGGGTCGCCGGCCAGGGTTTCGGCGCAGTGGATGCGCATCTGTTCGGTGAGTTCCGTGAGGTCGCCCTGCAACCGGTCGGGACGGATCGGTTTGCCGAAATGAACGTTGAATTTCGCGTTCTGCTTGTTGAGCAGCTCGTTGAAGACCGTCATGTCCCGCAACTCGGTCGAGACACGGGCAAGAAAATAGAAAAGACCGGAGTTTCGTCCGCCCATATGCATCGGGATGATCGGCGCCTTGTTTTTCCGCGCAAGTGCCAGGGCTGATGTCATCCAGGGCCGTTCCGTCAACTTGCCCTGGTGCCAGTAGGCAAGGCGTCCTGAAGGAAACAGCACCACCACACGTTCTGTTGCAAACGCGGAGGACGCCAGTTTTATCGTCTCCTTGGACTTTTCGCGGCTCTTGAAATCAGCGCGCCATTCGACCGGAATGATCATCTCTGCGAGGCGCGGGTTGATGCGAATCGCATCCCTGTTCGCGAAGATCGCCAGGTCGGTGCGCCGCGATTTTATCGCGTCGTACAGCACGATGCCGTCGGCAATGCCGGTCGGGTGGTTGGACACGAGGACAACCGGACCTTCGGTTGGAACGCGGTCGAGCCCCTTGGTCGTGACGTTGAGCGTGAGAATGTCACTCAGACGGGCGAAAACGTCGACCGCCTCCATCTGGGCAATGGTATCGGCCATATCCACGGCGGAACGATAACGCAGGATGCGATAGGCAAACGGCTTGATGAAGGGCCACCAGGGGCTCGCCATCACGAGTTTACCGCGTTCCGCTATCAGTGCGTCAACGATATGCTGGTCGGCTACCTGCCGCTGCAACGCTGCCTGACGGTGCGCCGGCAAGGTGTTTGTCGTCTGGTCTGTCGTCCGCACAATGCACCTCTGCCCATCGGTAACCTGTACTACTCACCTGCATCGTTAGCGAAATCGGCCGCGTGGTGCAAATGCTCCCTGAATTAATTTGCGGTCTAGGGACGGATCAACTCCACAGTGAACTTGTGAAAAGTGCCACAATTGTGATGAAGGATGCCAACCACGCGATTGAGCGCGGTGTGGCGCGATCCGTCCAGTAGCAGAACACGTAGATCAGCCGCAACAGAACGAACAGGACCGCCAGCTGATCGATCCAGTAGAGCGATGCGCCCTGGCTCATGGCAACGAAAACGGCAATCGCGAAAAACGGAAAGGCCTCGAACCCGTTGACCTGGGCTGCTTGCGCCCGGGCGCGGAAGCCGTCACGCCAAAAATCCGAATTTCTCGGGTTCTCGTTGTCGTAGTCCTTGCTGAGCTTGGCAGGAAAAATCGACAGAACAGGAAGAATTGCGGCGGCGAGAATGCACCAGATGGCAATCGGCATGTTTGGGTCCTTGTTGAATGTGTCACCATTTCAAATAGGTCAGAATTGCAAGATTGTGAGAAAAAGATTGGAAGCGACGCTGCCGGATCACCCTTGCAGAAATACCGCCGGCCCCGAAATCCTCATGAAAATCATCTGGACACAGGCTTTGTCACATTCTCATCCCGTCGTCCGTTTATGCGAAGGCGCAGAAGGTGAAATGATTCTCGCCTGCCGATTTGGGGAATTGCTGGTGACAAAGACAACCGTCCTGTTTCTGTGTCCGGACAACGCCTTTCTGGGGCCGTTGGCCGAAGCCTATCTGAATTTCAGGGCAAGGGGTCTGATGAGGGCATTTTCCGCAGGCACGAATCCTGCAGTCTGCCTGAACCGGCACGTGAATAGGCTGCTGTCGGCCTGCGGAGTTGATGCAAGCGGCCTTGCGCCCAAATCCGTCGATATATTCCTGATGCCGCATGCCATCATTCCGGACCGGGTCATTTATCTCACCGAAATGGCTCCCGTCACGTTGCCGCCACTTTGGAAATCTACCACCTCCAGCCATTGGTGGAGTATTGTCGGCGCGTCTGCCGAAGGGGAAACATTCGGCGCCTGTGTCGAGAGCTTTCAGGAAATTCGCTCCGCGATAGATTTTTTGATCGAACCGTCAAACGGGTTGGGGAAATCATCTGTGTGGAATGTTGCGTGACAGGGAAAGTACACGCAATTTTGCAGTGTTTTGGATTTTATACAAATTGTAGGCTAAGAGATGCCTCCAATTAGGACGATGGTGAGGGATTGATTCGTCATGATGCGCGCGGGAAAACTGGTTTTGGTTTTGGGAATGGTGGTTCTGGCGGCGGGATGCCAGAGACTTTCCGGAGGCCCGAACTATGCGGCACCTTTGCCGGCAACGCCGACAACACCGGTCGGGGCAGGCACGCTTGCACCACTTGATCCGAATGCCGCGCCGCCCGTCGGAACAACGACGGATGGCACGGGAGCGCCTGCTGATCTGGCGAGCAATCCTGTCTCGGCTCCGGGCAATGCACAACAAGTCGGCCGTACGGATCTTCTGGGTGGCTGGAAGCTCGCTTCAGCCGGTGACAACTGCATGGCTTTCATGACGCTGACAACCTGGTCAGGCGGCTACCGGGCTAACACCAGAGGTTGTAGTACGCCAACTCTGTCAGGGATCTCGGCGTGGGACCTGAACGGTAACCAGGTGGTTCTTAAGGACGGATCCGGTGTGATCGTGGCACAACTTTATTCCAGCGAACCCGGGAAGTTTAACGGTCAAACCTCGGTTGGCTCACCCATTTCACTTTACCGTTAAATACCCTCAGTATTTTTGCTGGACACTGCGCGTAATAGGTGTATGTTTGCATTGCTATCGGAAAGGCTGTGCAAATGTCAAAATACGATCCTTTACGCGAACACCTGTCCCGTCTTGAAGATGTCGTGTGGGCTCCCAAGCTCAACGAACTGGAAGAAATTCTAGGTACATGCCTGCCGAAAAGTGCGCGGGAGCACCGGACGTGGTGGGCGAATTCAGGCGGCAGTCTGGTTCACCAGAATTCCTGGCTTGATGCGGGGTGGCGCGTCGAGCGCACAGACCTGATGCGCGACGTCATCGTTTTCAGACGGTTGCGGATCGGAGGAACGGTCGCCGTCGCGCGGGCTGCCGTTGCTGAAAAACACTCCAAGAATCCGAAACGGGCTGCTGAAAAGCGGCTTGCGAAGGAGATGGCGGCGCTTCGACAGCCTGCGACCGTGACCCTCAGGTCGGAATGGGAGCTTCTGGGCGAAGTCCAGAACACACCATGCTCGAGCAGTTCGATACCCCAGCAGGGCGGTGTCCTGCGGTTCGCGGCTATGGAGGGTGACAGTGTCGTCACCGGCATCGTCGCCACGCTCGCGGTGTCCCGTGCTTACAGGGGATTACGGCTCGAGATGAAAGGTCTTGATGCCGAGGACGATTCACGCATTGGCCCGGAGTTAATCGAAAAGGCCGGATTTGATCCGGCTGCGCCGATCGAGTGCGATGTCGTCAAACCCGGAAACGCATGGCTTCTTACGGACGGACGAGGCCGCAAGGCAAACCTTGATGATCAGTCCGAATGTTATCTGGTTGCGCAGCTGCTTTATCTGCAGGAACTGCAAAGTGGCCGAAAGTCGACGTTGCTTTTGAGGTAGTTTCCTCCAGCACAGTGTCCCCTCCCTGTGCAGTTCGCCCGCATCCGGCTCGCCGGTTGCGGGCGTTTTTATTGTTCACAGATCAAGTGCGGAGCTGGCTGAGCACATTCGTGATGAATGACGTTTTTCCCGAGTTGTAGCGCTCCCAGTCTTCTGCAGGACCAAACCTTGCTACCAGCTCCTGCTTGAGTTGCTGATAGTTTGCAGCGGTCACCGGATCGCTCCTGAGTGCATCTCTGAAATTACGCCGGTGTCTTGATGCTGTGCGCCCGGATCGGCACAGGCAGAGCCTGTGGGCCATAAGTGTTGGGCGTCCGCAGGGCAGGTATGGAAACATTCTCCGGCCGGCCGGTCTGGTGAGCTGAATTTCGCCCTCCCGGCGAACAATTCCGGGGTTCGCGTAGCCGAAAAGGTAAAACGGAGGGCAGAGCGAAACCGGTTCGATATCCGGGCGAAGCGTAATGTCGATGTGGAGTTTTGGTTTGGCTGAAAGTCCGGGAACGGCAGTGGACCCGACATGATCGATTCTCGACGCTTTATCTCCGAGCAGGCGCGACAGGTCGAAAATCAGCAATTCGGCCTGTTTGATCCAGTCTGGGTCATGAGAAAAAAGCTTAATAGCCATTTGTTTTGATATTGTTAGCTTTCAATCGGTTGAATAGGCCCCGGCGTGAAGCAGTGTAACAGTTTTAAACCATAACTTGACTTGCATCTGTGGTCTGATGACCTTATTCGCCGAGTTGACAGTCGAGGCCATTCGCTGGCCACAGCCCCATGAATTCTCATGGAGGGAGCCGCACTCTTGAAGATGGAACTGCCGGTTAACCGCGCCTTGAGTGCCCGCTACGATGCCCTGATCGCATCCGGTGAAATCAAGGAAGATCCCGTTCAGCGGGAAGCCGTCCGGCATCTCGACCTGCTCAACACCCGGCTTGCGGAAACCCGGCTTGCTTCGAAGAAAAGCTCGCTCGGCTGGTTGTTCGCCAAGAAGAAGAACCAGTTGTGGTCTGCGGTGAAGGGCCTTTACATGTGGGGTGGCGTCGGCCGGGGCAAGACCATGCTGATGGACCTGTATTACGAGGTGACCGTCATCCAGCGGAAGCGCCGGGTCCATTTTCACGAATTCATGACGGATGTACACGAGCGCATCCATGAACATCGGCAGGCTCACAAACGCGGTGAGGTCAAGGGGGATGACCCCATACTTCCGGTGGCCAACCAGATTGCTGCCGAAACCAGGCTGTTGCTTTTCGACGAGTTTTCCGTGACGGATATCGCCGACGCAATGATCCTGGGCCGCCTGTTCACTCAGCTATTCGAAAAGGGCGTGATTGTTGTCGCGACCTCCAATGTCAATCCGTCGAACCTTTACAAGGACGGACTGAACCGCCAGCTCTTCATTCCCTTCATCACCATGCTGAAGTCGCAGGTCGAGGTTCTTCACCTGGACTCGCCGACCGACTACCGGCTGGAAAAGCTGGCAGGAGCCCCGGTCTATGTAACGCCGCTGGGACAGCAAGCGGACACGGAGATGGATCGCCTCTGGACAAAGCTGACGCACGGTATGAAATCGCATGCCGAAGAACTTGAAAACAAGGGACGGAAAATTCCGGTTCCCTGTGTTGCGTCCGGTGCGGCCCGTTTCAGCTTTGACGACCTGTGCATGCAGCCCCTGGGCGCAAGCGACTATCTTCGGATCGCCAATGCGTACAGCACGGTTTTCATCGAGGACATCCCGGTCCTGTCGAAGGCACGTCGGAACGAGGCCAAACGTTTCATCAACCTGATCGACACGCTTTACGATAACGGCATCAGGATTGTGGTGTCCGCTGAGGCGGAACCCCAGGAACTTTACACGTCGGAAGATGGCACGGAAGCTTTCGAGTTCGACCGGACGAGCTCGCGTTTGATCGAAATGCGCTCCGAAGCCTACCTTGCGGGTGAGAGACGAGAAATACACGCTTAGGTCTGCATTCCGTATAGGAGAATTACGCAGGCGAGAGGAATTGAGAAATTTTGCTGCCCCAAACGCAATATTCTTTTGGCGAACTTGCGCAGGGGCGGCAAAGGGGGTAGTGCCATCTTCAGTCATCAGCGGATGGCATGTAGTTCCATCTTACGTAAAGGGAAACTTTCGACATGGCGCGAAATAAAATTGCCTTGATCGGCTCAGGTCAGATCGGTGGCACGCTCGCTCATCTGGCAGGTTTGAAGGAACTGGGAGACATCGTTCTCTTCGATATCGCGGAAGGTGTGCCGCAGGGCAAGGCCCTGGACCTGGCAGAGTCTTCCCCGGTAGACGGCTTCGATGCCAAGCTGGCCGGTGCAAACGGCTATGAAGCGATCAGCGGATCGGACGTGGTCATCGTGACTGCGGGCGTGCCGCGCAAGCCGGGCATGAGCCGCGACGATCTTCTGGAAATCAACCTGAAGGTCATGGAGCAGGTCGGAGCCGGCATCGCCAAACATGCGCCTGATGCGTTCGTCATCTGCATCACCAACCCGCTGGATGCAATGGTCTGGGCCCTGCAGAAGTTCTCCGGGCTGCCGAAGAACAAGGTCGTCGGCATGGCCGGTGTGCTCGACAGCGCCCGCTTCCGGTATTTCCTTGCGGAGGAATTCAACGTTTCCGTTGAAGACGTGACGGCATTCGTTCTGGGCGGTCACGGCGACACGATGGTGCCGTTGACCCGCTATTCGACAATTGCCGGTATCCCGTTGCCGGATCTGGTCAAGATGGGCTGGTGCACCGCCGAGCGTCTGGACGAAATCGTTCAGCGCACACGTGATGGCGGCGCCGAGATCGTCGGCCTTTTGAAAACCGGTTCGGCTTTCTACGCCCCGGCGGCTTCCGCCATCGCGATGGCGGAAAGCTATCTGAAGGACAAGAAACGTGTCCTGCCATGCGCGGCCGCCCTCGACGGTCAGTATGGCCTGAAAGACACATATGTCGGCGTCCCGGTTGTCATTGGGGCCGGCGGTGTCGAACGCGTCATCGAAATCGACCTTCAGGGCGAGGAGAAGGCCAACTTCGAAAAGTCCGTCGGTTCGGTCGACGGTCTGGTTGAAGCCTGTAAGAAAATTCAGCCGGCGCTCGCCTAAGCGTCGACTGTCTCGGGTAAGCAGCGATCGTTCTTTTCAACCCTGGAAAGGACGGTCCTCCGACAACGGGGGAAACACATGAACATTCATGAATACCAGGCAAAGGCTGTGCTGAAGGATTTCGGCGCTCCGGTCGCCGACGGCGTCGCCATATTCTCCGCCGATGAGGCGGAAGCCGCAGCAAAGCAACTTCCCGGTCCGCTCTGGGTCGTCAAGACACAGATCCATGCCGGTGGCCGTGGCAAGGGCAAGTTCAAGGAACTGCCGGCCGATGCCAAGGGCGGTGTCCGGCTGGCTTTCTCTCTGGACGAAGTCACCGCGCACGCGAAGGACATGCTCGGCAACACGCTTGTCACCAAGCAGACCGGCGAAGCAGGCAAGGTCGTCAACCGTCTCTATATCGAGGACGGTGCAGACATCGAGCGCGAACTATATCTCTCCATTCTCGTGGACCGCACGGTCGGACGTCCGGCCTTTGTCGTTTCCACCGAAGGTGGCATGGACATTGAGGCGGTTGCCGAAGAGACCCCCGAAAAGATCATAACCTTGCCGATCGACCCGGAAACCGGCGTGACCGAAGCAGATGCCGCCAGGCTCTGCGACGCGCTGGCATTGGACGGCGCGGCGCGCCAGGACGGCATGACCCTGTTCCCGATCCTGCACAAGGCCTTTGTCGAAAAGGACATGAGCCTTCTGGAAGTGAACCCTTTGATCGTCATGAAGGACGGACGCCTGCGCGTCCTCGATGCCAAGGTATCCTTTGACGGCAACGCCATGTTCCGTCATCCGGACATCATGGAACTGCGCGACATCACCGAAGAAGATGCAAAAGAGATCGAAGCGTCCAAGCACGATCTTGCCTACGTCGCGCTCGACGGCGACATCGGCTGCATGGTCAACGGGGCCGGGTTGGCCATGGCGACCATGGACATCATCAAGCTCTACGGCGCCGAGCCGGCGAACTTCCTTGATGTCGGTGGCGGTGCCTCCAAGGAGAAGGTGACCGCGGCCTTCAAGATCATCACGTCCGATCCGAACGTGAAGGGCATCCTGGTCAATATCTTCGGCGGCATCATGCGTTGCGACGTGATCGCGGAAGGCGTGGTTGCTGCCGTCAAGGAAGTCGGTCTTCAGGTTCCGCTCGTTGTCCGCCTGGAAGGCACCAACGTGGAACTCGGCAAGAAGATCATCAACGAAAGCGGTCTGAATGTAATTGCCGCCGATGATCTCGACGACGCCGCCCAGAAAATCGTGAAAGCGGTCAAGGGCTGACTGGCAATGCGAGCGATGACCCTGAACCTTGCGTTCTCGTTTCTTGCGCTGGGCGTTTTGTCAAGCGCAAGCCTTGCGGCGAATCCAGGGTCACGTTCTTGGATAAATCAGCGGGTCAATTTTTGGGAGCGTGTGTGCCTGAGGCCGGTTCTCACCGGATCGTCCTTCAAAGCTGCTGCTACGAAGGCAGGCTTTCGGCCAAACTCTGGCGGAACCTTTATCTTCAAACAAACGGAGATTGTAGCGTCTATGCAAGGGTCCGGTCGAAAGTGCTCATGCAAGCTAACTTTTGGCACCTACAACCCAAACAAGGCAGCGCAAGCAGTGATAAAGCGAACGGTAACGGTCGCGGGTCCGCGAATTACGCCAGACGACGATCCGCAATCAATCGGATTTATCAAAGTTGGCATCCAGCGGGCGCAAATCCAGGTCTTCAAATTTAATAACGACGGTCTGAACTGGATCGGAGCGACCATCACCGGTCGCGCCGCATGTGCAGCCAAAAGTTAGCGGCGAGAATCAGAGAGGAACTTCAAGAAGATGTCCATCCTCGTAAATAAAGACACGAAAATCATTGTTCAGGGCCTGACCGGCAAGACCGGCACGTTCCATACGGAGCAGGCGCTTGAATATTATGGCACCAAGATGGTCGCCGGCGTTCACCCGAAAAAGGGCGGCGAAACCTGGGGCTCTGTCGAAGGTGCCGCGCAATTGCCGATCTTCGCCAGTGTTGGTGAAGCCAGGGAGGCAACCGGTGCGGACGCTTCCGTGATCTATGTGCCGCCGGCAGGTGCAGGTGCAGCGATCATCGAGGCGATCGATGCGGAAGTTCCGTTCATCGTCTGTATTACCGAAGGCATCCCGGTTGCCGACATGGTCAAGGTCAAGGCGAAGCTGGACAAGTCCGGTTCACGTCTTCTCGGCCCGAACTGCCCGGGCATCCTGACGCCGGAAGAGTGCAAGATCGGCATCATGCCGGGCTCCATCTTCAAGAAGGGTTCTGTCGGTGTCGTGTCGCGCTCCGGCACGCTCACCTATGAAGCCGTCTTCCAGACCACCAATGCCGGCCTCGGCCAGACGACCGCTGTCGGTATCGGCGGTGACCCGGTCAAGGGAACCGAGTTCATCGACGTCCTGGAAATGTTCCTGGCCGACGATGAAACCGAATCGATCATCATGATCGGTGAGATCGGCGGATCAGCTGAAGAAGATGCAGCTCAGTTCCTGATCGATGAGGCAAAGAAGGGCCGCAAGAAACCGACGGCCGGTTTCATTGCGGGCCGGACTGCGCCTCCGGGACGCACGATGGGTCATGCAGGAGCCGTGATTTCCGGCGGCAAGGGCGGCGCGGAAGACAAGACCGCGGCGATGGAAGCAGCCGGCATCAGGGTGTCACCGTCTCCCGCCAAGCTTGGCGAGACGCTTCTGGAAGCCTTGAAAGGCTGAAATCACAAGAATTCTATGCAGCAGGTGACGGAAACTGTTTACGTTTCCTGCTGCATGGTTAAAGGATAGGTTACGGCGCGACAAAGTGTCGTAATACTTTTCGAGGGGCCGGTGATTCTCCGGTCTTTGTAGGGAACCGGCCGCGGGTCTATTTTCGGCCCGCCATAACAAAAAGGGCGGAGCAGCCCTCCGCTAAAGGACATGGCACGGCAGGAAGCGAACAACGTATTCGCACTGACGTCGTTGCTTTACGGCGCCAACGCATCCTATATCGAAGACCTCTATGCCCAGTACAAAACGGATCCGAACTCGGTTGATGCCGAGTGGCAGGACTTCTTTGCGGCCTTCCAGGATGAAAAGGAAGCAGTGCTCAAGGAAGCACGCGGTGCTCCCTGGAAGCGCAAGGACTGGCCGATCGAAGCCAATGGCGATCTCGTCAATGCCTTTGACGGCAACTGGGCACCGATAGAGCAGCAGCTCGGTGACAAGCTCAAGAAAAAGGCCGAGGCCAGGGGCGAGCCTGTTTCCGACGCCGAGGTTCACCAGTCGACCCGGGATTCGGTTCGTGCCCTGATGATGATCCGGGCCTACCGCATGCGCGGTCACCTTCACGCTGATCTCGATCCGCTGGGTCTTGCCGGCAAGGGTGATCACGAAGAGCTGCATCCGTCATCCTACGGCTTCACTGAAGCCGACTGGGACCGCAAGATCTTCATCGACCATGTTCTGGGTCTGGAATACGCCACCATCCGCGAGATGATGGATATTCTGAAACGGACCTATTGCTCGACACTAGGTGTCGAGTTCATGCATATTTCCGACCCGGCGGCCAAAGCCTGGATCCAGGAACGCATCGAGGGCCCGGACAAGCAGGTTGCCTTTACCTCCGAGGGCAAGAAGGCAATCCTCAACAAGCTGGTCGAGGCGGAAGGCTTCGAGAAGTTCCTGGATGTCAAGTACACCGGCACCAAGCGTTTCGGCCTGGATGGCGGTGAAGCCCTGATCCCCGCACTTGAGCAGATCATCAAGCGCGGTGGCCAGATGGGGCTCAAGGACATCGTTTTCGGCATGGCGCACCGTGGCCGGCTGAACGTGCTTTCCCAGGTGATGCGCAAACCGCATCGCGCCATCTTTCACGAATTCAAGGGCGGTTCCTATGCACCTGACGAGGTGGAAGGTTCCGGCGATGTGAAATATCACCTCGGTGCATCATCCGACCGGACGTTCGACGGTAACAACGTTCACCTGTCGCTTACAGCGAACCCGTCTCATCTGGAAATCGTCAACCCGGTCGTGCTTGGCAAGGCGCGTGCAAAGCAGGACCAGCTTGCGGCCGACGAGAACGGCAAATTCATCGAGACCACCGAGGTTGAACGTAACACCGTCTTGCCTCTGCTGCTGCACGGCGACGCGGCATTCGCCGGCCAGGGTGTCGTCGCGGAGTGTTTCGGCCTGTCGGCGTTGCGCGGCCATCGTACCGGTGGTTCTGTTCACGTCATCATCAACAACCAGATCGGCTTTACCACCAACCCGCGCTTCTCGCGGTCCTCGCCCTATCCGTCCGATATGGCGAAGGTGATCGAGTCGCCGATTTTCCACGTCAATGCGGACGACCCGGAAGCGGTCGTGTTCGCAGCCAAGATCGCGATCGAGTACCGCCAGACCTTCCAGCGTCCGGTGGTCATCGATATCATCTGCTATCGCCGCTTCGGTCACAACGAGGGCGACGAGCCTGCGTTCACGCAGCCGATCATGTATCGCAAGATCCGCAAGCACGCGACGACGTTGCAGCGCTATTCCGAGCGCCTGATCAAGGAAGGTGTGCTCAGTCAGGAAGACGTCGACCGGATGAAGGCGGACTGGCGCGAGCACCTGGATGGTGAATTCGATGCCGGTCAGGCATTCAAGCCGAACAAGGCCGATTGGCTCGACGGCAAATGGGCCGGCATGAAGAGGGCCCGCGATGAGGAAGACCCTCGCCGCGGCGAAACCGGGCTCACGATCGCCGAGATCAAGGAGATCGGCCGGGCTTTGACCCATGTGCCGGAAGGCTTCAACATCCACCGCACCATCTCGCGCTTCATGAAGCATCGTGAACGCATGATCGAGACCGGCGAGGGGATTGACTGGGCAACTGCGGAAGCGCTTGCCTTCGGCTCTTTGCTGAAGGAAGGCCATCCGGTGCGCCTGTCGGGCCAGGATTGTGAGCGCGGCACATTCTCTCAGCGTCATTCGGTCCTTTACGACCAGGAAGACGAAAGCCGCTATATCCCGCTCAACCATGTTTCGCCGGACCAGCAGCGCTACGAGGTCATCAATTCGATGCTCTCCGAAGAGGCGGTGCTCGGGTTCGAGTACGGTTATTCACTGGCCGAGCCGCGTGCTCTGACCATGTGGGAAGCTCAGTTCGGCGATTTCGCCAACGGGGCACAGGTCCTGTTCGACCAGTTCATTTCGTCAGGGGAACGCAAGTGGCTGCGCATGTCCGGTCTCGTCTGCCTTCTGCCGCACGGCTATGAAGGTCAGGGGCCGGAACACTCCTCTGCCCGTCTCGAGCGGTATCTGCAACTCTGCGCGGAAGACAACATGCAGGTTGCCAATTGTTCGACACCGTCGAATTATTTCCACATCCTGCGGCGGCAGTTGCGCCGCGATATCCGCAAGCCGCTGATCCTGATGACGCCGAAATCGCTCCTGCGCCATAAGAAAGCGGTCTCCAGGATCGACGAACTCGGTCCGGACACCACATTCCACCGTCTGCTTTGGGATGATTGGGGTCCCAATCTGAGTTCGGACGGCAAGCTCGTGTCGGACGACAAGATCCGCCGGGTCGTGATGTGCTCAGGCAAGGTCTACTACGACCTGTTTGAGGAGCGCGAGAAACGCGGCGTCGATGACGTGTACCTGATGCGTGTCGAGCAGCTGTATCCGTTCCCCAAGAAGGCGCTGATGCTTGAGCTTGCCCGCTTCCCCCAGGCCGAAATGGTCTGGTGTCAGGAAGAGCCCAAGAACATGGGCAGCTGGTTCTTCGTTGAGCCCTATATCGAATGGGTCCTGGAACAGATCGACGCCAAGCACCGGCGGCCGCGTTATGCCGGTCGTTCCGCAATGGCATCGACCGCGACAGGTCTGATGTCCGTGCATCTCGCGCAAATGCAGCAGTTCCTTGAAGAGTCTCTTGGAAACTGATCTTGAGGGGGCTCAAGGGCCCCTTCCGAAATTTGGCCGGGTAATTTTAAGAGAAGGCGACCATGGCAACCGAAATTCGCGTGCCCACTCTGGGTGAATCCGTTTCTGAAGCAACTATTGCACAGTGGTTCAAGAAGCCGGGTGACGCCGTCAGTCAGGACGAGCCGCTCGTGGAACTGGAAACCGACAAGGTGACCGTTGAAGTACCGGCCCCGACCGCCGGGACGCTTGAAAGCATCGTGGTCAACGAAGGGGACACCGTAGAGGTCGGTGCGCTTCTCGGACAGATCGCAGAAGGCGCCGGAGCTGCAGCCGCACCGGCTGCCGCCGCGCCTGCTACGGCCAAGGCAGAGGCAGCTCCCGCGGTAAAGGCGGAGCTTGTGGACGTGATCACGCCGAGCGCCGGTGAATCGGTCACCGAGGCTGAAGTCGGTGAATGGAGCGTCAAGGTCGGTGACGTCGTCAAGACGGACGATACGCTTGTCGAACTGGAAACAGACAAGGCCGCCCAGGAAGTTCCGGCCCCTGTCGGCGGAACCGTCGTGAAGATCGCGGCGGAGACAGGTGCCACGGTTGAGCCGGGCGTTCTGCTCTGCCAGATCGATCCTTCGGGTGCTGCAGCTGCTGCCGCCCCGGTTGCAGCCGCTTCGGCGCCGGCGCCCGCAGCCTCAGGTACTTCGATGCCAGCAGCGCCGTCGGCACAGAAGATGATGGCGGAAAACAATCTTGCCGACGGTCAGGTTGCAGGTTCCGGCAAGCGCGGTCAGGTTCTGAAGGAAGATGTCATTGGAGCGATTGCGTCCGGCGCGACCGCTGCTGCATCCGCTTCGGCAGCGACGCAGGTCGCCCGGGGTCCGGTTGCAGCTGATGATGAAGGACGTGAAGAGCGCGTCCGCATGACCAAGCTGCGCCAGACCATCGCGCGCCGCCTGAAGGATGCGCAGAACACGGCCGCAATGCTGACCACTTACAATGAAGTGGACATGGGCCCGGTCATGGATCTGCGCAAGGAATACAAGGACCTGTTCGAAAAGAAGCATGGCGTCAAGCTCGGCTTCATGGGGTTCTTCACCAAGGCGGTCACCCATGCCCTGAAAGAGATCCCGGCTGTCAACGCCGAGATCGATGGCACGGACATCATCTACAAGAATTTCTGCCACATCGGCGTCGCCGTCGGCACACCCAAGGGTCTCGTGGTTCCGGTTGTCCGCGATGCGGACCAGATGTCCATTGCGGAAGTCGAAAAGGAGATCGGCAATCTTGGCCGCAAGGCACGTGACGGCAAGCTCGGCATGGCCGACATGACCGGCGGTACCTTCACCATTTCCAATGGCGGTGTTTATGGTTCGCTGATGTCGTCTCCGATCCTGAATGCGCCGCAGTCCGGCATTCTGGGCATGCACAAGATCCAGGATCGCCCGATGGCCGTGAATGGTCAGGTGGTGATCCGTCCGATGATGTATCTGGCACTGTCCTATGACCACCGGATCGTCGACGGCAAGGAAGCCGTGACCTTCCTGGTCCGCGTCAAGGAAAGCCTGGAAGATCCGCAACGCCTGGTTCTGGATCTTTAAGGGACACCGCAAATGTTCGGCAGGCCAATTCCAATCTGGTTGATCCTTGGGTTCTTGGCCTATATCGCGCTGGGAGCCACATGGAATTTGGTCTCCACACTGGGTGTGGGCGCTTCTTCGGTCACCTTGCACTCGGTTTTTGGTGCCGCGATCGCAGGTCTGGCGTCATGGCTTGCGATCGAGATTTGGCTGCAGAGTCGCCGTATCCTGCGAGCCGCCCTGGCTAACCTTGGGTTCACGGTAGTCTATTACAGCCTGATTGCGGCAGGGTTCGCAACGCGCGGCTTTTACGAAGGGATTGTGTCCGCTGCGATAATTGGCACAATCCTGGCGGCGATCTGGCTTGCGATTTACCACTATCTCAAGAACCAGGCAAAGAACCACGTTTGACAAGAGCAGGGAAAGTCTGGGGACCGAAATGAGTCTGGAATTTCTGATTACCGCCCTGATCGTCGTCCTGGTCCCCGGGACCGGGGTCGTCTACACGGTCGCCGTCGGGCTCGGTAAGGGACGGCAGGCGGCTCTTGCCGCCACCGTCGGCTGTACGATCGGGATCGTTCCGGCGATCCTGGCGTCCGTCGTCGGGCTGGCAGCTCTCATGCACACCAGCGCCCTGATCTTTCAGGTGGTGAAATATGCCGGTGTCGCCTACCTGCTTTATCTGGCCTGGAAGACACTGAATGACAGCGGTCCTGTTGACCTGAAGGCGGACAGGGGAGTGCGCAAGAGCTTCGTCGCGACGGCACGAACCGCCTTCCTGATCAATATTCTCAATCCGAAACTGACCGTCTTCTTTATGGCGTTTTTGCCGCAATTCGTCAGTCCCTCTGCAGTGAACCCGACAATGGACATGCTGATGCTCGGTGGCGTCTTCATGGCCATGACCTTTGTCGTCTTTCTCGGATATGGGCTGTTTGCATCGCTGGTCGGAGAAAAGGTCCTGAAGAGCGAACGGGTCATGGTCTGGATGCGGCGGACGATCGCAGCTGCCTTCGCCGGATTCGGCCTCAGGCTGGCAGTCGCGGAGCAGTGACGGGTTTCAAATCGGCGGCTTGTGTCCAATCAAGCAGGTTCTGGAGAGTAGATGTCTGACAGTGTGTTCATCGTAACGGGCGGAAGCCGGGGAATTGGCGCCAGCGTGAGCCGGAAACTCGGTATTCCGGGGCAAACGGTTGTTGTCAATTACACCGCCAACAAGGCGGCTGCCGATGCGGTTGTTGCCGAAATCGAGCAGCAGGGCGGTAAGGCTGTCGCTGTGCAGGGCGATGTCGGCAGCGAGGCCGATATCCTCCGCCTGTTCGAAGAAGCGGACAAGTACGGCGGCCTTGCAGGACTGGTCAACAATGCCGGCGTGGTCGACGTCTCCCAACGCGTCGACGAAATGAGTGTCGAGCGCCTCAACCGGATCTTCACGATCAACGTGGTCGGTTCCTTTCTGTGTGCCCGAGAAGCCGTGAAACGCATGTCGACGAAACACGGCGGACAGGGTGGCTCTATCGTCAATCTGGCCTCGGCGGGTTCCAAACTGGGTTCGCCGGCGCAATATGTCGATTACGCTGCCTCCAAGGGTGCGATCGACACGATGACGGTGGGACTCGCACTTGAAGTTGCCGACGAAGGCATTCGCGTGAATGCCGTTCGACCCGGTATCATCGACACGGAACTTCATGCATCCGGCGGGCTGCCTGACAGGGTGGCTCAAGTGCAATCGAAACTCCCCATGAAACGTGCGGGGACCGCCGATGAAGTGGCGGATGCAATCATCTGGCTCATGTCCGACCAGTCCAGCTACACGACCGGAGCTATCCTGGACGTGTCCGGTGGCCGGGCAATCCTACCTTGATCCGGCAAACTGGATCTGAAACTGAAAGAGGCAAAGGCGACCAAAATGTCCCAATATGATCTTGTCGTCATCGGAACCGGCCCGGGCGGCTATGTATGTGCGATCAAGGCGGCTCAGCTTGGTCTGAAAACCGCCGTTGTCGAAAAACGCGCAACCCTTGGCGGCACCTGCCTCAATATCGGCTGCATTCCCTCCAAGGCGCTCCTATATGCGTCGGAGATGTTCGAGGAAGCAGGCCATGGTTTTGAGAAGCTCGGCATCAAGGTCTCGAAACCGAAGGTCGATCTTCCCGGCATGATGGAGCACAAGACCGACACCGTGGATGCCAACGTCAACGGTGTTGCCTTCCTGATGAAGAAGAACAAGATCGACGTTCACACCGGTACCGGCAAGGTCCTCGGGGCCGGCAAGGTGGAGGTCACCGCCGACGACGGCAGTGCGTCCGTCTTGGAAGCAAGGAATATCGTGATCGCGACCGGCTCCGATGTCATGCCGCTGCCCGGTGTCGAGATTGACGAAAAGCAGATTGTGTCGTCTACCGGCGCCCTGGAACTTGAAAAGGTTCCGGGCAAGCTGGTTGTCGTGGGTGGCGGTGTCATCGGCCTCGAACTGGGGTCCGTTTGGAACCGGCTCGGATCAGAGGTCACCGTGGTTGAATTCATGGACAAGATCCTTGGTCCGATGGACGGGGATGTTTCCAAGAACTTCCAGCGGATGCTGAAAAAGCAGGGCATGACATTCAAGTTGTCGTCGAAGGTCACCGGCGTCACGAAAAAGGGCAAGGGCCTTTCTGTCAGCGTCGAGCCCGCCAAGGGTGGAGACGCTCAGGAAATCGAGGCCGACATTGTCCTGGTCGCCATCGGCCGCCGTCCCTATACGGAAGGCCTTGGACTTGAGACGGCAGGTGTCGCTCTTGATGATCGCGGCCGCGTACAGATTGACGCGCACTACAAGACGAATGTCGACGGCATCTATGCAATTGGCGACGTGGTAGCCGGACCGATGCTGGCACACAAGGCAGAAGACGAAGGCGTCGCGATTGCCGAAATTCTCGCAGGTCAGGCCGGACACGTGAACTACGATGTCATTCCCGGGGTCGTTTACACCCAGCCGGAGGTGGCCTCTGTCGGCAAGACCGAAGAGGAACTGAAGGCAGGCGGCATCGAGTACAAGTCCGGTAAATTCAACTTCTCCGCCAACGGCCGGGCTCGTGCCATGAATCACACCGACGGTTTTGTGAAGGTACTGGCAGATGCCGCGACCGACAGGGTCCTCGGTGTTCACATCGTCGGCTTCGGCGCGGGCGAGATGATCCATGAAGCAGCGGTTCTGATGGAATTCGGTGGCTCTTCGGAAGATCTGGGGAGAACGTGTCACGCGCACCCGACCATGTCCGAAGCGGTCAAGGAAGCCGCGCTTGCCACTTTTGCAAAGCCAATTCACTCCTGAGTGGGCAAACGCGCTGAGAATTGACGGAATTAGGGCGCCGCAGGCATCATTGGCTGCGGCGCCCGTTGCTTGTATTGGCTGGAGTTGCGATGCCGGTGCGGATAGGCCTCGCGGACAAGGGATCGCAAAGCCGGGGGGCTATCGTGCGAAATGACGACGCCAGCAGCTTCACGATACTGCATGCCTGCCTCTGGCTGCTGTTGGCCGGCCTGGCGGCACCTGTCTTTTTCTGGCCGGATCACACGATTGCGCATGTGGATGATCTCTTTTTCATACCCTGGGCTGCGGAATATGCCACGACAGGAAATCACGGCAATCCACTGCTAGCAGTTCAGTTTCCCGGACTTGAAAACTATCATCTTTATACCCGCTTCCATCTGATCCTTTCCGGCTTGTTCCTGGATCAGTTCGGTGTCAGCAGACAAAGCGTCGTTGCTTACGAGTATCTTTGCTTCCTGCTGACGACGCTTGCTTTCACGGCCCTGTGCCTGGCCATCAGATTGCCGAAAGCTGCGCTGGTCGCGCCGCTGTTACTCGTCCCGACCTATGTCGTGACCGGGTTCCGGCTTGAGGTCACTGCCTGTGTCTTCTGGATGTTGGGCCTTTCCCTGTTGTTCTGGGCTGCAAGACTGAAGGACGCCGGAAGGGCGGATTTGCAGGTATCCTGTCTCAGGACACTTGCGAAGCTGGCCTTGGTCTTTGCACCACTGGCCTCACCAGCTCTCTTCGCCTGGGGCCTCGGCGCTATTGTTGTTCACGACATCTGGAGGTTCGTGTTCCGGGAAGCAAAGATCGTTGCATTGTTCTTCGAAAATGCCGTCGCGCTTGCTCTGGGACTGGTGATCTTTTCGCTCAGCATCGACTTTCAGTATCGCGAGTTCGTCGACCAGATCGTCTTCCATGCAGCAAGGTCGACCGGACACGGGATCAATGATGAGGCGCTTGGCAGGGCGGCGATATTTGCCGTTGTCGGAGCTGCGCTGACAAGATGGTCGCGCCCTGCCGCGCTTGTCTGCCTGCTATTGTCCGTCGGTCAGGGACTTGCTGCATTTCTTCATGACAAGGTTCTGGTACGCAATCTCGCTGCGAGCATGGTTTTTCTGGTGGCGCTCGACGCAGTCACGAGGAAACGGTTCCAGAGAACCGCTTACGTGCTTTACACGCTGGTGTTCCTCGTCCTCACGGCAAATTTCCTGGTTTTTTATGTCCTCTCCGAACGTGCGTCGGGCCGGGCTGCAGCAACCCGGGACTACTGGAACGATATTGATGCAGACAACCGGGTCTTCATCGACGAGACCATGGCGCATCACTATCTCGATCATCAGACCCGCGATGCTGTTTCATGGACATGGGGTCGGGAGTTCCCGCTGGCGCGCGCAGAGGAATTGAACGAATTGAGAGCTGGTGAAGTCTGGTATCTGAGCCCCTATACGCTGTTTGCCTATCTCAAGGGACACACCGCAATTGCCAAAGCGCTCGCCGAGGATGTCGATTACCGGCGTTTGCCCCAGCTTTCCTGTGTCATGGGTCGGCATTCCTGCCGCCTTCCGGCGGAACGATGGACCATGCTTCGCCTTCAGCGGGATGATGACCGGATCATGGTGACTGACTACGCGTCTGATCGCGAGTTTACGGTTCCGGCAAATTGAGGAGACCTCAACCCGGCTTCGAAGCCGTTATGACAAAGTGGGTTATCGAGAAAAAGAAGCGTCCTGAATTGGAGAGCTGAACCTGTTCCTCGGCCCAGTCATTCGCGTCGTCCTCCGACACCGCACCCTTGCTGACAACATATGGTTTCATGAGATGGATCATCATGTTCGGCAGACCGTCGGGATGCAATTCGGTGCTGTTGAACGGGATTGCGGTCACGTTGTCGACCCGGAAACCGGCATCACGCAAGATGGGCGGCAACACGGCGGGGACGCAACGTTCCACGAGATGTTTGTCCCAGGTGTCGAGCATCAGTTTCATGCGCTCCGGCTTGTCGCTGAACCAGGCCGTGGTGTCCCAGTGCATGTCGCCGACAACCAACCGGCCGCCGGGCTTCAGGATGCGCTTAACCTCGGCTATGGCGCCGGCAAGATCGTCCAGATATTCGAACACCTGCAACGAAACCGCCTTGTCTGCGGAATTTCGCTCAAGCGGCAGTTCTGTGGCGGTGCCGCGCAGGATCTTCACGTTTGAACACTGTGCACAGCGCTTGACGGCAGCGTCACGCATGTCTTCACTCGGGTCGATGCCGAGAACTTTTCCTGCGTCTCCGATGGTGCGGGAAAGTTCGAGCGTCAGCAGTCCGTTGCCGCAGCCGATATCGGCAATGATATCACCTGGTCTTGGTCGCAAGGCATCGAATGAGGCACGCCTGCGTCTGGAAAAATCCGCCCCCAGATAGGCCTCCTCCAGAAGCTTCGTTGTCCGTTCGTCGAATTGGAGCATCTGATCGTCTTCCGGTTCAGTGATTGTCCAGGCACTGGCTGTGATCGCCGAACGCCTTGAGCACATTGCACTGGGTCACCGTATGATCGCCTCGGCAACTCGTTGCTATCCGGGCGAGTTCCGCCTCCAGTTTTTTCAGATGAACAATACGCTCGCGTATCGACTTGAGCTGGTCGGCCGCAATCCGGTCCGCTTCGTGACAGGGCTTGTCGGGGTGCTGGCTGAGTTCGATCAGGTCGCGGATCGCCGGCATGGGAAGACCGAGATCCCGGCTGTGCCTGATGAAACGGAGACGCTCACGGTCGGTTTCCCGGTACCGCCTCTGATTGCCTTCGGTGCGCACAGGCGGGTCAATCAGGCCCTCTTTTTCATAATACCGGATGGTCGGTACTTTCACACCGGTCTGCTTTGACAGTTCGCCGATTGAAAAATGCATCAAAAAAAACCTCTTGAAGCTCTAGTCGCTATAGGGATTAGAAGACTCTGCAAGGAAGAAATCAAGACACTTTACGGAGAAAGAAATGGGCGCCTGCTGCGGACACTCTCACGGAACGTTTGACGGTATGTCGAAAGACTACCGCCGGCGTCTTTGGCTCGTGATCGGTTTGAACGCGGCCATGTTCATCGTTGAAATGGGGGCGGGTCAGGCGGCAGGATCAAAGGCGCTGCAGGCGGATGCTCTCGATTTCTTCGGCGATGCCGTGACCTACGGAATTTCGATGGCCGTGATCGGCGCGTCTTTGAAGACCCGCGCTGTGGCGGCGCTTGCAAAGGGTGTCAGCCTGCTGCTGATGGGTTTGTGGGTTGCAGGAACAACGCTTCACCAGGTTTTTGTTCTTGGCGTGCCTCAGGCCGCCGTTATGGGATCTGTCGGGTTTCTCGCTCTGGCGGTCAATCTTGCCAGTGTGATGCTGCTGGTGCGTTACAAGGATGGTGATGCCAATGTCCGGTCGGTCTGGCTCTGTTCGCGCAATGACGCGATCGGCAATGTTGCGGTCATGATCGCTGCGATGGGTGTCTGGGGCACGGCGACTGCCTGGCCGGACCTCGTGGTTGCCGGCTTGATGGCGGCGCTGTTCGTAAGCTCTGCGGTTCAGATCCTGAGCCAGGGAATTCGGGAATTCAGGCACGACACCCTGATATCCACGGAACGCTCCTGAGCAGACAGACCCGAAGCATCAGGCAGATGCCCCGGGTTCAGTATTGCCGAGATGCACGAGGGTTACCTCGGGCGGAACGCCGATCCTGACGGGCAGCAGAGAACAGCCGAGACCGCCGGACACAACCAGGTGCCGGGGCTCGGCCGACAGACCGAGGTGCCGGACAAGTTTCGAACCCGAGTACTCGACATAATGTCCATAAGGGTACTTTTTGCCGTGTCTGGCCGGATATCCTGGCCGGTAGCCGAAACAGTTGATCTGGCCGCCATGGGTGTGCCCGCTCACGGTCAGGCTGACGCGGGAAGGAACATCGTCGAATATGTCGGGTTCATGTGCCATCAGAAGGACGGGTGCATCATCGGTAATTTGCGCAAGGGTGCCGGACAAGTCGTCGAGCCCCTGCATTGTCTTCCGCTTCAGCTTCAGGTTCGGACCGAGTGCCATCTGGTCTTCCAGGCCTGCCACCCAGAATGGATGGCCGTCCTTTTCAATGCGGGCCGCTCGGTTTTGATAAAGAGGAATACCCGCGTTGAGCAGGGCCTGGCCGTATTTCGTCGGGCCGCTGCCGGACAATTGCGCCTCCTTGTCATCCCACCAGTCGTGGTTTCCCAGGATCGCGTGCGTGCCGAGCGGTGCGGAAAGGTTTCCGAATTGATCCGCCCAGGCCTGTGGTGGAATCGGACCGTACTGCATTTTGTGATCAGCAACGTAGTCCCCCAGCATCAGGATGATGTCCGGTTTCAACTCATTGGTTCTCTCGACAATAAAACGGACCCGGTCGAGGCCCATCCAGGGGTCGCAGATATGCGGGTCTGCGATGAGCGCGGCCGTGAGGTGCAGGTCTTTGGGCCAATTCGGGGGCGTCAGATAGTGGTGTTGCACCCGTAGACGGAAAGGTTCGATGCCGACCGCGTAGGCGGCGGTCGACATGGTGCTGAGGGCAGCGATGCCCAAGCCTTGCAGGAAATTTCGCCTGGAAATCATGAAGCCCCTTGGTTTGCCATCGGAATTGCGTTTGGCTTTTCAGCACTATCCAGTCCGGAAGAGGCGCAATGAAGGAGACTTTCAGCAGATTTTGTGCAGGTTGGCCTTGCGCAAAAAAAAACCGCTGCCGAAGCAGCGGGAGACTGATTGGAGCAAAAGAAACTTGGATTACTCAGTTGGTTCCTCTGCAGGAACCGGCAGGATGATCTCTTCCTGCGTGATCTCATCGCTGAGATCGTTGGTCGCGATGGCGACATCGACATTGACTTCCGGAACGAAAGTCGTGTCCGCGACAGACATGTTCTCGTCGGCCTTGGCTGTCTTTCCCCAGGAACACGCGCTTGCCGGAGCAATGGCGAATGCTGTCAGGGCGAAACCTGCTATGGCTGTGTTGATCAGACGCATGATGAGCCTCCGTCTGTTGCTGCGCGGGACAAGCGCAGTAACATGTAGGGTAAAGCAAAAATGAAATCGGACAAGGAAAAACCGGGTAGAGATTGATACCAAGGTTAAGATCGGCCGGTTTACTTTCTGTTAAGATTATATGTCTTTTCCGTCCGGGGCTCAGATAAGTCATTGACAACGTTGACGACATGTGCGTCGAGCATGTCCCCGAACGCCTTTAGCGTAATCTGCTTGCTGCTCAGAAAACCGATCAGAAGAACGTCTATCGCGCCATCGGAACGAAGGTCTGCCTTGGTCCAGCCCCACTTGCAGTCACGCGGGATACAGGATGTGAACGCCCTGACACGAACGAAAACCTGTTCGTTCTCGCACTTGCTTTCCACTTCGATCCGGCTGATCTCCTTGGGCTTGGCGTCCGAATAGACCCATGTCCCGTCTTCGGGAAGCGGACAGTAAACCCGCTGCGCCTGGGATGGTGCAACGAGAAGCAGGAACATTCCGGCGACCAGGATCAACATACGCATTGACGCTCTCCAGAGAAGGTTCGCTAGCGGTGCATGTCTGCGGCGCGTCTTCCAGTTCAGCGCCATGACTGGATGCAGGTGCCCTGCGAACCCGCCGACGATATACTGGTCATCTTCGGCGATTCGCAATCATTCGGACATAACCCGGTCATGCACTCACTTACCACGGAGCAGCTTGTGCTGCGCCCACCAGAGGATAGCGACTTTGAAGTTTACAAGTCGTTTTTTTCCAAACGGGAGGCGTCACGATATTACGGCGGTCCGCTACGGCCTGATCAGGCGTGGCGGGTTCTGGCCTCTCATCTCGGACACTGGCAATTGCGTGGCTACGGCATGTGGATGATTGTGCCCGGTGAAAGCGGGGAGCCTGTGGGTGGCTGCGGCTTCGTCTGGCCGGAGGGTTGGCCGAGGCGTGAATTGACATGGTGGCTGATGCCGGAGGCCCGTGGCCGCGGCATTGCCGTCGAAGCTTCGCGCACCGCCATTCGCCACGCCTATGATCACTATGGCTGGCCACGTGCTGAAACGCACATGAGTGATGACAATATCGCTGCAAAGCGACTGGTCCAGAAACTGGATGGCACGGAGATCGCTCGCGAGATCTTTCCTGACGGCGAAACCCGCACTGTCTATGAGTTGCCGCGCCCAGACTGAAATCGGAGGGTGTTCATCGCCTCGGATGGGCCTTGTCATAGGCGGCCAGCAGATGTGTGCTGTCGACCTCGGTATAGATCTGCGTCGAGGACAGGCTCGCGTGGCCGAGCAATTCCTGGATCGTCCTGAGGTCGCCGCCGCCTGCCAGGAGATGCGTGGCAAAGGAATGACGCAGGGCATGAGGCGTCGCGCTGTCCGGCAGACCGAGCGCGCCACGCAGTTTTTCCATGGCGAGCTGGATCATGCGCGGATTGAGGGCTCCTCCGCATGCACCCAGGAACAATGGACCTTCCGGACTGATGGCGTAGGGGCAGAGCTTTTGATACTGGGCGATGGCCTCGCAGACCGCCGGCAGGATCGGAACGATGCGCTCCTTGCGGCCCTTGCCGACGATGCGCAGGGTCTTCGTGCCTGGTCCCGGTGCCATACCGCCGGTCAGCGACAGGGCTTCGGAAATTCGAAGGCCGCAGCCGTAAAGAAGGGTCAGGACCGCCGCGTTGCGTGCTTCGATCCAGGGGGCACTTTCCAGCGCGAAATCACCGCTTGTCACATCGATCGCGTCGCGCGAGGAAACGGGTTTGGGCAACGATTTCGCCTGGCGTGGCGGCCGGACAGCGGCGGACGCCGCCGCATTCACTTCTCCGCGCCGTTCCAGGAATTTCAGGAAGGAACGAATTCCGGCAAGCCCGCGTGCAAGCGACCGGCTCTGGGCCCCGGTCCTGCGACGGGAAGCCAGAAAGCCGCGAAAATCCGATGGGCGCAGCTCGGCAAGATCCTTCAGCGACGGTGCCCCGCCGAGATGCTCGGTCAAAAAGCGAAGGAACTGCCGCAGATCCCGTTCATAGGCAACCAGCGTCTGGTCCGACAGCCGTCGCTCGTCGGACAGGTGATCGAGCCAAAGTCCGACCCGGTGATTGAGGTCCGGTTTCGCGGTCACAAGAAGGTCTGACGTATCGGGGGCGGTCTTGCTCATGAGGAACACTAACGCGATAGCCGGTTCCGATTGGTTAATGGGGCTGACAGAGAGTCTGGATCGGATTTCAGACCGAATGTCGTCCCGCGATGCGTTCCGGCAGCATAGCTCGCAATCCACAATGACATCTGTCGATGGCAGCTTTAATTGGCAAACTCGACGTCGCCCTCGAACCATGTGGTCTTGCGACCGTCGGAGAGTTCGTTGCTGACATATGTCCCTTCACCCGTCATGCCGACATAGCGGCCAGTACCATGGACCACGTGCCAGACACCTTGCCTGTGAAAGGGGTTCTTGTCCTGCGCGTTCCACAGATTGCTGCCGGGTGTCAACTCATGGGCGACTGTCCACCGATCAGGAGACGTGCCAAAGATGCAGATGCCGTCTCCCAGAATCTCCTTGGGCGTCCAGAAGCCGGCACCATGGCATTCGACGGCACCATCCGGAAGCGGTCCTTTCTCCCAGACTGTCGTACCCTTGCTGTCGTAAACGTAATAGCCGGCATACTCGCCGGTCTTCCAGGTCCGGGCTTCGGAGATATAGGTATTCGTACCTCCGATCAGTTCTCCTGCTGACGCCGGGAGGGCCAGCAGGACCAGGCTGGTAGCATTGAACATCTTCATGGGAATATTTCCTGTCCGGGCAGTTTTCGCACGACGGCAATCTTATCGGATAAACTCCGAATTGGCCCAGAAAACAAAAAAAAGCGGCTCGAAAGCCGCTTTGAATTCGTCGTCACTAACTGCGGTTAGCCTGTCTTGCGTCGACGCCATCCGGCAAAGCCAAGCAGGCCGATGCCACCAGCGAGCAGCGGCAATGCAGCGGGAAGCGGTACAGGTGTAATCGCATCACCGGTGACCCGGACCCAGTCGACCTTGTAGCCTTCGCTGCTGGTACCAACATCCGACCAGAACATCAGGTTGAAGATGGAATTGTCGGCGCCAGGGCTGATCGAGATCAGATTGGTGAGCCAGGTCCCGCCGCCTGTGTTCCCGTTAAATACCTCGTTCCACGCGCCTTCGTTGCTCATCGCCGGTGCGGGGCTTTCAGCCCAGGAAAGGTAAAAGTCGTCACCCGTCTCAACACTGCTGAATCCCTTCCAGCGAAACTCGACTTGAATATTGGTATAGCCTGTCGCGTCGATGGTCTTGCTGGCAGCCGCTGCATCCGGATTTCCAGGCAGAAAGTCTCTTAGTCTCAGGGCGTTGCCGAAAACTCCAACGTCGTTGTTGTCGTCTTCAAGCTGAGTCCAGCCGTTGCCGGGATTGTTGCTGTTTGCCCTGTTGAAGCTGTCATAAAACAAAGTAGCCGCTGAAACGCTGCTTGTTGCCAGGATGGCAGCCAATACCGTTGCAGTTCCAAGCAATTTTTTCATTGTCGTCCCCCAAAAATTGTAGATACGAAATTCGAAAGTTTTTTATCGGGCTCGTTTGAAGCACACCATCACTAGTTAGCGTATTGTTAACGTTGACACAACCTTATTTGCAACTGTGGTTTGCGGCGTCGGAAAAAAAACGACCCGGAAACCGGGCCGTTCAAAAACACTGATTTGTATATGAGCCGTCAGAGAACGCTCTGGCCGGTCTTGGCCCAATCGGCCAGAAATGCGTCGAGGCCCTTGTCCGTCAACGGGTGTTTGACGAGGCCCTTCAGCGTTGCGGGCGGGACCGTTGCGACGTCCGCGCCGATGAGTGCGCAATCCTTGACATGGTTTGCGGTGCGGATCGATGCGGCCAGGATTTCCGTACCGAACCCGTAATTGTCGTAAATCACGCGAATTTCCCGAATCAGCTCAAGGCCGTCGATATTGAGGTCGTCCAGGCGGCCGATGAACGGAGAGATGTAGGTCGCGCCGGCTTTTGCGGCGAGCAGCGCCTGGTTCGCCGAAAAACACAAGGTGACGTTGGTCTTGGTGCCTTCTTCCGTCAGTTGCTTGCACGCTTTCAGGCCATCGAATGTCAGCGGCAGCTTGATGACGACGTTATCGGCGATGGCACGCAGGACATGGGCTTCCTTGATCATGCCGTCAAAGTCGGTCGCAGCTACCTCGGCGGAGACGTCGCCCTGTGTGATCGCGCAGATTTCGGCGATTACTTCCTTGAAGTCGCGGCCCGACTTGGCGATGAGAGATGGATTGGTGGTCACGCCGTCGAGGAGCCCGGTGGATTCCAGTTCCTTGATCTCGGCGGTGTCGGCTGTGTCGACAAAGAATTTCATACGTGTTGTCTCCCGGTGAGGCGCCCGTTCGGCCGCCGGATACGCTCGTCCCGTCTTGTGCAAAACGGTTGCGTGGTTGGTCGCGCCCTCTTTACCCTAGGATGATGACAAGAAGAACCCCTGATTCTCCGGTGGACGATTTTTCTGCGGTACGTACCTCAACACCCTTTCACCTTGATTGCCTGCCGACCACAGGCAAACTTCTGTATCTTCTTGCCATATTGCGAACGCCCTTCGGCGCCTTTCAAAATCGAGGGTATGGAGACCTGAATATTAGTGCTGTTTGACGATCAAGATTTTCAGGAAACCATCGCCAGTGTCCTGGTGCCGGTCGCGGTGCCGAGGGCCTATACCTATAAAGTCCCTCCCGGGCAGTCGGTCGTTCCCGGAACAATCGTCAGGGTGCCGCTCGGTCCGCGGGAAGTCGTCGGTGCGGTCTGGGACATTGAACCGGATGCAGCGATCAATCCGAAAAAACTGAAATCCATCACCCGGGTCTACGACCAGACCCCGCCGCTGGATGAAGATCTGCGCCGCTTTGTCGACTGGGTGGCGAACTGGACGCTGGGAGCACCCGGAATGGTGCTGCGCATGGTCCTGCGTTCGGAAGAAGCATTGGAACCTGAGCCACCCGTCCCCGGTGTGCGCCGGGTCGAGGGCGCTGAACCGGAGCGGCAGACGTCTGCCCGCCGCCGCGTACTGGAAACCATGGAAGACGGATTTGCCTGGACCAGGAGCGGTCTGGCACATGCCGCCGGCGTGTCGCCGTCGGTGATTGACGGATTGATTCAGCAGAACGTCCTCGAAGTTGTTTCCATGCCGGCGGCGCCGCCACCGCCGAAACCACAGCTCGACTATGCCCGCAAGAAACTGACGGACGCCCAGGAAGCGGTTGCTGCGGGCCTCGTCAGCACTTTCGAAAAGGGAACCGGCGTGACGCTCATCGACGGTGTCACGGGGTCGGGAAAGACGGAGGTTTACTTCGAGGCGATCGCTGAGGCCTTGCGGCGGGAGAGACAGGCTCTGGTCCTTCTGCCGGAAATCGCTCTCACGGAGCAGTTCCTGCGCCGCTATGAGCAGCGATTCGGTGTTTATCCGGCTGAATGGCATTCAGAGATCACTCCGAAGAACCGGGCGCGTGTCTGGCGCGGCGTGGCGTCGGGTGACGTGCGCGTGGTGATTGGCGCCAGGTCTTCCCTGTTCCTGCCTTTCAGGGAACTGGGCCTGATCATTGTCGACGAGGAACATGACGCGGCCTTCAAACAGGACGACCGTGTTCCCTACAGCGCGCGGGATATGGCCGTTGTGCGCGGGCACATTTCAGGATTCCCGGTCGTGCTCGCTTCCGCAACGCCATCCGTGGAAAGTCACGTGAATGCGGAAATCGGAAGATACACTCTTTATGAACTGCCTGAACGGGCATCGGGCGCGGCTCTGCCGGATTTGCAGGCGATCGACATGCGGCTGGATGGGCCGGAGCGGGGCAGATGGCTTGCGCCACGGCTTGTCCATGCCATCAAGGATACATTTGCCGCAGGTGACCAGTCTCTCCTGTTCCTGAATCGGCGTGGATACGCCCCTCTGACCTTATGTCGCACCTGTGGCCACAGGTTTCAGTGCGCCCATTGCAGTGCCTGGCTGGTTGAACACCGTTTTCAGAAAAGACTTGTCTGTCACCATTGCGGTCATTTTGAACCGGTTCCGGACAATTGTCCCTCGTGCCAGAGCGCCAACAGCCTTGTTGCCTGCGGACCGGGCGTCGAGCGCGTTGCCGAAGAAGTCTCCGATCTCTTCCCGCAGGCGCGCACCCTTGTACTGTCTTCCGATCTGCCGGGTGGACCGGAACGTTTGAAGCGGGAGATGAAGATTGTCGAGGAAGGCGGTGCCGATATCATTATCGGGACCCAACTGGTCGCGAAAGGTCACAATTTCCCCAAGATGAAACTGGTCGGGGTCATCGACGCCGATCTGGGTCTGGCGCACGGTGATCCGCGCGCTGCCGAAAAAACCTTTCAGCTTCTTGCTCAGGTCACAGGCCGCGCGGGGAGGGTGACCGGAGGCGGCCGGGGACTGCTGCAGACCTATAATGCGGATCATCCTGTCATCAAGGGGCTGCTATCGGGGGACAAGCATGCCTTTTACCAGGCCGAGATCGAGGCAAGACGGGTTGCGGGCCTGCCTCCGTTCGGCCGATTGGCGGCCGTTGTCGTGTCGGGACCGGACAAGATTTTTGCCGAAGGCTATGCCCGTGCGCTGGCCCGGGCGGCGCCTCCCGATGAAGCGGTCACCCTGCTGGGCCCGGCAGAAGCCGCTCTTGCGATGGTCCGCGGCAGGCACCGTTATCGGCTGCTGACCATGGCGCCGCGCCAGTTCGATCTCCAGTCCTACCTGCGGCGCTGGTTGAATCAGGGTCCGAAACCAACAAAAGGTCTGCGCGTCCAGATCGATATCGATCCTCAGCATTTCATGTGACAGTGCAGAGTTTGTCGGGCCGTTGCCGAAACCGGAATTCTCTTGCGATTGCAACGTGCTTCGGCCTCGCGAACAGGCGCGGCCGGACACTCGCCCGGGTTTATTTCGGAAGGCTGAGCGGCCTCGCCTGGAAGGACTTTTTATCGCCATGCAGCAAAAAACACCCAAGATTCCTTCAGAACAGTCTTTTGGCGAAGTTGCACACTGGGAAACCCTGTGCTAATTGAGGCGCGGCTTTGGGGGAACGGTTTAACCGTCATACCTTCTGACCTCGAAATCATTCATTATTTTCAATGCCTTGCGAGCGCTTGCCGTTTTGCGGGCTTGAAAAACGTCAGAGAGCACGGACCTGGTGACTGACAACGTATCTCTCGTATCCGGCGTGGCACAGCGTTATGCGTCCGCCCTTCTCGACCTCGCGGAGGGTGACGGCACTACCGCTGACGTGGAACGGGATCTCACTGCTTTCCAAGGCATGCTTGCCGAAAGCGAAGATCTCGACCGTCTTGTGAAGAGCCCGGCATTCAGTGCAGAAGAGCAGCTTACAGCGCTCACCGCACTTCTTGACAAGGCAGGCATCTCTGGCCTCGCCGCAAATTTCGTGAAGCTGGCCGCCCGTAACCGGCGCCTCTTCGTTCTCCCCGACATGATCAAGTCGTTCCACGCCCTGCTCGCAGACAAGCGTGGTGAGGAAACTGCAGAAGTCACTTCTGCAACTGTCCTTTCAGACGAGCATGTCGCAGCCCTGAAGGAAGCATTGTCTGCTTCGACGGGCAAAACCGTAAACATCGCAGCGAAAGTCGATCCTGCACTGATCGGTGGCCTCGTGGTCAAGGTCGGTTCCCGCATGATCGACACGTCGTTGCGTACCAAGCTCAATTCACTCAAGTTCGCGATGAAAGAGGTCGGCTGATGGATATTCGGGCCGCGGAAATCTCCGCAATCCTCAAGGACCAGATCAAGAGCTTTGGCCAGGAAGCCGAAGTTTCTGAAGTTGGTCAGGTGCTCTCCGTCGGTGACGGTATCGCCCGTGTTTATGGTCTGGACAAGGTTCAGGCTGGTGAAATGGTCGAGTTTCCAGGTGGTATCAAGGGCATGGCCCTTAACCTGGAATCAGACAACGTCGGTATCGTTATCTTCGGGTCTGACCGCGACATCAAGGAAGGCGACACCGTCAAGCGGACCGGCGCCATCGTGGAAGTTCCGGTCGGCAAGGGCCTCCTCGGTCGCGTTGTTGACCCGCTCGGCAACCCGATTGACGGCAAGGGCCCGATCGAGGCCACTGAAAAGCGCCGCGTCGACGTAAAGGCACCAGGCATCCTGCCGCGGAAATCCGTGCATGAGCCGATGTCGACTGGCCTGAAAGCCATTGACGCCCTGATCCCGATCGGACGTGGGCAGCGTGAGCTTGTCATCGGTGACCGTCAGACCGGCAAGACCGCAATCATTCTGGACACCTTCCTGAACCAGAAGCCTCTGCACGCTTCCGATGACGAAGACGCCAAGCTGTACTGCATCTACGTTGCCGTCGGTCAGAAGCGGTCCACCGTTGCCCAGTTCGTAAAGGTTCTGGAAGACAACGGTGCCATGGATTACTCCATTGTCATCGCCGCGACCGCGTCCGACGCGGCTCCGCTGCAGTTCCTGGCACCGTTTGCCGGCTGCGCGATGGGCGAGTTCTTCCGTGACAATTCCATGCACGCCGTTATCGGATACGACGATCTGACCAAACAGGCCGTGGCCTATCGTCAGATGTCGCTGCTTCTGCGCCGCCCGCCGGGACGTGAAGCTTTCCCGGGCGACGTTTTCTACCTTCACTCCCGCCTGCTGGAACGTGCTGCGAAGCTGAACGAAGAGCATGGCAGCGGCTCATTGACCGCGTTGCCGGTCATTGAAACCCAGGGCAATGACGTGTCCGCGTTCATTCCGACCAACGTGATCTCGATCACCGACGGTCAGATCTTCCTTGAAACGGACCTCTTCTATCAGGGCATCCGCCCGGCGGTGAACGTCGGTCTGTCGGTCTCCCGCGTTGGCTCTTCTGCCCAGATCAAGGCGATGAAGCAGGTTGCGGGCCCGGTTAAGGGTGAACTCGCGCAGTACCGTGAAATGGCGGCCTTCGCACAGTTCGGTTCCGACCTCGATGCCACCACGCAGCGTTTGCTGAACCGTGGCGCACGTTTGACCGAGCTTTTGAAGCAACCGCAGTTTTCGCCATTGAAAACGCAGGAACAGGTCGCGGTGATCTATGCCGGCGTGAATGGTTATCTGGATGGTTTTGCGGTTGACCGGGTGAAGGACTTCGAAGAAGGCCTGCTTCTGTTCCTTCGCGGTGAGCATCAGGATCTGCTGGATGCAATCTGGGACAAGAAAGCTCTCGACGACGAACTGACTGGCAAGCTGAAAGCTGCCATCGATGCGTTCGCCAAGAACTTCGCTTAAGACGACACGCCGGGATAAGGAGCAGGGGCGGCCATGCCGAGCCTGAAGGACTTACGAAACCGCATCGCTTCCGTGAAGGCGACGCAGAAAATCACCAAGGCCATGCAAATGGTGGCCGCGGCGAAACTGCGTCGCGCACAGGAAGCTGCGGAGGCCGCGCGGCCCTATGCGGAACGCATGGGAGCGGTGCTGACCAACCTCGCGGAAGCATTCGAGGGTCGCGATGACGCTCCGAAGCTGATGTCCGGTACGGGCAGCGACCAGGTTCATCTCCTGGTTGTCGCTACCGCAGAACGCGGGCTTTGCGGGGGATTCAACACGAACATTGCCAAGCTGGCTCGTGAAAAGGCGCGCAGCCTGATCGCGGACGGCAAGACGGTCAAGATCATCTGTGTCGGCAAGAAGGGTTTTGATGCCCTCAAGCGCGAACTCGGCCAGCATGTGATCAAGACGATCGATCTGCGCAGCGTAAAGAATGTGGGGTTTGTCAATGCCGATGAGATCGGCAAAGAGGTTCTCTCCATGTTTGCCGACGGCGAATTCGACGTCTGCACGTTGTTCTATTCGACGTTCAGGTCGGTGATTGCACAAGAGCCGACGGCAAAGCAGTTGATCCCGGCCAGTTTCGAAACCGACGAGACTGAGGACCGTAGCGGTGCCCAGCCGGTTTACGAATATGAGCCGGATGAAGCGGAAATCCTTGAGGATCTGCTGCCGCGTAACATTTCCGTACAGATTTTCCGGGCTCTTCTGGAAAATGCTGCTTCCGAACAGGGTGCCCGCATGTCCGCGATGGACAATGCGACCCGCAATGCCGGTGACATGATCGACAAACTGACGATCAACTACAATCGCCGGCGTCAGGCGCAGATTACGACGGAATTGATTGAAATTATCTCGGGTGCGGAAGCGCTCTAAAGCGTTTTGCGCCCGTCAGGGCGCAGAGTGCCGGACTAGAATTAGTATCGATCAACTCTTCCGCCTTGTTGCGAAGACGCACAGGGCAAGTTGATCTAACGGGATCGAGACGAGGATTAGGGACATGGCTGACAAACAGGTCGGACGGATCACCCAGGTCATCGGCGCCGTTGTCGACGTCAAGTTCGATGACCACCTGCCGTTGATCCTGAACGCTCTGGAAGCGGATAACCAGGGTGTACGCCTGGTTCTTGAGGTGGCACAGCACCTCGGCGAGAACACGGTACGCACCATCGCAATGGACTCCACCGAGGGTCTGGTGCGCGGACAGGACGTCGTCGACACCGGCTCACCGATTGCGGTGCCGGTTGGCGATGGCACGCTGGGCCGCATCATGAACGTTATCGGCGAGCCGGTTGACGAAGCTGGTGAAATTCCACACACCGACAAGCGCGGCATCCACCAGGAAGCGCCATCGTTCATCGAACAGTCCACCGAAGCTGAAATCCTGGTGACGGGCATCAAGGTCGTCGACCTTCTCGCCCCTTACGCAAAGGGCGGCAAGATCGGTCTGTTCGGTGGTGCCGGCGTTGGCAAGACCGTTCTGATCATGGAATTGATCAACAACGTCGCCAAGGCTCACGGCGGTTACTCGGTGTTCGCTGGTGTTGGCGAGCGAACTCGTGAGGGCAATGACCTTTACTGGGAAATGATCGAATCCGGCGTGAACAAGGAAGGCGGCGGCGAAGGCTCCAAGGCTGCTCTTGTATATGGCCAGATGAACGAGCCTCCCGGAGCGCGTGCGCGTGTTGCGTTGACCGGTCTGACAGTTGCGGAGCACTTCCGTGACGCGGGTCAGGACGTTCTGTTCTTCGTTGACAACATCTTCCGCTTCACCCAGGCCGGTTCCGAAGTGTCCGCGCTTCTCGGCCGTATCCCGTCTGCTGTGGGCTACCAGCCGACACTTGCGACAGACATGGGTACGATGCAGGAACGCATCACGACCACGAACAAGGGCTCGATCACGTCGGTTCAGGCCGTGTATGTTCCGGCCGATGACTTGACCGACCCTGCACCGGCCTCGACCTTTGCCCACTTGGATGCGACGACGGTTCTGAACCGCGCGATTGCGGAAAAAGGCATCTATCCGGCTGTGGATCCGCTGGACTCCACGTCCCGCATGCTGGACGCCCGCATCATCGGTGAAGAGCACTACGACACTGCCCGTGCCGTTCAGGGTACGCTTCAGCGCTACAAGGCGCTGCAGGACATCATCGCCATTCTCGGCATGGATGAACTGTCTGAAGAAGACAAACTGACCGTGGCCCGTGCCCGTAAGATCGAGCGCTTCTTGTCTCAGCCGTTCTTCGTCGCAGAAGTGTTCACCGGTTCACCGGGCAAACTGGTTGCTCTGGAAGACACGATCAAAGGCTTCAAGGGCCTCGTTGATGGTGAATACGATCACCTTCCGGAAGCAGCATTCTACATGGTCGGTTCCATGGAAGAAGCAATTGAGAAAGCTCAGAAACTGGCTGCGGAAGCTGCCTGATCCGAGTTTTAACCGGACGCCCGCTCGAGCGTCCGGTATTCCTGATTTCTGATGGCCTGGCCATCTGAAACGTAGACTGACAAGGAAGACGCCAAATGGCTGAACTTTTCCAGTTTGAGTTGGTCTCGCCGGAGCACCAGCTCCTCTCCGAACAGGTGGCTGAGGTCGTTGTGCCCGGTGCTGAAGGAGAGTTTGGCGTTCTGAAGGACCATAGCCTGTTCATGTCCAGCATAGCGCCGGGCATTCTGAAGGTTCGCAACGACGGCGATTCCTGGACGGAATACTTCGTGCGCGGCGGCTTTGCCGATGTATCGGCCGACGGGTTGACGGTGCTTGCCGAACAGGCTGTTCCGGTTTCGGAGATCAGCCGCGAACAACTTGATCTCGCGATCAAGAACGCGGAGGAAGACGCTGCTGACGCCAAGGACGACATGACCAGGCAGAAGGCAGACCGGACACTTCGCAGGCTCAAGGATGTTGCCGAGGCCCTGAAAAAGATCTGACGGGCGCCCTGCAGTTCACATCATTCAGAACGCGGACCGGAAACGGGCCGCGTTTTTTGATTGAGACGCAAAAGCCTATCAGGAAAAATGTCTACGCATTCATCGCGCCAGGTTCTTCAGGTAGATCGAAGAACCTGAAATCGTTTCTGCCGCTGTTCTTGACATCATAAAGCGCGACGTCAGCGTTCTTGATAATTGCATTGGCATCCGAACGGGAGCCGGAGATCGGCGAGATACCGACACTCACCCCAATTCGGATCGTATGTTCCTTTATGGAAAACGCACCCTGCAATTTGTGAACGATCCGGCTTGCGATGACTTCAGCAACCGTCCTTGACGCGCTGTTGAGAATGATACCAAACTCGTCACCACCCAGCCTGGCCACAAGATCAGTGGACCTCACGCACGCTTTCAGCCGTTCGCTGACCTGTTTGAGCAAGGCATCGCCCGCGTCGTGACCATACGTGTCGTTCACCGGTTTGAACTTGTCGAGATCAAGCAGCATCAGGGCGCTTTCCGAATCCTGGTCCAATTCCTCCAGGGTATCGTCGAGCCGGGAATTGAAAAGTGTTCTATTGGCCAGCCCTGTCAGCGTGTCGTGATGCGCTGCATACTCGATTTTTTGAACGGCCAATTCACTCTTCGTGACGTCCTCGTGCGTTCCGATCCAGCCGCCTCCAGGCAGTGGCGCATGAACCGCGCTGATGAACCTTCCGCTGGGATGCCTGAATTTGGAGCGAACGACTTCTCCAGCTGAGAGCCGAATGAGCAGATCCCTGACGTGTTCGATCACGTCTCCATCGAATTCACCACGGGCTTTTTCCGCCTCAATCAGGTCGACAAGGGTAACGCCTTCTCTGACGTCGTCCTCTGGCTTGTTGAAGATGTCGATGTACTGCTTGTTCCAGAGCCTCAGGCGGCCGTCCTTGTCAAAGACGCTGACGCCTTGCCTCATGTTGGCCAGAATGGCTTCAAGTTCCAGAGACCGGCTGCGCGAAGCACGTTCGCTTTCGGCCAGCTGGCTTTCCATTCTCTTGCGGTCTGTCACATCAAAGAAATTGTAGACAAAACCGCCCGAAGGCAACGGCGTCCCTCTGATTTCCAGATACGAACCGCTTGCGGCACCGCGAACATAACTGTGGGGTTGGGTTCGGTCGTAGGAATGAAACTTGTCGAGAGCGAGTTGCTCGGGGTCGCCCTCGCCATAGTCACCTCGCTCCGCGTTGTATTTCAGGTAGTCGAGCAAATGAAGTTTCTGATCGACGAAATCCTGCGGATAACCAAGAAGGTGCCCGAACTCCGAGTTTGCCGCCCCCAATTGAAAATTCTCGTCATAATATGCAAATCCGCCTGGGAAATTGTCGAAGATCGCCTGCAGCGTGTCGGCTTGCTCCTTTGTTTCCGTGATGTCGGCGATCGAGACGACAACTCCGTCCAGTCCATTCTCGCCAAGCGGATCGATCGGCCTCGCGTTTATGCGAAGCCAGGTCAAACCATGGCGATAGGAGGTGCTCAGGCTCGCAACGAGATCCGTAACGGCGTCTGGATCATGGACAGCCAGTTTGAGTGGGTCGCTGTTGTTGATGAATTCCGAAGACTCCAGGGTGACCGAGCGCGCGAGTTCGTCAATTCGAAGACCCGTCAATCCGTTGTCGTCAAAGCCAAACAGTTTTTCCGCCACCGGATTTGCGGATTCGATGACACCATCCCGCGACAGCAAAAGAATGCCCTCGCTCAAGGCTTCCAGAGTTGCCCGTTGAACAACTTCCGACTGCCTGATTGTCTGTTCCCGCCGTTTGTGGTCTGAAATATCCAGAAGACTGAACACGATGCCGCCATTCGGCAAAGGCGTGAATCTCACGTCCAGAACAGTCCCGTCTGCAGTTACCCGTTCGAGTTGAACAGGCTTTCCGCTCATGAACGGGTTGTATCTCTCCTCGACCACCTTCTCTGCTTTGCTTGCAACGCGCTGTTCCTGGCGTGCGGCGTACATCATTGTGTCTTTCAGGTGAGGTTTCTGGGACAGCAATTCCTTTGGAAGCTTGAAGGCATTTTGGAAGGCATCATTATAGTTCTGCAGTTGCAAGGCTTCATCGAAATAGACCATTCCGCCGGGAAAGTTGTCGAAGATCGCTTGCAGGGTATCTCTCTGGGTCTTTGTTTCCGTGATGTCTGTCAACGAAACGACGATACCGTCCAGACCGAATTCGTTTGTTTCGCCAATGGACGCTGCATTGATCCTGAGCCAGGCACCTCCGGTTTCGTTTCGCCGGGTAACATGAACAACTGTGCCGTTGACATGATCGGAGCCGTTGGCGATTTGCCGGAACAGGTCTTCAGGTGAGTTGAACGCTTTGTCTTCAAACCGGAACTCAAGGTCGAGGTCCTTGAACCTGGTGTCGACAACGTCTTCATGCGAACAACCCAGAAGGTCTTCACCGGCCTTGTTGATCGACCGGATGCGCCCGGAACGGCTGAGGAGAAGGACACCTTCCGACAATGTATGCAAGGTGGCCCGGTGCATGGATTCGGAGCAACGGACCGACTGTTCGGTCTTTTTCCGCGCAGTAACGTCCTGAAGAGCGCCGACGATACGGATGACTTCACCGTCTTTGACAATGGGTCTGCCGGCGGCGCGGACCCAGATGTTACGACCCTTTGCAGTAACGAAAGGCAGTTCGGCATCCCAGCTGACGCCAAGTTCGATCGCGTCCTCGACTGCCTTTGAAATGATGTGGCGGCTGTCGGGCGGATAGAAAGACAATGCAAAATCCACGGTCGGACGAAAGTCCGAGGGCACTTCGTGAATCTCTTTTGTTTTGTCAGTCCATGTCAGTGTCTTGGTCCGAACACAGAGTTCCCAGCCGCCGACGCCGGATACACTTGTAATTTCTTCAAGAAGATCATTCTTTTGAACGGCCAGTTCGTGTTCCTGCTCGGCCTGCGCCAGAGCTGCATCCTTCTCCCGTCGAATCTCATGCGACTTGATCAGGCCCTCGACAACCTTGCCCAGCCTGCGCAATTGATTGAGTTGCTGCCGGGAAGGACTGCGTGGAACACGGTCGATGACGCAGAGCGTGCCCAACCGGTTCCGGCCATCGATGGACAGGGGGCATCCGGCGTAGAAACGGATATTGGGAGCCCCGGTCACGAGTGGATTGTTCTTGAACCGCTTGTCGGCATGGGTGTCTGCGACGATGAAAAGCTCGTCGGAAAGAATGGCGTGCTGGCAGAATGAAATATCACGCGGCGTGCCTTCGACATCCAGACCGCATCTGGCCTTGAACCACTGCTCATCTTCCGAAACGAGGGACACCAGGGCTATCGGGCAATCGAAAATGGCTGCGAGGGATTCAACGACGGAATCGAATTCAGGCAGACGTTCAGACCCGAGGATCTGAAGTTCGTGCAGGGTCTCAATTCGCTCTTCTTCGTTTTCTGGCCTCACGGTATCCATGCTGCGTCCCGTCTCCCACAGGAATCTCCTTTGGGTATGTGCCCGCCGGATCGGAAATGACACTAGGCCAAGAAGCGCAACAAATGATTAAGTTTTGAACATTCCCGGCATTGTTGGAGGATGTTGCAACGTGCCTGAGAGATTTCATAAGATATTGATAACAAGGTATTTTTAGCGGAAATGGAATTGCCGGACACCAACAATTGAACACAAGGTGCTAACGTCACGCATTCAATCTGTTTCCACAGCGTTTTCTTCGAAATGCCTGTAGCCGTCGCGGCCCTCATTCTTGACGGCATAAAGGGCAAGATCAGCCTTCTTTAGGATCGGACTCGCGACTTGTTCGCCGGAAATGGATGCAATACCAACACTTGCACTAATTTCGAGAATGTTACCGTTGATGTGGTAGGGCTTCTTCAGTTTTTCGACAACACGCTCCGCAATCCTGGAAGCCAGATCCCGGTCGCCGGCAGTGTTGCGGACGATGATTGCAAACTCATCGCCACCCAGTCGTGCGACGGTATCCTTGGTTCGCACGCACTCATTGAGGCGCATCGCAGCCTGACGCAGAAGATCATCGCCGACATCGTGGCCGTATGTGTCGTTCACCGGTTTGAAGTGATCAAGATCAATCATCAGAAGATCGCTTGTTTCATCGTGGTGTTCTGTCCTGGCGATTGCGTCTTCAAGCTTGAGGTTGAAAAGCGTTCGATTGGCCAGCCCCGTGAGCGTGTCGTGATGGGCGGCATATGTGATTTCCTCGGTCGCCTTTTCGCGCGAGGTCACGTCCTCATGCATACCCACCCAACCCCCGTCAGGAAGCGGCGTGCGCACGATACTGATAATCGTGCCATTGGGGTGTTTGAAGTTGGTTTTGATAACCTTGCCGGCATCCAGTTTTTCTCTCAAGGCAGCGTAAAAGGCATAGGGATCGTCGTGAAATTCTCCCCGTTCCTTCTCCAGCTGAAGCATTTCGACCAGTGTCATGCCCTTTCGGATTTCGCCATCCGGTTTTCCGAAAAGTTTCTGGAAATCGGTATTCCAGAGTGTGATGCGGCCCTCGCCATCAAAGACACTGACACCCTGTCGCATGTTGGCGATCACCGCCTCCATTTCAAAGAGGCGATTGCTGGCAAGCTGTTCTTTTTCAACGAGCTGCTCTTCCATGCGTTTGCGTCTGGTGATGTCAAGAAAACTCGATACGCTTCCGCCGCCCGGAAGCGGCGTACCGCGCACTTCGAGAACCTTGCCGTCGCTGGTTCTGCGCTCGTAGGCGTGCCGGTTGCCGGCGCCGTACCTGTCCAGCCTCTCGCCGGCAATCAGTGCCGGGTCACCTGGGCCATAGTCTCCACGGTCTGCAAGATACCTGATGACCTGTCGCAAGTTGGGCCGCTGGTCGAGAAAATCGTGTGGCAAGTTAAGCAGACGGGCAAATTCTTCATTCCAGAAGGTGAGTTGAAGCTGCGTGTTGTAGTGAACCAGGCCGCCGGGGAAATTATCGAAAAACCCCTGTAGAGTGTCGGACTGCTGTTTGACCTTTGTGATGTCGGTGAGCGACACGACCACGCAATCCGGGCCGTGAACACTGTTTTCGTCGACAGGCCTGGCATTGATCCGGAGCCATCGGACCTGTCCGGATCCGGCTTCCGTAAGTTGAACTTCGAGATCCAGATCCTGTCCCGGATCGGTCACGGCGAGAACCAGCGGGCTCACGCGATGGCTGCCGGCATCGGCTACGTCTTGAAAAGTCAGCTGAAGGTCGTGGACATTGGATCCGACCAAGGTGGTTTCCGGATAACCCAGAAGTTGCGAGGCAGCCTTGTTTGACGACTGAATCTTGCCTGAAGGGCTTACGAGAAGAATACCTTCCTGAAGTGCTTCGAGCGTTGTTCGCTGGATGACCTCGGAGGTCCGGACTTCCTCCTGCTTGCGTTTGCTGTCTGAAATGTCCTGAAGCGCGCCGATGATGCGGCGGACCGAGCCTCCTTCGAATACGGGATTTCCGACAACCCGGACCCAGATTTGCCGATCCCCGGCGGTGACAAGATTGAGCTCAAGATCCCAGCCGCAACCGGTTTCGAAGGCAGTCTCGAATGCTGCTCTTAGCGCTTTGCGGCTGTCGGATGGATAAAAGCTCAACGCGGTGTTCAAGTTCGGTTGAATGTCTGGCCCGACCTCATGAATTTCCCGGGTCTTTGCTGTCCAGGTCATTGCGTCCGTTTTTGGGTCGTACTCCCAACCGCCTACGCCCGAAACAAGGGTGATTTCCTTGAGCAGGTCCTGGTTCCGGCGTGCTCTGTCCTGCTCGAGTTGCGCTTCTTGTAGCGCTTCCCGGGTTTCCAGGCCTGCCTTGTGGGCCTTGATGAGACCTTCGACGATCTTTGCCAGGTTGCGCAGCTGGGCGATTTGCTCCTCGCTCACACTGCGGGGTTTTGTATCTATGACGCAGATCGTTCCGATACGATGTTTGTCGTCTACAACAACTGGACAACCGGCATAAAATCGGGCGCCGACGTCTCCGGTGACAAGCGGGATGTCGCAAAATCTGCTGTCTGCCTGTGCGTCCGGCACAATCAGAACATCATCTGAAAGGATGGTATGCCCGCAGAAGGAGTTTTCCCGATGCGTTTCTGTCGCATCGAGACCAAAAGCGGCCTTGAACCAGATTTCTTCTGCATCGACAATCGAAATCACGGCCATGGGACAGTCAAACAGATATGACGCGTTCGAAACTGCGGCGTCGAACTCGTGCAGGTGCTCTGAGTGAAGGAGTGCAAGCCTGCGAAGAGCTTCCAGTCTTTCTGTCTCAATTTGAACCTGCGCAAGCGTCATAGGCGGCGTCAACTCCGTGATTGAAATGCAACGGATCCAAGCCAGAGACTTAGTATCGAGATTTTTTCAAAGTGTGTGCAATAAACCCAGAATTGAAATATCCAAAGGGAATAAAACCAAATAGTTGCATTGATGCAATTAATATTTTCGCATTCGAAGTTGGAAAGTACTAAGAATACTCCCTTTCCGGGCAGGTTGAATTTTTTCGAGCGAATATTGATATCTTTGGGGTTCGAGTTCCAAAAACACAAAGAGCAGTACAAAGCAATGAGAGACTGCCAATACTAATTGTGCTCTGCAGCCTAGAGAGAATTGCCAGTATCGCTGAACCGGACCCCAACAAAAAACCCGGCACGAAGCCGGGTTCCAGGGAATGTGGAAAATTCCACAAATATTCTGCTTGTTCAATGCGAGCAGATTTATTGATTACGCCGCGCGGCGGAAAGAAAGGCTCATGCCTCCGCCACCGGAACGATTGCGACGACGCTCTTCCGGCGGAATATACACGATTGCGCTATGTTCAGCGCAGTAGGAGACACCCGGCTCAACGCGAGTGTTGCACGGGAATGTGTAGTTTCCAGCTTCGCCTTCTGCCCATTTGCAGCAGCCCGGACGCGGGAGAGTCATGTCAGCCATTTGTTCTTCCTTTTCAACCAAGCAACAAAAGCGCTCGAGCATCCTCGGGAGGAGAGGATCCGAACAGCTTTCGTAAGAAATCGGATGTAATCGGCGCTCGGGACGTCATCCGTTGTCCAACCTGTAACAGGTGCCCTTCAGCAAGCGCAGGCATTACATAAGCGGCATGTCACAAAAATGCAATAGAATACCTGACATTTCCGGCCTGCACTCAGCGCATAGCAGGTTAATTTAAGATAACGAATATTGCAGTGCGCACAAAGATGAGTGCGTTCAGTTGATGTCGTCCGGGAATGAGCCACCCGCTTCGCGAAGCGCCTGAGGCGTATCGAGGTCCAGACGTGCAGCGATTCCAAGCTCCACTTCGGCGACAAAGCCCGGATTGTCCGCAATGATATGTCGCGCACCGACATCTCCTCGAAGACCGTTGAGGGTGTCGAAAAACCGCCGGTCCCAAAGGACGGGGTTGCCGCGTTTGCCATTTGCGGTTGCCGTCACAATCAGGTTGTTGTCGCTGCCCTGATAGGTGGCAATCAGTTTCCCGATATCTTCAGTTGTGATCCCGGGCATGTCACCGAGCAGAATGAGGACGGCCTGTGTGTCAGCGGCCAGCGCCTTCATTCCGGTGCGGATGGAACTGGCCATGCCGTCGGCAAAATCCGGATTGTGAACGATTACGATATCCAGGTCTGCGACCTGGTTGCCAACCTTGTCCGCAAGATGTCCGGTCACGAGGATTGTCTGCGACAATCCGACGCCACAGGCAGCTTCACCCACGTGACGAACAAGAGACTTGCCATCGAGTTCTGCAAGCAACTTGTTCGGCCCACCCATGCGCGTTGATTTTCCCGCTCCGAGGATAATCGCCGCGATTTTCGCAGTTGCCGATTGTCGCTTGGTTTCGCGGGGTTGTGGACGCGTTCCGATTTCCATCAGGAGGCCTCCAACGCCCATTGCAGTGATGTCGTCCGGTTCGGTCGCCACATCGGCAAGAAATCGGTCGAGAACCCAGTCGAAACCGTTTTCCTTGGGGCTCCTGGCGCAGCCGGGAGCACCCAGAACGGGAATGCCGTCGAATTCCGCAAGCATAAGCAGATTTCCAGGATCGACCGGCATGCCAAGATGCGTCACGGACCCACCTGCATGTTCGACGGCCGCTGGAAGAACATCGTAACGGTCGACAACCGCGGAAGCACCGAACAGGATCAGAAAATCGGCGCCCTCTTCCGCAAGCGTTTTCATGGCGGACGCAACAGGCTCCTCAGAGTGAGGAACACGTTTTTCCGCAAGAATGGAACTGCCGCTCGGTCTTAGCCTGTCTTCCAGAACCCTGCGCGTCTTGTCCATTGTCACCGGTTTCAGATGTGGCAACTCCGTTGCGACAAGACCGATCTTCCTGGGTTTGAACGCTGCAATCCCCACGGCCTCGCGAATGGCAGCTTCCGCACGGGTCAGGGACACGTTTGAAACGGCAAATGAAATGATCTTGGCGGTGGCGATCATCCGATCGCCGGAAACCTTGCTGTGGTTCGGCAGGGTTGCGAAGGTTATGGCCGGATCAATTCGATTGGCAGCGGTGACTGCCTCGCTATTGACGACAAGAATGCCGTCCGTGTCCGCATAGAGGTTCATGCGGCCGGTAAACGCTGTGTCTTCGCTGATACCGGGACCCTTCGCAGCCAGACCCAGCCGCCTTGCTGCTTCATCCTCGCCGACATCGCCGACTTCCAGCTGTGCAACCGTGAGGCTCGATTCTCCGGTTGACGACAGTTCGCGGCAATCCTGTTCGGTTAAGACATGCCCCTTTTTCAGCACCCGGCCAGGGAGTCTCGTTTTGTGAGCAAGGATGCAACCGGCTGCTTCGTTCAGCGGAACAGGGCCGAACTTCATAAACCTGGCTCCGGCGCCTTGCGCAGCGCGCTGATGATTGAGCCAAGAACAGCGACTGCGATTTCTTGAGGAGATGCAGCCCCGATATCCAGGCCGATCGGCGCGTCGATCCGGTCGAACAGCGCAGGATCCAAGCCTTCTGCCGTGAAACGTTCCAAGCGTTTGCCGTGAGTTTTCCGGCTGCCCAGGGCGCCGATGTAAAAACATTCGGTTTTGAGTGCCTCTATCAGCGGAAAGTCGTCGATCTTGGGATCATGTGTAACGGCAGCAACCGCTGTATATGCATCCAGAGGTGTGTGCTTCAGAACCTCTTCAGGCCAATCCGGTCTAAGGGTGCATCCGGGAAAACGCTCTTCCGTTGCAAAGGCGGTCCGCGGATCGATGACGGTGACATCCAGACCGGCGATCTCGGCCATGGGTACCAGCGCCTGGGTAATGTGGACTGCGCCGATCACGACAAGTCTTGGAGACGGCACGGAAACGGTCAGAAATACATCGCCGGTATCTGTCGCGACGGTTCCGGATTTGCCTGACCGGAAGCGTTTTGCAAATTCGTCCTTCAAAGGATCGGCGGAGTGGTTCCCGCTTCTGCGCACCAGCCTCTGGGAGCCGTCGTCAAGCCGGGTTACGAGAATGGCTGCGCGGCGTGCGGCGCGTTCCTCATTCAACTGTTGGAGCAGAGAAAGATCCATGATGTCAGGTTCGGTCCGTTGCCAGCTTCAGACCAAGTCCGACCAGCAGCGAGCCGCCTATCCAGCGGGTCAGGTCCTGGAAACGGGACGTTCTGGCAAGCTTTTTCTTGACCTGGGATGCAAAGAGCACGGTCACGATATCTGCGGATGTAAATGCCAGATTGACGACCGTTCCCAAAACGAGAAATTGCGCCCAGATTGGAAGGCTGGCCTCGGGGCTGACGAACTGGGGAAGAAACGCAATGAAAAAGACGGCAACTTTCGGGTTGAGCACCTCGACGAGGATGCTGTCCACAAAGGCTCTTCGTGACGATTTTTGCGGCAGGGTGGGGACGGTGCCGTTCGAGACCTTTGTCCGGATCATCTGGACACCGAGAAAAACCAGATACAGGCCTCCGGCAAGTTTGAGAGCAAAGTAGAGGCTTGGAACAACCGCAAAGACCGCCGACAGGCCGAACGCTGCTGCAAGAACGTGAACGTAGCAACCCAGGTGTATCCCTGCGGCCGCCATGAAACCGGCGCGCTGGCCGCGTGAAACAGTCTGTGCGGCTGTATAAAGTAGCGCAGGTCCGGGCATATAGGCGAAAAGCGCGGTTGCTGCGAAAAAGGCGAGAAGCGTTTCAGTTGTCGGCAAGGCGAAATCTCAATCAGTTGACGGGTTCGACATAGACACGGATGCGGCCACCGCAGGAAAGGCCGACGCGCCAGGCCGTTTCATCGGCGACACCGAATTCCAGCGTTGTCGGTTTTCCGGTTTCAATGACTTCGACGGCTTCTGCAACCACGGCGCCTTCGACACATCCACCCGAAACGGAACCCTCGAAATTGCCCTCGGCATCGATGACGAGATGAGAGCCGACCGGACGCGGTGCCGATCCCCACGTTTCGACAACTGTTGCAATCGCCACGTCACGGCCGGATTTGCTCCAGTCTTCCGCGGCTTTCAACACATCAGCGATTTGCCGGCTATGTGCATTCGTCATTGCTTGATCCCCGAAGAATGTCTGCCCGACTCGAATATAGAAATTTTTGAAGCAGATGAAAGCTCTACAAAACAGAAACGGCACCTGACGCCTCAGATGCCGATCCATTTGGTCAGTTGGTTTTTAGTCTCTACTCGGCGGCTGACTGAAGACAGGGAGCCGCGTTTCGAACGGTTCCGTCCACATGGGCCTCAAATGTCTCGAAGTTGTCGACGAACATCTGGACGAGTCTGGCTGCCTGCAGATCGTAGGCCTTCCTGTCGCTCCAGGTTTCGCGCGGTGTCAGGATATTTGTCTCGACACCCGGAACAGCGACAGGGACTTCAAAGCCGAAATTCGCATCCGTGCGGAATTCTGCCTCTTTGAGGTCTCCCGAAAGGGCAGCCTGGAGCAACGTGCGGGTTGCCTTGATTGGCATGCGGTGGCCGGTACCGTGTGCTCCACCGGTCCAGCCGGTGTTGACCAGCCAGCAATCCACATTGTGTTTTGCGATCAGCTCTTTCAGCAGATTGCCGTATTCGGACGGATGTCGCGGCAGGAACGGAGCACCGAAGCAGGTAGAGAAAGTTGCTTGCGGCTCCGTGACACCCTTTTCGGTACCGGCTACTTTGGCCGTGTATCCGGACAGAAAGTGATACATCGCCTGTGCGGGCGTCAGCCGGGCAAGAGGAGGCATCACGCCGAACGCATCCGCAGTCAGCATGATGATCGTCTTTGGTATCGGTGCGTAACCGGTCCCACTGGCGTTCGAGATGAAATGGATCGGGTAGGCGGCACGGGTATTTTCGGTTTTTGAACCGTCGTTGAAATCCGGGATGCGATTTTCATCCAGCACCACGTTTTCCAGCACTGTGCCGAACCGCTGCGTCGTCGAGTAGATTTCGGGTTCCGCTTCGGCGGAAAGTTTGATCGTCTTGGCGTAGCAGCCACCCTCGAAATTAAAGACGCCACCTTCGCTCCAGCCATGTTCATCGTCGCCGATCAGCGTCCGGTCAGGGTCAGCGGAGAGTGTTGTCTTGCCTGTTCCCGACAGACCGAAAAAGACGGCTGTGTCACCGGCGTCGCCGACATTTGCGGAACAATGCATCGACATGATGCCTTTCGCCGGCAGCAGGTGGTTCAGCATTGTGAAGACCGACTTTTTCATCTCACCGGCGTAGGACGTTCCACCGATGAGGACGATCTTTCGGGTCAGGTCGCAGGCGATGACCGTTTCGCTTCGGCATCCGTGCCGCGCGGGATCGGCTTTGAAGCTCGGCAGATCTACGATCGTCATTTCCGGTGCGAAGGAAGCAAGCTCCGCAGCCTTTGGCCGCAGCAGCAAGTTGCGGATGAACAGAGAGTGCCAGGCATATTGTGTATAGACCCGCACAGGCAGGCGGTGCTTTGGATCCGCTCCGCCATACAGGTCCTGTGCAAACAGCTCGAGACCTTCCGCATGCTCCAGGAAATCGTCCAAAAGGACATCGAATTGCGACTTTGAAATCTGGGCGTTGTTGTCCCACCAGACGGTATCTCTGGTCTCCTCGTCGAGAACCACGAATTTGTCTTTCGGAGATCTTCCGGTGTGGATGCCGGTTTCGGCTACGAGCGCACCGCCTGCTGCAAGCCTGGCTTCACCGCGGGACAGGGAATGTTCGTAAAGGGCAGGCTCGTTCTGGTTCCAATAGAGCGCCTTCAGCCCCTTGAAGCCGAAGGTTTCGCTGCCACTGGAAGGGTTCCTGACACCTGTTTCTTGCATGTTCCCGCAGTCCTCGTGATGGGTGCAATTCCGTCGCCGGAGACAGACCAAGAAGACTTTTCCGGCTGTGAGGGCTGCGAACCTAGTAGAATGACTGAACGGCAGCAAGACTACCAAAGGTGCTATGTCATTGTTTAATCGATTAAAATGCCGCGCAAAGTTTTGAATGATTAATTTGGAATGCAAAGTAATAAACGAAACCTTCGAATTGTTCGACTTGAAGGGCAATGCGAAAATATTCGCACTTAAATCGCGCATCCTGTTAACGAATTTTGTGTTCGCGAGTGGTTAACGTACAAAGCGTCCAAAAGAGACCTTGTATTTCGGTGTTCAAGCCCTCATCAAGCAGATTGCGACCCGGTCTGAAGGTTTTTGGAACGCCTGAAGATAGGGTTTGCCTTAATTTATGCGCATTTAGCAGGCCAAAGGCTGTGTGATACAGTAAGTAATACCGATGCGTACTGTCGTGCGCTGCCGGAAATGGAAAATAAAGTATGCCGACAATTGCTCTGGTCGATGACGACCGCAACATTTTGACTTCGGTGTCGATTGCGCTTGAGACGGAAGGCTACCGCGTCCAGACCTACACGGACGGAACGTCTGCGCTTGATGGGCTGCAGAGCGACCCTCCGCAATTGGCAATATTCGATATCAAGATGCCGCGCATGGACGGCATGGAGTTGCTGCGCCGATTGCGCCAGAACTCGGATCTGCCGGTCATCTTTCTGACATCCAAGGATGACGAGATCGATGAATTGTTCGGTTTGAAAATGGGGGCGGACGATTTTATTCGCAAACCGTTTTCCCAGCGTCTTCTGGTCGAGCGTGTGCGTGCGGTTCTGCGCAGGGCACAGCCGAAGGATGCCAGCGCGCCGCGAGACGACGCGGACAAATTGCTTGAGCGTGGCCAGCTCGTCATGGATCAGGAACGACACACCTGCACCTGGAACAACAAGCCCGTAACGCTGACAGTCACAGAATTCCTGATCCTGTCTGCCCTGGCGCAGCGGCCCGGGGTCGTGAAAAGCCGCAATGCGCTCATGGATGCAGCTTATGATGACCAGGTCTACGTGGACGACCGGACAATCGACAGCCACATCAAGCGTCTGCGGAAAAAGTTCAAGGTTGTTGACGACGACTTCGACATGATTGAAACACTTTATGGAGTTGGGTACCGCTTCCGGGAAGTCTGAAGCAGCCATTAAGATAGCGGGCAGATGGCGGTTGAAAGCGAGAGCGCTGAGAGCATTGTCGACTCCGATCCCGCCAACGGTTCGGAGCGCTCCCGCCTGCGCCGGCTTGGCAACAAGCGGATCCGGCGCCGTCTTCTGAACCAGTTGGGCCGTATTTTCGGAACCTATGTGCTGTCGTCGCTGACGCGCCGGATCATTGCGATCAATCTCGTCGGCCTGCTCGCTCTCGTGATCGGCATCCTTTATCTGAACCAGTTTCGGGCGGGGCTGATCGACGCCCGGGTTCAGAGCCTGCTGACGCAAGGTGAGATCATTGCCGGTGCGATTGCCGCGTCGGCAACGGTAGACACCGGAACGATCACCGTGGATCCGGAGCGATTGCTGCAATTGCAGGCCGGGGAAAGCATCACGCCCACGGTCGATGATCTGGACAGTCTCGATTTTCCGATCAACCCTGAACGGGTAGGTCCTGTGCTTCGGCGCTTGATTTCCCCGACCAAGACCCGCGCCCGGATTTACGATCCGGAAGGCATTCTGATCCTCGATTCCCGCCACCTCTATTCCAGCGCGCAGATCCTTCGCTTCGATCTGCCGCCGCCGACGGCGCAAGAGACCGGTTTTTGGGATTCAGCCTGGCAATGGACCAAACGCCTGCTTCGGCAAGGGGACTTGCCGCTCTACCAGGAAGTCGGTGGTGGCGACGGGCGTGCCTATCCGGAGGTGGAGGCAGCGCTGGCCGGGTCACCGGCCAGTGTGACGCGGATCTCGCAGCGAGGTGAACTGATTGTTTCAGTTGCTGTTCCGATCCAGCGTTTTCGCGCCGTTCTTGGCGCTTTGCTTCTGTCGACACAGGGGGGAGACATCGACGCGATTGTTCGGGCTGAACGTATCGCCATTATCCGCGTGTTTCTGTTCGCGGCAACAGTAACGATCCTGTTGTCGATCCTTTTGGCAGGTACGATCGCCGGGCCGGTGCGCAGGTTGGCTGCCGCAGCAGACCGGGTACGCCGCGGATCCAATTCCCGCGAGGAAATTCCGGAATTCTCGGAACGTCAGGACGAGATCGGCCATCTCGCCCGTTCATTCCGGGAAATGACCAATGCGCTGTACAACAAGATTGATGCGATCGAGCGTTTTGCCGCGGACGTCGCCCATGAACTCAAGAACCCGCTGACTTCATTGAGAAGTGCCGTTGAAACCTTGCCGCTTGCAAGAACAAAGTCCTCTCAGGACCGGCTGATGGAAGTTATCCAGCATGACGTTCGCCGTCTGGACCGGTTGATCAGCGACATTTCAGATGCGTCGCGTCTCGATGCGGAGCTTGCCCGCATTCAGTCAGAGACAATCGATCTGGCCGAACTTCTGCGAAACATGGCGGATGCGGCAAACCAGCATACCGGTGCTGAAGAAGCCAAGGTGAAACTGACAGTCGCGGATGCGCCAGGCTCCAAACCCTATCGGGTCCAGGGGCACGACATCCGGCTTGGACAGGTGATCAGCAATCTTCTCGACAACGCGCGGTCCTTTTCTCCAACCAGTGGGACGGTGCGGATCGATCTTGCCCGCGAGGGCCGACGGATCAGGGTCACTGTGGACGACGACGGATCCGGAATTCGTGCGGAAAATACCGAACGCATATTCGAGCGCTTTTATACCGACCGACCCGACGGTGAAGGCTTTGGTAACAATTCCGGGCTCGGGCTTTCCATCTCGAGACAGATAATCGAAGCGCATGGTGGCACGTTGTCCGCGACCAACCGCAAGGAACAGGGCGCGGATGGGGAGGCCAAGATCGCAGGCGCCCGGTTCACGATTTATCTACCAGCGGGAACCGCCAAGTGACCGGGCAATCCGTTCACGCAAACTGCCTTGTTGTCGGAACGCGCGGTATCCTCATCCAGGGAGAATCCGGCAGCGGCAAATCGGAACTGACCGACACGCTGATTACTGCAGCAAGGGCCAGCGGCAATCTGGGTGTCCTGGTCGCCGACGACCGTGTCGTCCTGTCGGCAGAGCGGGGGCAGCTCGTTGCAAGGGCGCCGGAAAGTATTCTGGGCTTGATGGAAGTGCGCGGGGCAGGGGTGCAGGCAACGCAGGCGATATCGGCGGCGAAGGTGCACATTGTTGTCAGTTTGCGCCCGATCGGGACAATGGAACGCCTGCCGGACAACTCCGTCACGCGGCAGAACCTTGAGACAGTCTCACTCCCCGCGCTGACTTGCCCGGCAAACAGGCCGGACGTCAGTCTGAGGTTGCTGCGCTGGGGATTGCGAACGCTCTTTCCGGCTTCTCCGGATTACATTTAGGGTATCGATGCGTTTTTTGCTTGCAACTGGTTTAACGGTTGAAGAGAGTGCATCAGACTGATAAACGCCCGGCTCCGTTTGAGAGCCAAATGCACACGATAGTCAGGCTGAAGACTGAATGATCGGACTTGTACTTGTTACGCACGGACGCCTCGCTGAAGAATTCAAGGCGGCGCTGGAGCATGTTGTCGGTCCCCAGGAACAGATCGAAACAATTTCCATTGGTCCCGACGACGACATGGAACAGAGACGGCAGGACATTTTGTCCGCCGTGGAGGCAGCCAATTCCGGTAACGGGGTTGTTTTGCTGACGGACATGTTTGGCGGTACGCCTTCCAATCTGGCCATTTCCGTCATGGATGGCAAATCCGTGGAAGTGGTTGCCGGGGTGAACCTGCCGATGCTTATCAAGCTTGCCAGTGTACGCGCGGACAGGGAGTTGGCAGACGCCGTCGATGAGGCTCGTCAGGCCGGACAAAAATACATTTCAGTTGCAAGCCAGGTGCTGTCGGGACAAAACTAAAAACGATTATGACGGCACAGAATTTGTTTGAAAAAGACCTGACCATCGTCAACCAGCGCGGATTGCATGCCCGGGCATCTGCCAAGATGGTCAAGCTTGTCGAGACCTTCGAGGCTGATGTTCAGGTGTCGAAGGACGGACAGACGGTTGGCGGAACATCGATCATGGGACTGATGATGCTGGCGGCCAGTCCGGGCTGCTGCATCAGGGTTTGCGTCAGCGGCCAGGAAGCGCAGGCTGCACTCGACGCGATTTCGGAACTAGTTGAAAGCGGATTTGGCGAAACGGATTGATGTCCAGGACCTGGATCGTTCGTTTCCAGGGAAGAACCCGCGTGCCGGTTCGAAAGGGTGTCAAGACGCGGATCATATGCCGTAAACTTGGTGGGGAATGTTATGGCAAGCCAATCCGGTGACCGGACGATTTCAGCGGCACGGTCCGTGCTCTCTCATCTTCATCAGGCACTGGATCTGCAGTTTGCATTCGAATTATGGGACGGATCTCTCGTCCCGGCGGATGCAGCAGCGGACGGACTTCGGATTGCGCTGGCACCCAAAGCTCTAACCAGGCTGCTTCGCAGTCCGGGTATCAAGACCGTCGTCGACCTTTATTCCACCGGAGAGATCGACCCGCGCGGCGGAACAATCTTCGAATTCGCCGAGAGAAGACCCAAGATCAAAAGCCGGGAACTGCGCAAGCGGCTGAACAAGATGTTGCTGCTGAAAAACGCGGTACCGCTGCTACTGGGTGCAAAGGACACCGGCGCCCGGCAACAGGAAGAGGGTCTGGACGCCGGCACGGTGGCCGACAGAGGCTCCGGCAGCCGGAAGGACGACATCGCCTTTCACTACGACGTCTCAAATGACTTCTATAAGCTCTTTCTTGACCCCGAGATGGTTTATACGTGCGCATATTTCCGCGATTGGTCCAATGATCTGGCAACAGCCCAGAAAGACAAGCTGGACATGATTTGCAGGAAACTTCGCCTGAAGCCTGGCGACCGGATGCTCGATATCGGTTGCGGTTGGGGGGCCCTGATCTGCCATGCGGCGGAACATTATGGCGTGACGGCGGTCGGTGTGACCCTTGCCGAAGAGCAGCTCAAACTTGCGCGCGAAAGGATCGCGGAGCGTGGTCTTGAGGACAAGGTTTCGGTCGAGTTGATCGATTACCGCGACATGAAGGGCGAACGGTTCGACAAGATTTCCTCAATCGGCATGTTCGAAGCCGTCGGTCTGGACAACTACGACAATTATTTCCAGAGCGTGCATCGGCTGCTCAAGCCGCGGGGGATCTATCTGCACCACGCAATCACTCGGCGCGGCAAGAAGGACCTGAAGAAGTTTCGCCGAAAGAAGCCGGAGTACCAGGCATTGGTACGCTATATCTTCCCTGGTGGAGAAGTGGACCATATCGGCTGGACACTGACAAATCTGGAAGCGCACGGATTTGAAGTTCACGACGTGGAGGCATGGCGTGAACACTATGCCCGCACCACGCGCCTTTGGGCCGAAAACCTGATGGCGGTCAGGGACGCGGCAATCGCGGACATCGGTGAACAGAAATACCGTCTCTGGCTGGCCTATCTGTGCGGTGTATCCCTCGGTTTCGACCGCGGGTCCATCGGTATCTTCCAGACCGTCGCGTCCCGCCGTACGAAAGGGCCTTCCGGACTGCCGCCTTCCAGGGAAGACCTTTATCAGCGGTGAACCGCAGTTGAAAAAAATCATATAAAGAATTCTTTATATCTTTATTGCGAGAAGTGGATTCGGGCGCTATAACCGCACCCAACGGCTTCCGGCTTGAACCGGAATCCGGCTGGCGGCTGCCGAACCCGTGACGTTCACTGATCGGCAACAGGGCAGCTGCTTTCACAAGGCCGGCGCACAAAGCTGGATCCAACAGCAGGACATTTTCATGACTGACTACATCGTCAAAGACATCGGGCTCGCAGACTGGGGCCGCACAGAGATCGAAATCGCCGAACACGAAATGCCGGGCCTGATGGCATGCCGTGCGGAATTTGGCGAAACCAAGCCGCTGAAGGGCGCACGCATTGCCGGCTCTCTGCATATGACCATCCAGACAGCAGTGCTGATCGAGACGCTGGTTGCTCTGGGCGCCGAAGTCCGTTGGGCGTCCTGTAACATCTATTCCACTCAGGATCAGGCAGCAGCTGCGATCGCAGCGGCTGGTGTTCCGGTTTTCGCTATCAAGGGCGAGACACTGGAAGAATATTGGGATTATGCCGACAAGATCTTCGATTTCCCCGATGGCGCCAACATGATCCTGGATGATGGCGGCGATGCAACGCTTTACATCCTGATGGGTGCACGCGTTGAAGCTGGTGAAACCGGCCTCATCGAGAACCCGACTTCGGAGGAGGAAGAGTGCCTCTTCGCTCAGATCAAGAAGCGCATGGCCTCTCATCCGGGCTGGTTCACAAAGCAGAAAGAGCTGATCCAGGGTGTTTCGGAAGAAACCACCACCGGTGTCCTTCGTCTTTACGAAATGCAGAAGAAGGGCGCGCTGCCGTTCCCGGCGATCAATGTCAACGACAGTGTCACCAAGTCGAAGTTCGACAACCGTTACGGTTGCCGTGAATCTCTCGTCGATGGAATTCGGCGCGGCACCGATGTGATGATGTCCGGCAAGGTTGCCGTTGTTTGCGGTTATGGCGATGTCGGCAAGGGCTCCGCTCAGTCTCTGGCAGGCGCCGGCGCCCGGGTCATCGTTACTGAAATCGACCCGATCTGCGCGCTGCAGGCTTCCATGGACGGCTTTGAGGTCAAGACCATGGAACAGGCACTGCCGGAAGGCGACATCTACGTCACCGCGACAGGCAACAAGGACATTATCACCTTCGACCACATGCGTGGCATGAAGGACATGGCCATCGTCTGCAACATTGGCCACTTCGACAATGAAATTCAGGTTGCCGCTCTGAAGAACACCAAGTGCCGCCCGGTCAAGGACCAGGTCGACATGTACGAATTTCCGGACGGCAAGCGCATGATCCTCTTGTCACAGGGACGCCTGGTAAATCTCGGCAATGCGACCGGTCATCCGAGCTTCGTGATGTCCGCGAGTTTCACCAACCAGGTTCTGGCGCAGATCGAGCTCTACTCCAAGGGCGATCAGTACAAGAACGAAGTGTATGTTCTGCCGAAGCACCTGGATGAAAAGGTTGCCCGTCTGCACCTTGAAAAACTGGGTGTCACGTTAACCGAATTGACGGACAATCAATCTGATTATCTGGGGATTAATAAGGCTGGTCCGTTCAAGGCAGAGCACTACAAATACTGATTTCACAAAACTGGCCCACTACATGTGGTAATCGCCACGATTCGGCCATGTGAACAAAAAAATGCAGAACCCTTCAATTTGAAGGGTTCTGTTAACTTTTCGGTTACGGACTCTTCTGCGTGATTCTCAAAAAGGTTATGGTTTAAGCGAATCAGGGGCCAAGAGGCGGATGCCTTTGATTTGCTCCCAGAATCCGGGGGCTGCTCCCGCAAGGCGGGATAGGCGGCGTAAGGGGATCATAATATGCCGAAAGGCAGCAAGGACGGCGCGCTCAAAAGCGCGGCGTGGCGAGATCGGAGTCTGAAATCGTTGAAGCTCGGCAGCACGGCTCTGGCGGGCTGCGGACTTATGTCGGGTCCGGCGGCAGCGAACATGCTCGCCGATACCACAGCCGCGATCAATCCGGGTGCAATGATCCTTGTTGGCGCAGTCGGTGGCATGTGCGCCTTTGCCGTAACCGCGGCTGTCTCCCTTGTCAGGCATCGCAAGCAGTCCGCTCAGGTAACTGCATCGCTTGAAAAGGAAAAGAGCGACCTGAAATTCCGGATCGATCGGCTGGAGGCCATGCTCAACACGGATGAGCAGCGTGTGATCGTCTGGACCGGCAACGGTGCCGTCCCGCAGATCTGGGGCATTCTTCCTGAAAAATCGGGTGTGCCGCGTCCTCCTGCGCAGCTCCTTGCACTTGGAAGCTGGCTCACGACCAAATGTGCCGGCGATCTCGAGCGGCATCTGGATATGCTGTTTCGGACCGGCGAGGCCTTTACCGCAACATTGAAGACACGCACGGGCACTTATGTGGAGGCCCTGGGGCGCACCACCGGTGGCGCGGTTGTCCTGCGTTTGCGCGATCTGACCGGCGAACGGCAGATGCAGGCGGAACTGTCCGCACGCAACGCCAGAATTTCCGGCGAGCTCCATATGCTGCACGCATTGCTGGACGCCATGCCCGCTCCGGCCTGGCAGCGGGACGCGGAAGGCAAACTGATCTGGGCCAATGCGGCATACGCCGAAGCCGTTGAGATGACCGATGCGGAAAGTGCAATCAGGGAAGGGGCGACATTCCTGGACGCTGCAGCCCGTACAGCCATGGCCGTGCAGCGCACCGAAGATGGGTGCTTCTCGGCACGCATTCCCATTGTCGCCTCCGGCGACCGGTGCGTGTTTGAAGTCACCGATGTCAACGCGAGTGTCGGCGGTGCCGGTATTGCCGTTGACATCAGTGAGCTTGAACAGGCGCGCAAGGAACTCGGCAGGGCCGAGGAATTTCATGGCCGCACGCTGGACCAGCTTGCCGCCGCGGTCGCAATTTACGGCAGCGATCGCAAGCTGCAGTTTTACAATGCTGCATTCCGTCAGCTCTGGGACCTGGATGATGCCTTCCTGGAGAGCCGCCCGGAAGACAGCACTGTCCTGGATGCGCTTCGTGCCTCGCGCAAACTGCCCGAACAGGCCGACTACCGGGTCTGGCGCAACAAGATGCTGAAAAGCTACCAGTCGCTGGAAGCGCGGGAAAGCTGGTGGCATTTGCCCGATGGCCGCACCTTGCGTGTCATTGCGAACCCCCATCCGCAGGGCGGCGTCACTTATATCTATGAAAACTTCACCGAGCGGCTTGACCTGGAAAGCAGGTACAACGCGCTGACCCGGGTTCAGGGTGAAACTCTCGATAATCTGTCCGAAGCCGTTGCCGTGTTCGGGTCCGATGGCCGTCTGCGCCTCTGGAACCCGGCATTCGGCCGTATCTGGCAGCTCGAGGAAGACCAGTTGGCTGAGTTGCCGCACGTCAACGAAGTCGTCTCGGCCTGTACACTCAGCGAAACGGAAGAAAACGCCTGGGAACAGCTGGCTGGAAATGTCACCGGCCTCCTCGACAATCGCACGCACAAGGTCAGCCGTCTTGAACGCCACAATGGCGATGTTCTTGATTATGCCACCGTCCCGTTGCCGGATGGCGGGACGCTGGTAACCTTCGTCGACGTGACGGACAGCGTGAATGTCGAACGCGCCCTGCTTGAGAAGAACGAGGCGCTGCAGCAGGCCGATCAGATCAAGAACGCCTTTATCCAGCACGTTTCCTACGAATTGCGCTCACCGCTGACCAATATCATCGGATTTGCCCAACTGCTGTCGGATCCGAAGTTCGGAGAACTGTCCGAAAAACAGGGTGAATATGCCGAATATATTCAGTCGTCTTCTTCGGCACTTCTTGCAATCATCAATGACATTCTTGATCTGGCGACGCTTGATGCCGGTATCATGGAACTCGATCTGGGTGAGGTCGATGTTGCCTCCACCGTATCGGCAGCCGTCGAAGGGCTGAAAGACCGAATTGCCGAAGCAAAGATCAATCTCCGAACCAATGTGCCTGAAAACATCGGCGTCATCGTTGCAGATGAGAAAAGGCTCCGGCAGGTCCTGTTCAACCTGATTGCCAATGCTGTGCGCTATTCGGAAGAAAACGGCGTCGTCGATGTGAGCTGCAACCGGGAGGACGACAAGGTTTCCTTCGTGGTGCAGGACCATGGCTATGGCATACCGGCCGAAATTCTCGCCCAGGTCTTCAACCGCTTTGTCGGCCACGACACCGGCAGCCGCAGGCAGGGTGCCGGACTTGGATTGGCCATCGTGAAGAGTTTTGTTGAGCTTCACGGCGGTACGGTTGATATCGAATCCGCAGAAGGCAAGGGGACAACCGTCACATGCGTGTTTCCGGCGCGCCCCGAATTGGCGGACCAGGTCGCCGCCGAATAAACAGGACGGCCCATGGCAGAGCACCGGCTGCGGCAATTGCCTGCATCATTCCTGACACTGGAGACATCCGGCGAAACTGAAACAGGGCAGTTGGCGGATGACATCGCCATGATCCTGAAGGCGGGGGATGTTGTGTGCCTCTCCGGAGACCTGGGAGCCGGCAAATCCACTTTTGCACGTGCCTTGATCAGAACTTTCGCGGCGGACGTGGGTCTGGAAGTACCAAGCCCGACTTTCACACTGGTGCAGACTTACGAATTCCCGCGGTTCGACCTGTCACACTTCGATCTCTATCGTCTTGAAGAACCGGAAGAGCTGGAAGAACTCGGTCTTGAAGATCTTCTGGAAACAGGAGCCGCACTGATCGAGTGGCCCGAAAGGGCGGAAAGCCTGCTCCCGCGGGATGCCTTGTGGATACAGATTGTCCAGCCGGATGAAGAGACGGACAACAGGCGGTTCGTTTTCCATTCCGAAAACCCGGACTGGCAGCAGCGCATCGAGCAGACGCTCGGTGTTCGAGATTTCCTGGAAAATGCAGGTCTCGGTAGTGCCAACCGCCGGTTTCTGGCCGGAGATGCCTCCTTGCGGACGTTCGAAAGCATCGCATCGATATCCGGAAGATCTGTTCTGATGCGCTGGCCCTTTCGGGAAGGTACCGTTTCGGAAGACGTCAGGGCATACATGACCCGTGTCCATCTGGCGCAGGACTGCCGCTCCGTTCTTGCGATCGGTTCTGAGCTGCGCCGGCGGGGGATCAGGGCGCCGGAAACCTTTTCGGCCGACCTTGAAAATGGTCTCGTTCTTTCCGAGGACTTCGGCAGCGAAACGATTGTGGTCGATGGCCGTCCGGAACCTGCGCGCTACCGTGTCGCCATCGATATCCTTGTTCACCTCCACCGGCAAAGTTGGCCCGAGAGTGTCCGGCTTAAGGAGGGAGGGACCTATGAGGTTCCGCATTACTCGGATGCGGCGCTCATTGCGGAAGCTGCCTTGTTTCTGGACTGGTATGTCCCCGAAATCTCGGGAGATCCTGTTGATGCGTCCTTGCGCGCGGAATTTGCAGCTCTTTGGCATCAGAACCTGGATCGTGTTTCCGGTGCGCAACGGGGATGGGTGCTTCGGGACTTCCATTCCCCAAATTTGCTGTGGCAGGAAGCGGCAGGCGGCATCGACAGGATCGGATTGATCGATTTGCAGGATACGGTGATCGGCCCCGTCGCCTATGATGTTGCCTCTCTTTTGCTGGACGCTCGAACCGAAATGAGTGTCGAGCTGGAAACCAGTCTGTATGATGCTTATGTCTCCGGGATGGAGAAGCAGTCTCCGGGGTTCGACAGGGCCAGCTTTTCAGACGCCTATTCGGTAATGGCGGTTCAGCGAGTTTCGAAGATCCTCGGGATTTTCGTCCGGCTGGCGCGGCGTGATGCCAAGCCGGCTTATTTGAGCCATTTGCCGCGCATGATAGGCTATCTGGATCGCGTTCTTGAAAGGCCGGGCATGTCGGGCTTGAAAGACTGGTACGGACGTTTCCGGTTCTGAAAAACAGGTCGTGCGATGCCGGGCACAATCATTCGAGTGAAAAAATGAATCAACAGCGGTTCCGCCCATCAAAAGCAATGATCCTGGCCGCAGGCCTTGGCAAGAGGATGCGTCCTCTGACCGCGACCACGCCCAAGCCGCTGATCGAAGTCAATGGCCAGGCGCTGATTGACCACGGTATGGACCGGCTGGCCGCGGCAGGAGTGAGGACATGCGTGGTCAACGTGCATTACCTTGCCGATCTTGTCGAAGTTCATGTGCGCCGCCGCAGTGACATGGAAATCCTCATCTCCGATGAACGCGAGCAACTGCTGGAAACCGGGGGCGGCATCAAGAATGCGCTTCCGCTGCTTGGTGCAGATCCGTTCTTCCAGTTGAACGCCGATACCTGCTACTGGATCGAAGGCGTCAAACCGAACCTGGAACACATGGTTGATGCCTGGGACGAGGACCGCATGGATGCCCTTCTCCTGGTCGCCGAAACAGTCAAGTCCGTCGGGTATGCAGGTCGGGGGGACTTCGAAATGTCGAAAGACGGCAGTCTTACCAGACGGTTGGAAAAAGGCGTGACACCCTTTGCCTATGCGGGGGCGGCGATCCTGCATCCGCGATTTTTCGAGGACGCACCGGAGGGACCGTTCTCGATGAACATCCTGTTTGACCGGGCAATCGAATCAGGGCGCCTGTTCGGTGTTCAGATGGAAGGTCTGTGGCTTCACATAGGCACACCGGATGCAATCCGTGCTGCGGAATATGCCGTTGGTGGCAGCGCCGCCTAGGCAGCGCGCTCAGACAAAAAGTCGAAACGGTGCTGGAAACAGCCAGAATCGACCGGGAAAAACGCAACCAGCAATGTTGCTGCCAGCTGAAGCGCCTGGCAAAGCAATTCAAAGCCGTGTTGGTCCCGCTTGGCGACGAGGTGGATTAGGCTGGCAACAGCGTCGCAAGCTCTTGAAAATCGGGTTGTTTCCTGCAAGCTTGCGCCTTGTATCCGGGCAAGACCACATTCAGCGATTCAAAGTCGTATGTGAGCGTTTGGCCGGTAGTCCAATTGAAGTACACGGAGCCTCTTGATGGATCCAGATCGGCTCATTTCCGAGACGCGGAGCGACGTTCGGTGCACGGTATCGGACCTGCTCGGCAGCGAGGAAGATGGGCCGAGTTTCGGACCAGAAGGGCGACTTTCCATTCCGCTGGTTGCCACTGGGGTCAAAGTGCAGAATATGCGCAAGACATCCCGCATCCAATGGAATGCCGATCAGATGCTTCGCCAGTTGAAAGGCGGACAACTTTGCGCTTCAAAACACGCGCGCACGGATGCAAGCCGATTGTGTCGCCATAACCGAAGACCGGGTCGAGCGGCTCCGTATTCTTCAAAAGGGTTTTAGAATGGCCGAGCGCGCGCGTCTCTATTCGGTTCCGCCATCCGTTCCCTTCCTCGAAACTCTCGTCGACAAGCTTGTTGAAGGCGCCCTGGTTCCGGGATTTTGTCCCCAGGACAATCCTCACCTTTTGCCTTCGGTGACACTGTATCTGCCGACGCGGCGCTCTGCACGGCTGCTTCCGCAGGTCTTTCAGAAGAAGTTCGGTGGAATACCGGTACTTCTGCCCGATATCAGGCCCGTTGGCGATGCGGATGAAGACGCTCAGAGCCTCGCGGCTGACATCGATCTTGCGCCCCTGCCACCGGCGATGCCCCTGCTAGAGCGTCACCTGGCAATGACCCGGCTCGTCAAGGCCTGGAAGGGAACCCTGCGCCGGGAAGCGCTGAGCTTGCGTCTGGACGAACCCCTGGGTGTTCCCGCTTCCACTGCGGATGCCGCCTGGCTCGCCGCAGATCTGCTGTCACTGATGGACGAGGTTGAGACCGAGGAGGCGGACTGGAGTGAACTGACCGCGCTCGTTCCGGAGGATTTTGCGCGCTATTGGCAGATCACGCTGGATTTTCTGAAGATCGTGCAGGAAGCCTGGCCGACCCACCTTGCCGAACGGGGACAGATGGATCCGAAAGCGCGCAGGTCCGCGCTGATACGTCGGGAAGCTCAGCGTCTTGCAAAGGCAGCACCTGGTAACCCCGTCATCGTCGCCGGGGTTACCGGATCAGTGCCTGCAACCGCAGAACTTTTGAAAGTTGTTGCCGGATTGAAGCAGGGCGTCATCGTGCTTCCGGGGCTTGATCAGCATCTCGATAACAGGTCCTGGGCAACGCTTGGGCAACGTAGCGCCGGTGCAACGACAAACGCTGCGCGGATCGACAAGGGCATGGCGACCTTGCCGTCTCATCCGCAATACTCGCTCAAGCAACTGCTCGACCGGCTCGGTGTTTCCCGTCCTGATGTCGCAACTCTCGGGGAGATTCCCGATCGTGCGAGGACACTCAGGGAAACACTTGTTTCTGAAGCCTTGCGGCCCGCCGATACGTCCGACGCCTGGACTGGCTTCCTTGCAGAAACGGGAAAGTCCGATCGTGCAGAAGCTCTCGAAGATGTCGCAATTCTGGTGGCGCGCAACGAAGCGGATGAAGCCCTGAGCCTGTCGATTGCCTTGCGTGAGGCGATTGAGCGGAATGAAATGGCGGCGTTGATTTCACCGGACAGGATGCTGACCCGACGGGTCGCGGCGGAATTGTCACGATGGAACATCCAGGTGGATGACAGTGCCGGGCGTCCGCTCGACCAGACTGCTCCGGCGATCCTGTCGGTCCTTGCAGCAAAGCTGGCCTTGAATGGATGTGAACCGATCGACCTTCTGGCGTTGCTCAAGCACCCGCTCGCACGTTTCGGTTTGCCGTTCAAGGATATCCGTTCCGCCGCGCGTGCATTGGAACGCGGCGTCATCCGTGGTCCGCGTGCAAGACCCGGAACCGGCGGTTTGCGTGCTGCGGTCGAAGCCAGCCGCGAGGAAGTGGACAACGCGCACATACCGCGCTGGAAGAAAGTGCACGAAGCGGACTGGGATGTGATTGTCGACCTTGTCGAAAGGCTCGCGGTCGCCCTGGCACCATTGGAAGATCTCGGTGAAAGCACTGAAGCGATCTCGGTCACCGACCTTGCGCGGCTTCATATTGAGGTCATCCAGGCCGTGGCGACGGACGATACCGGTTCCTTTGATGAGCTTTATGCCGGAGAGGCGGGTGAGGGTCTCGCACAGTTTCTGAGTGACCTTCTTGAAGGTGGGTCGAGCGGCCTGGATGTGCCGCCCGGCGAATGGCCGACCGTGTTGCCTGCATTGATGGCGGGACAGGCGGTGCGCCGAAGGCTTCCGGGAGATCAGAGAGTACAGATACTCGGTCCGATGGAGGCGCGTCTTCAGACATTTGATTTCGTGATCCTGGGCGGGCTCAATGAAGGTATCTGGCCGCAACGAACCCGCAATGATCCCTGGTTGAGCAGACCCATGAAGCGGGACATCGGTCTGGAGCCGCCGGAAAGGCGACTTGGTGCCGCAGCCCATGATTTCGCTCAGGGGCTCGGAGCAAGACGGGTACTCCTGTCTCGAGCCGCACGCGCTGACGGCGCCCCCACGGTCGCCTCCCGCTGGCTGCAGCGACTGACGACGCTCGCAGGTCCCGACGCGACCCGTTCGATGGAGCTGCGCGGAGGTACATACGCAAAACTGGCTGGTCTTCTGGACCAGCCGGATGGTCCGGTTAGGCCGGCAAAACGGCCTGTTCCAGCTCCCGCTCTCGGTGCAAGACCGAAATCGCTGTCGATCACGGAGATCGAGCGACTGATCCGCGATCCCTATGCGATCTATGCCCGTCACGTCCTGGAGCTGCAGGCGGTGGATCCCATCGGCGGCGAACCGGGAGCAGCCGACAAGGGAACCCTGATCCACGACGCCCTGGCCGAGTTTCTCGCAACCTGGTCGGGACCGTTTGATGACAGCGCCGTTGCAGCCCTCAAGGAGATCGGCGAAAAACTATTCGAGCCTCTCGATGCCTTTCCGGCCGTTCGGGCGTTGTGGTGGCCACGGTTCCAGAAGATCGCGACAGGATTTGTGGCCTTTGAGGAACGACGTTCGAAAGCGGTCGAGGAACGGTTTCTTGAGATTGGTGGCGGTGTGGAACTCACGCTGCCGGGCTTCGATTTCCGGCTGCGGGGACGCGCGGACCGTATTGATCTTATGACAACCGGAGACCTGGCTGTCATTGACTACAAGACGGGGCAGATCCCGTCCCAGAAGCAGGTCGATGCGTTGTTGTCTCCCCAGTTGCCTCTGGAAGCTGCCATGATCAGGAGGTCCGGGTTCAAGGATGTTCCATCAGGAAAGCAGATCTCCGAACTGCTTTATCTGCAACTGAAAGACGGTGCTGATCCGGTTCCACGCAATCCCAGGGAAACATCCTTGGAAGACCTCATTGAGGATGCCTGGCAACGCCTGGAACAATTGATCGCTCACTATTGCAATCCGCAAACCGGTTACCTCTCCCGTGCCCGGGTTATGCGCGGCAGGGCGATGGATGGTGACTACGATCACCTGGCACGCACCCAGGAATGGGCGTTGGGAGGCGAGGAACCGACATGAGCGGTATTCAGGTTCCCGAACTGACCAGAAAACGCCAGGACCTTGCGTCTCGTCCACGCGCATCGGCATGGGTGAGCGCCAATGCCGGTTCCGGAAAGACATTCGTGCTGTCGCGCCGGGTGGTCCGGCTGTTACTGGACGGGACAGACCCGAGCCGCATTCTGGCGCTGACGTTCACAAAGGCTGCGGCGGCGGAAATGGCGAACCGTGTCTTCGGCAACCTCGGCGCCTGGGTGACCATGCCCGATGAAACGCTCGCCGCCGAGCTTCGGGACATTGAGGGGCGCAAGCCCGATGCTGCGCGGCTGGCAATGGCGCGTCGGTTGTTTGCCCGGGCGCTGGAAACACCAGGTGGTCTGAAGATCCAGACGATCCACGGATTTTGCGAAGCCTTGCTTCACCAGTTCCCGTTGGAAGCAAACGTCGCCGGTCATTTTTCCGTGCTTGACGACCGGGTTGCCGCTGAGCTGATGGCAGAAGCGCGCGGGACCGTACTTCACCGGGCGGAATCTGAACCGGCCAGTCACCTTGGCCAGGCACTTGCTTCCGTCATATCGCTCATGAGCGATGGCGGCGCACAGAAGGCGTTGGAGGAACTGATCCAGAGCCGTGATGCGTTCCGCCGCTGGACGGTTGACGCAGGCAGCCTTGACGACGCTATTGAAGAACTTGCCGGGCTTCTGGGTGTTGACGGGTCCGACCGGCTTGACGAATTCGACGCGCGTTTCAGGACCGGCTGTCCGTTCGATCGGAACACCTGCCTGAGTTACGCGGAAGCCTTGAAAACGGGGGCCAAGACAGATCAGGCGCGTGCCGAAGCACTCGTTGAGGCTGCCCGTCAGAAAGACCCGGAAACTTTCCGGGCGGCGTGGCTGCCGGTCTTTTTGACATCGAAACTGGATCCTCGAAAATCACTCGCGACAAAAAAGGTGGCAGAGAATTTCCCTGAGATGATGGAAGCGCTGACCGCCGAGCAGTCGCGGTTGCTTTCGCTTCTGGAGGAACGCAGAAATATCGCCACATTTGAGGGGACTTCGTCGCTGCTCCGGTTGGCAGATGCGGTGATACGGCACTACGAACGCGCCAAGACGGCACGAGGCTTTCTCGATTTTGAGGATCTTGTCGTCAAGACGGCGACGTTGCTGCAGAAATCGGATGCTGCGCAATGGGTCCAGTACAAGCTTGACCAGGGGCTTGATCATATTCTCGTCGATGAAGCACAGGATACCAGCCCGCGGCAATGGGACGTGGTCACTTCGCTCGCCTCTGAATTTTTTGTTGGAGCCGGGGCGCATGAACGGACCAGAACACTCTTTGCGGTCGGTGATGAAAAACAGTCGATCTATTCCTTCCAGGGCGCTGTCCCGGCCTATTTCGATGCCATGCGGCGCGCATTTTCGAAGCAGGCAGATGCCGCGGAGCAGGAATTTCATTCGGTCAATCTGCAATTGTCCTTTCGTTCGACACCCGACGTGCTCGGCGCCGTTGACAGGGTTTTTCAAGAGGAATCCGCCCATCGTGGTTTGTCTCAGGAGGTCAGTGCTCCGGTACATGAAGCCATCAGGCGTGATCCCGGAATAGTGGATCTCTGGCCTCTCGAGGTGGAAGCCGACATCGAGGAGCCCGAGGACTGGCGGCTGCCGGTCGATCATGTCGGGTCCGGTAGCCCGATGCTGAAGGTTGCAAGGCGAATTGCAGCGCAGATCGCCGGCTGGATGCGCGAAGGCACAGCGGATCCGGGAGAAGTAATGATCCTGGTGCGCAAGCGGGGGCCGTTTGTCGAAGCGCTCAACCGGGAACTCAAGGAACTGAATGTTCCCGCAGCCGGCAGTGACCGGCTGGTTCTGACGGACCACATAGCGGTTCAGGATCTTGCTGCGCTCGGACGGTTCATGTTGTTGCCTGAAGACGATCTGTCGCTCGCCGCTGTGCTGAAGTGCCCGCTGTTCGGTCTGACCGACGAAAACCTGTTCGAAATAGCCAGGGAAACGGCGGCGAAAATTCGTCCCGGTACATTGTGGCAGATGCTGGTGAGGCGGTCGGAATCGTCCCCGCAATGGCATGACGTGAGGACCCGGCTGGAAGATTGGCGGGCTCGTGCCGACTTCGTTCCGCCTTATGAATTCTACTCCCGGCTTCTGGGGAGCGATGGCGGCCGCAAGGCGTTCCGCGCCAGGCTTGGCGTGGAAGTGGATGACGTTCTGGACGAGTTTCTGGCTCTGACGATCGCCTATGAACAGGCCGGGACGCCAGGCCTGGAAGGGTTTCTTGCCTGGATGGCTGCTGCTCCGACGGAAATCAAGAGAGAGCTGACCAACACCAAGGGCATGGTCAGGATCATGACCGTTCACGGCTCCAAGGGCCTGGAAGCAAAGACTGTCGTGCTCGTTGACCCCGGTGCTGCGCCCGTCAGCGCCATCCATGACCCCTCTTTTTTGCCACACGAACGACTGGCAAACGAATTGCTGCCTCCTGCATTGATCTGGCTGCCGCCGAAAGCCAGCCGGACACCCTGGCACGACGAGGCGGTCGAGACCTTGCGCGAGGCCCAGGCCGAGGAGTACCGGCGCCTGCTGTACGTCGCGCTGACCCGCGCCGAGGATCGACTGATCGTGTGCGGCTGGGAGCCGAAACGGGGGGCTCATGAAGAATGCTGGTATTCGCTTGTCGAACGGGCTCTGAAACCTGAGGCACGGGAATTGAGCGACCCGTCAGGGAATACTGTAGCCTGGCGTTGGCAAAAAAGCGCATCGGAGAGTGCGCTGGATATTTCGGAAGAAACATCGGTTCTGGATCAGCAGCCGGAAGATCGTCCGGCAAGCCTGCCCGGCTGGTTGACAGAAACCGTTTCACCATTGCCGAAGAAAAAACGGCTGCAACCCTCAAAAGCCTTCGAGGAGATGGAGGAAAAGGACGGTGTCGTTCCTGTTCCGGCGGCCAACCGGTTGCTGGCAGGCACGGAACCGGCTTCGTGGCCGCTGGAACGCGGCCGTCTTGTGCACCGGTTGCTGGAACTTTTGCCCGGTGTTCCGGTTGATGAGCGCATTTCAGCTGCCGAAAGGTTCCTGAAGCAAGCCTTGAAACCTCAGTTTTCCGGGAACATGGAGAAGCTTCTGAAGGAAGTGGTCGCCATCGTGCAGGGCGAAGCCTTCGCGCCGCTTTTCGAAGGCGATGCGCAGGCAGAAGTTCCTCTTGTCGGAACGATTCGCGCCGCCGATGGTACGGAAGTGGAGGTCTCAGGGCAGATTGACCGGTTGTTGGTGGAGGATAAACGGGTTGTGATTGTGGATTACAAGACGAACCTCTACCCACCTTCGACAACGGATGCGGTTCCGCTCGAGTATCGGGCGCAGTTGAGTGTTTACAGGGGGTTGCTGCGCCAGATTTTCCCCGGTCGTGACGTCCGGGCGTATCTCTTGTGGACCTCAGGTCCGTCGTTGATGGAGATTCCCGGCGATATTCTCGACAGAACCCTCGCCTCGCTGAAGCCAGACGGCAGTGCGGCTTGACGAGGGGCGTGACGCTACCTACGTTCGGGCCAACTGACACGTTTACATAGGGTAGGCGTGAGACATCGAACCACGAGATCTTGATATGGCTACCACCCAAGTTACCGATGCTTCCTTCGAAGCCGAAGTTCTGAAATCAGAAGATCCTGTTGTCGTAGACTTCTGGGCCGAATGGTGCGGTCCGTGTAAAATGATTGCGCCGGCCCTTGAGGAAATCTCCGAGGAGATGAACGGGGCGGTGAAAATCACCAAGCTCAACATCGACGAGAACCAGGACATGGCCATGAAGTATGGCGTCCGCTCCATTCCGATGCTGATCCTGTTCAAGGATGGCGAGCCCATGGCAACCCAGGTGGGAGCCGCTCCGAAGGGCAAACTGTCTGACTGGATCAAGAGCGCAATCTAATCTGGATTTGCTGCGGTTGCTCCGGCAGCGGAGCAGATGAACGCATCCGGCGGACAGGCAACGGCGTGTCCGCCGATTTGCTTTGAAATCTCTGCAACCGGTCGTATAAGCATCCGCAAACAGTTTGAGCCAAACGGAACATTCATGAGTGACGAGAACAAAACCCCGGAAGATCAGCCCTCAGGCGTAACTCCGGAGACCGAAGCCGCGGCATCGAGCCCGGAAACGGCGGAAGCAGAGGCGGTTGATCCGACAGAGGTTCTGAAGTCCGAGAACGCTGATCTGAAGGATCGGGCTCTGCGGACCATGGCGGAGATGGAAAATCTTCGCCGGCGGACCGAAAAGGAAGTCAGGGATGCACGGCAATACGCCGTATCGGGCTTTGCGCGTGACATGCTGACGGTATCCGACAACCTGCGCCGGGCGCTCGAAGCGCTGCCGGAAGACGACCGGAAGAACGCTGATGCCGGTGTTGCAGCCCTGATCGACGGCGTTGAAATGATTGAACGTGATCTGCTCAACCAGCTCGAAAAGAATGGTGTGAAAAAGCTGGATCCGGAAGGTCAGAAATTCGACCCGAACTTCCACCAGGCCATGTTTGAAGTGCCGAACACCGAAGTGCCGAACAATACTGTTGTTCAGGTCATGCAGGCCGGATACGTCATCGGTGAGCGTGTTCTGCGCCCGGCAATGGTCGGCGTATCAAAGGGCGGTCCAAAGGAAGTGCCGCAGCCACAGTCCGAAGGCAACGGCGACGCGGGCCAGACCGTCGACAAGAGCGCTTGACGGCAATCTCTTTTGACTCTTTTCTTGAAAGCCGCTTTCGACTGGTGTTGAAGCGGCTTTTTTGTTGGAGAACACGATGCTGCTTCAGCTGCTCGATTACCTGGGAGTGGCCGTTTTCGCGGTAACCGGCGGCATTGTTGCCTCCCGCAAACAGCTTGACTTCATTGCACTACTGTTTTTCGCGACGGTAACTGGCATTGGCGGCGGCACCTTGCGGGACCTCTTGCTGGGAGTCCCGGTTTTCTGGGTCGAGAACGAAGCCTATGTCCTGGTCTGTCTGTTCGTCAGCATTGTCGTCTGGTTTTTTGCGCATCTGATCGAGCGTTTGAGCAAGCCGCTGCGCTGGGCCGACGCGATCGGGATTTCGGCTTACTCGGTCATGGGCGCCGCCAAGGCCATGTCCGTTGGAGACACGGTGCTGGTGGCGGTGCTGATGGGAGTGGTGACGGCGACGTTTGGCGGAATAATCCGCGATACGATCGCAGGCGAGGCATCTTCCATCGTCAAGCCTGAAATCTATGTCAGCGCGGCTTTTGGCGGCGCTGGCAGCTTCGTGCTTTTGGCGGCAATGGGTACACCGCAGATCGTCGCGGCATGTCTGGCGGCGGCGGTGGCCCTGATACTGCGTGGCGGTGCGATCCTGCGGGGATGGACGTTGCCGGGATATGGCACGAGGCGCGACGGTTAGGTTCATTTCCATTCATGCATTGAGCCATGGCCTTGACGTCACAATGGCGCTAGCCTGTTGACCATCTTATTTGTTGCCAAGTGGAGGTCGTGATGGTTGAACACGGTGTTTTTTACTGGAATGAACTGATGACCAGGGACACGGAAAAAGCCAGAGCGTTTTACGGCAAGTCCATCGGGTGGACGTTTACGGAAATGCCAATGGATGGTGGCAGCACTTATATTGTTGCAAACCTTGGTGACAAACACGTTGGAGGCATGTTCCTGATGGAAGGTCCCCACTTCGATGGAGTTCCCGAACACTGGATGTCCTACATCGCCGTCGACAATGTCGATGAACGCCTCGAACTGGCAGTCGCTCATGGCGGAGAGGTTCTCAGACCACCGTTCGATGTGGAAGGTATCGGCCGGATAGCAATCCTCAAAGACGCCGGCGGCGCCGTCATGGGATGGATGACCCCGGCTGAAATGACTGGATGAAATTTGAGAAGAAACAACAAAGCCGGTTCCCAGGGAACCGGCTTTCGTTTGGCTTAATAGACAAGCCCCGACGTGGCTGAAACGTAAAAGATCAGACCGATCGCAATCGCTGGAAGGCTTGCCGAATAGGCAAGGGTCGTCAGCATGTTCTGCTCCTTTGAAAAACGACGTTGGCAAAGCGTATTCCCGGCTACCGGTTGTTTCGGCAGGCCCCCAGGTGTTCGCTTTGATGAATCATCCTCCACTGCGCACTTATGTGGCTATTGTCGGGGAATATTCCAGATCTCAGGATCTCAAAAAAATGTGTGCGGCGATTGCAAAGTCCGCCAGACCGGTCCGGGCACCGGGGAGAAAAAGCGTTCTTTGGCCATAGTAGCGCCTGCCTGCTTTCGATCCCTTGGCCAGATCCGAAAGGTCTGCTGCCCACTCCAGTTCCGCACGCGCGGGCGCCGTAAGGTCGGACGAAAACAGTCGGGACTCTTGAAGCAACTCGGAGGAAAGCGTGGCTGAGGGATCCAGAATGTCGACGTGACATCCGACCGGTGGATCAAGATAGGTCAGGGTGTCATAGCTGCCGGAGCTGTTGTCGGGACCCGCCACGCAGATGATGTCCGCGCCTTCTTGTGCCGCATGAATTTCGGAGGTCACTCCGAAATGAACATTACCAAGTTCCGGCTGGCTCGCGGCTTTTTTGCGAACTTCGGGTGATGTTCCGGCGAACAGGATGGATGTCAGGTTCCGAACTGTCGCGTAGGCTGAAAGTAGACGTGGCAGGCGAAGGTCGTCACCGATCACGAGCAATCGTCGTGCGTCCTCGCGCGACAGGTAGGATGCTGCGAGCGCATGAACACCGGCGGTGCGCCAGGTTCTCATGCGCATGCCGTCAACGAGCGCTATCGGCTGGCCGCCTGTCCCTGAATAGAGAAGATAGAGATTGGAAGCGAAGCCCTTGTTCTCGGGAAGGTCCAGATTCAGGCTGCAGCCGATATAACCGCGTGTCACATCATTTTGTTCGGCAAAGTTCGTCCAGGCGGGTTGGAGAGTGAGGTGCCCCGCCAGTTGGTCAAGCCGGTCGATCCTTAAATCCGGAGCAACTGGCGCCACGATATTCGAACGGAATGCCCGGCGAAGCGTCTCGAGAACATCCCGATCCTCAAGACAGGCATCAATCTCATCGCTTGAGATAATTCGCATTCATCAGCAGATTCTAGGCCGCAGACCGATCGCCCGGCCTCGGCAATCCCTTGACACCTGTGGCAGGTTGATTTGCAGCGGACATCTCGCGAAGCTGATCGGCTTCCTTATGCCATTTGTCGGCTTCACGCCGCTTGACCCGCGCTTCCTTGCGCCACCGGCCCTGTCTCGCCCAGGCTCCAAGTCCGCCGACAATAATACCGACACCCAGGCTGGCGAAAATCACCCAGAACAACGGAACATCGGGAATTGTCAGTCTGGGGTCCTGCGGGTCGAACGGGTTCAGTGACAGGGAAACCGTATGCCTGTTGGCCACAGACAAGGGAACCAGGACCACCGCGATCGCGAACAGGATCACATTCTTGATGAAACGGGTCACAGCGGTCTCCCGGAATAGTCAGTATGGAACTCGAATTGAAACGGGTGATCGTGCGAACCGGATTCAGTCGTCGCCGTGATCAACACCGTCGTTCAAACGTATACGCATTTCCTTACCGGTTTTGAAGAAGGGAACGTGTTTCTCGTCCACTTCCACTTTTTGTCCGGTGCGAGGATTGCGCCCGATGCGTGCCGGGCGGTTCTTTACGGAAAACGCTCCGAAGCCGCGAAGCTCGACACGATCTCCGCGCATGAGCGCCTCTGTGATTTCATCCAGGATCGCATTGACGATATTCTCGACATCCCGCTGGTAGAGATGCGGATTCTGTTCTGCGATATGCTGAACCAGCTCAGATTTGATCATGGAGAGCCCCCTGGCTTACGGTTTTTGTTCTGCCGCGTCAGAAGCCTGCCAAACGGATACGAGCCCGTCAAGCGTAAGGCCTCGAGGAATCAGCCCCTTAGCGTCATTTAACGGGTTTATGATGGCAGATCCGATCCCTTTTCCGAATTCACGGGAGATCCGGGAGGAAAACGGCAGCTCGTCAAGATTTTCATTTGTCGTCCATGTGACGACCGGAAGATCCTTGGTCACGCCCTTTTCCGCGACCAGCCATTCGACAGCTTTGTCTTCGCCGCCGATGGCATCAACCAGCTTGTTTTCCAGCGCGGAGTGGCCGGTCAGGACGCGACCGTTGGCAAGTTGTTTTGCCGTCGCGGGATCCAGCTTTCGTCGTTCGGCGACCAGTCCGACAAACCATTCATAAGAGTCATTTACAAGAGACTGCAGCATGGCGCGCGCCTGTGGGCTTGCTTCCGAATAAAAATCAGGCTCGGCTTTCAGAGGTGCACTCTTGACCGCTTCCATTTGAACACCGACCGTCTCCAGAAGTTTTTCCAGATTGCCGAATTGAAACAGCACACCGATCGAGCCGGTAATGGTGTTGTAGCGCGCAACGATGTGATCGGCCGCCAGGGCAACCATGTAGCCTGCGGACGTTCCGATCGTGCGGATCTCGGCGACCACCGGTTTCTTTTCGGCCAGGTCGCGCAGCGCCAGGTAAAGCGCTTCGCCGCCGGTTGTGCTGCCTCCGGGCGAATTGATGGAGATCACGACGCCCTTGACCGCGTCGGCCTTGCTGATCTTCTCGATCATCTGCAGCGTTTTGCGGTTTTCTATGATCACGCCTTCAATTGGGATCCGCGCGATATGTGCCGACCGCTTGGACAGGCCGGAAACACCTGAGACGTAGGCGAGGCCAGCGACAAGAGCTCCTGCGATCACGATGAATGTCGCGACGCGCCAGAAAGTCACCTTGCGCCGCAAACGTCGTCTATCCACCAGCGCGTCAACATCAACAGGCATGAACAGTTTGCTCCGACTAAGATCCTATGAAAACCAACAGCATACATAGGGTGAGTGGCGTGGAAATTGCAATCGCTTAATCCGACTTTGGCATCAGATTGCGGCGGTTTCGGGCAGGGGTGGCAATAATTCACCACATATCCGGCATCTTGCCTTACTCGGAAACAGAGACCAGAAATGCGACCCAGAGATAACAGACGAGCAGGGAGACGACAGTCACGGGCAAGACATAGCGCGTGAATTGCCAGAACTGGAACGGGGTCACGCCGTGCTTTTCGCTCTGCTGAACAATGATGACGTTGCTGGCCGCGCTCAAAATGAACAGATTGCCGGCAAGGGTGGAAATACCCGACAAAAGCATCAGGGTCGGGGTGTCGTGGTCCCGCAGCAGGTTCAGATAGATTTCCACCAGTGGAACATTCGAGAAGACCTGGCTGCCGAAAAACGCAATGGATGTAACCAGGATGGGTTCGCCCAGCTGGTCGTGCCAGGGACTGAGCCATTCCTGCAAGGCACCCGATTTCAGCACGGCGCCGGTCACGATGAACATGGAAACGAAGAAGATCAGCGTGTGCCAGTCAACTTCCTTTACCAGTTGAACCCGTTGCGATGAAAATACAAACAGCGGGATTGCCGCAATCAGGCTCAGTGCACCGAGCGGCAGGTCCGGCAGCCAGTCGCTGTCATGGGCGATACTGTCCGTCAGGACAAGTACGCACAACAGACCCGTGGCAAGAAGCGCTGGCCAGCGGCGCATTGTTTGTTCGTCCGGAGTGACATGTTCCGGAGCTCCTCCCTTCGGCGCTCTCTTGAAGCAGAACCAGAACCACAACAGCGTGAAGACGAGTGAAATCAGCGCCGGAACGGCGAGCCACTCCAGAAAGACGCCAACCGGATTGGTGAAGTGTCCATCTGCGACGATCAGCAGATTCTGGGGGTTGCCGACAGGCGAAAACATGCTTCCGACCGTCACGGAAACACAAAGGGCGATCAATGGCAGTGCTGCCGAAATGCCGAGGCTCGCTGCGATGGCAATGGCGATTGGTGTTCCAATCGCCGCGGCGGCATCGTTGGTCAGGACGGCCGAGATGGCGGTCACGAACAGGATGAAGAAGAACAGGATCTGCGGAATGGAACGTGAGTCGGCACATATCCAGTTGCTGACCTTTTCCGATATCCCGGAGGCAAACAGCGCGTGAGAGATCGCGAAAACACCAAACAGGTAGGCAATTACATCCCAATCCACCGCATTCAATGCTTCTGAAGGCGAAATATTACCTGTGACAAGCACGATAACTGCGCCGATTGTCATGATCATCCAGATCTTAAGCCAATCCGGCAACCATTGCCGGATCGCAATCATGAAAAAAACAAATATAGATACAATTAAACTTAAAGGCATCTAACTATTTCTCATGGTTATTCTATTGAAGACCGTTGTTAGTCTATTTTTGCAAGGATATAAATGCAAAATTAAATTTCCGTTTGTGATAGTCCTGTACTACGTAAAAACTCATACCGGTTCCGGGGCGAAAGTCATGCAGTTGAATAGATCGTTGCTCGGCGTGAATTTCTTCGCCGGAGATGTCGTGGGCGGGATCGGCCCTTATCTCGCAATTTATCTTCTGACGCTTCAACACTGGTCGCCCGGTTCGATCGGGATCGCGCTCGCTGCCGGCAGTATCGCAACCGTCGTCATGCAATCACCGGCCGGTGCCATTGTCGACACAGTCAAGTGGAAGCGGACGTTGTTGATCGGCTGCGCCATCGCGATTGCGTGCAGCACGATCGGCATTCTGGTGTTCAATGATGCTTTTACAGTTTATACGGCACAGATTCTGATCGGCTCGGCGTCTGCCTTTCTTGGCCCCCTGATTGCCGCCGTCACCCTCGGGCTGGTCGGGCACGCCTATTTCACCAGGCAGACCAGCGCCAACCAGGCCTGGAACCATGCCGGTAACATGATCGCGGCCATGCTTGCGGCCATTCTTGCCTTGACCTGGTCAGCGCTCGGGGTTTTCTGGCTAGTGGCGGCCATGGCCTGCGGCATGATTGTCTGCGCGCTTTTGATCAACAAGGATGAGATTGATCACGACCTGGCCCGTGGCGGTGTCGCGGAGGAAAATGCGGGTGAAAAAGCCCCGGAAGGTATCTTGAGTCTTTTCGAAGACAGGCGGCTGTTTGTTTTCGCGATCTGCATCTTCCTGTTTCATTCTGCCAATGCCTCCATGCTGCCATTGGTCAGCCAGAAACTGTCGTCCAACAGTGACGCCGAGCATGGGGTTGCCTTTACGGCGGCCTGTGTGATTGCCGCGCAACTGGTGATGATCGTCATGGCGATCTTCTGCGGAAAAAAAGCGGACGTCTGGGGGCGCAAGCCTTTGTTGCTGATCGCGTTTCTAGTGCTTCCGATCCGGGGAATTCTGTTCAGCCAGTTCGACAACACATTCGCGCTCGTTGCCATTCAGGCTCTTGACGGGGTTGCCAATGGTATCTTCGCAATGGTGTTTCTCCTGGTTCTGGCCGATATCACCGCCGGGACGGGACGGTTCAATTTCGCCCAGGGCGTTCTGGCAATGCTGATCGGAATCGGGGCATCCCTCAGCAACATAGTTGCCGAGTATATCGTGCAATACACCAGCTACACGGTCGGCTTTTTAAGCCTCGCGGCGACAGCGGCGGTCGGCCTTGTCATCTATGTGGTGTTCATGGAAGAGACGCTGGTGCGGGATCGCCCGAGCGGCTAGGAGCCTTTGCCTGACGGTTGGTTCAGCGTGATTTCTTTCGGCGCGCTGGCAGCCTTCGTTTTGTTGGAAGCAAACTCTTGAGGAGAACATTCCGCGAGATCCGAAACTGCGGGTACCTTGCGGAAGTCGCATTTTCTCAATCATTCTCCGTTTTTGACAGGCGCGACGTTTCCTGCCGGATCTAGACTGAAGTCTTCAGTTCGGGAGAAAACAATGCGCGGAAGTTGCCTTTGCAGCCGGGTGAAATACCGGATTTCGGGTTCTCCAAGATCAATTGTCGGATGCCATTGCAACCAATGCAGAAAAGCATCAGGCCACTACGTTGCAGCAACACAGGTGTTGAAGAGTTTCGTGGAACTTCAGGGGATTGAAAATGTCACATGGTTTCAATCGTCTGAAACGGCAGAGCGAGGGTTCTGCAAGACCTGTGGCAGCCAGCTTTTCTGGAGAAGGCATGGCAGTGATTATGTTTCGGTTATGGCTGGAACAATCGACGGAAACACTGGTCTGAAGATGGACAGACAGCTCTATCCCGAGACCAAGGGCGACTATTATCAGTTGCCCGAGGGCGAATTGGTGGATCAGTCGAGCCTGCAGGACCAATCGCCCGATACTTAACCGGCATGCCTGGACCTGGAGCGAGGGAGGCAGGCAAACTTTGCGGCTTGCCAAATCCAGGGTCGAGCAGGGCTCGACCGCGGATTTGCCGGCATGGCGGAGAGACTGTTTCGACCGTCTCTCATGTCAGGTCAGCTGATCCCCGTCAGCTGAATCTCGAATGTCAGCGCTTTTCCTGCCAGTGGATGATTTGCGTCCATCACGACTTCGTCGTCGGAGATTTCGACGACGGTGACGGACATTGTCTGGCCGTTCTCGGTCTGCGCCTGCAGTTGCAGTCCGACTTCCAGCGGGATGTTGGCAGGTATCGTCGCGCGCGGCACCGTTTGCCTTGCTGCAGGGTCGGAAGGCCCATAGGCGTCTTCCGGTTCGATGCGCACGGTTTTTTCGTCACCAACCTTCATTCCAGCGATTTCCCGGTCGAGACCCGGAATGATCTGACCTGAACCGACCGTGAATTCCAGTGGTTCGCGACCTTCCGAGCTGTCGAAAACCGAGCCGTCGTCCAGCGTGCCCTTATAGTGTAGTTGTACCGTGTCGCCGCTCTTGGCCTCGGTCATGATGGGGTTCGCAATTCTGTCTGGAGTGAGATTTGAGACCGCGTGAACCAGGCGGGTACTCGTCGTATGAATTTGAGCGTAAAGAATTGGATTGAAATGTCAAAGACCGGTTGTGCGGCTCGGGAAACAGGGTTTGATTTTCAGAACTTGTTATGGACATACCCTGGGAATCCGGCCGGGTCCCGGCCGTGCTCATATCTGCAAACAAACAGCCCCGGGTCTTCAATCCTGATTTCTGACGTTCTGGGTTTGCGTTTCATTCTTGGCCGTTGCAATCCTCCGCCACCGGTCGCGCTGACCCGGTAAAACACGTCTTCCTGTTATTTCTGAACACTGCAATTCCGTCGGGAGAAGGCGATTTCTTCACGCATCGCAGATATGCCGAGTTCTGCATCGAGTGTTGCATGAGGCGCATGGCAAACAAAACAAAAATGCATTGAAAAGTAAGGAATATGAGTGGCTTAGGCGTCGAGCAGTTTGAATGAAAGGCAGGTTTTGATAGCGCTTCAAACTGATGAGGATTGCAAAACAGACGTCAATGTTGCGAGGCAAAACAAAACCCGGCACCAGGTGCCGGGTTTCATTATTCAAGACGTCCAACTCAGCGTTTCGGCAGCGGGATCCACTCGGCGACAGAAACGTCCGCGTGCTGGAACTGGGGCATCTTTTCGCCAAGGTCTCCCATGTTGCGCACGTCCTGCTCATTGAGGAAGTCCTGGGTGATCAGGGTTGGCGGAACGATGACCTGCTTGCCCGGGTCTTCACCGGCGAGCATCAGGGCAAGTGTGCGAACACTGACTTCGCCAACCACGGCGGGGTTGGTGGCGACGGTAGCGGCCCACGCTGAGTCAGGCTCGCGCATCGCGGAAATGTCGGCTGTTGAGACGTCTGCGGAATAGATCTTGATATCCTGGCTCAGGCCGGCTTCGTCAACCGCGATTTTCACGCCTTTTGCAAATTCATCATAGGGCGCGAATACCACGTTGATCGTCGGGTTCGCCTGCAACACGGACCGCGCCTGGTTGGCAACGGAATTGGCGATCGGGTTGTCGAGCGTGCCGAACATGGCCGCTTCCTTGATGCCCGGGTTGTCTTTCTTGACTTCCTTCCAGGCAACGTCCCGGCGATCAAGCGGTGCGATACCGGGAACATAGACATATCCCGCAGTAAAGGTATCTCCATTGTCCTTGATGGCCTGCTCAAGGGCCAGCTTTCCGAGCATGTAGTCAGATTGTTCGACCTGCGGAATGGCATCGTTTTCGACATTCACGTCAAAGGCAACAACCTTGATACCGGCATCGACGGCACGTTGCGCGGCAGGTTTCATGGATTCTGTCAGCCCGTGCTGGATGACGATCCCGTCAACACCAAGCGCAATTGCCTGATCCACCATGTCGGCCTGAAGCGCCGCGTCCTGACGGCTGTCGAAGACACGCAGGTCGACGCCGAGCGCCTCGGCCTGTTTTTCGACACCTGACAGGTAGGATTGGAAGAAGTCACCGGTTGAGAGATAACGGACGAGCGCGATCTTTACCTCTTCCGGCTTGTCGAAGGGAGCCGGCATATCCGCAGCAAATGCGCTGCCTCCAGTGAAGCTAAGTCCGGCCACAAGGGCCATTTTCATCAAATCACGTCTGAGCATATTGTTTCCTCCCAATATGAACGGCGCCTTGCGGGCGTCACGCTGTTCTCCTGCCACCGCGTCGCGAGGACAGGTAGAATGTGAAAACGAGGGCCGCGACCAGTACGGCCCCCTTTACAAAATCCTGCATGTAGTAGGGGGCATTCATCATGGTCAGCCCTTGCAGAAGAATCCCGACAAAGAGCGCGCCGGCCGCCGTCCCGAACGCGTTCGGACGTGCCGCGCCCAGAACTGCAAATCCAATCAGGGCGGCGGCCACGCTGTCGAGCAGAAGGTTGTTTCCGGACGCGATGTCGCCGCGCCCGAGGCGCGCAGCCAGCAGAATGCCGCCGACGGACGCCAGCATTCCGGAAATCATGTAGGCAACGATCTTGTAACGATGGACATTCGTGCCGACGAGACCCGCCGCCCGTTCGTTGGAGCCGATCGCGTACATCAGCCGACCGTGCCGGGTGTAGCCGAGAAACAGCCAGATCAGCAGGGCAATCAGCAGAAAAACCACGACCGGCACGGGAACCAGTCGATCCAGGAACAGGTCGAACCGATGGCGGCCAAGCCACAGGAACGCTGCCGAAAAAGTGCCCTCGGCAACGGATCCGTCTTCAAGGCTCATGCCGGTTGCGATGGAATTGCCTTGTGTCGGAATGCGCTGCAAGCCGATCAGAAGGAACATCATGCCAAGCGTTGCGAGTAGGTCCGGGACCCGCATCTTGACGATCAGAAGACCGTTCACCAGCCCGACAAGGGCACCCATGAGAAGGCACACCGCAACGGCCACGAAGGCGGATTGTTCGAGAATGACCATCGTGTAGGCCGACAACATCAGGGCGGAGGTCGCAACCGAGCCGATGGAAAGATCAAATCCACCGACAACAAGCGTACAGGTCACGCCCAATGCCAGAATTCCGGTGATGGCGACGGACTGTAGAATGAAGACGGCCGAGCGCGGGCTGGCAAAGCCGCTTGCGTAAAGCGAAAAGAAGAGTGCGAGCCCGCCGAGCAGGATCAGAAAGCCGTATTTGATGGCAAAATCGAGTGCGTTCTTGTTCATTTTTCAAATATCATCCTGCGAGAGCCAGCCGCTCACCGGGGCCGGACACATCCGCAACCAGGCTGTTCAGGTCCACGTTCTTGTTTTTGTGTTCACCGGCAATTGCCGCTTCGTTCAGAACCACGATCCGGTCTGCTATTTCCAGTGCCTCGTCGATCTCGGCAACGAAGACGAGAGTTGTCCGCCCGTTTGCCGTTTGTCGGATATACCGCCCGATGTCGCGCCGAGCGCCAATGTCGACACCCTGAAAGGGTTCGTCGAGCAACAGGACCCTGGAAGCCTTGAGTAACCACCTCCCGATCATGACCTTCTGCTGATTGCCACCCGACAGCGTGTCGATACCATCGGAATTGGACTGGCAGACGACACCGATCTTGTCGATCATGTCATCCGTGGAACGACGTTGCGCCTTGTCGTTCAAAAACGAAAGGCCGCTGAAGGCACCGAGGAACGGTACTGTCATGTTGTTGGCGATATCGAAATCGGGGACGACGGCATTCACGCTACGGTCCTTGGGAGACATGAACACGCCTTTTGAAACCGCATCACCGGCCCCGTGCGGCCGGTAATCCTTGTCGTCTAGAAGAAGACGTCCCGCCGCGGGCTCTGAAAGTCCGTAGATGATTTCAGCCAGACGTGTCTTGCCGGAACCGAGCAGTCCGGTAAACGCGACAACTTCGCCCTCCCGGGCCTCGAAGTCGATTTCCCGGCTGTCTTCGAAAAGTTTCAGGCCTTCGATCCGCAAAACAGGTTCACCACCTTCGACAGGATCGATATCCACTTCGGTCATCTGGTGTCCGAGCATGGCATTGACCGCACCGACATAGTCGAGCGGATCGGTCTCAAACAGGCCCGAAATGGCCCCGTCGCGCATGGAAATGATCCGGTCGGCCACCCGACGGATGTCCGACATGCGGTGGGATATATAGAGGATGGCCACCCCTTCCGCGCGCAGCCTGTCGATCAGAGCAAACAGGCGTTCTGCTTCCGATGACGACAGGGACGAAGTGGGCTCGTCGAGAATGAGCAGTTTCGGTGCCCGTGCCATGGCGCGTGCGATGGCGATCATCTGACGGTCGGCAACATCGAGATCTGCGACGCGCATGCGTACATCCATCGTCAGCCCCATGCCTTCTGCGACCTCGCGTGCCTGCCGGCGCAGCTTTCGGTCATTGACGAACAAGCCGACACCGGGTTCCGTCAATCGGTCGAGGGTCAGGTTTGTCGCCACGTCCAGGTCCGGGATCACGCCGTCGTCGATGGATTGGTGGACTGTAACCACGCCTTTTGAAATGGCGTCGGCCGCGTCGGTCGGAGCGAATGGTTCGCCACCCAGCTCAATGTGTCCTGCATCGGCAAAGTGATAGCCACACAGCACCTTTACGAGCGTCGACTTGCCCGCGCCGTTGGCTCCCATCAATGCCGTTACTTCGCCGGACCGCAAATCCAGATCGATGCCCTTGAGAACGTGATTCTGCCCGAAGGACTTTTCCAGACCGCGGAGTTTGCAGGTGACGTTTTTCACCGTTCCTCCCAATATTTCACGAGCTCCACTCCCGTTGGATAGTGTTACAACACGCAATATAGTCATTTGTCAACCAAGTTGACTTTTGAACAATCTTGATCATTATCGGGACGGAAACAGGGAGGAATGATCACAGTCATGGATACGCCGGACCAGTATCAGCCTTTGACGCCGGAAACGCTCGGAGGCCGTCTTGCCTCGATTGACGCCGTTGTTGAACGGATCGGATCCGATCCGGCAGATTGGGTTGTGCGCGAAGTTGGCGACGGCAATCTGAACCTGGTTTTCATTGTCGAAGGCCCGGAAGGAACCGTCATCGTCAAGCAGGCATTGCCATATGTCCGCCTCGTCGGGGACAGCTGGCCATTGCCGCTTTACCGTGCCTTTTTTGAAAACCATGCCCTGGTGCGGCAGGCGGAAAGGGATCCCGGGTCCGTCCCGGAGGTCTACTATTTCGACGAAACGCAGGCGCTGATCGTCATGGAATTCCTGGCACCGCACAAGATTCTGCGCCGGAAACTGATCGACGGGGAAAAGGTCGAGGGGCTTGGCGGTTTTCTCGGCAGGTTCTGTGCCCGCACGGCATTTCGCGGGTCCGAGCTTTCCATGAAGAGTCCCGACAAGAAAAAGGACGTTGGCCTGTTTGCCGGCAATATCGAAATTCCGGCAATCACCGAAGCACTGGTCTTTACCGATCCGTATCACGACGCGGAAATGAACCATCATACCGACGGTCTCGACCCGGTCGTTTCCAGCTTGCGGTCCGATGCGCGCCTGAAGGCGAAAGTGCAACGCCTGATGATGAAATTCGCCTCGAACACCGAAACAATGGTGCACGGCGACCTTCACAGCGGATCGATCATGTCCACTGGAACGCAAAGCCGCATTATCGATCCCGAATTCGTCCAGTACGGCCCGATGGGTTTCGATATCGGGATGCTTCTGGCGAACTTTCTCATGGCCTATTTCAGCCAGCCGGCGCACAGGGAAGCAGCCAGTCTGGACGACTATCAGGAATGGCTTCTGTCCGTCATTGCGGAAACGGTGAACACATTCGAGGAAGAATTCGATCATCTCTGGAAAACTGAACGCACCGGCATGCTCTATCCGGAAGCCTTGTTTGAAGGGCAGGGGCATCAGTCGGAGGAGGCGTGCGCAGACCTTCTTGCGGAGATCTGGGTAGACGCCCTCGGCTTTTGCGGTATCGAGATGCATCGCCGGACGCTTTCTCTTGCCCATAATGCCGATTTCGAAGACATCGAGGACAAGGAAGTCAAGGCAGCGTTGGAAGCGCGCAATCTCCAGATGGGCACGGACCTGATCCGGAATGCCGGCACGCTCGGGTCCGTGGAAGAATTGCTGAGGCTTGCACGCCAGGTCAACAAGAAGGACATCCTATGAAGGTCAACGGAACCCACTACCGCTCGCTTTGGTGGGATGAGGACAAGGACGCGCTGCAAATTATCGATCAGCGCTGGTTGCCGCACGAGTTTCGGGTGCAGCAGGTCAACACGCTTCAGGAATTTGCCGACGCGATCGTTGAAATGCGTGTGCGCGGTGCGCCGCTGATCGGCGCCACCGCTGCCTATGGCATGGCCCTGGCCGCCGGGTCGGATCCATCCGATGAGAATCTCGACAAGGCCTGGGAGTACCTGGACAAGACCCGTCCGACAGCCATCAATCTGCGCTGGGCGCTCAATCGCTGCCGCGCAAAACTCAAGGCGCTTCCCGTAGGTGATCGAGCTGCAGCGGCATTGCAGCTCGCTCACGAGATTTCCGACGAAGACGTGGATATCAATTACCGCATTGGTCAGAACGGACTGGAAATCATCCGCAGGATCGCGGCCGGAAAACCCGATGGTGAACCTGTGCGTATTCTCACCCATTGCAACGCCGGTTGGATCGCGACAGTCGACTGGGGCACCGCAACGAGCCCGATGTATCAGGCGCATGATGAAAATATTGCGATCCATGTCTGGGTTGACGAAACACGTCCGCGGAATCAGGGCGCTCTGACCTCCTGGGAACTCGGCAGTCACGGGATTGCGCACACATACATAACCGACAACGCGGGTGGGCACCTGATGCAGCATGGCCAGGTCGACCTCGTCATTACCGGAACGGATCGTACCACCCGTCGTGGAGATGTCTGCAACAAGATCGGCACTTATCTGAAGGCGCTTGCGGCAAAGGCAAATGATGTTCCGTTTTACGTCGCACTGCCTTCGCCGACGATTGACTGGACCGTGGAGGACGGGGTTGCCGAAATTCCGATCGAGGAGAGACTGGAACGTGAGGTAACTCACGTCCAGGGGCTGACAGAGGATGGGAGGATCGGGCAGGTGCAGGTCACTCCGCATGGTACGCCCGGTGGCAATCCGGCCTTCGACGTAACGCCGAACCATCTGGTGACAGGCCTTATCACCGAGCGCGGTGTGTGCGAGGCGAGTGCCGACGGGCTCGCCGGGCTTTTTCCCGACCTGGCGAAGGTTGCCAGGAGCGCATGAGCCCTGGCCCGTCCAAGTCGCGACTAACGGAATCCAGGGGCAATGCGCGTGGAGCGGCCGCGCGCGCCCGCACGCAGGAGGACGCGATAGTCGAGGTCACCTGGTGTTACTATCAGGACGGAATGAACCAGAACGAGATTGCCGAACGTCTCGGAATTTCACGGGCCACGGTGGTCAATTATCTGGCGGAAGCCCGAAAACGGGATTATGTCCGCATCTCGCTCGACACCGATGTATTCCGAAACCAGGACTTGGCTCGTCGTCTTGTCGATCGGTTCGGGCTTGGGGATGCAGTGGTTATTCCATCTTCGCCTGATGGCGCGGAACAATCTCTGGAGCGCGTGACCCGTGCGGTGGCCGACTGGTTGCCGAGCCTGCTGGAACCGGGCGACCGGCTTGGGGTTGCCTGGGGCGAGACCGTCTACAGGGTCGCCGAGGCTGCGCCGCGCATTACCCTGGAAGACCTGACCATCGTCCAGCTGGTCGGCTCGCGGCCGGCAGCGCTTGGCTTTGCCGCGGAAACCTGTTCGGCAACCCTTGCAAGGCGGTATGGCGCCCACTGCGTCAATCTGCATGTTCCGCTGATCCTGTCGGACAGGAAGCTTGTCGAGCAGCTTAAGCAGGAACCGGTCATTCAGGCACAGTTGGAGGCTGTGGCGAATTGCAACAAGACGATTTTCGCCTGCGGCACGTGTGGGGACGACAGCCACGTGGTTCACACGGGTCTTCTTGACAGGACAGATATCGACGCCTGCGCTGCTGATGGCGCCATTGGGGTCATCTGTGGCCGGCTGATCGATCACAATGGCAATGGTCTTGATCGGGACATCGAGGACCGCATGATCGCGGTCACGCTCGAACAGATGCGCAACAAGGAGATCGGGCTCCTGGTCGGATCCGGCCCTGACCGGGCTGAGCCGATGCTGGCAGCCATTCGCGGAGGCTATGCCACGCACGTGGCCACCTGCTCCCAGACTGCGGCCGAATTACTGAAACTGGCGGACGACAATGCTTAGGGCACCCTACAAAGACACTCCGGAATTGCGTCAAGCGATCATCGATACCTGCAAGGAAATGAACACGAGAGGCATCAATCAGGGAACATCGGGAAACATCTCCGCCCGGGTCGGCAAAAGGATGATTATCACGCCCTCGGGTATTCCTTATGACAGCATGACACCTGACATGCTCGTTTCGATTTCCCTTAAGGGAAAAGGGAAGAACAAGGGTCCGTATCCGCCGTCCACCGAGTGGCAGTTTCATCAGGCCTTGCTGCGGAGCAAACCCGACATGCACGCCGTGGTACATGCGCATCCTGTGCACTGCACCGCGCTCTCGATCAACCGGTCGGAAATTCCCGCGTGCCACTACATGATTGCGATTTTCGGCGGCAACACCGTACCCCTGGCGGACTATGCGCTTTTCGGAAGCCAGGATCTGGCGGATCATGTAACCGGTGCGATGGCTTCACGCCACGGCTGCCTCATGGCCAATCATGGCGCGGTCGTCGTCGGCGAGACGCTTGAAAAGGCGCTCTGGCGGATGGAAGAACTTGAAGTCCTTGCGCGTGCCTTCATCGTCAGCCAATCGATCGGCACTCCCCACATCCTGTCAAGGGGTGAGATCGATGAGGTGCTGGGCGCCGTTGCCAATTATGGTCTCAAGTCTTCCTGACACTCTGCCTGGTCAGCTTTCCTGTCGGGAAAACAGCCTTTTGCGGTTTTTGAAAGCGAAATAGAGCGCTCCGGTCAAAAGCAGAACATTCACGCACACCAGGGTCGCCGACACCGGGCGATCGAGAAAAATCCAGTAGCCTTCTCTGGAAATGAGCAGGGCGCGCCGCAGGTTGTTTTCCAGGATCGGTCCCAGGATGATGCCGATGACGATTGGCGCCAAAGGATAGTTTGCAGCGCGAAACAGGATGCCGACCAGTCCAAATCCGAACATCACCATCAGGTCGAAAACGGACGCCTGCAGGGCAAACGTGCCAATCGAGCACAGGATGAGGATGATCGGTATCAGATAGAATTTCGGGATCCGCAACACATAGACGAAGAACGGTGTCGCAAGAATGCCCGCGATGAGCAAAAAGACGTTTGACGCCATGTAGACAAGGAAGATCCCGCCCACGAATTGAGGCTCCTGTTCGAACAGGATCGGACCCGGCACAAAGCCGAGTATCAGCAAAGCCCCTAGCAACATTGCGGACGAGGCGTCGCCGGGAATGCCAAGTGCCAGCGTAGGCACCAGCGTTCCACCGACCGTTGCGTTGTTGGCGCTTTCGGTGGCGACAACGCCGCCCTCGGCACCTTCTCCGTATCTCTCGTCCGGTTTCGCCGCAGCTTTCGCAATTGCATACGCGCTGAACGAGCTGATGACACCGCCAGCGCCAGGTAACGCACCGAAAAAGACACCGATGCCGGAAGATCTGAGCAGATTGACCCAGTGCCGCATTGTTGTCAGCAGCGATCCGAAACCGGGGCGCTCCACCTTGATGTCCGGCTTCTTCAGAAGGTCGTCGCCGACGATCTGGTGGACCATTTCGGAAATTGCAAACAAACCCACAACGACCGCAACGATGTGAAAGCCGTTGAGCATGTGGTGCGAGCCGAATGTGAAACGGTAACCTGTTGAGAATTCATCGGTGCCAATAGTAGCCAGCAACAGCCCGAAACAACCCGAGACCAATCCCTTGATGAGTGACCCGCCGGAAATGATCGCGATGGCAAACAGGCCGGTTACCGCAAGCATGGCGTATTCGGGAGGGGCAAAGCCGCTGGCAAACCTTGCCAAAAGCGGCGAGGCCACGATCAGCACGACCCCGCCGATAAGGCCGCCGATTGCCGAAGCGGAGATGGCAATGCCGATCGCATCGGCCGCCCGTCCTTTCTGCGCCATCGGATAGCCGTCGAAAAGCGTTGCGGCCGCCAGTGGCGTTCCCGGAATACGCAGAAGAATTGCGGAGATCGACCCGCCGCAGGATCCGCCGACAAAGATCGCAATGAGAAAGCCCATTGCCGCGACTGGAGGCAGTCCGATCGCCACCGGCAGTAGCAGGATAATGCCCATGAGCGGGCCCAGCCCGGGCATTGCGCCAACAAGCAGTCCGATCAGGATGCCGATGAACGTCAGGCCGATTGCCAGAGGGGTCAGAAAGAGCTGGAAACCAGCAAGCAGGGATTCAAAGAGCATCGGCCTACCAGGGTATGTTCAGGCTGAGAACGCCACCCGGCAGCACGACATTGAGAAATTTCTCGAAAATGAAGGCGAAGCCGAAAGACATGATAAGCGCGGCAAGCAACATCTTTCCGAACTGACGCGCGCCGCAGATGATCATTATTGCAAAAACCATTGGAGTGGTCGTCAGGTGATAGCCGAGCCAGCCAAGGCAACCCAGATAGATTGCGAAAACGGCCAGCAGGCCGACTGCTCTCTTGAAGCCATGCGGATCGACAACGATCCTCTCGCGCTGGCCGGTCCCGAATTCAATCAGGATCTGAACGATGACCAGCACAGCGATGGCCAGGGCAACGGCGCGCGGATAGGCGGCCGCGTTGTCATAGGGACCGCCGCTGGCGATCCCCTGTTCTTGCATGGATGTATGAATTTGCTGAAAGACGATCGCGACGATGATCGCGAAGAAAACTGTAACCATCAGGGTAAGGGTTCTCGAAGTCATCGTCGCTGTCACCTTATCGCAGTTTCTTCAGCTCATCTTCTTCCCATTTCAGGGCATTGCCCATTGCGGAAAGCTGGTCGGACACCGGTCCGACGACCTCGTCATACTGGGTGTGATCCCAGTCCAGGGGAACGAACCCGACCTTTTCGATTGCCTCGCGAACGTCCGGCCTCTGCATGGCGGCATCCATTGCAGCGCGCAGTTTGCCGGTGACTTCGTCCGGTGTGTCCTTGTGAACGATCCACCAGGTCCATCCCATCGGTGCCAGACCGGACAGGCCGAGATCGATGTCGAGATCCGCAATGCTGGGCGCGCCGTCATACGAGGCCTTGGCGCCGGGAAGCTCGGACAGTACCAGCATGATGTTGAAAGCCGGCTTGTCCTGAATGTAGTTGCCGACATTGATGAAGGAGAAATCGAGGACGCCGGACTTCAGGTCCTTGACCGCATTTCCGTCCTGCGTGTAGGGGATGTTCTGGGCGACCACACCATAGGACTGCAGCACTTTCGCAATCACCATGTGAGGCAGGTTGTTTCGCGAGCCCGAAGAATAGCGAAGTTCGCCCGGATGTTCCCGGCCGTATTCCATCATCTCCTCGAAATTGGACCAGCGTGTTTCGTCGGTACGCCCGCCAATCGCAAACGCGTTCGAAACCGCCGAATGGAGTGGCTTGAAGTCGCTATACGTCCAGTCGGCATTCCCGAGTACGGGCTGCAAAACGAGGGGCGCAACATAGCCGTCAAACACCGTATAGCCGTCGGCAGGCCGCGACATCGCTGTTTTTTGCCCCTTCGTGCCCGCGGCACCCGGTGTTGAAATCACGGGCATGTCGACACCGAGTTCTTCACCCATGGCCTTGGCGATCAACTGGCTCACCGACATGGCATTTCCCGGTCCCCAGGGATGGATCAATTCGACCGTCCGCTCGGGAAACTCGGCGATGGATGCGCTGGTGGATGCGGCGATGAGCATCGTCGCGGCCGCAAGGGTCTTCAATGGCCTTGAAAGTTTCACGTTGTCCTCCTCCTATATTGCTCTTTCGATGCCCGGTCCCGCGGTGCCCTGGTGGGCCTCCCGGTCTGTTTCCAGACCGAAATGTGCGTAGAGTTCCTTCGGAGCATCATGTTGAATGAAGTGGTAGGTAATCCGGCCCGTCAGGCGTCCGATGACGGCTTCATCCGGCACAGGGGTTGTCTGACCGGGATCGCGTTCCAGGTCATAAAGGGCTGAAACACAATCTTCGAGCGTCTGCCCGTCATTGCCGACCTGGGTGTTCTTCGGGTCGAGCTTGATTTTCAGGAGCGGTGCACCCTTGGTGAAATCAAACGGCCCGGCCAGTACGCTCGTCTTCAGTTCGCTTATTTCGAAATGCGACGACAGATGTGTCGGCATCAGCGTGTAGAGATTGAGATTTTCACCGGACAGGTCGTCCGGATAGCGGAAGTAGCTGTACTTCCCGTCGGTCACGCAAACCGGGCCGGCGAACATGCCAAGGGCAAGACTTTCGTGAACCGGTGCATCTTTGCCCAGCAGGGGCTTCAAGGATGCACCGGTCACGCTGGGAGGAACCTGACAATTATGGATCTCCAGGATGGTCGGCATGAGATCCGGTGTTTGCGTCAGGTTCTTGCGCCGCGCACCGGATTGGTCCGCGTGCCCGGGGTGCCAGATCATGAGTGGAATGTGAGAGATTTCCTCATAGTAGGGCATCCTGTTCTTGCCCCACCACTCATGCTCCGACAAAAGAAAACCGTGATCGGTGGTCAGGATCAGGCAGGTGTCGTCCCACAGGCCATGCGCATCGAAATGATCCAGAAGTTTTCCGAAATATTCGTCGCACATGGCAACCAGCGCGGCGTAATTGCCGCGAATTTCTGCAATTTCCTGGCTGGAATTGCTGACCTTTTCGTAATGCGGCCAATCCAGGATCTTGCCATTGTAGCCGCTTTTGTAAGCCTCCTTGAATCGCTCCGGGGCGACGAAGGGTTCGTGTGGATCAAAGCATTCAAGCTGCAGGAACCAGTCGTCCGCATCTGCATTCAAGTCGAGAAACTCGAATGCTGCGGCAAAGCATTTGGCGGTCGGAAAATCGGCTTCTTCCGTTAGAAATTCATGTGTTATTGCGGCCCGGGACCTTTTCCAGGAGGTCTTGTCGGTATTGCCTCTGGTCATGCTGCCGTTTGAAGGGGGCGACATCGGATAGTGACGCGGGTCGAATTTTTGACGGTACCTTTCGACCGGTGGTGCCGCCAGGGCTTTCAGCGCGTCATATTCCTGACCCCGGATGAAATCCCAGCTGTCGAAGGCATTGGCATACCCCCAACCGCCGTCCTCGAAATAGTGGAGATGATCGGAGATCAGGTGGGAATAGACACCGCCGCCACTCAGGATTTTCGCAAAAGATTCGTCAAATGGTTCAAGCGGACCCCAATGCCTGTGCATGAAATTGAGCCGGCCCGTATGCATGTCCCGGCGCGCCGGCATGCAAGGAAGACTTCCGACATAATGCTTGTCGAACGTGACGGCCCGTTGGGCGAACCGGTCGAAATTGGGTGTTTCAACGGCGGTACCGCCGTAGGCGCCGAGCGCAAGGCGGTTGAGTGAATCGAACAGGACAAAAACGGTCCGCATTGCTCCTCCCAAAGCTGGTTGTTGAGCGAACTTCGTAGACCTTGATCGAAAAGAGATATTCTGTAAAATCGATTTATTGATACTTATCATTCAAAAAAAGAATGTTAGATGGACAAGAACCTGACAGCTTTTTTGGCAGTTGCCCGTCATCACTCCCTGACCGCTGCCTGCGACGAACTGGCCTTGACGCAGCCCTCGGTGACCAAACGCATTGCCAATCTTGAGCACGAGGTCGGTGCGACGTTGTTCGAGCGGGACAGGCGAGGCATGAGACTGACGGCGGCGGGCAGGGTATTCCTGAAGCGGGCGGAGCGCATTCAGCATGAATACCGGCAGTGTCTGGAGGAGGTTTCAACCATTACCACTGCGGGACTTCCGGTTCTCAGGGTTGGCGCGGGGCCGGTGTTCCACCTGAACAGTGTCGCACGACTGTTCGCGGCCTTGATAAAGCAGTTTCCTGCCTTGAAGCTGGAGGTCAAAACGGACACGGGGCACGACATCGCACAGCCGTTGAGTGCGGGAGAAATCGACATCTATCTGGGCATCATTCCGAAAGAACAGTTAGATGATGCGATACTTGTCAGATACATAACCAGTGTTGAACACGGTATTGTCGTGCGGGCCGATGACCCGAACGCGCAGGGCACGCACATTGATCCTTCCAATCTGCGCGGCTATCGGTGGGTCAGTTTCGTGGTTGATCCTGAAACGGAAAGCCGTATTCAGGAACACTGCGCTCCCGAAGATGCTGTGGAATCGATAATCGACATTCGAACAACGTCGTTTGCGACCGGATTGCAACTGGTCAAGGAAGGCGGGTTTGTCATGTCGGCACCGCTCCAACTTGCGCATCGCATTGAAAGCGAAGGACTTATGATCCGTCCGAGCCTTCATGGCATGCCGCGCAGGGAAGCCGGTATCTATGTGCGCAAGAGTTCTCTGGGCTACAACGCAATCCAGGCTGTCCTGAATTATTTCGAAACCGAAGATCTGCCCTTCTGACATCGGTCAGGGGTCGCCGATGAGGTGGATTTCGGCAGAGCATGTCGTTCCTGCACTTGATTGCAGACCTAACCTGGCACTGTCTTGCCGGGCAGGCGTCTCCTTGCGGCGAGGGATCCAAGGCCCGACAGGATGATCAGCGTCAGACCGATGAATGCAACCGTGTCCGGCCAGTCGCCGAAGACCAGAATACCGAGCAGGGTCGCGGAGATGAGTTTGCTGTAGACGAGTGGCGCGACAAGGCTGGCATCGGCCATCTTGTTCGCCACGACCAGGGCGTAGTTGCCGGCGGCTGACCCCAATGCGCTCAAAATGATCAGGACCCAGAAATTGAAGCTTTGTTCCGGCAGGCCCGAACTCAGACCGAACGGTATCAACAGGACAGAGCCGATCAGCAACTGCGACATGAGAAGAAGACTTGGCCGCATCGCGCCGGCCAGCAATTTGGTCATGAAGAGATAACAGCCATAGCAGATGCCGGCCAGGACAGCGAAAAGAATGCCGGCGGACGCACCGAAACCGGGCTTGACCACCAGAAGGACCCCGCAAAAACCCAGGACGAGCAGAATGGTGTGTGTCGGCGACGGTTTTTCGGCGAGAAAAATGACTGCCAGAACGTAGGAGATTACCGGCCCGACGAAGAAGGCGCCGAAAACATTCGCGATGGGTTCGGTCTTGAGTGCCGTCAAAATCGAGCAGATGGCACAGGTGATGAAGACAGCCCGCAGAACAACCCGCCAGTCCTTGTAGGCACTCAGCTCATGCAGCCGGATACGCGCAATCGGCCATAGCGCCAGGGCGCCGATGGCAAAGCGGGAAAAGGCGACGAAAAACGGATCGACGCCACCGGCGGTCAGCAGCTTGCCGCACGTGTCACCGACGACGATCAGGGTAACAGCGAAAAAGACGGTGCCAGCTATCCGGCACAGGTCGAGGAGGTGCATGAAAGAGACCGCTTGGAGAGAGTTTGAGCGTCACACCGATACAATTGAAAAACGATCGGAGCGCAAGCCCTCTTCAACAGAAATCGGACCTCCTGCCCACTGCATTGAAGACCATTGATCGGCATGTTGGCGCGCGTTCCGACAGAGGCCTATCTGCCGATAATGAACTCGACCGGTGCCCCGTTTTTCTCGCCGTCGAACAGCACTAGTACGCGATAAGTCGTGTCGGTTTCTTCAAGCAACAGCAGTGTCTCTGCACTCGCATTTACATCGACGCCCGGAAGCGCACCCAGAGGCTGTGGCTCATCGCCTGATTTTCCGCTCCAGAACCAGAGAGACGGCGACGGTGAAGGTGGGGCGCGTTCTTCGCCGCAAGTGAAATCTTCAGATCCGCGGCGGTCGTCACTTCTTCCTGCCAGAATGAGAAGGCCATCTTTTACACGGGTCAGGTCTCTCACGCCGACATTGTCGCCCAGCTTGACCCTGGCAGTTGTTGATGTGGGCGGTGTCTCCTTGAACAGCTCTTCGGAGGGCACCCGCAGGATCAGGGCGTGATTGGCAAGACAGGGACTTCTGAGACCGAACAGCATGTCGCCGTCCAGCTCCGAAATCCCCTCGATGGTCACACCATTTCTGTCCAGCCTCTGGTCTGCATAAGGCGCAAGATCGGGATTGGACCTGATCGTTTCGGCCAGGAGCATGGTTCGCTCGACTTCCGGTGCCACCTTCTTGTCGTTGTACTTGAAAGTCGGCTTGCCGGACCTGATCTTGACCGGAAATCGGAACAGTGTGAAGCGAGACTGCTGGAACTCACCGCCTCGGGAAAGCCCGTGCGAACCGGTAACATAGAAATAGGACGGTGCTTTGCCGTCACTGGAAGGCACAAAGACCACACCTTCCGCATCGATCTCGCCCATTTTCTTGCCGTCGACCTTTTTCGGCAGCAGCCGGATAACGCCTTTCTTGTCCGGGTCGAGCCTGTTTTTCTTCAGCTTGAAAAACTGCGCATAATTCCTTTCGTCATTGGCTGCCAGACACAAACCTCCGTCTGGAACGCAGTCAGCCCCGCTGATCGACTCACGCGCATTGCTGCTTTTTTCAAAGTCGGGTTTGACCTGCCACTTTTCGGTTGAGCGAATGATCTCCGCCGATGCCGAGGACAAGGAGAGTGACGCCAGAATTAGGAAAGGAAACAGGCGCATGATTGCTTCGCACCATGATGGTCAATGTCTACTGCCCATACCTTCACATTCTTCAAGTGCTGTCCAGCCGGATCTGTGCCCGTCGTGGGCTAATGCGCTGGAAGGTTTTCGTGAAGACCGGAGACCAGGTTCAGTGTCTTGTCAGCGATCGAAATGGTCACCCGGCGGCCCCAGTCGAAACGCATGAAATCCTGTTCGATACCGTCGGCAAAGATGACACCGCCATCGTTGATACGTGAGGTCATTTGCAAAACGGAACCTTCGCGAATGGCTCCGGCCCGCATTTCACAGCCGCTGAGATGGCTCGGCCACGGCTCGCGGGCAAAATAGAGCGCTGTTGGATCTGTTGGCAGTATCTCAAACATCTGATGCGTCGATGTCATGATGGATTTCGCCCATCCTGTTGCACCTGTCCCGGTGGAAACGATTACGCCGGAAGACGACTGGTATTCTTCTTGCCCAGCCGAGTGAATGAAATAGCGGGCTGACTGATGGCTGCGGTGGCCGATAAAGAGTTCGTTGAGCGCACTCAGTGTTTCACCCCCGCCGGCTCTGGCGGACACCATCGTTCTGCGCTCGATTGGAGCGTCATTGTTTTCTATCAACCTGAGCAGTGGGGCAACCTCGCCCGGGAGAACTCTTGTCAGAATTCCCTCCGAACCGGACTGCCCCGGCATGACGCCTATCACAGGTTGGCCGGAACAGTATTTTGCCAGATTGGCGACCAGCCCGTCCTGTCCGATGGCCATGACGATGTCATTTTCCGTGAACAGGAACCGATCCAGATCGTCACGCTCGACACTGGCAACCGACCAGTCATTCGGCACGGCTGCCTTTGTCTGCTGAATCGCCGACTGCAGCGCAGCATGTACCGCTTCCACCTCATCGATGTCCTGATCCCGGCTCCGCAGAAAAAAGGCGGCCTGTCCCCGCGTTCCATGAGCAGCCAGCAGCGCCTGATACTCCGATTGCCGGGTCACGAGGACAACGCGGGGTGCCAGGCTGCTCATGACCTTGCCTCATCACGCACCGGGTTCGCTTTCATGGCGCCCTGAACCTGGCCGATCACATTCGACAGCATGTCGGGGGTCACCGTCAGATTGTCGATGTTCTGCAGTTTGCCGGCAAACTCTTGAGCTGCCATTGCAAACATCACCATGGGAGGAAGATCGGCATAGACCGCCATCCGTTCCTTTTCCATGTCGGTGCGCGCCTGATCGATGGTCCGGATCCGGCCGGCTTCGGCATTTGCATCGATTTTCAATGCAGCGGCCTGGGCTTCGGCCTGGAACCTGGCATTTTCATCTTCACGCGCGATCAACTGCTTGCGCTGGGTCTCCAGTTCAATTTTTGTGCTCAGCTCGTTTTCTGCAATCGCCCGTTCTTTCTCCACGGCAAGTGCACGTCTGGCAAAAGTCGCCTCATCCGCTCTTTGCTGGAGGTCTTCGAATGTGGGTGTCTGCAGGGCGCGGGCAAGGGCGGAGCTGGGAGACACGTCATCCACTCCGACGCCGACGATCTCGACGCCCATTGCCGCCATGGTGCCGTCTTCTGCAAACCCGTTTCTCAAGGCAAGTTGCAGTGGTTCCACACCTGCCTCCAGAAGGTCCCGCACCGTGTTGGATTTGACGTAGGCGGAAATGTAGCGTCTGCCAAGCGAGCCGATCTGGTCATTGATCTGATCGATGGGTTGCCCCAGCAGCAGGCCCTTCTTCAGGTCTATGGTGAAATCGATGCGGTCTCCGAGAACTTCCGCGTTCGCGACACGCCAGATGATGCTGCCTTGTACAGTCAGGTCCTGATAATCCCTGGATTGCCCTTTCAGCAGGAAGGGCAGAGTGCGGTCATCCATCGGTATTTCACTGAGTGAGGTTCTCGCCGGCAGGAACCAGAAGGACAGTCCCTTGCCTGAGCGCACACGCCTGCCCCTGTGGAATTGTTGGACATGGCAGGAGGCGTCGGCACGAATGTGACGCAGGAACGGGTATCTTTGTATCTGTGCCATTTCCAGATCCTTCCTAGATCCGTGTGTAGAGTTCTGCCGGTCTGAATGCAGACCCTGTTTCACGTTTGCCAGTTGGTTTTATGATCTTTCGGTCGAGCAGTTTTCGTCTGAATGCCGGCTTGGTAAGCGGCCGGTCGAGGATGGCTTCGTAGATCTCCTGCGCCTGCCGCAAGGTGAAAACCGGGGGAAGCAGTTCAAGAGCCACGCTCGTGTAGTCCAGTTTGCCTCGCAGCCGTTTGACCACGTCACCGAGAATGTATGCGTGGTCAAATGCGAGGGACAGTTCGCCAAGCGTTCCGGTCAAGGCACGGGCACTGCCCCCCGTGTCGTCCTTCCAGTCGGTGTGTACTTGCGCAAGGGTCAGATCCTTGTTGGTCTTGACCAGCCGGCTCAGGTTTTCAAATGGAACAAGGGCAATATGCGTGACACTTATGACGCGTTCGCGCGGGTCCCGGTCCGGAGCTCCATAGGTGAATAGCTGCTCGAGATAGACCTCAATCACGCCGACCTTTTCGCGAAGAACACGCTTGGCGGTGTCCTCGATTGCCTCTTCCATGTGAACGAAGCCACCCGGGATCGCCCAGTCACCTCCGACCGTGTTCGCGTCCTTTCGCACCATCAGCATGCAGTGCAATTTGCCTTCTGCGACCGTGATCAACGCAAGGTCTACCGCAACAGACGGTTTGGGATAGGACATGATATACTCCTTATTATCAGAATAGATATAACTAAAGAGAATATAAGTCAATAGACGGAGACAAGATATGAAATCTTCTGAAAAAACAGAGTGATGGGAAAAAGAAGAGCGGATTGATTACAGGAAGGAATGCCGTTTAGCCGGCATGTGCCAACTTTATTGCGTCAGGGAAACAGGAGAAGTTTCCTGCACGGCTGAACAAATGGCTGCTGCTTGAAACAAAAAAAGCCCGGCATTTCTGCCGGGCTTTTCTGTTCCATTCTCGATTGGAGAAGTGGAGTTCCTAGTCGTCGGACTGCTGCTTCAGGGCAGCACCCAGAATGTCGCCGAGGGACGCGCCGGAGTCGGAAGAACCGTACTGTGCGACAGCTTCCTTCTCTTCTGCGATTTCGAGCGCCTTGATCGACACGGTGACCCGGCGGGTCTTCTTGTCGAACTGGGTGATACGGGCGTCGAACTTGTCGCCGACGGAGTATCTCTCGGGACGCTGTTCTTCACGGTCGCGGGACAGGTCGGCGCGGCGGATGAAGGCCGTCAGGTCGCTGTCTGCGATCTTGACGTCCAGGCCGCCATCCTTGATCTCGGTGACTTCACAGGTAACCACAGAGTTCTTGCGGAGTTCGCCACCTGCACCGGTTTCCATCGGGTCGCCGGTGAGCTGCTTGATGCCCAGGGAGATACGCTCCTTGTCGACATCGACATCCAGAACGACGGCCTTGACCATGTCGCCCTTCTTGTACTCTTCGATGACCTGCTCGCCCGGGCGGTTCCAGTCGAGATCGGAAAGGTGAACCATGCCGTCCACGTCGCCGTCGAGGCCGATGAACAATCCGAATTCGGTCTTGTTCTTGACTTCGCCTTCGACATTGGTGCCGACCGGGAACTGCTCTGCGAACGCATCCCACGGATTCTGCAGGGTCTGCTTGAGACCGAGCGAGATGCGGCGCTTGACCGGATCGACTTCCAGGATCATCACTTCGACTTCCTGGGAAGTGGAAACGATCTTGCCCGGATGGACGTTCTTCTTGGTCCAGGACATTTCCGAAACGTGGATCAGGCCTTCGATGCCAGGCTCCAGCTCGACGAATGCGCCGTAGTCGGTGATGTTGGTCACGCGGCCGGTGAACTTGGCTTCGATCGGGTACTTGGCTTCAATGCCATCCCACGGATCGGTTTCAAGCTGCTTCATGCCGAGGCTGATGCGGTGCGTTTCCTGGTTGACGCGGATGATCTGCACCTTGACGGTCTGGCCGATGGTGAGAACTTCCGACGGATGGTTGATGCGGCGCCACGCGATGTCGGTGACGTGCAACAGTCCATCGATACCGCCGAGGTCGACGAACGCACCGTAGTCGGTGATGTTCTTGACCACACCTTCCACGGTATGTCCTTCTTCCAGGCTCTGGACCAGTTCCGAACGCTGTTCGGCGCGGGTCTCTTCCAGAACGACACGGCGTGACACGACGATGTTGCCGCGACGCTTGTCCATTTTCAGGATCTGGAACGGCTGCGGCGTATGCATCAGCGGGGTCACGTCGCGCACCGGACGGATGTCCACCTGGGAACGCGGCAGGAATGCAACTGCGCCATCCAGATCGACGGTGAAACCACCCTTGACCTGGTTGAAGATCTGGCCGTTGACTTTTTCGTTGGCTTCGAACGCGACTTCCAGGCGAACCCAGCTTTCTTCGCAGCGGGCTTTTTCGCGCGACAGAACGGCTTCGCCGAGAGCGTTCTCGACACGCTCCAGGTAAACTTCAACTTCCGTGCCAACGCCCATTTCGCCGTCACGGCCCTTGGCGCCGAATTCCTTCAGCGGCACGCGGCCTTCAACCTTGAGGCCGACGTCGATGACGGCAAGGTCCTTTTCGATGGCGACAACGGTGCCCTTGACGACGGCACCTTCATAAAGGTCGTTCTGGACGAAAGACTCTTCGAGTAGAGCTGCAAAATCCTCGGTAGAGGGATTGAAATCGGTCATTTATTCTCCTGAGCGCCTGTGGGCGCACCGCCGGCGGGTTGGTGTTGCACTCCGGATTGTCCGTCTCCCGGGATCGCGGTTTCCGCTGATCCTGCCGCTCGAAAGCGGGCCGGCGGAGGCGGAAGACAAAAAATCCAGTCTCGTCACAGGACGCAGATATGCAGCGTCCTGCCGAAATTACTGTCGTTCTTAACAAGAACAGCTGGCCCTCAGGGCCGTTTGCTCCGGATGCACGAAAAGGGGCACACCTGCCGGCGGACCCCACGTTCGTCAAACACCCTTGGCGCGGGACACGATATCCACAGCCGCCTGGAACGCGGTCTCTATATCCATTTCTGTCGTATCTAGCAAGACCGCATCGTCAGCTTGTTTCATCGGCGCAACGGTTCTCTGGCTGTCGCGCTCGTCCCGGCGCTTCAGGTCGTCCAGCACGGATGTGTAGCCGGCGTCCTTGCCGTTGGAGATCATTTCGTCTGTTCGACGGCGCGCTCGGGCCTCCGGTGCAGCGGTAACGAACAGTTTGACGGTTGCGTCCGGGCAGACAACGGTGCCGATGTCACGTCCGTCCAGAACGGCCCCGGGAGGCGTTTGGGCAAATCGGCGCTGCAGGTTCACCAGCTCTTCGCGCAAACCGCCGAGAACCGCAATACGCGAAGCGGCCTCACCGATTTCATGAGCGGCGAGAATACTCTTGTCCATCTGTGCAAGGTCGAGATTCTGGGCGATCTCGATGGCGACACTCTCGTCGCCGAGCGGGAGGCCATTTGCCAGCAGCGCTGCCGCGACGGCGCGGTAGGTCAATCCCGTATCCAGATGGCGCAGGCCGAAATGATCGGCCAGCCGCCGGGCCAGGGTGCCCTTTCCGGAGGCCGCGGGCCCGTCAATCGCGATGATCATGCGGCCTCGCTGGCATTTGCCGAAATAACGGCCCCCAGTTCCTCAAAGAGTGAGGTGAAGGTGGGGAAACTCGTTGCAATCACGGCGCCGTCGTCAACGGTAACCGGTCGATGAGATGCCATGCCCAGAACCAGAAACGCCATCGCGATCCTGTGGTCAAGATGGGTTGTGACGGTGCCGCCGCCGATATTGTCGGCACCACCCTTCACGGTCAGCGTATCCTCGGTCTCTATGCACGGAACCCCGTTGGCTTCCAGGCCACGGGCAACCGCGGCAAGACGATCGGATTCCTTGACGCGCAATTCGTCGAGGCCCGGCATGAATGTGTCGCCTTCGGCAAATGCGGCGGCAACCGCAAGCACGGGGTATTCGTCAATCATCGATGGAGCACGATCCGCCGGCACCGTAATGCCTTTCAACCTGCTTGCCTTCACCCGGAGGTCACCGACCTCTTCACCGCCGGTTTCCCGGCGGTTGATGATCTCGATGTCTCCACCCATCTCGACCAGGGTGGTGATCAGGCCGGTTCGGTGCTCGTTCAGGAGGACATTTTCGATCATGACGTCAGAACCCGGTACGATCAAAGCGGCAACCAGGGGAAAGCCCGCAGAGGACGGATCGCCGGGCACGTCGATATCCTGGGGCCTCAACTCGGGTTGTCCCTTCAACTTGATGACCCTCTCACCGTTTTCGTTGTGGGAAACGGTGATGTCCGCACCAAAGCCCTTCAGCATCTTTTCCGTATGATCACGCGTGGGGATCGGTTCTATCACCGTGGTTTCGCCCGGTGCATTGAGGCCGGCAAGCAGGACCGCGGATTTGACCTGCGCGGACGGCATCGGAACCCGGTATGTGATCGGCAGAGCGGTTTCGGCACCACGAATGGACGCCGGCAGGCGGTCGCCATCGCGTGCGATCACGTTGGTACCCATCTCGCGCAGCGGATTGAGAACGCGCCCCATCGGGCGTTTGGAAAGCGACGCATCACCGACAAAGGTTGCGGCGATGTTGTGACTGCCGAAGATACCCATCGTCAGGCGCACGCCGGTACCGGCATTGCCGAAATCGATCACTTGTTCGGGCTCCAGCAGGCTGCCGAGACCGATGCCGTCGACGGAATAGGACCCGTCATCGAGCTGTTCGATAATGGCACCCACGGCGCGCATGGCATCTGCGGTGGCCAGAACGTCTTCCGATTCCAGCAGGCCCTTGACGGTGGTGCGGCCGACGGCAAGCGCCCCGAACATCAAGGATCTGTGGGAAATGGATTTGTCGCCCGGCACGCGGATTGTACCGGTCAGGGAGCTGCCCGTGCTCGACGAAAGGGGAGAGGGCGCAGAATCATGTGACATTTTCAATGTCCGCAACTTGGATGTTTTCAAAAAGGTGACACGTCCTATCATGTGGATGCTGCCTCGTCATCTTTCGAGTTTTTCAAGACGCGTGCCGTCACAAAACACTCTGCCGCTTCAGCCTTGAGCTGAAGCAATTTCTGCTCGTGAGCCGCGGCAGGTTGCCGGTTAGGCCGATTGCGACGCGTTTCGGGTTGTGTTGGTCTTTTCATCAACCCGGCTTTTTGCCGTGCTTGTCATCCGCCGGACAAAGTTGAGATTTGTTGGCGAGAACTTTTTTCAGGTGCTTGATATTTGGGCCGCAACGTGCAGAAGAATGGGGCGAACGGCATTTTTCGTCCGTTTTGCCTTTGACACCGGTTGAGCTTGACGCTATGGGGCGGCCCACTTATCAAGTCAGCCATTTAACAATTGAAGGGTGAGCACAGTGGCAAAACCTGAACTTGGCACCAAGCGGCTGTGCCCGAGCTGCGGCGCCAAATACTACGATCTTCTTCGGGATCCGATTACCTGTCCGAAATGCGGCACAATCTTTGAAATCGTTACGGCGACGCGTGCGGTCAAGGCGGCCAAGGCGGAAGAGAAGCCGGTAGAAGAAGAAGAAGATGAAGACGACGCGGCGGCTCCTGAGGTCGTGAGCCTTGAAGAGGCAGATGCGGAAGCGGAAGGCTCCGAAGACGTGCCGGATATTGAAGGCGATGACGTCGAAATCGAGAGCGATGAAAGCGATGACGACGTTTTCCTCGAAGATGAAGACGAAGACGAGGATTCCGTTCCTCCTATTCTCGTCGAAATTGAAGACGACACCGATCAGTAACGTTCTGATTTTAAAGCGACTTTATTCCGCCCGGACTTTTATGTTCCGGGCGGAAATTTTCAAACAAAATTGTGCTTGATCTTGGAAGGCGGTGTGACTATGTTCCGCCTCCATCAGCGCCGGAGACCCAAACCGGCCAACACATGGAACATGGGGCCATAGCTCAGCTGGGAGAGCGCTTCGCTGGCAGCGAAGAGGTCAGGGGTTCGATTCCCCTTGGCTCCACCATTCCTTTCTTTCCGGTTTCTGATTGACTGCAAATCACTGGGCAAAGTGCGGCGCACTTCTTGTGCCTGTACGGCATGTCAGGATCCGGTGTATTTCGACAGTCCTTGCCTTGCCGAAGTTTTGCAATGATGACGTCACAAGGTCTTCGTGTTCTGTGTCATAGGGCGGTCAGACCGGTTGAAAAAACACGTCTCCCGAAAGATTTACACAACGGTCACTTGAAGGTCTGCTGAGGAGCAGTCACCGCGAACCCAGAATGGCGACCAGGTCGTCCTCGTTGGGCTGCTGGTGCTGAAGATTGAGGCCGGCCTGAATGTGTTCAAGGTGATGGCAAACGAGTTCGGCAGCACGCTCGGTGTCTCCCGCCGCAATGGCGTCGAGGATCTGGGCGTGTTCGTTTTCCGGGCACGTGGCGCTTCGATTTGTGCCGAACAAGCCGACAATCAGCGACGTTCTGGTAATCAATTCCCGAATGGTCTTGTTCAGGACGCTGTTGCCATATGCATTTGCAAGTTCGACATGAAACTCGCCAGACAGACGGATGATCTCGCGTCGTTCACCGACTTCACGTGCACGGTCTTCCTTCTCGATATGGTGCCGCAGCCCCGCGATCGCGGTTTCGTCTGACGATTTCGCCAGATTTCGCACGATCCCGGCTTCGATGAGTTTTCGAGCGGAAAAGACTTCGTCGGCTTCCCCAGGTGTCGGGCACGCCACATACGCTCCCTTGTTGGACTGAAGGTCCACGATCCCCTGGCTCGCCAGGAGCAGCAGGGCGCGTCGAACCCGCATCCGCCCGACGCCAAAAGTCTCGCACAGTTTCGGTTCGCTCAGTTTTGTGTTCGGTGCAAGCCGCTGTTCCATGACTGCGGCGTAAATTCGATTCACAATCAGATGCTCGTCTGGTTCTGTCGAATTATTTTCCATTTTGTTCAATGAGTTAGATGGCATGCCGATGGACTGCTCAATGTGAATTACAATCCTATAGATAGGATTTCTCGCATGTCAAAGTCAACGCTTTCCATTCTCTTTGTTAACGAAGTGAATTAAAAACGTTGATAATAATCGTTAACGATTTATAACGGTAGAAGTCGAACCACGAGAAGCACTCAATTTCGGCAAAGTTCGGCAGGAGGAGTCGAGCATCTGGTTTTTTTGTTGGGAGGAACAAATGAAGAGAAGACACTTTTTAGGCGCATCGCTTTTGACCGCCGTCCTTGCGACGACAACATCGATTGCGCTCGCGGAAAATCCGGTCCTGAAAATCGGTTTCGTGGGAGTGACCAGCGGTCCGGCGGCCGCTTGGGGAATTTCAAATCAGCGTTCGATGGAAACCCGCGCTGAGTGGATCAACGAAACGGGTGGCTACACGATCGGTGACACCACTTACGACATCGAGATCGTTTCCTTTGATGATCAGAAGGATCCCAAGCGTGCAATCGCCGGCATGGAAAAAATGGCGCAGGAAGGCATCCACTATGTCGTGGGACCAAACGTGGATGATGGCGCTGCGGCGGTCCGTCCGGTCGCGGAGGCCAAGGGGATCATGTATTTCCCTTACGCCTTTCCAAAAGAACTCTACACCGCACCGGCGTCCAACGCGGTTCTGGGGATGGTCGCAAACTATCAGTCGGGACCAGCAATTTACAAACACCTCAAGGAAAAGGAAGGTGTGAACACCGTCGCATTCATTGCGGCGAACGAATCCGACCCGCTCAGTCAGCGTGACGGAGGTGTGGCCGCAGCTGAAGCCCTTGGTCTGGAAGTCGTTTCCGACAATGTCACCTACCAGGTCGACACGACCGACTTCACGCCGGTTCTGACCCCCGTCATCCGTACGCAGCCCGATCTACTGGTTCTGTCCGGTGTGTCACCTGCCAACGCCCCGCAGCTGATCCGTTCAGCGCGCGAGCTCGGCTTCCAGGGACTGATCTCGACCGAAACCGCTCAGGACGCGACTGTTCTACGGGAAGGTGCCGGGGAACTGGCCAACGGCTTTATTTCCGTCGGTGGTGCATCCACACCGGAAATCGCATCGGATGCGATGAAGGAATTTGTCGAACGCTATACGAAGATGTTCGGCGAATACAACGATGAGTCGAATACCAAGGTCTATGCTCTGGAATACATTCTGGAAACGCTCAAGGCGAATCCGTCGGCAATCGACAATGTCAAGGAATTCCAGTCCACCATGGACACGTTCGAGGCGCCTAACCCCTACATGAAGGGCGATGCGAAGCTGCGCTATGTCGGATCATCTTCGTTCGGTCAGAAGCGCCAGGTTGCTGTTCCCCTTGTGGTGAATGTCTACCAGGATGGTGAGTTCAAAACGCTCTTTGTCGCTGAAGTCGACTAAGCCGGTCTTTCTGCTCGGGCTTTGAGCTGGACCAGCGTTTTTCCCGGGCCGATCCTGCGGCCCGGGACACCGGAACCATTCACGGGACTCTCATGGAACAGATTCTAGCAAATGGCATATACCTGGGTGCGCAATACGCGATGATCGCCCTTGGCCTGACGTTGATTTTCGCCTTGATGAACGTGCTGAATTTTGCTCACGGGCAGATGTATGTTCTCGGCGGCTTCGTCACCTATACATTCTATGGGCAGCTCGGCTGGCCATTCGTGGTCGCACTGCTGGCATCTTGCGTTACGCTGGCCGTGCTGGGGGCGCTGATCGAAAAATTTCTGTTTGCACCTGTCATAAGACGTTCTTCACGCGAAGAAAGCACGATGTTGTTGGCGGCAGGGCTGGCGTTCTTTTTCGACGCTATCATCCTGCTGGTCTTTGGCGAAAAGCAACGCGGCGTTCCCAAGATCGTGAATGGCGTCCTGAACTGGGATTTCCGGATCATCATGCCCTATGACCGGATACTGATCTGTTTTCTGGCGATATTGTCGATCGTCGGGTTCATCGTCTTCATGCAGTATTCCAAGACCGGGCGGGCGCTGCGAGCACTTGCGCAAGACAGGACCGCAGCTCAGCTCATGGGAGTGAACGTCGAACGTTATTCCATGATCGGATTTGCCATCGGAGCAATGCTGGCCGGCCTGGTCGGCGGTCTGCTGGTGACAATCACTGGTGTCAATCTCGGCATGGGCGGACCGACGTCGATCAAGGCTTTCATGATGGTGATGATCGGCGGCGCAGGTGTGATTTCCGGCGCGATCGCCGGCGGAATCATCCTGGGTTTCATGGAGGCGATAGGCCTGGCGGTACTCTCGCAATACGGCGATATCACCTATCTGCTTATCTTCGTGTCCTTGATGATCTTTCTGGCCATCCGTCCGCAGGGACTGATGGGCAAGCCCTGGGGGTAAGCCGATGCCAAGACTGTCAATGATCCAGTGGACGGGCCTTTTGGTGTTTCTGCTCGCCGTCTTTGTTCTTGTCCCGGCCTATATCGCGGCTTCGGGAAGAACCGACTTTTACTACACCCTGACATCGGTTGCCTTGCTGTCGATTGCGAGTGCCGGTGTCTGGCTGACTTTCTACATCGGCCGCATCAATATCGGTCAGGGTGCGTTCGCTCTGATCGGGGCTTACGTGTCTGCAATTCTGGTCACGAAGGCCGGCATTTCATTCTGGCTGTCATTGCCTCTGGCAGGGTTGTTTGCCGCCTTAGTATCGGTTTTGATCGGAGTGCCGATCCTAAGGCTGCGCGGTGTCTATTTCGCGATGATCACGCTTGTCCTGACCCAGGTCGTTACACTCACGGCCCTCGCACTGCCGGTCACCAATGGCGCAAAAGGGATCACGTCCATTCCCTTGCCGGGGGAGATCTCGGTATTTGGACTGACGGTTATTCCGGATTTTGCGGGTCTGGAAAATCCGCGCCTCGCTTTCTACTACACATCCTGCGCACTGATGGTGCTGACCTTTGCCGCAATGTACCGGTTGGTGAATTCACGGCTCGGCCATCTGTGCCGCTCGATGCAGCAAAACGAGGAACTGGCCAGCTCGATCGGCGTCAACATCGCCTATATTCGCGTCATTGTGTTTGCGATTTCCTCCTTCCTTGGCGGCATCGGTGGGGCAATGTTCGGATCGATCGCACAATCGGTCTATCCCTCCAGTTTTCAGGTCACCGACAGCGTGAATTTCATGCTGAACTGTTTCCTGGGCGGCCTGGGCTATGTGTTCGGCCCGATGCTGGGAACGCTTGTTCTTTATTTCGGCTGGGATCTTCTTTTCGAGCTCGGGCGGTATCAGCTGCTTGTCTATTCCGGATTGCTGATCATCCTGATGCTCTTCCTGCCTAATGGTCTGCTGAGCCTCAGGATACGCGGCAAGGGAGTTGCAGGCAGATGAGCAATCTTCTCGAAGTTCGCCACGTGACCAGGAAGTTCGGCGGCCTGACGGCCAACAACAATATATCTTTCAGTGTCAAAGAAAACGAGATCCTGTCCGTCATTGGCCCGAACGGGGCGGGCAAGAGCACCTTGTTCAAGATGATCTCGTCATTCCTTCCCACATCGTCCGGCGAGGTCCTGTACAGGGGCGAGCGCATCTCCAACCTGAAGCCTCATACCGTCGCCAGGATGGGCGTCGTGCGCACGTTCCAGGAAACAACCATTTTCAAGTCGATGACGGTGCGCGAGAGCATTGTGGTCGCACAGCACCTGCGCGCGAAGGCCTCTCTTGCCGGATACTTCTGGGGCACGAAGTCCGCTCGCGAGGACGTGGAGAGTTTTGGCCGTTACGCGGACGACCTGATCGACTTTCTCGGCATCTCCGCGATCCGCAACGAACTGGCGTCCAACCTTCCGCAAGGCAACCTGCGCGCGCTTGGTCTTGCGATCGGTCTTGCGACTGACCCCAAGGTGTTGCTGCTGGATGAGCCTTTCGCCGGGATGAACCACGACGAAACCATGCGAATGGTTCAACTGGTGCGCAAGGTGCGCGATGACCGTGGTGTGACGGTTTTACTTGTCGAACATGACATGCCTGCCGTGATGAGCATTTCCGATCGGATCATAGTGCTGAATTTCGGCGAAATGATCGCCGAAGGGACTCCAACGGAAATCCAGAACAATCAAAAGGTCATCGAAGCCTATCTGGGCAGCGCCGATGACGAGATCGGAATCTGAGCCATGGCCAAGATGTTGGATTTCGCAAATGTCGAGCTTTACTACGATCACGTTTATGCGCTCAAGGGCGTATCGATCGACCTGGAACAGGGCGAGACCGTCGCGTTGATCGGTTCCAACGGCGCCGGAAAAAGCTCAATCCTGCGTGCGATCACCGGGTTGTCTAGGATCAGGTCCGGATCGATTTCCTTCGAAGGGGAACAGATCGACGGAACCAACGCCGCCGATATCGTTGCCAGGGGGATCGCCATGGTACCCGAAGGCCGGCGTGTGTTTCCCCTCATGTCGGTCAAGGACAACCTGATGATGGGCGCCTTCACGCGCACCGACAGGTCCGGTATCCGGGATACGCTCGATTCGGTGCTTGAACGTTTCCCTCGGCTAAAGGAGCGATATGCGCAAAGCGCCGGAACACTTTCCGGCGGCGAACAGCAGATGATGGTGATCGGACGGGCGCTGATGGCAAAACCGCGTCTCTTGCTCCTCGATGAACCATCCTTGGGTATCGCACCGAAACTCGTTCAGGATATCGCCCGTTCCATCGTCGCAATCAATCGTGACGAAGGCGTTTCGGTTCTGCTTGTTGAACAGAATTCTCGCATGGCATTGTCGATCTCGAACAGGGCATATGCGCTCACGACGGGTAACGTCGTTATCTCCGGAAACTCCAAAGAGCTGTTAACTGATCCTCGGATCAAGGCCGCCTATCTCGGCGGGGAAGTGTGATGCTGCCATGAAAATTCTTGTGGTCAATCCAAACACGACACAATCGATGACCCGAAAGATTGAAGCGGTGGCGCGCGCTGCCGTTCATCCCGAAACAGAGATCATTGCAACCAGTTCGAAAGATGGGCCTCCGAGCATTCAGGGTTTTCTGGATGTGTCCACCTGTGTGCCCGGTCTGTTGGCCGAGGTCGCTCGGCACCCGGATGTCGACGCGATTGTCGTTGCCTGCTTCGACGACACCGGCGTGGACGCGGTCCGCTGTCTCACCACCGCGCCGGTGATCGGCGTCGGCGAGGCGGCTTATCACGCGGCGGCCATGATCAGTCCGAAGTTCAGCGTCATCACCACCATGTCCAGGTCTTTGCCGGGCCTGGAAGCCAACCTGATGCGGTACGGGTTGGACCGGAGGTGCGTCAGGGTGCGAGCCACCGACGTTCCGGTCCTGAAGCTTGAGGAAATGGACCCCGGCACGCTCGACAAGATCCGGGCGGAAGTCAAATGTGCCATCGAGCAGGACCGGGCGGAAGCCATTGTCCTGGGGTGCGCCGGCATGAGCGATCTGATGACGCAACTGTCTCGGGAATTCGGTGTTCCGGTAGTTGACGGTGTCGCCTGCGCGGTCACGTTCGCAGAGGCACTCGTGAAGGCAAATCTGTCGACGTCAAAGTCCTGCTCCTATGCGTGATGCCGGTTCCATCGCGTGTCCCCGGCCTCGGCGCACCGGTTTGGCGCACCGGATGTTCACTTATGATAGTTCGTCCGAAAGCCATGAAAGCAGCTTGCCGGTGTCGGAATGGGATGCACGGGTTGGTCCGCGATAAACCGAGATTTCAGCGGGCCGGGTCACAAATTCCTTGCAGGGTCTGATGAGTTTGTTTTCTTCAATCATCGTCTGCGTCGTTCGGTGCCAGCCGAGCGCGACACCCTGGCCCGCAACGGCTGCCTGAAGGGCAACCGGATAGCTGTCGAACTGAACATGACGCGAGCGTTTGGGCTCCTTCGCTTCAACGGCTTCGAACCAGCCTGACCAGTCCATCCAGTCCTGGGGAATGACCCGATGTGACAGCAGCGGATAGGCAGCGAGTTCCCGGGGTTTCAATATCCGTTTCTGCGTCTTCAAGAGCTTGGGTGCACACACCGGAAATATGTCGTCCGATGCCGTAAATGCCAGTCTCGCAGTGCCGGACGGACGACCGGTTGTTTGGACGGCCACATCGAAATGTTCCTTTGCCTCGGTAATCGGATTGAGCGAGCTTACAACTCTCAGTTCAATCCCCGGATGGCGCTCATGAAAACGCGCAAGCCGTGGCATCAGCCAGTAAAAGGCCTCGCATAACTGGCAGTGCAGAATCAGCTCCTCTGACCTCCTGCCGCCTCTTAGCAGTGCCATTTCCTCGGCGATATCAGTGAGAGCGCGGCTCACGACCTGGCCAAGCCTGCGTCCTTCGTTCGTAACAAAGACCGCTCTGTTCCGGCGCTCGAAAAGAGTCGTTCCCAGCTCTTGTTCGAGTTGGGCAATTTGCTTGCTGACCGCTGTTTGGGTCATGCCGAGTTCGTCTGCAGCGCGTGAAAAACTTTCAAGCCGCACAGCAGCTTCAAAAGGTTTAAGGCGGGAAAGCGGCGGGAGCGAGTGGCGCAAGTTTTTCATAACCTAGGCTCATGCAAAAACGCGGAAATATCGCTTTTTTACAATATCTATCCATGATTTCAAATACGAAGCACGTAGCCGGTCATATTCTGTGCCTGGATAGCTGATCCATCGAACAGCCGGAGTTGCAAATGTCGTCCACTGCAAGGATTGGACTTATGTATTGTCTCGTCTTCGTTTCCCTGGAGGCTTTTCAGGCAGTTTACCTCGGGGCGGTTTTCCAGAAAGTCGACTCGTTTTTGGTTGGGGCGTGGGTGTTCGGTGTTTCTGTCGTCGGCTGCACTGTGATGACTGCCATTTTCCGGCCTGACGAGCTTGCAGTGTCATTGAGGGCGTGGAGAATTGTACTCGCACTCAATCTGTTCGCAGCGGTGACGTGGTGCACCTATTTCCTGGCAGTTCAGCTTATCGAACCGGCGATTGTATTCACGATTTTTTCGGGCATGGTCCCGATGGGTACGGTTCTGGCGAAACTGATTGGTTTGCCGGAGGCCTCGTCCTTCAGGCGGAAGTCGGTTGATCTGGGCAACATCCTGATTTTCCTGGCGATCTTGTTTCTCGCTGCAATAACGGTTTTGGGCTTCTCCGGATTTGTGCGTGGAGGCTGGCTCATGGCTGTAGCTGGTGTTGTCTTGTCTGCGCTTTCGGGCACCTGCACGGCCTTTGTCATTCTTTTTTCCGTACGCCTGAACGGTCATGGCGTGGGCCCGTTGGCACAATTCGGATTTCGTTTCTTGCTGTATACGTGTCTTGCCCTGATCGCGTTCGCGGCAGGTTTGGACGATAAGGGAGATCACACCGTAGCCGCGGATTTAGCCCTGGTTGTCCTGATCGGATTGGCCGTCATTGCCTTCCCCCTCTATCTTGTCCAACGGGCAATCCCGCTCCTGCATGCGTCGGTGATAGCTGCCATGACTGCCCTGGGCCCGGTAATGGTGTTTTTGATGCAATTGATGGAAAGACGGGTCGACTATTCGGGAGCGACACTTGTGGGGGTGAGTATCTACATGGCTGGTGCCTTGCTCGCGGTTTTCGGTGCGACGCGACCGGCGGCAGGTTCTTTCAGTCCAGGCAAGGACAGTCAAAGTAACTGTCATTGAGTCCAGAAAATGCAAATCTGGTTTTCTCGTCCGGCGTTTTGTCGCAGATCACATATCCAGGGTCTCTTCTAGTTTTGCGATGAACGACAGAACATGCGCGTCCGCCCCGCGTGCGCCGATGACCTGAAGCGCTACGGGCAACCCTGCATGTGTCTTGCCGCATGGAAGAACGCCCGCGGGTTGTTGCGTCAGATTGATCGGGAAACTGAAGCTGGCCCATTCCGTCCAGCGTTCAAGGCCTGAACCTGACGGGACTTCCAGCCCGGCTTCGAACGCCGGAATTGTGACTGCCGGCGACAGGATGAAATCATGGTCGGCAAGCGCCTGATCCATTCTTGCACCGAAGTCGGCTCTTTCGACCTGGGCACCAACAAGACGCCGGGCGTCGAACGCGGCACCGGTGTCTGCTATCTCCACCAGACCCGGATCGATCCTCGCGCGGTCCGCGGCACCAAAAGGGGAAAGACGCGCGGCAGCACCGGAAAACCAGTGCACGTGGAACATGTCAAGAAGGTTCCTGCCAGGCAATTCGAAAGGCTCGACGATTGCCCCTTCCGCCTCCAGTGATTTCAGTTGCCGGTCGACAATCGCCGCGATTTCCGGATCCAGAGTGCCTGCCGGTGGTGTCGACCAGTAGCCGATGCGCAGTCCCTTGAGCGACACCGGCGCCAGTTTCAGTGGTGCGAGTACCGCTTCTCCCTGGTACCAGTCTCGCCGATCCCGGCCCGACATCGACTTGAGCATGGCAAAGGCGTCTGCCGCGTCGCGGCACATCGGTCCTATATGGGCTACGGTCCCGAAAGCACTGGCCGGATAGGCAGGAACCCGTGTGAATGTCGGTTTCAGCCCTGTGAGGCCGCAAAAGGCCGATGGAATTCTGATTGATCCGCCACCATCGGTACCCAGGTGAAAGACACCGGCGCCAAGTGCCGCCGCGACGGCCGCGCCTCCGGATGATCCACCTGCGGTCTTATCCTTGTTACGGGGGTTTCGGGTGATCCCGAACGCCTTGCTGTCGGTGACCGCTTTCCAGCCGAATTCCGGTGTCGTTGTCTGCGCGAGGAAAATGACACCCGCATTTCGCATCAGCTGAACGCTCGGCGCATCCGCGGTCGCAGGAGCGTCACTTGTAACCGAGCTACCGTACCGCACCTGCCAATCCTTGACCCAGACAATGTCCTTGATCGTTGCGGGGATGCCGTCGACCTCTGAAAGCGGTGCCCCATTTGCCCAGCGGTTTTCCGAGGCTTTCGCCGCATCCAGCGCTCTGGCGTGATCGATGAACGAAAAGGCATTGAAGACGGGATCGATTTCCTCGGCTCTCGCCAGACATGCCCTGACGACCTCGACGGGAGAAACGGATTGTCGGCGATAGGCCTCGGCAAGCTCGCGAGCACTCATCTGACAAAGCGGGTCCGCGCTGTTAAACGCCGGGTCGTCGGTGGTCATCGGCAATCGCCTTTTGTTCTGTTCCGCCTGGATGGTATTGGATTTTCAGGCCCTGGCCATACCTAATCAGCTTTCTTGATGGATGAGAACGGAACTTCAACAATTGTAAGAGCGGATAGCTTCACAAGGGCTGCTCAACGATCATGTGAAGCACAGGCGAATGCGCAATGACGGTCGTCAATTTGCACCGGACACCAGCGGCAGGCTGACGCGGAGCATGGAAGCTCCCTCCTGACCGGTGACAACGAAGGCTGTGCCACCATGAGCTTCGGCGATCTTGCGCACAAGGGGCAGACCAAGACCGTAGCCGTCTACATTCTGCTTGTCGGAAGCGCGAAAAAAAGGCTGGAAGACATTTTCCCTGTCTTGTTCCGCGATGCCGTTGCCGCAGTCGATCACGTCGATCTTGACGGTATTGCCGGCTACGGAGAGGCTGATCGTCACCGGCGGTTCGCCGTGTTTGAACCCGTTTTCGAGTAGGTTTCCGAGCATGCGATGCAAAAGCCGCGGGTTGCCGACGATTTCGGGCGCACGTCCGGAATACGAACAATTATCGAAACGTGAGCATTCCTCGGCAATCAGTGCGAGAAGGTCAACCGGTTCGCTCTGGCCCATTGAGGTGTCTCCGTCGAGACGGCTCATGACAAGGATCTCGTCGATCAGGGCGTCAAGTTCGGCAATGTCCCGCTGGAGTGCGCTGCGCCGTTTCGCCGACTGGTCTGTCTGCTCCATTTCAAGACCGAGTTTGATGCGCGCGAGCGGCGTTCTCAATTCATGCGATGCGTTGGCAAGCAGAAGCCGGTGCGCTGTAACCAGCTTTTCAATCTTGTCAGCGGCCGCGTTGAATTTAAGGGCAAGCTGAGCGACTTCGTCCTGACCCTGCACGTCAACACGCGCATGGAGATCTCCGGAGCCGATGCGCTCAACGCCCTGGCTCAGGGTTTCAAGACGTTTCGCCAGACGGCGGGAAATCGGGTAAACGCCGATCCCCACGCTGACGGCGACAAGAACCAGCGTAAGCAACAGGTTCAAGAGTGTACCGAGCGGGGCTCCGTCATGTGCATCGGCAATCAGCTGGCGTCCGTCCGGGAGCATCAGCGAAAGAACAGGTCCGCCGCGTGTCCGGAACCAGCCGGTCTTGCCAGCATGTCGTTCCGGGGGCAGGTCGGCTTCACCGAATGCAGCGATCAGCTGGCCGTTTTTGTCGAACAGCGACAAGGCGATGTCGAGTTCCTCGCCAAGTCCTTCGATAGTGCGTCGCTGGTCGGCGATACTTGCGTTGGCTGCTGGCAGTGTCAGTGCAACGAATCGACTGACCGTGTCCAGGATGTTCCGGTTATGACGGTCCCGGCCCACAACCTCCCACAATATGCCTGACAGGATCACCACCAGCACAAGACTTGCAACGATGGTCGCATAGATCTGGAGGTAGAGCCGGCGCATCAGGATCGATGTGAAAAGGCGACGCATGTCGCGCTCCTATTCCTGCGACCGGGCGAAGACATACCCGGCCCCTCGTACGGTGATAAGCCGGCGGGGTTTGTTGGGGTCGTCCTCGATTTCCGCGCGAATGCGTGAAACATGCACGTCGATCGAGCGGTCGAAGGCTGCAAGGTTCTCGCCCTTGAGTGCATTCATGATTGTGTCTCGGGAAAGCACACGGCCGGCACGACTGGCAAGAACTTCCAAAAGCTGGAACTGGTGTGCAGTCAGGTTGCAGACGTGGCCGTCGACCCTTGCTTCCATCGCAAAAGAGTCAATTTCTAGCCTGCCGAAGCGCAATATTCTGGTGTCCGTTTCACTGCGGCCGCGGCGCAACACCGCTTTCAGGCGGGCAAGCAGTTCTCGTGGTTCGAACGGCTTTGGCAGGTAATCGTCCGCGCCGAGTTCCAGTCCGATTATCCGGTCCATCGGCTCACCTTTCGCCGTGAGCATCAGGATCGGGGTTCGGTCGTTCGCCCGCAGCTTGCGGCAGACTTCCAGACCATCGATGTCGGGCAGCATGATGTCCAGCAGGATGGCATCGAATTGCTGTCGTCTTTGCTGGTCCAGACCTTTCTGGCCGTCAGCGGCAATCGTGACCTTGAACCCCGAGGCGCCGAGATAGTCCCGGACCATCTCGGCAAGTCGGTTGTCATCCTCAATCAGGAGAATCTGCTGGGGCATTCTTGGCAAGGCTCAGATAGGTTCAGCGATGGCGGAAACGTCGACCCATAGCACGGAATTCCTCGATACGCTCGTCGAGTTGTGCTCTCTGCTCAGGTGTGAGCACCGCCGCAACATCAACGATCATCGCGGTCAACGTCTTGCTGATCTCATCCGCCACGGCCAGTTTTTCAGCGCGCAGCGCCTCGATTGCAACGCGATCGATTTCCTGTGCCAATAACAGTGCGCGCAGGTCTTCAGAAACGCTCGCGAATTCCCGGTGGTTTTCCTTCATCCCGAGCGCGACCGGCGTCACGATGCTGACGATCTCTGTCTGCTGCTCCGGCGTGGCGTCAATCTCGATGGCGACGTGGCGGACGACGCGTGTCAGTCGTTCCTTGATGTCGTCGTCGCTCATCCGGTGCAGCATGCCCGGACCACCTCCACCTCGGCGCCAGCCCACGGTCTGAACGTTGGGGAGTTCGGCACGTCCGGGCGCGACGAGGTTGCCGAACCCCGCTGTTTGAGGAGCGCTGGTCACGGCAAATGCGGTTCCCGACAGAATGCCGGCGCAAATGACGCAAGCCGCGACGACACGCCCCGCTTTTGCCGTGCTTGATCTCAGGCGGGAGTTCTCAAGTTTGTTAAGCATGGAAGGCTCCTGTGGGTTGAAGAAATTTTGAAGCGAAGTCTCTGACCATCGCCGGAAAAGGCAGGGGCGGACCCTGTCCAGCGCTTTCCGGCGATCGGTCGGACTGTCTTTTGCGTCCCCCGGCAATCTAGAATTGGATCGCTTCGGTTTCTGCCGTTCGTCGCTTTTGTAAAGAAATGTAAAGTGGACCTTCCGAGGTCATTCCGGGCCCGGCTGAACAGGTTTCTGTGCTGGCAGCGAGATTGCCGGAACACGGGTTCGTGTGACTTCTGCACTGATTTTGGCCTTCAAAAGCCTGGCATCCCAAAATGTTCGAAAGTGTCATACAGCCGTAATGACTCGGCGGTATTGATCGTCTTGCACACGTGTGCAAAGATCCTATCCTGCGCTGTGAATTCCTCAGGGAGGCGGCGCAAGACAGAAAGCAGGTGAGATTGATGACTACTCTTGTTTCCAAACTGCGCCAGTCCACTGCGGCTGCCGTTCTGGCTCTCACAGCAGCGACCGTTGCCGGCGAAGCCTTCGCAAAAGATCTGACAATCACCGTATGGGCCGGGGGGTCCAACGACAGCGATGCGTATCGCTGGGAAGCCATTGAAATGGCGGCCGACATTCTGGAGCGCGAAGCTGCGATCCTCGGCGAAGACCTGAATATTACCGTTGAATCCAAGGGGCAATTCGGTAACTGGCAGGAATTCAAGCAGGCGGTTACGCTGGCAGCCGAAGCAGGTACTGCGCCGAATATCGTCGTTACCTCCCATCTCGATATCGCACCCTGGTCGGAAGCCGGCTACATCGTTCCGGTCGAAGAATATCTCGATATCGATGCCTGGCCGCTCAACGACATCTATCCCAACATAATGGAAATCGCCGCATTCGATGACGTGCAGTGGGGCCTGCCGCAGGATGCGGAAAGTCGTCCGTTTTTCTTCTGGAAAGACACCTTGAAAAAGATCGGCTACAGCGACGAAGACATTGCTGCAATTCCGGCCAGGGTTGAAGCTGGCGAATACACGCTGCAGAACGTTCTCGAAGACGCCAAGAAGGCGGTTGACATGGGCGTCGTGGAGGAAGGCTACGGCTTTTACCCACGCGTTTCCAACGGTCCCGACTACGCGCAATTCTATCAGTCTTTCGGCGGGGAGCTCCTTGATCCGGATAGCGGCAAGCTGGTCCTCGACAAGAAAGCGATGGAAGAATTCTACCAGTTTTTCGTTGATGCCGTTGATGCCGGAATCACCCGGAAGAACCATCTCGGAACCGATTGGGGCCAATGGTACAACGAGGTCGCCAATGGCAAGGCCGCCATCTGGCACGGCGGCACGTGGCACTATGGACGCTATGCCCAGGAAGGCAACGAGGATTTCTGGAATACGATCGAGTTTTCCTTGATCCCGGCCGGCACTGAAAATGGTCGCGCCAACACAATTACGCACCCGTTGGTCTACCTCATCACCGACAATGCGGATGACGAGGCAGAGGAAATTGCGGCCAATCTCGTGAAGATTGCTTCCGAGCCGCGCCTCAATACGCTGCACGCGATCAAGTCCAATCACCTTGGTATTTCCAGACAGCAGTCCAACATCGAGCTCTATTCGAACAACCGCTGGGCTGACGAAGCGACTGACCGCCTGCTTGCCCACGCGAACTCTCAACCGAACCACGTCAACTACGGAGCGTATTCGGAGGCATTGTTCAAGGGACTTGAAGCAGCCTGGACCGGCACAAAAACTCCGGCCGAAGCGGTTGCCGAGGTTGAAGTTCAAATGAAAGCCACTCTCGGCGACGAATTGATCGTCCGCTAAGCCCATAACCTAATCAGCAAGCGGACGGGGCGGCTACCGCCCTGTCCGGCCTCAAACGGGAGCATCTTATGCAACGCTCGAGCTGGCTGGGTTTGGCCTTTCTGTCTCCTGCACTCATCGTCGTCCTGTTGTTTTTCATGGTGCCGGTGGTACTGACAGGCTTTTTTGCGTTCACCAACATGAGCACTGCAACGGGTGTGAAGGGCGGCGAGTACGTCCTCAACGCCAGCGGATTGCGGGCGCTCGCGGATGCAGGGCTTCCTGCAAAGACACTGGATCAGATCGAAGGCGCCGGTTACCGGGTGGATGCCAGGGGACTGGAAGCCTTGGCTGCGGATTTTGGTCAGCCGACTGCGGATGAATTTGGCAAAGTGCACACCGGCGAGGTCTTTGCCAAGCGACGCGACGTCGAACGCGCGCTGAAAGGTCTACGCTCAAACCCGATCCGGAAAACGCGGGACCGCAAGGCCGCCGCTGAACTGTTCAAGCGATCCATGATGAACGAGCGCTTCCCAACCTTGCCCGCATTTGAAGCGGCACTTGAGGAAGCGAAGATCCCGGAGGCCGACCGTCCTTTGATCACGAAGGTCGCCTATACCGGTTGGGTCTGGACAGCAGAAAATTTCGGCTTCCTGTTTTCACTGGAATCCACGTGGCAATACGCCAAGAACACCGGGATCTATGTGGTGTTTACCCTGTCGTTCAACGTGCTTTTCGGGTTGTTCCTGGCAATTGCAACATTCTATTTGCCGGCGGGGCAAGCGTCCACTTTTCGGGCGATCTGGTTTCTTCCGCGCATACTTCCGCCGGTGCTTTACATCGTGATGTGGCGCTGGTTCACCTGGGACACAGGGTTCATCTCCACGGTGCTGTCCGGCTTCGGCGTGGCGCCAAAGAACTGGATGCTGGACACCGAGTTCCACGCCTGGACGACAATAGTCCTGATCAACGGATTTGTCGGTGCTTCGATGGGGATGATCGTGTTTTCCTCCGCCATCCGGGCGATCCCGTCCTCCATGCTCTACGCCTCGGAAGTCGATGGTGCCAATCGGCTGCAGCAGATCTGGCACATCATTCTACCGCAGCTCCGCTGGCCGATCCTTTTCATCACGTCCTATCAGACCATGTCGCTGCTGACGTCGTTTGAATACATCTACCTTGCAACTGACGGGGGACCGGGCGGTGCCACGGAGGTATGGGCCCTGGCAGCGTTTCATACGGCCCTCAACAACTACGGCGGCAACCTGCAATACGGACTGGGTGCGACCTATGCCCTGCTCCTGGTCGTCATCGGGCTGCTGGCGAGCCTCGCCTATCTGCGGCTGTTCAATTTCCGCAACTTGCTCATAAAACCGCGGATCGAGGGATAAAGTCATGAGGCAGAACTTCCGAAACTGGCCAGTTCTTCTGGTGCTCTTTGTCTTCTCCGCTCCGCTCCTGATCATGCTTACCTTCTTGCTGGTGGATGCGTTTACGACAAAGGTTCCCGGAACCATGGTTCCGAGCGGTGTCACCCTGCACCATTTCCGTTTCCTCTGGACCGATCTCGACAACGGCAGCTGGGGCATCTGGGGCGTGACGCTGAACACCTTCAATTTCGCCCTGTTCACCTCTCTTGCCGTTACCGCGATTTCGGTTACTGCCGGTTATGCCCTGTCACGGCTGGCGTTCCCGGCGCGCGGGTTTTTTCTCGGCGGTTTGATCGTGCTCCACGCCTTTCCGACCGTCACGCTGATCATCGCGATATTCCTGATCCTGCAGTTGCTTGGTCTCTACAACACCCTGATCGGGGTCATCGTGGTCAAGGCGGCGCTGGAATTGCCATTCGGCATCTGGGTAATGAAGGGCTTCTACGACACTGTTCCCTGGGAGATCGAAATGGCCGGCGTCCAGGATGGGGCGAGCCGGTTCACCGTGTGGTGGAAACTGATCCTGCCTCAGGTTCAGCCAGGCCTGATGGCCATCTTGATTTTCTCGTTTCTGTCGGGCTGGTCCGAGTTCATCCTGCCGATGGTGCTTGCACCCGGTAACGATGCGCAGGTGCTGTCCACGTATCTGGCAACCATGCTTCTCGATGGTGGAACGCAGGCGGACTTTAATCTCTTCAAGGCTGTCGGCCTTTTCTACGCGCTGCCGGTCATCATCATCTATCTGGTTTTCCAGAACAAACTCATGAACATCTATGGCGGAGGCACGAAGGGCTGATGCGTATCTCGATCGAAAATTTCACCAAGGCATTCGGGACCACGACCGTGATCAAAGACATGTCCCTGGAGATCAATAGCGGGGAAATGCTGGCGTTGCTTGGTCCGTCCGGTTGCGGCAAGTCGACAACGCTCTTTGCAATCTGCGGCATCCACCGGATGAATTCGGGGCGGCTCTTGTTTGGCGAGCGCGATGTCACCCGGATATCCTCACAACAGCGCAATGTCGGCGTCGTGTTTCAGAATTACGCGCTTTACCCGCACATGAATGTCTTCGACAACATCGCATTTCCGCTGAAGGTGCGAAGGGATACCCGGGCAGACATTGAACGGAAGGTCAAGGATATTGCGGATCTCGTTCATATTGGCGAACTGCTCCACCGCAAGCCTGCCGAGCTGTCCGGAGGCCAGCAGCAGCGCGTCGCTCTTGCGCGTGCTCTGGTGCGCGAGCCCGACATTCTCCTGCTGGATGAGCCGCTTGCCAATCTGGATGCAAAGCTGCGTCTTGAAATGCGGTCCGAAATCCGCCGTATCCAGCAACAGACGGGGATCACGGCCGTGCTTGTCACGCATGACCAGGTCGAGGCGATGTCCATGTGCGACCGGATCGCGATCATGGACCAGGGGAAAATCATGCAGCTATCGTCTCCCAAGGAGATGTATGAGGATCCTTCTTCGGATTTTGTCGCTGGTTTCCTTGGCAATCCACCGATTGCCTTTCTGGAAGGTGTTGCAGCGGAGGGGGGAATGCGCCTAGCCAATTCCGAAGTTACGCTTCCCGTTCCTGCCGCAATAAACCTGCCGGATCACGGCGCTGCGGTCCGTTTTGGAATTCGGCCAGAATTTTTCCAGCCCGATAATGATCTAAAGATCAAAGGCAGGATCAGCTTCGTGGAAACGCAAGGCCGCGAAGAGCTTTATGACGTTACGCTGGAAAACGGCTCGGTGCTGCGGTCGATCCAGTCGCAAGGTGGCAGTTTCAAATTGGGGGACAACGTGAACTGGGGGATCGCCGGAGACCGGATTCTGGCCTTCGATGCTGCCGGCAACAGGCTTTGAAGGGTCTCCGATGACATCCTTTCTGCCTGGAAAGACCTGGGTTCGAGACCGCTGCGACGGGCCTCTGGTGATCGCGCATCGCGGAGCCAGCGCCCATGCCTTTGACAACACGATGCGTGCTTTCAGGGTTGCACATGAGCTTGGTGCAGACATGTGGGAAGTCGACGTCCGCCTGACAAAGGATGGCGTACCGGTCGCGTTCCACGACGAGGATCTGAGAAAGACATGCGGCGTTGACAGATTGCTTTGTGATGTGAGCGCGGAAGAGCTCTTTGAAATGACGGCCCTTGCGGGACGCCAGGCCCCCGCGTTTTCCCAGGTGGCCAGGTTGGCCGCGGAACTGGGCGCGGGAATTTATCTGGATGCAAAAGAGGGTCATGCCGCTTCCCTGGCGATCGAAAACCTCGTTGAAAACCGGATCGAACGGGTCATTGTCGGTGCCAACACACCAGAATACTGCGCTGAATTGATCGCAGCCGGTTGTCCGTATCCGGTCTCGATCCTCGTCGGTCCCGGCCGTGATCCGTTCGCAATTGCCAGCGCATGCGGGGCAGAGCTTGTTCACCCGTGCTGGGAGCATGCGAGCGACAGGCCGGACAGGCTTCTTGACGATACATTCTTCCGGAAAGCAAATTCGCTCGGGCTGCCTGTCGTGACCTGGCATGAAGAACGAGCAGATGTGCTGGCCGAGCTGGTTCAGATGCCCATACTTGGTATTTGTTCCGACAAGCCGGAAATGGTCCGTCCTTACTCATCCGATCCTTTGCATGTTCCTGAAATCGTTTGCCACCGGGGGGCTTGCAGGATCGCCCCTGAAAACACGGGTGCCAGTGCCAGGACAGCCTGGGACGGCGGCTTCGACTATGTGGAGATTGATGTACGCGAAACGGCCGACGGGCAACTGGTCCTCCACCACGATGAAACCCTCGAGCGCACGACGACCGGGACGGGGCCACTGGCAGGCCGCAACCTGCGTGAGCTGCAAAAGCTGGATGCCGGCAATTGGTTCGATGCCTTTTTCAAGGGAATAGGACTACCCACGCTTTCGGAGTTCGTGTTGCTTGCTGCGAAAGGCAACCGGAAACTCTATGTCGAGATAAAGCAGGCTGACGCCGTGAAGACGGCCGGGGAGGTTCTCGGCAAACTGTCGCACGAACAGGTTTTCTTCTGGTCGTTCGATCAGAGCCGAATGATGCAAATCCGCAAAGCCTACCCGAACGCACGCCTCATGGTTCGGCCGGAGGATTATGAGACGCTGGAGGACTGCCTGTCGGCTTATGACGCCGATATCGTCGAATTCAATGCCCGGAACGCGAACCCTGGGGATGTTGCAGCGGTTCGGGCTGCCGGGCGCAAGGTAATGCTTGCCTATATGGGTGACGACCTTAACGTCCTCTCGGAGCTTGCTCAGCTTCAACCGGATCTTCTCAACGTGAATGAGCCGTTTCTTGTCCGGAAGATGTTCATTCAATCGGAAAAGGACGGAACAAGCGATGGCTGATCGAGGGAGTTCGAAGAAACAGGTCAATTCCTTCGATGTTGCCCGGCTCGCCGGCGTTTCACGTTCCGCCGTGTCGCGAACCTTCACCGACGGTGCCAGCGTCTCTGAGGAAACACGCGAAAAAGTGACCAGGGCCGCGACAGAACTCGGCTATCGGGTCAATGTTCTTGCGCGCTCGTTGCACAAGCAGAAATCCGATCTGGTCGGTGTGGTCGCCGCGGATCTGGACAACCCCTTCAGGGGGGAGCAGATCGATCTCTTGTCGCAAGGCCTTCTGGAAATGGGACTGCGCCCCATTCTTCTAAGGGGAGACCCGTCGACCGACGTCGCCGATCTTATCGGCTCCCTGCTTCAATACAGCGTTGCCGGTGTCATCGTGACGTCCGACACGCCACCTGAAGAAATCTGCCGCGAATGCCTTGAAAACGGCGTGCCGCTTGTCGTGGTCAACAAGCGTGATCCGGGTGCCCCGGTCGATCGCGTGGTGACCGACTTCGAGGCTGGTGGACGGTTGGCATTCGATCATCTCATCTCGTGCGGTTGCCGGAAGCTCGCTGTCGTGACACCGGAGCGGTCGTCTTACTCTGTGAACGGTCGGGCGCTCGCGTTCGAACAGGCAGCCAATGATGCAGGCTTTCCGGTGGTTCGCATCGCCTGGGGAGCTCAATCCTATGACGGTGGTCTGGCAGCATCCGCTTACGTCAACCGCGTGAAGAGCGAAATCGACGGAGTCTTCTGTACAGCCGACTATCTTGCACTGGGCGTCCTCGACGGGTTGCGCCATGAACACGGCATCAGGGTGCCGGAAGATATGCAGGTGATTGGCTATGACGACATAGTTCAGGCATCCTGGAAGTCATATGACCTGACCACGATCGTTCAAAGCCGCAAGGATCTTTGCGATATAACGCTGAACCTTCTGATGCAGCGACTGGTGGATCCGGATCTGCCGCAACAGATTGAGGTGAGCGGCGTCTCCTTGAGGCAACGGAAAACCACCACCGGCTGACAGTTCTCAGCAAACACGTTCGGGAAGCACACCGGAGAGAATGTGCCGGGTATGTGGCAATCTGGAGCCGCCCGGACCTGCGAGCAGCGGCAGGTTTAGCGACCTAATCCGTGCTGTATCCATTGAACACGATATGGACCTTCATGGCACGCGCCCTGTCACCGGCATGGTCAAATGCTTCGGCCGCCTGTTCAAGCGGGTAGGAAGGGCTGATGATTGGTCCAACGTCAATTGTTCCCTCATCGATTGCCTTGACTGCAGCCGCGAATTCCGCGTGAAACCGGTGTGTTCCCCTGACCGTTATCTCCTTGCTGACAATCAGGTTGAGCGGCATGGGCGTGTCTCCCGCAACTCCGACGGTTACGAGCGTTCCCCGCGGCCGCAGGCTGAGCAGAGCGTCCTTGATCGCAGCCGCCGACGCTGAACATTCAAACGCGACGTCGAACTGTCCCTTGTCGGTCTTGTATGGAGCAAGGCCATCAGGATCAGTGCTCAAATCAATGGTTTCGTTCGCACCCATTTGTCTTGCCACGGCAAGTGGCATTGCCTGCAAATCCGTGACGGCAATTTCGGAGGCATCTGCGTCTTTCGCCGCGGCAACGCACAACGCGCCGATCGGTCCCGCTCCTGTTACAAGAACCCGTTTTCCCTTGAGGTCGGGCGCTTGCGCGCGGGCATGCAGGCACACTGCCAGAGGTTCTGCGCAGGCGGCCTTGCGGGCCGAAACCTTGTTCCGGTAACGGAATGCCTGGCGCGCAGGAACGACAACCCGTTCGCGAAAGAGGCCTTGTTCGTGGGGAAGTCGGTAGGCCGATCCCATGAACCGCATTTCAAGGCAATGAACCTCTTCGCCTGCCTTGCAGAACTTGCAGCTCCCGCATGGTTGGCTTGGATTGATGGCAACAAAGTCGCCATGTTGAAACGCACCGGCACCTTCACCGACCGCAACGACACGACCGGCCGCCTCGTGGCCCATGGCGATAGGCTCTCTCACACGCACAGGGCCGAAGCCGCCATCATGGTAGTAGTGCAGGTCTGAGCCGCAGATACCACCGGCAAGAATGTCGACCTTTATTTCTCCAGGTCCCAATTGCGGTTCAGGATGCTTTTCAAGCCTCAGGTCACGGATTCCATGCAGGACACAGGCGCGAGACATCATGGTGGATCCTATTGGAAGATGAGGTTCGGCAACCAGGTTGCCAGGGCCGGGATGAACGACACCAGCAAGAGAACGATGATATTGCTCAAAAGGAAGGGAAGGATTGCCTTGACCACCGGTGTCAGCGGCAGCCGGGCGATGCCGGCACAGACAAACAGGCAAACTCCGACCGGTGGTGTCGTCAGTCCGATCATCAGGTTGAGCACCGCGAATGTAGCAAAATGCAGGGGTTCAATACCAACTGCCTGCGCGAGAGAAAGCAGGGGCACGAAGAGGATGATCAATGCGGCGATCGTTTCCATGAACATGCCGACAAAGAGCAGAAGCAGGTTGATGATCAGGATAACGAGAATGGGATTGTCGGTAATCGTCAACACGGCGCTGGCGATCGCCTGAGGTATCCGTTCCGAGACGAGGATCCAGCCGAAAACATTCGCCAGTCCGACAAGAGCCAGGATCGAGGCTGCCGATACGGCGCTGTCCACGATGATCTTCGGCACTTTTTTCAGCGGCAGTTCGCGGTAGACGAACGCTCCGACAATGAAGGCGTAAACACTGGCGACAACTGCGGTTTCGGTGGGTGTGGCGATGCCGCTCAGGAGCCCGTAGATGATGATGCCGGTCATGGCGATCGCCCAGAAAGCGCTTCCCAGGGCGCGCACGAGTTCGCTTGCGCCGCGCCAGGGTTCGCGGGGAAAGTTTTTCCGGCGTGCGATCACGTAGCAGGTGATCATCATCGCAAGACCCATCAAAAGACCCGGAACGGCGCCTGCCATGAACATCTGGCCAACAGAAATGCCGCTGAGCGCGCCGACGATGATCATCGGGACACTCGGTGGAATGATCGGGCCGACCGTGGAGGAGGCGGCGGTGACGGCTGCGGAAAAGTCGGCCGGATAACCGGCTTTTTTCATGCCCGGTATCATGACGCCACCTATGGAGGCAGCATCCGCGACGGCCGTTCCGGTGATGCCGCCGAAGAGCATGGAGGCGCCGATATTGGTCAGGCCGAGTCCACCCCGGACCCAGCCGACCAGAGCATTCGCAAACCGGATGATGCGCTCGGTGATGCCGCCATTGTTCATCAGGTTTCCGGCCAGAATGAACCCCGGAATGCTCAGAAGGACAAAGACATCGATCCCCGCGTAGACCTTTTGCGGGATGACGACCAGCGGAATGCCGGAGACCAGCAGATAGCTTAGGGACGAAAGGCCGAGAGCAATGGCAACAGGGATGCCGATCACGAGCGATCCCACGAAAACGGCAAACAGAACAAAGACCTCCACGCTCAGGTCTCCCGTTTCATGTCAGCTTCATCAGCCGACAACAGCGTCAGAACGGCTCGAACCATTGCAAAGGCAAGCAGGAGAAGAAAAAGAAGAAAGACGCTGAAATGGATAAAGGACATCTGTAGGCCCATTGCCGGAGATTTCTGGAGTAACCCGATTTGCACGTATTTCCAGGCACCGGGCAGCAAGATGGCCGCAAGAAACGCCGTCGCCAGAGAGGCGACCAGGCGCAGAATACGCGGCCAGGGATCGGGGCGGGTGTCGCAGACGATATCGACATTCACCAGGTCTCCGCTCATCAGACCCAATCCGACACCAAGCGCCGTCATGTAGATCAGCGCAAACCGGGTAAGTTCTTCTGTCCAGACGGGAGAGTCGCCGATCGTTCGCCCCAGCACCTGGGTGAGCACCGCCAGGATCAGAACCATGAAGGCAACAAAAACCCCGATACGGCAGAGAAGCTCGAGGCTTCGATGGATTTTGAGAATGACCTTCATGAATTGACCTGGATAAAGACCCGCCGCCAGGTAATCCCGGCGGCAGGCAAGTTGGGGAGGGACTACTTCTGACTGTTGAAGAGATCTTCCACGATCGGTTTGACCTCGTCGTTTACGTTCGCCAGAACTGCGTCCTTCGCCGCTGCTGCATAGGCTGCTCCATCGACCTCGACAAAGGTCATTCCCTTGTCTTCCAGATAGGCACGGTCTTCTGCGAGACTGGCCTCAAGAAGGCCTCGTTCAAAAGCCTGAGCGCGTTTCGCCGCTTCAAGAACGCTTGCCTGGTCTTCGGGGCTGAGGTTTTGCCAGGTCGATTCAGCAATCGTCAGGTAGATCCAGGATCTGACGTGCTGGGTCAGGTTCACATGTGACTGGACCTCGTTGAAATTCGCCGAACGGATCAGGGCAAGCGGGTTTTCCTGAGCCCCGATGGTGCCGTTCTGCAAGCTTGTGAACACTTCCGAAAAGGCCATGGGTGTCGGCGCGGCCCCAAGTGCTTTCCAAACGTCAACGAAGAGTGGCACATTGGGAACGCGCATCTTCAGGCTCTCAAGCTGATCCGGAGACGGGATGGCCCGGTTTGACGTGAGATTGCGTGGTCCGCGCGCGAAATAGGCAATTGGCCTGATCTGCGCTTTTTCGACAATTTGTGCCTTGATCTGGTCGCCGATATCGCCGGAGGCGATTTCGTCCATGTGCTCGGTCGACGCATACGCGTATGGGACTGCGAGAAGCGCTGCCATCGGAGCCCAGTTCTGCAGGCTTTCGCCGGTGATTGTCATGTCGACCGTGCCAAGCTGCATGCCATTGATCAGGTCGATTTCCTTGCCGAGCGACTCGTTCGGATAGACCTCGACTGCGATCCGCCCATCGGTCAGTGTCGAAAGCTCTTCACCGAATTTGACCGCTGCCTTGTGCCAGGCATTCTGCTCGTTTGCCAGGTGACCCAGCTTCAATGTCGTTTCCTGCGCCATTGCAGCCCCTGCAGCGAACTGCGATACGACGCATGCCGCGAGGAAAGTCCTAAATCTGAATGCCATGTTCCGTCACTCCCTGTTGAATGGTGATCCATCAGTCGCCAGATCCTCGCAGCGATCAAAATAGATCTGATTTCTCTGAATGATCTGGGGCAGAGTTTTGAGGATCTCGTTCAGATGTTCACGCATCGCCCGGGAGGCTGTGTCCGGGTTGCCTGCTTCGATCTGATCGACAATGGCCGTGTGCTGTTTGATCAGCGTGGCGATTGGAAAGAGTTCGAAGCTCAGGAACCTGACCCGGTCCATCTGGCTCTTCAGCCCTTCCACGAATTGCCACGCAACGTCCTTTCCGGCAGCCTCTGCAAGGGTGCGGTGGAATATCTCGTCTTCATTGATGAAGTCCGCGGAGGACGTCTTGCCGATCTTGGCCTCGTTCCGTAATTGCGACCGCAATTCCTGAACCAGCGCCGGCTGCGGATCCTGTGCGAGCAACCGCACGATGTCGGCCTCGACGGCTTCCCGAACGAACCGCGATTGCAGGACGGTCGGGTAGTCGATCTTGGTGACAAGTGTGCTGCGTTGCGGCCGGATCAGGAGAAGCCCCTCCTCGGCCAGTTTGATGAAAGCTTCGCGGACCGGTTGCCGGCTGATGCCATAGCTCTTGGCGATCTCTGCCTCGGACAGCTTGCTGCCCGGCGGGAGGTCATTCTTGACGATGCGCTCACGCATGATGCGTCGCACTTGCGGTGCGATCGCAACGGTATCGTCAAGCCACGTATCGATTACGACTTCGTTCAACACGAGAAGTCCTCCCAGCGCCGTTATCTACCATACTGCCATACTAGTCAACAAAAATTTGACAAGTGGCGGTGAAGCATTCAAAAAATGAGTCACATACTTATTCAAGGCTACAGGAGGGAGCAGGGTTGCGCGAGACATGGAGATGGTTCGGTCCGGCGGATCAGGTTTCACTGGACGACGTCGCCCAGGCGGGGGCAGGCGGCGTGGTCACCTCTTTGCACCATGTTGCGGTGGGAGATGTCTGGACGCCCGGGGAAATCGCCGCGCGCCAGGCCCTGATCCGTGAACAGGGTGCGCATTTGCCTGTATCCCTGGAGTGGGAGGTGGTGGAAAGCCTGCCGGTATCGGAAGACATCAAACGACAGACCGGACCCTGGCGGGATCATGTCGAAGCCTACAAGACCAGCCTCACTCATCTCGCAGAAGCGGGCATTCGAACCGTCTGTTACAATTTCATGCCGCTCCTTGACTGGACACGGACGGATCTTGCCTACGCCGTGCCGACCAAGGCCACCTGCATGCGTTTCGACCTGATCGATTTTGCCATGTTCGATCTATACCTGTTGAAGCGCCCTGGCGCGGAAGACAGCTTCCCTGCCGAGGTGATCGAGGTGGCGCGGCAACGTTTCATGGATGCAGATGATGGTGCCAAGCAAGCGCTCGTGCGCAATATCATCTGCGGCCTGCCGGGTGGAAACGACGAATTGACGCTGGAAGATATACGCGGCCATCTTGAGGCCTACAAACCCTATGATCATTCCGCCCTCTGTCGGCACCAGGCGGACTTCCTGGAACAGGTCGTCCCGCATGCGCAATCTCTGGGATTGAGACTCTGCTGCCATCCGGACGATCCGCCGTTCAGTCTTATGGGTCTGCCGCGCATCATGTCGACCGAGGCCGACTACGCACGGCTCGTTGCGGCAGTTGATTTGCCGGCAAATGGAATAACGCTCTGCTCGGGTTCACTTGGTGCGCGTGGCGACAACGATCTTCCCGGCATCATGCGCCGGCTTGGCGCTCACGTACATTTCCTGCACCTGCGCAACGTTGCCCTGGAACATGACGAAACAATCGGTTCGTTTCACGAGGCGGAACATCTGGCGGGAAGTGTCGATATGCCCGCCTTGATTGCCGCGGTCCTTGATGAGGAAAAACGCCGGACTTCGGAAGGGCGCGAAGACAATTCCATTCCCTTCCGACCCGATCATGGACAGGATATTCTCGATGATCTGTCTCGCCGGGCACAACCCGGCTATCCCGCGATCGGCAGGCTGAAGGGACTTGCGGAACTGCGCGGTGTCATCGCCGGGCTGACATATGCCAACCTGCAGGAAAGCGTCTGATGAGAGGCATTGGAGGTCCACGATAGAGTGGGTCACTCCACCTGGGCAACAGCCCTCAATTCGCTGATCATGCGTGCATTGTCGAGTGCAATGACACTCTGATCGGCAAAGGTCTGGGCAAGTGCGGTCACCTGCGCATTGAAGGGTCTGACCTGCTGCCTGTAGATTGTGAAGGCGCCGACCAGGCTGTCGCCGGAGAGCATCGGAATGGCAACGAAAGATCGGGCGCCGCCAAGATCAGCTGTTGCGGCACGCAATGGATCTTCCGTGCGATAAAGCTCTTCCGAGCGGACATCCACAATGTTGATGATGTCCTGCACCGTTTCCATTCGTCCCAGTCCGGTTTCCGCACTCACGGCAAAGACACCTTGCGCCTCAAGCCAGTCCTTGAACTCTGCGGGAATGCCCCGCGAGAACCTGGCCGAGAACCGTCTGTTGCGGCGATATTCGAAGAGTATGCCGAATTCCGCATCGCATAGTATCAGGGCGTGACCCAGGATTGCGGCCATCACATCGTCAATGTCACCGCGCGACCTGCTGATGATCCTCAGCACCTCGCTGAGCGCCTTCTCCCGCCCGATTGCTTCTTCCAGGCTGAGTGCCAGTTCGGAAATCACTGCTGCATGGTCGCTCTGGCTCATTTGTTGCCGGCCTTTGCCTTCAAGGCGCGAATGCAATTCCAGCTTGGAGGAAACTTCCAGTTTTCGGTAGATCGCGGCCAGATGCGTTCGCACGGTTGAGGGTGCAATATGCAGCCGTTCGGCAATCGCGTGATAGGTTTCCCCATGCGCATAGCAACGGGCAATTTCCAATTCGCGCGGGCTCAAACTCTTTTCAGGCTGCACGCAACAACGCCTCCGACATTTTTCTGCTCATCCTGCGTCACTCCAATGTGGCAGCAATACCGCATGTAGTGTAGCCGAATACAGCAAGGTGCCGGACAATATACTGCATCTGCACGATACCGCGGCTTGCGAGACGTCCCTAAGCTTGGGTAGCGAGGGGAAATGCAATGACCAGACAAAGGGTTTCAACGGACCGGTACCATGCCCGCCGGCGCGAATTTATCGCGAAGAACACAGGTTCCGCTCACGTGACAGGGGCGGTGTGATGCGTTGGCGAATGCTGGCGCTGCTGTTCTTCGCGCGCATTGCCCTCGGATTTCAGTTTCAAACGGCCGTATCCGTAGGTGGCGACCTCGTCACGGCATTTGAACTGGACTATTCGGAAGTCGGGATACTGATCGGCCTTTTCATGGCCCCTGGCCTGTTGTTGGCCTTGCCGGCCGGGGCATCGGGGCGGTTTCTCTCCGACCGAATGCTTGCGGTCGCCGGCCTGGGCGCGCTCGCGCTCGGTGGCCTCGTGAGCGGGCTTGGACCGGGACCTGTCACAATCGGTGTTGGCAGGTTGCTTGCCGGCGCAGGCTTTCTGTTTGCGACGCTCTACTTCACCAAGATGATCGCCGACTGGTTCGAAGGCAGGGAAATTTCAACCGCGATGAGTATCCTTGTCATGAGTTGGCCTTTCGGTATTGCCATGGGGCAGGTGGGACATGTCTTTCTGGCGGATCTCTTTGACTGGCGAGTGCCGTTTTTTACAGCCTCCATGTATTGCGGGCTTGCTGCGGTCGGCGTCCTGGCCTTTTATCGGCCGCCACCGGAACGGACCGTTGCATCTGACCGCAGCTCCGGCAGGTTGAACGGTCGGGAATTGCAGCTGGTCCTGCTCGCGGGAACAGCGTGGGGGGTCTTCAACGCCGGTTATGTTGCCTACCTCTCCTTTGGACCTCGGATGCTGGAAGAGCTTGGCCATTCTCCGCTGCAGGCCGCGGCGCTGGTGAGCATCGCCAGCTGGATCATGATCGTCTCGGGCGCGATTTGCGGTCAGGTCGTCGACCGCTTCGGGCATCGTGATCTCATTCTGATCGTCTGCATGGCGAGTGCCGTTGCAGCTTTATGGCTGGTTGGCACGTCCGGTGCCGGGCTCGCTGCAAGTCTCCTCTTCGGGCTTGTCGGCATGGCGCCCGCCGGTGTCATCATGGCACTTGCCGGCGAAGCGGTCCCACCCGCGCGGCGGGCGTTTGGCATGGGCGTCTTTTTCACGGTTTACTACGCGATCATGGCAGTTGGGCCGCCTGTCGCCGGATGGATCTATGAGTGGGCAGGAACCGCAGGGGCTGCGCTTGCCTTCGGTATGGTCCTGTTTGCGCTCGTTGTTCCCGCCGCACTGTTGTTCCGATTTGTGCGACAGAGAGACGGACCTGATACATCGAGGAAGGGAATTGGATGAACATTCGAAAGACGCTTGTGATCGAAGAGATCGTCGAAACCGATGAATTTGGCGTGGCCTGCGATCCTTTGAAGCGTATGGCGGCACTCGCCGTTCTTCAAAACCCTTTCACCGATACCGATGCAGACGATCTTTCTGTGCTGTTTGAAATGGGTGCGGAACTCGGCGAAAGGCTTGCCGGAAAAATCATGGAACGATTGGGCAGCGCGCCGACCGGCTACGGCAAGGCGGCAATCGTCGGGACTGGAGGTGCCGCTGAACATGGTGCCGCGCTTTTGCATCCAGGACTGGGCAAACCCGTTCGTGCCGCAATTGGCGGCGGCAAGGCGCTGATGCCTTCCAACGTGAAGGTCGCCGCCGCAGGTGCAACGATCGACCTGCCGCTTGGCCACAAGGACGAAGCCTGGGCGTTCAATTTCATTGACACAATGACGCTCTGCATCGCCGACGCACCACGTGCGAACGAGATTGTCCTCTGTGTGGGAATTGCTGCTGGTACCCGTCCACGCGCCCGGGTCGGAGAGGGGCCTCGACCGTAGGGAGAAGGTAAGAGGGTTTTGGTCCGGCGGCCGGATTTTCCCGGTGCCGGGACAAGGTCTCCTGTCCTCTGCCCTGCAGCCGGAATTCAAATCGGTGACAGAGAGTGGCGACAGCTGCAGTTTCCTTGAGGGGAAGTCGCGGGGTCCCTTGAAAGATCTGCAGGGCTTCATTCGCCGGCAAGGATTGGAAGCTTCAACGGTGTGGGATGAGTTTGACCGCCATCATGCTGATCAGTGACCAGCAGAAGGTGCGGAACGTCATCGCCACGACGGTGCGCATTTCGAAGGCTCCACCATCCAGAATATGCACGCCGAGATACGCGAAAACCGCCAGGATCGCCAGCAACAGCAGGACAGAAGACTGAACTGCCCAGTATCTGCGCGCCCAAAGCCCAAGGCCTGTAAGTACATACCAGAACCCCGAAACAAAGTTGAACCACAGGACAGTCTGAACCACATCTCCGAAATTCGAACGGATGTCTTCACTCGAAAACAGAGCGGTGCCGCCGGACAGGATTGTCAGAACTCCGAACAGAACCGCAAATCCGGCTGCAAATGCGAGCGGATCGGACAGCTTGCCAGGTCGCGACAACATGGTTGGTCTTCCTTCGGGAAAATGCCTTCCGGACCGGGTGCCGGTTCCTGATGCTACAGCGTGCAATACCTGATTGCGAATTGCGGGTGTGCGGCATTCCAGCGCGATCACTTTTCCGGTGCCGGTGCCGATGCCGGTGCCGTTGACGGCGCAAACGCGCTGCACACAGACTCTGAAAAAGCGTTGAGAGCTTGCATCGGCCGGTTCTGTTGAGGCCGGCCGATGCCAAAAAAACGTACCGGACATTCAGCGGTGCATTTTTCAGACGCTGAAAGGATCGTCGTTCACGAGGAACTCGATCGCCGGCAGAAGAGCTGCCGGGTCGACACCGGAGGGGATCCCGTTGAGTTCGATCGTTCCCGTCAGATGGGTGATCAGCAGATCGCCATCTCCGGAAGCGCCGAGTGATACGGCGGCCTGCAGGCCATCTGCGACGGGATCGGTATCGAATTCAAGAAGGTCGGTGAATTGAAGTCCCGGATCACCGGTTGCGGCGATCGCATCCAGAACGACCGGATCACCGTCCCTCAGATCGAGCACCAGCTTGTCGTGCTTGGCGTTGAAGTCCGCAACCACGTCGTGGCCTTCTCCTTCACGGAAAGGATTGAAAACGAAACTGTCGGCGGAACGGCCGCCAACCAGGAAATCGTTCCCTTCCTCCCCGACCAGAATGTCCTTGCCGCGTCCACCATTCAGGTAGTCGTTGTCAGCGCCCCCTTCCAGCGTGTCCTTACCACGACCGCCGAACAGGTAGTCGTTGCCGTCACCACCCTTGACCAGGTCCGATCCGCGTCCACCGAAAATGATGTCATGTCCGCCAAGTCCGTTGGCGATGTCGTCACCTTTCCCAAGAGAGATGAAGTCGAAGTGATCTGAACCGATGACCGCGTCAGGGCCACGTCCTGTAAACAGGAACCCGCCCTTGGCGAAGGTAATGTCATAGGGCAGAAGGACATTGTCGATGACATGAATGATGCCGTTTTCTGCGACAATGCCGTTCTCCGAACCTGCCGGGTTGGTCACCGCGGGATCGGCAAAGCCGGGGTCCTTGTCACCAAGCGAGAGGCCACCGTGTGAGCTGTCCGGCTTGATTGTTTCGCCCGAGAGGGTTTCAACGGTATTGGAACCCGCAACGGCGCTGCCATCCAGAGCATCCCCGGCGATATGATAGGTCAGAACCGACTTTAGGAAGGAGGTTGGATCGTCTGAAGGTGAAAGCAGCTCTGAAGCGGCAATCAGTGCCGGCACGACTTTGGATTCGTCCGAGCCCACGCTTGGATCGAGCGCATTCGCCAGATTCAGAAACGCCTGGTCGGTTGGCGCGAACACTGTGAGGCTTGCGTTCTTGTCACCTGCCGCATTCGCGAGATCTGGAAAGGCACCGAGTGCCGCCGTCAGAATTTCAAAATCGGAACTTCCACTTGCAATATCGAGGATCGTGTTTGTAGGCATTTTTTTGCGCTCCCTACTTGCGCCCCATCGCGGATGTTTACGGTTGGTCGCCGGAATGGTTTGTTCATCATGCTGAATTGCTGATCACAGTCGCGTGAAGAAGTTCGTTGTAAGCCCGTGCTGTTTTTCCTGGCTGAGGGAAAGAATACCAAAACGCCTTGAAAAACTTGAACATCTACATCAGGTTATGAGCGGTCCCTGTCCCGCGGCAGGTGAGAAAAGACTTGTCTGGAGCAGATCATGTATTTGGCGATGAACCGGTTCTCTATTCTGAAAGGCCAGGAGGAGGCTTTTGAAACAGTGTGGCGGGAACGCGAATCCAGACTGTCCGATGTGCCTGGTTTTCAAAAGTTTCATTTGCTGAAAGGGGCTTTCGACGAAGACGCCGGAACGACCCTTTACGCCACCCACACGATCTGGAGCAACCGAGAGGATTTCGTCAACTGGACAAAGTCGGAGCACTTTCGCGAAGCCCACAAGAACGCGGGCGGGAACAGGCACCTATATGCAGGTCACCCCAAATTCGAAGGCTTCGAAGCGGTTCTGAGCGAATAGAGCGTCGGGTCGTTTATGGATTTTTGGCGCGCGAAACCCACCCGAGGTCTCGGGACAGACCTGCGACACCCAAGCAGATTTCAGACGTTTGTTCCGGTCAACCTAAATGGACGCGGCGCATGAGGCGCGATCATGCGAAGCGGCGGCATCGGTGTTCTTGATCAGCGATCTTCCACCCATACCGCAGCGGTCTCATGAGCCGGAGCTATTGGCCGGTGGCTTACTCTGACGCTTTCGCGGTCAGATTTTTCAGAGCACCGGTCATCTTGCCGATGCTGGGGTGGTCGGCCGGTAGGCCATGTGCCGCTGCAAGGGACGCAGGAGCGTGGTAAACGAGGATTGTGCCGTTGTCGGTTTCGATGATCGCCACGCGGATCGGCAGGTCGAGGCCGGCTTCGGGCGCGTCCCGGATCACCGGTGTTCCTAGTTTCGGATTGCCGAAGATTACAACCTGGTTTGCCGGAATTTCCATATCGACGCTTTTTCCGCCGGCAGCATGGTCAACACGCGCAAAAACCTTCGCCCCTGCCTTTTCAACCGCGGCAACGAGATTGTCGGCGGTCTGTTCGACCGAGTGCGGGCTCGGAACTTTCACAAGATCGGTGTCGGCGGCTTTTGCGACCATGGCCGACGACATGAGAAACAGCGCGAGGAGGAGTGATTTGAAAGCAACATTCAGCATGTTCGTCTCCAGATAGAATGATCATTAATGGCGGGCAGTTTCATTCGGAGATTGTCTCTAAGGCCAATCACACTTTTATGAGCGGAATGAAGCCATATTGCGGAGAGCGGAACAACGGCCGCTCAATTGCAGTGTCTAATGCAATGATCGGGTGTTGTCGAAGATCCGGGAGCCACCGTTTCACGTATATCGCACGCCGGAGCCCAGCGAAGCTGCTCGCCATCTGCAAGCCCGGGAACCGGGTTCGTTGTCCGAGTTTTTGCGCCGGAAGATGAAATACCGGAAATGCCGTGCGGTGGTCTGACCAGTGGAGAATACAACCGATGAATTCGCAAACCGCCGCATCGCAATGCACTTCCAACGGGGCCTTCGTCCCGTCCCCGGCAATATGGCTCGGCGGTGCTGGTGTTGTTCCATTCCTTGCTTGCGCGCTGCTAGCACTGCTCGGCCCGGAACCCGGAGCGTCATGGGCGGTTCAGGTGATGGTCTGCTATGGAGCAGTGATTCTGTCTTTCCTCGGCGGCATCCAGTGGGGTCTTGCAACAGGATCTGCAGATCCGACCGATGTCCTGACCAGACGTCTCGGTCTCAGTGTGCTTCCGTCACTTGTCGGATGGGGCGCCTTGCTCCTGCCTGTGTTATGGGGGCTGCTGGTACTTTTCGCAGCATTTGCACTGGTTCTTTTTCTTGACCTTCAGGCGACGCGACGCGGTGAGGCTCCCGCCTGGTTTCCCAAGCTCAGGGTCCCGTTAAGTGTGGCGGTCATGGTGTCTCTCGTATTCGGGGCAGTTTCTTCAGTCTGATGCAGTCAGGCCGTCGAAAGCAGCAAGGGCTTCCGATCCATAGATCATTGATGGGCCACCGCCCATATAGATTGCAACACCGATGACTTCCAGAATCTCCTCCCGGCTGGCCCCAAGACGTGCGGAAGCACGGGCATGGTAGGCAAGGCATCCATCGCAGCGGGCGGTGATGCCGATTGCCAGCGCAATAAGTTCCTTGGTCTTTGCATCAAGCGCACCGTCCTTCATCGCGCCGGCTGCAAGGGCTGCAAAACCCTTTGCAGTATCAGGTGCGCCTTTCCGGACTTCCGCCATCCGGCCATCGGTCTGGGTGATGAACTTTTCCCAATCAGCTACGGCCATTCCTGCCTCTCACTAGTTTCAAATGTTGGAAGGTATGGTGGAGGATTGCGGCCCATTATGCGTTGATGTGCGTCAAGGCCTGGTCTGTCAGAGAGTCAGTGAGCCGTCGCGAACCGGAGAGGGTGTCCACGGGATCACGCTTTCGTGAATTGTAGTACAAGAGGAATGGTTTCATCTATCTATCAATAGATAGATTTGATTGCCTTAACTGCAGCGGCGGCCAGGATTTTTCACCGGGTAGTTGATGCAGCAAGCGTCAAGACAAAGCCTGTTGGAGAAGAACCATGGAAGTGAACGCCGAATTCGATCGCAGTGTCCGGATCACACCGAAAGATCACAACTGGGTGGCGTCTCCCATGCCGGGTGTCGAACGAATGATGCTCGACCGGATCGGGGATGAGATGGCACGGGCGACGACAATCGTGCGCTATGCGCAAGGCAGCGCCTTCTCGGCGCATATGCACGATGGTGGCGAAGAATTCATTGTGCTGGAAGGTGTGTTCGAGGATGAGCACGGTGCATTTCCAGCGGGCTCCTATATCCGCAATCCTCCCGGTTCGAGCCACACGCCGAGCGCTCCGCAAGGCGCAGTGATTTTCGTCAAGCTGTGGCAGTTCGATCCGGATGATCGCAGTCACGTTCGCATCGATACCAACAAGCTCGGAACTGTTTCGGATGCGGCCCGGCCTGGTGTCGGTGTTTCTCCCCTTTTTGAAGACGCGCGTGAGACAGTCAGGGTCGAGACATGGGCCGGGGGGACAAAGGCACATGTGGAAGCACCGGGTGGTGCAGAGTTGCTGGTTCTGTCTGGAACCGTTTCGGTAGACGGCGAATGGCTGGCACCCTGGTCGTGGCTTCGCCGGCCGGTGCAGGAGCATGTCCAGCTTGAAGCGGGTCCGGAGGGCGCGCGTATCTGGATCAAGACCGGTCACCTGGACCATGTCTCGGCCCCTGGGTCCTGAGCGACAGAAAGGCATGCAGGTGACAGGCAAGAAACAGAAGATCTTGATTGTCGGAGCCGGATTGAGCGGCCTTGCCGTTGGCCGGTTGCTGTCAGACGAAGGACACGATGTCACGCTCCTTGAAGCAAGGAACCGGGTCGGAGGACGAATTGTTTCCCTGCCGGGACAAGCCGAGGGCAATTTGCGCTACGATTTGGGGCCGGCATGGATCTGGCCGCACAACAGGCGAATGCTCAGCCTCATGTCGGAACTCGGATTGTCACTGATGCGACAGCATTCGGCGGGCAATCTCGTGTTTCAGGACCAGAATGGCCATGTACGGCGCGATCTCGAGTTCGCAACCATGGGCGATGCATTGCGAATACCAGGCGGTCTCGCGCAGCTCACCGAACATCTGGCGGCAAGACTGCCGCAAGAGACCCTTCACCTGGAGCATTCCGTCACGCGAATCGAAGCGCTTCAAGCCGGACTTCGGGTGTCCGGCGAAAATTCATCCGGCCCGTATACGAAGACCGCAGATCGGGCTGTTCTGGCGCTGCCTCCGCGTCTCGCTGCAATGGACGTTGATTTTTCTCCCGCGCTTCCTGCCAATGTCATCTCTTCGATGACCAATGTACCGACATGGATGGCCGGTCACGCAAAGGTTGTGGTAATCTACGAGAGGGCCTTCTGGCGCCAGGCAGGCCTTTCAGGAGATGCAATCAGTCATCGTGGCCCGCTTTTTGAAATTCATGATGCCAGCGCCGACGAAGGGGCGGCTGGAGAAGCTGCCCTGTTTGGTTTTGTTGCACCTGGTCGAGGCGGGCAGCGCATCGATGAAAAGCAACTTCTTCGCGACGCCGTCGCCCAGTTGACCGACTTGTTTGGTTCGGAGGCCGCCGAACCCGCGCGCTTGCATTTCATGAATTGGGCATGTGAGGAGCGAACGGCGACTCCACTCGATTCCGCGGACATGTCAGCCCATCCTCGATATCGGGATATCGAACTTGCGATTGACCCATGGTCCGGACGGTTACGGTTTGCAGGAACAGAAACGGCACCCGAAAACGGTGGGTTTCTTGAAGGAGCGTTGGAGTCAGCCGAGCGGGTTGCACGCGCAATCACATCCTGAAGGTTGCCCCGTGAATTTGCGGCCATTTGTTCATGTTACCACGACGATCAGAACCCAGAACACGCTTGGTTTGACACTGCTTTTCAGCTTACGATGCGTTTTCAAGGGCTTCCGGGCGCGACATACTTGCCCATCCTGTGTTGTGAGATTGCCGGGTATTGGAGAAATTCATGGATGTGACCACCGCTGCCGATCCGATCGTCATTGACAGTTTTGCAGCGTTCACATTGGGCATCATCGTCTATTTCCTCGGAGCAAAGCTCACCAAGCGGTTTTCGCTACTTTCCTCCTACAGCATTCCCGAGCCCGTGAGCGGAGGTCTGGCGGCTGCGTTTTGCGCTCTGGTGATCGTGGTTGCTACCGGTCGCACGATTGAATACGACCTCTCGGTCCGCGACTTTCTGCTGGTCTATTTTTTCACAACGGTTGGATTGAATGCGAGGGTTTCCGATCTGGCACGTGGCGGGCCGATCCTCGCGGTCATGCTCGCACTGACCCTGGTGTTCATGCTCGTTCAAAATGGCGTTGGTGCAGCCGGGGCACTGCTTTTCGGCATGCCGTCCCAGTCCGGTGTCCTTCTGGGCACGGCTTCCCTGATCGGCGGTCACGGAACGGCGATTGCCTGGGGTCCCACGATCGCCTCCCAGTACGGAGTGGCCGGTGCAGCCGAACTTGGCATTGCCTCCGCGACCGTCGGGCTTATTCTGGCGAGCATTCTTGGTGGTCCGATTGCAAAGTATCTGATCACGAAGAACGGCTTGACGGCGTCCGATGGCGAGGATGCGGACGAACCGCACGAGGCGGCGGCGACCGACGAGACCCGTTCAGCGATCAACCACGTTGAAATCATGCGCTGCATCCTCTGGATCCATGTTGCGATCGTCATCGGCTACTCGGCCCATGAAAGCCTCTTGGCAGCCGGACTAAAGCTGCCGTTGTTCGTGCCATGCCTGATCTCGGGCATTGTCCTGTCGAATGTTGTTCCGCTCATATTCAGGAAGGCAAGGGCCCCGGCCGGAACCCAGTCGATGGATCTCATCAACGAGTTCAGTCTTTCGGTGTTCCTGTCCATGTCGCTGATGAGCATGGAGCTCTGGACCCTTGCCGGCAGCGCGGGTGTGCTTGCCGTGACCATGCTGCTGCAGGCGGCTGCGGCGACCGTTTTCATAGTGCTGGTCGTTTTCAGGGTCATGGGGCGCAATTATTTTGCAGCCGTCCTGTCGGCCGGTTTCGCCGGTTTTGCACTCGGTGCGACCCCCACCGCAATTGCAAACATGAAGGCGGTGACGCAGCGCTATGGGCCGTCTCCGCTTGCTTTCATCGTATTGCCGCTGATTTCCGCATTTTTTGTCGATCTGGCGAACGCGTTCATCATTCAGTGGTTCCTGGGGCTCGGCTGACACCCCGTTGCCGACGGGCTTGTCAGGGTGTTCATGACAGCGGCATTTTCAGCGCTACGGGCCAGGCACCAGGTAACCCTTTCCCTTAAGAAACTTTTGCAGGCTCCGGCACCAGCCGAGCCGTCATACGCGCTCTGTCTTCTTCGTCGTAGTATTTCCCGGAACCAGGCGGCGCGATGACTAGGCGTTATTCCGGTAGACGTGTGTTCACAAATGTGATGTGCAGTTTTCAAGTGTGAATATTGACGTCACAACTTGGAGAAATTTGACGAATTGTTGTCATTGGATAATTGTAAGCAAATTAAAACGCGTGATGTGATTGAAATATTTCCCTGCATAGACGGAGTTGGACCCCGAAATGTTTTCGACATCAGAAAGGGACCGATGAAGGGCAGACCATTTTCCGGGACAATGACCCCGAGCACGCTCATATCTATTTACGATGCGGCGTTTTCGAACGACCATTGGCGCAATGCGCTCGATATGTGCGCCCGATCCATGGGAGCAAACGGAGCGATGCTCTACGAATTCTCGAATTTGAGTCAGGTGAATTTTGCATTGAACGAAACCAATTCCGCACTCCACGCTGCCGCCGATATCCTCGCTGAATACAATCAACTCCTGGCAGACGGTCGAGGGTCGAATTATGATCAGGAAGGTCTTGGAGCCACTCACCGTGCGGATCCGTTTGAAGTCGTGCTCGACACGGACATCTGGCAACTGGACGAAAGCTATCAAGCCCGACCGGAAGTGCGACTCGGGATCCGCGCCGGGTTTTTACGTCGAGCCCTGGTGAACCTTTCCGATGATCCAAACACATTCAGGGGTGCAATATTTCTGTACGGCCGGCAATGTGACGCAGCGGTCCCGCAACAGGCGGCAGAGGTTGTGAACCAGCTTGGGCCGCATCTATCGAAGGCCGTTGAACTGAACCGGTTCACCGTCGAGCTTCGGCGCCGGTACGACGCTGCCTTGGCTGTTCTCGACAAGATCGACACGGGCATACTCATTCTGACCGAAGCGGGGGAAATCATTCTCAAGAACAGCGCTGCGTCACAGGTCCTTGCCGAAGGTGATGGACTGTCTGTCGGGCCGGACAAGGTCGTTTCATGCTTTGCGGCGGAAGCGGAGGCGGCATTGAAAGATGCCGCCTGATGCCTGGCCGGAACCGCTGTCGGTGAAAATGATGAAGCCGGGCGGATCATTCAGATCGCTCGCAAGAGCAGCAAAGCAGCTTTGGTCGCGGTCGTTTCTCCGCTCAGGGACGCCGAAATGGAACTGGAGCGAAATCTGGCCGGAGCGCTCGTCACCCTGATCGATCCGCAGAAACCCATGAAGATAAAATCGGACGTCGTTGCCGGTGCCTACAGGTTGACTGTTGCCGAACATCGGCTGGTCGACTTTGTCCTCAAAGGACTGACCAACAAGGAAATCGCTCTCGAACTCGACGTCAGTCCCGAGACGATCAAGTCACAAATGAAGTCCATGTTCGAAAAGTGCGGATGCCGCAATCGCGTCTCTTTTGTCTGGCGCGTCTTTCAGTTCGCGCCACCGATTTTCTAGGAATACTCTACAGGCCGGCGCGCATCGTCCGGCACCCGCCCGAAATCGACGCAGCGCCATGCAATGCGTAGCCCTGATGGTTTTCGAAAAACAGATTGTCCGGTCTCACCAACCGGCGGATTTCCCCGTGAAGACACGATGCAGACCCGTCGCTATAGCTGGATCCGTAAGCATTTGACCGCCTTGGACCCGATCAAGGTCAGTTTCGATCGCACCACCCACAATCCGGATAGTGGCGAGCAGAACCCGTCTGTGACCGAGATCTGCAGTCTCTTTTGCGACGTTCAATTGGCCACGATACGCATCATGCACATACACACCAGGGCGGTCATGTGAGTTTCTGCCAGTTAGAGGACTGTTTCCCGGCCGCCATGCTTGTCTGATGTTCGGCGGCAGGCAAATCAGCCGCCCCTCGATCCGGAACTGGAGCGACTGCCGAAACCACCGCGCGAGGCGACGGACGTGCGTGTCTGCACTTTGGCGGGTTTAGGAGGCGATTTGACTGCGTCATTGTATGTCCGCCAGCTTCCGCCGCCGTAACTTCCGACATAGTAACCGCCTGAAGTATAATAACGCTTGCTGCCACGTTCCGGGTAAACCGGGCGAACATTGGAACGAAGAAGATCGTTCGTGATTGCGCCCGTCAATGCGCCGGCGAGGAAGTATCCTGCCGGGATCGGTGAAAAATACGATCTGCCGTTGGAAGACTCCCCGACACAGGCATTGTTGCCGTGCTGGTCGCTGCAAAGGCTCATCGATTCGTATCGTGGGCCAGAATTCTCGTGAATGTTGATGCCGGTTTTCATGGCGCTAACGCAGACGTCATCCGAGATATAGCTGTCTGCCACACATTCGGACTCGGTCTTGTAAACGCGACCTTCCAGGTCGGGTTCCTGCGAACAGCCCGCTAGCGTTGCTGTCGTCGTTGCCATGACAACCAGTTTGATCGATTTGGATCGTTTCATAGAAAATCTCCTGACCGTCAAATCGGCCTGATGAAATTGGTAAGCAGAAGGGGCATTGTGCTGGCCTCCGTGTGAGCCAATTCGAAGTCGATCAATAAGTAATACAAGCAGCGTTGAGCAATCCCACCGTAATGGAGATCGCTGCGAGCTTCGTGCTGATGGCAATTTCACCTTTTTCGATACGGGAAGTGATCTTGGGGTAGAAGCGTCGGAAAACCTGATAGGCGATCAACTGTGCAACACAGGCGATGATGCCCCAGATAATGAAGTCGACGATATTGACCGAGTTGGCGGCGGCGCTTGCGAGCGGTAGTGAAAAGCCGACAAAGGCGGCACTGAAGACCAGTGACGCTGCCACGTTGTTGTCCTTGATCAGCGCCATCTCGTCGTGGGGCGTCATGATGGTGTAAATTTTCATGAAAACCAGCAGCATGACGATTGCGGCAATGAAATACGCGATGAAGGGAACGATGCCTGATAGAGATGCCTGTAGGTCGGCCATTTTGATCTCCGGTAATGTGACTTAGACAGAAAAATTGTGCTGTTCGAGCGGAAACCCGATCATGAATGCGACGCTCCGCTCCGCGTTTTCAGGTTCTTCCATGTTGATGAGTAACATTTCGTCCCGGCCGTCTTTGAGCTGGCGGGCGAACAACATTGCAGTCTGAAAAATTCGGCGCCGTCCCCCGCCGGAACGGTCGTCGCAGATTTCTTCCCAATAGGTCATCGGATCTTCAGGCGAGGTCGAAGTGTCGAACCAAGCGCGCTCGAAACCGATATTCTCACCACCACGCGACAAGCTGTAGTTCTTCTGGCGGATGTTGTTCTTGCACTTGCTCCATTCCGCCTCGCCGGAAGGATACTGAACATCATAAAAGTACCAAAGCATGATTTCGTCGACGCGATTGTCGGCATTGCCATCTCCACCTTGGAACTGGATCAGGAACCGATCATCATCCGGATAAAAGCGATGCATATGCGATTGCTCGCCAAGGTCACAGTGTCCCTGTGCAGCGATCATCAGCGTGGTGTCGGGTTTTTCCATGAGGGTTTCATCCGGCAGCAACCGAAGAGCGATTGGATCGAATGTGATGCCGCGCCCGATTGTGAGGCCCAGGATTTCAGATGGCAGCCAATCCTTTGACCGCTTAAACAGAGATCCGAACATTTGATCCCTCCAGGCCTTTGGAAATGTCGTCAGCGCTCAGTCGCTTGTTGGCAAGATAATAAATTGAGCCTCCTGAATTGAGTTCCTTTGGAAATGGCCGGAACACAAATTCCTTGTCGTCTGGTTGGGAGACCGCAATCAGTGTGCCGTCGGACCCGCGCAACGATTGTTCAAGCATGGACGTTCCGGTCGGTTTATCGGCTTCGACAATTGCGGAGTAGATTGTCGCCCCGAATCCGGCGGTTGAAAGAGCCATGAGTATCTGCCCGGAACCTGGATCTTGCGCGGCACGCACAAGGGACTCGCAGGCGTTCGAAACAACCGGCTCAATGTTCGCAAGTTTGCCGGAACGGCGTGCGGTGTCGCGGTCTTCGAAATAGGCGGCGATATGAACTTCGCTGTTCAATTCCCGGATGGCAAGGCAGGTATTGAAGGTCTCGGCGTCGGTGCCGGCATAGACCAGGACTTTTTGTGCCCCGGCAATTGCGGCGCGTTTGAGAGACTGGAGAGCGTCAAGCCGTTCGGCACGGATCAACCGGACACCCTCGGGGATTTCGATGTTTTTGGAGGTTGCCAGAAGAATGATTTTTTCATCACCATCCTGCCCGGCAATCAGGTTCTCCACCATGAGAGGGGTCTTGTCGCGATGGTATCCGACAATGACGGTGGCGCCTTGCACGCGTTCAAAGTTACCGTTTCCGTCGGCCATACGTCTCACTCCTTCGACTAGGACACCTGTCAGCCGGCCAAGAACAGCTGAGAAAATCAACAAGGCACCGGGAAAAAACCAGAAAGCTGCGACCATGCGTCCGGCTTCGGTCTCCGGCGACAGATCGCCATAGCCGACGGTCGATGCCGTGGTCGCCGCGAAATAGATGAATGTAAGCGGATTACCAGTCAGGCCGGTCTCGCCCGCAAGCAGAAACAGCGCCCACGAGATGATCAGATAAGCGCAGATCAGCGTTGTCAGTAGCCAGAGCTTCAGCTCAAGAACATGCTGATAAACTCGCGAAATAAGTAGCTGCAATATTGGCACGGATGGATTCTGCCCCCGGTTGAATCGCATTGGTAATTTGACCAGAGGGCGGAGGCTTGTCAAATCGAACCTCCATGGCGAAAAATCGCTTGAAACCAGCCTGCATCACTTCTACTTGTTCGATGCTGGGTTGAAGGCCTGGCCATTAACTGGAGGCCAAAGAATGAGCGCGCGGCAAATCCCATGGACATTGCACGAACTGAAAGAGGCCCTCGAACGGTCCGCTTCGTTCGCGGAAAACGAAGTCCATTGCGCATTGAGCGAGACCCAGCCTGATGTTCTGGAAGTGCAACTTCGTTCAGCTGGTGAAATCACTCTGTTTCTGACGGTCGGTGAAACGCAGATCCTGACGACAACCGTCTTGTGGCCAAGGGATCTACAGGATGACCCGGCTGCGTTTGAAGCCATGATGCTTCGCAATCACAAAAAACTGCTGCCGCTTTGCGCTCTATCTATCGATGAAGTCGACGGCAAGGAGTATTATGAGCTCTTTGGAGCAATGTCGGTCCGCTCGACGCTGAACTCGGTGGAGACGGAACTGCGCACGATCGCCAATAGTGCCCTGGAACTGGCAGCTGATGTCGGGCCAAGGGCCGGCGTCGTTTGAGATCTGCTGATTGGTTGGAACGGGATAGTTGAGACATGAGTGTTTGGGGCAAATTGATCACGGCTTTCAAAGGCCATGCCAGCAATGCGGCTGAAGCCGTTCAGGACGCGAACCTGATGACGATCCTTGAGCAAGAGGTGCGCGAGGCCCGGCAGGCGATTGCAGCTGCCAAGGACGAAAAGGCGCGCATGTCTGCCAACCGGAAGCTCAAGGAAAAGTCGGTTTCGGAATTGTTGGGGGAAATCGAGCGTCGAACGGAAGCTGCCCGCACCGCAAAATCGCAAGGCGATGAGCCGTTGGCCATTGAGATTGTCGAGAGCATTTTGAAGCTTCGTGACAAGGTAGAGGCGGATCAGGCGCTGTTCGACCAATACAAGGCGACCGAAGAACGGATGGACAGCTCCATTCGACAGTCGGAAAGCAAAATCGAAACCCTGCAGCGCAAGATGGAAAGTGCCAAGGCGAATGAAGCACTGATCAAGGCGCAAAAGGCAGCATCCACGAACACGACTGCTTCTGATGGCAAACTTGCTGGCGCTGTTGACAGCCTGGCGCGTCTTGAGCAGCGTCAGGCTGAGCAACAGGCCATTCTGGAAGCAGCAGACGAAGAAGCACGGTTGGAAAGCGGAGCGGATCTTGAAGCCAAGATCAAGGCTTTGGAAAACCCGGGTCGAAACGACGTGAGAGCATTGCTTGAAAAACTTTGACGCCCCGATCGCCATCACATGAGACGGATATCAATTCCGGAAAGACCTGGTTGGAAAGAAAAGGCTGAACGGCTCGGGTTCGGCTTTCACACCATGTATGGTGCTCCATATTGGGACGAAAGCCGGGCATACGTGCTCTCTCTTTCTGAAATTGAGGAAGATCTGGAAGATCCGTCCCAGGATCTTTACCGCATGTGCCTGGATCTCGTGGACCGTGTCGTCCGTGATGAAGAACTCCTGACAAAGATTGCCATTCCGAAAGAGTATCACGGCTGGATCAAAGCCTCCTGGGAAGCCTCGGAACCTTCGCTCTACGGAAGGTTTGACTTTTTCTATGACGGTAGTGGCCCGGCGAAGCTGCTGGAGTTCAATGCCGACACACCGACAGCGCTTTATGAAACCGGTTTTTTCCAGTGGATGTGGCTGGAAGACCAGATTTCTGCCGGCGAGCTGCCGACTGAAGCCGACCAGTTCAATTCGGTACAGGAAAGGCTCATTGAGCGGTTTGCGGCCATGTTTGCTCCCGGCTATCACATTCATTTTGCGTCGACCAGGGATCAGGATGAAGACCGGGCAACCGTTCGCTATCTGGAAGATTGTGCTCGTCAGGCTGGTTTGAATCCACACTTTGTCGCCGTCGAGGAAATAGGCGTTGACGCCGATGGACGGTTTGCGGACAACGATGAGCACGTTATTGAGGCGCTGTTCAAACTCTACCCGTACGAGGATATGTTCCGCGAGGAATACGGACCATATTTGCCGGGGGCACCTGTACAGCTGATAGAACCACCCTGGAAAGCTGTCCTTTCGAACAAAGCGATTCTGCCGTTGCTTTGGGAAATGTTTCCCGGTCATCCAAATCTTTTGCCAGCCTGTTTCGAAGAGGTGGCCGACAAGACGATACTGGACATGCCGCACGTTCGAAAACCCTTTTACAGCCGGGAAGGCGCCAACATCACGATACGTGGTGTGGACGACGCCGAGTTGTCGACCCCGGGGCATTATGGTGAAGAAGGGCATATACTGCAGGCCTACCAGGAACCGCCGAAGTTTGGCGAGGACTATGTCATGATCGGTTCCTGGATCGTAGGAGGTCTCGCATCAGGCATCTGCATCCGTGAGGATCGTCATCCGATTACTCAGGATCTCTCCCGCTTTGTCCCGCATGTTATACTTGAGGACTGAAGAAGAATGCGGGAAAAGTGCAATTTCAGCAATGGTGGGCGGAGCTAACAACAACGCGCCAGTTGTCCATCCCTCGCATACTGTTTTCAATAAACCGTGCCTAAAAATTTTCTGCTGAACTTTTCCGAGTTCAGTTCAGATGGCGTCAAATCTGATTTTATAAGAAAAAATTCAGTTACCATTTCTTCGTTTAAGTAAGAAGTGGAGAAAAATAAAATCTATCTAAGTTGTTATCAAAAAAAGAAAAGCATGAATGAGAATTGTGTGCAAAACATCACAGTTTAGCACTCAATTCGAGTTTATACTGGGAGGCGTGTTGTGTGAGCGATCATTTGAGAAGGAAGCAAAATGATTATCAGTGCCGCCGACCAAACCAGATATCCAAGATTCACGCGGTATGTCCGCAGAAGTTTACCCTCCATTGCCAACATCGCATCGATGCGGCGCGCGTTCCGCAGGTATGCGCAAATGAACAGCACGACCTTGCGCCGTGCACTGGCATGGGGAAATCAGCCGACACTCAACATCACTGCAATCGCGTCTCCAGCGGGATCATTCATCAACGGTGAATTCACACCGAATAGCAGCTCGAACGAAATCCGTTTGAACGAGATCCTGGTGACTGCCTATGAAAACGGCACACCGGCTCACTTGGCATTTACCAGAAATGCGGCCGGCCAGCGCATGCCGCGCGTCGGCGTTACCATTCTGCATGAGCTGGTGCACTGGGGCGATGACCAGGACGGGGTCGATTATCCGGGCGAAGAGGGAGAGCTCTTCGAACAGGCGGTTTATGGACGGAACACGGAAGGATGAGACCCGCGTCGCGCTTTGTATCGAGGTGCCTCGTTGCCGGTATGTCCATCTGGGCGTCCATCGTGACCGAAATGCCTTCCGCAAAAGGAGACTCTGTTGTGACGAACCAATCCAAAGCACTCCAAATCGTTATTGGCGATCCGAGAGTTCAGGCTTTCATGCATCCTGAAATCGACGAAAGATTTCCGTTGCAGGTCAATCTGCCGGAAGGCGTTGGCGTCGAGGCGTTTGCCGGGATCGACCTCGGTGTTCCATCTGTTTTCCTGAAACGCGGAACGGCACCCGATCCTGCAAGGGCCAATCTGATCGTTTCGATGCTGGAGCTTGATAACGCCGATGGAACCGTCAAATTCAGTCTGCCGATCGAGGGACTGGTCGGTTCGGCGCAAATGCGCCTTGAGAACGGCTCCTGGGTCGTGAAATCCATGCAACTGGTCGAGCAATAGGCCTCAGGCCAAATTGAATCAGATCCGGGTACGGCATCGGGACGCAATTGTGGGCCTGAAACCGTTCAACATTCGGCGCCTTTATGCCGGGCCTCTGGCGCGCGGTTCCATCCGGATTTGCGACTGCACGAATGCAGGTGTTTTGACAACCGCGACGATCGACGAAGGAACCAGGTCAAGGCTCTGTTGAAGTGTCGATTTACTGGAGCCTTCGACGCTTGCTGATTGATAGATGAAACACGCCTAGATTAAGCAAGTTTAATTTTGTTTTTTGCCGCCGGGAACCATTTCTTCAACGGACGCAAATTCCACGACTTGAGATCCCTGGCCGAGAAGTGGTTCTTGTGCCAGCCTTCGCAACAATTTCTAAATTCGTACACCTTTATGGTTGTGCCTGCGAGAACCGTCACGAGCGTGACTGCTCGGTCGCGTCGCTTCTTCTTCAGGCCGCCCATCCGGACAGGCCATTGAGGCAATTGAGTGCCAGGCGGCGATAACTTTTCGCCGCGATTCGAAAGGAAAACTTCTATGTGCAAGAGCAGTGCTGAAGGCGGCATCAGCCGCAGGGGTATGTTTGCGGCTGGTATTGCAGGCGCCGGGGCGTTGTTATCACCGGCAGCTCTTGCGCAGGTGACCGAAACCGCAACAGGCACCACGCCACCGGCAACACCCCGCGAAGCGTTGCAGCGGCTCAAGGAAGGCAACGCCCGTTATGTCGCCAATGCTCCGGTTAACACCGATCATTCTGTCGACCGAGCCAAACGTTCGGCAGGTCAAAAACCTTTTGCCGCAGTTGTTGCCTGTTCCGACTCTCGCGTCGCCCCGGAGATCATTTTCGATCAGGGACTGGGCGACATCTTCGTTGTTCGCGTTGCGGGAAATTTCATCAACGATGACGGCCTGGCCAGTCTGGAATTCGGTGCAGCTGTCCTCGGTGTCCAGGTCATCGTCGTCCTTGGGCATTCCTCGTGCGGTGCAGTCGATGCGACGATCAGATCCGTAGAGGACAGGGAACTTCCAATGGGTCACCTGCCCAACTTGGTCGATGCCATTCGCCCGGCTGTTTACGACGTCATGCCTGAAAAACCGGTGGATCTTCTGTCAGCGGTCATCAGCCAGAATGCCAGGCTGAATGCCGAAAAAGCAGCGGCGTCGGAGCCTGTTCTGGCTGGCTTGCATGGTTCCGGCAAACTGACGTCCGTTGCCGGCGTTTATGACATCACCACCGGAAAGGTGGATTTCCTTTAGGATTTCTCCGTTGGCCGAATTTCGGTCAGGCAATACCGGCCAAATTTCCTGCGGTTTCGAATGGCTCGGAATTCGATGGGTTCGAATTGCCGGATTGCTGCTCTCTTTGCCAAACATCCACGTGGTGCAGCCCCTTGCCTGACAAGCGTCCCGGCATGTGTCACGATCAGATGGCAGCGCCGCTTCTGCGCGCTGGTGCAGCATTTTGGACGTTTCAGGGAGGAAAGCATGGACCACGTCTATCCGGTAACCGAAGTATACGGCTCATCGCCCGAGTCGATCGATCAGGCGGTACGCAATGCCATAAGCGCTGCCAGCACAAGCATTCGCAATCTTGAGTGGTTCGAAGTCACGGAAATCCGCGGTCACGTGAACAGCGACGGGTCTGTCGGCCATTTCCAGGTCGGCGTCAAACTCGGCTTCAGACTGGATCGAAAGGATTCCGACTGACACCGGGCTCTGTGCCATTGTCGACCAGCCAATCCAAATTGTTGGAACACTGCGGAGTAGCTTGTGATGACGTCCTTGGTCGACACGGAATGGATTGCGCGGAACCTGTCCGACCCGAGGGTCTGCCTGATTGAAATCAATTGGGATGGACGACGCGATTATCAAGCAGGTCATATACCAGGGGCGCTTGGGTGGAATTGGAAGACGGCACTTTGGGATCCGTTCGAACGTGAATTCCCCTCAAACGCCGAATTCGCGGCGCGTCTCGGTGCGGCTGGAATATCGGCGCAATCCATCGTGGTGTTCTATGGTGCGCCGGTCCAGTTCGGAACGTATGCCTGGTGGGTATTCAAGTTGCTTGGACACGCCGACGTCAGGATGCTTGACGGGGGCAAGGTCAAGTGGTGCGCGGAAGGTCGGCCACTCACACAAGATGAACCGAACACAACATCCGCACGGTATCATGGAGCGGCGAGATCTGGACACATGCGGGCAGGTCGCGATGATGTGCTGGCAGCGATCGGTAGAGCGGGTTCAGTGATCCTCGATCACAGGTCGATGGAGGAATTTTCCGGTGAACGGGTCGGGCTGCCCGGCAAGCCCGACGTGGGCGCGGAACGTTACGGGCGTATTCCGGGGGCAAAACACTTGCCCTTTGACAGCTTGCTCAACAAGGATACCTCCTTCAGGTGTGATGCGGAGATACGAGAGATGGTTGGCAAGCACGTCGGATCGCCTGACACGCCCGTCATTTCCTACTGCCGTCTGGCACATCGGGCCACTCTTGCGAGCTTCACGATGACCGAGTTGCTGGGATTTGAAAATGTTCGTGTCTATGACGGTTCCTGGACGGAATGGGGCAGCATGGTCGGAATGCCGATCGAAAGATAGAATCCCATACTGATCCGGTAAATACCGGCGTCCTGATTGAAACCGCTGTCGATTGGGCTGGCACATGCACCGGGCACGAAGACGACGGATGAAAAGGACCCGTTCAGGTGGATCTTACTTGCTGCCGCTGGTGTCAGGCGTCTTGCGGCGGCTTTTTACGATCGGCTGTTCCTGCTGGCTTTCCTCCTGGGCAAGCCGTGCCGCCCTGAGCTTTGCGGTCTTGGCTTCTCGCCGTTCGGTCGCTGCTCGCGTTAATTCCTGCGAGACGCGTTTGGTTGTCTCCGCCTTGCTTTCGGCGGATTCCCTTTTCGGTCGCATGGCATCGTCGGAAGGCATGATTGCTCCTTTATCGGCGGCAAAAACCAGAAAGGCCGGGAAATTTCCCGGCCTTTCCAAACATCTTCGCATCCCTGTGGCCACGCGTGTGGAGTCAGGGATCGAGGCGCGAAATCAGACTTCCTGAAGATTGTCCGCGGCAGATTTGCCCGAGCGGCGATCCTGAACAACTTCGAAGCTGATCTTCTGGCCTTCAACGAGAGACTGGATGCCTGCACGCTCAACAGCAGAGATATGGACGAAAACGTCAGAAGAGCCGTCTTCCGGCTGGATGAAGCCGAAGCCTTTGGTCGCATTGAAGAATTTTACGGTACCGATGGTCATTACGATTTCCTTTCAATCGGTCGTGGGTTATGCGCAAAGCACAAATTGCACGATGCAGCGGTTAGGTCGACGTTGATAGGGAAGATCGTTCAGGTCGCAGAGAACTGCGCAGTCACAAAGTCCAACAAGCAAAATCGATTGCACGTGCGTATACGAAAACAGTGTTCAGAACAAGGCGGATTGAAAAATTTTCAGACCTTCGTGAATTGGGTTTCGCCAGGAGTGATGCTTCGATGCCCCTTATTGCAGCTTTTCAACCCAGCCCGCCGCCCAGTCACCGAGCGGCTCCAACCTCTCAAAAAGCTGCCGCCCGTCCTCCGTCAGAGCGTACCCTTTCTCGGCGTTGTAGATCAGGCCCGCGGCACGAAGCTCCTTCAGGCGTGTGTTCAGAACGCTTGGGGAAGCGGATCCACACCTGTCCTGCAGGTCGCGGAACGTACGATTTCCATCGCTGAGATTCCACAGGATGCCCATGGACCAGCGTCGTCCTATCAGGTCGAAGAGCACCATGATCGGTTGCCCCGATTTTGAACCGCGTACAGGGGTTCCGGGTCTGGGGATCTTGAGGTCGGTCTTTGTTTCGGTCATGCCGTCTCCGGTTTTTCCTTGCTACGAAAAGAGTAGCAATGTATGCTACGAATATAGTAGCAGGATGGAGCGAAGTATTGAAAGAAAAAGCAAGTCCCGCCGACATCATTCTCTGGATTGTCCTCGCCGCCCTGTGGAGTTCCTCCTACACGGCGATCAAGGTTGGCGTTCAATCCTTCGATCCTGTCATTCTCGTCGCCGGGCGACTGTCGATCGGCGCGTTTGTCCTTTATGCAATCCTGAAGATGAACAGGATGCCATTGTCGCGGCAACCGGAAGACTGGAAGCACTATGCCGTCAGCGGCCTGATGGGCAGTGCCATTCCGTTTCTGCTGATTTCCTATGGGGAGCAGACTGTCGACAGTGCCCTGGCTTCCATCCTCATGGGTATCGCCCCGGTGACGACGGTTTTCATGGCATCGATCGTGTTTGCCGACGAACATCTGACGCGCCGAATTGTCCTTGGCCTGGTATGCGGGGTCGCCGGTATCATTCTTCTTGTCGGGCCGGGCGCGCTGACTGACCTTGGCGGAGACCTTCCGGCACAATTGTCGATCCTCGCAGCAGCGCTTTGTTACGGCGTGACAACAATCTACGTCAGGCGATTTGTGAAACGCCCGCCATTGGAAATGGCAACAGGCTCCACGATTGTTGCTGCAGGTGCAATGATCGGCATGATGGTACTTTCGGGGGCAAACCCGACGGATATCGAGTTGACCGCTACAGCGGTGGGGGCAGTCATTTATCTCGGGTTGTTTTCGACGGCACTTGCGACGCTGATCTATTTCCAGCTCGTGCCGCGTCTCGGCGCGACGCGGATGTCACAGGTCAACTTCGCAGTTCCCGTCGGCGGCGCGCTGATCGGCGCAACTGTTCTTTCCGAAACGATCATGACGCACCAGCTTGCAGCTCTCGGCGCAATCCTCATCGCGATCTTCCTCGTGACCAGGAAACCTCGTCGTGGCGGTTGAACGGACGTCAGGTTTTCGCAGGATGTTCACGGCAATAGCCGCCGCAACAAGACCGTCTGGTAGCTGACCGACTGACATCTTTCGGCAACCGGCTTTCTCAATCCGTGGGCTCGGTGGCTTCGCAGACATCGATATAAGCATCGGAAAAATCGCTGACCAGTTCGACCCACATCGGTAGATGGTCGCTCATCTTGTAGGTTCGCCAGGTTTTGTACGAGCCCTCGGTGCGTTCCGGTTGATAAATATCGCGCTCGTCCAGGCGGTAGACATGTTCAAAGAAATCGAAGACGTTCGCATCCAGCACTTCAACGCGCGCGTAGCCGCGATTGCGCCGCGGCTCCCAAAAGGCGATCTGATCGTAGGCTTTGGACTTGTCGACATTCGACCCCGGAATCGCGCGAATTTTCTCGGGGACGACAAATCCGTTTTGCTCCAGGGCCTCCATTGTTTGGTGCTGCGGGCTGATAATGTTGAAGTCGCCGAGAACAGCCGTGATCACGGAATTGTCGGGGTTCTTTTTCAATTCCTTCGAAGCCCTGTCGCCGAGAGATTCGGTGAGCTGCAGAATTTCACGTTTGCGCTGCGCGAGAAGTCTCTCGTCTTCATTGTCGCCGAAGTAGATATGCACGGTGGCAAGGTCGATCTTCAGCCAGCCTGCCTGGAAACTGACGATATAGGGTGTCCGGGCGAATTGCTTGAAACTCTGGTCCAGTGCCTCGCCGGGAAAGCGTAACCTGAAGTCCTTGCCCTCGACCCTGCCTTGCGGAACTCTGACATTCACCTGACCGCGTGTTCCCGGCGGTCTTGTCACCTCCGTGCCGCGCGTAACTGCCAGGGCGCTCCCGTCGGGCAGCACCAGCGACGTTCCATCGGGCAGCGGGATCTCGACGTCCTGAGCAAGCTTGATCGACCCGCTGCTCTTCTTGTCGGATCTTGCATCATAAACGCCGGAAAGATCCGTCCCTGCCGGCATTTGAAGCGCAATGCCGTTTTCCAGCCGGATGCGTTCTCCGAAACTGGCAAGCACCTTTTCGCCTTCAGGCAACGTCAATTCGCCGGCAATGTTACGGAAATGGACCCTGTTCTTGTTGTAGGCGAAGACCATGCGCTCACCATTGCCGGCACCGCCATCGGTCACATCGGTGGCAATGTAGCTCCAGTCCGGCCCCAGAATGTCCAGCAGGTACAAAAACTCCTTCATGTTGTCGCGCACTTCCTGAATGGCGGCAATGTCGAAGTTCGAGATGATCTCTGCCATGTAGTAAAGCGGCTCATAGCTGTCGCGGCCGCCATATTTGGTGTTGCCGAACTCGCGGATGTTCCACGTGCCGATACGCAGTGTTTTTGTCCGGTCGGTGCCTGCGGGGAAGTGATCGGCCAAGGCATCTCGCAGACGTCGAATTCCTCGGATCGTGCGCTTGCGCTGCTCTTCCTTTTCCGACCCTCTCGGATGACTTTTCTTCAGGTGGCTGTAGAACGGCATGTCAGACCCCCAATTCGCTTTGAAATGCAATTACGCCAATGACGCACGAAACGCGGTGCTCACGTATTCAAACCGATGATGATCACTTTCGTGAACTGAACCACTGCCCGGTCAGGCAAAACCAATTGATGTTGCGACCAGCCGAAAACCAATTTGTTGTATTGTGCGTCCCGCATGTGAATATTGGCAAGAACCTCCGCCAACCGTCTGACGCATAACGGCATTGCAGTTCGCCAGCTGGAATTGTCCGGCCTCCGTTCCGATATAGCTGCGGAAAGGAGATGGCGATGACACAGGAATTCGACATCCGAACGCAAGACATGCCCGCGACCATGCGTGTCCTTCTGGACGAATATCCCCGCGACAGCTGGGAAGCGCATCCGGGCTTCAGGGAAAAAACCCGACACTGGCTCGGAGCACATGAGATGTTCCGGCGGCTTGGCGAACTCGTACGCCGGGAAACGGAACTCTATCTGGAGAAATCCCGTGCATCCGACGATTTTGCCGGGCGCCTTTCCTACTATGGCAACGCACTTGTCGCAAACCTGCACGGCCACCATACCTGGGAAGACAAGAATTATTTCCCGGAGCTTTCGGCCGCCGACCCCAGGTTCGACAGGGGCCTTGAGATCCTTGAAAAGGACCATCAGGAACTTGATCACGTACTGGACAGCTTCACGAGAACGGCCAACCGCGCGATCAAGCTGATCCATCTGGATGAAAACCAGGCCCACGAGGAAACTGGCCGGCTTCATGGTCTGGCCGGGACAATAGAAACTTTTCTCGACCGGCACCTTGCCGACGAGGAGGAACTGGCTGTCCCGATCATCCTGCATCACCGGTTGCGGGGATAGGCCACGGAGACAGCTGTCCGCCGCATGTGACGAAGCGTCATGTGCGGCGGATAGCATGTTGTTTTGAGTTCAATCTTCTTCGGATGGCGGGTGGAATGCTCCCTCAAGTTCTGAAGTTGAAAAATTCTGACGTTCTTCAGCCATTGCCACATGCCATTCGGCACGCAGCAGATCCAGTCGTCTTGGCACGCTTTCTTCGAGTATTTTCGCGCGTTTTATCCGTTCCGTCCGGAAATACCTAAAACCTTCCCGCAATTCACACCAGGCAGCGATGATCCGGCCCTGATCCCGGTATCCGAGCAGAAGCGGCCAGATGATCCGGTCGGTTATCTCGCCCCTGTCGTCTCCGTACTCCAGCCGGATTTTCTTTTGTCGCCGGATGGCCGCTCTGATTTCTGAGGAACATAGTATTTCCTCAGGCGGATCAACCGGCGCAACACCGGTTGCAGGACGTGCAAAGAAACTGTGCAGGTCGCCCGGCGCGATCGCCTCGATCTTTGCAACGAGACTTTCCGCGGCGCGCTGCATGTCAGGTTCACCGCGTGTCCGCACCCATTGCGCTCCAAGGACTGCTGCTTCTATCTCGTCCTGGGTCAGCATCAGCGGCGGCATGTGAAATCCGGCCTCCAGAACATATCCGACGCCCGCCTCTCCCCGGATCGGTACCCGCTGCGCAATGAGCGCTGCAACGTCGCGGTAGACCGTTCGTTTGCAGACCTCCAGTTCCGACGCAATTGCAGAGGCAGAGATCGGTTGCCGCGCCCGCCGCAAGATCTCGATCAGTTCGAACAGCCGGTCGCCGCGCCTCATATACCCTCGCAAAAATACTGCTGACACTATGCTGACAACACGCTGTCAGCATAGTGTCGCTAAATGATCTGCAACGCCACCCCGCTGGAGAACAGGTCATGAAATTGTCAGGTAGTTGTTGTTGCGGTTCGGTCCGTTTCACCATTGAGGGAATGCCCGCGATGATGGGAACGTGTCATTGTTCCCGCTGCCGGAAACTGGGTGCAACACCCTTCGTATTCGTCAGTCGGGAGCAATTCGAACTGATAAGCGGCGAGGCGGACATTCAATGCTTGATGCCCGATGCGCCATTCACCTATGTCCGGTCCTTTTGCCGCCGGTGCGGGACCTCTCTGGGAGAACCGCTTTCTACCGAAACGTCCTTTCCGATCAATGCGCATTGTCTGGATGACGACCCTATCGTTCGTAACGCCTTTCATGAATTTGTTTCGGAAAAACCCGCCTGGTATGAAATCTGTGATGGTGCAAGACAATTCCCGGGGCATCCCGAGAAGTCCTGAGCGAACGCTGAAGGTCACTTCTTGCAAGTTGCCATGGACGAAAACCGTTTGCGCGGATAACACTGCGTGACGGCCCATTGATCGGACCGGTCAATGGAGACGCGAGATCACAACCACATCAAGCACACGACAATCGGGCCCTGGGCCGGGGCATGCCGATACCATGCGCGGTATCGCGCTGATGACGACCGGCATGTTCATGTTTTCCGCCGTTGATACAATGGCGAAGTTTCTCACTGACACGATCCATCCGTTTCAGATCGTTTGGTGCCGCCAGTTGGGTTTGCTGATTGGGGTGTTTATTCTTGTCGGCCTGAGAGGCCGGTCCGTCCTTGTCTCAGCCAATCCGAAACTGCAGATTGGGCGCGGCGCGCTTGCGGCTGTTTCCGCGACCCTCTTCATTATCGGAGTTAAGTTCGTTCCGCTCGCCGATGCGGTGGCCATAACATTTGTTGCGCCTTTCATGGTGACCGTGTTGGGCGCACTGGTTCTGCGCGAGCCGGTCGGCATTCGCAGGTGGACGGCGGTCATTATCGGTTTTGTCGGTACCCTGATTGTGATCCGCCCCGGCCTCGGTGTCCTGCATCCCGCCGCAGGCCTGCTGGTGATCGCCGCCTCCGCATTCGCACTCCGACAGATCCTGTCGCGCATTCTTGCCGGAGGAGACGGTGCGGCGACGACAGTCGCCTACACGGCCATCGTATCCTGCGCGCTGCTGACTGTGCCAATGCTGTTCGTCTGGGAGACGCCGGACACGGGCATTGAAATCGCCCTGTTGGTTGCGATGGCTGTCCTGGCAGCCTTTGGAGAAACCCTGGTCATCATGGCCCTCGACGCCGCCCAGGCCGTCGTTGTCGCTCCTTTGCAGTATTCGCTTTTGATCTGGGGCACGATCTACGGCTATCTCGTCTTCGGTCAGCTTCCCGATGCATGGACCTGGCTCGGAGCACTGATCATTGTCGCGACGGGAATTTATACCTTAAACCGAGAACGGTTGGCCTTGAGGCGAGCTGGCAAGGTTTGATGCAGGAAATTGCCAATAAACGAATTCAGGTTGTTCGCGAAGATGCCTTTGCCTGGTGTTCGTCCCGAGCGCTCGCCACGGAGCTGCGTTGAAGTTCCAGAAACCTGATCAAATCAGAAAACGCCATGGGCTTTGCGAAATGGAAGCCTTGCAGTTGATCACATCCCAGCTTGGCGAGGATCTCTGCCTGCTCTCGCGTTTCAACGCCTTCGGCCGTGACACCCATTTCAAGTGCATGACCAATCTCGATGATCGATCGGAGCAATCGAAGACCACCACTGCCCTCTGCGACGAGTGAAACAAGGCGGCGGTCGATCTTCAGCCGCTCCGGGTTGATCCGCTGCAACGCGACAACCGACGCCCGCCCGCTTCCAAAGTCGTCTACCTCGATACCGATCCCCAGGTCTCGCAGCTGATTGAGCCGGAAAAGGAATTCGTCATCCTGTTCCTCCAGGAAAATCGTTTCAAGAAGCTCGAAACTGATTTGGCCTGAATATGCCTGAACCTGCCGGCGGATCGCGTCGATTTCACCGTCATTGACCCGGTTTTCGCTGACATTGAAGGACAGCGACAGCGGATGAGGCATCGCGCCGAATGCATGCTCGCATTCGGCGATCGCCTTTTCAAAAATGATCCGATCTATATCAGCAGCGACATTCAGGTCCGTTGCAACCGACAAAAAGGCCGCCGGTGCCAAAACACCCTTGTCAGGATGACGCCATCGTGCCAGCGCTTCAATGCCGACAACCTGTCCGGTCACCGCATTTACCTGCGGCTGATAAAACGGTTCGAAATCACCGTTTTCAATGGCAAGAAGCAGATCATCTGCCACTTCCTTGGTGTGCTGTAAATCTTCAAGGTCCGATCGATCGAAAATTCCGAGCTGACCGCGACCACGCCGCTTTGCCTTGTAGAGTGCAACGTCGGAATTTGTCAGCAGTTGGTCGACTTCGGCGAGCGGTGTACGTGCCAAGCCGATTGACGCGCCCACACGGCACACCTTGTCGTTGATACGCATGGGGCGTGACAGTGTCGCGATCAGAATGTTTGCAAGTTTCTCCGGCCGGTCTCCGTCACCCGAAACACTCAGAAGGACAACAAATTCATCTCCTCCGATGCGCGCGACAATGTCTTCGGGGGCGGCTTGGTCGCGAATGCGCATCGAAATGTCCAGAAGCACCTCGTCTCCCGCCAGGTGGCCCATCGTGTCATTGATCTGCTTGAACCGGTCGAGGTCGATGTGAAGAGCTGCGATTTCTCCTCCTTCGACACTTCGTTTTCTGACCATCTCATCGAATTTCAAAGAAAGAAACCGACGGTTGCCGAGACCGGTCAGGTCATCATGCAATGCCTTGTAGGTAATTTCCTGGTTCGCGGTCTCCAGTTTTCGGGAATATTCCTCCACGGCACGGCGTTGTCGAACAAGTTCTGTTGTGTCGATACGTAAGATGACCAGATCGCCGTTTTCCACGCGCGACCGCAGAATTCTGTGATGAACATCTCCGGGAAGCTCGAGGTCCTGCATCGGTTTGCTGACATCAACGCTTTGGTGCTCGTTGGACATCCACTCTTGTTCGCGGCCCATCGCGTTGGCAATTTTTCCGGCGCGTATTGCAATACGGGCAACATGGGTGCGGTGCATTCCAACTTCCAGATCATCCGGATTGTTGGCCATCGACATGCGGTAGGCGTCATTGCAGACGACAAGGCAGTCGTCGGCGTCATATATGACGAAAGGTGCCGGATATGCATTCAGGGCTGCAATCAGCCTTGCCTGCGTGGCTTCGGCCGCCCGTTTCTGACGCACGAGCTCCGTGGAGTTCAACCGGATCACGACGTAGTCGCCATTGGACGAACGGGATCTGAGCAGGCGATGATGGATATCTCCGTCCAGTTCAACATCCTGCCAGTCACGGTCCAGTGCATCGGCCGCCATTATGCCCCTTACCCAGGCGTCCTCCTGTCCGATGGCATCAGGGTAACGCCCGTGGCGAATGGCCGTGTGAAGCACTTCCTTCAGATGCATCCCCTCGAAAAGATCAACGGGATCATCCGTCATTGAAGCCGCATAACCGTCGTTCCAGCAGACCAGGTTCAGGTCCTTGTCGTAGATCACGATCGGGTCCGGATAGGCGTTCAGCGCTGCCACGAGGCGGGCATGAACGCGGTCGGCAGCCATTCTTTGGCGAACGATTTCGGTGGTATCGAAGCGCATGACGAGCAAATCGCCGTTGTGTGCCCGACTGCGCACAATACGCTGGTGAACGTTCCCGTCAATTTCCACATCCGATGCTGGTACTGCTTCCGACAGGTCAGTAAGTTGTTGGTTCAGCCAGTCCTCTTCCTGGCCCCGGGCTGCTGGAAACTTCCCGTTTTTGAGACCGATCCTCAAAAGTTCCTCGACAGTCAATCCGCTTCCGATTTCGTTCGGTCGGTCCGTCAGCGAGGCCGCGAACGCCTTGTTCCAAAAGCAAAGGCGCATCTCCTTGTCATAAACCGCCACCGGTTCGGAATAGTCATCTATCGCTGATAGCAAGCGGTTTGCGGATGCTTCGTTTTCGCCGGACGGGTAACTTGCTTTTTCGGTTGAAGCGACAGTTCCCGCGGTGCCTGTCTTGGTCACTTCCGACTGTTCGTTGTCGGCAAGACTGCGGTAGGTTGCACAGACAAGCAGCCCTCCCGCGTCCGGGTTCGGAAGGAGGATGATCGAAACACTCGTGCGGACCGGCGTGCCGTCAAAGTGCACAAAACTGATCTTTTTCAGAAAAGCCTGTCGATGGACGATTGTATCGGGATTGAAGCTCGCGCCGGGTGGAAGCAGGGTTTCACCATCGTGAAAGCTGTCCATTGTCCGCCCGAGAATGTCTTTCGAGCTGTAGCCAAAGAGCTCAGTGAATGCCTCGTTTACATGGACAAGACACGCGGATTTTGTGCCGGGCGCGAGATGCCCGATGGCAATGGCGTCGCCGGTTAACTCAATGAAGTTTTTTGTAAGTACCGAGAAATCCATTTTGCCTCGCAACCGTGTATTCGATTGTAAAGCGAACATGTTAGATAAACATAAACAATCATCATTACGATGGTGAAAGCGTGTATAGACTTTCAGTGAGATAAGTATTTATTACAATATGATCTCGATCAAGCGAGATCGCAATTCGGGTTCTGGTAAAAAAATTTGGTCCATTTGCAATCATAGCGCGGTTTGAGCGGAAATACTCAACCAGCCGCAGTCGCGTTTCGTCGGGCAGGTGCTGTCGAGTTAGGCTGGTCATTGCCGTCGTCGCCGGACCCGGTTTGCGAAGAGTTGCCGTTTCACCCAGTCGATAGTCGCGCCATGTCGATGCGAAGAAACCTAAGGCTCCCGGGCTGGATGCGCTCGCAAAACGGGTTCAACCTCCCGCGTCGAAAATCCGGTTCACAGCTGTCAGGGTCTGTCTGCCGAAGGCTCCGTCAATCGCCCCGCTGTAGAACCCGGCGTTGAGCAATCGCTCCTGAAACGTTTTGCGAAAGTCCGAAGGCCAGGCTTGCGCATTGTCGGACAACTCGTTCAATGCCCGCTCAGAACCGGAACGAAGCGACATTTCCATCCAGAACGCAGCTATTTCATAGCTTTGTTCTTTGTACCGGGAGCCTGCGTAATATTCCGCAAGATTGTACATCGCGAGCGGAAAGCCTTCATCGGCGCTCTTTTGAAACCATTCGCGTGCCTTGACAAAATCCGGAGGCACACCTTCACCTTCACGATGCATGACGCCGATGTTGTTCATCGCCGCGCGGTTTCCAAGTGATGCGGCTTTTTGATACCAGTCCATTTCTTCTTTGGGGTCCGGATCTGTTCCCTTGCCCTCGTAGATCATGAGACCGATATTGACCATTGCCGCGCTGTTGCCCTGTTCGGCGGCTTTCCGGTACCAGTCCAGAGCCTTGGCATAGTCGCGCTGCGTCCCGGTCCCGCTCTCGTAGAGATCGGCGGCGTTATACATTCCCTCCTCATTGCCGTCAGCTGCCGACTTCAGGAACCAGGACAGTGCCTCTGCGGGATCTTCCTTCACGCCAATACCGTCCCTGTAGAGGATCCCGATATTGTTGAGGCCATAGGAATTGCCGAGGTTCGCGGCTTTTTCGTACCAGATGAATGCCTGGGCGTTGTCCTGCGGAACGCCTGTTCCGTTCTCGTAAAGAATGCCGATGTCGACCATGGCATCCGTGCTGCCGTTGTCGGCGGCCAACCGGTACCATTTCAGTGCTTCCGCGGGGTTTGGCGGTATTCCTTCGCCGGACACATAAAGATCGGCGAGGTTTCTCATCGCCTTGGGAAAGTTCAGGTTTGCGGCCCGGGTGAACCATTTGGCCGCTTCTTCGGCATCTTGCGCCACGCCCTGTCCATCACGGTACATGACGCCTATGTTGTTGATTGCTGCCCTGTTGCCGAGATTTGCGGCCTTGCGATACCAGTCGAACTCGTCAGCGTGCGTCATGTCCTCGGCCTGACCCCGGTCATGCATCAATCCGAGCTCGACCATGGCATCACTATGACCGAGGGCCGCCGCCTGCGTGAACAGCTCTCTTGCCCTCCCAAGGTCCTTCACCGTTCCTTCGCCATTGAGGTACATCAGACCCAGATTGTTCATCGAGGCCGCCGATCCGGCGGCCGCCGCGCTGGCATAGAGATCAATAGCCTCCGCATCGCGATCCAGGTAGTCGAGTGCTCTGGCCTGCTGAAACAGGAACCGGGGTTTGTCCGGATGATCGGCAACGGCTTGCGAACATGCCTCTGCGGCTTCCAGGCCGTCGATATCGCCAAAATAGACACCAGCCACGCCGGCAGGGCGCATCGGATCGTCGGGTGACGCGGCAAGGTGATCGCACATCGTGATTTCTTCAGTCAGTTCTGCTTGTGACAGGCCTGCATCCTCGTTGCCAACGCATTGTTCGAACAGCTTGACAAAATCATGGTAGCCGCGGGTCGCTGCAGTGGTCTCCAGTCCGAATTCACGCGTTGCTTCCAGGAAACATGATTCTTCTTCCGGGTTTCGGATTGCAATCGCAGACGGAGAAGAAATATCGGCAACATTGGTCTTTGTGGAAACACGGTCTTCCTGAACAACCGGTTGTGACTGGGCGACAGCAGGTTTTTGCCGCTGGTTCAGCTTAAACTCTCCGATCAGCTGATCATAATAGGCCGGTGTTTGTTTGTGGCGGACCTGGGAGGCTTCTTCGCGAACGACGGTCCTCAACCGGAGCATCATGTCCCGAATGCCGAGTTGAGGTTCGTCCAGCAGTCTCAGGAAATGCCGGGTGAACAAGCCATTGGGATTGGCGTCGCCGGGACCGAGGTTATCCAGCGCGAGTTGATTGGCACCGGCGGAATAAATCACGAACAGGCCGTCTGGGGGCGTGCCCAGATCTCCCATTCCACGCGCTGCTCCCAGGCTGCGCGTTCCGTTTGACTGGAAGGGATTTTCGCGGCAGGAATCAAGAATAACGAGGGACACGTTTGCGCCACTTGCCTCAAGATCCAGCAACAGGGTGGTCAGGTTTATGGCCCGGTGCCGCAGTTTCCTTTCTCCGTCCACGCTCAGCGCGGGCACGTCGACCGGAAGAAGGTAGTTGGATCCCTGGACCTCCAATCCGTGACCGGCATAGAAAACGACAACTTCGGAGCCGTCCTCAATCCGACTCAGGAAATTGTCGATCAGTTCGGACAGGCCAAAGATATCCAGATCCAGCCCGAGGTGAACGGTAAATCCCAACCCCCTGAGTTTTTCGCCGACAGATGTGGCATCGTTGATCGGGTTGTCGAGATCGGTAACGTACTCGTAGTCATTGTTGCCGATGACGAGCGCAATACGCGAGAGGTTCCCTTCCACGGGCTCCGGTCTCAGCACTTCAGTCGTTCCACCCAGCACCGAGGAAAGCTGTGTGAGCAGCAGAAGCACAGCAACAGGAATGGCAATACAGTGTCTTAGCATTTCAAATGATTGCCCGTTTCGCGATATTGATTTTTTGAACTGAACTGCCTTGCAGGTGCGTTCGTTTTGATTTTTTCTTGTTTTCCCTTTGGTTAGGTCGATCCTAATATTGCTGCTCGGTCAGTAGCGGTCAACATGCATCTTTGTGCATTTCATTCAACTTTACGAGCTTGAGGGGTGGTCGAATCCAGCCAGTCGGAGGAGGAGGTTTTTGCAACAGTCCGCTATTCGGCGCTATCCCGGACGGGCAGAACCATGTGCAAATGCGTTCCCACACCGTGTCGGTCCGCCAGTTCCGAAATCCGTGTCTCGACTGCAACATGCATTCCCATCCGTATGTAAAATTGCACCGCATCGTTGTCAGCCGCCACGTCAAGGCAAATGCGATCGCAGTGCGCTTCCTTCGCGTTTGATGTCGCAACATCGAGCAATTGTCGACCGATTCCGAGACGGCGGGCTTTGGACGATACTTCAAGATCAAACACGAAATAGGACCCTTCGAGCCCGTGCGGAAAAAGCTCAGCCATCAGGTCAAATGCATGGTTCAGATGCTTGCGAAACTCCGCACCTTCATTCCGGCCCTGCCGTTCGCGTGTGTGGATGAAATGTTCGCCGAATTCTTCCAGTGTGTGCGATGCCAGGACACCCAGAATTTTTTGATTTCGAACGGCAAGGGTCATCTGCTTGTGGCACACGATACCATTGTTCTCCGGCCAGTCGCTGGCAAAGACCCGGCGCCAGCGGTCCCTGGTGCCGAAGAGAATTGTCATGAGCGGTTTGTCGACGGTCCAGATGAGATCGGCGATCGGCCCTGACGGGTGTTCAGCTTGTGCATCGACTATGCAAACACTCATTCTGGCGACCTCCCGCGAGTTTTCTTCACCCTGCACCGGGTTTATAGGAGCCGGTATTTTCATGTCTGCCGCCCGCCATGAGATGTGAGCAGAACTGATCTGTTCGAGCTAGAGACTGCAATTGTATCTGGTGTGAACAAGGATCTGTGTCGGCCGGACGTCCGTGTCGATACCTTCGTGAAATGTCCTGATCCAGTGAGCCGCAGCCTGAACCTCTGCTTCGAAGTCGTGTGAAATCACGTAGTCCATGATTCCTGACACGAGCAGTTGCTGAGAATTGACGGTCAGTTCGTGACCGACAAAAATGGTTGTTTCCGCACCCGCTGCCACTTCGAGTGCCTGCGCAACACCGCGGTTCGCACCGGCAACATTGTAAATGGCAGGTGGCAACCCGTGTGCTTCGAAATGTTGCAATAGCTGAGAACAGGTTGTCTCGGGTGCATCGTCGGCGATTACCCTTTCGTCGATACGCAGGTGAGGATAGGTCGATCTCAAGACGCGCCGAAAACCCATCTCCCGTTCTTGCTGACATCGGAAAGCGACACTCATCACGATGAGGATCCTTTGCCGCGTTTTCGTCAGCGACTGACCGATCAATTGAGCCGCGACACTTCCGGCGGCGTATTGATCGTTTCCGACATAGGCACTTCGTCGTGAACTCGGAAGATCCGTGGTGAGGCAGACAACGGGTACTCCATCCCGGCAGACTGTCCGAACCGCGTGATTGATTGCCGGATGTTCCCTGGCAATCAGGACAAGGCCATCGCTGTTTTTGCCGGCATCGATAATGCTGCCTGCCAGACTTTGAGGGTCGGACTGGTTGGTTTCGGCAAATGTGCCGGACACTGAAACACCAGGCTGGGATCGATTGGTAACGTTTACTGCATCGCTGACCGCACTGTTGAAGGTCTTTCCGGACTCGCACAGAAGCGTAATGTTTAGATCGCCGGATGAACTGGCGGAGTGCTGAAGCTTGAAAAGCGCCGCTTGAACGCGCGCGCGGGTTTCATTCCGGACGCCCGCCCGTCCATTCAAAACCCTGTCTACAGTAGCAACTCCCAAACCGGAAAAATCGGCAATCTCCTTGATCGTCGGTCCTTTCCAGTTATGAGCCGATTTGGTTCGTGTCATCACTGTTCACTATTTTCTGATGTGAAATACATCAGAACAAATTCTCAAATCCAATCTTTTGCCGAAATCGAACGAAAATTCCAATCAATGATGGATTTCACATCAATATTCATCGTTCAACACGCTTTGAAACCGGGTTTTCCACTCACATACTGACCGAAACAAAACGGGAGGACGTCACCTGTTGAGGTGGCGAAGAACAAGTGTCGGTTCGAGTCGCCTTGATTGGTGCCGGAGTGATGGGGGCGGATCATGCCAGCATCATTTCAGGTGATGTGCCCGGAGCAACGCTTCATGTCGTTTGCGACGCCTCGAAAGACACGGCAATTCGCATCGCGGACGCGTATTCGGCCAAGGACGTCAGCACGGACCCTCTGGACACGATCAGGCGCAAAGATGTCGATGCGGTGCTGATCGCCAGTCCCGACCCCACGCATGCGGAGCTGACACTTGCATCCCTTCAACAGCGCAAGCCCGTGCTTTGCGAAAAACCACTGGCACAGACTGTGGATGAGGCTCTGATGGTTCTCGAGGCTGAATGCGCACTTGGTCAACAGCTGGTGCATGTCGGCTTTATGCGCCGTTTCGATCCATCATATGTCGAAATGAAGTCGGCAATGCATGCGGGCCGGATCGGGGCTGCGGTCATGATGCACAACTTTCATCGAAACGTTGCCGCACCGCCAAATTTCAGTGGACTGATGGCGGTTACAAATTCCGCGCCGCATGAGTTCGACATCATCAGATATGTTCTGGCCACGAATGTTGCGGCAATTTCGGCCTTTGAACCGGCGCTTGACACAGATAGTGTCTGCAAGCCGGTTGTCATGATCATCGAAACAACATGCGGTCAGCTCGTTACCGTCGAGGTAAACAACAATGCAGGCTACGGTTATGACGTCAGGTGCGAGCTCGTAGGCACCGAGGGTTCCGTATCGCTTCAGACCCAATTTCAGACACGCATCGACCAGAACCTGTCGGCCGGAACGGTTTACGCCGCAGATTGGCGCCCTCGATTTCGCGAGGCCTATCGGTTGCAGAACAAGGCCTGGATTGCCTCGGTCAGTTCCGGTCAGCCTGTGGTCCAGGCTGCCGATGCCTGGGATGGCTATTGCGCAGCCGTGATTGCAGAGGCCGGAGCAAGTGCTCTCACTTCAGGCAACAAGGCCGCAGTCAAGCTGGTCGAGCGGCCGGCACTGTACGCCAAAACGGGAGACGCGGCATGAAGCTCGGCTTTGTATCGGACAGCCTGGGCGGATTGGGATTCCAGGAGCTTCTCGATACGGCGGTTCGCCTTGGCGCAGAAGGTGTTGAAATAAACACAGGCGGCTGGTCAACAGCTCCTCATTTTGACCTGGATGCCATGAAATCCAGCACAGACGCCCGCAAGGCCTTTCGCAGGGCGTTTGACGACCGGGGGCTGGAAATCGTCTGTCTTAATGCAAATGGCAATCCCTTGCATCCGGTGGACACGTCACAGGCCGAGTGCCTGAAGGATACGATCCGAATAGCTGGCGACCTGGGTATAACAACCATTTGCGCCATGTCGGGATTGCCGGCGGGAGCACCGGGCGACACGACGCCCAACTGGATCGTTTCCAGTTGGCCGCCTGAAACCCGAACCATCCTCGATTATCAGTGGAACGATGTTCTCATTCCATTCTGGGGTGAGATCGTTGACCTGGCTAAAGTGCATGGTGTGCGGCGTATCGCCCTTGAACTGCACGGCAACCAGTGTGTCTTCAATGTTTCCTCTGCTGAAAAACTGCGCGAAGCGGTCGGGCCCGTTATCGGGGTCAACCTCGATCCTTCGCATCTTTTCTGGATGGGTGCCGATCCGCTCGTCGCGGCGGAAGCACTCGGGGACGCGATTTATCACGTGCATGCGAAAGACACGATGTTGAACCCGCAGGTACAGGCCACAAGGAGCCTCCTTGAAAACGGCAGCCTTACGGATATCGTCTCGCGTAGCTGGAGTTACATAACGCTGGGATTTGGTCACGGGGAAGAGTGGTGGCGACAGTTTTGCTATCGATTGAGAATGGCAAAATATGATGGCTGGCTGAGTATTGAGCACGAAGATGTCTTGCTAAACTCTGAGGAAGGGCTTGTTAAATCGATTGAAATGCTCCGTAATGTCTTGCCTGTTGCGCCGTCCGACTATGTGCCGCAGGCAATTTGAGGGAGGAAATCGTTGGGGCTTCTGAATCTGAACGGTATCACGAAAAGTTTTGGTGCAATCCACGCGCTGAACGGGGTGGACCTGTCGATCGATCCGGGGGAAGCGGTCGGCCTGATGGGAGACAATGGTGCGGGCAAGTCGACCCTGATGAAAATCATCGCGGGAAATTTCAAACCGACGAGCGGTGAAATCCGGATCGAGGACAAGTCGGTCGAATTTCACAAACCGATTGATGCGAGACACGCGGGAATTGAGATCGTTTATCAGGATCTGGCGCTGTGCGACAACCTGACGGCCGCGGCGAATGTGTTTCTCGGTCGGGAGGCGAAGAAGAGAATCGGGCCGTTTTCGTGGCTCGACCACGGGGCAATGTACAAGCGCGCCGGGGAACTGTTTTCGGAGTTGAAATCGGAAACCCGGCCGAGAGATCTTGTTCGTCAGATGTCGGGTGGACAACGGCAGGCCGTTGCCATCGCCAGGACACGCTTGTCGGATCCGAAGCTGGTCCTGATGGATGAGCCCACGGCCGCCATATCGGTTCGCCAGGTTGCGGAAGTTCTGGCGCTCATCAAACGCCTGAAGGATACCGGCCATGCCGTCATTCTGGTGTCTCACAGGATGCCGGATGTTTTCGATGTGTGCGACCGGGTCGCTGTTCTTCGCCGGGGTACGAAAGTTGCCGACAAGCACATCAAGGAAACAAGCCCCGAGGAAGTGACCGGGCTTATCACGGGGGCGATCGAAGCTGCATGACCGAAGAACTGACAGATCAGAAACAACGTCGGCATCCGGGCCGTGGTCCGGTGGACACCTTGAACGAAATGGATCATGCCGCCATTGACGAAAGCATCACGTCCCGCCAGGAAGTGTCCGGCTTCGGCTCGATGATCAGGACACAGCCGTTTTGGGTGTTCCTGGCGATCCTGGCAATCGGTATCGTGATGACCTTTGTCTCCGATGCGTTCATGACAGAACGCAACATGTTCAATATCACCCGTAACTTCGCCTTCTTCGGCATCATGGCTCTCGGGATGTCAGCGGTTATCTGTACGGCTGGTATCGACCTTTCCGTCGGGTCGCTGCTCGGTCTGTGTGCCATTACGCTGGGCCTGACCATGCAGGCTGGCTGGGGCATTGAGGTAGGCTTTGTCGTTTGCATGCTGACGGCAGCGGCCGTTGGCGCGATCAACGGCGTTCTGATTGCCTATCTGAAGATGGCGCCCTTCGTTGTCACGCTCGGCATGCTGGCTATGGCCAGATCCATTGCGATGGTCATTTCCAACAACAAGATGATCTACGAATTCGGTCCCGACATGGAGCTGTTCGAATGGATCGGTGGCGAAAGCATGCTGGGTGTACCGAATGTGGTCTGGGTGCTGATACTGATGACGGCGGGTTTCTGGTGGGTCTGGAGATATTCCACCTGGGGCAGATGGGTGATCGCCATCGGCGGAAACGCGCAAGCGGCAAAGCTCTCGGGCATTCCGGTCGAGCGGATGATCGTCTCGGTATACATGGTGTGTTCCATGTGCACGGGTCTCGCGGCATTCATGTTTATCGGCTACACCGGCTCGGCCACCAACGGCATGGGTGTGACCTATGAGCTCAATGTGATCGCCGCCAGCGTGATCGGTGGCGCCAATCTCATGGGCGGTGTCGTCTATGCCCTTGGTGCTCCAATCGGAGCCGCATTGGTCGAACTCATTCGCAATTCACTGCTTTTGGCCGGTATTCCGGCGCTCTGGCAGCAATTCTTCGTTGGCCTGTTCCTGATACTTGCAGTGCTCCTGGAACAGATCCGAAGCAGAGGGCGCAGTTAAAGCCCCTCAATTTCTTCAAAATCCAGGGAGGAGAATATGAAGAAACTACTGACCTTAACCGCCATGGCGGCCATTCTGGCCCCCTCGATGGCAATGGCGGACTATACATTCGCGCTCGTGCCAAAGGCGATGAACAATCCGTTCTTCGATCTCGCGCGTGATGGCTGCTACAAAGCCCAGGAAGAACTTGCCGACGTTACTTGTGAATATATTGGGCCGGGTGAACATACCGAGCTGGAACAGATCCAGATCGTGCAGGATCTCATAACCAAGGGTGTTGATGGAATTGCGGTTGCACCTTCGAATGCACCCGCCATGGCGAAGGTTCTCAAAGCTGCGGCCGACGCAGGCATACCAGTCATGACCTGGGACTCGGACCTTCTTGATAAGGACAAGAGCCTGCGCACAACCTATGTCGGAACAAACAACTACGATATCGGTGTGAACCTGGCGAAACTGATCCAGGCGCGGCATCCGGACGGTGGCACGGTCTGCCTGCAGACGGGTGGGGCTGCTGCAGCAAACCACAACGAACGTCTGAAAGGTGCCCGCGATACACTGTCTGGCAAGGATACGGGGACACCTCCCGGGTCCGCTCTCGCTGGTGACGGTGGCTGGACCGAGATTTCCGGATGCCCGCTCATCACCAATGATGACGGCAATGTCGCTGTGCAAGGCATGACGGATATACTCGCGGCAAATCCGGATTTGACGGCATTCCTGTCGACGGGCGCCTTCACGCAGTGGTTCGACAATGCCTACCGCAAGGCAGCAGAGCCCTATAAGGCAAAGATGGATTCCGGTGACATGACGATCGTGGTTGCGGACACTCTGCCGATGCAGCTTGAGCAAACCAAGGACGGTCTTGGCAACGGTCTGGTTGGTCAGCGTCCTTACGAGATGGGCTACAAGGCCATGTATATCTTGAAGGATATTGCCGAAGGCAAGTCGGTTGACGATCCGATTTTCACGGGCCTCGACGTTTGCGACAACAAAAACATCGACAGCTGCGTCCAGTAGGGCCTGTCACGACAACAAGGATTGGGGCGGTGCGAACATTCGTGCCGCCCCTTTCGTTTGAGGCTTGGCGTGCACCGGCTATCGGATGCGCGATCGTCGTGACCTTTGTCCGGCGAATGAACACGACCTGGCGGGTTTCTGGCTGTTGGACGGTTTCAGCGGTCCATTCTGTCAGCTACGGTTGGTTCGTAACCATCTTTCCACGGATATCACGGTCGCGATCCGGGGCACTGGAGGCATTATGCAAAAACGATCTGTTGGCAAATCGGACCTGAGGGTCACACCGCTATGTTTCGGCGCCTCCGGCCTGAGCAACATGCCCGATACCTATGGCTACGAAGTCGACGAAGCGCGTGCTCGTGACACCTTGAGAGCAATATTCGATGGTCCCGTGAATTTTCTGGACACATCAAACAATTATGGCTTCGGACGCAGTGAAGAACGGATAGGCGCAGCCTTGCGGGAACGCGGTGGCTTGCCTGAGGGGTTTGTTCTGTCGACCAAACTCGACCGCGACATGGAAACGGGACGTTTCGATGCAGCGCGCGTTCGCCGGTCGATCGATGAAAGCCTTTCGCGGCTGGGATTGGACCATGTTCCCTTGCTGCATTTGCATGATCCGGAACATGCAAGAGACCTGGGTGAAATCACAGGAACGGGAGGCGCACTGGACGAATTGTTCAAGCTCAAGGAGGAAGGCATCGCATCGGCAGTGGGACTTGCCATGGGAAGAATCGACGTCATGTTGCCAATTCTCCGCGAACGGCCTTTTGATGCACTTATCAGCCACAATCGCTTCACCGTGTTGAACCGTTCGGCGCATGAAATGTTCGACTACGCCCATTCCAGGGGGATCGCCATCTTGAACGCGGCTCCTTACGCGGGCGGCGTTCTCGCCAAGGGCAGCGCCCAGATGCCGCGCATCACCTACCAGCCTGCAACGGAGGCGACGATGAAGCCGGTGAAGGCGGTCGAGGATATTTGTGCAAGTGCCGGAATTGACCCGGGTGCGCTGGCACTCCAGTTCTCGATGCGCGATCCGCGTGTCACATCGACGATCGTGGGTGTATCGAAAGCGGCGCGGGTCGCGCAGACGCTCAATTGGGCGAGCCAGGACATCGATCCGGCGGTCTGGACGCAGCTTGATACTCTGCCCTTCTCGTCGGAAGATCCGGAAGCAGATCGGGACTACAAACCCGGCTGATTTCGCAAAACTTGAGGGATCCAAAATGAACAGGCTTGACGGCAAGATCGCAATTGTCACGGGTGGAACGCAAGGCCTTGGCGCTGCGATTGGCCGATTGTTCGCGGACGCCGGTGTCTCCGGCCTGATAACATGTGGGCGCAATATTTCGAAAGGCGAAGCGGTCGCGGCCGACATTACCCGTGACACCGGCGTTCCGGTCAGGTTCGTCCCTGCCGACCTCGCGGAAGTGTCCGATTGTGTTGCCGTCGTCAAGGCTGCAGATGACGTTTTCGGCCGGGCGGATATCCTGGTCAACGCCGCCGGCCTGACAGACCGTGGTAATCTGCTTGATACGTCCCCCGAATTGTTTGACCGGATTTTTGCCGTCAACGTCAGGGCGCCTTTCTTTCTCATGCAGGAGACCGTCAAGCTGATGATCCGCGAAAAGCTTGCCGGAAGCATTGTCAATATCGGATCGGCCTCGTCTCTTGCGGGACAGCCTTTCATCGCGCCTTATTGTGCCTCCAAGGGAGCGCTTGCCACGCTCACCCGGAATGCCGGATTTGCCCTGATGAGAAACCGGATCCGGGTCAATCAACTGGATATCGGCTGGATGAATTCCGACAATGAGCGTGCCTTGCAGGTGTCGGAGACCGGTGATCCCCACTTTATGGAAAAACAAGCCGCAACGTTGCCGTTCGAACGCTTGCTGGAGCCCGGCGAAGTGGCAAAGGCCGTAGCGTTTCTGGCATCGGAGGACAGCGGCATGATGACCGGTTCGGTCGTTCAGTTCGATCAGTCTGTCTGGGGTGGCTACGACGATCTGCCTCCCGTGCCGTCCAGACCAATGACACCCTGATGAAGGGTGTCGGAGGATGCGCGGTTTTCATTGCCGCGAAGCAGCTCTTTCGGTTGTTTTTGCAACCTGATCCATATCGTGCCGTGGTGACGTTCGAGGAGGTTGAAGATGCCGGGTGGTGAAATTCTGCTTCCGTTCGTGGTCACAGTCCTGTTGCTCTCGATCACTCCGGGCCCCGGAATGCTCTACATCGCTGCCCAGACTGTCGGGCGAGGCCGGAATGCTGGCTGGTTCTCTGCTCTTGGAACACATTTGGCGAGCTATGTTCACATTATCGCAACGGCCTTCGGCCTGAGCTTTTTTCTTGAAGCCGTTCCAGTCGCCTATCTCGCGCTGAAGATTGTCGGTGCCCTGTTTCTTTTCTGGATGGGCATTCGCTTTCTTATGGCCGAAGAGATCTCTTCCGGTCCTGAAAGCCATTCTGAACCAGCAATGCATTTCAAGGCGCTCCGAGAGAGCTTTGTTGTTGAAGTCACCAACCCCAAATCTGCTGTATTCTTTATTGCTTTCCTGCCGCAATTCACGGACCAGGGGGCGGCCTATCCGGTCTGGCTGCAGATCATTCTTTTGGGAGTAGCGGCCAATTTGTTCTTTTCATTCGCCGAGGCAGGCTGTGTGATTTTTGCGGACCAGATTGCTGGACTGTTTCAAAAATCCCGGTCAGCGGGCCGCTGGATGCGCAGGGCCGCCGGATCAGTGTTGATCGCTCTTGGTGCCAACTTGCTGATATCCGAGCGATAGATAGCGATCAGGCACTCGTGTCCGCGTGCAGTCCGGCAAAGACAAATGCCGATCGGGTCAAACCAGAATTCTTGGTCGGAGCTGCAACCTTTCTGCAATCAGGAGTTTTATTGTTGCCGGACAACTATCAACGCGATCGTCTGTGAGTTAATCTGAATTTTTCAACTGTTGTAACCGAAGACATTTTTGATTTTTCGGTCGATCCGTTCACGCATCGTAGTGGAGACGGTTATGAAACAGATTATTTCTGCAATCGGCAGTCTCGATACCAGGACAATCCAACTGCGTGCTCTCAAGCTCGACAGGTTCGTCACCGAAGTCCTCCTGCCGTTTCTGGGGTTTCACGGCAGCATGATTGCCACACTTATCCTGAGTCAGACGGATGAGACTGTTTTCCTGGTGGCAAGTGTCCTGCTGCCGGCAACAGCTTTCGTTCTGACCGCCTATTTCCGTTTCAGGGGAGATCGGCTGGAACTGGCGGATCGCACAAGATACGCGGCGGCGATTTTCTGTTTTCTGATGGTCGGTATCCTGGGACTTGAAGCAGCGGGCTACAGTTGGCCGACGCCGTCAGCCTTCTTCCTCGTGTCCGGGTTCGTGCTGGTCCTCTGTGCCATAGAAGCAAAAATCTTTCCAGCTGGCTGCCTCAATGCCATAGGGATCTACCTCGCCTTGTTTCTTGTTGTCTTCTGGCAGGAAGAAGGAACGCTCCTTCCGGTCGTGGTTTACCTGATCTGTCTTGTGTCGGCTCTCATTTATCTGGCTCATCGCAAGGATCTTTCCAGCGCTGTTGGATTGCTCGCCGGAGTCGCGATCGTGTTGTTTGGGGAGATCGATCGTGAAGACGGTCCCTCGGTACAGATCTACCTCGTGCTTGCCGTCATTGTGGGCGCCATAATTGTTTATGAAGTCTGGGCCAGGCACGGACGTCAGTCGGATCAGCGCTTTTTCCTTGTGCAGGGGCTTGTTGTCGTCATCCTCGGCGTTTCGGCATATCTGCTGGATCCTCGCGACGGAGAGGTCGGTATGTCGCTGCGCTGGCTTGCCGCCGTGATCGCATATGCGGTCCTGATGCATTTCGTGCGCAAGGGGCAGGGCAATCCAACCCGGGTCAGCTGGGTTGCCATTGTTGCCACTTTTGCCGTGTGGATGAATTTCGATACGAGTTACCTGGTGTTTCACGAACTCTGGCTACCCACGATTTTGACGGCAGCGATTGTCCTCGTTCTGGTCGGGTTTTCCGAGGCGATTGGCAATTCGTTTGTCAGGTTGGTTGCCGCTGTCATGACGGCGGGCCTGTGCTTCTATCTGCTGTTGGCCGTGGAAGACTTCAGTGGCCGTGTGCTGTACGAGGTCAAAAAATTCGCACCGGCAGGCAGATCAGATCTGGAAAACCTTGAAAGCGGCTCCGACCTGGTGATCGACGATGTATTCGCCCTGCATCAACTCAGCCTGCAATTCCTGTTCGCGGTCGGATTTGGGGTTGCCGTCTCTGTTTCGCAAAGCCGGAGTTTCGAAAAAGGCCTTCCCTGGTGGTGCGGCCTAATCCGTGACCGGCACGTCGTGTACCTGAGAAGACTGTATCGACTCTCGGTGAATGCGGTTAAATCAATTCCGATCGTCGGCAATATTCTCTCTGTGGCGCAAACGGTGCTGAAATCCCTGAAATACATCAAGGGAGACGGCTCGAAGCTCGATGCCGGTGATCTTCTGTTCGGAGTTGCAAACGTTCTGCTGGTCTTGTCGATCATCGCGTCGATGAAGGCCGTATTCGTTATGGATGGACTGGCGGCAGATGGCGGGATTTCGGAGAAATTCAGCTTCTTGGTCACGATCGCCAGCTGGGCAATCTGGGGAAGCGTGATCTATCTTTGGGGCCGCCTGACAGGGTCGCTCTACTACGTCCTGCTCGGAGTGGTTTTTATTGTGTGTCCCATCGCCTTCAAGGATATCAGAACCTTGATTCTGGACGATGAAAGCATGGCAGCGATTTGGGTTCTGGCCTGCGGTGTGCCGCTGCTGTTTCTGAGTGTGTTCCGGACTCGAGCGGAACTGGATGAGGAAAACAATCCCTGATCTCGGTGGCCGGTTTTCATCATGATCGTCCGGTCAGGAAGTACATCGTGCGGCTTCACGCACATGTTCATTGCAGATGTGCGGGCGAGCGCAAATGATCGCGAAATCTGTTCGCGAGGTGTTTCGATGCGTGTGGTTGCAATTATGCTCCTGTTATTTGCCATTCCCGCCGTGGCAAAGGCCTGCGGCCCTGAAACCAGGTGCGAGGTGCCGGGTGGATACTATCTGGCAGCTGTGCCGGAGGATTGGGACCAAAAGAGACCGCTTTCGCTGGTGGTCTATTTTCATGGCTGGAACAGTTCGCCAGAGGCAACCTTCCGTAACCGGGTCATGGTGCGCGGCGCAACTGACCGGGGCGCCCTGTTTGTGGCCCCGTTCGCTGAAAAGGGATACTGGCGGCAGATCGGCCAGGGACGCGCGGAGCGCGGCCGGGACGAGGCAGCTTACATTCGCGCTGTCATGGAGGATGTCCGCAAACGCTGGCCGGTTGACGAAAGGCGGACCTTGGCCTCAGGTTTTTCGCGTGGCGCATCGATGGTGTGGAATGTTGCCTGCTATACCGGAGATCTGTTCCGCGCCTATGCGCCCATTGCAGGCGGTTTCTGGAGATCCAATCCCGAAGCCTGCCCGACAGGTGCTGTCAATCTGCGCCATATCCATGGGCTTTCCGACGGTGTTGTCGCGTTCGACGAGGTCGGCATCTACAACTCCATGCCGATAGAGGAAGGATTTGACATACTTGCACAGGCAAACGGGGCTGCGCGCGCAAGCCGAAATGTGGAAAGCGGCGATAACCGTCTTTCCTGTGAGCGATGGGATGAAAGCAAGAGCGGGCGGGTGCTTGAACTCTGTCTGCATCAGCGCGGTCATTCCATCCCCGCAGAATGGGTGGGCCAAGGTCTGGACTGGCTTGCAGCCCTGCCGGAAGGATCTTGATGCACCACGCATATGTTTTGCGTCCGGTGTCGGCCCGGACAGTCACACCGTCCAGACGTTAATCGAATTCTGGCGGCCGCGCAGTTTGATCGGGTCCCTTGCAGAAAAGGCCTTCTCGGGGTGGTCCTTGCCTTCGGAGCGCGCGGCCTGACGTATCAGTTCTTCGCTGACCACACATCTGCATCCGAGTTCCCGGGTTGATGCTTCCAACCGGCTGGCGACGTTGACCGTGTCACCGACAACTGCAAATTCCAGGCGCCTGGAGGGGCCGATGTCGCCCAGGATGACCGGGCCGAAATGAACACCGATCGAAACGCTGATCGGTGTGATGCCGCGGGTCTCGAGTTCCTTGTTGAAGCTTTCGGTTTCCTCGATGAGTTGCATGGCGGCTTTCAGCGCATTGGCGGCATCACCGGGTTTGGTTTCAGGTGTACCGAAAGTCGCCATGACGCCGTCTCCCAGATACTTGTCGAGCGTGCCGCCATTCTGGAAAATCGAGCGTTCGACAAAGGCGTGATAGTGGCGCAGCAGGTCCATCACTTCTTCCGGAGTATGCTGCTCCGCGAATTGCGTGAAACCGACGATATCGGTGAACAGGACAGCCACTTCCTGGGTGCGCACGGCGCCGATATCACGGTCGGTCGCGGCCAGTACATCGACAAGACTGGAGGGAAAGTACCGTGACAGGTTTGCGCGTTCAGCGGCGATGTTTGCCTGCCGCATCACAAGCTGGTTGGAGCGCCAGCCCTTCAGAGCCAGAATGCCCGCAACGATCAGAAAGACCAGAATTTCCTGGACACGGACACCGGCCTGGATGCTGTTCGGATCCATTTCCTCCCGAATAAGCGGATGGCCTTCGAATGCAATCGCAGCAGCTTCACTCAGGCCCGGAATCGTTTGACCGAGCCACGAGACGCCCCCTAGTCCAATCAGCCAAAGCAGGGCGACCCATGTGCCCATGGCCCAAACGGTCCGATAGGAATAAGCCAGTGTACCAAGGGCAAGAAACATGAAGAAGTAGATGAAATTATCGAACCGGTACATGAAGGCGGTTGGGATGTCCTGGCTGAAGAACGGGTTCGGTGTGGTGAACAGGAGCGTCAGAAGACCAACATCGGCAAAGATCAGCAAAAGCTCCGCCTTTGAGTAGCCGACACTTGCCATGCGCAGCTGCAGCCAGCCAAGCGCGATGAAAAGCAAGAGTGTTGCTTCATAGTAAAGCACGCTCGGGCTGAAGTTCAGAAAGGGCAGCAGGAGGCCGACCAGACCCAGCGCCACCGTACGGGCGATGATCGCAAGTCGATGACCCTCTATTTTTTCCTTCTCGAGCGCCTGCGCCAGAAATGGATTTGAACGGGCTTGCTGCCTTTCCTCTTCCTGCATCTTGCGCACGCGTTCCAGGAATCTGAGTGGTGGTGGGAGTCTTGGGATCGGCATGCTCACTCCGTTTCATTTCAGTATCGCCGGACGATACCATCGTCATGTGAGCGACAAGAATGGAAATAGTGTCTCACGCAGCATGTGCACAGGGTGCGGGACCTGGAATGGCAAAAGTGTTCGCCGCACGCGCCGCACTGAAAGAAAGAACAGGCCTGCATTGGCGTTTCGGTGAAGGTTTCCGGCAGCGCGCAATCAGGCCTGAGCCTCAACGCTGCTTTTCACCTTCCGGTCCTTCGAGCGAGACACCGTGTTGGCTGGCATGAGGTACATGTAAAAGTATAAAAAATATAAATATCTATTCTAGGTTGATTGCTCCTGTCATTTTTGGAGTGCTGTCAATGCCTTACACCGATGCGTCCGAAGAGCGCGGCAAGCGTATCCGATATGCGATCAAGATATCGGGGCAACCCAAACTCCTTGCGCTTGCCGAGGAACTCAAGGTGTCGCCGGGTGCGGTTTCAAAGTGGCGGTACGGGCGGAATTTTTCCATCGACAACATTTGCCGTTTCGCCACCGTGCTGGATACGTCTCTCGACTGGCTTTTGCTGGGGCGCGGTTTTCCCGAGGCACACAAGAACACCGGTCTTTCGGAATTGGAACAGGAACTCATCCTTCTGCTTCGCGTGCGACCCAAAAGGTTCACAAGTGTCCTGCTCAGTCTGGTGCGTGAAGTGCCGGAGCGACCCAAATAGCCGGCGTTTTCCTGGCATCGTCCTGAATGTGGATGATCTACCCATTTCACGAACGTCTGCCTGCTTCTGAAGAGAAATTTCCTGACGCTCAAAATTCGCGATTCTTTGATCGGCGGTCAACAACCTTAAATAGATAACGTTACGGCAAAAAACTATTATCGGTTGTGCGGCGGCTGACTGCCTTGGTCGAAATTTTCCCTCCAGGAAATCGTTGGCCGCTGCGTAGGCAAACGCAGTGCGCGTCAACAAAGCAACAGTGGAGCGTCACATGACCACATACACATTGGATATCTCGATTGATTCAACGGGGCTGGAGCAGATAAGGGGAGAAACCATCAGTATCGCCAAGACAGTGACCGCTTCCATGGTCGGCGGCAATCTGGCGACTGCCTGGATTTCCTTTGAACCGGCGCAGCATATTACCGTGACCTGGACCGAAGACTACTACCTCTATGCGTCCACAAGTGAGGCCAAAGGTGGTGCGACCATCGACATGACCTCCTACACGGATTCAGCCATTCAATCCGGTCAGCTATATACATATGGGACCGCATCCACATTCAGTTCCGCGCCAGCCGACACCGGAACTGCATTTGAAACCAAGAATTTCCAGGAATCGCCAAAGCCCTGGACCATGGGACTGGCGCAAGAGGCAACGGTGGCTGGCAAGACCACCATGTCCGCTTTGAATGCGGTACGGGTGCCGTACAATCAGCATGCAAGTTTCACCGCAATCGAGAACATCTCGATCTGGGTTTCCTCAATCCAGAACAATGGTGTCGTCCTGTCCCAGATTGCGGACACCGCCCTGGCGGTTCAGCTCACAAGTCAAAAGCCGACGGCGCTTCTGGGTTTCGATGATGCACTGAACGAATTCACCTTCACGAGCTTTGGCTGAAACCGCTGTAGCAGCGTCTTCGGGATGCAATCCCGAGGGCGCTGACTTCGCTCTCATAAGGTGAGGCCGGGCCATGTACCAGCTTGATATCAAGATCGACATTCCGGACGTGAAGGCACTTGTTTCAGCCGGCCAGAAAGTGGCTCTGGTTCAGGAAGTGGCATCAGGTGCGTTTAGTGGAGGGGTGAAGGCCGAAGGCGAAACCGGCGAATTGGTCGAAGGTTCGGAGATTGCTCACGGAGACGGCGACGACACGCCCGATATCGTCAACTTCCAGGCGGGAAAAGTTGTCTGGGTGACATTCGCACCGGTTCAGAACACCACCGTGACCTGGGAACGGGATGTCGCGATCTATCAATCCGGCCAACCTTCATCCGGAGCGGAAATCGTTCAGTCAAACTCGGTCCGTCCGGTCAGTCCGGGTGTTGTCTATCCCTATACGACGAGCGGCTTTGGAGCCGGTCAGCGACCGGCAGGCACGGATCTGAATTCCTATTACATGTGCAACAGCAACGCGCATTCGGGCCTGGCCTTTGGTCTGGCGCGCGATTGCACGGTGAATGGCAACAAATTGCCTGGCAGTCCGGTCGCCAATTCTATCCGGACCGTTTTGAACGGAGAAATCGGCTGTTTTCAGCTTGTCGACAGGATCCACCTTTTTGTCGGCACGCTCACGGGGGTGGGGGTTTTCCAGAATGTTGCCCTCATTCATCTCAGCACGACAGCCATATCCGAGGACACGCCGGTGACGGCGACCTATTCAGATGGAGGTTTCACCTTCACCTGACCATCCAACTCACCACTCACCCCTGGAGCCGAAGGAGGATTAGATGAAGTATTCGGTTATGATGGCAACGGTGTTCCTGACTGGTTTTGGTGCTCCAGCGCCCGGGCTGGCCAGCTGCAATGACGTTAACCTGGATCTGTGTTCTGTCGCGGAATGCAGGCACCGGCAGTCGCATGTCCACCCGACTTGTGATGTCAAACGCTCCTGTGCCAGCGTGCTTCCGAGTCAGCGCGATACACTTCGGGAATACAGAGCACGCAACGAAAACTGCGCCGCAGCACGACAATATGTAACCGAATGTTTCGGCGGTGCTGATGCGGGTCATCAGGAAGCCATCGATTCAGCCCTGCGCGCTGCCAATGTCTGCGCTGTCAAACTTGGAGAGGAGTAAAATGCTTCGAATTGTGGCTTCAAATTCCACTGACGCAGGAATTCCTGAACAGTGACATTTGGGCACGAACACCAATCTTCGCTGCCTAGCAGCGTGGAGGGTCAAGCCGGCTGACCCGCGCATGGCAAGTATTGCCTGACTGTCAAACACATGGAATAAATCCGCATGGAGTTTGCCCCCATGTCTCATCTGAATCCGACCTTTTTCGAATTGTTGTCCAGCGAGCCGACCCGGGAAGTTGCATTGCCGGAAGAGACGCTGTTGCAGGACGTTTCCGGCCTGCTGTCTGACCCGTCCGGCCTGGTTCGCCTTTGCGCACCGGAACCCGAACGCCTTGGATTTGCGACCTGGCGGTTTTGTGACAGCTCGAGTTCCGACTGTCTGCGCCTGCTGACTGATGCGGCCGTTCCGATTGAAACCCGGCTTTCGCTGACGGGCGGTTTGAAGACCCTATTTGCAGAGCTGTTCGATCCTCATTGTGATCCGGTTTTGCAGCATTCCCTGGAGCCAGGGCAATACCTGAATATGGCTTGTGCGATGTTCTGGGACATTGCACCGCTGGGACCGCATACGGCGGGGAAGGCGGGCATTGCACCGGCTTGCGCTGATGTCATGCGGTTTCAGCTGACGCTGGCCAATCCAGCCTGCCGTGAAAGTGCCCTGTCGGGTGTGGAGCAGTGGATCGGTGTTGAACCTGACCTGATGAAGAGCGTTCTGGAGACCTGTGACTTCAACGATGAACCGGTCGAGGCACTCAGGAAACGGGCATCTGGTCTGGCTTGATCGTTGACGCTGATCGGAGGTCTCGAGCGGTCCGGGAGCAGCCGTCTTCCAATAGGCTTCGTTGTATCAGGCCTCCATCTTGCACTCCTCAATGAAAATCCCGGCTCGGGAACAGTTTCTTCGCCTGGTCCCGCGGATGCATCGCTCTGGGTTTCGGCGCGTCTGACTTGAGGTGGACGGGAACCTCGTCGGTCTTGGCCGTCATCTGGCCCAGCACCTCGTCATTGGGATGGCCGAGCAGGGCGAGGCGGTTGGAACAGTCCTCGATATGATCGGCAATCAGGTGCACCACGATGCCCTCACGCTCCAGCCGTCCGGTGACTTTCAACAGCCGCCCGCCGATGACGGCGGCGCGGTATTTTTCATACATCTTCGGCCAGACGACCACGTTGGAAACACCGGTCTCGTCCTCCAGCGTTATGAAGATGACGCCCGAGGCCGTGCCGGGGCGCTGGCGGGTGATGACGAGGCCCGAGACGGAGACGCGCCGTGCCTCGTATGGCGTGAGCCGTGCCAGCCGGTCGTGCGGTGTGAGACCTGGAATATGCGGACGCAACAGCTCCATCGGATGGGCACGCAGGGTGAGGCGGGTGGACAGATAATCCTCCACCACCTCCTGGCCGAGATGCATCTGTGGCAGAAGGACATCGGGTTCGAAGATCGCCTCGCCGTCGATCGGGTCGTTGAAAAGCGGCAGCGGCTTCGGACTGCGGATGGTCTTCACCTGCCAGAGCGCATCCCGGCGGCTGAGCCCCATGCCGGCAAAGGCGTCGGCTTCGGCAAGGCGCTCCAGCGTTGCGGGCGGTACGCCGGTTCGCAGCCACAGGGTTTCGGTATCGGGATAGCCGTTGCCGCGTGCCGCCACGATCCAGTCCGCGTCTTCCTCGCGCATGCCCTTGATCTGGCGGAAGCCGAGCCGCAGCGCGAGCGCGCCGTCGCTGCGCCGTTCCAGCGTATTGTCCCAGCGGCTCGTGTTGACGCAGATTGGCCGGATCTCGACCTGATGTTCGCGCGCATCGCGTACGATCTGCGCCGGCGCATAAAAGCCCATCGGCTGCGAATTCAAAAGCGCACAGGCGAACTCGGCCGGGAAGTGGCATTTGAGATAGGCCGAGACGTAGGCAAGCATGGCAAAGGCGGCCGCATGGCTTTCCGGAAAACCGTATTCGCCGAAGCCTTCGATCTGGCTGAAGCAGTTCTGGGCGAATTCCAGCTCATAACCGCGCTCGAGCATGCCGGCGAGAAATTTCTCCCTGAGCTGGCCGATCGTGCCCATCCGCCGGAAGGTCGCCATGGAGCGGCGCAGCTTGTCGGCCTCCGACGGGGTGAAACCGGCGGCAACGACCGCGATCTGCATGGCCTGTTCCTGAAAAAGCGGCACACCGAGCGTCTTGCCGAGCACTTCCTCCAACTCTCTTGAAGGGAAGGAGACCGGCTCCTTGCCCTGGCGGCGGTTGATATAGGGGTGCACCATGCCGCCCTGGATCGGGCCGGGACGGACGATCGCCACCTCGATGACGAGATCGTAGAATTCGCGCGGGCGCATGCGCGGCAGGAAATTCATTTGCGCCCGGCTTTCCACCTGGAAGACGCCGATCGCATCGGCCTTGCACAGCATGTCATAGGTGTCGGTGTCGTGCTGGGGCACGGTGCCGAGTGTGAATTCCTGGTCGTGATGGGTGTCGATCAAGTCGAAGCATTTGCGGATGCAGGTCAGCATGCCGAGGCTGAGCATGTCGACCTTGAGGATGCCGAGTGCGTCGATATCGTCCTTGTCCCACTCGATCACCGTGCGGTTTTCCATGGCTGCGTTCTCGATCGGGCAAAGCGCGTCGAGCCGCCCTTGCGTGATCACGAAACCACCGACATGCTGGCTGAGATGGCGGGGAAAACCGATGATCTCGCGGATCAGCTCGATGGTCTGGATCACGCGCCGGTTGGTAAGATCCAGCCCCAGTTCCTTCATGCGCGCATCGTCCGGCCCGCTGTTGGAACTGCCCCAGATCTGGCCGGAAAGGGCGGCGGTGACATCGGCATTGAGCCCCATCACCTTGCCGACTTCGCGGATCGCCGCGCGGGTGCGGAAATGGATCACCGTGGCGCAGAGGCCGGCCCGGTGGCGTCCGTATTTCTCATAGACATACTGGATCACCTCTTCGCGCCGCTCATGTTCGAAATCGACATCGATATCCGGCGGCTCGCCCCGGTGCTCGGAGATGAAGCGCTCCGACACCATGGTGATGGTTTCCGGACCTACATCGGTGATGCCGAGCGCATAGCAGATGATGGAATTGGCTGCCGAACCGCGCCCCTGGCACAGGATATGCCGGCTGCGGGCAAAGCCGATGATGTCGTGAACGGTCAGGAAATAGGCGGCGAACTTGAGCTTTGCGATCAGCCTCAGTTCCTTTCGCGCCAGCTTTTGTGCATGTTCCGGAACACCGGCGGGATAACGCATCTCCAGACCCTCGAAGGTCAACCGCTCCAACCGGTCCTGCGGGTTCTCCCCGTCGGTGATCTCGTCCGGATATTCATAAGACAGCTCGGAAAGGTCGAAGCTGCAGCGGGTCGCGATCTCGACCGTCCGCCGGAGGGCCGCCGGATGATGGCGGTAGAGACGGGTCATGTCGGCAGCCGATTTCAGCCGCCGCTCGCCATTGGGCAGGGCGCGGGTGCCGATCTCGTCGATGGTGCAGCCTTCGCGCAGGCAGGTCAGCACATCGGCAAGCCGCCGTCGTCCGGCATGGTGCATCAGGACATCACCGACCGCGACCATCGGCGTTGCCAGCGAATGGGCAGCTTTCGCGCAGGTGCGGAACCAGGCCTGGTCGGTGCCGTCATAGCGCGGCGCGGCACCCAGGAAAACATGGCCCGGAACTTCCTGGCGAAGGGTACGGATATGATCTTTAGCCGTCTCAGAAAATGCATTCCGTGTATGGTCTCCCTGGGGCAGCGCGATGAAGAGCAGGCCTTCGGAGAACTTCACGACGTCCTGAAATTCCAGATGGCAGTCGCCCTTTTCCGCTCGCCGCTTGCCGAGGGTGAGCAGTTGGCTGAGCCGTTCATAAGCCGCCCGGTTGGTCGGCAGGGCAACGAAATCGACAGGACTGTCCATAAGCACCAGGCGTGCGCCGACGATCAGCCGCGGCAGTTTCAGGACTTGCGGTACGGGCAGGGGCGGGATCCCGTTTATCTGTTGCCGGGAAGAAGCATCGATCTGCGAGTGGGACCGTACCGGCACGCCTTCCTCGTTCGCCGCACGCCTGATCTCCTTCAGCGCCGAATAGGCCCGGACGACCCCAGCAAGCGAATTCCAGTCGGTGATGGCAATCGCCTCAAGTCCGAGCTCGGCAGCCCGCGTCACCAGTTCCTCCGGGTGGGACGCCCCGCGCAGGAAAGTGAAGTTGGAGGTAACGGTCAGCTCCGCATGACGGGGAATGTCCCAGTGCAGGCTGTCCGGCAGCACATGGGAGGTCATCGGGCGGCCTCCACGTTCTTTCCTGGGTCATCCACGACTTGATCGGGGCCCCACTCATTTTCAGAGAAGACCTCTTCGGGCAAAGGATCCACGGCTCGGTCGTCTCTTCTGGAATGTGACTGTTTCGCGGACCCGCGGATTGGACCCCCGATCAAGCCGGGGCGGCGGTGTTTGTGCGGAGAAACATCAGCGGACATCAGCCGAACTCCCCCTGTACGTACCAGCCCGGGTTCTGCGGCGTGTGGAACAGCCACAGACGCTGGCCCTGGCCGGTGGCAACGCGCCAGTAGTCGCGCAGGCCCCTTGTCCAGTCGTCGTCACCCTCCCACCAGGCGGGGGTGATGCGTTCCGGACCTTCTGCCTGAAGTGTCGTCAGCGCCCGGCCGCGCCAGCGGAAGCGTCCGGGCGGAGTGGCGCCGGAACCGGTGATCGGCTCGGGTGGAAACAGGCGCAACGGACGCGGGCGCCGGTAGGGCCAGGTGCGGACCGGCATGCTGTAGGCGGCCGGCACCAGCTTGAAGCTGCGTTCGGGAATATGGCTGTCGACTGGAGAAAAACGCAGGATGTTTTCCAGCCCGATCCGGTTTCCGAGCTGGGTGATGAGGTCCGCGAGACTGTCCTTTTCCAGCGTTTGCGACGGAGTCAGCTGGCGTGGGCCGAGCTCTTCCACCTGGGTGGCTTCCAGGCGGATCATGTCGATGCCGTAACCGGCATCGATCGCGCTCACCCCGCGCTCGAAAAGAGCAAGGATCCGGTCGCCGTCACGCATCGGCCGGGCCAGGCGCAATTCGACCGACTGGTTCTCCTGATCCACCCGGCGGAAGGTCAGTTTCAGGCTGCGCGCGCCCTTCTGGGCCGTGTCCAATCGCTCGCACAGATGACCGATCAGCCGTTCTGCCCCGGCCATCACGTCGTCGAGGAGGCCGACCGGCTCGGGCAAGGTCATGCGTACGGCGAAGCTGAGACCTTCCTTCAGGGGGGAAATCTGTTCCGCAATGGCGCCGAGCGCCTGATCGAGACGGCGCAGCACTTCCGGATCGTAGCGCCTTGCAACGGTTGCCCGCGGCAGGTTGTAGAGATCGGAGATGGTGGCGATGCCCAGCCGTTCCAGACTGGTGCAGGTCTGGTCGGCAAGCCGCAGTGCAGTCAGCGGCAGGGGGCCGATGCGGGTAAGGTTCTCGCCAGGCTGGGCAATGCCCTCGGCAAAACGGGCAAGCGCCCAGGCGGTCCCCGGCGTAGAGGCAAGACCCAGTCGGGCGGTGAGCCCGGCCCGGGCAAGGCGGGCGCGGATATCGTCCAGGAGCGGTTCCTCGCCACCCATGAGATGCGCAGAGCCGGTGATGTCGAGAAAGAGCCCGTTGGGCCCGTCGAGCCCGACCCAGGGGCAATAGCGGGTCGCCCACCGGGCAAGCAGGTGCAGGAACCGTTGGTCTGCCTTGGGATCGGCGGGCCGGGTCAGAAGACCGGGGCAGAAGCTCCTGGCATGGACCAGCGTCATGCCCCGGTTCAGACCGGCACCTTCCGCGCGCGGGCACAGGTCGTAGACGCGTTCCGAATTACGGTCGAAAAGGGTCAGGGCAAAGGGCGCGTCAACAGGATTGGCGCGGAGCGAACGCTCAGCTGCCAGCCTCGGAAACCACAATGACACGACGCGCCGCTGCATCCCAACGGACCACCCATTCCGACAATGTTCCTATTTTGTTCTTTATAAGGGACCACCGCCAGCGAGTCGAGTCGTGGTCATTTTCACGAGGGTCATGCTGAGGAAGGCCATGCTGGGAAAGGACGGCAGGAATTGGGAAGCCTGTGCAGTGCCATCTGGTCTCCGCTGCGTTGCTGCCGCCACCTTCCGGGATCAGCAACAGCGCCGTGGTGCCACCGGTTTCGGCGGCAAGCTGCAGCCGCCTGCCTTCGGTCAGGCCGATGGGGCCGGCGATTTCGGCGACGACGAGGCCGACAGCGCCGGAGCGGAGCGCTGTTTCGGCACTGGCCAGAACATTCAGCTGACTGTCGGCCCGGGTGACAAGAAGCCGGCCCGGATCGCAATAGGGCGCAAGGCCTTCCGGATTGACCACCGGGCGCCAGCGTTCCGACACCCAGACCACCGGGCCAGTCGCCTGCCCGGCCATTATCGCGGCAAAGACCAGGCAGCTTTCACCGCACACCTCATGGGCACGGGCTCTTTTCAACGGAAAGACGGAGGAGAAGGACGTGGACATGGATTCAGGGGAGCTGCTCTGTCTCAAACATGATCGGAGCTCGAATATAGCGCCCCGCTGCAAAGGTGCAATGAAGGCCGGGTCAAAGACGGACATCGCGGCCCGAACGCCGCCACGATGAAGTCACGACTCGGAAAAACGCGCTAACTCGGGTAAAATCACGGAGTTCGTCGTGTGCCGCCACAATTCCATATCGGTGACGTCGAAGCCAGACATGAGCCGACTAATCTTTCTCCGGGTTGCGGTGTGAAAAAGGGGGCATACAACCGCCCGGAACGCGCGAAGTTGAGAGTGCCGCAGGGGTACTTTACTCCGGAATGCCGACGAAAACTGTTCTCGCGGCCAGCGATCTGGTGAGTATCTGCAAAATAACATTATTCCTGTTTGCGGACGCGACTTAGGCGTGTTTAAATGTTCATATGAGCGTCATACAACGTTCATATGAAAACAATACGAAACGCAGGCGTTATCGTTTCAGGTGCCGGCCAAGCCATTTCGGCACCAGGAAAACCAACTGCTGACCGGGGCACATAGCCCTTCGAGATGGGAGCAAATGAACATGGCTTATCGTAAGACTGTCGCCAGCTTCGTCGCTGCGGCCGCCCTTCTGGGCACTTCCACCGCTTCTTATGCCGCAACCGACATTGCCTGGTGGCACGCAATGGGCGGACGTCTGGGCGAAGTCGTCGTCGACATCGCAAACGGCTACAACGCTGCCCAGGACGCTTGCAAGATCACACCGGTCTTCAAAGGTACCTACGAAGAGACTCTGACGGCAGGCATCGCGGCATTCCGCGCCGGTGAACAGCCGAACATCCTGCAGGTTTTTGACGCCGGTGCAGCAACCATCATCGGTGCAAAGGGCGCCGTTATCCCGGCTCAGGACATCCTGGAAAATGCCGGTGTTGGTTTTGATATCGAAGACTACATCGACGGTGTTCGCTACTTCTATGCCGACAGCGACGGCAAGATGATCGGCATGCCGTTCAACTCTTCCACCCCGATCCTCTACTACAATGTCGACGCCCTGAAAAAGGCCGGTGTTGAAGCTCCGAAGACCTGGGAAGAGTTTCAGGAAATCGCTCCGAAGCTGAAGGAAGCCGGTTACGTACCGCTTGCGCAGTCTCACCTGCCATGGATCTTCACCGAAAACTTCAAGTCCCGTCACAACCTGCAATTCGCGACCAACAACAACGGTTACGATGGTTCCAAGGACACCACGCTGGTATTCGGTGAGCCGATCAAGAACCACTTCTCCGCCGTCAAGGGCTGGCTGGATGACGGCCTGTTCGGTTACTACGGCACCGGCTGGGGCGACAATCAGACACCGTTCAACGAAGGCAAGGTCGCAATGTGGCTCGGCTCTTCCGGGTCCTTCGGTGGCATCTCCAAGACTGTCGACTTCCCGTTCTCCGCAACCTATCTGCCTTACTGGGATGCAGTTGACGGCGCGGGTACCGGAACCTTCATCGGTGGTGCGGCGCTGTTCTCCATGGCCGGCAAGTCGGACGACGAAAACAAATGCGTCGCATCGTTCTTCGAGTACCTGACATCTCCGGAAGTCCAGTACATGTGGCACAAGGAAACCGGCTATGTGCCGATCACCAACGCCGCTTACGACATGGCCAAGAAGGACGGTTACTACGAAAGCACCCCGGCTGCCGAAATCGGCATCAAGCAGCTGACCTTGCCGGGCGGCGAATGGACCAAGGGCTACCGCATGGGCTTCTACGTCCAGATCCGCGACGTCATGAACCGCGAATATGGTAAGCTCATGTCTGGCGAAACCACGGTTGAAGATGCTTTTGCAACCATCGAAGCGGACGGCAACAAGCTTCTGGAGCGGTTTTCAAAGACAACAGGCAACTAGGCCAGTCTGAAATACCCCTTATTGGGGGCGCGCCCTGCGCCCCCTTTTCCTTGTGAGGACGCGGGCCAGCTGTTTTACTGATGGTCCGCTTCCTCCTTTTCCGGTGACGCAATGAAAAAAGTTCAGTTTCAGTCCCGAATGGTGCCGTACATGCTGTTGCTGCCGCAGCTCGCCATCGTGACGATCTTCTTCCTCTGGCCGGCTGCGGAAGCCATACAGTCATCCTTCTATCTGGAGGACCCGTTCGGCTTCGGTTCGACCTTTGTCGGACTGGACAATTTCACCGACATGCTGACCTCGACCGACTATGGCCGGGTGGCGCGTTTCACGGCTGTCTTCACTTTTTTCGTGACCTTCCTGTCACTCGGCTTTGCCTTGCTGCTGGCGGTCAAGGCGGACAAGGTCCTGCGCGGCGCGTCGACATACAAGACGCTGCTGATGTGGGTCTATGCGGTTGCGCCTCCGGTTGCCGGCCTGATCGGGGTTCTGCTGTTTGACCAGCATGTGGGCCCGATGGTTGATCTCTTCGCCATGTTCGGCTGGAAAATGCAGATCGGCGTGAATTATTTCGACACCAGTTTCGCGATGATCGTGACCGCGGTCTGGAAGCAGATTCCGGTCAACTTCATCTTTTTCCTGTCAGGCCTGCAGGGCATTTCCAAGTCGGTTCAGGAAGCAGCGAGCATCGACTGCCGTTCCGGTTTCCGCCGGTTCTGGACAGTGACCTTTCCTCTGCTTGCGCCGACCGGCTTCTTCCTGCTGATCATCAACATCACATACGCCTTCTTCGACACGTTCGGCATCGTCGACGTCATCGTGAAGAACGAGCCGGGCAACAACCCGGTCACACTGGTCTACAAGGTCTATCTGGATGGTTTCCGGGGCAATGACCTTGGCGGGTCTTCCGCACAGTCCGTCATCCTGATGGCGCTGGTGTTCATCCTCACAATCATTCAGTTCCGCCTCATCGAGCGGCGCGTGCACTACACGTAGGGGGCGGATATGTACAAACTCAAGATTACGGACCATCTGATCCTTCTGACAGGTGTGTTCTTCATGGTTGCACCGGTGGTGCTGACCTTCATGACAAGCACGCACGACGCGATCGCGATCTACAAGGGCGGCGTTCAGTTTCTCCCGGGCGACAAGTTTCTTGAAAACTACGAAACCGTGCTGTTCCAGGCCGGAGGTTTCACCCAGGAAGTCAACGGTTTCGTGATGCTGAAAAACTCGATGATCCTCGGCTTCGGCTTTGCCATCGGCAAGATTGTCATTTCGATGCTCGCCGCCTATGCGATCGTCTATTTCCGTTTTCCGTTTGCCTCGGTCTGCTTCTGGATCATCTTCGCCACACTTCTGCTGCCGCTTGAGGTTCGCATTCTGCCGTCCTACGAGATCGTTCAGTCGCTTGGCATGGTGAACACCTATTCCGGCCTGATCGTGCCATTGATCGCGTCAGCGACCGGTACGTTCTTCTTCCGGCAGTTTTTCATGTCCGTTCCCGATGAACTCCTGGAAGCGGCCCGTATCGATGGCGCAGGACCGTGGAAGTTCTTCAAGGACATTCTGGTGCCGCTGTCCAAGACAATGATCGCGGCCATCTTCATCATCATGTTCGTCTTTGGTTGGAACCAGTATCTCTGGCCCACCCTGATCACAACGGACGAAAGCCTGTTCACACTGGTTCGCGGCATCAAGCAGATCCTTCAGGTCTGGGTGGGTGCGCAGATCCCGGCTTTCAACGAGGCAATGGCGCTGGCGATTCTGGCCATGTTGCCACCTGTACTCATCGTGGTGATCTTCCAAAGCTGGTTCGTCAAAGGGCTCGTCGAGAGCGATAAGTGAGGTTATAAATGGCAACGATTACTCTCGACACCGTCCGGAAGGTGTATGCCGGCGATGTGGAGGCGGTCAAAGGCGTCTCCATCGATATTGCCGACAGTGAATTCATTGTGCTGGTCGGCCCGTCCGGCTGCGGCAAGTCCACTCTGCTGCGCATGATCGCGGGACTGGAAGACATCACCACCGGTGAAATCAAGATCGGTGACCGGCTCGTGAACAAGGTCGACCCGGCCGACCGCGATATCGCGATGGTGTTCCAGAACTACGCGCTCTATCCCCACATGAGTGTCTACAACAACCTGGCCTACGGCTTGAAGAACCGGGGCATGGCGAAAGAGGAGATCGACCGCCGTGTGAAGGAAGCGGCCCGCATCCTGGAGATCGGTGATTATCTCGACCGAAAGCCGAGGGCGCTGTCCGGTGGTCAGCGGCAGCGCGTCGCCATGGGTCGCGCGATCGTGCGCGAACCGGCCGCATTTCTGTTCGACGAACCGCTTTCCAACCTGGATGCCAAGCTTCGCGTCCAGATGCGTGTCGAAATCAAGCGTCTGCAGCAGTCGCTCGGCACCACGAGTGTCTATGTCACCCACGACCAGCTGGAAGCCATGACGCTTGCGGATCGGCTCGTGGTTCTCAACGGTGGCAATATCGAGCAGATCGGTGCGCCGATTGAAGTCTACGACAAGCCGGCATCCACCTTTGTCGCGAGCTTCATCGGTTCACCGGCGATGAACCTTCTGAATGTCAAGGCAGATGGGGACGGACTGTCTCTTGAAAATGGAGCCGGATTGTCAGGTTCCAACGCGAAGGGCAAAGACAGCTATATTGTCGGCATTCGTCCTGAGCATCTGCAAGTGGTCGATGGTCCTTCGTCTGGTGACGGCGTCAACCTGGAAGTCAATGTCGACGTGCTCGAGCCGGTCGGCGCGGAAAGCTTCGTCTATGCAAGCTTCCCGGACGGCGGGCCGGAAATTGTCGTCAGGGTGTCAAGCCATGCTCGCCATGAGCCGGGTGAAAAAATGCATCTGCACGCTGATGCAAAGGACGTTCATTTCTTCGATTCAAGCACGGGTCGTCGGATCGACTGACAACCATGCTGAAAAGGGAAGGGCAGCAAATGTGGGGGCGGCCCTTCCCCAAGAGCCACTCCGGGCGACCGGAGTGGCTTTTTCTTTGCCATCCTCCTGACAGTGCTTGTCAGGAGGATGGCAGGAACAGGCTAGGACCGGCACACCACAACTGGCACACAGGGGCAACGTTGAAGCAGGCACAGGGAATGACTGATGGAACCTTTCAAAAACAAGATCTCGCCGGACCTCGTGCAGTGCCTCGGAATGCATATCGAACGCCATCTTGAGACTTTTGACCGCGCAGCATATGAAGCCGCAATTCTCTCCGCGCTTGATCAGCTTGAGCTGAAGCAGAGGGCCCGGCTGATCGCCGATGAAACCGGCAAAATTCTGCCGGAAACCCTCGATGCGAAGTTCCACATTTTGCGCTCCATTCTCCATCCGCTTGAAAATGAGGATGTGGATCGGGCGAGCGATGACAAGGGCATCCGCGGCTGGGGCATGATGCCGCTCGGGATGGTGGTTACCGATCATGGTCTTGGGGACTTCAAGAAGTCGTTTGCGCTTTTGAAGGAAATGACCAAGCGCGCGACCGCTGAATTCGAGGTGCGCCCGTTCCTCGACCAGGACCAGGACAAGGCCTTGTCAATCATGACGCCCTGGGTGAAGGACGACAGCGTCCATGTCCGCCGTCTTGTGTCCGAAGGCACGCGGCCGCGTCTGCCCTGGGGCATGCGGCTGAAGAAGCTGGTCAAGGATCCGTCTCCGACCCTGCCGCTTCTGGAGGCGCTGAAGGATGATCCCGAGGAATATGTCCGCCGCTCGGTTGCCAATCACCTCAATGACATCGCCAAGGATCATCCTGATCTTGTCGCGGATATCGCAAGGCGCTGGCTGAAGGATGCGGACAGGAACCGCGAGAAGCTTGTGCGTCACGCCTGTCGATCCCTGGTCAAGCAGGGGCATCCGGGAACGCTGACAGCCTTCGGGCTCAAGCCGCCTGAGATCACAGTGGGTGGACCGAACGTCAAAACGCCCCGGGTGATCTATGGCGATGCGGTTTCATTTGATGTCGAACTAAGCTCGACAGGCAAGAAGGCTCAGGATCTCGTGATCGACTATCTTGTCCATTTCAAGAAAGCGAACGGGACGCTGGCGCCAAAGGTCTTCAAGTGGACGAAAGTGAAACTTGAACCCGGCGAGATGCTGTCCCTCTCCCGCGACCACGCCATCAGGCCGATCACGACACGGGTCTACTACGGCGGCACCCAGGCCATCGGCCTCAGGATTAACGGCAAGGATTTCGGGTTTTCGGAGTTTGACCTGGTGATGGAGTAGACGAGGAGTATGGACGCATCTCTTTCCGTGCCGGACGCAGCGCAACGAAATTCCGGGACCTGCTTGCCTGGTTGTCAATTTTGATTGAATAGATCCCGGCACGCACTGCGCTTGGCCGGGACAACGATGAAGAGGCACATTCGGAGATTTCATAGGGCCGGCGACTGTCTCTTTTGTCATCCCTGCGCAGGCAGGGATGACAAGGAAAAGGAAAGATCCTGGTATTCTGAAAGCTCAAGATTTCAACTTGCAACCGTCACCCCGGACGAACGCGAGTGAGATCCGGAACCGGGGAGCGACGGTATGAAACGAAGAGATGGCCGGCTGCTCGGAAAGTCTGCTGAATTGGTTCAGCAACCAGCTTCCCAGAACTGCTAGCGGTGGTAGCACATCGGGCAATACCACTCGACGGCTGAAACTCATGATATGAGCGACCTAGAGTCGATCTTCTTCGCCTGCAATCTTGAGCATAAACTTGGCAAAAAAGACCAGTCCCAAATAAATGGAAAAGAAGATTTGAAAACCGTAGGCGAACGTTAGAAATTTCTGTTCTGGAAATTGGTTCGAAAGCAAAAAATAAACAAGCCAGCCAGCCGCGCAAACAACAATTTCCAGCATATAAGAGCGATCGCCGCGCTGTCTTTTATTTTTGAAGTAAACAAAAAAATAGTAAAGGGGTATCAATATTAAACAAAAACCCAATTTAGCAGTGTATCTGGATTCAATTTCTTGATTGATGAAAATAAAGTATGCGGCGACTAGAGCAACATAAAGCACTGCTGCCGCTTTGTGGTTCGTTTTTTTCACTTCAACTGATCCGCTTCAGCCGCAACATGCCCAAAATTCCGAGCGCGGGACCAATCGCCATCAGGGCGAACATGCCGGGCCAGCCGATCAGCTCCGCCCCGAGTGGTGTGAGCTGGACCGTGAAAAACGTTAGCGCGAAGCCAAGCGCAGTTTGGAAACTCATCAGGCTGCCGGCCTGTTCGGGCGGAGCATAGTCGGCGACGAGCGCGGAGAACTGGGCTGAGTCCGGCAGGATCGCCGCGCCCCAGATCAAAACGCACAGGATCGTCAGCCAGACGGGGCCGCCGAATGTGATGGCTGATGCGATGGCGGCGGATCCGCTGACAATCATGGCGAGGATTGCGATGTTTGCCTTGCCGACCCGATCGGCGACAACGCCGGCAATGACACTGGCGACGCCGCCGGCAGCAATCGTCAGAAAGGCGATCAGGCGGGACAGGGAAACAGCATCGCTCTCGGGCATGTGTGCGGAGAACGACAGCGTCAGCGCAACGCCGATCCAGGCCCACATGGCATAGAGCTCCCACATGTGACCGAGATATCCTGCATAGGCGTAGCGGATTTTCCGGTCGGTCCAGGCGGTAAAGATCGCTTGGATTTTCATGCGCGGTGCCTTGGCATGAAAGGGACCGAGTGCTGCAAAGAGGCAGAGGGCCCCACCGGCAGCAGACGCAATGGAGGCAACGATCAGGCTCCAGCGCCAGTCTGCTCCTCCCAGAAGCGCCAGGAGGTGCGGCGCGGCGGAGCCAAGGGTGAGGGCGCCGACAAGCGTGCCGACGAGAAAACCCCGGTCCTTCTGGCCCCAGCCGACGGCGATTTTCATGCCGACCGGATAGACACCGGCGAGCAGGGCACCTGTCGCGAACCGTGCAAAGATCGACACCAAGCCGCCGGGTTCAACAACCAGAAGACTCGCATTGAAAAGCGCTGCCGTGATTGCGCAAAAGGCAAACAGTCGCCGCGGGTCGATCCGGTCGGCAAGACCCAGGAGCGCCGACGCGAGTGCGCCGACGACAAACCCGATCTGGACAGCACTTGAAAGCGCTGCCTGCCGTGTTTCGGAGATTGCAAATTCCCGCGTGAGATCCGGCAGGATCGCAGCTGACATGAACCACAGGCTCATGCCGGCGACCTCGGCAATCATCAGGAATGACAGCGAGCGCCATTTTCCGGAGAAGTCAATCTGCAAGGCCGAGTTCTTTCCGGGCTTTTTTCGTGAGCTTGCCCGCAATAATCTTGTGAGCGGCCACAATATAGGCCTTCAGATCCTGATCCGGGAGTGCACCTGCCCGTTCCATTTGGACCCACTTCGCGCGCGCAAGATAGGGTGCCGGGATCATTCCTTCCTGCTGTATCAGGAGCGCATAGGAGATATCGGAACACTTGAAGCCGATCCGCTGATGGTCGCCGTCGCCCCAACGGGAGCAGATCGCGAAAATCTTGCCACCGACTTTCCAGACAGAAGCGTTACCCCACTGGATCACATGGGAGGTGGCAGGCAATTCACTGCAAAAGACGTCAAATTCGTCGCGGGTCATTTGAAACTCGTGTCTGAACAGCACGGGAAGACGGGATGCGCAACAGTGGCGTGTCAAATCCGATCGCGCAAGCTTCGGAGCGATCAAAAAAATATGTCACACATTCTGCTCCGGCCCCTCTAACACTATGAAGTGTCAGATGACAGGAACATGAGATGACAACAGGCAATGTATCCCTGGAGATGGTAACAGCCGCTCAGGAAGGTGACCGGCAAGCCCTTGAAAAGGTGCTTGTCGGCATACAGGACCGGATCTACAACCTCGCCCGGCGTGTGCTGGTGAACCCTGAGGATGCAAGCGAAGCCACACAGGAAATTCTGGTCCAGATCTTGACCAAGCTGTCGACATTTAGAGGTGAAAGCGCCTTTTCGACCTGGGCTTACCAGGTCGCCGTTCGCCATATTCTTTCGGCCAAAAAGCTGCGTGACCGCGATTTGGGACTCACGTTCGGGATGTTTGCCGCCGACCTTGAAACGGGTCTCGTCGCTGATCCACCCGAAGCGCCTGACCAGGCGCTCCTGCTGAACGAGTTGAGGGTGTCCTGCACCATGGCGATGCTGCTTTGTCTTACGATGGACCTTCGCCTCGCCTATGTGTTGGGCGATGTATTCGAGTTGGACCACGGGGAAGCGTCGGAAATACTGGAACTCGCGCCATCTGCCTATCGCAAACGGTTGTCCCGTGCCCGGTCGGAAGTTATTGCTTTCACGTCCCGTCACTGCGGACTTGTGAGTGCCGGGGCGAAGTGCAGCTGCCCCAGACGTCTTCCAGCTGCCATGAAGGCCGGACGGGTGGTACGAGGCAATCATCCCAATTCGATCGGGTCTTCCCTCAGTTACATTGAGACAAAGCAACAGGTCGAAGCCGTGATTGAGGATCTCAGGTCTTTCAAGCTTCAACGCGCCGTGCCGTATCACAAGTGCCCACAAGACATCCGCACACAATTGACCCGAATTCTGTCGCCGAGCCTCTAGGCTTCTAAGCGAACAGATCCGCCAGACAACTAGATCGTTTAACCAGCTTGGCATCAAGCGGGACTGGCACCGCATTGCCTGAACATGAGGAATGGAAACATGCAACTACGAACGCGCGTTCTGACGGCCGTTTGCACGGCCGTTTTCTCAACCTTTTCGACGCTGACCTATGCAGAAGGATCTGAAAAAATGAACCAGGACCAGCAGGATGTTCTGACGCTAGTTCAGAAGATGACAAGCGCCTTCGAAGCCGGAGATCTTGAGACAGTCATGCGGACTTACGAGCCCAATCAGACCATCATGTTTGAGCCTGGAAATCCGGTGTCGGACGGTGAAACGGCAAAGACATCCTTTGAACGATTTGCAGCCATCTCACCCAGGTTTTCCTACTCCGGACATGAGGTGATCGTGGAGGGAGACATCGCCATCCACATTGCGCCGTGGCAAATGTCGGGCACTGATCCCGATGGCAACGCGATCAAGGGCGAGGGCCTGTCCATCGCGGTTTTGCGCAGACAGCCGGATGGGTCCTGGAAAATGGTCATCGACAACCCGCACGGCAGTCATCTGCTGAAATAACGCCAAACGGGATGGAACCTCAGGCGGCGCGCCGACGCGCGCCGCCTGAAGAACAGAGCAGTGCCTGGCTTGTTCCCGGGCATCAAGCTGCCTAGCGCCGTTTCGTGTCGTCGGGCCGCTTTTGCAGGTTCATGGGGTTTTCGAATATCGGCTTCGGCCACCGTGGATCTCTACAAAATGCAGTTGCGGTCGTTAGCCAGCGGAATCGGAAGAAGGAGCGCAGCCATTCTTTCTGTTTTTGCTTTCTGAGCTCGATCGCCTGCATTTCAAAGCAGACATGCTCCGGGATCTCATCCGGCCAGAACTCGGCATGGTGCGGATAAAGTTTCCGGCGCGGATCGTTCCATGCGAGACCGGCGTCGCAGTCCGGTTCACCAACATTCAAAAGAGAATAGGGAATTGGCATTTGCAATATCCTCTCATATTTGATTTTCATGAATGAGTTGACACGGAACTTCTCACGAGTTGAGTTTATCTGCATGTTTTTCAATTGAAATTAAGGTTTCAAAAATGAAACAAAGTCTGGATTGGGAGGACCTGCGCCTGTTTCTCGCGGTGGCGAAAGCCGGTGGGCTTGCAGGCGCAGCAGAAAAAACCGGTCTCAGTTCAGCGACACTGGGCAGACGGGTTTCGTCGTTGGAGCACAACATGAATGTGAGGCTTGTGGAACGCGAGGCGCGCGGCTACCAGCTTACACCGGCAGGGCGGGAACTGGTGCTTCAGCTTGAGGACATGGACGAGGTGGCAAGGTCCATTTCCAAATGGCGGCAAAGTGGCAGGACCAAACGCCGCGTTCGCATTTCTGCGGGCGACTGGACCGCACGCTTGCTTCTGGACAATATCTCCGAATTCTGGTCTCCCGACGACCCCTGGGTGCCGGAGTTTCTGGCTGACCCCCGCAATCGGGATGTCGCCCGCCGACAGATCGATATCGGCATCAGGAGCCGGAGACCGAAACAGGAATGGTTGGCAGGCCGGAAGATCGGTACCGTCAGATATGCGGTCTATCAGTCTCAATCAATTGCCAAAGACGTAAATCCGGGCTGGATAGGCGTCGTCGAGGACGAGGCGCACTTTCCGACGGGAAGCTGGATCAGGGAAAACCATGGCGACCAGGTGGTCGTTACCGTGAACAGGGCGGCCCATGCTTTGTCGCTTGTCCGCCAGGGAACCGCACGAATGCTGCTGCCGATGTTTGTCGGCGAGGCTTTTGCAGATTTGCAGCGGATTTCCGACCCGATCGACAGTCTGCAGACGGAGCGCTGGCTGGTCATGCACCAGGATGAAAGGCATGAGCCGGCTGTGCGTCAGGCCTTGGCGGCACTGGCAAAACTGTTGAAAACTGACCCGATTTTATGTTCGGAGTTCTAGTTTTCCATCAAAACAACCTCGTAATAGGCGGAAAATTGCGCGCTCCTTGAATCAAAATTAACTAGGCTCCATATTTAATCGTGAATGGAACCTCTTGGTTCCAGCCTGGATGCCTCTCTAAGGGTCCGGGTGCAAGGTCGCTTCGACAAGGACTTTGAGGATGTCACGCATGTCAGCGTTTTCCAGCCCGTTTATGCTCGGGTTCGACGATATCGAACGTGTGCTCGATCGCGTTTCCAAGGCCGCCAATGACGGCTATCCGCCCTATAACATCGAAAGACTTCCGAAAGTGGAAGGCCAGGGCGATGTAATCCGGATCACCCTTGCGGTCGCCGGATTTACCAGGGAACAGCTCGACGTTTCGGTGGAAGAGAGCCAACTGGTGATACGAGGCAGGCAGGTGGACGACAAGTCTCGCGAATATCTGCACCGCGGCATCGCAGCCCGGCAGTTCCAACGGGCCTTTGTTCTGGCTGAAGGAATTGATATTCTCGGCGCAGACCTGAAGGATGGGCTTCTGTCCATCGATCTGGCACGTCCGGAACCGGAGCGCGTGATAAGAAAAATAGAAATCTCCAGCGGCGAATAGACCCTCGTTGGCTACAAGAATGGAGAAAGACTGATGCACGATCCCAATGGCCCTGACTGGGCTGACCAGACTATTTTGTCCGAATTCATGTCGGCGGACGAACTGACCGAACTCGGTACCGGTGATATCGCCTATATCAAGCCGATCAAGGCAGTCGATCTGAAGGAAATGTTTCCCGACGTCCCGCCCTTGCATGACAATGTGACGCTGTATGCCCTGCAAAATGCAGACGGCACGCCGATCCTGCTGGCAGACAGCCGCGAAGCCGCTGTCGCCAATGCCTTTGAGGCAGAGCTGGAAATGGCGTCATTACATTGAGCAGCATCGAAAGACAGAAGCACCGGTCCTTGGGCCGGTGTTTTTTTGTTCGCCAAGAAGTTCCTTGACCTGAACAGGGTCACGACTGGCTGTTAGGTGAGAATTGCCGATGCTTTGAGCAGGAAAGTCGCACGCCTCAGCAGGTTATTTGTAAAATTCATAGAAGACAGATTTGAATTTTCCATTTTGAGAAATAGAATATAAGAAAAATTCAGAAATTCCGTGATATTATTTGAATTAAGACGATCTATTGCCTGTTAATTTTGACAATTAAACGAAGGTTTCGGTGGGTGCTATATGAAATCTGTCGCTTTGGTTGTATTTGTTCTGGTGTTGCTTTCGTCTCCATTGAGTGCAATGGAGCAAATTGTTGTAATGGAGATTCCAAACGTCGCGGAACGGGACAGTTCAGGCTTGTATGATCGTGTGCTCACAAGGGTGCTGGAAAAGTCTGAACTTGAGGTCCTTGTCGAATATTTGCCCATGAACAGGGCGATAAAGGAATTCGAACGCGGCAATTATTCCTGTGTCTACCCGATCGGATTTCGTGGGGTGACAGACGTCGGCACCTCGAGCGTGTTGGTAAATTATTTCAGTTATCAGTTTTTCTCGCTGAATTATCCCCGAATGGCAATTGAAGAGATTGTGGCGGGAGACTACGCGGTCGCTGCTCTGGATTTCGAGGAAACCAGACGTTTGGCGCAGCAGATGGGTCTGGATGTCGACATCTATGTTTCGTCAAACCGCAATTTGGCAAATATGCTGCGTATGGAGCGGGTCGATTTCATTTTTTCCATAAGCCCGGATTTTCCGCTTGAGTTCGAAGATCAGCATGCGCCCGCTGAACTGATACGAAACGGGGATGCCTTCGAACAAACGCCCGACGGTTTCATTTGTTCCGATGATCAGGCGGGAGAGCGGATTCTTCAGAGTTTCAACAGGGCCCTGGCAGAGATGACCAGTGTTGGAGAATTACGGAGCATTATGGGCCCCCTGTATGAAGAACGTTGAGTAGCGGCGAACAGGAAACATGCCGATAAAACGCGGCATGAGTGTCTGCATCTATTGAGAACATCGGAACGCCCGACGGTTCGGTCTCCGTTGGTTCACTTTCCTGTCCGCCCATCCTGAGGGGACGCCTGGAGAACGGCTCTCAAGATAGGCGGGTTCTAATCAGGTAAGGGCGGGCTCTTTTGCCTCCGACCGTGCGTGCTCGGTGGTTTGGTTGCCTCCTTCCCTGGGTGAAGAACCCGGGACCGTGCTCGATGGAGGATTGGAGATTGACGGCGGTTTCCGCCAGGGCTGGCTCTTGTACCAGGACACCACATAGGCGACGGCAATCAGCGCAAGGAAGCCGCCGAAATTGGTGAACACCTGCGCCAGCCACTCACCGCGGGCCCATGCCATGTCCCGCAGGATGGCCACGGTCTGTGCAATCACGAGGCTCGCCATGAAGACGGCAAGCGATTGCTGACCGACCTTCTGGACAACACGTACAAACCCGCCCCACAGCACGCCGTGTCCAAGAAGGCGTTTGCCATGTTCACCCGCGGCAACCCAGGCGACATAGGCAAGGGCAAGGAAATGCATGTAGCGAAGAATGCCGAATTCGGTCTTGACCCAGAGCGGTCTGATGGCCTCGCGAACTTCCTTTGCCCAGACGAGGTCCAGGTGGTTCGCGCTGTAGACGCGGAAATATGCGAAAGGCACCGTGATCACGAGGATTGCAAGGGCAAACAGCACGAGGTTTCGGCTGACAGGCGGTGCCGGGATCCAGCCGCGCATGAATGCAAATCCGGTGAAGAAGAGCATCTGCCATGCGAAGGGGTTGAAGAACCACTTGCGGTCCGACCAGGGTTCTGCCGGAAGGTCAAGCAAACCGAATTGTGAGGCCAGCCACAGACCGATTGAAAAGGCGAATGCACCGGGCACCGAGTAACGTGAAATCAGCATGATGGCCGGCATCAGCGCCAGGATCACCACATACATTGGCAGGATGTCGAAGTAGTTGGGTACCCAGGTCATCGTCATCAGACCCGGCAGGGCAATCTCCGTCTTGTTGTAAAGATGCCAGAGGTTCAGTGAATTGACATAGTCCTGCGTCAGGCCGCAGCAGTCGTTCAGGAACCCGCTTTCGTGGACCATCACCAGTCCGACCGCAACGACCAGAAACTGTCCGATGAATGCCCAGTAGACCTGCCACATCCTTTGCGCGATCCTGGCAGCGCCAATACCCCATCCGTAGACATCGAATGTTTTTCCAAATGCCAGGGCGGAGGCCATCCCGGAACAGAATACGAAAATTTCAGTCGCGTCTGAAAAACCGAAACGTGCCGGGATCCACAGCGTCCACCAGTTCCAGGGCACGTGGGCGATGAATATGATGAACATGCCGATGCCGCGAAAGAAGTCGAGTCGCGGGTCGCGCGGACGTTTCGTTTGAGTATGTACGTTCACGTCAAATCCAGAGTATTTCGGTCAAACAGATCCCGGGTGATGCGTCTAGACCGAGTTCGCAGCTCTCAGGTTCTCGTCTTCCATCACCTGCTCGGCGCGCCGCATCTTTCCGCAGATCTCAAGCCGCTGTTCGGCAAAACGGTCAAGTGCGCCGCGCTTGCTGCTACGGCTCTTGATCAGCGTTTCAGCTTCTGACGAAAAGCCTGCCCGCAAGCCGGCGTCAATGGTGATGCGTTCGAAAACATCCCGCTGTGCATGCGAGCCGCCGATCGTGTGAAGATTGTCACGGGCAGACGTCAACAGCGAAAACGCTGAGGCGTAGTTGCCTTTGCGGTATTGCTCCAGGCCGAGGCCCGTCGGCAATCCGGCTTCGGCGGAAATCCGGCCGATATCCGTTTCACTCTGCGCGCGTTCTTTCAGGCCGTTCAGCAGCCTGTCGGAGCCCATTCGGCGTCCACCGTTCAGCAGCGCCAGCAGGTAGTGGAGGTCGGCAAACACATTGCAGCCGTCTTCGGCACGTTTGTCGGAGAGTTGGGCAATTTCTTCCCAGCGGGCGCCGACGTCGACCCCTTCCAGTTCAAGACGAACCAGCAGCGAAGCCGCATTGGAAATATCCCGGTAGTCGTCTGTCTTGTCTTTGCGAATGTCTGCATCATAGAGTGCAAGCGCCTTGTCGGCTTCGCCCTGGTCCAGATACATCAGCGCGAGATGCCACCAGACGTGATAACCGAAATTGTTGCAGTGAGCCCAGCCATCCGGATGGTTTTCAAGCCAGCCGGCACCTTCTTCGGAGCGGCCGGTCATGTCGTGAACGTGCGCGACCGCATGCAGGCCCCAGGCATCGTCACGAGCGAATTCCAATCCCTTGCGACCCGAAGCCTCTGCCAGGCGGTAATCGCCGGTCTCCTCAAGGGAAAACGCACGGCAGCCAAGCAGGTAGCCATAGGCCGGATGCTTTTCGTCGTATGCCGAAAAGACGCGTTCAATGGACTGGCGCATCCCGACGGCATCGCCGAGCACAAAACGGATGGCGTGAAGGACTTTCATGAGGAACGCGTCTTCGGGAGCGCGCACAAGCATCGCGTCGAGGATGTCCGCGGATCGCGAGGGAAAGCCCTGCATCCAGGTGTCCAGCGCATCGATAAAGGCCTGCTCGCGCTCGGTGACCGGAGTGTGTTGTGCCGAGGTCTTGGCAATCGCCAGGCATTCCTGCGATGTTCCCAGGAGTTCCTTGCGACCGAGCAAAAGACAGAACAATCCGCGGGCCGCATGGCCAAGAGCGAAATCCGGACTGAGGCTCAGGCATCTTTCAAGATGTTCCGGCGTTGTTTTACCGTGCGCCAGAAAGGCCAGGACAGTCGCGTTCCAGGCCGCCAAAGCGTCTTGGTCGGAAAGAGTGAGATCATACCCAAATTGATCGCTGAGACGCATGTCTGGCCTTTTTGTTTCCCATGCTGGCGACTGTCGCACATCGCACTTTCTGAAGCGGATGGCGGCAGTCAACCGAATGAATACTTACCGCTAAAAATCCGCAGCATTCTCATGAACTGCAAAACACAAAAAGGTGTTGGCAATGTGTAGTGCGCCAAACGACCCTTGGATTGTGAACATATGGCGGTTAATGCAAGGGTAAAGGTCAAAATTTCGGCAGTCAGGCACAGTCGACGAAACCGGTATCGGACCGGACAGGAAGCGGAAATAATGGCGGTTACCATTGCGAAGTCTCAAGGCACGGTCATAGCGGTTGCGACCGGTCTTTTGGCCGTGATCGCAATCGGTGCATATAACGAAGCCGGCATGCGACAGGCTGTCGCAGTGTTGATCGGCGGTGTCGCGGGGCTCTCTCTTTACCACGCGAGTTTCGGTTTTACGGCTGCCTGGCGCAGGATCGTGACCGAAAAACGTGGCGCGGGCCTCCGGGCGCAATTCGTTCTCATTCTTCTGACGAGCGTGGTCTCCTTTCCGTTGATTGCCTGGGGCAGTCAGCTTGGCTGGCCCACCGGTGGTTTCGTGTTTCCATTCGGTGTGGCGGCCGCCGTTGGAGCTTTCATGTTCGGACTGGGCATGCAGCTTGGTGGTGGTTGCGGATCCGGTACGCTCTTTACGGCAGGTGGCGGCTCCACCCGCATGATGATCACGCTTGCAGCCTTTGTCCTGGGGTCTGTTCTGGCAACGGCGCATCTGCACCTCTGGGGACGTCTGCCGAAGTTGCCCGCCATCTCTCTGATAAGGGAATTGGGGCCTCACGGAGCCTTTCTGCTAACGGCCTGCGTACTTGGTGTGCTGGCCATCGTCACGATCCGGATCGAACGAGGTGCGCATGGCGACCTTGCCACATCACGAGCGACGGGATCGTTCCTGACAGGGCCGTGGTCACCGATGCTGGGTGCAGTCATGCTGGCGGTCGTCGGCATCGCGACATTTGTCGTGGTCGGCCGGCCCTGGGGCATCACGTCGGCCTTTGCGCTTTGGGGTGGCAAGTTCTTCCATGCGATCGGCGTTCCTGTCGATACCTGGCCCTACTGGACGTGGCAACGCGGTGCACTTGAAAACTCGGTCCTCAGGGACACGACGTCCGTTATGGATTTCGGCGTCATTCTCGGGGCCATGGTCGCTGCCGCGCTGGCGGGCCGGTTTGCTCCGGTCTGGCGCCTCAGCCGCCGAGACCTGTGGACTGCGATCGCAGGTGGACTGCTCATGGGCTACGGCGCACGTCTTGCCTATGGCTGCAACATCGGCGCGTATCTGGGCGGGCTTGTCTCCGGATCCCTTCATGGCTGGCTTTGGTTGCTTTTCGGGTTTCTCGGCAGTCTGCTGGGAACCCGATTGAGACTTAAGCTCGGCATGGGATGATCTGAAGACCTCGGACAAACACCCGATTGTGAGGGCCGCGTGAGTTCGTCTGCGGTAACTTGCGGCTCATTTTACTGCCTGGTCACGGGAGACAGGACATGCGGGTGCTGGTTGGTTGCGTTTTTCTATTGTTGTGTATGACCGGAATGGGTTTGTCCGACAGCGTCCCTGTCAGGGATGGCTGGCGGGTGATGCCCACGGAAAAGCCGTATCAGACGCTCGTCGACGATCTGAAGTCGGCCATCAAGGCGGAAAAGATGCTTCTGGTCACCCAGGCTAGCGCTTCCGGTGGCGCGAAGGGCCGCGGTCTTACGATCCCGGGCAACAGGGTGATGGGTGTCTATCGCAATGATTATGCGATCAGAATGCTCGAAGCTTCCGTTGCCGCCGGTATTGAAGCACCGATACGATTTTACGTGACGGAGAACAGTGATGGCACGGCAACCCTGTCATGGAAAACGCCCGGCTTCGTTTTCGCGCCTTACATGGAGGAGGGGGGCGAAGCGCTCCGCGAACTTGCGGCAGAGCTCGATGGTGTTTTCCGGACCATCGCTGAAAACGCTGTTGCATCACGGTAACACACTGCATTGAATTTGCGTTTCTTTTTGGGGATGAAGCGCGTTTAACCTTGTGATGCCACATTTCAGGCGCGACACTGTTCATGTCGTTAACAACCGAAAGGAGGTGTGCCCATGTCTAATGAGTATCGGAACGTGGCCCGGGGATCTGGGTGGAATCGAACGGTGCTGGAGCAGCCTCTGGTATCGGACAGTTTCGCCGGGATTTGATCCGGACCTGGGGTCTACGTCGATCTCATGGGAGGGCCGCTATGCGGCCCTCTTTTGTTTTGCGGGCAGCCGGAAACAGGCGTGTCAGACCAGTCCGGCGGCTTTGCGCACATCTTCGTCCCGCAAGGAACAGTCGATACCGCGATAGGTGTCGCCAGCCTCCGTGCTGAGCCAGCAGATGGCCTCACCGACCCATTCGGCGGGGATGTGCACGGAAGGGTCCAGCTGGCTGACCGGATTGATGCCGGACGCCTTGATGTCGACCTGCATCTGGGTTGCGACGGTGCCGGGGCTGAGGCCGATGACACGCAAACCCTTTTCTCCGAATTCCTTTTCCCCGCAGCGGGTCAGCGAGAGCGCTGCTGCCTTTGACGAACAATAGTGGCTCCAACCCTCCAAAGCGCCGGTTGCGGCACCCGAACTGATATTGATGATCGTGCCTGCGCCCTTTTCAAGCATATGCGGAGCGGCGGCGCGAAGTCCGTGGTAGACACCTTTCACATTGACGTCGATCACCGTGCCCCACGCGTCGGGGTCGGACGCCTCAATTCTGGTGATGGGTTCGATGACGCCGGCATTGTTGACGAGGATGTCGATTGTGCCGAATGTCTCCACGCATTGCGCGATCGCGCTTTCCACGTCGCGATAGTCGGCAACATTGCATGTGATGGCAATTGCTTCGCCACCGTTTTCGTTGATATCCGCCGCGATCCGCTCGATATCGTCACCTGACCGTGCCGCCAGGGCAACCTTGGCGCCGTATCTTGCCAAACTCCGTGCCGCAGCTTCACCGATACCGCGGCTGGCACCTGTCACCATGGCAACCTGTCCTGACAAATCAAACATAGAGTGTTCCCGAGTTATATGGACCCGACCGGTCCTTGTTGAACTTGGCGCAAACTTAGTGGCAGAAAGCATCGGAATAAACAGCTTGTTTGCAGCAACTTCGTGTAAGAATTACACGAATGCTTGAAAACTGTATTTTAGCGATTTGATGTTGCGTGCAACATTCCGACTGAAAAACGAGGCACAATTGATGGCGGCTGATAAACCGGTTCTGCAGACTTTGTTTCGTCAGCTCTATTTTGGTCACTCAACCAGGGCACGGGTGTTCAGATATGTACTCCTGGCCTTCGATCTGATCACGATCGGCTATTTCATCGTGTCTTCCGTGATGGATCCCGAGCGGCACTTTCATACGCTTGATTACGCAATTGCCGCTGTTCTCGCGCTGGACTACGTTGCCCGGTTGATTGCCTCCGCGACGCCGGCCAGGTACATATTCAGCTTCACGTCGGTCGCGGACCTGGTTGTGATTGCTTCTCTTGTTGCCCCGGTTTTTCTGGAGAATTTTGCCTTCCTGCGTATCGTCCGGATGCTCAGGTTGCTGCGGTCCTACCACCTGCTGAAAGAGTTGCGTGAAGCGTCGAGCTGGTTCCGCCGAAACGAAGACATTCTGCAGTCAGCTGTCAATTTGGTTGTGTTCATTTTTGTCGTCACGGCCATCGTCTTTGTCGTTGAGGATGACCGCAATCCGAACATCAACAACTATCTGGATGCGCTCTACTTCACAGTGACCACGTTGACGACGACAGGCTTTGGCGACATCACGATGACGGACAGTGTCGGACGCCTGATGACAGTCCTCATCATGATATTCGGCGTTGCCCTGTTCTTGCGGCTGGTGCAGACGATTTTCCGTCCCTCGAAGGCACAGCTTGCCTGCCCGGACTGCGGCTTGAACCGCCACGACACCGATGCCATCCACTGCAAGCACTGTGGTCGCATGTTGAACATTCCAACGGAAGGCGCCTGGGATTAGGTATTTGTGTCTCGCTGACTTGTGATGACGCCAAGCTGGACAAACGGACCGGAAAAACCATTCTCTTCTGGCAGTCTTTCCGCGCTGGGCAGACGAAGAAGCGTGTCACAGGAGCCGGTCTTGTTTTTTGAAAAGTATCCATCTGCGGTCCGCGCCGCCCTTTTGGCCTCCGCGCTTGTGGCGGGCCCCGCGTCGGCTGATGACCAGTCCGGGTGTGGCGAAGAGATCCCGTGCAACGTCGACAACGGGGAATATTACATCCACCTGCCTGAGAACCTGGACGACAGTTCACCGCTCGGTGCGATTTTTTACCTGCACGGCCACCGTGGCAAGGCAGTCAATGCTATCCGCAACAAGGGCTTCCAGCGCATGGCGGACGACCTCGGGGTGGCCTTTGTGGCGGTTCAAGGTGTCAACGGTACATGGTCGTTTCCAACCGCCCCCAGAAATCTGCGTGACGAGCCGGTGTTTTTTGACACGGTTCTGTCTGACCTGGAAAACCGCTTCGGCATCGACAGGGACCGGACGATGCTTTCGGGATTTTCTTCCGGCGGCTTCATGACCTGGTATATTGCCTGCGAAGATTCCGATCGTTTTTCGGGTTACGCGCCGATCGCCGGCGCATTCTGGGAACCGCTCCCGGACACTTGCCCCGCAGAAAATCCGTACCTTTTCCACGTTCACGGTACCAGCGACACGGTTGTTCCGCTCGCGGGACGCTGGCTGGGAGGAGGCAAGTGGAAACAGGGTGACGTATTTGAAAGCTTCGATGTTTGGCGGCGCCAGAACGGGCTCGTGGAAGAGAAATCTCAAAAGCTTTCCGACGGTAATCTGGAATGCGAGCGCTGGGCACCGGAAGAAGGGCTTTTCGAGCTATGCCTTCATACCGGGGGACACAGCGTGGAAGCCAAGTGGATCAAGCGTGCCTGGAACGAACTCGGTACCATCAAGGGCTGGGATCGGAAAAGTTGAGTTTTCACATCGCCTTAACAGGAATGTGAGGCAAGGTGTTCATCGTGCATGCAGACCGGAGTTGACGGGAAAGGGGCTATGTGCCCATTTCCCCGGATCTTGTCAGTCTGAAGGTGTTGCGTGTCCCAGCCCACCAGCGCATCCGGAGCCCTTTCCGGTCTCGTTGTCCTCGATTTGTCCCGTATTTTGGCCGGGCCAACCTGTTCGCAGGTCCTTGGTGATCTCGGTGCGGAGATCATCAAGATCGAACGGCCAGGCCGCGGTGACGACACACGTGGCTGGGGTCCGCCGTTTTTGAAGGATACGGATGGGAACGAGACCGCCGAAAGCGCCTACTATCTGTCGTCCAACCGGAACAAGTCGTCAGTCGCCATCGATCTCGCCAGTGCGGACGGCCAGAAACTTATCGCGGATCTCGCAGCCAGGGCGGACATCCTTCTTGAGAATTTCAAGGTTGGCGATCTGAAGCGGCGAGGGCTCGACTACGACACGCTCCGGAAAATCAATCCTGGTCTGATCTATTGTTCGATCACCGGCTTCGGACAAACCGGACCCTATGCGCATCGCGCCGGGTACGACTTTCTGATCCAGGGCATGGGCGGGATCATGTCTCTGACCGGATTTCCGGACGATGAAGGCGGCACGGAGACCAAATGCGGGGTCGGCATTGCGGATGTGATGTGCGGCATGTATGCGGCGGTTTCCATCCTTGCCGCCCTCAATCACCGGAATGGGTCGGGTGAAGGCCAGCATATCGATATCTCGCTCCTGGACGCGCAGGTTTCCTGGCTGATCAATCAGGGTGCCGGGTATCTTGTCTCTGGTGATGTGCCAGGCCGGCTTGGCAACGGGCATCCGACTATTGTTCCCTACGAAACGTTTCCCGCAAGCGATCAGTCATTCATCATTGCCGTTGGCAATGACACCCAATTCAGGAAGTTCTGCGAAGTTGCCGGAGCGCCTGAACTGGCGGATGACCCGCTCTATGCACGGAATGCTGACCGGGTCCGCAACCGGAAGCAGCTGGTGCCATTGATCCGCCGCCTGACGATCGAAAGGACTGCCGCAGAGTGGATCGCGCTGCTGGAGGCGGCGAGTGTGCCTTGCGGACCTGTAAACAATCTCGGTCAGGTGTTTTCAGATCCGCATATCCTGGAAAGGAACATGCGGATCACGCTGCCGCACCCGCTCAGCGGTTCTGTCGATCTGATCGGATCGCCCATCAATCTGGAAAAGACACCGGTCAGCTATGACAAGGCTCCACCGATGCTCGGAGCCGACACTGCGGACGTTCTTCAACGGCATCTCGGCTTGACCGAAGAAGTTTTGAAAGACCTTTGTGCCAAGGGCATTCTGGATCTTGGAAACTCATCTGACAAAAAGGACCAAACAGCCAAATGACAACCGGCGCAGACATTATTGCCGGCAAGCTATTTGCCGCCGGCTGCCGACATGCTTTCGGAATTCCCGGTGGCGAGGTTCTGGCCCTGATGCAGTCCCTGGACCAGGTTGGTATGAATTTCGTGCTGGTTAAACACGAAAACGCCGGTGGGTTCATGGCCGAAGGCGGCTGGCACGCCGATGGCGCACCGGGCGTGCTGCTGGCGACGCTCGGTCCGGGTGCGGCGAATGCCGTCAATGTCATTGCCAATGCATGGCAGGACCGTGTTCCCCTGGTCTTCCTGACGGGGTGTGTGGATCAAGGCGAGGCGGAGAGCTATACCCACCAGGTGTTCGACCATCAGCAGCTGTTGCGCCCGATCGTCAAGGCGAGTTTTTCTGCGCGTCTCGGTGCGCTGGATGTGATGATGGAAAAGGCGCTTGCCATCGCGCTCGATGGACAGCCGGGTCCGGTTCATATCGATGTCCCGATTCGGGTCGCCGAGATGGAAACCGAAGAAAAATGGTCAAACACCTTCCGATCAGCACCGGTCGGATCCGCGCCCGCTGCGGGATCCGAACTTGAAACGGCCACCGATCTGTTTGCAAAGGCGGAACGGCCGATCGCGATTGCCGGTGTTGATGCGGTCAATGAAGGCGCTTCAGCCGGGATCAGCGAGTTCTGCCGGAAGTTCCGTGTGCCTTTGGTCACGAGTTACAAGGGCAAGGGTCTGCTCGACGAAAACCATTCGCTTGCACTCGGCGGTGCGGGGCTTTCACCGAAGGCAGACGGACATCTGCTGCCGTTGATAAACGCAAGCGACTGCATTCTACTGCTTGGCTATGATCCGATCGAGATGCGTATCAACTGGCGCGATCCCTGGAACGCGGACGCAAATGTGATCGATGTGACTCCGGTTCTCAGAACGCACGGCATGCATAGCGTATCGGCAACATTGCGTAGCGCCACGATGCCGGTTCTGAACGTTCTGGGCGAAGCAAGAGACCCGGAGAACCGCTCATGGGAAAATGGTGAACCGGCAAAGGTCCGACAGGAACTGGACGCTGCATTTGCGCCGGAGCAGGACGGCTGGGGACCGGGAACCGTCTTTCACACCTTTCGCGGTGTGATGCCGGCCGACACCGTGGCAACGGCGGACAGCGGAGCGCACAGGATCCTGGCCAGCCAGATCTGGCGATGCCCGTTGCCGCGTCAGATGCTGCAGTCCTCCGCCTTGTGCACAATGGGATGTGCTGTCCCGCTGGCCATGGGGCATCGGCTTGTCGAAGGCGCTTCGCCTGTCATCGCCTTCGTCGGCGATGCCGGACTGGAGATGTGCCTGGGCGAGCTTTCTACCCTTCGGGATCTCAAGATTCCGGTCATCATCTGCGTGCTCGTCGATACCAGCCTGGCCCTGATTGAATTGAAACAGCGTGGCAGCCAGCGTCCGAACGTGGGTGTCGATTTCGGTGAGACCGATTTCCCCGCCGTTGCTCAAGCCTATGGGGGTCACGGTGTCTGGATCGACAGTGCCGACGACTTGCAGCGGGAAGCCGCGCAAGCTCTGGAACGGGATGGCTTCACGGTACTCGCCTGCCGCATTTCACGCCGGGCTTACGACGGAGCCTTTTGATGTAGACGGGGCAAGTGCGGCCGGCTAACCGGCCTGCACTGTTTCAAGACGGCTGCCATGTGCGAGCAGTTCCGGTGTTGTGACCCGAAAGGTCAGGTGCTGGGACCGCGTCCCGGACACAATCAATGCCGTCCTCCGGCGCCAAATCGCGAGTGTCGGTCATGCTCTGGCTTCGCGTTCCATGCGGTCTGCCCAGGCATCGGCAAGATCGGCGAGCACCGCCTTGAACTGGCGCTTTGCCGCTGTTTTGAACAATGTCCTCATGAGAAGATTGCCCTTTGGCGTGGCTTCGATGTCGATCGTGAAGGTCGAGCCATTCTCCTGTGGCACGACCGACCATGCGCCGTGGAGTTTCGAGATCGGATAGGGGTAATCGTCCGCCTCTGTGTGAATACGAAATCCGAACGCGTGACCTTCGTCGAACAGATCGCAGGTTTCGAGCCAGTTTTCTCCCTTTGGGCCGTAACACCTGCGCTGCATGCCTTCACCATTGCCTGCGACAACCTCGACCTTGGATATGTTGTCCGCCACATCGGCGTAACGGGGATGGTCTGTCATGACTTTCCAGACAACATTCCTGGGGGCATCAACTGTGCGACTGACTTTGGCGAGAAGTTTGTCGCCGGAGGACTTCACGGTGGCCTGGCTGAGAGGAACAACAATATCGCGGGCGCCCAGATATTGGCCGATCGCAAAAACTGCGACGAAAACAGCAACAGCGACAATCACCGCCTGTCCAGTCCCTGAAAACAGTTGGCTGCCGAACGCCAGCAGCAAGATGCTGGCCAGAACCCAGCCGGTATCCATTGCGGTTATCAGCAGCACCTGACCCTTGGCGACGAAGCGGTCGGTCGCCATCAGTGTCAGATCGAGTGCGAACACGATCAATCCCGCACCCAGAATACACAAGGAGAGGTTCTGCCATCCGGCGGTGTCAAGAAACAGGATTTCAGCGGAAAAGCCCGGCAGGAATAGCAGGTTAGCTCCGGTAATCAGCGAAAAGGCCGCGTTGAGCCCGAGAAAGATGCGGGCAGTTCCGGAATTTTTCATGGTGAAGTCTCGCTCGTCAGTTATCGATCGCCGGCAATCCTGCTGCTGAAGAAAATTCTTCTCAATTACATTGGAGGTAATAGACCTGTGTGCAGTTTTCGGTCAGGAAAGGAAAATGAGCTACAATCCGAACATGGACGAACCGACATTTCCTGGGTTCTTGAAGAATTGGCGACTGCGGCGCAGACTTTCGCAATTGGAGCTGTCGCTGCAATCTGGCATGTCGCAACGACACATAAGCTTTCTGGAAACCGGAAGATCCAATCCCAGTCGTTTTGCAATTGTGCAATTGGCAGAAGCGCTGCAAATGCCCGCGGCAGAAGTCGATGCCATGCTGCTCTCGGCGGGGTTCGCTGCCAAGTCCTCGCGCAATGGCTGGAACGGCTCCATTCAAAGAGCTGTTGAGGCTTCCGTCGATCACGTGCTCAAAGGGCATGAACCCTTTCCGGCAGTTTCAATCGACCGGATCTGGAATTTGTTGAACGCGAATGAAGCCGCACAAAGGTTCTTTGCGCTCGCCGGCGCGCGCGGCGACAGCAATCTATTGCGCGAGATTCTCGCGCCCGGGCCATTGCGAGAGCGAATCGTGAATTGGCAAGAGACCGCCCGAGCCCTGTTGAGGTTGCTGGAACTGGAAATCACACGCCGTCCCCATGACCGTGAGGCACATGCGCTTTTCGCCGAGCTAAGGTCGTTCGATGGAGTGGATGAACTTTTGTCTCACCCCAGTTCAGGTGTGAGCGCGCCTGTGATGACGATCCGGTTTCGGATCGAAGAAACCGAGTTGGAGTTGTTTTCGCTCATCGCGACGATCGGCATGAGCGCCGACGCGACGCTTGATGATTTGCGGATCGAAACTCTTTTGCCGGCAAATGATGTAACGCGTGACTGGTTCCAAAGCCGCTTCCTGCAATGACCGCCGATGGTTGCGGGCTCGCTGGTTGCGAATTCGGGTGTTGGGAAGACAGAGCTGAAAACGCCAGGGCCTGAATTTGCGCAGGCTGCAGCGTTTTCAGTCGGTGCGTACGAGGCGAACTGGAAACCTGAGAGTATCGCTTACGGCAACACCGCCGTGCCTTCGATTTCGACCAGAAATTCGGGCAGCGCCAGGGACTGCACACCAAGCCAGGTATTGGGAGCCGGCGTGACCTCTCCCCAGAATTCTCCAAGGGCCATGCCAACCGGTTCGAGTTTTTCCGGTGTGTGGTTCACGACATAGGTCCGAAGACGGATAAGGTGCTGCGGACCGAGGCCCTGGTCGGCGAGCACGGCCTTGAGATTTGCCAGACACTGCCGGGCCTGAGCGTTCAAATCATCGCCGCCCACAAGTTGACAATCCTTGTCCCAGGCTACTTGTCCGGCGAGATGCAGCAGGCGTCCGGGTTCAGAGACAGCAGCATGGGAAAATCCCCATTGAACGCTGTTATAGAGAGTGTCGGGATTTATGCGGTCGGACATGGGAACCTCTTGTTTGAACCAATGCGGCGTTGCCTTTTGGCAGCTGTTTGACCGGCATGGCGTTGGCGATCCTGATCGCAAAGTCCATTTCGTGTGTCAGAACCAGTGTTCGCACTTGGATGTTGTTCTGCCGGTCGTGCGACTATTCTTGACCGTCGCAACGCATTTGACCAGACCCCCGGTTCCGGATGTCAGGCAATCCTGTCCTGAACCTGAATCGCGTGATGAGTGGAATGGGAGCGGCAAAGCTGTCCAGATGCTGTCGCCGCTCCCACGATCTTGCTGTTTCCGGTTGACGATGTGCCATGGGAAGATGTCCGAAAATACAGATCAACCTATCGGCATTTGAATGTCCCGGCTAACCGCGTCGGGTTTTGCCGGCCCGGAAGCCGAATAGACCTGCGACGGCTCCTGCCAACAGGAAGCCGGCAGCTGGCAGCGGTACGGTGGTTGGTGTCGAGACGGCATAAAATTCATCCACACGCGCCTGCCGCAGAATGCCGACTTTGCCAACAAACTCTGTGCCGAACAGAGAAAGGGAAGAGACATCAAATGATCCCGCAAGGCCTGTAACATCGACGAAGCCGGTGCGGGGTATCCTTGCCGGGTCGCTTGGTCCAAGTACACCCGGAAGGAAATCCGAGAGACTGACCGGGATTCCGATTGTTGGATCAAGCGCGGTTCCGCTCGCATTTAAGGTCGTGAAAAGCAGCGGATTGAGGCCTTCGTCCAGGATGCGAATCCCGACCGCGTCGGCACCACCAAACAAGTCGGCGGAGAACAGCCTGAGCAGAAACGAGGTCGGCTCCAGTTCCGTTGCTCCGTATGTGGGAAATGCATAACTGCCACGAATCGTGTCACCCGGATTGACTGGAATCGCGTGGGCAACGCCGGAGCAAAGCATCAAGATCGAGGCAAAGGTTATAAGTCGGTTGAACATGGGTAAATTCCTTTCGTGAAAATGACGGCTAATTTGCGCGGGATGCCGGTGCCGAAAAAATGGCATCCTGGATCAGGCGACACTCGTTGGGTCCCTCAATCCCGTCAGCCTTTGCAGTGTCGGGAAAGGGAGGCGGCAGGCTGTCGCCTCTGCACCCGCCGCGATAACTTGTCAGCATCGATGCCGAAATCTCTGGGATCAGCGGACCGTGGTCATTCAGTACCAGGTGAATCTCCGCATTTGACGGCGCGTCGAAACTCTGTTCGAACCACCCGTTTTTGACATCACCGGCAGCCAGAAAGGCCGCAAAGGCAGCGGTTCCGTCCGGCTGGTTGACGACCCCGTCCGCGTAAACAATCTGCGTTCCGACCTCTTCGGCCCGGCCGATGACATCTTCCGCTGTGCAGGGAGACGCCGAACAGTTCTCCGGCTGCGTCATGATCACCCACCACGCAGTGGTCACGTGGCCCGGCGTGAGTTCGGAGGTACGCAGGGTCATTGTTGCTCCTTCGGTGCTCCGCAACAGCCGCGCTTCTGCACCAAGGATGTGCACCGCCGGAGTTTCCGCCGTCGCCATGTGTTCGACAGGTCGCGAAGCAATTGCTCCGTCTGCGGCAAGGGAAGGGGATCCAAGGCAAGCGGCACTGGAGCCGACCAAAAAGATCTGCCGGAAAAGTCTGAAGCTTTTGGCCATGGTGTGATTCCTTTCTTTTACGGTTGATTTCTCTTTGACTTCCCGGTTCTCACGGCTCATCGGTCGAAGCGTTCGGCGCAATATTCTGGTTAGACCTGAACAGGTTATGCGGGTCGTACCGACGCTTGATCGACGTGAGACGATCGAGGTTGCCGCCATATGCGCTGGAAATGTCCCCGGAGCGCTCGGCAATGAAATTCACGTAGGAGCCGGGAACTGCATGGTCAGCGATCCGTCTCGAGGCGGATTTCAGCCATCCGGTCATGGCGGTGTCTGCCGACGGGTCGCGCCAGCGAACACCCGGTGTTGAAACGAAGGAAACATCGCGATGAGGAAACGCGGTCGTGTCGTTATCGACGTCCGCGACAGCACCTCCCAGAAGGCAGATCAGCAGTTCGGATTCGGCTGTCGGCAGTTCTGGTGCCATATCGACCAGTGTGTCGATCAACGAGGGTGTCAGCGCACGATGATTGTGTGTGCGCCAGTAGTTTCGCGCACCAAAATCATAGGCCTGGTCGAGAAAACTTTGCGCCTCCGTGTAAGCGCGTGGCGCAAGGGCGCTGCCGACCGGCTCGACTCCACCGTAAAGATGCCGCACGACGCTGTATCCCGCGTCCGGTGGTCCTGCGAAGAACTGCATCAGTGTCAGCACTTTCGCCCCATGAAGATTGTCCGGTAGGGCAGGGGTTGCGGGTGCCGTCATCAGGTTGGCCCAGACACAGGATTCGCGGGGCAGCATCGGGGCGTGTTCGGCGTAGGTTGCCAGAACCGTCCTTGCATCTTTCAGGGCAAAGAAAGTGGGTCCGAAAAGGACAGTGGGGTCGAGTGCGTGAAGCTGGAACGTGAATTCGGTGACGACCCCAAAATTGCCCCCACCACCGCGAATGGCCCAGAAGAGGTCGGTGTTCTCGTCGTCTGAACACATCACGATTGATCCGTCGGCAAGAACGATTTCGGCGGACAGAAGATTGTCGACGGCCAGCCCGTGCAGTCTGGCCAACCAGCCAAAGCCACCGCCAAGGGTAAGTCCGGCAACGCCGGTCGACGAGACAACACCTCCGGGTGTCGCCATGCCCTGTGTTTGCGCAGCTGCATCAAACTGCCTCCATGTGGCACCGCCACCCACACGCGCAGTCCGGTTAACTGAATTGATCCGGACACTGTTCAGCGCCGACATGTCGATCATCAGCGCGCCATTTGCTACCGCCGAACCCGCGATATTGTGTCCACCGCCTTTCACACATAAGGCCAATCCCCGCTCCGCTGCCGTTTTGACAGCACTGGAGACATCTTCCGGGTGGCGCGCCGGCACAATTGCTATCGGTTTGCGGTCAATTGCGGCGTTCCAGACCTGTCGTCTTTCATCAAATTCCGGATTGCCTGGAAAAACGGCATCGGAGCCGAGACGCGCTGCCAGCAAGTTCAGTCGAGTTTCTTCCATGATGCCATCTGCCATTCGTTGCCATTTACTGTCGGCAGAAGTCTGTCGCGAGTTTCCGGCACAAAAAACTCATGAATGTGAAGTAACTACAGATTCCGGAGTTGTCCGAATTCGGGGTGCACCGTACTCTTTCAGTTCTGTTGCAGGATGTGAGGAGTGTCGGATGCCGTACAAAGGTTATGGACAATACTGCCCGCTCGCCCTGGCTGCTGAAGTCCTCTGTGAACGCTGGACTTTGCTGGTGATTAGCCGGGTGATCGACGGGTGCACACGCTTCAATGAAATTCATCGCGGCGTTCCGAAGATCTCGGCCACTTTGCTCAGTCAGCGGTTGTCCAGTCTGGAGCATGCCGGCTTGATTACGCGCCGGGCCCTGGAAAACGGCCGGGGATTTTCATACGAATTGACGGATGCCGGGCGTGAACTCGATCCGATCATCATGAGCCTTGCCGTTTGGGGTCAGAAATGGTCGCGGGATATGGAAACCGAAGATCTTGATCCGGCATTCCTGGCGTGGAGCATGCACACAAGGCTGAATGTCGAGGCCATGCCCGCGCACCGTATTGTCATGGAATTTGCCTTTTCCGGGACGCACAAGGGCTTGAGCCGCTTCTGGCTTGTGGTTGAAGACGGTCACGTCGACATGTGCCTTAAGTATCCCGGTCTGGAGGTGGATGTCGCCATCTCTTCGGATATCAGGCGATTTGTCGAAGCCTGGCGCGGCATACGAGATCTGCGCAGCGAAATTGCCAGCGGTCAGGTGTCCGTGTCTGGCTCGACGGCCTATCGCAGGGCACTGCCCGACTGGTTGATGTTGAGCGCATTGGCACAATTTCCCAGACAAACCGGTAACGAGGCAGGTGCCGGCGAACCGCATATTGCGCGGACGGGTTAACAATAGCCGGATGGCGCGTACCAATGCGTCATTGTGCCATCGGTCTCCGTTGTCACTCATGTCGCGCCCGTTGCAGCGGACCGGAGTGCAGCGGACCGGAGTGCTGCAGACCGGCGTGCGGGGATCGCGCGATCCCGATAGCAACATGATGTGTCGATCAATTGTTGTCGTCGTCCGCAAGGATGCGATTGTCCGGCACCGCAATTCGGCATCCTCACCAGGCTAAAGAGAATGGATGAAACAACCTTTCGGAGTGCGGTTGACGATTGTCGCCACAATAATTATACACTGTATAAAAAGAGGAGGAAATCGTGCCGACCGGTCACACGATGATGGCAATGTCGCTTGATGGTTTTGTCGCGCGAAAGGATCACACCCTCGATTGGTTGATGAAGCTCGACACGGAGGGTGAAGACTACGGATTTGCCGCTTTTCAGAACAGCATCGATGTCATCGTGATGGGCTCCGGCTCCTTCAGGACGGTCCTGGGATTTGGCGAATGGCCGTATCGGAAACCAGTCATCGTGATGAGCAGGTCACTTGCCGATGATGAGATCCCCGAAGACGTTAAGTCCAAGGTCGAGCTGAGCCGGCTCTCACCGGCCGAACTCATGTCGCGTCTCGGTGAGCGTGGTATTGGCCGCGTCTATGTGGACGGCGGCGCTATCATCCGATCGTTCATGCGCGAAGGCCTGATTGCAGACATGCGGGTTGCGATTGCTCCTGTTCTCATTGGTGAAGGTATCCGCATGTTCGGAGAACTGGATCGTGACATCGACCTGAGACTCGAAAGCGTGGACCGGTTCAAGTCGGGACTGATCCATATGTACTACGTGGTGATTTGAGTGATGTCGTCTGGCAGGCTCAAAGGGCGCCCGCAGAAAGGCAGTCGCTCCATTTCCAGGGAACATATACTTTCGACCGCACTTCCGTTGCTCAATGAGCAAGGTTTGGAAGCAGTGTCTTTTCGGCGTTTGGCCGATGCGCTGAACGTGACCGCGATGGCGATCAAATACCATGTCGGCAGCCACAGGAGTTTGATTGCCGCGCTGATACGAAACGCCTTCGAGGGTACCCTTACTCATATCGAAGGCAACACCCCGGAAGAACGTCTCAGACACATACTCTCAACTTACTGCACCCGGGCCTTGGAAAATGCGAACGTTGTGCGCTGCATCCTGAACGATCCATCTTTGATGAGCGGCGAGGTCGTTACGGTCACGGAAGAGATCCGGAAAAACACCAGAATGCTCAACGATGGCGACGAGCAGGACGTGCTGCTCAATCTGCTGGTCGACTACACACATGGCTTTGTTTTTTCCGCAGTTGCAGCGCCGTCAAATCATGGTCTGACCCTGGACGATTATCTGCGGAGTGTCGATTGGGTGCTGAAAGCAGGTCAGTCCGCACGAAATTCAAATTGAAGTTCCGAGCGGATCGTTCGTGTTTGTTTTCTGAATGTATTCCGGGACTGGCCGCTATCCGGACCGGCTCGCATTGGCTTTTGCATGCGGTAATGATGACGCCTTGCCACCTCTCTTTGGCTACTGGACCTTGATCGATCGCCGGCTTATGTTGCACCTGCGAAGTAAGCGGGACCTTGGCGGGAACTGAAGGTCTGGGAGGGCAAACAATGATAATCTGCCGGACAAAGGCGGATATGCGCGAAAACGTGCGGAATTGGAAACGGGTGGGGCAAACGGTCGGACTCGTGCCGACAATGGGATACTTGCATGAAGGGCATCTTGCTCTGGTCCGTATGGCGATCCAGAAGGCAGACCGGGTCGTCGCGAGTATTTTCGTGAACCCCACTCAGTTCGGTCCCAATGAAGATCTGGCGACCTATCCACGCGACGAGAAACAAGATCTTGACCTTCTGGCAGCGGAGGGGGTGGACGCAGTGTTTCTGCCGAGCGTGGAGGAAATGTACGGCGCGGGCGGTGGAACTCATGTCGACGTGCCGGGCCTGTCTGGAATCCTGCAAGGAGCCCTGCGTCCAGGGCACTTTCGTGGAGTCTCGACTGTCGTGACCAAGCTGTTCAATATCGTTGCACCGGACATCGCCGTCTTCGGCGAGAAGGACTACCAGCAACTCACACTTATCCGTCAGATGGTACGTGACCTCGACATGCCGCTGGAAATCGCCGGCCACCCGACCGTGCGCGAAAACGATGGTCTGGCAATGTCTTCCCGGAATGTTCGTCTTTCGGAAGATCACCGGTCTGAAGCCGTCATGCTCAATCGCGCGCTCGATCGGGCACAGGAGTTTGCAAAAACAGGGCCTGCAATCGCCAAACTGGAGGCCGTTGTCAGGTCTCGACTCGCGCAGGCCCCATCCGCGGAGGTCAAAAGCGTCGACATCCGTGATGCCGAGACCCTGGGCGCGCTGTCAGGCGCGCTGGATCGACCGGCTGTTGTGCTGCTGGCGGTACGTTTCGGACCTGTTCTCCTGATTGATCAGCGCGTCATCGCGCCGGTGACCTGAAGCTGAAGGGACTTTTCATGAGTGTTCAAAAACCTGTCCGCCGCCTGACCGCGCCGCAAATCGCGAAACGCAAGGGCGGGGATCCCATCGTCTCGTTGACGTCCTATCATGCGCACACGGCCGCCATCGTCGATAACTACGCCGATTTCATTCTCGTTGGCGACAGCCTTGGGATGGTCATGCACGGAATGGAATCGACGGTCGGTGTCACGCTCGATCTGATGATCATGCACGGCAAGGCGGTCGTCCGCGGCACCAAGAAAGCGCTTGTTGTTGTCGACATGCCATTTGGCACTTATGAGGAAAGTCCTTCAGAAGCTTTCCGCAACGCAGCACGCGTCATGAAAGAGACCCAATGCGGCGCGGTAAAGCTGGAAGGTGGTGTCCGCATGGCCGAAACCATTCACTTCCTCACTGAGCGCGGAATTCCCGTGATGGCTCATATCGGCCTGACGCCGCAATCGGTCCACGTCATGGGCGGTTTCAAGACGCAAGGAAGGCACGAGGATGACTGGGACCAGCACTTCGAGGACGCATCAGCTGTTACCGAAGCAGGTGCATTTTCGGTTGTCCTGGAAGGTATGGTTGAACCGCTTGCCGCGCAGATCACCAGGGAAATCCCGATCCCGACCATCGGCATAGGTGCATCCGCAGACTGTGATGGCCAGATCCTGGTGCTGGAGGATATGCTTGGCCTCAATCCGGCACCGCCCAAATTCGTCAAGGTCTACGGCAATCTTGGTGGCCAGATCGAGGCAGCGGTGAAAGCCTATTCGGACGAGGTCAAGGACCGCAAGTTCCCTGCCGAGGATCAGGTGTATCGTTGACGATGTGCAAGCCGTGAATAGACGCCCGATTTCCGGCTGCGCCATTCCGCTGGACAAACTATTGTCAGGTCATGCTGATGATCCGATCCGATTTCGACACGCTGTATGAAGCGCTCCTCAATCGCGACCCGTCCTATGACGGGCGTGTCTATGTCTGTGTGGCCTCTACCGGCATCTTCTGTCGGCTGACTTGCCCGGCACGCAAACCGAAACGCGAAAACTGCACCTTTTACGAAACTGTTGCCGAATGTATCGACGCCGGCTTCCGCCCGTGCAAACGGTGCAAGCCGACAACACCGCAAGCAAGTGCGGACCCGGTCGTAAAGCCCCTGATAGAAGCCCTGGAAGGAAAGCCGGGATATCGTTGGCGCGAGCCGGATATCGTCCGGATGGGATTGGACCCATCAACGGTACGGCGGGCCTTCAAGCGCCATTTCGGCATGACTTTTCTGGAAATGGCGCGACAGCGGCGATTGCAGGAAGGTTTTTCGACATTGGCCGAGGGCGGCAAGGTCATCGATGCGCAAATCACCGCTGGCTTTGAATCGCCAAGCGCCTTTCGCGAGGCGTTTGCCAAAATACTGGGGCAGGCGCCGGGAACATTTTCGCAGGACCCCATGTTGTTTGCCGATTGGGTGCCATCTCCGCTCGGTCCGCTGATTGCAGTGACGGACAGGACGCAACTGCATCTTCTGGAGTTTCTGGACCGCAGGGCCCTGCCGGCGGAATTCAGAAAGCTCCAGGGTTTCGCAAAAGGCAATATCGGCTTCGGGCGCACCGAAATAACCGACCAGATCCAGGATGAATTGCGACTGTTTTTCGACGGCAGTTCCGGCGTCTTTGAAACGAAGCTTGCGCTGCACGGCTCGACATTCACGCGGGATGTCTGGCGGGAACTTCTGAAAATTCCGGCCGGAGGCACAAGGAGTTATTCAGAGCTTGCAAGAGAGCTGGGAAGACCTGAAGCTGTGCGCGCGGTTGCCAGGGCAAACGGTGCGAACCAGATCGCGATTGTAGTGCCGTGCCACAGGGTGCTGGGAGCGGACGGATCGCTGACCGGGTATGGCGGTGGGCTCTGGCGCAAACAGCGTCTCATCGAACTTGAGCGGAGCTACTCCAGCAATCAAAATCCGATTTGATGGTTGGCATTGCCGGCCGGATGCCAACTGGCCGTGATCAGGATTTTCCCGAAACACCTGTTATCATGGAGACGATCTCGTTCTTGTCGGTTTTGGCAGTCTCGCGCACGCCGATCTGTTGTCCACGCCTCAAGACGCAAATCCGGTCGGCAAGGCGGAAGACCTGGTCGAGGCTGTGGCTGATGATCAAAATCGCGAGGTTCTTTTCCTTCAGCGCGGCTACCTGTTCCTCCACCTTTGCCGTTTCCGCGACACCAAGGGCTGCGGTCGGCTCGTCCAGCAGCACCAGCTTGCTTGCCCAGTGCGTGGCGCGCGCAATTGCTATTCCCTGTCGCTGACCGCCGCTGAGATCCCGGATGACGGACCCTGCGGACGGAATACGCACGTCCAGCTCATCGACCAGTTGCTGGCATTCCCTGTGCATGCGTTTCCTGTCGAGCAGACCGAAGGGCGGCTTGATCAGTTCCCGGCCGAGGAACATGTTCATGTAGACTGGCTGCTGGTCCGCAAGGGCAAGATCCTGATAGACCACCTCGATCCCCAAGCTGCGTGCGGAACTGGCGTCTGAAAAGGAGACGGGATCGCCGTCCAGGCGGATCTCGCCGGATGTGGGGCGGTGCACCCCGGAAACAATCTTGACCAGCGTAGACTTGCCGGCACCGTTATCACCGACAAGCGCGACGATTTCGCCCGCATGTAGATCGAGCGAAAAATCCTCTATCGCGACAATGCCGCCGAAAGCCTTGTGAATGTTGGCGAGCGAAAGGACGGGGGCTTGTAGGTTCACGGACGAAACGCTCCCGGCCAGGAGACCTGATCCCCAAAACCGTTTTCTATTGTCGTAACGGCGGGGTTGCCCGATGCGACACCTGAGAGGCCGACCACAAGCGCTCGCGTGACGAAGGCCTGGCCGCGAAAACCGAATATGACCGTGTCACCTGGCTCCGGCGGTCTCGGGCCGGTGGCGTCGATCATCGCATAGTAGTCGATGGCGGAATAATCGGGGATCTCGACATCGCGTAGCGCAGACCGGTCCGATGTCGGTTCCGGACCGACGATCGCCCGCACCTGATAATCCGGAAAAACAGGATCAATATAAAGACCGCCACCAAAGCAATAGGATTTGCCGCCATGATGGTGGGAGACTTCGGAAAGGTAGAGAACAGCGGGATCCTCCGGCAGGTCCTCGACCGCATGCAGAGGCGTTGTGCCGTGGAGCCCGTTGCCCGGTTCGCACTGGGTCGCACCCGATGCCGCCAGTGCCGCGACCACGGCAGAGGAGGTCGTGCCGGGTGCATTGATCTCGATACCGGTCCTGCCGGCCTTCGCCAGGGCATCCGCTGCCCGGCCGAGGGTTGCCAGGTTCGGTGTCTGTTTTACCTTGCGGGCCTCAAGATCGAACAGCAGCGCTGGAAAGGTCGTGATGCCCGCGAAGCGAGCGCCCTCCATATCATCAAGCCGCTCTGCTATCGCGACAATGTCTTCAGCCGCAAACCCGCCCTCATGGCCACGGTAAAACGTATCGCCTTCGGTCTGAATTCGCGCCAGCAGATTTTGTTCGCGGCCCGCCGAGCGTGCTGCCGATGCAGCTTCCCCGGCTTTTGTGTCTGAAAAGACGGTCCAGTAGTCCGGTTGCAGATTGGTACCGGCATAGGCCGCTTCATGTCGGGGGATCTGCACCAGGTGTCCCAGATGGCCTGTTTTGAGACCGGCCCGGTCGCAGGCAAGCGCGCAGGCCATGTCGACGGCGACGGCCCGGTCGATGCCGCCGCGCATGACCGCCTGGCAAAAGCCGGAATGACGTCCGACCTGCTTGGTCATCGCGAAGGTTTTCAGGCCATGTCTTTGCGCCTCATGTTGGAAAAGGCGTGCGTTGCGTTCGACCGCATCAAGGTCGAGTACATAGGCATTTGCCGGAATGCGTCCTGCCTGATGAAGTTCCATCGCGGCTTCGATGAATGCCGGATTACGGCAGATTAAAACGTCAAGAAACATCTGTCTTCTCCGAGTTACCGGCTCGTGTCGCGCAGCGAAACGGCGACCGCGATCAGGATGATCAGCCCTCGGACGATCATCTGGTCGGAAACATCAAGACCCATGAGGATCAGTCCGTTGTTGAGCATTCCCATCAGAAGCGAGCCGAGCAACGCGCCGATGATCGACCCCTTGCCGCCGTTCAGGGCCGTACCGCCGACAATGACAGCGGCAATTACGGTCATCAGATCGCTCTCGCCGAGTGTGTATTTTGCGGCCTGGAGGCGACCGGCATAGAGTAGCCCCGCCAGCCCGGCCATGGTGCCGCACAGCGTCAATACACCCAGGCGGATCCGGGGCACCTTGATCCCGGAGACCTGCGCAGCCCGGGCATTGTCGCCCGTTGCGAGCACATGAGCACCGAACCGTGTGCTGCGATAGACGATGTGTCCGATCGCAACCGCAACGATGGTCCAGAGGACGAGCGAGGGTATGGAAAACAGTTTCCCGGATCCGAAGATGCCGGTGAATGTGTCGTTCAGTACAGGAATGGACCGCAGATCCGTCATTGAACGTGCAATGCCGGCAAACAGGCCCATCGTGGCCAGTGTGACCAGAAACGAAGGCAGGCGAAGATAGGCAACCAGAATGCCGTTCATCGCTCCAATCAGCGCGCCTGCGCCTAGCCCGGCCAGGATGCCGACGGCCATCGGGAAGCTCTGCATGGCAACTGCGGCGGACAGCGCCGAGACAGCCACGACCGATCCGAAACTCAGATCGATCTCGCCTGCGGACAGGGCAAATACCAGACCGATGGCCATGATCGTGGCGGGTGCGGTCTGCAGCACGATGTTGGTCAGATTGCGCGAGGTCAGAAAGCCATCGTTGTAGAGCGTAGCCGCAAAGAACAGGAAGATGGCCAGAAAGCCCACATAGATTACGGATCTCTGCAGATCCAGTCGCCGCAGCAGCGAAAGGGAGGAGCTCATCGCAGTCTCGTTTTGCCGGTTTTCCGAGGATCGAAGGTCGACATCTTTGGTTCTTGCCCGAGTGATTGAAAGCGAAGGATGATCGAATGAACCGGCGGGCAGCAGGCTGCCCGCCGCTTGGCCGGGTTAATTCGCGGAGGAAACGCTTGCCGGCGGATCGATGTTCAATGATTTCTTCCAGCCTTCGGCAACCGTGTCTGCGGTAACCGTTATGGCCGGTGCGACGACGAAGGGCGGTACATCCGTGCCGACAAGACGCAGGGCAGCGGCGGCGGCCATGGCGCGCCCGAGTTCGTAAGCCTCGTCTGCGACGATTGCAGCGACGTTACCACCGCGAACCATATCGACGGCAACCGGCTCGGACAGGTCGAGTGTCACGATCTTCGTGCTCTTGTTGCCGTTCGCCCGCAAGGCCGCCAGCACGCCTTCTGCCGGTCCTGCCCAGGTTACGTAGATGCCACCAAGATCCGGGTTCTTCAGAAGCATCGCATTGGCGATTTCCTCGGCACGGGCCGGGTCGCTGATACCCTGTTCGGCGACGATTGAAATGTCCGGATAGTCGTTTTCGATCGTTGTCTTGAAGGCGTTGTCCCGCTGATTGGTCACGTAGTAGTCGGCATCGTGGTAGATCCAGCCGACGGTTCCCTTGCCGTTCATTGATGACGCAAGGGCGTCGGCCGCCTGCTTGCCCATCTGGAAAAGGTCGTCGGTGACGATGGCTGCGTAATCCCGTGGATGTTCGTACCCGGAGGGCAGGTTGGACAGAAAGACAAGCGAAACACCACTGTCGCGCGCTTCCTTGAATGCCGCTGCGGATGTAACCGGATCAAGCGGCAGAGACAGGATGATGTTCGGTTCCTTTGCGAGCGAAGTTTCGATGTCACTGCGTTGCTTCGCTGCATCGAAACCTGCACTGGCAGTCGCCACGACCTCAATTCCGAGGCGTTTGAACTCGTCACTTGCACCTGCGGTGACGGCGTTCACGAAATCCGACTGGTCGTGCCACAGGAGCGCGGCCTTGTAGTTGCCGGACCGAATGGCGTCCACTTTGTCATCCGCGACGACGACAGCGGAGGAGGGAGTTGCGTTTTCGTTGTTCGGTCCAATGGTTTCAGCCAGGGAAAAACTGGACAGGGAGGCGAAGCTCAGCAGCCCGAGAAGGGCGGATGAAGCCAGATTTTTTGCAGTCAGTCTCATTGGTAACCCTCTGGTATTGGTGTTTATGGTGCTTCTTCCAGGCCGCAATAGTCGGCCACGAACAGCGCGAAAGCCCTGACGGCTGCCAGATAGCTCTCCACGTCGATGCGCTCTTCGAATGTATGCGCCAGGCTGATATCGCCCGGTGCGCAATAAACGGCCGGGCATCCGATCTCGTTGACAAGAAACGGCATTTCCGACCAGTAGGGTGCTCCCCCGATGGCTCCACCGTGATCAGTCGTCCGGCGAATGCTGTCTGAAAGACGGACCGCGGTCGGATCATCTTGCGGGATCTCGACAGGCGAACCGCCATATCTGTGATCCCGGCCGGCGGGATATTGAATATCAATCGTGATGCCGTCCGCGACCGGAGCGGATCGGACAACGGTCTCAAATGCACTGACGGCAACATCGAGGTTTTCACCGGGTCGGAGTTTCCGGATCAGGGAAATTCGGCACGACCCGGGAACGGCGATGTAGCCGCCACCTTGTATGTCCGTTACGAGAATGGAAGAGGCACCCACAAGATCATGTTTCGGACCGGCCGCCAGGTCGTCTTCGTGTGCCCAAAGACATTCCAGAACCGAATGGGTTGCCTTCAAGGCGTCGGTCCCGAGTTCTGGTGTTCCAAAATAGGCCGACTTGCCGGTAACCGCGACGTCGGCAATGAAAAATCCGATCTGTGCCGTGCAGACATCGAGCTTTGTCGGTTCGAGGTAGACTGCAAAATCAGGCCGGTCGATGTCACCCGAAGTGACACGCTTCACGAGGTCGTGGGCGCCGGCAGAGACCCCGGTGCCCGGTTCGCCGCTTTCTTCATCGCCAATGAATGCAAATGACAGACCGCCTGCCGGTCGAAAACCCGCGCGTTGCAACAGTCTGACCGCGCCCAGTGCAGAACAAATACCGCCCTTCAGGTCGCACGCACCGCGACCCCAGATTTCGCCGTCGATCAACGCGCCGGAAAAAGGATCCTGCTGGGGCTTGCCTTGCCAGTTTTCTTCCCAGCCGCGTACATGAACCGTGTCCGTGTGCCCCACGAACATCAGTTTAGGGTCCTCATCACCATTCTTCCCGGTGCGGCCCCAGACGTTCATACGGCCGGGCAGAAACTCTCCGGATCCGGTTTCAAGTCCGAGTGTTTCCAGCTGTGATTTCAGGAAGAGTGCAAAGGCGCTTTCGTTTCCGGTAACGCTCTCAACGGCGATGGCCTGCTGAAGCAGTTGCAGGTCTGCGTCCCGGTCCTGATGGGCCTCAAGGCTGGAAAGGAGATCCCGGGCCATCACGCGACACCTTTCTTGAAGGTTTCGACGGAGGGTGGCGGAACTGAAATTTCAACACCCTTCAGGCCTTCGGCGAACAGTGACAGGTGCAATCGGGAAAGGGCAACCGATGCGCCGCCTGCAAGTGCCGCATGGTTTCCAAGCGTTGATTTTTCAATCAGCACAGGGCGTGGAAAACACATCGACAAGTATTTTCGAACGCGGTTGAAAAGCTCTTCCCGCGCTCCGATGGAGCCACCTATCACGATGCACGAGGGATCCATCACGGCAGTGAGGGCGGCTGTTACGCGAGCGATCTGTCTCGATGTCTGGTCCAACGTCTCCTGTGCGTCCGCGTCTTCCTGGTTGGCGGCCTCGAATATTTCCGGAACACTCCGGTTTCTGCCACTTCTCTTCCGATACATCTCGGTGATGGCATGGGTCGCCGCGACGCGTTCAAGCGCACCGGTTTTCAGGCTTTCCGGTTCAAACGGATCAGCTCCGAAGGGCAGATAGCCAATTTCTCCCGCGGCACCGCTGGCACCTCTGTGAAGCTGCCCGCCGACAACGATCCCCGCACCGATCCCGGTGCCAATGGAGACATAGACAAGGTCATCCTTCTCGCCGCGTTTTGTAAGCCAGTGTTCTCCAAGCGCCGCCAGGTTCACGTCGTTTTCGACGAAAACCTCGATACCGAGTTGGCGCCGCCATAGGCCTGGCGCATCGATACAGTCGAGACCTGGGATATTGGGAGCCATCCTGATCTGTCCCGTTCCTGGATCAGGGACACCCGGCACACCGATGACGGCAACACGCGGCAGTTTCGAGTTGAGCTTCGCCCCGCCGGCCGCTCTTTGAACCAGATCGGTGACATGCCTGATGACGGCCTCGCCACCGGACTTGTCCGTCGGTTCCTCCAGTTCGTTGACTACGGCTCCGGTCAGGTTGCAGATCGCGACACGGATCTTTGTGCCGCCAAGGTCCACACTCGCGACCGAGGCGGCGTCCGGTACGATTTCGTAAACGACGGCCCGGCGCCCGATATGGCCTTCCGTCTGACCAACGGTTCTGACCCAGCCTTCAACTTCCAGGTTGCCGACGATTTCCGAGACCGTCTGCTTGGAAAGGCCCGTGATTTTCGAAACGCTTGCCCGGGAGATGGGGCCGAAGCTCGCGATGGCCTGAACCACCGCGCTCAGGGACATTCGCCTGGATATATTGGAAGGATCGGCCACTGGTTCTCTCAATTAGTTCGTTCAGTAACCGAACTAAATAGAAAACTGGCCACTTGTCAAGTCGTAGACACCGGTTTTGCCAGCACCAGAAGCGTGCCATGGCGGCGAGAGACCCGTAATCCGCCGGTTCGAGGACAGGTCTGGGTTGTGGTAGGGTGCCCGTGCCTAAATCCGTTTATCTGAATGCGGGCGTCTGAATATGGCGCTCAAGCCGGGCTGTCACGTTTCGCGCTGTTTTCGATCTGGATCTTCGGTATTTTGAATTGGGATGTTGGGGGGAATATGGACATTCACGCTGCCGTCAGGGAATTGGGACCCGGCGATGTGCTGGCTCTCGAAGCCGCGTGTTTTACCGATCCGGTTGTAATCAGTGGCATCAGCGGCACGCGTGAAAGACCCGTTTGCATCCGCGGAGAAAAGCCGGTTGCCCCGGATGTGAACAAGATGGCGGCCAAACGATCGCCGACTGTTTTCGGCACCAGGGAAACTTTCGAAGAATTCAATGTTCAAGCCAACAGACTGGCGCGGGCGCATGAAGCGGCTGGAAACTATCCCGGCCTCTACTTCATGGCCGACAACGCCCATCTTGTCCTGCGTGACTGTCAGTGGATCGTGTTGGAAGACCTTACATTCGAAAACTGCTGGCCAACTGCGATCTATATCGAGAATTGTCAGCACATAACGATCAGGGGCATCCATTTCCGCGGTGGAACCTTTGCCATCGGGGCAACGGGAGCCGACACGCGACACCTCCTGATTGAAAACTGCGACTGGATCCAGGACCTTGGTTGTCATGGAGACATTCAGGTCCGGTCCATCAGGGACAACGGATACCTGCTGGATGAAAGGGAGGTCGACGGTTGCCATCTCTGGCGAAAAACGCATTTTAACCAGATTCATTCCGATGTCAGTGTAACGGGCGAATTCGTCCAGCCGGACGATTCACGCGCCTATGACGGTGACTTTTTCCGGGCATGGACCATTGCCGGATATGTCATCCTGCGCAACAACTGCATCGTGGACGCTTTTAACGGCATCCATTTTTTCAATCAGGCGTCGAAGGATACGCGGCATCGTCATTCAAGGAATGTGATGATCAGCGACAACTGGTTTGTCCGCATTCGCGACAATGCGGTCGAACCTGAGAACTATGCCTTCAACTGGACAGTCAGACACAACAAGTTCGTCGATTGCTACGCGCCCTTCTCCCTCGAACCGGAGCAATCCGGATTTTTCTACATCTATGGAAATCTCGGCTGGAGCCGTGAGCGGCCGGGACCCGACCCGGAGGATCCGTCGACAGGCCGCCTCTTCAAATTCGGAACGAACCACGAAGCGGTCGGTCCGCATTATGTCGTGCATAACTCCTGGTTCGTGCGCAATCCGATATTCAAGAAAAAGCGGATACGAAATTTCCATCACCTCAACAATGTCATTGCATATAACGAGGACGCTCTGTCGATTTCACTCAACCAGGTCAATCCATTTGGCAAGGACTGGCAGGCACGGCATGACCCGTCTTCGGATTGGGAAACCATCAAGTCCATTGAGAAAAGAAGATTCACCAAGGCCTGGACGGAACTGGACATTACAGTTGACAATGACATGGTCGGACATCCGGCATTTCCGCTTGAACTCCAGTCCGCCGGGTACCCGCTTGGCCCCAGATCTTCCGGCGAGGTTCCGAGGTTCTCAAAGGCGCTTCATGGTCGCCCGGAAGGATTGAAACTGAACAATGCAATGAATGCTGCCAGGGTGACGTTACGACTGCCAGATGGTGACAAGGTGAAAACATTCCCAGACGAATTGCCTCCGCTGGATGTCGGTGCATGGCAGGGCAATGAACTTTTTCGGCTACCCGAACCGCTGTTTGTACGGGATTGGGAATACCCGTTACAGCCAGAAATGTCCTGAAGGCATACCGCCAGGAGGGCTGCCGCTCTGCCCCGGTCTGGCTCATTTGAACTCTCCGATGCGGACGAGGAGGAACGACTGTGGTTGTTGGAGTGATCGGTCTCGGAATCATGGGGAGCGCATACGCTCGCAATCTCATTCGATCCGGTGAAACCGTGTTTGGTGTCGACCCGTCTGAAACTGCGCGGGCCAAGCTGGCGGAGGAGGGAGGTTCGGTATTCGAAACGCTCGGTGACTGGGTTTCAGATTGTGACGCAATCGTACTTTCGCTGGCCGCACCGCATGTGCTCGCTTCGGTCTGCGAGAAGTTGGTAACCGGACTCCGGCCAGGGCAGGTCGTTGTCGAGACCGGAACATTTTCCCTGGCGGACAAGGAGGAGGCCAGATCGCTCCTGGAAAAATCCGGCGCGGTCCTGTTGGACTGTCCTGTCAGCGGAACGGGTGCCCAGGCTGCTGAAGCCGATCTCGTGATGATGGCGTCCGGGCCAGAAGAGGTGGTCGCGGAAATCCGACCCCTTCTGGAAAAATTCACGCGCATGGTGATGTATGTCGGTGACTTCGGAAACGGAACGAAACTGAAATTCGTCGCAAATCATGCCGTAGCAATTCACAATGTCGCAGCGGCCGAAACGCTGAACTATGCCGATGCACTCGGTCTGGAGCGCGACACGGTCTATCGATTGCTGTCGTCTGGTGCGGGGCAGTCTCGCATGTCAGACCTGCGCATGCCCTTGATGATCAACGGCGCTTACGATCCGCCTTCCGCCAGTCTGAAAATGTTTGAAAAGGATCTGCGGATTATTGGCGAAGATATTGAAGATAAGGGTGTTTTTGCCCCTTTGTTCGAAGCTGGCAGGTCCGTTTATGACGCGACTGTCGACGAATTGCCCAATCAGTTCGATACGGCTTCGGTTTTTGAAACCTACAAATCGAAGTCTGAAAGATAGGACCTCCGTCGGCATGGCGCGATGGTCTTTCCGTCTGGGAAATCGGGTGCGATCTTCCAGCGTCCTGTCTGTTGGACACTTGGGGAAAGCTTCAATCAAGGTCTGAACACGCTTGATTCGTGTCGGATCGCGTCTGAATTGCCGTCGAAGCTACCCGCTGGGTGAATGTGAAGCAGAGTAGATATGCAGAAATGTTAGTGCGATTTCATGTTTGGGTCATTGAAATATTAATCTCTGTCGCTTAAGTGTCGCCTCAAATGGAAACACCATCATCCCGGACATTGCCCGGGCGACAGGAGGTCGGCATGACCCGTGATGAACTTATTCGTGAGTACAAAGAGCAGAGCGGATCCTGGCAGGGTCTGGTCGGCGTATACGCCGTAATCGTCGGCGTAATGGCTCTGTCCGGCTATCTGATGGTCGGCTAGGCAAGCGCCTGCCTGTTCAATGAAGACATTGAAAAACCCCGGGACCCTGGTCCCGGGGTTTTTCATTTTGTGGTCCTAGACATTCGCGGCTTCGCCGATGGAGTCGGTTCCCCTCTCCTCCAGCAAGGTCGTCAGCCAGTTGGGGTCCATTTCGGGCACCGAAGACAGCAGAAGATCCGTATAGGGATGGTGTGGCGGGGTGAACATTTCGTCCTTTGCCCCCTGCTCAACCACCTTGCCCCTTTGCATCACGACCACTTCGTCGGCAATCGAGCGCACGGTCGCCAGATCGTGGGTGATGAACATGTAGGCCAGATTGAAGTCTTCCTGCAATTTGTCGAGAAGCTTCAGGATGCCTTCCGCGACAAGCTGGTCGAGCGCGCTTGTCACTTCGTCGCAAATGATGAAGGACGGGTCCGCCGCCAGCGCGCGCGCAATTCCCACACGCTGCTTTTGACCGCCGGAAAGCTCTGGCGGGTAGCGGTTGTAGAACTTCGCCGGATCCAGCTCGATCAGGTCCAGAAGTTCGTCGACACGGTTCTTCAACTCCGCTCCGCGCACGCCACGATAAAATTGCGCCGGGCGTCCGATAATCTCGCTGATCTTGATCTTTGGATTCAGCGCGGTGTCCGCCATCTGGTAGATCATCTGCGCTTGGCGCAATTGATCCTTTGTGCGGTCCTGATAGCGGGGCGGCAAGGATTCACCATTGAACTGGATCTCGCCTTTCGTCGGTGGCAGCAGGCCAGTAATACACCGTGCGGTCGTCGACTTCCCGGATCCGGATTCGCCCACCACCGCGACTGTCATGCCCGGGTAGATGTCGAAAGAGACATCATCAAGCACCTTGATCTTGCCGTAGGCTGCATCCACGTTCTTGACAGAGACAATAGGTATTGAACCGGCCTCCGTCGGGCGTTCCTTCTGCGGACGCTTGAAACTGCGCACCGCCCAAAGGCTCTTGGTATAGTCTTCGCTCGGCGCATCCAGCATCTGCTCCGTAGGCGCTTCTTCGACTTCCTCGCCTTTCAGCAAGACCTTGATCGTATCTGCCATCTGCGCAACGACCGCGAGGTCGTGCGTGATATAGATCGCGGCCGTATTGAACTGGTCGACAATGTCCCTGATCGCGGCAAGAACCTCGATCTGGGTCGTCACGTCCAGCGCCGTTGTCGGCTCGTCGAAGATGATCAGGTCGGGACGGCATGCCATTGCCATGGCAGTCATGGCGCGCTGCAGCTGTCCACCTGAAACCTGGTGCGGATACCGGAAGCCGATTTCATCCGGATTGGGAAGCCGGAGGCGGTGGTAAAGCTCCATTGCATCCTCTTGCGCTTCCACGCGCTTTTGGATGCGGTACTGGATCGGGGCTTCGGTGTGCTGATCGATGATCCGGTGGGCCGGATTGAAGGACGCGGCGGCAGACTGCGCCACATAGGCAATCCTTGACCCGCGCAGCGCACGCAAATCTCCTTCCGGTGTCGTGGTCAGTTCCATGCCGTCAAACTCGATGGAACCACCGGAAATCCGGCAACCGTCCCTGGCAAATCCCATCGCGGCGAGCCCGATGGTGGATTTGCCCGCACCCGACTCTCCGATCAGGCCGAGAACCTCGCCTTTGTGGAGAGTGAGATCGACACCATGAACGATCTCGATCCACTGCTCATCCGAATAGCCTTCGATCCGAAGGTCCTTGACTTCAAGAAGCACATCTTTTTTAGGGACCATGCTCAAACCTCCTTAAGGCCGGAGGACCGGAAAAGCATCCAGTCAACGACGAAGTTAACCGAAACCGTCAGCAACGCGATAGCAGCTGCCGGAATGAGGGGTGTCAGTTCGCCAAACGAAATCAGCGTGGCGTTTTCGCGCACCATGGAGCCCCAGTCGGCGGTCGGCGGCTGGATACCGAGACCAAGGAACGAGAGACCCGCGATCAGAAGGAACACGAAACAGAATTCCAGGCCGAATTCAGCGACCAGTGGAGCGGTCGAATTCGGCAGGATTTCCCTTCGGATCAGGTACCAGTTGCCTTCCCCGCGCAGTTTTGCAGCCTCGATGTAATCCATCACGACGACATTGCCCGCAACGGCTCGCGTCAGACGGAAAACGCGCGGGGAATAGATCAAGGCGACGATGATGACAATCACGAACAGGCTTGTACCGAAGATACTCAGCATCAGCAGCGCGAAGATCAGCGAGGGAACCGACATGATCACGTCGGCGACCCGGCCCATCAACTGGTCGAACCAACCCCCCTTGGTCGCTGCCAGCAGACCTGTCAGCGCTCCGAGGATGAAGGCAAGACTGGTTGCCACCAGGGCAAGACCGACGGTGTTGCGCGCACCGTAGATCAACCGGCTGAACATGTCGCGCCCGAGCTGGTCTGCTCCGAGCAGCATGTTTTCATCCGCCGGCGCGAAGGCGGAGGAAATGACCTCTGCTTCGCCAAAAGGGGCAATGATAGGCGCGAAGATCCCTGCAATGGCGTAGGTGAAGATCACGAACATGCCGAACGCGGCGGTCAGGGGAGCCGTGCGAAGTTCCTTTGCAACACCGTCCGACGCGATGATGATCAGAAACTCACGGAAAGCGTACGACACCCCGGCTGCCAGTGCCAGAAGACCAGCCGCGACTGTGATGAAACGCAAGGCACCGACACCACCAACGATCCCGGTGACGAAGGAAATGAGTGTGAGGGAAAAGATCAACAGGAACAGTTGTCTTTTCTTGAAATAGGCTGCGAGACAGGAGGCCCCAATCAGCAGCGCATAGTATCCGATGACGAATGTATTCATATCGCTGCCCTCACTTCGGATGCCGCAAACGCGGATTGGTCAAGATTGATCCGACATCTGCTGCCAGGTTGAGCAGGATGAAGGTCGCAGCGAAGATGAGGCAACATGCCTGGACTATCGGGAAGTCGCGTTTGGAAACAGCGTCGACGAGGAGCTGGCCGACACCCGGATAGACGAAGACAACTTCCACCAGAACCACACCGGTAATCAGGTAGGCAAGGTTCAGCGCTACCACGTTGATGATCGGTGCCCAGGCATTGGGAAGCGCGTGTTTGACGATCACCTTCCAGGGCGGCACGCCTTTGAGCCGGGCCATTTCGATATATGGCGATGCAAGGAGGTTGATGATTGCGGCTCGGGTCATACGCATCATGTGCGCGGTTACGACCAGAACCAGCGTCAACGCCGGAAGGAATGTCCTGTGAAGCAATTCACCGAAACTCATGTCTGTACTGAGACTGGCGATGGCAGGGAAATAGTTGGTCTTCACGGCCAGGTACAGGATCAGGATGTAGCCGAGGAAGAATTCCGGAGAGCTGATGGACGTCAGGGTCACGACATTGGCGACACGGTCGAACAGCGTGTTGCGCAGCAATGCGACTATGACACCGAGAATGATCGAAATCGGTACAGCTATGACTGCTGCATATGTCGCAAGGAACAACGTGTTGACGAAGCGGCCGCTGATTGCTTCGCTGACGCGTTCGCCTGATATGAGCGAAACACCGAAATCACCGGTGAGGGCACCTCCGAGCCATTGGAAATATCGCAAGATCGCGGGCTGATCGAGGCCCATCTTTTCGCGTAATGCAGCCACGGTTTCTGGTGTTGCTGCTTGGCCCAAAACGGCCTGGGCGATATCGCCCGGCAGCAGCTCAACCGCGAAGAAAATCAGGATTGAGATCACCAGAAGAGTGACCACACCTAAGCCAAGTCTCTTTAGGACCAGCTGTAGGATGTCCCCCATTTGTCCCTCCAGAATAAAGACGTCCGGTACCCCAATTGACCGGATTCGTGTCGGGTGCGGATCTCGAACAGATCCTGAATTTGTCTTTTTGAAATACCCGACAGTCTAGTGCGGAACCGCCCTCAAAAGGGCGGCCCCATGTTGAAAGCGGCGAGCTGGGCCCGCCGCGATCTCAGATATCAGCCTTCGAACCACCAGCGGTGTGTTCCCCGTGCGCCATCCGTCTCCCAGGACGAGGCAACACTCGGGCCGTGCTTGACGTTCTTGCGGCGAGCGTAGACGAAGTTGACGAACATCGGGATGATTGTGCCGCCGTCGTCACGCGCGAGCGTGCACATTTCGTGATACATCTCGCCCCGCCTTGTTTCGTCGAGCTCCGCCTTGGCCTGAAGCAGCAGTTCGTTGAAGCGCGCATTCTTCCAGTGCGCTTCGTTCCAGGCAGCGTCGTCCTTGTAGGCGAGCGTGAACATGTTGTCCGGTGTCGGACGCGCACCCCACTTGACGAACACCCAGGGCTTCTTGAGCCAGACATCCGACCAGTAGCCGTCGTTTGCCTCACGAACCGGCTTGATGTCGATGCCGGCCTTTTTCGCCTGCTCGGAGTAGAGCACGATCATGTCCACTGCGCCCGGCAGCACGCTGTCCGCAGCGGACAGGCTGACCGAAAGATTTTCCATACCGGCCTGCTTCAGGTGCCATTTGGCTTTTTCAGGATCGTATGTGCGCTGTGGAATATCTGCCGGGAAGTAAGGCATGTTTGGCGAGACGTGGAAATCGTTGCCCGGGGTGCCGGTGCCGAAAACGATCTTCTCGACGATTTCCTCGCGGTCGATCGCCAGCTTCAGCGCCATGCGTACGTCGACATTGTCGAACGGTGCAACATCGCAGAACATTGGCAGTGTGATTGCCGATCCCGAAGGAATGTTGTCGAGTTCAACATCCGGATGACGCTGCAGCAGGGCCATGGTCTTCAGGTCCACGGATGAAATCGCATCCACATCACCGGTTACAAGTGCGGTCTGGCGGGCGTTCGGATCGTTCAGGACCGTCATGTCAATCCGGTCGAACCACGCTCCCTCGCGGTGCCAGCCGTCGTGACGGACAAGGGTCGTGCCAATGCCGAATTCGTTCTGCTCGATCTTGTAGGGGCCGGCGCCGACACCGCTTTCCCAGTCCACCGAACCATCATCCTTTGCCGGCAGCATGACGAGATGGTAGTCGGTCATGATCCACGGCAGATCGGCAAAGCCCTGGTCGAGCTCGATCACGATGTGCTTGTCACCATCTACCTTGATGTCGACGACACTATCGAGGAGAGCCTTGGCGGCCGATGTCGATTTCTCGCCGCGGTGGTGATTCAACGAAGCAACGGCGTCGTTTGCGGTAAACTTACGCCCATCGTGGAATACGGCATCGGTATTGAGCTCGAACGTCCAGACCTTGGCATCCGGGCTTGCTTCCCAACCGGTCGCCATATCGGGACCAAGGCCGTTTTCTTCCGTAATTTCGGTCAGATAGCTGCGATGCGTGTGCGCCAGCTGAATGGAATAGACACTCTGATAGGTGCCTGGATCGTGGTTATCGCTCGTGTTGCCGTCGTGTACGCCGTAGCGGAACGTTCCACCACGCTTGGGTTGTGCCTTGGCTTGCGAAGTCCAAAGTCCGGTTGCAGTGGAGGCCGTCACGCCCGCGAGCATGGAGTATTGCAGGAACTCACGTTTTGAGATGCCGCCGGTACGGGCCGCTTTCTCAAGATTGTTCAGTAACTCCGGGTTTTTGGATTTTGTCATACTTACTCCCCTTATGGATTTTTTTCAGGCACAAGGCCTGCGAGTTTCCCAAATGTAGCTTCAGCATTTTTCCGGTATTTGCAAAGCTCATATGCGACATATAATCAGCAAAACACGAACACTGCCGATTCCGCTACCCTTTGGATGAAATTATTCCTTTCATTTTTTCGATCTTGATTAAATCCAGTTTTTCCGCATTGCGGCACAGGATTTGACCAGTTGCTTCAATTTTGGGCAGCGGCGCACATTCTGGGTGCATGTTGAGCTGCTAATATTATTGAATACTTTAGTATCATCTTGCAACGACCCTGAAATTAACATTATTTAACTTTTAGCATCATTATCTTCCAAGTTTTCAGCCGCTTCCCGTCAATTGTGGCAAGAAAATTGTTGCGATTCACACGGGAGTGTTGTGAGCGTTGAATCAGAAACGGCACCGTTCGCAAGGGGATTTTGAGCATGTCGACAGGCATTTCTCATCCTTCATGAAACTATTCCGGAAGATATTTCTCCGACCATTGGTCTGCGGCGGAGCTATTGGCAATCATTGTGTCGATATCGCGAACCCCGAAGCATGGTTCCGAGAGGATGTCCCTGGTATGCGCCTCGTATTTGGGCACGTGGCCGGGACCAACAACCCGTTCCTGTTCGGGACGCAACGCATTGGGCGCAGCAAGGTCAACCCATCGCCCTGTGAGGTGCGCTTCATGGCGGACCGCGCCGAAGGTGTGGGCGGATCTCGGTGTCCGCCTCGCTCTCCTTCTTGAGCGCCGCCTTCCCTGCACGATAAGCCTCCGACTTGTTCTCCTGGGGATACAGCTTATGTATGCAAGCGGATAATGTTGTGCCGATTCTGCCAAAAACCTGTCCCGATCTGCCAATGCCTGACTTCAATGTGACAATTCTGCTCTCCGGGTCCTTCTCGAACATGGTACTGGCCTGCCTGCTGGAGCCTCTTCGGGTCGTGCGGGACTGCACCGGAGCGGAGATCTGCTGGAAGATCGCGACGGAGGCAGACACCGAAGTCAGCAGTTCGAGCGGGATCAAGGTCTCTCCGGACATTCGCCTCGCAGACGCCGGGCCCGCTGATCTCGTGTTTCTGATCTCCGGAGACGAGTTCCGTGAGGGCGATGCGTCAACAGCGCTTCGCCGTTACCTTTCTTCACTCACTCGGGACTGCACGATCATCGCCGCGGACACAGGCGCCTGGAAACTTGCAATGTTGGGCCACCTCGACGGACGTTCGGCAACTCTTCACTGGCAGTTGCTCGACGAGTTCGCCGAGACCTTTCCCAAGGTGCGTGTCCTGTCTGACCGTTTCGTCAAGGATGGCCGCTTCTGGACATGTGGCAGCGCGTCTGCCGCACTCGACCTGATCCTCAACTATATCGGTGACCGGTTTGGTCAGGCTGCTGCCTTCGATGCAGGGGCGATGTTCCTTCACGACAACGCACGCCGGTCAGGCGCTTCCGGCCCGGAGGAGTTCCCGTTGATCGCCGAATAATGCGGCAATGTCGGAAAATGCGCCCCGTGTTCGGTTTCGGACAGGAAAATGCGGCTCCGAACGAGCAGGCTGGAGTCAAAGCAGACCAGAATTCGGAGACATTCATGAGTGTTGCAGCTCGCAGCCGTAGCGGTGGCCGGGCAGGCCGCAGGGCCCTTCGGACCGCTCCCGACCACGACATGCTACCCGGACTTGCCCGGAACCTGCCGCTGTGCGAACCGCTCGATGAAGATCAGATCCGGAAACTCGACGACGCGTCGATGTCGATCTTGGAGGATGTCGGCATCATCTTTCGTGATCCGATCGCTCTGGACGATTGGAAGAAGGCCGGCGCCAGGGTCGATGGAGAGAGGGTTTATCTTGACCGCGAGCATGTACGCGAACTGATCAGGACCATTCCCTCCAGTTTCACCTATCACGCCCGCAACCCGAAGAAGAACGTCCCCGTAGGTGGCAATCGAACGATCTTCGTTCCGATGACCGGTGCACCCTTCCTGCGTGACCTGGACGGCGTCCGGCGCAATCCGATGCTGGATGACCTGGCCATGTTTCACAAGCTGAGTCACATGCTTCCGGCGATCCACTCCAGTGCACACCACATCGTGGAACCTTACGACCACCCTATCAGCCACCGCCACCTCCGTATCACCTATTCCTCGATGAAACATTCCGACAAGACATTCATGGGCATGACGACCAGTCCGAAGAATGCGGAAGACGTCATGGACATGTGCGCGATCCTGTTCGGCGAGGAATATCTGGAAAATCATCCGGTCACGACCGGAAACTGTAACGGCAACTCACCGCTTGTCTGGGACGAGACCATGCTCGGCGCCATGCGGGCCTTCAGCAAGCGGAACCAGCCCGTTCTTTGCTCACCCTTTGTGCTTGGTGGCGCCAATACACCAGCATCTGTCGTTCCGGCGGTGGCGCAGCTCAACGCGGAGGCTCTCAGCGCACTCGCCTATACCCAGGTGATCCGCAAAGGTGCGCCTGCAATATACGGGCACTACCTGTCGACGGTCTCGATGAGATCCGGCGCTCCGATGGCCGGTACGCCTGAAATCAGCCTGATGAATTTTCTCATCGGGCAACTGGCCCGGTACTATGACGTCCCGTGGCGCAGCTCGGGATCACTCGGCGGTGCGAAAACCTTCGACGCGCAGGCCGGATACGAAAGCGCCACAACCCTGAACGCGGTCATCCATGCAGGTGCCAACTACATCTGGCATGCGGCGGGCTGGAACGAGGCCGGCATGCATTGCTGCGTTGCCAAGTTCATCGTTGATGCCGAACAGTGCGCGATGGTCTATCGCATGGCGGAGGGGCCTCGCTGGGACGATTTCGACGAGGCACTCGCCGCGGTGCGTGATGTCGGCCCGGGCGGTCACTACCTTGGCCATCCCCACACCCAGGAGAACTTCCAGCGGGCTTTCTTCATGCCGGACATGTTCGACAACAATTCGATCGAACAATGGAAGGCAGAAGGGGAAGTCGAGATTACCGAGCGGGCCCTGAAACAGGCCAGAAAGCTTTTGTCCGAATATCAGGAGCCGAAACTCGATGAAGCCAGAAACGAGGCGTTGCTCGATTATATTGCCCGCCGCGAGCGTGAAATTCCGGCGGAAGACGCCCTGAACCAGGACTACTGACGATCGCCGGGAGAGGCGTCCTGTCCTTCCCGTTGTCTCCCAGCATTTCGGAATGCCAGATGAAAATCAAATCGGTCGAGATATTTCGCCACGATCTTCCGGTGAAGAACGGGCCATACACGATGGCCAATGCAGAGGTCTGGGCTCTGGAATCGACATTGGTCAAGCTAGTTGCCGACAACGGTAAAGTTGGCTGGGGTGAGACATGCCCGGTCGGACCGACATATGCCGAAGCACATGCGCGTGGTGCGCAGGCTGCGCTCAGACAGTTGGCCCCTGCATTGATCGGCAAAGAGATCCTGCCGCTGACAATCAACAGGCTCATGCATGGTCAGCTCAACGGGCACAATTATGCCAAGGCAGCAGTCGACATTGCCGCCCACGATCTGTTGGCAAGACACTACGATATCCGGGTTGCCGATCTGCTGGGTGGGGTGACACGGGAACGATTGCCGTCTTACTACGCGACAGGCGTTGGAGCGCCCGACGACATCGCGAGGCTGGCCGCGCAGAAACGGGATGAGGGATACCCGCGTCTGCAGATCAAGGTCGGCGGCCGTCCCGTGGAACTCGATATCGAAACGATCCGCAAGGTCTGGGAAACGGTTTCAGCGTCTGGCATGCGGCTCGCCATCGACGGCAACCGGGGATGGACAACACGCGACGCGCTCCGTGTAAGCCGGGAATGCCAGGACATTCCGTTCGTGATGGAGCAACCCTGCAACAGGATCGAGGATCTGGAAAAGATCCGGCCGCAGGTTTCCCACGGCATTTACATGGATGAAAGCGGCGTCGATCTTGCCACCGCAATTCAAGCCGCAGGACGCGGGCTGGTAGATGGTTTCGGCATGAAGGTAACGCGGATCGGCGGTTTGCAGCAGATGGCCGCATTCAGGGATGTCTGTGAAGCATTCAATCTGCCCCATACATGCGATGATTCCTGGGGTGGTGACATCATCGCGGCCGCCTGCACTCATCTCGCCGCCACTGTGAAGCCGTCGCTCCTTGAAGGTGTCTGGCTTGCCGAACCCATGATCGAAACGCCCTATACGACAAATGAAGGCGTGAAAATTCGCGAAGGCCACATCCGATTGCCGCAGGGCGCCGGACTTGGCATTGAGGTGAACGAAGCACTGTTCGGTGCACCCATCGCCTCGTTCTGACCGGGAGATCTCACATGCGATTTTCAGAAAAGCGTGTTCTGGTGACCGGAGCCGCAGGCGGCATCGGTCAGGTAATCACGAAGATGCTGCGGGCCGAGGGTGCAAGAGTGGCTGCCGCTGATCGAAACTGCGATGGCGTTGCGGCTGATGCGGTATTTGCCGGTAACCTGCTGGAGGCATCTTACGCTGACCGGCTGCCGGTGGTGACGGCGGAGGCACTCGGGGGTCTCGATATCATCATCAACAACGCGGGTGTAATTTCCCGGGGCCCCGTGACCGAAACCAGTGATGCGGATTGGACGCTTTCGGTCGGTGTCAATGTGGAGGCACCTTTCCGGATCTGCCGCGCAGGTATTCCGATTATGGCTGCATCCGGTGGCGGCGCGATCGTCAATCTTGCATCGTGTTGGGGCGTGCACCCCGGTCCGAACCACGCGCTTTATTGCATGACAAAGGCCGCGATTGCCTCTCTGACCCGGTGTATGGGTCATGACCATGCCCATCAGGGTATCAGGATCAATGCGGTTTGCCCGAACGAAGTCGACACACCGATGTTGCGTTCCGGTTTCGAACAACGCGGCTTTGACCCGCAATCGGCAATCGAGGAACTCGGCAAGACCGTTCCACTCGGACGGGTCGCCGCGCCCGCCGATATTGCGGAGGTCGTGTTGTTTCTTGCGTCCGACGCGGCCCGCTACATGTGTGGATCCCTTGTCGAGGTCAATGGCGGAAAGTCGGTTTCATGAATCGGTTCGAAGGCAAGGTTGCGATCGTTACCGGAGGGCGCAGCGGGATCGGCAGGGCCATTGCCATGCGGTTGCGCGACGAGGGCGCCCGGGTGTTCACCGCACAGCGCGGCAAGGACCCTGACTTCGAACATGTGCCTGCAGACTTTGCAGATTTGGCTGTGCCCGAACGCATTGTCGGTGAAATTGCCGCGCGCGCGGGCCGATTGGATGTGCTCGTCAACAACGCAGGGGTCATGCAGGAAGCCGTCGTCGAAGAGATGGATCTTGACGACTGGCAGCGCTCTTTGAATGTCAATCTCACTGCGCCGTTCCTTCTGATCAAGCACGCGCTGCCGCATCTCAGGCAAAGCCGTGGTGCCATTGTGAACGTGGGATCCATCGAAGGCATCAGTTGCAATGCCCATCACGCCGCCTATTCGGCGTCGAAAGCAGGGTTGCATGGATTGACGCGTGCGGTGGCTGTTGATCATGGCAAGCATGGCATCAGGTGCAATGCCGTCGCGCCGGGCTGGATCGATACCGACCTCAATCTCGATTTCATCAACGCGATGCCGGATCCGGACGCCTTCAGGCGGGATGTCGGTTCTCTCCATCCGGTTGGACGAACCGGAAAACCGGCAGAAGTGGCCGCCCTTGTTGCGTTCCTCGCTGCTGAGGAGAACGGATTTGTCACGGGGCAGACATATGTCGTGGATGGCGGGCGAATGACCCGCTTGAGCCTTCCCTGAGCCGAAGCAGTTCGCTTGAAGCCTGTCCATCAATTGATCCAACATGCGATGGATGCACTCTAGATTATGGTCTCCGGCTGGCGTTGGTACACTGCACGAATAGCTGATTTCATAGAATTGATCAGGTTCGCATCCTGTTGGTCACCGACACCGACAACAAGTTTGGATGAAGGAGTTGGCGTAAATCCGTGAAGCTCGTCGAGGATCGTCATCGAACCGTCGATCGAGGAACGACCGAGCAGACCGACAGCGACACCTGCCTCGACTGCCGCCTTTACTCCCGCCACGCTTTGGCTGGAATAGGCAACGCGGAAGGCTTTGTCACTCGCGGAAAGGGATTTGATTGCCGCGTCCCGCCACCAGCAGGCACGGTCGAACAACGCCACCGGCAGAGGATCTGTCTCCAGAAGGTTCCTGTGCTTGCTGCTGACCCAGTGCGTGGTGTCCTCGAATACGACCTCTTCGCTTGAAGACGGATTCTGGACCTCGTAGACAGCGAGATCAAGTCTGCCGCTGGACAGCATTACCGGAAATTCCGGGCTCAATGAGCAGGTCACGTCAAGCTGAACCTGCGGGTTCGCCTGTACGAACCTTCCGACGATCTGCGTCAGTTTTGTTCTGCCGTGATCGTCCGGGATTCCAAGCCGCAATGTCCCGCTCAGGGACGTGGACGTGAGGTCGCGCAGCGTCGCATCCAGCCTTGCGGTTACTTCCCTTGCCACCGGAAACAATTGTTTTCCCGCATCCGTCAGGGTGACGCCGCGGCCGGTTCTGTGGAACACCGGTTGGTCGACGATCTGCTCAAGTCGCGCCATCTGGAGGCTTATCGCGGACTGAGACCTTCCGATTCTCAGTCCGCCCTCCGTGATGCTGCCCGTTTCGGCAACGGCAAGAAAAGTGCGCAAGAGATCACTGTCGAGATGTTGCATCGGTTTTACCAATATCAGAAATTAAAGATATTCGTTTTTCTTATGAATGATTTGCTTCTATCGTGCAACCACAAACGATAGGAGCCAAAAAAATGGATGTCCGTGGCACTGCTTTGACCGCGATCAGGATCCGGTCGCTTCGACTGGCTGCTTGCGTCGCTCTGATGATCCTGCCCGTCGCCATCTGGCCGGGTTTTTTCTGGGAAGGTTTCAAATTCTCGATACTTGGTCTTGTTGCCGTCTCGCCGCTAGTCGTTCCCGGCATTGCGCTGACGGCGTGGATCATCGCCAGCGGCGCGGACAACAAGATAAGGCTCGCGTTCGAGGGCAATCATGGTCGATCAATTCTTATGGCCTCGTTGATCGGGGCAATTACGCCAGTCTGTGGCGTCACCGTGCTTCCGCTAATGGCAGGACTTCTGGGAGCCGGTGTTCCTTTGGCACCCGTCATGGCGTTCTGGCTGTCGTCACCGATCACTGATCCGGCGATGCTGGCGACAACAGCGGCAACACTTGGAATGCCGTTTGCGATCGGCAAGACGCTGGCAGCCTTCGGCATGGGTCTGCTTGGCGGCTTTGTCACATCGCTGGTTTTTCGAAAGCAAAGCGGCATAACTGCCTTGAGATCCAACAGGTTGACAGTGTCGTCTTCCGCCTGTGCCTGCGGACAGGACAACGGTTTCAACCCGTATGTCTGGCAGGACAGTGAAAGGACTACCGTCCTGAAAAGGCAGGCTTATTCGACAACGCGCCTCATCCTGATCTGTCTGATACCGGCCTTTTTTGCCGAATATGCACTCAATACAGCTCTCACGCCCGGAGCGCTTGCGACCTATGTCGGAAACGACAATTGGTGGTCGATACCCATGGCGGTCTTTGTCGGCGCACCGGCATACATTGACGGCTATGCGGCTCTGCCTCTGACCCGCGCCCTTCTGGACAACGGCATGGCAGCAGGTGCCGCGATGGCGTTTCTCGTTGCAGGAGGGGTAGTCAGTATCTGGGGCGCTCTTGCGATCTTCCCGGTTCTGCGGCTGAAGCCGTTTCTGCTGTACCTGGTGCTGGCGGTGATCGGGTCACTTTTGTCCGGTTACCTTTTCGAGTGGTACTTCCGAACTGCTTGAACGATCTACTCTGCCGCCGCCCGCCATTCCTTCCAGCGCAGGACCATGTTGGCTCCGATCTCGCGAAAGGGCTGCGGCGGCAGTTTCGTCGGCGAAGCCTCCGTGCCGAAGTGGCGGGTGATTTCACTGGAAACGCCAAAGGCAAGATCTGCAGCGCCAATACCGGTAAGGGTTCCGCGCGCTGTGCCGAGGCCGTTCTGTACACAGCCGGAAAATACACCGTCCTCCAGTTCCCGCATGACAGCCACCGAATTGAGACTGAGGCACAGATGCCCAGCCCACCTGTATTCCATTTGCATTCCTGCAAGCTGTGGAAACCGTTGATCGAATTTCCGCTGCATCACGCCCGCCGCCCGCTCCAGGCTTTTCGGCTCAGGGCGCATGTTCGGTTTCAGAAGCGCGCAGGTGCGCGTCACGATCCGGTTGCCGCCCTGGTCAGTATCGATGCGGCGCATTGTCGTTCCCATCGGATCCGAAGGCGTCACGCCCCATCTCGGGGAGCCGCCCAGTCTTGAAACGGCGTCGGCGTCCAGTTCCGGCGTCATGACGGCGAACAGGAAGAGTTGCATCAACCGGTCGCGTTCAAAGCCGAAGCTTTCAAGGTGACCATTCACGGTCAGTATTATCTTCTGTGTCGCAATGTCGCCTTCGGGTGTGACGACCTTCCATGCGCCTCCCTGGCGTAAAAACCGATGTACGGGACTATGTTCGAAAATGCGGACACCGACACGCCGCAACCCGTCCACCAGCCCGCGAACATACCCCGCAGGCTGAAGCATGACGGTGCCGGGCGTATAGAGCCCGGAAAGATAGTGACGGCTCCCGGTGATCTCCGTCATCTGTGCGGCATCCAGCATGTCAAAAGCCTCGCCGAGACCTTGGAGATGTGTTGCATAGCTTTCGTTGTGCTGGACGGCCTTGGCGCTGGCCGCACCGTTGATCTTGCCGGCACGATCAAAGAAATTCGGATTGATGCCGTAGTCTTCAACCGCTTCACCGGCAAAGGCGATCGCCTGCCGGTTCAAGGATGTGATCGCCTGGTCATCGCCTGCACCTGCATAATCTTCCGAATTCAGCTCATGCGGCAGATCGATCATGAAGCCTGAATTCCGGCCGGCGGAACTTTCCGCAATTCGGCAGGCATCCAGAACGGCAATTTTCAGGGCAGGATCAATCTGGGTCAGGCGCCTTGCTGCAGACAGCCCCGCAAAACCCGCGCCGATGACGACAACATCGGCGGTTGTCGAGCCTGCCAGGGTCTGAGGCGCGGGCTGGTCCGCCAGTATCCGGTTCCAGGCTGCGGGTCCTGGCAAGTCCGGCAACGTCTTGGCGAACCAGGTTGATGTCATCCGACAGCCTCGTCCTCGTCGTCGGACAGATCCAGCCAGATCGTTTTGATCTGCGTGTACTGGTCGTGGGCAGCAAGGCTGTTGTCCCGCCCGCCAAAGCCGGACTGTTTGAAGCCGCCGAACGGTGTTGCGATATCACCTTCACCGAAGCAGTTGACGGTGACGGTTCCCGCGCGAATGGCACGCGCGCCGCGCAGGGCCTTTTTGGCGTTGGCTGTGAAGATCGAAGCGGCCAGTCCGTATTCGGTGGAGTTCGCCAGTTCGATTGCCTCGTCGAACCCCTTGACGGTCATGACATTCAGCACGGGCCCAAAGATTTCTTCCTGTGCAACGCGTGACCCGCGCGAGGCTTCCAGAATGGTCGGTTCGACAAAGGCACCGTCATGAGCCTTGCCGCCCATCAGTACGGTTGCCCCGGTCTCCAGATAGGAACAGACCTTGCCGAAGTGATCTGATGACACCAGTGCCCCGACCCGGTGCTCGGGATCAAGCGGGTCGCCCATGGTCCATTCCCGGGCATGTGCGAAGATCCGCTCCAGCAATGCGTCCTTGATCTCCTCTTCGACGATCAGGCGTGAGCTTGCCGAGCAGTTTTCGCCCATGTTCCAGAACGCGCCATTGACCACGTGAGCGGCAACGCGGTCGAGATTTTCGGCATCCCTCAAAACGACGCTCGGGTTCTTGCCTCCCATTTCCAGAACCACTTCCTTCAGGTTGCTGTCGGCCGCATACCGCAGGAACCGCCGCCCGGTCTCGGTCGAACCGGTGAAGGAAATCATGTCGACGTCCATGTGCCGGCCGAGCGGTTCGCCGACTTCCGGGCCGGTTCCCGGCACAATGTTCAGGACACCGCGTGGAATACCGGCTTCCATTGCAAGTTCGGCAACGCGCAAGGCAGTCAGTGACGTTTCTTCAGCCGGTTTCACCACGACCGAACACCCTGCTGCCAGCGCCGGTCCGATCTTCCAGGCAAGCATCAGCAGCGGGAAGTTCCAGGGAAGAACTAGGCCGACGACACCGACCGGTTCGCGCACGATCATGGCGATATGATCGTCGGAAGCCGGCGAAACCTGATCATAGATCTTGTCAATGGCTTCCGCGTGCCACTTTATGCAGCTGATCGTTTCGGGAAGATCGACAGTTTCGCAGTCGAATATTGTCTTGCCGCTGTCGAGGCTTTCCATCACCGCAAGCTCTCGCCGGTTGCGGGTCAGCAGTTTTGCAAAACGGATCAGAATGTCCTTGCGTTCCGATGGATGCAGTTTCGACCAGCGTCCGTCGTCAAAGGCTTCGCGTGCTTTCACAACGGCGAATTCGACGTCCTCGGTGCCGCAGGCCGCGACCTCTGCAAGGGTGTCTCCCGTCGCGGGATTGACGGTTGAAAACGTCTTGCCCGAATGCGCGGGCCGGTAACTGCCGTCAATGAACGCGCTGGTCGGCAGAGCAAGTTTGGCCGCGAGCGTTTTGTATTCCTCGCGCGTCAGAAGATCCGTCATGCTCATGCTCCCGCCGTAATGTCTTCAATTGTGGATTTCAGAACCCGGATAACCTGTTCCAGCTGCCGCTTGTCGTCCTTGTTGAGCGCTTTCAGCGGCGGGCGTGGCGGGCCTGCGTCGAGGCCGGTCATTTCGACACCGTGCTTGACGCATTGAATGAACTTTCCACCCTGCTCGAGAACACGCATCAATGGCATCATTGCCGACATGATCCTGCGACCCTTGGAAAAGTCACCTTCAACGGCACAGGCCTTGTAGAGTGCGACATGCTCGTGCGGCAGGAAGTTCGATCCGGCACAGACCCAGCTGCGCGCACCCCAGGCAAAAAACTCCAATGCCTGGTCGTCCATGCCGCAGGACATCTGGATGTGCGGATAATCTCGCGCCAGAAGGTGCACCCGATTGATGTCGCCCGAGCTTTCCTTGATTGCGCAGACATTGCGCGAACGGCCAACGCGGTCGAGAAATTCCTCACCCATGTTGACACCCATCCGGCCCGGGTAGTTGTAGAGCATGATCGGCAGGTCTGCGGCCCTGTCGATGGTCAGTACATTCAGGGCATTTTCCCGCTCCGTGGGCACTGCATAGGGCGGGGTTGCGACAAGAAGGGCATCTGCACCCATTCCAGCGCCCCCTTCGGCGAGCGCGATCGAATCCGGCGTCCGCATGGTGCCGGTGCCGACAATGAGAGGGAGGCGTCCGTCGAGTTTGTCCTTGGTGAACCGGGCAAGTTCAAGACGTTCTTCAACCGTCTGGGTATAGTTCTCGCCGGTCGAGCCGCCGGATATCAAACCCTGCACGCCACTGTCTACCAGATGATCGATCACTCGTTCCAAAGCGCCCCACACGACACGGCCGTCGTCGTCATAGGGGGTGACCACGGGCGTATAAATGCCCTCGAAAGCCATTATGGGTGTCATTTTTTCCTCATGCGGATTTCTGTTTCGCCGTTGCACCCAGCGGGGCGCCGAGAGGTGCCTCCAGCCCGTCAGGCATCACGAACAATTCGATCTGGTCGCGCGACAGGGCCCAGTGTTCCAGCGCCAGTTCACTTGCCCGGTCCTCGTCGCCGGTTTCGATACAGGCGATCATTTCGTCATGCTGCTGGCAGGCAAGGGCAAGCCGGTCATCCTTCGCACCGGATTTCGGGCGAAAAAACGTCATGGCAATGCGGGTGTGATCGATCAGGAGCCGGTCAAGGCTCGCCAGGAGGTAGCTGTTGCCGGCCATCTGCCCGGTGATCCGGTGGAACTTGTCGTTGGTGAGCGCACGGTCTGTTGTATCGCCTGTTCTCAGGGCGGTCCGGAAGGCCTCCTGGGCGCTTTTGAGATCTTCGATCTGCGAAGGCCTGGCATTTTGAACCGCAAGCCGCAGAACGGCACTGTAGATCAGTGGCGCTGCGAGAAAGAAGTCTCGCAGTGTGTAGTGCGACATGTCGGAGACACGCGCACCGCGGTTCAGCTGCAGCGTGACATAGCCTTCCCCCGAAAGCTGCTGCAGCACCTCGCGCAAAGGTGTTCGCGACAGGCCGTACCGGTCACAAAGCTCGCTCTCCTCCAAAGCACTGCCCGGCTGGCGCTCAAGCGTTAGAATTTCGCGCTTCAGATCCTCATAGGCAACCGATTTGGCTGTGCCGCGCACGTTGGGCATGGAACCGCTCCGTTTCGATTTTTGTTGACCTGCTTGTATACATGATGAATACAATAGCAACACAATAATTATACAAATGCGCTTGCCGCCTTCATGAGCATGAGGCGACAGAGGCCGGAGAAAAGCGACATGTCCCGCACCATCGACGTCACCTTTCTTTTGCTTGATGATTTTTCCCACATTGCTTTCTCCTGCGCTGTCGAGCCACTCAGGATTGCCAACCTTCTTTCAGGCAAGGAGTTGTATCGATGGCAGCTGGCGTCGCCTTCGGGAGAAAGCGCGACCTGTTCGAACCGAACAGTCACCCTGGTTGATCAGGGTCTTGAGCCCTTGCCGTCAAGAAGCAGTCTTTTTCTGATTTCGGGATTGAATGTCGGGGAAAGGGCGTCTGCGGACGTTCTGTCCTTCATTCGCCGGGAACGGTCCCGCGGAACCTTGATCGGTGCGATCTGTTCCGGGGCCTTTGTTCTGGCCAAGGCAGGCCTTCTGGATGGCAGGCGTGCAGCAATGCACTGGGCTTTCCATGACAGTTTTCAGGAGAATTTTCCCGATGTCGAGCTGGTGCGCAATGTGTTTGTTGCCGACGAAACCTTCGTTACAGCCTCTGGGGGGACAGCGGCAACAGACCTGATGCTGCACCTGATCGGAGAAACGCACGGGATGGATCTCGCCATGGCGATCGCCGACCAGATGGTCTATTCGGGCGTTCGTCCGGCACATGCCACGCAGCAGATATCCGTGCAGGCGCGCTACGGTATCCGCAATCCGCACATTGCCGAGGCGATCCGGTTGCTCAATGAAAGCGCACCGTATTTCATGCCAACCTCCGAGATCGCACGCCGTATCGGTATTTCAACACGACAACTGGAAAGACTGTTCCAGAAGCATCTGAAGATGTCGCCGAAGAAATACGCGATAAACCAGAAGCTCACCAAGGCCCGGAACCTGCTCCTTCAGACCGAACAGTCGATTTCGGAAATCGCTCTGGCCTGCGGCTACGAGTCTCCATCCCACTTCATTCGTACCTATCAGAACCGCTTCGGCGTGACCCCGCACAATCAGCGGGTCTTCACGCAGGGCGGTCAATCCGTCCACCAGATGGCGTGAATCATCCGGCTTTCCTCACTTCGGATAAATCAGTTCGTCGGCAAACAGCTTCAGTACATTGGCAACGTTGTGGTCGCCCTCGGCACGCGCCTTCTTGGAGATATCCGTAAGCAGGGCGCGGGCAAGCATGGATGGTTTGCCGATGCGCAGCGCAGCCTTGAAGACAGCCTCCGCTTCTGCCTGTGTTGTACCGGTCTTGGCGGCGACGCTCTTGCAATATTCCTCCAGGCCGCGCCTGGCGTCCTTCTGCCCCTTGCGCCAGTGGGTTTCCAGCTTGTCGGGGTCCGTCCGCCATTGTTCGGGAGCTTCTTCGTTGCGCTTGACGAATGTTGGACAGCTCACCGGCTTCATGCCGCCGAAGACCCAATAGGTCGTGTAGTAGGCCATGCTGATACCGCCGTAGACCCGTGCGCCGGAATCCATGGCGTGGCCAAGTGCACGATAGAATCCATAGACCATCAGGAAAGGTGCCAGCATGCTCATGTAACCGAATACGGTGGCGGCCGCAGAGCCGGCAGCCGCGAATGTGAGCGACATTTTCACGATCTTGAAGCCATTCAGTCCGATTGTGATCAGCTTCTCGCGCTGTTCGACCGTCAGGCCGGCGCCACCATCCGTATAGGCGCCCTTGTTGGCTTTCCAGATGTCTTCCAGGATCTGCCGGTAGTAGGTTTCTTCCTGGGAAGTAATACTCTGTGTTGCCTTGATCTTGTCGATCGTGCTGTCAATGACGTCTTGCTTGGTGATGGCTCCGCCCTTGCTCTTTTCGTCGTCTTCCTCGGGCTGGGGGCCTGGATCGGGCGGAAACTCGGGGATGGACATCTGCGCCCATATACCTTCCGAAGATGGATCGTTCAGCGCGATGATCGTTTTTGCCGCAGGGTCGACACGGGCATCGGGCCAGCGAAAGCCGAGCACGGATTTCTGAAAGTCCTTGATCATCCCTCGGGTCTTCGGACCGGACTGCCCGTCGACCACGAGCGGAATGCGCGGTGAGTGCATGAGGTCGTTGAGCCGTTGCTGGACAGCGACAACGTCCTGCGCGCGGTTCTGGCCACTTCGCCCAACAGAGGCAGTGATCCCGATTGAGGAATAGATCGGCATGGCGGGTATCCCGGAAAAATGTTGCAAATTGCCGCCGGATCTACGTAACCGTTCAGATCAGTTGGCGTATGATGATCAAATAATCTTCCAAATATCTACAAGGCGAGGCGTCAAAAGAAGTTTTGATACTCCTTCAACTTAGGAACAGAAATACTCACTTCCAACAATTAGTTTGTATCATTTGTATCTAATGTAACCGGCATGTAAGCCATGTACGGAATGCCCGAATGCATTGCCGAAAACACAGAAAGCCGGAACGCCAGACCGACGCCAGTGTCGTCGCCCGGACGCGCGTGTGAGCCTCGGGCAGCAAAAGCGCCTCAAGGAAACACGGCGGCTTTGACCCGAATGCTGCAAGGAATTGTCAAGCGAGTGCGCTAGGCGCGCATGTTTGCCCCGTTCGCGTCATAGATCGGAGATCCCAGGATTTCTGCGTCGAAGAACTCTCCTAGAATTTCTACCTGCAGAGAAGTCCCCGGCGTGCTGTATTCCGTGGAAACATAGCCCATTGCCATCGAACGCTGGACATGGTGCGCAAAACCGCCGGAAGACACATATCCGACGGCAATACCGTCCTTCAGGATCGCCTCATCAGTCGACACGTCTATTCCGTCGACATCGATCGTCATGGTCACGAGCTTCCGCTTGACACCCTCGTCGCGAAAAGCTTGCGTTGCCTTCTTGCCGACGAAGTCCTTTTTCCAGTTGATGAAAATGTCCAAGCCGCTTTCGACGGCGTTGAAATCGGGCCGATAGTCTTGCGTCCACACGCCCCAGCTCTTTTCCAGGCGCATCGACATGAGGGCACGCGCGCCGTACCAGCGATAGCCGAGATCAGCGCCGGCAGCCTCGATGGATTCGGCGAGACGGAGCAGGTATTGAGGGCGGCAATAGATCTCGTAGCCGAGTTCGCCTGAAAAGCTGATCCGGTTGAGAATGACCGGTACGCCGGCGACAAAGCTATGGCGTACATCACGGAACCTGAAGGCTTCCGCCGAAATGTCTTCACGCATCAGCCGCCGTAGCAACTCGCGGGAATTCGGCCCCGACAATGCGACGCCGTGCCAGTCGTCGGACACGTTGGCGTAGGACACATCCTCCGGCAGATCACGCTCGAACCACCGTCGATGCGCTTCCTGCATTGCTCCCGATCCGAACAGCATGAAGTGCCCTTCCTCGAGGCAAGCTACGGTCAGGTCGCCGTAAAGCCGGCCGGCTTCGGTCAGCATCGGCGTCAGCGTCAACCGGCCCGGCTTGGGTACATGGCCTGCCAGAACACGGTCAAGATAGGCACGCGCACCGCTTCCCTTGAATTCATGCTTGGCGAAATTGGCGATCTCGATCCCGCCGACCGCCTCGCGCACGGCATTCACTTCCCGGGCAACATAATCGTGACTGCGATTTCGCTGAAAGGTTGGGTCCTCTTGCGCATCCTCAGGCCCTTCGGCGAACCAGAGCGCATTTTCCAGACCGAAGCCCTGTCCCATCACGGCGCCCCCGGCAACCAGTCGGTCGAACAGTGCAGTCGTCTTCTGACGGCGCCCCCTGGGCAGCGTCTCGTTCGGAAATGTCATGACGAAACGTCGTTCGTAATTCTCGGTCGATTTGACGGTTCCCCAGTCGGGTGTCGCAAAGTCGCCGAAGCGGGCAACATCCATTGCCCAGACATCGATCGAAGGCTCGCCGTCGATCATCCACTCCGCCATGGTCAGGCCAACACCGCCACCCTGGCAGAACCCCGCCATGACGCCGACGGCGCACCAGTAGTTGCGCATGCCCGGCACGGGACCGATCATCGGATTGCCATCGGGGCCGAAAGTGAAGGGACCATTGACGATGTTCTTGATGCCGGCATTGCCCATGGCCGGAATACGCTCGAAGGACATTTCGAGACGGTCCGCAACACGATCGATATCCGGTGGCAGCAATTCATGACCGAAGCTCCAGGGGGTTCCGTCAACCATCCAGGGCGTGCCCTTCGGTTCATAGGTCCCGAGCAGCATGCCGTGACGCTCCTGACGGAAATAGATATTGGCTTCATAGTCGATCCCGGCAGGCAGTCGCCCTGGCTCGCCCTGCTTCATCCTTTCCTCGATCTCCGGGATCGTTTCGGTGATCAGATAGTGGTGCTCCATGGGCTGCACCGGCAGGTGCACGCCTTGCATGATGCCGACTTCCCGAGCCCACAGGCCACCGCAATTGACGATATGTTCGGCGTTGATGACGCCTTTGGGAGTGGTCACATCCCAGGATCCGTCCGTGCGCTGCGTCGTTGCGGTTGCCGGCGTGTGGGTAAAGTAACGGGCGCCGTGATGTTGCGCTGCCTTGGCGAAGGCATAGGTCGCGCCTGACGGGTCGAGATCACCGTCCTGATCGTCCCAGAGTGCTGCGTGGTAGTGTTTCGGGTCGATCAGTGGATGGCGTTCTGCAACTTCCTTGGGACTGATGAACTCCTGGGAGAGGCCCATGTAGCGCGCCTTGGAACGTTCACGCTTGAGATAATCGTACCAGTCCCTGGTCGATGCCAGGTAGAACCCGCCGGTGATGTGAAGCCCGACACTGTGCCCGGAGATCTCCTCGATTTCCCGGTAGAGATCAATTGTGTAGGACTGCAGGCGCGAGATGTTCGGGTCGGAACTGATAGTATGAATCTGTCCTGCCGCGTGCCAGGAGGATCCGGAGGTCAGCTCGTCACGTTCCAGGAGCACGACATCCTTCCAGCCGAACTTCGCCAGGTGAAACAGGATCGAGCAGCCGACGACCCCGCCGCCGATCACCACGACCCGCGCGTGACTTGGCAGTTTCTTGCCGCCACCGGTTTCGTCTTTCTGGATCTCGGGCATCTCGGATCTCCTCAATCGAGTGGCAGTCGCCTGAACCGGCCAGGCAGTACGGGGTCGCGAAAATGGTCGAGTGGCCCGTTTTCGACCAGGTGCCGGTGCCAGTGCGCCAAGGCATCACGGTCAAGTGTGACACCAAGCCCGGGTCCTTCGGGAACGGCGATCACATTGTCGGTCTGCCGGAATGGGCCACCCTCGATGACGTCACCGACCTGCCAGCGGAACAGGGATTGGCTCGGCTCGGTTATCCAGGGCATGGCTGCAGACATGTGCAGATAGCCGGCGGTCGCGATCCCGGCATCACCGGAATAGCACCAGAAGCCGACACCCATGGCTTCGCAGGCGCCGATAAAGCGGACAGTCCTGGAGATACCGCCAAGCACCGCGAAATTTGTGACAATGTAGTCCGGTGCGCCAAGTGCGACGGCGCGACGGATGTCCGGAGCATGCGTCGATATCCGGATGGAGGAATGCCTGCGGAGTTCGGCCATCTCCTCGAATGTGGCGACCGGGTCCTCGTAGTTGCGGATGTCGAATGGTTCGATTTCACGGAAGATCCGGATCGCACTCGGCAGCGACCATTGCATGTTGCTGTCCAGCCTGATCATGTCTTGCGGCCCGAGCGCAGCACGCAGTCTCCTGACGGTTTCGATTTCCAGGTTCGGGTCACCCAGTATCAGCTTGCCTTCGAACATGGTGGCACCGTGTTCCTCGCGCATGCGGACGCAATAGTCGGCGATCTCCTCCGGACGCATTTCTCCGCCCTCGCGAAAGGCGAAGTATTCCGTGAAGGGGATGTTCTTGCGCACAGCACCGCCAAGAAGACGATAGAGCGGTTCGCCCGTGACTTTGCCGCGCAGGTCCCACAGGGCGATTTCGATGGCTCCGAATGCCTTGACCACGGAACTGTCGTCCGTGTTCTGCACGATCTGCCAGGGCGGTACGCAGAGGTTCTCGCAACCTGCAATATCCAGCGGATCTTCTCCGATCAGCCGTTCACCCATTTCCCTGATGGTCGAAAGCACATCGACCGACGGCGCTTCTCCAAGACCGACAAGGCCCTGATCGGTCTCGACCTCGATAACGGTCTTTGACGTGCCGGGATAATGTCCGCCGGTCCACCACATCGGTTTTTCCAGCGGGATATTGACGGGCGTCGCCCTCAGGCCGGTGATCCTAATACCAGGCATCGGGCAACTCTTCCTTTCGCCTGGCAACAAATGCTTCCAGCTCCTCACGTGTCGCCTCGTCCATCTTCGGTGGCTGGTAGTCGGCGAGCATGGTCTGCCAGCGTCCAAAGGCGCGTTGGCGCATGTCCTTCGAGCCACCTTCCTCCCAGCTCTCGACATTTTCACTGTCGGAAAGCTTCGGCTCGTAAAACGCCGTCTGGTAGTTCCGCATGGTGTGAGCCGATCCAAGAAAATGACCACCGGGTCCAACTTCGCCGTAGGCATCCCTCGCGAAGGCTTCCTCCGACGTGTCGAGGCCGCCCGATAGGACCTTTTGATACGACCCGAGACGATCGGCATCCATGATCAGCTTTTCAAATCCGGTACATAGGCCCCCTTCGAGCCAACCGGCGGCGTGCAGCACGAAATTGGCTCCTGCCAGCATGGTGGAATGCATTGAGTCGGCGCTTTCATAGGCGGCCTGTGCGTCCTCGATCTTGGAAGCGGTCAACGAGCCTCCACACCGCAGTGGCAGGCCGGCACGCCGTGCAAGTTGGCCGATGACATAGTTCGAAACGACAGGTTCGGGCATGCCGAAGGTCGGTGCCCCGCTTTTGAGGCTCATGGAGCTGAGAAAATTTCCAAGTACGAATGGTGCACCCGGCCACACGATCTGCGAAAAGGCGCAGACCATCATCGCTTCGGCCATTGCCTGGCAGACCGAGGCTGCTGTCGAGACCGGACCCATCGCACCGGACAATATGAACGGCACGACGACAATTCCCTGACCGCGTCCGCAATAGGCACGCACCGCCTCGCTTGCCACCTTGTCCACCAGGAGTGGAGAGTTGGTGTTGACGTTGCCCATGATTACGCAGTTTTGCGCCATGACCTCCTGACCGAAGACGATTTCAGCCATGTCGACACTGTCCCTGGCCCGGCTCATTTCAGTAATTGCGCCAAGGTGTGGTTTGTCGCTGAGCGTCATATGCGCGAACAGCATGTCGAGGTGGCGTTTGGATACCGGCACATCACAAGGTTCGCACGTGACGAAACCGCCATGGTGCAGAAAGGGATGCATATAGGTGAGCTTCACCAGCTTCTCGAAACTCGCGATATCTCCGTATCGGCGCCCACCTTCCAGATCGCGGACAAAGGGGGATCCGTAGACTGGTGCGAACACCTGGTTTTTGCCACCAATGACGACGGACTTTTTCGGATCACGCGCCAGCTGCGTGAATTCGCGGGGAGCAAGGGCACAAAGCGAGCGGATCCAGGCCGCGTCGGCACGCACGATGTCGCCGTCGATTTTCGCACCGGCGTCTCTCCAGATCCGCACCGCTTCCCGATCATCGCGAAAGGCAACGCCGACATCCTCGAAGATCCAGTCGACCTGGGCTTCCAGGGCGGCCAGCCGCTCTTCGTCCAGGAGATCGAAATAGGGAAGCACACGTTTGACAAACGGGGCTGCCACCTGTGTGTTTTCAACGCGGCCGCGCGCCGCGCGCGAACGTCTCGCCATCCTGTCACCTTTCACTGGACCAATCCTGTGAAGCTACTGTTTTCGAGGCATGTTGTGACGATTGAAAAATGTCACTCTATGCATAAACTGAAGTTATGCAGAATCTCTGGAAGATCGTCGGTTCTCCGCGCTACATTCTCATTTTCGAGGCGGCTGCCAGGCATGGCTCGTTCACCCGGGCGGCTGCAGAACTGAATGTCCAGCAACCGGCCGTCAGCGCGGCGGTCAAACGGCTTGAGCAGGCTCTCGGTGCTCCCCTCTTCCGCCGGTCGCACAAGAAGGTGGAGCTGACACCGGCCGGAGCCCGGTTCTATGCGGAAACGTCCAAGGGGTTGCATCAGATTCTTGAAGCGGCGCATGCAGTCCAGGCGGGAGCCCGGAACGCTATCGTCACCCTCTGTGCCTCGACCGCCTTCAACACCTACTGGATGATGCCGCGTCTGAGAACCTTGCGTGACCTGCACCCGAATATCGACCTTCGCCTGCAATCCAGCGACCGTGAGCCGGATATAGACGATGGCGGCATCACACTGGCGATACGGCGGGGCGACGGGCGTTGGCCGGGATGTCACGCCGCGCTGATTGCCGAGGAGACTATCTACCCGATCGCCAGTCCCGCTCTGATGACGGCTGCTGAGCTCCGGCACAAGGCGGATATTCTCGGTCATACGCTGATCCACCTGGAAGAACCCGTCCGTGAGCGCCCCAGCTGGAAGGACTGGTTCGATGCGCAGGGATGCAATGTTGCGATCCCGCCTTCAGGCTTGCGTTTGAACGACTACGCCCTGGTTCTGAATGCCGCCATTTCCGGTGAAGGCATTGCATTCGGGTGGAACCACCTGGCTCGTCCGCTGGTCAGGAAGAAGCTGCTTAATGCCCGAATGGACTGGAGCTGGCGGACTGGCATGGGATTTTATCTCGTCTGGTCGAAATCCCGTCCTCTGAGTGAAAATGCAGAACGCGTGCGGAAGTGGTTCGTGTCCGCGGCTGCGATCGAGTGACCGAATTCTCACAAGGGTCAGCTTTTCGGCGACCTAAACAGCGGGTGCGTATACGGAGGTCGCTGCCGATAGTCCTTGGTCTGGCCACCAGAAAAACGGTCTCAAGAATGTTGTTTTGCTGGAAATCCCGAAGTTGTTCAGCAGTAAAACTGGATCTATTTTGGTGTTTCGCGATGGTGTGCGGGGCGCCAGAGCAACTGGAACTCGCCACTGTTGCTCAGAAAACCGCCGACTTGCTGATAGCCGGATGGAAAATCAAGATCCAGCCTTGCAAGAGCGTCGGTCGGAATTTGGATCCTTCCTTTCGGTGCGGTCAATATCCAGGCGGCTTCCAGGTCGGGGCGGGGAGCTTCTGAAAGGGCTTTGACGGCAAAGTCGGAGGACCCGGGATATCCGCCGAAGAGCCAAGGTTTTGTGAGAAATTCCGCACCCAGAAAAACCGATGCCCCTGGTGATCGACCGGTCAAGTCGACCAGAAACATGCCCGGTTTCCAGCCATTGTCGGCGGCTGCCTTTTGCAGCCCGTTGACGTAGCTTGCCGTCAGCCGGTCAACCTTGAGTCCGCCATTCAGACCGAAAAAAGAAACCGGGACGGTTTGTTCCGTCAACGGGAATTGGAGACGATGTGGCTGGTGCACCGTGTCGTAGAGTATCAGGCAGCCGAATAGAGAAACGACAAGGCCTGCGGCAGCTGTGCTTCCGATCTGGGCAAAGCGGACCCGAGCATATTCCGCACAGACGATGAAGCAGATGCCGAACATCAGGAAGGCTTCGATCATCTTATCGACGGCACCCGTGTTGGTCCCGAAAGTGTAGGAAATTGACAGCATTACGAGGAACGCTGCCATCAACAAGAAGCGCAGGTCCAGCGCCTCAATTCTGATTTCGCGAAGAATGAGAAACTTGCCGAAACTCAACAACACGAAAAGACCTATTACCGCTGCGAGCGAAAAGAGCTCGAAGCCCGTCGTGTTCTGATCCACTCCAAAACGCAGAATGAACTCGGCAAACGCAAGGATGCTCACGGCGGCGAAACTGTAGGCAAAGTATTTTCGAAACGAGAAACGGCGGAACACGAAGAATGACAGAACGATGAGGACGGCAGTTATCGACGTGATGCGGAGCTTGTTGACAGATTTGCGAAGGATATAGACCAGATCCTGGTAGAGGTTTTCGAAGATCGTACCGACCTCGTTCCCTCCACCCAGAACCTGAGCATAGACCAGACCTTCCTGCAACTTCGCGATATACGATGCCGGTCCCCCTTCAAACAAGAATACATGGCCGGTCAGGAAGATAACCGCGGAGACAAAAGCAATTGAAGAGAAAAGAATGATCCTGTGACGAAGGTCTGACGCCAGAATCCAGATAACAGCCGAAACGGCGAGCAGTGCCGCAGACGTTGGTTTTGCCAAATAGGACAAAACGCCGCCGAGTCCCACCATAACGGCGCAAATCGCCAGTTGCGAAACAACGGATTTCCCTAAGGAAGTATTATCTTGTTGGTCCCTGCAACAGGTCGCTGCCTTAATCAAACTTATCGCTGTCAGCATGATCCCGATCATGTCGAGCCAGTTGTAGGAAGGTGACAGGGACCGGATCCTGTAAAATGCAACCAGGCCGCTTGCTGCGGCAGGCAAAAGGGAAGAAAACAGGAGGACTCGATGATCGGACGCCAGATTGCCAAGGAAATATTCGGCGACTTGATAGATGAAAATCAGTGAAACAATGAAAAACAGTGACGTCGCTATGAATCTGAATATCAGAACATTGAACTGACTGATCTGAAGCAGGAAACTTGTATAGAGTTCGTAACTTGAAACGTTGGCGGGGTCCAGGTGAGGGTATTTGGCGTTTAATATGTTAAAGGCGGCATCCGTTGTATCCAGTCCATTTGGAACAAAATAGAAAAATACAACAACGATGGCAGCCGAAAGCGCTGCATTGACGGCAAGCAGCCACCTTTCCGTCTTGTTCATCTTTTCGAATTGAGTTGTCGTCACGAAATGAGGTCTTTTACATAAGCGTAGTATTCGTTCTTGTTTTGCTCTGCATCAATGAGATCGGTAAGTTGCTGACGCGAGACGAAATTCATTCTGAACGCAATTTCTTCCAGACAGGCGATTTTCATTCCTGTTCTGTTTTCCATCGTTTTGATGAACTGGCTTGCTTCGAAGAGATCACTCGTTGTGCCGCCATCCAGCCAGGCAGTTCCGCGTCCGAGGCTCATCAGCTTGAGTTCTCCGTCTGCCAGGTAAACACGGTTCAGGTCGCTTATCTCCAGCTCGCCGCGTTGTGACGGCGAGAGTTTCTTTGCAATATCGATGACGTTCGAATCGTAAAAGTAAAGCCCCGGGACAGCCAGCTTCGAGTTGGAGGATTTCGGTTTTTCGCGGATCGAAACCGGTTTCCCCGTTTCGTCAGTCTCGACAACGCCGAACTGGCTTGTGTCAGTGACTTCATAGCCGAAGATTGTTGCACCTTGTTCCTGGGACATGGCCTGTTTGATCTGGCCGGGTAATCCTGTCCCGAAGAAAATATTGTCGCCAAGGATCAGCGCAACGTTGTGATCCTTGAGTTGGCTCTCCGCCTGGATGAAGCCGTCGGCAATTCCCTTGGGTGAAATTTGGGAAACGTATTCGATCGTGATTCCCCAGTGGGATCCGTCCCCGAGCAATGTTTGAAACTGACTGATGCTGTCAGGGGCACACAACAACACGAAATCGCGGATCCCGCCCAGCATCAGCGTGGAAAGCGGGTAGTAGATCATCGGCTTGTCGTAGACGGGAAGCAGATGTTTGTTCACGACCTTGGTAACTGGAAAAAGTCGTGAGCCCGTTCCACCCGCAAGAATGAGACCTTTCCACTGTGCCATGTTCTGCCTTCGGTCTTTTTGTTCGACGAGTTGTCGAGACAGCTTGTTGAATAGTGCGGTCGAATCTGGTGCCGGTTCGAAATTACGGTTCGAGGCCTTTCGCGACATGTCGTTCGCAGAATTTGTAAGGTCCGTATTGCGTATCTCCACCGGAAGGTCAACTTCGCGTGGCGACCGAAGCGCAAGAAGCGTGCTGTTGTTGAGAGGAAGGTCTTATGAGGCCGACTGCGTGCACTGGCACATCGAAGGGTTGAGGGATTGAACTGGGAGTTTCTGACAATTGAAAGCATGTTCCAATTTGGAATTCGCTCGAACTCCTGCGGTCTCACGATATCCATCGTGTGAGAGTGCAAATCTCGAAGAGAATCATCGGTGGCTTGAACCGTACGATTGTCTTTGAAGGTGACACAAGGAAGGGAATTCACCCCTTTGGGACACGACAAACGCGGTGCCGACAACTGCGGCATCGTCGAATGTCAAATCTGCATCTGTCACAGGTGCTGCTTGGGCGACGCTCGCCTATGTCATGACCGCAGAGACAGCAACAAAGATTGCTTCATTTGAAACTCCCGGAACTTCCGCAAGTTTCGAAAGGAACAGTGTTAGGGTGGTTTTGGGAACAAGCCTCCAAGTTACCCAAATGGGTAAAGCAATCGGCGAGAAAATGTGGAAGTTTCCGGGTGAGTGATTGTAAGCAAGGTATTTTAAATTGCCGGGTAATTTGCATTCAGAATTCCAGCGAGTGTTTTCCGTTCTTCCGGATGACCTGGTGCAAGCTGCCTCAGACGAAGCCCTGAGAAGATTGAAGTCGGAGCAACATGAGGTCAATCCAACGCTGAAGTGGGCCGATTTCACCAGGTCCGGCCGGTTTCTGCGTGGGGGTTCCACTACGTTGTCGGATTACCTGACCCGTTTCGTCAGCGAGCCCTCGAGCGATCTTGTCCTCGGCGAAATGGCAAGTGTCGTGGCAGACGGTGGCGCGGAGGCGGGGCGGGTCCTGTACCAGCGAGACACAAACACGTTTTTCTGGTTCCTGCCTGTGCATGATGCACCGGCCCACTCCGGATCCACGCCATTCGTCCGCGGTTTCAGGATCAATCAGGAGACATTCGATTCAGTCGTCATGCACTTCAACAGCGGGCGCGGACTGACGGCATCAGAGCGACGTGTGGCCTTTCAGTTGCTGGGCGGCTTGTCACTTCGCGAAGCATCTGAACTCGACGATGTCGGGATAGAAACCAAACGTGCGCACATCAAAAGTGCGTCCGCAAAGATGCAGTGCAATGGCCAACTGGATCTGGTGCGCATTCTGCTGGGGCAGATGGTGCATGTTCTGAATCTCTCCAACGACGTTTCGCAGCAGGCAAAGGTCATCGAGGGATTTCTGGCGGACCATATCAAGCAGGGCGCTTCACTCCTGGTACAAAGCAGAGACGATGGCGAAAAGATCTATGTGATCGAGATTGGGCCCGAGACCGGAATCCCGGTGCTCGTTTGTCATGGAATGATGTTCGGTATGCTGATTTCCGGCGTGCTGGAGGATTTGTGCACCCATGGCATCCGTCTGGTTATCCCGGTGCGCCGCGGATATCTCGATGCACGCCCTGTTCTGGGGCTCCGGGCAAAAACGCACCATGTGGAAGCCAGCCTGAAGGACCTAGAGTTCCTGATGCGAAACATGCCCTCGGGTCAGAGGTTTCTCCTTGGGCAATCCTTTGGAGGTGCCCTGTCGCTTGAATTTGCAAGTCGCTTCCCGGACCTGGTCGATAAACTGATACTCGTCTCGACAAATCTTGCGCACGCAAATCCAGACAAGGAAGGCATCGCGAGCAACCTCTACAACGCATATCGGCGGTTGATCGAAACAGAAAGTCTTGCGCGTTCGGTGACACTGGAATTCAGTGCTCACTACCCTGACGAAAACCGGTCACGCTGGATCTTGCATCGCATGTTCAGCGCGAGTGCGTCGGACCTGGATGTATTGGAAGGCAAGGGCAATGCATCGCCCGTGTATGGATGGTTTTCCGAATTGTACCAGACATCGGTGTCCGGAATTGCCGAAGACTATTCCTTCGCGCTGCAGCGCCTTCGGCTTCCAGGTCAAACCAAGGCAAAGCTCCTGATTCTGCATGGAAGCGAAGATCCCCTGACCGATCTTGAAGATGTCAGGGAGGTGGTGTCAGACCGGCCGGATGCGCTGGTTCTGCCAGTTGAGGGAGCCGGACATTTTCTTTCCGCATCCCACAGCGACAGTTTGTGGAAACATGTAAGGCAGCACGTCCAGTAGGCTGCGCGTATCAATTGAACGTGCCATCTGCTTCCCGGTTCAACCTGCAGCCTTGGAACAATACTGGTGGATTGGAGCTTCCTGGTGGTCGGTTAAGGTTTGCTCCAATTCAGCAAGGTTCAACAAGCCTTTAACCGGGGGAAATCATCTGGTCCGGGCGGACGAGCCGGTCAAATTCCTCGGCGGTGACATAACCCAGGTTGAGAGCCTCTTGCCGCAGCGAAGTGCCGTTCTTGTGCGCGGTCTTCGCGATTTCGGTTGCCTTGTCATATCCGATGGCAGGTGCCAGTGCAGTCACCAGCATCAGCGATCGTTCCATCAGGGCCTTGATGTTGTCTTCGTTTGCCGTGATGCCGGCAACGCAGCGATCGGTAAAGCTGATACATGCGTCCGACAGCAACCGGATCGATTGCAGCATCGCGTAGGCCATGACGGGCTTGTAGACGTTCAGTTCGAAATGGCCCTGGCTGCCGGCAATGGACATCGTCGTCTCGTTGCCGAAGACCTGTGCACACACCATGGTCATGGCTTCGCACTGGGTCGGGTTGACCTTGCCCGGCATGATGGACGACCCGGGCTCGTTTTCGGGTAGCGACAGTTCACCCAGCCCGGATCGCGGTCCGGACCCCAGCAGCCGGATGTCGTTCGCGATCTTGAAAAGGGACGTCGCAACGGTGTTGAGCGCGCCATGCGCATAGACATAGGCGTCGTGTGCTGCAAGTGCCTCGAACTTGTTGGGTGCGGTCCGGAAAGGCAGGCCGGTAATGGTTGCGACTTCTGCGGCAAATTTCTCGGCGAAGCCCTTTTTGGTGTTGAGGCCGGTGCCAACGGCCGTCCCCCCCTGCGCAAGTTCATAAAGGCCGTCGGATGCTTCGCCTACGCGGCCGATTCCTTTTTCGATCTGAGCGGCATAGCCGCCAAATTCCTGACCAAGCGTGAGCGGCGTCGCATCCTGGGTGTGGGTTCGCCCGATCTTGACGATATCCGCCCAATCTTCCGACTTCGCGCTCAGGGCCGCCTTAAGGTGGGCAAGGGCGGGCAGGAGAGACATCTGGATTTCACGAGCGGCGGAAATGTGCATTGCCGTTGGAAACGTGTCGTTGGACGACTGGCTCATGTTGCAATGATCGTTGGGGTGTACAGGTGTCTTCGACCCGATCTTGCCGCCAAGTATTTCAATCGCCCTGTTGGCGATCACTTCATTTGCATTCATGTTCGATTGCGTGCCTGACCCGGTCTGCCAGACAACCAGCGGGAAATTGTCGTCAAACTTTCCGGTGGCAACCTCGCCGGCGGCCTGATCAATGGCCGCTGCCAGATCCGGTGCCAGCTTGCCCTGGTCCTTGTTCACCCGTGCCGCGGCCTGTTTGATGATCCCGAGTGCATGCACCAGCGGCAGCGGCATGGTTTCACCGCCGATCGGAAAGTTGATGAGCGAGCGGGCTGTCTGCGCGCCGTAGTATTTGTCACCCGGAATATCCAGAGCACCGAACGAGTCGCTTTCCTTGCGGTCTGGTTTGGACATGATCACCTCTTGCAAACTGGGAGTTTCAGGTCGAATTTGACTGGTGTTTCAGGAACTGGCGTCAAGATCGTCCGGGCTTGTTCCATCGGCAGGGTTCGGGAAATTGCATTTGTCCGAATGAACCCTATTCGAGCGCAACCGGTTGAATTGACACCGGCCGCAAATCTCACTGTGCAGTATGTGCACGCATTTGATCTGGAATACGACCCTTAAATTTGCAGCGTGACCGACTTCGATCATTGGCGCAGCCGTTTCACCGGTGGCCGCAGCCTTTGTGACGACGAGGCGTCAGCAGTGGACTGGATCGGACATGGAACCTCATGCCATGATCCGCGTGTCTTGCCGTCACGGCGGTGCCGACCTGGCTCTCAGCCAATCCGAACAAGGGGGACCGACATTTGAAAGTGGAAATCGATCCGGGCCGGATCATTGAGGTGCTGCACATAACAGACACCCATCTGGCTCCTGATACAGCACCGTCTGTCCCGCCGAAATCGTTGGCTGATGCCGCAGCGATGCTGAATGGATCGACAACGGATGAAACCTTTGAACGCATTCTGGAAAGCGTCTCGGATGTCGGGTTTGATCTGGTTCTGCACACCGGTGACCTGCTGGAAAATGCCGATGAAGCGGCATACGAAAAAGCGCTCGATCAACTGGCGCGGCTCGAAAGACCGCTGCTGGTCTCACCCGGAAATCATGATGATCCGGCGATGCTCGGCGCGAAACTGCAGCAAAACGGAATCGAAAGACGCTGCATTGATGCTGGGAATTGGCGAATTGTCGTGCTCGATTCCAATTTGGGCGACCAGGGCGGGCTATTGGGTGAAGCTGAACTCTTGACACTCGGCGGGTTGGCAAAGGAGTGGGACGGGCACGTCCTGGTAGGTCTTCATCATCCGCCGCTTTCAACCTGCGCGGACCCTGATTGCACACTTGCAGATGCCGCCGCGTTCCTGGATGTCGTCAACAGCGCGGGGAATGTTCGCGCCGTTGCAAGCGGTCATCTTCATTCCGCGTCGGAGGCTGAACGCACCGGCGTCAAATATCTTCTCGGTCCTTCAACATGTCTGCAGCTCGTTCATGAACATCCGCTGCCCGAACACAATCGAACGCCCACAAAAGGTGGCTTGAGACGAATACAGCTGCTGCCAACGGGCGAGGTGCACTCGACGCTTCACTGGATATGAGCCCGCTTCGAAAACACCGTCATTTTTGTTGGCAGGGCTGTGCCCGCGTCACCGCAACAAGCTATTCCCGTGTCTTCAGGCTGACTAGTCACGATGGCGGACCACTTCCGTGGTGGAGGATCACGCCGTCCTTGCCAGTGTGAATGTTCTGGCCTGTCTCGTCCTCCCGGACCGCAATCTTACCATCAGAGGATCTCAGTGATCCTGGGATGTTCGGGGGAAGTCGAACGGATCGAATCCTGCTACCGCGAAATGGAACACTGACACAAATCGATCATGAGGCCCTGTCGGTTTCTGTTTCGGTGATCTGATTGATTAGAGGAAAAACCGGAAGGGGTGCGCGTCCTGCATTTGTACAAAGGCCCCCAAATTCTAACGTCACCTCAGGTTCTACGTCCCAGAAAGTGCGCATGACTGGATCGCGCGCCCTCAACTTGTTTTTCGACCGTTTTTCGCCATGCTACAGCAAGCCGATGCTCGTTGGCGATCGAGTAGAAGTCCGGCAAGAACGGTCGGTGTCCAAAACTATTGTGATAGGCCGACCGGAAGCGGGTGTTCTGCAAGAAGTGTCGACAATTCCGGCCTTGCTTTCACGACTGCGGCAGTCTGCTCAAAATATTGCGGCTGCAGGCATCCATCGCGCCACAGTGCCTTGCCATCGAAGGCAATTGTCGGATCCAGAACCATCCAGCAGATTTCGCCCGGAGGCGAGCTTCCGCATGTGTGAAAATGCAGAAAGCGCGGATTTCCGAAAATATTGTTTGACCAACGGTCAGGATCATCATCGATATTGCCTTCGTAGAAACATGCCGGATGAATGCCGGCATGCCACGAGTGAATGGCATCCTTATCGAGATCAAATTGATCCGCTACCTTGAAATAGTGGTCTTCAATTGTCTTGACGCTGTGCCGGTCACCCTCAAATCCTACAATTCGCCCCCGGTCGACATGCGCCATAACAACACCGTCGATACGCACAGATGCGGGTGAATAAGAACGCGAACCGGTGGGTGTCAGCCATCGCTTCAGCGCTACCTGACCGCTGATCGAACGTGTAAGGACTGGCTGCGGTACGCAGAGGGGAAATCTCTTGACCGAGACTTCTCCATCAACAACATCCTCCATCTCAACCCGGCCTTCCAGGCGCGTGCCCAGGGGACAGCTGATCGACACGCGATCCGAAGCTCGTGCCACCGCGTCGACTGACGTCTTCATCGCAACCATGGCATCATGGTTTGTTGCCGCGTAGGCGGATTTCAGTGACTTCTGGTTCCGCACATAGAGCATGGCAACATTTTTGCCGGGCAGCTTGTCGGCAAACCTGTCCTGATCACCGATACGGGCGAGAAAAACAATCGTATCGTGTGCAGCCAACTGGTCTTCATAGTCCGCCGGGAGTGTGTCGTCAGGGGCGCCGACAAGAATTGTCGATACACGGCACCCGGACTCCTCAAGAGCGGTCTTGATAAGGCCGGGAGCCGCTGTGTCGTACCAGCCGAGCGCCGGATTCTCGCAAACAATCAGAACGAAGTCACCGGCCTTCACCTTCATGCAATTCTGCAGAAGGTTTTGGACGCCGCCTTTCGTTTTGAAAGGTGTCCTCATCGCTGCACCTCGGCCTGCACTGTCAGGAATCTGAATTCAGGTGTGTGCACTGACAGGATTCCATGACGCATCTCGGCGTCGACGCAAATGCTGTCTCCCGCCCGCAAAGTGAATTCCTGTTTCCCATAGCCGTACACGGCCTCTCCCTCGAGCGCGTGAACGAAGACGACACCATTGCCCACGTAGACCGGCGGTATGGCCTCCTGGCGTTTTAGTGTCACGATGCGGGCGCCGAACTGCAGATCACGCCGAAGATGAATCGCGAGGTTTTCGTATTCATGAACATGTTCGTCGACGATACGGGTCGATTTGAGGCCTGCACCGTTTTCAACAAACGTGTAATCCGTGTAATTCGATGTTGTTTCACGAAACAGGCTTACAAGAGGAATTTTCAGTGCGGTGGCCAGCGCGCTCAGTGTTGAAATCGACGGTGAGACCTGCCCGCTTTCGATCCGGCTTATCATCGCGCCGGAAACGCCGGACAGTGCGGCAAGATGCCTGGCGGAAAATCCGTTTCGAAGTCTGAAATCCTTGAGTGCGGCGCCGATTGCACCGTCGATGTCATTGTTCATATTCACTCGGTTTTCCGGTAGGCGAAGGCGCGGTCAAACCGCCACTGAAGGTATTCACCGCAGGTCGTGGCACTTTCGGCAGGCAGATGACCGGCACCGAAGATTTGTCGCGCATCAATAACGGTTTCAGGGTTCGGATCAAATGCCAGCACCAGCGAAAGACGTTCCCGACCGGAGCTGTTCACGACCCTGTGCGGGGTCGACTTGTAGGCGCTGCCGGTCCACCGGGCAAGAAGATCGGCAACGTTGACGATCAGGGTTCCCTCGATGGGGGGAGCCTGCAGCCATTCGCCGTCAATGTTCTCGATCTGGAGACCGCCGACAGCGTCCTGGCACAAAAGTGTCAGGACGCCGAAATCGGTGTGGGGACCAACGCCGAACTGGTCGGCCCCCATGTCTTCCGGTTGGGCCGGATAGTAGACGAACGAGGCCCTGCTCAACGGACGTGAGGCTGTTTTGAGGAAAAATCCCTCTTCAAGTCCAAGACCAAGCGCGAAACCGCGCATCAGATGATGCGCCACCTCATGCGCCTGGCGGAAATAGTCCATGGCCGCCGGTTCGACATCCGGAAGGAACTCGGGCCACTGGTTGCGGCCTCTGAGCGGATGATCGGCAACGGTGTCGCCGTTTTCATCTTGCATGCCCCAAACGAAGCTCTCCTTCAGGTCCGCCTTCAACTTCTCGCCCATTTTGGCGCCACCAGAAGCCAGCCATCCGCGATGGCTGGCGGACACACGTACGGTTTCTTTCTGCTCTGGCGGGCTTCGAAAAAAGTCGAAGGCAAGGTTGCGGGCTGCCGAGATGCAGGTCTCCGGAATGCCATGTCCGCTGATATAGATGAATCCCAGACCGGTGCTGGCCGCGTGCAGATCTTTGGCCACCGAATGCGGATCGGTTCCGTCTCGCAGGGAAGTGATATCGATGACCGGGATCTCGTTCGAGTCCATCGGTTTGGCTTCAGCGTAGACCATGTTTCTGCCTGTCATTAGAAGAATTATTGCATTCTATGCAAAAATTTTATCCATATGCAACTACTTCGATGCGTAATATCCGACGGTATCTCCGTCTGTCGTGACCCCGAGGCCGTTCAGATGCCTGTTCACATAGTTGAAATAGCCGATGATCTGGTTGGCCTCCAGGATCTGGCCGTCGTCCGCGCCGAGGTCACGCAGGGCGACAACATCCGATTTGGTCATGTCGGCCGGGCGCAGCGTAAGCTTTTCGGTGTAATTCAACAGCTCCAGTTCGAGGCCTGAAAATGCATCTTCGGGCTGCCGAGCAGTGAGAGCCTTTTCAATTTGATCCGCCCGTGCGTCGTCGCCGATCAGATGGCGCGCATTTGCCCAATGATTGGCAAGCGAATACGGGCAGCCGTTCAGGATCGAAACATATGATGAAATGGTTTCCTGAAGCCATTCGGGCAGCGTGTTGGCGTCATCGTGCAGCGCGGCCCGGTAGAGGATGACATGGCCCTTCATTGAATTGGGCCGCAGGGAATGCACGCGCATCACATTGTCGACCGTGCCGTGCGGTGTTCGCGCTAGCTGAAGCACTTCCGTCAATTCGGCATCTGCGTCCTCGTCGGAGATCATTTCGATCCAGGCTGCCATGGTATCTCCTAACCACGTTGATCTGACTGCAATTTACGCTCCAGCCAGCGGACACCGGCCGAAACGATCAAAATCAGGACAAGGTACTCAAGAACAAGCACCGTATAAATTTCCAGGGGCCGGTATTCAACGACGACGAGTTCGTTCGCTTTTCGGGTAAGTTCCTGCATCCCGATCACAGAGACGAGGGAAGACATTTTCAGCATGTAAACCAGCTGGTTCCCAAGTGCCGGAAGTATCCGGCGCACGGCCTGCGGAAGAATGACGTACATCATCATGTCTGTGTAGCTGAGCGAAATGGAGTGTGCGGCCTCGTACTGGCCCTTGTCGATTGACTGAATGCCTGCGCGAAAGATTTCGGCTTCAAACGCACTGTCGGAAAGGGCAAGCGCGATCACGCCAGCCCAGAAAACCGTGATGGACAGCCCTGTCATCTGAGGCAGTCCGTAGTAGACCCAGAGGATCAAGACAAGAATGGGTACGGCTCTGACCAGTTCCACGTAGACCCTGTTGAACCGCCTGAGTGCCCGATTGGCCGACAATGCCGGCAACGCCACAGCAAGGCCTATGACGATGGAAATCACGATTGCCGTGAAGGACAGAAGGAGCGTGTAGTAAAGCCCGCTCAGTAGAAACTTGAGATTGTTCCATCCTGCAGGCACCGTCGGATCAACAACATACCAGCCCCAATTCCCGGAGCAGCCCGTGAGCAGCAGGGTCAGGCAGCAAAGACCTGCAAGTCGGCAGAATGTCATCTGGCCCTCTTTCTGTCTCAATGCGCGAGAATTTTTGAAAGAAAGTCCCGGCACCGCTCTGTGCCGGGATTGCTGAAGAACTGTTCCGGCGGTGCCTTTTCGACGATCTCGCCATGATCCATGAACACCATTGTGTCGGCGACGCGTTTCGCAAAGCCCATTTCGTGGGTTACGCAAATCATCGTCATTCCGCTTCCCGCGAGCTCGGACATGACATCAAGAACCTCGTTGATCATTTCCGGATCGAGTGCGGATGTCGGCTCATCGAACAACATGATTTGCGGTTCCATACATAGCGATCGGGCAATGGCAACCCGCTGCTGTTGGCCACCGGAGAGCTGCCGGGGAAACTTGTCTGCCTGTTCGGGAATGCGAACTCGCTCCAGATAAGCCATGGCGAGTTTGTCGGCGTCCGGTTGCGACAGTTTTCGGGTTCTGACCGGTCCCAGTGTCAAATTCTGCTTGACGGTGAGGTGCGGAAACAAATTGAATTGTTGAAAGACCATTCCGACCGAGGAACGTACTGCACGCAAACTCGAACTTGTATGTGTCAGTCTGTTGTCCGCGACTTCAATCAGGCCCTCATCGTGCCGTTCAAGCCCGTTTATGCATCGTATCAACGTTGACTTGCCGGAGCCGGATGGTCCGCACACCACCACCTTTTCGCCCGTAAGCACTTCAAGGGAAACGTTTTTCAGGGCGTGAAAGTCACCGAATGTCTTCGAAACATTTTCAACTTTGATCATGGCCTTCGCGGACAAATTCAACATTGCACAAAAGGAAGTCTTGACCATTAGTTAGTCATGTATTTGAGTGTAGTGCAATAAATTTATCAACTGGCAAAACTGCAGTGCACAACGGACCATTACCTCATCCTGAGAGGAGAACGGCATGAAACTGATCAAGACAACAGCCACGCTTTGCTTTCTGGCACTTGCCACCCTTCCGGCAACGGCTCAATCAGCGCTCAACGACATTCTGAACAACGGTGTTCTTAAGGTCGGCACCACCGGCGACTGGAACCCCATGACGATGAAGGACGTCGCGAACAACACCTACACCGGTTATGACATCGACGTCATGACTGAGCTGGCAAAAGATCTCAATGTCGAGGTCGAGTTCGTTCCGGCGGACTGGAAAACGCTGGTCAGCGGTGTCACCGCAGGCAAATATCACCTCACCGGATCGGCGTCTGTTTCTCCCGCACGGGCGAAGGCGGCCGGATATTCCACGTCCTATTTCTCGCTGGCAACCGTCCCGCTCATTCTTGAAACGAGTGCGGAAAAGTTCAAGGACTGGGACGATCTCAACAAGAGCGATGTAACTGTCGCGGCAACGCTCGGCACCACCCAGGAAAAACAGGTCAAGGACTTCTTCCCCGATGCGCAGCATCAGATCGTCGAAGCGCCGGCGCGTGATTTTCAGGAAGTGCTGGCGGGACGCGCCGACGCGCATATCACGTCCAACGTCGAAGCACTCAAGCTCGTTGAAAAATACCCGCAAATGATGATCGTGCCGGTGAGCGCACCCAAAGCGCCGACCCCAATTGCAATGCTGCTGCCACAGGGCGACCAAGTATGGATCAACTATGTAAACACCTGGATTGCCCTCAAGGAAGAGCGCGGATTCTTTGATGCCCTGGGCAAGAAGTGGCGCCTCAAGGAATAGGTCTTGAACGCCGACAACGCGGAGAGGGGCATTCGAACCGGAATGCCTCGCCACCTTACATGTTAAAGCTGTTCGCCATCCCCGTGAGCCTTTACTGCGCCAAGCTTCGCATCGCGCTCCGTCACAAGGAACTGGTTTGGGAAGAAGTACCTCCGCCAGGTGGCTACGGGTCTCAAACCTACAAAGATCTCGTTCCCGGCGGCAGTCTGCCCGCCCTGGAGCATGACGGACATTTGCTGAGCGACTCCGAAGCAATTGCCGAATACATCAATGAAGTGTGGCCCGCGCCCGAGATGTTGCCGGGCGACAGCCTTGAGCGCGCCCGAATTCGCGAACGGTCAAGATTTCACGACACCCGGCTTGAACCGGCTTTGCGTGCGCTCTTTCCGATGATCGGGCGCGGTCCCGATGACCAGTCTGTTTCTGAAAAGTGGGATGCCCTGGCCGGAAGACTGGCGCAAATGGAAACACTGCTCCCGGAAACCACACCCCGGCTGACGCTTGCTGATTGCGGTATGCCGGTCACCTGCCGGTGGATCAACGAACTGACGGAGCATTTCCGGAGGGCTCCCGTCCTGAGTTCCCGCATGCAGCGCTACCTCCAGGGCCTGAATGCGCACAAGGCTGTTTCCGATGAGCTTGCGCAATATGGGCCACGCCTCAAGGCATGGATGGCAACCAGATGAGGCTTGATCTTTGCAGCTGGCTTGAGGTGGAAGAGTATCTCGAACGCAGCCGGACCATCATCCTGCCTGTCGGCTCGACCGAACAGCACGGCCCCATGGGCCTGATCGGTACGGACGCACTGTGTGCCCAGACCATCGCCCGACATGCCGGAGAGCGAACCTCAACACTTGTCGCGCCCACGCTCGCCTTGACGCCTGCGCCCTTCAACACGGCGTTTCCGGGAACACTTTCAGTGTCGGTTGCGACATTCAAGGCAATGGTGTCAGAGATCGTTTCGTGCCTGCACGGTCAAGGGTTTCAAAGGGTCTATTTCCTGAACGGCCATGGCGCGAATCTGGAACCGATTGGCCAGGTAGCCGGTGAGGTCGAAGTCGTTGAAAGCCTGGATATCCGAATCCGCTCCTGGTGGGATTTCGAGGCTGTGGGCAAGCTCCGAAAGGACCTCTACGGCGATTGGGAGGGCATGCATGCAACGCCATCGGAAGTTGCGATCACCCAGGCTACCCATCGCGTTTTGCCTCCGGGTGCCGCATCGGCGCCGCCGCTGAAATTGTCGGTGGAATATATCAGGAACCATGCGGGTGACCGGCACGGCCCGCCTGACGAACACCGCCGCGCTTTCCCGGACGGGCGCGTGGGATCTCATTCGGCGCTTGCAACAGCGGAACACGGCAAGGCTCTGCTCGAGGCAGCGGTGACAGGTTTTGCCGAAGACCTGGAAAACTGGTCGCGCTGATTTAACAACGAAATCCGGCGGTTGCTGATCCAAGTTGTTCCGGTGACCAGGCAGAGCGGCGTCACCAGTTCCCGGGACAACAGCCATGCCTCCGGGGCAACTGTGCTGCCCATCGAATGTCCGACGAGACAGACGCCCAGCAGGTTCAAAACTCTGGAAAACGTGGTGACCTTGGTTCCACAGGTATGGATGCCGGGTTTGCTCTTTCCCTTCGCCCGGCCATGCCCGGAGAGGTCGATCGCATGGACGGCCAAATTTGGAAAGATTGAAACGGCCGGGTCGCAGTGTGTGTCCTCAATTGAGGATTGATCTTCTTTGATGGCAGCTTCATCTGCTGCTCGCCGTCCAACCGGAAGCTGGCCGGGATTGCCTGCGCTGCCTGGCATGCACCGGCGAACATTGGTTCAAACCAGTTTATGCATGGCTTCGATCTCGGTTGTGCCGACCCGGTCCAGAATGCTGCCGCGCAGCTTGCGCATGGCTCCCAGCCACTTGTCGTAGTCGCCGGACTTGAACTGGATGTACTTCGCGACGTCAGGATGAGGCAGAATGAGGAAAGCTTCTTCATCAACACCCTGAACGACTGTCTCCGCCAGGGCTTGCGGAGAAATCACGCCCGGCAGATCGCCACCGGCATTTTCGTCCCCATATCCCAGCATCGGCGTTGCCACATATTGGGGGCAGATGACAGATACCTTGATACCGTCTGCACCATGCGTGATGGCAAGAGATTCCGCAAAACCGACCGCTGCGTGCTTCGTTGCCGAATAGGCCGCGTTTCCGATCTGGCTCAGCAATCCGGCGGCGGAAGCCATCTGAAGAAGATAGCCTTCACCTCGTTCGATCATGCCGGGCAGCACTGCACGGGCAGCATATACGTGGGCCATCACGTGAATATTCCAGCTCCTGTTCCAGACATCGTTGCCGGCGGAGGCTGAGTGAGACGGTTCGCTCAGGCAAATGCCCGCATTTGAACAGAACAGGTCCACCGGTCCCAATTGGCTTTCGACAGCAGCAACGACGGCCTGGACATCGGTCTCCTTGGTGACATCGCAGCCAAGTCCAAGGCCGCCAATTTGCGACGCCGTTGCCTCGGCTCCGGACTTGTCCAGGTCCGCCAAGGCGACCCTTGCGCCTTCTTCTGCAAACTTTCTGGCCAGGGCTGCACCGATGCCGCCAGCCCCGCCCGTGATGATGACGTTTTTGTCTTTCAGTTTCATGGATGTTCCTTGAAATGAACTGGAGAAGAAACGGAAGCCGGAGGGCAGGGCCGGCGAGTGTGACAACGAGGCAAATTATCACGGATATCGCGACGACAATTGGAACGGCTTTTCTGATCCCGTCGTTGATCGGGCCACTTTTCCGGACCGATTGCACCACGCAGAGGTTAAGGCCGAATGTCGACAAGGAACAGAAAGGCATTTGCCGCGCGCTCCCGACGGTCCTGCACCGTTGTGGGGGGCATGGCCTTGATCCTGAAATCTGAAAGTCAGGCGCTGTTCTCCTGGGACGAAAAGCTTGGGGTTTTTCCTTGGCGGACGCTTCCGATGTTGAAGGTTCAATCGCGGGAAAAAGTCGGGAACAAACCCGAGGTGCATGTCAGGCAGGCGCTGTTGCAATATCGTGCAATAGCCTGGCTTGGCAGGGTCCTGATTGAGTGTCGGACCTTGAAAGAACCTGTTCGGTGACAGGCCGGTCTGTCAGTTCCGCAGTCGCTTTCTCAAATCAGCAGAGTATGTGAAACATGGCGGGCATTCTGGGAGAAAGCCCGAACCTTTGTAAAGTTATGTTCAAAGACCTGGGAAACTGGGAAGCGATGTTCAGTCCCTTGCCGAATTTTTTCGAAGACCAAAATCGAGATGAGATCGAATTGGTCACGTCCGCTATGGATTGGCAATCCGAAGGTCAAACGGAAGATTCGAGCCCGGTTCGATCGATGCCGCGCAGTAAATGAATCTCGACTTTCTCGGTTAGCATCTACCTATCAGCCGATAAATGTGCAGAATGTGCCAACACGTTCTCTGCGGAAGGGAGACGCTTTGCTTTCACGTGTTGTGTCGTCCCTCATAGGGGGGCTGTTTACCTGCATGAGTTTAGCTGGTTCAGCGGCGTCACCTCAAAATCAATATCCGAGCAACGTGTTTTTCGGATTCGAATTCGTTCTGCAGCCCTTGGCCGTCAAATGGGCTTGCGGAGGGCAACGAGATCAAGACTTGGCCCAAATCAATGCACTTATTGTTGCTTTTCCAGAAGATGCAAAGCAAGCGGAGCTAGGATCTATCATAGCTACGTTGTCCGGCATGTCCGATGGATTGGACATTCTACCGAAATTAATCGGCACTGAGATAACCGGCCAACAAATCGAGCAGCTGTGCGCGGCGGCACTTCCTCTAAACATCGATTGGTTAACTCCTGAGCACTTTAACAGGAGAGATGAGAGCGAAGTTCCTGTCGGACAAGAAACGGGATGGGCCGATTTCTTCGCGGTAGTTGAAGGGTTCCAGTAAATTTGGAGTTTGCGAACGTGCGGACATTGATCACAGCAATGCAGAAGTCAGCAATGTCCAGCATAGTAGTAATGCGGCTTACGAGCATATCAGGCCGCCCAACATGTGCGCGATCATTTATTTGTATGCCTTAAAACTGACTACGAAAAACGTGACGTTTTTTGTTCTGCCCCCGGTAAGTGGGTCCGGAAGCGCAAGTTTTTTTGGAAAATGGCGGAGAGAGGGGGATTCGAACCCCCGGAACGCTTGCGCGCTCAACGGTTTTCGAGACCGCCCCGTTCAACCACTCCGGCACCTCTCCGCGGCACTTTCGACAAAACGGGTCTCAAGTGGCGCGGAACATAGACAAGCTCTTTCGCACCTGCAAGACCCGATTTGCATTCTTCACCGCCTACGTTGACTTTTTGCGCGCATATTCATAACGGCTGAAATTCAAGGTGTATTTCCAACCGTCCGGAGAGTGACCGGTGATGGGGACCCCTGTGGGAATTGAGGCTGTCCCGGACTGGTCAATCGGGCGCGCGCGTCCTTCAGTCTGCAATAATTCCGTTTGACAACAAGAGCTGGGCGGCTATATTGCGCGGGCTCGAAAAGGTTCATCTTTTTCGGGTTTTCTTTGTCGATCTAGGCCTCGCGGGCTTTTAGCTTCACGCAACCCGACACAAAGATCTGCCTGCCGGATGGCAATCCGGAGGGGCAGGCGCCTCAGTTTGACCTGAATGCAGCCGGTGCTGCTTGAGCCGAATGGCCTGCACCGGCGTGTCAAAAACGAAAAGAAGGACGTGCGCGACATGTTCGCTGTAATCAAAACTGGTGGCAAACAGTATACTGTTGCCGCAGACGACCTCCTGAAGGTCGAGAAACTTGACGCCGAAGCCGGCAGCACCGTCACTTTTGAAGACGTGCTCATGGTAGGCAACGGCACGGACACCACCGTTGGGGCTCCGACCGTGGAAGGTGCCAGCGTTGTTGCGGAAGTGGTCGATCAGGGCCGTGGCCGCAAGATCATTATTTTCAAGAAGCGCCGGCGCCAGAATTCCCGCCGTCGCAATGGTCACCGTCAGTCCTACACCCTCGTCAAGGTGACGGACATTCTGACAGGTGGTGCAAAGCCGGCCAAGAAGGCAGCGCCGAAAAAGGCTGCGCCGAAGGCCGACGAGCCGAAAGCCGAGGCAGCTCCGAAAGCTGAAGAAGCCAAGGCAGACGTGAAGGAAGCCAAAAAGGAAGAAGCAGCCGTTGAGCCGCTCTTCACCGCACCGGAAGGCAAGGACGATCTGAAGAAGATCTCCGGCGTCGGCCCGGTTCTTGAGAAGAAGCTGAACGCTCTGGGTATCACCACCTATGAGCAGATCGTCAACTTCTCAGCGGAAGACATCGCCCGCGTTGATGAGGTCCTGAATTTCAAGGGACGTATCGAACGCGACAACTGGGTTGAGCAGGCCAAGGAACTGGCAGGCAACTGAGCCGCCGTTTCTCACCTGTTGATTAAGTATTCGAAGAACGAGGAGTTCTAACGATGGCACACAAGAAGGCAGGCGGTTCATCCCGCAACGGCCGCGACTCAGCTGGCCGCCGTCTCGGCATCAAGAAATATGGCGGGGAAGCCGTGATTCCCGGCAACATCATCGCTCGTCAGCGTGGCACCCAGTGGCACCCGGGCACCGGCGTGGGCATGGGTAAGGATCACACCATTTTCGCGACCGTGGAAGGCAAGGTTCAGTTTAAGGCGGCAGCCAACAAACGAACCCTCATTAATGTGGTCCCAGTGGCGGAAGCTGCGGAGTAAAGCCGACGTGAATTTTCGAAACGCCGGCGTCCCACAAGACCCCGGCAGTTCGAGACAGGTCAGCAACCAGAGACCAGTCGAAGATCCAAGGGGGAGATGGGGCGCCATCTCTCCCTTGATTTGTTTTGCCTGGAGGAAAAGATGGTTGTTGAAAGCGATGGATTGTTAGACGAAAGCAGTTTGGCAGCGGCCCCGTTGCCGCAGGAAGCGGTTCATGTACGGCTCGACAAGCCGCGCAAGGACGATGTGGCCGACCTGGTGTTTCTGGCCAACAACAAGACCGTGGCGGCGAACCTTGCCGCGATGCCTCATCCGTTCACACTCGACAATGGCCGTACCCTGATCGCACGGGCCGGGCAGGTGCGGAAAAATTCCGCCCTCTTTGCCATTCGCCTGAAGAGCACCGGCCGCTTGATCGGCGTTGCGAAATACGCAGCGGTGGAAGAGGACGGCGTCGTCCATGTCGGCTACTGGCTGGGCGAGCCCTTCTGGGGCCGCGGTTACGCAACGGAGGCGGTGCATTCCCTGGTGGATCACGCTTTTGCGTATAACGACATCGAAGAGCTTCAGGGGTCGTGCAGGGTAACCAATCCGGCTTCGCGCCGCGTCCTGGTCAAATCCGGGTTCCAGTATCGGGATCAGGCGATGATCCGTTCCGTCGGTGCGGGCGGCTCCGTACCGATCGAGCGGTACACACTGGAAAGAGCTGTTTGGAAATCCTTGAAAGGCTGGGGGCAGGGACGATGACCATATTGCCGGAATTGAGAACACGGCGCCTGATATTGCGGCCAATCGCCATGTCGGATGCAGAAGCAATCATGGAACTTGGTGGCAAGGACTTCGAGGTCGCCCGGTGGATGACGTCCTTTGCCTGGCCTTACGAAGATGGTTCTGCCGAAGCCTTTTTGTCGACAGTCGTCGGCAAGGATCCGCTGAAGACCGAGGCGGTATACGCAATCACGCTTGGCGGCGTGTTCATCGGTATCGCGGCCGTCGAGGCGCCGGGCGATCTGGCGGACCTGTCCGATCATCCCACCATCGGGTACTGGATCGGTCGGGCGTTCCAGGGGCACGGCTATGCCAGCGAAGCGGTGGAGGCGATCATCGACTGGGCCTTTGCCGCCTATGGCAGCGATGCCATAGCAGCCCGGGCCTTTGAGGACAACTTCCGCTCCAGGGGCCTTCTGCGCAAGCTCGGGTTCAAGCCCTACAGCATCACCGAGCGTTTCTCCAAGGCGCTTGACCGGAGGGTCTCCAATGTTGTCGTGCGGCTGTCTCGAGCCGATTTCGAGGCGCGGAAGGAAGCCGCATGAGCAAGCCGGTCATCAGGACAAGCCGACTGGTTCTCCGGGCGCCGAACCCGGAGGATCTTGACCGGTGTGCTGTTCTTCTCGGCGACTATGAAGTTGCCAAGATGTTGTCGCGCGTACCGTACCCTTATGATCTCGAACTGGGGCGGCAGCATCTGGCAAGATCCGTGAAACGTTGGGAAAACATCGCGGACGCGGATGAGCTCGGCTTTCACATTGACCATGAAGGCGATTTGATCGGAGGTGTCGGCTTCAAAAAGTTGCAGGAGACCCCGGAGATCGGCTATTGGCTGGGGCGCCCTTATTGGGGCAAGGGGTTCATGAGCGAGGCTCTGGATGCAGCTATCGGCTGGATGTTCGAAAACACCGGACACGAACGGCTGGCCTGTGAAGCCATGACGGAGAACCAGGCCTCGATCAAGGTGATGGAAAAAGCCGGATTTCGGCCGGTTGGCGAAGTCGGTTGCGCAAGCGTGTCACGCGGTGAAACCCTGCCGGCCATCAGAAGTGAAATGACGCGAACAGACTATTTGAGCAGTCTTTGACCAACCATGGTCATGGCCTGACAACAGGATACAAAGAGAAGAAAAATGAAATTCCTCGATCAGGCCAAGGTCTACGTCCGTTCCGGCAATGGTGGCGCCGGCTGTGTATCGTTCCGGCGCGAGAAATACATCGAATATGGCGGTCCGGACGGTGGCGACGGCGGCAAGGGCGGTAACGTGATCGTTGAATGTGTCGATGGCCTGAACACGCTGATCGATTACCGCTACAAGCAGCACTTCAAGGCCGAAACCGGCATTCACGGCATGGGGCGCAATCGCACCGGAGCCCACGGCAAGGACGTCGTGCTGAAGGTTCCAGTCGGGACGCAGATACTCGAAGAAGACAACGAGACGCTGATTGCCGATCTGACGGAACTCGGGCAACAGGTTCATCTTCTGAAGGGCGGGAATGGCGGCTTTGGCAACGCGCATTTCAAATCGTCGGTCAACCAGGCACCGCGCCGGGCCAACCCGGGCCTGGAAGGCGAGGAAAAGTGGATCTGGTTGCGATTGAAACTGATCGCCGATGCCGGGCTGGTCGGCCTGCCGAATGCTGGCAAGTCGACATTCCTGTCCAAGGTATCGGCCGCCAAGCCGAAGATTGCCGATTATCCCTTCACGACGATCCATCCCAATCTCGGGATCGTTCAGATCGATGGCAACAGCTTTGCCATGGCAGACATTCCGGGTCTGATCGAAGGGGCTCACGAGGGAACCGGACTTGGAGACAGGTTTCTCGGTCACGTGGAGCGGACGCGCGTGCTTCTTCACCTGGTGGACGGTTCCGGGTTGGAGGATCCGGGCGAATCCTACAAGGTGGTGCGCGGCGAATTGGAGGCCTATGGCGGCGGGCTCGCCGAGAAGCCGGAAATCGTCGCAATTTCGAAGTGTGACGCCCTGACGGAAGACCTGATCGCCGAAAGGTCGGCAAGCCTGGAGGCGTCCTGTGGTCAGAAACCGTTGATCCTGTCCTCGGCAAGCGGCCTGAACGTGGACCGGGCATTGCGCATGATCGTGCGCGCGATCGACAAGGACAAGGAGGATGCCGCCAATCAGGTTCCGGCTCCCGAACAGGAGGGATGGCACCCCTGATGTCGGTTTCAGCCTCCCGAAGTCTCAGCGCCTTCAAGCGGATTGTTATCAAGATCGGTTCTGCTCTCCTGGTCGAAAAAGGAGAGTTGAAGCGCGATTGGCTGGAGGCTCTTGTTTCCGACATCGTGCGGCTAACGACCGAAGGCGCCGACATCCTGATCGTGTCGTCCGGCTCGATCGCCCTTGGACGGGGCGCACTTGGTCTGCCGAACGGACCGCTGAAACTGGAAGAAAGCCAGGCGGCGGCGGCTGCAGGACAGATTGCACTGGCGCAGGCCTATGCCGGGGCGCTCGGCAGGCACGGAAGAAAAGCAGGCCAGATCCTGCTCACGCTGGGAGATACGGAGGAACGGAGGCGTTATCTCAATGCCCGGGCAACCATCGGAACCCTTTTGAAGATGGGCGCCGTACCGATCATCAATGAGAACGATTCCGTCGCCACGTCCGAGATCCGCTACGGTGACAATGACCGCCTGGCCGCCCGTGTCGCGACCATGGCGAGTGCCGACTGCCTTGTGCTGCTGTCGGATATCGACGGGCTCTACACCGCGCCACCTGCGCAGAACCCGGATGCCGTCTTCCTGCCTGAAGTTTCACGCATAACTGCGGAAATTGAAGCGATGGCCGGAAGCGCCGGATCAGAACTGTCCCGTGGCGGTATGAAAACCAAGATTGATGCAGGCAGGATCGCAACAGCCGCCGGAACTTCCATGGTCATCACCTCGGGCAAGGAATTGCATCCGCTGTCGCGTTTGACAGAAAGCGGGCGGGGAACATGGTTTCCGGCACTCGCGACCCCGGCAAGCGCGCGCAAGGCGTGGATCGGCGGTCATCTGGAAACGCGCGGTGACGTTACACTGGATGAAGGAGCGGTCAGGGCAATGAAGTCCGGCAAGAGCTTGCTGCCGGCAGGTGTCATTTCTGTCTCCGGTACGTTCTCTCGTGGTGATGCCGTTGTCCTCCTCCGTCCGGACGGAAGAACGATCGGACGTGGTCTCATCGCCTATGACGTCGACGAGGCCAGATTGATCGCCGGCCGCAACAGCCGCGAAATCGAGGCGATTGTCGGCTATCCGGGCCGGGCGGAAATGATCCACCGGGATGATCTGGTGCTTGAGGATGCGTTTTTGAACGGAACACGTTAAAACGCTGCATGTTCTGCGGTCCACAGAGCCGCTATTCGAGGAGTTTGTGAGTATGCTGGAAGTGGTCGAGGCCCGAACAACAGAAGATCTCATGGCAGAGATCGGGCAGCGTGCCCGGGCTGCCGGCCGGGTTCTTGCCACGGCACCAGCTGCTGTGAAAAACCGCGCCCTGAGCGAGATGGCGCAGGCGGTGCGTGCGGCGACACCGGATATTCTTGCCGGCAACAGGCGCGATGTCGAGGCCATGACCGCCAATGGTCAAACGGCGGCTTTTCTCGACCGGGGTACACTGAGTGAAGAACGGATCGAGGCGATTGCCAGGGCGCTGGAGGATATCGTTGCCCTTGACGATCCTGTCGGTGGTGTGATTGCAGCATGGGAACGCCCGAACGGCCTGAAGATAGAGCGTGTACGAACACCGCTCGGCGTGATCGGTGTCATTTATGAAAGCCGCCCGAACGTGACCGCGGATGCAGGTGCGCTGTGTCTCAAGGCCGGCAACGCCGTGGTGTTGCGCGGAGGTTCCGACACAATTCAATCCAACATGGCGATCCATAAAGCACTGCAAAAGGGGCTGAAAGCGGCCGGGTTGCCGGAAGACGCGATCCAGATCGTGCCGGTAACAGACCGGGCGGCTGTCGGTGAGATGTTGAAGGGGCTGAACGGAAATCTCGACGTTATCGTTCCGCGCGGAGGACGCAGTCTCGTAGAACGTGTCCAGACAGAAGCGCGCGTGCCTGTCTTTGCCCATCTGGAAGGTCTGGTTCACATATTTGTCGACAAGGCAGCCGATCTGCAGAAAGCCGTTGATATTGTCGTGAATTCGAAGCTTAGGCGCACCGGCATCTGCGGGGCGCTGGAAACGCTTCTGGTTGACGAGGAAATCGCGCACGGTCACTTGCCCGTCATCGTGAAGGCCTTGCAGGACGAGGGATGTGAAGTTCGCGGCTGCGATGTCGTACGGGACATTTGCGAGAATATCGTTCCCGCCAGCGAAGATGACTGGTCGACCGAGTATCTCGACAAGATCGTGTCTGTCAAAGTGGTGCCGGGCCTTGAGGCGGCGATGGATCATATCGCCACTTACGGGTCGAACCATACCGATTGCATTCTGACGGAAGACGGTGCCTCTGCACAAAGGTTTCAGGCAGAGGTGGACTCAGCCATCGTTCTTCACAATGCTTCGACTCAGTTTGCCGACGGCGGCGAGTTCGGCATGGGAGCGGAGATCGGAATTGCGACAGGACGCATGCATGCGCGCGGCCCCGTCGGCGTCGAACAGCTGACCAGCTTCAAATACAAGGTTCATGGTGAGGGTCAGACGCGTCCATGACTTCATTCGGTCCTGGAGGGGAACTCGACCGAGATTGGCTGAAGCTGCCCCATGTCGAACCCGGGAACCGCATCGGCCTTTTCGGCGGATCCTTCAATCCGCCCCACTCAGGCCACCGTCTGGTTGCTGAAACGGTCCTGAGGCGTCTGGGGCTTGATCAGGTCTGGTGGTTCGTGACGCCCGGCAACCCGCTCAAAAGTCATGCTGACCTGGCGCCACTTGAATTGCGCATGCATCTGGCCCGCGCTCTGGCGGATCACCCGCGAATGAAAGTGACCGCTTACGAGGTTGTTCTGGGCACTCCCTATACGGCCAGGACAATTGCCGCTTTGCGCGCAATGCGGCCTTCAGTGCGATTCGTTTGGGTTATGGGTGCTGACAATCTTGCCGGTTTCCATCGATGGCAGGACTGGCGCACCATTCTCGGTTCCGTTCCGGTCGCAATCGTAGACAGGCCGGGTGCATCGCTTTCAGCTCTTTCGTCGCCAATGGCAAAAGCCTATGAAAAATATAGGCTTCCCGAGGAAGACGCGTCGCTGCTGCCGAATTTGGACCCACCAGTCTGGACGTTTTTGCATGCACCACTCGACCGCACATCGTCTACGGATTTGCGGAAATTTAACACATTGGACATTGCCAAAGTTACCAAGAAAACGGCGCTGTCTTGAAAATGCCAAAAGGGAAGCTGTATTATAGGGGTGGTCGCGATGAACGCGGCCGAGGTACGGTCAACCGGTCCTGTATTCAAAACGGGTGACGTAGAAACCGAACTATCTGGTTCGTGACGACGTTGGACACAGGGCGGCATAAACGGCGAAAGGCACTACACCTGACCATGACCTTTGAAAGTGGGCGGACAGAATTGTCCTCTCCTCTGCAGGCTTCCGTAAGCGCTGATCTTGCGGCAGGTCTCCTCGATACGGTTCTGAGCAGCCTTGACGATTCCAAAGCTGAGGACCTGATAACTCTCGACATCGCAGGCAAAAGCTCCCTCGCGGATCACATGGTAATTGTGTCCGGGCGTTCCCATCGTCACGTTGGGGCCATTGCGGACCATTTGCTGAAGGATCTGAAATCGGCCGGATTGAAATCGGCAACGGTGGAAGGTCAGAGCACCTGTGACTGGGTGCTGATCGATGCAGGCGATGTGATTGTTCATATTTTCCGTCCGGAGGTACGCGGTTTCTACAATCTCGAAAAGATGTGGGCACCGGACACGGACGAAGCGCCGCAATATATCGGCTGAACGGGATCTTGGTTCCTGCTTTCGAGCTTGTCATGTCGAAAGCAGGTTGAGCCGAGAATTGTCTCGAACGGCGATCGAATTTGCCGCGAAACTGAAGACCGGAGTTTCAACCGGCAAGGATCTTATGCGCTTTACATTCTCCTGCATCGGCAAGATGAAAGCCGGTGCGGAAAAAGACCTCCTCGACCGGTATATTGACCGTGCGCGCAAGACCGGACGCGGGTTGGGCATCTCCGATATCGTGGTCAGCGAATTATCCGAAAGCCGCGCTCAGCGCCCTGAAGACCGGAAGGCCGAGGAAGCAAAAGGCCTTCTGAATTCTGTCTCAGGTTCTGCGCGGGTCGTCGTTCTGGACGAGAACGGCAAGAACCTGACCAGCCCGGACTTCAGTCGCAAGATCGAAAGCTGGAAGGATGAGGGCATTCCGGAGGTCGTGTTTGCGATTGGCGGGGCTGACGGACACGGGCAGGAACTTCTCGCCCGGGCGGATCTGAAACTGGCGTTCGGCGAGATGACATGGCCCCATCAGATTGCGCGCATCTTGTTGGCGGAACAGGTCTACCGCGCCATGACGATCCTTTCCGGGCACCCGTACCACCGGATTTGAAGCATGACAGACACCACTACATTGGCTGCCAGCATGGCGCTCTCAAGGACACTGAACAACGGCATGATCGAGATACCGACCCTTCAAACGGATCGACTGACCCTGCGGCCGATGACGATGGCCGATTGGGATGACTATTATTCATTCATGCAAAGCGATCGATCGCTCGGCATGGGAGGCCCATTTCAGAAAAAGATGTCCTGGGCGCTGTTTTGTCACGATATGGCGCAATGGCCGCTGATGGGAAACGGTGCCTTGATGCTCGATGACCGGGAAACTGGCACTTGTCTCGGGCAGGTCGGGATAAACCATGGGCCGCTTTTTCCCGAACATGAACTCGGCTGGTTTCTTTATCCGGCCGCTGAGGGAAGGGGTATCGGCTACGAGGCTGCGCAAAAGTTCGCCGACTGGGCACGACACGAGCGCTGCCTGCCAAGCCTGGTGAGTTACATCGATCGGGACAATGTTCGCTCCCGACGCCTCGCGGAACGCCTGGGTGCGAGACTGGACGATGAAGCCGAGCGACCTGATCAGGCGGACCTTGTTTACCGGCACTTTTAAGGACCATCGCGGGCCGGGCGTTTGAGCGAAATTGCACAGTTCCCTGACGGGCGCACCGCCAGGGAACTGGAGACGTGCAGGTCTGTTACCTGTTCAGCGCCGCCCTGGCGTTTTCCGCATAACGGAAATCCGGGTCGGCTGCCAGCGCGGTTTCCAGAAGTTTCCGACCCTCAACTTCGTCGCCTTCCGCCAGCCTCACCATGGCCAGACGATAGGTGAGGACGGGATTGTCCGGATCGGCCTTGTGCAGTTCGTCAAAAATGGCACCGGCTTTGGCCGTGTCTCCCGCCTTCAGCGCAGCCCAGCCAAGTGTGTCCTGTACATTTTTCGAGTTGGGAGCGATATCGGCAGCCTTTTGCGCCAGACCAAGAGCCTTTGCTGGATCGTCATCCACGACCAGAGAAGCAAGATTGTTGAGCGCCACCCAATTGTCAGGCTGCAGTTCGATGGCCTCGGCATAGGCAGCTCGGGTCTCGTCCCTGTTTCCTTCTTCGGTCTCAAGTAAGCTTGCGAGCCAGACGAGGTCGCTCGCCGTATGCTCCGGGCGCTCCGCGAGCGAACGTGCGCGTTTGATTGCATCCTTGGTGCGTCCGAGGCGCAGTTCGGCGCCGCTTGCCCCTCTTAAGAGTTCAGGATCGTTGGGAGCAATCTGGAGCCCGCCCTCGTAAGTGTCGAGTGCTTCGCCGTATCGCTTCGTCGATCCGAGGAAATTGCCAAGGGCCAGATAGGCTTTCGTATCGCGTGGGAAACGTTCGACCGAGCGTTTCAAAGCTTGTTCCGCTGATCCCATGCGACCCTCTGCCTGATCGATCGCCGCCAGTCCGATCGCACTGGCGACCGAAGGAGACTGTATCTCCATACGTTTGAACAAAAACCGCGCCCTTTCGAGGTTTCCGTTTTCAAGGTTCAGCCGGGCGGCTGTCTCGAGGACGACCGCAGGAGCGTTTTCCTGACTCGCCACCGGATCAACGACGTTCAGGGCTTCTTGTGGCGTGGAATAGACAAGCAGGAGGCGCGTGTGCGAAAGCGCCAGTTCGTAATTGTCAGCCGGTGCAATTTTCAAAGCCGATTCATAGTAGCTGCTGGCCTCTTGCCACTTTCCTTGCCTTTCGGCCATAAGCGCAAGACTTTGAGGCGCGCGCCAGTTATCCGGATCCCGTGCAAGTGCTTCCTCGTATGCGGTACGGGCTTCTTCCGCCCTGCCAAGCTCGAGGAGAATATCTCCCTTGATGATGAGGGGTTCGGAATTGATTGTGTAGAGTTTGGCGGATTCGTCTAACGCCGAGACGGCTTCCTCGAAACGGTTCTGGTTGGCCAGGGCGAGGCCGAGAATCTGCCACGCTTCTGCAATGTCGGGTGACGTGGAAATTAGTTCGCGTGTAATTGTCTCGCTTACGGAAAACTCGCTATTGTACAACGCCTCCATCGCGTTCGCCAAAGCCGCACGCTGGTCAGGTCGCAATTTTGCGAAGCGGTCAGTTTTCATCATGCCTTGATATTGTTCGATGGTTGCTGCCACAGCTCCTGATGAAGTGGCAAAGGCCAGAGCAGCAAGGAAAACGTATTTTAGAAATTTTCTGGAAATCGAGTCTGGATCTCTCATCGCAACACCTGGGTCTCTTCAAATTTTCGTTATCTTCAAAGCGATGTGAAGTCTGTGCCGGAATCTTGCCTGCATAATTGCGGGAAACTCCAACGCGAAATTGCATTTAGCGTAACTATAATAGTAAATTTAGTAAAAAACAATGAGTTTAATTGTTGTTAAAGAAAAAATTACAAAATCATGGTTATTTTTGAAGTCTATATTGAAATAATATTTGAAAATATTGAAATATGTAAAGTGAATCGAGCTTTTCATACTTGGTTCAAATAAAGTGTAACAGCCCGAAATACGGATCAAAAGCGAAATTGAGAAAAAGAACAACAAGAAATCTCAATTCGAAGAGTGGCTTAACCTCGATGTTAATTTTGCGTTAATTTTTTGTAATCTTCCGATAGATTTGTGTTATAGTGCACATCACGTAAATGGAAGTTTGCGTGTTTGATATTATTAATTTTTCCGATTTGGATTTTTGCTTATTCAAGTTTTTCGGGGTTTGCCAGTCCAGATTGGAAACGTGCTAGTGCAAACGGGGAGCCTACTATGTTTCGTGGAATATCAACCTTTATTGCAGCAATGGGCGTGTTCGGGGGTGTCGCTTTAGCGGATACGATCTCGCCGCTCACCTACACCAACGATACTCTCGGTGTGGGAGACAAGGTAACAATCAGCAAGACTGTCGTAATCGAGGCCGCAGGCACGACCAGCGCATTGCTGGACGTCATGTTTCTTTTCGACACGACAGGCAGCATGGGTGGCGCAATCGCAAACGCCAAATCAGCTGCGAGCAACATCATTACAGGCCTTGGCGGTTTTGGTAGCGTGACTACGGGTGCCGGTTTTTACGGAGATCCGGCATTCAATGGCGTGACGCAGGACCTTACCGGCAACGCAGCTACGACGATCGCGGAAATCAACACGTTTGCAGCCGGCGTACCGAACAATGGCGGCGATTTCGCGGAAAGAGGGAATGAAGGCCTGAAAAGCGTCGCGGAAAATGCTAGCTGGCGTGCTGGCTCCAACCGCTTCGTTGTTGTCCTGGGCGATTCTTCCTTCAAGAACAGCCCTGTTTCAAGTGCGGACGCAAAAGCCGCTCTTGATGCGGAAAACGTCAATGTTATCGGTCTGAACTTTGGTGGTGGCTCATTTGCTGGCGCTATCAATGCCGTCGGCGGGACCACGTTTGCCGGTGGATCTACGCCGTCTGACATCGTCGATGCGATTCTCGCTGGTGTTACCACAAGCTTTGACGAGTACACGAAAGTGACCGTCGACGATCTGGGCGCCGGTTTGCCCGAGATCGGTGTATCCGTCGTATGTACAGGTGCGGATACCGGTGCTTGCGTAGGTGACACAGCTGAAGGCATGTACGATCGTTCGGTCGACCGTACCTTCACGTTCGACGTGACCTTCGAGCGTCTCGCAGCAGGCGACAGCTCCTTCGGTACACATGCGCTTGTCGATGGCGGTATCGTTGCGACTGAAAAAGACTCTTTCGGAGGCTCCGCTGTTGTGCCGCTTCCTGCGGCCGGTTTCCTGATGATCTTCGGTCTTGGTTCGCTGGCAGTAATGTCTCGCCGCCGCAAGGCAGCCTGATAGCTCTTTGGAGCGAAACAACGCCGACAACAATGAAAGCCCGCGCCTCCGGCGCGGGCTTTTTCCTTGCCTGACTGCCTGATCGACGTCTCGCCTGCGTTCAGGCATGCGACAGAGCGGTCGCCGCACTTCCAGCATCAAAACAGGCTTGCCGGTAGTCGGGACGTGAACGATTGTTAAGGTCAATGTGGCAGCAAAACACGGTTTTGCCCGTATGTCGCCGTATTCCCCCCGTAACGGATATGATGGACAAGACAGGCACCACAGGTTCGGTGAAAGGGGAGCTGTTTCCTGACGCCGGCTTAACGAACTGGTCACTTGAGTAAACGGTTCGTTAACGCAGTCTGTGTATCGCAGGGTAGGGTAACCTTTGGGAGCTGAAGCAGTTTGAAACCGGATCGCATCATGGCCGTGCGTCCAGGACTTGGGAGGCGGCGGTATTCACACCCGTTCTTGAGTGTGGCTGTGCTGGGATTGATGCTTGCGTCCGGCTCTGCAATTTCAAGCGAAAGTCTCGATGAGCAGCCTGAAACGGCCACGCCCGAAGTTTCGGAGATAAATACGTTTCTCGAACGCAAGACAGAGCGTGAAGAGGAGCTCGCTGCGCTTTCCAGAGATATAGACGTTTCGTCGGACCGCCAGGCTGCCATTGCGCGCGAGATCCGGGCTCTTGACCGGGACAGGGAAACGCTGAATGCAAAGATCATCAGTACGTCCGATACGATCCAGGGTCTTGAAACCGAGCTGACCGACACTGAACGCCGGCTGATGAGCCTGGGAGAAAATGAAGATGCTGTCCGGCTGTCGCTCATTGCGCGCCGGGATATTCTCGCAGAAGTGCTTGCGGCGCTGCAAAGATTGGGCAAGCGCCCGCCTCCGGCCCTGGCCGTGCGCCCGAGTGATGCACTGTCGGCTGTGCGCAGTGCGATTCTTCTGAATGCGGTCATGCCGGAATTGAAAGTCGAGACGGAGGCTTTGGCGGCCGACCTGCAGGAACTGCAGCGGCTCAAGTCGGTCATTGCGGAGGAAAAAAACAGGCTTCGCGGCGACGCGATGCGATTGGCTGAGGAAAAGTCCCGACTGGAACTTCTATTGAGCGCCAAAAAACAGGAACATCTGAAGTCGGTTGAGGTGCTCAAGGAGGAGAAGGAACGCGCTGCGGAGCTTGCTGAACAGGCAGGGTCTCTCCAGGAGCTGATTGCAAATCTGGAAGTCGAGATCGAAAGCGCACGGGACGCGGCTGAAAAGTCACGACAGGCGTCTTTGACCGCAAAAAGGAATGCCTCGCGCAATTTTGATCCGTTCGCGGATCCGGGAAGAATTGCTCCGGCGATTGCGTTCGACGATGCCAGGGGCAGGTTGCCGCAGCCGGTCGCCGGTACGATGCTCAAGGGTTTTGGTCAGGAAGATGAATTCGGTGGTTTGACTGAAGGACAATCTATTGCCACAAGACCGGGTTCTAATGTGACTTCCCCGGCCGATGGCTGGGTTGTATATTCCGGTCCGTTCCGTTCGTTCGGACAGCTCTTGATCCTGAACACCGGCGATGGCTACCATGTGCTCCTCGCCGGTCTGGACCGGATAGACGCGGAATTGGGGCAGTTTGTTCTTACCGGGGAACCGGTTGGTGTTATGGGCGCAACCCAGTGGGCAAGCGCATCGACGTTCGGTTTGGGTTCGACCCAGCCGATCCTATATGTTGAATTTCGGAAGGACGGACGTGCGATCGATCCCACACCCTGGTGGTCGCGCACAGAAGAAGAAAAGGCTCGCGGATGATACGGAAAGCTTCCTTGCTGCTGGTGGGTGCCCTTGTGGGGGCTGCGGCAGTTACGACTATGTCCCAGATGCCGCTCAATGTGTCAGTGGCAGCAAATGCGGCAGCGACGGATACGTATCGGCAACTCAACCTGTTTGGCGACGTGTTTGAACGTGTTCGGTCAGACTATGTGGAAGTTCCGGACGACGCCCAGCTGATTGAAAGCGCGATCAACGGCATGCTGACATCGCTGGATCCGCACTCCAGCTATATGTCACCGAAGAGCTTCAGGGACATGCAGGTCCAGACCCGAGGTGAATTCGGCGGTCTCGGCATAGAGGTCACCATGGAAGAAGGCCTTGTGAAGGTCGTCTCCCCGATCGACGAGACACCGGCCGCCAAGGCGGGTGTTCTGGCCGGCGACCTGATTACCTATATCGATGGCGAGCAGGTCCAGGGCCTGACCCTGAATGAAGCTGTCGAGAAAATGCGTGGTCCGGTCAACACCGACATCATCGTCACGATCCGCCGCGATGGACGCGCCGAACCATTCGACATCACGATCACACGCGACATCATCCGCATTCGTTCCGTCCGCTGGCGGGAGGAAGAAGATGTCGGTTATGTCCGCGTTACGCAGTTCAACGAACAGACGTTCGACGGCCTGAAAAAGGGCATCGAGGAAACGACGGCTGCAATCGGTGAAGACAAGCTGAAGGGCTACATCATCGATCTGCGCAACAATCCGGGTGGTCTGCTCGATCAGGCGATCGCGGTTTCCGATGCTTTCCTTGATCGCGGCGAGATTGTCTCGACCCGTGGACGGGAAGCGGACGAAACACAGCGCTACAACGCTCGCGCCGGTGATCTGACCGACGGCAAACCCGTGATCGTCCTTGTTAACGGTGGCTCTGCCTCTGCGTCGGAAATCGTCGCAGGTGCCCTGCAGGATCATCGCCGTGCGACGATCCTCGGCTCACGGTCATTCGGCAAGGGGTCGGTCCAGACCATCATTCCGCTCGGTGCCAATGGAGCGATCCGCCTGACGACGGCGCGGTATTACACGCCTGCCGGAACTTCCATTCAGGCCAAGGGGATCGTGCCGGACATCGAAGCCCTTCAGGAACTGCCCGAAGAGCTTGTCGGTCGCGTAGAGACCAAGGGTGAAGCCGGTTTGCGCGGTCACCTGGAAGCTGATGGCGAAGAGCAGTCAGGCAGCCAGGCATATGTCCCGCCGGATCCGGAAGACGACACACAGCTGAACCTGGCACTGGATCTTTTGCGCGGTGAACAGGCCAACAGCGCTTTCCCGCCGGTTTCAGACAGCGCCGCGGTTAAAAACTAATCGTCTGACTGCGCGCCGCATTGCCGGCGCGCAGCCTTCTCGTTCTCGTTCTGCGTATTCCAAAAACAAAGTTGATTCCGGCGCCCTGCCGGAAAAAAGGCTCAGGACGACATGTCGAGCGAAGATCTCACAGCTCCCCTAGGAATGGGCAAACGGCGGCTGGTCAGGCTGCCGTTCGGTCTTATCGGTGTCGGACTATTGAGCGTTTTCGTCACGACAACGATGATCTGGCTGGCGGTTGTCGATGATCCCCTGGGCGGTGAGCCGGTTGCCGTCATTCCGCTTGATGCCATGGTGGAAGGCGTGACCTCGCAGGATATCGAGGTTGTTGAAATCCGTCCGGGTCTTGCAGGTGATCTCGGACCGAATCTGAGGCCTGAATCCGGCCGGGATCTGCTTGGACCTCGCTATGAAATGGTCCAGCGTCCCGATGGCAAGGGAACAGGTGAACCTGTTACCAGTCTGTCGGCCAACCCTGATACGAGGGTCAGCGAAAGGTCCGACTACGGTTTTCTTCCGAAAGTCAGTGATGCCGGCGTACGTCCACTGGATGCCTATTCCCGGCCCGTCATTCGTGAATTCTCTTCAATTCCCAAGATCGCGATTATTGTGAATGGAATGGGATTGAGTGAGACCGGGACCCAAAATGCCATCGACCGCATGCCGCCTGAAGTAACTTTCGCGCTTGCTCCCTATGGCGACGACCTTGATCTCTGGATGCAGCAGGCACGTTCAAAGGGGCACGAACTGCTGTTGCAGCTTCCACTGGAACCCTTTGATTTCCCGGACAACGATCCAGGACCTCATACGCTCATGGTTAGCCTGCAACCGAAAGAAATGCTGGACAGGCTGGCATTCTTGCTGACACGGGCAACAAACTACGTGGGTACCATTCCCGACATGGGGGCCCGGTTCACATCCACCAAACCGTCGATGCAATATCTCCTGGAAAAGCTGAAGTCTCGCGGGCTCATGTTCGTCGACAACGGTACGTCATCGCGCAGCCTGTCGGCTGAAACAGCTGGCGATCTGCGCCTTCCCTTCGCTGGAGTTGATGTGGTGCTTGATGAAGTTCCGCGCGAAGACAATATTGACGCGAAACTGTTGCAGCTGGAAGGTATAGCAAGATCCCGTGGCGTGGCCGTTGCATCCGGGTCCGCACTTCCGGTGACCGTACGTCAGCTGGAGAAATGGGTGCAGGACCTGGAGCAACGCGGTCTTCAACTTGTGCCTGTCAGCGGGACCATCGACAGATAGCATTTGAATTTCAGATAGGTGAACAAGTGACAAAGCTTGCGCTCGGACCGGGATTTCCCGAACCTTCCGAAGGGCTGCCGTACCGCCCTTGTGTCGGCATCATGTTGATCAACAGGGATGGCATGGTCTGGATCGGAAGCCGCGATGACGGTGGAAGCTCATCCAACTACGAGTTTTCCTGGCAAATGCCGCAGGGGGGGATCGACAAGGGCGAGAGCCCGGAGCAGGCGGCCCGCAGGGAGCTCTACGAGGAGACATCGGTGAGATCGGTGACACTTCTCGAGGAGGCACCGGAGTGGTTCGCATACGACTATCCCGAAGAAGTCGTTCGGAAGTCCCGAAGGGGCAAGCACCGCGGACAGGCGCAGCGATGGCTGGCATACCGCTTCGATGGTGAGAATGAGGAAATCAACATTCTGGAACCGCCGGAAGGACACAAGGCGGAATTCGGTGCGTGGCGATGGGAACACGCAGACCGTTTGTCGAGCCTGATCGTGCCATTCAAGAGACCGGTTTATGAACGGGTCGTTGATGCGTTCTCTCACCTCACTGCGTGATCTCTCTTTCACGACATCCTCAAAGCGTCAGCATTTGAAGTCCCGTTGTCGTTTTTCAAACAGACAAGGCATAATTCGAACGCTAGCATCCGGCCAAATTGACTGAGAGCTTTGCAACCGTGCGCGGTTCAAGCATTCGGTTAGACACCGGACCATTGCAGGAACACGCGAACAGGCTGCGTGTTCCGGACGTTTAGGAGGAACGCCAATGTCTTTCGGCAAGGGGCTTTCACGAAAGCCGTCCCAGCCAAAAGGGCGTCAGTTGGAAGATGCTGCCCTGAGTGAAGTTCAGGCGCTTTTGGGTGACGAACCCCGTCGCCGCGACTTGCTGATCGAACATCTGCACAAGATCCAGGACGCCTACGGGTGCCTGGAGGCCCGCCACCTCAAGGCGCTGTCGGCCGAGATGCGGATGTCGCAGGTGGAAGTCTATGAAGTCGCAAGCTTCTATCATCACTTCGATATCGTTCGTGAGGATGAGCAAAAGCCGGCACCGTTGACGGTGAGGGTCTGCGACAGCATCACTTGTTCAATCAAGGGTGCGGATGCACTTGCTGCCGCTCTGGAGAATGGCGTCGATCCTGCAAAGGTCAGGATCCAGAAAGTTCCCTGCATTGGACGGTGCGCGGGAGCGCCGTCAGTGCAGGTCGGCAAACGTGCCGTCGACAACGCGAGTGAAATATCCGTTCGTTCGGTTTTGTATGAAGGCGAGAATGCTCCGATCATTCCGGATCACGTAGGGCTGGATCAGTATCGTGCCGAAGGAGGGTACCGGCTGCTCGAACAGGTACGTACAAGTGAACTGGACGCGGCTGCGATTGCAGGCAAGGTCCTTGAGGCAGGCCTACGCGGGCTTGGCGGGGCGGGGTTTCCTACCGGCACAAAGTGGAAGATCGTCAACGATCTGCCCGGGCCGAAATACCTGACCATCAACGGAGACGAAGGCGAACCGGGAACCTTCAAGGATCGCTACCATCTGGAACACGATCCGCACCGCCTGCTGGAAGGCGCGTTGATCGCCGCCCATGCGATTTCCGCCGCCCGGGTCTATCTTTACATGCGCGATGAATATCCGGCAGTTCTGGAAATTCTGGCGAAGGAAATCGAAGCACTGCGGATTTCGGGCATCATCACCGACATCGATATCGAACTGCGCCGTGGAGCCGGGGCCTATATCTGCGGCGAAGAAAGCGCAATGATCGAGTCGATCGAAGGAAAGCGCGGTTTGCCGCGCCACCGTCCACCCTTTATTGCCCAGGTCGGACTCTTTGGGCGCCCGACGCTCAATCACAATGTCGAAACGCTCTTCTGGATTCGAGATATCGTCGAGAAGGGACCGGAGTGGTTCGCGTCTCAAGGCCGTCGGGGTCACAAAGGGTTCCGATCCTTTTCTGTCTCCGGACGTGTGAAGGAACCGGGCGTTAAACTCGCTCCGGCCGGGATTACGATGAACGAACTTCTGGCAGAGTTCTGCGGTGGCATGGAAGATGGCCATACATTCAAGGGCTATCTGCCGGGCGGCGCCTCGGGTGGAATTTTGCCGGCATCGCTTGCCGACGAGCCGCTCGATTTCGGCACACTTGACAGTCACGGCTGCTTTATCGGCAGTCATGCCATCGTCGTTTTTTCCGATCAGGATGACATGCGCGACGTGGCGCTGAACCTGATGCGGTTCTTCAAGCACGAAAGTTGCGGCCAGTGCACGCCGTGCCGATCAGGAACGGAAAAGATGGAACACCTCCTGGCGTCCGGCGACTGGAACAAGGAAAAGATCGCTGATCTCGATGCAGTGATGCGTTCTGCGTCCATCTGCGGTCTTGGCCAGGCGGCAGGCAACCCCGTGGCATCGGTGCTCAAATTTTTCCCGGAGGAATTCGAAAGATGAGCCAGATCACTTTCTCCCTCGACGGCAAGGACGTCACCGCCCAGGAAGGCGAAACCATCTGGCAGATTGCCAAGCGCGAAGGCGTCGCCATTCCGCACCTGTGTCACAAGGATGCACCCGGGTACAGGTCAGACGGCAACTGCCGCGCCTGCATGGTCGATATCGAAGGTGAACGGACACTTGCAGCGTCGTGCATTCGTGAGCCATCGGAAGGCATGGTCGTCAAGACCGCGACCGAACGCGCCTCCAAGGCACGTGAAATGGTGTTTGAACTTCTGGCCGCCGATCAACCGAGCCGGGATGCACACCCGGACCCGGAAAGCGACTTCTGGAAATGGTCCGACACGATCGGTGTGACGCAGAGCCGGTTCGCTCCCTGTGAAAAGCCAGAACAGGACGTTTCCCATCCGGCGATCGCCGTCAACCTGGATGCCTGCATTGCGTGCAACCTGTGTGAACGCGCCTGTCGGGAAGTTCAGGTCAATGATGTGATCGGCATGGCGGACCGTGGTTCCCACACGGCACCGGTCTTCGATCTGGCAGACCCGATGGGGATTTCCACGTGTGTTGCGTGCGGCGAATGCGTTTCCGCGTGTCCGACCGGCGCATTGATGGAAAAAAGCCTTCTGGATGAGACCGGCAAGGTTCGCGAGATCTTCACCGAGGAAACCGTCGACAGTGTCTGCCCCTTCTGTGGTGTCGGATGCCTGACGTCCGTCTCGGTCAAGGATGGCAGGATCGTCAAGGTCGATGGCCGGGATGGTCCGGCCAACGAGAACCGTCTTTGCGTCAAGGGACGGTTTGGCTTCGACTATGTTTCCAGTCCCGAGCGCCTGACCAAACCCTTGATCCGGCGGGACGACGCGCCCAAACGCGGCGACATTTCCATGACGCGGGACAATCACCTCGACTATTTCCGTGAGGCAACCTGGGAAGAAGCGCTGGACAGGGCTGCCGGCGGCCTGACAGCGGCATTCGAGGCCAAGGGTGGCGCAGGTGTTGCCGGCTTTGGATCTGCCAAGGGGTCCAACGAGGAAGCCTATCTTTTCCAGAAACTGATCCGCCAGGGTTTCCAGACCAACAATGTCGACCACTGCACGCGTCTGTGTCATGCCTCTTCTGTGGCAGCCCTCATAGAAGGGATCGGATCGGGTGCCGTGACGGCTCCGTTCAACGCCGCAGAAGATGCCGATTGCATGATCGTTATTGGTGCGCGTCCGGCACAGAACCATCCGGTCGCGGCAACCTATATCAAGCAGGCAGCGAAGAAAGGCGGCAAGCTGATCGTCATGGATCCGCGTGGCCAGGACCTGATGCGGCATGCGGATTACGGCCTGCAGTTCAAGCCGGGCACCGATGTCGCCATGTTGAATGCGATCCTCAACGTGATCATCACCGAGGAGCTCTACGACAGTCAGTACATCGCAGCCCATGTCGACGGCTTCGAGGCCCTGAAGGAAAAAATCAGGGACTTCACACCTGAGGCGATGGAACCCGTCTGCGGCATTGAAGCCCAGACCCTTCGTGAAGTTGCAAGGCTATATGCAACCAGTGCGAAATCGATCATTTTCTGGGGCATGGGCGTGTCCCAGCACGTGCACGGAACCGACAATGTCCGCTGCCTGATAGCCATGGCGCTGACCACCGGTCAGATTGGCCGTCCCGGCACCGGCCTTCATCCGCTTCGCGGACAAAACAATGTCCAGGGGGCATCCGACGCTGGTCTTATCCCGATGTTTTATCCCGACTATCGGGCCGTCGGAAGCGAGGATATCCGAGCCGGTTACGAAGATGCCTGGGGCCGGACGCTTGACCCGGTTCGGGGACTGACGGTTGTCGAGATCATGAACGACATACTCGCCGGTGGCATCGAAGCCATGTTTGTTCAGGGCGAGAACCCGGCCATGTCCGATCCGGACCAGAACCACGCCCGCAAGGCGCTGTCCACGCTGAAGCATCTGGTCGTTCAGGATATCTTCCTGACGGAAACGGCCTGGCATGCGGATGTCATCCTGCCGGCGTCGGCTCATGCGGAAAAGCTTGGCACCTACACCAACACCAACCGTCAGGTCCAGATCGGACGGCCATGTGTTCCGCTGCCCGGAGATGCGCGTGCCGATTGGCAGATCCTCATCGATCTCGCCAACCGCCTGGGTCTGAACTGGACCTATGAAGGTGTTCCGGCAATCTATGAGGAAATGCGTTCGCACATGGCCTCGCTCAATAACATCTCCTGGGAGAGGCTCGAGCGCGACGGAACCGTTACCTATCCGGCCGATACGCCGGACAAGCCGGGCAACGAGATCCTTTTCGGCCATTCCTTCCCGACTGCGGATGGGCGCGGCAAGATTGTGCCGACGGACCTCGTGCCGCCCAGTGAGCTGCCGGATGAGGACTTTCCGCTTGTGCTCACGACAGGACGTCTGCTGGAGCACTGGCACACCGGTGCAATGACCAGGAGAGCCACGGTTCTTGACGCCATTGAACCGGAACCGGTTGTTTCGATGAACCCGCGCAACATCAAGATGTCAGGCCTGGAAATCGGTCAGCAGGTGACGGTCGAAACCCGCCGCGGAGCAATCACCTTGACGCTCCGGGCCGACAGGGATGTCTCGGTCGGAATGATGTTCATCCCGTTCTGCTTCTTCGAAGCACCGGCGAACTTCCTGACCAACCCGCAGCTCGATCCCTTCGGCAAGATCCCGGAGTTCAAGTTCTGTGCCGCGCGCGTAGGACCTGCCGGGCACCAGCAGGCAGCCGAATAACGGACAAACAAAAGGGCGGCCTCTTGAGCCGCCCTTTCAATTCCAAAAACTGTTTCAGTCAGTTCGCTTCAATCTTCACATTCAGGAGATCCGGCAGGGTCTGGGGAGCTGCCATGCTGCCGAGGATCTGCGCCAAAGGTATGGGATTGGCGGGTGAAAGCGTCACTTTCAGTTCCTTCGGGTCATTCAGATATGTCAACACAGCGTCGCTGACCATCTTCGTGAAGGCTTCATTCTGGATCGGTGCTGTCGCCTGTGCCGCCTGTGCAACCAGTGCTTCCCTCAGGACGTTTTCTGGCAGACCTTGTGCTTCGGCAAAGAACTTGAGACCGTTTGCCGTCACGCCTGCGTCCTTGAAGATGATCGACGCGTCAACGAACTGGGCCGAAATCGCGGCCAGCTGACCCTGTCCCTCGGGATCTTCGAACAGGGCTTTGGGAACATTGGCGAACCGCAAGGAGGCCTCAGCCCGGCCAAGACCTTCGATTTCGAGCATCAACCGTTCCAGGCGAAGATCCAGAGTTGCTTCATCCCAGTAAAGCCGGGCTTCGTCTGACCAGACGATTGTTTCGAGACCAAGCGCCTGAAACAGGGCCTGTGCCTCCGGATCGTCGATTGCACTGACAGGAACCCGGATGCCGTCGCTCTTGATGTGCAGACTGGTCGGGATCGGAGGCACGGTCGTCGAAATCGTCATTTCGGCCTTGCCGATTTCGGTCCGCCCGACGTCCGGAATGTTGACATCAAGACCCTCGACCTCATACGCGAATGATCTCGGTATGAACGCGCGAGCAACCTCGAGCGGGTTGTTCTCGCCGTAATTTGGGTCTGCGATCAGCTTGCCGATCATTTCTTCCATTGGTGTGTAGTCGGCAAACTCGATGTTTCCGATCGCGGCCCAGTCCAGCTTGACCGAAGCCCCTTCCGGAAGTTTTGGTGCATCGAGACCGACCAGCATCATTTCACCGATGCCTTCCGACCCGATGTCTGTCATCGCCACTTCCTTGATCTTGACGGCTGACTCCAGTCCGGGGCCGATTGGAATTATTACGGAAATCCCGCTGACCCTGGCATCGCCAATGGCGAAGGACCGGTAGAACTGGAACACGTTCGTGATCAATTCCTCGGGGGAGGGCGCCTGTTTGTTCAGGACCTGATCAAGAAGGCTGAGGACGTTGTTGTCCCGCTTGATCATCGTGACGTTGTCAAGAGTGGCTCGCTCTGCTTCCATTTGCACTGCGAAGCCTTCGGCAACTTCCTGTCTCGATTTGTAATCGACCGCGGACCCGGATCCGATCAGCGTCCATTCTTCGCCGTTTTCAGGAACAGAGGGGTCGAAGAGATTGATAAATCCGTTGAGATCGATGGTGTTGTAGACAGTCTTTCCCTGACTGGTCGTTTGCGCCAGCATCTGTCCGGAGGCCGCATCAAGCGTCCTCATCACCTGCGTCATGCCGTTGATCGAATATTCGTCAACCTTTCCATCCCGTGCTCCTGCAAGGCGATATCCATCTATCTGGACCGTTCCGGAAAGTACCTGCGTGTCCGCGTCACCCTCAGTGGCATAGGCCTCAATGGTAAGGGCTGAATTGTCGACCTTCACCTCGTCATAAGACGTCAGCAAGGCTGCTTTTATGAATGGCAGCCATCGGCTTGCCTTGCGGCTTTCATCTTCCGTCGGCAGATCGGGAAGCACGAACTCGTAGTTGGTTGCGCTCATGCCAGCCAGACGGCCATCCATTTTCAGCCGGCCTTCATCTTCCACTGAACCTTCAATCACGATCTGGGTGTCGTCGGAATAGATCCAGCTGGTCGAGGTGAATTTATTGTTTTCGTGCGTCAGGCCCGTGATGGTGACGGTCCCTGAATTGATGGCGATCGAATAGGAAATATCCGCCAGTTTGGAAGGATCGATGTCGGTCGCGCCGTCATTGCCCGTGACATCCGTTTCTTCCGCCGGGAAGTCCTCGATCTTGCCACTCAGAGAAAACTTGCTGTCCGTTAGCGTGAGAGTGTCACTGCCGGCATCGTAGTCGACCGTTCCGTTTTCAAATTCAAGGCCAAGGTTGTTCAGGCCTTCGACATAGGCATCGAATGCGGCTTTGCCCGTGTCCTGGGCAAATGCAGTACCCGAGAGAAGGACGATCGCGGTGCTGAGTGTCAAAAATCTTGCACGATTTCCGGTCGGATGAGGGTTGGAAGAAGATGCAGGCTTAAAAAACAATGTCTTGGCTCCAAATCGGATGATCAGAATGGACCGTAACCAATCGGTCTGTTCCGATATAGTTGTTACTTGCTGGCCATTCCATGACTATGGCTCATTCTTGTGACGAGGTCGACTCCGGGGCGGACAAACCTCCAGTATTGGCTAACCATTCGGCACGGACGTTTTCATCAGCTTCAGTGTCGAACGTGGTTGCGCTTCGGGCAGAAACGTCTCCCTCGTCTGCAAGCTGCCGAAACGCCCAGACCGCCGCGCCTCTGACAACCGGGTCGGGATCGTTCATCAGCCGGTCTATCTTCGGCAGGAGACCGCGTTGGCCGGAATTTCCGGCCGCAATCAGGACATTCCGCATGAACCGGTTGCGTCCGATCCGTTTCACTGGAGATCCGGTAAAGAATTTCCGGAAATCGGCGTCATCGAGGTCGAGGAGGTCGGCAAGCAATGGGTTGTTCAGGTCTTTGCGGGCAACAAGCTTGATTTCGTTGGCCGCACTCGCGAACTTGTTCCACGGGCAGGCTGCAAGACAGTCATCGCAGCCATAAATCCGGTTTCCCATTGCCTTGCGAAATTCAAGCGGGATCGGGCCTGGGTGTTCGATCGTTAGGTAGGAGATACAACGGCGCGCATCGAGCTGGTAAGGCGCCGGGAAAGCATCCGTAGGACAACTGTCCAGGCAGGCCCTGCACGAACCGCAGTGGTCGGTTTCGCGGCCGCTGGCCGGCAGGTCGAGCGTCGTGAAAATGGAGCCAAGAAAAAACCAGGATCCATGTTCCCTTGAAACAAGGTTCGTGTGTTTCCCCTGCCAGCCAAGACCTGCGGCTTCGCCCAGCGGCTTTTCCATGACCGGCGCCGTATCGACGAAAACCTTGACGTCACCTCCTCCGGCTCTTGAAATCAGAAACGCTGCCAGTTCCTTCAAGCGGCCCTTGATGACGTCGTGGTAGTCCCGGTTGCGTGCATATACGGAAAGACCGCCGGTACCTGCGTCGCTCAGGTGTGCAAGCGGATGATTTTCAGGCGCATCGTCAGGCCCATAGTTCATCGCCAGCATGAGCACCGACCTGACGTCCGGCCACAGGGCACGGGGGGAGGCACGGCGGGTAGCCGTCTCTTTCATCCAGACCATCGTTCCGTGATAGCCGTTGTCCAGATAGGCCTGCAGCCGGTCTGCCGCGCCCGGGATACTGTCGGCGGACGCAATTTTCAGCCCGCAAAAACCGAGGGTTTGCGCCTTGTCTTCAAGAGCGGTCAGGAGCTTTTGGGTTTTCTTGTCCAAGTTCGTCGGCAGCTGTTAAAAGTCGAGATCCGCATATGATGCGGCGGGCGGCATCCCCAGCACCTTTTCGCTCAGAAGCGGACGCATGCCGGGACGCGATTTTACCCGTGCATACCAGCTTTTGACATCTTCTTCGTTGCTCCAGGACACTTCACCCAGATAATCCGCGCAGGAAAGCTCGGCCGCAAGGGCAAAATCGGCAAAGGACAGGCGATCACCCGCCAGCCAGCGGCGCGAGGCAACCAGGTAGCCGAAATACTTGAGATGATGATGAATGTTGGCCCGGGCAACACGAAGGGCCGCGGAGTCCGGTTCGCCGCCGCCCGCGGATTTGGGCATGATCTGCTTGTAGATGCGTTCACGGACGAGATGACCGACGACTTCCTGGTCGAATTTCGTCAGGCTCCACTCGACCAGCCGTCTTGCTTCGGCCCGCGCTTCGGGATGGTCAGGCATCAGGCGACGGTCGGAAAGCGCGTAGCCCCTTGTTTCGTCCAGATACTCCATGATGGGTCCCGGACCGCAGATGGCCGGACCTTCATTTTCAACCAGTACGGGGACAGTCCCTGCCGCGTTCAGCGTCAACAGTTGCTGTGGCCGTTCCCAGGGGTCGACATGCTGTTCTTCAAACGCCGCGCCATACTCGCTCAGGATGAGGCGCACGAACCGGGACGACGGTGAAAAGGGATGATGATAGAGCGTGAGCATGAAAGGGTTTAGAGCCCGAACTGTGGCAAGACTAAGAATTCGAACTCCAGTTTGCCTCATATATGGTTATCAAGGGTTTGACGTTGCCTTGTCGGTCCGGCAAATAGGCAGCGATCAGGTATTTTGCCTGAGTCGTCAATGTTGCCTGTTCAGGCCAGATTTCATCGCGCCTATCGGAGATATGTCATCCAATGGACGGTCAAACGATTGTAAATGCTCTTATTTTAGGAATTGTCGAAGGTCTGACGGAATTTATTCCTGTTTCGTCCACCGGCCACATTTTGCTTCTGGGACACTTTCTGGGCTTCGAAAGCACGGGAAAAACTTTTGAAGTTTTGATCCAACTCGGTGCGATTCTGGCGATTCTGTCGGTTTATTTCGGCAGGCTCTGGAAATTGGCGGTAACGCTCCCGAGCGATGCGACCAGCCGGCGTTTTGTCTTTGGCATTCTGATTGCGTTCCTCCCGGCGGCGGTGATCGGCGTTCTCTTGCACAGCTTCATCAAGGAGGTTCTGTTTGAATCGCCTGCGCTGATTTGCACCACGCTTCTTGTCGGCGGAATAATATTGCTGTGGATTGATCGGTTGCCCTTGCGACCGCGCTACACAAACGTCATGGACTATCCGTTGTCTCTCTGTCTCAAGATCGGGTTCTGCCAGTGTCTGGCCATGGTGCCGGGTGTTTCGCGATCAGGTGCGACGATTGCCGGCGCGTTGCTCATGGGCACCGACAAGCGTTCGGCAGCGGAGTTCTCGTTCTTTCTCGCCATGCCCACCATGGCCGGCGCGTTTGCCTATGACCTCTACAAGAACCGCAACGTGCTCTCGGCTGATGACCTCACGCTTATCGTGATTGGGTTCGTTGCGTCTTTCATTTCCGGTGTCTTTGTGGTCAAGGGCTTGCTGGACTTTGTCTCACGGCATGGTTTCGCACCCTTCGCCTGGTGGCGGATTTTTGTCGGGATAGCGGGATTCGCCGGGCTTTATTTTCTAGGTTGAATTCGTGACCGGACTTCCGGCGCGATAAAGCGCGGTCAACGCGGCATACTCCTCGGAGAGTTCCAGGCGTAGCGCGTCAGGAGACAACAGTTCTGCTCCCGGGCCGAGCCAGCGCACCAGCGGCAGGATACGGGCTCGGTCGGTGCTGGGAATGCTGACAAGGATCTTTCCCTCGCCGGCAGGCGTGAAAACCGCATGGCGATAATACCAGTCCGCGCTCAGTTTCTTCGCCTGCTTGGCCGTGATCAGGATCTTGGCGATTTCCTCTTCCTGTTCCCACCGGCGCATGGCCTGGGAAAGCCATGCACCGCCGAGCATGGTCTTGATGGAAAAGTTCTTGTCGGGCCGGAAGAACAAGCCGCTGATTTCCAGATCGCGCACGCGGTCCGCCCGGTAGACTTTCACCATTTCGGTGTCGACGCAGCGGCCCGCAAGATACCACAGATCCCGGTCGAACATGACGCCATAAGGCTCCACATCGTGCCCCTTGGCCGAATTGCGGGATGGATTGACATGCTCGAACCGGACGCGCTTGCTGTCCAGGATGCCGGACATGAATCCGTCGAGAGCCCGTTGCCAGTCTTCCGTCGGTTCGGCCTTTGTGCCCGAGTGAAAAATGTCGGGCGGTATGGGCTCGATCCCGACGATCCGGTCGGCTTCCTTCAGCAGTCCGTGAACGGACTTCGGCAAAGAGGCAAGCAGCTTCTTTTCGGCCGATGTCAGGTCGTCGGCTAGGGGAACTGTCCTGCTGCTGCGCACAAGTGCCATCGCTGCCAGCAACGCTGCGGTTTCGTTGCGCGTAAGCGCGACGGGAGGCTGCAGATATCCGCTCGCCAACCGGTAGCCTCCTTCTGCTCCGCGCTCTGCATCAACGGGAACGCCGAGAGCAATCAGCCGGTCGATATCCCGGTAGACTGTGCGAAGCGACACCTGGAAGCGTTCGGCAAGCACCGTTGCCGAGACAAGCTTGCCTCCGGTCAGCAGCAGGAGAATGCCGAGCGCGCGTTCAATCGGGTTCATGAAAAATGGCCCTGAGAGGGTTAATCGGAAAAAAATCATATCCCGGGAACAGAACGAGATCAAACCTGACTCACAGCTGTCAGGATTGCCCTGTCATTGTCTCCTTGTCGCCGGCAAACGGCGGACATGATCCCCGAGGAGATGAGAGATGAGCTATGAGATTGACACCGTATTCCGCAGCCGTGCGCAGAGCCGCAGCATTGTGTTCACCGCTCTTCGTATATGTGCCGACGAGCTCCGCAGGTATTTTCGCCGCCGGGCAACTGCCCGTGCCCTTTCTCATCTGAATGAAGAGGAGTTGAAGGACATTGGCCTCATGCGGACCGGACAAGGCTACAGAGAATTGCATCAGAACAGGTATGGCGCAAAGCTCTGGAAATGAACAATTCCGGCGGCTGCCATCGAGATGTCAGCCGCCGGATACGCGCGTTAGCGTCTTGATTTCCGGTTTGTTCCAGGCAAGGAACATGACCACCAGGGCAATGATCGCGGCAGCGATCACACCAAAGAAGGGAATGTCCAGATCGAGGCCGATCAGTTCCCCTCCAAGCAATGAAATGACACCGGCGACCAGTGTGAAGATTGCAATGGTGACGCCCATTACCCAGCCCTGTTCTTCGTCGCCGACAGCTGCTGAATAAAGTCCGAGAAATGTCGGATAGGCGATGCCGAAGACGAAGTAAAAACAGAAAACCGGGATGAAGGTCAGGATTGCGACCGGAGACGCCACAAAGGCACCGGCAGAAACGGCCCATACCACGAAGGTTGTTCCGAGGATGGCTTCCTTGCTGAAACGCTTTTGCGCAGGTACGACCAGAAAAGTGCTCGAAAAGGCAAGCGCGACGCCGATTGTCAGCATCACCATGCTGCCGCCGAAAGTGCCGTAACCGAATTTGCTGGTCAGGTAATTGTCCACGAAAATGTAAAAGGACAGGTTGGCGATGTGGAAGAAGAAGAAGACCACCGTCAACCGCACCACAATCGGATAGTTCTTGATCTGCCACAAAAGCTCGAAAATTTCCGCAGGGCGGAAAACGAACGGTTGCCGTTCCGCGACCTTGTCGTGCTGGTCCTTGAAACAGGTGAGGACCAGGAAGATCGCAATCAAAACCAGTACGAAGCAGGCATAGAAAGGGAGTTTGACACTCGCCACGCTTCCCAGAATGGTTGGGTCGGACAGGATGCCGCCGATGATCGGACCACCGACCAGCCCGAAACTGACACCGGTGATGATATAGCCCATGTTCCTGTTCCGGTCTTCGTCATCGACACTGCCGTCGATCATTGCGGCCTGTGCAATTGGCTGGTTGCCGGCTGTCAGGCCGGTAATGGCACGACCGAGAATGAGCAGTAGAAAGCTGTTGAGATAAAGCGCTGCAATTGTCAGCGCGTAGCCGCCAAGGGCGCCGAAAAGGCATATAAGGATGGCGTTTTTCCGCCCGATCACGTCCGAAAGCTTGGATATGTAGGGTGCTCCGAAAAACCAGCAGAGAAAGAAAATGCCGATGATCAGGCCGTAGTTGAAATGCCGCGTCGCGTCCGTCGTGTCCTTGGCCAGCATCGATGTGCCGGGTTCCATGATCAGGCTGTTGAGGATCGGAAACACCAACCCTTGCCCCAGAAGATCGACAAAGACGACAAAGAGCATTGTTACTTTGGCGAAAAACGACATCAGCTCCCCCTAACCTGAAAGAGCGTATGCGATATCTGCCGATGCGGCAACGTGAGGCCACAACGAAAAAAGGCGGGTGAACCCCGCCTTTGACTTCAGATCAAAGCTGAAATCAGACGGCGCGATGCGCGTCGTACTGTCCGTGCTCGCGGAAGCGCTCCAGGTAGGTCGGCAAAATGCTTGCCAGATTTGCCGGGTCGATGCCGATACCTTCCAGGGTACGGCCTTCTGACTTCGCGGTGTCGGAAACGACATTGTCAGTCTTGAGCAATTCCACCTGGTCCGCCGTGAGCGGCGCACCGGGAAGCAGCTGCATGACTTTTCCCATAGCACTGGCAACAGGGAACGGGATCGGCAGCAGCGCGCGCGAGCGCCGCGTGATCTCGAGCATCTCTTCCAGGCAATCCCTGAAGCTTTTGATTTCTGGGCCGCCGAGTTCGTAGATCCCTCCGGACTGGAGTTGACCGTCTACGGCCTGTGCGACGGCTTGGGCGACATCGCACACATAGACCGGCTGAAACTTGGTGACGCCGCCACCGATCAGCGGAAGGGCCGGGGAGAACCGGGCCATTTCGGCGAACTGGTTGAAGAAATCATCTTCCGGACCGAACACGATCGAAGGGCGCAGGATGACGCTGTCGGCCAACGTTTCCAGAACACCGGCTTCGCCGGCGGCTTTGGTGCGTGCATAAGCCGAACTGCTGTCGCTGTTCGCCCCGATTGCCGAAACGTGGGTGATTGCGGAAAGTCCTGCCCCGCGCGCGGCTTCGGCGATAGCCCTGGGCCCGAAGCCCTGAACGGCATCGAATGTCTGGCTTCCGGTCGGTGCCAGGATGCCGACGGCATTGACAACGGCATCCGCGCCGATGATCGCGCGGTCGACCGACCAGCGAAAGCGCAGATTTGCCTGAACCGGCATGATCTGTCCGGGCGCGCCGAGCGGCTGCAGATGTGTTGCCAGATCCGGACGCCGAACCGCGGCTCGAACGCAGTACCCGCGCCGTGCGAGTGCCTGAACGATATGACGGCCAAGAAAGCCTGATCCGCCGAAGACCGTGACGAGTTTGCCATTAAGTGGTGTGGACATCCTGCAATGCCTTCTGTCGCATCCTGAATGGGGCGGGCAAGAGAAGAAACCGCGCTCCTTACGAAGTTACTTAGACCTTTGTGCGCCGGGTGTGAAGGGCTCCTTGTGAATGATCAAAAAAAGTCGCACTTGCCGATTGACAAGCAGGGGTCCGGCCCTTACAAGCCGCCCTCACAGCCCAGGTGGCGGAACTGGTAGACGCGCTAGCTTCAGGTGCTAGTGCCCTTATGGGCGTGGAGGTTCGAGTCCTCTCCTGGGCACCAAATTCCGATTTCAGACAGTCCGATACGGTCTGGCATCCTCAAAAAAGCTTCGGTTTTCCGGGGCTTTTTTTGTTTCTACTATCCGGTGTTGTCCAGCGGGATGTGTTGGTATCCGGCGCATTTGTTGGTATATTTGTTGGCAATTTTCCTCGAACGGACCGCAGTCGTTGGTACTTGAAGCCGCGATTGTTGGTATGAGGTGCCAAATATGCCTTTGACTGATCGGCAAATCCGCAGTTTCAAGACACCTGAGAAGCCCAAAAAAGTGAGTGATGGTGGGGGGTTACATCTGTTGTTGACTGCGAACGGTTCGCGGCTCTGGCGGTTCTCTTACAGGTTTGCGGGCACTCAGCGGACGTTGGCATTGGGAGCCTATCCGCATGTAACCTTGGCTATTGCCCGTCAAAGGCGAGATGTAGCGAAGGGTCAGCTCGCTGCAGGTATTGATCCCTCTCAGCAGCAGAAGGTTGAAAAAGCCGAAGCGAAGGCTGCCCATGGAAACACCTTTGGGGCGATTGCCGATGAGCTGCTGAAAAAGGAAGCTCGTGAGGGCAGGGCCAAAACGACGCTCGACAAGAAACAGTGGGTGCTCAGCCTCGCTCGACCGGCTCTTGAGCGCCGGCCTATCAAGGATATCACCGCGTCCGAAATTCTCGCCGTGTTGCGCAAAGTGGAAGCGCAAGGCAATTACGAAACCGCACGAAGGCTCAGGGCTACGGTCGGGCAGGTGTTCCGGTTTGCCATTGCCACCACTCGCGCAGAAAACGACCCGACGTTCGGTCTCAGAGGCGCTTTGACAGCCCCCAAGGTAGTGCACAGGGCGGCGATCACGGACTGGCAACGCCTGTCGGGCCTCATTCGATGCATCTGGGGATACGAGGGCGCTTACGAGACTCGCGCCGCGCTCAAGCTGATGGCTCTACTCTATCCGCGACCCGGGGAACTGAGGTTGGCCGAATGGTTTGAATTTGATCTGGAAAAGGCAATATGGACGATTCCGGCCCCGAGAACGAAGATGCGCAGGGAACACAGAAAGCCACTGTCAGGTGCCGCTGTCGAAATCTTGCAGGGCTTGCATCAACTAACCGGTAATCGGCCTCTCGTCTTCCCGTCCGTTTCCTCCCCAAAGCGTCCGATCAGCGAAAACACCTTGAACGCCTCGCTGCGCCGCATGGGTTTCACGAAGGAGGAAATGACCTCGCATGGCTTTCGGGCGACGGCGTCTACTTTGCTCAACGAAAGCGGCAAATGGAATCCGGATGCTATCGAGGCAGAGTTAGGTCATGTTGGCGCGGACGAAGTGCGACGGGCCTATCATCGAGCTGCCTATTGGGAGGAGCGCGAGAAAATGGCAGGGTGGTGGTCTGGTGAAATCGAACAACTGCTCAAGTAAGTTTTCCAGCAGGGTCTGTAACTGAGGTGAAGTTTGCGGAAAAGACGACTTGTTTCAAAGGCAGATTTGACTTCTGATCATGAGAAGCTTTTGTACGAAGCCCACTTCCGATTGGTTGAAGATACGCGCGATTTTCCGAAAGATCTTGTTCCGGAATACGGATCTAAATGGTGGCTGCCTATTGATGAGGTAATCAAGAAAATCGCTTCTCGTAATAGACCTCCGAAATTACGCCCTAAAACGGAGAACAGTCGATACGCATTGTTGATTTGGCGAGTTTTCGGCCCGTATGGCTTGGCCAGAAGTCACATTGAAATGGCTTTCTCAGCTGTGGCCACTCTTACGCCAGAACGTAGAGAGATGGAGATTGAGGAAGCGCAGCGGTTTCTCGAGAATTGCGAAGAATTACGCCGCGCCCTTGCAGAATTTTCCACCATCGAAATTCAGTCGTTTGTTTATTTTAATTCTATCATGCGCAATTTATCAAAAGAAGAATTTGGCTTTCGTATGAGATTTACTTACGATTTTTTTGATTGCCTTGCAAATCTCGATTCTTATCTCGATCACTTTGAAAGGTGGTCGGGAGAACGCTATGATGAAATCTCTCCTCCGCAAGGCGGTAAACCGAAATCGGAGTGGCGACACGAGTTTGTGTTTCGTATGTCTCATCTCTGGTTTCTGTTGACCGGCGACAATGCCCCATCAGGCCCGAATACAATTTTTATGGAATTTCTTGAAGCGGCATGGGCATGTGGCGGAGATGACATGCCTGATGTTGCCTGGGAGGCTACAGTCCGGGCGGTAAACTCCCGGCGGCAAGACAAGGATGATGTAACTACGGGCTCATACGACTAGGTTTCGACATCCCGAATCGCGGGCACTCCAAATATTTGTTCCGTTACCAGCCGGGGTTGTCCGGTATAGACCAGGTAACGCGACCATGAATACAGCATCACCAACTTCCGACGGCCTTCCATCCACTGGATTTCTACGATTGAAATCCATTATCGCGCCTAACGGCCCCATTCCCGTCAGCAAGTCTACGTGGTGGGCAGGGGTAAAAGACGGGCGCTTTCCCAAGCCCGTGAAGCTCGGCGAACGCATCACCGTTTGGCGGGTGGAGGACATCAGAGTGTTAATCCAGATTGGTGCAAGGGAATAAACCCATGCGCAAGTCCAAACCAACGTCCCGAATGGTGGGAAAGCACAGGCTATATACGTATGACGAGCTGTCGCGTGCCTTGGGTGTCCACAAACGAACGATCCGGCAATGGGTAAAGACCAAGGGATTGCCGGTCATCGATGATCAACGCCCTCATTTGCTTGAGGGAATGGCGGTTAAGGTATTTCTCGATGAGCGCGATGCCGAACGCAAGCGGCCTTGCCCGCCTGGACATATCTATTGTTTCAAATGCAAAGCCCCACGCCGTCCAGCGTTCAATGCTCTGGATTTCAGGCCGTCGGATATCGGTGCGGGATCTATTTCCGGACTCTGCGAGGTGTGCTCAACTGTGATGAAACAACGTATTGGTGAAGAAAAGCTCGCGCGCAATTGGCCGGATGCTGAGGTGAAGGTCATAAGGTGAGTGAGGACACTATTAGGACGCCCCAATCCCTGCTTAATCCGCCGCTTCAGGAAAGGAGTTGAACCATGGTGAAAACCAACATGGAAAATGCGCGTTTGAAGAAACGCCATGCTGATTATCTCATCCATGCAAGACGCTTGTGCGACACATCGGTGGATCAAGCGCTTGCGGCGATCAATCGCTTTGAAACGTTCAACAAGGGGCGGTCGTTCAAAGCCTTCCATATCGAACATGCTAAAGCCTTCAAGATTCATTTGATGGAGAAGGCAGTGAATGAGCGTAGCGGAAAACCTCTTTCACTCTCCACCACACGCGGCATATTGAAAGCCGTCAAAGCCTTCTTTCTCTGGCTTGCGGATCAACAGGGGTTTCGCGCGTCAGTCTCTTATTCGGACTGCGACTACTTCAACTTGGGCCGAAAGGAAGACTCTCAGGCCCAGCGCTCAAAGCCGAAGGAGCATCCATCGGTTGCCCAAGTCATCCATGTGCTGGATCAGATGCCACGCGATACGGATATTCAAAAGCGGGACCAGGCTCTGATCGCCTTGGCCGCGCTGACCGGCATTCGGATCAGCGCCCTTATCTCGCTCCGCCTCAAACATGTGAACGTTGCGCAAGGCTATGTGTTTCAGGACGCACGGGAAGTTGACACAAAATTTGCCAAGACGATGCAAACGACGTTCTTTCCAATTGGTGACGGCATCAAAGACATCGTTCTGGATTGGATCGATTTCCTCAAAACAGAACGCTTGGCCGGTCCAACGGAGCCGTTGTTTCCGAAGTCCAAAACTGAAGCGGTGCCCGGCCGAGGTTTTCAAACGGTGGGACTTGACCGGCAGGCTTGGTCATCCGATGGCCCGGCGCGCGAAATAATCAAGAAAGCGTTTGCCGACGTCGGGCTTCCTGCCTTTGGTCCTCACAGCTTTCGACACATGCTCGCGCACCACGCTGTGGAGCTGAATTTGCCAGCGCAACAAATGCTTGCTTGGTCTCGCAATCTCGGTCACGAAAACCTTGCCACGACCTTGAGCTGTTACGCCAAGACGGATGCCCAGCGAACGGCGGATATATTGAGAGAGATTTGAGCACCAAGCGTGAACCGCCTATGGCGGTGCGTTCTTCGAAAAGATCGCGTTTTCACGCTCATAGCTTCCGCAAACACTAGCGCAGATCGGCGAACATACCTGCCGTAAGCCAGAAGAGTTCAAGGCCTGAAGCCAGAACCTGTTCATGAGAAGGTTCTGACGACCTTCACCAGCTACGACGAGGTTACCAGCCACAGGCAGGCGGAGATGTCGAATGAGTTACGTCTGTCTGAAGGTCAGCAAGAATTCGGCGCCGACGTGCCGGATGCGGCCACTGTCGCTAAGGTTTTGCAGCATTTGTCGATACGAAATCGTAAATGAGGAGTGGAAGGACCCAAGAGGCGCATGTCTTATTGAGCGGGTTAGAGACATTTGCTGCGGTGTGTACGACCGTCTGCAACGGCGCGGGTCAACCCCTTTTCCCTCCAGTTAAAACAGGTTCAATCAATTCAAAAACAATCTACTTTTTGATTGTCAGGTCAGTTTGCGCTCTTCTAAATTCAGACCAACCGAGCCCCTGTTGCTATTTCCCGCCTTGGGTCTTTGCCAAAATCGTGTAACTGGCTTTTGTGTAGCAATTTGAAGTCCCCTTGGCACGTCCAGACGGCGTCTCGCGATGGCGATAAGTTCTTGCTCTGGAAGATCGGCGTGATTTGCTCCTTAACAAGCTGATCTTGTCGGATGCTTCCAATGTGTTCTGCGAAGTGGCCACGCTGCCCAAGTTCTAAGACCCGGCCGTCGTCACGCCTGCATCAATCATATCCGTCAACAACTTGGCGTGTCGGCGCGTCAAACCGCTCGTGTAAGCCACGCTTAATGATGGCACCCAACCCTGCACAAATGAACGCTTCACAAAGGAGCCCCGGGGCCCTTTGGATGCCCTTTGAAACTTGCAATACCTAATCCGGTGATGGAACGTTCGTGTTGTTGATCACGTGCAAGTAAACGATGTCTGTTGGCTTCCTAAAGAAGCTTTTTAACACGTTGTTCGCTTCTTGGCATTTCTCTTGTATCCCTATGCATCCTCGCGTTCCTATTTTACTACCGCCGGTGATGCCGTCTGGATGGATTCGTAACAAGTTTCTGTTCGTGGCAAATAGAGGATCTAGATTAACACTGAAGCCGACGCCATCACGTTTCATGGCAGCTTCATTTCTTACTCTGAACGTGTGAGCAATGTAGTAACCTACAGGAATAGGATCGTACTTACCTTTTATGCCGCTACAAGCACGCCAATACTTTGTGCGATGGGGCACAATTAGATAACCGTTCTCAAATATCAAATCTACGCGAAGAGCTTTTCCGCGACGTTGTATCGTCTCTTTAAAGTCGTTCCAAGAGTGATCTTTTTCCCATCTAGCCATGTCACCTTGCCCTCAAAAAAGTCTCAATACACAAGAGTTGTCAGTGGCAGTAGATACAAAATAGGGCATTACTTTAAGCCACTCAGCTTTCTGAATGCCGCGGTGAATCCCTTTAGTGAAATCGGGAAGGTAAGGTTGTTCCGAGGGCTGTACTGCGTCACAGTCACATTCATTACATTCCCGGCTTTCATCGATGCCAAAAGCGAAGAAGACAGGGGCATGGCTGCGGCCAATCCCGTTGAATCGCTGGTCTGGAAAGGTAGTGTTGTCGTTTCACCCCCATCGACCTGCACCTTAACGCCGTCGACCAGATAAAAGCCGTGCGCCAGATTGATAAGCATGGCGTTTTCATTGTTCGATTTCAGGGCCTGAACGGATACCGTCATGATCGGTTGCCGCGACTTTGCGCTGCTGATCCTTTGAGACACCTGGCAGGTGAGGTCGGTGCTCTGGCCGGAAGAGCTACAACTGATGATCCAGGCCAGGTTCGGCTCCTTCTGCTTGACTTCATCAGCTGCCTGACCTTCTTGCGCATAAACCGGGGCATTGCAGGCCATCATGCAAAGCGTAAGAACAAAAAAATGGCGCACCATACGTCGACTCCACATAGACATTCAAAATTTTGAAACTATAAGCTGAGCTACCACGGCGAAATGATTGCAGCTAAACACTTCAATTGAGCACGACTGTAAGTCATTGCAAATATTTCATTTTTTGTTTCCCTAGCGTGAGCTGTAGCAACCAGCTTTACAACCTTTAACATTTTGTTTAAATTTTCTCAAATTTCGCACGAGGCGGAGGGGTGGCCTTGGTTCGAGTTATTTTTGTTTTTATTGCTGTTTTTTTTGCCGCTTCAACAAGTTCATGGTCTCAGCAGGACGAGTCTCGGCAGGAGGTAGTGCAGAGCAATTTCAATGCTGCTCTCAGAACAGTATTGGAGCAGCCTGGCAACTCTGCCGCGTCGTTTAATCTTGTTCAGGCAGCCGTCGCGGCGGGCGACTTGAGAATTGCGATTTCGGCTCTTGAGCGGATACTTCTGCTCAATCCTGAACTGGACAACATCCGCTTTGAACTCGGATTTCTATACATTCGTGCAGGATTGCCGGAAGTCGGCGTCCCAATGGTTGAAAAGGCACTTGCGTCGGGAGATGTGCCGGAAGAGGTCAGGGCTCGTGGAGAAACCCTGGTGCGTGCAACCAACGACGCGCAGAAGCGTTTCAGGATCACGGGACGGGCGTTTGGCGGCATTGCTTACGACAGCAACGCGAATGCAGCTGCCGAAAGTGCCCTCGTCGAGATCCTTGGCCCCAACAATACCCCCGTCTTGGCGACCCTGATCGACCCCAACTCGATTGCCGAAGACGATTTTTCCGCCGTTACAACTGCAAATCTTCGCGTCGAGTATGACCTGGGGTTCCAGTCAGGGCACACAATTTTCGCGGATGCTGGCTATTACGGGAAACACTTTTTCGAACGCGGGGATATCAATTTGGATGTCATTTCGCTGGGGCTCGGCACCAACATCTTTTTCGGCAAGGGCGGGGGGCTGCCTGTGACGGTTTCTCCCTCCCTGACCTACGACCACGTCATCGAGGGCAGCGACAACTACCTTAATTCCTACAAGGCTCGACTGGCCGTCACCACCCAGTTCAATCGCCGGCTCGCAGGTGGACTGAACCTGTTCGCGGGCTATGACGACTTTCTCGAGAGTGCCGAAAATCCGATTCTCGACAGCCGCGACGCGGGCGTTTACGGCGGCGGGGCATATGTTACCTACCTGTTCACGCCGACATTGCGTGGATTCATTTCGGCGGACGCCGAGCGGTTCGATGCCAATGTTGGCTACGAGGCCTACTCTCAGGCCGGCGCCCGGGTCGGCCTCGCCAAGCTTTTCAAGAATATTGTTTTCCCAGAAGCACCGGTCATCAGGCTGTCCGGCTATGTCGGTTTTCGGCACAGGTTCTACGACACGCCGGATCCGGTCATTTCACTTGAGGATCGCGAGGACAACCGCACCGATTTGGGTCTTTCGGTTGAGCTTCCGATCCACACCAACGTTGCATTGCAGTTCGATGTCTACGGCACCCGTAACCAGTCGAACTACGACATTAATGAATTCGAAAATTTGGGCAGTTCGGGAGGACTGGTCATCAAATTCTAGTTTTGTGGAGGCGTTTTGAAGATGACTTTCCGGCAAAAGAGAACTTCCTTTATGTCCGCCGTTTCTGTGGGGGCGCTGGTTGCAGCTGCGCTGCTGGTGGCGCCTGTTGTCGTGGGGGGGCCGGCAGAGGCCGCCGTGGTCAAGAGCGTGAAAGGCAAGAACGTCACCTCGCGCCGTATTACCGCCCCGAGCAACAACGTTACCGAAGTGCTGCTTGAAGACGGAACGGTGATTACCCTGTCGCCGGGCGCCAGCATCGATATCGTCTCCTTCACCTACAATGGCGGCAATGACGGTTCGCTGAGGCTGAAGATCAATAACGGCACGGTTCGGATATCCGGCGGTCTGGCGAACAACCGGAACACCTTCACCATCGAAACGCCCCAGGCGAGCATTGCGCTTGACGCCGGAACGGCGCTCGTTGCCGTCAGCGGTGGTGAGACAAAAGCACATCTGCTGAATGGCGCGGGCTTCACCTTCACGAGCAACAACCGGAGCAAGCGGATCTTCCGTCCCGGCTTCAAGACGACGTCCAATGGCGGCAGCCCGACACGGCCGGCACGTGTGGATCAAAGGGAAATCCAGAACGATCTTGCTCTCCTGAAGATCAGCGTGGTCCCGGTCCGGGTTCTGCCGCGCGCTAGTGCAGGCAACAATCAGACCGCGAACGGCCTGCCGCCTGCGGGGCCCGATGACGACAACATCACGACCGGCAGCATCAATTCGTCTTCCTCACAACAGCAGCAATCCGGCGATCCGGGTCTCGCCGACGAGCCTGTCAATCTGGCGGCGGCTGATGAGGAAGACGGTACAAACGGGTTCGATGATCCGGTCAACGTGAACAATCCGATTACAGTTGATGACCAGACGGGGCAGGTGACGCCGGTTATCCCGACGCCTGCAGCGGTTGGGCCAGTGATTGCAGAACCGCCGCAAATTTCGCTTTTAAGTGTGAGCTTCGACAATATAGCCAACGGCAGTAATTTTGATGCCTCCCAAGTCACAAGCAATCGGGCCAGTCTAAACAACATTACTCTTCTAGATGTGTTTATAAACGATCAATTTACAGTAATGGGCTCTACTGTAAGGGCTAGTTTTGATCCGAATTCAGAGCTTGTTTTATTTCGAAATTATTTAGAAAATACAGAAGATTTTTACAAGAAACGCAACGGAAGTCTACTAAACGATATTAATAGTGCTACCACTGCGTCGACCACAAATAGAAGTTTGGTCTTTTTGAACAGTGGGGGTGGCGGGTTTTCCAATGACGACTTGACGGTAGATAAATTGCAGTCGGCTCTTGGGCCTGGGGGTTTTGTGCAATCCGATTCACTTGGCGCTGGATTTGCCAATACTGGCATCGGGATTGAAACCGAAGGTTTGTTCTCAATCGTGATGTCAGGTCAACCTAGACCTGTTGACGCAAAAATTGAAGGGACGAGTATTTTTACCGGGAAGAATATCTATCAATACAACGAAGAAAAACCGCCATTTTATCCAGATATAGTTGAAATATATGCTGCGGAAGGGGGCGATTCTTTTGGCAATTCTGCTGAACTTTTTTTAGTTGGAGGCGATCTAGATGAGCGGTACAGAGGAAAAATATTGACTTCTGGAATTGGAGAAAAAATTTCTCCTGTTTTCATCAGAGATGCAATCACGACGCAGATAGATTTAGAGAACGCAAATCTGCTCGGGAATTCGATAAATCCAATAGTAGCCTATAAAACTGACTTAGTATTCAATGAAGACAAATTTATATTTACAGACACGATTGGGTTATTTGAGGATGCTATTGGAAACAACATAGTGGTTGGGTACGGTGATTTGAATGGTGCAGTCAAGGAATTGTCTGGCACGCAAAGCTCGGCCATCGCAAACGAGATTGAAACTACACAAGATTTTGATGCTAACGCGCGAGTTATTCGCTACTTTTTAAGTCCGGGTCTGGATTCGATACAATTCAAATTCGACGACGAAGGGTTCCCAGTTAGCTCGGCAAATAGCCTTTCTCTTAATCCTAAAGCCAACGGTCATTCAATTTTGGGGGCGACGTCTGATCTGTCCCCCTTGATTTCCAGTGGCATTCGTGGGTTTCAGAGTTTCGAAACATTCAGGGCAGGAAAGCAAGAGCAAGTCGTTGACACAGGGATTTTGGTAGTGTCACCAGAAGGTGATGAAAAATTTCATCGCCCAAGCGTGTTTGCGCATTTCGATTTTCTTGTAAACGAAACCGGCGAGGGCCAAGGTCGCATACAAGACTCTTCGATTTCTGCAACGATTGGCCAATTGAGTTACGTTTTCACGCGCCAAGAGAATGGCAAAACCGTCATTCTGAATTCGCAAACAGAACTACAAAAGATCACAGATTCTGACGCCGTTGTTTCGGCAGATGTTTTTGCTGCAGGTCGCACAGTTGGTTCGACATCGGGCAAACTAACTGCTGATGCACGAGAAGGATCGGTTTCTTTTACGTCTGGTATCTTCAGCACTGCCGCTGGAGGGGGCAACCCGGCTTCACCTGGCGACGGAGGGCTTGGCTTTCTGGTGCTTGAGAACTTCGGTGAATTTGGCAACGAAATTACAGAAGTGGTCTCTGATGGAGTGAAATTGTCCGAAGAGCTTGGCGTGCCTACAGATAATGTCATTCCTGGCGGAGCTGAGTTTGCCGTAGGAACAGGCCCCGAAAGAGATTTCCAATACGGGTTGCTTCGTTTAGCGACTGCAGTCGGTGGCTTGAACCTTGATTTCACCGAAAACGTTGGACACGATCCTCGGAGCTTTACTAAACCGGCTGAGCTTAACGAGGCAGCAGACAAGGGAATTGTCGCAGAAGGATTCGCAGTTGGCGTCGTTGAAAGCTCTAGTAATCCTGATAAGCCTGCAGATGGCGTTGTCAGCATCTCATCAGTTTATAGTGTGACGTCGCAGAATGGGATATTTTCAACTTCCAACTCAGAGGGATTTAACACTGTACCGAATTTAACGATTTACCAGGCGGATGGCGACATCAATACCATCGGCGGAACTGTCGACTTGAACATGTTCGCTGAAGACGCGGCGGTTACGATTAATCTAGGCACAAAGAGTGAAGTCCCGACTGCTCAGGCCAACGCAGCTGGGAGCGTCTACATCTCCAACAGCCTTTTCGCGCTTTCCTCACAGTTTGACGTGATGAATTTCAACCGAGGTTATTCAATTGGTGATGAAGATGACGTGACCAAAAGCCAAGAGAATATAACCTTTGTATCAAGCGACTTTGTCAAGGAAGGTTTGCCAAGCAACAATTCTGAGTTCGAAGCTGCCCGCACCAAGGATTACAAACACGTGCAGTGGGGATTTTTCTTCGGTGATGCGTTTGATGAGAAAGGTAATGCACACCACGTTCATATGGGCACGTTCGCGACCGGTGCACCTGTTGATGGTGGCTTTAAAGGCAAAGGAACTGTGCGCTACGACGGCCACTTGATCGGGAACGTAAAATACAATGACAACACCTATGTTGCGAGTGGTACGTTCACCGACACATTTGATTTTGCGACTAGAAGAGGTAGTACCGCTGTTCAATTTGACGGTCGCAATTTCGACGGACTTAGCGGTAGTCCTGAAGGCTCAGCCGCTTACGCAAGCACTGTAAAGTCCGCAGATAACTTCACAGGTACACTTTCGGGAAATTTTGTAGGCGGTTTGAATTCCTCAGGAACACCGAATGGTCTTGCTGGTCAGTTTGCGATCGGAAATGGCGGCAACTACAACGCGGTGGGCACGTTCGCGGCTGATGGCACCGTAGTGAAATAACTTTTGAAGACATTCGGACGGGTCGCGTGAACAAATGATCGGTGCATGGAAACGGTCATGCCTTTTGGCATCTCTTCTTGCGGTCTGCATCCTTTGTGCGGCGGGCAGCAGCGCGAACGAGCAAGATCCGAGCGTTCGGTTCCTTTCCGCACTCAAGACCGTTGAAGAAGGGCGTGAGCAGGCGACACGCGGGCAGATACCTAAGGCAATTTCGCTTTATGAAAGTGCACTGTCTGTTATGGCTTCACTGGCAGGGAATCGTCACTGGACCGTGGCAATCGTCGAGAACGACCTGGCAAAAGCCCATTTGCAAGCGCGCAGTCTTGAGGCGGCGAAACTCCATACCCTACGAGCCCTTTCGATTGTCGATGACGGAACCGTCAAGCAGGCCGATCATGCTCAGTTTCTGCTGACAGCCACAAAGGTCGCCATTGCGCAAGCTGATTGGCCAGCCGCCCAGCGTTATTTGGACAATGCATCTGTTCTCGACGTCGTTCGTTTGCAGCCGGACCTGGGACTGCAGCTCGCTTTTACGACCGCAACGTTTCATTTCCACAGGAACGAATTCACGGATGCAGTTCGAATGTTTGACGATGCGTTGGGCTATCTCGACATGTCTACGCAGCAGAATGCCTTGATGAAGTGCCGCATCCTCTTGGACACGCTGAAGGCTCGTTTGCGATTGTCACAGGTCGATCGGGTCAAAGCTGAGCTCGGAACTCTCAAACAGCGGCCGTTTTTTGCAATTTGCTCTCAAGATCAAAGTCTCAAGATTGGTACCGAGTTTCTCAACGCCGAACTGGCCTTTTTCGAGATGCGTATTGCCGATCATGACGCCGCTCTGGCTAAGCTAAAGTCGCTTGTCGACCAGATCCCAGAGAGCGAAGAAGCAGTTAAATTCTTGAACCAGTCCGCAAGCACTGCGATGTTCTCTGGCGACTATGTCAACGCGGAACGCAAGTTTCTGGCGGCACTGGAAGCGGCCGAACTTATATTCTCTGATCGCGCCACCAATCTTGGTACGATCTTTCACAATCTCGGGCTGGTCTACCAGGAACTTGGCGACCTTGAACTGAGTGATCGGTTTTACGGGCGCGCTATAGAAGTGTTCTCAAGTGTCGACGATGGGCAAAATGATGCACTGGCCGGGACCCTTGCCGAGCGATCCCGGCTTAGGCGTCTCCAGGGTCGACTGGACGATGCCGAGCAAGACAGCAGCACCAGCTTGGCTATTTCACAACAGGTATCCTCAGGTGTTTCTGATCACCGGTTCGCGCTCAGGTGGAACGGGCATGGCCGGGCGCTTTACGAGCAGGGGAGAACGGAGGAAAGCATCGAGTCCTTCGAAAAATCGGTCGACTATTTTTCGAAGGTCGAAGGGGACGTTTCAATTGACGAAATCCCGGTTCTGACCAATCTGGCGGAGGCCAAGACCGATATTGGAGATCTTGAGGCTGCCGAAAGACATGCGGATCGTGCCCGTGAACTGACCGCCGCACTGAACAGGAGGTTCCCAACCGCCTTTCACAATATTTCCGCCGTCAGGGCCAAACTGCTTGCAGCGCAAGGGCAGTGGGACGAAGCCTCGTCAGAGATGCACAGGAATCTGGTGCTCCACGAACGGCGCCTGAAGCAGGTCTCCCGGCGTCCGACCTATAGCAACGAGTTCGCCACGAACCTGGTTCGGGACGATGTGGAAAGGTATCTGGAGATTGCTGCAGCGTCCGTCGCAAGTGGCGGGCCACCGATAAACCTTGATGATCTGTTCTTCGCATTTCAGCTTCCGCTGTTCTCGACCGCATCGGAGGCCGTGAGACAGGTCGCCGTCGGCGCGCAGGTGCAGTCCGCGGAACTGAAAAGCGCGTTGCAAGAGCGCGGTTCGATTTCGCGCGACATTCGAACCCTGTCCAAATCCTTTTCCCATAATGTGCGGAACTTTGGTGTTGCCTATACAACTGAGGCAACGACCCGGTTCACCGAGCGCCTGAATGTCCTGGAAAGCCGCCTCGAGGCGATCGATCGGATGATCGAGGTCACCTACCCGGAATTTGCAGCCTATTTTTCACCGCGTATCCGAACTGTGCAGGAAACACAGGACCAGATTTCACCGGAGCAGGGTGTCGTTTCGACCTTTCTCGGCAAGGAAGGCCTCTATGTTTTGCTGATCACGAAGGAGACGGTGCTTTTCAACCGCTCCCAATGCGACCCGATACTCGTCACAAGCCTCGTCGAAAACATCCGCGCGACACTCAGAATAGAAAAGACGTTCGATGCTAAGTCTTCGCATGGTCTTCAGCAGTGTGTTTTTTCCGGCATCCAGGATGCGCTGGAAGCTGTCGACGAGATCTTGTATGTCGCCGATGCGCAGTTGCAGGGCATCCCGCCCTCCATCCTCGTTAGCAGGATCGACACTGACGCCGTTCGCAAAAACACCTTCATGCTGGAGCGCTGGCTGATGACGACGGTGCCTGCGGTCGACATTCTGTTTGTCGGCCGCCAGACAAGCGCGTCGGCAAAAGAATCCATGCGCTCCATCGGGTTCGGAAACCCTTACTATAAGACGCGCGATGACCAGGACGGGAAGCGTGGCACGGTCGCGGGATCGGCGAACCGTGAGCCGGGCGTCTACTATCTCGATGGCGTGAACATCCCGGAACTGCCCTTCACCGAAGAGGAACTGATCCACATCGAGAACTTGCTGGGGTTAGAGAACACGACCACCCTGCTGGGACGCGAGGCTTCCGAGACGACGGTCAAGGAGACCGACTATGGCGCGTTTGACGTGGTCTATTTCGCGACACACGGAGTTCTCGCATACGAAGTTCCCGAAATTCAGGAACCTGCTCTGTTGCTCAGTCGGCCAGACTTTCCGACGCGCGAGGACGACGGTGTCCTGCTCGCAAGCGAAATCGCTGCGCTCAGCATGGATGTCGATCTCGTGGTTCTGTCGGCATGCAACACAGCCGGTTCAAGCGGACGTCCAGGGGCTCCAGGCTTCTCAGGGCTCGTCCGCTCGTTCTTTCACTCGGGAGCGAAGACCGTCCTGGCGAGCAACTGGTACATCTCAGATGTGGGAACGGCAATCTTGCTGCCACGGATTATCTCGCGCCGGCTCGAGGCGCCTGAAAAGTCGATCAACGAGGCGCTGCGCCAGGCCATGCTCGATCTCCTGAACAGTGAAGAAGAAGATCTCAGGCACCCGGCGATCTGGGGACCGTTTGTTGCTATTGGGACCTGATCGGGATGTGGTTGGATTTTAACACGGAGTTTCGACGCGATGACAGATTCAACTAATATGAAAGCTAGGGCTTCCAAGCATAAAACTGGCGATAAAGTGCTAAAAAACAAAAATTACATTTTTGATAGAAAGAGGTTCTTCGAGAAATACAGAAATGAATTTGGGAGAATTAAAAACAGTAAGTTGGTAGCGAATATCGAAACGTTCCTAAGCTTTATTGAAAAAGATCGCAGTTACAATTCGATAACAGAAATTGCCTATGTGATGGCGACCGTGAAACATGAAACCGGGCACACTTTTAAACCGGAAAGGGAGAAGTACAACGGTAAGAAGAGCGAATATTTTGGAGAGAAGTACGGTCCGGCTGTTTACAAGAATGGCAAGAAAGTCTCCGGTCACAAAGATGCACAAAGGATGCTACACGTCAGCAAGGTAGACGGAGCAAAATACTACGGACGCGGATATGTGCAGATAACGTGGAAAAGAAACTATCAAGATCTCGGCAGAAGTTGCAACATTGCGGGACTGGTTGAAGATCCAGACAAAGCCTTAGAGCCCAAAAATGCCTATTGCATACTGGCTCAGGGAATGCAGAAGGGCCAATTCCGACCGCCACACAAATTGGAGGACTTCTTCGGGAACGAAAAAAGCAATTATGAGGAGGCCCGAGACATTGTGAATGCAAATGGTGATAAAAAGGAGTTGATCGCCGGATACGCAAGGCAGTTCGAGGAAATACTCAAATTCTCTTTCGGGCAGCCAGCTCAGAATGCGCCCAATCTGAACGACAAATCTCACGTCAAAACAACGCCCGCGGAAACGCCGGCTGCTGATGTTGTCCCGTAACATAGCACCAGCGTTGCGAATTATCGGAGTTTTGTTGCGCTAATTTACTTCATCAAAACCAACACTTGCCCAAGACTAATGCCGGGATTGAGTTAGTATATTAGAGATGGCATTTTCATGCCGCGGTGTCCAATACGGGTTGCCATTCACACGCGGGTTCGTGCGAAAAGACAAATTTGTGCATCAAGTTATGGCCAGAGTTTCTCGTGTTCTTTTTTCACCAAGGAAAATTTCTTGGATTTTGACGTTAGAGACAAATAATTGGTAAGAAAAGTTGGTCTTTCTGTTGGTCTTAGGAAAATCGAACTAAAGAATTCTCATATTAAATAATAACTTATATCGAAAATCACATGCCTCTCCTGGCACCATCACTCTTCAAGAGTGTTTCCCGCCAAATACTTAAGCCTGATCAAGGCGTTGTGGTCATCGCAGTGTTTGACCTTGCTGTCTTGTCTTGCAAGCCCAGTGCAGCGCAAAGGGCTTCGTTTTCAGCAATTCGTGAAACATGATCTTGTGGGTCATCCGCAGTGTACATCAGTGTACATCGTCTGTTTCCGGTAACTCATTTAATCAGCACCGTGTCCGCTCCACAAACCGGCATCATGCGGATACAACGTGTACCGATCTGGTGCCTACTCCGCGTTAAACAGTTCTCCGCTCTCATTGACCTGGAGAACGCCAGCGGGCTGCACGCGTGCCGGATTCAAGACACGAAAATGCTGACTGTCCTCTGCCTCGAAATTCGAGGCAGAGGACAGTCAGATTTGCCGGATGATGGACTTGTTCGGAGGAAGGACACTCAATGATGTCCTTTCCTGTATTGGATAGACTGGTGAAGCCGGGAGCAGGTCCGGTGCGGGTGGCTGGTATGCCCTTGTTTGCCCTTGTGTGCCTGCGGTCTTCTTTCTCAGGCTAGAGCGCATCCATTGAATGTTGGATCATTTGACCGGCGCGCTTTCTTCGGCTGCCCAGGCGGCTTGTGTGCAGCGGTGTACCCCACCACAAGCGCAAGCCAACGCAGTCAGCGGGAGAAAGAGCCCGGCCCTTCGGGTGCCGGAAAGCAGCGCATCGGCAGCGTTGCGCCACTTGACCGATGCACCGCATCGCCCTTCGTGACGCGCCTTGCCGAGTGACCTGCTTTCCGGCATCAAACGAACCAACATTCAATGGATGCGCTCTAGGTGATATTCCCCTCCGGCGGCAAAAGCCCGAGAGCGACATTCATGCGAACGTGTCAGCAGATCTTGTGAATGTAAAATGCCGACAGCGAAGGTTCGCATAGCTGAGTGTGGACAGCCTGACCTTGTTCCGCTGCATGTTTGAGTTTCCGGGCAATGATAAAATCCGCCCTTCGCGAGCCGGCGGCAATATCAGGGTTCGGACCCGACCAGTCGCCGGGCGGTGAACTTGTCGGTGATGAGAATATCGATGACGCCCGTTTTCAATGCGGCGCGGATCGCCCTCGTCTTGGATTGTCCGCCAGCAAGCGCGATAACACGGTCAACTTCCGAATGCTCCTCCAGGGTCATCCCGATGACACGTTGATCCAGGGGTGTTTTCACGTAGTTTCCGTCGGCATCAAAGAAACGCAGGCTAATTTCTCCCACGCCACCGGCTTCCTTTACCTCCGTCAATTCACGCGATGAAAACACGTTACCGCTGCGCGCAAGCATGGTTGAGGGTTCAATCGAACCGATGCCGACAATGGTCAGGCTGAGTTTCCTGAACAGATCCATGGTTTCGCGCACATAAGGATCGCTCAAAAGGACAAGCTTGGCCTCCCGCGACTGGGCAACACCGGGGGTGTTCAGAAGATGCGCTTCTGCGCCCGTCAGTCTTGCCAGCCGTGTTGTCAACTGGTTGGCATGGGCCTGTACCCTTGGATCCCCGACACCACCCATGGTCTGAACCACGTAGCGGGCCTTGCCGTTTTTCATGGGATGAATGTTGTCGACCATTTTCAAAATGGTTTCGGACCAGCTGGAAACACCAATGATTTCGCCGGTCTGGAGCGTGGCTTCCAGAAAATGCGCAGCCGCCTCGCCAATTCGGGACATGATCGCGCCATCACGGTCTTCCGAACATTCAACAACGAACGCTTCGGACAGATCAAAGTCCGCTCTCAGCTGTGCCTCGAGGTCACCATATGTACCTGACGGAGAAACAACCGTTGTGCGGACGATTTCCTCTTCCTGTGCCCGTTTCAGCATGCGGGAGACCGTAGCTTGCGAGATCCGCAGATGCGAGGCAATCGCGGCCTGACGCTGACCTTCGACATGATACATCTGAGCGACGCGGGATATCATGCGAAGCTCATTTAGTCGGGACATCTGTTGTTTCCTGCAGTCAGTTTTGAATAAATATTCACTACACTCTAAGAGTGCTGCGGGCAATCGCGTTTCTCCACATCGCGATGAGCGCGTCGCAGTCGCCCGGTGGCATGCGGGGCGGAATCTCCGCCTTGTGACGAGGGAGTTTTGAAATCGCGTCGATATCGGGCCAGAATCCAGTCGCCAGGCCCGCCAGATAGGCGGCTCCCAGTGCGGAAAGCTCGGTATCGGTGCCCGGCAGGACCGGCCGTTTTGTCAGGTCGGCCACGATTTGCATCAGGAAGGGATTTCCGCTTGGTCCTCCGTCGACATAAAGGTGTCCAATGTTGCTGGACGTGTCTTCCATGATTGCAAGGACATCGCAGACCTGAAAAGCCATGCTCTGGACGGCGGCCAATGCCACATGTTCCCGGCCGGCCGCAAACGACAGTCCGCTGATCAGCCCTCGTGCATGCGAATCCCAGTGGGGCGAGCCCAGTCCCACATGGGCCGGCACCAACGCAACTTCCTTCGTGTCAGAGACGGTTGCAGCAAGATCCAGCAACTCATCGACGCTTTTCAGGCCCAGGAGTTCTGCCGTCCAGGGCAGGATCGACGCACTCACCAGGATGTTGCCTTCAAAGGCGAAGGTTGGGACCTTGTTGATCGACCATGCGATTGTTGTCGTAATGCCTTGTGGCGGAGCAAGAAATTCCGACACCGTAGTCATTACGGACGACCCGGTACCGAAGGTTATTTTTCCATCGCCGATGGCAAACGCTCCATGACCGAACAGGGCAGCATGGGAATCCCCGATCGCCGAGGCGATTGGAATGCCGTCCGGGATGACTTCAGCGCCTTGTGTTTTCCCGAAGACATGGGACGAGTCATGCACTGCCGGCAACATGTCCTGATCGATGCCGAACAAGTCACACAATGCAGGATCCCATCGTGCCTCAGCCAGATTGTACAATTGTGTCCGGGCAGCGTTGGAACTGTCGGTGACGTGGAGCGCGCCTCCGGAAAACTTCCAGATCAACCAGCTGTCGACAGTGCCGATACAGGTTTCCCTTTCCGCAGATGGATAATGCCGTAGCAACCAGGCCGCCTTGGTGGGGGGGAAGAGCGGATCAAGAGGCAAGCCGGTTCGGGTGATCACGTCGGCCTCGTGCCCGTCGGCTTTCAACGTGTCACATTCCTCCGCCGTGCGGCGGCATTGCCACGTGATGACGGGCCCGAAGGGCTCACCGGTTCTCTTGTCCCAGGCCAGGATGGATTCACGCTGGTTTGAAATGCCCAGGGCTGTGACTTCAGCGTCGGGCGCCTTGTTCAGGCAACTCGTGACAGCCTGTTGTGTCGCCTGCCATATCGCATTGGCGTCTTGTTGCACCCAGCCCGGTTTTGGATGTTCGATAGGAACAGGCTCGGATCCGCCCGCGATGATGCTGCCGTTCTCATCAATCAAGATCGCCTTCGAATTCGTCGTACCTTCATCGATTGCAAGAATCACCTGGCGTGCCATCTGTTATCCTTTTCGGCGCAACAACTCCCTGGCGCTGTCTGCAATACTTTCCGCAGCCATCCCGAATTCGTCGAGCAGGAAATTTGCGGACCCCGTGGGAGCGAAGACACCGGGGACACCCAACCGTTTCATTGGGACCGGGTGATGGTCAACGACAACTTCCGCGACAGCACTCCCGAGGCCGCCGAAGATAGTGTGCTCCTCACATGTCAGGATCGCACCTGTTTCCGATGCGGCTGCGATAATTTCATCGGTGTCGATAGGGCGGACGCAGGCCATGTTTATCACTCTGCAGGAAATTCCATGGTCCGCCAGCAACTGTGCTGCGTTCAAGGCACGGTGTGCCAGGACACCATTGGCAATCAGGGTGACATCACCACCCTCGCGCAGCCTGTTCGCCTTGCCGGGTTCAAACACATGGCCGGCCGGTAACAGATCAGGAACCCCGACCCTGCTGAGTCTCAGAAAGCAGGGCCCTTCATTTTCTGCCGCCCATTTCACCGCAGCGGCGGTTTCAATGCGGTCCGCCGGGGCAATCACCGGTACATTCGGCAGGGCGCGTATCCATGCGAAATCTTCAATCGAATGGTGCGTTGCGCCCAATTCTCCATAGGCCATGCCGGCGCTGATGCCCACGAGTTTGACGTTGGCTTCCGAATAGGCCACATCCGCTTTGATCTGTTCCAGCGCGCGGCCGGTCAGGAACGGTGAGGCACCGCAAACGAAAGGCGTCTTGCCACCGTTGGCAAGGCCGGCGCCAACACCCACCATGTTCTGCTCTGCGATACCGACATTGATCAGCCGGTCCGGAAACTTGTCCCTGAAATTGCCCAGCTTGGAAGAGCCGACGGAATCGTTGCAAACGGCAACAATATTGTTGTCCGCCTCTCCCAGAGCTTCCAGGGTCGATACAAATGCATCGCGGCAGTCGTGCAGTTTGGAGGTTTCAATCGGAGCACTCATGACAGCGCCTTTTCCAGCTCGCTCATGCCCTGGCGGAATTGTTCCTCATTGGGAACCTTGTGGTGCCAGGCCACATTGTCCGTCATGAATGAAATGCCCTGTCCCTTGTTGGTGTGGGCCACGACACATTTCGGTTTGCCAGGTTCTGTTGTTTCCGGTGCCAGTGCCTTGCAGATCTGCTTCATGTCGTGGCCATCTATTTCTTCAACCATCCAGCCAAAGGCTTCAACTTTCGGAGCAATCGGCGCAAGATTGTTGGTATCGGCCACTCTGGCACCCTGCTGCAGCCGGTTGTGATCGATGATCAGCGTCAGGTTGTCCAGTTTGAACTGGGCGGCTGCCATGATGGCTTCCCAATTGGAGCCCTCCTGCATTTCCCCGTCACCGGTAATCACGAATACCCGCCAGCTGTCACCGTTCAGCTGCGCAGCTTTCGCCATTCCGACTGCAACGGGCAGTCCATGACCCAGCGGCCCAGTGTTTGTTTCAACTCCGGGTACCTTGGTCCGGTTCGGATGACCGTTCAGCCGTGAGTGAGGTTTCAGGAATGTCGCAATCTCGCTTTCCGGGATAAATCCTTTTTTCGCAAGCGTGACATAAAGCGCAAGTGCGGTGTGACCCTTGCTCAATACCAGTCTGTCCCGTTGTGGATCCAGCGGTGCATCCGGATTGACAGACATGGTGTGAAAATACAGTGCGGTGAGCAGGTCTGTCACCGACATCTCTCCGCCAATATGCCCGGCACCGGCTTCGTAGACAGCCTGCAGATCACGTTTGCGGATCCAGTTTGCAATTTTGCGAAGTTCTTCGGGACTCATGCTATCCTCTGCATATTTATGCATCTATTATTTAATATGCAGAATTCCTGATTGTCAACAAGAGTGAATGCGGCAATTAGGGAATCGGGGCCGCGCTATTTTGCCATTCCCTTGCCTTGACAGGTTTTTTTCAATTTGTTACGGATATAAAGTCATTATTGCATAATTATTCTATGTCTGAATGGGGATCGGATGCAATCGACCGAAGACACGAACAGCGCGATGATCAAGGCCTCTTCCGGTTTACGCGGTGCGTTTTCGTTCGGAGGTGCGACCGGGCCGTTGATCGGGCTGATTTTACTGTGTGCATTCCTGTCCATTGCCACCGACTCCTTCCTTTCCTTCCGCAATTTTCTGAACATTCTCGACCAGATCACGGTGCTGGGCATCATGGCTGTCGGAATGACTTTTGTGATCCTGATTGCGGGGATCGACCTTTCGGTTGGCTCGGTGCTTGCGCTGTCGATGATGGTGCTCGGATTTCTCAATGTTGAAGCTGAATTGCCTATGGCCATTTCCATCGGCGGTGCACTCGTCGCATCGGCGCTTGTGGGAGTTGTGGCGGGGCTTCTGATTACCGAATTCAAGGTGCCGCCATTCATTGCAACGCTCGCGATGATGTCCATCGCACGGGGGTTGGCGAACATGATCACCAACGGATCCCAGATTATCGGCTTCCCGGCATGGTTCAACATGGGTGCCATCATTCGCCATGGCGGTGTGCTCACGACAACGGTTGCAGTAATGCTCGTCGTCTTCGTGGTGGCGCTGCTGTTCCAGCGCTACCGTGAAGGTGGCCGCATGCTCTATGCGATCGGGGGGAACCCGGAAGTCGCGAGACTTGCCGGCATCAACGTCAAGCGGGCGACAGTTCTGACATACACCGCATGTGCAGCGCTTTCCGGGCTCGCCGGTGTTCTTCTGGCAGCGCGCCTTGACGCGGTGCAGCCAAGTTCAGGCGTCGCATACGAACTCGACGCAATCGCGGCCGTCGTCATTGGTGGAACGAGCCTTGCCGGCGGCACCGGTGGTGTCGGGGGCACGATCATCGGTGTCTTGATCATAGGCGTTCTCAGAAACGGGCTGAATCTCTTGAGCGTATCACCGTTTTTGCAAGCCGTGATTATCGGCCTGGTCATCGTGCTCGCGGTCGCGGCAGAGACATTCAAGCACAGAAACAAATAAGACAGGGGCTTCGGCCTCGCGAGGAAGGCCCGTCTATCGGGTTTGTAATAGGTCCATAAGACAAAACGGGCCACCAACGGAGGAGCAGGAATTCTATGAAAACCGCATTTAAAAGCATGATTGCGGCGGCAGCGCTCGTTGCTGCAGCAGGAACCGCCTCGGCAGAAGGTGTCGGCATCAAGAAGATAGGTCTTGCAGTTCCCAACCTGCAGGCTGATTTCTTCAACCAGATCAAGCTCGGCGTGGAGGGCTATGCCGGCAAGCTCGGTATTGAAGTTATCGTTGTTGATGCCAAGAACGATACCGCCACACAGGTGAGCCAGGTTCAGGATTTGCTCACGCAAGGAATTGATGCGTTCATCTACATTCCTGCCGGGGCGGCGGCTGCTGCGGTTCCGACCCGCCTTGCGCGCGCGGAGGGTATTCCTGTCATCAACGTTGACCGTGAGCCTGAGGGCGCTCCCGGTGATACGGTTATTTATGGCGAGAACGTTCTGTCCGCGTATCAGGTTTGCGATCACATTATCGGCCTGGCTGAAGGCAAGGGAAAAATGGTCGTTATCCATGGCCAGAAAGGAACGACTCCCGAAGTTCAGCGTTTCGAGGGCTGCAAGATGGCCATCGACGAGAATCCTGGCGTCGAGCTTGTTGCTCAGCAGTGGAGCCAGCAGTGGTCACCGGACGAGGGCTTTCAGATTGCCCAGAACATGTTGCAGGCAAATCCTGATATCAGCATCATCTTTGGGCAGGCTGACGGCCTGGCCATGGGCGCTGCAAAGGCCGTCGAGGTCGCAGGCCTTGCCGATCAGATCGTGGTCGGCGGATATGACGGCGACGGTGCCGCGCTGGAGTCGCTTGTGGCGTGTGACACCCCGTTCATCGTGACTGCGACGCAAAGTACACAGGCCATGGGTGTTCTGGCGGTGAACTCTGCCATTGCGGTCGCAAATGACGCGTCGGTGCCTGCACGCCAGATTCCGAATGCCGTGCTGACAACATGCGACGACGCTGCGAAGTTTGTTGAAAAGCACCCTTAAGGCCTTTTGAGCCAACAAGGCATTAGCATGAGCAGCGCCATGACGATCGACGGCAAGAATCCGGTTCTTTCCCTTCGGAACATTCATAAATCCTTTGGATCGATTGAAGTTCTGCACGGGATCAATCTGGACGTTGCAGCCGGAGAAGTCGTGGCGCTTCTTGGCGAAAATGGCGCTGGAAAATCTACTTTGTCGAATATCATCTCCGGGACGATCCTTCCGTCGTCAGGCGAGATGACCTGGCTGGGTGCACCTTACGCACCTGCCACCCCGCGCGACGCAATTGATGCAGGGGTCGCGATGATCCACCAGGAGTTAATGCTTCTGCCGCACCTGTCGATTGCAGAGAACATCTTTGTCGGCCGATATCCCATGAAGGCAGGTCGGCTTGACCGCGGAGAAATGGATCGGCGTGCACAGGCAGGGCTGAAACGCCTCGGTCTTGAAATTTCCCCGCGCCGTCCCGTGGAAGGACTTTCGACGGCCAGTCAGCAGTTGATCGAGATTGCCAAGGCGCTGACGTTGAATGCGAAACTTCTCATACTTGACGAGCCGACGGCTGCGCTGGGCAGTGAAGAAACAAAGCTGTTGTTCGAGCAGATCGAACGATTGAAATCGGAAGGTGTCGGGATCATCTACATCTCCCACCGGCTGGAGGAGATCAAACAGATTGCCGACCGTATCGTCGTCATGCGTGATGGCGAGAAAGTTCAGGAATTCGATACTGCCGACGTTCCCATCCGCACCATAGTTGAGGCGATGGTCGGGCGGAGCATGGAGCAGATGTTCCCGCCACTGGCCAGACCAGAGGACAGCCAGGTCTTGAAAGTGTCGGGCTTGACCTCACCCACCGGCCGATTCCGGGACGTGAGTTTCTCTGTGCGAAAGGGCGAAATATTCGGCATCGCCGGACTGGTTGGAGCCGGTCGCACGGAGCTCGTTCGTTCCATAGCCGGCGCGGATCCCATTCAGACGGGAACCGTCGAGTTGAACGGGAAAGATATAACGCCGAAATCTCCCGGACAGGCAATTCGCAACGGCATCATACTGGTTCCCGAGGACCGCAAGCTTCAAGGCGTGATCCTCGATCATTCCATTCAGGAAAACATCGCCTACTCCAACTTCGAATCCGTCAGCAAATCCGGATGGATGTCGAACCGGCGGGTGAAAAAATTCGCGAGCGAAAACATCAGGAAATTTGGCGTCAAGGGAATTGGCAGCCAGATGGCCAATGAAATGTCCGGCGGCAATCAGCAGAAAATAGTCATCGCAAAATGGCTCGCCCGAAATCCGGACGTCGTTCTGCTCGACGAGCCGACCCGTGGCATCGACGTCGGAGCGCGATCTTCAATTTATGAACTGATCCACGGCCTGGCCGCGCAAGGTGTCGCGGTTGTCGTTGTAAGCTCCGATCTTGAAGAAGTGCTGGGTGTTTCCAACCGCATCATGGTCATGGCGGCCGGACGGCAGGTGGGGATCCTCGACCATTCGGAAGCAAACGACGTTTCCGTCATGGAACTGGCGACGGCCTAGTTCTCAGGCCCATAAATCAACGAAGGAATCTTCATGGAACGTTTCAAGGGCAAGACCGTCGTTGTCACCGGCGGCAACAGAGGTATCGGATTTGCCATTGCAGGCAGGTTCGCAGCTGAAGGGGCCAATGTCGTGATCGGGTCGGTCGAAGAGGCCGTCGCGGACGCAGCAGCCGAACTTTGTGCAATGGGTGCAAGGGCGGTCGGTGTTCTTTGTGATGTAACCGACCGCGATGCGGTTGTCGCGATGTATGATCGCGCAGAGCGTGAGTTCGGCTCAATCGATGTGTCTGTGCAAAACGCAGGGGTTATCACCATTGCCAGGGTCGAGGACATGACCGAGGCGGAATGGGACTTGAACCTCAACGTCAACACCAAGGGGGCATTTTTGTGTTGCCAGGAAGCCATCCGGCGCATGCGCAAGACTGGCGGTGGAAGGCTGATTAACATGGCATCCGGACAGGCCCGAGACGGATTTATATATACGCCTCACTATGCGGCTTCGAAATATGGCGTGATGGGCATGACCCAAAGCCTTGCCAAGGAAGTTGCACTCGACAATATCACCGTCAATGCGATCTGCCCCGGCATCATCAAATCCGACATGTGGGACTACAATGACCGGGTCTGGGGAAAAATGATGGGTGATTTCGGTCCGGGTGAGTTGATGGCCAGTTGGGTCCAGAACATCCCCATGAAACGGGCGGGAGAGGGCAAGGATGTCGCAGGCCTCATTGCCTTTCTGGCCAGCGAAGACGCAGACTACATCACCGGTCAGACGATCAATGTGGATGGCGGTCTGATCATGTCCTGAAGTCGTTCCTGATGGCTGGGGTATCTTATGAAAAACATCGATTTGAATGCGCCGAAACTGTTTGATCTTTCAGGCAGTGTTGCAATGGTTACAGGCGCCGGCAGCGGCATTGGACAACGCATTGCCATCGGGTTGGCCCAATGCGGTGCGGATGTCGCGCTGCTCGACCGACGCACGGATGACGGATTGGCGCAAACCGCCGAGCTCATCGCGAGAGCAGGACGAAGGTCCCTGTCGATTTCGGCCGATGTCACATCCTCAAAAGCTCTTGCCGATGCAGTGTCGCAAACCGAAGCCGGGCTGGGATCGCTTAATCTGGCTCTCAATGCGGCGGGAATTGCGAATGCCAACCCATGTGAGAACATGGAAGAGGAGCAGTACCAGACCCTCATGGACATCAACATGAAGGGTGTCTGGCTCTCCTGTCAGGCCGAAGCCAGGGCGATGATCGCCCATGGCAAGGGCGGATCAATCGTCAACATAGCGTCCATGTCCGGCGTGATCGTCAACAAGGGTCTGAACCAGGTCCACTACAACGCCTCGAAAGCAGGCGTAATCCAGATGTCGAAGTCCATGGCCATGGAGTGGGTCGGCAAGGGTATCCGAGTGAATTCCATCAGTCCCGGCTATACTGCGACTCCGATGAACACACGACCCGAGATGGTGCATCAGACAAAGGAATTCGAAGCCCAGACACCCATGGGCAGAATGGCAAATGTTGACGAGATGGTTGGCCCGGCGGTGTTCCTGCTATCGGATGCAGCTTCCTTCTGCACAGGCGTCGATCTACTGGTGGATGGCGGATTTTGCTGCTGGTAGAGCATTGCCGAACCATCAAAACCATTTTGTCGCTACGCATCCGGATTTGCTTGAAGCCTGTCCCACTGGAACCATCGCGTGAAAACACGACGGCATAGGGCCTAGCGCGCAACGAAATTCAAAGAACGGGTTGCACACGTCATCAGGCAAGAAAGTGGCGTCAACCGCAAGGATTTGTTCCAACAATGGCTTGGGAGCTCAGGTTCGTGCCGTTTGGTGTAGGTTCTCTTGTCGTTCCGATTGTATTGACAGGTGTGAAAATTTGGGCTTTTAATAAAACTAGAATATTTCATGAAGCTAACTTCACGTGATGTTGTGGTTTTTTGGGGCGGGCGATTTTATTATGACTAAATTTGTTTGGACAAAAGTAGTGTCTGCTGCCGCTTTTATTTCATCTTCGATGCTTACATCCGGTTGTATTACACAGGCGGGTTCCCCTGAGGTGACAAACAGCATTAACTCACAAAGAGCAGCCAGAGTCAGCGGCGGACAACGGGATCGCAGCAATGAGACCCGTCGCTCGGATTACTGAGATCTGGTTTGCCGAAGAAATTTCGATCGTTGTGAAACGGTGTAATATCGAAGGCGTACACCGATATGGACGCCGCTGAAATCTTTTCCCTGCAGAGTTCGGAGACAGCATTTCGCGTTCGGAAATTTGCTCAGGGCGACCCGTTTGGCGCCTTCGCGGCCGAGATTGTGGTTTCGGATGCGTTGAGGTTATTGAAGAAACCTCTGATAAAGAGGGTCTTTGAACGAAAACGTCGGGTGTTGCTGCCAACTAGCCGTTCTCTCATGCGTCGGGTAAGTGTTCTTTTTGTTGCATCCTTGCTGACGGCAAACCCTGTTTTTCGCAAAAGAGCAGTCCTGGAAATCAAAGCCGTTACAAGGTTTTCGGACTGGAACCCGTCTCATTTTCTAGATGTTGCCGAAATGGCGGCCGCGGTATCTCTGGGGCGAGTGTGGTTCGCCGGCGATATGACGGCGCTGGAGCGAGCAGCCGTCGATGAGGCGCTCGCTGCTTTTGCCATTCGCCCTGGTCGGGAGCAGTTTTCCAGATCGGAATTCTGGGTTGATGCCCATCAAAATTGGAACATCGTATGTTGTTCCGGTCTGATATTGGCGTGCACCGTGGCGCATGGCGTGCCGGAGCAGGAACGCAATGAGTTACTGGAGTTGGCGTCTTCGGCAATTCGATCCGGTTTTTCAGGTTTTCGGCCAGATGGTGGGTATTTAGAAGGGCCGTCCTATTGGGAGTTGGCACTCCGCTATTCGGTCCTGGCAACTTTGTTTCAGCCCTCGATCGAGTTACCGGAAGGAGTGCTGAAATCATGGAAATTCAGCAAGTCACTCACCTGTCCGTCGGGAGTGAGCGTGAACTACGGGGATAGCACTCTTCGCCCGAAACGCTCACCGTTTTTGGGGTGGTTGGCATTGAAGTCAGGCGATGCCGACGCTGCAGAGTGGCAACGGTCAGCACCTGGACGCCCGCATCCGTTCGACCTTGTTTGGCCGGGACCAGTTGTCAAAGCGACCACTTGCAAGACATCGCATGTGGTCGATTTCGAAGACATCGGGACCGTGATCAGGTCTTCATCCAAAGCATTACCCAATGCATTTGTGTTTCTGAAAAGGGGAAGCAACTCAGTAAATCACGCGCATTTGGATCTGGGGTCCGTTTTGTTTGAATTTGGCGGCCAGACTTTCCTGTGCGACCTGGGACGCGAGGATTACAGCCGGGAAGGCTACCTTGGCCCTGACAGGTTTTCCTATTTTCGTGCGAAAACAAAAGCGCATAACACCGTTTCCATTGGTGATGCTGACCAATCCAAAAACGCTCGGGCCCGTTCGTTGTTTAGCTACAGGCATGAAAATTACGCGATCTCAGCGATTGAAATTGAAAGCGAAGGTTCAGGACTACGCCACAGGCGCGGTGTTCTGTTGTCTGACGACGCACTGTGGATCCGGGACGAACTTGTGCCAAATCAGGCTTCGGTTTCCGGATCAAGCAAGTTAGCCGGTTCGGCAGTTTGGAGAGTTTTCACCGATGCGAAGGTCGATCAACATGGATCTGGGGCCAGATTGAGCAAGGAAGATGTCTCTCTGGAATGCAATCTGGTCCTGCCGAAAGAAAACCAAATACTATTGAGTTCTCTGGAGCCCGCTGTCGCCGGGTCCCAAAAAAGCGGCATTACATGTTTGCATGTAAACATAGAATTGATTTCGGAAGTAACTTCCATAGTCGTTTGTTTTCGGAGAAATTTAAAGAAAACAGAGCAGGAATTGTTTGCGTTAAAGGAAATAACTGAGTGGTCAAATTCCGAAAAACTGTTTGTGGCTCATGAAACCGGTGACTCCAAGCGAAAAGGGGACAAAATTGCAAGGGCTTCGTAGTTTGTTTTCTCGCCGTCCGGAAGCAGAAACAGCGGATGAGGCGAAAAGGGAATTGTGCGTTCACGACAAGAAAAAACCTGTTGTAATTGTCTCCATCTTTGCGGTCGAGCAGGAGATGATCGACGAAATTATCGCCGTAACCTCGAAAAGATATTCAAAAACAAGTCGCCTGGTATTTGTAACTGACTGCGCCGATTTTTCAGCTTTTATGAAGAGAGGAGTTGTATTCGAATATCTTCCCTCAAATATTGTGCAAAAACTGCACTCCGATACCATGCCATGGCGCACCTATTTGCAACACCGTTGGGATCTCCTGCTCTCGAAGTGGCAACCCAAGAAAATCCTCGCCTACGGTCAAAACATAGAACGTTTCATCGAGAATGCGCCTGACATCGAGTTCTCAAAATGAGCATCCAACTGGATCTGCTTTTTGTCGCAGACTGCAAGTTCGAGGGTGGAACATCCAGCGCAATAGCGACAGAGATGTTGGTTGCCGTGCGAGCGGGTTACAGGGTCGGGTTGCTCATGATCAAGGGACCCTTGTTGCCAGCCACGTTTCCCACGCACCCGGAGATCCGAAGTCTCTTGGAAAGTGGATTGGTTGAGCGGATCGATCCGACGTCCGACGTGCAAGCCGAAGCGGTGTTGGTTCATCATCCAAACATCCTGGAAAACCGACCGGTTTGCCGGCTGAACATACGTACCAGGTTGCTGCTGCTGGTGCTTCATCACCCCATGTACGACCGTCAGGGTGAGCGGCAGTATGATATTGATCGCGTTGTGCAGAATTGCTTTGACAGCTTCTTCATGGAAGTCGTCCTCGCGCCGGTGAGCGACACCGTCCGCAGAAGCCTCCGGAGCCCGTTGCCGGAAAACGCCGCGCTTTCAGGAGAAAATTGGACGAATCTGATTCTTCTGGACGATTGGCCACGCAAGAAATCAAGAGAAATCGGGAACCCTGTAGTCATCGGTCGGCATTCGCGACCAGATCCATTGAAATGGCCAAACAGGCGAACGGAAGCTCTGTTGGCATATCCGGACGATGCAGGCAGATACAAAGTCAGGGTGCTTGGTGCAGGACCATACTTAGAGGAACTTTATCGGCCAGTCCCACAAAACTGGGAACTGCTGCCATTTTCGTGGGATGGCATACCCGAGTTCCTGCAGTCTCTCGATTTTTATGTGTATTTTCATAGTGACGAATGGTCTGAAGCATTCGGTCGCACGATATTGGAAGCGTTGGCTGTCGGTCTTGTTGTTATCTTGCCACCGACATTTCGCGAGATCTTTGCAGAGGCCGCGATTTACGCGGAGCCGGGAGAAGTGCAAGACATCGTTGATCGACTTGCAGGGGATCTTGAAGAGTATCAAAAACAATCTGATCGTGCGCACGCATTTGTTTCCAGTCATTTTTCAGCGGATGCCTACGAACAACGGCTTGCCCGATTTGATTTGCAGGTGCGCTCCGCTCCGGCAAGTGCTCCAGTTCTGCAGCCATTGCCTGAAAGGCCAATTTTATTCCTTTCCTCTAACGGAATCGGTGTTGGTCATCTGGTTCAACAGATGGCTATTGCCGACAGACTTCCGTCGGGCTTGAATTCCGTTTTTGCAACAATGTCCAAGGCGCATTCCATTGTACAAGATTCAGGCTATCTGAGTTTCTTTTTGCCGCATCACGCCTCAATTGACGTTCCATCAGAGAACTGGAACACGATGCTCGCAGAAGAACTGTATGACTTGATAAAATTCATTGAACCTCCGGTACTTGCATATGATGCGACTGCTGTTTTTCGTGGTGTCACTGAGGTTCTTGCGGAGTTTCCAGACCTGATTTCCGTGTGGGTTCGTCGACCGATGTGGGCACCTTTCCATGAGCCATTCATGCAGTCGGAAACGTCTTTTGATTTGATATTGGAACCGGGAGAATTGGCACACGCGTTTGATCACGGCCCGACCTTGCAAGGAAACGTGCCCGTGCACACCGTATCACCGGTTTTGCAAATTGATCCGACGGCCCGTCTTTCCCGTGAAAGTGCGCGTGCGGCACTGGGTCTGGACGATGAAGTCCGTGTTGTTGCCCTGCAATTGGGTTCGGGTGTGAATTTTGACCTGTCAGGGGCGCGCCGTGAAATCATAGACGCAATACTTGAATACCCGGATACGTTTGTCTTGGATATCTGTTCCCCGCTCGTCAATGTCCGCGCTGAATGTTCTGAGAATCCAAGGTATCGGCAGATTTCGCTTTTTCCGAGTTTCCGGTTCAGTCGTGCATTTGATGCTGCAGTTTCCGTGGCTGGCTACAATGCCTTTCACGAACAGGTCCTTGGAGCCATACCCACTCTCTTTGTGCCAAACGAAGCCCCTGAAATGGACCGGCAGGCTGCTAGAGGAAGATGGGCGGAACTAACGGGTTGCGGCTTGATGTATCGCCGAGATCGGGATGATGGAAAGGCCCGTTTCCTGGTGAGGCAGCTTCTGGATGCTGACGAGCAATCATTCATACGGTCGCGATGCCATGCTATTCGATGGAGAAACGGAGCGATCGAGATTGCGGAATTTATCGAGGACAATGCGCGGTTAGTTCGAACCGATCGAGATGTTACGAAGGATGTATTCTAACTGGAAACACCTATGGCCGATAGCTATGATGAAATGAACCGGAGTTGCAATATTTGCGGCTGCAGGAGGTTTGTCGATATGAAGCCGAATCGTAATACAACCTTCACCCGCAAGAATGTTCAATGTGAAGATTGCCTTTCATTGGAAAGGCACCGCCTCATTTATGAGGTGCTACAACAGAGCGGCCGTCTTTCAAAGAACCAGCGTGTCCTTCATTTCGCTCCAGAAACTTGTTTGGGTGACCAGTTCACCAGGCACTTCGGCCCTGATTATCGTGCATGCGACATCGATCCCGGACTCTATCACGGCCTCCAGGTCGAACAAATTGACCTATGCAGTGATTTGGAGAAATTGGCGGATAGAGAATACGATATTGTCATTCATAATCACGTGTTGGAGCATTTAAGCTGCGACTATGAGGAAGTGCTCAGAAAAATAGACAACCTGCTTCGGGTTGGCGGGCTGCATGTATTTTCGCTACCCTTCTTGCTTGGTGGTTTCAAGGAATCCCTGAGTGGTCTAACCGTCGACGAACGTATTGATCGGTTCGGCCAACATGATCATGTCAGGGTATTTTCACCGGACGATTTCGCGGAGGTGATTTCGTCAGTATTTGATCCACCGATGCGATACGACGCTACGCGGTTGTTATCTCGCGAGCGCTTGCAACAGATTGGAATTCCTGAACACCAGTGGCACGGTTTCCACAACAATTCTGTGTTTTTTCTGGAGAAAATATCTGCGACGCATACGAGTTGTTGGCTGGCGAACCCAATTGAGAAGGAAAGAAAAAGAAAAAAGCTCTTCAATGGTATAAATCAGTTAAAATCTGCTTTGTTTATTACAGGAGATGGCCCAGCAAAAGGTCATCTGGTCAGATCAATTGCTATCGCCGAGCAATTGGGATCAACAAAACCAATATTTTTGACCATGTCGGAAGACATAGATCTGTTGATCGAAAAAGGACATCAGGCCCATTTCGTTCCCCATCACAATGCGACCGGCGAGGACACTGTGCGGTGGCACAAGAACCTGGCGCGGGAAATCGAGAGCATTGTCTCGTCGGGCAACGTCAAAGTCCTGGTCTATGATCTGAATTTCATTTTCGATGGGGTCATCGAGATCCTGCAAAGGATCAACATACCTAGCGTGTGGATTCGAAGAGCCATGTGGCCGCGATTGCATGAGTCTTATCTTGGGGCGGGCGTTCATTTTTCAAACATCATCGAGCCGGCAGAGCTGGCAGGGAGCTTCGATGATGGCCCAACAATAACAAACATGACCGGCGTGATGCGCGTTCCGCCTATTTTGTTGACCGCTCCCGAGCAGCGGTTGAGCCGGATCGAGGCGCGGAACAAGCTCGGTGTTGACGAAAATGCAATGGTATTTGCTGTCGACCTGGGAGGCTCAAGGAACAAGCGTTTTGAGACTGTAAGAAGTCTGGTTCTGGAAATCCTTGCCGCGCAGCCAGATGTGGAAGTCTTCGAGTTAAGAAATGACGACGTGACGAAAAGCATATCTCCTTCCGGATCTGGAGCGAGATCTGGACGTATCCCCTTCCATGCTTATTCCTATAGTGCCGCATGGGATGCATTCATTGGGCGTGCTGGTTACAATACTTTTCATGAAGTAATTTTCGGAAGTTTGCCCACTGTTTTTGTTCCAGATACTTCGCCTGATATGGATCGACAGGATCTGAGAGCAAAATGGGCAAATTTGAACCATTGCGCCTTGATGGTCGACTTGGATGCGGCGAAAGCAGACATTCGCTTGGTATTGGACGAGTTACTGTTGCACGAGAAGCAGCAAGCGCTCTCCCGGGCCTGCGCCGAGTGCGTATCGAGCAGTGGCACCAAGCCCGAGGGAGCACGTATCGTGGCTCAATTCATGGAGCGTGATCTTTTGGGCTGTCAGATGGTTGCCGAATAGACATGAGCTGAGCAAATTGTTTAATATCCAATGTGAAGGACGAGTTTGAACTCTGCGTAAAGTTCAAGACTGATCTATTGCGTCAATTAGGAATGCACTTTTTCTTAGGGAGTCTTGATTTGGCAAAAGAAAGTTGGTTGGTGCGGTCGTATCGTTTTTATGGTTCGGCTTCGCGTCGTGGTGTTCTTGGCCGAATATCATTGGCGACTTTAGGGTTCATGATTTGCTTTGCAAGCGCACAATCGAACGCGTCCGATCGTATCGCTCTCGTGTTTGGAAACTCGGCATATGGGGAATTCAACGAACTCCCCAATCCGGTAAACGATGCCCAGTTGATGAGCAATGCCCTAAAAAATGTGGGTTTCACGACCATAGATTCAACAAACGCCAACCGGGAAGAAATGATCTCGGTATTTAAGGAATTTTCAGATCGAATTGATGAGGATTCGGAAGTTGTTTTCTATTACGCTGGTCACGGAGTTCAATTTTTCTCAGAAAATTACTTGATTCCGATTAACAGTAATTTGAATACCACGCAAGATTTGCCGTTTGAGGCATTTAATCTTGACAATGTTTTTAAGCTGCTTTCTCAAAAGAAACCGAAAACTGCCGTCATTATATTGGATGCTTGTAGAAACAATCCCTTGGAGGTTGGCGTAAATCTGGAAGGCGACACGAATGTGGGTCTCGCACGCGCGACGGGACCAGTCGGCACGTTCATTGCCTATGCTACGGAACCAGGCGGCATCGCCGCGGATGGTGCTGGATTGAACAGCCCGTTCACGGCTGCGATAGCAGACTTTATTACTCAGCCCGGGCTCCCGTTGGAACAGGTTTTCAAGAGAGTTCGTGAACGCGTTGTCGAGACCACGGATGGCTATCAGGTTCCTTGGGACAATTCTTCACTCATACAGGATTTCTTCTTTCGTGAGGCTCTTGCAGCAGATTCTTCGCCCGTGGCCGTTGTTGCCGAAGATGTCGAGTTTTGGCGAAGCGCAACCCGGACTGATACGCGTCAGGCCTACGAGCAGTATGTTGATGACTGGCCGGATGGCATGTTTGTCGATCTGGCCAACAGGAGAATGCGGGAGCTCACCGTGTTGGCGAGCGCGCAAACGACTGGCGAAGGACCGGCTAGGAACCTGGGAACAGCTTCGGACGTTGAATCCTGGAATGTGGCATCGTTTGAAGGCACCGCGGAATCATACCAACGTTACCTGGTCGCCTTTCCTGAAGGAATGTTCGCCCGGTTGGCGAAATTGCGTTTGGAACGCGTGTCCGGCACCGGCGTCAAGGATATAGGAGTGGTTTCGAGCGTCATCACGCCGAACTTTAAGGAGTTTGAAGACAACCCGCTGTATCCACCTGTAACCGAATGCGACTACTTGGCCGGGCACGTTCAGGAAGCCGCAGATCCTGCCGTTGGAGTTTTTTTCCACGAAATCGAACCTCAAGGAGCCTTGGCAGTATGTCTGGATGCGCTCAAGGAATATCCAGACAGTCTCCGGCTCCTCATGAATTATGCCCGGGCGATAGACGCAGCCGGGCGTCATGACGAGGCCCGGGAAATGTACAAATCGGGAGCCGCTGCAGGATTCCCGATTGCCTATCGTTCGCTTGGAGACGTCTACAGAGATGGTCGAGGATTGGAAAAAAACCTTGACGAAGCTCGCTATTGGTACGTGTTGGGCGCCGAGAAATTCAACGTTTTCGCAGAATTTAACCTAGCGCTCATCTACGAGAACGGGCTTGGTGTCGAGGTCGACAAAGAAAAAGCTGCCTACTGGCTTTGGCGCGCAGCTCGGCAAGGGTTTTCAGCAGCAATGGAGAAACTTGCAGTCTACTATCTGGAAGGCGATGTCATCGACCAAAATTACAACCAGGCTGTTCTGCTCCTGACAGGCGCGTCTCAAATGGGACATATGTGGGCACAGCAACGTCTCGGTGAAATGTTTCTGGACGGGAGAGGGGTAGATCAGGACAACGAAACCGGGAAGAACTGGCTGGAGCAATCCTCTGCGCAGGGTAATCCCTGGGCTCAGGCTAAACTGGGTCAACTTTTCAGGGATGGCGTCGGCACTTCCAAGGATCTCGAGAAAGCGCTGATGTGGCTGACAATCGCCGAGAAAGGTGGTGCCGGCTACGCCGCCGAGCTCTCAAGTCAGATTTCGAATGAACTTGATGAGGCCAGAAAAAAAAGGGCTTATGCCGCTGCTGATTCTTTTGTGGCCAAGCGGGTGAAATAGTGAGCTTTTGCTCGCCGCTCCCCATATCTCGCCAAATGCAACCTCAATCTGGTGCATGTTGCCCTCAGGTGCCAGGCAGGTGGACGGCTTTGAACGGGCGGGAAGGGGGCTGTAGGTGTCGCGGATATTGTTGCCGATATGCCAAGTTGGCCGCCTCCTGATCCCATTGGCGGCAACACGCAAGCGGCGTACGCTGTTCCTTTCATGAACTGGATTGCCCTGGACAATCGGTCCACTTTGGCATGTGGCAGAAAATGGAAAAAGACGCCTGGGTGTGGGCCTTAACGGAACCGATCGGGTCGACTAGGTGCATGATGCGTTTGTCGTTTTGGTGTACCGCATACTCGTTGCAGATCGCATCGACACATTGGATCCAGAACGCATGATCAATGTAGAGTTTATCGCAATCCATTGACCGACGTGCAATATGCGCGCTACCCGTCCAAGTACATGATGCCGACCCATTGATATCCGTGTTTTCGCAGCGGCGTCGGAACTTCATCCCATTGAAATCAGTCTGGAAGCATTCGGGCGGTTCGAAGGGCGCTTTGGGGGCCTTGATGACCATGCTTTGCCTCAGCGCTTCAGGCCCAACGGAAGGACGTTTCACGCGATACGTTCCGGCTGTGTGCCTATGCCAAATTGAGCCGCGAAGCGCGAGAATGGAAATCCGTCGCGCCTTTCCATGCACTGAAGTCCTTGAAAAAGGAGAGGGCATGTTTACAGGAAGCAGTACCGTTATCGGCAATCATGGATGATGTTGCACTCGACGGGCAGGACGAATTACGTTTCACGAATTCGCAGCCGCTTCTGATTGCGTGTATGGAGGAACAGACGATTTGACATTCGGACTGACTGTTGAACACGATCTCGTAGACGATGTGGAACAATGAAAAAAGTAGCCATTCTTCAATCGAACTATATTCCCTGGAAAGGTTATTTTGACCTGATTGCCGCCGTTGATGAGTTTGTACTTTTCGATGACATGCAATACACGCGCCGCGACTGGCGAAATCGCAATCAGATCAAGGCACCTCAGGGTTTGCAATGGCTGACAATACCCGTGCAGGTCAAAGGCAAGTACCACCAGAAAATTCGGGAAACCCGGATCGATGGCACGGATTGGGCCGAAGCGCACTGGAAAAATCTGTTGCAGTGTTACCGGCGTGCGCCGTGCTTCAGGGAAATTTCCGATTGGCTCGAACCGCTCTACCTCGAATGTCAGGAAACTCATCTTTCCACGTTGAACCGACGGTTCATCGAAGCCGTTTGTGGCTTCCTGGAAATCCGTACGGTAATTTCCAACTCCTGGGACTACACGTTGCTCGACGGCAAGACAGAGCGGCTTGCTGGTCTTTGTGCTGATGCAGGTGGTGACGAATACATATCGGGCCCATCCGCGAAAGACTATGTCGACGAAAGTGTCTTCCATGACCGAAACATCAAGCTTACCTGGTTCGACTACACAGGTTATTGCGAATACCCGCAACTTTGGGGGGACTTTGCGCACAATGTCACCATACTTGATCTTCTGTTCAACTGCGGGAAAGACGCACCCAGATACATGAGATTTTTATGACGAAACTTTCAATCGTTGGAACTCTCTATGAGTCCGATCGCTACATCAAAGAGTTCTTTGAACGGTCAAGTTCAATAGCTCAAAAACTAGTGGGAGACGATTATGAAATCGTCCTGGTCAACGATGGCTCGCCTGATGATAGTCTGAATTGTGCCATCGAGCTTACTAACAACGATCCTCGTGTTGTCGTCGTCGATCTTTCGAGAAACTTTGGACACCATAAAGCCATGATGACTGGTTTAGCACATGCCAAAGGAGAGCGTGTGTTCTTGATCGATACGGATCTGGAAGAAGAACCTGAGTGGTTGTTGAAGTTTAGTGCAATGATGGCCCAAGAGGAATGTGATGTCGTATACGGTGTTCAAGAAAGCAGAAAAGGCAATCGATTTGAACGGCTCAGTGGCCAATGGTTCTACCTTTCCTTCAAGGTTTTGACTGGACTGGCGCTTCCTAAAAATGTTGTGACGGCACGCTTAATGTCACGCCGTTATGTTGACTCGCTTTTGCGGCATCAAGAGCGCGAAGTTTTCATGGCCGGTCTTTGGCACATCACGGGATTCAAGCAGTGTTCTTGCAATATTACAAAGCACGACACTAGTATAACAACTTATAATTTGCAAAGAAAAATGTCTATATTGGTGAATTCGGTAACTTCTTTTAGTAATGCGCCGCTGGTCAATATTTTTTACTTTGGGGCATTGATATCTATTTTTGCATCACTTTATATTGTTTATTTGATCGTGCATTGGTTGTTCTTGGCAACGCCTTTGAGTGGTTGGACGTCAGTAATGGCTTCCATTTGGTTATTAGGTGGTTTGATTATATCTTTTATAGGTGTTGTTGGCATCTATCTTTCAAAAATTTTTTCGGAAACCAAGCAACGTCCTTACACGATCGTGAGACAGGTTTATGGAAAACACTAACACTACATTGCTGTCTGAGGTGGCTGACTACTACTCTCAAAAATTGGCAAAATACGGGGAAACACCCCTGGGGGTGGACTGGAATGGCGCTGAGGGCCAAACGCTACGCTTCAGTCAACTGTCTCGTATCATCCAAGATGAAGACGAACAGTCGTCTATCATAGATTTAGGCTGCGGATATGGCGCTCTACTTGAGTATTTAAATTCAAAATATTCAATTGCGTCCTATCTTGGCGTTGATGTTTCAAAGGATATGGTGGCTGCTGCACAAAAATGTTTTCACGCGACTGCGAACGCGCGATTTATTTTGGGAACGGAACCCGACAGTACATCGGATTTTGGCTTCGCGAGCGGGATCTTCAATGTTCGACTTGGGAGCAGCGATGACGAGTGGTTAAATTACTTGGAAACAACACTAGATGTTCTGGATAGAACGAGTCGGAGAGGTTTTGCTTTCAACTGTCTTACCTCATATTCTGACGAAGATAAAAAGCGTGACTATCTTTACTATGCAGATCCGTGCATGTTGTTCGATCTTTGTAAAGTTCGATACTCGCCTCAAGTTGCGCTTCTTCACGATTATGGACTCTATGAATTCACATTGTTAGTGAGGAAAGTATAATGTCTAAGAAGTTAGTAATCTTCGGAGCGGGCGACATTGCAGAGCTAGCGCATTACTATTTCAGTACTGATTCAGTATATGAAGTATCAGCCTTTACCATCGATGCTGAGTACGTTGCAAAAACTGAGCATTGCGGCTTGCCTATCGTCCCGTTTGACAGCGTTGATGAAAAGTTTCCACCGAACGATTTCAGTTTCTTTGTTGCGCTCAGTTATTCTAAGCTTAATGCATTACGCAAAGAAAAATACTTCGCGGCAAAGAGCCTCGGTTATGAAATGGCGAGTTATGTGAGCTCAAGGGCGACTATTCTCACGCAACAAGGCATTGGCGAAAACTGTTTTATTTTGGAAGACAATACCATCCAGCCTTTCTCAAATATTGGCAACAATGTGACGTTGTGGAGCGGTAACCATATCGGACATCATTCAACTATCAGGGATCACACTTTTGTCGCCTCGCATGTGGTTGTCTCTGGGGGTGTAGAAATTGGTGAGGCGTGTTTCGTGGGAGTAAATGCAACACTTCGGGATCATCTCAAGATCGGAGATCGTTGCGTTATTGGCGCCGGAGCACTCCTGTTGAAAGACGCTGCACCAGGAGGAGTATACTTGGGACCGGAAACTGAACGATCTAAAGTCCCAAGTTCGAGGTTAAGGGGGATATGATCAAGAAATGGACAAAGCTAGGTCAAATTTATGAACCTGATCCTGTTGGCCGGCACCCTAAGCTCCTTACCCACGCGGCAAATCCACTGGCTATTCACCAAGAAGCAGACATCTTTAGGATTTTCTACAGCGGTCGGGATGAGAGGAATCGCTCATCTGTTGGGGCGGTTGATATTGACATTGTGCAGCGCAAGATTGTCAGGGACTACTACAATCCTTTTTTCGAACACGGTCCAGAAAATAGTTTCTTCGCTGATGGAGTCAGTATTGGTAACTCCTATAAGGCTAACGGTGTTCAATACATACTTTTTATGGGATGGCAAGCTTCCCAAAACGCGCACTGGCGAGGCGATGTTGGCCGGTTGATCGTGACGCTGGACCATAGGCTGAAACTGGACTCGCAACAGGTTTTTCTGGGAATCGATAGCGTGGACCCCATTAGTCTATCGTATCCTTGGGTTCGGTCCGCTTCACTCGATAAATACGAGATGTGGTATGGATCGACACTCACTTGGGATGCTGGTAATGATGAGATGCTGCACGTGATCAACTATGCTACGTCGCGTGACGGGCGAAAATGGGATCGTCATGGTTTGGCTGTTCCTTTCCAGATTGGTGTCGCTCAGGCATTTTCGCGGCCGAGCGTAGTTACAGGAACACGAGATTCTTTAGAAATGTGGTTTTCTTATCGGAGTGGAACCGGTGAGAAATACCGTATCGGGTACGCACGATCGGTGAACGGAATTACTTGGGAACTAGAGCTGGAAAACGCTGGTATTGATGTTTCATGCGACGGTTGGGATTCTGAAATGATTGAATATCCATTCGTATTTGATCATGGTGATAAGCGCTACTTGCTTTATAATGGTAACGGCTATGGAAAAACGGGCTTCGGTTTAGCGGTACAAGAATAAGTTAAAATCCTATTCTCAAAACAATAAATTTTTTGGTAAGTCCTCGATTAACTGCAACTTTGCGTAATAATCGCTTGTGTAGGAGGCACTTTTGATTCTGCTACCTGCGTGACTGTCGGGCGAGATATCATTGTGGTCGTGATTTCTTCATACAAAATGATAGTCCGACTTCGAGATGTTGCTCTTCATGTCGTGGCAGTTATTATTGTGGTAACCTTTTCGTGTTTGTACCGAATCAAAGCAATTCTTAGATCGTAAAGTCATTCATATGAACGTTAACTTCGATCTGGTTTTTGTTCATTTATTTGGGTTTGCAGCGCGTGCAACCATTAGACTATTTTGCAAGAAGTTGTCGAAAGCTATGCGCCAAATTGTGCTCAAGGCGGGAAATGATTAATGCGCGAATGCCTCGACAAAAAATACAAACAGAAGGTATTTATTTTTGGTATCACACAGCGTTCAAAAAAATGATCGCCTATGTCTCGTGCAAGGTTAAGGTGGAAGACAAGGTGCTGCTGAAGGAACTGGGACAGCTGGTACCCGACTATATGGTGCCCAGTCGCCTTGTCGTTCTTTCAGAACTGCCGAAAAACGCCAATGGCAAAGTTGACCGGCAAGGCCTGCTGGCGCTGTCGGGTCAATAACATGACAATGAGCAACCTGATCGCGACAATGGGGCAGGTGGTGCGTTACGGCGTGGTTGGCGTACTTAACAATCTGCTCAGTTATCTGATCTACCTTTTTGTTACCTGGCTCTGGCTTGAGCCTATTGTCGCAGTATCGCTCATGTATCCCATTGGTGCGGTAACCGCCTATTTCGGGCATGCCAAATATACATTCGGCTATCTCGGACGAACATCACACGGTATCTTTCGATACATAATTGCCCATCTGACGGGTTTTGGCGTCAACGTTGCGCTGCTGTTTGTGCTATCCGATTTGCTGGGATACCCGCACCAACTGGTGCAGGCCGTTGCCATCGTTACCGTAGCCGGTATTCTCTACCTGCTATTCCGCTACTTCGTATTTGCCCACCCGTCCCAATCTCTCTGAGCATCGAATGATTATTTGTCCCTCCTGCAATGCCGAGATTCGCCAGCCAAACGAGGGATGCCGCCAGTGCGGCTTCATGCCCGCCCAGATGGACGGATTTACCGCTTGGGCGCCCGACCTGGCGAGGCACAATGACGGATTTCCCGAAGACAGTTTCAGAGTTCTCGCAAAGGTCGAGGCAAAAAACTTCTGGTTCCGGACCCGAAACAGCATAATCCTCTGGGCGCTGGGAAAATATTTCCCTCACTTCCGGTCTTTCCTTGAGGTTGGTTGCGGAACTGGCTTTGTTCTGTCGGAAATTTCCAGGAACTACCCGGAAGCACGTCTTGCGGGAAGCGAAATCTACACCGCTGGACTAGCGTTTGCTGGCGAGCGTCTTCCTGGAGTCGAGTTGACACAGATGGATGCACGCAAGCTGCCTTATGAGGCAGAGTTCGATGTGATTGGTGCATTTGACGTGCTTGAACACATTCTGGAAGATGAGCTGGTTCTTGAAAATATCCATCGTGCCATCAAACCTGGCGGCGGTTGCCTGATAACAGTCCCGCAGCATCAATGGCTCTGGAGCCCGGTCGATGAGGCCGCATGCCATCAGCGGCGCTACAGTGCGGATGATTTGCATGCAAAGGCAGCGGCTGCCGGATTTGAAGTTTTGCGCAGTACATCCTTCGTGACGCTTCTTCTGCCGTTGATGCTTGCTTCACGGTTGAAGGCAAAGCGTGCGGGCCAGGCACAGGACACTGAGTCTCTGGCTCTCAATCCCATGCTTGATCGCATTCTGGAAACTGTCATGCGGATTGAGCACGTTGCCATCAAATCGGGGATGTCGCTACCAATCGGAGGGTCCCGTCTGGTGGTCCTGAAAAGGCAGGAGAACAAATGACCCAATCGAGCGGCTCAGCAATTCCCTTCAACTGGCCTCACATGACGGGCAAGGAGCTTTACTACATTGCCGATGCGCATTTTAACGGCAGCCTCGCCGGTGATGGCCCCTATTCCCAACGATGCCACACCTGGTTGGAGCAAAACAGCGGGTGCAGCAAGGCACTGCTGACGCACTCATGCACGGCCGCGCTCGAAATGGCTGCCCTGCTTCTGGACATCCAGCCCGGCGATGAAGTGATCATGCCGTCCTATACCTTTGTCTCGACCGCAAATGCCTTTGTGTTGCGCGGGGGTGTGCCGGTATTCGTCGATATCCGTGAAGACACTCTAAATCTCGATGAAAGCCTGATCGAGGCAGCGATCACGCCGCGCACCAAGGCGATCGTCCCGGTTCATTATGCAGGCGTGGCCTGTGAAATGGACACCATCATGAACATCGCCCGCAAACATGGATTAAAGGTCGTTGAAGACGCCGCACAAGGCGTCATGGCAAGCTACAAGGGCCGTGCACTGGGAAGCATTGGTGATCTTGGTACGTATAGTTTCCACGAGACAAAGAACGTAATTTCCGGTGAAGGCGGCGCATTGCTGGTCAACGATCAGTCTCTGTCAGTCAGAGCGGAAATCATCCGTGAAAAAGGGACAGACCGTAGCCGTTTCTTCAGAGGAGAAGTGGATAAGTATTCATGGCGTGAGGTCGGATCGTCGTTCCTGCCGGGTGAGCTGATCGCCGCATTCCTGTGGGCGCAACTTGAAGAAGCACAGAAGATCACCGACCGGAGACTGGCGAACTGGCACCTCTATCACGACTTGATGAAACCGTTCGAAGCCCGGGGCGTCCTGCGCCGCCCTGTCATCCCGGATGAATGCCAGCATAATGCGCATATGTACTACGTCCTGCTTGAGCCGCACCTGGACAGGCAAAGTGTGCTGGATGAGTTCAAGAGCCACAACATTGCATCTGTCTTCCATTACGTGCCATTGCATTCTTCTCCGGCTGGAATGCGCTACGGACGCGCGCATAGCAATCTGGAAGTTACCAATGAATTGTCGTCAAGACTGATTAGATTGCCGTTCTGGGCGACAATTTCTGATGAGCAACAACAACTGGTCGCACAATCACTGCAAAAGGCAACGGACAAGTAACTCGACGTTCTGCCGGCATTCAACCGACCTGCTCGACCGTGTTTGACGGGTGGTTTTTGGCTCAAGGTTCGATTTGTCTCGTCAGCATCTTGTAACGGGCTTACAAACCCCGTGATGTCTGGAGAAGCAACGTCCTCTGCTTGCATGAATTTCCGAGCCCTGGTGATCCGGTTCTATTGGCATTGCTCCAAGGTTGGCCGCTGACATGTCGCCAACGCTGACCGCGTCTTTCATTTGTCGCTCTCGCCATCCCAAAGCTCATCGTGATTGCGGTGGCAGTCGGTCAGGCCATCCTCGAAGAATTTCTCGTAATAGGGAATTTCGACGTGATGCACCTGCAGCCAGACGCCAGGCACGTGAATGGCTTCGCAATGAGCCGGGAAGCGACCGTGGGTGTCGTAGATATAGTTGCAGACATCTCGGGCGCAGTTGATCACATCCTGATTGTATTCGGCAGCTTCCTGCAGGTAGCGTTCGCCAAAATCACCCTTGTAGATCTTCTTGAAAGTGTGCCTGTCCTGGTAGACGCCACCGTCTCCGAACTTCCTGGCAAGCACCGCGTCGACCGCATCGCTCATGTTGGCATAGTTGGGCGGGCACTTGGCGACGATCAGGTCTTCGCCATTGTGGCGCAGGGCGACGGGATGGGACCGCAGATTGGCAAAACGCGGCAAGGGGACATGCCAGCGCAGAATGTCCGGCAGCCGCCATCGGGGTATGTGATGGTCAAATCCCAGCATGGGTCCGTACCGGTCGCTGAATTTTGGATCGCCCGTCAGAACAGGCGGACTGATGGTGGCGTGTATCCAGGCACCAAGTCCCATGGCCTCGGCCACGAGAAACAGGTTCTGCAGGAGGAGGGGTGCTTCCAGCTGGGTTCTGAGAGACCCGATCACACCGAGTGGAACCTTGATGTCATCATTCAGGAACTTGCGGCGAACCCAGTTCTTGACGCCGGCGGAAAAGTAAAAATTCCGGTCGTCTACGAGCGCCGGTCTCGAACCGTCCGGCTGGGTCAGAAGATACATCAGGCCGTTGATATATTGATGCGAAAGGTCGACGACCGGGACCAGGATCGTTGTCCCCGGCAGATTTGACAAGAGGCGGTTGGAATCCAGATAGGCCGGAAAGTTGCGCCCTCCCTGTTCAACATCCAGCCGTTTGTCGAGCAAACGGACTTTCGCCTGGTTCGCGCGCTCGATCAGCAACTCTGGCGAAAACGGTTCGCTGCTTGGCGGCAACTGCCTGAGGAAATAGGTACCACTGTCGTTGATCAGGAAAAAATGCGTTCCCTGTGCATTGTCGGGGCTTCCCGCGGTTCGTCCGGTCATGGTGAGGTTGGGTTTGGCCATGACCAGCCGACCGGTCTCGGGGTCCTGGAACGGCCGGTCCGGCATCGTCAGACCTGTTGCGCCGGTCATGGCAATCAGGATGGCTTCCTCGAGATCGGACAGGGGTTTGGGCTCCTGACCGGAACGGTAGGTCATCGATCCCGCGGCGACTTCCTCCACGCCGCGTGGAACCCTGTGGGTTCTGCGGCGCCAGATGGTTTCCAGCAACGGCCGCGCGAGGAGGTCTGCCAATCCCTTGTGAATATCCGCCTGCTTGTTCATCTCAGGTCTCCGTTACTTTGGCCGGTACTTGGACGATCGCCCGCACCAGGGCCGCGCCGACAAGTGCGCCGGCAAAAACAAAACCCAGGATCTGGATCGCGCCCCCTCTCAGGATGACAAGAGTCAGGGCGAAGATTAGAAAGGCGAGCAGTCTGGCGATCAGTTGGAACCAGAAGGACTGCATTCTGGCTGGCAGCAGCCAGATCATCAGAACATCGAGTGTCCAGACGCCGAGCAGCAGGAAATTGCCGCCCGCGATCAACGTTCCCTGTTGTACGAACGTATCGGCTACACCGTCGAAAATTATGAAGATCGCCCAATAGGCATGCAGCACGAACAGCACCCAGGCACCTGTCCAGAAAAGATAGGCCAGATTGGCGACCGTCTGGCCGGCGGTCCTGATAAGCCACAGGCCAAGCGCCGGGATCAGCAGGAATGTGGTCGCCCAGATGGTCAGCTTTGTGCGACCCATCTCAAGGTCACCATCCAGCTCCGGCGCAATCATGCACCAGATGATCAGAAGGCCTGCCGATAGGTTCACTATGGTGATTTGCGCAAGCGTCAGCGCGGTAGGTTTGTCACGGGTCATGGCGGACCTCACAGGGTTTTCAGGTATGCAAGCAGGTCGGACAGGGCAGCCGGATCCCGCTCCGGGTCGTCGATCGCCCACGGGTAGTTATGCCCCGCATTCGAATTTCCCGGTGCTGACGTCTCGAACAGGAAGTAACGCCGGCTGTCTTTTGCCGATGGGCTGGCAAATCCTGCACGGTCGGTGTCGTAGGTGTTCCAGCCGCGATAGAACTGGGCCCGCCTCGGCTCGAGATTGATGAGCTCTGCCAGGGTCAGAATGCTCGCATTGTGCAGGAACGGTGCTCTCAAAAAGGCGCCGTCGACCGGCCCCGCCACGTAGCCGCGAATGGCCAGATTGTCGGCGTCCTGGGGTTGAGGATGAACCTCGTCGCGAGCGAAGGCGAAGGGATGCTCCTTCGGAAAATAGGCGTGGAGCGCATCCGGCATCTCGCCATAGTGGCGGAACATGACCCGTTCGGGGTCGGTGCCGATTTCAGACAAGGGGATCACTTCATGCGTTCTTTCACCCGGTTCCCACCCTTCGCCGGATCGGTCGCCATGGCAGGACATGCAAGAATTCCTGTAGACCTGCCGTCCGCGCTGCACGGCACCCGGGTCGGGTTGCCCGGCTTCGGGAAACAGGTCCTGGAATTTGGGCGGTGCGAGCGAAATCGTGTAGGCGATCGCTTCGCGAATATTGTGCACGATCTCGGGGTGGGCGAGGTTGACCTCGGTCGCGCCGGCCGCGACGGCAGCAAGCGAACTGCGCGCTTCCACATTCGAAACAGATCCGTCGAACTGAGCCCGTTCGCGCCAGCCCTGATTGTAGATTGTCGCGATCTTGGAGTGGATCGGCAGGTTGTTGGCCGGGTAGTGCATCACGTTTCGAAGCAACGTGCGAAAGGCCAGTGTTCGGGTCGGCCCTGTGGGAGTGACATCTTCATCTCGCGAGCGGCCATTGCCGTATGGCTCGTCAAATCGCTCGATGTTTGCAAGAAGGCGTTCCCGGATCTGACGGAGCCACAGGCCGGTCATGATCCGTTCGGGCAGGCTGAGGCTCTTTCCCGTCTTTTCCTCGTAAGTGGCCATGATTGCCGGCACCGTCAGGCGGAACGGGGCGTCTTCCACCGGTTCTCCAGGGGCCGTCGGCATGCGTTCGATCAGCGACGACTGGAAGGCATCCAGCCACGCGAAAAGGTTGATGGAGACGCTTCCGGGGCCAAGCAACCGAACGGGTTCTGCGCCATCGGACGTGCTGAATTCGGTTGTGTGGCAAAGCGCGCAGGTAAGCGCGACGAACGGCACCGGCGATGGGGCCGCCGTCTGCGGCCGGTAGTTGGTCGTGGTAAACCCGACAGGAAGGCCGTCGGGATTGTCCGGATCGTCCAGAAATCCGAATTGTTCCACCCAGTTGCCGGCCTCCTGGCCGCCAGGCTGGAAATGATGCGGAAACAGATCCGGCAGGACGAGCGCCACGGGCAGCGGCATGACTTCGGTCCCGATCGTGCCATTGCGAAACGCCTGAGGCGCATCCCGATAGATCGGCTTGGCCCAGCCTCGTTCGATGTAAACAAGGTAGCCGGTCGCCAGAACGGCGATCAGAATGGCGATGTTCAACACCCAAAGGGCGACCCGCCAGACATAGTTGAGACGAGGGACGGAGACTGGCATGAGCTGTTCTCCTCAGGTCTGCCGAGGGCGCCAGGGCGCAAAGGCACTTTGTCCCGTGGGCAGGACACTCGCAAATTCAGGGAAATGACGCAGGATAATGCTCGTCATCGTATTTTCCTGAACCCAGGCAATTCCAAGCGGTGAATAGATTTCCGGTCGGAAATCGACAGTCAGGAAACGGTCGGATTGCAATCTGCGGGTCGCCATCAGGATGAAGATCCGGAAGGCGGTGTCGGAGAAGCCGAAACCCGGTGGTGGCGTTTCCGCAAATAGACCGACCATCGTGTCGACATTGTCGAACGAGCCGTAGATGTCCTTGAGGAGCCGCACATCCTCGCTGTTCGCCGTGATGTCTTCCCATCGCCGGATCGGCGGCTTGTGAAGTCCCTGACGAAACTTGTTGTACCGCGGTATCCCTCGCGAGCGCTCCCGCACGAGATCGACGACCGACAGGTCTATGATCTCGGTCTTGAGGTCCGGCGATGTACGGGTAAAGTGCTGAAGCGACCTGGGATAATTGTGGAGCGTGATCGCACCCGGATGTGAGTTGCCCATCGAATAGAGCACGTCGGACAGCCCGACCCTGCGCATCACTTCGTCCGTCCTGATCCCCTGGATATCATTGAATTCCAGTTTCTCCCGGAAACCGCCGGTCGCAGAATCGTAGATATGATAGTCGTCAGGCAGGAGCGGATGCAGCCGGTAGACCGTGACAAAGTCTTCGGTCAGGCAATATCGCGCGTTGTGATGGTCCGGAAGCGTTTCGGGAATGCCACGCAGTGCGTGCGCTTCCTGAAGCCACAGACCCATCCGGGTGAATGCCCCGCCCGGACCGGACCAGTTCGCATTCAGGGCGACATCGATTTCCGGAGTTGCCAGGATGGCGGGCGTCCATTCAGCCGTATGGATCTTGGCAATCAGCGCGGAGATCACCAGCCTTGCTGTCTGATAGACTCGCTCGTCGCTCCAGGTGCTGTATTCACGCCGGAGAGCGTCACAAACCGAATTGTGCTCACGGGCAAACAGCGTGTGCAACGCGGACAGGCCAAGCCACCAGCTCTCGTTAAAGCCTGTAACTTCCATGCCGAGATTGTTTTCCGGCAGATAGCCTTCCTCCAGACGCAGCATCGGTCCGGTGCCGTCGCGCAAGCGTGCGGCTTTCTGCAGGCTGCTGCCGTAAATCTCCGATCCGTCCCACCAGTGGGAAACGGTATTTTCAAACGTCAGTTTCTGATCATCCGAAGTCCCGATGGGAACATCGCCGGAGATCCGCATGACGGTCTCTTTCTTACCCTTGGGCGTGTTTTTCCATGTTTCGCCCTCGGGCATTGGCACCTGGATGTCGTCTTCCCCGAATTTACGGCGGCTGTGCTGAACCCAGTCATGGACCTGGAACTGGATCCAGGCGGCTGCTATCACGTTCAGCGAAGTCGCCGGTATAAACGACTTTCGATAGAGCAACTGCTTGCTGACTTCGACCGGGTTCGGCGTATTGATATCGTCCGGGCGCGGATCAGGTGGCAGATTGCGACCGAACACGGCCTTGACCTTACCCATGTCAGGGACGCCGAGGTCGTTCTGCGTTCCGTCAAAGGACCTGCGGTCCCAGGCCTCTTCCGGTGTCGGGTCCCCGGGCTGCGTCGCTTGCGGGTTCGGTTCGACCGGTTCGCGGTCAATCAGGTTTTCCCGGCGCAGCTGATGACGCAGCAGGGACAGGTTCAAAAGCGCCAGCAGATGCGGCAGACGGTACCAGGGTCGCCAGCGGTTGAGCAGCCCGAAGGCGCGTTCGAGTACTGCCGTGACAATCCGGTTGCGCAGCGGAACTGGTTCGTAAAACCGTTTCCGTGCACGATGGGCAGCGCTTGCTGCGTAAACGGCCTTGCGAGCGCGGTTGAGATTTCCGAGTGGACGGAATTCAGGTCGGGTGTTCCATGGGTTGAAGGCCAGTCCGTCGATCTGAACGGCTTTGTCCTGCGCTTCCAGCGTGGTGACGTCCTGCTCGGGCACGGTCAGGACGGCGACGACTATCGGTGCCGATCTGTCTTCAGGCCATTCCGAAGCAGCATCCTCGACCGGTGTGATCTCCTCGTTCACGAAGCGCTGGACGCAAAATTCCCAGCTGGCGTCCCCTTCACTTACCAATTGGGCGATTTCGTTCCGCAGGTAATTTGGATTGTCCGGGACTTCAGTATTGCCCTCTTTTACGGCAGCACTGTTGGCAGGCCGGATAAAGTATCGCACGGGACCGGCGTCACCCCAGAGCGCCGCTCCGCGGCTCCAGAAGCTTTCCTCCGTCAGCGAATGGACGGGACGCTTGGTGCCACCTGAAACATTGCGAAGCATCCGAATGGCTTCCCGCGGACCGACCGCGAATACCAGCTTGATGACACCGACTATTCGGTTTCCGGCCATGGCGGAGGCAAATGCGATGAACTGTTCGGCATCACGGGCGTGCGGAACGGGAAAATTCGTCATCAGGAGGTCCTGGACACCGGCGCCGGTATCCACCCTGAGCGCCGCACCTCGCAGGTCACGATCGCTGTCCGGCTGGTGCTGGCCGCTCGCGTTGGACAGGCGCAGGACAACAGGCAGTTCCGCACCTTTTTGCCAGTGGCCCACGGACAGATCATCCGGCAGGTCTTCGGAAACCTTGAGCACCGCATTGTCAATCGCCAGAAGTGCCTTGGCGTGTTGCGCGCGATCGATGCGCAGCGCACCGGATCTGCGACGGACCTTGTCCTGAACTTTCAGGATCGCATGGGCGAAGCGCTCGAAGTCCTTGCGCTCCTGTTCGGCTCCGTTTCTTTCGCTTCTGTATTTCTCCCACTTTGTAATTCCAACAATATTGTCAGTAATTTCAGGTTTGTTTTCGTCGTCTGAAGCCAACATACACGCGCCCTCACAACCAAAAAGAGAAAGAATTGAAATATTCTAAAATAAAGCAAACTGTATATTGATATTATATTGCTGAATTTTGTAATTTTCAACGCGGCTGTTGAGGTGCATTTGAGTTTTATTGTCATTACCTTACGAAATGGCGGCAACCTCTTTAAACAAAAGGGAAATGTCGTGCCTTGATTGTATCGAAGATGCCTTCGGCCTTGTTATCCAGCGACAGGCGGGTATACGACCGCTCTGGCGAAAGCATGTTGTGATTCCGCCTACAACCTGTTCATCGCCAGGCAAGGGCAGCGCCTCTAGAGAGGCCATGCAGGTATCTGCTTCTAGTGAGCGACCGATTTCGAAAAGACATTGATGATCACGACGCCTGCGATGATCAGGCCGAGACCGACAAGGGCGGGAAGGTCCAGTTTCTGATCGAACGCCAGCCAGGCAACCATGGTGATCAGAACGATTCCGGCACCCGACCAGATGGCGTAGACCACACCGGTGGGTAGTACCCGGATCGGGTAGGACAAAAGCCAGAATGACAGACCGTAGCCGGCAATCGTAATGAGCGACGGCACAAGACGCGTGAAGTTTTCGGTTCTTGCCAATGCGGAGGTCGCGATGACTTCTGCCAGGATGGCGGCACCCAGGAACAGGTAGGTTGCGATCGGGCTGGCGGGCATGTGCGGCTCTTTAACTTGCAAAAGGAGGCGAAGGGCTACCGAAACGGACCGAAGTCGGTTGGCAGGAACACGTGCGGTTCAATCCGCTGTTTGTCACGAGAATGCTCCCTCGCGCAATATCCGTGTGAATTTTCTGCCAGCTCCGGACGCTGCCGTCGGTGGAGTTTGACATCATCGGGGACGGATAAAGTTGGGGCGGCGGCGAAGGCCGGAAGCCTTGCAAAGTCAGGCTTTTCTCCCGAACGGATTTGCCGGGTGCTCCAACGCAACCCGGTTGACGTTGTCTTCCGCCAAGGTAACCGAATTGATGTCAAGGAACCGGTTGAGAACACAATGACTTGAAGCGGCCATTAATTTGCCGTTTACCATAATATTGTTCGCTTGAACTCTGCGTTGCGTATTGAAGAGTGCCCTTTCGGTCCCGGATCCGGGGTCAGATGGCGCACAGTTGCAATGTTGAACTGGATTGTCCGCTCGACCGAGCGCAAAGGGAATTGAAAATGGCATCAAAACTGAGCCGCCGTCATTTGGTTTTTGCAGTTCCGTTTCTGTTGGCGGCCTGTCAGGGCAAGCAGAAATCGACTGTTCAGGCGGGTCTGACCCCTCTTTCAGACGGAACACCGAATTATGCGTCCGCCTACGCGCCGGTCCGGGATGGTGGATTTTCACTTCCGGGGATCGACTATCAGTCTTTTGATCCGAAATACCTGCGGCAAACGGTGTTTTATCCAACCAGATATCCTGCAGGGACAATCGTCGTCGATCCGAAAAAGAAATTCCTTTATCTTGTTCAACCCGGCGGGCGCGCCATCCGCTATGGCATCGGTGTCGGGCGCGCGGGCTTTGCCTGGAACGGGGAAGCGGTAATCCGTTTCAAGCGGGAATGGCCGAAATGGTTCCCGCCCGACGAGATGATCGAGCGTGACCCCAAACTGGAAAAGTATAGGGACGGGCAGGAGGGTGGACCGCGAAACCCCATCGGTGCCCGCGGGCTCTATCTCTGGCAGGGCAACAAGGATACGCTCTACCGCATCCACAGTACCAACCAGCCGAGCAGCATCGGGACCAATGCGTCCAGCGGCTGTATCCGCATGTGGCACCAGGACATTATCGATCTTTACAAGCGCGTCGAGCTCGGCACCAAGGTGGTTGTGCTGAGCTGAGCTTCAGACCGCTCCGTCCATTTGCACGTCAAAGAACGTTGCGGGACTGTCGGTTTCCGCAAGCCGTTTACCGTCGATAAGCCAGAATCGTGTGCCGACATTGCGCACGAAAGTTCGGTCGTGGCTGACAATCAGCGCTGTGGTGTCGTGGATGAGCAGTTCCCGCTCAAGCGCTTCCTGGCCATCGATATCGAGATGGTTGGTGGGTTCGTCGAGAACATAGAGGTTCGGCTTTGAAAGGCGCAGCAAAAGCATCGCCAACCTGCTGCGTTGTCCTCCCGAGAGAATGGAGATTCGTTTTTCCTGCAGATCGATATGAAGGCCTGCTTCGGCCAGGAGCGCGCGTGCTCTGTGGTCGCCGACATCCGACATCTCCGTCACCGCGGACATCGGGCTCTTGAACCTGTCGAGCTGGGAAAGGTTCTGATCGGAAACACCAGGGATTGCAGAAGGGGCAACGCGGATATTGGCAACTTCGGCATCAAGTGCGCCCGTCACCAGCGACAGCAGCCGTGTCTTGCCGGTACCGTTCGCGCCAAGAACAACGACCCTGTCTCCGGGGTTGATCCATAGCGGTGGAAGCTTGAACAGCGTACGGCCGTCCGGAATTGTCACGGCAGACTCGGCAAGGCTGACCAGGGCCTTGGCGTGCGCTCCTGAGTTTTCCAGGCGGATTTTTCCTGCAGATTGATGCCTTTCAGCGGGTCGGGCCGTATCTTCTATCTTCTGGGCACGCTCGTTCAGCTGCTTGGTCTTGTTAAGCAGCAGATCAGACCCTGAATTGATGCCGATGTTTTTCAACTTCGCAGCTTTGCGGCGGAGCTGGCTCGCCTTGGCGAGGTCGTTCTGAAACTGACGTTCGGCAGCGCTATCCTGTTCCGAAAGGCTTTCACGTGCCTTTGTGTAAGGCAACGCGAAGACATGCGATTTTTCGCGGCGCAGGAAAAGGGTCCGGTTGCAGACCGCATCCAGAAACGCCCGGTCGTGACTGGCCACGATCATCGGTGTGCTGCGCGCGACGGTCGCAATCCAGGTCTGCAAAACCCCGATCCGGTTCAGGTCCAGGTGGTTCGTCGGTTCGTCCAGAAGAAGCACATCGGGCTCGCTCACCCAGGCCCTTGCAAGCAGCGCAACCCTTTGCCAGCCACCCGACAGTTGGTTCAGGGGACGTCGCCAATGAACCTCGGGAACATCCAGGTCATTCAACGCGATATCGGCACGCCAGCTTTCCGTTTCGATCTGCTCGGGATCGAGTGCGGACAGGACCGCGTCATAGAGCGACAGTTCCTCAAGGTCGTTCGGAACATCCTGTGTAACAAGTCCAACCTTCGTCCCCCGCGCAAGGATGATGTCGCCCTGTGTCGCCTCGGTCTCACCGGCGACAATGCGGAGCAGCGTGGATTTGCCTGTCCCGTTTGCCGCAACGAGACCGATCCGCTCGCCTTTGCCAAGGCTAAGGTTCAGGTTTTCAAACAGGGGTGTAGAGTAAATAACGCCGAGATTGCGCAGATTGACCAGGGACATGTGTCACGACTTTCGAACCGGGATTCGCAGCATCAAAGCTGCCTTCTGGGCAGATCGTGGTGACTTGAAAAATTGTCCTCCGATCAGCCCTACAAACGCGTTTGCAGGGCCTGGACGGGACCTCGGGTTCGATCATGGAAGCGGAAATACGTCAAATGATCCTCCCTTGGCTCGTGTGGACTGTCCGGAACGCTAGTTCGGTCTTTTCGTCAAGTCAATCATCCCGGCAATCTTTTGACCTGTTTGAGGAGACCATCAAGCATGAGAGACACCGGGCGCGCCGGACAGGTCAGGCCGGCGCGAACATGTCCTGAAACTTGTCCCGCAGGATGTTTTTCTGAACCTTGCCCATGGTGTTGCGCGGCAGTTCATCAATCACGATCAGCTTTTTCGGGTGCTTGAATCGCGCCAGCGAGGTCTTGACCGCTTCGTGGATCGACTCGATATCCGGGGCCACGTCTTTCTCCGGCACAAGCACGCCCAGCACCGTTTCGCCAAAATCCGGATGAGGAACACCGATCACTGCGCTTTCCGCAACACCGGGTTGATCGTCCAGGACAAGCTCGATTTCCTTGGGATAGATATTGTAGCCGCCGGAAATAATCAGGTCCTTGTTGCGGCCAACGATGTGAACATATCCGTCCTCGTCGATCCGCCCGAGATCTCCTGTGATGAAGAATCCGTCGCTACGCAGTTCGGCAGCGGTTTTTTCCGGCATCTGCCAATAGCCCTTGAACACATTGGGGCCACGCACCTCGATCTGGCCGACGTCGCCCGGAGGCAGGGTTGCACCGCTCTCCGGATCGGTGATCTTGAGTTCCACGCCGGGAAGCGGAAAGCCGACGGTTCCGGCGCGACGCTGGCCATCATAGGGATTGGACGTGTTCATGTTCGTTTCGGTCATGCCATATCGTTCCAGAATGCGATGACCCGTCCGGTTTTCGAACTGGACGTGGGTTTCGGCCAGGAGCGGAGCGGACCCGGACACAAATAGACGCATGTGAGCCGTCAGTTCCCGGGTGAACCGCGGGTCGTCAAGCAGCCGGGTATAGAATGTTGGAACGCCCATCATCGCGGTCACGTCCGGCATGTGTGCGATGATCTGGTCCAGGTCGAATTTCGGCATGAAGATCATGCTCGCCCCCGATGCCAGGACGACATTCGTCGCCACGAACAGCCCATGCGTGTGAAAGATCGGCAGTGCGTGCAGAAGAACATCGCCTTTGGTGAAACGCCACTCCCCGACAAGGGTCTCGGCATTGGAAAGGAGATTGTTCTGCGTCAGCATTGCTCCCTTGGACCGACCCGTCGTGCCTGAAGTATAGAGAAACGCGGCAAGGTCGTCGCCTGATCGGTCGACAGTGGCAAAACGTGTCGGCATCTCGGCGGCGCGCGCGCTCAAAGAGCCTGTTCCGTCCGGATTCAGCGTTTCGATCTTCGCGTTCAGTGACGCCGCGACCGGCTCCAGAGCATCTTTGCTGCGGCCATCGCACACGATCAGCGAAGCACCGCTATTGTCGATGAAATAGGTCAGCTCATCGACCGTATAGGCCGTGTTGAGCGGCAAGAACACCAATCCCGCCTGGGCGCAGGCGGCATAAAGCGCGAGTGCTTCCGGCGATTTTTGAATCTGTGCTGCGACCCGGTCACCGGCTGTCAGCCCGATTTGCGCAAGTACATTGGCGGTTCTCGCAGCCATTTCCAGGAAATCCTGATGCGTGATCGTGCTTCCGTCCAGCAGGTGGAGAAACGGTGTCGTCTTGCCGGCATGAACGCCAAACAGGCTGTCAAAGAGTGGATTAGGCATCGGCGTTACCTTTGCTTGTCTGTTGGAGCGCAGCGGATCTGGCTAGTGACTTGACTGCATCCGCGGCCATCACTTCCTGCGTCGTTGCAAACTTTTCGTGGTTTTGTGCGACTTTGGCGAGGTCGTAAAGATAGTTGACCATCGTTCCACCGGATTGTGCGCGGCCCTTGTCCGACGTGTCCGCATCTGGATGGACTGCATGAATGATGGCGCCATTGCCAAGATGAAAGCGGGCGACGGGGTCGAAGGGTCTGGTGCCCCTGGACTTTGCATTCAGCAGGTAGTGGGCCGCCGTGGCCTTCATCTCTTCCGGCGCGGAAGCATGCCACTCGACGCCTTCGCGTTCCAGCCATCTCGTAAGTCCTGGAATGGGTGACAAGGTCACGAAGGTCTTCAGTCCACCGAGTTCGGCGGCCAGATCGGAAGCGACCTGTTTGATCAGTGAGTTGCCGAACGAGATATTTGCCAGGCCTGCCTGGCAATTGGATATCGAATAGAAAACAGCCGTATCGGCGTCTTCGGCCGGGTGCGCTTCCCGGTCCTCCGCCAGGAGAGACTGTATTGAGTTTGCAATTCCCTTTGTCAGAGCGACTTCGACGAAGATCAGCGGCTCATCAGGCATCGACGGATGAAAAAAAGCGAAGCAACGCCTGTCGGCCGGTTCCAGGCGGCGGCGAAGATCATCCCAGCTATGGATCGCATGAACCGCTTCATAGGCGATGATTTTTTCCAGGATATGGGCCGGGCTCTCCCAGTTGATGGGCCTGAGAACCAGGAACCCGCGGTTGAACCAGGATGCAAACAGGTGCCGCAGATCGAGATCCAGGGCATCGAGTTCGGGATCCTTGTCGCCGAGCCTCAACAGATCCGCACGCATGTTGACGAGTGTGCCCGTTGCTCCCGGCACCCTGTTCAGGCGCCGGAAGAGTTCCTGTCTTCGAGGTTCTGAGGCCGTCATGAAGTCCCGGTAACTCGCCTTGCAGGGGTTCTTCTCATAGGCATCCAGTGCGGTTCGCACTTTTTCCGGGTCAATGTTGAGCCTGCCGGCGACAGTGCGGAAGAAGACGAGCTTGTCTTCATCGTCCAGATCCTCGAAGCCCGACAGGATGTCCTGCGCGAGCGCCAGTCCCGACGTTTCACCCGCCGAGCCGACCAGATCGCCAGCCAGTTCTTCAAGTGGCCGGTCATTCCGCAGATATCGTGCGGGTTGCCGGTAGCGACGCTCGAAGACGGTGGACAAAAGGTCGGCGAGCAGTGTCATACCGCCGCCCCCATGATCACGTCGGGAAGCCAGGTCGCCAACTCGGGGAACAGGCAAAGGAGAATGATCGCCAGGACCATGCACCCGACAAAAGGCAGGGAGCCGGTCAGGATTGTCTTCAGGGAGATATCCGGCGCAATGCCGTTGATGACGTAAAGGTTCAAACCGACGGGGGGAGATATCAGTCCGATTTCCATGTTGATAGTCAGTACAACGGCGAACCAGATCGGGTCGAAACCAGCTGTGGTTATGATCGGCAACAGGATCGGAGCGGCCATCAGGATGACGGCAACCGGCGGCAGGAAAAAGCCCGCGATCAGCAGAAAGATGTTGACGGCACCCATCAGGATCCAGCGGTTCACATCAAGGGTCCCGATCCATTCGGCGATCGACTGCGTGATGAACAATGAGCTGAGCATGTACGAGAACACACCGGCCGCGGCGATGATGAAGAGGATCATCACCGATTCCTTGGTGCTGTCGCGCAGGACCACCCAAAGCGCCTGCGGCTGCCAGAGCTTGTAGATGATCATGGCGATCAGCAGGCACAGGAGAGCACCGACTGCTGCAGTCTCGGACGGGGTCGCAATACCACCATACATGGCATAGAGCACGCCAAGGATGATGGCCAGAAACGGGAGAACGCGCGGAAGAATTTCAAATCGTTCCGCCCAGCTGTAACTGCCCGCACTCAGTTGCCCGCCGTCACCGGATTTCCAGGTCGAATAGAGTGACCAGGCCATGAACAGGCCGACCAGCATCAGGCCCGGGATTACACCTGCCAGAAACAAGCGGCCGATCGAGGTTTCGGTCGCAATGCCATAAACGATCATGGTGACGGACGGCGGAATGAGAATGCCAAGCGTGCCTCCCGCCGCAATGGAACCGGCAGCGACACCATCCGGATATCCGCGCTTGCGCATTTCCGGTATGCCCATCTTGCCGATGGCTGCACATGTTGCCGGTGAAGAGCCGGACATGGCTGCGAAGAGCGCGCACGCGCCGAGATTTGAGACGACGAGCCCACCCGGGACCCGTGTCAGCCACCGCTCGAGCGCCTCATACAGATCTGCACCTGCCCTGGTGGACGCGATTGAAGCGCCCATGATGATGAACATCGGGATCGATAGCAGTGCAAAGTTGTCGAGCTTGCCGAAAAGGATTTCCGGCATCAGTTCCAGTGAGCGGGGGCCATCGAATATGATCAGGAAACCGGCGGATACGATCAACAGTCCAATGGCAACGGACACACCGGAAAAGAGAACCAGAATGGTCGCAATGGCAACGATTGCGCCAAGAAGAAGAGGGTCCATCGCCGTTACTCCAGGCCAAACGGTTTGTCTGCTCCGGTCAGTACGGCCACCAGGTCAGCGACAAGCTGCAGCAGGAGGAGGCCGAAACCGATCGGAAGGGCGAGGTAGGGGATCCAGAGTCTGACGCCCCAAACCGTGTCGGAACGCCAGCCGCGATCCCAGGCGAAATGCCAGTATTCGTAGCCATACCAGAGCATGATCGAGATTATGACGATAGACAGCGCCGATGTGAGAATGGCGAGCGCAAATCGTGCCCGGGGTGGAAGCGAAAGCGGAATGAGGTCGACATTCACATGACCGCGCAGGCGCTGCACATAGGGCAGCCCGATCAAGGTTGCGGAAATGACAAGATAGATCACGGCCTCGGTCTGCCAGACGGTTGAGGCATTGAGTACCCATCGCACGAATATCATCTGGCAGGTAATGGCGACGGCCGCGACGATCATGGTCGCGGAACACCAGCCTGCCAGGGTTGAGATGGCTGCAACGGCGCGCAGAAACGGGTTGTTTCCAGTGCGCGCGGCAACAGCAGAGCTATGGCCGGCCATAACCGACTCCCCCAGATCCGGGATTGAAAGAAAGGGCGGGCGGCCTGGGCCGCCCGCAATGCCGTTATTCGACAGCCAGCGCCTTGTCGAGCAGATCCTGTCCGCCCGGCACTTCCTCGACGAATTTCTTGTAGGAAGTCTCCATGGCCAGCTTGCGCCAGGCTTCGAAGTCCTCCGGGCTCATCTCGGCGATATCAACCCCGGCTTCCTCAAAGACCTGAACCGAGGCGGCGTCCTGTTTCTTCGCTTCTTCCAGATAGAACGCCTCGGCCTTCTCGGCTCCTGCCAGAAGCGCTTGCTGCTGGGCTTCGTTCAGCCCTTCAAAGCTCGACTTGTTCATCAACAGCGGCTGATACATGAACCAGAGCGCGACGTCGCCAGCAGGTGTATAACACTTCACCTGTTCGTAGATCCGATAGGAAACGAAGGACGAGGACGAGGTGTTGGCCGCCTGCAGAACACCGGTTTGCATGGCGTTGTATATTTCGGACGAGGCCATCGAAGCGATGGACGCACCTGCTCCGGCGAGCATCTGTTCGAATGACTTGCCGGCCGCACGGGTCTGCAGGCCTTTGACGTCATCAGGGCTCGTGATGCACTTGTCGGTTCCGGCAAAGCCACCGGCGAGATAGCCGTGGACGAGAACCATCACATCGTCTTCCGCCATTTTCGCTTCAAGGGCGTCCATGAACGGCGAGTCGCTGAGACGGGCTGCGTGATCGTGGTTTTTCACAAGGCCCGGCATCAGGGTAAGGTTGTACGCTGGCTGCTGGCCACCGGCGTAGCTCAGCGGGAACACGGTCATGTCGAGCTGACCGCGGCTGAGCGGCTTGTATTGCTCACGGGGTTTGAACAGCGACTTCGATCCGAAGATCTTGATGTTCAGGTCGACATCAGCCGCTGCGACTTCATCGGCAACGATCTGTGCCACCTGGTGGCGAACATCCTTGTTTGACCATTGGTGCGACAATCGTAGTTCTGTCGCGTTGACGATCGATGCAGAACTCATGATGGCAAGGGCTGCCACCGCACCTTTCATAAAAGTTTTCATAATTTCCTCCCGAAGTGTCCGCCCGGGAGGCTTACCCGGGTGGATGTGGCCAATCTAAGGTTGGTTTGTATTTTTAGTCAACAATCTTGTATACAAAAAATTCGAATTTGCGTTTCAGAAGGGATCGAATTACAAGAAATGTCATGGAACAACGCCGCGCCGACAACATAGCTGAAGCGCTGGAAGAGCATATATTCAGCGGCTCTTTCCAGGACGGGGATCGCCTCGATGAAGTCAGGCTCGCCGAACAGTTCGGTGTCTCCCGCACCCCGTTACGCGAGGCCTTTCAAAGACTCGCGCTATCCGGCCTGGTCGAACTGGTGCCTCGGCGGGGCGCATTCGTTCGCCAGCCCGGACCGATCGAGCTGATGGAAATGTTCGAGGTCATGGCAGAGCTTGAAGCCGTGTGCGGACGCCTGGCGGCGATGCGGATATCGGAAGAGGCACTGGACGATCTTCGCGATGCGAATGCCAAGTGCCAGAAAGCGGTCGATGCCAGGGACACGGACGGCTACTACACCGAGAACGAACGTTTCCACAAAACCATTTACAGGCAGTCGGGTAATCGTTTCCTGGAACAGGAAGCGGCCAAACTGCACAAACGTTTGAAACCGTTCCGGCGGCAGCAATTGAAGTTCCGCGGCCGGATGGCCCAATCCATGGCCGAACACGAGGCTATTGTCGATGCATTGGCCACCGGCAAGCCGGAGGAATCCGCCAATGCGCTACGCAATCATGTCGCGGTTCAGGGCGAAAAGTTTCACAATCTGATGGCAAGCCTGAAAAGCAAGGCAGAGTGAAAACTCAAGGCGCAGTCTTTGCAAACGCTGGCGGATCAAACAGGCATACGTGATTTTTCAGATTGACCTTCCAGTGACTGGAAGCCCTAACTGACACCTGCAGTCAACTTGGAAAGAGTATCCAGATCATGCAGGAAACCGTTGCCTCAATTGCACCAACAGAGGAAAACCGCGAGGCCACCGACCCGGTCTGCGGCATGACGGTTGCGCTCGGCAAGGGCAAGCCGACACTTCGCTACAAGGGTGAAGACTACCACTTCTGCAATCCGAAATGTCACGACAAGTTCGAGACGGACCCTTACTTCTACCTGTCAGGCAACAATCTGAAAAAGAAGGAGCTGGAAGCCGAAAGATCCGCGACCGGCGCTCTTTTTACGTGCCCGATGGACCCGGAAATCGTGCAGGAGGGCCCGGGCACATGCCCGATCTGCGGCATGGCGCTCGAACCGATGAGCGGTGTCTCAGACGAACCCAATCACGAACTCATCGATTTCACCCTTCGTCTCAGGGTCAGCGCGTTGGCTGCCATCCCCCTTCTTGTCCTGACCATGGGACCCATGGTCGGCGTGCCGGTACGCGACTGGATCGGGGAAGGCTTTGCAATCTATCTCGAGGCGATTCTTGCCACACCCGTTGTGCTTTGGGCGGCCCTGCCGTTCTTTCAACGCGGCTGGACTTCGCTCGTCACACGTCACTTCAACATGTGGACGCTGATCATGATCGGTGTCGGCGCCGCCTATCTTTATTCCATGATAGCCGCTTTCATGCCGTTCCTTTTTCCAGACACCCTCAAGGGTGCAGGCGGACATATGCCGGTCTATTTCGAGGCGGCAGTGGTGATTGTTGCGCTGGTTTTCGTCGGTCAGGTTCTGGAATTGAATGCAAGGGAACGCACGGGTGACGCCATTCGCGCGTTGCTTGACCTTGCACCGAAGACCGCTCGGCGGATTGTTGCTGATGGCGACGAATATGACGCACCGCTTGAAAACATCGTGGCCGGCGACAGGCTGCGTGTCCGGCCCGGTGAAGCGGTTCCGGTCGATGGAGTTGTACTGGAGGGGGGATCATCGGTCGACGAGAGCCTGGTCACAGGTGAACCGGTTCCGGTCGCAAAGGAACCTGGCGACAGGGTCACGGGCGGTACACTCAACAAGACCGGTACCCTTGTCATGGAAGCGCAGCTGGTCGGCGAAGACACGATGCTCGCCAAGATCGTCGACATGGTGGCTTCAGCACAGCGGTCCCGCGCTCCCATCCAGGGTCTTGCTGACCGCGTGGCGGGCTATTTCGTGCCGACTGTCGTCGGTGTCGCAGTGCTGGCGTTCTGTGCCTGGCTTGTATTTGGACCAAGCCCGTCACTGGTGCATGCCGTAATTGCCGCCGTCTCCGTCCTCATCATCGCCTGTCCCTGTGCGCTCGGACTGGCAACGCCCATGTCGATCATGACCGCAACAGGAAGGGGTGCGCAGGCGGGCGTCTTCGTCAAGACCGCCGAAAGCCTGGAACGTCTTGCCGAGGTCGATATGATTGTTGTCGACAAGACCGGAACGCTTACGGAAGGTCGTCCGGTGGTAAGCGATATTCTTCCCGATGCCGGTGTCACGGAAAATCATGTTCTGGAACTGGCCGCAGCGCTCGAAAAAGGGTCCGAACACCCCCTGGCCGAAGCCATCCTCGATGCAGCTGGAGAACGACAGCTCGACATTCCGGTGGCAAACAGTTTTGAAGCGGTGACCGGCAAGGGCGTGACCGCAAAAATCGGCACCAGCCGTGTTTTCCTGGGAAATGCAGTTTTTGCAAGGGAGACCGGTGTTGATCTCGACGGACTGGACGAACGTGCTGAGGAGCTTTCCGAACTGGGCAGGACCGTCATGTTCCTGGTTCAGGATTTTGGGGGACAAGCCTTTCTTCAAGGCCTGATTGCTGTCTCCGATCCGGTAAAACCGAATGCCAAGGCGGCTATCGCTGCACTCCATCATGATGGCGTGAAAATCGTCATGGCGACCGGTGATGCACCGCAGACAGCTGCGGCCGTCGCTGCCGTTTTGGGAATTGACGAGGTCCATGCCGGCGTTTTGCCGGAAGGAAAGCAGAAGCTTGTCGAAGACTTGAAAGCCGGTGGCCACACGGTCGCAATGGCGGGAGATGGCGTCAACGACGCCCCTGCGCTTGCAGCCGCTGACGTCGGACTGGCTATGGGCACAGGCGCAGACGTTGCGGTCGAAAGCGCCGGCCTGACCTTGCTCAAGGGAGATCTTGAAGGGATCTTGCGCGCACGAACCCTTGCCCGTGAGACCGTGAGGAACATCCGGCAGAACCTCTTCTTCGCCTTCGCCTACAATACTGTTGGAGTTCCCGTCGCTGCAGGCGTGCTCTATCCGGTTTTCGGAGTTCTGCTGTCGCCCATGCTGGCGGCGGTCGCCATGAGTTTGTCTTCGGTCTCCGTGATCAGCAATGCGTTGCGCTTGCGCACCCTCAAACTGTGAGGACACCCGGATGAATATCGGAACAGCATCTGAATTGAGCCACCTGCCGGTCAAGACCATTCGCTACTACGAGGAGATCGGCCTGATCGAACCGACACGCAGCGGCAATGGATACCGGGATTTTTCGGAAGTGGATGTCCAAAGACTGAAATTTCTTCAACGCGCCCGTGGGCTAGGGTTTTCGATTGAGGAATGCAGGGATCTTCTGTCGCTTTATGAGGATCGCAACCGGGCAAGCGCGGACGTTAAGGCCCTGACACGCGCCAAGATCCAGGAAGTGGATCGAAAGATAAGCGAGCTGAAATCGCTCAAGCGCGTTCTTGAAACGCTTGCGGAAGCTTGTCACGGCGACGACCGACCGGACTGCCCGATCATTGATGATCTTGCAGGCAAGAGTGATCTGGATCAGGACTGACGGAGGCGCGAGAGCATGAAACGTATCGGAACCGGAGTGGCCGTCGCTGCACTGCTTGCCGCAATACTGGCGGGGGCTGTTACCTGGCGCTTGCAATCTGTTGAAGGCGCGCGGCCAGCCGAAACAGGTGCTCCACTTGTTCAGGTGACGGAACCGGAGCTGTTGCCGGTTGCCTTGGAGGGACAGTCTGTCTTCCGCGCGAATTGCGCTGCCTGTCACGGAAATCTCGCAGACGGACGTGAAGGCCTGGGGCCGCCTCTGGTCCACAAGATCTATGAACCGGGACATCACGGCGATGCAGCCTTTTTCCTGGCAGCTGCACAAGGTGTCCGGTCACACCACTGGCCGTTCGGCGACATGCCGCCTGTTGCGGATGTAAGCCAGGATGATGTGCGTAAGATCGTCGCCTATGTGCGTACGCTTCAGCAGGCGAACGGTATCTATTGAAGAGGAAGAGCTTGATGAAACCCAGTCATGTTTTGTGGACGATCGCGGCCGGCATTGCAGGCCTTGGAGCTGCCTGGGCCCATGGCGGAGCCACGGGGATCGTCAAGGAACGCATGGATGCGATGACGGAAATCAGCCGCAATGTCAAACTTGTCGGCCAGATGCTGAAAGGCAACGCGGCCTACGACGGCGTTGAAATTGCGCGTGCAGGTCAGGCGATAGCCACTCATGCAGGTGACGCGATGATCAAGCTGTTTCCCGAAGGCAGTTTGAAGGCGCCATCGGAAGCCAGCCCGTCGATCTGGAATGAATGGACGCAGTTCTCCGGGTATGCTGACAGTCTGCAAACATCGGCGCAGTCCTTGAAGGGACTTGCAGAACAAGGCGCGGATCAAAAAGCCGTTGCGGCCGCCTTTGGGAAGATGGCGGGAACCTGCAAAGCCTGTCACGAGGCATTCCGCATAAAAAAATAGTTTCTGTCGCCAATTACGCCGCGTCTTCAGCGGTTGACTTCAGCAATCTGCTTGCCACATGGGGCAGCATGTTTTACCTGACGGTCAAACAAAGCTGATAAACAAGCTGCAACGGCACGGCAACAGGAGACAGTTCGACATGACCATCCGGTACCACAAGGGGGACCTTCCGGATCTGAAGGCCTATGAGGCGGCGGAAGCGGTTGCGGTCGATTCGGAAACCCTGGGCCTCAATCCGCACAGAGATCGGCTTTGTGTCGTCCAGCTTTCCTCTGGGGACGGAACCGCGGATGTCGTGCAGATAGCGCGTGGTCAGACTGATGCGCCGAACCTTGCCAGGCTGTTTACCGACGTGACGAAGCCCAAGATTTTTCACTTTGCCAGGTTTGATGTTGCCGTGTTGCGGCACTATTTAGGCATCGAGGTCACACCTGTCTGGTGCACAAAGATCGCGTCCAAACTGGTGCGCACGTATACCGATAGGCACGGCCTGAAAGATATCACTCGCGAATTGCTGGGTGTTGAACTGTCGAAACAGCAGCAAAGTTCGGACTGGGCCGCGGAAAACCTGTCGGATGCGCAACTCGCCTACGCCGCATCGGATGTATTGTATTTGCATGCATTGAAGGAAAAGCTGGAATTCATGCTCGAACGGGAAGAACGTGGGCACATTGCAAAGGCTTGCTTTGAATTTTTGCCGGTTCGTGCCGAACTCGATCTCAAGGGTTGGGACGAAAACGACATTTTCGCTCATTCCTGACCAGGGCGAGTGGTTGCCGGCGTTCTGGCGGCGTCGCTCTTTTGGAGACACCATTGACAGTCATCAGCGAAGACACGGGACAATCGGTCCCGAAGCACCAGTTCAGCCGTGCACAGCGGGCCGCCCGCCGGCACAGCATTATGGTGCGCGTTTTACGCTGGCTGTTTCCCGGAATCGGCCTGTTGATCCTGGCCGTCATGGTCGGGCTGGTGGTCCTGTTCAACGTATTGAGCGGTTTTGGTGCGGCGAACATGATGCTGACCAGCGACGGGCTAGTGATGGATCATCCGGAATTGTCCGGTCATGACGGCGAGCGATCCTACAAGGTGACCGCGCGCCGCGCGATCCAGAGATTGAGTGATCCGCGTATCATCGATCTTGAGACGATTCGCGCCGATATCGTGCTCGACGAGGATGAGAGCGCTGAAATCATTGCGCTTAAAGGCACTTACAACAATGCGGCAGAGACCTTGCGTCTTTTTGAAGGTATCCAGATCGAATGGAGCGAAGGATATACCGTGGATCTGTCCGAAGTGGATATCGATCTGAAGGATGGCGCGATGCGCACGTCAGAACCGGTTTCTATCCGGTCGGAACAAGGTCGTGTTCAGTCTGGTAAACTTTCATATGATAAGGCTAAAGGTCTCGTCCGGTTTTCGGATGGTATCAAGATGACCATTCTACCGGCATCGGAAGGACAGTAGCAGATGACATTTTCCAAGCTTTTCGCGATCGCCTCTGTTGCGGTTCTGCTGACCGGCACTGCCGGCGCTCAGACATTTTCGGACTCTTTTGCGGGCTTCGGATCGAACGAAGGTGAACCGATCGAGATTGAAGCGAGTGAACTCAGGGTGGAAGACAACAACAACACGGCGACATTTGTCGGTGACGTTGTCGTGATCCAGGGCGAAACCAGCCTTAAGACCGAACGCTTGAAAGTTTTTTATGCCGGGTCGGATTCAACGGAAGACGAAGGGGCGGTGCAGCAACGTATTTCTCGCCTGGAAGCCGAAGGAGGGGTTTTCGTGACCTCCAAGGACCAGACTGCCAAGGGGGATGCGGCAAGCTTCGACATGAACAAGGAAATCATGGTGATGACCGGCCGTGAAGTCGTTCTCAGTCAGGGTCCGAACGTGGTTGTCGGCCAGAAGCTGACGGTCAATTTGAAGACCGGACAGGCGAATTTGACGGCCGCCAACGGCAACGTGTCCGGTTCGGGCGGCGGTGGTGGACGTGTTAAGGTTCGTATCTTGCCGAACAGCGTGGAAGAGAACTGAGTTATTACCCTGCGGGCATGACGGATTTGGTTGCTACTTGACCTGAAACGCGCCGGCAATTTTTGGATGGAATTTTGTTACGTGAAGAGAAGCTCTTCAGACTACAATGGATTGCATGGAAGTATGCCGGAACCTGCTTTGCCTGAAGACGATCTGTCACAGGCGCTGGTGGTTGAGGGGATAGGCAAAACCTACGGCCGCCGCCAGGTTGTCAAGTATGTAAGCTTGTCGGTAAAACCGGGTGAAGCCGTCGGCTTGCTGGGTCCCAATGGCGCCGGCAAAACCACGACATTTTACATGATCACGGGCCTGATCAGGCCTGATCAGGGCCAGATTCTGCTTGAAGGGTTCAACATCACCCGTATGCCGATGTACCGAAGGGCGCGTCTGGGGATCGGGTATCTGCCGCAGGAAGCGTCAATTTTCCGGGGCCTGACGGTCGAGGAAAACATCCGTGCGGTTCTGGAAGTGGTGGAATCCAATCGTCAGAAACGCCGCGAAGAACTGGATTCGCTTCTGGCTGAATTCGGCCTGACTCATCTTCGCAAATCGCCGAGTATTGCCCTTTCCGGCGGAGAACGCAGGCGTGTTGAAATCGCACGGGCGCTGGCCAGCCGTCCATCCTTCATGTTGCTCGACGAACCCTTCGCAGGCATCGACCCGATCGCGGTTGGTGATATTCAGCAACTGGTGCGTCACTTGACGCAACGCGGGATCGGCGTCCTGATCACCGACCACAATGTACGCGAGACCCTCGGTCTGATCGACAGGGCTTATATCATCGCGTCCGGCGAGGTGCTCACGGAAGGGCTGCCGCAGGAAATCGTCACGAATCCCGACGTGCGAAGGCTTTATCTGGGCGAACAATTTACGCTTTGATGACGGGTGGCGAGCTAGGGTATAGTGCAGGTCTGCAAGTTATAAGCAAAAAACAGACCACAAGTAGCTGATAGGCGCCCGGGAACTCGATGGCCATTTCAACAAAGCTGGAGATGCGGCAAAGCCAGTCGCTGGTGATGACGCCGCAGCTGATGCAGGCGATCAAGCTTCTGCAGATGTCCAATCTCGATCTTGTTTCCTATGTTGAATCCGAACTTGAACGCAATCCGTTGCTCGAAAAAACCGACGGCGAGGCCAACGAGGGAAATACGGGTGACACTTCCGTCACTTCGGACCGGATCTCCGACAATCCCGAGGGTTCTTCTCCGGCTGGCGAAGAACCGGATGCCGGGGACTGGATGCAAAACGACCTGGAAACCGGGTCCGAGGCCATTGCATCGCGCATGGATACCGATCTTGGCAATGTATTTCCGGATGAACCTGGCGTGCCCGCATCTCCGGATCCTGCCCTCCTGAAAACCGGTGACAGCTACAAGAACGTCTCGAGCGGAGGCGCGTCGGAAGACTACAACCTGGAAGCCTTCGTTGCCGAGGAGGCTTCTCTGGTCACTTCGCTTGAAGAGCAGATGCATTTCGCGTTGAGCGACGAGGCGGACAGGTTGATTGCCGGTCATCTTATCAATTCTCTTGATGAAAACGGGTATCTTTATCTGGATCTGGAGGAAACGGCTGAACAGCTGGGTGTCGGGCCGGATCGTGTTGAATGGGTGCTGAACATCCTTCAGACCTTTGAACCCGCCGGTGTCTTTGCACGCAGTCTTGCCGAATGTCTGAAGCTGCAGTTGATTGACAGGAACAGGTTTGATCCGGCGATGGAAGCTTTCATCGACAATATCGAGCTGCTCGCAAAACGTGAGCTGTCCGCGCTCAAGAAGATCTGCGGTGTCGACGACGAGGATCTGACGGAGATGATCGCCGAGATCCGGGCTCTGGATCCCAAGCCGGGCAGCGTGTTCGGGTCATCGCTCGTGCAGCCTGTGGTGCCGGACGTGTTTGTCCGCCCGGCCAACGACGGCACCTGGGCAGTGGAACTGAATTCGGATACCTTGCCCAAGGTTCTGGTAAACCAGACGTATTTTGCCAAGGTTATCAAGACGGCACGAAATGAAACCGAGAAGGAATATCTGACAGATTCCCTTCAAACCGCGAATTGGCTTGCCAAAAGCCTCGATCAGCGGGCCAAGACCATTCTCAAGGTATCAACCGAAATCGTTCGCCAGCAGGATGGGTTTCTGACTTACGGGATTGCCCATCTGCGCCCTTTGAATCTGAAGACCATTGCCGAAGCGATCGGCATGCATGAATCAACAGTCAGCCGCGTGACGTCCAACAAGTTCATGGCAACGCCTCGCGGGATTTTTGAACTCAAGTATTTCTTCTCGTCTGCCATTTCCGGCACCTCTGAAGGCGACACACATTCGGCAGAAGCGGTTCGTCACCGCATTCGGCAAATGATCGATGCCGAGGACCCGAAGGCGATTCTGTCCGATGACACGATCGTGAAAACTCTCAAGAATGACGGGATCGACATTGCGCGAAGAACAGTCGCAAAATATCGCGAAGCGATGAAAATCGGCTCGTCGGTTCAGCGCCGCCGCGAAAAAAATTCCAATATCTGAGACACGATCGGCCGAGCAACAGGACCAAAGATGGCAATATTTCGAACTGAAATCGAAATATCCACTGAGACAATTTATTGGAACTACACCATTCTTCCGATGCGTTTGCCGACCTGTTTATTAAGAATTGACACTTTGCGTTAGCGCAATTATAGCACCGCCCTCATGACGTAATGAGGGGATGGCGCTGACGCGCTGACTGGTCCATTCTGTGGACTTGAGACGTTTCGCGTCTCGACATCGGCAATTGCTGATGATTTATCGGCCAATAGAAAAAGAAGAGGTCCCCATGGCTTTGCGGATTTCGGGTAAGAATGTTGATGTGGGCGATGCACTTCGCGAGCACATCACAGACCGAATCGATGATGCCCTGTCCAAGTATTTCACGGGCGGATTCACTGGCCACGTCACGCTTAGCAGGGAGGGCACAGGCTTCAAGTCTGAATGCAACCTGCACCTGGACACGGGAATCGTGCTACAGGTGTCGGCGCAGGATCAGGATCCGCGCAACAGTTTCGATGCTGCTGCGGACAAGATCGAAAAGCGATTGCGCCGTTACAAGCGGAAGCTAAAGGATCACCACAGCCACAACGGCAACGGTCGTGAGGCGTTCGAAGCAGCATCCTACGTATTGGCGTCACCGGAGGACGACGAGGAAGTGCCGGTGGATTTCAATCCGCTTGTTATTGCCGAGACCTCTGCCAAGGTTAAGACCATGACAGTCGGTATGGCGGTGATGGAGCTGGATCTGACCGAAGCACCGGTGGTTCTGTTCAAAAATGCGGCAAATGGCGGTGTAAACGTTGTCTACCGCAGAGCAGATGGCAATATAGGGTGGATAGACCCAGCGTTGGTGGCCGGTGAGGCCGCCGAATAAAATGATGCGGAAGAAGCCGGCATCCACGCCGGAGCCGGCTTCCGAAATTTGTAGGCAAACTAATGGATCTTAGTGATCTTCTGGGTAAAGATGCGGTGGTTTCCTGCCTGAAAGCTAAAAGCAAGAAACAGGCAATTCAGGAACTCTCCGGCCGTGCGGCGGAACTGACCGGTCTTTCCGAACGCGAAATTTTCGACACTTTGCTTCAGCGTGAGCGGTTGGGATCTACGGGAGTAGGTCACGGCATTGCGATCCCGCATGGCAAATTGACACGTCTTGACCGCCTGATGGGGATATTTGCGAAGCTCGACAAGCCAGTGGATTTTGATGCGCTGGATGACGAGCCGGTCGACCTCGTTTTCCTGCTGCTCGCACCCGAAGGGGCAGGTGCTGACCATCTGAAGGCTCTTGCCCGGATTGCGCGCCAGTTACGCGATTCTTCGGTCACCCAGGGTATCCGCGCGTCCTCGGACGCTGAACAGATATTCGGTTACCTGACGCAGCCTCTGGCGTCTTCCAACGCAGCTTAATCGTTTCAAATGACAAAGGACCTGCCGACCGGGCAGGTCTTTTTTGTGTCAGACTTCCGCCGGGTTGGGATCACCTTGAACCATGCCGGGCTGGGAAACGGTTTGAACCGCTCCCTTGGACAGAGCCGGCAAGTAAAGGTCGGCAAGTTCGGAAGGCGGGTTGGATTCTTCCGGAATACGCCACAATGTCGACCGGATCCCGAGTTTTCCGAGAAATCTCGTCGATGTGGAAACAGCGATGAGGACGGCGAGCAATGGTCCGATGGCAATCGGAACAACGGGCCAGACCATACCGATCGGCTGGGTGGAGATCCAGCCTAATCCGGCGAGGCCGAACAGCGTCTGCGGCCACAGCTTGGCTGCGGCTAGCGGCACGGGAAGGCGCGCAACGCCGCGCGCCTGAGCGCCCCAGCCGATGCTCTTGCCAAATACCAGCCCTCCCATGAACAGGGTATGTGCGACGGCCATGATTGGTGCCAGCATGGCCGAATAGACGATTTCCGCGCCGACACTGATCAGGATACGAACCGTCCCGCCGAAAGACTTTCTCAAGTCCTTGCGGGCGAGCACATCTGCAACTGTCGCAAGCTTCGGCGCGAACACCATCGTTAGGATCATGAAGAACAGCACCGCTCCGGTGTCGGCACGAAACGGCGCATAGTCAGTCGTCATGCCAAGTGTTGCGGCGCCGACCATGAAACCGATCCACGCGGGAGAACCCAGGAACATCAGAATTGCCAGGAACAGCTGGGCACGGCTGACAGGTTTCAGACCTTTCATTCCCAGAAGGCGGCGATACTGAAGGTTGCCCTGACACCAGCGGAGATCGCGGCGGATGAATTCCAGCAGATGCGGCGGATTGTCCTCGTAGCTGCCAGTTTCGAGAGGCAGCACGCGGCACTCATAACCTGCACGGCGCATCAGGACAGCTTCGACCTGGTCGTGTGACAGGATTGTGCCTGCCAACGGCCCCTTTCCGGGCAGGACCGGCAACCTGCAATGCTCCTTGAAGGGTTTCAGGCGCAGAAGTGCATTATGGCCCCAATAGGGTCCGCAATCGCCCTGCCACCACGCGCTTCCGATTGTGTAGGAGCGCATCCCCAGCCGCATGCCGAACTGGAAAACCCGCGCGAAGGCGCTGTCCGTCGGCAGGCCGACGACGAGGCTTTGAAGAATACCGACCTTGGGATTGGCTTCCATCCGTCGGACGAGGCCCGTGATTGCATCCGCGGACATGTAGCTGTCGGCGTCCAGCACAAGCGCAAAATCGTGATCGTCGCCCCAACTGTCGCAGAATTCCTCGATGTTGCCGGCTTTGAAGCCCGTGTTCTTCGAGCGGCGCCGGTAGATGATTTCCATCTGGCCCTGGAACCGTTCGGACATTCGCGCTGCCATTTCCTGCTCTTGAAGGGCAATTGCACCGCGCGACGTGTCACTGAGAACATACAGTTTGAAATGCTTCGACTGACCCGAACGGATCAGGTTGGTCATCATCGCGCTGAGATTGGTTTCCAGGCTTTCCACGTCCTCGTCACGCACGCAGGACAGGAGCGCCGTCGAGCTTTTCAGCGGCATCTTCGGATCGCCTGCATTGATGGGACAGACAGCGGCAAGCGGATCGCGTGAAAGCCGCATGACCAGCAAGCCGATGACCGCATTCCAGAATCCGATGATCGTCCAGGGCAGCGTGACCATGAAGCACAGCACAATGAACAGATCGAGCGGTGTCAGGCCGCCTGGTGACAGCGTGACCACCATGAGTGCAGTGAGTGCGACAAAGCTGGTTCCAAGAAGAATTGCGAAGATCAGTCGTCTGATCGTCATTCTGGTCGCTATTTTGTCTGAAATGGAGGTGTCAGTGACTCGAAACATTTTTGTGACTTCCAATCCGGGCAATCGTGGCGATAGTGCGCATGTCAAAATGTCCTAATATTGACAACGGCTAAGCGAGCAAGCGGAATGTTACGGGAATGACGGAAAAAAGGCTGGTGACGCACGGCACAACCACGCCGCTGGCGCTGTGGTACGTCGGAAACGGGCAATGTGAACTTGAACCGGTTGCGGTTGAAGAACCCAAACCGGATGAGGTTCTCGTGCAAACTCTTTTTAGCGGTGTCAGTCGCGGAACGGAGGGCCTCGTCTCCCGAGGTGAGGTTCCCGAAAGCGAGTGGCTGCGCATGCGCGCACCTTTCCAGGCGGGCAACTTCCCGTTTCCCGTGAAATACGGGTACGCAAATGTCGGCACGGTTCGCGGAGGAGACCCTGATCTGGTTGGTCGAACCGTCTTTTCGCTCTACCCACATCAAAGCGCTTACACTCTCCCTTCCAGTTCCTGCATGCCTGTTCCTGATGGCGTTTCGTCGGAACGTGCTGTTCTTGCTGCCAATATGGAAACAGCGCTTAACGCTATATGGGACGGAAAACCATCACCTGGGGATCACATCTGCGTGGTTGGCGGTGGTGTTGTCGGTCTCCTGACCGCTTACGTCGCCGGCAGGTTGCCTGGATCAACCGTCACCGTCATTGATACAAACCCTCAACGGGAAGAAACTGCGAAAGCACTGGGACTTTCCTTTGCGCTGCCGGAAAACGCTCCCGACAATCAGGATCTCGTGTTTCACACAAGCGCGAGTGCCGCAGGCCTGGCGACGGCTCTGGCATGCGCCGGGGACGGGACATCGATCATTGAAATGAGCTGGTACGGCGCCCGGAGCGTTGCCACGCCGCTCGGAGCGGACTTCCATAGCCGGCGGTTGAAACTCGTGTCCAGCCAGGTGGGCTCCATTCCCCTGGAACGCCAGCCACGCTGGACCTACAGGCGGCGCCTGGAAGTGGCGATGACCCTGTTGAAGGACCCGGTGCTCGACAGGCTGATCACGCACGAGGTGCCCTTCCGGGCATTGCCGGATCAACTTCCCGATTTGTTGAACAAAGCGTCAGATGTCCTGGCAGCTGTTGTCGTTTATGACGCAAAAGCCTGCTAGAAAGCGCTCGACGGCCTTCCCGCCATTTGCACAGAAGTTTCAGGAACCGGAATATGTTTGCTGTTGAAGTTCGAGACCATGTCATGATTGCCCACTCCTTCAAGGGAGACCTCTTCGGTCCCGCCCAGGCACTGCATGGAGCAACTTTCGTCATCGATGCGGCCTTTCTGGCAGAAAAGCTCGACGTTAACGGCGTGGTAATCGATATTGGCCGCGCGCATGAGGCTTTGAAGGAAGTGCTTGAACCGCTCAACTACAAGAACCTGGATGATGTTCCTGAATTTGCGGGCGTCAACACGACGACCGAATTTCTGACCAAACACATTCACGACCATCTGGCGCACGCGGCACGAGAAGACCGTCTGGGTCGGCCCGGGCACGAACTGAAGGCGATCCGGGTGACGATCTCCGAATCGCACGTCGCACGGGCCTGGTACGAAGCCGGAATCTGATCCCGCATGAAAACACTTTGTTTTGCCTATCCGGGGGATCTCGAAACACCCACCGGCGGTTACGGATATGACAGGAAGGTCATCGCGGGTCTGAGAGACCTCGGGTGGCAGGTCGATCTTGTGTCGCTCGGCGACGGGTTCCCGTTTCCGTCGCAGTCGACGCTGACAAAGGCACGGGAGCTGTTCGCACGCGTACCCGATGGTGGAAGGCTGGTCGTTGACGGGCTGGCCCTTGGCGTCATGGATGAGGCGGCCGCGGAACAAGCTGAACGGCTGGACCTGATTGCACTGGTGCATCACCCGCTGTGCCGTGAAACGGGACTTTCTCCCGATCAGGCAGCCGAACTGTTCCAAAGCGAGCGAAAATCCCTGGCGCATGCAAGACATGTCATCGTCACAAGTCATGCAACATCCGATCAGGTGACGGACCTCTTTGCGATCGCGCAAAAGGATATCACGGTGGTTCTTCCGGGAACCGACATTCCGGCCCCCGTCTCGCGGGCAGCATCCGGCACAACGCGGCTTCTATCTGTCGGAACCGTTGTTCCCCGCAAGGGATATGATCTTCTGCTTGCCGCCTTGGCGGATCTTGCGGAATTGGATTGGAACCTCGATGTTGTCGGAGGCCTGGACGCAGATCCTGACTGCTATTCGGCTCTTCAGGCCCAGGTCGTTGACTTTGGGTTGAGCGACCGGGTGACCTTTCATGGTGCTGTTGCGCCGAAAAGGTTGCCGGAATTCTACCGGAGCGCGGACGTCTTCGTGCTGGCCAGCCGCTATGAAGGATATGGAATGGCCTACACCGAGGCACTTGCATACGCGCTGCCGGTCATCGGCAGTGGCGGCGGCGCCGTGAAGGACACGCTGCCTCCGCGCGCCAGTGTCTATTGCGGTACCGAAGACATCGACAGTTTGCGCCAGGCGCTCCAGTTGCTGATCCTTGATGAAGGCAGGCGCAGGGACATGTCTGCGGCGGCCAGGATCTCCGCGGCGCAACTGCCAAGCTGGCGGGATGCAGCCACCCAGTTCGCGCTGACGTTGGAGGCGGGGGACGCATGAGCGGATTTTCTTCCAAATGGTTGTCGCTTCGGGAACCACTCGACATAGCAGCCCGCAATCGTGCGGTGGAACAGTCTTTCCTGGAGCAGTTGCCTGGCGGCTCTCCAAAAATTCTGGATCTCGCCAGTGGGGCGGGATCCACCGTGGCCGCCTTGAAAGATCGACTTCCTGCCGATACCCGTTGGTTGCTGACGGATCATGACAAGGGCTTGATTGACGTTGCCTCGAAACGCTGGAAGAACCGGTTGAAAGGCGACCTTTCATTCCGCCAGGTTGATCTGGCCGGGGCGCTTGAGGATCTGCCCTTTGGTGAAGTAGACGCCGTCAGCACCTCTGCATTTCTTGATCTTGTCTCCGAGAGTTTTCTCACACGGCTCGTGGATTGCATCGTCCGCGCAGGGAAGCCGTTCCTGGCAAGCTTGACGTATGACGGGCAGGCGGATTTCGCGCCGCCCGCAACCCTGGACAGGGCGATGCGGGACGCCCTCAACACCGATCAGCTGCTGGACAAAGGCTTCGGCCCTGCCCTGGGACCTGGCGCGGCTCCCTGTGCTGTCGAGCTTTTCAAGGCGAGGGGATACAACGTCTTGCAGGGTCAGTCGGACTGGCGTGTCGACGCGTCAGAGAAGGACTTTCTGGAGGAGTTCCTGAATGGATGGGCAGGTCTTGGTCTGAGGAAAGGTCTTGATCGCAACGTTTTGGAGGACTGGCGGAGGCTTAGGTCGGATCAGACTGCGTCCGGAGAGATCCGCGTCAGGATCGGTCACATCGACTTCGCTGCCTATCCAGGCGTGAATTGTTGAACAGGCGCATACTTTGTAAGGCTAAAATTCGAATTTTTTAATTTACGATTTGCTAAGTATATCGGCATCGATTTGGCAAAAATACGGGTTGTTTGCGTAAAATGTGCAAGCTTTCGTACTCTTCCACTTTGCCTTAAAGCGCATGATAAGAAATTTGCGATAGCGTTCAGCCAAAATGAAGCACGATTACTGTGCGTTTAGAAATGGCTAACAGGGAAAAGATCAGGTTTGCTGGGCTCGATAGAAAGCCGGAGCAGTTGTTTGATCTTGGGACGTCTGCGTGATGGATCAGCGCTTAGAAACTTCAAACAGGGCAATCTACGTCGATCTGGACGGAACGCTGCTCCGCACGGATCTGCTGTGGGAAAGCCTGTTTCAGGCCCTGCGACGGAACCCATTGGTGATTTTCGCATTGTTTGGCTGGCTCATGAAGGGAATTGCCTTCACCAAGGCGAGACTTGCGGAGATCGCCGGAATTGACGTGACAGCACTGCCGTATCGAAGCGAAGTTGTTGAACAGCTCAACAGCCAGCGCGCCATGGGCCGGCGCATTGTCCTGGCAACCGGATCAAATGAGAAGCTGGCTCATGCAGTTGCAGGCCATCTCGGCCTGTTTGACGGTGTTCTGGCATCGGATGAGGAAACAAACCTTACCTCGGTGCGCAAACTGGAGCGCATCGAGGCGGAATCCGGCGGCGTCGGCTTCGAGTACTATGGCAATTCGCACCACGACATTTGTTTGTTCGAAGCAGCGTCGGAAGCGATCGTTGTCGCTCCGGACCGGGCCGCCAACCAGTGGCAGAAACAGTCAGGCGCGAACCGCATCGATGCGTCGGAAAGTGAATTGAAAGCTGCACTGCAGGCAATGAGGCCCCATCAGTGGCTCAAGAACGCGTTGATCTTCGTTCCGGCGGTTCTGGCGCATGATATTTTCGTAGGCTCTGTGTTTCTCAGTGCGGCTCTTGCGTTTGTCGCCTTTTCACTATCGGCCTCTGCCATCTATATCCTCAACGACCTGATGGATCTTGAAGCAGATCGGAAACACAAGACCAAGTGGAAACGGCCATTCGCCAGTGGGCGCTTGAGCGTGCCGAACGGCCTCATGCTGGCATTCGCATCAATCGTGGCGGCATTCGTCATTTCCGCCTTTCTGCCGATCGAATTTGCAGGAATTCTTCTTCTATACCTGTTCATCACGACGGCCTATTCTCTTTCCGTCAAGCGTATGCTGCTGCTGGATGTGTTTGTTTTGGCCGGGCTATACACGATCCGCGTCCTTGCGGGGGGAGTGGCCGCAAGTATCGAATATTCCTTCTGGCTGCTTGCCTTTTCCGTGTTTTTCTTCCTGTCGCTTGCGCTTGTAAAACGCTTCACCGAATTGCAGCAGGTTGGCGAGATCGCCTCCAGGGAAGTGACAGGGCGCGGTTATCGTCATGTGGATCTGGAAACGATCTCGCAAGCCGGGATGACCTCCGGGTTCGCTGCGGTCCTCGTGCTCGCGCTTTACATTCAGAGCCCCGCCATCGAGCAGGCCTATGCCTTGCCGCAGATGATCTGGCTTTTATGTCCGCTCATTCTCTACATCATCATGCGAATATGGATACTCGCGCGTCGGGACGAAATGCATGAGGACCCGATTGTTTTTATCCTGAAAGACTGGCGCAGCCAGTTGATGATCGGATGCGGAGCCCTTTTGTTCCTCGTCGCAGCGATCTGGTAGGCCGCCGTGACAAATCATATCCAGAGCTGGGGTGGACTGAAGGTCGAAGCGCCGGATCTCCTTGAGCCCGAGGACTTTCTGAAATCGGATAGACCGGCAGGGAGCATTTTGCCATTCGGTAACGGCCGCAGTTACGGAGACAGCTGTCTGAACGCATCGGGAACTGCGATTGCGAACCGAAGTTCGAACAGCATCCTGTCATTTGACCGGGTCACGGGAATTGTCGAGGCAGAAGCCGGCGTTCTGCTTTCCGACCTGATTGATGCAGTCGCACCCCATGGCTGGTTTCCGCCGGTTCTTCCCGGGACGCAATTCGTGACCCTTGGCGGTGCGATCGCAAATGATATTCACGGCAAGAATCATCACCGGAAAGGCACCTTCGGTTGCCATGTCACCGAGATCCACCTGGATCGTTCCGACGCGGGAAGCCTTGTGCTGCACCAGGGTGATGAAACAGGGCTCTTTGAAGCGACGATTGGCGGACTGGGCCTGACGGGGCTGATCCGCAAGGCCTCGTTGCAACTCATGAAGGCAGGCTCGTCGTGGATCAGACAGGAGACAACACGCTTCGACAATCTGGAAGCCTATTTCGAGCTCGCGCCGGGGATTGACGAAACACACGAATATGCTGTCGCCTGGATCGACTCTCTCAGCAAGGGAGGGCGTTTCGGGCGCGGTCACCTGATCGCAGGTGATCACGAACAGACGGGGGGACATCCTGCAACCGGAGCCGCATCGAGACTGAGCATACCGTTCACGCCACCGATCAGCCCGCTCCAGGGTCCGTTTTTGAGGATGTTCAACGAAACCTATTTCCGGAATGCACCGGAGGGGACGTCTTCGAAACGCGTTCCGTTCGACACCTTCTTTTTTCCGCTTGATAGCATTGGCAGCTGGAATCGCCTTTATGGTCCTCGCGGGCTTCATCAGCATCAAAGCGTGATCCCGGAAAGTCAGGGTTTTGAGACTGTCAAAACCCTCCTGGAGTGCACTCAGGCCAGTCGGCACGGTTCGTTCCTGACGGTTCTCAAACGCTTTGGGTCAATGAAAAGTCCCGGATTCATGAGCTTTCCGCACGCAGGTTTCACGCTAACACTGGACTTTCCGGACAAGGGAGCTTCGACGTACCGGCTCCTGGAAAAACTCGACGAAGTGACACTTGCCGCCGGCGGTGCGGTCAATCCGTACAAGGACCGGCGAATGTCGGCTGCAACCTTCAAGGCCTCGTTTCCGGAGTGGCAGCGTCTTGAATTGCTGCGAGACCCCATGCTGCTTTCAGATTTCTGGCGACGAACAGCATTGCAATGAAAATATTAAGTAAACCAAGAGTTAAAATTATTAGTAAGAACAATAGTTCTTGGTGACAATTAATTATTCATGTCGAATTGGGTTGTTGGAGCAAGTTTAAAATTAAGACAAAATAATTGAATTCGTTGAATAATCTCGCTGATACATCGAGCGCGCGCGGAGATGGCCCTGCATGAATACCTACCTTCCTTTCATATTGTTTACAGTTCTGACCAACGCCGCTGCGCAGATCCTGTTGAAATACGGCATGGTCCGGATCGGTGACTTCAGCACGTTGCATAGCAATCTGATCATCAAACTGCTGCAGGTCGTCTTCTCGCCCTTTGTGTTCCTGGGGCTGTGCACGTTCGTGATTTCCATGGCGTCTCATCTATACGTGTTGTCGAAGGTGGAACTGTCCTACGCCTATCCGTTTTTGTCGCTCGCCTACGTCGTGGTCGCCGTCTACGCCTATTTCATTTTTCAGGAAGATCTGAACGCGATGCGCGTTTTCGGCATTGCTCTGATTTGTGTCGGAACGGTCTTCATCGCACAGGGCGGATCCAACCACGATCGTGCCGGAACATCCACCAAGGTTCAAACAGCTGCTCTTGAGGAGACCTCGAAGTGAAACATATCCTTTTTGGCGGTGACGGCTTTGTCGGCCGGCAGCTTGCAAAGCGCCTGCTTGAGGACGGCGAGGAAGTCATCGTCGCCGACATCGCGGACAGCCATCGGCATCTTTATGCCAATGCAACGATTGTCGATTGCGACGTAACGGATCCCGAGGCCGTCGCTGCCGTGCCGATAAGCAGCGAAGATATGGTCTACAATCTCTCGGCGAAAATGCTGTCGCCGATCCAGGTGCGTTCAAAGCGGCACGACTTCTTTTATCCGGTCAACTTTGACGGCACAAAGAACATCATCGAGGCGATGGACCGTGCCGGTGCGGGTAAGCTGGTGCACTATACGACCGACATGGTTTATGGCCATACGGTCACGTTTCCGATGACAGAAGATCATCGCGTCGCACCGCTCGGCGAATATGGGCAGTCGAAGCTGGATACCGAAATTCTGGCGGCCGAGTGGCGGGAACGGGGAATGAATATCACGCTCTTCCGGCCAAGGCTTATCATCGGTCCTGGCCGCCTTGGTATCCTCACCAAGCTCTTCAAGCTGATCGACATGAACTTGCCCGTGCCCATGATCGGATCGGGGAAAAATCCCTACCAGTTCATCTCGGTCTATGATTGCGCGGATGCGGCCTACAAGGCCTGGAAGGCGGGCGTACCGAACCAGGCCTACAATCTGGGTTCCATTGATCCGCCACCTGTCAGGAAATTGCTCGGCGATCTGGTCAAGCACGCAAATTCAAGGTCGATCCTGCTGCCCACATGGGGATTTGCCGTGAAGCGGACCCTCGATTTTCTGGACGCGATCAATCTGCCCCTGATGGATCCCGAACAGTACCTGATTGCTGACGAAATGTGCGTTTTGGACGTTTCAAAGGGCGAACGTGACCTCGGCTGGGTTCCCGCGTATCGGGACGAAGACATGCTCATTGCCGCATATGACGAATATCGCACACAAAAAGAAGACGGAACCAGCGTCGACCACGGCACGGCCCAGCCCGCAGAATAGGAATTCCAGATGTTGCAGAATACCGCGATCCGCCCCGAATTCTCCGAAGTCGATGTTGACGCCGAACCCGTGAACACCGCAAAGCCGGATCTTCTGACGGTCGAAGAGGCAAAAGCCCTTGATCCCCAGTCGATGGCAGATCTTTTCAAGGAGCACATCAATCCGGGGCAGTTTCACTTCATGAAGCTGCTCGGATTTCACAAGGTCAAGATCGAGACTGCCGAAGGCATGTACTATGTCGATCAGAACGGACGAAAGATCCTGGACTTTTTCGGTGGCTTCGGTTCCCTGGCGCACGGTCACAACCATCCGCGCGTGATTGCAGCCCGTCAGAAATTTCAGGACGAAGGTCGACACGAGATCGCGATTGCCTTTCTGTCGCAATACGCGTCTGCGCTGGCAAAGAACCTGGCAGCCTGTTCTCCCGGTGAACTGGACATGGTGTTTCTCGGGTCTTCTGGGTCTGAAGCGATGGAGGCCGCGGTCAAAGTCGCGGAACGGGCCTCCGGTCGGCCGAACTGCAAGATCGTTCACGCCGGGAACTCCTTCCACGGCAAGACCAAGGGCGTCTTGTCAATCACGGACTCCGACCTCTACCAGGGCAATTTCAAGCTGGTGGAGAACCGCATCAAGGTTCCGTTTGGAGATCTGGAGGCTCTGACCCGCGCAATTGAATCGGATCCGGACATAGGCGTTGTCGTGCTGGAAACGGTCCAGGGCGGCGGCGGCATCATTTCCGCCACGGAAAGCTATTGGAAGGGCGTGCGGGCCCTGTGTGACAAACACGATGTTCTTTGGGTCGCCGACGAGGTTCAATGCGGCTATGGCCGCACCGGAAAGTTCTATGCATTCGAACACTATGGTGTTGTTCCGGACGTGACTGCGCTGGCCAAGTCTCTCGGCGCCGGCAAGGCCGCCGTCGGAGCGATGATCGCAAAACGCGAGGTCTACATGAAGGCCTACGGGTCGCCGAAAACGGCGATGATCCATGCCCAGGCCACCTTCGGTGGAATAGGCGAGGCAAGCATCACCGCGATCGAAGGTCTGAATGTTCTTTACGATGAAGACCTGATCGAGAACGCCGCGCGTGTCGGTGACCATCTGATTTCCCGTCTGAAGGCTCTTCAGGAAAATTACCCGAAAATCATCAAGGACGTGCGCGGCAAGGGCCTGATGGTGGGGCTGGAGTTCCAGGACTTTTCCAAGACGATGCCGGCAGTGCTGAGACCGATGATTTCCCTTCTGGATGACAAGCTGAAGGGATCGCTGTCGGGATTTATCGGCGCGCAGCTTCTCAGGGACTATGACATCCTGGTTGCCTTTACCGAGTACAACCGAAATGTGATCCGACTCGAGCCGCCGCTGGTCTGCACCTCAGAGAACGTCGACACGTTCTGTGACGCTCTTGATGACCTCCTGTCGAAGGGGATCGTCAGCATCGTCAATGGCTTTATCAAGTCGCAAAAGGGATAACCGGCAGACTGCCGGATGCCGGAGCGCTTCATGCTGCCGCCGGTTGGAGAACAAGTTGAAAGGCCCGCTCAGATCGAGCGGGCCTTTTGATTTCAGATGGGTTAGGTTGCGCTCCGAATCCGCCCAAATCGTTCCACGACCTCGCGCGGCCGATTGAGAACTTGGATCACCTTTCAACGGGCATCGTAAACAACGGCAGTTCGCAGCTGGGTGGATCTGCTCGTGCGGGAGGTGGAATGAGACGAACGTGCCGCCGACGAAGAGCGTCGGGCAGGTCACCGCGAACCATCATCTCGTGGGTATCACCCTGCTGCGTCTGACCGGCAGTACGAGACCGCCGGAAACATCAGCCAGCCACACGCCGTCAGGAATATGGCCAGATTGACGACAAGCACCACAACACGGTGAAACGTGTCGATCGCAAGATGCGTGAGCCTGTGTTTTTTGCTGAGTGCGAGCAATGTCTCGGACGAGCGAAAATCAGGCAAATGCCATCTGGTGAAACGACAGATTGCATTGCGGTGTGTACCAACGCCATCCAGGCGTGTGGGGTGATTTTCTCCAGAGCGGACTCGCTGAAAAAATATCGCCTGAAGCTTGAGCGTCCGCCGGATAATGCAGAGATTGCAGGGTAAACATGTAACCCATTGTTCTGTAATGTTTTTTATTTCAATGCGAACATTTCCTTAGAGTTAATAATATGTTAATATTCCGCATGAAAAGAGAAAGTTTCATCTAAGGAAACTCGGTCTTTTACATTTGGGGCAGATTTTGTATTGGTAGGAGCTTCACATGAGAATTCTTGGCTTAGCATTGGCCGCAGCAGTGGCTATCCCATTGGCAACCGCAGGAATAGCAAATGCGGCCCCGATTTCGGGCAACATATCCGGCAACGTTCAGGAAAATGGCCCCAAACCGCTTAACCCGTGGGCGCCGGGCGGTACACCCTTGTACGATGATTTCAGCAATGGAACCGGGAATCCGTCGTTTAGCCTTGTAGGCGATACTAACATTTTCGGCACCGTCAGACATGCGAGCAGCACCAACTTCAAAGACGGCTGGACCATGACCCTGGATAAGGCCTACAATATCTCCTTTAGATGGGCACCCCATGCCGGTAGCCTTTTTGACGGTGATTTTAATTGGGCCGGAAATACATTTAGTTTCAGTGGGACCGGAGGGCCTAGCTGGCTCGGTGTTCTGGGAGCAGGAACATATTCCTTCCAGGTCGATGCAACAGCAGGCAGCTTGCCCCCCATCGAAGACGGATACTGGTCAGTCCATGCCACGGTTGTTCCGCTACCAGCTGGCGCCGTACTTCTCCTGTCGGCCCTTGGTGGTCTGGCGCTGTTCAGGTCCCGCAAGAGCGCTTGAATTCAACGCGGCATGTGACGCGCATTTGCCGTCTCAACGCTCTGTGTCGAGCACAGGATTACAAACCAAAGCGCCGCCCTCATCGGGCGGCGTTTATTGCTTCCAGGATCGCGATCAGGCACCCCTACTGATCCGACCTGATCCTTTCAGCCGGATATGAGAATTCCGGCCTCCAGATTTCCATCAGCACCAGCAACAGAGGCAGCATGTACGGCAGATAGATCCGGTCGTCCGGAAGCGGGAAGGTAACGAACTTCCCACCGATGCAAAGTGTCAGCGCAATCACCGCGATCCACTGCCCCTTGGAGATCTCCCTGCCACTGCGTACCAGCAGAACGAATCCGAACAGGAAAACCGCGAGAAGCATCAACCAGTCATAAGCCTGCACGGTTCTGGCGAGATTGACGACAAGCGCCTTCACGTAAAGGGTTGCGTCAAACGCCGGAGCAAACCCGCGCATATCGTCCTGGTATTCGATGTTCGAGAAATAGAAGTGTGTCCACCAGCCGGGATGGTCTGCGGATCCCACGACGGGAAAATACAGGAAGACGCAGGCGACGAACAGACCGAGATAAATCAGCCTGTGTTTGCCGAGTGCAAGCGAAGCCAGCAGGAGAGCGAAAAACAAGAGGACGCCGTCCGGACGCACGAGAAACATCAGATAAAGAAACGGTGCGGCAAAGAGCGGCTTTTCGCGGCAGACGAAGTAAATGGCCGGGAGACTGAAGACGGCCATCATGAGGTCGGGTGTCGCTTCACGAGCTGAAAACACGTATCCGATCAGGATGGCGACAGGTCCGACAACAAGCAAGCCCTGCACGAAGTCCCGACGAAAACTCCAGACGATGATGATGAACCCGACAAGCGCAGCTGAAGCGGTCGAGATGATGGTTGTGGCATGGACATGCCCAGCCACATCCCCGAGTATCTTGATGGCCTCGGTATAGGCAACCTTCACGCGATACATGGGAAACAGGGAGACGAAGTGCTCCGGATTCTCGTACTGCCCGACGCGGTAGGGAATGCTCGCTGTTACCTTGTAGAACTGAAGATCGGACGCGGCATCCTGAACTTCCTTGTAGGCGGTTGCATGAATTTCTTCCGCCGTTTCAAGCCTGTCTTCCACGGCGATACCGACATACGCCAGAATGTCCCAGTTGTAGACGGGATTGAAATAGGCGAGCGCGAGTGTACCCAGTACGATCAGGGAAAAGACACCTACGGAGATGGTGTTCACGACGTTCGTGGAAAAGATCCGGCCAAGCGCATTCGAGAGAGGGCCGGACCGATGGCCAAATGCGGTTTCGATAGTCATGACTTGGAACAATCTTCTTTGTTAAGGCAACGAGCGGCGGTCTTCGTCCCATGAGACGAGCCCAATGATCCTGTGTCGTGGTCGCCTGCGATCTGTATCGATGCGGCCCCGTGGACCCCGGACCACCTTCACCATAAAAAAGTCTGGCTAATAACTGCTTAAACGGCTTCGGGAGAAACTCCGGTCACCGATGACCTCCGCAGTTTTGGATCGTGCAGGGCCTCAGGAGAAGTTATTCAACCCAAGACGGGACCTGACCTCGTTCGCAAGCGGTTCAAGTTCGGACGAGGGCACCGTTCGCAGCATGAGCAGCGCGACGATATAGACCGGTACGGCAGCCATCACCGCCAGAACGAGACCCGGAATGCCGGAGACAAATTGCAGAACGGCAAGAGCGGCTGCAGCGCAAAGGGCGGCGGCTGAAATGCTCTTTGTCAGTGTCAGAACCGGAACGTGGAGGTTGAGCACACGGCTGCAATAGATCGTGAGAATGCCCAGCAGAAGAGTATTCACAGCGCCTCTCGTCCATGCAGCGCCTGTTTGTCCGAAAGATGGAATAACGATCATCAGGGCCACAATCGAAAGGCCGCACCAGACAAGTGACATTCGAAGTTCATCGGAGCTGCGGTTCTTTGCGAGAATTGCGCGGGAAAGAACTGCGGCCAGCGCCTGAGCAATGGAAAAGACAAGCAGTATCACCGCCGGACCGACGGCTGGAGAGAAGTCGGAACCAAAGACAAGAGGGATGAGTTCGGGAGCAATTGCGGCTCCACCGATCGTGATTGGTGCAATGACGATGGACAACCACCGGATTGTTCTCTCGAAGGCATCGGCAAAGGCCCGGTCGTTCGCCTGATCGTGCAACTCCCCGAATTTGGGAACCACAAACGCGACAATGAAGAGCGCCAGCTGAGCGATCATGCCGGCCATCGTCAGGCCGATGGAATAAAAACCAACCTGGGTGATCGAAAAAAAGAACCCGATGATCGCCAGCTCGATCCGCGCTCCGAACAACGCAAGGATACTCCCTGAAATCCAGTTGTTTTTCGCATACCTGCGGATTTCAGCTGGAATTGGTTTTCTTTCGGAGGGTCGTTTTGCCAGATAGGATTTCAGGTCCATTGCTTGCGGCAGATGCCGGAGCGCGTGTCCGAGAATGGCTCCCGCAGGTCCGAAAGCGAGAGCACCACCCAGAACGGCAAAAGGTTGGATCAGACAGCCGACCAGCGTCCGGTGCGCCGCCCGGTCGAATTGCCCCAGTCCCTGGGCCGCTCCGATCGCCATGGTCGAATAGGCATAGCTGAGATAGAGGGCGATGGTGACGAACCAGACAGTCGCGTTTTCGACCAGACCGCGCTGAAGCAGCCAGAAAGCGTAACAGGCCATTGCGAGCGCAGCCACGACGGACGCCGATGCAAAGCGGAAAAACAATCTGCGGAACAAGCCGCTTCTCAGTTCCGGACTGCCGTCGGTGTCCCGAGCAATGAAGCGCAATGTCGCCTGGGGCATGCCCAGATCCGCAACAAGCGTGGCCACCGACATGAACCACAACGCATAGGCAACGATACCGGTTCCATCCACACCAAGGGTTCTGGCAACGATGATGCTGCAGACAAAGCCTGCGATCATCGACAGCATGCCGGCTGAAGTATTCACAACTGACATTCGCAACATGGATGCCATCAGGTGGGGCCCATCGCAGTTATTCCGTTGGCGTGTCTTTTTGTTGGTGCCCTAACGGTTTCCGGTATCCGCGATTCCGCACCGGATTTTACGTTATTTGCCGTCGTACAAGCAGAAACAACTTATAGATATGAGCAATTAAGATTTGATGATTGATTACCAGAAACCGTGCCCTAGAGTTCAATATATCTTGTTGCCACATCCTTCCAGTCAAGCATTTCGGTTGTGTTTGCTTTGAATGGCGCCTGCAGGGCGTTTTCAATGGCAGTCCGGATCGACGGTTCGTTTCCCGGTCGGTACCCGTGCCGGTTCACTTTGTCGCCGGCCGCGAAGTCCGGGCAGATTGCCGGTAGCTGCAGGTAGTCATACTGCATGAGCTTCATGCTGGAATCGGACAGGTATTCGGCATGGTCCTGATCGTGATAAGGGGCAATGCCAGCATCTGCATGCTTCAGGAACGGCAGTGTCTGGTCAAATGGCATGCGGCCGTATTCCGTTACGTTATCGGGTTTCTCTTCCATCTGTGGCGTTCCGATGAGATGGAACTGGACGTCCGGAAAACTCCTGGCACCGACATGGAAGAAACCGGGGTCGAACAACATCGAACCGACGGTGACGACGTTCCTGCCTGCCGAATAGGGGCTTGGACCTATATTGTCGAATTCGGATTTCGACAATCCGTGCGGTATGAAATGAACGGGCCGATGATACGGTTCGAAATGCGCCGCCATCGCCCGTGCAACGACCACGATGTGGCTGATGGCGTCCCTGTCCCGGAAGAGCTGTTCTTCGATGAATGGATGTGCCCCCACAGTTTCGAGCAGGTCAGACACAAGGTAGATGATTTTCGCCTTTGGAGCAGAGCGGCGGATACGTCCGACCAGGCTCGCCGAGATGCCCGACTCGACAATGACGACGTCTGCAGATGCTGCAGCGTCGTCCAGGGCGTTGCATGTCGAGTTGATCCACCATTTGAACAAGCCACTGGTCAGGGACTTGAGGTTGCCCAGACCCTTGCCGAACGGATGAATGATCGAGCGCCAGAGGTAACAATCGACACCGTTTATGTTCTGCCACGTGTTGCCGGCCCAAAACAAACCCTTGCGGTGATCGGTCGAAAGAAGCGACAGCGGGCTGAAGCCGGTGGACACGAAACGGACATTGCAGCCGAGGTCGCGATAGGCATCGGCAAGAAAATGCAGGTTTGCGCGCCACCCGGTCCGGTAGTCGTGCCGTGAAACCAGCAGGATTTCCTCAGGCATTCAAAGACCTTTCAACGCATGTACGTGTTTATTGAGCTCCATTCATTCACATTGGCCGGAAAAGCCGTTGAAAAACGGTTTAAGCGCCACAGTTTGAGGCTTTTCACCATCTGCGGACGGTTGCAGGGACAAGGGATAGTCTCCCCACCAGTCGCCAGCGGCCCATGCCGTCCAGCCGATCCATGTATCGTGATTGTTGTTGAGATATCCGGCAACGTCCTTGAGACCCTCCAGGCAATCTTCCGACTGGCTGCCACCAAATTCACCGAGAAAACCCTTGAAATCGTGGTCTCTCATCCAGTCAGTTACCTTTTCGAGTGCGCTGAGCGCATCTTGCGTGCGTGGGCAGGATGCATGCGTTCCGGAGTAGTCTTCATCCAGATATTGATGGAACTCGAAAGCGAAATTGTCCGCCTTGTCGGAAATGTTCCGGAAATGATCCGCGTTCGACCCTCCCTCCTGTTCGTCGAACCAGTGTGATGCGCCTGTCCAGATCGTGCCCGGAACCAGTACCAGTTGATCCGCGCCGCTGTCGCGAATCGCATCGAGACCGGCCTGTGCCCCCTCGAACCAGGTCTTGGCCGTGATGTCGGCGGGTTCGTTCATAAGGCCGAAGACGACCATGTCGTTTCCAGCGAAATAAGGAGGCAGCTGCCTCCAGAAATCGGCAAGTGCTTCGCTCGTGACCGTGCCGGTTCCAAGCCGCTGACCCCTGTATTCGGCATAGTTGTGCAGGTCCAGAACAACGCTCAGGCCACGGTTGTTGGCAGCTTGAACGGTGACCTGCAGGCGTGCGAGTTCGGCAGGATCGAAGTTGCCGAAAAGCTCCGGCTGCAGGCGTTCCCAGAGGAATGGAAGCCGGATCGCGGTCATTTCCTGTTGCGCCGCCCAGTCGAGTGTTGTTTCCGAAGGGTAGATGTAACCCTGACCGTGAATGGAACCCGGGTCTCCGAACTCTGCGCCGGCAATATTAACGCCCCGCAGGCATGTGGTCGCCTGAACTGATGCAGGCAGTGGGACCAGGGCGCAAATGAACCAGAAGAAGAACGCTGGACGAATTGCAGCTGCAAGCCGAGGAGGAGACGATGGAAGAGCGGAAGTGGGCTTGAACATGCGTTTGTTTCGGAGGCTTCTGCGTCAAATGGACTGGCGATAAAGGTATTGTTGATGGGCAGATGATAATGTGGTTCCTGATAACACCACTTAGCGAGTATCGCCGGATAACTTGGATGGACGCAATAGGTCAGCCGGACATCGCGGAAAGCAACCCCACGAGCCTTTCGGGAAAGAATATTGTTCACGCCGTGAGGCAGTATTCGCCGAGCATCGGTGGGCTGGAGGATGTCGTCAGAAATCTGGCGTTACAGCAGAAAGACCGGGTCGCCAGCGTCAGGATCGTTACACTCGACCGCCTGTTCACCGATCCGGGGACAAGTCTTTTGCACCACGATGTCATCGACGGCATTGAAGTGGTTCGTATTCCCTATTCAGGCAGTTCGCGGTATCCGCTCGCTCCTTCGGTACTCGGGCAGATTTCTGATGCTGATCTGGTCCATGTCCACGCAATCGATTTCTTTTTCGACTTTCTTGCAATGACGAGACCGGTACATCGCCGGAAACTGGTGGCCACGACACATGGCGGATTTTTTCATACGCGAAACTTCGCCAGGCTGAAATCTGTCTGGTTCAATACGCTTACGCGCTTTTCAGCGTCGCAGTATTCAGCGCTTGCTTGTTGCAGCACCAGTGATCTTGACTTGTTCAACAAGATATCTCCAGGAAAGTCGGTCCTAATTGAAAACGGCGTGGCGATTGAAAAATTCCGGAACGCCGCCGCGCTTCATCCAGAACGAAGACTGCTCACACTTGGACGATTTTCTTCGAACAAGCGGTTGGAATGCCTGATTGAAATGATGGCAGTGCTTTGTGCCGAAGATCCCCGTTGGCATCTCGATATCGCTGGCATGGAGTCTGATCTGACGCGCAATGAGCTGTTGCAAATGGCCGAAACCCGTGGAGTGTCCGGTAATGTCGACGTTCATGTCGGGTTGACGAATACACAGTTGAGCGACTTGATCACGCGGTGCAGTTTGTTTGTCAGTGCGTCCGAGTATGAAGGTTTCGGGCTCGTCCTGATTGAGGCGCTAAGCGCGGGATTGATACCCGTTGTTGAAGCCAATGAAGCCTTCAGGGTCATTGCGGAGAAACATTCGGTTGTTCGCACGGTTGACTATTCGAAACCTCGTCAGGCAGCAGATGTTGTAAAGTCGGAATATCTGGAGCTGGAACAGCGACCGGATCTGCGCGAAGACGCCGTTCATGCCGCCCGGGCATATGGCTGGCCTTCACGGGCGCGCCAGTATGAAGATCTCTACCGGTCTATCTTTGCAGCTTGAGTCTCGCCATGCAGCCAGTCAGGCTCGCTTCATGCGCTCAGATCCTGGGAATTCGGCAACTTGCGAAGGTTTTGATGGCCGCCTTGATGGTTTTGCGGCTGAGAGGCGGACAACGTCGGCCGCGCCGGCAACTATCCAGAAGAGCGCAGCAAGCTTGATCGAATAAAATGAGTTGGAAATTGTCATGAGCAGCGCGATGTAGGTCGCGGCCAATGCCTTGAACTGTATCGCGCGCTGATCTTCGTAAGGTGCGAAAACATAGCAGGTCCACAGGGCGATAAGACCGATGGCGCCGATTTGCGCGAGTGAATAGGCAAAGCCGTTGTCTGCAAGGAACGGCACATTTCCGTCGACACCGAACAGGATCTCCGGCGTGACTTTCTGCAGCAACTGGCTTGCGTGCACCAGTCGGCCTGCAAAATCGTCACTCCATCCGATCTGTGTCGACCAGCCTCCGTAGAGGCCGAGTGCGAAAACGATCAGCAGCGGCAAGCTCCACCAGGTCACTCTGGGCAGAAAGAGTCCGGCCACCGCTGCGGCGACCATTGCAACGCAAACGAACATTCCAAAACGGGCGTCTGGGAGAATGACGGCTGCGAAAGCGGCAGCAAACATCAGTGAGCGATAACGCATACCTGAACGGAAAAGCGCCCAGAGGCACAGGAAGGCGCCGAAATTGCCCATTGTCACAGGTTCCAGGAATACCGACGAGGCACGAACATTCCCCAGGAATTCAAGAAAATTCCGTCCGTCTACGCGTGTGCTGGAGACAAAGAGATTGGAGCCTTCGATGAAATTGGCATCCGCACTCAGCGTCCCACGGGCAACGTAATAGTCGAAGATGCTCACGAGTCCGGTATAGACATCAAGAAAGACAAACTCGAAAAACCCGACCGACAGGACGACAAGGGCACTGATCCACACCAGTCTGTCCGCATCCTCGATTTGTCTGAAGTTCCTGCCGATCAAATAGAAGACGATCGGGATCAGGAAATCGCGGATCGCCTTGAGATCCAGCTCGGGTCGCAAGGTGAGGATCAGCGCCATGTAGCTGAAATAGAGCAGTAAAATCAGTAACAGCAGGGTGTTGCGGCTGAAGATCAGGAAAAGTGCGACTGCAAGCAATGCCATTTCCGACAGGATCACGTGGCTTTCGGAAATTCGGAACACATTGGTGTTCACGAAGGCCAGGACAAAATTGAAAAGAAGAGTTCCGACGACCACTGCGTAGACGGCTTTCAGCCAAAGCCGGTACTGTGTCCGCTCCAGGTCCGGTGCTGTCGGGACCGCAATCTGGTGGTCATGCAGCGCTGAGGACAACATTTCCGATGATCCGGTCATACCAGGGTTCCAGGAAGGCGGCCGCGTGCTCGAACTCGGTCTCGTTGGTGTCTCCTACTGCCGTGATCAGAATGATGCCGTCGCAATGCCGTAGCAGAACCGGCAGCATCGGGCTTTCATCGATGTTCCCTGCGTCGACAAGCAGAATATCTTCATTTGCGGAGCCGAGATCGCCGCCTGACGCATATTTCTTGCGAGGATCGATGTGCTCCACACGAAGGTACCCGGCAAGACCGGCCGCATCGGCGGCACCGGCTGACCGAGGCACCGCGCCACTTGAGCTCGACAGCTTGGCGGCAATCGTTTGAATGGCGTCTATTCCCGGAGTGACCGGTTGAGGTTTGCGCGGGGCTTTGCTTTCGACCTGGCGATTGTTGGTCGTATGAGCAAAGAGGATCTCTTCACCCATGTCATGGAGTTCTTCCGCGACGCTGCGCACAAACTCGGAGGTGTCGCCGGTGCGTCCGACCGAAAGAGCAAGGATGTTGGCCGGGCGATTATAGGCGATTGCATTTCTGAGTGCGTAGGCGACCCGAACCCGTGCGATTGCAGCCTTGGACTCCAGCTGTGTTCGATCGGTTCCGGCCAGATGCGGCAATCTTATCAGGGACGCGCTTTCCTGCGCCGGTTTGTTCAGGTTGGCCAGGATGGGGGCACTTGTTTGCGTGACAAGTTGCCGTTCGGACATCATGGGTCCCCTGAGAACTGTCAGCAACACCGCTCCCGACGCCGCAACAGCAAATCCGAAGACCAGGGCGGCACCAAGCACGAGAATTTTCTTGGGTCCGCTCGCAGTGGTCGGAACGGGAGCCTCGGACAAAATACGGGTCGTGCTTGTGTCGAGCTCCGGAAGTTCTTCAAGTTCTCTGGAGCGTTTCAGAAAGGCTTCGTAGACCGCCCGGCTCGCACCGGCTTCACTTTGCAGCTGCCGAAGTTCGATCAGGGCCTTGCCCTGCACCGTATTCTGCGACTGGAGATTTTTCGACTGCAGCTCGAGAGCGTTGACTGTCGACTGGGCCTGTTCAAAACGGTTGCGGACAGACTGCTTGATACGCTGCAACTCACTTTGTATTTCGCGTTGCGTATTTGATAGTTGCGAACGCAATTCAAGCAGCGTTGGATGGTTTGATCCAAGGGTTGTTGCGGCTTCTGCAACCTGTTGCGCCACCTGGGCATATTGGACCCTCAGTGAGCTCAGGACCGTGTTTTCTGTGCCACCCGGAACCGCACCTGCCTCCACGTCGGACAGCGTCAGGGGCGCCATCTGGTCATAGAGAGACTTTGCGCGCTCCAGTTCGACCCGTGCATCGGTGATTTGGGTGTTCAGCGCGTCCAGCTGCTGGTCGATGACGGACCCGCCGGAGGTGCTGATCAAACCTTGTCGCGCCTTGTAGGCTTCCACCGCAGCTTCCGCTGTTTCGACGCGTGAACGCAATTGCTGCGCCTGCTTGCCCAGGGTCGTGCTGGCTCGGGCCAATGCTTCGGTCCGGGTGCTTCGGTTTTGCTCGATGTAGACCCGGGCGGTTTCGTTGGCAATTGACGCTGCCAGCTCGGGGTCGGGATGGCTGACAGTGATCGAAAAGACGAATGATCGGCCCAGCCGAAAGACGTTGATCGCCTCTCTCAGGGCTTCCAGCGTTGCGGCCCGAACATCGGAAGAAGACCTGGAGTTGCCGGAAAGGCCACCTCCGATGACAGAAAGCAGCCTGTTTCGCAGGCCGGGCTGATAAAAACCCGGATCGCTATCGAGCTTAAGGTTGTTGGCGACTTCGTTCAGGACACCCGCGGACAGGATCACGAAGGTCTGGCTATCAAGATCCATCGCCTGCAAGGTCTGGCTTCTGCCCGGCGCCGTCGGATCTGTGCCGATGATCTGAACCCCGTCCGGCTGCACCAGCAATTCCGCGCTGGTCTGGTAGACCGGCGTCTTGAGAGCGGCGTAGGTGAGGGCAAGGACCGCAAAGACGATCGGGCACACGATCAACCAGACCAGGTGGCGCCGCAGGATCGCCGGTATCTCTGACAAATCAATCATACTGCCATCGGTCTTCAGTTTCGTCGCATTCGCTGCACGCCGAGTTCATGACCGCCATCTTCCGGGTTCTTAGCCAGAAGACCGGTCACCATCCTCATTGGTAAACAAACATGATTAACGCATCGCAAATAAGCAGATCGGAACCGCCTCAACTTCGAGCAAGCGTTTAGAAGAAGTTTCTAGGTTAATTAGAAAATCGAGTGTCACGAAAACCAAGTATTAATAATAATATCGGCGCCATTTCTGAATTAAGTTATTTTAATTGTATTCGAGATAAGACAATTCAATCTTGAACAAAGACAAGACGGATAAAGTGCATTCAATACCATGTGGCTCTCCTTTGATGAATAAGGTGGATCTGAATCTTCCGATCAGGGCCGGTACATCGCTAATCGGTCCGTTGGCGATCTTGAGGATGAGCAGTGAGGAAGCTGTTCAGCTTGTGCGGTCATCTGTCCAGATGAGCTATCCGCTCGACATCGCCATTTGCAATGCACACACAACACTGACCGCTTTGGATAATCCGGCATTTGCCGAAACGCTTCGGCACATGACATTGTTGAACGACGGAATCGGCGTCGACCTGGCAAGTCGTTTTTTGAACGGGAAACCTTTCCCGGACAATTTGAACGGTACAGATCTGATCCCGGATATTCTCACGGAAGTTGGATTTCCCCTGAAGATTTTTTTGCTGGGAGCGACGGACCGCCACGTTCAGCTTGCAAAAAAACACATCGAAACGGTCTATCCGATGCACCATGTTGTTGGAGCCCGGAACGGATATTTTGACTTGGCTGAATGCTCGCACGTCTGCGAGCAAATCAATCGCGCCCGACCGGACCTGCTCCTTGTCGGCATGGGCAATCCGCGGCAGGAGAAATTTATCGTCGAAAATCGCGCCAGGCTGAATGCCACGGTGGCAATCGGCGTCGGCGCATTGTTCGATTTCATGTCCGGTTCAGTCGTCAGGGCACCGAAATTCGTACAGTCCATTGGTCTGGAATGGCTGTTCCGCCTGTTGCAGGAACCACGCCGCTTGTTTCGCAGGTACATCATAGGGATTCCGCGTTTCTTCATCGCACTTCTGAAACTGAAATTTGGAAAGTCAGACACAGAAAACTAGCGCGCTGAACCGCGTTCAGGATCTATTGCTCGCCAGGACAATGCGTATTTTTTCAACCGTGTCCGCGACGGTCGTTGATGTCTTTGTCCTTGGCAGTTTCGGCCGGTCAATCATGATTACCGGCAATCCCAGTCTGCGAGCGGCTTCGATCTTGGCGTAGGACCGTTCCCCACCACTGTTTTTCGCAACCAGATGCGTGATGCCGCGCTTACGCAGCAGTGACATCTCTTCCTCCGCCGAACTTGATGGCCGTGCCAGAACCAGTTCCCATTGTGGCGGCAAAGGTTGGCGAGGCGGCTCGATCATGCGCGCAACACCGAAAATGTCCGAACGAGGGTAAAAACGGGAGATTTCCTTGCGTCCAACTGCCAGGAATGCGCGGGACGCAGACGGCAGCGCTGAAACCGCATCCTCTATCGAAACAACCGGTTCCCACCGGTCTTCCTCGAGAGGTTTCCAGGCCGTGCGTTCCAGGCGAAGAAGGGGCAGTCGACAGTTGCAGCAGGCCTCAAAAGCATTGCGGCTCATCTGCGCCGCAAAAGGGTGCGTCGCATCGATGACCAGGGTGACGCTCTCATCTTCAAGAAATTTTGCGAGCCCGGCTGTCCCGCCGAACCCGCCGATACGTGTGGGCACTCCAAGATCCGGCAGATCTCTGACAACGCCGGCGAAGGAAACGGTCAGGTGCAGTCCGGGAAACGTGCTGCTCAGCCTTTCGGCGAGCTGACGGGCTTCGAAAGTCCCCGCAAGCAGCAAGATGTGATCAGGTGCCGTCAAAGCCGCTTTCTCCCAGGACGTTGCCCTGCCGATCGGTTATCAGAACTTCCAGTGCAACCGGCGCACCCTTGAGAATTTTCCGGACTTCCAGCTTTGTTCGTTTTGCCAGCAAACCGCTCAGGTCGACATTTTCCTCCAGTGACCGGTCGAGTACTTCCTTTGCCGTATTTGCCTGGGCGGCATCGACGATGGAAGAAGGAGACGCACCGGCTTCTGCAAGAAGGTCCTGCAGAAAGGCAAAATCGACGGAACTCCGGGCTGAATGCAGGTCGAGCGCACCTTGCGCCAGCTTTGAGAACTTGGCGAACCCTCCGGCGAGGGTCAGCCTGTCGACAGGGTGATGGCGCAGGTACTTGAGCAGGCCACCGGCAAAGTCACCCATATCCAGGTAGGCTGTCTCGTCGAGAGAATATCGCGCCTTTACCGCATCTTCGGAGGACGTTCCGGTGGCGCCGACGACATGAGTCAGACCGATTGCGCGCGCGACATCGATACCGCGATGGATGGAAGCGATCCAGGCCGCACAGGAAAACGGGCGCACGATACCGGTTGTCCCAAGCACCGACAGTCCACCGACGATGCCGAGACGCCCGTTCATTGTCTTGAGCGCCAGTTCCGCGCCGCCGTCAATCGAGACTTCGATTTCCACATCACCTGTTGCGCCGTATTTGTCCGCGACTTCCCCGATCGCTGTCTGCATCATCTGTCGCGGAACCGGGTTGATCGCCGGTTCGCCCGGCGGGATCGGCAAGCCTGGCCGCGTCACCGTGCCGACACCGTCGCCGGCCTTGAACCGGACACCCGATCCGGGTTCCAAAATCCGCACGGTCGATGTGATCAGGGCGCCATGTGTCACGTCAGGATCGTCACCCGCATCCTTGGTGATGGTCGCGCTGGAAACATCACCGGAAATACTGTGCCGGGTGAGAATGAAATCGGCGGTGCTGCCTCTTGGCAGGGAAATCTCAACAGGGTCGGGAAATGTGCCGGTTATGAGTGCACAATAGGCAGCCTTGGCCGCAGCCGTTGCACATGCGCCCGTCGTCCAGCCTCGTCTCAGTTCTTTCGGTTCGTTCCTCGACATGCAGACTCTATAGCTGATGTTGCAGACCGGTGCGCGCTCCTGAGCGACATTGCTCTGAAATGTCGCATTCCTTGTGTTTTCCATCGCGCAGGTGCTTGGCGTTCCGGAAAATGCCGGATAAACAGAATTCATGAACGGTACTGACAAGAACAATAGTTTTCCCGATGGCCTGCCGGTTTTTGAATCTGGCTGGGTGTGGCTTGCCGGTGCCGGTCCAGGCGATCCCGGCCTCCTGACGCTGCACGCCGTGAACGGTCTGCGCCAGGCGGATATTGTTGTTTATGACGCTCTTGTCGACAGAAGCATTCTCGACTGGGTCAAACCCGGTGCGGTGACGGATTTTGCTGGCAAACGCGGCGGCAAACCCAGTCCGAAACAACGCGATATCACACTGAAGCTCATCGATTATGCCCGCGCAGGAAAGCGTGTGCTTCGCTTGAAAGGCGGCGATCCATTCGTCTTCGGGCGTGGCGGCGAAGAAGCCCTCGGTCTTGTCGAGGCAGGTGTTCCGTTCCGGATCATTCCGGGTGTCACTGCCGGTATCGGAGGTCTCGCCTATGCGGGCATCCCGGCAACTCACCGTGACTGCAATCAGGCAGTCACGTTCCTGACCGGTCATGACCAGACCGGTTTGACCCCCGATGCCATCAATTGGGACGGGATTGCCAAGGGATCTCCGGTAATAGTCATGTACATGGCAATGAAACATCTGGAGACGATAGCCGGCAAACTCATAAGTTGTGGGCGATCTGTTGACGAGCCTGTGGGTATCGTGTGCAATGCTTCCCTGGCCGGCCAACAGGTTCTGGAGACGACGCTGGGTCGCTGTGCGGTCGATGCTGCAGCTGCCGATATCCAGCCTCCGGCGATAGTCTGCGTCGGAGAAGTCGTGCGACTGCGCAATGGCCTGGATTGGCTCGGGGCCATGTCTGGCAAGATACTGACATCCGATCCACTGGATCTGCGCGCAAAGAACCGAACGGCAGATGCCGGATAGCGAGACATCCCAGGACCCCGGAGGGGTGTTGATTGCGGCACCTTCCTCCGGTGCCGGCAAGACGACGATTACTCTCGCGCTGCTAAGAGCCCTCCGCAATGCCGGTCGTCTGGTGGCGTCAGCGAAATCCGGTCCGGACTATATCGATCCGAAGTTTCACGAAGCTGCCAGCAGCAAACACTGCATCAACCTGGATGCCTGGGCGATGGACACCGATACGCTGCGCGCCCTGGCGATGGACCGGGCAGCAGGGCATGAATTGCTTCTGATTGAGGGCGCAATGGGATTGTTCGACGGCGCGGCGAACGGGAAGGGATCCGCCGCCGAGCTTGCAGCGGTCCTCACTGTTCCCGTGATCCTTGTCATTGATTGTGCCAGGCAGGCTCAGTCTGTCGCAGCGCTGGTTTTCGGGTTTCAGAATTACCGGCCCGATGTTCAAATTGCAGGTGTAATCCTTAACCGCGTTGGCAGTGCGCGTCATGAAACAATGCTTCGTACAGCGCTCGCACCGCTGGGTGTGACTGTGTTCGGGGCCATCCCGCGTTCGATGGAATTGACGTTGCCGGAAAGACATCTGGGTCTGGTGCAGGCGAGTGAGCACAAGGATCTGGAGACGTTTCTGGAAACGGCGGCAGAGCTTTGCCGCACACATGTTGATCTGGCTGCCATTGAAAGCGCGGCGACCTGTATTCCGGCTGCAGAAGCCATTCGGATGAACCTGCCGCCGCCTCTGGGGCGGAAGATAGCGGTGGCGCGCGACGTAGCCTTTGCTTTTTCCTATCCGCACCTGTTGCACGATTGGCAACGAAAGGGTGCGGAAATCGCTTTCTTTTCACCGGTTGCCGACGAAGCCCCAGGCCCGGATGCAGATGCGATATTTCTCCCAGGGGGGTATCCGGAACTCCATGCAGCGGTCTTGGCAGGGGCTGAAGGCTTCAAGTCAGGAATGCGGCAGGCTGCGAATGCGGGCACACTCATCTACGGCGAATGCGGTGGCTACATGACGCTCGGCGAAGGTCTCATCGACGCGTCGGGAGTGAGGCACGGTATGCTGGGTCTATTGCCTTTGGTGACGTCGTTTGAGGATCGCAAGCGTCACCTCGGATATCGCATGCTGGAACCCGTTGGCGGGTTGCCCTGGACATCTCCGCTCGCCGGGCATGAATTTCATTATGCGTCTATCGTATCCGAGGGAAGGGCTGACCGCCTGTTTTCCGCGCAAGATGCCGAGGGCAACAAACGAGATGACATGGGATTGCGGAGCGGCAATGTGATGGGCTCATTTGCCCATGTGATTTCGTCTTTTTGACCCGCCTCAAATGCAAGAAGATGAGGCAGGCAACCTGCCTGTATCGAACCCGTCACGGGATCGGTAAGGACCTGGAAAAACCGACACCGTACAGTCGTCGGTCCAATTCATTCCGGATCGGCACACAGCCTTTGCTGCATCCATCCGGAATGACGCGCCCAAATGCTAGGAGGCTTTCGCTTTCTTTTTCGGCCTTAGAACATGCACGTGATCGGCGTCGTAGAGCGCGCTGTCGCGGAAGTCTTGTCCCGGCTTCAGGGCATGGCCAACGAACACAAGGGCAGTCCGGGTAATCTTGGACTTGCGTATCTGGTTCGCAATCGTTGAAAGCGTGCCGTGAAGAAAGGCCTCGTCGGGCCACCCCACGCGATAGGCGACAATCACCGGGCAATCCGGTCCGTAATGGGGGACAAGCTGACGTTCAATCTCCCGAAGGTTCCGGATCGAAAGATGGATTGCGAGCGTCGCGCCGCTCTTGCCGAGCGTATCGAGGTCCTCATTGTTCGGCATGGCGGAGGATTGCATTGCCGTCCGCGTGACGATTACCGTCTGGGCGACTTCCGGGATCGTCAGTTCGGTTTTCAGGGCCGCCGCTGCCGCCGCGAACGCAGGCACGCCGGGGGTTACATCGTAATCTATGTCAAGTGCATCCAGCCGGCGCATCTGTTCCGCCGTCGCACCGTAGATCGACGGGTCGCCGGAGTGCACGCGGGCAACATTCAGACCCTTGTCATGTGCGTCCCTGATTTCGTCGATGATTTCATCCAGCGTCATGGGTGCTGTATCGATGACGCGCGCATCGTCAGGCGCCGCGGAGACAATCTGTTCCGGCACCAGAGACCCGGCATAAAGACAGACCGGACACGACTGGATCAATCGTAGTCCGCGAACGGTGATGAGATCTGGATCGCCAGGTCCTGCGCCGATGAAGTGAACGGTCATTGGTTTTCTTCTGCCTTTTCGGTTTCCGGCGGTAAATCTGAGTTTGCGGGTCTGGGCGCGTCGATCCGCTTGGCGTAGCCGCGCGGTGTATAGACAAAAATGCTGCCGTCACCCTTCATGATCGCGCGTGAGTTCGAGGAACCGACCAAAACGGTCGTGAGCATATCGACTTCGTCGACAGTCAGCGCTTCAAGGGTGGTTACCCGCAGCGTTTCTTCCGGCCGGCCGAGATTGACACCGAGCACGACAGGCGTTGTTGCGGGGCGATGTTTCAGGAGGATCTCGCGCGCGGCTGCCAATTGTGTACGGCGGCGCTTGGAAACGGGATTGTAGAACGCGATCACGAAATCACCTTCCGCAGCTGCCTTCAACCGTGTTTCGATGGCCTCCCATGGCGTCAGCAGGTCGGAGAGCGAGATTGCGCAAAAGTCGTGGCCGAGTGGTGCTCCGATCCGTGCCGAACAGGCCTGCAGCGCCGAAATGCCCGGCGCGTTGGTAATGCTCACGCGTTTTGCAGCATCCGAGACGCCGCCGAATTCCTCATTGCGGTGAAGCAGCTCGTAAACCAGCGAACCCATTGCATAAATGCCGGCGTCTCCGGACGAGATCAAGGCGACATTCTTGCCTTTGCCGGCTTCCTCGAGCGCGAAACGAACCCTGTCCTCTTCTGCGCCGAGCGGGAAATTGTGGTGCTTTTTTCCAGTGATGTGGCTTTCGACAATGTCCAGGTAAAGCGAATAACCGACCACATCCGTTGCAGCAGACAGGAGCCGCGTGGCCTCCGGCGTCCGCCATTCGTCCTTGCCGGGTCCTATGCCGATCACCGAAAGGTGTCCCCGGGATCTGCCGATGGTGGCCGGGTCTATCGGTTGGGGTGCGCGCGCGATGGCGCATGTGGCACTTTCGGTTTTCTGTTTTTCAACGACAAGTGCGCCGAAGGCACCGGACGCTGCCAGCGCCGCCCCTTCCGAAACGCCGTGGCAACCAACTTCCTGAAAAACGATGTTGGACGGGTTCTTGAGGCGCGGCGTTTCACGCTGAAGCTCCTCGGCGGAGAAGACGCGCAGCGGCACGCCGAGATAATTGACCAGGTCGTTGACGGCGGCTTCATCCGCTTTCAGATCGATGGTCACGACGCAGGCGACTGCACCCCGGGCAATCCCGGCTTCCGCGAGCTGGTCTTCGACAAGGCCGATGAGTTCCGCCGGATCACAGTGCCGGGCACAGCCGACACCAACCGCATATTTTTGCGGGTGGTAGACAAGCCGGGTGGGACTTCCTTCCACCGGTTTTTCGGTTGCTGCCAGCGCAATCGATGCGTTGTCGGACTGGTTGAGTTCGGCTTCCAGCAACCAGTCCGCCTGGCCTTCTATGCGGACATCCGCGCCGGACAGAAGTTCGGCCATCACCGGTTTTGCATCTTCCGGGTTGGCAAGGATCCATCCCTTTGGCGGAACGTCGAGGGCAATACCGAGTTTCGTATCACCCGCCGTGGTGATCGCTGCGTGGCCACCCAGGGACTTTGCCAGGATCCTGGCAAGTTCGTTTGCACCGCGATGTCCGCCGAGCAGCGGAACGATGCTGGAACCGTCTTCCGATACCGCAATGACTGGCGGCTCGTTGCGCTTGTCCGACAGGATCGGTGCAAGTGCGCGGATCAGGATGCCGCTGGCGCAGAAACCGACTATCGGATGACCGGCCCTGAATAGCAGTTGCAGATGTTCAATGGTTTCATTGAACTGCGTATCCGCCGTTGGGACGCGGCCCGCCAGGCCGTGAATGCGCGCAGTTGAAAAGCGCTTTGCAACGTCTTCGGCTGTGTCCAGACCGGCTTCGTTCAGGACGAAAAGGATGGGGGAAGCGTCCACGCTTCGTCTCCCTTGTAGATGAGGATCATGGAAAAGTAAGGGGCGGTTTCGGCCTCAAGGTCAATGAGGCGATGAACCTTTTGCTCAGCCAGGCTGGCGCGTTCCACATAGCCGGCTCTTTCCAGAAGACCCATCCGGCCAAGCAGAGCCCTCAAACGGGAAAGGTGGCGTCCGACCTTCATGATGGCGACTGCCTGTGCTTCCGCGATTTTCTGTTCGATCTCGGTGTCCGGCAACGGTCCCGGGATTACTGTAAGAACATCGTTTCTCGACGTCAGCGGACGCTGGAGCTGGGCCGCACAGGCTGTGAGCGACGTGACACCTGGAACGATTTCAATCGGAAAGCGATCGGACAGACGGTCGAAGAGGTACATGAAGGAACCGTAGAAGAACGGATCGCCTTCACACAGTGTTACGACGTCTTCGCCGGTTGCAAGAACTGCTGCAATCTCTTCCGATGCCTTGTCGTAAATCTCCTGGGCAGGAAAACGATCGACACGCATCGGCACGACAATTGGAATTTCTCGTGCAGTATGGGGGATCGTGCCGGCGGCGATGGAGCGGGCAAAACTTTCGCCCGTATCCGGCGCCGGATAGGCAACAACCTTTGCCGACGCAATCAGCCGATGTGCCTTCAGGGTCATAAGTTCCGGATCGCCGGGGCCCAGACCGATGCCGTAAAGTGTTCCGCTCATGATCTGGTCAGGCTCCATTGCGTCACCGGCATGAGCGGGCGCCAGCCGGTCAGACCGCCGACAGCGCTTGCGCGGTGTATGGAAATTTTCTTCAAGTTTCCTCCAAGTGTCCGATAGGCCGCAAGCAGAACGGCTTCGCTCTCCAGCGTCACGGCATTTGCGACGAGCCTACCTCCGTGAGGCAACGCCTTGAGCACAGCATCGATGATGCCGGGCACCGTCAGACCTCCACCGATGAAAACGGCGTCCGGTTCGGGCAGGCCCTGGAGGCCCTCCGGCGCGGTTGCGTCGATCAGCTTCAGATGGGGGACACCCAGAGCGACGGCATTGTCCATGGCCATCTGCCGGCGCTCGGCAAGAGGTTCAAGTCCGAACGCCTGTGTCCGGTTCGCGGCCCTGAGCCACTCAATGGCAACGGAACCGCAACCGGCGCCGATATCCCAGAGAACCGCACCGGGATGCGGTTTCAGTTCAGCCAGCGTGACAGCGCGAACATCCTGCTTGGTCATCTTGCCATCATGGTGAAAAGCTTCGTCGGACAGTCCGGGTGTCCGCGGCCGGATGTGGGTTCCCGGTTCGGCGACAACATCAAGGGCAAGTGTATGAAAGGCAGCGACTTCGCAGGACCAGTCTTCAGCGGTCGAGGCAACCTTTCGTTCCTTTTCGCCGCCAAGATGTTCCAGAACGGTCATCCGGGTCTGGCCATAGCCCTCATCCGCCAACAGGTCCGCAACCTCACGCGGTGTGTCCGCACTGCTTGTCAGGACGAGAAGCCGGGCACCTGGATAGAGTGCGCTTCGCAACAGGTCGACGGGCCGGCCATGAACCGACAGGCACTCGCAGTCCTGCACCGGCCATCCCAATCGCGAGGCGGCAAGCTGAAAGGCGGAAAGGGACGGAAAGACTCTCAGCTGATCGGCACCGAAACGCCTGACCAGCGATGACCCTATGCCGAACCACATCGGATCGCCGGTTGCCAGCACCGCGATGCGTTTTCCTTGCAATTGTGAAAGGTCTTCAAAAACCGATGCAAAGGGCGATGGCCAGGTTCTCTTCTCGGCAGATCCGACACTTGCCAGGTCGAGGTGACGGGATCCGCCATAGACGATTTCCGCGCGCACGAGTGCATCCTGTCCTCCCGGAGCCAGAACGCCGTCTTCACCGATGCCGATCAGGGTCAGCCAGGGAGAGGTCATTTGTCCTCCAGATGATAGGGCTTGATCTTTGTCTTCGAGGAAAGGGATTTCGGCCTGCCGTCGAGAGTGGCCGAAACCTGTCTTGTCCCGCGCGACATTGTTTTTTCGCCAGCGTGACCGCCTGTGTGATCTGCACTGTCTTGAGCCCCACCGCCGGGGCGGGATAGAAACCCGCGCGATCGCATCGGCTTGCCGGTGTTTGTCGATCTCAGGCCCTTTTTGTTTTCGGTCACCGCTGTCTCAACTTTCTTCCGGCAGGCCGGCAGCAAGAGCATTGACCGCCGCCGCTGCCATCGCAGAGCCGCCGCGTCGGCCTCTGAGGGCCAGAAACGGCAGGCCAAACGGGTTCTCGATCAGGGCGTCCTTGGATTCGGCAGCTCCGACAAATCCAACCGGAAATCCGAGCACAAGAGCCGGCATGGCGCCACCCGAGGCGATCGTTTCAAGGAGATGGAACAGCGTCGTCGGCGCATTTCCAACCGCGACGACGGCACCTTCCAGGCGGTCCGTCCACAATTCAACGGCGGCAGCAGAGCGGGTCGTGCCAAGGTGCTTTGCCAACTCCCGAACACGTTCATCATTGAGAGTGCAGACGACATCAGTTCCCGCGGGCAGATGGGAACGGATGATGCCATGCGCCACCATCTCGACGTCGCACAGGATCGGTGCCTTGTTCCGGAAGGCGTCGTTTGCCGCTTCAAGCACCTTATCCGACCAGGCCAGTTCAGTTGGCAGATCCGTCATCCCGCAGGCATGGATCAGACGCACGGCGGTCGGGTGCAATTCCTCCGGCAAACAGGAGAGATCCGCTTCGTCACGCACAATGGAAAAGGACTGACGATAGATCGCCGACGGGTCCTTTTCGTACCGGTATGCTGGTGTCGGTCGATCTGCCAAGTATTGCTCCCAGACCGGTGTTCCGCTCATTGAGCGGCTTCACCGGCGTTGTCTTCTTCTGCCCCATCTGCTTCGGCTGCGTCGTCAACGTCCTGTTTCTTGCGGTCTTTCAAAGCGACGACGCCTGCAACGAGAGCGGCCCCGGCAAGAGCTGCAACGCCGATCCAGTGCGCGTGTCCGGCAAGTTCACCCAGGTGACCACCATGCGCAAAGGCTGCCGAAGGTAAAAGAACTGCAGCGAGGCTGGCGAGGACAATCCGGTTGATCATAATTTATCTCCCAAAGGCAGGTGCCGGAACCGGCAGTTGAATGACCGCGAAACAGGGAGATGAAAGCATGCAACCAACGTTGGCCGATTTTGAATCAGCCAAACATCGCGTTGCTTCGGACAGCTCCGGCCTTGGTCCCCTGAGTGGGTCAACCGCATCCAGAATCGCTTTCAGTCCCTGATAGGACGCCGTCAAGTTGCGGCAATCTAGGGGAGCGCTATTGGCGGATCAAGCGAGAAAACGACATCCATTGGTCGAAACAGACACATTGGATGACAGGATTTGTTTTTCTCCGGAATCTGACCTAAAGAATTGAGCATCTTGAAAGGGGCATTCGGGTGTGAGGCACTTCCGGCTAAAATTTCCGGACTTGAGAACAGCAGGCATGGCGCTGCTGTTGCTGCCCTTCCTGTTCACCGCACTCGTGCCTCAGGGCTTCATGCCTGCTGTCCAGGCGGATGGTGGGTTCACCGTTACGCTCTGTACCACGGACGGGTTGCGAACGGTAACTCTGGACGCCAATGGTCTGGAAATTCCTGCGCCGTCGGAAGATGACGAAGATAGTTCACTCGCGCATGGACACTGTGTTTTTGCAGGTGTCGGCGCGTTTCTCGACACTCCGCAAGCAACCGGTTTCGACTTTCGACCCCATATCTCTGGTGTATCGATTTCGGGACGTCACGGCATCTGGCTGCCCACCACGATTGCCGGCTCACTGGGTGCGCGCGCACCTCCTCATGGGGCCTGAACCTCCAGTCAAAACCCCCGATCGTATCTGAAACCTGCCGGGCAGAGACCCGTTGCAGCAGGTTTTCAATGGAGTTCCCATGAGCACTTTTTCTCCGGACGCCAATAATGCGTCCACGCCCAGCCGTTTCTATCTGGCGGCCTGGCGCTGGCACTTTTATGCCGGTCTTTTCGCCATTCCGTTCCTGACTGTTCTCGCTGTCACCGGTCTGATGATGATGTATATCAGCTATTTTGACGGTCGTGATGGTGAGAGGATTGTCGTTCCGGTTCCGGCAAACAGCACTGTCCTCTCCATTTCGGATCAGGCCAACGCCGCCCTTGTAAGCCGTCAGGGCGGCACACCTGTGGAGTGGCTGAAGGGGCGGTCGGAAGACAGCGTTTCGGTTTTCCGGATCAATCAGGACGGCGCGCAGGAAATGGTTGCCGTCGATCCCTACACCGGCAACATCGTGGAAAGCTGGTCCCGGCGTCAGGGTTGGTACGACTTCGCCGACGGCATTCACAGCGATCTTCTTCTGGGGACGCCCGGAGACCGGCTCCTTGAAATCGCGGCGGGTCTTTCCCTCGTCCTGATCGTGACCGGACTATACCTCTGGTGGCCGCGCGATGTTTCTCTGGTGAGAGCCCTTGTTCCGGACCTGACCCAGAAGGGACGAGCGCTGCTGAAAACGCTGCACGTGAATATCGGCATTTATGTTTCCGTGCTGCTCCTGACGTTCCTGATCACGGGCATGGCCTGGACGGGCATCTGGGGCGGCAAGTTCGTTCAGGCCTGGAGCACGTTTCCTGCCGAAAAGTGGGACAACGTTCCCCTGTCGGACGAAACCCATGCCGCGATGAACCACGGCGCGGTTTCCGAGGTGCCCTGGGCTCTGGAGCAGACCCGGATGCCGGCATCCGGTTCCGAGGCGGGTATCGAGGGAACAGCGCCCGGTGTTCCGGTCGACATCGACAGCGTTGCGACACTGGCCGGTGCGCTGGGCTTCAATGCAAGATATCGCATTTCCTATCCCCGGGGCGAAACCGGCGTCTGGACGATCAACCAGGATACGATGAGCGCTGATGCGGAAGACCCGTTTTCCGACAGGACCGTTCATGTCGATCAGTACACCGGCCGTGTCCTCGCCAATGTCGCCTTTGCCGATTACTCGGCAGCGGGCAAGGCAATGGCGGTCGGCATTCCGCTGCACATGGGTCTGATGGGTCTCTGGAACCTGATCCTCAACACGTTGGTCTGTCTGTCGGTGATCTTCCTGTGTGTCAGCGGCGCCGTGATGTGGTGGCTGCGCCGGCCAAAAGGCATGGCGCTGCGGGTTTTTGCACCAAAAACACCTGAGGATCTTCCGCATTGGCGCGGCGCAATGATCCTGATGTTGTTTCTGTCGCTGGCTTTTCCGCTGGTTGGTCTGACGCTGTTGAGCGTACTTGCACTCGACTATCTGATCATCAAGCGGGTGCCCATGCTGCGCCGGGCGTTTGGCTGAAGATGGCTTCGGGCGTCGGGTTTTCCGGCGCCCGGTCCAATCTCTTTTTCAGGAAATGGCAGCAGCGCTATCTGCAAGGCCTGTAGGCGGTTGACGGCGATGCTGGTTCTCTGAAATTACCGCCATGTTGCAAATTCTTCTTCCTCGAACCGAAGTTGAACCATCGTGCTTGATCAATTGGAATTTTCCGGTGACCTGTGGATGTCGCCCGGACCGGGCGGCTGGACGTTCATCACCCTGCCGGCGGAATGCGCCGACCAGATTCGTTTTCTGGCTGGTGGCCAGAAGGCGAAAAGCTGGGGCATGATCAGGGTCAAGGCCAGCATCGGCTCCTCGACATGGCGCACCACCATCTGGCCGGACAAGGCTTCCGGCTCTTTCCTGCTGCCAGTCAAGGCCGCAGTGCGCAAGGTTGAAAAGATTTCGGCGGGCGATCGGGTCAATGTGGAAATGACAGTCTTGGACCAACCGGGGACATAGGTATTGACGGACATCAGCATTTCGCAAATCGAAAAGTGGTTCGCCGCCAACTGCGACGGTGACTGGGAACATCAGGGTGGACTGACAATCAAAACGCTCGACAACCCGGGATGGAGCGTACGTCTGGATCTCGATACGATCGAGCATCGGTTCGACGAAACCGTATCCAGACACAATCGTACCTGTTCGGAAGATGTGATTTCAAGTGAAGACGACTTCGTTCACTACTCGTTCGATGCAGGGAAAAACGTTGTGGAGGCATGGTGCAGCGTAGGCAACCTGTCCGAGGTGCTGGCGTTTATGCTGGATGGCGCTCACTACGAACAGAGTGAGTGACGTTTTGTCGATATAGGCAGACAGGACGTTTTGTGACTAAGCCGCCACCGCCCAATCTGCGGCATCTTCCCGTGCGCCGATCAGCGCCAGACCGTTGGCGACGGAGGTCAGTTCGTTGCCGCCGGAGATCTTCTCCGTTCCGAACCGGTTGGCGAACTGGCGGCGGACAGCGGGCACGAAGGAGGTTCCGCCCGTCATGAACACACGGTCGATGTCGTTTTCAGAAAGTCCCGCCTTTGCAAGCGTTGCGTCGAGGGCCTTGTCCATCTTGGCGAGGTCAGCGGCGATCCAGCCTTCGAACTCCTGGCGGGAGACTATCGCCCGGAAATCCGCACCGAGAGGGGCGAAGGAAAACTCCGCTTCGTCATCTGACGACAGCCTGGCTTTCGTTTCGGACACGGACTTGTAGAGCGGATAACCCTGGTCCTCGTCGACGAGTTCGATGAACATTTCGATCTTGTCCGGCTCCAGGCACCAGCGCAGCAGCTTCTTCATTTCCTTGAAATCGTCGGACGTCTTGAAGATCGACAACATGTGCCAGCGGGCGAAGTTGGAGAAAAGGTTTGGCGGGATCTCAAGGACCTTGCCCATGCTCTGGTAGGCCGATCCCTTGCCCAGTTTCGGCAGGACAACATTGTCGATGATGCGGTAGTCGAACGTGTCTCCGGCAATTCCGATGCCTCCGCGCCCCAGAGGCGTTGCCTTCAGGTGCCCGGCCGCAGTCTCGAACCGCATGATGGAGTAGTCCGTGGTGCCGCCTCCGAGATCGGCCACGAGAATGGTCGTGTCTCTTTCCAGCGACTGTGCATAGGAAAACGCTGCTCCCACAGGTTCCATGACAAACAGAATGTCCTCAAATCCGACCTTGCGAAATGCTCTGCGGTAACGTTCCATCGCCAGGGTTTCGTCCGGATTGTGACCTGCGAATTCAACCGGGCGGCCAACGACCAGCCGGGTACCGGCGGGATCGAAACGTGTCCCGGCGCGCTCAAAGGCGCAGCGCAGGAATGTTGCCATCAGGTCCTCGAATTCGAAACGCACTCCATAAACGCCCGTGCCCTTGAAAAGACGGCTGGCAGCGAAGGTCTTGAGCGACTGGATGAAGCGGACATCGCCAAAGCTATCCAGGAATTGCCGGATCGCCCAGGGGCCGACTTCGGGATGAAGCGCCCGGGAAGCGCCGCGATCCAGAAAACTCAGGACTGTCGGCAAGGAGGTAAATGTCTCCTGCCTGTCCTGAAAATGAACGGGCTGCGTCGCAGATTGCCGGGCCGCCACCGCAACGGTGTTGGAGGTCCCAAAATCAAGTCCGATTGTTTCGGTCATTTCAGCCGTCCTCGTTTAGCGACGCGCAAACGCACCACGATCCGTTCGTCACCTGAAGCGGAAGTTCGTCTCACTTTCAGCATTCTCTGATCGAACTTCAGTTTCAAAAATGTGACGAGCAGGCATCTCTCTCCAGTGGGGATTTCATTTCCGCCACACGAGCGGCAGTTCGGGCAGGATATGCAGTCTCGAATTTGGAATGGCCGCGCTGAATACGGGTTAATGCGGCAAAAGGCAAGGTGAAACCGCAGAAAAACAAATGGCTAGATGCCCGCGTCCTGGCAACGGCGGATTTGTACATACCGGAACGAGGTGGGGAACAGCGCCGAAAACAGATGTCCGGGATACATGTCGCGGGACGTGTCGCATATGTGCAAGAGAACGGGTCGAATGCGCGTTTACAGAACGATTTCACGCCGATACATCCATCGTGATGGCAAGGCGAATTCTCTTGAGGTCGACGTGATTTCTTTTGGACGACTGATCGAACCGTGCCGGCAATGCTGAAAAGAGGCCGGATGCCCGGTCGTTTCCAGGGGAAGACGGAAAATGAGAAAAGTGCTGCTCGTGATCATGGATGGTGCCGGTTACGCATCGGTCCTCAGCGAGTGTGGTTATCTGGAAGGTGCGGTCAGGCTGGAGCAGGCCAGGCGCTGGAAGATGCAGACGGCTCTGCCCAGCCTGTCAGGCCCGATGTATGAAACGATCCATACCGGGCTATGGCCGCACGAACATGGCATTGTCTCGAACGAAGGCATGCGCAGGTCGTCGTCGCCGAACATCTTTTCCGAAGTGCGCGCAGCGGGGAAAACGACCGGTGCGGTCGCCCAGGAGTATTTTCACCGGCTTTACGTAGATCAGGCCTGGGACAGGCTGCGATCGGTCGAACACGAAGACGAGACCGCCGACATCCAGTACGGCCGGTTCTATTCCATGGAAGGATACGGTCCGATCAACGCGGTCGCTCCTGCGGAGATTGACCTCTGCGCCCAGACAACGGTGCTGATGGAGCGCCATGCGCCTGACTACATGCTTCTGCATTCCTGCTCGGCTGACACGCTCGGGCACACATTCGGGGGTGACAGCATGGAATACCGCCGGCAGATCTGGCACATCGACAATGCGTTGTCGCGCGCGATACCGCTGTGGCGTTCCCTCGGGTACGACATCGTCGTCACGGCTGATCACGGCATGACTGCCGATCACTGGCACGGGGGAACGGTCCCGATGGCAACCGAAGTGCCGTTTTACCTGTTTTCCGATGCTAAGGCGCCTGCCGAGACCGAAGAACTTTCACAGCTCGGCATCGCCGCATCGGTGCTGACGCTGCTCGGCGTCGATCTGCCGGAGGGCATGCGTGAAAGCTTTGTCCGCGTTCAGTGATGCGCATGCGCCACGGTGTCTTCCGATTCCTCGGTAAGGACTGCGGTCCGGACAACCGGCGGAGACACACGGGTCTTCTTGCGCCGCTCCGTGGGGGAAAACCCGAATTTTTCCCGGTAGACGCTGGCGAAATGCGCCTGGTCGACAAATCCGGTCGAAAAGGCAACCTGTGCGACGGCCATTCTTGTCTTGCGTAGCAGTTCATCGGCCTTGTGCAGGCGGATGTCCATGTAACAGCGCATGACGCTGATACTGAGATCGGACTTGAAATTGCGCTGCAGCTTGCGGGAGCTGACGCCCGCCAACATCGCGATCTGGTCAAGCGTGAGCAGATCCGTGACATGGCTTTCCATGAGTTCGACGGCGGCCGCGACGCAACTGTTCAGGCTGCTGTTGCTGCCCAGGTAGCGGGAGCGAAGCGGTTCGTCCGCACTGCGCATCCCGCTGTGCACCAGCCAGTCGCTCACGGTCGTTGCAAGCTCCGCTCCGAGTTCCGTCTTGATCAGGGCAAGCATCATGTCGAGCGAGGCAACGCCGCCCGCACATGTGTAACGATTGCGGTCGACGACGAAAATTCGCCGCTCCAGGAAGTAGCCGTCAGAAAGGGCGTTGAGTTCCTCAACGTGCTCCCAATGAACGGTGAACCGCCGGTCTTCCATTAGCCCGGCTTTGGCCAGCAATGCGCCACCGCCCGAGATGCCTCCAAGCGCGACGCCGTGTGCCGCCAGTTTTCTGAGCTGCGCATAAAGGGTGGTGTTCTCATGGTCTCCCAGGTTGTTGCCCGCAACGACAAACAGAATATCGACCTGGTTGCTCAGGATCCCAAGAGGCTCGGTTTCAAACTGCGCACCGCAGGTCGCGCGCACCTTGCCGGCATTCTGCGAAAAGTAGCTGAGACTGAAGTGTGCTTTGCCACTCAGCTTGTTTGCCGCCCTTAGCGGTTCGATCGCGGAGGCAACGGACAGCAGGGCGTAGCCCTCGATCAACAGGAAACCTATCTTGCGCCTTTTGGTCTCGCTTTTCATCCAAATACCTTAAGAAAATTCAGCGAGATAAGCTAGGTTGATAGGGCGGATTGGAGCCGGACGCGCCGTAGTAGAGACTGACCACGTGCTGTGCTTCGGCAAAGAACAGCCATCGGGATGCAAAGGCTCCGGCCAGATAGAACAGTGTCGCGATGACAGCTGTGAAAGGGTTCATCGGCAAAAGAACTACGATGACCAGCGGCAGCACGATCATTGCAACGAATGAAATGAGGCGCAGTTTCTGTGCGTGTTTGCGGCCGACAACAAAGGCCATTTCCTTCAACAGGTAGTTCGAGCCGGTGTGCGGTGGTTCGAAGAGGCGGGCCTTGCCCCGGTCTCCGAGACCTGTCGCCGTTTCGATGGTGTGGCCACGTTCTTCAAATCGTCGATCCCCCAAAACCCAATGGAAAATCTGCACTGCGCCGGCAAACAGGAGAAGCACCGCCGCTGCGCCCGCCTGCTGTGCAAGCATTGCCCCGCCTGCCAACGAAATTGTCAGCAGATGAAGCGGCGTAAGCCAGTGGTTCCAGCGTGGCACGGTCTTCAGCTGGGCGTAGATCATGGCTGTTGCGACAACTGTCGCCAAAGAAAGAAGGGCGCCAAGCCAGCCAAGCAACGTGATCGAAGCGTTGAAAAAGATCGCGGCAAAGGCATAGACGCCCAGCACGATCAACGCAGCCGTCGAAAGCCACGCCTCCCGGGAAAGCCAGCTTGTCTGCCACTGTGTGAAGGCCTTCAGGGCGCGTTGGGGATTGCCGAGGTGGAACGTCGCAGCCAGAAGACCGCCGACGGCCAGCGCGAATCCGGCTGCGAAGTAGAAAAACGCAGCCCAACCGGTGGCTCCGGGGAGACCGAGCCCGAGAAAGGTCAGCAAGCCGAAGCCCAGTCCGGACAACACGGTAAAGATGATAACGGAAGGAGCCGGATGCATCAGAGCGCCTCCAGTCGTTTGTCGAGCCAGGCAAGAAAACCCTTGGGTTCCTCGCAGACAGGTTCAATCAAGGGCGTCAGGACGTCCATGTCCTTCATCTGGTCCTTTGGTCTGGGCGGCAGGTACTTGTTGACCGGTTTCGTGCCCTGTTCCGGCATCAGGTCAATGCCGCCGCGTTCTGCGGTGAGCTTTGAGACATTGCTCTCCGGATCCGCAAAATCACCGAAATGCCGCGCGCCGGCTGGGCAGGTCCGTACGCAGGCCGGTACCCGGTCCTCTTCGGGCAGGTTTTCATTGTAGATACGATCGACGCAGAGCGTGCATTTCTTCATCACGCCGGCTGCAAGATCCAGCTCCCGTGCACCGTACGGGCAAGCCCAGGCACAAAGACCGCAGCCGATACAGGCATCCTCGTTGACAAGAACGATGCCGTCCTCGGAGCGTTTGTAGCTGGCGCCGGTCGGACAGACCGTCACGCACGGGGCGTCTTCGCAGTGAAGACAGGATTTCGGAAAATGCACCGTCTGGCTGCAGCCGCCGCCTGTCGGTTCGACTTCATAGCTGTGGATACGGTTCAGGAAGGTTCCGACCGGTTCGCTGCCATACGCATCCGTGTCACTGAGCGGGGCGCCATAATTTTCCGTGTTCCAGCCTTTGCAGGCCGTGACGCACGCATGACACCCCACACAGGTGTCCAGATCGATGACAAGACCGAGTTTCTTTTGTGTTGTTTCAGGCAGCCGGGTCATGAGGTCACCTTCTGCCGAACAGTTGCGGGTCCAGTGCCAACCGGTGACTTCAGCGCGCTGAAGACCGGCTGGCTTTCCGGTGGCGCTTTCACCTTTTCAACTTTTACCCTGAGATCGAACCAGGCCGCCTGACCGGTAACCGGATCGGAATTCGACCAGCGCAGGCCGTCACCGTTTGGAGGCAGCAACTCGTGAATGAGATGGTTCAACAGGAAGCCCTTGGTGGCTTCCGGTGCATCTTCGTCAAGCGCCCAGGCCCCCTTGCGTTTGCCGATTGCGTTCCAGGTCCAGACCGTATTCTCGTTGAGTCCGGCCATATGCGCGACAGGAACGGTGATCTCGCCATGTACGGACGTGACCCTTGCCCAGTCACCGTCTTCAAATCCGTTTTCCTTCCAGATCTTCGTCGGAACATAAAGCGGGTTCCGGCCGTGGATCTGTCGCAGCCAGGCGTTTTGGCTGCCCCAGGAGTGGTACATCGCCATCGGCCGCTGGGTGAGCGCATGGACTGGATAGTCTTCGGTATCGACCGACGCGTCTTCCAGCGGCGGATGCCATACAGGGAAGGGCGTCAGGTGGTCCATGATCTGTTTGCGCAGGTGATCCGGCGGCTGCCTGTCGCCATGACCTTCGGCAGCAAGCTGCATGCGGCGAAGGGGTTCGACATAGAGCTGGAACAGGTAGGGTTGAGGCTTGTCGTAAAACCCGAGATCAACCGCCCATTTTTGATAGGCGGAATTCCATGGTTTGTAGAATGTGGCTTCGGCCGGAACGTGCTCGATGAAGAAGCTGCCGTTCTCGATATACCGTTCAAGCTGGTTCGGGTTGACTTCGCCACGACCGGATTCTGTGCCGTTGCCGCGGAAGCCGGCCAGCGGTCCGATACCCGGCCGGCGCATGTGATTGACCATGTAATCGGCGTAATCGGTGTAAAGGGGCTCGCCCTTTTCGTTGGTGAAGCCGGGCAACTTCAGACGCGCACCGAGATCCACCAGCACCGACTGGAACCCCCGAACGTCCCGGTCCGGTTCGATCACCGGCCAGCGGATCGCGTCGGCTGCCGCATCGGCCTCGCAAATCGGCCGGTCCAGAAGAGAAATGCAATCATGCCGTTCCAGATAGGTCGCGTCGGGCAGGATCAGATCCGCATAGGCGACCATCTCCGAAGAATAGGCGTCGGAGTAAATGATGCGCGGGATGACATAGTCACCGTTTTCGTCCTTGTCGGTCAGCATCTCCATGACGCCGCGCGTGTTCATGGACGAGTTCCAGGCCATGTTGGCCATGTAGAGAAACAGGGTGTCGATCTTGTAGGGATCGCCGGCATGGGCATTGGATATGACCATATGCATCAGCCCGTGGGCCGAAAGCGGGTTATCCCAGGTAAATGCCTTGTCGATCCTTGCCGGTGTGCCGTCTTCCTTCAGTGCCAGGTCCGCGGGGCCGCGCACAAAGCCGAGATGGGGCCCGTCGAGCGGACAGTCCGGCTTGGAATGACAATGTGGCGTGGGATGCGCCTCGACGGGTTTGGGGTAGGGAGGCTTGAAACGGAAACCACCGGGAACTTCCACCGTTCCGAGCAGGATCTGCAGGATGTGGAGCGTGCGGCACGTCTGGAACCCGTTTGAATGCGCCGAGATTCCCCGCATGGCGTGAAAACTGACGGGCCGCCCCTGCATTTTCTCATGCCGCTTGCCTCGAAAATCCGTCCAGGGCTGGTCGATTTCGAATGCTTCCTCGAAAGCGACCCTGGCCAGTTCGGCCGCGATTGCCTTGATGCGTCCAGCGGTGACGCCGCACCGCTCGGCCACGGCCTCAGGGCTGAAGTCGTCGGACAGAAACTGGTCGGCGAGATGCTGGAAGACGGTCTTGTGGGTGACCCCGTCCATGTCGACGCTGGCGGCGAGATCCGGGTTGACCCCCTCCTTGTCGAAGGGTTGAAGCGTGCCGCTGGCCCGATCGATCACCAGCGTCTTGTCGTCATTGTCCCGCAGGAGGAGCCCTTCCTCGGGCGAACCGGGGGTCGCATTGATCAGGCACGGCGCATTGGTGAACTGGGCCAGGTAGGTCAGGTCTATCTTGCCGGCCTTCAAAAGGACATGGATCAGGGCGGAAATGAAGAGGCCATCTGTGCCCGGAGTTATTCCGACCCATTCATCGGCGATTGCATTATAGCCCGAGCGGATCGGGTTGACGCCGATCACCTTGCCGCCGCGCGCCTTCAGTTTTCCGAGACCCATTTTGATCGGGTTGGAATCGTGATCCTCCGCGACACCGAAAATCATGAAGAGTTTGGTGCGCTCCCAATCCGGCTGGCCGAATTCCCAAAAGGCCCCTCCCATCGTGTAGATGCCTGCGGTTGCCATGTTGACCGAACAGAATCCGCCATGTGCAGCGTAATTGGGAGTTCCGAAATTCTGCGCCCAGAAGCTCGTAAAGCTCTGCGACTGGTCACGTCCGGTGAAAAAAGCCAGTTTTTCCGGGGCAGATTTGCGAACCGGGTCCAGCCAGGAGGTCGCGAGTTCGAGTGCTTCGTCCCAGGAGATTTCCTCAAACTCACCTGAACCGCGCGGTCCGGTCCGCTTGAGCGGGGCACGCAATCGGGAGGGAGCGTTGACCTGCATGATGCCCGACGAGCCCTTGGCACACAGCACACCCTTGTTGACCGGGTGATCCCGATTTCCTTCTATATAGGCAACCTTGCCGTCCTTGAGATGCACGTTGATGCCACACCGGCACGCACACATGTAACAGGTCGTCTTGCGGACTTCGTCCGACACTTCCGGCGACGTGTTGAGTACCGGTTCGCTTAGTGACATCAATGTTCCTCCATGATCGCTTGCGCGCTGCGTGCAATCATCTCTTCCTCTTCGGCTGGGACGATCCATACCATTTTTTTCGAGGAAGGTGTGTGCAGCTTGCTGGCTCCCGACGCATTTGCGTTCGGGTCGAGATCTATGCCGAGCCAGGCAAGCCCTTCAAGGATCTTTCGGCGGACAACGGCATCATTTTCGCCGATCCCGCCGGTAAATACGATGGCATCCAGACCGCCCATCGCGGCAATCATCGATCCTGCGTGACGGACGGCCCAGTAACAGAAATGATCGATTGCAAATTCGGACTTCGTCGTCCTCATCTGGTGGAGCTTGCGCATGTCGGACTCGCCACCAAGCCCCAGCAATCCACTCTCCTTGTTGAGTATCTCCGACGTGCGCTGGAGACCGTGGTCGGCCACAAGTTTCAGGACCACGTTGGCATCGATAGACCCGGATCGGGTGCCCATCGTCAATCCTTCGAGGGGTGAATAGCCCATCGTCGTGGCAACCGAACGCCCGTTCCCGATGGCGCACAGGCTCGCCCCGTTACCCAGGTGCATGGCGAGGATCTTGTCCGGCAGCACGTTTGCAGAGAGTTCGGGCAGTTTCAGCACAAGGCTTTCATAGGAAATGCCGTGGAACCCGTAGCGCTGCAGTCCGTCTTCCACTGCGCTGTCCGGGATTGCGTATCGCCTTGCAACGTCGGGATTGCTCGCATGAAAAGCAGTGTCGAAGCTGACGCATTGCGGCAGGTTTGGCGCGAGTTCCGCAACGGCCCGGATGGCGGCAAGATTATGGGGATTGTGAAGGGGCGCAAGCGGTGAACAGCGCCCGATCTCGTCGGCAATGTCGGGTGTCACCAGACAGGGCGCGCGCAGATTGCGGCCGCCATGCACGACGCGGTGCGCGGCGGCCGCAAGATTGACGAGGTCCACGCCTGCTTCCTCTAGCGACCGGAAAATCGCTTCAAGTGCTGCAACGTGATCTGGCAGGCTGACGTCTTGCCGGGTGCCGTTCAGAACCAGGCTGGAAGCGCCGCCGATTTCGACAGCGCTTCCGCTGGTCCTTTTCGACAGGTCCGCGCCGAAAAGCGCGAACTTGATCGAGGAGGATCCGGAATTCAGGACAAGAACATCACCCATTGCGTTGCAAACCGGCCTTTCAGCTTGCCGTTTGCGGACGCATGTCGGACGCCGAAATACCGGCAACCGCGACCGGTTTCTTCATCGCGTCGCGGCGGAACGGCTCTCCGAGTTCCTGGTTGATCAGAGCTTCGACAAGGGTGGTCTTGCCGTGTTTCATCTGGTCGTCAATTGCCTTGTCGAGCATCTGCGTCAGCTCATCCATCGTGCGTGCCTGAACACCCTGCAGACCACAGGCTTTGGCGATTTCCGCATAGCTCACCTGTTCGTCGAGTTCGGTGCCGACGAAGTTGTCGTCGTACCAGAGTGTCGAGTTGCGCTTTTCCGCCCCCCACTGGTAATTCCGGAAAACGACCATTGTGATTGCCGGCCACTCGTTGCGTCCGATTGCGGTCAGTTCGGTGACCGCAATGCCGAAGGCACCGTCCCCGGCAAAACCGACGACAGGTGTGTCCGGGCAGCCGATCTTGGCGCCGACGATGGCCGGAAGGCCGTAACCGCACGGCCCGAACAGGCCCGGCGCCAGGTATTTGCGCCCGGTTTCGAAGCTCGGATAAGCATTGCCGATCGCACAGTTGTTGCCGATGTCGGAACTGATGATGGCTTCCTTGGGAAGGGCTGCCTGAATGGCCCGCCATGCCTTGCGCGGGCTCAGCCACTCGGGCTTTGCGGCGCGGGCACGTTCGTTCCAGGTGGTGCCGGGATCGTCGTCCTCGTGATCCATTGAAGAAAGTTGCTGTGCCCAACGGGACTTGGTCTGCGCGATGGTGTGCACGCGCTCGTCGCGACCGTCGTTTCCGGCGCTCGCAGAGAGTTTGTCCAGAAGCGCCTCAGCCACTTTCTTCGCGTCTCCGACGATTCCGACGGAGACGGGTTTCGTCAGTCCGATACGATCGGGATTGATGTCGACCTGAATGATTTTGGCGTCCTTCGGCCAATAATCCATGCTGTATCCGGGCAGTGTGGAGAACGGATTGAGACGTGTACCCAATGCGAGAACGACGTCCGCCTTGGAGATCAGTTCCATGCCGGCCTTCGAACCGTTGTAGCCGAGCGGGCCGGCAAAGAGCCTGTGTGAACCGGGGAACGCGTCATTGTGCTGGTAGCCGCAGCAGACCGGAGCATCCAGGCGTTCGGCAAGATCCATCGAAGCAGGAATGGCTCCGCCGATAACGACGCCCGCGCCATTCAGGATGACCGGGAACTTCGCGGTGCTCAGCAGTTCGGCCGCTTCCTGGATCGCGGTTTCGCCGCCGGCGGGGCGTTCGAAATCAACGATCGCAGGCAGGTTGATATCGACAACCTGTGTCCAGAAATCACGGGGCATGTTGATCTGGGCCGGTGCGCTTGCGCGTTTCGCCTGCAAGATCACGCGGTTCAACACTTCGGCAACGCGCGTGGGATCACGGACTTCTTCCTGATACGCGACCATGTCCTTGAACAGTGCCATCTGTTCCACTTCCTGGAACCCGCCCTGGCCAAGCGTCTTGTTCGCAGCCTGCGGTGTGACGAGCAGGAGCGGTGTGTGATTCCAGTAGGCGGTTTTGACAGCCGTGACGAAGTTGGTGATGCCGGGCCCGTTCTGGGCAATCATCATGCTGACCTTGCCGGTGGAACGGGTGTAACCGTCCGCCATCATCCCGCCCGATCCCTCGTGCGCGCAGTCCCAGAATTTGATGCCGGCCTGAGGGAACAGATCGGAAATCGGCATGAAGGCAGAGCCGATAATGCCGAATGCATGTTCTATTCCGTGCGCCTGAAGCACTTTGACAAAGGCTTCCTCGGTCGTCATTTTCATGTCGAATACTCCCGTGAATTCAAGAAAATCTCTTTTCGCAAATAATGCGTTGGGAAGAGATTTAACTCGACTTTCCATCGCACTCTTAGGGCCAGATTGCGAAGCATCATAAGGCCAGAAGAGGTCAAATCCGATCCTTCGCCATCGTCAGGTCATTGTTACCGGATATTAAAAATTGAGACAATAGGTCTCAAAAATTAATTGATAGACGAGCCGGACTTGGATTTTCACAAGCTGAAGCCCTGCGCTCGAGGGAGTTTTACGTCAGTTGATCAGACCTTCACCCTTTCCGATTTCGGGTCATAAAGAGGTTTGAGGGACGCATCGGCCTTGACCCGCACACCAGCGACTTCAATTTCGTAAGACGAGCTCAGCAGTTGTTCCACGCTTTCCCCATGACAGGGCACATATCCGAGGCCAACGGCACCCCCAAGAGTATGCCCGTAGTTTCCGCTGCTCAGGAAACCGACCACATTGCCGTCCCGCAGGATCGGTTCAGCATGGTAGAGGAGCGGTTCCGGGTCGGTCAGGCGGAACTGTACCAGTCGCTTTTCGAGACCTGCTTCGCGCTTGCGCAGCACTGCATCGCGACCGATGAACGAGGGTTTGTCTCTTTTGACCGCAAACCCGAGTCCGGCTTCCAGCACGTGATCTTCACACGTGATGTCATGGCCGAAGTGCCGGAAGCCTTTTTCGATCCGGCACGAGTCCATCATGTGCATTCCGCACAGTTTGGCATTTAGCTCCTTGCCCGCTTCGTGGAGTGTTTCGAACACATGCGCGGCCATGTCTGACGAAACATAGATTTCCCAACCGAGTTCGCCGACATAGGTGACCCGATGCGCGCGCGCGAGGCCCATGCCGATCTCGATTTCTCGGGCTGTACCGAACGGATTGACGATGTTGCTGAAATCGTTCGGCGAGACCTTTTGCAGGAGTGCCCGCGACTTCGGTCCCATGACGGCAAGAACCGCTTCGCCGGCGGTAACATCCGTGATCACGACCCTGTGGTCGCCGACATGCCGCCGCAGCCAGGTTTCGTCGGCAAGGCGTGTTGCCGCCGGAGTGACGACCAGATAAGCGGTCTCCGAGAGGCGGGTCACCGTCACATCGGCTTCTATGCCGCCGCGATCGTTCAACAGCTGCGTATAGACGATCTTGCCGTCCGGCACGGAATAGTCGCCACCGCCGACATAGTTCAGGAAGGCTTCGGCATCGGGTCCTTCGACACGGATCTTGCCGAAGGACGACATATCGTAGATGCCGACATTTTCGCGGACTGCCAAGTGTTCGCGGGCGGCATTGTCGAACCAGTTTTGCCGTTTCCACGTATAGCGGTATTCGCGCTCCTGACCTTCGTCGGCAAACCAGTTGGCCCGCTCCCATCCCGCCAGTTCGCCGAAAACGGCACCTTGCGCCTTGAGATGCTCGTGGAGCGGTGTCCGGCGCACACCCCTTGCCGTTGCCTTCTGCCGATAGGGGAAATGATCTGCATAGAGCAGGCCGAGCGTTTCCTTGGACCGCTCGAACAGATAGTGGCGGTTGCCCTGAAAGGGCTGCATGCGGGAAATGTCGACGTCACCGAGGTCAAACGGCTTTTCTCCGGTATCCATCCATTCGGACAGCGCCATTCCCGCACCGCCCGCAGACTGGATGCCGATGGAATTGAACCCCGCGGCCACCCAGACATTGTCCATTTCCGGCGACAGACCCAGGTGATAGGCATCGTCCGGCGTAAAACTCTCCGGTCCGTTGAAGAATGTATGAATGCCGGTTTCGGCAAGCAGCGGCAAGCGGTTGACCGCTGCTTCCAGAATGGGTTCGAAATGGTCGAAATCTTCCGGCAACTGGTCGAATTCAAAATCGTCCGAAATACCGTTCATGCCCCAGGGCTTGGCATTGGGTTCGAAGGCTCCCAGAAGAATCTTGCCTGCGTCTTCCTTGTAGTAGGCGCATTCGTCAGGGACCCTGAGAACAGGCAGGTGCGTCAGTCCGGGAACGCTGTCGGTCACGATATAGAAATGCTCGCACGCGTGCAGGGGTACGTTGACGCCTGCCATGCGTCCCAGTTCATGTCCCCACATGCCGCCGCAATTGACCACGTGATCGCACTCGATTGTGCCGTTGCCTGCCGCCGATTGCCATTCGACACCGGTGACCCGGCGGCCGGATTTCTGCAGACCGGTAACCTTGACACGCTCCATCACTTTTGCACCGCCCATGCGGGCACCTTTCGCAAGCGCCAGCGCAATATTGGCCGGGTCGCCCTGACCGTCGAGCGGCAGGTAAACACCGGCGACAACACCGTCGGTATTCAGGTGCCCGTAGCGCGATTTCACCTCGTCAGGCGTGATTTCTTCGACCTGCACACCAAACGCGCGTGCCATCGATGCCTGCCGGAATATCTCCTCCTTGCGTTCTTCGGTCAGCGCCACGGTGATCGAGCCGCAGCGGCGGAAACCGGTCGCGACCTCCGTTTCCGCTTCGAGATTGCCATAGAGCTCCTGACTGTATTTGGCGAGACGCGTCATGTTTTCCGTCGCCCGCAACTGGGCGATCAGTCCGGCCGCATGCCAGGTGGTGCCTGAAGTCAGTTGCTTGCGTTCCAGGAGGACAACGTCGGTCCAGCCTTTCTTGGTCAGGTGATAGGCGACGGAACATCCGACAACGCCACCGCCGATGATGACGACGCGGGCTTTTGATGGAGGTGTCACTTTATGCTCTTTCTGTTCTTGGTTTTTTGAGATGAGTTGCCTTCAAGGCCTTGAAAGTTCGGCAAGGGGCAGGACTGCCCGTAACGCTTCTTCGGCTGCTGCGTCGATCGTGTGCCCGTCGTCTGCAAGGATGCTGCGCATCTTTTCCTGGGCGCTGTCGAGCAGACGGGGTCTGCCGCGTTCCTCCCATTCCTTCGGGCTCGAACGGTCCGCAATGTCGGGATAGACATATTCGCTCTGCATCAGTTGAAGCGTCTGGTCATGACCGAGATAGTGGCCGGGACCGTCGAGTACCACCGAGCGTATGACATCGATGTTGACGAACTCGTCCTTGACATCAATGCCGCGAACGCAGCGCAAGACCTGACCAAGCATATCGTTGCCGAGCACAAGGGACTCCAGGCAGAAACCCAGGAGCGATGCATGCATGCCGACAGCCTCGTAGACCATGTTGAGACCGGACAGCCCGGCCATGACATTGCTGATGCCCTGTTCCCAGCCGGCCTGCATGTCCGGCAACTTGCTGTCGGCGATCCCGGCTGCCGCACCACCCGGCAGGCCGTAGAACTGATGCATCTGCGCGCAGGCGGAACTCAGCAGGGCCTGTTCGCCGCTGCCGCCGGACATTGCACCGGTCCGCAGGTCGCTGACAAATGGCCAGGTGCCGAACAGCGCAGGATGGCCGGGTTTGATGGCATTGACATAAACAACGCCGGCAAGACATTCAGCAACAGCCTGCACGACGGCCGTTGCGATTGGCGCTGGTGCGGTAGCCCCGGCCTGACCGGCCGACAGCAGCAGCACGGGCATTCCCGCTTGAATGCACGCTTCCATCACCTCACAGCTTTCCTCGGCGAAGGTCAGGGGAGGCACAACAAAACAATTGGAGTTCGAGACGAACGGGCGCTCCCGCCAGGCGTCCTCGCCGCCGGCGATCCCGTGCAGCAACTCCATGGCCGGAGCTACATTGGCGGCCTCGGTGAACGAGGTTCCGATGTGTTTCGTTGTCCCTGCGCACGCTGCGTAGACAGTGTTTATGTCAAGCTCTCGAGACGATTCGAATTCGCGGCAGACAAGAGGGCGTTGAAAGAAGTGCACATTGTCCAGCCGTTGAACCAGGCGTGCTGCATCGTAGAGATCCTGAACTGTCGGGTGCCTGTAGTCGCCGGTCTTCGGATCGACGATATGAACCGCGGCACCTGCCGTGCCATAGTGAACATTCGTGCCCGACAGGTTCAGGTCGAATTTCGGATCCCTGCCGTGCAGCGTGAGGTTCCGGGCCGCCTTTGCGAGCATGTCCTCGACAAGCGCGCGCGGAAAACGAATTCGCCCGTCATCCCCCTCGATCGCACCGGCCTCTTTGAGATAGGCTCGCCCGGAAGCTGGAGCGGAGCCGAAACCGATTTCCTCCAGTGCCTGCAGAGCGGCCTCGTTGATGCGCTCTACGTCCGTTTCCTTCAACGGCCGGAGCTGCCCGCCCGGCATGCCCGGCCGGACCGGCCGGATCGCTTCATCGAGCGGACGCGCGCGCGCTGCCGTGCGGGCAGAACGCCCACCGGAACGGCGGCGCTGTTTGACTTCACTCCCGGTCATGCGCATTCCTCCGATTTCAATGCCGACTGGTTGCAGTATTCTTCGGCAGTCCGGCTCACGCCCGAAGCCGTTCGTTTTCCGGGTCCCAAAGCGGTTGATCCGGCTGAACGACGGCCTTGTATCTTTGTCCGTAGATTTCGACCTCGAGGTCGGTGCCGGGCGCGTCCAGGCCGGATCGCACGACGCCGAGTGCGATACAGGTGTTGACCCGATAGCCCCAGCCGCAGGAGGTCACCTCACCGACAATCTCATCGCCTTTCCAGATGCTGGACATATACGGCGCATCAAGATCCCCGGCATCGACCGTCAGCGTCACGAAACCCTTGGCTGGGCCCTGCTGCTTTTCGATCTGGAGAGCCTGTTTCCCCGGGAAATCCTGGGGTTTGTCGAGTTTCACGAAACGTCCGAGGCCGCTCTCGAAAAGGGTGTAATCGGTAGAAAGGTCACCCTTCCAGGCACGGTAGCCCTTCTCAAGACGCAGTGCATTGAGCGCATACATTCCGAATGGCCTGGCGCCTCCTGCCAGAATCGCGTCATAGATCGTGGAAATATTCTCCATATCCGCATGGACTTCCCATCCGAGCTCGCCGGCGAACGAGACCCGGACAAGCATCGCCGGTTTTCCGGCAACCGTGGTCTGCTGATGGGTCAGCCAGCCAAGACCGAGGTCGGCATCCGTGAGGTTGCTCAGGAGATCCCTGGACTTCGGACCTGAAACAATGAGGGTCGTCATGTCTCTGGTCCGGTCGGCGAGCGTCATCCCATCTGGCAGATCCGATTTGAGGACCTCGAAGTCATGCCATTGGGCAACGGCAGCCGTGATGAGAGTGAAGTCGTCGTCGCCATGCCGGATGATCGACATTTCGGTCAGGACGCGCCCCCGGTTGTCCGGGAAATAGCCGAGATTCATGCGTCCGGACTTGGGCAGGCCACCGGCGATTTTCCCACGCAACCACTCGGCAGCGCCTTCCCCGGAGAGGCTGAAGCGGGAAAAACCGCAGAGATCCAGAACGCCGACCGTGTCGCGTACAGCTTCGCACTCTTCGCGAACGCGAGGTTCCCAGGGCCCCGAACGGGACCATGTTTGCGTCGCCTCTTCGGACGCGTCGTCCCCGGGCTTGGCGAACCAGTTGGCTCGTTCCCAGCCGTTGTAACTCCCCATCTGGCCGCCGAGTTCCAGGATCCTGTCATTGTTGGGAGAGGTTTTCCTGTTGCGCGCCGCCGGCCATTCATGATGCGGAAAATGCATTGCATATTCATGGCCGTAGACCTCCTTGGCCTTGTCAATGCAATACTGCTTGTCCGTGTAATCCGTGTAGCGCCGCGGGTCGACACACCACATGTCCCATTCCGTCGCGCCATGCATGATCCACTCGGCAGCGACCTTGCCTGCGCCACCGCCCTGTGCGATCCCGAATGTGAAGGTATGAGCCTCGAATGCATTGGGAACGCCCGGCATCGGGCCGACCATGGGCAGGCCGTCAGGTGCGTAGGGAATGGGACCGTTGATGTTGCGGCTGACCCCTTGCGTTCCGAGAAGGGGAACACGTGCCATGGCATCTTCGATGTACCATTCCAGACGATCTAGGTCGTCGGGATAGAGCTGAAAACTGAAGTCGTCCGGCATCGGGTCATCGGCTCTCGTCCATGCTGTCTGGCAATTGCGTTCGTAAGGCCCAAGATTGAAGCCGGTGGTTTCCTGGCGCAGATAGTATGATGTGTCCACATCACGCAGCAGCGGCAGTTTGCGGCCGTTTTTTTCACTCCACTCTGCGATTTCCGGAACCGGTTCGGTTAGGAAGTACTGATGGCTCATCACGGCCATCGGGACCTGGCGGCCGCCAAAAGGCAGGAACCATTCGCCGACCCGTTCGGCATAGTAGCCGGCGGCATTGACGACGTATTCGCAGCGGATGTCTCCCTTTTCAGTGTGTACGATCCACTCACCGTTTTCGCGGCTGACACCGGTCGCGGGTGTAAAGCGCAGGATCTTGGCGCCGTGGCTGCGCGCTCCCTTTGCCAGCGCCTGTGTGACCTGGGCAGGGTCAATGTCACCATCCAGCGGATCCCAGAGGCCTCCCTCCAGATCGTGAAGTTCAAGGAAGGGGTAGCGTTCCTGCAATTGCTGCGGTGTGCACATTTCCATTTCAAGGCCCATGTGCCGCGCCATTCCGGCAACATGGTCGAATTCCATCATCCGCTCATGGCTATGTGCCAGTCGCAGAGAACCGCTGACGTGATAGTTCAGCGGATAGTCGACCTCGTCGGCAAGGCCTCGATAGAGTTCCAGCGCATATCGCTGCATGTTCATGATGCCGTAGCTGCCTGAAAAATTCGGGCAGTTGCCGGCGGCATGCCAGGTGGAGCCGGCGGTGAGCTCGTTCTTTTCCAGGAGGACGCAGTCAGACCAGCCGTTTTTGGCCAGGTGATAAAGGGTGGACACACCGACAATACCACCGCCGACAATAACGACACGGGCTGTAGACGGGACGGACATTATTCGGATTTCCTTCTCGAAAAAGGGTCAGTAGACCGGTGGGGAAATGACCCAGACGGCGACTGCGGGTTCGGAATAGGGATTGGCCCAGCGATAGGATGCGTTGCGGATACGAAAACTGTCTCCGGCTTCGACTGTGAATTCGTCTTCGTTCAGCCAGATGTCCAGTTTGCCGGAAATCATGTAGGCGACTTCCTGCGTGGCGCGCGAGATCGGTTTGCTGCGTCGCGATCCCGGTTGAAACGTCGAGTGGATCATTTCGAAACTGTCGGTCAGGTCTGGAGACACAAGAGTTTCAACGAGGCCGGCGTCCCGTTCTCCGATCACGCGGCGCGCGGTAGAGCGAACGATACGGCCCTTTTCTTCGTCCGGTGCTTCAGTACTGCCGAAAAAAATCGACAGCGGTACGTTGAAAACATCTGCAATCTGCCGCAGGTCGGACAGACGTGGCGTGGAGATGTCCCGTTCGATCTGGGAGAGCCAGCCGACCGACCGCCCGAGTTTCTGGGCAAGATCCTCAAGCGTCATTTTGCGGGCTCCCCTGAGAGCCCTGAGGTCTTCGCCCAGACTGTTGCTGTTCATCATGTCGGCCTGCTCGTGAAAATTTCGAAGATAATTTCACGCTTCAAAATGAAAAAATCAACAAAAATTTCACGAGCGAATGAATTTTTTCAGTCGCATTCTCAAGACGGGTGTCGGAAGGGGATTTCAGCCGTGAAAAAGCATCCTACGGGACTGCTTCTTCGAGCCTCTTGGCGAGGTGCGAAATGCCGTCGGGAATCCGGGCCGAGGCAATGGAAGAATAGGCGAGGCGGTAGTATCCGGGCTGCTCTTCGCCTTCGGAAAAAAAGGCACGCCCGGCCTCGATCAGCACACCGTCCTGCCTGAGTTTCATCGCCAGCTTCGAACTGTCGGCACTATTGGGCGCACGCATCCAGAATGAGGAGCCGCCGAACGTTCCCTGGCCGGTCTGGGTCAGGCCGTTTTCGTGCAGGCTCTGCTCCATGATGGACCTTCGTTTGCGGTAGATCCTGCCCATCCGCGCAATCTGGGCATCGTAATGGCCCAAGGACAGAAAATAGGCGGCGGTGCGCTGGATCAGTCCGGGAGGGTGTCGAAGGACGAGGGAACGCAAGGCCCGTGCTTCACGGATAAAGGGTTCCGACGCAACCAGATACCCGAGCCGCAGGCCTGGAAAGAGCGATTTTGAGAAGGACCCGACATAGATAACCGATCCGGTCGGGTCGAGCGACTTCAAGGCCGGTGATGGAGATTTCAGAAAGGAAATTTCGAACTCGTAGTCGTCTTCCACGATGATGAAGCCCTTTCGGGCAGCAAGATCCAGCAGGCGCTCCCGGCGGGAAACGGGCATCGTGGCATTCGTCGGGCAATGATGACTGGGTGTCGTGAAGACCACGTCGAGAGTCTCCGGCAGGTTTTCCGGTGGAAGGCCTGCAGCGTCGACATCTACCGATACGGTATTGCAGCGGGTCTGGCTCAGGATCTGCCGCAGACCGGGATAACAGGGGTTTTCGATTGCCGCCGTGCGTCGCTGTGTCAGCAGGATTTGCGCGGTGATCCAGAGCGCGTGCTGTGCGCCCATCGTGATCAGGATCTCCTCCGGCCGTGCGGTGATTGCACGCCGTGGCAGGATCTGCCGCAATATGAATTCGACGAGCATGGGATCGTCACGCTCGTAATAATCTGTCGCCAGCGTGTCGAAATCCTTGCGGCCGACTGCCTTCAGAGCACAGTTTCGCCAGTTGTGATGGTCGAAAAGCCTGGCGTCCGACTGACCGTAGATGAAAGGATACTTGTAATCGCGCCAGTTGTCCGGCCGTACCAGGGGAACGTGTTCGGAAAACCGCTGTCCGATGGTCCGCGCCCAGTCCACCTGAGTTTTGTCGGTTTGATCCGGCAGGTTGAATTTCGGCCGGCTTGGTGCGGTCTGGGAAACGAAATAGCCGGAGCGCCCTTTCGAAACGAGATATTCGTTGGAGACAAGCTCGGTATAGGCGATTGTGACAGTTATGCGGGCAACACCCAGATGCTCTGCCAGTTTTCGGCTGGAGGGCATCTTTTCACCAGGCAGACAGCGACCTGACAGGATGGCTTCAACGATAAGTCGCTGGATCTGCTGCTGGAGCGACGTTTCGTTGTCTGGGCGCAGAAAAAACGTTTCGGCTGGAATTGCCATATCTGGCCCTAATTCTGTTTGCAGCTGGACTTATAATTAGCTGCCGCATTCGAATTGGCAAATACAAATTGGCTTTGGGTTGAACGCGGATCAAAAAACGGAAAAAGGCATGGCAAAGATACTTGCCATGCCCTGGTGGTTTTGAGAGGGAACGCGGAGCTCGCTAGCTGAAAACCCGCGTCAGCGCACCGTCGATGGCGTCTGTTATATTGTCGATGTCATCCGGCGTGGAAATCAGGGCGGGCGACAGGCAGATCACATTGTTCAGGCCGGGAACCGCCCGGTTGCTGACGCCGATGATCACACCCTGAGCCATGCAGTCTGCTGCAACCGCCTGCATCAGTTTTTCAGCAACCGGTTCCTTGGTCGCGCGATCAACCACAAGCTCTGCGCCACAGAAGAGGCCCTTGCCACGAACGTCACCGACGACCCGGTGTTTTTCCATCAGGCCGTGAAGGTTTGCCATCAGGCGTTCACCCATCAAGGTGGTATTGTCGAGCAGGCCTTCGTCCTCGATGATCCGCATGTTCTCGAGCGCTGCCGCCGGTCCGGCAGTGCAGCCGCCGAAGGTGGAGATGTCGCGGAAGAAGTTCATCGGGTCACTGGCATCGTCCTTGAACATTTCAAAGACATCTTCAGTCGTCACCAGACAGGCGATCGCGGCGTAACCGGAAGCGACGCCCTTTGCCATTGTCACGAAATCCGGCTTGATACCGTATTGCTGGTAACCGAACCAGGTGCCGGTGCGTCCCACACCGCAGACGACCTCGTCGATATGAAGAAGAATGTCGTATTTCTTGCAGATCTCCTGCACACGCGCCCAGTAGCCTTCAGGCGGGGTGATGACGCCGCCCCCGGCGGTCACAGGTTCCAGGCAGAGCGCACCGATCGTGTCCGGGCCTTCGCGCAGGATGACTTCCTCGATCGCGTCGGCGGCACGTTCGCCGTAATTGTCTACGTCCCACTGGGCCCTGTATTCGCAGCAGTGAGGCACCTCGACGAAGCCTGGCGTGTAGGGGCCATACTGGGCATTGCGTTCTTGCTGGCCACCGGCGGAAATCGCGGTGATTGAGGAACCGTGATAATCCCGCTCCCGATAAAGGATCTTGTGTTTCTTGCCGCCAAAGCGCTTGTGCGCGATCTGACGGACCATCTTGAACGCCTTTTCATTCGCCTCTGTGCCGGAGTTGGTGAAGTACACCCGGCTCATGCCCGGCATTTTCGAGATGAGGCGTTCGGAAAACAGCGATCCCGGGATCGATCCGGCCGAATGGGCGAAGTAGTTCAGCTTGATCAGCTGATCGCGCACCGCATTTGCAATGGATTCGCGCCCGTAGCCGACATTCACGGTCCAGACACCTCCAGAAACAGCATCCAGATGCTCCTTTCCGGTCGCATCCCAGAGCCGCATACCCTTGCCTTCCACCATGATTTTCGGATCATTGATCTCCAGCCCCTTGTGCTGAAGCAGGTGGTGCCAAACGTGGTTGCGGTCGGCTTCGATGATTTCACTCAGATCATTCGGAGAAGCTGCAACGTTCATGGCAATGTCCTTTCGTCTCTCATCGGCATGCTCGAAACTTGGCGAATTCGATGCTGGACTGCGCAAGCAGTTTTTTGTGCGCCTGCTCACAATTCAAGCAGACCATTGCATCAATTATTTTCAGTCAACACGGGGGCGTGGGGACATATAGGGCCAGATCTGGATTTACTTTAGATCCAGTTGAGTGTTTCTATTGTAACCGCGTCGTTCTGCCGTAACCATTTTCATATGCAGGCAAGCCAACGTTCGACGAAGGTGGCAAGAGACAGGAATACCTGCGCGTCTGCGAAGTATCGAGGGAACAGTGGGAAAGCATAAATGACCTACAAATCTAAACTAATCGGCTCTCTGGCAGCTCTGGCATTCATGAGCGGCTTGCCGGCAACGTCCGCGGCTCAGGAATTGACAGTCGCGTATTTCCTGGAATGGCCGATGCCGTTCCAATACGCCAAGGAAAAGGGCCATTACGAAGAAGCCCTGGGCGTTCCGATCAACTGGGTTTCGTTTGACACAGGCACTGCAATGTCCGCAGCGATGGCGTCTGGCGATGTGCAGATTGCCGTCAGCCAGGGCGTGCCGCCATTTGTTGTCGCAGCTTCCGCCGGTCAGGATCTCATCCTGACGGACATTGCGGTCAGCTACTCGGAAAACGACAACTGTGTGGTTGCCGAAGCTCTGGAAATCGACAAGAACAATGCCAAGGAACTGGAAGGCAAGCAGGTCGGCGTGCCGATAGGGACAGCGGCGCACTATGGCTTCCTGTCACAGATGAAGCACTTCGGCGTCGACATTTCGACCATGGAGATCGTTGACATGGCTCCGGCCGATGGTGCGGCAGCCTTCGCGCAGGGAAGCCTTGACATGGTCTGCGGTTGGGGCGGTGCCCTGCGCCGCATGGTGGAACACGGAAATGTCCTCCTGACCGGCGCCGAGAAGGAAGAGCTCGGTATTCTCGTTTTTGACGGTATCAGCGTTCCGGCTGATTTTGCCGCTGAAGAATCCGAGATGCTGACCAAGTTCCTGAAGGTGACGGCCGAGGCGAATGCCATGTGGAACGCAGGTGAGAACAAGGCGGAAATGATCGAAGTCATCGCCAAGGACGCCGGCATGGATGTCGATGCGACCGAAGCCACGCTTGCGACATTCACGTTCCCCAACGTTGAGGACAAGCTGAGTGACAAGTGGATGGGCGGAAATGTCCAGACATTCATGCTCGGTGTTGCAGATGTCTTCCAGGAAGCCGGCTCGATCCCGCAGGCACTCGACAGCTATGTCGATGCCGTGGACTCAAGCTACCTGGCTGCGACGGGAACAGAATAAGCCAGCATCCCTGCAAGTCTTGGGGCGGCAACTGACGTCGCCCCAATTTCCCATTCTTCACACTGCAGGAGATGACTCTCAATGGACGGCCTCCATATCGAAAATTTATCCATGCGTTTCGACCTACCCAACGGAACGCACGTTCAGGCACTCAAGGACGTTTCCATTGAGTTGAACACCGGCGAAATCATGTCGGTACTGGGTCCTTCGGGCTGCGGGAAAACCACCCTTTTGAACATTGTCGCCGGATTTCTGGCTCCAACGGACGGACAGGTGCGATTGAATGGTCACATCGTCACCGGTCCCGATGCCGAACGTGGCATGGTGTTTCAGAAAGGGGCACTCTTCGAATGGATGAATGTCCGCAAGAATGTCGACTTCGGTCCACGCATGAAATCCATGCCGAAGAAGCAGCGCGACGAGATTGTCGATCATCTGCTTGAAACAGTGGGTCTGCAGGACTTCAAGGAAAAGGCTGTCTATGAGCTTTCAGGCGGCATGCAGCAACGCGTTGCTCTTGCGCGGTGCCTTGCCAATGATCCCGACGTCATTCTGATGGATGAACCCCTGGGAGCTCTGGACGCACTGACGCGCGAGAAGATGCAGGGTCTTGTCCTGAAGCTCTGGAAGGAAACCGGCAAGACCGTCATCCTGATCACCCACTCGGTGGAAGAGGCCCTGCTTCTGGGAGAACGCCTTCTGGTGATGGCCCCGAGACCGGGACGCATTCACAAGGAATACCGCTTGCCTTTTGCCGATCGCGGTGTTGAAGCCGATCTCAGGGAAGTCAAAAAAAGCGAGGGTTTTGGTGAAACCCGTGAAGAAATCCTCTCGATGATCTGGGAAATGGAAGAGGAAATCATGGGTCGATCGGAGACAGCGGCATGACCGGGTCAATTGTTTTTCTGACTTACGCTGCGCTGTTTCTGGCGAGCTATTTTCTGGTCAGCTATCTGAGCACGCTGATGCAGCGCGGGCAGTCTTACACCAGCCTGAAAACGGTGACGTTTGGCGACGAGAGCGCAATCCGCCCAAACAGGGCTGCATCCGTGATTTCGGTGCTCGTTATCTTCTTCATCTGGGGCGCGTTCACCGGTTCGAAGCTGGTTCCTTTCCACGTACCCGGTCCCTTTACCGGTGAGACGGGCTTCAGTTACACCGTTACCAACGAAGCTGGTGAAACCAGTGAAGCCAATGTGGACGTCATCGTCCACGAACCCGGCAAAAAGATCGATGCTCCCGAGGTGGCGCCGAAGGAAGGCTTTGCACAGGACGATTCAGGAACTGTTGGTGCCTGGCGCTCCGTGCTTTTGCGTGTCACCCGCAATGACGGTGAGGGCGCGCGCGTTACGGAAGTTGACGGTCAGCCAATCGCACCCGGCGAAAGTGTCAGTGTTTCCAACGGCAGGGTAAGCATGACACCCAAGGGGTCACTGAATTTTGAACCCAGCAAGGGGCTGCAGATGGAACCCATCTGGATGCCTTCACCGGAAGCTGTGGTCAGTCGCTTTGCGGAGATCGCTTCCGAAGGGTATCAGAATTTCACGCTGTGGGAGCATCTTGGCTGGTCGCTGCTGCGCGTTATCGGTGGCTTTGTCGCCGGTTCGATTATCGGGATCCCGCTAGGATACGCCATGGGCCTGTCCAGCTGGGTGCGCGGTTGGTTCGATCCGATCGTGGAATTCATGCGCCCGGTTCCGCCGCTTGCGCTAATCCCGCTGGTCATCATCTGGTTCGGTATCTGGGAAACCGGCAAGATCGTGCTGCTGTTCCTGGCAGCGCTCTGGATCATGACGATTGCGGCCAGGGCCGGCGTTTCAGGTGTCAATATCAGTAAAGTCCACGCGGCCTTTTCGCTCGGTGCCAACAAGCGCCAGATCCTGCGCTATGTCATCGTTCCCAATTCCCTCCCCGAGATCTTTACCGGTGCACGCGTTGCCATGGGCGTCTGCTGGGGAACGGTCGTGGCCGCCGAACTGGTTGCCGCGCAGAAAGGTGCCGGGATGATGATTATCGCTGCATCGAAGTTTCAGCTCACGGATATCGTCATCATGGGTATCATCCTGATCGGTATCGTCGGCTACAGCATCGATATCCTGATGCGCATGGCCGAGCGGGTTCTGGTGCCCTGGAAGGGCCGGGCCTGACATTGAGAAGAATACGACAGGCGCGGTGATGCTGCGCCTGTTCCTGTTTCAAGCGGGGCGCCGGATACCGGTCGAATCCCTGGCAATCAGTTCAGTTGCAAGCAGCATCCCGGACGGCTTCAGTCCGTTTTCAATCCATTCGGAAATAGCAACGGCTGTTGCATGCCCCATTCTGACGACAGGAAGGTGAACTGTTGTCAGGCTGGGTGACGCATGCGCTGATCCGGGCAGATCGTCGATGCCGATGACCGACACGTCCTGCGGCACACCGACGCCCTGGCGTTGCATTTCATAAAGGACACCGGTCGCAAGCACGTCCGACAGGCACAAAATGGCTGTAGGCCTGTGTGCGGCCGAAAGGATGGTTTGCGCGGACTTGCAACCGTCTTCAATCGATAGATCGGCTTCGACAAAACTCAATTCAGCATCGCCCGTATCTTCAAGACCCTTGAGACGCGCAAGTGTGCGGTCATTACCGATCAGGGAGCCATGCACCACGGCAATGCGTGAGTGTCCAAGGTCAAGCAGGTGCTGCAGCGCGATCCGGCCGGCGCCGGCATTGTCGTAACCGATGGTCGGCAGGTGAAAGTCCGGATCGTAGTAGGATGTCGCAACAGCAGGCAGCTGGCAGCGTTCGATCAGATCATAAAGCCCGGGTTCATGGGTGACCCCGGAGACTATCAGTCCTTCCGCGCCGATATCGACAAGAGTTTGCGCCTTTTCGGCTTCAATTGCCGCGTCGCCCTTCGTGGTGGCAACGACCAGGGAGAGACGATAGCCGGACAGCGTTTGTTCAATCGCCGCCAGGTAACGTGCAAAGATCGCATGATCGAGCGTCGGCACGAGTGCGCCCACCACGCGGGACCGACCGGAATTGATCGCGCGGGCCGCGGCACTCGGTACGAAACGCAGCTCTGCGATCGCCGCGGTGACGGCGGCCTTGGTGGCCTCTGCAACGGAATCTGGTGTATTCAGGACACGGGAAACGGTCGCAACCGATACATTCGCCAGTTTTGCAACATCCCTGAGATTGGCGCGTTTGCGGGATCTGGTGTTCGCCATGTGCCTCTGAAATTGCCCAATGAGTAAATCGCAATTGAGAAAAACTTGACATAGGCACTCCGGGTAAACAAGCTGTGTAACTAGTTACATTCGGCGGAAACCCTGAAATGCGCGACCAATCCGTACTTTACGCTTTCAACAATGTCGGCCATGAAACACCGGGAAGAAGCTTTCCCGGCTTCAGAAAGCCGACGCATGCAAGGGACTATTGGCTGGCCCCGCGTGAATCTGTCCATCTCGAAGTGAAACCCGGTGATCTTCTTTCGCTCGAAGATATGTCCGCGAAGGACCAGCTGGCATTGGTCGCTTTTGATGGGGCAGGAGGCGACGCTCTTGATGCGCTCGGGCTGATCTCAAATTCCAGAATGAATTTTAGCAAATTCGACAGTGCCGAACTCGCTGGCTGGATCTCCACAAACGGCGGTCGGGACTTTGATGCAATCGCCGCTCACGTGGTTGCGGTTTCGTCGGGAGTGCTGGTCCTGAAGGCAGAACGGCCTGTTGACCTGTGGCTGATCTACCAGTCGACCTCGCAGGACCTGGTCTGCGGTTCTTTGGGTGGACCCGTGTCTGTTCGTCACAAGCCTGCAGTGGTTTCAGGTCCTGTTCTGCCCCCACTTTTGGGCGAAACGCGCGACGAATTCACCGTGTCTCGGGGTACGGGACTGGCCTATGAATTGAAGAAGGGTGAAATCGTTCAGATCATTGATGTTGAAGGCCAGCAATGTTCCGACTTTACGGCCTTCAGATCGGACGCCCTGATGGCCGGAGAGGAGTGGATGATAGACAGCACCGCGACACGGTCGATGGTGAGACGCGCCTATCCCGGCCCTGGTCTGTTCGACAAGTTCTACGATCGCGAAATGCGTCCGATGCTCAATGTCGTACAGGATACCTGCGGCCGCCACGATACGTTCGGCCTGGCCTGTACAGCACGTGGTTACGAGGAGCGCGGTTATCCAGGGCATGTGAACTGTTCGGACAACATGTCAGAAGTACTCGACCCATATGGTATCGCGCGACGGTCGGCCTGGCCTGCGATCAACTTCTTCTGGAATACCTGGATAGATCCGGACAACCACACGATCCAGACCGCCGAATCCTACTCGCGTCCCGGTGACTATGTCGCCATGCGGGCGATGGAAGATCTTGTCTGTGTGTCTACGGCCTGCCCGGATGACATCGACCCGATCAACGGCTGGAACCCGACGGATGTTCACGTGCGCATTTACCGACCGGACCAACCTATGCGACGTGCCGTGGCCTATCGCGAAAAGGAAGACGCTCCCATGACCACCAGTCAGAACTCCGCGTTCCACGAGCGGCTGTCTGTTCTGACACAGCATTTCGCACCCGCACGCAATCTCTGGGCTCCGGTCAGCTATCCCGCTTTTGGAACCTTGGGCGAATACTGGGCTTGCCGGGAGGCTGTGGCGATTCAGGACATGAGCGGTTTGCGCAAATACGACATTGTCGGCCCGGACGCCATGAAGCTGATGCAGCTCGCAACGACGCGCAATGTCGAGAAACTTGCGGTCTGGCGCGCCTCCTACACGCTGATGTGTGACGACAGCGGAACCGTTATCGATGACGGCACCCTGTTGCGCCTGGGACCGGACCTGTTCCGCTGGTGCTGCGGTTCGGAAGAAAGCGCCCGGGCGCTTGAAGCGCTTGCGCATGAACTTGGCTTGCAGGTTCGTATTCACGATGTCCGCGAAAGCCTTCCGAATCTGGCACTTCAGGGGCCGAAATCGCGGGATCTGCTGCGCAAGATCGTGTTTACACAGCCTCAGGTCCCTGCTCTCGATCAACTGAAATGGTTCGGTGTCACAATGTCTCGCCTAAGGGATCGCGAGGGAGCGCCATTTCTGCTGTCCAGAACCGGATACACCGGTGAGCTCGGCTATGAAATCTTCTGCTCCAAATCCGACGCGATTGAAATCTGGGATGCAGTGATGGCAGCCGGTGAGGAATTCGGCATTGTACCGATGGGAAGTGCTGCTCTCGAAATCGTGCGCATTGAAGCCGGGCTGGCCGCACGGAACGCCGAAATCGCGCCGGGTATAGATGCCTTCGAGGCCGGTTTGGGATTTGCGGTCGATCTTGCCAAGAAATCTTTCACCGGCAGGCGGGCGCTGGAACGGAATGCCCGCGACCCGCGCCGATTGCTCAAGGGGCTTCTGATCGATAGTGATGATGTACCTGCGCATGGTGCCCCGGTCTATGCCGGCGAGCGGCAGGTTGGCATCGTCACCTCCGCCACACGTTCGCCAACGCTGGAACGTGCAATTGCAATGGCTCGGATCGCCGTCGAGCAGGCGGGAAACGGAACGTATCTCGAAATCGGTCAACTCGACGGGCGCATGAAGCGTCTTGGTGCCAGCGTTTCCGACACTCCTTTCATGGACCCGCAAAGAACGCGCGCGCGCGCCTGAAAGACGCTGATCACGTCAGCCGACGTAACGGAAAACGGAAGTCGGTGCGAATGAGGCGTGAGTCGGTGTTTGCCTTTAACAGCTGACGAAAGCGCTGATAGATGGCCAATCGCCAAGTCACCCTGACGCAGTTACCTGCGTCAGGGTGACAGGAAGAGTAAGCTTGAAGTTGTTGTCTGTCTGAGCTTGGGCTTAACCGGCCTGTGTTGTCTTTCGGCGGCCGAAAAAGAAAACAGCCAAGCCGCCGGCAAGCAAGGGAAGTGTGGCTGGAAGAGGAATTGGAACAGGGCCGTGCGGCGGGACGCCGACAGAATAGTCAAATCCGCTCTCCGAGCTCGTAAAGCCACCGGATACCTCTTTGCCATCCGTATCGAAGACGGACGACCCGATTAGCCGCAAGCTGTTGAAGGCGTCTACCCCGAGCAGGCATGAGCCGGTCTTGTTGAAAAAGTTCCCGGTATGCATGGCTCCGCATCTGGATTCCGAAAAAAGGCTTGCGTGCAGGTCGAGCGATCCTCCGGTAAACGCCAGATCGACGAAACCTCTTCCGGCTGACCCGAAGTCGTCGGTGGACGACAGACTGGCAACTCCCGTTGTCAAACTGTTCGTGTATTCGTGCCTACGATGGAAGATCGTTTCATCGCCGATCCTTACAGAAAAAATGTTGCGGCCAAAGGGCAGGGAACTGCCGCCGAAAGAACCGCTGACTTCCTCGATCAGGGAGATCGCGATATCGGTGAAAAGCCGGAAGGTTCCGCTGTCGACCGAAAATGAAAGCGTGTCGTTCATGGCTGCTGCGCCGCGCCAGAAGTCATTTTCCTCTGGTGTGCCTGTGCCGATGACACTGCTCGGTCCTGCAGCCTTCGTTCTGATGCCGATGCTGCCGAAACTGGCACGGGCATCAATGCCATCGCCTGAAGAATAGGACCCGCAGGAGGCCGCAACGCTCCCCGAAGCGGATGAATTGAAACTGCAGGTCGAGCCGAGAGTAAATTGCGTATTTGCAAGAACAGACGGCGCTGCGTTCGCGCTCACAGGCATGATTGCAATCGCGCCAAGCAGGAGTGCAGGTCCAAAAATGGTTTTCATTGGAATTCCCCCTCAAAATACATTCATTAAGTAATTGTTAAATTATATCGCGTGCTCGAGACGGTACATCACCCGAATGGGCTATGAAATTTTTTGCGAAATCTGATGCGCCTGAAATACGCGTAAGCTGACGGGACGATGCAACTCAAAATCTGAGTGCTCAATCTTCTTCCTCTGTTTACGCATGGATGCTGAAAGTCGGAACTTGATGTTTCCCTTGCCTCTTATGCCAAGTTGGCACTGCGTCCCAGGTGCTGACAGTAACAGTCACTGGACATCCGCGATTGATCAATTCGGTCTCGACAGGCCAATTTGAACGGGGATGTGGCGTTGATGAGCCAAAATTGAAATTAGGTAACTTTTCAAGTAATATTCCATAGGTGGCTTTTGCAGTGAAATTGTCACCTGTTAAGTGCGTGTCTGATTATTGAAATTCACGCTCTATTGTTAGTAGTGCTTAGTATTGTTTGGAAGGTGGCGACCTTTGTTGGTTGACCCGAGCGGTTCGTGACGCCTTCTTTCACCCGATTGCAACATGACGAACATCCGGCCTCGAGCCGAATTTTGATGGTGAATTGTTTTTTATAGTGCGTTTAGAGGAAGTTAGGTCATGAAGTATGCTGTCCCGTCGAACACACATTTTACTCTGCGTCAGGAGTTGGTCGGAGTCCTTTGCAAATACCAGGATACGCTCTGCCCTGCAGAGTTGCTTGCAGTCTCCAGCCAGGTTGTCGGCAACCTGATTGCCCTGCAGGACGAAACGCGATTGTCACCGGAGCATGCCATAGAAATTGTCATGTACAACATCGAGGAAGGCAATCGTGCGGCACTTGGCGATCTCGACCAGACCGACGCGGCCTGACGAAACGAACTCCGGAAAGCAGCTTTGCCGAGTGACAATCTCAGGCTCATGCCGGATCAGATGAGCGCGGGCTTGTCTTGGGCAGGCTACTGTTTCGAAGTTTCTTGGTAACGGAGTTTCGTTCAGGCTTGCCCGGTTCGGGGCACCATGCATGTCAGTCCGTGTCACCAGCTACTGACAGGTCGAAGATGTCAGGGCCGGCTTTTCGACAAGCTCCGATAGGTCTAAGTTCAAACGACCTGAAAACGTAACTTGCGTTTCATCCCAATTCCGGAGCTTTGGATGCCTCGTCGTACTGGTTTTTCTGTTTTTTTTGCCTTGATTGTGTGCCTGTTCCTGACCACGGCTCCGTTATCGGCAATGCCTGAGGAAACGCTGGAACACGTCGTCTCCGTCCTTCCTGTATGGCCCGGACACGAGCAAGGCGGACAAGGCGCGTCTCCCGGTACCGCGCCGGAAGGCAGTGGCGTGGTCGTGCGGCGCGGAGTAATCGCAACCGCCTTCCATGTCGTGGAACCTGCAGAGCGTGTCGATATTCGTCTTTCAGATGGAAGAGTATTGCCGGCTCGCCTGATCGCCGGTGATGCGGCAAGCGATATTGCGCTGTTGTCGGTCGAGACGGATCTGGTGCCGTTTGAAATCAGCCCTGCCCCGGGTTTGGCGCAGCCGGCCTGCGCGATCGGCAATGCATTCGGACTTGGACTATCCGTCACCTGCGGCGTCGTTTCAGCGGTCGGGGTCACAAATGCGGGCTTCAATGCGGTCGAGGATTTCGTTCAAACAGATGCCGCGGCGAACCCGGGCTCCTCTGGTGGCGCATTGGTCGACGCGCAGGGCCGGTTGATCGGCATGATGTCCGCCATTTTTGCGTCCGGAGCGGATGCGAATATCGGCGTGAATTTTGCCGTATCAGCCAAGTTGTTGATGCGTGTGACCGACGCCCTTCTTGCAGATGGCAAGGTCGAATACCTGTCTGCTGACTGGAGACTGGGCTCCGCGGACAACGCCCAACTTGCAAAGGCTGCCGCACCCGTTGTTGGAACGGTGCGCGCAGGTGGCAAGGCGCACGCCGCCGGTATCGAAACCGGTGACCTGATATTGGAGATCGGATCCCGTCGAACACGCACACCACGCGACGCGCTCACGGCGCTCGCGCTTTTGCCACCACAAACGACCGTTGTGGATGTCAGGGTGCTGAGAGGTGGTGCAGAAAAGACTGTCAGTTTGTCGTTCGTTGAGCCGACCAGGCAGCCGGATTTGGATGTACAAAAAAATTCCGATCCGGATTGCCCGCATCCGTCTGCAGTCTGCGCGCTGCGTCAGGCTGTCTTTCCGGTGTCCAGTTTCGATCCGGTCGGCAGTGCGACCAGGATCGCGAGCGACCTGCTCGTCACCAACCGGCATGTGGTTGGGAACCGCAAGGATGCAACGGTTCATACTCCCGGCGGTCCGAAAACCGCCAAGGTCGTTCCGTCAGCCTTTCGCGGTGATCTTGTCCTTTTGAAGGTGGATGGATTGCCCGAAGACGGACAGATACTAGATCCGGCGTCGGCAAGACCGGCAGAAGGACCATACTACGCAATTGGTGCCGACATTGCGCGACGGGAAGTGCGTGTCTTCGAGCCGGGTGAACTTATTCTGGCACCTACGGAAGGAGCCGATCTCGGGCGGCTCCACGTGCGTGCCCGCATGCAACCCGGCGTCAGCGGTGGAGCTCTGGTCGACGGGGACGGAGACCTTGCAGGCATCGCAGTGGGTGGTGGAGACGGCAGGTACGAGGCCATACCTGTCTCGGCGATACAATTGCTCCTCCAGCAGCGGGAAAGTCCCGAAGCCACCAGGATGACGAACCGGCTCGGGATCAATTTCGCCGCGTGTGCGACCGCCATCGATTCCGTTCTGGCAGGTGAACGGCAGGAGGAGGCGCTTGGACAGCTTTCCAAAACATGCAAAGCGTCGTCGAACCATGGCCAGCTCCTGGAAGCAGGACGCCTTCTGGCTCAGGCGGGGGACTTCGACGCCGCGATAAGCCTTCATGGACAAGCGTCTGATCAGGTGCCGAACTCCATCAATTCCCGGATGTCTCTTCTGGTTTCGCTCCAACTGGCGACCCGTTTTGAAGACATGACCGACCATGCCCGCTGGCTTCTCAATGCTGCGCCCGACGACCCGCAGGCGCTTCGGTTTTCCATTCAATCAGGTGTTTGGGGCGGCGATCCGGAACTGGCCGAAGCGGGATATCGGGCGTTGCTGAAGGCAGATCCGAGGCAAGCACAGGCGGCACGCCGTTTCATTGACAGTGCGCCGCCCGCGCCGCGGCGCAGGTAAGGCTCAATCTGTTTCCGGGTCGGGAATCCATCCTGTCGCAACAGCGCCTTGCCGCTCAAACGGGGAAGGTGATGCGCGTTCGAGGATCCTTGCCTTGAGTTCCGGTACCGTAAGACCCGGGTCATCGGCAAGAATGCGTGCTGCCAGCGCGGCAAGTCGAGGCACCGCATAACTTGATCCCGATGTCACGCCGGTGGCGCCTCTGAAATCCGTCACCTCGATGTTTTCCGCAGGCAGCATGATGTCGACGCTTTTGCCACCCCAGTTGGAACCAGTCGCCAGTCTGCCGAAGGCATCTGCGGACGTGACCGTCAGGATATTCTCAAGCTCCAGCCCCGCCGGGTAGACAGGGTCATTGTCGATGTCCCGTCCGTCATTGCCGGCGGAGACGATTGCCAGAATGTCCTTGTCTTTCAGCGCGTCTTCGAATGCTTTCCGATCATCCGGGTTCCGGCTCCCGAGCGGCATGGCGATGATCTTTATCCCATGTTCGAGAGCGTGTTCGACCAGGTCGGTCAGTCTGCTCATGTCCGGCCGTGGATAGCGATAGGGGACGAGCGCGGCGTTCGGGGCCTCTCGTGCCAATATGGAGGCAACAGCCGTTCCGTGCCGTATCGGCAGAAATGGCCCGCGGGAAGTGTCTCCGTCATAAGGCCAGGGATCCATGTCCCAGAAATCAAATCCGATTGGCTCCCCGTCGTCGTCGCGCGCAAGGCGGCTCGCAAGGAGCGGCAGATCGTAGGCAAGTCCTGAATCGACGAGTGCGACCCGGACACCACCCGGGTCATCACCTTCCGGCCAGGGAGCTTGAAGTGTTTCTGCCCACCTCAGTGTTTCAAGGTCATCCTCGAACTGATCGAGAAAGATCCAGGGGCCTTCTTCCTCGCGGATCTCGCGGGCAGAGCGAACCGTACAGCTGCCATCGGCAATCGCAAGAAGAGCCGGCCTGAGTTCATTGCCGTCGAACTTTGAATAGGAAGCGCGGAATTGACGAAGCATTCCGTTGGCCAGGCGCGATTCAAGTGTCATCTCATCGCCTCCCGGCAATGCCAGTCGAAAGCTTGTCCTGACAGGCGCGGTCTCGTTTGGCTGGTAGCTTTCTTCAAGCAGCCAGCTGCCTGCAAGAGCGTTCTGTATCTGAAGACCGCTCATATCCGCCTTGCCGCAGACATGCGTGGTGGCTTGCCGGATCCAGTCCCTGGCACTGGACGGCGACCCGGCTTGCGACGCCACATTGAAAAACAGCGTCAACAGCACACAAGGTACGGCGCGCGTGCAATATGTGAGAACGTATTCAAGAATGGGCACAAGCTCCCGCATTTTTCTGCGAAGACAATCGGATGATTTTCCTGGGTAGCAGACTAGTCGTTAGCGCGAACCAGTGCCAGATATCTCCGGATCAGGAAATTTCGATGATCCTCGGCGCAAGCGGTCAGCAGGGTCAGCGCCAATATGGCTCTGCGAAACCGGAGGAATCCAGCCACACTGTCTGTTTATTCCGGTGTCCGTTCCACCGACGCGGTGTTCTCGCGTGCGAAGGCCCGGATGGTTCGCTGCCTGTTTGCGCATGAACCTCGAGAAATCAATCGGCCGGACACATCGCCTCCGGAGCAGACCTGACCGCCTCGGCCAGATAATCACGCACCCAACGATGCGATTTCGAGTTTTGTTTCCTCGGATGCCAGATCAGACTCATTGCGATTGGGTCGAGTTTGAAGGGTGGTTCGCACGTGGCAAACCCGACACCCAGCTCCCGAACGATGTTGCGTGGTGTCAACATGATCAGATCGGTGTTTCTCACAACTTCGAACGCCGAGACATAGTTGGACAGCGTCAGTCGCACTCTGCGGTTCAGGCCTGCGTTGCCGAAAATTTTCTCGATGCGGTTCGCACGATGGACGGATATCGGCGCAACCCTCAGATGCTCGCATCGGGACAGAGCTGCCAGCGTGACCGGCTCTTCAAGCAATGGATGACCGTCCCGCATGAGATAAATGAAATCAGCTTCAAAAAGCCTTCTGATCTGCATGTTGTCCGGCGCCAGAAAATTCGGCAGGACCGTCAGGTCGAGAGACCCATTTTCCAATGAGTCGACGACTGTGTCGATCACCAGTGGAGCAACCGTTATCCTGACATTCGGAGCGTCGTTTTGAAGCTTCCGTATCAGACCTGGCAAGATGCTCGACAGCGCGAAGTCCGATGCCGAGATGCGAATTTCCATCTCCGCTATCTTTGGGTCAAAGGGAGTTTTCTCCGCTTCGAGCGTGTCGACCAAGCGCACGATTTCCCGCGCTTTTTTCAGCAAGTCGACGGCGGTATCTGTCGGGAGAAGGCCGTTGGATGCACGAACGAACAACGGGTCCTGAAACAGATCCCGCAAGCGCCGCAACGTTGTGCTCATGGCCGGTTGACTGACCCCCATGCGCCGGGCGGCCGATGTCACGCTTCTTTCTTCGTCAAGAACAATCAGTGTCTGGAGCAGGCGAATATCCAACATAATCAAAAGTATATATTATTTATAAATTCTATCAATTTGATTTATGGATTTGCGCGTGTGAATTTTGCCCTGCGCGAATGACCTACGGATCTCCAATGGTATTCAAGAGGGAAAAAATGCTCAAAACATTCCAGAAACACATACTTGTCCTTGCCGTTCTGGCCGCAGGTCTCAGCACTGGTTCAGCTGCGGACAAATCTGAAAGGCTCGCTGGAAAACAGGTGGAAGGCTATCTGCAGGGCAACACGGTCTACATTGATGTCCTGCCCGGTGACGGTGCGTTCGGCAAAGGCGGTCTGTCTCCATTTTACTATGGTCACGATGGGACATTCGCCGCGGACCTTCCTGCTCGAAAGATTACCGGAACCTGGAAGCTTTCAGCCGACTCAAGCTACTGCATTGACGTTGTCGAGGCTGGAAGAACATTTTGCACGAATGTCTACAAGAAGGGCTCCGGCATCGAGCATCACAGCGTCGGTCTTGGTCGGCTCATGGGATCTGTTGTTCGAATTGTACCAGGCAATGATGCGGACCTGTGAACCCGGCGCCCTGAGAATGCGTGTGTCGCCTCGCCCTGACGTGTTCAGCGGCAGTCGCTATGCAAGATCGCATTCGCGATGGTTACGGCATGCCGGCGGTGAGGCGCAGTGCGCAATCGAAGGAGCATTGACGGCTTCGCTGCGACCCGGAATGAATGTGCTTGATGTTGCATGCGGAACCGGCGATATGGCTCGCCGACTGATGTCGGGAACCGATGGGAGTATCGAGTTCGTCCTGCTTGATGCCTCCAGAACCATGCTGGAAACCTGCGCAGACATTCCAGCGACCCGGGTGCTGGGATGCATGACAAATCTTCCATTTGCGGAAAACAGCTTTGATCTTCTGACCTGTACTTGGGGCATCGAAACGATTTCCGAAACTCAGTCGGCATTGAGCGAGTTTGTGCGTGTGACCCGGTCCGGTGGATACATCTTTCTTGTCTATTGTGCTGACAGACCGACACACTCCCTGTTCGGCATGGCCATGCGCCATCACATCGCACTCACCGGCCGCGGACAATTTCTGAGCCAGGAGGCACTCTGCGAGCAAGCCGCAGCAGCAAGGGTCAAACGAATGCAGCCGCTGTATTGCAACGGTCCCGCGGCCGCGATGATCCTGCACATCTGAACACCGGCCCAACTCCCGCGTCCGCAGGCTGCACACGGGAATACGGGCATGAGCACAGGACGACGCGGGGTCTGCCCTGGCGCCATGCCTGGTATTTCGGCCGGGCATCAATCGGACAGGTGGCTGCTCACAAGGATCACAGCGCGCCGTCGTTCTCCAATTCGGTCAACTCCGCTTCACTGAGACCGAGGTCAGTCCAGATTTCATTGTTGTGTTCGCCAAGAAGAGGCGGAGGATCGTCGACGCGGGGGGCTTCTCCGTCCAGTTTGATCCCTGTCGTCGTCACGGAAATATCCCGGCCAACACCGGGCACGTCCTGGAACGTCTTCAGAAAACCACGATCTGCGACCTGTGGCATTTCCAGAACCTCCGGCACAGTCAACACCGCACCGGATGGAACACCTATTCTGTTGAGTTCCTTGGCCCAATCGCGCGCAGGCCGTGTTTTCAGAACTGTTTCAAGCTCGGCTTTCAAAGCCAGCCGGTTTCGCTTTCTGTCTTCACGCGTGGCGTATTGCGGTCGCGCGCGGAGCGCGCCCAGTCCCAGATGGTCCGTTAGCAAAATCCACTGCTCGTCCTTGTTTGCGGCAATATTGAGAAGTCCGTGTTCTGCTTCGAAGGCCCCGGAGGGCGAAGACGTCACGTTTTCATTTCCGTTGGCGGCCGGTTCAACGCCGGCATTCAGATAATTCGAAACCACCCATCCCATGGTGGCCAGCACCGATTCAAGCATGGAGACGTCGATGAAGCTACCTCTCGGCGAGGCGTTCAGAGCAGAGGCGACGGCAAATGCGGCAGTTATGCCTCCAACGGTATCGGCAACCGGATATCCGACGCGCAGGGGCGCACTTTCGCTGTCACCCGTGATCGACATGACGCCGGATGCACCCTGAATGATCTGGTCGTAAGCCGGCCGGTGGACCCAGGGTCCGTCCTGTCCGAACCCGGAGATCGCGCAATAGATCAGCTGAGGCTTTTCTTTCTTGAGCGTATTGTAACCGACGCCAAGCCGCTTCATCACTCCCGGTCGGAAGTTTTCAACCAGCACGTCTGCGGTCTTCACCAGCTTGAGAAAGAGCTGCTTTCCCCTTGGATGCTTGAGATTGACCGTGACGGATTTCTTGCCGGCATTCTGCGCGAGGAAGGAAACGCCCATGCCCTTGTCGTTCAGGTCCGGATCAGCGCCCAGCCGACGCGCAAGATCGCCTCGACCGGTAGCCTCGACCTTGATCACCTCGGCACCGAGATGTGCCAGATGATGACAGCAAAAAGGGCCGGCAAGAACATTGGTCAGGTCAAGAACCCGAATGCCTGCAAGGGGTTTTGACACCTGGCGTTTCCTTTTGTTCGGTCCGGCTCAATCCCCGTCGGCCACGCCTTCTGCCCGCAGCCGCGCGCGGCGAGCCCGATATCCGGGCAACACCACCAGCATGACGGCCAGTATCAGCAATCCCAGTGTCATCGGACGTTCCCAGACGAAACCAATTCCGTCGTAAAGCTGCATTGCCCGCGAAAAGTTGTTCTCCAGCAGCGGGCCGAGAATGAACCCTATCAGGAGCGGCGCGAGAGGGTAGTCCGCAAAACGGAACAGCGTCGCACAGATCCCGAATCCGACCAGAAGCAGGAGTTCGGTCGCGTTGTTCTGTCCGATATAGGCACCCATCAGCGTAAAGAACAAAATGAACGGGATCAGGTAGTTGCGCGGAACCGCCAGGACCTTGGCGATATAGGGGATCAGCGGCAGGTTCAGGATGAGAAGCACCAGATTTCCGAGATACATGGAAATGATGACCGCCCAGAAGATTTGCGGTTCGTCCACCATCAGGCGTGGACCCGGGCTGACATTTAGCGCAATCAGCGCACCCAGCAGGATCGCGGTTGTTCCGGATCCCGGGATACCCAGGGTAAGAAGCGGAACGAAGGACCCTGTACAGGCTGCGTTGTTCGCGCTCTCCGGTGCGGCAATGCCCTTGACGGAGCCTTTTCCGAATTCTTCCTGTTCTTCCTTGGATGCGATGTTGCGCTCGACCGCGTAACCCAGAAACGAGGCGATTGTTGCGCCGGCGCCAGGAAGAACCCCGATGAAGAACCCCTGGAGCGACTGGCGCCCGATGACCGGTGTAATCTTGCGCGCCTCTTCCCTGGTTATCCGCAAATTCTTGATCTTGCCACTGTCGCTGCCATCCCCGGTCTTGGACCGACCCGGATCAAGCACGAGGAAGATGGCTTCCGGCAATGCGAACATCGCCATGGCCAGCGTAATGAAACCAAAACCGGATTGAAGGTCCATGACCCCCATCGTGAAGCGTGGCGCGTTGAAGAGCACACCTTCCCCGACAGTCGCCATCATCAATCCGAGGAATGTCATCAGGAGAGCCTTGCTGACCTGGCCCGTCCCGGCAAATGCGGCGATCGCCGACAAGCCTACGACCATCAGTGCAAAATACTCGGAAGAATGAAACAGCAGTGCGACCGACGCCAGCGCCGGCGCGAAGACCATGAGCAGGATGGCACCGATGGTGCCTCCTGAAAACGACGCGATCGCAGCCACGGTCAGCGCCTTGCCCGCCTGACCTTTTCGCGCCAGCGGATATCCGTCGAAAGACGTTGCCACCGTCGAGGCGACGCCGGGCGCATTGATGAGAATGGACGAAGTCGACCCGCCGAAGACCGCGCCGTAGTAAACTCCGGCCAGCAGGATCAGGGCGGCCGACGGATCACCGATCGTGATGGCGACCGGGATCATGATGGCGATGATCGACATCGGGCCGAGACCCGGCAGCATGCCGATGAACGTGCCGATCAGGCAGCCTCCGATCACCATCATGATGTTGGTAAATGTGAAGGCCGTCGAAAGGCCTGCCAGAAGTCCTTCAAGCATCTCAGCCTCCACTCAAAAACATCGGGAACGGGCTCAGGAATATTCCAAGCACCACGTCCACCAGATACCAGACCGTCCCGGCAGCGATTGCCGCAACGAGGATCATCAAACCGAAGCGGCGCTCACCGAGAATGAAACTGCCGACGCTCAGAAACAGAAAGGTCGCCGCAAGAAAACCGATGGGACGAAGCAGAAGTGCATATGCCACCATCAGGACCAGGAGCAGAACCGCCTGGCCGATCTTGTATTCGTGCAAACGCGACAGGTTGATATCCGCCGCGTCCGACTTGTCGGGAGATTTTTCCAGGCCCAGCAAGATGCTCAGCGACAGCAGAATGGCTCCGATAACCAAGACTTTCGGAAAGCTTGATGGCCAGATTGGACTGCGTTTCATGATCGGCGGTAAAAGCGCGTCCATGGTGAAGTAAGCTGCGTAGCCATAGGCCAGGCAGATCAGCAAGATGACCAATGCCAGCCAGCGATCGAGCGCCATCGTTCCCCCCGTAGTTTTCATGGGTGATACGTTCGGGCGAGCCCGAACGTATCTTTCTTGTCAGCGTTGCCGGTCGTGGCTCAAAGGAAGCCCAGCTTTTTCATGAGATCGCCGATGGTCTGTTCCTGACCTTCCAGGAACACGCGGAAGTCGTCACCGGGATTGTGGATGTTCACCCAGCCGTTGCGTGCCCGGACTTCTTCCCATTCAGGGGTGTCGTACATCTTTGCGATAGCAGCCTGGTATGCGGCCAGTTTATCTGCCGGCAAACCGGGTGCGGCAAAGAACCCGCGCCAGTTGACGAATGTCGTGTCGTTTCCTTGCTCGACCATGGTCGCGGCATCCGGATAGGCATCGACGCGCTCCGGCGCCGTGACACCGATGATGCGGACTTCACCGGCCTTTGCCAGTTCTACGGCCTCGGAAAAGCCGGTCGAAACAGCCTGGACTTCGCCGGACAGCAAGCCGGCCATCGTTTTGCCACCACCATCATAGGGGACATATTTCATAGCGACCGGATCAGCGCCGGCTGCCTGAAACACCATGGCAGCAACCAGATGGTCCATTCCGCCCGGAACCGAACCTCCGCCGATCGCGGTTCCCGCAGGATCAGCTTTGAAGGCGTCGATGAGACCGTTGACGTCCTTGACCGAACTGTCGGCGGGCACAACGAGAGCGGCATAGTCGCCAATCGTGCCGGCGACCAGTGTCAGGTCACGGAAGTTTTGCGGAAACACACCCGTGAGTGAGCGGATCACGATGGGTGTCGAATTGACCATGAGCGTGCCATGGTTGCTGTCTGCGTTTTCGATCAGGTACCCGATGGCCTTGCCGCCGCCGCCGCCTGACATGTTCTCGTATGACGCGGAGCCAACGAGACCAGCCTTGGTCAGGGCTTCGCCCGTTCCGCGCGCTGTACCGTCCCAGCCGCCGCCAGCACCACCCGGAATCAGGAAGTGAATGCTGTCAACTGCTTCTTCGGCAAATGATGGCGTTGCAAATGAAAGGGATGCGGCAGCCGCCGCCAATACGACCCGACGGGTCATCTTTATAAGTGTCATGTTTTCCTCCCGGACACGCCGGGGCTTCACGAGCCCCTTGCAAACACCAAAAGTATTGGGAAAGCTGACACGAACCTGTCACGTCACAAAAAAAATGGGAAAATGGCCGAATAAATGCGATTCCTGCTGATCGAGGACAATGAAAAACTGGCTGCAGCCATCGTTGAACGGTTGGGGCTTGATGGGCATGTCGTTGACCACGCGCCGGATCTGGAGACAGCAGCGGACTGTTTGGCGGGCACCGGATACGAACTCATACTGCTTGACATCATGCTGCCGGATGGCGATGGGCGAAACTTTCTGGAATGGCACCGGACCTGCGACAACGACACACCCGTGATCGTGCTGACGGCGCGTTCTGAAGTTTCCGCCCCCGACATGATCTTTTCGAAGTCTCACCTGGTCGACAGGCTGTTTTCCTACGACGAGGAAGTTTCGGAAAATGCGATTGAGGTCTATGTCGGACGCGTCCGGAAAAAGCTGCAGGGGGGACGCGTCAGAATCGAGACGGTGCGCGGGGTCGGTTACCGGATGACCGCCACATGACCGTTGTACACGCACGAGGGTCACTGAGGCGCAGGCTTTTGCTACAGCTGCTGCTGGTCGCCGCAATCCTGTCATTTGCGCTCTATTTCACTGTGCGCGTGCTCGCCCAGCAAGCGGCCGAGACCACCCAGGACAATATCCTGATCGCGTCGGCAACGGCGATTTCCGAAGCTGCCAGGGCAGAACGTGGACAGATTCTGGTAGACGTCCCCTATTCGGCACTTTCCATGCTTGGTTCGATCGCGGAGGAACGCGTTTTCTATCGGGTTACCGCCGATGATCTCACGGTCACCGGGTACGATGATCTGCCGGCACCAGCCAGCGTCGCCGAGACCGGAAAGCCCGTATTTGCAACGGCAATCTACCGGGATGACGAAGTGCGGATCGCCGCGTTGCCGCGGCGACTGACCGTCGGGGACGAGACCGTGATCCTGACGGTACTCGTCGCGCAGACACGCCTTGGCCTCGCCGCCGTTTCGCTGCAGATCTCCATTGCTGCGGCCGCTGCCGGCATTGGCTTCTTCCTGTTGTCCGGTGCACTCAGCTGGTTTGCCACCAACAATGCCATGCGTCCGCTCAATCGATTGGCACAATCTGTCGAGCGGCGTGGCCCTCAGGACCTGAGCCCGGTGGCGACATCAGCTCCGACGGAACTCGTGCCGCTGCTTCAGTCACTCAACACCTTCATGGCCAGGCTGAGCGCTTCGCTGGCACGAACGGAGGATTTCATAGCTGAAGCCGCCCATCACGTCCGTACCCCGCTGGCGACCGTCAGAACCCAATCGGAAATTGCCCTGCGCAGCGTGCGAAAACCGGAAAACAAGCAGATCCTGCGCGAGGTGATCCGCGCAGCAGACGAAAGTTCGCGCTCTGCCGGACAGTTGCTCGATCATGCGATGGTTGCCCTGCGCTCCGACAATCTGGAGAAAGAACAATTGAACATGAAGGATCTCGCGCAAGACGTGATCCGGTCGATCAGCCCGACGGCGGATCTCAAGGATATCCGGATAACCTGCTCCGGATCCGACACGACGAGCGCGGTCGAGGGCGACCCGATCCTGTTGCAGAACGCGCTGCGCAATCTTCTGGACAATGCGGTCAAATACTCGCCGGAGGACAGCCGGATAAGGGTGGAAATATCCGAAGACGCTTCAACTGTCAGGATCGATGTCCTTGATGAGGGCAGGGGTCTGGGAGATGGTGATCGCAGCCGCTTGACGGAACGCTTCGGCAGGGGCGACAACGTGCGCGATATCATAGGATCGGGGCTGGGGCTGACAATCGTGGAGGAGGTCGTGAGCGCTCATGGCGGGTCACTTGCGTTGACCGACAATCCGGAAAGGAGGGGAACATGCGCGTCTCTTACATTGCCCTCGGCCTGATCGGATGGATCTGGGTCCAGATGACGTCCGCCCACGGTTTTGTTGCCGAAGAGGAACGCCTCTTTGAAGTCGATCGTCCGGCGGCGACACTGAACATTCTGTCAACCGCGGACCTCAGTGTTTTTGCGCCGTTGGTCGAAGCCTTCCAGGCCCGCAATCCTACTGTTGAAGTACACTATGTGACCGCGTCGAGCAGCGAACTCATGAAAGCTCTTTATGAAGAGGACGCGGAGTTCGACATTGCAATTTCATCTGCCATGGATCTTCAGACAAAGCTCGTGAATGACGGGTTCGCAGAGCGTTATGTTTCAACGGAAACCGCGTCGCTCCCGGATTGGGCGAAGTGGCGAGATCGCCTTTACGCCTTCACACAGGAACCGGCGGTCCTTGTGTACTCGAAGATTGCGTTCGAAGGTCTTCCACAGCCGACAAATCGCGATGAACTTATCGCCCTGCTGCGCGAAAACCCGGACCGTTTCCAGGGCAGGGTAGGTACCTATGATATCCGGGAAAGCGGCGCCGGCTATCTGTTCGCAACGCAGGATTCGCGCCAGTCCGAGTCGCTCTGGCGCATGGCAGAAGTAATGGGCCGGCTCGACGCCCGGCTCTATTGCTGTTCCAGCCGGATGATCCGTGATGTGGTCGAGGGGCGATTGGCGCTCGCCTACAATGTTCTTGGAAGCTATGCAGCTGCGCACCTTGCCGACAACACGGATCTGGGCATTCTTCAGTTCAGTGATTTCACGACCGTGATGTTGCGCACCGTACTGATACCCAAGACAGCCGGAAATCTCGATCTGGCCGGGCAATTCGTCGATTTCCTGGTGTCGGAAGACAACCGCGACCTGATTGAGGATCTGACCGGGCTACCGGCCATTGATCCGGGTGTCCTGCAACGTGAGGCCGCCTTCCGTCCGATACGGCTTGGTCCGGGATTGCTGGTGTATCTGGACCAGTTGAAACGGCGAACCTTCATACGGGCGTGGCTCAACGCCATGGTTCAGCCCTAGGGGCGCCTAGGCGGTCAGGGGCTCCTGAGAAACAAGAACGCCATCCTCGTCGCAGTAGATGTATTTTCCCGGTTCAAAGAGAACGCCGCCAAAGGCAACCGGCACATCGATTGCTCCACTTCCCGTTTTGCCCGAGCGTATCGGGCTGGTTCCGAGAGCCTTCACGCCAAGGTCCAGAGCGGCGAGGCGGCGGACGTCCCGCACTGCACCGTTGACGACAATGCCCGCCCAACCGTTCGCGATCAGTCGTTCAGCCATCCTGTCACCCAGCAATGCGGTACGAAGTGAACCTCCTCCGTCCAGCACGATGACATCGCCATTGCCTTTTGACGAAAAGAGCGTTTCTTGCACAAGCTTTGTGTCCTCGACCATGACCGCGGTTCGTAGTCTTCCGGCAAATCGCCTCTTCGCTCCGAAGTCACGAAAAGACAAATGCACGAAGTGGACCTTGCCGGGATTGGCATCGTTCAGGTCACAGGTTGAAAACCCGGTCAGATTGCCGGCCAAACTGTTGCTCATGACGCGTCCTCCAGATACTCGGCAGGATAAAGGACGGCACCTTCCATGATCCGCCGCTGTGTCCGGTAGGTTCCGGCGGTCACGGCTTCCGGACCCTGGTCACCGGTGCGCACGTCAGCAGTCACGGTCAACACACCTGAAGGCGTGCCAATTCTCAGGTCGGGTCCGGCGGCGCTCGAGGCTTCCTGCAGCAGTGAGCCCTGTATCTGCGACGCAACTGCCGTACACATGCCGCCGGTCAGTGTGATTGCCCGATGAAAGTTGCCCATGGACACCAGCCGTACATTCAGGTCATGGGTTTCGGGCCCGTGCGTTTCGCCGTCAAGAGAGGTGAACGTTTGCGCGGCACCGACGAGGGCGACCTTGGGGGTCGAACGCTTTACGTCGCCGGTGGTATCTGCCATCCCCATCGCGACTGCACCCGCGCAGCGAATTTTCTCGAGCAGGGCCATGAGAACGGCATCGCCGTCAAGGGTTTCGGGACGCTCTGTCGCTGTTTGTCCCAGATCCGTCGCCCGGACATAGACAACAGGGTTTGCCGCATCAATCAGCGACGCCGTGACAGGTCCGAACCCATCCACCCTCAGGTCGTCGATCGGCCGGTCGCTGGGCAGCAGTTTTCCGGTCGCCGCACCGCCTGGCGCAAGAAAGTCGAGCACGACGGGTGCACCTGTGCCCGAAACGCCGGGTATCCGGACCTCTCCCTGCTCGACAGGTCTGCCATCCAGAACCGGAAAACCGGCGTGATAGAGCCGGTCGGTATTGGTGTCGTAGATCCGCACAAGCGCTTCGGTCTGTCCAGGCTGCAGGCTGATCATGTCTTCTTCGACGGCAAAAGGCCCGACGCAGGAGGCCATGTTCCCGCACGCCGATCCGTAATCGGTCAGCGGTTCATCGACTGCGATCTGGACAAAGGTGTAATCGACATCGGCATCCTCGCGGTCCGAAGGCCTGACGATGACAACCTTGGACAGCGAGGACAGGCCGCCACCCATGCCGTTCAACTGGCGGCCGTAGGCGTCGGGACTGCCCAAGACATGAAGGAAAATCCGGTCGCAAATCGCACGGTCATCCGGCAGGTCCTCGCCGTTGAACACGACCGCCTTGGATGTTCCTCCGCGATAGAAGGCAGCCCGCAACCGCTTCTGCATCATGCCGCTCCTGCAAGGAATTTTCGGAATGCGCGCGGCAACAGGCCGCCGGCAGCGAATGTGTCCCGCTCGCCATCATTGTAAAGGCGAAGGTCAAGAGGTGTCATGTCGTAGCTGCCGTCCTTGCGATGCACTGTCAGCCTGGCTCCCAGCAGATCCTCGTCAATATCTATATCGTATGTCTCACTTCCGTCGAGGCGCAGTGTCCGGCGCGTGACACCCTTGGGAAAGCAGAGCGGAGCGATGCCCATGTTCACAAGGTTCGAGCGATGGATCCGCTCGAAGCTCTCCACAATGACTGCGCGGACGCCGGCGAGCCAGGGCGCCTTGGCCGCCGTATCTCTTGAAGAACCGCAACCATATTCCTTGCCGCCAATCACAACGAGTTTCTGGTCCCTGTCGAGATAGGTCTCAATTGCCTTGAAAACGGAAGTGATCTCACCCTCCGGCTCGATCCTGGTCCAGGAACCCTCGTTGTCCGGGGTCATCTCGTTGCGCAGTCTGTAGTTCGCATAGGTGGAGCGGACGACAACGTCGGAGCAGCCGCGCCGCGTCCCGAAGGAATTGAAATCCCTTGGCTCGACACCTTGTTGCTGAAGATACCTGCCGGCCTCCGACTCCGGCGTGATGATGCCCGAAGGAGAAATGTGATCGGTCGTGACGCTATCCCCCAGGATGACCAGAGGGCGCAGGCCCTTGAGTGGCCCAACAGGTCCGGCGACCTTGTCGATCTTTCGGACGAAAGGTGGGAACGACACGTAGTTCGAGGGCACCCACTCGTAAGTGCCCGCATCTGCTGCCAGATCATTCCAGTGCACATTTACATCGTTGATTGCGGCATAGTTTCTGCTGAATTCTGTCGGAGTTACGAATTTTTCGACAATCTCTGACACTTCATCTGCCGACGGCCACAAATCCGACAGCATTGCCGGATCGCCGTCATGGTCGTATCCGAGTGGTTCGCAGGTGATGTCCTTCAGGATCGAGCCTGTCAATGCATAGGCAACCACGAGTGGAGGCGAAGCTATCATGTTGCGCGACGCGAGCGGGTGAATGCGTCCCGCAAAATTCCGGTTTCCGGACAGCACCGCGATGCCCTTGACATCATTGGTCTTGATCGTTGCCTCATGTGCAGGATGCAAAGGTCCCGACATGCCGTTGCAGGTCGAGCAGGAAAACGCCGCGATTTCAAAGCCGAGCGCGTCAAGCGGGCCTTGCAGACCGCTTTCCTCCAGGTAGCTCGCCACAACCCTTGATCCGGGAGCGAGAGACGTCTTGACATGAGGTGGGACCTTCAAGCCCCGTGCGACCGCATTTCGAGCCATCAGGCCGGCGGCCACCATGTTGCGGGGATTGGCGGTATTCGTGCAGCTGGTGATCGCGGCAATGATCACATCGCCATCGCCGATGTCATGTGATGTGCCCTGAACCGGTACCCTGCGCTCCGTTTCTCCCTTGAGTTTCAACCGCTCGCTGGCATCCGCCAGGTCGATCCGCTGTTCGGGACGCGACGGCCCGGACACCGAACGCCCGATCCGGCCGAGGTCAAGACCGACGACCTCATCATACTGCACATTCGTGTCGGAGCCATCGACCCACAGATCCTGTGCCTTGCTGTAGATCTCGGTGAGGTTCGCACTCCTGCCGCGTCCGGTGTCGCGAAGATAGCCGATTGTCCGCTCGTCGACCGGGCAGAAAACCATTGTTGATCCATATTCGGGAGCCATGTTTGCGATCGTCGCCCGGTCCGCGACGCTCAACGTGCGATAGCCTGGCCCGAACAGTTCAACAAATGTGTCCACTACGCCAACTGCGCGCAGTTTCTCCGCAATGACAAGTGCGATGTCGGTCGCCATGATTTCATCAGAAGGGGCGCCTGTAAGTTCCAGCCCGATGACACGGGGCACGTTGACAGGCGTTGTTTCTCCAAACAGGACTGCTTCTGCCTCGAGGCCACCGACGCCCCAGCCCATGATGCCGAGCGCATTGATCATGGGTGTATGGCTGTCAGTCCCGAGGCAGGAGTCGGGCACAAGCAGATTGTCATCCTCGTGGGATGGCAGAACAGTCTGTCCCAGGAACTCAAGGTTGACCTGATGGCAGATTCCACCACCCGGAGGAATGACGCGCAGGCGCGGGAACCGGGTTTCGCATGCCTTCAGAAATTCGAACCGTTCACGATTGACCTCGAATTCGCGATCCATGTTCTTTTGAAGTGCAAACCTGTCCGCCCAGTGGTTGATCGACATGGAATGATCGATCACGAGGTCCACCGGTAGGCTCATATCGACACTGAGCGGGTCGCGCCCTTGTTCTTCCAGAAGGTTCCGCATCGCCATTATGTCGATCAGGGCCGGAATCCCGAGCATGTCGTGCAACAAGAGGCGCGCAGGACGAAACGGAACGGCATCTCCCTCGCGCGCCAGAACATCCAGCGCCGCTTCACCGCCTTCGGAATGGCGCGCCGCGTTCTCCGCCAGCAGGCGCAGGGAATGCGGCAGGCTGCGATACCCGTAGCCGATGACCGAGCGATAATCGGTTGCCGAAAATTTGGAATTGGGGATGATCTTGAACGTCACTTAGCCTCTCCTGAACTACCGGCAAGCTAGACAGGGTTCCGGCATTGCTGCAAGGTGCTCCTTGTTGCGTTTCATCTGACAGAACGAGAATGGCCACCAACCGCACTGAATCCGTCGAACGCGCCATGTCGATCCTGAGTGCCTTTTCGACGCAGAAGCCGATTATGTCGCTGGCGGAACTCGCGGAGGAGACAGGCCTCCACAAGAGCACGATCCTGCGGTTGACCAATTCGATGCGCATTTATGGTTTCATTCAGCGCGACGAAGACGGCAGGTTCAGCGTCGGTCCAAGTGTCTGGCGTCTTGCTCTGATCTTCCGGCGAGACTTCACCAAGCGAGAACATGTGGCACCCGCGCTCAGGATCCTTGCCGAAGCGACAGGTGAGACAGCGTCTTTCTATGTGCGAGCAGGCAATGAACGCGTCTGTTTGTACAGGGAAAATTCACCAAATTTGCTGCGCTTTCATGTCGAGGAGGGTATGCGTCTTCGGCTTTCAACGGGGGCATCCGGTTTGGTTCTACGCCGATACTCCGGAGAAGACATGGACGACTTCAGCAGCTTCAATGAAAACGGAACCGCAAGCTCTGTCGGGCAAACGAATCCCAACATCTCTTCCATATCGACGCCTGTTTTCAGCGCGGCCGGTGAACTTGTCGGTGCGCTTACGGTATCAGGCCTCGCAACGCGGTTTGACGAGGAAGCGCGCGCAGGCGCGATCCCGCTGCTGGAGAGACTTGCTCATGGCCTGACCACGACATAGTCACGCAATTTTGCCTGATAGAACGTTCCTGGCTGCCGCTTGCCAATCCAGTGAACGGGTATTACGCACATTGCAATTGCAGGATCCCGGAGAACGCAGCCATGATGAACCATGAAATCAACAAGGCGTTTCGCATGCGCCTCGATCAGGGCGGCGCCATTCTGATGCCGGGCGCTGCCAATGCGCTGGCGGCACGTGTCATTGACCAGCTGGGCTTCGAGGCAGTCTATATTTCAGGTGCCGGGTTGACCAACACATATCTCGGCATGCCGGACCTGGGGTTCGTTTCGCTTCCGGAGATTGCGCAGCACACCACGACGATCCGAAACGCGACCCAGCTGCCCATTGTTGTCGATGCGGACACCGGCTTTGGAAATGCCCTCAACGTCCATCACACGGTTCGTACGCTCGAACGGACAGGCGCAAGCGCAATTCAGCTTGAAGACCAGGTCAATCCGAAACGCTGCGGCCATTTTTCCGGAAAGGATGTTGTGGACCTGGAAGAAGCGCGCAGCCGCATAAAGGCGGCCGCTGACGCCCGTATCGACCCCAATTTCATGATCGTTGCGCGCACCGATGCGTGCGCGGTACACGGGTTTGACGCTGCCATCGAAAGAGCGGAAGCCTTCATCGAAGACGGCGCGGACGTCACGTTCATCGAAGCGCCGCACAAACTGGAAAACATTCGGGAGATACCGGCGCGGCTTGCAGGCACGCCGCAGTTGATCAATCTGGTCGTCGGCGGCAAGACACCGATCATCGACTTTTCGGAGCTCGATGGAATGGGTTACGCCCTTGTGCTCTACGCCAATGTCGCGCTTCAGGGGGCCCTGAAGGGTATGCATGACGCGCTGTCCCTTCTGAAAAGCGATGGGCGCATGGATGAAGACGGACCGGTTGCGAGCTTCGAAATTCGCCAGAACGCGGTTCACAAGAGCTTCTATGACGATCTCGAAAAAAACTATTCTTCGAAGTAGCAGTCCAGGACCATGTCTGACTGGTCCCGTCCCCTGTTCGTGGTTCGACCTTCATTGAAAGATGACGAACATCAGTCGTAGTCGGCCAACATTCATTTGCATCGGATGACGGGTAGAAGCCTCTTCGGTCTCAGGTCTCGCGTATCGTCTCGGGGCTGTGAGCGGCAATCTACATCTGCGGTCCCGAAGACTGATCCCGTCGAGAAAAGACAAAGATCGGACTTGGGCGTTGGACGCATCTGGATTACGTGCGTGCGATGACAAACTGAAGTCAAAACCGATCAAACATGTAAAATTTCGTTACGTTCAAAAACAAATGCGTAAAGAAAAATTACAGTATTTATTTTATTTTATTATATTGATCATTATTTTTGCTTTCCTGAAGTATGTATTATAATTTCGTGTCTGTGTCTTGCGGTATTTGTTCTTTTGCTGAAGCAGCAAGTGCCCCGTGAAGAAGCCGGATTACGAGTGCGTGAATATGTACGCAATATTTCAACACAGGCAATTTTGGGCAAAGTCATGAGAGTGGTCTCGACTGGCGAGTTGCCAGCAATTGCCAGACAACAAGCGAGCTTCGTACCGCTAGTTGGGCTCATTGCTCTCGGCGTGAGGAAGTTGCCCCCAGATTGCCGAAATATCTTCGCGCATGTGTTTATGAACGGCGCTCATGAGAGTGTCGCGCGTCTCTTCAGGAAGAGCGGAGAGCGCTTTTTGTATCTCGTCGACTGTCTCCGCATCGACAGTCGTGCCGGCTGCTTCAATTTTGGAAATCAACGGATGACCGGCGCCAAGGATGTCCCGGCCAACGCTCGCTACGGCCGTAATGAACTGTCTGGTTGCTGTTTGCTGCATGATTTCCGTCCTCCGATCCGATCTCACTCGACGCGCCAAATGTAGGAAAGCCAAATGTCAGGTCAATCTCAGAAAATCGGGGACCTTCTTCGCCAGCGGCTTCACATTGTGCAGGAATTGTCGGCCGCCAACGCTGAACATCATCGTCTTTTGCAGGTCTCCGGGGGCGCTGATTTTCTGTCCCTCCTGTCAGCGACGGACCTGGAAGAGGTCGTCGATCAAAGGCCTGCGACCCCCGATCTGGAAGCGAATGCTACTCGCCTGAGTGAGCTGGAGGCGGAGTTGGAGCAAGTCGATAAATTGCTCGAAGAAACAAAAACGAAGGGGAAACATCATGAATGAGCAAAGTTCCAGAGGACTTTCAGCATTTGAACTGCTGGCCATGTCCTGGTCCTTTGACGAAGAGCCGGTTCATTCGATCTTTAGCCAAGACGGTAGCTTTGCTGCATTCCTGTTGACATCCGGCAATCTGGCGATCGTCCGGACGTCGGACGCTGAGTCGCCGGCCCGGCGGACCGTGATCGACAAGGAGAGTGGCCGAACGACGATCCGGCCGCGAAAAGTCGACCCGATACCGGCATCAATTCTGGATGTGTCTGCGCTGACGCACCTGCCAATTGCGCGCTTCGGCGCCCAGGGTTTTGCGATTGCATGCAAAGACGGCACGATACGTCAGGCAACGGCCCGCGGACTTGTAATTGAACGTGTGTCGTCTGGAAGCGGACCCATTTGCGCATTCAACGGTGATCCCTCGGGCGAGCACCTGGTCTTTGCCCGCGAGAACGAAGTCTTCGTCACCGGCACCGGGAACGATGCCCAACTGGTTTCGTTGAAACTGGATCACCAGGTTACCTGCCTTTCCGGCATCGCCGGGGATGGCAAAATCGCGGCGTGGGGAGAAGGCTCGATTTCGATCCTGGAGCGTTCAAGAGACTTGAAACATCAGTGGAGTGCTGACTGCGTTGGCGAAATTTTGTCGATGAACTGGAATTCGCAATCCACTCAAGTGGCTTGCGGATGTGCAGAAAAAGCGATGTTGGTGATTAATTGCGTCGGCAGGACGGTGGAGAAAATTTGCAATTTTCCGAGAGAGGTTCGCAACGCCGACTTTAACGACGCCGGAGGTGCCCTCGTCGCATCGGGAGCCTTCCGTCTTGTCGGATGGAAAGTGTCTGATTTGCCGGAAAACGACCATCCGGGATCTCCGTTGTCATCGGGAAAACCTGGTTTCGTGGTGCTGGAGGCCATTGCTTCACACCCAACAAGAAACCTGGTCGCAGCCGGATATGAAAACGGAATGATCGCGCTGACTTCCATTGGAGATCCAGACGAACTTCTGCTGAGGAATGCGTCAAACGAGGCAATAACCACAATGAGTTGGTCGCCGGATGGAGAAAACCTTTCCGTCGGCGACAAGGCTGGGGAAAGCAGCATCGTCGCCTTTCCCGAACAGATGTTCAAATAAGGACGTAGGAGGAAGAAAATGCAGGACGTGAAACCAAAGCTGACACCCGAAGAAGAAAGCAAGGACGAGTTCTTCAGGCGGGTATCGGAAATTTCCGAAGAAATGATTGAAGAACACGGCAAGGACTTCGCCATGGGTACGTTGGTGATGGCTGCTCAATGGATTGCACGCGGAGAAGTAAAGGGTAGCGACACAAGTCGCCACTAGCTCTCTCGTTGACCTGACAATCCGAATGGATCTCTTGCAACTGTTCGGCGCCAGTGTTCCACGGTGATTTCGCTGATTGCTGCGGCCGAGATGGCAAGAGACTGGTTTAGGCCTGGCTGCGGCTGTTGTTTGCTGATGTATTTCAGATCTTTCGACAGCCGCTCCTGCAAAACATTTGAATAGGCGCACATCTCGTGAAGACGCAGCGTCACGAATTCAAGACAGTCATGGGTATCCCTGAATTGCCCGTTTTCGGTCGCGGCACCATCGGAGCGTGAGTGCCTGAGGAACGACGTATGGGCGGCTGTACCCAAGATCGCCAGCGTGTCACGACGCCAGTCGGAATAGTCACCCTGCTTGCCGAAATCCAGGCCGACTTCATACAACCGGTCTGCAACGACACGAAACGCCCGGCCTCCTGAAATATGACGGCGCCAGAACTCGTTTGCTTCTTCTGTTGTGCGGCACGCCGTAAAGCGTTGTGCAAGTTTGCGGCGGATCAGAAATGCCAATGCCATGTCGGCATCTTCCGAAATTGAACGTGCGATCTGCATCGACGGAATCGGCAAGTCCGACAGAAACAGCATCCGGACGGCGTCGAGCTGTTCCATCAGTCGATAGGTGACTGCCTGCAGGCTTGACCATTGAGCCCGATCAAGCTGCACATCCTGCAGTGAGGCAATGCAGTTGGCCGCAGAGTGGAGCGAGGCCACCCAGATGATCGCCTGATCAAACAGGAAAAACGCATCCATCGGGGCACTGCTGTCTTCTTCTTCCGGAAAATCGGCGGCCCGGAACCCCCGCAAGGATCCGACTGTCCGAAGCCAGGTGCTTTCCAGATCCAATCCCCTTGCAGACCACAGCTGCTGCGTGTGTGCGATCAACTGGGGCGATGCACCGCGATAGCAGCCTGCAAAAGATATCCTATCAAGCTTCATTTCTTCCTTTCCCCGGGCATCGACGACGAGGGGGCTTGGTGCAGGTCGAGAAGGCGACAGCAGGTTTGATAACCGGCCTGCGACCGGGTTCAGATATTTCTACGATGTTCTGGTCTGAAGACAATCAAAAACCAAGTACGGCTGCCAACATTTCTGACCGGCGCAAGAAATGTATCAGTTGGCGCGGACAACTATGTAAAGAGACGTAAAGTTTCATAACACTTTTACACTGTCAGAATTTCTCAGTCGACGGCCGGAGGTCTCGAAGTAGTTTTCTGGAAATATTTCTTCAAATAATTTTCGTTTAAAAAACAGCCTCTTATGTGTTTCGAGAGATTAATTTTTCTTGATTTCTTCGATTGGTTCCAAAACTGGAATCATCCTTGCAATTCCTCAAGCACAAAACAGCGCCTTGTCTAGCAAGGTGCACCAAGAACGAAGGAATTGGGAGGTTAAGCACCGGACGGCCAGCAGCCGGCAGTCATGGTGCAATTCCAGGAGACACGCGTTGCAGCGTGAATCTGCTCAACCTTTGCCGTCATTCGTCTGATCCCATGCAGTGGGGGAGTGCCTGCTCCTGCTACCTGCATGTTTCGGGTCCGACAGTCAGGCAGCTGTCTGCTGCCATCCATGAACCGGTTCGCCGGTACGAGCTGAGGAGGCTCCAGGAATGGCAATAACGTTGAACAAGATCACCTCTCAACGAGGCATCTCGGTGGGTGAGGCCACCAAGAAAATATCTGACCTTGGTTGGAATCCTACCTATGTGCAGGAAGCCTCGACATTTCCGACCGACTACAAGATCACCAAGGCTCCGCGCGATCCGATGAAGCAGGTGCTTCGTTCCTATTTCCCGATGGAAGAGGAAAAGGACAATCGTGTCTACGGTGCCCTGGATGCCGCTTTGCGCGGCGACATGTTCCGAAATGTGGAGCCGCGCTGGATCGAGTGGATGAAGCTCTTCCTTGCGATTATTCCCTTTCCGGAAATCTCCGCCGCACGGTCCATGGCAATGGTTGCCCGCCTGGCACCGGGCGAGGACCTTCGTACCGGCTTCACCATGCAGATGGTCGACGAGTTCCGTCACTCCACGATCCAGATGAATCTGAAAAAGTGGTACATGGAAAACTACATCGATCCTGCCGGATTCGATATCACCGAAGAAGCCTTCGGCAAGTGCTATGCCACGACGATCGGCCGTCAATTCGGTGAAGGTTTCATCACCGGCGATACCATGACTGCTGCATGCATGTATCTGACGGTTGTCGCAGAAACGGCGTTCACCAATACCCTTTTCGTTGCGATGCCTTCCGAGGCGGCAAGAAATGGCGACTATGCGCTGCCGACCGTGTTCCTGTCGGTACAGTCGGATGAAAGCCGTCATATCGGGAATGGTCACTCCCTTTTGATGGCAGCTCTGAAGGAGCCGGAAAACCACCTGCTTCTCGAGCGGGATCTCCGCTACGCGTTCTGGCAGAACCACGCCATTGTCGATGCGGCGATCGGTACGTTCATCGAGTACGGCACAACCAACCGCGACAAGGAGAAAGAATCCTACGCGGAGATGTGGCACCGCTGGATCTTTGAAGACTATTACCGGACTTACATGCTGCCGCTTGAAAAGTACGGTGTGAAGATCCACCACGATGACGTCCAGGAAGCCTGGAAGCGTATCACCGACAAGAAATACGTCCACAAGGTCGCACAGTTCTTCGCTGTCGGCTGGCCGGTAAATTTCTGGCGGATCGAAGCCCAGACGGAAAAGGACTTCGAGTGGTTCGAGCACAAGTATCCGGGTTGGTACGCCGAATTTGGCGACTTCTGGAAGTGGTACGAAAAACTCAGCAAGCCCGGCGAGAAGGTGATCACCTTCAATGAAGAGACCGGATATGTGTATCCGCACCGTTGCTGGTCATGCCTTGTTCCGTGCCTCATCCGTGAGGACATGGTGATCGACCAGATCGATGGCAAATGGCACACCTTCGCTCACGAACTGGACCGTTGGACCGCCGTGGATGCCTTCTCTGACGAGTATCAGGGTCGGCCGACACCGGCGATGGGTAAATTTTCCGGCAAGCGTGAATGGGAAACCGTTTACGACGGCTGGGATCTGGCCGACGCGATCAAGGATCTCAACTTTGTCCGCGATGACGGCGAAACCCTGGTGCCTCAGCCGCACCTGCGCTTCGACGACAAGGATCAGTGGAAGCTTGAGCACGTGCGCGGGCATCAGCTGGCCTCACCCCTCAACGCATTGCGGGCAATGTCCGATGCCGAGCGGGATGCGCATGTTGGCGAGTACCGCAAGGGCTTCACCATCAATCCATGCACTTAAGACAATTGCGGAGGCCAGAAATGGCCTCCGTTTTCCCAAGTCCGTGAGACGCGCCACGGCATATTGGAATACGGAGACTGAGCTGATGTCAGAAACCTACAATGTCCGACTGGAACCGGTAGGTGTGGAATTTGAGGTGGCAGAGAACGAAACGATTCTCGATGCCGCATTTCGTCAGGGAATAGCGCTGCCGCATGGCTGCAAGGAAGGTCAATGTTCTGCCTGCAAATGCGTGCAGCTGGATGGCGAAAGCGAGATGCTGAACTACTCGACATTCGCCCTGAACGATATGGAGCGAGATACCGGTCACGTCCTCATGTGCCGGACACTGGCCTTCAGCGACATTGAAATAGAGCTGCTGAACTACGACGAGGAAGTTTTGTCGAAGTCGATCCCGGTAAAGGAATATGCCGGCGAGATCGTCGATTTTCAAAAACTGACGCATGATATCCGCGGCGTTCAGATCAAACTGCATTCGCCGCTCAAGTTCTGGGCCGGACAGTATGTCGACATCACGGTCACCACGGAAGCGGGGGAGACGATTACACGCTCGTTCTCCATGGCAAATCCGCCGAGCGAAACCGAAAACCTCTCCTTCATCATCAAAAAGTATCCCGACGGAAAGTTCTCCAACGAACTCGATGAAGGCGGGATCAAGGCCGGAGCCAAAGTCCAGGTCACGGGACCCTATGGAATGTGCTTCCGAAGAGAAGGACGAGAAGGACCACTTATCCTAGTGGGAGCAGGGTCCGGAATGTCACCCGTCTGGTCAATCCTGAACGATCACCTGGCCAGTGGGGAAACTCGGCCGGTCCACTTCTTCTACGGCGCCCGCACCCGTAACGATCTCTTCAAGATGAAGGAAATCACGGACATTACGGAGAAAAATCCGTCCGTCGAGTTCATCCCTGTCCTCAGCCATGCAGAAGAAGACGGCACCTGGACAGGCGAACGGGGCTTCGTGCACGAATGCGTCGATCGCTATCTGAAGGAACTGGGCATCGATGGCGACGGAGACGTCTACGCGTGTGGGCCACCGCCGATGATAGACGCCCTGACGCCGGTGCTGTTCATGCACGACTTCGATACCGAGCGCGTTTTCTTCGACAAATTCACTCCAACTACCGGTTCATCGGCCCACTGACATTCGGGCTGATCGCTAGTTGAAGGACTATCACAGGGAGGAATACTTCGATGGTTGCAACATCAAGCTCAGTTGGATCCGGCGCTGCAGGCGCAGCGACATTCGTTGGATCAAACAGCAGGAAGTACAACTATTTTGAACCGCGCGGCAAGCGTGCAACGCACTATGAAGACGTCACGGTGGACGTGCAGCCCGATCCCGAACGCTATCTGATCCAGGACTGGATCATCGAGTTTGAAGGCGGCAAGGCCGGTGGTGCCTATCAGAAGGACTACACCGCAGCGCTCAGCTCGAACTGGCACGCGTTTCGTGCACCGGATCAGGAATGGGAACGCACGCACTATCAACGTCAGTCCAAGATCGTGACGATGGTGCAGAACGTCATTTCGAATGCGCGCAAGGCAGGCGCTCCGGCAGCCTTTGACAAAACCTGGTGCCGGGTCCTGCAGGCACATCTGGGTGCCTGGAAACATGCCGAATTCGGTCTTGGGACGTCGCTGATGCAGGCACAGCGGTATGGCTACACGCAGATGATCAACAACGCGACGCTCACCAACTCGAGCTACAAGTTGCGTCTGGCACAGGACATTACGTTGTATCTCGCCGAAATCGGCATGGATATCGATGGTTGGGATGACGATCTCGGCAAGAAGAGCTGGCTTGAAGATCCAGTCTGGCAGCCCACGCGTGAAGCAATTGAAGCGATCATGGGGAGCGAGGACTATCTTGAGCAATACTTCGCGATCAACATCATCTTCGAACCCCTTGTCGGCGAGCTGATCCGTTCCGGCTTCTTCATGCAGGTGGCTGCGGCCAACAACGATTTCATCACACCTCCGGTCATCTCGGCGGCCGAAGCGGATTACGAACGAAATCTCGCCAACGCGATTGACCTGATGTTCCTGCTCGTCAACGACGAAAAGCACGCGGACCACAACAGGAAACTGTTTCAGTCCTGGATCGCCAAGCATGGCCAGCTTGCCGAAAAGGCCGTGCAGAACCTGCAACCCATCTGGTCGCAACCCCACTCAAAACCCGTCGCGTTTGAAGACGTTAGAGCCGTATCGCACGAGCGTATCGATCAGATCCTCGGTGAACTCGGTCTCAGCCGCTAATCATAGGAGATTTCACCATGTCAAATATCGCTCGCGACGCGTCGAAGCAGAACATTTTCAAGTCGATGGACGAGATCAAGTTCGAGAGGACAATTTCCCACCAGTGTGGTGTCACGATGAACGATAGCGTGGAAGCGCGCGCCATCGCCGAGTTTATGGGCGAGGACCCCAAGGTCACCGTGACATACAACCCCGCAACAATCCGCATCGACGGTGAAGGCAAGCTGATCTTCAGGATGGATGAAATCGGCGAATTTCTGGGTCGTGAAATGACCGCCGAAATCTTCGAGGTCAACACGTCAACCCACTACGGCCGAATGGTCCGTGTTGACGACAACACGGTCATCCTGTTCGGCAACATGGATGAAGTCTTCGAATACATCGAGTGACACGATTGCCACGGCGCGACGGTGCGTAACCGCTGCGCCGCGGCTCCCTCTTTAGATCCGGAAGCAAAGCAAAATGATGGAGGAGCATGATGTATAAGACCGAAGACGGAAGAGAGATTTTTGTTCTCGATGGCCACACACACTTCTGGGACGGAAGCCCGGAAAACCAGGCCAATGTTCATGGCAAGCAGTTTATTGACTGTTTTTACGCCTATCACACCAACCTGAGCCCGGCTGAGGAGCTTTGGGAAAAGAGCAAGTTCGAAAAATACACTGCGGACGATGTCTATCGTGACCTGTTCATTGATGGTCCGGACGACATGGCGATCATTCAGTCGACTTATCTGAGTGACTTTTACAAGAACGGCTTTTCCAGCATTGAACGCAGTTCCGAGATGGCTTCCCGCCACCCCGAGCGCTTCATCGTCAATGGCACATTCGATCCGCGCGACGGTGAAAAGGCGTTGGAATACATCCACTACATGAAGGAAAACTTCGATATTCAGGGTGTGAAAATGTACACCGCTGAATGGAACGGAGACAGCAAGGGTTGGGCGCTGAATGATCCGGCGGCCTACAAGTGTTTCGAGCTTTGCGACAAACTCGGGATACGCAATATCCATGTTCACAAGGGTCCGACGATCATTCCTCTGAACAAGGATGCCTTTGATGTTCACGATGTCGACTATGCGGCGACAGATTTCCAGAACCTGAACTGGATCATCGAGCATTGCGGCCTTCCGAGACTCGATGATTTCTGCTGGATCGCCACGCAGGAGACAAACGTCTACGCAGGCCTGGCCGTTGCGTTGCCGTTCATCCACTCCCGCCCCCGATACTTCGGCGAGGTCATGGCTGAATTGCTCTGGTGGGTCGGGGAAGACAAGCTCCTGTTCGGTTCCGACTATGCAATCTGGACACCTGCCTGGCTGGTTGACCAGCTCTGGAACTATCAGATTCCGGAAGACATTTCGGCAGAACGCGGCGGCGTTCAGCTCACGGACGAGGTCAAGGAAAAGATACTCGGCCTGAATGCTGCAAGTCTGTACGGCATCGATGCCGCCGCGAAACTCAAGCAACTGAATGCTTCGCCAATTCAAGTCGCAGCGGAGTGAGTAGATGCTGAAGGAAATTCAACAATCTGAATTGGCGACGACCGTCTGGGAACAGCTGGAAAATGTCTCCGATCCAGAACTCGACGAACCCATCACCGATATGGGTTTTGTCGAGCGGGTTGAGGTTTTTGCTTCTGAAAAGGTGGAAGTCGATTTTCGGCTTCCTACCTACTGGTGCTCGCCGAATTTCGCCTTTCTCATGGCGTTCGGCATCCGGCAGGAAGTGGAAAAACTGAACTGGGTGCGTGAGGTTACCGTCACGCTCAAGGATCATTGCTTCGACGTTCAGGTAAATGAGGGTGTCAACGGAAGCTGCAGCTTTGACGAGGTTTTCTCCAAATATTGCAACGGCGAAGAGCTGGAGAGCGTCAATCTCAAATTCCTTGAAAAGGCTTTCATACGCCGGCAGGAAACCGTTCTGCTTGCCTTGCAGCAGGCTGGATTGTCCGCCGAAGCAATCGTTTCCATGACGGTTGGGGAATTCGACCTGATCGAGTTTCAGGGCGAAGAAGAAGTCAGGCAGAAACCGCGTTACCGCTCCTTGCTGGTTTCTCGCCAATTGGCTTTCGGTTCGGATGATCCGGCGTTTGTGACCTGGACCGGCCAGCGGATAGAAGCGGGTAACTTGCGCCAACACCTCAGCGAATTGCGATCCGTGCGGATCAACATGGAATTCAACGGGGCACTTTGTCGTGGACTGAGCAACACCCGCTACAAGGAAGTTGAGATCGGGCCTGACGGTCCCACTCTGGTGGACTTCATTCAAGGGCGTGTCCCCCCACAAAATTTTGAGTCTGTCTAAGCCAGGCGGAGCCAGATGCGCCGCGTGCGGCGCTCATAAAATTCAAGGAGACAGATGATGGCCAAGCTACTCATCCATAACGGAAGTGCGCGTTCTGCGCTGGCAAATGGTGTCGCGAAACTTGCTGCCGCGGTAGAGCCGACGCTCGGGCCAAAGGGGCTCAATGCAATGATAGATCGTCCCGTGGGCACGCCGATCGTGTCCAGGGACGGGGTCACGATCGCTTCGGAGATCGAATTGACCGACCGGTTTGAAAACATGGGAGCCCAGGTCGTACGCGAAGTGAGCATGCAAACCAACGAGGTCGCGGGAGACGGAACGACAACGGCCATTGTGCTGGCGAACGCGCTGATACAAAAGGGCGTTGAGATCACGACGAATGGCGTCAAGCCCGTCGACCTTTGCAAAGGTATCGAGCTTGCCGTTTCAAGGATTGTCGAGGGTCTTGACGAGTCGTCCCGCTCCTGTGAGCAACATCCGGAATACCTGAGAGCGGTTGCGCGCGTTTCCGCATCGGACCCCGAACTGGGCGCACTGGTGGCCGAAGCCTTCGAGCGCGTCGGAAACACCGGAATAATTTCTGCCGATTTCGGCGTGACCATCGACACGACGTTGGAAATTATCGAGGGAATTTCCTTCGACCGCGGCTACATCTCGCATCACATGGTGACTGATCAGGAGCAGATGGAAGCTGTTCTTGAGAACCCGTTGATCTTGATGACGGATCACAAGATCCCGTCGCCGGACGTGTTGCACGAAGCGCGTGAAATTGCCAAGTCTGCCGGTCGGCCCCTGCTTGTTGTTGCAGAAGAAATCGCACCGGAAGTGGTTGTCAGTCTGCTGGACGACGGTGGTCCCGGAAAATACCTGATTGTGCACCCGCCAGAATACGGTCATTGGCGTTCAGCGATGATGGATGACCTTGCAATTCTCACCGGTGGCGAGGTCATATCCAAGGGACTGGGCAAGAAGGTCGAGGACGTAACGCTCAAGCAATTGGGCGGGGCGAGAAAAGTAAGAGTATCCGCCTCGTTGACCAGCATCATTCAAGGCGAAGGAGACCCGGATCTCGTTGCCGCACGTCGTGCCCAGGTTCAGCGTCAGATCGAGGTTGCCCCGCCGAATATCGAGCAGGACAAACTGCGTGAGCGTTTGTCCAAGCTGACCGGTGGAACAGCCGTCATCTACGCCGGTGGTTTCACGCCCGTCGAACAGAAACGCAAGATCCAGCTGATAGATGACGCGCTCTCGGCCGTGAGGGCTGCTTCCGAGGATGGTGTCGTTGCCGGCGGCGGTACGGCGTTGGCGCAGATTGACTGGGTTCTGCAGGATCTCGCCTCCGACAACGAAGCCGATGTCAGGGCCGGTGTCGAACTCGTTCGCTCGGTATTGACGCGTCCAGTCGCCAGGATCGCCAGCAATGCCGGTGCGGATGCCGATTCAGTTGTCGCCTCGGTCACGTCCGCGGCGCCGGGACAGGGGTTCAACGCCGAAATCGGCGAATTCCAGGACATGTTCGAAGCAGGCGTAATCGACCCGGTACGTGTGACCGCGAGTGCGTTGGTAAATGCGACCTCGGTAGCGACGCTGATACTGACCACGGAAACCCTGATCGGCGACCTTGACGAAGGCGAAGCGGATCCGACTGCAGGTCCGGCGCTGGGTGGCGGGGCTGAACTTCTGGGACGCGCATAAGAAATCAATTCGGGCGCATTCGCGTTCTGCGCCCGTCGACCTCATTCCTGCGGAAGGAACCTGTTATGAAAGCTGCTAGGCTTTATGAATATGACCCGGCAATGAATGTCCAACTCAGCATTGAAGATGTTGCACCGCCGACGATCAACGCAGCTGATGAAGTTGTCGTAAAAGTGGGGGCGGCCGGCTTATGCCGCACGGACCTGCATATCATTGAAGGGGTGTGGAAGGACATCATGGATGTCGAAGGGAGCCTCTTGCCATACATTATGGGCCACGAGAATGCCGGTTGGGTAGAAGACGTCGGCAGCAACGTGAAATCCGTAAAACCTGGTGATGCGGTGATCGTACACCCTCATAGAAGTTGCGGGATTTGCCTGAATTGCCGGTATGGCCACGACATGTATTGCGACCACGGGCAATTTCCGGGGCTCGGACTGGATGGCGGCTTCGCGGAATATTTCCTGACAAACGAAAGTTCACTGATCAAACTGAACACCAATGTCACTCCTCTGGATGTGGCGCCGATGGCTGATGCCGGTATTACCGCCTATCGTGCGGCAAAACGGGCAGCCGGTCTCGTTTACCCGGGAGCATATGTCACCGTCCTGGGCGTGGGGGGGCTGGGACATATTGCGATCCAGTGTCTGAAACATCTCTGTGGTGCCCGCGTCATTGCGGTGGATCGTGAGCCGGGCGCGCAGGCACTTGCCCGGGACCTGGGCGCTGATGTTGTGCTCGATGGCGGGCCCGACCTGATCGAACAGATCAAAGATATCACCGGTGGCGGAAGTCAGGTGGTGATCGATTTTGTCGGCGAACTGGGCGTGGAGAACATCTGCTGGAAATTGCTGCGCCAGGGCGGGGAATTGATTGTTGTCGGGTATGGCGGACAGATCGAAGTTCCAACGGTTGAACTTGTTGTAAACGAAATAAAAATCGGCGGCAGCCTCGTCGGAGACTATACCGAGTTGGTTGAATTGATGGAGCTGAATGCCGATGGCTTGGTGAAGATGCACTACACTGAGTATTCGCTGGACAACATCAATACGGCGATTGACGATTTCAAAAATCGCAAGTTCACTGGCCGAGGTGTGATCGTTCCGTAAGTATAGTAGAATATGATTTGTGGGCGACATTCAGTATCATCTCTGTCGCCCACTAGTATTCTGGATTTTTCTTTTCGGTACTGTTGTTTTGTATTTCAAATTTGCAGTACGCATGTAACGCGTTCTATTTTCCTCGTTCAAGCCCGTATAATTTTATCTTTCGATAGAGAGTAGGGCGTGAGATGCCCAACGAGGCGGCAACTTTGGACAGATTCCCGTTTTCAAGTTCAATTGTCCGCTGGATCGCTATTGATTCAATGTCGTCGAGGTTGAGCTTGTCAGCAGGTACCGATACGTGGCCGGCTGGCAGGATCATATCGTCATCCGGAGATGTGATGTCCGGTGGAAGATCCCACATGGAAATCCGTTCGCTCTTTGCCAGCAGGCACAGTCTTTCGATGGTGTTTCTGAGTTCGCGTACATTTCCAGGCCAGCGATAGGTGCCGAGTGCCGTTCTTGCGCTGTCGTCGAAGGTCAGCAGAGGACGTCCGAACTTGCGTGATAAAACCCCATTGAACTGATCGACAAGCAGTTGGATGTCGTCACCTCTTTCGCGAAGGGGCGGGACTTCAATGACAATCGCGCTGATCCTGTAGAAGAGATCCCGTCGAAAATTGCCTTCTTCGATGTCGTTGCGCAGATTTCGGTTGGTCATTGCGACCAGCTGAACATCAATTGCGCGCCGCCTGTTGCATCCGATGCGATAGACCGCTCGCTGTTCCAGCGTCCGCAGCAGATAAGATTGCAGTTCCAGCGGCATGTCGCCGATTTCGTCGAGACATATCACTCCGCTGTTTGCCAGTTCGAACTTGCCGACCTTCCCTTCTCGCAACGCACCGGTGAAAGCGCCGGCGACATGTCCAAACAGTTCGCCACCGATCAGGTCGCTGGAAATGGCCGCGCAATTGACAGCGACATAAGGAGCGTTTTTCTTCTTGTGGTGGCTGTGAATCAGACGGGCGAACAGTTCCTTGCCGACGCCGGTTTCCCCTTGAACCAGAACAGTAACATTCGCTTCTGCCGCCCGGCGCGCATAGTCCATGGCTTCGAGCATTCTCGGGCAATTGCCGATAATCTCGATTTCATCTTCCTCGACGCCACTGCGTGCCGAAATTTTTACACTCTGGGACCTGGCCGCGGGTTTCTTTGATTGGGAGTCGCCAGGCAGGATCAGAACAGCGCCGCGAGTTTCACCGCCGGTCTTGAGAAGTTCGACGCCCTTGATGACCAGTTCACGTGGAATAGCTTCGGCAAGTTGTCCGTCGGTCATTTCCGGTTTCATGGCCAGCAACTTCCGGCCGATCACAAGATCCTGCTTGCGTCTGGAGGAAATCTTGTCGGTGTTCCGGTTGTAAACGATCCGTCCAGCCCGGTTGAGGAGAACGATGCCGTCGGTACTGCTGTGCGTAGAGGGCGAGTCGATGAGAGCTTCCAGAAGAAGTGTCCTTTCTTCTCGCAGTCCCTCTGCCAGGGCAATTTCAATCTCGCGTGCTGCGGCAACAACAAGCGCGAGATTGTGCGGTCGGAAAATGGCCGGCGGCCCGGACAGATCCAGTACTCCGGCGATACTCTTGTCTAGCGGGTCGAATATTGGCGCGGCGGCGCAAGTCCACGCCTTGATGCCCACGCAAAAATGTTCGGATGCATGAACGTAGGCTGGTGTTCCCGTGCTCAATGCGGTTCCGATACCGTTCGTCCCGATGACGCCTTCCGCCCAGACGCCCCCGATTTCCAGCTGAATGTCGCGTCCTGCGTCTATTGTCTCCGGATCGCCAATTGCCTCGATAATTGTTCCATTCTTGTCCGTAAGGATCAAAATGGCTCCGGATTCGGCCAAGTGCGGTGCGAGTCGTGCAAAGGCGGCCCTTGCGGCAATGACAAGTGTCTGGTTCTTCTGGGTCAGCGTGAAAATATTTTCAGCGGTAAGCTTTTTGGGAGAGGCTTGCGACAGTGCACTGATCCCGAGGTCTTTGCTTCGATCCCAGGACTTCAGTATTTCCGGTCGCACACCTGCAAGTCCGCGTTCGATTTCATTGGTATCCAGCCGACCTTCAACATACTGCTCCCAGGAGCGCATCGTTTGGCGTTCGGCATTGATTGAATTCGTTTCGCGCTTCTTGAAGCCGGCGTGATTCTGTGTCGTGAAATAGCTCGTTGGCATGTTGTCTCGCGTCCCTGACAAGTAGCAATTCTGAGCGTGAATTTTTGTCCCTCCCTCAATTCGGGGTCAGGGGACCTGCAGTCTTTTCCGGATAACGTCGAGCATTTTTTCTTCGACTTCGGGGGATTCGATGACGACGCCGTCCAGATCACTCAAGGAGTGTTCAATCTCCTCGTCGACGGGTGAAATGAACCCGTTCTTCTTCGTTGACAAGGCGAAGTAGCGAAGAGCGTCCCGTTCCCGGACCTCGCCCAGAAACAAAATCTGTTTTCCGGACTTGGTATCCATCACAAACACGCGCCCGTTCGGGCTCCGGCGCAATCGCGGTTCCGGTTCTTCAGGCGTTCTTGAATTGTCTAGGAAATGAAAAACCAGACCGTCAGGTTTGGGCTCCTGCCGCGATTCCTTCAGGAGCTGCCGCGATCGGCTGAAACCACCATTGCTTATCTGGTCAGCGAGTCGATGAATCGTGGACCTGTTTTCGTTGATCAGGCGTTTGGCGGCCACATCTTCACGCCTCGGTCCGTCCTTCTTGGAGATTATTTCGACCAATTTCTTCTCTCCCTACTTGTAACTTCGGTGCCGAAATCATCAATTTGACTATTCGCACCAACTTCGTTGCCGCATCGAAGCGGTTTCTTGTTCTTTCGACATATCACCAAATATTCAACGGTGACTAACAAATAAAAATACAGCAATTTTAGGGGGAAATTGAGCAAATTACGTGAGAATGCTCCGCAAGGCGGTGCTAATTGAACGTACTATGCTCCCATGTTAACGCTGTTGACGGACATTTGAAGTTTATGTTTATTTCACAAAGTCGTCAGCACGTGCTTGATTGCTTCATATTTTACTTGTAAATTTTCCGAATGTCTATGATTTGTTCGTAAAAACACTTAATTTTTTTTATTATATAATTTTTGGAACAAATACGAAGGCGGCAGAAGGCAGTGCGTATTGTGGTGGCTTTCTTTTATCCGGAGCTCTGGGTGAATGTTTCGACAAATCATTGTTTGATTGAGGTTATTTTGGGAACTTCGGAGTGTGGTGTGCTGTCGTATCACCGCCAGGATGGAGGCACTGAGTGAACAAGCGCGCGCCGGGAATCGTCGCAAACCTGCCGGATGAGTCGAAACTCATGCTTCCGGGCGGAGTGCTTCGCCTCAGACCCACATTGCCAAAGGACCGTTTGCCAATAGCTGTTGCGCTTTCCGATGAACGTGTGTCCCGATATCTCGCAGCACTGCCTTGTCCATTGGACGATCGGACATTGACCGAATACATGGATTTCCTGTGCGGCTCCGGGCAGGTATCGAGAACACTGGAGTTGAATGGTGAATTTACCGGCATTGTCTCGCTCTCGGACCAGATAATGTTTTGGGTTGCTCATGAGTATTGGGGTCAGGGTATTGCGAGCAGCGCTGTAAACTGGTTCGTGGATCATCATTTCGCTTGCCCTGACGGACGCTCGCTCAAAGCTGAAGTTCATGCTTCAAACGCTGGATCAATATACCTCTTGGAACGGTTGGGGTTCGAACGAACGGAGCGAGTGAAGCGCCGGTTTTCCTTTGTTTCCGAAACAATTGAAGAGTTTCTGGTTCTCGTTCTTTCGAAATCCAACTGGTCAAACCTCGCACAATGCAACGCGAAGGAAACGTGGTCCCGGTTCAAGTGAGCGTAACTTCGATGGAACCGTTGAAGGCCGGCCCCTTGTTGACGACATTTTTATGCAGGACCCTTGTTACGACACCGGTCAGTTCTTTTCCGTCCACAAAGTCGAACAAAGAATAAACACTGCCCAATTGTGGTATGCAAACCGCGGCTGCAGATGTCACGGAAGAACGTGTGACTTCGATTCCGCCTTCTATCTTCACGATCGTAAGTGTTGTTTCGTAGTTACTTTCAGATACATTGTGTGACATGTCGCCAGCCGCTTGTTTTGGATTTTGTCCGTTTCTTTATTCGGGGCCTAGTAGGGCGAATTTCGGTCAAAAGTCATGATCCTCGGTGACGATGGATGTGATCCGGTGACAACGGTTACGCAGCGCCAGCAAGGCCTTTGGCGTTTAGGTCCGTATGCTTCAAGGCTCCCCAGGTAGTTTGGATATGCTGATGCTTCTCTTTTCCGCAGGTTCATGTGCATGAAACCTCCGGAAATGTCTGGTTGGGGTAAACTAAGCTCAAAGCTCTCACTTGCTGCGCTCCGTAAGTTTGCGTGTTGAACATAGTATAAATAGAATATAAAATCAACAATTGGAGAATATTTAAACTTTAAACTGACAAAGATATCGAAGTGTAGATTTTTTACTACACAAAATAAAGTAAAAGTGTATAGAAAAGTTACAAAATCGGCGGTGTGTGGCGCTGATTCTGAAAAGAATGTAAAGAAACGTTACAAATGGTGTCTTTATGATCAGCCACGTGTGAGTGGCCGGTCCTTTGCACGCCAGACCACTCGTGGCCCTTCAGGGGTGTTGTCCGGAGGCGGCGCTTTGCTTTCGCGATCAAAAAACATTCTGGTGTTGAGCTTGTCACCCGCAGGCTAGGCGGCAATCCTGAAACCGATCTGGTTGGTGAAGCTGGAAGCGACGTCCCGAGTGAAGAGGCGATGCGACGCGGTCATGACGTGGTGTGCTGCGCACGGCCATGTCCAGGCGAGCCCGGTCAGTGTCGTGAACCAGCTCCTCCTCAAACAACCGGGAGAGTGCGAACGGGTTACCATCCAACCCGCCGTCTCCTGGCAGGGCGTGCCTGCTTTCAGGACGTCTTGCACAGTGGGCTCCACACACGCTTCAAGCTCATGTGATCCTCGTCCATTGAAGTGGTCCGAGGCTGGAAACCACTGCGCAGACCCGGGCAATTGAAAGAACGATCAGTATTCAAACGGAGAGGTTGTGATCCTCCGACCAAGGGAGTACGCGTCGCAGACATGAATGAACGGGGACATGTCCATGTCGCTTGCACCGTTTCGAACCAGCTCGGACATCCTGGCATAGAGGTTCGGGTACTCGTTGTTGGAACCGCTCTTGATCAGCTCTCCGTTGATTTCGAGCTTTTCTCCTCCCAGCGACAATCGGGCGTTGCCGTCGGTGGTTTCAATTTCAATATCCCATGTCTGCAGGCCTTCTTGCCGCCAATCGAAAACTGCAGTCATTTCGGCTCCATTTGGATCAGCAAACTTGAGTTTGGCGGCGATTGGTGTGGCCCGGTTTTCCGGGTACTCCAGCATTGCTTCACAGACATGAACCGCATGAGGCAGGATCTCGGTCATGATCGACAGCGCATTTATGCCTGGATCAAAGACACCCATGCCGCCCGGTTCCCAGATCCATTCCTGCCCGGGATGCCAATGTCGGACGTCTTCCTTCCAGACAATCGCGAGACGCTTGAGCTCTCGAGAGGAGAGCCAGGATTTCAGGTGAGGCACACAATCCGCAAATCTGGAATGCCAGGTTGCAAAGATTGAGACGCCCATTTCACGAGCGAGCGCTTCAAGCGCAAAACACTCCGCCAGACTTTGTCCCGGTGGCTTTTCGAGCATGACATGTTTGCCAGCCTTGAGGGCTGCTTCGGCATACGAAAATCGGGGTTGGGGCGGAATGGCGAGCGAGATCGTCGAAATGTCCGGCCGCTCCTCCAGCAAGGCCTCAAGCGTTTCAAAGGAGGCGACACCGTCAACCGATGCGTGACGGCTGACCGTTGCCTCGAGCGACCAGTTTGGGTTGCCGGATATTGCCGGAATATGCTGGTCTCGAGCGATCTTTCCGATGCCGACCAGCGCGAGTTTTTCTACCATCAATGTGAATCCTTCGGTACAGCGGAGCCCCGGCAACCCTTGAGAAAATCGAAATCGGCACCGGTATCTGCTCCTTGCACATGATCGTGAAAGAGACGGGCATATCCACTTTCCGGAACAATGTGAGTGGGTGTCCAGGCATCCAGCCGCTTTTGCAATTCTTCGTCGGAAACTTCCAGGTGAAGTCGGCGGTCGGGAACATCCAGTTCAATAAAATCTCCGGAACGCACGACCGCCAGCGGGCCGCCTGCCGCAGCCTCCGGCGCAGTATGCAGAACGACCGTTCCATAAGCCGTACCAGACATTCTCGCATCGGAAATCCGGATCATGTCTGTAATACCCTTCCGCAGGACTTTGGGAGGCAGGCCCATGTTTCCGACCTCGGACAATCCTGGATAGCCCTTGGGGCCGCAGTTCTTGAGCACCATGATGCAAGTCTCGTCGATGTCGAGGTCTTCATCGTTGATCCTGAGCTTGTATTCGTCAATGTCTTCAAAAACGACCGCCCTGCCTCGGTGCTTCAAAAGGTTTGGCGACGCTGCCGAGGGCTTCAATACGGCGCCATTCGGTGACAAGTTGCCTTTGAGAACCGCTATGCCACCCTGATCGGTCAAGGCTCTTTCAACTGGCACGATCACATCCTCGTTCCAATTCTTGACACTCTTGACCTGATCCCAGATTGTCTCGCCGGAAGCGGTGATGGCTTGCTTGTTGAGCATTCCGGCCTCGCCGAGACGTTTGATCACAACAGGCAGACCGCCGGCGTAGAAAAATTCTTCCATCAGATATTTGCCGGAAGGCATAAGGTCGACGATCGTCGGTACGTCGCGCCCAAACTCGTCCCAGTCGTCAAGCGTGAGATCGATCCCGACGCGTCCGGCAATTGCCAGCAGGTGAATGACGGCGTTGGTTGATCCGCCGATCGCCCCGTTGGTCCGGATCGCGTTTTCAAAAGCTTCCCTGGTCAGGATATCCGACGGCTTCAGGTCGTCCTTGACCATCTGAACGATGCGGCGGCCGGTCAGATGCGCCATGACACGTCGTCGGCTGTCGACGGCGGGAATGGCGGCATTTCCGGAGAGCGCTATTCCAAGGGCTTCTGCCATCGATGCCATGGTAGAGGCCGTGCCCATGGTGTTGCAGCTGCCGGGCGACCGACTCATGGATACTTCGGCTTCGAGAAATTCCTCTCGGGTCATCTTGCCTGCCTTGACGGCCTCTGAAAACTTCCAGAGATGGGTTCCTGAGCCTACTCTTTCACCGTGGAACCAGCCATTCAGCATCGGCCCGCCGGAGACGGCAATCGCTGGCAGGTTCACGGAGGCGGCTCCCATGAGCAGGGAGGGTGTTGTCTTGTCACAACCAACGAGCAGAACCACGCCGTCGAGAGGAGCCCCGCGTATGGCTTCCTCAACATCCATGCTCGCGAGGTTTCGGAACATCATGGCTGTTGGCCGCAATGTACTCTCACCCGTCGAGAAAACGGGAAACTCGACGGGAAACCCGCCCGCTTCATATATTCCGTGTTTGACGCGTTCGGCGAGGTCGCGCAGATGAGCATTGCACGGCGTGAGTTGTGACCATGTATTGCAAATGCCGATGACCGGACGTCCGTCAAACAAGTCGTCCGGCAATCCCTGGTTTTTCATCCAGCTGCGATGATAAATATTATCCCGGCTGGTGCCGCCAAACCACTCCGCGGATCTCAGTTTCCTCGGCCATTTTGCTGGTTGGAAAGTCATTTTTCCTAAAGCACCCTGACCGAAGTCATGCCGCTGTCCCTGACTTCAAAGGTCAACCGGTTTTTCAGCGGCACACCGAAGCCTTTTGCGGCAATTTCAACAACATCCCCGTCAATGCAAGAAATACCGTCAGCGAAGGAGAGCGTAGCCGTTCCGAACATGTGGACATGAACATCACCTGGCTGGCAGAACAGGTCGTACTTGAAGTGATGATGTTCCAGGTTGGCCAGGGTGTGAGACATGTTGCTTTCGCCGGACAGGAACGGTTTCTGCCAAAGGACCGATCCATCGCGAATTAGCCGGCTGGTTCCTTCAACATGATCCGGAAGGTCTCCGACGAGCATTTCCGGTCCGAAGGAAGCAGGGCGCAGTTTTGAATGGGCCAGATAAAGATAGTTCTGCCGCTCCATGACGTGATCGGAGAATTCGTTCGCCAGCGCGAACCCGACCCGGTGAGGCGTCCCATCCGGGCCAATGACATATATCCCGGCGATTTCGGGCTCCTCGCCGCCGTCGTCACAAAACCCGGGGCTGACCAGATCGCTGCCGGGAGCGATGGCACTGGTTCCGTTGCCTTTGTAAAACCACTCCGGTTGCACCCCGGCGTGACCATTGGTCGGCTTGCCGTTCTTCAACCCCATACGGAACATTTTCATTGAATCCGTCTGCTGGGTCTCGTCCGTCTCTGCCTTGGCGTGCATGGCATCCCGGGTTGCGGCCGAGCCCAGGTGTGTGAGGCCCGTTCCAGTCAAGTGCATGTGGGCCGGATCCGGGTGGTGAAGGGGAAGGAGCAGGCGGCCGTCTTCCGACAGTTTTTCAAGGTCCACAGCCGGTCCCAGTTCGTGGGAGCGAATACTCTCGGCCAGACATTGACCACTCCCGATTGCATTCATGACGAGCTGATAGGTCGACGAAACCCCTTTGAGGATACCTGCTTCGCTGCCGTTGCGCACAACAACGGCGCAGTTTCCTTCTGTATCCAGGATCTGTGAGAGCAGCATTTGACTATCCTTGCTTGTTCTTGTTGTAGACGTCGAAAATCACGGCAGCGAGCAGGACAAGCCCCTTGATCATCTGCTGGTAGTCTATGCCGATGCCCATGATCGACATCCCGTTGTTCAGGACACCCATGAGGAAAGCACCGACAACCGCGCCGATAATCGTGCCCACGCCACCGGACATTGAAGCACCGCCGATGAAGACCGCGGCTATAACGTCCAGTTCCAATGCAAACCCGGCCTTCGGGGTTGCCGTATTCAAACGTGCGGCAAAGACCAGGCCCGCCGCGGCAGCCAGGACCCCCATGTTCGTGAAGGCAAGGAAGGTGAGCCTTTCTGTCTTGATGCCGGAAAGTTTGGCGGCCTTTTCATTGCCGCCGAGCGCATAGATGCGGCGGCCAATAGTGGTCGTCTCGGTGATGAAGGCATAGATGATCGTCAGCACACCCATCGTTATCAGGACGTTGGGCAGTCCGCGGAACAGCGACAGTTTGTACATGACGAAAATGAGCGCGGCAGCGACAATGATATTGCGCGCAAAGAAGAATATTTTCGGCTCATCCTCGATACCGTAAAGCCGGTTTTGTGCCCGCTGGCGAAGACCGATCCAGACAATCATGGCTGCTGCTGCGATACCGGTGAACAGCGCCAGCATGTTGACATGCTTGACACGACGGATCTCGAGTAGATTGGCCAGGGAGTCGCCCCAGCTTACGGGAAAGATATCGGGAACAAATCCTGTTGCCAGAATCTGAAACTCCTTCGGGAACGGCCCGACGGACTGTCCTTCCAGCAACCAGAGCGAAAGACCTCTGAACACCAGCATCCCGGCAAGCGTCACGATAAAAGAGGGGATTTTCCAATAGGCAACCCAATAGCCTTGCGCCGCTCCTATGATGCCACCGACGCATAGACATGCAACAATGGTCAGCGGAACCGATTGATCCAGGTTGACAATCATCACGGCAGCCAGTGCGCCGATGAAGCCCATGACCGACCCGACCGACAAATCGATATTTCCCGAAACGATTACAATCAGCATGCCGAGTGCCATGATGATGATATAGGAATTCTGCAACAGCAGATTGGTGACATTGACCGCACGCAGCAGGGTGCCGTCGGTGACGATCTGGAAAAACGCCATCACTGCAATGAGGGCGAACAGGAGGCCGTATTGTCTCAAATGTGACGACAGGTATTGACCGATGCTTTTCGTCTTTACCTGTGGCGCAGGATTTGTATCGCTTTGTGCCAAGTCCATGACTAAACTCTATTCGTTTACTATGAGCGACATGATGCGCTCCTGGCTTGCGTCTTCGGCATTCAGTTCACCGACAAGAGCACCTTCGTTCATCACGTAAATCCGGTCGCACATTCCGAGCAGTTCCGGCATTTCAGAAGAGATCATCACAACGCCTTTGCCTTGGTCCGCCAGGTCGTTGATGATGGTGTAGATTTCGTACTTGGCTCCCACGTCGATCCCCCGGGTGGGCTCGTCAAGAATCAGGACTTCGGGTTTCGTGAAGAGCCACTTGGCCAGAACGACTTTTTGCTGATTGCCGCCTGAAAGGTTCACCGTTTTCTGGAACACCGATGGCGTTCGGATCGCCAGGGCTTTCTTGAACTTTTCGGCGACCTTCGTTTCGTCATTCCGCTTCAGGACAGATCCCGAAGATACGCCCTCAAGATTTGCCAGAGTGGTGTTGAATCGGATTGTCTCATCGAGAACAAGGCCAAGCGATTTCCGGTCTTCCGTGACATAGGAAATACCTGCACTTATTGCCTTGTCGACGGTACTGACATCTATTTCGTTGTCGTTCAGTTTCACCGAACCCGAGATATTGCGGCCATAGGACCGACCAAATATGGACATCGCCAGCTCGGTGCGACCGGACCCCATGAGACCGGCGATACCGACAACCTCACCGGCGCGAACGGCAAAGGAGACATCGCGTATGACCTGTCGTCCGGTGTGCTCCGGATGCCAGACATCCCAGTTCTTGACCTCAAGCAAGAGCTTTCCCGGACTGCGTTGGTGTTCCGGGAATCGGTGCGTCATTTCTCGCCCGACCATGTCGCGAACAATCTCGTCCTCGCTCAATCCGGCCTTGGCATCCAAACGGGAAACAGTCATGCCATCTCTGATGACTGTGACCGTGTCTGCGACGTAGCGGACTTCGTTCAGCTTGTGCGAGATGATGATGCTGGTGACACCTTGCGCTTTCAGCTCGAGCATCAGGTCCAGAAGTTTTCGGCTGTCGTTTTCCTGAAGCGCGGCAGTCGGCTCGTCCAGAATGAGAAGCTTGACCTGCTTGGAGAGCGCTTTGGCGATTTCCACAAGCTGTTGCTTTCCCACGCCGATATTGTCCACCAGTGTGGACGGTGCTTCGGCCAGTCCAACTTTTGCAAGAAGCTCTTCGGTACGCCGGTTGGTTTCCCGCCAGTTGATCACACCACTTTTGGCGCGTTCGTTGCCCAGGAAAATGTTCTCGGAAATGGAGAGTTGGGGCACCAGTGCCAGTTCCTGGTGAATGATGATGATACCCTGGCGTTCGCTGTCTGAGATGTTGGCAAATTGCGCCGGTGCTCCATCAAACTGTATTTTGCCGTCATAGGATCCGTGGGGATAAACACCCGAAAGTATTTTCATGAGTGTGGATTTCCCCGCGCCGTTTTCGCCAACGACTGCGTGAATCTCACCTTGCTGAACATCAAGATTGACCTGGTCGAGAGCTTTGACACCCGGAAAGGTCTTGCTGATGTCTCGCATGGACAGGAGTGCCATCTACTCCGATCTCCGTGTTCCAAAAAAACCCGCCCGCAACTGAAGGGTTGTGAACGGGTCTTTTGCCGGGCCAAACTTACTTGACTTGATCAGCCGTATAGTAACCGCTGCCGATGAGGACATCTTCCCAGTTGGAAGCATCGACAGCCACCGGCTCCAGCAAATAGGACGGAACCACCTTGACACCGTTGTCATAGGTTTTGGTGTCGTTGATTTCAGGTTCGCCGTCATTGAGGATGGCCTCAACCATTCCGACCGTGACGCGGGCAAGTTCGCGTGTGTCCTTGAAGACGGTTGAGTGTTGCTCGCCGGCAAGAATGGACTTGACGGATGGAACTTCGGCGTCCTGTCCGGAAACAATCGGCATGTCAAGGTCGGCGGAACCATAGCCGACGCCTTTGAGCGACGACAGGATGCCGATGGAGAGGCCATCGTAAGGGCTTAGTGCACCATGCAGTTGTTTGTCGGTGTAGTGGGCGGAAAGGAGGTTGTCCATGCGCGATTGGGCGACAGCGCCGTCCCAGCGAAGTGTCCCGACAGTGTCCATGCCCATCTGGCCCGAAACGATGTTGATGGTGCCCGCATCGATGAGTGGCTGAAGCACCGACATCGCGCCGTCGTAGAAGAAATAGGCGTTGTTGTCGTCCGGAGAGCCGCCGAATAGTTCAACATTGTAGGGACCGTCGCCAAAGCGCTCTTTCAGGCCGTTGACCAGCGAAGTTGCCTGCTGAACACCAACCTTGAAGTTGTCAAAGGTCGCATAATAGTCGACGTTGCCGCTGTCACGGATCAACCGGTCATAGGCAATGACCTTGATTCCGGACGCAGCTGCGTTTTCCAGGGCGTTGGACAGCGTCGTTCCATCGATCGCCGCGATTACCAGAACATCGACACCTTTGGTGATCATGTTTTCGATCTGCGCCAACTGATTTGGAATATCGTCTTCCGCATACTGAAGGTCGGTTGAATAGCCCGCGGCCGTGAACTGCTCGACCATTGAGTTCCCATCGGAGATCCAGCGGGCGGACGACTTGGTTGGCATGGCGATGCCGACCGCACCCTTGTCGGAAGCGAAAGACACGCCGGACATCAGTGTTGCTGCCGCAGCGGCCGCAATCAGCGCTTTGGAAAAGAATTTCATGTGTTCCTCCCTGGTCAGCACAATACCGACCCTAAAATGACGGGCATCCCTAGATGCCGTTCTCAAACTTGCGAAAAGACACATGACCGTCAAATCATTCTTTGCTATCAAAGCTTACCGAAAAAGATATGATTCAGAGGGCGCAGCTTGGCACTGGACTTGTTACGGCGTGGAATGAAGATTTCGCATTTGCGGCTGTTGGCGGAGCTCGTTCGCCAAAGCCGATTGACGGATGCTGCGTCCGCATTGGGGATCACGCAGCCCGCGGCATCGCGCCTCATGTCGGAAATCGAACATGTTGCGGGCGCTGAAATCTATGTGCGCAGCGGGCGTGGTATCGAGTTGACCGAAGTCGGCCGGAAGCTGGGCGAGCGCTGCGTCAGGGTGCTTCAAGAACTGACCGATGCCGCACTGGATGTTGAACACCACGTTTCCGGACAGAGGGGGCATGTGAACATCGGGTCGGTCACGGGGCCAGCGGTGGAATATGTCTTGCCCGCCATCCGGCATATCCGTTTGAGCTATCCGGAAATATCCGTTTCGGTTGAGATCGGACCAAGTGTGGTACTGGCGCCAATGCTTGAAGACGGACGGCTGGATTTTTCGCTGAGCCGTGTTCCCCTGAACGCGGATCCGGACCTTTTCGACGAGCGGCCCTTGCGCCGTGAGCCGGCATGTATGGTTGCGCGGTTGGATCATCCCCTGACGCGTCACTCAACGCCTGTGACGGCGAGTGCCCTCCTGGGGTTTGACTGGGTGTTTCCCCCGGTCGGCGCCCCGATCAGAACAACTGCGGAATGCGCGCTTCGCGACATGGGGCTTCAGCTTCCGCCCAAAATCCTGACGACGTCATCGTTTCTTTTTACACTCGCAACCATTCAACGTTCGAATGCCATCGGACCAGTTGCCCGGTCCGTCGCGGAAAGTTTCGCGTGGTTGCCGGACGGGTCACCAGGCTCAATAGGCATATTGGAGACAGAACTGTCCTTGTTCGTGGAGACTTATTCCTTCCTGACTCGAAAAGGCCAGGTTCCCACCGCAGCCGCGCAGATCGTGTCGCGGGAAGTCCTTCGTGAAGTCAACGGAGAAAAGGTACAGGCCTAGGTCTCGGCAAGGTTGGGCCGGTCTGCAAGGCACATATTGACCTGGACATCTGTGCCGTCACCTCGCGTCAGAGTGGGCCCGTCACCGACGGACGGGTTTCGACGGGCTGTTCGGCGAAAACGGGCATTCACAAGCGCGGTGCACGAGGCTGTGGGCGGCTCGGAGTGGTCATTCAGGCAGGGCCGGCCAATGTCCGCATTGAGCCCTGTGAGACCACGAGAGGCAACCGTCAAGTTGCCTCTCGTGGTCCACCGCGCCGAAGTCAGTCAGACCGTGACGCTGACGTTGAACTTGTTTCCGTCAAGGTCACGAAAATAGCCACCGTAAAAGTGCTTGCCCCGATTGCCCGGGGCTCCTTCATCGGTTGCGCCGAGCGCAATCGCTAGAGCATGAACGGCATCGACTTGATCTTGATCCTTTGCTGCAAGCGCAACCATGGTACCGTTTCCGTGAGAAGCAGTCTCGCCATCGAAAGGCGTGGTCACGATTATCTTGGGTTTTTCGGGTCCAAAACTATAGGCGATCATGTTGTCTAGGCTAAAGGCGCGCGTGCCGTTTATTGCGCAAAACAGCGCATCGAAAAAAGTTGCGGAAGCAGCAAGGTCATTTGACCCAAGAGTAATATAGCTAATCATGATTTTTCTTTTTGCATGAGTAATTACTGCGCCCAAAGAGGTGGCGCACTGTAAAACCAAAGAGTGGTTTGCTTGGAGATACTCAGGCAATCATGCGCGCACCGTATCTGCCCAATGGCGGATTGGCAACGGCAGCCTCGTCCGAACAGAAGCTATCTGGCGATTGACAAAACATACCGCCCGACACGCACCCGATGACTAGTTTGGATACTTTGAAACTGATTTTGAAAACCGCGAATCTTATTCTGGTAGGGTCTTGTGTACCGAAAACGCTATCACTTTACGTGATATGGCGGACAGAGAGTCCGCCAAGACAATTATTTCAAACCCCATCATCCAATTTTATTGTGTATAGATATCGATATGAAAATAAACACCTAATTGAATGACTATGTGATCTTATCGTGTCAACTCCTATCATGTAAAGGTAATAAATGGTAAGCACCATGATGGGCTAAATGATGGTCCAAACGTTTTGCTGCGGTGCGAAGGGACAGGAATGATGCTAACAGACGCCAAGGCCAGAAAGGTCACACTTGGCGACAAGCCGGTCTCGGACGGGTCTGTCCGCGGACTCTATCTCTTTCCCGGAAAGTCAGTCGGCAAGGCAAAGTGGGTGTTTCGTTTCATGTCACCGGAAACAGGCAGGCGCCGAGATATGGGGCTTGGGAGCTATCCCGCAACACCGCTGAAGGAGGCTCGGGAAAAAGGGTTCCAGGCACGGCAAGTGCTTGAGAACGGCAAAGATCCACTCAATGAACGGCAGAGACTTCTAGAAATCGAGAAACACAAGATGTCTTTGCCGACATTTGCCGAGGCGGCGCGCAAGGTCCATGAAGATCTGAAGGCAGGGTTTCGAAACGTGAAACACGCCAACCAGTGGATCAACACGCTGGAGCAATATGTGTTCCCCTCGATCGGATGCATCAAAGTCTCGAACCTGTCGCCCGCCGATTTTGCATCTGCATTGAGGCCGATCTGGTTGGAAAAACCGGAGACAGCTTCACGCGTCAAACAGCGGTGCGATGCCGTTATGAACTGGTGCGCAGCGCATGGGTACATCATGGCGAGTCCCGTAGGTGTGGTGAGTCAGCTACTGCCCAAGCAACCTGGAAAGCGCGAACGGGTTGCTAACCAGCCCGCAGTGCCTTGGCAGGAACTGCCAACCGTTGTGCAGGGCGTTTTGCGCCAAGGTCTCCAGACACGCTCCAAGCTCATGCTGGAAATTCTGATTCTGACGGCGACCCGTTCCGGTGAGGTGAGACTGATGGAATGGCAGGAACTGGATCTGGAAAAAGGCATCTGGGCACTGCCGGCCCAGCGCATGAAGGCGAAATTGGTTCATCGCGTGCCGTTGTCTCCTTATCTGATCGATCTTTTTGAGAACCTGAAGGAAGAGGCGGACACAGGAAGGACAGAGCTTGTGTTTCCTTCGCGCAACAATACACCGGTCAGCGACATGACCTTGACCAAATGTTTGCGCGATCACAAGGTTGCTAGCGACACGCCGGGTCGCTGTGCGACGGCGCACGGGTTTCGGTCGAGCTTCCGGGACTGGGCATCGGAAAACGGATACCCTCGGGACCTGGCGGAAAGAGCCCTTGCCCACACGATCAGGAATGCGACCGAGGCCGCTTATCACCGAACAGACCTGCTGGAACAGCGACGGGACATGATGCTGGCGTGGGAGAATTGGGTGTTGCCGGCTGAGCATGTGCACATCAAAGATGCATAAGCTCAAATTTTGGGTGGAGCAAAAGTGCCAGCATATTTGGGAGTTGGATCAATCAAGTGATCCAGCTTCAACAACACCAGTGTAATGTCTGGGGGTTAAACGTTCTCTCATACTGCAAAATTGCCTTCTCTTAAGCCGGGAAACAAAGTTAGACTTTCCTTCTTCGACGTTTCGCCAATTCGCGGTAAAGCGCCTCGGGTGACACGCCAATTTCCGCGGCGATGTCCTTGATTGGTTTTTCCGCAGATGCATCCGAATTGACCGCAAGCCAGAAATCAAGACGATCAGCAACCCTTTTCAGGCTGCGGATTTCCGTGTTCAGACGTGCGCGCTGGACGGAGTGAGCAAGACTTCCCGCCCAGTTTTCTGCCCAGATGCGGTTGGTTGCCAGGCGGTCTTTGAAAGCGTTCGTCCCAAGCTGTGCGACAGTGCCTTCACTCCGAGCTACCGCATCGCAATGGTAACTTTCCGAATAGACTGAGGCCTCAGCTAGGACAGTGCCATGACCGGCACTTTGCAGCACCATTTCATTTCCCGAAGGAGTAACCCGGACAAGATCGATTTGACCCTCGAGGACCCAAAAGACCTTCAAGACCCGATCACCCGTGTGAAAGAGGCGTTCCCCCTTTTCAAACGATCTCCGGGTCGCATCCGAGAATACCTGTGAAAGCCAATCAGACATGATTGCTATCATATGTGCCGGCGTGTGTCCTGGGTAGACCTTTGAGACCATTACAGGGAGTTGTCTTCATGAAACACTTTTCATCGCTGTCGGTTTTCCTGACACTGATAGCCGGTCCGGCGCTCGCCGAAACACCCGTACACTCTCACGCCACGATGCATCAACATCAGACCAAAGATGCCCGCATGCCGAGTGAGCCAGGGCAGGGTGCTTTTGCCTCTGTCCAGGAAATCGTAGAACTATTGCTCGCCGATCCGAAAACCAATTGGGAGCGGGTTGACCTGGAGGCTCTTCGTCTTCATCTGGCTGACATGGACAACGTAACGCTCGATTCAAGTGTTACCGTGGAACCCTTGGCTGACGGTGCCCGTTTCACGGTTTCATCAGGGAAGGGCGAGGTTCGCCGATCGATCAAGAACATGGTTTTGGCACACAGCCTCGAGATGTCCGGAACATTCGGCTGGAATCTGAGCGCAGAAGAGATCCCGGATGGAGCCGTATTGACGGTAACTGGACCCGCTGAAGACGCGTCCAGGATCCGTGGCCTAGGTTTCATCGGTGTCATGACGCTTGGTATGCATCATCAAAGCCATCATCTCGCGATCGCACGAGGCGACAATCCGCACTAGGTTCTCCGAACACGAGGGCGAGCGCATTCATCTGCTCTTGCTCACAAATCTGGATTAGCTTGGCGCAAGCGGTGAGAGCTCGTACCCGGCTGCCCGAATGACTTCAACGAGGTCATCAGCTGCCTTCGGGCCCTCGATATCGACTGTGCGCTGCTCAAGGTCGCACGAGACGATTGCTGCTGGGTCCTTTGAGAGCACCGCCTTCTCGATTGCCGCCACACAATGCCCGCAGCTCATATCGGAACGCTGAATTTCATGATCTACCTCCTGTTGGAAATTTGGCCGGTTATGGAGGTTCTTGTAAGGGGAAGGTCAACAGGTAGAACTACTTACAAGGTTTTTTGAGCCTTGCTGTTGACCTTCCAGTAGCTGGAAACCCCATGTGATGGACAACCATTAACTTCGCATTGGACCCTTCCATGTCCTCGAAACATAAACTGTCTTTGTCCGTCCAGGGAATGACCTGTGCGTCCTGTGTCGGGCGCGTGGAGCGCGGCCTTTCCGAGCTGGAAGGCGCGACTGACGTTACCGTGAACCTTGCGACAGAAACCGCACACTTGTCTGTTGAGAGTTCAGAGCAAGCGGCAGACGCGATCAACAAGCTTGAGCAATTGGGTTATCCGGCGCGTACCCAAACAGTAGTGCTCAACGTTGGATCGATGACCTGCGCATCCTGTGTCGGCCGTGTGAAAAAAGCCCTGGAAGCTGTACCCGGCGTTTTGGATGTGAACGTAAACCTTGCCTCAGAAACGGCGCGCGTAACCTATGCCGAGGGTACCGTTTCACCCCAGGCACTGATGGAGGCTTCAGCCGCGGCCGGATATCCAGCAACGCTTGCTGAAGCAGGCGAAACGCGTGATCGCGGCGAGAGGAAGCGCGAAGAAGCGCAGGACCTGTTCCGGAAGATGACCATCGCCGCGGCTTTTGCGTTCCCTGTCTTCATTGTCGAAATGGGCAGCCACGTTATTCCCGGTGTGCATCATTGGATCAACGCGACGGTCGGTCAGCAAACAAGTTGGGTACTGCAATTCATCTTGACAACGGTCGTTCTGGTTGGCCCGGGACGAAGCTTCTACACCAAAGGATTTCCGGCACTGGTGAAAGGTGCTCCGGACATGAACAGCCTCGTTGCTGTCGGCACGGGCGCAGCCTATGCCTATTCGGTCGTTGCAACTTTCCTTCCAGCAGCGATCCCGGATGAAGTTCGAGCAGTCTACTTCGAAGCTGCTGCCGTTATCGTGGTCTTGATCCTGCTTGGACGGTTCCTTGAAGCCCGAGCCAAAGGGCGAACCGGTGCCGCGATTCAGAAACTTCTGGGCCTTCAGGCAAAGACGGCGAGAGTATTGCGCGACGGAGAGCAGGTCGAAGTGCCCATTGACGCCCTCGCAATAGGCGACACGATTGTTGTCCGCCCCGGCGAACGGATCGCTGTTGATGGCGAAGTCGCCGAAGGTTCATCGCATGTCGATGAAAGCATGATTACCGGAGAGCCGGTTCCGGTCGAAAAGACCACTGGAGCGCAGGTGACCGGAGGCACGGTCAATGGGTCGGGCAGCCTGCAATATACAGCGACCCGGGTTGGAGCTGATACAACACTTTCGCAGATCATCCGCATGGTGGAAGAAGCACAGGGTGCAAAACTCCCGATCCAGGGACTGGTCGACAAGATAACCCTTTGGTTCGTTCCCGCCGTGATGCTGGTGGCCGCTCTTACAGTTGTCGCATGGCTGATTTTGGGTCCTGAACCAGCACTGACCTTTGCGCTGGTTGCCGGCGTATCGGTGCTGATCATTGCCTGTCCGTGCGCGATGGGACTGGCAACACCCACATCAATCATGGTCGGGACTGGGCGGGCTGCGGAAATGGGTGTGTTGTTCCGAAAAGGCGACGCGCTTCAGCAGTTGGCGGAAGTCAGTGTTGTTGCGCTCGACAAGACCGGGACAGTCACCGAAGGCCGACCGGAACTGACCGATATGGTCCTGGCAGATGGTTTCGACCGGCAGAAAGTGCTGGAGATGGTAGCCGCCGTTGAAAGCCGATCGGAACATCCCGTCGCAGAAGCAATTGTGCGCGCAGCTTCTCTGGAAGGCGTATGTCGGCTGGACGTGGAGGACTTTGCGTCAATCACAGGGCATGGTGCCAGCGGATTGGTGTCGGGAAAAAGGGTCCTGGTTGGAGCCGACCGCCTCATGCTCAAGGAAGGTATCGAGATTGGTGACTTTCAGGATCAGGAAGGGGATCTTGCCAGACGTGGCCGGACAGCACTTTTTGCCGCAATTGACGGGAAGGCCGCAGCTGTGATTGGAGTGTCCGATCCGGTCAAGCCCTCGAGCAGGGATGCGATTGCCGCCCTTCATGCGCAGGGCCTTAAAGTGGCGATGATCACCGGTGACAAACGCGAGACAGCGGAAGTTATTGCAGCGGAAACCGGAATTGATACCGTCGTCGCCGAAGTGCTGCCGGATGGCAAGGTCGCGGCGTTGAATACCCTTCTCGGGTCGGCAGGAAAAACCGCCTTTGTGGGCGATGGAATCAATGATGCACCCGCGTTGGCCCATGCGGATGTCGGGATTGCGATTGGAACCGGAACAGATGTTGCAATTGAATCTGCGGATGTTGTTCTGATGTCCGGTGATTTACGCGGTGTGGTCAATGCTCACGAGGTGTCCAAACGCACGATGCGCAACATTAGAGAAAACCTCTTTTGGGCGTTCGCATACAATACAGCACTCATCCCCGTGGCAGCAGGTGTACTTTATCCGGCCCTCGGTGTTCTTCTTTCTCCGGTTTTGGCAGCCGGGGCGATGGCGCTTTCCTCGGTCTTCGTTTTGACGAACGCATTGCGGTTACGTGGAATCAAGCCCTCCATGGATGAAACGGTTGTTCGGGCGAGGCCAGTGCGGCCGCAGATCCCGGCGGCAGCAGAATGATGGAGGCAATCATGAACATAGGAGACGTATCCCGCAAGTCCGGCCTTCCTGCGAAGACGATCCGTTACTATGAGGATATTGGTCTTGTCACCCCGCCGCGCAGTGAAAACGGTTACCGGGCATTTCGCGAAATAGAACTGCACAAACTGGCGTTTCTCGGCAGGGCTCGCGAGCTCGGGTTCACGATTGAAGACTGCCGAACACTCCTGGCGCTTTACGAAGACGATGGCCGTGAGAGTGCACAGGTCAAGCGCGTGGCCGAAGAACATCTGCACAAGATCGATGACAAAATCGCGCAACTACAGTCCATGCGTGGAACCCTCGCGCATTTGATCGATGAATGTGCCGGGGATCATCGTCCGGACTGCCCCATTCTTGAAGACCTCGCGGGGGAGCAAGCCTGATGCAAAAGAACTTTCTGCTTTTGCTGTGCGTGGTGCTGATTGCAATTGGAGGTTATTTCCTGTTTGGAAAACAGTCCGGTGAACCTTCAGGTGAGCAGGGGCAGGCAATGGTTGAGGTTGTCGTCCCGCCCCTCGACGGAACAACAAAACTCGGCGAGCGGCTGTTCAACGAAAGCTGTGCAAGTTGCCATGGCGCGAATGCGGCGGGCCAACAGGGCATCGCTCCGCCACTTGTGCACAAGATCTACGAACCGGGCCATCACGCAGACGGGGCGTTTTATCTCGCCGTCAAGCAGGGTGTTCGCGCTCATCACTGGCCGTTTGGTGACATGCCGCCTGTTGAGGGCTTGACCCAGAAGGATGTTGAGCGGATTGTTGCGTATGTCCGGCTCCTTCAAAGAGCCAACGGAATTCAGTAAGGGTGCGATGAAGCGCGCTCTGCCAATGTTCATGACCAGGTTGATGATGTCAGTTGCTGTACTGATGTTCCTGATTGGCGGTGCCACGTTCAACCATTCCGTAGCAGGCCACGATCACGCTGGTCATGCACATGTAGGCTCACTCGATCATCATCATGCTGAAACCGATCAAGCTGACGTCGGATTTGCTGATACGCAGACAGTTCATTGCGGCGCAAATCTGCTTGCTCTGACGACTGAATTCGAGCCGTTCACCCTGACGGTTTCCGGGGAGATCGAGGCGATCGAGGCGAAGCTGGTCTTGTTGAAATCGAGTGCGATCGAACCTCCGCCCCCACGACACTTTTCCTAGTCCCGGTTCATAAAAGGTGGCTCAGGCCACCAAGCATTCTGGATATAGGAAAGACAATCCAATGAAACTGTCCGTAATACTTGTTTCGGGAGCGCTAGTTGTGTCTGGCGTTGCCGCTGCCCTGGCGCATGGTGGTGCTACAGGAATTGTAAAAGAGCGCATGGACGCGATGAGCGCCCTGGGCAAGGCCATCAAGTCACTCTCTGCGATGATGCGTGGTGAAACTGCGTATGACGCGGCGGCGGTTCGCAAGAACGCAGAAGTTCTTCAAAGCCACTCGGGTGAGGCGCTCACAAAGCTTTTTCCCGAAGGCAGCATAAAAGGTCCATCAGAAGCCAAACCTGAGATCTGGTCTAACTGGCAGGAATTTGCCGATATTTCCGGGCAACTTGAGCTTTTCGCCACGGCACTTGGGGAAGCTGCTGACAACGGACTTTCCGAGCCCGGAGCCGGGGGCGGCATGATGGGGCAAAGTGGCATGATGGGGCAGGGCAGCATGATGGGAGAAGGCACAATGATGGGTGACCCATCCCACATGCAGAACCCTGAGCTGCTTGCCCAAATGCCGGTTCAAGGTCTTTTTGCCATGACTGCGCAGACCTGCTCGTCATGTCATACAAAGTTCCGTATCGAGAAAAAGTAACCCGTGAGGATCTGGCTTTTTGGTGCGTGCGCCGCTCTTGCGATAGCAGGAGCGGGGTTCGCAGGGCTGTATCTCTGGCCAATAGGAAAACCGGTTGAACTTGAAGCTGCGGAAGGCGACCCGCAGCGCGGTGCTTATCTCGCCCGCATGTCCGGGTGTATTGCGTGTCACACGGATTTTGAAGGCGGTGGGAAACCGCTTGCCGGAGGGCTGAAACTTCCGACCGACTTTGGCACGTTCTATTCACCAAACCTGACCACTGACGGGGAGAACGGCATAGGCGCTTGGTCAATGGAAGACTTTGCCAAAGCGGTGCGCCAAGGCGTCTCACCGGATGGAGACCCGTATTATCCATCCTTTCCATACCCGTTTTATGCCAAGTTTTCCGATCAGGACGTGGCAAATCTATGGGCGGCATTTCAGACTGTTCCTCCGGTAGCTGAGACCTCCAAGGCGCATGAAATGGTCCCGCCATTCAACATCCGGTCCGGCCTTAAGATCTGGCGTGGCGCATTCCTTGACCCCAAGCCGTTTCGACCGGAGCCTGACAGGAGCGAGGCGTGGAATCGGGGCAAGTACATCGTTGAGGGTCCTGCCCATTGTGGTGCGTGTCACACGCCGAGAAATCTCCTCGGAGCCAGACAGGTAGATCTGTTTCTGGAAGGTGCGGACAAATTACCCGATGGCGGCAAATCGCCACCCATCACCAGCGCTGCTTTAAAGGAGGGAGGTTGGACGATAAACTCCTTGTCCTATGCATTGCAGACCGGCGTAATGCCTGACGGCGATGTATTCGGGGGCTCGATGGGAGAGGTTGTGAGGGACGGCACGGCGTTTTTGTCTGAGGAAGACAGAAAAGCAATCGCGACCTACCTGCTGGAGAGAGACGAATAAGACCATGATCAGCAGACGAAATTTTTTGGCATCCACAGCCGCTGCGACGACGGCCATTGCCGGGCAACCTTTCTTCAGTGTTGCGCGTGCGGACGATGGTTTCCTCGAGATCACCGCTGGTCTGACCTCGAAGAAGCTCTATCATGAGGACGCGAAAGCCTCCGATCTTTGGCTTTATAACGGCAACACCCCTGGTCCGGAAATCAGGGTGACGGTCGGTGAACGCGTGAAAGTGCGCCTCACGAACAATCTTGAAGAGCCGACGTCCATCCACTGGCACGGCATCCGGATCGCCAACGCAATGGACGGTGTTTCTGGTCTCACTCAGGAACCTGTTCAACCGGGCGAGACGTTTGAATATGACTTTGTGGTTCCCGACGCAGGGACGTACTGGTATCACGCGCACAACAAGAGCTGGAATCAGGTTGCGCGCGGGCTTTATGGTCCGTTTATTGTCGACGAAGCAACTCCGGCTTTCGATCCAGAACATGATCTGACCCTGGTCATCGATGACTGGCGTCTTCAAAAAGACGGCAGTCTTGACGTTGCGAGTCTTGGTCATTTGATGGACTGGAGCCATGGTGGCCGGCTCGGCAACTATCTCACGGTCAACGGCAAAAGCCGTCCGAATTTCGAATTGAAGGAAGGGCAAGCCTATCGGCTCCGACTGATAAACGCTGCCAATGCAAGGATCTTTTCGATCGCTCCGGAAAGCTTCGGTGCGTTGGTTCTGGCCTATGATGGTCAACCACTTCCGAAACCTGAAAAACCTGCTTACTCGCCCCTGCTGCTTTCACCGGCGCAGCGAATGGATCTGTTGGTGACACCGGAAAGGGATTTCGCGTTTGAAGAACTATCAGGTGACACTCCCTATCCTTTTGCGTTCTTTAAGATTCAAGGCCGTCAGGACGCCAAGAAAGCGTTCCTCCCATTGGTACCAAATCCTATCCCGGAGCCTGATCTTGAAAACGCGAAGATATTCAAGATCGACATGACCGGCGGCGCGATGGGCCGCATGGTTGAGACGGTCTATAACGGCAAGGTCCTGACTGGCGAAGATTTTCCGAGAACGGGACAGCTCTGGGCATTCAATGGTGTCGCAAATCTCGCGGAAGATCCGTTCTTCTCGGTAGAACACGGCAAGAGTGTCATTCTTGAAGTGCTCAACGACACTTCTTTTCTGCACGCGATGCATATTCATGGCCATCATTTCAGGGTCATCGAACGGGAAGGCGCGACGATCGATGACGGTCAACCCTGGCGGGACACGATTGCAATTGGCCCAAGTCAAAGCGCCAGGATTGCTTTTGTGGCAGATAATCCGGGCAAGTGGCTGTTTCACTGCCATATGCTGGAACATGCGGCAGCAGGCATGAACACATGGTTCGAAGTCGTATAGATCACTCGTCTGTGTTCGGCATGGAGTGGTGCTCGCGGCGAATTTGGAGTATTGACGCGGTATGCGCAGTGTTTTGATTGCATTGTTGATCATAGTATTCTCAGGGGTCCATCCGGCCGCTGCATTCGGCGTTGCGCACATGGAAACGAGCGTCATCGACCATACAACTGCGACCGATCTCGCTCAGATAAAGGCCACTGACAAAAGTCACTCGCACCATTTGAAATGCTGTGAAAAGGCCAGCGACACAGAAACAGATCTAAAACTGTCGGGCTGCGGCGCAGACTGTGTGTCATTTGTCGTGAGCAGCATGGACGTGTTGTTCACCTCATCGGTGTCACCGGAACACAGTCGCGCTCTTTTGTTGCTCGCCGTTCCCTCCTTGCCTCAGGACCATCCTCCCAAACGCGTTTGACGCTTCGCGCCGGTGTGCGCTTTTTCGCGCGCCGGAAAGGTCAATGGTTTGGAAGGACGAATGGTGAATTCCCGATATCTGCTGAAGTTATAGGTCGGCACCATTCGCCCTGAGAAATAGGCAAATGCCAAATGCGCATTCAGGAAAATGGAAGCCGGATTCCGGCGGCGGTAGCTCGTGTGAAGGCCAGGACCGCTGAAGATAACCCAGCGAAAAAGAGCGTCAGCGGACACACCCTCTTCATGATGGCCTGTTGTGCCGCGATGGTCGCGGGAACCGCCATCATTTTTGCGTCGGCCCCGGCAGGTCAATCACTGGGAGAAACGCTGCTTCTGGCCGCGCCTGTTCTCGGTTGCCTCGGCATGCATGTCGTCATGCACCGGTTCATGGGCAGGTCGTGCCATGGCGCGGAAAACAAGGATCAGAAAAATGACTAGACAAACTCTCTCTGCTGTCGCCCTCGCAGGGCTGGTTTCACTCTCCGGTACGGCATTGGCTGATGAGGACAAAACCGTAACAGTGTTCAAGACGCCCTGGTGCGGATGCTGTCAAGTGTGGACGGACGCCGTTGAAAAGGCCGGGTACCACGTCATCGTGAAAGACATGGAGGATCTGTCCGCGATCAAGAAACAGGCGGGGGTTCCGGCTGAAATGGAAGGCTGCCACACGGCGGTGATCGGAGATGACCGCAAATATGTGATCGAAGGACACGTTCCCCTTGAGGCAATCGACAAGATGATGTCGGAACGTCCGGACATCCGCGGGATCGCCGTCCCTGGTATGCCGCAGGGTTCTCTCGGCATGGGATACGATCCGTCTGCCAGATACACGGTCTATTCGGTGAGTGCCAAGCCGTCCGAACCGCCGCAGCCTTACATGACCACAGGTGAATAGGTCTTCATGATGAACGTCTCAAGGAGAACCTTCCTTGCCGGGTCGGCGAGCCTTGCCGCGCTCGCCGTCAGCGGCTGCGTCTCCAGTACCTCCGCTCCCGAGTTTTTTACCCCGTCTCAGGATCCTGCGTATCTTTCCATGTACGGAGCTATGCCGGAGGAACGGTTTCCGCTTCCCGCAATCAATCTGAATAAGGTGCCTGACCGGTTCTATAGGCAACAAGTGGATTACCCGACCAGTGAAAGGGTCGGGACACTCGTTGTCGATACACGCAACTATTATCTCTATCTCGTACAGGAGAAGGGCAAGGCCATGCGCTATGGCGTGGGGCTGGGTCGGGCTGGCTTCGAATGGTCTGGTAGAGCAAGGATTGCGCGCACAAGCTCATGGCCAAAGTGGACGCCGCCTGACGAGATGATCGAGCGGGAACCGGAACTCGAAAAATGGAGCTGGCGGAACGGCGGGATGCCGCCCGGTCTAGAGAACCCGCTCGGGGCGAGGGCCCTTTACATCTTTCAGGGCAATCAGGACACGCTCTACCGGCTCCATGGGACGGCAGAATACTGGACGATCGGGTCAGCGGTTTCCAGTGGCTGTGTGCGCCTGATGAACCAGGACATCATTGATCTTCATGCACGGGTTCCGGTTGGAACGCCGATTGTGGTGCTGTGATGGGCAAGGTGTTGAAGCGCGGGTATCTGCTGGCCGGAGCCTTGATCCTGGGGTCGGGCGCCGCAGGCCTTTACGTGCTCAGCGACGGTGTCTCGGCGGGCACACAGTTGCAGCCGGATGATGCTGCTCTGACACGCCTGGGGGCTGAGATATACGTCCAGAGCTGCGCGTCCTGCCACGGCGCCGCGCTGGAAGGTGAGGAAGACTGGCAATCCGCAAATGCCGACGGGACTCTCAAGGCACCGCCTCACGACGAAACCGGCCACACCTGGCACCATGCCGACGAGTTGCTGTTCCGGATCACCAAATTCGGAACGGCAAAAGGAGCGGGCATTGAGGATTTCCAGTCCAATATGCCCGCTTTCGAAGACAGCTTGAGCGACCGGGAGATCATCGCTGTTCTCTCCTGGATCAAGGCCCAATGGCCAGACGAAATCCGAGAACGGCACGACATGATGAACGAACGGATGAGGAACTTGAACCAATGAAACGTCTGCTTCTGAAACTCTGCATTCTGCTGGTCGCGCCCTTGTCGATGGCAGTGCCCGCGCTCGCCGATACAGCGGAAACGCTCTCCGAGGAGAGGATCAAGGAACTTGCTCTCGAAGCTATTCTGGAGAATCCGGAAATCATCGAGCTGGCAATCCAGCGCCTGCAACAGGTTCAGCTCGAACGACAGCAGGCCGCGATAGCGGCGACACTGGAGTCTCGCCGGACCGAACTGGAGCGCGACCCGAATGCACCTGTTCTGGGGAATCCGGATGGAGATGTCACTTTGGTCGAGTTCTTTGACTATAACTGCCCCTATTGTAAGCGGGCGAAGCCCATTGTGGAGGCCTTGCTCGAAGCCGACCCGAATATCCGCGTTGTATTCCGGGAATGGCCTGTCCTGAGCGAAGGCTCGGTTTATGCGGCGCGTGCCGCGCTGGCCGCGCGCCAGCAGGACAAGTACGAGGAATTCCATTGGGCTCTGATGGCCTTCAGGGGCCGGGCGGAAGAGGCGTCGGTTCTTGAAATAGCCGAGGAAGTCGGCCTGGATATTGATCAGCTTCAGTCCGACATGCAGGCCGATGATGTCGACAATCACATCCGCCTGTCCATGCAACTGGCTGAGGGCTTGAACATCACCGGCACTCCGTCATTCGTCATCGGCAACACGGTACTGCCCGGCCTGCCCACACAGGAGCAGCTGTCTGCGGCTGTCAGTGAGGCGCGGGATGCGGCCAACTAGCCTGCCGGGAAAGGCGTTTGATGAGGACAAAACGGATAATGCGCCAAGAGCGCGCAAGCGACGGCACTTAAAGGAATTGAAGACTGGAAAGCTATTGGTTTCATACAAGTAATTTGGGAGACAAATCATGACTATTGCGGCCCGCACCAACGATCATGGTTCACAGGTTGACAGGACCGTTTTGGCCACCAATGTGATCCTCTGGCTTTTGGTAGCGTCACTCGGCGCTGCTCTGTTTTTTTGGGATGGATTGATTTCTTTGGGAGCCGCATGGGCCAAGCCAGAATACAGCTACGGTCCTCTTGTACCGCTAATTACCAGCTACATGACTTTGTTGGAGATTAATCGTCATCCGGTAAAGGTCGACCACGGTCCCCGGACGGTTGGACTGGTCATTTTCTTCGTTTCAATCTTGATAGGATTTGTCGGAAACCTTGTTCGGATCCCGGACATCATCACCTACGGATTTATTCTTTACATAGGTGCTTTGATTCTTCTTCTCGCAGGAACTCGTCAAGGATTCCGATTCTGGCCAGGTTGGTTACATTTGATATTCATGCTGCCTTTGCCGCAGTTCATTTACCTTAAGGTTTCTACGGATCTTCAAGCTGTTTCAGCCGAACTCGGCGTTGCAGTAATTCAAGTCATGAATATTCCAGTATATCTCGATGGCACAGTTATTGATCTTGGAGAATACAAATTACTCGTTGCAGAGGCATGTAGTGGTCTGCGCTATTTGTTTCCATTGTTTAGCTTTGGCTGGCTCATGGCGGTTCTTTACAACGGTCCGAACTGGCATAGAGTTCTGATATTTCTGGCAACAATTCCTGTAACCGTGCTCATGAACAGTTTTCGAGTTGGAATGATCGGTGTTCTGGTCAACTACTATGGTATCGAACAAGCTGAAGGATTTATTCATTTCTTTGAAGGCTGGATTATATTTATCGCGTGCACAGTTATTCTGTATCTTTTTGCGTGGATTCTGTCTCGATATTTCTCCTTTGGACGAAAACGCCCTAAATACATTATCGGTATGGACTACCAAGGAATGTTGGGCCCATTAAAGAAACTCCCTTCTCTAAACGTCAATCGACCCTTCATGGTTGTAACCATTTGCGTGCTTGCCGCTGGGATTGCCTGGCAGATGGCCCCTAAGCACGCATCCGATTTTGAAGTTGACAGATTGCCGCTGGGTCTCTTCCCGCTGAGTATTGACGGTAGGCAAGGGGTGTCTACTATTTTGGATAGCGATGTGGAGCGAGTACTTGGTGCAGACGAATACCTGGTCGCAGACTACAGTAACAATCAAAATAACATCAACTTGTTACTGACGTATTATGACTCGCAAACGCACGGGTCTGGAATTCACTCTCCGGAGGTGTGTCTACCCGGTGGCGGTTGGGAAGTATCAGATTGGGAACAGAAACCAGTCAGCGTTGTAACCGGAGAAGAGGAGATTAGCTTCACAGTAAACCGCGCTGTCATACAACTGGGTCTACAACGGCAATTGGTATACTACTGGTTCGAACAGCGCGGGCGCAGGATCGTCAATGACTTTGAGGCAAAATTCGTTGTCGCTTGGGATTCTGTGCTTGGCAAGCGCACTGATGGCGGACTGGTTCGGCTCGTTACTCCGATAGGAAATGCGGAAAGTGAAGCTGAAGCCGACGAAAGGCTACAGTCCTTTATGAACGAGATCGTCCCGGAGTTGCCAGGCTATTTCCCAGCACTGGACTGATAATGCTGGTGTATTTGGCCAGAAGACGGGCGATTGCGACTTCACGGATTGCCTGTAGCGGTGTTTTTGCGACGAAGTCTTGATTGTGTCGCGCTTTTGTCCGCAGTCGGAAGCAAGTCCCTCGGATATTCTGCCTCGAATGAGTTTCTGGGCAGGGAAACAGGAAAATACCTTTGAGCATGAGCGTGACGGTTCTTTAAATAGCGTAGTTTGGTCGAGAGAGAAAATGATAAGTCGACGTAGTTTGTTCTTGAGTGGAACAGTCGCCGCAATGACTGCGGGAACAGCGATCTGGGTAGGCAATCGGCCCGGGAAAACAAATGAGTTGGCTCTGGCAAGCAGGCCAAGATTGAGCTACCCACCGCTCCTGGATGCTACCCGAAACAGTGAGTTCAAGTTGCGCGCTAAATACGGAACCCATGCGTTCGGTACCGGTGTCGAATCATCAACGGCAGGTTTTGATCAATCTTATCTCGGCCCAACCGTCCTTTTGAAACAAGGTGAAACACGCGCACGCGTCGAAAACGCACTGAACGAAGACATCAGCGTGCATTGGCATGGTTTGATGGTTTCGGGTGACCAGGACGGAGGTCCGCATCAACCAATTGCGCCTGGAGACTCATGGTCGGTGGACTTGAACGTTAACCAGCAGCCCTCGACCCTTTGGTACCACTCACACAGCCATCGGCGAACTGCGGTGCAGGTTTATCACGGGCTGGCTGGCATGATGATCTTGACGGACGGTATGGATGGGGAAAGAGGTCTACCGAATTCATACGGAACAGATGATCTGGCGCTGGTGTTTCAGGATCGACGTTTCGGTTCGGACGGAAAACTTTCCTACGATCTCGGTATGATGGATCTGATGCACGGATTCACAGGAGAGGTGGTAACGGTAAATGGCCAGATCGATGCTGTGGCGATGGTGCCAAAGGGCATAGCAAGGCTTCGTCTATTGAACGGATCAAATGCACGCATCTATGAGCTGTTCATTGACGATGGCAGGCCCATGCAGCTAATTGCAACCGATGGCGGCTATGTACCTAACCCGATCGAACTGAACGGCCTCACTCTTTCTCCTGGTGAGCGTGCCGAGGTCTTGATCGACTTTTCAGACGGCAACCCAATTACAATTTATAGCAGAGACGATCCGAACCAGGGGCCCGCCGGAATGATGGGTCGGGTCCGTGGGCTTTACGACACTCTGTTCATCTCGTCATTCCCCATACTGTCGATTGCCGTTGATGATCGTATTCCGGCACGCGTCACCAAAATACCAGATGAATTGGATGGCAACTCGATCGTCCAAGACAGGGAAAGTGGAAGGACACGTTCTCTGACCCTCAACATGGGGATGAGAAGGATGATGCGGAGTGGCCAGAGTGAAATTCCTCTATTCGCCATCAACAACAAGGCTTACGAAATAGACAAACTAAACTTTTCCGTTCCGATCGGATCTACCGAAAGATGGTTCATCCGGTCGGAAATGTTGAGCCATCCTTTCCACGTCCACGGTACACGATTTCAGGTGGTTTCGGAAAATGGTAGCGATCCACGACCAGAATATGCCGGCTGGAAAGACACCGTTCTGGTGTCTGGAAGCGTTGAGCTAAAAATGTCGTTCGATAAGCCGGCCAGACCGGACAAACCATTCATGTTCCACTGTCACATTCTCGAACACGAGGACAACGGAATGATGGGTCAGTTTTCGGTTGGGTGAATGGTTTGCTGGTTGGCAATCGCAGGCTAATTCTCGAGCCAGATGTAAGGAATGGCGTTCGGCCCAATCCGCTCTCAGTAGTTTCCAGGCATTGACGCAAATTAGCGACCGGCAGTAGCAGCGGCAGTACCTTGCCGTAACAAGCTGAAGCCTCTCCAAAGTGCTCCGGCGTCCGCTTGGGATATCAGGCCAGTTGCGCCAAGCAACCGCGACAAGATCATGCCGGTCCCGACATTCACACCCAAATTGATAACGCCATTGATGAGAGCTTCGTCACCGGTGCGCATGAGCTGTCGGCCCGCATGGCCATATAGGCGCGAGTAAAGCTCGTTCCCGGATCCGACGCGTACGATGCCGCCGCCAGGCAAGCCTCCTCCGGTTGCGATCAGGAACCCGCGGGTGCGCATATGTGGATGCGGATGCGGCCTGAACCGCGTGACGGAAAAATTGCTGCCGTTGAGATACACGAGGACTTCGGAATAGGCATCGATTGCCTGAAGGATATCGCCGACCTTTTCCGTATGGGCTTCCCAGTGACATTCCGCGAGCACCTTCGCGACCGATGCGACGACCGATGCAAAATGTTGCTTGGGATTGTTGAATTCGAATAGCCGTATCATGCCCTGGATTCGGACGTCGATGTGAGGCGGTCGAACAAGCGTCACCAGATGCTGATGGTTGTCTCGCAGATCCTGGTAAGTCACGCAGTTCGAAAACAGTCTTCTCAGGATCTGCTTCAAGTTACGTTCACTGGATGCGGTTGGAGCATAGATGATAACCGGCATGAACGACCCCCAATGTCATGTGTATTCAGATGGCCAAAGACCTTTTCAAATTTCGACGGTAGCAGTTGAAGCTCATATTGCCGTAACGGAAATCACATGTTGGCTGTTTTCGAGACATGCGCTCCGGCTCATCGAGAATTTTTCCACGCTTGAATCGCAGTTTTAGTCTTTTGAATCGAAAGAGCGTAATGTGTGATGACTGGCTGTAAGTCGTCGCCACCCTTCTTCTGGCGTAATTTGATTTTCTTTGCTGCGTTGATCCTAAAACACCGGCACGCCGTCATCCGTAGGCGGGGCGCTGTCCGGGTTCGCTTCAGGTGTGTCATCAGTTGGTTCGTCGGCTACAATCGAAGAGACTCGATAGCTGCCAAGATCGCTCATGGTCAGCATCAGAGTTACCGGCATTCCAGGTTCAACGCCGGGTGTGACCGTGACATAGGGGGCGAGGGGCAGGTCCATGGTCATCGCCGGCCAACCAATCCTTTGATTAGCCTCGTGTCTCACGTTGACGGTTCCCTCTGACAACGAGTTAACGACGCCGCGAAGATGGAACGCACCAACCAATTGTGCGCCTCGTTGTTCAAGCACGGAATGATCCATATTCACTGGCGCCTGTTGAGGCAGGAAAACGCTTTGCGGCTGGTGGAACCCTGCCACGGCAGTCAGGGGAGCGCCTGTTGTCAGCAGACTTGCAAGAACCAATGCGAGGGAAGCGCTGCCTGGTTTCATGTTCTCACCGATGAGCTTTCAGTTGTTTCGTAAGATTTGCTTTTCGCCAGGCGCTGCCTCCCGGACCGATCGATCCGGGAAGCAATTGGCCGAGGCTGATCAGTTTGGCATAATAGCGCCGATGGCGTAGAGACCATCGTCCCCCTTCACCAGCATCAGCGTGACGCTGTCGCCAGCGTTGACAGCACCCATGGTCTGGGAACCTTCGAGCAACGGCAGGTCCATGGTCATAGCCGGCCAGCCGATTTCCGGGATCGGTTCGTGGCTGACATTTGCCGTGCCTTCGCCGATAGAGTTGACGACAGCCTTCGTGTGGACAGCCCCCTCCATCTGCTCGGCGTTCATTGTCATATTGGAATGATCCATTCCCGAATGGTCGGAGCCGTGTTTGGCGTCGGCAAACGCCACAGGTGCAGTGCTGGCTGCCATAAAGGCGGCGAGTGTCAGGGATTTGATCAGGTTCATTGCGTGTCCTTTCTCTGGTTCTCGGTATGATCAAGTGGTTATTCAGCGGGCACGACCGCGCCTGCTTCCGGGGTGTTCGCTCTGAGCTCACGATTGACGCGCTTGAGCGCAAGACGCTTCCAGATCACGAAAATTGCCGGAATGACGAACAGGGTCAGAAGAGTTGCCGTTGCCATTCCGCCGACCATCGGCGCAGCGATTCTCTGCATTATCTCCGAACCTGTTCCGTCCCCGTACATGATCGGGATCAGGCCAGCGAAGATCGTCGCAACGGTCATCACCTTTGGCCGCACGCGCAAAAGGGCGCCTTCAAAGACGACATCCTCGACATCCTGCGTTGTCATGACGCGGGCTTCGCTGGCTGCCGCTTTCTTCCGCTTGTTCCAAGCAAGGTTTAGATAGAGCAGCATGACGATTGCCGTTTCCACGGCGACACCGGCAAGTGCGATGAAACCGACGATTACGGCCACGGACATGTCGAAGTTCAGGTACCAGAGAAACCAGACGCCACCCGCCAGGGCGACCGGCAGGGCCGCCATGATGATCCCGACCTCAATGACGCGGTTGAACGCCATGAAGAGCATCAAGGTGATGATCAGGAGGGTTGCAGGAGCCACCAGCTTGAGCCGCTCCTGCATTCGCTGGATGTACTCGTACTGGCCTGACCAGGCGATCGAATAGCCGGGCGGCAACTGCACATTTTGCGCGACCACCTGCTGCGCCTCGGTGACATAGCCCCCAAGGTCCCGCCCGGCGATATCAATGAAGACAAAGCCGGTTCTTCTGGCGTTCTCCGATCGGATCATGCCCGGGCCGTCCACGACGCGAATCTCTGCAAGAGCCCCGAGAGGTATATGAGCACCGGATGGGGTGACCACCGGAAGGTCTCTCAACCTTTCAGGACTGTTCCGCCAATCCTGCGGATAGCGCAAGTTGATGGGAAAACGTTCAAGCCCTTCCACGGACTCTGAAACCTGCATCCCGCCAATCGCGGTTTGCACCACGTCCTGAATATCACGAACGCTCATCATGAAACGCGCCGCGGCGTCCCGATTGACATCGATTTCGATAAACCGGCCACCAACTGGCCGTTCCGCATAAGCGGACGCTGTTCCCCCGATGCCCGCGACAGCTGCCTCGACCTCGATGCCGATCTGTTCGATCACCCCCAGGTCCGTCCCGGTGATCTTGACCCCGACAGGGGTTTTGATACCGGTCGCCAACATGTCGATGCGGTTCTTGATCGGCTGGATCCAGACATTTGTGACGCCCGGGATCTGAACGGCCTTGTCCAGCTCGTCTCGAATACCGTCCATTGTCATGTCAGGTCGCCATTCGGATTGCGGCTTCAACTGGATGGTTGTCTCGATCATCGTCAGCGGTGCCGGATCGGTAGCGGTTTCCGCCCGGCCCAGCTTGCCGTGTACGGTCAGAACCTCCGGAACAGTTGCAATCAGACGATCCGACTGCTGAAGCACCTCCCTTGCCTTGCCGATGGAAACGCCTGGGTAAAGCGTAGGCATATAGAGGAAGTCACCTTCGTTGAGCTCCGGCATGAATTCGGTACCGATCCGTTGCAACGGCCACCACATGGATGCAACAAGTGCCGCTGCCAGAAGTGTTGTCGCCCACGGCCAGGCGACGGCCGCGTCCAGAAACGGCCGGTAAAGCCATATGACGATCCGGTTCAGCGGGTTCTTGCTTTCCGGCAGGATACGGCCCCGAACGAAGTAACCCATCAAAACGGGTACGAGCGTGATCGACAGTATCGCCGCCGCTGCCATCGCATAGGTCTTTGTGAAAGCAAGCGGTTTGAACAATCGTCCTTCCTGGCTTTCCAGCACAAAGACGGGAAGAAAGCTGACCGTGATGATTGCAAGTGAGAAGAACAGGGCGGGTCCGACCTCAGAGGCACATTCACTGACAATTCGCCATCGGTTTTCCTTTGTCAGCTTTTCGTTTTCAATGCGCCGGTGCATCGCCTCGATCATGACAATCGCTGCGTCCACCATCGCGCCGATGGCAATGGCAATTCCGCCAAGTGACATGATGTTGGCGTTCACGCCTTGCAGCTTCATGATGATGAAAGCGGCCGCGATGCCGAGCGGAAGGGAAACGAGAATAACAAGGGAAGACCGTATGTGCAGAAGGAAGGCTGCACAGACCAGAACCACGACGATGAACTCTTCCGTCAGTTTTTTCTGAAGATTGTCGATCGCTCGTTCGATGACACCGGAGCGGTCGTAAGTGGTCACGATTTCGACACCCTCCGGCAGGCTTCCGCGCAACTCCCCGATCCGGGTTTCGATGGCCTTGATCGTGGCAAGCGCATTTCCACCCCAGCGCAGGATCACAACCCCACCGACCGCATCGCCTTCGCCGCCGAATTCACCGACGCCCCGGCGCATCTCCGGTCCGAAACGGATTTCGGCAACGTCCCCCAGTGTCAGGGCAGCTCCCCGGTCATTGACCATTAACGGGGCCTTTGCAAGATCCGCCAGTCCGTCGACATAGCCGGTGGAGCGAACCATGAACTCCGCTTCGCCCATCTCGATCACGCTCCCCCCGGTCTCCCGGTTGGCCGCCTGCATGGCATTGCGGATCTGCGCCAACGTTATGTCATAGGCTCTGAGTTTGTTCGGATCGACGACCACCTGATACTGTCTGACCATGCCTCCGATGGTGGCGACTTCCGAAACGCCGTCGACGGTTTGCAGTTCGTATTTCAAGAACCAGTCCTGAAGGGCCCTGAGTTGAGACAGGTCGTGATTGCCTGTCCGATCGATCAAGGCGTACTGGTAGATCCAGCCAACACCGGTGGCATCCGGTCCGAGCTGCGGAGAAACCTCCTCCGGCAGGTTTGCCGTGATCTGGCCGAGATATTCCAGGACGCGGGTTCTGGCCCAATAGAGGTCCGTACCGTCCTCGAAGACGATGTAGACGTAACTGTCACCGAAGAAGGAAAACCCGCGCACATCACTTGCTCCTGGAACTGCGAGCATGGCAGAGGCAAGGGGAAAGGTGATCTGATCTTCCACGACTTGCGGGGCCTGTCCCGGATAAGGAGTGCGGACGATAACCTGGACGTCGGAAAGATCGGGGATCGCGTCGACGGGTGTTTCGCGAACGGCCCAGATTCCTGCAACAGCGATCATAGCGGCAACGGCCAGCATGATGATCCTGTTTGCGATGGAGGCGCGAATTATGGCAGCTATCATCACATGGCCTCCTCTTGGCGCAAGCCAATCAAGGTCATTGAGAAGTCCGGATTGCGCCGGAGCAGCAGCGTCGTCTCACGGCTCAAAGGCAGATCATTCGGATCGAGTGCTGCATCGACGGCAAAGTCCATTGTCATGCCGGGCATGCCGATTTCCGCCATCGGACCGTGCGTGATGTTGGCTGTTCTGGCATCTGCATCAACCGTGTTTATTGTGCCGCGCACTTCCATGGGCGGAGTTGTGGGCTCAGCTTTTGCGAGAACCATCGTCAGGCCATCCGGGCGCTCGAAGGTCAGCGATGTTTCAGCGCCAAGCGGGAGCGTTTCAAGGTCCAGACCTTTATCGACTTCGAAGACCATGGTCATGCCTGGCATACCGATTTCTGTTATCAGGCCATGCGTGATGTTCGCGGTTCTGGCGTCTTTGTCGACGGTGTTGACGGTGCCGCGAACCTCAATCGGAGGAGCCACCAGATCTGCTTTTGCTAACACCATTGTCAGTCCATCCGGACGGTCGAACGTCAGAGATGTCTCCGTGCCAAGCGGCAGTGCTTCAAGGTCCAGACCCTCGTTTACGGCGAAGTCCATGGTCATGCCTGGCATGCCGATCTCAGCGATAGGCCCATGCGTGATGGTGGCCTTGCCGGCATTGGGATCGACGGAGTCGATCGTCCCCGACACCACGATCGGAGGGGACGCGGTCGGCTCATCCTGTTTGGGGGACGGAGATGTATCGTTTTCGCCACCTGCTTCACGCACAGCAACAATTGAGAACAGTCCACCGTCATCCTTGGACAGATCAAACTCCACCGGGACGTCCAACGGAACTGAGCTCGGATCAAGACCGGCAGCATCGAGATCCATCTGCATCGCGGGCCATCCAAGTTCCGGAATGGGTCCGTGATCCAGCGTCAGCTTGCCGTCCTGTGTGACTGCGAGCACCATACCGGTGCCGGTCGCGTCGATGCCGTCATCTCCGCCGAGCTCAATCAGGCCCAGTAGGCCATCTGCACCACGGGCCGCACGAAAGGCGACCTGTTGTCCCTCGTTCAATCTCTGAAGTGCGACCCCGGACTGAATTGGAAAGCGGGACGTCATCGCAGGCCAGTCGAGGCTTTCCAGCGTGTCATGGCGAATGGTCGCGACGCGGGCAGCACGATCCAGGGCGATAAGCTCACCAGTTCCGCGCGCCGGAGCTTCGTTGGTCGGTGCCATCCGCATCAAACCGGCGCTGAGCGCGCTCTCGCTGTCGATCAGGAACTGGGCAGAGGCGACGACCTCTTCGCCAGGGGCGAGCCCCTGGACGACCTCGGTCCGCCCACCATCGCCGAAATTGTCGCGCAAGCCTGTCGTGATCAACCTGGGTTTGAAGGTGCCTTCACCTACTTTGATGATTGCTCGTTCCGCGGCTCCGGTGCGAATGATGGCTTCGGTCGGCACGGTTACCGCTGTGCGCGTCGCGTTCGGGACGAGCGTGACGTTACCGAACATGTTGGGTCGCAAATGTCCGTCGGAGTTGTCGAAGCGAAGCCGGACGGGGAGGGTCCGTGTTTGCGGGTCCAGTTCCGGATAGATGTAGTCGATCTCACCTTCAAAGGTTTGCCCCGGCAGATGTTCGAAACGGGCAATCGCACGCATGTCTTCCGACAGCCGGGCGATGTCGCGCTCGAAGACATCAACGATTAGCCAGACCTCGTTGAGGTCGGTGATCGACATGGCCTGGGTTCCAGGCTGCAAAAACATGCCGTCAGCGGCCCCCAGGGCAATCACCACACCGTCGCGCGGGGCCTCTACCTTGATGCTTCGGGCGACTTCGCCACTTTCTTCAATTTCGGCAATCTGCGCCTCGGAAGCGCCGTGGCTCCGCAACTTGTTGCGGGCCGCTTCGAGGGACAGGCCATTGCCGTTGTTCAGGGATCGGAGAAAGTCGAAACTGGCGACACCGAATTCAGGCGAGAAGAGTTCGAAGAGAACCTCGCCTTTGTTCACCTGATCGCCGACGGCCCGTACATTGAGAGTTTCGATCCATCCGTCGACGCGCGTGTGCACGTGACTGGTGAGGTGTTCATCGTAACCGACGAACCCGACCGTTTCGATCTGTTGGGAGATTTCACCGACACGCGCGAGCGCGGTTCGCACGCCGATTGCATTTATCTCGGCGGCTGATAACTGCACCTCGGTCGGGTCGCCAGATGGTTCCTGACCGGCATAAACCGGGACCAGATCCATCCCCATCGGCGATTTGCCGGGACCCGGTTGGCGAAAGTTGGGGTCCATTGGGGCAACCCAATAGAGAATGTCAGCTTCGCCGGATGCAGCGTCGTTGGCTGGATTTAGATAAAGTCGCTCAAGAAACACCCCGCCTGCCACGCCTGCGGCAAGGGCCAGGATGCTGAGCGCGGAATAGCGTCCACGCATGGTAACCTCTGGTTTGCCATCGCCAACAAGCCGACGGCCGGTTCAACAACGAAAGCTCGCGGAATTCCGCGAGATGGCGTTTCAGAGGAATCGTGGAGGACGTTTGGGGAGAGTGATATCTGCCACATGCAGGACATCAGGTGGCGACTGCGCAAAGCTCAAGACACGCAGGACAGGGGCAAGACCAGCGGCGACGCCATCGAATGTATAGCCGGCGCAAAGAGCTCCTCCGCAACACCTGTCGTTTCCGGAGGATCCATGGTCGTGGGTAACACCTTGCACGTCGGCGGCAGCATGCTTGGCCATGTTCTCACATGGTATGCTGACTTGCATCGTTGTCGGCTCGGAGGCTCCGGCCGTCTGGTGCTGCATCGGTGCGCGCGCAAGGGCAATCAAAGCGAACGCCAAAAATAGCGTCGCTGCGATCCTGCTGAAATGTCGCGCGGTTTTGCTCATCGTCGGCGATATAATCAGGATAGCGAAAAAAACAAGGGGAGACGTATGGCCCTGGTGTGATCGAGCGACTTCACGTCACTGTGGGAATCGCAATATTCGCCGTGAAACCACCAGTCTTCCGCGCTTCCTGAGAAGGTGGAATTTATTTGCGAGGAAGCCACCAGCACGCCCTACGGTTAACAGGGCATGAATGTTGCGGCCCGCCGGATCTCCGTGTTCAACCTTGGTACGCCCGTCTGCCGGATTGGAACAACAGCTGCCAAAGTGAACTCCATGAAGTTGCTTCCAGGCAGGCATCGGGAGCATACGTCGTGGCTCGTGGCGTTGGAACAAGACTGATCGAATGTCGATCATCTCATCCTCGGAACGAGTATTTTCTTTCAACGTCGCAATCAGCGATGGTTAACCTTCAATGGATCGAACCCGTCAATAAGGCTCTCGAACAGCTTGACGTGGTCCGGGCTCATTCGGCCGAGCTTGTCGATCAGTCGCCGTGTGTCGGGCCGGGGGTTTCGATTGCGCATGTTTCCGATTAGTTCGTGTTGCCGCGCTTCGGGAACCTTGCCGTAATGTTGCAGCGTGGTGCCAAGCTCTTCGTGTCCAAGATTCTGACTCCATGCTTTCAGCTCCTGGATGGAATGACAGAGCTCTTCTCCCATTGCGGTTAGTGTTTTCCTGAGGGCATGTGGCTGAAAGACGGGAACATTGGCGGCTTTACAGGCATGCTGCACCAGTTTCCGGATCGGGTCGGCAGATTGCCAAAAGGTCTCTTTTGACACGAGACCTTGACGGTCGATCGATTGCCGCAGGCTTGGAAACAGCGGAGATGTGTCTGTCGCGCCGCCTTCGCAGCGTTCGCGAAACCAGAATTGAACAATCTCTTCGATGTCGTTGCCAACAGGGAACCAGGTGGTCGGTATCGTCTTGGAAAACTTGGTTTGTATGTCGCGCGGATCCTGAAAGACGTGCCGTTCGTCTGGATCAACATGCTTCATCTGCAGGCCGATCACTGCACCATCGCGCATGCCGGTCAGAAACAGGAACGCAATCACTGCCCGGTCGCGCCGTTGTTTGAAAGACTGATCCGGCATTGCTCGCAGGATGATCCTGAGCTCCTCCAGGGTCGGCACGTGTCTGGCGTTTTGAACGCGCGAGAGGGCGGCGAGGCGCCTGGAGGGATTGCAGTAGTCCGGAAGATCCGGCGCCAGTTTTTTGTGGCCCGGTTGCTCCCTCAGCCAGTTCAGGAAAGCTTTGAGGCTGTTGAAGGTCTGTACAATGGTTCTTGGAGCCAATTCGTCAGGATGGATGTCTTCAGCGTTCGGATCGAAAATCTGAATCTTGAACCGAATGATATCTTCCGGTTTCAAGGTGTTGAAATCCCTGTTGCCGATGGCACCGGCAAATTGGAGTACATGGCGTAAATAAGCGTCGATGGTTTTTGCACTCAAACCACGCGCCTCGAGCATGTGTATTTGATAGCGGCGGATCAGTTCCAGATTCCCCGGTTGCAATTCTTGCCTCCCAGTTTTCGGCAAATGCGCAAATTCAGTGCGGTCTCAAAAGAATCTTTAATCGTCGGAGATCGGGCTGGAGTTGTGGTTGAATTGTTGTGTCAATGAAGTGAGATCGGTCTCACGAACATAGGTTGCAGAGGTGCCGCCGGTCGCAGGGCAGGTCATGAGAACCCGCGTTCGGAAGCGGCCTATGAGATCAACGGAAAACGGCACCTCATGCAGCAGGTGTTTCTGCTTGCAGCAAACGCAATAGACTTCGCCGGGACGACAGGGCCGTTTGGCGTCTTCATAGCGGCGCTTGTGAAACGCGTTCAGGTCCCGCCCGAGAAACAAGCGCACATTGGCCTTGTAGGACCTCAGGCCATTGCGGCGCCAGTTGCGGATGGTGTTAGGGCAAACATCGAAGAGCACCTGGACTTCCGGCTGGGTGTAGAGCCAATTTGCCCGTGCTTTGCCCAGGAAACGCCTGCTGCCGCGGGGCCGGGCTCTGGTCTTCCGGAGCGCGCTCACGACGTCTTCTCCTGTAAGCTCCTGTCATAGGCTTCCAGTTCAGTCCGAAACCAACGCGTTGAGCCGGCTGTCAATTTGTGGCCGCGGGGAAAGTTAGAGTTGATCCTGTGCCACCGCCAAATTGTCGGGACGCTGACACTGTACCAGGCGGCCACGTCCTCAACATTCAAGTGAACGCGTTCAAAATGGACCTTTGCAGATTGTTTCTTGCGCTGCTTTTGGGACTTGGCGCACGTCGAAGCACAATACCGAGCTTTCTCGCTCGTCCTGCCATGCATCTGCGGCGTGTTGTACTGGGTATCTGGCGTGCTTGAAAAAAGATCACGCTGATGTCGCTTAGACATGCATGCCTCCACGTTGGCCCGTCAAACGGGTTGGCTGGATTAGCAAGCACGTCCTGCGCTCTTTGTTCGATGCGAGAAGGAGGAAGCTTCTCGCTCACAACTCACGCTGCAAACGGTAAGCGTGGATGATCTGAGTCGCAACTGAAATTGCGCGGGATGAAATCAATCTGGACAAATTGTGGAAAAATCACTTGAGTGATGGTCTGTATGATGGGCTGTTATCAGCCTTGAATTAAAAGCACAATGAAATCACGGAATTAGAAAAAAATATGGCGGACAGAGAGGGATTCGAACCCTCGATACGGTTGCCCGTATACACGCGTTCCAGGCGTGCGCCTTCAGCCACTCGGCCACCTGTCCATCCGAAGCAGCACCGTAGCCCCGCTTGAGTGCCGCGCAATATACTCAGCTATAGGTCAAGTGCAAGCGCCTGAACGAGTTTTTTTTGAACGGGTGCCAACCTGTGGAACATGGCTCGGATCAATCGGCTCTGACACGATCGTCGGTGGCCCAAAATCCGATTTGTTGCAGGAAAACTCACAAGAATGTGTTGTACGTCAATCTTTGTACAATAGAATTGCGCTATTACCTTAAGTCAGCGCCCGGCATTTTCCATTTTTCGATGTGTCTGGCGGAAGAACAAAATATGTGCTCGACGAAAAAAATTTTTATAAGGTCAGATATCAAAATGTTCAGCGTATTGAAATTTATATTCCGTCTGACGGGACTGGCATTGCTTGCCGTCGCTATTATTGCCGGCATCTCCGACGCCAGCACGTCGATTGCCCAGTCTCAGGTTCAACTCCAACCCCTGGGGCAACTCCTGTTCAATCTTTTCCCCGATACTTTCCCGATCCTTCAGCCTGCCATTGAGCGTCACATCCATCCCGCGCTCTGGGATCCGGTGTTGCTGACACTCATGACCTGGCCGGTCTGGGCAGTATTCGCGCCGTTCGGTTTGCTGTTTCTGTGGCTCGGCGCGAGGCGCCAGCGTTACCAGACACAGTTCGCCTGAAGGAGCCGGCGGAACAGACTGAAGGCGCGCCAGGGGACACTCCTGCGTGATGCCTCTTGGAATGTCGGCGCGAGTGCGCCACATTGCGGTCAATGATTGTGACGGAGCTCCTTCCCTGTCTGGTTTGCCGGGGAGGGGGCTGTTCTTATGGGAGATCCGCAATGTCCTTCATGACCATGTTGACCAAAAAGTTCTCCTTGCCCGGAAAGGAAGAGGCCCTGCCGGGGCGTACGGTGGCAATCGCGCCGTCCGAAGCGCATTTTGTGAACGGAAAGTCTCTCAACGGGCCTTATCCGGACGGAATGAAGACCGTGCTTTTGGGCATGGGATGCTTCTGGGGGGCCGAAAGGCTGTTCTGGCAACTGCCGGGAGTTCATGTAACCGCCGTCGGTTATGCGGGTGGTCATACCGCCAATCCCACATACAATGAAACCTGCTCCGGCCGGACGGGACACACGGAAGCGGTTCTTGTCGTTTACGATCCCGATGCGATCCGTTTGGAAGACCTGTTGAAGGTGTTCTGGGAAAGTCACGATCCAACGCAGGGCATGCGTCAGGGCAACGATACGGGTACGCAGTACCGCTCGGCAATCTATGTCAATTCGCCGGAAGACCTTGTTCTTGCCGAGCAGACACGCGATGCCTACCAGGTGGCCCTGAACCAGGGTGGTGTTTCCGCCTCGATCACCACGGAGATCCGGGAACTGGATACGTTCTATTTTGCTGAAGATTATCATCAGCAATATCTTGCCAGGAATCCTGCCGGATATTGCGGCATAGGGGGAACCGGCGTTGCGTGCCCCGCCGCAGGCTGACCGTTGATCTGAAAACGATTTCTGAAGTCGAGTGCGCCGCAGTCCAGTGACTGCGGCGCTTCTGTTTCGCCGCACGGCATATGTAAATTTTACGAGAGATATACTTCGTATCTGTTTCGGGGTTTTCTCGCGTTACGCTTTGATTCTTGAAAAAATTACTGATTTCAATGCTCTAACTTCGATAATTCAGCATTTATTAAAATTACCGCGCAATCGTCGGCACGAGTACAGGGGTACCGGGGGTTGATTCGATGACACGCTCCGCAAAGATCTTCGCGGGAGCCTATTTTCTGGGATGTTGTTCCCTGATGTTGCTTGCGTCGCTGGCGCCGGGCGGCAAAGGCCCCGTCGCGGTATTTGCAAAGCCCTGGGGCAAGCCGGCTATGGAAGTAATAGCAGGCGCGGAAGGCCAGATCATTTTCATACGAGATGGCACCTGGGTGGCGCTGACCGAATCCCCCGATCCGCAGTTTATCGACCGGCTCTATCGCGCAGGAGCCGGTTTTGTCGCCTCGACCGCCATCGCTTATGCATGCGCGCGCTGGTCAGGTGTTTCACTGGAGAAGTCTATATGAGCGATAGTTTGGCAGGACTTTCGGGCCTGGATTGCTTCCGGGAACGGTTTTCAAAGATCGTCATCTATTTCACGTGGTTCAATGTTGCTCTCGTTGCGATGACCGCGTGGTGGTTTGGAAACGTTTCCTTCGTTGTCGTTGCAGGTGCGGCACTCGCGCTTGGTGTGGCCGCAACTCTTTCCTGGTTTAAATTCGGTGCCGGCACCGAAACACGCCTGGCGACGTCAATGTCCCTGGCCGGCCTGGTCGCGCTGTTCGTCGCGGCACTTTCGGTGCCTGCCGGACAGAACTCGTTTCAGCTCGACGGCCACATGTATTTCTTCGCGGTGCTGGCAATTCTGGCAAGCTGGGTCGATTGGCGCGCTCTTGTTGCCTATGCCGCGGTTGTTGCCGTTCACCATCTGGCTCTGAATTTCATGATGCCCTGGGCAGTGTTCCCGAATGGCGCGGATTTCACGCGCGTTGTTTTCCATGCCGTCATCGTTGTCGCCGAGGTTGGCGCGCTCTGGTGGATGACCAACTCGCTGGCAGCAGCCTTCACCGCGTCCGACCAGGCGCGCGAAGAAGCCGAAAGGGCTCAGGCCGAGGCATTCCACTTGCAGGATGAAAACTCCAGGCACGCTGAAACGGAGCGCGCGAAACAGGCAACGATCGAACACAGGATCATGGCCTTCCAGGAAGAGGTTGCGGCCAAGCTGGATGGGGTGAGTGTCAAGGTCGAGGAAATGCGCGGGTCTGCGGAAGAGCTGGGATCTGTCGCCCAGGATACCACCGGCCGCGCGATTTCCGTGTCCGATGCGTCCGAAACAGCATCGTCCAACGTGCAGATGGTCGCTTCTGCTGCCGAAGAACTGTCATCCTCGATCGCCGAGATCTCGCGTCAGGTCGAACAGACCACCAGCATCGTGATGCAGGCAACTGACAATGCGCAAACCAGCAACAGGAAAGTGGCTGGTCTGGCGGAAGCTGCCAATCGCATCGGTGAAGTAGTCACGCTGATCCAGGCAATTGCCGAACAGACGAACCTGCTCGCTCTGAACGCCACGATCGAGGCGGCACGCGCAGGCGAAGCAGGCAAGGGTTTTGCTGTGGTTGCCGCAGAAGTGAAGGAACTCGCCACCCAGACCTCAAAGGCGACCGAGGAGATTGGCGCCCAGATTTCGGCCATTCAGGCGGAAACCAAGGATGCGGTTGAATCCATAGGCGCTATCGCCGCCACCATGGATGAAGTCAACAGCTACACCGCCGCGATCGCGGCCGCCGTCGACGAGCAGGGTGCAGCTACACAGGAAATCTCCCGCAATGTTGCGGAAGCTGCTGACGGAACAGGACGGGTTGCGGAAAACATCGGCGGTGTCCGCGAATCGGTCGAACGCACCAGCCAGTCGGCTTCTTCCATGGCCGAGGCAACCGAAGTGCTGGATGCGGAAACCTCTGACATGCGCCGTGCGATCGACACGTTCCTGGACGACGTTGCGGCGGCATAAGACAACCCGTCACAGACAGGGACCTGTGTGTGACGTTTGTTGCAGTTACCAAAAAAAGACGTCTGCAATTGATCTGGCCGGCTATCAATCAGCCGGCCAATTTTTTATCCTGCCGAGAGAAAACTTGACCTGATGTCGCTTGGATGTCATGAGCCGCTCTTTACGAGCCACTTGAGCCATCTGAAACAGGGCACATTATGGTCGATAATTCTGCATCCATCGGAAATCGGCACGGAAGATGTCTGTAAGCGCGCTAAAGTCCGGATCGGTATTGCTTCTGGATCTCCTGAAGCAGCGCTCGGCAATGCACTTTTTCGACCCTGTCGAGATCGTCACCTGTTCGGCGCTCGAAGACGTGACGGATTGCCTGGCAAGACTGGAGGCCGTCCAGGCGGAGGGCAAGTTTGCCGCCGGGTACATGGCTTATGAACTCGGCTTTGCCTTCGAGGAGAAACTGAAGCGTCGGTTCAGGCACACCGGAGACCCGCTCCTCTGGTTTGGCGTTTATGAAAATGTCCGGGAACTGGGCCTTGATGAAGCCCGCGAGATGCTGGAAACGGCAGCCGAAGGCAAAGATGCTTTCGTGCAGCGGCCGGACTTCGATATGGACAGGTCAGGCTACGGCAAGGCGTTTGAACAGGTTCGCTCGCATCTCGCCAAGGGAGACATCTATCAGGTCAATCTGACGATGAGGGCAAGGTTCGCGCATGAGGGGACACCGGAAAGCCTGTTTCTGGATCTGATGCGGCGGCAGCCCGTCGAGTTCGCTGCGTTTGTCCGGACGGGCGACAGAACGGTTCTTTCCCTGTCGCCGGAGCTCTTTCTGGAGCGTGAAGGTACCTGCCTGCGGACCCGTCCGATGAAAGGCACTGCGCCACGTGGCCGTTTTGCGTCGGAAGACGTCAGGATTGCCAGGGAACTTGCAAGTGATCCCAAGCAGCGCTCGGAAAACACCATGATCGTCGACCTGATGCGCAACGACCTGTCGAGGATCGCCGATACGGGCACCGTCAGGGTCACGAAACTTTGTGATGTCGAGCGCTACCCGAGCCTTCACCAGATGACATCGACCGTGGAGGCCCGTGTCCCCGAAAGTGTCGGCTTTTCCAGCGTGATCAAACATCTGTTTCCGTGCGGGTCGATCACAGGTGCTCCGAAACTGAGCGCCATGCAGATCGCGCACAATCTGGAAAGCGGACCACGCGGTGTCTATACCGGATCCATCGGCTGCCTGGCGCCCGGGGGTGATTTTCGTTTGAACGTCGCAATCCGCACGCTTGTGCTGCGCGACGACGGCACCGGAGAAGCGGGAACCGGATCCGGTGTTGTCTTCGATTCCGGAGCCGCACCAGAATATGACGAGTGCATTCTCAAGCTGAAATTCATGACTGAGGATACGCCAGACTTCGAGCTGATCGAGACCATGGCCTTTGATCCCTCCGAAGGCTACCTGCTGTTCGAACGGCATTTGCAGAGACTGCACAAATCAGCGGCTTACCTCGGTTTCCGGTGTGACCTCGACGGCGTGCGCCGGGCTTTGCTCGACACGTCGTCTGAATTCACGGGACCTCGCCGTGTCCGCCTCCTTCTGAACGCCGACGGCGGCGTTTCCATCACATCGACCGACCTGACACCGGTTGATCAGACGACCGTCTTCAATCTGGTTCTGGCACGGGAAAAAACACTCTCAACGGATCGCTTCCTCTATCACAAGACGACCAACAGGGCGTTTTATGACGACACCCGGAAACGCTACCAGGCCGAAACCGGCTGCCAGGAAGTCCTGTTCAGGAACGAGCACGGTAATCTGACCGAGGGCAGCTACATGACACTCTTCCTGAAAAAAGACGGCGAACTTCTGACGCCTGCTCTCGAACATGGCGTTCTGCCGGGCACACTGCGCGCCGGCTTGCTTGAGCGCGGCCTTGCCCGGGAAGCAGATCTCACTGCCGAGGACCTGGCAACCGCCGAGGAAATCTATGTCGGCAATTCGGTAAGGGGGCTCGTCCGGGGCCGTCTTCTGTCGGCAGCGCAGTCTGAAGTGACAGACCAACCGGAAAGCGAAGCTGTCGCCGTTGCCAGGCAGGCCGGCTAACGCAAATCGCAGCAGCCGAATGCTGGTCACTCGGCTGTATCTCCAGCGTTTGCAAGAGCGCCCTGTCTTGCCCTTCTTTTCGCATCGGAATTGGCATCCAGGTGTCCTCCACTGACCCCCGGATGCGCGCACAACAGGTATCAAACAGACCAGCAAGCGGTTCAATCCACCCACCTGGCGGCGGTGGTCTTGAACTCGCACGCAGACAGCAAGGATCCGGTGAATTGCCTCAGATTGATCCTGCTTCGACCATGTAATTGTTCGCGCTGCACATCGCCGCGTCGTCAGACGCAAGGAAGAGAACCATGCGGGCAACATAAACAGGATCGATCAGATCCGGGAGACATTGACGCGTGCGATGGGCTTCCAGTGCTTCCGGAGTTGCCCAGAGTTCTTTCTGCCGCGCGGTCATTATCCAGCCAGGAACCACGGTGTTGACGCGGATGCGGCTTTCGCCGAGGTCCCGGGCCATGGTGCGTGTCAGTCCATGCACGGCGGATTTGGCGGTGGCATAGGCCGGGAAACCACCCCCGGCTTCCCACCACGAATTCGACCCCATGTTAATGATCGAACCGCCTCCTCGTTCCATCATGCCCGGTGCGACGGCCTGGATCGCGAAAAACATGTGGCGAAGATTTGTGGCCTGGCGCTCGTCCCAGTATTCAGGCGTCACGTCTTTCCAATCGTGTCGGTCATCTCGTGCCGCGTTGTTGACAAGGACATGCGCTGGCCCGAGACGGTCCGTCAATTTCGTGAGCGCGGATTGCATTGCCCCAATGTCGCGAAGATCGCAGATTTCATACGTGACATTTTCTTTCGAAGCGGCAATTGCCTCGCTCGCGGTTTCATCCAGATCCAGAAATCCGACACGGGCGCCTTGCGCGGCGAATGCTTCCACAATTTCGGCGCCGATGCCCTGGGCACCGCCCGAAACCAGAACGGTCTTGTCTTTCAAACTCGGATAAATGGCAAAGTCTGGCATCGAGATATCTCATTTGTTGCGGTTCGAGAACTGCACTTGCAGCCAAGGACAGTGAAAATATTCGCATGGTAAGCTGTAGGATACCCCGGATACGTCGGCAACGATTTCGAGGTAGATATTCCGTGTCCGACCCCTCAACGACGACGAACACCGGTCTTTGTGAACCTGTCGGCACCCGCAGCAGGCACAAAGCGGTTCCTACGGCCTGCCTCGATCATCCTCGTTCCAACGAAGCGGACTTTGTTTTCACAATGGATTGATGAGCATGCATCCATGGCTCCCGAACTCGACGCACGGTTCGAATGGATATTTTGACCGTATGCCTCGTTTACTTGGCATCTGCCAGCAGTCGGTTGAAGACCGTTGGATCGGTTACACCTTCCGAGCCGATCAGTACGATGCGCGCATCTTCGTTCAACACCATTGCGTCGCGCAAATCGCGCTGCGTTGCAGCGCAGATCAAACCGCAAAGTCCGGCGACCGCGCTTTCACCAGCCTCTATGCGGTGGTTCGTTGCATTGCCGTTGGCAAGCATGCGAACCGCCGGTGCGACCACGTGTTCAGGGATCGTGATGAAGCCGCTGACCAGAGCAGACAAGACCGGCCAGGCGACCGCGGAAGGCACACCGCATGACAGGCCCGCCATAATCGTTTCTGCCTCGATGTCCACGGCAGTCATGGCCCCGGCTGCAGCGCTCGCATACAGGCATGGTGCGAGTTCTGGTTCAACCAGGAAAACACGGGGAGCGTCCGCGCCCCAGGCGTCGTGAAAAGATTTGCTTACGGCAGCTGCCAGTCCGCCAACGCCCCCTTGAAGGAAAACATGTGTCGGCGCAGTTGGCAGGTCCCGCACGATTTCGCGCGCCATTACTCCATAACCGGCCATGACTTCCGTGGGTGTCTGGGTGTATCCCTCCCACGAAGTATCAGAAACAATGTGCCAACCGTATTTTTCGGCATCTACCCGCGTTTGGGCGACCGTTGCATCGTAATCTCCGTCCAGGCGGATAATCTCTGCGCCCAGCGTGCGAATTGTCTGGGCACGGTATTCACTCACTTCCGCATGTATATAGATGCGGCAACGGGCACCGAAGCGGGCAGCACCCCAGGCTACCGAACGGCCATGGTTTCCGTCCGTGGCTGAAATCACGGTCAGAGCGGCGGCCTCTTCCGCGAATGTTTTCTTGCGGATTTCGGCAAGGCTTACGGGCTTGCCACTGGATTTGGCAATCTCGCGCTGAAGAAGAAGCATCACCGCGTAAGCGCCACCAAGCGCCTTGAAACTTCCCAGTCCGAAGCGTGGGCCTTCGTTCTTGTAGTGTATGCTCCCCAGATCGAGCGCCCTGCTCAGCCCGTCGAGTGGAACCAGCGGGGTTTTTTCATATCCATCCCAGCATGTGATCTCATTTTCCGCCAGGTCGAATTTCTCCCGGGAAAGCGCGCTGGGCACATTGGGCTCTTTTCTGGCGCGCGCCGCAAAAAACTGAACATTGGCCTTTTCGAACTGGTCGAACATGAGAAGCGCTCCTTTTTCGATAATGGCGAAATATTCGCTCACTTTTCTCGAAATTTGCGCTATATTTTGCACCTTGTTTTGCAAAAAAAGTTCGTGTTGTGGCTGTGAAAAAAGCGAAACCATCTCTTTCTCTCGACACCTTCGACCTGGCGATTCTGAGAATTCTTCAACAGGATGCGACCGTACCGCAGCGATTGATTGGCGAAAGCGTAGGCCTGTCCGCACCTGCTGTTCAGCGCCGCATAAAGCGCATGCAAAATGACGGCGTGATCGCTTCGCAGGTCGCTGTGCTCGAACCTGGATACGTCGGACTTCCACTGACAATCGTGGCTGAAGTCGAACTGAAGACTGAATCGGGTGGGCGAATTGACGAGGTGAAGGCAGAGTTTCTTCAAGCCGAGGAAATTCAGCAATGCTATTATGTGACAGGCGAAACAGATTTCATTCTGATCCTGCTCGTCAGTGACATGGCAGAGTACGAGGCCGTTACGCAGCGACTGTTCTTTGGCAACGAAAACATCAGGAAATTCAAAACCTTTGTAGCGATGGACCGGACAAAGACATCCACGTGCGTGAACATCTGATCAGTAGACAGGCCGATCAAATTGCGAGGCAACCGGGTGTATCGATGTGAATTGCAGGATTTCCAGGACCGTGGCTCTTCGTTCGTGCCGTCGTTAAATCTTGCATTGTCGTCCGAGAACAATCCGCGAAATCGGAATGGATTTCCCGATTGTGCCGGCAAGCGGTTTTCTCAACCGCGTTGTTCACTGGTCTGCCACGGAACGACTTCCAGTTCCGGCCAGTGCGCTTTCATCCTCAGCGCCTTTTCGGCGTAGGTTTCGGGATTCAATTGTCCGTAGTTGGGCACCAGGCGCATGCCGAACAGGTTCGCCAGTCCGAAGGGAGCATGAATGACAAGTTCGTCGGTATGGGTAAGGCGCGCGGCGACTGCATGTGTACGTGCCGCATAGGTCGTCAGGGCATCCATCGAACAGTCCAGTGGCCGGTAGGGCCGTCCGAAGCGTTGTTCGTACCACAGATGTACACGGGCCTGGTTTCGCACTTCGACGAGATGGGCAAGATCGGGCAGGGCCGAGATGACCGTTCGGATAACCAGATCCTCGGCCTCGTATGATGGGTCTGTGCCGTCGAAATAGATGACATCAAAATCCTTGATGCCGTGAAGAAGCGGTCGGTCGGTCAGAACGTTCCACACCGTCTGGTAGATCCCGCCAGACACCAGCCAGGCATCGGGCAGGCCAAGATCGCGGGCCGCGCGGAGGATCTGCATGACGTGCGGGACTGCGCAAAGAATTGTCGCAAGGTGTTCGCAGCGCTGCTGCTCACAGGCCCCGTATGGGTCGCCAAGGCGGGCTGTCGCGCCATCGGTTACTGGAGTGCTTGTCATGAAATCAACCTGCTGGACTGGACGAAAACACTAGCCGATTCTGAGGTTTGAGACATCCGTAGCTTTGACGAGGTTTCAAATGGCGGTTGAAAATGGCGGTCCAGCTGTACATCGTCATCTTGCTTGACACACCGGCACCGGGTGCCATTTTGAATGTGGGGTCATCAGTTTTGGAAGTTTCGAATGAGCAGAACTTACGCGCTTGCGATGCAATCTATCTCAAAATGGCTGCCATTGACGCTCGGGTCGATGGCCTTGATGGCAGCTTCCGTACAACCGTCCGACGCCCAGTCCCGGCGGCCGGATTCGCGTGCCATGACGTGCTCGCAAGTTCAGTCGATGATTGAAAGGAATGGTGCCGTTGTCCTGAGCACCGGTCAGTACACGTTCGACAGATACGTCTATACCCGGAATTCTTGTCAGCACGGGGAAGTGACGCGCAACAAATGGGTGCCGACCAAGGACGTTCGGCAGTGCCGGGTGCGGGTCTGTATCGATCCGATGATCTTGAAGTTCAACGATTGATCGCTTACCGGTGATCCCGGATTTTCGAGCCTTGACAGCAAGCTGGAGGGACAAGAATGTCGCGTCTACAAAACACGTCACGAGAGCCTGGGCGGGCAGCCGTTTTGACCGTCGGCGTCATGATGTTGCTGGTGTCGGGCCCTCCGGCCGCTCAGGCTCAATCGGCTCGGCCGGACACCAGGCAGATGACTTGCGCGCAGGCCCAGTCACTCGTCAAGCAGCGTGGCAGCGTCGTCATGACGACGGGTCCGTCAACCTTCGACAAATTTATTGCAAATGTCAGCTATTGCCTGCCTGAAGCGAATATGATGCGCCCGAAATTCGCACCGACGAAGGACAACCCCAAATGTCCTGTCGGCAACAAGTGCTTCAGAAGCCGGAACGTCCGCTGATCGGTCTGTCGCCGGAAGGGAACGACCGGTCTGCGCAGTCGTGGGTGCTGCGCTGCATCCCGGGTACTCGTTGCAACGCAGCCGACCGCGATGAGGATCAGATTATCCTCTGAGTGTTCCTCCGGTTGCCTTTTCGACATTGGCGATGATCTTCTTGGCAACAGCGTCGATTTCTTCATCCGTCAGCGTCTTTTGACGCGGTTGCAGGAGAACATCGATTGCCACCGATTTCTGATCGTCCGGCACGCCCTGGCCCACGTAGATGTCGAACAGCGTCACGTCGGCAATCAGGGTCTTCTCCGCGCCACGAGCCGCCTTTAGCAGGACCTCGGCCTTGACGTCCTTGCCGACCAGGAAAGCAAAATCGCGGCGGACCGGCATCAGGTGGCTGGCATTCAGCGCGCCTTTTGACCGTCCACCCTTGGTCTTGGGCTGCGGCAGCGCATCCAGATAGATCTCGAACGCGACCAGCGGCCCTTCCAGGTCGAGGTCAGCAAGCGTCCTTGGATGGATTTCACCGAAGACGGCAAGTGCGTTTTTCGGACCGAGCTTCAGACAGCCGGAACGACCGGGATGAAAGGTACCTGGAGCATCCGTATGGACCTGCAGTTTTTCAACCGGGGCACCGATGGCGGCAAGCGCGGCCTCCGCATCCGCCTTGGCGTCGTAAACATCGACGCCTGTGGAAGACCCGGACCAGTGACGGCTGGCACCCTGCAATTTCGCAGTGCCGCGACGAACGCCCGCGGCGACCATCTTCTGGCCCTCGGGTGTATCGTCCTGAAACACCTGGCCGACTTCGAACAGCGCGACATCACCAAAGCCGCGGTCAGCATTGCGCTGGGCGGCGGAAAGCAGGCCCGGCAGCAGGCTCGGGCGCATGTCCGACATCTCAGGCGAAATCGGATTTGCAAGCTCCAGTGCGGCGTTTCCGCCACCGAAGAGTTCCGCCTGCGGTTTGGAGATGAAGGACCAGGTGACGGCTTCGTTGAATCCGCGTGTGGCAAGTGCACGCCTGGTCCTGTTGCGACGGATCTGTCCGGTTGTGAGGACCTTCTGGCCGACGGTCCCCGTTCGCGGAAGAGGAGTAAGCGGCACGCGATCAAGCCCGAGGATGCGCACGACTTCTTCCACCAGGTCGGCCTTGCCCTCGATGTCCGGTCGCCAGCTCGGAGCTGCGACCTTGACCGTGTCGCCGGAACCCGAGATCCAGAATCCGAGAGATTTCAGGGTCAGGTTGGCCTCTGCTTGCGAAACTTCGACACCGGATAGTCGGCGGATCTCCGAATAGGGGAAATCGATGATATTGCTGCTGTCGGGAACGCGGCCGGCCTGCGTTGTTTCCGACGGTTCACCACCACAAAGATCAAGCACCAGTCGCGTTGCATATTCGAGACCCGGCATCATGTAGTCCGGGTCGACACCGCGTTCGAACCTGTAGCGGGCATCTGTGTTGACGCCAAGCTTGCGGCCCGTTGCGGCAATGTCGTCCTCCTCCCAGAGCGCGGATTCGATCAGCACGTTGACAGTATCCTCGGTGCACCCGGACGGTTCGCCGCCCAGGATGCCGCCGAGGCTTTCAATGCCGTTGTCATCGGCGATCACACAGACAGTGTCGTCAAGCTCATAGGATTTGCCGTTCAGGCCGTCGATGCCTTCGCCGGCCCTGCCACGGCGGACCACCAGATTGCCGTGCACCTTGTCCGCGTCGAAGACGTGGAGCGGACGGCCCTGGTCGAACGTGAGGTAATTTGTGATGTCGACAAGGATGTTGATCGGTCGGAGCCCGATTGCGGTCAGGCGGTCCTGCAGCCACTTCGGCGACGGACCGTTCTTGATGCCCTTGACCATTCGCAGGCCGAACGCCTTGCACATCGGCCTGGTGTCGCCGAAGTCGAGAGAGACGCTGACCGGGCAGGGATAGTTGCCGCGGATCTGCTCATGCGAGCGTTCCTTCAGCTTGCCGAGGCCAGCGGCCGCAAGATCCCGGGCAATGCCGTACACACCGGTACAATCCGGTCGGTTTGGCGTCAGGCCGATCTCGATCACGGGTTCGTCGAGCCCCGCCCATTTGGCGAAGTTGACGCCAACAGGTGCATCTTCGGGCAGATCGATGATGCCGTCATGCTCGTCGGAAAGCTCCAGTTCGCGCTCCGAGCACATCATGCCGAAACTTTCCACGTCGCGGATCTTGCCGACAGACAAGGTAATGTCGAGACCGGGTATGTGATCGCCCGGTTTGCCGAGCACACCGACCAGACCGGCGCGCGCGTTCGGCGCGCCACAGACGATCTGGACCGGTTCGCCTTGCCCGGTATCGACCTTGAGCACGCGCAGCCGATCGGCATTCGGATGCTGTTCGGCTTCAAGGACCTTCGCGATCTTGAACGGCTTCAGCCGGTCGGCACGGTTGGTGACTTCTTCGACTTCCAGCCCGATCATCGTGAGACGTTCCACGATCTCTTCCAGGCTGGCGTCGGTATCAAGGTGTTCCTTGAGCCAGGAAAGGGTGAATTTCATCTGCCTTACTCTTTATCGCTTGGGCGGCGCTATCAGGCCGCGAATTCTTCAAGATCGCTGCGTCAGTTACCGAAGCGGCCAACTTCTGGCAGAACAGTCGCATCGCCGTAGTTCTCCGCGAAACGGCGTCCGATCGCACCAAATTCACCGGTCCACTGGCCCACCATGTCCGGCGTGATCTGCTGGTTTGTCGCAATCGCCTGGGCGGCTTCCGCCTCGATGCGGTCGCGCAGGATGCCAAGCTCTACCTGGGCGGCATATTCCGCCCGGTATTTTCCGAGCCAGCCCATCGCAACGATGATGACCATGACCAGCAAAGCGGCCGTACTTGTCAGGCCCGCCCATTTGGCAGTGCCGCTAATGCGCTTGTCGCTGGCGATCAGCACGATCGAAGCAATTGTCAGGAACGCCACGATGTAGATGGCCTGCAGGAAGCTCTGGTACTTTTCGGCGGAGCTTGCCTCATGATTGGCACGCAGCGTGGTGATCCGGTCACGCAGATAGAGCAGGGCGTCGGCCTCCGTCCCGAGCTTGTCGCGAAAGTATGTATCGCAAAAGCGCAGGCGTCCGCGCGCCTCGATCTTCTCGGCGCAGGCTTCCATGAAGGAGGTCGGAGTCGGCACGCGCTCGTCCTTGTCCGCGGTCTGGGCCGCGGCCGGAAGGATTGCTGCAAGGGTCAGCGCAATGACGAGATATATGCGGGTCAGCAGTGACATGAAGTGTTGCCCCCAGGGTCCGGGTGATTAGTTGGACAGGCCGCCAAACAGCGTCGGCAGGTCGAGAGGGCGGAAGCCATAGTGCTGGATCCAGCGGACATCTGCATCGAAGAAGGCTCTCAGGTCCGGCATGCCGTATTTCAGCATTGCGATCCGGTCGATCCCCATGCCCCAGGCAAATCCCTGATAAACATCCGGATCAAGTCCGCAATTGCGGATAACGTTCGGATGAACCATGCCGCAGCCGAGGATTTCCAGCCAGTCGTCGCCCTGGCCGATCCTGACTTCGCCGCCGGACCGGTCGCACTGGATATCGACTTCCATGGACGGTTCGGTGAACGGGAAGAAACTCGGACGAAAGCGCATCTTGATGTCGTCAACTTCGAAGAAGGATTTGCAGAACTCCTGCAGAACCCATTTCAGATGGCCGAAATGGCTTTCCTTGTCGATCACGAGCCCTTCCACCTGGTGAAACATCGGCGTGTGCGTCTGATCGCTGTCGCAGCGATATGTCCGCCCCGGGATGATCACGCGGATCGGCGGTTCCTGGGTCCGCATGGTGCGGATCTGAACCGGGGAAGTATGCGTGCGCAGCAGCAGGCGTTCACCGTCTTCCTTCTCGTTGAAGAAAAACGTGTCGTGCATCTCGCGTGCCGGATGGCCTTCGGGAAAATTCAGCGCCGTGAAATTCAGCTCATCGGTTTCGATGTCGGGGCCTTCGGCAATGGAAAATCCCATATCCGCAAAAATGGCTGTGAGTTCGTCGATCACCTGGCTGACCGGATGGATGCGGCCGGTCTCCGCCGGTGAAGGACGCAAGGGCAGCGTGACGTCGACTGTTTCGCTGGCAAGGCGCTGCTCCAGTGCAGCTTCTGCCAGGATGTCCTTGCGAGCGCTGATGGCGTCAGTGATCTTGGCTTTCAGGCCGTTCAGCGCCGGACCCATCACTTGTCGTTCTTCCGGGGTCATCTTGCCGAGTGTTTTCATTTGCTCGGAAATACGGCCCTTCTTACCAAGAGCGTGGACCCGGACGTCTTCCAGTGCGGTTTCGGTCTCCGCGCCGTCAATGGCCGTAAGAAGATCGGATTCTAGGTTATCGAGATTGGACATGCATGCTCGGTTGTCGGTTCGCGCACAAAGCGCGGAAATGAAAGTCGGGGTCTTTTAGCGAATAATTGCGCACAATGCCACGGCCTCAAGCGCATTATTGCGTGAGCCCCCGGTGATTGGAAAAGCGCCGGAATAAAAGCGCATTAGCGCATAAATCGCCCACAGGCCGGACCCTGCCGTTCAGGAAAGCGCACGGCGCGTGTGTGCAACGCATAGGCGCGTTTGCGATCATGGCAGCGATGTGCATCTTGGCTGGTCATGCGCGTCAATTTAGCGAAAGGCGTGGCAATGGCAAGGGAAAAGGCAGTTTGCCTCGGCCACTTCATCCCGTGGAACGCATGTGTGTGCATTTCGTGCGATGGGTCATTCAACCTGGTGCTTTTCGCCCATGCTGCTGGACGGACATCATGTCAATCTCAAGGTGAAGTTCTGCAAGTGAAACGGCCAGTCTGCCTTTCGGAAGTCCTCTTCGCCTTGATATCAACGGCAGCCTCTAGGCGTTCACCTCATCCGCACCTTTGGGCCGTCCGATGGAGGCCTGCAGTTCTTTCTTCAGCCAATCGCTGAAAGCCTGCTTCGCTTTCGTTCGCGGCGCATTTCTGCCGCTGATCAGCCAGTAACCGATCCCGGTCGCGGGCCTTTGCGGAAACGGAGCGATGACCTGTCCTGACTTGACCGCGTAAACTGCAAGGGTTTCCCATGCCAGAAAGACACCGTGGCCGGCGATGGCCGCGTCCAGGCACAACGAGCCGTCGGAGAAGGTCGGGCCATCCCGCAGGATCGTTTCGTCAAGGCCAAAAAGATCCAGCCAGGTTTTCCAGGTGAACATCTGCCCAGGGTCGTGGATGATAGGCAGTTTTCCTATGTCCGCCGGTTCACGGATGTTCCGTGCGAGCGCGGGACTGCACACGGGAAAGACCCTTTGATTGAGAAGTTTCTCCGCATTCAGTCCGCGATAGGGACCGTGTCCGACCCGGATGCACAGATCGACGTCGCTTGTGTCGGGATCGACAAGTTCGACTGTGGCTTCGACCCGTACCCTGACGCCGGGATATGCCTTGTTGAATTCCTTCAAATGCCAGACGAGCCATTTTCCGGCAAAGACGGGCGCAACCGAGATGGTCAATGCGTCTTCCCGTCCTCTTTCAGTGGTTGCGACGGCGATGGAAAGAGACGACATGGCAGACGTCAGATGCGGTTGCATGGCAAGCATGTGGGCGGTCGGCAGCAACAGCCGGTTCTGGCGTTCAAACAACTGGACACCCAGCTGGCCTTCCGTTTTCTGGACTTGCTGGCTCACCGCCCCGACTGTCACGCCGAGCTCTTCGGCCGCCGATTTGATCGAGCCCAGCCTTGCGACCGCTTCGACGGCGCGCAATCCGGTAATGTGGATTCGGTTAAGGTTTTTCATTATAGAAATTCTATATCGAAATTCAGAAGAAGTCGATTTTTTTAAGCGGAAAAGGGATCTATGTAGTCAGCATAGCTAAATTCAAAGAAGGAATTTGGCCATGAAGAAAAGAACAATAATAAGGAGACTGAATATCATGTTGAAACTGTTTATGCGCCGTCAGGCAAGAGCGACATCACCGTCCTGGTACGACCGGACCGATCCGCTGTCCCATCCGGCTATCCAGCGCATGAGCCCGCGTGAACTCGCGGATCTGCCGCTCACCCGGCGCTAACTGCTGACCGGCAGAAACGCCGGTCACAAAAAACACCCGATCGGCCCGGCACTTGCGGCCGGTTGGAAAAAATCGCAATCAGAAAACGGCGCCTGGACCAGATCCGGCGCCGTTTCTGGTTTCAGGAGCCCTGCCGCAAAGCGTTGCGGGCCCTTTTTGTATTGATCTTTGTCCTTGACCTGGAGCCACTCCAGACCCGTAGATTTGCCTCAAGTCAAAGAGGTGAAGCCAATGCGGATTTCCGAAGCAGCGACGATATCGGGCCTGAGCGCCGACACGATCAGGTACTACGAGAAATCGGGTCTTGTGCCGGCAATAAAGCGCGGCCCGGATCGATTGCGCCGGTTTTCGCCGGAAAACATAGAATGGCTCACCCTGCTGTACTGGCTGCGCAAGACCGGGATGCCGATGAAGGAAATGCGGCGCTTTGCGGAACTCTACCGCCAGGGTGCGTCCAGCATCCCGGAACGCAAGGCCTTGCTGCTCCGGCACGAAGTGCGGCTTCGGGAACGTCGCGCTGACCTGGATCAATGTTCAAAGGTACTTGCCTACAAGATTGAAACATACAAGAAAATCGAAGGAGATCTGTCATGAAGATCATTCTCGTTGGTGCATCCGGTGACGTCGGCAAGACTGCCTTTGAGGAACTCTCCAGCCGTCACGAAATCATCACGGCCGGCCGGTCCTCCGGAGACATTACGGTGGATCTCGCATCGCCTGAGAGCGTCGAGGCAATGTATTTGCAGACAGGCCCGGTCGACGCAGTGATATCGGCAGCCGGAGAAGTTGAATTCGGTCGCCTTAGCGACATGACGGCCGACACGTTTCGCTATGGCCTTGAAAACAAGGTCCTGACGCAGATCGGTCTTGTGCTTGCCGGACTGAACGCTGTGAATGATGGCGGATCCTTCACCCTGACCAGCGGCATTTTGGACCGGGATCCGGTCCTGATGGGGGCAGGGGCTGCAACGGCGAACGGCGCCCTGGCCGGTTTTGTGAAGGCTGCGGCAATCGACCTGCCGAAAAACCTGCGCCTCAACGTCGTCAGTCCCGGCTTGCTTGAAGTTTCCTCTGACCAGTACGGAGCCTGGTTTCCAGGGCACGAATTGGTATCTTCCAGACGCGTCGGTCTGGCGTATGCAAAATGTGTCGAAGGCGCGATAACCGGCCAGGTCGTTGCCGTGGACTGAAAAGGTTGACTGGACAGAAGGCGGCTCACCTAGCCATCACAACTCGACCGCCGAAGATTGCTATGCGCGATGCGCAGTCGGATTCAGGATGAACTCAGTGCACAAGAAGAAGCAGTTCTTTGTGGCGATGAATGTCGTGGACCGCAGCAGGCAATGATTGTCATGCCCGTGGGCAAATCCGGAACAGCTCCTCAGTTGAGATTCAACGCACGCCTGACCCTTGAGTATTTTTTCCTGAAGCGCGTTGCCGTTTTCGCAAGGAAAAGATCGGTTTTGACCGAGGCGCGCCGTTTGCGTTGAAGTACCTGGGAAAGAAAGCTTCCCTTCGACATTATTTTTCTTTTGTCCTGAAGGCATCGCTCCAGCGAGGTCACTGCATTTTCAAAGCACATCTTTCGAACGACATCGCGCTGCAGGTTCAACAGGCGCTCGTACTCAAGAGGATTGTCGTCCAGGTACCGGACTTTCTCTGTCAATTCTTCGAGATTTTCAACCGAGCAGCCTTCGGGAATCAACTCCTCATGGATCAGTGTGTCGCGAGGGAGGAGCACGAGAGTTCCGCAGGAAACAGCTTCAATGACCGAGTTGCCCCGGATCAGTCGTCCTCCCAGTTTGACGAAGTATTTTGCATCGTAAAGTTCCTGCAGATTTTCTTTGATGTTCTGCCTGTGGATGCGAACCCGATAACCGTCGTCAACGAGGGGTTTGAGCTCATCGGGAGGAGATTGGACCGGCCGCTCCGAGGACATGTTGATCTCTGCATATACGCCGTCCTGCAAAGATCCTCGTCCCAACTCCTGCCTCAGGAGGTTTTCAAGACAATGCGGACCAACAAATGTGTAGGGGAAGTCGACCGCACCGCCGATTTTCGACGTGATGTTGTTTGAGATCAGCTGGTTCAGGCAAACGTCGTAGCCGAATTCCGCCCATTTCGAGGCCAGGTTCGCTTCGCCGATCATGTAGCAGAACAAGACTTGCGGATGCTGGCGAATGACGTCTTTCGGAATTGAAACATTGATCGAAATGACAACGTCGAAATCCGACCAGTCGATTGAGCGGCAAGGCACAGAGAAATGACCGTTTGCGTACGGACTGCCGGGTCTTTTGAACTCTTCACCTGGAAGATGCTCGATCGTCTTGGTCTTCAGGAGTTTCACGTCATCTGCGATTTTCGGAATAACGCTTCGATAGATCTGACACTCCGGAGCCGGATCCTCATCCACAATGTAAAAGGAAGTGTCGAGTTCGGTGAACAGCCCGACCGGCCCGACCCTCATCATTGAGGAAAAGAGCAGCGCATGCGCGTCTTTTGTCCCTGCCGGACAGACATATAGGTCCTGATAAACATCCTGTTTGACAAAAGCAATTTTCATACGAATCTCATCAGAACGTAAGACGGTGAAGCAGTCGCAAGTCGCTTAAAATACTTGATTGTGAATAACAAGCGTCCTCATGCAGCAGAGTTGAGCAGCCGAGCCTCCCTGCAGGTTCCGGAACAGGTTTTCGATACCAGGAGAACTATACAGGACATCACACAGTGTACATGTCTTTTGCGAGTGACCGGTTATTATCACCGGTCAGCAGAACACGTGCGCACGAACCTCGCAAACTGCCTATGCCGCGAATGCCGCAAGTGCGGTTTCTGCCTGTTTGAAATCGATTGGACAATCTCCGGGTCTTGCGCAGGGCTTCGTGACAGCCGGTTCCTTACTCATCCATCTTCAGGGCCTGGATGAAGGCTTCCTGAGGGATCTCGACCTTGCCGAATTGGCGCATCTTCTTCTTGCCCGCCTTCTGCTTTTCCAGAAGCTTTCGTTTTCGGGTCGCGTCGCCGCCGTAGCATTTCGCGGTTACGTCCTTGCGCAGGGCCGAAATGGTTTCGCGGGCGATCACGCGTCCACCAAGGGCGGCCTGGATCGGAATCTTGAACATGTGCCGCGGGATCAGGTCCTTCAGCTTCTCGCACATGGCCCGGCCACGGCGCTCCGCCTGGCTGCGGTGGACGAGGACGGACAGCGCATCCACCGGCTCATCATTGACCAGGATCGACATCTTGACGAGGTCGCCCGCCCGGTAGTCGGAAATCTGGTAATCGAATGAGGCGTAACCTTTGGAAACTGATTTCAGCCGGTCATAGAAATCAAAGACGACTTCATTGAGCGGCAGGTCGTAGGAGACCATGGCGCGTGAACCGACATAGGAAAGATCCACCTGGATACCACGCCGTTCCTGACAGAGCTTCAGGATGGCACCGAGATAGTCGTCGGGCGTCATGATCGTTGCCCGGATCCACGGTTCGCGGATTTCTGTAATCTTGACGACATCCGGCATGTCCGCCGGGTTGTGCAATTCGAAATCCGAGCCGTCTGTCAGCGTCATCTGGTAGACAACAGACGGCGCGGTCGCGATCAGGTCCAGGTTGAATTCACGCGACAGTCGCTCCTGGATGATTTCCAGGTGCAGCAAGCCGAGGAACCCGCACCGGAAGCCAAATCCGAGCGCTGCGGAAGTTTCCATTTCGAAGGAAAAGCTCGCATCATTGAGCCGAAGCTTGCCCATCGCGGCGCGCAGGTCTTCAAAGTCGTTGGCATCGACCGGAAAGAGACCGCAGAATACGACCGGTTGGGCTGGCTTGAAACCCGGCAGGGGTTCTGCGCACGGCTTCTTGTCCAGCGTGATCGTATCGCCAACCCGTGTGTCGGCCACTTCCTTGATGGATCCGGTGATCACACCGATTTCGCCGGAACGAAGCTCATCCACCTGAATGAATTTCGGCGTCATGGCACCGACGCGGTCGACGTCGTAGGAGGCGCCCGTTCCCATCATCTTGATTTTCTGACCCTTCTTCAGCGAGCCGTTGATGACGCGTACCAGGACCATCACACCGAGATAGGTGTCGTACCAGCTATCGACCAGCATCGCTTTCAGGGTTTCGCCCGGATCACCTTTGGGCGCCGGCAGCTTGTGGACGATCGCTTCCAGCACATCTTCGACACCGAGTCCGGTCTTCGCGGAGATCATGCAGGCATCGGAGGCGTCGATCCCGATGACGTCTTCGATCTGTTCCTTGATGCGCTCCGGTTCGGCAGCCGGCAGATCGATCTTGTTCAGGACCGTGACGATCTCGTGGTCGTTGTCGATCGCCTGATAGACGTTTGCGAGCGTCTGCGCTTCCACACCCTGCGAGGCGTCGACCACAAGCAGAGAGCCTTCGCAGGCGGCCAGCGAACGTGAAACCTCATAGGCAAAGTCCACGTGGCCGGGAGTGTCGATCAGGTTCAGCGTATACTGCTGGCCGTCCTTTGCAGTGTAGATCAGCCGGACAGTCTGAGCCTTGATCGTGATACCGCGTTCGCGCTCGATATCCATGGAATCGAGAACCTGTTCGGTCATTTCGCGGTCGGTCATCGTTCCTGTCATCTGGATCAGACGGTCGGCGAGCGTCGACTTGCCATGATCGATATGGGCCACGATGGAAAAATTTCGGATGTTGGAAAGCGTCTTCGTCGTCATGGCCGCCCCTTTACCACTGCAATTTGCTTTCGACCAGAAAAATGCGCGCGTGGTAGCCGGAAATCCGTTGCTTTTTTGCGGAACAAACGATGGTCAGGTGCTGCAGCTGTTCAGCGGTGCCGGTTCCCTACCGGCAAATGACGTATATCAGGCATGATATTTATCATGACAATTCAAATTCGCCGTGAGATCGGGCATCACCCGCGGAATTCGAACTGCCCGCAAATGAGATGAACCATGCATATTCGAAACGCTGAAGCCAAAGATATCCCCGCCATCCTGGCGCTCTACAATCATGCGGTGCGAGAGACGACGGCTGCCTGGACAGGCTGCGAGGAGACGCTGGAGGACCGGGTGATCTGGTTTGAAGCCAGAAAAAGCCAGGGCTTCCCGGTGATTGTAGCGGTGGACACACAGGAAAGAGTGGCCGGGTTTGCGAGCTACGGGCCATTCCGTTCGAAGGAGGGCTACCGGTTCACCGTTGAACATACGGTTTATGTCGATCCATCAAGGCACAGGCAGGGGATTGGCAGAAATCTGATGTTCCATATTCTGGAGATCGCTGAAGCTGACGGGATTCACGTTCTTGTCGGGGGCGTCGACGGCGACAACCTTGCTTCTATCCGTCTCCACGAGGCGCTTGGCTTTGAAGTCACTGGAAGATTGCCGCAAACGGGCACGAAATTTGGCCGCTGGCTGGATCTGGTGTTTCTGACGAAGGTATTGAGCGACACGAGAGCGCCTGAAGGCCGGTAGGCGTTCTGTGCCGATATGCGTTTTGATCGTCATGCCTGACAAGTTCGCGACTGCGACAGCGATTGAAAATTTGGCAAACCGGTGATCCGGGGCATGGTCAATGACACTGGAACGGAGAACAATCCTACTGCGCCGTCAGCACAGTCTGGCAGGCTTTGGGTAGGGCTGCGAGTGCCATTGGTCGTTTTTTGACGATTTTCGGTTTTTCACCCGGCTTGGGCGGGTTCTTCGGCACCCATGGTTCGTCGGACAGCCAGTAGGTCAGATGTGAACTGCATCCGTCTCCCGGAGGCGGGGGGTTCTGGTTCTTGCAGCCGCCGCTTCCTTTCGGACAGGCAAGGCGGACATGGAAATGATAGTGGTGCCCCCACCACGGGCGCACCTTGCGCAGCCAGGCACGGTCACGGCTCTTTTCGAATTCGCACAGGGCCTTCTTGATTGTCGGATTGACGAAGATCCGGGCGACCCGCTTGTCGGAGGCCGCACGGCGGATCAGGCGCGCATGGGTATCTGTCCACTTTCTCGGATCAACCCGGCGATCGGCGCCTTTGATATCGAGAGGGCCCTTGAGCATCGAAATCGCGGAGATTTCCTCGCGCTCTTCAACCGTAAGCCTCCGGTTCGGCATTTCCGTCAGCCAGATATCGGCATCAAGGCCGATCTGATGACTGGCGTGGCCAGAGAGCATGGGTCCGCCGCGGGGTTGGGCGAGATCTCCGACCAGAAGACCGTTCCAGCCGACTTTCGGTGCATCGGTCGCAAGATCCTTGAGATAGTCGATCAGTTCCGGGTGTCCCCAGTTTCTGTTCCGCGAAAGTCGCATTGCCTGCCAGCTCGCCCCGTCAGGTGGAAGCGAAGCACCACCGGCAAGACAACCTTTGGCGTAGGAGCCAATTGCACGCGCTTTCAGGGGAGCCGGGCCGTTCGCGGCGCCGAAATAGTCCTTTGCCGGCAATTGCGAGCGAAGCACCAGCTTGGGTTTCGTTGCGACGTAGCCCTCCGGAACTTCCCGTTTTTTCGCAGGAACAGGGACACCGGCAACAACTGTGAGGCTCGGCTGATAGTCCACAGAAGCGGTTCCGCCCGATTTGGCCGCCGGGACAGGTGTGACCGCGGCAAGAGAGGGGCTGGCAGCGACAACCGCAATCAACGCCACCAGGCCGGCAAAATGTCTCTTCCGGAAAGTCCGCTCAGATCGTCCACGCTCGGTCACGGGTCAGCCTCGTGCATCTGTGTCGGCAGGTTGCCGCAATCCTGCCTGTCGGCAATGCGGCAGCCTGATCTTCAGGCAGCATGCACCAAATCGGGATGCTGCGCATCCGTTTCCGATGTTTCCATGTGGGCTTTCAACAGATCGGCTAACTCGTCGAGCAGAACCGTGTGGTCGCGGATCACCCGATCGGCTGCTCCGTTCAACGCGATGATGTTGCCTGGGCGTGCGTTGTCCATGTCTTCGGCTTCCGCGTCGAGAACAGCGTTCAGACGGTGATACGTCACGTTGGGCAATTCGTCGAAAAGGTGCTGTGCCTGGTAGGCGGACGTTTGAGACTGTCCGTCCGCAAAAATGGACAGGATGGGTACACCCTTGGAGGGCTGCATCCATCCGAGCGCGCCCCATCCAATCGCTTCCTTGTAGGGGAACGGTCGTTTTTCAGCCTTGCCGGTTCCAAGTGACAGTATGACCAACTCGTCCTGGTCCCAGCCGATCTTGCGGGCTTCCAGATAGGCCGCGATTGCCGGATCGTTCATGAAGACACCGCCGTCGACAAGAGCCTCATCGCTCTTCAGGGTGAGGTTCTCGACACGGGCAGGTTCGAAATAGGAAGGTGCAGCCGTGGTCGCGCGCACGGCCTGCCAGAAATAGTAGTCATTCGGCCGGCTGCCGTTTTCCTCAAGTCCGTTGGTCATGAACACGGCCTTGCGCTGTTCAATGTCATACGCGGTGAGGACCAGTTTTGTCAGCGCGCTGGCCATGGAGGTCCAGCCGAACCTTTCTTTCAGGAGCTTTTCCAAAGGCCGCGCGTCATAGGTCTCGTCGAACAGCCCGAGCGGATTGCTCACTGCGCGCGCCAGCCGTGCCGTGATGGAATTCTTGAAGATGTCCCGCGCCTCGCGCTCGTAGAAATTTCTGAGCTCGGCAATGGTGGCGGCGGCTTCTCCGGCTGTCCCGCCGGGCCGCGGTGCGCTCAGTCCGGCAGTGATCAGTCCGCCGGTCGAAGTTCCGGCCATCAGGTCGAAAATCTGATGCATTGGCTTGTTGACGCCCCGCTGGCCAAGGCGGCTTTCAAGCGTTTCGAGAATGCGCAATGGAATAAGTCCGCGGACACCGCCGCCGTCAATAGATAGAATAAAACGTCTTTTCTGGGTCATGGTTGGTCCCCGGGGTGGTCAATCTGGAAGGGGCAGCGTCTGTTCGCAGGTCCGCCACACACGCTTATGTTATCTGTCCTTAAATGTTTGCGACCAATTACGACACTGCAATGGCAATTTGAAAAAGATAGGACTTAATCGGAAAATTTGGAGAGCAATCGGTTAATCGAATTGCTGGAATTCTGCAGATTTTCAGCTCCCGTGGCAATTGCAACCCACAATACGCGTTTGCCGCCCTTTATCCGGAGGTTGATTTCGGCATAGGATCTGTCCGGATTTTTTACCACTCCGACAGGATGTTTCATGAATATCGAACTACTTCGCCGTCTGTGCGAAACACCGGGCGTCCCGGGGCACGAGCACCGGGTACGCGAACTCATTCAAGACGAGATCAAGGGGCTTTTTGACGAAGTGACCGTGGATCCGATGGGATCACTTCTGTGCCGGCGGAACAGTCGCAAGAGTTCCAGGAAGGGTGACCCGAAGAAGGTGATGCTCCTGTGTCACATGGACGAGATCGGCTTCCTGGTCTCGCATGTCACCGACAAGGGGTTTCTTCACGTTCAGCCGGTCGGCGGTTTCGATGCGCGCAACCTGTTCTCACGCCGGGTTCTCGTTTCCACCGACGACGGTGAATTCAAGGGCGTCATGAACCCGGGCGGCAAACCCATCCACATCTCTTCGCCCGAGGAACGAAAAAAGGTTCCTGAGCCAAAGGACTTCGTGGTCGATATCGGGCTTGGCGACAAGGCCAGGGACGTCGTCAAGGTCGGTGACATGGTGACGATGGACGAGCCCCTGATCGAGATCGGAGACAAGATCGTTTCTAAGGCACTCGACAACCGTATCGCTTGCTGGCTCGGCGTGGAGGCCGTCAAGGGGCTTGGCAAGTCAAAGCACGAATGCGAGATCCACGTTGCCTTTACGTGTCAGGAGGAGGTTGGCCTGCGCGGTGCGCGAACCGCTTCCTTTGCCATCAAGCCGGATATCGGCCTGGGTGTCGACACGACCCTTGCCTGTGACACGCCTGGCGTTCCCGAACAGGACAGGACGACGGTCCAGGGCAATGGCTTCGGTCTGCATGTCAAGGACAGCAGCTTCATCGCCGACCGTGATCTTGTAAAGGAATTCGAGGCGCTTGCGGAAAAGGAAAAGATCCCGTTCCAGCGCACGATGCTGGCGGCGGGTGGCCAGGACGGGGCAGCGGCACAGCAGGCTGCCGCAGGTGCCAAGGCCGTCGGCATCGTCGTCGGTACGCGCTATATCCACACGGTGACGGAAATGATCCACAAGTCGGATCTTCAGGCGGCCCTGGACGTGCTGGTGGCGTATCTGAAGAAGGCTTGAAGACTTTCTGATGGGCAAGGAGGCATAAGCGTCCTTGCCTCCAGTCCTTTGGTCGTCATCCCGCTCAGGCACATCTTGAACCGGGACCAGGGTGCGTTCACCCATTGGAAGTTGGGGATTGTCTCGGGCTCTGACACATGCCGACCCCGGATATTTGCCACACGGCGTCCGGGGCGACGATGCCAGGATTTGGTGTCGAAGTCTTGCGGATGGTTTGGTTACGCCAACAGACCGGCGAGGTTCGAAACCTGTTCGCCCGTTCCGGCATAGAGTTCGCTGACAGACGCGCTCTGGTAGCTGAAGGAGCCGTTGTCGAACTCGCCTTCGATGCTGGACGCGCTTGCCGAACGAACCGAGAGCCCGGTTTCGCTGTTGTAGGAAACCCGTTCAAAAGAAACGAATTGCGCTGACACGGTCTCGCCGCCGATCTCCGCCTCGATGGTGGTGGTGGAAATGGAGGCGCTTTCATATGCAAGGGAAGCGGAAGGACCTTTTTCTTCCTCGCCGAGAGCAGCTTTCAGTTTTCCGGCAGCTTTCTGGTAATCCTCGACGGTCGCAAGGGCCTTGTCCTTGCTCTTCTCGTCGTCTTCGCCCTTGCCCTTGTCGACAGCTTGCTGAAGCGTGGCGATAACCACGGCATCTTCTTCGGCTTTTTTGCTCGCCGCCTCGAGAACGGATACGGCAGGGGCCTTGTTATGGCCGTTACGCTGGCCGATATCGTGTCCGTATGCATGACCTTTCGGACCGTGCCCGGATCCTTCTGGACCACCGCTTGAAAAGGAAGCTGAAAACAGGCTCGAACTCTGGGTCGTGGTTTCGACGGAGATCTGCATGTGATTGAATCCCGGTTTCGCCGGCCCTTCCTGGTCCGGCACAGATCCTGACAGCATCCGGCAATTGGGTTAATAGGCCATTAACCAGTAACGCCGGGAAACGGATCGGGGTTGGATTTCAGCCGAAAAGGTGGCTTTTGAGAAAGACTCCGCCGAGTGACAGACCCCTGTCGTCGATCGTATGACCGAGGCCTTCCAACTCGTGGTAGTCGACCTGCAGCCCGGCGGTGGCCAGCGCATCACGCGCAGCTCTGCCGTGATAGCTTGCCACGACGTCGTCTTCAGCACCGTTGACGATCAAAACGGGAGTGTTCGTGTTGATCCGATTGAACCTGTCTGCCCCGGGAAGCAGACCCGAATAGGCAATGAGCGCGGCGGGTGGCGTTGTCCGGCGCAGGCCGCATTGCAGTGTCATCATCGCCCCCTGACTGAAGCCGACGAGCGAGAGCGATTGCCCATCGAGTGAAAGTTTGTCCAGTTCCCGGTCCAAAAACCGGTCGAGGATGGGCTGGGCAGCTTCGGCGCCGATCCGGTATTCCGTCAGCGTGCGCTCGTTCAGGGCAAACCACTGGCGCCCGCCGAAGCCTTCAAACGGCAAGGGCTCTGGTGCATGCGGCGAAACGAAGGCCGTTTCCGGAAAAAGAGGTTGCCAGAAACGAGCCAGGTCGATCAGGTCGTTGCCGTCAGCCCCGTAGCCGTGCAGAAGAACGATGAGGTGCCTGGCAGCCCCGCCGGAGGCCGGTGGCAGGCGTGGTCCATCGAGAAAGGAGACCTCGGACATTGGGAACTACTCCGCTGGGTTTTCCCGTTCCGAGGCGGTGGCGTCGGACAGATGTTTTTGCTTCAGTTTCATGAAGGGCAGCGCGATCAGCATGGACGCCAGGATCAGGAGCCACGCAAGCGCGAACGGCGCACCGGGAAATGAGATAACTGCATCTGGGCCGGAGAAATGGGCAAAGGTCTGTGTCATGACGAACGGGCTGACCACCATGGAAAGACCCGCGGCGCTTGAGATCAAGCCTTGAAGTTCGCCTTGTGCATTATCAGGAATTCGGTTTGACATCAGTCCTGTGAAGGCGGGTGTTGCCAGCGCACCGAATGCGGCGAACGTGACCATTGCATAGGCCATCCAGCCCGTATCGGCGACAGCCAGGCCTGCGAAGGCGACAAGGTTGGCGCAAAGCCCGATCAAGAGGGTTCGTCCTGGTCCGAATTTCGGCTCCAGCACCCGGATAAGGTACCCCTGCACAAACGCAAAACCGACACCGACAAAGGCAAGTGACAGACCGATGTCACCGGGCGTCCATGCGAAGACCTCCTCGGCGTAGTAGCTCCAGACCGCCGGATAGACATAATGGGCAATGTCGAACAGGAAAACGGCCAGCAGAAGTGTTCGGACGGCAGGGTACTTGGCGATCTGTTTCAGGGCACCAAGAGGATTGGCGCGCTTCCAGTCGAAGGAGCGCTTGTTGTCTTCCTTCAAGGTCTCCGGCAGCATGAAGTAGCCGAACAGGAAATTGATGAAGGAAAGCAACGCTGCGGCATAAAATGGCGCTCGCGGTCCATATTCGCCCAGGAAGCCGCCAATCATCGGGCCGAGCACGAAGCCGACGCCGAAGCCGGCGCCGACCAGCCCGAAATTCTTGGCCCGGTCCTCCTTTGAGGAAACATCTGCAATATAGGCGGAAGCTGCCGAGAAGGTCGCACCTGCAACGCCGGACAGCGTCCTGCCTATGAAAAGGATCACCAGATGCCAGGAAAGGGCCATGATCAGGTAGTCGACAGCCATCGCGAACATGGACACGAGCAGCACGGGCCGACGCCCGAACCGGTCCGAAAGATTGCCGAGCGTAGGTCCGCACAGGAACTGCATCAACGCGTAGATCACACTGAGGGCTCCGCCCCATCGAGCTGCCTCGCTCACCGGGAGCGACGTCAGCTCGGTCAGCAGCGAAGGCATGACCGGCATCATCAGGCCAATACCCATGGAGTTGATGATCAACGTGATCAGAATGAACGTGAGAGCGCTTCTCTTTGACATACCGGCCGGCAAGATGACTTCCTTGGTGAGGCGATGATAGTTCGCCGGGTGCCGATTTGCGACCCGCCCTCCGCGAATGGTCCGGTCACGGCCGCAAGTGCGACCGTGACAATCTGGTTCAGTTCGCCTCTGGTTTCTGGATCTGGAAAATCAGCCCCTGAACCTCCTGACCAAGTTCCTTGCGCAGGACTTCCTGGCGGTCCGTCTTGTAAATCAGCGAAGCTTCTTCAGTGGATTTGCGAATGTAATCAGGTGTATGTGCGTAGCGCCCGGAGGCGTCGACACGAAAATCGGGTCCGGAATCGTCGACAAGATGTTCAACACTGGCAACCAGGATACCGCCGGGTTTCAGCGCACCTGCCAGTGCCTTCATGAACGGGCGCAGATTGCCGATATAGCAAAGCGTATCGACGCAAACAGCCAGATCGAAACGGGTTGGCAGGTCCGAATTCAGGAAGGAAACCAGTTCTCCCTCGACCAGAAAGTCATAGACGTTCAGTTGCGCTGCCTTTTCCATCATGCCGCGGGACAGGTCGACACCGGTCAGCTTGCCGCAGTGGTCGCTGATCAGCGGACCGCACAGACCGGTTCCGCAGCCGAGATCGACGACGTCCGGAAAGGGTTCCGTCTTTTGACCGGCGAGCGCAACAACGTCCTCGGCCACGAGTTCCGGCGCGCGATACCCGAGACCTTCAAGAACTTCATCGAACGAGTCGGAAAACTTGTCGAAATGGGTTTTGACATAGTCCTCCGGAGCGTGTTGCAGGTCATCTCCGCGTACCGCTGAAAGATGATAGTGCGCGGCCTTGTTCTCCGGATCGGCAGCGACAATATTCTCGAGGTGGATTTTGGAAAGATCGGGGCGTCCAAGTGCACTCAGAACGCGCGCGCGCCAAAGAGCCTGCGGCGCTTTCGGGTCATCGAACCTGAGCGACTTCTCGAAGGCGTCTGAAGCTTCCTCCTTCGAACCCGTGAACATCAGCGCGAGGCCGTAGGTATGCCAGGCGTTGGGATTATCAGGGTCGAGGCGAACGATCTCCGACATGATCGTCAGGATTTCGTCATAGTCGCCCGACGCCCGCAGAAGGACATTGATGTTTTTCCACGCTTCTTCGTGCCTGGAATCGAGTTCCACGGCGCGAACATAGGCTGCAAATGCTGCCTTTGGCTCGCCGACGATCTTGAGAATGTTGCCGAGATTATTGAGGGCCGACGTGTTGCGTTCATCATTTTCAAGCGATTTCTGGATCAGATCGATCGCGCTGTCGGCTCGTCCCGCATCAAAATGCAGCAAGCCGAGAAAATGTAGTCCGTCCGCGTGTTCCGGATCCTTGTTCAATATTTCCAAATAAATGTCTTGTGCAGTTTCCAGATCACCTTTGCGATGTGCTGCGATGCCTTCCTGCAACCTTTCATCAGTCTGCATGTTTCCCCCAATAAAAAAGGGCGGTCGAACCGCCCTTGCATTCGGAAAGTTCTGTAAAGCGACTTTACAGGACTTTCAGGTCTTCAGCCACCATCTGCCCACGGCGCCACTCCAGATCGAAAACCACAAGCTGGCCTTCCGTCAAGGTGTCGATGCCGGACCGGTGCAGGGCCGAGATGTCAACGAGGATGTCCTCGCCGTCTTCGGGTTCGATTGTGCCGACACCGCGGCCCTTATCAAACCATTTCACATTTCCATGTTGCATGGAGCTTACTTTCCAATTTTACTCATCGAGACATACAGTTTGAGTTTCTACCTTCATTTTTCGACGTCTTGATGACAGTGTTTCTGATAGCGCTAAAGTACTTTCCAAATTTCCTTTTGAAATAAACACGCACGTGCGCAGCTACTGTGTGCCGCCGCAAACTTTTGCGCAGTTCAATTTCAGAAGGAATCAGCTTTCCCGGCTAATAAGTGCGGGAAGTCTTAGCTTCTCTTAGTATGGTAAGGAATTTGTTAATTTCAAGGTACGACCTAAAACGCTTGATCTAGGCCGCGCTCGCGGTGTTTGTTCATCCTGGCAGAACAAGGGTGTTGAGACTGCCGTAGAGCTTTTTTGCTGTCCGGAAATAATGAGACACGACACGGGTGCAAAAAACATGAACCAAAAGAGTGGATGGATTGCAAGTCAGTGCAACACAGATTGGCGGCCACATCCGCTCTGATCGATAGGAAACTGAAACGGATTGTGCATGGATCCAACAGATTTTTTCACCGAAGAACTTGCTGGCCTGGATTGGAAGCAGCCAAAAGAAGTGCAAGCCTCAGCTAAAGAGTCCATTAGGCGGAAAATCGGTGACGATCTTTCTCCGCTAATGATCCAGAACCTTCGGAAAACCCAATGGGAAAATGCAGCCGAATTACTCGAAGGTCTTGAGCCTTCAAAAGTTGTGCAGTTTGTTCCCGACCTCTTGGAGTGGCTGAAAGACATGAATTGGCCCGGCGCTGACCGGGTCAAAAAGATTTGTCTGAACTTTGAGAAACACGAACTGCTCCCAGACATTGATGCCAAGATTTCAAAGGCACGCGAAGACACTGATGAGGATTGGGTGGAAGCTCTTCTCTCGTTGCAAAGAGAAGTGAAGGACAGAGCCAATTAGACAGACGATTTGGCGAAGACGCGGACTTCGAAGATAGAGACAAGTCCAGGACCGCAAATCGATGCACGGCGGTCGCCGGACCGGTCCGCCGTGGCAATACGCAGTTACCTGTCCAACTGCCCGAGGATCACGTATTTCAGGATCTCAGCAACCTGTTCCGACGTTTCGGCAACGGCAAGCGCAGCACCGTCGACTTCCTTGAGCGGATGGGTCAGCGACGGATCGTGAACGACGATCAGCGATTTTCCAAGCGCAGACGCGTAGCCTGCGTCGAAGGCCGCGTTCCATTGCTTGTACTGATCCCCGAACCGGACGACGACGATGTCCGCCTTTTCGATCAGCGTACGGGTCCGGATCGCATTGACCTTGGCACCCTTGTGGTCATACCAGAATTTCTTGTCCTCGCCGCCGAGAATGACAGCGCCGCAATCATCGCTCGCCGAATGGTCTGTCACCGGAGCGGAAAATTCCACCGGCAGGTCCAGTGCTTTCACACCGTCGACAATTCTTTCACGCCAGTCGGTATGAATCTCACCGGAAAGATAAACGCGCCACATGCTCATGCTATCGACCTCTTGATCATTGGTTCTTTGGGAAACTTGAATTGATGCTGACGCTGAGGTGTTCCGGAGGCTGCGTCAAGGTTGAGCTCTTTTTCGGATTCCGAAAAACTGGATGTGGACCCTGGCAGCCGGATCCAGCGACTTTCAGATTACTTCGTATTCAAATGCCACACGCCATCCCAGTCGGCCGGTGCGCCCTGCGCCGAGATCAGTTCAAGCCGGTTTAGAAATACCGTAGCGATCTGATCGTTTGGAAAAGTTCCAAGAATTTCTTCAAAAGCCTGCTGCGCCTCCGACCAGCGTGCCTGGGAGAAGGCACGAAGTGCTTCTTCTGAAGCGGTTTGCAATTTCGACAGATCCTCGGTCATTTCGTCTGATCGCGCCAGCGGGGTGTAGACACTGGTCGGCTCCGTCTTGCCCTTCACCTGGATCTTGTCGACTGCGCGGAATTCGATTGCCGAGACCGTGTCCCGGGTTCTCTGGCAAACGAGGATCTGGGTGCCATAGATCTTGTTGGCGCTTTCCAGCCGCGCGCCAAGGTTCACCGTGTCGCCCATGATCGTATAGTTCTTGGTCTTTTCCGACCCGATGGAGCCGATCACGGCATCGCCGGTCGCAAGTCCGATCCGTTGCCTCAGGACCGGCAGGTTCTTTTGAAGACCGGTCAGTTCCGGCAGTTCCTTCTGGAACTGCAACATCAGTTGGACATTGCTGAGGGCGCTCTCAACCGCGAGTGTTGCCTGATCCCCGTCATTGCTGAACGGTTGGGCCCAGTAAGCCATGATCGCGTCACCGATATATTTGTCGATCACGCCCTGGCGGTCGGTGATCTCGGTCGACATCAGGTCGAGATACCTGTTGAGGACCCGAACGAGACCACCGGGTGTGAACTGCTCGGATATCGTTGTGAAGTCAGCCAGATCGGAGAAATATGCGGTGACCACCTTTTTCTCGCCCGCCGACGCGTCGGATTGATCCGAGATCAGACCTGTAACCACACGCGGATCAAGATACTGGCCGAACGTGTCCTTGATCTTCTGCGTCGATCTCAGACCGTCGACCATTGTGTTGAAGCTTTGGGTCAGGGCACCGATCTCATCGCGCGACAGCGGTTGGAGCCGGACGTCAAAGTCGCCATCCTCGACACGCTTTGCCCCGGACGAAAGGGCCCGCATGGGTTTGAGGATGCCGGATATGACGAGGGTTGAAAGCAACAAGGCCAACGCACCGGCGGAGGCCGTTGCCGCTATGCTGGCATATAGGGCCTGTTGCTCGTGAAGAGCAGCGGTAGCAATAGACTGGTCGGTAAAGGCGCTGACATGCTGGCGAAGCGAGTCGAGCCGTTCTGTGAGTTTTTGTTCTTCACTCTCCAACTGCTCCTCAAGGTTTTCCCGTGTCGCTGGTGGCAGGTCCGCTGACTTCACCAGATTGAGTGCATGGCTGTGGAAACTGCTGTGTTGTGTTTCTATCGCGATCAGCGTCGGATAGAGGGCTGCCAGTTCCAGCTTGTCCGTCAGAGACGAGGCCGTGTCCTGAGCGGAACGGACGCGTCTTTCAGCCGATCTCAGAAGAGACTCAACGGTGTTTGCATGGGTCTCGAACAGGTTGAGACCCGCCTTGAGCCTTGCTTCCAGGTGGTTGATCCTCGCTTCAATGTCCGGATGTTCACTGATCGCGGCATCGATTTCCGTATCGGTTGCTCCGGAATTGAGTGCTTCAAGACGGTCCGCGCGCAGTTCCGCTTCCAGTTTCTCAACCCGCTCCAGTTCAAGCTCTTCCTTTAACGCAATCACTTCGATTTGCGCGACTTCATGCCGGAGTGGCGAAAAGACCTGCGAGATCAGCTGAAGTTCCTTGTTGATCTCGAAGATCTTGTAGATCGAATAGGTGGCAGCGGTCGCCATGACCAGAAACACGATCAGCGAGATTCCGAATATCTTCCATGCAATGCGCATTGTTTGGTTGGCCTAACGATCCGGGCAGATGATGGACTATACCTGTTTCGGTTGTAGCAGGTCTTCGAGTGCCACACGATAGTTGGGATACTTGAAGGAGTATCCCAGTTCTTCCTTCACTCGCTTGTTTGAGACCCGCTTGTTTTCTCCATAGAAAGATCGGGCCATCGGCGTCAGGTCAGCGGTCTCGAACGGAATTTCCGGCGGCGGCTCGACACCAAGCAACTCGGCGGCAAAGGCAACAACGTCCTGCGGGGGAGCAGGCTCGTCGTCGGTTATGTTGAAGACCCGGGTCACAGGCCGTTTCATGGCCAGGCTCATGGCGCTCGCGATATCTGCGACATGGATCCGGTTGAAGACCTGACCCGGTTTGACGAGCCGCCGGGCTTTGCCCTTTTTGAAGTTCTCGAACGTGTTGCGTCCGGGGCCATAGATTCCGGACAGTCTGAAAATTTGAACCGGCAGATCATGTTCCGCTGCAAACTTCAACCAGGCTTCTTCGGCTGCGACGCGTTGTACGGAGCGCCTGGAGACCGGTTTGCAGACCGTGGTTTCGTCAACCCATGCACCATCGTGATTGCCGTAGACACCTACCGTTGACAGATAGCCGGTCCAGTCTGGTTTCCCGGAGGCGATATCTTCTCCGTGATGATTGAGTACCGGATCACCGGTTTCGTTCGGTGCAATTGAAATCAGCACATGTGTTGCCCGCTGCAGCGCCCCGGCAATGCCATCACCCTTTGCTTCGCCATTGAAAAGAAAGGGCTCTACTCCCAGCTTCCTGAGTGCGTCTGCTTTTTCCGTCGAGCGGGTCGTTCCGCCAATCCATTCGAATTGGTCGCGCACTTCCTCGACAAACGCTGTTGACGAATAGCCGACACCAAAGACAAACAATCGCATCTAGTCAGAGCTCCAGGTGGTTTCGGCGGATTTCGTAGAGTGCAACACCGGTTGCAACAGCCAGATTGAGACTGTCGGCCTGACCCGTTTGCGGAATTCGGATCAGGGTGGAACAGGCAGCGGCCATGTCGTCTTCAAGCCCCTTCTGTTCGTTGCCCATGACCAGAAGGACCGGTTCGGAGTAATCGGGCGTCCTGTAGTCGACGGCGCCTTTCAAGTGGGTGGCGGCGACCGTTCCGGGCCACTTTGCGGCAAATGTCTTGAATTCTTCCTTTGTCATCTTGGCGAGCGGCACATGAAACAGGGAGCCCATGGTCGCCCGAACGGCCTCGACCGCGAACGGGTCCGTACAATCGCCGACAAGGACGACACCGCTTCCTCCGACCGCGTCGACTGTCCGGATGATCGTTCCGAGATTTCCCGGATCGCGCACTCTGTCGAGGGCAACCCAGAGGACGCCGCTCGTTGGGTCGATATCTTGTGCAGAAAGGATCTTTTGTTCATAGACCCCGACGACCGTCTGGGGATTGTCCTTGCGGGTCATTGCCGACATCACAGCTGTCGAGACTTCAAGGATCAACGCACCGCGTGCCTTGGCGTTCGCAGCGGCCTTCTGGGCAGCTGGATTGTTCCTGGCTTCCGGGCCGATCGCCAGATACCGCACATTCCAGCCGGCCTCCAGCGCATCGGTTGCCAGCTTCAGACCCTCGGCAACGAACAGGCCTGACTGATTCCGGTGCTTGCGTTGCGCTACGAGGCCCTTGATTTCCTTGACTATGGGGTTCGAATGGCTGGTGATCTGTTTCACCGCGCCCTGGTGCTTTTCGATCATCGGCTGCTCCACCTGGAAAAGAGCGATGTCGACAGCGCGCGTTCGCCGTTTTCTTCACGGATGACGAGTTCCCCCGACTCCAGCAGGCCGCCTTGTTGCGACAGTGTTTCCGCCATGAGTTCGTGTATGGCCACGAAGCTGGAACGGATCGCGTAAGCTGTAAGGATCATGAACAGGGAGTCCTCGGTCAGCAACTGCCTGAGATCCCGCAGCATTCCTGGAAGACTGGTGTAAAGATCCCAGACCTCGCCCTTGGGGCCGCGTCCGTATTTCGGCGGATCGAGAATGATGCCGTCATAGGTGTTGCCGCGCCGAACTTCCCGCGCAACGAACTTGGATGCGTCCTCGCAGATCCAGCGGATCGGCAGATTGTCGAGGCCGGACAGTGCCTGGTTTTCACGTGCATAACCGATTGCCTTCTTGGAGGCATCAACGTGTGTTACCTGGGCACCTTCCGCAGCAGGCAGCAGAGAAGCAAGGCCGGTATAGCCAAAGAGATTGAGGATCTTGAGGGGTCTGTCGGGAACGCGCTCAAGTTCACTGCGAACCTTGCCGTTCACCCAGTCCCAGTGCGCGGCCTGCTCCGGAAAGACACCGACATGGCGGAACGACATGAAACGGCCGTTGTAACGAGCCGGTCCGTAAGACATCGGCCAGGTTTCAGGCACATTGCCCGAGAACTTCCAGCGACCGGGCCCTTCTTCCTCCGTATCTCCGGAAAAGACGGCATCCGCCCGGTTCCAGAAACTTTCCTTGAGCTTGCGGGCACCCATGGCCTGGGGTTCCGGCCGCACGATCGTAAATCGACCGTAGCGTTCCAGCTTTTCGCCTGCGCCCATGTCCAGCAGCCGGTAGTCTTTCCATCCCTTTGTTTCCAGAATGACGGGCCAGATCTGGTCGGGCGGTTTTCCGAATGGGGAAAAGGAAGGGGCGTTGGTCTTGTCCGCCACGATGATCTCTCGTTGGTTCGATTGTTCGAGTGTCTTCTCGCCTTAGTCGTCCTGCGCGGCAAGGTCAATGTTCAGCCCGAAGTGGTGAACGAAAAAGGGCGGAGTGCCTGGCACTCCGCCCTGTTGAACCGATGCGGTTCCCGGTCAGGCCGCAGCAACTTCCGATAGGAATTGCTCGACTTCCTGCTTCAACTGGTCGGTTTTTTCCGTCAGTTCGCCGGATGCCGACAGGACCATGTCCGCGGACGAGGAGGTCTGATCGACAGCCTGGGAGAGCTGTGTCATGGAGGACGTGACCGCGCCGGTGCCTTCCGCGGCACGTTGCACGTTCTGTGAAATTTCCGCCGTCGCGGCTCCCTGTTGCTCGACGGCGGATGCAATCGCCGTCGTGTAGCTGTTGACTTCGTTCATCGTTTCGGTGATTTCGCCGATGGCAACAACCGATTCCTTGGTCGCGTTCTGGATTTCGGTGATCTGCGAGCTGATTTCCTCTGTGGCTTTCGAGGTCTGTGTCGCCAGTTCCTTGACTTCGGCAGCGACGACCGCAAAGCCCTTGCCCGCTTCACCTGCACGTGCGGCCTCGATGGTCGCATTGAGGGCAAGAAGGTTGGTCTGCTCGGCAATTGCCTGAATCAGCGTGACGACCTCGCCGATCTTCGTTGCCGCTTCTGCAAGTCCTTCAACCTTTTCGTTCGTCACCTGTGTGCCCGTCGTTGCCCGGTCCACGATCTCGGTGGTCTGAGCGACCTGGCGGGAGATTTCACCGATGGAAGCGGCGAGTTCCTCCGCCGCGCTTGCGACCGTCTGTACGTTGTTCGTCGTTTCGTTCGACGAGGCCTGGGTCTCGGTGGCATAACCGGCACTGTCGCGCGCGATCTCCGTCAGGGCCTGTGCAGTCGTGTCGAGGCTGCCTGCGGTGGTCGCAACGGATCCGAGGGCGTCTTCGGCAGTTGCGCGGAAACTGTTGATCAGATCGTCGACCCGCTGCTGACGTTCGTGCCGCGAGGCTTCTTCCTGTGCGTTCTGTACCTGTAGCTCCGCGCGTTCAATGGCGTTGTCACGGAAGACCTGAACGGTGCGGCTCATGTTGCCGATTTCGTCGCCACGGTCGATACCCGGGATATCAACTTCGTTGTCGCCGTTCGCAAGACGATCCATGACATTCGTGATCGTCTGGATCGGTCGCGTAATCGCCATGTTCAAAACGAAGGCCAGACCGACACCACCTAGAATGGCAAGCAGGATCGTCATGATGATCTGCATCTCGGCAGCTCCGGCTGCGGAATTGGCGGCCTGGGACTGAGCATTGGAGATTGCCGCGATATCAGCGCTCATCTTTCTGGTCAGATTGTCCAGCTGCTGACGTTTCACAATCAACTCGGACTTGGCGGACAGCATTTCCTTGAAGGACCGGTCGAGTGTTGCAATCGACGTCGCGATCCCCTCGATCGCTTCTGCCGCAGCAGGCAGAACATTGGCATACTTGACCAGACTTTCCTCAAGTTTAGCGAGCGAGGCGATCTGGTGTTCGACCTCTGTTGTGTCATCCGCGCCAAACGCGCCGAAGAGGTACAAGAGTTCAGCGCGAGCTGTCTGGGCATTCTGGTTGAGTGATTTCGCCTTGTCGGAAATAGAGCGGATCGTTGCCAGTCTCGTGGAGGCTGACAGAGCATCGGTTTTCGCCTTGTCGACCACAGGGGCGACCTGCTTCAAAACTTCCACCGTTTGGGCATTCATGCCCTCGATGCCTTCGCCAACCGCGAGTCGGGCTTCGTAAGCTTCTGAAAAGCCGAGGTCCTTGGTGAGATTTTCAAGTGCACCAAGTAGATTTTTCGTTTGACCGGCAAGCTGGGCCAGTGCCTTCGGGTCCATGCCCTCGACCTGCTTGTAGCGCATCTGCTTGGCAGAGGAGACCAGGCCGCGTGCAATATGAATCGAGTTTTCCAGGGCTTCACCCTGAAGATTGCCGCTGCCTTCCAGATACATGAGCTGGACCTGGATTACTCCGTCCTTGAGTTCGAAGATACCGCGTTGAATTTGAGAAGCGTCATCCAGGCGACTGTCGGCGGAGAAAGCTTCCGCGCTGACGCGTTTTTCCTCGGTCGCGACCGCGTCACTGATGTTGAAAGCCAGTTTTCCGAGATCGGACGTGCTGTCTTGCAGCGTCGCAAGACGCAAGGCCTGCTGGTTTGTCTGGTCGACAACCTGATCGAATGTCGTCCCGAATTCGGCGACAGCTTCCTTGGCTCCGCTGACCTGGTCTTCCGCTTCCGGGTTTCCGGCAACTTCGTGTTCGAGTCTTTGAAGTGCGGTATCAATGCTGGCGATCTCCTGGTGGACCGCGTCGCTCAGTTCCGGTGCCGGATTGTTCAGATAGTCTTCTCTTTTAAGGGAAGTCGACTGAACCCGGCCGGCGACCTGGGCCGCATGGTCGGCAACGACAAAGCTCGATGAAAGGTTCTGGATGGCCACAAACCCGACGGCTCCAACCATCGCGGTCAGCAGCAGCACTGCAAAAAAACCACCACCGACCTTAAATCCGAATTTAAGGTCGACCAAAGTCTTCAATATACGTTTCATTCGATCCCCGCGCGGCTGTAGGAACAGCATTACCCGTTGTCAGTATTCGCAGGAGCAATGAATATTGGGTAAACTAGGGTTCGAGTTGGATATATTGCACAAAAATAGTGCAATCCAAGTATATTGGATACGATATTCAGGTTGCCGAAATAAATTTATCGAATTTATTTATTGGATGGCTGACGTAGAGTTCAAACATGTTGTCCACCGTTGATGTGGATCTCGGCGCCTGTAACATAAGAAGAGTTATTCGAGCATAGATAGAAGATCGTATCCGCGACTTCTTCAGGTAGCCCCAGGCGCCGCAGCGGTATGTCAGCAACGAGTTTTTCCGTTCCAGGTGAAAGGATCGACGTGTCGATCTCTCCCGGTGCGATCGCATTGACGCGTATGCCATGCGGTCCGAAGTCAGCTGCCATCTCGCGGGTGAGGGAGGCCAGGGCGGCTTTCGAGGTTGCATAGGCCGTCCCGGCAAAGGGATGCACATGCATGCCGGCAATCGACGTTACGTTCACAACGGAACCTTTCGCGGCTTTCATTTCCTCAAAAAGTCCCCTTCCCAGGAGAATAGGGCCGAAGAAGTTGACCTGAAAGACCGTTCGCCATTCGTGCATTGCGGTATTCAGAGAATTGAGGCGCTGACCTTCCGGACCCTTGGGGCTGATACCGGCATTGTTGACCAGTGCATTCAGTCGCGATCCGTTCGCTTCCAGCCGCTTGCGGATCTCCTGGACTGCATATCCCAGGTTTTCGGGATCGGACAGGTCGACTTGTATGTGATCCTCTGGCCCCATGGGCCAGGGACACTTGTCTGAAAAAGCTTGCCGGGAACAGGTGATCACTCGCCAGTTCTCCGCTGAAAACCGTTTCACGGTCGCATGACCGATGCCACGGCTGGCACCAGTCAACACAAGTGTGGGGCGGGTGTCGGAGGTGTCCTTGCCGCTCATGTAAGATCCTTGCCAGATTACGAGGGATGCAGAAAAAGTTGACTCTTATAGTAGGGTTTCGTTATTGCGCATTAAACCCACAATGCCAATATGACCGGGCAAACGGATCCTGACCGAACCCTACAATGATCATATGCTCCTGTAATGTTCTTTCTGACGAGCAGCTCCGAAAAGCTGCAGAGGAAATGCGCGCCGATCCCAACGGGAAAGTGCCGACACCTGGAGCTGTCTTTCGCCATCTGGGTTGCCGGCCGCGATGTGGGGGTTGTTTTCCGTCGGTTATTGACACCATTCACGATAAGGGGTCAGAAGAGGCAAGGGAAACTGAACCGGCACCCGCGCCTTTGAAACGAACGGCGAGCCGGTGATCTGGAGAGGGTCTGATGAAGGGTGAACCGCAAGTAATCGATTATCTGAACAAGGCTTTGCGGCATGAGTTGACCGCGGTCAGCCAGTACTGGGTCCATGCGCGCCTTCTTGCGGACTGGGGCTTCGGCAAGCTCGCCGACAAGGAACTGGAAGAAGCAGACGAGGAGCGTCAGCACGCCCAGGATCTGATGGATCGGATTATCTTTCTGGAAGGGCTGCCCAACCTGCAGACACTCGATCCGCTGCGCATCGGTCAAAATGTCAAGGAATGCCTGGAAGGTGATCTTGCGGCAGAATATGTCGCCCGCGCTCTCTATCATGAAGCACGCGAAATCTGTCGCGACCTCGGGGACTACGTGTCCATGGCGTTGTTTGAAAAACTCCTCAGCGACGAAGAAAGTCATATCGATTATCTGGAGACCCAGCTCGACCTTATCGAGCGGATCGGCATCGACAACTATTCGCTCCTGCAGGCGAAATCGGCTGACCAGGCCGAATAGGGCCTCAACGTTTCGCGATCGAGATTTGCGGCTGCTGCACCTTGGAGCAGCCGTTGTTGTTTTTGTGGTTGTCCAGAAAATGAACCAATCCGCCGGCCGCAAGCGCATCCTCTTCATCGTGGGTGACCAGGAGCACCGGCAGGTCATTCTTCCTGGCCTGACAGAACACCAGCTCCCGCACTTCTGCCCGACGGGTCTGGTCGAGACTTGAGAACGGTTCGTCAAGCAGTAAAGCCATCGGTTGGGCCAACAGGGTTCTCATCAGCGCAACACGTGTCTGCTGCCCTCCGGAGAGTGTTGCCGGATCCCTGTCTCCAAATCCGTTCAGCCCCACATCTTCGAGCGCCTGCCGCGCGATTTCCTTCCTGTGCTGGCGTCCCCTGACCTTGGCGGGTATTGCGAACATGAGGTTTTGCATCACCGACATGTGGGGAAAGAGCAAGGGAGATTGAAACATTAGCCCGATGTGCCGTTCCTGGGCAGGCAGATCAGTCAGGTTCTTGCCATTGAGGAAAATTCGCCCTTCGGCATGAAGAGCCGGCTTTAAAAATCCTGCGATGAAATCCAGCAGGCTGGACTTGCCGCTGCCGCTTTCACCCATGATTGTCAGGATATTCCCAGGCGGAATGTGACAATCGATGTCAAGCAGCGGTGCGCCGTCAACATGGATGCTGACAGCTTCCAGGGTCAGACCCGCGCGGTCTAGTGCTTCAAGCATTCAGAACTACCTTTCCAACCGCATGGCGGCACGATTTCGGAACACCAGCGATGGCAGCAGCGCTGCAAGGACAAATCCTGACAGCGGTATGACCAGTTGCAAGAGGGCATATAGAGCGGCAACCTGGCGATTGCCGCCGCTTGCCAGCGCGACACTCTCCGTCGTCACGGTAACGACACGTCCTGCACCGATCATCAGCGTCGGCAGGTATTGGCCGACGGAAACGGCTGCGGCAACCGCAAAAGTCACCAGCACCGGGCGCAGAAGCAACGGCAGCTGCACCTGCCAGAAAATACGAGCCCGCGAAGCGCCGATGGAGGCTGCTGCCTTTGCATACTGCGGGTCGAGCCGGTTCCAGGGATCGCTGAGCGCAAGAAACGCATAAGGGAAAACGAATATCAGGTGCGCAAGCAGGACCGCTTCCATCGTGCCGCTGAGGTCTGCGACCAGAAACAGTGTCTGCAAACCGAAAAGGAAGCTGATCTGCGGCAGAAGCAGGGGCAGAAAGATGTAAGTGTTCAGCCAGCCGTGTCTTGGTTTCTTGCGAAAGCCGCGCCCCTCGAGCACCCAAAGGGTCAGGGCGGTCGCAATACCGGCGGCAGATATCGCAAGCAACAGGGTTGCCAACAGGGCAGGGCCACCCGTGCCGAAAGAATCCATCATCCTCGCAAGGCTCCAGCGCTGCGGCAGAACAGCTGGAAACCACCAGGATTTCGCCGTCGTCCAGACCACAAGCAGAACGATGGAGACAGTCATGAGTGCAACGATGATCGACATCGCCCAAAGACCCGCCTGCCGAGCTGCAGCGTCCTGCCGTCGCCGGTGGCCACTTTCAAAGCGCGACTTCAGCCAAAGCGTCACGCCACGCTCCAGAAGCAGGTAGACAATCAGCGAGACCCCGCTGACGAAGAGCTGGAGAAGGGCACCTGCGGATGCCATCAGCCTTTTGCTCAGGTCCGGATCGTTCATCCAGCCGATCAGTCGAGGCGCCAGCGGTGGTGGGGTCGTCGGTCCAAGGAGCTGCGCCACGTCGACCACGGATGTCGCATAGGCGATGACTGCCAGCATGGGAAGGCGGATAAGCGGATAGATCTGTGGCAATATCACCTTGATGAACGTGCTCATCCGGCCATACCCGAGGCTCGCCCCGGACTTGTAGAAGTCGCGGATATGCGGCCTGTTCAAGGCTGCAAGTGTCATCAGGAAGAGGAAGGGAACTTCCTTTGCAACCAGCCCCAGTGTCATTGCGATACCGGCCTGGTCATTCAGGATCAGGAGATCGGGCGGGCGCGTCCAGCCGGTTGCCCAGGGCGATAAAAGACGTACGAGAAACCCGGAAGGGGCAATGAGAAAGGCGAGCCCGATTGCTGCCGCAGCATGCGGCACAGACAGCAAGGGTGACAGAAATCGGGTCAGCCGCACGAAGGTCCTGGTTCCCGACCAGCCGGCGGTAAACAACAGCACGATTGCCAATGAAAGGATCGACGCAACAAGACCCGTACCGAAACTCAACAAAATGGAAATCTGAATGCCCGGCATGTTGAACAGGGCACGAAAAGGTTCAATTGAAAACGTGCGATAGCCGAGAACCGGCAGATAGCCGAAAGCGGGCAGGATCGTACCGGCGAGACCGGCAAGAACCGGTCCTGCAAGCAGGATCGTAACGAGAACGGTTGCAATGTCCGGTCTGCCGGTTGATTTGGGCAAGGGCCCTCACTCGCTCCCTGAACCGTATCGCTCCGTCCAGGCCTCTTCCAACGCGCTCACCCAGCTCGGGTGCGGTTCCGGCAGAACCGGGCCAAGGTCTTCCGGCGCCAGGGTCGCGGGGCCAAGATCCTGGGATGTGAAAAGCGACCGTTCATTCGCCGGCAGTGCGTCGACATTCAGAACAGTCGGATCACCCCAGATTTCAGGCTCCTGTTTCCGTGTCTGGGCCATGGGGCTCAACAGAAAGTTCGCGTAGACCTTCGCCCCCGCCTGGTTGGAGCTGTTGAAGGGAATGGCGACGAAATGAGTGTTGCCGATTGTGCCGCCGTCGAAAACGAAGGTGCGCACGCTATCCGGCAGTTCGCCGTTCGCGATTGCGCCTGATGCATCCCCGGGATTGAATGAAAACGCTATGTCCAGTTCGCCGTCTGCCAGAAGCTGGCGCATGTCGGCGGCATTCTTGGGAAAAGCCCTGCCCTTGCGCCACAAATGCGGATGAAGCTCATCCAGATAGGCGAACAGGGGTGCAACGATTTCGTCGAAACCTGCATCGTCGACCGGTTCGGACAGTACGGTCTTGTCGGGGACCGTATTGACGAGGGCCTGTTTCAGGAAGGTCGTGCCGTAGAAATTGGGCGGCTGGGGATAGGAAAACCGGCCCGGATTGTCCCTGGCAAAATCCATCAACTCCCGAAGGGTCGACGGCGGTGTGTCCAGCCGCGCGCTGTCATACATGAAAACGAGCTTCGCCATTCCCCAGGGGCTTTCCTGCCCGTCGGTCGGCACGGTGAAGTCAACGACCACCGTCGGCTTGTTTTCGACGTCCACATATTGCCAGTTGGGGAGCGTTTGCGCCCAGCCGGGCGCCGCAAGCAGACCATTCGTTTTCATGGAGGCGAAGTTCTCGCCGTTGATCCAGATGAGGTCGACGGCACCGCCGGTTGCCTTTCCGACCGACTTTTCCGCCAGAACCTGCGACACGACGCTCGCCGTGTCACTGATTTTCACATGAACCACGCGAACGCCATAATCGCGCTCCACTTCACGGGCAGCCCACTGGATATAGGCATTGATGCGCGGTTCACCGCCCCATGCGTGGAAATAGACGGTCTCGCCCTTTGCATCATCGAGAATCGTCTGCCAGTCCTGCCCCTGAGCGTTCACTGAAAAAGTGGCCAATAACATAGCGAAAATGCCTGTTCCGGCAGCAAGCAGTCGGTTCATCCTGGTCCTCGATTCAAGACATGATCTGTGACCGTCCCATCGCGCAGGCTGTGTGACACGGTCAAGACAACGCTTCGTGAATGAAATATGCACACCCTGTTCATCAGGTCGGGGCGGTCGCCCGCCAACAGGCGCAGGTCTGGGCGAGTCAGGTCCCGCGACGCTTTGCTCGCCGGGTCGCGTCGGCCAGGGTAGGATCATCTGGCCACGGGTGCTTCGGATAGCGTCCCTTCATGTCGGCCTTCACGTCTTTCCAGGAGCCCGCCCAGAATCCCGGAAGATCCCTTGTGATCTGGATCGGCCGTTGCGCAGGTGACAGCAATTCCAGGATCAGCGGAAGCTTGCCGTCGCAGACGCTAGGATGAATTGTCAGTCCAAAGAGTTCCTGGACACGGATCGAAAGCGACGGGCCGGCGGCAGCGCCATAGTCTATCGGAACTTTGCTGCCCGTTGGCGCAGTGAAGTGGGAGGGTGCAAGCGCATCGAGTTTCGCGGCAGCATCAAAGGGCAGGAGGCCTGCAAGTGCGTTGCCGAGGAGAGCGGCATTCACACTTGCGAGACTTGTCAGGCCAGACAGATAGGGTTGCAACCAGTCATCAAGCGTGCCGGTCAGGTGTTGATCGGAAAGGTCGGGCAGGTCATCCGCACCGTTTTCACGAGAGTATGCGACCCGCTTGCGCAGCCGTTGCTGGTCCTTGCTCCACGGCAAACGGGACGTCCCTCTGCGCCTGATCTCATTGATCAGGGCTCTTTCGACCGCAGCGGGATCTGCCGACCTGATTGATGTCGACTGAAGTTCCACGGCCTTGTAGCGGACGACACGGCGGGCCTTGAGAGCACCTTCTCCGGTCAGCTGGACCTCGTCCTCCTCAACGATGTCACTGGCAAAAAGCTCTTCGATCTCACTCCGTGTGATGGGAGCGCAAAGCTGGACCCGGCCATTCGCCGCCTTTCCCTGTACTTCCGCAATCGCCAGGAATTCAGCGTCTGCGAGCGCGTTTTCGCGCTCCAGTTCCGCGCCTCGGCCATTGGCGAGACGGAATCTTCCGATCTGGCCACGCGCCTGGGCGACACGGTCCGGATAGGCGAGAGCCAACAATATTCCTGCGCTTTCGATTTCAACTCCGGTGCCATTGCCACCAGCCTGTTTGAGCCACCTTGAAGCGAGCGCGCGGCCATCCTTTGCACGTTGGCTCTTTTCGTTCCGGACAGCCCGCAAGCGTGCGCGCAGATCCGGGTCACGGCCACCGAGACCGGGTTCGGACAGGAGCAGTGCGATCAGGGCTGCGGTATATCCGAGACCCCGATCGGCACCTTCAATCACCATGTGCGCAAGGCGGGGGTGCAGCGGCAGACTGGAGAGTGCTTTTCCCTGCCTCGTCAGATGACCGGCCGCATCGAGCGCACCGAGATCCGCCAGGAGTGATTTGGCCTCTTTCCAGGCGGCTGAGGGAGGCGGGTCGGCGAAAGTGAGGCTTGTCGGGTCGAGCGTGCCCCAGGTCGCCAGATCCAGAACGAGACCTGTGAGATCCGCTTCGAGGATTTCAGGTGCTTCGGCTGCAGGGAGGGCAACAGTCTGAGCCTCGTCCCAAAGCCGATAGCAAACGCCGGGTTCCGTCCGTCCCGCGCGGCCTCTTCGCTGGTCCGCGGAGGCACGCGATACACGCACTGTTTCAAGCCGGGTGAGGCCCGTTTGCGGTTCGAATTTCGGAACGCGTGCTAGACCGCAATCGATGACAACGCACACGCCTTCGATGGTCAGGGATGTCTGAGCGATCGAACTGGCAAGCACGATCTTCCGGGTGCCGTCTTCTGCCGGTCTGATGGCGGCGTCCTGCGCTTTTGCGTCGAGACCGCCGTAGAGGGGTGCAACCTGGCAATTGGCGGGCAATCGGCCGGAGAGAAGGTCGGCCGTGCGCCTGATCTCGCCCTGGCCCGGCAGAAACACAAGCAGCGAGCCAGTCTCCTCACTGACAGCCTGCCGGACGGCGCGCACGGCCTGCGGTTCGATCCGGTCCTTCGGATCACGTCCGAGATATTTCGTTTCGACCGGAAAACTGCGTCCCTGACATTCCAGAACGGGAGCATCGCCAAGCAGTTTCGAAATACTTGCAGCATCCAGTGTTGCGGACATCGGGAGAAGCCGCAGGTCTTCCCGCAAGGCGGACTGAACATCAAGCGCGAGAGCAAGCCCGAGATCGCCATCAAGGGACCGTTCATGAAACTCGTCGAACAGGATGGCCGCAATCCCGGAAAGCTCGGGATCGTCGAGTATGAGGCGCGTGAACACCCCCTCCGTAATGACCTCGATACGTGTCCTGGAACTGACCCTGGTCTCCATGCGAACACGGTAGCCGACGGTTTCGCCGGGCTTTTCGCCAAGTTCGCTCGCCATTCGGCGTGCGGCTGCGCGGGCGGCGAGCCGGCGTGGTTCCAGCACCAGGATCTTGCCGTCCTTTCGCCATTTGGCATCAAGCAGGGCAAGCGGGACACGCGTTGTTTTGCCTGCGCCGGGTTCGGCCACGAGAACCGCATTGGTGCCGGTGTCCAGCGTCCTGAGCAGGTCCGGCAGAACGCCGTCAATGGGAAGTGCTGTTCCAAAAGCGCGGCGCACGGTCATTACCGCCGGTTCAGCCCGTCGCGGCGACGCGGCCGGACGTCCACTGGCGCCCGTGCATGTCAACCGCAAAGGTGTCTGGCGACCGGGCAAAGGAGGCAAGACCTTCCAGGGCCGGATCCGGGTGTCGGACGATGAAAGTCGGGATTTTGGCCATGAGGGTCTCATGGGGTGCTTTCGCCTCGAAGGCGGCCCGGAAACCGTCATCGGTCAGGAAACGTGTGATCCTCGGTGTTATGCCACCGGTGAGATAAACTCCGCCCCGGGCAAGAACGGTCAATGCGAAGTCGCCTGCCACGCGACCGAGGCATCGTGCAAACACTTCCAGTGTCTTCACGGCAATCGGGTCGTTGTCGTCCGCAGCCTGGGTGATATTTGCCGGTGTCTCGAACCGGCGCTCGGCATTCATCCAGACTGCGACGGCCCGCGCAAGACGGGGCAGTCCTGTTCCACTGAGGAGTTGTTCAGCGCCTATGCGTCCGCCGACCTGCTCGATATGCGGCCAGATATCCATGTCTTCCCGGGTCACGGGGCCAAGTTCCACATGACCGCCTTCGCCAGGTACCGGAACCCAGGTATCGGACGCAAAGATCATGGCAGCCGCCCCAAGACCGGTTCCCGGCCCCAGCACGAATTTCGCGCTGTCTTTGCGAACGGCGCCCTTTCCGACCTGTTCGACATCCGTGCCGCTGTAGCCTGGCAAAGCGAGCGCTTGCGCTTCGAAGTCATTCAGGACAATGACCTCATCCAGCCCGAGGTCGGCGATCATCTTCAGGGGCTCGATAACCCAGGCAGCGTTGGTGAGCGGTATTGCATCGCCCGTAACCGGCCCGGCAACAGCTATGATCGCTGTTCTGGGTTTGATTTCAGTTTCGGGCAGGACAACCTGGCGGACGGCGGACGAGATATCGGAATGCCCAGCCGTCGCGGTCTTGCCACACATGCGGGTCGGTGCGTTGGCGTGGTCGACCAGCGCAAAGCGAGCGTTGGTTCCGCCGATATCGGCAACCAGAACCGGATAGGCAAATGATTTGGAATGATCGGAAAAACTCATGATGCAGTCGAACCAACCTCAGGCGTATCTGACGTAGTACCAAGCCCCTTCAATCGCGCGGACCGCAGGAGTATTTCCGCAGTGGATACGTTCAGCGCCATCGGAATATCGTAAACGATTGCAAGGCGCATCAAGGCTTTGACATCAACATCGTGCGGCAGGGGTGACATGGGATCAGCGAAAAAGATCAGCCCCTGCAGCTTTCCCTCCGCGATCAGGGCGCCGATCTGCTGGTCGCCACCCAGCGGGCCGCTCTTGAGGCGGGTGAGGGAGAGTTCCGGACAGGCATCCAGGACGCGTCCTCCCGTGGTCCCGGTTCCGACCAGATCATATGCTGCCAGTTTGTCCCGATGGCCCCTGGCGAACTCAACCATAACGTCTTTCTTGGCGTCATGGGCGATAAGCGCGAGCGTGGGTATTTCGGACATGCAGATCCTCATTGCGATATGACAGACGGCGGGTTGGTATTAGCCGCAAAGACACGTCAGCGCAAAGGGCGATGTGCAAAAGACGATGTGAAATCACCGAACCGGTTCAGTCGGACGGTGCTGTCGCCGGCCGCCAGAAACAAAAAAACCGTGTTCCAAGCCGGAACACGGTCAATCAAAGAAAGAAACGTGGCCCGGTCAGTCGAAAAGGTTGCATCGCACGGGTTCACGGGCCGAAACACGCTGGAAATAGGGGTCGGGTTCATTCAGGTGCAGTCCGGCGATTTCGAGGACGAGTTTCATGCGGATAGCATCTGCAAATCCTTCCTTGGAGCGAACGGGAATTGCAAATGAACCCGGTCCACCGATCACGCAATCCTCGTAGTAGTGATCAAGGTTGAGCATCGCCTGCCAGGTGTTCTTGTTCGACTTCATCATCAGGGGAAGCCCGTTTATGGTCACGCCCGAGGCAATCATCCGGTCGCGCATTTCCGTAACCGAGCCTCCCTGGTTGTTCGGCCCGTCGCCGGATATGTCGATCACGCGCCGCAGGCCCATGTACTTGTTGTTCTCAACCAGTTCGACCGATTTCTGCAGGGCGGATGCAATCGATGTGCGCTGCACCTGGCGCAGCGGAGCTTCGGCGATTTTGGAAGCGAAATGGGACGCAGACGCGGCGTCCTGAACGATTGTCCAATTGGCGACGATGAAATGTTCGTCGACACCGCCCCATTCCATGTAGGTGACGGCGACACGGCCGATCGGGCCAACCTGGATTGCATCGAGAAATTCCCTCGAAGTCAGGGCCGAAACGTAACCGGCGCGCTGAATTTCCTGCTCTTCAGTATCCATGGATTGTGAGATGTCGACAGCCAGGACGAGTTCGACGTCCACTTCGTTGGCCGGATCGTAGGTGTATTGCGCGGCGGCAGCCAGTGCCGGCCGGTAGTCCCGGGCTTGCGTGGGGGCGGTACTCACAAAGGCCGCACCTAATAGGGACAGTATTGTTGCTACTGCAAGTGCACAGTCTTTCGTTATGTCGAGACGCATGGTTTTCTCCTTTTCAGCCTTTCGGCTGAGGTGCCACGTCTCCCCAGTTTTTATTTTATTGTTCTGTTACTCGTCTTTTTGATCCTTGTGATTTCTACGCAGGCATCAGAAATGCCATGAAATAGTCTGAGATTTTACTTTGCAAACTACGTGCCAAGGGTACCGGAATTCAATTTATCTGGCAAAATCAAATGTGCACGGAGTGCGTATATTCCACAGATAGGAAATATCTGCCGGATTGCTAGGCAATTATTGCCTGTTTGGGTCACGATTCTGACATCAACCGGCAAAAATTGCCGTGCCGCCAGGTTGCCAATGTGGACCATGCCTGCCGTGAAATGCAGCAAAATGCCCAAAATTCGGACGTTTTGTGGGTTGACGGATAGGCCCTTGCTGGGCATGATCTGAAGAAATTCTCACTAGATGAAGAATTTTTCAGCGCATATAGCGAAGTATGCGCGACAATGAAAAGCTCCACCAAGGAGCGGTGTATCGTTGGTCGGAGCCGCATCGGCTGCGCCAACCAGAGGGGAAGGTGCTGACGCAGTATGCAGACGCGCGAAGACGACTGGACATCTTACATGGCCATCCGGGCGGCCTGGCTGTCGTTCGTGGGCGGCCGCACGCAAGGTGAGATCGCATCCCAATTGGGTGTGTCTCCGGCAAAGGTGCATCGTCTCATTGCCCACGCCCAAAAGGCAGGTTACGTGAAGTTCCAGGTTGACGGCAGGCCGATGGAATGTCTGCAGCTGGAAAAGGAACTTTCTCACTATTTCAGCCTGACCAACTGCATCATAGCACCCGATCTCGGCGGCGGAGATGATGAAGCTGTCCTGCGTGCGATTGCGGTTTCAGCGTCGCAGTTTCTCACTGGCCTGCTAACGGGTGCACACGTCACACGGTTGGGTGTCGGCATGGGTCGGACATTGACGGCGGCGGTAGAATCGCTGCCGAAGACGGCGCGGTCCGATCTCGAAATCATGTCGATCTGTGGATCGCTCACCCGCACTCTTGCTGCCAACCCATATGACATCGTCCAGAAAATGCAGGAGAGAACCGGCGGCATCGGTTATTACCTTCCTGTTCCCTATTTTGCGGAGAACCTGGACGAGAAGGCGATGTTCCTGACACAGCGGAGCGTGCAGGACCTGATGGCGCGCGCGCGCCAGTCCGATGCGTTTCTCATTGGCATCGGTTCGGTTGAGAATGAGGGGCATCTGGTTCAGCGCGGCATGATTTCAAAGCAGGAACAGGAAGAATTGATGTCTTGCGGGGCGGTCTGTGATTTGATGGGCCGCTTTTTGACGATTGAAGGAGAACTGGCTCCCGATCCGCTCGGCGATTGTGCCGTCGGTCTGCACTTTGACGAAGTGCGCGGGCGCCGCGTGATTGCGCTGGTGGGTGGCGAGAGCAAGGTGGATGCCACGCTTGCTGCACTACGTACCGGTGTCATTACCGATCTGGTGGCAGACGAGACCCTCGCGAGGGCTCTGAGTTCGCGGGTCGGATTGCAACTGGCACAGTCCGCATGAAGCGGCTGGGTCACGAGGGGAAACGGGCCGGTCAGATAAGACAGGCCCCCGCATGTCGGAGGACATATACGTGAAAAAGTTTCTAACCATCGGCACGGCGCTTGCCGGACTGGCCTTTTCCATCGCGAGTGCACAAGCAGCCGATATCAAGCCCGCCGTGCTTTACGATCTGGGCGGTCGGAATGACGAATCGTTCAACCAGGCAGCTTTCACCGGAGCCGAGAAGTTCAAGGCCGACTACGGCGTTGAATTCCGTGATTTCGAAATTCAGAACGACGCTCAGCGTGAACAGGCTTTGCGCAACTTTGCCAAGCGCGGCATGAACCCGATCGTGGCTATCGGATTCTCACAGGCCAATGCGGTTGAGAAGGTTGCAAAGGAATTCCCCGATACCCAGTTCGCGATTGTCGACATGGTCGTCGATCTGCCGAACGTCCGCTCGATCCTGTTCAAGGAACATGAAGGGTCCTACATCGTCGGCATGCTTGCCGCGATGGCTTCCGAAACCGGGAAGGTCGGTTTTGTCGGCGGGATGGACATTCCATTGATCCGCAAGTTCGCCTGCGGCTACAAGCAGGGCGTAATGGCCGTGCAGTCGGATGCGGAAGTGTTTGAAAACATGACCGGCACAACCGGCGCCGCCTGGAACGATCCGGTCAAGGGCGGAGAGTTGGCCAAGTCGCAGTTCGATCGTGGCGCGGATGTTGTCTACCACGCGGCAGGCGGCACCGGCATTGGTGTTCTCCAGGCTGCAGCCGACGCAGGTAAACTCGGCATCGGCGTCGACAGCAATCAGAACGGCCTGCACCCTGGATCCGTGCTGACATCCATGCTGAAGCGTGTCGACATCGCCGTCTTCCAGGCGTTTGAAGATGCCAAAAACGATAACTGGTCTTCCGGCTTCGAGGTTCTCGGCCTGCAGGAAGGTGGCGTTGACTGGGCACTCGACGCCAACAACGCGGAACTCGTTAACGACGAGATGAAGGCGGCCGTCGAAGAAGCCACCCAGAAAATCATCTCCGGCGAAGTTGTTGTCCATGACTACATGGCCGATGAATCCTGCCCGGGCTAAGTGACGGCCAGACCACTGCAGCCTCCGCGCAAGGGCGCGGAGGTTTCCCATAATATGTTCTAGCCAGTTGGGGGACCGGATGTTCCGTCTCAGCTCAAGCGCCTGCGCAGCGATATTCGTTGCCGCGCTCTCTGCCACGGCTGCCTGCGCCGACCCGGCCATCGTCTACTCCGTTGGTGGTAAGTTCGACGGCTCATTCAACGAGAGCGCCTTTGCCGGCGTGAAACGGTACATGGAAGAGACCGGCGAGAATGTCAGGGAATTCGAACTGGAACGCGACGCCCAAAGTCTGCAGGCGTTGCGCAATTTTGCAAGCAGGGGCAACGCACCTGTCATCGCGATAGGCTTCAACCAGGCCAACGCCCTGAAGCAGGCGGCGGAGGCTTTTCCAAATTCCGACTTTGCGATCGTCGACATGGTGGTCGATCAGCCTAACGTGCGTTCCTATGTCTTCAAGGAGCACGAAGGTGCCTATATCGGCGGCCTGCTCGCCGCGATGGCTTCGGAGTCTGGCACTGTCGGTTTTGTCGGGGGCATGGACATCCCGATCATTCAGAGATTTCTCTGCGGCTACAAACAGGGTGCCTTGTCGGCCGACCCTGACATCAAGGTGCTGTTCAACATGACCGGCGACACGCCTGCTGCGTTTGCCAATCCGGTTCGTGGAGGCGAATTGGCAACTGCTCAGATCAAACGCGGTGCTGATGTGGTGCTTCAGGCAGCGGGTGGCACCGGGCTTGGCGTGTTGCAGGCTGCCGCGGATGCGGGCGTGCTGGGCATCGGGACGGATAGCAACCAGAATGGACTGCACAAGGGCAAGGTTCTGACGTCGATCCGCAAACGCGTCGACAACGCCGTGTTTGACAGCTTCAATTCTGCCCGGGAAGGCTCGTTTTCGCCGGGTATTCAAGTCCTTGGCCTTGCGGAAGGTGGTATGGACTGGGTTCTGGACGAGAACAACAGGCCATTGATTTCCGATGAAATGAAAACTGCGGCCGATGCGGCAGTTGCCGGAATATCAGACGGAACCATCAAGGTTCATGATGTCATCAGTGACGGAGTGTGCCCATACTGAGGTACGTTTGCGGCGATGGGCAAACAGAAATGAAAAGCAAACTACGTCGGGCCTGGGGGACGGCATGAGCGAAATTCCGGCAATTGAGCTGCGCAAGATCAACAAGAGTTTTGGACCGGTTCATGCCAACAAGGACATTGATCTTGTTGTGAAAAAAGGGTCCATCCACGGGATCATAGGAGAAAATGGCGCGGGCAAGTCGACGCTCATGTCAATTCTCTACGGGTTCTATCATGCTGATGACGGCGACATAATCATCAAAGGCAAGAAAGTGACGATCGCGGACTCCAAGGCCGCCATCGGCATGGGGATCGGCATGGTTCACCAGCATTTCATGCTGGTCGACAATTTTTCGGTTCTGGAAAACGTGGTTCTCGGCGCGGAGGACAGTGCGCTGCTGGCAGGCGGGCTGTCGCGTGCGCGCACCGAATTGAAGCGTCTGGAAGAAGAATATGAGCTGCGCGTCGACCCGGAGGCCCTCATTCAGGATCTGCCCGTAGGTCTGCAGCAACGTGTTGAAATATTGAAAGCACTCTACCGCAGTGCCGAGGTTCTGATCCTTGACGAACCGACCGGTGTTCTCACACCGGCAGAGGCGGACCATCTGTTCAAGATCCTCGACGTTCTCAAGAATCAGGGAAAGACTGTCCTGTTGATTACGCACAAGCTGCGCGAAATCATGGCTGTCACCGACACGGTGTCCGTCATGCGCCGCGGCGAGATGGTGGCGACCAGGGAGACGGGGAACACCTCCATGGAAGAACTGGCCGAGTTGATGGTTGGCCGGTCGGTTCTGCTGCGTGTCGACAAGGAGCCGGCGCAACCGGAAGCGCCGGTCATGGAAGTTGAAAATCTCACGGTCACTGACAGCCGTGGTGTCCAGGTTGTCAAGGATGTGAGCCTTTCGGTCCGGGCCGGCGAAATTGTCGGCATCGCCGGAGTGTCGGGCAATGGACAGTCCGAACTGCTGGAGACACTGTCCGGCATTCGCCGCGCCACAAGCGGAACGCTAAAAATCCATGGTGAAAGCATAGATCTTGGCACCAGCACACTGGATGCTGCGGACATGCGCAAGAAAAACATGGGCCACGTGCCGGAAGACCGGCACCGTATGGGCCTGATCAACAGCTTCACCGAATACGAGAATTCCATTCTTGGTTATCACCGCGACCCCGCCTATTCCCGGGGCCTGCTGATGGACCTGGCGGCGATCAAGAAAAACGCGGTCGCCGAGATCGAGAAATACGATATCCGGCCACCCAATCCGATGCTCAAGACGGCGAATTTCTCCGGTGGCAACCAGCAAAAAATTGTTCTGGCACGGGAGATAGAGCGGGACCCGGAGGTATTGTTGATCGGTCAGCCGACACGCGGTGTCGACATTGGTGCAATTGAGTTTATTCACCGGCGGATCGTTGAACTGCGCGATGCAGGCAAGGGCATTTTGCTTGTTTCGGTTGAACTCGACGAAATCCGTGCACTGTCGGACAGGGTTCTGGTGATGTTTGATGGCAAGATTGTCGGAGAGCGGGGGAGCAACGCTGATGAGGGCGAACTCGGCCTGCTCATGGCAGGTGTTGAAGACAATCGCATGACAGCTGAAGGAGGCGTCCAATGAGTGGCGGTCAACTTCCGCGCTGGGTCGATCTCGGCCTAATCCCCTTCCTGAATCTTTCAGCTGCCTTTCTGGTATCCGGACTGGTCGTTATCCTGATCGGGGAAAATCCGCTGGACGCCGTCAAGGTCCTCCTCTGGGGGTCGCTCGGTTATGCCGAGGGCTTCGGGTTCACGCTGTTTTATGCGACCAACTTCATTTTCACCGGCCTTGCTGTCGCGGTCGCCTTTCACGCAGGTCTGTTCAACATCGGCGGTGAAGGGCAGGCTTATGTCGGTGGCCTCGGGGTTGCGTTCGCCTGCCTGGCGCTCGACCAGTACGTACCCTGGTACGTGACATTGCCATTCGCGATCCTTGGATCGGCTGCGATGGGAGCAGCCTGGGCTTTCATTCCGGCCTGGTTGCAGGCCAAGCGCGGCAGCCACGTGGTTATCACCACCATCATGTTCAACTACATTTCGTTTTCGTTCATGGTGTACCTGCTGGGCAATGTCCTGAAGAAGCCGGGCTCCATGCAGAACGAGACCCGGACCTTTGAAGATGGCGGCCGGCTGCCGTTTCTGAACGACGTTTTCCCGTCCTTCGGCTTCGGCTATGCGCCGGTGAACCTGTCCTTGTTCGTGGCCCTGGCTGCCTGTGTGGCCGTCTGGTTCCTGATCTGGCGCACGAAACTCGGTTATGAAATCAGGTCCTTCGGCGCCAACGCCACGGCGGCCGTCTATGCCGGGATTTCACCGGTGCGCATCATCGTTGTCACGATGCTGATATCCGGCGGTCTCGCGGGCATGATGGCAATCAACGAAATCATGGGCTCGCAACACCGGTTGTTGATCGATTTCGTCACCGGTTACGGCTTTGTCGGTATCGCGGTCGCTCTCATGGGGCGCGCCCATCCTGTCGGCATCATCCTGGCGGCCGTGCTGTTCGGCATGCTCTACCAGGGCGGCGCGGAACTCTCGTTTGAAATGCCGAACATCACCCGCGACATGATCATCGTCATCCAGGGTCTTGTCATACTGTTTGCAGGGGCGCTTGAACACATGTTCCGGCCGGCGATTGTCAGGTTCTTCACGCCCTCCCAGGCCCTTGCCGCGAAGGAGGCGTGATCATGTTCGAGACAATCATTTTGATGATGGACGCAACAATCCGCGTGTCGACGCCTTTGCTGCTGGCCTGCCTTGCGGGGCTCTATTCCGAACGTTCGGGTGTTGTTGACATCGGACTTGAAGGCAAGATGCTCGGTGCGGCATTCGGCGCAGGAGCGGTTGCCTACATCACCGCCAACGCCTGGCTGGGTCTTCTGGCCGGGATTTCGGTCTCCGTTCTGCTCAGCCTTCTGCATGGATTTGCGTCGATTTCAAACCGGGGCAACCAGATTGTCTCTGGCGTTGCCATCAATTTTCTGGCTGCCGGGCTGACAGCGCTCCTGGGGCAAACCTGGTTCCGCCAGGGGGGAAGAACTCCGTCTTTGCCCGACGGAGGACGTTTTACCGAAATCGTGTGGCCGTTTGCGGAACAGGTCCGCAATATTCCGATCATCGGCCCGTTCTATGCAGAAGTTTTGTCGGGGCACAAGATCCTCGTCTACGTCGCCTTTCTTGCCGTTCCGTTGACCTGGTGGATCCTGTTCCGAACCCGCTTTGGCCTGCGCCTGCGTGCAGTGGGCGAAAACCCGGCCGCCGTTGACACTGCAGGCATCTCGGTTGTCTGGATGCGGTATCGCGCCGTCATTGCATGCGGCATCCTCTGCGGTGTTGCGGGATCCTATCTCTCGATCGCTGTTGGCTCGGGCTTTGGCGTCAACATGACGGCCGGTCAGGGTTTCATGGCACTGGCCGCGCTAATCTTTGCGAAGTGGAAGCCGGTCAGTGCAATGTTTACCTGTCTGCTGTTCGGTTTTCTTGATGCGGCCGGCACCCGGTTGCAAGGCGTTGAAATCTGGCTGATCGGTGAAGTCCCCCTGCAGGTGTTTCAGGCGCTGCCCTATGTCCTCACCGTCGTCCTGCTTGCCGGCTTCATTGGCAAGGCGATCCCGCCGAAGGCAGCGGGCATTCCCTATCTGAAGGAGCGCTCATGAGCGATTTGAACGCATTGTTCGAGGCGGCCAAATCTGTTCGCGAAAAGGCTTATGCACCCTATTCGAACTTTCTGGTAGGGGCAGCGTTCCGCACGCCGGACGGGTCAGTTTTTACCGGCTGCAACGTTGAAAACGCCTCTTATCCGGTCAGTGTCTGCGCCGAAGGTGGTGCGGTCAGCGCCATGATTGCTGCGGGTCACCGCGAGATTGAGGAAGCGGTTGTTGTCGGCGACGCCGCACTTTGCACACCTTGCGGCATCTGCCGTCAGCGTTTCGCCGAATTCGGCGCAGACAATCTCGTTGTTCATATCGCCGATCTGAATGGCATCAAGCGCAGTTTCACGCTCGAGGAGCTGTTGCCTGCCGCATTTGAACTTGAAGACAGGAAGGACTGACCCTCAATGAGTGGTTACGGCCGTGAATGCGCGGACATCGTCCGCGCAGCCCGCAAGGGTTCCTACAAAATTGGCATGATTCTCGGCTCGGGGCTTGGAGCCCTGGCGGAAGAGGTCGAGGATGCCGTCCGCATTCCTTACGCACACCTGACAGAGTTTCCGGTGTCCACGGTAACATCCCACTCCAGCGAGCTTGTCGCCGGAATGCTGGCCGGTGTACCGGTGGTGATCCTGTCCGGGCGCGCGCACTACTATGAAAGCGGCAATCCGACCGTCATGCGCACGCCGGTTGAAACATTGAAGGAACTCGGCTGTGAGGTTCTGCTCGCGACCAATGCTGCGGGATCCCTGCGCGAAGAGGTTGCGCCCGGGTCGCCGATGCTGATCTCTGATCACATTAACTGGTCCGGCAAGAACCCGCTGATCGGGGAAGAGGACGAAAAACGCTTCCTTGATCTCAGCGCGGCCTACGATCCGGAGCTGCGGGCCGTTATGAAGAAGGTCGCGGCGGAAACCGGTGATCCGGTCGCGGACGGGATCTACATGTGGTTCTCCGGCCCATCCTTCGAAACGCCTGCGGAAATCCGTTTGGCAAAGAAACTCGGTGCGGACGCAGTCGGCATGTCAACGGTGCCGGAGGTCATCATCGCACGCTTCCTGGGCCTCAGGGTCGCGGCGCTATCGATCATCACCAACTATGGCGCCGGACTGCAGACCCATGCTCTGTCCCATGATGAGACCAAGACCATGGCTTTGATGGGCATGGAACGGATGAAACAGCTCGTAAGGGCCTTTGTGAAGGAGATCGGTCAATGAGCGATATGATCGAAATTGCAGCGCGTGCCCTCGGGCTCGTGGACCTGACCAACCTGAATGACGACTGCACTGCTGAAGACGTCAGCAGTTTGACGGATCGGACCGTGACCGACCACGGTTCCGTGGCCGCTGTGTGCGTCTGGCCTCGCTTTGTTGCACAGGCTGCGAAGGAATTGACCGGAACGGGTGTCAAGGTTGCCACGGTCGTCAACTTTCCGGACGGCGGCGAAGACACGGACGCTGTTGTTGCCGAGACTGAGAAGGCGCTCGCAGACGGAGCCAACGAGATCGACCTGGTCATGCCTTACAAGGCTTTCTGCGAAGGCCGGAAGGGCTTTGCCGAGGAGCAGATCATCCGCGTGAAAGCGGCGATCCCGGAGCCGGCTATTTTAAAAGTCATTCTGGAAACCGGTGAAATCAAGGATCCGCTTTTGATCCACGCCGCATCCAATGTGGCGATCGCTGCCGGAGCAGATTTCATCAAGACCTCCACGGGTAAGGTTGCAGTCAACGCGACTTTGGAAGCTGCCGAGATCATGCTGACGGCGATTGAAGAAGCGCGCCGGGACGATGCAGAACGGGTTATCGGCTTCAAACCGGCTGGCGGTATCAAGACAGCTGAAGATGCGGCCGCATATCTTGCGCTGGCCGACAGGATCATGGGTCACAACTGGGTGTCGGCGACAACGTTCCGGTTTGGCGCAAGTGGCTTGCTGGACTCTCTGATTTCCACCATCGAGGGTCAGGAAATCGTTGACCATTCCCACCACGGCTACTGAGACGGCGTCAAAAAGGACAAGAAGAATGTTGCCGCAGGAACTCATTCGCAAGAAACGCGACGGTGGAACGTTGGACGCCGAAGAAATTGCATTCTTCGTTCGTGGGCTCGCAGATGGCTCGGTCACTGAAGGGCAGGTTTCCGCGCTTGCCATGGCCGTGTTCTTCAAGGGGCTCACGGTCGAGGAACGGGTTGCGCTGACCCTGGCCATGCGTGACAGCGGTGACGTAATGGACTGGATGGAAGTCGACGCGCCAATTCTGGACAAGCATTCGACCGGCGGTGTCGGTGACAATGTTTCTCTCATGTTGGCTCCGGCGCTCGCTGCCTGCGGCGCTGCCGTTCCGATGATTTCCGGACGTGGCCTCGGTCATACCGGCGGTACGCTTGACAAGTTCGACAGCATCCCGGGCTACCAGACGCAGCCGGACAATCTTCTTTTCAAGAAGGTGGTCCGCGATATCGGGTGCGCTGTCATTGGCCAGACCGGCAATCTTGCACCAGCGGACAAGCGTTTTTATGCGATCAGGGACGTAACGGCGACTGTCGAAAGCATCGATCTCATCACGGCATCCATTCTTTCAAAGAAACTGGCCGCCGGGCTCCAGGGTCTGGTGCTGGATGTCAAATGGGGATCAGGTGCTTTTATGGCGTCTCTGGAAGAGGCCCGGGCTCTTGCTGAAAGCCTGGTTCTGGTTGCCAACGGCGCTGGTCTCAAGACAACTGCACTCCTGACCGACATGAACGAGCCACTTGCGTCGGCTGCGGGCAACGCGGTCGAAATGCAGAATGCAGTCGATTTTCTGAAAGGCACAGCAGTGGACAACCGCCTCTGGGATGTCACCGTTGCACAGGGTGGCGAATTGCTGGCGTCCGGGGGCATCGCACCCACCGCCGAAGCGGGTGCTGAAATGATGCGTGAAGCCTTTGACAGCGGCAAGGCCGCAGAGAAATTCGCGCAGATGGTCCACGCGCTTGGCGGTCCGGTCGACTTCCTGGAAAAATGCGAGGTCTATCTTGCAAAGGCGCCGGTCCAGGCTCCGGTCTATGCCGAAATGGAGGGTGTTGTGACCGCGGTTGATGCACGCGCTGTCGGCGTTGCTGTGGTGGCACTTGGCGGTGGACGCCGGGCCGCGGCCGACGTGATCGATCCCTCTGTCGGCCTGACGGATCTGGCCGGTATCGGCAACACCGTGGATGCGGACGCTCCACTTGCCATTGTTCACGCGCGTTCGGAGCAAGAAGCCGAAACAGCGGCAGTAGCTGTTCGAAACGCCTACACAATCGGTGCGGCGATGGACGTTGCAGACAACCCGAGCATTGTCGGCCGCATCGCTCCTTGAACAGGTATGTCGGGACTTCGGTCCCGGCGGTTTTCCGGTCCGGATGACCGGCAACAAACAGATTTGTGGAGAAACCCATGCCTCGTGCAATCCTGTGCGTTCTGGACAGTTTCGGCATTGGCGGTGCCACGGATGCGGACGCCTTCGGCGATGCCGGGTCCGATACACTCGGCCATATCGCCGAGCACTGCGCGGACGGTAGGGGCGACAGGGAAGGGCTGCGAAGCGGTCCCTTGTCAGTGCCCAACATGGATCGGCTCGGACTTGGGGCTGCGGGGCGTCTTTCAACCGGAAAGGCTATTCCCGGCCTGGATTTTCCGGGAGATCCAGATGGTCTCTGGGGATATGCTGCTGAAGTCTCGCACGGCAAGGATACTCCGTCCGGTCACTGGGAGATCGCCGGTGTTCCCGTGCGCTTCGACTGGGGCTACTTCCCGGAAACAATTCCGGCTTTTCCGAAGGAACTTGTCGCAAAGATCAGCGAAGCCGCAGGGTTGGACGGAATTCTCGGTGACAAACATGCATCTGGAACCGAGATCATCGCAGAACTTGGCGAGGAACATGTCAGGACAGGCAAACCGATCTTTTATACCTCTGCGGATTCCGTCATCCAGATTGCGGCACATGAAGGACATTTCGGTCTGGAGAGGCTCCTGAAGCTCTGCGAAACAGCTCGTGAATTTGCCGACCCCTACAATATTGGCCGTGTCATTGCCCGCCCGTTTGACGGCGAAACGTCCGAAACGTTCCGACGCACCGCCAACCGGCGCGATTACTCCGTCCTGCCGCCTGAACCGACTTTGCTGGATCGCCTGAGTGATGCCGGGAGAACGGTCATAGGTGTCGGCAAGATTTCGGACATCTTTGCGCATCAGGGTGTGGCCAGGGTTTTGAAGGGGGCAGGCAACGATCAACTCTTCGATCGGACCCTCGAAGCGATGGAGATGGCACAAGACGGCGATCTGGTCTTTTCCAACTTCATCGATTTCGATTCGCTATATGGGCATCGGCGTGACGTTCCGGGCTATGCGGCTGCCCTGGAACACTTCGACCGGCGGTTGCCGGAAATGATCAACAGAATGCGGGCGGGAGACCTGCTTGTTCTGACAGCTGATCACGGCTGTGATCCAACCTGGAAGGGAACCGACCATACTCGGGAAAATGTTCCGGTGATTGCGACCGGCCCGGGCATTGCGGGGAAAAGCGTCGGTGGTAGAAAAACCTATGCGGATATCGGCGAGAGTGTTGCGGCCCATCTCGGGATCGCGCAAGGTCCGCATGGAACGAGTTTTCTACAGATTGATTGATCCTCACACTCAAGGCAGGTCTCGCCGGAAATGAACGAAACGCTCAACGTCCCGAAGGCCGAACTGCATTGCCACATCGAAGGCGCTGCGCCGCCCAGCCTCGTACGACGACTGGCCGGACAGCATGGCGTCGACGTGACGGAAGCAATTGACGGCAACGGAAAATACATCTGGTCCGATTTTACCAGCTTCCTGAAGGCCTATGATGTGGCCAGTTCGGTGTTCAAGACACCGGCGGATTATTCATTGCTTTCGGAAACCTATTTCAGGATGTTGGCCGCCGAAGGTGCCATTTACGGCGAAATTACCATATCGCCGGACCATGCTCAGGCAGCCGGATTGTCATACAGGTCCTATGTCGAGGGCCTTGCCGCCGGGATCGAACGAGCCAAGACCGATACGGCTATAGAAGGCCGCATGATCGCGATCGGAGTGCGCCACTTCGGGTCCGCATCCGTCGAGCGCGTGGTCAAGGAAGTCATCGGAAATCCGCATCCGCTTGTGACCGGGTTTGGTCTTGCAGGAGACGAACGCGCGGGCCATCCGGCAAATTTTGCCAAGGCTTTCAGAATGGCATCCGATGCCGGTCTTGGAACCACCGCACATGCAGGCGAGTTCGGCGGTCCGGACAGCATCATCGCGGCCTTGGAATTCTTGCGGGTCAAACGCATCGGGCATGGCGTTCGTGCCATCGAGGACAAGGAACTTGTGAAGCGGCTTGTCGATGAGGACGTTGTGCTGGAAGTCTGTCCGGGATCGAATGTCTCGCTCGGCGTCTATTCTCATCTTCGCTTTCACCCGGTGAATATCCTGCGCAAGGAAGGCGTGAAGGTCACGCTGAACTCCGACGATCCGCCGTTCTTCGGAACGACGCTCGGCAAGGAGTACACCTCTGTGGCGGAGACATTCGGCTGGTCGTTTGAAGATCAGATGGCCATTACCAGAACCGCGATTGAGGCAGCGTTCTGCGAACCGGCGGCGAAGAACCGGCTGCTGGTGCGCCTGGACAGCGCCAAACAAGATCGTGGCGGCAACTGAGGGGGGATACGTCATGGAGACATCAAACTCCACGCTGGATCTTTTTCGGCCCGAGGAAGTCCGGCGCCGGTCACAGGACCTTCTCGGCGTTGCCGGTTCTTCGGGTCTCCAACACGTTGACGTGGACCTCTCCGGACTTTCAGACATCCTTGTGATGCTTCTTGAGACCACCAGGGGAAACTATCCGGATTTTCATATTCCGCCCTACGGTGTTTGGCGTGACTTCGAGGCGGGCGACATCGACCGCTGGTCGGCTCTTGCCAATGCCCGTGCATTCGAAAACGCTGAGGAACTGCTGGCCGCCGCAGCCGATCTCGCCATCCTGGGTGCCTATATGAAAACGTTGCATCCGTCCGGCTGGACCTATGAAGACCAGATGACCGAAACCCGGGTATCCGGCAATCAGGCGTCAGCTCTTGCCACTTTTCACATGTTCGCGGCCGGATCGTTTTCAAGCGAAATGACCGATCCCTATCGCGTGGACGCGGACACCTTGATCCGGATGGAAAAGGACGAACTCGCGTTTGGTCTTCAATGGGATCTTCAGGACGACGTGGATCTTCTCGAGGCAATGCAAAAGCACCTCAAGCGCCTTGGTGAAGCACTCGCCTTGCGTCCCGACCTGTTCTCGAAAGGCGACGTTACCAGGCCAGGGCTGCTGGCCGTTGAACTTGCAAAGGAAAGCGGGGAGGCTGTCAGTGCGAATGTGATCTTGGACAAGCTTCTGGAAGCGCTGGCTCCTGTGTGGGTCGGTGGTGCGGAAACCGGTGACATCACGCTTGGGGACAGCTTCCGTCATTCAGGGACCGGAAGTGCGGAAACCGACACTGTCATTCCCTTTCACATGGCGGCGCAGGAAATGGTCTACGCTCTTGTTGAGCCGTTCGCCTGGGCCGGTTTCGAAGTTTCGGAACTGGAACTCCTGACCGCACCGGCCGATGACGTGCATGCCAGCGTATTCCTGAAAGCCGGCGTGCTGAAGATCAGGGATGGTCCCGAGGCTCCGACAGAAGATGGTGTGCGGGACAGGATGGTTGAAATCCGCGCAATCACCATCGCATTGATAGACAAACTCGCGGACTTGTTGCGGCGTGAACTGGACGTTCCGGCTGAGCAATTGCCCCTGACATGCATCCTGGAGGGCGGTACCAGCCGCCTGGGGACGCGATTTTTGCGGGAAGGCTTCGGCGAAAGCGAAAAACTCGGGCGATATCTCAATCCGGGGGCTGTTTTTTGGTTGCCGTTCGGGGCATAGCTCCTGAACATTAAGAAACAACGGAACCGGTCCTGTCCGCAGGACCTGAGCAAAGAGAGGCAGACATGTCCGGAGCCAACGTCATCAGCCATCCGCTGGTCCAGCACAAGTTGACCATCATGCGCGACAAGGGAACATCGACACAGGGGTTCCGGCGCCTGTTGCGCGAGATATCGACCCTGCTGTGTTACGAAGTGACCCGCGATCTGCCCCTGGTCCGCCAGACCATCGAAACGCCGCTCGCCGAGATGCAGGCGCCAATGCTGGCAGGCAAGAAACTCGTGTTTGCGTCCGTTTTGCGTGCGGGCAACGGTTTGCTCGAAGGTATGCTGGAACTCGTGCCTTCAGCCCGGGTTGCACATATCGGCCTCTACCGGGATCCGGAGACGCTTCATCCGGTCGAATATTATTTCAAGGCACCTGACGATCTGAACGAGCGTCTCGTGATCGTCGTAGACCCGATGCTGGCAACCGCCAACTCGGCGATCGCTGCCGTTCACAAGATCAAGGAACGGGGGGCGAACAACATTCGCTTCCTGTGCCTGCTGGCCGCGCCGGAGGGTGTTGCGAAATTCAACGAGAACCACCCCGATGTTCCGATCTTTACCGCTGCGATCGACGAGAAGCTCAACGAAAAGGGTTATATCGTTCCGGGCCTCGGCGATGCCGGCGACCGGATGTATGGCACCAAGTAGACGGGCTGTTTCGTCATGATCACGGTTTTTGGCTCGATCAACCTCGACCTTGTTGTCGTCCTCCCGCGTCTGCCAAAGGCGGGAGAAACCGTCAGCGGTCCGGATCATCAGACGTTCCCGGGCGGCAAGGGTGCGAACCAGGCCCTTGCTGCAAGACGAGCCGGAGCAAATGTGCGCATGATTGGCGCAGTCGGGCAGGATGCGTTTGGTGCGCTGGCCCTGTCCAACATGCGGAATGCGGATGTGGACCTTGCCGGCGTCAGATCATTGACCGGCTCGACCGGCCTGGCCCTGATCGGGGTTGATGCCGCAGGAGAGAACCAGATCATTGTGGCCAGTGGAGCCAATGCGCGCGTTGACTCCGGCTGGCTTGTTGGCGGATTGAACGCCGGCGGATTGCTGATGTTGCAGGGAGAAATTCCGTTCCCCGAGACCGAAAGGTCAATAGGGCACGCGCGCAACGCCGGCGCCGATGTTTTTTGGAATCCCGCACCGGTGCCATCGGAGGATCTCTCCGGATTGCTCGAGGGCATCACCACGCTTGTCGTCAATGAAGGTGAAGCTGCGGACATTGCATCGAGACTGGGAATATCGGGTGATCCCGATGCATTTGTGGATCGTCTGGCGGACGAAACGCATGCGATTGTCGTCACGCTCGGAGCAAGAGGCGTGTTGGCCGGTAAGGGCTCGGATCGTATTCAGATTGGATCTCCTGATATTGAGCCTGTCGATACAACCGGTGCCGGGGATGCTTTCTGCGGCGCGCTCGCAGCAGCGCTAGATGCCGGAACTGCGTTCGAGCGGGCGCTCAGGGAGGGCGTTGCCGCCGGTGCGCTCGCCTGTACCGCGACCGGGGCTCAATCGAGCGCGCCGGCAAAAGAAGACATTAGCCGACTGGCGGATCAAATCGTCTGAATTGGTTTTACAGGACACTAAGGAAATTGTGGTACCCGGAAGAAAGCTTCGAATAATCCGGGTGCACTATGCTGCGGTATGCCGTCATCTTGTTGATCCTTGTCGGGGTTGCCCCGATCGTGCCGATCCTCGTTGAGGCGCGTATCGGCACCGATGACCGCGCAAACACGGCGCAGGATGAGGTGGACGCTGGTTCGGGACCAAGGACACACCGGATATCGGTTGACCGCCGAGGACACTATGTTGCCGATGCCTATCTGAATGGCAGGGCGATCGATATGCTTGTCGACACGGGCGCAACCGTCACAGCCTTGCCGGTTTCGGTTGCCGAAGACATTGGAATCTTCCTGAGTCCCTCCGAGTACAAGCACCCGATCGGAACAGCAAACGGACGGGTTTACGGTGCCAGAACGGTGATCGACAAGGTACGCATCGGCGCGATCCGTTTCCGCAATGTCGAAGCGATCGTCCTGAGCGATGACAGTCTGGGTGTGCCGCTTCTGGGCATGTCCGCGCTCAGCCAGCTCAGGCGGTTTGACATTTCCAGCGGCACGTTAGTACTTGTTCAGTAATCCCGAATACAATCCGATTTCCCGTATCCACGTCCGGGTTTCCGACCGGCACTGAGAGGCATCGATGTTTCCAAAACCACGCCCGGAGCTGTTTCCCAACACGTTCGAGTATGAATCTCTCCCCATGGTGAAACCGACCGGCTTCAGGGAGTACGATGCCCGCTGGTTGTTTGAAAAAGAAATCAACCTCATGGGTATGCAGGCGCTCGGAATGGGGATCGGTACTCTCATTCACGAGCGGGGCGTTCGTCCCGATATCGCCGTCGGCCATGATTTTCGCGGATACTCCTCATCCATCAAGATGGCGGTCGTGAATGGCCTGCTCGCAGCCGGTGTCAATGTGCACGATATTGGCCTGGCATTGTCTCCGATGGCTTACTTCGCGCAATTTGCGCTGGACGTGCCGGCTGTTGCCATGATCACCGCGTCCCACAACGACAATGGCTGGACCGGCGTGAAAATGGGTATCGACCGGCCATTGACGTTCGGTCCGGACGAAATGGGGCGACTGAGGGAAATCGTGCTTGACGCGGCCTATGATTTGAAGGGCGGTGGCAGCTACCGCTTTGTGGACGGGTTCCCGGACATCTATTTCAAGGATCTTACCGACAGGCCCAAACTGAAACGCCCGATCAAGGTCGTCGCGGCCTGCGGTAACGGGACAGCCGGAGCGTTTGCACCGAAAATACTGGAAGCGGTGGGTGCGGAAGTCATCCCGCTTGATACCGAGCTCGACCACACATTTCCCCGCTACAATCCAAATCCGGAAGACATGCAAATGCTGCATGCACTCCGGGACAAGGTTCTGGAAACCGGTGCCGATGTCGGCCTCGGTTTCGATGGCGACGGTGACCGTTGCGGTGTCGTCGACAATGAGGGTGAGGAAATCTTCGCGGACAAGGTTGGTGTGATGCTAGCGCGTGATATTTCTGCACTTCATCCCAATTGCCAATTCGTCGTCGATGTGAAGTCGACCGGACTGTTCAACACCGACCCGGTGCTTCGGGCGAACGGTGCCCGGACCGACTATTACAAGACGGGGCATTCCTACATTAAACGCCGCGTTACGGATCTTGATGCGATCGTCGGGTTTGAAAAGTCCGGCCATTATTTCTTCAACAAGCCGATCGGACGCGGATATGACGATGGGCTTGTCTCGGGGATCGCCATTCTCGACATGCTCGACCGGAATCCCGGAAAGTCGATGGCAGACCTGCGCCGTGATCTGCCGAAGACCTGGGGTTCTCCGACCATGTCGCCGAAATGCGCCGATGAGATCAAATATGATGTTGTCGAGCGTGTTGTCTCGAAGTTCCACGAAATGAAAGACAGAGGCGAGACAATCGCGGGCCATGAGATAACCGACCTGATAACGGTCAACGGCGTGAGGGTCGTCAGCAGCGACGGCACCTGGGGACTTGTTCGCGCGTCTTCCAACAAGCCAGAACTGGTTGTGGTGGTCGAGAGCCCGGTTTCGGAAGAAAGGCTGCATGAAATGTTCAAGGCAGTTGACGGCATTCTTCGTGAAAATCCGGAAGTTGGCGAATACAATCAGACACTCTAAGGTTTGGCGACATGTCACAGGGCAGCGAATGATTCCGCCGTCCAGGCGTATCTCAGGCAAGCCTTTTTGGAAAAATCTGCATGATCAGTGAATTCGGCACCCTTCCGGACGGCACGGCCGTCCAGGAAATCACGTTGAAAAAAGGGTTTCTTGAAGCGTCCGTCCTGACATTTGGTGCCATCATCCGAGACTTGAAGGTAGACGGTCAATCGGTGGTCCTCGGATTTGAAGATCTGCACAGTTATCTCGATCACTCTGCTTATTTCGGGGTAGTTGCCGGGCGCTGTGCCAACAGAATTGCCGGCGGAAAGATCAAGATCGAAGGGGAAACCTATCAGCTCGATTGCAACGACGGCCGGCTGCATCACCTGCATGGCGGCGCGACAGGGTTTTCTTCAAGAAACTGGCAGGTGGAACAGAGCGACAAGGCCAGCGTGCTTTTGAAACTTGTTTCCGAAGATGGAGACATGGGATATCCGGGCCAGGTCGAGGCACTCGTGCGCTACACGCTGACCGGATCAGGCGCGTTGAGGGTGAAGATCTCCGCGACAACAGACAAGGCGACACCCGTCAATCTGACCCAGCACAGCTATTTCAATCTTGATGGCAGCGAGACAATTCTGGACCACAGCCTTGAGATTGCGGCAGAAACTTATCTGCCTGTTGATGAGACCCTGATCCCGACCGGCGAAGTCAGGCGCGTGGAATGGACGCCCTTCGACTTTCAGGATGGTCGCAGTCTTCGACGGAAGCCAGGCGAGGAGGATCTGCAATATGATCATAATTTCTGTCTGGCGGGAGAACCCCGGTCATCGATGGGCTTCGCGGCAGCGCTGGAAGATTCTACAGGCGAACGGCGGATGGAAGTCTGGACGACCGAGCCGGGTCTTCAGCTTTATGATGCGGCAAGATTGAACGTGCCTGTTCCAGGACTCGGTGGCAAGACCTACGGTCCGCATGCGGGCCTGTGTCTGGAGGCGCAACGATGGCCGGACAGCATCAATCAGAAAGAATTTACACCTGTCCTGTTACAACCATCACAGACCTATAGTCATGTGACGGAATTCCGTTTTTCTTGAGATGGGTTACATTGGAGCAGGCGGCGGCAAAGCCGATGTGAAACGATGAAGGCAAAGGGGGCAGCGATTGAAGACGGTATTTTCTGACCTCCAGCTCGCGCATGCGCCGGCACAGGAGATTTCAGATGGCGAGTTGAAGCCGGCTGTCGAAATCCCACGCCGCGCCGAAATCGTTCTGGAAACTGTCAGGCAAAGGAAAGTCGGAGACGTCGTCGGTTCGGAAGAGTTTCCGATCCGTCCACTTCAGCGGGTCCATGCCTCACACTATGTTTCGTTCCTGGAAAGCTTCTGGGGGAGGTGGACGGACGCGGGCCGGACCAAGGAGGCGTTTCCGTTCGTTTGGCCCATTCGCAGTCTGCGGCAGGATGTCGAGATCGAGCATATCGACGGTTTGTTGGGCCGCTACTCGATGGATGCCGGAACACCGGTTGGAGAATTCACTTATCAGGCGGCACGCGCATCGGCGAACACCGCATTGACCGGCGCCAAGCTCATTCTGGACGGTGAAAAGTCGGCTTTTGCCCTGTGTCGACCACCGGGTCACCACGCCGGCTTTGATTTTTACGGCGGATATTGTTTCTTCAACAATGCGGCAGTCGCTGCACAATATCTGCGCGACTACGGTTTGAACCGCATTGCCATTCTGGATGTCGACTATCATCACGGTAACGGCACGCAAGCTCTCTTCTACGACCGCCCGGATGTCCTGTTCCTGTCGATCCACGCTGATCCAAAGAATGAGTATCCCTATTTTCTGGGATTTGCGGATGAAACGGGTGAACATGCCGGAACCGGTTTCACCCGCAACTGGCCCTTGCCTCTCGGCACTGATTGGGATGCCTATACACCTGCCCTTGAAGAGGCCTGCCGCTGGCTTCTGGTCTACAAGCCGGATGCGATGATCGTGTCGCTCGGGCTCGACTGCTTCGAGAACGACCCGATCTCGGGGTTCAGGTTCAAGAGCGAGGACTACATCCTGCTCGGGCAACGCCTCGCCAAGGTAGGTGTGCCGACGCTTTTCCTCCTGGAAGGGGGATATGCGGTCGACGCCCTTGGCACAAATTGCGTGAACGTCCTGGAAGGTTTCGGGGGCTCATAGCAAGCCGAGTTGCCTGAGATCTTCGGCGAGAATGTCTGCCGACGTGAAGTGATGCGCCCTCATGCCGACGCCTCTGGCGGCTTCGACGTTGGCGATGGAATCGTCGATGAACAGACAGGTTCCCGCGTCCAGCCGGTTTCGCTCAAACAGGACGCTGTAGATCCTCGGGTCAGGCTTGATCATCCTTTCTTCAGCTGAAACGACGATATCCAGGAAACTGGTCTTTAGGAACGGAAACCGATCCTGTGCCTCAAGGAATTTCTCGTTCGAGAAATTGGTGACTGCGTAAAGCGGAACACCTTTCGACCCGAGTTCCTCCAACAATTGCCGCGTCCCCGGTATCTCGCCCGGGACCATGTCGTGCCAATGATCCGAATAAGCCGCAATGAGCTCTGCCTTGTCAGGATGAAGCGCGCAAAGCGCTTCCACGCCTTCCTTCCAGGAGCGGCCGAGGTCCTGTTGCAGGTTCCAGTCGGGAGTACAAATTGATGCCAGAAAAGACGTCCGCTCCGTTTCGTCTGGAATAAGGCGTCGATAGAGATATTCCGGATTCCATTCGATCAGGACATTACCTATATCGAAGACAACCGTCGTGATAGCATTGGGCATTGAATAGTCCGATATATGTTGTGAGAGAATTTTTGGGCGATGTGCGAATTTTCGATCTTGATCAAAGAGTTATGACAGGACTATGGCCTTGTTGACCAATATCACCAAACTTGTTGCTCTGATTCTTTGCCTTTACGCCCCTGTTGTTTCTGCCGAGGCCAAAGATCCTGAAGTCATGCCCGACCGGCTGCGTCTCGGTGTCGTCGTTGGCGCGGATGAAAATGCACGCGAGCGCGTTGAACCTTTTCGGCTCGCTCTTGAGGAAATTGCTGATCTTCCGGTTGATCTGTTTTTGATGGAAACGCTGGGGGAGGCGGTCGAGGGCCTCGTCAACGGACGGATAGACTATGTTCGCCTGTCTCCTTCTGCCTACGCGGCGGCTCATCGGCTTTGCAAATGTGTAGAGCCGCTTGTGACTGCCGGGCCGGACGATTTTCCAGCCCGCTTCTATGCCATCCTCGTCAGCAAGCGCGGCGGAGACAGCACCTCGATTGAGGATCTGAAAGGCACTCGTCTTGCTGTTGGAAACAAACATGCAGTCGCGGCATATCGTGTGCCGATTGCCAATCTTGCCGCCGACGGAATTGACGCCAGGTCTCATTTTCAGACGTTGGTCGAGGTCCAGAACCCCGTGGAAGGCCTGCAGGCACTTCTGGATGGACGCGTTCAGGCTTCGCTCGCCTGGTCGAGCCTTGCAGGTGAGGCCAAGAACGGCTTCACGGCAGGGACATTGAACGACTACTACGTCTCGGGCAGCAAGGGCTTCAATGATCTGCAGATCGTCTGGCGGTCCCCGCCCATTCCATATTCCGCGCACAGCATTTCAAAAGATCTGCCCGACGCGCTCAAGCGGCGTCTTCGGGCCGGCTTGATGGACATGCGCCGGGAGGCGCCAGGCGCCTACCTGGCGATTGAACCTGACTTGCCCGGAGGGTTCGAGCCGGTGGTGCATGCGGATTACAGGCCTGTTCTCAGAACGTTCGAAGATGAGTATTCGAGCCTGCTTGAGGTGGAGGGTCGACGTTAGCTGCCTGCAGGAAAGGCTTCAGCACGCATCAGACGCTCAGTATGGCGGCGGATCATTTCTTCTTCGTTGGTCGGGATTACCAGTACCCTGACCCGAGATGTTTCAGCAGTGATATCTTCGACACGCGCATTGTTCTTCTCCTCATCGATGGAGAGCCCGAGCCAATCCTGGTCGGCACAGACCATGGATCGGATAACTGCTGCGTTTTCACCAATCCCGCCAGTGAAGACGACAGTGTCCAGCCCTTTCAGAATTGCTGCCATCGCACCGAGTTCCCGCCTGATGCGGAAAACAAAATAGTCAATTGCCGCTGTCGCCCCGGGATCGTCGCTTTCTGTCAGTGTGCGCATGTCCTGGCTGATGCCGGACAGACCCTTGAGGCCGGATTGCTTGTAGAGGAGGTCCGAGATCTCCTCGGGCGTCATGCCTTTTGTCGTCATGAGATACAGCACGACCCCCGGGTCGAGCTGCCCGCAGCGCGTGCCCATTGGCAAGCCGTCGAGGGCAGTGAAACCCATCGTCGACCCGATGCTCTGACCATCCCGGATCGCGCACATGGAGGCTCCGTTACCCAGATGGGCAACAACCAGTTTGCCTGCTCCGAAGTCCTGGCCGGTTTCCTTGAGATGGCTGCAGATATATTCATAAGAGAGGCCGTGAAATCCATAGCGGCGCACGCCTTCTTCGTAAAGTGACTGCGGCAGCGCGAATGTATCGTTGACCCAGGGATGGTTGCGATGAAAGGCCGTATCGAAACAGGCGGTCTGGATCGCAGTTGGAAACGCTGAGCGTGCCGCATCGATCCCGGCGAGATTGTGCGGCTGATGCAAAGGCGCCAGTGGTTCGAGCGACTTGAGATCCGAAAGAACGTTATCCGTGATCTGTAAAGGCGTTGCGTACTGCATGCCTCCATGAACGACCCGATGCCCGACCGCGTCGACCTTCTGCCCGTTTGTTTCCTCTTCAAGAATGGGAATCAGTGCGGCGAGTGCCGACCGGTGCGTCCTGCCTGCTTCGGCGGATAGCTGTCTGTCTATTCGGCCGCCGGTCCTTTCTGATTTGAGGTCAATGTGCGGTTCTGCACCCAGACCTGAAATCTGTCCAGCCAACCGGGGGCGATCACCTTCAAAGAGGGTGAACTTGATGGACGAGGAACCTGAATTGAGAACAAGAATGACGGGTGTCATCGTCATTTCACGTCACGGTCCAGAAATCCGACCGGCGCACCGCTTGCTTTCCAGTGCACATAGAGCAGGGCAAGGGCGCAGGATGCGAGCCGGGAACGGCCGTCGTCGGCCCGGCTGGTCAGCATCACCGGAACTTTCGCGCCGATCACAAGACCGGCAGCTTCGGCATGGGCGATGAACGTCAGTTCCTTTGCCAGCATGTTGCCGGATTCCAGATTGGGGACAATCAGGACTTCGGCGCGGCCCGCGACAAGAGACGTGATGCCCTTCGTGCGCGCCGCCTGCAGGTCGATTGCATTGTCCATTGCCAAAGGTCCGTCGACGACAGCGCCTGTGATCTGGCCACGTTCGGCCATCTTTGACAGCACCGCGGCATCAAGGCTCGACGGAATGGCCGGGTTGACCGTTTCGATGGCGGACAGAATGCCGACACGTGGCGTTTCCAAACCGAGTGAACACGCTGCGTCGATGGCGTTTTGCGTGATATCGACCTTCGTGTTGAGGTCCGGCGTGATGTTGATCGCCGCGTCGGAGATCAGAACAGGCGTTTTGCGGCCGGGAATGTCCATGACGAAAACATGGCTGATACGACGCTTCGTTCTGAGGCCACCATCGCGTTTAACCACGTGATGCAGGAGATGATCGGTATGAAGGTGACCCTTCATGACAGCTTTCACCTTGCCTTCGTGCACCATGGCGACGGCCCGTCCGGCGGCCTCCATTTCATCTTCGATATCGATCAGTTCGTAGGTATCGATGGTTTCACTGAGTTCCTTGGCCGCGTCTTCAATCCTGCTTTTCGCGCCAATAAGAACCGGCCTGATCAGGCCTTCCCGCGCTGCCATCAGGGCACCCTCGAGAGAATTGGGGTCATCTGGAGCAACCACCGCCGTCGGCAAGGCGGGGAGTGTTTTTGCGAGCTCGATCATTCTGTTGAAGTGGCGGTGACGTTGCACCAGCAGGGCGGGGATGTCGCTGGAATCGAATTCGATGGTCTCCGTGGGCGCGGCGACCTCGGCAACGCCTTCCACCAGGCGAAAACCATCGCCGCGGGTCACGGTCAGATCAAAGACGACAATGTTGTCCGGCCGCTTTTCGGTCGCGGTCACTTTCACGTGCAAATGATCGCCCACCGCAGCTGCACCAAGAAAACGAAACGACTGTGATTTATAAACCGTGCCGGGACCTGGCAGAATGTTTCCGAGAACCGCGGATGCCAGTCCACCGACCCACATGGCGGGCGCGACCGGTTTGTCGACGATACCGTCGCCGGTCCAGTCGGTATCGGGCAAGTGGATCGGATTGCGATTTCCGGAGGCATGCGCGAAAACCAGCAGGTCATTGCTGGAACACTCCCGGACGATTTCCGCCGTGTCGCCTACGGCAATCTGTTCGAAAGTCTTGTTTGTCGCCATCGGTTCAAGGTCCCCAACTGAAACAGGAATATTGCAATGCAATGTAGCCTGATGAGGGTACGCGCGCTATGCGACGATGCAAATACGGGAAAGATAGTGTTGGCCGCTGAAACCCGGGTCAGCAATTGCTGCAGGTGACAGTCCCCGTGATCCTTGGCGTCAGGAAATATGTGTCGCTAAGGTTCATGACCGAAGGACTCCATTCGAATATTCCCGAAAACAGTCCCGTGAAGCTGGGAGTGTAGGTCAGGTTGGACTGCCCAACGACAATTGAAGAATTCGGTACGGCTACGGTGCCCGGCAAGGTGATTGGGGGCGCGGCACCCGTCGACCAGGGGGTGGCTCCGGCTGAATCGCGGCTCCAGTCAACGCTGGCATCGCCGTCGTCATCAAAGGAGACGCTGGCAACGATCACCTGCAGGTTTGTCGACGGATAGGGGTCAAGGATCTTCTCGCCGATATTCATCAGCGAATCGAGGTCGGTCCTGGAAACGGCTTCTTCCTGTGCGATCAGGTCGGCCACGGCGTTTGCGATGCGGCTGACCTTCCTGTCCTGGTTGAGAGCTTCCGCCAGCTCCGTCATGCCAATCAGAAGAAAGAACATGAACGGAAGGATCATGGCGAATTCAACAGCGGACACGGCATTGTCGTCACGGCGGAACTTTTTCATGGCTCCAGTGGCGAAATTCGTCGCGGTAACCAGGGTTGGCATGAAGTTATTCCCAGGGTTCATTGCGGAATACCATTGTTGACGTCAGAAATCGCTCGGTCCCGGAATCATCCAGTGCGAGGTTCAAAGCGGCGGTCATCATCGGCCATTTGTAAATGACCTTCACGACCACGATCTTGCCGGCACCACCGATGTCGTATGTAAGGTCGTCGTCTTCCTTCAGATTGCCGTCAGCGTCGTAAAGACTGTCCGTCGACCCGGCAGCTGCAAACGAATCGACACTTTCCACCTCAACCACGATTCTGTCGGTGTCACACATGAACGCCGGCATGAAGTCGCAGATCTGCGACTTGAATTGAGAGGCTGTAAGCCCGCTGGTGTGCGCCTGTCCGGTCCTGATCAGTCTCGATGCACTAATAACGGAGTTGTCGACCATCCGGCCGACGAACATCGTAATGCCGACTTCCATGATGCCGAAGACGATTATGAAGAATGGCAGGGCCACCATCGAAAATTCGACGGCCGTCACACCCTCACGGTCCTTCAGGAGCGACCGTAGTAATCTGGTTCCTAGGAACCGGCGGTGTTTTTCTCTGCCACTCATCGTTTTCTCACATTATATGACGGTCACTTCACGCCTGCCGCGCTGGCCGCCATGGAGTTTCTGGAGTTTGCCTGCTCGGCAATTCCGTTGAATGCATTGACATCGTCGCCCAGGCGCATTGTTGGCTCGCAGCTTGGATTGCAAGACATGGTCGAGCGCAGCGATTTGCGATAGACGGCAACAACGTCGTCCTCCGAAGCGCGAACTGTTATGACTTCGTCGACGATAGGCTTGCTGTTGCTGTCCAGGATGACGAGGTTGGTCGTGCCGTAACTCTTTCCGGTTATCACAACCGTATTCTCATCAAACATGGACACGTCTGCGATGAACGGGTTTCCGACGATGACGGCCGAGGCCCCATCGTCGATCCGAAAGATCTTGGCACGGTCAACTGTCACCATGACCGGTCCGTCCTGCGCCATCGCAATGCTTGTCTGTGCTGCAAACAAAAGCACGCCAGTCCATCTGATTAGGTTCGTAAACATGCTTATGAATACTCCATTAGTGCCAATTCTTACGAGATCATGCCGCAAACGTGGTGAACGATCTGCTAACGTGACGAAAATTGGCGAAGAACTACTGACACGTCGATATGCTTTAAGAGTCTGAGGTGTTTTGAATGCAAATTCGAAATTATTCCTGAGACTCCTGAATTGTTACAATGTTTGTTTCGAAGAGAATGCCACCAAGAATAATATTCGAAATAAAACAATAAGTATAAGATTGACAAATCCGTAAAAAAGTTATGTATGATTGGAGATCTTATGAGGATATTTTAATTTATACTGCAAAATATTTTGAATTTCATTAGAAAATAAGCTGAGTTAACTATTTTTTATCTATACCGATTTTTAACTATAGTTACATTTATGAAGATTACCCCGGAATCATGTGGTCGCTTTAACTGGTTGGAAAGCTCTCTGCCCTAGGTTGGGTTCATGTTCGAACGGACCAGAACAAGATCCGGCGGACTTGAAGCTGTCAACTCAGTGGTACTTGGAGCAAAAAACATGAAAACTCTTATCAACCGTTTCGTAAAAGACGAATCTGGCGCAACTGCAATTGAATACGGCCTGATCGCCGGCTTGCTGTCCATCGTCATCATCGCGGCTGTATCTCTTGCAGGTACGTCCCTGACGAGCGTCTTCAGCACAATTTCTACAAAGCTGAACGACTCCGTCAAAACCACTCCGTAACTTCGGTTGGTTTCGCAAGGCTGATTTCAGCGCTTGCTTCCGAGAAACGGGCAGTTTTCTGCCCGTTTTTTCGTTTTGGTATCCGTCTTTCGTTAACTCTCCGCGCCTATACTTCTGAAGACAGGAACAAAAAACGGGTTCTCCATGTTATCGGCAGCTCTTCTGGTCATATTTCCAATGCTCGTCGCGTTCGGCGGTGCCTCTGACTTGCTGACGATGACCATTCGGAACCGGGTTTCAATTCTCCTGATGGCGGGATTTGCTGCGTTGGCACTGGCAACAGGCCTGCCGCTTTCCGCCTGGGGTTCACACGCCTTGGGATTGCTGGTCGTGTTTCCTGTCTGCTTCGGCTTTTTTGCTGCAGGCTGGATGGGTGGCGGCGACGTGAAATTCATCAGCGCCATTTCCCTGTGGATCGGTTTTAGTCCGGAATTGGCAGGATTTGTCTTGCTGGTATCGACTTACGGTATGTTGCTGACCCTCGGTCTGCTTTTCATGCGCACGAGTCTCGTGCTCCCCGCTTCGCTGGCACGGCAGGAATGGCTAGCACGGCTTCACGATCAAAAAAGCGGCATTCCCTATGGGGTCGCCATCGCGGTCGCCGGGTTACAGATTTATCCCATGACGTCCTGGTTCCAGCAGATCAGTCAGGCCTACTAGACGTTCCCCATTCATTGCTTCAGGGCATCGCCGCCAACATTCAATGGATGCGCTCTAGAACGGTTTTCGATGTCGCCGGTTTCTTGGCTCTGACGGTCGGCACTTGAATTTCGGCATGGCCACTCGTGGCGCGCGCAGCTCAGACCAGCCTATTGAACGATCCTTTGGCTGAAACTGGCCCGTTTTCGAAAATACTCGAATTATCGGAAATTGCACAAAGCCAAACAGCATCGAGGATGGACTGGACGCCGCCTGTATTTGACGAGCCGCTCGATCTTGCAGCCTTCGGTCCTGATCAAGGACAAAACATCTTCTGCGCCGTGACATTGGTCGCTTTCCGGTTGTGAGCCCGGAAGGGAAGGGGACCGGCTCCTGTTTGCTCAATCGTTAATTCGAATCACTGGCAGCACTGAACGGTTGATTCGGCGGATATGCAGACCGTGGACAAGCGTCTCCGTACTCAAAGAAGGCTCGATTTACGAAAATTTCTGCATTCTGAACAGCATAGGTTCGGGTGCAGTAGCGGTGCGGCATCCGCGTGTATCCAGCGTCAAAAGCCGGGTTTTTCGCAAATTGAAATCGAATTAGGAAGGTTTTTAGTAAAGTTAACGGAAATTAACCAAAAACTTCTACTCCTGATTAACCATGTTTTGACCAATTACCCGTCATCCTGTCTTCAACAAACGCATCTGCGCACAGGATCATTGGATTTTTTGTCATGAAAGTCGCTCGAATCTTAGTATTGGTTGTCGCGGTGGTCGCCGGCTTGCTGGCATTTCGCATGGTCATGTTGTCGGGCGGTGGTGAACCGGCGCCGCAGATTGTCCAGGCACCCACAGAAACCAAGACAGCCCAGGTTCTTATCGCCGATGTGGATATTCCTCTCGGTGCGAAACTGACGAAAGAGAATTTCGACTGGAGCGACTGGCCCGAAGATGCGCTGCCGCGTGGCGCAGTGACCAAAGCAAATACTCCTGCCGCGCAGGAAGACTTCCTGGGGCAAATCGCCAAGGCGCCGATCTTCGCCGGCGAGCCGATCAGGCCGGAGCGGCTGATCAATACCGACAAGGGCTTCATGGCAGCCATACTTCCGAAAGGAAAACGCGCCATTGCCGTCAGGGTGGAGGAGGAAACGACCGCTGGTGGTTTCATTCTTCCCGGCGACAAGGTCGACCTGATCCTGACGCGCAGGTTTGACGAAGGCGCGGTCAGCGAGACCATCCTGGAAAACAAACGCGTGTTGGCGATCGACGCCACCACGGCAGGCGAACAGGACCAGAAGAACCTGTCTCCCAAGAAAACGGCGACTTTGGAATTGACGCTGGCAGAGTCGGAAATCGTTGCGCAGGCCCAGCAGACCGGGACGATTTCGCTGGCGCTGCGAAGTGCACAGGACTCGGCGGACGATGCCGAAGAAGACAAGAGCCGCCGCAATGACGTGAGTTACGTGAAATACGGCATCACAAGCAAGGCAATTGCGCCATGAAACCGGATCTGACGAGAACGTCCAGCATGAGGGGCGCGATGAAAAACTATATAATCAAATTTGCAGCTGTAGCTGCCATCTTCGGAGCGACATTTGGAATGTCGACGCCCGGGACACAGGCGCAGGAAAACTTTCCCAGCCAGATCCACGTCGCAGCTGGTGAACGTGCCAGCGGGCGTATCCTGAATGTCGGGATAGGGAGATCGGTTGTCATCAATCTGGCTGAAGATGCTGCCGACGTTCTGATATCCAATCCAGAAATCGCAGATGCGGTTCTCCGGACACCGCGCAGGATCTTCGTTCTTGGCAATTCTGCCGGTCAGGCGCGGCTTGTTCTTTTCAGCCGTAGCGGACGCGAGCTGGCGAGTTTCAACCTCCGTGTTGAAAACGACACTTCGGATCTGGCCCGGATCATCCGAAAACTCATTCCAGGCACGAACATCTCTGCAGAGTCGGTGAACGGTAACGTGATCCTGAGCGGGACAGCGAGAAGCACGCTCGAGGCACAGCAGGCCGCTGACATCGCGGCGAAGTTTCAGGGCGCAGGCAGCGCGACGGAAGTTGTCAATCTGATCTCGGTTCAAGGCAAGGACCAGGTCCACTTGAAGGTCACCGTGGCGGAAGTCGAGCGGTCGATTGTCAAGCAGCTCGGCGTAACCTTCAACGGCACCGTGGGCACCGGCAACTACACCCCCCGGTTTTCAAACGCCCCCGGGTTCAATGTGAACCCGTCGATTGTGAACCAGGCGGTCGCAGGCATCACGTTTGCAGCCGGAGCAGCCAATATCAATGCGCAAATCGAAGCGTTGCAGCGCGAAGGTGTCATCCGGACGCTGGCGGAACCTACGCTGACGGCGATCTCGGGTGAAAATGCAAGTTTCCTTGCAGGTGGCGAATTCCCGATCCCGGTTGCTCAGGACGACAACACCGTGAGTGTTGAGTTCAAGAAGTTCGGTGTGGGTCTCGATTTCACGCCTGTGGTCTTGTCGGAAGGACGGATCAGCTTGCGCGTCCTGACAGAGGTCAGCGAACTCAGCAACGAAGGCGCCGTAAGTGCCGGTGGCATCACCATCTCGGCCCTTAAGGTTCGCCGCGCGGAATCAACTGTGGAGTTGCCGTCGGGCGGCACTCTCGTGATGGCCGGATTGCTGCAGGAATCCTATCAGCAGTCGATGGAAGGCATTCCGGGTCTGATGCAGATCCCGGTCCTGGGCGCATTGTTCAAGAGCCGTGACTTTCTGAGGGACCAGACGGAACTGGCAGTATTCGTCACTCCCTACGTTGTTCGCCCCGTGGCGGCAAACAAGATGGTCCGGCCTGACAAGAACCTGTTCCCGCCATCTGACGCGGAAAGCATTTTCCTGAACCGGCTGAACAAGATCTACAACCCTGCGGGCGATGTGGCTGAAGGTGAATACCACGGCCAAGTCGGATTTATCTACAAGTGAGGACGGACGGATGAAGACGAAAAAAACGGTCCGGATATCAACCGTATCCAAATCCGCCCTCGTGATTGCCGGATGCCTCGTTGCGGTTGGTTGCCAGAACAGGAACCAGACAGATGCCGAAATGCTGGCATCGCACGACTATCGCTACAGGCATCCCATTGTCATCACCGAGGAACCGGAAACGCTCGATCTGCCGATCGGTCAGAACACCCGCAACCTGTATGGCCCGATTGAAGGCACGATAACGGCCTTTGCCGCCGAATCGCGCAGAAAGGGCAATGGGGCGGTTGAGATTCTGGTGCCCTCCGGCGGTGCAAACGAGGCTGCTGTTCATGCGGTCACGGGAGATATCAGGAACGCCCTGCAGCGCGGCGGTGTCAGCCGTTCGCGTATCTCTACCCGGACCTATGCCGTGCCGGACCCGAGCGCGGAGGCGCCGATCCGGCTGTCATATGCGGCCATGCAGGCGACCGCCGGACCATGCGGAGCCTGGCCGAAAAATATCGGCGGCGGCATAGGCGAAAACACCGAGTACGAAAACTTCGGCTGCGCAACGCAGTCCAACCTGGCGGCAATGGTCGACAACCCGTCCGATCTCATCACGCCAAGGGCATCTACGCCGTCCGATCAGGGACGGCGCGCCGTGGTTATTGAAAACTACCGAGAGGGTTCGGGAACCACGAGTAGCTACACTGAAGGTGTCGGTGCAGAGGTCTCAGAATAGGTGGAAGTATGAGCACGAACGCAGAATTGAAAGATACGCCGGGCTATCTCGATCCTATCTCGGAACCTGTTGAAAATCAGTATGCAGGGACCGAGGAAGCGGCGAAAATTGGTTCGGTACCTCGTATCACGGTGCATGGCTTCTGCCTGACAGATGCGACGATGCACATGGCCGAGACCGCCATGGAAGATCGCCGCATGGCGAAGGCGCATCTGAAGCTGGACATGGGTGGAATACCTGCGGCGATCGACATTTTCGCGCAGGCGCCGACACCGAACCTGATCATTGTGGAAACAAACGGGCAGAGGGAGGAACTTCTTTCCAACCTCGACCAGCTCGCCGAGTATTGCGATGCCGGTACCAAGGTGATCGTGATCGGAAATGTGAACGATGTTCTTCTCTACCGGGACCTGATCGCTCGCGGGGTCAGTGAATATCTGATCACTCCGGTCAATGTCTATCAGTTGATCGGCTCCATTGCCGAGCTGTATGCCGATCCGGAATCCGAACCGCTCGGCCGCACCACTGCCTTTTTTGGTGTCAAGGGAGGTTGCGGGTCTTCCACCGTTGCACATAACAGTGCCTGGGCGCTCGGACGCAACTTTCAGAGCGAAGTGGTCGTAACCGATCTGGATCTGCCGTTCGGAACGGCAGGACTCGACTACAATCAGGATCCGTTGCAAGGCGTTTTCGAGGCGATTTCGTCTCCGGACCGGCTCGATGAAACCTATCTCGACCGGATCCTTTCCAAGTGCAACGATCACCTGAGCCTGCTGGCGGCACCGGCAACCCTGGAGCGAACCTACGACCACAGTGAAAAGTCGTTCGAGCAGCTTTTTGAGACCATGCGCTCAAGTGTCCCGAACGTTGTTCTCGACGTTCCACACACATGGAACTCCTGGGTCAAGAACACGTTGTTGAACGTCGATGAGATCGTTCTGGTGGCCGAGCCGGATCTGGCCAACCTGCGCAACGCGAAAAATGCCGTGGACATGCTCAAGCAGCTACGTCCAAATGATCGCCCGCCCCATCTTGTCATGAACAAGGTCAACGTGCCCAAACGGCCGGAAATCAAGCCGGAAGAGTTTGCGGCAGCGCTCGGGCTGACTGTTCAGGCATCGATCCCGTTCGAGCCCCATCTTTTCGGAACGGCGGCAAACAACGGGCAAATGATTAGTGAAATGGACGGAAAACATGCCGTATCGCGCATGTTCGACGATCTGGCCAATGCGATTTCGGGCAAGGTGCAACCGGTCAAGATATCGCGGTCTCCTTTGGGCGGCTTCTTTACAAAACTGAAACGCAAGTCCGGTTGACTGGTTCGTAAGCGGAGCTGATAGATCGCTATGTTTGGAAGACGCGGTAACTCATCGTCTGGAGCTCAAAGCTCCCATCAGGGAGGCGTTCCCGGAGGCCTGCAGGAACGGCCTGCAGAACCTGAAACTCCGGTCCAGACCGTAGAGCAGGAAGCGCCACCTAAATCGGTGGAGAGCGAGAAACCGGCGGCTGCACCGGCTGCACCGGCCGCTACATCTGCGCCGGCTCCAGCACCGGAAGCACCGGCGACGGCACCTGCACCACGAAAGAAAAACAACGAGTATTACGAGACAAAGGCTCAGATCTTTAACGCACTTGTTGAAGCGATCGATCTGTCTCAGCTTGCGCGTCTCGACGCGGAAGACGCACGCGACGAAATTCGCGATGTTGTCAACGATATCATCGCGCTGAAAAACGTCATCATGTCCATCGCCGAGCAGGAAGACCTGCTTGAGGACATTTGTAACGACGTACTCGGATACGGGCCGCTGGAACCGCTGCTGGCGCGCGACGACATCGCCGACATCATGGTCAACGGTGCGCACACCGTCTATATCGAAACTGCCGGCAAGGTCGAACAGACCGGTGTGAATTTCCGCGACAATGCCCAGCTGATGAACATCTGCCAGCGCATCGTGAGCCAGGTTGGCCGCCGTGTCGATGACGCCAGCCCGATCTGTGACGCCCGTCTTCCCGATGGTTCGCGTGTCAACGTGATCGCACCGCCTCTTGCGATCGACGGACCCGCGCTCACAATTCGTAAGTTCAAAAAGGACAAGCTGACGCTCGATCAGCTCACAAAGTTCAACTCGATCACGCCGGAGGGGGCGACCATCCTGCAGATTATCGGCCGTTCGCGCTGTAACGTGCTGATCTCTGGCGGTACCGGTTCGGGTAAAACCACGCTTTTGAACTGCCTGACTGCCTATATTGAATCGACCGAACGTATCATCACCTGCGAAGACTCGGCTGAACTTCAGTTGCAGCAGCCTCATGTCGTTCGTCTGGAGACGCGTCCTCCCAACCTGGAAGGTCAGGGGGAAATCACCATGCGCGACCTCGTCAAGAACTGTCTGCGTATGCGCCCTGAGCGGATTATCGTGGGCGAGGTGCGTGGCCCGGAAGCCTTCGATCTGCTTCAGGCCATGAACACGGGTCACGACGGATCGATGGGAACACTTCACGCCAACTCTCCACGGGAAGCCCTGTCCAGACTTGAATCGATGATCACCATGGGTGGCTTCTCACTACCGTCCAGGACACTCCGGGAAATGATCGTGTCGTCAATCGACGTGGTTGTGCAGGCGGCGCGTCTTCGCGACGGTTCGCGCCGCATCACGCACGTGACCGAAGTCATCGGGATGGAGGGTGACATCATCACGACGCAGGATGTCTTCCTCTATGACATTGTCGGCGAAGATCCCAATGGCCGGATCATCGGTCGTCACCGCTCGACGGGGATCGGCCGGCCGAAATTCTGGGAGCGTGCGCGCTACTTTGGTGAAGAGTCGCGTCTTGCTCAGGCGCTCGATGCCGCCGAAGTGCCCGACTATGTAGGGGAATAAGAAGCGGATGTCCGGTTTAGAAGAATTCCTAACTCCACAGGTGACGGGTATTGCCGTTGCCGGCCTGGTCATGCTTGCGGTCGCAGGCGTGATTTTCAGTCTTTTCGCGCCGAGCCTGTCCGGAACGAAACGCCGGGACCAGCGAATGCAGGCTGTTGCCGCGCGTCCGCAAACAGAGAAGCAACGAAAACTGATACGTGACGACGACCGTCGCAAGAAGTCCATTCAGGATCAGCTCAAGGATTTTGAGGAACGGCAGAAGGCCAAGCACGACAGGCAGCAGAAAGTCCCGCTCAAAGTCAAGATGGAGCAGGCCGGCCTGGGCTGGGAAATGAAGCATTTCGTCATTTTCAGCATTGTATCCTGCCTGATTTTTCTCGTGATAGGTTTCCTTGCAAGCGGAAACATCTGGATTACCTTTGCCGCCGGTTTCGCCGGTGCGCTTGGTTTTCCGCGCTGGTATGTCGGCAACAAGCGTAAGCGCCGTTTCAACAGGTTCCTGGAGGAACTGCCGAACGGGGTGGACATCATCGTGCGCGGTGTGAAGGCAGGTTTGCCGCTCGGCGATTGCATCAAGGTGGTTGCCCGTGAATCCCGCGAACCCGTGGCAACCGAATTCCGGAAAATCACCGAGACCCAGATAATGGGTGTATCGCTGGCGGAAGCCGTTGCAAAAATGCCGGAACGTGTGCCTTTGGCGGAAGCGAATTTCTTCGCGATCGTTGTCGCCATTCAGCAAAAGGCCGGTGGCGGCCTGGCCGAAGCACTTGGAAACCTGTCGAAGGTATTGCGCGGCCGCAAGGCACTGAAGGGCAAGATCAAGGCACTGAGTTCGGAAGCAAAATCCTCTGCCATGATCATCGGTGCCATGCCGTTCGGTGTCGGAGGCATCATCTTCCTGATCGCGCCCGACTACATCATGATGCTGTTCAATACCACGGCCGGCAACATCATTATCGCTGGCTGTCTGTTCTGGATGTTCATCGGCGTGATGGTCATGCGCCACATGATCAACTTCGACTTCTAGGGGGGCGGCATGGATCTCGAAACCATCGCATCGAGTCAATTTCTGGCAGGTCTGCTCGCAATGATCGCGGTGACCGGAACGATCTTTTCGCTCGTTGCGCCGATCCTGTCCCGCGATGTGCTGAAGTCACGCATGAAAACGGTCGCGATTGAACGCGACAAGCTTCGTGCCAAGGAGCGGGCGCGTCTTCAGTCGAACCCGCAGGATGCCCGCGCATCCCTCAGGAACCAGCCGAAAGCCCAGATGAAGAGCCTGGTCGACCGGCTCAACCTGAAGGAAATGCTCTCCGACGAGCACACGATGGATAAGTTGAGAATGGCCGGGTATCGTGGCTCTGCACCGCTCTACTACTTCCTGACTGCGCGTATCGCACTGCCGGCCATCATTCTGGTGATTGCCCTTTTCTATGCCTTCGTCGTCATACCGGATTTGTTGCCGACTGTTGCCAAGGTATGCCTTAGTATCGCGATTGCCGGCATCGGAGCCTTCCTTCCCAATCTGTTTTTGAAAAACAAGATCGACAAACGCAAACTCAACATTCAGCGTGCCTGGCCGGATGCATTGGATTTGATGCTGATCTGTGTTGAATCGGGCATGTCCATTGAAGGTGCGTTCCAGAAAGTCGCCGAAGAAGTCGGCGTTCAGTCCGTGGACCTCGCCGAGGAACTGTCCTTGACGACTGCGGAGCTCTCCTATTTGAGCGAACGGCGCGGCGCTTATGAAAACCTGGCCAAGCGCACCGGCGTCGATGGTGTGAAGAACGTCATGATGGCACTCATTCAGGCGGAACGCTACGGTACACCGGTTGGAACCGCGATCCGTACGATGGCGGACGACACGCGCGAGCAGCGCATGTTGTTTGCCGAGCAGAAGGCTGCATCGCTTCCGCCCAAACTCACCGTACCCATGATCCTGTTCTTCCTGCCGGTTCTGTTTTTCATCATCATGAGCCCCGCCGTCATGCAGGTTATGGAACTCGACAGTTTCTGAGGCAATCGCCGGCGACAACGGCGAATGGCCGGAAGTCTGACCGAACAACAAGAAAGCCCCCTTCGATCGTTTCGGATCGAAGGGGGCTTTTTCATTGATTGGCAAGGGCTGCAGCGGCCATCATGAGGCTTGCAAGCTGGCGTTGGGTGGCGACAACATCGGGTCGTGGGAGTTTGCAAAAGAAGGAACCAGGCATGATCGAGGCCCCTCCACTTCTAACCGTCAAGGCTTCAATGAAACGGCCGACAGAAGCCCAGACCGCTTCCTTTCAGGGGGTGCCGACAGGGTTTGTCGTCGACGCTCTTTATGGCGGCGGTGCATTGTCGCAGAATATTGGCCCACTCGGCGATGGTCGGGATGTGCACTGCGTGGCGGCTGGACCGGCGCTTACCGCGGATTGCGGTGCGGCCGACGTCCTTGCTGTCTTCGCCGCACTGAAATTCATTCAGCCCGGTGATATCGTCGTTTCGTCGTTTGCCAATCACTCCGGCTGTGCAGCCGGCGGAGACGGCTTGGTCGGCATGATGAAGAATTGTGGCGCAGCAGGGTTCGTTACCGATGGGCCGATGCGTGATTATTCCGGAATGGTTCGGGTAGGGTTGCCGGTCTGGTGCACCGGCATAACACCTGCGTCACCGCATATGTCAGGTCCCGGTTCCGTCGGGTATCCGATACAGATCGGTGCACAGGAAGTCGAAACCGGTGACATGATCGTGGCCGATCAGGACGGGGTTGTTGTTGTCCCGTTCGAACGCCTCGACGAAGTCATCTCGAACCTTGAAAGCATACGTGTCTCGGAGCAGACCCAGGATGCCAGGGTCGCAGCAGGAATGCGCATGCCTGAGTGGGTGGAGGAACTGCTGGAAAGCGACCGGGTCGTCGTCAGGGATTGACGCTGCCCGCTGACCGACCGATGGGCGTTCGCGGCGTGGGGACAGACCTGGTCTGTCAGCAAAGTGCTCGTTTTGCTCCCGCCATGGATCCCTTCCAGGCAAAGCAGGGAGGGGGATGATTCAGCCCTGGCTTCAGCCGCGCTGACGGGTCTGCATCATGTCGCGCAGGTATGCGATGTTCGCTTGTGCCTGTCGAGGGTCCAGTTCCGCAGTGGCAACTTCGACCGCTTCCTCGAATTTACCCTGTACGCCAAGTACAAGGGCAAGATTCTGGCGAACACGGCTGTCTGCATTCGGCAGACTGGCGGCGCGTCGCAAATTGTATTCTGCGTCCGGCAGCTTGTTGGACAACAGGTAGGACAGCCCGAGATTATTGAGAAGGCTGGGGTCGTCCGGAGCAATCTTGAGAGCCTGCTTGTAAAGACTGCGAGCCTTCTCGTGGTTGCCGGTCTGATCATAGATAGCCGCTTCGGCCGACATGATTTTCCAGTCCGGCATATCCGGCCGCTGCGCCCGCCTGAGGACATTGAGGGCTTCGTCGAAGCGCCCGTTCATGGCCAGTATCTTGCCATAGGCGGATGCAATTTCGCGATCTTTCTGATGGGCAATCACACCGGACCTGAGAACGGCCAGGGATTGTTCGATCTGGCCATTCTGGCTCAAGGCGTTGGAATATCCGAGGATCGCTGTCCGATTGCTGCGGTCCTTGTCGTATCTCTTTGCCCATTTGCCGACTTCCGCCCGCGCTAGATTTGAACCGGGGGAAACCGAATGGCTGCCGGAGGCAGGAGAGTAAGTCCCGGTGTTGGACTTGTTGGAGGCGCATCCGGTTACCAGGACAAGGGCCGTCATGGCAACAAGCGCAGAGGCCACTCTGGTGCGGCGTGATACGGATCCGATTCTGGGCGCTTGCATTTTCAACATCCTTGTTGTCCGCAGCAGTAAAGATCTCCTAGAGAAATAGATAATTAACCCTAATGGATGGTTAAGCACCGTTGCGAATTGCAAGATTTACAGAAGCTCTACACGTCGTATTGCGTCTTCCGGCAAGGCGGCTTACCTGTTGAACCACATTGTTCCAGTCAACGGAGTGCTGCCTGTGCGCGAAATCCTCGTCCGCAATACCGATTTGTCCGAAGCAACCCCCATTCTCGCTGTCACGGAAGCCTCGCTTGCCGAAGTTCTCGCCGGGCTCGGGCAGAGTGCCGGGAATTGGTGCGCCATCAACGATTTCAGCGGCAAGCCCTCCTCGTGTTTGCTGATCCCGTCTGCAGAGGGAAGCGGAGCGACAGTTCTTTTCGGTGTGGAGGAGACGGGATTGCCGCATCCCTTTGCCCTTGGGGCCATTGTCGGCAGCCTGCCGAAAGGCGATTATAGCCTCGCAGACGGCTTTCCGGATCCGGAGCAGGCAGCACTCGGATTTGCGCTGTCGGCCTACCGTTTCGAACAGTATGTTGCTCCCTCCCGGAAGATCCGCAGGCTCGGCGTTGGCAAGGACGTCGACCTCGACAGGATCGGCATTGTCCTCGATGGCGTGAAACTGGCACGGGATCTCATCAACACCCCGGCAAACGATCTGGGGCCTGAGGAACTGGCTGCTGCTGTCGCGGCGCTTTTCGACAAGCATGGCGGAGCCGGGCGTGTGGTTGTTGGTGAAGACCTTCTCGACGAGAATTTCCCGATGGTGCACGCGGTTGGGCGTGCAAGTTCCAGAGCACCCCGCATCGCTGATTTTACCTGGGGAGAGGCGTCAAATCCCAAGGTTACCCTGGTCGGCAAAGGTGTCATCTTTGATACAGGCGGTCTGAACCTGAAGCCGGGGTCTTCCATGTCGTTGATGAAAAAGGACATGGGCGGCTCAGCCAATGTTCTTGGCCTGGCCTCGATGATTATGTCGGCAAAACTGCCCGTTCGACTTCGGGTCATCGTTCCGTGTGTTGAAAATGCGGTCTCCGGGAATGCCTTCCGGCCGGGCGATATCCTCTCAAGCCGCAAGGGATTGAGCGTGGAAATCGGCAATACAGATGCCGAAGGCCGTCTGATTCTGGGAGATGCGCTTGCATTGGCGGACGAGGAAAGTCCGGATCTGCTGATCGATATGGCAACCCTGACCGGAGCAGCGCGCGTCGCGCTTGGTCCGGATCTGCCGCCGTATTACACACATGACGAAGGTCTTGCCGAAGACATTGCCGTCATGGCGGAAGCCGCGGCCGATCCCTTGTGGCGTTTGCCGCTCTGGCAGCCATACATGAAGTATCTCGACAGCAAGGTCGCCGATATCAATCACATCAACACCTCAGGCGCGGGATTTGCCGGCTCGATCACGGCAGCCCTGTTCCTGTCCCGGTTTGTTGAAAACACGGAGAGCTGGATCCATTTCGATATATTCGGCTGGACACCGGCTGATAAACCGGGGAAACCCGCCGGTGGCGAAGCACAAGGTATCCGCTGCCTGTTTGACCTGATATCCGAACGCTATTCGTCAGCACAATAACGGGTCCGAAACGTTTTTGTGCTTTTATGGCCATGAAGAATGGGTGAGACGGGCTCTGTCATGGCGGTCGACATACGCGCCTCTCAGGCGTTGAAATTGTTGCATGAAGTCAATCTGGCGCTGGTGCGCGACAGTGAACAGGACCTGTCTGCGCGCCAGTTGACGATCCTGCTCACGGTCTATCTGGAGCCTCCACCTCACACGGTGCGCGGTCTCGCCGCGAAACTGAATGTCACAAAACCGGCCATCACGAGAGCGCTCGATACGCTCGGCAGTCTTCGGCTTCTGTCGCGCAAACGCGATGAGGCCGACAAGCGCAACGTGATCATAACCCGAACAGTCGTCGGTGCTCTTTATCTGGAGCAATTGGGCGATCTCGTGGTAGAGAAAGCCAAGGAACTGCCGCGCTAATTGCGCACCAAACCTGGATATGAAAATCTGACATGACGACTTCCTTCGACCGCCGCCTCCATCCTGTCCGACCCGATCTTGCCGCTCGCGACTATGAAGGAAAAGTTGAAACGGGCCGTTTTGTCGATGGCGAAGTGTTTCAGGTGACCGCTGACAGTCTTGCCATCCGGCCGGATCCACGGCCGGACTGTCCCATCGACACCGAAGCCTTGTGCGGGGAGTGGATCACCGTTTACGAGAAGACGGCTGAGGGATGGGCCTGGGGCCAACTCGACACGGACGGCTATGTCGGCTGGCTTTCGTCTGATGGGCTAGGGTCCGTAACGGCGGCAACACATCGGGTGAGGGCGCTGAGGACCTATCGCTATCCCGGTCCCGATCTGAAATTTCCGCCGCGTGGTCTTCTCTCCATGGGGGCTCAGGTTACGGTTGTCGGCGAAACAGAAACGCGCGGCCTCAACTATGCAATTCTAAATGACGGTTCTTCCGTCGTCGCCAAGCATCTGGTTTCCCTGGACGACTATGACGCGGACTGGGTCGCCGTGGCGGAGGAAATGCTCGGCACACCCTATCTATGGGGCGGTCGCACAACTGTCGGCCTGGATTGTTCCGCACTGATCCAGTTGGCCGGACAGGCCAGTGGTCTCGACATACTGCGTGACAGCGATATGCAGGAAGCCGAGGCCGGACACGAGATCCCGCATGACGATCCGTCAGCGTTACAGCGGGGCGACCTTGTGTTCTGGAAAGGACATGTGGCGATCGTTACCGGCCCGAACAGGTTACTCCATGCCAACGGTTTCACGATGACGGTTGCCTATGAAGATCTCGACCGGGCGATATCACGGATCGCCGCAACGGAGTGGGGAGCTGTGACGAAGGCACGAAGGCTCCAGAGAAGGTCAGAGTGACCGGACCATGTTCTGCCACAGGGTTTCGATGTCGTTTTCTACGGGTTTGCCGGCCCTGCGAAACCAGTAGCCTGCGTTGCCATGATCACCCTCGATGAGGTGGCAAAGCGCATGTATCCAGTCATGGGCCGGTTCGCCCTCTGCACTTTGACAGATTTCATGTGCGGCCTCCCATTCCGGTCCGATGGCCAATCCTCCCTTTTTCAGCCACCAGAGCGCAGCCATGGGCCTGGAAAGGTCATCGGACGGTTCGGCGGTTGAGACATCCATGAGTGTGTTTTCGGACATTGAGACACCTGATTTCAGATTGAGGGCAGCCTTTCGGCTTTGTATTGGTAGCGAAGGAACATGAGCCTCCGGTTTTTCGGGGCGTGCTCTAGGAATTCGGTGTAATTGCCAGGCGCGGCTCATCAGGTTCCTGCGTCTCCTTGGCGGCTTCGATTTCACCAAGCTCAAGATCCTCGATCTTGCGGCTGCGCTTGGTAATCTTGTCGGTGGAGATCAGGATTTGGTCAATGTCCTTGTTTGCCTGGGTAAAATGGGACTGAAGCTTGCCGACACGGTCATTGAGGCGGCTGACATCCGCAATCAGATGGCCGACTTCCGCCTGGATCAGGTGTGCCTGCTCTCGCATCTTGGCGTCTCGCAGCACGGACTGAATGACCTGAATCGAGAGCATCAGGAGAGAAGGTGACACGATCACCACGCGGGTTCTGTGTGCCTTTTGAACCAGGTCCTCGAAGCCCTCGTTGAGCTCTGCAAACACGCTTTCTGAAGGGACGAACAGGAAGGCGGTGTCCTGGGTTTCTCCAGGCAGGAGATACTTCTCGCCGATATCCTGGATATGCTTGGAAAAATCCCGGCGGAACTGCGCCTGAGCGTATTTCAGCTGCTCCTCTGTCTCCGCCTTGCGCAGGAGGTTGAACCCTTCCAGCGGAAACTTGGCGTCGATCGCAAGGGAAGGTGCGCCGTTCGGCATATGGATAAGGCAGTCAGGCCGGTTGTTGTTCGAGAGTGTCGCCTGGAACGAATAGGTGCTTGGGGCCATCTGATCCTGGATGATGGCTTCCATCCGGCCCTGTCCGAAGGCGCCGCGCGTTTGCTTGTTCGAAAGAATCGACTGCAATTGACCTACCTGGCCGGAAAGGTCGGTGATCGTCTGCTGAGCCCGGTCGATCACCGCGAGGCGTTCGTGAAGGTGCCTGAGACCGTCCTGGGTTTTCTTCGTCGTGTCGGCCATCGAGATGCCGAGTTTGTGCCCCATCCCGTCGAGGCGCTCGTTGACTGCGCGCATCATGTCCGATTGGCGCGAACCGAACACTTCGGCCATCGTTTGCATGCGTCCCGTCATCTCGCCCTGAGACTTGAGAAGTTGCGAGAGGTGGCTCTCAAGCTCGTGTATCTGTTCCGTCGCGGCGCTGTCGGCATCCGCACGCTGGCGGATCTGGCGCATGGTCTTCAGGACCAGCCAGACGATCAGCGTCAGCAGGAACAGTCCGCCTGCAATGGCGGTTTCCAGAACCGTCACCGGACGGCCACTAAACTCAAACAGGATCTCGTTCATGAAACAAACATAGAACGATTCGGCCTGAAGGCACATCCGCAACGCAATTCTGATGCGTTCAAAACGCAGGCGAACCCGTTGATTTCCGCGTTGACCACTGCCGTTTGATTGCCTATGTCAGACGCATGACTAAACGCTCGATTGTTACGATTCCCGACCCGGTTCTCCGCGAAGTCTGTGCGCCCGTCGATACGGTTGACGACGACATCCGCGCCCTGTCCGACGATATGCTTGAAACCATGTACGACGCGCCGGGCATCGGCCTCGCCGCCAGTCAGATCGGCATCCTGAAGCGCATGTTCGTGCTTGATGTCGCCAAGGAAGATGCGCCGAAGGAGCCGATGGTTTTCATCAACCCGAAAATTGTCTGGTCGAGCGAGGATTCGTCCGTCTATCAGGAAGGCTGCCTGTCCATCCCTGAATACTTCGAGGATGTCGAGCGTCCGGCAGAAGTGATGGTGCAGTTTCTGGATCGCGAGGGCGCCGAGAAGGAAATCAGGGCGAACGGCTTGCTGGCTACCTGTGTTCAGCATGAGCTTGACCATCTCGACGGGAAATTGTTCATAGACTACCTGTCGAAGCTGAAGCGGGATCGGGTGATCAAGAAGTTCACGAAGCAGGCAAAACTGGCCGGCAAGGACTGAACGGGACAAGGGAGATTGCCCAGTGGATCAGGAACTGTTCCTGAAAACATTCGCCGCGCTCTTTGCGATCATGAGTCCGATCGCCAACCTGCCGGTATTCCTGGCGCTGACATCGGACCGTGGACCTGCGTTTGAACGCAAGGTGGCCTTTACGCTTCTGATCAGCCTGACGGCCGGATCTGTCGTGATCGGCCTGAGCGGCGACATCATATTGAAGGTTTTCGGCATCAGTCTTGATGCCTTTCGACTTGCAGGCGGTTTCCTGATTCTTCTGATTGCACTCGACCTCATTTCCGGGCAGAGCACCAAGGCCCACCACGGTTCGTCGAAGGAAAAGGAAAACATGAAGTCGCAGGACAATCCGGCGATCTACCCTTTGACAGTGCCTGTGCTTCTTGGGCCCGGTTCGATTTCGACAATGATCATTTTCCGCGGGCAAGTGCACAATACCAGCCAGGAAATAGCCTATGTCGCCGCCGTTGCCGCGGCCATCGCGCTCCTGATCGCAACATTCTTCGCCGCCCCATTCCTGTCACGCTTTCTCGGTGAGACCGCAAACAGCGTCATGAGTCGTTTGATGGGCATGATCCTGGCTGCAATCGCCATGGAAATGATGACGGGCAGCCTCAAGGTCCTGCTTCCCGGCCTGGCCTGACAGGGCGCGTTTGCAAACTATCGACATCCTGCGAGCGCGTGTCCGCACAATCTCGATGGATCGGCGGCTCACCTGGAAATCATTGGCCAGTCGTTCGCAACAAGAGCAATCCCGCATCACGGGTTGAAGAGGAACGAGCGTTCAGCGCGTTGGACTATCGAAGGCGTGCGATGCCATATCCAGGCGACAGGACATCTGTACACTTGCCCGGACCGGCGTAAGGCGTAATAAGGGGCAAACTTTCGAAGAACCCTCAGGAACCTCATGTCTCTTCGCGTCGTCTTTATGGGCACTCCGGAATTTTCCGTGCCGACCCTCATGGAAATCGTTGGACAGGGGCACGATGTGGTCGCCTGCTATTCACAGCCACCCAGGCCGGCCGGAAGAGGCATGGATCTGAAGAAGTCTCCCGTACATGAGGCGGCTGAATCATTCGGTATCCCTGTTTTTACCCCCAAGAGCCTGAAGGACGCAGCCGAGCAAACCCGGTTTGTTGATTTTGAAGCGGATGTCGCGGTTGTTGTCGCTTACGGACTGTTGCTGCCGGGGCCTGTGCTCGACGCGCCACAATTCGGTTGCCTGAACCTTCATGCCTCGATGCTGCCGCGCTGGCGAGGGGCCGCGCCGATCAACCGGGCGATCATGGCGGGGGACAAGGAAACTGCTGTTCAGGTCATGCGTATGGAAGAGGGGCTCGACACCGGCCCGGTCTGCATGTCGGAGACTGTTGCGATCGACAAGAACATGACCGCCGGGGAATTGCATGATCGGCTTTCCGGTCTTGGAGGTGACTTGATGGTCCGCGCGCTGGCAGCCCTGTCACGCGGCGCGCTGGGCGAGCAATCCCAGGCTGAAGAAGGCGTCACCTATGCGGCCAAGCTGTCCAAGCTGGAAACGCGTATCGACTGGTCGAAATCGGCTGAAGAGGTTCACAATCACATTCGCGGACTGTCACCCTTTCCAGGGGCCTGGTGCGAAATGCCTTTGGGCAGCAAACCTGAAAGAGTCAAGGTCCTGCGAAGCTCGGTTGCCGATACCGGCGGGAAACCGGGGACTGTCCTTTCGACAACTGATGTTCCGGCTGTCGCATGCGGGGCGGGTGCCGTGCGCCTGGAACAGATTCAGCGGGCCGGCAAGAAACCGATGAGCGGTGAGGAATTCCTGCGGGGCGTATCTCTTTCTGATGGCACGCAACTGGATTAAGCTCAGGTAGCTGGAGAAAATCATGAACGACGCAGTCGGGACACTCAATCTGACAATTCGCGATGTTGTGCGCGAAGACGAGGCCGTTGTTCGCAAACTGCTGATGGCCGCCTTTCCCTCTGATATCGAAGCGCGACTTGTCCACAAACTGCGCCATTGCGGCGCGCTCGTTCTGGAGCAGGTGGCCGTACAGGAAACCGGAGATGTTGTCGGCCATGTCGCTTACAGCCGGGTGACGCCCGCAGCAATCGGTTCCGGCCAGGGTCTTCAGGTCTGCTGTCTGGCACCGGTATCCGTTCGACCGGAAAATCAGCACACAGGCGTCGGTTCTGCGTTGATTACGGCATCTCTTCAGACACTGAAGAACCTTGGCGAAGATCTCGTCCTGGTCCTCGGACCGCCGACATATTACCCGCGTTTCGGCTTTGATCCGGTTCTGGCTCGCAAGGTTCAGGCGCCCTACGCGGGCGATGCCTTCATGGCGCTTGCGCTGACTGCTGCCGGCACCGATGATCTGCCTATTGAAGTGGCCTTTGCCACGCCGTTTGAAGAATTCGAATAATGCCGCGTTACAAGCTGACGGTGGAATATGACGGTCGGCCATTCTGCGGCTGGCAGCGACAGGCCAACGGGCCGTCTGTGCAGGCGGTGATAGAACGGGCGGTCCAGGCATTTACTGGAGAAGTCGTAACGATCGGCGGCGCCGGGCGCACCGATACCGGTGTCCATGCGACCGGGCAGGTGTGTCACATTGATCTGGTAAAACCCTGGCCGGTCAGGACCATTATGGGGGCAATGAACTTTCACTGCCAGCCGGACCCGGTGGTTATCCTTGATTGCACCGAAATGCATGAGGGTTTCGACGCCCGTTTTTCAGCAATCCGCCGCTCTTACCGTTACCGCATTCACAACCGCGTGCCGCCGCTGACCCATCAGCGCGGTCTTGCATGGCATGTGAAACCGGATCTCGACGCCGACGCGATGCATGAGGCCGCCCAGGAATTTGTCGGGCATCATGACTTCACGACGTTCCGCCACTCCCGTTGCCAGGCCAGGAGTCCGGAAAAAACGCTTGAGGAATTCCGCGTTTACCGGGAGAGGGAACTTGTCATCGCCGAATGTTCGTCCCGTTCGTTCCTGCACAACCAGGTTCGCTCGATGGTCGGTACGCTGAGACTCGTGGGAGAAGGCAAATGGGGGACGGGAGATATCACCAGGGCGCTCCAGGCCCGGGACCGTAACGCCTGCGGCCCGGTCGCCCCTGCGGACGGCCTCTATCTTACCCGCGTGGATTACCGTTCGGCGGAGATGGACATCGAACTCCTGCGGGACTGGCAGGCGCGCAAGGCTTTACTGGAAGGTGAGGGCGCCAGTGAGGCGTAAGGTCGGGACGGCGCCTTGTCAAAACATGACCTGGTTGCCTCTTCCGCGGGGGAATTGAACCTGCCGTCGATCAGGTTCACTCAAGTGCCTGGCTGAATTCTCGCGCGCAATCGCTATCCCCCTGTGATGCCTCCCAGTAAGTCGCCGAGATTTGCCAATATGTAGCCGATGATGATCACGCCGGCGATGATCATGACCGTCCAGACGAACAATTGAAAACCGATTGCCAGGCCACCCAAACCGACGGCAGCGGCGACCACCCGTCTGTTTTCCCGCATGACGAAACCGATGACGCCGAGAACGATTGCAATCCCGGCAAGCACATAGGCACATGTTTGCAGAATGCGATCCAGACCCCAGACCTGTGCCTGGGGTTCCGGTTGCGGCTCACCTTTAAGGCCACGCAGAGCGGACTCACGGATGTCTGCCGCAATTTCCCCGATTGACTGCCCGATGGTTGGCTGGGGATCGATCGGACCGGCGCTGTGCAGAAAAAGCGCCAGAACCAGCGCGACGGCACCGAACACTATACCGGCAAGACCGGACCACGATTTCCTGTCGATTGATGCTTCGCGCATGAATCGTCCTCCGTGATGATGAAACCACGGCCGCAGAGTGCCACGTTCCGCCTAAGCTTGTCTTCACGGCAGGTGCCTGGATTTGTCATGCATCGAAAGCTTCCGTTAAGCCGATGTCACTTGACTATTGTCCTGCGGGATCACCACGCACTTCTTGTAGAGATGCCAGGTCGTGTGACCGAGTACCGGCAATACGACGATCAGACCGAGAAACGCAGGGACCATCGAAACAATCAAAAGTGCGGTTACGACAAAGGCCCAGCCGATCATTGGAACCGGTGAGGTAACGACAGCGCGTACGCTGGTGATCATCGCGGTGATGAAGTCCCGGTCTTCTTCCAGAAGCAGCGGAAAGGAGACAACCGTCAGCGAGAAGAGCAACAACGAGAGAATCGCACCGACTACGTGTCCCACAGCCAGGAACATCAATCCTTCGGGGGTTGAGATAACCTGTGTCAGGAATTCGTCGAACGATGCAAACGACTTGAACCCGAGGAAAAGCGCGAGCAACAGCCGGACCTGATACATCCACATGATCTGGATGAACAGTACGACGAAGGCCATCCAGGAAAGTTCGCGGCCCTTCTGAGCCCACATGGCACCGAATATGGCGGACCAGGAAAGCTCCTCCCCGGAGGCGAGGCGCCGACTGACCTCGTAGAGCCCAACGGCTGCGAACGGACCGATGAGGACGAAGCCGGCCGCTGCAGGGTATGCCAGATAGCTCATGTTGAGCGCCGCGGCACTCAGGATGACAAACAGCCCGCCGGCGGCAAAAAGGGCGCCGATGGCCAATCCGTAGACTGGAGCCTTCCGGAAATCCATCAAGCCGGCTGCCAGTGCATCGATGACGTCGTTGGCGGTGATCCTGTTGACCTGCGGCATCGGGCGAAGGGTGTCATTTGCTTTTGACGCGGATGTCTCGGGCGCAGCCTCAGTCCTGACGCCGGTTTCGCTTGGTGCCGTTGTCTTCTCGTTCATATGGCAGCTTCCTCCCAAAAGCCGATCGCAAAAATCTGCACTCCGGCAGACACGCAATCTTAGGCATGGAAGCTGTTCCCGCTCAATGAGGAGAAAGGCTTACGTTTCCCTGTTTTCGCCCTTTGCGCTATCCCGCCGCAGGCTTCTTGTCTTCGGCCGCGGACGCTGCCGCCGCTGCGGACGCAAGCGCTTCCTTCTGTTTCTCGTCCAGATTGGCGTTTTCGGGTAGCTGCACGCGGACTTCCTTGCGGGCAAACTGGATGTCGTTTTCCTCGAAGGTTTTTTGAACGCGCTTGTAAATTTCCTTGCGCACGCCGAACTGCTTGCCAGGCTTGGTGGTAAACTTCCCACGCACCACGATGCCGACGTCGTCGACGTCCGCCACGCCCTGACCCTTGAACGGTGCCAGCAGGTCGTCCTTGAACTCCTCCATTTCCATTATTTCCTGGCCGATCTTCTTGAAAAGCTTGCGGACCTTCTCGACATCCGTATCGAATGGAACCGTGAACTTCAGCTTCATGATCACCCAGTCGCGGGAAAGGTTGGTGAGTTTGGGGATCTGGCCGTAGGGCACGATATGAACGGCACCTTTCGTGCCGCGCAATTGCAGTGACCGGATCGAAATTTTCTCGATCGTGCCCTGTGTGCCGCCGGTATCGATGAACTCTCCCAGCCTGAAGGCATCATCCATCAGGAAGAACACGCCGGAAACGACGTCCTGAACCAGGGTCTGGGCACCAAAGCCGATTGCCAGGCCAATGACGCCGGCACCGGCCAGCAGCGGCGTGATGTTGATGCCGAGTTGGCTGAGCGCCAAGAGGCCGGTAAGCGTGATGATGGTGACCTGAAGGACGACACGCATCAGAGGCAGTATGGTGGCAAGACGAGACTTGCCGGCCCCACCCATTTCCGCGTCGTCGTCCTGTGTCTCGGCGGGCGGCGAATCTTTCGCCAGCTGGTGCGCAACCCAGAGGTTGGTGACTTCCCAGGCCAGGTAACCTGCGGCCAGGATCAGCAGAAAGATAACGCTGTTTCGCGCAACTGCCGAACCGTCATCGCCGCCAAGGGCGAGGAGGTTCAGCCCGTAAATCCGTCCGACAACTAGGATCAGAAAGGCAAGCAGAGCGACGCGTGCGATGCGGACATAGCTGTGCCGTGTCTGAAGATGGGCAGCTTCAGCAACAGGACCGTCACCCTGCATGGGCGGCACGATGTGCGAAACGATTCCGCGCACCATTGTGTCGAGAAACGGTGCAAAGACCACGAGGACGATGACGGCGAGAGAACGTCCGGCGGTCAGCGCTTCGACCCCCATGCTTGCGGTAAACTGCACCAGCAGCCAGTTGAATGCGATAAAGGCCATTGAGAAGTAGGGCCAGAACCGGGCCATGCGCTCAAGGCCGGACGTCGGATCTTCGTCGTCGCCCAGTATGATGCTGGTCAATCCGTGCCGCGCCTTCCAGATAACCGCGATAATCCAGGCATTCACGCCGAAGCCGACGAAGAAACGGAACGTTCCGCCGGCTTCCGCTCCCGCGCCCTCCATGACGTTCCGCAGGAAGAAGGCCACGCCGACCACCGCAAACAGGGTTGTGAAATTGTGATAAAGCGACCTGGCGGTCGGATCATCCGCTGTAACAAGGCGAAGTTCACTACGGTTTGGTGCAAGTGCAAAGCGGAGGAGGGCGGCGATCAGCCGGGGCATGAAGACGATCCAGAAGACGGCTTGCAGGGCAAAGAACCGCGTGACCGGATCGAAAATGGCAATGCGTCCCACAATCAGCGCGACAAGGGCAAAAATCAGCAGCCCACCAAGATCGAGCCCCGCACGCGTGGAGACCAGTTTGACCGTCTCAAACAGGCTTTCAGGGGATTTGTTCTGGATCGTGTCGCGTTTGGCAGCTGTCAATCGGTTGACCAGAAATTCCGCTGCAAAGCCTGCTGCCAGAATGATGGCGATAGCGCCGATCAGTATGTGGATAGGACCGGCGACGGTGCCCGACACGAGAGCCCCGATACTTGAAATCATACCGGAAAACAGATCAGGAAGGTCCTGAAAGTGCCCGATGACCATGGTGCTGAAATTCGAGAACGCCGTTTGCATCTGCTGAAGCAGTCCCGGGCCGTCGGAAGCGACGTTTTCGGTACGACCATTGGCTGCGGCGCTTTGCTGCAGCAGCGTCATCAGGTCTGTCAGCGCTTCAACCTGTTCCGGATCAAGGTCGGAAACGAGCTTTTCCATTGCATCGGACTGAAGAGCCGGCGGCAGCTCGGACGAGGTCTCCTGGGCCAATCCGGTTGAAGGAGAGAAAGCGGCGATGGAGAAAAAAACGCTGATTGCACAGGCGAGTAGAATTTTTTGACAAGCACCGGTCATGATCGGGCCCCCGACGGTGTTGGTTCGTATTACCTCAAATTAGACATGCTTGCCGTGCAAAATCCATAAATATTCCGCGGCGTTATTTTCAGAGTGTGGAAACTTTTTGCCATGCGACTTTGGATCTTCGGCAAAATAGGCGGAATTCAAAGGGACAACGGTGCTTGATCCGAACCGCTTATGCGTCTACCTCCATGCCAGAACAATTATTGTGAGCGGGATTGAATGAACACACCCCCACCTAGTGCCAATATTGCGCCCGGGCCGGTCTGGGCTTTGCTGAGTCCCATCGGTCGCCTGAGCCGGGAGCCCTATTGGCTGAGTTTTGCCTTTGTTCTGGTAATTATCGGAATCCCCGTCAAAATCTGGCTGGCTTCCCTGATGGAATTTCAGGCAAATGAAAACCTGACGCTGGAAACCCTGCCGATCAACGACTTTATGGCGTCCAATCCACTATTGCCGATTCTTTATCTGGTATTGAATTGGGTACATCTGGCCCTGGTTATCAAAAGACTTCAGGATGTCGGGCTGAGCGGGTTCCTGGCGCTATTGATTTTTGTCCCTGTTGTGAGTTTGCTTCTTGTGATCATTCTGGGATTCGTTCCCAGCCAGGCGAAGCCAAACCGCAGCGGACCGTTGCCGAACAGCTACTGGCGCAAAAGCTGAAACGTATCAAAACCGTCAGACTCTTCCAATCTGGAACCTTGCCTGCCATGCCGTCAAATGCCGTTTCCATCACCCAGGACCTCATTCGATGCCCGTCCGTCACGCCAGTCGAGGGCGGAGCGCTCGCAACGCTTGAAAAACTGCTCGGCGATGCAGGCTTTGCAGTTTCCCGGGTGACATTCCGCGATGAGGATACGCCGGATGTTGAAAATCTGTTCGCAACGATCGGGTCCGGAAAACCGCATTTCGTTTTTGCCGGTCATACCGACGTCGTTCCGGCTGGCGCGGCAAGCGACTGGAGCCAGGGTCCGTTCGACGGCAACATCAAGGATGGTGTCCTTTACGGACGCGGCGCGGTCGACATGAAGGGCGGCGTTGCGGCCTTTTCCGCAGCAGCACTCGACTTTGTCGAGGAATTTAGTGCCGGATTTGGCGGGACGATTTCGTTCCTGATCACCGGGGACGAAGAAGGACCCGCCGTGAATGGTACCGTCAAGCTGCTTGAATGGGCCGCAGGTCAGGGCCACACGTTTGATGCCTGCATCGTTGGCGAACCCACGAACCCCGAAAAGCTCGGCGACGCGATCAAGGTTGGCCGTCGGGGATCCCTGTCAGGAATTGTTACGGTCTCGGGCATCCAGGGACATGCCGCCTATCCGCATCTTGCCGATAATCCGATACCCGGGCTCACAAGGCTGCTTGCCGCACTTGACGCGTTGGAACTCGATCTCGGCAATGAGCGATTTCAGCCCTCCAACCTTGAAATCGTCAACCTGGACGTCGGCAATCCGGCATTCAATGTCATACCGGCCAGAGCCGAAGCCCGCTTCAATATCCGCTTCAATGACGAATGGTCGCTGGAAAGCCTCAAATCGAAGATACTTGAGACACTCCAGGCGGTGAACCTGGGCGATCTGGAGCTGGATGTCGCATTCAAGCGCGACGCCAGTGAATCCTTCCTGACGAAGGATGACAAACTGATCGAAACCCTGGGCAGTGCAGTAAAGGCAGAGACCGGGCGCAGCCCCGAACTCTCGACCGGAGGCGGTACCTCTGATGCACGGTTTATTAAGAACTATTGCCCAGTCGTTGAATTCGGGCTGGTCGGACAGACCATGCACAAGGTTGATGAATGCGTGAGTATTGAGGACCTTGACCGGCTGGCGACAATCTATAAACGATTCCTCGTCAGTTATTTTGCCAAGGACTCGGGAGCAGGTTGAACTTGATCGGCATGAATGAAATCCGGGCGGCGCTGGACGGGTCCTGGCTTCTTTTGCGCAACAGGCCCGAAGGCATGGCGTTTTTCGACCAGTCGCTCCAGGGGTTCTGGCGCTCGTTTCAGGTCGTGTTTCTGCTGATACCGGTCTTTCTGCTCAGTGGGCAGATTGAAAAACAGGGTTATTTTTCCGAAAACGTATATCACCCCGAAGCGTTTCCGGACGGTGCCTACTGGACGGCACAACTCCTGGGTCTGGGAGTCGACTGGATCGCCTTGCCAATTATCCTGGCTGCCCTAGCGGCGCCTATCGGCATCTCAAATCGCTATGTACCGTTCATTGTCGCGCGCAACTGGACAAGTTTGCTCGCTTCCGTACCGTTCTTGATTACCTACAGCCTGTTTATGCTCGGAATCATACCGCTCGGCATCATGGTTCTTCTGTCGCTGACAAGCCTGGTGGTGGTTCTTTGGTACCGTTTTCTGGTCGCGCGCATCGCTTTGCAGGCCACAATCAGTCTTGCTGTTGGAATTGTGATTCTGGATTTCCTGCTTTCCCTTGTAATCGCGCAAATCGTTACAATTTTTTGGCAGGTATAGTCCCCCGTTCCCTCCAGGGAACGGGAGAACAGTGATCTTCACAGGGTTCAGTCGCGCAGCAACTCGTTGATCGCGGTCTTTGACCTTGTCTTCTCATCGACGGTTTTCACGATCACGGCGCAGTAGAGGTTCGGCGCCGCCTCGCCATTGCCCATCAGGCTGGAAGTCGGCATGGACCCGGCAACGACAACGGAATAGGGCGGTACTTCACCGTAGCTGATTTCACCGGTCATGCGGTTCACGATACGCGTCGATTTGCCGATAAAGACACCCATGCCCAGCACGGCCCCTTCGCGCACGATACAGCCTTCCACGACTTCCGAGCGCGCACCGATGAAGCAGTTGTCCTCGATGATCACGGGACCCGCCTGCAAGGGTTCCAGCACGCCGCCGATGCCGACGCCGCCGGACAGGTGCACGTTCTTGCCGATCTGGGCGCAGGAACCGACCGTTGTCCAGGTGTCGACCATCGTGCCTTCGTCCACATACGCGCCGAGATTGACGAAGGACGGCATCAGCACCACACCCTTGCCGATGAAGGCCGAGCGCCGGACGGTACAGTTCGGCACGGCGCGGAAACCGGCATTTTCAAAATCCGGACCGCTCCAGCTGTCGAATTTGGACGAAACCTTGTCCCACCAGACGGCTTCTCCCGGTCCGCCCTTGATCACCTCCATGGGGTTCAGCCGGAACGACAGGAGTACCGCCTTCTTGGCCCATTGGTTGACGACCCAGTCACCGTCATTCTTCTCGGCAACGCGCAGTTCCCCGCGATCGAGAAGGTTCAGCGTGGTTTCCACGGCATCCCGGACTTCACCGGTGGTGGAGGTTTCGATGGAAGCGCGGTCTTCAAAAGCCGCGTCGATAATCTGGGACAGGGCGGCAAGATCATGGGGCATATGACAGAGGTCTCCGGGCGTTAACAATTCGTGCGCGGACCTAAGCCGCCGGACCGAGACCTGTCAAGCGCTGGGGGGAAGCCATGTGTTCCAGGGACGACATTGCGGAGCCTGGAAGGTTCCAGAAGACGACTGAACACTGTTGGTACAATGATTATGTGGCCCCGCTTCGAGCCGGGGCATGCCGCATCCACCTGCAAGGGTAGAAGCAGCAGTTGATTGCCCTCCGTCTGCAACGGGGCCGATGGTCGTGATGCTGTCGTGACCGACACCTTTGTGTTTGCGCCGGCCGTAGATATCGGATCCCCGCATTGGCATTTCAAATCGGGATGAAAATCCGGGATCGCAATTGATCCTGAGACGAACTTCCGGTCGGGGTGCGTGAAATTGAATTGAGATAAAATAACTTATCTCTTCTGTTTTTCGCTAGTTTCTAATGAAATCGACCGGCTTAGGATGATCTGAAATCAACTGAGGGAAAAGGCGATCATCGTGGAACTCTGGATCCCGATCACAATTTTCGCGGCGTTCTGCCAGAACCTGCGAACGGCGATGCAAAAGCATCTGAAGGGCAGGCTGGGCAACACCGGCGCGACATTTGTCCGCTTCGGATATGGCGTTCCATTCGCGCTTCTTTATGCTGCGGTCCTGTATTTCGTGTTCGACAATCCATTGCCCCGGCCGGGAGCAACACTTCTGATTGCCGGAGCCCTCGGCGGCCTTTCCCAGATCCTGGCGACCTTTCTGCTGATCTACCTGTTTTCTTTCCGCAATTTTGCAGTCGGTACTGCATACTCCAAAACCGAACCCATCCAGGCGGCCCTTTTCGGACTGGTGGTGCTTGGTGAGCACGTGACGTGGACCGCAGCTCTCTGCATCATGGTCGGCATTGCAGGCGTGATAACGATCTCGCTGGCACGTGTTCCGATGACGATTTCGGCGGTCCGAAACTCCCTGGTCGGCCGCCCGGCCCTGATCGGGCTGGCATCCGCCGCCCTGTTCGGTGCATCAGCGGTGGCCTACAGGACAGCATCCCTGTCACTGGAGGGGACGACCGTCGCAATGCAGGCTGCGACCGCGTTGGTTTACGCCACCATGTTTCAAACGCTTGCGATGACCATCTGGATGGCTGTCCGCGAACCGGACGAGTTGCGCGAAAGCCTGAAGGCCTGGCGTGCCGCGATCTGGGTCGGCGCTTCGGGTGTCGCCGGTTCCATCGGCTGGTTCACGGCCATGACCCTTCAAAATGTCGCCTACGTCCGGGCGCTCGCGCAGATAGAATTGGTCTTCACCTTCCTGGCCTCCTGGCTGGTGTTCAAGGAAGTGATCGCGCGTTCGGAGATCTTCGGCTGCGTCCTGATTGTCGCGGCAGTCGTCGGGATTATCCTGGTGGGCTAGAGTATTCGTTTTGATCAAGCCGGATTTGGTTTCCATTTCAATCCTGCTTGATGAGGAAATGGGTCAACTCACCTTCAGAACGATCTTTCCGACATGATCTTTTTCACCGAAGGCCTTTTGCGCGGCGCCGATGTCTCGCAGCGGATAGGTTTCCGCGACAAGTGGCTTGATTTCGTCGCTTTCGATCCTCTTCACCAGATTTCCGAACACCTGCGGTTCGAGGACAGTGCAGCCGAAGAAGCTCAGATCCTTCAGATACAGCGTTCGAACATCCAGTTCGACGATCGGGCCTCCAATGGCACCTGCAACTGCATATCGACCACCAGGCTTCATGACATCCAGAAGGGACGGCCATTTGTCGCCCGCAACGAGATCGATCACTACGTCCACTGAATTGACACCGAGCGTTTCGGCGTAGTCGGCATCGCGGTTCAGCGTCCGCTCTGCACCAAGTTGTTCCAGGGTCTTGGCTTTCGAAGGGCTTGTGACGGCGATGACGCTCGCTCCGCGCGCACGTGCAAGCTGTATGGTTGCCGAGCCAACGCCTCCGGAGCCTCCGGTGACAAGGACCGTGTCGCCAGCTTTTACCCGCGTCCGCTCTAGCATGTTTTCTGCTGTTGAGTAGGAGCAGGGGAAAGAAGCCAGTTCCGCATCGGATAGGTCACAGTCAACCGTATGGGCGTGCCGCCCCGCAACCTTCGTGAATTCTGCAAAGCCACCATTGCACTCAGATCCGAAGTACCATGGCGAGGCAAGCATCTTTCCGTCCGCTTCAACAAGACACGGTTCAATCAGGACACGGTCGCCGATCCGCGACGGGTCGATACCCTCACCAACGGCGACGATGGTCCCGCATGCATCAGCCCCCTGGATGAGCGGAAGCTTCAGCGCCACCCCCGTCCAGGCCGCGTCCTCCGCATCATTGTCACCCTTCGAATACCAGCCGATACGGGTGTTGATATCCGTATTGTTGACGCCTGCCGCACTGACCTTGACGAGAACGTCTCCCGGCCCAGGTGTTGGCACGATCAGATCGTCGCGCCACTCGAGTACTTCGGGACCGCCATGGCCGGTAAGAACGACTCCGCTCATTTTGTCAGGAAGTGTCATGGGCCTGCTCCGGTAGAATGAATGTTCTACTTGCTCAGGTAGAGGGTTTGCTCTACCCCGTCAAGCATGCCTGACACAAAAACCAGAATTGCCGCAGGACTGGAACGGGCCTTTGCGGAAAACGGGTTCGCGGAACCGAACATCGACAGCCTTCGCGAGGCAGCGGGCGTCAGTCTCAGAACGCTGTACAAATACATGCCCTCGCGTGAGGAAATGGTCCTGAGCGCGCTGGAGCACCGTCATCAGCGCTATATGCAGTTTGTCTTCGCCAAGCTGCCATCGGACGAAAAACCGGTTCTGCATACGCTGTTTGAAAGAGTTTCAGAGTGGATGTCGACAGAGGCAGCGCATGGATGCCTGTTTCATGCCGCCGTCGCCGCGGCCCCGAGGGACGCGAGGCTTCGCAGCCTTCTGGCAAGGCACAAAACGGACGTTGCACATGAAGTTGCCGCGTTGTCGGGCCTGCCGGATCGACAGGGCGAGATTACGCTGATCGTTGAAGGTCTGATGCAGGACTGGCCGTTGCATCGCGGCAAGGCAACCGAATGCGCGATACATCTTGGCGATCTGTTGTTGAAAGAAAACTGAGCCACGTGGCCGGCAACCCTTGCAGGAAGACGATGATTTGGAAAACCTGACAAACCCGCCATGCAACTGACGACGGGTTTGCACACAATTGGTTCTTTTCTTCGAGTGCTCAGGGTTCGATGAAATTCCGAATGGCATCGGTGTACTCGTCGGCGGCCTGGAACGAAGCAAAATGACTGACATCCTCAAGGACCAGGAAATCTGCGCTCGGCATGATCTCGGCAATCATCTTCGAGTGGTCCATCAGGATGGCTTCGTCAAATTCGCTTTGCACCACAAGCGTCGGGACCGTTACGGACTTGAGAGCGTCGGGTCCACCCGGTTTTGAAGATCCCCACATTTTGGCAACAGCACCCAAAAAATTCTCGAACCCGTCCGGGGTCGGTGACATTTCGGCATAGTCACCCGCCATCATTCCAACATAGGTTCCGAAGACCTCGTTTGTCTCGACAGACGGATCGACACCATCAAGCGTGATGTTGCCGGCATGGGCGAAATGGCTCGCAAGGCGCTCAGGATTTGTCTGCGAAATCGAATATCCGATATTCGCCCCATCCGACCAGCCGACCAGATGTACGCGATCAACACCGATCTGGTCGAGCAGCGCCAGGTAGTCCGCAGCCAGGCGGGCGTAGGTATACTCGCTGCCGTCGTTTGTCGAGCGCCCGTGACCGCGGGTATCGGCAACAATCACCGTGTGGTCCTGCATGAGGTCGGCGACCTGGGCGGCCCATATATCGCCATGGGCGAGACCACCGTGGATCAGCAGGATCGGTGTGCCGTCGGCATCCCCGTAAATCGCATGATACATGTCGATGCCGTTGACATTCACCGTTCCGCTTGATGCGGCTTCCGGCATCGGCGGGGCCGGCGGGATCGACATCCAGCGATCTTCGGCCTGCGCCGGAATTGTCAGGAAAAGCACAAATGCAGCGATGAGATATTTGATCATGCTACCCTCCCGGTGTGACTGGTTTTCAGGTCTTTTGACTGGATCAAGCGTAATCCACGGAAGGCTCTGAGTGGTAGGTCTTCAGCGCAAGGGAGGTGTGACTGTTCGTCATGAAAAGCACAGTAATTTCAGAGCGTTGGTTTCCCAGATATGGCTTTGGCGCAGAATGCGGCTTCCTCGCCGACAACGTGTTTTGCGACTACGACCAGCAGGCGGAACAGCTCACGGGTCACGAACAGTCTTACCTCCAGCTGACGTCCGGCGCCTTCCGTGGCAGGTTCCTGTCCCTGTTTCTCGGACCTGACGCTGCTGTCCATATGGAATTTTGCAACCAGGGTCTGGAACAGGAGGTCATCGGCGCGAGCGACCACATTTCCTTCGGTGTCGTGCTGAATGCTCCAGCTCCCTTTGTCGTCATGGGGCAGCATATGAGCGACGCGGATGTATTTGTATTGCCCCCGTTGGGGCACCTGCATCTGGTCAGCCCAGTCAATGGGTCGGTGATGGCGGTTGCGATCCGGAAAACCACGCTTTTGAAGCAGAATGTCCTGTCTCCTGCGCTGGCTGACTGGCTGGAGCACTTGTCGGGCAAACCACGTCTTCTGAAAGCTCCGGGTTTGGCGGCACGGCTACGCGAAGACGCGATATCGGCGATGGAATGTGCCATCGAGCCCGAAACGCGAAATTCGGACAGAGTTGCCGGCCGTGCCCTGATTGCCAGTATCGCATCGAAACTCTCGCTGGATGTGTCCATGGCTCGATTGGCCAGTTCCGCTGAAGACCGGGTATTTGAACGTTTCCTGCAGTGCAGGACGTCGTTGAAATCGCGATCATCGCTGTCAATGAGTGCCAATGAGCTGGCACAATTCACCAATGTATCGAAACGATCGGTCCAGCAGGCGTTCTCCTCACATGTGGCGATGGGACCGCTTGCCTATCTTCGCCTCTTGAAGCTGCACGATGTCCGGCGCAAATTGACTGACAGGCGCTTTTGTCGTCACTCAATCGGAGACATTGCGGCACTCCATGGTTTTTGGGACGGGAGCCGGTTTGCGCGTCAGTACCGTTCTCATTTTGGTGAGCTGCCATCCGCAACACGCAGCGCGGCCATGGCAGAAGAACAGTCGCCAGTTCGCTAGGTTCGGGCTGCGCCCTGCAGCCATTCCCTGAACGTTGCAACCGGCCGGGTCAGGGTTCTCGCAGGAGATCTGACGAACCAGTAGCCTGTTTCCAGTTCCAGAACCGGCCAGTCGGGCGAAATCAAATGACCGGCGTCGAGTTCCTGGGAGATGAAGCGGCGGTCGATCGCGATGGTGCCCATGCCCGCGATCGCAGCCTGAATCGCGAGATCGCGGCTCTGAAGGACTGTGCCCGAGTGAACATCGGGATGTGAAATTCCAGCCTCTTCCAGCCATTCGGTCCAGTCGTTTCGCCGCGCGGAACTGTGCAGCAGCGGAAGGTCCAACAGTACCAGAGGGTCCGACGGATCCTTTCCGCTCAGGAGACTTGGAGCCATGGCAACGGCAAGATGTTCATTCCAGAGCAGGTGGCTTTCGACATTTGACCAGTTGCCCGTGCCGAGCCGGATCGCACAATCGTAGTTTTCCCGGTCGAGATCGACCATGCGTGTGGAGGCGGACAAGAGCAGTTCCACGTCGGGTTGTTCAGCCTGAAAATCGGGTAGGCGGGGAATCAGCCAGCGTGTCGCAAAGGTGGAGACTGTGCTGATCCGCAATTCTGTCCGTCCGCGCCGTTTGAAGCTGTCGACGGCTTCCTCTATCCGGTCGAAGGCATCCCCCAGACTGAGAGCCAGACGCTGACCCTCGTCGGTCAGTGTCAGACCGCGGCCGTCACGGTTGACCAGTGTTGCTCCCAGTTCGCTCTCGAGCTTGCGCATGAGGTGGGAAAGGGCCGACGGCGAGACCCCGAGTTTTTCGGCTGCAATCGATGCGCGGCCATGACGGGCCAGCAGGGAAAAGGCATGAAGGGCGCGCAGGGAAGCCATTTGAGGTCACGTTCCACGAGTTGAGTTTTACTCAATCTAGAGGAGTTTCTTGGAAATAAGAATACTCTCGGTGAAAACGGCATTTGGCCGCCACTTCCATCTCAATCCAATATCGGTAAATCCGGACGATAGATCCTGCCGGTAAATCCTGTGGGTGCGGCCAATGATTTGTGTTGCCACCCACAAGACTGGCGAATGGCCTTCCCCAGGGTTGAAACCTCGATAGCCGAGCGTCAGAAAAGGGTTGACGACCGCGATGCTTGACCTTTGGCAAGCTCACCAGATTTGGATCATCATCTTGAGAAATCATACGCGCAGTCCACCATTACGGCAGCGCGTTTCGTCTCAAAGAGCATTCCATGCCTGTGAATTTGACTGCATTTTCGTGGGCCCGGGCACTTTAGCTCAGTGCACCCAAGACAGCCCTCAGGAAGCCTGTCAGGTCTTCGGTGACAAAATCGACATGAGGGTAGGGATCGCCTTCGAGATCCCAGCTTTCCTGGAAGACGCCCCTTGAGCCCTTCGGAACAATAAGGGCCGTGCGCATGCCAAGTTGATGGGGAACGCTCAGGTTCTTGGAAAGATCTTCGAACATGGCCGCCCGGGCGGGGGAAATTCCGGTGAGGTCAATGAACTTGTCATAGGTCTCACGATTTGGCTTTGGCACGAGATCAGCGGAGACGATATCGAAAATGTCTTCGAAATTGTCGGATATGCCCAGGGCCGCAGCGGTCCGTTCCGCATGCGGCCGGTCGCCATTCGTGAAGATGAACTTCTTGCCGGGAAGCGCGTCGATTGCTGCGCTCAGGTCGGGGTTGGGTTCAAGGCCGGAATAATCGATGTCGTGAACGAACGCGAGATAGTCGTCAGGATCGATTTTCTGCGTTGTCATCAAGCCACGCAGGGTTGTTCCATGTTCGTGATAGAGCGCCTTCTGGTGCACCATTGCTTCGGACCGGTTCAGGTCCAGGACCTTTTGCACATATAGCGCGATCTGTTCGTCTATCTGGGAAAAGAGATCCGCCTCGTGAGGGTAGAGTGTGTTGTCCAGATCGAAAACCCAGGCTTCGACACCCTTGAAGACCCTGAGGTCCTGGCGATGTGCGTGTTGGCCCTCCAGGGGCAAAATGCGTTTACCGGTCACGGGCGGATCAACGTCCCTGCGCCGCCATCGGTGAACAGTTCAAGCAGGACGGCGTGGGGAACCTTGCCGTTCAGGATAACAACACCTTCCACGCCCTTGTCGAGTGCCCCGATGCAGGTTTCGACCTTGGGGATCATCCCGCCGGAAATGGTACCGTCTTTCATCAGTTCGCGTGCCTTGGCAACGCTGAGCTGCTTGATCAGATTGCCGTCCTTGTCGAGAACGCCGGGAACATCCGTGAGGAACAGCAGGCGCTTGGCATTGAGCGACCCGGCGATCGCACCTGCCGCGGTATCCGCGTTGATGTTGTAGGTCTCTCCGTCCTCGCCATGCGCAACCGGGGCAACGACCGGTATGATGGCTTCCTTGAGAACCAGCCGGAGCACTGTCGGGTCGACGCTGGCAGGCTCGCCGACGAAGCCGAGATCGACAACGCTTTCGATGTTGCTGTCCGGGTCGACGACGGTGCGGTTGAGTTTTCGGGCAGTGACCAGATTGCCGTCCTTGCCGCACAGGCCGACGGCCCGGCCGCCTTCGGCATTGATCATCTGGACGATTTCCTTGTTGATGGACCCGGCAAGAACCATCTCCACGACTTCGACCGTGGCCTTGTCGGTCACGCGGAGGCCGGCCTTGAATTCACTGACGATGTTGAGCCGTTGCAGCATCTTTCCGATCTGCGGCCCGCCGCCGTGCACCACGACCGGATTGACACCCGACTGACGCAGCAGCGTGATGTCGCGTGCGAAGGCCTGGCCAAGTGAAGGATCGCCCATCGCATGACCGCCGTACTTCACCACCACGGTCCTGTCGTCGTAGCGCTGCATGTAAGGCAGGGCTTGCGCGATAATATGGGCGCGGCTGGCCATGTCGGGATTGGTCATCAAAGCTTTTTACTCAACTGGAATTGATCTCTTGCAGAAGAACCCTGCTATAACCGGTTTGCTGTTTCTTCACAATTCTCGGAACTGTCGGCGGCCTTCAAAGATTACTGATTGGCCAGAAGACAGAGTTCGGCTCTCAATTCGTCGATACCCAGGTTCTTTTCGGAGGATGTTGCGACGATCAGCGGGTGTGCTGCGATACGTTTTGCAAGCAATGCCTGCGTATCGGAAATGAGCCGGGCAAGTTGGGTCGGCTTGATCTTGTCGGACTTGGTCAGCACCACCTGATAGACGACGGCAGCCTTGTCCAGAAGGTCCATTGCCTCAAGGTCGTTTTTCTTGATGCCGTGCCGGCTGTCGATCAAGAGGATGACCCGGCGCAGGTTCGGGCGGCCGCGCAGGTAGGAGAAGACGAGTTGCGTCCACGCTTCGACCAGCTCTTTCGGCGCCTGGGCATAGCCGTAGCCCGGCATGTCAACGATTGTCAGGGGCGTGTCCGGTGCGATGAAGAAGTTCAGCATCTGTGTCCGGCCCGGTGTCGATGACGTGCGGGCCAGACCCTTGCGCCCGGTCAGGGCGTTGATCAGGCTGGACTTGCCCACGTTGGAGCGCCCGGCAAAGGCGATCTCGGTGCCGGCCGCATCCGGAAGGTTGGACATATCGGTGACGCTGGTTAGAAAATCCCAGGCGCGGGCAAACATCAGCCGGCCCGCTTCCAAGTCTTCCTGGGTATAGGTTTGTTCGTCGTTCATGAAGCGCTTTTAGCTTGCCTTTTCGTTCACGTCGAGGTTGCTGTCGTGATTGGCGGCCGCTCTCTCAAGAACGCCGGCGTCGGCCCCCCAGATTGCGGAAAGATGGCGTGTGATCTTTTCGATCGGCCAGTCCCACCACGCAACGTCCAGGAGACGGTCGATTGTCTGCTCGTCGAAGCGCAGTCGCACAACCCGTCCCGGGTTGCCGACCACGACCGCGTAGGGTGGCACGTCCGAAGCGACAACGGCGTGGGCGCCTATGATGGCGCCGGAGCAGATGGTGACCCCGGGCATGACGGTCGAGTTGGTTCCGAACCACACATCATTGCCAACAATCGTGTCGCCGCGCAGATGGTCGAAGATCGTTGCCGGGTCAAATTGTTCCGCCCAGCCCTTGTCGAAGATATGAAAGGGATAGGTCGAAATCCCGGTCATTGCATGATTGGCGCCGCTCATGATGAAACTGGTGCCTGCCGCCAACGCGCAGAACTTGCCGATCTTCAAGCGGTCGCCAATGTTGTCAAAATGATAGCGCACGTTCCGGTTTTCAAAGTCCGAGGCGTTTTCGAAGTCATGGTAGTAGGTGTAGTCACCCACTTCGATCGTTGGCCTTGAGATGACGTTTTTCAGGAAAACCGTATGAGATTCGCCGTTGAATGGATGAAGTGTGTCGGGTGAGGGGCCGTGCATGGGACCTCCAATATGCAAGAATCAAGGGAAGAAATGTGAGCGCATGTTGCGCGATCGACCTGCCGGTCGGCGGCTTCGCCTTGCTGAACAGGTCTTGCTTTATCGGATCATTGGTCTGCACTCTCCATGAGTTGCTGCAATAAAAAGGCCCCGCCTGTGGGCGAGGCCTTGCTGTCTATCAGGTCTTTTCGGGCTTGTCAGCCCTTGTCGTCCGAGGCCGGTTTCTTTCGCTTGAACATGGACCCTATATTGTCCCAGAGTTCCACCTTGGCTCCCTGACGGCGCATGATCACGTATTGCTGCGTAATCGACAGCGTGTTGTTCCAGGCCCAGTAAATGACAAGTCCTGCCGGGAACGATGCCAGCATGAACGTGAAGACAACGGGCATCCAGGTGAAGATCATTTGCTGGGTGGGATCAGGCGGTGCCGGGTTCATTTTCATCTGAACGAACATGGAGATACCCATGACCAGCGGCCAGACGCCCAGCATCAGCAATTGCGGCGGATCCCAGGGGATCAGGCCGAAGAGATTGAAGAGCGAGGTCGGGTCGGGCGCGGACAGGTCCTGAATCCAGCCGAAGAAGGGCGCGTGACGCATTTCGATGGTGACGAACAGAACCTTGTAGAGCGCAAAGAAGACCGGGATCTGTATCAGGATCGGCAGGCAGCCGGCCAGCGGATTGATCTTTTCCTTCTTGTAGAGCTCCATCAGCGCCTGTTGCTGTTTCTGTCGGTCATCGGAGTATTTCTCGCGGATTTCCGTCATCTGCGGCTGCGCAAGTTTCATCTTGCTCATGGAGACGTAGGACTTGTTGGCCAGCGGGAAGAAGATCAGCTTGATGATGACGGTTACCACCAGAATGGCGACGCCGAAGTTGCCTATCAGATGGAAGAAGTAGTCGATCGCGAAGAACATCGGCTTCGTCAGGAAATAGAACCAGCCCCAATCGATCATCAGTTCGAACCGGTTGAGATTGAGCGATTCCTCGTAGGCATCGATCAGCTTCGTTTCCTTGGCACCGGCGAACAGATATGAGCTGGTCTCCGCCGTGCCACCTGCAGGGACGGCAACACCGGTGCCCAGATAGTCAGCCTGGAAATTTCCTGTCGTCCGGGAGAAACTGAAACTCGGCTGGAACTCCTGGCCGGGGACCGGCATGAGCGTCGCGGCCCAGTACTTGTCGGTTATGCCGAGCCAGCCGTTGTCTACGCTGGCCGGACGGATCGTGCCTTCGTCTTCCAGGTCGGAATAGTCGATTTCCTGAAGGCCTTCCTCGCCGAATACACCCAGGAGGCCTTCGTGAAGGATCCAGATGCCCGTGGTTTCAGGCACGCCTTTCCTGGCTATCAGGCCATAGGGATAAAGCGTAACATCTGCCGAAGACGTGTTTTCGACGGATTGGGCAACTGTGAACAGATAATTCTCGTCGACGGAAAAGGTTCGTTTGAAGGTGAGGCCCGCACCGTTGTTCCAAACAAGGGTCAACGGTGTGGTGGGTGTCAGGGTCGTCTCGCCGTCGACCGACCAGACCGTGTCGGGGCCGGGCAGGGGCACGTTGGCTCCCGGATCGGCAACCCAGCCGTAGTCGGTGTAATAGGGGTTCGGGCTGCCCTTGGGTGAAAACAGGGCGATCGTCGGACTGCTCTTGTCGACGGTCTCGTGGTAGTCCTTCAGGCGCAGGTCATCGAGACGCCCGCCCGAAAGGTTGATCGACCCTTCAAGCCGGGGAGAATTGATCACGACGCGCTTGTCGGCAGCGACAGCCTGTTCCCGGTTTGCAAACACGGCAGGTCGATCTGCCCCTTGCGCCGGCAAGGCCGCGTTGCTGCCGGGGGCCGCAGAAGGCTGCGGAGCATCCGGATTGGCGCCACCGTTGGCGGCCTGGCGTTCCGCTTCGGCTTGCTGCTGCGTCTGGAGAGCTGCCTGTTGACGCTCCAATTCGGGATTGGCAACGAAATATTGCCAACCCAGCAGAACAATCAGGGACAAAACGATTGCCAGGATCGTGTTTCGGTTTTCAGAAATCAACTGGTGTTACCCCTGTTTCCTGCGCAGTGTCGCTGGAGATGTCCGGTTACTCCGGTGCGGTTTTCCCCGTCCGCGCGGTGTCTCCGGGTCAAGCACTTGGTTAAGGCCAGACTTAAGGTCTGCAACGAGTTTTTGAAAGGGAAGAGTGAGCGCTGAATCGCGAGCGACAAGCACAAAATCCGCTTTTTGCGGAATATCGCCGGTTTTGAGCGCGGCAACGGCAGCCCGCAGCCGCCGTTTGATTCGGCTGCGCACGACGGAATTGCCTGTTTTCTTGGTAACGGTATAGCCCACACGCGGTGCATCATCCGTGTCGCGCGTCAGACCCTGAACGAGAAAAGCGCGCCGACCCAACCGGCCGCCTTTGGCGACCGCCAGGAATTCGGAGCGCTTTTTCAAAGTGTCCATGGCGCCAGATTGGTGTTGGCAGACGCCGCCAACCGACGCACTGCGCGCGGGTTGCCGATCAGGCGCTGAGGCTCTTACGGCCCTTTGCACGCCGGCGAGCAAGCACCTGACGACCGTTTTTGGTTGCCATACGTGCGCGGAATCCGTGGCGGCGCTTGCGGACAAGACGGCTCGGTTGATACGTACGCTTCATTGTTCTTCCCCGCGCGGTTTTGAGCGCGGCCCTTGTTCATTTAAATTCTTTGGAGAAAGCACTCGAAGCGCTGGAAGCGCGCGGCTCAAAACAGCCTTGGGTCCGAATGCATGTCCCGATCGAGCGCGCTTATAAGCGCCGCGCAGCTCCAAGTCAACGTTGCGCTGCAAGAATCTCGGAACGAAATGCAGTTCACGCACAGGTGAATTGGCAACACCTTGGCGTCACTTATCGGTGAAAGACGCTTCTTTTTACCAGCTATAAGGTACATCTGGCTTAAAGAACACCATGGCGGCAACAAGAACCGCCCTGGAAAGACAAGCTGATGGGAATGGACATGCTGGGGGATAAGGCAGACACCATGACTGGGCCGAAGGAAACAGAGCCGGTAGTCGAAACTCCGTTGAAGGCGTCTGTATACGGCAGGATCAAAAAGTGGCTTCCGCTGGCCGTATTGCTTCTGCTGATGATTGCTGCCTTTTCACAGGGGTTGCACCAGCAGCTCACGCTTTCCAACCTCATCATGCAGCGGCAGGATCTGGTCGGATTTGTTCAGCAGAATTTCGTCCTTGCCTCACTGGTGTATCTGGTCGCCTATGTTGTTTGTGTTGCTCTTTCCTTTCCCGGAGCGTCGCTGCTCACAATTGCAGGTGGCTTCCTGTTCGGGTGGATCGCCGGAGGCTTTGTCACCGTGATCGGCGCAACGCTCGGTGCCTGTGCTGTCTTCATCGTTGCCCGGTCCTCTTTCGGGGAAGTCCTGACCCGCCGGGCCGGTCCGTTTCTGTCGCGCCTTGCCGAAGGATTTCGCCGGGAAGGTTTCAGCTACCTTCTGTTTCTGCGCCTGACCCCCGTCTTTCCCTTCTGGCTCGTCAACATCGCACCTGCCATCTTCCAGATGCGCCTGCCGACATATGCTCTGGCAACATTCATCGGCATTATTCCCGGGACGTTTGCCTTTGCCTTCATCGGCTCGGGTCTCGACAGCGTTATCGAAGCCCAGGAGGCGGCCAGCCCCGGATGCGCAGCTGCAGGTACTTGCCAGGTCGATGTGTCCGCCCTCGTGACACCTCAGCTTCTGGCGGCATTTTTTGCTCTCGGAATCGCCAGTTTGATCCCGGTGGTTCTGAAAAAAGTCCGTGCGCGCTGACGTCATCCTCTAAACTCGATCCAACAATGTTCACCTAATTGAAATGGAGCCCTCCATGACGGAACTGCTGACCCCGGATATTTGTGTGATCGGTGCCGGTTCCGGGGGTCTTTCCGTGTCCGCCGCTGCCGCGGCATTCGGGGTTGACGTGGTTCTGGTGGAAAAGGGCCTGATGGGAGGCGATTGCCTCAATTATGGCTGTGTTCCATCCAAATCCCTGCTTGCAGCCGCGAAGGCTGCTTCAGGCGTCCGCCGAAACGCCATGTTCGGAATTCATTCCAGCGGTCAGGACATAGACTTCGCCAAGGCGAATGATCATGTGCGCAGCGTCATTGCGGCGATCGAACCGCATGACTCGCAGGAACGCTTCGAAGACCTCGGGGTGACGGTTCTGAGAGAGCCTGCCAGGTTTACCGGAGCCGGCACCGTTTTGGTCGGTGACACGGAAATCAGGGCGCGCAGGTTTGTCGTCGCGACCGGGTCGACGGCCTTCATCCCTCCTGTACCGGGTCTCGATGACGTTCCCTATCTCACCAACGAGACGCTGTTTGAACTGCGCGAGGTTCCCGAGCATCTGGCGATCATAGGCGCGGGGCCGATCGGGCTGGAAATGGCCCAGGCTCATCGCCGCCTGGGCGCCAGGGTGACGGTATTCGAAGCTGCAAGGGCACTTGGAAAGGATGATCAGGAACTTGGTGCTGTCGTTCTGGAAACGCTCAGGAACGAAGGGATCGAAATCCTCGAAGAGACCGCGGTAGAAAAAGTCGCGAAAACAGACGAGGGCACAGCGATCTCGGCAAGAACCTCGGACGGGGCGGTTGTTGATCTGGTTGCCAGCCATTTGCTTGTCGCGACCGGCAGGGCGCCCAATGTCGACGGCTTGGGACTTGACGCTGCCGGGATCGACTACGATCGCAAGGGGATCAGGGTCGACAAGGGACTGCGCACCACAAACCGCAAGGTCTATGCGATCGGCGATGTCGCCGGCGGGCTGCAATTCACGCATGTTGCCGGATACCAGGCCGGGCTGATCATCCGGTCCACCCTCTTCCGCATGCCGATCGCAATGGACGACACGATTGTTCCCTGGGTTACCTTTACATCTCCCGAGCTTGCGCATGTGGGGATGTCGGAGGCCGAGGCCCGGGCCGAATACGGGGCCAGGGTCAAGGTTCTGACGTCAACCTATCTCGGCAATGACAGGGCCCAGGCGGAAGGTCTTACCGAAGGGCGGCTGAAACTGATAGCCGGACCGCGCGGACGCTTGCTCGGTGCCGACATTGTCGGGGCCCAGGCGGGCGAGATCATCAATCTTCTTTCCCTGGCTCTTTCGAAAAAAATGACCATGAAGGACCTCGCGGGTTTCATCGCCCCTTATCCGACGCTCGGGGAACTGGTGCGACGTGCGGCAATTTCGTACTATGCGGAAGCGCCAAAGAATGTTTGGTTGCGACGGGTTATCGGTATGTTGCGCAAGTTTGGATAAGATATTGCAATTGGTGCTGCGCGGCACGGTTGGCATTTGGGACGATTGGACATGAAGCATGAGGGCGCGCCGGAAGGCGCCGCAGTCCCGACAGACGATACGGGCGGACAATCCGGACCGGGGGATCGGTTTGACCGGCACCGGCTCGGCGGCCTGTCGGGAAAACTCCTGCTGCTGACCGTGTTGTTCGTCATGCTGTCGGAAGTCTTCATCTACGTTCCGTCCATCGCCAACTACCGCAACACCTGGCTCATGGATCGCCTGACGACAGCCGGCGTGGCCGCGTCGGTGCTGGCGGAAACCAGCACGATCGCCCCGCGCCTTCAGGAAGAATTGTTGCAGACGACAGGGGCTGTGGCCATTTCGCTTGATCAGGGTTCCCGGCGAAGCCTGATCGCGATGAACGATGTACCGGGCGAGGTTGATTTCGTCGTCGACATGGCCAATGTGAGCGCCTGGTCGTCGATCATCGGCAGTTTTCAAATTCTGACCTACCGGGGCGACGGCGTGATGCGTGTGGTCGGTGTCGGCCAGATGGGCCACACGGAGCGTGTCGATGTCGTGTTGCCGGTCGAACTCCTGCAGCAGGACATGCTGGCCTTCTCCGGGCGCATTCTTGCCCTGTCTCTGTTCATCTCGGTCATCACCGCGGGGCTTGTCTATATTACCTTGCGCGCCCTATTCATAAGGCCGCTGCGCCGCCTGACCCGTTCCATGGAGCGATTTGCGGAAAATCCCGAGGATACCTCCCGTATTGTCACGGTGTCGGGCCGCCAGGATGAATTGGGAGATGCGGAAATCCGGCTGGCAGCCATGGAAGAAGCCCTGTCGCGCGCATTGCATCAGAAACAGCGACTTGCCGATCTTGGTCTCGCGGTCTCCAAGATCAACCACGATTTGAGAAACCTGCTGGCGTCCGCGCAATTGTTTCTTGAGCGTCTGGAACATGTCCCCGATCCGACGGTCAGCCGTCTTGCACCGAAGATCCTGGCAACGCTCGACAGGGCTGTCGGCTACACCCAGGCGGTGATGTCCTATGGCAAGGCCCAGGAGCGCCCGCCTCAGCGGCGCCTGCTGGCGCTCCAGCGGGTCGGCGACGATGTTGCCGATGTACTTGGACTTGTCGATCACGAGACAGTGGCTTTCGAAAACAGGGTTCCGGACCACATCGAGATTGATGCCGATCCTGAACAGATCTTTCGGGTTCTGCTCAATCTCGTCCGCAATGCCCTTCAGGCGCTCGAAGCCGAAAAGGACGAGACGCTGGTGCGCCGGATTTCCATGGATGCGATGCGCGAGGGCGATTGCGTTCATGTCATGATTTCCGACACCGGTCCTGGGATCCCCGGCAATATCAGAAAGGCGTTGTTCAAGGCCTTTCACAGCGGGTCCAAGAAAGGCGGTGTCGGTCTTGGTCTTGCGATTGTCGCCGAACTCCTGAAAGCCCATGGCGGCAGCATTCACCTGGACGAAAGCAAGCCCGGGGCGTGCTTCCGCCTCAAGGTGCCGGACCGCTCGTCCTGAAGAGGCATTGTTTTGCACAGGGTGCCAAGGCAGAAACGAATAAGTCACGAGGATTTCTGCGGCTTTGCGGCTCGTGTGACAATTCACCGAAAAAAAGTTCCGCAAGTCCCTTGCAATCCCTGCCGGACCGCAGTACGTAAGCGCCCTGTCCGGGGCACACAGCGCCCCGCAAAGCCAAGGCGGGCATCCGGTGATTAATCATCAGGATAACCCGATCTTCGCACCCATAAGCACCGGTAGCTCAGCTGGATAGAGCACCAGACTACGAATCTGGGGGTCGGGGGTTCGAATCCTCCCCGGTGCGCCAATCCCGAAAATCCCTGTAAAGTTTCCAGGATCGCCGCGATGGACGATTCTTGAAGACGATCTGGATGAGTGCTTGCAATTTCTGGCGTTTTCAACCAGTGGGCGTTGGCGCCTTTGCCGGTCGTTTTGTGCTTTGGATTGATAAATCATTGAAAATTAACAATAAAAATGCTTCTCGACGGACCTGGCGATACTGCATGTTGTTTCAATGTAAAAACTAACAAAAAGTTAATAATCTGTTTCGTCTTGATACGCGTCATGGTAACGTGCCGCTGCGTAAGAGGGATTTTGCAATCATTGATGCAACCTCGCGCAACAGGGGTTAATACGATTCACTAGAGCGATTTGCTTTAAGTCATCGTGACCAAAAAGTCATTTGGAGGTTAGGGTTTATGAAGCTTCACAAGCTGACAATTGCCGGCGCTGTCGCCGGTGCCGCGATGTTCGCTGGCATATCTGCCCAGGCAGCAGTATTCAACAATGTATCGGGCGTCATTCACGAAGGTGGCGGCGCGGGTACCATCAGCACGGCTCCAGCAGCCAGCTCCGGTATCACCATTTCCGATTTCAGCACGACAACTGCCGATCCGCTGTTCAACGTGATTGGCGACACCAGCATCTATGGTGGCGTCAGACACAGCAGCCCGACGAATTTCGTCGACGGCTGGTCAATGGACTTTGGCTCTGGTGTCTACGATCTCGTGTTCAACTGGCAGCACGACGAAAAAGAGACGCCGAAGGTTGTTGACGGCAGGATCATCGTCAACGGTGTCGCCACTGCGTTCTCCGGTGTCAGCGGCACCATTTTGTCCCTGGGGTCCGTGACCGGACTGGTGACTTTCGTCGTCGACCCGATTTTCGGATCGGTCAAGCCGACGGAAGACATGCACTGGGATCTTCATGCAACGGTTGTTCCGCTTCCGGCGGGTGGCGTATTGCTTTTGACCGGCCTGGCAGGGCTGGCTATGGTCCGGCGCCGCAAGAACGCCTGATTGCGTTCATGTAAGCTGCCTGACAGCAGATTTCGCCAATGCGAAATGCAAAAAACCGCAGACGCCGCCCGAACGGGCGGCGTTTTCGTTTTGTGTGGATGCCTCGCTGATGGCCGGGCAACTTTCGGCGCTCCTGTGCAGAACATCAGAATTCCGCCACGTAAGACTTTCTGGCGTCGTTAACGAAGTTTTAAAAATCTCTTTTGAATCAGAGTGATTTCAATTGTCTCCCACCGAGCAACGCTATAGATGCTTTCCCTGAGAGATCCGGCCCCAAATGCCCTCGAGAGCACAGGCCGGATGATTTGAGACAATGCAAGACAGGGAGTGGAGCATGCGACTTCACGGTGTAGTTTTGGCGGGCGTCATCGCAATGACGGCCCCGCTTGCAGTACAAGAAGCAGCGGCAGTGCCGGTGTCCGGTGTTGCCCATGAAGCTGGTGGTCCGGGTGTGAACCCTGGCGCTCCTGCCGCAAGCCCGGGCCAGTCGTTCGGTGATTTCAGCAATGCTGTCGGCAGCCCGGTTCTGGAACTGACGGGTGATCTGGCTCTTTATGGCGGCGTCACCCACAATGGTGGTGGCGGCAACAAATGGAGAGACGGCTGGACGATGGACTTCGGCAGCTCCGCTTACAATGTCGTCTTCAACTGGCAACCGACAACGAGCGTCTTTGATGGCGAACTCGTCGTGGGCACCACGACCTACATCCTTGGCATGTCCGGATTGACTATTGATCTGGGCACGTTGAGCGGCGTAGTGAGCTTTCTCGTCGATCCGATTGCCGGATCGTCTCTTTCCACCAAGGAATCCGCACATTGGGATGTACAGGCCACGGCCGTTCCGATCCCGGCCGGCGGAGTGCTTCTGCTCGGTGGACTTGCCGGCCTGGCATTTTTCAGGAACCGGAAAAAAGCCTGATTGCGTCCGGGCGTTCTGCGACAGCGCCCGAGCATCGAAACAACAGCACGAGTTGAAAAACGCCGCCTTGGTCAAGGTGGCGTTTTTTGTTGATTTGGGAGAGGCCAGCCGTTTGGAGCGTCACACCTGCCAAAACGTGACCCCAGGACCGGGCTTTGTGAACCCGGTCAGATTTATTTGGCGCCAAACTGTACCAAAACAGGTTTAGAGTGGGCATCGAGGGCTTTCCTCGGGCACATATTGAAGGCTGGCAGCTTGAGCGACGCGGCTGAAAATCCATCTGGACGAATTGCCAGGCTGTTTCGCGTCCTGGCGTTCGGCTCAGGTGCGCTTTTGGTAGCGGCATTCGCGGTTGCATATTGTGTGGCTACACTCGAGCTTTATTCTCCCGTCCGTCAGGAACAGGCTGGCGAGATGCTGACCCGTATCTTCGGCCGGCCGGTTGAGGTTCGAGGCCCGGTCGTTCTGACGCCCGGTCTGCGACTGGGAGTGCGTATCGAGGATTCCTATATCGAGCGGTCATCAGGTGGCGGCAGCGCAAAGGCGCGAGTCTTTGAAACCGTCGAATTCGATGCACCCTATAGCCTGCTGCGAGGTAACGCATCGGGAATTCGAAATTTCCGCATGAGTGGAGCGGAGATCGAGTATCACGCCGACGGGTCTGGCAGCACCGAGCAAACGACTTCGGCGTTCGAATTGCCGTCGACACTCATCAACAGCGCCATATTCGACAATCTTGAACTGACGGACGTGCTGTTCCGTTTTGTGGATGAAGCCGACGGCTGGAACGAAACCTTTCAGATCAAGTCCCTGAAACTCGAGACGCCGGAGGGGGCTCAATCGACGGACGCTCAAATTGACGCCGCAGTGAATGGCACGCCGCTCACTGCAACGGGGACGGTTCCCGCGTCGGCGAGGGCGCTGGAAGAAAAATCAGGTCCGTTTGAGCTCACGATCGCGTTTCCCGGACTGGAAACGGGTTTGAACGGGACCGTCGATACGTCAGAAAAAATAGCACGGATCAAGGGCAACCTGACGTCAAAATCGCCGTCGGTCGCCGCGTTGCTGGCCTCGTTGGGCCTGGAAAGCGCGGTGGATGGCAAAGCCACGCTGACATGGTCTTCGTCCGGTCCGGTGAACAGCCTGGACATAGACGAACTCAAGCTTGATTTCGAGGGTGATAACGGAGATGCCGTCACGATCGCTGGAAAGGTAGATGACATTTTCCAGGGATCTATATTCGACGTGCGTTTCGATACAAGACTGGCGCCGCCGGAGAAGGCACCTGAAAGTGCATTCGCGGTCAACTTGAAAGAAATATCCGGGCGCGTGAGCGGGCCGCTTGATGCACTGGCGGTGGATCAGGCCCATATCACCACAGATGCCGTTCTATTGGAGTTCGATGAAATCGGGCCGATCACCGTCGGGCGGGTGATCAAGGGTGCGGATGACAGGGTTGGTCTCAAGGACATTACGATACTGGATGGTCCGAAGAACGCGCCTTATCTCGAAATGAAAGGTGAGGTTGAAGACATACTCGCCTTTGCAGGTGTGAGCCTTTCCGGTTCCTATCGCTTCCCGACGGCATTGCTGCTCAATCGTCCGGCGGAAGATGCACCGGAGCTCGGCCAAGTCAAGGGCACGGTTTCGCTGAACGAGGCATCGGGAGCATTCGGCCTCGATGAGTTGAGCGGAGAAGTAACAGGGTCGGATCTTCTGAAACTGAAATTCGAGATGGCGATTCCGGAGTTCCGGGTGCTTGAAGATCTGGAATTCTCCACGCAACTTGCAATGAAGCAACCGGAAAAGATCCTGAAGGCACTTGGCATCGAAACGGCCAGATCGTTTCCCGCCTTGGGTTTCAATGGTTCCAGCGGTCTGTCGCCTGCTGGCGCGAAACTGTCGGGCGAACTGAGCGCAGGGGTTACGCAAATCAGGACAGAACTCGATCTGAAGCCCGAGCAGGACAGCAACGCTCTGATGCTGGCAGGTTCGATTTCCTCAACTGAAATGGACTTCACGGATCTGGCCGATCTGTCCGAATTTGCCAAACTCGCAACGGCCGGTGTGGAAGATGATGACAGCATCGAACTGAACAAGGAGTTCGAGGAAACCTTGCGTGCGGATATAGCCCTCAATGTGAAGAAAATCGTCGCGGGAAAGAAACACGCCGGCAATCTCACCGGAAACCTGAAATATGACAACGATCAACTGCAACTGGCCGGTCTCAAACTCGACTTTATCGGAGGCAAGGTAACCGGTGATTTCGGCGTGACCCTTGGAAAGGACAATTGGCCGGCAAGCGCACACGGGCGTATGGAAAAGTTCCCTCTCAGCAGCCTGATGAACGAAGTCGGAATGCAGGCGCCGGTTTCCAGCACTGTCTATGCCAGCTTTGATGTCACGGGCAACGCGGCCTCCGAGACCGGCTTTCTCAAATCGCTTTCAGGCAATGTGACGGCCTCTCTCTGGGGCGGAACGCTGCCCAACCGGCTGCTGGACCTGACCGGCCTCAATGTGTTCACCTGGCTGGTGACAAGCAATCAGGACCATACAACCAAAATCGTCTGCGCCGTGCTGCCCCTGCATTTCAAGAACGGCACTGCAACGTCAAAGCGAATGATCGTCGAAACACAGAACGTTCAGCTCGTCGGAGCGGGCAGCGTCGACTTCAGGTCCGGTGCGCTTGACCTGTCCTTCGCCCCGCGCGCCAAGCGCAAGCAGCTCGTCGAGATCGTCTCGCCCTTTGAAATCCACGGGACACTTGGCAAGCCGGATGTCAAGGTAAGGGATGCCGGGCCGGGCCGGGCAATCGGCGAAGTGGTTTCCCTGCCGCTCAATCTTGTCAGTCACATTTTTCGGGGGTCGGGCCCGATCGACGAAAAGGCAAGGCCCTGCGTCCTACCGAAAAATTCAGGACCGAAGTAAAGGTTCCGGCTTTCGTGCGCGGACGGGTAGCATTGTGAGGATTGGTAAGAAACGCAATCCCGCAAGCAGACGACGCAGCGGGCCTGCCAGAAAACCTAGCCTGTTTTCAGGCGTCTGACTTCAGACGCGCGTGCTCCGGGGGTGACGCCGAACCAGCGTTTGTAGGCGCGGATGAACGCAGGTGAATCCGAATAGCCCAGCAGGAAAGCGATTTCCGGCAGGGAGAGATCGCTCTTGTGCAGATACTCCTCCGACAGATTGCGTCTGACATCCTCAAGAACCTCCGAAAAGGTTGTGCTCTCGTCGGCAAGCCGCCTTGCGAAAGTACGTTCGGTCATTCCCAGTTTGCCTGCGACCAGGCTTGCCGAGCTCTGGCCTTTCGACAAGCCGTCAATCACGTGAAATTCGACATTGGCGAGAAAGGACTTCGGAACGGCGCGTCGCTTTTCCAGCATCTTGTCAGCGACATTCGACATCAGCTCAAGAAGATCCCTGTCGGAATGCACGAGAGGCGTTTCAAGGTCCTTTGTGTGAAACACGATGCCATGGATGTCGCTGCCGAAATGAATGGGGCACCCGAAAAAGAGTTTCATTTCCGCGGGTGCTTCGGCTCTCTGGTGATGAAAATGAATTTCCGCCGGACGCAGGATCCTGCCAGTACCGTACCGGTAATTCGACAGGAGCGCGGCCATTCCCGCCTCATTGGCCTGTCTCTTGAAATAGGAGCTGCGATTCACCTCCTGGTAGGAAAGCTTGGCGGTGTTGCCTGTCCTGGCAAGCGAGAGACGGTAACTGTCGACAAAGATATTGACGTATTTGACGTGGTTCAGGATGGCCTGTTCCAGCGTTGCTGAGGAAATGCCGAGATAGGCGATCACACCAAAGGTACCTGTCGGAGTGGTCTTGCCGACATTAAATCCGAACAGGTCATCATCCAGATGCTTCGCGGCCTGTTCCAGGAAAGCGTCGGATTTTCTGAGCGGGACCCGGCGATCAAAACCTTCCAGGTCCGCAGGGGAAAGTCCCGTCGCGTGAAGAGCTTCTTCGTGATCTTCTCCACGTTGCTCCATGATCTTGACAGCAGCCCTGATCAATACGGCATCAACTTCGGCTTCGCTCAATATGGGCCCCCGTAACAATTTGGCACCAAATGACAGCATATTGGCTGTCGCTGACAATCGAAACCACCAATCAATGCATAAATAAATATCGAACAGACGGACACACTACAAAAGCAAATTCCGCGCGATGGTACCGTCGACAATAATAACACGTCATTGCGGAATATCTGGGAACTCTGGCTGAACGGTCGTTTGTCAGGTCCTGTGCTCCCCACAGGATCCGGTGAACGGGCTGCGGTTCCCGGCCACGGCAAACCGTCAGCCCCTTGACCGCGCTTCGGCGCGGTTTTTTGTTTTTGCACCAACAGCAAATGCCGTCACGAAACCGGCTGTCTTCCCTATCTGAAATTTCTCGTTGTGCTTGTCGTTTTGCGGTACTAGCGTGGCTTTGTCGGTGCAGGGCTGTTCAAAGCCAGCTTGCCGCCGAACCATCCAGCAAGCTTTCCAACAAGAGGTGTCTCATGGCGCAGTTGCCGAATTCGCTCGAAGCCCGCGATGTCGCTTTCCAGCTCCACTCCTATGCGGATGCACGCAAGCAGGAGCAAACCGGTTCGCTGGTGATCGACAAGGGCGAGGGCATCTATGTCGAGGACGTGAGTGGCAAGCGCTACATCGAGGGCATGGCGGGCCTGTGGAGCGTTGCCGTCGGTTTCGGTGAAAAACGTCTTGTGGAAGCTGCCGCCCGTCAGATGGAAAAGCTGCCCTATTATCACACCTTTACCTTCAAGACCCACGGACCATCCATCGAGCTTGCAGAGAAGCTGATTGAAATGGCGCCCGTGCCGATGTCGAAGGTCTATTTCACCAATTCCGGATCCGAGGCCAACGACACGGCGATCAAGCTGATCTGGTACCGGTCCAACGCACTTGGCCAGCCGGAACGCAAGAAGATCATTTCCAGGATGCGCGGTTACCATGGCGTGACGGTCGCCTCCGCCAGCCTGACCGGCCTGCCGAACAACCACAAGTCCTTCGACCTGCCGCTGCCGCAGATCCTGCATACGACCAGCCCGCACTATCGCACGATGAAGAAGGACGGCGAGAGCGAGGCGGAGTTTGCAAGACGCTGTGCGCAGGATCTGGAGGACCTGATCCTGGCTGAGGGTCCCGAAACCATCGCCGCATTCTTCGCCGAACCGGTCATGGGAGCCGGCGGCGTTGTCGTGCCTCCGGACGGGTATTGGCAAGCGGTTCAGCCGGTCCTCAAGAAATACGGCATTCTTTTTGTTGCCGACGAGGTGATCTGCGGTTTCGGACGAACCGGCAACATGTTCGGGACTGAAACTTACAATTTGCAGCCGGACATGATGACCTTGTCGAAAGCCCTGTCATCTTCCTATCAGCCGATTTCTGCGCTTTTGATCAACGACACGGTGTATGAACCGATTGCAGACGAGTCCCACAGGATCGGTGTTCTGGGACACGGCTATACCGGCAGCGGGCACCCGGTTGCTGCAGCTGTGGCGCTGGAGAACCTGAAAATCATCGAAGAACGGGACCTGGTCGGGCATGTCAGGGAGATCGCACCGACCTTCCAGAAACGGCTGGCAGGTCTTGCCGACAACCCTCTGGTCGTCGAGACACGCGGCATTGGTCTGATCGGCGCGGCCGAGCTGCATCACCCGGCGCATTCGGATACGCCTGGGTCGCTCGGCGCCGCCGCGAATGCCGCCTTTCAGGAAAACGGCCTGATCTCGCGTGCCATGCTTGATGCCATGGCCTTCTGTCCTCCGCTGATCATTACGGACGGACAGGTCAACGACCTGTTCGATATCGCCGAGGAGAGTCTGAAAAAGGTGGCCGCCAGCCTATGACGGGCTGGTCGATTGTCGGAACCATCAGCGGAACCTCCGCTGATGGCATTGACCTGGCTGAAATCGAGACGGACGGCCAAACGGTCAGTCGTTTCGGTCCGGCCACGACGACAGGTTATCGTTCCGATACTCGAAGAATGGTTCTTGAGGCTGCCGGCCGGAAGGGCGAGAATCGGGACGCCTGGCCGGAGATCGCCGAAGAAGTGACCGCGGATCATGCGGCTGCCATTGGAGACTTCCTGCAGGAGCATCACCTGACACCGGATGCGATCGTCTTCCACGGACAGACCGTCTGGCACGATCCGAAGAAAGGCGAAACGGTCCAGCTTGGTGACCCGCAGGTGCTCGCCAGTGTGCTCGGTCTGCCGGTCATTGGTGACGTCCGGCTTGCCGACATGGAAGCCGGAGGCGAAGGTGCACCGCTTGTGCCGATTTATCACCAGGCACTCGCCAGAACGGTGGTCGGCACGGACAGGGAACCGCTCTGCTTCCTGAACATCGGCGGTGTCTCCAACCTGACTTTCATCAGCGGCGACCATCTGCTTGCCTTTGATATCGGGCCGGGGAATGCTCTCCTGGACGACTGGATCAGGGTGCAGGGCGCGGGTGACTATGACGCCGGTGGAGTGATTTCGGCAAAGGGGCGGGCAGACGAAGAGCGGCTGATCGAAGCGTTGAAGCATCCGTTCCTGTTGGAAACCGGACCGAAGTCGCTTGACCGCTACAGTTTTTCCGCGGACTTCGTCGAGGGCATGAGCCTTGAGGACGGAGCTGCAACACTGCTGACTTTCACTGCCGAGGCGATTGCGAAGGCGGAAACGCTCTTGCCCCAAAAGCCAGGCCTGTGGCTTGTCTGCGGAGGCGGTCGCCACAACCCGGTTCTAATGCAGGCGCTCAGGGTTCGTCTTGCAGGCGATGTCGTGTCTGCGGACGACTACGGCATTGATGGAGATGCGCTTGAAGCTCAGGCCATGGCGTTTTTGGGCGCCCGCCTGAAGGCCGGATTGCCGACAACATTTTCCGAAACGACTGGAGCGCGTTCGCCGGTCACAGGAGGGAAGGTCTATTTGCCTGCTCTGTAAATACAGACCAAGAAGCAGAGCACAGGGCGGTTCCTTCAACAAAAAACCCGAATGTTACCCAACACAAAGTTCTCCAATTCGATACTGATCCGGTAGATATTCGAGGTGAATTTTACAGAAATCAGCAGAAAAAGTAGTAATAGCGGATTGTGAATTAAATTAAACTGAAGAAATAAATGATTTACTGAAATATTAAGTAGATTTAATTTTGTGAAATGTAGTTTTATAACCATCTGTCTCTCAAGACGTTTCTTCTTCGGGTGAAGACAAGGGGTGTCTATCCAAGAATTAAACGGAATGGAGGCAGAAAATGTCATTTACCAGATATCTCATCACCACAGCATCCACGGTTTGTCTTGTTGCCGGCACAGCGCTCTCAGCAAGCGCGGCCACGCTGATTGTCGGCAACAAATATGCGGGGACCGTCAGCTTCATTGATCTGGAATCGGGTCAGGAGGTGAAACGGCCGGTCACAGGCGGCTCGCCTCATGAACTGGTCTTGTCTCCGGACGGTGAGCAGGTTGTGGTCGTTTCCTACCTCGAAGACGGCTATATCGGCCGCGAGCTCAATGTTTTCGATGTTGCCACTGCTGCACATCTGAAGACGATCGATATCTCGCCGCACATGGCACCGCATGGAATCGCGTGGCTTGGAGATACCGACAGCGTAATCGTGACAACAGAGGAAACGCGGGACGTCATTACTGTTGATGTTGTGAAAGGAACAGTCACCGGGCAAGCCGAACCGGGACTGATCGGCACGCATTTGCTTGCACTGTCACCGGATTCCTCGACGGCATACGTGACCAGCCGGGGATCGGACAAGGTCTCGGTAGTTGATGCGGAGACAATGAAAATCACCCACACGGCAAACACGGATGTCGGGCCCGAGGCTGTCGATGTCAGCCCCGACGGCAAGCAATTGTGGGTTGGAAACAATCAGTCCGAAACGATCATCGTGTTCGATCCGCAAACCATGGAGAGGCAGGAGGTGATCGAAGCCGGTTTCCTGCCGATCCGGGTCCGGTTTCACCCCGAAGGCCAGGCGGTTGCCGTGGCCGATCTGCGCGGTGATCGCGTAGTTGTCTATGAAAGCGGAAACCGGGAGGTCAAGGCGGAAATCGATCTTGCACCACACGGTGCCTACGGGCCGGCATCGCTGCTCTTTTCACCCGATGGCAATTCCCTGTTTGTCGGTGCGCAGGATGGCGCGCGGGTCGCAGAAATCGATACGTCGTCCTGGTCGGTTATCCGGGTCATCGAAACGGATGAAGGCGCGGACGGCCTTGCTTACAGTGACATGAAGGTCAGCGTTTGACGGCACGGGCAGGGCGGCACGAGACGCCCTGCCCGGACCCGCCCTTGCACAACGTCCTTCTTGCCGCTAACCAGATTGCATGAACGGATCTGAAATCTACAAACGCCTGATCGGTCTGATCGAGGAACGGGTGCTCAAACCGGGCGATCGACTGCGCGAGGCTGATCTCGCCGAGGAATTTGGCGTCTCGCGAACTCCGATCCGGGAAGGCCTAAAGCGCCTGGAGGCACAGGGCCTTGCTGTCCATGAACCGAACCGGGGCATGGTGGTTCCGACGCTGGACCATGGCCAGATCAACGAAGTCTATTTCATGCGCGAAATGCTGGAGGGAACGGCAGCTGGTCTTGCCGCCAAACATGCCTCGCTGCCTGAAATCGAGATCCTGCAGGATCTGGTCAGGGCGGACAGGCAACGCATTGCCGACAAGGACAGCCTGGTGCGCTCCAACAGGGAGTTTCACCGGCGCCTCTGCCTTGCCTCGCACAACCGCTACCTTGTCGACCTGATCGAACACCTGCGCCTGTCCCTGATCCTGATGGCGGGCACAACTCTGGACACGCCCGAACGCCGTGAAACGGCAGTGGAGGAGCACGCAGCCGTGGTGGCCGCCATTGCCAGGGGAGACAGCGAAGCCGCAGAGGCCGCAGCCAGAACCCACATCGCGCATGCCCACAAGACCCGGCTGCAACAGATCTGATTGCCTGGTGTGCGAGGCGACCGGACGAAAGAAGGTCCGCTCTGTTAAGGCGCGATCCAGTTCGAGAATTCCAGATCACCATTGTCATCGTAGATGAAACGAGCACGCAGGTTGTTTTGTCGCTCCAGCCGACACCAGTCCAGAGACGCCGCCTTGAAGAAAAGCACGCCAAAACACTGTTTGCCCGTTGCATGCACTTCTGGTTCAGCGTTTTTGCCTGAAACCAGCGGACGGGTCGGAAGTTCGTCACCCGGCGGTCCGCCGGCATAGGTCGACCTGGTGTGCGATGGCAGCTGGTTCCAGGCCATTTCCGTTTGATCTGACCCTGGATGCGACAACTGGATACTGCCGCGCAGGCGCAACTGCACGCGCGTTCTGTTCGAATATCCAAGCACCGTGGCATCGCCGTTCCGGTGGAACTCCTGCCACTTCGGACTGCGTGTGTCTGTATGGAATTCCAGCCTGTGCCCGGCCCGATCAACGGACCGCAACACGACAGTCCGTGCCTCCGGAAAGTCGCAACGGCCGAGGGAAGCCAGGGTCAGGTATCGATAGGGCAGATCTCGGTCCAGCGTGGCTGACTCAAGGGCTTTCCAGGCGTCTCTTTCGATTGTTTTCAGATTATCCGGCAAATGTGCTCCTGCTTGAAACGTCATGCGATACCTGACAGCACAGGCGCATGTCAGTCGGGCGCAACCTTGTGGTCAGGGTAGTGCTTTTCAAGATGCGCCGCCATGGCCGCAAGGCCCTCCTTGAACACCTGGTTCCTGCCGAAACCGATCCGGAAATGGTTTTGCGGAGTTTCGCTAAGGTCACTTGAATAGATCGACGACGGCAGAAGCAACACTCCGCTCTCTTCAATGAGCTTTCTGGTAAAGGCTTCGGCTCCGTCCGGTCCGCAGTATTTTGGAAACGCAACACAGCCCCCCAGCGGCCGGAACCATTCAAACAGGCCTGGAAACATGTCGAACACCCTTTCCAGGGCCAGGACGTTTTCCAGCATGATTGCGCGATTGCGGGCAAGGATCTCGTGCCGAGACTTGAGCGCGATCAGCGCAAGTATCTCGGCAGGTCCTGAATTGCATATGGAAAGATAATGCTTGAACCGTTCAACCCTTTGGAGAAATGCTCGGTCCTGCGATGCAATCCAGCCAATCCGGAGCCCGGGCAATCCATAAGCCTTTGACATTACATTGAGGGAAATACCGCGTTCATAGACGTCTGCAATCTGCGGCATGCGATCTATCGGGTCCAGCTCAACGCCCCTGTAAACCTCGTCGGCAAGTATGTAGATGCCACTTTCTCTGGCAATCGAGACGAGGTCTGCCAGGTCATCACTGTTCATGAGTGCGCCTGTCGGGTTGTGTGGAAAATTCAGGGAAATCAGTTTGGTGTTCGGTCTGATCGCATCTCGCAATTGGCCAATATCGATGCGCCACCCGCCTTTTTCAGCGCCTGACCCAATGCCGGAGGGCGATGAATAGACCATGGGAAGCCCGGTTACCTCGCAAATTGAAAGCGGGATCGTTTCCGCTCCCTGGTAGTTGGGTGTCGGCACGATGGCGTGATCGTCACGCGTCAGCAGCACATTCGGTATGGCAAACAGGCCCTCGCCAGCGCCCGCCATGCAAAGGATGTTGTCTGCCGGTATTTGATCATAGGTGCTCGAAATCTCCCGACGTAACTGGGGAGCCCCCCAGGTCTCGGTGTAACCCAGCCATAACTCCTCGAATGCTTTCCGGTCTTCATTCGAAGCCATGGCCAGCAGATCGGAAAGCGACATGCTTTCCAGGTCCGAGGCCGTCATATGGTGTCTGGCGGTGAATTCCCATTTCGAAAAAAAGACTTCCAGACCAAAGTCTCTCATGTTGCGCGGGGCTGTCACCTTCAGGTTCATTTCGAACTGTCCTTTTCGCTGTTCCTGACTTCGCGAAGCATTGCGTAGAAGCTTGCGCGGGAAACACCGAGCGCTTCTGCGACATACTCTCCAGACCCTCTTGCAGACAGGACATCAGCCCGAAGCAATCTTCTGATGATTTCGAGACGCTCAGCCTTGCGTGTCTGGTTGGATGAGATCTTCATTTCCTTGAGCGCGTCTTCGATCACCGCATTTGCCAGCTCACGCCAGTCGTTCCTGAGGATGGACTTGCCCGCGCTTTCGTCCTCCAGCCGCGTCAGTTTTCCGAGAAGACCTGTGACAGCCTCCAGATCACCGGTCTTGAGGTTTATGCACAAAAGCGCGATCGGTACTCCTGCGTCATCTCGAATGATCGCAGAAATGGATTTGATGCGTGATCCGTCAGGGCTGGATTTCCGGTAGGGCCCGATCGTCCCGTCCGATCGCAATTCGGATGCGTAATTTTCTGTTTCAATCAGGGAATCATCCCCAACGACGCGTTTGGAAAATCCGTTTTCGATATGCGCAACTCTGTTTGTCTTGAGATCGTGAAGCACGACTTCGACCATCTCGGGAAACATCAGCGAAATTGCCTTGCACACCGGCTCGAAGCTTTTGAGGTCCTGGAGAGAGTTCATTTAGATATTATATCCGAAATTGGACTTTATGTCCAATTTCCGGAATCGGGAGGGAACCGGGTTTAGCAAGCCTCGACAGCAGGCCCCCGCCGTTTGGCGAGGAAGGGAAAGTTCAGCCCAAACGAATTCGCCTGGTCGAAAGGTTGCACGCCTGTTGCGCATGCCGACAAGACCCGGCAGCAGCAATTCTGAGGAACCAGGAGCTTAACCGATCAGAAGTGCATTGGTTGCAAGCACCAGGTTCGCGAGAGCAGCCGTGCCGATCACGACGAAGGTCAACACCATTCCGACGACACGGAAATTCATCGGCTCCGGGTCGCTACCGACCCCATAGGCATGGACTGTCCGTCCCACGACCAGGAAAAGACCCAGCCCGTAAAGCAGCCAGTGAGCGCCACCCATCAGCTCCAGCATCAGCAGAAGCAGCAGGGAAAGCGGTGTATATTCCGCAAAATTGGCGTGGACGCGCATCCGCCGCAACAAAATGTCGTTTCCCCTGTCGCCGAGACTGATGCGTTCGCTATTGCGCGCGCCGATTACGCGGACGCTCAGAACCAGATAAAGCAGCGCGAGCAGGCTCGCGACAAGCGGCGTGGTTATGATGGTCAAGGTTCCCTCCAGCATTCAGGCGCATCGGTGATGAGTATGACCGGAAGTGCGGATAAGGACAAAAAAAGACACGCTGCTCCGGCTGGCCCGGTTCAGCGTGTTCTGTAATCAGGTTCCGCAATGGAGTTTCCGGCGCCGTTGTCAGCCCTGTTGCCCGGCGTATTCGTCGTGATACTCCGAAATGACCTTGCGTGCGAAGGCACCGATCTTCGCATACTCCGCTTCGGTCAGGTTTGCCAGGGACACCCGCGCCGAGGCATCGACCACTTCAAAACCCTTCCCCGGAAGCAGGACGACGCTGGTTTCCTCGGCCAGCCGGAACAGGAAATCGTAACCCTTCTTGTTGGCCACGAACCAATCGGCGAAAGCATCGCCGTAAAGCCGTCCGCTCAGGTGCTGGAGATTGATCAGCGTGTAGTAGTTGACATCTTCCGGCTCGCGATGAGGTTTCACGCCCATGTTCAGTTCAAGCGTATTGAACCGCTTGCGGATCAGGCTCTTGGCAGCGTTCTTGTAACGGTCGTCGCGATCCAGCAGCCCAGCAAGCGCGAACAGCATCATCTGAATTTGCTGCGGTGTTGAAGACCCTGCCGTGTGGTTGAGCGCCACGGCGCGGCTGTCGGCAACCAGCCTGTCGATGAACCTTATTTCGCGGGGGGCAGTTGTCAGTGAGGAGTAACGCCAGTCGAGCTCTTTCTTTGTGTCTTCAGAAAGTGCGGTGAGCGCCTTGTCGAACACATTGTCTTCGTGGAGCGCAATCACGCCAAGGCGCCAACCGGTCGCGCCGAAATATTTTGAGAACGAATAAACACACAGTGTGTTGCGCGGGCACTTGGCGAACAGAGAAACGAAGTCGTCGGCAAATGTGCCGTAGACATCATCGGTGACGACGAACAGGTCCGGACGTTTTTCATTGATCACCGCAGCCACCCGGTCGAGGTCGTCCGGAGACAGTTTTACCGAGGGTGGGTTGCTCGGATTCACGATGCAGAAGATCTTGATGTCAGGATCTTCCAGTTTTGCCAGTTCCGCGTCGCTGAACTGCCAGTCAGCCCCTTCCTCCATTCGGATATCGACGACCGGCATGTCGTATTCGGGCAATGGCGGGATTTCCAGATAGGGCGAAAAGATCGGCGTGCCGAGTGCCACCTTGTCCCCCTGCTTGACTAGCCCGTTGGCTTTCAGGGTCTGGAAGATATAGGTCATCGCCGCCGTGCCGCCTTCCGTCGCAAAGACGGAAAACGGGCCTTGTTGCGGCTCGCTGCCGAACATCTCCTTGCCGAGATAAGCGCCGACGATTTTTTCCGCGTGCGTCAGCATCCGCGGCGGCACCGGGTAATTGCAGCCGAGAAACCCTGCCACCATTTCATGCAGCAACTCATGCCTGTGAATACCGAGTTGGTCCTTTGCATAGGAAAGAGCCGCTCTCAGAAAGGTGGTGCCATCGCGGTCTTCGTGGCGGTGAATGAAGTTTTCGAAACGCAACAGCATTCCTTCCTTGTCGGGAAGTCCGCCGAACCCGCTGTCGAGATAGGAATAGGACCGCTCGGCTTCCTCGACCGAGAAGTCGCCGAGACGCAGAAAGGCGCGGCGCGGGTGCGTTGCCAGGAAATTGGGATTGCCGCGCCCTGCATTCAGCATCATCCGCTCCGACGCCGAGGCAGCGATTTCAATAAGCTTGTCCTTCAGCTCGAACGGGCTGAGTTCCTGGAACTTCGAATAGTCTTGAGTACTCATCTGAATTCTCCCGGGGCGTTCATTGAGCCGGATTTGTCGTGACGAGACCGACAATCAGCGGCCCCCAAAGGGTCAGCAACACGTTGGCGACCGCATATGTCACAGTGAATGTGACCACCGGCGTCGCGTTTTCAGCCTTGCCCAGAAGAGCCGCAAAGGCCGGATTGGCACTGCGGCCGCCGGCAACACAGGCAAGTGCTTCGATCGGGTTCTGGATTCGCAGGACGTAGTAGGAAAAGAAGAACCCGAAAAACTGGGGAATGAGCGTAACACCGATTCCGAACAGGAACAGGCTGATGCCCTGTTCCTGCAGTGTTGTCAGAACCTGCGGACCGGCACTGATCCCGACAACTCCGACAAAAACGGCAAGTCCGAAATCTCTCAGGAAATTGACGGCGCCTGTCGGCAACGCGGCAAAACGCGGATGAGTGCTCCTCAGCCAGCCGAACAGGAGACCGGACAGCAGGCACCCGCCGCCGCTGCCAACAGAGACAGGAACGCCGCCGATCCTGAATTCGATCAGACCCAGAAGCAGGCCCAGCGTCATGCCGAGGCCGAAGAAGATAAAGTCCGTGACCGCTGCCGCGCTGATCGGATAGCCGATTGATTTCTGGACCAGGTTCAGGTCGCGCGGACTGCCGGTCAATTGCAGTTCATCGCCCTTGTGGATCTCGAGATCCGGCAGCAGCGGCAACTCCCTTCCCATCCTGTTGACGCCGGTAACAAAAACATCTCGAAGGGCATTGGATCTGGTGTGATCATGGATGCCCTGCAGCTTGTTGCCGGCGTAGTCAGGGTTGGTCAGGACAATGTGGCGGTTCTCCAGCACAAGATGATATCCGTCCGGTGCCTGTGTCTCAGTCGCCCAGTTCATGGCTGGGCTGTCGAGCGACGAAACCAGGCCGGTCATCGCGACAACATCGTCCGATTGAAGAACCTCCGCGGTATCAAGGTCAATTTCCCTGCCTGCACGCAGAACGGCTTCGACCGCGACTTCATCGATGGAGGCGTCCAGGTCTTTGGCTGATCTGCCGAGCCATTCACTTCCGTCGCTCAACCGGTAAAAGCGGGTGTCGATGCGGCGCGCCGCGTTGAACTGGCCCGGCTCGAGCTCGGCCGAGCCACCTGACATCTTCTCGGCGAGCCTGAGTGCTTCCTTCCGGATATCCCAGCGCATGACGGTGGGGAAAAACCACGTGACCATGATGATCGGGCCAATCGACCCGAAGATGTAGCAGACCGCGTATCCGACCGCGATGTTGGTCTCCATGATCTGCTTCAGGTCCGCAGAGACGCTGAGTTTCTGTATGGTCTCGCCGGCCGTGCCGATGATTGCAGACTGCGTCAGTGCGCCTGCGGCAAGACCCGCGGCCGTTCCGCGGTCCAGACCGAAACCCCAGGCAAAGGCGAGCACTGTGAACAGTCCGAGAATGCACATGACGGCTGCCGATAGCAGCTGATTGAGCGACTTGAGTGACAGGGCGCGGAAGAACTGGGGCCCACCCTGATAGCCGACTGCGTAGATGAAGAGCGCGAAGAAGATATCCTTGACCGCGGAATCGATCGTGACACCTACCTGCCCAAGGATAACACCCATGATGAGCGTTCCGGCGATGCCGCCCAGAACGAAGTTTCCGATTTTCAGCTTGCCGGCGAAATAGCCAAGAGCAACGGCAACGAACAAAAACACCAGCGACGACTGTGTCGCCAGCCATTTCAAGAGTTCCATCTTGTCCTCCCGCGATCGACGCAATGGATAGCTGCGGCAACCTGGGAGACGACTATTGTCTCTTTTTCGCGATCAGGCAATCTGTTTTCAAGAAATTGTAAATTTTATCAGTGTGTTAGCACTCAACAATATTGACGGCGAGTCCACCTTGCGAGGTTTCCTTGTACTGCTCCATCATATCCATGCCGGTCTGCCGCATGGTTTCGATGCAGCCGTCAAGGGGGACGAAGTGAGACCCGTCGCCGCGAAGGGCCAGGGACGCGGCGGTTACCGCCTTCACAGCCCCAAGTGCATTCCGTTCGATACACGGAACCTGAACAAGTCCGGCGATTGGATCGCAAGTCATGCCGAGATGATGCTCCAGAGCGATTTCTGCAGCGTTTTCGATCTGCTCGTTCGTGCCGCCGAGCGCGGCGCAAAGACCGGCGGCCGCCATGGCGGAAGCGGAGCCGACTTCACCCTGACAACCGACTTCTGCGCCCGAAATCGAGGCGTTTGCCTTGATGATGCCGCCGACGGCAGCAGCAGTCAGAAGAAAGATGCGAACTCCCGCCTGATCTGCTCCGGCGCAATGGTCGAGATAATAGCGGGTCACCGCCGGTATGACGCCTGCCGCGCCATTCGTTGGGGCAGTGACAACCCGGCCACCGGCGGCATTTTCCTCGTTGACGGCCATCGCATAGACGCCGAGCCAGTCAACGACGTTGTGTTCAAACAGCGGATTGCTGCGGCCCTCGCGAATGAGCTGCTGGTAAATGTCCGCGGCTCGGCGCTTGACCTTTAGTCCACCCGGCAGGATGCCGGCCTGGGTGATGCCGCGGTTGATACAGGAATCCATGGCAGACCAGAGTTTGTCGATGCCTGTTTCCACGTCCTCGCGTGATCTGTCGCTGCACTCGTTCTCAAGCTTCATTTCGGCGATGGAAAGAGCCGCTTCGGCTCCCATTTCAAGCATCTGTTTGGCGGAAGAAAACGGAAAGGGGACGTTTTGCGTGGTCAATTCATTGACGGGTTCGTTGGTGGTCTTGCGCAGTTCCGCCTCGCTGACAACGAAACCGCCGCCGATCGAATAGTAAATGATCGTGTCGATCAGTGATCCACCCGCATCGTGAAGTTGAAAGGTCATGCCATTGGCATGCAGCGCCAGTGGCGGCCCGTAGTCGAATACGACGTCTTCGTCAGGGTTGAATGCCATCTCCGGAAGTCCGGGGATATTGAGCCTTTTCTCGGTCTGCAGGGAAGCCAGCATCGGCTCTACCCGGTCAGGGTCGAGCGTATCCGGTTGCGCCCCCAGCAGACTGAGGCATACCGCCTTGTCGGTTGCGTGACCTTTGCCGGTAAAAGCAAGCGAACCGTGTAGCGTGATGGTAATGCGGGCAGCACCCTGTTCCGCTCCGGCAAGCCCTCTTATCCTGTCGAGGTACCGGTGAACTGCGACCATGGGGCCGACGGTGTGCGAGCTTGAAGGGCCGATTCCGATCTTGAATATGTCGAAGACGCTTATGAACATCTGAATTGGACCACATTTCCAATGGTTGCTGACCGGATCGGCCTTGAGGCAAAGCTAGCAGACGGCACGATGAGGTCCGGCGCCCAAACGGGCAATTATGTGCTGATTGCGACATCGCGGGTTTTGCTGCCGGCCAACAGGAACGCTGATCCCAAGAAATGGAATACAGATATAGTTGTTTGCGGGATTGGCCTTTGATAGCGTGCGGCCTCTTTCCCGCAGGCCAGCCCCCGCTGGCCAGCCAATGACGAGCAATCAATGACTTCGCAGCATCCGTCCGATCAGAACGACAACTTGAGACACAAGAAAGATGCGTTTCATCTGCCTGAGGGCGTCATCTATCTGGACGGCAATTCACTCGGGGTTCTGCCGAAACATGTCCCGGGACGCGTTGCCGACGTGGTGACGGAGCAATGGGGCACCAGTCTGATCAGGGCATGGAACAGCCACAGCTGGTTCGATCTGCCTTTGCGCACCGGTGATCGGATTGGTCGGTTGATCGGCGCGCCGAATGGCACCGTCGTCGCCTGTGACAGTACATCGGTCAATGTCTTCAAGGTCCTCTCGGCGGCACTGTCTCTTCGTCCGGAACGGAAAGTCATCCTGTCGGACAGCGGAAACTTCCCCACGGATCTCTATGTTGCCGCAGGACTCAAGGATCTCCTGGCGAAAGGACACGAGCTGAAAATCGTTGCGCCGGAAGAGGTCGAAGCGATGCTGGATGACCAGGTTGCTGCGATGATGTTGACCCAGGTCGACTACCGGACCGGACGGGTGCACGACATGAACGACCTGACCCGGAAGGCCCATGATGCCGGCGCCATAGCGATTTGGGACCTTGCACATTCGGCCGGTGCGATCGAAGTTGACCTGTTGGGAGCCAAGGCGGATTTCGCAATCGGATGTGGTTACAAGTATCTGAACGGTGGTCCTGGCGCACCCGCCTTTCTGTATGTTTCACCGGACCATCTGGACAAGGTTTCATCTCCGCTGACGGGCTGGATGGGGCACGAAGCCCCGTTCGCTTTCGACCTCGATTATCGCCCGGTGTCCGGCATCGCGCGCATGACCGTCGGCACGCCGGCCATTCTGGCTCTTTCAAGTCTCCACGCTGCGCTGGACATCTTTGAGGATGTCGACATGGCCGACATACGCGCCAAATCGATATCCCTGAGCGAACTTTTCATCGCGGAGGTCGAGGCCAGATGCCCGCAGCTGACACTTGCAAGCCCCCGTAGTCCGTCGGAACGCGGCAGCCAGGTTTCATTCCGGTTCGGTGAGGGGTACGCGGTTATGCAGGCCCTGATTGCACGCGGTGTTATCGGTGATTTCCGGGCGCCGGATGTTATGCGCTTCGGGTTCACGCCGCTCTATCTGTCACATCAGGATATCGTCGACGCGGTCGCAATTCTTGCGGACATTCTGGATACGGGCAGCTGGGATCGACCTGAGTTCAAGACACGTGCCAAGGTCACATAGCAGCGATCTGCGACTGCGTTTCCAGCATGGACAGGAAACGTTCTTCGGGGACAGGTCTTGAATAGAGGTAGCCCTGGTAGCGGTTGCAGCCGTTTTGCGACAGCCAGGATCGCTGCTCGATCGTCTCAACACCTTCTGCAACGACACCTGCACCGAGTGCATTTGCCAGCGACAGGATCAGTTTGACGATTTCCCCGCCCGTGCCGATGTCTTCCATGAACATCCGGTCGATCTTGATTCCGTCGATCGGGTAGTTGTGGAGGTAGGCAAGGTTGGAGTAGCCGGTGCCGAAGTCATCGATGACGATTTGATAACCGCAATGTTTGAGCGCCGTCAGCGTTTCGCGCGCGTTCGGAATATCTCCCAAAATCACGGACTCCGTGATTTCCAGCGAAATGTCGGACGGGTCGCAGCCTGTTGCCAGGGGCAGCGATTGCATCAGGCTCAGGAATGAGGAATCGGAGAGTTGCCGCGGTGAGACATTCAAAGCGAGTGGAACTGCATATTGCAGATTGTGAAGGCGGTGCTGCAGGTGTGCGACCTCTTCGGCAACCCAGGTACCGATTTCATCGATAAGCCCGGCGTCTTCGGCAATCTTTATGAAATCATCCGGTCCGACCATGCCACGTTCCGGGTGTTGCCAGCGCAGCAGGGCTTCTCCGGACACCACCTTGTCGGTGCGGGTGCACGCAATTGGCTGATAGTAGAGGATGAATTCGTTCTTCTGCAGTGCGCGTTCAAGGTCCTTCTTGATGGCGCGGTGTTCATCTCGCAAACGGCGCATACGGTCGCGGAACCTGACACACTTCGCGGAAGGATCTGATTTCGCCTGGTAGAGGGCGAGATCCGCGTGCCGCATGAGCTGGTCTATGTCGCGTCCATCGTCCGGATAATGTGCGTAACCGATACTGAGGCCGACCTGCCTTCGCTTGCCCTCAAGAACCTGGGGTTTGGCAAAGGAGCGCAGAAGCGAACGGCCGAACCAGTCCGGATCCACCGAACCCGGTTTTTCGAGGTGGCAAATCAGAAACTCGTCACCGCCGAGCCGTGCAACGACATCTTCCGGGCCGGCGATTGCTTTCAATTCTTCGGCAACCAGCTGCAACAGCACGTCGCCAGCCGCGTGGCCAAGTGAATCATTCACAAGCTTGAAATCGTCCAGATCGAACAGGTAAAGCGTTGCAGTCTGGTTTTTCGTATCCGCCGTATTCAGGATATGGGTCAGCCGTTCCTGCAGGAAGGTCCGGTTGGACAGGCCGGTCAGCGTGTCATGGCTCGCGAGATACTGTGCCCGCTCCTTGGTTTCATGCAATTCTGTGACATCGATCTCGCTGACGAGATAGGCCGGTTGTCCTGAAACCGCGTCATGGCATGCGCGAATGGTGAGTTCATGCCATTTGAAGCCCAAACTCGTTTTCACATGCGCGACGAACTTCAGCGTTCGCTCCTGCTCGACCAGATCAAATATGTCCTTCACATCCTCCTCGCGGACAAACTGGTCGGGAAACCGGGTTTCCAGAGTGATGCAGGACGCCCGGGAGGCAGTATTGCGGTAGAGCGGACTTCCGTCTTTGGAAAAAAGCGCGATCATCACCGTCGTGTGCAACAGGGCTTCCGCACTTCGCAGCGTTTCGGGCTGCTGTTCGTGATGCTCGCGGCCTTCGCACAGCAAAGCCATACGGCCATCGCGCAGCTGCACACCGCTCATTTCGATTTGCAGGACCTTGGGCTTGCCCTTTGGATAGAGCGTCCAGATTTCCGAAAAGCTGACATCACCCTTGCAGAAGTCCTGTTGGTACTGACGCAGGCGTTGCTCCACTGCCGGCGACATATCGGCGCCGAGATCCCGTGATTGCAGTTCTTCCAGACTGTCTGCTTCGGTGATTTCCAGGGTCTTGCGATTGGCCCACAAGTATCTCTTGTGGTCGAAATCAAATATCCAGACCGCTGTATCGAGTCTGTCATAAAGTTGCAGGATGAGGTTCGCGTCGACTTTGCCGTCGGCCACGTTGACGGGGTCGAGGAATGTCATGTCGTCGATGTCCAATGACAATTCTGATCGGCTCGACAGTTTCCCCTCCAAGTTTGGTCACGGCCTTTGTCAGGCTCTGATGTCGGCAGGCTTGCGATCGGTTTTTGTCTCGCGCAAGGAGCCGGTGCAACATGGCATTAGTCTCACCGAACTCTAGTCAAGAATTCCTGCGGCAGTATTTATTATATTGTTTCAAATTGAATTCTTTGAGGATAAGTGAAAGGTGTATTGTAATTTATACGTAGATGTTGCTGTCGGCTTCAAGTCATTCGACAGGCCTTTCAACTAAACGCGACCAACACCGTCAAGATTCTCTCATGCTCGGCAAATTGCCTGGTACTTTCCGCAGAATACTTGCGCTCACTGCAGGCCTTGGCCGCAGCAATTCCTCAGGAAAATTGCCTATGTCGGGAACTGGATGTTTCCGTGATCGGCGAATTCTGGAAAATCTTGCCCTTTCTGCGGTGGAAGCGGGTGATTATCGGTTGATTGCTCTGCCAATAAAGTTAGAAGGTCAGGATGCCGTGAGGGACAGACATCAAATGTCTGCTTCTACAAGTCTAAAAAGGCGGGGCACGGCCAAAACGCAATAAGAAAGACCGCTTGGGGGGCGGCGAGGAGCATGAATGCTTGAGCTTGATCAGCTCGAAATGGATTTTGGGGGGTTCCGGGCAGTCAACGGCTGCACGTTCCGCGTCGAAGAAAACAGTATAACTGGCTTGATTGGGCCCAACGGGGCAGGGAAAACAACGCTCTTCAACCTGATTGCAGGGGCTTTGACGCCAACGAGCGGCGCCATTCGTTTTCTGGGTGAGGACGTGACGGGCCTTGCCAGTCATCAGCTGTTTCACAAGGGTCTCGTCCGTACGTTCCAGATCCCGCACGAGTTTCACAAGCTGACCGCGCTGGAAAACCTGATGATGGTGCCGCCCTCGCAACCAGGTGAAAGTCTGTTTGCCAACTGGGTTGCCTGGAGCCGCGTCAGGTCCACGGAAAGAGACGTGGAGAGCAAGGCTTACGAGACGCTCGAGTTTCTGGAATTGACGCATGTCGCCCACGAGCGCGCCGGCAATCTTTCCGGAGGTCAGAAGAAGCTTCTCGAGCTCGGCCGGACGATGATGACCGACGCCAGACTGGTCCTGCTGGACGAACCGGCCGCCGGTGTGAACCGGACATTGTTGCGAAAACTCGAAACCAAGATCGAGATTCTCAACAAGGAACGCGGCTACACCTTTATCTTGATCGAACACGACATGGAGATGATCGAAAAGCTTTGCGATCCGGTCGTTTGTATGGCGGAAGGCAAGGTGCTGATCGAAGGCGATTTCCAGGCAGTCCGCTCCGATCCGCAGGTGCTTGAAGCCTATCTCGGCGAGACAACGGGAGATGCAGCATGAGTGCGCTTCTTTCGATGGAGAACCTGACGGGTGGATACGGCGAAGCCGACATTCTCCAGGACGTGTCGTTGACCGTGGCCCAGGACGAGATTGTCGTGATTGTCGGTCCGAACGGTGCCGGGAAATCAACGGCGATGAAGTCGGTTTTCGGTCTTCTTACAATCCGCGGCGGCAAGATGCTGTTTGACGAGGATGACATCACTGGCTGGGTACCGAACCGCATCGTTCAGCGCGGGATTTGTTACGTGCCTCAGGTCGACAATATCTTCCGGGAAATGTCTATTCACGAGAACCTCGAAATGGGCGGTTTCCTGAAGACTGGCGATTTGTCGGCAGCCTATGACCGGGTCTACACGCTGTTTCCGGATCTCAAGGAACGACGCAAGACCATGGCAGGCAGTCTGTCCGGCGGACAGCGCCAGATGGTCGCCATGGGGCGGGCATTGATGCTCGATCCCAAGCTTCTCCTGCTGGACGAACCGACAGCCGGTCTGTCGCCGAAATACATGGAGCAGATTTTCCAGATCTGCCGTGATGTGCGCGACACGGGCGTTGCCATTCTTCTTGTCGAACAACATGCCAAACAGGCGCTGGCCTTTGCTGACAGAGGGTATGTGCTGGCGGCAGGCAAGAACCGTCACGAAGGCACTGGTGCGGACCTTCTGGCTGACCGTGAAGTCGCCGAAATGTTTCTGGGTGGGTGATCGGTATGGACCTGTTCGAACTTGTCAATTTCTACGTTGTGCCGGGCATTGTTCTCGGTTCGATCTATGCGCTCGGTGCCGTCGGCATCACGCTGATTTTCGCAATCCTGCGCTACGCACATCTGGCGCATGGTGATCTGGCGACCCTTGGAGCCTTTATCGCGCTGGCGGCGGTCACGGGCATGGGTGTGTCACCCTATGTTGCGCTTCCGATCGCCGTTCTCGGCACTGCCGCCGTTGCGGTCGGCATCGACAAGGTCTTTTACGAGCACTTGCGCGAGCGTCCCAAGATCGTGACCGTGATGGCCTCGCTTGGCATCGCGCTGATGATCCGGGCGGTGGTTCAGGTCGTTTGGGGTGTCGACACCCAGACCTATTCGCGCGGCATTGTCCGTCCTGAGGATTATTTCGGTATCCGCATTCGTGACCGCGAGATCTATACGCTCCTGGCGATGGTGGTCCTGGTGGGTGTTTTGCAGCTCTTCCTGACGCGATCCAAATGGGGCAAGGCGATGCGTGCCATGTCCGACAACCCGAACCTGGCGCTGCTTTCCGGTATCGACAACAAGAAGGTTGTCATGCTGACATGGGTGATCGCCGGCGGCCTCTGCGCGGCGTCCGGTTTCTTTCTTGGCATCAATACGGAACTGAAAGCCATGATGGGCTGGCACATGCTGCTGCCGATGTTCGCCGCGGCCATTCTTGGCGGCGTCGGCAGGGTTGAGGGGGCCGTACTCGGCGGTCTGATCGTGGGGATCGCTGAAGAACTCTCGGTTCTTGTCATCCCGAGTGAATACAAGGCTGCGATGGCGTTCGCCATTTTGCTGTTCATGCTGCTTGTGCGCCCGACCGGGCTGCTCAAGGGCAAGGTTCTGTAAGGGGAGGGATGCAAGATGGAATTTGCGGGTCTTGTCAACTACGCCCTCTTCATGGCGATCTTCATATGCATTTATGCGTTGCTGGCGCTTGGGCTCAACATCCAGTGGGGCTTCGCCGGGCTGTTCAACGCGGGTATCGCCGGTTTCTTCGCGGTCGGCGCGTATACGTCCGCAATCATATCGACGGCGCCTGCCGACGGTCGCATTGGCGGGTTTGACCTGCATTTTGTCATCGGCTGGATCGGAGCGATGCTGGCGGCTGGGCTTGTTGCCTGGCCGATCGGAAAGATCTGCCTGCGTTTCCGGTCCGACTACCTTGCAATCGCCACCATCGGGATCGCCGAGATTATTCGACTGGTGATCAAGTCCGAGCCCGTGCTCACCAATGGAGCGCGCGGCATATCCGGCATTCCCCGGCCAGCTGGCGATCTGGGCTACATGGAATCGCAAATCGCCTATCTGATCATCGTTCTGGCGGTTCTGATTGTTGCTTATGTCCTCGTCGAGCGGCAGTTCAACGCACCATGGGGCCGGATGATGCGCGCCATCCGCGACGATGAGGATGCCGCCAGGGCCATGGGCAAGAACGTGGAGTTCCGGCGGCTGGAAGCATTCATTTTCGGTGCCGCACTGATGGGACTCGGTGGCGCAATGTTTGCCCATTTCAACAGATCGATCACGCCTGAGGCGATCGATCCGATGGTGGCAACGTTCCTGATCTGGATCATGCTCATCCTTGGCGGATCGGGTAACAATCGCGGCGCGATTCTCGGAGCTGCTGTTGTTTGGATCATTTGGTCCGTTTCAGAGATTGCAACCGACCGTCTTCCGCATGAATATGCGGTACAGGCAAAATACCTCCGCTTGTTCCTGATTGGTCTCATGCTGCAGCTTGTGCTGCGGTTCAGACCGGAAGGACTGCTCCCCGAGCCTTTGAGGGGAGACCAGCGGTCGACGAAATCCGGGGCGGACCGGCATTAGGCCCGCTCCCCGGGGTCCACGCGCCTTTGCAAAGCGTGGGAGCCGAAATTCCTAAAGACCCGGCGAAGACCGGATAATTGAGGAGGTACTCATATGAAAACCAAACTTTTTGCACTTGCCGCAGGCATGATGGCTGCAACAGCTCTCGCGTCCGTTCCCGCACAGGCCGACGTCAAGATCGGCCTGATCGGCGGCGTTTCCGGCCCGATCGCTGCCATGGCTCCTGCCATGATCGATGCGGCTCAGCTGGCCGTTCAACAGGTCAATGAGCAGGGTGGTATCGGCGACGGCGAAAAACTGGTTGGCGTTGTCGGCGACAGTGCCTGCAACCCGCAAGGCGGTACGGATGCCGCGACCAAGGCAGTCAACATCGAAGGTGTTGTCGGTCTTGTCGGCCCGCATTGCTCCGGCGCGGTTCTGGCAGCAGCCGGTTCGGTGACCATCCCGGCGGGTATCACGTTGATCACTCCGTCCGGAACGTCTCCGGAAATCTCCGGACTGGAAGACAAGGGCACCGTGTTCCGCACCGTCCCGTCGGACGATTTCCAGGGCCGTGCCCTGGCGCGTACGATGAAGGAAATGGGATACGGAAAGGTCGCGGTTGCCTATCTGAACAACGACTACGGCACCGGCCTCGCCAATGCGTTCAAGGCTGAATATGTCGACGAACTCGGTGGTGATATCACCCAGTTTGCAGCGCATGAAGAAGGCAAGGCTTCCTACCGTTCCAACCTGGCGGAGCTCGCCAAGGGCGGCGCCGACACTCTGGTCATCTTCGACTATGGTGACGGAACCGGTCTGACGATCCTGCGTCAGGCGCTGGAGAACGGTTTCTTCGACAAGTTCGTTGGTGGTGACGGCATGAAGTCCGACGCCGTGATCAACGAACTGGGCGCGGAAAACCTGTCCAACTTCGTGTCGTCTTCTCCGGTCGGCGAACAGTCCGAATCCCTCGACAAGTTCAACGAAGCTTTCAAGGGCGTCGGTGGCGATCCGGATGCGATCTTCGCAAACACCTCCTATGACGCAGCCTTCCTGCTGGCTCTGGCCGTGGAAAAGGCCGGTGGCAAGAAGGAAGATGTTGCTGCAGCCGTCACGGAAGTTTCCAATGGCGAAGGTGAGGCTATCCTTCCAGGTGAATGGAAGAAGGCCAAGGAACTGATCGCAGCCGGCAAGGCCATCGACTACAAGGGCGCTGCAGGTGAGCACAACTTCGACGCCAAGGGCGACGTTCCGGGCACCTATGCCCTGTTCGAAGTCGGTTCCAACGGCTTCGAGGTCGTGACCGAAATGCAATAATTTTCTTCTTTTTATGGAAGAGATTTTGCCAGGCCGGCGGTTCGAAAGAACCGCCGGCCGTTTTTTTGTGGCGTAAACAAACCGTTGCCGTTCTCGCTCAAAGCAGGATGGCAAATTTGGTTAGGCCACCATTTGCCTTTTGGTTGCAATTGCCTGTCTTGAGTTTGGTAAAGACACTTGTTACTACGGTCCTCAAAATTCGCCACATTTCTGCAAGCGTTCTTGTCGTTATTTCTGCATCTTTCTCGGCAATTAATATGACCGTAGAACACCTCGAGATTCTTGAAGCTGCCTTCGCGCGAAACCACTGGATTGTCGATCGACGTATGCCTGGAGATGGATACTTCATTTCCGAAATCTGGCACCTGACGCGGGTGGACGGGACGGGTGCTTTGACAGTCGAGTTTGATGGCCTCAATGAACTGGAATGCCTGCCGATCGAGAAAAGCTATGGCTGCGACATTGTTGAGATCGCGAATAGTGGTCTCTATTTCTCGAAAATTCGCGCTTCAAGATGGCCGAAAGACCTTGCGCTTTTCGAGATGCGGATCAAAGAATTCAACCAGATGGATTGGTGATGCCGGAACTTCCGGGATTTTGCCTTCGGATCAAGTCCCCGATGAAGTCCAAAACCAGTGAGGCGGTTAACTCCGGTTCTGCCTGTAATAGGAAGTGCGGCCCTTTCACAATTCGATATTCTGCTGAGCACATTTCGAAATCCGCCGAAACAGATGCTGGAACGAGCAGGTCGCCACTCGCGCGGAGATAAAGGCACGGCAAAGACAGGCGCGGAAGCGAGGAGCGCAAATCCGTTTCAAGCACTTCCTGCAGTCGATTTATTAGTGTGCGCAACGAAACGGAACGAAGTGCAGCAACGTATTGCTTGTTGAACTGGTCCGTACCTACCCGCCCAATGACAAAGGGTTTGCTGAGGTTGGCAAGCAGTTTCGGATGGTTCGGAAACGTTTTCAGGAATGAAATCAACCAGGGGGCAACAGGTCTTGGAGAGCGGGCGAAGCTTGCTACGAATATTACTCCCTTGATTGCAGATGAGTTTGTGGTCGCGAGTTCAATTGCTAGAGGCCCGGAAAAGGATTCCGCAATGATCACATGTTCTTGCTGTGGTAGTCGTTTCCAGAGCCAGGTCTTGAGGTCTGCGTAGGAAGCCTTTTCTGTTGGATAGGAGACGATCTCGACACTATAAGAACCAGCAAGTGTTTTTGCGAAGGTCTCCAGCAGGTACCCCGTTCCATCTAGTCCGGGCAAAATCACAATCTTCATGAATTGTACCCTAAGTTATTGGCTGGTTGCCGTCATCAACTTCAGCGGTGATGCATCGTGTAGGCTCACAAGAACTTCCGGGTCACAACAGTCGTGAGGTCGTTCTTTACCCAGAGCGTCATTTGTCGCTATAAGCGCGCCCATGCGTGATCTGGATGTACTTGTGCTCGGTGGCGGCGCCGCCGGTTTGATGTGTGCGATTGAAGCGGCAAAGCGCGGGCGCAAGGTTCTGGTCATCGACCACGCCAGACGGCCGGCGGAAAAAATCCGTATCTCCGGGGGTGGACGCTGCAATTTCACCAATCTGCACTGTACGTCCTCAAATTTCCTGTCGCAGAACCCGCGCTTCTGTGTCTCGGCTCTGAAACGCTACACACAACACGACTTTCTGGGTCTTGTCGAAAGGCACCGCATCCCCTGGCACGAAAAGACGCTCGGCCAGCTCTTTTGCGATGAAAGTGCGAAAGACATCATCCGGATGCTGCTCACCGAACTGGAAGCTGCGGGTGGGACCCTGCAGCTTGAAACGGATATCAAGGCGGTTGAGAAACCGGACGAACGGTTTTCCGTTGCAACGTCGAAAGGGCCGCTAAGGTCGCATTCCCTTGTCGTCGCCACAGGGGGGCCGTCGATCCCGAAAATGGGAGCGACAGGTTTTGGCTATGAGCTTGCAAAACAGTTCGGACTGAAGGTCATTCCACCACGGGCGGCCCTGGTGCCGCTGACATTTTCCGATGCCAATAAGGAACTCTGCGGACGCCTTGCCGGTGTTTCGCTCGATGCAGCGGTCTCTTTCGGCAAAACGACCTTTCGCGAAGGTCTGCTGTTCACCCACCGCGGTCTGTCTGGACCCTCGATCCTCCAGATTTCGTCTTTCTGGGAGGAGGGCAGACCGATCTGGGTCAATCTGCTTCCTGAGACTGATGTCTTCGAAACACTGCGTGGTGCGCGGCAGGACAGCCCGAAACAGGATCTCAAGACAGCGCTTGGCCAATGGCTTCCCAATCGGCTCGCCGACGAACTGTCCAGCGCGTTTTCACTGAAAGGCAGGCTTGCGGATCAGTCCGACAAGGTGTTGCGCCGCGCGTCAGAGCAGCTCAATCGCTGGCAACTGACGCCGGTCGGCACGGAAGGGTATCGCACGGCTGAGGTGACGCTTGGCGGTTTGGATACGAAGGAGCTTTCGTCCAAGACCTTTGAATGTGTCAGCGTGTCCGGACTTTTTTTCATTGGCGAGGTTGTTGATGTCACGGGACATCTGGGTGGCTTCAATTTTCAATGGGCCTGGTCGTCCGGTCATGCAGCCGGCCAGTTTGTATGAAAAATGCACTTACGCCTTGAATTAGTGCGTTGCAGCATTTTTTGATGACCGTTCCTCATTCGCTTGTATACTCGCCTTGAATGCGAGAGGACCGAATGAAACGCGTGACGATCCATGACGTGGCGAATGCCGCCGGTGTCAGCCTGGCAACGGTTGACAGGGTACTCAATGGCCGGCCGGGGGTGCGCAAGGCGACGATCGAGCGCGTGGAACAAGCGGTTGAAAGTCTGAATTACAAACCTGACGTCTTTGCTGCCGGTCTTGCCAAGAAACGGGTGTACAGGCTGCATTTTCTCATCCCCAACGGACCCAACGCTTTCATGGAAGACTTGACCCGTGAGGCAGCGTCCCATGCTCAAACCATGAGCGGTGATCGCATGCAGGTGCATGTTGAGCCGATCGACGCATTCGACGGCCATCGGGTCGCCGGGACGCTTGCGATCCTCGACAGGTCCGTATGTGACGGTGTGGCGGTCGTCGCTCCGGCCTTTCCCGAAGTCAGGGCGGCGATCGACCGGCTTCAGGATCGTGGCGTTCCGGTGGTGACCCTTGTTTCCGACCATCCGGCTTCGTCTCGCCAGCACTTCGTCGGCATCGACAACATGGCCGCAGGTCGTACTGCCGGCCGGTTGATCGGCCGCTTTCTCCCTGAAAGTCCCGGTAAGATCGGATTGATTGCAGGGTCATTGGGATTGCGCGACCATGCCGAACGCTACGCGGGTTGCGAGGAGGTCATTGCTTCCAGCTTCCCTCATCTCAAAATGTTGAAGGTTCGCGAAGGCCGGGACGACAACAAAAGGAATGCCGACCTTGTCAGGAAACTTCTGGAAGAACACGCCGACCTTGCGGGTCTCTACAATATTGGCGCAGGAAATCGCGGAATCATTTCCGCACTGAACGCCCCCACGCAAGCAGGCAGTCTTGTTTTTGTAGGGCATGAACTGACGCCCTATACGCGAGATGCCTTGAATTCCGGCGTGATGGATGCGGTGATCGCCCAGGACCCGGGTCATGAGATCCGCAGCGCGATACGGGTGTTGAAAGCGCTCTGCGACGGGGTGCCGATCATCGAGGGACAGGAACGGATCGGCATTGATGTTTTTATCAGGGACAACCTGCCAGAGCTGTCCTGAACTGGCCCGGATTTCTAAAAGTACACTCGTACATTCAAATTTTGCATTGACGTTTGAGGCAGCGCGACGCATATCTACGTGATGCGATTGACACAACAGACCAATTATGCCGTGCGCGCACTTATGTATTGCGCCGTCAACCCGGACAAGCCGAGCAAGGTTGCCGACATCGCAGCTAGCTTCGACATGTCCGAAACCCACTTGTTCAAGATCATGAAAGTGCTGGTCGACGCGAATCTGATCAGAACGATCCGAGGCCGAAACGGCGGTGTCATGCTGGCCCGCCCCGCCGAAGAGATAACTGTCGGAGAAGTTGTTCGGGCTGCCGAGGAAAGCTTTCTTCTGGCAGAGTGTTTCGACTCCGGCCGCAAGGATTGCCCGCTGATCATGTCCTGTGGCTTCAACGGCTTGCTGCATGAAGCTCTTGAAGCCTTTATGGATGTTCTGGACACCAAGTCGATTGCGGATCTGTCTGAGGACCGGTTCGGCATGCGCGATCTCTTGAAGATCGATGTCGGCGAAACACCGATCGCTGCCAACGCATAAAAGCGGCCATTTTTGTGTTTTGAAAGGCGCCACCGTCAGGTCGGCGCTTTTTTCGTATCCGCCATCCAGATACATCGCACCGCTTGCTGCGTGAGCATTGTATTATCCGGTGTTGATGCAAACGGGTTCATTCGCAAAACACTCAAGACAATCGCGCGCCGGTCGGCGCCTGAAGAAAAGGCCGGGCTGGCTAGCCGCTGAGGGAGAGGAGAGGGCGGTTGGCTGGCCTGGCATTTTTCGTCTCCGGTGAACCGAAGACCCTGTCTCTTTCAAAACCGGAGGACGCGATTTCCAGTTCCGTTTCGATCAGGCATTGCCTTGATAGGAAAACTTGAGTATGAGTGTCAAGTATAAAGTTGAGTAAGAAACTCACCTTTTAATTGTTCTTATCTGGACGCTCCGTGGAAACCCATTCGTGGAGCGCAAAAGCAAAGGCCAGGGACCGATTGCGCGTATGACACTTACCGCCAACAGCCAAAAGCGCCGCCTCTCAATTACTTCCTCGGGCAGCTCCCCTCACGTCTTGGCAGGAAAGCTGCCACCACAGGCAAAAACAGAATTTGATTCGCGCGACCTCTTCAGCGGTCTGCGCCAGATCCAGATCCTGCACAATGAAGACACCTATCGCCTGTCGATTACGAAACAGGGCAAATTGATTCTGACGAAGTGATCTGCCAGACCTGCTACCGTGTCATCCCGGTTGGCCGCGTTGGTGGTGAGACCGGGATCCGGTGTTCCACTCCGTCCGGATTTGGAATACTGCCCTCTTCAGAGGCTGCTGGCTCCCTGCTGGCAAGGGTATGACACCTGCAGCTTCGTCAAGTTACTGGCCGCATTCTCTCTTCAGGCAGCAAAAATGGCGACCGGCTTGCCAACGCCGCGCAAGGCGTGTTCCCCCATTTCATTGAGACCGGTCTGCAGGTCACCCGAAAGTGCCTCCTTGACGGGCGCGGTCATCAACAGTTCCTGTCCGAGAGGCTTGCACAGGGATTCCACGCGGCTGGTCTCGTTCACTGCACGGCCGATGACGGTGAAGTCCAGTCTGTCTTCCCCGCCGACATTGCCGAAAAAGACCTCGCCGCGATGCAATCCGATGCCGATCTTGAGCGGTTGCCACAGGTCGGGATCAGGCAGGGTTGCAGGCGGCGTATCGTTGAGCTCGTCGATGGCCGAAAGCGCCTCCCTGGATGCCTTCACCGCTGCTTCCGCTGCAGCCTTTTCCCCGAGGACTTCCTGATCGAAGACGGCAAGAATACCGTCTCCCATGAATTTCAGAATATCGCCGCCATGGTTCAGAACGGCGTCGGACACACGGTCGAAATACGCGTTCAGGATGCAGGTGACTTCGGGCCCGCTGAGGCGGTCCGCGAGCTGCGTGAAGCCGCGCATGTCCGACATGAACACCACTGCCTTGATCGCTTCGCCATCGCCGCGCCGGATTTCGCCATCAAGGACGCGGCGTCCGGCAATCGGTCCGAGGTAGGTATCGGCAACATTGCGCGCGATCCGCTGCACGATGTGCCGTTCAACATGCAGTGCCAGGAGGTCGATCAAACCGCGAATGCGTTCCTTGTCGACGGGCGGAAATCCTCCAGGCCGTTTCGTCGCGAACGTCATGGCGTTGTGCATTTCGCCCGCCGTGCTCAGGGGAAGGGCGACATAAGCCGTGTATCCCTGTTCGGCGAGATCCTGCATGAGCGAACCGGAGTTGACACCTTCCTCGGTCTCAAGATCCACCTTGATGATCTCGCCCTCCCGCATCACCCGGTAGAGCGGGTTCTTTGTGAAGGCGACATTGTTGACCGCGTTGGCATCTGCCGCGATTTCGTCGCACAGTTCATCCGTGCTGTTCCAGACCCAGGAAAATCCGACGACCCTGGGGTGGAGCGTACCGATATGCAGCGTACACCTGTCGATGCCAAGGTTGGCCGCTCTGCAACGCCACATGAATTCCTCGAACATCAGCATGACATTGTCGATCCGGGTCGCATCATGCAGCAACCAGTCATGCACATCTTGCAGGTTTTGTGTGTCTGGCGCACAGGCCGCGCCCCTGTTGGAGCGAGCAAGCAGATAGATATGCTGTACGTAGCTTCTCGGTGCAGGGTCTAGCACTTGCCGGTTCATGCGATCTCCAGTCGGAGTTGAATGGGTTGCCTTCTAATCTGGCTGTCGCACAATAAACTTCAATGTGAAAAAACGCGCGGAAACAAAAAAGGCGGAATCCGGGTCACGTTCCCGGAAACCGCCCTTGTCAGATACGGGGACACCTCTAGAACGCCGCTTCCACCCCGTCCATTTCAACATAGATGCTTTTGATCTGGCTGTAATACTCGATCGCGGCGTGACCGTTTTCCCGGCCGATGCCGGATTTCTTGTAACCGCCGAACGGCATTTCAATCGGGGTCAGGTTATAGGTATTGATCCAGCAGGTGCCTGCCTCCAGTCTGCCGATCACACGATGCGCCCGCTGGATGTCCTTGGTAAACACGCCGGCTGCAAGACCGAATTCCGTGTCATTGGCACGCGCAACGACCTCGTCTTCATCTCCGAAGTCGAGAACGCTGAGCACTGGACCGAAAATCTCTTCCCGTGCAATACGCATTTTGTCCCGAACGTCCGCAAAGACCGTCGGTTGGACGAAATAGCCTTCAGGAAAACTGTCGACCTGTGCAGACCCGCCACCGCAGACCAGGCGGGCGCCTTCGTCCTGGCCTATCTGCATGTAGGACAGCACCTTGTCGAATTGCTGCCTGGAAACCAGCGGGCCGATATTTGTTGCTTCATCCAGCGGATCGCCGAGCACGGCACTGGATGTTCGTTCTGCAAGGCGGGAAAGGAATTGTTCCTTGATAGCCTTGTGCACGAAGACGCGTGTGCCGTTGGAACAGATCTGGCCGGTGGAATAGAAATTTGCATTGATCGCCGCTGAAATCGCATTTTCAACATCGGCATCGTCAAAGATGATCAGAGGCGACTTGCCGCCGAGCTCAAGCGTTGTCTTCTTGAGATGCTCACCCGCCAGCGACGCCACCTTCGCTCCAGTCGGCACGGAACCGGTCAGAGACACTTTGGCAATGTCCGGATGAGCCACCATCTTTGCGCCGACATCGCCGAACCCCTGTATGACGTTGTACACACCGTCCGGCAGACCTGCTTCGGTCAGAGCTTCCGCGAACTTCAACGCACTCAACGGGGTGACTTCCGACGGCTTGAAAATCATCGCATTGCCGCAGACAAGAGCCGGAGCCGCTTTCCAGCAGGCAATCTGGATCGGATAGTTCCACGCACCGATCCCGAAGCAGATGCCGAGCGGTTCCCGCTTTGTGTAGGCAAAGGAGCCGCCGAGGTCGATATGCTCACCGGTAAGTGTCGCCGCCAGGCCGCCGTAATACTCCAGGCAATCGGCACCGGATGCTGCATCCGCAATCAGTGTTTCCTGCAGCGGCTTGCCCGTGTCCAGAGTTTCGAGGACTGAAAGTTCGCGGTTCTTTTCCCGCAGAATGTCTGCAGCCTTGCGCAATATCCGGCCGCGTTCGGCCGGCGGCATGGCCGCCCAGATGTCCTGGCCGGTGCGCGCTGCGGAAATCGCAGCTTCGATGACCGCATCATCGGCGGTGTGGACCCGGGCGATCACTTCACCGGTTGCCGGGTAGAACGAATCGAAAGGTGTGCCTGTCTGGCTTTCCAGATAAGACCCGCCGACATAGTGCGAAGCGTTCGGTTGGGCGCGCATTGGATTGCTCCTGCTTGTGTCTTGAGACCGGCTGTCCGGCAATTCTTTAACGTTGACTGTTTTCCCAGTCCGGATGGATCCACGGTTGCTGGTTCGAAGGCGGCAGCGGATCTTTGCCAAGGATATGATCGGCTGCCTTCTCGCCAACCATAATGGACGGTCCGTTGAGGTTGCCATTGGTGATTTGCGGAAAGATCGAGCTGTCCGCCACGCGCAGACCATCGACACCGATGACACGGCACTCGGGATCGACCACCGCCATCGGGTCGTCTGAAGCGCCCATCTTGCATGTGCCGCACGGATGATAAGCGCTTTCCACGTGCTCCCGGATAAAGTCGTCGAGCGCTTCGTCGCTCTGCACGCTATCTCCCGGCTGGATTTCCTTGCCACGATAAGGGGCGAAGGCTTCCTGACTGAAAATTTCCCGGGTCAGACGGATGCAAGTCCTGAAGTCCTCCCAGTCCTCGTTGTGGGACATGTAGTTGAAGAGGATCGAGGGTTTGTCTTTCGGGTCGTTCGACGACAGTTTCACCCGGCCGCGTGACTTCGACCGCATCGGGCCGACATGTGCCTGGAAACCATGACCTTCCGCCGCTGCCTGACCGTCGTAACGCACGGCAAAGGGCAGGAAATGATACTGGATATCGGGATATTGTACGCCGGCTTTCGTGCGGATGAAGGCGCAGCTCTCGAACTGGTTCGACGCGCCCAGACCATTTTTGAAAAACAGCCATTGTGCGCCTATCAGCGCCTTGGAAAAGAGATTCCAGTGTTTGTAGAGCGTGATCGGTTGGGTGCAGGCCTGCTGAATATAAAGTTCCAGGTGATCCTGCAGGTTGGCACCGACACCCTGGCGGTCAGAGACAACATCGATGCCGAGATCTGTAAGCTGGTCGGCAGGACCGATCCCGGACAGCATCAGGATCTTGGGTGAGTTGACGGACGAGGCTGAGAGAATGACCTCGCGCTGTGCGTTGGCAACGCGTATTTCCCCTCCGATTTCGAATTCCACACCGACAGCCCGGTTGTTCTCGATCAGAACTTTGCGAACCAGGGCCCCCTTTATGAGTTCCAGGTTGCCGCGCTTCAGGGCTGGCTTCAGATAGGCATTGGCAGCTGACCAGCGTCGGCCCTTGTGGACCGTCATCTCCATGTCGCCGAAGCCTTCCTGTTTTTCGCCATTGTAGTCTTCGGTAACGCCGTAGCCGGCCTGACGGCCCGCATCGCGGAACGCGTGAAACAGCGGGTTCCATTTGGTGCCCCGCTGAACGTGCAGCGGTCCGTCGGTCCCGCGCCAACCTTCCTGACCCTGTGGATTCTGCTCCATGCGCTTGTAGTAAGGAAGCACGTGCCGATAGCCCCAGCCGCTGGCACCCATTTCTTCCCAGGTATCGAAATCACACGCATGACCGCGCACATAGACCATGCCGTTGATGGAGGACGAGCCGCCGATGACTTTGCCGCGTGGAGTTGCCAGGCGGCGTCCTCCAAGGTGCGGTTCAGGCTCGCTTTCGTAACCCCAATCATAAAACGGCATGTTCATCGGATAGGAGAGGGCAGCCGGCATCTGGATCAGCGGGCCGATATCCGTTCCGCCGAATTCCAGCACCAGGACCTTGTTGTTCGGGTCTTCGGAGAGGCGGCTGGCCATCGCGCAGCCGGCCGATCCGGCACCCACGATGATGAAATCAAACTGGTCAGGCATGAAAAAGCTCCGGCTCAGCAGCCGTTGGTGCGACCCGCAAGGGCGGCAATCTGGGTTTCGACGTAGTCTTCGACCATTGCGATAGCGGCTTGATGGTCGGATCGGGCACCGCTCAGGGCCTGCCGGATCCACACACCGTCGATCATGGAGGCTGTACCCTCGGCGATCCGGCGGGCTTCTTCCTGTGGCATAAATGATCTGAGGTTGTGAGTGAGGTTGGATGCAAGTCGGGCGGCGTAGATTCGCAGGAGACGATTGTTGCTGTCCGTTGTTCTGGACTGGACATAAAACGCCAGCCACGCCGCGATGACGGCCGGTTGAAACTGGTCGATTGCAAAGTTACCGGCGATGATCGCGGAGATTCGTTCACGTGGTGTTTCGGCCTTCGCGAGCTTGTCACGAATGGCACGGCCGAGTTCGGTCAGAAGATGCCGCATCGTTGCTGCAAGTAATTGATCTTTCGAGCCAAAATAGTGATGTACCAAACCACCGGAAACACCCGCCCGCTTGGCGATCTGAGCCATGGTAATGTCACTGTATCCACGCTCGTGGATCGCATCGACGGTTGCGTCAATGAGACTGCGCCGTCGTTCCGCTTCCATTCCGACCTTGGGCATCGTGATCTCCGAGTTTCTTTTTTCTTATTTTTAATTGATCAGTCAATCAATGAAAACTTGCAAAATTTTTCCGTGGATGTTTGGATTGGTCAGGAACAGGCTATTGGAGAATAAATCGGGGGCACTTAAGCCTGAGCGTGAATTCGCTTCCAGTTTTTCAAAATGGCCCAAACAAAAATTTCACATTCCATAGGAGGTATACTCATGAAAATCGCAGCGACACTCGCTGGAGGTCTTGCACTTGGCCTGATGCTGTCCGGAACAGCGCTTGCAAGCGAGCCGGAAGCCTGCAAGACGGTTCGTTTTTCTGACGTGGGCTGGACGGACATCACTGCAACCACCGCGGCAACGTCCGTCGTTCTGGAAGCGCTCGGTTATGATCCTGAAGTCAAGATCCTGTCTGTTCCGGTGACCTACGCCTCAATGAAGAACAATGACATTGATATTTTCCTCGGTAACTGGATGCCGACGATGGAAGGTGACATCAAGGCCTATCGGGAAGATGGTTCGGTCGAAACCGTGCGGGCCAATCTGGAAGGTGCCAAATATACTCTGGCCGTTCCGAAATACACCTATGACAAGGGTCTGAAGAGCTTCCAGGACATTGCCAAGTTCCAGGATGATCTCGACGGCAAGATCTACGGCATTGAGGCGGGCAATGACGGCAACCGTCTGATCATCGGAATGATCGACCAGAACCTTTATGGTCTGGAGGGGTTCGAAGTGGTTGAATCCTCCGAGCAGGGCATGCTCGCGCAGGTCGCCCGGGCTGGAAAGCGTGATAACGACATTGTATTCCTCGGATGGGAACCGCATCCGATGAACGCCAATTTCGAGATGGCCTATCTTGAAGGCGGTGACGAAGTTTTCGGCCCGAATTTCGGAGGCGCGACGGTCTACACCAACGTCCGTGCAGGCTACACCAAAGAGTGCCCCAACGTTGGCAAGTTTCTTGAAAACCTCGAGTTCTCGCTGGCAATGGAAAACGAGATCATGGGCGCAATCCTGAATGATGGCGAAGATCCGAACAAGGCGGCCGCTGCGTGGCTGAAGGTACACCCGGCAACGTTCGAAAGCTGGCTTGTCGGGGTCAAAACCTTTGATGGCGGCGATAGCTTCGCTACGGTGAAAGGCGCCCTTGGCGTCGAGTAAAGCCCAGTTTGGCGCCGGTGCGGATCATCTGCCCGGCGCTTTTTCCAAAATAAGAACAAGTACCGGAGCAGCGGGTTGGACTGGTTGACAGAAAACAAATTGCCGATCGGACCATGGGCGAAGGCCTTTTTTGATTGGCTGACTGATAACGCCGCATGGGTGTTCGACGGCATTTCAATTTTTCTGGAGACGTTGATCGATGGCATATTGTGGCTTCTTCAAACACCGCCACCACTGGTCATTGTCGTCTTGGCGGTTGCACTCGGCTACGCCGTCCACCGGAAAATTGCGTTTGCGTTATTTGTCGCAATCGCGCTGCTGCTCATCATCAACCAGGGCTATTGGGAAGAAACGACTGAAACGCTCGCTCTTGTTGTTGCAGCCGCGGTTGTCTGCATGGTTGTCGGCGTGCCGGTGGGCGTCATGGGAGCCCATAACCCGCGCTTTTATGCAGCAATGCGCCCGGTTCTCGACCTGATGCAGACCATTCCCACTTTCGTTTATCTCATCCCCGCCTTGATCCTTTTTGGATTGGGTATGGTTCCGGGGCTGATCGCAACCGTTATCTTCGCGATCCCGGCGCCTATTCGCCTCACCCAACTGGGCGTCTCTTCGACACCGAAATCTTTGCTTGAAGCAGGGGAGGCTTTCGGCGCAACGAAATCTCAACTCCTATGGAAAGTAGAGTTGCCTTACGCGCTTCCTCAAATCATGGCCGGGCTGACCCAAACGATCATGTTGTCGCTTTCCATGGTCGTGATTGCCGCTCTGGTTGGTGCCGATGGTCTCGGTGTACCAACGCTGCGAGCCTTGAACACAGTGAATATCGCGCAGGGCTTTGAGGTTGGCGTTTGCATTGTTCTCATTGCCATCGTGCTTGATCGGTTCTTCAGAAAAGAAGAAGGAGGCAAGCGATGACCGATGCATCCAGAACACCCGTTGTCACCTTCAGGGATGTTGACATCGTCTTCGGTGAAAACCCCAGGTCCGCATTGCCGCTGATCGATGCGCGCAAGACAAGGCAGGAGATTCAGGCCGAAACGGGTCAGATCCTGGGCGTAGCCGGAGCCAGCCTGGACATTTACGAGGGAGAAGTGCTGGTGCTGATGGGCCTGTCGGGCTCCGGCAAGTCCACACTGCTGCGCGCGGTCAATGGTCTCAACCCGGTCATCCGCGGCGAGGTGCAGGTGCATGACGGCAATCAGTACGTCAATCCGGAAACTTGCTCGGCAAATGACCTGCGTGAACTGCGAAGGCACCGCATCGCCATGGTGTTTCAGCAATTTGGCCTGCTGCCCTGGCGCACAGTGTCCGAGAACGTCGGGTTCGGTCTCGAGCTTTCAGGCATGTCACCCAAGGAACGCACCTCGAAAGTGGACGCACAGCTGAAACTTGTCGGCCTGGGCGGATGGGGCGAGAAATACGTCCATGAACTTTCCGGTGGCATGCAGCAGCGTGTCGGCCTCGCCCGTGCCTTTGCCACCGATGCACCGATACTGTTGATGGACGAACCGTTTTCGGCTCTCGACCCGCTAATCCGCGACAAGCTGCAGGACGAGTTGCTTGATCTTCAGAAAGAACTGAATCGGACAATCATCTTTGTCAGCCACGATCTGGATGAGGCAGCCAAGATCGGTTCACGCATCGCGATCATGGAAGGCGGCCGGGTCATTCAGCTCGGCACGCCCCAGGAGATCGTCAAGAATCCAGCCGATGACTATGTCGCCGATTTCGTCAGTCACATGAATCCGCTCAACGTGCTCCGTGCCCGGGACATCATGGTGCCTCCGGGAAGCCTGCCGGGCTCCCTCGCCAGCGGCCTGACCTGCGAAAGCGCCACACCGGTCCGTGAGGTTGCAAAGCTGAAGAAGTCCAGTTCAGAACCCGTTGTGGTTCAAAAGGACGGTGCTATCGTCGGAGTGATAGGCGAAAAAGAATTGCTCGACTGCATGCTCAAGTGACGGTGAGTGCAATCAAGATTCCATAGCTTCGCTCAAAAGGATCGCGCACCTTTCATCCCGGTGCGGGCAGGGGCGACGAAACAGTGCGTTTGGGTTGCCGATGAAAGCGTCCTGGCACGATACGTAGAGGCCGACTTTTTCGTCAACGCCGTCTTTGTACCTGCAGGTCATTTGTCTGGGAAACAAAAACGGGGCCGCTGGGCCCCGTTTTCGTTTTGCTCGTCTCGAGCGGCTCAGAATTGGTCCGCAGACCAGAAACTCAGAGCATTTCGAGTTGAGCTGCCTGCTTGCCGCGGCCACGGCGATCGTCTTCAGCGACGAATGAAATCTTTGCACCTTCGACCGGTGCACCGATTCCGGCCTGCTCGAATGCAGTCACGTGGACGAATACGTCCTTGCCGCCATTGTCCGGTGTGATGAAACCGAAGCCGCGGTCGTGATTGAAAAACTTGATGGTGCCGTTCTCACGCATGGAGAAACCTTTCCGTTGATTTGTGCGCATTCCCGTTTCCGGCAAGGCGCGGATAAACGAGAAGTCAATAAGAAACGGAAAGCTTGGGTTTTCAGAGCAGCACTCCAAAGAGCTCTGCCGAAGTCAGTCTAACCGGGTCTTTCGTCATGTCCCGTACGACGCAACGCGCGCCGATGAGGGTCAATGTATGTCTGAGGTGGCTCTTAGGCAAGTGAAACTAGTGTGAGAGATGAATTCACGGTCGAAAATGCCGATTTTCAACAAACGGAATCCTTGTGACCCCGGTCACAGAGCCCCGGACAGTGCTGGTCTAGTGTCCTTTCATGAGTTGAGGCGGAGAGACAACGAGTGCCTCGCAACCAAGAAGGGACACCGAAATGTTCAGGAAGATCGCAACCACCACCACCGCCCTCGCTCTTGTCGCAGGTGTCATGCTGACCTCGCAGTCAACAACCGCTGAAGCTGGAAATGGCTGGCGTGTCGGCGCAGGGATCGCAGGTGGCCTTGCTGCGGGCGCAATCATCGGCTCCGCGCTGTCACAGCGTCGCTACGCGGCACCACGCTACTATGCACCGCCGCCTGCCTACTACCCGGCACCGGCTCCGGTTGTCACCTACCGCGCAGCTCCCTGGTCGCCGGCCTGGTTCAACTACTGCCGTGCCAAGTACCGGTCCTTCAATCCGAACACCGGTTATTTCCTGGCCTATTCCGGTCAGTACAAGTTCTGCCGCTAAGGCTTTCAGTTTACCGGGACCGGTCAGCGGTCCCGGCAGATCAAAAGACAATGCAATAACAAGCCGGTCCACTTACGACACTTGCGAGTGTCTCCGGCGTCTCCCTGCAAGGTTTCCTCCCAGCCTTGCAGGGAGTTTTCGTTTTAATCTTATGTCCAGACCGACCGGGCGGAGATTGCCGTCGTCGTCAATTGAACCGGCTAACCTGTCGAGATTCTCTTCGCCGCACGCATGGTCGTTTCAAGTTGATTGAGGAACCGGGACCGGTCCGCCTTTGTAAATGCCGGACCGCCTTCCCGGATTTCACCGGTTTCCCGCAAATGCGTATTCAGATCGCGCATGGCCAGACGCATGCCTATGCCGTCCTCGCGGAAGGGTTTCCCTGATGGTCCGATGACAAGCGCCCCGGCCTTCACGCAACGGGCAGCAAGTGGCACGTCTGCTGTCACGACGACATCGCCGGGCTGGGCTCGTTCCGCAATCCAGTTGTCGGCCTCGTCCGGCCCTTCGGGAACCACCACTCGCTCGATCAGGTCTCCCTCGGGCAGGCGCATCCAGCTGTTTGAAACGAATTTGATTGCGACCTCGTGACGTTCGCCGACGCGGACTGCTTCGTTTTTCACCGGACAGGCGTCCGCATCCACATACAGGACCGTCATCCGGCTTCTCCTATTGTCAGTTTGTCCAGATAGCGCACGATACCTTCTGCCGCATGGTGGCCGGTGGCGAAACAGGCTTGCAACAGGTATCCGCCCGTCGGAGCTTCCCAGTCCAGCATTTCTCCGGCCGCAAAGACACCGGGCATTTTCCTGAGCATCAGGTCCGGGTCGAGTTCTTCAAGGGCGATGCCACCGGCAGACGAGATCGCCCGATCCATTGGATAGGGCGAAAGACAAGTGACGGGTATCGACTTGATCCGTTCAGCAAGAAGATCCGTGTCGCCCGGCAATGGACCCGATTCTCGAAGAAGAGCCAGTTCGACGGCATTCAGTTTGAGCGTCTTCTTCAAGAAAGTGGATTGTGACTGTTTTCCGCGTGGTCGCGACAGTTTCGCGGCAAGGTCCGCTGCACTCATCGCGGGACGGAGATCCAGCAGCAGGCTTGCCGATCCTTCCCGGTTGATGATCTCCCGGATGTCCGCCGAAAGCGCGTAAATCGCACCGCCTTCCAATCCCCTTGCCGAGAGGATGGCTTCTCCAAGTATGGACCGGTCGCCGACACTTATTCCAATTCGCTTCAAGGGCGATCCGGAAAATCTTTCAGTCAGAAAGGGGCTCCAGGACACCAGGAACCCGCAATTGGCGGGTTGAAATGGTGTCACTGTTATGCCGCGTTCCTCGAGCACGGGACTCCAGGTTGCCGTGGCGCCGAGTTTGGGCCAACTCGCCCCGCCGAGCGCAAGCAGAACCGTGCGTGCGGACAGGGTCTCCGAGCCTCCGTTCCCGGTCTCGACCAGCACTGAACCGTTGTCGTCCAGGCCGGTAAACCTGTGCCGCACCCGGAGTTGAACCCTGTTGGCTTGCAGTCTGAGCAACAGCGCACGCAGCAGCGGTGAGGCTTTCATGGTCTTCGGAAAAACTCTCCCGCTTGATCCAACGAAGGTTTCCTGACCCAGATCGTGGCACCAGTCTGTCAGCGCCGGTGGTGGAAAGGCGTTTATCAAGGGGGTGAGAAAACGCTCTGCCTCCCGATAGCGGGACAGGAAAGTCGGCAGGTCTTCACTGTGCGTCAGATTGAGACCGCCCCGACCAGCCATGAGAAATTTGCGGGCCGGCGACGCCATCTGGTCGATAATTGTGACCGAGTGTCCTCGCGTGGACAGATGATCAGCAGCAAATAGACCAGCCGGGCCGGCACCGATAACAAGCACATCAAGCATGGGGCCTTATAGGGCGACTTACGCGTAAAAGGCCACCGTCGAACGCACAAACTTCTGGGAACATTACACACCCCCCCGAAAAGTGCTGACAGTAGATGCCGAGTTTCGCAAGTATTTGTTATCCGTCACATGAGATCCTGCGCGGAAGACACGGCTGACGAAAGCACAAGTTCCGGTCGGTCTTTGGCATGAGGCACGATTCATGGAAACAGCAACTGACCCTATCGTCGTCGTTGACCCGGACATTGCTGTGCGGAAAGCGTTTCAACGTCTGTTCGGCGACCACTACAAGGTAAATTGCTTTTCCGACTCTGAAGAAGCCCTGCAATTTCTCAAACAGAACACAAACACCGCGGTGATCTTTTCGTGTTTCAATCTGCCCGGTCGAGGTGGAACGGCATTCCTGAGGGCGTCGGAAATGATCGTGCCCCAGGCTGCAAGGCTTATGCTGACCCGCGAGACATCTGCCGAGGCTGTCAAGAAGACACTGAACGAAGGCCGTGCCTTCATGTTTCTCGAAAAGCCGTGTCGCCCCGAAGATCTTGCAAATGCTCTTGAAACCGCACTCGCATATCACCGGCAACAGGCCAAGGACCGGGCGATGCTGGAGCGGACGCTCGCCGGCTCGGTCAAATTGCTGATCGATATGCTCGGGCTTTTTCATCCCGAGGCGTTTCGGCGCACTGCGACCGTACGCAAACAGGCATTGAGGCTGGCGAAGGAAATCGGCATCAGGAAAACCTGGGAACTGGAAATGGCGGTTATGCTGTCACCGCTTGGTGAAGCTTTGCTGCCCAAGCAGATCCTTGCGCGCTATCGGGCCGCGCGCAGCCTGACAGAGCAGGAAAGAGACGTGCTTGACCGGTCGCCGGGTCAGACGCGGGACCTCCTGCAGAATATTCCTCAGCTGGAAAAGGTGTCCGAGCTGTTGTTCCTGTCCGCTCGCGGATTTGACGGGTCCGGATTTCCCAAGGACGGCCCCACCGGCAGCGAGATTCCGAAGATATCCCGCATTCTCAAGCTCCTGACCGATCTGTGGTACGCCAGTCCGGAACACGGGCCGGATGTTGCCGCGTTCGAAGCGTTGATGATCAAGAAGAGCAAATACGATCCCGAACTTCTGGAGGCCGCCAGAAAAGTGCTCCTGGACGATGTGGCGGAAGACAGGAAGGGTCAGATTTCGGAATGCTATATCCGTTCTCTTCGGCCGGGCGACATTCTTATCGACGACGTTCTGGCGGAAAACAGTCACGAACTGGTGCTGTCGCGCGATCACACGCTGACGCCGACGACCATCCGGCGCCTTGAGCATTTCCATCACACGACCGGTGTTCGTCAGCCGATCCGCGTGGAACGTCACGCGGTGCCGGAGGAGCCTGTGAAAGCGTCGGGATAGGAAGACCGGGAAACGGTCGCTATCGTTGTTTCCCGGCAAGCAGTTCCGCCTCATAGGCCTTCGCGACGCGCAGGAACCGGGCGTGGGCATAGTTCATGGACAGAATGAAGCCCCACCAGCCGTACTTGCGGTACTTGCGGACGAAATAGGCCTTGAAAAAGCTGACTGGAAATTCGGTAAGCAAACGGGAACGGGGCAGTTTGCGACCGCGCGTGCGCATGTCTTCTACCTGCATGCCGGAATACCGGTTGTATTTGCCCACCTGAAAGTCGAGCGAGCGGATCGAGCGGTGGGCCATGATGCCGGAAAGATTTGCAATCGTCGCGCCGTCAACCGGGCGTACCGTGTCATGGACGCTTGAATCTGAAAACCGGCCCTTGCGCCGGTCGTATAGCCGGATCTGGTTATACCCGTAAGCCCACGGCGCCGGTTCCGTTTCGTGGGCATACATGTCCCGGATCATGATGCGCCAGCCATCGGCATCGCGATAGCTGTTGTCGGAAAACTTTGCACGGATTTCGGTGGCGAGGTCTTCGGTAACCTCTTCATCGGCATCAAGGTTCAACAGCCAGTCGTTGCGGCACTGGTCTTCACCGCACCGCTTTTGCGGTCCGTAGCCCTGCCAGTCCTTGTGGACGATCCTGGCGCCGAGCTTCTCGGCAACGGCGATCGTGTCGTCCGTCGATCCGCTATCTATGACGATAACCTCGTCCACCCAGTCGATCACGCTTTGGATTGGCCGGGAAATGCGGTCGGCTTCGTTCCTGGCAATGATAAAGGCAGACAAGGGCAGGCGGTTGGTCATTCAGGGTCCGGCAGGTTGTCAAAGGCACCGGAGACAGACCGGCGCGCCTGTTTTAGCCGCGCCGGGAGTTCTTTTGAAGCATGTAAATCAGGAATTTATTCTGGCAAAGACTGCATCGAGGCCACCGAGTGTAATCTCGTTGCCCAGGATCGTGCCTGCAAAGCCCGGTGCGTTGAGGTTTTCCAGATCGAGACCGTCAAGGGTTATTGTCACCTCTTCATCGGCCAGATTGAAGGCACACAGGATCATCTCGTTTCTGTAGCTCCGGGTGAAGACAAGCGTCTCGTCGCTGCTTTCAAGGAACACCATGTCGCCCTTCTTGAGAGCGGTTTTGTTCTGCCGCCAAGAGAAAAAAGCGCGGTTCCTGCAAAGGATCGACGTCTCGTCCTTGTCCTGTTCGAATGCCGCAAGCGCAAGATGTTCAGGGGCGACGGGGAGCCAGGGCTCGGCCTCCGAAAAGCCCGCATTGGCATTGTCCTTTACCCATGGCATCGGAGTGCGGCAACCATCGCGGCCCTTGTATTCCGGCCAGAAGCGAATGCCATAGGGATCCTGAAGTTTCTCGAACGGGACGTCAGCCTGTGTCAGACCGAGTTCTTCTCCCTGATAGAGGCAGGGTGTTCCGCGCAACGACGCGCAAAGTGCGGTAACAAGTGGCGCGAACCTTGAGACGTCCTTGCCTTCTCCCCAGCGTGTCGCAACCCGTTTGACATCATGGTTCGAAAGGGCCCAACTGGCCCAGCCCGACCCTATTTCCGCGTTCATGTCCTCGACGATACGGCGGACATACGATGCCGAATGCTGTGGCGTGAGAAGATCGAAGCTGTAGGCCATGTGGATACGCTTGTCTGCTTCCGTATAGGCGGCAGTCAGTTCGACGGCCTGGCCGTCCGCACCGATTTCACCCACGGAGGTCGATCCGGGATATTTGTCCAGCAGCGCCCGGAACCTTTCCAGGAACACGAGGTTTTCCGGCCGGGTCTTGTCATAAAGATGATCCTGAAAACCGTAAGGGTTGGTCGGATCAACCGTTGACGGTGCTTCACCGGCGCTGAGCGGCGGATTGTCCCTGAGATCCACATCGTGGAAGTAGAAGTTCACCGTGTCCAGACGGAAGCCGTCGACACCGCGATCAAGCCAGAACCTTGCAACATCCAGAACGGCATCCTGGACATCCCCGTTGTGGAAATTGAGATCCGGCTGGCTCGCCAGGAAATTGTGCATGTAATACTGGCAGCGTCGGCTGTCCCACTCCCAGGCGGGACCACCAAAGAGCGACAGCCAGTTGTTGGGGGGCGTGCCGTCCGGCTTGGCATCGGCCCAGACAAACCAGTCCGCTTTGGAATTGTCCTTCGAGGACCGGCTTTCCTTGAACCAGGGATGCTGATCGGACGTGTGCGAGATCACCAGATCGATCATGACCTTGAGACCGCGCTCGTGAGCTGCCTTCGTCATGCGGTCGAAATCGGCCAGCGTCCCGAACATCGGGTCGACATCCTCATAGTCCGAAACATCATACCCGAAATCGTCCATGGGAGAGGTGAAGAACGGCGACAACCAGATGGCGTCAACACCGAGCGAGGCAATGTAGTCCATGCGTTCGGTCACCCCGTTGAGGTCACCGATGCCGTCTCCATTGCTGTCGTTGAAGGACCGCGGATAAATCTGGTAGATCACCGCACCGCGCCACCAGTCCGAACCTATGATCCTCGTATCAGGCATGACGGCCTCCTGGCCCGTTTCGGCTTCTTCAAACATTCCCGGTCTCCATTCCGCGTCACGCGCGGATTGATAATTCAAAGCGCTTTGAATCGCTATAGGCCGCGGATCATGAGGTCAAGTTACATTGTTCAGAAAATCGTGTGCACGTGTGTAAGAGGGCGCGGCAATTCATGGAAAACCGATGTTGAAAAAGTAAAAAGCCGGTCCTGCTGGGCAGAACCGGCGATGCGATAAAATGCGATAGAATAATGTCTTTCTCCAACGGGGATGCAGTTACCCGGTAAACGTGACAGTGCTATGAAACAGATCGTCGTCAGCCGTCGTTTTTCTAAGTGCCGACGATCCGTGATTGGCTGGGCGGATGAGAAATCGAGTTTTGACTTTATATAAATACTTGAAAAAAAAGGGATAATGAGAAATTAATGACGTAAAGGTCAATTTCTTCTTGCAAAGCAGCATGGAAGCTGGGACTGTCCCGGACAGCGAAGTGTCCGTAAGGTGGACATCAGGCCGGTCAGCTTCTGCTGGCCCGTGCCGGGATGCCCTTACCGCTCAACAGGCTCATTTGGAGGAAATCTCATGACGGCAGCGATGGTGGGATGGGCGCACATGCCCTTTGGCAAGCACGCTGAAGAAACCGTTGAAAGCATGATCGTCAAGGTGGCGGTTGATGCCATTCACGATGCCGGGATTGCACCCGAAGACGTCGACGAGATCCTGCTCGGTCACTTCAACGCCGGGTTTTCCGTGCAGGACTTTACCGCCTCCCTGGTTCTGCAGGCTGATCCTGCCCTGCGTTTCAAACCGGCAACGCGCGTGGAAAACGCCTGCGCGACCGGGTCTGCCGCAGTCCATCAGGGCGTGCGGGCGATTGCCTCCGGAGATGCAAGGATTGTGCTTGTGGTCGGCGTGGAACAGATGACCACCACACCGGGCGCTGAAATCGGCAAGAACCTTCTGAAGGCTTCCTACCTGAAAGAAGAAGGCGACACGCCGGCCGGTTTCGCCGGTGTTTTCGGCAAGATCGCCGATGGGTATTTCCAGAAATTCGGAGACCAGTCGGACGCGTTGGCAAAAATTGCGGCCAAGAACCACAAGAACGGCGTTGGCAATCCTTATGCGCAGATGCGCAAGGATCTTGGTTTCGACTTCTGCCGCGCGGAAAGCGAAAAGAACCCATTTGTTGCCGGTCCCCTGAAACGCACGGACTGCTCGCTGGTGTCCGACGGTGCGGCCGCGCTCGTCCTCACTGACCCGGTAACCGCGCTCGGCATGAAGAAGGCTGTTGCCTTCCGCGGCATGGCCCATGTTCAGGATTTCCTGCCGATGTCCCGCCGCGATATTCTGAAGTTCGAGGGCTGTTCGAAAGCTTGGGGCGAAGCGCTGGGCGATGCCAATCTTGCACTGGAGGATCTCTCCTTCGTCGAGACCCACGATTGCTTCACCATTGCCGAATTGATTGAATATGAAGCCATGGGCTTGACGTCAGAAGGCGAGGGCGCACGGGCAATTCTGGAGGGCTGGACAGAAATGGGCGGCAAGCTGCCGGTCAACCCGTCGGGCGGCCTGAAGTCCAAGGGTCATCCGATCGGTGCAACAGGCGTTTCCATGCATGTCCTCACCGCCATGCAGCTTACCGGCACAGCTGGCGACATTCAGGTGAAGAACGCCGAAATCGGCGGCATCTTCAACATGGGCGGTGCAGCCGTCTCCAACTTCGTCTCGGTAATGCAGGCGATGCGGTAGCCAACCGATTGCATAGTTCAAAATTGGCGATTTCCTTGGGCTTTTTGACTGAGCCTCTGTTGTCATCCCGGTTTGACGCGCGAGCGGCAAGACCGGGAACCAGTGGTCTGTAACTTGAGGTAATTGGCACTGAGTTGAGCCCGGTGATCACTGGATCCCTGCCTGCGCAGGGATGACAACTGGATTGCCGTGAGACGAAAAACATCCACCGTCATCCCGGCCAAGCGAAGCGCGAGCAGTGACCGGGGAGCCGCAAGCGGCCGTTTGTGCGGGAAGCAACCAGTGCTGTGCCTTGCCGATCCGGTATCTCCGTTACGCTTTGCCATGATGACTCTGGTAAGGTTGCTGCCGAACAACTTTACGTCTGTTTCTTAAGCGGTGTTGTGAGGGTGTCTTTTGGTCGCTAGAAACAGATGATGATAAAGATTTTTTTCATTGGAATATCTGTTTCTACCTTCATTTACTGGAGCTTGGCGTGGCAAGTCAGTATGGGTTGGCCGCCATTTTATAGAAGACCGAAAAGTAAACTTTTACCTTCAAATGAAGAGTTGGTCGATTTCGTTCATTATTTCATTAGCGCGATTGGTCCTCTGCTTTTGGGCCTAATTTTGTCTGTGTGGACCGGGTTCTATGCTTTCCTTTTAATAAGTGTTGGCGGGTTGGTGTATTCGGCACGGTCAATCAGAACCGATATCAAGCGTGTTGTTGATGGCCCACTTCCGTGGGTTGCTACCTACACGTCTTCACCGGCGGTGTTCCCTTACTTTAACGGACGACCGATGCTTTTATTCGACGTGTGGACGATCGGTCTGTCAGGATTGACAGGACTGATCACTCTGATCGTTTTTGTCTCCATTGTGTCTTAGGATAGTGCTCTTGTGATTTTTGCTGTCATCCGGCGACGCGAAGCGCGGGCCGGGACCGGAGAGCTGCAAGCGACCGTTTGTGCTGGAAGCAATCCGTATGGTGCCGTGCGGTCTCGATCCCGGATCTCTGCTGCGATGCGTCCGTGATGACGTCATGTAGCTTCGCACACGGATATTCGGGATCTTGGATGGGCAAAGAAAATTGTCCCGTCCCGGACTTGATCCGGGACCGGTTCAGGTCACTCTGAAACAACGGTCCGGGCTCGGCCAGTTCCTTGGAAAAACTGAACGATTTAGCTGCTGGCGTCTCCAGGGACACTGTCTTGGCTGCGCGCTCTGGAACGGGAATCGGCCAAACGGCTCAGCTTGAAAAAACTATTCCTCTTCCGAGCCGAGCTTTGAAAACCGGTGCCCGGAACTTCCGGAGGGGGCAAATTACATTAAGGCCATCAATCTGGGATTGGAGACCCTTGAAGATGGCCAGTCGTCGCGGTGACATAGTCAAAACGCTGAAAAAGCCGGAAGACCGGCTCGACGTGTTTCCCGCGTTCATGAAGGTCGCGGGCAGACGGGTGCTCGTGGTTGGCCATGGCGCCGAGGCCGCCGCCAAGGTGCGGCTGCTGGGCGAAACCAACGCAAAGATTGTCGTGATCTCCAACACCGTCGAGCAGGACCTGCGTGAGGCGATCGACCTCTTCGAAGCCGAGCACGTCGCGGAAGGTTTTCGTCCTGCACATTTGAATGGTGCGGCCCTGGTGTTTACCGCCCAGGAAAACTGGGACCTCGACAAGGCCGTCGTTGACGCGGCCCGGATCATGGGTGTTCCCGTGAATGCGGTCGACAAGCCGGAACTCTGCGACTTCTACACCGGTGCCCTGGTCAATCGGGCGCCGATCGCCGTAGCAATTACCTCCACCGGTGTCGGGCCGGTTCTGTCCCGCCACATCCGCGCCCGCATCGAGGCGATGCTGCCGCGGGCAACCGGGCAGTTGGCGCGTCTTGCTGAAAGTTTTCGCGACGCGGCCTCCAAGGTAATTGCCGACGGCGGGCTGCGACGCAATTTCTGGGCCCGGTTTTTCTCCGGTTCCGTGGCGACAAATCTTTATGCCGGCAAGCCGGATGCAGCCCGTGCCGATGCACAACGACTGCTGAACGGCATGGCCGACGAGCCCGGTTTTGTCTGGCTGGTCGGAGCTGGCCCTGGCGCGGAAGACCTCCTGACCCTCAGGGCGCAACGGCTTTTGCAGGAAGCAGATGTGATCGTTCATGACGCCCTGGTTCCGGCGGGTGTTGTCTCCATGGGGCGCCGTGATGCGGAGCGAATTTCCGTTGGCAAGCGCAAGGGGGCCCATTCCGTCGCGCAGAACGAGATCTGCGATCTGCTCGTGGAGTTGGGAACGAAGGGTTTGAAAGTTGTGCGCCTGAAGGCCGGCGATCCGATGATATTCGGCAGGGCCGCAGAGGAAATGGAGGCGCTCCGTGCAGGCGGGATCGGATTTGAGATCGTCCCCGGCGTTACAGCAGCCTTTGCCGCGGCCGCCTCGGCCCAGATCCCGTTGACCCTGCGGGGAGTGGCCTCCAACCTTGTTTTTGCAACCGGCCACAACGCCAGGTCCGAGACGCTGCCGGATTGGGCCGGTCTTGCGCTGAAAGGCGCGACTGTCGCCGTCTATATGGGACGCACTGTTGCAGCCGCGGTTGCCGGCAAGATGATCGGCGCGGGCCTGAAGCCGCAAACCCCGGTCGCGGTCGTGGAAAATGCCGCTCATGCGGATGAACGCCTTTTTGCCGGAACGCTTTCCGAACTCGCGGTTTTGTCGAACCGTGCGGAAATCGAAGGCCCGGTCCTCATAGTCATAGGCGAGGCTGTTGGCCACGCCGCCCTGCACAAGGCCGAAACGCTGGTGCCGCTTGACGTGGCCCGCGCCGCAGTTGCCTGACGAAAGAGAGTAGACGCAATGAAAGTCATCACCGCCAACCGCTTGCTGAACGGCGACGTTGTCTGGCTCGGCGAAAACGGCAGCTGGGTCGAGCGCATAACGCTGGCCAGAACTTTCGACGGCAAGGACCAGGTCGCGGAAGGACTGGCCATCGGCCAGGAGGCCGAGAAAAACCAGGAAGTCGTCAGCGTCTACGAAATGGACGTGACACTGGAGGACGGCGTGATTGTGCCGGTCCGCCTGCGTGAGCGCATCCGGGCCGCCGGTCCGACCACCCACCCGCAGTTCGGTAAACAGGCCCAGGCCGTATCGGCCTGAAAAAAGACAACAGGTAAAGGCAGCGCCGGAAAAATCGAAAACGGCAGCGCCTGCTAGGAGAGTTCAAGATGTACCGCTACGACGAATTTGACGCGAGTTTTGTCAATCAGCGCACCGAGCAATTCAAGGACCAGGTCCGGCGCCGCCTTGCGGGCGAATTGTCGGAAGACGAGTTCAAGCCTCTTCGCCTGATGAACGGTCTCTATCTCCAACTGCATGCCTACATGCTGCGGGTTGCCATTCCCTATGGCACTTTGAACGGTCGCCAGATGCGCAAGCTCGCGCATATCGCGCGCACCTACGACAAGGGGTACGGCCACTTCACGACGCGCCAGAACATTCAGTTCAACTGGCCAAAGCTGGAAGACACGCCGAAGATCCTGGAAGAACTGGCGGAAGTGGAAATGCACGCCATTCAGACATCCGGCAACTGCATTCGAAACGTGACGGCTGACCACTTTGCCGGCGCGGCCGCCGACGAGATCGCAGACCCGCGCCCCTATGCGGAAATTCTGCGTCAGTGGTCGTCTCTTCATCCGGAGTTTTCGTTCCTGCCGCGCAAATTCAAGATCGCGATCACCGGAGCGCCCAACGACCGGGCCGCTGTGCAGGTGCACGACATCGGCCTGCAACTGACACGGAACGATGAAGGCGAGATCGGTTTTGTGGTCTATGTCGGCGGTGGTCTTGGACGTACGCCGATGATTGGCCGCAAGGTGCGCGACTATCTGCCGGAAGAAGATCTTCTGGCCTATTCGGAAGCGATCCTGCGCGTCTATAACCGCTATGGCCGCCGCGACAACAAGTACAAGGCGCGGATCAAGATCCTCGTGCACGAAACCGGCCTGGAAGAACTGAAAGCGGATATCGAGGAGGAGTTCGAAAAGATCCGCTTTGGCGTGCTGCGCCTGCCGGACGAGGAAGTCCGTCGCATCGAAGCCTATTTCGCACCGCCCCCGCTTGAGGTTGGCCCGTCTGCTTCCGAGGCCGTAGAAGCGCGGCGGAATGCCGATGCCGCCTTTGCCCAGTTCCTGGAGCACAACCTGAACCCGCACCGGGTGCCGGGCTATACTTCCGTGACGCTTTCCATGAAGCCGATTGGTGGTATCCCGGGCGATGCATCTGATGCGCAGATGGATGTGATTGCTGACCTGGCAGAACAATACGGCCATGATGAAATCCGCATCAGCCACGAACAGAACGTTATCCTGCCACATGTGAAGCTTGATGACGTGCCGGCGATCTATGACCGGCTGTCTGCCGCCGAAATCGCCGAAGGCAACGCCGGTCTCATCACCGACATCATCGCCTGCCCGGGCATGGACTATTGCGCCCTGGCAACAGCGCGCTCTATCCCGGTGGCACAGCGCATTTCCGAACGCTTCGGCACGGCGGAACGCCAGGCGGAAATCGGCGAACTCAAGATCAAGATCTCCGGCTGTATCAATGCCTGTGGCCACCACCATGTCGGTCATATCGGCATTCTCGGTCTGGAGAAAAAGGGCGAGGAATTCTACCAGGTAACGCTCGGCGGTTCGGCCAACGAGAATGCTTCCATCGGTGAGATCGTCGGTCGCGGCTTTTCTTCCGAGGAAGTCATCGATGCGATCGAAAAGCTGGTCGATACCTATCTCGGCCTTCGATCCGGCAAGGAAGAAACCTTCCTGGACGCCTACCGCCGGGTTGGGGAGGCACCCTTCAAGGAGGCCCTTTATGGCGCTGCATGAAACTTTCAGTCTGGGGGTTGATCCTGAGCTGGGATTGCAGGCGGAAGTCGCCGCGCTGAATTCCCAGTACGAGGACATGTCGGCCCAGGAGATCCTGTTGGGCGCGATCCGGCATCAGTTCGCCGGTGACATTGCCATGGTCTCCAGTTTTGGTGCCGACTCTGCCGTGCTGCTGCATATGGTGGCCCAGATTGATCCGTCGACACCCGTGCTCTTCATCGACACGGTGAAGCTGTTCCCGGCAACCCTGCTTTATCGGGACGAGCTGATCGAAAAGCTTGGTCTTACGGATGTGCGCACCTTCAAGCCGACCAGGGAGGACCTGGAGGAGCAGGACCCGTCCGGCATGCTCTGGATGACCGACACGGATGCCTGCTGTCACATCCGCAAGGTGGTTCCGATGGAGCAGGCGCTTCATGGTTTCGAAGCGTGGATTTCAGGCCGGAAGCGTCATCAGAGCGCGACACGCAACAGTCTCGAGAACTTTGAAGTCGACGCGGGCCGGGTGAAGGTCAATCCGCTGGCCGACTGGTCTGCAGCCGAGGTCCTGGACTATGCAAAGTCGCACGGACTGCCGCCACATCCGTTGGTCGCGCAAGGATATCCTTCGATCGGCTGCCTGCCCTGTACCAGCAAGGTTGCACCGGGCGAAGACCCGCGCGCAGGCCGCTGGCGTGGCCAGGACAAGACGGAATGCGGCATTCACTGGCCGACCCATGGCAAGGAAATCGACGGCAGCGGCATCTGACCGCTGCCTAAACTGGAACTAAGGACGCACGAAATGACAACGATTTACAAGGACGGCGAGTTCGTCGAAGAGAACTGGATCCGGGTGGATGCCGAAACAGGTAGCGCCATTGAAGGCGACGCGCTGGTACCGCAGACCCTGTTTCTGGAGGCCGCGAACGACTATCTCGCTCGCAACGGAAAAACAGCAGTGCTAGTTGAGGCCGGCGACAATGTCGAACTGCTACAGCCTTACCTCGACAATCTGACCTATGTCGCTGTCGACTTCCCGAGTTTTGCCGACGGGCGCGGCTTTTCCGCGGCCCGGGTACTGCGTGAGCAGATAGGCTTTCAAGGGGATATCCGGGCTGCCGGCAAGTACATTCTGGACCAGGTGCCGCTCGCGCGCCGGTGTGGTGTTTCCTCGTTCGAGATTACCAAGCCGGAAGTGCTGAAAGCACTCAAGGCGGGCGAATGGCCGGAAGTCACCAAGTACCTGCAGCCGGTGGGGACGGTCGACGAAATTCCGTTCGGAACCCGCCCCTGGGCGCGCCGTTCCTTCCGGGATGTCGCTGTCGCGGCCGAATAATTACCCGGCGAGACAAGAGCGAAGCGTCCCGCCTTGTCTCGCCGTTCATTCCAGGAATGAAATCACCCGGGCACAGGGACCTGTGACCGGGTGACGTTGTCTGCAGGCAGCGCCTTCAACTAGACGCACCAGCTGCGACCAGGCTGGGCCCGAATCGACCGCCTTTACCTGAACTCGTGCCGGACAATCGCGCCGACAATGTTCGAATAATCATCCGTCCAGGGCCGTGTGTCTCCTGCCGAAACAGTATTCCATCTGGAGTTTTCCAGAAGCGGGCCGAAATCGGCTTCTTCGCGTGCAAGCACCATGACATTTGCTCCGAAGACCTGATCGGGCTTGGTCTTGTCCTCAGCTGCGCTGAATTCAGCAAAACGCAATTCATATCCATCCACTTCGGCGATGGCGGCCAGCACACTGGCCAGTTCCAGATACCGGTTCGATATATGGAGCGCCAGCAACCCGTTCTCCGAGAGTTTTGAAAAGAAGAGGTCGATTGCCTCCCTGGTCATCAGGTGAACCGGTATGGAATCGGATGAGAACGCATCGATGAGCAGATAGTCGAATTTGCCGTCCGGCTCCGCCTCCAGTGTCAGGCGCGCATCACCAAGAACCATCTTCGCCTGCGGGCCGCAGTCTGAAATGAAGCGGAAGTAAGCCGGGTTCGACGCAACATCTATGACCGACTTGTCGATTTCGTAGACAGCCCATTCCTCACCAGGCTGCATGTGGCACAGGAAACTTCCGGTTCCGAGACCGACGATGCCGGCATGCCGCAACGTGCCACCGGCCGCAACTCTCGAGGCGTTCAACGTGTCGGCCATCTCGCCTGTCTCGTGGTAGTAGGCAAGCGGTTCCGGATTGCCTGTTCCAACGTCCGGTTCGAAGGCGCTCATGGCAATGCTGCCGTGAACGGTCGTGCCATGCACCATCCTGCGATGCAAACCGTTGTCGGTGTCCTTGACCTTTATGACACCGAAAAATGACCGTTCCGAGTGAACGACGCTCGGGTGAAGTTGCAACAGCAGGGCAAATGGAACGGTCAGAACCAGCAGGACATGGGACACGGCCTGCCACTTGAGCTGCACAATGGCTGCAAGCGTAATCAGGCCGATGATCGACAGGGTGACGACCTCGTGCCCCTTCAATTCCGGGATCAGGCCACGCGTTGCGGCCGCCCAGAATGCAAATGCGAGAACGGAGCCAGCGGTGATGGTCCAGAAGACGGATCTGGAGGTGGCGCCGCCTTTGAGCGGTAACAGGAACAGTGCGCTCAGCATCAGCATCGGGTATTCGGCCACCCAGTTGAAGATGTTCGGCGCGACCAGACCGGCAAAGATACCGCCAAGGACACCGCCGACCGACATCCAGAGATAAAAGGCCGTCAATTGGCTCGCGTGCGGACGAAGCTGATAAAGCCGCGCGTGGCAGAACAGCACGGTGATGAAATAGATCAGCAGATTGGCGCCGAGCCCGAATGTCAGCGGCAAGAGTTTGGGAAGGAAAATAACCGCGGCCGCAATTATGGCGGTCCAGGGAAGGAGGTTCGACAGGAAGTCGACCGAAATCAGGGGCTTGTTCTTGAACGCGATGACGAAAGTCAGCAGGAACAGCGAAAGGGGAACGACCCACATGAACGGTGCGGAGGCGATGTCAACGGCAATATGCGCGGTGAGGGCGATCGTCAGCGCCGACGGTACGGCGGCAAGTCCAAGATAGACAAGGATCTGTTTTGCCGGGATACGTTGGTCAGTAGCGGCATCGTCGGCGTTGGAAGACCCGCCGGGGTGATCAGAAACGGTGTCCGACTGCTTGAATACGGAGGCACCGCACAGCAGGATTGCAATGACCAGCATGAAGTAGCCCGCTGTCCACAACAGCGACTGGGTTCCAAGCGCAAGAGCTGGTTCCAGTACGAGAATGTAGAGATAGAGCGATGCAAAACTGCCGATATTGCTCGCGCCGTAAAGAAAGTATGGGTCCGACGCGTGTCTGTGGCCGGTCCGGGTAAACCAGGCCTGAAGCAGCGGGGCGTTTGCCGATACTGCAAAAAACGGTAGACCGACCGAGACTGCAAACAATCCAAGAAGCCAGATTTCCTGATGCTGCACGGGGGGCGTATCCCAGCCGGACGCAATCCCCAACGGCAGGAAAACACACGCGGACAACAGGACCACTGCGTGCACAAGTATTGCCCGTCTCGTTTGCAGATATCGTGTCAGAATATGCGCATAGGTATATCCCAGTAGCAGAACGCTCTGGAAGAAGACCATTGCGACGGACCACACGCCGGGTGATCCTCCAAGTTTCGGCAGAACCAGTTTTGAGAAGAACGGCTGGACCGAAAACAGCAAAAACGCGCTCAGGAACAAGGTCCCCGCAAAGAGCTGCAGGACCGAAAGCGCAATACCCAGGCTTCCACTTTCTCCGCGCGAAAGTGACGGCTGTCGCGTCTGTTGCATCTTGTCCAATCCCAAAGTTACCTAAGGGGAGACTACGTAGAGCGTGTTAAACAACGCATAAAAGACGTGCTTAAGATAAAGGTAACAGAAGCATAAAGGTTCAACGTCTTCTGGGTGGAAAGCCGATTTCAAAGCAGGCGCCGCGATCCTGAGGTCTCAACCGGATTGTTGCCTGGTGGGCCTTGAGTAGTGCCTGAATTATTCCGAGGCCCATACCGGTGCCCCCGCTTGCGCGCCGCGTGGTGAAAAACAGGTCAAATATCTGGTCCTGGTTCCCGGCGGATATGCCTTCTCCGTTATCTGCAACGGCAAGCGTGAATCCGTTTTCTGTCTCCTCAGGAGAAAACGAGACCCGGTCTGCTCCGTGACGGATGGAATTGTCGATCAGGTTCTCGAAGACAATGCGGGCATTCTCGGCTGCAAGCGGCAACATGCAGTCTTCTCTTGCATCGATGGTGATCCCCTGAAATCGTCGTCTGATGTCACTCAACACCTCGGATAATTGACACGTTCCGCCGATTTCCACGCTATCGGCCCGCGCGAGTTCGCGCAGGCGGTTCAACAATCGTGAGGCTCGCTCCGTATCGGCCAGGATGTTTCCGAGAAACTTTTCTCGCTCCGCGTCGCTGAGTTCATCTCCACCATCGCGCAGCAGTTCGGTCGCGCCCTGGATCGCGGTCAGCGGTGTCTTGAGTTCGTGGGTCACGTGATTGGCGAACGTGTTGATATAGTCGTTTCGCTCGAACAGCTTGCGCGATGTATCCAGCATGCTGGAAGACAAGGCATGGATTTCCCGGTTTCCGTGGATGACGAGTGGCTTCAGCGCATCGCGATCTCCACGGCCGATTTTCAACGAACGTTCCGTGAGCGCCTTGATCGGTCCGGCGATCCCGCGGGCGAAGATGACGCCGACAACCAAAGTGGCGCTGAGCACGAAGGCGAGGACCCAGAACATTGTTTCCCGCTTCAGGAACATTTCACGCAGGATATTGCTTGGTGTCCGCGAGGCATAGACGACACCAGCAACCTTGCCGTCGAGGACGATCGGAAGGGCAGCGAAGACCCTGACACTGGTGCCGCGGCTGATGGAATAGATCGGTTGGGGGTTCTGCACTGTACGTTCGCGCAGAGCGCTCGAATAGCGGCCGCCAAGCGCTGTCTGAACTTCCTCGACATGCGCAAGAGACAGGCCGGTATCATCCCGGCCCGCGATAATGATCCCGTTTGGATCGAGAATTCTGAAACCGGCAAGTGTCAGTCTCTGGGTTTCCCTCAGTACCGTGGCGATTGCCTTTCCTGTCGCATGATAAGCCGGATGAATCCGGACATCCGTGGCCAGCGGGTCGGCGCGGGCAGGCAGAACGGGCGTCTTGTTCAGATCGAGGATGGGCAGTTGCGGAGCCCAGTTGCCTTCAGGCTGGTTTTTTGACCTGCGAAGCGTGGAGATCAGCGGTTCCATGGAATAGGGGATGGGCTGATCGATGGCATTTGTGCCGAGAGGAAGGTCTTCACCGCCGAATTGCCTCAGGTGCTGTGCGGTGATGGCTGCGATGGCTGCGGACTGCGCGATCAGTTCGCCTTCCGTCGTTTGTATCAGCTGATTTTCATAGACGCGGAAAAAGACGATCCCGCCAAGCGGGACAAGCAGCATGATCCCCAGCACCAGCGCGATGACCAGGCTGAGAGGCGGTCGCCAGCGGTCACGGAAGGATCGCGAGAACAGCATTGTCAGGCTCAACTTCCATTTTCGCAGGGGCCGAGCCGAAAGCCGACACCGTGGACGGTTTCGATGGCATCGCCGCATCCCGCGGATCCGAGTTTTGCCCGAATGTTGCGGATATGGCTGTCAATGGTCCGGTCGGAGACGTGAATGTTGTCCTTGTAGGCCCGTTCAAGTATGCGCTCGCGGGTAAAGACGATCTTGGGACGGCTCATCAGGGCCGTCAGAATATCGAATTCAATGGCGGTAAGCGTGACGTCGTTGCCGTCAATCGAGACCTGACGTTCTTCTGTTTCCAGGCACAGGAGGCCATGTGCAAGGCTGGAACCTTCAGCCGGGATTGCCACGGATTGTGGGGCTCCGTAGCGCTTGAGAATGACACCGACCCGCGCAATCAGTTCGCGCGGACTGAAGGGTTTGGTGACATAGTCGTCCGCGCCCAGTTCCAGCCCGATGATGCGATCAATTTCATCGTCCCGGGCGGACAGGAAAAGGATCGGGACTTCAGACTTTTTTCGCAACTCCCGGCACACGTCAAGGCCGTCCATTTCCGGCAGCCCGATATCGAGAATGACAAGTGCGGGAGAGCAAAGCACCGCCTTGTCCAGCGCATCCTTGCCGTTGGTTGCAACCTCGTGAATGTAGGATGCTTTCTGCAGGGCGAAACAGATCACTTCGCGGATATTCGGATCGTCGTCGACGACGAGAATGGTTTTGGTCTGCAATGGACTGGTCCGGGCAATTGGCTCCCGCCTTCTTCGCGGGAGCTGATTTCGAGGTATTTGAATTGGCGTTTCACTAAGAGATAACCGAGGCAGTTTCATGTTTCCAGCCACCAGCCATCCCGGCGCACGCTTCGGGGAAGGGCAGTGTCGGTCCGGGTCGAGCCTGCGGTCATGGACCTTCGGTGACTGCGCTTCAGGGTTGAAAGGGGGCGCCCTAAGGCTTTGGCAATGGAGCGGCGGAAACGCGCGGCGAGTGCCAGCACAACCAGCATCAGGCCGAACATACCTTCCGGTTCCGGCGCGGAACTGCCGCTGAGGTTCAAGGACGGATAGGCGCTTTTCGGCACGCCTGAGGCCTGCGGCAACGGCACACTCCTGCTTTGAGCGCTCGCAGGGACATTGTTGACCGTCTTTTCCGAGACCGCCACAAAGGACGTAAAGCGGGATTGCAGGGAGTAGGTCAGGCCGAGTTGTGTGATTTGCCTTTTGAGACTTTCGTTGCTGCTCCCGCCGATTGTATAGGCCCGGTTCTTGTCGAATATCTGTTCCCGTGCCCAGATCAGCGGCACGGTTTTTTCAGATTGTGCTGCTCGTGCGGTCGCAAAGCTTTCATCCGCATCAAGATCGACGTCGAGTGGCAACGACGCTTTGTGGCCGTTGACGATGCCGTTGACATAGATCCTGTGCTTGCCGCCCTGGGGGTATCTGGCCAGAACCCGAACGGTACCACCCTCGAACAGATCCGGAATTTTTGCCGGCGTCGGTTCCGAGACGACCAGCCCGTTCCAGTCAACGGAGATATCGGTCAAGAGCGGTGTTTTCAGTTTTGCTGCAAAGTCTGCGGCGATCTCGCGATAATTCCCGTCCACCGGAACGTAGCGGGCGTATCCGCGTCCTTCCCGAGCCATCGCGTCAAGCAGAAATCGATTGACCGAATTTCCGACACCGAAGGAATAGATACGGGCGTTTCCGATGCGGTCGGAGATTGTCTGGATGACATTCCTTTCATCGCCGATATAGCCATCTGTGAGAAAGACCACGATGCGCGTCGTGTCGGAAGGTTGCCGCGTGTCAAAAGCGGCATTCAGGGCGTGATTGAGTTCCGTCCCGCCACCGGCGCGCAGACTGGAGACGTGGCTGATTGCCAGGCGCTTGTTCCTGTCGGTCGCTTTGGTCGAGTTGTTCGAAAAATGGGACGCGCTGCTGGAAAAACTGATGATACGGAAGTGGTCGTCAGGCCTGAGAGACCGGATGGCGGCCGTCATGAATGCCTTGCTCGCATTCATCGGCTGGTCTCTCATGGATCCGGAAGTGTCGAGCACGAAGACCAGTTCGCGTTTCCCGATCATCGCTTCCGGCGGAATTTTCGGAGGTTCAATCAGCAGTGAAAGGTATCCTCCCCGTTCGGCGTCAAAGTGAGAGGTGAGCCCTGACGCAATCTCCTTCTCCGAGTTCAGTTCATACCGCAGGACAAAATCCCTGTTGTCGATCTCTCGTCCCGAGGTGAAGCGAACAGACTTTTGCGATCCGTCGCCGACCACTGTCACCGCGTGCGTATCACTTTCAAGATGCGAGATCGGGATCGGTGAATTGAGCGTGAGATCGAGTGCAACGCGATCCGGGTCGATTGTCTTTGGCGCGTTCTGTCCGATGACAGGCGGATAAGCCGGAAGTTTGTCGATGGACCAGCCGGATACGCTGTCGGTTCTTGGCGCAGCTTCGGCAACGGATGTGTCACCGGATGCCAGGCTCTCCATCTCTCCGTCCTTGGTGTAGCTCACGAGCTTTGCCGGACTTGTCCGGCCCGGCCGCTCGTAGCGTGGCCCGACCACCATCGGAACCACCAGTTCGTAAGCTCCATCGACCTTCGGTACGTTCTGGACATATTCAATCGTGATTTTCACAGGCCGTCCCGGCATGAGATTCGCAACGTCCTGGGTGAACATGTTCGGCCGGTGTTGCGTCAGCAGAGCGGCGCCCTTGCCCTCCGCCTTCGCCTTTTCGTAGGCAGCTTCGGCCTTGTCTTTTTCCTTGATCCGGGCAATCAGCGTCTCGCCGTCGAGGTCGACGCGCATGGCGTGAATGGCGGCTTTTTGGTTCATCGGGAACAGGTAGGTGGCGTTGACGGGGTGGCTGGAGGAATTGAGGAAGGTCTGCGTCAATTCGACATGAGCGATGTCGCCGTCAATTTCGATCTTGTAATCGGATTTCAGCAAGGGAAGCTGGAATTCCCTGGCTCCATGTTGCGCCAGAACCACGCCCGACATTTCATCGGGTGTGGGCAGGGTTGCCTGTGCAGGCAATGCAGTGCTGATCACGAAAACGGTTGTGAACCGTGCAGCAAATGTCGTCAGAAAAGTCATGGAACTATCCTTCTCGGCTTATGGTTTTGCTGGAAATTGTTGTGCGAAGATCAAGGGCGGCGATGGCTGCGGCTTCAAAGGTTTCCAGATGACTGTCCGGAAGGTTCCAGGGTGTAATTCTCTGGATGCTTGTCCATCGGGCTCCCGGGTTTTGCAGCCACAGCCAGATGGCTTCCGCGATATTGTGGGTTGTTTCGCCGGTGCTGGAAGTGAAGGTGACGGCAACACGCCATTCTTCTCCGGTTTCGGAGCGTGCCCTGTAGAGGGCAGTCGGAACCGGAGCGAAGCGTGTTCCCAGGAATTCCACGTCGTAACCGAGCCCGCGCAGACAATCATCCGGAGCGTGCAGGTGCCGCAAAGGCGATGTTGTTTGTACGAGGGTCAGGGCAAGCGCGCCGTAACGGCGTTTCTGGGCGTGCCCTCCGTATTGTTCGAAATAGCGTTGCTCGACCGGCAGCAGGTCCTCATCAACACCAAATTCTCCGCCGAGCGACAGGGGGAGGATCTGTGGCTGTGTCGCAGCTGACACATCAAGAGCATTTCGCGGCAGGGTGACGATCACCAGCGCCAAGGCAAGAAAGACAAGCGCGCTCAAGTGCTGAACGGGCCTGCTCGGTGACCAGGCGAACCAGCCGGTGGTACCGGTGGACCTGTTCACCCGGCGCGGCTTGTAAAAGGCAAGGACGGGCAGCAACGACAGACCAAGTGCAACATAGCCGATGATATCGTGCAGTGGCTGGGCCATGACATTCAGGCCGAAAACGTGTTCCGGATGGGAAAGTCCAATGGCAAGCGCGCCGATCCGCAGAGCGTTGGCAAGCAGACTGAGCGACATCGTGAGTGCGATCCAGAAAGCGGAAACCAGAATTCCGGGCCGGAACAGAGCGTTCAGAACCACGATGAACGCCATGGCGAGCATCAGGCCGGATGTGCCGGAGCAAGGCAGATCCACGAGGACATCCTTGCCGGCAAGCTCGATCCTGATTCCGGAACATTGAACGTCCGGGAAGATGAGCCCCAGGCCCCTGCAGGTCAGATTTGCGGAAATTTCCTGCAGCGGATATCCGACAATCCGCTGGATGATGCGTTCCACCGGAAGTGTGAACAGGAACAGGATCGACAGCCAGAAAGGGGAAACCGGTCGCGCGCGGCTCCCGGTGCGGAGCAGGACGGAAAGTGCATATACATCGAGGGCAAGCGCAAGCCCGCCGATAACATTGATCGCGAGTACCTGGCTGAGAAAACGGATGAACCCCGATACCAGGAGGAGGGCGATCGCTGTTTGGCGGTGTCGGGTCTCTGGCCCTGTGACTGCACTGCCGAGCGACCAGGCAAGAAGCGCCAGAATCACCACAAGGTAGAGCGCACCCGATGAGGTGTAGGACGGATCGAACCAGGTCCCGATGAGCCAGCGAACGGGTTCATAGGCAAGAACGAGTGAGGCAAGTACAAAGCTTGCCGTGGTGAGTAAGTATGGCGCGAAACGTGTCATGGCACGTGTTGTGCCGGTTCCGCTTGCAGCCGTTTGTCAGGCCTTGTGCAGTTTTTGCGCAATTCCTCCAAACTGGAAAAACAGTGACCGGCTCCGAATGCCTGATGTCTGGTATCGCGCCGGCCAGCGTTTCCTGTACTGCGGGTGTTTTAGAATCCGAGGCCGGCGGTCTTGAAGAGAACAAAGCCCGGAAACAGAACGAGCGAAGACAGCGTCAGCAGCATGCCGATCGCGCGGCCAATGCCAAAACCCGTCGTGACAATCGTTGCATAGTGGAGCATGCGCCCGAGCAACAGCGCAATTCCGCCTGCCAAAAGCAGTATCTGCGGTGCACCCGCAAGCTCCGCGGCAGCCATTGCAAGCAGGGCTATAGGCACGGTTTCGGTGAAATTGCCATGAGCGCGCATCCGTTGCAGCAGGATATTGTCACCACCGTCCATGAACTGAACATCGGTCTGAAGGCGACGAAGTCCGACTGCGACAGTCATCGGGATCTGTATCAGGGCAAAGATGGCGACAAAGACTATTGTGACGGGCAGTGCGGAAATGATTTCCATTTCTGGGTCCTCCAAATTTCGAGACGGCCTTCGTGGCGGCCGGCAGCTACGAACAGGAACGCGACTGCCGGCCGGTCAAAAGGCCACGGGAACCGGATAAGCGGTGCGATCAGGGATCAGGCGTCAGCCGGGGTCTCATAGGTGATCAGCGCAATGACCCCGCCAACAGGATCGACAAGCGTTGCCATGCGGCCGACACCGGGCACGCTCATGGGTTCGCTGGCGATGGTTGCACCGAGCGACCTGGCTTTTTCGATGCGCGCATCGACGTCATCGACAGTGACATAAGGCACCCAGCGCGGCGATTCCGCAGCCATTGGAGGAAAGCCACCGATCTTCTCTTCACCATTTGCGATGACCGTATAGGTCATGCCCGGCATTTCCATGTCTTCAAGACCCCAGCCAAGCAGGCCGGTGTAGAATTCCTTAGCTTTCGCGCCATCGCCACTGTGAAGCTCCATCCAGCTGAACGCGCCATGGGTTTGCATCGGATTGGTCATGTCTTCCATCCTCAAGGTTTGATGATCCGCCTGGAAGGCCCAGGTGATCGGAGGACGGAGAGGGACTGTCAGATCCGACAGGTGCGGGCAAATTTTTTGAAACAATATGCGCAGAGATCACAATCCGGCGTCTGGAGGGCATCCATTGAATGTCGGATACGCACCACTGCGGACTAACGGCACTCGTCAGCAATCCAGTCGATCAGCGCTTTGCAGGCAATCCGGTTGGCGGTTTGTTTCACCGGATGGACGAGCCAGAATCCGAGTTCAGGCTCTGCCTCTTCCAGCCAGACTTCGCGCAGCCGCCCGGTATTCACGTCTCCAAAGGCAATGAGATGAGGCGCTATGGCGATTCCCTGGCCATTGGCCGCCGCATCGAGCGCGAGCGATGTTTGATTGAACTGGAGCGAGGCTTTCGGACAGGGAAGGCCCTGCTCCGGCAGCAGTTTCTCCCAGAATCTGTGCCCGTCCTGGATCAACGGCAAATCTGCCAGGTCACGCAAACCGCAGGGTTCGACAGGACAGAATTCGGCGTTCGGGCTGCAATACGCCTTCAGATCCAACCCGGCCAGTCGGTGAATGGCGAGATCCTGGTTCGCTGGTCTGCCGCCTTGCCGGACCGCAGCGTCCACGTCCTGCGTTTGAAAATCGGTGATGTGTTCACTTGCGACAATCCTGACTTCTGTTTCCGGATTGTTCTCCATGAATTTCGGGAGCCGCGGAACCAGCCACTTTGACGCAAAAGACGGTGGAACGCTGATGGTGACGACGTTGCTTTCAGGCTGCAATTTTTTTGTAGCCTCTTCGATTATTGCCAATCCTCTGGAAACATCGGAATGATAACGCTGACCAACTTCGGTAAAGGACAGGCCGCGCGCGTTCCTGTGAAACAACAATACGTCCAGGTCCGCCTCAAGCGCCCGTATTGCTTGTGCAACAGCGCCTTGTGTGAGGTTTGCCTCCTCGGCGGCAAGGCGGAAATTGAGATGTCTTGCCGCCGCATCAAACATTCTCAAGTGCTGTAACTTAGGAGTGCGCATTTTTTCATGACAGTAGTTTTTCTACAGTCTAGTGCGGCTGATTATGATTGGTCAAGACCGCTTCAAGGCCATACGTTTCCGTATCGATTGACGAGCCGAGGGTGAGAAGATGACAGAGAACAAGGTGGCAATGGTCACGGCCGGTGGCAGTGGCATGGGGGCGGATTCGGCACGGAGACTGGCACACGACGGTTACAAAGTCGCGATTCTCTCTTCTTCGGGAAAGGGTGAGGCCTTGGCCGCCGAACTGGGAGGCGTCGGGATTTCCGGTTCCAATCAGTCCAACGAGGATCTGAAACATCTTGTTGAACTGGCCATGCAGCGGTGGGGCAGGATCGATGTCCTGGTCAACAGCGCAGGTCATGGTCCGCGCGCACCGATCCTGGATCTCACTGACGAAGACTGGCACGCTGGTTTGGATGTCTACTTCATGAATGTCGTGCGCGCGGCGCGGCTGGTGGTGCCGGTCATGCAGGCGCAGAAATCAGGAGCAATCATAAACATTTCCACATTTGCGGCATTTGAACCCGATCCCGTTTTTCCGACATCTGGTGTATTCCGCGCAGGATTGGCGGCCTACACCAAATTGTTCGCTGACAGGTATGCCGCAGAAAACATTCGCATGAACAATGTCCTTCCGGGCTTTATCGACAGTCTTCCCGAAAAGGAGGAATTCCGCGCACGCATACCGATGGAACGCTACGGCCGATCCTACGAAGAGATTGCGTCTGTCGTTGCGTTTCTCGCTGCAGAAGGCGCTGGCTACATAACCGGTCAGAATATTCGCGTTGACGGTGGCATAACCCGGTCGGTCTAGAGGCCGGGGACGCGTGATCTGAGCGCGTCCAGCTTTGAACAGATGTGTTGCCGCTCCACTTCTGTTCCCGCATGCTGGATGGCCGCTTCATAAGCTTTACGCGCCTTTGAAAACTGTTTCAATTCGGTCAGCAGGGCTGCGGTGGTTGCATGGTAACTGGCGTATCTTTCCAGCGGAGCAGCCAGTTGCTCCAGTTGACCGAGTGCTTCCTCAGGGCCCTTCAACTTGGCGATCACAACCGCCCGGTTCAGGGACACGACGGGAGAAGGGCGGATTATTTCCAGGGCGCGATACAGCCGGTCCAGTTCCGCCCAATCAGTTTCGTCATAGCGCGCTGCCCTCGTGTGCGTGGCAGCGATGGCCGCTTCTATCTGCAGCGGTCCGGGAGTCGCTTTTCTGAGGGCAGCTTCGAGAAGGATGATGCCTTCGGCGATCAATGTGCGGTCCCACTGCAATCTGTCCTGTTGTTCCAGCGTGACGGCCTGACCCGTGGCTGACAGGCGTGCCCGCCGCCGGGAATGCTGGATGAGGCAGAGTGCCAGAAGCCCCCGCAATTCAGGCTCTCCGGGAAACAGGCGGACAAGAAGGCGCGCGAGGCGAATTGCTTCCTCGCAAAGTGTTTCGCGAATGAGTTCCGAACCTTGAGACGCCGAGTAGCCCTCATTGAAAACGAGATAAATGGCGTTTGCGACCACGGAGAACCGTGCCGAGCGCTCGGCGCCGTCGGGGTCCTCGTAGCGGAGCCTGGCCGCCTGCAGCCGTTTCTTGGCACGGGTAATCCGTTGTTCCATTGTCTTGGGCTGAACAAGAAAAGCACGGGCGATTTCGTCGACGGAAAGTCCGGCAACAATCTTCAGGGCAAGTGCGATCTGTTGATCGCGGCGCAAAACCGGATGACAACAGGTGAACAGGAGACGCAACACGTCGTCCCGGTAGACGGACCGGTCGAGCGAGAGTGTCAGTTCCTCTTCCGGATGTACCCCGTCATGGACGGGCTCCAGATCTTCAGGAGCGGTGAGCGTCTCGCGGCGCTTCTTGCGGAAGGCATCAATTCCCGCGTTGCGTCCGGCAACGATCAGCCAGGCAGCCGGATCTTTCGGAATATCATCCTGCTGCCATGTTTTCAGCGCCTTGAGTGAGGCTTCCTGAAAGGCATCTTCAACGACATCGATGTCTCCGAACGCGCGGTTCAGAGCCGCCAGAACACGGGGACGGGATGCCCTAAGATGCGTCGATAACCAGGCGCTCGGCATTCTTGAAATCGGCTCCTTCGAAATACTCAACCGGACGGATTTCCACGCGCCCGTGCTCCAGCGGCAGAAGTTTGACGGTATCTATGGCTTCTTCCAGCGAAGGACAGTCAATGAGATAGAAGCCCATGAACTGTTCCTTGGTTTCCGCGAACGGACCGTCTGTCACCAGGTAGTCGTCGCGTTCCTTGTTGACCGTCACCGCGGTTCCCGTGGACATCAGCTTGATGGCAGACGCGAACGTCTTGCTGCCCTTGGTGTGTTCGTGAAAGGCGCGGTGGTGGCGCATGATCTCGTCATGCTCCTCCGGTGAGACAGCATCCATGAAATCTTCACTGGCATAAATCAGAACTGAAAACAGCATCTTCTTTTCCTCCGGGGCCTCGGGATTGATGACCGAGGAACGTCCGGGCGCGAGCTTATCCGACAAGGCCGGGGAAGAAAATTGCCCCAACTGGATCGAACTTGCACCTGGCACTGAAAAAACTGCGTAGCTGCGCCTAAACCGGTCCATGAGTAATTTTCCCAAACTTCTCCGGGGATGGGGAATGTGCATTACTTATTGTGATATTTGTTGTGGGAGGGTCTCATGCGTACTGCCGCTGTTGCTGTTTTGGCATATTTTTCCGTCACTACGACGCTTCCTGCACAAGAGTTCGACGTCAACGAGGGTCAGCTCCTCGATGTTTATCCCGGGGAAGCATATTCGCCCTATGCTGGGCGTAGTTTTCCTGAACATCCCTTGTGGGGCGATACGCATCTTCACACCGGCCAGTCAATGGATGCAGGCGGGTTCGGAGCAAGGTTGACGCAGGAACAGGCATGGCGTTTCGCACGTGGCGAGGAGATCACGGCGTCTTCCGGCCAGCCTGTCCGGCTCTACCGGCCCCTTGACTGGCTTGTGATCACCGAACACTCCGACGGTATGGGGCTGATTACCGACATTCTCGAAGCCTCGCCGGGCGTGACCAAATACGAACAGGGTCGCAAATGGTCGGAAGGATATCGGGCCGGTGGGCAGGAGGCCGTCGCTGCCACGATTGACCTGATCACGCAATTCAGCCAGGGCAACGTCGATCCGGACCTTTTTGCGCAGTATCAGCCGGGTGCGCGCCGGTTCGCGTCGATCTGGTCGGACAATGTCAAGACTGCGGACGCTTTCAACGAGCCCGGCCGGTTCACGGCGCTGATCGGCTTCGAGTGGACTTCGCTGGACAAAGGCAACAATCTGCATCGCAACGTGATCTTCCGCGATGGGGCGGAAAGAGCCGGGCAGGTGGTTCCCTTCACCATGACCCCGCCTTTCGGAAGTTCCGATCCGCTCGATCTCTACAAGTGGATGCAGGCCTACGAGGACAAGACCAACGGTGCAGTCCTGGCGCTTGCCCACAACGGAAACCTCTCCAATGGTGTGATGTTCCCGGTCGACACACAGTTTACCGGCAAGGCGATCGACAAGGACTATGTCGAGCAGCGTGCCAAATGGGAGCCGCTTTACGAAATTACCCAGATCAAGGGCGACGGCGAAGCACATCCCTTTCTGTCTCCGAATGACGAATTTGCCGACTACTACAACTGGGACGCGGGCAATCTGGACCTGTCCGTGGCCAAGACAAACGACATGCTCGCTGGCGAATATGCTCGCGAGGCCCTGAAGAACGGGTTTTTGCTGGAAGAAAAATTCGGCACCAACCCCTACAAGTTCGGCTTTTCCGGAGCCACCGACAGCCACACCGGCCTGGCGACGTTTGAAGAGGAAAATTTCTTCGGCAAGCACACCGGCTACGAACCTTCCCCCGATCGTCTGACCCATCCATTCGTGAAAACCGAGAATGGAGAACTCTTTGCCTGGCAGATGGTTTCCTCGGGTGTCACAGGTGTCTGGGCACGTGAAAACACGCGCGAGTCTCTTTTCGATGCCATGCAGCGCAAGGAGGTTTACGCCACCACGGGGCCACGCATGATGGTGAGACTGTTCGGTGGCTGGGATTTCACCGACCAGGACATGGAGACGCGCAATCCGGCTCTGCTCGGCTATCGCAAGGGTGTCCCGATGGGTGGAGACCTGATGCCGAAGCCGGAGGAAGCCGAGGCGCCGGCATTCATGGTTTATGCCTTGCGGGACGCGGTTGGTGCCAATCTGGATCGGATCCAGATCGTCAAGGGATGGATGGATGCAGACGGCAACACTCAGGAAAAGGTCTATGACGTTGCATGGTCCGACAGCCGCGAGCCGGGAACGGACGGCAAGGTTCCGGCAGTCGGCAATACGGTTGACGTGCAAAATGCCAGTTGGACAAACTCGATTGGCGCGTCGGAATTGGCAACTGTCTGGACCGATCCCGATTTCGATCCTGGCCAGCGCGCCTTCTATTACGCACGCGTCCTGGAGATCCCTACACCGCCCTGGTACGTCTACGATGCATTCCGATATGGCGTCGATATTCCCGAAGGCGCGCCGACAAGCCAGCAGGAACGAGCTTATACGTCCCCGATCTGGTACACGCCGGGAACGTAGTTGCTGTGCTTTGTACGCCATCGGCACCCCGGACATATGCTATTGGATCATGTCTGGTGCCGGGTAAGTAGTTTATTGCGAAACTGGCCATTCGCAAATGCGGCAGGCTATCAGAAGAGGCCCTCATGAAGCTGAAAGACACCATTTTCCCGCTGATCATGCTGCTGGCGTTGTTCGGCATGATCGTGATGGCGTTCAATCTTCCGGTCGGGATCGGTACAAAACAGCTTGGCCTTCTCGTCTTCGGTGCAATTCTTGTGTTTGGGGTTTTGAACCTTGGATTGATCGTTTTGGAGAGTCTGAAGAAGCGCGGACGTTGAAGCGGTCAACTCACGAAGGCGTCCAATGGCGCGTGGCAAGAGGTCAGGACTATCAAAGAGACGGGGTTTAAGTGGGGCAGAGCGTCAAAGATGACCGGGATTCGTCGGTTGGCCAGCCAGCCACTTGTTCATTTTCTTCTATTGGGCAGCCTCATTTTCGCGGCTTATGGTTTCATTTCGCCGCCGCCGGAAAGTGAGCCCGTAGACGAGAATGCCGAAATCGTCGTCACGCAGCAGAAACTGCAAAGGCTGGTAACTGAGTTTGAGGCCGTATGGCAGCGTCTTCCTACAGAAGCAGAAAAACAAACTCTTGTCGCATCGTATGTGCGCGAGGAAGTTCTGGTGCGCGAAGCACTGAAACTGGGACTGGATCGTGACGACATTGTGCTTCGGCGGCGTCTGGTACAGAAGATGGATTTTCTGACCACCGCCGCGGCACGCTCCCGGAAGCCGACGGAAGAAGATCTGAAATCCTATTATGACGCGAACAGGAATGCTTACCTGCGGTCTGGCCGAATATCTTACGAGCAGGTTTTTCTTGGATCTCCCGCCGATGAGGAACTCGCTGAAGAGGTTCAAGACAGGTTGCGTCAGGGTGCGGACCCCGAAGTGCTTGGAAGGCGGACATTGCTTCCGTTCCGGTTGGATATGTCGGCCAGGTCGAAAATCGACGGAGTATTCGGCGACGGCTTTTACGAACGGATCGAGGCATTGCCGTTGAATGAGTGGTCGGGGCCGGTCCAATCCGGCTACGGGCAGCACCTGATCCGCGTTACCCAACGACAATCAGCCGAATATCTGCCATTTGAATCGATACGCAATGAGGTCGAAGCGGACTGGGCGCTGCGAAAGGCCGAAGAGCTGCGTGACGACGCGTATGCAGCCATGCGCGAACGCTATCGCATCGTCCTGCCGGAGACTGGACAATGATCCGGCGGTTGATTTCAGGCGCTTTCCTGATTTTGGCATCGGCCTGCATCTCAAATCTGGCACACGGACACGCCTTGCAACCGGGCTATGTGTCTCTGGAACAGAAAGGCGAGAACATTTGGCAGGTTTTTTGGCGCAAGCCCGATGTTTCTGGAAAACCCATGCCGATAGACCTGTTGCTCCCGAGCGGTTGCTCGCCTCGGAAAGGGCCTTTGCCGTCTGCCAGTGCGGGAGCATGGGAGGCGGTCTGGACCGCGGTGTGCGAGGAGGCACTCCCTGGCAGCGTCGTTTCGATTCCGGGACTGGAGAACACACAAACAGATGTTCTGTTACGCTTCGTGCCGTCGGAAAAGACGGCAGTTTCCCTGCGTCTGACAGCGGATGCGACGTCCGCAGTTCTGCCCAAAGAGCCTGGGCCGTTCAAGGTACTGGGAACCTATGCCGGCCTCGGATTTGTGCACATCCTTGAAGGATGGGATCATCTGTTGTTTCTGTTTGCACTTCTGGTGCTTGTCCGGGGCTTCTGGCGACTGGTTGGCGCGGTTACAGCTTTTACGGTGGCGCATAGCCTGACACTCGCAGCGTCAACGCTCGGGTGGATCGCCTTGCCGCCTGCACCCGTTGAAGCGGTCATTGCCCTGTCCATCGTTTTCCTTGCGAGTGAAATAGCACTCAGCACTCCCGACGAAAAACGGCTTTCGCAATCTGCTCCCTGGGTGGTGACATTTGCCTTCGGTCTGCTTCATGGGCTTGGCTTCGCCGGTGCTTTGAAGGAAATCGGACTGCCGCAATCGGACATCCCGCTTGCTCTCTTCGCATTCAATGTCGGCGTGGAAGCAGGCCAGCTCGTCTTTATTGTCTTGGCGACTGTGATTGTGTTTGTCGTTTCCAGGCTGCTCCGGAAAGGCCCGGTTCTGGCCCGCAGACCTGTTGGCCTGACGCTCGCCTATGTGATCGGCAGTCTGTCCAGTTTCTGGTTGATCGAGCGGGTTTTGTACTTTGCAAATACGTGATCCATCCACGGATTGCAGAAGTCTATCCCAGCCAGCCATCCTTCTTGAGCGTCTGATAGGTGTCGTTCAGCGTCTTTTCCGCACTCTCGACCAGGAAATCGGCCTCCTCGTGGCTAAGGACCAGTGGCGGCGAGATGATCATGCTGTCGCGGACGGCGCGCATCACCATGCTGTTCTGGAATGAGATGTCGCGGCAGATCGTTCCAACGGTACCGGTGTCAGGAAAGGTTTTCTTGAGATCGGTTTTGTCCGGAACAAGCTCCAAAGCGCCCATCAGGCCGGTCATGCGGGCTTCGCCGACCAGCGGGTGATCGCCAAGTCTCAGCCAGCGCTCTTGCAGATAGGGTCCGATGTCGTTCTTGACCCGCTCAACCAGGCCTTCGCGCTCGATGATTTCCAGATTGGCAAGCGCTGCTGCTGCACAGACCGGATGGCCGGAATAGGTATAGCCATGATTGAAATCGTCTCCGGAATTCATCAGACCTTCCGCGACCCGGTCTGAGACAAGCACGCCGCCCATCGGCAGGTACCCCGAAGTCAAACCCTTGGCGATCGGCATGAGATCCGGCTTCACGCCGAAATGGGTCGAGCCGAACCACTCACCGAGGCGTCCGAAGCCGCAGATAACTTCATCGGAGACGAACAGGATATCGCGTTCCTCAAGGATCCGGCGCATCTCGGGCCAATAGGTTGCCGGTGGAATGATGACACCGCCTGCACCCTGGATCGGTTCGGCGATGAAGGCTGCGATCTTTTCCTCGCCTATTTCGTCGATTGCCTCTTCCAGCTTCCGCGCCGCAAGGACCCCGAATTCTTCCGGGCTCATGTCCTGGCCTTCACCGAACCAGTAAGGCTGGCCGATGTGATGGACACCGGACACCGGCAGATCGCCCTGGGCATGCATGGCTTTCATGCCGCCCAGGCTGGTGCCTGCAAGAGTTGACCCGTGATAGCCGTTCCAGCGACCGATTATCACCTTCTTGTCGGGCTTGCCCATCTTGTCCCAATAGGTGCGGACCATGCGGAACACCGTGTCGTTGGCCTCCGAACCCGAGGAACAATAAAAGACGGTGTTGATGTGGTCCGGCGCCAGTTTGGCCAGCTTTTCAGACAACGCGATCGCAGGTGGATGTGTTGTCTTGAAGAAGGTGTTGTAGTAGGCGAGTTCGTTCATCTGGCGATTGACGGCATCGGCAATCTCCTTGCGCCCGTGTCCGACCTGAACGCACCAGAGCCCGGCCATGCCGTCGAGGATTTTCTTGCCGTCTGAATCCGAGATCCAGACGCCGTCGGCCGACGTCACGATGCGGCTGCCTTCCTCATTCAGCGATTTCATGTCCGAGAAGGGATGCCAGTGATGGGCCGCGTCGATTTCCTGAAGGGCCTTGGTCGGATAGATGTTGGAATGGGCCGTCATGGCGTGAACTCCAAAGGAACAGTGATGCTGATCAGACGTTGAGCAGGAGATATTCCCGTTCCCAGGCGCTGATCACCGACATGAAGGTTTCGAATTCCTCGTATTTGATCGCACGATAGGTGGCGACGAATGTCTCGCCGAAGATTTCAACCATCTCGTCGGAATTCTCGAATTTTGCGACAGCTTCCGGCAAACCACGCGGCAGCGATTTGGCAAGTTCGGTGCAATCGTCACTCCTGGGCGCATCGGGCGTCAACTCGTTCACGATACCCAGGTAACCGCAGGCGAGGCTTGCCGCGATCGAAAGATAGGGATTGGCGTCGGATCCGGGAATCCGGTTCTCAAGTCTCCGCGCCTCCGGGCTGGAATAGGGCACGCGCAATCCGACCGTTCTGTTGTCATAACCCCAGTAGACGTTGACCGGTGACGTCGACGTCTTCGAAAAGCGCCGGTAGGAATTGACGAAAGGCGCCATGATGCAGGTGACTTTCGGCAGATATGTCTGGTGTCCTGCAATGAAGGAGAGGAACGCGGGTGTTTCCTCGCCATTTTCTCCGGCAAAGATGTTCCGGCCGGTTTCCTTATCGATCACCGACTGGTGGATATGCATTGCCGAACCGGGTTGATGCGACATCGGCTTGGACATGAAGGTCGCGTACATGTCGTGCCGAAGCGCGGCTTCGCGGATCGTACGCTTGAACAGGAACACCTGGTCGGCAAGGGCAAGCGGATTGCCGTGGCGCAGATTGATTTCCATCTGCGCAGCGCCTTCCTCGTGGATCAGTGTGTCGATCTCAAGTCCCTGGTGTTCGGAAAGGTCATAGATATCGTCGATAAGGTCGTCGAATTCGTTCAGTGCTAAAATCGAATAGGATTGACGACCAACCTCGGGACGGCCGGAGCGGCCGGTCGGTGGCTCCAGCGGATAGTCTGGGTCGGTGTTCGGCTTCACCAGGTAAAATTCAATTTCCGGTGCAACAACGGGCTCCCAGCCCTTGTCCTCGTAGAGTTTCAAAATGCGCTTCAGCACGTTGCGCGGTGCCGTTTCCACCGGGGCTCCCTGGCGTGTATAGGCATCGTGAATGAGTTGCGCGGTCGGATCGCTTTCCCAGGGCACCGAGGTTAGCGTGCTGTAGTCTGCACGAAAATAGAGGTCGCCATCGGTTGGGTTGTGCTGGAAGCGCTCGTCATCGTCAGGATAATCACCGGAAATCGTTTGCGCGAAAATCGAGGCCGGCATGGTCATGACCGGGCCGGAGAAGAACTTCTCGACCGGCATCATCTTGCCTCGCGCGACACCTGCAAGGTCCGGAACGATGCACTCGATGTCTTCGATGTTGCGTGAATGCAGCCATTCCAGCGCGGCGTCGCCATCCGGAACCCCACGCAAACTGTCCGTTGCACTCAGACTGTTTTTGGCAGGCGTTTCATCACTCACGACGGGCTCCAGGGGTTGGGCACGAACAGGTGCCGGATAGTGTGTTGGTTTCTCTTTAGCCGTTTGTCTGCAATCAGCACGAGATTGCGATCAAGGGGCATTGGTGAATTTTGTGATCACAAAATGACACGGTCTTTGATCCGGATCAACCGTCTCATGTCGTTTCAAGAATTTCCTTGCCGATAAGTCCCATGCCATCGGTGATGTCGCCCATGATGGCGTCCCGGAGCGCATCCCGGTCACGCTGCTCGATCGCGCGGATCGCTTCCTTGTGCTGGTCGACGAGAATCGCGGTTCCGACCCTGCCATAGACAGTGCGCATGAATGGCGCGAACTGAAGCCAGAGACTGTCGATCAGAGGCAGAAGAACCTTTGAACCGGACGCCCGGTAGACATGAAAATGGAACGCGTGATTAAGGCGCATATACGCCTCGGCGTCACCGCTGATGATGCACTGGTCGATTTCGTCATCAATCGCGGTCAGCATCTTCACATCGCGTTTTGACAGCTTTTCGAGCGAGCGTTCGGCCAGTTCCGGCTCCAGCAACAGCCTGGCCTTCAGCACTTCGTCAAAGCGATCAGGTGTCATGTCAGGAACCTGGACACGCCCGTTGCTCTTGACCTCAAGAGCATTTTCGGCAGCAAGCCGCTGCAAGACTTCCCGGACAGGCATCGGGCTGACGCCAAGGTCGGTGGCAAGCCCGCGTATCGTCACGGCTTTTCCAGGTATGAAACGCCCAGTCAAGAGCCCGGAACGGATGGCTGCATCAACTTGCTCGCGTGTTGCACCCCGGGACGATGTGGCACCCTTGCGGTCATTCGCAGGAGGCGATGTCAGGGCGGAATGCCGGTCGCTCAACGCGGTCTCCCAATCATTACATTTACTCAATTTGTGTGATCTGCCTTGACAGACAATTACGAAAGTGATCACATTTTTGGAAATGAAGCAAACGAAAGCTGAGAGCCCGCAGGTCGTATCTGTCCAGGCAACTCGGTCTGAAAGCAGGGGTTTAATGAACGAACTTCCCCACCAGATTCTGGAACATCCGGCTGAACCCGGATGGAAGGTGGATTTTGATGCCTTTTTGGAAACGCATCCCGATCTCGACACTCTTGAAGTGGTTCTGCCCGACACCAACGGTGTGCTCCGCGGCAAGTGGTTGCCGGGCAAGGCACTGAAGAAGGTCTTCGAACAGGGCGTTGCCTTTCCCTATTCGCTGTTCGGTCTCGATGTCTGGGGGCGGGAAGTGGAATCGACCGGGATGCACCTGGAGACCGGCGACAAGGACGGCGTTTGCTGGCCGATCCCGGAATCCCTGAAACTGGTGCCATGGACGGAGCGCAAGACGGCGCAGGTCCTCCTGTCGATGTACGATCGCGACGGACAACCGTTCCCGGCCGATCCGCGCCACGTTCTGGAAAACATGGTCGAACGGCTGAAGTCTGAATTCGGCGTGACCGCGACCTGTGCTTTCGAACTCGAATTCTACCTGTTTGAGGAAAGCGAAGGAGATTGGACCGAACAGCCCAAGCCGCTGTTCTCGACGCATCTAGGCCCGGCACGGCAAAACATGTACGCCCTGTCGGATCTGGAAGCGCTTCTGCCGGTCGTCGACGATCTTCGCAAGGCCTGCGAGGCTCAGGGGATCCCGGCGGACGCAGCGGTTTCGGAAGCCGCGCCCGGTCAGTTCGAGCTCAATCTGCATCACCGGCAAAACCCGCTTTTGGCCGCCGACGACGTGGTGTTGCTCAAGCGTCTGGTTGCGGGTGTTGCACGCAAGCACGAACTCAAGGCATCTTTCATGGCCAAACCATTCGTGGAATGGCCGGGAAATGGCATGCATGTGCATGTTTCCATGGAAGATGAAAAAGGCAACCTTTTCGCGGATCCGGACAAGGGGCCGGAGCGTCTTGGTTATGCCATCAACGGCCTGATGAAGACCATGCCCGAAGCATTGCTTCTGTTCATCTCCACCTTCAACGGGTTCCGCCGCATGCAGCCGGGCTCCTATGCCCCGGCCTCGATCTGCTGGGGGTATGACAACCGGTCCGTCGCGCTGCGCGTTCCTGCCTCGAGCCCGGAGGCCGCGCGTGTAGAACACCGGATCGCGGGGGCGGATGCGAACCCGTATCTGGTGCTGACCGGGATCCTGGCCGGCATGCTGGAAGGCCTCGTGCAGAAGAAGGAACCACCGGCACCGGTCACGGGAAATGCCTATGAGAAACGAAAGAAACGGCTGACGCCCTGGATGGACGAAGCTATCGACGCTTTTGAGGCATCAAAGCTGATGAAAAGGGCAGTCGGTCCGGAAATGCACAAAGTGCTGACCGAGATCAAACGGGAGGAATTGAACGAATTCGGGCGGGAGATTTCCTCCCTGGAGCGTCAGACCTATCTTTGACGCACTCACTGCCCAAAATCGGCGCTGGACAAACATCTGGCGCCTCGCCAATGTTTGGAAGACCAGAGGACAAGACCGACAGGGATTGTCCGATTAAAATCAGGAACAAGGCCGAAAACGGCCACCATCAAACTTCTGAAGGGGAGTTCAGAATGACTGTTAAGACATTGTTGACCGGGGTCGCAGCTCTCAGCCTGCTGAGTAGTGTTGCCTATGCTCAGGACCGGACCGTGAACGTGTACAATTGGTCCGACTACATCGATGAGTCGATCCTGGAGGACTTTACCAAGGAAACCGGGATCAAGGTCGTTTACGACGTCTTTGACAGCAACGAGGTTCTGGAGACGAAGCTCCTTGCCGGTGGCACCGGTTACGACGTTGTCGTTCCGACGGGTACCTTCCTGGGAAGACAGATACAGGCCGGCGCATTTCAGAAGCTGGACAAGGACAAACTGTCTAACCTTGAAAACCTCTGGCCCGAGATCATGGCGCGCGTCGTGAAATTCGACCCGGGAAATGAACACGCCATAAACTACATGTGGGGGACCACCGGCTTCGGGTACAATGTCGACAAGATCAAGGAGATCATGCCTGATGCGCCTCTGGACAGCTGGGATATGGTCTTTGATCCTGAAATCGCGTCAAAGTTCGCCGATTGCGGTATCTATATGCTCGATACCCCGGATGAAATGTTTCCACCCGCATTAAATTACCTTGGTCTTGATCCCGACAGCAATGATCCGGCCGACTTCAAAAAAGCGACGGAACTGCTGATGTCGGTGCGCCCCTATGTCCGAAAGTTCCATTCTTCCGAATACATCAACGCGCTGGCAAATGGAGACATATGCCTGGCAGTTGGATGGTCTGGAGATGTGTTGATAGCACGTGACCGCGCTGCGGAAGCCGACAACGGTGTGACCGTCGAATACGTCATTCCGAAGGAAGGGGCCATGATGTGGTTCGACAACATGGCCATTCCGGTCGATGCACCGCATGTCGAAGAAGCTCATGAGTTTATCAACTACATCATGAGACCGGACGTGATCGCCAAGGCGACAAACTATGTCTTCTACGCAAATGGAAACAAGGCGAGCCACGAGTTCGTTGACAAGGAAGTTCTCGGGGACCCGGCTGTCTACCCGGATGAGGAAACCGTAAACAACCTGTTCATAACAACAACCAAGCCGCCCAAGACAATGCGGACGCGGACGCGGGAATGGACCAAGATAAAAACCGGTCAGTAAGCTTGTAAACACCGCCGGGTGCCAAATCATTGGCACCCGGCGGTTCCATTTTATCCAGTCGTTTGTGGGTGGGGGCTGTCTTGGCAAAAAAATCCATTGGTCCGGTGCGTCGGGAATTTGTTCCCTGGGAAAATTCCGACCATCCTCCCTTTATCGAGTTTCGCAACGTCACCAAGAAATTCGGTGAATTTGTCGCGGTCAGGAACCTGTCCCTCAAGATCTACGAGAAAGAGTTTTTTGCGCTTCTCGGTGGCTCGGGTTGCGGCAAGACGACCCTGATGCGCATGCTCGCAGGGTTTGAGACACCGACATCCGGACAGATATTCCTGGACGGCCAGGATCTTGCGGGTATCCCTCCTTACCGGCGTCCTTCCAACATGATGTTCCAGTCCTACGCCCTGTTCCCACATATGAACGTGGAGAAGAACATTGCCTTCGGGCTGAAACAGGACAGCATGCCGGCGCAGGATATCGAAGCGCGCGTATCGGAAATGTTGCGCCTTACGAAGCTTGAGCAATTTGCACAGCGCAAGCCTCATCAGCTTTCCGGCGGCCAGCGCCAGCGGGTTGCGCTCGCGCGCTCGCTCGCAAAACGTCCCAAGGTTCTGTTGCTCGACGAACCGCTGGGTGCCCTGGACCGCAAGTTGCGCGAGGAAACCCAGTTCGAACTGATGAACCTGCAGGAAGAACTCGAAATGACCTTTCTGATCGTGACCCACGATCAGGAGGAGGCAATGACGGTTGCAGATCGCATTGCCGTGATGGACAAGGGCGAACTGGTCCAGGTAGCGACCCCTGCGGAGATCTATGAAGCACCGAATTCGAAATTCGTGGCCGACTTCATAGGCGACGTAAATCTGATTGAGGCCAAGGTGACCGAAAAATCGGATGCCGGAACGCGCCTGGTATCCATTGTCGACGGATTTGTCATCGATAGCGAACAGGAGACGGAAGCCGGTCTCGGTGAAACTGTCTGGTATGCTATACGCCCCGAAAAGGTCCGAATTGCCCAGGGCCGCCGGGAGGAGGGGCAGGTCAACCAGATTGACGGTCTGGTCTGGGACATTGCCTATCTTGGCGACGTCTCCTGCATTCACTCCAAGGTCGGCGAAGATGATCATGACACCATCCGTGCCACTTTTGCCAACATCTCCCGCATGGTCGAAAACCCGATCACGTGGGACGACGAGGTCGTGCTTTCCTTTGACCGGGATGCCGGCGTCATCTTGAAAGGGTAGGCGGGATGAGCGAACAGACAGCCACTCCTGCGAAAAGAACTATCGGGGGCAAGTTGCTGATTGCGATGCCCTATCTATGGCTGCTGGTGTTTTTTCTGGCGCCGTTTCTGATCGTTTTCAAGATTTCACTTTCACAGATCGCGGTTTCAATTCCACCTTACTCGCCGGCAATCGATCTGGCGGAAGGCTGGCAGGGTCTCATGGAAGCCTTCCGCGAGTTTTCGTTCGAGAATTACATCTGGCTGACGGAAGACGCGCTCTACTGGAAATCCTATGTGTCATCGGTTGTCATTGCGGCGATATCGACGCTGTTTACTCTGCTGATCGGCTACCCGATCGCCTATGGCATGGCGCGCAGTCCTCAGGCGTGGCGTCCAACATTGCTGATGCTGGTTATTCTGCCTTTCTGGACGAGTTTTCTGATCCGGGTCTACGCCTGGATCGGCATATTGAAAAACGAGGGACTGCTGAACCAGTTTTTGATGATGCTGGGCCTCATCGACGAGCCGTTGGTGATCCTCAATACCAATATCGCGGTCTATATCGGCATCGTCTATTCTTATCTGCCATTCCTGGTCCTGCCACTTTATGCCAGCCTTGAGAGGCTTGACGGGAGCCTGCTGGAAGCAGCGGAAGACCTCGGCTGTCCGCCCTGGAAAGCGTTCTGGAAGATTACCGTGCCCTTGTCGCTTCCCGGTGTGATCGCCGGGTGTTTTCTGGTTTTCATTCCCGCGGTCGGGGAATTCGTCATTCCCGATCTCCTCGGTGGTTCCAACACACTGATGATCGGCAAGACCCTCTGGGTGGAGTTCTTCAACAACCGGGATTGGCCTGTTTCCTCGGCCGTCGCGGTGATCCTGCTCATGATACTCGTGATCCCGATCGTGCTCTTCCAGAACCAGCAACAAAAAATGTCGGAGAAAGAAGGATGACCCGCGGTCCGACCTGGTTCAACATCACCTCGCTGGTTCTGGGCTTCTCGTTCCTCTACCTGCCTATTGTTCTCCTGGTGATCTACTCCTTCAACGAAAGCAGGCTGGTTACTGTCTGGGGTGGCTTTTCGACCAAGTGGTACGCATCCCTGCTTCAAAACGAACAGTTGCTCGATGCGGCCTGGGTGACGTTGCGCGTTGCCTTTGCGTCGGCAACCATCGCGACCGTGCTCGGAACGCTGGCAGCACTGATATTGGTGCGCTCCGGCCGGTTCATGGGTCGCTCGCTGTTTTCCGGTATGATCTTTGCGCCGCTCGTCATGCCGGAAGTAATCCTCGGCCTGTCTTTGTTGCTGCTGTTCGTTGCAATGGGCACGGCCCGCGGCTTCTGGACCGTGATGCTGGCACACACGACTTTCGCCATGTGTTATGTGGCGGTTGTCGTTCAGTCCCGTCTGGTCGGATTTGACAAGTCCGTCGAAGAAGCAGCCGAAGATCTTGGCTGCCCTCCCGTGAAGACCTTCTTCCTGATCACGCTTCCGATCATTTTGCCCGGCGTCATTGCCGGCTGGATGCTGGCCTTCACCCTGTCGCTGGATGATTTGGTGATCGCCAGCTTCACCACAGGTCCGGGTGCAACGACCCTGCCGATGAAAATCTACTCGCAGGTGCGGTTGGGCGTGACACCGGAAATCAACGCGGTCTGCACGATCCTGGTCGGCCTGGTGACGATCGGTGTCATTGCGGCCTCACTGGTGACCAAACGACAACAGGTGCAACGGGAACGCGACGAGCGGGCGGCCTTCGGTGCCGATGGTTGAGGATTGGGTCAGCCGGCCCGCGGTGGTCGGATCAGGTAAATGAACAGCCAGACCGGAACCACGATAAAGGCACCCAGGATCATGTTCGGGATTGCCCAATCGCGGAATTCGAGCATGTAGATCCAAAGCTGCAGCGGACTGAGGCCGACAGTTCCCAGTATGTCTTCCGCAGAAATGTCGACGAAGGACAACCCGGCGCCAACGAGCAGGGAAAACGCTGCGATCCTGAAAAATGTTGACCAGAACGGGTACACGGCGCGTGGTTTCTTTCAAGCAGTTGTCTGAACACAGCCATTCGGGTTTGCTTCGATCCCTTGACTGACACACCTCAATTCTTCGCTTTAAGACTTTACAAACCATAAACAACTTCCAAAAACGCGTGAAAACGTGGATCACGCCGATCTTTGCCGGATCGACCCGGATGCATGACGGTCCTTACATTTTCCAGTCAGGTCTCGACAAAAGGGCCTGCCTCGCCGGTTCGGAAAACTGTTTGCGGGCCCCGCCGCTTTCCAAAAAAATACCGATCGGTACTACGCTTGTGACGCCCGGCACTTCGAAGCCCCGGTCTTCCTTCCGAAATACAACGCAGCCGCCGCAGAAAAAGGCACGAACAGATGCCTTGCGGTCGATGTTGATCACAATCCAGAGGAAGACCTGACATGAACCGCATTGCTTTTGAAATGGAAATCCGCCCGCTTTGGAATCATTACCGCAAAGACAACAAGTGGGTGGGAAAGTGGGACCCATCCTGGAATGAAGACAAGGTCATGGAGGACTTTGTGGCTGCGGCGTATAATCTTTACGAAGCCACGTCCAGGAATGCGTTGAAGCTCGTCCTGCTTGGCGGAACGGGAATACGACTGAACAAGGAACTCATTGCCAATTTTGGCGTAACGGGTGCCAACGGTATTCAAGATCAAGCCACAGAAGTTCACGTCACCGCGGAACAACAGCTGAGAACCGAGGGAACCAAAAGACCGGTGCCATCTGTCCCTGTCGTCGAGGTCGGTAGTATTCTGAGTGAAAAGAACTGGACGCCCTTGTTGAACGACGCCCTGATCGTAGGCGCTGCGACGGCGGGTCAACAGTTTCAGATCGCTCTTGAAAACGGATATCACCACTTGTGGAGAGACTGTGAAGAGTTTGTCCAATGGAAGGCGGATCCCGCGGTTCGCGGAGAGCTGGAAAAACTGCAGCGCATGAATTGCGCACTTGACTTGTTGAATCGACACATTCGCCACAACCCGAGGCTCAAGAAGGGCTCGGCAACCCAGTGTGCGCGCGACAAACTGAGCAAAGACCATGCTTTGCAGTCGACAATCTTTTTCAACATGAGAGGTGCCGAGTTCTACAAAAAGGTTTGGCAACAGTTCTTTTATGAAAATCTCGGCATGCTTTGGGACAACAAAGGACGCGTACCCAGAGTGCTCGCCCGTGAATTGATCGGCCTGTCTTTGTTCGGATACAAGCCGGAGTTCAAAAGCATGACGCTCGGATTCGTCAAAAGCAAAAGGGCGCCGCAGCCGAAATTTGCGGAGTACGTTAAACTGCTCCGTGAACTGGGCATGGAAAGAAACAATCGGGCCGGTGTCATGAAGTACCTGTCCGGGTACTTGTTCGGCGACGAATCGGCAGTTTGTTTTCCCGAGGACAGGAACTTCTCGAAACTTAAGAACCGGTATCTGCAGAACGTGGCGCTTCTCTGATCAAGAGGGCGCCGGAGACCGGGCTGACATTTCGCGTGACACGCTGGCAGGAGTTGAAGGCCTCTTTCTAAGAACTTCTGTCAGTGCGTCCTTGTCTTCTGCTTCAAACTTCACCGGGACAAGAAACGCTGGTTGGCCGGTGCCGGATAGCAGATGTCAATGCGGCGAGTTGCATTGTCTGCAGCCCCTAAAAGCGCTCCCTGAACCGGCTCACGGCAGTGTTGCCTGTTTTTCGCTGCAATGCGGCAAAGAAGTCTTGACCGGGAAGAACCGAGCGGCGAATGTGCGCAAAACGCACCTTGCGGTCTTAACTGGGAGTGAAACATGAACAAAATATATCCGGACGCAAAGGCCGCCCTGGACGGGCTGACCTTTGACGGCATGACGGTGATGGCCGGTGGGTTCGGTCTTTGCGGCATTCCGGAAAATCTGATCGTTGCGCTCCGGGATTCCGGAGCCAGGGACATCACCGCAATTTCCAACAATGCGGGCGTTGATGACTTTGGCCTTGGGCTTCTTTTGCAGACGCGCCAGATCAAGAAGATGGTTTCGTCCTATGTGGGTGAAAACGCGACCTTCGAAAAGCAATATCTGAATGGCGAGCTGGAGCTTGAATTCAACCCTCAGGGAACGCTTGCGGAACGTATTCGTGCAGGCGGCGCCGGCATACCGGGCTTCTACACCAAGACCGGTGTCGGAACGCTGATTGCCGAAGGCAAGGAGCACAAGGACTTCAATGGCGAGACCTACATCATGGAAACCGGGCTCGTGGCCGACGTTTCCCTGGTCAAGGCCTGGAAAGCCGACAAGGAAGGCAACCTGATCTACCGCAAGACGGCCCGCAACTTCAATCCGATGATGGCGACGGCCGGCAAGGTTTGTATCGTTGAAGTGGAAGAAGTGGTCGAGATCGGTGAACTCGACGCGGACAACATCCATACAGCCGGTATTTTCGTCGACCGCATCATCATCGGCGACCATGAAAAACGCATTGAAAAGCGCACGACGCGCGCAGCCTGAGGAGGATACATCATGGCCTGGACACGTGATGACATGGCAAAGCGCGCTGCGCAGGAGCTGGAAGACGGTTTTTATGTGAACCTTGGCATCGGCATTCCGACGCTGGTTTCAAATTACATTCCCGAAGGAGTTCACGTCACGCTTCAGTCGGAAAACGGAATGCTCGGCATGGGCCCTTTTCCGACGGATGATGAAGTTGACGCGGACCTGATCAATGCAGGCAAGCAGACCATCACCGAATTGCCGCAGACCAGTTATTTCTCGTCCGCCGACAGCTTCGGCATGATCCGCGGCGGTCACATCGACTTGTCGATCCTGGGCGCAATGGAAGTGGCCGAGACAGGTGATCTCGCCAACTGGATGATCCCGGGAAAGATGGTCAAGGGCATGGGCGGTGCCATGGATCTGGTGGCGGGTGTGAAACGCGTCGTCGTGATCATGGATCACACGTCAAAGGCTGGCGATCCGAAGCTTCTGCGGGAGTGCACACTCCCGCTCACCGGCGTGAAGTGCGTCGATCGCATTATCACCAATTTCGGTGTTTTCGATGTTGCGGAAGGCGGCCTGAAGGTTGTCGAACTTGCTTCGGATGTGTCGCTTGACGAGGTAAGGGAAAAGACCCAGGCGACAATCGTCTGAGCTTGTCCGATCGAACGTCAAAGACATCATGTTTCTAGTGTCGAAAGGCGCCCTCAGGATTCTGGGGGCGTCTTTTTTCAAGTTGCACCAGGACACGGCCGTGAAGACGCGGCATTGCTTGCAATCCCTGTCGACCGGGACAGGCCATTGTGGTTCCGGACAGGTCTTCCAACCTGCCCCTATTCCGCGGCCTTGTTATCCCGCCGCTCTGCTATCGGCCTGATTGCCGGAAAATCGGAATCCGTCAGGGTCTCTTTGGCAAGCAGCAATTTTGCGCCCTTGTCGAGTTCGCTCCGATGCTGCTGCAAAAGAGCCTTGGCACGGGTGAACGCGCCCTCGACATGATCCTTGATGGCTATGTCTATCTCGCGCTGGGTATCGGGTGAAACTTCGGCAACGTCTCCGGCTGGCTGACCCAGGAAATTCTGCCGTTGGGTAGCGTAGGCGCGATTCCCGAGCGTCTGTTCCATTCCGTAGCGCATCACCATGTCCCGCGCGACCTCAGTAACTTTTTGCAAGTCGTCGGAAGCGCCTGTCGATATCTCTTCGAAGACGATTTCCTCCGCCGCCCGGCCACCCATCAGCACGGCCATGCGATTCTCAAGATCCTGTGTTGAAAGCAGGAACCGGTCTTCGGTCGGGCGCTGCATGGTATAGCCAAGCGCGCCGATCCCGCGCGGAATGATCGAGATCTTGTGCACCGGGTCGCAACCTTCGAGATTGGCGGCAACAAGCGCATGGCCCATTTCGTGAAACGCAACGGTCTTTCGTTCCTTTTCCGACAGGATACGGCTGCGTTTTTCGAGCCCGGCGACAACGCGTTCCACCGCTTCGTTGAAGTCCTGCAAGGTCACGGCATCAACATTGCGCCGCGTTGCAAGCAGAGCTGCCTCGTTGACGAGCGTGGCAAGGTCGGCGCCCGAGAACCCGGCGGTGAGCTGGGCAATCTGATCAAGATCCGTGTCCGGGTCGAGTTTGATCTTTTTGACATGGACTTCAAGGATTGCCTTTCGGCCCGGTTTGTCAGGCCGGTCGACCAGCACCTGTCGGTCGAAGCGTCCCGCCCGCAAGAGCGCGGGGTCGAGGATTTCCGGCCGGTTGGTAGCGGCGAGCAGAATAATCCCGCTGGACGTGTCGAATCCGTCAAGTTCTGTCAAAAGCTGATTGAGGGTCTGTTCCTTTTCATCGTTGGTGCCCATCACTCCGCTGGAACGGGCGCGGCCGAGCGCATCGAGCTCGTCGATGAAGATGATCGCTGGTGCTGCCTTGCGGGCCTGCTCGAAGAGATCCCGCACGCGCGCGGCACCGACCCCGACAAACATCTCGACGAACTCCGAACCCGAAATCGAAAAGAACGGGACACCGGCTTCACCGGCGACCGCGCGGGCCAGCAGTGTCTTGCCGGTCCCGGGAGGTCCCACGAGCAGGATGCCCTTTGGAACATGTGCACCGAGGCGTCCGTAGGACTTCGGGTCTTTCAGGAAGTCCACGACCTCCTTCAATTCCCGTTTCGCTTCATCGACACCGGCGACATTTTCAAACGTAACGTCGACATCGGTCTCGACATAGACCTTGGCCTTGGATTTGCCGACGGTCATCATGCCGCCGATCCCCTGCTTTTCCGCTATACGGCGGATAAAGAACATCCAGAGGCCAAAGAACAGAAGGACGGGAAGAACCCAGGACATGATATCCCGGATGAAGGTGCTCTGGACGATGCCGGTAAACTTGACGTCGTATTTGGTCAGCTCTTCGGCCAGCGGAATGTCCACGCGGGTCGTGACAAAGTATTGCTTGCCGTCTTTGAGAGGCTCCTTGAACTTTCCCTCTATCGTGTTTTCCTTGATCGAAATCTCTTCGATCTTCTTGTCTTTGAGATATTGCTCAAACTGGCTGTAGGGGATCGCTTCAACGGTCTTGTAAGTCGTCCACCAACTTTGGAACATCAGCACCAGCATCATGGCGATAAAGGCGTACCAGAGATTGATCTGATGTTTTTTGTCCATGGAAAAGACGTCCCGTACGTGGTCTGAGCAAGCCGCCATTGGGACGATTTGCAAGGTAGCTGTCAAGGCGACGGATCAACCGGAAGAGTTAGCTGGTAGCATCAATCTGTCGTGTGGACATCTTGGTGCGGAAGGAAGAAGCGCTTGAGCGCGCGAGGAAGATTACCGGGATAAGACCCACAAGAACTATGGCGAGAGAGGGAAGGGCGGCTTCTTCGAAGGCTTCCCGCGATGCTGCCTCGAACACGGTTGTTGCCAGCGTTTCGAAGTTGAACGGACGCAGCAAGATGGTCGCCGGCAGTTCCTTCATGCAGTCGACAAAGCTTAGCAGGGCCGCAGACAGCAACACCGGTTTCAGGATGGGCAGGTGAACTTGCGTAAGGGTCTGACCGGTATTGCGCCCGAGTGTCCGCGCTGCCATGTCGAGGTGAGGTGTTATTCTCCCGAAGCCGCCCTCCACCTGACCATAGGAAACGGCGAGGAACCTCACGACGTAGGCATAGACCAGGCCGGTACCGCTACCGAGCAGGAGCAGACCCGTGTTGAGGCCAAACCAGCTCTCCATCCGCGCATCAAGGAAATTGTCGAATCCGGCCAGTGGAATGAGAATCCCGATCGCGAGAACCGTACCGGGAATGGCATAGCCGATGGAGGCGAGGCGCACGGCAATCTTGAGTGGTCCTCTGCTGTTGATCCGAAGTGCGTAGGCAAGCGCGATTGAAATGACAACGGTTAGCAGGGCGGCGATGGAAGCAAGATAGAAACTGTTCCAGATCGCCTGGAGGAACCCGGACGCAAAAACGTCGTTCAGTCGACGGCTCGCTCGATCCGCTAGCAAAAGACCCGGAACAACGAACCCGACAAGGATCGGTGTGAGACAAAGACCAAGTGCGAGAACGGATTGCCAGCCGCTCAGGTCGAAGCGGGTTGGCGGCCTGTGCTTTGATCCACCCCCGGCGTCAAAGCGCTGCTTCCGGCGGCCGAAACGTTCTAGCCACAACAGAAGGAACACCATTGCCAGCATGGCCAGCGCAAGCTGTGCGGCTCCTCCAAGGCTGGAGCGGTTCAGCCAGGTATCATAAACGGAAAAGGTCAGCGTCTTCACGCCGAAGAATGTAACGGCGCCAATATCATTGAGACACTCCATCAGGGCCAGGGACACGCCTATCGCAATCGCAGGCCGTGCAAGGGGCAGGGCGACCCGAAAGAAAAGGCCGTAGGGCGATGCGCCCAGCGTTCGCGAAACATCCAGCGTCGACGACGATTGAATAAGAAAGCTGGCTCGTGTCGTGAGATAGACGTACGGATAGAGAACCGCACCCATCACGAAAATGGCGCCACCCAGCGACCGGATTTCCGGAAACCAGTAATCCCGTGATGTCTTGAAGCCGAAAATGTCCCGGATCAGGCTCTGAACGGGACCTGTGTAGTCCAGCACCTCGACATAGGCGAACGCGACGATATAGGTCGGAACGGCAAGCGGTACCAGAAGCGCCCAGTCGGCAATCCTGCGTCCGGGAAAGTTGCACATGGTAACAAGCCAGGCGGTCAGCACGCCGGTTACACAAGTCGTCAGTCCGACGCCCAGCATCAGCAGCAGCGTTGTCTTTAACGATCCGGGCAGAACGGTTGTCAGCAGATGGCCCCAGATGTCACCAGTTGGCGTGATGGCGATCCAGACAATGGCTCCGAGTGGCAGCAGAACCATTGCTGCGATGACAAGGGCTGCGACTAGCCAGAAACGGTCGGTGATGGAGTGTGTGGGCGTGCGCAGCAAAGCAGTTCTTTATTGTTCGTAATGGTTCGCAGGAAGCTCTAAAGGTAAACCTTCCAAAATGCAAAAAAGCGCCGTGAAGCACGGCGCTTTTTGATTTCTGTCGTCAGGGTTGGTCAGGAGGCCGGGCCGTTGTCGAACCCGACCTTGTCGACCAGTTCACTGGCTGTCTTGCGGTTCTTGGCAATATCGGCAAGCGAAAGGTCGTCCGGCGTCAGCTCACCCCAGCTTTGAACTCGCTCGGAAACTTCCACACCCGGTGTCACCGGATATTCGAAATTGGTTTCCGCATAAATTTGCTGCGCGTTGCTGGAAGACAGGAATTCGATCAATTTTACGGCGTTGTCCTTGTTTGGTGCATTTTTCGCCAGAACAATGCCTGCCAGATTTACGTGTGTGCCACGCGCGTCGGCATTCGGGAACAGGATGCGCACCGAGTTGGCCCACTCTTTCTGTTCCGGCTCTTTGTCGTTCGTTTCCATCTTGCCCATGTAGTAGGTGTTGCCGATGGCGATATCACATTCGCCGGCAAAGATTGCCTTCACCTGTGCACGGTCGTTGCCGGCCGGCTTGCGGGCCAGGTTTTCGCGCACACCTGCCAGCCACTCTTCGGTTTTTTCGGCACCGTGATGGGCGACCATCGATGCGATCAGGCCGATGGTATAGACGTGCTGTCCGGATCGTGTGCAGAGGCGGCCTTTCCATTTCGGATCGGCGAGATCTTCATAGGTAATGGTGTCCTGGTCGACACGATCCTTCGACGCATAAACAACGCGTGCACGATTTGTCAGTCCGATCCAGTGGCCTTCCGGATCACGGAACTGCGCGGGAATATTGCCGTCGACGACGTCGGAGACAACCGGCTGCGTGATACCGAGCTGCTTGGCGCCGTCCAGACGGCCGATATCGACGGTCAGAAGCACGTCGGCAGGGGAATTGTCGCCCTCCGCGGCAATGCGCTCGCCAAGGCCCTTGGAGGCAAAAACAACGTTGGTCTTGATACCTGTGTCAGCGGTAAAGGCATCCAGTAACGGCTGGATCAGAAACGGCTGGCGGTAGGAATAGATATTCACTTCCCCGTCGGCAAGTGCCGGTGCTGCAGCAAAGGCTGCGGTGGTCAGGGCAAGGGCACCTGTCAGGGTGCGGAAGGTCGAACGCATAGAACTCTCCCAGAGATCCGATTGATTTGTTGTTGTCGCCAAAAGCGGAAGCGATTGGTCAGGAATATGTCTCCGAGGCGCGCGTAAGTCAATAAACTTAATAAAATCAATAGTTTAGAATTGTTCAAAACTAACTGGAATTTTACATTCCACAATTTAAGCAAAAATCAGTGATAAAACAGGAGTTTAATCCTCTACTTTTTAGTCGAAAAGCACTCGAGGTCGAGGAATCCGGGGCGATCACGAAACCGTGAACAGTTGCTCGACCCACGCTGCATGAGGCGTGCAGTACCCACGCGCCCGCCACCTGGCAGGCGCGAGATCGCCTTGAAGGATCGAGTTCCGGCCGGATCTACTCCGACAGGACCCGCTGTGTTGGAAAGACAATTTCAACAAGCGTTCCCTGATCCGGCGTTGAATCGATGTGAAAGCTCGCCCGGTTCGCTTCGACCAGCGCCTTGGTCAGCGGCAGACCCAGTCCCGTTCCCCCACCCCGGCTTGCAGTGTGCAGTTGCCGGAACGGTTCCAGGGCAGCAGCCAGCTGTTTCGCGGTCATTCCGGTACCTGTATCGCGTACCCTGAGCGCAACTTCGCCGTTGCTTTCAAGCGCGGTCGACAGGATCACCTGGCCTCCGGACTTGTTGTACTTGATGCCGTTGGACAACAGGTTCAGCACGATCTGGCGCAGCGAGCGCGGATCGGCGACAATATCGGGAACGGATTCCGGCAGGCTTGCCCGGATGATCACCCTCTCCCGGTTGGCCTGGGGCTGCATCAGGGCGACACATTCGTTGATGACTTCATTTGTCGAGACGGCCGAGAATTTGAGATCGAGCTTTCCGGCTTCGATTTTCGAAAGATCAAGGAGGTCATTGATCAGGCTCATGATGTGCGAACCGGACGTCCGGATGTCCTTCAGATAGTCCTTGTAACGGTCGTTGCCGATCGCTCCGAACCGTTCCTCCATCATCACTTCCGAAAATCCGATGATCGCATTAAGCGGCGTTCTGATCTCGTGGCTGATCTTGGCCAGGAAGTCGGACTTCTGAGAGCTGGCATTTTCGGCTTGCCGCTTGGCCTGCGTCAGCTCTTCCTCTGCGGTCTTCCACTGGGTGATGTCGCGCAACACCGCACAGAATTTGGCTTCATCCTTGCTGCTGGTGATCCGCCCCATGGTCATGAAAAGCGGGATCAACCCACCCGTGGGCACCTGACCGAGCACTTCTCGTCCGTCATTCAATATGCTGGCGACCCCATTGCGGGACAGGCCGTCAAGGTAGTCGCTCGCGGCCCGATGGCTTTCCGGAGCCAGAAACTCGATAAAGGGAGCACCTATCATGTCTGCACGGTTGGCGCTGAAAAGAGCTTCCGCGGATCCGTTGACTTTCACGATCGTTCCATGCCGGTCAAGGACAAGGACGCCGTCGGTGGCGGTCTCCAGAATGGTATCCAACTCGGCAATCTGGTCGTGGGCATTGTCGAGCTCGGCCCGGACACCTGCAAAGAAATTCGGCGATGCAGGAGCAACGGTCGGGGGTATCTGCTTCTGTTGGCGTTCGCTGATCGAAATCATCAACCCGCGGGTACCGTTCCACGGCACCGAGTGCATATGCGCATCAACGGTAAGGACACCGCCATCTGCGACACGCATCTTCATGGCTTCGTCGATTTCATCATCGATCCCGATTCCATCCCCCAGCTCATCGGTGTCATCGATGAACAGGGCTTCCAGGCCTCCGGCTTCTGACAGGGCCGCAATGGAAGTGTAACCAAGCATCTTCAGAAGCGCCTTGTTGGCGTAGAGCACTTCGCGGTCGTGAACGATCGAAATGCCGATCGGCAACCGGTCGAGCAGACTTGGATCGATCGGACCTGCCTCTGGAACATCAGGCGGCAAGTCCTCGAGCGCTTCTTCTTCCGGATCCGGAGCTTCAAATTCCTCCATGTCGCCTTCCAGCCGAGCACCGAGCGCTTCCGCTATCTTGCGGAATGCCTGTCTCTCCGGACGCGACAGTGATGAAGTGTCGACGGGGACGACGCGCGGACGGGCAGTTGCGAGTGGAATGACCTCACCGCTCTTTCTCTCCGGTTCCGCCGGTGGAGATGCGTCTGCTTCGGCCGCCCGGTCTTCCTGTTCGAATGCGGCGGTCTCTTCAAAGAATTCGCGCTCTTCCTCGGCAGCCGGATCTTCTTCTTCGCTGTTTGGAGAAGCGTCGTCACCGGTCTCTTCGTCAAGGCTGACGCTCTCGGAAGGCTCGTCGCTTGCAAGATCTTCTGTTTCGGAGACGTCATCTGCCTGGTCGCCGGTGTTCAATTCGGTCGCAATAGTCGCCTCAACAGTCTCCGCAACAGCTTCCTCGGCATCGGGCGCGGTATCGGCGTGCACGTCCGACCCTTCATCAAAAAGATCCGGAGACCGTTTTTCAGCCGGTTTGTAAGACTTCGCCAGCGTTTTCACAGCGCTCTCGATCTCGGAGGGTTTCAGTTCAGCCGGACCTGCGATCCCGACGGGCTCTTCAGCTGCAGTATTTTCTGGGAGCGCCTCTGTCTTCTCAGCTTCTTCTTCCGCACTGTCTTGAACGGCAACCTCGGCAATATAGGTGCCGTTTTCGTGCTTGTAGTCTTGTTCGTCCGCAGTGGTTTCCTCACTGGTCGACAGGTCGGAGTTGATCTCGCCTGCCTTGGCAGCGGGCTCGTCATCGTCGTTCTCAGCCTGATCAGCCTCAACCGCTTCGTCCGATTGCGCCTGTGCCGTCGGCTGATCCGATACGTCCTCCGGATCGACAGGAGCAGTCTCTGCTTCCAGTTCAGATGTGTCTGACGGGTTATCTGCGTTCTGCTCCCCGTCAGTTTCTCCGGAAAGGTTTTCTGATAGGCCTGCATCCAGCGCCGCCGCAGCGTTTTTCAGGTCTTCGGACAGGTTGAGCGCGTCAGGTGTCGCTGGTTCCGTCGTTCCGGACCCGGGCACCGCTCCGCCGGAATGCTCGTTTTCCGCTTTCTTTTCTTCAGGCGACGGCACCGCACCGTCAGGGGCGGTATCCAGGGGCTTCGACCCTTTCTTGCCTTTGAACATTGCAAGAGAACCAACCAACGCAGCTGCGCTGGCGCCCAGGAATGTTCTGCCGCCGAGCGAATTCGGCTGCGCGGGTTTCAGGTCCTTCAGGTCTCCGCCTTCAGGATTTTCATTGACCGGGACGTATGTCTCTGTCGCACCCTCGTTTTCGGTTTCTTCCGACGCGTTCACTTCAGGCGATTGCGCGTCTATCTGGTCTTCCAAGGCTTCGACGTCATCGGGTGTGACAGGTCCCGAAGCGTCTAGGCTGGCGACTTCGTCGGATCCGTCGTCTTCGCCATCAGGTGCTGGGCTTTCAGTATCGTCATCGGCAATAGTGTCCGCGTCTGCAAGGCGGATATCCAAATCCGGATCTTCTACTTCTTCGCTTCCGGCCAACTCGTCTTCGTCATCGGCTACCAGCGCATCCTTCATTTGCGCTCGATTTTCATCATCGCTCTGAGCCGTATCGCCATCATCAGCCGCAGTCTCGAGTTCGTCGTCGGTTTCCCGGCTGCGTGTCTGCATGTCGCCAGTGTCGGCATCTTCGTCCACTGGCTCGTCGAACACCGGGGTGGGAACGGGCAACGGGATGAAGCCGTCGGGATCCTGAACAGCGTCAGATGTCCTGCAGACTCCGAAGCCACGATAGCCCTCAAACTTCCGGTCACGATCGAAAGCCGGAAGCGCGGCCATATCCACCGGTACGCGGAGTGCAGCACCACTCACGGGCCATGCTACGGTTTTACCGCTCCAGGTGTCGCGCCTGTCCAGCGCCCGGGCAATGTTGCCCCTCGGGTCCAGTCCAAACTTTTCTGACACCTCTTCCCAGGACGATCCGACAATATTCGTCGCATCCGGGCCCAGCACTTCGGCGAATTCGTCGGACAGGAACGTGAAGCACTGGTCAACATCCATCTTCCAGGCAAATCGCACAGGCCGCCGGCGCGGCTGGAACACGAAGCTTTCACGGACAGCAACCTGCGCGTCTGACACATCGGAAGTTGTTGGAGCCTGTTCGTCGCCGGCTTCGTCCTCTGGAGTTCCCTCCGCTTCCGTGGGGACTTCTTCGCGTGAAGTTTCATCCGTTTCATCGAATTCGGCGGCCGCAGGTTCTATAGCCTGATGGCCCACTTCTCCGGGAACATGGTTGTCATGCGCGTCCGGCCGATCATCTGCGAACTCGTCGGCGTCGTTATCGGATTCAGCAACCGGCTCTGATGCTTCGGCCGGCAATTCGGCGCCCTTGTCGGTCTCAGCCGGGACGGAAGACTTTTCCAACGACTGCCCTGGGCCATCATCATCATTGTGGTGATCTTTATCGCCAACGGCATCGTTCACAGATGAATGGTCGTCACCGGGATCCTGACCCGTTTCATCCAACGGACGCTCAGCGGGGTCAGCATCGGATGCAAGCGAGACAGACTGTGGAACGGGCAGGTGTTCCACGGCACCAACCGTTGTGTCCGGTGTATCATCTTCGCTGACCGGGTCATTGCTCAAGACAACGATCCGCGGACCGGCCGGTATCTGCAGAACGCCGCCGTCATGAAAGCGGCCGTTCAGGTCGAGCGGACCAAACAGGACCTTTTGATCCTGCGGCAGGGCAATGTCTTCCGGAACACCGTCAAGTTCGCCGAATGTCTCTATGTCATTTCCTCCGGAAATCAGGAAGACCGTCGACTTGTCGGATTTGAGAAGACCGGCGAATGCGGGAATGGGGTCCTTGGTCAGCGCAAGTCCCTTGTCGCTGCAAACGATCAGCGCCGCGGTATCGCCACCGTCCAGTTCAACCCGCTTGCACTGGCAAGTCAGAAGCATGACCCGGAGTCCACGGTAGAACCTCAACCGGTCGATGCTGAATCTGTCGGCCAGGCCGGAATCGGCGATACGGGCAATGTGAGGGCGTGCAGGCGATCGTTCCAGCGCAGACAGACCCTTGAGGTCGGATACGGATTGCGCGGAAAAAAACGCCGCGCCGGCGGCATTCGACCACAGGATTTTGGCGCCATCGGCAGACCACAACCAGGCCGCTCTTGTGTCGGCTGCAAGTTGGACCAGATCATTCATGGCACTCAGTTCCAGGAATGATTGGGTCTGATTGTCCATCGTGTTGCTCCAATGGTCGGCGATACCGAGTTGCGGACGTGCGGTGCCGGGATGCCTGCTTTCGTAAACACTCTGTTAATACTAGCAAAGCTTAGCGTCGTCCACGTACAGCAAGTTTGCTAAAGGACTTACGTGAAGGCGTGGTTAATCTGTCCCCAATTGTTTGCCGGATCGCCATCTGCATGGTACGAATTTTTGGCAAGGACAGAACTTAGAAGACGCGGGCTTTCCACGCTCGCGACCCGAGGAGCGCTGACATGAGCACTGACAATACCGGTTTTGAAGTCCCCGAGCAGATGCGTGATTTTGCTGAAAAGAGCGTAGACCAGGCGCGTAAGGCGTTTGACGATTTCATGGGCGCCACCCACAAGGCTGTTTCCAACGTCGAGGACAGCGCCAGCGCTGTCCAGGCAAATGCGGCGGATGTCAACAAGAAGGCGCTGACTTATGCTGAAGAGCACGTCAATGCGGCCTTCAAGTTTGCGCAGGAACTCGTCAAGGCCGACAATGTCGAGGACATGATGAAGCTGCAGCAGAGTTATCTGCGCGGGCAAATGGAATCGCTGGGTGAACAGTCCCGTGAATTTTCCAATGCCGCGACCAAGGCCGTGCAGGACGCCGCAAAGGCCGCACAGAAAAAGTGAAGCCCGCGACCTCAAGAATGCGCAGGACACGTTCGTTCTGCGCATTGAAGGTTCACAGAACGAGCGTATGGGTACAGTGTCGAAGGCTGCACGGACACCGCGATTCCGGTGGACGGTTGCCGGCAGCAAAAGCATCCGCCAGGCTGATTGAAAGCCGCCCGAAGGCTGGAACACGAGCTCTCCCCTACGGAAGTTTATTGTGCAGTGCAAAAAAATGTTGCAATGCAGCAAGGCATGCACTATGTAGGGTCTGCGGATGACGACAGGGTCTGCCAGTTGAAGAAACGGCAGAATGAAATTTGAACCGATGATCGCATCCGAACTCTAGGAGATGAGATCATGACCGAGACCAACACGACTACCGCCAAGACGGCTTCCAAAGCACGCACTTCCAAGGCCAAGGCTGCACCGGCTGGTGTGACTTTCCCGGACTTTGAAGCTTTCGCTCTTCCGAAAATGGAAGTTCCGGCAGCGTTTCGCGAAGCCACCGAGCAAGGCATCGAAAGCGCGCGCGATACTTATGCCAAGGTAAAGACCGCTGCTGAAGACGCGACCGACCTGATGGAAGACACATTCGAAACTTCCCGCCAAGGCGTTGTCGAATTCAACCACAGGGCTGTCGACGCAGCGAAAACCAATGCAGACGCGACCTTCAACTTCATCAAGGACATCTTGTCCGTGAAGACAGTTGCCGAGGCAATCGAGCTACAATCCACTTTTGCACGTCAGCAATTCGACGCTCTGAGCAGCCAGACCAAGGAAATGCAGGAACTGGCTACCAAGCTCGGAACCGATGTTTCCGCTCCGGTCAAGGAAGCAATGGAAAAATCCTTCAAGGGTCTGAGCGTCAACTGACCTTTCAGGACCGCATTTGCGGAACCGCAATGACCGATATGCCCGGGGTTCAGCCCCGGGCATTTTCTTTTCAACAGGCTTGTATTTTCCGAAAATACTAGCTTGCCGGTTCCAAAAAACGGCGTTAGAAGACGCCCTTGCAAAGAGCGGCCCGGACGAGTATCGTCCGCGCCATATCAAGGCCTAGGCAGACGTAGCTCAGTTGGTTAGAGCGTCGGATTGTGGCTCCGAAGGTCGGTGGTTCGAACCCACTCGTCTGTACCATTCCAAACAAACACCTCCCAATCGTTTCAAGGTTTCCGGACACCGGCCGAACAACGCTGGTCCTGCCCGACAACGACCAATGGGCATCCGCGTCTCGCGCATATTTTGTTTCGATCAGCTGAACGAACGTGTTCTGGTGTAGCCAATGGCGCTTGAGCGCGCGGCGCAAGGGCGCACTAAGCCTTCCGGAACGACCTGAAAAACATGACAATTGCCAGGACCATCAGAAAAAGACCTGTCAGCAGGATAAACAGTATTCCCCCAAATCCGAAGTCAACCGCAATGGCTTCAAATTTCTCGTTGGCCAATATGAAAAGGTTTGATGCCGCGAATACACACACGAGGGAAATGGCTAGATGTGAAAGTTTCATTACGACAATCCGAAACTGTAACCGATGCGTGTGGATATCACTCACCAGTTAGTTTCTTGTTGTTGTGCTCGTTAAAATTGTGACAACTGGCTGCATGAACGTCAAAGGGTCTGTTCGGTCTGTTGAACCATGCGCATTCGGTTCAGCCCTTGAATGCCGGTTCCAGCCTGTCAAACAAACCTGCAAAGAAAGTCCTGAGGTCTGGACCGCAACCGGCAGGATGTGTGCCGAGAGGCATCGCAGCCGTATAGACTTAGCCCTTTTCTCGTGACCCTGGCTGCATTGGTCTGCAAATTTGGGCCTGAGAGTGCCTCACTGAGCAGGATACCTGCAGACGCTGGCAGTATCGGCATGCAGTCCGTCGTTCGGTCCATTCCTGCTGCGAAATGGTTATTCCTTCGCCGTAAGTCGGAAGGTTTTGTAACATCTCCGATGCTACGGTGAGGTTCTGATTTGAACCGTGCCTGGAGGGGAACCGTCAATGACACATGGTGCACCGGGCGTTGCGACCCGTCTGAAACGCCTGCCGGGGCAATTGTTGCTGGCCTTGATCAACGCAACGGCGCTTCTCGTCATAGTCGCCTGCATTCTCGTGATTGTCGTTGTGAACCGGGTAGACCACGCAGCCGGATCGATCGCCGGTACGGTGACGGATGCCGCCCTGTCCAGGATTGACATGTCGCCCGCCGAGGTCAGGTCAAATCTTCAATCCATCAATGACAGGGTCTCGGGCCTGTCCGCCAAGCTGGATGCTGCGGGATCGGTCGACAAACCTGATCTTGTGCGCGAAATCAAATCGTTGAACCGGAATCTCAACGAGATGAAGCTGCTGGCAAAGGGTCTCGGGACGGCAAGTCCCGAAGTCGCGGACGCTGCTTTCAGACAGGCCGGAGCCCAGCTGACCGACACACTCCTTGCACTGCGCGGTTGCTCTCTTGAAAAAGGGACCGAAGGGCAGGGAAGCTGACGGGCGTATATGGGGAGGAGGCGACCCCTCCCCAGAACGTCAGGCGGCCAGGTCGAATAGCAGGAATTCGCTATTTTCTTGGGCAACCAGATCAATCTTGCCGGCATCAAGCAGACCAAGCCCGTCGCCAGCAGCCATAGAAAGACCATCAACGCTCAGCTTGCCCTTGACGATCTGCAGCCAGACCTTGCGGCCCGGTTTGATGTCGAAGGAGACACTCTTTTCAGCCGACAGGAGCGACGCCCAGAGATCGACGTCCTGATGGATGACGACCGAGCCTTCGCGACCGTTTCTGGAGCCGATCAGCTTGAGCGTGTCCCGGCGCTCGGCATCAGGAAATGCTTTCTGCTCGTAGTTTGGATTCAGACCGTCTGCTTCCGGCACGATCCATATCTGCAGGAAATGGACCGGGTCTGTGTCTGAATGGTTGTATTCGCTGTGCCGGACACCGCTACCAGCGCTCATGCGCTGCAGTTCACCAGGCCGGATGACGGATCCGGTTCCGAGCGAATCCTTGTGTTCCAGGCCGCCGGAGACGATGTAGGAGATGATCTCCATGTTCTGGTGCGGATGGGTTGGAAAACCGGCCGAAGGAGCGACACGGTCCTCGTTGATGACCCGCAATGCGCCGAAGCCGATATGGTTCGGGTCGAAATAGGAGCCGAAGGAAAAGCTGTGCTTGCTTTTCAGCCATCCGAAATCGGCTTCGCCGCGCGTTTCCGAAGGACGTAGTAACTGGTTCATCGATCAATCCTTTCCCAGGTTGGCACGGGAAAGCCGCGCACTGTTGGACCTAAGATTGGTTCGCTCGAATTCTTTTACAATCACGCCAGAACTTGACGATTAGTCATCGATTTTTGAACAATCGCCTATTGAACCGTCTTCGGCAGGTTCGCGCGCAAGCGGTTGTGATCGGCAATCTCGCGGGAGCGTTTCGCGTCGACAACGAGCGGATCGCCCTGGGGATCGAAGGCGTTCTTGAAGGTGAAGGCCGTTGCCGACGGTCCATTGTCACCGAGCAATTCATGACGCTCGACAGCTTCTTCCCAGTCTGGCCGGTGGTCTTGTGGAACCCACCAGAGCACATAAGGCGGATAGTCCACGGCTTCCTTGACGAAGAGATGACCCAATCTCAGGATCTGGGCATGCGGGCCCCGATAAACGGCAGCAAGGGCGGCTTCCAGGTCCTGCCACAAGGAGATTGTGGAAGGCGCCCAGCCATCGCCATTGTCTTCCCAGTATTTCGGAAAGACCTGCTCGCCCCAGAGGTCCGTGCCCGGTTCGTCCTCATATCCGGCGCGGGCAATGAAACCATCTGCACGCTCCATTGCGGCCCAGATGGCTGCTTCATTGCTGAAGAAATCATCATTTGCCGGATCATCCGCACGTGTCCGGAATTGTGCGAATGTGTAAAGCGCGAGCCAGTGTTCGGACATGTCCCCTCCCTGTCAGAACCAGCCGAACACTGTCCGCTATCAGGGGTGAATTCAAGCGTTTGTTGGCAGGCCGGAACAGTTTGTTGCGTCGTCCGGCTGGAAAAAACGAGTGAACTTGTCCTAAAACCACAATCTGACTTGCCGCCCGGCAACTCAAGTCCCGCCCGAAAGGATACCAGTTTGGACGATCTCAGCCTTTTCTCCCTCAGCCTGCTGGCGCTTTCACTTGTTGCCACGGGGGTCGTTGCCGGGATCATCGCGGGATTGCTGGGTGTCGGTGGCGGAATCGTCATCGTGCCGGTGCTCTATTACATGTTCACCGCACTGAAGATCGATCCTGACGTATTGATGCATGTTGCTGTCGGTACGTCGCTGGCAACCATCCTTGCCACCGGTGCTTCGTCGGCGCGCGCGCATTACAAGCGCGGCAGCGTCGACATGGATCTTCTCAAGCGTTGGTGGTGGGCAATTGCTCTGGGTGTGCTCGCCGGCGCGACGCTCGCCGGCAACATTTCCGGTGGCGCCTTGACGTTTGTTTTCGGCGTCGTTGCCCTTGCCGTTGCCGCGAACATGATGCTTCGCAAGGAAGGGTCGCATCTTGCTGACAAGTTGCCCGGCTCACCCATCAGGGAAGTGCTCGGCTTCCTGATCGGCGGTATTTCCGTGATGATGGGAATTGGTGGCGGCACCCTCGGCGTGCCGACATTGACGCTGTTCAACTATCCGATCCGCAAGGCGGTCGGGACCGCGGCGGCCATCGGACTGATCATCGCTGTGCCGGGGACATTGCTGTCGGTCTATTTCGGCTTTGATCTTGACGGCAGACCACCGCTTTCGCTTGGTTACGTCAACCTGATCGGCTTCATGCTGATCATCCCTGCATCGACCCTGACGGCCCCACTTGGCGCGAAAATCGCTCATGCGATTGATCCGGCAAAACTCAAACTCGTCTTCGCCCTGTTTCTCGGATTCACCGGACTTCGTATGATCTACGGTGTCTTCTTCTGAACCGGCGACAATCATCCGTGATATGTGGATCAAAAGATTTCATTGGTCTTGAAACTATAATCTCGTGATAGTGGCGCGTCCTGAAATGGGCCTGTTCTCCAAGTCTTTGGTCTTGAATGCTTGAAAAAAATGTCACCCTCAGCCTGCGAGGCTGCGTGCAGGGCGCCTTGATGTGCATCCCTGTCTTTCCGGGCATCATCGTGTTTGGTGCCGTGTTCGGCACCGTGGCCGCGCAAAAGGGATTGTCATTTCTGGAAGCGCTCCTGATGAATTCAATCGTGTTCGCGGGGGCGAGCCAATTCGTCGCCATGGAAATCTACAGCGAACCCCTGGATCGGCCGACATTGATCGCAATGGTGGGGATTACCGCCGCCATCAACATGCGCATGCTGTTGATTGGCGCCAGCTTGCGTCCCTGGCTTGGTCAGGTGCCGGGATACAAGACCTATCCCGCACTGTTTTTTCTGACGGATCTCAACTGGCTGCTGACGCTGTCTCAATACGAAAAAGGGACTCGCGACTGGGGCATTTATCTGGGCAGCGGACTGATCGTCTGGGCTGTGTGGTCACTGTCCGTGATCCCGGGCTATTTCGCCGGCAGTCTCATTTCCGATCCGAAAACCTTCGGTCTCGATCTGGTGCTGCCAGCTTTTTTCGCCGCCCTGCTTGTGCCGCTCTGGAAAGGCAAACGCCAGACGGTCAGCTGGCTGATCGCCGGCGGCGTTGCCTGGGCGACCTGGGTCCTTTTCGGCGGTTACTGGAGCATTTTCACCGGCGCGGTTGCCGGAGCATTCGCCGGGGCCTATCTCGATGACTGAAGGTGCCTTTACCGCAGATACAATGGTTCTGTTCGCGATCCTCGGTATGGCGACCGTCACCTATGCGCTGAGGGCCGGCGGTTATTGGGTCATGGGACGCGTGACGGTCACACCGAAAATCAGACGTGGCCTGGAAGCCCTGCCTGGTGCGATCATTGTCTCCACGATACTGCCGATCATCCTGCAGGGTGGGCTGGTCGTCGGCTTGTGCATCATCGTTGCAGCCGCGGTTCAGCTCAGGTTGAAGAAGGAATATGTCGCCGTGTTTGCTGCCGCTGCCGTGGCAGCTGCTCTCAGGGCAGGTGGATTCCAGTAAATATCAGCTAATGCTTTGTGAGCGGCCAAGAATTTCCCGGGCCTGGGACGCTGTTCCTTCCCGGTTGCCTCCGGCCTCAATCTGCGCCCAGGACATCTTGCCGAGGTCATATCCGAGCTGTTTGTCGACAATATCCGCAGTTGCATCAGAGGCATCCTGGGCGCGGTCAGCCACACGCTGCCTGAGTGTCGTTGCAGCAGCCGTCAGCCAAAGACCAGTGAATTCCGCCTCGACACTTTGTGCTATCCGCCGGATTTTGGCACGCTCGCTTTCAGCAGCGAACACAGCGTCGAAGATTGCCGAATGCCCGGATGCAAGAACGGACTGAATTGCTTCGTCGATGGCTTGGTAGACGCGATTGGAAGCCTGAAGCGTGTAGGCCTCCGGCGGTGCCTTCTCTGCTTCGGGAATGTCAAGCAGGCGTTTGCGCATGACGTCCGTGCGCAGCACGCGCGCACCGGGAGCGCGGCCGATATCAGCTGCCAGTTCGTAGGCCAGCGTGGTTTTGCCGGTCCCCGACAACCCGCCAATCGCGACCAGTTCCGGTCGCGATGGCTCCAGAAACGCCTGGGCAAATCCGAAATATTTCCGCGCCAGGCTCTGCTGGGCCTGTTTTTGCTCCGGATCTGATTGGGCAAGGGCCGCACTTGCAGCAATCTTGGAGCGAATTGCAGCACGCATCATCATGTAGAACGGGAGGCACGCGAGACCTTCTGGGTGCGTATCCAGCCGACTGAGGTCAAGATAGCGGTTGAAGACGCGGTTGGCGGACCGCAGCTGGCCTCGCTCCCAAAGATCCATCAACAGAAAGGCAAGGTCGTACAGCACGTCGCCGGTTGCAATTTCATCGGAAAACTCGACCGCATCGAACAGAACCGGGTCGTCTTCGATCAGCACGATATTCCGCAGATGCGCATCGCCATGGCAGCGCCGGATGAGGCCTTGCTCGCCCCGTTTGAGGATCAGATCCTTGAGAGACGACAGGACGTTTCCGGCTTGACCGGTCAGATGACGTACGTTTTCAGGCGGAAACAATTCGGGATGTTCGTGAAATGCCGCGTCGTTCTGCGCAACATAGGAAGCCAGTGCTTCATAAAAGCCGGGACCGCTCCGTGTGGGCGCTTCGCCGTGCGCGGCCACCATCATGCTCGCAAGCTTGTCGGACAACGTGTCGGAAAATGGCGCTGCGCCCGCCCGGACGTCCAGCTCATTCTGCGTGTCGAAGCGGCGCATTTCCACGACCCATTCGACGGGTTCTCCTGCGCCATCGAGTGACAGTTTGCCATCTGCTTCAAGTGTGACCGGCAGCGCTTTCAGGTAGATTTGAGGGGCGTTCGGCTGGTTAAAGGTGATTTCCGCCTTGCAGGCGCACTCGCGCAGCGCCAGCGTCGAGTAGTCGAGAAACGGGAAACTGACGTTGCGCTTGATTTTGTAGGCAAGGTTGCCCACCAGAAACACAATGTTGGCGTGGGTATCGATCCTCTTCACGTCCGGTCTGTCCGGATCGTTGGATGTCAGGCCCTGCATAAACTTGAAAACGGCGTCCTGGGATTGATCCATGTCCGGTCCTAAGATGAGGCTCGCTGATTTTGCACCAGGTGCAACTCTCACGGTTTGATTCTGCTCAATGTCGCCCGACGACGATGTGGCACAAAGAGTGTGTTGTGTCTTTACAGGAGGATTCCATGAACGACCATCCGGCATTGAGAAAGATCAGGTTGAACCTGGCCCGGACAAAAGAATTCCCTCAGGGGTCCGCGCGGCACGGGTACGAATTTACGGCGCCACTCAACGAAACCGGGCACATTGATGCGACGCTCTGGAAAAAGGAGCGCGACCACTGTCGCGTCCGTCGGTTCTGGGGCAGTGAAGAAGAGGAAGTCGGTCATCTGATCCACCGGCCCGGCGGATCCTGGGCGTTTCACTACGACATCGACGGCGATGATGACGACGAGGCGGGCTACCGTTTCGGCGCTCATGCCTTCAATCCGGGTGAGTACGTGTCGATCAAGGACGAAGACGGCGATATGCACACGTTCCAGGTCGTAACCGTTCAGCCGGTTTGAAAGTCCTTGCACAGGCCGTCGATCTGACTGTTTCGCAGGTTCCGGTGCGTTCTGGGTGTAGTGGGAAGACCCACTGAACCTCGGCAATTTGGTTACGAATTTCGGGCTTGCCAGCTGGTTTTCGTCAAGGCCTGCCCGGGCCTCCTCGAGACGAGATCGGGAATTGCATCGCCATTGCCGGCTGCCCAGGCGCCGGCACACCTCGTGCTTTCATTTGAATGTCCGCCTTTCTCAGACAATGAGGTCAATCCATTTTGGAATGATCTCATTGCCAATAAATCTGATTTCAGGTTCTAACGGCGCTCTCTTTCTTACGCTATAGAATGATTGTTGATTTTTCTGAAGAACTGGATGCAGAACATGGACCAGAAAACCGGCGGCGAATTGTTGGTGGACGCGCTGGAGCGGCACGGGGCTGATCGTGTTTTTTGCGTGCCTGGTGAAAGTTATCTGGCGGTTCTCGACGCTCTTCACGATGCGTCGATTCCCGTGACGGTCTGCCGCCAGGAGGGTGGCGCGGCGATGATGGCGGATGCCCACGGCAAGCTGACCGGCAAACCCGGGATCTGCATGGTGACGCGCGGCCCTGGCGCAACCAATGCCTCCGCCGGAGTGCATGTGGCGGCTCAGGACTCCACCCCGATGATCCTGTTCATCGGACAGATAGAACGGGCAATGCGCGAACGCGAGGCATTTCAGGAGGTCGATTACCGGCAGATGTTCGGCGGCATCGCCAAATGGGTCGCCGAAATCGATCAGGCGGATCGGGTTCCCGAATTCATCTCGCGTGCCTTCCACGTTGCGACTTCCGGGCGTCCGGGACCCGTAGTTCTGGCTCTGCCGGAAGATATGCTTGTCGAGACGGCGACCGTCGCGCAGCCGCAGGCCTGGCAGCAGGTGGAGACACATCCCGGTCTGACGCAAATGGCGGAACTCCAGAAAAGGCTTTGGGCTGCCGAACGGCCAATCGCGATCCTCGGGGGGAGCCGCTGGTCGGAAGATGCCGTCGCCGCCTTCACGCGTTTTGCCGAGCGGTTCGATCTGCCTGTTGCCTGCTCCTTCCGCCGTCAGATGCTGTTCGACAATCTCCACCCGAATTACGCGGGCGACGTCGGTATCGGCATAAGCCCGAAGTTGCTCGCCCGGATAAAGGCGTCAGACCTTGTTCTCCTCGTCGGCGGACGGCTCTCCGAAATGCCGAGCCAGTCTTATTCGCTACTCGAAATTCCGGCGTCCGATCAGCAATTGGTTCACATCCATCCCGATCCGGAAGAGCTTGGGCGGGTCTACCGCGCGGATCTTGCGATCAATGCCAGCCCGACAGCCTTCTGCAAGGCCGTTGAAGGACTTCAGCCACCCGTTGAAATCAAGGGAGCGGGCGAAGCGGCCCGGGCGCACGAGGATTATCTGGCTTGGTCGGGAGCGCGACCGGAAACACCGGGGCCCTTGCAGATGGCCGCCGTGATGGATTGGCTTGAAGCGAACCTTCCCGAAGATACGATTTGTACCAACGGCGCGGGAAACTACGCGACATGGCTGCACAGGTTCCATCGGTTCCGCCGCTACGGTACCCAGGCTGCGCCGACATCCGGTTCGATGGGGTACGGTCTGCCGGCAGCTGTGGCCGCCAAACTTGCGTTTCCGGAGCGTGAAGTGATCTGCTTCGCCGGAGATGGTTGCCTTCAGATGACCATGCAGGAGTTCGGAACTGCCTGTCAGGAAGGGGCCAACATCATCGTTCTGGCCATCGACAATGGCATGTATGGCACGATCCGAATGCACCAGGAACGAACCTATCCCGGCAGACCGTCGGCGACAAAACTGGTAAATCCGGACTTCGCTGCCCTGGCCCGAACCTATGGCGCGTTTGGGGCGACAGTTGAAACGGCGGAAGACTTTGGCCCGGCCTATGCGGCGGCACGGGCTTCCGGCATGCCAGCGATCCTGCACATGAAACTCGACCCTGAGGCGATCACGCCGGCGGCGTCACTGAGCCAGATCCGCGCTGCCGCCCAGGCAAAGCAATGACCTGACTTGTGATCAGATCTCCGCGGCGTCATCCTCCGGAGCATCGGTTCGCAGTTTGCTCTCGTCCAGACTGACAGAGACAACAACGCCGATGATGGCCACGGCGAGTCCGAACCAGAATGCAGCGTGCAGACCAGCTGCAAAACTGTCGCGCACTGCTGTGTTGATCACGTCGATATCCTTGCCTGAATAACGCTCCGTGATCGATTTGACCGCCGGGTCATCGAGAGTACCCGCCGCCAGCACGCGGAGCTCGTTGAGGGGAAGCTTGATACCGGCGGAGGACACGATCGTCTCGACCTTTTTGATCGCCGTGACGAACATCATGGCAGTTGCACAGGCGATGCCGATCGCTCCAAGCCCGAGATGGAACATGAAGGACAGACCTCCGGCAAGACCGGCACCCTGCGCTCCGACGGCATTGACCGCGGCGGTCCCGGCCGGCCCGAATACAAGGCCTCCTCCGATACCCACGACAATCATCACCGGTACCAGTGCGACATAACCCCAGGAGGTCTGAAGGAAGAGCATCAGGACACAACCCAGAACCAGAAACGCATGGCCGGCGGCCATCAGTTTTCGAGGACCGATGGAATTGTAGTAGTTACCGACCGCGAGGTTCATTGAGGCAACGACAACTGCAAGCGGCAGCATGCCCATCGAACTCCAGAATATCGACCAGCCAAGGACTTTTTGCATGTACTGGGGCAGGTAGAGCAGACACAGGAACAGTACGATGGCCGGCAGACCGTTAAGCGCAAGCGTCCTGACAAATTGATGATTCCGCATCATCGGCAGCGGGATCATCGGATCCTTCACGAATTTTTCGACAAACGGAAAAGCGGCGAAAAACACCAGGGCGCCGGCAAAAAGCAGAAGAGTGGTTCCGTTGAACCAGCCGTTGTCCGCTCCGGTATCCAGTCCGAAGAGAAGGCAAAACACCGCAATGGCAAGAACGGCCATCCCGGACAAATCAACCGTCTCATCCCGCGCATGTTCCTTTTCCCGGTCGATGAAACGGAAAATGAGAAGCGCGGCAATGACTGCAAACACGGCATTGAAGACAAAAAAACCGCGCCAGTCGCCGAGTGCGGCCAGCGACCCGGCAATGAACGGCGCAAGTACATTTCCGCCAGCGACGGTACCCATCAGGATGCCCATCGCCTTGCCCCGTTCGTCTTCTTCAACCGAAGTTGCAGCCAGCGCGAGAATGCAGGGCCAGATGAGCGCAGATCCGACACCTTGCGCGGCTCTTGCGAAAATGAGCGCTGAGACGGTTGGGGCGAACACGCAGGCGATCGAAGCCGCAAAGAAGATGCCGAGACCGATCAGCACGTATCTGCGATGGCCGAGCAGATCACCAAGTCGGCCACCGGCAACAAGACCCATGGACAATTTCAGCGCATAGGCGTTCAAAACCCATTGGGTTGTCGTTATGTCGACGGAGTATTCCTGTTCGATCGGTGTCACCAGGAGCATGGCCCCGGTAAAATCCGTGCCGATCATGAAGGATGGGACCGAGACGGCTCCCAGGATACGTTTGGCTCTGCTGTCCATATGCCCCTCCAGAACTGGCACGCCGGTGCCCCACGGTAGAGGTCGTTGGAAAATCTGGCAACAGATTCAAATGTCTTCCGGCATTTCCGATACGGCGAGCGTAACGAGGGCAATACCCGGGTCGTCCGGTGAGGTGCCGACGGTGAAACCGAGCGCCTGGCACATGGAGATCATCGACGTGTTTTCTTTCAAAACCTCGCCCTTGACGGTTTCGATCCCATCGGCCTTGGCATATCGGATGATGAGTTTCATCAGCGCCCAGCCCAGGCCGACCCCTTTCAGGTCGGAGCGCACCATCACTGCGTATTCTCCGGTCTGGTGGTCCGGGTCGGCATGCAGACGAACGACCCCCAGAAGCCCGTTGTCATTCGGGTCAATCGCGGCGAACGCGATGGCACGGGCGTAGTCAAGCTGAGTAAGCCTGGCAAGGAACCGGTGACTGAAATCCCGGACCGGTGCAAAGAAACGTAGCCGAAGATCCTCCGGTGTGATGGTTTCGAAGAAACTCTTGAAAAGGTCTTCATCCTCGGGCCGGACCGGCCTCACAAAGACTTCCTTGTCACCCTTGAGCGTGAGTGTCTGTTCCCATTCCTGCGGGTAAGGAGCGATGGCAAGGCGCGATCCGCCTGTTCTCCCTGGGCGCTGTTCGGGATGGCAAAGGGTCATGCGGGCATCAAGGCCAATCAGCCCCGAGGGCAGGGACACCAGCGGATTTATGTCGAGTTCGTTGATCTCCGGAATGTCGATGGTGATCTGGGACAGCTTGACCAGGGCCTGGGCGAGGGCTGACCTGTCGAGCGCTGGGCGGGAAGGCCCACCCTCCAGAAGCCGTGCGATCCGTGTCCGGCCAATCTGGGCGCCGGCAAGATTGAGATCAAGCGGCGGCAGTTCGAGCGAAATGTCCTCGCTTTCTTCTATTGCGGTGCCGCCGTGTCCGAAGACGAGAACCGGTCCGAACTCCGGTGTTTCCGCAAGTCCCATGTAAAGTTCCATGCCGTGACGGTCTTCAAGCATCGGGTGAAGGGATATTCCTGCGATCTCGGCATCCGGATAATCTCGTTCAGTGTTGCCAATCAGTTCCCTGGCGGCATTCTCGACGGCCTCGGGGTTTTCAAGTCCCAGCCTGACACCGTCGATCCGTGACTTGAACGGCAAATCGGGCGAAACCAGTTTCGCAACGCAGTGCCGGGACGTTTCGAACAACGCGCGGGAGAGTTTGGCCGCCTCCTCGGCTGTTGTCGCCATCACCGTCTTCATGAGGGGCAGTTCATAGGCTGCAAGGACGTCGAAGGCTTCCCTGGGATCGAGCCAGTTTCGTCCTTCCTGCAACGCGTTTTCGACGATGGAACGTGCGCGTTCGACATCCGGCGTGAAGTTGGTCGGCAGGCTTGGCGGTGCTGCCATCAGGAACTCACGCGCCTGGGCATCATGCACCAGATGCATCAGGCTGCGGGCAGCCTCGGCCGGACTGGCATAGTTCGGGATCTTGGCGGCAGAAAATTCAGCTCTGATCGCGCCATCACTGCCGATCAGGCCGGCGACCAGAGCCTTTTTGCGTCCTGAACGGCGCCGGTCGGTGGCAGCGGCATCGGTTATGGCATTCGCGATGCTTCTCAAGGGCTGGAAGGCACTTGCGGCCTGGAGAACGATTGCTCCGTCGACGGCGGGGTCTTTCAGAACTGTTGTGATCGCCGTCGTGATGTCCGCCGCAGACACGCTTTCCCGCAGAATGACGGATCCGTCCGCTGCCGGGGTCGGTTCAGGATCTGATGGCTCCCGGCTGACTGCTGTCAAATCCTGTCTGGTCTCTGCGCTCAAGGTCGCAAATTGCGCGCCTAGGTCCTGAAGCCGGTCAACCGCCAGGCTCGCAAGGCTGCGACCGTTGGCAATGACAGCAACCTGGTTGCAGCGGGGTACACGGATATGCGACAGGGTTTCCAGTGCCTCGAACATTTCGTCAAGATCATGGACACGCAACAGGCCGGTGCGACGGAACACCGTTTCATAGACAAGATCGGTCCTGGAAAGACGACCTGCATGGGTGCGGCCCGATCCACCCGTATCCCGGCTCTTGCCGGACCTGATGACGATCACCGGTTTGCTGCGTGCCGCGGCCCGCGCTGCGGAGATGAATTTGCGCGGAAATGCAATGCCTTCGAGATGGAGTACGATCGAGCGGGTTCGGTAGTCCTGGGCAAAATAGTCAATCAGATCGCCCAGATCGACATCGATGCGCGCACCAAGCGACACAACGGCGGAAAAGCCGGTATTGTGGGTTCTTGCCCATGAGAGAGTTGCATTGAGCACCGCACCGGAACGCGAGAAAAACGCGATATCGCCTCGCGTGGGTGGTTCGGCGCTCAAAAGGGCGTTCAGTTTGCTGGCCGGTACAGCAACACCGAGACTGCCCGGTCCGATCAGTCGAAGGTTTGTTCTTCGGGCAGCTTCACGGCATTCTTGCATGAGCGGTTCCGCCCATGTCTCATATCCGGGCGAGGGGATCAGAACCGCACGGGTGCCACCCGCACCAAGCTTTTCGATCGTTGCCGGAAGGTCATCGCTTCGGGCGAGGTAAATCACCAGGTCAGGCATGACATCCAGATCGTCAAGTGATCTGCACCTGGTACCCTTGAAGGAAATGTCTTCCTCGATGCCGACCAGTGAGACGAGATGTTCAGTTTCTATGTCGTGCAGGCAGTCGACCAGTTTTTCTGTCAGGACACCCGGATGTCTGCAGGGCCCCACGACGGCGACAGATTTAGGTGCGAAGAAGCCTTCAAGATTGCGAATGGTCACGGAACCTGAGCCTTTCCACACAGCCGGTACTGAGCTCGAAACCGGTCATGCCCTCATGAATGAGATTGAAATGGTGACGGTGATTTTACCCGGATACAAGGTTAAAAAATTGCAGGAAACCGTTCGGGTTTCAAGGGCTCGCAATGTTGTTGCCAGACGAATTGGCCCCATCGTAATGTTGCGTCAAAACGACGTTGAACGGTTGCACGGAACCGGGCAGGTAGCCTGTCTTTCGTGCCGGCCCTAGCAGGTCTCAGCCGTTGCATCTGCCAATTCGACCTCACCTGGAAGAACGCGTTCCAGCGCAGGACCGAGGCAAATCCCTCCTGCGGGTCTGTTTGCGGCAGACCCGCAGGAGATAGACGTTTTCCGGTTCCTCAGTGAGCCATCAAGACCGGAACAGTCATGGCCTCCAGGATTTCCCGGGTCGCGCCTCCGAAGAGGAACTCCCGCATTCTGCTGTGCCCGTAACCACCCATGACAACCAGGTCGTTGCCATTGTCCGATACCTGGTTGAGCACCGTGTCGGCGACGCTCGTCTGGGGATTGACGACGACCTCGACCGTGACGTTCATGTTGTGGCGCGCCAGGTAGTTGGCGACATCCGCGCCGGGTTGACCCTCGCCGACAGAAGCCTTCTTCTCGATCACGAGAACGGTAATGCTCTCGGCTTTTTCCAGAACAGGAAGTGCCGCGTGGATGGCGCGGGTTGCCGTGGAACTTCCATCCCAGCCGACCAGAATATTCTTGGGTTGAAAAGCCGTGCTGCCGATATAGGGCACGAGCATCACCGGAACGCCACTTTCAAAAAGCACCGTTTCAATGAGCAGTTCGCGCATCGGTTCCGGTCGATCCGGATTGGCCTGGCCGATGACAACCAGATCTGTCGGGCGGCAGTGAACCAGGACGTTTTCCAACGGGCCACCTGTCAGAATCTCGGCCAGCCGGCTTTCGCTGTTGACGGCGGCAAGCCGGGCAAGTTCGTCGTATTCCTTCCTGGCCTCGTTAGCGGCAGCTATCGCTTGCTCGTGTGCGGCCTGCATGTAGTCGACAGGCATCGGTGCGGCGGCAAAGGCAGGTACGACGGGTTCGAACGATACCGCGAGCCCGGTAACATGGGCATCGTGGGTTCGACCGAATTCCAAGGCGTATTTTGCGGCAGGCTGATCGCCTGCAAGGTCGAGAATGGTCAAAACATCTTTGATTGGCATTCATTCCTCCATTGGCCTGGAACACGACTGCAAGCCAGCCACATGAAAACACTAACCAACACGCATGACGAGAGTCCTTGACGCGTATCAATAGTTTTTTTCGTCAACACCGATTTGTTCTCAATTCAGTTTTCTGGCGCAGCTCAAAAAAATGGGCAATAACAGGGAATGTCGAAAAGCTGGTTATATCTGGCAATACCGCCGCTTCTGCTCATTGCAGCCGCCTTTGTCCTCATTCAGCTTTTTATGGATCTGGATGAGGACAGTGTCGATCGCAAGGCCGCGGAACGTCTGACGCTCTATCGCCAGACGATCCTGGGAGAGTACCAGAAATATCGCTATCTTCCTTACATGATTGCCCGCGATCCAAGGGCGACATTCGCTCTTCAGTCCGGGCGGCCAATTGAAAGTGCAAACCGGTTTCTGCAGGAAATGGCCGACAATTCCGGTGCTGACCTGCTCTATGTCATGAATGAAGACGGAACGACGCTCGCAGCAAGCAACTGGCAGGATGAGCTGTCGCTTGTCGGCCAGAATTATGGCTTTCGTCCATATTTCAAATCCGCGATCAAGGGAGAAGAGGGGCAGTTTTTCGCGATCGGGGCAACGCTGGGTGAACCCGGTCTGTTTCTGGCACGACCAACGCCGGTATCGGGCAAGCCGATCGGAGCGGCCGTGGTCAAAGTGGACATGCGTCCTCTAGAGGCAGCTTGGGCCGAAGGCGGGGAAACGGTCTTTGCATCTGATGAAAACGGCGTGATTTTTCTCTCAAGCCGGCCGGAATGGCGCTACCGTACGCTGTCCGAATTGCCGCCCGGCGTGCGCCAGACGATCAATACGACACGGCAATATGCCTCGCAAAGCCTTCTCCCGGTCAGCGATCAGCCGGTCATTTCAAGTGAACTGGTTACGATTGACGGCAATATGTTCAGGCACAAATCTGCAGAGGTCGGTTTGCTTGGCTGGACCTTGCATTTTCTTGTGCCGGTGGAAGAAACGCGCAAAAGCGTATTGCCGATCTGGGCGGTTACCATCACGCTTTGCCTGGTCTATGTGGTCATCCTGCTGGTTCTGCGTGGCCGTCGGCTGCGCAAGACCTCGGTCCAGCTGCGCCAGGAATCGGCGGACCTGAAGGAACTCAACACGCGACTCGTGGGCGAGATCCAGGAGCGCCGCAGGATCGAACGGGAATTGCTGGAAGCACAGCGCGGTCTGGCGCGATCCAACCGCCTCGCTGCTGTCGGCGAAATGTCGGCAGCCGTTGTTCACGAACTGAGCCAGCCGCTTTCCGCGCTACGGATGTTCGTTGCAGGAACCCGCAAGTTTCTGGACAAGGGCGATACCGGGACCGCTGTTGAGAACCTCAAGGAAATCGATGGTATCCAGCTGCGCATGGCAAACCTCACCCAGGAACTGAAACGCTTCGCTCGTCCGGGAGAAAGCCGGATCGAGAAAATCGACCTGAGGGAAAGTATCCGGACAGCGGAAAAGATTGTCCGGCCACGCTTTGAGGAAACGGGTGTTTTCCTGAAAATGGAGCTGCCGGACACTGCGCTTGAAACCGAAACCGCCCCCTTGCGGGTAGAGCAGATCCTGGTGAACCTCCTGCGCAACGGCGCCGACGCGGCTGCGGCGGAAGGAGAAGGTCAAGTTCGGTTGATTGCGCAGCTGATTGACAATGAAATCAGGTTGGAGATCTCTGACAACGGACCCGGTATCCCGGAAGACTTGCGTGAACGGATTTTCGACCCGTTTTTCTCCACGAAGACGAGTTCTGGAGGGATGGGTCTTGGCCTGGCAATCTCCATGCGCCTTGCCGAGGACCTCGGAGGCAGCTTGTCTGTAAGGACAGAAACGCCTAAAGGAGCTGTGTTCGAGCTGACGCTGCCTGCAATTGAAAGCGGAATGAGGCCGTCAAGCCAGACTCAGGACATGGATAACGAAGCCGCAGAATGACCGGACAGCCGGATACCCAGAAAGTTCTTATTGTCGATGACGACCCCTCCATGAGGGCGGCGCTAAGACAGTGGATCCGGCTTGCCGGTTTTGCAACGCTCGAGGTCGCCACAGCCGATGAAGCCATGTCGAGGCTGGCTGCCGGTTTTGATGGCTGTGTCGTTTCTGATGTGAAGCTGGAAGGCGAAGACGGTCTTTCCCTGTTGCGCAGGATCGGTTCACATGATGCCGATCTGCCGGTTATCCTGATCACCGGGCATGGTGACGTTCCGATGGCAGTCGAGGCCATGCGGGCCGGAGCCTATGATTTCATCGAAAAGCCGTTCGATCCGGACCACATCGCCGAAGTGGTTCGCCGGGCGTCCGACAAGCGTGCTCTTGTTACGGAAAATCGTGCGCTGAAGAAACAGCTTGCCGACGGAGCCGGTCTTGAGAGCCGGCTGATCGGAAACAGTCCGGAGATCGAGACGCTTCGCCAGCAGATCCTGCATTTCGCCGGAACGGACGCGGCTGTCCTGATCACGGGCGAAACCGGCACCGGCAAGGAAGTGATTGCTCAGGCGCTCCATGAATTCAGCCAGCGCAACGAAGCACCGTTTGTCGCTGTCAATGCAGCTGCCTTGCCCGAGTCAATGGTGGAAGCGGAGCTTTTCGGTCACGAAGCCGGAGCATTTACCGGTGCGGACCGCAGACATATCGGCCGGATCGAAACAGCCGACAATGGCGTGCTGTTTCTGGATGAAATCGTTTCAATGCCGCTCACCCTTCAGCCGAAACTCCTGCGGGTACTGCAGGAAGGCAAGGTGGACCGGATTGGCGGCACCAAACCGGTCAACGTGAACGTTCGGCTGGTCAGTGCCTCCAACCTGGATCCACGGGAAGCGGTTCGGTCGGGCCGATTGCGCGAAGACCTGTTGTTCCGGCTGAACACGATCGAACTTCACCTGCCGCCGTTGCGCGAACGGGGGCGGGATAGTCTGCTTTTGTTCGATACGTTCCTGAATCGTCTGGCGGCACAATATGCGGTATCCACCCCCGGTCTCTCGGCGCGTGATGAAGCATTCCTGCAAACCTATGCCTGGCCGGGCAATGTTCGCGAGTTGCGGAACGCTGCCGAACGTTTCGTATTGAATGCTGCTGTCAGTCCGCAGTCGCTGGAAGTCCTGGTGACCGGGCACAGGGGAGCCGCAACGCTGAAACCGTCGAGCGGGCTCAGGGACCTCATGGACGCGTATGAGCGCAGCCTTATCGAGAGCGCTCTCAGGCGGCACAAGGGACACGTCGCTGATGTGATGCGGGAGCTCAATCTTCCGCGCAGGACCTTGAACGAAAAGATGGCACGGCATGGCCTCACCCGCGAGCAGCCTGGCAATGCAGATACAGTTGAGGTTTAGGCGGAAATCCGCCGATTGATGTTTCCGATAGGCGGATTCTTGCCAACCTGTAAGCTCACGGATCGCTTGTTCTTTACGAAAGACCTGTTGTCACAGGCAGTTACGTCGCCAGTTCGCAATTGGCACGTCCTGTGCTTAGATCCCGTCGACTTGGCACGGCTCACAGGTGAATTGCCTGCGGGGTGAGTCGCCAAGGAAATGAGCAAAATATCTGGGAGGATTTCATGCTCTTTTCACTGAAGTCCGCGACCGCTGTATCGGCGGTTGCACTGTCTGTCGTATTCGCCACCGAAACCTTCGCCGCCGACGTGACATGGAATGTGTCCCTTTGGGGCAAGCGCCGGGCGTTCACCGAGCATGTTGAAAAACTCGCCGAGGAAGTTGCGGCAAAGACGGACGGCAAGTTCGAAATCAAGCTGCACTATGGTGGAGCGCTTTCGAAGTCCCGGGAAAATCTCGACGGAATTTCCTTCGGTGCGTTCGAAATGGCTCAGTTCTGTGCGTCCTATCATGCGGACAAGAACCCGACCCTTACTGTTCTGGAATTGCCGTTTCTTGGCGTGAATGACCTCGAAACCGAAGTGAAGGTTTCAAAGGCACTCTACGATCATCCGGCAGTTCAGGAAGACCTCGGCCGCTGGAACGCGAAACTGCTGATGCCGTCGCCGATGCCGCAATATAACTTTGCCGGCAAGGGAGAGGTGCCTAAATCGATTTCCGATTTCGACGGCATGCGTGTTCGCGCGCTTGGCGGACTGGGCAAGCTGATGGACGCAGTCGGTGCTGTTCCGACATCCGTAACGGCTTCCGAGACCTATCAGGCAATTGATTCCGGAACGGTTCAGGCTGCCGGATTTGCACCGCACGCACACCTATCCTTCAAGGTCGTGGAAGTTGCGGACTGGTGGACAAAGAACCTCAACCCGGGCACCGTTCATTGCCCGATCGTCGTCAATGTCGACGCCTACAACGCGTTGCCGGATGACTTCAAGGCGGCACTTGACGACTCCGTCGATCCCGCGCTTGCCCACTATCTCGCCACCTATGCGAAGGTCTACGACAAGTGGTGGCCGGAACTGGAAAACCGTGGTGTTGTCCAGGTGGAATTCACGGATGAGGAACTGACGTCCTTTGCTGAAAAGGCCGGCCCGATCCATGACGCCTGGATCGAAGAGCAGACAGCCGCTGGTCTTCCGGCGCAGGAACTGCTCGACATGGTCAAGAAGACCATTGCCGAATAAGCCCGCGTTACTGGTTTGACCTTGTTGCTTTCCGGCGCGCGGAATGAGCGCCGGAAAGCTCTGCCTCGGGGCTGACACTCATGATGACAATCGATCCCGCTGGACGTTCCGATCCGGAGCGCCCGACCACCTACATCCACTTCAGCGGCTTTCTCGCCCATATCGAAAACGGATTTAACCTATTCGCCGCGTTTTCCATTCTGGCGTTGATCCTGCTCGCCGTTGCGCAGGTACTCGGACGGCTGCTGTTCAACACGCCGATACCCGGGTTCATCGATATCACCGAGCAGGCGATGGCGATCTTTGCATTCGCAGGCGTTGCTTATTGCCAGCGCGTGGGAGGACATATCCGGATGGAGATTGTGCTCGGACAGTTGCGCGGCCGCACACTTTACATTTGCGAAATGCTCGGCGTCATGCTGATCGCCTTCACTGTCGCCCTGCTGATCTGGGGATCGCTGTATCATTTTGACCGGTCGTGGGCCATTGGCGACAGCACCATGGACATTCGCCTCCCCACCTGGCCGTCGAAACTGGTGATCCCGGTGGCGCTCGGCCTGCTTTTCCTGCGGCTCCTGCTACAGATTTACGGATACGCCCGCCTGGTCGCCAATCCGGCAAGACAACCGGTCGAGGTTCCGATGATCGAGAATGTCGAGGACGTTGCGCAGCACGAGATCGAAGAAGCCTTTGGTGATGAAACCGATGAGGAGGCTTCCAGATGACCCCGTTTGAAGTTGGCATCCTGATGACCGGAGTGCTTCTGGTCCTTGTTGTTTTCGGTGTCCGCGTGGCTTTTGCCGCGGCCTTCACGGGTCTTGTCGGGCTGATCGTTCATTTCTCCATGAAGATGGGGTTTGAGCGGGGCTTCTTCGTCGCCCTGAAGATGGCTGGCACAATCCCGCATTCAAAATCCGTCACTTATGCCCTTTCGGTTTTGCCGACATTTATCCTTATCGGATTTCTGGCTTTTTATGCAGGCTTCACCAAGCAGTTGTTCGAGGCTGCCAAAAGGTGGCTCGGCTGGCTTCCAGGTGGCATGGCCGTCGGCACGGTATTCTCCACAGCCGGATTTGCGGCGGTTTCCGGCGCGTCGGTAGCAACGGCAGCGGTCTTCGCCCGGGTCGCCATTCCCGAGATGCTTGCGGCGGGCTATTCCAAACGGCTGTCTGCCGCCGTCGTGGCTGCCGGCGGCACGCTGGCTTCACTGATACCGCCGTCAGCCATTCTGGTGATCTACGCCATTTTGGTCGAACAATCGGTGGGCAAGTTGCTGATTGCCGGGTTCCTGCCGGGTGTGTTTTCAGCACTGATCTATGTCGGGATCATCGTGGCGGTCTCTGCCTGGCGCGGCGACGCGCCGGCCGTCAAGGGGTTCACCTGGGCGGAACGTCTGGAAAGCGTACCGGGAACACTGCCGATCGTTGCCGTGGTTGCCATTATCTTCTGTTCGTTCTTCTTTGGTCTGGCAACTCCGACCGAGGCAGGGTCTCTGGGGGCCTTTGTGGTTCTGGTCGTCGCCTTTGCAAAGGGCATGAAGGTAAAACAGCTCGGACAGGCCTTGCATGAAACCGCCAGGTTGACCGTGATGATCTTCACCCTGATCTGGGGTGTGCTGGTCTATGTCCGTTTCCTGGGATTTGCCGGATTACCCGACGCCTTCAGGGAATTTATCGTCGGCCTGGAATTTTCCCCGTGGATCGTCATGATCTGCATCCTGCTGGCCTATGCCGTGCTCGGAATGTTCATGGATGCGATCGGCATGCTGATCCTGACCCTTCCTGTTGTTTATCCGGCAGTGATCGCGCTGAATGGCGGCGAAGGTGTTTCGGCAGCGGACAGCGCATTTGGCATGTCGGGGGAGGCTTGTGCAATCTGGTTCGGCATTCTGGTGGTGAAAATGGCGGAGCTCTGTCTGATCACCCCGCCCATAGGCCTGAACTGTTTCGTCGTCTCGGGCGTGCGGCCCGATATTCCGGTTCAGGAAGTCTTTCGGGGCTGCATCCCGTTTTTCGTTGCTGATGTCCTGACGATTGCCGGGCTGCTCGCCTTTCCGTCGATCATAACGCTGTTACCGTCCCTCATGGGATGATGCCGGGCCGCAAGCACGCTCGGTAAGGTGTTGGATGACACCTGCGAAAAAAATACCGCCGCTGGAGTTGGCGCTCCAGCGGCGGTTCTTTTGTCCCGATATTTGCTTGTATGCGCTTAGTCGAAAATCTGTGCCTGGCTGCGAACAGTGTCAAATCGGTTGGGGCCAGGAGTGCCGGGAAAGAAGCCATTCACGATGAAGAGATAGATGGCATACAAGCTGCCGACGATCGGTATGAACAGGATGAGCAGATAAAGGGCAGAGGAGTCCCGATCGTGGCAACGCCGGGCTTCCAGCGACCACTGGCACAATGTCAGGGTCAGAAGCAGAAACGTCATGACCCCGCCCTTGGCCGTGCCGAATGCATATTTCATCAGCGCAATATTCGCTTGTTCTTCCGACAGGCCACTCATGTGTGGCCCGACTGCGAAGACAAACGCGATCAACACGGCAATGAACAGGACGAACCGAATGGATCCGATTACCCAGTATTCCATTCTGCCAAGACGGCCCCGGAAACTGAAGAGCATGCCGAACGCAAGTCCCAGCATCTTTCCGATGGAAAAATTGTCGTCGTCTTCGAAGGTCGCTGCACCACCGCCAGCCGATGCATAGGCCGGCATGCCTGCGGAAGCGTAGCTCGTGTTCCTGTCGCCGAATTGCGGTACGGATTGCTGAACACCGCGTTTGCCAAATTGTTTGCGCTGCATTTTCTGACTGCCCCGTCTACAAGCTCAATCATTTCGGCTTACGCTAGGGGAGACAACTTAAGATAGCGGTAAGGGAACTGGTTAAATTAACCCTAAGCAGATTGAAGAAAACAAGGGGTCGGTCTGCTTCCTGTCGGGTGGCAGGATTTTCCAAAAATGAGATCGGGAAGCTAGAACAGATCTCCTTGATTTTCCGGCCTCGATTTTGAAGGAGTGGACTTTTTGGTCTTGCCTTTGCGGGGGGTGGCAGCGGCGCTATCACTCATCGCCACGGCATCCACGGTTCCATCGGCCAGCTCGATGGCAATTGCCGCACCTGAGGCAATAGCGGTTGCGGATCTGACCGGTTGTCCGGCTTCATCGCGGACAACGGCATATCCGCGCGCAAGAACATCTTTGTAGGACAGCGACTTGAGCAACTTCTGCAATCCGTCGAGCCTGCTTTTCTCGTGGGTAACGCGTGCGAGAAAAGCCCTGTCGAGCCGTTCCGAAAGCCCGGTGACGCGCTCCTGGCCGAGTAGCGTCTGCTGGGACAGGCGAGAAGGCGTGAGACGCGCAGCGACAGCGGTATATGCCTGCCGCTTTTGAGCAACCGCAACAGTGAGTGCGCGCTGCTGCCGGTCGCTGGCATTGCTGAGATCCTGCCGCGCCTTGGAACTGAGCCGCGAAAGCAGCAGGGGAGAGAGGCGCCCTTCCAGGTTCTGCAATGTGGATCTGTGACTTTTCGTACTGACGATCAGCGCGCGCTCGAGACCGTTCGCAAGCGTGTCGAATTTTTGCCGTGGCAACGCCAGCAGGTCTTGCGGGGCCGGCAGGGCGGCGCTCGCCGCCCTCAGTTCCGTTCTTCGGCCCGTGACGAACCGGACAAGACCTGAGTTGAGCCGCCGCGAACGGTCGTCGACCATCGCCATCAACTCGGCCTTTACCGGGACAGCGATTTCCGCAGCCCCTGTGGGTGTGGGTGCGCGAACGTCGGCGGCCAGATCGATGAGCGTCCAGTCGGTCTCGTGTCCGACAGCGGAAATCAGGGGGATCTGGCTGTCAGCAGCAGCCCGCACCACGGTCTCCTCGTTGAAGCCCCAGAGGTCTTCGATACTGCCGCCGCCACGCGCAACGATCAGCAGGTCCGGTCGCGGTATGGCGCCGCCGGCTTCCAGCGCATTGAAACCGCGAATACCGTTGGCAACCTCCGCACCCGATGTTTCTCCCTGCACGCGAACCGGCCAGACCAGCACATGCAGCGGAAACCTGTCGGAGATCCGGTGCAGAATGTCCCGAATGACGGCACCGGTCGGTGACGTGACCACGCCGATCACTTTTGGCAAGGGTGGCAATATCTGCTTGCGTTCCTCCGCGAAAAGGCCCTCTGCCGCGAGCTTTTTCTTGCGCTCTTCCAGAAGTGCCATCAACGCTCCGGCACCAGCGGGTTCAAGTGCGTCAATCACCATCTGGTACTTGGACTGACCCGGGAATGTCGTGATCTTGCCCGTGGCGATCACCTCCAGCCCCTGTTCCGGCTGGATCTTCAGCTTCGAGGCAACACCGCGCCAGATGACGCCGGACAGAACCGCCCTGTCGTCTTTGAGGTCCAGGTAGATATGGCCCGACCCCGGACGTGAGATGCGCCCCAGTTCGCCGCGCACCCGGACATATCCGAAGGTGTCTTCCATCGTGCGCTTGATGGAGAACGAAATCTCGGAGACGGAAAATTCGGCGACGTTGGACGGGGTTTCGCTCACGCGTGTGATTCCTTTTCTTACCCCAAAAGTGGCTGCTTGCCGGTGACGGGTCAAGATGCCGGGTCACGTCATCCTCATGCCGTCGGGAAAGTGAACGTGTTGTCGCGCAACTTGAGAAGGCTGTGACACCGCTCGTCGCCGAATGTTGTGTAGTTCAGGCAAGGCCCGACTATACGCCTTGAAACATACACAATCGGTCGCCTACGTTCGACACATGGGAAAATACGAATACAAGATGCAGCGATTGTTTTTGCGGCACGTTCTTGCCGAAGGCGCCAGGATCGAGGCCGACCGAAGCCAGGCCAATTATCTGATGAATGTGTTGCGGATGAAGGACGGCGACTACCTGCTGGTCTTCAATGGCAATCACGGGGAATGGCTTGCAAAAATCTCCAGCGGCAGCCGCCGTGATTGCGCACTGCAGGTGATGGAGCGCACACGGGAGCAGACCGAGCACAATGATCTGATCTATCTTTTCGCGCCGCTCAAACATGCCAGGCTCGACTACATGGTGCAAAAGGCGGTGGAGATGGGTGTGGGCAGTCTCCAGCCGGTCATGACCCAGCACACTCAGTCCAGCCGCATCAACCTCGAGCGCATGGAAGCCAATGTCATCGAAGCCGCTGAACAGTGCGGCATTCTTTCAATTCCAGAAGTCATTGGTCCACAGTCTCTGAAAGACGTCCTGGCCGAGTGGCCGCAAATGCATCCGGACCGCCGTCTGCTGTTCTGCGACGAAGCGGAAGGAACGCACAATCCATTGCTGACCCTTGCACAGATGAAGGAAGCCGGTCCTCAACCGCTTGCGGTGATCGTCGGGCCGGAAGGCGGGTTTTCCGACGACGAGCGCAGTCATCTGCGTGGTCTGGATTTCGTTACCGCAATTCCGCTCGGACCCCGTATATTGAGGGCCGATACTGCGGCGGTAGCCGCATTGACCATCATACAGGCAACGGTTGGCGACTGGAGATAACTCATTGCAGCAGGAAATCCTTCCACCGGGAGATTCCTCATCCGGACGTGGCAAGGCGCTTGAAAAATCCGGTGTGAATCAACCGGATTCCGATGCTGTGATGGAGACAGGCCGCAATCGCTTCCGGCTTCCCGTGGGAATAGCGCTCGGGTTGGTTTTTTCACTGCTGCTGGTCGTGATCTGCGGCATCATCATTTCCTATATGGCGTCTGCCGACAGGCGGATCGCCGGGCGATTGCTGGATGAGCAGGCATTGGCCGTTCTGAAGGGCAATGAAGCGACCCTGAAGCAATTTTTCCAGAAGCAGGAACAGTTCCTCAGGTCGATTGCTGTTCATGCTTCCGCATCCGGCGAGCAGTTTGGGGACGCAGATCTGGCACCTTATCTCAGGCTCTTGCCCGACGGCGCAATGCTGGAACTCGGGCAAACGGGTCTGAGTGAAACACCGGGCGATGAGAAACCGATCGTTGCCTGGGCGCCATTCCGGTACAAGGAAGGATTTTCGACCGCGGTTCTGGTCGCGGAACTCGGCCTTGGCGACACCCGGTCGCTTTTCGCCCTTTACCCTCAGCCCGTGTTTGCCGGGATTGCTGACCAGATGTCCTGGGAAGGCCGGCAGAAGGTGTTTCTTTTGGAAAGCCGGGACAAGGCAATCGTGGTGGAGGGGGTGCCGGAAAACGATTTTGCTTCCAGACCGCAAAGCCCCCTGCCGGATCTTGCGGACCTCAAGAACACTCCTTTGCACCTGATCTGGAAGGATCAGCAACAGGCCCACAATATGGGAGGGGAGGTTGATGGCCGGGTGTTTCCCGGTGAAAGAGGCATGTTCACGGCGATCTTCTCCAAAGTGGATGAAGGTCCAGCCGAGGGCTGGATTGTCGGCACGCTCTATCAGGCAGATCAGTTCGGCGCTGCACTCGATCAGACCCGTATTGTCCTTTATGCCGCTATTGTCGCGTTGTTCGTCGGGGCGCTGTTGTCCTTCATGGTCGGACGCATGTTGGGCAGACCCCTGAGACGGCTGGCTCATTCCGCCGCGGAGCTGCGGCAACTGAATTTTGAGGCGGCTGAACGTCTGCCGCGGTCACGGCTGGCCGAGCTGGACGACGTCAACCAGGCCTTCAACGGTTCTGTCGGTGCGCTGAACGCCTTTGCCAGGTATGTTCCCCGGCAGCTTGTGTCCCGCCTAATCGAAGAAGGCATGACAAGTGCGCGGAATATCGAATTGCGCGAGATGACGATCGTTTTTGCCGACCTCGCGGGTTTTACCGGGCTGGCCTCTCACCTGTCTGCGGAGGAAACCGCGTCTTACCTCAACGGGTACTTCGAAACTGTTTCCGATGCGATCGCCGAAAGCCAGGGAACGATTGACAAGTTTCTGGGGGACGGTGTCATGGCGTTCTGGGGCGCGCCGTCCGACCAGCCCGATCACGCGGCCATGGCGATCAAGGCAGTCAAGTCTCTCGCTGAACGGATCAATCAGTCACCGGACATCGATTTGCGGGTCCGGATAGGTGTGCACACCGGAAAGGTGGTTGTCGGCGATATCGGAACCTCCTCGCGCATGAACTACACCGTCATTGGCGACGCCGTGAATGTCGCTGCGAGACTGCAGGAATATGGAAAACAGGTCGACCCCGACGCAAAGGTGATTGCGCTTGCAAGCGCGCAAACCATGGCGCATCTGCCGGAAGGTGCGAGCACAACCAGTCTCGGCCCGGTGCAACTGCGTGGTCGGGACGATCCGCTATCCGTGTTCAGAATTGCGTGAACGAACGCATCTGCGGTTTCCTTCCTTGCATTCTTGTTTCAAGCCTCCTAAATCACGCAAGCTCGAGTGCGTTTTACATGAAACGTGCCGGATCAATGCGGAAACGAGAGTGCTCACAACGCGTTTCGTGACTTGCCGCGCAGACACTTAGGACGGTTTCATGGCCCGCGATACGGTCGATACCACACCGATTGAAACTGTTGCGGACCTTGCCGCAACTCTCGAAGAGGGCTGCAAGACGGAAGACCGTTTCCGGATCGGCACAGAGCACGAGAAGTTCGGTTTCTGTCTGAAGCAATTGTCTCCCATTCCGTATGAAGGTTCCAACGGAGTCGAAGCGGTTCTGGAAGGCATGGAAAGTCTCCTTGGCTGGGAGCGCATCGAAGACGCAGGCAAGATCATCGGTCTCGCCGACAACGAGGGCGGGGGTGCAATTTCCATTGAGCCGGGAGGACAGTTCGAACTCTCCGGAGCCCCGTTGGAAAATCTCCACCAGACTTGCCGTGAAGCCAATCAGCATCTGGCCCATGTCCGCCAGATCGCCGAGCCGATGGGTGTCGGCTTCCTGGGAATCGGCATGACGCCGACATGGACGCGTGCGGAAATTCCGCGCATGCCGAAGTCCCGCTATGACATCATGACCAATTACATGCCGAAGGTCGGTTCGCTCGGCCTCGACATGATGTATCGAACGTCGACGATCCAGGTGAACCTCGATTTCTCCTCCGAGGCCGACATGATCCGCAAAATGCGCATTGGCCTTGCGCTTCAGCCGATCGCGACCGCCATGTTTGCAAATTCTCCGTTTACCGACGGCAAGCCGAACGGGTTCAAGTCTTTCCGCGCGCAGATCTGGACCGATACCGACGTGGACAGAACAGGCGACATTCCCTTTGTATTCGAACAAGGGTTCGGTTTTGAGCGCTATGTGGACTGGGCACTCGACGTGCCTATGTATTTCGTCAAGCGCGGAGAGACCTATTACGACGTGACGGATACGACCTTCCGCCAGTTCATGAAGGGGGCGCTGGAAGGCCGGGTTCCCGATGCCACGCCAAGTCTTGGCGATTGGAACAACCACATTTCAACACTCTTCCCGGATGTCCGGCTGAAGAAATTCATTGAGATGCGTGGGGCCGATGGTGGGCCCTGGCGCCGCATTTGCGCGCTTCCCGCCCTTTGGGTCGGACTGCTTTACGACAGCGGCGTGCTCGACCAGGCCTGGGAACTGGTCAAGGACTGGACCGCGGAAGAGCGCGCCGCATTGCGCAGCGGCGTTCCGAGGTCGGCCTTGCAGACACCTTTCCGGCAAGGAACGGTTCTCGACGTTGCCAAGGATGTACTGGCCCTGGCGCAAGAGGGACTGAAGCGGCGCAACCGGCTTAGCGACGGCGACCTGGACGAACGAGTCCACTTGGCGCCGCTCGAGGAAGGCCTTGCCGCGGGCATGTGCCCGGCAGACATTCTGCTGCAGCGCTACAACGGCTCCTGGAACGGTGACATCACGCAGGTGTTTCGCGAATACGCTTACTGATTGAAACCATCGCAAAAAAGATCAGTGACCAAAAGGGCCTGGTCTCGCGTGCGAATTGACCTGAGCCCCCTGAAGCGTCACTCTTGTACCGGTTGGTCTTGTTCCTCAGGACCTCGCTGGAAATTGACCGGAGCAAAGCGATGACGGGCAGCGACAAGGGTGCGCCTCCATTTGACGTTTTTTCGTTGGCGGAGGATGTCAGAGAGCGGTTTGGCTGGTCGAACGACGACTTGAGTCGCGTGATGGAGCAGCTTTTGCCTGCGGCTCTCAACGGCTTCCGGCATTTTGGCAGCACGGTGCCCGGATTTTCGGATTTTCCCGGTCTGCCGTCTTCATTCGATGAGGCGGCGAAGTCTCCTTTTGCCGGTTTTGTTCAAAATGCATCTGAAACCGCTCTAACGCCCTTTTTTGGTCCGGAAGCGGTTCAAAAGGCGCTTGCCGGACAGATATCCGGTCTTACCGGTCTGCAGAGCGATGCCATTCAGGAAATGATGCCTGTTGCGGCAACGCTCGCCATGGGGCAGGTGGCGCGCCCCTTTGTGCACGGGGAGGCGCGCAATCTCCTTGATGCCTATCTGCGTGGCTTCGCCCGTGGCCGTCCCAAACCTCAGCCGACACCGGTCGACTACATGCAAGGTTATGCGGACGCAATGAACGCATTCTGGGGGTCGTTTCTCCAGCCGGCCAGCCTTGTGACCGAAACCCGGGATACGGAAGAAGACGCAGCACCTGAACCGGAACCCGAGGAAGAGCCGGAGGCTCCCGAGGAAGATCTTGACGCCGAATCCTCCGAGATAGATGAAATGGTATCGAATTGGCTGGCAGCCGGCCGGGATTTTCAGTCGAGCCAGTTCAAGGCATTCGACAGTTTCTTTGAAAAAGCGGCGCGGGACTACGACAAGAAATGAACTGATCTGGCAAAAAAAGACCCGCCAAAAGGCGGGTCAGTGAATGTCAGCAAGGTTTGCCGACAGGGGGCTGCAATCGGGGGGACTCGATTGGGATCAGGCAGCGATCTGCCCGGATTTCGGCTTGCATCCGTCAATGAGCGTAAGGGCCGGATTCTCCTTCGCGGTGTTGGCAGCGCTGAGATGCGTCGGCAAAGCGAATTCCGGAAGATTGCTCAGTGAAGATGTCGGATCTCGGTAGAAGGGGAGGGCCAACGCTCGTCGAACGTCGCTCCGCGTCAAACCGATGTCCTTCAACTGCTCGTCGGACCAATACTTGAGTTCGGTCACATGGCGGCGGTTCGTAAACACACGCCATGCACGGGCAGCCATCTGCCCGAAGAGAGCGACGAAGGGGATGCTTGCGATATGTGTCATGGCAAAAGTCTCCTGTTAGCGGCCGAACGAAGTTTCGGCAACTTGTTCCGCGCCGGTCGTGGCGATCATTGTCTGAGGAACATCCTCAAGATGCGCTATCTTCAAACATAATTCCAACGAATGTTTTTGATGGAATTGATCAGTATGCGTGATGTAAGTTTTTCGACAGGCAGGCAGGTCGCGTGATGATCGAACAGTCAATAAACATTTCCCGATCGAATGAGTGTCATGTTACACATGATCATCTCTTATAGTTTGGAGTGGAAATGCTCGACCTGGATCAGCTACGAACTTTTGTCTCGATCGCGGAAAGCGGCAGTTTCACCAAGGCAGCCGACAATGTGAACAAGACACAGTCGGCGGTTTCCATGCAGATGCGACGGTTGGAAGAACGCATCGGCAAACCGCTCTTCGTGCGGGTCGGGCGTCAGTCCCGGTTGACCGAGCATGGCGAGCGACTGCTTCATTATGCCCGCAGGCTTGTCCAGCTGAACGATGAAACACTTGCCGCCTTTGACGATACCGAACTTGCCGGTCTTGTCCGTCTGGGAACGCCGGATGACTACGCCGACCGCTTTCTGCCCGAGATTCTTGCCAGGTTTTCAAGGTCGAATCCCAAGGCTGAAGTAAGCGTTGTGTGCGCGCCCACCCCCAATCTTGCCGACATGATCTCCGAAGGAGAACTGGACGTCGCGATCATCACGCATGTTCAAAAGAAAGGTCGCAAACACGTGGATCTCGTGCGCCGCGAACCACTTTTATGGGTCGTTTCGGCGCGCCATGCGGTTGAAAACGAGTCTCCTTTACCTTTGGCGCTGGGCCGAGCGACATGCGACTGGCGAAAGGCGGCGATCAATGCACTTGGAGACCAGATGCGCGAACACCGCCTGCTTTATTCAAGCTGGAACTCCACGGCGGTGGGGGCAGCTGTCCTTGCCGGACTGGCAATTTCCGTTCTGCCGGAATCGGCCTTGCGTTCAGGTATGCGTGTCCTGACGGAAGCCGATGGCTTTCCGAAACTTCCTGATTGCGAAATCGGCATCATGCGATCCTGGCACAACAGTTCGCGGGTAACGGACGCTCTGGTCGAACATATCGTTTCTTCGCTGGACAATCTCTCCGTTCCCCAGGCGGCGGAGTAGAAAGCGGTTTCAGTAAGTTTTGTTTTGTTTGCAATAACTTGTGCCGAGGACAAGTTGTTCGCTGGGCTGAAATATTGTTTGTAATGTAAGAATTTGTGATGTATCTTCGCTCAATTAATTCGAATCTCAAATCAACCGACTGACAAGTGGTTGTGCCGTGGAGCATTCACATGAATCACGCGCTGGATATTGATCAGCTCCGCACGTTTTTAGCGATTGCGGAACTGGGCAGCTTCACCAAGGCAGGCGAAGCTGTGCACAAGACGCAATCGGCTGTATCCATGCAGATGCGCCGGCTGGAAGAGCGCGTCGGACAGGCCATATTCATCAAGGACGGACGACAGTCACGGCTGACCGAAGACGGGCAGCGCCTGGTCGAATATGCCAGGCGGATGATCCTTCTGAACGACGAGACACTCACTGCATTCAACGGTCAAAAGGAAGTTGGCCACGTCAAGCTCGGCGTGCCGGACGATTACGCGGACCGTCTCTTGCCACAGGTTCTGGCCGCTTTTAACCGGCTGAATCCATCAATTGAAGTGCAGGTCGAGTGTTCGGGAAGCAGCAAACTGACTGAAGCGATCCGCGATGGAGCGCTGGATGTTGCCATCACCACGTCGAGCGATACGATGGATCTTCGCGGCGAGATCATCCGGCGCGAACCGCTCTACTGGGTGACATCCAGTCAGCATTGCGCGCATACGCAGGACATCATCCGCTTGGCGCTGGGGCCGTCGACCTGCGGTTGGCGGCGACTGTCGATGGACGCGCTGGACAGGGTCGGGCGGCGATATCGCGTTTCTTATACCAGCTCCAGTGCGGCAGCTCTCGTTGGAGCGGTGCAGGCAGGGCTTGCAGTCACCGTGTTTCCGGAAAGTGCGATCCGCGACGGAATGCGTATTCTGGATGAAAGGGACGGATTTCCTGCCCTGCCGTCTTGCGACATCGCCCTTTTGCGGTCGGACACGGCCCGAGAAGCCATGCACGATACCCTGTGCAATCACCTTGTCGCGGCAATCGGCAATGTCGGTGGCGGTACCGGCCAGCTTGCGGCTGAATAAGATATTCGGCCACCAGGTACTTTCGTTTCATGACTGGCGTTTCAACGCGCGCGCAGCATCAGAATGTTTCCGCCAAGCACGAAGACCACACCCAGGGCCGCAGCGGTGGTCCATTGGTATCCCTCGAAGATTGTCGAGAGCGTAAGCGCGACCACCGGAAACATGACGGTCGCATAACCTGCCCGCGCAGACCCGATCCGCCCCAGAAGGGTCAGATAGGACGCAAAGGCAATGACCGATGCGAAAATTGCAAGATAGACAAGTCCGCTGAAGTAGCTGATCGACCATTCGACGGCAAAGCTCTGTCCACGAATGGCTGAAAACAACCCCAGAAACATCATTCCGTAGAACATGCCCCAGGCCGTCGCGGGGACTACTCCGATGCCGCGCCGTTGGGTGTCGGCGGAGACCATGTTGCCAACACAGAATGACAGCGTGCCAGCAACGCATATGCCCAGTCCGATTGCCGCATGTGTGTTGAATTCGGCACCGACCAGTTTCGGCCAGAACATCAGGGCGATCCCTGCAAACCCGATTGTGCCTGCCAACAGTGCCAAGGGATTGGGGCGCTGACCGAATACGATCAGCCCAAGAAACAGGTTGAAGATTGATGCGGTGGAGAAAATCACGGCAAGCAGCCCGGAGGGGATCTGCATGGCGCCATAGTAAAACAATGTAAAGTTGGTCGAGAACAAAAAGGCTCCAAGGCCAGCGAAGCGAAAGTGATCCTGCACTGGGAAGGACATGTTGTGGCCGCGGAATTTTGCCCATGCCATCATGACCGCAGCTGCCAGCACAAATCGCCAGAAGACGGAGACTTCCGGCGCCACGGTGGCAACCTGACTTTTCATCGCGATCCAGCTGAAGCCCCAGGCAAGCACCGTGGCTGCATAGAGCCCGTAATCCATTGCAGAAAAACCGCCTGAACCGTTGCGGATCGCGGGGGAAGCGACGCTCATGAAAACACCATGCTTGGAAAATCCTGAAGGGAATCTGGCGTTCAATTCACTTAAGCGCAAATGATTGTTTTTGATGTTTGCATCAAGAACTCAGATGATTACGGTCAACCAGCGAAAGCGGTTTGAGCAACTGGAAGACACGGGAGACGGGATGACCCTGCTGGTGATCGAGAACTATCCGGATGCCGGGTTGGCGGCACTTGGCAGAACGGCTGCCCGGATGGGGCACAAATGGAAAACTGTCCGGGCCTACGCGGGCGAGGAGTTGCCGAACGAGGCAGGCACCTTTAGCGGTTTGGTGACGCTCGGAGGTGGCCAGAATGCCCTTGCGGACAAGGAGTATCCGCATCTGCCGCGCTTGTGTGATCTGATCAGGACGTTCCACGAGGCAGATCGGCCGGTGCTTGGGATCTGCCTTGGCTGCCAGCTCATCGCGCGGGCGTTCGGTGGACGCAACATTTTGAGCCGGCCCATTGAGTTCGGCTGGCAGCACGTGACACCAACGGCAGAGGGCCAGGCCGATCCTGTCGTCTCGGCGTTGGGAAAGGGCGGGCCACTGTTTCACTGGCACACCGATACCGTTTCTCTTCCTGAAGACGCTGTTCACCTGGCTGAAAGCGCAATGACACCGATACAGGCCTTCCGCATCGGCCGGACTACATACGCCATCCAGTTCCATTTCGAAGCCGCGTTAGCTGACGTGCGTGAATGGTCTGTAAATCTTGCAGACGAGATCCTTCCACATACGCCGGACTGGCTCGAGCGGCTCGATGAGGAAGCTGCCCGTCACGCGGACAAGTCCGACGCGTTGGGTGAAGCGATCGCCCGGGCATGGCTGGCGTTGCTCCGGCGTCCGTGACCTACAGCACCAGGTTATGCCGGCCGGTATTCGTGATGTCGGTCTCGCCGCAAAGGCCCATTGTCACGTCCAGTTCCTTGTGGATCATCTCCAGAACCTTGGTCACGCCGGCCTTGCCCATTGCGCCGAGGCCATAGATGTAGGCCCGGCCGATATAGGTACTGTGAGCACCCATTGCGACCGCTCTGAAGACGTCCTGTCCTGAGCGGATCCCACCGTCGAAATGAACTTCGATCTTGTCCCCGACTGCGTCGACGATGTCGCCAAGGACGTCATAGGAGGCCAGAGCACCGTCCAGCTGACGTCCGCCATGGTTGGAAACCACGATCGCATCCACACCGAGGCCGGCAGCGATTTTTGCATCCTCGACATCGTTGATGCCTTTCAGGATCAGTTTGCGATCCCAGTGTTTCTTGACCCACTCGACCGAAGACCAGTCAAGTGTCGGGTCGAACTGGCTGTTCGTCCACTCAGCGAGCGACGACATGTCGTCGACACCAGCCACGTGCCCGTGAATGTTGCCGAATTCCCTGCGCTTTGTCTGAAGCATGTTCCAGCACCAGAATGGCTTGAATGCGAGATCGACAAGGACGCTCGGCTTTGGTTTGGGTGGTGTGCTCAGGCCGTTCTTGAGATCCTGATGGCGTTGGCCAAGCACCTGGAGGTCGAGCGTCAGCACAAGTGCCGAACAATCCGCCGCGGTTGCCCTTTGCATCAGGTTTTCCGAAAATCCCCTGTCGCGCATGACATAGAGCTGGAACCAGAAGGGGGTCTTGGTGTGCTCCGCAACGTCCTCGATCGAGCAAACGCTCATTGTGGACAGCGTAAAGGGGATACCGAATTCTTCAGCCGCCTGTGCCGCGAGAATTTCACCGTCCGCGTGTTGCATGCCGGTGAGCCCGACGGGCGCCAATGCGACCGGCATGGCGACTTCCCGACCGATCATGGTCGACTTGACCGAACGGTTGTCGATGTTGCGGGCAACACGTTGACGCAGCTTCTGGCGTTGCAGCGCTGCTTCGTTTTCCCGGTAGGTGCTTTGTGTCCATGACCCGGTATCCGCATAGTCGTAGAACATTTTCGGAACCCTGCGCTTTGCAAGAGCCTGCATGTCGGCAACATCGGTAATAGTCGTCACGATTTATCCTCCCCCGGATCAGGATCGAGTGGAATTCTTAATGGGTTTGATACGACGCAGGCCCGCCAGTTGTTCGCGTTGGTCGAGTTGTTCGGCCTCGGCACGCGTGCCGCGTACATAGTCGATATGTTCTTCTGATGCGCGCTTTGCCCCGACAGCATCACCCTCGCAGATCGCGTCTGCGATCGCGACGTGCTGTTGCAGCAACTCGTCTCGCGCGCTCGGGTGGTGGTAGAGCCGGCCGCGATTGTAAAAGACACCGTTTTCAAGCAGCCGGTAGCAGGAACGCAGCGTATGCAGCATCACCACGTTATGAGCCGCTTCGCCGACTGCATGGTGAAATTCGACATCAAGCAGCGCTTCGACGGAAAGGTCCTCTGCCTCGTGGGCATCGTGCATTTGTTTGACGATATCCTGGAGACGCTTGAGATCGGTAGGGGCTGCACGCATGGCTGCCTGGGCGGCCGCCTGTCCTTCGATCCCCCTTCGGAACTCGAAATAGTCATTGATGGCGTCCGGATGCCGGGCGATCAGCTCAATGATGGCATCGGAAAATATGGGACCGATCAGATCGCAGACATAGGTGCCGCCACCGCGCCGTGCTTCAATCAGCCTGCGTTCCTCAAGAGTTTTGAGCGCATCCCTGAGGACGGGTCTTGAGACTTTCATCTGTTCGGCCAGGTCCCGTTCGGACGGTAGCCGGTCACCGGAGTGCAGGACGCCTTTCAGGATCAGATTTTCAATCTGCTCCACAACGGCGTCGGCCGTTTTTTGATGATCAACAGGCTGAAACATGCGCGATGCATCCCTTCGTTGCCGCGCAACATAAGTGCAATGCAAAAATTGGTCAATTTTTTTATCCAATTATTATTGCGTCAAAACCGCCATCAGCGAACAATCGTGGCCTGTGACAATATTAGACCTTGGTATAAGGCGTTCTTTGTGATCAGAGTGCCTCGCAGACGGAACACTGGACAGGGGCGAGTATTGTGGGTCAGGGGTCAGAGAACGGGTCGTCGCTGCCGTCGTTCCGGACATCTCTCTTGCGCGAACGTGTGCTGGGAGAAGTGCATGCACGTCCATTCCGACCGCTGACGTGTCCCCGCACGGTATTGCACTATGCGTTCCTGACCAACGCGGAAGAGGCGGCTAGGGATCACGACTGGTTGTCGGAATTCTGCATGTCCCGAGGAGTGCCCGGGCCGGCGTCGGGGAACCGGCATCACACCCTGACTTTCGGCGGTGGAACCCTCAGCTGGGAACAGCACGCGGAATTCACGACCTACACCTGGGATGGAAGCGCGAGACCGGACCAGCTGTTCGGGCAACTTGCTGCGACACATCCGTTCGGCGCGGCCTTTCGCGCGCCTGGAGACCTTCTCGTTGCTGTACGCCTCGAATTGCGTGAACCGGTCGAAAACGAAGATTGGCGCAGCCAGTTTGACGAGAGCAGTCTGACGGTCTCGAACCTGGAAGACGGGGCAGCGACCGTGGTGACGGATTTCCGTCAGGACGGAGACGGACTGACACGCATGTTGTTGTTCAATCGATCCCTGAGCGGTGTGCAGTGCGGCGCTGTTGTGCAACGCCTTCTTGAGGTCGAAACCTATCGGACGCTTGCCATGCTGGGATTGTTTGAGGCAACAGGTCTGCAACCGGAAATCCGGCGTTTTGAGATCGAGTTGGCGGAAATGACCGGCCAGATGAAGGATGCCGCTGCGCTTGGAACCAACCAGGAGCTTCTTGACAAGCTGTCTGCCCTGGCGGCGGCGCTGGAAGCCGGGGCGACGGCGAGTGCCTTCCGTTTCGGTGCAAGCCGCGCCTATGCCGAAATCGTCAAGGCCAGACTTGAGACATTGAGAGAAGAAGCCGCGCCGGGCGATTTGTCCCTGGCATCGTTCCTGGCAAGACGCCTTGCACCTGCCATGCGAACCTGCCAGGCAATTGAAGACCGCCAGGCAATGCTGTCACGCAAGCTTGCCCGCGCGACGACATTGCTGCGCACGAGAGTTGACGTGGAACTGGAACAGCAGAACCGCAGCCTCCTGCAATCAATGAACCGCAGAGCCCGTCTGCAATTGCGACTTCAGCAAACCGTCGAAGGTCTGTCAGTCGCTGCGGTTTCCTATTATGTGGTCGGTTTGATTTCGTACCTGGCAAAGGCCGCCAAGGATGCGGGGCTTCCGGTTCCGAGCGCGAATATCACGACAGGCCTGGCAGTGCCGTTGGTCGTTTTGCTCATCTGGTGGGTCGTCAGGCGTATCCGCAAGCATCATGGTGAACATTGACTGAAGTTGCCGCAATGAAAAAGGCCGGGGAGCCCCGGCCTTTCCTGTGATGCGATGCCGATTGATCCTACTCGGTCGTGCCGTCTTCCTTGAATTGTGCAAGATAGGCAATCACGTTGTCGCGGTCCGCTTCTTTTCTCAGACCGGCAAATGCCATCTTGCCCTTGGGAATAAGGTCTTTCGGTTTAGTCAGATAGACGACGAGAGTGTCTTCGTCCCAGACTTTGCCGTCGCTCAATTCAACGAGGTTTTTCGAGTACTTGTATCCTTCGATACGGCCCCACGGAGCGCCAACCACCCCGTTCAGCTGCGGTCCGACCTTGTTTTTGGCACTTTCGCCAACGGCGTGGCAGGCGGCGCACTTTTTGAAAACTTTCTCACCCTTGGCAGGGTCGCCTTCGGCACTTGCCTGAGCGGTTACGGCCAGAAGCGCTGTTCCGGCGATCATCAGCAAACGCTGCATATAACTCTCCCTCAATTTGGGTGCATACATACCCCGGCACAAAAGACAGGAAGCCCGAACATGATGCAAGTGACGCACAGTCGCATCAGGAGAGATACTAATGCGGCAGTTAAACGTCACATGTCAAAATGGAGTGATCACCCGGCCTTTGCGCTGCTCGGCAGGCGGAGCCAGTCGTCAAGGCCGGCATCCCAATAGGGCGAAGTCCCGTAAAGACCGGCCAGGAAATCGATGAAGACCCGCACCTTGGCCGGCAGGAACTGACGGCTCGGATAAACGGCATGCAGGCCGACGTCCTTTGATGCCCTGTATTGAGGCAGCAGTATCTGCAACTTGCCTTCTCGCAGCTCCGGACCGACATCCCAGGTGGAACGAAGTGCCACGCCAACACCTGCAAGCAGGCATTCCCGCACGACTTCGTTTGAGTTTGTCTTGAGAGGCGCACGTGTACGCACGGTTTCGATTCCGGAGGGCCCGGCAAGCCGCCACGGATCCTGATTTGTCGCTGCAATCGTTACATGATTGCTTGCCAGATCCTCAATGCTGATCGGAACGCCGTGTTTTGCCAGATATTCCGGGCTGGCGCACAGGACACGGTGGACCGGGGCCAACCGCCTTGCAACCAGGCTTGAATCCGAAAGCTCCGCAATCCGGACCGCGAGATCATACCCATCGCCGACAATGTCCACAAAATCGTCGGACAGGTCGAGATTGACTGACAGGTCGGGGTTCTCGGAAAGAAACCGTCCCAGATGCGGTGCAATGTGAAGGCGTCCGAACGACGTGGGAACGGCAACCCTGAGATTTCCCCGGGCCTTGGCGGATCCGCGCGAGACAAACGACTCTGCTTCTTCGACCGAGGCCAGAATGGCAATGACTCGTTCATAAAAGCCCTGACCGGCTTCGGTCATTGCGATCTGACGGGTTGTTCGCTGGAGAAGTCGCGTTCCCAGCTTTTCTTCCAGCCTTCGGATTCGTTTCGAAACCACCGCGGGGGACAGGCTCATTTCCCGACCGGCCGCCGACATGCTGCCTGCGCTCACCACGCGCGCAAAGATTTCCATGTCCGTCAGATTGCTCATTTTCAATCTCTCAGAAAGACGACAGATGCTGCTTGAACTCTCCCCAATGCGACAGACCATGTCAAAATTCGGGAACGTTCTTGAACTAACAGCACTTGTTACGGCAGGACAAGCCGACCAGATCAGTCGTTAAGACGGGAAAACAAATCCCCGTGGTCTTCTGGTCCTCATGGCCGGCGCCCCAGCAATTGGCAAGGCACTTTGGTCCGTCTCGCGCAGAGCGATATTCACAAGTCTGGACGAATGGGCAAAGGACTGTAATCTAGGCTGGCCGGATCAGTGTGGATGCAACGAGATTCGCAGCTGCACAGGCCCGGTTTCGATAGAATGAATTTTAGCGGAGTGCGGTTATGAACGATCAGACCGATGTCGCAGGTTACATGGAACCCGGTGGTAAGAACGCCACTCTTATCTACATTCTTTATCTTGTCAGTATCATTGTCGGCATCACCTCGATTATCGGTGTAATTTTCGCCTATTTGAACAGAGGAAAAGCCGGGGGATGGGTCGAATCCCACTATACCTATCAGATCCGAACATTCTGGATCGGATTGCTGTACAGCCTAATAGGCGCCGTGCTGACATTCGTGTTCATTGGTATTTTCGTGCTGATCGCGACGCTCGTCTGGTTCATCATCCGGTGCATCAAGGGCGTGCAGACAGCCGGTCGCGGCGACGCGATTTCAAATCCGGAGACCTGGATGTTCTGAAGTCCTCGTCTCCGCATTGCTGAGGCTTGAGCCCTTTTTGTGTCGGGATCCGGTGCGTTGTCCGGTTCAGGGTGCCGCTGGAGCGGCAGCAATGGCTCGTGGTGCCTGAAATCTGAGTTGCCTTCGGCAACCATGTCCGGGGAAACGCTGTCCGGGGAAACGCCTGGATCGGCAGCTCAGCCTTCGCGCGTGCCGAGTTGCACCGGTGTTTTGTCCTGCTCGTTATCGGGATCCTGGCCTGCAATACGCAGTGTGCGTTCCAGAAGCTGTTCATAGATCGGGCGCCCGCCGAGATGGTGAGCAGTGAGCGATGCGGTCGTGCAGGTGACGAGCACGGGCATGATCAGGGCATAGGCTCCGGTCAACTCCATCACCAGCACGACGCCGACAAGGGGCGCACGAACGGACGCTGCAAAAAAACCGCCCATGGCAGCGACGGCACAGGCTGCCCGGAAATCATCTTCCACGGGCAGCGTTTCGACGGCTATCACGCCGAACGCCAGTCCGGCGCATGTCGCAATGGACAGCATGGGGGCGAATATGCCGCCCGGAACACCGGACGCGTAGGAAAACAGCACGCCGCCAAAGCGCAGGAATGTGAGCAACAAGAGAGCAAGAACGCCATAATGGCTGGATATCAGGTCATGGACCAGATCTTCGCCGCCGCCCGTTGCATCGGGAAACGCATTGAGCAGGATGCCCGTGACTGCGCCGATTGCAAGGGCCGGGAGCCATCTCAGACCCTTCGGGATTTTCAGAAACAGGTCCATGACCGTGATCAGCGCCTTGTTGAAGAAGACACCGAGTACACCGAGCAGGATGCCCATCAAGGCAAGCAGCAGGTAACTCCAGACCGGCAAGTAACGCACATCGACAACCAGGAGAGGGCCGGTTTGTGTGAGCTGTTCGGTAACGGCTGCGCTCAGGATGGAGGCAATGATGACGGCCATGTAGGTACGGTAGCCGAACGGAAACTGCCGTCTCGTTTCCTCGACAATGAACAGGATTGCGGCAAGCGGCGCATTGAAGGCAGCAGCAAGTCCCGCCGCTGCTCCTGCTGCAAGCAGGCCCTTGTGATCGGCGGGAGAGACCTTGTGAGAGCGTGCGAGCGCTTCCGCAGTCATGGCTCCCATATGAATGGTCGGTCCCTCCCGCCCCAGCACCAGACCAGAGCCGAGGGCAAGCAGGCCGCCAAAAAATTTTGCAATAAGCACCTGGGGCCAGTGAACCGGGCGCCGGTCCTCCATCGCTCCTTCTATCTCCTGAATGCCGCTGCCGGCGGCTTCCGGAGCAACCCGTTGAACGAGGAGAAAAGCTGCGGCAACGCACATAGATGAAATGAGAATCGAAACGACATACGGCAATGCGCCACTGCCGAGAGAGTTTCTCAGGGCGGCATACTGGGCAAACAGATGCTCGAGACCTGCATGAAAACCGGTCGCCAGTCCTCCCACGAGAAGGCCGACCAGGGCCGCTTTCACGAAATAGGCCGCGTCGGACCGCGCAGATTCAATGTTGGTGCGTCGGGTCATACCCTGCGTCGTCTCGATACGCTTTGACGAGCGGAGATCCGCTCTTCGTTGAAAAACAAACTGCAAAGAAACCTGCAGCAGTGCAAGCAGTGGCTGGCAAACCAAACAAAACGCACGGCGTTGCCGTGCGTTCAGGTGATTTTCAGTTGTCGAGGTTGTGCATTAGAGAACGTGTACCTTGGTCCCGACGCCCACACGTTGATAGAGGTCCATGACATCTTCATTGCGCATGCGAATGCAGCCGGACGAGACTGCGTGTCCGATGGTCCAGGGCTGATTGGACCCGTGAATGCGATAAAGCGTGGACCCCAGATAGAGCGCCCTTGCCCCGAGCGGATTTTCCGGCCCGCCGGCCATGAAGACAGGCAGGTCGGGGCGGCGTTTGCGCATCGATGCTGGTGGACGCCAGTCCGGCCACTCGGCCTTGCGCGTGATACGGTGCATGCCGGCCCACTCAAATCCGGGTTTGCCGACGCCGACACCATAGCGGCGAGCGGTTCCGTCCTTCTGGACCAGATAGAGGAAGCGGGCGTTCGTATCGATGACAATAGTGCCCGCCTTGTAAGGGCCGTCATAGTCGATGATCGTCGGAAGGAATTGAGGTGCAATCTGCCGGGTCTGCCGTTTGGGCTGTTGCCGGGCCGGTTCCATTCGGCGCGACCACCAATTGGCACGCCGGACCTTGGGCTGCTGGACCTGCCGCCTCTGTACGGGAGCTGCTGCGCGGCGCGCCGTGCCGGGCTGCAGCTGCAGCATCCAGGGTTCTGTCAGATTTGGGCTCAGGACCAGTGGGGGAGGCGAAACCTGGCCGGCAGACACCGGACCCGCCGAAATGAAGGCGCCGAGCAGGGTAGCTCCCGCCAGAAACAGTAAGTTCGAAGAACGTTTCTTCAAAAAGAACATGGCAACACTCGCAACTCATCATCAACCACGTCTTCCGGCAATTTTAAGTTGCCGGTTAACGAACTGGCAAGGATGATAAGCGGGCATGTTCAGGCAATAGTGAATCTCGGCGTGAGAATTCGCGTAAATCTTTCTTATGGTTAGCCGAGTCTTGAGGAACAGGATTAACAGATCCCTGCCACGGTGGCGACCTGCTCGCACATCGATTTTCGATGATTGAAATCTTTGCGATTTCCAGCCTTCGTTGGTTAACGCACGCGCCTGCGGGCGTCACGCACAACCAGGGGCAGGATGGGTTTGGTCTGCTTCATCGACATGCCGGGCCTGATTCGGGGATCGTAAAGCATGTTCAAAATGATCTGGTCGAACACGGTAAACCGGCTGTGGCGCGAAGCATCGTTAAAAACCGAGTGTGTCAGGTCCTGATGATCGTTCATGGGGCCTAACCCCTGAAGGATTTCCTCGACAAGGCAGCGCTTGAACAGAAACTCCCCCTCATCTGAAACAATGACCGCGGACGAGCGTTTGATGCCCTTTCGACCGGAAACCACGCGCACAAGGCACCGGCCTGGGACTTTTGCACGGTCGTTTTTGTAAATGTCTCTTTGAACCACCGACACGTATTGCGCCCGGTCCACGACAAAAACCTCGAAATTCGCAGCGGCTGGATCGTTGGTAATGCTGGTTTCGAGACCACCGATCCGCCGGTCGATTTCCCGCACGAAACGATGGACCACGCGCGTGCGGTCGCGGCGTGACAGATTGTGTACGTAAAAGGTTACCGGCTGCGTGAACTTCTTGACCAGGTAGGGACGCCAGCTCCAGCTGCGGTACTCGAGCCCGAACACCGTCTTCTCGAAACCTCTCAGCAGTTCCTCGGTAGAAAATGAATCGTTTGCGGCTCGCGCCGACACGGAAATCATGAGCGCCGTAAGAAACAAACTTGTCAGCAATGCTGGCAGATGAAGGAAACGCATGGTTTTCATATAAGTCAGATCGCAGTTACCGGCCACATTCATGTTCAGTTCAAATATTCCCTGCGACGAAACCGGTGCGGGCATGTCCGGATCGTCGCCAATAATGTCGTTGAAAAAGATAACCAAACCGTTTGAGAGGAAAAAGAAGGAATATCGCGCCAAACATCGGACACCCCTGTCATTTTCGTCAATTCAGGGAAAAACATTTCTTTAAACTTCCGCTGCTACCAATTGGGTAATCGCTATTTGTATGCGCCGGCAGGGGCAAGGGACGGGAGAAGGCATGGCCGCGGTGAAGAGATCCTTTCGAGCGGAAAGCTTGATACGCATGAATACCGGGGCCGACAGTGATCCGGCCTTTGCCGAAGAACGACGGCATCAGGAAGTGCTGGCGGAAATTTCCAGTCTGAGATCATTGATCGGCAAAGGAGCTGCGCAAAAGGGCGACGCACTTGACCCCGAAGCGATGAGCCAGAAATTCATGTCCGAATTTCGCAAGGAATTGTCGGAGGCTGCTAAACTGAAGGTCGAGATCGACGCGATGTATGAAGCGATCGCTCAGACCAAAAAGGAAATTGCCACCCTGCACCACACCACTGGTTCCAAGGGTGAGGAAATGACCCGTGTCACCAACGAGCTGGATGCCGTTGTCGACGGGACAGAAGGGGCGACGGAAATGATTCTTTCTGCCGCCGAGTTCATTGACGAGACCGCCAACACACTTTCGGCTCGTGTCGGCAAAGAGGACTCTGAGCTCGCAAACGACATTCAGGAAAAGGTTGTTCAAATTTTCGAGGCCTGTAACTTCCAGGATCTTACAGGTCAGCGCATCACCAAGGTCGTTTCGACACTCCGGTTTGTCGAGGATCGCATCATGCAGATGATGGACATCTGGGGCGGAATTGACACCTTCAAGGACATTGAGCTCGAGCAACGGGAGTTCAAGGAAGGCGACGCGGCGCTGCTCAACGGTCCCGCACTGGAAACCGACAACGATGTTGCGTCCCAGGACGATATCGACGCCCTGTTTGCCTGACCCCCAATACAGTCGATTGAAAAGCCCGGCATTTCGCCGGGCTTTTTCGTTTTTCAAGCTTGGTTGGACACTTGTGCTTGTAACTGATCTCGATCACCGCTACCAATTGAGAACAAATAGTGAATATCGGGTGAGGCATGAGCGAACAGGCAACCGGAAAAAACGTGAAACCAGAGCGGGACCCGGTCACCGGTCTCCTGAAAGGGCAGGACGGTAGGGGCCGTTGCTGGTGGCATGGTGGTCTTGAGGACTACCAGCGGTATCACGATACGGAGTGGGGCTGGCCGGTCGATGACGATCGGCGGCTTTTTGAGAAGGTCTGCCTCGAAGGCTTTCAGTCCGGCCTGTCCTGGTTGACGATCCTCAGGAAACGGGAAGGCTTCAGGGCGGCATTCGCCAATTTCGAGTTTGAAAGAGTGGCGAAGTTTAACGACGGTGATGTTGCAAGGTGTCTGGAAGACAGTGGTATCGTGCGGCACCGCAAGAAGATCGAGTCGACGATCAACAACGCCAATCGGGCTCTGGAACTCCAAACGGAATTTGGCTCGCTTGCGGCCTATTTCTGGTCCTTCGAACCCAAACCGGAAGACCGGCCGGCAAGGATCGATTTTGAAACTGCAAGAACGCTTGGCAAGACGGCTGAAAGCACGGCCCTTTCAAAGGACCTGAAAAAACGAGGCTGGAGCTTCGTCGGCCCTACGACCGTCTATGCGTTCATGCAGTCCATGGGCATGGTCAACGACCACCTGGAAGGTTGTTGTTGCCGGGACCAGGTTGAAAAGGCCAGGGAAGCGTTTGTGAGACCGACAAGGAAATAAAAAGGAGGTGCCTTTCGGGCCTGTTCATCGGCAGGCGCCGTGTCTCTGTCAGCCCGTCCTGCGTTCGGAACTCGCATTGATAAATGTTGGTTCACCTGTCGACCCCGGCAATCCTTGAAATGTCGGCCAGCACCAGATGCGAGTGCTCGTGATCGGACAATTTGCCGCGATTTACCCGGGCAAAACACGTGAAGATACGGAGCGACGGAAAACACGGCATACGCTAGCGTGGGAATGTCGAACGAAAGCGGATAGGTGCTGTCTTGAGATACCTGATTGCCTATGCAACCACCGAAGGACAAACGGAAAAGATTTCAAAATTCATTGGCGCGACCTTGTCGGGCGAGGGGCATGAGGTCCGATTCCACAATGTAAGTGATCTCTCCGGCGGGCTTTCCATTCCGGACTTTGACAAGACCATCATTGCCGGCTCCGTGCACTCGGCCAGGCACCAGCCTGATCTCGAATTGTTTGTCTTTGCCAACCGGGGCAGTCTCAACGAATTGCCTGGCCTGTTCGTGTCTGTAAGCCTGGCGGCGGCCTTTCAGGACACAAGGGAAGAGGCTGGGGAATATGTCGACACCTTTCTTCAGGCGGCAAGTTGGAAGCCAACGGAAATCGCTCTGATCGCCGGTGCGGTGAAACCGGGTTCTTATGACTGGTTTGAAAAGTCGGCCTTGTTGGAAGGTGATCTTGCGGATCACGTCAACAAGGAGCTCCAGACTACGCGCGAATTCACAGATTGGGATGCCCTGTCGCGACTGGTGTCGGATTTTGCGAAAGCGTGATTGCAACCGTATCGGTGCATTTCGCTATCAGGGACACGGTCTGCTTCGCAACAGCATGGCAGGCTGTGAACGCCGACGCGGCAGCTTCGTCTCCTTAGGAAATGCGCAGGATCACGTGACATTGCAAAGCATTCTCGGCGCCTGTGCGCGGCGTCCCCAAGATGCGGATCGGCCTTATGACCCGGTTGGTTCGTCAACCTGTTGTTCAATGGCGTCCATTGCTGCAGAGGTGGCTTGTTCCTTTGTTTCCTCGCTCATGTCCTCTGCGCCGATGACTTCAACCTTGACGTTTCGTTGTGCGAAATTGATGCCCGCCTTTTCGAATTCATCCCGAATGCGTTGATAGGCATCGCGCCTGATGGTCCATTGCTCACCCGGTTTGGTCATGAATTTTACGCCGACGACCATGTTGAATTCCTCCATCCGCCGGACACCTTGAAACTTGAGCGGCTGCAGGAAATTCTTCCCGTATTCCGGGTTGTCCTGCAATTCGGCATCAATGCGTTTAACGATCTTTTTGGCGAGTTTGAGATCGGTGTCGAAAGGCACCCGGAATTCCAGTTTCATCATGACCCAGTCGCGGCTGTAATTGGTGAGCGACTTCAGTTCGCCGAACGGGATGGTGTGCACTGCACCCCGGTGGTGCCGGACTTGCAGGGAGCGAATGGACATGGATTCCACGGTGCCGCGCAAATCACCCATTTCAATATATTCGCCGACCCGAAAGGCATCGTCGATCAGGAAGAAGACGCCCGAGACAATATCGCGAACCAGGGCTTGGGCGCCAAAACCGATCGCCAGTCCGACCACGCCCGCGCCGGCCAGCAACGGAGTAATGTTGATGCCCATCGATGAAAGCCCGATCAGCGCGACCATGACCAGAATCGTGACCAGCACGACTTTCTTGATCAGCGGCAGCAGCGTCGCCATGCGCGCCTCCGGCCCTGGCGCCACTCCGGGCTGAAGTTTCGGCATCGCCGCCATGCGCCGGTCAATTGCCGTCTTTGTAGCCGTCCAGATGAGGTCGCCAATCAGAAATGCCACCATGACGTCAACCAGGATTCGGACGATCTGAGCCGGCGTCGAATTCACGGCTGACAGGTTCCAGGGCTGCACACCCCAAAACAGTCCGATTGACACAACAGCCGTGACGACGACGACGAACCTGCCAAGGCGAATGGCAACGGGAAGATAGATCCCGTGATCCGCCTCCTCTTCCACGTCGCTGTCTCCATCCGGCTCGTCCGATACCGGATCGGGCCTGTTTGCCTTGAAAGCATGCTCGATCGTCCGCCTCAGAATGCGCTCGATCGGCACAAGCAGGGCAATGACGGCCAGAGTGCCTGCCAGGCTGTAGGCACCAATCAGCCAGAGTATGAAGAGCATCAGCACCACAAAGGAGCCAAGGACCGGCATCAGAATGAAACGGCGCTGACGTTCGCTGCGCGCGTATAACAGCCACAACAGCAGGATGACCAGGACTGTCGTTGCGGCCGCGGCCGATATGTCAATGGCCAGGCCTGCAGCCTCATTCTGTCCCAGAAGCACTATGGTTTCTGCGAGACTGCCACCAAACAGCATGACGGCGGATGTCACCATGACCCCGAGATAGAGAAGCCGCGCATCCTGCCGGGAGAGCGGCACCAGTCTGAGCGCTTCGACGCGCGGTGCAAGCGCGAACAGCGCAATTGCCGCAATGGCCCGCATGATGACAAGCGAAATCAGCAGTTCCAGAACAAAGTCATAGGAGTTTTGCGGCCATTCGAAAATGACGAACGTGCCGATCGTGCCCAGGGAAAAACAGAAGGCACCGCCCGACACCAGTGCAAGGCGAGTGAGCGCCGAGCGGGTTTTTTCAAGATAGGTGGTTGATTGATGCAGCTCGATACGTCGCCGGACAAATCCGGCGTAGCGCCAGTAGAGCCACTCAAGTCCTGCACCGACAAAAACGAAAATGATCAACAGAACAACAAGGTTCAACTGTTCCCGCGGTGAGAGTTCCTGTTGCCATGTGCTGGAAATGATCGACGGTGCCTGTGGCAACAGTGTCAGGGCGACACCGACCTGCCGCACCCTTGCCTGGACGGCCTCGAGCCCCTGTGCCGCAATGTCCCTGAAGGACTGGTTCTCCGGCGCGCTCTCTCCGTTGAGTGCGTCGGCCCGTTGTTCCAGCCAGTTGACGATGGTCGGGTCGGCAAGAAGGCGGGCCAGTTCCTTGATGTCATTGGGTGAAGGTTCCGCGACCGTATCTTCAACTTCTGTTGAGCCGGATCCGGGCAAGGGCATTTGTGCCGAGACGGGCGAAATCATTTGAACGGCAAACAAACATGCGAGCGCTATCAGAAACCGTTTCATTGCGAACCCTCACCCACCGAGGCGGGCTCGGGAACCGGTGGGTCCGGAACCTCGCCGCGCAGCAATTCCTGGTACTCGATCGGTGTGATATCCGGCGAGAACAAAGGCTCGACAAGCACGGAACCACCAACAGGCATGGCCTGGCATGCCAGCCGGTCCCCCGGAGCGGCTGATCGCCGTGCCAGGGTTTCGGCTTCTATCGGGCTGATCGGCGACAGGTTCCCGGCACCTTCGACAATGCGCACGGCACAAGAGCCGCAACGGCCTCGTGCTCCACACAACGCGGCGTGCGGGGTATCCCTGGACTGGGCGGTCTCGAGAAGACTGAGGCCTGCTGGCCGGACGATCGTCGGGCCGTCGACATAATTCAGCGTGACCATCGGCCGCTTGCGCCACACCCGCACCGCACGCGCCGCGAAAACGACTGCGACAATGGCAGCATACGCCCACAATATCTGGTCCTGAATTCGCCAAAGCTGATCGCCTACCTGCCCATACAAAGCTGCCGTTTCGCGCACTGGCGCCATGAATTCGGCATTTCCGCTGTTCGCCAGCAGGATCTTGCCTGCCTCTACGAAGCCAAGCAGGGCGGCAACAGGAACGATCACGACAAACGGGTAGGAAACAGTTGAGATCCGGCCCCACCAGTTTTGGACCTGCATCCAGAGGAACAGTCCATAACAACCGTGAATCCAGATGACGATGAGGGCGATCACCTGCTGAATTCCAAGATGCGGGACGAACATCCAGTAGACGGCAAGCACCCATTTGAAACTTGGTGTCGCTCCGGTCATCGCCGGCCCGACGACCGTCCCCATGATATGGGGCAGCAGGAGCGGCACGATCGCAATGCCGAGCAGCGCCTGGATGCTGTCACCCCAGTTGAAGAACAATCTGTTGCGCCAGAAGAGCGCCCAGATTCCAAGCGCCCCATGCAGAAGGAAGGACAACATAAGTATCGGACCGCCAACCGGATTGGTCCATGGCCCCATCAGGAACCGACCGGCCGTTTCCATCGCCTCGATCGATCGCAGACCGAATGCCAGTGTAAGCAGATGTCCAAGCACAAACACGAATAAAACCAGACCGCTCGCGATCCGCAGTTTATTCAATAGTGTCATACCACTTCGCCCCTCGTACCCGTGGTCGTTGTCCGGCGCATCCTGATGCGAAACAACTAAGAGAGACCGTGAGCGCGCTCCTCAGCCTCGTACCCTTTGATTGTTAATGCATTATCGGTGTGTATTCCATCGGGATGCTGGATGCGGCGCAGGTATTCGGCGTTCAAAGTGTTGCGAGGCAGTTGTGATGTCTGCAGCGGTAAACCGGCAGCTGAAACTGAAGACCCGGGAAGACCGGATTGTGCCTCGATTTGCCCCTGGCTCCGGTCGAGACGGTGTCGAACCTGGAAATTCAGCTCAAGGCGAAACCTTCTGACGGGGAACGGAGACCGGCGGGGCTATCCGCCAACCTTTTCTTTCAAAGGTGTGAAAAGCGGATTTTCTCTGGAAAACACGTAGTCCAGCGTCTCGACGGTTACAGTGTCTGCACCTTCCTCGATCAGGAGCTGGGCGCAATCTGCGACAGCGTCCTTCGGGCACAGCACATTGACACGGTTTGCGTCATCGCTTTCGGAGAAACGCTGGATCGCGCCGACCTTGCTGACTGATCTCAGCGCCTGTGTCCTGTCATCGACCACTGCCTTGACAAGTCTGATGCCGCGCGCAGCTTCTTCAGCTGCCACCCGGTCCAGGATCGCTCTCGCTGCAGCGAGTGCAGTAACGCTCCAGTCGGCGTTGAGAGAGGCAACAAGATTGGCCTGGCTCTTCAACATCACGCCATCGGCAAGGATCTTCAGGTTGTTGGCGTGAAGGGTCGATCCGGTGGTGGTGATATCGACGATGAGCTCCGCAGATCCGGCAGCAGGGGCACCTTCCGTCGCGCCGGCACTTTCAACGATGCGGTAGTCCGCTATTCCGTGCCGGGCGAAGAAAGCACGCGTCAGGTTCACGTATTTGGTCGCAACACGCAGGCGGCGACCATGGCGGCTGCGGAAGTCGGAGGCAACGTCGCTCAGATCTGCCATCGATTCCACATCGATCCAGGCTTTCGGGACGGCAACGACGACATCGGCCGGCCCGAATCCGAGAGGCGTGACGACGTGAACATTGTTTGCCGGATCGCTGATATTCTCTTCGACAAGGTCCAGTCCGGTGACGCCGAAATGAACGGAGCCTTCAGAGAGCGCACGGGCAATTTCAGAGGCCGACAAAAAGGCGATCTCGACGTTGTGCAACCCCTTGATGGCACCTCGATAGTTGCGCGCGCCGCCGGGCTGATCAACTTTCAGACCCGCGCGCCCGAAGAAAGCGTGGGTGTTTTCCTGGAGACGGCCCTTGGAGGGAATGGCGATGATGAGTTTGCTCATGAGTCAGCCCCGATACTGGCGGCGATCCGGTCCAGCCACATGGAAAAGCCGATGGCCGGTACGTTTTCGCCGGCCCCGAGAAGGGTCAGCAGCCTGTCATAGCGGCCACCGCCAACCAGTGGTCCCGCGATCTGGTCTGAGGCCGAGTGTATCTCGAAGACAAACCCGGAATAATAGTCAAGTCGGCGGCCGAAATCAGCGGCGAACGAAAGCCGGGAAGGTTCAATGCCTTTGGCTGCAAGTGCCGACAGGCGGCACTCGAAGGCGGCAATCGGCTCTTCGAGGTCGAGACTGTGGTCCGTACCGAACGAACGCAGGGATGCAACGGCATTGTCGCCATCGGCTTTCAGGGCAAGATAGGCACGAAGCGTGACTGCCGCCTGCGCATGTCCGCGACCGCCGCTTGCAAGGGCGGCCTGTTCCAGGAACCGGTCGGCAATTTCGCTGGGTGTCCGCCCGCCGACGGCTGAAATGCCGGCGATTGACAGAAGGTCCTCGACAACGGCATGGGCGGCCGTCGGGTCCGCGCCCTCCAGTGCAGAAAGAAAACCGAGGCGCACATCCCGGCTGTCGTCATTCGCTGCAGCGCTTCCCGCCATGCGGTCGATCGCGGCGGTCAGCTTGTCGGTTTCACCGAACAGATCACGCAAGCGTCTCTTCCAGACGGCCGGCAGATCCAGCCCGGACAGGACTGCCGCGAACAGCGTCTCGTCGCCGATTCGAATGGACGTGCCCGTTGCTCCGAATGTTTGAAGTGCACTCACGGACAGGGCCAGCAGATCGGCATCGGCTTCCACGGTGTCTTTTCGGCCAAGGCTTTCTGCACCGAGTTGGGGAATTTCACCCAGCCCGTCCGGCCTCTGGCGAAACACCGGGCCGTTGTAGCAGTAGGCAGCCGGTAGGCTGGGTTTGTCCGTTGCCACGTGGTGACGGCAGACCGGAATGGTGAAATCGGGGCGCAGGCAGAGATCCGTGCCGTTGCTCCCCTGCGTCAGATACAGACGGCGCCGGATGTCTTCGCCTGTCAGGTCGAGAAAAACGTCTGCCGGCTGCAGGATCGGCGGGTTAACGAATTCATGTCCCGCATCCCTGAAAGCAGCAAGAACCGCTTCGATCTTGTTCGGGTCCAGCCCGGTTGTCTGAGCCGCCGTCATTGTTCAGCCCTCGTCTTGACGTCTGCGATCGTCTGCCTGGCCATCCAGAATGCCGCGCACGGTTTCCACCAGGTCAGCTTCCTTGATAGTGATCTGCGCCGGCCGGCTTTCCCGCCAGGTGATGTTGTCGGTTATTTCTTCCGACAACCGCTTGCCTTCGATCAGATCCTTGATCTGAAGGTCACCGGCTTCCCGCTCATCCGACCCTTGAATGATGGCAATCGGACAGTTGCGCCGGTCGGCATATTTCAGCTGGTTGCCGAATTTCTTCCAGTTGCCCTGGTACATTTCTGCCCTGATACCTGCGCCGCGCAACTCTTGAACCATTTTCTGGTACCGGCCGAGAGCGTCGACATCGCCGTCCATCACGGTCACCAGAACAGGAGCGACAACCTCTGATGTGCCGAGCTTGCCGAGATTCTTGAGCGCCGTCATCAGACGCGAGACGCCGATGGAAAACCCGGTGGCCGGTACATCGCGGCCCGTGAAGCGCTTGACCAGCCCGTCGTAACGCCCACCGCCGCCAACGGACCCGAACTGCACGACCTCACCCTTTTCGTTGGTGACATCGAAGAGCAGCTCTGCCTCATAGACAGGACCAGTGTAGTACTCCAGCCCACGCACGACGGAAGGGTCGATCTTGATACGGTCATCCGCATAGCCGCAGGCGTTGAACATTGCGGCCATCGTATTGAGTTCGGTGACGCCGTCATTTTCCAGGGAGCCGGTGCCGGATACAAAATCCGCGATGGTATCGATCGCAGATGCTTCTAGAGCGGCACCCTTGGTGAAATCACCGCTTTCGTCCTTGCGACCTTCTCCGAGCAGAAGGCGCACGCCGTCAATTCCGAACTTGTCGAGCTTGTCTATCGCTCTCAGAACAGTCAGACGGCGCCCATCGTTCTCTTCACCGCCAAGCCCGATGGACTCCAGAACGCCATCGAGAACCTTCCGGTTGTTGACCCGGATGACATACTGGCCGCGCGGAATGCCGAGGGCTTCCATCGTGTCGGCCATCATCATGCACATTTCCGCGTCCGCCTGGACGCCCGGAGCGCCGACCGTATCGGCGTCGAACTGCATGAACTGGCGGAAGCGGCCCGGGCCCGGTTTTTCGTTCCGGAACACCCAGCCCGCGCGGTAAGTGCGATAGGGAAGCTGGATCCCGTTGATGTTTTCCGAGACATGACGGGCGAGTGGTGCGGTCAGGTCGTAGCGCAGGCTCATCCACTGCTCGTCTTCGTCCTGCACCGAAAAGACACCGGCATTCGGCCGGTCGGTATCGGGAAGGAATTTGCCGAGGCAATCGGTATATTCGAAGGCAGGCGTTTCGACCGGATCGAAGCCGTATTGCTCGTAGACCGCCTGGATCTTGCTGATCATCTCATCCGTCGCGCGGATGTCGTCGGCAGAGCGGTCGACAAAGCCCCGCGGCAGGCGGGCCTTCAGTTTGTTCGGTTTTTTGGCCATGAAGTCGTCAGATCCCGGCGAGTTCCTGGCCGATTGCTGTCACATGTTTGTGGCAACCGGCGCTAAGACAATTGCGGTTGTCCTAGACGAAACGGCAGTTGAGAGCAAGGTTCGCGAAGGCGGGATCCTGAGGAGCGGACCCGGGGGTTATTCTGCCGGCCGCGAAATGCCGTCAGGTTTGCCTTGTTTGCATCACACTTACGGGTAAAAGGAGCGGACCGGGCATCGTGGTCCATGAAAACGAGCAATGAAGGACGTGTACTTGCCAGCGTATGGCGCGTCTTTGCTTGTATTTAACACATGGAAGGCTATGGTCCGCGAAATTTTCAGACGAGCGGCACGTCCTTTCACCCGATCGACGGGATGAAGAAGACGAACAGGGTTGAAACATGGAAAGCGCAGCCAGCATTGCACAAGGCACGGATGAGGGAGGCTGGGACAGACCCCGAGACGCTTCCGGATTGCGTGCGGCAGAGCTGAGTGTCGTGCTGCCCAGTTTCAATGAAGCCGGCAATATCCCGATCCTCATCGATCTGCTCGACAAGGCCCTTTCAGGCATTGCCTGGGAGGCGATCGTGGTCGACGACAATTCACCGGACGGAACGACCGAGGTTGCCCGAAAGATCGCGGGTGTCGATCCGCGCGTGCGGGTTATCCGGCGGATCGGGCGCCGCGGACTGTCCGGCGCTTGCATCGAGGGAATCCTGTCGTCGTCAGCGCCGTTTGTCGCCATCATGGACGCCGATCTGCAGCACGATGAGACGTTGCTGCCGAAGATGTTTGCTGCAATCAAATCCGATGACACTGATCTTGTTGTCGCCAGCCGCAAGGTGGAAGGCGGCACTGTCGGCGAAGGCCTGTCCGCCATTCGCGCGTGGGGTTCAAATATCGCGAACGGGCTGGCTCAAAAGCTCCTGAACGTGACCTTGAGCGATCCGATGAGCGGTTTCTTCATGGTGCGCCGTGACAAGGCGGAGGCGCTCGCACCGCGTCTGTCGCCCCAGGGCTTCAAGATCCTGCTCGATCTGGTATCCAGCGCCAACGGTACGCTGAAGATCAAGGAACTTCCGTTCACCTTCCGTGAACGGCAGCATGGCGAAAGCAAGCTGGACACGCTGGTGACACTGGACTATTTCGGTCTGCTGCTGGCCAAGTACTTCGGCGATATCGTCTCCGTCCGCTTTCTGATGTTCGGACTTGTCGGCGCCAGCGGGCTTTTCGTCCATCTGGTCGCCCTGCGGTTCTTTTTGCTGGGCGGGATGGAATTCAATCTGGCGCAGACGGCAGCATCCTTCGTTGCCATGACATCGAATTTTTTCCTGAACAATCAGCTGACTTACCGTGACCGGCGCCTCAGGGGTGTGAGGGCACTGATCGGTCTCCTGACTTTCTATGCCGTCTGCTCCGTTGGTGTGCTCGCCAATGTCGGCGTCGCCAACCTGATTTACGCCGACCCGGTCTATTGGTGGGTTGCCGGAACCGCAGGTGCCGTGATGGGAGCGGTATGGAATTACGCGGCCAGCTCCGCGCTCACCTGGCGGAGATCGTAAACGGCGGGTATGACCTAACGTGGCAAAGACCGAAGACCTGCCGTATTTCCTGCGGCCGTCGGGACTGGTTCTGATTGTCGGTCTTCTGACGGCACTCAAGATTTTCGCTGCTGCCAATGCTCATCTTGTCGAGGACGAAGCGTATTATCGCATCTGGGGGCTCTTTCCGGCCCTGAGCTACTACGATCACCCGCCGATGATCGGTTGGTGGATTTCCGCCGGGCAGGCGATTTTCGGCGACACGGTCCTGGCCGTGCGCGCGGTGGTCGTCTTCTCGGGCCTGATCGGCTCCCTTGCACTCTGGCGCTCAGCCACGATCCTGTTCGACCGACGCACAGCGGGCTGGGCCGTTCTGTTTTTGAACACCAGCCTGCTGATCGGGATCGGCGGCATCCTGGCAACGCCTGATGCACCCTCCGTTGTCTTCTGGGGACTGACATTCTGGACGCTTGCCGAATTGTCCGTATCAAGAAATCCGAACTGGTGGCTGCTGGTCGGGCTGATGGCCGGTTTCGGCCTGTTGTCGAAATATTCACTGCTTTTCCTTGGGGCCGGCATCGTGCTTTGGCTCATCTGGGTGCCGGAGGCACGACGCTGGTGGAGCACCTGGCAGCTCTGGGCGGGGGGAGCCCTTGCGTTTCTTTGCTTTTCGCCGGTGCTCTACTGGAACCACGTCCATGAGTGGGTGAGTTTTTACAAGCAGTTCGGCCGTGCGGGCAGCGGTGGCTTCACAACGAAATACGTCTTTGAATATTTCGGTGCCCTGATCGGGCTCCTGAACCCCCTGATTGCCATCCTGGCTGCCGCAGGGGTGGTGGTTCTTTTCAAAGCTTTCCGGGCAAGGGACAACGCTGCGTCGCTGATCCTGCTGACGACATTGCCTTTCCTTCTTTACCTGTCCTATCACTCGCTCCATTCCCGCGTTCAGGCCAACTGGCCTGCGCCACTCTTTCCGGCATTTGCCATGATGGCAGCGGTCTTCATGACGTCACCGCGCATAGATCACTTGCTCTGGCGAAAAGTGGCAGTTGCCGGAATCGCGATCGGAATATTCGTCGCCGTTCTGGTGCAGATCCATGCCGTTTATCCGGTCACGGGACAACTCGCCCGCAAGGACCCGACGTTCCAGCTGCGCGGTTGGGACGAGATCGGTGCGGCTGTGGAACAACTGGCCGAAGATGAGAATGCGGCCTACATCCTGACCATGAGCTATGGCCTCAATGCGCAGACCGACTTTCTGATGAAAGACAAACTGCCTGTCATTCAGGTGACCGAGCGCATCCGCTACATCATGACCCCTGATCCGGACGATACCCTCTTTGAGCAACCGGGTCTCTACATCACCGAAAAACGGCGCGACAAGGCCGGCGACCTGCAACGATCGTTCGAAACGGTCGAGGAACTTGCCGTTCTGGTACGCAAGGTGAAGGGCGTGCCGCTGGAGGAACTGGTCGTGTACAAGGTTGATGGTTTGAAGGCGCCGGTTTTTGAGCCGCGGGAGAAGTAGTTGTTTTGCGGAGCCGAGCAATCCGTTTGACTGTGAGAAACAAGCTGCCCACCTGGCGCAGGGAAATACTCGGGGCGTGACGAATACCCGGACACATGGGCATCTGTTTCGCATTCAAGTCTCCTCAATCTGCGCAACAGACTTGCAAAGATCTCCCGAATGACGCAGGGAATTGGGTGAAACATTGAATCACCGACCCGCCTGTCAGACTAGATGAAACAAATAACACTTGGTGCACTGGATTACGGTCTCGCATTCGGCGTTGACCGCGCATTGCGCGACCTTGCGGTCAATGGCCGGCTGAGCGCCATCGGTGCGTTGGTCACCACCGAACTCTGGCCACGCGAATTCAGACCGCTTCAGGAAGTTGCCGAGAAGGTCGGAGACCGCATGCTTTTCGGTATTACGCTTGCCTTCAGCGGCGATCGGGTCCTGCCGGTAAGCACGCGTATGCAGGAAACCTGCGGAGATCGCATGTTCACCCGCGAACAGCTCAACAGGCGCGCTTTCTTCCGTCTGCTGCCCGATGAAGTCCTGCTGGACGAGGCCCTTGCCCAGCTGACGCGCTATTCGGTGCTCATGCAGCGGCAACCGGATTTTGTCGCAGTCCGCGAAGGATTGCTGTCGAGAACATCGATTGCCCGGATTGTGTTCAAGGCGATTGAGCGCGCGGATTTCGATCAGCCGCCACTGGTGATCTCACCGCTTCGGTCCGGCCTCAAGACTTTGCGTCTTGCGCGTCTTGCAAAGGGATTCAATCTTAAAATTCTGCCCTCTGCGGAGCCTTTGCCACAGACCAGCAATGTCGAGGAGCTTCACGAGCTTCTCCTCAATCATTTCGACGGGATGAACGACCGGAGTTTCGTCGCCGCGATCCCCGGAAAGTCCGACGATCGGTTGATGCGGGAAGAACCTCGTAAAAAAATTGCAATCCGCGAATGCCAGTACGAGGTCCTTGCCAGTGACAGGTTTTTTCGGACCATTGACCGCAAGGATGTGTTTTTGAATTGAAAAAACCGCCGGTTCGCGGGATTTTGATCGACGAAACGAAAAAACGGCTCTGCGGGGAACAGAGCCGTTTTTCGTGGAGGTCAGGAAGGGGGGAGGGGCAGCCCCGCTTCCATGACTCTAGATATAGGTATTTTTTTCTTGAACGCACGTGACGGACATCACAGGATTGCGCGTGGCAGGAAATTTTATGTGTCGTGAACGTCCTTTGGCAGGGGGTAGGTGTGGCTGAAATCAAGGACTTTTTGAAAAACAGCTTTTCTTTGGAAGGGCTTGAGCCGGATTTGGCTGTCGGGTTATCCCGGCTCGCAAGGCCGATGAAACTGGCAGCAGGTACAATATTGTTTGAAAACGGCGATCCGGGGAACGGTTGTTATGCCGTTCTGGAGGGTTCGTTGAAGGTATCGCTCCTGTCCGTTGAGGGAGACGAACAACTTCTGGCGGTTCTTGGCCCGGGCGATCTTGTCGGCGAATTGGCGCTGCTTGACGGACGCCCGCGCTCTGCAACAGTCAGTGCGCTGAAAGAGGCTCAACTCGCTTTCATCGACAAGGCGGCCTTCCAGCGGTTCTCCGATGAACACCCGGCGGTTTACCGCCACATGCTGTCGATTGTTGGAAAACGGTTGCGTCATGCCAATGACGTTCTGGCGGCAAGGTCTTTCCTGCCATTGCCGGGGCGGGTCGCGCAGACCCTGCTGCAATTGTCGGAGACCTTCGGAAAAACGTTGGACGATGGCCGGATGCTCATCCACTACAAGCTCAGCCAGGCGGACATTGCCAACATGGCCGGGGCGGCGCGTGAAAATGTCAGCCGCGTGCTGAATGACTGGAAACGTTCCGGGACGATCAGCAGGATATCGGGATATTATTGTCTTGAAGACCGGGAATTCCTGGAGCAGGCGTCCACGCTTTAGGTTTACTTGCCCGGCAAACTGGCCAGTTGCGTCCCTGCAAGGATCGTGGCCAGTGTCTCGGTATTGAGACTGTCCAGAAAGGCTTCCGCCGCGCGCGACATGGCTCCCTTCAGGGCGCAGCGCGGCAGAAAGGCGCAAACGGTTAGCTCCGGTTTGAGGCAGGCGACGACACCCAGATCAGGTTCGATCAGCCTGACGACATCTCCGAGCCGGATCTCTTCCGGTGAGCGTCCCAGGCGAATGCCGCCACCGCGCCCGCGCGTGGTTTTCAGGTATCCGGCCCGCGCAAGCTGGGCGACGATTTTCATGACATGTGATTTGGCCAGTCCGAGCTGTGTGCTCAGACTGTCTACTGTCTGCGGCCTGTCCGTCTGACCGGTGGCCATCAGAATTCTCAATGCAAAATCGCTGGCCTGACTGAGGCGCATGGCTGGGTTCCATAAAACATTCATCAGAGATGTTGATTTTAGCGCCGATGTGTGTCATTTAAAAGATGCATTTAAGATGAATGTTATGGAGAGAGCGATGAAAGCGCGCAGATCCGGTTCAGACAGATACAAGTTACCGGTTCGTCCGGTGAGGGAAACAGGTGATCGCCTGCGCCGGTACGAGACCGTGAACGAGCAATCAATCCAGGTGATGGTGCACACCTTCTATGGCTGTATTCGTGAGCATCCGCGTCTCGGTCTGATCTTCAAAGGTCGACTTGACGGCAAATGGGAAGAGCATCTGCCGAAGATGGAAGCCTTCTGGCAATCCGTTCTCCTGAAGAATGGCGCCTACAAGGGCAAGCCTGTCCCGGCACATCTGAAGCTGAAAGAGGTGGTCAGTTCCGATTATGGAGATTGGCTGTCGATTTTTCGTCCTGTCGTTCGCGAACTGTTCGTGCCTGATCTGGCAGATGAGATCATCGCAGTTGCCGAACGGATTGCACAAAGTCTCTGGCTCGCGACATTCGGCCATGCCGGGTCGTCGCCTCCGGCCGAACTGACATCCCAACAATCGGAATGGAGCGGATCATGCTGGTAGCAGTCGTTCTTGTCGCCGAGGTCCTCGTGGTCGTCTGGTTCGCGATTTTCTCGATAATGCTGGTGTCCATGTATCTGGATTCCCGGCAAATGGAACTGCCGAGGCTCGACACCGCCGGACGAACATTGATCGGCAGTGCGAAACTCGCCTTTGTCACGGGCATGCTGGCACTCGTGGTGCTTACCGTTGTTGAATTGCCGGTCTTTGGATAAGGGAAACGAGAAATGTCCTTGTCGAATTTTCTGCCACGCGGCCTGCCTATCCTGTTGATCTGGGTTGCCGCACCGGCTCCCTTGTGGATCATGGCAATCCTTATGCTGCTGATCTGACAAGAAAAGCTTGTGATCTGCCTGCTTGCCGCTAGTCTTTTCCGAAACTGAAAAGGAGAGGATCAGCGTGAGCGAAGAGCAGGAGAAACCGAGTGGTGACTTGACGCTGCGAACAATGGCGATGCCCGCAGATACCAATGCTGCAGGAGACATTTTCGGTGGTTGGGTACTTTCGCAGATGGACCTTGCAGGCGGCATTGCTGCCGGGCAACGCGCTGAGGGCAGGGTGGTGACCATCGCCGTAGACCGGATGAAGTTCATTCGCCCGGTTCATGTCGGCGACGTTCTTTGCGTCTATACCCAGGTCGTTCGCGTCGGCAATTCGTCAATGGAAATCAGGCTGGATGCCTGGGCGCTGCGCCACCGATACGGCCATCGCGAAAAGGTTACGGAAGCCCATTTCACTTTCGTTTCCGTTGATGATAGCGGCCGCCCCCGGCCGGTCCCGAACTGACATCCTTCAGGCTCACGACCGCTTGCGCTTCAAAAGATCAGCAAACAGATCTTCATCGACGGCACAGGTGCAGCCGTTTGCCCAAAGTCGGAGAAGGTCCTTCAGGCGCCTGATCCGGACCTCTTCTGCAAGAGGCGCCTTGTGGTGCGGCAAACCGCCGATCAGACGCAGGCTCTGGATGCGCATCATCACGCAGTCCTCGGCCGCCTGCTGCCAGACAGCCGTGTCGGCGATTGCGGCATTCGCCGCCAGATGGTCCTCAATCAGAACTGCCGCGCGTCCGGCAAAAGGCTCTTGAGACAAAAAATCCTCCATCGGTTGCCCGAGGAGGACTGGCGCATGCAATCGAACCGCTTCATTGCCGGAATGCCTCTATGAGGTTCCATCCGGCCGCATCCCTGTTGCGGAAACCACCTTGCCCGGTTCGGCAGGTTGGCGAGGGCGCCAGCCCTTCTCTTGATGATGGGATGCTTATGACATGACATTTATGGCTTGGCAAGCCGGACAGGAAAAGTTGATGTTCCGGCACCTACTGGACACGATCGTAATCGATCTTGCCATCAACAAGATGGATGCGGCGCTGCATGCGGGACGCAAGATCCATGTCGTGGGTCACGGCAACAACGGTTGTCTTTTGTGTCTCGACGATCGACTGGAGACTGTCAAAGACCTGTTCCGTTGCCGCTGAATCAAGGCTGCCCGTCGGTTCGTCCGCCAGGATCAGGTCCGGCGAATTGGCAAGTGCCCTGGCCACCGCAACCCGTTGACGTTGTCCCCCGGAAAGTTGTGCCGGCCGGCGGTGAAGAAAGTCCTGCAGGCCAAGATCCACCAATAGCCCGGTGGCGTGTTCGAGCTGGTCCCGGGCGGAAAGCCTGCCGAGTTTCTGCATCGGGATCATGATGTTTTCCAGGGCCGTGAATTCGGGGAGGAGAAAGTGAAACTGAAAAACAAAGCCGATTTTTGCAAGACGCATCGATGCCATCTCGCCGGAGGACATATCCGAGGTGCCGCTTTCTTCAATCAACACCTCGCCTGATGTCGGCTTGTCGAGCAGGCCAAGCAGGTAAAGCAGCGAGGATTTGCCGGAACCGGAAGGTCCGGTGATCGCAACGAACTCCGAATTTCCGATGCTGATATCGACATCCTGAACCAGGGTGACAGGAACAACGGCGGGGAGAATCCGGGTCAGTTTCCTGGTCTGGAGAAGAAGGCTGACATTGCCGGACGGACCAGCCTCGGCCGGGGTCATGTCGCACCCCTGATGATGTCCACGGGATTGAGTTTCGCGGCCTTCCTGGCCGGAATGAGGCCTGCGATGGCAGAGGAAAACAGGGCGAGGAAGCAGGAAAGCACGTAGTGGATATACGAAAAATGTATCGGCAAACGGGTCATCTCGATATCCGTGGTGACCTCGAACTTGACGGTCGCCAGATAGCTTGAAAGCCCGAAGCCGAGCAGGCACCCTGCAAGCGCTCCCAGAATGCCGATCACCAGGCCCTCGAGAACGAAGATCTGCTGAATGTCGGACTCCGGAAAGCCGAGAGACTTCAGTATTGCAATGTCCCGTGCCTTCTCGTGCACGATCGTGGATACGATATTGAATATTCCGAAGCCGGCGACCACCAGGATTGCGCCGACAACCGTATACATGATCGCATTGCGCACGACGAAGGCCTCCATCAGGCCTTCATTGGCTTCCTCCCAGGAGACGGCCTTGTATCCGAGCTGACGCTCCGCGCGCGCGGCGACATCATTCGCTTGTCTGATATCGGCCAGTCTGATCGAGATGCTGTTGATGATGTCCGGTTTTTCCAGAAGTATCTGCACGGCCTTGAGCGGAGCATAGGCTAGGCCCTCGTCGCTGGTCGTGATGCCCGTGTGGAACAGGCCGACGATCTTGAACCGTTTGGCGATGCCGTTCGCCGAGGTCAGCGTGACCGTGTCGCCGAGTTCCGCGCCCAGACGACTGGCAGCCTTGCCGCCAATCACCAGGCCATTCGCTGTCGTATCGAGGGCTTCAAAGCTGCCGGCGCGCATGTCCTCCCGGACTTTGGAAACCAGTAATTCGCGTCTCGGAACCACTCCGACAAGCGTCATGCCAATGTCCTGCCCGCTGTAGCGCAGTACGGCCTGGCCGCTCAGCCGCTGGGCGAAATCGCCAAGCACCCAGTCGCGCAGCGAGGCGATGGCTTCCGTCGGGTTGCGGATGCCGCGCAAATCTTCCAGCGGCCGCAAGCCGTGAAAGGCCACAGCGTCGTACTTTGCCGTTGCCGGTTGCTCTGCCGGGTTTCGCTGCTCGTCCAGGATTTCAACATGTGGAATTGCCTCGATCAGCGTCGTCATGAAGTCCCGCTGCGAGCCTTCCATGAGGCTGGCCATGGCAACTGAAAAGCCGACGCCAAGGGCAACGCCCAACGTTGAAACCACGGTTTGCCGCATGCGGTTCCGGACATGTGTCGCAGCTATCCGCAACAGCAGCATTACCTGGCTCCTCCATCCCTCGGTGCAACCCTGTCGCCCTCCGAAAGGTCAGCCTGAAACGGAAAGACGACCTGGTTCTGCTCCCCAATGCCGTCGAGAACCTCGATCGCTCTGGTGCCGCGAATGCCGGTCTTGACCTTGATGAGCGAAATCCGGTCCTGGTCGTCCAGGACCTGAAGCATGGTGCCGTCGAAAGCGGCAATCGGCAGCAACAGGACATCGTCCCTTTCGTTTGTGACGATGTTGATTTCCGTGGTCATGCCGATAAGCAAGGGGGTATCGTCCGGAAGTTCGAGGTAAACGCGGTAGTTTTTGAGAATCGGATCACCTTTCGGAGTAATTCTCGAGACCGTTGCGGCGAGATCTTCATCTGGAAACGCGTCCGAACGAATGAGCGCCTTGTGGCCTTTCTCGACTTTCGGGATATCTTCCTCGTTCACCTCCGCAACAAGCTGCAATGGCAGGGGCTGCCCGATCCAGAACAGGATTTCGCCAGGTTCCGCAACCTCGCCGACAGAACCGTCCTGCCGTAACACGGCGCCATCCATCGGCGCGGTGATCAGATAGTCCCGCAACCGCTCCTTCTGCGCGGCGATCGTCGCATTGATGCGGATGACCTCGTTCTGAGCCTTTTCATAGACCTGTTGGCTGACGACACGCCGTTCCATGAGTTGCAACGCCCGCTCCCGGTCCGACAGGGCCAGCTCGCGGCGCGCCTCTAGTTCGGCGAGCGTCGCCCGTGCGTCCCCGCTGTCCAATTCGGCAAGTTGGTCGCCTTGCCGGACTTCCGCCCCTTCACAGCCGCAAAGGGATATGATCCTTTCACGAATGATGCTTGTAACCTTTGCCCACCTGACGGGTTCCACGACAGCTGTTGCATAGACCACCTCGGCGGCACGGCCCCTGAAAGGTTGCGTGACTGCAACCTCTGGCGGACGGCTGGACCACCAATAGGCGCTGGCGAGGGTCGCAACGAGCAGAAGAAGCAGGACTGGATATCGAAATGAACGCATGAAGCACCTGAATGTGACTGCACGAGTCTAGAAGTTCATGTCATGACGTCCATGTCATGAATCAATTCTCCGCGACAACGGCACGGTCACAAACTCGGTCAGTAATGCGGCGGTTTGTCGATACGGTGGGCCGGCAGAACCTGTTCCGCGAGCTCTTCCATCTGATCGGTCATCTTGGAGAGGAGCTGCGTCAGCCGGTCGATTTGTTTGCCATGCGCGACCGCGACGCTGTTGAGATCTTCAATCGTGCGATTGGCATGTGCCAGGTCGATCTCAAGCTGCTCGATCCGCGCTTCGTGATCCTGTGTCATCGGGCATTCCTCGTTGTCGTTGGCCGCGCTGATATAGGCGTAATCTCGCGAAAGAACAAATCTATTCATCGCATCCGGACGATGGGTTTAAATTGCGATCGCGAGTGTTATATGACCTTCGGGATCCCGGCTGGAGCTGCCGGGGCATAAAACCAGAGAGATCTTCATGAACACCTTGTCCGATTTCCTGATCACCAAGAAGTGGCCAGCCGAACATCCCGACCGTCTCCAGCTCTATTCCCTGCCGACACCGAACGGTATCAAGGTCTCGGCGATGCTCGAGGAAACAGGCCTGGCATATGAACCGCACAAGGTGGATTTCGGAACCAACGACCAGACCTCTCTGGAGTTTCTTTCGCTCAACCCGAACAACAAGATCCCGGCGATTATCGACCCGAACGGCCCCGGGGGAAAACCTCTTGCTCTTTGGGAGTCCGGCGCGATCCTCATCTATCTTGCCGAAAAGACGGGGAAGTTCCTTCCCGCCGAACCAGGCGAAAAATATAAGGCGATCCAGTGGGTGATGTGGCAGATGGGCGGCCTGGGTCCAATGACCGGCCAGCTTGGCTTTTTTCACAAGTTTGCCGGAAAGAATTTTGAGGATCGCCGTCCGTTCGAGCGTTATCGCGATGAAGTCAAACGCCTTCTTAAAGTGCTCGACGCCCAACTCGATGGCCGCGAGTTCATAATGGGGAACGACTATACGATCGCCGACATCACTTCCTGGCCCTGGGCGCGCAACATCAACGGTTTTTACGAAGCCGCTGAAGTTGTCGGCTATCATGATTTCAAGAATGTCGTGCGCTGGGTGGATACTTGCCTCGCCCGCCCGGCCAGCCAAAAGGCGATCAATATTCCTGCACGGGACTAGGCAGCATGGACTGGCCTGTCGGAAAGGCGGAACCAAACCGCCTTTTCCAGCCAGGTGACCGTACGGTATTACACGGCCTTAAATTCTCGGCTTAGCCGCCGGTGCACGATCGGAATCGCCGGAATTGGGCTCTCCCTTGGGCTCGATCAGAAGAACCTTAACTTCCTTTTCGGCTCTTGGGCGATGAACAACCCCTTTCGGAACGATAAACAGGTCTCCCGCTTTCACGGTCCGCGGCGGTTGCCCTTCGATATCCATGATCATCTCGCCTTCAAGGACGTAGAAGAAGTCGTCCGTCGTGTCATGCTTGTGAAACGGATATTCACCCTTGAACTTCACCACCATGACGTCGTTGTCGTTATAGTCGGACACCACATGGGGATCCCAGTGGCTGGAAAACAGGGCCAGTTTCTCTGAAAGATCGATGGATTTCATGTACGAGGTCCTTTCATCGGGTCTACCTGTTACTTTGCAGAACCGGATTGCCGAGTCATCTGGAAACTGGCTGCCGCGATGTTATCGCACACCGTGCTGGTGCCGCCGGAGCATCGCGTAAGGTGTCGGGTTGAGCGGTGCGGCGATACCCGGTTCGTCGCGCCAAAAAGCGAATGTTCAGTGCGGTCTCGTGCAGCAGAGGTTTGCAAGTTTCGGCGGCACCATCCAGTTGATCTTCCTTGACCCCGCAAACCACAATTGCGGCCTGGCGGATTTCTGCCGGGCCATCGGTTGAATTTCCGGTGGGGGACGACAAAATTCTCGCTCATGGATTGAAAAGATTGGACCGTTGATCCGGAGAGCTGCCAGTTGGTCAGCCCAAGCAATCGTGCGTCCAGACAGTGCGTGTTTCGATCTCTTTCGCAGCGCCGGGTCGGGGCGTTCTCTCGATCTGAAAGAAAATGACGAAATTGGTCAGGGACACAGAACCGTTTTGCCTGGCGGACCAGTTGCGGCACAGGTACCGCGCATAATTGAGCGCAAGCACCTGTGTTACATCTTCATAGGACTGGTCTTCCACGTTGGACAGGAACTTGCGCCAACGGTAGTTCTCATAGGTCTTCGAAACGGCAGCCGGTTTTTCAAAGTCCGCGAGACCCTCCCGGCCTTTGTAGACGTCAACCATGGTGCCATCGGACAGCTCCCCCTCGATCACAGGCCAAGGGCTGGTCATTTCCGGGTACGGGGCAAACATGGTCCAGTGCTGATAGAGCCCGAGGGCCTGGCGTGCACCGACGAATGCACTTGGCAATGTGAGGCCGCTCGCAGGCAGCGTGGAGACATTCTGCACCGTGATGAAGACAAGCGAGGCACCGGCAGCAATCTGCGCAAGCCATCCAAACCGGGGTGGGGCACTGCGCCATGGAAGGCATCTCGCTGTAACGCGGGAGAGGCGGGTCCGGTTGCGACCGACCCAGTCGTAAGAATGGTCGCCGATGGCCGTGAAGGCGGAATGACCCATGAACCAACCCAGAGGGAAAAAAACGGGCGAGACGGAAACCAGCTTTGCGAGTGCCTCGAACTTGAAGAGGCGTTGTTCTCCGACTGTCAGAACCCAGGAAGTGCGGGCCTCCAGTTCAGCACCGATTTCCGGGTCATCCTGGGCGGGTTTGACCGGTACGGACGGCAGAAACAGGATCATTCTCAAGATATTGCAGGTCTTTTCGCAGAAGTCGCAGCCACGATCGAACCAGATTGAAACCGGTTGGCGTGTGCGTTTGGGCAATGCGGCGGCAAGCTTGTCCCACATCCAGCCGGGCATAAAGGTGATATTCATGATGATGGAGATGAACGGGAAAAACCCGATCTCCAGAAAAACGGCGAACGCCAGATGCATGGTCACGAAGGCCAGCATGAAGAGCGTTCGAAGCGTCCTGTGAAAGATCGGTGAGAAAATGAGGATCGGGCCGATCAACTCCAGCAGATAGACGTAGTAGGTGAGCCCCGTCAAAAGACCCTGGAATTGGCGAAACCAGAGGGCGAACGGCGTGACCAGGTAGTCCAGTTGCAGGGCGTAGTAGACGGCTGTACCTTCACTGATCCATATGGGATGTGTCTTCAGGAGAGCACTGAAGAAATACATGGACATTCCCTGCAACAGCAGGGCAGTTGTCGCGACCGAAAAATAGGCGTTTTCGGCAAGTTCCTTGTGTCGCGACACCGCTGCATCGAGCGAGTAGCGCGCGCCGAGAGGCAGGAACATGGCCCAGAACAGCAAGAGAAGCGCCAGATTGTCCTCGCCGGACAATATGAACGTGTTCCTGTTCTGGAGCGAAAGGAGCAGAACCCAGGAAAGCGCTGTCATCAGGCGAGTTCGCCATCCCAGCAGCAGGCAAAGCGCGACGAGGCCGGCAAGGACAAAAAGCATTGCCTGGAACCAGGCCGATCCATTGGCCAGATGGAATGACCAGCTAGTGGCGTAAAGATGGTCCAATTGCACGGCGCGGGGCATGACGCCGATATCGGTATAATGCGCCGCCAGATCCCGTGCGCGCATCGAGAGATCGATGAGTATCCAGAGCGAAAGCAGGACACGGAACAGCGCAAGTGTGCGAAGATCAATGCCGAAGATCGTTCGAAAAGATGCCAGTCTGATCGTCAAGAGCCTCACCGCTGCCGGGCTGTTCCGGCAGTGCCGGGACCTTGAATCCTCTCCGTAGCGTAACGGACTATCTTAAAGAAATGGCTTAAGCTGCAAGGATGTAGTGGCACGGCTTTCCCAAATGGATCCATGTCGAAAAAGTTCAGGGCCTCTGGATTGGCGCGTCATGAATATCAAGCACATGCGCCTGCAAACTTGCGGACTTTGTGCAGCTGGATTTAGGCACGGTTCCCGAAGTAAGCCGAATTCGGGAAGCTGTTCCGCGACTGCTGACGGCCTGGAATGATTCATCAAGAAGTTGAAAACAATCAAAACGGCAGGTTTCCTGGACAGGTGAATCAAAGCTGAGCCAGCATGCCCCTGAAAGCAGGTTGATGAAGCAGATCAGCAGCCTCGACGGGGGACACCCAGCGCCGGTCCCGGTGATTTTCCTCCCACTGATTGTCAGGCAGGACACGGGTGACTTCCATGGCATAGACCGCAACGCTGCAGGTTGCGCCCCACTTGTCGTAAGTGTATTGGCCGAGCGGATCGTGACCAGCCATGCCTTCAACCCCGGCTTCTTCACGAGCTTCAATCAGCGCCGACTGAGCCGGGCCGAGCCCGGGCTCGACGATACCCTTCGGGACGACCCAATGGCGGCCACTGCTGGATCCGACGATCAGGATCTCGGTGCCCGCTTCGCCCTTGCGATAGGGAAGGGCTGCCGATTGCGTGTAATAATAGGCGGGCCGTGGACGCAGTTCGGATCCGTTGGGCGAAGGCCAAGGGAAGAGATCCGGCAGGTTTCTAGGGTCGACGTACTCTTTCAAGTCGGCATTGCCAGCCTTAAGAGACATGATGAGGAGCGCACCGGCGTGGGTTCTGAGCCCGGAACCGAGGCGATCCGCCAACGCCTGAATTGTTGCCGATGGTGCTGTCAACAGCGCCCTGTTCACATCAGGCAAATCCGGAACAAGCCCCGCTGAAAGTTTCCGGGAACCACGAATGTCGCGAGCCGTCCACCCTGCTGCCTTGAGTGTTTTCTCTGCCGTTACCCGGGACCGGTTGTCCAAGGCAGTCAAGGTGATATCCGGGCGCAATCCGCGTTGACCGATCAAGGCGCCGACTTTCTGGGCGCGGCGCTTGCCCTTCGTGCGAAGCGGGCGATCGGCTGCCGGTCCTGCCCAGGACTTGTCGCCGGCACCGGCGCAAAGCAGCAGTAATTCCATTCCGGCCTCCCAGCGGGCAAGCGTTTGTACAAGGCCTGCAGACGGATCATACCGCTGGGTTGCCGACGTGTCATGAGCGCTGAAACCGTTCGGGGAGGAAAAATTTGCTGCCGATGTCCATCGGCCGTCCGGTCGTTCGTCATGTCTATGAAAGCACCGTTGCTTTCGAAAAACCGGATGGAGAAATACATGACGATATGGACGGTTCTTCTTGGCGGCGTTGGGGTGATTGCCCTGGCGGCTGCCGGCACACTCTTCCTTCCTGGAGAAGTGCACGTGAAACGGCAGGCAACCATGAAGGTGGCACCGGAAACCGTTTTGAACCTTGCCGCATCAAACGAAGGATATCAGCGGTTCAATCCTTACCTGACCTCGGATCCTGACCTGAAGATCATGCCGTTCGGACCGCGATCGGGTGTCGGTTCCGGGTTTCGTTTCGAAGGCCGTGAGGGCAAGGGCAGCCAGACGGTCGCCTCGGTGACAGCTGACAGTGTCCGTTATGACATCGACCTGGGAGCGATGGGGCGTCCGGTCCAGCAGATAACGGCGTTGGACACACCTCAGGGAACACGTGTCGTGTGGACGATGAAGATGGATCTGGGACTTAATCCTGTCGCCCGCGTGTTTGGTCTTTTCCTTGATGGCATGGTGGGCAAGACATTCGAACAGGGACTGGATAACCTCGCTGCAACCGAGTCGGCAGCGTCTTGAAAACGAAGGAAAAAGTATGCGCTACACTTTCTTGCTCTACACCGATCCTGCGGATCTCTCAGATATGACGCCCGAGGATTGGCAAGCCGAAAAGGAAGTCTACGGGGCTTACATCGGAGCATTGCAAAAGGCCGGGGTCTTCGTCGATACGGATTGGCTGCAACCTGTACATGCGGCCACCACCTTGTCACTGAAAGGTGGAACCAGGCAGGTTCAGGATGGTCCTTTCGCCGATACGAAGGAAACGCTTGGCGGATATTTTGTCATTGATGTTCCGGACCTGGATGCAGCCATGGTGTGGGCCCAGAAATGTCCTGCTGCCAAGACCGGAAAGGTCGAGATTCGGGCCTCCGCCATGGGGGGTGAGTGACAGATGCCGCTCGCGCAACCGAACTGGCTGCGCGAGGGTCTTATGGTCGGCTGCTGGCGCTCCTGTCGTCTCGCACGAACGATATCGCACTCGCCGAGGATGCACTGGCAGAGGCATTTGCAAGAGCGCTCAGCCATTGGCCGGCGCACGGAATTCCGGACAACCCGGATGCCTGGCTGTTGACCACTGCACGAAACCGGTTGACGGACAGTCAGCGACGACAGTTCCGTTTTCCGACCGTGAACGAGATACCGGATATGCCCTCGTCCGAGCTTGCTGACGGCTCAATCCCGGACCGGCGCCTGTCACTCCTGATGGTTTGCGCGCATCCGGCAATTGCCCAGGATCTGCACGTTCCCCTGATGTTGCAAACCGTTCTTGGTCTGGAAGCGAAAACCATTGCGCGGCTCTTTTTGATCTCACCTGTCGCGCTGTCCAAGCGACTGGTTCGGGCCAAGGCCAAGATCCGGGACGCTGGAATACCCTTCGCGCTTCCCTGCGACGACGCCCTGCGGGAACGCAGTACGGCAATTCTTGAGGCGCTTTATGCCTTGCATGCGCATGACTGGCTGGATCCCGCAGAAAATCTTGGCGACGAGGCATTCTATCTCGCAGATCTGCTGGGACGTCTGATAGTGGACAATGCGGAAGCTCTTGGCCTTGCCGCCCTGATCGCATTCAGCCATGCGCGGGCGCGTGCACGTATTGTCGATGACATGCTGGTTCCCACTGACGAGCAGGATGTGACGCTCTGGAACGACGCGCTGATAAGATACGGCAAGCGGCAATTGCACTGCGCCTATGTGAAGTCGTCAGTTGGTAGGTTCCAGATTGAGGCAGCTATCGAATCTGTTCATATTGCCAGGAAGGAAACCGGCTCCACCGATTGGCTGGCGCTGAACAAACTCTATGTCGCGCTTCTCAAAATCGCTCCTTCTGTCGGGAGCCTGGTTGCGCAGGCGGTAGTCACCGGGCGGTTTCATGGACCTCGGGCTGGGCAGGAAGCCCTGGATGCGGCGGAAACCGTGACCGGTTCCGGATACCAGCCACTCTGGGCAGCGCGTGCGGACTTGCAGGCCCGGGCGGGAAATCACCTCGCAGCGGCAAAAAGTTACGACAAAGCGATTTCGCTCGCCACAGACGGTCCGACAATCAATCTGCTTGCCAGGAAACGGGCGCAGGAACTGAATAAATAGCGTGTGTTAAGCTACGCTCGGATTGGACCAGTTTCCCGGTTTGAACGGGGTGTGAAGGGCACGTTCAACCAGTGTCAGGTGATCCTGTCCGTAAAACGGGTCGCCATCGACGAAGTAGGTGGGGGAGCCGAAGACGTTGTTCGACACTGCCCATTCAGTGTTTTTCCGCAGCGTTTCTTGAACTTCCCGAGAGGCGGCCCTTTCCAAATGCGTCTCGGCATCGAGGCCCATTTCCGTTGCAATTCTTCCAAGAGCTGCCTGATCCGACAGGTCCGCGTCGTCACGCCAATGTGCCTGAAGCAGATTGTGAGCCATCCGGTCGGTCATCGGCCCGGTTTCTCCCAGGGCGATGATCATGCCCGAGGCGAGGCTGTAATCTGCATCGTGCCGGCTCGGTCGATAGTTGATTATGGGCACCTCACGATACTCCGCCCATCTTTCAATCTCGCGCCCGAAAAAGTAGTCGACATGCTGCTGCGTGCGCTTGCGGAAAGACTGTCCGCGCTGAGCGTCGACAACGGGGGATAGCAAGACGGGTTTGTGGATCAAGACGACGTCAGCGCTCTTGCAGATCCGCAGAAGCTCGGAAGATCCGAGATAGGCGTAGCCGGAATGCGCAGAAAAGACATATTCGATCACGGGCATGTAATTCCCTCGGATTTTTGCGGGCTATGGTCTTTCGTGGGTCAGCGTAAAGCGAACCGGTCGCCTGGTACTGCAATGGCCGGTTCGCCGGGCACGCAGCTTCAGCGCTCAACGCGTGCCAGCGCAAGCCCGATACCGGCACCGACAAACAACGCACCGGTCAGTTTGTGCCGGAGACGGCCCAGTTGCATGACGAGAGGCCTGGAAACATTTGCCGCCACGACCCACAACATATCGCCGGCAAAGACGATCGAAAGATAGATGGCAGCGGCCACCGCCATGTGACCCGCGGTCGGATCGTTTCCCGTGAACTGGGGGAGGAAAGCTGCGATGAAGATCAACGTTTTCGGGTTTGCAATTGCAAGCAGCAGGCCCTGCAGGAACAGGCGACCCATCGTTCCACCGGTTGCCTTCGGCCGTTCAATGTCGTCTATCCCCTGGCGCCACGCGCACACGCCAAGATAGATCAGGTAAAGGACACCAGCCCATTTCAGCCAGATGAGCGTACTTGCCGCGACCTGAAGTAACGCGGACAGGCCGAGAACGACGATTGCCAGCTGGATTGCGATGCCGATTGTTGTGCCGACCACTGTTGCGCAGCCGTAGCGGGCGCCATGCGTCAGAGTGTTCGCGACGAACAGGGCGACGTTGGGTCCGGGAATTGCCACAAGTGCGGCTGTCGCGGTTGCCAGAAGAAATGCAGAAGTAAGATCCATGATTTCTTTCTAGCAGAGGCTGCAGGTCGCGCAAACACCGGATCAGGTTGATTGGTGGCTATGCACCTGTGTTCGAAACCGGTCCAGGAAAGGGGAAGCACAGGTCATTGGGTTGTCGGTCCTCCGTGGCCCGTTGCATTGCTGCCAAGCCTGGTAAATCTCAAGATTGACGGCAGAGATCGCCATGCGTCGAGGTAAGGTCTCGCGGACGGAAGTCCGTCAATGGCCGGCCCTCGGCAAAGCACCTGAACGTCTGGCTTCTTGACTGTCCATGACGCTCTCATGCTGCAAGGCAGTACGAATTGAAAATGATGAGCGTGGAGAAATGCAAAAAGGGCGGCCCGAGAGCCGCCCTTTTCGTAAGACATTTGAGCGTCGGGCTTCTTAGAAGCCCATGCCGCCCATACCGCCCATGTCGCCACCTGGCATTGCCGGGGCTGCTTCTTTCTTCGGAAGCTCTGCGACCATTGCTTCGGTTGTGATCAGGAGGCCGGCAACGGATGCTGCATCCTGAAGAGCCGTACGAACAACCTTGGTCGGGTCGATGATGCCGGCTTCGATCATGTTGACGAATTCTTCGGTCTGAGCGTTGAAGCCGAATGTGTCGTCATCGTTCTCCTGGATCTTGCCAACGACGATGGAACCTTCAACACCAGCGTTTTCGACGATCTGGCGGATCGGGGATTCCAGGGCACGCAGAACGATCTTGATGCCGGCTGCGATGTCGGAATTTGCAGAAGTCAGTTTGGCGACAGCATTCTTTGCACGAAGCAGAGCAACACCACCACCTGCAACGATGCCTTCTTCAACAGCAGCACGAGTTGCGTTCAGAGCATCATCGACGCGGTCTTTTTTCTCTTTCACTTCGATTTCGGTCGCACCGCCAACGCGGATTACTGCAACACCACCTGCGAGTTTCGCCAGGCGCTCCTGAAGTTTCTCGCGGTCGTAATCGGAAGTGGTTTCTTCGATTTGCGCCTTGATCTGCCCGACGCGACCGTCGATGTCTTCCTTGGAACCGGCACCGTCAACGATGGTCGTGGTTTCCTTGGTGATGGCAACTTTCTCGGCAGTGCCGAGCATGTCGAGAGAAACGTTTTCCAGCTTGATGCCGAGATCTTCGGAGATCACGGTACCACCGGTCAGGATCGCGAGGTCTTCCAGCATGGCCTTGCGGCGGTCACCGAAGCCAGGAGCCTTGACAGCAGCAATTTTCAGGCCGCCGCGCAGCTTGTTGACAACCAGGGTTGCCAGTGCTTCGCCTTCAACATCTTCAGCGATGATGAGGAGCGGGCGGGAAGACTGTACGACAGATTCCAGGATCGGCAGCATGGCCTGCAGGTTGGAGAGTTTCTTCTCGTGCAGCAGGATGAACGGCTTTTCCAGGTCAGCCAGCATCTTGTCGGCATTGGTGACAAAGTACGGAGAAAGGTAGCCGCGGTCGAACTGCATGCCTTCAACGACTTCCAGCTCGGTTTCCAGGGACTTGGCTTCTTCGACGGTGATAACACCTTCGTTGCCGACCTTCTGCATGGCTTCGGCAATGTCCTGACCGACCTGCTCGTCACCGTTTGCGGAAATGGTGCCGACCTGTGCAACTTCTTCGGAAGTTGTGATGGTCTTGGAAGCAGATTCCAGCGCTCTGACGGCTTCAGCAGCAGCCATGTCGACGCCGCGCTTCAGATCCATCGGGTTCATGCCGGCTGCAACAGCCTTGGCGCCTTCCTTGACGATGGACTGGGCCAGAACGGTCGCTGTGGTCGTGCCATCACCAGCGATGTCGTTGGTTTTGGAAGCGACTTCGCGCACCATCTGGGCGCCCATGTTTTCGAACTTGTCTTCCAGTTCGATTTCCTTGGCAACCGATACACCGTCCTTGGTGATGCGCGGTGCGCCAAAGGCCTTGTCGAGTACGACATTCCGGCCTTTCGGGCCGAGGGTCACCTTGACGGCGTTTGCGAGAGTGTCAACGCCGCGGAGCATGCGCTCACGGGCGTCGGAGGAGAATTTTACTTCTTTAGCAGACATAGGGTCGTCTCACCTAAATTGAGAAATGGAGGAGATCAGAAGCGGTTCGCTGTTTGATTAAGCGATCACGCCCATGATGTCGGATTCCTTCATGATCAGCAGGTCTTCACCGTCGATTTTGACTTCGGTGCCAGACCACTTGCCGAACAGAACGCGGTCGCCTGCCTTGACGTCGAGCGCAACGATCTCGCCGTTGTCTTTACGGGCGCCGGTGCCGATAGCGATGATCTCGCCTTCCTGCGGCTTTTCCTTGGCGGTGTCTGGGATGATGATTCCGCCGGCAGTCTTCTCTTCAGAGTCTACGCGGCGAACGACGACACGGTCGTGCAATGGACGAAATGCCATAAGACTGTTTCCTCTCATGAGCGCGCCCCACGCAATTGGCAGCGCGCGAGACATGATTTCTGGGTTGAACTAAGCAGGAGACCTTGATCCCTGCTGCGTACTAGCACTCCCTCAAGGCGAGTGCTAACAGCGCCTTGGATTTATGCAGCAACGTCCAGATTGTCAATGGTTTGTGAGGAGAATTTAATCTTCACTTGGCGCAGATTTGCGCAATGGCGTGATTCCTGATCAAGGAACCTTGAATCAAACCGACGCGGAGCGCGCGCTCGTGTCTCCGAACGTTCCGTTATTTGGGATCGGCAATTGTAAATGGCAAGGTGAATCCGGCTACTTTTCCACCCTCATCATCGCTAAATCGGGTTTCGAGCTGATAGTCGCCGGCCGGCAACCCGCTGAACTGGAAGGAAAGGGCTGCGGCAAGTTCGCGTTGCTTGGATCGGCCCTCACCGGAAAACACTGCGAAATTGTCCTGCTCGGCCAGGACCTGACCCGACAGGTTCACGAGCCTGTAGCTTGCTGTGAGTTCAAACGCGTAGATGCCGTCGGTCTGGCTGAAGGAATATCCGATCGGCTCGGCATAGATGGAAAGGACGTCGTCTTCCTGAAAGATGGCATCTTTGTGCGGAGTATATTGTCCGTATGCGGTTCCACCGTCTTGCGTGAAAGTTGCAACCGAGAATGCAAGTCCGTTGGCTTCCCAGGCTGCATCATAAGCTGTCAGTGCGTCCGTGAACGCTTTTGAGGGAGTGGAGACAGTTTCAGCTTGAACACTTGCTGTGCAAATCCCCGTATAAATCCCCGTTGCCAGGAGGATAGCAGAGGCACCTCGCCGGGATACACGTTTTCCTGTCAGCATTTTCACTTCCCCGCACGCCCTTATGTCTTGTCGTTTCTTGGCGATTTCGCCGATATAGACCGACTTTTGACGATAGACAAGAAAATGTGTGCAATGCAGTAAACGGATAGCCGGTTAAAGGCTGCGTGCCGTCCAGGATTGACGTTTCCGATAGATAGTGGAGGGACTGATTTCCAGTGCTGCCGCCGCCATGGCGATGTTTCCGTCGAACGCATCGAGGGCGTCTTCGATAATCCGCCGTTCCTGGGCCCAAAGGGGCTCGATGGACCCGAAGGGACGGCTTGGAACGCTCACGCGCGACCTTTCCCTGGAAAGATCGATGATTGCATTCGGCCGACTGCTTTGATCGCGGATTACCATCGGCAGCATGTCATAGGTAACGGCTGCACCATCATTCATGACAACCATCTGTCGAATGGTGTTTTCCAGTTGCCGGACATTGCCGGGCCAGCCGTAGGACAAGATCCGCGTTTCGGCGTCGGCGTCGAACCCCTTGAAATTCCGTCGTTCTTCGCTGGAGTACCTGTCAAGGAAAGTCTCCGCAAGCGGCAGGATATCGTCGCGGCGTTCCCGCAGCGGCGGCAGGTGGACCGGTAGGACGTGAAGACGATAATAAAGGTCTTCACGGAAACGGCCGGCCGTGATCTCGGCAACCGGATTGCGGTTCGTCGCGCAGATGATACGTGCATCCACCTTGCGGGACTGTGTGTCACCCAGCCGTTGAAAACTTCCGGTTTGAAGAAACCTTAAAAGCTTGCTTTGCAGCAGCAGGTCCATTTCGCCGATCTCGTCGAGAAACAGTGTTCCGCCATCGGCTTGTTCCGCGGCACCGGCCCGATTTTCCGATGCGCCCGTGAAGGCACCGCGCATGTACCCGAATATTTCGCTTTCGATCAGGTCCCGGGGGATGGCGGCACAGTTCAGCGTAACAAACCGGTTGGGATGACGATCGGACAGGTCATGGATCGCGTTTGCACACAGTTCCTTGCCGGTTCCAGACTCGCCGGTGATGAACACTGGCGCCTGCGAGGGCGCCATGCGTCTTATCTGATCATGGACGTCGCGCATTTGAAGCGAAACACCGATCAGGCGATCCAGGCCCGTTTGTACAACGATTGAGATTTCAGATCGCGACTTCAGGGCTTGGCGTCCCGGCACGCGAATAGGCTCCTTCGGCAATGCGGCCTCGACGGGAGCGGGCGCCAGAACAGGTCTGCGCTGTTTGAGCTGAAACATGATCTTGGTGGCAAGTGCATCAAGCGAGAACGGTTTGGTCAGGAAGTCATGGGCACCCGATCGCATCGCGCTGACCGCACGCGATACCGATCCTTTTGCCGATACGGCGATGATTACGGCCTTCGGACATCTTACGGCATAGGCTTCAAGGGCTTCGTCACCGCCAATAGTTTCCAGGTCTATGATAAGAACGTCGGTTGACTTGTCCGCCAGATCCTGAAGGCAGGACGCTGAGTCCGTGTAAAGGATCGGATCGGCGCAGGAGGCGGATATTTTCGCGCAAACGGCGGATGTGCGAGCTGCCTCCGAGGCCGATGCATCGAGTACACGTACAATCACAGGCAAATGGTTGCCCTCAATACTCCCCATTGCTGGGTAACTCCCATCGCTTGATCCGGGTCCTTCGAATATCGAAAGATTCGTCACCCTGATAATTCTCCGAACAGGGTAAACAAAGCGTTGTCAGATGACGCATTTTGCAGTTTTTACGGAGAAAACTGATCGGACCAGCGAGTTATCCTATGCGCCCACAAGGAGACCGGCGAGAAAACCACCCGCCGCGAGTGCGAGAGCAATCGGAAGCGATACCTGTATCCGGAGGAGTCGCGGGAGTGGAGATTCCCGCTGATTTGGAAATGTGCGTTGGGAGCTGCCCTGCAAGGGGTTCGCGTTTTCCACGCCTTGTGCCGTACCTGCCTGACCGATGGAATTCGAATTCGCAAGGCTTTGCTCAGTTTCAGAGCGACCTGCTTTACCGTCCGCAGAAACAGAGGAATGCAGGTCCTCGAACGGTCGGCTGTCTTCCGCGGCCTTGTTCTCGCTCGTGACAGCGTCCTGCTGATTGGCTGCTGTTCCCGAATCTGCCGCCGATTTCACGGATGTGAACGCTGGTGCGTAACTTCCCTTGGGGATCGTGATACGGACAGGGGAGGAGGCACCCGAACCCTCATAGTATTTCGTGAGCCGGCGACGGAGCCGGGCGGCTTCCACCCTCACTATCGGGTCGGTGACCGGGTTGAAATCCGTTGCACGTCCAAGGGCTTCCACCGCGATCGTGTACCCCTTGATCTTTTCATGCTTGTTTTCCAGCGACGCGTGGACGACAAATTCCAGGAACGATCTGAGCTGAGGTGCCGAGCGAAATTCCGCGCTTTCGAGGGCATCGGTCAATGCCGACCGGGCCTGCCTCTCGTTGCACGGCAGGACGGAGGCATCGGAATTGGGTGCCGGGTGCGCACCGGGGACTTTTGCGGAATCGGCCTGTGCAGACGAGTGGCTGCCTCGGCGGTCATCCTGTGCCTTTCGGGTGGAAGCGTTCCGGGTCGTCTGCTCGGCGGTGTGCATGCCAGTCCCCTTATGGTAACCGGTTCCTTCTGCACCACGACATTTTGCCCGCCATAATTTTAACCAAGTCTATGGTGATTGCAAATCCCTAGCATTCCTGTTCGGCAGATATAGCCGCTGACACCGCTTCCGCGCTGCACCGGTTTCCGACCTGCCCGGTATCGCGCATGAAACGAAAAAACAGTGGGTTTGGTGATGCATAGTCGGGGACAAGTCGGCAATTCGATGCCTCACAGAGGCTTGCGGATTCGGATGTGCCTGTTTCTTAAGGCATGATTAACCGGTAAATTTTGATTCGGGTCGGAACTTTCAGACATCATGGGTCGAACGGGGACCATCTTTGTAGCAATATGCATGGCGATCATCGCGTTGTCGTCCGCAATCGTGCTGATTTTTCAGTTCGGGCGGCCGTTCGGTGAAGCCGTTTCGCTGTCGCTCGCACTGATGTGCACGATGATTCTGATCCATCTTCTGATCGGCCGTGCGCGTGATCGTGGAGCGGTGAGCGTTGCGGTGGACCGTCTCGAGGACCGAATGGCCGACCTTGACGAGGATGTCGGTAATCTCGAGGGGCGGCTGACGGGAATGGAACATACCATGCCTCGCCGGACCCGCGCGGAAATCGATCCCTTGTTCGCCGAGGTGGAAGTGCTCGGCACGCTGGTGAAACAGATGGCGGAAGCCATGTCCGATCTGGAAACCCGGGTGGAAGATCAACAGGCACTTGCTCCACCGCCGCGGGCGCCCAATCTTCCGCATTATCCGCAGGCCCGGCCCGCTGTGCAGGCGCATGAAGCGGGCATTCCGCCCTCATACGCACCTTCCCCCCCCAGCCCCCCTCCGTACAACCCTGTACATGCTGAACCGAGAGTGCCGCCTCAGCTGCATCCGATGCCGCAGCACGAGCCCGAGCATCCGCCTGTTGATCACATGAACTGGCAGGCTCCAGCTCCACAGGCGCCAGCGCCTCAGGTGCCGGCTCCACAGTCGCCTGAAACGCACGGCCATGGCGACATGGCGGAGTGGGACCGGCGATATGGTGTTCATGGCGAAAGACCCCGTGAAGAAGACACCATGGTGCCGACACCGAGGCCTGAACCTGCGTTTGATTTCGGCGATGAAGTGACGTCTCAAGCGGACTTTCAGGCAAAAGATGTCGAAACAGTTCAGCCGCCTCGCCCGCAACCCAACATGGCAATGCGGGAATTGATAACATCCGCGCTCAATGCCAACAGGGTAGAGCTGCACTTGCAGCCGATCGTCACCTTGCCGCAGCGACAGGTCAAGTACTATGAAGCCTTCACGCGCCTCCGCGATGCAGAAGGCAATGCGATAGCAGCAACGGCATTTCTGCCCGAAGCGGTGCTGTCGGGCCAGATCGCCCGCATAGACAACCTGTTGCTGTTCCGTGCCGTCCAGGTCATACGTCGTTTGACTTCCCGCAATCGCAATGCGGTTCTGTTCTGCAATATTTCCCTGGTTTCGCTTGTCGATGAAACTTTTTTCCCGGGGTTTCTGGAATTCGTGAAATCCAATAGGGATTTTGCCGATGTGCTCGTCTTCGAATTCTCCCAGGGCGATGTCGCCGAGATGGGAGCGATGGAGCTCGAGAGCCTGAACGCTCTATATGAAGTCGGTTTCCGGTTCTCGATCGACCGGATTAACGACATGAAGATGGACTTCAATTCTCTGGCCGGGCGGGGCTTCAAATACGGCAAGCTCCATGCTGACTATCTGATCGGCCGCCGGGAAGCCAAGCACGGTCACATTCATCCCTCGGACTTCGGCGATCTGCTGCATCGTTACGGCATGGAACTGATCACCGATCACGTCGAGACGGAATCGCAGGTTCTGGAATTGCTCGACTACGATGTGAAACTGGCCCAGGGCAACCTGTTTTCTCCGCCGCGTCCCGTCCGGGCAGAAGTCCTGCAGGGCGCGCCGGCTCCCAGAAAGTCGGCGGCAGGCTGATCTGGCGCAATCGTCCATACCGGTTGTGTGGAATGCGGGACGTTTTTCAATTCCTTAAATGCATGATCGGGGACGCCTTTCCTTGCAGATGTCGTTCCCGAAATGGGCCGGAACGGGGATCTGGCTGGTGTCGTACGGAAGAGTCGTTTTGCGGTTGCTAGATCGTGCTTTTTAGAGGGTTCACTCCCTTTTTTGACAATGCCAAACTGGTCGCAGCCCCGAAAAGCAAGGCCCAGACAGGCGCACCAATTCCGAAAAAGGAGATAGCGGACACAGTGGTCATGAAAGTTACCAATGCGGCTTCTCGCTGCCCGGACTGCAACAGCGCGGTGTTGAGGCTGGTTCCGATGGTATTCATGAGCGCAAGTCCTGCAACCGATACCACAAGCGCCTCGGGAGCAATCAGGAATAGACCGATAACGGCAGCTCCAAGCAAACCGACAAGACAATAAAATGCACCAGCAATGAGGGCCGCCTTGTATCGCGTCAGTGGGTTTGCATCGGCTTCCGGACCTGCGCATATCGCTGCAGTTATTGCCGCGAGATTGAATGCGAAACCTCCAAAAGGGGCAAGCAGAACCGTGGTCATCCCGGTGACCGTCATGCTCGCGGAAACCGGCGGTTGGTACCCTGCTGATTTCAAGGCAATGATGCCGGGCATGTTTTGCGAGGTCATCGTGACCACGTAGAGGGGCAGGCCGACCCCGATGAGTGCGGCCATGGAAAACTCGGGCATGACAAAGACCGGTCGAGCGATTGAAAACGCAAATTCGACATCGGTGTGGAAGGCGCCTGCGATCCAGCAAAAAAGGATGCCGGTCGCCAATACCGAAGGTATCGCATATCGCGAAAACCATCGCTTTCCTGCAAGATACGTCAGGCACATGACCGCGACGAGCGCCATGTCCTCTTCCATTGACGAAAAAACACCCAAACCAAAGCGAAACAGAATTCCTGCCAACATGGCACTGGCGATCGCATCAGGTATCAGATGCGACAGTTTCTCAAACCAGCCGGTCAATCCGGTCAGCGTCAGCAACGCGCCGCAAACCAGAAAGGCGCCAATGGCTTCACTCATGGGAATGCCATCAAGACCAATGACCAGCAAAGCCGCCCCCGGTGTTGACCATGCGGTCAGGATTGGCATCCGATAGCGCCAGGACAGTGCAACGCCGCTTAACCCGGTTCCCAGCCCCAGGACCAGCATCCAGCTGTTGGCCTGCAACTGCGTGGCTCCAAGCTTGTCAATGGCTTGAAATAAGATCGCCACGCTGCCGGTGTAGCCGACCAGTACCGCGATGGATCCCGAGACAAGATGTGAAAGTTTCAGACCGGCAATCATATCTGTCGTGCCTTTGCGGTTCGGGAAAGCTAAGCTTGGACACGTGGGACCATACTCTGCGATTGTTCGTTATAACGTACGTTCGTTATAACGAACAAGAGATTCAGGCAAATGACAGACAAAAAAATTCAAATCAAACTCAAGGCCGCTCGATTGAAGTCCGGGCTAAGCCTGTCGAGGACCGCGGAGCTGACTGGCGTCAGCAAAGCGATGCTTCATCAGATCGAACGCGGCGACTCGAGCCCGACCATCGCGACCTTGTGGAAATTGGCGAAGGGGTTTCACTTGCCTCTCACAGCCTTCATTGAAGACATGATCCAGACCGGTGATACCTTTACACCTGCCCGCAAGGAGTTAATCAGCTTTCCGGGAAGCATCGGTTTTCACACCGTATTTCCCTTCGACCCGGTTTTCGGTTCTGAGACGTTTCTTGTGACATTGGAAGCAGAACAGACACACACCTCGAACTCACACGATGTCGGTGTGGTCGAGGATGTGTTCGTGACCAAGGGAGAGATGGAAATCTTGTTCGACGGCCACTGGAAACGCTGCCGCTGCGGTGACGGTCTGAGATTTCGTGCAGATCAACCCCATGGATATCGAAATCTTCACGATGAGCAGGCCCAGTTTCACAACACCTTGCACTATCCCAAAACAACATTGTTTGAGGTAACAGGCGAAGACTGAAAACCAGAAGGCCTAACGTTCTGTTTTCAGGGAAACTGCGGCAGACTCTTTTTGGTCCGGATCAAAGACGCCGAGGTGAGGCATAGGCATGGTGGCCGCGGCGAGTTGCCGAGATCGGCGCTGGCACATTGCGGACCTGCACCTGCTCTCGACAACACACATCAAATCCAGTCGTCTGTCAGCCTTGCTGCTGGCCGACGGTGATGATGGTCGGTTTGTGTTCCGCGAGCAGCCTTTTTGCAACGCGCTGAACGTCTTCAAGTGTCACGGCCTGGATCTCGCTGTTGCGGCGGTCGAAATAGTCGATGCCGAGCTCGGCGTTTTGAAGGGCAACGAGCTGACGGGCGATCTTTCCCGAACTGTCGAAGCGCAGTGGGTAAGAACCGGTGATAAATCGCTTGGCCGCCTCCAGCTCGCCCTGGCTCGGGCCTTGCGTTGCCATGCGGCTCAGCTGGTTCAGCATCACCTCCACAGTCTCGCCGGCCCGGTCCGATTTGGTTGCCGCGGATCCAATGAGAAGGCCTGTGTGGCGGTAAGGCGACAAGGACGTGCTCGCCCCATAGGAAAGTCCGCGTTTTTCGCGCACTTCCTGATACATCCATGATGTAAAGGTCCCACCTCCGAGTATGTGATTCATCACGTAAGCCGCCTGATAGTCAGGGTCGTCGCGTGTGATGCCGGGATAAGCCAGAAGTATCGTTGTTTGCGGCACTGTAAGTTCACGGTGAACTGTCCCGCCGGTCCGGGGCGCGAGGTCGGCGACAGCCGCCAGGTCACTTCGCTCGGGAAGGTCGGCGAAAATCTTGTCCAGAAGCGGGGCCAGGGTCTTGGCATCGATCGAGCCGACGACGCCGATCTTCAGTCCGTCCCGCGTCAGGATCTTGCCGTGCTGTGCCTGAAGGTCTGCAGCGGAAAGGCTGGTCAACGACTCCATCGTCCCAAGCGTCGGGCGGGCATAAGGGTGCGCCCCGAACATGGCATCGGCGAGTGACCGGCCTGCAATCGCGTTCGGATCGCTCTGGTTCCGTCTGATCTGCGTACTCAATTGCGTCTTCATGCGCTCGACGGGCGTTTCATCGAAACGGGGTTCATTGACTGCGAGCTTCAGAAGATCCGTTGCCTGCGTCAGTCTTGGGCTGAGAGTTCTCAAGCTTCCGTAAAACCGGTCCTTGCCGGTGCTGAACCCGATACTCACAGCGAGTTCTTCCAGCTTGCCCTGAAAATCTTCGGAAGCGAGGTCACCTGCACCTTCATCCAGTGACGCCGCCAGCAGCCGTGTCAGGCCTTCTTTTCCCGCTGGATCCTGCGTTGAGCCACCGTCAAAGGAAAAATTCATCGCGATGATGGGAACCGTATGATCCTCAACGAGCCAGGCTTCGATACCCTCCGGACTGACAACTTTCTGTATCTCGACAGCATAGGCAAGACGGGAAAGCGCCATAAGGGCGACGAAGGAAAGAACGGCGAGGGATGAAAGCGTGCGAAAGAATGTCTTCTGGGTCATGGATCAGGACTTGTCGTTGACTTCTGTTGCATTGGTCAGGGCGGCTGCGGGTTCTGTCCCGCTTTCGATCCGCAATTCCCCGTAAACCGGGATTTTTGTCAGGTAGGACCGCGCGGCCTCCAGAACATCCGCAGGCGTAACGGCACTTATCTGTGCCGGCCAGCTTTGGACATCTTCCACCGTCTGGCCGGTGGTCAGTGCACCGCCGAACAGCCTGGCGAGTCCTGACTGGCTGTCCTGGGCGTAGATCGCGCTTGCAAGCATGCTGTTTTTGGCACGCGCCACTTCTTCTTCGGAGACGCCTGTATCGATGACCTTTTGCAGCTCCGCTGCTATCAGGCGCTCCATTTCTTCAAGGGTCTTACCCGGGCGCGGGGCGGCATAAACTCCGAACCTGCCGTCATTCAGCGCTCGGCTCTGGTAATAGGCTCCTGCTCCGATGGCAGCTTCCTGGCCAAGCACGAGGGCCTTGTGCAACCGGCTCGAAGGGCCTTCTCCCAGAATATACGACAGGACATCGAGCGCCTCCGGCGTCCGTCCCTGTCCCGTCGACTGGCTGGGAACGACCCAGGTCTGCGAAATGGTTTCCTGGCGGACCCTTGGATCAGAAACCGCAATCCGGCGTTCTCCGGAGAGTGGTGGTTCCAAAGGTCTCACACGTTCGCCGGGTTCCGCACGCCTTGCGACCTTGCCATAGGTTTCGATTGCAAGTTCCCGGATCTTTTCAACGTCGACGTCACCGGCGATCACGACCACCGCGTTGTTCGGTGTGTAGAACCGGTCATAAAAATCTATCGCGGCATCCTTGTTCAGGGCTTCGATTTCGCTCTCCCAGCCAATCACGGGTGACCCATACGGATGGTTGACGAATGTGATGGCGTTCATGGCTTCGCGCAGGCGCGAACCGGGCTCGCTGTCCACACGGCTTCTGCGTTCTTCAAGCACGACATCACGTTCCGGCGCGACGATCTCTTCGGTCAGCACCAGGTTCTCCATGCGGTCCGCCTCAAGCTTCATCATCAGCGGCAGGTGTTCTTTTGCGACCTTCTGGAAATAGGCCGTGTAGTCCAGGCTCGTGAAGGCGTTTTCCTGACCACCTCGCTCCGCGATCATTTTCGAAAAAGCGCCGTCAGGGTATGCTTTTGTCCCCTTGAACATCAGGTGTTCAAGAAAGTGTGCCACGCCTGACTGCCCCTCTGGTTCATCTGCCGATCCGACCTTGTACCAGATCATGTGCGTGGCGACCGGGGCCCGGCGGTCAGGTATCACGACGACCTGGAGGCCGTTCTCCAGCGTGAAACTCTCCAGATTGGGTGCTATGACGATATCGCTCGTCAGGAGCGATTCTGCAGCAACCTGCGATGGGGTGAGAAGCGCTGTAGTACCCAGCAAGAGTACGGGTAGAGCCAAAAGACGGGCGGACCGTCGCAGTCGTTTTGCAATTGATGGACGAAATGCATTTTGGCGAGGGTTCACGTGTAACTCCCTTTGTGGCCTGAAAACGAAAAAACCTCCGGACTGATCCCTCCATATAGGAAGGTTGGTCCAGAGGTCCCATTACATTTTTGTCATTCGCGGTTTTACCGCGGATCGGTCAGTTACAAAATTCCTGTTGACCTTCCAGACACCGCGGATCGACTGGCGTACTTGTATATGGATCGTAATTGGTCGGTTTCTTGTTGTTCGACTTCTTTACAATGTCCGGCATCGGCGCGTCCGGGGACGGCGTGCTGTAGCTGCTTGGCGGTTCGGTCAGGAAGCGGCGTGTCGCAATACCATTGTCTTCCAGACCGGCCTGCTGTGCCTTGAGTTGCTGAAGCTTTTCCCACTCTTCGCGCTGCTGCGCGCGTGTTTGAACTTCGCCTTCGGCAATATCGTTGTCGCGGCGCTCGGCTTCCAGGTCTCGTGTCGTCTGGCCGGTCACGCCCGTGATCTTGAAGCCGCGCATTTGCTCAGGTGTCAAGGGTTGCTTGTTGAGCCCGCCGGTATCTGCGTAGAGCTCCTTCAGTTCCCGGTATTGAGCATTTTCCTGTTGCTGCGGCCAGTTCTGGGCATCGGTTCCGGCAACTTCGGTTTCCGGTTCCGGAAGCTTTCCCGGTTCGGCAGGCATGGCAAGCGGAGCGCGGGGTTTGTAATCGATGGGCTTTGCGTTCGGATCGACAGCGCCGAGCCCGCTCATGAGGGAATTCACCAGTGCCACATCCGGCGCCTGCGATGTTCCGTCGGCCGCCTGGCAAGCCGCCAGCCCAGTCAATAGGACAAGCACGGCGGATTTTCTGACCCAGCTAATTTTCGTCCGCACCACAGCAGACTCCCCGGTTACCTGTTGAAAAAGCAGGCATACACGCGCCCGCAATCCATCTGTTCAGCGTTAAACCTTCATTTTGCGGCTGAATTAGGACCAATTCTGAAACTGTCATACAGGAGAGCGGCGACGCCTGCAACGATCCACACATCTGCGAGGTTGAAGACGTACCAGGAGAATGTGCCAACGTGAAAATGCACAAAATCAACCACGGCACCGTATGCGATTCGATCTATTCCATTGCCGATCGCACCGCCTATGACCAGCGCGAGTGCGAAGGCGACCAGTTTTGTCTGGCAGCGCGCCGACCAGACCCAAAGACCAATGGTTATGGCAACCGTCAGTCCGGCCAGCAGCCAGCGACCTGTATCACCGTCCTGTTGAAACAGGCCATAGGAGACACCCCGGTTCCAGACCAGCACGAATTCCAGCACCGGGAATAGCTCTACAGGGCCATTCGTTCCAAGCTCGAAGCCATAAAGCAGCCAGAGTTTGCTCACCTGGTCCAGGACGAGGCCGGCAAGCGCAACAACGAACACAATCCCGCTGAAGCGACCCCACAAGAGGGGTTGCCCGGCGGTATCTGGTTCAATTTGTGTCGGTTCGCTCATGCGGTTCCAGAAACTGTCCCTTGCCTTGCCGCGTTATGCGGGCACATGAGAAGCGTCCCATTCACGAAGCGCTGCGGCGTCGCGCAATGTGACATCCGGATAGTCCCGATCAGTCCCGACTTCAGGCAGGATCTTCCAGGATCTGGCGCATTTCTGGCCTTCTGCCAGAGCCGGCACAACCGCTACGCCCTTTGTGTCTTCAAGTGTGAAGGCACCGTTCGGCGCAGCGCCGGAAGACAACGTCAACTGGCTGGTGATGGCAATATCAGCCATGTTCTGCCCCTCAAGCGCGGCCATCAGATCCGGATCGGTCACATGTACGACCGGGTGTGCCTCCAGTGACGAACCGATCCGCTTTTCCCTGCGTTCAATTTCAAGAGCACCGGTGATCACGCGGCGAACCGTTCTGATCTTCGCCCATTTGGCAGCCAGATCTTCATCTCGCCATTCTGCGGGAACGACCGGGAATTGCTCAAGATGAACCGAGGTCTCTTCCCCGTAGCGGGTAACCCAGGTTTCGTCCATTGTGAATGGCAGCATCGGCGCCATCCAGGTGACCAGGCAGTTGAACAGCTTGTCGATGACGAAGAGCGACGCCTTGCGGCGAGCAGAAGATTCGGCATCGCAATAAAGCGTGTCCTTGCGGATATCGAAATAGAAGGCGGACAATTCGACGGTCATGAAGGTGAAGAGCTGGTGGGTCACCTTCTTGTAGTCGAACTCCCAATAGGCTTCACGAACCAGGGCGTCCAACTCGGCAAGACGATGCAGCATCAGCCTTTCGAGTTCAGGCATGTCGGCGATCGAGACCTCTTCGCCGGTTGCATGAGCAAGGGATCCGAGCATCCAGCGCAGCGTGTTGCGCAGCTTGCGATAGCTGTCGACGTTTGTCTTGATGATTTCCTGGCCGAGACGCTGGTCTTCCCAATAGTCTGTCGACGCCACCCAAAGACGCAGGATGTCGGCCCCGTACTGCTTGATGATATCCTGAGGGAACACCTGGTTGTTGAGTGACTTGGACATCTTGCGGCCATCTTCGGCCATGGTGAAGCCGTGTGTCAGGACGGCGTCATAGGGCGCCGTACCGCGCGTGCCGCAACTCTCCAGCAGTGAGGAATGGAACCAGCCGCGATGCTGGTCCGACCCTTCAAGATAAAGAACATAGTCGTTTCCGCCGTCCTTCTTGCGGGTCGGGTTGAGATCGTCCCGTTTTTCCAGGACGAAGGCATGGGTGGAACCGGAATCGAACCACACATCGAGAATATCGGTGACCATGTCCCAGTCATCGGCCAGATAGTCATTCCCGAGGAAACGCTCCTTGGCACCTTCCGCGTACCATGCATCGGCACCTTCATCGCAAAAGGCTTCGTAAATGCGCGCGTTGACTGCCTCATCCTTCAGAACGTCAGACGTCTCCTTGTGGATGAACACGGTAATCGGGACACCCCATGCGCGTTGGCGGGACAGGACCCAGTCCGGACGGTTCTCGATCATCGAGCGTAACCGGTTCTGACCGCTTCCCGGCACGAAGCGGGTCTCGTCGATCGCGTTGAGAGCGCGCGTGCGCAACGTGTCTCCTTCACCGGACAATGTCTTGTCCATGTAGACGAACCACTGCGGGGTGTTGCGGAAGATCACCGGTTTCTTCGAGCGCCAGGAATGCGGATAGGAGTGGTTAAGTCTGCCAAGGCCGATCAGATTTCCGCTTTCCTTCAGCTTTTCGATGACCACCTTGTTGGCTTTGCCCTTTTCACCCTTGTGGGTGATGACCTCGGCACCTTCAAAGCCCGGAGCATCCTTGGTGTAAAATCCGTCATCGGCAACCGTGAACGGGATGGCGGTATTGATACCGCGCGCATCCAGTTCGGCGCGTTTATCCATCCAGATTTCAAAATCGTCCGAGCCGTGGCCGGGGGCAGTGTGGACAAAGCCCGTACCTGCATCATCGGTTACGTGATCACCATCCAGCACGGGCACATCGAATTCGTAGCCGCCGAGGCCGAGGTCGGCGAGAGGGTGTGCACAGGTGATTGCCTCAAGTTCGTCTGCGGTTACGGCACGAACACGATTGAAGTCTGAAATGCGGGCGTTCTTGAAGACGTCTGCCGCCAGAGCATCGGCAAGGATCAGGAGATCGCCTTTCTGCACCCAGTTTTCGTCCGGCAGGCCATCCTGCGTGACTTCAAACAGACTGTAGGCAATACGCGAAGAAAAACAGATCGCCCGGTTTCCGGGAATGGTCCAGGGCGTGGTTGTCCAGATGACCAGGGACGCATCGAGCAATTGCTCCACGGCGGCCTGATCACTGCCACCGGCGGTCACGACCGGAAATTTCACCCAGATCATGTCGGACTTGTGATCCTGATACTCGATTTCCGCTTCCGCGAGTGCCGTCTTTTCGACAACCGACCACATGACCGGCTTGGAGCCGCGATAGAGCTGCCCGGACATGGCGAATTTCATCAGCTCTCGGGCGATGACCGCCTCGCTCTCAAAGCGCATGGTAAGATAGGGGTTGTCCCAGTCCCCCTCAATGCCGAGGCGCTTGAATTCCTTGCGCTGTACATCGATCCAGTGTTCGGCGAATTCGCGGCATTCCTTGCGGAATTCGTTGATCGGAACCTCGTCCTTGTTTTTGCCCTTGGCGCGGTACTGTTCCTCGATTTTCCATTCGATCGGCAGGCCGTGGCAATCCCAGCCAGGAACATAATTGCTCTCGAAACCCATCATCTGCATCGAGCGGGTGACAATGTCCTTCAACGTCTTGTTGAGTGCATGCCCGATGTGGATGTTGCCGTTGGCATAGGGGGGGCCGTCATGCAGCACGAATTTGTCGCGGGTCGCACCCTGCGCGCGCAATTTGTTGTAGATATCAAGCTTTTCCCATCTTGCGAGGATTTCAGGTTCCTTCTTGGGAAGGCCCGCCCGCATCGGGAAATCGGTCTTCGGCAAGTTGAGCGTTTCGGAATAGTCGCGTTTATCTGTCTCGGTCATCGTCAAGTCGATCCGGTCGTTCGGGCAAACTGCCCGCCATTTTTACGGGGTGTTGCGTGCCTGTCTTCAGGCCGCGAGAACAGGAGTGTCCCGGTCCCTGGCGCCGCGTTGTTCGCGTCAGCCGAAGGCCGGGCAGGTAATTCGCGTAATCGCGATCATCTCAGAGCCGATGAATATGAGTGGCATGTCGTGCATGGGATGGGACATAGCAGCACTTGCAGGCCGAATAAAGAGGTCTGCAGTATTTCGTGGGTACTCGACTGCCGGAATGGCAGGCTTTCTTTAACGGCTGGCAGTTTATGAAGAGGAGGAGCTTGATCAAGAGGACGGCATGGCCGCGTATTTTGCAGATGGGTACTGGGCGACGCGGGATCGCCTGATCCCGGCAGGTCTCATGGCAGTCACGGCCTATTGCGCGGTGCTGATCTATTTCTTTTCACCGGCCGGACCGGCCGTGACCGCCACTGGCGTGCCGATAAACGACTTCCTTTGTTTCTGGTTGGCGGGCTCGGAGGTAGTGCGGGGCACGCCCCAGGTTGCCTACGACAATGAAGCCTTTCTTGCGCTGCAAGCGCCTTATCTTGAACCCGGTGCCTTCTATCCGTTCTTCTACCCGCCGACCTTTTTACTCATTCTGGCCCCTCTTGGGACGATGGCTGCAATCCCGGCCTATGTGATGTCACAAGTGGTCAGCCTGGCATTCGCCGGCGCGGTCTGCGCACGCATCCTGCGCAATTGGACCGGGGTTCTGCTGATCGCAGCGATGCCTGCAACTTTCAATGCGGTGTTTCACGGACAAAATGCACTTCTGTGCGCTGCATTGCTGGGAGCCGGCCTTGTTGCCTTGTCGGAGCGCCGCGAAGTGTTGGCCGGGCTGTTCATCGGTCTGTTGACGATAAAGCCGCAAATGGGCGTTCTTCTGCCTTTCGCGTTCCTGGCGGCTGGTTACTACAGGGCATTCTCGTCGGCCGCTGTCACCGCGATCACCGTTGCCGCGCTGAGCTGGATTGTGCTGGGTTCCGGTACCTGGCAGGCTTTTCTGGAACAGGCCGCGTTCACCGGCCAGGCAACCGACCAGGGAATGGCAGGATTTTACAAGATGGCATCCGTCTACGCCTCTGTTCGCCTGATCGGCCTGGACGCGCTGCCCGCTTATGCGGTTCAGGGCGCGGCGTCCCTCGCGGCCCTGTGGGTGGTCTGGAAAGTCTGGGGATCCGACGAGGCTTTCGGTCTGAAGGCAGCGGTTCTGGTTTCGGCCGGGTTCTTTGCGACACCCTATGTGCTGCCCTATGACCTGGCGGCCCTGGCTGTCGCGATCGCGTTTTTGGTGCAGGCCACAAACGGCAAGCAGGCATTCCCGTACATGTGGACGCTGGTTGCCCTCGCGGTGCTGCTCTCTGCCTCCTCAAGATACATCGGGGCTGTCTCGGGAGTGCCGCTCGGTCTTGTTGCACCGGCAATCATCCTTTTTGTGTCAATGCGCCTTGTCAGTTTTTCTGGTCGTATCGGCAAGGAGGTGCAGTCATGAAAGCGCGAAACCGCGCCGCAATGATCTGGCAAAAGGGGATTCGCGAGGGGGCCTGGCTTACCTGGGACCGGATCGGCTTCGCGTGCCTTTGCTCCGCCATCGGCCTCAGTCTCGGCCTTATCTGGTTGCTGGTTGTTCCCAACGCTTTCGGCGCGCCCAACGGCACCGTGCTGATGGACTATTTCAGTTTCTGGCTTGCAGGACGGCAGGCGCTCGCCGGGGTCCCTGAAATTGTCTATGTTCCCGCCGAGTTTTCGGCATTGCAGGTCGAAATCTCGGGGTCCGAAACGGTCTTCGGCTTCTTCTATCCGCCGACTTTCCAGCTTCTCCTGAGCGTTTTTGCTGCGCTTCCTTACAAGATGGCCTTTGCGGCTTTCGTGATTTCAACCACTGCGCTCTTGTGCCTTTCCTGCAGGCTGATCACCGGCAAGTGGCTGCTCGCCGCGTGCCTGATCCTCATCCCGGCCTGTGCAAACAATGCGTTTCACGGACAGAATGCGGCCCTGACCGCCGCTCTTTACGGATTCTTCCTGGTCGGTATCGAGCGCCAGCGCATGATGCTGGCCGGGTTTGCTCTCGGTTTGCTGACGATAAAGCCGCAACTCGGAATTCTTGTCCCGGTCGCGCTTGTTGCCAGCTTGAACTGGCGAGCCTTCCTCGGCGCGTCGGTGACCACATTGGTGTTTGCGGGCCTAAGCGCTGCTGTGCTTGGCGCCGGTGTCTGGCTGATGTTCTGGCAACAGGCGCCGGTCGCAGCAGCAATGATGGAGCTTGGCGGTGTCGAATGGGGCAAGATGATTTCTGTCTATGGCAGCTTTCGTCAATTCGGGCTTGGTCATGAGATTTCGATGGCTGCGCAGATGTTGGTCGGCCTCGGCGCGCTCATCTGCGTCTGGAAGACCTGGCGCAGAACGGGCGACATGGCCGTCCGGTCCGCATCACTGATTGGCGGAACCCTCCTGGTGACACCGTTTGCACTCACCTATGACCTGACGCTACTCGTCATCCCGTGTGCGTTTTTGATCAGGGAAGGGCTCGATCGAGGGTTTTTCCCGTATGACAGGATTTTGCTTGCCGTGGTCATCGGACTGTCCGCATCTACGGCACCATTTGCCATCCTGCTTGGCATTCCGATGGCACCGCTTTTGCCGGCAGCGATCCTGTTTCTTGGAATGCGGCGCATGCAGCTCATCGATCGTGCACGGCAACGGGAACGTGAACCGGATCACATCTCCGGAACGGCATCGGCCTGAGTTTTCTTTTTCAGCTTCCGTTCACGGTGCGCGATATAGAGCCCGCTGCCAATGATGAGTGCTATCCCTATCCATGTCGGACCATCGGGAAAGTCTGAAAAGACAAGATAGCCGAACAGCGTCGCGCTGACGATTTCGACATATTGCAGCGGTGCGAGCAGGCTGGCACTGCCGCGCTGGAAAGCGGCAACAACGAGTCCATGGGCGGCGAATGAAATCAGCCCGATGAGCGCAAGCAAGGCCGTTTGCGGAAGTGTGGGGACTTCGAATTCGTAGCCTTCAAATTGTCCGTACGATCCGATCAGCAAAGCCGTACCCAGCAGTAGCGCACCTGATAGACCGGCGCCGAACTGGATCGTGAGCAAGTCGTCTTCCACCGGGTAAAGTTTGTTGATCAGAAGATAAAAGGAAAACAAGAATGCGGTCAAAACGGGCAGTAGACTGACAAGTCCGATTTCTGCCAGGCTTGGGCGCAGGATGACGATGGCGCCCAGAAGCCCGACAAGAATGGCGCCGATCCTGCGGATGCCGACCTGTTCTTTCAGGATCAGCGCGGCCAGCATGGTCAAGACCATCGGTTCTATGAAAAAGATCGAGATCGCCGTTGCGACCGACATGTATTTGACGGCGGTGAAAAAACTGAGCGATGCAATCGCGAGCAGGATGCCACGCAGAAAATTGATGACCGGCTGCCTGGCCCTGAGCCGCATTATCCGTCCGGTGACAAGTGCGATACAGAGGCAGATCACGAACTGGAAAAAAAATCGGCCGAAGGTAACTTCAAGTGCCGGTAGCGCCGACGACAGGTATTTTGCAATGATATCCATGACCGGAACGATCAGCATTGCTGTTGTCATCAGAAAAATTGCAAATAGCGGATTAGGTTCGACCGGTGCCCGGGCTGAGACTTTCGTCACGTGGCAAGATCCAGCAACTTCATGTCGATTTCCGAAAGGGGTTGGAGGGATTGCAATGCCGCTCTCGCTTCGGCGCTGTCACGATCCATCTGCGCAACGAGGGCCTCGGCCGAATCGAACTTGTCCTCTCCCCGGAGATAGGAAACAAGGTGTATTCTCAGTGTCTGGCCGTATAGGTCATCGCTGAAATCGAACAGGAAGACTTCGAACACGACCGCGCCGTCGTCGAAAGTAGGCCGTCTGCCGTAGCTGGCGACACCGTCATGCCAGCCGTTTTCCGTCCGTACCTTGACCGCGTAAATGCCTTGGAGAAGCGGACTGTCACCGCTCAGATGCAAGTTCGCTGTCGGATAGCCGAGGTCACGCCCGCGCTTGTCGCCGTGTTCGACCGTTGCATCGAAATACCACCGGTACCCGAGCAGGGCATTGGCCTGCGCTACGTCTCCTTGTGCGAGGCAGTCGCGAATCCGGGTGGAGGAAATGACTTCGGCGCCTTCATCTTCTTCACGCTGAACGATCGTGACACCGAAACCGTTTTCAGCGCCTGCCATGCGCAGATAGTCGGGTGTTCCTTGTCGCGCCCGGCCGAAGTGGAAATCATAGCCCGTGACCGCGTGCGAAATGCCGAGTGTGTCAATCAGGATGTCCTGAACAAAGGCGTTTGCTTCAATGCCGGCGAATTCCCGGGTAAACGGCAGGATAAGGGCCCCGTCCAGTCCGCACGCATTCAGCATCTCGACCTTCAACGGCGGAGGCGTCAGCCGGTAGACCGGTTTGGAAGGATTGAACACTGTTCTCGGATGCGGTTCGAAACTCATGGCGAAAACGGGATGGTGCGTGCCGTGACCGAGCCCCAATGCCGCGCCCAGTACGGCTCTGTGCCCCCGATGCACGCCATCAAAATTTCCGATTGCGACGATGCCGCCTTTCAATTCTTCAGGAAACGCGTCCAGATTCTCGGCGTACAAGAAACTGGCGGATTGAGACGGGCTCATGCAGCAAACCTTCGCGCAGTGTGTCGGCCGGAACGGCTTCTCGGGAAACGGCAGTGGGAACGGGGGCACGTGATGTGTCCGCTCGCTGATGCTGGCGTGGAAACTGCCGTCTGCGCGTGAAAACGTCAAGGTCGGTAGACATCGTAAACCGGTCGGCCGATGCTTTGCGGTCAGATACGCGATCTGTCCTCGTCACGGCGAGGGACCTTCACCAGGGCTTCACCTTCCAGAACCACCTGATCCTCGACGCTGCAGATGCAGGAAAGCCGGGCGCGGTTTCCCCGTTCCATGAGTTCTTCGACCGTGACCGTTACCTTGACGTCGTCACCGATCCTGACCGGTGCCTTGAAATTGAGTGTCTGGGAAAGATAAATCGCACCTGGGCCGGGAAGACGGGTCCCGAGCACCGCCGAAATGAGACTTGCGGTGTAAAGGCCATGCGCAATCCGGGTTTTGAAAGGTGTGCGTGCTGCAAAGTGCTCCGACAGGTGAATGGGGTTCCGGTCCCCCGAGACTTCGGCGAAGCCTACGACATCAGAAGAACTGACGTGTTTCACGAGTTCTTCCCGCATTCCCGTTTCCAGATCTTCGAAACAGAGTGTTCGCAGTTCCAACATGCCAATTCCGCCCGGTTTTTTCTTGTTTCCAACCGGCGAGAACGCTAGGCCCGCAAGGGTTTTCTGGCAATTATGCTTTCGGCGAAGAAAAATACGCGCGTTATTAACGGTCTTTTCAGGGCCAGCAGGTAGATTATGCCGGGTGTGGGGAGGTGAGGACACAGTAATTGTGTTGCTCTCCTTCAGAGTCATATCGCGTTTCCACCGGCCCACGGCCAGGGGCCGCGCCAATTGACAGTATGGAGTAGACAATGGCCCTTGATCTTCAGATGCCGGTCCTCGTGGTCGATGACTACAAAACGATGATTCGCATCATTCGGAACCTGTTGAAGCAACTTGGTTTCGAAGACATCGACGATGCCGCGGACGGCACCGAAGCCCTGGAAAAAATGAAGCAGCGCCGTTACGGCCTGGTCATTTCGGACTGGAATATGGAGCCGATGACCGGCTACGAACTGCTCAAGCAGGTTCGTTCCGATTCTGGTCTCAGCAAAACCCCGTTCATTATGGTCACTGCGGAATCCAAGACGGAAAACGTCATTGCCGCAAAGAAAGCCGGTGTGAACAACTACATCGTGAAGCCGTTCAATGCTCAGACGCTCAAGGGCAAGATCGAAGCTGTTTTCTCCGAGTGACCTTTGTGCCGGGCGGAGCCCAGTAGTGGGTGTTCCGCCGGCGCAAACCGGGATCAAAGGCGTGACACAGCTGTCGGACGGGCAGGTGTGCTCAGGTCTATCGGGATTCTGAAGCAGGAACGTGGCGCAAAGTTTGCCGCTGCGTTCAGGAATGGCTTTCATGCGGGGGGTGAACCTTATGGCCAATATAAAGCAGGAAAACGTTGCGCGCGTTATAGATTTCCTGGAACAGAACAAAAATCGTGATGGCGAAGTCTCACTCACGGACGTGATGCACCTTGCAGAGGTCATGTCCGGATCGATGCATGACTTTCTGTCGACCGTTCAGCCAACGGTGACTGAAGAGCTCAAGTTGATCGCCAAAGAAATTACGCGCATGAAGGAAGAAATTTGCCAACTGCGCGCAAATGACATGACCGGCAACAAGATACCTGATGCCGGACGCGAGCTTGATGCGATTGTCGAGGCGACCGAAGAGGCCACCAACACGATCATGGAAGCCGCCGAGGATATCATGGGGGCGGACACAAGCGACACGGAAGCCTACCAGGAACTGGTCAGCAACAAGATGATCAGCATCTTCGAAGCCTGCACTTTCCAGGATATAACGGGACAACGGATTTCAAAGGTCGTGACGACCCTGAATTATATCGACGAACGCGTCTCGTCCTTTATCGAACATCTGCGTATTCCGGAGGATCTGGATGCGGAACTTCAGGAAAGCGACGAAGAGCGCCGCAAGCGTGAACTGATCCTGCACGGTCCGCAACACGATGGTGAAGGCGTTTCGCAGGATGATATCGATTCAATGCTGATGGGCGCCCAGGCGGATATCGACAAGCTTTTCGACTGAAGAATCTCGATCCCGATTGAACAAAGGGTCGCCGCTGGCGGCCCTTTTTTGTTTCTACCACCAGAGCCGGGGCAGAGCAGCTCTTGCGCGTAGCCCCTCCTCGATCAGACGTTTGCGGATCAGGTGTTCTTCCGGAGCGTCACTGGGTCCGAAGTCCGAAGCGTGAATTCCGGCGGTAATAAACAGGACGTCGATATCCTGTGAGACCGCTCCGCGGATATCCGTGGGAAGACCGTCGCCAATGGCCAGAACGTCTTCCTTTGAAATCGGTTCACCCGCAAGCGTTTCCAGCCGTTTCATTGCGGCGTGGTAGATTGGTGCGTGCGGCTTGCCGAGAATGGCGACTTCTCCGCCCAGATCTTCGTAGAGCCGGGCCAAGGCTCCTGCACACCAGACCAGCCGGTCACCACGTTCCACCACGATATCCGGATTGGCGCAGATCATGAGCAACTTCCGGTCGGCCAGTTTTTGCAACCGGTCCCGGTAGTCGTCGGGCGTTTCCCTCTCGTCGTCCACAAGTCCGGTGCAACTGATCGCTTCCGCCTCGTCGTCATTTGTGGTGAAGGTCGCTTCAAGGTCCCAGTAAAGGGGCTGATCCCTGTTGGGCCCCAGATGCAGAAGGGTCTTGTTTCCCTGTTCCTCCAGAATCGCCCGGGTCACATCGCCAGATGTCACGATATCGTCGTAGGCCTCTTCGGGAACACCGAGTTTTGCAAGCATCTTCCCAACCTGTTTGGCCGGGCGTGGTGCGTTCGTGATCAGTACCACCTTGCCGCCGGTCTCTTCCCGATAGGCTCTCAGCGCCTTGTGTGCTTCCTCGAACGCTGCAACCCCGTTGTGAAGCACACCCCAGACATCGCACAGAACCCCCTTGTAGAAAGGAGCAACGGCGCGAAGCCCGTCAATCAGAAGCGGTGCAGAAACGGTCATGTCTTTCACTCGGATTGTGCTTGATCTGATAAGCTGGGAAAGAATCGGGACAAACTCGGCGCGGACCATATAGGAACATGACGCAGTGCGAAACCGAGTAAAGGGAGTTTCATGCAGGTCAGGCAACTTGGCGAACAGGTGATCAACCAGATTGCGGCCGGCGAAGTAATCGAGCGGCCTGCCAGTGTCATCAAGGAACTGGTTGAAAATGCCGTTGATGCCGGAGCGCGGAATATCGAGATCGTGACCGCTGCCGGCGGGAAGACGCTCATGCGCGTTGCCGATGACGGCGAAGGCATGCGCCAGAACGACCTGAAACTGGCAATCCGCCGACATTGTACATCCAAGATATCCGACGATGACCTTTTCGATATCCAGACTCTCGGATTTCGCGGAGAGGCCCTGCCATCCATCGGCTCCGTGGCGAGGCTGACGATACAGACCCGTCACAGGGAAGAAGATCATGCCTGGGCGATTGCGGTCGAAGGGGGACGGGAACAGCCGCTGGCACCTGCCGCGCGTGCCGGCGGAACACTGGTTGAAGTCAGAGACCTGTTCTTTGCGACCCCGGCCCGATTGAAGTTTCTGAAATCCGACCGCGCGGAAACCTCTGCGGTCACGGATATCGTCAAACGGATCGCTCTGGCCTATCCGGAAGTCGGTTTCTCGATTTCGGGCGCTGACCGGCAGGCGCAAAGCTGGCCGGCCGCAAGAGGCAATGAACCCGAGCTTGCGAGGATCGCCCAGATACTCGGGCAGGAATTCGTCGAAAACGCGATGGAAATAGATGCGGCGCGGGAAGGGGTTCACCTGACCGGATTTGCCGGTTTGCCGACCCATCATCGCGGCAATGCCCAACATCAGTTCTTTTTTGTCAACGGCAGGCCGGTAAAGGACAAACTGTTGCTGTCCGGACTGCGCGGCGCCTATGCCGATGTGCTGGCAAGAGACCGGCACCCCGTCGTCGTTCTCTTTTTCGAACTGGATCCGGCGCAGGTGGATGTCAATGTGCACCCGGCAAAGGCGGATGTGAGATTTCGCGATTCCCAACTGGTTCGCGGACTGCTCGTCGGGGCCATCAAACAGGCGCTCGTTCAGGCCGGGCACCGGTCGTCAACCTCCAACGCCGCGGTCGCACTTGATGCACTGCGCTCCCAAGGACCCGGCTTTCAGACTTCCGCTGCAGGTGCATACACGCCAGGTCAGGGGAATACCGGAAGAAACGCCCAGGCTCAGGCGTATCCTCATGCCCGGCCGCAAGCCGGCGACCGCTGGAATCCGGAAGTCTTCCGTCCGCTGGAGGATGACGGAGCGGCGATGGAGGGATTTGCCGAGACAGCCCAGGAGAGTTACCGGGCTCAGAACGGTTTCGCCGAAATGTCGGTTCCATCCGCGGATGCAAGGGCTCACCAGGAACCAGTCGAAACCGGAAAGACCGAACTGCCTCTTGGTGCTGCACGCGCGCAGGTTCATGAAACCTACATCATTTCACAAACCACGGATGGTGTTGTGATTGTCGATCAGCACGCGGCGCACGAGAGGCTCGTCTATGAAAGGCTGAAGGAGGCGCTGGCGAAGAAAGATGTTGCGCGCCAGATTCTCCTGATCCCGGAAATTGTCGAATTGGCGGAAGAAGATGCGCTCCGCTTGCACGAAAAGGCGGCAGACCTGGAAGAGGTCGGACTCGTGCTGGAGGCATTCGGTCCCGGTGCGATCGCCGTCAGGGAAACTCCGGCATTGCTGGGTGACATGGACATTCAGGGCATGGTCAGAAACCTGGCCGATGAGCTGGCGGAATGGGACACTGCGGACGGCCTGAAGGAAAAACTCGACCATGTAGCCGCGACCATGGCATGTCACGGATCCGTGCGCGCAGGCCGGCGAATGCGTCCGGAAGAAATGGACGCGCTCTTGCGCGACATGGAGGCAACGCCCAAATCAGGCCAGTGCAATCACGGCCGACCGACCTGGGTCGAGCTCAAGCTGACGGACATTGAGAGGCTTTTCGGGCGCAAGTGATCGCGGCAATCTGATCGGCAACAACCCGCCATGCGTAGGAACAACGGCAAATGCAACAAGGAGCGTGTCATGGCCGAGGCTGAAGGCGGCAGTGCAGCGGGAGCACAGGAAAAACATGCGGGTGCCTGGCCGAAGTTTCGGCGGGGCCTGATCAAACTGGTGTTCGCCGCTGCCATCGCATACGCCATGGCAGCAGGATACATGTATGTGAACCAGCGTAGCTTCGTTTTTGTGCCAAGCGGCGAACTGGAAACACCTGCAGACAAGGGACTTGAGTCTGTTTCAGCCGAAATCGTCGAAATGGCGGATGGAACAAAGATAACGGTCTGGACCGCGGAGCCGGTGGATCCGGGTACTCCGACTGTTGTCTATTTTCATGGCAATTCGAGCAATCTCTCGGGCCGCTGGAAGCGGTTCAAGCAGATCGTGGACAGCGGATACGGTCTCTATGCACCAACACATCGCGGCTATGCCGGCAGCGAGGGAAGCCCCTCGGAAGCCGCCCTCATTTCCGATGCGCTGGAACACTACGACAGGGCAGCAGCTGCCGGGTCACCGGTCATTGTCCACGGCGAGAGCCTCGGAACCGGACTTGCGGCTGCCGTGGGCGCCGAACGTTCTGATGTAGGACTTGTTGTACTGGAAGCACCTTATACCGCACTCGTTGACATGGCAGGCGAAAGCTATCCTTGGCTTCCTGTTGAAATGCTGATGAAGGACCCGATGAAAACACGCGAGCGGATCGGGAAAGTCGGTGCGCCGGTGATGATCGTTCACGGAACCGAGGACGCGGTCATTCCGGTCGACCATGGCAAGCGGTTGTTCGAATTCGCATCTGATCCCAAGGAAATCCTGATCATTGAGGGCGCGGGTCACAGCGATTTGTGGAAGACGGGTCTCTGGGATGCCGTCCGGGACAAATGGGCCCGGGAAGGCACCTGAACCACAGTTCCGGGCAGTTTAGCCCGGAGCAAGTCGGACAGAGGACACGCTCTGGCCTGGCAAACCTGAAACACGCCGTATCATTGCTGCACCTACCTGTTCAGGTTTTTTTCGGCACTGTTTGTGAAAGGAACAAATCAAAACATGCTGCAGCTAGATCGAGCCTATTCAGCCGTTCTGTTCGACATGGACGGAACGCTTTTGGATTCCCGTGTGGTGATCGAGCGTGTTTTAACGGATTGGGCAATTGCCAATGAACTCGATCCCATTTCCATACTTGCCGTTTCACATGGCCGACGAACAATTGATGTCGTTCGAGAATTCGCGAAAGCCGGCACGGATTGCCAATCCGAGGCTGACAAAATCGAGGCGGCAGAAACTGACGATGTCCGCGGAATAGTGGCAATCCCCGGGGCCGCTGATTTGTTGAACCAATTGCCGACCGGCCGTTGGGCCATCGTAACATCTGCCGGCCACGATCTTGCTGTTCGCCGGTTGACTGCAGCCGGCCTGCCAATTCCCGAAGTGTTGATAACTGCCGAAGATATCGAACACGGGAAACCTGATCCTTCCGGTTACACACTGGCTGCAGAAAAGCTTGGCACCAGTGCCGGACAGTGTTTGGTTTTTGAAGACGCCCCGGCAGGTATTCAGGCCGGGTTGAATGCCGGAAGCGACGTGATCGCGATCGGATTTGCCAGCCCGGATGTTGCAAAACCCGATTGTCCGGTGATTTCAGATTTTCGGGCAATCGAATTCGGATTGAGCTGAAGATCGAGGCTCGGCTTGCGCTCCTGACGTTACCGGGCCTTCAGGTGATGGAAGGCCCTGCACCCGCAGCGCCCCGACGTGTCTTGCCGGGTAGACCGCTTTTCGACATCAGGTAATCCAGCATTCAAGGGATGCGCACTAGAAGGAACGCTGCATCCGGAAGGTACCATAAAGCTGGTAGGTATCGTTCAGGCCTGAAGCGGCACTGTAGTCGATGTCACGGTACTGAAGTTCAGGACCGATGATAAGGCCCGAAACGGGCTCCCACACGAGGTTGCTCGTCACACTCCACTGCGTGAAATCATAGGCACTCGTTCCCGCATCAACATTGTGATAACCGCCTTCGACGTTGAGTTCGACGGTTTCCGTCAGGCCGAGGCTCACACCGCCGAAAACGTTCCAGGTTTTGGTGGTTTCCGTGCTGTTGCCGTCCCAGACTGCATCGGTAATGCGGCTGTCCCAGCCGGTCGAACCATAGGCGCTCGCTCCGTCTGTATAAACGCCCTGCAGTGCGATGCTGCCGCCGTTTGCAAAACCGCCGAATTCGATTTCGACACCTGCACCGACGGCCCATCCGAGTTCATCTTCAGAACCGCCGGTCGTGCCGTTGTAAACGGAGTTCGGATAAACTTGGTGCAAGGCGCCCATGATCTGGGCTTCACCCCAGCCCTGACTTACGCCGAGAACGCCAATCGCATCCGGCACCCGGGTTCCGCCATATCCAAGCGTACCGCCGTTGAGACCGATGCTGGCCTCTCGATCGGAACGGTCCTCCAGGGCTATCGTTGCGTTGAATCCGTTGCCGAAGGCATAGGTATAGGCCACCTGGTTCAGCGACTGGTCCGAATAGCTTTCGACCTGGGCGTTGAACGAGTAACCGGTAAAGAAATCGAAATTCGAGTTTGTCAGGCCTGCGAGCAATCCGCCCCACTGGATATAGGCGTTGTCGATTGAATAGCCCGCGCTTTCGTTGGTCTGCTGCATGTACATTTCGATGAAGCCGCGGAGCGTGCCGAATTCCGTCTGCGTGCGGGCATCGAGATAAAGGTAGCCACGGGAGCGCCACTGATACCCGTCAGAGTCCCTGTTACCCCATGAGTTTTCGGCCTCGCCGAAATTGCGAACCCGGAACTCGGTACGGACCCTGCCGCGGACGCGCAAACAAGTCTCGGTGCCGGGAATGTAGTAGAAACGGGAACCATAGGCATCGCAAATGCGGACGTAGTCGATGGGCTCCGGCGCAACCGGCAAATCGGCGGCGTTGGCGGGGCCGGTCGCGCTGGCAATGCCGGCAAGCAGACCAAGAGCAACAAGACGGGACATTTTAAACTCCAGCGTTCACGGGTGCCGATACGTGCAAGTATGGATGATGGACCAGACGGTTTGCCAACGGAAAACGCGAGCGAGAAAAGGTTCCGGCACTTTTAGCGAAGTGATGTGACTTCTGCGCAACGCAAGATTGCCGTTACCGCTTGGAAATAAAGAAGTTTTTAAGTATTTTTGCGGAGTCGGTTTCTCCGATGCCCGCATAGACCTCTGGTGCGTGGTGGCAGGTCGGCTGACAGAAGAATCGCGTTCCGTGATCTACCGCGCCGCCCTTTTCGTCACCGGCTCCGTAATAGAGTCGTCTGATCCGGGCAAAGGATATCGCCCCGGCGCACATCGGACATGGCTCCAGAGTGACATAGAGATCGCAACCGGTCAGGCGTTGAGATTCCAGCAGCGTGCACGCGGTCCGGATGACGAGAAGCTCTGCATGCGCTGACGGGTCGTGCAGCTCCAGCGTCCGGTTGCCGTTACGGGCCAGGATGGTGCCGTTCCTGACCAGAACGGCACCTACCGGAACTTCCCCTCTTGCGGCAGCGGCTACTGCTTCCTCAAGGGCGATGTTCATGAAAGAGTTTTTCTCGGTCTTGATGCTGGTTGTGGTCATGTGTCGAGGATATTTCAGGTTCGCCGGATAGGTCTTCAAGTCGTCCGCACGGATCCCCTCAAGGGTCCTGTGCGCAAGTTGTTTCGCACGTGCCATGCACCAGGAAAAGGGCTCCATTGCAGAATTGGACGTCAACTGGCGATTTCCGAAACGGTCCAGCTCTGCTATGACGCATCCATGACGACAAGAAAACCTTCTCAAAAGCGCCCCGAACCGCAATCAGGCCGAGGGCGCGGAAAAAGCGTGCAGGGCAAAAAGCCCTCCAGGGCTCCCGCCAGGAAAAGGCCGGATGCCGAGCCGGCCAACGTGGTCTCCGACAATACTCTGGAGCGCGGCGAACGCATCGCGAAGGTCATGGCCCGCGCAGGGTTGTGTTCGCGCCGGGAAGCGGAGACCTGGATCGAGGCGGGGCGTGTCCAGCTGAACGGCAAGGTGCTGGCCACGCCTGCCATCACCGTTTCGGCGAACGACAAGGTTCTCGTCGACGGAGAGCCATTGCCAATGCGCGAGCGGACGCGTCTGTGGCTCTATCACAAGCCGCGCGGACTGGTGACGACCAACAAGGATCCGGAAGGCCGTCCGACGGTGTTCGAAAGGTTGCCGAAGGAATTGCCCCGTGTCCTGACTGTCGGCAGGCTTGATATCAATACCGAGGGACTGCTGTTGCTGACAAACGACGGCGGCCTTGCACGCGTTCTTGAACTGCCGTCGACGGGATGGCTGCGGCGGTACCGTGTCCGTGCTTTCGGCAAGATCACCCAGGCAGATCTTGACGCGTTGCAGGACGGCATTGCGGTAGAGGGAGTTCTCTACGGCGCCATCGAGGCAACCCTCGACAAGGAACAGGGTGGCAATATCTGGCTTACGGTCGGTTTGCGCGAAGGCAAGAACAGGGAAGTCAAGCGGGTCCTCGAGCATCTGGGTCTTACGGTGAACCGGCTCATCCGGATTTCCTATGGGCCATTCCAGCTGTTGGACCTGCCGGACAACGATGTCCGTGAAATCCGGGGCAGGATCCTGCGCGACCAGCTTGGTGAGGCACTCGCAAATGAAGCCGGTGCCGACTTTGATGCGCCGATTTTTCATCAGCCTAAACAGGATACTCCGAAAAAGAGCCCAGCCAGCCGCCGCAGCTCCGAATCCGGCTCTGGCCGCAAATCCAGTGGTGATCGGGGTGGCAATCAGGGCAAATGGCTGACCGCGCGGGAAGGCAAGTCCGAGACCGACAAACGCAAAACCGCAAAGAACGACCGGCAGGATCGAAAGCAGGCCAAGCGTGGCGGCGCTGGTCCCCGGCAGGAAAAGGTCTCACCGAGATCCAAGTTTCGCATGACGTCCGAACCGAAGCCGCGAAAGGAATTTGGCGAACAGCGCCGGACGCCGCAGCGCCGTATATGGAGCGATGACGGCTTGCTGGAGGACAAGGCACAGCAAAGCAGGGCGGATCAAGACAATAAGGATGGTCGCCGACCACCAAAAGGCGGTGGTCGTCCGCGCGGAGGCGGTCGTTCTTGAGAATTGTTTCCGGGCGTTTCAAGGGAAAAGCGATTGCCGCGCCAAAATCCCAGATGACACGGCCGACGAGCGATCGGCTGCGTGAGACCATCTTCAATATTCTTGCTCATGGTGTTGCCGTCGACGTCGAGGACGCTCGGGTTCTTGATCTTTTCGCAGGCACCGGTGCTCTCGGCCTTGAGGCACTGAGCCGAGGTGCCCGCCACTGCACCTTCATAGAGGAGGGCGCGGAGGCGCGAGGTGTTATCCGGCGAAACATGGAAAATTTCGGCCTGAACGGTGTGGCCAAGATATTTCGCCGTGATGCGACCCGCCTCGGTGACGCCGGAACAATCGAGCCGTTCGATCTTGTTTTTGCCGACCCGCCTTACGGGAAGGCACTGGGGGAAGCGGCACTGGGTTCTGCCGTGAAGGGTGGATGGCTGAAGCCGGAAGCGATCTGCGTTCTGGAAGAACGTGCTGGTGTTGAGCCTGATGTTCCCGATTGTTTTTCAGAAATCGACAGGCGGCTGACCGGAGACAGCCAGGTAATATTTCTCCGCTACCAGCTTGCTGATTGACCCTGCAACAGGTGTCAGGTTCCTCCGGGCATCATGATGTAGACGGTCGGGTTCACAGGCAGAGAGGATCGGCTGATCACTAGTTTCGGCGTTTCTGCCCTGACGATCCGGTAGCCGGCTTCCGTTGCCCTTCCCATGAAGGCCGGAAGTGCACCTGCAAAGTGAAAGTGCATCGGGATGACCATGGTCGGGCCGATGCTTGCCAAGACATCCATCAGGCTGTCCAGGCGGAGCGTCGAGGAATTGTCGATCGCCGCGAATACGACATCGATCTGACCAAGTCTGGCGAGGTCGTCCTTTGTCAGCCTGTGATGCAGGTGTCCCAGATGCGCAATACACAAATCGGCAATTTCGAAGATGAATATGGAATTGCCGAGCCTGCGGGTTTCCCCGTCCCAGCCGCGAATGTTTGTCTGGATGTTCCGGATGCGGACATCTTCAACCGTCAGGTCGTGGTCCATTGGACCACCTTCGCGATTCCAGCCGTAGAGCAGATGTTCGATACTCGGGTCGGGTGCTAGCGAGTAGTGGGTCGTATGAGCCCCGTTCATCGTCGCGACCGTGGGCGGGAGAAAGGGCCGGACACTGTCGTTGTAGTCGGTTGCGATGCGCACGCCACCTGGTGTTTCGAGTTCAAACGTCGAGTGGCCGATGTAACGGATTTGAACTTCTCCGGCCTGAAGCGAGGCTTGCCAGACGCGGACGGCATCGGCCTGGGGCTGAAGATAAGGACCGTTTGCGATCAGCTGACAAATCGCAAAAGCCGGCTGGGCCACAAACGAGAGGAATATGCCCAGAAGAACCGCAATGACGCGGCCAGGATTGATTTCCCGGTACCGGGACAGTTTGAGAACGGAAACGCCTGAAGCCATGTGTCTGGTCCCGGTTTCTATCAGTTCCCTAAAGAGTAGCGGTCAGATCGTCACTGGCAAGCAGGAATAGCCGAGAACATGTTCAAATCCGGTTTCAGGAGCAACTCGGCAAGGCTTTTGGAAAGAAAAGGGCAACCGGCCTGCGTATCACTTATACGGAGGCGGTTGCCGCAGGTGGGGGCAGGAGGGAGGAAGTACCCGCCCCGAATGAACTGTCAAACAACGTAGAGGCTGACGGGTGCCTTACCGCCCCTCGGGCGTCGGTCGGCGTCAACATCGCTATTGGTGTTTGCCTGTGCCTGCATGTGAATGAGTTCACCGGCATGACCGGCTTCCATCATCAATGCGGCCCGGTTGCAAAGGGCTGCCAGCGACAAGCCGAGTTGGCGCAGGTGAGAGCGCCGGTAACAGTAAACCGCAAGAGCGGCGCGCTGGGGCTCTGTCAACTGGGATCCGACATCCGAGATTGCATTCAGTGTCGCGTCGAGCAGGCGTTTGAGTAGATCCTCTGGAACTGGGCAGTCCTCCAAATCTATTGACCGCGTATGTTGCATTGTTTTGCCCCTATTTATTCAAGAATAAGATCTCATTAAATCGTTAAACAACAATTAATTTGAAAATATTTTGCAATAAAATCCAGTTGTCTGGTGAAATTTACTTATGTGACATTCAGGTTACTTTCATTGTCTCTTTTATCAATTTAGCCAATTGTTCTCGGGTCGTTGCCCGCAAGTGTTCCGCCCTGTCCAGGATCCGATCCGCTTTCATGAAATCGAGGACGCGAGTTGTGTCATGCGGAGGGCGAACCAGAATATCCGGCTGTTCCATTTTGAGTTTCTGGTTGGTGATGGTCTGCATGAGGATTTGCGCAGACCCGAACAGCGAGTCCAGCATGTTGATATCGGACTTTTCAGGCCGCGGCACCGGTGCTCCGACGACGTCGACAGCGATGACAATGTCGCAGTTTGAGCGCATGCCTTCGAATGGGAGAGGGTTGACGACACCGCCGTCGATCAGGAACCGGTCTCCGTGCTTCACAGGACGAAACAGCGCCGGAATTGCGATTGACGCGGCAACCGCCGGAAGGAGTGGTCCTTTTTCGAAGTCGATCTCCTCGACGCCGAAGAAATCCGTTGCAAGCAGGCGTAGCGGTATCTGCAGATCTTCGAAATTTTCAGGCAGATATTCAGAAACGAAGACCTCAAGGACACGCTCGGGGTCGAACTGAACCGGTCCGGGCCGGAACATGTCGCCGAACCGCCGCGGCCTCAATTGCCAGACCTTGGACAGGACAGTGTTTCTGTCGGCGAAAATGTCGAGAACAATCTGCCGGATATCCTGCCCGCTGTGCCCGCTTGCATAAGCAGCGCCAAGGATTGCTCCGATCGAGGTGCCCGCGATCTGGACCGGTCTCAAACCCAGGTCATCGAGTGCTTCCAGAACCGGAATGTGGGCAAGGCCACGTGCGCCACCACTGCCAAGGGCCAGACCTATGCGTGGTTGGGTCCCGGCGGGTAAGGGTGTTGAGGCCATCTGAATTGCCCTTCATATCAATGTGCCTTGGGACAGATGGGTGCCGGACTGTGTCTTTCCAAGCTTCGGCTGGACCGATCCGCTGCGAAAGAGTGCTGTCAACGCGCAAATTGTCGAGCTGCCGGCCGCCCGGTCAAATGACGAAATAGAGATCGTCGGACGCTTCGCTCATCCATTCGGTCATCTGATCTAGGGGCATTGGTTCGGCAATCAGGAAGCCCTGGATGGAAAAATCGCCCATCATGCGCAGGCGGTCATACTGCGCTTCTGTTTCCACGCCTTCGCAGACAATGTTTATGTTGAGCGATCGGGCGAGGTGGATAAGCTGATTGACCACTGCTTCCTTTCTGGGGTCGTCAATCATTTGGTTCGTGAAGGACCGGTCGATTTTCAAACCGTTTATGGGCAGGTCGGCCACATGGGTGAGCGAGGCATAACCTGTACCGAAATCATCAAGTTCAATGTGAACACCAAGTTCGTATAATTCCCGCAGCGCAGCCAGATGGCCTGAACGATTATCGCTCAGAAAGACCGATTCCAGCACTTCGGCGGTAACGCGGTCAGGCGGGACCTGATATTTCGCCATCGCGGCCTTGAAATGGTCGACAAGCAGACCGGACGCCAGGTGTGCAGGCGACACGTTTATCGAGACCCGTCCAAAGTCGAGTCCCGTGTCGAGCCAGTACTTTGCCGCCGCCATGGCCCGGTCGATGACGACTTCGCCCAGTACCGGCGCAAGGCTCGTTTTTTCGACGACAGGCAGGAAGCCACCGGGCGACAGAACACCTCGGTCCGGATGGTCCCACCGGATCAGGGCCTCGATACCGGTTATCGTTTGCGAGCGCAGATTGACCTGCGGCTGGAACACCATGAAAAACTGGTTGTTCTTGACTGCGTCCTGAAGTTCCCGCTCGATCCTGGCTTCCGTTTCGCTTTCGGTCTTCATGCTGGTCCGGAAGAACGTGAGCCGATCCTTGCCGTTTTCCTTCGACTGGTAGAGCGCCAGGTCGGCATTGAAAAGCAGGTCTTCAAAGTTCGATCCGTCCTCTGGACACAGCGAAATGCCCATGCTGACGGTTGGCCAGAACCGATTGCCCTTGAACTCCATCGGCATGCGCATGAGTCGACGTGCGCGCTCGCAAAGTTCGTTCGGATCGGAGTCGCTCGCTTCGGCAATAATGACGAACTCATCACCGCCCCATCGATAGGGCGTGCCTAGCCCGCGCGAGACTTCACGCAATCTGCGGCCGGTTTCTTCAAGGCAATAATCGCCGGCAAGATGCCCGAGCGTATCGTTCACGCGCTTGAAATTGTCCATGTCGACATGCACCAGGAATGCTGGTTTGGTGTCGTGGCCGAAGCGCTGTTTCGCATCACGCTGACATCCAGCCCGATTGGACAGTTTGGTGAGTGGATCGAAATAGGCCAATCGCTCGGCCCGTACTCTGGCCTCACGGGTTTCAGTCTCCCGCAGGACCCTTTCGGTGACATCATTTGCAATGATGACGAAAAGATCGTGGTCCTTGTCCTGGTGCAATTGTACGCGCAGATCTACCGGATACTCGGAACCATCGACGCGCTTGTGCAGACATTCCGCGGCCACGCCCTCAATGTCACCGTTCTGTAGAGGCCTGGTCTGCCGCTCGATCGTATCCCGATCATAAATGGGGTTTATGTCCCAGATCTGCAGCGATTTAAGTTCGTCGAGCTTGTAGCCGAGGTTGTTCAGGGCACATTTGTTGGCGTGTTCAAAGCGGAAGGTCTTGGCGTCGAGAATGTAAATTTCATTGAGCGAAGATTCCAGAATATTGGCCAGCAGATTGTTTTTGCGGTCCGCCCGTGTGCGTTCGGTTATGTCATGCACGGTTCCCACGACTTTGGTCGCCGTTCCGTCCCGGCCGGAAAGCACATAGCCGCGGATGTGGAGGTAGCGTGGAGAACCGTTCTCTGGCACCAGCGAGTGTTCGAAATCAAATTCGCCGCAGGTCTCGATCGCACGCCTGACCATCAGTTTGGCCGCCTGCGCCTCGTTTTCAGGTATTTGGGCGTATACTCTTTCGATGATCTTCTTCGAGGAAAGACCAGCTGGAAGGTTCATGATCCGATAATATTCTTCCGTCGCGCTGACCTCGTTCGTGGCAACATCCCTTTCCCAGCTTCCAACTGTGGCAATACGTTGAGCTTCGATAAGTTTTGACGCATTGCTTTCCAGCTTCTCAGTGTAGTCCCTGACTTCTGCTTCGAGCCGTGCGCGGGTTTTCTGAACAGACGATTGCAAGCGTGAAAGAAGGCGATGGATGACGGCCCATGCAATGAAAGAAAGGCCGATACCGGCAAGCAGGGAAATGACAATACCGTTCAAGAATGCCCAGACGTTGTCGGTAATGTCTTTGACCAGCAGCAGCTTGAATGCGTGATCGTTCTGTGTGACCGCGATAGGCAGGTCGCGAACCATGAAGACCTTGCCGTCCTGAAGATACAATGGATGTATCCGGGCAAGGTCTTGGTCGCCGGCAGAAAAAACGCCCAGATCAAACCCCGATGGAGCAAGGTTTCCAAGGATCTTGTAACGGGTCGAACCGGCAGGGTCTCCGTTGGCCGCGGGCAATTCGCACAATTTCACGATCTGAGCGTCCACCGCAGCACTTGCAAGTGCCAGGGAGCGTTCGATGTCGATTGCCAGCTTCAGGTATCCCAGCAATTGACCGTCGGATATCCACGGACGAAAGACACTGACAACGAACTGGTTGTTCGGGCCGAATTCGATGCCGTCGCTCCGGCCAGGGGTGGTTGAATTCAGGTCGGACTTGAAGACTGCGCCGGGAACGCGGACGGGTGCCGTGCCATTGACCGGGTAAATCAGGTTCCGGTTGGCGGAATAGATCGCAAGTTCCACCACGTTGAGATTGTCAAATTTCACGGCAAACAGTGCGTCTGCAACCTGTTTGATCTGTCGATGGTCATTGTTGCGGATCGCGTTCAGAAGATCTTCATTCGCACCAAGCGCACCGACAATTTCGTCAAGCGTTTCGGAGCCGACCTTCTTTTGCTTCATCAGCAGGCGTTCAGCGGTGTTGACGAGCGCTTCCTGGGGTTCACGCAAATTCCGGTATTCGGAAACGATGTTCTGAACAGTAAGAACACATACGGTCAAAGCCAGAAAGGACAGGAAAACGATGCGTAAGGGCTTCTCGAAATGCAGGTCATCCGGACAAAGCTGATCGACGAGGCGGTCCAGAAAACCGTTGAACCGGTCCTGACGAGGCGCGTGTCCCCGCAGCTTCTCCTGTTCCCCAGCCACTTGTTTGCCCATACTCAGCACAAATACCCCCGGCAGCCGCAGCTGCTAACTGATTGGCCAGGATGCCGGGGTCTCGTCGCCGCAAGTATGAAGCGCCGTTTTTTCCAAGCGTTCTCTGCCCATTCTCACAATAGACTAGAATAGTTAAATTGGTTTGAATGGAATTCTTAAGCGCTATTAAGCGACAATTCACGCAACTTTGAAAAAGTCAGGTTTTTCAACTTTTTTTACAGGCAGTACTGATGAATTGAAGTTTATCGCTCAAATTTTATTCAAGTTTTATTCAATCAGGAGCTGAAAAAGTCGAGCAGGGTCTCGCCAGTAGCCTTTGGTGCTTCCTCTGGCAGAAAGTGGCCCACGGCAAGGGAGTGTCCTTCGACATGTGGACACCAGGCCTGCCATACCGCCAGTGGGTCGTCGACGCTCGTTGCAATGCCTTTGTCGCCCCAAAGGGCCAGCATTTTCGCCCGTATGATGTTGCCGGCGTTCCGGTCAGCGATGTCGTGCTCATTGTCGATTGTCGCGCCCGCTCGATAGTCTTCGCAGCATGCGGAGATCCGGTCGGGCTCGCAGAACCAGGCACGGGTATGTTCCAGGGCCCCTTCCGCAAAACAGTCGAGGTTTTTTTCCGCTGTCCAGCTCGCCAATGTGTGTTCCAGATATCGGACTGGTGCAGCGGCTATCATTTTCTCCGGGAATGGAAATGGCTGGGCGAGGAACATCCAGTGATAGACTTTAAGACCGAAGACGCGGTTCATCCGGTCCCAATAGTCCGACGTGGGAAGGATATCGAGCACGGCCAGCCTTGGGATCGTATCCGGATGGTCCAGGGCCAGTCTGTATCCAACACGGCCACCCCGGTCGTGTCCCGCTGCGAAAAACGTCCGGTACCCCAGCACACGCATCATTTCGCGCATGACGGACGCCATTGACCGCTTTGAATACGCCTCGTGATTGCCGGAAACCGGGGGAATGGAGGACATTCCGTAGCCGGGAAGATCAGGCATCACAAGGGTGAAATGTGCCGACAGGATTGATGCGATTTCATGCCAGATGACGTGCGATTGGGGGTAGCCGTGCAGTAGCAGGAGAGGAGGGCCGGACCCGCCGATCCGGCAAAACAGGGTTATCCCGTTCGCTTCGACGAATCTGGTTTCGAATCCGGGAAACAGATCGGGCAAATCACTCTTCAAGACGCTCTCCCCGGGCCACGAACACCAAAACAGTATCGGCTACCAGAACATGCTGCCAAGACGATTTTTCAGGCTTGTTGTTGCTCACTTCAGTCCGCAAGGGTATCCGGAATTTTATTCGTCTCCGGTACCTTCGGCTACCTCGCGCTCAACAGCGCGCCAGCCGATGTCGTTACGGCAAAAGCCTTCCGGCCAGTCTATCTGCCCGACTGCCGCGTATGCGCGGGCTTTTGCGTCGCGAACCGTATCACCGAGCGCGGTCACATTCAGCACCCGGCCTCCATTTGCCAGCAATCGTTCATCCTCGCGTTTGGTGCCGGCATGAAACACTTCGAGCGTCTCGGATCCTATCTTTTCGAGGCCACGAATTTCGGTGCCCTTTTCGTATGCTGCCGGATATCCGTTTGCGGCCATGACGACGGTAAGTGCACTCTCATGGCTCCAGTCGGCGTTTGCAGTTGCCAATGTTCCTTCAACGCTGCGCTGCATGAGTTCCAGAAGGTCGCTCTTGAGACGCAGCATCAAGACCTGGCACTCCGGATCGCCGAAACGGGTGTTGTATTCAATCAGCTTCGGACCAGCCGCAGTGATCATCAGGCCGGCATAGAGAACGCCTTTAAAAGGGGTTCCGCGGTCCGCCAGGGTTTTGATCGTCGGATTGACAATTTGATCCATGACCCGGGTGACCAGGTCGCCTGTCAGGACGGGTGCCGGTGAGTAAGCCCCCATTCCGCCGGTATTGGGTCCTTCGTCGCCGTCATAGGCGCGCTTGTGATCCTGGGCGGTTGCCAGGGGGAGGGCATGGGTACCGTCGGAAAGCACGAAGAAGCTGGCTTCTTCACCTCGCAGGAACTCTTCTATGACCACTTCGGCACCGGCATCCCCGAACGAACCTTCGAAGCAGGCCTTGACCGCGTCTTCCGCTTCACCAAGGGTCATGGCGACCACGACGCCCTTTCCGGCCGCAAGGCCATCGGCCTTGACGACGATGGGTGCTCCCTGGTCGCGGACGTAGGAAAGTGCGGCGTCGCAATCGGCAAAACGCCCATATCCGGCGGTCGGAATTGCCGCGTCGTCACACACACCCTTTGTGAATGCCTTGGATCCCTCCAGCTGTGCAGCGGCTCGGCTTGGCCCGAATGCCTTGATGCCGGCTGCTTCAAGGTCGTCGACAATCCCGGCAACAAGCGGTGCTTCAGGACCAACAACAACGAGATCGATCTGTTTTGCGCGACAGAACCCGATCACGGCATCATGATCGGAAACATTCAGGTCGGTCAGATCGGCGATTTCGGCGATCCCGGCATTTCCGGGAGCGGCGTAAAGCTTGGTCAGTTTCGGGGATTTCGCCAAAGCCCAGGCAAGGGCGTGCTCGCGCCCGCCGGACCCGATAAGCAGCAGTTTCATGTATCGCCGATCTTTCGAGAACGATCCGTCTCGCTGACGCGGATTCGGGTACGCCAGCGTTGCAGTTGCGCGGTCTATCATGGCAGGTCTGTCCCTGCAAATCGGGCAAACAAGTGCAGGTGAGACCGTCCTTCCGTCGTTGAAGACAAAGAGCCTGCTGGGAGCGGCGAACCGTCATATGGACGCGGAGACGGAGAAGGCAGATCATCGCTCATCATCGGGACGGGCTTGTTGTCCGATATCCCAGGGCAATTGCAGGATGTATTTCGTCGCGAATTTGGTAGAAGTCCGGAACTCGAAGAGGGCAGCGAATGTTATTTTCCACCAAGGACACGGGACCGGTCGCTGACGCGGTGAAGCAACATTGGGTCGATACACGTTTGCCCGCCGGGTTACGTCCTTATGCCCGTCTAGCAAGGTGGGAACGGCCTATCGGATGGTGGTTGCTCCTTTGGCCTTGCTGGTGGTCAGCTGCGCTTGCCGCAATCGCAGCCGGCAACGGGTGGCCCAACCCCTGGCATCTCGTTCTGTTCTTCGTTGGAGCCGTGGCAATGCGCGGCGCCGGATGTACCTACAACGACCTTTTGGATGTTGACATTGATGCCAGGGTCGAGCGGACGCGGTCCCGGCCGATACCGGCAGGTCAGGTGACCAAGAACCAGGCCAGGATTTTCCTGATCGTGCAAGCGTTGATCGGGTTGCTGGTATTGTTGCAGTTCAACACATTCTCGATAGTTCTCGGCCTTGCCTCACTGCTGCCGGTCGCGATCTATCCATTCATGAAGCGCATTACGAACTGGCCGCAGCTGTTCCTCGGATTTGCATTTTCCTGGGGAGCCCTCATGGGTTGGGCCGCGGTTTTCGGGTCGTTGTCGCCAGCGCCCGTCCTTTTGTATTTTGGAGGCATATGCTGGACGATCGGCTATGACACGATTTACGCGCATCAGGACAAGGACGACGATGCACTTGTCGGTGTCAGGTCGACGGCACGCCTATTCGGGAATCGCACGAAGCCGGCCCTGATTGCCCTTTATGGATTTGCGACGGTGCTCTTTTCGTTGGCAGCTGCATTTGCCGACGCCGGTCCGTTGGCATTTGCAGGTATCCTGGCAGGCGTGGTTCATCTGGGATGGCAAGTGATCGTGCTCGACATCGACGATGGCGACCAGTGCCTGAAGCTCTTTCGTTCCAACGGAACCTATGGCTGGATCCTGTTCGCCGGATTTGTCACCGATGCGCTGGTTGGCGTGGGTCTTTGAGAGACCAGGAAGTGCCTTCCGGTTACGGGAAGTCGGCTGGGCTTCAGGTTCTTGCGATGATTTCCCGCTCATGTCCGAAAACTGCGGGGGCAGCGGTCACCGTTCCAGGTATGCGCCTGTTCAGAAAACGGGGACGGCGGCCGGTCAACAGACGCAGCTTGCGTCGAGGAGCCGGATTTGCGGCGGGTGTCGCGCAGAATGCGTCTATCGGTTTAACTTCACCGCCAAGATCGCATACGAGCATGGGCAGTTTCAGCGTTTGGGCCCAACGGCTCCAAAGCACGGCCAGTTCGTCGGAGTTTTCCGTCTCTGCGAGGGTGATTGATAATGCGCTGTCGGGATGTTTCAGGATAAGCGCAGCCGTTATGTTACCAGGCGCGGCACCCGGAACGATCCGGACCATGACACCATCGAAACCGTTTGCAGGGACAATGACCCTGACGGGAACACCTGCAATGCGTCGCTTTATGATGACCCTTGTGCGGTCGATATAGATTTCAGCAGGAAGAGAGGGTGTTCCGGGGCGGCATTCGAGCCTTTGTTCAAATCGGACCGGCAGGCAACCGGGATGCAGTATTGTTTCTGCATTGCTCCCGGTTGCTTTTGGCGCCTGTTGTTCTGTTTGACGTCTCAAATGACTCTCCGTCGGACCTTCAGGTCTCTTGATGAAGCTGAATGTAGCGGAGAAAAGTCGTGAACCACTTAAGAGATAGAGTTAAAAAACTCTGATTTTAAAGAGGGTTACCGGAGTGTAAGCGCGGTGCAAACGATCTGTTCATGCCTGTGTTCAAAATGGGCCGAAACGGAAATTTCAAAGGCGGTTCAACATGCTGGCCCTGTCCACGATGGGCCGTTTGCGCGCAAGTTGTTGCGGAGCACGGGCGCTGGGCGTAAACAACAGCCGAAGCGGGGCGAATGAAGCAGACCCATCAAGGCGGAACGAATGTCGGAAATGATTGATCAAAGCGAATTGCAGTCGCGTGCTGTGCGTCTTGTCGAAGCGGCCCGGAAGGCCGGAGCTGATTCCTGCGATGCCGTGGCGGTGACAGGCGTCTCGCTCGCCGTTGATGTCAGGGAGGGAAAGGTCGAAGAGACCGAACGTGCCGAAGGCGACGACGTCACCTTGCGCGTTTTCGTTGGCAAGCGGACAGCGGCCGTTTCCGCAAATCAGCTGGATGATCCCGGCACCTTGGCTGAGCGTGCCGTGGCGATGGCTCGTGTTGCGCCTGAAGATCCCTATGCCGGGCTTGCCGACGAACACCTCCTTGTAAAGAACATGCCCGGACTGGAACTTCTTGACAGCAGGGAAATGACCGCGGATGCGCTCGCCGATATCGCACTTGAAGCGGAAACGGCGGGACTGGAGGTTGCCGGGGTCAGCAAGTCTGGTGGCGCCGGAGCATCCTGGCGCCTCGCCGGTGTCGTGCTGGCCACAAGTCATGGATTTGAAGGGTCGTACATGACATCCCGCTATGGCATGTCAATGACGGCGGTCGCTGGTGAAGGCACCAGTATGGAACGTGACTATGACTTTGACAGCAGGACGTATTTCGAAGACCTCGATGCACCCGCTGAAATCGGCAGAAGGGCGGGCGAGCGTGCTGTCCGTCGTCTCAATCCGCAAAAGCTTTCCACGCGCACGACCAATGTCATTTATGAATCGCGCGCCGCACGCAGCATTCTCGGTCACCTGACCGGCGCCATAAATGGTGCCTCCATTGCCCGGAAAACCAGTTTTCTCAAGGATCGGATGGGGGAAGCGATCTTCGCACCCGGAATTCAGATTGTCGACGACCCGTTCAAGCGCAGGGGAGGGGCCACCCGGCCGTTCGACGGTGAGGGAACGGCTGCCTCCGTCTTGCACATGATCGAGGATGGCATTCTTCAGCACTGGTTTCTTGATGGTGCGTCCGCTCGTGAACTGGGTCTGGATCCCAATGGACGCGCGCACAGAAGCGGAAGCGGCACGTCGCCCGGTGCCACCAACATAACCCTGATGCCGGGAGAGTTGTCGTTGGACACGCTTATGGCGGAAGCCGGCAGCGGATTGCTGGTCTCCGATCTTATTGGCCACGGGGTCAACGGCATCACCGGGGACTATTCCCGCGGGGCTGCCGGATTCTGGTTCGAAAACGGTGAAATTGTTGAACCCGTCAGTGAGATTACGATTGCTGGCAATTTGAACGACATGTTCAGGCGGCTGGTTCCCGGGAGTGACCTGGACAACCGCTACTCGGCAGCGACACCCTCTGTGATGATTGAAGGAATGGCGCTTGCCGGAAGCTGATCAGGATGCCGACGGGTGTGACCTCGTTGCGGATCTTCAATTGCTGGAAACAGCGGCTCGTCAGGCAGGGGAACTGGCGCTTGGTTACTTTGGGCAGGGTCTGGAGACCTGGTTCAAGGGTAACAAGTCACCTGTCTCCGAAGCGGACATCGCGGTGGACAGGTTTCTGGCGGACCGCCTTCTGACCGCTCGTCCGGACTACGGCTGGCTTTCGGAGGAAACCGCTGACGACCGCGCCCGTCTGGAATGTAGACGTGTCTTCATCGTTGACCCGATAGACGGTACCCGCGCATTCCTGGCCGGCGGCGATGAGTGGACGATATCGATCGCTGTGGTTGAAGACGGTCGGCCAGTGACCGGTGCAGTCTTCTGTCCGCGGCGGAACGAAATGTTCACGGCGCGTGCGGGTGGCGGGGCGTTCCTGAACGAAGCCGGGATCAGGGTCTCCGGCCGTACGAGTGTTTCGGGTGCGACTTTGACCGGACCGCATTCGATCATTTCAAATACGGATGTGCTTGCTGCCGGGTTTCAGAAAACCGAGATCCTCAGGTCATTGGCCTACAGGCTCGTCATGGTTGCTGCGGGGCGTATTGATGTCGGTACAGCGCGTGGTGGTCCGAGCGACTGGGATCTTGCAGCAGCCGACCTTCTGGTGAAGGAGGCTGGCGGGCGGATAACCGACGTTTCCGGCCGGGATCTGACCTATAATCGCAGTCGGACCGGTCACCCGGCATTGATCGCGGCTTCGACCGGGCTTATAGGACCAGTGCGTGCGGTGCTTGAGGACATTATCCGGTAGATGACCAGCGCCTGTATTAAACTTAGCGAGGATGCTCATGAGCGAGACCGACACCCCGAAACAGCTGTTGCACCTGGTCTTTGGCGGTGAACTGGAATCGCCGGATGGGTTGACCTTCCGGGATCTGGATGAGCTGGATATTGTGGGCATCTATCCAAATTATGCCGAGGCAAGCAAAGCCTGGAAGGCCAAGGCCCAGGCCACGGTCGACAACGCGCATATGCGTTACTTCATTGTACACATGCATCGCCTTCTGGATCCGGAAGCGGCGGCATAACTCAGAAACATTCAGGCGATAACAAAAAATGATCAAACGCCTTGGCCGCCATCCATGGGTACTTGCAGGCGTGGGTTCCGCGCTCGCCGGATACCTGAAGCTGGTCTATCACACCAACCGTTTCAACGTTGATCCCGAAGGTATTCACGACGAGACGGAGAAAGAGTTGCCTGTCATCGTGGCGATGTGGCACGGGCAGCATTTTATGGTGCCGTTTGCAAAACCGAGGCACTGGCCAGCCAAGGTCATGATCTCCCGGTCGGCCGACGGGGAGGTGAACGCAATCGCCGCCAGAAAATTCGGTCTGGGATTGATCCGGGCCTCCGGTGGCCGGAATGCACGCCAGATCAAGAAGCGCGGTGGCATGCGCGGTTTTATTGAAGCGGTCAGAGCATTGAAGGACGGCTACAGCATTGCCATGACAGCTGACGTGCCGAAAGGGCCTTCTCGCAAGGCCGGCGAGGGAATTGTGCAACTTGCCAAGCATTCGGGCCGCCCAATCCTTCCTGTCGCCGTCGCAACGAGCCGTAGCATTGAGCTCAACAGTTGGGACAAGGCAAGTGTGAATCTGCCGTTCGGGCGTGGCAGCATCGCCGTTGGCGACTTGATCTGGGTTCCTTCTGACGCGGAAGAAGACGCGCTTGAAACCTATCGCCGGGAAGTGGAAGGCGAACTGAATGCCGTTACCAGGCGGGCCTATGAACTGGTCGGCAGGTCGGATGGTTGAGAAGCGCCCAGTTTTGCTCAGTCTCTATCGGGCCGCTGCGCAAGGCGTTTCACCTTTGTTTCATGTTCTTTTTGGGCTCAGGAGCCGCTCATCGAAGGAAATTCCCGCCCGAAAGGGAGAACGTTTCGGCAGGAGCGATTTGGCCCGTCCGGCAGGTAGTCTGATATGGATTCATGCCGCAAGCGTCGGTGAAACCATGTCGGTGCTGCCACTGATTGACGCGTTGACCGGAGATGGTCACGCGGTGTTGCTGACAACGGTGACTGTGACTGCCTCCGAATTAGCCGAAAAAAGACTGCCGGACGGTGCCTTTCACCAGTTCGTACCCTACGACGCGCCGGTTCCACTCAACCGGTTTCTTGAGCATTGGTCACCCGACCTTGCGATGGTTGTCGAATCCGAGATCTGGCCGTGCCTGTTTGACGAAATGCGTGGCCGCAATGTGCCATTTGTCTTGTTGAATGGCAGGCTTTCCGACGGGTCCTTGCGGAACTGGTCCCGTGTCCCGTACACATCCCGGTTCATTTTCAGGTGCCTGGACTTGGTGCTTGCTCAAAGTCCGGCGGATGCCGAAAGATTTGAAAAGCTTGGCTGCCACGACGTAAAGGTTCCGGGAAACCTGAAGTTCGATGCGCCCGAGCCGGCGGTCGATGACGAGGCGATCACGGTTCTGCAGGCGCAAATCGGTGAACGGAGGATCTGGGTAGCGGCACTGACCCATCCCGGCGAGGATGAAATCGTGTTCGATGCGTACAAAAGGCTACGGCAGGAATTTCCGGATCTGCTGCTTGTTCTGGTGCCAAGGCATCCGGCGCGTGCGCAGGACGTTATCGATCTGGCTGCAGCCCGCGATCTTTCGCTCGTGTCGCGCAGTTCTCAACAACCGGTCACACCGGAAACCGAGATCTTTCTTGGTGATACGCTTGGTGAGATGGGGTTGTACTACCGTTTGTCGCCTGTCACGTTCCTGGCTGGGTCTTTTGCCGATGTCGGCGGGCACAATCCGGTAGAGGCAGCGCTCAGCGGGTCCGCTCTGGTGACTGGGCCGAAAGTTGCAAATGCCCGCGCGGTCTACAAGGAATTCTGGAGCAATGGCGCTGCTGTCCGGGTGCAGGATCCGACGAAACTCGCCAATGAAGTCGGCGAGTTGTTCCGTAACCCCGAAAAGATCCACCGGCAAATTGAAACAGCGAGGGCGCTCGTCGAGGCAGGACGTGGTGCGCTCGACAAATCCTTGGCGTTGCTGCAACCCCTTTTGAATGGAGATCGCGCAAAGCGGCTCCAGGAGACGGCGGATGAACAAATCACCTGAATTCTGGTGGCAGCCGTCACTGTCTCCAGCCTCGACTCTTTTGGTGCCCTTCAGTTGGGCCTACGGATTTGTGTCCGGCAGGAGACTTTTCAAAAAACCCAAGGCCAGAAGCCGGTTGCCTGTAATCTGCATCGGCAACTTCGTTGTCGGCGGAACCGGAAAGACACCCTTTGCAATTGCGCTGGCCGGTTTACTGCGGGACGAGGGCTTTGCGCCCGGCTTTCTGCTGAGAGGATACGGTGGGCGGGAAAAAGGGCCACTGCTCGTGGACCCGGCAAGGCACCGCGCGGAAGCCGTTGGCGACGAAGCGTTGCTTCTGGCTGCACATGGACCGACGGTCATATCGTCGGATCGTCCGAAGGGTGCGCTCCTTGCGGAGACACAGCCGATTGATCTCATATTGATGGACGACGGATTCCAGAATCCGGCTTTGGCCAAGGATCTGAATCTTGTTCTCGTCGACTGTACGACGGGACTTGGAAACGGATATTGCCTGCCCGCGGGACCGTTGCGGGCACCCGCCGACAGGCAAATCATCAAGACCGACTGTCTCGTGCTGGTCGGTGAGGGCGAGGCGGCGGACGAGGTGGTTCACCTGGCAGGGCGCAAGGGTTTGCCGATACTGCACGCTCACCTGAAACCGCAATCGAATGACGCTCTGAAGGACACCGGACTGTTCGCTTTCGCAGGTATCGGACGCCCGCAAAAGTTCTTCAAGTCGCTGAAAGACCTTGGGTACAGCGTCAGGAAAACACGGGAGTTTGCCGATCACCACAAATATGAGGAAACAGAAGCACGAGCCTTGTTGACGGAAGCCGAAAACGACGAACTGCAATTGGTGACAACGCAGAAAGACATGGTGCGGCTTGCATCTTCGAAAGGTGAACTGTTCCGCTGGCTGGTCGCAAAGTCACAGGTGCTGGACGTGTCGATGAAAATCGATGACGCAGAACGTCTCAACGCGCTGATCCGCGAGAAACTGCGTGCAAAGTCCTTCGAAGGCTAGGACAAAGCGTTAGCGTGTTTCCAGATACCGCTTCATGGATGCCTTGGCATCGACGTAGGCTTCCTGGTGCTCGACCGACCAGTATTTCAGCTCATCCAGAGGGATCGCCGACCCTGTAACGGCGCAGCGCACGAATGTTCCCGGCGTTTCGACCTGATAGTCGCCATCCAGGTACCGGACGCGGGCTTCGCTTGGAATGCGCGGATTTTCGTATCGGTTCATTGTCGCCGGTTTGCCGTGTTGTTTCGCAGTTTCTCCCCGTCTTTTACGGTACTTTGCGCCTATCCGGCAAGCCGTGAACCAAATAAACAAACCGGTTATTTAGAATGCCGGAGTGGAACGACGATCGCTGCCGATTAGATAGCGGCAGCGCGACATGACCACAGCCCACTGCGGCAAATCCTGCTTCAGCCGAAACATTTCACCAATCCGGTCCTGGCGGCAGGTTTCAATATCCGACCAGCGTTTGGTATTCACGGACATGTCCTGACAGACAAGGAGGTCCGGCTGACAGGCGACCAGGTGCATGGCAACGAGGATCGACTTCATTTCGATGCTTTCCGGTCCGGAGCCGGCAAGCTTGATCTTGAGGCGAAGTCAACAGGGATGATGTTTCTGTCACTCGTCGTGTTTTCGGCGGGCGGACCTGAAACAGTTCCGGTTTTTGCCAATGCCTCCAGCAGCTTGGGGTGAAGTCCGTCGCCGCGTAGCGTGGCAATGTCATGAAACGCGGTCATGCTGCCGCCTGCGGTCACATTGATTGGTGTGGACATACCGGGCCCTGTTCCGCAAGCTCGTTGGCAGCGGGATTGGTTCGAGTTTTCGGGGAATTGGCTAGGCGGCGTGACGCGCCAGGCTGTGCCGCAGCTTCTCGCTCGGCGAATTTAAGCTGAGTTTTAAATTCAAGTTTAAATTTCCTCAAGCGAATTTTGCTGCTTTTCGTGTGAAAAACGGACGCAATGCACCTATGTTGTGGGAAACAGGATCACCGGTTTGCGTCTACACGCAGATTCGCGCCTCGAAACCCGGGCGAAGACAGGACACGACATGACCCTTTCAACGACAGATCTCATCGAAACCTCCGGCCTTGGACTGGACTCCGCCAAGCGGATTACGCAGGAGGCGTTGGCGGGGGCGGATGATGGCGAATTGTTTGTCGAATATCGTCAGACGGAAGGTCTGGTGTTCGACAACGGACGCTTGAAAGGGGCCAATTATGACACGGCTCAGGGCTTTGGCTTGCGGGCTGTTGCCGGCGAAGCAGCCGGCTATGCTCATGCAGGCGACATCTCCGAGGCCGCGCTGAAGCGTGCGGCGGATGCTGTCAGCGCGGTGACGAAGGGATATTCGGGCAGCTACGCAGCAGCACCCGCGCGCACAAATCAGTCTCTTTACACCGATGCCAATCCGCTGGGAGGACCGAGTTTCGAGGAAAAGGTGAAGCTGCTGCAGGAGATCGATGCCTATGCAAGGGCAAAAGACCCGCGGGTGCGCCAGGTGACGGCGTCACTTGCCGGCTCCTGGCAGGTCGTGGAAATCCTGCGTGCTGATGGACATCTCGTTCGCGATGTCCGTCCGATGGTGCGCCTTTCGATCTCCGTGGTTGCCGGCAATGACGAACGCCAGGAAAGCGGAATGTTTGGTTGCGGTGGCCGTGAGGGTTTCGAACGTTTTGTCACGGCAGAGAACTGGCAGGGCGGTGTTGACGAAGCCCTTCGTCAGGCACTCGTCAACCTTGAAGCCGTGCCTGCCCCGGCAGGGTCTTTTGATGTTGTGCTCGGTCCGGGCTGGCCGGGAATTCTGCTCCATGAAGCAGTCGGTCACGGCCTTGAGGGCGATTTCAACAGAAAGAAGACCTCGGCTTTCGCCGGACTGATGGGAGAGCGGGTCGCGTCGCCGGGCGTCACGATTGTCGACGATGGCACGATACCCGATCGACGAGGGTCCCTGAGTGTTGACGACGAGGGCACTCCGGCCGGTCGCACCGTCCTGATCGAGGACGGTATTCTTACAGGATATATGCAGGACCGTCAGAACGCCCGCCTGATGGGCATGGAGCCGACCGGCAACGGCCGTCGGCAATCCTTTGCACACATTCCGATGCCGCGTATGACCAACACCGTGATGATGTCCGGAGACAAGGATCCGGAAGAGATTCTTCAGTCGGTGAAGGATGGCATCTATGCTGTTTCCTTCGGTGGCGGCCAGGTTGACATCACTTCAGGAAAGTTCGTGTTTTCCTGCACGGAAGCTTACCGGGTTGAAAACGGCAAGGTCGGTGCTCCCGTTAAGGGGGCGATGCTGATCGGCAATGGCCCTGACGCCCTGACCCGCGTTGCCATGATCGGCAATGACATGAAGCTCGACCCCGGCATGGGAACTTGCGGCAAACAGGGGCAGGGTGTCCCGGTCGGTGTCGGGCAACCCTCCATGCGCATCAACGAGTTGACTGTCGGAGGGACGGCTGTCTGATCAGGAACACGGATTTTGAGATGCCTGATATCCGGTTCGTCATTTTCGATATGGATCAGGTGCTCTATGACTACGATCACCAGGTCAGGCTCCGTCTGCTGGAAGAGCTGACCGGTCGGCCCGCGACCGAGATTGACGCCGCCGTCTGGGGTGGACCGCATGAAGCGGCGGCCGAAGCCGGATCTCCTGATACTGCGGAAGGCTATCTGGCTCAATATGCCCGTCTGCTCGGGTATCCGATTGATTTCGATACCTGGGCGGATATACGCAGACAGATGATGCGCGCAAGACCTTTGGTTCTGGCGCATGTTCGCAGGCTCAAGGCGCGAGCCGATCTGGCGCTTCTGACGAACAACGGCATGATGCTCAAGGCCGCTTTGCCTGTCTGTGCACCGGAAACGATTGAATTATTTGGTGAAAAAGCACACGTTTCCGCCGAATTCAAAGCCCGGAAACCAGATCCGGTGGTCTATCGTCGCCTCTGTGCGAAATACGGATACGAGCCTGAAGAAAGCGCCTTTGTCGATGACAATGCGGCAAACGTGTCCGGTGCGGAGAAGGCTGGTCTGACAGGACATGTTTATACATCCGACGGCGCTCTTCTGGCATTCCTGCAGCGGCACGGACTGATCTGACACCAGATCAGATCGTCTTTCTGTCATCTGCCCGGTGCCGGATTTGGACAGTGCAAGATCGAAATGACCCAGGCGAGAAAAAGGACCGGCCAGTACAGGGGCATACTGGTAAAAGGATGATTTGGTTCCGTCTTCGAACAAGATTATTTCGTTCAAGAGCAGATAATTTTCTTCGAGAGTTTTTACCTGATCTGCCCGTGGATTAGAATTTCGCAACTTGTTTTGGCAGAATTGACCGTTTTTTGATCACTAATTCCTGTCTTGTTTTAGATTTGTCAAAGTTAATGCAGCTGATTTTTGTTAATATGGAATCAACTCCCTGGCTGTCATGCTGGGGCAAGGGAATTTTCAGCCGCACGGCAGAGGAGATAGGATGGCTGCGGAAGGCGCACCTCCGTTTTTTGCTGAATCGATTGTGTTCCTGGCAGCGACCTGCGTCGCCGTTCCGATTGCCAAGAGGTTGGGTCTCGGCTCGGTTGTGGGCTATCTGGCTGCCGGAGCAGCGATTGGTCCGCATGGCCTGCAGCTTCTGGGCTCGGGCGAGGACGTTCTGCATGTCGCGGAGCTCGGCGTCGTGCTTCTGCTGTTTGTGATCGGACTTGAACTCGACCCGCAAAAACTCTGGCGCATGAAAAGGGATATCTTCGGGTTGGGAACAGCCCAGGTCATCCTGACAGGCGCCAGCCTGTTTGCGGTCGCCCGATTTGTCGGCATGCCTTTTTCAACCGCACTTGTTGCCGGCTTCGGTCTCGCCCTGTCCTCAACGGCGTTTGCCCTGCAAATTCTGCAGGAGCGAGCTCAGCTTTCGTCGCCTTATGGACAGCGGGCTTTCGGAATTCTGCTGCTTCAGGACATTGCCATCGTGCCGCTCTTGGCGATGGTAGCGATCCTGGCACCAGGGGAAGGGCCTTCGACAACAGGGGAGATCCTGAACGAAATCCTGATCGTTCTCGGAGCCGTGGCGGCCGTTATCCTGACGGGCCGATATCTGATTTCACCCATATTCCTGTTTCTGGCGGCAAGCCGCGCCCGCGAAGTCATGTTGACAGCGGCACTTCTGGTCGCCCTCGGCAGTGCCGGGATCATGCATTCCGTCGGCCTGTCGATGGCTCTGGGGGCATTCCTGGCGGGTGTACTTCTGGCCGAATCCAGCTTCAGGCATACGCTCGAGGCTGATATCGAGCCGTTCCGGTCGCTGCTCATGGGTCTGTTTTTCGTCGCCGTCGGCATGTCGCTGGATGTGTCGCTGGTCATCAAGCACTGGATAGTGGTCGCCGCCGGCGTCACTGTGGTCATGGGGCTCAAGGGCGTCTTCCTGTGGGCACTGTCGCGCGGAACCGGCTCATCGAATTCGGATGCCATGCGAATTGCGGTGACGCTGCCGCAAGGCGGCGAGTTCGCCTTTGTTCTCTTCACTGCAGCCGTCAGCAACAGCCTGTTGACGTACCAGACGGCCAACTTGCTGAATGCTATCGTCATCCTGACAATGCTGCTGACACCGCTCGCCTGTCTGGGGCTCGACAGGCTTGCCGCAAGAGCCAAGGCCAAGGGCATTGAAAACCCGTCAATCGAAACCTTCGAGGAGGCGGCACCGACCGTTCTTGTCATCGGATTCGGTCGTTTCGGCATGGTTGTCGCGCAGATACTGACCTCTGAAGGCCTTGAAATCACGGCGATCGACAACCGGCCCGACCGCATCGATTACGCTCGAAAACAGGGCTATAAGGTCTACTATGGCGATGCGACCCGGGCCGACGTTCTGGCAGCCGCCGGGGCAGGCAACGCCGCGCTGGTTGCCATGTGCATCGAAAACGACAAGGTGATGGCAAAGGCGATCGACTTGATCCGCGACGGATTTCCCGAAGCGCTGATCTTCTGCCGTGCAACAGATCGCGCCCATGTTCTGGACCTCACCAGGCGGGGTGTGGATTTCCAGATTCGCGAGACATTCGAGTCTAGCGTCGTATTTGGCCGTGCGGCGCTTGAAGCGCTCGGTACACCGCTGGACCGGATCGACCAGATTGAAGAAGATGTGCGCGGCAGGGATGAGGAACGCCTCGCCGTCCAGCTTGAAAAGGGAATGTATGCCGGTGCGGACCGCCTGCACAAGGTGACGCCGCGCAAGGAAGTCGTGAAGGATCAGCAGGACGTGCCCGCCGCGTGAACCGACGTGTTACGCGTGTTGAATCTCCTGTTTCCACTGATTTCGGCTTCAGGCGCAGCGAAGCGAAGATCCGGGACCCGTCGGATCTGAAACTGCAATCATGCCGCTGGGTTGACCGCAGGGATCCTCGTCCGGGCTTCGTCGGGCCTCCACGGCACAAGCAGTCACTTGTGCGCTGACAAACGGATGGTTTTCCGGCTTAGGGCAGCGTGTCGAAACCTTCCGAAAATCCGTTCAGCGAAATCGGGATGCCGATACCTTCCTCGGGTGTCTGGAAGATGATGAAGGTTGCTTGCGCACCGGCCTTCAGTTTCGTCAGCAATTCATCTTCCAAAATGACTTCCGCGATACAGCCGTTCGGCAGGCAGCGCACGAACCCGGCTCGTCCGATGTCCGCATTGTCGACGCGCAATCCCAGACCGGAGGGCAACAGGACACCCAGCGGCGCAAGAACGCGCAGGATGCGCGCCTGTTTGTCGGCGGTTTTGAGTACAATCACGGAAAGGCCGACATTCTCGCGATCTGAAGCCGTGACATTTTGAATGAGGGCGCATTGCTCGCCGGAAGCACCAGGAGGTGTATCGCAGCGCATCTGCCAATCGCCATGGCTGGATCGGACCTCGCCTTGAGCCTGAGCGGGTGGATTTCCATGGACAAGCGTGCCTAGGAAAAGCCCGGCAATGGCGGCCAGTTTCAAAATAGAAAGCCCGGTTTTTCCCGAGCTGTGTGGTTGGAAGGACTGCTGCGTATGAGTTGACAAGAAATCCTCCGGTCAATCGTTGTCCGATTCTGCAAAAGCGTATCAACTGGTTTTCAGTCCGCTCAGCGAATCATGGTTTAATCCCGGCCAGACATTGCCGCACAATGGCCGTTGATTCCAGTCTGCCGGGGGGCCGAGCCGTCGATTAGCCCGAATTTTTGTCGAAAATCCGTGTGTCCTTGACGTGCGTCAATCTGGCAAGGCCATCCTGAGGATGTGAAAAGTTGGAAATTCCGTTGCGGCTCGGCGTTTCTTGTGGTTTTTGTGCGGCACAATGGTGTCGGCGGGGTGATGCGGCAGATCGCCGCTCTGGCCGATTGTAACCATCGCCCTTCATAGGGGTTTATGGTTATAGTCCGGCTATCTGATGATCCTGTCCGATGAACGGTTATGGCAGATTCAGGCTTGCGAACTCGCGCCAAGCCCGTTACTGCCCGACCGGATTGGTCCGGATCGTGGGTCCAGGATGTATGCAGGTGCCGCTTACAGGCGGCTGAGGGAAGGGAGCGTGGACGTGAAGGCAGTCTTCAAGCGTCTCATGACATTGGCCGGAGCGGCGGCAACATTTGCTGGAGTGTCCACCGCGGCCCTGGCAGCCGAATCCGGTATGACAAACTGGCAGCTGGGCTTTCAGGCCTCGGTGTCTGACATGATGGACGACATCACGTGGTTCAACGCGTTCACGCTGGTGATCATTACGGTGATCACGCTGTTCGTGCTGGCCCTGCTGGTCGTTTGCATGGTGAAGTTCAGCTCCAAGGCAAATCCGGTGCCCTCCCGCACCTCGCACAACACGATGATTGAAGTGGCCTGGACGGTCGTGCCGATCCTGATCCTTGTTGTTATCGCGATCCCGTCGTTCCGTCTGCTCTACAAGCAGCTCGATATCCCTGAATACGACATGACGATCAAGGCGATCGGATACCAGTGGTACTGGGGATACGAATACACCGACGAAGGCATGGGCGATCTTTATTTTGATTCCTACATGATCGCTGATGATGATCGTCAGGCTGTTGCCGAAGCACGTGGCGTGTCGCTGAACGAAGTGCCTCGCCTTCTGGCGGTCGACTATGATCTCGTTGTTCCTGTCGATACCACCGTTCGTCTTCAGGTCACGGCAGAAGATGTTATCCACGCCTTCGCAATGCCCTCGATGGGTCTCAAGATCGATGCGATCCCGGGTCGTTTGAACGAGACGTGGTTCCGCGCACGCGAGGAAGGTGTCTACTACGGTCAGTGCTCCGAGCTTTGCGGCGTCAATCACGCGTTCATGCCGATTGCTCTTCGTGTGGTGTCCAAGGAACAGTACAAGACCTGGGCAACAGCGGCGCAGGAAGACCTGGACACGGCCAATGAACAGCTGATGGCATCCATCAAAGATCAAAAGAAGCTTGCTGCCGGCAAGCTCGAAGACATCTCTGTCGCCGCGAAATAACGCGGCGGCTTTCATTTGACCGGCGACGCGCGATAGCACGCAGCGCTGCTGAAAGTACTTGAAGAGGGAGCCCCAAATGGCTGCGAGCGAAGCACATGCGGCACATGACCATCCATATGGATGGCGCCGGTGGGTCTATTCGACCAACCACAAGGACATCGGGTTGTTGTATCTCATGTTCGCGATCTTTGCCGGGATCGTGGGTGGCGCGCTCAGCGTCGGCATGCGGATGGAACTGATGGAACCGGGGATGCAGTATTTCAGCAACCCGCATATGTTCAACGTGTTCACGACCGCACACGGCCTGATCATGATCTTCTTCATGGTGATGCCGGCCATGATTGGCGGATACGCCAACTACTTCGTTCCGATCATGATCGGCGCGCCCGACATGGCGTTCCCGCGCATGAACAACATTTCCTTCTGGCTCTTGCCACCGGCTTTCCTTCTTCTCTTGCTGTCGCTATTTGTTGAAGGCCCTCCGGGTGGTAATGGCGTTGGTGGTGGCTGGACGATCTATCCGCCGCTTTCCACGTCCGGCCAGCCCGGACCTGCAATGGATCTTGCAATTCTGTCGCTTCATATTGCCGGCGCATCGTCCATTCTCGGTGCGATCAACTTCATCACGACGATCTTCAACATGCGTGCGCCGGGCATGACCTTGCACAAGATGCCGCTGTTCGCCTGGTCCGTCCTCATTACGGCGTTCCTTCTGCTGCTGTCCCTGCCGGTTCTCGCTGGCGCCATCACGATGCTGCTGACGGATCGAAACTTCGGCACCACGTTCTTTGATCCGGCCGGCGGCGGTGACCCGATCCTGTTCCAGCATCTGTTCTGGTTCTTCGGCCACCCGGAAGTGTACATCCTGATTCTCCCGGGCTTCGGCATCGTCAGCCACATCATTTCCACCTTCGCCCGCAAGCCGATTTTCGGTTACCTCGGCATGGCCTATGCAATGGTTGCCATCGGCGTGGTCGGCTTCATCGTGTGGGCGCACCACATGTACACGGTTGGCATGTCCTCCGAGACACAGGCCTACTTCGTCGCGGCCACGATGGTCATTGCGGTGCCGACGGGTGTGAAGATCTTCTCCTGGATCGCCACCATGTGGGGCGGTTCCATCGAGTTCAAGACGCCTATGGTCTGGGCGATCGGGTTCATCTTCCTGTTCACCGTAGGTGGCGTGACGGGCGTGCAACTTGCCAATGCCGGTCTCGACCGCGCATTCCACGACACCTACTACGTTGTGGCACACTTCCACTACGTGCTGTCGCTCGGTGCCGTGTTCGCGATCTTCGCAGCCTGGTACTACTGGTTCCCGAAGATGTTCGGCTACATGTACAATGAAACCATCGGCAAGGCCCATTTCTGGATCACCTTCATCGGTGTGAACCTGTTGTTCTTCCCGCAGCACTTTTTGGGCATGAACGGCATGCCGCGCAGATATGCCGACTATCCGGACGCTCTGGCCGGTTGGAACTACGTTTCCTCCATCGGATCGTATATTTCGGCTTTCGCCGTGCTGGTGTTCCTGTTCGGTATTGCCGAGGCTTTCTCCAAGAAGCGTGCGGTTGGCAACAATCCGTGGGGCGAGGGGGCGACGACCCTGGAGTGGACACTGTCTTCACCTCCACCGCACCACCAGTTCGAAACCCTGCCGCGGATCAAATAGGCCCGCGGACGGAGGCACGGCCTCCGGCCTGAAATCGGCACCGCACCGGCAACCGGCGCGGTGCCTCCTTTGACAAGCTGCCAATGCAGTACAACGGAATTTGAAGGACGCGCCCATGTCGCTCGTCGAGCGCCAGGATACGATCAGTCAGGACAGCGCCGTCTGGAACGGTGGAATGGGATCGGTGAGCGACTATGTGGCGCTGCTGAAACCGCGCGTCATGTCTCTCGTCATATTCACGGCCTTTGTTGGCCTGATGCTGGCTCCGGGGTCCGTGCATCCGGTACTGGGCGGCGTTGCGATCCTGTGTATCGCCATCGGTGCAGGTGCATCGGGTGCCCTGAACATGTGGTACGACGCCGACATCGACGAGATCATGTCGCGCACTCAAAAGCGTCCGATTCCCGCTGGAAAGATCACCGGAGAGGAGGCCTTTGCCTTCGGCATGACATTGGCGATCGGGTCCGTGGTCACGCTCGGGTTGCTGGTCAACTGGTTCGCAGGTGCGTTCCTGGCATTTACGATTTTCTTCTACGTCGTCATATACACGATGTGGCTGAAACGCTCCACGCCGCAGAATATTGTCATTGGCGGCGCAGCCGGCGCGTTTCCTCCAATGGTCGGCTGGGCGTCGGTAACCGGCTCGGTGAGCCTGGAGAGTTTTGTGCTCTTCCTCATCATCTTCATGTGGACGCCGCCGCATTTCTGGGCGCTGGCCCTGTTCAAGAGTGGCGACTATCGTGCTGCGGGCGTCCCGATGCTGCCGGTTGTTGCCGGTGAAACCAGCACACGTCATCATATTCTCGCCTATTCGCTGATCCTTGCACCCGTCGGCATGTCTCCGTATTTCCTGGGATTTGCGAGCCCTGTTTACGGGGCTGCTTCTGCGGTGCTGGGACTGGCCTTCCTTGCGCTTGCCGCCAACGTCTGGCGCAGGCGCGAAGGCGATGAAGCACGCAAGGCCTGCGTCAACCTGTTCAAGTTTTCCATCTTCTATCTGTTTCTTTTGTTTGCCCTGTTGCTGGGCGAAAGTCTGGTCGCAGGGGCGTAGGATGATGGCGGAAGAAGAACAGGGTATCAGGCTGACAACGGAACAGCAGAAGAAGCGGCGTTCTCGCTCGATTGCGATCGCGATTGTGTTGCTGGCGCTTGTGGTTCTCTTTTATGTGGTCACCATCGTCAAGCTGGGACCGAGTATCATGGATCGGGCTCTTTAGGGAAACGTACGTGGGAAACGAGCAGAACAACAATCAGGTCGCAAGCAGCAATCGCAGGGTCGCCCTTGCGTGCGTCAGCGTATTCGGACTGATGGTGGGTGCTTCCTATGCTGCCGTTCCCCTTTACGATCTCTTTTGCCGCGTGACCGGTTTTGGCGGAACTCCGCAAGTTGCGACCAGTGACAGCGACATTGTCATCAACCGGATGATCACCGTGCGCTTTGACGGGAATGTCAATCATTCCCTGCCCTGGAAATTCAAGCCGGCACAACGGTCGGTGACCCTCAAGATGGGTGAGAGCGCGCAACTTGCTTATCTGGCGACCAATACCGGTAGCGAGGAGACTGTTGGAACCTCGACCTTCAATGTGTGGCCTCCGTCAGCAGGCGCATATTTCAACAAGCTGGATTGCTTCTGTTTTACCGAGCAGAAACTTGCATCCGGTGAAACCGTCGAAATGCCGGTCGTCTTCTTCGTCGACCCGGAGATGGACAAGGATCCTGAGCTGGAACACGTGAAGGAAATCACTTTGTCCTATACTTTCTTCCCGGTAGAAGAACCGGAACAACCTGTTGCAGCACGGGCTGAGGCGCCTTCTGCTGAAACGAACTTGTGAGCGATTGCGCTTGTTGCGCATGACATGACTGTGTTTGGGGAGCTTGCCGATGGCTGAGGCACATACCAATAACCACGACTACCACCTGGTGGAGCCGAGCCCGTGGCCTTTCATCGGGTCGGTCGGCGCTTTCATCATGGCGATTGGCGCAATCGCATGGATGAAATCCGCAGCCGGTGAATCATTCGAGCTTTTCAGTATCGACTTCGCCGCGGCAAGCTGGGGGCTGTTTGCCATCGGTCTGCTGGTGGTCCTTTACGTGATGTTCGGTTGGTGGAGCGATACCATCAGGGAATCGCGTGAGGGGCATCATACGCGCGTTGTGTCCCTTCACCTTCGCTATGGCATGCTGTTGTTCATCGCCTCTGAAGTGATGTTCTTCGTTGCCTGGTTCTGGGCATATTTCGATGCGGCGCTTTTTGCCGGTGAAGCCATACAGTTCAGCCGCGTTGAAGCGACCGGTGGTCACTGGCCGCCGGACGGAATTGCAACATTCGACCCATGGCACCTGCCGCTCTTGAACACGTTGATCCTGCTCTGCTCCGGAACGACAGTTACCTGGGCGCACCACGCTCTTCTGCACGACGACCGTGAAGGCGTGAAATGGGGCCTGACGCTGACCGTTCTGCTCGGCGTCCTGTTCACGATCGTTCAGGCCTACGAGTATGGCCATGCCGCATTCTCCTTCGACGGCAATATCTATGGCGCGACCTTCTTCATGGCGACCGGCTTCCATGGATTCCATGTGATCGTGGGAACAATCTTCCTGCTGGTTTGCCTGTTGCGTGCACTGGCCGGACAATTCTCCGTGGAAAAACACTTCGGCTTCGAGGCCGCCGCCTGGTACTGGCACTTCGTGGACGTCGTCTGGCTGTTCTTGTTCGTCGCCATCTACATCTGGGGCGCAGGTACTCCCGCCGCGCACTAGGTGAGCAAGCCACTCCATCAAGAAGCGCCCGGTTTGCTGGACAGACCGGGCGTTTTTGATTTTCGAACCTTAGGCATCAGGTATGGAAGACAAGGCCCATTTTCCGCCGGTCAATCCGGTGACCTCCGGACTATCCGGAAGATGCCCCCGTTGCGGCCAGGGTAAACTCTTCAACGGATTTCTCAGCGTCAAGAAGGCCTGCAGTGCTTGTGGCCTCGACTATTCCTTCGCTGACAGCGGCGACGGCCCTGCGGTCTTTGTCATCATGCTCGTCGGGTTTGTCGTCGTCGGACTGGTTCTGTTTGTTGAGCTGTCCTTTCAGCCACCGATTTGGCTGCACCTCTTGCTTTGGCTTCCACTGACAGTCGTCCTCGCAGCTGCCGTATTACGCCCGCTAAAAGGGCTGATGATCGCACTTCAGTTCAGGCATAAAGCCGAAGAAGGCCGACTGGACAATCCGGACGACATTTGAACCAAAGAGACATGATCGGCCCATGGGCGGACTAAAGAAAATTCTCATCCCCACAATAGCCGCAGCACTTGGCCTTGTTGTTCTTCTGAACCTCGGCTTTTGGCAGCTCGACCGGCTTGAGTGGAAGACCAACCTCATCGCTCAAGTCGAATCAGGTGTCACGAAGTCGCCTGTCGAAGCGCCGCGCCCGGCACTGTGGCGGGATGGTCTCGGGGAAGAGTACGACTATCGCCGTGTCAAGTTGGCAGGTGCATTCCTGGAGGGCAACACCTTCTACTACACCGCGCTTTCAAACCCTGTAGGGCTGGCGGAAGGTCCCGGTGTCATGGTCTATGCGCCGTTCAGAACGACGGAAGGTTGGCTGGTTCTCGTCAATCGGGGATTTCTGCCGCAGGGACTTGCGGAACCTGCGAAGGCGGCCGCCTTGAATATTCCCGCTGGGCAAGTGAATCTGACAGGTCTTTTGAGGCTGAGCGAGAAACCGAACTGGACCACTCCCGAACCGAGTGCCAATGACAGGTTATGGTTTGCCCGCGATACGGAGGCGATGGGGGAGATGCTGGGGCTAGATCCCGGAAACCTTGCGCCATACAGCATTGATCTGGATGTCACGTTTACGCCCGAAGCCGGGCTGCCGCAGGCCGGTGAAACCATTGTCCGGTTCAAGAATGACCATCTTGGGTATGCGCTGACATGGTTCGGATTGGCTGCGACACTTCTGGGCGTGTTTCTGACCTACGCGGCCACGATACTCTGGCCGCGTAGCAAGGGCAGTGGAAGTGCTTAGCCGAGCGCTTCAAGTATGGCGGCAGCGCCTGTCTTCGTTGCTTCGCCCGGAGTTTCCTCGACGGCCAGGAAGGTAACTTCGCCATCCTTGGCGATGAGCGCGAAACGTTGCGAACGCAGATGGCCGAAAATAGGCGCCGGGCCAAGGCCCAGGCCGATGGCCTCGACAAATTCCGCACCGGTGTCAGCCAAAAAGGTGACTTTACCACCCGTATTGGAGGCTTTTTCCCAGGCATCCATGACGAACACATCGTTGACGGACAGGACCGCAATCGTGTCCACACCCTTGTTTTTCAGGGTTTCGGCATGCTCGACGAAACCGGGAAGATGATTCATGTGGCACGTCGGCGTGAATGCGCCGGGCACGCCGAACAGAACAAGGGTCTTGCCGCCTGCAATGTCCTTCAACGACATCTCGCCGGGCCCGTCGCTGGTCATGATCTTGAAAGTGGCGTCCGGAAGGCGCTCCCCAACCTTGATTGTCATATCGAATATCCCTTTGCTGGATGACTTAACGAAGAACTTGTCCGCTTGCACAGATAGAGCGTTGTTCGTTCAACGTCGAGTGAAGCTTGAACGAATCCGGTCAATGGATGCGCCCTAGTCGATCCAGTCCGCAGAAATTGGCTCCAGGCGTTCGACGCCTGTTCCGTTCGAAGACAGCACAAGCCTGAGCTGGCGGTCACTTGCAGTTGTCGCCAGGCCTTTCGTCGAAAGACGCCATGTCGCCTTGTCTCCGTTCCTTCCCAGCGGTTTCGGAAGGCCGATGAAGGATCCTTCCGGACCCGCTGCAAAGAGGTCGGCTTCACCATCATCGCCAACGGTGGCCTCGACAAGGAGAAAGCCCTTGCCGTCATGTGTCACGGAATTGATTTTCAGTCCGTTATTGGTTTCGTGGCGAGGAACCGCGGTGAGGTCCCGCTCGATAAGGCGTTTTGACAATGCATCGTTGTTGCCACTCGGGTTGAAGTCCAGTGTCAGGACAGCGTCTCCTGGAACGCAAATATCCTTGCAGATTCCGAAAAAGACCTCGACTTCCAGCTTGGCATCCTGATCCTTCACCGCTGGCGTAATCCGGAATGGCAACACTATTCCGTCGTGATAGACGATCGATTCCGAAAAACCGTCATCATAACGCTCAGGCACGGGGTACAGAATTTCGAGATTTTCAATATTGTCTGACGCGGTTACCGAAATCTGTGGCGGTATTCCGGCCTCACCGGCATATCGCCAATAGGTGTGCCAGCCAGGCTCCAACAGGAACTCCAGCCCGGCCATGTAGTGTCCGTCCTGAAGGGGGCCGGCGGAGATCAGACGAACAGCGCCACCTTGAACCTCGACCCAGTCAGTCATCTCGGCGCGGGCGGGGGAAAAGGCGCACAAAAGCATCATGAGCGCAATCTGGACAGTGTATTTCATGGGCTCAGTGCTACACGAGTTTCGTCGGCTCGTCATGGGTCCGAGCCTCCGGCAGCGGTCATTTCCTTGTGACGGTCACGTTACGGCAAAGTGAAATGACGGACGACCGGCACGGGAAACAGTCATTAACAAAGCCGTTCAAAGGCGGTATGCTTTTGCACGGACGCAGGCGTCAAACTCAGTCGAGGTGTTTATGGTCGGAGCAGAAGAAACAGACTCTCTTGAAGGACAGTTTCTGATTGCAATGCCGAGCATGGCTGACAGTCGGTTCGAACACTCCGTGATCTACCTGTGCTCTCATTCCGACCAGGGTGCCATGGGGCTGGTTGTCAATCAGGTTGCCAGGCATCTTTCCCTCGAGGAATTGCTGATCCAGTTGGATATCCTGAATGATGATGAGAGCGCTATCCGGCTGCCGGACAGCGTTCGCGGTATGAATGTCCACAAAGGTGGTCCGGTGGAAGTCGAGCGTGGCTTTGTGCTTCACAGCGACGATTTCATGCTCAATCAGTCAACACTGACGATCGACAACGGTATTTGTCTGACCGCGACACTGGAGATTTTGCGGGCTCTTGCCCAGGGCGACGGCCCGGAACAGGCTATTCTGGCACTTGGATATGCCGGGTGGGCTCCCGGACAGTTGGAGAACGAAATTCAGGCGAACGGTTGGCTGACCGCACCGGCCGATCCGGAAATCCTGTTCGATAAGGATTTCGACGCCAAATGGCGCAGGGCGCTCAGTTCAATGGGGATCGATCCGGCAATGTTGTATTCCGACGCCGGACACGCCTGACCATTTCAATGCGGTGGCGTTGCAAAAGCCTTGTCGGCTCACGGTCATCATTTAACCCAAAAGCGACTTGCGCTTGAAAGTTATGGCGCGTAAGTCGGCTGGATGGCATGGTTTGTTTCAAAGCAGCCGGGTTTCAAGTAGGTTGGGGGTCTGGTTGCAGGGCAGGAGCGGACAAAGTCCGTTGAAACGATCGAAGAGGGAAATGGCAGGGTGAAATACAGCAGTACGCGTGGCGAAGCACCGGTCTTGGAGTTTTCCGATGTCCTGCTGCAGGGGCTGGCCCGCGACGGAGGCCTCTATCTTCCCGAATCCTGGCCTCAGTTCGATGCGGATACGATTGCCTCTTTTGCGGGTAAACCTTACGCCGACGTTGCGTTGGAAGTGATCCGGCCGTTTGTTGGCGGTGCAATTCCGGAAACAGACCTGAAGGCGATGATCGATGAAGCCTATGCCGGTTTCCGACATCCTGCCGTGACACCGCTCGTGCAGACCGGTGCAAACACATTCATTCTTGAACTTTTTCACGGCCCGACCCTTGCCTTCAAGGATGTCGCCATGCAGCTGCTCGGGCGCATGATGGACTACGTTCTGACCAAAAAAGGTCTGCGTGCGACAATTGTCGGAGCGACCTCCGGTGATACGGGTGGTGCAGCTATCGAAGCGTTCAGGGGGCGCGAGCGCACGGACATATTTGTCTTGTACCCCGATGGCCGTGTTTCCAACGTACAGCGCCGCCAGATGACGACGCCGACGGAAGACAACGTCCATGCGCTCGCCCTCACCGGAAACTTTGACGATTGCCAGGCAATCGTCAAAGGCATGTTCAATCACTTTTCGTTCCGTGACCGTGTCGCCCTGTCGGGCGTCAATTCAATTAACTGGGCGCGCATTCTGGCGCAGATCGTCTACTACTTTGTTGCCGGTGCCACCCTTGGCGCACCGCATCGCAAAGTGTCCTTCACGGTCCCGACCGGCAACTTTGGAGATATTTTCGCTGGTTACGCGGCAGTGAAGATGGGGCTTCCCGTCGAAAAGCTCATTGTTGCGACCAATGTGAACGACATTCTGGCGCGTACACTCGAAACCGGCCGCTACGAAAAGCGGGTCGTGACGCCAACGATTTCACCTTCGATGGATATCCAGGTTTCGTCAAATTTCGAACGGCTTCTGGCGGAGGTTAGCGGTCGCGACGGGTCGTCGGTCCGCCGGATGATGGACCAGCTCGCCCAGTCGGGCAGCTTTTCGATAGAGGAAGGGCCGCTTGCTGAAATGAGAGCCCATTTCGGAGCAGGCCGTTGTGACGAAGCGCAGACGGCGGCGACAATTGCCGGAACGTGGAAGGAGGCCGGATATCTTCTGGATCCACATACGGCGATCGGCGTTCACGTGGCCAGGAACCACGAAGACGGTTCGGTGCCCATGGTGGTGCTGGGAACGGCTCATCCGGCGAAGTTCCCGGATGCGGTTGAAAAAGCCTCAGGTATTCGGCCCGAACTGCCGGACAACCTGAAAGATATGATGACTGCGGAGGAGCGCCAGCAGGTTTTGGCGGCAGAACTGGACGAGGTGGAACGATTTATCGAGACACACGCCCGCGCCGCCACCGCCAGGGTGTAGCTATATGAAAGTACAAACAACTGTCCTGGAAAACGGGATGACGGTCGTAACCGACCAGATGCCGTACTTGAAGACGGCGGCACTGGGAGTTTGGGTGCGGACCGGGTCCCGAGCGGAAACGGTGCAGCAAAATGGCATCACGCACCTTTTGGAGCACATGGCTTTCAAGGGAACCAAGACCAGGACAGCGCGCAGCATAGCTGAAGAGATCGAAGCGGTTGGAGGCGAACTGAACGCGTCGACCAGCATCGAGCATACCAACTACTATGCGCGGATCCTGGCAGAAGACACCCCCCTCGCAGTCGACCTTTTGTCCGACATTCTGCAGAACTCAACGTTCGATTCGCAGGAACTGGCCCGCGAACAGCATGTGATCCTGCAGGAGATTGGCGCCGCGAACGATTCGCCCGATGATCAGGCGTTCGATCTGTTTCAGGAAGCCGCCTGGCCGGACCAGGCGATTGGCAGGCCGATTCTCGGCACGCCGGAAACCGTTCAGGGGTTTAACCGGGACGCACTTAACACCTATCTTTCCGATCGCTACAGGGCACCGGATATGGTGCTTGCGGCAGCCGGTGCGGTTGAACACGACGAACTGGTTGCTCTTGCCAGGGAAAAGTTCAGTGGTTTCAGCGGCGAGGCGGCCGCCCAGGATGCCACGGCCAAGTATGGTGGTGGTGAGACGCTTCGAAACAAGGACCTGATGGAAGCCCAGGTACTGATCGGTTTTGAAGGCCTAGCCTACAAGTCCAAGGACTATTATGCCATTCAGATCCTTGCATCCGTTCTGGGAGGAGGCATGTCGTCAAGGCTCTTCCAGGAAATACGCGAGAAGCACGGATTGTGTTACGCAATCTACAGTTTCCACTGGGCATTTTCCGATACCGGCCTGTTCGGATTGCACGCTGCGACCAGTCATGACGACCTGGCGGCGCTCATGCCGATGATCACGGACGAACTAGTATCTGCCTCGCAGACGATCTCCGATGATGAAGTTGCCAGATCACGCGCGCAGATAAGAGCAGGGCTTATGATGGCTCTTGAAAGTCCGGCCGCCCGTGCCGGTCAGATCGCACGTCAGATCCTGGTTCATGGAAGGGTACTTGGTCCGGATGAAATTTCCAGTAAGATCGAAGCTGTTACGGCCGAGGATATTCGCAGAGTTGCGCACGAAACTTTTGTCGGAACCACGCCGACGCTGACGGCGATCGGTCCGATAGACGGCATCATGAAAGCGGATGAACTGGCAGGACGACTGGAACAGGCCCCGGTGCTGCGGGCCGCGTCATTGTAAAACTACGAGGTTCGGGGCATGGCATTGCTACGGCCGGGATCGTCACCTGACGCCGAGCTGCTGATTGAGGCGGGTGGATATCTCCTCCGCCCACCATTGATGTCCGACTTCAAGGACTGGGCGGAACTGCGAGATGAGAGCCGCGCCTTCCTGAAGCCGTGGGAACCGTTGTGGCCATCCGATGATCTGACCAAATCCGGATTTCGCCGGCGCTTGCGGCGCTATGCCAAGGATCGCAAGGAAGGCCGAAGCCTGACATTTCTTCTTTTCCGGTCGAGGACGAACGAGGTCCTGGGAGGTCTGACGCTCAGCAACATCCGGCGCGGTGTGAGCCAGACCGCCACGTTGGGGTACTGGATGGGTGAACGTCATGCGGGAAAGAGACACATGTCCGCAGCGGTCGCCATGATCTTGCCATTTTGTTTCGACGTTTTGAACCTTCACCGTCTCGAGGCGGCCTGCATTCCGGTCAATACGGCGTCGATACGATTGCTCGAAAATGCAGGATTCCGCCGAGAGGGATACGCACGTAACTACCTGTTAATTAACGGGACCTGGCAGGATCATCTTCTTTACGCCTGTCTTGCGGAGGATCACGCTGTTCTTTCCGGAAAAATTAGCCCCAGTGTTGAGGGTATCTTGAAAGAATTCTTGTGACATGCGCCACAACCCGGTAGTTCTTCGCTCCATGTCGATTTTGTTGCCGGACCCGATCAATAGTGTGATCAGACGTGTTGTTTTAGCTTTTTGCGTGATCGTCTCGGTGTTTGCGGCGTTGCCCGTTCAAGCACTTGAGCCGATTCCCGTTCCAATCGATATCGAGGCGCTCGATGTTACGAACTCCATCGAACTGCATCGGGACGCCGGAACACGTCTGCAGGTGTCCACGGCACCCGGTGCGGACGGCATCGTGCGCAGGATCGAAGTTCCATCGCTTGACGGCAACAACACGAACTGGGCTGTTTTCGCGCTTGCCAATACCAGTGACGAACAGATCGACCGTCTCATCGTTGCGCCGAATTACAAGCTGGTCGGATCGGATCTCTTCTGGCCGGACCTCGGTTCGTCGCGCATAGCCGCGATCACGCCGAGCCAGGGCATTGCGCCCGAAAGACTGAAGAGCCTGGAAGCAGACGTTTTCCTGGTAACGCTCGATCCCGGTTCGATCGTCACATTCGTGGCCGAACTGACGACGCCCAAACTTCCCGAAGTGCGTATCTGGGAACCCGACGTCTACAAGGAAACGATCAACGCCTACACCCTCTACCGCGGCATCATTTTGGGGATTTCCGGTCTTCTGGCCTTGTTCCTGACCATCTTGTTCGTGGTCAAGGGAACCGTCATGTTTCCTGCCACCGCGGCGCTGGCGTGGTCGGTCCTGGCCTATCTGTGTATCGATTTCGGCTTCTGGGGCCTTGTCTTCAATCTCGACGGTGGCGGCAGTCAGTTGGCGCGGTCCTGCGCTGAAGTCATGCTTGCAGCCAGCCTGCTCATCTTTCTATACGCCTATCTCAATCTCAATCGCTGGAACATACACTACTCCCACTTGGCACTGACGACCCTGATCCTCATCCTCGGGCTTTTGGGCGTTGCGGTCTGGGATCCGTCAATTGCGGCAGGCGTTGCGCGCTTGTCACTCGGCGTTATCGGCGCACTCGGTTTCATAACGATTGCCGTGCTGGCATTCCAGCAATACGACCGGGCGATCCTGCTGATCCCCACCTGGTGCCTTTTGATTGCCTGGCTTGTCGGCTCCGCCATGACGGTGACGGGATATCTATCCAACGATATTGTTCAACCAGCGCTCGGTGGCGGCCTTGTTCTGATCGTCCTGCTCATCGGTTTCACGGTGATGCAGCACGCTTTTGCCGGTGGTGCAATCGCTCAAGGGCTGATCTCCGATGTTGAGCGCAAGGCATTGGCACTCACCGGTGCCGGCGACATTATCTGGGATTGGGATATCGACCGCGACCGGATCTATACGGGCAACGAGGTGGAGGAGTTGCTCAATCTCAAGCGCGGAGCGCTTGAAGGGCCGGCGAGGGACTGGCTGGAAGTTCTGCATCCACAGGACCGGGACCGGTTCCGGGCGACGCTTGACGCCGTTATCGACCAGCGTCGCGGCAAGGTCATGCAGACATTCCGCCTGCGATCTGAAGATGGACACTTCCGCTGGTTCAGGTTGCGCGCCCGGCCGATCATCGGGTCCGACGGTGAGGTGATACGCTGCGTTGGAACATTGCTTGACGTGACGGAGGAGCGCACGGCAGAAGAGCGGCTGCTTCATGATGCGGTACATGACAACCTGACCGGATTGCCGAACAGGGAACTGTTCGTCGATCGCCTGCGCACCAGTGTTGTGCGCTCGAAGGCGGAAGAAACAGCCAAGCCCACTTTGCTCGTTCTCAATCTTGACCGCTTCAAGCAGGTCAATGACAGCATCGGCCTGTCGGCAGGTGACAGCATTCTCCTGACGGTGGCACGCCGTCTCGGCCGCCTGATTGGCCAGCAGGACACGCTTGGCAGGTTGTCCGGCGACCAGTATGGCCTGGTGCTCTTGTCGGAACAGGAGCCGGACAGGATCGTCGCCCTGGCGGATTCCCTGCGCAAAGCGGTCCGCGCACCGATCACGTTCGGGGACCGGGAAATCTTTCTGACCTGTTCGGTCGGGATTGCCTTCTTCGAGGGCGGTAAACAGGCCGTTGAAGATATGGTCACCAACGCGGAGATCGCGCTCAATCACGCCAAGCGACTGGGCGGTGACCGGCAGGAAGTTTTCAGACCTATCCTGCGGCCGCTCGACAAGAATATCGTCGATCTTGAAGCGGACCTGCGTGAGGCCATCAAGAAGGAAACGCTCGGCGTATTTTACCAACCGATCATTCGCCTGGAAGACCAGTCCATTGCCGGTTACGAGGTTTTGGCGCGCTGGAACCATCCGAAGCGCGGAAAGATTGCACCATCGGAGTTTATTCCGATCGCAGAACAGTCTGGCCTGATCAACGAACTCGGGATGTACGTGCTGGACAAGGGAGCTCAGCAGCTCGCCTTCTGGCAGAGAGAGTATCCGATAAAAAGGCCGCTGTTTGCATCGGTGAACCTGTCGTCGCGCCAGTTGTTGAAACAGGATCTCATCAACGATGTGAAGGCGGTGCTTTCAAGGACATCTCTTGAACCGGGAACCTTGAAACTGGAATTGACGGAATCCCTCGTCATGTCAAATCCGGAATACTCGGCAAAGGTACTGGAGCGGCTGCGCAGCCTTGGGGCCGGGCTGTCTCTGGATGATTTTGGAACCGGACATTCCTCCCTGTCGTATTTGCAGCGCTTCCCGTTCGACACCATCAAGATCGACCAGTCCTTCGTGAAGACCAATGGGTCGTCTGCCCGGTCCGTCCTGCTTCGAACGATCGTTGCCATGGGCCACGATCTGGGCATGTCCGTTGTCGCGGAAGGTGCAGAAAGTGAGACGGATGCGCTGGAGCTCTACCAGCTCGGTTGCGAATTTGCGCAGGGCTTCTTCTTCGGAGAAGCGATGTCTTCCTCCGATGCGACCAAGATGCTCCGGAAAATGCCGGCAGAAGCTGAAAGCGCATAGGCGTTCCCGGCCTGGCCTTGAATTCGTATGGCGCCCTGCGGCAGACAACGGATGTCAGGGAACCAGTACGGGCACTGTCTTCTCCGTTTGGCGGATTTCCAGTGGCGTAGTGCCGAATGGATCGCCGTCAACTTGCGCAGCGACAGGCGAGGTTGAAGCGATAGTGGCCACGGAAAACGGCCGGACGGTTGCGCCACGCGCCTTGTGTATTCGTCCGAACATCAGCGCCAATCCATAACGCAGGGAAGACCAGGGGTCGTCCTTGTCCAGCACCAGCATGTACAGACCCGGGTCGGTCGCCCCGTGCGGGCAGATGACGAAGGGACCACCATAGTGGCGCGCATTGCTGGCGACCGCGAATTTTCCGTTGATCGTTTCGCCGTCCAGTGAAATTTCCAGATGGCTCGCCTTGCGTTTGAAGCCGATCCTGAAAGCAGTGATCACGTAGGCAAGCTTGCCGAACTTCCGCTTGAGAGCCAGCGGCACGGCGTGAACGATTTCCGCATCGAAGCCGCTGGACGCCATGAGAACAAACGGATGACCGTTGGCAAGTCCGAAGCGCAGAGATTTCGTCTTCTGCCGCCAGATCATGTCAGCGATCGCAAGCGGCTTTCGTGGCAGACCGAGTTCGAGAGCAAGGACGTTCGCCGTCCCGAAGGGGATGACAGCAAGCTGCGGCGGGTCGGGATTGTTCTGAAAGCCTGTCAGTGCCTCGTTGATCGATCCATCGCCCCCGGCAACGACAAGCGTTCGAACACCCAGGCCTGGGTTGGCGCAGACTTCGCCGATTTCACCGGCATGCCTGGTGAGTCTGATTTCTGTGCGGAAACCGAGATCTTCCAGTCTTGTACGGACGCTGTCGAGGAATTCCGCCTTGTATCCGCCGGAAGTGGGGTTCGCCATGATCAGCACGGACCCTGGAATGTCGGGTGCGGCTTGACGCCGCGATGCGGGAGCGGACCAGCAGAGATCTCTCACTTGATTTCCTCAGCGCGTCGGTCGGGAGCTGTATTCAATCGCCGTTCTTATACGGTGCCATGCCGCCGCGCGCCAGTTCGTCCGCGCGTTCGTTGTCAGGATGCCCTGCATGACCCTTGACCCAGTGCCAGGAAACGTCATGGCGTTCGCGTGCTTCGTCGAGGGCCTGCCAGAGGTCGGCATTCTTCACCGGTTTGTTGGCAGCCGTCCGCCAGTTCTTCCGTTTCCAGCCGTCCAGCCATTCGCGGATCCCGCTCCGCACGTAGGTGCTGTCCGTGTAGAGGTCGATCGCGCAGGGGCGCTTGAGTGCATTCAGTGCCTCGATTGCCGCCGTCAGTTCCATGCGGTTGTTGGTGGTTTCCGGCTCCCCGCCTTTCAGTTCCTTTTCGTGCTCGCCGAAACGAAGCAACACACCCCATCCACCGGGGCCCGGATTTCCGGAACAGGCACCATCGGTGAAAACCGTTACGCGATTCTGATTGCTCATCGTTCCAGTCCGTAAGCCTCCGTACCGCCAATTGTCTGATGGAATTTCAGTTTCTTGAGGTATTCCAGCGGGTTCTTGGGTGTAACAAGGGCTCCCTCGGGCACGCTCAACCAGTCATAAAGCCGCGTGAGCAGGAACCTTAAGGCAGCACCGCGGCAAAGGGTTGGTAACGCGTCGTATTCGTTGGAGTCGAGCTGGCGAACGGAAGTGTAACCTTTCAACAGTGCCCTGGCCTTTGTCACGTTGAACGAAAGGTCGATTTCAAAACACCAGGCATTCAGGCAGATCGCGATATCGTAGGCAAACGCATCGTTGCAGGCGAAATAAAAGTCGATCAGACCCGAAAGCTCGTTGCCGAGAAAGAAGACATTGTCCGGAAACAGGTCGGCGTGAATGACACCGTGCGGCAGGTCTGACGGCCAGGTCGCTTCGAGATGCGCCAGTTCCCGCGTAATCTCGTCTCCCAGTCCCGGATGAACAGTGTCGCTCCGGTCTCCGCATTGTTCGAACAAGGGTCGCCAACCGGCGACATTCAGCGCATTGGTCCGAAAACCGTCATAGTCCTGGCCGTCAAGATGCAGTTCGGCCATCGCCCTTCCAAGGCCGGCGCAATGTTCAACCCGTGGGCGCTTGACCCACATGCCTTCCAGAAATGTGACAAGCGCGGCCGGGCGGCCAGCCAGCGTCCCAAGCAGTTCGCCATCCCTTGATGGAACAGGTGTCGGACAGGAAAGACCCTTGCCGGCAAGGTGCTGCAAAAGATTGAGGAAATAGGGCAGATCGTCGGGATCTACCCGTTTTTCGTAAAGTGTCAGAATGTAGGAGGCCTTGTCGGTATGGACGAGAAAGTTGCTGTTCTCAACACCCTCGGCAATGCCTTTGAACGAAAGCAGGCGCCCCACATCGTAGGTTCCGATGAAGTCTTGCAATTCCTCATCGGTCACTTCGGTATAAACGGCCATGTTCTTATCCGGTAGCCGCCTGGGGCGTCGAGACCACGTCTCTGAGTTCCCGTGGCAGATTGAAGGAAATTGTCTCCTCAGCGGTTCGCACGGTTTCGACGATGACTTCGAACCGGGTGGAAAACGCGTCGATGATTTCCTCTACCAGAGTTTCCGGCGCCGATGCACCTGCCGTCAGTCCAAGGGACCGTGCGTCTTCGAAATCCGGCCACTCGATGTCGCTTGCACGCTGTATCAGAACCGCAACCTTGCAGCCGGCGCGTTCAGCAACTTCCCTCAGGCGCTGGGAATTGGAAGAATTCGGCGCACCGACAACAACCATTGCATCCACATCCGGCGCGACATGTTTTACCGCTTCCTGCCGGTTCGTTGTTGCGTAGCAGATATCTTCCTTGTGTGGGGCAACGATATCGGGAAAACGCTCCTGCAGGACCGCAACAATTCCGGCCGTGTCGTCAACCGATAGAGTCGTCTGGGTAATGTAGGCGAGTGATCTGTCCGACTTGGGTTGAAATTTTCGGGCATCTTCCTCGGTTTCGATGAGCGCAACGGTTCCCGCCGGCAGCTGGCCCATCGTCCCGATGACTTCCGGATGGCCGGCATGTCCGATCAGAAGCACTTCACGATCGCGCCGATCGTGGATCTGAGCTTCCTTGTGCACCTTGGAAACCAGCGGACACGTAGCGTCCAGAAAGAACATGTTGCGTGCCTCGGCATCTTCGGGCACCGACTTCGGGACGCCGTGCGCGGAAAAGATCACGGGCCTGCCGGCATCATCAGCAGGAATTTCACTCAATTCCTCGACGAAGACTGCTCCCTTGGCTTTAAGACCATCAACAACGAATTTGTTGTGAACGATTTCGTGGCGCACATAAACGGGACGGCCGTATTTTTCCAGCGCAAGTTCAACAATCTGGATCGCTCTGTCCACACCGGCGCAGAACCCGCGTGGCGCACAGAGTTTTATCGTAAGTGGCGGTTTTATCTGCTTGGTATCGCTCATGGTGCTCTTTCAGCAAACCTTCCTGGCCGCAATAAGGGCTTCAAGGTCATGCCTGTCAAGTAGATGCGCTGATGTGCACACTATTTCAGCCACAATGAGATGCTTCAAGCTTTCAGGCGATCAAGCCTCGCCAAGCAAATGTTCACCTGCTATGACACTCCGCCAAGTTGCTTTTCGATCCGATGGGTAGATGATGATCAGTGCGTTCCAGGCCGTATTCGACGTGAAACTGAAGACAATTCTGACAGCTGGTTTGTGCGCTGCGACCCTGGCAGGCTGTGGCGGAGGTTCCGACAGTATTGCCAGCAAGATAATCACGGGCGGACAGGAACCGATCGAAGTTTCTCCGGCAACCTTTGCTCCGCCGGTGCCTTGTCCGTCCATGGAACTGAAGTCAAACGCTTACCTGATCAGGAATTACGTTCGCGGCAAAGAGGATGAATCCGAAGGCTTGCTCTATCAGGCAACGGTCGAAGACTGGGCAAACAGCTGCACCCAGCAGGCGGACGGTCAGCGGCTCATGAAAGTCGGGCTGTCCGGTGACGTAACACCTGGCCCGGCCTGGAAAGGCGGTGAGATCGTTCTGCCGCTGCGGGTCGCGATCGTGCCCGGCGGCACTGGTGCCAAACCCCTGAGCTCTGAAGTGCTGACCGTTCCTGTGACGCTCGGCGAGAGCGCGCCTGCGGAAAAGTGGACGTTGATCGAAGAAAAATTCACGATTCCGCAGGGCCAGAGCGTCAAGGTGGTGTTCGGATTTGATGAAGGGCGTCGCCGCTGAGCGACGTCTTCCGCGGAAACACACACACGCCGTGACCCCACGGATCACAAGACTGTCGGGAAGCCGCTACGTTACCCTGGCTGCCGTGGGTCTTGTTTTGAAAGACTTCAATCCCGGCCGGATTAATCCTGTATTGACAAGGGTATTCCCCGCTCGCAAAATCCCGCCCGCAATCAGGGTCGTGACCTGTTTGGCGCGGCAACGCGCGTGCCCCACGCGGGAGAGCCTGGGTCAAATGACCCGGCGCCGAAGGAGCAACCGCCCCGGAAACTCTCAGGCAAAAGGACCGCATGGGGAACAACGCTCTGGAAAGCAGTGCTCCACTGAACTGCTCAGTGGACTGCTCACCGAAGGAGTAACTGGCGCGCGACTCATGGCGTTCGACAGGAAATCTCTCAGGTACTCGGACAGAGGGGGTGCTGGTTGACCGGTTCATGATCTGCCGGAATGCCATGCAACGCCCTGCATTCGAGGACCAATGATGGCAACGGCCACCGAAGTGACAGAATTGATGCAGACGCCACTTCACGATCTCCATCTGGAGCTCGGCGCACGCATGGTTCCGTTCGCGGGTTACACAATGCCGTTGCAGTACCAGAACGGCATACTGGCCGAGCACCTGCACACGCGCAGCAAGGCCGGATTGTTCGATGTGTCTCACATGGGACAGCTTGTTCTCGTCGGGCCGGACCACGAGACGACAGCACACGCACTCGAAGCGTTGACCCCATCCAGTTTCGTCGACCTGCCGCGCGGGCGGCAGCGCTACTCTGTCCTGCTTAACCGGGAAGGCGGTGTCATCGACGATCTCATGGTGACACGACCTGAAACCGACGCGGAAGACGGGCGTCTTTATCTGGTCGTCAACGCGGCGCGTAAAGAGGTCGACATCGCGCATTTTCGGAAAAATCTGCAAGACGCGGTCAGGCTCGAAGTCATCGAGGACCGGGCGCTGATTGCCGTACAGGGGCCGGAGGCTGTCAATGCTGTCGCTGCACATGCGCCGCAAGCAGCAGACCTCGCGTTCATGTCGGCATGTTCCACGCAGTTCGACGGCATTGATTGTCACGTCGGACGTGCCGGTTACACAGGTGAAGACGGCGTGGAATTGTCGGTTCCGGCCGGAGCTGCCGAGCCGATTGCGCGGGCACTGCTGGCTGACGAGCGTATTGACGCGGTTGGTCTTGGTGCGCGTGACAGTCTTCGGCTGGAGGCGGGCCTGTGCCTTTATGGTCACGATCTTGATGAAACAACATCACCGGTCGAAGCAAGCATAATTTTCTGCATGCAGAAACGCCGGCGTGAGGAGGGCGGTTTTCCGGGCGCGGACCGTATTCAACGGGAACTGAAGAACGGTCCGGGTCGGGTCCGGATCGGCGTCAGGCTCCACGGCGGGGTCCCCGCCCGCAACGGTGCGGAGATCGCGCAACCTGATGGGCCGGTTATCGGCACCGTCACCAGTGGCGGCTTTTGCCCCGTGGTCGGTGCGCCTGTCGCGATGGGATATGTGCCGGCCGGGTTTGCAAAGACCGGCACCGGATTGGAGCTGATTGTCCGCAATCGTCGTCTTCCGGCAACAGTTTCAGATATGCCCTTCGTGTCAAATCGCTACTATCGCAAATCAAACCCTTGAACAATCGAGAGAACGGATAAGGACATGACCACCTATTACTCCAAGGATCACGAGTGGATTTCAGTTGACGGAGGCATCGCAACCGTCGGCATCACCTCTTATGCTCAAGAACAGCTCGGTGACGTTGTTTATGTCGAGTTGCCGGATGCTGGCACCGAACTCGCCCAGGGCGACGAAGCGGGTGTCGTGGAGTCTGTAAAGGCGGCAAGTGAGGTCTACGCACCGATCGACGGTGAAGTGGTCGAGGCCAACGAAGCGCTTTCCGATGAGCCGGGGAAAGTGAACGAGGATCCGGAAGGCGCTGCCTGGTTTCTGAAAATGAAGGTTGGCAATGAAAGCCAGCTTGCCGAACTCTTGGACGAAGCAGGCTACAAGGCCTTTGTCGAGTCTCTTTGAACAATGGCAGGTCACTATTATACGGCTCAGGTGGAGTGGGCATGCGACGGCGACTATGCAGCCAATGCCTATTCCCGAGGCCATATCTGGCGTTTTGACGGCGGCCTGGAAGTCCCGGCAAGCGCATCACCGACTGTGGTCGCTCCACCACATTCAGTAGAGGCAGCCGTTGATCCGGAAGAAGCTTTCGTGGCGGCGATTTCTTCTTGCCACATGCTCTGGTTTCTCGATCTGGCCCGGCGGGCGAATTTCAATGTCGCCAGTTACCGGGATCACGCAGAGGGCGAAATGAGTCGCGTTGGCCGTGGCAAGATGGCCATCACCAAAGTGGTTCTGCGTCCGGAAATCACGCTGATCGCAAGTGAACAACCGGACGAGTCCTGGTTGACCGACATGCACGAAAAGGCGCATGACGTCTGCTTTATCGCCAATTCCGTCAGTTGCGAGATCGTCATTGAGCAGGGTCCGGTGAAGCTGATCGCTCCCTAACCTTCCTGAAGCCAATTCGGATTGTTTCATGCTGCCCCGGCCCTTGTGCCGGGGCACTTGCATTTGACTAATCTCTCCCGGGAAATGGGAACCTGATGCTGACTGCAACAACAACACCCAGACTTGGAAACCCGGTTTACAGGCTTTCTATATTGACAATATAATTGTCGTTATGACAATATTTATGTCAAGAGAGGGTGTCATGAAGAAATCCGTGGAACTATATGAGATCGTCAGGCTGATCCGCCCGGTTCACCGCCGCCTGGCGCGTGCGGTGGAAGCAAAGTTGAGCGGAACCGGTGTAACGGTTGGCATGCGAGCGGTCATGGAGGTGCTTGATGAGACCGGATCGCTTTCCGTTCCCGAAATCGGACGGGTCCTGTTTCTGACGCGCCAGCAGATCCAGCTGATCGTGAATGCTCTCGAGGAAGCAGGTGTTGTCGAACGGCAGCCCAACCCCGCACACCGGCGTTCACCGCTCTTTTCCCTGACAGATCAGGGCAAGACGGTTTTTGGAGAAGTCCGGGCCCGGGAAAATGACGAGATCGATGCAGTCTGCGAGCTCTTTTCAGCAGACGATATCCTGGCAACGCAACGTGTCCTTTGCGCCATGCTCGACCACTTTGCAGAGTTTGAGGACGATCCCGATCGTCCCAAGGCGCTGGAATAATTCTTATGCTGGAGAAGTACCATGTCCGTCTTTTGGAGTGTTATCGGTGGCCTTGTTTTGCTGTTGGCGGCGCTGTTCGGCTATGTCGGGTTTTTCGTCAGGAAGCTCGGCACGCCAACGAAAGGGGTGTTGATCAACCGGACTGAAAGACCGTCCAAAGCGCTCCTCGTCATCGATGTTCAGGAAGATTTCACGCGCAACACCGGCAAGCAGGGCTTTGATCCGCAAGTTCGGGACGCGGCATTGAAGATCATGAACCAGGAAATCGCCGAGGCCCGCTCTCACGGCAGCGAGGTTGCTTTCGTAAAGAACATTTTTCGGGACTGGCCTGTCATCCAGTTGATGAAACTTGTGGCCGGTGGTATCGGGACGCCTGGCCGGGAAGGTCTGAAATTCGACCGCGACGTTGATCTCGGAGACGCGCCGGTATTTGAAAAATCCGTTGGAGACACTTTTTCAAATCCCGATTTCGAGGTCTGGCTAGACAAAAAGAAGATCGGGCGTCTGACTCTGGTTGGCCTGGATGCGTGCCATTGCGTCCAACTGACGGCGAAGGGGGCACGCGCGCGCGGCTATGACGTGGAAATCCGCGAACCCGCGACGCTGACCGCAACACCCGCGAAATGGCCTTCCTTGAAAAGCGAACTTGACGCGGCAGGGGTCATCGTATGTTGAGCTGATCGCCCGACCGGCAAACTGTGACCTTTGCGAAGATGGCGTCATGTGGCAGGTTTACCTTGCGATATCTCGCTTATTCCATTTCGTCGGAGGTTCTATGTTTCGACCGCTTGTTTTTGCAATTACAGCATTATCCGTTTTTTCGTCTCATTCCCTGGCCGCTGACAAGGTCGCAATTGTGTTCGATGGTTCGGGCTCCATGTGGGGCCAGATCGAAGGCCGCACCAAGATTGAAATCGCGCGCGATGCCATGACAAATGTTCTGGGAACGCTTCCAGCTGACCTGGAACTTGGGCTCTTTGCCTACGGGCACCGTGAAAAAGGCAATTGCGCTGATATTGAGCTGATCGTTCCTCCGGCAACCGGGACTGGTGCGGCCATCAAGGCAGCAACAGACAGGATCACGCCCAAAGGAAAGACGCCGTTGTCTGCGTCGGTGCGCCAGGCCGCCGAAACCATGCGCTTCACGGAAGACAAGGCGACCGTCGTGCTCGTCACGGACGGGATTGAAACCTGCAATGCGGATCCCTGCGCCCTTGGCAACGAACTTGCGCGGCTCGGCGTAAACTTCACCGCGCATGTGATTGGCTTTGGTTTGAGCGAGGAGGAAGGACGCCAGGTCGCCTGCCTGGCGGAAAACACCGGTGGTCTCTACATCCAGGCCGGCAGCACGGCGGAACTTTCCGATGCGTTGACTGCAACAGTCGAAACGGTTCCCGTGGAAGAAGCAGCGGCTGAACCGGCGCAGCTGCCCGATGCGTTGCTTGAGGCACCGGACGAAGCCGAGATCGGTTCACGGATTGATGTCGCCTGGCAGGGGCCGGGCGGTCGGTACGACCAGATCGAGTTGCATGATCCGATGGCCCGGGGAGGAGAGGGAAAGCGCCTTCGCTCGAAAGCGATCGTGAACGGAGACTTTGACAACAATCAAGTCACCATGACAGTTGTGACCGATCCCGGCACATATGAATTGCGATACTGGGACGGCACAGGCCGCCAGATCCTGGCAACACGTGCGATCGACGTGATCCCGGCCGAGGTGGCCCTGTTCGCCCCGGACGAAACCGCCATGGCACGGCCGGTGACCGTGGAATGGATCGGCCCCGGAGGCCGTTACGACGCGGTGCAACTCTATGACGTGTCTGCACGCGGCGGCGAGGGCAAGGTTCTGCACAACAAGCGCCTGCGCAACGATGATTTCGACAACAACAAGGTAACCCTGCCGACACCGGCAAAACCGGGCGCATATCAGCTTCGTTATTATGCTGGGGAAGACAAGACCGTTCTGGCGACACGTTCACTGGACATCATCGAAGCTCCGGTCACGCTTGAAACGGAAGAAGCGGCTGAAGCCGGCAAACCGATTGTCGTCGACTGGGTCGGGCCGGGAGCACGGTATGACAGTGTGCGGCTGGTCGATCCGGCGAACGGCAAGAAGCTCCATGAAAAACGTCTGCGCAACGACGATTTCGACAATCAGAGAGTAACCTTGCCGGGACCGGTAAAGGCCGGGCCATATGAGCTGCACTATTACAACGGGGACAACAAGGCTGTGCTCGCCACCGTGCCTGTCGAGGTGACCGCGGCAGTCGTTGCACTCGAAGCTCCCGACGAGATCGGTCAGGGCCGCCATGTCACCGTCGTCTGGACCGGCCCCGGTGCACGCTACGACAGCGTTCAGTTCTTTGATCCGCGGGCGCGCGCCGGTGACGGCCGGGTTGTTCATCAAAAACGACTGCGCAATGACGATTTTGACAACAGCAAGGTCACATTGCCGAGCGCGGCAAAACCGGGCGACTACGAGTTGCGCTACTATAATGGTGACAACAAGACCGTGATGCTGACGCGTCCGATTGCCGTCGTTCCGCTTGAAATAGCGATTGAGGGGCCGGAGAGCGTTGAAACGGGGACAAAATTTTCAGTTTCCTGGAAAGGACCCGGGGCTCGGTATGATTCGGTGCAGATCTGGGATCCCAAGGCACGTGGCGGCAAAGGCAGAGCTGTCTTTGAAAGGCGCGTATGGTCAGGAGATATCGACGCCCAGACTGTCAACCTGAATGCCCCGAAAGAAGCCGGGGATTACGAGCTTCGCTATTTCAACGGGGACAACAAGGCTGTGCTCGTCACCCGGCCACTATCGGTCCAGTAGACGGCAAGCCATTCGACAAACCGGCGGGGCCAGCGCCCCGCTGGTAGGGCGTATTCGTTTACCGGGTAGAATGCGCCGGAGACTCGGCCTCGGCCGACAGCATCAAACTGGTGATCCAGCTGCCTTTTTTCAACACAAAGGCACGCAGAAGCGTTGCATAATCGTCTGTAACCGCATTCGCAACCGAGGGGCGCACAGCCAAAGCACACCGCCAGCGCCTGACCCTGGGAAGGTCATTGAAAATTCCAAGATCGGTGAACGTGTCGAAGACATCGAAGTAGCGAAAAACCGGGCCAAAGGCGGCATCGACGATAGAAAATCGGTCACGATCGAAAAAAGGACCCGTAGCGTCGATTCGGGTATCGAGATGCTCGAATTTCGATCGCAGGGCATGCTTTGCGTTTTCGAAACTCTGCTCATCAGCTGCGCTGTATAGAGCGCCAATCCCGTTCAGGATCTGCGAAGCGAATTCAACGTAAGCGCGGTGAGTTGCGCGCTCAACCGGATCGTCGGGATGGAGTCTTTCGGCTTGTGTTTCGTCGATGAACTCCACGATCGGTGCCGATTCGAACAGGTACCTGTCGTTACCGGTCTTCAGCAAGGGGACCTTTCCAAGTGGCGATGCGGCCTTGAACCAGTCCGGCTTGTCCGAAAGATCGATGTAGGTCCGGTCGAAAGGAATGGACTTTTCCGCAAGAACGATGGCTGCCCTTTGAACGTAGGGGCAAAGACTGTGGCTGATCAGGGTGAAGGGATATGTCATGTCGAACTCCATTTTCATGCACTTGCATTAAAATAGATGCAGATGCATGAAAATACAAGATTGATGCACATGCATTAAAGTTCTATGCGTTGACCATGACTGGAAACCTGAAAGACCGGCATTTCCCGGATGTGATGGAATGTTGGGCGCGGCTGCAACGGTCAAGTGGTGCAGTTCTCTCCCGCGTGGAAGTCCGCCTGAAGGCGGAGGGTTTCCCGCCACTTGGCTGGTATGATGTTCTTCTGGAATTGCGGCGTGCAGACGGGGTTGGCCTCAGGCCCGTCGATATTGAGAAGCGAATGCTTCTGGCGCAGTATAACGTTTCCAGGCTGATCGAGCGGCTGGTTGGGGCCTCGTACGTGGACAAGAGGCGGGCTCCGGATGATGGTCGCGGAGTGATGATTTTCTTGCGACCGGAAGGTGAGGCACTGCTTGAGAGGATGTGGCCGGTCTACCGCGAAGCGGTCGAAATCGAGTTTGCGGCGCATCTCGACGACGAAGAGGCTGAAACACTCTGGAAGCTGCTGGGCAAGCTGTTGCCCTGAAAACGAGGATAATTTTCGAAAAATTGCATGATTGACGTTTTGCAAATTTGATTTCGACGGGCGCAGATTGGTTGGTGACAGATGATACCCCTGATAAGAGTAAGCAACAGGAAGCCGACCGACCTGACGCACCAGTTGCTGTCAAAACGAAGGCTGACAGCGCAAATGAACGACCCGCTTGATATCGATAGTCGTCAGGACTTGCCGCAGGAGTGGCTTTTTCTTCTCCGGGAATACCCGAGGGATGCGTGGCTGGGGCATGGCAATCTCGGACCATTGACGAATTTCTGGCTCAACCGTCATGACGGTTTCCGCAATTTCGGCAACACCTTGATTTCCATGTTGCGCCAGTTTCGGGAAGGCCAGATTCCTCCCGAAAGATTTGGCGGCATGTTCGCCCCGCAGCTCCAGCATTTCCTCACCGAATTGCACAATCATCACATGATCGAGGATCACCACTATTTTCCCGTCTTCATGGAGGCGGAAAAACGCTTGCTCCCTGGCTTTGAGCTTCTGGAAAACGATCATGAGGTTATTCATCATCGTATCGAGACGGTGATCGGCAGCGCCAATGAACTGATCGGTCAGCTGCAGGAGGGCGACCGGGACGCAATTCGGCGGGCCTCGGACAACTATGCAGCGACCAGCGACATGCTTCTCATGGGGCTCAAACGGCATCTTGCCGACGAAGAGGATTTGATCGTCCCGATCATTCTTTCAAGAGGCGAAAGTGAGCTGGGGCTGTCCTGAGACCAGCGCGAAACTGAGATGGACCTGAACCCGTTCTTGAAAAATCCGGCTTGACTCTGGGAGGCGGATAACGCATCTAAAATGCCATGGCCAAGATCGCAGCACCCTTTGCGTATTTTTATTACGTCACCGACATACCGGCGGCTGCGTAGGATCTTGCTCACTTGATAGAAACCTAAAAAGCCGCCGCGTCAGGCGGCTTTTTGGTTTCAAGGGCTCCTGGCGGGGAAACCAGGAAGCCGAAAATGACCAAACACATGATCGAAGCCGGTAAACCGGCGACCAAGCTCAAATCGGAAGCGCTCGCGGTGCTCCTGGAGCGCGGTCTCGTGCACCAGTGCACGGATGTGGAAGCGCTGGACCAAACGCTTTCCGAAGGACTGGTCACCGCATATGCCGGGTTTGATGCCACCGCCGCCAGTCTCCATGTCGGGCACCTGATGCCGCTGATGACCATGCGCTGGCTGCAAAAGCTCGGCCATCGCCCCATTGTCGTCCTTGGTGGCGGGACCAGCCAGATCGGTGATCCGAGCTTCAGGAATGATGCAAGGCCACTTCTGGAAGAACGACAGATTTCCGCCAATATCGCAACCATTCGCCGGTCGGTCGAAAGGCTTGTCGACATGGACGGTCCCGATGGTGCCTTGCTGGTCGACAACGCGGAGTGGCTCAACGAATTCCGCTTCCTGGAATTTCTCCGCGACTATGGTTCCCAGTTCACTGTCAACCGCATGATGACGTTTGACAGTGTCAAGTCGCGCCTTGATGCGCAGATGCCGCTGACCGTGCTTGAATTCTGTTACATGATGCTGCAGGCGGTGGACTTCCTGGAATTGGCCAAGCGCCACGACTGCGTGTTGCAAGTCGGCGGATCCGATCAGTGGGGCAACATCGTCAACGGTGTCGAACTCGGCCGACGTGACGGCCGCAAGCTGCACGGCCTCACGGTTCCTCTGCTGACGACTGCAAGCGGGGCCAAGATGGGCAAGACAGCCGCCGGTGCTGTCTGGCTGCATCCCGAACATCTGTCACCGTTCGGCTTCTGGCAGTTCTGGCGCAATACGGCGGATGCCGATGTCGGCAAGTTCCTCCGCCTTTTCACGGAATTGCCGATCAAGGAAGTCGAAAGATTGTCCGAATTGCAGGGTGTGGAGCTGAATGAAGCCAAGAAGATCCTTGCGACCCAGGTAACAACCATCGTTCACGGACCAGAGGAAGCGCGTGCAGCCTTGCAACAGGGAGATGCCTTGTTCTCCGGCGGCGATGACCTTCTCGAACCGACCCACAAGCTGCCGCTTGAACGCCTGGCCGAAGGTCTGGGACTTCTCGAGCTCGTCGTCGCAATCGGATTTGCGGCATCCAATGGCGAAGCCCGGCGTCTGGTGGAAGGGGGTGGTGTACGGCTCAACAACCGGATCATCGAGGACCCGCGCCGCCGGATCGGCACCGGTGACCTGAAAGCAAACGATCGGCTCGCCGTTTCGGTTGGAAGGCGCCGTAAGGCGTTGGTCGGGTTCGAGTGATGGTGTCGGCCTAAGCGGGTTCGTTGTCAGATACGAATTCGCTGGGCTCGATCGATCCTTCGTAGCCGAAAACCTTCCCGATCAACGGGAAACTGACGTTGCCGGAAAACCTGTAGCGGCCATCAACAACACGTTCGCGGCCGATAGCCTTCAGGGCAAGAAATGACGGGATTTTCACGGGTCCGAGAAAGACGAATTCCGGGGACAGGTCGAGGCCGGCCGGGCTCGCCGTCACACGCATTTTGAACAAGAACGGCCCAAGGCGTTCAAGCATGCAGGGAAACGGTTCGCCTTTGCCGGCCATCATGTCCGTTTCAAATGGTTGGCCGTCAAATCGGCGCGTCCAGCGCTCACCGCCATCGATTTCGACAAAGGATGTTTCTATCTGGACATTTTCGCGCGCCATTGGCAGGGAAGCCAAACAACAAATGAGATTTGCTACCGGCGATCGACCGCGAGTGACATTTGCGGTACCGATCGCACGTCTTGCGAAGGTGTGCATGTCGCGAATTTGTATCGGAATTTGCTCGAAGCTCTGACCCAGAATTGTCTGGTACAAGTTGCGAGGCATCGCAATTCCTATGGTGTTCGGGGCGCTTTTTGAATCTGAAAGACTGAACATTCAATTAAAAATTGCACATTCGTGAACTTGCGTGATGATTAACGAAGTCCGTTTGATGGAAAGACAAAAAGCCGGGTACAAGACCCGGCTTTCAAGAGAGAGTGTCTATTTTAAACTCACCGGGTCTTTTGCGCGAAACTGCTCAACGGGCAGTCCACCGATCCCCCAGCTCTCCATCTCGACTTCATCGATCACCACGAACGTCGTCATCGGGTTCTTGTCGAGAACCTCGACAAGCAGATCGGTCGCGCCCTTTATGAGCCTGGCTTTCTGCTCCGATGTAACGCCTTCGCGGGTCACCTGGATATTGACATAGGGCATGGCTACGCGGCTCCTTCGGCTTGTGCATTCATCTGGAAGATCTTTGCCATGATCCGCCAGCGCCCGTCTTCACGGACGAAAGTCAGGAAATCGACATAGGCCTTGCCTGCCATGGTGCAGCGAACCCGGGCAAAGGCCGTGTTGTCACCTGCGAACTGGATCTCCTCGATGACATCGTTGCGAGCCTCTCCACGCGAGGCGGGTGACACCCGGGCCGCGACCACGGGAACATACTCGTCCATGGTCCGGTGCAGCAGGGGAGACTCGTCTGCGGTCGCATAAACCGCCTTGGGATGAAACACCTTCTGCAGCAGATCCGTATCGCAGTGATAAAGCGCATCGAAATAGTCGGTGATCACATCGGTCAGTTCCTCGATCGGGCCGGTCATGCGGCAAGCCCTTCCTCTTGCAGGGTTTTGCGAGTTGATGGCCGAGCGGCGATACGCGCAACATAGGCCTTCGTTTCCGGCCAGGTATCCAGGGAAACCCCGATGAAGTTGGTCCAGTTCAATATGACGAATGCGTAGGCATCGGCGACGGAGAACGCATCTGCGATCAAGTAGGATTGTCCTTGCGCAAGCAGGTCATTGAACTGACCCAGCTTGGCATCCAGCGTGGACCGGATGGCTGCTTGTTCGGCCTCCGTGAAGGTCTTGCCGGAAAAGTAGGGGCTGAAGGCCTTGTGCAATTCGGAAGACAGGAAACTCAGGAGTTCAAGCTGCCGGAAACGAAGCAATGGCTGGTCGTTGAATTCAGGTGCAAGCTCTGGAAACTGTTCGCCGATCCAGTGCAGGATCGCGACATTTTCCGTCAGGACCGCGCCGTCATCCAGCCTCAGGGCAGGCACGTATCCGCGAGGATTCGTCGTCAGGTAAGATACACCGGTTTCTGTCGTGCCTTGTTCGGTATCCACCTTCTCCAGCAGATAGGGGGCACCGGCTTCGTTCAGAAGGATATGTGCCGCCATGGAACAGGCGCCGGGCTTGTAAAACAACTTCATCGTTTCGCTCCATTACTGAATGTTGATGACGGGAAGGTGTTTGCTAAGGTCACTGTTGACAAGTAGGTAACTGATGGTAACTATGTTTTTCGAGTTACCCGGGAGAAACCTGATTTCTGCGGAGTTACAGGCAATATGACACTGAAAATGCGCAAGAACCGAAGCCCGCAGCCGCCGGAACCGTGTCTGCTGACGGAATGCATGCAAGTGATTGCAGGTGCCTGGGCGCCCAATGTCATCTGGAGCCTGAGAGCCGGACCACGCCGTTTCAACGAGCTGAAGGCAGACATTCCGCCCGTATCATCGAAGGTTCTTTCCGCGCGGCTGTCCGAGCTTGAAGAGCGCGGTGTGCTTTTGCGTCATGTGCGCCCGACGTCGCCTCCGTCGGTCGAATACGAGTTGACCGGACTGGGGGAAGAACTGATCCCGGCTCTGGAAGCGATCGTCGAGGTCGGGCACAAACTGAAGCAGCTGCGTGGGTATGAAGTTGCCTCTGAAGCTGCTGAATAGTTTAGAAAAATTGCATTGAAAGACCATTCATGGAGACAAAGACCTTTGTTCTCGTTCACGGCGTCTGGCACGGCGGCTGGTGCTGGTCGCGGGTTGCGAACCTGTTGAGGGCGCGGGGCCACCGCGTCACGGCACCAACTCAGACCGGCCTCGGAGAACGGTCGCATTTGCTGTCGCCGGATATCACAATCCAGACCTTCGTTGACGATATCGTCCAGCATCTTCGCTTCGAGAACCTCAAGAATGTTGTTCTGGTCGGTCACAGCTTTGGCGGTATCCCGATCACCGGTGTTGCGGATGTCGTTCCTGACCGGATTGCCAAGCTGATCTATCTCGATGCCATCATGTTGGATGCAGGTGAAACATGGCTTGGTCTGCTGCCGGAAGACATGGCCAGAGACCGCACCGAATTGGCCGGGAAAACCAGCGGCGGTCTCACTCTGCCACCGGCGCCGGCAGAGAGCTTCGGTGTTTCCCGCTCAGAAGACGTTTCATTTGTCGAGCCGCGTCTGACGCCTCATCCGTTTCGAACCTTTACGACCGCGCTCGACTTGAAAAGCCCGGTCGGCAACAGCCTGCCAGCCGACTACATCCACTGCACTGACCCGCCTTACCGGCCGGCCATCGTCGCCCTGGACCGTGCCAGAAAACTTGGATGGCCCATCGAGGAGATCGCAAGCGGGCACGACGCCATGGTGACCGAACCTTTGGCACTTGCCGATCTGTTGGAAGGACTCGGCTGAGCCAGCGCAAAGGTTAAAAAAGAAAAGCCCGCCTCCGAGAGGGAGGCGGGAGTTAAGTGCTATCGCGGGGAACACGAAGTTCGCTTCTGCTTGTCAGCCTGCTTATACCTGCAGGCGGGATCTGATTTCCTTGCGAAGCTCATCGATTGGTGACTTGGCTGAACCTTCCCTGGTGTGCCAGAACGTCCAACCGTTACAGGCTTCCTGCCCCTGTACGAGGGCACCGACCTTGTGGATCGAACCGGTATGGTCGCCCGATTTCAGGGAACCGTCGGCCCGCACGATTGCAATATGCTTGCCTTTCGAACAGGTAAGTTCGGCACCCGGTGAAAGCAGGCCGTTTTCCAGCAACGTTCCGAACGGGATACGTTTCAGGGCTCGCTTGCCTTGCTGCATTTCCAGCGCTTCACCGTCACCCGCTTCGATGGCTTCGATACGGGCGGTCGCGGCATCGATATAGTCCTGCTCACGCTCGACACCAACGAAGTTGCGGCCCAGCTTTTTGGCGACCGCGCCGGTGGTTCCGGTACCGAAGAACGGGTCAAGCACCACGTCTCCCGGTCTGGAAGAGGCTGTAAGGACCCGGTAAAGCAGCGCTTCCGGCTTCTGTGTCGGATGCACCTTCTGACCGGTTCCGTCTTTCAACCGCTCCGTTCCGGTACAAAGCGGCAGATGCCAGTCGGAGCGCATCTGCAGATCGTCGTTGAACGTCTTCAATGCGTCGTAGTTGAAGGTCGGTTTTGCATCCTTGGATTTCACCGCCCAGATCATGGTTTCGTGGGCATTGGTGAACCGCTTGCCACGGAAGTTGGGCATCGGGTTGGATTTCAGCCAGACGATGTCGTTCATGATCCAGAAGCCGAGATCCTGCAGGATCGCGCCAACACGGAAAATGTTGTGATAGGAGCCGATCACGTAAAGCGACCCGTCCGGCTTCATTACCCGGCGCGCGGCCAGCAGCCACGATCTGGTAAAGGCGTCATAGGCCTCGAAGCTGTCGAACTGGTCCCAGTGGTCGTCACAGGCGTCCACCTTCGACTGATCCGGCCTGTGCAGATCGCCGCCCAACTGGAGATTGTAGGGCGGATCCGCAAAGACCAGGTCCACGGAACGGGACGGCAGTTTCTCAAGGGCGGACACGCAGTCGCCCTTCAGGATCTTGTTCATCCAGGAAGCGGATGCTTCCTTGTTTTCATTGGGGTGGGGTGTCGCTAAGGACACCCCGGTACGCAGTACACTCATTGCGACGCATTACCTCACGCAATTTCGAGTGTCATGGTTACCGGGTTTGGTAAATCAGCGGTTAAGTCGGAAAAAGAAAAATTCCCTTTGAATCAAGGCTTTGTTTACAATCGTAAAAGCTGAATGAGAAGTTAATGACTTGTGCCGACCGAAAAGGCCAGAATTCTGCTGATTTCGTTGAAACTGCGACCGGAAGTTGTCTTCCAATCGTTAAAGGCAACCTGAATTTCCTTCAGGTTTTTTTTCGACATGCGGTCATTCTCAATGACATTTTCACGGATCAGGGCGTTAACCACGTCTCCAGGCAGGATGAAACTTTCCTTTCCCATGAATCGCAGCGCGAGCTGACCCGTTGTTCCGCCGAGGCGGCTGCCACGTTTTTTCATGAGCTCCATCAGACCAATCTGATCGGTCACCGGGTAGCGCGAGAAAAAGCGTGCGGCACTGCCATGTTCTATGGCCAGCTCCTTGAGGAACACCGCATTGTCCTGAACGGCCTTGATCTTGGCACCATTGCGTACGATCCGGGTATCCTTGAGCAGAGCCTCGAAGGCTTCATCAGGCAGAAAGGAGAGGCGGGCGACATCAAATCCCTGGAAAGCCTCTTCGAACCCCGGCCATTTCTGCTCGATGACCTTCCAGCTGAAGCCGGCCTGGAAGACGCATTTTGTAAACATGGCAAGCCAGCGATCGTCGCCGATTTTGTCGAGTTCGGCTTCGGACTTGGGCAGATTGTGCTCGCCAAGAAGTGCCGCGAGCTTTTCGGCTCCGCCCTTTTTCTGTGCGGCGAGTGCTTCGATCTCTTCAAGGGAACGCATGTGTCATGTCTCCGTTAAGTCTTTCCCGCCTTTTGTGTCTACCGGATTCCTGACGGAGTTCACACTCGCAGAAGCAGCCGCAGCAAGACAAGAAAGAATTGATGCCAACACCCGTCCGGACAGGCAGTTCAGTTGTGGCTTACCGGCCCCCTATATCCCTTGACCGCTCGAACCTGCGCAGCGCAAGGGAAAGCGTGATGGTCATCATCAGGTAGATCAGTGCGACGACATTGTAGGTTTCGAAGTAGCGGAAGGACCCGGCGGCGTAGACCTTGCCAAGCTGGGTGATGTCGGCGACGCCGAGAACGGAAACCAGGGAACTGTCCTTGATCATGGCAACAAAGTCGTTACCGAGCGGCGGCAGGATCGTCTTGAGAGCCTGGGGAAAGATGATCAGGCGGAACCGAAGCCACCTGTTCATGCCAAGCGCTTCCGCCGCCTCGATCTGGCCCTTGTCGACAGCCTGGATCCCGGCGCGGAAAACTTCAGCGATAAATGCGGAGTATCCGATCATAAGGGCAACGATGGCGCGCCAGAGCAGGGGAAAGTCGCGGGTGCGCATCGTGCCGGTACCTAGCGGTTCCAGAACGGCATTGATGGCGGCGACTATCAGCGGCGTGCCGACAAAGGCGATATAGAGCAACAAGACGATGATCGGCAGACCACGCACAACCTCGACGTAAAACCTCGCACTTTGGCGCAGGACGATCGAGCCGGAGAGCGAGGCAAGTGCCAGCAGCAGGCCGATGACCGACGCCAGGAAAAACGCGACAAGCGTCACGAAAATGGTCAGTCCGACACCTCGGGAAACCGTCGTCATGACTTGCGTGTAAATTTCGTCGGTTCCGATCTGAAACAGGAGAAATACCGCGATGGCGCTGGCGGCAACGAGCCAATAAGGAAAATCCTGTTGCGGGGATACCGTTGAAGTCTTTTTTCGGAACATGTCGGTGTCTTGTGTCGTTCGCTGGGTCGGGACGCCTCGCCGTCAGGCAAGGATACGTAACTGCGAAAAGAAAGTGGCCGGTGCCGGGAGCTGTCCCGATACCGGCCACGTGGCAGCTTGTCTACCCGTCCGGAGACGGGTCGGAACCTGCTATTGGGCGGCCTTGTAGTCGAAAAACCATTTCTTGTTCAGTGCATCAAGCGTGCCGTCTTCGCGCATGCTGGCAATCGCTGCATTGAACGGTGCGATCAGTTCGGAACCCTTGGGGAAGATGAAACCGAAATCCTCCGTACCCATCGGATCGCCGATCAGTTTGAACGTGTCCGGGTTTGCGTTGACGTAACCCTGGCCACCGGTGCTGTCAGTTAGAACCAGATCAACGTCACCTGTCTTGAGTGCCTGCACGGCAGCCCCGAATGTTTCGAAGAGCTTGATGCGCTGATTGTTTTCATCGCCGTCGAGAACTTCGTAAACTGTGACGTAGAAGGGGGTCGTACCCGGTTGCGCGCCGGCCAGGAAATCGTTGTTGGCCCCAAAACCCTTGGGATCCGTGAAACGGTCCTCGTCGGCACGTACCAGCATGAACATTTCCGAACGCATGTAGGGGTCGGAAAAAGCAACTTTTTCGGCCCGGTCTTCGCGGATGGTGATGCCGTTCATGGCCAGATCGTATTCACCGGCCGACACTGCGGGGATCATGGCATCCCAGCTGACATTCTCGTATTCGACATTCATGTTCAGCCGCTTGGCGATCTCTGCGACTGCCTCGTATTCCCAGCCGCCGGCCTGACCGGTCTTGGGATCCACGAACTGAAGCGGCGGGTAGGTGTTCTCCGAAGCAATGACAACATCCCTGCCACCAAGATCGGGGAGATCGGCCGCAACCGCTGCAATACCGGTCCCAAGCAATGAGGATACAGCAACCGCAAGGTTCAAGAGGATACGTTTCATGGGAAGCTCCTGGTCAGAATTTGCAAGGATAGTATCGGCATTAGGTGTATCGGAAAAGACCGTTCCTGAACGCACCAGGTTCCAAGATTGCGGGATCGTGTCAGTCGTTTGAAACCTGATCGGTTTTGGGGCCGGCGTTTTGAGTGACGTCATGCCGCGTGCTGCTTTTGGCCGTCGAAAAGTCGGGTGCAGAAATTTTCTCTCTGTGAAAAAAAATTCAAAAAACTCCCGTTGGATCTATTGACCCGGGCGCTGCAAGGCGGGACTGTGCCCTCATAACAACAATAAGGAGACAGTTATGTCCAATTTGATCAATGGCGATATTCCAACGGGAAAACGGCGCGTCAGGCTTGCGCCGTCCCATCCGCTTGAAGTTTTTACAGACGCGGAAAAAGCGGTCGATCGTCTGATTGAAATCTTCGAAGCGAACACGGCTTTTTTGCGTTCGCACTTCAACGATCTTCTCGAGGGCCAGGAATTTGACGAGAGGGTGAGGGCTTTTTATCCGCAAGTCAGGATCGTGACAGACAGTCATGTCCGCCTGGACAGCCGCCTGTCCTACGGTTTCGTGTCGGGTCCGGGGACGCACGCTTCCACGATCACGCGCCCGGATCTCTTCCGTAACTATCTGCATAGCCAGCTGTCGCTTCTCATGAAGAACCACGACGTGCCGATTCTTGTCGGCGATAGCAAGATGCCCATCCCGCTTCATTTTGCATTCTATGACGGGACCCATGTGGAGGGGGGGGCTGCGGCCGCCAATCTGACCCGGCCGCTGGCCGATATCTTCGATCTGCCGGATCTGACCGTGATGGACGATTCCATTGCCAACGGGACCTATGAACCCGTTGACGGTATTATGCCTCTGGCTTCGTTTACCGCCCCGCGCGTCGACTATTCTCTGCACAGGTTGCAGCATTATACCGCGACAGCCGCGGAGCATTTCCAGAACTATGTGCTCTTCACCAACTATCAGTTCTATATCGATGAATTTTGCCGCATGTCGCATGAACTCCTGGCAGACCCGGAAAGTGGCTACGAAGCCTTCGTGGCGCCGGGCAACCTGATCACGCAATCCGGCGAGACCGAACCCTCCTGTGGCACGGAACTTTCCAAGTTGCCCCAGATGCCTGCCTACCACCTGAAAAGGGCGGATGGCAGCGGCATCACCATGGTCAATATCGGCGTCGGTCCGTCGAATGCCAAGACGATCACCGATCATGTCGCGGTGCTCCGGCCGCATGTCTGGTTGATGCTCGGTCATTGCGCCGGCCTCAGGAACAGCCAGACACTCGGAGACTATGTGCTGGCGCACGGGTATGTCCGTGACGACAATGTCCTGGACCAGGATCTGCCGACCTGGGTCCCGATCCCGCCATTGGCCGAAGTTCAGGTCGCATTGGAGGACGCCGTTGCGGAAGTTACCGGCATCGACGGCTATGACCTGAAGAAATTGATGCGGACCGGAACAGTGGTGTCCCTCGACAACCGGAACTGGGAACTGTGGGACCAGTCAGAACTGGTCAAGCGTTTTTCCCAGTCCAGAGCGATCGCGCTTGATATGGAGTCAGCCACGATCGCCGCCAACGGTTTCCGATTCCGCGTCCCGTATGGCACATTGCTTTGCATTTCCGACAAGCCGCTTCATGGCGAATTGAAACTGCCCGGCATGGCAACGGACTTTTATAAGCGTCAGGTCGCCCAACACCTTCAGATCGGCATCAGGTCCGTGGAAAAGATGCGTAACATGACTGCGGAAAGGCTGCATTCCCGAAAACTCCGGAGCTTTGCGGAAACTGCGTTCCAGTAAACTGCCTGTGGTTGTTCAGCTGTCTTCCGAAGGTGATTTGTTGGCGAGACATGAGTCCGCGGAAGGCTAAAAAAAAGCGCGGCCCTGAGCCGCGCTTGATAACCTGCCTATGAAGAAAACGGCTTATTCAGCTTCATCTGCCGGCGCCGCATTCAGCATGCCGTAGCGCTCCTCACCGATTTTTCCGAGAAGTTCCAGCTGTGTTTCGAGGAAATCGATGTGCCCTTCCTCGTCGGCCAGAAGCTCTTCGAACAGGCCCATGGATACATAGTCACCTTCATCGCGGCAGATGTCGCGCGACGTCTTGTAAGATGCGCGGGCGTCGTATTCGCCTGCAAGATCGGATTCCAGAACTTCCTTGACGTTCTGGCCGATGCGCAGTGGTGCAACCTTCTGCATGTTCGGGTGACCTTCCAGGAAAATGATCCTGTCGGTCAGCTTGTCCGCATGCTGCATTTCCTCGATCGATTCCTCGCGCTCTTTTTTCGCAAGGCGCGTGAAACCCCAGTCGCTCAAAAGGCGGTAGTGCAGCCAGTACTGGTTGATCGCGCCGAGTTCCAGAAACAGTGCTTCGTTCAGGCGCTCGATGACTTTTTCACTTCCCTTCATGGCAACCTCTCCTTGGAGCCTAAAATGCGATAGTTTAGAATTATTCTAGAAAGTCTTTTTAGAATAGTTCTACATTGTGTGTCCAGCGCTAGTTCACAAAAGTACGAACTTTTTTCAATGCGTTTTCTTCCAGCCAACGGTGCATTTTACAATGCCAGCCAACCGCTATCGAGCGCTCTCGACAAACTTACCACCAAAAAAAAGCGCGGCCTCCTGGGAGGCCGCGCGGACAGAGGGTACATGATGGGGCCGATGTGTACCCGTCTGAGATGTCAGGACTTCGGCAGGATGACCGCGTCGATCACGTGGATGACACCGTTGGAAGTCTCAATATCGGCTGTCACAACCTTCGCACCGTCAACCTTGACACCGTCGGTTGCGTCCACGGAGATCTTGTCGCCCTGAACAGAAGCAACTTCAGCTTTCTTGCCTGCGATATCAGAAGACATCACTTTGCCCGGGACGACGTGATAGGTCAGGATCGCAACAAGCTGGTCCTTGTTTTCTGGCTTCAAAAGGTTCTCGACTGTACCTTCCGGCAGCGCCGCGAAAGCTTCGTCCGTTGGCGCGAATACGGTGAAGGGACCTTCGCCTTTCAGGGTGTCGACCAATCCTGCAGCCTGGACTGCAGCAACGAGGGTGTTGAACGAACCGGCGCCGACTGCCGTGTCAACAATGTCCTTTTCACCGGCTTTTGCAACGGAAAGCGGCACGACGAGAAGAAGTGCAAAGACGAGGTTCTGTATCAGTTTCATGACTAACTCCCGAAAATAGGTCACAGGCAAGGGTTTAACGCCTTGGAAAAAGACCTTTTCCAAGTCAAATCAAGATGTTGCTTGAGTGCCTGTGTCGCCGGTTCTACGCTTGGTACTTCGGAACGGATGAGGAAAAAATGATCCCGGATTTATACGCTCCGGCAAGTGATCCAACCGCACTGCTTTCGCGTGGTGGATGATTTGAACGTGATCAACCGCTGAAGGAGAAGTCTGATGCTGTTCACCATGCCGAACCTCGGCGCACGCTATACGCTTCTCTATTTCCTGCCCGCACCTGGCGCAGGTGGCCTCACAGTCAAAAAGGGTCAGGTTGCCGCCGATGTCCTGGATAAATTCCCGGCCGGCCACTGGACTGTGACGGCGGTCGTTCTTGTGTTGAGGTTCTGACTGTCCTGTTGGTCTGTCGCCTCGACAAGGCTTGTTTCGGCCAGGACAACCAAGATGCGGAGGCGCATGCCATCCGTATCGGCAACACGGCACAAGCGCCGGCGACCATAAAAACATGCACTCAAAACGCGGTTGCCGAGATTGATCTCCAGACCGCCGTCTTCGCTCCCTTCTTGAACCGTATTTCATGTTTGAAGTCTTTGTTGCTTGGTCCGGGGTTTGACGTCTGAAAGCGAATTGTTAGTATCCGCCAAGGCACTGCCCTGAACAGCGATGAACGGCCTTGACGACCGGCACCGTCCGGAGCAAACGCGCAGCTCGCATCTGAAACAGAGGGATGCCATGCCTTCCGAACAATTCAACTCGCTCCGTCTCGGCCGCATCGCCGCAATGCTGCCTGTCAGTGACATCGAAAGATCATATCAGGTCTACAAAGAGGTCTTCGGATTCGAAAAGGTTTTTGAAAACGGTGACCCTGTCGGTTTCATGATATTGCAGAAGGATGAAGCAGAGCTGCATCTCACGCTTCAAAAAAACCACAAGGCGGCCACCTTCAACGTGGCGCATATGCTTGTCTCCGACGCGACCGAAACCTATCAAAGGTGCCAGGATCATGGACTGCGCATCATCAAGCGGCTTCAGGACAAGAACTATGGCCTGCGCGCGTTCGTCTTTGCTGATCCTGATGGCAACAGGATCGACGTGGGGGAACCAATCTCCCCGCCGTGAAGCCGTGAAGTCTCCACTTAGTCGAGCGCTGCTGACAGTACTTTCCGCATCACTGTCGGCAGCGCTTCCTCGTCGAGAGCAGCGGGTGGAGACCACCATGTACCTTCGACCATACGAAGGATGTCCTGCGGCGCGTATGCCCGCAAGACCGTGAGCCGCAGATGAAAATGCGTGAACGTGTGTTTCACCACACCGGTGCATATTCGCCACTCGGACGGGAAGGGGACATGTTCCTGCGCGCCCGAAACGTCGAACGCTTCCGACCAGTCCGTGCCGGGAACCTCCGTCATGCCGCCTAGCAACCCCTTTGGCGGCCGGCGGCGCAAAAGGATAGCTCCGCTCTCCCGGTCGACGGCAACGAATGCAGCTCCATACCGGGTCGGCTTTTCTTTCCTTGGTGCCTTTCTGGGCAGTGCTTCGGCCAAGCTGGAATTCTGAACCTTGCAATCGCTCATCCAGGGGCAAAGTCCGCACGCTGGTCGCTTCGGCGTGCAGATCGTGGCTCCGAGGTCCATCACCGCCTGCGCAAAGTCGCCCGGCCGGTCGTGTGGCGTGAGCGTCGCCATCACGTCCCTGATTTGGCTCTTTGCCTCGGGCAATGGAGTCTCAATCTGTGTCAGCCGTGTCAGCACCCGCTCGACATTGCCGTCGACAACCGCCGCATGCCGGTCGAAGGCGATTGTCGCGATGGCGGCTGCCGTATATGGACCGATCCCGGGCAACTTCAGCAACGCATCTTCTGCTTCCGGAAACCGGCCGCCGTGATCCCGGGCAACGGTGTCTGCGCATTTTTTCAAATTCCGTGCGCGTGAATAGTACCCCAGACCTGCCCAGGCCTTCATGACGTCTTCTTCATCGGCGGCGGCAAGGTCCTCAACGCTCGGCCAGGCATTGGTGAATTTTTCGAAGTAGTCCTTCACCGCCGCGACCGTGGTCTGCTGCAACATCACTTCGGACAGCCAGATCCGGTAAGGGTCGGGGATTTCGCCAAGTTTCCTGTCTTCCGGGGAAACGCGCCACGGTAATCGCCTGGCGTGCCTGTCGTACCACTTCAGAAGCGATTGGTTTAGGGAAGCAGACCGCATGAGGATTAACGTGTACTCGCAGGTGAATTTGTGCATGCTATCTTGGATAGCCTGGGGACAACTTGGGTAGATTTGACTGCCTGGTGGGTGTCCATAAAGTAATCGTCGTCTTTTTGGCGTATTCTATTGGGACACGACATCATATTTCGTGAATCGTGCTCAATCGGTGCAATTTGGCGATCCGGATGAGGAAGTAGGTCATCAACGTGGCAAAGGCAATTACGCAGCACAAGCCGAAAGAGGCGAAAATGCTTGCCGACCTCGTCGGCAAGGCGATGACGCCTGCGTGCCGCAAGCGGGGATTTGCCTCTGTCGACATTGTCACCGCCTGGCCCGATATCGTCGGAGAGCGCTATGGCACCCGGGTTCTGCCCGACAAGCTGATCTGGCCGCGGCAGCCCGAACTGAGCGATCCGGAAAAACCGCCGCAGCCTGCGACACTGGTGGTTCATACCGATGGTGCCACTGCCATGATGCTCTCCCATGACAGCGCCCAGGTGATCGAGCGGATAAACACATTCTATGGCTGGGCGGCGATCGGCCGCATCAAGATCCTGCAGAAACCGGTGAGGACTAAGCAGGCTGAGCAGCCTAAACCTCTGCGGTCTCTCACGGAGCGGGAAGAGGAGAAGCTCGACAAAAGCCTGGAAGGCGTCGAGAACGACCGTTTGCGGGAAGCTTTGAAAAAGCTCGGTGCCCAGGTGATCGCAAAAGGCACGGACGAGGCAGCTTGACAAGTTACATATGCCGGGGTGTTCGCAAGCGATAACAACGCAATAACATCATCGTGAAAGAAACAGTTGAGGAGTCCTCTATCCTGCCACATTTGATAAGCGTTGTTGACGCCGGCTGCCCGAAGGGGCAAATGAAGCAACAGAATCTGCACCACCGCGTGCAGTGCGTAGAAACAGTGACAGGACGACCCTCGTGACCCAGACCCGCAGACAGTTTCTCAAGACCACGGCTTTGACGGCCGCAGCGTTCAGTGTTGCAGCAAGCATTCCGGCGCTTGCGCAGTCGGTCGATCCGGACAAGCTGAACGTACCGGGTCCGCTGGGTGACAAGGTTCTGGGTGAAGAAACCGCACCGGTCACGATTATCGAATATGCGTCCATGACCTGTGGACATTGTGCAAACTTCCACGAACGCACCTGGAAGCCGCTCAAGGAACAGTACATCGACACGGGCAAGGTCCGCTTCGTTTTCCGTGAGTTTCCGCTGGATCCGGTTGCGGCTGCCGCCTTCATGCTGGCCCGCTGCGCACCGGCTGAAAATTATTTCGAGATTGTGGATACAATGTTTGAAAACCAGCGCGCCTGGGCATTTACCGACAATCCGTACCAATCCCTGCTCGATTTTTCCAAACAGATCGGATTTACACAGGAGTCCTTCGAGGAATGCTTGACAAACCAGGGTCTGCTCGACGCAGTTAATGCAGTGAGAGATCGTGCTGCGAACGAGTTCGGCGTGAACTCTACGCCGACATTCTTCATCAACGGCGCCAAGCACTCAGGGGCGATGTCGATTGACGAGATGGGCAAGATCATCGAGGAAAACCTTTAATCCGGCGGATTTTTCGCCGGGCGATGACGATTGCCTGAACCTGACTTTGCCTTGTTCGGCGCTCGCCTCCCGGAGGTTTGAGCGCCGATGAAATTTTCCAAACTGCGAATCGTGGGCTTCAAGTCCTTTGTCGAACCGATGGAATTCATCATCGGCGACGGGCTGACCGGTGTCGTCGGCCCCAATGGTTGCGGAAAATCTAATCTCGTCGAGGCCCTGCGCTGGGTCATGGGCGAAAACTCCTACAAGAACATGCGCGCGTCCGGCATGGACGATGTGATCTTCTCCGGCAGTCTCAACCGTCCGGCGCGGAACACCGCGGAAGTCACGCTCTTTCTCGACAATCCGGACCGCACGGCGCCGACGGCGTTCAATGACGCGGACCTCTTGGAGGTGAGCCGCCGGATCGAGCGGGAGCAGGGATCCAACTACAAGATAAACGCCAAGGATGTCCGCGCGCGCGATGTCCAGCTGCTGTTTGCCGATGCTTCCACTGGTGCACGCTCGCCTGCGATGGTGCGGCAAGGCCAGATCGGCGAGCTGATCGCCGCCAAGCCGACATCCAGACGTCAGATCCTCGAGGAAGCTGCCGGAATTTCCGGCCTTCATTCCCGGCGGCACGAGGCCGAGATCCGTTTGCGCGCAGCCGAGCAAAATCTGGAGCGGCTGGAGGATGTTCTGGTTCAGATCGATGGCCAGCTCGATAACTTGAAGCGCCAGTCGCGACAAGCCTCGCGCTACAGGAACCTGTCATCTGAAATCCGCGCGGCGGAAGCTTCCATACTCTTTATCCGCTGGACAGAATCCCGGAATGCCCTGTCAGTGGCCGAAAACCAGTTCGCCGAAGCGCAGAAGCAGGTCAATGAGGCGACCGCCCTTCAGGCGGAAAGCGCACGCGTTCAGGCGATCGCAGCACACAAGCTGCCGGAGTTGAGAGACGAAGCCGTAAAGGCTGCGGCAGCCCTGCAACGGCTTGTCATTGTGCGCAACGAACTTGATGCCGAGGAGCGCCGTGTAAAGGAGCGGTTGCAGGATCTGGAGCGGCGACTGGTTCAACTTGCCGAAGACATCAGGCGTGAGCAGGCAATGGTGTCTGAAAACGATGAGGTTCTCGAACGCCTGTCTGAAGAGCGCGCGGAACTGCTTGAAGAAAACGAAATGGTACAGGAGCGCACCGATTCTGCCCGCGAAAGCGTTTCGGAGGCGGAGGAGACTGTTCGTGCCAACGAGACCAGGCTGTCGGATCTGACAGCGGCGGAAGCCCGCGCCAGTGCAGAGCGCCGTCAATTGGAGCGCGCGGTGGCAGAGACACGCCAGCGCGCCGAACGCCTTGTGGCCCAGGCACAGGAAGCTCAACAGGCTCTGGACGCACTGAATAGTCAATTGGCGGAGAACGATGGTGTTTCTGAAAACCGCGAGGCGCTGGAACTTGCCGAAGAAACTCTTCTGGAGGCCGAGGCAGCTGCGGAAGAAGCGGAACATGCAACCCGTGAGGCCCGGGAACAGGAGCAGTCTGCTAGAGGACCGCTGAGTGATGCGCAACAGGCGTTACAGGGCCTGGAAACGGAAGCCCGAACCCTCGATCAGGTTCTGAATGTGCACTCCGATCAGGACTTTACACCGGTCGTTGAGCAGGTTCAGGTAGAACAGGGATTTGAAACCGCGCTGGGCGCCGCGCTTGGCGAAGACCTGGATGCATCGCTCGAAGAAACCGCCGCGGTCAAATGGGGGACCCCACTGCCCGGAGACAGAGATCCGGTTTTGCCCTCCGGTATCCGTTCTCTGGCTGACGTAGTCGTGGCTCCGGCGGAACTTGCGCGCCGATTGCGCCAGGTCGGCATCGTGGACCAGCACGAGGGGCCTGCCCGTCGCGCTGAACTCCTTCCGGGACAAAGACTGGTCTCGAGAGATGGCGATCTCTGGCGCTGGGATGGTTTTTTGGTCGCCGCCAATGCACCGACACCGGCGGCGCAAAGACTGGCCCAGAAAAATCGTCTTGCCGAACTTGCCGATGAAATAGATACCGCTCGAGGTGAGCTTGAGGGCCGGCAGCAGGATCTGGAAACCGCCGCGACACGCGTGCGCCAGAGTGTTGAACTGGAACAGTCCGCACGCGGCAAGGTGCGGGATGGACAACGCAAGGCGGCTGCCGCCCGCGAGGCACTCGTAACTGCGGAACGTTCGATATCCCAGCTGGCGGCGAAAAAGGCTGCTGCACAAGACCGGTCAGAACGCATTGCAGAAGAAGCGGAGCTTGCGCGCGAACAGGTTGTCGAGGCGGACGAGCGTCTCGCCGATGCCCCCGAGAGCGCGAACTACCAGGAAGAGATCTCGGACCTCCAGGAAGAGGTCGCTGCGGCACGCGGCGCCCTGGCCGAAGCGCGCGCCGTCTCTGAGGGGCTTGCACGCGAGCAGCAAATGCGCGACCGGCGGCTGGAAGCGATCGCGCGCGAATATGACAGCTGGAAAACCAGGGCGTCCAACGCGGCGCGGCAGATCACCGTGCTGACCGAACGCCGGGAAGAGGCTGAAGAGGAACGGGCCGAACTGATCGAGGCGCCCGAAGACATCGAGATCAAGCGACGGCAACTGTTTTCAGCGATATCGAAGGCCGAGGACGAAAAGAAGACGCGCGACGACCAGTTGCAGCAGGCAGAACTGGACCTTTCGGAAGTCGATCGTGCGGCCAGGGCGGCAATGGAAGCCTTGGCGGGGGCACGTGAGCAGAAGATCCGGGCGGAGGAACGCTTCGAGGCCTCGAAGGAACGCAAAGGCAACCTGGAACGCAGGATTGACGAGGATCTGGAAGTCCCCGTTACGGCACTCCCCGAGATTGCCGGGCTGAAAGAAGGCGCACCATTACCGGATCCGGCTGCCACCGAACGAAAGCTGGAGCGGCTCAAGGCGGAACGTGAGCGCCTTGGCGGGGTTAACCTGCGCGCCGAAGAAGAATTGAAGGAAATCGACGAGCAGAAGACCACGCTGACATCTGAACGGGACGATCTGATCGAAGCGATTCGGCGCCTTCGCACCGGCATTTCAAACCTCAACCGAGAAGCCCGAGAACGCCTTCTTGCATCCTTCGAAGTCGTCAACGGCCATTTCCAGCGCCTGTTCACGCATCTTTTTGGTGGCGGGACTGCTGAACTTCAGCTGGTTGATTCAGACGACCCGCTCGATGCCGGGCTGGAGATCATTGCCAGGCCACCGGGAAAGAAACCGCAAACGATGACACTGCTGTCCGGCGGCGAACAGGCCTTGACCGCAATGTCGCTGATCTTTGCGGTTTTCTTGACCAATCCTGCTCCGATCTGTGTTCTCGACGAGGTCGACGCCCCGCTGGATGATGCCAATGTCGAGCGTTACTGCGACCTGCTGGACGAGATGATCGCCAGCACGGAAACCCGGTTTGTCGTGATCACGCACAATCCGATTACCATGGCGCGCATGAACCGGCTTTTCGGGGTGACCATGGCCGAGCGCGGTGTTTCACAGCTTGTTTCGGTCGACCTTGAGACGGCGGAACGATTCCGGGAAACCGCCTGATGGAACCCCTGGCGGCTGCGTCACTTCGAAGCCAGCGTACAACTTAGGTCTCGTAAATTTTGTTAGAAAGAAAAAAGACTAATTATTTCAATAAGATAATTATTGTTTAAGGCTCCTTGACACGGCCATAGGCGCCGACTATGGTGCGCGCGGCTTACGGGGCATTCCTGTTATTTGATCTGACATGTCGGCGCACTGGGGACAGAAGAACATGTCTTCGGAAGACGGCGAAAATCACGATCGAAACGGCGATGTTTCGCAAGCGGGTCTGTCGAAACGGCGGGCTCAATTGAACCGGAAGCTTGAAGATCAGCACGCAGTCGATGAAAAGGCCGCGCGCAAATCTGAAAGCAACTCCTCCGGATATGCTCAGGCGATGAAGATCTCATCCGAATTCATCGCGGGTGTTCTGGTAGGAGCCGGGATAGGTTGGGTTGCCGACCAGTGGCTGGGGACGACGCCATTCGGCCTCATTATTTTCCTGCTGCTGGGTTTTGCGGCCGGTGTCCTGAATGTGTTGCGTTCGGCCGGGGCGGTCGAACAGCCGCAAGTGGGGTTGCGCCGGGACAAAGACGTTCGCAAAGACGGATCGGACTAGAAATTGTAGCGCCTTGAGGCGCTGTGAGAATGAACGAGCGAAGAAGGCTGGCCGGTGGCGAACGATCCGATTTCACAGTTCCAGATCCAGAAGATCTTTCCGATTGAAGTCGGAGGCATGGATTTCTCATTTACCAACTCTTCCCTGTTCATGGTCTTGACCGTGGCGGCTACCTCCGCATTTCTGATCTTCTCGACCAGCGGTCGCGGCCTTGTGCCGAGCCGGGTGCAGTCGGTTTCGGAAATGATGTACGAATTCATTGCGGGCACGCTTCGAGATGCGGCCGGGACGGACGGGATGCGATTCTTCCCGCTCGTGTTTTCTCTCTTCATGTTCGTGCTTGTCGCAAACCTGTTCGGGATGTTCCCGTATTTCTTCACGATCACCAGCCATATCATTGTCACCTTTGCACTGGCGATGTTGGTTATTCTGACCGTTATCTTCTACGGCTTCATGCGGCACGGAATGAGTTTCCTCAAGCTGTTCATACCAAGCGGTGTGCCAGCTGCGCTGATCCCGCTTGTGACCATGATCGAGGTTATCTCGTTCCTGTCCCGCCCGATCAGCCTGTCCGTACGTCTGTTCGCCAACATGCTGGCGGGTCACATCACCTTGAAAGTATTTTCCGGCTTTGTCGTCAGTCTCGGTGCGATGGGTGCGGTAGGTATCTTCGGAGCGGTTCTGCCGCTCGCGATGACGGTCGCCCTGACGGCGCTCGAATTCCTGGTCGCGTTCCTGCAGGCCTACGTCTTCGCCGTTCTGACCTGCATGTATCTGAACGACGCCATTCATCCTTCCCACTAAGGGTCATCCAATCACACGGCCGGCAGGGCCGTAAGTGAGCAATCTGCAAACACATCTAGGAGCACGTGTCATGGAAGCAGAAGCAGCAAAATACATCGGTGCGGGTATCGCATGCCTCGGCATGGGCGGCGCAGGCATCGGCCTCGGCACCATCTTCGGTAACTACCTCGCAGGCGCTCTGCGCAACCCGTCCGCAGCTGACGGCCAGTTCGGCCGCCTGATCTTCGGCTTCGCCGTGACGGAAGCTCTGGGCATCTTCTCACTTCTGATCGCCTTCCTCATCCTGTTCGCTTAATCGCTCACAAGCAGCGAATTTCGATGCGACTCCGGTGGCGGCGCCCTGACGGCGCCGCCTGACCGGATCTAGGAGAGTGGAAATGGCAGGCGAAACACAATCGACCACTGAAGGCATAGAAGTGCCGCCCGCAGAACATGGCGTGGGCTTCCCGCCGTTCGACGCGACAACGTTTGCGTCGCAGCTGCTGTGGCTCGCCATCACCTTCGGCGTCTTCTACTGGATCATGAAAAACGTGGCGATGCCGCGGATCGCTGGGATCCTTGAAGACCGCAAGGACCGGATCGCCGGTGATCTTTCCGAGGCCAACCGCCTGAAAGACGAAACCGATGCAGCGATCGCAGCTTACGAGCAGGCACTGGCCGAAGCCCGTAACAAGGCTCACAGCATTGCTCACGACACGCGTGCCAAGCTGAAGGCTGATCACGAAGCTCGCCGCGAAAAGGCGGAAGCCGAGCTGAACGAGAAGCTGCAGGCCGCTGAAACGCAGATCGCCGGTATCAAGACCGAGGCACTGTCCCAGATCGGCGAAATTGCCGGAGACACCACGTCAGCGCTCGTTGAGCAGCTGATCGGCAAGGCTCCGACAAAGACCGACCTGACCAAGGCGCTGAAGTCGGCGTTGAACTGAGGAGACCATCATGGATGCAACATTTTGGGCCCTGATCGGTCTCATCCTCTTCTTCGCCCTGATCATCTATCTCAAGGTTCCGGGCAAGATTGGCGGTTCGCTCGACGACCGCGCGGATGGTATCCGCAAGGAACTGGAAGAAGCGCGCAAGATGCGTGAAGAAGCCCAGGCCCTCCTGTCGGAATACCAGCGCAAGCGCCATGAAGCGGAAGGCGAAGCAGAAGCGATCATCGCGGAAGCCAACGCCGAAGCTGAGCGTCTGACGGTAGAAACCAACCAGGCACTGGAAGAGATGATCGAGCGCCGTACCAAGGCCGCGGAAACCAAGATCGCCCAGGCGGAAACACAGGCAATTGCCGAAGTCCGCGCAAAGGCAGCGGATGTCGCGGTTGCCGCCGCCGAGGAAATCCTGGCTTCCAAGGTCAAGGACAAGGTCGCTGACGATATTCTTGCCAAAAGCATCGATCAGGTCAAAGAACGTTTGAACTGATCACGGTTCTGATTGCCTGAATTCAGAAAAGCGGCCTCCGGGCCGCTTTTTTGTTTCTGTGCCATTGCCGTGTGCGGGACAAAGATCTTCAGGCGGATGCTTCCAACTCGATGGCTCGTGCTGAATCGGCAAGTGTTGCCGTGGTGATCTCCGCGGAGAAGGATTTGATCTGCACGAGCGGACGGAAATCCGTTTACCGGGCATATATGAAAACAATCGCCGCAGAACGCATGTCATTGCGTGCGGAAACGAAGCGACAAGTGCGGAACCTGTCAGTCACGGTGAAATGATTCAGTTCGGCCGAATTCAGTGCACGAGGGGAACTGGAAGTGTCGCGGAGCCGCAGTCACGCAACAGAGTGTTTCCGTGTTTGCCGTCTGTCTGATCCCGGTGGTTCACTCATGGCGGACTTTTGAAGCCCGGTTCTTCTCCACAGCGGCCAATCGCACCGGTTTGAAGCTCATTCTGTGGTGCGGCGAAGGGCCCAGGCGATCCAGCGCCTCCTGATGTTGCGGAACACCATAGCCCTTGTGCCGGGCAAAGCCGTAGCCGGGGACATGTTCTTCGAGGCGCACCATCATGCGGTCTCGCGTAACCTTGGCGACGATGGAGGCCGCTGCAATGCACAGGCAGCGCCCGTCGCCCTTCACTAGTGCCTGTCCCTGCTGTTTGAGCTCGCGCGGCATGTCGCGTCCATCGACCAGCACGTAAGCCGGTACTTGGCTGAGGCCATTGACGGCCCGAACCATGGCGGAAAGTGTCGCAGCACGAATGTTCAAACGGTCGATTGTCGCCGGAGACGCGCTTGCGGTACAGACCCGGGCGGTCGAGACGATCTGCCCAAACAGTTCCTCGCGTCTTGCTTCCGTCAGCTTCTTGGAATCGTCGAGGCCATCCGGAACGTTGTCATAGTCCAGGATGACTGCAGCCGTAACGACGGGTCCTGCCCAGGGACCGCGCCCGGCTTCGTCGACACCGCAAAGCCCGCCGTGAAAGGAGGCTGCGTGCCGCTGTTCTATCCAGAGGTCCGGACTTTCCGGGAAAGGCAGGTCGAAGAGGGAAGGACCGAAAGTCATGATAGGACCCTGCCGCCGCTTCCCATGTGCTGCAAGCAGGTTCGTTAAAACAGGTTGAGTTGCACACCGCCTTTTTGTGGTTGAACGAAATCTGCCGTGTTCAGCTTTTTCCGGCGCAGGTTGAGACCGAGTCTTTTGGCAGCAAGCGAGAAGCGCTTGGCGATCTGCTCGGCATACGGACCGCGGCCGCGCATACGTTCACCCCACTTGGCATCGTAATCCTTGCCCCCCCGCATGGAGCGGACCAGGCTCATCACGTGCCGATAACGATCGGGGTGCTCGCGCAGCAGCCAGTCGCGGAACAGCTCCGAAACCTCCAGCGGCAGACGCAGCAGGATGAAACTTGCTTCACGCGCACCATGTTCGGCTGCGGCCTCAAGCAGTCCTTCGATCTCGCTGTCGGTCAGGGCAGGGATGATCGGAGCCATCATCACCGCGACCGGAATACCCGCATCGGAAAGGGCCCGAATTGCACCAAGGCGCTTGTGGGGAGCAGAGGTGCGAGGTTCCATTCCCCGGCACAACTTCCTGTCGAGTGTCGTCACCGAAAGCGCGACCTTGACCAGGTTACGCTCCGCCATCCTGGAGAGAATGTCGATATCGCGTGCGACAAGTGCGGACTTGGTGACAATAGCGACAGGATGCGAACATGCGTCCAGAACTTCCAGGATCTCGCGCATCAGTCCGTAGCTCTTCTCCAGGGGTTGATAGGGGTCTGTATTGGTGCCGATCGCGATCACACGCGGCGTGTATCCCGGTCTGGAAAGCTCGCGTTCAAGAAGGGCTGCAGCGTTGGGCTTTGCAAACAGCCGGGTTTCAAAATCCAGTCCGGGAGACAGGCCCATATAGGCATGGGTCGGGCGGGCGAAACAGTAGATGCAGCCGTGTTCGCAGCCTCGGTAGGGATTGATCGAGCGGTCGAAGGAAAGGTCCGGCGAATCGTTGCGCGTTATGATCGTGCGCGCTCGTTCATCCTGAACCTCTGTTTTTAGTGGAGGCAGATCTTCAAGACTGTCCCAGCCGTCATCGAAACTCTCCCGTGTCTGTGGTTCGAAGCGGCCCGTCTTGTTGAGAGCTGCTGCGCGTCCTCGACGGCGATCCTCGTTGAGCCGGGCTGACATTGCGTCTGTGTATTCTTCCGGGTCGACAGCGGTATCGGACTGCGGTGCGGCACTCATTGGACATTTTCACTGCAAAAAAAGAACATAACAGGAACATTAAATCAAAAACTCGATCATTCAAGCGGGTTATTTCGCACCTGCGAATTTTTCATGTAAAAGACGGCCATGATCAGTGTCGTCGTAGCAACGAAAAACTCGGAAACAGAATTGGTGCACGCGCTTTCGTCACTGGTGACGGCGGCCGCCGAGGGCGTGATCCGGGAAGTCATTATTGTGGACGGCGGATCCAATGATGCGACCGAGCAGGTCGCCGATGCGGCTGGCTGCAGCTGGGTGAATTGCAACGGTAAAACCCGCAGCGAGTGTCTGTCTCACGGTGCCGGGCTGGCCAAGAAGGGCGAGTGGCTGTTGTTCCTGTGGCCGGAAACGCTGCTGGAAAGCGGCTGGCATCATGAAGCCCAGGCTTTCATCGACCGGGCAAGCAGAGCGCCAAACGGGCTGACGACCGCCGCCAGTTTTCGCCTCAGATACGAAAGCTTCGGCATGAGCGCGCGCATCAGCGAGTCCTTGGCCGCACTGCGATCGCAATTGCTGGGAATGCCGTATGGTAACCAGGGTCTCCTGATCTCGCGTCAGTTCTACCAGGCGCTCGGGGGACACCGGCCGCTGCCGGAACTCGAGGACCTCGATATTGCCAAACGGATCGGCCGCAGTCAGATCGTATTGCTGAGGGCCGCCGCTGTGACAGCCGGTGCGGCGGAAGGTGATGGCTCGACAACCCGTTTTCGCCAGGCCTTTGCACGCTTCTGCGTCGGCGCATTGCGTATTCCCGCAAGCGTTGCCGTGAAATTGCACGGTTAGCAGATTTCAACAGGCTCCGAAAAATCGACAATCGGCCCCAGGGGCACGATCCCGTGCGGGTTGCGCACATCACTTCTGGAATGATAACCGCGCCGATAAATCTCGAGTTTCACCGTTTCGGCGACACCCGGCAGAGCGTAAAAGCGTCGTGCATAGGCCCAAAGGTTCGGATAGTCGGCGAGACGGTGGCGGTTGCACTTGAACGCACTCCAATAGGCAACGTCAAAACGGGCCAATGTCGGAAATAGCCGGATATCCGCTTCCGTCAAAACGTCCCCGGTGAGCCACGCGCTGGTCTCGAGCGTTTTTTCTATCCTCTCCAGCGCTTCGAAAACATCCCGGACACCATCGTCGTAGGCTGACTGCGAGCGCGCAAAGCCTGTCCGGTAAACACCATTGTTGAGCTTCGGATAGATATAGCTGTTCCAGTCGTCGATAGCCTCGAGCAAGCCCGCCGGCACATAATCGGTCGGGTTGTCGGCAATGTCCTGAAAGGCGCCATTGAACATTCGGATGATTTCGGCAGATTCGTTGCTGACCAGTTTCTCCGACTTCGTGTCCCAGAGCACCGGCACCGTGACGCGGCCGGTATAGTTGTCTGTGCCTGTGGAATAGATCTCGTGCAGCGCGGAAGAGCCAAAGAGCGTGTCGACATACCCGTCTTCCGGATTGAAAACCCAGCCTTCATCCGTCCGTCTGGGTGCGAGAACCGAAATTGGAATGTGGGTCTGAAGCCCCTTGAGCGCCCGCATCAGCAGCGTTCGGTGTGCCCAGGGACAATTCCAGGCGACGTAAAGATGATACCGTCCGCTTTCAGCCTTGAAATCGCCGCGCCCCGTCGGTCCTGCCGAACCATCGCGTGTAACCCAGTTTCTGATCTGGGCGCGAGAACGTTCAAATCGATCGGATGCAACGCCGTCACCTGTAGCGTCCTTGTCCCAGACACCGTCTACAAGCAATCCCATTTCGCACTCCCATTCACCCGCAGTCTTTGTATTTCGTCAAAGTGTCCGGGTCATGCGGACGGCGGGAAAGATCACGCCGCCCGGCAAGTCGATCGGAAACGGTTCCACGGTTTTGAAACCGCAGGCTTGGTAAAACGCTTCGCCGTTCAGTGTCGAGTAACAATTCAGTTCCTGCAGTCCGGCTGCGGTAGCTTCTTCCAGACACCGTTCCATCAAGGCACGTCCGATACCCTTGCCCGTGTGATCGGGATCGGTTCCAAAATGACGGATATTGCCATTTGAAGCCGTTTCGTTCCTGCCAGTCGGGGAGTGCTTGGTCCATCCTCCCGCGCCGACAATCTGGCCATCGCGAAACTCGGCTGCATAGTAGGTCCCCGAGGTCAGTAGGTTCGGCTGTGCATCGGTTATGAGCGGCAGCGCCCTTCGAAGGGTTTCTGCATCATAGGCCTCTGCCAGAAGAACAGAATAACTTTGCGCGAGCAGCGCTGAAACGGCGGCCGCATCGGCAGCAGTTGTTTCTCGGATCCTGAACGGCATCGCGTCACGCTTCCTGGAGTTTCCCGCGCTTGAGATGCTCATCGAGTCGCGGCATGATTTCTACGAAATTGCAGGGCATGTGGCGATAGTCGAGTTGCCATTTCAGGATGCCGTCCCAGGCATCCTTGCAGGCTCCGGGCGAACCGGGAAGCACGAAAATGTAAGTCGCGCCCGCAACGCCGCCGGTTGCCCGCGACTGGATCGTGGATGTGCCGATCTTGTCGTAGGAAATACGGTGAAAAACTTCCGAGAACCCGTCCATGCGTTTTTCAAACAGCGGTTCCATCGCCTCCGGCGTGACATCTCTGCCGGTAAAACCCGTGCCTCCGGTCGATATGATGACGTCGACGCCTTTGTCGGCAATCCATTTCCTTGCAATCTCCTGGATGGCGGGAACGTCATCGGTGACGATCTTGCGGTCGGCGAGCACATGCCCTGCCTTTTCAGCCCGGTCTGCAAGGGTGTTTCCGGATCGGTCGTCTTCCGGATTTCGGGTGTCGGAAACGGTCAGAACCGCGATGTTGAGCGGTACAAAGGGACGGGACTCATCGATACGTGACATGCGGGGCTCCTTTATTCGAGACATAGGGGAAGTTGAGTCAATCTTCCAGTGGTTGCCGGACTGCGCGTGCCAGACCCATCTACGCGAAATAAAATTACAAAAAATAACAAGAATGGGACACTTGCAAAACAATTAGGTCAGTATTATTGACTTAAATAACCGATAACATGCTTGAGAGTCGATCATGACAACCTGGGACAGTCTCTACGCCAGACGGGCGACGCGAATGCGCGCTTCGGAAATTCGCGAACTCCTCAAGCTGCTGGACCGGCCGGATGTGATTTCCTTTGCAGGAGGCATTCCGGATCCGGCACTTTTCCCGGCCAGGGAATTCAAGCAGGCCTATTCCGACATCCTGGGCGGTCCGGAGGCGGAAAGGGCACTCCAGTACGGCATCAGCGAAGGCAGCATCAGGCTACGCCAATGGATTGTCGAGCACATGGGAGAACTTGGTGTTTCCTGCAATCTGGAGAATATTCTCATCACGTCCGGATCTCAGCAGGGCCTTGACTACATCGGCAAACTGTTCCTGTCCGAAGACGATACTGCTCTTGTTCAGTGGCCGACCTATCTCGGAGCGGTCCAGGCGTTCAACGCGTATGAGCTTCATTTTGAACGGCTGGAGCCGCGCGCCAATCTGGACGCGAGTGACTATCTTGCCAGAGCGGAAGAAAAGGGCGGCGCAGTCAAATTCGCATATCTTTCGCCGGATTTTGCCAATCCGACAGGCCTGTCGCTTGACTTGGAAGAGCGCAAGCGCATTCTGTCGCTTGCTGGCGATCTCGCCTGCGCCGTGATCGAAGATGCTCCCTATCAGAGCCTTCGCTATGACGGCGAGCCGGTACGGGCGATGCTGGCGCTTGATTGCGATTGCAACGGCGGCATTGAAAACAGCCGGACGCTTTATTGCGGCAGTTTTTCAAAGTCGCTTTCGCCCGGCCTGCGGCTCGGCTGGATCTGTGCGGCGTCCGAAGTCATTTCCCGGCTGGTTCTGATCAAACAGGCGAGTGATCTCAACACACCGGTTCTCAACCAGGAAGCCATGGCGCGCGTTGCCGAGACGAAGTTCGAGAGCCATACCGCGCGCACAAATGCGATTTACAGGGACCGTCGCGACGCAATGCTTGCGGCCCTGGAAAAACACATGCCCGCTGGTACGAGCTGGACCCGGCCGGAAGGCGGCATGTTTATCTGGGTGGAGTTGCCGGAGGAACTTGATGCGTCGGATTTGCTTGAGCGCTCGGTCGAGACCGCAAAGGTGGCCTTTGTACCCGGCAGGGCCTTTCATCCGGACGGGAGCGGCGGCAACACCTTGAGACTGAGTTTTTCCTGCGCCGACACGGGCAAAATTGAACAGGGGATTTCAAGGCTTGGTGCCCTGATCAGCGAAACTGTCATGTCCAGGCATTAACATCACCCGTCACAAACTTGGTCCTGAATGCGAAGGTCGGCATAAGCAATTTAACCGGAACTGCGAACCGAAGTGAGGCGCATGGAACTTCACGAGAAGCTGGACAACTACTGCGAACGCGTCGGACCTGAGTTCTGGTCTGAGCCATTGAACGCCATGACCAATGCCGCGTTTCTGATTGCGGCTTTGGCCGCATTTCTGATCTGGCGCAGAAAAACACCGAACGACCTGGCGGGTTTCGGCCTGATCGTCGTTCTTGCCGCAATAGGCATCGGGTCGTTCCTGTTTCACACTTTTGCAACAAGGTGGGCATCGCTTGCCGACGTCATTCCGATCGCGATTTTCATCCATTTTTATCTTTTCCTCGCGCTCAAACGTTTTTTGCAGCTGCAATGGTGGGCAGCTCTCGGCATCGTTATCGCGTTTTTTGCAGTAACGCCGTTCGCCGGACAGGCAATCGCGCCGCTTGTCGGGTCTTCGGCCGGTTACGTGCCTGCGCTCCTGGCGATTTTTGTTGTTGGAATACTGTTTGTTCCTAAAAATCAGAAGCTTGGTCTACAGGTATTGCTGACAGGGCTGGTGTTCTTTGCCTCGCTCACATTTCGCACGATGGATGAACCTCTGTGCGTGCATCTTGCGTTTGGAACGCATTTCCTGTGGCATGTCCTGAACGGGGTCGTACTGTTTTTGTTGATACGGGTTCTTATTTTACAGCGCGCGAGATAAACCGCAGAGACATTTAAGGAAATTGCAGTCAAAGTTGTAATGTGCAGCACCAGCCGGATTGCATCCAGAAACAGCGACAGAGCCGAGAAGGTCAGGGAGACAGGAAACGTCATGAGCGATAGCAACAAGACCGAGCACGATCTGACCGAAGCAGCGCTTTATTATCACGAGAATCCGAAGCCCGGTAAGCTGGAGATACAGCCGACAAAACCGCTTGGAAACCAGCGCGACCTGGCACTGGCCTATTCACCCGGTGTTGCTGCGCCCTGTCTTGCAATCGCCGACGACCCGTCAAAGGCTGCTATCTACACGTCGCGTGCCAATCTTGTGGCCGTCATCTCCAACGGCACCGCTGTTCTTGGGCTCGGCCATATTGGTCCGCTCGCATCCAAGCCGGTGATGGAGGGAAAGGCGGTCCTTTTCAAGAAGTTCGCAGGGATTGATGTTTTCGACATCGAAGTGGACGAACTGGACGTCGACAAGTTCGTCGATGCGGTTTCGGTGTTGGAACCGACTTTCGGTGGCATCAATCTGGAAGACATCAAGGCACCGGAATGCTTCATGGTCGAGGCAAAGCTCCGGGAAAAGATGAAAATTCCTGTCTTTCACGACGACCAGCACGGCACCGCGATCATCGTCGGAGCCGCCGTCCGAAACGGATTGCATCTTGCGGGCAAGAAAATCGAAGATGCCAAGATCGTCGCTTCCGGCGCCGGAGCTGCGGCTCTTGCCTGCCTGAACATGCTTGTCTCCCTCGGCGCGAAGCGTGAGAATATCTGGATCACGGATATCGAAGGTGTCGTCTACGAGGGCCGTGAAAAGCTCATGGACGAGTGGAAATCCGTGTTCGCGCAAAAGACCGATCTGAGAACACTGGAAGAAGTCATTGACGGTGCGGATGTGTTCCTTGGCCTTTCCGTAGGCGGCGTGCTCAAGCCGCAGATGGTCGAGAAGATGGGCAAGGGACCGTTGATTCTGGCATTGGCCAACCCCAATCCGGAAATCATGCCCGAAGAAGCCCTGGCTGTGCGCGATGATGTTGTGATGTGCACCGGCCGGTCCGATTACCCGAACCAGGTCAACAACGTCATTTGCTTTCCCTTCATCTTCCGTGGTGCTCTGGATGTCGGAGCGACAACCATCAACGAACACATGAAGCGCGCGGCTGTGGAAGCGATTGCGGGCCTTGCACAGGAAGAGCCTTCCGACGTCGTGGCGCGAGCCTATGGCGGCAAGACCGAGACTTTCGGCCCGAACTACCTGATCCCGTCCCCCTTCGACCAGCGCCTCATTCTGCGTGTCGCTCCGGCCGTTGCCAAGGCCGCGATGGAATCCGGTGTCGCGACGCGGCCGATCACCGATTTTGATGCTTACTACGACCGTTTGAACCGCTTTGTCTTCCGTTCCGGCCTGATCATGAAACCGATCATCCAGAATGCGTCGAAGGAGCCGCAAAGGATCATTTATGCGGAAGGCGAGGACGAGCGCGTGTTGCGTGCTGCACAGGTCCTGATCGAGGACCACATTGCCAAACCGATCCTGGTTGGCCGCCCCGATGTTCTGCAGCAGCGCTGCGAGCGCTTCGGCCTGAAGATCCGTCCCGATATTGATTTTGAATACGTCAACCCGCAGGACGACCCGCGCTACCGCGACTATGTGGATGAGTATTTCGAGTGTGTCGGCCGAAAGGGTCTGCCGCCCAGTGCCGCCCGGACCGTCGTACGAACCAACGCGACTGTCATTTCCGCCCTTGCCGTGAGACGGGGCGATGCGGACGCGGTCATCTGCGGCCTGGAGGGGCGTTTCATCCGGCATCTGCGCGATATCAAGCAGGTGATCGGCGTTTGCGAGACGGCCCGCGATCTTTCCGCCATGTCCCTGCTTATCAACAGCCAGGGTGCCCTTTTCATGTCGGATACATTCGTCACTGAAGATCCGACCGCCGAAGAGATTTCGGAAATGGCCATCCTGGCCGCTCAGGAAATTCGCCGCTTCGGCATCGAACCCAAGATCGCACTTCTGTCGATGTCCAACTTCGGTTCGAGAGAAACGGCATCATCGCGCAAGATGCGCGAGGCGTTAGACATCATCTGGGAACGCCATCCGGAACTGGAAGCAGACGGGGAAATGCACGGCGATTCTGCGTTGAGCGAAACGTTGCGGGAGCAGGTGATGCCGGGCAGCAGGCTGAAAGGCGAAGCCAATCTGCTGCTTTTCCCGAACCTCGATTCGGCCAATATTGCCCACAACCTCCTGAAGGTGGCGACACAGGCGCTGCATGTCGGCCCGATCCTGCTGGGGGCGGCAAAAACGGCACATATCCTGACACCGTCCGTGACCTCGCGCGGTGTGGTCAACATGTCGGCATTGGCAAGCGTTGAGGCACAGACCCGATTGGCAGACTAGGCCCGCAGAAACTGTCGGAGAAACCGGCTGCTTCAATTCGCGCGTTCACCTTTGCGATGCGGACCTTTAAACCGGCCCGCGTCCCGTCCTGAAAACAAAGTCGCACCATGACCGTGAAAACGCCCGAAAACTGCGTCAGCAAGCAGGATATCCGAACTGCGATTGACATATTGGACGAGGAGTTGATCCGGATCTTCGCGCGCCGGCAGGGTTACGTCCGGCGCATGTCGCAAATCAAGCAACATCCCGATGAAGCATTCGATCGCGAGCGTATCGAAACAATGATTGCAGCAATCCGTCAGCGCGCTGAAGGCCTTGGTCTGGAACCCGCGCAGGCCGAGTTGGTCTGGCGTACGCTGATCGACTGGAATGTGGCATGGGAGAAACGGGCAATATCCACACGTCTGGAAAATGCAGATATTGCGTCCGTCGAAACCGCCGATTGAATGTTTTTAATGCGATGGTGGCTGTTCGGATCGCCGGGAGTACCTAATTAAAGAGAAAATGCCGATTGGCAGTCTCTCTTGTTCGGAGCCCTGAATGAACGTCCTGAGTTTTTGCACGACTTCAGCCGCAGCGTTGGTCCTTCTGGCCGGTTCAGCAGTGATGATGCCTGCCGCCGCCCAGTCATCGGTAAATCCCGAAACAATCACGGATGGTCTTGCTTATCCGTGGAGCGTGGCGTTTCTGCCTGAAGGCGGCTACCTGGTGACCGAGCGCGACGGTCTTTTGAAATTCGTTTCCGCCGAAGGCGACCAGAGCGTGGTGTCCGGAACGCCCGAGGTCTTCGCGCAAGGCCAGGGTGGGCTGCTCGATGTCGTACTCAGTCCCGGATTTGAAAGCGACCGCACGATCTACATGACCTTCTCGCAAGGTTCGCCCGAAGGAGCAGGGACATCTCTCTATCGGGCAAAGCTGGCGGCAGATGGAGAAAACCACCGCCTTGAAGACGGCGAGACGATTTTCCGGGCCAACAATCGCGCCTATGGCGGGCGTCATTTCGGTTCTCGCCTTGCCTTTGCTCCTGATGGGACCCTGTTCATGACACTGGGCGACAGGGGAGAAGGTTCGCGTTCGCAGGACCCGTCGGAACACACCGGCTCGGTGCTGCGACTGACTTCGAACGGCGATCCCGCACCTGGCAATCCGTTCGAAGGCCTTGAGGGTTACAAACCGGAAATCTGGTCCATCGGACACCGGAACCCGCAAAGTGCGGCAATCAATCCCGTCACCGGAAAGCTCTGGACTGTTGAGCACGGTGCCCGCGGCGGGGACGAAGTCAATATTCCGGAGGCCGGCAAGAATTACGGCTGGCCGGTGATCTCCTACGGACGGCACTATTCCGGTGGCAAGATCGGCGAGGGAACGTCCCGGGACGGCATGGAACAACCTGTCTACTACTGGGATCCGTCGATTGCTCCTTCCGGAATGGCTTTTGTCAAAAGCGACCTGTATCCCGACTGGCAGGGAGACCTGCTGGTTGGTGCATTGCGCGGGCAACATCTTTCCAGGCTCAGGCTGGACGGTGACAGCATAGTTTCTGAAGAACAGCTTCTGGCCGAGTTGGGTGAACGCATACGGGATGTTCGCCAGGCACCTGACGGATTTCTCTATGTTCTGACCGACAGCGATGACGGCCGGTTGATCCGATTGGTCCCGTGATTGCCGGAACGCTTTGTCGCCGAAAGACAAATCCTGCGCATTCGCTTGACATTTTGCGTCCGTAAGACGATATACCGGCAAGCAATTGCTGCCGCGTGAGCAGACTCAATGCACCGATTGCCCGAAAACGCATCGTTTCCGGAGCAGGGTGACTCCCAGTTGCACAGAATTCGAGCCTGATGAGAGGCTCAACCAGTTCCCACATCACGTTAGGGTCTGGCGGCACAGAGCACGGTCTTTTGAAAGGATCTTGCTGCCGCGAACCGACATCAAGCCGCAAAGGAAGACTTTGCGGTGACACGGGCGTTTGTGACGCTCGAAACAAGGAAATGATTTTGACCGAATTTAAAGACCTGGGACTTTCCAGTGGCCTGTTGAAAGCTGTCTCGGAAAACGGCTACACGTCACCGACACCTATCCAGGAAAAAGCTATTCCGCTCATCCTTTCGGGCCGTGATCTCATGGGCCTTGCCCAGACCGGCACCGGAAAGACCGCAGCATTCGGGTTGCCGCTGATCGACCGGTTGCTTGCCGAAAACGAACATGCGCAGCCGAGGGGCGCGCGCGCGCTTATTCTCGCACCGACACGCGAACTGGTGAACCAGATCGCAAAAAACCTGGTTTCTTACCTGAAAACCACCCCCTTGCGTGTATCTTCCGTCGTCGGTGGCGTATCGATCAACGGACAGATCAAGCGGCTCTCCAGGGGGACGGACATTCTCGTGGCCACTCCGGGTCGGCTTCTTGATCTCGTTGACCGAAAGGCCGTCAACCTGGGTACCGCGTCCTATCTCGTTCTCGATGAAGCTGACCAGATGCTCGATCTCGGCTTCATCCATGCATTGCGCAGGATAGCCGGACTGGTCCGTCAAGAGCGGCAAACCCTGCTGTTTTCTGCAACGATGCCGAAACAGATTTCCGAGCTCGCACGCTCCTATTTGCGCAATCCGGAACGGGTTGAAGTCTCGCCGACAGGACGGACCGCCGACAAGGTTACCCAGTCCGTGCATTTCATGGATCAGAAAGCCAAGACGGATTTCGTGCTCAAGCAATTGCAGTCCAGCCCGGACGACATGTCGCTTGTCTTTTGCCGGACCAAACATGGTGCTGAGCGTCTCATGCGCAAATTGTCGCAAAACGGCGTTGCGGCGGGCTCCATTCACGGAAACAAGAGTCAGAACCAGCGTGACAAGGCGATCCGAGATCTGCGCGAAGGCCGGATAAATGTACTTGTGGCCACCGACGTTGCCGCCCGCGGGATCGATATCCCGGGAGTGAGCCATGTCTACAACTTCGAGCTGCCTGAAGTCGCTGAAGCCTATGTTCACAGGATCGGCCGCACGGCACGTGCCGGCGCTGCCGGTGAAGCAGTTGCACTGTGCGCTCCCGAGGAGATCGCGTTGTTCCGTCAGATTGAAAAACTGATCGGTATCGAGATTCCGGTCGCCAGCGGCGATGTTCCTCCAATGGCCGCAGCAGCGAGCCGGTCAAAGCGCGGTGGACAGAACCGTGGTGGGCAAAATCGAGGCGGCAGCAAGCCGGCGCCCAAGAAGCCATTCCGCAAATCGTCTTCCAAGAACGACAACGACAACAACAACGCATCTGCAAGGCAGGCGAAGCGCCGCAGGCCGAACAACCGCAAAAGGGCTGCCTGAACCAAGGCAGCTGCGCGGTTTCCAGAGAAGCGGATTTTAAAAAAATTGCACCGGGAAGTGGCCTTCCCGGTGCCAAACCTTGTGGTCGATGGGGTCCAGAGCAACAAAAGCCGCTCTGACTGTACAGTTGGAAGCCGTTCAAACCCGATCCGAAACCGCCGCAGTCCGGTCGGGAAGCCGCTGCTTCCTGCCCACAAGGCACCCGATCGCCGATGGGCGACCAGATATCAAATTGTTTTGGGGAACTCGCGAGACCATCGCGAACAACGTGACGTCAATCGCCAAAACATGGCGAAAATCAACCAACTAAGCCCCATTGACAGTAAAACTAGATTAACCAACTCGAGTCTGCAATCGTCGACGATTGCGTGTATAAATGCATGTGGATATCCGGTTATCTCAAATTTTTCAGATATTTAGATGGAAAAAAGCGGTTATTTCCCGATTCTTGCACTTAACTCAGGATTGAATCGAGCGAGTTGGCAAAGCAAGAAATGCTTTAGTTTCAAAGAATTGCAAGAAACATTTTCTTTATCTATTGTTGTATAGAAAATTCTTATACGCCTTTAATTGCGGTGGAATTTCAATAAGCGGTTGAAAGCTATGGAAAATCGGGCAGGGGCTTATCAGTGCTATTTATTCGATATTACTGATCTGGACTTGATGCCATTGCGAAGTTTCCTCAGCGTTACGAAATTCGGCTTCGAACGAGATAAAAATTTGACCAATTAGTATAAATTTGAACTCTCGAGTCATAATAAATTTTTATCTGGCGAAGTAGGTGGTTGACGCGAACGTAACGTAAGGATAAATCGGCGCGCACCGACGCATTCATTAACCAAGTTTAACAAGTGCAGAGGCTTTTTTAACCAGACAAAGATCTGGGCAAGGTGCACGTTGGCTCCATCAGGACCTTCGACTCCCATGAATTTGAATTGCCGTTTGAAAGAACGGCTCAGGCCTTGTGGCGCGGGCGATCGCGCAACGCATGGACGTCCGAGACGTCCGGCCTTCCAGCTGTGCGCAATTGACAACCGCAACGGACCGGCACCCCCACTTCGCCGGTCTGATAACACCCATCGGCCACAAGACGGCAGCGCCGGGAAGTTTGACTTCCCGGCGCTGTTTGTTTTCAAGCATTACTAGGTTCGTAGGAATGACCCTCTGACAGCGATCAGAAGGCAAATGGCAGACACTGCCAGAAGGACTGACCCGATTGCATGGGGAGGTGTAAGGCAGCCCTCGGCCAGGGCAAATTTACGTACTCTGCCACCCCATTCAAATATCCAGTCACCAATAACTGCGATTGCCAAGGCAAACGACAGTGTTGCCGACAGAACGCAAAGCCATCTCTTTCGAAAAATGAGCGAAACAAATATCAGGGCGAGGAATGCCAGCCCGGATGTTGAGCCAAAGAGAAACACAAGTTCGTCGTATTGGGACGCAGGGCCAGCGTCAGGATTCCAATCTGGCCTAACCTTGTCGCAGACGTCGGCTTGCGCGTTCACACATGAAAGAAAGAGAGCGGCCGTAGCCGCTCCAATCCGATGTGCCAAGGTGGTCAGCATCTCGGCGGTTACATGTTCGGATAATTCGGTCCGCCCGCACCTTCCGGCACGGTCCAGGTGATGTTGCGGTTCGGATCCTTGATGTCGCAGGTCTTGCAGTGCACGCAGTTCTGCGAATTGATCTGGAAGCGCGGCGCATCTTCTCCTTCCTCGACCCACTCGTAGACGCCGGCCGGGCAATAGCGGTTGGAAGGACCTTCGAACACATCGTGCTCGGACGATTTCTGAAGCGCCATGTCGGCAACCTTCAGGTGGATCGGCTGGTCTTCCTCGTGGTTGGTGTTCGACAGGAACACGGAGGAGAGTTTGTCGAAGGACACGACACCATCCGGCTTCGGATAGTCGATCTTCTTGCAGTCCTTGGCCGGTTTCAGGGTGTCGGAGTCCCGTTTGCCGTGCTTCATGGTGCCGAAGAAGGAAAAGCCGAACAATTCGTTCGTCCACATGTCCAGACCGCCGAGACCGATCCCGATCCAGGTGCCGAATTTCGACCAGAGCGGTTTGGCGTTGCGCACTTTGTGCAGGTCCTCTCCGATCGGGCTGTTGCGCCACGCCGTATCGTAATTCGCCAGTTCCGTATGGGCTTCGCCGCGTCCGATGGCGGCCATCACCTCTTCGGCTGCAAGCATGCCGGAGAACATGGCGTTATGTGAGCCCTTGATGCGCGGAACATTGACGAACCCTGCCGAGCATCCCATCAGCAAACCGCCGGGAAATGAAAGTTTGGGAACCGACTGATAGCCACCTTCGGTGATTGCGCGCGCGCCGTAGGAGATGCGTTTGCCGCCTTCGAATGTCTCACGGATCGCCGGATGGGTCTTGAAACGCTGAAACTCGTCGAACGGTGACAGCCAGGGGTTTTCGTAGTTGAGATGGAGCACGAAGCCGACGGCAACCTGATTGTCTTCCAGGTGATAAAGGAAGGATCCGCCACCGGTCTTGCCGTCGAGAGGCCAGCCGAAGGAATGCTGCACGAGGCCGAGCCTGTGTTTTTCCGGATCAACCTGCCAGAGTTCCTTGATGCCGATGCCGAACTTCGGCACGTCGCTGTCCTTGTCGAGATCGAATTTCTCGATCAGTTGCTTGGCAAGCGATCCGCGGGCACCTTCGCCGATCAGCGTATATTTTGCGCGAAGCTCCATGCCGCGGGTAAACATTGCATTGGGTTTGCCGTCGCGGCCGATCCCCATGTCACCTGTCGCGACGCCGGCAACACTGCCGTTTTCATCGTAAAGCAATTCAGCCGCAGCAAATCCCGGATAGATCTCGACCCCGAGCGCCTCGGCCTTTTCCGCCAGCCAACGGCAAACGTTTCCGAGGGAAACGATGTAGTTTCCGTGGTTGTTCATCAGCTTCGGCATGAACAGGTTCGGAAGGCGCATGGACCCGGCAGGGCCGAGCACAAGGAAATGATCATCCGTGACGGCGGTCTTGATCGGTGTTTCCTCGTCGCGCCATTCCGGAAGAAGTTGATCAAGCGCGACAGGGTCGATAACAGCACCAGACAGAATGTGGGCGCCGACCTCGGATCCCTTTTCTAGGACAACGACACTCAGTTCCTCGCCTTTTTCGCCGGCGATTTGCATCAGCCGGATTGCCGCGGCAAGTCCTGCCGGACCTGCGCCGACGATCACGACATCAACTTCCATGCTCTCGCGTTCACCAAGCGCGTCTTGTTCGCTCATTTTTGTCTCCCTCTACCCGGTGGGGCCTTATCCCTATCGCCTTGTTTGCCCTATTTTGCGGCGCAAAACACGACATTTTTCTATCCTGAATGCGAAATCCGGACCCCATTTGACTGTATTTTCGCCAGATAGATCAAAGCCGGAGAGACGCGTCAAGCAAAAGACTGACGTTTACGTAAACGTTAATAACGCTGAGGTGGCTGTAGAGAGATGTGCAAAGACGCTGAAAATCGAACTATCCGCAGCCTCTGTCACCGGGTGCCGCTTGTGCTCGCGGGCCAACCGGATAATATCGCACCTCGGAGGTCGATCTCTTGCAAAATCCCCAACAAGATCTGAGAAAAATCGAAAGCCTGCTGGAGTTTTATGTCGACGCTGGCATCGACTGTTTTTTGGGGGATGAGGCGGTTGATTGGGCCGAGCAGACACTCAGGCAGGCCGCGGAACGTCGCCGGGCTCAGGTCGCGGTCTCTGAACCCAAAGACGCGCAATCGATCGGCTCGAGTGCTTCGCAACCGGCGCGGATCGATACCGGCCGGTTACCGAAATCACCCGCCCAGCCACAGACGTCGATCACACCACAGGCTCCGACCGCATCGCAAACCCCTGTCAATCTGTCGCAGGGCACGGCCGCAGGGCAACCGGCTGTTATTCCCGATCAGCAGATCGTTGCGTCCGCCCGCGATCTTGCTGCATCAGCTGAAACGCTTGATGATCTCAGGGCCTGTCTGGAAGCCTTCGACGGCTGTAACCTGAAGCTCACTGCCAAGAGGCTGGTTTTTGCAGACGGGTCTCCGGATGCCAGGCTGATGTTTGTCGGCGAAGCTCCCGGACGGGACGAAGACCTTCAGGGCAAACCCTTCGTCGGGCGGTCCGGCCAGCTCTTGGATCGCATGCTGACGGCAATCGGACTGGATCGTTCATCCGCCTATATCGCGAATGTCGTTCCCTGGCGACCACCGGGAAATCGAACGCCGACACCGCAGGAAACAGAAATCTGCAAGCCGTTCATCAAGCGCCAGATCGAGCTGGTCAATCCGGACGTGTTAGTCTTTCTCGGGGCTGCGTCCGCCAAGAACCTGCTCGGCGTCCAGGACGGCATTCGCAAGATGCGCGGCCGATGGATGAGTTATCCGGTCACGGGACGGCAGATAGCGGCGATCGCGACATATCATCCGGCCTATCTGCTGCGCAGTCCCTTGGAAAAACGCCTGTCTTGGCGCGATTTCCTCAGCATTCGCACGAAACTGACCGAAAGTTAAATCCCTCATTTGACCTAGCGTTAACACCGTTTTTAGGCTTCAGGTTGTAGTCTGGGGTGTGGTGAATCCGGAGGTTCAATTGAGCACCTTTAACGCTGTCAGGACTGCAGACAACTGCGTCGCGGCACTAGTCGTCGATCTTGCGGATATGACCTGTTTTGAGGCGTCGGTGCTTGATCTGACCGACAAGGGGTGTTGGATCGTTTCAGAAAAGGTCGACCTGCTCAAGGAGGAGGTCGGTCTGCGTCTGGAAGGCTGTGACAAGCTTGTCCGTGGAACGGTTATTGCTTTTGGTGACAATGAAGCCAGGATCAGCTTTGAACCCATGAAGTCGCAGTCCGGCGAAAAACGGCGCGAAATTCGGCGTCCCGTCTGGATCAGCACAATAGTCTGCGGAAAGACCAGCCCTTTCACCATGAAGTGCAGGATCGTGGATGCCAGCAAATCAGGGTGCCGGATTGAAGGAGACAATCTGGATCGCCTGCCCCGGGAGGTCGAAATCTCGATTCCGGGACTTGATCTGCCGATTTCCGCGAAAATCGTGTGGCGCGCGGAGGGGAGCGCAGGTGTTCGTCTCAACTGGCCATTCGCGCCGGCACCGATGCCGACACCGGAGATGATCGCGATCAAACTCGACCGTGAAAAGGAAAAGGAAGCCCAAAAGCCGAAGCCGAAAAAGCGCATTAGCGCCTTCGGATCTTGACGACCACAGAGCGTTAGATCGCGCACGGAACGAATTAAGGTTGCCGGCGACCTTTGCAAGTGCAGAGACGATACATATATCGAGAGAAGATTTTGATCACTCTCAGGGCTTTCCAGCGTGCTTTCCAGCTTTCGTCGTATTCTTCCCAAACGTTTCCGCAATGACAAACCGGTCATTCCCGTCGTGCGCCTGCAGGGTGCCATCGGCATGCAGAGCCCGATGCGCTCCGGACTGTCTCTGGCTTCAGTAGCACTGCCCCTGGAAAAAGCCTTCTCGATCAAGAAAGCGCCAGCAGTCGCATTGATCGTCAATTCCCCGGGAGGGTCTCCGGTACAGTCACGCCTGATTTTCAAGCGCATTCGGGACCTTGCCAAGGAAAATGACAAGGACGTCCTTGTTTTCGTGGAGGATGTCGCGGCAAGCGGCGGCTATATGATTGCACTTGCCGGTGACGAGATCTTTGTCGATCCGTCTTCCGTCGTCGGGTCGATCGGCGTTGTCGCGGCCGGTTTCGGTTTTACGGAACTGATCAAGAAAATTGGCGTCGATCGCCGCGTTTACACGGCAGGCGAAAAGAAGGTGACGCTTGATCCGTTCCAGCCGGAAGACCCTGAGGACATCGCCTATCTGAAAACGCTTCAGCTGGAGATCCACGAAACCTTCATTGATCTGGTGAAATCCCGGCGTGGTGACATTCTGACAGACGATCCGGACCTGTTTACCGGAAAATTCTGGACTGGCCGCACCGCCGTTCAGCTCGGACTTGTCGATGCCATCGGTGACTTGCGAGCCGTTTTGCGTGAGCGCTACGGTGAAAAGACGCAACCGAACCTGATATCTGCGCCGCGCGGTCTGTTCGGCCGAAGGGCTGGACTCGGTGTTGCACTGAAAGGGCAACGACTGACTGAAGGCCTTGGGGAAGAACTTATTTCCTCCGTGGAGGAACGGGCGATGTGGATGCGTTACGGCCTTTAAATGGACGTATTGAAATTGTGAGGTGGGAGCAAGAAGGGGAGTAGAAATGACGGAACTGATAGGTGTTGCTGCCCTGGCCGTTGGCGGCTACTGGATCGTCCAGCGCGTCAAGCGCAAGATGGCCGAAGTCGAGAACCAGATCTCCAAGGCCGCGGCAAAGGCCGACCCTAACGGTCGCGGCGCAAAGCTCGTTCTGGATCCTGAGACAGGCAGGTATCGTCCAGGCAATTGAACCGCGCCGGCGGAGCACAAGCTCCGCCGAGAGGAACCTAGGCGTTCGTTTTTGCAGTGGATGCAACAAACAGACCCCAACGCAGTGTTTTCCTTCTGGCTGTTACGCCGAGGATCATGGCGGTCAGCACGACAAGCAGGAATTCCGCCGCGGGACCTGCCAGCCAGATCCCTGTTTCACCGAAATATGCCGGTAGCGCGATCAGCAACGGCAGAAAGAAGAAATACGGTTTGATCAGACTGATCAATGCCGAGCGTATCGCGTCGCCAAGCGCCTGGAAATAGGCCGCGATAACGAAGAGCGGACCGGCGGCAAACATCAAAGCGACTGTGATCGGCATGATCCTCGACAACTCGTCGGACACCTGCAAATCATCGACGAACAGGAAGCCGACCGGTCGGGCAAAAACCGTCAAGAGTATTTGTGCACCAAGGCAATATAAAAACGCTGTCAGAAGTCCGAGCCGTAGCGTGTCGTCCGAACGCTTCCATTCTCCCGCGCCGTAATTGTTGCCGATCATTGCCTGCAGTGCCTGGGTCAATCCGAGCAGCGGCAAGAAGACGAAGGTCATGATGCGGGTCACGATGCCGAAGGCGGCGACCGTTGCTTCGTATCCTTCCTGCCCGAAATACTGAAGCGAGGCGAAGGTTGCCGCAGAGCTGAGGGCAATACCGGCAAAGTTCAGGCTTTGAGGGGCTCCAAGAGCAAAGATGGACCACCAATGCGCGGTCAGCGGATAGCTTAGCAGAGCGCCGGGTTTCAGGACTGTCTTTGCTCGCAGGCGAAACAGGATCACCACTGTAAACGTCAGCAGCTGCGCCAGCGCAGTCCCATAGGCTGTTCCCGCGACACCAAGTTTCAGGATGGCGACCAGCACGAAATTGAAGACAATATTGGCCAGCGATACAAGAAGGCTGACCCCGGCCATCTGCATGACGAAGCCTTCGCTTCGAAGGGCACCCGTTTGGACTGAAAGCACAAAGAGAAGTGGCGAGGTCCAGACTGTGATAGCGAGGTATGTATATGCCATTCCGGCGATCGGTTCCGACCCCTCGGCAGCAATCAGGATCAGCGGGTATCCACCGGCTGAAAACAGGACGATTGCTCCTGCGCCGGTACAAAGTGCCAGTCCGTGTGCACCGGAAAATACCGATCGTGCACCATCGATATCGCCGCCACCAAGGTTGCGGGCGAGGATACTGTTCATCCCGTTTGAGACCAGCGTCGCCATCGCGACAAGCAGCATGTAGGCGGGAAACATCAAGGTGACTGCGCTGAGCGCATCTGGTCCTGCGAACCGGCCAAGAAACACGGCATCCGCGACCGTCAAAAGGCCGTTCATGCTCATGACCAGTATGATCGGCAGTGCGGTTTTCAATAAGGTGAGGGCAAGTGGCCCCTGTGTGAAGACGTTCTTCCGCGAAGTGTCGGATGACATTCCGTTCTCCAGGTCGTTATTTCGCAAGGAAGGGGAAGCTCGCATTGCCCGCAACGCGAAACGCGTGGAGGAACGAAAAATCGTCAAATCCGGATCTTCACCAAGACGGAGGTCGGCGAGCGGCTGGCGTCCGGAGCCGCGATGTTGGTAGTTTGTGGAAGGAGATGCGTCAACCCCGGCTGTCGCTGCACGCCATTTGGTGTGTGTGCCTCCTGGGCAGCGCGTCTTGACCTTGCCGCCGCATCGTGGCACCTCTCGCTCCGCAATGGCGGGACTGTCCTGCCGCCAAGAGCCAATTGCGGAATGAAAATCCATGTCCACTGAAAACCTGCCGGCGCATATGCGTCCGGAAAATTCCTTTCAAGGCCTGATCCTGACGCTTCAGCGTTTCTGGGCAGACCAGGGCTGCGTGGTGCTTCAGCCTTACGACATGGAAGTCGGCGCCGGGACGTTTCATCCGGCAACCACTTTGCGCTCGCTCGGGCCGCGGCCCTGGAGGGCCGCCTATGTGCAGCCGTCGCGTCGCCCGACCGATGGACGCTACGGTGAAAACCCGAACCGCCTGCAGCACTATTACCAGTTCCAGGTGATCTTGAAACCGTCACCCTCCGACCTTCAGGATCTCTACCTGAAGTCGCTCTATGCAATAAGTCTGGACCCGAAGTTACACGACATCCGTTTCGTGGAGGACGACTGGGAAAGCCCGACACTCGGTGCCTGGGGGCTTGGTTGGGAGTGTTGGTGCGACGGTATGGAAGTCTCGCAATTCACGTATTTTCAGCAGGTCGCCGGGTTCGAGTGCTCCCCGGTTTCCGGCGAGCTCACTTACGGTCTAGAGCGTCTGGCCATGTATATCCAGGGCGTCGATAACGTCTATGATCTCAACTACAACGGCATGGAAGGCGATGCGAAGATCACTTATGCCGATGTCTTTCTCCAGGCCGAACAGGAATATTCGCGTCACAATTTTGAACATGCGGACACGGACATACTGTTCCGTCACTTCAAGGATGCCGAAAACGAGTGCCGTGCGTTGCTGGCGGCCGGCGCGAAGGCACGGGACGAGACGGGCGCACATGTGCACCAGGTTGTGCTTCCCGCATACGATCAATGCATCAAGGCCAGCCATGCTTTCAACCTGCTCGATGCGCGTGGCGTCATATCGGTGACCGAGCGCCAGAGTTATATTCTGCGTGTGCGCGAACTCGCAAAGGCCTGCGGTGCTGCATTTCTGGAAACGGAAGCCGGCGGTGTCGGCTATCACAACCAGGCGGCAGAATAAGCCAGGTGAATTCCTGTTCTTTAAGGACGGGCAGTGATCTGGGGTCTCAGGCAATCGACGAGACAGTTGATACGGTATTGAAACAATTCCCTGTGCCTGCGCGGGATGACAAGACAGTGCTCAGGCGCTAGCCTCCGGTCATTCTTTACGGGGGGGTTCACGTTGGCCTGGTTCATTCTTGCATTTCTGATCGCTGTCTCGGTCTTTGCGATTTTTCTTTACAACACGCTCGTCAAGAAAAGGCAGATGGTTAAAGAGGGCTGGAGCGGCATCGACGTCCAGCTGAAACGCAGGGCAAACCTCATTCCCAATCTGGTCGAAACCGTCAAGGGTTATGCGGATCATGAGCAGCAAACACTGGACAACGTCACACAGCTGCGGGCTTCGGCTGGTTCCGTGCCGCGCGACGACGTGGCCGGAAGAGCGAAGGCGGAAGGCGCGCTGAGCCAGGCACTCGGTCGCCTCTTTGCAGTTGCCGAGGCTTATCCTGATCTCAAGGCGAGCGAGAATTTCTCCGATCTTCACAAGTCTCTCGACGAGATCGAGAACGCAATTCAGATGGCGCGCAGGTACTACAACGGCGCCGTACGCGGCCTGAACGTTGCGGTAGAGAGCTTTCCTTCCAATCTTGTTGCCTCTCGGTTCAAGTTTGAAAAGGCGGAATATTTCGAGATCGAGGACGAAGCAGACAGGGCCGTACCCAAGGTTCAGTTCTAGGGAGGCGATCGCATGATTTTCCGAAACGCCTTCGCTTGTCTGGTGTTCGCTGTCCTCTGTGTCACAGGCGCGGGGGGCATCGCGGCTGAAGAACGGTTTCATCGTTTTGTCTCCAACATCGATGTCGCCGAAAACGGGCTTTTGACAGTTACTGAAACGATCACGGTTCGCGCTGAAGGCAACAACATCAAGCGGGGAATATTCCGCGATATTCCATTGATGATCGAAGGTAAGGACGGTCGGACCTACCGCGCCGGATTCCAGCTGCTCTCGGTCCTGCAGGACGGCCGGGACGCAAGTTTCGCTCAAACGTCAAGCCGGGACGGTGTCAGGATTTATATTGGCGAGGAAAACGTCTTCCTTCAGCCGGGCGAATATACCTACACAATCAAGTACCAAACAGACCGGCAGATACGCTTTTTTGCAGATCATGACGAAGTTTACTGGAATGCGACCGGAAACGAGTGGATCTTTCCGGTCGATGAGGCTGTCGCGAGGGTGGTTCTACCGGAGGGAGTAAGGGCACGGGACTGGACGGCATATACCGGCGTGTTCGGCGCTACAGGCAGGAATTATGATGCGCGTGTGGGCGACGACGGTCGTGAGGTCATCTTCACGACCACGAGGCCTCTGGCCGCCTATGAAGGTCTGACAGTCGTGGTCGCGATGCCCAAGGGTTCCATCACGCCGCCAACAGAAGCCGACCAGATCGGTTACTTCTTGAATGACTACCGCTCTGAACTCATCGGCGGCGCAGGCATGCTGCTGGTCCTGGCGTATTATCTCGTTGCCTGGCTTTTTGTGGGACGCGACCCTGCGAAGGGTGTCGTCTTTCCCAGGTTCAAACCGCCTGCAGGCGTATCTCCGGCACTTTCCAGATACGTTCTGACCCGTGGTTTCGGCGACGGTGGCTGGATTGCACTGACGGCCGCCAGCCTCAATCTTGCGGTCAAGCATTGCTTGCGGCTGGAAGAGCGCGACGGAGACATGATGCTTGTGCTCGATGACATCGTTGCTGACCAGACCAATGGGCTGCCGAAGGGCGAAGCTGCCCTGGTTGCTTTCCTCAAGGATCGAGGCTCGCCGTTGCAGATCTACAAGGGCAATGGCAGCTCGATCAAAACGCTCGGCAGGAAATTCAGAAGCGCGATCGAAGTGGAGAGCCGGAACGTCTTTTTCAGGAACAACCGGTCGTTTCTCGTCCCGGGCGCCATATTGAGTGTCGTTGCAATCTTTGCGCTGTTCATATTCGGCCAGATGCCTCCTGATCAGATGGAGTTTGCCTTTCTGTTCATGGTGTTGTCGATCTTCGCCGCGGCTTTCTCAGTGAACATCGGAAAGGCGATTTTTCGAATTTCGAACATGCAGATCCGGATGGCCCTTATCTTTCTGCTGTTCGTATCAGCGATGGTGGTCACCGGGCTTTTTGCGAACAATATTTCCGGCGGCGTGTCTACGCTTCCGATTTTGCCCGTGGTGGCCGCGGCTCTGGTCGCACTGAATGTCCTCTTCTTCTTTCTGCTTGGCGCACCGACCGCACTCGGACGCCAGGTGCTCGATGAAATCGAAGGGCTCAAGCTTTATTTGTCGGTCGCCGAAGTGGAGCGGCTCAACATGTCGGAAGTACCGGACATGAGTACAAGTCATTTTGAGGATCTTCTCCCCTATGCAGTCGCGCTGGGCGTGGAAAAGCCTTGGTCAAAGGCATTCGAGGGGTGGTTGACGACGGCCGCAGGTGCCGCCGTCGCGGCAAGTTACAGTCCCGGCTGGTATGCAGGGCACAGGTTCGAAGCCAGTCGTGTAGCCGACACGCTTGGACAGACGACCAGTTCCATGGCGCAGTCTTTCCAGTCCTCGCTTCCCGTTCCCAAGTCGTCGAGTTCCGGCTTTTCCGGCGGGTCGTCAGGCGGTTCGTCAGGTGGCGGCGGCGGTGGAGGCGGCGGGGGAGGCTGGTAGCAGGCGGCTATTTGCGTCTGCGCAGGAACCCGAACGTCGAGATTGGAAAATTGCCGGCTTGCCGAAGAAGGTGCTCACGCAACGTTGGAAGTATCGGAAAATGAAAGGCTGCCATCGGCCTGATCGTTGAGCAGTTCGGCCGCAGCTTCTGCTGAGACCGCTTTGGCATACAGGAAACCCTGGCCATAGTGACAACCGCTGGAGCTGAGCGCGTCGTGAACCTCACCCTGTTCAACGCCCTCGGCAACCGCGTCGATATCGAGCCCCCTGGAAAGCACGAGTACCGCTTCCACGATGGCGGCACACTGCTTGTCCGTCAGCATGCGCTCGGTAAAGGACTTGTCGATCTTCACCTTCTTGATCGGAAAGTCCCTGAGATAGCTCAAGGAGGAGTGACCGGCGCCGAAATCGTCAAGCGCGATAGTAATGCCCGCTTTGGTGAGCTCGTTCAAAATGCGTTTTGCAGATTCGGGATTTTTCACCAGCGACGTTTCGGTGATCTCCAGAACCAACCGGTCGGCCGGGTAGCCGGCAGTGTCCAGTATGGTCTGGATCTGCGTCGGCAGAGCCGGGTCCTGCAGCTGAACAGGCGATAGGTTGAACGAAAGATAGAGCTCGTCCGGCCAACTCCTGGCCGCAGAACAGGCCTGGGCAAGAAGGTGACGCGTCAACTCTGAAATGATGCCGCAGTCTTCAGCGATCGGAATAAATTGCATGGGGGGCACGTCGCCGAAATCACTGTCCGACCAGCGGGCAAGCCCTTCGAATCCGGCAATCCGTCCCGTGTCCATGTCGAGAATGGGTTGGTAATGTACCTTCACCTCTTCGTTTTCGATTGCACGACGCAATCTTTGCTCCAGAAGTGTCCTGTGCAGGATGGACGCATCCATATCCACTTCAAAAAAACGATAGGTGGATCTGCCGGAAGATTTCGCCCGGTAAAGAGCGATGTCGGCACGGCGAAGAAGCTCGGTGATGGCATGTCCATCATGCGGGTAAAGGGCGATACCGATACCGGTACCGATGGAGATCTGTCTCTCGCCGAATTCGAAACGTTCGCTGATACGGGTCAGGAGGCGCCGCGCGAAGCCCGAAGCTTCCGACTTGTCTTTGAACACGGGCGATATGATTGCGAATTCGTCTCCGCCGAGACGGGCAACAATGCCGTCATTGCCGACGGTTTCGGCCAGGCGCCCGGCAAAGCTGCGCAGCAGGTTGTCGCCGAACGCGTGGCCGTACACATCGTTGATGGGCTTGAAGCCGTCCAGGTCCAGCATCATGATCGCGCGAAAACAATCGTCCTTCACCTCCCGGCTGAGAACCGCAAATGCTTCCAGTAACCGGCGGCGGTTGGGAAGACCGGTCAGCGCATCGTGCTGGGCAAGTGCCAGGGCTTCTGAATGTTGGGAAGATCTGGCACTCAGCTCCTTCCTCAGTCGTCTCGTCGCCCAAATGCCGTAGGTGGTGCCGACAAGCGCGAAGACCATGAAAATGCCCGTCGCAGCGTCGTAGAAAAGATGATTGTTTTCGTCGTGACCGTCTTCCAGCAGGTGGGGAATGAATTTCAGAGCCGCAAAACTCACAATGGCCGCTGCAAAAAGCGCGGCCAGGGGGCGTGCCATCATTTGGCTGCCTGCGGCTACCCGGTTTATCACTATTGCGTCCCGATACTTCATACTGCTTTGACGAACTCAAAGTTTCGCATGTATTTCTTGAAGAAGAGTGAAGCAAGAATGAGAAACATTATTGCTATTTATGCGGAGGTGCCGGGCAATCGTTACACCGGAAAAAGGGTGACAAGAGGCTGCTGAATTGCTAACGGACGCACATCTGTTTCCGGAAATACCCTACCAAGACCGAAGGCCACAGTTCCCATGCCCGATCTTCTGCTTGAGCTGTTCAGCGAAGAAATTCCGGCCCGTATGCAACGCAAGGCGGCCGATGAACTGAAATCCCTTGTGACCAATGCTCTGGTGGACTCGGGCCTGCCATATGAGGGCGCCAAGGCGTTTGCGACACCACGTCGCCTGGCACTTCATGTCGCCGGAGTGCCTGCCGGGTCGGCGGCCAAACGAGAGGAACGCAAGGGACCGCGTGTTGGCGCGCCGGAAAAGGCCGTCGAGGGATTTCTGCGCGGTGCGGGCCTTGCCTCGATTGAAGACGCAACTATCCGCAACGATCCGAAGAAAGGCGATTTCTATGTCGCCGTGATTGAAAAACCGGGCCGTTCCGCCATCGACATCATTGCCGAATTCATGCCGGGAATTCTGCGCGGGTTCCCCTGGCCGAAATCCATGCGATGGGGCACGACGCCGACCCGCTGGGTCCGTCCACTGCATTCGATCGTTGCGACCTTCGGGCCGGAAACGGAAGAACCCGACGTTGTGCCGTTTGAGTTCGACGGTATCGCATCGGGTCAGACGACAAGAGGCCATCGTTTCCTCGCGGATGAAGCGTTTGATGTGCGCCGCTTCGATGATTATGCGACAGGGCTGGAAAAGCACAAGGTTGTGCTGGACTCGGACCGGCGCAAGGAAATCATCCTGAACGACGCCAAGGATCGTGCGCTGGCTCTTGGTCTGGACCTGGTTGAGGATCCCGGCCTGTTGGAAGAGGTCGCCGGCCTCGTTGAGTGGCCTGTGGTACTGACCGGCAGCTTCGACGAGGCATTTCTGGAAATTCCGGATGAGTGCATTCAGCTCACCATCCGCGTCAACCAGAAGTGTTTTGTTCTGAAGAACCCGACAACCGGGCGTCTTGCCAACAGGTTCGTTCTTGTTTCAAACATTCAGGCCGATGACGGTGGCAAGCTGATCGTCGCCGGCAATGAAAAGGTGATCCGGGCGCGCCTCGCCGATGCCCGCTTCTTCTGGGATACGGACCTGAAGTCAAGCCTGTCTGACAATCTGCCCAGGCTTGATGATGTGAAATTCCATGAAAAGCTCGGCAGTGTCGGAGCCCGTGTAAAGCGCCTTGTTTCTCTGTCCGCCGAGCTCGCGCCGATAGTCGGTGCCGATGCGTTGAAGGCGAGGCGGGCAGCCGAACTTGCCAAGGCGGACCTTGTGTCCAACATGGTTTTCGAATTCCCGGAACTTCAGGGCCTCATGGGCCGGTACTATGCGACCGCGCAAGGCGAGGACGCTTCTGTCGCAATCGCAATTGAAGAGCACTACAAGCCACAGGGTCCAAGCGATAGCGTACCGACCGATCCGGTAGCAGTCAGTGTCGCACTTGCTGAAAAGCTGGACCTGCTGGCTGGCTTTTGGGCCATTGATGAGAAACCGACCGGATCAAAAGATCCATACGCGCTCCGTCGCGCTGCACTCGGGGTAATCCGGATTGTGCTGGACAATAGCCACAGGATAAGGCTGGGCGATGCGGTTCGTTCGGCGTTGGGCTTGATTGATGTTGACGTGGCTGATGAGGATGCGCTTGTCGGCGACCTGCTTTCCTTCTTCGGCGATCGGTTGAAGGTGCACCTGAAGGATGAGGGTGCACGCCACGATCTGATCGATGCCGTCTTTGCGCTGGACGGACAGGATGATCTTCTGATGGTCGTCAAGCGTGTCGAAGCGCTCGGCAGCTTCGTATCCTCCGACGATGGAGCCAACCTGCTCGCAGGTTACAAGCGTGCGGTCAACATTCTGAAGGCCGAGGAAAAGAAGGATGGCGTGCCGGTGACCGGCAGGCCGCATTCCGATCACTTCCAAGAACAGGCAGAGATAGACCTTGCTGCCGCGATCGATGCTGCACGGGCCGAGGCCGCCGAGGCCGTTGCCGGTGAAAACTTCGAGGGTGCCATGGAGGCCCTCTCGAAACTCAGGGCTCCGGTTGACAGGTTCTTTGAAGACATTCTCGTCAATGCCGAGGAGCCCGCACTCCGGATGAACCGATTGCAGCTTCTGGCGGAGATACGTGATGCGACCCATGTCGTAGCCGACTTTTCCAGGGTGGCCGGATAACTCCGGTGTCGCAAGTGTCAGCAGAAGCATTGGATCAGCGAAGGAGATTGCAGTGCCGATAGAGGTACGGTCCGCTTTGCCGCGTGATGCAGAGGCAATGGCCGAATTGCTCAACCGGATTATTTCGGCTGGCGGCACAACTGCCTACCGCCAGCCGTTTGACGGCGCGGGGATCGTGAGCGAGTTCATTGAGCCGAAACTTGGAATTTGCTGCCACATTGCATCCGACGAACTGGGCATTTGCGGGTTTCAGGCGCTCTTGTGGTGCGACCCGGATTGGACCGGCCCGGACAAGTTGCCGTCGGACTGGGCTGTGATCGCGACGTATGTTGATCCGGACAGGCATGGAAAAGGGGTTGGACGTGCACTTTTTGGCTGCACCTCTGTTGCCGCCAAAAACGCCGGCGTCAGCTACATCGACGCAACGATCCGCAGGGAAAACACCGGCGGGCTCGGCTATTATTCGAGGATGGGTTTCGTTGATTATCGTTCGGGTAGCGAGAGCGTCTCAAAACGCTTTGCACCGGTGTAGACGCAGTCTTCCGCTGGTCGCAATTTTGTTCGGAAGGTTATGCCGGTATTGAGTTTCGGCGGGGCCGGTTGCCGCAGATGACCCCGGACAACGGATCCAGCAGAAGGACAGAAGCGTCGGCAAGTCGGTAGCGGTCTTGCCAAAATGCAACGTAAGCGCGTTAAAATCGGCTCAATGCAAAGATTTGTTGCCTAACTTCACATTCCGGCATTGCAAGCGGTCCCCAACCGTCTATGTAGAAGACTGAAATCATAAGAAGCAGCTATATGTGTGAACAAACCAATGCCGCTGGCGCTGAGCCGGAAATTCGAGCGCCACGAGATTGGGTTGCGATTCTTGCAAACTACCGTGAACCCAGCACGCTACGCAGTTCATTTGAACTCTTGGTCACGGCAGGACCTTTCATTCTTCTGTGGATCCTGGCCTGGTTGTCGCTGGATGTCAGCTACTGGCTGACGGCGGCCATTGCCATGGTCAATGCAGCATTTCTTGTACGCCTTTTTGCGATCCAGCATGATTGCGGGCACGGGTCGTTTTTCAAGAACCGTACCGTCAGTGACTGGCTTGGCCGGGTCATCGGGGTTCTGACATTGACGCCGTATGATGTTTGGCGGCGGTCACATGCCATGCACCACAGTTCTTCGGGCAACCTTGGGCGGCGCGGCATGGGGGATATTCATACCCTGACCGTTGCGGAATACAGCGCACTGACACCCCGCAGCCGTTTTAAGTACCGCGTCTATCGGTCACCATTCGTTTTGTTTGGCCTTGGCCCGGCCTATACGTTCTTTCTGGAGAACCGTCTTCCCTTCGGTTTCATGGCTAACGCGAAATTCTGGCTCTATGCCATGACAACCAACGCCGCGATCTTTGTCGGCCTTGCACTAATTCTGGTGTTCGGTGGCTGGATGCCGATCCTGCTGATCTTTTTGCCAACGACCATTCTTGCTGCGACGGTCGGCGTATGGCTGTTTTATGTGCAGCATCAATTCGAAACGACACATTGGGACACGGAAGAAGACTGGCAGCTGCATGATGCAGCGCTGTTCGGAAGTTCCCACTATGTGTTGCCGCCCGTGCTGCAATGGTCAGTTGCCAATATCGGCATCCACCATGTCCATCACCTCAACAGCCGGATCCCCTTCTATCGGCTGCCGGAAGTTCTTCGGGATCACAAGGATCTGGCAGACCGCAATTGCATGACGATCCGTCAGAGCATTGCCAGTATCCGTCTCCATCTTTGGGATGAAAAGTCCAGACGGTTGCTGTCGTTTTCCCAGGCAAAGCCGCTGCTTCACTCGGCCGGTTGATTTAACAGGTCTTTGATTTCCGACCCGCACCGCTGATCTATCGGTGCGGGACAATTATGGCACGTTGCGTTTCACTCCGCAGCCTGTTGAACCAGTCTGGACACCGGTCTTTCCTCAATTGGCCAGTGAATGATTGCGGCCAGAATTCCCAGTACGATGGCGCACCACCAGATGGCGTCGTACGAACCTGTTTCGTCGTAGAGTTTGCCGCCCAGCCAGACACCGAGAAATGCCCCGATCTGATGCGACAGGAACACGAATCCGAAAAGTGTAGCCATGTAGCGGGGGCCGAACATGACCGCCACGAGGCCGGATGTCAGTGGAATGGTCGAGAGCCACAACAACCCCATCACGGCTGAAAAAACCAGGACGGAAGCCGGCGTTATCGGCAACATGATGAACGCGAAGATTGCGATGGCCCGTCCAAGATAAATAAGGGACAGCAGGATCGGTTTGGAATGCCGCCCGCCGGCATAACCCGATGCGAGGGAGCCGACGATGTTGAAGAGACCGATAAATGCCAGCGCCCAGCCCCCGAGCGCAGTTCCCAGCCCCAGATCGGCGATGTATGGCGGCAAGTGCACGGTAATGAATGCGACGTGAAAACCGCAGACGAAAAATCCGGTTGTCAGCAGGATGAAGCCTCGCGTTCCGAATGCTTCCGCGACGGCGTCCGCGAGTTTCTGATCGCCGGCAGTACCGCTTGCCGCCGATTGTTCCGGTTTTCCCCTCAGCGCCACCGCCAGGAGAGGAAGGGTTGCAATGAGTCCGGTGAAAACGAGTAGCGTGGTTTGCCATCCGATGCTTTCGATAAGCGCAGCACCTAGCGGGTTGAACAGGAACTGACCGAGCGAACCCGAGGCGGTACCGATGCCGAACGCAAGAGACCGCTGTTCGGGAGAAACGGTTCGTCCGAAGGCTGCCAGCACAAGCGAGAAGGATGAAAAGGCTATTCCGAGTCCGATCAGAACACCTGCGGACAAATGCAGTGCAAGGGCGCTCTGCGCATCGATCATCATGAGAAGTCCGGCTGCGTAGAGTACTGCACCAAGGGCCATTGATTTCCATGTGCCGAAGCGGTCTGCCATCATGCCCGAGACCGGCTGACCTATGCCCCAAACCAGGTTTTGAATGGCAATCGCCAGCGCGAAGACTTCGCGGCTCCAGCCCTGCGCCTCGGTCATTGGCAGGAAAAACAGTCCCATGGCGGAGCGTGGTCCGAACGAGATCATGGCAATCAGGCAACCGCAGACAATCACCAGCGGTATGTTCGGTCTCGAGAGGGCCCTGGTTTGAGCTGCTGTCATCGGATGCCTCGTTTTTGGTTGATTAAGAAATAGCGGCATACGCAAATTGGTAAAACGCGAAATTTTGATCGATGGATCACAAAATGGAATGCATGATCGCAGTGGTGAGCGCACATGCTGCAGCAGAGCGCACAAAGATTAGCCAGCTAGGATCAGGTCGAAAAAAAGCAGCGCCCAAGCCTATGAAATCAAAACGCAAAATCTGAAAAACCAAAAAATGGTGCGAAAGTGATGGATTTTTTGTCGTGATCCGCTTATATAAACTCTGAAAGAGCAAAAGGTCAGGGCCGTTGGGCCTGTTTTCTTTTGCATTTGATTTGCTCAAGTTGAGTATAAGTAATCTGTGAGCTGAAACACCGGTTTCAGCCTGCTTACAGGAGGGGCGCCATGACCGTTGCCCAGACAGCCTATTCGGTATCCGAACCCATCACGACTGGTCTGACAGCGCTGGAACGCTTCGGACATGTGGAGCGTCCGGACTTGCGCTACACGCCCGAAATAGCCGAAGCGACGGCGCCGATCTTCGAGAAGGTCAAGCACTTCATCCCGGCCATCGAATGGGCCGCGCTCGCACCGACGATCCATGCGATCAACAAGCTGAAAAAAGAGCGCAACGCGGTGATTCTCGCGCATAACTACATGACGCCGGACATCTATCACGGTGTAGCCGACATTTTCGGTGACAGCCTTCAACTCGCCATCGAGGCGACCCGAACGGATGCGGAGGTTATCGTCCAGTGCGGTGTGCATTTCATGGCGGAAACCTCGAAGATTCTCAGCCCTGAAAAGACGGTTCTGATCCCTGACATGCGAGCCGGTTGTTCTCTGGCGGAATCCATCACCGGAGCGGACGTTCGCGCCCTGCGGGAACGCAATCCCGGTGTTCCGATCATCACCTATGTCAACACATCGGCCGAGGTGAAAGCCGAATGTGATATCTGCTGTACGTCTTCCAACGCCTTGCAGGTGGTCGAAAGTTTCGGCGTTGACAGGGTTTTCCTTGTCCCGGACAAGTATCTGGCTGCCAATGTCGGCAAGAAAACGGATGTCGAAGTGCTGGTCTGGGACGGTGCCTGTGAGGTTCATGAGCGCTTCACCGCCGAAGAACTGCGCGACTATCGCAGGATCGAGCCTGATGTGAAAATCATCGCTCATCCGGAATGCCCGCCGGAAGTTGTTGCCGAAGCCGACTTTGCCGGCTCGACCGCTCATATGATCGACTGGGTCAAGACAAGGCGGCCGGAAAAGGTGATGATGGTCACCGAATGTTCGATGGCGGACAATATCGCCAGCGAGACCCCCGATGTGAATTACATCCGGCCGTGCAACCTGTGTCCGCACATGAAACGCATCACGCTTGGCAAGATTCTCGACAGCCTTGTCGAGATGAAAGAGGAAGTTGTGGTCGATCCGGTAGTCGCAGATCGCGCACGCACGGCAGTTGAACGGATGATCAACTTGAAAATCTGACCGTCTTCGGTCTAAACCGCACGAAGCATGCTTCCGGCCCCGGGACTCTTCCTGGTCCGGAGGTTTTTCGGGCAATGCCCAATCTGTTCCAGGAAGATTCCAATGGCCGTGTCGGTTGATGATTTTGCACCTGACTATATCGGCAAGGATGTGGATGATGTCGTCATCTTGGGAGGCGGGCTTGCCGGCCTTTTCTGCGCGCTCAAACTCAGCCCCAGACCCGTTACTGTCATTACCAATGCTCCGATCGGACAGGGGGCATCTTCCGCCTGGGCTCAGGGCGGTATTGCGGCGGCCATTTCGGAACAGGATTCGGTAGAAGAGCACAGGGATGACACGCTGGCCGCCGGCGGTGGTATTTGCGAGCCCAAGATCGTCGACCAGATGACCCGTGAAGGAAGCGACCGGGTTCACGACCTCCTGTCCTATGGCGTTCCATTCGACCAGGACCTGGAAGGTCGCCTGCAGCTTTCCCGCGAGGCGGCCCATTCGCAAAGCCGTGTCGTGCGCGTTCGTGGCGACATGGCTGGCAAGGCCATCATGGATGCGTTGACGACAGCTGTGCGGAACACACCTTCGATCCGTGTGCTGGAAGGATACATCGGCGAAAGTTTTCTGAGTGAAGGCCGCTATGTCACCGGCGTTCTCGTCCGTCGCCGGGGCGGTATTTCGCGTCTTGCCTTTCCGGCCAAGGCAGTTGTTCTCGCATCCGGTGGGGTTGGCCATCTATACGGCTTGACCACGAACCCGCACGAGGCCAACGGTCATGGGCTGGCGATGGCTGCTCGGGCAGGCGCCGTGATTGCCGATGCAGAATTCGTTCAGTTCCACCCGACCGCACTTGATGTCGGCAAGGATCCGGCACCATTGGCAACCGAAGCCCTGCGTGGCGAGGGCGCGCTTCTTGTCGACAAGGCCGGAAACCGCTTCATGGAAGGGGTACATCGGGATATGGAGCTTGCGCCACGCGACATAGTTGCCCGGGCGATCCACGGGCAAATCCTGGAAGGCCGCGGTGCGTATCTCGACTGCAGGCAAGCCATCGGTTCGAACTTCAGGGAAGAGTTTCCGACAGTCCATGCGGCAGTAAGTGCGGCGGGCATCGATCCGGAAAAGGATCTCATACCGGTTGCGCCGGCGGAACATTATCACATGGGCGGCGTCTTGACGGATGCGAACGGACGGACCTCCCTCGACGGTCTTTGGGCCGCGGGAGAAGTGGCCTCGACCGGTGCCCACGGAGCGAACCGGCTCGCGTCAAACTCACTTCTGGAGGCGGTTGTTTTCGCAGCGCGCATTGCCGAGGACATACAGGGCCTCATGCCAACGCCGCGCAGCGCGTTTTGGGACAAGATGGACGATGCCCCGGGACTGCCAAGCCAGCGAAACGTTGAAGAACGAGACGCCATCAGCGTTCTCAGAACAACATTGTCGAACAACGTCGGTGTGTTGCGCGATGCAGCCGGTCTCAGAACGGCACTGGCCGATATTGCCAATGCGGAAAAGATCTGCGTCCGGCGGTCGATCAAGAACATGATGATTTCTGGCAAGATCATTGCCGCGGCGGCATTGAAGCGCGAGGAAAGCCGTGGTGGCCACTTTCGCAAGGACTTCCCGCAGGAAAAACCGGCTATGGCCAAAAGATCTTATACCAGTCTGGAAGAGGTCGAGGCGATTTCAGCCGAGGCACTTGAGACGGCTTGAGCGGAATCGAGTAAATGAGCGATAGACTTCTTGCCGAGTTGCCACAGCTGATGGTGGATGAAACGGTCAAAGCTGCACTTCTGGAGGACTGGGGCCGTGCCGGTGATATCACCAGCCAGGCAACCTTGCCCAAGCATGCACGTGCACGCGCCGTCATCGCCGCGCGCAAACCTGGTGTTCTGGCCGGACTGGGATTTGCCGAAAGTGCTTGCCGCCAAACCGATGCAGCACTTTCCTTCTTGCCTCTCAAGCAGGATGGAGAGCGCCTCGCCCCGAACGATCAGGTTGCCAGGATCGAAGGACCGGCGCGGGCTTTGCTTTCTGCCGAACGCGTTGCGCTGAATTTCCTGGGACATTTGTCGGGCATCGCCACTGCAACATCGCGCTTTGCAGATCAGATTGCGCATACCAAGGCGAAAATTGTCTGTACGCGCAAGACCACGCCGGGTTTGAGGGCGTTCGAGAAATACGCGGTCAAATGTGGTGGCGGCGCCAACCACCGGTTTGGTCTTGATGACGCGATCCTGATCAAGGACAATCATATTGCGGTTGCCGGTGGTGTTTCAAAGGCCATCGATGCGGCCAGGGCATTTGCCGGACATCTGGTGAAGATCGAGGTGGAAGTCGATACGCTCGACCAGCTTCGCGAAGCACTTCAAGCTGGGCCGGATGTGGTCATGCTCGACAACATGAGCCCTGAAACGCTTCAACGCGCCGTCGAGATTGCAGCCGGCAAGGTCATTTTGGAAGCGTCCGGTGGCATTGAGCTGGATACGGTCAAGGCCGTGGCAGAAGCAGGTGTGGATCTGATTTCATCAGGTTGGATCACCCATTCTTCCCCCGTGCTGGATCTCGGGCTCGATATCGAGATCGCCTGACCTCGTGCCGTGTGGCGGGACCTCGACTTATCTGCGGAAGTGCGTCAGTCTGAGCCGGGAACCAACTGAACCTCCATGAACTGTCAAGGTGAAGGCGGATGGCTTTCTGTGACAGCAAATAGGCATCACGGCGACGCGCTTTGGAACAATCTCAGGACGGCAACCCGGCGAAACCGGACCAGTATCTGGACGCAGGCAGATCTGATGCCACGACGGTGGATGTTTGTTTCCTTCTTTTGAATAATTTTTCCCTGCTGTCCTTTGCGTCCGCGATTGAACCGCTGCGTATCGCTAACAAGGTTCTGAAACGCAAGTCGTTCAACTACAGATGCTGCACGGTTGACGGTCTTGATGCAATCGCAAGCAATGGCAGTGTCATGCGAGCTGATTGTGCACTGGAGGAAATTGCCAGGGCTGATCTGGTTGCAGTCTGCAGCAGCGATGACGTTGAACGTGTTGAATTGACGGCAAGACAAAAGGCGCTGATCCGGCAGCTTGCCTTGCGGGTCAACCGTGTCGCGGGCATTTGTACCGGTGCCTACGTTCTGGCTGATCTCGGGTTGCTGGACGGCCGGGCGTGTACCATTCACTGGGAATACGCCGATCTGTTCCGGGAAATGTTCCCAAGGACCGACCTGGTTGACAACCTCATTCAGGCCGATGGCCGGTTCCTGACATGCGCGGGCGGCACTGCCGCAATCGATCTCATGGTCGGCTTTATTGCGGAAGTGCACGGGAGCACGGTTGCCGGTGACGTTGCGGACATAGCGCTGCACCACGACATGAGGTCGGGCGAGGAGCGGCAGCACACGGTAATGCGCGACGATCTGGAGATGGTGCCGAAAAAACTGCGCGTTTGCATCGAACTGATGACCGAACATGTCAGCGAACCACTGTCACTTCAGGAAATTGCCAACCGGCTCGGTGCGAGCCCGCGCCAGCTGCAGCGTGATTTCCACAAATACCTGAATTGCACCCCGCTCGATTATTACAGCAAGATCCGCATCGACATCGCACGTCAACTGGTGTGCCGGACGTCGATGCGCATAATCGATATCGGTGTTGCCTGTGGATTTTCCAGCGGCTCTCATTTTTCAAAACGTTACCGTGCAGCGCATGGCCTGAGCCCGGCGCAGGACAGAGAGCTCCGGAGCCGGAAGCTGGAACGCTGAGACAACGGACGCATTGCACATGGCGCCTTCAGTCATATTGCCGACAACATCAGTCAACAGGACTTGAGCATTGCCGATCTTCGATGGATCGGGATGTTGGCTGGAAAAACCTTTCGAGCGAGTTCCATCGGACATGCAAATGACCGCCGAACTGGTCGCAAGTGGTTCCTTCCGATCGGTTTTTGCCTTAGCGTCGGCTCAAACATTCTGGAAAGGGAGCATTGGGACACCGTAATGAGCGATCAGAATCCAGACGCTGGAAAGTCGGATGAATTCGACGTGGCGCATCGGCTGACCCGATTGGCGCAGATTCCGATGCTGATCGGCCTTTCGGTCGGCATGGTCCTTTTTCTGATTACGTTTTTCGTTGATATCTACGACGCGGTCGCCACCTACGAGTTTCTGGACCGCAAGAAGACGATCCTGCTGATCCTCAACCTGCTGGACATGGTTTTCATCGCCAATCTGGTGGTGATGGTGGCCAACAACACCTACAACACCTTCCGTCTGAAATCTTCTGCCCACGGCGAAGGGTTCATCAAGGAAAGCGAAAGGGCTTATCGACGGATGAAGCATCGGATCGTGTCGACGATCGTCATCATCTCGTCGATCCATGTTCTCAGCGAACTTTTGGAGTTTTCGCAAGTCAATGCGTTGCAGGTCGCCGCGCTGTTCGGGTTCCACCTGATCCTGCTGGCGACCTATGTGGTCACAAATGTTTTCAGGACCAGCGATTGAACCGTCAGGAAATCCTGATCAGTTCCAGCCGCCTGCATAGGTCTTGTAAAAGATGTGTAATCCGACCTGGCCACGCTTGGCCATCGATTTGGCCCAACGCGGATTGACGTAGGTTGCGTGGTAGTGCGTCGAGGCATCGACCATCTTCAGATACTGTTTTCCGTCCAGAACGTCTCTGGCGAGACGTTTCGCCGTCTTCCAGGCATCCTTGCTGGAAATCCGGTCCTTGATGCCGTCGCAGGCAAAGGAGAACTGGCAGCGATTGCGCTTGTGCTTGTTCTGGTAGACGACACCGCAGATTGACTTCGGATAAGACGGGTTCTTCACCCGATTGAGAACCACCTGCGCGACGGCAACCTGGCCTTCTTCGCTTTCGCCGCGTGCTTCGAAATAGATGGCTTCGGCCAGACAACGTTGTTCCTTCTTCGTGCCGACGGAAAGTGGCAGTGGCTTTTGCGCCCACCAGTGCGGATTGTCCGGATCTTCAGGGGGCGGCAGTTCCTGTTCGTATTTCACCGCACCGAAAAGAGCGTCGAAAGGCTCCTTCGTTTCCTTGACGCTTTCGGGTGCATAGGCGGATACGAGTGAAAAACTCGCTGCTGCCGCATTTCGCGCCATCATCACCTTCTGCAGGTCGAGCGGACCACCTTCAAGAAGACCGTTCTTGCCCGCCTCCGCGAGACGTGTGGTTTCCTTTGAATCGAGCGGTTGAGGCTTGACGAAGGCAACACGCGGCAGATCTTCATGCTTCTTCTCGGTGGAGATCATGCTGGACATGGCGTAAACATTGCCTGACGCCCCGTCGACCATGTGCCGGTCCGGAGCAATGGTGATGAGGCGGTCGCCTTTTGCCGATGTGTTGGTCAGGATCGTGTCGGGTACGGTTGTCGGTCGAGCGCTTGCAAAGACGTCCTCAAGGCCATAAAGCGGGCGGGCTTCGACACCTCGCTCAGCCGAGGTCAGCGTCAGGATCGGAGCACTCGTGTAGTCGGGAATTGCCGGAGTGCCAAGTGCGAGCTTTGGAGCGACCCTCGTGGCGAAATTTGCCGGTTCAAGCGCCATCATCCAGCGCGGTGACTGGTCTTTCCTTGCGTTGATCAGTGCGAATATGTCCTGCTCGCCGATGGAGCCGCCAAGCATGAAAAACAGCACGGGGCTTGTCGCCAGAGCGATTTTCATTCGGCGCAAGCGTGTGCGAGCCGAGCTCTTGTTCTGTGAAACTGCAGAAAAAAACCGCTTTCCGTGGCGGGATAAAGGGCCAAACATACGCAGCCAACTCCAACTCGTTGCACACCGTCCCGGAAGCCGGACGATCAGCGCTAACGTTGTGTGAACAACAACGCCGGAATTGAGAATGTCCGCTTAACCTTGAAAGAGCGTTAATGCGAGAGGATTTGACCGGTATTCGCGGATTTTTTTCTAGCGCACGGGGAATTATGGTTAACGCAACAAAGTTTTAACGATACCTCACAGGTCGGTTACTGGAGGATATTCTTAATAAAAGTCTAACGCCCGCCGACCCTCAGACCCGGCGCCGGACGCTCGCTCATGAGTTGATGGCGGAACCTGAATAGCGCTGCCGGACGTCCACCCGTGGCAGTCGACGTGGCACCGGTTGGCTCTACAAGATCGGCGTTTTCGACCAATCTTCGAAAGTTCTGCTTGTGAAGGTGACGGCCCGATATTGCTTCCACGGAAGTCTGCAGTTCCGTCAGCGTGAACACTTCAGGCATCAGTTCGAAGATTACCGGCCGGTATTTCAGTTTCCCGCGCAAACGGGAAATGGCTGTCGCCAGTACCCGCCTGTGGTCGAAACGCATGGACACACCCAGAAAGGGCAGGGTGTCTCTTGCGAGCGCAGCCGGACGGCCGTCCCGCTTGGCTTCGCGAAGCAGGCCTGCTTCGTAAAGCAATTCGAAACGCTCCAGTGCCCTTTCCTCGTCCCAGTGCGTGGCATCCGTGCCAAAGGCCAGACGAACACGTTCCTGACGCGCGAGCGGTCTCGGGGGTTCGCCCTCCATCGGCGGCTCGCTCGCCCAGGTTTCAAGGGCAGGAAGAATGTCCCTGTCCAGAAGGAAGGGCCGCCCGCTGCGCCAGTCTTCCCAGGGAAAATAGTCGTACCATGAGCGCCAGGCCGAATTGTGCCGTGCAAGCGTGTTTTCGGAGCCTGCCGTTTGGCGGGTGAGCGCCAGATAGCCGACAGAGACCACATGGGGTCCCTCGTCTCCGGTGACCCTGTGGCGACCACGGTCCCCGAAGGTATAGAGTTGCTCGACATATCCCAGGCTGAGCGCAGTCTGGTTTTCCACCCAGCTTCTGAGGCCGATTTCGAATGTCCGGTGATGGATGGGGTCAAAGGGGCCGAAGGGCAGGCTGTCGAGGTCCGCCTCCTTCTCGTCGTTGACGTGCACAATCTGAGGCGTTCCGTCCGAAACCGAAACGATGACCGCGTTCAAACCGATCTCAATACTGGCGTGCCTGTGTGGCATGAAGCTCCCCGGTCGGTCTAGTCGATCGGCATTATGAATGGAGTGCCTTCGAATGCATTGGCACCTCGGCCGATACCCCGAATGGCATCAATCATGCGGCCATCCCGTCCGAGCAACTTGTCCGCCATGGCGATAATGCGTGCGTTCGGCGTTGCGGAAGGTGACGTTTCGCGCAGCGCCGACGCCAACCTGTATTCGTCCGCTTCGGAGTTGAGGGCACACGCAGCCACATAGGCGCCGGCTGTCGAGCGGCTGATTCCGGCCCAGCAATGGATGACCATGGGGGCTTTCCTGTCCCATTCCCTGACAAAGGCGAGCAGATCTTCAACATGCTGTTCGTTCGGTGGTGTCAGCAGGGCGACCTGTTCAACGATATCATTGAAAGCCAGGAAGAGGTGACGGTCCGGGGAGACCCCTGCGGGCGTTGGTACGTCCATCTCCGCATTGATAAGGGTGACGACGGACCTCGCGCCTGTTTCGGCGACTGTTTCGTTCAGTTTTGATAGTGAGCACACGTGCAGCATGGCAGAACCGGGTTATTTGTTTCTGCCTTTAAGGTAGGGTTATTCGCCCTTCAGGTCACGCGTTTGCGCGCTCGCCACTCGGTTTGTTCCCAGCTTCGCGCAGTTTTTCTATTTCATGAAACCGTTCCAGGAACTTCTCTTGAGCCTGTGCCACCGGCAAAGGCTCCAGCCCATACTGCAGACGGTTGTCCTTCCCGAGTGCAAAAGCCCTGGGACGCCCGAAGATCCTGGCGGCTTCCTCCTCATCAAATCCGGCAAGTTCCACGGCTTCGAAATAAGCGGAGATAATGTCGGCGCGTTTTGCCAGCTTCTTGACGGTTTGCGGAATTTCGGCCGGCAGGCCGAAACGAAGATGAATTGCCGCCTGAAGGCGTGTCTCCACCGCCTTGTAGGCTTCGCCGATAACCGCCTTGAACGGCGATATCATGTCACCGATCACGTATTCCGGGGCATCGTGAAGCAGGACGGCCTGACGCCAGTGAGGCGGTAGGTCGGGTTTCAGCTTCAGCGCGATGTCCTCGACGACCAGACAGTGCTCGGCCACCGAAAAGGCATGGTCACCGTTGGTTTGGCCATTCCAGCGCGCCACACGGGCAAGCCCGTGAGCAATATCTGAAATTTCGACATCCAGCGGTGAGGGGTCGAGCAGGTTGAGGCGTCGACCGGACAACATGCGCTGCCAGGCGCGGGGAGGCTGATCGGGACGGGCTGTGGGCATCGGTCCTTGGGTGCGAATGGCGGTTTCAGTTTGCGGTGCTCTGTTCTGGCCAGGAAAAGGATGCCCAATCTGGGATCCTGACCTGCACCTTCGCGTCACCGCATTGAAGTGGGGTGCCGTTGTCCTTGGCTTGCGCCGCCTTGTCAAGACGAACCAGCGCAAGACCGATCTGACCTGTGCTCGAACCCAGTTCACCGATCGATTTGCCACCGGAGGTGACGGGTGTTCCCTTTTCCGGCAGCTTGTCCGAGCTTTCTACCAGCACAAACCGCTTGCGGGATGTCCCCCTGTGGTGGACGCGCGAGACGACTTCCTGCCCGACATAACAACCCTTGCTGAAGGAAACGCCACCGAGTTGGTCAAGGTCCGCATCATGCGGAAAGATATCGGAATAATCGAAATCCTTGAGCCCTTCGGGAACACCAAGGGCGATTCGGTGAAAATCGTAGTCCTCCAGGCTGGCGGCTTCGGCAGTATTTTCCGCCAGCAGGGACCCGACCTTACCGACAACACGTTCTCCGAGCGCTGGTACTCGCGGGTCTGTCACCGCCAGCAACGCAGTTTCAAATACAGCTGTTCCATTCCAGACGGCAATCACGCCGAGATCTTCATCCATGTATTCCAGATCGACCTTGGCACGAAGTCTGTAGAACGTCAGGCGTTTCAACAGGTCGGGTGCCGTCTCAAGAGGTGCATCCAGCAGGTAGCCGTCTGCTGTCTTGTAAATCAGAAAATCGAAAAGGATTTTGCCCTGAGGTGTTAGCAAGGCACCTGCACAGGCGCCGTTCTCGTCAGTTTTCTCGATATCGGCCGTCACGAGGTTTTGCAGGAAATGATGTGCGTCGTCACCGGCAACCCGGATTAGGGCACGGTCGGTCAGGTGGGTTATCTTGGCGGACGGCACGGCGCGCTCCTGATAGGGTTACGTGAATGAAGCTATGGTCTCTTCGGCGAAATAAGTGTTTTGACGGAGCGCGGCAAGGGCGGGATTACGCAAACCGGATCTGGTCCTTTTGACAGCGCGCGCGTATAAGCCCGATTAGACGACACACCGCAGACGAATTCACCGACGGAGGAAACCCGATGAGCGAGACCTATGACCTGATCCTGAAAGGTGGCACGGTCGTCAATCAGGACGGTGAGGGCATTCGCGATGTCGGTATCAGAAATGGACGGATTGCCGGGATCGGATCCTTCGATGCTTCGCAGTCCGGCGATGTGATCGACTGCACGGGATTGCATGTCCTTCCGGGGGTAATGGATACTCAGGTGCATTTCCGCGAACCGGGGCTGGACCACAAGGAAGACCTTGAATCGGGATCCCGCGCCGCAGTCATGGGCGGCGTGACGGCAGTGTTCGAAATGCCCAATACCAATCCCTTGACGACGAACGAGGAAGCATTGGCCGACAAGGTCAGGCGTGGGCACCACCGAATGCATTGTGATTTCGCCTTCTGGGTTGGTGGGACCCGGGAGAACGTAAAGGACATACCGGATCTGGAACGTCTGCCTGCCGCTGCCGGCATCAAGGTGTTCATGGGTTCCTCCACGGGTGATCTGCTGGTGGAAGATGACGACGGTGTAAGGGATATCCTGTCGGTGACCCGCCGCCGAGCAGCATTTCACTCCGAAGACGAGTTCCGCCTGCGCGAGCGTCAGGGAGAGCGGGTCGAGGGGGATCCGAGTTCGCACCCGATCTGGCGCGACGAGATTGCTGCCCTTCAATGTACGCAGCGTCTTGTTGGTATTGCTCGTGAAACCGGTGCAAAGATCCATATTCTGCATCTTTCCACTGCAGAAGAAGTCGACTACCTGATCGATCACAAGGATGTGGCATCGATCGAGGTGACGCCGCACCATCTGACCCTGACGGACGAGGCCTATCACCGTCTCGGAACGCTGGTGCAAATGAACCCGCCTGTACGCGCACCACGTCATTCCGAGCGGCTTTGGTGGGCATTGAAGCAAGGTGTTCTGGATATTTTCGGGTCAGACCACGCCCCCCATCTATTGGAAGAAAAACAGAAAACCTATCCGGCTTCGCCGTCGGGGATGACGGGTGTGCAGACGCTCGTTCCGATCATGCTGGATCACGTCAGCAAGGGTCGCCTGAGCCTGGCGAGGTTTGTCGACATGACAAGCGCGGGTCCGGCACGCCTCTTTCAGACGGCACGCAAGGGGCGGATCGCGGTCGGCTACGACGCCGACTTCACGGTGGTCGACCTCAAGCGCACGGAAACCATCGGGAATGACTGGATCGCATCCAAATGCGGCTGGACGCCCTATGACGGCAAGGAGGTCACCGGTTGGCCTGTCGGCACGATGGTTCGCGGCGAGCGCGTGATGTGGGAAGGTGAATTGTCGGTACCGTCCAGGGGGGAAGCCGTCGTTTTTCAGGACGGGATTAGGAAGTAGGGTTCCTTTTCGGCGACACTGATTGAAAATACCGCGAAATTCGGGGCTCTTTCCGCCAAGATGGACCGGATCACGCGCAGTTTTGAAAACCATCCGTACAATTTGTGATGTGAATAACAGCTGGAAGCTGGCTAAACTGCCAGGGTCAAATTGCCAATGGGCGAAGGAAACCAATGGGTAACCGTGTTTCCTAACCCGATCTAAAAAAGTTTTGAATAGAGTTTTCTGCGAGCTTTAAGGGTTTTTCGTTGGAGAGCTCAGGGATGTCGTCAAAAATGTTTCAAGTAATGCGTACTGGCAGGTTGGGCCTTCTCTTCACTGCCGCAGTCTTTTCAGTCAGCACCATTTCTGCGTCAGTCGCACGTGATACGACTGCTGACGCGGGCAGGGAGCAGCCGGATGAAACGCCGCTCCATATGCTGGTTTCCATCAAAGAGCAGAAGATCAAGGTCTACCGTGGATTGGACCTGATCGAAGTGTCGCCGATTTCGTCCGGCAAGCGAGGGCACAGCACGCCGACTGGTGTGTTTTCGATTTTGGAAAAGCGCCGCAAGCACTTCTCAAATCTCTATGACAATGCGCCGATGCCTTTCATGCAGCGCCTGACCTGGTCTGGAATCGCGCTCCATGTAGGGCGGCTTCCGGGTTATCCCGCCTCGCATGGCTGTATCCGACTGCCCCGTTCCTTCGCAAAGTCGCTCTATTCCATGACAGAGCGCGGCATGCATGTTGTTGTGACGCGTGATCACGCGGAGCCTGTGTCCGTTCGTCACGGCGTGTTGCCACAGCCCTATGTGCCGGCAACTGAAGTGGCAAGTCTTTCCGGGCAAACCATCGCCTCGGATCCTGCCTTGCGCGGTGCGATCCGCCCTGCGAACCTGCAGGCTTCGCTGCCGGTCGCACAGCCGGAAAATCCATATTTTGATCGTCCGCTGCGGATGATCATCACGCCTCAGAAACTTCCGAGCAAGAGAAGGGTGTTGCAGCGCCTGCTGAACCAGATGGGCTACAACGCCGGTCCGGTTGACGGAGTTGTCGGCCGCAAGACCCGTGCAGCAATCCGCCTCTATCAGGAAGGTGCCGACCTGCCGGTTACCGGACGCATCACGGATGCACTCGTCGCACGTATCCATATGGAGGCAGGTTACGAAAAGCCGCAGAACGCGATCCTTCGTGTTCGCCGCAAGTTTTCGGATATCTATTCGGCCCCGGTCTCCGTCAAGAATATCGACCAGGAAATCGGCACACATGTTTACACCGCTCTCGACTTTGAAAGGGGTGGCAACTCCGTCGAATGGATTGCGGTCTCTGCCGAAGGAGAACGTGGCGGTCAATCGGACGAGTTGCTGAACCGGATCGAAATTCCGAAAAAGGTTGCCACGGAGCTTGCCAAGATGCTGACACCGGGCACCTCGCTGACGATCACGGACCGGAGCTTCAAGCGCAACACCGGTCTGGGAACCGACTTCGTGGTGATCACCCGCTGAACCCGGACTTTCCGTTGGACTTGGAAATTACCCCCGCTTTTGCGGGGTTTTTTATTGTCCGGATAAGCGCACATTTCACCCGGATCGTCACCAAACTGTCGTGTCAGTCACGTATCGGAAGGCAATTCATCGATGCGGTGACTCGGGAGAAACCAATGGCGCAGAGCACGCTCACAGCTTCAAAGAAACGTCTCGACAATGCGGTACACCGCTCTGAGGTTACTTCCCGCGAAGGCATTTTGGAGCGTCTCTTCACCTTTGCCTTCAAGGGGCTGGTTTACCCGCAGATCTGGGAAGATCCGGACGTCGACATGAAGGCGCTTCAGCTGACGCCACAATGCCGGATGATCACGATCGCATCGGGTGGCTGCAATGTGATGTCCTATCTGACTGCCAATCCCGCGGAAATCACCGCCGTCGATCTGAACCGGGCCCATGTGGCTCTTGGCCGTTTGAAGCTTGCAGCAGCCAGGCACTTTCCGAACTATGAGACATTCTACAGGTTCTTCGGCGAGGCTGACGAGAAGGCGAATGTTGCTGCGTATAACCGGTTTTTGAAAGACAATCTCGATCCGGACACCATAGCCTACTGGGAAGGGCGCGACCTGGCCAACTGGGGCCGCAGGCGCATCTCACTGTTCTCGCGCGATCTCTATCATCATGGCCTGCTTGGATATTGCATTGGAGCGGGCCATCTCATTGCACGCCTTTACGGGATCAATCCGAAGCACATGGTGAAAGCCCGCTCCCTGGAAGAACAGCGTACCTTCTTCGATACCGCCCTGGCGCCACTTTTCGACAAGCGTCTGGTGCGTTGGGCGACCTCGAAGAAAATGTCTCTTTATGGTCTTGGGATCCCTCCTGCACAGTATGATGCGCTTGTTTCCGCGAACGCTGATGGTGACATGTCTGCTGTTCTGCGCGACCGGCTGGAAAAGCTGGCATGCGATTTCTCCATGAAAGACAACTATTTTGCCTGGCAGGCATTTGGCCGCGGCTATGCACCCCAGGCAGGGGAGTCGACCGGGAAATCGGGCCCGTTGCCACCTTATCTGAAACGCGCGCATTTCGAGGAGATACGTGCTCGAGCGAACCGGGTACGGGTCCTGAACCGGAATTTTACCGAACATCTTCAATCCGTCTCCGGCGACAGTCTCGACGCCTACGTGCTCCTTGATGCCCAGGACTGGATGACGGATTTTCAGCTGAATTCTCTTTGGGCGGAAATCACCCGGACAGCGCGGCCTGGCGCAAGGGTCATTTTCCGGACCGCCGCCGAACCGACACTGCTTCCGGGCCGTGTTGCGGACGACATCCTCGATCAATGGCGTTACGAGGAAGGCGAGAGCCTGGAACTCGGCCGGCAGGATCGCTCCTCCATCTATGGTGGCTTCCATCTTTACGTGTTCAACGGATAGTGCGCGGAACGGATTGCCGGATGAGTGAAGCTGTCGAAACGGCTAGATTGATGGACGCGGTCTATCGCCATCAGCGCCATGTCTACGATCTCACGCGAAAATACTATCTGCTGGGTCGCGATCATCTGATCAGGGAACTGCTGCCGCCAAGCGGCGGTGATGTTCTCGAGTTGGGATGCGGCACCGGGCGAAATCTGATCGCGGCTGCAAGAATCTATCCCGACGCGAATTTCTATGGTCTGGATATTTCAGCGCAAATGCTGGAAACGGCTGAAAGAAATATCGCAAGAGCGGGACTGGGCAGCCGGATCAGGCTGATCGAAGGAGATGCCGCCAACCCGGCAGCAACTGACGCCCTGGGCGTAGCGTCGTTCGACCGGGTGTTCTATTCCTACACGCTCTCGATGATCCCGGTCTGGCGGGAAGCGCTTTCAGCCGGGGCATCTCGCCTGAACACGGGTGGCCGCATCCTTGTGGTCGATTTCGGTCAGCAAAGCGGGCTTCCAGCCTGGTTCGGCAAAATCCTGTTTAGGTGGTTGAAGTCGTTTCACGTCACACCTCGGGCTGATTTGAGAGAAGAGCTTGAACTGGTCGCAGCAAAGTCAGCGTGCCGGCTTGAATTCCGCAGTCTTTACCGCGGTTATTCGGACTATGCGGAATTGCTCAAAAGATGATGCCGATCCTTTTACGGCTGCAAAGATAAACTCCTCCCGGCGAGCGGCAATGGGAAAGCCGTCAATGCGCCTGCTCGCGCACCTTTTGCATCGCGTTTGCAAGATTCCGCTCCATCGCACCTTTGTTTATCGACAGGATCTGGAAAAGCTTCTCAGTCCAGGAAAGAGCACCGGACGCCAACAGGAAAGTCTCGGGGACGACGACCCATTCACCGATCCAGGTCCCACCGGAGCGTTCGTGTTGGTGAAGAGTGAGTTCCCCGATCTGTTCGGCGCGCTGGCGTCCGAGCCTCGCCACAGCTTCAGCGAATTCCGATGCGCGTTGGTTGCGTTTGTGACCCATGGCAGACGAAGCCCCCTTGCCGGGTGACGGGTTTTCCGCAAACTCGGCAATATCGGAAGAAGACAGCAGGTTGACGTTTTGCGCGATCTTGCAAAGTGTGCCGCAAAGGGTTCCGATCGCACCCACAATGTCGGCGATCCCGTCCCGGGCATTTTGCCAGTGTGGCTCGACAACATGCAGTCCGAGATCTTCGGCAATTCCAGCTTTGATCGCTTTGCCTGTTCCACTCTCGTAGGCTTGAAGGTCTCCGACCGGACCACCGATCTGCACATTCAATCCCCGTTGTCCGGCTTGTTCAATGCAAATTGCCCTTCTGCGCAGCTCCGATTTCCAGACTTCGAGTTTGGTGGCAAGGTTCAGCGGCACGGCATGTTGACCGTTGGTCCGGCCGATCATCTGCTGCATTCCATGGTCGTTGATATGCGCATCGATGCCAGCGAGGATGCCGTCAAGAAGAGTGGAGATCTGCCGAAGTCCATCGCGCATCTGAAGTGCCAGGGCGGTGTCCATGATGTCCTGGGTTGTGGCGTGATGGTGAACATGGCCCTGAGCGTCTCCCAGGCTTTCGCGCAGTTGCCTCACAAGACCTACGATCGGCCGGCCGACCAGCATCATGTCTTCACGAAGTTGGTGCCGGTCAATATCGGCAAGAGACAGGCCTGCCAGTGCCGTTGCAACGCTCTCAGGTATCAAACCATGTGCGGCCTGATGTCTTGCCAGTGTCTGCTCGACCCTGAGCCAGCAATCGATGGTTGCGTCCTCCGACCAGGCAGCGCGCATTTCGGGGCTCGAAAAACAGTCCCGGTAAAGGGGAAAATCAAGCATCGCCGAGCTCTCCGTCAGCGATCCTGCGCTCCTTGACGATGGACCGGATGCGGAATGCGATAGCGGCACATCCGATCAACAGGAAAGCAAGCGCAATCGGTCTCTCGAAAAAGATCAGGAGGCCGCTGTCCGACATCAGAAGAGACTGGCGGAAAGTTTCTTCCGCACCCTTGGCAAGGACGAACGAAATCACGAATGCGGCAATGTTGAAGTCATGTCTGCGCATCAGCCAGCCGACAAACCCGGCAACTGTCATAACTGTAACGTCGAACATGGACGCGCGCGCGGAGTAGGCCGCGACAAAACTTGTCAGGAAAATGATCGGATAAAGAACGTTGGTCGGGATTTTCAAAATTAGCCGGGCGACCTGTGTTGCACCGAAGTACCCGATGACGCCATATGCCGCGATGCCGAGCATGCCACATGCAAACAAACGATAGACCAGCTCCTTGTCCGTCAGAAAAAGCGTTGGTCCGACCTGGATGCCGTGGATGAGAAAGACACCCAGAAGAATTGCGCCAATCGTTGAACCGGGAATACCCAGGGTGAGCAGCGGAGCCATGGACGGACCGGAAACGGCATTGTTGGCTGCCTCCGGCGCTGCAACGCCCTCCAGGGCACCCTTGCCCCATTGCTGCGGATTTGTTGCGCGTCGTTTGCCTTCGCCATAAGAGATGAAGGCGGCGATTGCCGAACCCAGTCCAGGCAGCACACCTATCCCGGCGCCGATCAGACCGCCTCTGAATGCATGCGGCAGGCATGGCTTGTATTCTTCCCAGGTGAGGCTGTCATCATCGGCCGCTGTCTGGTTGTCATCGATTCTGCCAGCTGATTTTCGCCGTTCTTCCATCTGTGAGAATACCTCACCGAGGACAAAAACGCCGATCATGAGAGGCACCAGGCCAATGCCGTTGGAGAGTTCGAAGGAACCGAAGGTGTAACGCTCTTCGCTGGAGATCGGGTCCAGACCGACCATCGCGACCAAAACGCCGAGAAGGGCGGATGCAAGTCCCTTGACGATGGATTTTCCGATGACGGATCCAATGACCACAAAGGCTGCAAAATAGATTGCAAAGGTTTCCGGCGGCCCGAGCTTGAGCGCGATAGCTGCGATGAAACCGACCCCTGCAACAAGCAGGATGTCACCCATGAAATCGCCGATGACCGATGAAATCGTTGCGACCTTCATGGCCTTTCCGGCCTTTCCGGCCCTGGCAAGAGGGTAGCCATCGATCTGGGTTGCGGCGCTTGCCGCCGTTCCCGGCGTATTGAAAAGGATGGCGGCAATCGAACCGCCGTAACGGCCGGACTTGCCGATGACGTAAAGAAAAGCCAGTGCGAAGAGCGGCGACATGTAGAAGGTGATCGGCAACAGCATCGCGATTGCCGCTGATGCTGTCAGTCCGGGCGTTGCGCCCACGATCATCCCGACGACGGCCGCCAGCAGGATCGCCGCGAGAAGGGTCGGATCGGTCACGACGGACAGGAGAGCAGGAAAGATTTCCATCGGGTTTACCCTTTGATCCAGTCGAGCAGATCGAACACTTCGCCATAGGGCGGAAACACGCCGAGCAGCTCAAAAAACAGAATGTGGAAGATGAGCGGGCACAGGATGACCGACACGGCCAGACCGACCCGGCTGCGAATTCCGAACAGGAAAAGAACGACCGGTGCCGCAAGGGCCGTTGGTAGAACGTAGCCGAACCATCGGATCGATTGCTGGTAAAGCAGGGCAATCACAAAGAGCCCTATGACATCCCCGGGAAACGGTTGTTTCTCGTCTTCTCCCGGCTTGGGCGCACCGGCAAATGCCGTGCTGCCGAGCATGAACGACGCTAGGCCGAGCAAAGCCAGACTTGCAGAAAACGGAACAATTCCCGCCCAGGTGTCACCAGTCGATGCTGCGGGTACCTGCCAGGCTCCCCAGAGCCCGACAAGGGCAACCACAGCCAGAACCAGGCCTTCGGAATAGGCGCGCATGACAGTCTCCCGAATTCCGTTGGAGGAGTGACGGACTGAAGAGACAGCCCGTCATTGACAGTTCAGTTGCTCAGGCTCTCGACCAGTGGCCGGGCGTCGTTTTTCATGGCACTCAAGGTTGCCTTCGCATCGACACCTTTCTGGTAAACCGGACCCGTACCCCGAGGCGCAAGCAATTCTGCGAATTCCGGCTTTGACGCGATCTGTTCAAGCGCAGTCTCCATGGCCGAAACAATCTCGGCAGGTGTGTCCTTCGGCGCAAAGACAATGACAGGGGAAGAAACCGCGGCGAACGGAATACCCAGTTCGCCGAAGGATGGCACGTCCTTCATGACGGCATCGCGATCCTGGCTGTTGACCGCCAGGGCCCGCAGCTGATCCTCAAACCCTGCAAGCTGCTGGACACCGAGAAACCCGAAATCCGCCTGTTCGCCGATCAGGGCCGCACGGGTCGGACCGCCGCCCTTGAACGGGACGTCTTGCGCATCGATGCCGTTGCTGGCAAGAAAACCAAGCCCACCGACATGATGAAATCCACCACGCCCGGAATGAGCCCAGCGAAGTGAACCCGGATCCGCCTTGGCTGCGTCAATTACATCCTGAACGGATTGAAACGGACTGCCGGTCGGCACCATGAGCGATGTCTGCAACTGACCGACCTGAGCCACGAACTGAAAACTCTCAAGCGCGTCGATGTCGGTGTCGAGCGTTAGCGTGGACAGCAGGAACGATCCGCCGGAGGTCATCATCATCGTGTAACCGTCCGGGCGTGCGCCGACGGCCGAATTGGCCCCGTTCAGTCCTGCAGACCCTGGCTTGTTCACCACCACGACGGGTACGTCCAGTATGCCTTCCGCGGCCTTGGAGATCGCGCGGGCATAGGCATCCGTTCCCCCGCCTGCCTTGTAGGGCACCACGAGATTTATGGGACGTTTGGGCCAGTCGGCCGCAAGACTTGCACCTGAAGTGACGGCAATTGCAAGCGCCGCACCAACAGCGCCAAGGAACGTTCTGCGTTTCATTTTTTCCTCCCGAACTCGATAGTCGGACATTACGCCATGTTCTCAATTGCGAAAAATGCAAATATGTTATCTACTCTTGCAAATTTTGAAAGTAAGACCCGATGAACATCAAAGCGCTAAGGGCCTTTCGCGCCACGCTTTCGGAAGGATCTTTGACAGCCGCATCCGAGATCCTGCATCTCAGTCAGCCGGCGATTAGCCGGCTCATATCCGGACTGGAAGCTGAATTGCGACTGCCGTTGTTTGACCGCAGCGGCCGAAACCTGACGCCGACCCGGGAGGGGATGGCGTTTTACCGCGAGGCCGGGCGCATCCTGGACAACCTCGACGAAGTGCCGCGTATCGCCGCGGAGATCCGGGCCGGCAGAACCGAAACCTTGCGGGTCGTCACGATGCCGCGCGTGGCGCAATCCCTGACAGCTGTCGCAGTGGCACGCTTCATGTCCGAGAACCCCGAGACAAATGTAAGTCTGGATGTTCGTGCGCGGCGCGACGCCGGAAAATGGCTCGCCGGGCGCGAATACGATATCGGTATTGGCGCCCTTCCGGTGGATCATCCGGGGATCCGGACGAAAGCGCTGATCCGCGTACGTGCCCAGGCCGTTCTTCCCAGCACACACAAATTGGCAGATCGGCAGAGCCTCACCGCTGCCGATCTTCGCAACGACACGGTGATACGTCTCATGCACGGCTTGCTTTTGCGCGATCAACTGGACGATTTCTTCCGGTCAGCCGGCATAACACCTCAACAGAGTTGTGAAGTAGCAGCATCTCAGCTGGCCTGCTCACTGGTGGCTGAAGGATATGGCATCACGATCGCAGACGAACTTGTTGCCGCGCAGGTGTCCCTTGACCGTCTCGCCCTTGTGCCGGTTGTTCCGGAACGATGGATGACTTTCGGGCTGCTTTATCCTGCAGGCCAGGAGAAATCCGCAGCTCTTCTTCAACTGGAGGACATCCTGCGCGCACTCTCGGAACAATTGGCGGCAAGGAGCCCAACTCTTCTGGTCGCAGGACCAGATGAAGGGAAATGATTTGAATTCGGTTTCCAAAATTCTTGAAAATAGTATTCAAAGACAATGCATGATATATCTACGAATTTACTCAAGGTAAAATTGCTAACATTTTAGTTTGTCGGAATAGTTTGAAGTTTCCGGGAGGTTGTTACAGGAGGAGTTATGTCTGAAACCTATTATCTCATGGGAATGATCATGGACTTTCACTCGTCCAGTGCCGAAGACGGATATTTCCTGTGCAGCGCTATTCTTTCAAGCGGCGCCGGTGCGCCACCCAATCGTCACATGAATGATCAGGAATCATTTTTTATCCAAAAGGGCCAAATCGAGTTTTCTGTCGGTGATGAGATCATAACCGCCGGGCCAGGCCAGTTTGTGAAGGTTCCGCGGGGCGAAGTTCATGCGTTTCGCAATGCGACGGATCAGGAAGCGGAAATGCTGATCCTCAATGTGCCGGGCTCCATTCATGAAAACGTATTCAGGATTTGTGGCACCAAGCTGGAGCCGGGGTCGCGTGAGTGGCCCTCTCCCGAACCGGAGCTTGACATGGCATGGGTTGCAAGGGTTTGCGCTGAAGAGGGGCTGGAAATAGTCGGCTAGCGAGAAGGCTTCATGGTTGCCGGGTTGGTGCCTGGGTCAGTCCCCGGCCACGAAATAGTGCAGGGTTCCGTCCGGACCGATGCCGACGCGATAAAATGTCCAGGCCCCGAATTCTTCCATTTCCGCAAAATCACCGGCTGTAATGATCCGGTACATTTCCACCTTCTGGTCCGGCGTCAGGCTTGATAGCGGGAAGCGGGCAAAATACGGCCAGATGTACATTTCCTGCGGTGTTCCGGCATCGACGTGAATGAAGCCGGCCTCGAGTGTATCGGCGAGGATCGCCAGGATCTCAAAACCCTCGCCGTCGCCCGAACTTTCCTTCAGGAAGTCGATCGGATCACCGATGTCACCGAAGGAAAGTGTCGGCGGCAATTCGTTGCTCTCCAGGACCATTTGCAACCGGTTCATGTCCCCCTCAAGAGCTGCTTGTCTCAACTGCGAGTGCATGCGCGCGACCGGTTTTGGCAGGACAGATGTGTTGTAGAGAACCTGTGGCGGTGTGAGATCTGTCGAAGTTTCCGCCTTGGTTTGATCCGGTTCACGCGATAGCTCGCTTTGTGGAACGCCGAGTTGATCCACCGGTATCGGGGCTGTTTGCGAATTGCTTTCCGGACTGACCGGTATGGTGTCCGTCGTGACACTCTTGCCGATGCCGGCAGTTGGAAAAAAGCAGAATACCAGAACCGCCACCCAAATTACCCGTTCCATGGCGAACTCCTGTGAATTTTGATTTGTTGCGCTTTGCCCCGCAGGGACATTCCTTAAACAATTCGTGGCACGGTGGAAACTGGCTGAGGGTATTTTCCTGCGCGTGTTTTCGGCGTCCCGCGTCGTGCGCGACCCGGCAGGGGCTTCCATTCGAAAACCAGGGCCTAGTGAAAAGGACCGGCTGTGACAGTCTTGGAATATGTGCTGATCGGCTTTCTTGTCGGGATTCTCACGACAGCACCTGTTGGCCCTGTCAATGTCATGGCAATTCAGCACGCAGTCAAAAACGGTTTCAGCCACGGGGTTTTTGTCGGGCTCGGCGCAGTGGTGGCAGACACGATTTTCGCATCTGCGGCCATATTCGGTGTGTCGGCGGTTACCAATTTCGTTGATTCCCGGTTTGGGCTAATCGAGATTGTTGGGGGCGCGCTGCTGATCGTATTTGGCATCAGGATCTGGAACACCCATCCGCATATTGAAAAAGACGGCAACGGACGCGAATACAGCTATCTGGGAGATGCCGCCGCGGCCTTTTTCATGGCGATTACAAACCCGGGAACAATTTTTGCGTTTGCAGCCATTTTTGGTGTTTTGGGAGACTATCGACCGGCGCATGACGATCATTTCGGGTCACTGCTGATGGTCGCCGGCGTGGCCGGTGGTGCAACGTCATGGTGGCTGTTCGTCTCGGCAACGGTCTCGCATTTCAAGTCAAGGATTGACGATCGCTGGCTGGGTCGGGCCAACCACATCGCCGGATTTGTACTGATTGTTTTCGGCGGATTGATTTACCTGAACCTGGCTCTGGACAGGCTCGGTCACGCAGCCGGTATCTGGGGACATTGATCCAGTACACGAAATGAAAAAGGCCGGACAAGCCGGCCTTGTGTATTCGTCGGATCAGGATTACTGGAGAACCCGGTTCACCGTGTAGTCGCCCTGAAGGATGCGGTCCGGCAATCCTTCGGCAAGTTTCGCCACGGCATCTTCACCATAGGCCGCAACGAGATCAGCAAGTGCGGTAAACATTGCGGCGTGTGCAACCGCGTCGGCATCCACGCCGTTTGCGATGGCTTCCGCCCAGGCATCCGAAATAAAGCCGAGCGCAGCGCGTCTGATGTCTTCGTCCTCGGCAAATTCGGCGTCCATTGCTGCCTCAGCATAATCGTCGTTTATCATTCGTTCCCTTACCGGTCTGTCCCGAACGCTTGGAGACAACTCCAACGTGTCCCTGTCCCGAATCTCATAACCTGATCCTAGCACGGTGATCCGCGCTGATAAGTAACCGTGAACGCAAACTTAACGGCCACCCACAAATTTGATTCAAAAGGTTAACCAACTCGTAACGTTTTGAAGATTTTGCCCCGGTTTATCTGCCGTACCGGCTGGTTACGTCGCTGATGATGGTCTCACCCTCGTTGAGGTATTGTGCCATTGCGATACGGGCCGCGTCTGTGCAGTCCCTGTAAGCGACTGAGAATCCACGATATCCCTGGTTAAACCGTTCAATGAATCTGCGTCGCCGATTCTCGTCGATGGTTTCGGCGTCCAGAAAATCTTCCATCCGGTCGCGCCAGCTCGGGTCGTCGTTTTCTTTGCATAACGGGCGCAGAAAATGGAGCGCGCCGAATATTTCCGAAAGGCGCATCAGCTGCTGTTCATAGGGCGGTGCATCGATCCCGGCTTGCTGAGCGGACACAACCTGAACCGGTAGGGAAAGTGCCAGCATTGCAAAAATGATCGCCCGGCAAATGAAATCAGCTACGCGTTTTTTCCTCATGCGGGGATCATGCGCGCGGGCAAGGGGTACTTCAAGCGCTACGGTGAAGTGATCCCAAGAATTGCAATGTCCGGGTGGAAGGCATTAGCAACGAATGCGAATGTCACGTCATGGACGAGGGGTACTTCCCGATCGTTTTCTGTCTTGACCGCTTCGACGGACCCGATTGATCGGCCACTACCGGTTTCGCGCTGGTCCAGAATGGAAGCCTGTTCTCCACTCCAGCGTAACCGCACGTTTTCCGATATGGAGATCGGGCCTGCCGTTCTGACGTGATCGAGTGTGGCGGCAAAAATCTGGTTACCATCACGAACGACCACGACCCGTGCCATGGGGTTGATGTTGTCTGGAAGGTCTCCCCGATAGAGGGGATATGGCGCCGATCGGCTGTCGTATCCGACATAAGGATTGGACCCGTAGTTGCGCCGAGGCGGCGACGGACGGGCAAGAACCGCGGCTTGAGGGTGTGTCTTGCGGACTGCCTCGAAGGCGACGACCCGGGACGGGATCATTTTCAGGTCGCGCCCGGCATGGGTGCCGACGATGCCCTCACCGGTAAATTGCTGCCACCAGGTTTCGGTCTGTCGGTCATACATGACAAGGTCGGAGTTTCTCAAAAGGCCAGTCGTTCCGAAATCGAGGACGTCGCCGTCAAAGCGCCGGTCAAAGACGATGGACGAATTGCACAGTGGGCAATAGGTCACCGATACCGGAGTCTCGCCGATCCGGTCGTTGACGATCTCATGCCAGATCAGGATCTGAAGCGGGTAGGCTTTGACGGCATCATCCAGCTCGAGAAGGATCACGGGCTCCCGGTCCTGAAGCCAGTCGACGCTGCTTGCAGGCTGAAATGCCGGTTTGTCGATTGAGGGAATACCGTCTTTCGGTGGACCACCGGAAAAGATCGAGTTCAGGTCGATGCTCGTTTTGGTGAAATCCGTCGAAAATCCGGCTCGGCGCCACTGATCCGGGCTGGCCTTTGCGGAAGGTGCCAGGATGCAGACCACGATCATGGCCAGAGCGATGCACGGGGCCAGACATGAAAGTTGCACGGAATAAAAGCGCATGAGAGCCTCCGGACTTTAGCGTGCAGTCATGCTCATCCAAACCCCGCGGAATTGGGAATCACGGATCTGCAAACCTCCGTGAAGGCACTCACCTTTGCGCTACCGGTGCAGGTGGCGGCGAATACGCTCCGGTGTGTCTGGTGTCATCTTGCGCGCGTCGAGTTCATCCGGATGGACCCAGTCGATTGCGGCTGCGTCATCTCCTGCAACCGAGACGCCTGAATGGAACGGGCCGCAAAAAACAGTGAGGATAAAATGGGTAAGAACCCTGCCATCATCATCCAGTTGAATGGAATCGAAGGTTTCGACCGGCTCACCTAGGTTGGCCTTGACGCCTGTTTCTTCCAGAAGTTCCCGTTCTGCTGCCTGAGCGAGCGTTTCCCCAAGCTCCACAAGGCCTCCGGGAAGGCTCCAGTGGTCCTTGTAGGGATCCTTGCCGCGCTTGATCAACAGAGCATGACCATTCCGGTGACAGAGAATACTTACGCCGATACGGGGTGCGTCTGGATAGAATCGGGACATGGAGCATTTCTGAAAAAGAGGGTCGGGGCAGAATAATCAGGCAAACAGTGCGTCGATTTCCGCCTGCGCACCGTCGCCTTCATGCTGTGTTGCTTCCGGTTCAAGGTGCCCGTGAATGACGGCACCTGCAAGGGCGATCAGCGGCTTGATTTCGTGTGTCGCTCTGTAAGCGATGTCTTCAGCAACAGAAGCAGCGTCGCTGGAATTGCGCAACTGATCCTGGATCTGACCGACCAGCACGTCGATATCCGCTATATGTGTCTCAAGATGCTCTCTCAGGAAGGCCGGCGCCGCGGAATAGGCCATGATTGCCAGCTGCTTGTCCTTGAAAGTCGAATTCTCAAAATGACCTTCATAACCCAGGGGTTCCCAGTCCAGAACATCTTCGGCGCAGTCGGGCATGTCGGGTAGCATTTCAAGGAGCATCATGACTTCGTTGAAATGATTGAGATAATCAGTGGCAAGTCCCGTCTGGGGATTGATGTTTGCCTGTTCCAGCCGTTCGGCAGCCAGATCTCCGGCGCCCAAAACTGGATCCAAACATTCCATACCTGCCCCCTGATTATTGACTTCGTGTGCAGGCTACTTCTTTTTTGTTTCCAATTGCCTAACTTTGCAGCAGCACGACGGCAATTCGACGATACGATCGCCGCAGGCGTTCGACGTGGACTGGAGATAAAATATGTGTGGCCGACTTGCTCTCACCACGCCGCCGGATGCGGTAAGGGACTTCTTTGACTATACCGACAGGCCGAATTTTCCGCCGCGCTACAACATTGCACCGACCCAGCCTATCGCGACGGTTCGATACGAACATGGCAGCCGACGGTTTCACCTTGTGCGTTGGGGTTTGATACCCTCCTGGGTCAAGGATCCGTCGGATTTCACACTGCTGATCAATGCAAGAGCTGAAACGGCCGCGGAAAAGCCCTCATTCCGGGCAGCAATGCGCCATCACCGCTGCCTCATTCCGACGTCCGGATTTTATGAATGGCGGCGGACCTCCGAAGGCAAACAGCCATTCTGGATCCGACCGGCGGATGGCGATGTCATGGCCTTTGCCGGGCTTTGGGATACCTGGTCGGACCCGGACGGCGGCGATATGGACACCGGCGCAATTTTGACGATCCAGTCCAACCGGATGATGTCAGAGATCCATCACCGCATGCCTGTGATCGTGAAACCGGGTGCCTTTGAGACATGGCTCGACACGGCAAATGTCGAGGCGCGGGAAGCAAAAAAGATGCTTGTGCCGATCGATGACGATTATCTTGTCGCCACCCCGATTTCCACGCGCGTGAACAAGGTTGTCAACGACGATGCCGACATCCAGAACCCTGTCGATGTCGGCGAGACCGGGGCCAAGTTGAATGAAAGCTCAAAGCCGGGCTCCAGACAGGACGACAGCCAATTGGATCTGTTCTGAACCGCGTCGGCAGATTTCCCGTGCAAAGGACATGGCAGCCGTGTAGGGGGAGGAAAACCCGGTCAGGCAGACAAAATGAACGAAACCGATAAAAGAGCGCCCGAATTGGATGACGATGCTTCGGACGAAGCGCTTGCCGAAGCCTATAACAGAGGTCTTGAGCGGCAGAAATCAGGTGATCTGAAAGGCGCAGAGCAGGCATTTCGTCAGGTTCTTGCACTGGATCCGGATGATAGCGGCGGGGCGAGCATTCGTCTTGCGGCGATCGGAGTGGAAGCTTCGCCGGAAAAAATGCCCGATGCCTATGTCGCCACGCTGTTCGATCAGCACGCTGATGTCTTCGACGAGATCCTCGTCGATGAACTTGGATATTGTGTGCCGCTGCTCCTTCGCGATCTCGTCGGAAGGCTGGGCTTGGGACCGTTCGATCGTCTTCTCGATCTTGGGTGCGGCACCGGCTTGACCGGAATGGCGTTTGCGGACTGCACAACCCGCCAGACCGGTGTGGATCTGTCCGAAAAGATAGTCGAACTCGCCTATGACCGGGACGTCTACGAAGACCTTTACATCGGCGAAGCCGTGGAATTTCTTGAAGGATTTGAAGAAGACGATGGAACTCGGCCAGTCTGGGACCTGATCGCGGCAACGGATGTCTTCCCTTACCTTGGAGCCGTCGAACCATTTCTGAATGCAGCTGCGGATCGTCTCGATACTGCCGGATATCTCGCCTTTTCGACAGAGACCCTACCTGACGAGATAATGGGCGGACGCTCCTACATGGTGGGACCCAAGAGCCGCTTCGCCCAGTCGGAGAAGTATATCCGAACCTCCCTTGATGTCGCCGGATTTGATATTCTCGCCATGGATCCGATTACAGTCCGGCTGGAAGAAGGTAACCCGGTTCCCGGGCATCTGGTTCTGGCGCAACTGCGTTGAACGAAGGGCTCTTGTGAGGAATGCCGCGTCTCTTGATGGATCCGGTTCAACTCATCACCGGGACACCGGAAGTCCGATACTGCTTGAGTTTGGCAAGACCGCTGAAACAACCGGGCATTCCCGATAAACCTGAATATCGGCACAACCCGTGCCTTATTCTTCGAAAAAGGCTCTAGTTTTTGAAATAGAATTCCCGTCTCAGCGCTGAATTATGCCACGGCGACTGTGTACCCCTTGTCGAATCGTACACATCCGCCTTGATCCGTTTCATCATGATTTCGATTTCAAGGCCGGGTGTCTCGATATGAGTGAGCAGTGCCGTTGTGAACGGGCTGTTGTCTTCGTCGCCATCCAGGGCGACCTCGCCCGGAGCCGTTGCAAAGCCGATGAGGATATTGCCCCCGCCAGCCTGAGGAGCGGCAAGCCCGCGTTCGACCTGCGAACTGCGGCTGACGCCAAGACTGCGTGAAAACCGGCGGGAGAGTGGATTGTCACGGCATGCGTCCAGAAGCGCAATCGACAGTCGGCCGGGCGCATTCATGTAGTCCAGCACCGTGCCGAGTTCGATCGTCTCGAAGTCGACAGCGGTTTCGTCTTCGAGTTTTGCGTCTATCGGAATGAGATAGTTTCTTCCACTCAACTGCATCGCATGACCTGCGTAGAAGAACAGGGCGACATCTGCATCCTGGATCGAACGTACATACGCTCTGACTGTTCCTTCCATGGCGATTTTGCTCTGATCCAGACCGAGAATAACCGTGAAGCCCAGGCGCTTCAGCGATTCCTGCAAGTCGGTAGCATCGTTTTTCGGATTGGGCAGGGGCGGGGCGTGTTCATATGCCGAATTGCCAATGATCAAGGCGACCCGCTTGCCTTCAGGAAGGGTTCCCAGATCCGGCAGCTTCGGGCTTGTTGCGGTCTCTTGCCTTTGGCGCGGTTTGCTTTCATTTGGATCTGGTTGTGGGTCCGGACCGATAACCGGGACCGATTGGGATGCGCTTTGTCTGGGTTTTGCTGCATCGACATACTGGCCGTAAGCCCAGCCACGCATCCCGTTTGAAAGTTCAACTTCGAACCAGGCACCCTGTTGCGCCAGCAGGGAAAGCCTGGTGCCTTCGAGCAGTCTTGCAATTTCAGAGTGGCCTGTTCCCGCACCTGATCTGAGCGACAGGAAGTTGTCACTGGTCCCGCTCAGGTCTCCCACGACGCCTGGGCTCGGCGGCGTGATCGACCGTTTGGCAACAGTCGGTGGTGTGACAGGTGCAGGCGCGATGGATGGTTGCGGCGGCGGTGCGTATCCGGGAGCGGAAGCGACATACTTGCCGTACGCCCAGCCGGTTCGCCCATCGGCGAGTGCGACATTGAGCCAGGATCCACTTCTGCCAAGGATGGTCAGCGGGGTGTTCAAACCCATGCGGACGATTTCCTGATACCGTGTGCTCGGTCCCGTGCGAAGCGACAGGTAGTTGTCACCGGTTGGATCGAGGCCCGAGACAAAGGCATTTTGCGATGTCGTGGGAGGGTTTGCTACACCTCCCGAGTCGGTCGTGATGCGGGTTGATGCAATCAGCGACCGGGACGCGCCCCCCGTTATGCCGGTCGCCGACCAGACAGCGAACTGAAAGCGTTGACCATTGTGAAAATAGCTGTCTCCCGGGATGATGCCGCCGGACTGCAGGTTGGCCTTGTAGCGATTGCCACCGGGTTGGGTCATCCAGCCCAGTGTGATCGCGAACCAGCCATTGCTGGACTGAAAGACCGTTGTTTTCGGAAACCGGCTGGCGTAACCGCGCGCAACATTGACAGCCTCGGACGCGTTGGGGCGGCTCGCGACCACGAGCCATCCCCCGTTTCCGCCGGGGATCACGGCTGCGTTGGTCTCCTGGACGGTCGTCGCTGCAAGGCAGGCGAGCGCCACCAGGACAATGCCCAACATCTTCAACTGCTTCACGGCGCCAATTCCAAGCTGATGCATTCTGTCTCCCCCGGCCAATGAGAGATTTTGCAACGTGTTTGCCAAGAATACCAGAGGCCTCCAGAACGGGCATGCCAGGTCTCCCGCAGCATGACACTGCGGGAGAATGTGTTCCGGAGGGCTCGTCCAACCCTGGAGGATGCCGTCAGTCCGCGTCCGGGTCTGCCGGATTCAGTCGCAGATAGGGTTCGCCGTCGGATGTTTTCTTCACGGCGACACCGTCAGAACGGATGAGACAGTTCACGCGGCTTCGAAACGCGGAAAAGCTGTCGAATGTGACCACATCGACGGGTTCGTCAAATTGGATCGTCACATGGTATCGCTCTGTCGTCCCGACCTTGGAGAGAGCCTTGATTTCTCCCTGGAAGGCCTGCTGCATGTAAGTGCCGGATACCCGGTCACCGACCGAAAATGCGAAGTGGTTGGGGCGCGACACTGTCGCACTGGCGGTGTTCCAGTCCCTGAAACCATGTTGCGTCGACACAAGTTCGAGCGCCTGGCTGTGTGACAGTTGCTTGCCGTTTGCCGCAAGGGCCTTGCGCAGGCGTTTCGCCTGGGATTTCAATTCGGAAACACTGGGGAGTGTCATGATATTACCTTTTCAAGAAAGGCAGGGTCGGAGGCAATCGCCTTCCAATGGGGCCCGCATTGCCATCAGCCTGCACAGTCCTGTGAAGGTCGACATTCGACGAAGAAGACTTCGTGAAAGGAATTTCACCTTGGGCTCTGCCCGCGGGCGGCTGGCTTCCTCAAACCGATCTCACGCATATTCGGACAACTTGCATCTGTCAATGAAAGAAAAAAGAAGCCGCTTTCGCGGCTTCAAGTAAGGGAGGTTTGCATGACACCTGGCGGATATTGTGCCCGGTGCCGGGGGTGACGGCAGTCTTGTCGCTGCCGCAGGTCAACAGGGTAGACGTCACCCTGGAGCCGGTCAGGTCTGTATCAGGCTCTTGAGGAGTTCGACCTCCTGCGCCAATACGTTGTCTTTTGTCACCATGTCCTCGATCTTTCGAACGGCATGGAGAACCGTTGTGTGGTCGCGATTACCGAAACGGCGGCCGATTTCGGGGAGCGACCGTCCCGTTACGACCTTGGCGATGTACATTGCAATCTGGCGCGGGCGTACAAGGGTCCTGGCCCTGCAGGACGACAAAAGGTCCGCCTTGGTGACACTGAAATGTTTGCAGACGATCTGCTGGATTTCTTCCACCTTGATCGTGCGCGGTTCACCGATCCTGACCAGATCGTGCAGCGTTTTTTCCGCAAGATCCATTGTAACCGGCTGTTTGGTCAGCTGATTGTGAGCGAACAGGCGATTCAGTGCCCCCTCCAGATCGCGTGCCGAAGAAATAACGTAGCGCGCTATGTAGTCGGCGACCTCCTCGGGCACGCTGAACGCTGGATGGGTGCGTCTGGCCGCCGCAATCCGCTTCCGCAGAATGTCATGCCGCAACGCATAGTCCGTCGCCTGGATGCCGACGACCTCACCGGTTTGTATCCTCCGCATGACCTTGCCGCTCAGCGTACCGAGGGCATCGGGCATCCGGTCGGCTGCCATGATGATCTGACTGGGTGCTTCCATCAGAATTTCGAGTGTTCTGCCGAATTCCTCATGCGCCTGTTTGCCATGGAGGAACTGGAGATCGTCGACAAGCAACAGGTCGATCGACTTCATTGCCTGGCGAAGGACCGGAAAGGCCGGTGTCCGCAAGGCAGGTACCAGGTGATACATGAAAAACTCGGCGGACAGATAGGCGACCCGCCGGCCGGACTTGCGGGCTTCCGCAGCTGCTGCCTGAAGCAGGTGCGTCTTGCCGATACCGGTCGAAGAGTGAATGAAGAGCATTTCCAGAGTGCCTTCATGTCCTGCCGCCATCTGTCGGACGGCGGCACAGGCCAGGCTGTTGGAAGAGCCTTCCGCGAACGTCTCGAACGTCAGCTTGGGATTGACCGCTGCTCCGCTCAGGAATTCCGCAGCAGCTTCATCTCCGGTGTCTGCAAGGCAGGGGATCGCGGCAGACCTGTTGGCTGCACCGAATTGGGCGGGATTGCCGAACGGTGCGGTGCGGCCACTGATCCGGCGCGCAGCAATAGATTTCGGGGGGTGCGTTACGTTGACCTGACGCGGGCGCAACGCTCCGCGGACGGTCAGTTCAATGCGATTGATGTCGTCGAGTTCGCGCTTCCAAAGTCCGACCAGCTTTTTCTCGTAGTTGTTCTGGATCCAGTTTTTCAGAAAACGCGTGGGGACCGAAAGATGAACTGAATCGCCCACGGTTTCTTCGTGCTTCACTCTTCCGAACCAGTTTGAAAACACATCCTCACCGAGTTCATTTCTCAGTTCATTTTTCACACGATCCCATTGATCCGAACTGGCTAAGTTCTGAACCTGCATTTGTGGCCTCCATCTAGGAAAACGACTGTGTCGTTCTCCCCCGTGCACTGTCTGCGAGCTGCTGGTTCCGCCTTCGCAACTCTTTTGCTTTTGTCAGGTCTTTCGACCGGTTGGCTTATTGACGCCTATGACACATGATTAACCTTTTACTTACCATGTTTACAAATAGCTTATTCTTATGAGGTCATAGACGCTTCACATCGTAGTTTGTGTAGATGAGGAGATGTTTGAAGGTAAATAATACATATCAAAACTTACGCCTCATCGAATTCAGGACATGCCGCAAGTCCTGATCGAGTTTTTCCTTCTGCTAGTGTTTCATCAATGCCTTCAGGCACGCAAGCATTTTTAATAAAAATTTAACTTTTGAGCGTTTTTTCTGCAAGTTTTCAAAAGGTAGTTGTCGATTTTGTAAATTTCCGCGAGGGTTTTGCATATTACTGATTGAAAAATCAGTCATTTTTTACAAGGAACTTTGTTGATGAACAAAAGCTTGCCAGTCAGAAGGCACGTGAATCACCTCGTATTTCAGGCCCGAATGAGCGTCGAGTCCATGAAAGTCAGGGAGATTGTCGGTAGCAGATCGCCGGATTGACGCTCCGATGAGAAGTTGGTCGGTGTCGATTAAAACAGAATAAATACGAATTAATTCAATTATCTGCTTCGAATTCTCAATCCAACAGCTACACCGGAGTTTGACGAGAGACTTCGTTTGGGCCTCCTCGTATATTGCTGATCCAGGACATATCGGCGTGTCAGTTGCTTGCAAAGCCGCGAATTTCGCTAACTGGCTGTAGCCCGGGAATTGATCTCAGGCGAAGCTGGTACAACTTGGACTCGCCTAAGAATTGTATAAGTAATAGTGAATTATTCCATGGGAGAGGAAAGCAGCGGTCCGGCTCGGAAAATCAAAGGAGAACCGGACCGCGCACTCTTCGCCCGACAATCGGTCTGAACGGACCGGCGGTCTCTCGCCGAAATCCTGAAAAGAGATGGCAAGGCCATTGCGGACATGTGCGCAACCGGATGCGGACAGGCAACGAAACGGTGTCAGTCACCGGAACAGGAGGGTCAGATAATGCGCCCGGGGTTCAGAAGGTTCTTTGGGTCCAGATCTTTCTTGATCCGGCGCATCAGGTCCAGTTCAACATTGGATTTCACGTCCTTCAGCAGGGTTCTTTTCAGGCGGCCGATGCCATGTTCGGCGGAAATGCTGCCGCCGAATTCGTGCACGATGCCGTGGACGATGGCGTTCATCTCGTCCCATTTCGCAAGATAGGCGTCCTTGTCGGCGTCGATGGGCTGGGAGACATTGAAATGGATGTTTCCGTCGCCGATATGTCCAAAGGGCACGGGCCGGCAACCCGGCACGAAAGCCTTGACTGCGGCCATTGCCTTGTCGAGGAAATCCGGGATGCAGGCAACCGGTACGGAGACATCGTGTTTGATTGAACCCCCTTCGGGTTTCTGGACTTCCGACATGCCGTGGCGGATATGCCAGAAGTCCTGCACTTGCGAAAGGTTCTGGGCAAAGGCTGCGTCTTCCACCAGACCTTCCTCGAAGGCTTCGCCGAGTATGCTTTCCATCAGATCCCTGATCGGGAAGGCATCAGATCCGCTCGAGAGCTCCAGGAGAATGTACCAGGCGTGGGTGCCATTGAGCGGATCGCGTGCACCCTCCAGATGATTCAGGCAAAATTCCAGACCGACGCGCGGCATGATTTCAAATCCGGTTAGAACCGGTCCGGCCTGAGCCTTTGCCATTGTGAAGAGTTTGAGTGCCGCCTGAGGATCCGGTAACCCGACAAAGGCGGCTTCCAGTTTCCTGGGCTTGGGAAAGAGCTTCAAAGACGCAGCCGTAATTATCCCCAGGGTACCCTCTGCGCCGATAAATAATTGTTTCAAATCATAACCGGTATTGTCCTTGCGAAGCGTTCTGAGACCGTCCCAGATTTCACCTGTTGGCAGGACAACTTCCAGTCCGAGGACGAGGTCGCGCGTGTTGCCATAGGCCAGGACGGCTGTCCCGCCGGCGTTGGTTGAAATGTTCCCGCCGATCTGACACGAGCCCTGAGAACCAAGTGAAAGTGGAAACAGGCGACCGGCTTTTTCAGCCTCGTCATGAAGCGTCTCCAGGACTACTCCTGCCTCTACCGTAATGGTGAAACCGGCGGAATCGACAGAGCGGATCTTGTTGAGCCGAGAGAGGGACAACACGATTTCATCCCCGGTTTCCTGCGGAATTTGCCCCCCCACAAGCCCTGTGTTGCCGCCCTGTGGAACGATCTTGATGTCATGTTCATAAGCATATCGCATGACTGAACTGACCTCTTCGACGTTGCCTGGACGAAGCACCATCGGCGTGACACCCTGATATAGATCGCGCCACTCCTTCAGGTATGGAACCTGGTCTTCCGGGGTGGTCATGACGTTTGCGGCGCCGATCAATTCAGCGAAACGGTCGGCGTGTGGAATGCGCTCCATGAGCGGGGTCCTTGCGAAGTTGAATGGCGGGAATCGGGCGTCACAATAGTAGGTGTTTTCGCGCACGTCGACGGCGCATTCGGTCGCTGTGACTCTTGAAGGAACCAAACCCTTGTGCCATAGGAGGCCAGCCCGCTCGGGTGGTACAGGAATCCTTTTCGGAGAAGAAGATGGCGGAAACGCGCGGACTGATGAATGGCAAACGCGGCCTGATCATGGGCGTGGCAAACAACAAGTCGATTGCCTGGGGTATTGCCAAAGCGTTGGCCGACGCGGGAGCCGAGTTGGCGCTTACTTATCAGGGCGATGCTTTGAAGAAACGGGTCGAACCGCTTGCCGAGCAGTTGGGTGCGATTGTCGTCGGTCATTGTGACGTTACCGAAGGCGAAACGATCGATGCCGTCTTCAAGGCCCTTGAAGACAAATGGGGCAAGATCGACTTCGTGGTCCATGCTGTCGCGTTTTCGGACAAGGCTGAACTGACAGGGCGTTTTGTCGACACGTCTTCCGACAACTTTGCCCGTACCCTGGATATTTCCTGCTATTCACTGACAGCTGTGACCCAACGCGCTGAAAAACTGATGTCCGAGGGCGGGTCGATCCTCACACTGACCTATTACGGTGCTGAGAAGGTCATGCCGCACTACAATGTCATGGGCGTCGCCAAGGCTGCACTTGAAACGAGCGTGAAATATCTCGCAATGGATCTTGGTCCGCAGAACATTCGCGTCAATGCCATTTCGGCCGGTCCGATCAAGACGCTGGCCGCGTCCGGCATCGGCGATTTCCGGTATATTCTGAAGTGGAACGAATACAATTCACCGCTTCGGCGCACAGTGACAATCGAAGAGGTCGGCGACAGCGCTCTGTTCTTGCTGTCCGACCTGGGACGCGGTGTCACCGGAGAAATTCAGCATGTCGATTGTGGCTACAACATCGTTGGCATGAAGGCGGTCGACGCTCCGGACATATCGGTCGTCAAGGACTGATTGAGCTGAATGGCCGGTACTGACCGGCCGTTTTTTTCTGTTCAAGGACAGACCTGATCCTGGAAAACATCATGACGACGTTACAAACCGGCGGCGCAACAGTCCGATTGCCGCAAATTCATGACCCCGACCTTCTGATATTTGTCAGGCATGGCCAGACGGAATGGAATCGGGAAGGCAGAATGCAGGGACACCTGGATATTCCTCTCAACGGGACCGGCAGGGAACAGGCTGCGTCCAACGGCGTTCGGCTCAGGGATTTCATGAAGCGTGAGGGGTTTGACCCCACTGCCTTCGATTTTGTCGCGTCCCCGCTTGGCCGCACCAGAAACACAATGGAACTTTTGCGGGACGGCATGGGACTGGGTGTTGATGGTTACCGTTTGGAAGAAAGGCTTCTGGAACTGACTTTCGGCGAATGGGAAGGTTTTCGGCTCGAGGATCTTGCCGACAAGGAGCAGGAACTGCTCCTGCAACGGCGGGCGGACAAGTGGCGATTTGTTCCACCGGGTGGCGAAAGCTACGAAATGCTGGCGGACCGGGTCGGTGACTGGCTCAAGAGTGTCTTGCGGCCAACGGTGGTCGTTGCACATGGCGGTGTCTTCAGGGTGCTGCGCGGTTGGTTGGAGGGGCTTGAAAGCGCAAACGTCCCGAAGCTTGATGTGCCTCAGGACAAGGTTTTTGTCTGGCGGAACGGACAATTCAGCGCGATTTGACGTATCTGCTACGGAATTACACGATTTAGTGACACAGTGTTTTCCATGACGCGGTGATCGGCTCTGACGATCACCGCGTAACCTTCGCAATCCGAGGGGGGTGTTGTGTCCGCAGAAGAATTTTACCGTGAACTGCCGAGTTTTTCCGATTTCAGCAGCGTTGCGAAGCTGGAGAACTATCGTCCGGTTCCCAACGATTGGTATGTTCTGGCCGCGGACATAGTCCGCTCGGGCGATGCGGTCGCGCAGGGACGTTACAAGGACGTCAACATGACTGGCGCGGCAGTCATTGCTGCTGTGCTGAACAACGTCGGTCGTGACAGGGTTCCGTTCGTGTTCGGTGGTGACGGCGCCATGATGTTGATCCCCGCCGCGGATCTGGAAAAAGGCAAGGAAGCCCTGGCTGGTGTAGTTGATCTGGCCAGCCATGTCATGGAACTCGAGTTGCGCGCCGCCGCGATCCCAGTTGCTGTCATCCGAGCTCGCGGTGGTGACATCAAGTTGCGCAAATATCTCCTGAGCCCGGGAAATCATCTGGCAATGATCGTCGGAGACGGTCTTGATATTGCCGACAGGATCTTGAAGGACCCGGAAGCTGTCCACCCCTATGCGATAACCTCCGACAATGCGGATCTGCCACCCCTGGAAGGACTCTCCTGCCGTTGGGAACCACTGCCTGCGCAAAACGGGCATATTGTCTCCCTCATTCTGAAGCCCGCAGGGCGCAGGTCCCTGACGGAGTTGATGGACAGGATTGCCGAGGAGCTTGGCTTCAATCCGCTTGTCGACGACAATCGAACCAGGCTGGCCGAAAAACCGCGTTTGAAATTTCGTTTCCCACCAAAAGGCCTTGGTCTGGAAGTGAACCTCGCATCTGCCGGAAAACATGCCCGTGGCTGGGCCAAAGGCCTGTTTGAGTGCGTGTTCTTCGTTTGGGGATATGCGACCGGTTTTCGTGTCGGTCCCTTTGACCCGAAAAAATATTTTCGCGAACTGGGCCTCAACACCGATCATCGGAAGGTTGGAGACAGCTTGCAGCTTGTGCTGGATCTTACCCCTCAGCAACTTGAAGCTCTTGAGACGTGCCTGGCGTCAACCTACGATGCAGGCGAGGTTATTTTTGGAATGCATGTGTCAGGCGAAGCGCTTATGACCTGTTTTGTCCAGGATATCGGCAACAGTCAGCACATTCACTTTGTTGACGGTTCAAACGGTGGTCTGTCCATGGCGGCTGCCGAATTCAAGCAGCGTCAGGCCATATTGAAAACCGCCTGAACGGGGCCGCGCTTCGGGACAATGCCGGCTCAGGCGATTGCGGACTTCCGATCAGCGTTTGTGGTCGGGTGCGCGCCAAAGTTCTGTCTGAGGATTATCGTGCTTAGATCGACTTCCGGCACTGCCTTGGAGATCAGAAATCCCTGTATGACGTCACAGCCATTCTGTCTGAGCCAGTCACGCTCACCTGTCGTTTCGACACCTTCGGCAAGGACGTCGATATCAAGGCTCTTGGCGAGGTTGATCAGGGCACTGGTGAACTTCTGCAGGTCAGGCTTCATATCCACACCCGACACGAAGCTCCGGTCGATCTTGACCCTGTCGATCTTCAGATCCCGCAGGCTGGAGATACTCGAATGACCTGTCCCGAAGTCGTCGAGTTCAACAAAAAAACCGAGCTCGGAAAGATGGGCGATGTTCTCCTTGATCGGCGCGGCCGTATCCTCGTCGATCATGACCGCTTCCAGAATTTCAAGACTGATGAGCGAAGGAGAAAGACCCGCGTCCTTGACCTGGCAGTGAAGGGCGTCGACGGCCCTTGCACTGCTGAGCAAGTCAGCCGACACGTTCAGACCGAAATGGATCGTTCGGCGTGTCCGGCCGGCAAGCTCCGCCGCGAGGTCGATGGTTTTCCGGCGTACAATGTCTTCAATCCGGTCCATGTATCCAGCTTCTTCGGCCGCCGGCAGGAAGTAGCCCGGAAAGCGGATCTGCCCGTAATCCAGCCAGCGAACGAGTGCTTCAGCACCGACAACCTCGCCGGTCACTATATCTATTTGCGGCTGGAACCACGGCAGGATGTCATCGTTGTTCAGAGCTTTGTGGAGCCGCTTGGCAATCTCCCCATTCTCCTCGAACACTGTACGCATTTCGGATGTGAACAGGGCGCATTTACATGGCGCTTTCTGCTTCGCCGACCGCAGGGCCAATTCCGCATCGACAAGAATTTGGTCGGTGACCGGATCGCCGAATTTGTTGATCAGCAACCCGGCATTGGACTCAAGCACTATTTTCTGATCATCAACGAGACGTTCTTTGCCGAGTTCCCGAATGATCCTGGCGGGTAGTTTCTCAAATTCCGGTGCGTCGGACACATTGGGGCGCAACAGCATGAATTCCGTTCCACCGGTCCTGCACAGAATGTCCTGTGCTTCGGCGAACTGGACCAGTTGCTCAGCGGTATCTCTTAAAATGGTGTCTCCTGCCTGGTCGCCGTAAAGATCGTTGATTTTCTTGAAGTGACGAAGGTCGAAGATGATCAGCCCGGTACTGTTTTCCACCGCACAGGGAGGCAGTGCCCGGATCGACCTGAGGAGCGCCCGGCGGTTCGGCAATCCGGTCAACGGGTCATGAAAACCCAGGTTTTCAAATTCCTGCTGGGTCCGGTCGGCAAGTGCTCTGCTGAGTGCGACAGCTATGGCGAAGGCTGCCACGATGACGAGGCCGCCGACGAGCCCGGCAAGTGCAACGGCAAACAAAGTCTCGGCCCGTTGCTGCTGCAGATCCTCATGGAGGTAGTCGACGGTTTCCTGCCACAGCGCGAAAATGGTGCGCACGAAATCAGGTTGGACGGAATTCAGTTGTTCATTGGTGATGTCCGCACCGCTGTTTCCCTTGATTGTCGAAGACAGCAATTTCGAACCGGCAGACTGGTAGGCGAGATTGGCACTGCGATAGGCGGCCGCCTTGTCCCTGAGCACATCGGCTCTCGGTCCTTCCAGGCCCTGAAAATATTCCCTCGTCGCCCGGGAGGCTCCGTCCGCCGCGACCTTGAATTGCCCTCCCTGGACGGGAACGAGCATCTTGTCCCAGGTGTTGATCGCCGCCTTTCCGGATAGCATCTCGCCGTTTTTCACCATGACGGACGTTTCGATGACGACCGTCATCAATGTGTCGTTGATCAAATGCGGAAGCTTGGAGGTTTCGTAGGACGATGAGGCGCTGAGCTTTGCGAGTTGTGAAATCTTTGCCGTCAGCAACCTGGCTTTGCGTAGCGCATCGGGAACATTTGGCTCTTGAAGAAAATCATCAAGTTCGGTGGCGAGTTCGTCTGTGGTCTGTGACGTGTCGAAATCGACAAGGCGTCGGCGGAGCATTTCAGTTGGCTGGCTGATCTGCCCTGTGAGGGCCTTTTCCTGCATCAGCGGGCCCAGCGACTGAACCAGGTTGAGCCCGGCAAGGCTACGGTCGATCGAGCTGACATTCTCGAACTTGTTGTGAAACCAGAGCGAGGCAAAGAGCAGGCAAGGTGCCAGCAAGAAGACGATAAGACCTGTCAGCCAACCTCTGATATGCACAACTGTGCCCCACGTTAAGATGCCCGAGGTTTAGTCTGATATCCGACGTGCCTTAAGGATTGGCAAATACAGAGCCAGTTTTACAGGATGTTTTGAACTGTTGAGTGAATTTAAGAATTAGCGTCGAAAGTCACAAACAAGTGAAAGTATAAGAGGTCGTATTTTCATCGAATATTAGTTTTTGAGGGTTGCGGATTATTGAGTGTCCGAGACGCCGTGGAAACAGATTTGGCAAGGACAGTGGAAATGAACCGGGGCTTGAGCTTCCCGGCAGTTTGGCTTATCGCTCGGCATCTGACGTCTTTCCCGCTGGAAATTGGAAATCTTCATGTCGCACAACAGTTTTGGTCACTTGTTTCGTGTCACAACGTGGGGGGAAAGCCACGGCCCGGCCATCGGCTGCGTGATCGACGGCTGCCCGCCGCTTGTCCCGCTGACGGAGGGTGACATCCAGGGCTACATGGAATTGCGCAAGCCCGGCCAGTCTCGCTTCACGACACAGCGGCGTGAGGCAGATGAGGTGAAGATCCTGTCCGGCGTTATGGTCGATGACGACGAGGTTCAGAAAACCACCGGTACACCAATCTCCCTGATGGTTGAAAATACGGATCAGAGGTCGAAGGACTACTCGCAGATCAAGGATCGGTTCCGGCCCGGGCATGCGGATTTCACATATGATGCCAAGTACGGTATTCGTGACTATCGCGGCGGTGGCCGTTCGTCCGCCCGGGAAACCGCCATGCGGGTCGCAGCCGGAGCTGTTGCCAGAAAGGTTCTTCAGGGCGTTACAATTCGTGGTGCTCTGGTTCAGGTGGGAGAGCACAAGATCGACCGGGAAAACTGGGACTGGTCGGAAATCGGCAACAACCCGTTCTTTTCACCGGACCCCCAGGCTGCCGGGCTCTGGGCAGATTATCTTGATGGTGTCAGAAAGGCCGGGTCATCCGTCGGCGCGGTCATAGAGGTCGTTGCCGAAGGTATCCCGGCGGGTTGGGGAGCGCCGATCTATGGCAAGCTGGATACCGACCTGGCCGCGGCGATGATGTCGATCAATGCGGTCAAGGGTGTAGAGGTCGGCAATGGTTTTGAAGCTGCCAGCCTGACCGGAGAAGAAAATGCCGACGAGATCCGCGTGGATGATGTCGGCAGACCGGTCTTCCTGACGAACAATTCTGGTGGCGTTCTTGGAGGTATCTCCAATGGAGACCCGTTGGTCGTGCGCTTTGCCGTCAAGCCGACGTCGTCAATCCTGACCGAGCGCAAGTCGATAACCCGGCAGGGCGAAGAAGTGGATGTGATGACGAAGGGACGGCACGATCCGTGTGTCGGTATCAGGGCGGTTCCAGTGGGCGAAGCCATGATGGCGTGCGTACTTGCCGACCACTATCTGAGGCACCGCGGCCAGATTGGGTAGATTGCTCCGACAATCCTCTGAAATTTCCGTACCTCGGTATGAACGTATTTTTTGACCTAGAATATGACGGTTCTGATGAGGCCTGCGCCGGCGAACAGCATCAGAAGATAGAGGCACCCCCGGCGGTAGGTCTGGTCGAGGCTGCGACTGAACAGTTTGCTGCCGACAAAGACACCCGCCAGAACAAGCGGCGAAAAGATTGCGCCGCGAACAACTGCCTTTTCATCCAGTACGCCGAACAGGAATAGCGTTACCGATGAGGTCAGCATTCCAAAGAACAGGTAGAGGACAAGGGCGCCTCGCATTTCCCGCGCTTTTTTCGGTGAAGCGAGAATGTAAAGGGCAATCACCATTCCCCCGATGGATGCCAGCCCGCTGACGACACCTGCAGCAAACCCTGTGACCGGGATGGCAACACGCTGTGAGGTGACGGCCATTTTGACCTTCAGAAGCTGCAGGATCGTAAGGGTGAGCACCAGCACCAGGGCAAACAGCTTGGAAAGGTCGGCATCTATGCTGGTTGTCAGGGCGAGGCCGAGGGGAACACCTATCGCGCTGAAAAGTGCAAGTGTCACGGCAGTTCCCAGGTCGGCTTCCCTCAGGCCTCCGCGAAACATGGCCAGGCTGGCTGCTGCTTCCAGAATAAAGCAGACGGGGATCAGTTCCACAGGGGGGACAAAAACGACAATGCTGGCCATGAGAACCGCAGACAGGCCGAACCCGGCAAAGCCGCGAACCGCGCCTGCAACGAACACCATGGTGGCGCTGATCACCAGATAACTCGGAGGCAGTCCTGTCCAGCTTGTCAGATCCTGAAGCATTATCACTCTTTCGTTCAAACCGGCCGTTTTCTAACAGGCTGCGATAACGCAAGTAAATTCTCGAAATTGCAGGCATCAGCTGCAATAATGCAGAAATGAACTGGGAAAGCCTCAAATATCTGCTGGCATTCTATCGCGCCGGCTCTCTTTCCGGTGCGGCCGACCGCCTGAAGGTCGACGCAACGACCGTGTCACGGCGGCTTGCAGCTCTGCAACAGGAGATCGGGACACAGTTGATCGAAAAGTCCGCGAGCGGCTCACTCGAACTGACGGCAGCCGGCCTCCGGACGATATCGCATACCGAATCTGTCGAAACCACACTTGACCGCTTGAGCACGGAATTGACCGGAGCGCGTCTTGCTGAAGAGGGAATGGTTCGGATCTCGTCCGTTCCCGTAGTGAACAGCAAAATTCTGATGCCTGAATTGAAGCGGTTTTCCGAACGCCATCCTGGAATCGAGATGCACCTGGCGTCAGAAGTGCGAAATGTCAGCCTGACCAGGCGCGAGACAGACATGGCTATCCGGCTGGGCCGGCCGCAGGATGGTGGCTACAACGTGACAGCAAGACGAATTGCCGCTCTAACGCACGCGGTCTATGGGCCGGCTGGAGGTGCACGGGACGATCTGCCCTGGATCATGTATCACGAAAACATGAGTTTCCTTCCTCAGGCCAGGTGGATGAGCGAGCATTTGAAATCCGGTAACGATAGAACTTCGAACATTCGTCCGAGTGACCTGGAAGGTGTGATCGAAGCAATCGCTGCCGGCCTTGGACGTTCCCTCATTCCACAGGTGATCGCTGAGACGGACCATCGGTTGCAGAAACTGGAAGAGCCGAAACCGGACCTGTTGCGGGAGGTGTGGCTCATGCAGCATAGCGATCAGAGCGGTCTCGCACGCATGGTTGCCGTTAGTCGTTGGATCGAACAGATCTTCTCTCAAAGGCAAAGCTGACAGGTTTGCAACGGCTCAACACAGATTTGCAGGGCTGTCTGTTACAATCGGTTACAACATATTCGTCGTTTAACAGTGGACCTTGCGCGTGGTTCTTCTAGTTTCAGAACTGCATTCAGCCTCGTCTGGTTCAAGGAGCAATGTGATGAATGATATGACACCGGTACGCCGCATGACGGCAAAGGATTTTCCGCAGGAACTTCTCGATCTCTACGACTTTTACGCGCATGGCAAGATCACGAAGCGGGAGTTTTTGAACGGCGCAGCGAAATTCACCGTTGCCGGTGTGACCGCTGCAATGCTCCTCGACCAACTGGCGCCGGACTATGCTCTCGCGCAGCAGGTGGATCCGGAAGACGCCTCCATCGAGACCCAACGGATTACATATCCTTCCCCGAACGGTCACGGAGAGGTCAACGCCTACCTGGTCAAACCGGCCGGTAGCACCGGCAAGCTTGCTGCAGTGCTGGTCATCCATGAAAACCGTGGCCTGAACCCTTACATTGAAGATGTCGCACGCCGCCTGGGTAAGGCCGGTTTCATGGCAATGGCGCCGGACGGCCTGACATCTGTCGGAGGCTATCCCGGCACCGACGACAAGGGGCGCGAATTACAGCGCACGGTCGACCGGGAAAAGCTGTTGAACGACTTTTTTGCCGGTTTTGAGTATTTGCTCAAAAGCGACGACAGCACGGGCAAGGTCGGCGCGGTCGGTTTTTGCTATGGCGGTGGCGTTGTCAATGCGATTGCCGTGGCATACCCCGAACTGGCCGCCGGTGTGCCGTTTTACGGACGCCAGGCAGATGCTGCGGATGTGCCGAAAATTCAGGCGCCGCTCATGCTGCAATTCGCCGAACTGGACGAACGTATCAATGCCGGCTGGCCTGCCTATGAGGAGGCGCTCAAGGCCAACGGAAAGAACTACGTTGCACACATGTATCCAGGTGTGAACCACGGCTTCCACAACGATACGACACCTCGTTTCGATGAGAAGGCTGCCAAGCTTGCCGAAGATCGCACAATCGCGTTTTTCAAGGAAAACCTGATGTGAAGAAAGAATTCGGGTGCGCACGCTGGGTCGTCCGCACCCGTTTCGTTTCTGGATCAGGTGTCGAGGATCTCCGTATCATCGATCTTGATATCGAAGCCTTCCAGACCGACATAGTGGCGCTCGCGCGAAGCCAGAAGCCGGATTGAACTGACACCGAGATCCTTGAGGATCTGGGCGCCGAGGCCGACTTCGCGCCATTGCTCCTGGCGCGCTTGTGCAGAACTGTGTTCTTCGCTGTCCGCGGCCTCGAAATCGGAGCGGGTGCGCCGCGACTGGCGCGTTACACCAACGGATCCTTCCCTCAGGAAGACAATGACACCCCGGCCGCGATCGGCGAAGTGTTTCATGATGGGATCGAGCGGTCTCGTCTCGCCGAAGACGTCGTCCAGAACCGATTCCAGCTGCAGACGAACGGGGACACTTCGGCCGTCGAGGATGTCGCCGTACACGATTGCAAGATGATGCATGGGGTCATAGGGCGTCGAATATGTCATGGCATAGGCGGGACCCGCTATGGTTTCGACGGGCTGCTCATTGACCCTTTCGACCATCCGTTCCGTGCGCTGGCGCCATGCTATCAGATCGGAGACGGAGACCATTTTCAGATCGAATTCGGCGGCAAATTCGGCAACCTGCGGTCCGCGTTTGACTGTGCCGTCATCATTGACCAGTTCGCTGAGCACACCGACTTCCTCAAGACCGGAAAGGCGGCAAAGGTCTACCGCAGCTTCCGTGTGTCCTGAACGCATCATTACGCCGCCTTCTTTCGCGACGAGCGGGAAGATGTGACCCGGGCGGACGAAATCGTCGGCTGCAACATTCGGATTGGCAAGCGCATGCACGGTCGCGCCGCGTTCTTCCGCCGAAATACCCGTTGTCAGGCCCTGGCGATAGTCAACGGAGATAGTGAAGGCGGTTGCGAGGGGGGCATCGTTTTCCGCGACCATCGGATCCAGTCTCAGACGGCGCGCATTGGCCGGTGTCATCGGGGCGCAGATGATGCCGGATGTGTGGCGGACCATGAAAGCCATTTGCTCCGAGGTGATCTTCGACGCGGCAACGATCAGATCACCTTCGTTTTCGCGGTCGTCATCGTCGGTCACGACGATCATTTCACCGCGTTCGAACGCGCGGATGGCTTCTGCGACACGGGCCTGGGACACGGGATGCTCCTTGGTTGTGGACAGTCCGAGAAAATCATTGGGTGTGACGGCGCCTTCGGTCGCGATGGCGATCTTGCGGGCCATGTCCCGCGACACCCAGACGTTCGGATCGTTGCATAGGGCTGTTACGGAGGCAGGAGACAGGTTTGCGCGGCGCGCGAATGCGCTCCGGTTTTCTCCGGTCTGCGAGAGCCATTGATCGAGTCTCATGCAAACGCATATACGCGCGTTCGCTTTCAGTCACAAGAGATGTCTTGAAGAAATTTCAGTGACACTGAAAGGTCGGCGTTACTATCATCCCGTTTTCACGAATTCAGCGGCACGCGAAACGAATGCAGGTGTGATCCAGCGTTGCTCAAGGCCCTGGGCAGAACAAAGAGCTGAAAGGTCCTCTTTGAGGTAGGAACTGAAGTAGGGTTCGTGAAAGAGTTGCGGAAAAATCGACAGGAGGCCGTCATAGTCCGGCACGTCGCCGGTCTGCAGGCTGTCGACGAAAAGGAAGGAGCCACCGGGTTTCAGAACACGGGAAATCTCTTTGATCACCTGCCTCCGGACTTTTGGTGGCAACTCGTGAAAGAGAAAGACGCAGGAAAGAACATCGATGGAACTGTCGGCAAAAGGCAGAGCCTCGGCCATGGCGGTCACATAGCCTGCGCGCCGCGTCTTACCCCGTTCTTTTGCGACGCCGAGATAGGGTTCGGAGAGATCAAGTCCAATGCCCCTGAGACGTGGAAAGGCCTTGAGCGCGGGATGAAGCAGTCCGCCCGTGCCGCAGGCAAGATCGAGATACGTGATCTTGCGCTGGTCCTTGCGTTTCAGGATCTCGGCAAATGGCACAAGAGCCCTGCGGCGCATGGCCGCCGTTGCACCGGAAAACAGAACATCCACCTGGAAATCGTAAAGCCTCGCACTTTCCTGCGACAGCCAGCCGTCAGTCTGGAAATGAAAGTTCTGGCGATAGTAGCGAGGGAGCGCTTCGGCAAACCCGCCGGTGTCTTCGTTGACTTCCTGATGTGCGCCGGTTGCTCGGCGCCGGGCGACTTCCGGCACATCCCTGAAGAAGGCTCTGCTGGTATCAAGAAGCTCGCGCGCGGTCAGGCTTCCGTCAGAAGGCATCGGGTAGAGCCCGTCCTCGACGGCCTTCATATCGTCCGCGAAGAGCTTGAAGATATCGGCCAGCATGCGTCGCTGCCCCGGAACCGGGCCGTCCGGTTGAACTTTGGGTGTTTCCGGCAAGTCCTCTTGCAGGCGCCGGTTCATGCGGCGCATGGCCTCCGAGTGCAGTGTGTAAAGCGCGACACGGCTGCCCTGGTGCAGCGCATATCGAGCGCGCCGCGCCAAACCCCTGATAGGTGGACGCCTCCCGTTTCCCTTTGAGGGTTGAAGCTTCTCATCCACCAAGCCCATGGCTCACTCCCTTTTCAAGACTGCCACCACTTCAATATGGGGCGAATACTGGAACTGGTCCACCGGTGTGACGCTTTGAAGCGTGTAGCCGCCATCGAGCAACAGGCGCACATCCCGGGCAAAGGTGGCAGGATTGCAGGAGACGGCAACAATGGTTTTTACCTTCGATCTCGCCAACAGCTCCGCCTGCGCCTGCGCTCCGGCCCGGGGCGGATCGAAAACCACCGCGTCGAAAGGCTCCAGTTCTTCGCGCACCAGTGGTCGCCGGAAGAGGTCGCGCCGCTCGAAAGTGACCTTCTTCAGCCCCTGCGGTCTTCTCAAGGCCCTGTCGAGTGCTGCAATGGCAGCTGCATCGCCCTCTACGGCGTGGACATTTGCCTGTCGCGCCAGGCGCAGCGCGAATGTTCCGACCCCGCAAAAGAGATCGGCAACTGTCCTGGCCTTGCCGACACCATCGAGCACAAGACGGGAGAGGGCGTCTTCGGCCGCATGGGTTGCCTGGGTAAACCCTCCGGGAGCCGGGACGACATCGATGCCGTCCATGTCGAGCACCGGTGCGCGGACCTCCAGCAGAATTTCGCCGTTCACGGAAAGTCTGGCCAGGTCGAGTTCTATGGTCTTTTGCGACAGCTCCGCGATCATCCGGTCGTAATTTCGGTCGGCTTTGTCGAGGGCAACGTCGAGACCTGACGTGGTGGCAAGAACGGTAACGCGCATTTCGCCTTTTTTGGGCAGGACCTTTGCCGCGAGTTGCTTGAGACCGGGCAACGCCTTTTCAATGTCGGGCGAAAGCGCCTTGCAGCCGGCAGCGTCAACCAGCTTGTGGCTCGCCTTGCCGTGATAGCCGAGGATGACATGGCGGCCGGCACGTCCGGCGGTCAGCACCGCGCGGCGACGCCCGCCGGCGGTGGCTGAAACGGCTTCAGATACGAAGGTTTCAATGCCGCTGCCCTTGAGGGCGCGGCTGACCAGATCACGCTTCCATTCAAGATAGGGTTTCTCGGCAAGGTGCTGCATGGAACAGCTGCCGGATGCCTCGCTATGGCTACACACAGGAGAAACGCGGTCCTGCGATCTGGTCACGATTGTGATCTCGGTCGCCCGACCGTTGACCACATTTGCTCGCACCTTCTCGCCCGGCAATGCGCCTGCCACATAGACCGGACCATTGTCGGTCTGCGCAATTCCGTCACCACGATGGCCCAGTTCCGAAATAATCAGTTCTTGTTCACTCATGGCAGAGCGATACCGTCAACGGCGGGACGGAGCAAGCTCTTGCAAGAGCGGCAGCGTGAATTTCGATAGGGCGGAGGTCTCAACGGCGGTTCGAAAACAATCCTCTCGCGCGTGACAGTAGACCGCGCGATGCACTTTTGGTGGCTGGCGTGTCTGAAGTGCTGGAGCGTTTGGCAAAGTCGCGTAGCGCGTTCATGTCCTGTTTCTGCTGTGTGATCTTGATCTCCCGGTGCGGATCGTTTGCAACTGCAGCTTCCGTCTGCATGCCGGAAGGTGACGAACCGGCCTCCGGAACGGTTTCCGGTCGTCTGTCATAAGGCTGCGGGTCGTTGGCAGCGGCAACCTCGGTTCTTTCCTCTTCGGCCCGTTTCCTGACATCGTCGGCATTCTTGTAGGTATAGGAACGTTGCGCCGTCACCTCGCCGTGAATGCCGAATTGCGGCGCATTCACGACGACCAGTCGAACCTTTTCCCAACTGTCGTGCCCTTCCAGTTTCTCGTGATAGACCGCAACAGCCCACGCGTTGCTCTCGTCGCTGAAGGAGTTGTTGTGCGGCAAGATCGATCCGCGGACCTGGCACAAATTAATAAAGCCGAGTACCACTTCCATCATCCATGGCAGGGGAACACGAGCCTCCTGGAATTCGATCACCTTTCCGATCACCCATTGGGAGCCGCTGACGATCATGCCAAGAGGCAGGTCTTCTCCGAACCGCCCTGCGCTGGAGGTGAGAATTGGACGGATATTCAAAAGAGCGAGATCGCCGGCCTCTCCGGCACTTTCGAAGAAGCTTTGCGGCACGAGATTGTCGCTGACACACCAATGAACCGCGCTTGCCGGATTATTTCTGATGATCAGTTTGCTCAGCCAGTAACAGAAAAATCTCGCCCGGTCGGCTTCGCCAAGGCTGTCAAAGGACGATTCCGCCGCAAGCGAGTCCACAAACTCGTCTCCGAGCTTTCGCAGCTCTTCCGAAAAGAGCTGCACATCCAGCATGCCCTTGGCGATCGTCACGAACGTGTTCGCCTTGTGCCGTCGCACGATGTCCTGTGAGTTGGGAAGCACTAGGCCGGTATAGGGGGTCGTCAGTGCCGTACGGAATCCCGCAAGCCCAAGCGGTTCGTCGTTCTGGCTGATCAGAACGCGATGCCCGCCCGCGTTGACATGTATGTCTTTCGAGGTCGACGAGGCGATCAGCTGTACCTCCGATGCATACCCAAGATGACTGGAAAACTCTTTGACAGCCTCGAAAATGACGCCACCATCCAACGGATTGAACTGGTCATGGAGAATTGCGCATTCCACGCGGTCCAAAGCAGGAATATCCATGAGTGTCTCCCTTTGCATATGACCGTTTTATAAGTCTGAAATCGTTCTCAAAAGGAAAATGCAATTGGATAAATTTCAACTTTTGATAGAAATCTTGATTTGCAATCAGGTGATTTTGCAAACGCCTTCGCTACACTTGGCACAGTGTGAGATCTGACGGATTGCCGGCGCCCACGTGAGCAGTTCTGGAAAGGGAGGATGAGTGCTTCAGTCCGTTTTCTTGCCGTTTAGCAGCCACTCGGCATTGCCGTCGCCGCCCTTGACCGGGGAGGGGATCAAGTCACCCGCAGCCCAGCCGGGAACAGTCGTCAGCCACTTTTGAAGCTCGCGAGCTGTTTCCTCGGCCACCGTGGGATCCACGATCCCGCCCTTGCCGATCCTGTCTTTGCCCGCCTCAAACTGCGGTTTGACCAGAAAAACCCCCTCAGCGCCGGGCGCAGCAAGATCCAGTGACGGCGGGAGTGCGAGTTTCAGCGAGATGAAACTGACATCGGAAACGAGCAATCCGGGCCGGTCTCCTTCAAGGTGATCGATAGTCAGATCCCGCGCATTGCATCCGTCCTGCGCAAAAACCCTCCGATGGGAACGCAGGCTCTCGTGCAACTGGTTGTGACCGACATCGATCGCATGGACCTTCTCTGCTCCGCGATCCACCAGGACCTGAGTAAAGCCCCCCGTGGATGCGCCGATATCCATGCAGATCTTGCCTCTTGGATCGACACCGAACCGGTTCAGGCCTTCAATCAGTTTAAGCGCTGCCCGGGAAACGTAGCACGAAGCCGGGTCATCTATTTCAAGAGAAGTATCCGCACTGACCTTCTGGGCCGGTTTCCTGCAGATCTTGCCTGCGACGCTGACCGTGCCACGCAGGACCGCGTCCCGCGCGCGGGCACGGCTTGCGAAGTGGCCGGTATCGACAAGATGTTGATCAAGACGCTTCGTGGACATGAGCGGTCTTTTAGGCACAGTCCGGACGAATGAAAAGCACAAGCTGGTACCTCAGCCGAAACAACCTGCAATCGCGGACAGCAGGCGGTCAGCGTAGACACGCTCTCCCGCGTAAAGCCACAAGACTGCCGACAGCGCGACGAAACCCGTCGCGCCGGCAATCAGTCCTACAAAGAGCGGCATGCGCATGGATGTGTTTCCGCTTCACTGGTCTTTACGACGAAGCAGGCGCGTTCTTGATCAGGCGGCGGAGCTTCGGCAAGGCTGTATCTTCCGCTTCCTGATAAGCGATGGTTCCGACAAACTTGTTGTCCGCGTTCATCAGATAAACGGCAGCGGAATGGTCCATCGTATAATCGCCGTCGTCAAGAGGCACCTTCTTGGCATAGACGCGATAGGCTTTGATCATGGCATCGACCTGTTCACGCGATCCGGTCAGCGGTGTAATGCGCTTGTCGAATGCCCAGACATAGTCACGCATGACTTCGGGGGTATCGCGTTCCGGATCAACGGAAACAAAGGCATAGTTCAGTTTTTCCGCGTCGTCACCGAGTGCGTCCATCCAGCCCTGCAGCTCCGAGAGGGTCGTCGGACACACGTCCGGACAATAGGTGAAACCGAAAAACAGGACGGTCGGTTTTCCGGCAAAAGTCGCGTCCGTTACGGTCTCGCCGTTTCCATCGACAAGTTCAAATGGGCCGCCGATCGCCGCCAGCGGTTCAATCAGGCCACCGGAATTTTCGTTTCCGGCCGTTTGTTGATACACAAGCACCCCGGATACGCCGGCAAGGACGGCAACTGCCGCCCAGGCCACGTACCGGAAGAGTTTCAAGCCAGACATGGGTCGTCCTCTTCAGGAAATATCAGTTTTTGCTATGCTTCATGTGGCCGTGATCCATCGATTTCGCGCCCATCTTGGCGACATCAAGATCAATGGCGACATCCCCCGCCTTTTCGAATGTGAGCACCACTGGAACAGTAGACCCCTCTTCGAATGCCTGGTTCAGTCCCATGAACATGATGTGCAGGCCGCCGGGCTTCAAGGTAACGGTTTCACCGGCCGGGATTTCGATCCCGTCCTGCATTTTCCGCATTTTCATCACGCCATCGGTCACGGTCATTTCGTGAATTTCAACCTTGGCGGCGACATCGGAACTTGCCGAGACCAGGCGATCTGCTTCTGAACCGGAGTTGACGATTTCCACAAAACCGCCGCCGGCCTTGGCTTTGGGCGGGGTTGCGCGCGTCCATGTTTTTGAGAGTGACAGGTCGCCCGCCTGGTAGTCGGACGCGAGTGCGGAAAGAGAAAAGACGGTAAGCGCCGTCGCAGCGGCGATGGATGTCCAGAGTTTCATTTCGGTATCCTTGGAATCTGGGTTTTTGAACGGTTTCAGACCAAGGAAGAGGGGGGACCCCGAATGGGCGTGACGCGACGTTTGTCAGCAATGCAGATTGGCTTGTCTGCGACGTCCGATGGAGCACACGATCCCGGGGCCTCGAACGGCATCACCGAGGAGATGCCTGGCAGACACGATCCGGGCGCACAGCCACTTGCGCACGCGGGACCGCACTGACAGGCCAGCATGTCGTGCGGCCAGGGGGTGCTTTGCTCTTGACCGGAAGGCTGACAAAGGCTTGTCAGGCCCGACGCGGCTGCATAGTCGGGTGAAATGGCTGTTGCGAGCACAACGAGGCCCAGACGCAACGAAAACGCAAGCGCAGCAAACGCCACCAGTGGATGACGCTCACGTCGCAAGGTCTGCAGATATGCGCCACGCAAAGCCATGTGAGGGCTATAGGCCTGTTCCGTCTTTCTGTCGAGCGGCGAAACCGCGCATGTCACCACAATAAGTCAGGAGCCGTCGGGCTTTTCGGATTTGCCAGTCTCCGGATGTGTTTCAAGAACGGGTTCACCGGAGCGGTCGCCCTTGGCCCCGACGTCCTTGTTGTCGGCAGCTAGATCATCTTCGGACGGCCCGTTCCCGCCACCGGTGTCATCTTCGGTTTCGTCCGAAGGCGTGTCGAAATTATAGATATCGTCTTCATAGGCCGGGAATTCCTCCGGCGGAATGACATATTCCTCGGCTTCCGCGTCGAGAGGTTCGGGCGAAATAACCGAGCCGACCTGCGCCGTTGCAGCGTACTCGAAATCCGTTTTCTCGTCGTCCGTCAACGCCTCTCTCGTAAACACGCGTGTCAGCACGAATGCAGCCATTGTCAGACTGACTGCGGCAATCATGACGTAAAGTCCGGAAGGTCCGATTTGTCCCATAATCAGCGAGGCGACCAACGGGCCGATGATCGAACCGATGCCGAATGACAGCAACATCCCGGACGAGGTTTCAACGAAGTCCTCCGGCGCGGCGTGGTCGAAAGCGTGGGCAACCGCTATGGCGTAAAGTGGCTGGGTGAATATGCCGACAAGCACCGCCGACAGGATCGCAATCGGAAATGCTGTCGGTGAGAACACCACAATTGTGAGTGCAGCCACCGCAGTCGCAGCACCAAGGCCCACAAGGACAAGGCGGCGGTCCATCCGGTCGGACAAGCGGCCGACCGGCCACTGTGCCATCATGCCGCCGCCGATGATTGCAGCCGCGTAATAGGCTGACTGATTGGTTGAAAGGCCTATCTGTGACCCGTACAGCGGAGAAAGTGTGAAGATCGCACCCTGCGAAACCCCGATGAGCAGAATTCCGACAAAGGCTGCCGGCGAGGTCTGGTAGAGGCGTATCGGCCGGAAGCGCACAAGCGTGATCGGTGCTGGTTGCGTTGCCGTCGTCAGCGAAATCGGCATCACGGCAAGGCTCAACGCAACAGAGGCAACTGCGAATGGCACGAAGGACGAAATATTCATGCTGGCAATCGAAACCTGCCCGAGGATCATCGCACCGAACACGATAACGATATAGACCGACATGATCGTTCCGCGGTTCTCGTTGGTCGCGCTTTCGTTGAGCCAGCTTTCGACGATCATGTAAAAACCGGCCAGGCTGAAACCAGAGACAACGCGAATGATGAACCATGAGTAGGGGTCGATCAGAACCGGATGCAGGATCGCGGCTCCGGACATCAGTGAAACGAGCGCCGCAAAGGCGCGGATATGCCCGGCGCGCATGATCAGCAGCGGTGCACCGAGACAGCCCAGAACCAGTCCTACGAAGTAGGCTGAAGAGATTGCACCGATTTCGAAATCACTGAAATAGAACCGGTCCGCGGCCAGCGGCAGGAGCGTGGTCTGAAGACCGTGCCCGAAAATGAGCATGGCAACGGACAACAAAAGAGCGGACACGGAAATGAGTGTCTGAGCCATGGCTGCCTCCCGGTGACTCGTTCCAAAACAAAAAACGCCGGTTGGAACCGGCGCGTTTGATCCTGAGCACCAGCATTTTCAGTTATGGCAGCTCGTGTCAATCACGATTTGAAGCGTGACGCATGCGCACTTGCCGGCGTCGATTTTGTCAGTCTGCGAAGCCGTTTACGCGCGCTGCGGCGCACTCAGCCTTTCCGTACCAAGTGCGGTGAAAACGGCTTTCATGATGCCTTCGCAATTCAGTCCTGCTCTCGCGTACATCGTGTCCGGCTTGTCATGATCGAGATAGAGATCCGGCAAGGCCAGAGTACGCACCTTGAGACCGTTGTCGAGGAGGCCTTCTTCGGCGAGATTCGTCAGTACGTGGCTGCCGAATCCACCGACGGATCCTTCCTCGATCGTCACCAGAACTTCGTGTTCGCGCGCAAGGCGCCGGATCAGGTCCATGTCCAGCGGCTTGGCAAAGCGAGCATCGGCAACTGTCGTCGAAAGACCGGCGGCATCAAGTTCATCAGCTGCTTCCAGACATTCGTTCATCCGGCCACCGAAACTGAGGAGCGCCACCTTTGTGCCCTCGCGGCGGATGACGCCCTTGCCGATGTCGAGAACGCTGCCGCGCTCGGGCATGTCGAGCCCGACACCTTCGCCGCGCGGATAGCGGAACGAGATCGGACCTTCGTCGTAGGCAACGGCTGTTGCCACCATGTGACGCAGTTCGACTTCATCGGCAGCCGCCATCACCACAAAGCCGGGAAGGCAGGACAGGAAGGCAGTGTCGAATGCACCCGCATGCGTTGGTCCGTCCGCGCCGACAAGGCCGGCACGGTCGATCGGAAAGCGCACCGGTAAACCCTGGATTGCCACATCATGGATGACCTGATCGTAGGCGCGTTGCAGGAATGTGGAGTAGATTGCCGCGAACGGTTTAAAGCCTTCGGTCGCCATGCCGGCGGCAAAGGTTACCGCGTGCTGCTCTGCTATGCCGACGTCGTATGTGCGTTTGGGAAACGCTTCACCGAACAGGTTCAGTCCGGTTCCATCTGGCATGGCCGCTGTAATTGCGACGACTTTTTCGTCCGCTTCCGCTTCCTTGATCAGTGATGTCGCAAAGACGTTCGTATAGCTGGGAGCGTTCGCCTTCGGCTTGGATTGCTTGCCGGTTATGACATCGAACTTTGCAACGCCGTGATACTTGTCCCTGGCACCTTCTGCCGGGCCATAACCCTTGCCCTTCTGGGTCACGGCGTGGATGAGAATCGGACCGTGATGCGTGTCGCGTACGTTTTTGAGAACCGGCAGCAAATGCTCCAGATTGTGTCCGTCAACGGGACCGACATAGTAGAACCCGAGTTCTTCGAACATCGTTCCACCGGTCCAGAAGCCGCGGGCATATTCTTCGGCGCGTGCAGCTTTTTCGAACACTGGTTTCGGCAGGTTCTTGACGATGTTTTTCGCCGCATCCCTCAGCGTTTGATAGGTCGGGCCGGAAACCAGCCGCGCAAGATAGGCCGACATCGCTCCGACCGGCGGGGCTATGGACATATCGTTGTCGTTGAGAATGACGATCAGGCGTGAACCGAGATGTCCGGCGTTGTTCATGGCCTCGTAGGCCATGCCGGCAGACATGGCGCCGTCACCGATCACCGCGATTACGTTGTTGTCTTCGCCCTTTAGATCGCGCCCGGCCGCCATGCCGAGACCTGCGGAAATGGATGTGGAAGAGTGCGCAGCCCCAAAGGGATCGTATTCGCTTTCGGCGCGCTTGGTGAAACCGGAAAGACCATTGCCCTGACGCAGCGTCCGGATACGATCACGCCGTTCCGTCAGGATTTTGTGAGGATAACATTGATGTCCTACATCCCAGATGATCCTGTCTTCCGGAGTGTTGAACACGTAGTGGAGCGCGACCGTCAGTTCGACCACCCCCAGACCGGCTCCTAGATGACCGCCCGTGATCGACACGGCGTCGATGGTTTCCGACCGCAACTCCTCGGCAAGCTGCTGAAGGTCTGTTTCTTCGAGCGTGCGCAGGTCCTTGGGGGACCTGACCTTGTCGAGGAGAGGGGTATTGGGTTTTGAAGACACTCTGCTGATGGCTCCATGAATCTAAATCTGGCGGGCAGGCATACACTAACCAATTATAGGGCGCAAATGCCTCAACAGTAATGCGCCAAAATGTTGCGTGCTCTCAACAAGAGACTTGCAGCATTTTGTAGAACAGATTTTTTCAAACCAGGTGCAGATAACGTGCATTTATTGCGCTATCGCGCGATTTTGAAAATCAGTCACCCTTTTGGGTGATGCATCTGAGTCGGATCTGGCCTAATGCATTGGTTGTGGTCGATGGGGCCACGTGCACAGTGATCAACTTGGGGTCGCACACCTGCGGCCCCTTTTTGTGCCGAAATGACCGGAAATCGAACAGATGTTCGAGCGCTTGGACGTTGTTCCGACCAGTTTGCTTTGATTAACCTAGAAGTATCCCGATAGCTTGTGCACCAGCCTCGCCAGCTGAAGCTGTGTGTTGATACCGGTTTTTTCAAAAATCCGGCGCATGTGTGTTTTGGCCGTGTTCCTGGTGATGCCAAGCTGCTCGACCGTGTCGGTCATCGAACCGGTCATCGTCAGATAGCGGGCCAGATGCGCTTCGGATTGGGACAGCAGATAATAGTCCTGCAAAGCGAGTTCGACAGCTTGCGGCAGTTCGGAAGGTTCGGTCATCCTGATCAGGATCCAGGGCGCAGACCTGCATCTGTCATCTACCGGCGCGGGCGTGATCGCACCAAAGGTAATCCGGTTCAGACGCCCGCTTGGGTCTTCGATAAAGACGGCATGCTCCTGGCTTTGGCTCTCTGTCGCACTATTTGATTTGTTTTCAGCGTCCTGGAAATGTTCCTGCCCCTGTATCTCGTTCAACAGACCTTGCAGACAGGTTTCCATTCTCCTGTTCTTGAAATCCAGTTTTTCATCCCGAAGGCTGACACCGCCGGTCGCAATCAGTTTGTCTATTCCCGATGCCGTCTGGCCGAGCACAATTCTTTCTTGCGTTGCAAGGACGGCGGGGCAGGAAGTGAATGAAAGAAGTGTTCGATGGATGCGGTTGGTGGCACGCTCCTGGTCGATCTGGAAAAAGGCGTCCAGCCCGGGAGACAGCAATGTTGCAAGCACGCTGAACGTTTTGTTGGCGATTGCGACGTCAATCGACGTGATCGTGTGTTCGGGAAAGAGGCAGCCGAACAGGATCGTGGAGCTTTCAGTGCGTCTCAGAGGAGAAACCAGACCGGGTATCTCGGGCTGAATGACATGACGGTCCGGGCGATTGTCATCGGCATCGTATTCCATCGCTCGTGCAAGGTCTTCTGATGTCTTTTCAGTCTCGCCGAGGGGCTTGCGGCCATTGAATTCGCCTTTGCCGAGCGTTGTTCTGCAAAAGGGATAATGCAGAGGGGCTTCTGTCAGCAGGAACTGCAAAGCCTTGCGGCTTCCGCCGGTTGCCGAAGTCTGCAACATTCCGTTCAGCTTGCGTGTCGAGTGATCCCCTCCGAACCGGTTGGTCGGAACATTGCTTTTCGCAAACTCCACCAGAAACGAAGTACAGTTCAGTTTTGAATCGATCAAATCCAGCACGCTCGTCCAATCGGCCGATTGTGTGGAGCATCTCAATACTCGTAAAAGTAGATCTACTTCATCTGATTTACTAAGTGACGGCATGTTATAAAGCATCTACTAAATATTACATAAAGACCGCTTAAACTTGTAAATATTACTATCAATTTCTTTGAGAAATAGCAAATGAAACGCTTGAGGGAGCTTGTGACTCTTTACGCTGTCAACGGGTTGGATCGTACGAGAAGGCTTGGCTGTTTTGCCAGGATGCCTCCGGAGCGGTTACCAGTTGAAGGGACATGATCAGCACGTTAGTCGGGCATCGGGCTATGGCGTAACGGACATCTACCGAGCCATTGGATTATCGTCTCGACCTCTTGATGTGATCGGCAACAACCCTGGTAAACGATCGGCAGATCGGGACCGGTGCGAGCACGTTTCGGTTTTGCACTCGGCAGTTCGCGGAACCGGATGGCAACAAACGGGTGGAATAAGGAATTCTGTCTGAATTGAGTTTTTTGGAAAAACCACGCCCTGACAGGCTCCGCCCGTCATTCGCCGTCGTCGGACCAGCTTGGCTTACTGGGCGTCCAATTCGGTGGATCCATTGGCTTCGCCGTTCTGGCCAAGCTGGATTTTTTCCACTTTTGCCTCCGCAGATTTCAATAGCGTATCGCAGTGCTTTCGCAAGGCATCACCGCGTTCATACATCTCGATGCTGCGTTCCAGGGCGACGTTGCCTTGCTCGAGTTCCCGCACGATCGTTTCCAACTGCTTGAGTGCGTCCTCAAAAGATAGTTTGGAAATGTCGCCTGCAGCGTCGCTCATTGGTGCGGTCCTTGTCTGAAGCATGAGTTCATCTGGAAACTTGCGGGCTTGAGCGTGCAGGTCAAGCCGTGAAGTGTCAGATAGACAGGATCATCCCCGTCGTTTTTCAATTCGGAGAGGTCAGCCGGTCATGAGAGTCATGACGTGCGCCGCCGTCGACCGGGCGAGTCCCTCCAGATCGTAACCGCCTTCCAGAACAGAAATCAGGTGTCCATCACTATGTTTGTCGGCGACATCCATCAATACGCGGGTCGCCCAGGCGAAATCGGCCTCGACAAGGTTGAGCCCCCCCAGGGGGTCGCGGGCGTGTGCATCGAAACCTGCGGAAATGATCACGAATTCCGGAGCAAAATCATCGAGCCGGGGCAGGATCGCGACCTCGAATGCTTCCTTGAAGGCGAGGCCATCCTCACCGGGGGCAAGCGGAACGTTCACAATGGTGTTCGCATCACCGGTTTCAGACGCAGCGCCGGAGCCTGGATAGAGCGGCATCTGATGCGTGGAACAGTACATCACGCTGGAGTCGTCCCAAAAAATATCCTGAGTGCCATTGCCGTGATGGACGTCAAAATCAATGATCGCCACTCGGCCGACACCGTGCTTTTCCTGAGCGTATCTGGCGGCAACGGCAACGTTGTTGAAAAAGCAGAAGCCCATCGCCCGTTCTTTTTCCGCATGGTGGCCCGGCGGGCGGGAAGCGGAAAAGGCGTTGTCGACCTTCTTCGTCAACACTTCGTCGACAGCACGGCAGGCCCCGCCCGCCCCCCTGAGAGCCGCTTCCCATGTGCCGGGAGACATTGTTGTGTCCGCATCAACCCGCGCCACGCCTTCGTCCGGGGCCAGTCGGTGGAGCTGGTCCACGTAACTCATGGGATGGGCGCGCGCGATATCCTCCAGTGCACCCACCGGGGCAAGGTCGCGCTCGACGGATTGGAACTTTTCATGTTCCAGGATCCTGTCTATCGCCCGAATCCTGTCCGGCCGTTCAGGATGCCCGAGCGGGGTCAGATGGTCGAGATAGCAGGAATGATGCAAGAGAAGCGTTGACAAGGTGGCGTTTCCGAAGAGTTTTGTTTTTTGAGCAACAGGGGAACATCTGAGCCGCCGGTGGCGGGCCTGTCAATTGATGATAGGTCTTAAGAAGAGCGACAAATGCGTGATTGCAGCGGGTGAGCGGCTCAAAAAGAAGGCCGGCTCTTTGGCCGGCCGTTTAAAGGTGCGAGCACCGCAATGCCCGAGGGGAGGTCCGCTGCATCTCAATTCTGACAACAAGACTAAGTGATTCTCGTAACGTAAAGCGAGCTTTTTACCGTAACTCAGCCTATGCAACTTGTTGATAAGTCTGGAGGCAGACCTTTGCACTCACTGTTCCTTGTATGAATTGCCAAGATTTTAAATGCGAGTGAACTTGATTTTTGTTTATCTGTTATATTGGAAGCTTGCCTTGGTGCTGTGATAACTTTAGGTGGACATGGTTCAACTGACAAAACAAGTGTCTATCGTGAAACGCTGAAATATATGCTGTTTTCGATTGCAGCTGAAAATTGCATCAACGAGGTAGGGACAACACAACACCTGTCGCAGACGCGCGTGGCCAGCCCCATTCCGTCAACGAGGTGCGGCTGCTCGTTGCAAACGGTCGTTGATTGCTTCACCCAACCCAAAGCTGGGGATAAACTGTACCCGAATGGTGTTCGCACCGCTGGCGTCGAGGGTCCGCATCCCCCGAAAGAGGTTGGCAGCCGCCTCCGCAAAGTCCCCTCTCGGGCTGAGGTTGAATTCCGCATAAGCCTGATCCGCGCCGGGCACCCTGTCGGGTCCGAAGGACAGCAAGGCGTCTGAGGGTACCGCTTCGCAAGCGTTCAAGGACATTGTTGCGTTCGGCGCATAGTGTGACAGGAGCATGCCGGGTGCCTCTGGCGCATCTGGTTGCACATTTGTGGGTGCATCTTGAAGGCTTGAACCAAGGATGCCTTGCAGGTCTTCACGCGTTATCCCACCCGGCCGTAACAGTCTGGGCGTACCGTCTGTGAGCCCGACAATCGTGGATTCGATCCCGATGGAACACGGCCCTGCATCAATAATGAAGCTGAGACAGGGTTCGAGGTCGGCAATCACGTCGTCAGCCCGTGTCGGACTGATCTTTCCCGAGCGGTTTGCACTGGGCGCTGCAAGGGGACAGCCCGTCTTTTCCGACAGGAACCGCATGACTGGCCCCTCCGGAACGCGCAAGGCAACTGTCGACAGACCTGCTGTTGCGAGGTCGGAAATGGTCGAAGTCTTCTTTTTCGGAACGACAAGGGTCAAGGGTCCCGGCCAGAAGGCCTTGGCAAGGTCCAGCGCCGGGCTGTCAAACTCTCCATGCCGTTGTGCATCGGCAAGCGAAGCGACGTGCGATATCAGCGGATTGAATTGCGGCCTGCCCTTGGCTGCAAAAATCTTCGCACATGCTTCTCCGTTGGTGGCATCAGCCGTCAGTCCGTAGACCGTTTCAGTTGGCACCGCCACCAGTTCACCGTTTGTAATCGCCGAGCAAACGGCAGAGGCTTCGAGAGCGTTCCGCCAGTCCGGTCTGTTCAAATCGAGGGTCCAGCGTTGCATGTCCTGATCTCTGCGGCTTCCGGCATTGTGTATTAAACAAAAAAGACAACGACATGCCGTTGCGGTACGGGTTGACGTTAACGTCAACTGGTCTATTGTCCTGTCAAATACCTGTCTCATGCGCCTTTTGCGGACAAGTACCGCCTCCGTCAAGCTTGGGATGGCGAAAACCGACAATTGCCGAAAACGGCCGGTCTTGGGAGGACCTGAATGTATCGCGCTCCAGTTGACGAGATCGCCTTCACGCTGAAACATGTCTGTGGCCTTGGCGACCTGCAGCAAAATACGCGTTACGCTGAACTGGGAGATGATCTTGTCGACGCAATTGTCGCGGAAGCAGGCAGGTTTGCCGCCGAAGAGATTGCACCGCTGAACGCGGTTGCTGACAAGCATGGTACACCGCTTCAAGACGGGAAGGTAACCACACCACCGGGATGGCGCGAAGCTTATCATGCATGGATCGACGGTGGCTGGAATGGTTTGTCGGCGGATCCTGAATCTGGCGGGCAGGGGCTTCCCCAAATGCTTTCGGCAGCTGCGCTTGAGATGTGGAACTCGGGGTCCATGTCATTCGCGATCGGCCCGACGTTGACCATCGGCGCGGTGGAGGCCATGGAAAAACATGCCTCGGATGAATTGAAGGCAAAATATCTGGCCAAGCTGGTGAGCGGTGAATGGATGGGGACCATGAACCTGACCGAGCCTCAGGCCGGTTCGGATCTCAATGCGCTGCGAGCCCGCGCAGAACGGAATGATGACGGAACATACCGCATCTTTGGCCAGAAGATCTTCATCACCTACGGAGATCACGACCTGACCGACAACATCATTCACATGGTACTTGCACGCTTGCCGGACGCGCCCGCCGGGACCAGGGGTATTTCCTTGTTTCTGGTGCCGAAGTTCCTGGTCGGCGACGACGGTGCTCTTGGGGCTCGGAACGATGTCCGCGTGGCCGGTGTTGAACACAAGATGGGGATCCACGGGTCGCCCACCTGCACCATGATCTACGGCGACGACGGCGGCGCGACAGGCTGGCTGATCGGTGAGGAGAACCGAGGCCTTGCCTGCATGTTCACGATGATGAACAACGCACGTCTTGCGGTCGGCATCCAGGGGTTGGGTGTTGCCGAACGGGCATATCAGCATGCGCTGAACTATGCCGTTGAGCGCAAGCAGGGCAGGGCGCCAGGTGACAAGGGCGAAGGCATGAGCCCGATCGCGCGCCATCCCGATATCAAACGCATGCTGCTGACAATGAAATCCAAGACCCAGGTTGCCCGCGCGATTTGTTACGCCTGCGCGCATGCCATCGACATGACCAGTATCGCGGACGACGACGATGGACGAACATTCTGGAACGAACGTGCTGGTCTTCTGACACCGATAGCCAAGGCTCTCTCAACAGACTTCGGCGTTGAAGTGGCGTCACTTGGCGTCCAGATTCACGGTGGTATGGGTTACATCGAGGAAACCGGTGCCGCGCAGCACCTGCGCGATGCCCGCATTGCACCAATCTATGAGGGGACGAACGGCATTCAGTCGATCGACCTCGTTATGCGTAAACTGCCACTATCGGGTGGCACTCAGATCAACGGTTTCATCGCAGAACTCAAGGCGATCGCAGATGAGGTTGCGGCATCAAATCGCCCAGAATTCGGTGCGACCGCAGACCGGCTGAACGCAAGCATTCGAGATCTTGAAGAGGCCACCGACTTCATGCTCTCTGCTCAGGCCGAAGGCCGGATTGCGGACGCACTTTCCGGTGCGACGCCGTATCTGCGTGTCGCGGGCCTTTCACTGGGCGGCGCACTGCTGGCCAAGGGGGCGCTGCGATCCGTGTTGGAGCCGGCCGCGCGTTTGGCGGAACGGACGCTCCTGGCTCGGAGTTTCTGTGAAACGGTGCTCGGCGAAACCGCAGGCCTGAAGTCGGATATCGTTTTGTCGGCCGAAGCCATTCAGGCCTTTGACGCCGAAGCCCTTGCGTCCTGAACAGCCTGATCGGAGTATTGGAATGATCCGCAAAAGCCTGCAAGACGGCGTTCAGATCCTGCGTCTGGACAGGCCCGAAAAGAAAAACGCCTTGACGGGCGCCATGTACACCGAGCTTGCCGAAGCGTTGGAAACCGGAAACACGGATGGCGAGGTGCGGTGTCATCTCATCTGCGGGCAGCCGGACGTGTTTACAGCGGGCAACGATATTGGTGACTTCCTTCAGTATGCAGGCAAGGTCGCAATCTCGGAGACACCGGTTGTGCGCTTCCTGCGCGCGCTCGTGCGCAACGAAAAGCCGCTGGTCGCGTCTGTTGACGGCATTGCGATTGGGGTCGGCACCACTTTGCTGATGCATTGCGACATGGTATTTGCCAGCCGGCGCGCTTTTATCCGGTCACCGTTTGTCGATCTCGGACTGGTGCCGGAAGCCGGATCCAGCCTGCTCGGTCCGCAACTCATGGGTCACGCAAGAGCTTTTGAATTGCTGTGTCTGGGCAATCCAATGACGGCGGACAAGGCTGCGCAGATCGGACTGGTCAACGAAATCGTGGAAGAAGACGTCGAGACTGCCGCGCTGTCCTGCGCCAGGCAGATTGCGGCAAAGCCACCGGAAGCCATGGCCTTGTCGCGAAAACTTTTGCGAGGAGACACGCAGGCCGTTTCCGAACGGGTCGAAGAAGAAATCAGGATCTTTGCGGAGCGCTTGACGGCACCCGAAACAATCGCCGCGTTCCAGGCCTTCATGTCGAAAAAGAAGGCCTGACCTGACAATGAATGCAGGCGATGAACGTGCTCCGGTCGGACTGTTGCCAAGTGCTTGCCGGATGCCGACATTGCCGCTCGCGCTACAATCCGGAATGGTGCACGGACACGAAACGCGAGTTGAATGATCAGCACAATCAAACCATCGCCGCCACGGCGACACTCTGGAGGAGAAAATCATGTCCTTGAAGGGTAAGACACTCTTCATCACCGGCGCCTCGCGCGGTATCGGCAAGGCGATTGCGCTACGGGCAGCCAGGGACGGTGCAAACATCGCCATAGCGGCCAAGACGGCCGAACCGCATCCGAAACTCGAAGGCACGATCTATACGGCAGCCGAAGAGATCGAGGCTGCAGGTGGCAAGGCACTGCCACTTGTCCTTGACGTACGCGACGATGAAGCTGTCAAGGCGGGCATAGACAGGACGGCGGACCATTTCGGAGGCCTGGACATTCTGGTCAACAATGCGAGCGCCATTCAGCTGACGCCCCTGCAGCAGACCGACATGAAACGGTTCGATCTGATGCACCAGGTGAACACGCGTGGGACAATGGCCTGTTCCAAACACGCGATTGAGCATCTGAAAAACGCCGACAACCCGCATATCCTCATGTTGTCGCCACCACTCGACATGCAGGAAAAGTGGTTTGCACCCTTTACGCCTTACGCCATCGCCAAATACGGAATGAGCCTCGTTGTTCTTGGCCTTGCCGGGGAATTGAGATCCAAGGGGATTGCGGTGAACGCGCTCTGGCCGAGGACGACCATCGCAACGGCAGCGATCAAGAACATTATCGGCGGCGACAAGATGATGCAGCAGAGCCGTACGCCGGACATTCTTGCAGATGCGGCCCATGAAATCTTCGTCTCGCCCTCACGAGATTTTACCGGTCAGTTCGTGATCGACGATACATTCCTGGCAAGCAGGGGTGTCACCGATTTTGACAAGTACCGGGTCGACCCCAGTCTTGCACTTGCGCCGGATTTCTTCGTCCCCGAGGGCGTCGACGCGCCGGCCGATCTTGGACCGGCCAAGGATTGAATGATGGTCATCACCTGTGAACGGGCTTGCATTCCGCGGCTCGTTCATGCAGCTTTTAGGTGCCGACGAGGGCGGCAGCCGGATCCGCGGAAAGCGAAAGTACCCTGACACACGACGATGATAGCCGGTTTTTCACCTGCGCCCGAACCCAGCGGATCGCCCGGGCAGTTTGAACAGGAGAAAAGCCATGTCGGACGGCAATTTCCAGGAACTCGAAAATTTCAAGAATGCGGCGCGCCGGTTGCGCAAGTCGCATGCCAAAGGTGATCCGGAAGCGATTGCGCGTGTTGTGAAACACGTGAGCGTTGAGAAGAAGCTCAGGCATGCTGACTTTCTCCACGTAATCGCGCGAGAAGGAGGCCATGAAAGCTGGCCAAAACTGAAATTTGCGATCGAAAGCGGAGCCATGAGCCGGGCACAGCGTGCCGAGCGGCTCAAGGTGGCACTATATTTCGGACAGCATTGGGTAACGGAGAAACTGCTTCAGGGCGATCCGGACCTCAAGAATGACAATCTCGGCCTCCAGATTGCACTTTACGATCTTGAAGCCGTCCGCACAGCAATCGAGGCAGATGCTTCGGCGGCGACCCGTGTTGTTGGCATCCGGTCTCCAATTCTTCATCTGGCCTATTCAAAAGACATTCATCGCAGGCCTGATAAATCAACAGACATGACTGCGATAGCCGATTTGTTGATCAGCCACGGAGCCGATGTGGACGAAGGTTATTCTCCGGAGCCTGATGGTGACTACAAACTGTCTGCGCTTTACGGAGCACTCTGCCACGCGGACAATTTTGCTCTCGGCAGATGGTTGCTGGAGCAAGGTGCCAATCCGAACGACGACGAAAGCCTCTATCACAGCACCGAACTTGGACATACCAAAGCGCTTGAATTGCTCCTGAGGCACGGGGCCAAGCCTGATGGTACCAACGCGTTGCCACGCGCACTCGATTTCGACAACGCGGAGATGGTCCGTCTGTTGCTGGAAGCGGGAGCCGACCCAAATCTGACCGTGCCTGACCACCCGAGCGGGCAACCGATGAACACGATTCCATCGCTCCATCAGGCAGCGCGACGGGGGTGCTCGGTGAAAATCGTCGAGTTGTTGCTGAAATTTGGCGCCGACCCGGTTGCCCGCTGGGACGGTCACACCCCTTACGCCATGGCGATGATCTACGGAAACAGACCGGTTGCCGCATTTCTGGACCAGAAGGGATATGCCGAACCGCTTGACCGGAACGAGATGGTTCTCGCCGCGTGCGCTGACAACGGCCCTGCGCCGGGTCCTCTGGATGTCACGCATCTGAGCGACGAGGACAAGGGACTTTTGACGCGACTTGCCTTCATTCCCGGTAATCTCGGTCACATGCAACGGCTGGTGTCAGCCGGACTGGACCCGGATGTGACGGACAGCATGGGCTTGCCACCCTTGCATGTGGCCGGTTGGAACGGGCTCCGCGAAGAAATGGCTTACTTTCTGTCACTCGGCCCGGACCTGACCCGCAAGAATGACTACGGCGGGGATGCACTCGATACTGTCATTCACGGTTCGGAATTTGCCCCCAAAAGACCGGAAGCGGATCACTTGGCGTGCGCTCGACTGCTCCTGGAAGCAGGCAGTGTTCTTTATCCGAACTTCATTGCAGGGTGTGGCAACGAGGATATGGTGCAGTTTCTCGAAGACTGGCTGGACGCTAGCCGCTAGTAGTGTTTGGGGGTGGACGGCATGGTCCGCCCCCAATTTCCGGTGGAAGGACCGGTTGTTTTGGTTGGTCGTTCAGTCTGGTATTGAAACACTATCGTTAGGCTCGGTTATCAAGGAGGGGCTTCATGGAAGGCGCAATGGATCAGGTGAGTGCTTACGCTCCGCTTCTCATCAACGCGGCAAAAGCCGTCGTTGTCCTGATCATAGGTTGGATAGTCGCAGGTATGCTGTCCGGACTGGTGCGGCGACGGATTGTCAGTCACCCTCAGATCGACGACACGATTGGCGGTTTTGCCGCGTCGATCGTTCGCTGGCTGGTCCTGCTGATCACGTTGATAGCTGTCCTGCAGTTGTTCGGCATCGAGGCGACCAGCCTGGTCGCGGTGCTCGGCGCCGGTACGCTGGCGATCGGCTTGGCGTTGCAGGGAACCTTGAGTGACGTCGCGGCCGGGGTGATGCTGATCATCTTCCGGCCCTACAGAATCGGCCAGTTTGTCGACGTTGGCGGAACCTCCGGCACGGTGAAGGATCTCAACATCTTCGTGACCGAACTCGTGACACCGGACAATGTCCAGATCATCATGCCGAACGGCCAGGCATGGGGGTCGGTCGTGACCAACTATTCGGCACATGACACGAGGCGGCTGGACCTCACCTTTGGCATCGACTACGGCGACGACGTCGACAAGGCGATCCAGATCATTCTGGATGTCGCCAATGCGGACGAGCGCGTACACAAGGACCCGGAGGCGTGGGTGCGTGTGACCAATCTCGGTGACAGTTCGGTCGATCTGGGCGTGCGTTTGTGGTGTGCCGCCGAAAACTACTGGGAACTGAAGTTCCACATGCTCAAGGCGGTCAAGGAAGCGTTCGACGCCGGGGGCATCTCTATCCCCTATCCGCATTCGGTCGAAATTCAAAAGGCGGGATAATACGCCGGAACCGTATCGGCTTTGGAGATCGCATCACCCGGATGCGGTCTCCTTTTTTGTAACATTGCCTGTCTTTTCGTCAGCGGCCGTATCACTGTCCTGATGCGTGTCAGGCAGTTCCTTGTCTTCGGCGATCTTGATGGTTTCGGTCACCTTGATCTCTTCAGTGATCTCTATTTCCACCGTCGAGGTGTCAGTTTCTGGACCCTCCGGCAGTTCACTTGTCGATTGATCCAGATCGCCGTCCATGTTCCCTGCTTCGTCATTTTCAGACGTCTGGTCTTCAGGTGGGTCGTCTAGTGTGAATTGGGGAACGACAGGGTCTTCGATTTCGTGTTCGGCCTTGTCCGTGTTCATCAGCTGCCGATTGGTGGCCAGCGCCACAACGTGTTCGCGCAAGTCCGGGTGCTGCTCCATCAGGGACTTGAAATCATGAGCGCCGAGACTCAGCAACTGGCAATAGCCAAGCGCGACAACGTCGGCACTGCGCCGTCCACCGGTCATGAGTGCGATTTCCCCGAAGACATCGCCTCGCCCGAGACGAACGCTGTGCGTGGGTGCCTGAACTTCCACTGCTCCCGAGGCGATGAAATAGGCTGCATCACCCCGGTCGCCCCGACGGATCAGCTTCTCGCGCGGGGTTGCGAATTGGGGCCGCATCATGCGCCGGATAGCCTTCTGCTGCTTGCGGGGCAGGTCCTTGAACAGAGGGTGCGCGCTCACCAGGTCACCGGTCTTCAGACCCAGATCAAGCTTTGGCCTCGTGTGGCTCGTTCTTCTCGTCCTTTCAACATCTCGCAACAGGTCCCGATGCAATTCGGTGCCGATCAGCATCTGGCCCTTGGCTTCGTCATAGGCCGTTTCTTCCAGCCGCACACCGGCCTTCAACAGGAACTGGCCTTCGAGCGAGTCGGCATAATCCGGATATTGCAGTCGCAGCGCATCAATCGCCTGGATCGTTTCATCCTGCCGCAGGCTGAGAGTATCGAGAAGAATGTCGGCGACGCGGTCTCCCATCAAGGGACGGATGCGGCTGTCGTTGAAATCAACCAGTTCATCGGCAAGTATCCGGTAAATCAGCAGAAACTCGAAACGGTCGGCGAGTTGATTGGCAAGGGGCCGGGTGATCCGCAATCGTCTTTGAAGCGTCTGTGCCAGCCTGAAGCCGAAGCCGAACTTCAAGGGTTGCCGCGTTGCCTTGTTATAGCCGGAGCGGCCGTCGCTGCGGGTCAGGTCGCCTGTCCGTCCGGTCAGGGTCAGGAACCGTGAGACAGCGCGACCGGAGATCGTCTTTTCGTGAAAATGTTCCAGAACGAGTTGTTGTTCACGATCTGCAAGGGCGATGAGACCCATGCGCACTCGGTCCCAGTCCTTGAGTTCTTCCAGTTTGTTCGTTTCCGAAGCGGCCGCGGCAGCCCGGTTCTCGTAGCCCTTGAGAACGTTCGTCGTCACGCGTTCGTTGATATGATAGCTTTTGGCGGCTGTCTCCAGTTCGGAACGCACATCCAAGAGGGCCAGTGACAGAAACTGCGTCCTGAGAGCCTCGTCCCTTGCGTTCAGCTGATCCAGGCCGAGAAGGCGGATCAGCGGCTTAAGGCTGGTTCCGTAGACGAGCAGGGTGAACAGGACAAAGCCGGTTGCAAGCTTCGTCACGAACCCGGACACCTCTTCGGAGAGTATGGCGTGTTCGGAAACACTGAGCGCGAGGATCAGGGTCACCGCACCGCGCATTCCACCCCAAAGGATGACGGTCTTGTACTTGTTGCTGACCGACTGTCCCGCACCGAACAGGCTCATCACAGGCAGCAGCCCGAATATCACGACTGCCCGTGCTGCCAGCGATGCGACAATCACCACGATGAGCAGGAGGATGTCGATCGGAGCAAACCCCGCCACCAGTTTCGGGATCAGGATCGCGGACAGCAGGAAGATCAGTGAGGCAGCCCAGAAGGACAGCTGTTCCCAGACAGCATGAAGAAACTGCCAGCTGGCGGGCTGAATACGCGCAAGCCCATAAAGGTTGAATATGGTTCCTGCACAGACAACGGCCACGACAGCTGAAACGTCGACAAACTGGTCGCTCAGCACGTAGGTGCCATAGGGAAGCGCAAGGCTCAGCGTAACCTGGGCAAGCGGCAGATCGCGCATCAGGGACAACAGGCTGACGGCAATGCGCGCCAGAACCGCACCGACGACCAAACCACCAACGAAAGAACGGCCGAAGGCCACGACAGCTTCGCCCGGTGTGAGCGATTGCTGTTTCGTCAGAATACCCAGCAGGATGACGAAAATCACGATCGCTGCGGCATCGTTCAAGAGGCTCTCGCCTTCCACGATCCGACCCAGTCTTGCCGGTGCACCGATATCCCGGAAGATCGCGACAACGGCAACCGGATCGGTCGTCGCGACAATCGCGCCCAGCAGGAGGCAGACGATCAAGACGTCTTCAAGGGACAGGAAATACGAGGTCAACGGGTAGAGCGCAAAACCGATAAATCCGGTTGCCACGAACACCGCCACGACCGCCATGACCAGGATCGGAACAATATCCTCCAGGATACGCCTGATATCGAGTGTCAGAGTTGTCTGAAACAGCAGGAGCGGCAGGAACATGTAGAGGATCATCTCCGAGTCCAGGGGAGGATCCGCGAAGATTTGGGCAAAATCGTCGAAGCGGTTGGTGTGGCTTGTGTAAAAAAGATAGGTCGCCGAAATTCCGATCAGCGTTCCCACGATCGCGAGCAGAACACTTGGGGCAAGCCCCAGCCGCCGGGCGAGCGGTTGCAATAGTGATATCGTTATCAATAAAAGCGCGAAGGCGCCTGTAATTAAAGGTGTTTCCATAAACGCACTGTGCCTTGCGAATGAGGCGATATCAAATTCGCCGCGTTTTTAGTTGGGTTGTACGTTCAATTCCCGCGCCCTGCCTTCCGTTCTGAAAGCCAGATCCCGCCAAGCACCATCGTGAGCGCGACACCGTGGTGCCATTTGAAAGGCTCATTCAAGATGGTTACGGCAAGGGCCGCCGCGAAGATCGGAACGAGGTTGACGAAAACACCGGCCCTTGCCGGGCCGATCAGGTCGACACCGCGCATGAAAAAAATCTGGGAGAGGCACGACGGAAAGACCGCGATATAGAGAACCACGAGCCATCCGTCGAACGAAGGCAATTGAGCTGTTCCGGTCGAAACCTCGAAAATGAGCCCCGGTATCGAGGCAAGGACGGAGATGCCGGAAAGCACCGCAAAGAAGGTCAGTCCCGAGATTTTCGGCCTGTCCCTGAGCGCAAGCGCATACCCGGAATACAGAACGCAGGACAACAGCATGTAGCCGTCACCCGGGTTGACGGCCAGCGCAAGAAGGACATCGAGGCTGCCCTGGGCTGCGATTATGGTCACTCCCATAAGCGTCAGCAGAATTCCCAGCACCTGCAATACGCGGACCTTTGTTCCGAATGCGATCACAGAGCCAATCAGAACAATGATCGGCACCGACCCCTGGATGATGCCCAGGTTGACCGCAGTGGTCTGGGTGGCGGCAATATAGAAAAGCGAATTGAAGCCGACGAAGCCGAAGGCGGCCATCAGGATCATGCGTGCAAAATAGGGACGCATGAGAGGCCAGTCGGATCGTATTCTGGACCAGAACAAGGGGACGAAAATAGCCGCGACGATCAGCCAGCGCAGAAACACGACCATCATGGGGGACACTTCACCGACAGCGAGGCGGCCTGCGATGGTGTTGCCTCCCCAGAACAGGGTTGTCAGCGTCAGCATGACAAAGGCATTGCCATAGGTGAGGTCACCAAATCGTCTTGCAATCGCGAACATGAAGAGCCTTGTGAGGAAATCCTGGCAGAGTTGTCACCGGTACCGGATTGCGGAGAGGACGAAAAGCCCATTCTTTACCTGGAAGATAATATGATGGAGATAATAATCTGTATTATTTCCAAAACGGAAAAAGTCATGAGTGCTGTCGAGCAATTGACGATGGCCCGCTTTGCCCCCAAAACACACATTCATACAACATGACACGAGCCCATCGCGTGGAGACAATTATGACCGCCCGTACAGACGCCCATGGATTGCAAGTTGCCAACGAACTCTTCGAGTTCGTGAATGAACAGGCCCTGCCCGGAACGGGTGTAGATCAGGATCATTTCTGGAAGAGCCTTTCGGCACTGGTTCATGATCTGGCTCCAGAAAACCGGGATCTTCTGGCAAAGCGCGATGCAATTCAGGAAAAGGTCGATGCCTGGCACAGGGCGAATCCGGGCACACCGGAGATGGCGACATATAAGACGTTTCTGAGCGAAATCGGTTATCTTGTGCCACAGGGCCAGGGCTTTGCGGTTGGCACTGACAAGGTGGACCCGGAAATCGGAACTGTCGCCGGCCCACAGCTGGTCGTACCTGTCATGAACGCGCGCTACGCACTGAACGCTGCGAACGCCCGCTGGGGATCACTGTACGACGCGCTGTATGGCACCGACGCCATGGGATCGAAACCGCAAGCCGGTGGATTTGACATGGCACGTGCTGCGGACGTGATTGCCTACGCCCGCAACGTACTCGATGAAGCGGTTCCTCTTGCTGCGGGAAGCTGGTCGGATTCGACCGGTTTCAGCATTCAGAACGAAGTCCTGAAAATTGCGACAGAAAATGGTGAGACCACCCTGGAAGATGCGTCTCAGTTTGCCGGTTACTCGGGCGAGACGGCAGCACCATACAAGATCCTGTTGGTGAAAAACGGCCTGCATCTGGAAATCAACATCGATGCGCAGCATCCGATCGGAAAGACCGACAAGGCACATGTGTCCGATGTGGTTCTGGAATCGGCCATGTCCACGATCATGGATTGCGAAGACTCGGTCGCAGCTGTCGACGCGGAAGACAAGGTCGTCATCTACACCAACTGGCTCGGGTTGATGAAGGGTGATCTGGAAGAATCCTTCCGTAAGGGAGACAAAGAGGTGACGCGTCGGCTTAATGCCGACCGGCACTACACGGCGCCCGACGGCAGCGCGCTGACACTTCACGGCCGCTCGCTTCTGCTGGTCCGCAATGTCGGGCATCTTATGACCATTGACGCTGTTCTGGACAAAGACGGAAACGAAGTGCCGGAAGGTATGCTCGACGGCATGATCACGTCGCTGATCGCGCTGCATGACATCGGCCCGAACGGTGGAAATCTCAACAGCCGTTCAGGTTCCGTCTATATCGTCAAACCCAAGATGCACGGGCCTGAAGAAGTCGCGTTCGCTTCCCGGCTTTTCGATCGGGTAGAGGATGCGCTGGGCATGGAGCGCAATACGCTCAAGATGGGCATCATGGACGAAGAGCGTCGCACGACACTCAACCTGGGGGAATGTATCCGCCAGGCAAAGGACCGTGTGTTCTTCATCAATACCGGCTTCCTCGACCGCACCGGTGACGAAATGCACACATCCATGGAAGCGGGTCCGATGATCCGCAAGGGTGACATGAAGACCTCGACCTGGATTAGCGCTTATGAAAACAACAATGTAGACGTCGGTCTTGCCTGCGGCTTGCCGGGTCATGCCCAGATCGGAAAAGGAATGTGGGCAATGCCGGACCTGATGCAGGCCATGCTGGAACAGAAGATCGGTCACCCGATGTCGGGTGCAAACACTGCCTGGGTTCCGTCCCCGACGGCGGCAACATTGCATGCACTTCACTACTACAAGGTTTCCGTTTCGGCGCGGCAGGCGGAGCTGAAATCTCGTGAATCCGCGAAGCTGGAAGATATTCTTTCCATTCCTGTGGCTGAACGCCCGAACTGGACACCACAGGATATCCAGGCGGAACTCGACAACAACGCCCAGGGTATTCTGGGTTATGTCGTGCGCTGGGTTGAGCAGGGGATCGGCTGTTCCAAGGTGCCGGACATCAACAATGTCGGGCTGATGGAAGACCGGGCAACCTTGCGGATCTCGTCGCAGCACATCGCCAACTGGCTGCATCACGGCGTGGTCTCAAGGGACCAGGTCATGGAAACCATGAAACGGATGGCAGCTGTCGTGGATGGCCAGAATGCCGGTGATCCGGCTTACCGTCCGATGTCCGAAAACTATGACGAGTCCGTCGCCTTTCAGGCCGCCTGCGAACTGGTGATCGATGGAACACGCCAGCCGAACGGTTACACGGAACCGGTTCTCCATCGTCGCCGGAGCGAGTTCAAGGCGAAGATTGTCTGACGACAAACACGGCGTCCGGGCCGGTTGGCTGAGGGGGAAACGAGGTGGCCGGCAGGGCCGCCTCGCAAGTCAGTTCGACACGAGATGATCCTATTTCGTCATCCGGCCATTTGCCAATGCTTGCGGGTCGGCGCACCCGATAATGGCGAATTCCCCGGGGACGAGGCCCATACGCCCGCAAACAGCTTCCGAAGCGGCATTTCCGGGTTGAACGCCCGTCATGAAATCTTTGACGCCGAAATCTGAGTTCATCTCCAAAATAGCCTGTGCACCAAGACCAAGCGCGAGCCCCTGACCTCGATACGAAGGATCGGTGGCAAGCATGCCCCACCAGGCTTGCTTGCCGAAGGTTTTGTGGTCCTGGTGCGCGAATGTGGCCGCTGCAGCACATGAAACCACCTTTTTCGATTTGTTGACGGCAATCAGGCAGACCGCTGGCCTCAAAAGACCACGCAAAACCTCGCCGTTCAGTGGCAACACGCCACACGAAAGAGCCATGGTGGCCAACGAGACGATCATGTCGTCGGGCGTTGAAGCATCCACCTTCACCACGCTGAGGTCGCCTGGCAAAGACATGTTTTCAACCGCGATACGCGCAGCGACCACAGGCGACGCCGTCCCTTCCCATTTGGCATAGTGCAAGGGGACGAGACCGCGCGCTGCCAGCGCATCCTTGTAGGCGGCTGCCTGATCGAGTGGAACAGCGGAACAGTTCGAATTTCCCTGTGCCCTGACCAGCGCGGCGAGGTGGTCAATGTCTCCGTCGTCGGGCGAGACCAGTCCCACGGTGCGACCGTAATAACTATGGCGCGCATCCCGCCCGAGTAATTCGGCCATTGCCCGTCCGCGCCTCAAAACGGCACGTTGGTCATCACTCCCAAAATACTCTTCCTTGATCATATGAAATCCTGCGAAACGCATGAAAAATCAAATCAGACAAACTTCCCGCCGGGGACTTTCGGCAATTGTGAATTCTGCTGCATGAGTGTGCCTGCAAGATGGGGCTGCCCTTTGGACACTGGCATGGCCGAAGACATTGGAATGTGCAGTCAGCGGACACCGTGCTTCCACGGCATTGCGTCCTCTTTCTCGTTACCGGAGCTGAATGTGTGGTGGAGAACCGTACCGGGAGCAGGTCTCCACCCGACCGGGGACTATCGCAGTCCTTCGTTGATGCTTTTCAACACCCGGCTTCCGGGACACAGTTCATCCTTGCCCAGGCTGTTCAGCGGCTTGGTTGCGAGTGCCAGGGTGTGGTTGAGATCCTGCGAGTCGGTGTCGAGGTAGAGCAGCCCGGTCAGAACCTTTCCGGTGCGATTGGCTGTCTGCAAGGCCATGAGGGCGTCCTCCCGGCTGTCCGGCTTGTATTTTCTGCTCGCCTTGTGCAGATGGATAATGGAGCCATCGTGCAGTGTCACCGTCTGACTTGAGCCTTCCTTGTATTGAGTTCGAATCTCTTCGCGCATCGGCACGAAGTCGATCGGCATTGCATCCAGATTGTCACGGGTGGCGGCGTAACTTCTTGTCGAGCCGACATTGTTGGCAAAGGTGACACAGGGAGAAACGACATCAATGAAGGCAAAGCCCCTGTGAGCCATCGCGGCGCGGATCAGGGGCTCCAGCTGTTCCTTGTCGCCCGAGAAACTGCGTGCGACAAAACTTGCCCCTTGCAGAACTGCAAGACTGGCCAGGTCGATACCGTCAAACGGGTTTTTTACACCGTATTTGCCGACTGACCCGAGATCTGCAGTGGCGCTGTCCTGACCCTTGGTCAATCCATAGCAGCCGTTATTGGCGACAATGTAGGTCATGTTCACGTTGCGTCTGATCAGGTGAACGAACTGACCCATGCCGATCGAGGCCGTGTCGCCGTCACCGGACACGCCGAGATAGATCAGATCACGGTTGGCGACACTGGCACCGGTCGCAACGGACGGCATGCGGCCATGCACGGAATTGAAGCCGTGGCTCTTGCCAAGAAAATATGTGGGCATCTTCGAGGAACAGCCGATGCCGGAAAGCTTGGCGATGCGGTGAGGGGGGATTGCCGACAGGAAACAGGCGTTTCGGATTGCACCTGAAATGCTGTCGTGCCCGCACCCCGCACAAAGCGTGGAAACGGCACCATCGTAGTCGGCGACCGTATAGCCCAGCTCGTTTTTGGGGAGTTTGGGATGCTGGAATTTCGGCTTGTAATAGGACATCAGGCAATCTCCGGATGCAGCTCGACGATATCGGCGCTATCGACATTCAACGCCTGACGGATTTGACGGGCGATCGTGCGCGCCGTGATCGGTGTCCCCGAGTAGTTGAGAACCGAAGTCAACTTGTCGGGCGCGATATGGCACTCGTTCATGATGAGCTGCCGCATCTGACCATCCCGGTTTTGCTCGATCACAAAAACCATGTCGTGGTCGTGAACGAACGCGTCGAGACGTTTGTGGAAAGGAAAGGCACGGATCCGCATGACGTCGATCGGGTAGCCCTCTTCAGCCAGTATTTCAACCGCCTCGTAAGACGGCGAGGCCGAGGTCCCGAAGAAGAGCGCACCAAGCTTCAGTTTGGTTTTCGGCTTCTTTACCGGGATCGGGTCGTGAACCTTGGGTTCTGGAACATAGGATTTTGCGGTCTCGAACTTGCGCAAAAGCCGATCGACATTCCGGACGTAATCTTCGCCTTTCTCGGAATAGATCGCCATTTCATTTTTTGACGATCCCCTCGTGAAGAATGCGCCCTTGTCCGGATGCGCGCCAGGCAGTGTACGATAGCAGATACCGTCGCCATCGACGTCCTGGTAGCGTCCCCACGATTCAGCCTCGTCCAGCGCTTCGGCGTCCAGGACCTTTCCTCGGCTCATCTCGTAATCGTCGTCCCATTCCAGCGGCGGCGACATCCAGTCATTCATGCCCAGATCGAGATCGGACATCATGATAACCGGTGTTTGCAGTTGCTCTGCAAGGTCAAAGGCCTGAACAGTCATGTCAAAGCACTCCCGCGGCGTCGCGGGGAAGAGCAGCACGTGCTTCGTGTCGCCGTGGCTGGCATATGCGGCGGCCAATATGTCCGATTGCTGGCTTCGCGTCGGCATTCCGGTCGACGGTCCGGATCTCTGGACATCGATCAGCACGACGGGCAATTCCGCGAAATATGCCAGGCCCAGAAATTCGCTCATCAACGAAAGGCCCGGGCCGGAGGTGGCGGTAAATGCCCGCGCGCCATTCCAGCTGGCACCGACGACGATACCCATGGCCGCCAGTTCGTCTTCCGCTTGTATTATCGCAAAGTTCCGTTTGCCGGTGCCCGCGTCGATCCGCATTCGTTCGGCATATTTGGAAAATGCGTCGACCACGGATGTCGACGGGGTAATGGGATACCATGCCGCAACCGTCGCCCCGCCATAGATTGCGCCAAGGGCGGCGGCTGTATTGCCATTCATCAGGATGTGTTTGCTTTCGCGGATATGCGGCGCGTCAATCACGCTGGAGTCCAGCCGGATCGGCAGCGGGCAGGAAAAGTTGTCCTGTGCGAACTGATACCCCATTTCCAGCGCGTGGACATTTGGCAGGATCAGTTTTTCCTTGCCTTTGAACTGGTCGTTCAACAGGTCCTTGAGGATCGAGAAATCGACATCCAGCAGAGCCGCAAGTGCACCCACATAGACAACATTTTTCAAAAGTTGCTGCAACCGCGCAACCTTGAACTCGCGCATGCACATCGCGGTCAGCGGGATACCGAAATAACTTATGTCGTCGCGTTTGAGATGCGGTGCCAGCGGTCTGGTGGAATCGTAGACGAAATATCCCCCGGACGCGATGCTGGCGATGTCGTCTTCCATCGTTTGCGGATTGACGCACAACATCAGATCAACGCCACCACGGCGGCCCAGATAACCTTTTGCACTGACGCGCACCTCGTACCAGGTTGGCAGGCCCTGGATATTGGACGGGAATATATTGCGCGGGCTGACGGGGACACCCATCCGGAAAATCGCTTTCGCGAACAGATGGTTGGCCGAAGCCGAACCTGTACCGTTTACGTTGGCGAACTTCACCACGAAATCGTTGATACCCTTGATCTGCTTCATTTGACGTCCACCAGGTCAGGCGTCGCTTTCGCCATGTTGTAGAGGAACATCTGCATGTCCCAGGCTGCCGTCGGGCAACGTTCGGCGCACAACCCGCAGTGCAGGCAGACATCTTCATCCTTCACCATCACGCGGCCGGTCGGCAGAGTGCCGGAAACATAAAGATCCTGATCGGTGTTTTCGGCCGGAACCAGAAGTTTGTTGCGCAGTTCGCCTTCAGGAGCGTTCTGCGTGAACGTTATGCAGCTTGTGGGACAAATGTCCGTACAGGCGTCACACTCGATGCAGTTGGCGTCCGTGAACACCGTCTGCGCATCGCAATTCAGGCAACGTTCGGCTTCGATAAAGGCGGTCTCGACATCGAAACCCAGTTCGACTTCGACCATACGGTCGTTCAGGGATTTCTTGAGATCCTCCAGCGGCACAATCTTGCGCTCGTCCGTGATTGGAATGGAATCATAACTCCATTCATGAATACCCATCTTCTGCCCCACCAGGGTCACGTGGGGTGGCGGTCGCTTGGACAGGTTCTTGCCCTGGCAATAAAGGTCGATGGATACCGCCGCTTTGTGCCCATGCGCCACGGCGGTGATGATATTGGAAGGTCCAAAGGCTGAATCGCCGCCGAAGAAAACTTCTTTTCGGGTGGATTGAAATGTCTCGTCGTCGTTGATGATCGGCGTTCCCCAACTGGTGAAGCGGATGCCGGTCTCCTTTTCGATCCAGGGGAAGGCGTTTTCCTGGCCGATTGCGATCAGCACATCGTCACATGGAAAAAACACCGGGTCTTCTCCGGTTGATACCAGGTCACGCCGACCGTCTTCCTGGTAGATCGCCTCGACCTTGTCGAATGTCATGCCGACGAGCTTGCCATTCTCGATGACGAATTCGCGCGGGACGTGGTTGTCGATGATCGGAATGCCCTCGTGAACAGCATCTTCCTTTTCCCACGGCGAAGCCTTCATATCGGCGAACGGGCTGCGGACGATGACCTTCACCTCTTCCCCGCCAAGTCGGCGCGAAGTCCGGCAGCAATCCATGGCGGTATTACCGCCGCCAAGGACAATCACGCGCTTGCCGATCTCCTTTGTATGTTCAAAGGCAACATTGGCCAGCCAGTTGATTCCGATATGGATGTTCGCGTCAGCTTCCTTGCGGCCGGGCAGCTTGGGAAGATCTCGTCCCCGCGGCGCACCGGAGCCGACGAAGATCGCGTCGTATCCCTTGGTCAACATCCCGGCCATGCTGTCGACATAGGTGTTGAACACTGTCGAGATACCCATGTTCAGGATGTAGCCGATTTCTTCATCCAGCACGCTTTCTGGCAGTCGGAAGGAGGGTATCTGGCTGCGCATGAAGCCGCCGCCCTTGGCCTGCGCGTCGTAAAGGTGCACCTCGTAACCAAGGGGGGCAAGATCCCGGGCAACCGTCAGCGACGCAGGACCTGCACCGATCAGCGCGACTTTCTTGCCATTGGGAGGACCGGCCTTGGGAAGCATGTCGGCTACTTCATCCTTGAAGTCTGCAGCAACACGCTTCAACCGGCAGATCGCGACGGGTTCCGCTTCGACACGGCCGCGCCTGCAGGCGGGTTCGCAAGGCCGGTCGCAGGTGCGGCCGAGCACGCCGGGAAACACGTTGCTTTCCCAGTTGATCAGATAGGCGTCGGTGTATCGTTGCTGAGCGATCAGGCGAATATAGGCAGGCACCGGCGTATGAGCTGGGCAGGCATATTGGCAGTCGACGACCTTGTGGAAATATTCCGGATTCGTCGTGTCGGTGGCTTGCAAGTCCTCTCCCCTCCCATCGAGTCCAAGACGTTTGGCTGCTGAAATTAAAGCGCGTCGCAAAGTCGTATGTAAAGACTACATTGCTGTCGCGGAGACGCTATGTGACTTTCGGATACTTGTAACGAGGAGGCACAGCGTCCGGGCAATGCTAAAAATCAGAGGCGATAAGGGGCGGTTTCCAGGCTGCCTGTGCGTTCTTTGAACGACAGGGATTTGCACATGCCCGACTGCGAGTTCAGATCCCGAGCTAAATAAAATTCGAACCCGGAATTGATCGGCTGCCCTTGCCCTAATTTGTGGGAATGTTGATCTCTGTGCCAGCTATCTGACTGACTTTACTGCCGAAATTAATTGTTTCATAGAGGGATCTGGGCGGGCGGGCGGCATCGTTGACGCTTCGCCGCACCCAATGCCGGGTCTCCATGGCCTTCAGGGATTGTGACAGTGCCCTGTCGGTTATAGTCGACAGATCCCGTTTGATTTCGTTGAAGTAACGAGGTCTTTGAAGCGACGTCAGAATGGGAATGGTCCATGATCGCCGCAGCAAATTCTGATCTTCGTTTTTTGATGCAATGTGAATTCTGTTTGCCAGTGAAGCAGCTGCCTGACCGGCCTTTGTCAGGCGAAACTCCGGTCGCAGAGGGTGACCATGGCCTGGATTCCTTTCCAGCAAACCCATCTTGATGAGATGCTCGATGCTTTGGGCAAAGGCCGATCTGCTCGCACCGGTTGCCGTTAGCAATGGTGCCTGTCGACCGGCAACACCTTCATGCAGGCTCGACAGGATCGGGACTGCCCAGGCCCTTGACGTGATGTTGACAAAAAGACTAATGTCCATAAAGTATAGTTAGTATATTTTGAGTCGAAAGGGAAGATCATGTCGTTAATTTCGTTGGAGCAAACCATCACGATTGCGATGTCGGTCAAGGACCGTCACGTAAGCGCGAACTGGTACGGGAAGATGCTGGGGTTTGAGGTGCTCTATCATGCGGACGAAGCAGGCTGGTCGGAGCTTCAGACCAACACCGCCGGAGTGACCATAGGGCTGGGGGAGCATACCCAGCCGGCACCCGGCAATTGCGTTCCGGTTTTCGGGATCGCGGATCTGGACACGGCCAGGAACAAACTGGAACAGGCGAAGGTGAAATTCGATGGCGAAACCGACGTCGTCGAGGGCATGGTCAAGACGGCGACATTCTATGATCCGGACGGCAATGCCTTGATGCTCGCACAGGACCTTACCGGCAACACCTGATCCGATATTGACCCTGGTGGTGCCTGCTGCCGGTCGTGCGCTTCGGCATTTTCGAACGTGAGGTAGCAGGCAGCAAGGACGCGGATCGAGATCGGATTGGCCGGACGACAATACCAGTTAGGGGCGGAAAACAGGGAACGGTATCAGATCTCAGCTGGTGCCTTGCGACCCAGGTAAACTGTTTGAGTGATCTCGCGCCCATCCTGCAAGGGATTTGCGAAAACAACCGGCTCTGCCCAGCTTTGTGCGAATGCGTCACCAAGCAATCCGGTTATCGCCTCATCAGGCCTCTCGTCGGACCAAAGCCCGACAATCCCGGAGGGTTTCAGGAAACGCTGCAAGTTGCTGAGGCCATCGACAGTATAGAACCCGGCCGACCCGCCATGCAGCAACCGCTCCGGCGTGTGGTCGATGTCGATCAGAATGGCATCGTATTGACGACCAGGCTGTTGTGCGTCGAATCCGGTTTCCGAAGATGCCAGCGCAAAAAAATCTCCTTGCACGAGCCGGCAGCGGTGATCATCGGCCAATTCGGTTTTCATGGGCACAAGCCCCTCCTGATGCCAGCGGATCACCGGCTCCAGAAGATCGATCACCGTGAGCCTGGACACCGCATCATGCGCAAGCACCGCCTGGGCGGTGTAACCCAAGCCGAGACCGCCCACCAGAATATCCAGGTTGTCGTCAGCCAAGGCGGAGAGGCCGAGTTCGGCCAACGCCACTTCGGAGGCCGTGAAAAGGCTCGACATCAAATGCTCGTCGCCGAGCAGGATTTCAAAGACGTCGGTCTTCAGGGCCAGGATATGCCGCCGACGCAGCGATATTGCGCCAATTGGCGTGGGGGCAAAATCAAGTTCTTCAAACATGGCACTCATCAGCGCACCATGGCGACAACTCGATGATTTGGAAAGAGGCAACCGACAATAACAGCCAAAATGCGAACGCGGGTGCCTCGGTCCTTGTTTGGGTGGTCTGTCCTTGGGCTTGAAGAGCCGGACGTTCCGGAGCCGGAGGGGTCATGAATTGCTCCTGAAAAACGCATTTGGCTTCTGCCCTGTCGAGCGTCCAAGCCGGCATCAATGCGAGTTTCGACCTGATCCGCAGCCTCATCCAGGCCCCTCTTTCCGATGGTCTCAGGCAACTTTCGGAAGCCGTGCGAGCTGCCCGCCCGACAGGAGCGCGCCACCGCCCGGCGCAACCTCGGTCAGGCCCAGATTCTGGAGGATCTTGCGCGTTGTCGCCACAGCGGCCGAGACGGTAGGCAGCCCCGATGCACGCTCGATCATCTCGATCGCCGGAAGCGATGGCATCTGCACGCAAGCCGAAGCAACGATCGCGTCGACGCCCCGCACGTCCAGCTTGCGCCAGAGTTCGGCCGGCGCTGCCGGGTCCTGAGAGGCGACGTCCAGATTGTCGGGAATTTCCAGCGCCAGGAAATCCTGCACTTCGATACCCTCGTTCTCGATGTACTCGACAACGAGTCTGGTGAGCGGTTTCATGTACGGGCAGATGATTGCGACTTTCTTGAAGCTCATCTCATGCAAACTCTCTACCAGCGCGCCGGCTGAATTCAACACAGGCGCTGGACAACCGCTTTCGGCAGTAGCCTTGTGCAACTTTTCCGAAGAGGTGCGATGATAACCCAAACCCATGGACATTATGGCCACCAGGCAGGCATACGCCTGCACTTCGACGGCCGCATCCGAGAGTTCGGTCGCACATCTCAGGCTGTCGGCATCCATCGCCTCCAGCTCTTCCTTGACGACGGACTTCATGCGCATGCGCGAGGAATGGAACGTGAAGCGGTCCGGCAGGATCGTCTCTCGCGCTTTCAGCAGGGCCGGTATCTCGGTTTCCATGGTAACATTGGAGCTTGGGACAATCAGTCCGATGCGGCGATACTTTGATGAGTTGGTCATGATGTTTCTCCTTTCGAGGCCGGTTTAGTAAGCGGGTCCCATGACGAGGTTCGGAAGCCAAGTTGCGAGACCCGGGAACAGGCACAGCAGGAGAATCGCAACAAGCATGCAGAGGACGAACGGCAGGGACCCGACCAGGATCTTCTTGAGCGAAATATCCGGTGCGATTCCGTTGATCACGTAGAGATTGAGGCCGACCGGCGGGGAAATCAGCCCGATTTCCATGTTGACGGTCAGCACCACCGCGAACCAGATCGGGTCGAATCCGGCGCTGACGATAACCGGCAAGAGGATTGGGGCTGCCATCAGGATGACTGCAACCGGTGGCAGGAAAAACCCCGCTACGATGAGGAAGAAATTGATCGCCGCCATCAGCACCCAGCGGTTGACCTCAAGGTCGCCGATCCAGGCGGCGATCGATTGCGTGATGAACAGACTGGACAGCATGTAGGAAAACACGCCGGCGGCCGCGATGATGAAAAGGATCATCACGCTCTCCTTGGTGCTGTCGCGCAGAACTGCCCAAAGGGACCTGGGGCTTAAGAGCCTGTAAATCACCATGGCAACCAACAGGCACAGAAGAGCGCCGACCGCGGCGGTCTCGGACGGTGTCGCAACACCGCCATACATCGCGTAGAGCACACCTACGATAATCGCGATGAAGGGAAGAACGCGCGGGAGGATCTCTACCCTGTCACTCCAGGAATAGCTGACTTGTGCCGCCGATCGTTCCCCTGAGCGCCACGTTGCATAGATCGACCAGGCCATAAAGAGGCTTACCAGCAACAGGCCCGGGATCACCCCGGCAAGAAACAGCCGTCCAATGGATGTCTCGGTGGCGATACCATAGACGATCATTGTGATGGAAGGAGGAATGAGAATGCCGAGAGTGCCGCCGGCGGCGATCGACCCGGTGGCGATTTCCTCAGGATAGCCGCGCTTGCGCATTTCCGGGATGCCCATCTTGCCGATTGCGGCACAGGTTGCAGGACTGGATCCGGACATGGCTGAAAAGAGCGCACAGGCACCAAGATTGGAGACGACAAGGCCGCCGGGAACCCTCGTCAGCCAGCGTTCGAGCGCTTCATAAAGATCGGCACCGGCTCTGGTCGAGGCAATTGACGCGCCCATGATGATGAACATCGGGATAGACAGGAGCGCAAAGCTGTCGAGCTTGCCGAAGAATATTTCCGGCATCAGTTCCAGAGATCTCATGCCATCGAAGATGACCAGGAAAACGGCAGACACGAGAAGCAGGCCCATGGCGACCGAAATGCCGCTGAACAATATCAGGATTGTGATCAGTCCGACGACTGACCCGAGTAGAAGAGGGTCCATCAGACTGCTCCATTCGATTTTTCGGAAAGGTTGAAAAACGTATCCGCGCAATCCGATGCAAGCTGAAGAAACAAAAGCCCGAACCCGACCGGCAGGGCCAGGTAGGGAATCCAGAGCGGTACGGCGGTAACGGTGTCCGATGTCCAGCCTCGGGTAAGGGCAAGATGCCAGTACTCGTAGCCGTAGAAGCTGCAGACGCCGATGATACAAAGAGAGGAGAAGGTGGTTGCCACCCTCAGCAGCTTGGCACCCTTAGGCCCAAGCCACATCGGCAGAAGGTCAACATTGACGTGCCCTTTGTGCTTCTGCACGAAGGGCAGTCCGAGAAGCGTTGCGGCGACAACCAGGTACACGACGATTTCGGTCTGCCAAACAGTCGAGCCGTTCAGAACAAAGCGGATGAAGATCATCTGGCAGGTGAGGAACACTGCGCCGAGGATCATGGTCGCCGCGATCCAGCCGGAGACTTCGGAAATCTGCCTTATGACGCCGGTCGTTCCGACCCGCGCACCACCAGTGCGTTCTTGAGCCATTTTTCACTCCATTTGCGTTTTGAGGAATGGACGGCCTGGGTCAGGCCGCCCCGACTGGGTCATTCGACCGAAAGCGCCAAATCCAGCAGGAACTGTCCGTTGGGCACGGACTCGACGAAGGACTTGTAGGCAGTGTCTTTTGCGAGCGCGCGCCAGGCCTTGAAATCTGCTGGTGTCATCTCTGCAATCTCGACGCCTGCTTCTCGAAAGACTTCGACTGAAGCGGCATCCTGTATTTTTGCCTGGCTCAGATAAAAGGCCTCGGCCTTCTCGGCCGCTGCAAGCAGAGATTCCTGCTGACTGCTGTTCAATCCCTCGAAAGTGGACTTGTTCATCAACAATGGCTGATAGAGAAACCAGAGCGCCACATCGCCAGCCGGAGTGTAGCAGCTGACCTGCTCGAATATCCGGTACGACACGAAAGATGATGACGAGGTATTCGCGGCATCCAGAACTCCGGTCTGCATCGCGCTGTAGATTTCGGACGATGCCATGGATGCAATCGAAGCGCCTGCGCCGACCAGCATTTGCTCGAAGGACTTTCCGGCTGCACGGGTCTGAAGCCCGGAAACATCTTCCGGCCTGGTGATGCACTTGTCCTTTCCGACAAAACCGCCGGCGAGATAGCCGTCAACGAGCACCATGACGTCGTCTTTCTCCATTTCCGCCTTCAGTTCATCCATGAAGGGCGAGTCCGAAAGGCGGGACGCATGGTCGTGATTCTTCACCAGACCGGGCATCAGGGTCAGGTTGAACGCCGGTCGCTGGCCGCCGGCATAGCTCAGGGGAAAGACCGTCATGTCGAGCTGTCCCCTGCTGAGCGGCTTGTACTGCTCGCGCGGTTTGAACAGCGATTTTGACGGAAAGATCTTGATGGTGAGATCCACGTCTGCGGCGGCAACCTCGTCCGCCACCATCTGTGCCACGTTGTGGCGAATGTCCTTGGTGGACCATTGATGCGACAGGCGAAGTTCCGATGCCTGTGCGGAGTGGGTGGAAAAAATCGAGGCAATTGCAGCCGCGGCGAGCAGGGTTGATTTCATGATAACTTCCTCCTGTTGGTACAAATAAGGCTTATATGTATACATATAGGTAATTTAAAAATACATATGTGTCAACATACGTATCGACAAGCTGAAAGACGCAGTCTAAAAAGAGACAGAAATCAAGGGATTGACTAAGATGGCGCGCGTTGCTGACCAATTGATCGAGACACTGCGGAATGAAATTCGTTCCGGTGCCTTGCGACCGGGGGATCAATTGGAAGAGGCTGCATTGGCCGAGCGTTTCGATGTTTCGCGCACACCCGTTCGAGAGGCGGTGAGATCTCTCGTCGACAGCGGGTTGCTCGAAACCAGGCCTCGAAAGGGAGCTTTCGTAAGAGTTCTGACGGCAAAGGAACTCATTGACTTGTTCGAAGTCGCTGCCGAATTGGAAGGCATGGCTTGCCGCCTGGCAGCGGAGCGATTGACCGGTGAGGACGCCTCATCGATCGAGACGGCCATGCAGTTGTGCCGTGACGCGGTCAACCGGGATGACAAGACCGCATACGCAAAGGCCAACCTGGCATTTCATGAGTCTATTCATCTGGCAGCAGGCAACAGCAGGCTTGTTGAACAGATCGAACAGCTTGCCGGACATATCAACCCATATCGCGCGATGCCGTTCCAGATGCGCGGAAGGCTTCAGAAGTCAACCGAGGAACACGCAAGAATCGCAGAGGCGATTCTTGAAAACAAAGGCGCGGAAGCTGATGACCTCATGAGGGATCACATGATGCTGCAAGGTCAGCGACTACCTATTATTTTGGAAGCAATCGAATCCAGATAGCATGTCCCAAATAGCGTGTCCCAGATGTCAGGCAGGCCCTTCGCCCGACGGATCCCATCGTTTTTGCAAACACGGAACATAGTCGCGTCGCGCCACGAGGCTGGCCGACAGGACTGTTCCGTCTTTTGCCCGACTAAACGTGTCAGACCGTTCACGACGTCATTTCCATCAAAGTGGCCGGGCCGGATCTTCCTGCAGACCCAGGTGTAACTCGTTGCCTTCATAAGGATGTGCACGGGCCACGTCTTCATCAAGATCATGCCCCAGTCCGGGTTCACAAGAGGGAAGAACGTAGCCGTTTTCCCATCGGATCGGGGTGGTCAGCAGATCGGAATAGATACCATCGAACGTCCGGATCGACTCCAGCACCAGGAAATTCGGACTGCATGTCGCCAGCTGGATATTGGCAAGTGCTACCAGTGGGCCGCAGTAAAGATGGGGAGCGACCTGGGCGGAATGGCACTCCGCCATGGCGGCGATTTTCTTGGCTTCGAGCAGGCCGCCAACGCGGCCGAGATTCATCTGCAGAATGCTGGCGGCCCGGGTGTCCAGAACGCGTGAAAACTCGTATTTCGTGCACAGCCTTTCACCCGTCGCGACCGGTATGGATGTGTAGCGTGCAACTTCAGCCATGTCTTCCGGCTTTTCCGGCGGGATCGGCTCTTCGAACCAGAGCGGATCATAGGCTTCCAGACGGCGGGCCATGCGCTTGGCGCCGGACACGGTGAACTGGCCGTGTGTTCCGAAAAGAAGATCAGCCCTGTCACCGACAGCCTCTCGGATGGTCCTGCAAAATCCTTCCGAGCGATCCAGATCCCGAAGGCTCGGCTGGTGACCATCATAGATCGTGTAGGGTCCGGCCGGGTCGAACTTGACCGCGGTAAAGCCCTGTTCGACGGCCTTGATGGCTGCCGCAGCAGCAATGTCGGGATCGTTGTAGACATTTGGAGTGTCCGGATCCGGATAAACGTCACCATCGTTGGGATAGAGATAGGTATAGGACCGAAGACGCTCGTGAACCCGGCCACCAAGTAGCTCATAAACAGGTTTGCCTGCCGCTTTTCCGATGATGTCCCAGCAGGCCATCTCCAGACCGGAGAGAACTCCCATCACGGAAACATCCGGCCGCTGGGTATAACCGGCACCGTAGGTCTTGTGCCAAAGCCGCTCGATGTGGTGAGGATCTTCGCCCTCGAACTGACGTTGGAACACATCTCTGGCCATTTCCGCCACGAGATGCGGGCCGAACGTGGCGTTGTAGATTTCGCCATAGCCGACTGTACCGCAACGTGTGACCAGCTTGACGAAAATGAAATACCGGCCGCCATGACGAGGCGGTGGGTTTCCGACAACGAAGGTCTCGATTTGGTCGAGTTTCATCAAACAGGTCCTGACCTAACTGGCGTTGCTGATCGTGATCGACTTTACCTTGGTATAGGCATCGAGTCCTTCCCAGCCTTTTTCGCGTCCATAGCCGGATTTCTTGTTGCCGCCGAATGGCAGTTCCAATCCGCCGGCCCAGTAGTCGTTGATCGATACCTGGCCGCAGTCCATGGCCGAGGCGACCCGCATTGCCCGGCCGACATCCTGGGTATAAACGCTCGCGATCAGGCCGAATTCCGTGCCGTTGGCCAGTTGTATGGCCTCGTCTTCGGTGTCGAAGTTCTGAACCGAGAGCACCGGCCCGAATATCTCTTCCTGTACTGCCGGGTCATCAGGTTCAAGGTCGGCAATTACGGTCGGCTGGAAGAACCAGCCCTTGCCGGTGTCGGTGTCGACCGTCACGTCGCCGCCGGTTAGAAGATGGGCGCCGCGGCCTTTCGCTGCTTCGACATGCGCCTTGATCCGCGACAGGTGCAGCTCCGAGTTGATCGCACCCATATCCGGTGCGGTCAGTCCGTGTGCTGTCCTGATCGACTTTGCCCGCTCACCAAGAATGGCAAGAACATCGTCTCGGATCGCCTTGTGCATGATGAGCCTGGACCCGGCAGAGCAGATCTGACCGGAATTGGAGAAGATCGCCCAGTAGGCTCCGTCCGCCACTTTTTCAGGGTCTGCATCACTGAAGGCGATCAGGGGAGACTTGCCGCCAAGTTCCAGGGTCAGCCGCGTGACGTTGGGGGCTGCCATCTGGGCAACATTGATGCCTGTCGAAACGGACCCTGTGAACGTCAGTTGCTTGATCCGCGGGTCACGTGCCATCCGGGCACCGATATCCGCGCCAAGGCCGGTGACGACATTGACCAGCCCCGCCGGCACACCTGCCTCGCAGAGCAGTTCTGCCATCACGAGGGCGGTGAAGGGTGTTGTCTCCGCTGGCTTTGCAACAACCGAACATCCTGCGGCAAGCGCAGGTGCGACACCGCGCGCAAAGGTCGATGTTGGATAGTTCCAGGGAATGATATGCCCGGTAACCCCGACCGGTTCGCGCGCGGTAAAGGCTGTGTAGGCCGGCCCGAGATTGACGGACCGCCCGTCAAGCTTGTCGGCGGCGCCTGCGTAATATTCGAACAGCCGCGCGGAGGATTGAATGTCGCCCTGTGCTTCTGCCAGGGTCTTGCCGCTGTCGACCACTTCGATCACTGAAAGCCGGTCGGCATTCTCTCGAAACAGGCGGGCGACATTGTTCAGGATCCTGCAACGCTCGCCCGGCGTCACCTGCCGCCAGTGCCGTGCGGCTGTTTCGGCTGACGCAATGGCAAGATCCATGTCGGTCTCTTCACCAAGGGAGAATTCCGCGAAGGCCTCCGCCCGTCCTGGATCGAAGCTTTCCATTTTCCGGTTCGATGGCTGCGTGGTCTTGCCGTCAATGAAGTGGCCATCGGGCAGGGCTGCAAGCCTGCCGGTCTTCAGATAATCTTGTGCGATGTCATGAGCTGTCATTGCGTGGCTCGTTTCCGGTCTTGAAGGATGAGGTCAGCCCCTTTCAGGGCAAGCATCATGGTTGGGGCATTGGTATTGCCCGAGGTGATATTTGGAAAGGCAGAGGCGTCGACAACTCTCAGACCGTCAACTCCGTGAACCTTGAGACGGCTGTCGATCACCGATGTTTCTGCATTTTTACCCATCCGGCAGGTCGAGACCGGATGATAGACGGTGCTGGCACGGTCGCGGAAATCGGCCAGAATTCCTTTGCCGTCGAGCGTTTCCAGATGAGGTGCGACGGACGCGTCCACAACAGAGCGCATGGCCTGGCTCGACATGATTTTCTGGCAAAGCCGGCCGCCGGCAATGACCGCTTCGCGATCTTCTTCCGTTGCAAGCGAATTCGGCTGGATCAGGGGAGCAACAGTACTGTCCACGCTTTTGATATCGATGCGTCCCCGGCTGGTTGGCCGGGTCGGTTGCGCACAGATGATGAAGCCGTTGAAGGGATCCAGGGTCAGCTTTGCCGTGTTGCCGTTCGGGAGCAGCCGATAGCTGATGGGATTGAAGTAAAGCTGTTGATCTGGATGTTCCAACCCGGATTGCGATTTCAGGAACCCGCCGCACTGGTTCACAGACAGCGCAAGAGGGCCCTTTCGTGTAACCGCATATTGCAGGGCGGCACGTGCCCGGCCCGCCAGGGGGCGCAACACGGCATTGAGCGTTGCTTCTTTGGCCCGAAACGTGAAGTTGGCGGCAAGGTGATCCTGTAGGTTTCCGCCGACATTGGGGTTGGCAACAAGCACGGGAACTCCAAGATCCTGCAACAGGTTACCCGGACCTATCCCGGACACTTGCAACAGCTGGGGTGAGCCGATGGCGCCGGCTGAAAGGATGACCTCCCGATCGGCACGAAGCACTTCACCGCTCGTCAACTCGATGCCGACAGCCGTGTTGCCCTCAAAGAGGACCCGTTTGGCCTGTGCTTCGGTGAGCAGTTCGAGATTCGGGCGGGACAGGGCCGGATGCAAGAAGGCGCGTGCGGACGAACAGCGCTTCCCGTCTTTCGTATTGATGTGGTAGTTGCCACCGCCTTCGGGCGCTGCGCCGTTGAAATCGTCCGACCGTGGCAGGTCTGCCTCGTCGAGTGCCGAAAAGAAATGGCGATTAAGTCTGTGTATCTGTTTCGACGTGTCCTGGACGTGGATCCAGCCGCATCCCATTTTTCTGCCGCTGGGCGACACTTTCGTTTCCAGGCGTTCGAATACAGGTTTGACGTCCCGCCAACCCCAGCCTTCTGCTCCGGATGCCACCCAGTCTTCAAAATCTCTTGGAAGGCCGCGGCAATAAACCATGGCATTGACAGAACCCGATCCCCCCAGCATGCGGCCCCTCGGCCAGGAAATACTGCGTCCATTCAGGCCCGTGTCCGGCTCCGTCTTGAATTGCCAGGTGCACTTTGGATCTGAGACAAGCTTGGCATATCCCAGAGGCAATCGTACCCAGGGTGAATTGTCGGCGCTCCCGGCTTCCAGCAAAAGCACGGTGGAGTGCGGGTCAGCACTCAGGCGCTCTGCAAGGATGCATCCGGCAGACCCGGCTCCGACGATGATGTAATCGGCTCTTTGCATTGGTGACACCGGCTGTCTTGTTGTGTCTGCCGCGAAGTTTCCACGAGATTGCAAAATCCATGAAACGAAAAAATATTTGGAGAAGCATTGAAAAATTTTGTAGGAAGAACCTGTTTCCGAATACGAAATGTCGGGTGTTGCAAAAAACGCTGAGCCTAGAGATATGGTCTATAGCCTCCCACCCCTGTCATGGCTTCGTGCGTTCGAAGCTTCGGCTCGCCTTGGCAACTTTACCCGGGCGGCAGAAGAACTGTTGATTACACCGGCAGCGGTCAGTTACCAGGTGCGTCAGCTGGAGCAGAAGCTTGGCTATCCGCTCTTTGAAAGGGTTCACCGTGAACTCGTCCTCACAAGACTGGGCCAAACCTATTTGCCCAGTGTCGAAAAGGCGTTCTCAGACCTTTCCATCGCCACGGTCTCGGTTTTCGGCGAACGGGATCGCAAGCCGGTCCGTTTCCGCTGTCTGAACAGTTTCAGCCAGCTGTGGATGATCCCGCGTTTGAAGTCGTTCCAGCAGGCTTTTCCGGAAATTGAACTGCAAATGATGTCGGCGTCTTGGGCCGAAACGCTGAACCCGGATCTCTTCGACATTGATATCCGCTTTGGCGACGGCAGCTGGCGGGACGGAGCTGTTGAGTTCCTGTTGAACGATCCGATCGTCCCCGTTTGTCATCCTCAATTCTCGTTTGACGTCAGGGAGAGGGATCTTGATACGCTGGCGCATGCCTCACGGCTCGACATCATGGGCGTGATAGACACCTGGGAGAGCTTTTTCAGGGCTTTCGGGCATCCTGCGCCACGACGGACCGGGCTTCAGGTGGACCAGACGCTGTCTGCATTGGAACTGGCCGCTCTCGGCCATGGTCATGCTCTCGTGCTTGAAACGCTCGCGCAGCCCTACCTGGAAACCGGGCGGCTGGTTCTTTCCTGTGACAGGAAAATTAAGAGCCGCCACAGCTACTATCTGGTCACCTCCGGTCCGCGGCAGGGTCTGGGGTCAGACGCTCAGATTTTTTGCAGCTGGTTGATCGGTGAGCTGGGAGCCAAGGATCTGTGACCGTTCATCAATCGACCGAAAAGGTGAATTGAAACAGCCTTTCGATGGGATCCAGGGGTTTGGGGTCGCGGTATCGGTTGATGTCAAGAAGTCCGGCCTGGACAGCACTCTGCTCGTTGAGGCGGGACTGGACAAGATCGTAGGTTTCCCAGAACCGGGGATCGGTTCTGCGCACACCATATGTCTCTACCACCTTAAGATAGTCCTGTTGGCTGCGGATGGACATGACATCCTCAACAAAGGCGGGGACGTCTTTTGCATCCATTCTGAATGCGAAATTCGGGTAGCTGCTGAACTGGCCCGGCACGATTGTAAGTTCGTCCTCTTCCGGTTCCCGCCGCAGGTCTTCGTTGAAGATAAATGCAACATTGCTGTGGGCCATATCGTGCGCAATCGTGAAAATGTCCTCCGTCTGCCCGTCCTCGATAATGAGTATTGAAATGTCGGGCAGGAATTTCACGAATGGAGCAGGATGTCCGCTCAGCGGACGCAACTGACCGGCGACAGTGGTCTGCTGCGCGCAATTATTGCCGTCGCAACGGTTGATAGGGTCGCTCGCTGGCCAGAGATCGGGTTCAGTCTTGAGCAGTTCAGACAGGAATTCGGACTTGGGATGGTCCGTTTTGAAGTCAACACCTGTTGGTGTCTCGGTATCGAGAGGACTTTCCTTCCATTGATCGATCAGTGTGGCGAGTGGTCCTTCGTACCAGCTGTCATGGAGTGGTTCCCTGACGTCGGGTGGCATGAAATACAGGAACATCCTTTCACCCTCGCGGCGAAGATTGTCCATGTACATCCGGGTCGTCAGCTGGTGCTCCACATTGCCGAAAACATCAAAGCCTGCGACGAGGTCGTAGTAGACCCTTTCAAACAGGGGAAAGTCGATTACCCAGGCTGTTTTCGGAAAGGCTCCCTGATACCCGGTCACCACCGAGGCGGAGGAAAAATTCCGGTAAATCGTCAGCCGTGCATCGATGTTGGTTCCATCGCCATCCCAGATATCAGAATACCCGAGGCCGCCGTCTGTCCTGGCTTTTTCGGCATAGCGCTTTTGCCGGAAGGCCTGATACTTGACGGGCCCAACCAGAAGAAAACTCTTGAGGCGCTCTGTTATCTTGTCGTCCGAAACGGCGACCGGAAGTTCGAGGATCGGAATCGCGTCTTGAAGGTAGGTCGGATCGGTGACCGACAGATCTGAAGCGGGGTCCAGGAACGATATCCAGAATCGATCCTGGATAACATTGACCGCAACCTGCCCGTAGCAGACGGGACCCCGAATGAAGGTGCGCACGAAAAACAGCGCATCGTCCAACAGGAACTGGTACCGGCTGTGTGGCGGAAGTGCCTTGAATGTGGAAAGGGGGTTCCCGCCAGCCTCCTTGGAGTAGGACGGAAGCTCGTCAATCGTCCAGTCGTTCGAAAGGAACAGGTCCTCGAAGCGGCGCAGCCGGTTCTGACCGATCTCGTAGACAATATGTTCCTTGTGGAGAATTGTGCCATCGATCGGAACCAGCCGATAGAAGAAGCGACCTCCGGGGTCATCGAACGGACGGCGGGAGGGGATTTCATCCGGTTCGGAGCCTGGTGCCGAGCTGGATCTGATGAGGCGGAAGAAACGCCGTGGACTGTCACCTTCAATGTAGAGATGCGCCAGAAAGAGATGTTCGAAAATGTAGCGGGCAACAAGTTTCGATTTGAGCGTCTCCCTGTTGAAGAAAGCCTCAACCCTGCGGACTTCGTCTGCAATGTTCTGGGGAATGACCGTTGCGCTCGTATCCGCGGGGGCACCATCGGATGCCCAGGCGAGAAGACGACGATAGTCCTCGTCGGGAAGCGGAGCGGTTCCGAAGGGCATGCCGGCGAAAGGGTGATCAGCCAAAAAACCGCTAATTTCAGACGGTGTCGGGCAGCTGTTCTTTCTCAGCGGGCTGATGTCGAGGCTGTCGGGCAGGGCAGCGCCCGGTTTGAAATCCTTGCTGCGTCCGGCCTTCAGGAGCTGCTCGAGCATGGACTGGTGCCCGCTGCCGCCGGTGACCGAAAAAAATCCTTTTTCACGCCATTGGGGAACCGTCCTCGCATCAATGCCGAGCCGCGTCATCGGCGCATCTTCAAGGCGCGAGGAATCGTACACCCTCGCCTTCGTGGCGCCGCGTTGCCATCCGTCTGCCGATGAAAGTTTCAACTGGCAGGGCGCATCATAGCAGCCATGGCAGACAACACAGCGTTTGTTGAGAACATCCTGGATCGTCGAATGGGATGAAGCTTCCTTCGTGTCACTCGCCGAAGCAGAATCGATGACAGCAAAGATCAGGGGCAGCAGCAGAAGACAGAGCATGCCATGGATCTTTCCAAGACTGGCAACCTGCCGAATTAGTGAAAGAATCCTGCGCCGCATGCTGCATCTATCCCCCGTCTTCGTCCATTCTTGGCCGGGTCTGCCGGGTGGGGTCTTCAGGTCCCTTGTATGCGTAAAGATAGGACCAGGCCGCGTAAAGTGCGACAGCTCCGACGAAAATTGCCCATCCGGAATTTCCGAGAGCGTATTCCATCACTGCCCAGCCACCACAAAATACGACAAGCACAATGCGTCGCCACAACGGATCTAGCCAGGGGTGTTCTGCAGGTCCTAACACAGTTTTGCCTTCCTTCCGGGTCATGCGGGCTCGATCATTTCATCGGACGCGCCGAAACTGTCAAGACCGTCAATTTAACGCAAGGTGAATGGCAAGGGCTTGCAAAATCAAGCAAAACTTGCTCACCGAAGGTTGATTTCGTCTTGAATCCGCCGCGTGAACGCGAGAAGGTGAGCGCAATTCGGACCAGAACACGCAATCCTTTCAAAAGGGAGCTGGCGATCCGCGATGCTGACAACGCTTGATCTCCTGACGGCGAACGACACGCCGGGATGCCACGCGCCTTCTTACTACGCTGCGACAGCAAATGCGATGACGGCTCACCCGCGGCTTGATGAAACGCTGAACTGCCAGGTCTGCATCGTCGGAGGAGGCTACACCGGCCTGTCCGCTGCCCTTCATTTGGCCGAGAAAGGGCTGGATGTTGTACTTCTGGAAGCAAACAGGATTGGTTGGGGGGCTTCAGGGCGCAACGGCGGGCAGGTTGGATCGGGTCAGCGTGTGGAGCAGACCGAGCTGGAGCAACGTCACGGACAGGCGCATGCAAAACTCCTGTGGGGTCTGGCGGAAGAGTCAAAAGCTCTCGTCAGGGGGCTGATTTCGCGTCATGGCATCGCCTGTGATTACTCCCCTGGCATTCTTCATGCTGACCACCGAAAGTCATATGTCGAGGAGAGCCGTGACTATGTCGAGCATCTGCGGCTCGTTTATGGCTATGAGGACATCCGGTTCGTCGATGGTGACGAGATAGGGCAACATGTCGGCAGCCCGCGTTATTTCGGCGGATCGCTCGACCTGGGCGCCGGACATCTTCATCCACTGAACTTTGCGCTGGGGATCGGCGGTGCCGCCCAGGCCGCCGGTGCGAAGATTTTCGAAGAAACGAGGGTCAACGGGATTGATGGCAAGGGTAGCGGGCGGATTACGGTCAGGACGGCAACGGGCGACGTCAAGGCCGACCACCTTATCCTGGCATGCAACGGCTATCTCGGCCGCCTCGATCGCCAGACGGCTGCTCACGTCATGCCGATCAACAACTACATCGTGGCGACAGAACCTTTTTCCGAAGAAGAAGCAAAGCAGCTCATTGGAAACAATGCCGCCGTTGCCGACAGCAAGTTTGTCATCAACTATTTCCGTCTTTCCGCGGACCGCCGCCTCCTGTTCGGCGGTGGTGAAAATTACGGCTACAGGTTTCCGGACGATATCAAGTCCTTTGTCCGTGCTCCCATGCTGGAGATATTCCCGCAACTGAAAGATGTCGGCATTGACTATGGCTGGGGAGGCACGTTGGCGATAACGCCGAAACGCATGCCCTATTTTGCAAGGCTGGCCCCCAACATGCTGACTGCGACGGGCTATTCAGGGCACGGTGTCGCCATGGCGACCCTTGGCGGACAGATCCTGGCAGAGGCAGTATCGGGGACCGCCGGTCGGTTCGATGTTTTCGACAAGCTGGAAATTCCCTCATTTCCGGGCGGGGATCGTCTGCGGTTTCCGCTTCTGGTTCTGGCAATGACATGGTTTTCGCTTCGCGACAGGCTCGGGTTTTGACATGTTGCAGCAGAGCAGGACCCCGCGCGAAACGATAGGCAGCTATTGGGAGGCAAGCGTCGACCACGTGCGTCAGGACCGGCAGCTGATCGGCAATGCGCATTTTGATGTCGCTGTTATCGGGGCTGGTTACGCCGGTCTCAGCGCGGCGTTGAAGCTTGCAAAGAGCGGACTTTCGATTGGAGTTCTGGAAGCCGAACATGTCGGTTTTGGTGCGTCCGGACGAAACGGAGGTTTCTGTTGCCTGGGTGGAACGAAACTCGATGCACGCCAGCTGATCAGGAGGTTTGGGCTTGATGAGGCGCGGAAATTCGCCGCCTATCAGGTCGCGGGGATCAATCTTGTCGCACAACGGCTCGAAAACTGGGGTGTCGATGCAGACTGTCACTCGAAGGGAGAAATCTATCTGGCGCATCGCCCGAAGGATCTTGCAAGCCTGAAGGAAGAGGCGGCATTCCTCAAGGATAACTTCGGCATCAGGACCCGCGTTCTTGGAAAGAGTGAACTGGATTCGGAAGGGTATGGCGGTCCGGAATTCCATGGTGGCCTGCATATGCCATATGGCTTTGCCCTCAATCCGCTGAAGTATCTACTCGCACTCGGTGATCAAGTGCGGCAAGCTGGTGGTCGGATCTTTGGCAAGTCACCGGTCACTGGTGTGAATCAGGATGGTGAGTGCTGGCGCCTGGAAACGGAGCATGGATACGTCAGGGCCAAAAAGATCGTGCTGGCAGGCAACGGTTATGCCCGTGAGACCGTGCCGAAATGGTTGCATGGCCGCACGTTGCCGGTCATGTCATCCATCCAGGTAACGCGTCCGCTGAGCGAAGGAGAGCTGTCCGATCAGGGATGGACCGCGGACACGATGGCTGCAGATACAAGAAGACTGCTGCATTATTTTCGCCTGCTGCCCGACAGACGGTTCCTGTTTGGAACCCGCGGAGGGATCTTCGAAAAGGCGCCCGCGCTGACAGCCATGCAAAAGCGCGCCCGCAACGACTTTGAGACCATGTTTCCGGCATGGGCGCATGTCGAGACGGAATTTGCCTGGCACGGCAATGTCTGTCTCGCGCGCAACCTGACGCCATTCGTCGGGGAAGTCCCGCGCATGGACGGCATCTACGCGGCCATGGGCTGGCATGGCAGCGGAATAGCGATGGCGTCCCTATCCGGTGAGAAGATCGCCGGTCTGGTAACCGGCTCTCTGAGACGGGACGATCTGCCGTCTCCTCTGCAAATTCCGTTTCGAAAGTTCCCCTTGCCGGCCTTCCGAAAACTGTATCTGCAAGGCGCCTACTGGATTTTCGGGTGTCTTGACCGGTAACGCAACCAGCCGGTTAATCAGCCCTTCCGGAAATCTATTTGACCTGGATGATGTATTTGTTGGTCACGTTTCGGATCTTTGCAGAACCGTAGTCGTACATGTCCATGGTAAAACGGATACGGAAAACATCCTCGCCGCGAAATCCCCGGTTCGGTTTGTAGACCACAATGGTGCCCTTGACAGGTCTGCCAGCGCAGCGCCCGGCTTTTTCGCTGAGTTTCGTATCGATTTGCTGGAAAGTGACTTTGCCGTTTTTGGGAGCCTGGGTGATTTTCATTTTCGGAATTACACCACTCTCGCATTCTGGACCATAGGTGGCATGTGCACCCACAGCGGACGTCTTGTTCGCCGGGACCGTTTCCCGGATCGTTTTGGCGAGGCTAAAGGTGGAAAACAGGGCTAGGAATATGAAGCCGAGTAGAATGCGCATTGTCTGACCTTGTCATTATTATCGAGTGTAACTTGGCTAAAAGACACCCTTTTTAATTGCAATGACTGATGCTGTTTGACGCGTAAAAATAATCACGTGTTGCCAAGATGCAACTCTGGATAGGTTGCTCGGGTTGTTCTATCCGGAAGGCCAGCGGTTCCCGCATTGATTTGCCAGGTGCCCGGCGACTTGACATGCATTCGACATACGGCTTGGCAAAGATCAATGCCGCTTTTTACTGGCTGCGCTTTATTCACGGAAACAGGTGGGAGAATGCAATGGCGGCCAAATCGAAGCAGGATCTCCTGTCACTTGCACTGAAGGAATTTGAAAAACTCTGCCGGTTGCTTGATATCCTGCCTGCCGGTCTTCGCCTTGAACTGGACGATGAAGGCGTTTCGCCCAAGGACATAGTCGCTCATCGGGCGCACTGGATCGACCTGTTCCTTGGCTGGTATCTGGATGGGCAAGAGGAAAAGACAGTTTACTTTCCCGCCGAGGGGTACAAATGGAACGAAACAAAGCGGTACAACGCCGACCTTCGTGCTCGGCAGAAGGGGATGACCTGGACAGAAGCAGTTGCGCTGCTTGAACGTAATCACAACAAGCTGCTGCGATTGATTGAGTCCCTGTCTGACGATCAGCTCTACAGCGCACCGATGAAAGGCGCCAACAATGCCTGGCCGACGGGCCGTTGGGCGGAAGCAGCGGGACCGAGCCACTATCGTTCGGCAACAAAGTATTTGCGCCAGGGGATCAGGCGGTTCAATTCCAAGCCCCAATAAGGTGGGAACTTTGCCGGGTTGTCGTGCATGACGGTTCAGCCTGGAGCTCAGGAATTCCGGCGGACGACCGCGACGTTTACTTCGCTCCAGATGTCAAAGCCGAGCTTGCGGTAAAGTGCAATCGCGCCATGATTGTCTGCATAAGCGTGAAGAAATGGTTTGTCGCCGCGGCTCCGTATGACTTTGGCAATGTGAAGCGTTAGGGCGGTTGCCAGTCCACGCCCCTGAAAGTCCGGATGCGTGCAAAGACCGCTGATCTCCGTGTAACCTTCAAGGTTCAACCGCGTGCCGCCCATGGCAGCCAGCCGATTGTCCAGTTTTACGCCCCAGAACGTCCCGAGTTCCGGGGTGCGTCTGGTGAAAGGGCCTGGCTGAGTGAGGTCCGCAAGTGCGACCATTTCCGGAATGTCGTCACTCGACAGGGGCACGATCATGGGAGCGGAGGCTTCAGGTTCCCGGGCGGTTTTTTCCATCATCAGAACGCCAAGTGCGGTCTTGTCCGCGACCAGCGTTTCGGGAAGCGTGATCTGTTCAGCCTGTAGCAGGAAGACCGGTTTGTCGCCGGGGCAAATCAGCTCTGTCAACGCTGCGAGCGCATCTGCCGAATTGTCTTTCGAGGCTGCAAACGGCGAAATTTCTGGATCGAACCTCCGAGCGAGCGTTCCCCGCTTTGAAAAGTGATCCTGGCGGGTCGTGAGAGCAGACCAGACAACTCGGTTCAGCAAACTGGTCATGTCATGGCACCTGCAGCGTTCCGGGATAAAAGTAATTCATAGTGTTCGGCCGTCTGGTCCCAACGCTTCAGAACTTCCTGTGCAGCACCGGGAACATGGCTTCTTGCATAATTCGGCCCCTGAAAGGCAATGACATCGTCAATCGAGCGAAAACTCATGATGGTTTTGAATTCCACTTCATCTGTCAGATCGCGTCTCAGAACTTCAATGCCGAGATAACCTGGAATGGTCTTGGCCTCGATGCCGGGAATGACCGTATCCGTCAGGATACCGAAGTACCGATCGGCGTTTTCATGCGTCGTCCAGCCATGCCAAATGCGTTTGATCATCGGGGGTCCTCCATCTCCTGTGCCAATCGACTCCAGTCGGGAAGGGAATCCGAGGAGCATCGTTTCCTGAGGGGTTGCTCGTCAAGCGCGTCTTCCAGTTGGGAAAGCTGTTGCAAAAGCGACCCCTCCAGTCCTGCACAGGCATCCTTGACCGCCAGCATGACTTTGGGCCACAGGGTCTGCTGCAGATGCCAGACGAGCGCAACGCCGCGGTCGGTCAGTGCAATTCTGTTGACACGCCGGTCTTTTTCATCCGGCTGGCTCTCGACAAGCCCTGCAGCCTTCAGCTTGTTGACCATGCGTGTGACTCCGGGCTGGCTTTGTCCAAGCGCCTCTGCAAGATGACCGATACTAAGGGAGCCGTTTCGATCAAGAGTCGCCAGTACCGGATTGAGCGACGCGGACAACTCCGCCTTGGCAACTTCGTTGCTGATTTCCTGTGTTTGCGACTGCAGTTTTTCACCGATCCGTTTCAGCCTGCTGCCAAGTGTGCCGTACCCGAGTGATCGGACAACATCTTCAATCATGTTAGGCTCCATAAACATAACTAGTAATATAATCAGTTATATAAATTAATCAACTTGACAATTCGATTGTTTGATATAACCTTTAAGTTATGGAACAAGTTGGTTATATGTCTGGCAAACCTGGCCTCGATGCAGTGTTTTCCGCCCTGTCCGACCCGACTCGCCGGGCCATCTTGACGAAACTGGCTTCGGGCGAGGCGTCGGTGAACGAACTGGCCGAGCCGTTTGAAATGAGTCAGCCCGCTGTGTCGAAACACCTCAAGGTTCTTGAGCGTGCAGGTTTGATAACGCGTGGAACCGATCGTCAACGGCGTCCGGCCCGTCTCAACGCGAAGCCGATGAAAGAGGCGGTCGCCTGGCTTGAGGAATTCAGAAAATTCTGGTCCTCCAGTTTCGACCAGCTCGACAATCTTCTTGAAGAACTCAAAAACACCGATCAGTGGGAGTAAATTAATGTCATTGCCTGAATACATTCTTGAAAGACGTTTCAATGCGCCGCGCGAACTTGTCTGGAAAACCTGGACCCAACCGGAATTGCTGGCCCGTTGGTACGGGCCCGGTATTGAAACGGTTATTCACAAACTGGACGTGCAGCCGGGAGGTCTCTGGCTGAACGAGATGAAATTCGGCGGCGGCTCCCACTTTCAACGCGTCGAATATACTGAAGTCGTCGAGCCTGAAAAACTTGTCTGGCTACATTCGGTCTCCGACGCGGACTGGGAAATCTCAGCAAATCCGATGATGCCCGACTGGCCGCGCACTCTCCTGACGACCGTGACCTTCATACAGGCTGGAGATCAGACCGAAGTACGCCTCATCTGGACACCCCATGAGGCGAGCGAAGCGGAAATAACCTGCTTTGCCGGAGCCATCAGTGGCCTCGACAAGGGTTGGGGCAAGGGCATGGAAATGCTGGCGGACCTGCTGGAAGAATTACAGGGCTGACGATCTCGGGCGGCACTCCTGGAAACCGAACCTGCTGTGCCGTCCCGGACCCAAACAGGACAGGTCCCTTTGCAAAAGCTGCCCCGGCTCGAGGTCGGGGTGGCGTCAGATGACACGAAGTGTGGGGCCAAATCTTTTTGCCACGTTGGCGCTGCAAGCCGGTCAGTATCTAGTCGAACTCCGGTCCACGCGCTCGGTAGGGCGTGATTTCCTTCCAGGCCTTCATCAGTGTTTCCAGCTCTTCGTCGCTATGATGCGGCATGATGATCTGGGGTTTGACAAGAAGGTCGCCATGGCCGTCGTTCTTGTTGGGCAGGCCCTTGCCTTTCAGGCGCATGGCCTTGCCGCTTGACGTATTTGGCGGAATGGTCAGGTTCACGGCACCGGAAAGCGTTGGTGTGCGGACCTTGGCGCCGAGCACTGCCTCGTAAAGCGTCAGCGGCAAGTCCAGGTGGAGGTCGGAACCATTCACCTCGTAGAGCGTGTGTGGCCTGATCCGGATCTCGACCATCACGTCGCCTGCCGGACCGCCGTTTTCACCTGGATGACCCTGGCCTTTCAGGCGAATTTTCTCGCCTTCCTCGACACCCTTCGGCAAGGTCACGTTGACTGTCTTGCCGCTCGGCAGTGTGACTTGGGTCTTGCCGGAGTTGACGATGTCTTCCAACGACACGCGGGCAATGATTTCGGCATTTTTGCCTTTTGCTTTGTGCGGCGTTTTCGTGCGCGCACTGCCACCGGCAAAGCCAGCGCCTGGCCCGGCGCCGGGACCGCCTCCCGGACGGTTGCCGCGACCGCCGAAGCCGCCGAAGATGTCGTTCAGGATGTCGTCGAAGCCACCAGCGCCGCCACCAGTGCTGCCGCCGCCCGCCGACCTGTGGCCGCGTGCACCGCCTGCAGCGCCAAAGTCCTCAAATCCGGAAAAGCCGTCAAAGCCCCTCGACTGGAAGCGCTGCTTGCCTTCCGCGTCGATCTCACCGTTGTCGAACTTGGCGCGCTTGTCCTTGTCGCCGATGATTTCATAGGCTTGATTCACTTCGGCAAACTGCTGCTGCGCCTTCGGATCGTCCTTGTTCTGATCCGGATGGTATTTCTTGGCCAGCTTCCGAAAAGCCTTCTTGATCTCGCCCTCGCTGGCGCTTTTCGCCACACCGAGAACGCTATAGGGATCTCGCATTCACATCACCAGGTTTCTAAGATTCTCCAGCCTGTCGCCTCACGCATAAACGCTCCGGACACATGACCTGCTCCGAAGCGCGCGTTTTCCTGAGACAATACTTGACCGAACTTAACTACTATATCGGAACGAAGAGGGCAAAATTCCAGTCCTTCGCCTCCAGCAACAAAGCACTTCCTTATGAGGCGATTTGATCGGCTGATCAAGCGTCGGCGACGCTGAGGGCTGTCACAGCGAATTTCTGGCTGATATCCCGGCAGGCCGTTCCGGAGTAAAGCCTGATGCCGGCAATTGTGTTTGCCGTCGTCTGGAAGGAAAGGCACCCTGTTTCAGTGAGTCCGTCAGCCTTGATGCTTGTCACGGTGCCTGAATTGCCACTGATCGGATTCAACCAGGACAGCAGCACGTCCTGGCCGGCGTCATAGTTGTCCAGGGTCTGGTCAAGCGAATCGAGGTTTTCTGCAATGACAGCACGATCTTCCGCGTTGACGTCTGTATAGGCCTGATCGGTCGAGGATGGAATCGAGCCCGTCAGGACAGTGGGCGTATCCACATTGTTGCTGCCTATCGGAACTGTAACCTGTGCGCAGCCTGCAAGCAGGCTCCCAAGCAGCGCAATGATGCCCATAAAGGGCTGGATCTTGTTGTACGTGAGAGTATATGAACGCATACGAAACAACTTACGGACAGCCTCCAAGCTGGCATGTTCTTGCCGTGCTGCAGGCGATCGAATTCTTCGACAGGTAACCTATGACAGACCTCAAGCATCCCTCTGAAGAGTTAACAAAAGGTGACTTCGCGGAGGTCAAGAAACCATTTGATCTTTTTTCTGAATGGCTTGAAGACGCCAAGGCATCGGAACCCAATGATCCGAATGCCCTTGCGCTTGCAACTGTTGACCCGTCCGGCTTGCCTAATGTGCGCATGGTCCTTTTGAAAGACGTCGATGATCGCGGCTTCGTGTTTTACACGAATTTCGAGAGTGCGAAGGGCAGGGAACTGCTGTCGTCCGGCAAGGCCGCAATGTGCTTCCACTGGAAGTCACTGCGACGTCAGGTGCGCGTGCGCGGCGTGGTCCATCAGGTTACCGTCGATGAAGCGGACACTTATTACCAGTCCCGTCCGCGCGGCAGCAGGATAGGTGCATGGGCGTCAAAACAGTCCCGGCCTCTGGAAAGCCGTTTCGCTCTGGAAAAGGAAGTTGCCAGGTTCACCGCGAAATTCGGGATCGGAGACATACCAAGGCCTGAATACTGGTCAGGCATGCGGCTTGAGCCGACATCCATCGAATTCTGGCACGACCGGCCATTCAGGCTGCACGATCGAATTCTGTTCACGCGCGAGGGTCCCGACCAGCCCTGGGACAAGGAGCGGCTATATCCTTGAGCGAAACAGCGATCGGCATACGGACGTGACACGGATCTAAAGCAGCCGCTTCCAGCGGAAAAACAGAAATGTTGCGATCACGGACGCAAGCATCAGACCGAGTGCAAACAAAAATCCCTGTTCCCAGTTGAGTTCGGGCATGTTGGCGAAGTTCATGCCATAGATTGAGGCGATCAGGGTAGGGGGCAGGAAGACCAGACCCAGGACCGTAAAGATTTTTGAAATCTGGTTCTGTTCAAGTGTGACCAGCCCGACAGTGGCGTCCAGCAGAAAGGCAAGTTTGTTGTCCAGGGCGTCTGCATGTTCCTTGATTGACCGGATATCGCGGCCATAGGTCTTCAACTCGGTTACCTGCTCCTCGGTCAGGGTGAGCCTCTTCGCGTGGGTATTCATGAAGAGAAGGGCGCGTGACAGGCTCGTGCACACATCATGCATCTTGGCAACGTGCAGGCCGATTTGCCCAAGTTGTTTTATCACCACCTGATAGCTGGCCGTTTTGCGCATGTTGAGCCCGTCGCCGAACACCTGGAGAGCCAGGTTGTCGTAACGGGACGATGCGCTTTCCATTTCATCTGCGCAGCGGTCGACAATAATGTCGAGCAACGCAAAGAGCACGGCCGGTCCCATATGTGCGATTGTGGTGTCAGACTGAACTTTCTTGGACAGAATGGAGATTGACTTGGGTTCCCCGTAACGAAGGGTCACCAGCCGTTTGGCACTCAGGACAAAAGTGACGGAGGACAGGATCGGATCCAGCGTCCGGGTCGCTATGGGCATCTGGGCCGTCATGACGACCGCGCCGGGCTCCACGTAGAGTCGCTCGGAAGTTTCAATCGACGCGATTTCTTCGCGCGTTGGGATTTCCGCGCCCATCAGCTTTTCAGCAGCCTTCTGCTCTTCGCGTGTCGGTGCGACGAGATCTATCCACACCGACGTCGCAGGCAGGGGAGCCTCAGCTGCGAGTTCGATACGTTCGAGGCCTTTTACGGACGGGCAATAGGCAATGATCATCAGGGCAGTCTCCGATGGGACAGGGCATGCCGGTGGTAACCGGCGAAAAAGTGCCAGGGCCTGATGAGTTGCGATCGTGTCGGATGATTGCCCCGAGAGCAGCAACCGGCATGAGCGGCGGCGGCATGAACAGCCAGTACGATCCGGTTGATCCGACTGGGGCAGCTTCGGGGCGAGAAGCACGTCGCAGGGGCAATCGGCGCAACGGATCAGGCAGTCACTCGAAAGGGACGGCCAGCTGTTTTCGCCTGTTGACGGACTGCGGCTTGCTTCGAAATCACGATGAATTTCGATTCTCAATAGACCTTGTCGGCGGCAGTTTGCCTAACAGATCGGGACACGGCAAGCTCAGCGGTACCTGATGAAGAAACCGGTTGAGGCCGGCTGAGGCCGACAAGAGGTCTTGAAATAATCGGGCGCTGAAAATTGCGGCCGGTTATTTGTTTTTCTTCGTCGCTGCGCCTGCGTTCTTGCAGAGTGCTGCGGCGTTCAATGCGGCAATGCCGACTGGCTTATATTGATTAATCAATTTGGCTCCCGCCGGAACTTTGGCGTTCGGGTGGGATGTTTGTTCAGACATTTTTCCAGGTCCGTTATCTTATCCAGTTCCCGCTAACTGGCAATTGGGTGCGCGGATAACTGCGGGCCGCGTGCATGTCGTATCCAATTGCGGCATTCCAAGGGCGAGTTTCTCGCCAATTCCATTTTTTCCGCAACCGGCATAGAAATCATGCGCTTATTTAGCCATTTCAGCCAGTCAAATTCTATAACAGGATGTAACGTAAGGGGAGTGAATTTGAAGTATATCGTTAAGTAAAGATTAACTTTCTTCCATTTTTGCTACTTATGAGGGTATAAATTCATAGTTGCTACACCAGGTAGGACCTGTAACTTCTTGGCGGCCTGCCGCGAAGCGCACAGAATCCGCCGACCAGACAGCGTGCCAGGGTCAGAAACCCAGTCAGCACAAAAATTGCGAGCCCGACAAGGATGAGCGAGGACGACAGATCAGCCCCCAACAGGATCAGCAGACCTCCCACACAGCAACCGATCACCAAGAGAGCGATCGTTGTGCGGATGTAATAAAAATGCGCAAATACGCTTTGTTCTGCAGGTTCGGAAAACCGCATTGCAATGAACAGCGCCAGAGGAGCCAGAAAAAACGTCAGGATAAGCGCGTAACAAACGAATACGTTTCCAAGACTCGTTGCAATCGGCCCTGCGACTCGTGCGTTCACATTCGGCTTGTTCAGGTTTGCCATAAGGTGCGCTTCATTTGGCGGTTGACGGGAAATCGGTCCAGTAATGTTCACCCTGCTTGGTCAGGGCTCCAACTTGTTGCCGGTTGCGAAAATGATTCTTGAACCTGACCGACCGAATTTATGATGAGCTGATTGCGGAAGTGAAGTTCAAAATTGACAATTTGCCTGTAAACAAGAAAACAAATCTGGTTTTGCCGATCACGGCCTCATAGCATGGCCCGCGATGCAGGTTGGAAAGAAATGAAGCAATACGCCGTTTACAAAACAGCATCGGCGCCGGTGAGCCGGACCATTGGTGCGATAGCGCTTGCCATCGCATTGACCGCTTTTGTTGCAAAACGGTTCGGTCTGGTCGATGCGGATGTATTCGTTCTTTCCCTGACTTGCGCTGCAATTTTGGCCATTGTCGCGATCGTGGCTGCCTTGGCGGCATTCCAGCGCATTTGGAGCTATGGTGGACCTGGCGTCTCTGAAGCGTTGATCGGGACGTTCTTTGGTGTTCTTGCCCTCGTGCCGCCGTCTATTGTGATCGGAACACTTGTCGCCAGTCCCGGGGCGAATGACATTTCTACAGACAAGATCGATCCTCCTGAACTCAAGTCAGAGAAGATCGCATCGTCGCAGCCGTTTCTGAACTGGGCGACTGTCAAGCTGGAAGAAAACGTTTGGCCATTGGTGTCCGGACTTTCGATCTCCCCGTCTTCTCAAGGCAGAGATCTGTCGAGAAATTCTGCTGATATTGTGCCTCGCCGATACCGGATTGCTCCTGGCCAGCTACACGTTGCCGGCGCCAAGGCGCTGGAAAACCTGAACTGGACCGTGGTCGACGAATTGCCGCCTGACCTGCTGGATGCGGCAACGCGATTACAGGCTGAGGGTGTAACGCGTTATCTCGGATTGAAGTTCGACGTTGCGCTCCGCATCCGACCCGATCAGGTCGGTGCGCTGCTGGACGTCCGCTCGCGTTCCAGAACCCCGTTGCAGGATCTTTCCACCAACGCGGGCCAGATCAGAACCGTATTCGCCGAAATCGATCGCGTTTTGCTGGAAACTTACGGGGATCTCGCACGGCTCTCCGTTGAGGAGGGCGAACTGGAAGACGAACTGACACCTGAAATTGTAGAAGATCCGCGAGAAGTTGTTCCTCTGCCGGGCTTCAAACCCTATTTCGGGGATGACGAGTTATCGGCTCCAGATGATCCGGATGCGACCGACCTGGAGGGTTAAGGTCTTCAGGCGGTTCTTTTGTAGCCTGCTGTCAACGAGAGGTCTGGACGTGCCGATACCAGACCGCGTTCAACGAGATCTTCCAGGTGTGCATAGACGGACAGACCTGCTGCGGGATGCAGCGAGGGATCGACCTCTGCATAGAGCTCCGCGACGATCTCCTTTATCGTCCGTTCACGCTCCGAAACCGTCGCCAGGATCGATGCCTCACGGTTGAGGCGGTGCTGTTTCAGATCGAGGACATAGGAATGTGCATCATGGATGCGACCGCCATGCCCTGGAAAATAGGTATTTTCAGAACGGTCAAGCATCTTTTCGATTGAAGTCATGTAATCCCGCATCGCGCCGTCAGGTGGCGCGACGATCGAAGTCGACCAACCCATAACGTGATCGGCCGACAAAATGATGTCCTCGCCCTGGATTGCGAAACATAAGTGGTTTGCGGTGTGTCCCGGAGTTGCGATTGTCTCGATGGAGAATTCAGTCGCCGTGAATGTTTCACTGTCCGTAAGTAGCCGGTCCGGAATGTGTTCTTTGTCGCCGCTGCTGTCGAGCGGATTGACCTCGCCTTCGAACAGGTCGCGAGCTGCACGATGCGGTCCGCATCCTACGATCGGGGCACCGGTCTCGTTCTTGAGCAAACGCGCGCCGGGCGAATGGTCCATGTGTGTGTGGGATACAAGGATTGCCTCGATTGTGGCACCATCAGCTGCCTTCAAAATGGCGTTCAGGTGACCTGGCAATGCCGGGCCGGGGTCGACAACCACAAGCCGGCGCGATCCCAGCAGGTAACTGTTCGTTCCCCGGAAGGTGAAAGGGCCGGGATTTTCAGCGGTCAGGCGCCGGATGCCGGGGGAAATCTCAACGGGAGTTCCGTATTCCGGATTGAAGTCGCGGTCGTGTTTCATTGAGGGCCGGTTGCAGAAATTTGACTTTTTCCCGAATGAACCTCAAGCAGTTCGGTGGGGATGGCAACCATTTTCGTCAAATTCAGGCAGGCCGGCTATTGAAGTCGGGGCCGCGGCGGGCCCTTGCGTCATGTATATGACTTTCGAATCGGCTAGGGCAGCCAAAATTCGATTGAAGACGGAAGGGATCTCATAGGTCGGCCGTTTTCAACTCGGCAAGGTTGCCACTCTGTCCAATTTCGAAGGCGAGCCTCCCGGGACAGGGAACTTTGCCTGCCAATGGGTTACAGTGATTCGAAATAAAATGTGTGCAGCAGCAGAAACTTGGTGGAACAAGAATGGCCGATGAACAGGAATGCCGCTTTGACTTTTTGCTGGACTTGCCGCGGGATCGGGCATTCTCGCTGTGTGTTGACCGGCTCGACGCATGGTGGGTCTCACCTTTTCGAAATCCGGGCGAAGGACAGGTGGAGCCGGGGATCGAGCCATGCGTTGGAGGCAGCTGCTTCGAGATCGACGGCAATGGAAGACAGCGCATCTGGGGAACGGTGCTGTCGATAGAACCCCCGATTTATGTTCGTCTGGCCTGGCAGGTTTCCCAAGAGGGCGAGGAAATTGCCGATCCCCTTACGGCCAGCCGCGTTATGGTCAACTTTCGCGAAGCCGGTGAAAAAACCCGCCTTGAAATTGTTCATAACGAATTTCTTCGGCACGGCGAAAAAGGTGAGCAGTATCTGGTGCAGATGCAGCAAGCTGACGGTTGGCCACGGATAATCTCGAACCTGAAGACCGCTGCTGCAAATGTAAGCTGGCGATAAGCGTGCCTTTTGCATTTATATACAAATCAAATGGTCTGTCGCCTGCCTGACATGCTTGGTGTGGTAATTGGGCTGGCACCAGCAGCGAGTTGCCCTATTTCGACCTTGCAAATTATTGAGGCGTCGAAATAGTGTCAACCAAACGTGGTGTACCCCACAGGTTTCCAAACTCACGCTTAGATCCATGTCTTCACCATCATCATTAGAGGATGCCACTGAGCCTCAAATTGCCGCCTCGCCATTTACGAGGATCGGCGAAGCCAGATGGATTTTGCTGACGGCATTCTGTTCTGCGGTCGTCGCCGTTGTCGTTTTTGGTGTCCCATTCTGGCCGGCAGCAGGTGCAGTCCTTCTCATGACTGCGGTTGCCGCCTTTGTTCCAAGGCGGTCCGTGAGCCGACGCGTCAAGTTGAAATCACAGCGCGAGTTGCGGCGGATGTGGCCGGGAACCGGAATGAAGGTGACGGTGGACGCGCTGCCAACGCCGTGTTTCGTTGCCGACGGACGCGGAATTACGCGTTACGTCAACGCTCAGGCACTGGCAACCTATGACGGGGTAAAGCCGGGAGACCCGTTGTCGTTTTCCCTGCGTGCGCCTTCTTTGCTCGAAGCGTTTGATCGTGTCTGCAGTACAGGTGGAGAAGAACGCATAAGCTGGATAGAAAAAGTACCGACGGAATCCTGGTACGAAGCTCATATCGCGCCGATTTACATGCCTGGATCCGGCAACCAGGAACGCTTGCGAGAGCGCCCGGATTTCATTCTTGTCGTTATCCAGGATCTGACGGAAAACCGTCGTCTGGAGCGGATGCGGACAGACTTTGTCGCGAATGCGAGCCATGAGTTGCGCACACCTCTGGCCTCCCTGACCGGATTTATCGAAACCCTCCAGGGTCCCGCCAGAAACGATACCGAAGCCCAGGAACGCTTTTTGTCGATCATGCTGGATCAGGCGGGGCGCATGCGCAGGTTGATTGACGACATTCTTTCTCTGTCCCGCATTGAGCTAAAAGCACATGTTCGCCCTGCTACGGTAGTTGATCTCACCGAGATTATCCGTCACACGGCTGACGCGCTCTCACCGCTGGCAAGGGACCTGGAGGTCGAAATTCGCATCGATGTGCCCGACATTCCGGTCAGGTTGAAGGGCGATCGGGATGAACTAATTCAGGTGGTCGAAAACCTGATCGAAAACGCCCTGAAATACGGCAGCTCCGGCAAAGTCGTTGATGTGCGCGTGTACGAGCAATCCGTTGATCAGGACGCGGACTACTGGGTTCTCTCCGTTCGCGATTACGGAGAGGGAATACCACGCGAACACCTTCCAAGACTGACGGAACGATTCTATCGCGTGGACGTTGAATCGAGCCGGGCCTTGAAGGGGACTGGTCTCGGACTTGCAATCGTAAAGCACATTCTCACCAGGCACCGTGCGCGTATGGAAGTGGAAAGCAACCCCGGCGAGGGGGCGGAATTCAGGATAAAACTCCCGGCCCTTGAAAACACGGATGGTTCCGCCGAAAAAATATCCGCCTGACGGGTTTCAAAACCTGTGTTTGCCTCTGTGACTATTGAGCCGGGGAGGGCTGACGTCCTCACCTTGAGCCTCGACAGCTAAAAAAACCTCGCGCTTCCGGTCCTTCGCGCGAAGATCGGGAACGACACTTGTTGTCGTGCCACGTGCATTCTTGTTTCCACGCGACGCCGGAATGTCAGGTCATCGGCGAGTTAGACTGCGCAAGGGGCATTCGCCGATTCTGGTGCAAGCGCTGCGCTATCTCCGGCGTAAAAGGGAAAAAGCAAAAAATACTTATATTTATCAGATAGTTAAATTGTCACAAAACTGAAAAAGAACTGTCATAGAACTCTCATCCATGGGGCCTAGGTTCCCGGCATCGCTCGAGCATTCTAGGGCTCGGCGATCATCTACAAACCTTGACATTCAAAGGGAGCGGTCAAGTGAAATTTACGACCCTCGTTAGTGCAACCGCCCTGGCTGTTGCTTCCACTGCATTCGTCGGCGCGGCCCAGGCACGCGACCAGGTTCAGGTTGCCGGTTCTTCCACCGTTCTGCCATACGCTTCCATCGTTGCTGAAGCTTTCGGTGAAAACACCGATTTCCCGACACCGGTTGTCGAGTCCGGCGGTTCTTCCGCTGGTCTGAAACGCTTCTGTGAAGGTGTTGGCGAAAACACTATCGACGTCGCAAATGCTTCCCGCAAGATCCGTGAAAAAGAAATCAAGGCATGTGCGGAAGCTGGCGTCAAAGACATCATCGAAGTCCGTATCGGTTACGACGGTATCGTTTTCGCGTCTCAGAAATCCGGTCCCGCATTCACAGCCTTTCAGCCGGCCGACATCTTCAATGCTCTTGGCGCGAAAGTTCTGAAAGACGGCAAGCTCGTCGACAACCCGAACAACACCTGGGCCGACTTCAATGCCGATCTTCCGTCAGTTGAAATCGCAGCATTCATCCCGGGTACCAAGCACGGCACCCGCGAAGTGTTCGAAGAAAAGGTGCTGGCCGTTGGTTGTGAAGCCACTGGCGCCTTGCAGGCCATGATAGACAGTGGCATGTCTGAAGACGATGCTGAGGACGCTTGTATCGATGTTCGTGCAGACGGCAAGTCCACTGACATCGATGGCGACTACACTGAAACTCTCGCTCGCATCGACTCCAACCCGAATGGCATCGGCGTCTTCGGCCTGGCGTTCTACGAGAACAACACCGACAAGCTTAAGGTTGCCACCATGGGCGGAATCGCGCCGACGACCGAGAGCATCGCTTCCGGCGAGTATCCGGTTTCCCGTCCGCTGTTCTTCTACGTCAAGAAGGCGCATATCGGCGTTATCCCGGGCCTGAAGGAATACGCCCAGTTCTTCATCGCCGATGAAATTGCTGGTGCAGACGGCCCGCTTGCCACTTACGGTCTGGTTTCCGATCCGGAACTGGCAGCCACTCAGGCTTCCGTTTCCAACGAAGAAACGATGAAGTAATCGAGTCCCTGCTCGAAATTCGGGGCGGCATATTCCGCCGCCCCTTTTTCCTTTTTGGACCTTTTTAAAGCTTTCCCGGGGGAGCAAATGTCCTTGTTCTGGCTCATCTTGATCGTACTCGCCATAGCCGTGGTTGGGTATGTTCTCGGGCGGGCGCGAGCCATGTCCAGTGCCGGGGGAGTGCGTTCCGCGCTGCACTCCCTTCCGTCTTATTACGGGGCGAACGTAGCAATGAAGGCTGCGGTACCCGCCTTTCTGCTCCTGATTGCCTGGCTGCTTGCGCAGCCGTTTTACGTCAACAGCGATATTTCGGCGATGATCCCGGACAGTGCGATCAGCGAAGGGTCATCCCGCGGGCTCGTCCTGGCTGAAGTGCGCCGTGCTGCGCGCGGTCTCGATAATGCTGTTGCCTCCGATGTCATAACGGAAGATTTCGCCCGCAACGCCCGCGCAGACTTCAACGACGTCACCGCGCGCCTCAAGGAAGCCGGCCAGATCGTTACTTCCGACATCACACAGCCCGTCTTGCGTGCTGCGCAGCGCTATCGGGTTCTGGCCGCTGCAGGCAATTTCTATATGACAATTGCCGTAATCCTGGTTGCAATTGTCGGCGCTCTTTGGGCTCTCAGGGAAACCAATGCACAGTTCAGAGCGCGGAACACCGTTGAAAAAGGCGTGCAGGCAATTCTGATTGCGGCGGCGTCCATAGCGATCCTGACAACCGTCGGTATCGTTTTATCGCTCGTGTTCAACACCATAGAATTCTTCAAGCTTTACCCTGCCGCTGACTTCTTCTTCGGATTGACATGGTCCCCAAGCTTCTCCGGTCGCGGCGGATCTTCCGAGCTCGGCATTATTCCGCTTCTTTGGGGTACATTCTACATCTCGTTTGTGGCTCTTGCGGTGGCTGTACCGATCGGGCTGTTCGCCGCGATTTACCTGTCCGAATATGCGGGCCCCAAGGTACGCGCTGTCGCAAAGCCGCTGCTGGAGATCCTTGCAGGTATCCCGACCATCGTATACGGCCTGTTCGCTCTGCTGACTGTAGGTCCGCTTCTCATGTCGGTGTTCGGCGACAATGGCTTCGGTATCATGAAAGCCGGAACGGCGGTGATGACAGCCGGTCTGGTCATGGGCATCATGTTGATCCCGTTCGTGAGTTCGTTGTCGGACGACATCATCAACGCGGTTCCGCAGGCTATGCGCGACGGATCATACGGTCTCGGCGCAACGAAATCGGAAACGGTCAAAAAGGTCGTGCTGCCGGCAGCCCTGCCGGGCATTGTCGGAGCCATCCTGCTGGCGGCCTCGCGCGCCATTGGTGAAACCATGATTGTGGTTCTCGGAGCAGGGGCGGCAGCGCGGCTGAGCCTCAATCCTTTTGAAGCAATGACCACAGTGACAGCCAAGATTGTCAGTCAGCTGACTGGTGATGCGGATTTTGCTTCTCCAGTCGCGCTTGTGGCGTTCGCCCTTGGCATGACCCTTTTTATCGTAACTCTTGGCCTAAACATTTTCGCGCTCTACATCGTGCGCAAATACCGGGAGCAGTATGACTGATGACCGATACAACGATTTCTCCCAAGGTTGCCGAAATGCCGGCAGATCTGCCCTTCAAGTCCAAGTCGCTCTATGAAGTTGATGACCTGACCCGTAAGCGAAATGCCGCCGAAAAGAGGTTCAAGGCCTATGGCGTTGCTGCGATTGGAATCGGCCTGTTTTTCCTGGTGGTTCTTGCATATACGATTATCAGTGAAGGCATTCCCGCCTTTTCAAGGACGATTGTTGAAGTTGAGTTCAGTCTGACGCAGGAGCAATTCGACGAAGCCGAAGGCCAGCTCTTCAAGACAAAGGCCTATGAGCAGATCTTTATCGGAGCGCTTCAGGGCCAGCTGCAGGAGAGCGGTGTCAGTGTCCCTTTTGATGCCGCTACTATTGAGCGCATCGTCGGCAAACCTGGAAACACGATCAGGACATACTTCACGGCCAATCAGGACAAGCTTGGCGATACCGTGGGCTTCGAACTCGCGGCGTCTTCAAGAGTTGACGGTTACATGAACGGCCGCGTCACTCGCGAGAACATGACAGACAGCCGGTTCCTGCAGAAAGCCGACCTGGACCTTGTGGATATTCTGGTTGATGCCGGCGTTATCAAGACGGTGTTCAACTGGAATTTCATCACTGGAGCCGACTCCGGCGTGGATAATCCGGGCGCTGCCGGTATTGGTGCCTCGGTGGTCGGGTCGTTCTTCATGATGCTGGTCGTGCTGTTCCTGTCGCTCCCGATCGGTGTGGCAACGTCAATCTATCTTGAAGAGTTTGCACCTCAAAACAGGTTTACGGACCTTATTGAAGTGAACATATCGAATTTGGCCGCTGTTCCATCGATCGTGTTCGGCATTCTGGGTCTGGCCGTGTTCATCCAGTTCATGCATCTGCCGCAGTCGGCTCCGATCGTTGGCGGACTTGTTCTGACGCTTATGACGCTCCCGACAATCATCATTTCGACCAGAGCGTCTCTCAAGGCGGTTCCGCCGAGCATCCGTGATGCTGCGCTGGGTGTCGGAGCATCCAAGATGCAGGCGATTTTCCATCATGTGCTGCCCTTGGCGATGCCGGGAATTCTGACAGGCACGATCATCGGGTTGGCACAGGCACTTGGCGAAACAGCACCGCTGCTTCTTATTGGTATGGTCGGCTTCGTCGCACGCGGTTACCCTGAAGGCCTGATTGCCGGCTTCACTGATCCAAATTCGGCAATGCCCGCTCAGATTTACACCTGGGCGGCGCGAGCGGATTTTGCATTCTATGAAAAAGCATGGGGCGGTATTGTTGTCCTCCTAATCTTCCTCCTCTCAATGAATATTCTCGCGATCATCCTGCGCCGCAGGTTTGAGCGCCGCTGGTAAGGAACGATCTGATGAACGAGATGGCGAACATTGAACAGGCGATTGAGATGACCGAAAGCAAGATTTCCGCCAGTAAGGTGCAGGTCTACTACGGTGATACGCACGCCATTAAAGACGTCGACATAGAAATTCAGCCGCGATCGGTTACATCGTTCATCGGGCCGTCCGGCTGCGGAAAGTCGACATTCCTGCGCACGATCAACCGGATGAACGACACGATTGACATATGCCGCGTAGAAGGCTCGATCAGGATTGACGGCGAAGACATTTATGATCCGAAAGTCGACCCCGTGCAGTTGCGCGCCAAGGTCGGAATGGTTTTCCAGAAGCCAAACCCTTTCCCGAAATCCATCTACGACAACATCGCTTATGGCCCACGGATCCACGGTCTTGCCCGGAACAAGGCGGAGCTCGACGATATTGTCTCGTCCAGTCTTCAAAAAGCCGGTCTTTGGGAAGAGGTGAAGAACCGTCTGGATGAGCCCGGTACCGGGATGTCCGGAGGTCAGCAGCAGCGTCTGTGTATTGCGCGAGCGATTGCCGTCAGTCCGGAAGTGATCCTGATGGACGAGCCGTGTTCGGCACTTGACCCGATCGCAACGGCTAAAGTCGAAGAACTGATCGACGAATTGCGCGAGAATTTCACCATCGTTATCGTGACACATTCCATGCAGCAGGCGGCCCGTGTTTCGCAGCGTACGGCATTTTTCCACCTTGGAATTCTGGTCGAGGAAGGTTCAACGCAGGACATCTTCACCAATCCGAAAGACAAGCGTACGCAGGACTATATCACCGGCCGCTTCGGCTAATCGAATTACCGAAATCTGAAGGGGACACAGGATGTCTGAACATACAGTCTCGGCATATGACGAAGAACTGACGGCAATGGCCGGAAAAGTCGCCGAGATGGGTGGCCTGGCGGAGCGCGCGTTTGCCGACGCGGTGTCCGCACTCGTCACACAGGATCACGAGCTGGCGAAATCGACGATTGAGAACGACGAACGTCTCGATGCCCTTCATCAGGAGGTCGAGATGAAACTCATCGAGATGATCGCACTTCGCCAGCCCATGGGGCAGGACCTACGTGAAATCACCGCTGCCAGCCGTATTGCGAACGATCTGGAACGTGTCGGCGACCTTGCCAAGAACGTCGCAAAGCGCGCCATTGCCATCGACAGCAATCTGAAATCAAAAAAACTTGCCATTGGTGTCGAGCACATGACCGAGCTCGCATTGGGTCAGTTGAAACAGGTCCTCGATGCCTATACGCGCCGCGACGCCGAGGCAGCCCGGCGGGTACAGGAAGCGGATGCAGAAGTCGATGCCATCTATACCTCCCTGTTCCGCGAGTTGCTCACCTACATGATGGAAGATCCGCGGGTCATCACCCAGTGCGTGCACCTGCTTTTCTGCGCCAAGAACATCGAGCGCATTGGCGACCATGCAACCAATATCGCCGAGAACGTCTACTACATGGTCACGGGTGACCGCCTTCCTGAAGACCGCGCAAAACTCGATGAAACAACCGGTGCCGTTTAGCCGTCGGAATTAGCGGGAAATACCCGGCCGGCGTCCTTTTGCCGGCCGACAATATCGGAGCGAGAATGAATGCCGAAGGTGCTTATCGTTGAAGACGAGGAACCGCTCAGCCTTCTTTTGAGATACAATTTGGAAGCAGAGGGATATCAGGTGGAATCCTGCATTCGCGGGGACGAAGCGGAAATCCGCCTGCGTGAAAGCCAGCCGGATCTTCTGCTGCTTGACTGGATGCTGCCGGGATTGTCGGGAATCGAACTTTGCCGGCGCTTGCGCGCCCGCGAAGACACCGAGCGCCTCCCGGTTATCATGCTGACGGCACGCGGCGAGGAGGCAGAACGGATCCGGGGCCTGTCCACGGGCGCAGACGACTATGTCGTTAAACCTTTCTCCGTCCCGGAATTGATGGCGCGTGTCAGGGCCATTCTGCGCCGGGCGAGTCCGGAAGTCGTTTCGACCATGCTCCGGTCCGGGGACATTGAACTGGACCGCGAAACTCACCGTGTGCGCCGGAATACCAGGGAAGTCCATCTGGGACCGACCGAATTCAGGCTTCTGGAGTTTCTCATGACATCGCCCGGCCGCGTTTTCTCCCGGGAACAACTTCTCGACGGTGTCTGGGGTCATGACGTCTATGTTGATGAACGCACGGTCGATGTTCATGTCGGGCGCCTGCGCAAGGCGCTCAACAAGGGCAAGGCCAAGGATCCGATCCGCACGGTCCGCGGTGCCGGTTACGCCTTCAATGACCAGTTCTCGGTCGCCGGCTGATCCGTTCCAGGACAGGCCCCTTCGGGCGAAGCTCCAATAATGAAAAAGCCCGCCGAATGGCGGGCTTTTTTTAAGACCGGTTCGATGTCTCACATCTTCGCCGTGATGAACTGACCGGGTTTGATGGTTACCTCGGGGACGATCGTCATTGGTGCCGAGCCCTTGATCTGCATGTCGATCTGGTAGCGTCCGGCTCCCAGGGGCATCGGTGGCCAGCGGTTGCTGGATGAACCGCTCCAGCTGATGCTGGCTTCCTTGCCCGAATCCAGGTTCTTGGCTGTCACCTTGATTTCACCCGGGATCTGGGTGTCGAACTTGATACCGGAGGTCAGTTTGGCGTCGACAAAGCCTTTTTCGGATACGGTTATTGTTCCGAAATCGGCTTCGCTGTGATTGTGCTCGGTCAACCTGAGCGCCAGATCATAAGTGCCCGGCGCCAGAAAAATCGGGCCCTGTCCGTCGAACTTGGTTTCGTTGCCGGCCGCATCCGTGACTTTGAGATAATAAATCTGGTCCCAGTCCGCGTTCCAGCTAAGGTTCAGCCCCTGGTCAAGCGCAATCTGAGTGAGCTTACCCTTGTCCAGCGAAATCCGACCCAGATTGACTTCCGCATGGTCATGCTCACTTTGGCGCACGATCAGAGTGTAGTCGCCAGGAGGAACCGGAACAGCGTCCCAGACCCAGTACCAGGCAGCAGGTTCCCGTTTGCGGAAACTGTTCTCAAGATCGCTGTCATTGGTGAGCAATTGCCAGTAATAGGGCTTGTCCTCGCCAGTGGGTGGCACGAGCTGAAGGCCGGTATCGATTGCTACCTCGGTCGTCTGTCCGGATGACACTGAGACCACCTCGGGAAGTGTCACTTCCTGGGCACCGTGTTCAAGATGTCTCCAGACCAGCTGATAGGCACCGGGCATCGCCGAGACGCTGTCTTCTGTGACCTTTGCAATCTCGTCGGCTGTTTCCGGGTTCGTTATCTTCCAGTACTTCGGCATTTTCACCCAGTCGGCGAGCTTCAGCTGGATCGTGCCGGGACCTGCAATCTGCAACTGAATTGTGTCGGCTGCCTCGGTGACTTCCGGTGCCTCAACAACGATGGTCTCCTGTGTGGCGATGCTTTCCGTAACTTGTGAAAGTGCCTCGACAAGACCTGATGTGTCGTTGGCCGGGAAGTAGGCGCCGCCGCCCTTTTCAGCCACGCATTGCAACTGCTTCTGTGCGTCTGCGTCCACACCATATCCGACAACATGGATCTTGAGGCCGGCATCGGATTTTTGCAATGCTTCGGCCAGAGCGCACGGATCGCCCTCGCAGGTTTCAATTCCGTCGCTGACCAGAACAATGGTCCTGTCGTCTTCCTGTCCCGTCAGCTTTTCTGCGGCAAGGCGCAAGGCTTCCGTAATCGGGGTCTTTCCGCGCGGAGACAAAGAATTGAGCTTGCCGCCGATCGCCGCCCCTCCCGCGGCGGAAATGGGATGAACCAGCTCGATGTCGGAGCAGTCTCCCTTGCGTCTGTGCCCGTAAGCAATCAGTCCTGCATTTACCGAAACCGGAAGCTTCGAGGTAACGCTGCTCAAGACTTCCCGCGCGACGGAAATCTTGGGGCGGCCGTCATCAAGACGTCCCCACATAGACCCGGAAGCGTCAAGGATAAACATGGAAGACGGATCAGCCAGGACTGGCGTACCAGTGGTCAAGCCGAATGCGAGAGCAGTAGATGCTGTAAGTATCTTAAGGCTTTTCATCCGATTCCTCTAAAATTCGTAGTTGGCTGGAAGGTCTATCAACCAGTCATTTAGAGAGAGAGTTGCGAAATAGTTACTTGAACTTTCTCTCGATCGGCCTCAGGTTAGAAGAGAACGGAAGTTTATCTGTAATATTGGTCACAATTCCGTATATCTACGGGAATATCTTGAAGGTATCGCTAAGTAAGGTAAACAAACAAAAAAGAGCGACTGTTTGGCAGGCTTTTAAATCTGATGGATCTGCTCTTGACCGACCGGGTGGAGCGCATATTCACTTGCTGTGTCGAAGCAAGAATAGTTGGCGTGCACTGAAAGGCCGTCCGAGTGCATTGGCGTTGGTATCGGTCGGCATGATACCAAGCTGACGCAATCGGTTCCGGCGCGGTGATTGTACTCACGCTGGAGCGCGGTCCCCGTCTGGGAAAATTGATGTCGTCAGCAGGCAGGCTCAGGCTCTGACTCCGGGTCGAGGTCCATGGCCTTGAGGGCCCGGTCCAGGCTGATGTTGTTACCGGTCAACAGCGTTGCTGCCGTTCTGCCATCGAGCGTGTCGACGCACTTGCGAAGGGCCGCGATCCCGGCCGCGGCTCCACCTTCAATCAGGCACTTCTCATGCGTAAGCGCGTATCTCATTGCGTCCACGATCTCTCGTTCCCGGACTTGTACAAATTCGTCAACGAGTTCGCGGCACATGGAAAATGTGTATTGATTATCGGTCGGAATCGGGCCGGGAAGAGCATCGGCTATCGACGGTTTTTCATCGACTTCGACAATCCGGCCCGCCTTGATGCTTTCCATCATCGCCGCACCGTGTTCCAGGGAAACACCGACAATTCTGATTTCCGGTTTCAGGCTTTTGAGTGCTTTGGCCACACCGGACATCAAGCCGCCGCCGCTGAGCTGAATGAAGACGATTTCAAGATCAGGCCGGTCTGCCAGCAGTTCCAGGCCGATCGTTCCCTGGCCAGCTATCACATGCGGATCGTCGAACGGAGAGATGAAGACGAGATTGTCCCGATCCGCAATGCGACGCGCTTCAGCATCCGCTTCATCCTGGTTCTCGCCGAACACGATCACCTCGGCTCCGAAGTCGTGAAGTCCCTTTACTTTTTCCGGTGGAACGATGTTGGTGACGCAAACAACAGCGCGGATGTTCAATAGCCTGGACATATAGGCGACGGCCCGACCGTGATTGCCGCTCGAAACGGTGATGACACCGCGCGATTTCTGTTGGCCATCCAGCGTGAGCAATCTGTTTGCCGCACCGCGCAGTTTGAATGCGCCCGTATCGTGCATCGTTTCCATCTTGAGCCAGATCGGGGCGTTCAAATCCCTCGACAGTCCATGCGACTTGCGCAAGGGCGTCGGCCGAACAAAGTCCGCAATGCGGTTCTGTGCGGCATGGATGTCTTCCAGCTCCACCATGTTTTCCCGTTTCTCCTGTCTCTGAAACCATTGCAGATTGAGTATTGACAAAATAATCTAAATTAGACAATTTGTCTAGAAATTCGATACGAGCCAGCCAAATCCGGGGCGTCGGCTCGTGGCGTTCTGGCAGAGAGAGACAGATGCGGCTGGTAAACAAGCAGGAAATTCTGGCGCAGATCGACGAATGCGCCGCGCTTGCGGAAATCGAAGAAGCTTTCAGAACCTTTGCGCGAGGGGAGGCCCAGGTCGCGCCGGTAACCCATCTCGCCTTTCCCAAGGCTGATGGCGAGTGCCATATAAAATGCGCGCATCTGGGGGATGACGAGGTTTTCACCGTCAAGCTGGCAACCGGATTTTACGGAAATCAGGAACTGGGTCTGTCTTCCAGCAATGGCTTCATGGCGGTTGTCTCCGCAGCAACGGGAATGCCGCTGGCGATCCTTCTGGACGAGGGCGCGCTCACGGACCTGCGCACGGCTCTGGCGGGTGTCATTGCGGTCCGTGTCGGGGCCCGGCGAGGGTCGACAACGCTTGGAGTTATCGGCACTGGCATTCAGTCACGTTTGCAGGCGATGCTGATCTGCAGGCAATTGGGATTCAGCCGGGTTGTCGTCTGGGGGCGTTCGCCGGACAAGGTCTCTGCCGTGGTCGAAGACCTGAAGGCGGAGATGAGTGATGTCAGCGTTTCGCAAGCGGATACCGTTGAGGCGCTCTGCGCGATTTCTGAGGTGATTGTCACGACGACCGCGTCCCGCGAAGCGATCGTCAAGTCCCCTGCTGTCAGGCCGGGTACGCATATCGTGGCGATGGGTGCGGATTCACCCGGCAAGCAGGAGCTGGAACCGGCGCTGTTTTCAAAAGCATCACACGTGGTTGTCGATTCCCTGGATCAATGCACCGAGCACGGCGAAACCGCCAACGCTTTGAAGACCGGCGACATTTCCAGGAGCCGGTTGACCCTTCTTGGCGAAGTGCTGCTTGAGGGGGGGCTCGACCGGGCGGAGGAAGATATCACGATAGTCGATCTCACCGGGGTCGCTGTTCAGGATGCAGCCATCGCAAGGTCCGTGTGGCGCAAGCTGAAACAGGCGGAACTGCAAAACCATTGAACAGGTTTTTTTCGGGTCTGGCCCTCGCGCATCAAAACGATACGGGTAACTACGAAATGTCAGCTGCAACAACGCGTTTGTCGGTTCAAAACCTTAGCAAATCATTCGGTTCGCTGCGCGTTCTCCACGACATCTCGCTTGCGGCCGATGAGGGTCAGGTGATCACGATTATTGGCTCCTCGGGTTCGGGCAAGAGCACGTTCCTACGATGCCTGAATTTGCTGGAGGTGCCTGATGGGGGGGCGATATCCCTGGACGGCAGTCCTGTCGCATATTCCAGCAATGCCCACGGTCTGAAGGTAACGAAGGAAGTGCGGGCTCTGCGAACGGCCTTGCCCATGGTGTTTCAGAGTTTCAATCTGTGGCGGCACATGAGTGTCCGCGACAATGTGGCGATCGCTCCGATCCATGTGCTGGGTAAGCCCCGCGCCGAAGCGAATGAGCGTGCACACGACCTGTTGGTGCGTGTCGGCCTCGGTGAACGAATGCACTTTTATCCGCATCAGTTGTCCGGCGGCCAGCAACAGCGTGCAGCGATCGCGCGTGCGCTGGCGATGGAGCCACGCGCGCTGCTGTTCGACGAACCGACATCCGCTCTTGATCCGGAACTGGTCGGAGAAGTTCTGAAGGTCATCGAGGAACTGGCCGCCGCAGGCAACACGATGCTGATGGTGACACACGAAATGGGTTTTGCTCGCAATGTTTCCGACCGGGTGATTTTCCTCGATCAGGGGCGGGTTGCGGAAAGCGGGACGCCTGAAGAGGTTTTTGACGCACCAAGAACCGAGCGCGCCGCTCAGTTTCTGGCGTCCGTAATGTGACTAGGAGGAGGAGTGAAATGAAGAGACTGGTAATCGCGGCAGCGCTTTCCGCATTTGCGGTTTTGCCTGCCGGCGCCGAGACATTGCGAATTGCAACAAGCGCTGACTATCCGCCCTGGGAATCTGTGAATTCTTCCGGTGAAATGCTGGGTTTCGATCTGGATGTCGGCAATGCCATCTGCGCAAGGATCGAGATGGAATGCGAATGGACCAACCAGGCGTATGACGGGCTTTTGCCGGCACTCGTTGCCGGGCAGTACGATCTGATCATGTCCGCGATATCCATCACCGAGGAACGGAAGAACAGCATCGATTTTTCGACCGCATATGCGCAGGCCCCGGCATCGTTCGGTACGCTCGGCGAGAGCTTTGGCGAGATTTCGGACAAATCCGGCCTGCAGGCCGCGATCGACGGCAAGGCGGTCGGCGTGCAGGGGTCGAGCATTTTCGAGCGGGTGGTTGCCGAACATTTCCCGACCGCCAACGTCAAGACCTATCAGCAGGCGGATCAGATCATCGCAGACCTGAAGACCGGCCGGATTGACGCCGCCGTGATGGAAGTTTCAGCCTGGGATGAATTCGGTGGCGCCGACAAGGACGCAAATTTGACCATGTTCGGTCCGTTGATGACCTATGCGGAGTATCCGCAACTCGGTGACGGGATCGGATTGGGGATCGGCAAGGGCAATGCCGAACTGAAGGCCAGGATAGACGAGGCGATTACCGAACTCCTGGCCGACGGCACGATCACCAAAGCCTCGGACAAGTGGTTCGGCTACGACGTTACGCCCTAAGTTCCGGCAAGATTTCGGATCTCAAGTATCGAAGAGGCAACGCACGATCCCGCGGATGCCTCTTCAAGAAAACAAGGGTCGCAGGGAATGCTTGAGCTGCTGTCATTTGGCAAATCCGGGTGGGGCGACGAGCTGTTGTCGGGCCTCGCAACCACCATGGCGCTTGCAGTTCTCGCATTTGGGGTGGGGCTGGTCTGCGGTCTGCTTCTCATGCTTTTCCGACGCCGGGGAACCATGGCCCGCTATATCACGGTCAGTTACGTTACGGTTTTTCGCGGCGTCCCGGAACTCCTTGTCCTATATCTCTTTTTCTTCGGAACAGGCACTGTCATTCAGTCCGTGGCATCCAGTCTGGGATACACCCAGCGTATCAACCTGAGCGGATTTGCACTCGGTGTGTTTGCCCTCGCCGTGATTGCGACCGCCTATGCTGCCGAAGCCTTTCGCGGAGCAGCCAGCAGTATTCCAAAGGGTCAGCTGGAAGCAGCTGATGCCTACGGTTTCGGGCCTGTCAAACGCTTCACCCTGATTGAGCTTCCCCAATTGCTGCGGGTCGCCTTGCCGGCGATGGGAAACATCTGGCTTGTCATGTTGAAGGACACGGCTCTTGTATCGATGACAGCCGTTGCGGAATTGATGCGCCAGGCAAGTGTCGCGGCCGGTGCCACTCACCGGCCCTTTACATTTTATGCCGTGGCAGCGCTGATCTATCTGTGTGTGTCCTTTCTCTCTGAACGGCTGTTCAAACGAGCTGAAGCCCGGTTTGCGCTCAAGGAAGCAAGCGCATGAATTGGGATCTTCTGCTCTCCTTTGTTCCGCAATTGGTGGCTGGTTTGCCCGTTACGTTGAGCATTCTGGTCTGCAGCCTGGCCATTGGACTTGTCCTGGGAGCACTGTTGTGCTGGGCAAGAATGCGTCGCGCACCTGTCATTGCCCAGGCCGCAGACTTTTATGTTCTGTTCTTCCGAGGCACACCGCTCCTGGTCCAACTTTTCGCGATTTACTATGGCCTGGGGCAATTCGAAGTCGTTCGCGACAGTTTTGCCTGGCCATTGCTCAGGGAAGCCTGGTTCTGTGCGGTTTTGGCGCTTGGATTGAACTCGGCCGCCTTTACCTCCGAAATCATGCGGGGAGGCATTATCGGCGTTGAGCGCGGACAGATCGAAGCCGCAGAAGCATATGGCTTTTCCCGGCTGCAGATCGCGCGGCTGGTTCTGGGGCCACAGGCAGTGCGTTTCGCCCTGCCGTCGTACAGCAACGAGACCATCCTCATGCTCAAGGGCACGGCACTGGCGAGCACCATTTCGATCATGGATCTCACCGGGATCGCCCGCAAACTGTCGGCGCTGCACTTTGCCCCCTTTGAATCCTTCATTGCGGCAGGAGGAATTTACCTCTTGCTGGCAATGGCTCTGACACTGTCCTATTCGGCGATTGAAAAGCGCCTTGCATGGGAACGAGAGAGGAAAACCAATGTTTCACCCGTTTGACGTTGAACAGTTTCTTTCTGAGCTGGAGCATGGCGTAAAGTACAACTACTCGGAAAGTGGCGTTCATCCCATGACACTCCGGGAGCTGGTCGACCTGGTCGGTCTGGACCCGGATGTTTTGTGGAACACGATGCTCGACTATCCGCAAGTGAACGGAAGTACGTTTCTTCGAGAGAAGATCTCGGCAATGTATCCGGGAACCAATGCCGACAACGTTCTTGTGACTGTTGGTGCCACTGAAGCCAACACGCTGATTGCCAATACGTTGCTTCAACCGGGCGACAGTATGGTTGCCTTCAGGCCCATCTATGAACAGTTGACCGGTGACGCGCGGAACCGGGGTGTGGATGTGCGCTATGTCGACATGGAAGCCGACAACGGCTGGGCGATAGACCCCGAAGCCGTCATGGCAGCTGTGGGCCCGACGACCAAGCTGATTCATGTCATCAATCCGAATAATCCGACAGGTCGTGTTTTGAGCAATCGTGAGCGCGAGGGTATCATTGCCGCTGCCGCCAGCGTGGGAGCATGGATCGTCGCGGATGAAGTCTATATCGGGACCGAGCGGGACACCGACGAGGCGACCCCCAGTTTCTGGGGAGCATATGACAAGGTAATGGTGCTCAACTCGACCAGCAAGGCCTATGGCTTGCCCGGCTTGCGTCTGGGCTGGCTGGTTGGTCCGGCCGATGCAATCACGGCTTGCTGGCGTCGGCACGAATATGCTTCGGTTGCCACAAGCACTGTTTCCATGAAGCTGGCTGAAGCAGCTCTTGCGGAACCCGCGCGCACTGCGCTCGTCGAGCGGGCGCGCCGTTTGATCAGGACCGGCTTTGAAACACTGACCGAGGCTCTGGCGGTTCATCACAACACCTTCACTGTGGCACCGCCGCATGCGTCGGCAATGTCCTTTGTGCGTTTCAATCTCCCGATCGATTCAGAAACATTGGCCATGCGGCTTGTGCGCGAACAGGATGTGCTTGTCATTCCCGGCAGCCGCTTCCACGTCGAAAACCATTTCAGGTTCAGCTCCGCATTGCCCGAGGCGCATCTCAAGGAGGGGCTCCGGCGGCTTAACCTGGTGGTCGAGGACGTACTGAAGTCCGCTTGAACCAATCGGAACGGCGGCAGGCCGCGCGATTTTCGGTGCGACGCTCCTGTGAAATTTCTGAAACACGGATCCACTCATGCTGACCACTTCCCTCGACCTGGACAAGGACGGCGTTCAAAAAGGTTACATCGATGTTCCCGTTTCGCTGGATCTGAGTGCCTGGTCCAACCAGCGTGTGCCGATTTACAGTTTCAAGAACGGGCAAGGCCCGTCTCTCCTGTTGCTCGGGGGCGCGCACGGAGACGAATTCGAAGCACCTGTCGTCTTGTCGAACCTTGCCAATGGCGGGATCGATGCGGCGAATATCCACGGACAAGTCATAATCGTTCCGGCATTGAATCTACCTGCTGTGATGAACGGGTCGCGGTTGTCGCCACTCGATGGCGGCAACATGAACAGGGCCTTTCCGGGAAACCCGCGCGGCTCGGCAACGGAACGCATTGCTGACTTCGTGAGCCGTGAATTGATTTCCAGGGCTGACGTGGTGCTCGATCTGCATTCAGGTGGCCGATCGCTCAGGTTCCTGCCGTCAACAATTGTGCCGATGCAGACTACGGAAACCGCGACCGGTGAAATCCGTGCACTTGCTGCAGCGTTTGATGCCCCGCTCACGGTCATCCTGCGAGAGCCGCAGGTGGAAACTATGATCGATACCGAGGTGGAACGGCAGGGCAAACGGATATTGGCCACAGAACTCGGCGGGTCGGGAACGCTGTCGCAAGAGACACTGCTTGTGACACGAAAGGGTATTGACGGTGTGATGCGGCACATGGGGCTGATGGCGAGCCCGGACAACTGCGATACAACGCAGTGTTCAAAAACGGTGCTCGTCGACGGTTTTCATCACTATGTATACGCCGACGATGCGGGCATTTTCGAGCCTCTAGCCGGACTGGGAGATCGCGTTCGGGAAGGTGATGCCGTCGGCAGACTTCATCTGGTCGACAGGGCCGAGACTGCGCCTGTGGCGGTGAAGGCGCGAACCACCGGATTTCTGTTCTGTACAGCAGGTCAGGGGCTTGTCCGCCGGGGCGATTGCATAAGTGTCATCGGCCATCCGGTTGACTGACACTTTGCCTGCAGGCAAGGCTGGGATAAGAATATTGCAAAATTACTGTGTTTTCAGAGGCATTGAATGAGCCAGGACGCATTGGTGGAACGCACCGCAGTTCCGATCGCGGAAGCGCTGTCGAAACTGCTGGGGTCGAATGTCGAGATCGTCATCCACTCGCTGGCAACCGAAACGGTAGCTTATATCTGCAATCCCTATTCGAAGCGGCAGATAGGTGATCCGTCCTATCTCTCCGAACTGGATTTTCGAGAAGATGATGACCGGGACGTCATCGGCCCGCATGAGCGCGTCAACTGGGATGGCCGCGTTGTGCGCACCATAAGTGCTGTCTTGAGAGGCGATGACGGCAAGCCCTTTGCCTTGACATGTTTTAATTATGACCTGTCCGATATCATGGCGGCCCAAAATGCGATCACGGCCCTGATCGGTGCGCCGGTAAGCACCGGAGAGCCGGACGCCCTGTTCAAGAACGATTGGCATGAGAAGATGAACAGGTTCATCGTCGATTGGTGTCGCGACAAGAACAAGAACGTTGACGCCCTGGCGAAGGAAGATCGCCTTGAATTGCTTGGTGAGATTGTTCGCACGGACGGCTTGCGCGAAAAGCATGCAGCTTCTTATGTTGCGCGTGTCCTCAATGTCAGCCGCGCGACGATTTACAACGATATCAAGGTGATCCGTTAGGTTGATCTGAATTTCGATTGCGAGTTCGCAAGACATGAAAAACCCGCCATCGAGGCGGGCATTTTCGTTTTGATTAGCTGATCAGGATGCCCGGGCGATGGACTTGCGTTCGCGCCGCCGGTCCGCGACGGGTTGATAGGCAATCTTGCAGTGATGCGCGCAATAGGGAACGCCCGCATCGGACTGACGGCCACAGAAATAGAAGTCGTCGGTTGCGGGATCTCCGATCGGCCATTTGCACGTCCGCTCAGTCAGCGTGAGAATGGAAGCGCGCTGGGAGATTGGAACAACGAGTTCAGGAAGGCGCTCCAGATTGGGTTTGACCGCAACGACCGGTGCCTGATCGATATCTGCCTTCAGAGCGGTCGCGCCGATTGACTGTGGTTGCTGCGGAGCCCTCTTTGGCGAACTGCCCGGTGAAGCCGTGGAGGTCCGGGGGCGACGAGGTTTGGCACTTGAATTGGACGTTTTCGCACGTCCGGAAAGTCCGAGCCGGTGAACCTTGCCGATCACGGCATTCCGGGTCACACCACCAAGTTCACCTGCAATCTGGCTTGCACTCAGGCCGTCGCTCCAAAGTTTCTTGAGCAGTTCAACCCGTTCGTTCGTCCAACTCATTGCCCGCACCCTTCAGCTTGGCTTTTGCAGCCATTAACCCCGTGTTAAGCATGCATATGCATGCCCAGCGATGGCATATCTAGTGCCTCTGATTGATTTGCCTCACGAGATATCGTGTTTGATGGAGCAGAGGTTACAATAACGTTAATTTGTCAGGCAACCGCTTCACCCAAACCAGTTGGGGAAGAAACGACTTTTCCCCAGTTATGGTAAGGCCTTCGAGAAATTTATGAATTCCCGATTGGAAGCCCCGGTGCAGCAGTACCATTGACAGATAACGGTGCTGACGGTGTATAAGGTTTCCGCTGCGTGCCGCCTCATCGGGGCGGCACGTTGCGTTTTTGGCTCATCTGCACCTGTGAGACATGCCGGCATGAGATGGAAATTTCACCGGGTGGACGAGCTGTTCCGGACCAGTGAATGTTCAGGTCGAAATTGATGACATTCATGACTGGTCATTGTCACAACGTTGGAAGCATCTGGTTCGCATTGCAACGAATGCAGACTGCTCTAGGGAGTTGAAAGAGGTTATGTCCGCGACTGCGCTTTTCGGAAATTACGCAAGATCGAACCTGAGTTTCGATCACGGGGAAGGTGTCTGGCTTGTTACCAAGGACGGCCGACGATTTCTCGATTGCGGTTCCGGCATTGCAGTGAATTCCTGCGGGCACAGTCATCCCCATCTTGTAAAGGCGTTGCAGGAGCAGGCAGCGAAACTCTGGCACATTTCCAACCTGCATCAGATGCCGGAAGGTGAACGCCTGGCACAGCGACTGGTCGACAACACCTTTGCAGACAAGGTGCTTTTCGTGAATTCCGGCGCCGAGGCGATGGAAGCCGCCATCAAGTGCGCGCGTCGCTACCAGTATGACAACGGTCAGCCGGACAGGTTCCATATTATAACATTCGAGGGGGCCTTTCACGGTCGTACGCTCGGGACTATCGCGGCAGGTGGCCAGGCCAAATACATGGAAGGTTTCGGCCCGAAAGCACCAGGTTTCGACCAGGTGCCGTCGGGCGACCTGGAGGCTTTGAAAGCGGTGATCGGTCCGCAGACGGCTGCGATCGCGATCGAACCCATTCAGGGTGAGGGCGGCATCAAGGAGATGCAGCCTGAGTTTCTGCGTGCGCTGCGCCAGTTGTGCGACGACAATGGTTTGCTGCTCATATTTGATGAAATCCAGACTGGTGTCGGACGCACAGGCAAGCTGTTTGCCTATGAATGGTCCGGTGTCGCTCCGGACCTGATGGCTGTGGCGAAGGGGATCGGCGGAGGATTCCCGGTCGGGGCCTGTCTGGCGACCGCGGAAACCGCGGCGGCTCTTGCACCGGGAACGCACGGAACGACATTTGGCGGCAATCCGCTTGCAATGGCGGTTGGTAACGCGGTGCTCGATGTCATCCTGGCAGACGGCTTTTTGCAGGACGTGCAGAAAAAAGGGCTGAATTTCAAGCAGAAGCTTGCGGGCCTTGTCGACAGCCATCCCAAGGTCCTTGAGCTTGTCCGCGGGTCAGGTCTGATGATGGGGTTGAAGTGCGTCGTGCCGGCGGGAGACTATGTCGCCGCGGCACGCGATGCCGGGCTTCTCGCGGTGCCGGCCGGTGACAATACCGTGCGCATCATGCCGCCACTTACAATGACCGAAGACGAAATCGCGGCCGCGGTGGAGCGCCTTGAACAGGCTGCCCAGGCGGTTGAAGCAAAGCTTGTGGAAGGAGCGGCCGAATGACCGCGAACGGAGCTTATAGAAATTTTCTGGATCTCACCGATTTCGAAGGTGACGACCTTCGCGGCATTCTGGATATCGCCCGAAAGATAAAGGCATCCCGCGATGGTGTCCGCCGGGGCGAGGGACCGCTTGCCGGCAAGGTGCTGGCCATGATTTTCGAACAACCGTCCACACGTACGCGTATATCGTTCGATGTCGGCATGCGTGAACTCGGCGGCGAGACGCTCATGCTGACGGGTACGGAGATGCAGCTTGGCCGTGGCGAAACCATTGCGGACACCGCACGGGTCCTGTCCCGTTTTGTCGACGCCATCATGATCCGCATCCTGGACCACAACGAATTGAACGAGCTCGCAGAACACGCGACCGTTCCCGTCATCAATGGCCTGACCAAGATTTCGCATCCTTGCCAGATCATGGCCGACCTGATGACGTTCGAAGAACATCGTGGATCGATCCGTGGAAAGAGCGTCGCCTGGACCGGGGACAGCAACAATGTGCTCGCATCCTGGGTTCATGCAGCACCTCGCCTCGACTTCGAGTTGCGCATCGCCACACCGGGGGAATTGGCACCGCCGCAGGAACTGATTGAAGCAGCACGCGCCAAGGGTGGTTCCATTCAGGTGACCTCGGACCCATATGAGGCGGTCAAGGGAACCGACTGCGTTGTGACGGATTGCTGGGTATCCATGGGAGACGACGATGCGGAATCGCGTCACAATCTCCTGGGAGCCTATCAGGTGAACGAGCGTCTCATGGCTGAAGCAAACAGCGAAGCTCTGTTCATGCACTGTCTGCCGGCACATCGCGGCGAGGAAGTGACTTCCGAAGTCATGGACGGTCCCAATTCTGTGGTGTTTGATGAAGCCGAAAACAGGCTCCATGCCCAGAAGGGCATTCTGGCCTGGTGTTTCGGCAGGGATTGAGGCAAGGCCGACGTGGCACTGAATCTTGAGGAACTGGGTATTGCACCCGCAGGGCTGGACGCTGTCCGGCCCTTTGCCGTCGAAGGTCTGGACGTGCGCGGCCGCTCGGTCGCGTTCGGTCCGGTTCTGCAAAGCATCCTGGAACGGCATGACTATCCAGAGCCGGTTTCGCGCCTGCTGGCCGAAGCGATTGTTCTGGCGAGCTTGCTCGGGACATCCCTGAAATTCGATGGCCGGTTCACACTGCAGACCCAGACCCAGGGACCAGTGTCGATGCTGGTTGTTGACTTTGCGTCTCCCGATGCGATACGCGCTTGCGCCACATTCGATACCGGGCGTGTCGAAGCGCTGGTGAAGGCCGGCAAGGCAACACCGGAAGCACTGCTTGGTCACGGCCATCTTGCCATGACAATCGACCAGGGCCAGCACATGCAGCGCTATCAGGGGCTGGTGGAGCTGGACGGGATTTCGCTGGAAGAGGTTGCACGGCGCTATTTTGACCGGTCCGAGCAGATCCCGACGGAAGTCCGGCTCGGTGTCGGCGAGCTCTACACCCGCAACGAAGGTGAGGGCCACTCCAAAACCTGGACCGCGGGCGGCATTCTCATTCAGTTCCTGCCGGAGGCGCCGGAGCGATTGAGGCAGGCGGATATTGACCCTGGAGATGCCCCGGAAGGGACACAGCTGCACGAAATGGAGGAGGACGATGCCTGGGTGGAAGCCAAGGCGCTCGTCGACACCGTGCAGGACGTTGAGCTGACCGACCCGGAAGTCAGCGTCGAAATGCTGTTGTTCCGCCTCTTCCACGAACGCGGCGTCCGTTTGTTCGATCCGCAGCCGTTGTCGGACAAGTGCCGTTGCTCCAGGGAAAAGATCGAAGGTGTCCTGTCAGGCTTCAGCGTCGAGGAAAAAGACGAAATGACCGTTGATGGCCGGATCGTCGTGACTTGCGAGTTTTGTAACGCGAAGTACGAATTCGACGGCTGAAGACCGCGGTTCGTTTGCAATCATGGACAGTCGGACACACTTCGTTACAATTTTGCGGGTGCCAATTTTCCTGCTTAGGCGTATTCGGGTCTTGAATTTTGCACTGCGAATAAAATCTATTTGCATGCGTGATAGTATTTAACCCGATCAGAACGAAGAAGCTCCGGTGCGCCGATAATGTTGCAATCCTTGCCTCAGGAATCCGGAAATGAACCGGCTTCCGAAATCCTCCCGCCTTCCGACCCGCAGCCAGGCGGTAGCTGGCGGCGCACCTTGCTCGTTCTCAAGGCGCTGCTTCAGGCACTGATTGCCTTCGCGATACTGATCGGTGCGTTCATGGGCATGAACACCCTGGTCGCGACAAAGCCGGATGTTCCCAAGCGCCCGATTCAGGAACGAAGCTATGCCGTTGAAACCGTCACCGTGGCGCAGGGCGATTTTGCGCCGGACATCAACGTGTTCGGTGAAACCACGGCTGGGCGTGAGGTCGAATTGCGCGCCCTTGTCGGCGGCGAGGTTGTCGGTGTCCATCCAAATCTGAAGGCGGGTGGCCATGTTTCGGAAGGGGATGTGCTTGTCGCCATTGACCGCTTTGACTATGAAGGCGCCGTGACCGAAGCGGAAGCCAATCTTGCAGAAGCAAATGCAGGGCTTGTGGAAAGTGAAGGCCGGGTCGAACTTGAAAGGGCAAACGTGCTTCGCGCCCGCGAACAGCTGGAATTTGCTCAAAGAGACCTGAAGCGCGCTGAAGAACTGGTCGATCGTGGCGCGGTCACGGAACGAACGGTCGATGACCGCAAGCTGCTGGTGTCACAACGCCAGCAGTCGGTCGAGCAGACCCAGAACACGCTTGCGCTCGAAGAAGCAAAGGTGGTGCAGCAAAAGGCTACGGTCAAACGTCTCGAGTGGCGCCTCGAAAATGCCATGCGGCAACTGGACAACACCATCCTGAGCGCCCCATTCGATGCGATTGTGCGCACGGAAGCAGCCGAACCGGGACGACTTGTCAGTGTCAATGATGCTGTCGTTGCGCTTTACAGCAGCGACGAATTCGAAGTCCGCTTCACCCTTTCCGACAATCAGTATGGACGCCTGCTTGCCGAGAGCGGCACTGTGGTGGATCGCCCGGTTGAAGTGATCTGGTACCTCGGCAATGCGGCGGTTACCTATCCCGCAACCGTGAGCCGGATCGGCGCCGATGTCGCCAGCACACGTGGTGGTGTGGATCTCATTGCAACGATCGACAGCGCAAACGCGACCGTGCCGCTTCGCCCGGGTGCATTTGTAGAGATCTCGTTACCGGATCAGACGTATCGGGACAGTTTTCGGATTCCCGAGACAGCCTATTACGGTGAAGGCACGGTCTATGTGATTGAAGACGGAAGGCTCAGGCCGCGCCAGGTCGATGCGCTGGCGATTGATGACGGCTTCATACTGGTCAGCGGTGATCTTCAGTCCGGTGAAACCTTGCTGACGACACGCATTCCCGAAGCCGGCTCCGGCCTGCTTGTGAATGACGTCGCGAAGCAGCCAGAAGGATCTCAGGACGGTGCTCCTCAGACGGCGAACAACCGCAAATCCGAGACCGAGTAACGGAAGGGTTGCGCGATGAGAGAAATTCGATCCCGCGGTTTCCTTGAACTGATCGTTCGCCACGCGAATGCAGCGAACCTGATCATGGCGGTCATGGTCTTGTTCGGTGCGTACGGCCTGGCCAAGCTGAACACGCAATTCTTCCCGACGGTCATAACCGACAGGATTTCCGTTTCCATCTCCTGGCCCGGTGCCAGCGCGGAAGACGTTGCCGCCAATATTCTGGAGGTGATCGAGCCTGAACTGCGGTTCATCGACGGGCTTGATGAAATCGTGTCCTATGGCCGCGAAGGGGCCGCATCGGTGCAGATGGAATTCATCGAAGGCACCAATATGCAGCAAGCGCTGTCCGATGTGGAACAGGCCGTGTCAGGCGTCACGACGCTGCCACTCGATGCCGAAACACCTGTCGTATCCGCCTCCACATTCACAGACGGCGTCGCAACAATAGCACTGCGTGGCCCGTTTTCGGAGCAAGCGCTCAAGGTCTTTGCCCGCCAGATCCGTGACGATCTTCTTGCGCGGGGCATCGACAAGGTTGAACTCTACGGCTACCGGTCCCCGGAATATCTGGTTGAAATTCCGGAGCGCGAGCTCAGACGGCTGGATCTGACCATAGCCGACATTGCGGGACGGATCGCCGGCAATACAATTGATCTTCCTGCCGGCAATCTCGACGGCGCAGTCGAGCGGCAGATCAGGGCCCTGTCCGAGGATCGGTCCCCGGAAGCGGTCGGCAGGATCGAGGTCAAGTCCTTTGCATCCGGCGAAAAAACGCGTGTTGAAGATATCGGCACTGTTGTCCGGGACTTTGATTCAAGTGAAAATCAGGGCTTTTCGAAGGGGACGCGGGCGATCGAACTGCAAATCCTGCGGACGGAAAAAACCGACACGCTGAAGGCTGCCCAGATTGTCGATGACTATCTTGACGACGTCTCCCGGCAATTGCCGCAGACGCTTGAGATCCTGAAATACGATGTACGCGCAGACGCGGTGAAGGGTCGGATTTCACTCCTCGTTGAAAACGGTCTGACGGGCCTGGTTCTGGTCGTTGCTATCCTCTTTCTTTTCCTGAATGCGCGGATCGCGCTCTGGGTCGCAGCCGGAATTCCGGTCGCAATGATGGCGACGCTCGGCATCATGTGGCTGATGGGCGAGAGCATCAACATGATCTCCATGTTTGCGCTCATCATGATGCTTGGCGTGATCGTCGATGACGCCATTGTCGTGGGCGAACACACGGCAACGCGCCAGAGCATGGGCGACAGTCCGGGCGATGCCGCTGTCAACGGTGCGACCACGATGCTTGCACCGATTTTTGCCGCCAGTCTCACCACGATTGCAGCCTTTCTGCCGATTCTTCTGGTGAGTGACGTGCTTGGCCAGATTATGGGAACTTTGCCGGTTGTCGTGGTCGCGGTGGTAATCGCCTCCCTGATCGAATGTTTCCTTGTTCTGCCGGGTCACTTGTCGCATGCCCTTGGCAGTCGCCCTGGATGGAGCTGGTGGCGTGTTGTGATCGTGGCGGGTGTTCCGGCGTTTTTTCTGAGCGCGCTGGTCGCACAACCGGATATTTCAGTTCCTCCCTACCTCGATATTGTCGATGATCCGCTCCGCAGTCTCAGGGACACGGCAGGCGTTTTCGTATTCGAGATGATTGTCGTCAGTGTCTGTTTCGTTTTGGCGCTGGCGCTGGAATCACTCCTCATGGCTCTGCGTCGGAGCAAGCAGAGGCAGGAAGACCCCGACCGGCCAAGCTGGTTCCGCCGGGGCTTCGATACGGGCTTCAACTGGGTGCGCGACTATCCATTCCGGGCCTTTGTTGCCGTGGCGGTGCACTGGCGTTATGCCACGCTGGCCGTGGCGATCGCAGCCATGGTCCTTGCGGTGGGCCTGGTACGCGGTGGACGGGTCGGCTTTACGTTCTTCCCGTCTCCGGAGGCGGAAAACCTGACGGCGTCGATCTTCTTCCATGCAGGGATCCCCGAAACGGAAGCTATTGCAGGTATCGGCAGGATCGAAGAGGCGCTGAAAGACGCGGAAGCCGGATTGACACGTGACAACGGTGAAACGCTTGTCCAAGCCACCTATGCCACGTTGGGCAGGGCCGGAAACAACCGCGGCGACAACGTTGCCAACATCACGGTTCAGCTCAGTCGTTCGGAGGACCGGACTGTCCGCACACCTGATATCGTTCGTGCCTGGCGAGAAGCAATCCCGTCCATTCCCGGCACATCGCGCATAGCGGTCGCAGAGCGCCGGGGAGGGCCTCCAGGCCGGGATCTCGATATACGCCTGACGGGGGCTTCCCTGCAGGACCTCAAAGCCGCCGCTGAGGAATTGCAAGAGGAACTTTCTGCATTTCCCGGCACAAGCGCAGTCGAAGACGATCTTCCTTTCGGCAAACCGGAACTGCTGGTGGAACTCACTCCACGAGGGCGTGCGCTCGGCTTCACCGTGGAAAGTGCGGCCCGGCAGATCCGCAATGCCTTTGAGGGCAATATTGCAAGACGTTTTGCCGAAGGTGACGAGGAAGTTGCCGTCCGGGTGAAGCAGGTCTTCGGCGCGGACGGAACGGCGGCGCTTCGGCAATTGTCTGTGCGGACCCCGGCTGGCGAATTCGTTCCGTTGACAGAGGTGGTCAACCTGACGGACGCACAAGGGTTTTCCGTTATCCTGCGGCGAGACGGTGGAACCGTGGTTTCGGTTGTCGCGGACGTGGACAGCACGATCACGTCGAACAACCAGATCATTGCCGAACTCAGCGCGGAATTCCTGCCTGCACTTACTCAGAAATACGGCTTGGAATACTCGTTTGCGGGCCGTGCGGAAGAACAGTCCAACGCCTTTTCGGACCTCCTGACAGGCGTCATGATGGCCGTCGCTGGCATATACATAATTCTGGCGGCGATCTTTGGCAGTTACTCCAGGCCGATCGTTGTGATGTCGATCATTCCCTTCGGAATCGTCGGCGCGATTGTCGGCCACTATCTGATGGGCTTCAACCTCACGATCCTCAGTATGATCGGCCTTCTGGGACTGGCCGGAATTCTGGTCAACAACTCGATAATTCTGGTCGCGCGATTCGAGGAGCGTTTGTCACTTGGCGAAGCAATTGATACGGCGGCAATCGGTTCCAGCTGCGATCGCCTGCGTGCCGTGTTGCTGACCTCGATGACCACGATCGGCGGTCTGCTACCGCTGATGTTCGAAACCAGTCTTCAGGCGCAATTCCTGTTGCCGATGGCAATCACCATTGTCTTCGGCCTTGCGACGGCGACAGCCCTGGTTCTTGTCCTGGTTCCGGCGTTGGTCATGATCGGCGACGATATCGGCAGAATAGTCTTTCTGAGCCGAAGGCGACAGGAGCATCCAGGGTCTGGAGACGGACGGAGCCTTACTCCGGCCGAGTGACGTCAGTGCGACAGGGCGAAGGTCGCCGTTGCCGCCGCCGCTGCCCGGATATTGCCGTCGAGCGTTGCTGGAGATTTTCCGCGCGGACCAAAATCGTGATTGCCGTCTTCCAGGTAGGTGAGGGAGACGTGTTCGGGCAGTGCAACAGCGTCGAGTTCGGCTTTCGAACCGAAGGGATCGCGGTCGCCTTGAAGGATCAGTACGGGGCGCTTTGCCTCTTCGAGCGGGGCCAGGCGCCAATCCGCGTCTGGCTTGCCTGTCGGGTGGAAGGGATAGCCGAAACAGCAGATGCCCTTGACCCGGGCAGGCAGGGAGCCGCCACCGCCGAGCATCGCCGCAACGCGCCCACCCATGGATTTTCCGCCGAGAAAAAGCGGTCCTTCCGTGCCCGACAACAAGGATTGTAGCGCAGTCTGGAATTCACCGATCAGTTTGTCAGCGCGCGGCGGGGGCTTCTTGGAACCTCCCGTTCGCCGACCGGCCATATAGGCAAATTCGAACCTCGCAACGGCAATGCCTTCTGCCGCAAGTGCTCCGGCCAGCTTTTCCATAAAGGCGGAATCCATCGGTGCACCGGCGCCATGCGCCATTAGAAGCGTGGCTATGGGAGAGGTGTCGGTACGGTTCCAGATTAGGTTGCTCATGGTGATGTGATCTGTCGCAGCTTCAAATAAGGGAATGCGGACTATACTTTCAGGAATGAAGAACTAGATGATGTCCATGTTGTTTGCCCTATCGTTCCTTGCTGGATGTTGCAAGCGGCTTCGGGACCTTCCGGAAGAGAGACGGCATGTTTGAACAGTTCGACATCAACCAGCTGCGCATGGCCTGTTTTGGCGGAATTTTTCTGGTCATGGCCCTGTTGGAAGCGGGACTGCCCAGGCGTCAAATGGAAAACGGCCGGCTTAAACGCTGGCCTACCAACTGGGGCCTTATCCTCCTCGATTCCATTCTTGTGCGCCTGATTTTTCCAATTGGTGGGGTTGGACTGGCGCTTCTGGCGCAGGAAAATGGCTGGGGTCTCTTCGGCTTGCTGGGTTTGACCGGTCTTCTCGCCGGGATTGTCACTTTCCTGGTTCTGGACCTCGCCGTCTGGGCCCAGCACGTGGCCTCGCACAAGGTTCCGTTGTTCTGGCGCATTCACCGCGTTCATCATGCGGACAGCGAAGTCGATGCCACAACCGCGCTCAGGTTCCATCCGATCGAGATCCTTCTTTCCTTCGTTTGGAAAGGCCTCGTGATTGTCGCCCTTGGCGGACCTGTCGAAGCTGTTCTGGTCTTTGAAATCGTGCTGAACGCGTCCGCGGTTTTCGGGCATGCGAACATCCGGATTCCGAAAGGCTTCGATTGGCTGCTGCGCCTTTTGATCGTGACACCGGACATGCACCGGATCCACCATTCCGTGATACGACGGGAAACCGATTCAAACTACGGTTTCTATCTCTCCATCTGGGACAGGCTCTTCGGAACATATGTCGAGGAACCCGAAAAAGGACACCAGGCAATGGAAATCGGCCTCGGACCGTCTTTGACCCCCAACGCGCACAAGCTGCCATTCAGTCTTGTCATTCCGTTTCTTGAAAACAGGCGGATCAAGGAAGATGAGGGCGACAAGGCCGAAAGTGCGGACAAGGCATCAGTAAAAACTGAAGGGAAAATAACGCAGGTATAACTCGCGGTAGATACCTTTTTGCTGCAATTGTCTGAGCGCGTAGTTGAGCGCGGCGGCACGCTCGGTGTCCTCCGGTCTGGTCGCTATCGCCATGCCCTGGTCGAAGTATCCAGGCTCCAGCCAGGGGCCGCCGACGAAGTCGCAACACCCCTCCGCCGCCTCGCTGGGCAACCAGAAGGCAAGACCCAGGCCGTCACCGAAATGCGCGTCCGCTTCGCCGTTTTTGACCGCCGCACGGGCGGCGGCAACGGAGTCCAGTCCGAGTATGTCTGCACCGGGCCAGAAACGTTTTGCAAATGCCTCGTACCGTGATCCTGACACGACCGAAATGCTTTTGCCTGCAAGGGCTTGTTCGTCGAACGCTTTGGTGTCTTCTTTCGGGACAACGAATCTTGCGGGAAGTTTGAGATAATCGTCGGTAAAATTCAGCCGGCGCGTTGCGGGTAAGCTTCGCGAGAGGCCGGAAATGATGGCGTCGCCTTCTTCCTCGTCAAGTGCAGACAAAAGCACATTGAAGTTTTTGATCCTGAGCGCACAGGAACTTCCAAGTTCCTGGCAAAGGGCGCGGGCAAGATCGACATTGAACCCGGTCAACCTGCCTTGAGGGTCGCGGAACACGAAGGGGGGATAGTTGTCGGTTGCGAGGAACTGGATCTTGTCCGGAATTGAATTTGGCCTGTCATGGACAGCCTTGGGATCCCAGAAGTTCGGAACGCGGACATCTGCGGACTGTCCGTAACCGGAAGCCGGAAGCAGAAAAACAACAAATACCGCGAACAGGGACGCGACCTGAAATTGCTTCATGAAACCTGAGCTCGTGAGACCGGGTTGCTTGTCATGGTTTCGGGCGACTGTCCATGTGACCGGGGCAGGCGAGTCGCCTTTCTTTCAGCAGATCATAGCGGAAACCGACACCGTGCGTCAGAAAAATAGGTTCCCTTGATCTCGGCACAAGATCACAAACACGGACAACGACGTCAGCGACGCGGCTCCATCCGGTCTGCGTGACAATCAGCCGGCTTCGTCCGCATCGCACCGTGTTGGCACGTGCAGATCGCCGAACAGGTATTCGCTGACCAAACGCACCGAACTGGGAAAAGGAGCGTCAATGTTTAGTGAAGCTCATCCTTCTCCAGGTCCGTAAGACTGACCCGGTCAGCCATCTTGACCAGCCAGTGTAGGGTCTTTTTCTGTTCGCTATCCAGTTGATCCATCTCAGAAATTTTTAATACGGTTTCACGATGATTGTTCCAGGCCAGGAAAAAATCAACAACATCGGACACATCATCAATTATAGAGCTTTTTTCAGACAATTTTCTTGCTCGCGGTTCTGTTCCTCACTGCGTGAGTTTAGAGGGAGTTGGCTGGACACGAGTGTGAAAAAAGTGTGAAGCGGTTGGATAGAGGCTATAACTGCTGTTCTATAGAATACGTATTTTTCTCGAGGCGATGGGGCATGCGCGCAAAGTTATTGGAAATCAGTTTGTTCGGTTCCTGTATCGTCCGCTCGCTTGAGCCCGGGGCGTTCGAGATCACAGGCAAGAAGCACCGTGCAATCTTCGCGTTGCTTGCAACGGCGCCTCATGGCTGCAGAAGCCGGACTTTCCTGCAGGAAACCCTTTGGGGAGCCTCCTGTTATGATACGGGCAGGCAAAGCCTGCGGCGCGCCTTGTCGGACATCAAGTCTGCAATGGGGCCATATTACAGTCAGCTCATCAACACCAACAATTCTGAAGTCACACTTGATTTGAGCAACGTCGTCTTCGCGGGTCAACCCGGACAGGGGACGTTCCTGGAAGGCCTCGACGTGCCTGCGCCCCTGTTTGAGGAGTGGCGTGATTCGGTCAGAGCCAACCCTGAACAGATCCATGCGCTGTTCCGCGCGCCAACCTCCGCGTTGCCAAGACCGCCTGTGCCGACGGTAACGGTGATGCCGTTGCTCAGCATTGAAAGCAATCCCGAGCTGACGATACTGGGAGACTGGTTTGCCGAAGAGATTTGCCGTTCGCTTTCCAGAACGAACCTCCTGGCGGTCATATCGCATTTTTCCAGTCGCTCACTTGCCGGACGCCGGATCGATATCGAGGTCATCCGTTCCAAGCTGAAAGTTGATTATTGCGTGGCAGGAAGCATCCGGCAGATCAACGACGAAGTTATTACAGATGTCGATTTTCTGGACGCCGAGACCGGGCGCATTTTGTGGACCCGGCAGTTCAGCGGAAAGCTGAATGACTTTATAAGTGATGCCGGTCAGGGCCTGACCAACATCGTGACATCCGTCGGCAATGCCATTGCTTCCGACACGCTGCGCTATGTTCGCGGTCGGCCGATCAGCGAAATCGCCGACCACAAGCTTCTGATGGCAAGCGTAAGCCTGATGCATCGTTCGACCCTGCGTGATTTCGCGAAATCACGCGAATTGCTTGATGAGGCCCTGAGGCGATCGCCACGGTCGGCGGAGGTGCATGCCTGGCGCGGCAAATGGCACGTCCTGAGTGTCATCAACGGTTGGAGTTCAGATCCGGCGAAAGACACGAAGAGTGCCGTTGGCAGTACTACCAAGGCGCTTGATATCGATCCGGAAAACGCGTTCTGCATGACAATCGACGGTTTTGCACACAACAACTTGCTGCGACGGTTGGATGTGGCATCCAACCGCTACGAAATTGCACTTGACCAGAATCCGAATGAGGCACTCTCGTGGCTTTTGCGCGGAGCGCTCTACGCGTTTCAGGATTCAGGTGAACAAGCGGTTCATGCGGTCGACAAGGCCCGCAAGTTATCGCCCATTGATCCCTTCAGGTATTTTTACGATTGCCTGAGCGCGACAGCTTACCTGGCGGCAGAAGATTACGAAAAGGCATTGCAGTTCGCCAACAGTTCGTTGGAGCGGAACCAACGACACCTTTCAACGTTGCGTGCAAAGATTATTGCACTTCATTTCCTGGATCGAACTGCGGAAGCAAAGGAAATTGCAGATGAATTACGGCGCAGGCAGCCGACATTTTCGGTTGAGGGCTACATGAACGCACACCCGGCGGCCGACTATCAGGTTGGCCAAAATGCAATGCGCGCCCTGCGGGCGGTTGGTTTTTAGACGAGTAATTGAAGGGGGTAATCATGGCCTATTTCGGTGGAATTGGCGGTATCGGTGGAATTGGTGGTATTGGCGGCATAGGCGGAATTGGAGGTATCGGTGGCATTGGCGGCATCGGGAACCTGAATGCAACCGGTCTCGGCAGCTTTCTTGGAGGCAGTGGAGCGCTTGACCCTCTGACGATTCAAGGTCTGCAAACCAGTGCCCAGGCGATAAGTCATGCAGCCGGGGATGGAACCACTCATCCATCCAGGGAAATGAATTTTTCGTCGAGCGAAAACCTCGACAAATGGGCGGACTGGGTCCGGGCATCCCTTTATTTAAGCGATTTCATGAGCGAACTTTCCTGGGAAGCGAAACAAGGCCCCACCGATGAAGTGACGCTGTCCTATCGCTCTCACGGCGGAGGTGCACTGCAGCCGTTCTTCTCCGTGGTCCGCCCCGATGGTGAACTGTTCGACAAACAGCTGGACCTTGTTCGTTCCTATATGGACCAGCGCCCTGAACGCACTGCGGAAATTACGTCGCAACTCGGGTTCCCGACCCCTTATTTCGCAATGATAATCGGTCTCATCCCCGGCAGGAACAACAAGACCCTTGAACTGATCACCCTGACACAGGTTCTGGCAGCGCATGTTGCGATGATCGTGAAGCATCATCTGGCAATTCGGCGCCCTGACCGAATTGGAGTGTCGATCCTGCCAATGATCCCGACACCGGGTCATGGCAGCTTTCCGAGCGCGCATGCGACCGAGGCCTTCGCGGTCGTGCGTATGCTCGAGGGACTGATTGATGCGTCGGGGTCTCATTATCCCGATGGAGACAAGCGCAAGAACCTGCTGCGCAAACAGGCCGAACGCATTGCCGTCAGCCGGACGGTTGCCGGGGTTCATTACCCTGTCGACAGCTGGGCCGGTGCGTTGCTGGGCAAGATGGTTGGCGAGATGGTGTTGAACAAGTGTGGCGTGCAGACCGAAATGCGAGGGCTGAAATACGAAGCCCGCGCGGAGTCGGACTTCATGATCTCGCAATATCAGCCGACCAAATGGGGCGCTCACGGTGTCTCCGAACTGGAGCTTTGCACTGTCGACAAGAGTGACCAGTTTGAATGGCTCTGGAAGAGTGCGGTCGATGAGTTTGACCTCTAGGAAAGGGCGAACCGAGCATGACCGATACAAGCACAAATGACGGTGGTCTCGCAGACGCCGTCGCGATCAAGAACTATCTTGGCCCCTACGAAGCCTGGAATTTTGGTCTCGGCAAGGCCTACGCTTTTCCAGCTTATCGCGGTGACGACGTTCGTTTTTTGTCGGCATTGGCGGAACATCCAGAACCGCAAAGGCCGCATTCTCTTCTTGATAGTGTGGCGAGCGATGGTCACGGAATGTGGCTTCCGACCGTCTGGGGCAAGGAGGACGACGTTGCCCTGCGCTTCTGGCCGATCGTTGTTGAAAACCGTTCAGATGACGGCATTGCACCAGACAGCTTGGCCCTGAACCTTACGGAAGCGATGCCGTCGGACCCGATTGGAGAGGCACGCTTTCGCATGGCCTTTCCTGTTGAAGAGGAAGCGATGCACCGCCACGCCAGGCGAATGACGGCTGATCCGGACTGGAAACCGGATACAGGCGTCGGGACCGGCGATGGACCCAAAAGGACGATTAATGTGTTGGGGGTGATCGACGACGGCATCCCGTTTGCTCACCGGAATTTCCGTGCTGCCGATGGCAAGAGAACCAGACTGGAATTCTGCTGGTTGCAATCGGCACACAAGAAAGAGGGGCAAGACCATCCAAGTGTGCTGTTTGGCCGGGAGTTCACCCGAGAAACCATTGAACAGCTTATCGCGAAGCACCCGGAGGATGAGGATGCGCTTTATGCAGAGGCAGGAGCTTCCGACCAGCAGTTCGGTTCGGGGGCGGCCATCAACCGGCTTGCAACCCATGGCTCGAATGTCATGGATGTTGCTGCTGGCTCAAACCCGGACAAGGGACACGCCCCACCGGAAGAAACCCGTCTGATCGCCGTGCAGCTTCCCAACACCTATGGTTGGGACACGTCCAGTTTCGGCAAGGACATGTATATGCTGTCCGCCGTGCATTACATCCTTGAACGCGCAGAACGGATTGCTGAAGGTTACGGGGTCAAGGATATTCGCGTAACCATCAATATCAGTTACGGGTTCTCGGCCGGTCGCCATGACGGGGAGGGAGAACTGGAAGCTGCGATGGATGAGATCGTCGCAAAGCGGCGCCAGTTGGGCAGACCGACCGCGATCGTCATACCATCCGGAAACACTTTCCAGGATCGGCTGCACGGGGAAATCACATCCGGTCACCTGGGGTCGGGGTCTTTTGAATTCAGCTGGAAAACCCAACCGAACGACCTGTCGTCAAACTACCTCGAAATATGGTTTCCCGATCAGCTGGATCCCGGTGACTTTGATATTGAAGTCAAGGGTCCGTTTGGCAAAATCAGCGCTGAAATGGCGTTGAAACCCGATCCGTCTTACCAGCATGGCGACCCGCGAAACTTCAAGTCAATTCAGCTCGATCCACCTCATCAAGGCGACGCCATCGGGCAGATCAGTCTCGACAATCACAGGAAGTCCGGTCGCTGGCGTGTCCTGATCGCGCTTGCGCCCAGTGAACCGCATGACCCTGCCTTGCCGGCAGCCCCTGCGGGTGAATGGAAGATTGTCCTGAGCCGCGGAGATGTGGCCCCCAGGGATCACGAACCGATCTATCTCTGGGTGCAACGCGATATCGATCTGGAGCCCTTTTTGACCGGTTCCCGTCAGAGCTATCTTCACGATGAAGACTATCGCCTCGTAAGCGAAAAGGGTGCTGAAGAAGAGAGCGATCAACCAGACAGCAATGTGAAACGTTTCGGCAGCCTGAACGGGATGGCAACCGGCGCGACCACTTTGGTCGTTGCGGGATCGCGACCGGTGATCGGATCCCGTTTCGAAAGGGGTGAGTTGATGGCATCGACCTTCAGCTCCGCCGGAAAAACCGCCTCCGGTCCAGCGGTCGGCGGCGTCGATTGCACGGCACGGGCTGACCGGTCGAACATAGTTCCCGGCATCGTCGGGGCAGGAACCCGCAGTGGTTCTTATTCTTCTGTTCAGGGTACAAGCGTTGCCGCGCCGCTGGTTGCAAGGCGACTTTCGGAAGCATTTGCCAGATGTTCGGACCAGGAGATCAAGAACGCGGAAAAAGACAATTACCTTCCGATCGTGCAATCGATTGCATTATCGGATCAAAGTGTCGAGGGTCGCGCGCGATTAGGTGAATTTCTGGTTATTTGAATTAGTAAAAGTTGAAAATTTACTCAAAAGCCCGGTTCTAGCCGGGCTTTTTCATTTGTTCGGAACTTAATTCACGCTTTTCTCACGCGCGTGAGCGCAATGAATATTGTAACTAATAGCCTCAAGAACAGAGCAACAGCACAGACGCGTTCCGGAGACGGAAACAAGTGCGACAGAAGTATCCCTCGAAAGGTGGTTCCGTGAAGAGGGAAGATTGAGCGTCCGGCTTTGAAACGGATTTTTGCGGGCCACGATGCACCGGGAAACGGTTGCCACGAGGCCCGACGCGAGGAAGACAGCCCCATCGACTGCCTGCTTCCTCAAACAACGTATCGACGAAAGCTTTGGAGGTAATCATGTACGCCGACATCCTGGAAGCGACAGTCTTGAACAACACGCGATATGAAAAGGATCCCAACAGATGCCTTGCCTATCACGTTCTGGATGACAATCGTGTTCCACTTACTCAAGAGCAGGTTGCTGTTGAGTGGTCAGCGTCAGGCAAGGGAGAAGATGCGCACCCGATCAGGATTCGCCGGTCGCCGATCCGCATCTGCGCAAGTGGTGACTCCTGGATCAACGTTGTGATCGAGGTGTCACGGTATCTTGGCTACAACAAGACCTTCTTCGACATCCTCGAATGTTACTACCAGACAGCAAGCTCTGCCTGGCCCGGATACACCTTCGACGACCTGATCGAGCAAAAGCCTTTCCGCGTTCACGTGGATACCGGTGTCTATGATTATTTCGTGTTTTCAGGCGGCGGCAACGAGCTGCTGGGCGGCTGCGCTCTTTCCAGGCTGCTGAAGGACAGAAGCGCGGTATTGGGGTCCGATCGTCCGGAAGACTATCTGCACATGGATCGACTGGAGGCGGTTCTGGAGAAGTTGAAAAAGGGATATGTCGAGATTGCCGAACACGTCCTGAAACAGGCGCCGCGCACGCAGTTGCTTGTCCAGGGATACGACTATCCGGTCGCACACAGCGACGGGCCATGGTTCGGTCGTCCCTTCGCAAAGCGCAATTTCCGCTTCGAAGCTGACAAGGAACTGATCAACGCGATCCTGACTTATCTCGTCGACCGTTTCTACGGCTTCCTTCACGATGTCGATTCTCAGTTTCCGAACGTGACCGTGGTTGATATCCGGAACATGGTTCGCGGTCGCTGGACGGACGAATTTCACCCCGAAGTCGAGGCATCAAAGGATATTGCCGGTTACTATCGAAACGTGATTGACGGGTATCATTTTGTGTAAGTTTTCAGTTTTGCGGGCAACCGCACCAGATCTTTTGCCGACGGTTCGAAAGGACCTGAAGCGCTAGGCATTTAATCTGAAATTTGTTTTTAATCGTGTTCGGTGGCGGGGCTTGTCCCCGCCGCTTATTTTTTTGAGGCGAGACTTAATGTTCGAGCCTGCGGGCGCCGGTGGAAACATCATTTTGTTCTGGGGCAGGTGCTTCGGTCGCCGCTTCCGATTTGCCAAAAATCTGCGGATAGGCCTTTTTCGTAAAGGGATAGATCAGTTGACCGCGAAGGCTCTGCTTCATGTTGTCCGTAACACCCGTGGGAACGTCACAGGGTCCTGGAACACGACAGGTGCCGAACATCTGGTCCCAGAGCGAGAATACGGTTGCGAAATTGGTGTCGAAGGCCCTTGGGTCGGTCGCATGGTGCCAGCGGTGCATGGCCGGCGACACGAAAATCCGGCCGAGCGGGCCATAGGTCCATGGCAGGTCCGCGTGGATGAACGCGCCATAATAATGCCGGACAAGGCCGTTCGCGACGATTGCGAATGGGGGAACTCCCAGGAGGAAAAGCGCAAGATTGTCGATGACAAACGTTGTGAACCGGTTGATAGGATGAAAGCGCTGCACCGCGATCCAGGTCATCTGCGTGTCGGAGTGATGCACCGCATGCGCAGGCCAGAGGACCCAGGTATGCTCCAGCCTGTGCCGCCAATACCCGACGAAATCGGCAATCGCGATTGCGATCAGTATTGTCAGCCAACCCGGCAGTTCCGACCAGGTGTCCAGCGATAAGAGGCTCAGACCATTGTCACGGACGAGTTCTGACAGGAATGTGCCGAGAATGATGATCATCGGCACAATGAACATCGCGTCAAACAGCATGAGTTTGACGTTGAGGTGGATTTCAGGCAGGGCCCGGCGCAGGTCGCCCAGAGCTTTTTTCCGCCGCATGAGCATCGCGAGCAGCGAAAAAAAGATGATCGGCACCAGCAGTCCCTTGAAAGCCGAAACGACGGCCGCGATCGAGGTCGCAATAAGATTGATCAGCGCTTCGCTCATTGAGCCACAAGCCTTTGCACAACAGGAAAATATCGCCTGTGACAGCTTATCGGCCGGGGTGTTAAGGCTGGCTTAAGGGGTTGCCGGCGCTAAGGACGTCTCGTCAACAGCGCCCTGCATCCGTCTTCGTGCGTACTGAGAACAGCATCCACGAGACCAAGGGCCAATTTGCCTCGCTATGGGGTCCAAACTCTGATGTGATCGCTCTATTGGAGCGGCGCGTCAACCAGATCAGCAACTGCCGAAGTTTGCTGGTTTGGGCGATTCCGAAGTGTCCCCTCGTTTTCAAGGCTGGAACCTAGTTCAGATAACCGAATGTTCGGGGTAACCAGAGCACAAGACCCGGAAACAGGATCAACGCGGAAAGTGCTGCCAGCAACACTGCCAGAAAAGGCCAGATTTCCCTGATGATTTCATTCAGCGGGATGCGGGTGACCGCGTTGATGACAAACAGAAGGATGCCGTAGGGAGGGGTAATCAATCCGATCATGCAGTTCACGACTGCCACCACGCCGAAGTGAACGAGGTCGATGCCAAGCTCGCGGCATGTCGGTATGAAAAGCGGAATGATGACGAGGATGATCGTCGTTGCATCCAGAACGCATCCCAGAAGCAGGAGCAGAATATTGACCATGATCAGGAAGGCCAGCGGGTGGATGTCGAGGCCAACCAGTTGCGCCGCCATGAGTGTCGGGATGTTCTCTGAAGCAACGATGTAGTTCAGGATCAACGCGCCACCGATCACGATGCCCACCGCCGCGGAAGACCGCGCGCTTTCAACGAGGATCCCGTAAAGCGAACGAAGCGACAGGGCCCGGTAGAAAAGTCCTGCCAGGACAAGCGCATAGAAGGCGGCGACCGCGGCAGCTTCGGTTGGTGTCGTGACGCCGCCATAAATTCCGTAGAGCAGGATCGCGGGCATCAGAAGGGCCGGGAAGGCGTTGACGGTCAGTTGCGGCAACTCTACCAGGGGAACCGCCGGCTCCAGTGCGAAATTCCGGCGATGCGACAGCCAGATGTTGAGCCCCATCAGCACGGCTCCCATCAACAAGCCCGGAACAATTCCTCCCAGAAACAGATAGCCGATCGAGGTGTTGGAAACGAGCGCATAGAGCACCATCGGGATCGATGGGGGAATGATTGGCCCGATGGTGGCGGACGCGGCGGTGATCGCGGCTGCATAGCCGCGCGTGTAGTGACCGCTTTTGGTCATCATCTCGATAATGATCTTGCCGATCCCTGCCGCGTCGGCCACGGCGGATCCCGACATTCCGGAAAAGATCAGGGACGCAACAATGTTTACGTGGCCCAGCCCTCCACGGAAGCGGCCGACAAGTGCGATGCAAAACTGCAGAAGCCGATCGCTGATCGTTCCTGCATTCATGATGTTTGCGGCGACGATGAACAAGGGAACAGCCAGAAGCACAAAGCTGGAATAAAGCCCGTCCATGAGCACTTTTCCGGCAAGGCCGATGTCTTGTCCTGCAGCAAACAGATAGACCAGCGATGAGACCAGGATGGCATACGCGATCGGCGCACCGAGGCCTGCCAGCAGAAACAGTGTTCCGAGGCACAGCAGAAATTGAATGCTCATTCGCTCTGTCTCCGGCCGTCTTGCTCGGGCATTTCAGGCAATCCATGGCGGTAAGCCTGCCAGACAGTCCAAAAGTAGCGCGCCGAGACTGCGACGAGAAACAGCATGTAGACCACATAAAGGTCACGCATTCTGATCCAGTCGCCGAACAATGAAGAGAGCGTGGCGGTTTTCTTGAGCCTCAGTATGTAGAACTTGGACCAGGTGGGTTCAATCGAAACGGCGAGGCCAATGGCAATGCACAAGCCGAAGACAATCACGAAGATGCGCCTCAGCTTCCGGTTGACCCGGCTGTACAAGATGTCGAAACGCACGTGATCGTTTTCGCGAACCACAAAGGCATTGCCCCAAAAAACAAGCCAAAGCCACATGACAAGGCAAAGCTCCAGGGTCCAGCCAAACTGCGTCGGTTCAAGAAAAGGAAGATATTCAGGCAGCCACTCCAGGCGTGCCGAATAACGGATGAAAATTTGAAGTAAGAAGGTCAGGAACATAACGGCCATCATGGCCGCTGCGGCCGCCTGGGCGGCGTGTCTCAGACCTGCAGCAATCTGTTTCATGTTTGCCGTTCACCAATTTGGGCAAGGGCGAAACTTCACCCTTGCCCTGCCTGGGTTAGTTGCCCAGTGCGTTGATTTTATCAAGCACACCGTCAGGCCAGGAGGCAGCAAACTCGGAACCGACATATTGAGACTGCACATGGTCACGGAAGGCATTCAGGTCCGGTTCGTAAATCGCCAAACCTTTTTCTTCCAGAAACGATACCAGTTCAGCTTCCTTTTGAAGCTGGGCGTTGCGACCGCTTTCGGCGGCAGCTTCCGCTGCAGCTTTCACTTTCGCCTGCTGTTCCGGAGTGAGTTCATCCCAGACAGCCTTTGAGAACGCCACGTAGTTCAAATCCACCAGATGCGAAGTCAGTGCGATCTGATTGGTGACTTCGAAAAACTTTGCATCCACCACGGTCGGCAGTGGGTTGTCTTGCCCGTCGACAGAACCGGTTTGCAATGCGGTATAAACTTCCGTGAAAGCCATCGGAGTCGGGTTTGCACCCAGGGCTTTGCCCAGGAACTGCCATGCATCGGTCCCCGGCATCCGCAGGTTTACACCGGCAAGGTCAGCCGGGGTTTTGACCGTCAACTCATCCTTGGTTTGCCGCAAGTTGACATGACGGCGGCCCAGATACATGACGGCCAGAAGTTTCACACCCAGTTCATCTTCCACCTTCTGCTTGAACGGGTCCATCAATGGATCGTTGAAAACACGCACCTGATGGTCGGCATCCTGATGCACATAGCCAGTCGCAAAAATCGAGAACTCGGGGAAATACTGTGCGAGTTCCTGGGCGGATGCGATCGACATTTCCAGGTCACCCGAAGCGATGGCTTCAAGCTCCGAATTCTGTTTGATCAATGACGCATTGTAATGGGGCTCGTATGTCGCGAATTCCGCCACTTCCGGTGCAAATACTTCTGCCAAGGCGACCGACCGCTGGTCGGTTTCGGATGCCGGCGTCGACATGCGAAGCGTAACCTTGTCGTCAGCCACTGCGGACGTGGCAATCGCCAAAGCCGTCAATGCGGCTAAGCTATTAAGAACAAAAGACGATTTCATTTTACTTCCTCCTCAGTCATTGCGGTGTTTCCCGCATTCTTCGTCAAACCCCAAGGGCCCGGCGTTTTGCGCTGTCCACGTGAGCATGCACAGCTTCAACAGTTTTCCCAACGTCGCGAACCTCAAGTGCGTTGATGATCACCAGGTGTTCGGTCATTACGGACTCCACCAATTCCGGCAACATGCGTGTGTCGGAGTTTCTGATCAGGCGTATCTTGATCGCATTCACCCGGTGAATGTCGGAGATGATCCGGTTGCCGAGAAAATCGATGACAAAATCATGGAATGCCCAATCCATATGCTGTGCACGCGACAGTAATTCCGGCGTCACGCCGCGCTCCGCTTCACTCAATGTATTACGGTGTTCGCTTGCGATGCGCTCAATCTCGGCATCCGGTGCATTTTCGCAAAAACACGCGAAGGCCTCGCTTTCGATAATCCGGCGCAGCTGGAAAGCATTGCGGATCAGTTCCAGATCGATATTGAGAACCTGCAGACCCCGTTTGGGGACCGTGCGGATCAGACCGTCCGCCTCAAGCCGGGGGATCATCTCGCGTATTGCGCCCAAGGGCATCCCTGTGAGGTCGACAAGTTCCCGTTGAGACACGATCTGCCCTGGCTGAATATCACGCGCAAGGAGCTTTTCGGTGAAACTGGAGTAAGCGTCATCGCGAAGGCGGCGTTCGGTCCTGTTCATGCGGCCATGCCCTTTCCTTCCGCCGCTAGAATTTCGGACTTCTGTTCCGCCGTTAACCGGGTCAGGGGTGCACGCACGTTTTCCCAGACCGGATCACCCAACGCATTGGCCAACAACACCTTCAGGGTCGGGATAACAGGCAGGGCCACAATCCGGTCAACGGTTTGCGTAAGCATCGTGTCTTCGGTTGAAGAGGTGATGATGTTGCAAAGCCTTTCGGGATACAGATTGGCAACGCCCGTGATGGACCCGACACAACCCATTGGAACAGCTTTGTGCAACAGGCGTTCATCGCCTATCAAAACCGGCAGCAGCTTGCTTTCCAACAATCGAACGGCGTTTGCCCAGTCACCGGAGCTGTCTTTTATGGCGACTATCCGTTCAGGGTTGGCTTCCTTGAGGCGCTTGGTCAGGGACGACGATATGCCGACACCGGTAACCTGAGGAATATTGTAAAGAATGATCCCGGCTTGTGAGTTGCTTAAGGCCAGGAGCTCGGCAAACCACCGAAAGACGCCATCTTCACCAGCATTGCCGAAGTAGCAGGGAGGCGGCACCAGAAAGCGAGTGATCCCGGCTCGCATTCCTTCGTCAATCTGGGCCGCAACATCCGCTGCTGCCGACCCATAAACACCCAATACGATGCGATTGCAGGACAAGCCGGTTTCGAGCAGCGCACTGATCCCGATTTGCCGCTCGCTTGCGGCAATCGAAGCACCTTCACCCGTGGTGCCAAACAAAGTCACGCCAGACACACCCCGGCTGACTACCGAAGCTGCATGAGTGGCAAGCCGCGCCACGTCAATGCAGCCATCATCTGTGAACGGGGTCAGCAATGCTGTCAGAACGCCAAATTGTGCCATCGGTTTCCCTGGATTGAACTACTCCATAATACATGACATTTTAAACATGTACAGGCTAACATGTTACGTGTAAATTTTAGAGAGGCCACCATGCCAACCGTCATCTGCGCCGGATTGATAACTCTCGATGCGGTATACGATCTGGTCGCTTATCCGCAGGAAGGCAGCAAGGTCAGGGCAAGCTCTGCCCGGCTGTTACCCGGTGGCGGTGCGCTGCTCGCGGCAACGACAATTGCGCGATTGGGTGGGACGGCCCAGCTCGCCGGAGCCATAGGTGACGATCTGTTCGGTCAGTACCTTCGCGGTCAAATGACGCGGCGTGGAATTGATGATGCTCTTGTTCAAACCCTGAGGGGCGAGGCAACGGCCCATTCCGCAATATTCGTTACCGCTGATGGTGAGCGCACCATTGTCAATCAGAGACCGGATCATCTGCGTGACATGAAATTGACGGCCGATGTTCCCGAATTCGACGTCGTTCTGGCAGATACGCGGTGCTGCAATCTGGCGATAGAATTGTTTGGGGTGGCAAAACAGCGGGGCAGGCCCGCGGTTCTGGACGGTGAGGCACCATTGCCTCGGGATCTCCTGCCTTTTGTCAGCCACCTTGCACTTTCCGAACAGGGGTTGGCTGACTTTGGTGGCAAATCGTTGTCCGGGATCGCAGCACAGAACCAATGCTGGGCGTGCGTGACGCGCGGAGCAGCCGAGGTGCAAATTCATGATGGGAGCACAATTGCCCCGCCGCAGGTGACATCACTGGACACGCTGGGAGCAGGCGATGTTTGGCACGGTGCCTTTGCCTTTGCATTGGGTGACGGGCTCAACGAGCCGGACGCTGTTGAATTTGCCAACACATCAGCGGCGCTGTTCGTCTCGCGCATTGGAGAGGAGCGATTTCCTACCTATGACGAGGTCCAGGAAAAACTCGAAAACTGAGATATTGCCGGCTTTGAGGATGCCGGGATTGGGTGCAGGAACCATCTGCGCCATCCGGTTACCAATATGCCGGGTGACATCCGGCAATTTCCATTCGGCCCCACGCGGTGAGGGGACGCGAAAAAACGAGTGACAGGCCCTGATCCAGAGGCTTGTCATTTGTCTGCTTCGCACCCTCGAAACGGACGTTCGTCTGTTGTCCGCCTGCTACCGAAAGCCGGCATTCGTTCCATTTCGAGCAAATATCTGAGAACGGGAAGCGGATTTCGGTTGCAGCGCGGCCATCATCGACCCATCCAGCCACCGTCGACAGTCACAATGGATCCGTTCATGTAGTCGGAAGCTGCCGAGGCAAGGAAAACAGCCGGACCGGCGAAGTCCACGGCTTTGCCCCAACGGCCTGCCGGAATGCGCTCCAAAATCGACTTTGAGCGCGCCGGATCGTTTCGCAGCGCTTCGGTGTTGTCCGTTGCAATGTAACCGGGTGCAATGGCGTTCACGTTTACCCCGTTTGCGGCCCATTCATTTGCAAAGGACTTCGTGAGCTGGCCAATCCCTCCCTTTGAGGCAGCGTAGCCCGGAACGGTGATGCCTCCCTGAAACGTCAGCAGGGATGCCGTGAAGATGATTTTGCCGGAACCGCGCGCAACCATGCGGGATCCGACTTCGCGGGTCAGAAGGAACTGCGAGGAAAGATTGATTTCAATCACCTCATCCCAGATGTCATCGTCGTGTTCGGTCAAGGGTGCCCGCTTGATCGTGCCGGCATTGTTCACAAGGATGTCGATGACCGGGTGTTCTTCGTTGACCTTCGCTGCGAAGGCCTTCAATGCGCTCCGGTCACCGAAGTCGCATTGGTAGGCGTGAAAGCTTCTGCCGAGCGCCTTCACATCAGCTTCGATCGCGCTGCCCGCGCTTTCCAGGCTGGCGCTGACACCGATGATGTCCGCTCCGGCTTCTGCGAGTGCCACTGCCATGGCTTTGCCGATCCCCCGCTTGGCGCCCGTGACAAGGGCGGTTTTTCCCGCAAGGCTGAAACTGTCCAAAACACTCATGTGTCGTTCCTGGTTATCTGGATCATGGATTTGATTGCGCTCGGATTCTGTGTCAGCGCTTCAAAAGCGCCCTGGATATCCTCAAGCGGCTGGATGTCGGTGATAAAGCTCGAGCATTCGACGACACCCTCGGCCAGAAGCCGCATGGCCTGTTCGTAGTCCTCGGGCCGATAGACGCGCGCTCCGAAAAGCTCCAGTTCACGCCAGAAAAAGCGGAACATGTCCACGTCCGGTTTTTTCGCATGAATGGCCACCATCACGATACGGCCACGTGCGGCGGCCGCATCGGTCATCAGGTCCACACCGGGCTGACTGCCCGAGACTTCGAACACCACGTCCGCTCCCTTGCCACCGGTCAGATCATTGACCTGTTCGGCAGCATCGGACGTTTTCGGATTGATGGTTGTGAAACCCAGCTTGTTCGCATAGGCAAGCCGGCTTTCGCTGATCTCGCTGATCGCGACGTTGCCACCGGCATTGCGTGCGACGAGGGCGACCAGAAGGCCGATAGGGCCACCGCCGATCACAAGCACGTCCTCGCCCGGCCTGACCCGGGCTCTGCTCACGTCATGACATGCGACTGCCAGCGGTTCGATCAGGGCGGCGTGAGACAGGTCAAGGTCTGCGGGAAGAACATGGATGGTGTGTGCCGGGACGTTCCAATACTCCTGGAATGCGCCTTCCGTATCGATCCCGATGAACTTCAGGTTATGGCAGATATGATCATGGCCCGCACGGCAGGCGGGACATTCACCGCAGTGATCGAGTGGTCTGACCACGATCCGGTCTCCCGGTGCCAAGCCATCGACACCCTCTCCGACGGCCTCGATTGTGCCGGACATCTCATGTCCGATCGTGCGTTCGAAGCCGACACGCTGGTCCATGTGACCGAGAAAAATATGGAGATCGGTTCCACAGATACCGCAATAGGCCACCTTGACCTGAACTTCACCGGATCCCGGCGCGGATACATGCTTTTGCTCGAGGGAAAACGTCTTGTCGCCGCGATAGACGGCAGCATTGCTGATCATGGAAACCTCTAAAGGGTAAGAATATTGTGGGGTTCAAGAAGCGCCCAATCGAAGTCAACCCCGATACCGGGTGCCTCCGGGGCGAGCGCCAGATGGTTCTCTACCCTGAGCGGCTGCTTTGTATATTGATCGATCGGGAAGGAATGAACCTCAATCCAACCGGCATTAACCTGAGCGGACACGAGGCTGACATGGAGTTCCTGCATGCCGTGACTGCAAATCGGCAAATTGTGCTCGCGCGACAGATCGGCAACTTGCAGAAAGCCGGTCACGCCGCCGCAATTGGAAGCATCCGGCTGGATGAAGCTGAGTTTGGCATCCCTGAACGCATATTCGAATTCATGGATCGTGTGAAGATTTTCACCCATTGCAAGCGGGCAACCCGTTGCGTTCGCTATCTTGCCGTATCCCTTGTAATCGTCCGGAATGGTAGGCTCCTCGAACCAGAGAATATCATACGGCGCAAACGCCTGTGCTGCGGTGATCGCCTCGTCCACAGACATGGAGTAATTTGCGTCGACCATGAACGCTATGTCCGGACCGATGAATTCCCTAACAGCTGCAATGCGTGAAAGGTCGGCTTCGATGGTTGGCTGACCGATCTTGATCTTGACGCCGTTGAACCCGCGATCGAGATATCCCTGAATGCTCTTGAGCAGCTTGGGCAGCGGGAAGTTGAGATCTATGCCGCCGCAATAGGCCTTGCAGCGATTGTCTGCGCCACCTGCCAGTTTCCAGAGCGGCCAATCGCGTTTTTTGCCTCGAATATCCCAGAGCGCAATATCGACGGCCGAAATCGCGAAGGAGGCAATTCCGCCGCGCCCGACATAATGAATATGCCACTGCATGCCGTCATAGAGATCTTCGACCGCACTGGCATCCTGGCCGATCAGAAACGGGGCCAGGTCGTGGTGAACCATTGCGGCAATCGCGTGACCACCCTTTCCACCCGTATAGGTGTAGCCCGTGCCCTCTGTTCCGTCGGTGAGTACAATGGTGACGGTCACCAGTTCGAAGAGGGTGTGGTCGCCATGCTTGGCATCGACAAGTACTTCCGCAAGGGGAACGTGGAACAGTTTCGTGTGGATCTCCCTGATCGCAGTCATTTGGCGAACTCCACATTGGGTCGGCGGTACATGACACGCGTCTGGAAGAGAATCACGGCGAACAGGAAAGCTCCGCGGATCACCATTTGCCAATAGGCGCTGAAGCTGATCCAGCCCTTGCCGTTTTCAAAGTTCAGGATGTTGAACACAAGACCCAGAAGCAGCGCACCTGCAACAGTTGCGGGGATCGATCCGAGACCACCGGTCAAAAGTGTGCCGCCAACCACGACCGATGCGATGGCCGAGAGTTCCCAGCCGACGCCTTCCAGCGGTTGTCCGGCGCCGAACCCGGATGCCAGAAAAACACCCGCAAGCCCCGCGCAGCCGCCGGAAAGCGCGTAGGCAAAGATCTTGGCACGGTTGACCTTCAGACCCATCATGACGGAAGCGTCTTCACCGCCGCCGACCGCCAGGATCGTTCGTCCGAGACTGGTCATCTCCAGGACAATCCAGAGGCCAATGATCAGGATACCGACCAGCACGATTGTCCAGGGCACGATCCCCATGGCTTTTTCCATGCCGAGATGTGTAAAATTCGACCCCCAGTCGACGGCAATTGTCTGGGCTCCGGAAATCACGAGCGAGCCACCCTTTGCACCCAGCATTGTTGCGAGCGTCGCGATAAACGGGGGTATTCTGCCGAAGACGATGCAGACCGCGTTGAAGAGGCCAAAACCGACACCCGAGAGAATGGCAAGCGGCATCGCCACTTCGATGCCATAGGGGCTGAGATAGGCTGCGACGACCGAGGTGAAGGCGGCAACGGATCCCACGGAAAGGTCGATGCCACCTGTAAGGATGACAAAACACATGCCGACGGAGATCGCGATGAACATCGCGTTGTAGTTCAGGAATGACGTGATGTTGTAGGCGCTGCCGAAATTGTCGTAGCGCAGTAATCCAAAGACGATGAGCACGAACAGCGCGATCCACACCGCCACCGATTGCGGGTTGCGCGAGATGTATTTGCGCATGTCAAAGGCGTTTTGATCAAGCACTGTCCTATTCCTTTCGCGCTTGCTGGATGTAGACGGCAGCCAGGATGATCGCGGCCTTGGCGATGAGCGCGACCTCGTCTTCAACGCCGTTGGCCAGCAATGTGTATTTGACGAGTTGGATGATGACTGCGCCGAGAATGGCACCGAAGATCGGCGCTTTGCCGCCTTGCAACAGTGCGCCGCCGACCACGGCTGCCGCAATCGCATCGAGCTCCATGAGATTGCCGTTGCGCGCCGCATCGGAGGCGGAATTGATGGCAACGACAATCAGACCGGCGAGGCCGGACAGAACGGAACAGATGACATAGGCGCCGATCTTGACGCCGCGAACAGGGCCGCCGGCAAGCCTTGCAGCCCGTTCGTTGCCGCCGATTGCAAGTAGGTAACGGCCGAAGATCGTCCGATTCACCACCCAGAACAGCAGGCAGGCGATCGCCAGCGCCAGCCATCCCTGGAAGGGAAATCCGAGGATCTTGCCGGTACCCAGATAGCTGAATTCGGGATTGGAGAACGTCTGTAGGTTTCCGTTGGTGAGAACCTGCGCGATGCCTCTGCCCGAAATGAACAGAATAAGCGTCGCGATGATCGGCTGCACCTTGAGCACCGACACGATGATGCCGTTGAACATGCCGCACACCAGCGCAGCCAACAGCGGGAACAACAGTGCTGCAATCAGTCCGAGGACCGGATAGGCCTGTCCGAAATCGGACAGAAAGATCAAAGGTGCCAGGGCACCTGAAAGGGCCATGACCGCACCGACCGACAGGTCGATCCCGCCCGTCGCAATCACCAGCGTCATGCCCATGGCGACAATCGCGATTGTAGCGACCTGGGAAATGTTGACCGCGAGCGTCTGTGTGTGGAGGAAGTTCGGCGTCACGAGGATGTTGAAGACCAGAATAATCGCCAGCGCGATCAGGCCTCCGTGATCCTTGAGGCGGGACGTATAGTCTGTGCGCATGGTCTCTTCCGATGTCACCGTGGTCATGGCGTTGCATCCTCGTGGTGGGCAAGCGCCCTGACCAGGGCGTTTTCAGTTATGCCCGGATTGGTCAGCTCGGATACCGACTTGCCTTCATGCATCACGACGATACGGTTGGCGCCTTCGACCAGCTCTTCGAATTCGGAACTGATCAGGATAACAGCGTGCCCCTCGTCGACGAAGGTCCGGATGATCGCCTGGATCTCGCGTTTTGCACCCACATCGACACCGCGTGTCGGTTCATCGAGTATCAGAATGTCAGGTTTCGTGGCCAGCCAGCGGGCAAGCAGAACCTTTTGCTGGTTTCCTCCGGAAAGCTCACGAATGGGTTGATCCATGTGTGAGGTTTTGATGCCGAGTTTTCTGATGAACTCACCGACAAGCTCCTTTTCGCGTTCCCTGTCGATTTGCCCGTTTCTTCGCAGGCTCGGCAAGAGCGCGAGTGTCAGATTTTCCCGTACGGACATATCCGGAACGATGCCTTCCGCCTTCCGGTCTTCCGTCAGGAAAGCGATCCTGGCCCGGATCGCTTCGGAAGGTTCTGCCGGTTTGAACTCCCTGCCATTCAGCCGGAGGGTTCCGGAGGTCAGGGGATCCAGACCGAAAATACTTCTTGCAGCCTCTGTGCGCCCCGACCCGAGAAGGCCGCCGAGGCCGACGATTTCACCCCGGTGGAGAGACATTGAAAATTCCGACAGTCGTGGTCCGGTGGCAACATGGTCGACATCGAGCACGACTTCGTCGAAGGCAGTACTGCCGCCCGCCAGTTCGGTCAGCCCCTCCGCCTCGATCTCATCGGCGTTGCGCCCAAGCATGGCTGCGATCAGGTCAAGTTTCGTCGTATCGGCGATTTCGCGGCAGCCAACCGTCTTGCCGTCGCGCATGATTGTCACGCGATCACAGATCTGGAACAGTTCGTCGAGAAAGTGGGATACGTAAAGCACGGAAACGCCAGATGATTTCAGCTCCCTGACGACACCGAACAGGATTTCGACCTCGGAACTGTCCAGCGACGAAGTCGGCTCATCCATGATGACAAGCTTGGCGTCCATGGAAACGGCACGCGCGATCGCCACGAGCTGCTGGATCGCGGTGGAATAGCTGCCGAGCGGTGCGGTAACGTCAATTTCAATGCCGAAGCGGGACAGGATTTCTCGGGTGCGCCTGTGCGCTTCCGGCCAGTTGATCATGAAGCCGAAGGATTTCGGCTCTTGACCCATCACGACATTCTCGCTGACGGAACGCAGCGGAACGAGGTTGAGTTCCTGATAAATTGTCGCGATTCCGGCGCTTTGCGCTCCTCGCGGTGACGACAGATGGCTGGGTGCACCGGCAAATTCAACCTCACCTTCGTCGCGGCGATAAAGCCCGGTAAGGATCTTGATCAGGGTAGATTTTCCCGCACCGTTTTGGCCAATCAGTGCATGAACTTCGCCGGGTTCGATTTCAAGAGACGCATCTCGCAGAGCAGGTACTCCGCCGAAATGTTTCTTGATCCCGTTCATCGTGAGCAAGGGGGCCATGTGGATTCCTGTCGGCACGGAAGGAAAAAAGCCGGAAGAGTGGTCTCTTCCGGCAGATGGCATCAATAGGCTTCGTCGATATTCGCCGCAGCATTGTCAGTGGTGAAGATACGGTCCTTGACCTGCACCCAATGCTCTATGGATTCACCGGCGGCGTACCGTTTCATGGTTTCGCAGGCCAGCGGTCCGAAGAACGGCGAGCTTTCGACGGTTACGCCCATCTTTCCGTCGATAATCGCCTGAAGCGCATCCCTCGTGCCGTCGATCGAGACGACCAGAACATCTTCGCCGGGCTTGCGTCCCGCCAATTCAAGCGCCTGGATGGCACCGATCGCCATTTCGTCATTGTGGGCATAAACGATGTTGACGTCGGGATGTGCCTGCAAAAGCGTTTCCATGACCTGGCGACCGAGATCGCGGGCAAAGTCACCGGATTGCGAGGCAACGATCTCAAAGCGGTCGTCTTCCAGGATGCGGTCGTCAAACCCCTTCTTGCGGTCATTTGCCGGCGATGAACCTGTTGTTCCTTCCAGCTCAACGATGATGCCCTTGTCACCTTTGAAGTTTGCGATGGTCCACTCCGCGACTCGGCGACCCTGATCGATGAAATCAGACCCGAGGAAGGCAACGAAATCTTCGCCCGGCTTGGCGGCATTCGGATCGACGGAACGATCGACCAGGAATGTCGGTATGCCTGCTGCCTTTGCCTTTTTGACGGCAGGAATGAGCGGTTTTTCTTCGCGCGGTGGCAGGAACAGAACGTCGATGCCCTGTGCGATCATGCTGTCGACGTCTGCGACCTGCTTGGCTGCAGAACCGGCTGCATCCGTCGCAATCAGGTCCCAGCCGCAGCTCTCGGCCGTATCATGAAAGGATTTGGTTTCCGCGATCCGCCACGGATTGTTGGATTCCATCTGGGCAAAGCCGACCTTGTATCGATCCTTTTGCTCAAGGGGCGGCAAGCCGGCGGCCGAGGCGATCGAAGTCACCGCGCCGAAGGCGATGGCAGTTGCCAGCAAGAGTGTCCGTTTCATCATTTCCTCCACTTTGGTGCGACCAGAATCCCCCCGGTCGCGAGATTTTGAGGCACTAACCCCAATTCAGATAGGCTGTCTGCTTGCGCAGGTAGCCGTCGAAGCCGTAGCGGCCGTCTTCTCCGCCCAGTCCGGACAGGCCCCATCCGGTATGAAATCCCTGAACCGCCTCTCCATTGGACCGGTTGAGATAGAGCTCTCCGAATTTCAGACGGTAGGGTGCCTCGGCCAGACGTTTGTAATCGCGGGTGAACAGGTACGCGGACAGTCCGAATGACGTGTCGTTCGCATATGCGACCGCCATGTCGAAATCATCGACCCTTACAGCAGTTGCCACGGGGCCGAATATTTCTTCCCGGACGGCAGGATTGTCATTTCGCGTTGCTTCAAGAACGGTGGGCGCGAGCCAGTGTCCCTTCGCAAAGGGACCGTCCTCCAGAATGCCGCCCTTGAGGAGAATGTCGGCACCTGAGGAAATGCTCTGAGCGACGACGTCGGCAACTTTGTCCCTTTCCACGCGGCTGACCTTGGGACCGAGGTCCACATTGCCGAGTGGATCGCCGATTTTCAGCGCTTCTGACGCAGCAATGAATTTTTCCAGGAATTCGTCTGCAATCGAGCGGTGAAGATACATGCGCTCGTTACAGGTACAGATCTGTCCGCAGTTGGTGTACCGCGCCGCAACCGCCGCGGAGACCGCGCTGTCGATGTCTGCGTCTTCCATGACGAGGAAGGGTGCCTTGCCTCCAAGCTCAAGACGGATGACCTTGATATCCTCCGCGCCGGATTTGTAAATCTCGCGCCCGGCACGCGTGCTTCCGGTCATCGTGACGAGATCGGATAGCGGGCTTCGGACAAGCGCTTCTCCGACGACGCGTCCGCGGCCGGTGACCACGTTGAACACTCCTGCCGGGAAACCGGCTTTGTCGCTCAATTGCGCAAGCGCGAGACCCGACAACGGGGTCGCCTCATGTGAGAGCAAAACGAATGTGTTTCCGGCTACCAGTGCAGGACCCAGCTTTCGTGCTGCCAGTGCGAAGGGATAGTTCCAGGCGGTCAATCCAACCACAACGCCGTAGGGGTGACGTCTGATGTGGATCTCTTCCGAACGGTTGTCCGATGTGACGATGTCGCCTTCGACCCTGCGAGCGTTTTCCGCGGCGTATCTCAGGAAGGTGATGCCGGCATCTATCTCCTGAAGTGCGTGGCTCAGCGGCTTGCCCTGTTCAAGGGTAACAAGTCGCGCGAGGTGTTGTCTTTGTGCCGCGACCTGATCGGCGAGCGAGGCGACAAGGCTGCCGCGTTCGACGGAAGGCATTGCCGCCCAGGCCGCTTGTGCCTTTTTGGCTGATGTAAGTGCTTTGCGGGCATCCTCGGCGTTCCCGTCCGGGATTGTCGCAATGACGTTTTCGTTCGAGGGGTTCTCGACCTCCAGCGCGTTCGTCTGGCCACGTTCGACCCATTGGCCGTTGATGAACATCTCGGCGGCTGTGGGCATTTCGGAACTGAGGGTAATGTCGAACACGAGATTGTATTGCCTTTGGTATGACCAAACTGAGATAAGTAAGTTGATAAAAGAGACCAAAGTCAATCTTAAATTGGCAAATTGGTACTTAAAAATAATAAACATATGAAAAACAAGAGAAAATAAGGGAAAATTTCAAGGAGTTGGAAAAAATTGCTTTACGAGAAAAATATTTATGTCATACCAAAATAGATGAAAACGATGACACGGGAGAGTTGATGCCTCATGGACATCGGGAACGACACGGGGCGTGCGGCGGATAGTGTGGTTGCGATGCTGGAAGCGAAGATTGTTTCCGGTGAACTGGAAAACCGGGCGCCACTACCGGCCGAGCGGGAGTTGATGGAACAGTTCGGTGCCAGCCGGACCGTCATCAGGGAAGCAATCTCCAAACTGTCCAGCAGGGGCTTGATAGAAACGCGCCCGCGATTCCGGCCGATTGTTCGCAAACCGGATTATGCAACCGTTCTGCACGCGTGCGGCAATGTCGTTCAGCACCTTTTGACGGAACGTTCCGGCATAAAGAACCTCTATGACAGCCGTGTCTTCATCGAGCGCGCATTGGTTCGGGAAGCTGCCTTGGCAGCGCGCAAGGAAGACATTATCAATCTCAGGGCTGCGCTCGAAGACAACCGGAATGCCATTTCCGATTCCTCGGAATTCTACCGGACCGACGTTGCCTTTCACGGTGTTCTTTACCGGATACCGAGGAACCCGATCTTTCCCACGATCCACGAAGGCTATACGTCCTGGCTTGCACCGCAGTGGGATCGCATGCTGCGCTCACCCGAGCGCAATGAAGTGAATTACCTGGCGCACAAGGCCATTTTGGACGCCATTATGGAACGTGATCCGCTGGCTGCCGAAGAGGCGCTCACAAATCATCTGAAGGCGGCCTGGGAATTCGTCCGTGTCACGTTCGATTGGGGGGAAGAATGACGGCCGAATTCGATTACATCGTGGTTGGAGGGGGATCTGGCGGCGGCGTTGCCGCATCAAGGTTGGTCACATCGGGCGGTGCTCGCGTTTTGCTTCTTGAAGCAGGGTACTCTCACCGGCATCCGTTGCTTGATATGCCTCCTGGCATTTTCAAATTGATCAACGGATCCAAATACATGCGATACCACAGGACAACACCGCAATCGCATCTGGACGGGAGAGTGCACGAAATTCCACAAGGCAATGTCCTTGGCGGTGGATCATCCGTCAATGCACAGGTCTATATGCGAGGCCGACCGCAGGACTACGACAGCTGGAACGGGATCTTGTGTGGCAATAACGACAATCCAGGCTGGGCCTGGTCGGATGTGCTGCCGCACTTTACCGGGATGGAAGCAAACAACCGGCTTTCCGGCGACCTTCATGGAACGGACGGAGAAGTAAAGGTTTCCGATCCGGGTTACATAGATACGATGTCGCGGTGGTTCGTGCAGGCTGTGCAGAAACTTGGCGAGCCCTACAACTCCGATTTCAATGGCTCAAGCCAGCGCGGTGTGGGATTTTATCAGTTCACCAACAGGCACGGTCGGAGAAGTTCGACTGCCTATGCGTTTCTTGAGCCAATCAAGGATGATCCTCGTCTGACAATCAAGCTTGAGGCCTCCGTTGACAAGGTGATTGTCGAAAACGGCCGGGCGGTAGGTGTGAGGTATCGAGACCCCACAGGCTCTCATGAAGCGCGTGCAAGTGGTGAAGTCATTCTAGCAGCGGGTGCATTGGTTACGCCAAAGATCCTCATGTTGTCTGGCATCGGGCCGGCAGAGCATCTCAGGGAATTCGATATCGCCGTCCAATGTGACTTGCCTGGCGTCGGCCAGAACCTGATCGATCACCCGGAAGTGCCAATCACGGCCTATTCAAATGGACCTCATGGGTACTACCGTCAGGGTGAAGGTTTGCGAATGCTCTGGAACGGCCTTCAGTTCAAGGTTTTCGGCAGCGGTCCCGTGACCTCTGCAGGTGTTGAGGCGGGTGCCTTTGTAAATCCAGGAAATCGGGATGCCGAACCGACAATACAGGCCTTCTGTGTTCCCATCGTTTATCTCGACCGGGATGCTCAAACCGAGTTGAAGGACGGGTACGGGGTAACCGTCACGACCGTTGTCGTGAAACCGAAGTCGCGAGGCGAAGTCAGGCTCGCATCGGCAGACCCGTCTCACATGCCGATCGTTTGTCCAAATCTGTTAAAGGAAGAAGAGGACATGCAGGAAATGATCGCTGGTCAACGTTTTTTTGTTGATGCGTTCAAATCTGAGCCGTTGGCATCGAAGATTAGGAATGTCGCGATCCCGGATCCCGGGGACAATTCGGACATGGCATTGAGAAATCACTGCAAGCGGTTTGTAAAGACAAACTACCATCCTGCCGGAACGGCTCGCATGGGTGCCGATGGCGACGGGATGGCAGTACTCGATGCCCGGTTGAAGGTGCGTGGAATTGAGGCCCTGAGAGTATGCGACATGTCCGCTGTGCCGGATATCAATGCTGGCAATACCAACGCGCCTGCAATGATGATTGGATCACGATGCGCCGAGTTTGTGCTGGCATCGAAAAACTGACGGTCGCATAGAAACGTCACTTTTATCTGGCATGCTACCTTCCGCTGAAGTTTCGGGCCGGTCGAATTTCTGCCCAGGATGGGAAAACGTCGTGTGACAGCGGCAGGAAAGAACCCGTGTACCGCTTCTGACAAAACCTTTTTTCTGATTTCGGCGTCTTTCAGTCATCGAACATGACTTTTGCTTACATCCGCTTCGCGACAATCAGGCGAGATATTGCTTCGCGAACTTTCTCCGCTGTTGGAAACAGACCGGAATTTATGTGCTCGTCCAAAATGAGGGAGCCAAGCGGGGGGCGGTCGGGTTTTCTCAATGAGCGCCAGGGCAAATAAATACCACGATGCCAGGTGGCAGGACTACCGGATTTGTTTGACCGACATACCTGAGCTGCCAGTTTTCTTTCCCATTCCTTTCCCGTCTCTTTTCCAATCCGACGCGGCACGCTGACCAAGTTTGCATTCAGTTGGACGGCCGATTGGACTGCCCGCACGACAGGTTTTCTTTAGTGTCTTGAGTTGAATGGGTAGCGGGATAGTGGGCGCACGAAACACTGCCTCATGCTTCCCCGGTGCATCCGCGAAAAATAGCCTTTGGTTGAACGAGCTCGGAGAAACTGAAAAAATGGAGCGGGTGAAGGGAATCGAACCCTCGTCTTAAGCTTGGGAAGCTTCTGCTCTACCATTGAGCTACACCCGCTTCGACCGGATTGATTTCTGCGCCGACTTGCCAGACCTGTCAAGTTGGGGACTTTCCTTTTCCCAGGAGACGTGATCTTGCGCTGCGGCGAAGAAATCGCCATGTTCGCGCCGGCGCAACAGCGCGGATTTATCATCGAACGAACGAACCCCGGGTCAGGTAAATGCGAAATCAGGTCAGGGCGCTGGTCACCTCGCGCAATTGGGAATTCTGCATCATTTCGATCATCGTTTTGAACGCGGTGACGCTGGGGCTTGAGACAAGCTCGTTTATGATGGACAGCATCGGCGGATGGCTTGTTCTGTTCGACAAGATCATTCTCGGAATATTCGTGGTGGAACTGGTCCTAAGGCTCTACGCCCATGGCCTGAGTTTCTTCAAGGACCCGTGGAGCATCTTCGATTTCGTAATTGTCGGAATTGCCTTGATACCTTCCAGCGGAGCCATGTCCGTGCTCCGCTCGCTTCGCATCTTGCGCGTATTGCGCCTGATTTCCGTAGTTCCCTCGTTGCGCCGCGTAATCGGCGGTCTGATCGCTGCACTGCCGGGCATGGGATCGATTGTCGTGCTGATGGCGCTTGTTTTTTACGTATTTGCAGTCATGGCAACGAAACTGTTCGGACAGGCATTTCCCGAATGGTTCGGCGATCTCGGGGCTTCGCTTTACACGCTTTTCCAGATCATGACGCTTGAAAGCTGGTCCATGGGCATCGTGCGTCCGGTGATGGAAGTCTTTCCGCTTTCCTGGCTTTTCTTCGTTCCCTTCATTCTGTGCACAGCCTTCACGGTGCTCAACCTTTTTATCGGTATCATCGTTTCGGCCATGCAGGAGGAGCACGAAGCGGAGGCCGACGCGAACCGGCAGGCAATCCAGGACGAGACAAGCCAGATCCTGGAAGAGGTCAAGGCGCTTCGTCTGGAGCTGAAGGAACTGCGCGGCAAAGTCTCCGAAAAATCGACTTAGGGCATATCCAGCAGGCTGCGCTTGCGTTTCTTTGAAGCGCATGATTTGACCAAACCATGGCACAGGCACCAAAGGGAACCATCGCGGCCGGTCATCAGCTTACGGCCGATGCAGGGGCTGAAATGTTGCGTGAGGGCGGCAACGCCTTTGATGCCGCAATAGCCGCACTGGCGATGGCTTGTGTGTGCGAGCCGGTTCTGGCGTCACCGGGCGGTGGCGGATTTGCCATGATTCGCGATGGGCAGAGCGGAAGGACCACGCTGCTCGACTTTTTCCCGCAAACCCCGAAACAAAAACGTGGCAATTGTTCCAGCGGGTTTCACAGTATTACCGCCGATTTCGGGTCGGCAACGCAGGTTTTTCACATCGGGCCGGCAACGGTTGCCGTGCCGGGATTTTTCGCGGGTCTGACTGCGCTTCATGAAAACGGCGGGACATTGCCTCTGGCGGATCTGTTCGCACCCGCAATAGACGCTGGAAAATCCGGGCATCGCGTCACCGGATATCAGCATTATCTGTCGACGGTGGTCCGGCCGATACTGACTGCAACTCCGGCCGCACAAAACCTTTTTGCGCCTTCCGGGGAACTGCCGGCTGTCAATTCGCTTTTCTACAATCCCGGGCTCGCCGATCTGTATTGCGAATTGGCGCGCACGGACTGGCTGCAAACCGGCATCGCAGATCAATTGCTGGCAGAGCAAAGCGATGGCGGCCACTTGAGCCGTGAAGATCTGGAATCCTATGAAGTGGTCGCCCGAGAACCGCTTGCCGTTGCTCTGGGCGGAGCAGATGTTTTCCTGAACCCGCCACCCGCAGCCTGCGGGGTACTGATCCGATACGCACTCTCCCGTCTTGATGGCTGCGATTTGCCGGCTTTCGCAAGAGCGCTTCACTTGACCGACCAGGCGCGGCTGTCGGCCTGCGGAGACCTCGGCAGGCTTCTGGACCGTCCCTTGCGCCAGAAGGGAACAACTCACATTTCAGCCGTGGATGCTAAGGGAAATGCCTGTTCGGTCACCGTTTCCAACGGGACCGGAAACGGCGAGGTTGTGGGCGGCTATGGGTTCATGCTGAACAACATTCTCGGAGAAGAGGATGTGAACCCGCATGGTTCAGCGGACTGGCCCACGGATACCAGGCTTGCATCCATGATGTGTCCGGCCCTGATCGATGCACCGGGTGGTCGTTTGGTAGCGCTCGGCTCGGGCGGGTCCAGCAGGATCCGCTCGGCAATCCTCCAGGTTGTCGCGCGCTTGTGCCTCGGATCTGCCGAACTGGAAGAGGCTGTCCGTGCGCCGCGGCTGCATATCGAGAACGGGCAACTGGACGTTGAGGTATTTGATACTGATAGCGGGATATCGCAACTGAAAGACCATTTCCCCGACCATCGCATTTGGCCGGAAAAGAACATGTTTTTCGGAGGAGTGCATGCCGTTTCAACTGACGGCAACAGTCGGTTCGAGAGTGTTGGAGACAGTCGCAGGGAAGGCGCCGCGGTGATCGTTGAGTGACTTTGGAGCCTGCATGAAGCTGTGCGCGCTTCGCCATTGACGGCACTGTCGCAGCAGAGCTGACCTCGAAATCGAGTGTAAGGTTTCCTTCAGGAGCCGTCGGCGCTTCGATGAACAACGAGTTGCTGAAACGGTATCGTCCAGCCATTTTGGGTGCAGCATTCAATGGCGAAGCGCGCCAATGCATGCTCGACGGTTTCATAAACATGACCCATGCCGGGACCGACGTCGGCTTCGATCTCGAAATCAAGTGATGAGGCACCAGCCCGAAACAGCGTGACATAGGTTGAAAGGATGCCTTTCTCGCCAAACTTGGCGCGAAGCGCACCGTCGATATAGGCCTGCATTTTTTCCGGAATCTGTGTAGCGGCGTCGGCTTGATGCGCATAGTCAATGCCGAATTCAATCGTTGCCCGATAGCGGTCGGACAGGTTCTTCGGGTTCTGATCCAGATAAGCCGGTGTCGTGAAGTGGGAAACGGCGCCGCCTTCCTCGCGCAGGTGAACCGCTTCCGGACTTTGCAGGATCACTTCGGCCCACAAGCCATTGTCGAGCAGGACCCAGTCGCCTTCCTCGGAAGGAAACCACTTTTCATTGCCGTCCATGGGCCTTGAATGCTGGCCTCTCAATTCGCGCACCGGCACCGTGTAGTGTCCACCTCTGAGACTTGGATTTTCAAGTTCCGAATAAAGGTCAAGCCTGCTGACGCGCCAGGGAACATTGTTGATGACGACCCGTTCCCCCTCCTGAACGGCACCCAGGTTGAGCAGCAGGGTAACTTGTTCGATCAGGCTTGGGAGCGACTTCAGAAGAAACCAGCCGATGGTGAGAAAGGCCAGGAGCATGGCGCCCGTCAGGAACCAGTCGTTGTAGAAATTGAAGATTGCGATCGTGGTCCCGAATGCAAGGCAAAGCGTCAAGGCATCGTAAATCAAGGTGCCCAGACGAACCGGAAAACTGCGGTTCCGGCTTCTGCCAATCAACGTAAGCAGGACACGCCTCATGAGGCGCGAGACAAAAATCACAAGCACGAAGGCGAACAGCCCGATGAAAAAGTTTCGCCCCCGATCGCTGAAGAAGGAGGTGAATGCCTGACTTGCAACATCGCTGGGGTCGACTTTTTGGTCGAGCCTCGACCGCAATTGCTGTTCCACGGTGATCGACTGATCACGTGCCAGGATCAACCGGGTTTCCCAGTCCTGAAGAATGAGTTCGAGTCGCTCACGCAGGATACTGTCGGCGGGTGCGCGCTCGATCATCGGCTTGACGCGTTCGATCGCCTTTTCCGCCTGATCCGTTGCTTCGCTCGTCGCCAGTATGGTTTGTTTGAGTTGCTCTATTTCGCGGGCATTTTCGGTCGCCGACTTCAGCGTCCAGATAAACGGGCGAATAAGTTCCTCGACTTCATCCTGTAGCTCGAAGGAAGCGTCTGCCGGATTCAGTTCGTTTTCGGTGAAACCGGTGGCCAGGCTGACGATTTGGTTTTCCAGCCGGACAAGTTCCAGGTTGACTGTCTTCAGGCGTTCGCTCAGTTCTGCTCGATCCACTTCGGTGCCGGCATTTTCAATTGCCTTTCGCAATTCGCCGGCTATTTGCCGCTTCGCGTCCTGGGCGACAAGGATACTCGTGATTGCATTCAAGGATGCGGAGATTTCGGCGTCATTCTGTGCGCTTGGCGTATCGCTTCCTGGTACTTCAATCTGTGCGTTGGCGACTGAAGTCAGCAACGTGAGGAAAGTGAGCACGAGGAGAAACAAGTAGGGGGCAAATTCTGTCCAGATGCCGGAACTCGCAGAAATACGACGACCTGCAGTAGCGGAACGCGGCGTCGAAAGCTCCCAGCACAAAGTTGCGGCTGCTAGCGCGCATTCCGAACCGGTCGTGAGGGTTTCAGCCCCCCGCTGGCGGAGACACGCACTGGGCACGGGATTATGCCCGCGCAGCAAATGAGTGTCCTTTGATACCGGCTTGTCAGCGCAGTCCTCTTGTTTCAGCAATGTCATGACGTTCAAGGTAATCTCAAAATCCTCAGCTTCGCCCGATCACAGTAATAGTTGGATTCGTCAAAAATTGATCTGAAATTTAGGTATGAACATGGCTCCAGTCGGAAAATGCCGAATGGCCAACCCGCGCACTTGTGGCGCGGGTCGAACAATCACGGGGCAACCGGTCCGTTAACCGGCAGGCGTCAGCTGAAGAGAACTCAGGCCGACAGCAAGATTCAGCCCGGTTTTGCCCTCGACACTCAGGGGCTGGAGCGCAATTTTTTCGTTGGATCCACCGATCAGTGCGTTTGCACCAACACCAAGGCCGACAGAAGCGCCTGCCGTAATGCCGGCATACTTGCCCTTCAGCGCGTGGGAGCCGATTTCGTTGCCGATCGGGGTGAAGACGATCCATGTCATGTAGGATTCGCCCGAAACCCCGATGTCGAGACCCAGCTTGCTGAGCTCGCCGGTATATTGTTCGGTGGTGCCGTCCGCGTGTTCAAAGCTGCAGGTGGCTTTTTTGCTCGAGCCCAGCAGCAGACCGAAACCACCTTCGATTGTGCACTCAAGGACGCCGAGTTTTGTGGATTTGGCTTCTTCGGCCAAAACGTGTCCACCTGCGAACAGGGTTATCGCGGAAACGGCTGCAATTCTGGCGAAATTCAACATGTGGCAATTCCTTACATATGCTTGTCAAAACAAGGATCCTTTTTGGCCGGACCGTGTGCCCGTTGAGGCGCTTGTCCGGATGACCCGCATCGGAAAATGCAAAATGCAGCTGTTTGAAAAAAGTGGTTCATCAATGCAGTTATTCCCTGCGGGGGGAATTTCAGCGCTTGAAATTCCCCTAGCGGTCCGAGCCGAAATTTGACAAACCTATGGACTTCAACGGGAAACGAAGGACTTCCGGACTGACGGAAGCCCGACGAAGGAAGATAGATGATCGACAGGACCTACAAGAAGAGGAAAACCGGAACCCTGAAGGAGGCTCAGTCCGCTCTGGTGCAAATGTGTGGTGGACCGGCTGCAGCAGCAGAGTTTTGTCGTGTAACCAGCACTACGCTCTTCAACTACACCGACGACAGTGCCACCAATTCCAGCAAGAACATGCCCGTCGACATCGTGACGGAACTTGAAACGCATGCAGAGTTTCCAGCTGTAACGGAATATCTGGCAGATCAGTCCGGTTACATCATGTACAAGGTCGATTTCACGGACAGAAAGTCGCAGCTTCATATCGACATCATCGAAACCGGAGAGGAATTCTCCAAGCTGTTCCGGGACTGGGCGCAATTTATCGCGGATGGTGTGATCGACAAGTCGGAAGCCCGCAAGCTCCTCAAGATCAACCAGGATGTGGTCAGGACACTGATGCGCATGAGGTCAGACCTGATTTCCCAGATCGATGATCCGGATATTCCGGACGGGACGCCCTGACGGGACGGCCATTCGTGCCCGTCGAGCTTTTGGCCGACTCCGACCCTTTTTCTCCAAAGGCCGGATAACTCGGCGCCAGGCCCGGAAATCTGGATAGATGCGATAAGGATGTGAACGAGCCGGGCAACTTCGGGAGCGCTAAAGCCGGCTGATGGCGTCCTCAGGTCCTTCCACCGTCAACTCCACGCCGTCTTTGGTGTAGTCACGGGCAAGCACGACCAGCCCCAGACTGTCGACCCGGCGCTCGAGGTCCGAGCTGAGTGCAAAATCAGCACTGACTTTCCTGGAAAGAATTTTTCGATAGGGCACCAGCTTGGCATTGGCAATGGCGTCCTGGGCGGCGCCGGAATAGGCACGGGCGAGACCGCCACCCCCGAGTTTGGTCCCGCCAAAGTAGCGCACGACCAGCACACCGCAATTGATCAGTTCGGCACCTTGCAGAACCCTGAGGGTCGGCATCCCGGAGGTTCCAGCCGGTTCACCATTATCCTTTCCGCTTTCCTCGATCCCACCGTTATCGAGAAGTTTGCGGTGCGCCGTGACCACATGATTGGCCTTCCGGTGTTCCTTGCGCAGCTCGTCCAGTCTCCGCTCGAAATGATCGAGTGGTACCAGGTGCGCCAGGAACCGGGATTTCCGGTCCTCCAGGAACCCCTCGTATTCGGTTGCAACGGTGTTGAAGGACATGAGACCTCAGGTCGGCATCATGAAATGCTTCGACAGCTTCAGTGCCTGGCCCTGATAGTTGGAGCCGATGCCTTCGCCGTAGAGGCTCGCCGGACGTTCGGCCATATGCTCGTAGACCAGCCTTCCGATGGTCTGGCCGTGTTCGACAATGAACGGCACGTCATGCGAGCGCACTTCCAGAACGGCCCGCGATCCGACACCTCCGGCTCCTGCGTGGCCGAAACCGGGGTCGAAGAAACCGGCGTAATGAACCCGGAATTCGCCGACAAGCGGATCAAAGGGCACCATCTCGGCCGCGTAGTCCGGCGGTACGTGCACGGCTTCCTGACTGACCAGGATGTAGAACGCATTCGGATCGAGGATAAGTTCACCCCTGTTACGCCGGTAGATCGGTTCCCAGAAATCGAGCGGATCCTGCGCACCGACCGCATCGACGTCAATCAGGCCCGAATGGTGTTTCGCACGATAGCCGATCAGGCTGTCCGGTCCGCCACCTTCCAGATCAATGGAAAGCTGAACCCCACCGCCGATGCGCTCGTTTCCGCCGCTCATCAGGGTTTCGGACTTGTGAATTTCTTCCAGTGTCGCATCGGGTATCAGTGACTGGCCCCGGCGAAACCGGATCTGGCTCAACCGCGAGCCACTGCGCAGGAGGATTGGAAAGGTAAGGGGTGAAATTTCCGCATAAAGGGGACCTGCATATCCCGCCGGAACGGTATCAAACGCAAGGCCGTTGTCCGTGATCACACGGGTAAAGACGTCAAGACGCCCTGTGGAACTCTTCGGATTGGCGGTTGCTGAAATGTCGGCTGCCAGGGCAAGAGCTTCCTGCAGCGGAACGATATAGACACAGCCTGTTTCGAGCACGGCGCCGTCCTCGAGGTCGACGGTATGAAGTTTGAGTTCTTCCAATCGGTCAGCGACCCGGATTTCGGGTCCGGGCAGGAAGCTTGCCCTGACACGATAGGCGACTGCGCCAAGCCGGAGATCGAGACTTGCAGGCTGGATCTGTCCGCTGACAGGTGGCGTTGTCGCGGAGATTTCTCCAGCTGCAAACATGGCCTTGATGATCCGCTCAGGCAGAATGCCGTTCGCTGCAAGAGTTGCGCTTCCGTTCAGGTCCTGACCTGCTGTCACGTTCATGAGAATTCCCGTCATCTTTCCAGAGGAGAATCCTTAAAGGATAGGGTGGCCCACGCCAACAGGCTTTGTCACGCGGCAGGCACTTTCGACAAAGATGATTGACCGGTGACGCGTTTTCCCGTACGACAAACGCACTTCGTGGTGATTTGGGCCGGCCGGCTTGCAGCCACGTTAAACAAGTTGCTAAATAGGCCGGAGGTGCGAACCCCGGTCTTGAGGCTGGGGTTTTTTGCGTTTGGAGCGAACAAGAAGATGACTGAGACCACCAAGACCGGAAACAAGAACTGGCGTCCTGAAACCACTTTGGTTCACGGCGGCACCATGCGGTCGCCTTTTGGTGAAACCTCGGAAGCCATGTACCTCACCCAGGGCTTTGTCTACGACAATGCAGAGGCTGCGGAGGCACGGTTCAACGGCGAGGACCCGGGCTTCGTCTATTCACGTTACGCGAATCCGACGGTCTCCATGTTCGAGGACCGCATAAAGGCGCTGGAAGGTGCCGAAGCCGCACGTGGAACCGCCAGTGGCATGGCCGCTGTCAATCTGGCCCTGATGGCCTCCGTCAAGGCCGGTGATCATGTGATCGCAGCCAAGGCGCTGTTCGGCTCCTGTCGCTATATCTGCGAAACGCTGTTGCCGCGTTTCGGTGTGGAGAGCACCCTTGTCGACGGCACGGATATCGAACAGTGGAAAGCTGCGGTGCGTCCGAACACGCGGGCGCTTTTTCTGGAGAGCCCGACCAATCCGACGCTGGAAGTCATCGATATTTCAGCGGTAGCAGATATTGCCAGGGAGGCCGGTGCACGTCTGGTCGTCGACAACGTTTTTGCGACGCCGCTTTACCAGTCGCCCCTCAAGCTTGGCGCCGATGTGGTCGTCTATTCGGCAACCAAGCACATTGACGGCCAGGGCCGTTGCCTTGGCGGTGTGGTCCTGTCCGACGAGGAGTGGATCACCGAGGAAGTCATGCCCTTTGTCAAGCACACCGGACCGCACATGAGCCCATTCAATGCATGGGTGCTCATGAAGGGGTTGGAAACGCTCCATGTTCGTGTCGCGCGCCAGACAGATACAGCCCGCAAGATCGCGGACCATCTGGCCGGGAAGGCCAAGGTCAAACGATTGGTCTATCCGGGCCGCGACGATCATCCGCAGGCAGAACTCGCCAGGCGTCAGATGCGTGCGGGCTCGACGATGCTCGCACTTGAAGTTGAGGGAGGCAAGGAAGCAGCCTTCCGTTTCACCAATGCACTGGACATCATCCGGATCTCCAACAACCTCGGTGACGCAAAGAGCCTGATCACGCATCCGGCCACGACAACGCACCAGTCGATCGGAGAAGAAGCGCGTGCAGAACTTGGCATCACCGATGGCATTCTGCGCCTGTCCGTTGGCCTGGAGGATCCGCAGGACCTCCTGGAGGATGTCGAAAAGGCCCTCAACGCAGTTTGAGGCTTTGTCCCGACCGGCTGAAAGAGATTTCCTTGCCTCGACCCGAATTGAAGGCAGGGAAAAAGGAAGGCAGGGAACAACAGGCTGTAATGTCGGATGAGGTTGAGTTTTCCAGGTCTGGGTTTCCGCAGCATTCAGGCCTCGACGATTTGCAAATGGCGGGCTAGGCGAGACCGGTTGCAGTCGGTCTTGGGATGACCGCCGCTTGCGACAGAGGAAACCATTTCGAAAAGCGCTTGCAAACGGCGATTTCACCCAGCAGCTTTATTGTCTCGCTTTTCAAGGCCGCCGCGAGCGGCAGGTCGCCCATCCAGATCTCCATCATGTGCCTGGACTGGCATGTGATGTAGGCATTCACATCCTTTCCCGGGTCCTGATGACACAGATCGACATCATCCTCGGTGCAGACCAGCCACCAGGTCCCGAACTGGTCCAGATCCGGAAACTGGAAACAGAGGACAGTTTCTCCATCCGGCAGCTGATCCAGCAAGATGTTGCGTTGAATGTCGAACATCAGGAAGGTCACGTCGACATCGTCGTCATCCATCTCATCACGTGCCCACCGCATACCCCAGACAGCAAGTGCGTCGACAACCGATGAAAGTTCCTTGCCTGCGGGTGTCAGCCTGTATTCGTGCCCGCGTTGACCGTTGATCGGGCGCTTGGTGATTACGCCACAGGCTTCAAGGTCCTTCAGCCGGGTGTTCAGAACTGTCGGTGAAATCTTCGGAAGTCCGCGCTGCAGACTGGAAAATCGAGAACTGCCAAGCAGGAGTTCGCGCACGATAAGGATAGACCACGGGTCGCCCAGAATTTCGGCCGTTTTCGCGATCGGGCAGAATTGTCCGTATCTTTTCATTGCGCTCCTTCGTGAGAAAATCTTAGGACGAACAGGCCAACTACGCAATCCGTAGTTCGATACTACGCCTGCTGAAGTATCTCCGACCTCCGACATCCAATACCTGAATTGCATGGATGAAATCAGTGAAGGCGCCCGATCATTGCATCGATGCTCTGCGCCTTTACGCAATCGGAGACCCGAAATGAAACGTCCGGTACTGTTACTCTATGGCATCGTGAGCTATGCCGCTTTCAATATTTCTTTCCTGTATCTGGCAGGGTTCCTTTTGGATGTCGGTGTTCCGAAGTCCATCAATGAAGGCAATGTCGCATCCCTTGGAATTGCCGTGGTCACAAATTTCGGGCTGATTTTTCTGTTTGGCTTCTTTCACAGCCTGATGGCGCGGCAGTGGTTCAAGAATTGGTGGACCAGGTTCGTTCCGGTTGAAGCCGAGCGGAGTACCTATGTTCTTCAGGCTGCGGCGTTCCTGTCGCTCCTCATGGGGTTCTGGAAACCGATGCCGGCAGAAATCTGGTCCGTCACGGGTTGGAGTGCGGTAGCCGTCTATCTGGTCTTCGCGATTGGCTTGACGATTCTTCTGTTGTCGACATTTCTGATCGATCACTTCGAACTGTTCGGCCTGCGCCAGGTCTGGTCTGCAGGGAGGGGTTCCTCGATGCCGTCGCCGCGGTTCCGCACCCCGCTGCTCTATAAATTGGTGCGTCATCCGATGCAGTTGGGCGTCATGCTCGCGTTCTTTGCAACGCCTCATATGACCGTCGGGCATCTGTTCTTTGCAGTCGCCATGACCGGCTACGTCCTGATCGGTCTCTATTTTGAAGAACGCGCGCTGGTGCGGGAGTTCGGCGACAACTATCGGGACTACCAGGCTCGTGTCCCAATGCTGCTGCCCAATCCTCTTCGGTTGTTTTCCAGAGCGCCGTCAAAGCACGCAGCCTGACGGCACCCGGATTGCTCCCTCATTTTCCTTTACTGACTGAACTGAGTGCCCAAGATTGGTATCGCCTGGGTACAAAAGCGGGCGATGCGGGCGCAAGCTTCGCGTCGCCCGCATGGCAGACCTCTGTATATGGAGACAATTCAGGCGGCGGCTTGCCCGGTGTCGTTTCGAGGCAATTCATCTTGTACTTCAAGTTGAATTCTGTCAGAGAACCGATTCAGATCATTGAGATATTCGACAGTGATCGATCTGACAGTTTTGACTTGGGACACCAGTTCATGACGATGCAGCCGGAAACAGGCTATCAGGCCTACGTCATCTGCACCTCGCCGCGCAGTGGCAGCACCCTGTTGTGCAAGTTACTGGCTGCAACAGGTCAGGCGGGTGATCCAAGATCCTATTTCCACAATGCGGATGTCGGGGACTGGCAGAGGTCACTCGGACTGGATGAAACGTCTTTCGCCAATGAAAAAGAGCAGTTAACGACAGTCCTTGAGACGGCGCGCAACAAAGGGACTGCCGGGAGCGGAATCTTCGGCCTGAGATTGCAACGCAAGAGTTTCGATTATTTCGTCCGCCAGCTTGCGATCTTGTGTCCGGGCAGGGAAACCCATTCCGGGCGCTTTGAAGCAGTCTTCGGAAAGACGCTGTTCATTCACCTGACGCGAAGCGACAAACTTGCTCAAGCGGTTTCCTTCGTCAAGGCCAGCCAGACTGGGCTATGGCACAAGGCACCGGACGGCACGGAACTGGAAAGACTGGCACCACCGCGCGAGCCGAACTATGACGCGGCGCTGATCCGGGAACATGTTGATCTTATGACTGCCTACGATCTTGCGTGGGCGGATTGGTTCAAGGCGGAGAACATCATGCCGCTCCGGATAACCTACGATGATCTCTCCAGGGACCCGGAAACGGTCATCGAAGAGACACTTGTCCGGATTGGACGGGATCCGGCACACGCGAAAAACATTGATTTGCCCGTTGCCCGCCTGTCGGACGGGGTCAACAGGGCATGGATCGAACGCTTCCGTTCAGAGACGCAATCCGATCCGGATATCCCCGGTCACGACTGACCGCTTCACGACCCTTGGGTCATCAGACCCATAAGACCGGCGGCGCTAATCAGGACGGATCCGCTCACGCGGTTCAGTGCCTTCGGATGCTGCTTGAGATGCCCGGCCAGACCGTTTGCACCTGCCGCGTACAGCATGACGAACAAAAAATCGAGAAACGTCATCGTCGGGCACATCAGCATAAGTTGTGTAACCAGGTCCCTTTCCGGGTCGATGAATTGCGGGAAGAAGGCGGTAAAGAAGATAAGCGCCTTGGGATTGCTGAAGGCGACCAGAAATCCCGCTGTGAAGAGACGTGTGGGTTTGCCGCCAAGATGGCTGTCCGGTTCCGGTTTTTGCAAGGCAGGAGCGTGCCATGCGCGCCATCCCATGTAGAGCAGAACCCCGACGCCTGTCCATTTGATGATCTGGAAGGCAAGTGCGGAATGCGCGAGCACGACACCAAGGCCGATTGCGACGAGGATCATCTGGATCATGTTCGCACTGACATCGCCAAGGGCCGTGAAAAGTGTTCTCCGGGCCCCGAAGTGCAGAGAGTGCACCATGCCGAGAAGAATGCTTGGACCCGGGGTCATGGTCAGCAGGAGTGATGCGGCAACAAAGGCCAGCCAGGTTTCGAGGGACATGAAGTGTTCCGGTTGCGTAATGGATTGGAAGTTCAATAATTCTCAGATATAAAAAACATAAGAAAATAACTTCAGGTTATGTATTTATGAGACGATCGCCCGAAGCCGACATCCCGATTACAGTTGCCAGAGCGCTGAGGTTTATCCAGACCTCGGGAAGTGTATCCGTTGCTGCACGTTCTCTCGGCATCAGTCAGCCTGCGATAAGCAAGGGTATTGCGCAGCTGGAGGAGCGTCTGGGGACGCAACTGTTGCGGCGGGGCGGAAGGCCGATCCTTCTGACAGAGGAAGGAACAGCGCTTGCGGAATACGCTGAGCGTGCTGACCTTGTTCAGGAACAGGTGCTGCGTAAGCTCGATGATGCCAGGAACAACAGGCAGGGAAGCGTCAGGCTCGGGTCTTTCGGGTCCTCTGCGTCATTTCATATCCTGCCGAAGACACTGGCGGCATTCGCAAGGGCCTATCCCGGGATAAACGTCGAAATCCAGGAATATCCGGACATGGAACTTCGTCAGGCTCTGGAAGAGGATTTCGTCGATCTGGCGGTCTTGTCCCTTGGGTCGGACGAAGGTCTGGATGTCATTGAAATCGCAAATGACAAGCTTGTCGCATTGGTGAGCGCGGATCATCCCCTGGCAGACAGAAACACGCTCAAAGCCGAAGATCTTGCGGGGGACCCCTTCATCATGACCAGAGGCGGCAGCGGCCCGTTGGTCGAGGACTGGTTCATGAAAACCGGACACACACCAAGGGTGGCTCACACGATCCTGCAGGTGAACTCGATAATCGCGCTGGTCGAGGCAAATCTCGGCGTCTCTGTCATCGCGGAGCTTGCGCTGCCCGAAACGCCCGGCAAATGCAAGGTTCTGCCGCTGGTACCCGACGCACCGCGATCAATCGGCTTCGCACGCAAGGAAGACACACCGCGTTCGGCAGCGGCAGCCAGGTTCTGGAGTTTCTGTCAAAGGTTTTCGGCCTGAACACCTCCCATTTGAATGTGTTTTCGACCGCTTCTAACGGTCGAGCGACTTTACGCCGATCATCACGCGTGCGCCCGCCGAAACAAAGCAGACAGCTGCAAATGCCCACGCCAGCACTGGAAACCAGTCAGGCAGCAAAGCCATCAGCAGGAACAGGGCGATCGTCTCGGTACCTTCGGCCAGACCGCCAAGATAATAGAGAGATTTCTGACCCTGCCTGTCGGTTGAAAGCCCGCGGCGCTCCGCCATGATCGCAAAGGCCAGAAACGCAGAGCCGTTGGCGTAGAAACTGCAAAGGAGTGCTGCAGCTGGCAAGGCATTGGCAGCCGGGTCCTGGAGCGCAAAGGCCAGCGGAATGACGCCATAGAAGACAAAATCGAGCGTAATATCGAGATAACCGCCCAGGTCGGTTTTCCGGGTCGCCCGCGCAACGGCACCATCCAGACCGTCTGCAATGCGGTTGAACGCGATCAGGACAAAGCCAAGGAGAAAATAACCCGCAGCAATTGCGACCGCGGCCCCCATTCCCATTGCGAATCCGACCAGCGTGACGAAGATTGGACCGACACCGGCATTGGCAAGAGCGAGGCCCAGGCGGTTGAGGAGCGGGTCGATCAAGGGTCGGATACGGGCGTCGAACACTAATTGAGGTTCCTGACTTGGACAAATCAGCGCTGTAAATGCAAAATCCTTTCGGAAATCACAAGTAAGTCTCTTTCACGCTTATGTCATTCGCCCTATAAGCCCTTCCTGAAGTTGCGGATAACCGCCCCAGGATTGAAGGAACAACCGTGTCAGGCAGTTACAGCGCCATTACGCAGGGAATCGAAGTCTCTGTCGAGCCGTTTTATCTCGACGATGAATCGAAACCGGAAGAGAGCGAATTCATCTGGGCGTATATGGTCGAGATCCACAATAGCGGTTCCGAACCGGTGCAGTTGAAAACGCGGCACTGGCAGATCACCGATGGCTTCGGCCGTCTGGAGGAAGTAAACGGCGAGGGTGTTGTCGGGGAACAGCCGGTGATCGAACCCGGCGAAACATATGAATATTCGTCACATTGCCCGCTTTCGACCGACAACGGTATCATGGCGGGCTCGTACGCCATGGAACGGCCGGACGGCAGCCGTTTTCACGTCGCCATCCCACCATTTTCCCTGGACCTGCCGGACGCGATCCGCAGCCTGAATTGACAGCGCTCGCCGGTTCGCGGAGCATATCGTCAGCCCCGCGGTCAACCTTACCGGCACACGCTGAACAGCTGGGTCAGACCTTGCGGTGACGGGCAATCGCGCCGCGTTCGATGGCCGCAACAGTCAGTTTGTCGAGGCTAAAACGGTCGCGAAGCATCTGCAGGACACGGAGTTCTTCCTGTTCGACGTGTAGATCGGCTGCAGCAACCTCCACCGCCAGAGCATAGGCAGTATCGTAGAGTTTCGCAGGCAGGACGTCGCCGACCAGTTCCAGGACAAGCGACAGGCCGTTTTCTTCCTGAAGGATGTCGCCACACCGTTGTGCGGCCGGAATGATCCTGTTTTCGTTGTAGGTTTCAAACACCGGCAACATTTTGATCATGTCACCGATCGTGGCCAGTTCCTTGTCCGTCATAGCGTTGTCTGACGCTGACACAATCACCATCACGTAGATGAGGGCTTCCTGAACGCTGATCGGTTCATTGCTAGACACTATTCAATCTCCAGTGCGCCGGTTTTGGGCAAATCGAAGGCCCGGTTTATAGGGTTGTCAGGAAAGCTTCAAGTCACGGAAAGGCGACTATCGATTGACGTTTGCGTCGTGCTTTTCTAGTGTCGCGCCGCAACATACGGCTTCGCGTCAGTAAACCAGCCGGAATTGCACTGACTTCTTCCAATTTAGCAGAATGAAACCCGAACATGACCGACCAATCCCTGCCTTCGCTTGACCTTTCGCAAGAATTTGTCGAGGCGGCCATCAAATCGAAAGCGTGGCCGTTCGAAGAAGCGCGAAAACTGGTCAAACGCATCGGAAGTCGGGATTCGGAAAAACCGGTTCTGTTTGAAACGGGATACGGCCCTTCCGGGCTGCCTCATATAGGTACCTTTGGCGAAGTACTGCGTACCACCATGGTGCGGACGGCTTTTCGCCTGTTGACCGAGGACAAGATTCCGACACGGCTTCTGTGCTTTTCCGACGATATGGACGGCATGCGCAAAATTCCGGAAAACGTTCCGGACCGTGCAGCGCTGGAGCCTTACCTGCAGATGCCGCTCAGCACCGTCCCGAACCCCTTTGGCGGCGACTACGAGAGTTTTGCAGCGCACAACAACGCTATGCTGCGCCGGTTCCTGGACACATTCGGCTTTGACTATGAATTCGCAAGTGCGACCGAGTACTACAAGTCCGGAAAATTTGACGAAGTGCTTGTCCGGGCGACCGAAAAGTATCGGAAGATCATGGATGTGATGCTGCCGACACTCGGTGAGGAACGTCAGGCCACCTATTCTCCATTTCTGCCGATCTCGCCGACCTCGGGCCGTGTTCTTTATGTGCCCATGAAAGACGTGAACCCCAGGGACGGGACGATCACATTTGACGATGAAACCGGAGAGGAAATCACCCTGTCCGTGACCGGCGGCAAGGTGAAGCTGCAGTGGAAACCGGATTTCGGGATGCGCTGGGCGGCTCTTGATGTCGACTTCGAGATGTTCGGCAAGGATCACCAGACCAATGCACCGATCTATGACAAGATCTGCAACATCCTGGGTGGCAAGGCTCCGGAGCACTACGTCTATGAACTCTTCCTTGACGAAAACGGTGAGAAAATCTCAAAGTCGAAGGGCAACGGTCTGTCGATCGACGAATGGCTGACTTATGCGTCGCCGGAAAGTCTTGCGCTGTATAATTTTCAGAAGCCGAAAACAGCCAAGAAGCTCTATTTCGATGTCATTCCGAAGGCCGTGGACGAATACTATACCTTCGTCCAGAAATATGAGCAGATGCCGGTGGAGCAGAGACTTCAGAATCCGGCCTGGCACATCCATTCCGGAAACATTCCGAAGATAGATATGCCGGTTCCCTTCGCCATGCTGTTGAACCTTGTTTCCGCGTCGAATGCGGAAAACAAAGAGGTGCTTTGGGCCTTCATTTCCCGCTACGCGTCCGGCGTGACGGCCGAAACGCACCCGGAACTGGACGCGCTGGTTGGCTATGCGATCCGCTACTTCGATGATTTCGTCAAACCGACGAAATCCTTCAAGGTTCCCGATGACACCGAGCGCATGGCGCTCGAACAGCTGGACGCAAAACTGGCCGGTCTTCCTGAGAATGCGGATGGGGCCGAAATCCAGGACGCGGTCCTGGACGTTGCCCGCGCAATCGAACGTTATCAGGACCCGAAAAAGAAGGGGCCGGACGGCGGTCCTGGCGTGTCGGTGGCCTGGTTCTCCGCGCTCTACCAACTGCTTCTGGGGCAGGAGAAGGGCCCGCGTTTCGGGTCTTTCGTCGCCCTTTACGGCATTGACGAAACACGCGAGATGATCCGCAAGGCATTGGGCGGCGAACTGGCTGCTTGAGCCAGGTGAACAAAAAGGGGTGGAGATTTGGTCTTCACTCCAGATTGTCAATCGGACGACGCGATTGTCCGAACACGTTCCAGGCTGGCATCGAGGCCTTTTTCAATTAATCTGACAGTCCCGAGTTCCTGAAGCTTCACAAGGCCTGCGGCGGTCGTGCCCCCGTAGTCGACCATTTCCGTCACAAAAAAATCAGGTGAGTGGTCACTGACCGACATAAGTTGACCACTCGACAGAAACAGCTGCTTGACCGACTTCACGGCCGCATCCGGGGCGACATTGTTTGCCAGGGCAAATTGCACAAGACAATCGGCAAAGAAGGCGGCAAAGCCGGGCACAGGACCTGTGAGGACTGTGAAAACCTCTATCTGTCCTTCGTCCGCAACTTCATCCGCAGCGCCAATTGCGGACAATAGTCCTTGAACAGTTCTGCGGTCGGCAGCATCCAGTCCATCTTTTGTAAACCAGGCGGAATAGGCTGACCTTTGCCGGGCAGCAGGGCTCGACATTGCGCGCACGGCCTTGCGTGTTCCCGTCAATTCCCGAATCTGCTTGTGCGAGACACCTGCCATAACCGAAATAACCAGCTTGTCGCTGGCGGAAACATTCAATTTGCCAGTCTGGTCAGGCGGGACGGACAGAACGATCACGTCACAGGCTTCGGCAAGAACCTGGTTTGAGGCGGTGAAATTGACTTCCGGCCAATCGGCAAAGCCGCTTGCCTTACCGGACCGGTTCGAGATCCAGAGATCTTGCGGATTGACGTGATTGCTTTCAAGCCAGCCGGTTGCCATGGCGGCACCAAGCTGACCCGTTCCACCGACAATCCCGACCTTGAGTTTGTGTGACATGGCGGTCTCCGATAAGCGACAGGTTTTTTGGAGCCTAGAGGCAAGTTTACGAAACGCAGGTAAGTTAATCGACGTCTTCCGAATGGGATGCGACAGTGCAGGGCGGTCGTCGCAGTTTGACAATGTGTTCCCGAACCGTCCGGCCTTGCATCATTGCTGTGGAAGATCTTCAGCGACGTCCGGTTCGAATCCGAAGAACTCCTGGTTCGGATCGGCCGATTCCGTTCGCTGGCTCCACTCGACGATTTCCGGTTCAAGGTCCTCAAGACCGGGCAGGGGTGCATTCGGATCGGCATCCCACCGCGAGTCCGGGGTCGCAAATTGCCACTGGTCCTGCCACTTCCCGAGTTTGCGTTGTTTCGCCAGAAGTGCGAAGTCCTGAAATCCCTCAGGGGCGCCGGGCGCCGGATCCGCCCAACCATAGCGCACAAGACGGGTGCTCAAGTCGATCTTGCCCCGCTTGCAGGTCGCCAATATCTCTTGCGGTCCGGTTTCTGCAATCTTTTCGCACGTGATCTTGAATTGCCGGATCAGGCCGCGCAAAAAAGTTCTGGCGCGCGTGCCACAGGGCCAGACGCCGCCTTGCTGGGCGATGCAGGTTTCATCTATCTTCATCGGCTCGATATGCGCGAGCGTAACGACCAGTTTCTTCGATTTTATCCGGCCTCCGTCCAGAACCTGCACCCGAATGAGTTCAAGTGGTCCGTCTGGGACCGGTTCGACCGGTGGATTGACGAGCTCCTGAAACCGCTTGGAAGGTTCTATGCGCTTCAAGCCACCGCTGACCTGAGGTGCGGAAACCCCGTCGGGTGAGACATTGCGTATGTCCACCGGGAGCGGTGCTGCTGTCGCGGCCGGATCATCCGAAGACAACTTTCCCTCAGTCGGAATTTCGGGCTCGGAAATTACGTCCGTCGTTTCCGCAAGACCAGGTCTCAGCGCATCGGCAATCTGGGATTCCGGAGCTTCGGGCGGTTCTGCCAGCAGCAACCAGGCAACCACACCGCCGGAGACGGTGAGCAAGAGAGCAGGCACCAGGAAAGGCCGAAGCTTCATCGCGAGTCACTTGTTTCCTTTTGGAGTGCAATCATAAGGCCTGGAAAAACGAATTCCGAGAATTTTAAGCCACGCCATACTGCATTTTCCCTGGGAATTTGTCATTCCTCAAGAAAGTCCGGTGGTCCGGCTTGTTTGGCGGCAGCCCTGTGAGTAGTGTCCGCGCGGATCGAGGCCGGTCCCGCAAAAGATCGGCAAAACAGGAACAGTCACGGTAATAGGCAGTCATGACACTGATTTTCAAGATCGTCCCGAGAACGATGTGGCAGGAAGCCGTCGACGCGGGTGTCTTCAAGGGTGCGCCGATCGATCTGACCGACGGATTCATTCACTTTTCGACAGCACAGCAGGCCCGGGAAACAGCCGCAAAACACTTCAGCGGTCAGACAGATCTGCTGCTGGCAGCATTTGACGCCGAAACACTCGGCGAGGCCCTGAAATGGGAGCCCTCGCGAGGGGGAGCGCTGTTTCCGCATTTGTATGATGATTTGCGGCCGGGAGATGCAATCTGGGTTCGTGAGCTGCCATTGTCCGACAAGGGAACACACGTCTTTCCGGAGCTTGACGGATGAGATCCGGCTGGATTGAAGGTGTTGCACTCAGGGGACTTCATTTTCTTGATGCGGAAAATGCGCACCGTGTAACAGTACTTGCCCTGAAAGCAGGGTTGATATCGGGTGGCTACACGTCGGCCGACCCGCGTCTCACCTCGAGTTTCTGGGATCTGGAGTTTCCCAATCCGCTCGGTATGGCAGCCGGGTTCGACAAAAACGCCGAAGTGCCCGATGCACTTCTGAACCTGGGATTTGGCTTTACGGAAGTCGGCTCCGTGACGCCCAGACCTCAACCTGGCAATCCGCGGCCGCGCGTGTTTCGGCTGCCAGTTGATGAAGGCGTCATCAACCGCTATGGCTTCAACAATGATGGCCACACGGCAATGCGCAAACGTCTGTTGTCGAGAAAGCGGAACGATGGGATTGTCGGCATCAATGTAGGTGCCAACAAGGATGCCTCTGATCGAATTGCCGACTATGTCGCCGGAATAACCGAATTCGCCGACATGGCTTCCTATTTCACTGTCAACATTTCGTCGCCGAACACGCCGGGCCTGAGGGATCTGCAGGCGCGTTCGGCTCTGGCCGATCTGCTGCAGGCTGTCGTTTCGGCGCGCGATCTGTGTGCAGACAAGGCGGAACGCCGAGTGCCGTTGCTGCTCAAGATTGCGCCCGATGTCGTAGATGAAGATCTGAAGGACATTGTCGAAGAGGTGCTGGAAAAGTCCCTCGACGGATTGATCGTCTCCAACACGACCGTCGGCAGAGACGAACTGGCTGGAACCGGACCTCATCAGGAAACAGGAGGGCTGTCCGGCAGACCGCTCTTCAGGAAATCGACGGCCGTCTTGGCACGCGCCCGCAAGCTGGCGGGTCCGGACCTTCCCATTGTCGGCGTTGGTGGCATCGATAGTGCCGAAACCGCCTGGACAAAAATCACTGCCGGTGCTGATTTGCTGCAGCTCTATTCGTCACTTGTCTTCAAGGGACCGGCCTTGATCGGCGAGATCCTGTCGGGACTTGCGGACAATCTCGACCACTATGGCTATGCGTCCTTGCGGGAAGCAAGGGACCTGAATGTGGATGTTTGGGCCTCGGAAGAGATCTAGACCTGCGCAAAGGCCTTGTCGGCGCGCCGCCTGCATGCGGCCAGAAGCGTCACGCCGCGCAATCCCAGAAAAATCGACAGCGCGAGCCAGAGACCGTGATTTCCCAACAGTGGAAACAGGACATGGTAAGCGGCGATATAGACTGCGAGAGACAGCAGCATCATGTTTCGCATTGTGCCTGACCAGGTTGCGCCGATGTAAATTCCGTCCATCTGAAAGGCCAGAACGCCGAGCAAAGGCGCCAGGACAGCCCAGATGAGATAGGTATTCCCAAGCGCCCGAACCTCGTCGGAAGTCGTCATGAAATCGATCAGGGCGGACCCGAAAATCACGAAGACGGCAGACAGCAAACCTGCCATCGCGAAACTCCACAATGCGGTCAGTTTGAGTGTCCGGTCGAAGGCGGGGCGGAACTTTGCTCCGACGGCCCGGCCTGCCAGTTGCTCGGCAGCGGTTGCAAGTCCGTCGAGGAAATATCCGGAAACCAGTATGAACTTTTCGAGGACGGCGTTGGCAGCAAGCACCGTATCACCCTGGTCTGCCGAGCGTGCCATGAAGAATGCATAGGCATAAAGAAGCGCAAAGGACCGGATCAGGATGTCCCGATTTAGAGCCATCATGCGCAACAGAAGCCGCCGGTTGAAAATGATCGCGGGTTTCGGCCAGGTTCCGCGCCGGACGCTGGTCAATATCAGGAAAAGGCCGAGCAGTGTTGCCGCTGCCTCGCTCAAGACGGTCGCCGCCGCAACACCTTCGACGCTCCACCCGAGTCCCATGACAAACCAGATGCTGAGAACAATGTTCAACCCGTTCAGGACAAGCTGCAGCAGCAGCCCGGTGCCCGCCCGGCCAAGTCCGATGAACCATCCGAGTATGGCGAAGTTCGCAAGAAGGAAAGGTGAGCTGAGCACACGTATGTCGAAGTAGCGGGCTGTGACGGATCGAACATCGGCACTGCCACCGAGAAACCATTGGCCGGTTTCCCGGATAGGTGACTGGAGCGCAATTACCAGAACACCTCCCACAAGCGCAATGACAAGCGCTCTCAAAAGGGTTGCCTTTATCTCCTCATCGTTACGTGCTCCGGCGGCCTGAGCCGTCAGTCCGGTCGTTCCAGCGCGCAGAAAGCTGAATGTGGTGAACACCAGGTCGAATATGATCCCGCCAAGCGCGATCCCGCCGAGCAGCGCGGCATCGCCGAGCCGTCCAATGACAGCCATGTCGACCACGCCCAGAAGCGGTGTCGACAAATAGCCGAGCGTCATCGGAATGGCGATGGCCAGCACGGAACGGTGCGTCACTGCGAAGGATAGGCGGGACGGATCGTCCGTGCCATTGGAATGGGGCATGAGGGGCTCTGATCTGAATAAGGACCCTTCATGTCCAGCGACAACGCGTTCGTCAATCGCTTTTCGGTTTTTTGTCCGTTTCCGGGTAACTGGTTCCCCAATCATAGAGCGCTTCGAGAACCGGTCCAAACCGGGCACCCATTTCCGTCAGAACGTATTCGGCGCGCGGAGGATGACTGGAGTAAAGTCGACGCTCCAGTATGCCCGTGTTTTCCAGGTGCTTGAGACGGTTGGAAAGTGTGTTCGGCGACAATCCCAATTCCTGCTGCAGGTCCTGGAATCTTCGCTTTCTTCCTTCCAGGAAGAATTCCCGGAGGATCAGAAAAGACCATTGGTCTGTCAGAATATCTGTCGCCCGGCGGATAGGGCAGTGAGCGCGGGAAATATCTTTCATGAACTGAAATGTAGGTGACCCATTGCAATTTGTGAAGTAACTACGAAATTAGGAGTCACTTCACAAATGGAAGTAAGGAGGGAAGTGCATGTTTTCAACATTCCTTGAATTTTATGTCCGCGCGTTCGCTACGCTGCTGCCGGTCCTCGCCGTCATTACCGTTGCAATCGCAGCACAAAGGGCAAAATTGTCCTTGCGCAAAACCGCGATTGCACTGTCGGTGCTCGGGATTGTTTTGGGTCTTTGGTACGCCCTGGCAGCAAGAGCGGGCGAGCTCGGGCTGCTGATGCCGCCCCAGACGCCAACTGGTATACCCTACGTTCTGATCTTCCTGTTCGGCGGGGCAGGTTTGCTTGTTTTGCTGGGTACCGCGACGCATGTCGGGCGAAGAATTGCCGAAAGTGCAGATCAGCGCGAGATGATCGCCTTCCAGGTGCCACGGGTTATGGGATTTGTGTTCCTTGTCGGTTGGGCCTTCGGCGAAATTCCCTGGCAATTTGCACTGCCTGCCGGGGTCGGCGACATCTGGGCCGGAATTGCTGGATGGCAGGCATTCAAGGCGCTTGAACAGGGCAGGGCAAATGCAAACGCACTCGTTTGGCGAGCCAACATTATCGGTCTTGCCGATTTCGCAATTGCAGTCCTGACCGGCGTTCTGACCTCGGAAGGTTTCCTGCACGTCATGGCATTGGAAGAACCGAACATCATCAACAACTACCCGCTTGTTCTGTTTCCAGCCTTCTTTGTTCCGATTTTTCTCGCCGCACACGTCTTTTCGATCCTGCAGCTCCGCCGCGCGGCTCGCCAAAAAACGGTTACCGCATGACAAAGCGACCGCCGGCGCATAGCCGCCGGCGGCATTTGCCGGACTGGCAGGAATTGAGAGAAGCACTATAGTGCACCTGATGCCTTTGCCGATCGTTCATCACCCGGCCTATTGCGCCGATTTGCCCGCAAATCACCGGTTTCCCATGGACAAGTTTCGAGCGGTTGCGGATTTGATCCGCGCGGAAAGCCTGCTTGACGGGCGACCGTTTTTCCGCCCGCGGCCTGCTCCATTTGAATGGATCGCCCTTGCGCATGATCCCGCTTATGTCGATCAGGTCTTCAACGGCAAAGTTCCGGCGAAGGTCGCCCGGGAAATCGGATTTCCAATGCGTGCCGACATTGCGTTGCGCGCGCAATGTGCCACAGGTGGCACTGTTTTGACCGGTTATCTTGCTCTTGAGCATGGCATCGCCTGCAACACGGCTGGCGGCAGTCACCATGCGCGCCGTCTCCATGGTGCCGGCTTCTGTGTATTCAACGATGTAGCCGTGGCAATCAGGGTCATGCAGGCCGACAGTGCCATCCGAAAGGTGCTGGTCCTGGATCTTGATGTCCACCAGGGCGACGGCACTGCGGACATTTTTCAAGGAGACCCTGACGTCTTCACCTTCTCGATGCATTCCCAGAAAAATTACCCGGTCCGCAAGGTCCCCTCGCATCTTGACATCGGGTTGCCGGATGAAACCGGCGACGAGGGTTACATGAAGTCGCTGTGCGCTGTTTTACCGGACCTTCTTGAACGCGAACGTTGGGACATTGTTTTCTACAATGCCGGTGTCGACCCTTATGAGCACGATCGTCTCGGGCGGCTGAAATTGTCGCGGGACGGGCTGCGACAGAGGGACCGGTACGTGATCGAAAAGGTAAGATCCCAAGGGCTGCCGATCGCCTGTGTGCTGGGCGGAGGGTACTCGACTGATATTGATGAACTCGCGGACCGCCACGTCACGCTGCACAGGACTGCGAGGGATTTGGCAGCAAAGAGCCGGGAGTGACCCGGCTCCGGGGGGTCAGCGTGACCGGCCCATAGCGAGGAGCCGTGTGATCATCCAGATGGGAACAACCACAATCGCCCCGACCACCAGATAACTGCCAAGTCTGCCGATTGCGTGAAAACCCATGTTCCAAAGTCGCTCGAAGAAGTTGACGGTCATATTGACCAGATCGAGAGGATCCAGGTTGAGTGCGGAAAGGATTATCCCGACGACAAAGGAAAGAAACACGAGCCGCAGGAGAACCTGGGCGGGAGACCCACCTAGAAATCTGCTCAGGCCGCTGTCGGACATGTGTTCCTCCGGAATGTGAAATCGGTAGTTAGCTATCCCGGTTAGTTAAGATCAATTGACGACAATTACAACGTGGTTCCAGCAGCATCTTGAAAGGTGTCCACGAAACAGAACACTGCGAATTGTTACAATATCCCGCAAGACGTGTCGTGAATAGTTAAATCCTTGAGGTCTCAAGCCAAAGACACGCTAGTCGCGCTCGCGTAAGAAAGAAATCGGGTAGCTGAGATTTTTCGTTTGCGGAATGCCCACTTCTGCTTTCGATCAGGTTACCTCTGCTTGCAGCGAAAGATAATCCCGCACCGGTTCAATCCGGCACGGACTACAAAGAGGCACGTTGCAGGACCGGTCCGGGACGGGATGGTACACCTCTCGCAGTTTGAGGGCATCTATTCCGGGGAAGCGTCAGTCAGGGAGTACTGGGCGTTTCAAGGACCTTTGAATTATCTCTGGCACGGCGGTGGTACAGCCCGTAACCGCCACCGTGCCGAAATTCTCCGGCTGAAATGTGCACCGACAGGATCAGAAAATCTAGTCGGCACGCATTCGCGTCTTTCGCTCGGTTAGTTCTTTTGAACGACTCGCGGGATGGGGCATCTTGGAGAGGCGGACAAGGCTGGCTCTTTTTCGCTGACCGCCGCCACCTTCGGCGTTTTTTGCTGATCCTTCCCGGAATTTGCGCGGTGACATGCCGAACCAGGACTTGACGGCCCTGGAAAACGTACTGAGCTCCGAAAATCCGATGAGGTAGGCGATTTCCTTCATTGGCAGATCAGTGCCTCGCAGATATCGCTCGGCGGCCGAGCGACGGATTTCCTCGCTCAACTTGCGGAAACTTGTGCCTTCCTTTTCAAGAAGTCTTTGCACGGCTCTTTGCGACATGCCGAGCTTGGCCGAAATGTGGGGCAGGGTGCACGCGCCATGGGCGAGGTTGGATGCCACCTCGTTTGCAATTCTCGTGAGGGGTGATTCAAGCTGTCCGAAGCGGTCCAGTTCCTCCATCGCAGCTTTGAGAATGATCTCGTAAAGGTGAGTATCGCTGCGTTGCAGCGGTCGTGACAGCAGTGACCGTGGTATGAAGATCCTGTTGTGTGACGCACCGAATTTCAGGCGCCCCTGATACTTTTTCTGAAAGGCCGAAGTATTTTGCGGTGCCGTGGTCGCCAGTTCGATGAGAATGGGAGGAACCTGCATGTCCAGGGCACGTTCAAGTTGCTGGGTTGCCCATCCGGTTCTCGCAAACATGTTTTGGCGCCATTCGCCGCGGCCTTCCAGAATGGGCCACTCGACGTACCCGCCGGTCTCGCCCTCTTCGAAAGTCAACCGGTAAGCGTTGGTGCGGATCGGAATGAACTTTATCCAGGCAACACACGCATCCCGGAGGGTCGGTGCACAGGAGAACAGATAGTCGAAGATGGAAAAACAGCCGATTTCAACATTATTGAACAGATCGAACATGACGCCGTCGTCGCCAAGCGCCTTGGCAACATGTTCAAAAACGCCATGCCAGGCTGTAATGGGAACGGTACCTTGAGGATCCTCGATGCAAGCAAGATCAAAGTTGTACAGCTCGGCAATATGCGGCCAGTTCAAATCGGTGTTTGAACTGAAATCCCGCAATACCCGGAACACGTCCGCGCGTGCCCATTCGCCTTCAAGCGGCATTCTTTTCTCCGGCCAACCCGTGCACAGTTGTATCGCAAACTCTGCATGACATGACAACGCGGATCAAGACACGATGGATAATAACATTGCTATTTCAGACTAAGGGATGAACCATCTCCATGCAGGAGATGGTTCGAGAGTCAATTACGCAGCGTCTTTAGTTGCTTGTTCTGGATTGGGGGGGAACTTCCCGTAAAAGGACTCGTTTTCCCTGGCCATATCGCGCAGCAGCTTGTTGGGCTTGAAGCGCGGTCCCCATTTGCGGGTGAACTTCTTGCAGAGGTCCACGAACGTTGCGGTGCCCATCATGTCGATGTAACTGAGCGTTCCGCCCGTATAGGGCGCAAAGCCGAAGCCGAGGATGGAACCGACGTCGGCTTCGCGAACATCCGTCAGGCATTTTTCCTCGAAGATCCGTGCCGTCTCCAGCGCCTGCATGACCAGAAGCCGCTGCTTGAGTTCCTCGATGTTGAAGTTTTCCGCCGGTTTGGGTTGACCGGTTACATCCGTGATCCCGGGCCACAAAGTCTTGTCCTTGCCCTTGTAGTCGTAGAACCCCTTGCCATTCTTGCGGCCGAACCGTTCCTGCTTGACCACCATTGCCTCTAGGATGTTGTCGAGCGGTCCCTCAACATATTTAACACCGAGATCCTTGCGGGTGGCCGAAACAATCTTCCAGGCAAGGTCGAGTGCCACCTCGTCACCAAGAGACAGCGGACCGACCGGCATTCCGGCCATTCTGCCCGCGTTTTCGATCATCGCGGCGGGAACACCGTCGGCGAGCATCATCAGACCCTCGCGGATATAGGTCATCACGACGCGTGACGTATAAAAACCACGGCTGTCATTGACAACAATCGGCGTCTTCTTGATCGCCTTGATGTAGTCCAGAGCCATTGCCAACGCCCGGTCGGATGTGCGTTTGCCGAGGATCACCTCAACAAGCATCATCTTGTCGACCGGAGAGAAGAAGTGGATGCCGATGAAGTTTTTCGGACGCTTCGAGGCCTGTGCCAGTGACGTGATCGGCAGCGTCGAGGTGTTGGAGGCGAATATCGCGCGCGATTTCATCACGGTTTCGGCTTTCTCGGTAACCGTTTTCTTGATGTCGCGGTCCTCGAAAACAGCTTCAATGACAAGATCGCAGTCTGCCAGCGCCTCATAGTCGACGGTTGGATTGATACGCGCCAACAGTTTTTGCTTCTGCTCTTCGCTGGCCCTGCCGCGTTTGATCGCCTTGCTCATCAATTCGTCGGAGTGCGCCTTGCCCTTGTCAGCTGCCTCCTGTTCGCGATCAATCAGAACGACATCGATCCCCGCCTTGGCGGAGACATAGGCGATGCCGGCGCCCATGAAACCGGCACCCAGGATACCGACTTTCCTGATCTTGTTCGGACGCTGACCTTCCGGACGGCGTGCGAGCTTGTTCAATTCCTGCATGGAAACGAACAGGGAGCGGATCATGTTGGCAGCTTCTGGCGTCTGAAGCACCTTGGCAAAATAGCGGCTCTCGACCTGAAGGGCGAGGTCCATCGGCAACTGAAGGCCTTCGACCACGGCATGAAGCAGGTAGCGTGCACCTGGATAGTTGTCATGGGTTTCGCGTCGGTAAATCGCGTTGGCTGCCGGCCAGAACTGGAACCCTGCCGGGGAATACACTTTACCGTTGGGCAGCCTGTAACCCTTCTTGTCCCAGTCCTTGACCGGGTCGAGCCCGGCATTCAGCAGTTTTCTGGCTGCTGCAACAAGCTTTTTGGTGCCCGTGACCTCGTCAACCAGCTTCATTTGTTTTGCTTGCGGTGCGCGCAGGGTTCTTCCCTGCAGGAGGAATTGCATGCCCTGCTGGCCGTCGGTCATGCGCATGACGCGCTGCGTTCCGCCAGCACCTGGAAACAGTCCGACCTTGACTTCGGGAAGTCCCATCTTCAGGCCTTCGTCAACAATGCGTGCGTGACAGGCCAGAGCCAGTTCCGTACCGCCACCCATGCATGTGCCGCAAACGGCGGCCACAAAGGGTTTGCCGCAGGTTTCAAGCTTTCGATAGACCAGCGTGAGTTTGCGAGAGCCTTCATAAAGTGCCTTGGCAGCGCCTTCAGGATCATTTCCGCGCTTCACGTGGAAGTCTTTCAGAAGACCTTCCATCATTGTCAGATCCGCGCCACCCGAAAAGGCCGCCTTGCCGGATTGAATAATGGCGCCCTTGATTGCGACGTCTCCTGCAACCTGATCAACGATCGCCTCGAGTTCGTCCATGACCGACAGGTCTATGACGTTCATGGATTTCTGGGGCATGTCCCAGGTGATGAGAGCGATGCCGTCGTCGTCTGTCTCTATCGTGAAATTCTTGTAGCTCATGGGAATATCTCCTCGATTCAGACACCGTTCGAATGCAGATCGTTCGACTGCAAATGGGCGCGCTGCTGCGCGGCCGACCTGGTGCCTTCGGCGACAACATCGCCCGTGTGTTTCGTTTCTGCCGGTTCGAAAAGCATCACCCAGCACTCACTTTCTGCGATCGGATTGTGCTGGATACCCTTGGGTACGACATGGATATCACCGGCGGTGAGAACCGCATTTTCCCTGTCGTGGTAGCGAATGGTCAGGCTGCCCTTCACGATGAAGAACAACTCGTCCTCATCCTCATGGTCGTGCCAGACAAATTCGCCTTTCAGCTTTGCGAGTTTGACACTCTGGTCATTCACATCCGCAACCACGCGCGGCGACCAGTATTCGGTGATCTCTGCGAATTCCGCGTCAATGTTGCTGATCATCACTCAGACCCGTTCAATGATGGTGGCGGTACCCATGCCTGCACCAATGCAAAGCGTGACCAGAGCCGTGTTGAGGTCGCGGCGTTCGAGTTCATCGAGCACGGTGCCGAGGATCATCGCGCCGGTCGCGCCCAGCGGGTGCCCCATGGCAATAGCACCGCCATTGACGTTGACGATGTCCGGATCCAGATCGAACGCCTGCTGATAGCGCAGCACCACGGAGGCGAAGGCTTCGTTGATCTCGATGAGATCCATGTCCTTCATGTCCATCTTGGCGTTTTTCAAGAGTTTCTCGGTGACGTCGACCGGGCCTGTAAGCATGAGCGCGGGTTCAGATCCGATGTTGGCAAATGCCTTGATCCGGGCACGAGGCTTGAGGCCCGAGGATCGGCCGGCCGTGCTGGAGCCGATCAGGACAGCCGCAGCGCCATCTACAATGCCGGAAGAGTTTCCTGCATGGTGCACGTGTTTGACGGCCTCGATTTCCGGATGGGCCTGAATGCCGACTGCATCGAATCCGCCCATATTGCCCATCAACTCGAAGGAAGGATTGAGTGCGGCGAGAGACTGCATGTCTGTTTCCGGCCGCATGTGTTCGTCCCGGTCGAGAATTGTAATGCCGTTTATGTCCCGGACTGGAATGACAGACTTCGAAAACCGGCCTTCTTCCCAGGATTTGCCGGCACGTTTCTGGCTTTCGACGGCATAGGAATCGCAGTCGTCACGATTGAAACCGTATTTGGTAGCGATCAGATCCGCCGACACGCCCTGGGGCATAAAATAGGACGGCACGGCCACCTGGGGCTCAATGGGCCAAGCTCCCCCGGAAGCGCCGATGCCGACCCGGCTCATACTCTCCACCCCACCGGCAATAACCAGCTTGTGCTGGCCGGACATGACCTGGGCTGACGCCATATTGACTGCATCGAGGCCAGAGGCGCAGAAGCGGTTGATCTGCATGCCGGGAACGGAGGTAGCGTATCCGGCTGCAAACACTGCGGCGCGGGCGACGTCGCCACCTGCTTCCCCGACCGGGTCGACGCAGCCCAGAACGACGTCGTCAACCTTGGCCGTGTCGAGACCGTTCCTGTCCCGGACTGCCTCCAATGCGGTTGCGGCCAGCCGCACCGACGGCACTTCATGGAGTGCGCCGTCCTTCTTGCCGCGGCCCCGCGGGGTCCGCACGTGATCGAAGATATAGGCTTCAGCCATCTGGTCCTCCTTCGGACGGTTACTTACCTGGCATCCGGCATGGGGTGGCCGGGCATCAGATCATAGGGATGTTTCCAGCCGGGCAGTGCCTTGATCCGCTCAAGCCAGGCAATGACATTGGGGTAGGGTGCAAAATCGGTCCCGATTTCGTCCCGGACATAAAGGTATCCACACAGTGAAAAATCGGCGGTGGTCGGCTTGTCACCGATGGCGAACGCGTGACTTTCAAAGTGCTTTTCAAGAATGGCGAGCGCTCCCTTCAGCCGGCCGTCTAGGAATTTGGTAACGTCGTTTTCACCGGTCTTGACGAGGGTGCGCATGTATCTCAGCGGGCCGGCCACACCCGAAACCTTCTGGTTGTCGAAAATGGTCCAGCGCAGGATTTCGCGGCGCTCATCGTCATCCGCCCCGCCGAACTTGCCAAAAACGTCCGTGAGATAGTCCAGAATGACACCGGACTGTGACAGGGATCGCGAGCCATGAACCAGAACGGGAACTTCTCCCATCTCGTTCACGGTTTTGCGGAATGTATCCGTGCGCGTCTCGCCGCCGAAAAAGTCTACCCATTTGGGTTCCCAGTCGGCGCCGCACAATTCCAGCATAAGGGCCGCCTTGTAAGAGTGGCCTGACTGGGCCATGCAATAAAGAACGTGTTCGGCCATACCTGTTTCATCTCCCTGGCAAATCTTGTCGGCTGAGAGCCTACACCGGCGACTGCGGATTCGCGCGGGTGAAGTTCCGGTCCGGCGAGTCCGGACCGGTCGGTCCTAGAATGCGTCTGCGTCCATAGACATGATCGTTTCCGAGCCAGAGGAGATCCGGGCAAGATGAGCGGCCGTTTCCGGCAGGGTACGCTCCATGAAGAAGGTGCCGAAGGCCAGTTTGTTTTGCAGCCAGTCGGCTTTGTCACCAGCGCCTTCTGCGAGCTGATCCCTGATGGTCTTGGCCATCTTGGCCCACATGTAGCCAAGCGCGACAAGACCGAACAGGTGCATGTAGTCGACAGCGCCCGCGCCCGCATTGTCCGGATTCTTCATGGCATTGTTCATGAACCACATGGTCGCGGCCTGCAGGTCGTCCGCTCCTTTTTTCAACGGGGCCGTGAACGCTGCCAGGTCTTCGTTGTCCTTGTTGTCCTTCAGGAACGTATTGACTTCGTTGAAGAAACTCATGACGGCTCGGCCGCCGTTCGCCGGTAACTTGCGGCCCACAAGGTCAAGTGCCTGGATGCCGTTCGCCCCTTCATAGATCATGGCGATACGTGCATCGCGCACAAACTGGTCCATGCCCCACTCTGCGATATAGCCGTGACCGCCATACATCTGCTGCGCGTTGACCGCATTGGCGAAACCGGTATCGCTCAGGACGCCTTTGAGCACCGGGGTCATCAAACCCATCATGTCGTCGGAATATTGCCTGTCTTTTTCATCGTCCGAGCGATGTGAGTTGTCGCCATGAAGCGCGGTCCAGATGACAAGCGCCCGTGCTGCCTCGTTGAAGGCGCGGATGGACATCAGGGTGCGGCGTACATCCGGATGCACGATGATCGGGTCTGCAGCCTTGTCCGGAGCCTTCGGACCCGTCAGCGAGCGGCCCTGCAAGCGGTCTTTTGCATAGGTTACCGCGTTTTGATAGGCGACTTCGGACTGGGACAATCCCTGTACCGCAACTCCGAGGCGGGCTTCGTTCATCATGACGAACATGGCCTTCAGGCCCTTGCTCTCTTCGCCGACGAGCCAGCCGGTGGCCTCGTCATAGTTCATCACGCAGGTCGCGTTGCCGTGAATGCCCATCTTGTGTTCGATCGACCCGCATGAGACGCCGTTGTTGTCGCCCACCGATCCGTCTTCATTGATTGTGTTGCGGGGGACCACGAACAGCGAAATGCCTTTGACACCCTCCGGAGCCCCCTCGATGCGGGCAAGAACAAGATGGATGATGTTGTCCGACATGTCATGTTCGCCGGCCGAGATGAATATCTTGGTTCCGCTGATCTTGTAGGACCCGTCCGCCTGTGACACGGCCTTTGTACGGATCAGGCCGAGATCGGTTCCGCAGTGCGGCTCGGTCAGGTTCATGGTTCCGGTCCAGGTCCCGGCGATCATGTTGGGCAGGTAAGTCTGTTTCTGCTCTTCGGTTCCGTGAATTGTAAGCGCAGCGACGGCTCCGGCAGTCAGGCCCGGATACATGGAAAAGGCCATGTTCGCCGAGGACGCAAATTCGTTGAAAATGGTCGCAAGCGTATGGGGAAGACCCTGGCCACCATGGTCTGGATCCGCAGACAATGTCCCCCATCCGTTTTCACAAAACGCCTTGTAGGCCTCCAGGAAACCTGTTGGCGTCGTCACGGTTCCGTCTTCGTGGCGAGTGCAACCTTCCTGGTCACCGACCTGGTTAAGTGGTTGCAGGACTTCTTCGGCAAACTTCCCGCCTTCGCGCAGGATAGCTTCCACCAGATCGAGTGGTGCATCTGCAAAACCGGGAAGATTGGAATAGCGTTCGTAGCCGAAGACGTCCTTCAACAGGAACAGGGTGTCTTCAACGGGCGCAGTATAGCTTGGCATGCATATCCTCCCAGATCTGCCGGGTGTTGTCAGCTTTACGTTTCCGTAAACGTCAGGTGATGTCTATATACGCGTCTCGATTTCGTCCGGCAAGTGGTGTCCCCACGGAAGGGATGACAAAAAAATGTGCCTAAAACACGTAAATTGGAAGAGTTTTCGGCGGTGACCACGTCAGATTCATGCCGGGATGACTTTTATTTGAAGTTTTTCAGGGTCTCGGCTGCCGTGAAGGTGTCGACCTGACCGGATAGCCGTCGGCATGCAAACAAAAAACCGCCGGCCAGTTTGGCCGGCGGCGTCAATGAAGTGTCGGTTTTTCAGGCTTCTTCTGCTTCCTTGTGCTTCAGCATTCCCGAGACAATTTCCACGGTGCGCGACAATTCCTCGATTGCCTGTTCGATGTCTTTTCGCTGGTCTTCCAGAACCGCAATCTGCTCATTGAACTTGGACAGGGCGACACGCAGTTGGGTCACCTGGCCATCCCGCAGGTCATAAAGGTCGAGCATGTCGCGGATTTCCGTCAGAGAGAAACCGACTCGTTTGCCCATCAGGACAAGTTTCAGCCGGGCTCGGTCCCTTCTGTTGTAGATCCGGTTCATGCCGTCACGTTTCGGGTTCAATAGGCCCTTGTCTTCATAGAACCTCAAGGTCCGCAAAGTGCAGCTGAATTCCTTGGCAAGGTCCCCGATTGTGAACTGGGTTTTCTTGGTGCTGTCATCGGACGCGGAGACCACGTCGACAAGATCGTCTTCGTTGAGGATGGAAAGCGCTTCGCTCATGGCTATTGATACTCTATTTCCCGCCGTTAACCGGCTCATTGTTGGGTTTTTTGGTTCTCGAGGACCGGTGTTGAAGGTCTCGTGACTTGCCTCTGCACGCCGCTGTGCATACCGCAAGACAATCGCCAGCCGGTTTCCTGACAATTGTTTAGCTTACGTTTGCGTAAAGGTCCAGTGCGGTCGAAACGAAGTAAAAAAAGCGTTAACGAATGCATCTGCAATTTGTATCTGCAAGAAGATATGAACAGGCCATTTTACTCGAAAAAGGTTGATTTTCGCATTTAGCAACACCGGTTAACGACCTGTTTACCCTAAGTCGACAAAGTCTATCAAAACGCTGCAACTGGTCCGTTCTTTGGCGGAAGATAGGGGCAGCCCGCTAAATCAGCGGTCTGAATGACCGTCAGTCCAGGGTCTAGATATGCCGGCATGGAAGAAACACGAGGCAGGACGCCGCGGCCGTGATGCGTATGAAAGCGACGGTTTCTATGAAACGACCGGAAGGGAACCGGCGCGCGAACGCATCGAACGGTTGACGCGTACTGCGACGTCCCTGGGAAACGGCTACGATACGCGTGCCAGGGAGGGTCGTGATGATGACCTCAATGCTGTCGCGGACGAACTGGACAGGATGTTGTCGGAGCGCGGAAGTGTCGGAGCTGGCCGGACAGCATCCGTCCGGCCGCAGCGCAGTGCATCGCCGCCGAGAACGCCTTCACGCAGTCCTGGCATGGATGACGTTCTTGGAGCGCTGGACCGGCTTGACGAACAGGTACAGGGATTGGCGAACGCGTCCGATACGCACGAAGTCGGATTGTCTGCGCCCTCCCGCCCATACCCACAGCCGGGGCGTTACGCAATGGATACACTGCACGAAAACGACCAGAGCATTGGGTCACAAGTGTCCTTCGGAAGCGAGCGCGCGGGAGGCTATGAGGAACAATACGGTCTTGACCCGCATGCGGCCCGCGACCGGGGCCAATATGGGCATAACGATGCATCGCTCCATATCTACAAGGACCTGGGACGGCGGATAGACGCATTGAGAGCCCCGCATGAAAAGGCTCTCAATCAGGTTCGCGAAGAGCTGGGGTCGCTGCGCGCTGCTCTCGGGGGCATTACCAAAGGCACCAGCGAAACCGTGGGGCGCCAGAATTCCGAGCTGCGCCGGCTCGCCGACATGGTTGATCGGCTGCGTGTCGACAAGCGCGGCGAACAGTTTACCAACGAAATCCGCAAGGAAGTCGCCGACCTGAAGACCATGGTCGGCCGCACGAATGTGGAAGGTGCGCTGCAGACGCTTGAGCACGGCTATTCTCATATCCTTCAGCGACTGGATGAGCTTTCCCGGGCGTCCCTGGATCCGCGTGTTCTCAACAGCGTGACCGCAAGATTGAACGAGATCGAGGAAGCCTTTGCAGCTCTTCCTCGTTCCGAGCACATGGTGGTTCTTGAAGATCGGGTCGTCACCATTGCCGAGCGCATGGAAGAACTCCTGCAGCGCAAGGAACAGGTGGAAATTGAACCGCTTCGGGCCGAATTGCGCGAAGTTCGGGGCTATGTCGAGCAGATTGATGTCAAGGGTCTCGTCGAGGGTATCGACGATCGCATGAAGTTCGTTTCCGGTCGACTGGATGACATTGAGGTTCTTGCGCGTGAGCAGCGCGGCATGGATGTGCGATTGTCGGCGATGGAAGAGCGCATCCCGGAACCGGAGACAATTGCACGCCTGCAGGGACGTCTGGAAGATATTGCCGGCATGATGGCGGATGATCGGGCAAGTTCCGGTGATCAAGAGCACATGTCACAGGTGGACCAGCGGCTGGACGAGATCGTTGACCGGCTGGAGAGAATGGAGCAGGCAGGTCCGTTGCCTGCGACCGACAGCACGGCCTTTGAGGCACTTGAGAAGCGCCTCGAGAGCATTTCGGGCAAGATTGACTCCATCGAACAGAAATCATCCAAGCCTGTTTCGATGTTGGAAACTGCTGCGATGAAGGCCGCGCCAGGGGCTGACGCAAAGTTTCTCTCTCAACTGCAGGAAAGACTTAATCATCTGTCCGAGCGGCTCGACGAGCCGAAGGACACGGTAACGTCCTCTGATCTTGACAAGTTGCGTGAGGAAATAGGGTCGATGCGCGCGAGCGTCGCCGCGCCCTCATCAACCGAATCTCTGGAAGCGCGGATCTCCGATCTTGCACAGCTTGTCTCCAGGGGAGCGGAATCCACGGACGACAACCGGTTCGAGCAATTGGGTGAAAAGGTTGCCGCGCTGGCGGAACAGATCGCAAGCAACCCCGCACCGGTATCGGGCCTGGAACAGGTCTCGCCGGCCCTTGAAAGGATAGAAAGCGGCCTGGCACAAACCAAGGTGGACGTCACGGAAATTGCCAGGAAGGCGGCGTTCGACGCGGTCGCGAACGCGCCAAATCAGTATGTCGCCCAGTATGACGATGCGATCTCCGCCCTGCAGGGGGACTTAAAGCGGCTCCTCGATGCTGCCGAAGGCAGTGAGGAGCGAACCCGCAACACTTTTGACAGCGTGAAATCGGTTCTCGGGTCGCTGACTGAACGCCTGGACAGTCTGGAACGGGCAGAAATCACCGCACCGGCCACGTCGGCAATGCCCTATTCCGCAGTGGCTGCCGCACCCATTGCCGGTGAGGAGCCATCACTTCAGTTCACGCCTGTTACCCAGCGGGTACAGGAACCTGTGCAATATGTAGCGGCAACCGCGGAGACCAGGACAACTCACCCGGAGGATAAGACCAGGGACCGCAAGGCCGATTTCATTGCGGCAGCACGAAGAGCTGCGCAGGCGGCATCTGCGGAGGCCGCGAAACTCGATCAGGCGCGGGCGCCTCACGAAGACCAGGAAGCAGCTGACGAAGAGCGCGGCAAGAAGCGTGTCGGCTGGTTGCGCAATGTCCTGAAACGCGGCAAGCCTTCACGCGATGAAACTGACGGGCACGAAGCTGCCGACGAACTGGAGCTTGGCAGCGAAGACCTCGCCGAAGACAACATGGAAGCGCAGGATGCACCGGTCCTGCCGGGTGATCGTCCGGCTCCTGAGGCTGCCCCGTCGTCAGGCGGAAGCCGCCGCAAAGCCATCATGCTGGCTGCTGTGGCAGTTGTACTGACGCTTGGAACTTTGACGGCCTACAGGTTTATGGCGAGTGCGCCCGAAGGTGAGAACCTTGCCTCGACAGAGCAGGAAACAGCGGCACCGGCCGGGGTACTTTCGGAAAAAGTCGAACCTGTTGTGGAGACCGAGCCTTCGGTAAACGTCGCTGGCCTCGACAACGGCCAAGAGGCGGCAAATACGGTTGCAGAAGCCCCGGGACCGGTGGAAAGCGCAGTTGAGATTGCTGAACCTGTAGCACCGAAAGTGCAACCGGAACAGGTTGCGGAGGTCGTGGAGGCTGATCCGATACCCCGGACCGACCCGATTGCGGCCACTTCGAATGTACAGTCGGCTTCTGTATCGAACACGGTCACTCCGGAGGCGGAAGTCGCCTTCGCACCTCCGGCCAATGTCGACAACGGCTTCAAGGAAAAAGTCCTCGACGACACCACGGCATTTGCACCTTCGCCCCCCTCTTCGTCGACCGAAAACGGCGCATCCGCGCTCATCGCCAATCTTCCGCCGGAAGGCGTCGGTCCCATGGCATTGCGCAGCGCCGCTGCGGGAGGAAATCCGGCGGCGGAATTCCTGGTTGGCGTCAAATATACCGAAGGCAAGGACGTCCCTGCCGATCTTTCCAAGGCAGCGGTCTGGTACCAGAAAGCGGCCAACAAGGGCTTGCCGCCTGCGCAGTATCGTCTTGCCAGCCTCTATGAAAAAGGCAGGGGTGTGGAAAAGGACGTTGCCAAGGCGAAAGCCTGGTATTCACTGGCAGCGCAGGCCGGCAATGCCAAGGCGATGCACAATCTTGCGGTCCTTTATGCTGAGGGAGGTGGGGAAGAGCCGGATTACGGCAAGGCCGCTACCTGGTTTGAGGCGGCAGCCAACTACGGCGTCAAGGACAGCCTGTTCAATCTCGGTATCCTCTACGCGGGCGGTATCGGTGTGGATAAGGACCTTGTGGCCAGCTACAAATGGTTTGCGATTGCAGCTGACAAAGGCGACCCGGAGGCGGCCAAGCGCCGCGACGACGTCGCCAACATGATGGATCAGCAGACACTGGCAAATGCCCGCCTCGCAGTGGAAAGTTTCGCATTGACGGAAGCCGATCCTGCTGCAAACAAGGTCACGCTCGAACCGTCCTGGGCCGAGGAGGCGTCGCTGCCTGCAGCAAACGTATCGTCAATCGCACCTGCCGCCGACACGGACATGATCCGCGAGGCGCAAGACAAGCTGAATTACCTGGGCTTCGATACGGGAACTCCGGACGGTCAGATGGGTCCACGCACCCGCAGCGCGATCGAGGCGTTTCAACGCAGCATCGGCATGCCGGAGACAGGTTTGGTCGACAGTAAGCTGATCGAAGAGCTTAAGAGCCAGGCAATCTGACCAAAAGTCGTTTTTGCAAAGAGAAGTGACGTGCTTGCTGGTTGACACTTTGGCAGGCACGGGTTTTTAACCAGTCCAGTTTAACTTTGTCGCAGTCCTATCTGCAGTCTGTCCGGCGTAACCCAGTGCAACTATACCTGCCCATAGCCGAAATTCCGGTGAATATCTTCGTGATCTTCGCCATGGGTGGTGCTGTGGGTTTCCTTTCCGGGTTGTTCGGCATCGGCGGCGGGTTTCTGCTGACACCACTTCTGATTTTTTCCGGTATTCCGCCCGCGGTCTCGGTTGCCACCGTCACGACGCAGGTTGTGGCCTCGTCGGCATCGGCGGTCATGACCTATTGGCGACGCAAGGCCATCGATCTGAAGCTCGCCACCATCCTTCTGGCAGGGGGGGTCTTCGGGTCGCTTATTGGCGTGATCCTGTTCGACGTGTTGCAGTCCGTCGGACAGCTCGATCTGGTCATCTCGCTCTCCTACGTCACGTTTTTGAGCGCGATCGGCGGCCTGATGCTGTTTGAGTCCATACGGGCGATACGGCGCAGAAAGTCGGGTGCTGCACCATCTGCACGAAAGCCGGGCCAGCACAACTGGATCCACGGTTTGCCGTTGAAGGTGCGTTTCCGCCGGTCAAAGCTCTATGTCAGTGTTATTCCTGTGGTTGGTCTTGGCGCCATAATCGGTTTCCTAGGTACGATCCTGGGTATCGGTGGTGGCTTCATGATGGTTCCAGCGCTGATCTACCTTCTGCGGGTGCCGACAAATATCGTGATCGGCACCTCGCTGTTCCAGATCCTCTTCACCATGGCTGCGGCGACCATTTTTCACTCGATGGGGACAAAGACCGTCGACATTGTTCTCGCGATGACGCTGATGATCGGCGGTGTTATCGGCGCGCAATTCGGTGCAAGAATGGGTCAGAACCTGCGCGGCGACCAGTTGCGTCTTCTTCTGGCATTGCTGGTTATGGGTGTCGGATTGCGCTTCGCGGTCGACCTCCTGCTGGTGCCCGAGGACTTCTACTCGATCGCAATTCGCAAGGGGGCGGGCGCATGATCCGGTTTGCTCTCTGTCTTGCCTTTGCCGTCTTCGGAGCGTCACTCTCGCTCGCGCAGGAAGAGGCCTCTTCCAAGGATCTGGTCACGGCGCTTTCCTCCGACACGGTCTCGATCCAGTCGAACTTCACCGGCACCGAAATTGTCATTTTCGGTCAGGCCAGCGACATAGAAAGAGCACCGCACGCCGCCGGCGATTTTGAGCTCGCGATTGTCGTCGAGGGACCGCCGCAGGACATCACGACGCGGCGCAAGGGTCGCTTTCTGGGTGTCTGGGTCAACCGCGAGGCGGAACGGTTTCAGAATGTACCGTCCTTTTATGCGGTTGCGAGCACTGCAGATATCGGCGACATCGCTCACCGGAACGTGCTGGACGAATACCGCATAGGGCTCAATCACCTAAATCTGGCAGTCTCCGGGGTTTCCAACGTTCCGCTGTCGGACCGCGATGATTTTCGCAAGGCCTTTGTACGGCTTCGCGAGGAATCGGATCTTTATTCGGAGCGGGAAACCTCGATCGAGTTTCTGACGGATACGATGTTCCGCACCAATATTCCCCTCCCGGCAAACATCCCTGTCGGCGACTACAAGATCAAGAGCTTCCTGTTCAACCGGGGGGATCTGGTCTCACAGACCGAGCAGACACTGGCAGTCGCAAAGATCGGTTTCGAACAGGTAACGTTTGAACTCGCCCAGAACTATCCGCTGGTCTACGGTGTTCTCGCAGTGATCCTGGCGATATTCACTGGCTGGCTTGCAGGCGTCATCTTCAAGAAAGACTGATGAATTTCCGGGTGTTCCGGTAATAGTAAGGACTGTTCCGGCTCTGACGGGTGCCTGAGGTCGTGCCTCATATTCCTCTGGCACTCCCGCGTCCTGCCGCTATTCTTCCGCAAAGGAAATTACCGGGAATCACAAGGTGGGGCACCATGACCGATCAGTCTTCATCCGAACCAACTGCCGAAGGAACCGCCAAACGGGAAACGACGCTAGACGCCAGGGTGATCGATGTTGCCATTCGTCTCGGTGTATTGGGATTGTTTGCCTATTTCTCACTGCAACTGATCGCGCCGTTTTTTCTGTTCCTGCTCTGGGCCGTCGTGCTTACGGTCGCGCTCTATCCGGCCTATGGCTGGCTTGCGGCCAGGCTTGGCGGCCGAAAGGTACTGTCCGCGATCCTGATCACGCTGGTGTGCCTGGCCATTGTGATCGGCCCCGTTGCGGTACTGGTGGTAAGCCTCGTTGAGACGCTGCAGTTCTGGTTACACGGGATAACAGGCGACGGCCTGAAACTGCCACCATTACCCCAAAAGCTGGCAGAGCTTCCGATAGTCGGCGACCGGGTGTCCGAATTGTGGGACCTTGCCAGTCGAAGTCTCGAACTGTTCTTCGAGAAGATCGGTCCGATGGTCGTGCCGGCAGGTGGTCGTATCCTGTCCATGCTCGCCTCGCTGAGCGGCAGCGTCCTGTTCTTCATCGTTTCGATCATCCTTGCAGGCTGCCTGTTTGTTCCCGGACCCGGTCTCGCGCAAGGAGCCAAACGCTTTGCCGATCGTATTATCGCTCCGCGCGGTGCTGAGTTTGTTGATCTTGCAGGCGCCACGATCCGGAATGTTTCGCGGGGAGTGATTGGCGTTGCGGTCATCCAGGGACTTCTGACAGGTGTCTTGCTGATCGTGTTCAGCGTTCCTCTTGCCGGCGTTCTGACATTCGCCGCACTGATCCTGTGCATCATTCAAATTGGGCCGGCACTGGTGATCATTCCGACCATAATCTGGGCCTGGAGTTCCTGGGACCTGGTCCCCGCGCTCGCCTTCACGGTCCTCATGGTACCCGTCATGCTCGTGGACAATGTGTTGCGGCCGATCCTGATGTCGCGTGGCCTGGATGTTCCCATGCTGATCATTCTGATCGGTGTGCTCGGCGGCACCATCGCTCACGGTCTGCTAGGTCTTTTCCTGGGTCCGGTTGTCCTCGCGGTGTTTTATGAGCTGGTCATCGCGTGGGTGAAAGCTGGAGAGGACGGCTGAAAGAGGCGAAAAGATCGCGCAACAGGTTTTGTTTCCAGACGCCAATGTTCCCTGACCCGGAGCAAAAGTCGCGCGCGTGATCGGGCCAAGCCGTATGCGTCAAGGGGTGAACTTGCACACCGAACTGCCCTGTTCGGGGGCCGGTTGCAAATGAAGATCAAATCACCACGTGTTCACGATGCAGGAATTCCGTGCGAGGAAACAGCATCAGACGAGGCAATGGAAACGCTTGAGTGTGTACAAAAAACTTGACCGGCTCATGTGGATGGAACGAGCGAAAAATGCGCTGATATTCCTGGTAATCGGAGTGCCGGTCGCCATCGTGATCAGTCTCCTCATGGTCTCGATGAGCGGCGTAAACAACTTTACCGAAGAGCAGGTTACCGGCGTATTGCATCACTACAATCTTGCCCCACGAGACGATGGCTCGGTTCAGAAGATTTTGCACGTGCAATTGGAAGACGGAACTATTGTTACGGCGCGCATATCAAACAATGGAACAGTTGGCGTCGGCTTACCGGTGGAACTCGTCAAGCGAACCAGGACGAGAGGGGCCACCAGCTACCACTTGCCAATTCCGAGTTCGTCAACCGACTAATGCCAGCTGGTTACCGCTCTGTCTCGAGAATAAAATACATCGATCAATCCCCCACCAACCGGCTTGCCGTGAACGGAAATAGACGGTCATTCCCTAGCAGGAAGACCGAGAATTGCCGGCGATTGAAGAGTGTCGCGTAGGCGCGGTCGGTCACATTGAGCCCGCCGGTCAGGGCGCCGAACGCAGGCAAGACGAGACGGGTACCGTCGGTGATGAAACAGGAGCGCCGGATCGACCGGCCGAAGCGCCTGACGCGGGCGACGGGATGCAGGTGGCCGCAAATCTCGCCGGCTGCGCGCTCGACACCGATTTCCTCAATCGGTTCGTGGCGGAATTTCAACGGGCCGACGTTAATTTCGTCAACCGTTTCGCCGCAAAGCCGCACAGGGGCGACCGGATCGTGGTTGCCGGTCACCCAGATCCATTCCCGGCCCAACTGCAGGGTGGTCAGCATGGCGCGATAGGGAGCCGGCAGCCTGTCGGATCCGTCAGCATCATGGAAACTGTCGCCGAGACAGATGACACAGGCCGGATCGAAGGCGTCCATCACGCCGGCGAGCTTTTCCAGAGTCGCTCCCGTATCATAGGGCGGGAGCATGACACCGCGTCTGGCATAGCTGGAGCCTTTTTCCAGGTGAAGATCGGCAACGACCAGCAGGGACTCGTCAGGCCACCAGAGAATGCCGCTGTCGTGCAGACCCACCAGTTGGCCGTTGATCTGAATGTCATGGCACACCGGCGCAGTCTGATAATTGCGCACATGTGATGTCAGAACATTCATTCCATAGCCTCCAGAACAAGATCCTCTGCCGCCTCTTCCAAAAGGGAATCCATGGCTTCACCATAGATTGGTTCTTTGCCTATTTCCAAAAGGATAGGCACGGCAAGGGGCGAGACGCGTGTAAGCTGAGTATGTGCGATTCGCCCCCGAATGCGGGCAAGAAGTTCACCGAGACGAGAGATATCCAGAAGTCCCTCGGCCGCATCGCTCCAGGTCGCCTTGAGCAGAATGTGATCCGGTTCGTGCGCCCTGAGAACGTCGTAGATGAGGTCGGAGGAAACCGTGACCTGACGACCGGTCTTTTCCTGGCCCGGATGCCGGCGTTCGATCAGGCCTGCGATCACGGCGCAATTGCGGAAGGTACGCTTCATCAGGCTGGAGTCCGCCAGCCAGGCATCAAGATCGTCACCGAGGATATCCTCCTCGAAGAGTTCATCCAGTGAAATGCGGCCTGACGAAAACAGCAGGGAGAGGTCGCCAAGACCCCAGACCGACAGAGCATAGTCGTTGGCGACAAATCCCATCGGGCGGGCGCCCATCCGCTCCAGGCGCTTCGTCAGCAACATGCCGAGCGTCTGGTGCGCCAGGCGCCCTTCGAAGGGATAACAGACCATGTAGTGCTTGTTCGAGCGAGGGAAGGTCTCGACCAGCAGTCCGTCCCGCGTCGGCAGGACGGATTTGTCTCTCTGGATTTCCAGCCACTCCCGAACCTGTCCCGGCAACTGATCCCAGCTCGACGGATTTGCCAGCATTGCCCGAACTCCCTCCGCCAGATAAGTGGAGAGCGGAAACTTGCCGCCCATGTAGGACGGTATCATCGGGTTTTCGGTTTTCGCGCGCGAAACATAGGCTTCGTTCTCGCGGATTGCCTCAAAGCGCACGACTTCGCCGCTGAACAGGAACGTATCGCCGGGGACCATCTGGTCGATGAAGTATTCTTCGATCTCGCCAAGTATCCGCCCGCCGCGCCCCACCGGTGTCCGTCGGCCATCCGCCTTCGAGCGCACAAGCCTGACCTTGATTTTGGGAGCTTCGACGATCGTGCCGACATTCAGCCGGTATTGTTGGGCGATTTTCGGGTTGGCAATCCGCCAGAACCCGTCGTTTCCCTTGCGAAGCTTGGCATACTGGTCGTAGCTCTTTAGCGCATATCCCCCCGTTGCGGCGAAGTCGATGACGCGCTCGAACGTTTCCCAGTCCAGTGTGCGATATGTCTCGGACGATCGGATTTCCTCATAGGTCGCGGCAAGATCCAGTGCGTCGGCACAGGCAAGGCCGAGAACATGCTGTGCCAGCACATCAAGAGCGCCCTTGCGAAGTGGTGGAGTGTCCTGATCGCCGCGCCTGGATGCTGCAAGCGCCGCCTGGCATTCGAGGACTTCGAAGCGGTTGGACGGCACAAGCACCGCCTTTGACGGTTCATCCATCCGGTGATTGGCCCGCCCGATCCGCTGCGCAAGACGGCTTGCGCCCTTCGGTGCGCCGATATTGACGACAAGATCGATGTCGCCCCAGTCGATACCCATGTCGAGCGATGAAGTCGCAACGACGGCCCGCAGGGCTCCGGATGCCATCGCAGCTTCCACCTTGCGCCGCTGACCGACATCCAGTGAGCCATGGTGAAGAGCGATCGGCAGTGTATCGTCGTTGATACGCCAGAGTTCCTGGAAGACCATTTCCGCCTGGCTTCTTGTATTCACGAAGAGCAGCGAAACATTATGTGCCTTGATCAATCGGTAGATGTCGCCGATCGCGTAGCGTGAGGAGTGCCCGGACCACGGAAGACGTTCCTGCGATTCCAGTATCGATATGTCGGGTCGGGCTCCTCCCGAAACTTCTACAACATGCGACAGAGCTCTTTTGTTCGCATCCTGCTGGTCGACCAGATAGGCGCGCAGATCATCCGGTTCAGCCACCGTCGCCGAAAGGCCAATGGTGCGAACACCGGGTGCCAGACGGCGCAACCGCGCCAGGCCGAGGGCGAGCAGGTCACCGCGTTTGGACGTGACGAGCGCGTGGAGCTCATCCAGGATGACCGTTTTCAAGGACGCAAACAATCTGTCGGACGCCGGATCGGAAAGAAGCAGGGCGATCTGTTCCGGTGTGGTCAACAGGATGTCCGGTGGATTGAGTTTCTGACGCTGCCGTTTGTGGGAGGGCGTGTCGCCGGTGCGCGTCTCAAGTCGAACGGGCAGGCCCATCTCCGAAACGGGAGCTTCGAGATTGCGGGCAATATCGACCGCCAGGGCTTTCAACGGGGAGACGTAAAGCGTGTGTATGCCGTATCCAGGCTGTCCGGGTTTGCATTTTCCCCGCCTTTCAAGTTCCACAAGGCTCGGAAGAAATCCGGCCAGTGTCTTGCCTGCACCTGTCGGCGCGATCAGGAGCGTGGAATGGCCCAGCGTCAGGTGATCGATCAGCTGCAGCTGGTGCGGCCGCGGGGCCCAGCCTCGTGAGGCAAACCAGGATTGAAACCGATTGGGTAGCAGCGCAGCGTCCATCAAACGGTTTTAGGCCAGACATTGTGAAAAGGCGAGGGGATCAGGCTGATTTTGTTCACTTTGTGTTCTAGTAGGTGGCCGAATGACGAAAAGGCTCTTGAATGTCGCACCTGATCAGGAATTAAATCTCCGGATGTCCGATCCACTGACAATCACCCCCGAAGGTCTTTATTCTCCTGCAGCGCGAGCTCACATCGACCCCGTCCGGCCGGTCGAAAGAGCCGTCGTCACCCACGGTCACGCGGATCACGCGAGGGCAGGCCATGGAGCTGTTCTGGCGACGCGGCAGACACTCGATATCATGGCGATCCGCTACGGTGAGAATTTCTGCGGCACAGCCCAGGCTGTCGACTTCGGCGAGACCCTCCGGGTCGGAGACGTCGACGTTTCGCTCCATCCCGCGGGCCATGTGCTTGGGTCGGCGCAGGTCCTGTTGCAGACCGGCGTACAGAGGGTCGTCATCTCCGGCGACTACAAGCGCCAGAGCGATCCGACCTGCGCTCCATTCGAACCGGTTCCTTGCGATACGTTCGTGACGGAGGCGACCTTCGGGTTACCCGTTTTCCGCCATCCGCCAGCACGACTCGAGATTGCGAAACTGCTGTCCTCGCTCGATCTTTTTCCCGAGCAGACTCATCTGGTTGGCGCCTATGCACTGGGAAAGGCGCAGCGCGTAATCGCGGAGATCAGGGCCGCCGGTTATGGCAAGGTGATTTACCTCCATGGCGCTCTGGAAAGGCTGACGGACTACTACCAGGCACAGGGGATAGATCTGGGTCTGCTTGAACCGGTTGGAAAACGCGGCAAGGAGCTTCAGGGAGAGATCATAATCTGCCCGCCGGGGCAGTTGAGTGATCGCTGGGCGCGGCGATTTGGCGATCCTGTCGCCGCGATGGCATCCGGATGGATGCGAGTACGTGCCAGGGCGCGTCAACGTGGAGCAGAATTGCCGCTCATCATATCTGATCACGCCGATTGGGATGACCTTTGCCGAACGATTCTGGAAACAGGGGCAGAGCAGATCTGGGTCACGCACGGCGCCGAGGAAGCTCTCGTGCACTGGTGCGAGTTGAACGGACGAAAGGCACGCCCTCTCAATATGATCGGCTATGACGATGGCGAGGATACCGACGATGTGCATGCCACAGAATCGTGAAGGTCGCGCAACGCCTGCTCTGCGCAGTCGGCTCGATGGTCATCACCGAGCGGATGAACCTCGGCATCGGTCCTGCCGGCCTCGCGACCGTCTCATGTTCTCATTATCGGCGGAGTGGCATAACGCGGGATAGCGTCAGTTTCCGCACCCGGCGCTTTTTGTCACGCGTTGTTTCTAGAGAGGTTTGACTAATCCTCTTTCCACCAGATGTCCGGCAGAACTACGTCTGGATTTTCGGGGATGTTTTTTTCATCGAGAGGATGTGGAAACACGAGTTCTCTTGTCGGGTTCGAAGCATCTACCCGGTCCTTGCGCAGGAATGTAACTTCAAAGACCTTTGGAACGTGAATTCCGTTCCGTTCCACCAAACCCTTGCAGTTGTTGGGATGAATGTGAACGACAACGAATTCGCGGGTGATCTTTTCCATCAGAGCTTTCATTAGCCGCAGGGTGTAACTCTCAAAGAGCATCTGCAACGTATGAAATTCGATAACCATGATCCTGAAGCGTTTCAGGGTCTCGATGGACGTATCAATGAGGACGTCGTACTCAAAGCCTTCTATGTCCATTTGCAGCAAAAGATCCTGACCGGAAATTTGCTCTTCCTTCGAATTCAGCCAACTTTCCAGCCGGATGAAATCTCCTTCGTCCCGACTTCCCAGAAACTTCTTCTCAAACGAAAAGAACTCGTTGAGCACCGGCGGGTTTTCGACACTGGCATCCGCCAGAAACGATTTTATCGAATACCTGGACGCCAGTTCCTCTTCAAAACTCGCCTTTACCGAGACACCGGGTGAAAAGCAAAAACCTATGCCCTGGAAGTCATCTGGAACCAGATAACCGCCATCGCCTTCTTCTCCTATTCTTACAAGTTCATGTGAAGTAGGTTTTGGTCTAAGCATCTTGATGAATTCAACAAGGTCATCTGGTTCGCTGACTCTGGATCGCGGGCGCTTGTCTTCGTATAGAAATTTCGAAATGCTTTTGCGCAATCCCATTTTTTCTTCCTTGATTGAATGCTGTCGATCTTTGCCGTCGAAGCCCGGGTTGCTTCAAAAAAGTTGCGGTGCAACCAAACAGGTTGGCCACGATGGCATTTTGTCTTCTTTGAACACCATCGTGAAGCCTTGCGCTCGGCAACCGGCATTCGATTGTCCGTTGAACCAGATTTACTTCTGTTGCCCTACACTCAGAACGCGGTTTTGGCTAGTGCCCTCGCTGTTGCCAGCTTTCTCAACCGCTTTTGCCGGCGCGAAGGTCGTGGTCTCGGTTATCCAGTGACCAGGCGATTCACGAAATGGGCTCAGGGTAGATCTTTGTGACGAACGACACTGGGGACGCGCGTTTGCTCCGGCGCGAATTGAATGGACGAAACGCTCAAGCACTCAATATGATAGGCTATGACGATGGTGAGGATGCGGGCAACACACAGGTTTCAGGGGCGTAAAACTACGTGTGTGCTTGTACCCATCCTCTGGGGAGGCGGTCATGACGGACAATGGTGGATTTGAGAAGGCCGGAAACGGCCAGACGAACGGATCGGGGACGAGCGCGAACGGCGATGCCGAAGAGGCGATTGCGCAGCTTTTCGACGACTACCAGGCCGGCTTCGACGACTACGATATTGAACGTATCTGCGATTGCTTTGCCCTGCCGGTGATTATCTGGCAGCACGAGAAGGGTCATGTTTTTGCAAATGACGAAGAACTGATCGAGAACATCGAAGCCCTTCTGAAAGCGCTCGAGAAGGAAGGGATCGCGCACTCGGAATTTCAGGTCGTATCGAGCCACGTCAGCGGATCGGCCGCTCTCGTGACGCTCGACTGGTCGCAGGAAAGTGCTGATGGTGAAGCCGTGTTTGAGTTCACGTGCCACTATCAATTGATCCAGCAGGGGCCTGACTGGGTGATCACCTGTATCATCAACGAATGATCGCCGCTGTATAGGGCCATAGTCTCAGGCAAGCAGAGCCTCGCAAAATGGGTAAGTGGTCATCCGCTCGGCCCCTGTCTCGGTGATCAGGTACTGGTCCTCCAGTTTGACACCTTCGCTTTCCGCTTCCGCGCCGATATAGCTTTCAATGCAGATCACCATGCCAGGCTCGAAGCAACCTTCGAATACATAAGGAACGCCATCAAAATAATGCGGCACATAGGGGAATTCGCCACATAGTCCGAGGCCGTGACCGAGACAATAATACCCATGGCCGCGATACTCGGCCGGAATAGGCCAGGCAGCACGCGCAAATTCTTCGTAGGAGATACCGGGTCCGAGGAGCATCGCATTGTGGTGCAACTGGTCATGGGCGAGCCTGTAGAGATCCTTTTGTCTCGGGCTGGCCGCACGGTCACCACACAGGAACGTTCGCGAAAAGTCCACGGCATAGTGCAGATAGCCCAGGGCATCGGTATCAAAACACACCAGATCCCCGGATTGCATACGCCGCGGGCCTGCCTCCTGAAAGTAAGGGAACGTTCTGCTGCCGGATTGAAATAGCCGGGTCGAGACGTATTCGCCTTCTGTCGCAATCAGGTGGCGGTGAAATTCGGACCACACTTCAACTTCACTGGCATCGGGCCTGATAGCCGCTTCAAGGGAGCGTGCAGCAGCCTCCACGCGGCTGACGGCCTCGCGCATGACTGAAATTTCCAAAGGCTGCTTGATGAGACGCGCAGTCGAAAAAACATCGGTCGCATCTTCCAGTTCAAGCCCGTCCTCGCGCAACGCATCAATGACCGGTAGATCGAAACCTTCTATCGCAAGCCGGGTTTCCACACCCAATGCGGATCTGACGTTGCGAACCAAACGGGTGATCTCGGAGCGGTATCCGGCACCGGAAATGGCGGAGATCCCCGGAGCCGCACGGATGTCTGTTGCAACCGGATTGCCCGTTTGCAGATGTTCGCAGCCTGCGAATTCCCAAAGAACGACTTTTCCCGATGCCAATATGAGGGCAAACCGGAATGGACCCATGAGGCTGAACACAGTCATATTCCGAGCACCGGTGGCGTAGAGAATATTGATCGGGTTGGCCGTCAGCACTGCGGGAACAGCACGTTCGGTCATGACCGAAACAAGACGCTTGTGGGTTTCTCTGATCAGACGATCGCGTTCAATTTCCAAGACCGGGCGTCCCGTAGTGTTCTTGAGGCGAAGACGGAGGCAGGATGGACGACTTCGAACTCAGTCGGATTTGGCTGCTTCGATCCATTTTCCGAACGAGAATAGAAACCTTGAACGCTATTGCAAGCCGATGTGTGGTCGCCGCGAGCGCAAGGCAAAGGCGGCGTGCTCGCGTTCCGCTGCCAGTTGCAAAGGGTCCAGTTTTGCGTGAGCGTGCGCGGAATACGGCTTTCGGCACATCGAAACGGCAATCGGCTTCGGTTCAATCGCGCGACGTGGGTCGATGTAGGGCACAGGTCTTTCCAAAACGGCAAAATGATGCGTCAATGACGGGAAAGCCGTATTGTGAATGCTTTTTGATTGGCCTTTTGAAAATCAATTTGTCTAATTGGCAGCAACAGTTTCGGCGACCTGTATATCCGGCCACAAGATCCGGAAAGTGAAAACCAGTGGAGGTTACCCTGTGATTTTCAGGCAATTGTTCGACAAGACCTCATGCACATACACCTATCTGATGGCGAGCAGAAGTGGCGGTGAGGCGCTCCTGATTGATCCGGTCCTTGAACAGACCGGCCGTTATCTGAAACTTCTTGAAGAACTCGATCTGAAACTCGTCAAGGTGATCGACACGCATATTCACGCCGATCATGTCAGCGCCATGGGAAAACTCAGGGACGCTACGCGTTGCGTGACCGTCATGGGTGAACAGTCGCCGACGGAAGTCGTTTCCATGCGGGTCGGCGACAACGAGAAACTGACCATTGAAGGGTTGACGCTTAGAGCGCTTCACACACCCGGCCACACGAGCGAGAGCTACAGTTTCCTGATGGACGACCGCGTCTTTACCGGTGACACTCTCCTGATCAGGGGCACTGGCCGCACCGATTTCCAGAACGGCGACCCGTACGATCAGTACCACTCCTTGTTTGAACGCTTGCTCAAGTTGCCGGAACAGACATTTGTCTATCCCGGGCACGACTACAAGGGTGACACCGTCAGCACCATTGCGGAAGAAAAGGCGTACAATCCTCGCCTCAATGTTTCCTCGGCGGAAGAATACGCCGAGATCATGAACAACCTGAATCTTCCCAATCCGAAGATGATGGACGTCGCGGTTCCCGAGAATTTGAAGCTCGGACTGCGAATGGAAGCTCAACACCGCGTGCCCTCCGTTGAAGTGGACGCGTTGCTTGCGGACTGGCCGAATGTACAGATGCAGCTCGTCGATATCCGTGAGGAGAGCGAGCGCAGACGTGATGGCGCAATCCCGGGATCAATTCATTTGCCCTATGGACGGTTTGCTTCCCACTGTTCGGATGCCGGCACACTTCGCAGCCTCAACAGGAACGCGGACCTTTTGATCTATTGCGCCGTTGGTGAACGTTCGACGCTTGCTGTTGAAATAGCCAATGAATACGATCTGAAGGGACTTGCGCATCTGCCTGGAGGATTTCGCGCCTGGAAAGCCGCAGGTGGCGAGATCGAGGCGATCGACTAACGCCTGGTCTTCGCGTCCGAAAAAAAGACCGATTGCCTTGGCAACCGGTCTGTTTGTTATTTCTGCGCCTTTGACGCCTTCCGCTCTGCACGGGAAGGCTTGTTCTTTTTCGGGGCCTTCTTTTTGGCAGCGGACGTTTTGGCCGCTATCCGTGGTTTCGGCTTGCGCCGCGCATCGGCGTCGCCTTCCTTGGCGCCCTTCCGGTGCGGTTTGCTGTCGCCGCTATCCTGGTCCTTTGAAAGCGCCTTCATGTCAAGCGGCTCATAAGCGGGATGATTGGGAGCGGCATCATCGTCGCGGCGCCGTTTCTTGCCGCGTGGCGCATCGAAATCGCGCTTCGGGCCACGTTTCGGTTTGCCGGATTTGAGGCTGTCTTCCGGTCCGAGTGTCTCGTAGTCTGGTGCATCCGCCTTGCGCGGGCGGCGTTTGGGCGGACCGCCGCGGTCGCGCCGGAACCCGTCGTCCTTGGGTGGTGCGGGGATCTTGCCGCCCCGCGCGTCCAGAAGCGTGATCGTGACGTTTTCCTCGCTTGAACCCTCACGCTTGATAACATCGGAAAAGCGCTTGCCGTGACTGCCTGCGATTTCGAAATACAGCTCGTTCTGGAAGATCTTGATCGCACCGACTTCTTTCTTGGTGACATGGCCCGCGCGGCAGATCATCGGCAGGATCCAGCGTGGCTCTGCCCGTTGCCTGTGACCGAGCGACAGGGAAAACCAGATGCCGTCCTCGAACTTTCCGGTAATTTCCGCGGTTCGGCCACCACGTGATCCGGCGTCCCGTCCCCTGAGCGAAGATTCATCGATCTCCGTAATCTCTTCCGGCGCGGGCATGCGAGACTGTCTCAGCTTGACGAACGCAGCTGCCAGTTGTTCCGCGCTGTGCAGTGCGAGGAGTTCCATCGCCAGTGCACGGTCCTCGTCTTCGAGTTCCACTGACAGCGCAGGGTCGGCAAGAAGCCGTTCCTTGTCGTTTGCGCGGATGGCTTCCGCCGTGGGCGCACCTGTCCAGGTTGCCTTGATCCCCGCAAATTGAAGTACGCGTTCAGCCTGGCGCCGTCTTGGGAACGGCACCATGAGAACACAGGTTCCCTTTCGTCCTGCGCGGCCGGTACGCCCGGACCGATGGAGCAGTCCAGCTTTCCCGGTTGGAAGATCCGCGTGGACAACCAGATCCAGATTTGGCAGGTCAATCCCGCGTGCGGCAACATCGGTGGCAACGCAGACGCGCGCGCGGCCGTCTTTCATGGCGGCCAATGCACTGGAACGCTGTTCCTGGCTGAGCTCGCCAGAAAGAGAAACAATCGAAAAGCCGCGGTTGGCGAGTCGCGACGTCAGACGGCTGACGGCTTCGCGTGTAGAACAGAAGACAATCGCCTTTTCAGCTTCATGCATTCGCAGGACGTTGATGATTGCGTTCTCTCGTTCATTCGGCGCAACAGGATGAGCGACATAATGGATGTCGCCGTGCTGCTCCCGCGCGTTGATAGTCGAGAGACGAACCGCGTCCTTCTGAAACCTCTTCGCAAGCTCCGCAATCGGCTTGGGAACGGTCGCCGAAAACATCAGCGTTCGGCGCTCCTGAGGAGCCGCGTCGAGAATAAACTCAAGATCCTCGCGGAAACCCATGTCGAGCATTTCATCGGCTTCATCGAGTACGACCGCGCGCAATTCAGACAGGTCAAGCGCGCCGCGCTCGATATGGTCACGCAAGCGGCCAGGTGTTCCGACGACGATGTGCACGCCGCGATCCAGTTGCCGCCGCTCGGTGCGCGGATCCATCCCGCCGACGCAGGACGCGGTGACGGCCCTGGCTTCTTCATAAAGCCAGGTCAGTTCTTCCTTGACCTGCAGCGCAAGCTCACGGGTCGGGGCAATCGCAAGGGCAATCGGAGCACCGGCTTTTCCAAGGTGTTCATTGTCGCGAAGGAGGGTCGGGGCGAGAGCAAGGCCGAAGGCAACCGTTTTTCCGGAACCGGTCTGGGCGGACACGAGAAGGTCCGCTTCTGCTGGTGCGTCGCTCAGAACGCTTTCCTGGACAGGCGTCAGGCTTTCATAGCCCCGCTTCGCCAACGCGGCCGACAGGGCCGGGGCGAGTGAATTCAATTCGGTCATAGAGATCTTTCAACTGCTCCGGATCATCTGCATGCCAATCAGCAGTCTACCGGATCCGCCCGGACTTCGTCGGGCGAGGATTTGCGCGGCTTATATATGCAAAAGCGGCTGTCGTCCACAGCGACCACATGACTCAATATTAGGCACAAGTGAAAGTAGTAACGATGGTTGCAAATGTGATTGGTATGAATTTAGTTGTAATTTTTAACATTAGACATAAAAGATTGTATTTTCACCCTCAGGTAGAGTGAATTTATTAACCTGCAACCATGCTAAATCCGGTCAGTTGAAGCGATGGGAGTGTCCGATGCTGAAATCGATTCGCATGCAGATCGCCCTGCTGGCGATTGTGCCGCTATTGGCCTACGGTGTTGCGACATTTATCGCGCTCAACGAGGCCTACACGGAAAGCCGGGTTGCCGCCGATATCTATCCGACGGCGCTGATGGCCGAAAAATCCGAGGCCGTGCTGCATGAATTGCAGAAGGAGCGGGGCAGGACTGCCGTTCTTCTTGCATCAGGCTACTCCGATGAGCCCAGGGCCCTCCTGGACAGGCAACGCGGCGCAACCGACAAGGCGCTTGACGACCTGCGAAAGACGGTTGTTGATTTCAATGTCGGCAATCCCAAGCTTGTTGAAGAAGTCCGCGCCACTGCAAGCGGGTTGGACACCATCGCAGGGCACCGCTCCGGAATCGATGGCCGGATCCTGAACGGCAAGCAAAACCTGGAATTTTATTCAGGTAAGATTCGCGACCTGATCCTGATTATTCAGGAAGCCCAGCATGCGAGTGCGGATCCCGAATACGCCGAACAGATGACACCATTCCTGCTGCTCACCGAAGCGATCGAGGCAGGTGGGCTGGAACGTGCGCTTGGTGCTCAGCTCTTCACGATCATCGAGAAGAACGAAGAAATACCAGTTGATCGGTTTCTTGCCTATTTTGATCGCTTGTCGGTTGAAACCACGTTTCTGGAGAACTTCAAGAGTGTTGCGACGCCGGAAGAGCTCGCATCCTACAACCAGATCGTGGTGGGGCCGGCTGTCAATCAGATCGCGGAGTGGCGCAGTGTTCTGCGCAATTTGCCGCAGACGCAGGACGGTCAGGGGATCGAGGGATCCGTCTGGTTCGGTAAGGCGACCGAACGCCTGAACCTGATCCGAGAGACATCGCTGGGGATGCTCAAGGCCGGAGAACTAAGAGCACAGGAGCTTGCTGCTGCCGCGATTTCCCACCTGAATTACGTAATTGCCGAAACGCTTGCTGTTATCCTTCTGACCCTTGCAATATGTGTCTGGCAGCTCCGCAGCGTCAACGGTGTCCTGGCAAACCTGACTGCCAACCTCGTGCGCATTTCCAATGGTGATATCGAGTTCAAGATGCCCTACGGCGAGCGTAGCGACGTCATTGGGGATCTCGCGCGTGCCGGTGGTGTTTTTCAGGAGAACGCGAGGGTGCGTCAGAAACTGGAGACCGAAGCTGCCAAGGAACGTGATCGCGAGCGCATGCGCCAGAATCACGTTGAGGAATTGATCAACAAGTTCAAGGATCTGATGAACAGCGTTACAGGCGAAGTTCACGAAAAGACAGGCACCATGACCGAGATTGCTGCGCGTGTCCGGTCGATCTCGCAAGAAGCATCTGGAGCTGCAACACAAGCCCGCGATGCATCCGCCTCGTCATCAAACAACGTTCAGACAGTCGCAGCCGCAGCCGAAGAGATGTCCGCCGCGATCCAGGAAATCATGAGCCAGGCCGATCGTGCCAACACTGTCATCAGCGACGCGACGGGTGTGGCGCAACGAACTGATCAGAGTGTTTCAAGCCTAGCGGAAGCGGTGGAAAAAATAGGAACCGTCGTGGAGATGATCCGGGCAATTGCCGAACAGACCAATCTCCTGGCGCTGAATGCGACCATAGAGGCCGCAAGAGCCGGTGAGGCCGGCAAGGGGTTCGCGGTGGTCGCGGCGGAGGTCAAGGAGCTTTCCACGCAAACCGCCAAGGCAACGGAGGAAATCTCAAGTCAGATTTCCTCCGTGCAGGGACTGACCGATGAAGCCGTCGGTTCCATTCGGAAGATTTCCGGTTCCATTGAGATGATCAGTGAAGTGACCAGTGCGATCACAACCGCGGTCGGTGAGCAAAGCGTTGCGACGCAGGAGATCTCGCAAAGCATCACCATGGCCGCGAGCGAGACGAGCAATGCCGTCAACAGCGCCGAAAGCGTCGATCAGGCCGTTCAGACAACTGCGGGTGAAGCTCAAATCGTCGATCGTATCTCCGGCGAGGTCAAGGACGTTGCCGATCAGATGGCAAAGGGCATCGAAGGGTTCCTTGTTGAAATGGCCCAGGATGTTGAGGAACGCCGCCGGGCCTCGCGCACACTGGAGACGGGTCAGACGGTAACATTGACTACTCAAGACGGGCGCGAGATTACGACCAGCCTGGTGAACAGTTCCGAAGGTGGTGTTGCAGTCACCAGCTTTGAAGGTGCCGACGTTGGAATGCGCATTACCTATGAGGACGCGTCCGGTGACAGGCACCCCATGGAAGTCAGGTGGGTGAAGGATGGTATTGCCGGACTGAAAATCAATGCGGCTGAAGACCACCTGTATGCGGCGGCTTGAATTGCAACCCCCTCCACGCAATTGAGCTAGTTCGCACAAGGCCGGGAAAGACTTGCATCGCAAGGCTTTCCCGGCTTTTCTCTGTTCATGCAGGCTTTCTCCCAGCTTCTGGACCGACTTTCCCTCGAACCCCGGCGCCTTGCGAAGGAGGCGTTGCTGGTGCGTTACTTTCAGGAAACGGCCAATCCGGATCGTGGCTACGCCCTTGCCGCACTGACTGGGGGACTTTCGTTCAAAAACGCAAAACCTGCGCTTCTTCGATCCCTGATCAGTGAACGAACAGATCCGCAGCTGTTTGCGCTATCTTATGATTTTGTCGGGGATCTTTCCGAGACAATAGCGCTGATGTGGCCCGAGGCCGGAAGGAACCGTCCTGATGTGACCAACGGCGAATTGACGCTGACGCAGGTCGTTACTGAATTGGAGACTGCCGGAAAAACAGACGTTCCCCGATTGTTGACGGCATGGCTTGACCGGTTGGACGAGACAGGCAGGTGGGCGTTGTTGAAACTCGTGACCGGCGGCCTGCGTGTCGGTGTCTCCTCAAGGCTTGCCAAGACATCGGTTGCAAAGCTCGGCTGTCTGGATGTGTCTCAGATTGAAGAAGTCTGGCATGGATTGAAACCGCCCTATGAAACTCTGTTTGCCTGGGCAGAGGGAAAAGGCACAAGACCTGACAATCAGGATCCGGCACCGTTCCGGCCGGTCATGCTGGCGCACCCGCTGGATGAAGCCCGGGATACCGGCATACTGGTGGCTGCGGACTACGCAGTTGAATGGAAATGGGACGGCATCCGGGTGCAGGCAGCGGCAGGGGAGACTTCAAGCGGTGAAACGGTTCGCCGCCTTTACAGCCGCACGGGCGAGGATATTTCCAGGGCGTTTCCCGATATTGTCGAGTTGCTGGATTTCAATGCCTGCATAGATGGTGAGCTTCTGATTGTTCATGATGGCAAGGTAAAACCCTTTTCCGACCTTCAAAAACGTCTGAATCGCAAGACAGCAGGACCGAAACTGATCCGGGACCATCCGGCAGCGATCCGGGCATATGATCTGCTCCAGATAGGTGACGAGGATCTGCGCGACAGGCCGTTTGTTGAGCGGCGCAAGAGGTTGGAGGTATTCATTGGTACAGTTTCAGATCCGCGCATCGAGCTGTCGCCGATGGTTGAAGTGAACGGGTGGGATGAAATAGCCGCCGCACGCGCCGACCCGCACAAACTTCTCCGGTCCGACGACGCCGAAGCTGTCGAGGGACTGATGCTCAAGCAATGGGCCTCTTCATATGTCAGTGGCCGGCCGAAAGGACCCTGGTTCAAATGGAAACGCGAACCGTTTCTGGTCGACACCGTGCTCATGTATGCTCAGCGGGGACACGGAAAACGGTCTTCCTTTTACTCGGACTACACATTTGGCGTCTGGCGGCGCGGAGATGCCGGCGAGGAATTGGTGCCGGTCGGCAAAGCCTATTTTGGCTTCACCGATGAAGAACTTCGTGAAATTGACCGATTTGTCCGCAACAACACAATCAACCGTTTCGGCCCTGTGCGGGAAGTCGAACACGGCAAGGATCAAGGTCTTGTTCTGGAAGTGGCCTTCGAAGGACTGAACCGTTCGACCCGGCACAAGTCCGGCGTTGCCATGCGGTTTCCAAGAATATCCAGGTTGCGATGGGACAAGCCGCCGGCGGAAGCCGACCGGTTGGAAGCGTTGGAAGCGTTGTTGCCGGACAGTTGAGCATTGACAGGGATGAGGCGGAAAGTTTCCGCAAGCCGCGCTTTGGCCATGGATTTGTGTCACCCATCACCGCTATGAGAGTACAGCGACAGGTCTGCTGTTGAGCAAAACCCGGAGACCCACGATGACGATGCGCAAGATTACGTTCCTTTACCTCCTTGGCGCGGTAGCGGCTGTCTTGGTCCTGGCGGTACCTGCGCAAGCCCAGTCAGGAATGGCAGGCAAGGATTCCCAGGCCGTGACCGAGGGACAGCCCGAGCGGTTCTCTCTTGTTGAAGCCGACGGAGACATCCTGAGGGTCGACCGGCAAACTGGCACTGTTTCGATTTGCCGGAAACAGAACAGCTCCTGGAGATGCAACCCGGTGCCATTGGCGGAAGAAGCCTATCTTGCGGAAATCAATGAGCTGGCAGCGGAAGTTGACCGCCTGTCAGCCCGTCTTGAGCAACTGGAAGATCAGGCCGGATCTCCCGCGCCGCAAGCACCTGGTTCGACTCTGAAACGGCAGGGTCCGAAGACAGATGAAGGAGACCAGACATCCAGATGGATCGAGGAGGATGAGGAGCTGGAACGGGTTCTGACCTTTACTGAAAGTGCCATGCGGCGATTTTTCGGCATGGTGCGCGACTTGCAGAAAGACTTTGACAACGACGGGAACTAGACGTGGTGCCTCAACTGGGTGTCTTCTTCGACCACGGTGTCCGGGAGACCAGTGATCAATAGCACCCACCGTAAAGCATTCACGAGCCTGTACGATGAGGGGTCTCGCACTTGCCCCTGTATTCTGTCGCAAATTGAATTGAAGCCCAACAAGCCGCCTGGGTGCTCACGAGCGAATTTCGGGTTGAGAAGCGCAGGCAAGTTTTGGATTGCCTTGCGCCCGGTCTTAACTGCTAAACCGTTTGAGTCAGTCGATTAGCATCTTTGAAATGCTGCTGTGAGCCTCTTCCGGCAAGGCAACGGCCTTGCGCGTCGAAAGATCCATTGTCAGGGCGACAACGTCCAGGGTCGCAACCAGTCTGGTCGTACGGCTTTCAAACAAATGATGCCGCATCGAGAAAGTGTTGGCGTTGACGCTGGTAAATCCTGTTGCGACGACCACTGTGTCTCCGGATTTAACCGGTGTCGACCAGGTCAGCTTCATCTCTGCGGCGACCCGGCCATATCCGTTTTGGTTTAGATATGCATGATCCATCGGTGTGCGCTGCCAGACATGCGCGACGCCATCGGTAAAGCAGGAGAGGGCAAACTGGTCATCTGCCTTTCCATCCGGCCCGATGTTGCGCGGCAGCACCGTTCCCCTGAAGCAGATTTCCGCGCCGTGAGACAACAGTCCTGGCAACGAGGTGCGTAGTCCCGCCGGGCCGGACGGGATTCCTCGCGGCGCTGCTTCGGAAATCATGGGGGTCTGGAATTCCTTGAAACGCTGACGCAGCGATTTGGCGGAATTCGGGCTTGGTTCATATCCGTCGAGAGCGGTTGCCGCCAGGGTGCCTGTGGTTCCGTCACGCATTTCATGCACAACGGTCAACATGTGCGGACCGTCGAAGGCAACGCTGGAGTGTACAGTTATCAGATCGCCTGTGCGTAGTTCCCGGTGGTAGCGGACGTGTCTCACACGCCTTGCACCGACGATTGTTTCACTCAACCCGCACATCAAACGGAACTGGCGGTCGGCTTCTTCAAATCGGTTAAAATAGAACTGAACGTTTAGGTGATCATTTTCATCGCATTCCCAGCGATTCACAAATGAGTAAAGAGTAGCTTGAATGGTCATTCTATAACTTCGTGCGCTTAGTGATTTATTAGGTTTTTGCGAATTGGTACAAGTTCATTTGTTGCTCTCTTTTGAGATTTTATCAATAAGAAATGTAGACTGTGGAAAAAATAGTTTGGATTGATCGCGAAATATTCTCAATAGGTGAAATGCTACTGCGGAAACTTAACATTAAACCCGTAGTTGCACGTTCCGATATGAAGTTAATCTAGGTTTTATATTAAAAGGGAAGAATTGCGTGCCGGCGAAAATCTATCGCCTTGCCGTAGAGGCGCGGATGAAAAAGTGCATACATTCACCAAAAGCATTGTTTGACTTGCGCGCAACCCATGATGCAAACATACTTCAAACAAGCCGCATTACGGAACAAAAAGCCGATAGAGTCGCCTTGAAGCGCACGCTTGCAGCGGAGCGCTCGGCGAAAAAAAGGCTGGTAAGGCGGAAAAGTGACCGTTGAGGGAGGAAAAACAACGTGTCGTCGACCTCATATCGTTTTATCATCGCAGATGATCATCCTCTGTTTCGTGGAGCTCTGCGGCAAACGCTCGAAACGCAGTATCCTGATGCGTCCATAGAGGAAGCAGGGGCGCTTGAAGATGTAACGTCGCGCCTTGAAAAGGACGGCGATGCCGATCTCATCCTTCTCGATCTGACGATGCCTGGAATGCGGGGCTTTTCCGGCCTGATGTATTTGCGTGCGCAATATGCCGGCGTTCCGGTGGTTGTTGTTTCCGCGAATGAAGAGCCGCAGGCAATCCGGAGGGCAATTGAATTCGGAGCTTCTGGTTTCATACCCAAATCACACGGCATCGAAGTCATCCGTCAGGCGATTTCTGAGGTCATGTCCGGCAACATGTGGACACCACCCGATGTCGATCTGAAGGCTGACGATGGCAGTGATGATCTGGTTCAACGCTTGTCCACGCTGACACCGCAACAGGTTCGCGTTCTGATGATGTTGTCCGAAGGCCTGCTGAACAAGCAGATCGCGTATGAGCTGTCGGTGTCCGAGGCTACGGTCAAGGCTCATGTCTCTGCCATTCTGCAAAAGCTTGGTGTGGAAAGCCGAACTCAAGCCGTCATCGCCGCCTCCAAGATTGAGGCCGGGCAATGGCAGCTCGGCGGGGAGACGCAGGAAGCTGCCGGGGCGTAGCAACATCCTTCCAGCACGGGTGTCGGCAAATCATCCTATACAGGCCGCAACGAAAGCGGTCTGTGCGTTGTTTATGTGCCAACTGGACCTCGGAAGCAGTCTGTTAACCTAAACGGGCATTAGCTCTAAATTCTTTAAATGTTTCAGAAATTTCCGTAATTCCGACCAAGCCTTTTACCGGAATTTCAGGGATTGCACTTACGTTCCCCCCATTGAACTGTGACGCCCACAGCGGCGAGTAGTGGATGCGGAGACGAGATGCGGCCCGGCGCCAATTGGAAATTGATCCTCCAGACGATATTGATGGCGCTAGTGTCACCCGGGACGCGCATTAGATTTGCAGCGTCGAAGACGGATGGGCAAATGGATTCCAGTCCGTCGAGGGCTCTCCTTCTTGCATTCGGTCATCCTGTCGTCGATCAGTACCTGGCCTGCAAGGTGCGAGCGGCGCAGATCGCGAGTATCGCCCGCCTGACGCCGCTCACTATTCTTGCCAACATCGTCAACGTGGTGGTCGTCACTCCTGTCCTGGCGCTGGTCCTGCCGCTTCCTTATGTTTTAGGTTGGGTGATTGCGGTGTTGAGCCTTATGGCGCTCACCGCGATAAAGTGGTTTCTCGCGAAACGTTCGCCGGTGGAACTGGCATCCCGACGAGCCCTTTCAGCAGCCTTGCGCCACGCCACCGTATTGAGTGCGCTTTGGGCCGTCGTGCCCATCGTCGCCTTTGCAAGTGGAAATTTGAACGGTATCTGGATTGCGTCCTGCATCACCACCGGGATGATTTGTGGCGGAGGGTTTGCACTTGCCACAGTACCCCAGGCCGCCTTCAGGTGGGTCGCAATCCTCTATGTGGCAACCGTTGTCGCGCTTGTCATCGATCAGGGCGTGATGATGTGGCCGCTCCTGTTTTTGCTAACCAGCTACGCTTTCGTGGTGATCGGCAGCACGACAGCGGCGGGTTGGTTGTTTGCGTCTCATTTTCTCGCAGAGGCGGAGCTCGAAAAGCACAGCGAGCTGATTGCACTGCTGCTGAATGAGTTTGAGGAAACATCGAGCGACTGGATCTGGGAAGCCAACAGTGCCGGAAATTTCCGGAATGTCTCAGACCGGTTTCTGCATGCGAGCGGTCGAAGCAGATCGGAACTCCATGCCATGCGCATGGTTGATCTGGCCTACTCTCTCGATGAGGACGAAGCGCGGGATGCGGTCGCCAAACTCGAGGAAGCCATTGGCCTGCAAAAATCTTTCCGCGAGATGATCATCGGTCTGACGGTCAATGGTGAAGAACGCTGGTGGTCCCTTGCCGCAAGACCAATCTATGACGATCACGGCTCATTCGCTGGATACCGGGGGGTGGCCTCCGATATCACGGAACCTCGACGCGCCAATGCGCTTGCATCTCATCTGGCAGACCATGATTCACTGACCGGTATCGGGAACCGCAGCTGGTTCCTGAAGCAGGCTGAGAGCATGCTGGAGGAACAAGCCCGGACCGGCCAGAACACGCTGACGCTGTTTCTCATCGACCTGGACAATTTCAAGGTTGTCAACGATACGAGCGGACACCCGGCCGGCGATGAGCTTTTGCGGCAGGTTGCCGACAGGTTTACGGCCATCAGCGAGGGCAGGACCGCGTTGGCCCGTTTCGGTGGAGACGAATTCGCTGCACTTGGCCGCTTCGTCAGCGACCAGGCGGCGAGTGCTTTTGCCGAAGAGCTTGTCAGTGTGACGCGAAAACCCTTCAGGATCGGACGGCGAGACTTCGCCATCGGTTCAACGGTCGGCTTCACGCGGCTGCGCGACAAAGGGGACACGGTCGACGATCTGATGCGAAAGGCCGACATCGCCCTCTACAAGGCCAAGGAAAGTGGCCGTGGCCGGGCACTTGCTTTTGAAAGTGACATGGAGCGCGAGGTTCGCGAACGCCGGGAACTGGAAGCGGATCTGCGTGAAGCCTTCGAATACGGCAGGCTCAGTGTCGAATTCCAGCCGATTGTTGATTCCCGTTCCGGAAAAGTGGTCTCAAGCGAGGTCTTGGTCCGCTGGTTCCATCCAACGCGCGGTGAAGTTACGCCGAATACTTTCATACCCATTGCCGAACACGCCGGTCTTATCCTGCCGCTCGGAAACTGGGTTCTGCGAAAGGCATGTGCGGCGGCGGCGCAATGCCCCGAACTGGAGAGCGTCGCGGTGAACCTGTCACCGGTGCAGTTCATGGACCCCAACCTTGTGGGGCATATCACGTCCGTTCTTGATGAGACCGGATTTCCACCCGAGCGTCTTGTTCTTGAGATCACAGAATCGGTTTTTCTGCGGGACTTCGGATCAGCGCCGGACAAACTGGAAAAACTTCGCGATCTCGGTATCAAGATCTCGCTGGATGATTTCGGTACCGGCTATTCGTCGTTGTCCTACCTGCGGCAATACAAGTTCGACAAGATCAAGATCGACAAGTCGTTTGTGGACGAGATCGGAGAGCGCAGCGATGGTTTGGCCATTATTTCTGCTGTGATCGCTCTTGCGCACAACCTCGGCCTTGAGGTGACTGCGGAAGGTGTTGAGCGCCAGTTTCAGGTGGAAGCCTTGCGCACCCTGGGGTGTGACACGCTGCAGGGCTATTACTTCGGCAAACCACATGCAAATCCGATGAAGATAACGCAGGTCAGTTCTGAAGACTGGGAAGACCGTAGCCCCAGTACCGCACCACAAAACTCCCTGGAGCCTCAACAGGTGCCGGGAAAAAAATCCTCCGCATCGTGAAGATTTACTCTGCCGCTTGGCCAGCCTGGCACCGGGCAAGCTGCGCGCGCAACGCGGCAGGCTTGACCGGCTTGTTGAAGAAGGAGATATCCTTGTCTCCGGCTTCTGACCGCACGGGTCTGCTCCGGTCTGCGGTAATCAGGATTGCCGGAATGCTGTTTCCGAATTTCCACCTGAGTTTGACGATTGCCTCAATGCCTGTGCCCTCATCCAGATGGTAGTCGGCCAGGATGACGTCAGGCGTCAGGCCTGCCTTGTTCAGGAGCGCAGCGGCTTCATGCTCATTTGCAGCGGTGACGACTGTACAGTTCCAGCTCGACAAGAGATGGTGCATCCCGCTCAAGATATCCGGTTCGTTGTCAATTGCCACGACGCAAAGGCCGTCCAGATTGCCGATTGCAGCAGGGGCTTGTTTGGCGGGTTCGATATCGGGAACTGCCGCTGAACGCGGTAACTCAACGGAGAAACAGGATCCCTTGTCGGCGTCCGAGCGAAGGTCGACAGGATGGTTCAGAACATGACTGATCCGTTCCACGATCGACAGGCCAAGTCCAAGGCCCTTGGCAACACGCATGCCATCATCCAGCCTGTGAAACTCTTGAAAAATGGCCTTCTGCTTGCTTTTCGGGATTCCCATTCCGGTGTCGTGGATCTCGACAAGCACACGGTTGCCACGACGCCTGCAGCCGACCAGAACCCGGCCTTCCTGTGTGTATTTTAACGCATTGGAAACCAGATTTTGCAGCAGGCGGCGTAACAGCCGGCGATCGGTTCGAATGGAAATTGACGTCGGCACGATCCTCAGTTCGAGACCCTTTTCCTGCGCGACGGGTTGAAAATCAAGCGCAAGACCACGCAAGATTTCATCCAGCCGGAATACGGTCGGCTCCGGTTTCAAGGCACCAGTGTCGAGCCGGGAAATGTCGAGCACGGCGCCTATGATGTCCTCAACCGATTCCAGTGCCGCTTCCACGTTGCGCACGAGATCGCCGTCGTCACCTTCCTTGAGTTTGTCGACCAGGACGGACGAGTAAAGTCTAGCAGCGTTAAGGGGCTGCAAAATGTCATGGCCGGCAGCAGCCAGAAATCTGGTCTTGCCGATATTGGCTTCTTCTGCGGCGCGTGTGGCTTCGACGAGGCGTTCGTTGACGTGCGTGAGTTCCTCGGTTCTTTCCCTGACGCGCCGCTCGAGCGTTTCGTTGGCGCGCGCAAGTGCATCTTCTGCCATGACCCGTTCCGTGATGTCGGTATAGGTGGTGACGATTCCTCCGTCCGGCATCGGGCTGATCCGAACTTCAAACACAGTGTCACTGGATTCCAGACGCTCCTGGAAGGTTTCCTGGACGAGCACCAGCTTTTCGATCCGGTCGGCGACAATCGCTTCGACTGGCCCCGGGCCGTGTTCGCCGCGTTCTGCGTTCACGCGCAAAATCGCGTCGAGAGTGGTGCCGACCTGACCATATTCCGCAGGCAGTCCAAGAAGGTCCCTGAACTGGCGATTCCAGCAGATCAGTCGCAAATCCCGGTCGAAAACACCGATGCCTTGACGAACCTGATTGAGCGCGGTTTGCAGAAGATCGCGGTTGTACTGGATGGCAACGGATGCGTCGTCGAGAAGTTTTACTGCTCCCTTGGTCGACGGATCGTGGCGTTTGAGCATCAGCGTCAGAACCAGACGTGAAGATGCAGCGCCGATGGCGCTTGCCAGGAGTTGCTCGGAAAACCTCAGCAGATTGGCATCGGCCAGGGTATTGGGGTCGAGCGGGATGCCTCTTTCGGTCGCGAACCGATGAAACGAACGTTCCGTGCGTTCCTCGCCAAGATAGCGGGCGACAGTCGATTGCAGGTCGCCTGCTGTCACGGAGGTTCGCCAGTATCGAAGGCTCGGCGACGGGGTGAATTCTGCGGGCACAAATACATTTGCCTGCAGCGTTTCGGCCGGCAGCGGTTTTCTGACAAAGGAGACGCCGATAAAAAGCAGGATATTGATACAAAGGCTCCAGAGCGTCCCGTGAATAAAGGGATCGGCCTCGATTCCAAAGAGCGATTGCGGGTTCAAAACGCCCACGCCGAACGGACCTGTTTCCAGAAAACCGGCCGAAATCAGCCCGGATTGAGCGAAAGTCGGCAAAAGAAGAGTGTAGACCCAAAGCACGAACCCGCCACTCAGTCCTGCCAGCGCCCCCAGAGAGGTTGCCCTGCGCCAGACAAGGGCTCCGATAAAGGCAGGCGCGAATTGCGCAATCGCGGCAAAGGACAGCAGGCCGATCGATACCAGCGCCGCGGTGTCACCGGCCGCCCGGTAATAGGCATAGGCCAGAAGAAGGATCGCAAAAATCGCCAGGCGGCGGATCGTGAGCAACTGCCGGCTCATGTCCCGTCCACTGGTATTGACCAGCTCGTCCTCACTGTGACGGCGAAGAAGGAGCGGAACAACAATGTCGTTGGAAATCATGATTGCCAGCGCTACCGTGGCGACGATGACCATTGCGGTTGCGGCGGACAATCCGCCGATGAAGACAAACAGTGCCAGCCAGTTCTGGCCGGCATCAATCGGCAGGGCAAGAACGAAAGTATCGGGATTGATATCCTGGCCGAAACGCAGCATTCCGGCAGCGGCAATCGGGATCACGAAGAGATTGATCAGAACCAGATAGACAGGGAACAGCCAGGTTGCCCGCCGAAGTTCGGCATCTGAGTTGTTTTCCGTGACGGTGACATGAAACTGACGCGGCAACATCAGAACCGCGAATCCGGACAGAATTGACAGGATCAGCCAGTTGCTCACGTTGATCGGCTGTTCGAATACCTCTGCCACCTCCGGAGCTTCCGTAATGGCCCGGACCAGGTCGAACGGGCCGTCGAACAGCCAATAAGTGACCCATACGCCAACGGCCAGAAAGGCAAACAACTTGACGATCGCTTCAGTTGCGATTGCCAGCATGAGACCTTCCTGGTGTTCCGTCGCATCGATGTGACGAGTTCCGAAAGCCCAGCTGAAGATGGCCATGCCCAGTGCGATAAGCAGCGTCACGTCGTCGAAGACAGGGGTAAAGATGTCGCCGGGCGAAATCAGCGGCCCCACCATGGTCGTGACCGACAGGGAAACGGCTTTCAGCTGCAGCGCGATATAGGGGATTACGCCAATCACGGCGATCAATGTTGCGAGTGCTGCCACGGATTGGCTTTTGCCGTATCGCGCGCCGATGAAATCGGCAATCGACGTGATGCTCTCCGTCTTCGAGATCTGGACGATCCGCCGCAGCAGCGGATAACCAAGTGCGAATACAAGCAGGGGGCCGATATAGATTGTCAGAAATTCCGCACCACTCCTGCTGGCGTTTCCAACCGAGCCGAAGAATGTCCAGGACGTGCAATAGACGGATAAGGAAAGTGCGTAGATGAATGGACGTCCACCGGCGCGTGATGATTTGCGGCGCGTCATCCGGTCGCCATAGCTGGCAATGGCAAACAGCAGCAGGATATAGGCCGTTGCGGTCAATATCACGATCCATCCGTGCAACATTGCGCTGTTTACTGTCCTCCCGACCCGGTTCCTGCAGCAATTTGTTTCGCCACCTTATTCAGATCGGAGCACAGCGAAACCATTCTGTCCATTCGTCTTGCGAACAATGAGGGCAAAACAGAATATCGACCGGTTTGCCAAGGGGTAACTGATCAATGTTGGTGAAGTCCTGTTCACATCGTTTCATGAAACAATTGGTTTCAAACGAGCTAAGGTGCGCGGGAAAAGCATGCGAGGAAATGTGAGTTGTCCAACCTGATCGAGCGATTGAGTGCAGGTGCACGCAACACGGCCGAAAGCGGCATTGTCGAAGTGTTCAATGCGGGCTGGCATCACGAAGCTCTGATACCTCTCTGGGCAGGTGAGGGGGATCTGCCGACGCCGGATTTCATCAACCGGGCGGTGAAGGCTTCACTCGACCGGGGGGAAACCTTTTATACCTACCAGCGCGGCATTCCCCAGTTGCGTGAAGCGTTGGCGGCTTATCATCAGGACCTGTATGGCAGGGTGTTTTCTGCCGAGAGGTTCTTCGTCACCGGATCTGGCATGCAGGCGATTCAGCTTGCCGTGCAGGCTGTCGTGGACCCCGGCAGAGAGGTGATTGTTCCGTCTCCGTCATGGCCGAATATTTCTGCTGCAGTGGAAATACATGGAGCCAGACCGGTACCGGTACCGCTCCGCGAGGCAAACGGCGGGTGGAGCTTGCACATGGAGGAAATCGAGGCTGCAATCACACCTCACACCGCCGCACTCTTTTTGAATTCTCCGAGCAATCCGACCGGATGGACCGCATCGGAAGAACTGTTGCGCGCATTTCTGGAGATTGCCCGCAAAAATGGCCTCTGGATCATAGCTGACGAGATCTACGCCCAGTATTTTTATGGGGAGCAACCTCGGTCACCGTCGTTTTACGATATCGCGGATGAAGACGATCAGATCATTTTTGTGAATTCGTTTTCCAAGAACTGGGCAATGACAGGTTGGCGTGTCGGCTGGATCTCCGCACCGCCGATAATCGGTCAGGTTGTCGAAAACCTGATCCAGTACTCTACCTCCGGTGTTCCCGCTTTCATGCAATGGGGAGCCGTTGCGGCGTTGACTGAGGGAGAAGACTTCCTCGCATCACAAATAGAACGTGCGCGCCTTGGAAGGAACGCCGTTTTCGAAGGACTTCAGGAGACCGGTCGCATTGGCGCAAAACCGCCTGATGGCGCGTTTTATCTGTTCTTTTCCATTGATGGCGTTACCGACACGCGCCGGTTTGCGCTTGATCTTGTGCGGGAGACCGGTGTCGGTCTGGCACCCGGTTCTGCGTTTGGTCCGGGAGGTGAGAACTTTGTTCGTCTTTGCTACGCCCGCAGGCAGGATCAGCTGGCCGAGGCGGTACGGCGAATTAACGCTTGGCTTCCAGAGATTTAGACATATGTTGGGTTGCTGGTCTACGTGAAACCCCTTAAACCTTGAATGGACGTGATTTCCATTTGGGTGCCGGGATGGCAGACGACAGTGTAATTGATCGCAATGCCGAAACGGCCGCTGTTTCAGAGGCGCGGCTTGCGAGTGTGTTTGATACCGCTGTCGACGGTATCATCGTCATCAATGATCGCGGTCTGGTGCTGGCCTACAACAAAGCTTGTGAGCGATTGTTCGGATACGAGGCAGCAGATCTGCTTGGACGGAACGTCAACAAGATCATGCCTCGGGAATACGCGCAGGCGCATGATCACTACGTTCAAAATTACATTGATACCGGGGAGAAGAAAATCATCGGTATCGGCCGTGAGGTGCAGGCACAGCACAAGGACGGAACAGTTTTTCCGATCGAGTTGTCCGTCGGCGAGGCCGAATCGTCCTATGGGCGCCAGTTCATCGGTATCCTCAGAGATCTTAGATCCCGCAAGCAGATCGAGGATCGCCTGGCCAAGACGCAGGCCCAATTGTTGCACATGACACGGCTCAGCGCACTCGACGAGATGGGCGCAGCAATCGCGCATGAGCTGAATCAGCCCTTGACCGCTGTCCTTTTGTACCTTCAGTCCGTATCGCGGAAAGCGAAGTCGGACGCTTCGATTGATCCGCTTGTGCTGTCTGTAATCGAAAAGGCAGTCCGCGAGGCGGAACGTGCCGGTGAAATCATCCAGCGGATGCGGCAGCTGGTCGAAAAGAAGGCTCCCGAAAGACAGACGGTCGATGTTGCCGAACTGGTAAGATCCTGTCTGGAAATGGCTCAACTCGGTAGCGGTGAAAAGCAGACATTTCTTTCGGCCACGATCGAACCCAACCTACCGCCCCTGCAGGCAGACCCGGTACAGATAAGACAGATCCTGATCAACCTTTTGCGTAATGCCCGCGAAGCGGTTATTGACCAGCCGGACAAGAAAGTGAGCTTGTCGGTGATCATGAATGCAGAGTCCCTTGAGTTCAGGGTAACGGACAACGGACCTGGCGTCCCTGCCGAACTCATTGATGGTCTGTTTCGCGCTTTCACTGGTGCAAAGCACAAGGGTGTTGGATTGGGATTGGCGATCTCGCGATCAATTGCCCAGAATCACGGTGGCGATTTGAAACTTGAATCCACGCCGGACGGCTGTGGCGCATCATTTTTATTGACGTTGCCGGTTCATCCAAGAGAGGAATCATTGGATGAAAAGCTTTAGCTTTCGCGAAGCGATGGCATAACTGAGGACTGAAAAACAATGGAAGCTGACGCAGAGGCCGTATACATCGTCGATGATGACCCTGCGGTGCGTGATGCGCTATCCGTCCTGTTCAACATGGAAGGCTATGTTGTTGAAACCTTCTCTGACGGAGATACGTTCATTCAGTCCGCGAGCAAGTCGGTTCCGGCATGCGTCATGCTGGACGTTCATATGCCAGGCAGGTCGGGTATCGAAATCCTCAAGGCATTGAATGCCGAGAACTATCCCGCACCGATATTCATTATCTCCGGCCAGGGCGACATTCCGATGGCTGTTGAGGCAATCCGAAACGGAGCCTTCGACTTCATTGAAAAACCCTTTTCCGCGGAAACTGTTCTTGACCGTGTCAAGGAAGCGATCGCGGCGATGAAACAGCGGGAAGACGAAGACAGGTCCCAAACGTTCGAGGGGGCAGACTTGCTCACCCGCAGGGAGCTCGAAGTACTCAAGCAGATCACGGACGGGGCCTCGAACAAGGAAGCTGGCAGGACACTTGGGATAAGCCCGAGGACCGTCGAGGTTCATCGTGCCCGGATCATGGAAAAACTGGGTGCGCGCAACGCGGCGGATCTGGTCAGGATTGTGCTGGGGCATCCAGCAGCCGGTTGAAAGAGCCGATTCGCGAAAAAAGTTCCCGGCCGATCACGCAAGTTTTAGCGGCAGACGTATTTCTGCGTACATTCGCAGTAGTACTTTTGACGTATGTATATGGGGAGTTCTGGCAATGTCGCCGGCTTCCTGGGATTGTTTTGTGTGATTGTTCACATCGTTGAGGATGATGTAGCTGTTGCCGACGCGTTAGCATTTACGCTCGAACATCTGGACCATCGTCCCCGGATATACAAAGATGGCGAAACCTTCCTGGCACAGGCGAACCTGTCCGCCTGCCATTGGGTTATTGTCGATCTGGGACTTCCCGGTGTGAGTGGCGCAGAAATCGTCAAGAAATTGAAGAGCTTGGCGATACCTCCGAAAATCATTGCGATCTCGGGAAAGTCACGGGTCAAGATCCTGCGGCAAATGCGGGAAATGCAGGACCTGACCATTTTGCGCAAGCCATTGTCCATCGACATGCTGACATCCGCATTGATTTGACGCGTTTGGCAAACACCTGCGCTCACTCCGACTAATACTTTCGTTGCCTGCGTCCAATCGGCTCATATGTAGTTCCTCTTACGCAGTCGACCGAATTCCTTCAATGGATTCCAAGCTTTAGTGTAGCTCCTGCAAGTTGCGAGACGTCGGACGGGACGCCTCGGCAACAAGAGGCGGTGCTTGTTTGGTTCGTATTGGCCGGTTTCGGGATCGGCGATCAGGAACAAGGACTGCCATTGCAGGCCAGGCCGCGCAGATGCGCGCAAAGGAGGGAAAATGGCGTATTTGGAAGCAAGTGTTATTGACCACGGTGCTGTCGCACGGCCCACAGGCAGAACACCATGCAGTCCCGCAAAATCAAATCTCTCCGATTTTGGCGGCAAATCGACGGCATATGAAACCCATGCCGTTGTTTACTATGAAGGCGACCCCGCCAAACGGCTTTACGAACTGGTTCGCGGTTCGATCATGCTCTACAAACTGTTGCCGGATGGGCGTCGTCAGGTCGTCGAAGTACTTCGTCCGGGCGACATTTTCGGGCTGGCAAGCACCGACGAAAACGATTGCACCGCTGAAACGCTGACCAGCTCGATCGTGCAGGAAATTGATCTCAGGCAGGTTGAGCGATCTCAGGAACTGCAAAGTATCCTGACGAAAAGCCTGACCAGCCAGATGCACGTTCTGCATGAACATGCGGTTCTTCTTGGACGTAAATCGGCCGTCGAGCGGGTTGCCAGCTTTCTGATGCACTTGGTTCCCGATCGTGGTGGTCTGGGATGTGCAGGTCCCGAAGACGAAGAAAATGACGGCTTCGACTTGCAGTTGTACATGACGCGCCAGGAAATCGCCGACTATCTGGGATTGACGATTGAAACCGTCAGCCGGGTTGTCTCCGACCTGAAGCGGCGCGGTGTCATAAGAGTGGACAAGGCTGACAAGATTCACCTCAACAAGGTCTGCAGCCTCTGCCAGATGACAGGCATTCACTGAGCGGACATCAGGAACGATCTGAAAAAGGCCGCGATCATGTCGCGGCTTTTTTTTTGGTTCAACTGGATACTTTTCCTGCTGACAATAGAAATCGTTTCTTAGCCATGTCTCCAGTTTCATTTGAACAGCCACCAATTGGCGGAGATCTGCGGAAGAATCTTAACAGTTGAAACTGCATATGAGTCTCTGGTTTCACAAGGATCGGACGCGATCGTGATGCAGATCAACTCACTACGTTTTGTGCAGTCGTCGGCACCCGGCGGCGATGCGGACAAGCAATATTCAGTCCTGGCGAATGAGGAAGAATTCGTTCGCTGCGATCTTTCCAGGAGAACGATCGCCAAGCCGATTGCTCTGGTCAATCTGATGGACAAAACAACGCGAACATTGTCGCCTGAAAAGAAATTTCTCAACAAACGCTGGCATCTCACCGAGAGCGAAGACCGTGAAAGCGGTATGGTCGTGGCAGATGGCGCAAGTGCGTGGCTTGCATGCGACGCCTCCGCCAACGAACTCTTCCGTGTGGTTGATCCCCGCAAATGGACAGCAAAAACCTTCGAAACCGCACTTGGCTCCTGGGCTGACAGCTATGCTGTTGTGTCACGGGATCGCTGTGTTGGTGTGGTGAGACGGGCCTTGCGGCCCGGCGAGGAAGAACCCGGCACAAGGCTGCAAAAGCTGAGAGGCCTGTTGAAACCTCGCGACTGGAAACTCGAACTCGATGAGCCGGTCTCCAGTGAGGCGGCGCATCTGATGATTGCGTCCATATTGCTTTTGGTCGAAATCACGGTTCGCGGCGCACGCGCAGGTTAACGGCGGCCCTGAGCTTTGCTATACGGCGGCCGAGTGTCTTGCCTTGCCGGTCGCCTGGCTTTCGGCCAGATAGGCATCAAATGCTGCAGCTGCAAGGCGCACATACGGTCGGCCGGTCTCTGTGACGCTTACCCTCACATTGTCATTCGCGCCGAAGTCCAGCGCGACCATTCCATCCGTGATCAGGTCCTGCAAGGTGTCCAGTGCGTTATCTAGATCCCGCAGTGACAGACCGTATCTCTCGCAGACCGGTGCGAGATCACAGGCATAGTTGGTCATAAGCTCTTCAATGATCCGGCCGCGCATCCTGTCGTCTGCCGAAAGGGCGAGGCCCTTGGAAACGGGCAACTCGCCTGCCAGTATGCTGCGGCGCCAGTTGCCGACGTCCGGCATGTTCTGGATGAAGCCCCTGGACATTTTCCCGATAGATGACACACCGAAGCCGACAAGCTGTTCACCCTGGTCAGTCGTGTACCCCTGGAAGTTGCGCTTCAACGAGCCATCGGCGAGCGCAATCGCCATGCTGTCGTCGGCGCGCGCGAAATGGTCGAGACCGATTGCGACATACCCTGCATTCAGTAGCTCGGCCCTTGCCAGATCCGCAAGTTCAAGGCGCTGGGCGGCAGAAGGCAGGGTGGTCTCGTCTATCAGTCGCTGATGCTTCCGCATCCAGGGGACATGTGCATACCCAAAAAGCGCGATCCGTCCCGGTGCCAGCGAGAGCGTCTTGTCGACCGTGTCGAGAATGGTGTCACGCGACTGACCGGGCAGGCCATACATCAGGTCGAAATTGAGTGCATATAAACCCGCTGACCGAAGGAACCTTGTTGCCTTTGCCACGATTTCATATGGCTGAACCCGGCCTATGGCCTTTTGCACGTCTGGGTCGAAGTCCTGCACACCCAGGCTGGAACGATTGATACCCACCTGTGCAAGTGTCTCAGCCAGGTCTTCCGTCACCAGTCTCGGATCAAGTTCGATCGCGTGTTCCAGGTCGGGCGACAGATCGAACAGGTCCCGCAACAGATCCGTCAGATCGATGAGACTTTGACGCGGCAACAGGCTTGGCGTGCCGCCACCCCAATGGATGTGCCGTACCGGACCAGCTTCTTTCAAGTGTTCGCTTACCAGTCCGATTTCCTGCCCGAGTGTCGCCGCATAGGTCTTTAGTGGCGCATCCTGACGGGTTGCCTTGGTGTGGCAGCCGCAATAGTGGCAAAGTTCCCGGCAATATGGCACATGCAGGTAAAGCGAGAGGCTGTCGTCCCGGGAGGTCGCGCCGAGCCAGTCTGCATAGGTTTCAGCCGTGACACCATCGTGGAAATGCGGTGCTGTCGGGTAACTTGTGTAGCGCGGCACATTGCGCAGCGCGTAGGAGAGCGGATCGTGAGTCATGGCGGCATAATTCATTCAAGTGCCGAACGGAACCTTGATATCGCTCAAGTCCGCCTTCTGGATTTGGAGAAATTTGGTGATCGACGGGTGGGAAACAGCTCAAGAACAGGTCCGGACGCCGCGCTGCCGGCTCCATGGGGCACCGGACAACGCAAATCTGGTTGTCCGCATGGTGTTGGAGGAACTGGGAGCGGAATATGACTTTGTCCACGTAGATCGCGTTGCATCGGAGCAGAAATCGGAGACCTACCGGCAACTGAACCCGCAGGGGCTGATACCGGTACTGGAATGGCCCGGACAGGATGCCCCCGTGTTCGAGACCGGAGCTATCGTGCTGATGCTTGTCGATCATCATCGCCGGCTCGCGCCTGTGCAAGAGGCACCTGAGCGCGGACGTTTCCTGAAGTGGCTTTTTTTCCTGTCCAACACGTTGCACGCCGACCTGCGCATATCATTCAAGCCGCATCGCTATTTTCCCGCCAAAGACCAGTCTGGCGTTTTCGCTGCGGCGTTGAGAAAGCGCATCGATTCCGGTTTTCAGCTTCTGGAACGCGAGCTTGTTGCAACAGGAGGCCCGTTCCTTCTTGGTCCGGATCCGGGTTGCCTTGATTTCTATGCCGCCGCCTGTGCACGCTGGGCCCAGATTTATGGTAATTGTGGGCGATGGGAGCTGGACAGTTCACCCGGGCTGCGGCGCATTTTCGAGCGCCTGGAGTGTCGGCCTGCGGTCAAAAGGGCGTGCGAGATGGAATTGATTGCAGGTGCCCCTTTTACCAAGCCGGTTCCGGTTACGCTCGCACGGGAACAAAAGCATTATGTTGATCGATGCAATCAACCATGACGACAACGATCAACCATAGTAGGTCATGACGACAATCCCGGATCAACCCAGACGGATTTCATGAATTCTGCGTTCTTCAACTCAACCCTGACCCGATTGCCCGTGACGATTCTGCTTGCGGCATTGGGGGGAGGGACGTTCTATCTGATGGGATTGCCGGCAGCGTGGTTGTCAGGCGCAATGGTTTTTGTCGCCGCCGCCACACTGGCAGGCGTTCCGACGATCATGCCGGACCCGCTTCGGGACGCTCTGTTTGTCGGCATCGGCGTCTCCATGGGAGCAGGTGTTCGCCCGGATGTGGTGGAACGCATCGGCGACTGGCCGATATCCATGGCCCTGTTGCTCGTTGTCGTTGTCTGCGTCACGCTTGCCGGATATGCCGTGCTGCATTTTGGTGCCAAATGGTCAAAGGAAACAGCCTTTTTCGGAGCCATTCCGGGAACGCTCTCCTATGTGATCGCCCTGGCTACCGATCGTGGTGCCGATCTCCCCCGTATTGCATCCAGTCAGTCACTCAGGCTTTTCGTTCTGGTTGCGATCCTGCCTTTCGCGGTGGTGTCGACCAGCGGTACGCTCGAAGGCGAAACCGGCTTGCTGCAAGTCTCCAGCTGGTTTGAAATCATGATCGGCCTGCCCCTTTGTCTTCTTGCGAGCCTGATCGCGCTGAAGCTGAACGTGCCGGGCGGACTTATGACGGGTGCCTTTTTCATGAGCGCCGGCCTGAATGCATCGGGCGCCTGGACACTTATTTTGCCCGACTACATGGTCTTGCCTTGTTTCGTCTTGATGGGGGCCATGATCGGGTGCCGTTTCGGAAGCATGACCTTCCGGCAGTTCGTCAGCGTGCTTGGCGCGTCCGTTGCTGCGTTCAGCGCTGCATTCCTGATGTCCATTCTGGGAGCGCTGGCCATATCGTCGCTGGTGGATATCCCGTTCGGTCAGGCGCTATTGGCCTATGCGCCGGGCGGTCTTGAGGTCATGACCCTTCTGGCATTCATGCTGGATCTTGATCCGGCCTTCGTCGCCGCGCACCAGATTGCCAGGTTTACCGGCATGGTTTTGCTGTTGCCGTTGATTACCGGACTGGTATTCGGGCGGGCAAAGCCTCGGTCATAGCGGCGATGTGACCCCCGATATGGTGGCTGAAAAGAAATTCGGGGCGCCGGGTGTTTCACCGGCGCCCCGAAGATCGCGTGAACATGGGCTCAGGCAGCTGCCTGCAGGTTCATTTGCTCCAGCTGCATTTTGAGTTCCGATATATGATCCAGGTTCAGCGGGAACTGCAGGGTGGTGGAATTGTCTTCAACCATTGCAACGCGGGCTTTGATTGTCATCGAAAGCTCTTCGCATGCAAACACGACCGGAGTGCCGGGAGCCAGGTTGAGCTTGGTGTTGACCGTGCAGTAGGCGGACGAGATTTTCGTTGTGGTGGCATTGATGAGCCTGCCATCGATTTCCAGTGTCGCCGCCCAGTCTACCTCGTAGATCCGATAGGTTTCGTCGTCACCGCGGCTACCGATCGCGTCGAGGAAGGTTTCAACTTCGTCGCCCAGAAGCACCGCCTCGTCATAGACCACTGAACTTCCATCCTGAACCAGCTTGGACGAACTTGCGGTGTCCTCGGAGTTCTGTCTCATGACGGAAACACTGTCGCGCACACGTGTTGCGCTGCTGGAGACCGTTTCCATGCTCCGCGCGATTTCCGACGTTGCGCTTTCCTGCTGTGTGACCGAAGAGGCAATGCTGGTCGCGACGTCGTTGATCTCGCGCACGGTGCCATAAATCTCGCCTATGGAGTGTTCAGCGCTTTGGGCAGTCCGCTGGACAGCACCCACCTGGTTGCTGATCTCACCGGTTGCCCGTGCGGTCTGCGCGGCGAGTTCCTTGACTTCCGAGGCGACCACCGCAAAGCCCTTGCCGGCTTCCCCGGCTCTCGCGGCCTCGATTGTGGCGTTCAGGGCCAGGAGATTTGTCTGGTCGGCTATTTCGCGGATCAGGTCGACAACGCTGGTGATCTGGTCAGACGCAGTCACAAGCTCGGTGAAATTGGCCTTGGTTTCTTCCACCCGGCCGGAGGCACGTGCGGCAATCTCTGCTGAATGATCCGCGTTCCGCCGGATTTCCTGAATGGAGGAAATCAGTTCTTCCGCGGCGGAGGATACGGTTGCCACCATCGAAGAAGTGTCGCTTGCTTCCTTGTCGAGTACTGTTGCCTGGGACGTCGAGTTTTCCGACGTTTCGGTCAGTGTGACGGCTGTCTCGGACATTTCGGTCGAGGAATCTGACATCCGTTTGAATATGCCGCGAATGGTATTTCCGAAAATGCCGATCATCTGGTCCAGTTCGTCGCGGCGACGGTTGGTCGTTTCGCGGTTTCTTTCCTGCTCTTCGCGCATCTTCTGGCGTTCGACCAGTCCGTCGCGGAACACGATGACCGATTGGGTCATCTCCGCGATTTCATCCTTGCCCTTGGCTTCCGGGATCAGTGTGTCGAGCCGGTTGTGCGACAGGTCGCTCATGGTTTTTGAAAGTCCGTTGATCGGACGGCTGATCATCCGGCCAAGAAGGATGGCAGCGGCAAGGCCGATGACAAACCCGATCGCGGTTCCACCAAGCGAAAACATGATCGATTCGGCGGTCTGGGCGTGCACCTGTTCCTCAAGCTTATGCTCTGCGTTGATCGCGAATTCCTTGATGATATCGAGGTCTTTCGCGATGATTTTCGCCTCTGAGAACATCACATCATTTTCCAGATGCGTGATGTCCTTTTCCAGAACACGAAATTCCTCAAGGGCGCTCACGTAGACGTCGATCTGATGCAGGGCGTCGTTGACAAGCTTTTTGTCTTCGCCATCCAGCTTTGCCATCGCATCGCTGGTCAGGTCTTTTTTGACCCGCTCGACTTCCTTGAGCGCATAGTCAAGTTCGCTTTCCAGTCCCGAGTAGACGAAGCGGTTGGCATGGTCCCTGGCGATCAGCAGGTGGATCATTGCATCCGTGACGAGTTCAAGCGTTTCTGCCGGCTTGCCGTTCTTGGAATCCTGTTCCTGCTTGTGTTTGAACACGGTGACGATTTCGTATTGAAGTTTGTCACCGGCCGCGTGCAGGCTGTTGTCGACGATGTCGTGCTGCAATTCGCGTTCATGTGCGAGTTTCTTGAAGTTTTCCCAATAGATCTCGACATGCTTCCTGGCATCCTCGAGACGCTCGATTTCTTCCGGCACGTGCAGTTTCTTGATCTTGTCCGAAATCTGCTGAACGACCTTCGTGTGCGCCGCATCGACCTGCTGAAGATTTTCCTCGGTCGAATTCGCGACGAACTCAATCGCCTTGATCTCCATGTCGGAAAAAGACTGCGTGATGTCGGTGGCAGCGGCCAGAGCGTTGCCGTGCTCGGTAAACTCGGTGAATTCGTGATCCAGCGTACGGAACATCAGGGCTGACTTTCCGCCAAGGAACGCAAGGATCAGCAGCAAAACACCGAACGCGAGCAGAAGTTTCTGCGTTATCCGCATATTAAAAAACCAGGCCACGATTTTCCCCTCCGAAAGCGTGGATGAATTGGTGATCAGTTCGAGGTGAGTGAGCTCACGGTCTCGATCAGGACTTCATTGGTGAAAGGCTTTTTCAGAACTGCATCGGCGCGGGACGCCGAAAGGCTCAAGGCGTCTTGCGCCGCAATGCCCGACCCGCCGCCGGACATTGCAACTACCTTGGGTCCGCTTCCACCGGACTTGAGCGCGAAAACGACATCTGTTCCGTCAGATGCCGGCATCATGATATCGGTGATAATCAGGTCGAACTGCCTTTTGGCTGCGATTTCCAACCCCTTGTTGCCGTCGTCGGTCTCGACAACATCATGCCCTGCCTTGCGAAGTGTCGCTGCAATGGCATGCCGGACTGGCTGCATATCGTCAATCAGTAGAATCTGACACATTGGTCTGTCTCTCCCAGATCTACCGAAATACAACCCTACGTAATATTCGGTATATCTATAATAAACATACAACCAAATCCGTCGCCGTTAGGTTGTATCAGGCCGTCTTCAACTATAATTTGTCCATCAACTTTATTAATAATTTGCAAAGCGACAGACAGCCCTAAGCCGGAGCTGTTTTTACTGTGGCTTTTTGAGTAAAATGGAGAAAATACTTTTTCTCTGAGTGAAGGTGGGATGCCGGGGCCATTGTCGGAAATCGAAATTTTCACTCTTGAACTGTCGTGTTCTGCGACTTCTATACGTATTTTCCCTGAATGCTTGGTCGCCTGGGACGCATTTGTAATGATATTGATTAATACTTGTGCGAACAGTGTTTCATTGATTGGAACATTCAGTTCCCCTGAGATGTTTCTGAAACTAGTTTCAATGGTGATGGTCGGTGGAAGCATCAGTCGAACCAGATCGACTGCTCGAATCAGTCCGGCAGGCAGTGTCGTGACATCGGAGCTGTCCTGGAAACTGCCGCGTGACAGGCCAAGCAGATTGTCCGACAGGTCGGCGGCCTGGTTTGCACTATAGTGTGCCATTTCCAGGTCCTTGCGGATGCCCGGATCCTCGATGTCGGGCAAGTGCAGGGAGATCAGGCTCGTGACCGGGTGCAGCAGGTTGTTGAGCTGGTGGGCCAATGCACCTGACGCCGTTCCGAGCGCTTCCAGGCGGTTCTGTCCGATATTCCGTTCGGCCTGTAGCCGTTCCTCGGTAATGTCGCGCTGGATGCCGAGATACGCCGACAATTGGCCGGACTTGTCGAAGATCGGCGCCATACGCAGGGAATTTATGAAAGGCTCACCGGATTTCCTGTAGTTCAGCAACACGACGTCAACAGGTTGCCGAGCCTCGATTGCCTGCCTGATTTTGGCGACATCATCCCTGTCCGTATCTTCGCCCTGCAGGAAACGGCAGTTGCGACCCAGCACCTCGTCTGCGCTGTATCCTGTCGTTTTTGTGAATGACGGATTGACGTAAGTGAGAGGCAGGTCCGGAAGTCTGGCGTCCGAGACGCTGACAGTGTCTGGTGACCCTTCAAGCAGTGACTTCAACAAGTCGGGCGAGCTATCGGCAATTCTTTCCAGAGCCGCATATCCCTGGTCCAGTCGCTTCTGCATGTCTGTTTCCCCCCAAGCACTCAAAGGCACGCCAACAGGAGGGTAGGCAGAGAAACGGAAAAACGGAAGACTGCAGATTCAGGTTCGAACGAAGTGCAGTTCGCCGAACTGTTTCCGCCAGTCCGAGACACGGCTTGCCATGGCTTCAGGATCGTTTGACCGCAAGGCTTCGGCGATAAGGCGTGCAAGCTCCGGCATGTCGGTTTCCGTCATGCCCCAGCGGACCAGTTCCGGTGTACCGAACCGCAGTCCGTTCATGTCCCCGTCGACAGGCGGTACGGGAAGGCCGATGCCGCACGCCAGGAAGCCGGCCTTGCGAAGCTTCTTCGACGCTGCCTGTCCACCGCCCAGCGAAGCCGCTTCCAGGGCAAACTGGTGTGATCCGGTAAAGCCCAGCCTGGTAGAAAAGACCGGCAGACCTTCTTCAGAAAGGGCTGTTGCAAGGGCTTTTGCCGTTGCGGCCATCATTTGCGCGTAGGCAGGTCCAAAGTCGCGCCAATCCAGAAGCGATACAGCCAGCGCAGCAGATTTGGCAGCATCGAAATTCGCCGTCAGTCCGGGAAAGGCGATCCCGTCGAGCCTTCTGGACAATTCCTGGTCGTTGGTGACAAGTAGCCCGCCTGCCGGCCCGCCAAGGCTCTTGTAGGTGCTCATGGTCATGAGATGCGCACCTTCCGCCAGCGGATCGGCGAAGACGCCACCTGCAATCATGCCGCACTGATGGGCCGCATCGAACAGGACATAGGCGCCAATCTCGTCTGCAATCGCCCTGATCTGCGTTACCGGATGCGGAAACAGGTTGAGGCTCATGCCGATCGTGATGAGCTTTGGGCGCAGCTCCAGGGCCTGGGCCCGCAAGCCCTCCAGATCGATCGTGTATCCGTCCGGATCAACCGGAGCTTCGTGAATTTCGAGCCCGTAAAGGCCGGCGCAACCCGGACCATGATGCGTCACATGCCCTCCGACGGAGGCGGGAGGAGCGATGATCACGTCGCCGGGTTTTGTGGTCGCCATAAAGGCGTAGAGATTGGCGATAGCACCGGATGCGACCCGGATTTCCGCATATGTCGCGTTGAAAATTTCACAGGCAAGCTCGGCGGCAATCACCTCAATCTCTTCAATCGCCTCCAGGCCCATTTCATATTTGTCGCCCGGATAGCCGAGCGACGGGCGTGATCCGATGCCGCTGGCCAAAAGTGCCTCGGCCTTCGGGTTCATGACATTGGTCGCGGGATTCAGGTTGAAACAGTCCCGCTCGTGAATCTTGCGGTTTTCTGCAACCAGCTGGTCGACGCGACCTGCAACCTGAGCTGAAGTCAGGGGACGGGTGCTCCTGTTTATTCCGTCGATACGCGAGGCGACGTTTTGCGGCAACCATGGCCGGAGTTCGTGTGCAGACATTCAGGTTTCTCCAATCCGAATTGCAATCAGAGTGGACCCGGGCTTGCACATTCGCAAATCAGATTTTAGAAAAACAAGGGCTAGAAAAAATAGGTCAAAAGATGCCTGTATCACCCCCGACACCTCGAATTCCGTCGCTCAATGCCCTTCGTGCCTTCGAAGCGGCCGCGCGGCTTGGCGGATTTGCGCTGGCAGCCGAAGAACTCGGCGTGACCCCGGGTGCGGTTGCCGCACAAATCAAGTCGCTGGAAGAGGAGATCGGTGCCAGCCTGTTCGTCCGCAGTACCCGAGGTGTAACGCTTACACCGATTGGGCAAAGAGCACTGCCGGCATTCGTGGAGGTTTTCGATTCTCTGGGCCAGGCGGTGCGCGACCTCAGGCAGGATGCCACGCCCCACAAGGTGCACATTGCCGCACTGCCTGCCCTGGCGCAGCTCTGGCTCGCACCGCGACTTCCGATGCTGCGAGAAAGACTGCCTGACGTCGATGTGTCAGTGACTGCCATGGAAACGCCGCCAAACCTCAAACGGGTGCCGTTCGATCTTTGCCTGTTTTACACAAACACCACCCCTCCGGGAGGAGTACAGCTGGGAAGTGAAGAAATCCTGCCGGTCTGCGTTCCCGAACTGGCGCGCAAACTCACGCGGCCGGAAGACCTGAAAACTGTTTCCTGCCTGACTGATATTGCATGGGCCGATGACTGGAAGCTGTGGGCGCAAAGAGTGATGCCGGAAGCCGACTTCAGTCCCGACGGTCCGGTCTTTTCACTTTATTCGGTTGCACTCCAGGAGGCGTTGAGCGGGGCAGGTGTTCTCATGGCACACAAGTCCCTCGTTTTGCATCATCTCCGGAAGGGAGAGTTGGTGGCCCCATTCAAGACACAGGTGCCGCTCACAGGGAGAATTACAATGTGGATTTTGCCAAGCAGGCATCACATTAAAATTCTCAGAGATGTCGTTGAAAGCCTGAAGCAATCTGGTTCGGTATTTTGACCATGAGCCGTGTTGGGTTTTTGGACGGCGGCGATGTTTTCATGCAATGCCGGACGCGCGTGCGAGTACGCAGTTCTACGATTGCGACACTCTGCCTGTGGCGTGCGACACTGTGCGGGCAACTTTCACATCTTTGAATGCAGTAAGACCGCTCTTGATATGAATCAACGCGGCTCACAGGGAGTCGTGCGCATGGTCGTGCCATCGTTGGCACCTTGCATGGATTCTAATAAACTGGGGCGCTGAAATGGCACATAAAAAGACCGGTTTGGTCTCGCTCGAGGAGGGTGGTTTCGCCATCTTCCTTGTGCTGCTTGCATTCGTCTGCATCATCGTAGCAGGCAAGACCTTTGATCAGGTCATGGCTTTTCACGCTGGCATCGGCGCGCTTTTCGCCGCGGTCAGCGTCTTTCTGATCTTCAAGAACTTCTTTGACGACGGCGGGGAACCTATCCCGGCCGAAATCGACGGAAAACCGAACTACAATATGGGGCCGGTCAAATTCGGTGCGGTCGCCGCCATGTTCTGGGGGCTTGCCGGGTTCACGGTCGGTCTCATAATCGCGCTTCAGCTGGCATGGCCGGCATTGAATTTCGATCTTCCCTGGACCAACTTCGGCCGGCTGCGTCCCCTGCACACATCGGCGGTGATTTTTGCATTCGGCGGTAACGTCTTGCTGGCGACGTCCATGTATGTCGTTCAAAGGACGTGCCGTGTGCGCATGCCGGGCAAGATCCTGCCCTGGTTCGTGATCCTGGGGTACAACGTTTTCATCGTCCTCGCGGGTACCGGGTATCTGCTCGGTGTCACCCAGAGCAAAGAATACGCGGAACCGGAATGGTACGCCGATCTCTGGCTGACCATCGTCTGGGTCTTCTACCTGCTGTTGTTCCTGGGGACGCTTTGGAAACGCAAGGAACCGCACATCTATGTGGCGAACTGGTTCTATCTGGCGTTTATCGTCACGATCGCCATGCTGCACATCATCAACAACCTGACGGTTCCGGTCTCGATCTATTCGACCAAGTCCTACATCGTCTGGGCGGGTGTCCAGGATGCGATGGTGCAGTGGTGGTACGGTCACAATGCGGTGGGCTTCTTCCTGACCGCTGGCTTTCTTGCCATCATGTACTACTTCATCCCGAAGCGGGCTGATCGTCCGGTCTATTCCTACCGCCTTTCGATTATTCACTTCTGGGCGCTGATCTTCCTGTACATCTGGGCTGGTCCGCACCACCTCCACTACACGGCGTTGCCGCAATGGGCATCGACGCTGGGGGCGACATTCTCCATCATCCTCTGGATGCCGTCATGGGGTGGCATGATCAATGGCCTGATGACGCTGTCGGGTGCCTGGGACAAGCTGAGAACCGATCCGGTTCTGCGCATGATGGTCGTATCGGTTGCCTTCTACGGCATGTCGACCTTCGAAGGTCCACTGATGAGTTTGCGTTCGGTCAACTCCCTGTCGCACTACACCGACTGGACCATTGGCCACGTACATTCCGGCGCTCTTGGCTGGGTTGGCTACATCTCCTTCGGTGCGCTCTACTGCCTGATCCCCTGGCTGTGGAACAAGAAGCAGCTTTATTCCCTGAAGCTCGTTGACTGGCACTTCTGGCTGTCGACGATCGGCATCGTGCTCTACATCACCGCGATGTGGGTATCCGGTATCATGCAGGGTCTGATGTGGCGTGCCTACGACAGCCTCGGCTTCCTGGAATATTCCTTCGTCGAAACAGTGGAAGCGATGCATCCCTTCTACATCATCCGTGCTCTCGGAGGCGCACTGTTCGTGCTTGGTGCCGTGATCATGGCTTACAATCTCTGGATGACCGTCCGTCATGGCGAGGCTGAGGAAGCCGAAGCCACGCCGGTTGGCTCCCTGGCTCCGGCCGAATAAGGGAGGACAACAATGTCACTTTGGAAAAAACACGAAGTCTTCGAAAAGAACTCCTTCGTTCTGCTGGTCGGTATCCTGGTCGTGGTCGCCATTGGCGGCCTGGTCGAGATTGCCCCGCTCTTCTATCTGAAGAGCACAATCGAGAAGACTGAGGGAATGCGGCCTTATACGCCGCTGGAACTCACCGGTCGCGACATCTATGTCCGTGAAGGCTGCTACCTGTGTCACTCGCAAATGATCCGCCCGATGCGCGATGAACTCGCGCGTTACGGCAACTACTCTCTGGCTGCGGAAAGCATGTATGACCATCCGTTCCAGTGGGGGTCCAAGCGGACAGGACCGGACCTTGCACGGGTCGGCGGCAAGTATTCCGATGCCTGGCACGTCGAGCATCTTGTCGACCCGCGCTCGCTGGTTCCCGCATCCATCATGCCCGGATATCCGTTTCTTGCGGAAAACAGGCTGAACACGCGGGACATCCAGTCCGCTCTGACAGTCAACACCATTGTCGGCGTGCCCTACACGGATGAACAGGTCGAAAATGCCCAGACCGATCTCCTCGGGCAGGCAATGCCGGACTCCGATGCTGCCTATGCCTTCGAAGAGCGTTGGCCCAGTGCAACTGTCCGCGACTTTGACGGCAATCCGAAGGAAGTCACCGAGATGGACGCACTGGTCGCCTATCTTCAGGTGCTGGGCACCATGGTCGACTTCTCCATCTACGACGACAAGGCAAACTCGAGGTAAGGGCGATGAACGAAACGTATAACGCTTTTGCAAGCTTCGCACAGACCTGGGGCCTGGTCTATTTCGTGGTCCTGTTCGGCATCGTCCTGGCCTATGCGTTGTGGCCAAAGAACGCCAAAAAATTCGACGACGCGGCCCAGATCCCGTTCCGGGAGGATTGAACCATGGCAGATACACAAAACAAGGAAGTCGACCAAATCTCCGGGGTCGAGACGACCGGCCATGAATGGGATGGTCTTAAGGAACTGAACAATCCCTTGCCGAGATGGTGGCTGTACCTCTTCTACGTCACCATCGTATGGGCCGTAATCTACTGGGTGCTTTATCCCGCATGGCCCCTGGTCAACGGATACACACACGGCATCCTGGGCTCGAACCAGCGCCAGGAAGCAGTTGCTGCCTACGAAAAGGGGATCGCGGAGCAGTCCGAGTTTGCTGACAAGATCGTGGCAACTGCACTTGAGGACATATCCAAGGATCAGGAGCTGTTGCAGTTTGCGCTGGCCAGCGGACAGGCTGCGTTTGGTGACAACTGCTCACCTTGCCATGGCTCGGGTGGCACGGGTGCGGAAGGGTATCCCAACCTCCAGGACGATACCTGGATCTGGGGTGGAACGCTGGATGACATCCACACCACGCTCCTCCATGGCATTCGCTCGGAAAGTGAAGACACGCGCTTCGGCGACATGCCGGCTTTCGGTAGCGATGAATTGCTGAGCAGGGACGAAATAAACCAGGTTTCCAACTTCGTCGCCTCCCGTGCCGGTGTCGAAACCGATGACGGTGTGGACCTGGCTGCCGGGCAAACCCTCTATGAGGACAATTGTGCCGCCTGCCACGGCGACAATCTGGAAGGCCTGCAGGAAGTCGGAGCGCCGAGCCTGATGTCTGCGAATTACCTTTACGGAAAGACTCTCGATGACATCAAGAGGCAGGTAGCCACCCCGCGCAACGGTGTGATGCCGGGATGGGTTGACCGCCTTGACCCGGCAACCGTCAAGTCACTTACCGTATACGTCCACTCCTTTGGCGGTGGTCAGTAACAAGATGGTGAGGAGACGGCAAATGCGCCGGGTCGCCTGAAGCATTTGATCCGGCGCAAAGTGTGACGCTTTGCGCCGGATTATTTTCAAGCAATGCTGATATTGATCGGCGATGAGAACGGGATGAGGGTCCCGTTCCGATTGAAGCAGGATCCTATTGGGGCAGGATCGCGACAAAGAGGACGGACGGTATGTCTGCGGACACCGATACGCATGAGGACGAGCACTCCGAAGAGTGGTTTGCGTCAGCCAAGAAAATCTACCCCATGGCAACCCACGGCCTGTTCCGCAGGATCAAGTGGGCTTTGCTGTTCATCACGCTTGGCATTTACTATTTCCTGCCGTTTGTACGCTACGACCGCGGTCCGGAAGCTCCCGGACAGGCAGTCCTGGTCGATATGGAAAAGGCCCGGGGTTATTTCTTCTTCATCGAGATCTGGCCGCAGGAAGTCTATTACCTCACCGGGCTTTTGATCATCGCGGCTGTTGCGCTTTTTCTGATGAACGCCGTCGCCGGCCGGATCTGGTGCGGCTACCTGTGTCCCCAGACCGTTTGGACGGACCTTTTTCTGTGGGTCGAGAGGCAGGTGGAAGGGGATCGGCGCGAACGCATTGCTCTCGACAAGGATCCCTGGACTTTCGGCAAGGTAAGCAAGCGCGCTACCAAACACTTCCTGTGGCTCATGATCGCCTGGTGGACCGGCGGGGCCTGGGTCCTCTATTTCAACGACGCGCCGACGCTGGTCTGGCAACTGCTCACGTTTCAGGCGCCGATGATCGCCTATATCTGGATCGCGATCCTGACGACAACGACTTACCTGCTCGCAGGGTTCATGCGCGAACAGGTCTGCATCTACATGTGTCCGTGGCCACGCATACAGGCTGCCCTTACCGATGAAAAAGCGCTTAATGTTACCTATCGCTGGGACAGAGGCGAGCCACGCGGATCTTTGAAACAGAACAAGAAGCTTGCGGCGGAAGGTTTGCCCGCAGGCGATTGTATCGACTGTTTCCAGTGTTTTCAGGTTTGTCCGACCGGCGTCGACATCCGTAAGGGGATGCAGCTTGACTGCATTCAATGCGGCCTGTGTATCGATGCCTGCGACAACATCATGACCAAGGTCGGCAAGCCCACGGGCCTGATCGGCTATGATACCGACGAGAACATCGAGCGACGGATCGAAGGCAAGGAGCCGGTCTACGAGATCGTCAGGGTCAGGACCGTGGTCTATGCCGTGATTATCGCTCTCGTGGGCGCAATCATGCTGTTTGCGCTGCTCAACCGGGATTTTGCCGATATCAGCGTGCTTCACGACCGCAATCCGGTTTTCGTTGAGCAATCCGACGGTTCGGTGCGCAATGGCTACACCGTGCGTCTGTCCAACAAACGGCGCCATACCAGAGCGTTCATGCTCCATGTCGAAGGCATGCCCACGAACACGCAGGTTGAGGCCGTCGGCGCGGATTCCAATTTTGCCGGGCGGCCGATTATCGAGGTTGGCCCCGACACAACACGTGAAGTGCGTGTTCTTGTAAGTTCGCCGCCCTGGGAGAAGATGCCGCATTCAACGCCGGTGACGTTCCGCATCACCGAAAGCGTGATGGGTGAGGTCGTAACCGCACAAGATACTTTCAAAGCGCCAGACAAGCCTTGAGGAGCAAACAATGACAATGGTTCAGTCGAATATGAAAGACCCCAAGGCGATTACCGGCAAAACCGTTTTGATCTGGCTGCTGGGGTTCTTCGGGGTGATTTTCGCAGCCAATGCCGTGTTCATCTACCTCGCGCTCGGGTCTTTCCCGGGCGTGGTCGTGGAGAGTTCCTATGAAGCCGGCCAGGGCTACAACCAGGAACTGGCGGCGGCGAAAGCTCAGGAACAGTTGAACTGGCAGGTTTCGAGCGAAGTCGTTCGGTCAACCGACGACACCTGGAAACTGGTGGTACACGCAGCAGATGCCGAAGCGACCCCGCTTTACGGCATCGACATCAATGTCCTCTTGAGGCGCCCGGCCCAGGAAATGGCAGACGTGGAAGCGAACCTGCGTGCGGATGGCGGCGGGCGCTATGTGGCCGATCTGGAACATCTACCCGCCGGCAACTGGACGCTTGTCCTGGAGATCGAGCAGGACGGAAACCGCAAATTCAAGTCTGAAAACCGCATATTCCTGAAGGACTGAGGCACTCCGCGTGACGGTACATCAGCGTGACTGGCAGGCATTCATAACACCGGGAAACAACGGCGCGGTTCATATGGACCTTGCCGTTGACGGGATCACCTGTGCCGCCTGCATGGGGGAAATCGAACGTGGCCTGAAACGTTTGCCGGGTATCCGTTCCGCCAGGGTCAATCTCACCAGTCAGCGGCTTGCCGTCGATTGGGTTGAGGACCAGACGGGCGCCGAAGAGATTGTCGGTGAATTGGCCAGACTGGGTTACACGGCCCACCCGTTCGATCCGGCAAGCCAGAAGGAGCGTCAGGACAAGACAGGCAAACAGCTGCTGCGCTGCCTGGCTGTCGCGGGATTTGCAGGCATGAATATCATGCTGTTGTCGGTGTCAGTCTGGTCGGGAAATGCCACGGACATCACCCCCGAAACGCGGGACTTTTTCCATTGGCTGTCGGCCCTGATCGCGTTGCCGACTGTTGCCTACGCTGGGCGTCCGTTCACGAAAAGTGCCTTTGGAGCGCTCGCTGCAGGCCGGCTCAACATGGATGTGCCTATTGTGATCGGTGTGTTTCTGACCGTGGCACTGTCATTTGTCCAGACGCTGCAGCACCAGCATCATGCCTATTTCGAATCTGCGGTGATGCTGCTCTTTTTCCTGCTGGTTGGTCGTTATCTCGACCACAACATGCGCGGACGAACCCGGTCCTTTGCCGAAAACATTGCTGCGCTGAAAGCGGAAGTTGCCGCCCGGATGAATTCCGACGGAAGCATACGCGAAGTCCCGCTTTCCAAGATCAACACGGGTGACCTTGTCCTGGTCTCAGGCGGAGAGCGTGTGCCCGTGGATGGCGTCGTGGAAACGGGACAGTCGGAAATTGACCAGAGCCTGGTTACGGGCGAAAGCATTCTCGTGCCAGTCAGGCGGGGACAAAGAGTTTATGCCGGTACCCTGAATGGGGCAGGGGCACTTCAGGTTCGCGTTGAAGCTGCCTCGGGCACGACGCTTCTTGACGAAGTAAACCGGCTTCTGGAAACCGCGTCGCAGGCCAAGTCCGCCTACGTCCGGATCGCCGACCGTGCGGCGCGACTCTACGCTCCGCTGGTGCATGGTGCTGCTGCCTTGACATTTCTTGGCTGGCTTCTGGCCGGCCTGGCCTGGCAACCGGCCCTGGTAATCTCGATTTCAGTCCTGATCATCACGTGCCCCTGTGCTTTGGGACTTGCCGTTCCGGCAGTTCAGGTGGTGGCCTCCGGACAATTGTTCAGGCGTGGTATCCTGCTTAACTCAGGGGATGCCATCGAACGCTTGGCTGAAATCGACACGATCCTTTTCGACAAGACCGGCACGCTGACAAGGCCTGAGCCTGAACTTTTCGAAACCGTTGACCCGGCAGACGAGACGATAGCCTTGGCCGGGCGTCTGGCCCTTGCCAGCCGTCATCCATTGTCCGCCGCATTGGTCCGGGCAACGAGCGCTATCATGCCGTTGCCCGATATTGAGGAAATTGCCGGATCAGGTCTGGAAACAAACCATGAAGGCAAGAAGCTCCGTTTGGGCAGTCCACAGTTCTGCCAGGCCTCTCGGGAGCTGATTGACGAAGCCCTTGAAAGGGTTCCCGGCGCTTCCCTGCTCGCAATCAGCTACGGTGACGAACCTGTGCGACTGTTGACTTTCCGGCAAAGCCTGCGGCCGGATGCGGCCAGTGTGATCGATCGGCTGGGCCAGGAAGGGTACACGCTTGAAATCATCTCCGGCGATACCCTGCCGGCTGTCGAGGACTGCGCAAAAACGCTGGGGATCTCTGCCTGGAGCGCGGGCATGAAACCTGCCCGGAAAATAGCGCGTCTTGAGGAACTGCAAGCGGAAGGCCGCAAGGTACTCATGGTCGGCGACGGACTGAACGACGCACCTGCATTGGCGGGTGCACATGTTTCACTCTCGCCTGTTTCCGCGGTTCATCTCAGTCAGGCGGCAGCAGACGCGGTGTTTCTGGGAGACAGGCTGATGCCGGTGGCCGATGCTTTGCACTTGTCCAGAAGGGCAAGGGCGGCGATCGAACAGAACCTCTGGATTTCTGCCCTCTACAACGTCATTGCCGTACCGATTGCGGTGGCCGGTTTTGTGACGCCTCTCATGGCAGCCGTTGCAATGTCGGCTTCCTCGCTGGCGGTTACGGCCAACGCGCTGAAGTTGAAGTGGGGCGAAACAAGCCGTTCGTCCGGTACCGGCAGCGCGCAAACGCCAAAGCCGTCAGACGGGAGATAGCAATCGATGGATGTCCTGATCTTCCTGATCCCGATCGCACTCTTTTTGGGTGCCCTCGGCCTGATTGCATTTCTCTGGTCGTTGAAGAATGGTCAGTATGATGATCTGGAAGGCGCGAAGTGGCGGATTCTGGACGATGACGACCTGCCGGAAGACAAGCGCTGACGCAAGGGCCCGTTTCCCGCGTACGGTCTGTCGAAGGATATGTCAGGCAAGAATGTTTGACAGCGCCATCGCAACCGCCAGCAATACAAGCCCCACTCCTGAAAGAAGCAGAATATTCTCGCGCAGTCCGCTGGAGCCCGCCGTAGATGGCTCGTGCTCGCCTGCAAGCGGCTCGTCCTGTCTGCTCTTGTCCCGGTCTGTGGTCATGAGGCTCGTGATCATTGAAGTGTGACATCTCTTTTTTTGTTTCTGGAAGCAGGATGACCTTCAGCTCTGAAAGTCCCGTTAATCCGTGGCGTGTGAAAAAGTTAATTGGCCACAGCATTACCAAGTTGTGAAAACTGAGCTTGATTACAAATTTGAAATTAGATTTATGAAAATTATTCAATGAGTTAAGCTTCGATTTGCTGCTGTTGCCCGATGCTTTCCACCTCGGCAGGGATACGGCTAACCCAATCTTCAGGTTTTCATGGCAAGACAAGGGGAAACAAGGAGGAATTGGTGAGCCTGGATCTTGCCTCTTTGACATTTTTGCTGGTCGAAGACAGTGCTTATATGCGGACGATTCTGCGGACGATGCTGCAGGGTTTCGGTGCGCGTCGCATTGTGGAGGCAGAGGACGGTGCTTCCGGCCTCGAGGCCATGGATCGTGCAAACCCGGATATTCTGATCCTGGACTGGGTCATGCCCATTCTGGACGGTGCAGACATGGTGCGCATGATCCGCAGCCCGAACAATCCGTTCGCGTACATCCCGATCATCATGGTAACGGCCCATACTGAACGGAGCCGGATTGTCGAAGCCCGCAGGCTAGGCGTGCACGAGTTGCTGTCGAAGCCTATTTCGGCAAAGTCGTTGTATCAGCGGGTTTCGAGCGTGATCCTTCATCCGCGTGATTTCATCAAGACAGCGACCTATTTCGGTCCCGCTCCCCGGGAAATAAGAAATCGGCAGAAGATTTGGCAGGGCGGACCGGGGCAACCGCCCGGACAGCCGCCTGGAGAAGCTGCAGAAGAACCTGAAAACGTCACCGCGATTGGCTAGGTATCTCGATCGTCGGGGAACTCAGGCCGCCGATTGTGCCGATTTTGAGGGTTCACTTGTCGTGTGCACGGTATTGGAGGCACTTGCTTCAAGTGCATCTGCAAACTGGGCCAGCACGTCCAGATCAACCGTATAATTGTCGAGCAGAAATTGAGACAGGACGTCGATCGAGAGATGTTGGTAACCCTCAATCGCCGCCATCAGTGCTTCCGGAGTGTCCAGCCGTTCACGCAGCTTGATCATTGTCTTCCGCTGAGTTTATTTTCCGCCACCTTGGATATTTATAGTTAATAGTGAGTAAATCTGACACGCGCAATAGCGAGTTTTACCCGTATGGCGGAAGGTTCCGGCCGTCCACAGCCTTCTGGGGAAGAACTGGCTGAATGACTGGCAAAAGACGCTGTTTGACCGCATTTTGGAGGCAGCGATCGAAAGGGCACGAATGGCAAAAGTCGTTTATATCTTGAACGGACCGAATCTCAACCTGCTGGGAAAGAGGGAACCGGAGATCTATGGCCATCAGACACTGGACGATGTTCATCAAATGTGCGTCGCTCAGGCGGAAAATGACGGACTTGATATCGTGTTCCGGCAAAGCAACGCAGAGCACGACCTGATCGATTGGGTGCAGGAAGCCAGGGAAGCAGCTCACGCCATCATTATCAATCCGGCCGCTTACTCACACACGTCCATCGCTATATTGGACGCTCTCAGTGCGTGTACGTGTCCGGTGATCGAAGTGCATGTTTCCAACATCCACAGGCGCGAAGCTTTTCGTCATCACTCTTATGTTTCGCAAAAAGCAGACGCGGTGATAGCAGGGTGCGGTGTCGAGGGCTACCTGCTTGCATTGCAACGGGCAGCGACCTTGCTGAAGGAAAGCTGACGGGTTTCAACCGGACAAGCTCCAGACAATGGGTCATTGCTGAAGACGTATTCTAGTATCCGTTTCCGGAGAAAAATTCGCGCGCAATTGTCTGGGCGATGACTTTGAAATCAAGCAGGAGAGATTGGCTCTCCAAATATTGAAGATCATATTCAAGACGCATTTTCGCGGAAAAGGCATCCGTGGTTTCCCCACGAAATCCGTTGACCTGTGCGAGACCCGTAATTCCCGGGCGCACCTGATGACGTTCCATGTATCTTGTATCGAATTTTTCGTAGTCAATTCCGGCCGCCAGCATGCCCGGTACGTGCGGACGCGGCCCGACAAGCGACATGTCTCCGCGAAGGACGTTCATCAACTGGGGAAGCTCGTCGAAATTGCTCCTGCGCAGAAACGAGCCAACAGCGGTAACACGCGGGTCGTTGGATACCGTTTGGGTCACGCCTGATCCATCACCCAGATGCTGGTGCATCGTCCGGAATTTGAAAATCGTGAAAAGTTTTCCGTCGAGTCCGTATCGTTCCTGCCTGAATATGACAGGCCCACGACTTGTGACCTTTATCGCGATGGCGATCGCTACGAAAAGAGGCAGCAGAAGAAGCATTCCAGATCCTGCTCCCAGGATGTCCAGAATTCTCTTTAGTTTGCTGTTGCCTTGTGTCGAAGGGGTAACTTTCTTTATTGGACGGTTATCCTGATCAAAAACTGATGGGTTAAAAGAATAATTGGTTGTTTTACCAATATATCGATAGCGACTGGTATCGTCATATCTAACGGATTCGTTTGCCAAGCTTTACAAGCCTCGAGCCAATACGTGTGGTCTAAAGGATTTGCCGATGCAACATAGCCCGTTGAAGCGGCAGGTGCTAAGTATTCGTTAATCAATGGTTAACAGAGAGCGTAAAATCCTTGATTTATTGGGATTTGTTATCAGCTCGACATTCAAGCTGCAACATCGCGGTGCGAAAAACGAGTTAAATTTTTGTAAAACTTTAATTGAAACTGCCGAAAAATTCTCTCTCCGGCAGCTCCATGATCAGACATTGCCCTCAGAATGGAAGGGTCAGTAGCTGCGGCCGACGCTTGTATACTCAAAGCCGCGGGAAAGCATGTAGTCGGGTTTGTATATGTTCCTGAGGTCGACCACCTTCGGTGCCTTTAGCAGGGATTTTACCCGCTCCAGATCAAGTGCGCGAAACTGGTCCCATTCCGTGCAGATAACGACCACATCCGCATTTTCGATGGCGTGATAGGGTCCGTCGCAAAACAGGACGTCCGACATCATCTTGCCGGCTTCTTCCATGCTCGCAGGATCGTAGGCACGGATCTTGGCGCCACACGATTGCAGTTTCTCAACGATGTCGATGCTGGGAGCATCGCGCATGTCATCGGTGTTGGGTTTGAAGGCGAGGCCCAGCAGCGCGATTGTCTTGCCATTAACGTCACCGTCCAGGAAATCGACGACCTTGTCTGCCATCTTCTTCTTGCGAGCGGTGTTCACCTCGATCACGGAATCGACGATCTTGAGATCAGACCCGGCGTCCGCGGCAATCTTGGAAAGCGCGAGTGTGTCTTTCGGAAAACATGAGCCGCCGTAACCCGGTCCTGCATGCAGGAACTTGGACCCGATACGGTTGTCCAGGCCAATTCCGCGAGACACTTCCTGCACGTTCGCACCAACGTTTTCGCAAAGATCCGCGATTTCGTTGATGAACGTGATCTTGACTGCCAGAAACGCGTTGGCCGCGTACTTGATGAGTTCGGAGGTCCGCCGCTTGGTAACGATGATCGGTGTTTCGTTGAGATACAGCGGACGATAGAGTTCCTGCATCACTTCGACAGCCTTGTCGTCCTCCGTACCGACAACAACACGGTCAGGCCGTTTGAAGTCGTTGATGGCTGCCCCTTCACGAAGGAACTCCGGATTTGAAACCACGGCGAAATCGGCATCAGGATTGGTTTTCTGGATTATCGCCTCGACTTCGTCACCTGTGCCGACCGGAACCGTCGATTTGGTGATGATGACTGTGAAGCCTTCCAGAAGTCCGGCTATTTCCTCCGCGGCCGCATAGACGTAGGAAAGATCGGCGTGTCCGTCTCCTCGCCGCGTCGGGGTTCCGACTGCGATGAAGATGGCATCGGCGGTCCTTATGGCGTCCGATGAATCGGTCGTGAAAAAGAGCCGTTCTTCGTCAACGTTCTTTGCGACAAGTTCCTGAAGGCCCGGTTCGTAGATCGGAATCTTTCCATTGTTCAGGGCATCAATTTTTGTAGTGTCTTTATCAATACAGGTCACCACGTGACCGAAATCGGCAAAACATGTTCCCGATACCAGACCGACATAGCCGGTCCCAATCATTGCAACGCGCATAATATAATTCCAGTTCCTAAGGCTGACCCGGGCGCAGGAAGTAACTGCGTCCTGAATTTTTCGGCAGCTTTGAAGCTGTCATGCCCCTAGCACGACTGACGTCGCGATTGCTAGCCCATATAGTCCGGCGATTCTCGCGGACTGTCATGTGACGCCTTGCGGTCGGTCTGGGAAAACGTGCGCTTACACCGTCAGAAATCGCCTAACTTCGGTTTCCGACAGATCGGCACCTGAACCTGAAAGAACAATCTCGCCACGATCCATGACTGCATAATCATCGGCGAGATCCCTGGCGAATTCGAAAAATTGCTCGACAAGGACGATCGCCATGGTTCCCTGGTTCCGAAGCCATGCAATTGCGCGGCCTATATCCTTGATGATTGATGGCTGTATGCCTTCCGTCGGCTCATCGAGAACCAGCAATTGTGGTCGTGTGATGAGTGCGCGCGCGATTGCAAGTTGCTGCTGCTGCCCGCCTGACAGGTCGCCCCCGCGGCGGTTCAGCATGTCTTTGAGAACCGGAAACAGGTCGAACACGGTATCGGGAATAAAGCGGTCCCTTCGACGGATAGGTGCAAATCCCGTCTCGAGATTTTCCTTCACCGTAAGAAGAGGAAAAACCTCGCGCCCTTGTGGAACGACAGCAATTCCCCTGCGCGCCCGCGCGAAGGCCGGCAGCGATGAAATGTCATCTCCGTTCCACAGGATATTACCGGCGGCGATACCATGCTGGCCTGAAATCGCCCGCAAAGTGGATGTCTTTCCAACGCCGTTGCGGCCCAGAAGACAGGTGATCTTGCCGGTTTCGGCAGTCAGGGAAACGTCACTCAGCGCCTGAGCCGCGCCATAATAAAGATCAATGTTTTCAACTTTGAGCATTGTATTGCACCTTCTCGGGGAAGACAGCGAATGTTCCGCGGCAAAAATTATCGCCCCAGATAGACTTCGACGACACGTTCGTTGGCAGACACATGATCAAGGGATCCCTCGGCTAGAACGGATCCTTCATGAAGCACCGTGACTTTGACGCTGAGCGAGCGTACGAACTCCATGTCGTGTTCGACCACGACAACCGAGTGGTCTTGCGCGATGTCCTTGAGCAACTCGGCCGTTTCTGCCGTTTCCGCGTCGGTCATGCCGGCTGCCGGTTCATCGACGAGGAGCAGTTTCGGGTCCTGCGCCAGCAGCATGCCTATTTCCAGCCATTGTTTCTGACCGTGACTGAGATTGGCCGCAAGTTCATGTTTCCTGTCGGATAGCCTTATGAGGCCGAGAAGGTCGTCGATGCGTTTCGTTTCTCCGCCGGAAATGACATGAAACAGCGTGGCGAACGGGCCTCGGGGGGCTTTCAGGGCCAGTTCCAGATTGTCCCGGACTGTGTGGCTTTCGAAGACGGTGGGCTTTTGGAATTTTCGTCCGATGCCGATTTCTGCAATGGAGGCTTCGTCTTCGCCGGTCAGGTCGATCGCACCGTCAAAATAGATCTCGCCTCGGTCAGGCTTTGTCTTGCCCGTGATGACATCCATCATCGTGGTCTTGCCGGCACCGTTGGGTCCAATGATTGCGCGCATTTCTCCAGGAGCGATGGTGAGCGAAAGTTCGTTGAGCGCTTTGAAACCGTCGAAAGTGACGGAAACTCCGTCGAGATAGAGAAGGCTGGTTGCTTTCACCAATGTCTTACTCCGCCGGTTGAGGATGTGAAGCACCGGCGCGGGACATGGCCGGAACGGGAGGAGGCGTGCTGGCGGGTGCATCTTCAGACTGTTTTGCCTGTGGCCGCGGGCCGCCGGTCCCGTCTTCCTGATCGGAAGAATTCCTGCGTTGACGCAGCGTCGACCAACCGTCATTCAAGGTGCCCAGTATTCCCTTGGGCAAGAACAACGTGACAAACACGAACAGTCCTCCGAGTGCAAACAGCCAGATTTCGGGAAGTGCCGCGGTGAACCAGGTCTTGGCAAAGTTCACCAGAACGGCACCCAAAACGGCTCCGACCAGTGTTCCTCTGCCGCCGACCGCCACCCAGATCACCACTTCGATGGAGTTTGCCGGCGCGAATTCGCCCGGATTGATGATGCCGACCTGCGGAACATAAAGGGCGCCTGCAACACCTGCCATCATCGCCGAAAGTGTCCAGACAAACAGCTTGTAGTGTTCGACACGGTACCCCAGAAAGCGTATCCGGCTTTCCGCATCGCGCACCGCAACCAGAACCTTGCCAAGCTTGGACCGGGTAATGGAACGGCAGATCATGTACGAAAGAACCAGCGCCAGGCCGGAGGCTGCAAACAGGCCGGCCCGGGTCGTGTCTGCCTGTATGTCGAAGCCGAGAATATCCTTGAAATCCGTCAGGCCGTTATTGCCGCCGAACCCCATGTCGTTCCGGAAAAAGGCAAGCAGCAGCGCATAGGTGAGGGCTTGTGTAATGATAGACAGATAAACACCGGTGACCCGGGAGCGGAAGGCGAACCAGCCGAAAACAAAGGCAATCAATCCGGGGACAAGAAGCACCATCAGGGCCGCGAACCAGAACATGTCGAAGCCGTACCAGTACCAGGGCAGTTCCTGCCAGTTCAAAAAGACCATGAAGTCGGGCAGGGTCGGATCGCCATAAACGCCGCGCGTGCCGATCTGGCGCATGAGATACATGCCCATCGCATAACCGCCGAGTGCAAAGAAGGCAGCGTGGCCGAGCGAGAGAATTCCGCAATAGCCCCAGACGAGATCCACCGCCAGGGCCAGCAGGGCGTAGGTGAGATACTTGCCCATCAGTGTGACGGCATAGGTCGGCACGTGGAAGGGTGATCCGTGCGGGACAAGAAGGTTGCCCACTGGCACCAGAATGATGACGGCCGCCATGATCGCCAGAAAAACGCCGGCACGGGCATCCATGGCCCGAAACAGAAAGGAGGTCATCATGCTTCAACTGCCCGGCCCTTGAGGGCGAAGAGACCCCTTGGACGCTTTTGAATAAACAAAATGATGAACACCAGTACGAAGATCTTGCCGAGAACGGCGCCCGCGTAGGGTTCGAGGAATTTGTTGACGACCCCGAGTGTCATGGCTCCGACGAGCGTGCCCCACAGGTTTCCGACACCGCCGAACACGACGACCATGAAGCTGTCGATGATGTAGCCCTGTCCCAGGTTCGGCGAGACGTTGTCGATCTGTGAAAGCGCAACGCCGGCGATGCCGGCAATGCCGGAGCCGAGGCCGAAGGTCAGGGCGTCGATCCAGGGCGTGCGAATGCCCATCGAGGCCGCCATCCGGCGATTTTGAGTGACCGCGCGCGTGTAGAGGCCGAAGGGTGTTTTCTTGAGGACCAGCATGAGGCCGGCAAACACTAGCAGGGCGAACACAACGATCCACATTCGATTATAGGTAATGGTCATCTGGCCAAGTTCGAAGGCTCCTGACATCCAGTCCGGATTGCCGACCTCCCGATTGGTGGGACCAAAGACGGAGCGGACGGCCTGTTGAAGGATCAGTGAGATTCCCCACGTCGCCAGAAGCGTTTCCAGCGGTCGGCCGTATAACCAGCGGATCACACCGCGTTCAATCGCGATGCCAATCAGGCCCGCGGTCAGAAAGGCGAGGGGCAGCGCGATAAACAGGGAATAGTCGAACAGGCCTGGTGCAGAGGTGCGGATAATCTCCTGAACCACAAATGTAGTGTAGGCACCGATCATCACCATCTCGCCGTGAGCCATGTTGATCACCCCCATCACACCGAAGGTGATGGCCAGGCCTATGGCCGCAAGCAGGAGAACGGAACCAAGCGAAACGCCGTACCAGACGTTTTGTGCCGTGTTCCAGGCTGCGATAGATTTTTCGATTTTTTCAACCGCGTGGGTCGCCGCGTCCCGTACCGCTCCTTCGGAATTGGACCGGACGCCGATCAACAGCGACAGGGCTTCGCGGTTTCCCATCTCCGAGAGCGTCTCGACGGCTGCAAGTTTCTGCGCCTCCTCCAGATCGGAATTCAGCACGGCGGCAGCTCGGGCCTGTTCCATGACGAGCCGGACGTTGTCGTCTGTCTCGGCGGCAAGAGCTGTCTCGAGTGCGTCGATGCCCGCGGGGTCTTGCGCCTTGAATATCGCTTCGGCGGCTGCGACGCGAACGTTCGGGTCCGCCGCCATGAGCGTCAGGGACCCAAGTGCCGAACGGATTACCCGGCGCAACTTGTTGTTGACCTTGATCTTCTTGATTTCCCGTTTGCCTGCGTCGCCTTCGACTTCCAGCGTCAACGGGTCAGTAAGGGTAAATCGTTTGCCGTCCTTTTCCGCGATGAAGACCTTGCCGTCCGACTTGCGGAAATAAAGGTCACCGGCACCGAGAGCCTGAAGCGCCGGCGCGACTGCCGGATCGCCGGTTGCGACCAGGGCTCCGATCTGCTGTTCCGTCTCTGCGTATTTACCTTTTGCAAGTGCGTCGACCAGCGAGCGCAGGCTTTCGGTGTCACTTTGGGCAAGCGCGGGGCTCACCAGACTGGCAACGAGGCAAAACAAGACAAAGATTGATTTCAAGTTGGACATGGGTCCACCGGCGTTGATTGTTTGTTTCCAATTGCGGGAATTGTCGCCCGGCGACAGTCGTCGGCCGGTTTCCCGTCATCCCTGCGAAAGCCGGGGTCCAGTAGTCCGGGTCGGCGACCGCTGGATCCCGGGATCGTGTTTGACTGACCGGGATGAATACCGGTCAGGGGCGGGTCATTCGAACCCGCCCCGACACCGTTTTCCCTGTTAGGATCCGGAGCCTCCGCACTTGCCCGTAACAGTGTTGAAGTTGCCGCAGGACATCGGAGCACGCCAGTCGGAGATCAGGTCCTTGGAACCTTCCAGGTAGTCGGACCAGGCATCGCCGACGACGAGACCGGATGTTTCCCAGACTGTTTCGAACTGGCCATCATCCTGGATTTCGCCGATCAGCACGGGCTTGGTGATGTGGTGGTTTGGCATCATTGCCGAGTACCCACCCGTCAGGTTCGGCACGGAAACACCGACAATGGAGTCGATCACGGCATCCGGGTCGGTTGTTCCCGCCTTTTCAACGGCTTCTACCCACATGTTGAAACCTATGAAGTGGGCTTCCATCGGATCGTTTGTCACACGCTCTTCGTCACCGATAAAGGCGTGCCAGGCGTCGATGAACTCGGCATTGGCGTCGGTATCTGCGGACTGGAAGTAGTTCCAGGCGGCGAGGTGTCCGACCAGCGGACCGGTGTCGAGACCGGCGAGTTCTTCTTCCCCAACCGAGAAGGCGACGACCGGAATGTCTTCCGCCTTGATGCCGGCGTTTGCCAGTTCCTTGTAGAAGGGGACGTTTGCGTCACCGTTGATCGTGGAGACCACTGCGGTTTTCTTGCCGGCCGAGCCGAAAGTCTTGATGTCGGAGACGATCGTTTGCCAGTCGGAGTGTCCGAACGGCGTGTAGTTGATCATGATGTCTTCTTCAGCAACACCCTTGGATTTCAGGTAGGCTTCCAGGATCTTGTTGGTCGTGCGCGGATAGACATAGTCTGTACCGGCCAGGACCCAGCGCTCGACGCCTTCTTCATTCATGAGGTAATCAACAGCAGGGATTGCCTGCTGGTTCGGAGCAGCGCCCGTATAGAAGACGTTCCGCTGGGATTCTTCGCCCTCGTACTGCACCGGATAGAACAGCAGGGAGTTCAGTTCCTCAAAGACCGGAAGAACGGACTTGCGAGACACGGAGGTCCAGGCACCGAACACGGCGTCGACTTCGTTCACTTCTATCAGTTCGCGTGCCTTTTCAGCAAAAAGCGGCCAATCCGAAGCAGGGTCGACGACGACGGCTTCAAGCTGCTTTCCAAGAAGTCCGCCATTTTTGTTCTGCTCTTCGATGAGCATCAGCATGACGTCCTTAAGCGTTGTTTCCGAAATCGCCATCGTGCCGGACAGCGAATGGAGAACACCGACCTTGATGGTGTCTTCCTGAGCAGCTGCGCTGCCGATCATTGTGGAGGCCATCAGGCCTGCCAGCGCGAGTTTTGTGAGAGTGTTTTTCATGTAATTTCCCCTTGATAAGAGACACCGGTTCCCGGCCGGTGCAAGGCGGCTGGAAGGACTGCCGCCACCGGGGAAAGATCGTGCGCCGGAAACATTGCACCGCAACATACGTCAATTGACGTAAGTCGCCGGTGGCGCGCTCTGGCGGGCATTTGTGCCGTTCGGCATGAATCGTGCTCTGCAGGAAAGCCAATGAGAAACAGGTTGGAAAACGGGGCAATTCTGACCGTGAGTTGCCAAAAATTTATGCAACTGGCGTCAATTCGGGCGATTGGTCTGAAATGACCGCCCGTCAGCGCATCCTGCCCATTCGGCGCCAGTACAACAAATGGGTCAACAACCAGACGCTGGAAGACTATGCCCTGCGTTTCACGGCCAAGGGCGCGCGCCGGTTTTCCTCCCGTGCGATCTCCCAGACCGCGATTGGGGCCATCTCCTTTCTGGCGCTTGAAGCGATCGGCGGTGCGATAACGTTGTCGCACGGAACCGCAAATGCATTTTTGGCGATCCTTGTCGGAAGCCTGGTGCTGTTGATCGTCGGCCTGCCGATCAGCCGCTACGCGATGCGGTATGGCGTCGATATTGATCTGCTGACGCGTGGTGCGGGTTTTGGATATATCGGTTCAACGATCACATCGCTTGTCTATGCAAGTTTCACCTTCATTCTTTTTGCAATTGAAGCCTCGATCATGTCGAGTGCATTGGAATTCGCATTCGGCGTGCCGCTCTGGCTCGGCTACATAATCAGCGCGGTTGCCGTCATTCCACTGGTCACCCATGGTGTAACCTGGATCAGCCGGTTTCAGCTGGCGACGCAACCATTCTGGATCATCCTGAACATCCTGCCGTTCATTTTCATCGCGTTTACCGACTGGCAATCGGTCGGGCAATGGCTCTCGTTTTCCGGAATCGACCCGATAACTCAAGCGCAGCGCCTGGAACCGGGTGGTTGGAACAACATCAATCTCGTCAGTTTCGGTGCGGCAACCGCGGTTATTCTTGCGCTGATGGCGCAGATCGGAGAGCAGGTCGATTTCCTGCGCTTCCTTCCTGCGGAAGATTTCGCCGGCCGGCGTCACCGGTTGGCCCTGTTTCTCGCCGGGCCGGGCTGGGTGATCCTGGGAGCTCCGAAGATGATCGCCGGATCGTTCCTCGCCGTGCTCGTGCTCTCGCACGGCGTTCCGGTCGAACACGCCGACGAGCCGTCGCGGATGTATGCGGTGGCATTCGGCTACATGATCCCGAGCGAAACCGTCGTCCTGTTGCTGATGGCGGCTTTCGTCGTCGTCGCACAGCTCAAGATCAACGTGATGAATGCCTATGCCGGCTCGCTTGCCTGGTCGAATTTCTTTTCGAGGCTGACCCATTCACATCCCGGACGTGTTGTCTGGCTGGTGTTCAACGTTGGTATTGCGCTGTTTTTGATGGAACTCGGCATCTACAAGCTTCTGGAAGAAACGCTTGGCATCTTTTCCATCATTGCAATGGCGTGGCTGTCTTCAATTTCAGCGGACCTCTTCATCAACAAGCCGCTTGGTCTTTCTCCGCCGGGTATCGAGTTCAAGCGAGCGCATCTCTTTGACATCAATCCGGTCGGAACAGGAGCCATGCTGCTTGCCGCCGGGCTGGCTATCGCAGCGCATTTCGGCTTGTTTGGCGATATTGCCGCTGCACTCGCGACATTTCTGGCGATGGCGGTCGCCTTCGTCGCGGCGCCCGTCATTGCATTCGCGACCAAAGGAAAATTCTATCTGGCACGAAAGCCTCGTGCGCACTGGCAGGACAGGGACCATATCGCCTGTTCCATTTGCGAAAATCCGTTCGAACCGGAAGACATGGCCTATTGTCCGGCCTATCAGTCACCGATCTGCTCGCTTTGCTGTTCCCTGGATGCCCGTTGTCATGATTCCTGCAAGCCGAACGCCCGTATTACCCATCAGGTCGGGTCCGTCGCGGCTGTATTCCTGCCAGATGCGGTACTCGACAGTCTTCGTTCCCGTCTTGGCCGCTACGCGGTTACCTCTGTTCTAGCTGTAACGGGAATAGGCCTTGTCCTCTGGATCATCTACGCCCAGGCGGCGAGTCGGCTTGATGACCCGACAGGCCTCATCGCCCAAACCGTGTCGCTGATCTTCTTCGTGTTTGCCATTGTGGCCTGTATTGCCTGCTGGTTTCTGGTGCTGGCCCATGATACGCGGCAGGTCGCCGAAGAGGAATCTGCCCGTCAGAACGCTCTGCTTCAAAAGGAAATCGACGCACACAGTGTCACGGACGCCGCACTCCAGAAGGCAAAGGAAGACGCTGAAGCGGCCAATATTGCCAAAAGCCGCTACGTCGTTGGCCTGAGCCACGAGCTCAGGACACCGCTCAATGCGGTGCTCGGCTATGCGCAGGTTTTGGAGAGGGACGAAACGTTACCACAGGCAAGAAGGCCCGCAGTCGGTACGATCCGCCGCAGTGCAGAGCACCTGTCCGGCCTGATCGATGGCCTGCTGGATATCTCCAGAATTGAGGCCGGCCGGCTGCAGATCTATTCCAACGAAATCAATATTCATGGATTTCTCGACCAGATCGTCGACATGTTCCGCATGCAGGCAAGCGCAAAAGGACTTGGGTTTTCCTTTGAAAAACCACGGAACCTGCCGGTCTTTGTCCGGACCGACGAAAAGCGTCTACGCCAGATCCTGGTCAATCTGTTGTCCAACGCCATCAAGTTCACGGACAGTGGCAGCGTCTCGCTCCGTGTCGGTTATCGCTCGCAAGTCGCCAGTTTCGTGGTGTCCGATACCGGCCCAGGCATCGCGCTGGAAGAACAGGCGAAGATTTTCGAACCTTTCGAGCGCAGCAAGGCTGCCAGTGGCCGCAAGGCGCCAGGCCTTGGTCTCGGACTGACGATCACCAAGCTGCTTACGGAATCGATGGGTGGTGCCGTGGCTCTGGCGAGTGAACTGGGGCAGGGCGCTTCTTTCGAGGTCCGGCTTATGCTGGCGGCCGTCGATCGACCCGTGGACGCCGTGCGCCTCGAACGCCAGGTGAGGGGATACCGGGGCACCCGCAAGACAATTGCAGTCGTGGATGACAACCCGGAACACCGTGCACTGGTGCGCGAGGTTCTGGAGCCGATCGGCTTCACACTGCTCGAGGCGGAAAACGGTTCAATTTGTCTTGCGAATATCAGTGATCTGAAACCCGATCTCTATCTCATAGATATCCTGATGCCGGGAATGAACGGGTGGGAACTCGCCCGGGCTCTCCGGGACAGAAAAGACGTTGCACCGATCATCATGCTGTCTGCAAATATCGGCGACCAGTCCCTGCGCCCAGATGGTCCGGCGCTGCACGACGGCTCGCTTGGAAAGCCTTTCGACATCGGCCGTCTTCTCGACCTGTTGCAAAACAGCCTTGGCTTGACCTGGACCGAAACTCCGAATTCCGGTCACGTGGACAGGCCGGCAGTGACCAGATTCCGGTCGCCCGGGCAAAGGCATGTTGCCGATCTGATCTCGCTTGCCGAGATCGGATATGTGGAAGGCATCGAGGCCAAACTCACGGAACTCGCGGGCACTCCGGAGCATCGTCCACTGGTTGATGCCCTTCACGGCCATCTCAACCGGTTTGATTTCGACGCCTATCGGGACACATTGAGCGAATTGGAAACCAATGACGGATGATCGCCGCGATACGGTGCTGGTGGTTGACGACAGCCCCGAAACCCTCGGGTTTGTGACCGAAGCCCTGAAGAAGACAGGAATCGCTGTCCTGGTGGCAACCAGCGGCGAGGCGGCGCTGTCGGTCTGCTCGAAAGTGGTTCCCGACACCATATTGATGGATGCGGTCATGCCGGGGCTGGACGGGTTCGAGACATGCAAGAAGATCAAGATCAATCCGGTGTTGCAGCATGTTCCGGTCATATTCATGACCGGGCTGTCGGAAACGGAACACATCGTCAGGGCGCTTGAAGCAGGCGGCGTCGACTTCCTCACCAAGCCGATCGCCGTCGACGAATTGAAGGCAAGGATCAACGTACATCTGAAGAATGCCCGTTCGGTACAAAGTGCACATGTTGCCCTGGATGCGGCCGGTCGCCATCTGGTGGCGGTGACCGCTGAAGGCAACATCCTCTGGTCGACGCCTCAGATCCACTCGCTGTTGAGCCGGACGGGAGACGGCGACACGAGTCTCTTGCACTTGGGCAGGGCGTTGGGGGAATGGCTTGGTGAGGCAGCACACTCCGAAGTCCCGCAAAAGAGCTTCGTGCTCGGGTTGTCGGAGACCCTGACAGTACAATTGCATCCGCTTGGTCGGGTTGGTCCGGACGAGAATCTCTTTCGCCTCACCACCGAAGATGAAGCCGGACAGGTCAAGGCACTCCAGGATCGGTTTGGTCTGACGCGGCGCGAAGCTGAAGTGCTGATCTGGATCGCAAAGGGCAAGTCCAACAAGGATATCGGCGAAATTCTTGGATTGTCACCGCGCACCGTCAACAAGCATCTGGAGCAGATCTTTGTGAAACAGGGTGTTGAGAACCGTGCTTCTGCAGCGGTCCGGGCTGCGGAAATCATCTACGCGTTGTGAGCGGCTTTAGTTCAGAGGTCCATCTGGTCTGAGGTTTCCACCGGCCGCGGCCCGTGCCAGCCTCCGTCAACACGAACTCATTTAATGCAAATCATTCGCAACAAGCTTGACAGATGCAAATGATTTGCAATATCAGTTGCAGGAGGAACGAAATTCCCTCTCAGGAGATCAGAATGCTCAAGAAATTCGTGCTGGCTGCGTCCATGACTGCGCTCACGGCGACCATAGCGTCCGGCGCGATTGCCGCGGACAAGATGAAGGTTGTGACCACCTTTACCGTGCTTGCAGATATCGCGAGCAACGTAGCTGGAGAGACCGCCGAGGTGGTGTCCATCACCAAACCAGGTGCAGAGATTCACGGCTATCAGCCGACACCGCAGGATATCGTGCGTGCCTCCGGTGCCGACCTGATCCTTTGGAACGGTATGAACCTGGAACTCTGGTTCGAGCAGTTCATCTCCAATCTGGGAGATATCCCCTCGGCAACGCTGACTGACGGCATCGATCCGATCTCCATTGGATCCGGCTCCTACAAAGGCAAGCCAAATCCCCATGCCTGGATGGGGCTCGACAATGCGCTCGTCTACATCGACAACATCGTCAAGGCGTTCTCGGAACAGGATCCGGAGAACGCAGCGACTTACGAGAAGAATGCCGCTGCCTACAAGGAGCAGCTCCGCGCGACAATCGAACCGCTGCGTGAGGCCGTTGCCGAGATCCCGGAAGAACAGCGTTGGCTTGTCACCTGCGAGGGCGCTTTCAGCTATCTGGCCCGCGATTTCGGCATGAAGGAACTCTATCTCTGGCCGATGAATGCCGACCAGGTCGGCACCCCGCAACAGGTGCGATCCGTCATCGACGGTGTGCGCGAGAACGAGATACCTGTCGTCTTCTGCGAAAGCACTGTGAATACCTCGCCGGCAAAGCAGGTCGCGCGCGAAACCGGGGCCAGCTACGGCGGCGAGCTCTATGTCGATTCCCTGAGCGAGCCCGGCGGCAAAGTGCCGACTTACCTGGATCTGTTGAAGGTGACCGCCGGAACGGTTGCGGACGGACTGAAATCAGCCGGCAACTGACGAACGGATTGGAGCCTCGCAACCACGTGCTGCGAGGTCGTGATTGTTAAGTGTCGAATAAAGCTCTTTAATAGGTGGCCCGTGCTTCAAATCGTCAAGGACCCGGAAATGGATGCGACCGCGACAGCGGATTCCGGCGGAATTTCTGCTGAAGATGTCACAGTCACCTACCGGAACGGCCATACCGCGCTCTGGAATGCCAGCTTTGCCATTCCAAAAGGTACGGTGACTGCACTGGTCGGGGTCAACGGCGCAGGAAAGTCGACGCTTTTCAAGGCCATCATGGGGTTCGTTCCAGCTGCCAGAGGCAGGATCAGAATTTTAGGCCTTCCGGTTCGTGATGCGCTTCGCAAGAACCTTGTCGCCTATGTTCCGCAGTCCGAGGAAGTTGACTGGTCCTTTCCGGTTCTGGTCGAGGATGTGGTCATGATGGGCCGATACGGCCATATGGGCTTTTTTCGCCGTCCCAGAAAATCCGATCATGAAGCCGTCGACCAGGCACTCATGCGCGTCAACATGCAGGATTTCCGGCACCGTCAGATCGGCGAGTTGTCCGGCGGCCAGCGCAAGCGCGTGTTTCTTGCCCGGGCCCTGGCGCAGGACGGGCAGGTCATATTGCTTGACGAGCCGTTTACCGGCGTTGACGTCAAGACAGAGGAACAGATCGTCGCGTTGTTGAAGGAATTGCGTGACGAGGGCAGGGTGATGCTCGTCTCAACGCACAATCTGGGCTCGGTGCCCGAATTCTGCGACCGGACCGTGCTGGTGAAGGGAACTGTCTTGGCCTACGGCGAAACGCAAACGACTTTCACCCGTGAAAATCTGGAGCAGGCTTTCGGCGGCGTCCTGCGACACTTCACGATTTCCGATCAGACGCTCCATACCGACGGCGACCAGCGCAAGGTAACCATCCTGACTGATGACGAACGTCCCTTTGTTCAGTACGGCGATGAAACCCAGACGACCGAAGGCGGCAGCTGATGGCAGCCCTCCTGGAACCGTTTGCCTATAACTACATGGTCAACGCCATGTGGGTGTCGGCGCTTGTGGGCGGCGTCTGTGCGTTTTTGTCCGCATATCTGATGCTGAAGGGCTGGTCGCTGATCGGAGATGCGCTGTCTCACTCCGTGGTTCCCGGTGTCGCCGGGGCCTATATCATCGGCCTGCCATTTTCACTCGGCGCGTTTATCGCAGGTGGCCTTGCGGCCGGAGCCATGCTGTTTCTTTCCGAACGGTCCGGATTGAAGGTCGATGTCATCATCGGATTGATCTTCACGTCCTTTTTTGGACTGGGGCTTTTCATTGTCTCCGTCAACCCGATGTCGGTCTCCATTCAGACCATCACCATGGGCAATATTCTGGCCATCACACCGGAAGATACCCTGCAACTTGCCATTATCGGTTTCGTGTCGCTGGCGGTTCTGCTTGCCAAGTGGAAGGACCTGATGGTCACCTTCTTCGATGAGAACCATGCCCGTTCGATCGGGCTGAGACCGGGATTGCTCAAGGCGGTCTTCTTCGTTCTGCTGTCTGCCTCCGTCGTGGCCGCCATGCAAACGGTCGGCGCGTTTCTGGTAATCGCAATGGTCGTTACGCCCGGTGCGACGGCCTATCTCCTGTGCGACCGGTTCCCGCGCCTGATCGCGCTCTCTGTTGCTATCGGCGCGCTGACAAGCTTTGCCGGTGCCTATGTCAGCTATTTCCTCGACGGGGCAACCGGTGGCATCATCGTGACGCTGCAGACACTGATTTTCCTGGTCGCTTTCCTGCTGGCTCCCAAGCACGGATTGCTGGCGGCCCGCCGGAAGGCGGCGGATGCCCTGCGAAACGGGCCGGCAGATTCAACGATGCCTCCTGAGTGGGTATCCGGCCGACAGGAAAAGGGGGAGACGATCTGATGGACCTCGACACGCTTCTGCTGCCTTTCAAGTTTCCCTTCATGCTGAACGCCTTCCTGATCTGCATCATCGTTTCGGTTCCAACGGCCCTGCTTTCGTGTTTCCTGGTCATGAAAGGCTGGGCGCTGATGGGCGATGCGGTCAGCCACGCCATTCTGCCGGGCATCGTGATTGCCTATATTTTCGGGATTCCGCTTCTGATCGGTGCCTTCGCCGCTGGGATGATCTGTGCGCTCGCAACGGGATATCTCGCCGGAAACAGCCGGGTGAAGCAGGATACAGTGATGGGTGTGGTGTTTTCCGGCATGTTCGGGCTCGGCATCGTGCTCTATGTCGCTGTCGAAACCAACGCCCATCTGGACCATATCCTGTTCGGCAACATGCTCGGTGTCGGTACGCAGGATCTCTTGACGGCCGGTGTTATCGCCGCGCTGGTCGGTGCCGGTCTTGTTCTGAAGTGGAAGGACCTGGTCCTGCACAGTTTCGATGCGGCCCAGGCGCAAGCCTCGGGACTGCCGGTCAACCTGCTTCACTATGGTCTTCTGGCTGCACTCTCGCTAACAATCGTGGCAACCCTGTCCGCTGCGGGGCTCATTCTCGCGATCGGTCTTCTGATCGCCCCGGGTGCCATCGCCTTTCTGCTGGTGCGCACATTCGGGACGATGCTGTGGGTTTCCGTCCTCGTGTGCATGGCGTCGATGCTTGCCGGAACATATGCAAGCTTCTTTCTCGACAGCGCCCCGGCACCGACGATTGTGCTGATCCTGTCAGGTCTTTTTGTTGTCGCCTTTGTCCGGCGCCTGGTGCTGACACACAGGGCGTCGATGCTGCGAGTGGCGTCAGATGGTGACCCCTCAACCCGGTAACAGGTCTCCGGGTGTCCCCGGAGACCTGTGAATGCATTCTCAGCGGCCAAGAACCGATACAACGCTTTTCATCATGGCATCCACGATCTGCTGTGCTTCGGCGCCCGTGAGGCACAGCGGAGGGGCGAAGCCTATGATGTCGCCCTGGGGCATTGCCCGTGCAATAACCCCGTTTTTCAGGAGTTCACCTGCAATCGTGGGCCCGATCTTCTTTGACGGGTCGAAGAACCGGCGAGTTTCCCTGTCTTCGGCGAATTCCACTGCCATCAATAATCCTTCGCCTCGGATTTCACCGACATTCGGATGATCACCCAGGGCGTCGCGCATCGCAGAAGTAAAGTGTGATCCGACCACGCCGGCATTCTCGACGAGATTGAGTTCGTCGACCAGCTTCAGGTTGGCAATGGCTGCCGCCGCGCCTATCGGATGGGCGGAATAGGTCCAGCCGTGACCGATCGGACCGGTTTCGTCTGTCCCTTTCATCAGCACATCCCAGACCTTGTTTGACACGATCGATCCGGACAGCGGCGCGTAGGCCGACGTCAGGCCTTTCGCAATGGTGATGATGTCGGCCTCGATGCCATAGTGTTCGGATCCGAACATCGAGCCGAGACGGCCGAAACCTGTGACCACTTCGTCCGCGATCAAAAGAATATCGTGCTTCTTGAGGACCGGCTGGATCGCCTGCCAGTAACCTTTGGGTGGGGGTACGAGCCCGCCAGTGCCCATGGCCGGTTCACCGATGAACGCAGCGATGGTATCTGCACCTTCTCGCTCGATCATGGCTTCCAGTTCGGCGACGCAGTGCGATACGAAATCCGCTTCGCTCATGGCCAGGTCCGGCCGGCGGAAATAGTAGGGTGCTTCGGTGTGCAGCACGTTGTCGAACGGCAGGTCGAACTTCTTGTGGAAGAGCTCAAGTCCTGTCAGCGACCCTGTCATCAGTCCGGACCCGTGATAGCCGCGCCAGCGTGAAATGATTTTCTTCTTTTCGGGACGGCCGAGGATGTTGTTGTAGTACCAGACCAGTTTGATGTTGGTTTCGTTCGCGTCGGACCCGCCGAGCCCGAAATAGACCTTGGACATGTTGTCCGGAGCCCGGTCCAGGATCATCTTTGACAAGGTGATCGACGCTTCCGTGCCGTGGCCGACATAGGCATGATAGTAGGCAAGTTTCCTGGCCTGCTCGGCGATCGCCTCGGCAATTTCCTGACGGCCATAGCCGACATTGACGCAGTAAAGGCCCGCAAAGGCATCCAGAAGCCTGTTGCCGTCCCGGTCCTCTATGTGAACACCTGATCCGGTCTCAATGATCCTGGAGTGTGCTTCCCCGCGCGCATGTTGGGCGAGATGGGTCGAAGGGTGAAAGAAATTCTCGCGATCCCACTGATCGAGCTGGTCGTTGCGAAGCATATTCTGTCCTTTGTTGTTGTCTGGTCACGCCCAATCGCGGCAAACATATTTGACGTCCATGAATTCTGCCATGCCCATCCGGGCGCCTTCCCGTCCAAGGCCCGACTGCTTCATTCCGCCGAACGGGATCGGAGCCCCGGTGACTTTCGTTCTGTTGACCGCCACCATGCCGAACTGCAAGTGGCGGCTGGCCCGGTATATCCGTCGCGGGTCGCTGGTATGCACATAGGCGACCAGACCGAATTCGGTGTCGTTCGCCCGCTGGAGCGCTTCAACCTCGTCATCGAACGGGGCAATGGCGGCAACGGGCCCGAATGTTTCTTCGTTCATGATCCTGGCGCTGGCAGGAACGTCGCACAGAACTGTGGGTTCGAAAAACAACGGTCCGGCCTTGTGACGCTTGCCACCGCAAAGGAGCTGCGCGCCCGATTGGATTGCATCGGCAACATGACTTTCCTGCTTTTCCACGGCCCCGGCGTTCATCAGCGGACCGATATCCGGATCAGTCCAGCCTGCGCCGACGGTGAGTTCACGCGTGCGGGCTGCCAGGCGTTGGCAGAAAATCTCGTAAACCGGGCGTTCTACCAGAAACCGGTTGGCCCCAAGGCAGTCCTGTCCCGAGGTCGCGAATTTTGCCTTGATCGCTTCGTCCACGGCAAGATCGAGGTCGCAGTCGGCAAAGACGAGAAACGGCGCATGGCCGCCAAGTTCCAGAACCATGCGCTTGATCGTGCCCGCGCTCTGGCGGTAAAGCAGCTTGCCGACATCCGTCGACCCGGTGAAGGACACCGCACGAACACGGGCATCTTCCATCCAGGGCGCGACGATTGTCGACGGATCACCCGTAATGACGCTGAAGACGCCTGCGGGTAGTCCCGCACGTTCGGCAAGTTCGGCAAGGGCCAGGCACGAATATGGTGTTTCCCCGGAGGGATGAACGACCACGGGGCACCCGGCTGCAAGCGCAGCCGCAGCTTTGCGGGTGACCATCGCACTGGGAAAATTCCACGGCGTGATCAGAGCCGCAACACCCACAGGTTCGAGCCAGACTTCGACTTCGGCATCCGGCAGGTGCGATGTCACGCCCTCGACATTGGGACGCTTGGCTTCCTCGGCGTAGAATTCGACAAAGGACGCTCCGTAGTCGATCTCGCCCCGGGCCTCGGACAGCGGTTTGCCTTGCTCAAGCGTCATGATCTGAGCAAGGTCTTCGCGGTTTTCCAGGATAAGTTCGAACCACTGGCGCAGGATCGTGGCCCGCTGTTGCGGCAGCAGGTTTGCCCAGGCGGCAAAACTCCGGTGCGCGGCATCGACCGCATCGCGACTTTCAGCACCGCTCAGCTTCGCCACTTCTCCGACATGGTCACCCGTTGCAGGATCAAGGACCGGGAATGTCTCTCCGTCCCTGTTCGCAATCCACTTTCCGTCGACATAGGCAAACGAACGGAAAAGACGTTTGTCCCTCAGATGAAATGTTGTCGTTTCCTGGTGAACAGGCATTCCCATTGATCCGGCCTCCGGTTTTCATGGCCGCATCGTAAGAGCGCGGATCTGGAGGAAACGACCATAAACATGCGCCGGGGCAGACGATCTTTTCTTAACTGCCGTCACTGCCAGCAGCTTCGTCTCCGGGCGAATTGCCGAGCAGAATGCCAAACGGGGGAGCACCGCGAAGTTTGACCTGTTTGGTCACGACATAGGTGTAGTAGCGGGCGAGACCGATCTTGCCGTCCAGCAGTGTGTCGATCAGGCGCTGGTAGCTGTCTATATCCTTCGTGATGACTTGCAGAACATAGTCGAACCCGCCACCGATGGCCCAGCAGGCCACGATCTCGTCATGATGGTTGATCGTGCGTTCGAATGTCTGGAAGCTCTCCGCCCGGTGGTTTTCAAGCTCGACAGTCACGAAAACCTCGATATGGGCGGCAACACCCTTCAGGGAAATTTCGGCGCTGTACCCGCGAATGATACCGGCTTTTTCAAGGCGTTTCAGACGTTCCCAAAGCGGTGTCGGCGACAGGTTGACCCGTTTGGCAAGGTCGGCCTTTGCCAATCTGCCTTCCCGGGACAGGATGGACAGTATTTTCAGGTCGCGATCGTCGAGTTTCAGCCCAATCATGGCGCGACCATGAACAGGATGAATTGACTTGTCAATTGTTATGAAAATCGTCAGTATGAAATCATGACAATATGGAAGAATTTCCCCGAAACAATCCCACGTCCCGCCTACCGCTCGCTCGCCGACCTGATATCCGATGCGATCGACAACGGGGATCTGAGGGTCGGTGAACGGCTTCCGACGCATCGTGAATTGGCCTATCAGCTTGATTTGAGTGTCCAGACCATCAGCCGGGCCTACGACGAGCTCATCCGGCGTGGCCTCATAGAAGGGCAGGTCGGGCGGGGAACGTTTGTCAGCTCGGGACCAGCCAAATCGAACTGGCCTTTCGTCCCGGCAGGTCAGGACGGGCAACTGGTCGATCTTTCGATCCTCAAACCCGTGACCGCGCCGGTTCACAGGGAAAGAATGAGTGCGGCTTTTGCCGAGCTTTCAGACACTCTGGCTGATACATCCATCTTCTCGTTCAAGCCGTCCAATGCGCTGCAGCCGTTCAAGAGGGCGGCCATTGCCTGGCTGGCGCGCTGCGGTCTCAGCTGTGCACCTGACTCGATCATCATGACGAACGGTGCGACACCGGCCATGACGACAGCGCTGATGACGGCGGCGAATGCGGGCGAACTCGTGCTGACGGAGGCCATGTGTCATCACACGCTCATTCCACTCGCCAGATACATGGATTTGCGTCTGGAGGGCATTCCTCTCGATCATGAAGGCATCGTGCCGGACGAACTCGAAAGAATCTGCAGATCCAAGCCGGTGAAGTCGCTCTATGTCATGCCGAGCGGCTTGAATCCACTGGCTCGCATGATGGGAAGTGACCGGCGGGAAGCGCTAGCCGCACTTGCGCGCAAATATGACTTCACAATTATCGAGAACGACGCATGGGGACCGATCCAGCCGGACCGGCCGCCGCCGATCGCCGCCTTCGCGCCCGAGCGGACGTTCTATTTCACAAGCTTTACAAAGTGCCTGTTTCCCGGGCTTCGGCACGGATATCTCGTTGTTCCCGAATTGCTGGCGTCAGCCGCCGCCAATCGTCACCTGGTAACAGATTGGGTGGCAACGCCCATTATGGCGGAAATCGCTTCCCTCTTCATAGAAAACGGAACTGCGGACGAACTATTGTCATGGCAGAAGGCCGCACTGGGGCGGCGAAATGCGATGGTGGCAAAGATTCTGGACGGCATCCCGTTTGGGGCGAGTCCCAACGGAATGCACATCTGGTTGCCGCTGCCGGGGTCCTGGACCGAGGAAGCTTTCGTTGCCAATGCCAGGCAGAAAGGTGTCGCGGTGGCACCGGGTTCTGCATTCGCCATTTCAGATACCACCGCCAACCACAGTGTCCGTATTTGCCTAGGGGGCATACAGGAGGAAGCGCTGGCACGCGGCGTGCAGCTGATCGCGCGCCTTTACAAAAGTCCTCCGGAGCCTGCCTTGCTGGCATTCTGAATGCGTTTATATGTTAAAATTGTCATGATTTAATGTTTTGATTGACTCTTAATTGTCCTCATTTCAAGTTGAGGCAATAACAACAACCCGGAAATTCAATTGAACGGCTGTCACGTCTTTTCGTGCGGACCGGTGCCGATGGGATGTGCCTTGAGTGTCATCTCCGCGGACACTCTCCGTGTGTCTGGAAAGGCGTGTTGGCCAGGGAACAGCAAAAGCAGGTCAAATTCATGAAAACCAAATTCAGAACACTCCTTGCCAGCACGGCAATGCTTCTTGCCGGTGCGACCCTGTCGCACGCCGCTGACTGGAAATACGCCTTTGAGGAATCCCTGACGGACGTGCAGGGAGTTTACGCCACGAAGTTCAAGGAAGCAGTCGAAGCGAATTCCGATCATACGATCACGTTGTTTCCCTATGGCTCGCTGGGCGAGTCCGCCGACATCATGGAGCAGACGCAGGCCGGCCTGCTTCAGTTCGTCAACCAGTCTCCCGGTTTCACCGGAGCCCTGATCCCCGAAGCACAGGTGTTCTTTGTTCCCTACCTGCTTCCGACCGATCAGGATCATCTCGGCCGTTTCTTCAAGAATTCCAAGGCGATCAACGAGGATTTCGTCGGTCTTTATGCAAACCAGGGACTGGAACTCCTGTCCATGTATCCGGAAGGCGAGGTGGCGATGACCACCAAGTCACCCGTGAAGAGCTGTGCGGATCTTGATGAAGTCAAATTTCGCGTGATGACCAATCCGCTGCTGGTGGAATCCTACAAGGCCTTTGGTGCCACGCCGACACCGTTGCCGTGGGGCGAGGTCTATGGCGGCTTGCAGACCAACATCATCCAGGGGCAGGAGAACCCGACGTTCTTCCTCTTTTCCACCAAGATCTACGAAGTGACAGACCACATCACCTATGCGGGCCACAACAACTTCACCACCGCGCTGATGGCCAACAAGCAGTTCTATGATGGTTTGAGTGCCGAAGAGCAGAAGGTCGTCCAGGACGCCGCCGCATCCGCCTTCGACTACATTGTCGGATATCAGAAAAGCCTGGCGGACAGCGAACTTGACAAGATCAAGGAAGCAAAACCCGCAATGACCATCACTGTCCTGTCGGACGAAGAGCGGGCCTGCTTCAAGAATGCGGCCGCCGAAGTGGAGGCGAAGTTCATCGAAATGACCGGAGAGGGCGGCAAGGCCATCCTCGACCAGATGAAAGCGGATCTGGACGCAACACGCGACTGACCGGGTCCTGAACGACCCGGTGCTCTGGTGCGGGAGGCAGCAGTTTGCAAGCCTCCCGCGAGTCACGAACCGGCTGGAGAGAACGGTGAAAAGCGACGATCCCAACAGCACTGATCAACATCAGATGAACGGCTTTCTCGGGGTGCTCGATACGGCAGTCAGCCGTGTTGAATCCTTCATGCTGGCATTCGGCGTTCTTTTGATGGCAGCCAACACGGTCATCAATGTCGTTGGTCGGTTCGTGTTTCAGCACAGCTTGTTTTTTTCAGAAGAACTGAACCGGATTCTGATCATCCTGATCACGTTTGCAGGCATCAGTTACGCCGCGCGACAGGGTCGCCACATCCGGATGTCGGCTATTTTCGACATGATGCCTGCGCGCATCCGCAAGGTCATGATGATCCTGATCGCCTGCGTCACCTCACTGGCCATGTTCGCGCTCTGCATTTTCGCGATCCGATACATCACCAGCGTTGCGGCCTCGGGCCGGGTTCTTCCCGCATTGGCCATTCCGGTCTTCTGGATTTTTCTATGGGTACCTGTCGGGTTTTTCATGACCGGCGTCCAGTACGCGCTGACCGCGGTCAAGAACATTTTCGACAAGGATATCTACCTCTCGACCCAGGTGCTTGAGGGTTACGAAGACGACGAGTTCGAAGTCTAGAGGTTGACGAGGTAGGACCGATGGCGCTCACAATTTTTCTCATCATGGTCGTTCTGCTGCTGCTCGGCTTTCCCATGATGATACCGCTGCTTGCCGCAACGTTTACCGGCTTCATGATGCTGTTCGGTGATATCGGCAAGACGGACTTCATGGTTCAGCAGATCATGGCGGGGATTCGTCCGGCGTCGCTGATTGCAGTTCCAATGTTCATCCTTGCGGCAGACATCATGACGCGTGGACAGTCAGCCGGCAGATTGATCGACATGGTCATGAAGTTTGTCGGTCATGTCAAAGGTGGTCTTGCCGTCAGCACGGCAACGGCCTGTACCCTGTTCGGAGCTGTTTCCGGATCGACCCAGGCGACTGTCGTTGCCGTTGGTTCGCCACTGCGCCCGCGCATGCTCAAGGCCGGATACAAGGACTCGTTTGTCCTGGCACTCATCATCAATGCCTCGGACATCGCCTTTCTGATCCCGCCGTCCATCGGCATGATCATCTATGGCGTGATCTCCAGCACGTCGATTGCAGAATTGTTCATTGCCGGTATCGGGCCGGGTCTTCTGTTGCTCGTGCTGTTTTCCGCCTACAGCATGATATATGCGACGGTAAAAGGTGTTCCGACCGAGCCGAAGGCCAGTTGGGGAGAGCGGTTGGCCTCGGTCAGGAGAGCGGTCTGGCCACTCGGATTTCCGCTGATCATCGTCGGTGGAATTTACGGTGGCGTTTTCAGCCCGACGGAAGCTGCGGCCGTATGCGTACTCTATGCCGTGTTCCTCGAATTCGTGGTGTTCAGGTCCCTGAAATGGCCGGAAATGTACACCATCGCGAAATCCACCGGACTGATCACGGCCGTTGTCTTCATTCTTGTGGGGGCTGGCGCCTCTTTTTCCTGGGTGATTTCGTTCGCGCAGGTGCCACAGCAGATCCTGGCGAGTATCGGGATTACGGAGATGGGACCGCACGGCGTCCTGGCTGTCATTTCGATTGCATTCTTCATTGGCTGCATGTTCGTCGACCCGATCGTGGTGATCCTGATTCTGGTGCCGATCTTTGCGCCGGTCGTGAAGTCGGTGGGACTTGATCCAGTGCTGGTGGGCACGATCATCACGCTGCAGGTTGCCATCGGTTCCGCAACACCTCCCTTCGGATGTGACATCTTCACGGCGATTGCCATATTCAAGCGGCCTTACATTGATGTCATTCGCGGTATTTTCCCGTTCACGGTCATTCTGCTGTGCGTCTCCGCCGCGCTGATCTTCTTTCCTCAGATTGCGCTGTTCCTGCGTGACCTGGCTTTCCGATGATGGGGGCAATCATGTTCAAAAACATCCTGGTTGCGGTCGATGGGTCGCAGGGTGCCCAAAAGGCTCTTGGTGTCGCAGTCGGGCTTCAGTCCTGCTGCGGTGCGGATCTGCTGATCCTGACGGTCTACAGGCACCACTCCCTGCTTGAAGCGTCAATGTCCATGGTGCGCCCTGATGATCCCTCGCCACCGGATGAGGCCATGCGTGACCATGCCAGGGAGATCGCGGAACAGGCGAAGGAGTTTGCGAGGCGGGCAGGGGCCGGAACAGTGCGCGCGTTCGTAAAAATCGGCCAGCCGGCCCGGACAATCGTGAAATTCGCCGAAGAACACGATGTTGATGTCATCGTTGTCGGCAGTCGTGGTCTTGGCGATGTCGAGGGATTTTTGCTCGGCAGCGTGTCGCACAAGATCACCAGCCTGGCGGATTGCCCGGTTCTGGTCGTGTAGAAGTCTCAATCAGGCGCCGCTTCAAACGGCACCCTCACAGGAAATCAAAATGGCAAGAGTTGTGCCTTCAATATCGTCTGAGGAAGTCCGTTTCGACATTCCGGAAACGGCAAGGTTCGGTCTGGTCGCACTCGCGACGGACCTGACCAGCGAAAGGGATCTTTATCGGCAGATGCAGGGCAGGGATGTCGCGATTCATGTGTCCCGGCTCGCGTTCGAAAACCCGACAACACCCGACAACCTGCAGCTGATGGCGCCTCGCCTTGTCAAGGCAGCCGGACTATTGGCACCTGTCTCGCCTCTGAAGGCGGTTTGTTACAGCTGCACGGCAGCCACCGTTGTTATCGGCGATCATGAAGTGCGCAGCTCAATCCAGAAAGAGCTGCCGGGAATTCCCGTCGTGACACCCACAGCGGCGGCGATCAGAGCTTTCGAGGCACTCGACGTCCGCCGAATTGCCGTTCTGACGCCTTACACGATTGCCACGAGCCAGCCGATGGCGGATTTCTTCACCAGTGAGGGACTGGATGTTGTCAATTTCGATTGTCTTGGTGTCGAGGACGATCGTGACATGGCCCGTATCAGCCGTCAGACAATCATCAATGCGGCGGTTGCCGCTGATCGGAAGGATGCCCAGGCCGTGTTCATTTCGTGTACGGCCTTGCCCGCGCTTGACAGCATCGTAGAAATCGAGGACCGCATCGGGAAACCTGTGGTGACGTCAAACCAGGCTGCCAGTTGGCTCTTGACCCGATTGGGCGGTCTTTCCGATCATCGCCCTGCCGAATTCGGAAAACTCTATTCGTTTGATCTTGCAAGTGAGAAGGTCCGAGACATCGCATGAACCCCAACTCTTTCCAGTTTGCTCCGGAAACCTTCACACAAGCACGAACACGGATCGCGGACAGGATCCTGCGCACCCCGATGGTTCATTCCTCGAGCCTGAGCGAGCGGGCCGGCGTGCCGGTTCACCTGAAGCTTGAACAATTGCAGAAAACGGGAAGCTTCAAGTTGCGCGGCGCTACCAATGCCGTGCTGGCGCTGGATGAAACGGCGCAGGCAAACGGCGTCGTTGGCGTTTCAACCGGCAATCACGGACGCGGGCTCGCCTATGCTGCAAGGCAGGCAGGCGTCAAATGCATCATCTGCATGTCCCGCCTCGTGCCGCAAAACAAGATCGACGGCATCAGGGCACAAGGTGCCGAAGTGCGAATTGTCGGGTCTTCACAGGACGAGGCCCAGGTTGAGGTCGACAGACTGGTTGATGAAGAGGGAATGACCCTTCTTCCACCATTTGACCACAAGGATATCATTGCCGGTCAGGGAACATTGGGTCTTGAACTTCTGGAGGACGTTCCGGACGTGGAGACTGTTCTCGTGCCGCTTTCCGGTGGCGGGCTCATTTCCGGTGTCGCCGAAGCGGTCAAGGCGCGAAAACCGGATGTGAAGATCATCGGTGTTTCCATGGAACGCGGGGCCGCAATGGCCGCCTCTCAGGCTGCCGGCCATCCGGTTCAGGTTCCCGAATTGCCGACACTGGCGGATTCTCTCGGCGGTGGCATCGGCCTGGAGAACCGGTATACGTTCAATGTTGTGCGGGACCTTGTCGACAATATCGTTCTTTTGAACGAAGCGGAAATTGCGGCCGGCATACGTCACGCCTACTGGCAGGAGCGGCAGGTTGTTGAAGGTTCGGGAGCTGTTTGCCTGGCTGCCCTTGTCGCCGACAAGGCGAAGCTTGCAGGTCCTTCGGTGGCATTGTTGTCCGGATGCAATATCGACATGAACATGCATCAGCGCATCATTTCCGGTGAGGATGTCGATGTTGCCGGTGAAGGGGAGACCTGAATTGCCCGCTATCAAATTGCTCACGGAAGCAGAGCTCCGCAAGATCATCCATCTCGATCTTGCTGCCGTTGACTGTGTGGAACGCGCCTTTGCATCACTGGCTCAGGGCGGTGTCGTCATGCCACCGATCCTGTCCATGGCGATACCGGACTATAACGGTGAAGTTGACGTCAAGACCGCTTATGTGCCGGGCGTCGAAAGTTTTGCCATCAAGATGTCTCCCGGTTTTTTCGACAACCCGAAATTCGGCCTTCCCAGCACATCGGGTTTGATGATCCTCTTTTCCGCGCGCACCGGCATGGTCGAGGCTCTGCTCCTGGACAATGGCTATCTGACGGATATCAGAACCGCTGCAGCCGGAGCGGTCGCGGCAAAACATCTTGCACCGGATAATGCCAGAACGGCCTGCATTCTGGGGGCCGGGATGCAAGCGAAGCTGCAGCTGCAGGCATTGTGCCTTGTCCGACCGATAGAAAGAGTTTCCTATTGGGCGCGAGACATTGCAAAAGCCGAGGCGACCGCGAGGGAAATGGCACAGCTCCTTGGAATTGAAGCTAATCCGACAGCCAGGCTGGAGGAAGCCGTTGCGGAGGCTGACGTTATCGTTACGACAACACCGAGTGCAGAACCGTTGATCAAGGCGCGTTGGCTGCGTGCGGGGCAGCACGTGACGGCCATGGGATCAGACCAGCACCACAAGAACGAGCTTGAACCCGCCTGTCTTGATCTTGCAGATCTATATGTTCCCGACCGGCAATCGCAGACCGAACTCCTTGGCGAGCTCCATCATGCGATTTCAACCGGGTTTGTTTTGGGTGACACCAGGTTCGATGAACTCGGTGACATCGTTGCAGGCAAGGCTGTCGGCCGAAAACGGCCCGAGGATCTTACGATTTGCGATCTGACCGGAACCGGCGTCCAGGACACGGCGATTGCGACGTTTGCGCGTCAGCAGGCCGAGACTGCCGGCGCCGGAACACATTTTGATACCTGACCCTCATTGGAAGAGTTACATGATCGAGCCGTCCCTTCATTTCACAAGGCAAGAATACCAGGACCGGATAGACCGGACGCGAACGGCCATGCAGCAGGCCGGCGTCGATGTCATCATCGTTTCCGACCCCTCCAACATGGCCTGGTTGACGGGCTATGACGGCTGGTCGTTTTACGTCCACCAGGCAGTACTGCTGGGCCTCGACGGAGATCCCGTCTGGTTCGGCCGCGGGCAGGACGCGCAAGGAGCCTTCAGGACCTGCTTCATGCACCCGGACAATGTCATCGGTTATCCGGACCACTACGTTCAGTCGACCGAGCGTCATCCGATGGATTATCTGGCCGCGCGGATTGAGGAGCGGGGCTGGGCATCGTCGAACATCGGCGTTGAAATGGACAATTACTGGTTCACAGCAGCATCCTATGCGTCGCTGCAAAAACACCTGGCCGATGCAAACTTTCGGGATGTGACGGCGCTGGTGAACTGGCAACGGGCAGTGAAATCCGAACAGGAACTCACATATATGCGTACGGCCGGAAAACTGGTCGAAAAGATCCATGCGCGCATTTTGGAAAAGGCAGAGCCCGGCCTTCGCAAATGCGATCTCGTCGCCGACATTTATGATGCGGGCCTGCGCTATGATGCCGGTCTCGAGGCCGGCGGCGACTATCCGGCAATCGTTCCGCTTCTGCCGTCGGGAAGTGATGCGGCAGCTCCGCATCTCACCTGGGACGACAAGCCGATGAAATCCGGTGAAGGCACGTTTTTCGAGGTCGCCGGAGCCTATCACCGCTATCAGTGTCCGCTTTCCAGGACGTTGTTTCTCGGCAAGCCGACACAGACCTTTCTTGATGCGGAAAAAGCCGTGCTTGAAGGCATGGAAGCCGGGCTTGAGGCCGCCAGGGCCGGCAATCTTTGCGAAGACATCGCACACGCGTTTTTTGCCGTTCTGAAGAAGTACGGCATCACCAAGGACAACCGCACGGGCTATCCGATCGGTATCTCCTATCCACCCGACTGGGGCGAGCGCACCATGTCGCTGCGGAGCGGCGACCGCACTGTCTTGCGGGAAAACATGACATTCCACTTCATGACCGGTCTGTGGATGGATGACTGGGGTTTCGAGATCACCGAAAGCATTGTCATCCGTGACGGCGCGCCGGAGTGCCTTTCCAATGTTCCCCGCAAGCTTTTTGTGAAGGCCTGACGATGTCTGCCAATCCGATCACACCGACCATCCCGTTTGACGAGGATGGTGTCCATCACGGGTTTTTGCGTTTGCCTTACAGCCGTGACGATTCTGCCTGGGGATCGGTCATGATCCCGATTGCCGTTATTCAAAACGGCGAGGGGCCGACGGCCTTGCTGACAGGTGGCAACCACGGCGATGAGTATGAGGGGCCGGTCGCGCTTCAAGATCTTGCCCTGACGCTCTCACCCGGTGAAATCAGTGGACGCGTCATTATCGTACCCGCGTTCAACTACCCGGCCTTTTGCGCCGGATCGCGGACATCTCCGATCGACAAGGGGAACATGAACAGGTCCTTTCCGGGGCGACCCGACGGAACGGTCACCGAGAAGATCGCGCATTACTTTGACACTGTGCTGATCCCGATTGCGGATATCGTTCTTGATTTCCATTCCGGTGGAAAGACGCTGGACTTCGTGCCGTTTGCATCCGCGCATGTGCTGGATGACCAGAACCAGCAGGATGCCTGTGTCGCCGCCGTCCGCGCCTTCAACGCTCCCTACACGGCAATCATGCTCGAAATAGACAATGTCGGCATGTATGACACGGCCGTTGAGCAGCAGGGAAAAGTGTTCGTCACGACGGAACTCGGTGGTGGAGGAACCGCGACGGCTCGTTCGATTGCGATCGCCAGGAAAGGCGTACGCAATGTCCTGAGGCATGCGGGCATCATGGCTGGTGACATTACGCTTGAGCCGACGGTTTCGCTCGATATGCCCGACGGAGACTGTTTTGTCTTCAGCGAAAGCGAAGGCATGATCGAACCGGTGATCGACCTGGGTGAGAAAGTCTCCAAAGGAGATGTTGTCGCAAGGGTATGGGCAACCGGCAAAACGGGTGTTGCACCGGTCGAATACCGCGCCAAACGCTCCGGCATCCTGATGGCTCGGCATTTCCCGGGTTTGATCAAGTCTGGAGACTGCCTCGCTGTCGTTGCGACCGTGGTTTGAAGACAGGTGAACGAAGAAAGCAACTCTGACAGCCGGTCGGACTGCTCCGGATGAATTCGGCGGAGATTCGATCGCGCTTTTACAGCACGCCCGACTGCATGTCTGGCTTCCCAAAGGCCGGTTCCCGGGTGGCTGCCAAGTCCGATCTCCCTAACCACGCATCCACGATTGGCTGACTATTGTGTGGAACCACAAGCAAAGCGTTCACGAGTGAGGCGGTTTCTGGTTTTGCACTGCGAGTTGCATTCGTAATGCAAGTGTTTCGGCAAGTACCCGGAAACCCTTGACGGCAAATCAGGACCGTTAGTGTGTGCATCGTCAATTGTTCCGACCTGTCGAATGGTTTGACCACGGAGGTTGACGTCGCGGGATTGGTTAATTTTTCCTTTGCAAATACATACCAGTTTGCTGTTTAATTCACTGGAGTTTGGTTTGAAAATCGTTCTTGCGGCTGTCCAAAACGGAGGGTCGTGACGACGACCGATATATAGTTTTTATTTTTGACCGACCTGAAATAGCAAGTATTTTCAACTATTTCTCTTGGTTGGTTTGAGCAACAGACGGCTGATAATGGAAGCTGAAAATTCCGGTCGCGAATTGGCCGCAGGAGATCGATTTTATTCCCATAACAAGCTGCGAACCGGTGTCGTGGGTGATCTTCTGGGGGAAGGAGGGCAGGGGTCCGTTTACAAATCCGAGTTTGGCGGCGGTACCTATGCGCTCAAGTGGTATCATCCGTATTATGTCGAGATCGACGGAACCTTGATGGAACGATTGCGCCGGGCAATTGCACGCGGTGCACCCGATGACCGGTTCCTTTGGCCACTGGAACTGGTAGAGCATCCTGCGCGAACCGACAGTTTCGGCTATGTCATGGGGTTGCGTCCGGACGAGTTCAGATCAATCCGGGAGCTTCTCGCTCCGCCTCCCAACCGCATCGAACTGAGCCTGGAAAAACGACTGTTCGTGTGTCAGCAGATCGCAGACAGCTTCCTGAGCCTGCATGCAAAGGGGTTTTGCTATCAGGACATAAATTTTGGCAATTTCTTTGTTCACCCGACATCCGGCCGGGTGCTGATTTGCGACAATGACAATGTCAATGTCGACGGCAGCGAGGCAAGCGTCTACGGCACCCGCAAATTCATGGCACCGGAAATTGTAAGGCGGGAGACGACACCGAACGGGCGTACGGACCTTTATTCCATGGCCGTGCTTTTCTTCTACATTCTCATCGGCTGGCATCCGCTTGACGGAAAAAAGGAAGCCGAGGCCAATCTGCTGACCGAGCAGCTTGAACATGAGCTGTACGGCACGGCACCGCTATTCCTGTTCGACGAAAACGACACTTCAAACGGGCCGGTTTCTCCGATGCATGACATGCTCGTGTGCCGCTGGCGGTCACTGCCGGAGAAATTGCGCAGCCTGTTTCTGCGTGCTTTCGGCATTGGTCTGAATAATCCGAACAAACGCGTCATTGAAAAGGAATGGCTGAAGACGATGGACGGCTTTCAGCGTGCAACCTTCGCCTGTTCGGACTGTCGCTACGAGCACATTTACGATCACGTGCAAGGCCGCTCGGCCGGGGAGTGTGTTTATTGCAGCACTGCGCTGGCACCTCCTCCGATGCTGCTCATCGGCACCAAGTACATCGCATTGGGCGAGGGAGCAGTGGTTACCCTGGCAGACTTTGGCCACGCAAACGCCCCTCGCTGGGAAAGCATGGCCATTGTTGTGGAACATCCGCAGAAACCGGGCGTATTCGGACTTAAGAACACGACCCAGGAGCCATGGCGCGTGCGTCCACCGGGCGGGCAGGAAACCATGGTGTCGCCCGGAAAAACCGTGCTCCTGGCTGACGGGCTCAGGATCGAGGCAGGAGCCAACCAGGCGACCGTTGTTGCTCCCGATGCGATTTCGAGTTTGAAAGCCGGCAGCGGCAACGAGGCGCGATGTGACTGAAGGCTGGATGATTGGCGCAAGTTCGGTCATTGGCCCTGCGCATATACGACGAGGCCTGCCGAACCAGGATGCTGCGGCGGTGCGCCCGAGTTGCGACAAGCCGACACCGGTAATTTTTGGCGCTTTGTCGGACGGGCACGGAGCTTCTCCGCATTTTCGCTCTGACCGGGGGTCGAGAATTGCAGTTGAGTCCGCTATCGAACTGCTGCAATGGACCGCGGAATCCTCGGAGGACATTGACATAGACAGTCTTGCGCAAACGGTCGTTGAAAGCTGGCGAAAACGCGTCGATGACGATGTGGCGCAGGATCCCTACGAGCAAGGCGTTGCGGAGCACTATTCGCCCTATGGCGCAACGATGCTTGGTCTCATGGCCGACGATCGGCAGGTTTGCCTGATGCAACTCGGGGACGGTGATATATTGCTGGGGTTCCCGGATGGACGGATCGAACGCCCTATCGCTCCTGACACCGGCTTGTGGGGTGAACAGACCTATTCGCTTTGTCTGCCCAATGCCGAGAACCACCTGCATGGCTGGGTCGCGCACCGGGACTGGGACGACGAGTTGCCGGATTTCATTCTTGCCGGCAGCGATGGCGTATCGAAAAGCCTTGTTTCTGAAGATGCATTTCATGACGTCGCTGCGCAGTACCGAGAACGCTGCCGTTCGGGCGCCGAGGTGTTTTCCCAAACAATGTCCGCTCTCCCGCAATGGCTGGAGAACCTTGCAGCCAACGGGTCAGGCGATGATGCCAGTATGATCCTGGCCGTTAAACTGAAGCCGAATGGAACCATGCGATGAGTAATTCGGAACCACCAAAACAATCGCCTACGCCCCGTGACTACAAGGAACCGACGGTCAGCGAACTGGTGCCATTTCGGTCAAAGAAGATAAATCTTCTGAAAAGCCCGTTGCTTTGGGTCATTGGCGGAACCGGTATCATCATCGTTTTGATGTATTCGTCCTTTTCCTCATTTTTGAAATCGCCGACGATAAACGAATTCATGTTCTTCGGCCTGATCCTGATTGGCTGGATCATCCTGTCGATACTGATAACGATTTACCTCTATTCACGTACAGACCGGCCGGTCTGGCATTTCCTCATCCCCGCGGCATTCGTCTATGCTTGTCTGACGACACCGCTGGGCCAGCCATATTTCATTGTTTTCAGAGGGTTTCTTGACCCCAACTGGATGGGGAACCCGTCCTTCGCGCTGCACTTTGTCTATATGTTCTTTGCCGCCGGGCTGATGGAAGAACTGATGAAGGTTACGACGGTTATTGTCGGTGCGATCTTGGCGGTGAACTACACCCAAATTAGAAATTCAAACCCGAAGCTCTTCGAGATACTTGTCATAAGAGGGCCGCTGGACGGGCTGTTGATGGGCACTGTCGGCGGCGCAATGTTCATATTTGTCGAGACCGGCTTTCAGTATTTTCCGCAGCAATTTGCCAAGCAGGCAACCGCGGAAACATTGCTGAGCGGGCTCATGCTTTTGCTCCCCCGCACGATTTCCGGAATGGTTGGCCACATGGGATGGGCCGGAATTACCGGATATTTCATCGGTCTCTGGGTAATCCGTCCGGGCAGCTGGAAATTCGTGGTCTACGCCTGGATTGTCGTCTCGGCCCTTCATGCCGCTTGGAACAGTCAGAGCCATATGGCCCTGCTGGCGCCGCTTTCCGTTGCCGCAACGGCCGTTCTTTACGTTTCCTGTCTGTTGAAAGCTCGACAGATCGAGTCACGATTTGGCACGACTCGTGAAGACTATGGTTCGATCGTCGTGCAGCCGGGTGATCGCCCGTCTCCTGCACAGCCCGCTGCGGCGCCGCCCGGGCGTGCACATAGCCCGGTAGGAGAAACCCCGGTTCAGCCGCGTAAGGCACCCGGCGAAGGGGTCTTCCTGGTGGTCGGCAATACAAGGCTGCCGGTCGTTGCGGGACAGGATGTCGATTTCAGTCCCCTGGCAGCAATGGGCACGGAGGGGCTGGCGGCGACAGTCAGTGTTCACCCGACCCGCGCCGACGTTATCGGATTGAAAAACACGGGGACCCGTCATTGGAAGGCAACGCTGCGTGATGGCAAACACACCGAGCTGGAGCCCGGCCGGAATGTGCGTCTTGCCAAGGGGGTCACGATCGAATTCGGTCCTGATCTGGTTGCGAGTGTGGAGGAACCTGCCCAATGACGGACTCCGGCACACCTCCGATGCCCACAATGCCCACCGCCGTCGTGAGCCGGCGGCAGTTGCAGCTTGTTCTGCTGCTCGATTGCTCGGGATCAATGGCGGGTGAAAAAATTGCCTCGCTCAACTACGCAATCCGCTCCGCGCTTTCGGAGTTGCGGGCGGCTGCGGAAGAAAACCCCGAAATCGATGTCAGGCTGAGCGCGCTCAAATTCTCAACCGGGGCCGAGTGGCACATCGATACGCCGACGCCAATCGATGACCTGCAGTGGGTGGACCTTGCCGCAGGCGGGGAGACGGCGATGGGGCAGGCGCTTGACATGACCGTTGATTTTTTCAACAGCGGCAAGTTTTCCGGCCGCCAGCTTCCCCCGATCGTTCTGCTTGTCACGGATGGGTACGCGACCGACGATTTCGACGCTTCCTTTGCAAGTTTCATGCAACACGAGGCCGCAAAATGCGCGATGCGGATCGCCATTGCGATTGGCGACTCGGCCGATGAAGACGCGCTTCGAACCTTCGTCGACACCGAAAAGACAGGCATTGCTCCCCTGTGCGCAAGAAGTGCGCCCGACCTTGTGAAACATATCAAGTGGGCAACAACAGCACCTGTCAAGGCGACGTCCTCGCCAACGAACGCACCCTCAAGTGTTGAGGGCCTTGCACAGGATACAAACCGTCTGCTTGCAGATGACAGTGAAATTGTATGGTAACCCAACCAAGGTTTCAGGTGACATGGCTGACAACCAATATGATGACGTAGCCTCGCTCCTCAAGGAAGCTCAACGGCGATATGGCGAAGACACCTTCAGCAATACAAAGCGCTTGAAGGGGCTTCTGGCTGACCATTTGTTCGACAAGATCAACGAGATCAATATCGTTATTTCAGCCATTGATGACGGGATACCGGCTGAATTGATGCGCGCCGATCCGCAGGATCGCTCCATCGTGATTACCCGCATGTCTGAACGTCTGGAACAAAGCCGCGGTGTGCGCAGTGACATCGCGCGCAGCGCGGTCATGGCGATCGCCTTCAGCATGGAAATGTCTGAACTGCCGTCTTCCCAGGTTCGCACTATCAGCAAGAATACCGCGTCGGGCTCGGACACGGTTCCCCCGATGCCTGAGGTTCCACCCAGCCCCGCGGGAGCGTCAGATGACGATTGGCTGGGTATCTCCGAAGCCGCGACCGCACCCGCTGATCAGCAGGCACAGACCGCCAATACAGGATCGCGTCCGGATGCTCCGCCCACAGCAAAAAGCGGCGACGATTTCTTCTCGAAACTCATGAAGCCACCACAGCTCTACGCGGTCATCGGCGTCGTGGTGGTTGGACTGTTCTTTGCGTTTTCAGGCGGTGGATTTCAGCAAGGTGGCGGAGGCCAGCAAGGCGGCGGCGGTCAACAGGGCGGCGGCGGTCAACAAGGCGGCGGCGGTCAACAAGGTGGCGGTGGTCAACAAGGCGGTGGCGGCCAGCAAGGCGGTGGCGGCCAGCAAGGCGGCGGTGGTCAGCAAGGCGGCGGTGGTCAGCAAGGCGGCGGTGGCCAGCAAGGTGGCGGCGGTCAGCAAGGCGGTGGCGGTCAGCAAGGTGGTGGCGGTCAGCAAGGCGGCGGTGGCCAGCAAGGCGGCGGTGGCCAGCAAGGCGGCGGTGGCCAGCAAGGTGGCGGCGGCCAGCAACAGCAGTCTTTCTATTTTTCCGACGACAACGGCCTGGTGTGGCAAATGTCGGCTTCAGAAAGCAATTCCAACAACGGGCAAGTGGTCCTCTACGCGCAGTCTCAAAACGGCATGATGATGATGCAGGCGCAAATGAACACCCAGGCCGGGGGATTCGACTATCTGATTTTTTCGAATGGACAGCAGATCGCAAAGGGCAGGGCGACGGTGCGTGATCAGACACATTTCAACTACGTGACGCAGGATACCTCTGGAAACAGCTATTCAGGTCTCTTGCACGTCAATCACATGCCAAACTGAAACACCTGCCGGGCGTTTGGACCAGCATGTCAGGCTTTGAAAACTGATTTGAAGCAGCCGGCATGATCAGTGCCGTTAAACTCGGATTGTTAATGCGTCAGCCCGATTGGAAGAGAGTGACCACTCGGGTGTGACCCGCGAAGGTCAGCGCAAGGCACTGATGAGAGACGAAACCCGAAGCTCCCCGGTAGCAAGGTGACCAGACCGATGTCCAAATTCTCAAATCCTCTTCTGCGGTGCTGGAACGAGGGCCGCTCGGCCATCAATGGCTGGCTGGCCGTGCCGTCCGTCATTGGCGCGGAGGCCATGGCGGTCGCCGGCTGGGATGCCCTGACGGTCGACATGCAGCATGGCACAGCGGACTACGCCGATCTGCTGGCGCTTCTTCCCGTTATTGAAAAATCCGGAGCCGCCGCATTGGTCCGAGTGCCCTGGGTGGATGAGGCGGCCATCATGAGAGCTCTTGACGCGGGAGCGCTTGGCATCATTGCACCGATGATCGAAACCGTTGCTGACGCGGAAAGGTTTGTGTCCGCGTGCAGGTATCCTCCCGAAGGCGGCAGGAGCTTCGGTCCCATCCGTGCGCGACTGGCCTGGGGATCAGACTATGCCGAGCGCGCCAACCGGGAGATCGTCACCCTGGCGATGATCGAGACGAAATCCGCCGTGGAGTCCCTGGAAGATATTCTGAAAGTGCCTGGTCTGACGGGGGTCTATATCGGCCCGTCTGATCTTGGCTCCGCATTCGGGTTTGGTCCCGGTTTCGACCGGCAGGAACCTGAACTGGTCGACCTGATTGAGCATATCCGTCAAACGGCCGCCACGGCAGGGCTGGTATGTTGCCTCCATTGCGGTACTGCCCCCTATGCAAGGAAAGCGCGGGAGCGCGGCATGAACATGGTCACGGTCAGCTCTGACGCAAGGTTCATCGAGATGGGCGCGGCTACCGCCGTTGCAACTGTCAGAAATGAACAAAACTGACAGGCACCGCGACCCGTTTCTGCACATGGAGGCAGCCTGACTGTCTCTGCGCTCCAGGACGTTTCGATCGACACCCGGTGAATGGACGGTGTGATCGCATGCGAAATGCCGCCAGAAAAACGGCAGCGGGAGATCCCGAAACCTGCGACAAGTGCGACAGTTGAACCTCTTCCGGCTGATATGGACCGCAAAAACAGACTGAGCGTTATATGACACGCACTCTCCGAGATAGGTCCGAATTCCACCTTGGCGCATGCTGACGGTGTTGCCGTAGACGCAAAGAAAGCGAACAAAACTGCAAAATGTTTTGCTCCGCCTGCGTCCAGAAGCGGCTGGAATTCGTTGGGAGGAACGGATGAAGAAGCAACTCCTGGCCGCAGTATCAGCGGCTGCATTTCTATCGACAGGTGCCGCATATGCGGCTGACCCACTGAAAGTCGGTGTTCTGGCCACGTTGGAGGGAACATATACGGTTTTGGGTGAAGATGGTGTCCGCGGGCTAAGGACCGCGCTGGCCGTCAAGGGTGAAAAAGCCGGTGGCCGTGACCTCGAGCTGATCATTCAGTCTACCGATGCCTCGCCGGACAGCGCCGTGCGCGGCGCGCGTAAACTGGTTGAACAGGACAAGGTGGACATCGTCATCGGTCCGCTCTCGGGCTCTGAAGGTATCGCGATCCGCGATTATTCCAAGACCCAGCCCCAGGTCACATTCCTGAATGGCATTTCCGGTGCGCAGGAAACAACCTATGTGACGCCGTCCGATAACTTCTTCAGGTTCAACACGGATGGTGCCCAATGGTCCGCTGGACTTGGCGATTACGTCTTCAATGACAAGGGTTGGAAATCCGTTGCCACCATCGGCGAGGATTATTCCTTCATCTATACGCAGGTCTTCGGATTTGCGCTGGAATATTGCCAGGCGGGTGGTGAAATCACCGACCGGTTCTGGGTTCCGCTCGGAACAAAGGACTTCGGCTCGATCATCGCTTCACTTCCGGATGATGTTGACGCGATCTATCTTGGCCTCGGTGGCGGTGATGCCGTCAACTTCCTGAACCAGTATCAGCAGGCAGGTGGCGATGCCAACCTGATTGGCGGATCCATTATGGTTGATGGCACCGTCTTGAACTCCAAAGGCGACGCGAAAAAGGCTCTGATTGGAACACCGTCTTCCGGACCACAGGCTGACACCTGGGACGACGAAGGCTGGCAGGCATATGTAAAAGCCTACCAGGATGCATTCCCGCCCGATCAACGCTTCCCGAGCCCGTCACTTCTGGCAACCGGTTATTACAACGCCACGACCGCTGCAATGACCTGCCTTGATGAAGTTGGCGGTGATCTTTCCGACGGACATGCGGGTTTCCGTGCTTGCCTGAGCAATCTTGAGCTGGATGCTCCGAATGGCAAGATCACTCTCGATGGCAACCGTCAGGCAATTGGTGCCAACTTCGTTTCAGAAGTTGTCGAACTGGACGACGGTTCGCTTGTGACCAAGCTGGTGAAGATCAAGGACAATGTACCGCAGACACTCGGCATTGATCCCGATGTTTTTGCAAAGATCGGCCTCCCAAGCCGCGATGTGCCTGAGTGTAAGACCTCTTACTGATGGCCACTGCACCGGGCAGAGCACTCTGCCCGGTGCCGACATGTTTTCACGCTCGATTACCGTGTTTTCTCGAGATCAGGCCATGACGCTCATCACATACGTCACGCGAGTTCATTTCGCCGACGGCGTTTTGGAAGAAGCGCTTTGGTCCGAGATCGAAGTCAATCGCAAGAAACGTCCCCTGATCATCACCGATGATCATCATCTGAACAGTGAACTTTTTGAGCGATTGCTGGCTGGATTGCCCGTACGAACGTCCGTCGAGATTTTCAGCGATATCCCCGACATCCCGAACGAAACCGCCGCCAAGGACATTGCGACCGCGTTTCGGCGTTCAGATCGGGACCTTCTTATCGCCTTCGGGCGAAACACGGCGATCGACCTTGCCAAGATTTCAAGAATCACGATTGCCCATTCCGAACCCCTGGAAACCTTTTCCTATGCCAGTGGCGGATCGAGACGCATAGGGACGACCTTGCCCGATCTTTATGCGATCCCGAGCATTCAGGGTTTTGGAGCAGCCGTGAGTGCCCATGCGCCTGTCATTCTGACGAGTGGCGAGCGCACCCGGCTCATGTGCAAGAAACTGGTGCCGACGGTGACAATCTGTGATCCGACGCTGACACTCGGCGCGGGCCGGATTGAAAGTGCCAGTGCCGGGGCGGATGCCATGGGCCGGTGTATTGAGGCCTATCTCTCGCCGGGGTTCAATCCACCGGCAGACGGGATAGCACTGGATGGGCTCGGACGCGTCATCGGCAACTTGCACAAGGTGCTCACCGAAGACACTGTACAGGGCCGGCGGGAGCTTATGGCTGCCAGTTTGAACGGTGCATTGGCCTTGCAAAAAGGTCTTGGCGCGATTCACGCGATAGGCTGCGCACTTGAAACAGTCGCCGGCAGGCGGCTTGATCCCGGCGCTCTCAGCAGATTGCTTCTGCCGGCGATCCTGCAATTCAATGCCGATGCCGCCCGGGACAAATACACAACGCTGAATCAGGTTCTCAAATCCGGAGAGAACAGAACGCCCGCCCGCAGCGTGGCTGATTTTCTTTATACCTTGCCGCTTCCTGAAAGCCTCGCCGAGATGGGCATAGACGAGGAAGAGATCCGGATCGCCGCCGATCTCGCTGCATCTGATCTTGCCGCGGTTCAAAGCCCGAGAGCCTTGAGCAGCCCGAGCCTGTTTGCGATCATGAAATCGGCTCTCTCGCGCGAATCCCGGGTGAATTGATGAAGCCACTTTTGATCGATGGCGCGTGGATCACGACTTCACATGCCGAGGAAAACCGAAATCCTTCCAACACTGACGAGGTCATCGGTCTTTATGCCCATGCCGGCAGAGCGGAAACGCAGGCCGCAATAGAAGCTGCAAGACTGTCTTTCCCGGCCTGGGCGGCAAGCACACCGCAATTCAGGTTCGAAATCCTGAACAAGGTGGCAGACGAACTGACCTTGCGCAAATCCGAAATAGCGTCGCTTCTGTCCCGCGAGGAGGGAAAAACGCTTCGTGAAGGACTTCAGGAAACCGAGCGCGCGGCCAACATTTTCAGGTTCTTTGCAGGAGAGTGCCTTCGCCCTGCTGGAGATCTCATCCCCTCAGTCCGCCCAGACGTAAGCGTGGAAGTTACGCGTGAACCGCTCGGTGTCGTCGGGATCGTCACGCCCTGGAACTTCCCGCTGGCAATACCGAGCTGGAAGATTGCACCTGCTCTTTGTTACGGCAATACGGTCGTTTTCAAGCCCGCCGAACTCGTGCCGGGATGCGCCTGGGTCCTTGCGGAAATTCTTCACGGAACCGGTATTCCGAAGGGGGTCTTCAATCTGGTCACCGGCAAGGGCTCGGTTGTCGGGAATACGATGCTTTCAGCAAGAGACGTTGAGGCCGTTACTTTCACCGGTTCACAGGCGGTCGGGTCCCTTGTTGCTCAGGCCAGCATCAAGCACATGCGCAAGCTGCAGCTCGAAATGGGCGGCAAGAACCCGCTTGTCGTGCTCGACGACGCGGACCTGGATCTTGCGGTCGACTGTGCGGTTGACGGAGCGTTTTGTTCCACGGGCCAAAGATGTACAGCGTCGTCACGCCTGATTGTAACCGAGGGGATCTACGGCAGGTTCATTGAGAAACTGACTGAAAAATGCAGGGCGTTGACGGTTGGCGATGCATTGGATCCCGCAACAGACATAGGTCCGGTCGCCAGTGCGTCACAACTGGCAACGGATATCGATTATATTGAGATTGCGCGTGCACAGGGTGGAAACCTGCGTTGCGGTGGCGACATCGTCAAGGGTCGCAACCATGGCTATTTCCTGCAGCCCGCCCTGTTCACCGACACCGACAACAACATGCGCATCAATCGCGAGGAAGTCTTCGGACCTGTTGCATCGGTCATTCGTGTTCGCGACTATGAAGAGGCTCTGGCAACGTCAAACGATACCGACTTCGGACTTTGCTCGGGCATCATGACAACAAGTCTCAAGCACGCCGCACATTTTCGCAGGGAATCCCGTGCAGGCATGGTCATGGTGAACCTGCCAACGGCCGGGGTGGACTATCATGTACCCTTTGGTGGCCGAAAGGCATCAAGCTATGGTCCCCGGGAACAGGGGCGCTACGCAGCCGAGTTTTTCAGCACAGTAAAAACAAGTTATATTCGGCCCTGATCGCTGCATTGCAGCATTTTCAAAAGTCTTTTTCCGTAACTCTAAGTCTCTTTGTGAGCCATACTGTCTTGCCAATATCGATTTTTACAGAGGATACTTAAAAGAAAACGTTTACATCGATAAACGCGCAAATCATCGGGAGGAATGGTGATGAGCGAAGCGATATCCGTCCACCACGGTGAATTCGGACGCGCGGCTCTTTATAGGCTGGACAAACCGATCGTGACACACGCGCATCGGGAAGGTCATTTGATCTTCTATCTGAGCGGTGCGGAAGCCAGGGTCAGCGTATCCGACAAGTGGGTGCCTGCCGACCAGAATACCGGTGTGGCCGTCAGCCCGTGGGAACAGCACAGCTTTCATCCGAAAACTGAAGCCAATGCGGAGGCATGTCTGTGCCTCGTGCTCTATATCAAACCGATCTGGTTTCTTGAAAACAGCCAATCTGCGGAATTTGCCCTGAATTTCGGCAGCTCGCACATCGCGATGACACCCGACGTCATGAATTGGGTCAAACGCTTGACCTCGCTGCTTCTGGACGGCGGCAATGATCACCTTTTCGACGGGTATCTCTATCGCACAACAATGCAGTGCTTCGAACAATCCTGGCGCAATGCGGACCGCAATTCGGTGCTGGAAGACAGCAAGCGCCGCTTTACCGATTATCGTGTGCGTCGGTCTTTGCGCCTGATGCAGGAGAATTACACCGAAGAAGTCGAGGTGGAATGGCTGGCCCGTGAAGTCGGGCTGTCTCGGCCCCATTTTTTCAAGCTTTTCAAGAAGCAGATGGGCATAACTCCCAATCTCTACTTGAATACGCTGCGCGCCGAACAGGCGATTTCGGACCTGATGACGACCGACAAATCGGTCACGGAAATCAGCTACGATTTGGGGTTTTCGTCACAGGCAAGCTTTACACGCTTCTTCTCTTCCAACGTTGGAATTCCGCCAAGCGACTACCGCCGTGTCGCCCACGTCGAGTAGCGCCCGCTTACCAGGTCGCGTCTGCATTCAATAATGCCGATGATGGGCCATCCGAGAAGACTATCGGGTACGCCGATTTCCGAACTTAAGCCGTAGCCTTTTCCCGAGAGCGAAAGACTTTGTCGTCAACAGCGCTTTGGGAGGATGTCGCGCTATGCGGCAATTTGAAGACAACACCGGGGATGGTCGGATCTGCGAGGACCGCACATGAGGAACTTTGCGTCCCGACATCCTGGCTGGTCGATCGTCATTCTGCTGGTAGCTGCCGCGCTGATCTGGTCGATTTTCGCAATCTGGCCGAAAGGTCTGGTCGATGTGATCGGCCGCAAGAAAGTGTTTCTCAACGCCCTGTTCAACGGTATCACGCTCGGTGGCCTCTACTTTCTTGTCGCCAGTGGCTTTACGCTCATCTTCGGTCTCATGCGCAATGTCAATCTTGCGCACGGCTCCCTTTACCTGCTTGGTGGGTACATCGGCTATTTCGTTGCCTCGTCAACGGGTTATTGGCTCCTTGCCTTTCCCGTTGCGTTTGTCCTCGTAGCTGCTGTCGGCATCCTGATGCAGATATTCATCTTCCGCCGGATGGAGGGGCAGGACCTCAGGCAAACGCTTGTAACAATCGGAATCTCCATCGTGATGGCGGACTTGATGCTTTGGGGCTTCGGCGGAGACTTCTACAACATCACGCCGCCCAGCTGGTTGAGCGGCCCGATGGAAACACTCCTGGTGACCGGCGTGAAGCGATCGTCGGGTGACCTCATCTACCTGAAGTATCCGGTTGTTCGGGTCGTTATTTTCCTCGCCTCGGTGGTCATAGGAATAGCCATGTGGCTGATCTTGAACCGCACCCAGATTGGCATGATGATCCGGGCAGGGGTCGATGACAGGGACATGTTGTCGGCAACAGGCGCCCGCATCCAGCTCGTCTTTGTCGGAGTGTTCGCATTCGGGGCAGGCCTCGCGGGTATCGCAGGTGTCGTGGGAGGGACTTTCCAGTCCGTGGCGCCTGGCGAAGACATAAGGTTTCTGCTGGCATCGCTTGTCGTTGTGATCGTCGGTGGCATGGGGTCGATCACGGGAGCCGCGTTGGGAGCGCTGCTGATCGGTCTCGCCGAACAGTTCGGATCGGTCTATTTCCCGACTTATGCGGTCGTTCTGACCTTCCTGATCATGGTGCTCGTTCTTGCGTTCCGGCCCCAGGGCCTCATGGGGAGATCCTGACCCATGGCGATAACGGAATCCAATACGCTCCCACGAACAAATAGCGGCCAGCGCAAGGTCTGGTTCGAACGCATACCTGCGAGCTATTGGGTGGTTGGCATTGCCCTGTTGATAATGCCCGCATTCGCAAGTGATTTTGCACTCTATCAGGTGTTTGGCTGGACGTTCATTCTCGGCATGATTTCGCTCAGCCTGATGTTCCTTGGCGGCTATGGCGGCATGGTAAGCCTTGTTCAGATGTCGATTGCAGGCCTGGCCGGATACATGGTCGCAATATTCGGTGACAGTGCGATCACCGACATCAGCATGGGCTGGCCATGGTATATCGCAATTCCGCTTGCGCTGATTGTGGCGATGCTCTTCGGTACGATTGTCGGGTCCCTCGCCGTGCGGACCGAAGGCATCTACACAATCATGATCACGCTTGCCGTTGCAGCGGCATTCTTCTACTTCACCCGCCAGAACTATATCATATTCAACGGATTTTCCGGATTTAACGGTGTGCTTCCACCAGAGCTATTCGGGGTCGACTGGCGGCAAAGCAAGCCTTTTTATTACCTCACTCTGTTTTGGGCGGCAGTCGCCTATTTTTCAGTGCTCTATGTATCGCGGGCACCATTCGGGCTCGCACTGCAAGGTGTCAGGGATAACCCCCGCCGCATGGCTGCGCTGGGATACAGCGTCAATGCGCACAGAATTGCTGCCTACGCATTCGCCGCACTCATCGCGGGCACTGGTGGCATTTTGCTGACATGGCAATCCGCACAGATTTCACCGGGCACGGCCGGGATCGGGCCAGCGATCGACATTCTTGTGATTGCGGTCATTGGTGGCATGAGACGCCCGGCCGGTCCGTTCATCGGCGCCTTCATATATGTTTTGTTGAAGACCTTTGCCATCGACGTCCTGCTTTCCGTCGGGTTGAGTGGAGAGCGATTCCAGTTGCTGATTGGCCTGGGTTTTCTGGCGATCGTCTTCTTCTCGCCTGATGGACTGCTCGGTCTCTGGGATCGCTGGCAGGAGTTCCGCAAACGCGACCCGCTCCTCGATCGCGGGGAGGGTCCGCTTTGACACTGCTTGACCGCGCGACATCATCAGTTTCAGACCGCCTGAGTGCCACGGGCACGGCCAACGCGCTCGAGCTTCGCCAAGTCAGCAAGATGTTCGGCGCGCTGGTCGCGCTTGCCGACATCGACATGATCGTCAAACCGGGAGAGCGGCGTGCCGTTCTCGGGTCCAATGGCGCAGGCAAAACGACACTTTTCAACTGCATAACCGGTGACTTTGCACCGACGACCGGATCGATCCGGTTTTTTGGCGAGGAAGTTGCCGCCTTTCCTGCCCAGGAGCGTATCAGGCGCGGATTGCGCAGGACCTATCAGATCTCGTTGCTGTTCGCAGGATTGAGTGTCCTCGACAATGTCTATCTGGCTTGTTGTGGCGTTTCGCGCGGCCGGTTTTCTTTCATTCGACCTGGACGCGATGATGCGTTGATGGCGAGTGCTGAAAGCCTTGTCCAGGTGGTGCATCTGGACGATGTGCGTGAAACGAAGGTCGAGGACCTTTCTTATGGGCAGCAACGCCAGCTCGAGATTGCCATGGCACTGTCCGGGGCTCCGCGTTTCATTCTGTTCGACGAACCTGCAGCCGGCCTGTCCCCGACCGAGCGCCGCGAACTGATTGACATTCTCACCGGCCTGCCGAGCCACATGGGTTTCATCATCATCGAACACGATATGGATGTTGCCCTGAGGGTCGCTGAATCCGTAACGATGATGCACAACGGCCGGATCTTCAAGGAAGGCAAACCTGCCGAAATTGAAGACGATGAAGAGGTCCAGGCGCTTTACCTTGGTGGCGAAGAGGGGCTTGGGCATGGTTGATCGCACCGCACCTGCGCTCGAAATCAGGGACCTGAATGTCTATTACGGTCATTCGCACGCGCTTCAGGGTGTCGACCTGACGCTGGACCATGGGGTTTTGTCCGTTGTTGGACGAAATGGCATGGGCAAGACGACCACCTGCAAGGCCATTATGGGCCTCGTGCCGGTTGCGTCCGGCACAATCAGCTTGTCCGGCCGCAGTCTTGCGGGCCTTGGACCGGCAGAAATCGCCCGGCTCGGCGTCGGCTATGTTCCGCAAGGCCGCCGTTTGTGGCAATCCCTGACCGTTGATGAGCACCTCAAACTGGTGGCACGCCGCGGAGGTGACTGGACGCCTGAACGTGTCTATTCGGTCTTTCCCAGACTGGCTGAGCGCCGATCGAACGGAGGGGCACAGCTCTCCGGTGGTGAACAGCAGATGCTGGCGATCGGTCGTGCGCTTCTTCTCAATCCCAGACTTCTCGTCATGGATGAGCCTACCGAAGGACTGGCGCCGGTCATCGTCAATCAGGTGGCCGAAATGCTGGTGCGTCTCGGGCAGGAAGGCGACATTGATGTGCTCGTGATCGAGCAGAACATCGGTGTTGCCTGCGCGGTCGCTGATCAGGTGGCGATCATGGTCAACGGCAAGATCAACCGGATCATGCCGTCGACACAACTTGCTGCTGACAGGGATCTCCAGCAGGCGCTTCTCGGTGTCGGACGTCATGCTCATGACGAGACGCCGGCGCCCTCAAGAACCCAGGAAGCTGAAACGGACCTTGCCAGGCCCTCATCCGTGCGTCGGATCTATCTGTCCAACCCGAAGGTCCCGACACGCTGGTCAAAACCGGTTCCGGTCAGGGTGCTTGAAAGTTCTGCTCGTACGAGCACGGCATCTGATGCGCTGTCCGCGAATGTGATGCCTTTGTCCGCTCAGCGTTCCAGAGCGGGGGCAAAGGTCTATGTCGCTGGAACGCTAGATACGAAGGGTGCTGAACTTCGCTATATGCGTGACATCCTGAAAGCGGAAAACCTGACGGTGCAGCTGATCGATCTATCGACGAGCGGCAAACCCTCCGGTGCCGAAGTTCCGCCTCACGCCATTGCAGCATTTCATCCGCGTGGAGCGAGCGGCGTCTTTACCGGTGATCGTGGCACCGCCGTCGCGGCCATGACTCTGGCATTTGAGCGATGGATGAAGGTGCAGACAGACGTTGCCGGGATTATTTCCGCCGGAGGATCCGGTGGGACGGCCCTGGTTACACCGGCCATGAGGATGTTGCCCGTCGGTGTGCCGAAAATCATGATCTCGACGGTCGCGAGTGGCAATGTCGAACAGTATGTTGGCCCCTCGGACATCATGATGCTGCATTCGGTGGCCGATGTTCAGGGCCTCAATTCCATAACCCGGGAAGTGCTTGGAAACGGTGCGGGTGCGCTTGCCGGAGCAGTGAAGGCGCGTTCGAAGCGCAAACCGATCCTGGATGCGAAGCCCGCAGTCGGGCTCACGATGTTCGGGGTCACGACACCATGCGTACAAACGGTTACGGCGGCACTCGAGGACGATTTTGATTGTCTGGTCTTTCATGCCACCGGCGTGGGCGGCCGGTCGATGGAAAAACTCATGGACAGCGGCATGCTGACCGCTGTGATCGACCTCACGACGACCGAAGTCTGCGACATGATCGCCGGTGGTGTGTTCGCCGCCAACGAGGACCGCTTCGGAGCTTCTATCCGTGCCGGTGTACCTTACATCGGCGCCTGCGGAGCGCTCGACATGGTCAATTTCAATGCGCCAGACACCGTGCCGGAGAAATATCGCGGGCGGACGTTCTACGAGCACAATCCGCAGATCACGCTGATGCGGACCACTGTCGAGGAAAACGTCGAAATGGGACGCTGGATCGGCCAGCGTCTCAATGAAATGACCGCACCCGTCCGCTTCTTTCTGCCGGAAGGCGGCGTGTCACTTCTCGATGCCCCGGGAATGGCTTTCCATGATCCGGCCGCCGACGAAGCGCTTTTCAGATCCCTTGAAGACACCGTGCGCCGGACAAGCGAGCGCAGGCTGATCAGGGTGCCACACAATATCAACGACCCTGAATTCGCTGACCTGATCGTCTCGACGTTCCGGGGATTTCATTCAGGTCGGCGCAGCCGAGCAGCAGGAGATTGAGCATGTTTGATCGCAGGGAACTTGTTGCCAGGTACCGCGACATGATCGCCCGGGGCGAGCCGATCATTGGCGGCGGCGCCGGTACGGGTCTGTCCGCGAAGGGAGAGGAAGCCGGGGGAATTGACCTGATCGTCATTTACAATTCAGGGCGATACAGGATGGCCGGACGCGGCAGTCTTGCCGGCCTCATGCCGTATGGCGACGCCAACTCGGTCGTGATGGATATGGCCGGTGAAGTGTTGCCTGTTGTTCGCAAGACGCCGGTTCTGGCAGGTGTCTGCGCATCTGATCCCTTCAGGCTTATGGACAGGTTCCTGGAAGAGGTGAAAGCAGCTGGGTTTTCAGGTGTCCAGAACTTTCCAACGGTCGGTCTGATCGATGGAAACTTCAGGGCAAATCTGGAAGAGACCGGCATGTCCTATCAGCTCGAAGTCGACATGATCGCGATGGCCCACGACAAGGACATGCTGACGACGCCGTATGTCTTTTCGCCAGCCGACGCCACGGCGATGGCGAAAGCCGGGGCCGACATCATTGTCTGCCATCTTGGCCTGACGACAGGCGGCAGCATCGGCGCCGAGACATCGCTGAAACTCGCCGACTGCCCGGCCATCGTTGATGAATGGTCGGAAGCGGCCCTTGCTGTTAACCCGGACGCCATTGTGTTGGTGCATGGCGGGCCGGTCGCGATGCCCGACGATGCCGAGTTCGTTCTGAAAAACACGCGCAACTGTCACGGCTTTTACGGTGCTTCCTCAATGGAACGTCTGCCGACCGAAATCGCGCTCGTCGAACAAACTAGAAAATTCAAGGAAATCCGCGGCTCTTGAGCCGGGGAGGGAGGACTGAACATGGCTGGTCAGCTCATCGGGCAATTGGTGCTGTGGCTTATTCTCGCGGTCATTGTCGTCTTCATCCTTTATTGGGTGATGCATTGGCTATACCGGCGATCGACCAAGGAAGTCGCTTTCGTGCGAACGGGGTTCCTGGGCGAGAAGGTGGTGATCGACGGCGGCGCATTCGTCTGGCCCATCATTCACGACATAACTCCCGTGAACATGAACTCGCTGCAAATGGCGCTGACACGTGAGAAGGAAGATGCCCTGATCACCAAGGACCGGCTGCGTGTCGATGTGGACGCGGAGTTTTATGTCCGCGTCGGGCAGACCAAAACGGGTGTCAGCCTGGCCGCTTCCACGCTCGGGCGGCGTACTCTGGAACCGGAACGTATCCATTCGCTCCTGTCAGGGAAATTCATATCGGCACTTCGTACCGTTGCGTCCGAGATGACCATGGAGGAACTTCATGAAAGCCGGCACGTATATGTCGACCGTGTGCTTGAAGCCGCTCAGGTCGGACTCGACAAGAACGGGCTGGAACTCGAAAGCGTCGCCATCACGGATATAGATCAGACCGGGATCGAATATTTCAATCCTTCCAACCGGTTCGATGCCGAAGGCCTGACGACTGTCATCCGTGAAATCGAGGACAGAAGAAAGATGCGCAACGATATCGAACAGGATTCGATGATCCGCATACGTTCGCGCAACCTGGAAGCGGAAAAACAGGTGCTCGACATTGAACGCGAAAGCGAAAATGCGCGCCTGGAGCAGGAACGCGAAATAGAATTCAAACGGGCGCAGCAGCACACCGATCTGGTCCGCGAAAGGTCCGAACGCGAAAAGGAAGCAGAGCACGCCTCGCTTTTGAGCCGGGAAGCCATCGAGACGGCCCGGATCGAGAACGAACGGCACATTTCAGAGGCCCGGATCGCATCGGAACGGGAGGTTCGGCAAAAGGAGATCGAACGCCAGCGTGTCATTGATGAAGCGGAAATAGTCACCCGTGAGGCGGTGGAAAAAGCCAGGATCGGTCAGGAAAAGACCCTGACGGAAGAACGCATTCGCACTCAGCAGATGACGGAGGCGGCCGACATTGCCGCGAAGGAAGCGGTCGAGAAGGCACGCATCGCTCAGGAACGGTCTCTCAACGAGGCCCGGATCGCGAAAGATCGCGAAACCGAAGCGCTCGAGATCGAGCGTCGCAAAACGATCGAGGAAACCGATATTGCCGCGCGCGAATTGGTCGAAAAGGCAAAGATCGCGCAGGAAGAAGCGGTAACCGAAGCGCGAATTTCGTTTGAGCGCGTCACCCGCGAAAAGGAAATCGCCAGAAATCTGGCAATCGAGCAGGCAGAAATTGCATCGCGGGAAGCTGCCGAGAAACTGCGAGTTGCCCAGGAGCAGACCGTCAACGCCTCTCGTATCGAGGCGGATCGTGAAACTCGCCGGCTTGAGATTGAACGACAGAAAGCGCTGGAAGAAGCCGAGATCGCCAGTCAGAAAGCCACTGAAGCTGCGCGCATTGCGCGGGAGAAATCCCTTTCGGCAGAACGGATCGCCTCGGAGCAAGCCACGCGTGCGCTCCAGATCGAACAGCAGCGCGAGATCGAGATAGCGCAGATTGCCGCCCGTGAGGAAACCAACAAGACACGAATTGCCCAGGAAGAGCGGATCCGCAATCTCGAGATTTCCTCCAACAAGGCAATCGACGAGGCGGAGATCACTGCCCGCGAAGCTGTTGAAAAGGCGCGAATTGCCCAGGACAAGCAGCTCGCGTTCGAACGGATCGCAGCTCAGGAAGAGACGGATGGGCGTGACGTCGCACGCCAGGCGGCCCTGGATGCAGCCAATATTGCGGCCAAGGAGGCAACCGAAGCCAAGCGCATCGCTCAGGAAAAAGTGATTGTCGCAGAGCGGATAGGTTTTGAGCGGGAATCGAGGGCACTCGAGATTGCCCGCAACCAGGTTGTTGAAGAGGCCGAGATTGCCGCCCGTGAGGCAATTGATGCCGCGCGTATCGCCCAGGAAGCGAAAACCGCGTTGCAGCGAATCGAAAGCGACGAGGCAACCAGGGAGCGCGATGTTGCCCGGTCCAGGGCCCTGGAGGCGGCGGAAATTGCCAAGGCGGAAGCCACAGAGGCGGCCCGCATTGCCAAGGAGAAAAAGGTCGCTGCCGAGCGAATTGCTTACGAACAGGATCTCCGGGAGCGTGAGATCGCCCGCAACAGAGCGGTGGATGTCGCCAACATTTCCGCGCAGGAACTGGTCGAAGCAGCGCGCATTGCGCAGGAAAACAAGGTGCGCGCAGCAGAGATCTCCAAAGAGACTGACGTCAGAAAACGTGAGATCGAGCGCGCGGAAGCAATTGAAACGGCAGAAGTCGCTTCGCGCCGGTCTGTCGAACAGCTTCGGATCGAGAAGGAGCAGGAGACGACTGCCGAAAAGATCGCGCGGGACGAGAAGATCCGTGCGCTGGAAATCGCCCGCAACAAGGCGATCGACGAGGCGCAGGTTGCCGCCGATCAGGCAATCGAGGCAGCAAAAGTTGCCAAGGAGAAATCCGTCGATGCGGAGAAGATACTTGCGGAGCAGGAGCTGGACGCGAGGAAGCTGGAACGCAAGAAGGTACTCGAACAGCTCGAAATCTCACGTGTTCAGGCACTGCGCGAAGCCGAAATTTCAAGTCAGGAAGAGATCGAGCGAGCTCAGATCGCATCCGAGCGTGGTCTGGACGATGCCCGCATTGGCCATCAGACCGAGCGGCGACGTCTGGAGATTGCACGCGAAAAGGCTGTCGAAACCGCACAGATGGACAAGGCCATCGAGCTTTACAAGAAATCGCTTGATGAAAGCGCTGCCGCTGTAGAAGCGGATGCAGCGAAGGCGCGGGCAACCGCGGCGGCCGAGAAGGTCAAGACGGCACAGGAAACCGAAGCTGCGACCCGACGCAAATCGGTTGACGTGGTTCTGGCCGAAAAGGAAGCCGAAGAAAAACGAATTGCCGCAGACGCCGAAAAGGTCCGCAAAGCGGTGGAAGCCGAGGCACAAAAGCTTATCAACGAAGCCGAGAATGTGCTGACCGATGCAGCGCGCCATTCACTCTTCAAACGCAAGATGCTGGAACATGTCGAAGGAATCGTCTCGGCATCGGTCAAGCCGCTTGAAAAAATCAACGATATCAAAATCATGCAGCTAGGCGGCAGCGGGACGTCAGGTCTCGGTTGGGCGGACGGGAACGGCACCGGCACCGGAGGTAGTGGTGGCGGCGGCGGCAGCCCGACTGACGAGGTCATCAATTCGGCGCTTCGATACCGGGTGCAGGCACCAATGGTGGACAGCCTGCTGAGTGATATCGGGATCGACGGGTCAAATCTCGCCAAATCGGATGTCATGCGGACGGCCAACGATATGACCCGTGCCGCCAATGAAATGAAACGGTTGAAGGCAGACGAAAAGCCGAAAGGGCCAGGCGCGTCCAAGGAGGGCAAATAAATGGCGCGGGTTTACACCTCATCGGTGATTGATGCCCCTTCGGCCAGGGTCTGGGAACGTATCAGGGACTTCAACGGCTTGCCCAAATGGCATCCCCGGATACGCGAAAGCCGTATCGAGGAGGCCTTGCCTTCCGACAAGATTGGATGCATCAGAAACTTCAGTCTTCAGAACGGCGACAACATTCGCGAGCAACTGCTCGGGCTGTCTGACTACGATCTTTTCTACAGCTATTCGATGCTCGAAGGCCCAATGCCGCTGAGCGACTACATCGCGACAATGCGTCTGACGCCTGTCACGGAAGGTGACCGCACATTCATTGAATGGTCTGCGGAGTTTTCCTGTGAACAGGAAAAGGAAGACGAGTTGGTTACCGGTATCGGAACAAACGTTTTTCAGGGCGGCTTTGATGCCCTGAAGAGGCATTTCGGCGGGTAGGGGAAATCTTTTTCAAAAGAGGAGGAATGACGATGGCATGTCGGAAGTTTGCAATCGCGATGGGCATGGTTCTGTACGCGACGGGTGCGATGGCACAAGATTTGCCGCCGCTCGCTATTCAACCGAACGCTGAACGCGTGACATTCGAGCATATCGACGCGCTGAACGCCTGTGACTGGAACAGGCTCATGGCTCAATATCCCGAAGAAGTGCTTTTCATATTGCCGAACGGAGTGTGGATCGAAGGCCGGAAAAACATAGGTGACGTTTTTGCCGGCTTCTGCAAGCCAAGAGAAGAGGGTGGCTTCAAGGGCGCAACGTTCATTGCGGAAAAGGTCAAGACGGTTGGTGACACCGTAAATGTGTCCTGGCGGGTGGAGGCGGACTATCTCGCTGAGCCCTACAAGGGAGCGGATGCATACGTCACCCGCGACGGATTGATGTACGCGCAGGTGACCACATTCGATCCCAACGACATGAAGTTCAAATAGGCGGAGTTGGAAAGGTCGTGGTCAAGGTCGTCCGCAGCACAATAGTCAACGCACCGATTGAAGCCGTGTGGGAGGTTCTGCGCGACTTCAACGGTCACGACCGCTGGCACCCGGCAGTTACAACAAGCCAGATCGAACGCGGCGGAAGCGCTGACAGGGTCGGCGCAGTCCGTCGCTTCAGACTGAAAGACGGGTCCGAGCTCAGGGAACAGCTCCTGACACTTTCAGATCTGGAGCAGACCTACTCGTATTGCCTTCTGGATACGCCAATACCGCTCTTCAATTATGTCGCGCATGTCCGCCTGTCCCCGGTGACCGATGACGACACGACGCTGTGGGAATGGCAAAGCCGCTTCGATGTCCCGGCAGGCCGCGACAGGGAACTCGCGGCGCTTGTCGGTGACGACATTTATGTGGCCGGGTTCAAGGCCGTTTCGGATTTCATGGGACTGGAGGCGTAACCAATGGTGACGATTACTACGGTCGATACACTGCAGGAGGCCGCCGCAAGCAGTGGCCAGGGAACGTCACTCCTGGGTGGGGGAACCTTGCTCATGCGCGGTGTCAACTATGGCGACCAGGACGTGTCACGCATCGTTCGCCTCAGGCAACCTACACCTCTTGCAGGAATTTCATCGGAAGGCGAGCGCATCCGGCTGGGGGCCTTCGCAACCATGGCGACGATCATGAAATCCGGCGATACGGCGTTTCTGCATCCCGTCGCACGTGCCGTCGGAGGTCCGGCAATCCGAAACATGGCAACTGTCGGCGGCAACATTTTCGCTCCCCATCCATATGGAGATTTTGCAGTCGCCTTGTTGGTGCTGGATGCAAGGCTTCGCATGTCCGATGGCAGCGAGATGGATCTGGATCGCCTGCTCCCGGTTCGTGACACGGAAACCCGCCTTGTTGAATCCGTTTCCGCCTTGCGGCCTGCCGGAGATGATTTCCGGTTTTTGAAAGTCACCCGGGTCAAGCCGAGAGGTGCGTCTGTTCTAAGCATTGCTGCCTGGTTGCCCAGGCGTGCAGGACGCGTCTCCGGTGCTCGCGTGGCTTTCGGCGCGATGGCACCCACACCGGTTAGGGTTCCGGCGGTGGAGGCAGCTCTGGAGGGCGTCAATCTCGATCAAAATGGCATTGAACGCGCGCTGCAGAGCGTCGCAAACGACCTGAACCCTCCCGACGACAGCCTGGCCTCCGGTTGGTATCGGAAGGAAGTTGCACCAGTGCATCTGGGACGCCTGCTTCTGGGGCAAGGAACACGATGATGGCCAAGACACCTGTTCAATTCTCACTCAATGGATCGTCTGCGGCAGTGTTCGTCGACGATGCCCAAAACCTGCTCGACGTTCTCAGGCGCGGTGTTGGAGATCTGACACCAAAATACGGCTGCGGTCAGGGTACCTGCGGATCCTGCACTGTGCTGATCGACGGTGAACCGCATTTGAGCTGTCTGACCCTGGCTGAAACCGTTGAAGGACGGTCCGTTGAAACGACGAACGGACTGGCAGCCGGGCCAAAGCTTCATGCGCTTCAGGAAGCATTCATGGAAAACTTTGCTGCCCAGTGCGGATATTGCACACCCGGGATGCTGATGGCCGCCAAAGCCCTGCTTGATCGCACTCCCAGACCAAGCCGGGAGGAAGTTATCGAAGCGATTTCCGGCAACATCTGCAGATGCACGGGCTACGACCCCATAATCGACGCGATCATGGCTGCGAGCGGTCAAGCGACACGGAGGACCGGCTGATGTCTTCCGTGGAATTCCGCAAAGATCTCTTTAGGGAAGAGCGTGACGACAATCTTCAGGAAATCGGCAAGCCCACGCGCCGGCAGGATATTCTTGGCCACGTAACGGGCCGTTCGCCCTACTATGACGATCATCTCTTTGACGGTTTGCTGCACATGCGCTGTGTACGCTCGCCACACCACCATGCCCGGATCAGATCGATCGATACCGGTGCTGCCGAACGCATGCCAGGCGTCATCCGGGTGATCCTTGCGCGGGATGTTCCCAACAATCTCAACACGTTGCTGTCGTTGATCAATTTCGGCAAGGATGAAGAGAAGCTTATACAGGATACCAAGGTCGCCTATGTCGGCGAACCTGTTGCAGCCATCATCGCCGAAACCGATCGGCAGGCGCGTGACGCATGCGCCGCGGTGAAAGTGAACTATGAGGTTCTGCCACATGTCCTGGACCCGGAAGAGGCCCTTTCGCTTCAGGCACCGGTCGTCAATGAAGTCTATCCGAACAACACGTTCGACTATCATGATCTCTACGATCATCAAAAGCTTCGGTTTGGCGACGTCGACAAGGGCTTTGCCGAAGCAGATCATATTGTCGAGGGCGAATACCAGATGTCGCCGATCGAACAGGCGCCGATTGAAACCTGTGGTGCAATCGCAGCACCCGAAACCAATGACCGCTACGTCTGTTATACCTCGACACAAGCACTTTTCTTCTCTCTGGGCACCACGGCCAAGTTGCTGGATATGCCGTCTTCACGGCTTCATTTCATAGGCGGAACAGTCGGCGGCGGCTTCGGCGGCAAGGTCGATAGCATTGTGGAGCCGCTCTCGGTTCTCGGTGCGGTGCTTGCCGGGCGCCCGGTGAAATTCATGTGGGATCGTACAGAGGAAATGCAGGTCGGGGCACCACGCGGTGCCGAACGCTGGCGCATAAAGGACGGCGTTGCGCGCGATGGACGCATTCTGGCACGGGCCTTTACCGGTTTTTTTGACGCTGGTGCCTATACCCGGTTGTCTTCTTACGCGATCATCAAGTGTTCGGCCCATCTGCCTGGCCCCTACACAATCCCCAACGTCGCCGCGAATGTCTTTTGCGTTTTCACCAATCGCACGCCGGCAACCGCAATGCGTGGTTTCGGCATCACGGGCGTCGATTTTGCCATTGAGTGTCACATGGACAAGGTCGCAGAAGCCGTTGGACTGAACCCGATCGAACTGCGGATCCTGAATGCCTATCGGGACGGGGATATGAAGCCGCACCGACGCTTGGCAAAAAATACCGCGCTGATTGAATGTTGCCAGGTCGCCGCGCAAAAATCCGGTTGGAGCATTGGCGCCGAGGCAGCGCGTCAATCCTCTCTTCTGGGGGGCGGTGGTCCAAGGGCTGAAATTCCCGAAACGGTCACGGACATGGCCGGGCAGATAGGGGAGCGGAGGCGCTCGGTAATCCCGACTGCGCCAGGTGAAGGCGCGTCTGCCAGGGGGAACGTGCCGGCCGGAACACAGGGTATTCCAATCGTTGCCGCGGCCCCCCAGGACGAAGACATGATCATGGATCCGTCCCGCACCGGCTACAGAGGGCCTTCGTCCACGCCCACCAGGATACCTGAAGCCGCGATTGCGACCGATACGCGTCCTCAAGCAGCCGCGCCTGCGTCGCCACCACCTCCGGCAGCCCGCCCAGGTCCTGTCGCGCCATCCGGCAGCTCGCAAGTCCTGCAACCCGCCCTGCAACCCGCACTGTCGCCACCGGCACCGCAGGCGTCGCCCGAGCCGCCAGCCACGGCGCCGCAGCCGCCAGCTCCAGATGCTGCATCTCAGCCGTACAAACCCGAAAAACCCTTTTCCCGAGGTGTCAATCGGCCTGGCGTGTCCAGGTTCTTGTCCGGTTCAAGGAGGCGTTGATCATGACTGTCCACAAGGGGCGCGGCTTTGCCTGCATCAACTACCCGATAGGCATGAACCTTGGTGGTGATCCGAGCCAGGCGCTGGTTCATTCAACGCCGGATGGAAAGTTCATGGTGTCCTTGTCGTCCATTGATCTGGGGCAGGGCATGAAGTCGGTAACCCGCCAGATCGCGGCAGAAACGCTCGGGGTTCCAGTTGCCGACGTCTACGTCGATACCGCAGACAGCGATACTGGTCCGCATTGCATGGGTTCGTTCGCCTCCCGCGGGACACACCGGGTTGGAAACGCGGTCATTCGCGCGGCGACAGAAGCGCGAAAGGCGTTGCTCGAGGCTGCGGCGGAAGAGCTCGAAGTCAATGCAGCAGACCTGGAAACAGACGGACAGGGGAACATTCACGTAAAGGGAGCGCCAACACGGACAATCACGGTCGCCGACACGGCAATCGCGGCGCAATTCAAGCAGGGCAGGACACTGTCGGGCAGAGGGATTTTCCTGATCCCGCCGTCGGACGTCGATCCGGATACCGGCGAGATGACGCCGGTTTCCTGTTTCGCCCATGCGGCTCTGGTCGTGGATCTGGAAGTGGATGACGAGACTGGCGAGGTCACCGTCAATGAAATCAATTCTGCGTATGAAGTTGGTCGAGCGCTAAACCCGCGCCTTGTCGAACAGCAGCTGATTGGTGGTGCCTGGATGGGGGTTTCGCATGCACTCTATGAAACGACGGAGCCCTACTATCCCGACCGGAACCATGGGCCGGAAGACTTCAATGCCTATCTGATGCCCGGTCCCGGTGAGGTTGTTGATCACAACATCGCCGTGCTCGAACGGCCTGCCGAAGACGCGCCCTTTGGCGGCAAGGGTCCCGGCGAAATGTGCGCCAATCCTGTTCTTCCCGCAATAGCGAATGCGGTCTACAACGCTGTTGGCGTTCGCTGCGACACGCTGCCGATCACGCCGGAAAGAGTTCTGCGCGGATTGCTCGCGAATGGTGGCGCCAGGCCACAGGGAGTGCGCTGATCCATGCCGGTGAAGCCGTCCATCGTTGGAATTGATCGCCCTGATCGCTTGAGGGATGCGCTGATCGCTGCCCAGTATATTGCAGGCGATGAACTTTCGACAGCAGCGTATCTGGCGTTGGCGCTCGGCAAACCGCTGTTGCTCGAAGGCGCACCCGGTGTCGGCAAGACGGAGGCCGCCAAGGCCATTGCGTCAGTGCTTGGCCGTCGCCTTGTACGGCTGCAGTGCTTTGAAGGCATTGACGCCGCATCAGCACTTTATGAATGGAACTACACACGTCAAATGCTTGCCATTCGACAAGCCGGTGATGACTACATCAACATCTACGACGACCAGTTTCTGCTGCAAAGGCCCATGCTGGAAGCGCTTCGCTCTCCCGATGACTGCGTGCTGCTGATTGACGAGATTGATCGGTCCGACCAGGAATTCGAAGCGTTTCTGCTGGAGTTTCTTTCGGATTTCGCCATCTCCATTCCCGAAACGGGAACAGTGCGAGCCGTGCGGCCGCCTGTCGTGGTTCTGACTTCGAACCGGACACGAGATCTGCACGAAGCGCTGCGACGGCGCTGTGTCTATCATTGGATCGACTATCCGGACATCCATCTGGAATCGCGGATCGTGATGGCGCGGGCCAGCACCGTGGCGCAAGCCACTGCCGCCGCTGTTGCCGGGGCCGTTGCGAAACTCAGGACCGAGCCGCTTGCCAAACCGCCGGGAGTCGCCGAAACGGTGGAATGGGCCGAGGCCGCAACGTTGCTCCACGATCAGGGGGCGACCTGGCCGGAAGCGTTCCGACGTGCCATCGGTGTTGCGCTCAAGGACCATGACGATCTGGATTTTCTGGAAGGCCGTCTCGACAGTTTCATGCCGCAGGAGGCCGCATGACGCTTCCTGCCGCGACACGACCCTTTGTCGAGTTTCCCGCAATTCTTCGGGCACACGGTTTTCCCGTCGCTCCGGATCAGACAATGGGGTTTGTGGAAGCCGTCGGGCTGCTGGGGCCAAGGGACATGCGCGATATCCGTAGCGCTGCGATTGCCATGCTGTCGGTCCCGAGGGACCGGCAAACGGAATTCGATGCGCTTTTCAAGGCTTATTTCCTGGGTCAGGGACTTGCGGCGTCAATTGAAGACGATGACGAAGATGATGATGTCCAGGCTTACGAGCCGACAGGGGCCCAGGTGGATGTTGAAGAGGGGATGGAGGAAGACGAAACCGGCGACCTTGCGACCTCTGCTGAAATTCTGAGGCGCCGGCAATTTGTACCCGCTGACGAAAGTGGTGCCCTCAGGCACCTCGCGCGCCGGGCGGAAAAGGACCTGCCGCGACGCCTGTCATACCGGCGCGCGTTTTCGCAACGCGGAAACCGGATTGATCTGCGGAAAGCTCTTAAACAGGCATTGCGACAGGATGGGGAAGTATTCGACTTGCCGGTTACCCGCAGAAAAACGAGACAGCGACGGATCCTGCTGCTGGTCGATGTATCCGGATCGATGACAGACCAGAGCGTCGCAACAATGCGGTTTGCACACAAGCTTACGCAAGCGGCCGAACGCGTGGAAACGTTCACTTTCGGAACGCGGTTGACGCGGGTCTCCAACTCCCTTCGGATCAAGAACATCGATCAGGCCCTGGAGAGTGTCGGGGCCACTGTTGCGGATTTTGACGGTGGAACGCGCATAGGTGATGCCCTTCAGGCCTTTCTTGCGGTTCCGCGTTTCGCCGGCCAGGCCCGAGGCGCTGCTGTCCTGATCCTGTCCGACGGTCTGGAACGCGGTGAGCCGGCGACGCTTGTCGAGGCCATCCGGAAACTGGCCCGTCTGTGCTGGCGACTGGACTGGCTCACCCCCCTTGCAGCCGATCCGGGATATGAGCCGCGAACCGAAGCATTGTCGGCTTGCCTTCCGTTTCTCGACAGTCTCGTGCCGGGAGACAGGATCGAGGCTCTCTGCACACATGTTCTCAGTCTTTCGAGGCCCTCATGATCGACGCGCATCATCATATCTGGCGGCAAAAGGATCTTCCGTGGCTTCTCGGACCGGAGCAGCCACGGATTTTCGGTCCTTATGCCTCAATAAAACGTGATTACCTCATTGACGAGTTTCGAGAGGATCTCGGGGAAACCGGGATCATCAAGTCCGTTTATGTGCAGGCAAACTGGGCTCCGAACTGGTTCGAAGATGAAGTTGCGTGGGTGCAATCGGTTGCGGACACGTCGGGTTGGCCTCATGGCATTGTCGGCTTTGCCGATTTCACCAGCGAAGATGTCAGGCCGCAACTCGACAGGCTGAAACGCTACCCGCTCATGCGTGGGCTGCGTCAGCAGTTTCACTGGCACGAAAACCCGCTTTACAGATTTGCAGCCAGACCTGACCTGCCTGCCGATCCGCTTGTTCGCAAGAATATCGCATACCTGGCCGAGTATGGCTGGAGTTTTGATTTGCAGGTGTTTCCTTCACAAATGGAATATGCCGCGGAGCTGGCTCGAAGCTGTCCGGACGTGCAATTTGTGCTTATGCATGCCGGCATGCTGGAAGAAACCAGTGCCGACGGTGTCAAACTTTGGCGCAAGGGCATGCGCCGTTTGGCTGAATGCAACAACGTTGCGACCAAGCTGTCTGCTTTCGGAACCTTCATTCACAGGAATGATCCCGAGTTTGTCGCCTTCATGATCAAGCAGACCGTCAGCCTTTTCGGTGCAGACAGGTGCATGTTCGGTTCCAATTTCCCGATCGAAAAACTCTGGACGACCTACGCGGATCTCTTTGGCGCCTTTCAGGAGGGGGCAAAGGGTCTGACCAAGGTGAAAAGGCAGTCAATTTTCAACGATACGGCTGAGCGGATCTATCGGCTTTAGCCAATGCTCTGTCGCAGCTCATTCTTTCCATGGGAGTAAAATAAATGGCCCTTACCATACACGTTCTGGACTATGGCGACATTGAACTTGAGACATCTTTTCTCGTGCTCGGTCACGAATGCGGCCGGATCCGCCGCGTACCCGTCTACGGGTTCCTGATCCTAGGTGGCACGCATCCCGTTCTCGTCGATACTGGGTACCGGGACAACGCGATCATGGAAAGTCTCGGGATGCGGGGACTGCAGTTCCACGACAACATGATCGAGAACCAGCTTGCCAAACATGGTCTGAAGCTCGGCGATATTCGTTACATCCTGCACACGCATCTTCACATCGATCACGCAGGCAAGGACGACAAGTTCCCGATGAATACGACCGTGGTCCTGAACCGCAGGGAGATGGAGTTTTCCGTGTCCGGGATCATGTACCCGCAATATCCGAAACCCGACATCATGCATCTGGTAGAGCGGATCTATGAACCCGAAGCCATGCGTTTCCTGGATCTTGAGATTACCGGCGCGGAAGAAATCATTCCGGGCGTGTGGTGTGAAGCGGCCGGCGCACATACTGAAGGGTCGATGAATGTGATCGTGGAAACGGCGGAGGGCCTTGCCTGCATCTGCGGTGACGTCATTTACGATTTCAACGACCAGATCGTGAACCACGTCCACACCAACAATTGGATGGAACCGCGCGTGACGGGGAACCATTCCGGCTCGAAACGGGAAGAAAAGGGCGCGATCAAGAAGCTTTTGAACAATTACACGTTCCTGCTTCCTGTTCATGACCGGCCTGCAAAAATCCAGAACCAGCAAGTGGTTGGCAGGCTTGCCATGACCGTTCCCGGTCCGATGTCCGAAACGGTGCCCGAGCGGCAGTGGTTCCCGATGTAACTTGATGTATTCCGGGAAGTTGTTGCTTCCCGTTTGACGAAAGACTGGGAGGGATCCGTGGGCCATACAGTTGTTGACCCGAAATTTACAGACCTGGTGGACGAGCATGCTGCCGTTGAGCGTATCGGCACCGGTTTCGTCTTCACCGAAGGTCCGATCTGGCATCCGGTAGACCAGTATCTGCTGTTCTCCGATATGCCCGGCGATGTTCGGCGCAAATGGACCCGGCAATCCGGCGTAACGGAACAGCTTCGCCCGTCGAACAAGGGCAACGGCATGACTTATGACGCGGAGCTCAATCTCCTCGTCTGTGAACATGCAACGAGTTCGGTCGCCCGCTTTCGCCCGGACGGATCGCGGGAACTTCTTGCATCCCACTTCGAGGGGCAGGAACTCAATTCGCCGAACGACATTGTCGTCAAATCCGACGGGGCGATCTATTTCACGGATCCGACCTACGGGCGTTTGGAACACTTTGGTGTGCCTCGCCCGCTTCAACTGGGGTTCCAGGGTGTCTACATGCTTCCGCCGGACCACAAACCCGGCGATGAAGCCGTGCTTGTCTCCGACCGCTACATGTTCACACAGCCCAATGGACTGTGTTTTTCACCGTGTGAACGCTGGATGTGGGTCAATGATACCGAGCAGGCGAACATTCGCATGTTCGATGTCGGTGGAGACGGCAGACTGAAAAACAGCCGGATGTTTGCCTCAGGCATCAAGGACAGCGTCAAGGCGGGCGTGCCGGACGGCATGAAGGCCGATGCCAACGGCAACGTCTGGGTCACCGCACCCGGTGGCGTTTGGGTCTATTCCTTCGAGGGGATGCTGATCGGCAAGATCGAAGTACCCGAGATGGTGGCCAACCTTCACTGGGGTGGTGAAGACTGGCAAACCCTCTTCATGTGCGCATGCACTTCTGTCTACACGATAAAGACCAAAATCCGGCCGCGGTCCGAACCCTTCATGTCGCCGAAACCGGTCCAAGGTCCTTCACTCGAACAGGCGGCAAACGTCGGTGCTTCCATGAATGCGTCCTCCAAGGGGCTGCAGATTGCCGCTTGCCCCGTTCTTGACCCGAAGAAAACGGCACTGCTCATTCAGGATCTTCAGAACGATGTCATGATGGACGGTGGTGCGTTTGCCGAAACCGGGTCGCCGCAGCACGCGCGTGACCAGAATGTGGTGTCCAACGCCATTGCGATTGCGGAAGCCGCGCGCCGAAACGGCATGCCCGTCATCCATATATGGATGGTCTGCGAACCGGGGCATCCGCTTCTCTCCCAGCATGCTCCTCTCTTTCAGGGATTGAAAGGGGAGAATGCCCTCGTCCGGGGTACGTGGGGTGTTGCCCCTGTGCCGGGGCTCGAGCCTCGGCCGGAAGATCTCGTGTGTGAAAAGATGTCGATGAGCGGTTGGGAGACGTCGCGCCTTGAAAGCTACCTCAACCACGCAGGCATCGACACGATCATCAACACCGGTTCCTGGACCAACATGAGCGTTGAACACACGGCCCGCACGGCTGCGGACAAAGGATTCCAGGTCATCGTTCCGGAAGATGCCTGTTCAACCATGAATGCGGACTGGCACCGGGCTTCGATTAATTTTGGCATGCAGAACGTCGCAAATGTCACCGATACGGCATCCGTCATTGCAGCCTTGCGCTAGACCGGGAGGCAACGCACCACGATATCGCGGCAGCCACCGGGTTCTCTGTGACTGAGGATTTCAGCCAGATTGAATTTGCACGAGCGCAGTTCAATCTGAAGCGCCGAAACTGCTGACCGGTTCAATTGTACCAGGTTCGCCTGGGGGCCTAAATTGACGATGCCGACCTAAAGATGGGACAGGACGTTGAGAAGCTTTCCGGCAGGGTCGTTCACGTAGAAACGCCGGACACCCCAGGGTTCGTTTGTCAATTCGTACTCGATTTTGTGACCAAGTTCTTTCGCACGGCGATAGACCTTGTCAACGTCATCGACCTCGATGGATGCGTCGGGAACAGGCGTCCCTGAGCCACCCTCGGAAGCAATACTGACTTGAACCCTGGCGGTCGCATCTGAAGCCATGGTAGCAATCCAGCCCTGATCCATGATCGTTTCAAGATCAAAAAGTTCGGCGTAGAATTCTCGAACTTCATCGACTGAACTTGTCGCGATGTCGAACACGATGCGCTTGACGGTCATGCAATATCCTCCGCTGCGAAAGCAGGATATCAACAGAACCGCTCAATGTCAGTTTCGACTGCATCCCGGACGGCTGTGTGCCGCGTAACGAATGCCCCGTTCCGGAAGCTGCTCGGAACGGTTGCACAGCCGTGTTTTGAGCGGAAACTGCAACGCGTTCACCGAGCTCATCAAATGCACAAGGGGCGAGCGGAAGGGATCATCAAGTCAGGGCGGTTTTTGAAAACCCGAATCCGGTTGTTCTCGCGTGAAGAAGTCCGGAACAAGCCCAACGGGAACGGGAGACTTGGAGAACGTCTTCTTCCGGGCATGGAGCGCATGTGCGCTCACGCTCGCGCCCGTCTTGACCTTCCTGCACCAAGATTTGGGAAGAAGGCGTCTACAAATCTTGGGGGGCATTAAAATAATTCAGCGCCATGGTTCCCTCCACCGCTGGTCTCATGCCCCTCACCAGTTCGCAGCATGTTTTCAACCAGGAAAATACAGCAGCAGGTGCTGCTCGACACCGAGCGGAAAAGGAAAGCAGATTTGCCCTGTTCTGTGTATAAATATCTGACTTATTGGATCTTTTAACTTCTGAATGCCTGTCTGTTCGTTGGGAGTTCAGTGACCTTCCGCTAGACGGTACAAAAAGGCCTGCCATCACGGCAGGCCAGGTTTGTTGATCCGTTTTCAAAGATCAGGCTAGTCCTGCATCGCGCCTCGTTTGCGGCGAGTTCTGACAATACCGAGTAAACCCAGGCCTCCCACAAGCAATGGCAAAGCGGCAGGCAATGGTACAGCGACGGGTGGGTCAATAATCGGACCACCATTCAAAGCGGCCGCTGCAAAAGTGAATGCTTCAACATCGCCAAGTCTGGTCAAAAAGAAGGAACTCACGGAACCGCCATCAGCAATACCGTAGTCAGACAGGTCATACAGGAACGCTATCATGCCACCGCCGGTCGAAATGCCGTTCCGGCCTTGAAATGGTGTGGGTCCACCTGTCGGTCCCGGAAACTCGGTCGCAACGCCAAGGTTAAACACGAAACTTGGCACAAACAGAGCCAGGTCGTCGCCAGAGCCGTTCACCAGTGTATTGTCGGTAAAGCTCAGTTCCGCTACACGTGGGATGCTTCCCGGAGGCTCTTGCAAGTTAATGCCTGTCGCAAAATTACCACCGATAACACCGGTCGGATCAAAAGTTCCCTGAACCGCATTTGACACATCGACAAAAGCGGTATCGTCGAATGTGAGACCTGCGAATGTGACTGGCGCAGCTTGAGCACTGGTAATCCACCCGAGAGCAGCGCACGCGCCGATAAGAAATTTTTTCATTTCAAACCTCCAAACCATAAACCCAGACGACCATTGGAATGGTGCAGCTGCTGCCGAGGAAACCATCGCACCTGGTCCGAATATGTAGTTCTTGATTCTCTAGATCTCTCTCCCTGTTAGTTGGCAGAAAGAATCGACATGGTTGCTCCTCAGCAAAGCGAGATCGAACAACCGGCAATCAACTACGGAATTTTTGCCGGAGGGGAGTGGTTTTCAACTTTCTCAGAAACTGTTGCCGCTTTTGTTATGAACGCGGTAAACAATACCGATCAACCACTCAGTATCGCTTGTCGTAAGACTAACAGTTAATTTTTTGGTAAAACCGACAATAAGACCTCATTTTCCGCCAAATCATGCCCGGTTGTTGTTATTGGCGAATTTCAGGACGCCGAATTGCTGGATATTACGGGTTCAATGCAAGTTTTCACCGATGCGAAAACTTGTGGAGGTGAAGATTACGACATCGCATTTGCGCTTGCGACGGGCGGGGTTACCCGACTTCGAAGGACGCGTGGTCTGCACACCAGCACAAAAAAAGCCCGCCAAAACGGCGGGCCAAGTTTGCTAATCCGTGTTTACAGATCAGGCTTCTGTTGAACTGCGTTTGCGGCGCGCGGCATACCCCAGCAACCCAAGCCCTCCAATCAGAAGCGGAAAGGCAGCCGGTACGGGAACCGGCGTGACGCTATACTCAACGAGATAGGCACGAACATTCGCGTTGTTTGGTATGTCGTTCCAGCGACCGGTGGCGCTGTCTTCCCACCAGGCGACAACATAGTCCTCACCACCTGAGTTGTTCGGTTCTCCCGGCTTCCAGTTGGTATACGCCAAAGGATTTCCACCTTCAGGCCCGTCCAGCCATTCGAACGAACCTTCTGTGTTGCGGTCCGTCGCGCCAATCAGGAAGAAGCTGTAGTCCAGGAACTGGCCCGTCACGCTGCCTGCACCAGGCCAGTGCGAATTGAGAAATGTCTGTTCGGTTGCAGACGTTATCGTCGCAAGATAGCCACCCAGACCCATGAAGGAAGATGACCCGGCAAGCGCTTCTGCCTGTGTTGCCATCAATGACGGATCTCCGGACCCGAGCACGACAAATTCATACCAGTGATCGTTGCCTCCGGATCCGGCAGACCATTGGAATGGTGCAGCTGCAGCCGAGGAAATCAATGCAAGGCTTGCAGCTGCAGTTAGTAGTATTCTTTTCATGAGATTTCCCCAATACTATACTTAAAAAAACTTCAATGCTTCAGAAATAGACTAACTGTTAGTTTTTTGGCATAACCGACAATATGCCCTCATTTTCCGCCAAATCGCGCCCGGTTGTTGTAATTGTCGTCTTTCCAGACGCCAAACTGCTGGATATCACCGGTCCAATGCAGGTTTTCGCCGATGCAAAAGTATGTGGAGGTGAAGACTACGAGATCGTGCTTGTGTCTGCGGAAGGCGGAGTTCAGCTGATGGACACGGGGGTTGAAATCAGCACGGAACCCATGGAACGATGGCGCGACAGAAAGCTCCATACTCTCCTGATTTCGGGCGGCTGGGGTGCGAGAGCGGCAGCGCAAGATCCGAAACTTCTGGAAGATACGGTTCTTCTGGCCGATCAATCCGCGCGCATAGGCTCTGTTTGCACAGGCGCGTTCGTTCTCGCGGCAAGTGGTCTGCTGGATGGCCATCGCGCGGTAACACATTGGTATTCCTGCGACGATCTTGCCTGTCAGCATCCGAAGGTGAAGGTAGAGCCGGACCGCATGTTCGTGAAAGATGGAAATGTATGGACTTCGGCAGGAGTGACCGCGGGCATCGATATGGCTCTTGCCATGGTGGCAGAAGACTCGGGGAGAAAAGTTGCCGTTCGTCTCGCACAAACACTGGTCGTGTATATGATCCGCCCCGGTGGCCAGACTCAGTTCAGCTCTGCTCTTCTCGGTCAAATCAATGATGCCAGCGGTCGGTTCGATGCGCTTCACACCTGGATCGGGGAAAATTTGAAAGGAGATTTGCGCGTAGACCGATTGGCTGAGCAAGCAGGAATGAGTGAACGCAATTTCACCAGGGTCTATCGGGCAACCACTGGTCGAACGCCTGCCAAAACCATCGAACTGTTTCGCGTTGCAGCAGCGCGCGACCTGCTCGAAGACACCGCACTTCCTGTCGCGACGATTGCGCAACGAACCGGCTTCGAGGACGACGAACGCTTGCGACGTGCCATGCAACGTGTCCTCGGAATCTCACCGAAAGAATACAGAAACCGTTTTGGATTTGGCAAAAGTTGAATTTTTGTTGTCTCTTAGGTACGGCGATTTACGCGCCGTTACACTACCTGCAATAGCGTTACATGAAACTGAACAATACGGCAGTTTATGGCGGTCTTGCAGGGCAGACTTGCAGAAAATGGTGCTTGGAATGGTGTATTGACCTTCCGAATTACTGTCGCGAAAGGGGTGTTGGGCACTAAATATTCATTACCATTCAATGTCTTAGGGGGTAACATGACGCAGTGCCTGCAAAATGGTGCTGCCGGAGAGATTTGAACTCTCGACCTCTCCCTTACCAAGGGAGTGCTCTACCCCTGAGCTACGGCAGCATATGAAGGCGCCTTGAAGAGCCCCGCGTTGCCGAAGATGGTAAAAAGCCCGGGCATTGAGACGCGAATGCTGTTCCCGACCAGCGGTGCCGCCCGGAATGAGGGGGCTTGTGCCATAAGAGCCTGCTGGAGGCAAGTCGTCATTTGGATTTTTTTTGGCAAGGGTCGCCTTGGAAATTGGGGCGCGAATCTCAAATGCAATTTCGTTCTGAATCCCGGCTGAAAAACAGTGTAAAACCTGCTTGTGGATATAGTCTGTAAAGACGCGTTTTCGGGGTGTATTCAACAGGCTGTCGCATCCTGTTTGCAACCGGGAAGAAGCGCAAGCGGGACGATATTGAACCGGCGTGCTGTTTCATGCCGCAAGTTCAGGCCGACTTTCCCTGGCGCCTGCCTGTTGATAGAAGACGAGGGACCAGAAAGGACGTTCACAACGCCCATGAGTGAAAAAGATCAAAAAGGCCAATCGGTTGACGATAGCGGCGCAAATTCCCCGGAAGACAGTGATGTCTCCAAGGCAAAGCCTGGCTCACCTTCACGGGACGACCGACTTGCCGAGGCCCTGAGAGCAAATCTGCGCCGCCGCAAAAGTGCAGCCAGGGCCCGCAAGCAGGACTGAAGTGCTGGAGATCGGGATCGGGAGCTTGTGAGCTGTCACGAAAACGCCCGATGTCCGGCCAATCGCCGCCTTGCATGGGTCACAACTTGTGTGTAGACCGCAGGTTTGGTGAGAGATTGTTCTAAGGGATGGCCGCCGGGGAAAGCGGCCGGGTTCGGGGTTCATATGGATAGCATCAAGGTCGTCGGCGGCGCGGAGCTGAACGGTATCATCCCGATTTCCGGGGCAAAGAATGCGGCATTGCCGCTCATGATAGCTTCGCTTCTGACAGACGAAACCCTGACGCTTTCAAATGTACCGCGATTGCGCGATGTCGCACAGTTGATGCAGATTCTCTCCAACCACGGCGTCGACTATTCCGTCAACGGCAAGCGCAGCGGTCAGGACAACCTGGCAGGCCAGACGCTTAACCTGACCGCCCGTGAAATCGTCGACACGACGGCCCCTTACGAACTGGTCTCCAAGATGCGGGCCAGCTTCTGGGTTATCGGCCCGCTGGTTGCGCGCATGCACGAGGCGCGTGTTTCGCTTCCCGGTGGTTGTGCAATCGGAACGCGCCCGGTCGATTTCTTTATCGACGGACTGGCGGCGCTCGGTGCCGAGATCGAGATCGAGGGTGGTTATGTTGTGGTCAGGGCACCAGGTGGCCTGAAGGGAGCGCGTGTCGAGTTTCCCAAGGTTTCCGTGGGTGCAACGCACACCGTCATGATGGCGGCGACCCTCGCACACGGTGAGACGGAAATCGTCAATGCCGCGCGCGAACCGGAAGTTGTCGATCTGGCCCGTTGCCTTAAGGCCATGGGCGCCAGGATTGAGGGGGAGGGGACATCGACCATCCGGATCCAGGGGGTTCCGCGTCTTCACGGTGCTCACCATGCCGTTGTTCCTGACCGGATCGAGACGGGAACCTACGCCATGGCGGTGGCCATGACAGGCGGTGATGTGCTTCTTCAGGGCGCTCGCACGGATTTGTTGGAGGCAGCTTTGGACACGCTGCGCCAGACCGGAGCCGACATCACCCAGACACCGGATGGCATCAAGGTCTATCGCAATGGCAACGGTATTCAGCCGGTCGATGTCACCACGGAACCTTTCCCGGGCTTCCCGACCGATCTGCAAGCCCAGTTCATGGCGCTGATGACCAAGGCAGGCGGCACCAGCCAGATCACCGAAACCATTTTCGAAAACCGTTTCATGCATGTCCAGGAACTTGCCCGTCTCGGCGCCCAGATCCAGGTCGACGGCCGCACCGCGACGGTCGACGGCGTGTCAACATTGCGCGGCGCACCCGTCATGGCAACCGATCTCAGGGCTTCCGTTTCGCTCGTGATTGCAGGACTGGCAGCCGAGGGCGAAACAACCGTCAACAGGGTCTACCATCTCGATCGTGGTTTTGAGCGCCTGGAAGACAAGCTCACCCGCTGTGGCGCGCAGATCGAGCGGATTTCCGGTTAAGACAGATACCGGGCTGCGATCCTGAACTTGATCCGCCGGCGGCTACACTTGAGGGGCAGGCGAACCGGTTATTCCGCCTGCTGACGTGCGATTACACGGCCCCTTGAGGTAAAGGAGGGACCGGGACCGCCGCTGCCGCTTGTCATGATCGCCTCGGCAATCGGGCCGAGAGTGGGTTTGCCGGCCGTCCAGACCACTATGAAATTTGCCCCGACGCCACCGCTGGTATCGTTGATCGGAATAAGCACGGTCTTTGACTGCAGCGGCGCAAGTTCGAACGGAGCTTCAAGCAGGCTGCGCAGCAACTTTCCGTCTTCACCGTGGTAATCGACCCTGGTCAGTGTCAGGGTCGTATCCGGATCGACATTATGCACCGCAAGCGTAGTTGCGAGCAGGTCAGAACGGTTCGGATAGGAGAAGATCCTGGAATAGGCAGGCACATAGATCGTTTCGCCAAGAACCTTTTCGGTGACGTCCTGTGCTGACGCGGCAGCTGTCCACAAAACAGCAAGACTGAAAAAGAGGCCGGACAGCGATTTGAACATGGCATTCCTGACAGCGAAGGGTATTTTGACCTGAACGCACTGTCCTAGATGCTTGCAGCGATTGCAAGCCAGCGCGGCCAGCGATATTGGCGCGGCCATCATCGGGCAGACAATCTGGCGAAGAGCGAGGGAATACATGGGTGCACAGACAATCAGGTTCCTGATCCAGGTTTGTTTTGCCTTGGCTGGATTGCTGGCGGTTGTGTTTGTCGCTTCGCCCTTCGGACCGACACTTGGTTTTTTTCTTCTGGTGTTCGGTCTCTGGCTTGGTCGCAGGGTGTTCAAGCGCATCGCAACACTCGATGAAATCAGGCAGGATCTGCGTCAGCGCGTGGATGACGGCCCCTGACCCGCCCTGTCGAAGTTATTCGGCGTTGCAAAACGCTGATTTCCGCTTTAGGTCATCTCCCTTGGGATAATGCCAGACACGCCCTATATGCGGTCTGCCGAAAACAAGACTAACCGGATCAGAATCAGACCGCTATGGATCAGCTGAAACTTGCCGCCCTCGACCAGGAAGACCTGCAGGTTCTTTCCACCCACTTGCAGGACGCCGTAATGACGGTGGCGGACATCCGCTTTCTGCCGAAGGAGAAAAAGGCGGTCTTCATCGTGAACCGCTTCGTTTGGGACAAGGAGGCGGACAAGCGTACGAGGGAACACGAGCGTCGCAGATCCGCCCTTGCTGTCGGGCAGGTGACAGGCATGAAGGTGCAGAACATCCGGCAGGAAGCCAAGGGCGTGGTGCTGGAATTACTGGCTGTCACGTTTGAGGCAGCAGATGAGCCTTCAGGCAAAATCCAGCTCGCTTTTGCCGGTGGTGCCAGCATTGCGCTGGACGTGGAGTGCATAGAGGCGCAGCTTTCCGACCTCGGTGCCGCCTGGTCGACCCCCAACCTGCCGCAACACGACCTCAGCTGACCGATGATCGGGACTAATTCGGTGCCTGGCACCGTTTGTGATGGAGATGCGCGTGGTTCTACGCCTAGACAGCACCGAAACGGGATTTGAGGAACGGTTCCAGGACCTTCTGGCGGGCAAGAGGGAAGTCTCGGAAAATGTCGACCAGGTGGTTCGCGACATAATCGAAGATGTTCGCGCGAACGGCGACAGGGCCGTACTGGACTATACCGCAAAATTTGACCGGCTCGATGCAGCCGGCATGGCGGAGCTCACAGTCTCCAGGCAGGAAATTGAGAAAGCAGTGAAGGAAGTGCCGGCGGAAACGCTGGAGGCCCTGCAATTCGCTCATGACCGGATTCATGCGCATCATTCTCGCCAGGTGCCCAGGGACGAACGTTATACTGATGACATCGGTGTGGAACTGGGGTCGCTCTGGACAGCGATTGAGGCTGTTGGCGTCTACGTGCCTGGCGGTCTGGCAAACTATCCGAGTTCGGTGCTGATGAACGTCGTTCCGGCGCGTGTTGCCGGTGTCGATCGCATCGTGATGGTCGTGCCAAGCCCGGACGGTGTTCTGAACCCGCTCGTTCTAGCGGCCGCCAGTGTTGCCGGCGTCACCGAGATTTACCGTATTGGCGGTGCCCAGGCCGTCGCCGCTCTTGCCTTCGGTACTGAAACCATTTCTCCGGTTGCCAAGATCGTCGGTCCCGGCAATGCCTTTGTTGCTGCTGCAAAGCGCCGGGTGTTTGGCACCGTCGGCATCGACATGATTGCCGGGCCTTCCGAAGTCCTGATCGTTGCGGATGGCGACAACAATCCCGACTGGATTGCCGCCGATCTGCTGGCTCAGGCCGAGCACGATACGGCCGCCCAGTCCATTCTGATGACAGATAGCGAAGATCTGGCCGTTCAGGTGGAAAGAGCAGTGGAAGCGCAGCTGAAGACGTTGCCGCGCGAGCAGGTGGCAAGGGCCAGCTGGCAGGATTTCGGTGCGATCATTCGGGTGGAGAACCTTGAGGCCGCAATGCCGCTGGCCAACCGGATCGCACCCGAACACCTGGAGCTGGCTGTTGCCGATCCGGAAGATCTCTTGAAAAAGGTGCGCAATGCGGGGGCAGTTTTTCTCGGGCACTATACGCCGGAAGCGATTGGTGATTATGTCGGTGGCTCCAATCACGTGTTGCCCACGGCGCGGTCTGCGCGGTTTTCCTCAGGTCTCTCCGTTCTGGAATTCGTCAAGCGCACCTCGATCCTGAAGTGCAATGCGGATAATCTGCGGGCTCTTGGCCCGGCGGCAATCACACTGGGCGAATCTGAGGGGTTGTCGGCGCACGCGCGCTCTGTTTCCATCAGGTTGAACATGTAACGGAGATTCTAGGAGGCTTCTCGCACATGAGCGATACGCAACCGGAAACCAGTTCGCAATCCGCCGGCAGTCGGCTGGTGGATATCGTTTTGGACGAAGCCTCCATTGCGCGTTCCACCCCGGAAGTCGAGCATGACCGGGCAGTCGCGATCTACGATCTGATCGAGGAAAACAGTTTCCAGCCAGTGGGGCACCCACCCGCGAAATATGTTCTCGACCTTGCGGTTGTCGAAAAGAAACTGGTGTTTCGCATAAGAACAGATGACGAGCGTGAGGTCGTCACTCATGTCCTGTCACTGTCGCCGCTTCGCAAGATCGTCAAGGATTATGACCTGATCTGCGAAAGCTATTATGAAGCCATCCGCCATGCGACGCCCAGCCAGATCGAGGCGATCGATATGGGGCGGCGCGGAGTTCACAATGAAGGATCGGTTATCTTGATGGAACGGCTGGAAGGAAAGATCGCGGTTGACATGCAGACAGCGAGACGCTTGTTCACGCTGGTCTACGCCTTGCACTGGAAAGGCTGAGACAAGTGACCGGGCCGGGCCTTCGTCCGACTGCGGTTCTGTTCGCCTGCGGGATGAATTCCGTTCGCTCCCCGATGGCCGAAGGTCTGATGCAGAAACTGTTCCCCGGCCGGATCTACGTGCGCTCTGCCGGTGTCCGGCAAGGCAAGGTCGACCCCTTCGTGGATGCGGTAATGGCCGAGATCGGTGTCGATATGGGCAAACATCGGCCAAAGACCTTCGAAGATCTGGACGAATCTGGATTCGACCTGATTGTCACCCTGGCACCCGAGGCCCACCACAAGGCTCTCGAGATGACCAGGACGGATGCGATGGACGTGGAATACTGGCCAACCATGGATCCGACACTTGCAACGGGGAGTCGCGAACAGATCCTGAACGAATACCGGACCGTGCGCGACCAGCTGATGATGCGAATCAAGAAACGCTTCGACTGGTCGCCATCGGCGGCCGACTGAGTTTTCTTTTTTGTAAGGATCGGAAAGAACTGTTCACATTCTGACAGTAATCCGTTAGTTTCCCCGGCACCCGCGGGCAGGACCCGCTTTATTCAGGATATCAAATGGCTAAAGAAGAAGCTCTGGAGTTTCCGGGCGTCGTAACAGAACTCTTGCCGAATGCGACGTTCCGCGTAAAACTGGAAAACGATCACGAAATTATCGCTCACACGGCAGGGCGCATGCGCAAGAACCGAATCCGCGTTCTGGCGGGCGACAAGGTTCTTGTCGAAATGACCCCTTACGATCTCACCAAGGGGCGGATCACCTACCGCTTCAAGTAGCGGTCTTTTCAAGGTGGTTCCGGCTGCAAGGCTCTTTCTCCCATGACCGATGATTCTCCGCTCATTCTGGCATCAGCTTCGCCGCGCCGCCTCGCGCTGCTGCAGCAGATCGGGCTCGATCCCGATCACCTCATGCCCGCCGACATTGACGAGACGCCCAGGAAGCATGAAACGCCCCGCAGTCTTGCACTGAGGCTTGCCCGCACCAAGGCCGAGGCCGTTCGCCAGTCGGCGGATGCCTCACCGGAGCTCAAAGGGGGTATCGTGCTTGCAGCTGACACGGTCGTCGCTGTCGGCCGTCGTGCGCTGCCGAAGGCGGAGCTGACCGAGCAGGCACTGATGTGCCTGTCGCTTCTTTCCGGCAGGGGGCATCGGGTCTTCACCGGTGTCGCCGTTGCAGAAGCCAACGGCAAGGTTCGCTCCAAGCTGGTTGAAACACGTGTCCGGTTCAAGCGCCTGTCCCGCATGGATGTCGATGACTATATTGCGTCAGGAGAATGGCGAGGCAAGGCGGGTGGCTATGCGATCCAGGGCCTTGCCGGCAGTTTCGTCGTCAAACTGGTGGGATCTTATCCCTCTGTTGTCGGACTGCCTCTGGTCGAGACGGCGAACCTTCTGAGTGCAGCCGGCTATCCGGTTCATCAGGGCTGGGCGACAGCTGCCGCCTGATGGCAGATAGGGGCAACCCGGCCAAACACTGCGAGGCATGATGACCGTAAATGACAACGAGACATCGGTTCGGCGCATGCGTCCTTGTCCGATCTGTTCGAAACTGTCGACAAGGGAAGACTACCCCTTTTGCTCGGACCGCTGCGCCAAGGTGGATCTGAACCGCTGGTTTTCAGAGGGTTATACGATCCCTGTGGTCGAAACCGACGACATCGACGAGAGCAATATTCCCGAAGACTGACTTTCCGGACACAAGCCGGACTGTCCGGATCTCCGCATCGGGAGCGCAGTCCGGAATTCCCACGTCAGACATTTTACCGAATTCTCGCGTCGAGTTGGTGCGCGAAGCTTCTCCGGTTAAATTAATTTTTCTTTATCTCGCGCCGTCCACTTGCGGTGGCAACAAATCTGTTCAAAGATTTCGGGCACCGGCTGACCCGGCCCGATTTCCCGGTAGTGACAGGAGGTTATGGCGCTGTGAATTCATGCGCTCCTGTGACCAATCGGAATATCGAGCTCGGCAGGTGCGATGCCCGCCTTTTGCGCGGAACCGAAAAACAACCAGAATCCAGGGCGAGGGTCCGATGAAGAACCGATTTCTTACCGCTGCAGTGTTGTCTCTCTCGACGGCGCTGTCTTCGGCTGCATATGCTGATTATTCACTGTCGATACTGCATTTGAACGACCTGCATTCACGTATTGAGTCGATAAACAAGTACGATTCCACATGCGACGCGGAGGACGAAGCGGAAGGAAAATGTTTCGGTGGTATTGCCCGTATCAAGACGAAACTCGACGAACGCCGCAATGCGCTCGAAGCAGATGGCAGGAATGTCATTGTCGTAGACGCAGGTGATCAGTTCCAGGGTTCGCTGTTCTATACGACGTACAAGGGCGACGCGGCGGTCGAATTCCTGAACGAAATGAATATTGACGCCATGGCGGTCGGCAATCACGAATTCGACGATGGCCCGGAGGGTCTCGCCAATTTCATCGGCAAGGCGACGTTTCCGATCATTTCCGGTAATATCGAGGTCAGCGCCGAGCCGCTGCTGAAAGGCAAGGTTCCCGGCATCGTCATCCTGGAAAGGGGTGGCGAAAAAATCGGTATCGTGTCCGCTTTGGCCGAAGACACGGTCGATACATCCTCACCGGGCGATGGTGTCCGCTTCATTCAGGCCGAAGACTATCTGAAAGGTGCCGTCGAGGGTCTCGAGGCTGCCGGTGTCAACAAGATCATTGCAGTCACTCACATGGGACTGCCACGGGATATGGAAATTGCTGCGGCCGTTCCCGGAATTGACGTGATCGTCGGAGGACATTCTCACACGCTACTTTCCAACACGCAGGAAGGTGCGTCAGGTCCCTATCCGGTTCTTGTTACAAATCCGGAAGGCAAGGAAGTGCCCATCGTTCAGGCGTATGCCTACGGAAAGTTCCTCGGCGAACTTGATGTCACCTGGGACGATGACGGCAATCTCCTCAAGGCCGAGGGCGAACCGATCCTGCTGGATGCGTCCGTGACACCGGATGAAGGCTTCGCGGGCCGGGTTGCCGAATTGGCTGCGCCGATCGAGGAACTGAAGGGCAAGGTCATCGGATCCAGTGAAGATGTCATCGACGGTGACCGCGGCTCCTGCCGCGCTGGCGAGTGCCAGATGGGCAATCTCGTTGCCGACGCCATGCTTGACCGTGTCATGGACCAGGGTGTCCAGATCGCAATTCAGAACGGTGGCGGTTTGCGCGCCTCCATTGATGGCGGTGAAGTCACCATGGGTGAGGTCCTGACGGTTCTGCCGTTCCAGAACACCCTGTCCACTTTTCAGCTCAAGGGAGCGGACGTCGTAACGGCGCTGGAAAACGGTGTCTCCCAGGTCGAGGATGGCGCGGGCCGCTTCCCTCAGGTTGCCGGTCTGAAATACTCCTGGACGCGCAAGAAGGATCCTGGCGCCGGGCGTGTCCTCGTTGTCGAAGTCATGGAAGACGGCAATTGGGTGCCGCTTGATCCGGAAAAGGTCTATGGTGTCGTCTCCAACAACTACATGCGCGGTGGCGGTGACGGCTACAAAGTCTTTGCCGAAAACGGCATGAATGCATATGACTTCGGGCCCGGACTGGAGGCGGTGGTTGCCGACTACCTCGCAGCGCGCAACGGCTATGCGCCCTACACCGATGGCAGGATCACCGAACAGTAAAGTGTTCCCCCGAACGCCAATTGAAACGCGCCGCATGCCGGCGCGTTTTTTTTTCGGTGTTTGGCGTTTCGAGAAACGAAGCCTGTTCAACCCGGCACCGGCAGAACGAAGTTCTGTGCGCACCGATTACCCCTGACCGGGTGTAAATGCCCTGATATTGCATGTGCCGGAACGGATAGGCACCCGGCGCTGTTGACGCGCGCGCACGACAATCTCGTGATGTGCATCCATGCAATCACCTCATCCCGCTCGAATTTCGCCATGTCGCAAAAAAATACGTGTTTTCAGCATCTTGAACTGAACTGTGGTTTTCCCCAACCCTGCTGGCAGGAGCGGGCAAAAAACTTTGCCAGAGTGCTGGACAAGGTCTGAACCAGCCTCTATAAGGACCGGGCTTTCAGCGAACGGGGGCTTTTCCCGACCCAAGCAAAGCGCGCCCAGATAGCTCAGTTGGTAGAGCAGCGGATTGAAAATCCGCGTGTCGGTGGTTCGATTCCGCCTCTGGGCACCACTCAACTTTCTGAATTTCCTTGCCTTTTTGTTTGCGTGCACTGTTCAAGCCTATTGGTTTGACAGTTTTGGCTCGTCGGTTGTTCACTTCTGCCCCAAAGATCTTCCCAAAGCTGGCCATTTTACGCCTCAGATCCGCGCTCCTTCAGGAGTGCGCGTCCTTTGCTTCAGTCGTCTGTCCAGGTCCGTCTACGGCAGCGCGTTCGTCCAACCCGGTTTCCCTGAGTTTTGTCGCCAAGACGTGTCGCAAGCCAGAAAGCTTCAGGTCGGGTTGCACTCAGCTGTCCGCTTGCAGCGCGAGGCGCATATTGCGCCAGCATGCCCCGAAGCCCGAAACCGTCCACGAGCGACCTGCAAATAGCGTAACTGCGTCAGTTGCCGGCGCTGCTTCCACCGCATCCCTTGATGGTTCGATCACAGGCCAACAGACTGGAGTGCCAGTCTAGAGCGCATCCATTGAATGTTGGATCATTTGACCGGCGCGCTTTCTTCGGCTGCCCAGGCGGCTTGTGTGCAGCGGTGTACCCCACCACAAGCGCAAGCCAACGCAGTCATCGGGAGAAAGAGCCCGGCCCTTCGGGTGCCGGAAAGCAGCGCATCGGCAGCGTTGCGCCACTTGACCGATGCACCACATCGCCCTTCGTGACGCGCCTTGCCGAGTGACCTGCTTTCCGGCATCAAACGAACCAACATTCAATGGATGCGCTCTAGAATCGCTTGGTTGAGATCGCTCCAGCCTTGCAAAAGGATTTGGGTAGTGTCGGCGCTGAAGTACCCCCAGGAATGCGGACACTCACTTAGTTTGCCATTTTCTGTCTGCTGATCTTCATCACCAGGGAGATTGGCGATGTCGAAACGGAATCAGCATTGCCCGGAGTTCAAAGCCAGATCGCCACTTGGCTCTTGGACGGGTGTCGAGCGCAGTCAGTCCATGTCCTTTGTCTGGACGGATCGTCTGCGCCGAAACTTCATACGCATATCGATGGATGGAGTTCTACAATCTTAAACGCCCCCATTCCGCTCTTGGCGGCCGGCTTTCAGCAGCGGTCCATAGGCTGCGAAAGAATGAAATCCAACCAGGACAGCGGAAACAAGGAGCAGTTCAATTTACGATAAACTTGTCACGTGATTGGTGAGTAGCTCACTGTTCAGCTTTGACATGCGGCGGTGTCGGAACAAGTTGATGTCATCCGGAAACAACTTGTGGGCCCGGAATGAGCCATTGGCTTTCAATTTCCAATGTGGAGCCTGCAGACAAAATCTGACTCGTGAAACGAACCAGGCTTCGGGCTGGTTTTCGTGGAGACGAGAGACGCTAATCATAGCTTTTGAGCGATAGACGACCCTCATGCGAGATTTCAAAAACACGATTCGCGCGTTTGCGCAAAACGGTTTCGTTGTGAGAAATCAGCAGAACAGCAGAAGAAAATTGTGACGAATATTCAGCTATGACGTCGATTGCGAGCCGTTGTATGGACATATCGAGGCGTGAAGAGGGTTCGTCACAGACTAGAAAACTTGGTTGAGCCAATAGCACGCGTATGATCGCAAGACGCTGCAACTCTCCACCACTCACTTGATCCGGCCGCCGCAGGAGCAAATCATCCGTCAATCCAAGCCTCGACATCAATTCGGTTCTGATATTGGCTCCGGCACTTTGCGGCGTGAGTTTGTCGAACACGTCCCGCAAAACAAGGTTTGGTGGAAAGGACGTTACGGGGTTTTGAAACAGCTTCTGAAACTTTGTGCGTCGCTTCCGGATCAACGCGGAATTCAGGTCTGAGCCAAACCATTGCACTGTCCCCGACTGCGGTTTTTGCAGTGCGAGACAGAGGTCTCCAAAGGTGGATTTCCCGGAACCGCTCGGACCCAGTAGACCGACGATTTCGCCGCCATCGATCTCCATCGTTGCTTCACTGAGGATTGGGGTGGTGCGCCGATAGCCAAAAGTGACATCTTCCAGACGCACGACGGGGCAATGTGGTTTTTGCGGTGTTGCGGGAGCCGTTGGCCAGTTTTGCGGTGCGCTGCGGATCAATTCACGCGTTGCCTCACTTCGCGGGTTGGTGAGCACCTGACTGGCCAGCCCCTGTTCGGCAATCAGGCCATCCCCCAAAACGATGATGTCGTCGGCCAGAGCACTTGCCACCTCAAGATCGTGGGTAATGACAATCAGGCCGCGACCGGACGTCCTGAACCGGCCAAACAAGTCGATAATCCGCTTCTTGTTGCCACCGTCGAGCCCCTTTGTCGGCTCATCGGCGATGACAAAACTGGCACGCGCGACAAGTGCCATGGCGATCATGATACGCTGTTGCATTCCGCCGGAAAGCTGGCCGGGGATCTTTTTCAGATCATCCTGGTCGAGACCAACCTCCGCGCTGATCGCGCCGGGCGACTTGCAGGAACACGCAGGGTCGCCTCGCCAACGGAACACTTCAGCCAACTGTTTGCCGACAGGCATGGTTGGATTGAGTGCAAGTGCCGGTTCTTGCGGAAGGACAAAGACATGGTCTTTCCAAAGTGGCCCGTCTGCGGGGGAGCCATTGAGACAAACATCTCCGGTCATGGCCATCCCGGGAACCGGCAATCCTGAAAGTGCAGCTGCAAGGAGTGACTTTCCCGAACCTGACCGCCCGACAACACAACAGGTTTTCCCCTGCTTGAAACGCAGGTGTGGAACATCCAGCGACAATTGTCCTGCAGACAGTTTGAGATTGCGGGCCTCAAGACAATGCATCAATTCAAGCCCGGTTTGGCTTTGGGCATTGATTGCGACAGGATAAGCAAGGCAAGCACTACCCAGACTATCGCGAACACCGGTGCTGCCAATTGAACGGGTGAAATTTGCCAGTAGACGCGAAGATCATTGATCATCATGCCCCATTCCGCCTGGGGTGGTGCAATTCCGACGCCGAGAAATCCAAGAGTGGCAATCGCCAGAACGATGCGCCCGACGGAGATTGCCCCCAGTGACAAGAGGTAAGGCAGGATCACGGGCAGAACCTGCAGGCGGAAAATTGTCCCCCCGCTGGCACCTGCCAGGCGGGATGCAAGCACATGGTCGCTGTTCACAATTTGCTGCCCCACGGAATAGGACAAACGAAAGTATTCTGGCCAGGCGACGATCCAGAGTAGAAAAACGATCACCATCGCACCACCGCCCAGAACATCTGCCAGGAGAAGTGTTACCAACAGGCCTGGAAGGGCGTAGACCGCATCGGAGAACATCACGAGTGAGGTGGAGATCATTCCGCCAGTCCACTGCGCGATCCCGGCCAAGATGCACCCCAGGGCAATGCTGAAGACAACAACGGCAATTGCAATGCCGGCTGAATATCGCGCACCATGAAGCAGCCTTGCAAGGACGTCACGACCAAGCTGATCTGTGCCCAATGGGTGCTGCCCGCCAGGCGGTGAAAGAACCGAGAGCAGGTTTTGTGCATTGGGGTCCACTGCATATAGCAACGGCCCGAAAGTGGCTGTCATGACGAACAAGAGCGTCAGTGCAATGCCTAGTTTCCAGGGCCTACGCGCTTCGCTGACTTGAGACATCACGCGGCCTTGTGATAGATACGCCACGTCAAAAGGTCGCTTAGTGTTGTGCAGCAAAGATAAAACAGCACGAGCGCCAAAACGAGACCCTGCATCAGCGGCACATCCAGCGCTTTGACCGCGTTGATCAGCGCCCAGCCCAGACCGTGATAGTTGAAGACCGTTTCGATAACGATCACATCGTAAATCAGGAACATGAAGACCACGGGAAGATAATTCAGCACTGGGCGCAGCGCATTTTTCAACCCATGCCGCCAGAACAACTCTCGCTCCGGAACGCCGCGTATCAAGGCGTGCAGCATAAAGGGTTGCAAACGGACATCAATGACGGCTGTCCTGACGACGCGGCTCAGCAAACCGGAAATCGACAGGGCAATCGTCAGAACAAGCACCCAGAGACGTGCCCATCCTGATGTGCCGCTGAGTGTTGCAAGGCCGAGTTCGACCACGAAAAGTTGCGCCATGACGATAGCAACGAGGAAAGACGGAATTGTAGAGATGGCGGCACTAAAGACCGTCAATATCGTGTCCAGGTGGCTGCCTGCAAAACGCGCGCAGACATATCCGGTTGGAACCGCCAGGGCGACACCTGCGATGAAGCCCCAGAAAACGGTTCGCAAAGAATTCTGACCGTGGTGCGCGATATCGTGCACCACGTCTCGCCCGGTCACGAGCGAGACGCCAAAATCCAGTGTCAGTGTTCCGGCCAACCAATCGGCATATTGAACCAGTATCGGGCGGTCCAGCCCATAGGACTGACTGACCACCTCCGCCAGTTGCTGATTTGGTTCAGTGCCGGAAAACCTCGCTGCCGCGATCTGGATGGCAATGTTTTCCGGAAGGAGATGCACAGCCCAAAATGAACACGAAGCGACAAGCAACGTGATGGTCAGGATGAGCAGCGCCTTCCTCGCCAAAAGTGCGGCAAGCGTCATTCAGCAGACTACTCCGCCCAGGTCAGACGATTAAGGCCGAAATCGCGTTCGTAAACGTCGAACGTGAAATTCGATACATTCTTCGAAACCGCATAAACATCGTCATACCAGGTGACCGTCACCATGGGATGTTCCTCATGGATCATCGCGACCATATCGGTACGAAGCTGCGCCAGCTTTTCCGGATCAACCGTTCTTTGATACGTCTCGACCAATGCGTCAAACTCGTCGTTGTTCCAGTTCATGGAACCCCAGAAGCCCCCGCTCTTGTAAAAGTTCTCGCTCAAGGCTCCGATTGGATCGGGAACGTACACGAAGCTGTCTGAAACAATGCCAGCCTCCAGCGTTCCATCGGTGTGCCCGTCCGATATGACGGTCCAGTCGCCCTGTTTCATCGTGACTTCGATGCCGACTTCCTTGAGCATGCTTTGGATCGCAACGCCAATGACGGGAAGCTCCGGGCGCGAGTCATATGTCCGCATTTCAATTTCAAAACGGTCGCCGTCACGGATCAATATGCCGTCATCGCCCTTTGTGAAACCAGCACTGGCCAGCAATTCTGCGGCTTTTGCAGGATCATGGGAAAAAGGCTCGAGCGATGTATCGTGCCATGCGGGCAGGCTGGCCGGGAATAACTGGGATGCCGCCGTGTCTGGATTGCCGACAATGGAGGACGCGATACCTTTGCGGTCAATTGCGTAGCTGATGGCCTGACGCACCTCGACTTCGTCCAGCGGAGCCAGGCCCCCATTGAGCTTGAGTGCCCTAACGCGCGGGATTGCTTGAATTTGCACTTGCACACTGTCCGCGCTTGCAAGCATTTTTGTCGCTGTGACCGGTAAGCTGAACGCAAACTCGACTTCACCCGCTTGGGCCATGGCTTGACGCGCCTGGGCATCGGGAACGAACAGATACTCGACCTTGCCGATCGTCGCCTTCTTGCCCCAGTAATCATCATTCGCCGATAGCTTCAGCATTGTCGGGTCGGAAGCATCGGTAACAGAAAATGGTCCGGTTCCCGCGACGCTGTCGCCTGTCTCATCAGTCAGGTTCGCTGCAGAAACAATCCCGGTGTTCCAGTCCGCCAGAACCGTGGGCAAGATGGAATACGGACGATCAAGCTTAACGACGACTTCGTCACCTTCGAAAGCGATGTTTGTAACTGGGGCGGTTCGCAAGGAGCTTTGCTCCTGGAATTTGGTCAGATTGGCAGCGACTGTCTCCGCGGTTAAAGGGCTGCCATCGTGGAATAAGACACCCGAGCGAATTTTGAACCGCCATTCCGTCAACGTGTCGTTTGGGATCCAGCTTTCGGCGAGCAAACCAACAATTTCGCCGTCGGTAGTCGGCATTGTCAGCGTTTCAACAACACCTGTGCGTGATAGCGCTGTACTGGCGGAAGGGATTAGAGCACCGATCTTCCACGGTGACGCAATACGGATCGTGTCGTCGGCTGGACCTGCATGACCTGGTGCCGCTGTCAACGATATCACTGCACCGGTCACGGCAGCGGCAAGGAAAAAGTGTTTCATCGAATGGGTTTCCTCAGTCTTGCAAAGATAAAAAATCAACGCAATGGACGCCCTGGATAGACGTCGCCAATTTTCAGGAAACGCTCTACGGGAGTTGTAACCGCGCGATTGTCTTGGTTTTTTGGGAAGGCTGGCTGGACCTGTCGAGATCACTGCTTGCATGCGTAAATTAACCGATGGCTTCGGTAATGTAAATGGAGCGGTGTACTGCTGTTGGTTGATCAGAGATGGAATTCCAGGACGCCCATGCGCATGAATAACCAAGTTGCCAAAATCGGTTGTTGTTGGTGATCGGCAGGCACGCCCAAACTGCTTCAAGCGATGGTGTTGCCGGTGGAACCGGTTTGTTCACGCCAGTTCGTTTCAGGTAGAACAACGTCTTTCACATCCGCAAGATCGCATTGATCAATGCCGATTGGTTTCGGTTGCTTCTGGTGCTGTTTCGCGATGCGGGTGTCTGACCGTTTCCTTGCGCGAGCGCGCAATGAGCACGCTCAGGGAACCAAACGTCATGACGCTGCCCCAGAAGACTGTCATATGCGTTGAATGACTTGGAGCGAGCCATCCGAACGAGACGGCGAGCGTCTCCATTGCAAAGGTCAAAAAAGGCAGTCCGGCCATGGCGGCAATGTATTTTTCTGTCCGAACATGGTGGATCGCTTTCAGCGCCAGAAACAGTGATGGCCCCCGCAACACGACGCCAACCAAGGTCGCTGAAATCCACAAGGCTGGATTGAACACCTCCGAAGGATCTGTCATCCGGGTAAGTGTTTCGGGAATTCCAGACCGAAGGTCAGGCAACCACTGTGCGACGAAGCCAAAACCTGTTGCCAGGATCAGCATGACAAAGGCACTTGCAAGAAGCATGATGCCGGTAAGGCGGGCGCGTTGGCGCGTATCACTGGTTTGGTTCAGCGGATGAAATTCTGCGATTAGCGTCGATGCGACGACGCAAAGCTCTGACAAGATCATCAGAACAATGGCCGGATTTCGCCAGCCGTCATCCAGGCTTCCGGCAAGAAACACGAACCCGAAAAAGACAGCGCAGTGGCCGGGCAACTCGATCCGGGATGGTTGACGAGACAAGATCAGCCAAAGCACAGCCAGGCTGATTGGAACTGACACGATGCCCAGGAACGCTGCATTATACGTCGATGTATAGGTCAGTGCAGCGGTGAAGAAGGCGGCGGTGGCCACCCGCAGTCCACCGTAAAGCCAGGTAAACGGGTCACTCAACGCATCGGCAAAGCCTTTGCCGCGACCTGCAATGGCAATCAGGAAAATGCCGCCGGCCATCATCTGAATGAGTGTGAACAACCAGGGGTCGACAGGCCATGCGAATAGGATAACGCGGCTGGTCACAAGCAGCAGTGCCCAGCTGGCAAGCGAGGCACCAAGGACCAGAAAAGACGCGATACTCATTATCCGGACATCTACCAGTCGAGTGCTGTTGCGACATAGTCGGGGACCGGGGGTGATCCGGCGTATTTTCGTTCGACCAACCCTTCTGTTTCCTGCAATCCGTGGATGCCTGTCTTCACCAAAACAGAATTGAGACCCTGTCGATTGGCGCCCGCAATATCGGTTTCCAACCCATCACCGATCGCGAGGATGCGGGCGCGCGTCAATGATGGCCGTAACTGTTGGAGCTTGTTGATGCATGCATGGTAGATTGCAGGTTCTGGTTTGCCAAACTGAAGGACGCGCCCGCCAAGATATTGATAACGCTCCGCGAGCGCTCCGGCGCATGGCACAGTCTTCGCGCCGATCCTTACGATACGATCAGGATTGGCACAGATGAAAGGCAAATCCCTCTTAAGCCACTCGACCAGGAGGCGGTCGTGCGCCTCAACCGAATTTAGTGTCTCCAGCATGCCGGTGCACACGATGGCAGTCGCCTCTTTGAGACTACGGCACTCTTGCACACCGGATTGAGCCAGAATTGTCCGGTCACGGTCTGGACCAATATAGAGTACCCCGCCGTCGCCGGTTTGTCCTTCTGCCCTCCATCGCCCGGACTTCAAGGCGAGATGGCATGCCTCACCTGCGGTAAGGAGCACATCATAACAGTCAACATCAATTCCGAGACCTGTAAGGTGGCGTGCAAGTGCATGAGATCGTCTTGCGGTGTTTGACAGCAGTGCGACCGGGCCTATCGCTCGTAGATGCCTGAGCGCATCAACAGCAGCGGGAAAGGCTGAAACCCCGTCACAAACAACGCCCCAGACGTCTACGATAAAGGCGTCAAAATGTGGAGCGATCAAATCGACGCCAGCGTGCACGGAGCCAGCGGCAGCAGAGTTCGAAACAGAAAACTTGTTCATGTGCCACCTTCATGCACGGTGGCCTGATCGTGGTTTTTTTCCCTTGGACCGACGACCTTTAAGATTGCGGGCAGCATCCGCTCAATCATTGCCTCTTGGATCATTGTTCTGCCGTGTAAGAACATCTGGTTGACTGGAGCCTCCGGCGCGTTGTTTCCGTTCGAGAAAGATGTGGCTGCAATCGGAAGGGCGCTCTCCTTGCGAAGATGGCTGCGAACCCCATCCACAACGGCACGGCACTCTGTTTCAGAGGAATAGAAATAGGTTTCCGACAATCCTACCGAGGCGAAACAGATCCTTATCTCGCATCCGTCGAGTCCGCTCGAGAAGGCGGGTGAAACAGCGACCCGTGCCTCGCTCAAAAAGAACCGTGTGACGTCGACATTGTTGCGGATCTTGCCTCCCGACCAATGACACCCCTTGAGCGCATCGCAAGACAGAAGCAGGGAGTGACCGGCTCGTGGGCGATGGACGAGCCTAAATCCCGGGAAGTTAGGTGCGTGTCGGTGGAGTTCAGTGTTCCAATGTGCAATGCAGTCCTGAATCAACTTCACTCTGCGTAGACATTCCTTTGCGTTTTCATTGAGGAATTTGCGATCATCATCCAGCGCCGCCAGGGCCATTATTTTGTTCAATCGCGGTACCGAGATGATCGTGCTGACGGAATACCGCCGCATCTCCTCGATCAGTTGCCTGGGGCCGCAAGCCCAGCCAATTCTTATATTTGCAAGGTTGTGTGATTTGGAAACACCGCCCAAAGTTACAACGCGATCAGTCATGCCGTCTTGTGCCGCCAAATACGCGGCGGGTGGAGAACCAGGGAACTCTGTGGAGGCAAAAACGTGATCCGCCAATACGATGAGGTCGTTGTCCGCAATGAACCGGGCCAGATCAGATAACTCTGCCGATGAGTAAAGGCCTCCAGTCTGCGTCGGATTGAACAAGAACAACCCCCGCGGCTTACGTTGGCGGCCTGTCGCCACGTTTTGCTCAAACCAGGCTTCAAGGGCTGGAACTGTCAGCTTGTAGGCTTCATGAGGCGACGTCGGTACGCAGACCAGTTCGGCCCCAAAACACGAGCACCAATCCGGCAACGAATGATAGTAGGTCGGCGCTGCCAGGAACACGTCACCTTGTTCTGCCGCACAATGCAGGAAAGCACCGAACAGTCGTGTTGTGCCGCATTCGATGCAAATATTGTCTGCGCTCTCCGCCGGAATGCCTGCTTGTCTGAAATTCTGCGAAACGCGGTCTTCCAGGGCCTCGAACCGCTGAAGAAACAGATAGTCGTCAAAAGCACACAATGCCGGGTCGAGCAGTGCCTCAACACCGGCACGCAGCGCTCCTGGAGGCGGGCGGCGTGTCCCGTCCCCATGGGCGAGCGAGATCACTCCCGCGTCAAACATCCCCGGATGAATCTTCCGGCCTTGCTCGTCTGTCCCGGCCAGGGCCAGGCGACAGTCTTTTAGTCGGTCCAATGGAGTGCTTTCGCACTCTTGTCGCGGCGAAACCATCCATTGCCCCATAATTCAGTGCACCAAACCGTTTCGCTCAAGGAAGTGCTGATATCGTCCGCTCAGGTCCTTGGCGACTTCGTGAACATCAGCAAGCCGTAGTTCGTCACACTGATGGCCGAAAAGGTCGTACATGGCAGCCATCTGCTCCTCGGCGAACCGGACGTTGCCGTGCTTGTCGATACTCTCTATGCCGTCATGGATCTGGCCGGTTTCATTGACGCTTACCGCTTCGTCCAGCGAAATGTTCTGCGGCAAGGATACCTCGCACTCCGCTTTGCTGATCCAAACAGGATAGCCACCAGGTAGTCCGTTGGGACCGGGTGCGTGAACAAGCGTTCTCGTGCGACCTTGCAGGGCCTCAAGCACCGCAACCGCCGAAGACGCCGTCACAGGTTGTCCTTCGACACCGCCGGTTCTGCGATGGCGCTCGGTTAGCGACCTGAAAACCGCATTTTGATCTAAACTGCGGGTGACGTCCGTGCCGTTGACTGAAGCGTGAAAAAAGACCGGTGCTCCATCAGGGTGACCAAGGCGTGACAAGCGATAGCTGACATAGTGATGCCCGCAAATGCGCACATCCACATCCTGCACTCTGGCATTGAGCTGTTCTGCGACCGCCAGGCGCAGGGCAGGGACGACATTCGCGATATTGCCGATACCAACGGTGGGTCCGAGCCCATTACGTGCCAAAACAGGATTGACTGCATCCGGGAACGCTGCATTCACGACAATTGCATCGTTCTCGCATTGCCGGAGGGCCTCCATCAGGGAAAGAGTGGGGGACAGGTGCATTGGAAGCCAGGGGCCGAAGCGCGTTTCGGCAACCTTGCTCCTTACTTCGTCCGGCAAAGTGGTGACCACCCACCACGACTGCATTGAAGCGGTGTTGAATATGACGGCGGGGGATACCTTGGATATCGAAGCTGCCGTTTGATGGATGTTGTCAAGGTCCAGATGTATAGCTTCGATGTCTACATCGTAGCCAATATTCAAAGCATGTTGTTGCAGTGTATTTGCTTTTCGACTCGCCCGTTCTATGTCGCGAGATCCTATGACGATCTTTTTGTATCGTGTGCCATGACTTAGGATGTAAAGAACATGACCAGCAAGAACACCATTGCCGACGATCAAAAGTGTCTCTTCGCGCATCCGAGCCTCTCTTTCGATTTGGGGGATATACACGCATAGGTAATTAATTGTTGAGTAATAAAGTCATATTTACTGCGATGGTCAAGAGAATTTTCTCTCGTCAAAGGCGAAATTTATAAACTATTGATTTCATTTGGTTTATTTATAAAAGTAAGTCATTTTTATCGTTTTGATCGTAAGTTTCACAGTTTTATCAATTTTTACGTGTGCAAACTGTTGCGCCGAGATTTGCAGATACGACATCTGTGATCGAGGTGTTGCTAAATAAGCTCTACTTAAGGTTTGGCTCGGTATTTCGGAGGGATGGCCTTGGTCATGAAAAGGGTTTTTTGGCATCAGGATGCAAACTTTCTTCAACGAGGATGCTCCTGTGACCGCGACTGGTCCGCACCCTGACAGAGCGCGAGCGACTACCTGCTAAAAGAAGCTTGAGCTCAATCAGACTGAGTGACTGCAGAATGCTCAGTGGAGCTGGTCCTGCAATGAGCGTGAAACTCTACTCGGAAAACCCGCAACAGCAGATTTCTTCAGATCCAAGAAATTCACCCTGATCCCAACGGACGTCGGCTTTCGGGGGTCATGTTCTGACGCATGGAATATCGGAGTTGGTGACGCGAAGCCGCCGCTTGTTCCAATTGCAGAAATTGTCAGATTTGAGCTCAGTGTGACCGATGCTGCCGGTTGAATCAACTTCCTGGCAAGACCGTGATCAGGCCTTGCCAAGCATATTACGTTTGCTCGATTATTGAATGCCGACTTCAAAAGCAGGTTTTCAACCAGTCACAGAAGGCTGTGGAGACCTGGGAGCCTGCCGAACGGATTTTGCGTTGCAGGAAGTAGTGGGCCTGACCTGTATCAACCGGGTCACCGACAATTCTAATCTGGCGACCGGTCGCGATGGCCTGCTGCGCAAAACGGTCGATCATGATGGTGCAGCCGTTCTCGGCGGCCACTAGTTCGCAGGCGGCAACCGAGGTATCGACGACGAGGCGTGAGGATATGTCTGCATACGGAAGGCCATGGGACGACAGATAACGCGCCCAATGGTCGTCGAATCCCAGCACGTGGATGGTGTTGCAGGTCATGAGATCCTTGGGCATTTCGATCTTTTTTGCAGTGTGAAGACCGCAAACCGGTACGATGTATTCATCTGACAGCTTGACCATGCGCGTGTCGGATTGGGATTGCGCGGCCAGCAGGATGTCGACGTCCACCGGATGCCCTTCTCGGTCGTTCTGCCAAAGCGATGTGACGAGTTTTATCCCGATGCTCGGATTAGCTTTCTGAAAGGACGCAAGTTGCGGAGACAGCCAGATGATCATGGCCGCAGACGCCCGTACGACTATTGTTGTTTCTTGTGCCGGCCCGAACAGCCCGTTTGTGGAAAATGCGATGTGCTCCAACGAGTCCCGAACCGAAACCAAATAGGCTCGACCGATTTCCGTCAGTTGCAGGCTTTTGGCCTTACGAATGAACAGGTTCTGCCCAAGCTGACCTTCCAATGCCTTGATGTGCTGGCTGACAGCCGTTTGTGTCAACCCTAGCTCTCGACTGGCGGCGGTAAAGCTCAGGTGACGTGCGGCGGCTTCAAAGGTCCGCAGCCAATTGAGATTGAGATTGCCCTTCATCGCTTACTCATAAGTTTTTTATGTGCATGGAGGCAAATTCTTTCGTTTTTCTTCATCTCATTCGGCGGCTACACAGGAGTAACCCGAGGCGAAGACGGCCGGACGCAAAGGAGCAAGCTATGCCGGAGATCAATCGAGACCCAAATGCCGACATGGTTTTGAGCCTTGTGGACCTGGTGCGCTATCCCATCGCGGACCTGGAAAGAGGCAAAGGCGCTGCGTTTCTGAAGGCCTGTCAGGACCAGATGGAGGAGCACGGGTGGTGCAATCTGGACGGGTTCGTCCGCCCCGAGGCCCTGGAAGCTTTGGCCGGGGAATCCAACGCTTTGTTGCCGTGCGCCGAGGTTTTGACCATCAAGCGCAACATCTATCAAGGCGCGATTGATCCGACGCTGCCCAAAGATGACCCGCGCCGGAAGGAATATACACATGTGGCGACGCAACTGGCGGATGATCAACTGCCGGGTGACACGCTCATTCAACGGCTCTATCAGTCCGAGATTCTGACTGATTTCGTTCGCCGTGTGCAAAAGAAAGAGGTGCTCCATCGCTGTGCCGATGAATTCCAGGCGCTGAATGTCGTCGCCCTGCACCCCGGCAGTTGGCATGCCTGGCACTACGATACGACGGAATGCACCGTGACGCTGCTGCTGCAAGCGGCTGAAACCGGGGGTGAATTCGCTTTTCTGCCGAACTCGCGCACCGCTGAAACCGAAGACCGCGAGGCTGTGGATCGGTTGCTTGCCGGTGATATGTCCCATGCAAAGACATTCGGTCGTAGCGCCGGCACATTCACTCTGTTTCGCGGCGGCTACTCTTTGCACGGGGTGACCGAGGTCGAAGGGGCGATCCCGCGCGTCACTGCCATCATGACCTACGACGAACAAGAAGGCCGAGTGATCAGCGACGACATCAACATGCGCATCTATGGCGATCGCGTCAAAAAGATCCTCGCGGATCGCGCAGCTACCAGCATCAACGCATAAAGGACCAAGCCATGAAAACCGCTCTTCTCGTCATTGATGTACAAATGGCGCTGGCCCACGAGGATGCCACCGGTGCCGTACGGTCTTGCCCGGAGGCCGCTGACAATATCGGTCGGCTTTTGGACCAGTTCCGCACGAAGGGTGACAAAGTCATCCATGTACATCACCACGGTCTTGACCCGGAGGATCCTTTTCACGTCGATGCACCAGGTGCGGCAGTCCAGCCTTTTGCAGCACCACGGGGTGACGAGGCCGTGATCATCAAACACGTCTCCAGCGCCTTTGCGGGAACCTCGCTTGAGGCGGATCTGCGTGCTGAAAATATTGAGCGCGTGGTCATCTGCGGGGCCACGGCCAATCACTGCGCTGAATCCGCCGCACGCTCGGCAAGCAGTCTGGGCTTTGAGATGGTCTATGCCTCCGACGCGGTCTGGGCCTACGAGGCGATTGGGCCGGATGGCGTAAGCCACAGCGCCGAGCAGATACACTCTGTCACGCTTGCAAACCTGCATGGTGAGTTCGGTGCGGTACACTCCACCGACACCATCCTGAACGCCTAGGAAAAACACATAAACCTGAGGACGGCGCACATGCGGATTGGATTTATCGGGCTTGGCACCATGGGCGGACCGGCTGCCTTGAACCTGATCAGGGGAGGGCATGAACTCACTGTCTGCGATCTTGATCCAAAGCGGGCGGAGGAGCATCTCTCCCTTGGCGCAACCTGGGCGGATAGCCCGGCGGCAACTGCGCAAGGTGCGGAATTGGTGTTCACCATGGTCTTTGGACCCAGGCAGATCGAGCAGGTGGTAGGCGGAGATCACGGGCTGCTGTCCGCCATGTCCGCCGGTCAGGTCTGGGTGGATATGACGACCAACAAACCCGCCTATGTGCGCGAGCTCGCAGCCACTTTCGCAGAGATTGGCGTGCAGGTGATCGATGCACCGGTCACAGGGGCCGTGGACGGCGCGCGCGCTGGAAATATGACCCAGTTTGCAGGCGGCGACGAAGCGACGGTTGCGCGTATTCGTCCCGTGATGGAGTTGATGGGGCCGCTTCACTACATGGGTGCCAACGGCAGCGGGTCCATCACGAAACTGGCGAGCAACCAGCTTTGGGCCATCCATGCGACGGCCATGGGCGAAGCCCTTGTGATGGCGGTGAAATCCGGCGTCGAACTGTCCCGAGCATGGGACGCGCTCAAGATCGGTGCCAGCGAAAGCTGGTGCATGCACCACGATGCCCCCTCCGTTTTTGCCGGGCACTACGATCCATCCTTCACCCTCGATCTGTGCAAAAAGGATCTGGGCTTGATCGTTGAAGCCTGCAACGACGCAGACACCGCCGCTCCGGCGACACGGCTGGTCTACGCGCAATTTGAAGCGGCGCGCGAAAAATACGGCGGTGACAAGGGCGAACTGCATGTGGTGAAACTTGAAGAAGACGCTGCAGGCGTTTCTCTGCGTCTCGATGGGGATTGGGTTCCACATTGGGAAAAATAGAACGACGGCTTTCTTTTGGCGTGCTTTCCAGAAGTCGGGCACAACACTTCGCTCCGGTCTCAGGTCATGGTGATCTGTTCATGGACAGGAAGGACCATGTAACGCAGATCCGGCAATCACCGGATCATTTGAGCGATGACGAACCGTCGATTGGAATGCAATTGTCAGCCGGTTTCTGCGAATGTGTATTGCCGGCTGTAGCATCCAGATCAAAGCAGCGTCAGCGGCGTCATCGATAGACAGAAATCACAACAATCCCCAATGCCAGAAGGGAAGCTGCAACGAAGCGCCGAGTCATGGCACCTTCTCGTAAGAACATTCCTCCCAAGGCGACGGAAATTGGTATCGAAGCCTGTCGCAACGATGTCACCACCGCGACATCTCCGCCAAGTTGGTAGGCGACAAGGATCAGGTAGTACGAGAGGTAGCAAAGAACACCTGGTAGCAGGACATAGATCGGTGAAAACGAGAATGTCGCATCTGACTGCAAGCGCGTGATGGAGCGTTTTCTGAGCCATAGAATCAGAAAAAACGGCAATACCGCGCTATCGACAGTAAACGCCAGCACCTGTGGTGCGATATGTTGCATGACATGGGCATCGGCAAGTGAGTAGATGCCGGTGCCGCACAATGCCAGCAAGGCATAAAGAAGTGTAACCGGATCATCAAGATAGTGGCTGCCGCGTCGGTATAGAAGTAGAAAACTGCCGGCAACGACCAAGCTGATGCCAAATAAAGTGAGCAACGAATAGGATTTTCCAAACAGCAAGATACTGGCTGCTACGACGAAAACAGGTGATGCGCGGATGATCGGATAGTATGTGGACAGATCGCCACGCGTTAAGGTCGCGGTCAGGCATGTTCCATAGATCAACTGGCCACATACAGACAGTGCAACGACGGGCAATACTGTAAACACCGTGGAAAAATCCACCCCTGCAATCAGACCATGAATGAGCGAGCATGCCGCGGCCACTGCCATGAGCAGGAGAAACCCGAGCTGTGGATCGGCATTTTTTTTGACAAGTAAATTCCAGATGGGGTGGAGCGTTGCAGATGCGAGTACGAGAAATACGATACTCAAGCCAATTTACCCTCCGAAATTCCAAATTCAGCTTTGTGAATTCAGTTCATGTAGAGATGGTAAAATAGTTGGCAGAAGTGACCTGTACAAAAGAATTGTCTTCATATTCTTCATGAGCTAACGTTCATGTTGATCATGTCCAGTCACCTGCCGCCACTTGCAGCGCTGCGCGCGCTTGAAGCTGCTGCCCGTCATCGCAGCTTTACCCGTGCTGCGGACGAGTTGAACGTGACACAAAGCGCAATCAGTCATCAGATCCGCAACCTGGAAAGCCTCTGGGGGCACAAGCTTTTTGAGCGTGGTACGCGACCACTCACCCTGAGCAAGTGCGGCGCGGAAATCGTGCCGATTGCACGTGACTTCTTCGGAAAATTGTCAGCCACGCTTGAGAGCTTCAGTGTTGAGGATCTGCCGGGTCCTCTGAAGATAAGCACGCTGGAATCCTTTGCCCTAACCTGGCTGGTACCGCGGCTCGGTGACTTCCATGAACACTATCCCGAAATCGACGTGTGGATTTCGACCAAGGACGATCTGATTGATTTCTCGGTTGAGGACGTTGATCTGGGGATCAGATTTGGCAATGGAAACTACCCTGGTCTGCACAGCAGTCTCTTGTTTCATGAATATGTTTTTCCTGTCTGCAGCACGCAACTGTTGAACCGATTGGGCGTGCCTGAACACCCTATCGATCTGGCACGATTCCCGCTGCTGCAGGTAAATGACGACGCAATGAGTTCGCAATGGGAAACCTGGATCTCCGCCGCGGGCGTGCCGGAATTGCCGCTTGACGAAGGGTCACGGTTTCCCAACACGAACATGGCGTTGCAAGCGGCTGTCGCAGGGCAGGGGGTTGCGCTTGCCCGCAGTGCGCATGTGGACAGCGGCCTGAGCGCGGCAGGTCTGACGCGATTGTTTGACGTCCATTGTCCCGCAACCTCAGCTTATTATCTGGTCTGCCCGGACGGAGCTCAATCCCGCCCGCGCATCGCCGCGTTTCTGGGCTGGATTGAAGCTGAAGCAGCGCGGTCGCAACAACGTTACGAGATGGAAATGACATCCATGAAGAGCGCGCGGTCAGGCAGTTGACCCGGCTGAAAAACCGCATGCGTCTTGCGAGCGGATTCTTCTCCTTTGATTGGTTCATCGTTGAATTGCTGTCTTTCCTTCATGCGAACAACGTCTGCCGCGGATCAACAGCATCAAAACAAAAGTTCTGGTTGTTGACCCACGGTCAGGTTCCAGGAACCGTTCAAATGAACCCGGTTGAATGGAGATTATTGCGCTTCTTCAAACAAACAATCCGTCGCTGATCCGCTCCTGGTCAAGCTGCTGGTTCAAGACGGTGAAGTCCGAGATCACTCCGTCGAAGTGATCGTTGGTCCAGCCGATTTCACCGGAGGGGCTGCCCCAGCCGTTTGCGCCGATCATCAGGTATTCCTCGTTATCAAGCCAATCGGCTTCAAACTCGTCATCCCTGGCGACTGCGACACCGTCGATAAAGAGAGCTGCACCATCATCACCGAAGGTGAAGGCGAATTCGTGTTCCTTGCCGACTTCAAAGACATCTTCACCTTTCAGCCACAGGGATTGGTTTTCGTCCTGGAAGCGAACCTTGACGTCACCGCATCCGGTGACCCAGGCGGTCAGATGGCCGCCGGTTCCATAGCCGCTGGCGTCCTTGGAAAAGAGCGCGTCGTAACCTGAAACCGTGTCTGCCTTGAAGGAAAACGCGATCGTTCCCTCGGAAATCTCCATTGCATCCGTATGAGCAATTGCGATCTGTCCGTCCCGGTTGCCCTCCAGATTCAGATCCCCCGCAATGGCAAAGACGGGTGTCATGCCTTCGGGGAGGGGGAGGTCATCCTGTGACGGGATGTCTGCGGGTGGTTCGATATCTCCCCTGTCTGTTCCCATCTCGATGGGTTTGATGGCCTCGTCGATATCTGCGATCGAGCGGACGATGCCATAGGCGGGCTTGGCGGTCGTGGAGATGTCGGAGAGCGTGATCAGGTCGCCATAGACGGTGATGGTGCCCAGGTCGTCGTTGTTGTGGGCCCCGCCGCCCGATCCCTGGTCGGAGTAGAGGGAGATCAGGGAGTGATCGACGATGCCGTCGCCGTTTGTGTCTCCATAGGAGATGGATCTGATCTTGGTGGTATGTCCCTCGATCAGGATGGTGTCGCCTTCGCCCCTGTTGAAGTCGGTGATGACGTCGTTGCCGATGACATCGACCCAGTGGTCGTGGATGTTCTCGTTCTCGCCTGCGACGCCGTGCCAGCGGATGGTGCCGTCATCTTGTGTGTGTTCTTCCAGGAAGCGTGCCTTGGCGTTGATGAGGGTCTGGAAGTAGAAGGTGTCTGCGCCGTCGCCGCCTGTCATGACATCGTCGGCATGCAGCGGCTGGTCCGGATAGAGCTTGCCGCCGGTGAGCTCGTTATAGGGATCGCCCTCGTCGCGGTCGGCGTCATAGGCAACGGCGCCCTCGCGTCCGTCGGACTGCGAGATCAGGAGGTCGTTGCCGGCCCCGCCGTTGAGGATGTCCTCGCCGTGCCCTCCGTCGAGCACGTCGTTGCCGTCGCCTCCATTGAGGATGTCGTTGCCGTAGGATCCCTGGAGGATGTCGTTGCCGTCATTGCCGTTGACGGTATCGTCGCCCAGGCCCGCATTGATGGCATCGTCGCCGCTGGTTCCCTCGATGGTCTCGCCGGCATCGGTGCCTTCGGAATAGGTCGCTCCGGAGGTCATCTGGCCCATGTGGTTGAAGCCGTAGGCCATGGCGAGGGCCTTTGCCTCGTCGGAGCCGTGATGGAGCTGCTGGAAGGCGGGCATCAGGTCGTCCTGTGCCATGGCGGCCAGGGCGTCCGCCTCGAAGGCCGGGTCGACGGCACCGGCAAGCGCTGCCATGTCTTCGCCCTCGACCTGTTCACCGAAGACCATGACGTCTGCGATGGTGCCGTTGAACTGCTGGTGGGCGGTGTGGCCGTCGTCTGAGCGCCAGGCTCCGGAGGCTCCGACAAGGAAGGAGCGCTCGTTCATGTCCATGCCCTGCTTCATCTCCGGCTCGGACGCCCAGAGCTTGCCGTTGACAAAGACATTGAGCCCGTCCTCGCCGAAGGAGACGGCCAGGTGATAGTCGGTGTCCTGGCTGATCATCAGATCGGGCACCTTGAGGTATTCGGTGCTGTCGTCGGTCTGCTGGCGGACATAGATCCGTCCGTCCTTGAGCCAGACGGTGAGGTGGCCGCCATCGTCATAGCCGCTGCCGTCCTTGGAAAACAGCGCCTGGCTTCCCCAGACATGGTCGGCATTGAAGGTCATGGCGATGGTGCCGGCCGCCAGCGACAGCGCCGCCGCATTGCCCGCATCAAGATAATCGCCCTTCTCTCCGGAGAACTCCGTCTCCCCCGCAATGGCAAAGACGGGTGTCATGCCTTCGGGGAGGGGGAGGTCATCCTGTGACGGGATGTCTGCGGGTGGTTCGATGCCTCCCCTGTCTGTCCCCATCTCGATGGGTTTGATGGCCTCGTCGATATCTGCGATCGAGCGGACGATGCCATAGGCGGGCTTGGCGGTCGTGGAGATGTCGGAGAGCGTGATCAGGTCGCCATAGACGGTGATGGTGCCCAGGTCGTCGTTGTTGTGGGCCCCGCCGCCCGATCCCTGGTCGGAGTAGAGGGAGATCAGGGAGTGATCGACGATGCCGTCGCCGTTTGTGTCTCCATAGGAGATGGATCTGATCTTGGTGGTATGTCCCTCGATCAGGATGGTGTCGCCTTCGCCCCTGTTGAAGTCGGTGATGACGTCGTTGCCGATGACATCGACCCAGTGGTCGTGGATGTTCTCGTTCTCGCCTGCGACGCCGTGCCAGCGGATGGTGCCGTCATCTTGTGTGTGTTCTTCCAGGAAGCGTGCCTTGGCGTTGATGAGGGTCTGGAAGTAGAAGGTGTCTGCGCCGTCGCCGCCTGTCATGACATCGTCGGCATGCAGCGGCTGGTCCGGATAGAGCTTGCCGCCGGTGAGCTCGTTATAGGGATCGCCCTCGTCGCGGTCGGCGTCATGGGCAACGGCGCCCTCGCGTCCGTCGGACTGCGAGATCAGGAGGTCGTTGCCGGCCCCGCCGTTGAGGATGTCCTCGCCGTGCCCTCCGTCGAGCACGTCGTTGCCGTCGCCTCCATTGAGGATGTCGTTGCCGTAGGATCCCTGGAGGATGTCGTTGCCGTCATTGCCGTTGACGGTATCGTCGCCCAGGCCCGCATTGATGGCATCGTCGCCGCTGGTTCCCTCGATGGTCTCGCCGGCATCGGTGCCTTCGGAATAGGTCGCTCCGGAGGTCATCTGGCCCATGTGGTTGAAGCCGTAGGCCATGGCGAGGGCCTTTGCCTCGTCGGAGCCGTGATGGAGCTGCTGGAAGGCGGGCATCAGGTCGTCCTGTGCCATGGCGGCCAGGGCGTCCGCCTCGAAGGCCGGGTCGACGGCACCGGCAAGCGCTGCCATGTCTTCGCCCTCGACCTGTTCACCGAAGACCATGACGTCTGCGATGGTGCCGTTGAACTGCTGGTGGGCGGTGTGGCCGTCGTCTGAGCGCCAGGCTCCGGAGGCCCCGACAAGGAAGGAGCGCTCGTTCATGTCCATGCCCTGCTTCATCTCCGGCTCGGACGCCCAGAGCTTGCCGTTGACAAAGACATTGAGCCCGTCCTCGCCGAAGGAGACGGCCAGGTGATAGTCGGTGTCCTGGCTGATCATCAGATCGGGCACCTTGAGGTATTCGGTGCTGTCGTCGGTCTGCTGGCGGACATAGATCCGTCCGTCCTTGAGCCAGACGGTGAGGTGGCCGCCATCGTCATAGCCGCTGCCGTCCTTGGAAAACAGCGCCTGGCTTCCCCAGACATGGTCGGCATTGAAGGTCATGGCGATGGTGCCGGCCGCCAGCGACAGCGCCGCCGCATTGCCCGCATCAAGATAATCGCCCTTCTCTCCGGAGAACTCCGTCTCCCCCGCAATGGCAAAGACGGGTGTCATGCCTTCGGGGAGGGGGAGGTCATCCTGTGACGGGATGTCTGCGGGTGGTTCGATGCCTCCCCTGTCTGTCCCCATCTCGATGGGTTTGATGGCCTCGTCGATATCTGCGATCGAGCGGACGATGCCATAGGCGGGCTTGGCGGTCGTGGAGATGTCGGAGAGCGTGATCAGGTCGCCATAGACGGTGATGGTGCCCAGGTCGTCGTTGTTGTGGGCCCCGCCGCCCGATCCCTGGTCGGAGTAGAGGGAGATCAGGGAGTGATCGACGATGCCGTCGCCGTTTGTGTCTCCATAGGAGATGGATCTGATCTTGGTGGTATGTCCCTCGATCAGGATGGTGTCGCCTTCGCCCCTGTTGAAGTCGGTGATGACGTCGTTGCCGATGACATCGACCCAGTGGTCGTGGATGTTCTCGTTCTCGCCTGCGACGCCGTGCCAGCGGATGGTGCCGTCATCTTGTGTGTGTTCTTCCAGGAAGCGTGCCTTGGCGTTGATGAGGGTCTGGAAGTAGAAGGTGTCTGCGCCGTCGCCGCCTGTCATGACATCGTCGGCATGCAGCGGCTGGTCCGGATAGAGCTTGCCGCCGGTGAGCTCGTTATAGGGATCGCCCTCGTCGCGGTCGGCGTCATAGGCAACGGCGCCCTCGCGTCCGTCGGACTGCGAGATCAGGAGGTCGTTGCCGGCCCCGCCGTTGAGGATGTCCTCGCCGTGCCCTCCGTCGAGCACGTCGTTGCCGTCGCCTCCATTGAGGATGTCGTTGCCGTAGGATCCCTGGAGGATGTCGTTGCCGTCATTGCCGTTGACGGTATCGTCGCCCAGGCCCGCATTGATGGCATCGTCGCCGCTGGTTCCCTCGATGGTCTCGCCGGCATCGGTGCCTTCGGAATAGGTCGCTCCGGAGGTCATCTGGCCCATGTGGTTGAAGCCGTAGGCCATGGCGAGGGCCTTTGCCTCGTCGGAGCCGTGATGGAGCTGCTGGAAGGCGGGCATCAGGTCGTCCTGTGCCATGGCGGCCAGGGCGTCCGCCTCGAAGGCCGGGTCGACGGCACCGGCAAGCGCTGCCATGTCTTCGCCCTCGACCTGTTCACCGAAGACCATGACGTCTGCGATGGTGCCGTTGAACTGCTGGTGGGCGGTGTGGCCGTCGTCTGAGCGCCAGGCTCCGGAGGCTCCGACAAGGAAGGAGCGCTCGTTCATGTCCATGCCCTGCTTCATCTCCGGCTCGGACGCCCAGAGCTTGCCGTTGACAAAGACATTGAGCCCGTCCTCGCCGAAGGAGACGGCCAGGTGATAGTCGGTGTCCTGGCTGATCATCAGATCGGGCACCTTGAGGTATTCGGTGCTGTCGTCGGTCTGCTGGCGGACATAGATCCGTCCGTCCTTGAGCCAGACGGTGAGGTGGCCGCCATCGTCATAGCCGCTGCCGTCCTTGGAAAACAGCGCCTGGCTTCCCCAGACATGGTCGGCATTGAAGGTCATGGCGATGGTGCCGGCCGCCAGCGACAGCGCCGCCGCATTGCCCGCATCAAGATAATCGCCCTTCTCTCCGGAGAACTCCGTCTCCCCCGCAATGGCAAAGACGGGTGTCATGCCTTCGGGGAGGGGGAGGTCATCCTGTGACGGGATGTCTGCGGGTGGTTCGATGCCTCCCCTGTCTGTCCCCATCTCGATGGGTTTGATGGCCTCGTCGATATCTGCGATCGAGCGGACGATGCCATAGGCGGGCTTGGCGGTCGTGGAGATGTCGGAGAGCGTGATCAGGTCGCCATAGACGGTGATGGTGCCCAGGTCGTCGTTGTTGTGGGCCCCGCCGCCCGATCCCTGGTCGGAGTAGAGGGAGATCAGGGAGTGATCGACGATGCCGTCGCCGTTTGTGTCTCCATAGGAGATGGATCTGATCTTGGTGGTATGTCCCTCGATCAGGATGGTGTCGCCTTCGCCCCTGTTGAAGTCGGTGATGACGTCGTTGCCGATGACATCGACCCAGTGGTCGTGGATGTTCTCGTTCTCGCCTGCGACGCCGTGCCAGCGGATGGTGCCGTCATCTTGTGTGTGTTCTTCCAGGAAGCGTGCCTTGGCGTTGATGAGGGTCTGGAAGTAGAAGGTGTCTGCGCCGTCGCCGCCTGTCATGACATCGTCGGCATGCAGCGGCTGGTCCGGATAGAGCTTGCCGCCGGTGAGCTCGTTATAGGGATCGCCCTCGTCGCGGTCGGCGTCATGGGCAACGGCGCCCTCGCGTCCGTCGGACTGCGAGATCAGGAGGTCGTTGCCGGCCCCGCCGTTGAGGATGTCCTCGCCGTGCCCTCCGTCGAGCACGTCGTTGCCGTCGCCTCCATTGAGGATGTCGTTGCCGTAGGATCCCTGGAGGATGTCGTTGCCGTCATTGCCGTTGACGGTATCGTCGCCCAGGCCCGCATTGATGGCATCGTCGCCGCTGGTTCCCTCGATGGTCTCGCCGGCATCGGTGCCTTCGGAATAGGTCGCTCCGGAGGTCATCTGGCCCATGTGGTTGAAGCCGTAGGCCATGGCGAGGGCCTTTGCCTCGTCGGAGCCGTGATGGAGCTGCTGGAAGGCGGGCATCAGGTCGTCCTGTGCCATGGCGGCCAGGGCGTCCGCCTCGAAGGCCGGGTCGACGGCACCGGCAAGCGCTGCCATGTCTTCGCCCTCGACCTGTTCACCGAAGACCATGACGTCTGCGATGGTGCCGTTGAACTGCTGGTGGGCGGTGTGGCCGTCGTCTGAGCGCCAGGCTCCGGAGGCCCCGACAAGGAAGGAGCGCTCGTTCATGTCCATGCCCTGCTTCATCTCCGGCTCGGACGCCCAGAGCTTGCCGTTGACAAAGACATTGAGCCCGTCCTCGCCGAAGGAGACGGCCAGGTGATAGTCGGTGTCCTGGCTGATCATCAGATCGGGCACCTTGAGGTATTCGGTGCTGTCGTCGGTCTGCTGGCGGACATAGATCCGTCCGTCCTTGAGCCAGACGGTGAGGTGGCCGCCATCGTCATAGCCGCTGCCGTCCTTGGAAAACAGCGCCTGGCTTCCCCAGACATGGTCGGCATTGAAGGTCATGGCGATGGTGCCGGCCGCCAGCGACAGCGCCGCCGCATTGCCCGCATCAAGATAATCGCCCTTCTCTCCGGAGAACTCCGTCTCCCCCGCAATGGCAAAGACGGGTGTCATGCCTTCGGGGAGGGGGAGGTCATCCTGTGACGGGATGTCTGCGGGTGGTTCGATGCCTCCCCTGTCTGTCCCCATCTCGATGGGTTTGATGGCCTCGTCGATATCTGCGATCGAGCGGACGATGCCATAGGCGGGCTTGGCGGTCGTGGAGATGTCGGAGAGCGTGATCAGGTCGCCATAGACGGTGATGGTGCCCAGGTCGTCGTTGTTGTGGGCCCCGCCGCCCGATCCCTGGTCGGAGTAGAGGGAGATCAGGGAGTGATCGACGATGCCGTCGCCGTTTGTGTCTCCATAGGAGATGGATCTGATCTTGGTGGTATGTCCCTCGATCAGGATGGTGTCGCCTTCGCCCCTGTTGAAGTCGGTGATGACGTCGTTGCCGATGACATCGACCCAGTGGTCGTGGATGTTCTCGTTCTCGCCTGCGACGCCGTGCCAGCGGATGGTGCCGTCATCTTGTGTGTGTTCTTCCAGGAAGCGTGCCTTGGCGTTGATGAGGGTCTGGAAGTAGAAGGTGTCTGCGCCGTCGCCGCCTGTCATGACATCGTCGGCATGCAGCGGCTGGTCCGGATAGAGCTTGCCGCCGGTGAGCTCGTTATAGGGATCGCCCTCGTCGCGGTCGGCGTCATGGGCAACGGCGCCCTCGCGTCCGTCGGACTGCGAGATCAGGAGGTCGTTGCCGGCCCCGCCGTTGAGGATGTCCTCGCCGTGCCCTCCGTCGAGCACGTCGTTGCCGTCGCCGCCATTGAGGATGTCGTTGCCGTAGGATCCCTGGAGGATGTCGTTGCCGTCATTGCCGTTGACGGTATCGTCGCCCAGGCCCGCATTGATGGCATCGTCGCCGCTGGTTCCCTCGATGGTCTCGCCGGCATCTGTGCCTTCGGAATAGGTCGCTCCGGAGGTCATCTGGCCCATGTGGTTGAAGCCGTAGGCCATGGCGAGGGCCTTTGCCTCGTCGGAGCCGTGATGGAGCTGCTGGAAGGCAGGCATCAGGTCGTCCTGTGCCATGGCGGCCAGGGCGTCCGCCTCGAAGGCCGGGTCGACGGCACCGGCAAGCGCTGCCATGTCTTCGCCCTCGACCTGTTCACCGAAGACCATGACGTCTGCGATGGTGCCGTTGAACTGCTGGTGGGCGGTGTGGCCGTCGTCTGAGCGCCAGGCTCCGGAGGCTCCGACCAGGAAGGAGCGCTCGTTCATGTCCATGCCCTGCTTCATCTCCGGCTCGGACGCCCAGAGCTTGCCGTTGACAAAGACATTGAGCCCGTCCTCGCCGAAGGAGACGGCCAGGTGATAGTCGGTGTCCTGGCTGATCATCAGATCGGGCACCTTGAGGTATTCGGTGCTGTCGTCGGTCTGCTGGCGGACATAGATCCGTCCGTCCTTGAGCCAGACGGTGAGGTGGCCGCCATCGTCATAGCCGCTGCCGTCCTTGGAAAACAGTGCCTGGCTTCCCCAGACATGGTCGGCATTGAAGGTCATGGCGATGGTGCCGGCCGCCAGCGACAGTGCCGCCGCATTGCCCGCATCAAGATAATCGCCCTTCTCTCCGGAGAACTCCGTCTCCCCCGCAATGGCAAAGACGGGTTCGGACAATGCGGTTGACGTGGTCGACTTCATGCTTGGTACCCCCTGGTCAGGCCAGTTCAGCCTGATAAGCCGAAGTTTCTCGGCATTTATACTTATGTGTCCAAGCGATTAATTTCGGTGAGTCGTTGTTGTGCCTTAAATGTATTCGCGACAATTTGACGAAAAATCGGAGCAAATAAGACGAAAAAAATACGATATTTGGATGATAATTTGATTGGAGTAAGTCAAGTAAATGTCAAATTTTACTCAAAAGTGCGAAATGCATGATTTTTATCATTAATTTGAATCTCTAGGATTCCTTGAGTTACCATTTGGCGAGTATTTGTTATTTAAATTACTCTTAATCCAGTGGCGCCGTTGCTGATGCAGGCGTAAATCTTCTCTTCAGCGTCTTTTTCACAAAGTTAAGCTGCGAAAATCAAAAAAAGGTTGTGGGTGGGTTGCAATCTGCAAATGGTGAGGACGACATCAATTCCCTGCAAGAGGCGGACGGAACCTGAATGTGTATCGGGCTCGTTTTTTGCGTGTCCGGGCGAGAATGCCGCGATTGCCGAGCGGACAATCAAGGCTGCGCATTGGTCCTGAGACCAACGCGCAGCTGTTTTGAATGGTCTTTGGCTTCCGCAGAGACGACCGCCATCGCTTCGGAAGGCCCGTGAGACTGCTTTAGCCGTTCAATTTTACCCAGGCCGCATTCCGGGCCGAGGATCTCACGCAGGCGTCGACGAACTGCACACCTGCAAGGCCGTCGCTGATCCCCGGGACGAGTGACGCAATTTCATTGCCTGCCTGGTGCGCGCGGATTACATCGGCTGCGTCCTTGTAGAGATTTGCAAAGCCCTCCAGGTAGCCCTCCGGATGTCCGGGAGGGATCCGGGTTGCCGGCGCGATGCTGTCTGACATTCCGGCCCCGCCACGGGTGACGATCCTCTTTGGTTCCCCGAACGGCGTGACATGGAGATAGTTCGGATTTTCCTGATGCCACTCCAGGCCGCCCTTGTCGCCATAGACCCTGATCTTGAGATTGTTCTCGTTTCCCGGCGCCACCTGCGAGCACCAGAGCATGCCCCGCGCACCGCTGGCATATCTCAACATGACGTGCCCGTTATCGTCGACCTGACGTCCGGGAACGAAGGACTGCAGATCGGCGGCAAGGCTTTCTGCAGACTGGCCGGTAATGAAACAGGCCAGATTGTAGGCATGCGTGCCAATGTCGCCTGTTGAACCACCGGCACCGGAGCGGGCCGGGTCCGTGCGCCAGTCGGCCTGCTTGTTGCTCTGTTCGACTGTCAGCCAGTCCTGCGGATATTCCACCTGGACCACCCGGATCGTGCCGAGATCACCGTTGTGAACCATCTCCCGCGCCTGCCGGACCATCGGATAGCCGGTGTAATTGTGCGTCAGGAAAAAGAGCGCGTCTGAATTGTCCGCCGCCTTTGCAAGTTTTCTGGCATCGGCGAGTGTCGACGTCAGCGGCTTGTCGCAGATGACATGGATACCTCTTTTCAGAAATGCCTTGGCTGCCGGATAGTGAACGTGGTTCGGCGTGACAATGGCGACCGCTTCTATGCCGTTCTTCAGCCGGGCTTCGCGTTTGGCCATCGCCTCGAAATCGGCATAAATCCTGTCTTCGTCGAGGCCCAGGGCACGACCGGACTCCTCGGCTTTCGCCGGAGTTGACGAAAGCGCGCCTGCGACCAGTTCGTAGCGACCGTCAATGCGCGAGGCAATCCGGTGCACCGCTCCGATAAAGGCGTCCTTGCCGCCACCGACCATGCCGAGACGGATCGGACGCGTCTGCGGGTTGTCTTTACCTTCTATGGCCATATCGCTCCTCCTGTTTGCACCAGCGGTCTCGGGGTGCAGTACTGTAATCGATTACATTCCTATAGAGAAACCCGGTCCGATGGAAGCACCTGAAAGCCGTTTCGAACAAAAGCTTTCTGTTTCCCGGGCGCGTGGCCCGTCCTCAGGGTGAACCCACCTGCCATCTTCAGAACGGTACCGTGTTTTTCCGGCCGTCATCTGGCGCGACCGGGCGTCTGGGTGTTCTTGAACTGTCAATCCCGGTCGAGCCCCAGCATTTTCCGATTGGCTGCGTCATCAGAACCACCGTCGGCAAAGTCGTCAAACGCCTTTTCGGTGACACGGATGATGTGATCGCCGACAAATTGCGCACCTTCCCGGGCGCCGTCCTCCGGATGCTTCAGGCAGCACTCCCATTCGACGACAGCCCAGCCGTCGAAATCATTCGCGGCCATTTTGGAAAAAACAGCGGCAAAATCGACCTGACCGTCGCCGAGAGAGCGGAATCTGCCGGCCCGGTTCACCCAGGACTGATAACCGCCATAGACGCCCTGTCGACCGGTCGGGTTGAATTCGGCGTCCTTGACGTGGAACATGCCGATCCGGTCCCTGTAGATGTCGATATTGTCGAGATAGTCCAGGCATTGAAGCACATAGTGTGACGGATCGTAGAGCATCTTGCAGCGCGTGTGGCCGTTCAGGCGTTCCAGAAACATCTCGAATGTGATGCCATCATGGAGATCTTCGCCTGGATGAATTTCATAACACACGTCGACGCCCATTTCGTCGGCATAGTCGAGGATCGGGCGCCAGCGTCTGGCCAGTTCGTCAAAGGCCGTTTCGACCAGACCTGCTGGACGCTGCGGCCAGGGATAGAGGTAAGGCCAGGCCAGGGCGCCGGAGAAAGTGGCGTGCGCGGATATGCCGAGATTGCGGCTGGCTGCAAGTGCAAGCTTGACTTGATCGACTGCCCATGCCTGACGGGCTGCAGGATTTCCACGAACTTCCGCTGCCGCGAACCCGTCAAAGGCAGTATCGTAAGCCGGATGCACGGCGACAAGTTGCCCTTGTAGATGGGTGGAGAGTTCGGTGATCTCGATGCCGTTCTCCCTGGCGATGCCGGCAAGTTCCTGGCAGTAGGTCATTGAACTGGCGGCTCTGGCGAGATCGATCAGCCGCCCGTCCCAGCTCGGAACCTGAACGCCGCGGTAACCGCAATCGGCTGCCCATTTGGTGATCGAGTCCCAGGAATCAAACGGTGCCTCGTCTCCCGCGAACTGGGCAAGAAACAGGGCGGGGCCCTTTATGGTCTTCATGGCTCTTCTCCGAAACTGGGGCCAGGTCTGAAAAAAAGGGGCCGGGATCCCATCGCAAAGACCCCGGCCAGTTTTCGCTGAACGATTAGAACGGCGAATCCGGGAAGTAGTAGCTCTCGGCATTCTCGCGGGTGATCAGGGTCGCGCCAAGAATGTAGCGGCCGGCAACCGGTCCGTTGGACTTGAACGCGTTGACTGTTGCATCCATGGCGGTTGCGATCATTGCCGGCGGATAGAGAACGTCGACAGGGATCAATTCGTCACCGTCCATGATGCCCTTGATGATTTCCTTCATGCCGGCACCACCAACAACGAACATGCCATCACCGTCGCGGCCGGCCTGTTTCAACGCAGCCACAACACCGACCGCAATGTCGTCATCCTGGGCCCAGACCGCATCGATATCCGGAAAGCGTGACAGGAAATCCTGCATGACCTCAAAGCCGTCATCGCGGTTCCAGTTGGCGTGCTTGTGGTCCAGCACGTTGATGCCGGATCCCTCGATTTCTTCCATGAAAGCATCGAAACGTTCATTGTCGATCACGGTCGGAATGCCGCGCAGGACAACGATGTTGTCCCCGTCTTTCAGGCGGCCTTTCATGTATTGTGCCGAGACACGGCCGAGTTCCGGATTGTTGCCGGCCACATAAAGGTCCTCGATGCCCGGCTGGCTGAGACCGCGGTCAACCACCGTGATCCAGGCGCCTGACTTCTTGACGTTCAGAACCGGGTCGGTCAGCGGTTCGGATTCGAACGGCAGCACAACAAGTGCGTCGATCTGGTGAACCGAGACGAGGTCTTCCAGCGCGCTTGCCTGCGCACCCGGGTCAGGAGAATTGACCAGGATCAGATCCACGTCGGGGTAGAGCTTTTCCAGTCGTTTTTCCGCCTGTTCGGCATGCCAGTTCATGCCGGCTGCCCAGGCGTGTGTCGGTGTCGGATAGCTGACGCCGATCTTGATCTTGTCTTCGGCCGATGCCTGACCGGCAAGAGCCAGCATGCCGGTAACGGCCATCATTCCAAGTGTTGTCTTCCAGAGCATCATTTCCTCCTCCAATGCTGTCGATTGGACGCACCTTTCCCGTCCGGTGCGATCCGGTCAAAAGTGGGGACGGGTCCCTCTAGCTTGAATTCAGCGAATTACGACTTGCTGTTTCTGCCGAACTTCCAGTCGCTGCGCTGCAGAAGAACCGCAACGATGATGATCAGACCCTGCATTGTTCCATTCAGGTAATTCGAAATCATATCGGTGAAGTTCAAGATGTTGCCGATTGTCGTCAGAATGAGTGCGCCCAGGATGGTGCCTCCTATGCGGCCATACCCACCCTTCAGCACCGTGCCCCCGATGATCACGGCTGCAATCGCCTCCAGTTCCCAAAGGACGCCGGTCGATGCGGAGGCCGAGCCGAGACGCGGCACATAGATGATCGTCGCAAAGGACACGCACAATCCCTGGATGATGTAGGTAAGTGTCTTCACCCTGTCGACATTGATGGCGCTGTACTTGGCTACCGCCTCGTTGGAACCGATCGCCGTGCAATAGCGCCCGAACGCTGTCCGGTTGAGCAGCAGCCAGCCACAGATGGCGACGCCGATGAAGACCCAGACGGGGAAGGGAAGGCCAAGAAAGCCGTCATAGTAGACCGGACGATACGTGCCGCGGATATCGAAATTCAGCGACAACGTGCCTCCGTCTGCGAAATAGGTTACCAGCGACCGATAGATGCCCATGGTGCCGAGCGTGACGATAAAGGCCTCGATCTTGCCCCTGGTGGTCAGGGCCCCGTTGATCCAGCCGGCGCCGATCCCGAGCAGAATGGCGATACCGCACCCGAAGAGAACGGTTGGAACACCCGTGCCGAGCGTTTCTACGGCATTGTTCATCACGATGATCATCACGCCGGCTATCGCAGCGGCCATGGATCCAACCGACAGATCAATGCCACCCGCCGTGATGACGAATGTCGCACCGACCGCAATGATGCCGATAAAGGCAGAGCGGGTCAGAAGATTGGTCAGATTGCCTTCACTGACAAAGGCAGGATTGAGCAGAAACCCGATGATGCAAAGCAGGAGCAGGGCGAGCGCCGGACCAAGCGTCTTGAAATCAACGGAAAACCGTTTGGCCGTCTTGGCCGCTTTGTCGTCTGATGCGGTCATCATGGTCAATGGAGGTCCTCCCGTTTCAGCCCGGCGGCATAGCGCATGATTTCGTTTTCGTTGATGTGGTCGCCTGTCAGAATGCCGGTGATACGGCCTTCTCGCATTACTGCCACCCGGTGGCAGATGCCGATGATTTCCGGCATCTCGGACGAGATGACGACCACAGAAACCCCTTCCGCGGCGAGCGCGGCGATAAAATGATAGATCTGCTGCTTGGTGCCGACATCGATGCCTCTCGTCGGCTCGTCGATGATCACGATCCTCGGATCACATTCCATGATCTTGGCAAGAAGCAGCTTCTGCTGGTTGCCGCCGGACAGTTTGCCGACGGTGATGCCGGGATCGCGTGCTCTGACGTCGAACCGGCGGATAGCGCGCTCAAGTGCACTTTCTTCCGCTTTTTTGTCTATGGCAAAGTTCTTCACGAACTTCGGCAGGGCAAAAAGGGTCAGGTTTGGCTGCATCTTCTTGTCAAGCAGCAACCCCTTCTCCTTGCGATCCTTGGTAAGATAGGCAAGGCCTGCATCGCGTGCCCGGGCAACGCTCAGGGGAGCAGTCTCGCTGCCGAACAGCCTGATCGTGCCTCTATCGATTGGAGCAAGGCCACAAACGGCTTCGAAGACGGCAGTCCGGCCTGAGCCGATCAGACCCGAAAAGCCGAGAATCTCTCCCTTGCGCAAGCTGAAACTGACATCGTCTATGCCGGGCGCCCTGAGGTTTTGGACTTCAAGGACCATTTCCGCATCGACATCTGCCTCATGCATGGGCGGATAGAGATCCGAAAGTTCGCGACCGACCATCATCTGCGCCATCGTATCGGGCGTCAGGTCACGGGACAGGCGTGTATCGATCCACTGACCATCGCGAAGGATGGTGATCCGGTCTGCGATTGCCTTGACCTCGTTCAGCTTGTGGGAGACGAAAACGATGCCGACGCCACTTTCCTTCAATTTTTCAACCTGTCGGAAGAACACCTCGGTTTCTTCCTCCGTGAGTACGGCGGTTGGTTCGTCCATGATCAGGATGCGGGCATTCCGGCTGACTGCCTTGACAATTTCGACCATCTGCTTCTGCGCAATCGTGAGGTCTGAAATCCGGTCTGTTGGCGATATCTCAAGTCCGATCTCGTCCAGCAGTCCCTGAACTGCCTCCCGCATGCCTTTGCGATCCAGAAAGCCGTTCGATCTGGCCTCCCGTCCTAGAAACACATTTTCCTCAACGGTCATTTGCTCCGCGAGATTGAGTTCCTGGTGGATGAGAACGATGCCGAGTTTCTCGGCCGCACCGTTGGGAGGGAGGGTGGTCTGTTTTCCGTCGAGGCGGATCTGGCCTGAAGTCGGGTCGTGGAAACCCGAAAGGATCTTCATCAATGTTGATTTACCGGCACCGTTCTCGCCGATCAGCGCATGCACTTCTCCGGGTCGGATGTCCATGCTCACGCTGAACAGGACAGGTACCGGGCCGAATGACTTGCTGATGTTCACAGCTTCGACGATCGCCGCCGGAGCGGACGTCCCAAAATCCATTTGAAGTTCCTCCCAGGCACCATCAGCTTCAGTCACTTTGATGCCATGAAACTCGTGTAAACGTTTTCATGATCGATGTAAACCTTTACATTGAGGTTTGTAAACCTTTTCATGAATCAGTTCAGAGTCTATACAGCTAGGAGAGTATTGAATTTCATGCACTTAATCGCAGCCCGCAGCGCAGCATGATCGGGGCCTTAAAATGAGTGAACCGGTCGACAAGCCGGCAACAATTGAAGATGTGGCAAAACTGGCGGGTGTCTCGATTGCGACCGTCAGCCGGGCATTGCGTTCGCCGGAGAAGGTGGCGGAAAGCACGCGCAAGAAGGTAACCGCGGCTATTGCGCGGACGGGGTACACGGCCAATGCCATGGCACAGAACCTTCGGATGCAGCGGTCCAAGATGGTTCTTGTGCTGGCCTCGTCCATCGCTGATCCGAATTTCGCCGGGCTCCTGACCGGGCTTGAGAAGGCTGCAAACGACCGTGGCTATGGTGTCCTGATTGGCAACACCGAGGGAACAACCGGACTGGAGCAGAACTACCTTCGTTTCCTGTCAACGGGGATGGCAGATGGCCTGGTTCTTCTGACCGGACACATACCGGTCGCCGGTGAGCCCCAGACGCCATTGACAACGTTGCCGCCGATCGTTGCCACCGAACGGCCTGTCTCCAACAGAGAGATCAGCTATGTGGGGGTGGATGATGTTGCTGCATGCAAGATGGCAACGGAATATCTGATTTCGCTTGGTCATCGCAAAATCACTTTCATTTCGGGTGGCCCTTCCGACATCCGCAGCGATCTGCGCCATTCCGGCTACAGGCAGGGGCTGCGGGAATCGCCCGAGGACCTGCGCGACTGGCGCGTGGAAGGAGACGGTACGAGTGAAAGCGGACGGGCGGCAGTTGAACGCCTCTTTATCAAGGATGACCTGCCCACCGCTTTTTTCTGTTTCAATGACAATACCGCAATCGGTGTCATTTCAGCGCTGCAGTTGCGTGGATACCGGGTTCCGGAAGATTTTTCTGTGCTTGGTTTTGACGACATTCCCTTTGCCAGTAACTTTTCGCCCGGCCTGACGACCATTCGTCAACCGCGACATCACATCGGTGAAAAGGCAATGAACATCCTGCTGAACCGCCTTGCCAACCGTTTGCTGGAAACAAGGAGCCACCTTCTCCACGGCGATCTGATCGTGCGCGAAAGCTGTGCCGGTGTCTCCAGACAGCGGAAGTAGTCTGAATTCATGCTCCGATGGAAGCGCGGGCGCCCGCAGTTTCCTCAATGTAGGACAGAACCTGCCGGGTCACATCGCGGGTTCCCATGTCACCCCCGAATTCCATGGGTCGAAGGTTGTTTTGCTGAAAGCCGGTTTCCACCGAGCTGTTGATGAGTTCGGCAGCCTCGCTCAGCACAGGCCGGTCGAGTTTTTCCGACAGGTAATCCAGCATCAGTGCACCACTCAAAATTGCAGCAAGTGGATTGGCCTTGTCCTGTCCCATGATGTCGGGCGCACTGCCATGCGCCGGCTGGAAGAGCCCGGTGGTATCTCCGATTTCGGCACAGGCCGCCATGCCCATGCCGCCCACAAGCCCGCCGGCAAGGTCGGACAGGATGTCTCCGAACATGTTTTCGGTCACCAGCACATCGAAATCCCAGGGTTTGCGTACGAGATCGAGGGCCTGGGCGTCGACATAATTGTAACCGACCGGAACATCCGGGAAGGCTCCCTTTACCTCGTCGAACAATTGCCGGAAAAAGGCGAGGGAAGTGAACACATTCGCCTTGTCGACGCAGGTCAGATGGCCGGGACTGCCCCTTTCGCGACGCTTGCGAGCGAGATTGAAAGCGAATTGATGCAGTTTCGTCGTGGTTTTGCGCGTGATCCTGAGTATGTCCTGAACTTCGTCGTCGTTCACCACGAGGCTGCGCTTGTGGGTGGCGGCCGAGTAGAACAGGCCCTCCGTCGACTCGCGCAAGATGACAAGGTCGATCCCGGCCGCGCGCGGATCGGCCAGCCGTTGCGGGGCATTCGGATAGGCCTTGACGGGTCTGACACCGGCATACAGGCCGAAACGGTCACGCAAGCGCAGGTGAGGGGAAATTTCGGTGCCGTCATCGTGACGGATCGAGGGAAGACCGATCGCACCGAGAAAGATCGCATCAGCGGCCCCGGCGCGCTGTTCTCCGTCGGCTTCGATATCAAGACCGGTGTCCTTGTAGTGTCCGGCTCCTGCACAAATGTTGTCATAGTGAGGCAGTGTCTGGCCGGTTCTGCGCAGGGCAGCTTCAACAACGGCCATTGCTGCCTCCGCAACATCCACGCCGATACCGTCGCCTTTGATCAGGGCAATTCTCATTTTTTCAGTCCTTACGTCCAGTCAACGTCGAACCGGTCAACAATCCGGTCGATCTGATCTGCGTTCAATACGGTGGCGTTTGCACCGCGCAACAGCATTGCAAGTCTTGCCGTCGCCTCAAGCTCTTCCATCGCATTCACTGCGGCCTCGAGACTTTTGCCCGCAACGACCGGCCCATGATTGGCCAGCAGGACTGCCGACCGTTTTCCTGCAAGGCCCCGGACTGCGTCGCCCATGGCTGGATCCCCTGGTACGAAAAAGGGAAGCAGCCGGACCTTTCCGAGTTGCATGATCCCGTAGGCCGTCAAGGGCGGGAGCACATTCTCCGGGTCGATGTCCGGTAGCAATGACAGGGCGACCGAATGACAGGAATGCAGGTGAACGACTGCACCTGTCATTGCGCGGGTATCATAAAAGGCAGAGTGAAGGGGCATTTCCTTGGTGGGACGGTCTCCCGACAGAAGGTCGCCGCTCGCTGAAAGATGACTGATCCGCCCTGGATCGAGGAATCCCATTGACGACCCCGTCGGCGTCACCAACAGGCTACCGTCCGACAAACGGGCGGAGATGTTGCCCGTCGAGCCATGGGTAAGGCCCCTGTCGAACATGGACTTCGCGCAAGAGGCGATCTGGTCGCGAACAGTGGTGATTTCACTCATGCGCGCCCCTCCAGCACCGCCAGTGCTTCGCGGAAGAAATCTGGGCCTCCGAAATTGCCCGATTTCAGAGCAAGGACGAGTTCGCTTCCGGTAACCTTGAGCGCGGGCACACCGGCCGCAATCCTCGGTCCAACCTCAAGCGTGTTGGCTGAGACACCGGAGACGACCGCACCGGAGGTCTCGCCTCCGGCCACAACAATCCGTGTTACACCTGCCTGTGAGAGAGCTGCGGCAAGATCTGAAAAGAGGTGCTCAACCGATTGGGAGCTTTCGTCTTTTCCGTATCTTTCCTGTGCGGCTGTTATCACATCTGGTTCCGCAGACGAATAGATGAGCGGAGGTGTATCCTGTTGCAGCACCCAATCAACAAGTTGTTCAGGCGACACCCTGTTTTCCATGATGTCCGCAACCGCAATCTCGCGCGCGGGAGCGAAGGCCTTGAATGTTGCCACCTGTTCGCGCGTTGCCGTTGAGCACGAGCCGGACAGGACCACCGCCTTGCCGGAAAGACCATGCCAGCGGGTCTCCCTGCGCACCACGTCAAAATTTTCGGGCAGACCGAGCGCAATGCCGGAACCGCCGACAATGAGTTTCCGATCAACTGCCGCCCGTCCCAAGGCAACAAGATCTTCGTTTCGAACCGCGTCCGCGATGAACATGGCCCTTCCGGCATCGGACAGTGTGGCAACGATTGCATCAACTCCGCCCCGGACTGTGGAAATTGGTACATGACCCACGGTCCAGTCTGTCTGGGCGGCAAGCACGCGGCGCAGATCCGGGTCGCGCATGGGTGTCAGAGGATGATTTTGCATGCCGCTTTCACTGAGCAGCCTGTCCTTCACAAACAGATGCCCTTCGTAGACGGTGCGTCCGTTTTCAGGAAAGGCTGGACAGACCAGAACGGAGGTCTCGCCGAGACGGTCGGCAAGCGCTGCACCGACCGGGCCGATGTTTCCCTCGTCGGTGGAATCGAAAGTCGAGCAGATCTTGAAGACAATCTGTTCGCACCCCTGGTCGACAAGCCAGTCGCAGGCCTTGAGCGAAACCTCAATGGCGTCACCCGCAGGCGCTGTTCTCGACTTAAGCCCGACGACACCGGCTTCAATGTCACTGTTGGCCGCCCTGGACGGTACGCCGACATACTGGGCCGTCCGCATGCCGCCTTCAGACAGTGTCAAGGCGATGTCGGACGCGCCGGTAAAATCATCTGCAATCACACCCAGCTTCATGCGTCTATCCATTTGGTCGGACCGTGGTCGAGGCGAGTAACGTGGTCCGGTCCGTGGGAAGGAAAAAAGTCCCGCACAAGTGGATCATGTCCTGGGATGACGAGCCTGTCTGCGCTGGCAAGCTGCCGAATGGTCCTGAACCCCTCCAGCATGTCATCGAGATCGACAACAATCGGGAACGGTTTTTCGTCGAGAAAGTTCTCGTAATAGTGGGACGTATCGGAGGCGAGGCACATCCAGCCCGCTTCGGTCAACACTCTCACGGCCTGAAGACCCTTGCTGTGACCACCCGTGTGATGAACCGTCACACCTTCCCTTACCTGCCCATCGCCTTCGTGAAAGACGACGCGGCCTGAATACAGACGCTGCACAGCCTCGCAGACATGGTCAGCCGTGAAGGGGTCTTTCAGCGTTCCGTGGCACATGCAGGGGCCTGTTGCATAGGCCATTTCCGCCGCCTGCAAATGGATCGTCGCGTTCGGGAAATGCTTCAGACCGCCTGCGTGGTCGTAGTGAAGATGTGTAACGATGATTGTCGAGACCGTCTGCGGGTCGACGCCGAGCGGCGCAAGCGCTTCAACCGGGTTCAGCCTGATGGGCCGTCCGCGCCGGTCGCCTTCCTCCTGGTCATAGCCGGTGTCGACCAGGACAATCTCGCTCCCCTGGCGCAGCACCCAGATGAAGTAGTCCATCTCGTGGGGAAGATGATGATCGTCATCAAGGATGAAGCTGTCTTTGCGGGTCCGTTGGTTCCTGTCCGCATATTTTACGGCAAAGACTTCCCAGGGCGTCATGATCTTACCTTCGCATAAGTCGCAACGGACTTTTCGGAAATCATCGGCGCGACCTGAGCATCAAAGGCCTGAAAATGCGGGGTTTTCAGGTGCGCCTGGAAAGCGGCCGCGTCATCATAGATTTCATAGAGAAAAACTTCATTCAGCCTGTCCGGATCGGAGCAGACATCAAATTGCCGGCATCCGGGTTCGCCTTCAAGCGAGGCTTTGGCATTCTCGATCATCAGAGGCATGAAGGTTTCGAACATTCCGTCCCTGATCTGGAATTGGACCGTGACTGCAAACACGTGGTTCTCCTTGTTACCGGAAAAGATGCACCATACCCATTGAGACGAACGGGATATAGGTCACGGCGAGAAGAGCCGCGATGGCAGCGAGGTAGAGGTGCGCCATGTTGCGCGCGATGGTAAGCACACCGACACCGGAAATCCTGGAGGCAACGTAAAGCGTTGCTCCCACGGGTGGTGTGAACAGACCGACGGCAACGTTACAGGTCATGATCACCCCGAGGTGAACGGGGTCGACGCCGAAGGCTTTTGCCGTCGGCAGGAACAAGGGGGCCGTGAGCAGGATTGCGGGAACCGGGTCGAGTACAAGCCCGAGAATAAGCAGGACAATGTTCACAAGCAGAAGGAACATCCAGGGCCCGCTAGAAAATTCCTGGACGAAACCGACCAGTATCTGCGGCATCTGTTCGAGCGTGATCAGCCAGCCGAGCACGGTGGTAGCACCGATAACCACCATCACCACGGCACTTGTTACGAACGAATCCACCAGAAGCCTCGGCAGGTCCCTCAGTTTGAAGTCTCGATAGACGACTGTGGTCACGAACAGTCCATAGACAACGGCAAGCGCGGCGGCTTCGGTCGGCGTGACCCAGCCGGTGAAAATGCCGCCTAGGATAAGGACCGGCATGAAGAGGGCGGGGGCTGTTCCGATGAAGGAGCTTCTCAGTTCTTTCAAGGAGGTTGTTCGCCCACCCGGGTCGCACTTGCTGGTCTTGCCGACGTAGTAGCAGACCGCCATGAACATGGCACCAAACAGGATGCCGGGGACCATGCCGCCCAAAAACAGGTCCGCAACCGAAACATTGCCGACAAAGCCGTAGATCAGCATCGGAATGGAGGGAGGAATGATGATCCCGATCGTACCGGCGGCGGCGACAAGCCCGGCCGCAAATGCGGTATTGTAGCCTTCTCGCGACATGTTCTTGATCATGACCGAACCGATTGCGGCACTGTCGGCAATGGCGGATCCGGAAATGCCGCCGAAGATCATCGAGGCTCCGACAACGACCATGCCGAGGCCGCCGGCCATAAACCCGAAGGCGGCGCGCGCAAATCCGATGATGCGCAGACCTACACCGCCGCGACTCATCATTTCACCAGCGACGATGAATAGCGGTATCGCCAGGAAATGGTTTGGCTCGACGCCGCCGATGAAGTTGAGGAAGAGCGCCTGCAGCGGATAGCCGAGGTCAAAGACAATGATTGGCAAAACAGCCGTAATCAGGATGGCCCACACAAGGGGAACGCCTAGAAAGACCGTAGTCAGGAACACGGCTACGACGAATATCAGGATCATAGCAGCGCCTCCCCGCCATCCGAATGCGTTCCGTGAGGCACGACCGGGTTCCGGATATCGAAAACCATGTTGAATAGATGAAAGATCAGCGTCAGTGCCATGCCGACGGGCATGGATGCGTAGAGAAGCCCGACAGGCCAGTAGAGAACCGTCGTCTTCTGTGCCCAGGTGTGAACCGAGATGTTGTATCCTGTGTAGATCAGGCTGATCAAAAGGACTGCGATGATTACGTCGATGGCGATCGAGAGCAGTCTTTGCGCGGCAAACGGCATGAGCCGTTCGACGATCTCCGTCACGCGCATATGCGCCCCGCGTGCCACAGCCGCTGCGCAGCCGGTGAATGTGCTCCACAGCAGCAGAAAGCTGGTAACCTCAAGGGACCAGGCCAGGTCAAAGCCGGCAAAGCCCCGGAGCCAGGCGTTGCAGAACACAAGTGTGACAATCGAAAAGCCTCCCAGCATGAGGCCAAAGTCCACCAGATGGCTGAGCCAGCGAAGCACAGCCGGATAATGATCTCGGTAATCCACGGTCATCTCTTTTGAAAAGGACCGGAGCCGAAAAGGCTCCGGTCAGTTGATGCTCTAGGTCAGTTTTGCGCCGGAAGCGCGTCTCTGATGGCCGCGGCATCGGAGAGGATATTGTTGACAGCTTCCTCGCCGTAGACGTCTTTTGCTTTTGCATAAACCGGCTGCACGGCTTCGCGGAACGGTCCGATTTCAGGAACGCTGACCTTGGCGCCGTCCTCTGTCATCTGGGACAGCTGGCTGTCGACGGAGCTTTTCACCAGGTTGCGGCTGAAGGCTGCGGATTCGGCAGCTGCCTTCCGTACTGCTTCCTTGTCTTCGTCAGAAAAGGATTGCCAGGTCTTCTCGGCAATCGTGAGGGGCAGCGGGCTATAGACATGACGCGTCAGCGTGATGTTGGGAGCCACTTCATAGAACCGAAGGGAATTGATCGTGTCGACCGGGTTCTCCTGGCCGTTCACGATGCCTTGCTGGATCGACAGGTAGACATCTGTGATCGGCATGACGACCGTCTGAAAACCGATGGCTTCCATCGACCAGCGGATCATGTCGTTCGGAAAGACGCGCATCTTCATGGATTGGGCGTCTTCAGGGGAAGCGAGCGGCTCGTTCGTGGTGAAGCTCCGGAAACCGGCCTCCCAGGTAGACAGGACGCGGAAGCCCTTTTCAGGCAGCTTGTCAAATTCTCCCTGCAGCCAATCCGAATTGTCATAGAGTTCCCAGCCCTGCTCATATGTGTCGACCAGGAACGGCATCGCAGTGAGGTTAAGCGTCGGCAGGTGAGTGGCGTAGCTGCCCGTTGCGGAGACCGTAAAGTCGATGCCACCGAGCTGGAGCAGTTCAATGGCCTTCGGATCGTTTGCCAGCTGACCCGACGGGAAGATCTGAACTTCATAACGTCCGTCTGTGTATTCAGCGACCTTTTCGGCAAAAAGCTCCGCCGCCGCCTGGCGAGAACCACCAGGATTGTCCGTATGGCTGAACCGGAGCGTTTCCGCGGCAGCAGCGCTTCCCGCACTTGCCACAACGATTGCAGCGCTCATCAGCAGACGGCTCAGGGTTTTCTTATCAAGCATTTCAGTCTCCTCCCACGATCGGATTTGAGATCGTATCTAATTACACATTGATTTGCGTATACGTAATTCAATCCCTTGTCAACTTGACTGATGTCCACTATCAAAAAGATGAAGATGCAGGCGCTCCAGAAAGGTGCTGCGAAAACGACCCAATGTGCGTATCAGCGTCAGGGCGACGGAGAGAAAGCCATGAAAAAAGACGGTGAGGCTTTGCGGGTTGCGTGCCTGGGAGCCGGTTATTTTGCCCGTTTTCACTACGAGGCCTGGCAGGGTCTGCCGCGCGTCAGGCTTGTCGGCGCCTGCGACCGCGACCTGGAAAAGGCGAGGGCGACAGGTTTTCCCGCGTTCGATGAGTTGAAAACGATGTTGAAGATGGCGCGACCGGATCTGCTCGACATTGTCACACCGCCGCAGACCCACCTTGCAGCCATTCGCATGGCAATAGACTATGGCGTCAAGGCACTCATTTGCCAGAAACCGTTTTGCAACTCGATCGAAGAGGCAAGAGAGGCCGTTCAACTGGCTGAAGCAGCGGGCATTCCTCTTGTCGTCCACGAGAACTTCCGGTTCCAGCCCTGGTATCGCGCTATTAGACAGGCGCTTGACGACAAGCTTGTCGGTGATTTGCTGCAGGTCACATTCCGCCTGCGCACCGGCGACGGGCAGGGGCCGGAAGCGTATCTGGACAGGCAACCCTATTTCCAGCGGATGCCGAGGCTGCTCATTCACGAAACGGGCGTTCACTGGATCGACACGTTCCGTTATCTGCTCGGTGAGCCCGACGCGGTCTACGCGGATCTGCGAAAGCTGAACCCGGTGATTGCCGGGGAGGACGCCGGGTACTTCATTTTCGACTATCCGAACGGTGCCCGGGCGTTGTTTGACGGCAACAGGCTGCTCGATCACGCCGCTGAAAATTGCAGGACGACTCTCGGAGAAGCGCTTGTGGAGGGAACATTGGGAACGCTCAGTCTTGCTGGAGACGGTTCCGTGCGATTGCGGTCTTTCGGCTCGACGGAAGAGAAGGTGCTGTTGGCCGCTCGAAAGTGGCAGGGCTTCGGAGGTGACTGCGTCAAGAATCTGATATGTCACGTGGTTGAGGGTCTTCTTGACGGCAAGCCGTTGGAGAACGAGGCAAGGGACTATCTCAAGGTGATTGCGATCGAACGGGCACTCTACCGTTCTGATCGCGAAGGCATGAAAATCCGGGAGTTCGAAAGTGCTTGAAGCACAGAAACCGAAGACGATCACGACACAGGCGATGGAGCAGATCCGTCAGCTGATCTTCGACGGTGAACTTGCTGCAGGGTCGGACCATCTGGAAAGCGAGCTCGCCGACCGGCTCGGCATGTCGCGAACGCCGGTCCGGGAGGCAACGCTGATGCTGGCCCAGCAGGGTCTGTTGGAAGTGCGTCCCAGAAAGGGCGTTCGCATTGCAACACTTTCATTGACGGACATGGAAGAAATCTATGCGGTACTGACGGAGTTGGAGAGCCTGGCCGCGGAAGAAGCAGCTGAAAAAGGATATTCGGAATCGGATCTGGCAACCCTTCAGCGTGCGATCGAGGCGATGGAAGATGCACTTGAGCGACAGGACCGGGAAGACTGGGCCGTTGCGGACAATGATTTTCACGAAGAACTTGTCCGGCTGGGTGGCAATTCCAGGGTCGAGACGATCGTCTCCATGATGGCGAACCAGGTGAGGCGCGCCAGGGCCATGACCTTGTTCATTCGTCCTTTGCCGGTGAAATCGAATGAGGACCACCGAGCAGTCTATAATGCGATCAGGCAGGGCAAGCCGGCAACCGCGCGCGAGCGTCACAGGAGTCACAGGCAGCATGCAAGGGAAGTGCTCATAGATCTGCTCAAGAAGCACAAGCTGTTCCAGCTGTAATGCACTTCGTTTAGATGTTCCGGTCGGCCGTCGAAGTTTGGTTCCTGCGCGAAAATCGAGAAGTTCGGCTAAGCAAGCATCCGAATGACTTGTATTTATTAAGTTTTGGCGAAACTGTGTCGAAATATTTCTGAATGTTTCCAAATAAAAAAATACAACTAAATAAAACACTCAATTTTCGACTTTGATCCTTAAATAAAAATAAAACAAAATATATAGTTTTTACTTCTTTCTGCCATATTTTCACACAAACGTGATTGCTTCTCTTCAAGAAGAAATAAAAGAGGCAGTAATCATGATTGCGTCAAGCTCTCGCCCGTTCGCATGTGTTTCCGTTTTTATTCTATTGGGGGCAGTCGGGGTTGCCATTGCCGAAGTTCCGGAAAAACTCGATCAGATGCATTTGAATGACCGGGTCGGGGAGGATCCGCACCAGGCATTCATCGAGGCCTTTGAGGCGGGAGATGAACTGACGGAAGCGGTCTTTACGGTCGAGCGGGGTGTCGGGGCAAAAGTCAGCCAGGACGGAAGGCTGTTCACTCGCATGCCTCGGGCGGACTTGCAGGCATTTGGCGAGTGGACGAACCATTTGCCGAAACGCGAAGCCGGGCCGGTCGCACAATCGTGTATCTCATGCCACTCCGCGCCATATGCAAACGGTGCAGGTCCCAATCCGCTCAATGCAATAGTTGATCCCTTGCATACCGGTGATCCTGCAAGATATCTCCACCGAAACACCCCTCATCTGTTTGCACTTGGTGCCGTTCAGCGTATCGCGGAAGAAATGACCGCAGAGCTTCAGGCCGTGGAAGCGACATTGGAAAAAGAGGTCTGCGCACTGAATGGCAGCGCATCGCGCCCCTTGACCGCCAAATCAGTCGATTTCGGAATGCTGTCTGCCAGCCCTAGACTGGATGCGCAAACCGGTGTCTGCGTTGCCGAGTATGATCGCAGCAGCGTCGAAGGGGTAGACGAAGACCTCGTTGTCAGGATGTTCGGCTGGAAAGGATCCCATGCGACCCTGCGCGCGTTCACCCGGCATGCGGCGCACAATGAACTTGGAATGCAGGCGGAAGAGCTTGTCGGTGACCACGACGGCGACCATGACGGCGTTACAAGCGAGTTGTCCGTCGGCGATCTGACCGCTTTGACGGTCTATATGGCAGCTCTTGAACGCCCGGTTTCCAAGCTTGAACTTCATCAGCGTGGTGTCATGCAACTCGAGCCGGAGGAAAAGGACAGGATCGAGCAGGGTGAGACAAAATTTGCGGATGCGAAATGCACGGGTTGCCACGTGCCCGTGATGAATGTATCCACCCCGATCTTCAGCGAACCCAGTCTGCAGGCCGGGTTCACCGAAGAGATCTTTCCGTCCGGGCAGGAGGCTGCGGAAGCAGGTCTCTCTGCCAATACGGCAGTGTGGTTTGATCTGACGGAAGATTCACCCAACAATCATGTTGAGGTTGCCAACGGTGAAATTCTGAATTTCGGCGCGTTTGAGAAAGCCGGGGATGGGTCGGCCATCGTTGCCTGGTACTCGGACTTCAAGCGTCACGATATGGGTGAAAAGCTCAGTGACCCCGTTGATGTGCACGGTTTCGGCGCTTCGGTCTGGCCAACAGCTTCCCTGGCTGGGGTAGGGTCGACAGGCCCCTGGCTCCACGACGGAAATGCCACGACGCTTGAAGAGGCAATTCTGGCTCATGGAGGTGAGGCCGAAGAAAGCAGACTTGCATACGAAGCTCTATCCGAAACCGACCGCGGAGCGCTGATCGCCTTTCTTGAAAACCTGATCCTGATTGACCTGGATCCGGAAGACGAGGAAGAAGAGCACTCTTCCCTCAAGGGAACGCCTGGGTTCGTGCGCAAGGCAGAACTGGACGCGAAGGTTGTCCCGCTTGCCAAGCCTGTCTCGAAGTTTCAGTAGGGAGATCGAAGCGCTTTGCCGCCGACGGCGCCGCCTCATTTCTCCAAGCCAAATCCATGGCACTGTCCCGGGCTTGCCCCGGGACCAACTGGCAAGTGTTGCATATCGGCACAAAACCTGGACGGCGCCGAGACCCGGCATAAACAGATCGAGTGCAGTGTTTCAGGGCGGTGCCTGCTAGCCCCCTTGCCAGACCTTGATCGCTTCAACCGGATAAACGAGCATCAGGACATTCAAGGTGAGATTGTCGCGGATCACCCAAAGTGCAAGCAGTTCGAAGAAAATCGCGACCAGGATTGTGACCCAGACTGGCATCCGCCAGGCAAAGAAGAAACCGACCAGCATCCAGACGATGTCGAATATCGAATTGAGCACGCTGTCGCCGGTATAGCCGACGGCAATCGTTGCTTCCCGGTACCGGTCGATAATCCAGGGACTGTTTTCGGCCACCTCCCACGCTGCCTCGATGAGGATCGCCCCTAATGCGCGTTCGCAAACCGAACTGCGCCGGAACAGGAGCCAGAGCACCCAGTAGAAGATGAACCCGTGGATGATGTGAGAAAACGTGTACCAGTCGGCAATATGTTGTGACGACCCGGCAACATCGCTCGCAGGCGTCCAAAGGAGGACGTAACCGCACTCACAGATCGGGATCCTTCCCATGGCGAAAAGTATGGCGGCCATCACGGCAACCATGAGGAGGCCGGTGATCAAACATTTCGTAGGGCTCAAGGGCACTTACCTCGCCTGGTTGACTGTCGCTTGATTCGCTCGCGGCAGTTTACCAGTTTCATGCGCCTGCAAACGATCCTTTGAAACGAATGTTGGGTCCTTCGCGGGACGGTGTCGTCATGTGGCGCGATTTGGATGGACCCTGGCTTTACCGGAATATGTCGCGCGGCAATTGCATAGAGACGTGGTAATGCGGAGTGTCGACGATCTCGTTGATCACCAGATTGCCGACAAGGCCCGTCAACAGGTAGGCATCCGAAAGTTTCAGGTCGTGGAGCCGCATCAGCCACTCGACCATGCTTCGGTTGGCATCCTGTGCGTTTTTGTAAAGGTCAGGTCCGAAGGCAGAAGTTGAGTAAAACGCCATGCTGTCGTTGCGATGCCGGCACCCGGGCGCGGTGATGTAGTGCGGTGCCGCGATGTGCCAGTCCTTGTGGAGGCGAATGCGCGCTGTCACCGTCATGGGAGCCTCGACCGCATAAAGGCTCGACTGTCCGTCGCCCTGGGAAAGGTGACAATCACCAAGAGACAGGAGGCCACCTGCCACTTCAACCGGCAGGAACACCCTGGAACCGGCGCGCAGGTATCGATTGTCCATATTGCCACCGGTGCGGCGCGGCAGCAGCGTGCGATGCGGTCCGGCCTCTTCCGGGGCCAGGCCCACTAGGCCGCAGGACGGATTGATCGGGATCCGGACATCGGGAAGAAAGTCGAGGCAGTCGTCGTCACCGATATTGAGAATGCGCAGTTCCTTCAAGTCGGAAAATTCATCTTCCAGCAGCCCCTTGCCGAGTACGCCGTCCGATTTCGGCTGCAGTGCGGTCCAGCCCCAGCCATGATGCTCGAATGTCGTCAGTTCCACTTCAACAACGTCTCCGACTTCTGCGTCCTTCAAGAAGATCGGACCCTGGATGGCATGCACCCGGCCGATATCGCCGTTTTCAAGATCTCGATAGGTGGACGAAGGAGTGATCTGACCGTCTGCGGCTTCACGGCATTCAAAGATGACCCGATCACCGGTATCGATCTCAAGCTGGGGCGTAAGAGTCTTGTCCCAAGCATAGTGATACCCGTAATCCATGATGTGCGTGGCCATGAAAACCTCCAAAGATGCGATGGCGAAGCATTGTTGTTCCACCGTTCAGGCGGTATGAATTAATGAATCAACACCACGTCCTTGTGAAATCAGATGTTTTGGGGGAGTAGAATTAAAATATTTAATGCGAAATCTTCGAAAAAACATTCCGTCACCAAAAGCTCTGATTGCCTTCGAGGCTGCGGCACGGCATCTGAATTTTACCGCCGCGGCTGAGGAGCTTCTCATCACGCAGGCCGCAGTGACCTATCAGATACAGAAGCTGGAGCAGGGTCTGGGCACGGCACTGTTCACCCGTTCCCACCGACGGATCGAACTGACATGGGCAGGTGAACGGCTCTTGTCGGCCGTGAGCTACGGCCTCGGACACATTGCGGAAGCCGCTTACCAGATCCGAAAGGCGAGCGAAGGCGGGACGTTGACGGTTGCAGCCAACGGTGCCGTTTCTTTCTACTGGCTTCGTGAAAGGGCACTCAATTTCCAGATCGAAAACCCGGGCGTGGAGCTGCGCCTGATGACCGGTGAGCAGGATGATATCGAAAATCCCGGAAGCGGCATCGACCTTGCCATTCGCCACGGTTCGGGCGACTGGCCGGGGCTGGAGGCGAGCCTGCTGTTTGATGAAGTTGCTGTGCCCGTCTGTTCACCGGACTATTTGGCAAGAAATGGTCCCTTCAATCAGCCCGCAGATCTGAAAAAGGCGAGATTGCTCCAGCTGGAACCGCTGTCTCCGGACTGGATTACGTGGGAGACCTGGTTTTCACTCCGCTCTGTGGAATACGACAGGCCGCAACCGCCGGAGACGGTAACCTTCAACAGCTATCCGATCCTGCTGGAAGCCGCGATTGCCGGTCAGGGGATTGCGCTCGGCGGTCTCAACGTGATTGCAACCGTCTTGAAAGAGGGTCGGCTTGTCCAGATGGACGACCAGCCACACCACACGGGACTTGGATATTATCTGGTCCAGGCAGTGAACAAGCCGCGCGGAGAAGCTTCTGTGGGTTTCGCCAAATTCCTGGTTGCCGGCCTGTAGACGTCAATTCTCTTCTGGAATTTTTCTCTTATTCCCTCTATGACCTTGCGCCAACGAAACATCAATCCGTCCGGCCACCAAGAGTGTTGTTGCGCACCGGTATCAACCGTCGCGAATGCGCAGACCCCGCCGGATCAGCGGACCAGGAGAATTTCATGGCAGGCCTTAACGGAAAGGCGCCGTATCAATCACGGCGCACATTTGCAATTATTTCGCATCCGGATGCCGGCAAGACGACCCTGACCGAAAAGCTTCTTCTTTCGGGTGGTGCGATCCGGGCAGCCGGGCAGGTGAGGGCGCGCGGTGAACGTCGCAGGGCTCGCTCGGACTGGATGAAGATCGAGCAGGAACGAGGCATTTCGGTTTCGTCTTCCGTCATGACCTTCGAGCGCAAGGGCATCGTCTATAATCTCCTCGACACACCGGGCCACGAGGATTTTTCCGAGGACACTTACCGCACGCTCACGGCCGTCGATGCGGCAATCATGGTCATTGATGCGGCGAAGGGCATCGAGACCCAGACCCGCAAGCTATTCGAGGTCTGCCGCCTGCGCGACATCCCGATCATCACTTTCGTCAACAAGATCGACCGGGAAGGCCGTCACGCCCTGGAGATCCTGGACGAGGTCCAGGAAGCGCTTGCGCTGGATGTTTCGCCGCAGACCTGGCCGGTCGGCATGGGCTCAGACTTCTTCGGTGTCTATGACTGGCAGCAGAAGAAGTTCCATACGTCCGAAGGCGAGCGCGGCGGCGCCTATGCTGAGACCAGGGACGTTTCGGGTCTTGAGGACGAGATCCTGACCGCAACCGTGTTCGACCGGATCATGGATGAACTGACCGAGAACGTGGAACTCGGTGCGGAAGGCTACGCCGAATTCGATAGGGAGAGCTTTCTCGAGGGTCACCTGACACCGGTCTTTTTCGGCTCCGCACTGCGCGACTACGGTATTGAAGAGGTGCTCGACTTCATAGCGGCCTTTGCACCGCCGCCACATTCCCAGCCGGCCACCGGCGGGCGTACAATCATGCCCGGGGAAGACAAGGTCACCGGTTTCGTCTTCAAGGTGCAGGCCAACATGGACCCCAAACACCGCGACCGTATTGCTTTCGTCCGCCTGTGTTCGGGAACATTCAAGCGCGGCATGAAACTGAAACACGTACGCGCAAACAAGCAGATCGCGGTCTCCGCACCGATCTTCTTTTTTGCCGAGGAACGCGAGATCGCAGATCTTGCCTATCCGGGCGACGTCATCGGCGTCCCGAACCATGGCCAGCTGCGCGTCGGCGACACGTTGACGGAGGGTGAGAACATTCACGTCACGGGCCTGCCGGCATTCGCACCGGAAATTCTGCGACGCGTGCGCCTGTCCGACACCATGCGCGTCAAGCAGATGCGCCAGGGTCTGCAGGATCTGGCCGAGGAAGGTCTGGTGCAGATCTTCAAGCCGGATCTCGGCTCCAACTGGATTGTCGGCGTGGTCGGTGCGCTTCAGCTCGATGTCGTGGTTGATCGGCTGAAGGCCGAATACGGCACAGAGATCGGTTTTGAAGCGGTGCCTTATAACACCGCCCGCTGGATTGAAACAGATAGCCAGACGCTGCAGAAGATGATCGAAGCCCATCGCATGTCGATCGCAAACGACCGCGATGACAAGCCGGTGTTCCTGTTCAAGAACGCCTGGGAAGTCGGTCATGTCACTGAAAAATTTCCTGATGTGACCTTCCGCGAAACCCGCGAGATCGTCTACGAGGCGTGACGCGCTGAGAGCAAATCTTCAGGTGCGGTGAAGTCTGCCCGAGGTCTGTCCCGGAAACCGGTTATCCGGTACTGTGCACAATCAATCAGAAGCGGTTGCCTGAACCGCAATCCGGTCGGCGAGGTGTACAATGGCAGACTATGACAGGAATCCCGCACCCTATCTGCAGCAATCGGTCGCCGACAACCCCTACAGGCTGCTTGAATGGACGGTGTTCCTGGAAGTGCTGGGGCCTGTCACAGGCAAACGCGTTCTCGACCTGGCCTGTGGTGACGGTCGTTTGACACGTGTTCTTGCCCATGGCGGAGCTGCGGAGGTTCTTGGTCTTGATGTCTCCGAAGAAATGCTGGAACACGCCAGGGAACAAAACGCTGAGGGGCAACCTGAGGCCTTCCCGGATCGGGTGAGCTATGGCGAGGTCAGCGCCACGGACGAGACCTTTCAAATGACCCCGCGGGCAGACATCGTCACGGCGATGTATCTTTTTCACTATGCACGCAGTGTTGAGGAACTTGACCATATGGCTGACCTGATCGGCCGTAACCTTGAACCCGGTGGGAAGTTCGTAACCTATACGATCAATCCGGACTATGATTTTACCAGTGCTCCGGACGACATGGAAGAACGGATCGGCTTTCATTACCGCATCATTGACCCACCGGCATACGCGCTCGTTATCAAGGATTTTGAAGTTCCGATATGGCAATGGAGCCGGCAGCAGCATGAAGAAGCGCTCAAACGCGCCGGGTTGACCAATATTCGCTGGCATCCGCTCCAGTTTCCGCCGGAGCAAACACACCATCTGGTCGGTTGGGCCTGGTACCTGGACAATCCGAGCTGCATCGTGCTGTCTGCGGAAAAGGCAGGATGAACAGGCACTGTCGCCGAACCGCATCATGATAATGCTGTTGCGAAGGTTCAGACAGAAGTCCAAACGTTTACCGACATCACCTTGACATATACGTTCGCAACGGTACCAATTCAGGAAGTTTGCTTTTTATTAAAAGTATAGATCAGGAATTTTCCGACCAATGATTACCGTCCCGGAACTTGCGGCAGACGCTCTCGGCGATTTCCTGACAACCTATGTTCAGCGCCGTTTCGGCCGCTCGGATCCGGAACTTGCCGAACTGTTACCGTCTATTGCACGCATCGCCCTGGAGTGTATCGGCAATAGCGACGCGCTTTATCACAATATCGAGCACACAATGCTGGTGACGCTGGCCGGGCATGACATTCTGCGCGGCCGTGCGCTCCATTCGGATATGGCCCCGACCGACTATGCACATGTCATCGTTGCCTGCCTTACCCATGATATCGGTTATGTGCGTGGTATCCTGCCGGAAGACGAAGACAATCGTTTCGTCATTGATCCTGCCGGCGACAAAATCAAATTGCCGCGCGGCGCGTCGGATGCGTCGCTGACACCTTATCATGTCGATCGCTCCAAACTCTTCGTACATCATCGTCTTGCGGGCAACAGCCTTCTCGACCCTGAGCGCGTTGCAACTGCAATCGAAGGCACCCGGTTTCCCAACAGGTTTCCGGATGACGGCGAAACACTGTGCGAAGAAGCAAATTTGTTGAGAGCTGCCGACTTTATCGGTCAGCTTGGCGACCCGCACTATATTCGCAAGGCGAATGCCCTCTTTTATGAATTCGAAGAATCCGGCCTCAACAAGCAACTCGGCTATGACACCCCGGCTGACCTGGTCCATCTTTATCCGCAGTTCTACTGGAACAGCGTTGCACCCTACATACAAAAGGCAATCGACTATCTGAAAATCACGACCTCCGGGCGCCAGTGGATCGCCAATCTTTATTCCAATCTGTTGCTGGCCGAAAAGGACATGGCGCTTCTGGGGCCGCAACGCTAGAGCCGTCCTTTGTGTATCGGATTGCTTCCGCTCGCTGGAAATTCCTGTGTTTCTTGTCCGCCGTCGCCGGGGTAATCCACGACAGTTGGTAAGATGCCGGTTGCTACAGTCTGAGAGATGATGTCACCGGCCAATCCGTCGATCAAATCCCGGCCCATTGCGTTCACTGGTCATTCCATTCGAGCGATAAAAAGATCAGCAGTTGCCGAAGGAGGTCAAATTGACCGGTCGAACTCAGTGAACAACGCTGATCTTCAATGAATCGGTTTCAAAGGGACCCCTTCCAAGATCCTGGAATGGTTGATGAATTCCTGCCGCTTAAGTGCTTCATTCAGTACATTAACGTTTCTTCGGTTGTCCGTAGCTGGTCCTGGGCGGCTGACGTTGCTCTCGTGGGTGACAGAGCTTGACGCCTGCTGACGATATCCGCTCACAAAGTCAAAGGGGCTCCGGGATAAAATCCCGGAGCCCCTTTGACTTTGATTTCGTTCACGGGATCTACGATCCCGGAAATTGCAGGTTACGCGGACTTCCTGCGACGCACCAGCGCGAGCCCACCGACCGCGGTCACCAGAAGCAGAGCGCCGGCTGGGATCGGGACGGGTGTGGTTTTCAGGTTGGCAAACTCAAAAGCGTTGGAACCCGACGTGAGAACAATTTTCTGGAATGCGACATTCGTGACGCCGACCAGTGAAGCCAGAATGCCGCTTGGGCCTTTCACGTCATTGCCGTTGATGGTGTAGGTGCCACCACCTCCCAACAACGTAATCACCAGGTCATTGTAGCTGTCAGGAGATCCCCAGATCATGGACAGTCCGGTCTGGACCTTGTCAAATTCAAAGGTTGCCGAAGATCCGCCCTGCACCGAGCTGAAAACACCGTCGGTGTTCTGGTGGGACGTGCCCTCCCACGGAGATCGTGCGATCAACCCGCCGCCACCATTGAACTGGTTGCCGATCACGTTGTTAAAGTAGTTTCCTGTTGTTGACGTCGGTGCAATATTCGCAACCGGGGTCAGCGCTTCGATTTGAGCCTGATTGAGCCCTGAAAAGCTAAGCGTCGGAGCGGCACTGGCAACTGTGGAGGCAGCAAGAAAGATGGCTGCCGCAATTCCCGCGAAATTCAATGACTTCATGTTTAACGATCCCATGGTTAATTTTTCTTAGTCATACTTAGCATGGAAATACAACCGGGCAAGCACTTATTGCGTGCAGTAACGGAAGTGAAAGATTTGACGGGCAAATAGTCTCATTTTGAAACTGACAACTGCGTCAACCGTCCTGTGTGTGCACATTTACGCCTGTTCTCCAATGCATGAACCTTGGTCAAGCAAGCCCTGGGCCAAGTGACAGACATGGATCACAAACAAAATTCGTTCATTGCAGCCGGCTTTTTTCGAACAAATGCCTGTGTCACGAACAGGCCTTCGCAATTCGACAAGAGTTTCCAGTTATTGGAATGTGATCTTGTCGTATGAAAAACGAAGTCAAACGCAACAGAAATTCCACCCGGATCAATGATGGGAGGCGACGTTTTCAATCAACAGGAAGAGATGTATGCCAAGGCTCGCAGGGAATTCAGATACCCGGTCCGCAGCTATTGCGGTTGAGGCCGAAATACTTTCAGAAACTGGCAAATCACTTTATACAATTCCCGATAATGAACGTTGTGATGACACCAGCAATGCGACAGTGCGGCTGGCTGTCTATTGACCGACATGTTGTTTGAGCTTGTCAATTGTGCCGCTGGATATCGGCAGTGGCGCACAGGGTGACGGCGCAGACAGGATTGACCGTATGCTTTTTGCTTGCTGGCAAGAACACTTTGGCAGCTGGCGCAGGTCATCGGCAGCTGTGAATGGGGCGCCTGACCGCAGAGACGAGGTGTCATGACTGAGACAAAATCGAAACTGACACCCAAAGCCATTGTGGCCGCGTCCAGCGGCAACGTTCTGGAATGGTACGATTTTACGGTATACGGTTTTCTGGCTCCGACGCTGGCAACGCTCTTTTTCCCGTCGGAGGACAAGTTGGCCTCGCTCCTGTCCGCCTTTGCGGTTCTCGCGGTCGGGTATGCCGCACGGCCGATCGGAAGTGTTATCTTCGGACATATAGGTGACCGCATCGGGCGCAAGACGGCACTTATGATCTCCGTTCTGCTGATGGGAGGCGGGTCCTTTGCCATCGCCGCACTTCCGACCTATGAGGAAATCGGTATTGCTGCCGCCTTGCTTCTGGTTGCCATCCGCGTCGTGCAGGGAATATCCGTTGCCGGTGAGTACACGGCTTCCGGCGTGTTGCTTGTCGAGCAGGCGCGTGAGGGGCGCAGGGCCATGACCGGTGCATGGGTCGCCTTTGCCATGATGTGGGGTTGTGTTCTCGGGTCTGCCGTTCCGGCGGGTTTCAGCACGGTCCTGAGCACCGAACAAATGGCTGAGTGGGGATGGAGACTCCCATTCGCGATCGGTGGTCTTGTCGCGATATTCAGTGCGATCCTGCGCTTGAGCCTGACTGAAACCGTCAGGGCTGAAAACCCGGACGACAGGACGTCTCCCGTTCTGCAAAGCCTGCGCAATCACAAGGGGCTGATCGGACAGATGGTTTTGCTGCTGATACCAACGGCCGTGATCTATTTTGTCATCTACGTCTACGCGGTGTCTTACCTGGGGTCGGAAACCGGGTTTTCCTCTTCGAAAGCTCTCGACATCACGACAATCAATCTCATCGTCATGGCACTGTTCGTGCCGGTTTGCGGCATGGCAGCCGACAGGTTCGGATTTCGTCCGGTCTTTTTGGCCGGCGCGATCGTTACGCTTCTTGCGGCCGCACCCTGTTGGTGGCTGATGCACCGACCGGACACCATTTCGGTTTTTGCAGGCCAGCTCGGGTTGACGCTCAGCAGTACGGCCGGCTGGGCCCTTTCGGTCAGTGCGCTTACGATGATGGCGCCGCAACACCTTCGCTGCAGCGTTGTGGCGCTCGGTTACAATATTTGTATGGCTGTATTCGGCGGAACGACACCAATCGTTGCGACGTATCTTGTGAACAGGACCGGTGACGATTTTGCGCCGGTCTACTACATCATCATCGCGACGCTCGTTTCGATCCCGGTGATCTGGCGCCTGCCGAAACTGATCAGCAGCGTGGAGGTATACAGCGGCGACGAAACGTCAAGCAGGGCGTAACGGCCGGAGCGGGCGCCGCAGGTTGCCGTCTGCACATCGGGTCTGCTTGATCTGAGCAAGTCGCCGTTGAGAGACATTACAACAGGACGACGCCCCAAAGAGCTGTCAAACGCCAGAACACGAACCGGCCAGTCAGCCGGTTCGTGCCTGAAACAGTGTGTTAGGAAGCCTTCGCTGCCGGCAGCTCGATATCAATGCCGAGTGTCGTGACGTCGCCTGAACGGTCCATTTCAAGGCGTACGGAGTCCGGGTCTATGTCGACCCGTTTGGCAACAACGGCCAGGATATCTTCCCGCAGGCTCGAGATCAGAACGGCATCGGATCCGTCATCGGCCCGTTCGTGTGCCAGAAGGATTTGCAGCCGGTTTTTGGCAACAGAGGCGCTTTCGCCTCTTTTGCCAAAGAGGCTCAGGATGTTCATGCGGCCCTCCCTTTGAAGAGCTTGCCGAACAGGCTCTTCTTCTCTTCCGGGATTGTGACCGGGATGTTTTCCCCGAGCAGACGGCGCGTCGCTTCCATGTACGCTTTTGCAGCCGGAGAATTTTCATCCGACAACGTGACGGGGAGGCCGACATTGGACGCCTTCAGAACATCCTTGCTCTCCGGTACGACGCCGATCAGCGGAACCGAAAGAATGTCGACCACATCGTCAGTTGCCAGCATGTCGCCAGTCTTTGCGCGGTCCGTGTCATAGCGCGTGATCATCAGATGCTTGGGCATCCGGCCACCGTCTTCCGCAACCTTGGTCTTGGCATCGAGCAAACCGATGATCCGGTCACAGTCCCGAACGGAAGACACTTCCGGATTGGAAACGATGATGGCCTCGTCGGCGTGGCGCATGGCAAGTGTCGCTCCGCGTTCGATGCCGGCCGGGCTGTCGCAGATCACCCAGTCGAAATACATGCGCAACTCGTTGATGACACTGGCGACACCCTCCTCGGTGAGGGCATCCTTGTCACGGGTCTGGGACGCCGGCAGCAGGAACAGATTGTTGAGCTTCTTGTCGCGCACCAGGGCCTGCTTGATAGACGCTTCGCCGCGTACAACGTTGACGAGGTCGAACACCACCCGGCGCTCCGCGCCCATGATCAGATCGAGATTGCGCAGCCCGACATCGAAATCGATCGCACAGACCTGGTAGCCTTCTTTGGCAAGCGCCGAAGCAATCGCGGCGGTTGTGGTCGTCTTGCCAACCCCGCCTTTGCCCGACGTGACCACAACGACAGTGGCGTTGCTCATGGTGTCCGTCCCGTTTTTGACTTCAGTCCCGTCTCTCATTGGCAGGGTCCTGTTCAGTTCAGTTCTTCAAAGACCAGCGTTTCGTTCTCGAAGCGGATCTGTGCCGGTGAATTGCGTAAGGCGGCGTCGAAGTCGTCCGCGACCTTGTAAAGTCCGTTGATGGAGACCAGTTCGGCATCCAGCTTCGTGCAGAAAATCCTGGCATTGTCCTTGCCGGCAACGCCAGCAAGGGCCCGGCCACGCAGTGCCCCGTAGATATGGATGGACCCGCCCGCAATGATCTCTGCACCAGAGCTGACGGACCCGATCACCGTGACGTCTCCATCCGGATGGAGGATGCTCTGGCCTGAGCGAACGGGTTCGGGAATCACGATCGATGCACCTTCTTCCATTGGGGCAGGATCCGATGTCTCCGTGTCCGGTTTGGCAGAAGTATGGCCGTTGACTGATTGTCCGTTTACATCCCCGTCTTTCGAATTGACCACGGATGTTTCACTTGGGGCTGCGGCTGATGCATCAGCTGACTGGACCTCTTTGTTGTCTTCGTCACTGACATTGCCTGGCTCGGGCACCGCCACATCTGAAGCAAGCCGTCCGCCGCCAAAGCTCGGCGGCATGCCTTTCTTGAGGCGCGTCCCGGACACGCCGTCTATTCCCATGACGCGGATCGAGCGCTCGTTCAAACCGTCGAGGAGCTGTTCCAGATCCTCGATCGGGATGTTGGTGCCTCGAACATCAAGGATGATCGGCCGGTCGATGAAAAAACCCGGCGAGCGCGATATGATCCGGTCAACTTCCTTGAACCACGCATCGAAGGGTTGCTCAGGTGAAAGCACGATCGCAATAAAGGATTTTCCCTTGAACTTCATGAACGGGGTCCGGCGGCATGTCAGGTCGGTTGATTTGGTCAAATAAACCTACCATTAACCGAACCTGACATTCCGGCAGCGGTCCGTTTTCCACCGATATCGATTTTGTCGAGCAATTTCAGATAATTGACGGTTCAACCTATACGTAGGATCAATAGACGTCCGCTATGCTCGCGAGAACTACCGAGAGCGGCTGCGAGAATCATCGTTATGTTCCGGCGCTCAAATCCTTTGCCGATGAATGATTTAACTAAAATCTTGTAAAATGCTGGAATTTCGCCATATTGCAGCGCACTATATGGAGGTGGATGTGTACGGACGTTCAACGTCTGGGGTGAAAAGATGAGTAATTTCAGTGATATGGTCAAGTACATCGGTCTGTCGATAGACGAGGCCGCTGCTGCTCTTGACGTATCAAAAGATGAAATTGTTCGCTGGTGCGACACAAGCGAAGCACCCCCCTTGCATATCTGGCAGTGCCTTGTCCGGATGCTGGACGAGATCCGCATCTCCGCGGAAGAGGCCGCCAAGTCAGCGGATCTGGATCAACTGGAAGCATCGGATCTAAACCGCGTCAACCTGACAGTTCCCGGACAGGCCGCTGCAGAATTCGATGGACCCAAACGCGCGGCAACCGCGATGGCTGTGGCAACTCTGGCACGGGTATTTGTCTGACATTGACCGAGTTGACCGGAATTGATGGTTACTTGCTGTAGATTTCGCAGCTTGGAGCAACCAGCGGGTCTTTGGCGATTGCACGCTTTCTGGTAACTAGGGTCTGGAGCGGCGTCATTGACGGCCTCCGGCATGCGAACCGGAAAACTTCTAGACGCGCTTCGTTCCTCGTGTCTTCGGGCTTGCGTCACAAGCGGGCCGATCTACCCAGCCGAAGAGGGCTTCAGCCATGTCAGCATTGCTCAGGGGACTCCTCGCGGCACTTGGGGCGTTCGCTCTTTTCTCAACCCACGACGCCGTTATCAAGTCGCTTGGCGGAACCTACCAGGTGTTCCAGATCATCTTTTTCTCAATGCTGTTTGCCTTTGTGCCGATGTCCATCATCATGTTGGCTGACAAGGCCATCGACAATTTCCGTCCACATTTTCCTGTCCTTGTTCTTTGCCGTGCCGGACTGAGCATCGTTGCGATGTCTTGCGGGTTCTACGCATTTACCGTCCTGCCTCTTGCCGAAGTTTATTCGCTGCTTTTCGCCACGCCGCTTCTGGTGACGGTACTGTCCGTTCCGCTCCTCGGAGAGACGGTCAGGATGCAACGCTGGGGTGCGGTGCTGGTCGGGCTGATCGGGGTCATGATTGTCCTGAGGCCGGGCGTTACCGAACTCACATGGGGGCACATTTCCGGGCTGACGGCCGCCGGTGCAAGTGCCATGTCATCCATCCTGGCCCGCAAGCTCGGTGGCAAGGAACGTCCCGCCGTCCTGATCCTGTTTCCGATGCTCCTGTCGATGCTGGTCATGTCGATGACATTGCCGATTGTTTATGTGCCCGTATCGCTTCCCGATCTCGGGTTGATGGCGGTTGTCGGCTTCCTGTCCGTGCTTGCGCAGCTTTGTATTCTCGGCGCCTACCGGGCCGCGCCAGCTGCGTTTGTCGCTCCCTTGCAATACAGCCAGATCCTGTGGGCAACATTGTTCGGAGCGCTCTTCTTTGCCGAAACGCCGGACCTTTACGTTGCCCTTGGCTCTTCGGTGATCATCCTGTCGGGTATCTTCGTGGTCTGGCGCGAAAGCAGGGAAAATGTCTCGGATCAGACACCGGTCCTTCGAACCGCGAACCCGCGGGTCGACACGGGGCCGCAGCCGAAATGAATCCGTGTTTGCTCAGTCCAGCCGCTTCTTGAAACGAAGGGCGGCGACCGTCATGCCGAGAACAAAGAAACCGCACATCCAGAGGACATCGCGATGCAGGTCGACAAGGCCGGCATCGCGCAGAACGAACCCGCGCACCATGCGCATGAAATGGGTGGCGGGAAAGGCCTCTGCGATGTACTGCGCAATCAACGGCATGCCTTCATAGGGGAACATGAACCCGGAAAGCAGGATTGACGGCAGCAGCACGAAGACGGTCATCTGGGTGGCCTGGAGCTGGCTCTGCGCGATGGTTGACAGCACCAGACCGAGTGACAGGCTCGCACCTATGAACAGCAGTGTTCCGATCAGAAGATCGAGTGTCTTGTCGCCGAAAGGCACGTTGAAGAGCATGTGACCCAGACCCAGAATGATCACCGTCTGCAGCAGGCCGATAAAGATATAAGGGATGATCTTCCCGATCATCAGTTCCATTGGCCTTACAGGGGTGTTGATCAGCATTTCCATGTTGCCACGCTCGCGTTCGCGCACGATTGCCGCAGACGTGAACATGATCATTGTCATGGTGAGAATGATGCCCACCAGGCCCGGGACGATGTTTATGGCCGTCCGCTGCTCCGGATTGAAGAAGAGGGCAACTTCAAATGTCGGCGTGGATCGGTTCGGTGCCTGTCGGTTAAGCTCTGAAAGCGGCATCGACCGGAGTGATTTGATAGCCCCCGCTATCATCGTGTCGGAACCGTCGACGATCCATTGTGCCACCGGCCTGCTGGTTTCCTCATCCGTTGACGGCGGTGTGCCGCGGCCGACTGAAGGAGACCGCACGATCCGTTGCGACAGGTCTTCGGGCAGGACGAAAGCGGCGCGTACACGAGCGGACTTGATCGCCGCTTCGGCTTCTTCCGGGGTGCTCAGGCGTTCGGTTACCTTGACCACTCGCGTGGCTTCCACCATCTGGATCAGGATACGGCTGAGCGCTGTCTGGCTCTGGTCGACCACAGCAACGGGAATGTCGCGGATGTTGGTGTTGATGGCATAGCCGAAAAGGATCAGCTGGATCAGCGGGATCATGATCACCATGCCGAAGGTCATCCTGTCACGGCGGAGCTGTGCCAGTTCCTTGAGGAAAATCGCGGAAATGCGGGACAATGACCTCATTGGCGGCCTTCTCCGGTTGCCGTCACGAAAACGTCCTCGAGATTGGGTCGAACCTGCTCGATCAGCGTTGCACCGTCGGTTTCCGGTTTCTCCTTGAGGAAGGACTGCGGGTCCCGAATGTCGTCATCCACCAGCACCCGCAAGCGGGCACCCAACTGGGCGGCCGCCATGACACCGGCCGTTCCCAGAAGGTGACGGCGGATCTCGCGGAGGTTCGGGCCTTCTATTTCAACCACGTTGGCGCCCATCGCTGCCATCAGTTCCTTGGGTGCGCCGTCGGCCCGCTTCTGGCCCGCTTCCAGGATTGCTATCTTGTGACAGCGCTCCGCCTCGTCCATGAAATGCGTTGTCACGATGATCGAGGTACCGTTTTCCACGAGGTCGAACAGCTGCTCCCAGAAATGCCGCCGGGATTCAGGGTCGACCGCAGAGGTGGGTTCGTCCAGGAACAGCAACTGCGGCTCGTGCAACACGGCGGTTGCCAGGGCAAGACGTTGGCGCTGGCCACCGGACATCTTGCCGGCGAACCGGTCCTTCAGGTCCGTCAGTTCATACCGGTCCATCACTTCCCGGATGCGGTCCTGGCGCTTTTTTCTCGGCAGGCCGTAAATCGTCGACATGAAATTGAGATTTTCGAGAACCGTCAGATCGCCGTAGAGCGAGAATGTTTGCGTCATGTAGCCGATCTTGTATTTCAGCGTCTCCGCATCCTTTGGAACGGACAGGCCCAGCACCTCGACCGTGCCCTCGGTAGGTGTCAGTAGCCCTGTCAACATGCGCATGGCAGTTGTCTTGCCGGAGCCGTTGGGACCGAGAAAGCCGTAGATCATGCCGCGCTCAATCGTGAGGTCGAGCCCGTCGACCGCACGGAAGTTCTTGAATTTTTTCACCAGCCCTTCAGCCCTGACGACGATGTCCGACGCAGGCGCAATCACGGAAGCACCACCTGGGCAGGAACGCCGTTCGGCAGATCGGACGCGCTGTCGGGAAGTTGTATCTCTGCGACATACATCAGCCGTGCGCGTTCAGACTGATTGAGAGCATAGTAGGGCGTGAACGAAGGGTCGGAGCTGATCCAGCGGACATGACCTTCAATGGACGCGTCGAGGCCGTCAACCCTGACCTTGAGCTTGTCGCCTTCCTTGATCTTGACCCGGTGCGGTTCCGGGACATAGACGCGTGCATAGGGCGCATTGCCTGCAAGCAGAACGGCAACGGGACTGCCTACGGTGACGCGTTCTCCAAGGTTCCATGGCAGGTTGTCCAGGACACCGTCACGGGAGGCCGTGATTGTCAGGTCCGATAAGATCGTCATCTGGGTCATGAGACTGGCCTCGGCGGCGGCAAGTTCCGCGCGGGCGATGTCGATATCCTCCGGCCGGGACCCCGCCACAAGTTCCTTCAGCTCTTCTTCGGCACTTTTCAGGCTGGCCGCCGCTGCATCCCGACCGGCCCGCGCACTGTCAAGTTGTGCCTGGCTGGTGGTGCCACGCCCCGTCAGGTTGCTGTAGCGCTGGAAAGAGGCCTCTGCATCGACCAGTTCAGCGTTCGCTCCGGCGACATTTGCGCGGGCTTTTGCAATATCTTCTTCTCGTGAGCCGTTGAGCAGCTTTCGCAGATTGGCCTTCGACTTTTGCACTTCGGCCTGCGCCTGGTTGACGACGGCCTGCTGTTCTGTCGGGTTCAACTGAGCGAGAACCGTTCCCGCCTCGACAAACGTTCCCTGCGGAATGGGCAGGTCGATCAGCACCTCGTTGGCAGTGGCGGTCAGAGCCACCCGGTCTCGTTCTAGCGACCCGAGCGCCACGTCGCTCTCCTCGCCGAAACACCCTGCCAGGAAGAGGCAGGCTGCACTCACCCGAGCTGAACGGACAAGAAACAACAACATGACTTTCTCCACAAGATCAGCAACATGGACCGGACACAATTCTAAGCAGCTTCACACTAGTCCGATCACGCCAGGCAAACCACTGGCCAAAACGTAAAAAGCCGGGCACAGCCCGGCTTCTCGTATCAGTGCGATCACAAGTCAGCTGGCGCGCTTGAAGATGTTGTACCAGCGTTTCTTCGGCACCGTGATTGCCCGCTCAAGGATCTCCGCTGCATAGAGCGCAGCATTTTCCCGGGCCTTGGCAACACCGGACACCACCGATGCGTCGAGGTTTGCAAGCCCGCCACCGAACTCGAACAAATCGCGGAAAGCCGCCCGTTCGACAATCGGTGTCATCAACACGTCGATATTCTGGGTGGACAGGAACTCCTGAACCGATTTCATGGCGCGTGTTGTAACGGCTGCGTTTGTGCGCGTCAGAACGACACAATGCTTGATGTCCTGCCGGACGATCTTTTCAAGTTTCTTGATCAATGTCAGGATCTTGGCGCCGCCACGCGCGTCCATCGAAGAACCCTGGATCGGGACGACCACCAGATCGGAGACCGACAGCGCGTTGGCAACGATCAGATTTTCGGTGCCTTCCAGGTCGACAATCACATAGTCGGAATATTCGGTGGCGTGCGTGATCTGCTCTGTGATGGAGGCCGGAGACATTTCGCTGACGACCGAGATGCCCGGACATGTCCTTGGTAGTTCAAACCACTTCGAGATCCACTTTTGCGGATCGGCATCGAATATGGTCACGCGTTTTCCTCGTGCCGCGACTTCTGTCGCCAGCAGCAGGGCGGCTGTGGTTTTGCCCGCGCCGCCTTTTGCATTTGCGAAGGAAATGACTGGCATCTGGGTTCTCCTGAACTTGCCGTGCATTGTCTTGCGGTTCGGTCTCTTTCGGACCTGTCTCATTGAAAATCTTGGGATTTTATGGTTACCAATTCCTTAAGTTCGCAATTTGCGAGGAAGTTATTCAAAGAGCCTTCCAGGGTGTGGATAAAGTTGCGAATTTCCTCCGTATTAATCGCAGTGTGGGTAGTCGATTTCGGAAAATTCCCGCGTTTTCACAAATTGAAAAAGCCAAAGCCCTGTTGGAAACAGCTACCTGTCGGGTGCGACTTTGGCGCCGGCCCGTGTAACGATGGCCGCCGGTTTTTGCCCGGGACGCAATTGCACTGCGCAGGCGTGGCGCGTAGGTTATCGACTGATTTGCTTGAACGCGTTGCCTGAACGAAGAGCCATTTATGCTGCACCGATTGATGTCTGCCCACTCGATGAGATTGTTTTGTGGTGTCTTGCTGGGCGCTGCCATTGCATGTTCAGGAACAGCGCAGGCCGATGTTCTGAAGCCGTACAAGGATCGTCTCTTCAGATACAAGAAGGTCTCCGAGACGCTCTACGACGGCGACTTCATCGTTGTAGAATATTCCAAGCAGCGTGATCTGCGTGACCGGGACGAAGTCGACGAACGCAAGGTGTTCGGCAACTATGTCTCCTACAAGCCCAAGCGGGGCAGGGGCAGCGCCGAACTGCAGGCCAACGGCCGGACGATCCAGTATATGGGGACCGGAAAGTGGAAGGGCGGCGCAAAGGCCATTGTCATCTATATCCACGGCCAGGGCGGCAACCGCTTCCAGGGCATGAACGACGTTTCCTTCGGCGGCAATTTCAACCGTGTGCAGAACCTGATGGTGCGCAATGGCGGTGCATATCTGACGGTCGATATCAAGAATTTCGGCAAGGGCGGAACAGCCGATGTTGCTGCCCTGATCCGGCATCAGAAACAACTCTCGCCTGGTGCAAAGGTCGTGGTGGCGTGCGGGTCCATGGGAGGCATCATCTGCTGGAACCTGGTGAAGAGCGCCAACTATTCCCGTCTGGTCAACGGCATCATGCTGCTCGGTTCGCCGAAGGATCCGAACTTCCTCTCGTCCGGGGGACTGTCGCGCAACGTGCCGATATACATGGGGCAGGGGACGCTCGACCGGGTCTACAACTGGGAAAGCCAGGCCAATTTTTTCAAGCAGATCAAGTCAAGGGCACCCAACTACCCGATTCGCTTCACGCTGTTCGACACAGGCACGCACGGCACGCCGATCCGCATGACAGACTGGCGCCTGGTGCTCAACTGGATGCTGGGATGACATGAAGCCCCGGCACGCGATGATGAACCGTCTGTGGTCGAGAGCATGATGCAAAGAACCGGGTTCAACCCACGACCGGTGGTCTGACCGCGAGCAATCCCTCAGCCAGATGATCAAACACCATCCGGATCCTGCGGCTGGTGTGAAGTTCCCGGTGCGTGACCAGCCAGATCGGAAACGTGATCGGCTCAACGTCCTCAAAGGCTGGAACAATTTCTGGGTAGCGTGCCGCGATCTCGTCGGCCATGATCGACAATCCGAACCCTTCACAGACATATTGCCAGGCAACGATGCCACTGGGCGAACCGAGATTTATGTTGGCCTCGCTGACATCGAGTCCGAAGACCCGCAGATATTTGACCAGTTCTTCATTATTGTCGTAGCCGACGAAGTCGAGATCCGCAGCGTCTTTCCTGGTTGGCTTTCTGCCGATTTTTTCCAGATAGGACCTTGCGGCATAGATCCGGGCGGGTGCTTCGCGCAGCTTGCGCGCATAGAGATCGGGGTGATCCGGTTCGACATGGCGCACGGCAATATCCGCCTCGCGCCGCCGCAGGTCGCTGAGGCTGTTGGTGCAAAGGACCTTGAGTTCGATGGCCGGGGCCTTGCGGCGCAAGTTCCGAAGGATGTTCGGCAGAACATTCGCTGCCATCAGATCTGTTGCGGAGATTGTCACCAATCCCTCAATCTGTTGGGATTGGCCGGACGCTGCAAGCGAGATCCGGCTGGCCGCGTCACCCATGGCACGCACGTGTTCGGCAAGCTCGATGCCGGCCTCTGTCAGAACGAGGCTTTTGGAAACCCGTTCGAACAAGGTAACTCCAAGTGTTTCCTCCAGTGCGGCGACTTGACGGCTCAGGGTCGGTTGCGTCAGGCCTAGAGCGCGTGCCGCAGCCGACAGGGATCCTTCCTCTGCCGTCACGAGAAAGGCCCGGGCATGGTTCCAGTCGAAGGTGATGCTTTTCCAGTTCATGCATTTTTGTATATCACCTAGCGAGATTTCGGCAATTTCCATTCGTTTTTGGAGAGGTTAGAAGGGACGCAAGGAGCGCTTCAGATGAGCCTGCACACTTTAGTTTCGCACCTGGCAAATACTGCGATTGCCGTGCTGGAATTCCTGGCCTCGCCAACCGGCGGCAGGGATCTCGGCCGCGGTCTGCTTGAGCGCCTCGGCCTTCGCGGCAGCGCTGGAAGACGCAAATAAACAGGGCGTTTCCCGTCCTTTTCCCGAATTTTGAGAAAGCCCTACCATGGCAGTTGCATGGACGAACGACATGACATCATCGACCCGTTTTTGGGACAAGACGGCACGTAAATACGCTGCTTCACCGATCAAGGATGAGGACGCCTACCAAAAGACGCTGGCCCGCACGCTCGAACACCTTGGACCAAAGGACAATGTGCTCGAACTTGGTTGCGGCACGGGATCGACTGCCCTGATCATGGACGGCAATGTCAGATCATATCTTGCAACGGACTTTGCTCCGGGCATGATCAGGATTGCGGACGAAAAGCTCGAAGCCGAAAAAACCAGGGGCAAGTTGCACGACGGCCTGCGTTTTCTGACCGCCGATGTTTTCAGCGAAAGCGTCGAAGTGCCTGAAGGTTACGACGCGATCCTTGGCTTCAACTTCCTCCACCTCGTCGAAAATCCGGAAGACCTTCTGGCACGCGTGCACGGTCTATTGAAACCGGGCGGGCTCTTTATCTCAAAGACGGTCTGTCTGGCGGACAAGGCCTGGCTGTTCGTGCCGTTGATCAAGGCAATGCAACTGGTCGGCAAGGCTCCATTCGTGCGCGTCTATTCCTTTGCCTCGGTGGAAGACATGATCAGCCGGACAGGGTTCGACATTATCGAAACCGGCACGTACCCGGAACCGCGCAGCAGGTTCATCGTCGCGCGGAAGGCCTGATTGCGCTGTTTGCACCGGGACGTCGTGGCGAATGTGGAGATCCGGAAATGTTCCCGGGTACCGCACTTCCGCATCCTCGAGGTCCGAAACTACCCAGGCCCGCAGCACGAAGGTGTCGACACTTACCGTGCTGTTTCCGCGTTGAGTTGACAAAGGGGCGGCTTTGTCGGCTTTCGGCAACCTGTGCAGAAAACGTCTTTGGTTGGAAACTCTGATTTCAGGAAAGGGGCGGCACCTTCATGCCGTACTTTCCCTCGTCATTGGATCGTCTCACCAATCAGTATCGTCGGTCGGCCGTTATAATAATTGGGAATGTCGTCCAGGATTGCTTGCGAATTTGCAAGCGCGCCTTGCAGGACATCAAGCGATGCGACGCTGAGTGTAAACACAGCGAAATATCCCGGCGGAATGTCGGGGCCACCAGCAATGCCCCTGGAGGCTGACATGCTCTCGGCGACGTCGCCCAGGCCGTCACGTACCAGCTTCATGTGGTGCCCGGCATAATAGTCATGATCAAATGTAAGGCCTTCGCCCGTCGGATACATAACGTGGAGTGTTGCGCTCAACTCGGTCCCCTTTTTTGCAATAGCCAGAGCCTGTCGGACATGGTCGGCATGGTCAAGAACTCGGGCTGAAATAGTCCGCCTGGGACTTGAAACCGGTGTTCGGTGGAGCGGATAGCTCACGACCTGCAGAAGGGATTACGTGACACGGAAAACCTGCAGCTTAAAAACGCTCAAAAGATTTAAATCGATTGAAATGACCCATTTCTGCGGCTTGCGGTGCCGTGAAGCGAGTGTTACGTAGGAGGCGCTCCCTCTGGCGCACCCAAGAAAGTCCCTGATGCTCGTCCGTGACCGCGCTTTTTTCACGTCCATGTTCCTGACGGTTCTGGCCGACCAGATCCTGCTCTTTCTGGTGCCTCTGGTCATTTTCCAGATAACCGGAAACGTCGCCTGGTCCGGTCTGGCATTTTTCTTCGAAACGTTGCCGCGCTATCTCACCTTTCCAGTCGCCGGCATCCTGTGCGACAGATTCAACCCGATCCTGCTTTTGCGGATCAGCCGTATCGCAAGGGCTGCCGTCTGCCTTGTCGGTATCGCCGGTCAGATCGTGTTTGGCGGGGTCTGGTGGTTGATCGGTCTGTCTGCGCTCGTAGGCATTTTGACGACCCAGGGCATGCTTGCACTTGAAATGGTACTGGTCCGTGGTTTCAAGGACCAGCGGTTTGAAAAGGTGGCAAGCTACAGTCAGATTGCCTCGCAGATGGGTGTTGTCCTGGGGCCGTTGACGGCAGCCTACCTGATGGCGCTCTGGCCTTGGGAAACCGTTGTCTTCGTGGCGACGGGCCTGTTTTTCCTCGCTGACGGTATTTTCATGATGTGGCGCGGACAGGAACGCCTGGAAGGACAACCGGCTGGGGAGCGCCGGCATCCGGTTGCTGACTTGACGACTGCGCTTCGGCTGGTCTGGCAACTGCCTGGGTTGACGCGTGCGATCCTGCAGGCAGCCGGCGTCAACCTGATCATCGGTGCGACACTGGCAACAGCTGCGGCGATGATGACGGGATTTTTCGCCCAGAGTGAACAGACCTATGCCTGGCTGCAGGTTGGTGGAGCCGTTGCAACCCTTGCCGTGCTGACGCTGACCGCGCATGTCCATCTTGGGCTCAACACACTTGGAAGAACAGCCTATGCCTTCATCTGTCTTGGTGCAGTTCTGACGGGTCTCGGCGCGCATCCGCTGATCTACGCAGCCGGTTTTCTCCTGATCGCCGGCTTCGACAAGATGTTCAACATTTCTGTCCGTACCCTCCGCAAGGAGATCATTCCACCGGCCGAATTCGGCAAGACCACCGGCATCATCATCTGCCTCAACAATCTGTCTCAACCGCTTGCCGGTCTGGTCGTGGCGCTCTTTGCCGCCGGGGACGACGCACGCACCGTTCTGCTGGCTCTCGCAGGTACAATGGCGGTACTGGGAGTTTTGACGTTTCGTCGCTGACAATTCTATTTGCCGGCAAAAACTTGCGACTGTCTCAACCCTGAGATCAAGGGCGACTTTCTGCCGAACTGCGCACGATGTCCGCGATCTCGTTCAACTGGCCCGCCAGCGGGCTGGACTTGCGCCAGACCATGCCGACGGTCCGGGTCGGTTCGGGGTTCTCGAAACGGGAGATGGAAACCGAAGCGGAGCGGGTCTCGACGGGGACAGCCATTTCCGGGATGAGCGTTACTCCCATGCCGGCACTGACCATCTGGACGAGGGTCGACAGCGAACTCGCATCAAGCATCTCGCGCGGAGGGCCGGACGGCAGGTTGCAGAAGGAAAGCGCCTGGTCCCTGAAACAATGGCCTTCCTCAAGCAGCAGCAAACGCATTTCCCTCAGGGTATCGGCGCTCGGGAGGGGCGCGCTGGCCTCACTGGCTGAACGAACGAGCATGAAGGTTTCGCTGAAGAGGGGTGTTTCGGCAAGGGAAGCCTCTGAAACAGGCAGGGCGACAATAGCCGTATCCAGTTTGCCTTCACCCAGTTCCTGGATGAGTTTCGGCGTCACCGTCTCGCGCACATGAATTTCCAGTTCGGGATGGTGCACGGTGAGCGCGCTGATCACTCTTGGTAGAAGATACGGGGCAATCGTCGGAATAACGCCGATACGCAACCGTCCGACGAGGCGATCTCGGGAGGCACGGGCCAGGTCGCCGAGTTCTTCAGCCGCTCGCAAAATGTCACGGGCACGCTCCACGGCGACTTCGCCGAAATGTGTCAGCCTCACCTGGCGCGGGCCACGCTCGATCAGGGACGCGCCGAGCGCTTCTTCCATTTCCTTGATCTGCATTGACAGGGCCGGTTGGGAAATCGCGCAGGCTTCTGCCGCCTTGCCGAAGTGACCATGCCGCGCGAGCGCCTCGAAATAGCGAAGCTGTTTCAGGGTGATATTTATCATAAGAAAATCCTATCAAAGCAATCAGGAAATTCAACTTCTTCTGATCGAATTGCTCTGCTAGTTTGGAATCAGAAAAGACTGGAGCAGCGTGTTGTCGGGAACTCCTGGTTGCGCTGCCCGGTTTGTTTCACAGCTTTTTTGTCGTACTGCGGCCTCTCATCAGCATATGCGCAGCGCCTTGGCCTTTCTCGAAGGCTCGCTGTCAATCTGTTGTCACGAGGTCGGAGTTGTGTAAGCCGGTGCAATGCACCGACATCTGAATTGGAGAGGAAAATGGACGCGAAAGTCGATAAGGCGGGCGGTTGCCCGGTAATGCACGGCGGGAACACGTCGATGGACAAGCCGGTCACGAAGTGGTGGCCGAATGCGCTCAACCTCGACATTCTTCATCAGCACGGCGCCCGGACCAATCCGATGGATCCGGATTTTAATTTCCGTGAAGCCGCCAAGGGACTGGATCATGAGGCGGTCAAGGCCGATGTCCGGGCGTTGATGACCGATAGCCAGGATTGGTGGCCGGCTGACTGGGGTCACTACGGAGGCCTCATGATTCGTCTTGCCTGGCACTCCGCCGGATCCTATCGCATGCAGGACGGCCGTGGCGGCGCGGGTTCAGGCAACATCCGCTTCGCGCCGCTGAATTCCTGGCCGGACAATGCCAGTCTCGACAAGGCACGGCGCCTGCTCTGGCCGGTCAAGAAGAAGTACGGCAACGCCCTTTCCTGGGCTGATCTTATCATTCTGGCCGGCAACATGGCATACGAGACCATGGGCTTTGAAACCTTTGGTTTCGGCTTTGGCCGCGAGGATATCTGGGGACCGGAAACCGACGTTTACTGGGGTTCTGAGAAAGAATGGCTGGCGCCGTCGGAAAACCGGTATGAAAACCTGGACGATGCGACCACGTTGGAAAATCCGCTCGCGGCCGTTCACATGGGTCTGATCTACGTCAACCCGGAAGGCGTCAATGGTCATCCTGATCCGGTCAAGACAGGCGCGCATATTCGCGAGACTTTCGCCCGGATGGCAATGAACGACGAGGAAACCGCGGCGTTGACCTGTGGCGGCCACACGGTCGGCAAGGCGCATGGACGCGGTGCGGTGGACAAGATCGGCGTCGAGCCGGAAGCCACGGGTGTGGAAGCTCAGGGCCTTGGTTGGTCCAATCCCGGTCAGGACGGCAAGGCAACAAATGCCTTCACATCGGGTATTGAAGGTGCGTGGACAAAAGAGCCGACCAGGTTCGACATGGGTTTCTTCGACTATCTCTTCAACTACGAGTGGGAGCTGACCAAATCACCTGCCGGTGCCTGGCAGTGGAAGCCGGTCGACATGCCGGAAGACCAGAAGCCGGTAGATCCGACCGACCCGTCTGTCCATCATGACCCCATGATGACCGATGCGGACATGGCCATGAAAATGGACCCTGTCTACAACGAGATCTGCCGGAAATTCATGGCAGATGAAGCTTACTTCCGCGATACATTCGCGCGTGCCTGGTTCAAGCTGACCCATCGCGACATGGGCCCCAAGGCAAACTATCTCGGACCGGATGTTCCGGCTGAAGAACTTGTCTGGCAGGATCCGATCCCGGCAGGTACGACGTCTTATGATGTCAATGCGGTAAAGGCGAAGATCGCTGCAAGCGGACTGTCCGCAGCCGAATTGATCGCAACCGCCTGGGACAGTGCCCGCACGTTCCGCGGCTCCGACAAGCGTGGTGGTGCCAATGGCGCGCGCATTCGCCTTGCCCCCCAGAAGGACTGGGAAGGCAATGAGCCGGAGCGTCTGGCCAAGGTGCTGGCGGTTCTTGCACCGATCGCTTCACAAGCCGGTGCTTCACTCGCGGATGTCATCGTCCTTGGCGGGAATGTCGGACTTGAACAGGCGATCAAGGCCGCCGGCTTCAATGTTGCGGTTCCCTTCACCGCTGGACGGGGCGACGCAACAGACGAACAGACCGACACCGACTCCTTCGACGTTCTGGAGCCGTTGGCTGACGGCTTCCGCAACTGGGAGAAGGAAAACTACGTCGTCAGCCCGGAAGAAATGATGCTCGACCGGTCGCAACTTCTTGGCCTTACCGCTCAGGAGATGACGGTTCTTGTCGGTGGCCTGCGTGTTCTTGGAACCAACCACGGCGGTACGAAGCATGGCGTCTTCACGGACCGCGAAGGAGCGCTGACCACCGACTTCTTCGTCAACCTGACCGACATGGCCAACAGCTGGAACCCGGTTTCAGGCGGTACCTACGAAGTTCGGGATCGCAAGCTGAACACGTTGAAGTGGACCGCGACCAGCGCGGATCTGGTCTTCGGCTCGAATTCGGTTCTGCGTGCCTATGCCGAGGTCTATGCCCAGGACGACAACCAGGAGAAATTCGTCAAGGATTTCGTTTCTGCCTGGAACAAGGTCATGAATGCGGACCGATTCGATCTGGCGTAAGCCTTCGCTCCACGCTCTGAGCCACAGGCCGGTCCCGCATCTCGCGGGGCCGGCTTTTTCAGTTCTCGTTCCGGGCTGAGGCCGGATTGTCCGGCGCATCATTTGCAAGCGCGGTTCCGGCCGGAATGCTGTTTATTCGAAAGAGCGTGTTCAGGAAGTCCGACATCTTGGTGTCGGGGAAGTGACCGGCAAACAGCCGTTCAATGGTTCCATCCTGAAACATGCTGTAGAGCGCAAGGTCGACCTTCTCCGGCAGCCCCGGATGCGTTCTCGATGAAATGACGAACGCATAAGGTTCGTACCTGCCGGTGGCAGACGGCGCCGGATCCATTGCGCAGTCTCTCCTGGTCTGGTTACGCTGGTCTGCAAGCGATGCCTGAACAATATCGAGATCGCCATAATAGCGTGACAATTCACCATTGCAGAATGCCCTGGCTGCCTCGGTGTGCGAGGCATAGTTGCGCGAACAGATAATCTTGGCGCCAATCTGGTTTTTGGGCGGCGTGTTCAGCCGCGCATTGAGCGCATCGCCGATCGTGGACCCTTCGACATATCCCCAGACCTCATAGTCTTTGGGAACTTCGGTTTTCACCTGTTGCGGCGTTGCGGGCACAAATTGAAAATCGATTTTGAACCGATCCCAGAAACTTGCCTGGCTTTGGTCGCTCGGGTTTCCATTGCCGGCTTCGCCACCCTCTGCTGCCGAATTTGCCTGATCAGGTGCCGCCTCCGGCCACCACGCGTTTTCACATGTGTGTTCAGGCGCGGATTCTCCTCTGCCAACGGCGCTCACATGATCGATCCACGGCAAAATGCAATCGCATGTCGGCTTCGTCCCGTCTTCAGGCAGTCTGGCCTCGTTCTTGGTGAGATCCTTTCCTGGCTTGGACTTCACAAAGGAACTGTTGGCTACAAAGACAATTTGCGAGAAATGAAGCACGGGTGTGCCGTTTTCAATCGGGAAACTCTTCATGCGCAGCAGCGTGATGGTGGTCGGATCACATAGAAAATCGATCTCGGTGACGCCGAAAGAGACCTTTTCGGTCTCGGGGAATGTTGTGCTGGCCGTTGCAGTCCCCGGTGGAACCAGATTGTCCCCACCGACGTCGATCCGCCCGGTTTTGAGAATGGACTTTCGTTCCGCCGTGCCGATCTCGACGGTTTCGAGCTGGTATCCTGCGCGGTGGATCGCCTCTGTACAGATATCCCAGTAAAATCCCAGGTATTCTCCAGAGTCCTTGTTCATCCAGATGAATGGCCTGGTATCCGTTCGAACGGCCATTTTGACCGGCTTGTCATTTTCTTCCGCACTGCCGCTGGAGGCAGCGGCGAGTGCCTGCATGAGGATGAGCCCAAGGGAGATCAGCCACTTCATGAGGCGGCCGTGCGTGATTTTGCCGGTGCATGGCCGGTCGATTGTGATGCTTTGGCGTGCGCACCCGATTGTCGTCGCCTTTGGTTCTGAAGCGCTTCAGCGATGCAAAAGACCACCAGGAACCCGAGGATAGATGAATAGATGGCCGCATATGCGATCAGACCATGATCGATCGCATCCAGTTGTGGTTGTTCCGCTGACCGGTTGAGCGCGGACGCCCAGGACGTAAGAAAGCGCGTCGCGCCTCCGCATAAACCCATGATGATCGCGGCGCGGATTGCCCAGCCACGGCTCCATGCCTGAGTCTTCTGTGCTACGGCGGATCTGGACATGGTCGAGGCGGCGTCAAGCAGCACAACAAGGATCAGCGCAAGCACAGCCCCTCTCAAGGGGGTCGGGGCATTGTATTCGAATGATGATCTCAGTGTTGTCCAGACAGTGCGTTGATTTTCAGACCATCCGCCGGATTCGATCGCCGAGCGCCAGAGCACCAATCCGATAATGAACAGGGTTGCGACCGCCCAGGAAATGAAAACCAGCAGCAGGGCTTGCGGCAGTTTCTTGGTCCAGTGCGACTGCGACATGTTCCGCCAGCGGTGGGTCTGGCGAGCGCCGTCCCGGAGCGCGAGGGCGATTATGATCGGAATGCAGAAACTGTTGAAGGAGGTGGTGGCATACCCAAGCGCGCGCCAGTACGGGTTTCCGGGCGTCCCGCTCTGCAGGGCGGATTCATAGGGGCCGGGAAAAATACTCCATGCGACAGCGAGCAGGATGGTGATGCCGGCGGACCAGAGTATTGTAAGCATTGCGTGAGAGCGTGAATGCACCGGCCCGGCATGTTCGTTGAGCAAGTCGCTCAAGAAGGCCTCGAGCTTTTCCTTCGCGAGAATCTGTTGTCTGACCGAGCTGGGAGCATTCTTGTCTGACCTTTTGTGAGTTGCCTCCGAAATGATGATCTCGTGTTCGACATAAAGGGCCAGCAATATGCAAAGATCGTCTGCCAGGTGATCGGCATGTTCGGCAAGTCGTTCCCAACTGGCCCTTTTCTTTTCCCTGGACGCGGAGTTTTCCGCCGCCCCGTTGCCTTCGTGAGGTGTTTCCGCCTCCAGAGTTGCCTCTGAATTTTCCGAAGAGCTTAGGGTCTCGCCGGCCTGATAACTCGACTTCTCGTCCAGTTCCAGAAGGAGAACATCTCTGCGTCTGGTCAGGGCGGCCTCGAGCTTGTCGAACTCTTCGCGTTGGCTCGCATTGGCCAGTTTCAGCTTTCGATCCAGGATCCAGGACGAAATCGCAAAGATTAGATCGAGGTCCTCGTGAAAATCCTGAGGGTCTGCAAGTTGCCCTTCCGCTGCCTTTGAATAATGAGTGATGCGCTCCCAATGACCGCGCGGGATCAGCAGGCTGTTTTTTGGAATGTCGCTGCCCGGATCCCCTGCATCCCGGATCTGGATTGAATTGCGCTGTAGATCCTCGCCGGCCCCGATGACACGCGTGGGAATACCCGCGAGACGGTGCGCCGCACTGCGCATCCAGTCTTCAAAGCGTTGCAGGATCGGAAAGGTCGGGGCAAGACCGACAATGATGAGCGCGATCGTGAGAGAAATGGACGGATCTATGCCGATATCGAGGAAGTTTCTTTTCTCGGACGGACCTGTTTCGCTTGAAAGTGGCTGTGCCCAGAAAACGCTGTCGCTGTTGGGCAATGGGACAAATCCGGTTGTCGAACTGTCCGCGTCGTCTGTCGGTGCCGTTGGCAACTGGCTCGCACCGACGGTGTCGGAGACGATATCCGGACCGCCGAGATAGGGGATGACCTCGGCGTAAGCGCACAAGAAGAAATAGATCATCAGCATCGTCAGCGCGTAAAAGGTATACGCATGGAAGACGACTTTGCGTGCGCGGAGCTTGTCGGGTGTCAATAGATCGACCAGGCGCTCAAGCTGCCTGCGCCCGCCATACGTTGCCTTGTTGAATCGCTCGTAAGAGAAAACGCCTATGATCAAGGCTCCAAAGAGCAAGGCGACCAGATCAGGCATTGTCGGTACCTGCTTGTTTCAACGCTCTTAGCGGCAATATTGCGTTGCCGGATTGCAGGCTGTCTGTGCAAAGCCAGGTGCCGTGCTGCCAGATAGTAACAGGAGGATAATCAAAACATTCCTCATGACGCGGTCCTCAAGTTAAATAAATTTTTCTGTTCAATTCTAAAAGATGGAGTTGAAATCATAACATGTCCACAATTGAAAATAAGGAAATTTCTTCAAATAATGGCTGGATTAATATTTTCAATATAAAGTTGTATCTTGGTTGTGTTGTTAAAAGTTACCTAAAGTAAATGATTTCAAGTTGGGAGTGGCGTCCGCACAACCACCTATATTTGCGATTGGTCATTTTCTCGTCACAAGGATCATGTTGCACTGCAATGTGTATTCAGGTTGCATCTGAAACAGCGGGAGGTCTCGTCCGGTTCGTGCCGGTTCCAATCTGTTCCAGCGTCAGGGAGCTGACCGCATATGTTTGATTTGACGGGCATGAAAGCGTTGGTGGTGGGGGTCGCAAACGACCAGTCCATCGCATACGGCTGCGCGAAGGCGTTCAGGGAGCAGGGGGCCGACCTGGCGGTTACGTTCCTGAATGAAAAATCCGAACCGCATGTCCGGCCGCTTGCCGAAGAACTGGGCGCTGAAATCGTTGCGCCGCTCGATGTTCGCGACCTGGAACAGCAGGATGCGCTCTTTCGTGAGATCACGGAGAAATGGGGCAGGCTCGATACGTTGCTTCACTCAATAGCATTTTCGAAAAAGGATGACCTTCACGGGCGTGTCGTGGATTGTTCCGCCGAGGGGTTCGGCCTGGCGATGGATATATCGGTACATTCTTTCCTGCGCCTAATCCGCGGCGCTGAACCGCTTATGCCGCAAGGCGGAACCTGCATGACAGTGTCCTTCATGGGGGCACAGAAGGTTGTCGAGAACTATGGGGTCATGGGACCGGTCAAGGCGGCGCTCGAGGCCGCAACCCGTTATGCCGCCGCTGAAATGGGACCGAGGGGAATATCCGTTCATGCGCTCTCGCCCGGACCATTGAAAACCCGTGCGGCATCGGGAATTGCGGAGTTCGACGAACTCCTGAACGACGCTGCCGAGCGTGCGCCCACACATCAGCTTGCCACAATCGACGATGTTGGCGCCTACGCTGCGTTCCTGGCAAGCCGGGAAGCCTTCAACGTTACCGGCGGCATCCACTTCATAGACGGCGGCTACAGCATTGTTGGATAGGAGGTCCTGATGAAGGACATTTTTGACGCTCTCGAAAAAGGTCACAACGAGTTCCTCAACTCGCTGCACGACGCCACGGCATGGTCATCATCAGAGCGTTTCACGGCTCTGCAGGCGCAGGCAACCGAGATTTCCAACATGGCCGAACTCATGGGCAGGGGGCTGACCATGCATTTGACCAACATGACCGATCATCACAAGAGCCGCTGGCAGGAGAGCCTGTCCGCGTATGGCAAGGCGTTTGAGGGTCTCACTCGGGTGCAATCAGGCGGCAGTCTCCACAGTGCCTTTGAAAATTACTGGCAGGACGCTGCGCAGCGCATTGTCCTGACCATGGATACGCTGCGTCAGCGCGGCGATATCTTCATTGAACATGAGGACGCCGGCTGCCCACCGGTGCTGATCTACGACTACGATGTCGTCATGGATGGGGCCGACCTGCCGCGGCCCTGCTGCTACATGCTTTTGAAGATCAAGCAGCCTGCGGACGGAAAACAACGCGCGCCCAAGTCCTGGAAACGTCCTTACATCATCATCGATCCGCGCGCGGGACATGGTGCCGGTATCGGTGGTTTCAAGCCGGACAGCCAGGTTGGTGTTGCACTTCGCGATGGTCACCCTGTCTATTTTGTCGCTTTCAGGCGCATGCCCGAGAAGGGCCAGACGCTTGCCGATGTCACGGACGCCGAGGCGGCGTTCGTTCGCAAGGTGAGGGAATTGCATCCCGACGCGCCCAACCCGGTTGTAACCGGAAACTGCCAGGGTGGGTGGGCAACATTGCTGCTGGCGGCCACGAACCCGGATCTCACCGGTCCGATCATCTTGAACGGTGCACCCGTGTCGACCTGGGCCGGACGTGTCGGAGAAAATCCGATGCGCTACAACGGCGGAATACTGGGAGGCACCTGGAATGCCATGTATTATTCCGATCTTGGCCACGGCGTTTTCGACGGTGCTGATATCGTTCAGAACTTTGAACTGCTCAATCCGTCACGGAACTATTTCGGCAAGTACTATGACCTTTACGCCAAGGTTGATACCGAGCCGCATCGCTTCCTCGAGTTTGAACGCTGGTGGGGTGGCTATTTCCTGCTGAACGAAGCGGAAATGAAGTGGATCGTCGAGCAACTTTTCGTCGGCAATAGGCTGTCCAAGAACGAGGCACAGCTCGAACCCGGACGGAATGTGGACATCAAACAGATCCGTGCACCGATTATCGTCTTTGCCAGCTTTGGTGACAATATCACCCCGCCTCAACAGGCGCTCAATTGGATCATCGACAGTTATGCCGACGAGCGGGAGATCGTCATTCGCGGGCAGCGGATCATCTACATGGTTCACGATCAGGTCGGGCATCTTGGAATTTTTGTCTCGTCCAAGATAGCCAAGAAAGAGCACACCGAGGTCACGTCGACCTTGAAGACCATCGAAGCCCTGCCTCCCGGTCTTTATGAAATGACGATCGACGACTACGAGGGAGACATCCTGGACAGGTCCTTCACGGTCAGTTTCCATGAGCGCAAGATGGAAGACCTCAAGGCGATGGACGACGGCCGGGACGATGAGATCCCCTTTGCGGCTGTCGCAAGAGCCTCTGAACAGCAGGCAGAGTTTTACGATGTCTGCATGCGCCCTCTTGTTCAGGCCGGCGTCACCGAACAAAGCGCGGATTTGCGCCGCAAGACACATCCTCTTCGGATGCAGCGCGAGTTCTTTTCCAGCATGAACCCGTTCCTGAACATGTTGCCGGGTTTGGCGGAGCGGGTGAAGGAGGATAGAAAACCGGTCACCGCGGACAATCCCTTCGTCGAGCTGGAGCGGGTCAACGCAGCGCTGATCGAGCAATCGATGGACCTGTTCCGGGATCTGCGCGACACAATGTACGAAAACCTGTTCTACGCGATCTGGGGATCGCCCTACATGCGCTGGTTCGGGCGGACGAAACAGCCGGGCCGAACGCTGATGAAAAAAGAGGAATTGCGCAGTCTGCCCCCGGTTCAAACAGCTCTGATGCATATCGAGGAAGGCGGCTTCCGTGAGGCCGTCGTTCGCATGCTCATTCTGCTGGCGGACAGCAGGGGAAATGTCCGCCGCGACCGACTGGAGCGATCTTCGCGTGTTCTGACACAAGATGAACCATTCAAGTCGCTGACACCGGACGAACGCAGCTTCATGCTGCAGGAACAGACATTGATCGTTGAATTCGCGCCTGAAAAGGCGATCACGTCACTGCCGAAGCTGCTCAAGACAAAAGAAGAGCGTGAGCTGGCTTCCAGGGTTGTACGTTACATTCCCGGGGCCATCGATGAGATGACATCACACACTTTGGAAACCTTGCAAAAGTTTCACAAGGTTCTGGGATTGCCGCCCGCATCCGAAGATGTGACTGAAGATCCGTTGGTCCGGCCCAAAGAAGTCGCTAATACGGAAAAGGTGGAAAATCCCGAAAAATCCGGGAACACAGCAAAAACTGCAGAGGTCGCCGCTTCCACAACCAGGGCACCACAGAAAGTCTCACAGCGCAAAGCGGTGCAAAAGACCTCTCCTCGACGCAGAGCAGCCGCGAAACCGGCGACGCGCGGAAGACGGCGCACGACGAAAAATTCGGAAGAACCTGCAGAATGAAGAACCTGCAGAATAAGGTGATAGGGCGTCCGGGCCTCTCGGACGCCCCTCAGAGCCCCCCTGATTTTTTGCTGGAGTTAGGCTCTGATCTGCAGAATAAAAACTTTTCCGGTCGCATCCGACTTCAACAGCGAGCCCACCTGGCCCTCCGTGTCTCCAGCGACAGCAAAATTGGATGCATCACAATACCAAGAACCGCTGGAGCTACAAGTCCCGCCCTCACCAGATGGTAATTTAATCGTGGCGGGCAGACAGCAATGTGTGTCCGGCGCCGGCCCGGGCGCTTGCCGCTGTTGTGCGTTTGTAGATGGATTTGCTCGATAAGATGCCGGTCATCGCCCGGAAATGGACGCAGTTTTCATTTTTATGCGATGCTGGCCGCCTGGCTTGTGAATTGAAAAGACACTCCAGAGGGCTGAAGCCATGACGATGATGCCACTTGAGAATTCTCGGAGACGTATATGCTCTTGCTGAAACAGATCAGGTTGGCCAGACAATCAAGGTGTCCATCCTTGAAGTTGCAGGCGGCTGGCAGAAACTGATGTTCGACTGGGTCTACAAGAAAAGACTGAAGGATGACCTGGAGGTCTGGGTCTCGAAAGGCTGGGTCAGTTCATCCGGTGCCGCTGCCATCCTGCGCGAACAGGATCAGGAAGACGGGCGATCCAGGTTGCCGATGGCTCTGGCCGGTATCGGCATGGTCTGTGTTGCCTTGGCACTCTTTGCGTTTATCGCAGCCAATTGGGCAGCGATCCCGAAAACGGTAAAACTGATCGGTATTGCCTGCCTCCTGCTTGCCAGTCACGGCGCCGCGGCAAAAGCAGCGGCGAATGGGCGGAGAGGTATAGCGGATCTGCTGACAGGCTTCGCAACGCTGGTCTTCGTCGGAGGAATGGCCCTGGTGGGGCAGATTTTTCATCTGCCTTCGGACTGGGCCGGTGGAGCGTTTCTTGTTTGCCTCGGAGGCTTGGCTGCAGCCTGGCTGACAGGATCGAAAACCTCGATTGTCATAGCGGCGATCGCTGCAATCATGTGGCAGTTCACACGCGCGGAGCTGGGTGAAGCTGTCCTGTTGCAGGATCTCATCGGCCTTTTGATCCTGGCCGCTGTCTTCGCTCATCCGCTTGCTCATCCTGCGCGCCTGTCGCGCTGGCTTGCGATCAGCCTTATCTGGGTCACTTACGGCAGGTGGTTCGCGGAATCCGCCGAGATCCTGTCTGCGGACGACGGCTATATCCTTGCCATGGCGCTCGCTGGGGCAGGAGGCCTGGCTGCGATCATGGTGCTGCTCGATCCGGTCGCGGACCTGTTTGTCAAATGGTCAAGCAATCTTCCATCTCGTGGCCATGGCTATTGGCTCATGGGAAGATCCCTGCAGGATGCAGGCTTTCTTGTTCTCTGCGCGCTCATTGCCGCAGCACTTGTCCTGGTTCCAGAGATTTCAAAGCGCGTCGCTGTGGCCGGCATTTGGGAAATCCCGGCGCTGTTGCCACTGCTGCTTGCTGTGTTTTTGCTCGTCGCGGGCTTTGTTCTTTCCTACAAGACAACAAAGGCTCAATCACTGTTTGGTGCGATCGGGCTCGCGGTTCTTGCTGTCCTGATGCCGGTCTTTACGGCGAACAGCCTTGTGCTCGCTGCCATCAGCATGGGCTCGCTTGTGGGGCTCTGCGCCCTCGCCACATGGTTCAACAACCGGTTCTGGATGCTGTGTGCCTATCTCGGGTTGACCGCAGTAGCGCTCTGGCTCCTGCAGGTTACAATCGGATCTCTCCTGGGCCAGTCGGTGTTTTTCCTCGTTGCAGGGGTCCTCTTGCTTGGTGTGGCATTGTGGCTCGCACGTCTCTTCAGTAAAGGCAAAGATGCTCCGGACGCCGGGCCTGATCCCAAGGAGGCCCTGACATGAGTATCGCTTCCGCTCCCGACGAACCTGCCCGGCCATCCAAATCCCGGTTCGCCTACCTGCGCTGGGGGCTGCTGGCACTCATACAGCTCGCACTGATCTCGATTCCCCTGGTTGAACGGCTTCAGGTTCAGGTTTCGGGAACGGTGGTTTCGCTGGAACTTGTCCCCGTGGATCCAAGGGATCTCTTGCGCGGCGACTATGTGATCATAAACCTCGCGATTGGACGTTTGTCCACGGACCTTCCCGGCGCGGACACCGTCAAGTCCGGTCACACGGTTTACGTTGAGCTTGCGCGCGATGGCACGGCTTCTGCTCAACCCGTCTCGATGTCGCAAACACCGAGGCAATCCGGAGAACCCGTCATCGCAGGCACTGTCACGTCGGTTTCAGATGACAAGATCTGGGTAGACTATGGCATCGATGCTTTCTTTTTGCCCGAGGGCGAGGGACGGGTGATTGAAAAGCTCGATACCAGTCGGGTACTGCTGGAAGTCGCGATTGCGGAAGACGGACGCTCCCTCCCGCTCACGTTGCTGGTCGACGGCGAGGCGTTCAAATCGGACGGGACCTTTTGACGGACGGTGCTCCGGGCGCTATGAGCGCTGCAACGCATTGAATAGGAAACCTGGTCCCTGATGTCCGATCCCGCGCTCGACACGCTCATCCTTCCTCTGGAAACGGAGAATATTGAACTTCACCCAGGCGCGAAGGTCCTGTTTCTGCGTGCCCGTCATAGCCGGGCCTTGAATGCCTTGAATGAACTGGATCTTCTGTGCGTTCAAAGTTTCGCACCCGATCGCGATGCCCTGCAAAAGGCGGGTCTGAAGGTGAGCGCCGAGCCTGGGGACGGGAAATTCGATACCGTGTTTGTTCTCCCCGGCCGTCAAAGACAGGAAGCGCGGGCGCAGTTGGCAGAGGCTGTTTCCAGGGTAACAACCGGTGGTATCGTGATCGCCAGTGCCCCCAACACCGAAGGCGCCAGGACGCTGGAGAGGGATCTTGCCGATCTTCTCGGCAATACGGAAAATCTCTCGAAGAACAAATGCCGTGTCGTCTGGGCCACCTCTCATGCCGACAGCGTCAACCAGGCGCTTGTGAAAGACTGGCTGGCCATTGATGTTGCTCGGCCGGTGCTGGACGGAGCGTATGTCAGCCGCCCGGGCCTGTTTGCCTGGGACCGTGTCGATCCGGCCTCGAAGCTCCTTGGCAACCTGGTGCCGGATACACTCAAGGGAAAGGGAGCCGACCTCGGGGCAGGCTTTGGCTACCTCGCGCGGACAGTTCTGGAAAAGGCCCCGAAAGTGTCCGCAATGGATCTTTATGAAGCTGAAAAACGCGCACTCGACCTTGCGGAGCAGAACCTTGGCGGCTTCAAGGGCAAGCGACGTGTGAACGGCATCTGGTGCGACGTGACAAGGGGGATTGAGGGTCCTTACGACTTCATCGTTTCCAATCCGCCGTTTCACCAGGCGGGCAGGGCGGATCGCGCTGATGTCGGTCAGGGGTTCATCCGGGCCGCAGCAGCGGGTTTGCGCCCGGGGGGCGAACTCTTCATGGTTGCCAACCGTCACCTGCCTTACGAACAGACACTGACCGAGGTATTTGCAGACGTCAGGCAACTGGCTGACGAGGGCGGCTACAAGGTTATCCGCGCGGTCAAGGGCAAGGGAAGGCGCTAGAATGCGGCTCGTAAAACTCCTCGCCAATCTCGGCTACGGCAGCCGCAAGGAAATGCAGCTGGCGATCCGCAATGGCTGGGTAACGGACAGGGACGGCAACAGGCTGAAGCCAGACAGCAAGACGGCGCATGAGGACGTCCTGTTCGACGACGAGCCACTCGACCCGGCACAGGGCGTCGTGCTTTTGCTGAACAAACCGGTCGGATATACCTGTTCGACAAAGGATCACGGGCGTTTGGTCTACGATCTGCTGCCGGACCGGTTTCGTACCCGCAAGCCTCCACTGTCGTCTATTGGTCGTCTCGACAAGGAGACATCGGGACTGCTGCTCTTCACCGATGACGGCACGTTTCTTCACAAGGTGATTTCGCCGAAATCGAATGTTCCCAAAGTCTACGAACTCGCTCTGGATCGTCCCTTGAAGGGGGATGAAGCCGCTTTGTTCGCTTCCGGCGAAATGATGCTTGAAAGCGAAGACAGGCCGCTGAAGCCTGCCCAACTGGAAGTCCTGGATGACACGACCGCCCGATTGACCCTGCACGAGGGCCGCTATCACCAGGTTCGCCGCATGTTTGCCGCAACCGGTAACCACGTGGCGCAACTCAGGCGCAGCCGGATTGGCGCGCTGGGGTTGGCAGGTTTGGCGGAAGGAGAGTGGAAGGCACTTTCCGATAACGAAAAGGCCAAAATTTTCGCGTGAAAGCAAAGAGGTCCGGGAATGCCGAACCTCTTCGCAATTCCTTGGGTCGCTATGGTGCAGTCAACCCTGCGACCGGCTCAGAACCCGAATGCGGCTGTCGAACTCGCCACGGTCGACGTAGCAGCCACGCAAATGCCGGAATCCGGTGTTCGGGTCGAATGCGGCGCGACCGTGCAGGACGCGGCGATTGTCGAAAATCACCATTTCTCCACCCCGCAGACGTGTGGTCATCACGTATCTTTCTGACCGCGTCATCTCCATGAGTTTGCGATACGCAGTGTAGTAAGGCTCCATCTTGTCGGCCGGCAGGTCGAAAATTCCCGCAAGATGGGCATTGAAATGCAATTCCTGCATGTTTCCGAACAGATCAAGATCGATCACCGTGTGATGGCGCCGGATGTCGTAGTCCTCATCGTGAAAGCGAAAGGGGACAGGCGTTTCGGACAGCAGCCGGAAGGCCTCCGGCTCGCCATTGCGAAGGTCGTTGGCGATGGCAAATCCATCACAGAATGTCGACCCGCCACCTTCCGCCTCGTTGGCAAGGCAATGCAGAAACTGGAAGCCAGGTGGCAGTTCCTGGTTGGCAAGATCCGTATGAAGCGGCAGGGCATGGGACGTATAGGCAAGATTGTTCGGATTTGGCTTCGACATGACCTCGAACGTCGTGCCGAAATTTGTTTCTCTGAGAAAGCCGATACGCCGTGCCATCGCCATTCCGGCATCCTTGTCGTGTGCCATGCCGTCAACGATGGCAAGTCCGGTTTTCTTGGCTTCCAGCAGGAATTCCAGCAAAAGTGCGTCGCTTGACGTCAGATCGCTTGATGTCGCGCGAGGAAGATCGGCCGGTGAAAAGTCGGCGCGCCAGAGCGTTGCATCCACCTGGGCCGGGTCCAGAAGTCCTATGCCGGGCCGGTGATCGTATAGCCAGCCCGGATCAAATCGGCTGATGTGAGATTCCCCGTCCCAGGTCACGACAATATCGCCATCTTCGAGCGAAACATTGCCGACACTCAATCCGAGAGGAATGCTTGTCAGGTCGAACTGGCGCTCCCTCGTGTCGGGATGAAAGCCCGTCGGGCAATTGTCCCGAAGCCAGAGAAAGGGAAAGTCCGCGCTGGTTCCATTTGGCCAGCAGACATTCACGACGCGGTCGCCGCCGTGAAGAGTTGCGGTTGTCATGGTTGAGTTCCGTTGATTTTTGAAAGTGAAACAAAAATTCGCGTCCGGAGGACGCGGCTCATCAACGGCAGGCGGGAGGCGGCCACCACCAGTAGGCTTTGTTATGCGGATTTCCGGGATTGCGCCCGAGGATATGGAGCATCCAGTTGTAACCCGTTCAAAGGCGGCGCCTTCAGATGAATTCGATGGCAAAATGACATCAATAAATACGCCCGGCAACAGGTTTTTTGCCGGGCGTGAACACGTTTCAAGTTACTGGACTCTCGCTGGTAACTCAGCCCTTGGCGGCGCGCGCGGCCAGCGCGATTGCGATGTAGCTCCAGCCGTTGACGAGCACCGAGATACCGGCGATCAGGCCAAGTGCCCAGGCGGCCGAACCTGGCAGATCCATCCAGATCATGACCCCGGCTGCAAGTGAAACGATACCGGCGATCAGAACCCATACCCAGCCTTCATGCGGCTTCAATTTGTAGGCCAGCAGAATCTGGCTGACACCCTGGGCGACGAAGATCGCCGCGATCACAAGCGTAAGTGCAAATGTACCGGCAAGCGGGTTCAAATAGATCACGATACCGCCAATGACTGCGATGATGCCCGTGATGAGGTTCCACAGAAAGCTCGACGTACCCTGTGTCTTGAATGAATTGTAGATCTGAACAAGTCCGCCTACGAATAGCACGGCTGCTATCAGGATTGTGACAGCAATGGATGTCGCCAGCGGGGCGGCAATCAGAATGATTCCGCCGATCACAAGCGCAATGCCGAGTGCCAGGAACCAGCCCCAGTTTTCCTGGATCTTCGCTTTCATGTCTTCGACAGCCTGAACCGCATCTGCCATTTTGACCTCCTCACGTTCCGGTTGTTCAGGCACCGTAACTGCTTCGCGGCAAAACGCAAAATATTGATGACATTACGAAGGGTTAGCGTTGGGGATTAAGGAACTTGACATTCGGTGTGTATATGCACACAAAGGGCCATGGAAGACGATGACTTTTCCCAATGTGTCCTTGACAACGCCCGCAAAGCGGCCCGGGCGGTCAGTCGTCACTATGATCGTCTGGCCCGACAGGTCGGAATGACCGCAGGCCAGTTTTCAGTGCTGGTCGCCATCAGGCAGGCGCGCGACGAAACCACGGGCGAACTGGCAGAAAGGCTTTCCATGGATCGTACTACCCTGGTCCGGAACATCGCGCTTCTGGATCGAAAGGGCCTCGTCGTGTCGGCGCGTACGGGTGATGCGAGAGGAAAGAACCATCATCTGACCGGGAAGGGCGAAGCGCTGCTGGAGAGTGCCCTGCCGCTTTGGCGCCAGGCGCAGAAAGATGTGGAGATCCTTCTGGGCAGGGAGGAGTTCCTGAAAACAATCAATGTGTTGCAGAGGCTTTCGCAACTTTGACAATGGTTCCTTGAATCTCTTTCTAAAGGACCTTTAACACCGCTTGAACACGAAACACGTGACAGGGCGTCATCTGACATGAGCAAAGTGAGGTAAACATGCGTCGGGTAGTCGTAACGGGAATGGGGATCGTGTCTCCCCTCGGAACCGGGGTTGACGCATTCTGGAGCAGGTTGACGTCGGGCGCGAATGGCATCCGCAGGATCAGCCATTTCGATCCGAGCGACCTGGCCTGCCAGATTGCTGGCGAAGTGCCGTCAAAGGATGAGGACGAATTCGGCTTCGACGTCGATGCGGTTCTCGATTCTCGGGAACAAAGGCGCTCCGACAGGTTCATTCACTTTGCCATGGGAGCGGCCCAGCAAGCGCTCGCAGACTCCGGTTGGGAACCAAAAACCGTCGAGGAAAAAGAACGGACCGGCACGATCATCGCCACCGGCGTCGGCGGCTTTCCGGCCATGACCGCCGGGACCAGGCTGGTCGACGAGAAGGGGCCTCGCCGGGCCTCGCCGTTCCTGGTGCCGTCATTCCTCGCCAATCTGGCTGCTGGCCAGGTCTCCATCCGTTTTGGCCTGAAGGGACCGATCGGCGCACCGGTGACAGCCTGTGCAGCCAGCCTTCAGGCGCTGGGCGATGCCGCTCGCTTGATCCGCTCGGGCGAGGCCAACGTCATGGTGGCCGGTGGTACGGAAGCCTGTATCGACAAGGTTTCATATGCCGGTTTTTGCGCGGCCAAGGCCATGTCCTCCAAGCGTAACGACGACCCGTCTCATGCGTCCCGCCCGTTTGATCAGGATCGTGACGGCTTCATCATGGGTGAAGGCGCGGGCATCCTGATCCTGGAAGAACTGGAGCATGCAAAGGCGCGTGGCGCCAACATTCTGGTTGAACTCAAGGGTTACGGTACGACGGCTGATGCATTCCACGTTACCGCGTCGTCACCGGACGGCGAGGGAGGCTTGCGTGCGATGCGCCAGGCACTTTCATCTGCCGGACTGACACCTGCCGAAATCGGCTACGTCAATGCGCATTCCACATCAACACCGGTTGGCGATGCGGCGGAGATTGCCGCATTGACGACCTTGTTCGAAGGAAGGGGCAAAGACCTCGCCGTGTCCTCGTCAAAATCCATGTTCGGGCACCTGCTCGGCGCAGCCGGTGCTGTCGAGGCAGTGGCCTGCGTCAAGGCGCTGACAAGCGGACAGCTGCCTCCGTCCCGGAACCTGGAAGCTCCGGACGAGGCAATGACCCGGTTCGAAATGATTCCGGGCAAGGCAATCGACAGGCGCGTTGATCACGTTCTGACCAATGGTTTCGGCTTTGGCGGCGTGAATGCCAGCGCGGTGTTTTCAAAGGTTTGACGCGCCTTTTTTTGGACCGGTGTCGATAGATTTTGGACAAGTACTCTGCCGCCCCGGTTTGGAGCCGGGGCAGCTTTGCTGCAATTCGACCGCTCCACGGTGAGTGGCGGTCTCAACAATATTGACTGCTCGCAGCCCCGGTACAGGTTCGAAAGGGTTTCTCCTACGCAAAGATAAATTTCACTTGGAAAACAGGATATTTCCATTTATGAGAATAATCTCATTTGTGGGAATCATCATGTCTGATCTCGAACAGGATATCGGCCGGCGGATTGCGGGGCTGCGCCGGGCAAGAGGATGGCCGCTGGACCTGCTGGCGGAAAAGTCGGGAGTGAGCCGGGCGACCCTGTCGCGGATCGAACGCGGCGACACCAGCCCGACCGCGGTGGTGCTCGGGCAACTGGCCCGGGCGTTCCGGATTTCCATGGCCGATCTTTTCGGCTTCGGATCGCCTGCGCTGGACGCCAGGATCGCGCGGGGCGACCAGCCGGTCTGGCAGGATCCGGAAACCGGTTTTCGCCGCCGGAGCGTCTCACCTGTTTCAAACGGGTTTCGCGGTAGTGTGGTCGAGGGGGAACTGCCCGCCGGTGAAATCATTTCTTATTCCGTGCCGCCGCTACCGGACCTGGAGCATCATCTGGTTCTTCTGGAAGGAAATCTGGTGATGACGATCGGAGACGAGCGGCATGAATTGTCGCCGGGCGATTGCCTGCGCTTCCGCCTCAACACCGCCAACGCCTACCATGCCCCTGGACCCGGTTCCGCCCGCTACCTCCTGACGGTGATCACCCCATGATACGCTTTCGCCCGGAACCGCCGGTGTTCCTTCTGTCGCCGGAGGAAGTTCGCTCTTCGCTCGAAACTCTTGCGGATCTTCTGAAGGCCTGCGTGGAAGATGGTGCAGGCATCGGCTTCATCCTGCCGCTTCAGCGTGAAAAGGCCAAGGCATTCTGGGAAGGACAGTTGTCGACGCTGGAATCCGGAAAGTCCTTTCTCCTGGCCGTACGGGACGGAGAGGAAATTGCGGGCGTCGTCATGCTCGCCCTTGCGCCGCAAAATAACGGCCAGCACCGGGCGGAGGTCGCGAAGCTGATGGTTCACCCAAACCATCGCCGGCAGGGGCTGGCGCGCAAGCTGATGGCGGCAATCGACGGTCTGGCCCTGTCGTTGGACCGTTGGCTCCTCGTTCTCGACACCGTCACGGGTGACCGGGCCGAACAGCTCTATCCAACATGCGGATACCGGAAAGTGGGCGTCATTCCGGACTACGCCTATGGCAGCCACGGCGACTTGGACGCGACCACGGTTTTTTACAGGGATCTTCGGTAGGGGCTGACCTCGTCGAGTGTCGACCCCGCGAATGTGCAGAGCCAGGATGCGGGACGAGATGAGGCGCGCAATTACTGCGTTTCAGGCTGGCCTGGAGTCCCGAAGCTTCAGTCTTCGCAGAACTTTCCGGTGTTCTGTTTGCACTGTCTCTGGCGCGTGTGTTCGCGCCACGCAGCTTGATTATAGGATTTGTAGTCCGGATAGGTTTTACCGGAGCACGTTATTTTCGCGAGCGCCCGACCACCCGCAGTGTTGTAATCCCACGATTTCTTGGATTTCTCGCAAGCATTCTCCGGGGTCGAAACCTCCGGGGTTGCGCTTTCATTGTTCGACTGGCAGCCACTCAAAAAGGTGGCGAACAGGACAACCAGGACCGATGTCACCAACTGCGGATTTTTACTCATTGCTTCCAACCGGTTGCATGTATTGATTCCAATTACGTTCAAAAAGAAGATATCGATAAAACTTTTGAGTGTGTGCGGAAAAGGCCGTCCCTATAGGACGAGGCTGGATTTGGAATAACAGGAAGCTTTGGTCAGCCTTCTTCGGCGAGCATCTCAAGCTCCAGCCATTGCTCTTCCGCTTCGTCCTTTGCTGAAGTCAAGTCGGAGATTTTCTGCGAAAGTTCTGAGAACTTCTTGGGGTTCTTTGTGTAGAGCTGCGGATCGTTCATATCACTTTGAAGCTCTTCAAGTTTTGCTTCAAGTTGCTCGATTGTGTCGGGCAGGGTTTTCAAAAGATGCTGCTGGGTGAAGCTGAGTTTTGCTTTCGTCTTAGGGCTTTCCGCTGAACCGCTTGATAGGTTCTGCTTTTCCTTCTTTGCCGGGGCAGTTTTTTGAATCTTTCGGGCGGCGACACCCTCGCCGCGTTGCGCAAGCATGTCGGTATAACCGCCTGCATATTCGCGCCAGAGGCCATCACCTTCCGAGACGATGACGGACGTTGCGACCCGGTCGAGGAAATCGCGGTCATGCGAAACGATCAGGGCTGTTCCCGGGTAGTCGGCAAGCAGTTCCTGCAAGAGGTCTAGTGTTTCCAGATCCAGGTCGTTGGTCGGTTCGTCAAGCACCATCATGTTGGATTTGTTGGCCAATGCCCGTGCCAGCATCGCACGGGCACGCTCACCGCCCGAAAGGACGCTGACCGGAGTTCTTGCCTGTTCAGGCGAAAACAGAAAATCCTTCATGTAGGACATGACGTGCTTGGTCTCGTCGCCAACGACGACCATGTCGCCGCGCCCGCCGGTCAGCACCGAGACCAGGGTGTCATTGAGATCAAGCTTCTCGCGCTTCTGGTCGAGTGTCACCATTTCCAGGTTGGTGCCGAGACGGTTGGTGCCCGTGTCGGGAGCCAGCTCGCCAGTCAGCATCTTCAAGAGCGTGGTCTTGCCGGCACCATTCGGCCCTACAAAACCGATCCGGTCACCGCGTTGAATGCGCGTTGAAAAGTCTTTGACAATGGTGCGGTCGCCATATGTCTTGGAAAGACCTTTCGCCTCGATGACCAGTTTGCCGGATGCTTCCGCTTCGCTTGCGTTCAGTTTTGCCGTGCCTTGCGGGCCGCGATGCTCTCGCTTCTGTTTCCTGAGGTCTGCAAGTTCCCGTACGCGGCGCATGTTGCGTTTGCGACGGGCGGTGACGCCGTAGGTCATCCAGTGTTCTTCGCGCTTGATCTTCTGCGCAAGTTTGTGCTGGTCGTTCTCTTCCTGCTCCAACACCACGTCACGCCAGGCTTCAAAATGCGCAAACCCCTTGTCCAGGCGTCTGGAGATACCCCGGTCGATCCAGACGGTTGCCCGTGAAAGGTTTTCCAGGAACCGGCGATCGTGGGAAATCAGGACAAGTGCGGATTTGAGGCTCTTCAGCTCCTCCTCGAGCCACTCGATGGCCGGAAGATCCAGATGGTTGGTCGGCTCGTCCAGAAGAAGAATGTCCGGTTCCGGTGCGAGGGTGCGGGCCAGGGCGGCACGCCTGGCTTCGCCACCGGAAAGCGCTTCAGGTTTTTCATTGCCGCTGAGCCCGAGGACGTCGAGAAGGTAGGCACCTCGATAGGGGTCGTCACCTTCCGTCAGTCCCTCGTTGACATAATCGAGTGTCGAGGCGTAGGTGGACAGATCCGGATCCTGCGGCAAGTAACGGACCGTACGGCCGGGTTGAAAGAACCGCTCTCCCTTGTCCACCTCGATCTGTCCGGATGCGATCTTCAAAAGAGTGGATTTACCCGAACCGTTCCTGCCGACAAGACATATTCGATCACCTTCGGAAACGGACAGTTCCGCACCGGTCAGGAGGGGTGTTCCACCAAAAGTAAGCTGAACGTCTTGGAGTGTGAGCAGGGGTGGGGCCATGAAGTCCTGTTTCGTCGTCGATTGATCGGCGCCCGGTTTACTGCCCTGATGTGAGCCGCGCAAGCGCCAAACCCGACTTGCAACGTCACGTGAATGGAGTTGCTCGGAAATTTGATGCGTTTCCGCCAGATTTTTGTCCTGATATGCGTTATGATTGGCGTGTGGTCAGGGGCCTGTTGTCAAATCACCGGCTGAAGAGCTGGAAGGAGACCAATGATGTTTGATCTGATCAAGGGTCCCGTCAAATCGGGGAAAGTCGCGAAGTTGCTCAAGTCGTGCAGCCTGGCGCTGGTGCTCGCATTTGGCGGAACCGGGCTCGTCACCATGGCCTTTCCGGAGCCCGCTGAAGCGGATGCGTTTTACATCGGCACCGGCGGTGTGGGCTTTGCTTTCGGCACGGGCGGATATCGCGGCGGTGTCTTTTACGGATATCGAGGCGGTTTTGCAGGGCCTCCGTTCCGGCCCTACGGCCCGCCCTACTACTATCACCCGTATGACCGCCGTGCCTATCCGTACCGGTCTCGGGTCTATGTCGCCCCGCGCCGCTACGTAAGGCCGCCGCTCTATATTGCACCAAGGGGAAGGCATGTCGGTCAGCCGCAACGGGTGCCCTTTACCAAAACCGGACTGGCCCCTTTCACCCCGCAATGGGTGGCGTATTGCTCGCGCAAGTTCAAGTCCTTCAATCCGAACACGGGCACGTATCTGGCCTACAGCGGAAGGTATCGTTTTTGCCGCTAGGATCGCCAAAGTCTCACGCTTGTCTGAAAAATTAGGTTGGTGACCCCGCGTCGGTCAAACGCGAAAACCAGGTCATTCCGACCTTCACTTGCTCCGCTCGAACCGGATTGTCTCGGGCAGACAAGAGGCATTGCTGCTGTTTCTTATTCTTTCCTTAAGGTAATTGAAAATCATGCTGTTCACTTAGAGCTCAACAAGGTAATGAATCTGTTAGGTGGAAGGGCAATGACAAGATGCTTCTGAGGTACTGAAATACATGATTTCTCGATTGGAAGATTTTTCTAATTCGGTTTTAGGTGCAGATGACCCGCTGGCAGTGTGGAGCATAGCTACAAGTTTTTTTGAGAGCTTCGGCTTTATAGGATCAATGTACGGGATCAGGCATTTACAAACGACACCCAATGAAAAGAACATTCGTTTTTCCAACGCCTTGTCCGACTGGAAAACGTCCTACATGGCACACAAGGATTACGAGCGGGATCCTCTGTTCATCTATGCGCCACAGCTGCCGAGCGTTTTTTTTACAGGTGTGAATTTTCTGGACGACCATCCCTATCTTCGGGAAGAAGACGTTGCCGTAATTCGGCGGGCAGAGTCTTTTAATCTGACCAGCGGAATCGCCCTCAAGATGGCTGGCGGCGAAGACGGCGTGGTCAGAGGCTGGAACCTGATCGGTGATCTTTCCAGGCAGGAAATCATGTCGCTGAATGATGCCCATGGCGGTGTTCTGCATGTCTGTGCGGCACTTGCCGACCAAAAAATCAGTCAAACGGTGACAAGACCGGACGCATATCTGACGAACAGGGAAAAGGAATGTCTGATATTGTTGGCAAACGGTCAGAGGACCGCACAGATAGCCAACAAACTGAACATTCAGTCTGTGACTGTGGATCTTCACATGCGCAATGCGCGTGAGAAGCTTGGTGCCCGAACCCGTGAACAGGCGCTTGCGGTTGCCATCGTTTCAAATCTCTTGCCGCTCTGAATTGAGTTTTTGGCTCTGCGATTGTGAGCAAGCCGGTTTTTCCTCATTCGCAACCCGCGACTGAAAATGTCCGTACAACGATCAGGTCTTTGCCGCCGGAAGTGGGCGGCAACTTTCTCCAACCGGTCCGTCTGCTTCCGTCTGGCGCAAAGGCGGGCAGACCGGACTGCCGGCATCGGAAGTCACCAATGCACTCCTCGACGACGAGACCATTTCATCGTGGATTCCGAACCGGTCTCCCACAAGCCTTCGTGCTTTCTGTCTCAACGGGACAGGTCAAAATGGACAAGAACAATCCTGGCGGGAATTTCCAACCAAAATTGGCGACACGAGATCCTGATTGAGCTATAAACGAAAGTATCGTTTTTGCCGTCAGGATTGTAACTTTATTTCGCGCTCGTATGCCGATTTATTTAACAAATGTGCAAATTCGGGGAAATATTTTTCTTTTCTGTCGGACAAAGTGCAAAAACATCGCCTTTTTGCGACCACGTGTGGAATATGCCGTTGGGGGACGGTTGATTGCGCGCAAAGAGCGTGGAATCTTGTCCGTTATCGTTTCCATATCTTCAACAATAACCCAAGAGGGGAGAGCGATATGATCAAGTCCATGCGTGTAACAGCGCTTGCGGCTGCATTGATGGCAGCCACATCTTTGACCGCATTTGCCGAGGTGGTCTATCATCGTGGTAACACGGCCGATCCGGAAACTCTGGACCAGCACAAGACGTCCACGACCTACGAAGCTCATATTCTTCGTGACCTGTACGAAGGTCTTGTTGCCTACAGTGCGGCCGGCAAGGTCATTCCCGGCGTTGCCAAGGACTGGAATGTCGCTGAAGACGGCATGGTCTATACTTTCAACCTGCGTGATGACGCCAAGTGGTCCAACGGTGATCCGGTTGTCGCAGGCGACTTCGTCTACTCCCTCCGCCGTATCATGAAGCCGGAAACCGGCGCGAAATACGCAAACATCCTGTACCCGATCAAGAATGCGGAGAAGGTGAACAAGGGCGAACTGGCGCCGGAAGAAATCGGTGTGAAGGCACTGGACGATCACACGCTGGAAATCACTCTTGAATCGCCGACCCCGTATTTCATCGAGCAGCTGACGCACCAGACTGGTCTGCCGGTTCATCCTGCGACGGTTGATGCACACGACACCGACTTCGTGAAACCGGAAAACATCGTCACCAACGGTGCGTTTACGCTCGCCGAATTCATTCCGAACGCGCACGTCAAGGCCGTCAAGAATCCGAATTTTCACGATGCGGACAACGTAAAGATCGACACCGTCTTCTACTACCCGACAGAAGACCGGGGCGCTGCATTGCGTCGTTTCCAGGCTGGTGAACTTCATACCAACAACGATGCTCCAACCGAGCAAGTTGCCTTCATGAAGGAAAATCTGGGAGACCAGTTCCGCGTCGCTCCGTATCTGGGCACATACTACTATGCCTTGAATCACGAAGACGAAACGCTGAGCAGCCCCGAAGTTCGCCAGGCGCTTTCCATGGCGATCGACCGCGAGTTCCTGGCCGATGAAATCTGGGGCTCCACCATGGTTGCGGGCTATTCGTTCGTGCCGCCGGGTATCGGCAACTATGGAGAACCGGCTTTCGCCGACTACATGGACATGTCCCAGATCGATCGCGAAGAAAAGGCGATGGACCTTCTGGAAAAGGCCGGTTATGGCCCTGACAATCCGGTGAAGCTGACCATCAACTACAATACCTCTGAAAACCACAAGAACACGGCGGTTGCCATCGCCGACATGTGGAAGCCGCTTGGTGTTGAAGTTGCCATGGTCAACACGGACACGAAGACCCACTACGCAATGCTTCGTGACCGTCAGGACTTCGACGTCGCCCGTGCAGGCTGGATCGGAGACTATTCCGACCCGCAGAACTTCCTGTTCATGGTTGAAAGCGACAACACGGGGTTCAACTACGCTCGCTACGAGAACCCGGAATACGACGCCCTGATGGATGAAGCCGCGGCAACGGTCGACCTGGAAAAGCGGTCCGAAATCCTGAAGCAGGCGGAAGAGTTGTTCATGCGCGATCTGCCGTTCATCCCGCTGATGTACTACGGTTCGATGAACATGGTTTCCGACAAGGTCGCCGGCTTTGAGGACAATCTCCTCAACGTTCACCCGACCCGCTTCATGAGCATTTCCGAATAAACCGAAAAACAGGACCGGCAGGGATTTCCCTGCCGGTTTTTGCAAGGTGGCATGAAAAAGACCGCCAGCAGAACAACAGGGGCAGATCCTATGCACCGTTACGTGCTCGGTCGATTGCTCAGCGCAATCCCGACTCTCTTTCTGATCGTTACAATATCGTTCTTCCTGATCCGGATTGCGCCGGGTGGTCCGTTTGACCTGGAAAGGCCGCTCGAGGCCAAGGTGATGGAGAATCTGAACAAGATCTACCATCTCGACGAACCGCTCTGGAACCAGTACCTGCTTTACCTGAAAAGCATTGTTCAGCTGGACTTCGGGCCGAGTTTCTATTTTCGCGACTTTTCGATCAACGAGTTGTTTGCCCAAAGTCTGCCCATTTCCATTCAACTCGGGTTGTCTGCTCTTTGTCTTGCGCTTGTGGTCGGTGGCACGCTGGGTGTCGTTGCAGCCCTCAGGCAGAACCAGGCAACAGACTACTCCGTGATGGCGGCGGCGACCCTCGGCGTGACCATTCCGAATTTTGTCGTCGCGCCGATCCTGACCCTGATCCTCGGTGTCTGGCTGGGTTGGCTCCCCGTGGGAGGCTGGAACGGCGGTGCCTTTGTCAATGTCATACTGCCGGTCGTGACACTGGCTCTGCCACAGGTCGCTGTCGTGGCGCGGCTGACACGCGGTTCCATGATCGAGGCGCTCCGGTCCAACCACGTCCGCACAGCACGTGCCTATGGTCTGACCAGTTACATGGTCATCGTCGTGCATGCCTTGCGCGGCGCCATATTGCCGGTCGTTTCCTATCTCGGGCCGGCGGCCGCAGCACTTTTGACTGGCTCCGTCGTCATCGAGACAATATTCGGCATTCCCGGCATTGGCCGGTACTTCGTGCAAGGCGCGCTTAATCGTGACTACACACTGGTCATGGGAACTGTCGTGGTCGTTGCCTGCTTCGTCATCATGTTCAACCTCGTCGTGGATCTGCTTTATGCGCTGCTCGATCCGCGCGTGAGCTACGATTGAGGAAGGACAGGATCATGACGATAACCGTTACAGACAATGACGCACCTGCAAAAGGTCGATCGCTCTGGGATGATGCGCGTGATCGATTGCTGGCCAACCGGGCGGCCGTCGCCAGCATGATCGTTCTGGTGGCGATTGCTCTGGTGTCCGTTTTGGGACCGGCCCTGTCACCGCATGAATTCGACACGGTTTACCGTGACTACGTCAAGGTTCCCGCGAGCCTGGAAGCCTATCCGAGACCGGAACAGGTCGAGCCCGGATTCATGTCCGTCGCCAAGAGGGCCCGAATGACAGTGGAGGGGTACGAACGGGACGGGGACACCGTGGTTGCCAACGTGACGTCGAAACGGGAAATCGATCCGCGTTCGACACGGTATTTCGATCGCAGTGATCTCTTCAAGGACGCCCAGCTGACAGACATGTCCGCGGACAAGAAATCCGCAACCATCCGCGCCAGCATCAACTACATGCACTTTTACTTCGGTACGGATGCCAATGGCCGGGATATGATGACCCGGACCTTCATCGCCGGACGTGTCTCCCTGACGATCGGCCTGCTTGCGACGGTGGTTGCCATTTCGATCGGCGTCATCTACGGCGCCACCTCCGGGTATCTCGGCGGGCGCGTGGATCAGATGATGATGCGCGTGGTCGATATCCTCTATTCACTGCCGTTCATCTTCTTCGTCATCATGCTTGTCGTGTTCTTTGGCCGGAACTTCATTTTGATGTTCATTGCGGTCGGGGCGGTCGAATGGCTGGATATGGCCCGCATCGTGCGCGGCCAGACCCTGACAATAAAACGTCAGGAATACGTGCAGGCGGCAGAAGCCATGGGTGTGGGCGACGGCGGCATCCTGAAGCGTCACATCATTCCGAACACCCTCGGACCTGTTGTGGTCTACATGACACTGCTCGTACCGAAAGTCATTCTGCTTGAGAGTTTCCTGTCGTTCCTGGGACTTGGCATCCAGGAGCCTATGACAAGCTGGGGCGTTCTTATTTCTGAGGGCGCCCGGAACCTGCAAGGGGCAGCCTGGATGCTCATCTTCCCGTCAATCTTCCTGACATCGACCCTGTTCGCGCTGAATTTTATCGGCGATGGCCTGCGCGATGCGCTGGATCCCAAGGACCGGTAAGGAGAGCACCATGACCCAGGAAAACAGCAGAACGGTTCTTTCCATCCGCGACTTGAAGGTCGATTTTGAAACCGGCACGGGCACAATTAATGCCGTTCGTGGCGTCGACATCCACGTGGAAGCCGGTGAAACGGTCGCCATCGTGGGAGAAAGCGGGTCCGGCAAGAGCCAGACGATGATGGCGGCCATGGGCCTTCTTGCCTCCAACGGGCGAACGGAAGGCGAAGTCATCTACGAAGGCCGCAACATTCTCGGACTGTCGACCAGGCAGCTGAACGATATACGCGGAGCCAAGGTCACCATGATCTTTCAGGAGCCGATGACATCGCTTGATCCGCTTTATACCATCGGCCGCCAACTGGCTGAACCGATGGTGGTTCATGGCGGCCTGTCCTGGAAAGAGGCCAAGGCAAAGGCACTTGAACTTCTGAAGTTGGTGAACATTCCGGAGCCGGAACGCAAGATCAAGGCATATCCCTACGAGATGTCCGGCGGTCAACGCCAGCGCGTGATGATCGCCATGGCACTTGCAAACGATCCGGACGTGCTGATCGCCGATGAACCGACGACCGCTCTGGATGTGACGACCCAGGCGCAGATCCTTGATCTTTTGCGTGATCTGCAAAAACGCCTTGGTATGGCGGTGATGTTCATCACCCATGACCTTGGCATCGTGCGCCGGATCTCCGATCGGGTCTATGTGATGAAAACCGGTGAGGTCGTTGAAAGCGGCGAAACCGCCAAGATCTTCGCGCAGCCGGAGCACCCCTACACCAAGATGCTGCTGGATGCCGAACCGACAGGTCACAAGCCTCCGGTACCCGACAGCGCTCCAGTTCTATTGGAAGCCCAGAAAGTCGAGGTCGAGTTCGAACTGGATTCCGGTTTTCTGCAACCCAAGCACATCTTGCGCGCGGTCGACGACATCAGCTTTTCACTGCGCAAAGGCCAGACGCTCGGCATTGTGGGTGAAAGCGGATCAGGCAAGTCAACGCTTGGCCGCGCGATCCTGAACCTGTTGCCCGCGGGGGGCCGCGTTGTCTTTCACGGACAACAGATTTCCGGGTTGGACAAGGCTGCCATGCGGGCGCTTCGCAAGGACATGCAACTTATCTTTCAGGACCCGTTTGGCTCGCTCAGTCCGCGCTTGACGGTCGGTCAGATCATTTCCGAAGGCCTGCTCGTGCATGAGCCATCGCTGACCGCCAAAGACCGGGATGCACGTGCCTGCCAGGCGTTGGAGGAGGTGTCTCTCGATCCAGTCATGCGCAACCGGTATCCGCACGAGTTCTCCGGTGGGCAGCGTCAGCGCATAGCCATTGCCCGCACGATGGTTCTGAAGCCTGAATTCGTCGTTCTGGACGAGCCGACGTCGGCTCTGGACCGCACGATTCAGAAACAGGTTGTCGAGCTTCTGCGTGATTTGCAGAAAACTCATGAACTGACCTATCTGTTCATCTCCCATGACCTCGCGGTCGTGCGCGCTCTGTCAGACACGGTGATGGTCATGCAGCGCGGCAAAGTGGTCGAAGCCGGTACGGCAGACGCGATATTTGAAGCGCCTAAATGCGACTACACCAAAGAACTTATCGGTGCCGCGATGCTGACCCAGCAGCAAATGATGGAAACTGCCTGATTTGGCTCAGTATGATATGTGACTTTCAGAGCCCTTCCAGAACGACCTGGTCGGGCTCTCTTTCACACAGCGCCCGCAGGGCGACGGGATCCCGGCCGTAATACTGTTTGGCAAGAAGCGTTGCGCTGGAAAACACGTGATCCTTCAGCGCTTTGACCGCTGCTTTGTCGTTTCTTGCTTCGAGCGCATCAAGCAACAGGTCGTGTTGCACAATATCCGGGTGAGTCCATGCCTCATCCGGCCTCGGATTTGGCAGCATGATGCGCTGAAGCATCATCAACGTTCTGACCAGCATGGAGTCCAGTGCGGGCATTCCAGCGAGCTTGAAGATCTGCAGGTGAAAATCGCGATCGATTTCCGAGCAGGTGAAGACATCCCGCTGGCTTCGGGCTTCCACGAATTGCCGATCGAGGTCACGAAGTTCAGCGAGCTTGCAGGGAGTAATTTTCTTTACCGCTTCCATGATGCCGGTGGTTTCAAGATTGACGCGCAACCGGAGCAATAGCAGGGCTTCGGAAACGGAAGGGTCCGTGACGAAGGTTCCCTGATACCCTTTGCGGACAACAAGGCCGCCTTCCTGCAGCAACATCAGGGCTTCCCGAATCGTGCTTTGAGAACACGCATAGTCCTTTGCGAGGGATTGTTCGGTCATGGGGCTGTCCTGCCGTAGCTGGCCAGTCAGAATACGGCCTTTCAGGTCCTGAAAAACCGACTCCGATTTTCGGGTGCGTTTGTCCCCTGAAACCTCTTTTGCTTGCGGCGTCTTGTCCGCAGCAATCTGTATGTTCACGTCGTCGCCCCCGCCACTGATCAAAGATCGGTATCGCCGCAAGGAGCTGCAATGGATGCCGGAAATTTCAGGCAACCCTGCATGCTCCTTGTCATCCGATTTTCCGCCAGCAACGGAATACCGGTCAATGGGGCGCACCGACCAATAGCAGCCATCTGCCGGTCTTTTGTGACCTTTCCACGTTTCTGGTGAAAACCGGGTCGGTCAAAATTGCCTGAAAGTGGGATTCTCACAATGCCGGAATTGACATTTGAACGGCTGCAAAAAGTGCTGATGTGTACATCTTCGACCTTGGTCACAATGATTGCAATCGCGAATTCGAAAGCTTTAGTAACAAATTCGCGAGCAGAAAAAGGTCCGAAGCCACGGGCAGCCGGTTTGGGTCGGGATCAGGTGCCCTCAGGCGGACGACTTTTCCAGCATGGACAACCAGTTTTCAAAAGCCAGTTTTCTGAGTGTGTCAGAACTGAAACCCCGCTCTCGCAGCACATCGAAGAGCCGTGGCAGACCGGTTACATCACTCAGATCTGCAGGCGGAATGCACCCGTCGTAGTCGGAACCCAGGCCGACATGGTCCTCACCGAGCCGATCCACGAGATAGGCAGTGTGATCGGCAACGACTTCAAGGGATGTGTCTTTCTGAAATTTGCCGTCAGGTCTCAGGAACGCCACATGGAAATTTACCCCGACCAGGCCTCCGCTTTCCTTGATGGCGTCGAGTTGCTTGTCGGTCAGGTTTCGACTGCTGGCACAGATGGAATGCACATTTGAATGACTTGCGACGATCGGCCGGTCGGTAATGCCTGCAAGGTCCCAGAATCCCTTTTCGTTGAGATGTGAGACATCCAGCAAAACGCCAAGTTTGTTGCAGGCCCTGACAAGTTCACGCCCGGCTTCTGGCAGGCCAGGACCGATATCAGGTGACGCCGGATAGGACATCGGAACGCCGTAACCGAAGGCATTTTCACGACTCCAGACAAGGCCGATGGAACGAAGTCCCCGCTCGTAGAGCTCTTCCAGGGCGTGGAACTCCGTGTCGATGGCTTCGGCGCCTTCGATATGAAGACTGATGGCAAGCTTGCCGGTTTCGATCGCTTCCCGGTTTTCCTTTGGAGATTTGCAGATGACTACTGAACCGTTCGAGGCGGCTTCAATCTGTTCGGCGCGCTCCAACAGGCGCTTGGTGAAGTCGAGCGCCTGTTTTTGCGGTACTGCTTGAAAATTGGACGGGTCCTTCGGATTGAACGACTTGGAAAAGTCCTGGTCCGGATTCGATGGAACAAACATGGCGAAGAGGCCGCCGGAAAAGCCGGCTTGCCTTGCGCGAACAAAATCGATGTGCCCCTGGTCAGACCGTTCAAAAAAGTCGCGTTCCTCGCCCTTGATCGCGTTGATCTCAAGCTTGAGCAGCGTGTCGTTGTGACCGTCGAAAATCGGATAGTGAGAAGCTGAAGCGTCGTGTTGCACGAAATGTCCTTGAAGATACCGGAGGATCACAAATGGGGGGGCGACGTGCATACTCTAGTCGTTCGCGCAAATAATGTAAGGCGCTTTTGCGAAAGTGACTTGCAACTGTTGAAAAGCTGGCCCAAGAAGAGTGCCAGATTTTTCGGAGGTCACATGACGCGCGAATTGCCGCTGCACGAAAACTCAAATTTGGGAAAAGATGGCCTGGTTTCACGCCGGACATTTCTGACCGGAGGCCTGTTGCTCACCGGTGCCGCGTTGGCAGGATGCCAGACGGCCGTCGGGCTGCCGGATCAGGCCGAGCTGCCGGACGAGAACTTCGACTATGCGACCGCCTACGCGGCTTTGCCGGATGGCGAGTACACCTGGCCGGCGATCAATTACAAGAATTTCGATGAGAGTTATCTGCGGCAGATCGTGGAGTACAAGACCCGGGAAAGACCAGGCACGATCATTGTCGATCCGTACAACAACTATCTTTACTGGACCCTTGGCAACAAGAAAGCGCTTCGCTACGGCATCGGTGTCGGTCGCGCCGGATTTGACTGGTCCGGTGAAGCGTTGATCCGCGTGAAGCGCGAACATCCGATTTGGCGCCCTCCACGCGAGATGATCGCGCGGAAGCCCTCACTCGAGCGATACTGGGAAAAGGGTTATCCGCCCGGCCTGAAAAATCCGCTCGGTGCGCGTGCCATGGATCTTTGGCAGGGGCCGGTCGATACGCTTTTTCGTATTCACGGCACCAACAAGCCTTCCTCCATCGGCAAGAGCGTTTCTTCCGGCTGCATTCGCATGTGGCAGCAGGACGTGATCGACCTGTTCAACCGTGTTCCGCTGCGAACGAAGGTGGTCGTGCTGAGCAAGGACCCCAACGCCGAGGCGTAACGTCGAGTGGTGCCAGAGCCTAGGTTAGGGCAACGTCGTGCAGGACTGCACTGAAGTGGCAGACTGCCGCGGCGAGGACGAACGCGTGCCAGATGGCGTTTTGGAAGGGCAGCTTCTTCCAGGCGTAGAATGCAGTCCCGATCGTGTAGAGCAATCCGCCGGCCAGGATCATGTAGAAGCCGAATGTCGACGCTCTTTCGATCAGCGGATTGGCGGCAAAGACAACGACCCAGCCAAGACCCAGATAGATCGGAACCGTCAATCGCTCGGTACGGGACAGGTGAACCAGCTTCAGCAGGGCCCCGGACAGGGCACCCGTCCAAACGATCGCAAGCAGGATGCCGCCGGTCCAACCTCCTATGATGACAGCAGCAAGGGGCGTATAGGTGCCTGCAATCATCAGAAAGATCGCTGCATGATCAAGTCGCCGCAAAATGCCGGATTTGTGATCCTTGGCGAGCATGTTGTAGAGCGCTGAACAGATCAGCATGGTCATCAGGCAGGCCGCATAGATCATCACGGTGATCTGCCGGGTCGGGTCGCCGGTATTCCAGAGCGTTACCGCGAGCACGACCGTTGCGGTCAGACCGAGGCAGATGCCAATCGTGTGGATAGCACCATCAGCGATCAGTTCTGCGAGTGATTGAGCCCTGAATTCCGTCATTTCACCTTCCACGCCTCATGATGTCGAATCATATTCCAGTGCAATTGAGCTGTAGGCACATGCCAGGGCGATCATGACGCCCATGGTGACGAATATCGACGTGAAACCCGCTCCCATGGCCAGAAGGACGCTTCCCAGAGTGACACCGAGTGTGCCGCCGACAAGACGGGCGCTGATGATGAGGCCGCTGACTTCGCCCTGTTTGTCTCTCGGCACGGAGTTTGCGGTTATGCGTCCTGTCGGGATCATTGCGAACGGCAGGAAAATCCCCCACATGAGCAGAACTGGCGCCAGCGCCCAATAAGTGTTCAGCAGCATGACCAGGCCAATCAGTATGTTGGCTACCGCCAGGAGGGCCATGGAAAACAGAACCGGTTTTCGGGAGCCGTATTTGTCCGAGAATTTTCCGGCCGGGGCAGCCAGAATGGGCATCGGCAAGACGGCGATGACTGTGCCGATTCCAGCCCAGAGAGCTGAATAGGACAGATCCAGCTGCAGGTAGTGCGGCACATAGATCGCAACGACAATCTTGCTCATTTGGGTGAGCAGAATGATCATCGCGCTCGCGTGAAACGGGGGCAGTTTGAACAGGCGTACATCGATCAGCGGTTTGGCCTTTCTGGTCTCATAGACCAGGAAGACCGCGATGCCGATGACACCTCCGAACACGGTTCCAAGGATCACCGGTGACAACCAGCCGAAATCGGGTCCTTCCATCAGGCCGAAAATAAATGCGGTTAGCCCAATGAGCATCAGCACAAGTCCGATGGGATCGATGACGGGGCGTGGCCGCGAGTGTTCCGGATTGCGCCACAAGATGCAGGCAAGAACACTCCCCGCGACGACAACGGGAACGTTGATCCAGAAGACCCACCGCCAGGAAAGAAAATCCGTCAGAACACCGCCGACCAATGGACCGGCTGCGAGAAAAATGGTCGCCATGGCGGCCAGTATGCCGATCGCCCTGCCGCGTTCGTTTTCGTCGAAAGTCAAAGTTGCGGCGGCGAGTGACATGGGAAACATGATCGCCGCGCAAAGTCCTTGAACGACACGCATTGCGATCAGTATTGCGATGCTGTCTGCTAATCCCGCGACAAGACTGGCGATGGCAAAAACAATACTGCAGGCAATGAGGGCAGGTCGAAATCCGAACAGGTCGATTGCCTTGCCGCCAACGGCAGCAAAGCATGTGAAGGCAAGCATGTACGCGTTGAGTATCCAGTGTGTCGTTGTCGCGGACAGGTGGAAATGTTCGCGAATGGCGGGCAATGACACGCCGAGCACCGTTTCGTCGAGCATGACGAGACCGCCGAGACAACCAACCGCAAGAACAAGACCCCGCTTACGCTCTTTGTCGGAAAGTGACATTATCCGCTGCTTCCTTGTCGATAAACACTTTGGGCGTTGCTTGCCCTGTGCCGGTCAATTTCCACCTTAAGTCAGCCGGCAGACGGTAGCATAGCTGTTTCTTGAGAATGCAATCAAAGGCTTGGCCGATCTGCCGCAAAGGCCAGCGTAGACAAGGCACGGTCAGACTGCGCACTCCAGGACAACAGGGCCGCTGCCAGGCGGGCCGCCGGACCGTCGTTCGGGTCCGACGCGCGTCTGACGCACCACCAGTCGAGATACATGCCTTCGTCCGCGATTGGCCGCGCAACCAGTGTGCCATCCGCCAGTTCGGGTTCGATCGCCCATTGGCTGAAAAGCGCAACGCCGAAACTTGCTCGCACAAGATCGATGACGGCCTCCGGTGTCGGCATCGACGTCAGGCGGCGGAAAGGTTCGACCGGAGCGCCGAGAAGGGTGGTCCAGTCGAAACCGGGTTCGGCCGTCAGCGGATATACGAAAAATCGCTCGTCACCCATGTTCAGACTGTTGACGACGGGTTCGCCTGCCAGTGGGTGATTTGCCGACATGACGGCGACGATCGGGTCGGATCCAAGTTTTGTGGCCTTGAATTGGGCAAGGGCAGGTTCCCTGCCGAACACCAGCGAAACATCCACGGAACCGTCGATCAGCGAGGCGAGCGGCCGGGACGTCGCGTTGCCCGAAAGATCTACTGTCAGGTTGGTGTCTTCGGCTTCCAGATATTCCAGAAAGGCCGGGAACCAGTGGTAACGACTGTAAGTCGCCTGGCCGAGCCGGACCAGCAGACGTTGTTCCTGCGCGGAAGCCTCCAGTTCCTGCTCCAGCCTGAACAACTCGGCGAGAAAATTTTCCCCCAGCCGCCTGAGGCGTTCGCCTTCGGGTGTGAGCTGAAAGCCGGTTTCACCCCGTTGGACGAGAGAAATCCCGATCCGTCGCTCGGCTTCGCGAAGCCGGTGGGAGGCGGCGGACTGGGTTATGCCCAGGCGGGATGCGGAAATGGTCATGCTTCCGGTTTCATTCAGGGCGGAGAGGAGCGTCAGGTGATGAATGGCGAGTTTCGGTATCATTCCTCCATGAAATCATTTCATGATCAAAATGAAAACTAAGAATTTTATTTATGGAGAGAGGCGATGTATCGAAAGGGCATGTCAGTCTTCTCTTTACCCCGCTTCCAACTCAGTCCTGCAGTCGCAACACTCACAATCGTGGTGACGGCTATCTGCTTCGGTCTGGTACCAGTCTTTGTCCGGGAGTTTCAGGGGCTGGGAACCGGTCCGGCCACGATTGCGCTGTACCGCTACGGGATCTCGGTGGTTGTGCTGCTGCCGTTTCTTCCGCGCGAGCGGCATAAATGGGGAAAGGCCTTGCTTCTTGCCGGCGCGGGAGGTGTCGTCGGCCTCAGTCTGATCGGCTATCTGGAGGCGATCAGCATGGCGCCACTCGCAGCAGCCGGCGTCGTTTACATGTCCTACCCCGCCTTCGCAGCACTGTTTGCATGGGGACTTCTGCGCCAGGCGCTCACCTGGAGAACCTTCGCCGCGATCGCTCTGGTGCTTGGGGCGGCTTCGCTCCTGCTGGACCCATCTGCGTTGTCGCCTCAGATCCTTGCGGCTTTGCTGTGGGCTATCCCCGCGCCGATCGCGTTCGGTTTTCTGATCGTCGTCCTGAGCGGAATGTCCGGTGATCTCAATCCGCTTGAGCGCGCCGTGAGTACCCTGGTCGGTGCCATTGCCGGCTTGTTGCCGCTGGCGCTCCATGAAGGTGGCGGATCCATATTGCCGTCATCATTCGATGAGTTGTGGCTGATTGTGTTGATGGGGCTGGTCACGGCGCTCGTTCCGCAGATCATGTACACAATCGCATGCCAGAAAATCGGTCCTATGCGAACCGCAGCAGCCGGCAGTTTCGAACTGCCCACCATGTTCCTGGTTGGCTGGCTTGTTTTCGGTGAGACATTCGGATTGCTCGAACTCGTGTGTGCGTTGCTCGTTCTGTCCGCGATACTGGTTGCGCCAGCACCGGGCGCCAGCCCGGCACAGGAACCGAGGGTCGTTCAGGCAAGATAAATATCTTTATAAAAAGAATCTTGATATAAAGATAAAAAGTGATTATCTCCGGCTCAACCGGGCAGCTAGAAGCCCGCATGAGCCTAGGAGAACTTGCCAATGACTGGTCGCAATCCCGATCATCCCGTCGAAAACCTCTTTGTCGATCGTTGGTCAACGCGCGCTTTTGACGGATCCGAAATGCCGGAAGCCGATCTGAAAACCATCCTCGAAGCGGCGCGCTGGTCGCCGTCTGCCTTCAATATTCAGCCCTGGAGGTTCGTTTACGCGCGCCGAGGGGCTGACCATTGGGAAACCCTGGTCAATCTGCTGAACCCCTTCAACCTGGATTGGGCCCAGCATGCCTCCGCGCTGGTTTATCTGTTTTCTGACACGGAAGTTGACGGCAAGAACGACGAGCCGAACCGGGCGAGCGGCACCCATTCCTTCGATGCCGGATCGGCTTGGGCCCATGTCGCTCTACAGGCAACCGCGCTCGGGTATCACACACATGGGATGGCCGGCATCTTGAAAGAGGATATTCACCAGCGGCTGGGTGTCCCGGACCGGTTCAAGCCGGAAATCGCCATTGCAATCGGCAGGCGGGGCGATGCGTCTCAACTGTCGGAAAGTCTGCAGGAGCGCGAAACGCCGAGCGCTCGCAAACCACTGAGCGAAATCGCTTTTGCGGGAACCTGGGGCTGACGAAACGGTTCTCTTGCGCATCGAGCGAAGGTGGCGAATAATTGCATCGCCACCCCGCTACATTACGCACTTGAGCCGGATTGAACTTTGTCCAGTTCCGACGACGGCTTCCCAAATACCTTCTCTCGAAAACTTTGAACCGCCACATAAAGAACCGGGATCATCAGGAGACCGATCGTGCTGTCCAGGATCATTCCGGCGAAAACCGGCAGGCCAATGGAAATCCGGCTCGCCGACCCGGCACCTGTCGCGAATACCAGCGGCAAGACCCCGATGATGAAACACAGGCCGGTCATCGTCACCGGGCGGAACCGCGTGTGTGCCGCGCTGATCGCTGCGTCCGTTATGCTCATGCCTTCGTCACGGCAATTGCGGGAAAACTCGACAAGCATGATCGCCTTCTTGGCCGCCAATCCGATCAGAAGCACCATACCTATCTGGGCGTAGATGTTGTTGTTCAGAACGTCGATCAGGTAGAGCGGGATCATGGCGCCGCAAACCGCAAAGACTGCCGACAGCATCACGGAAATCGGCAACAGCCAGCTCTCGTACTGCGCAACAAGACAGAGATAGGCAAACAGGAAGGCCAGCAGGAAAATATAGATGACATAGGAGCCGGCCTCGATTTCCTGAAGCGACATGCCCGTCCATTCAATGGAATACCCCTTTGGCAGAACGTCCTGGGCGACTTTCTCGAAGGCGGTAATCCCGTCGCCAGTGCTGAAACCCGTGTTGGTGAGGCCTTGAACCGCTGCCGAGCGGACCATGTCGTAGCGGGTTACGCTCTGGGGACCGACAACCGGGGTAAGATTGACCAGCGTACTGAGCGGGATCATGTCGCCGGATGAGCCGCGGACATATATGTTGCCTACATCTTCAAGCGTCTGCCGATACTCCGCCTCGGACGCGAGGATGACCCAGAATATCTTGCTGTCGAGAATGAAATTGTTGACGTAGTAGGACCCGAGATTGGCCTGAAGAGCGGTGAATATGTCGCTGACATCGACGCCGAGGGCCTCTGCCTTGTCCCGGTTCAGATCAACCTCGTATTGAGGATTGCTGGCGGAAAGGGAACTGAAAACCTGCAGGAAGATCGGGTTGTCGTTCGCCGCCGAGAGGACCGCGTTCGTTACCGCTCCCAGATCAACCACGCTGGCACCGGCATCATCCTGGATCTGGGCTGCTATGCCACCGGAAATTCCAAGTCCGTCGATCGGGGGCAGGGGAAAGACAAAGGCGATCGCCTCCTCGAAGGTTGCAAGTTTCTCGTTGAGTGTTCCAAGGATGTTGTACCACTGGGTGGCCTTCGTTTTCCGTTCATCCCAGGGAGCCAGTATCGGGATCAGCGTGACATAGTTTGAGCCTTCACCCGCAATGATGCTGAAGCCGGTAACGGAAATGACATCGGTCACGCCCTCGACCTCCCGCATCACAGATGTCATTTCTTTTGCCAGCGCGTCCGATCGCTGCAGAGATGCGCCATCCGGAAGCTGGACATTGGCAAAGAGGACGCCCTTGTCCTCAAGCGGTATGAAGCCGGTTGCCGTTTCGCGGAACATGAAGACAGTCGCTGCAACAGCGGCGACAAGTATGAGAAGTGACAGTGCGACGTGGCGGATCATGATCCGGACAAGCCACACGTAGCCGTCGCGAACCTTGTCGACGAACCTGGCGAAGAACCGCAGAAGCCGGGGCGGCTTGGCATCCGAGCGGCGCAAAAGGATTGAACACAACACGGGTGACAGTGTCAGCGCATTGACCGCAGACAGGCAGAAAGCGACGGTGATCGTCAGGGCGAATTGCAGATAGATCCGTCCGGTAATCCCCGGAAAGAAACAAACCGGCACGAAAACCGCAAGCAGTACGAATGTGGTCGCGATGATGGGACTCGTCACCTGACTCATGGCCTTGAGGGTGGCTTCACGAGGTGCGAGACCTTCCTCGCTCATGATACGCTCGGTGTTTTCGATGATGACGATGGCATCGTCGACGACGAGCGTGATGGCAAGGACAACACCGAACAGCGTGATCAGGTTTGCGGAAAACCCGATCAGGTAGAGAACCGCCAGCGTTCCAAGCAACGATACGGGAATGGCAACGGCCGGGATGATGACCGCACGCCAGTTCATCAGGAACATGAACACAACGAACACGACGAGTGCCGTTGTGATGGCAAGGGTCGTCAGAATTTCCTCGATAGAGGCACGGACCGCCTTGGTAATATCGTAAAGAAGCTCGTATTCGACCCCGGACGGAAAGTCCGCCTTCATCCTGTCAAGCTCTTCGGCGACGAGGGCTGCCACGTCGAGCGCATTGGCGCCGGGGCTCTGGTAAACGGCGATAGACGTCGCCGGTTTGTTGTTGAGCGCAGAATAGGCCGAATAGGAACTGGAGCCGAGCTCTATCCTTGCCACGTCTCTCAGCCGCACGAGTTGCCCTGAAGTGTCGCCTGATACCACGATGTTGCCGAATTGCTCAGTCGTTTCCAGAAGGCCCTGCGATTTCAGCGTAAACTGCAGGTCGGTCGGGCCCGCAAAGGGCGCTCCGCCGATCTGACCGGCTGTTGCACGGGCGTTCTGGGCCTGTATTGCGTTCGAAAGGTCGGATGCTGTCAGGTTGAGGGCCGCCATCTGGTCTGGGTTCATCCAGACCCGCATGCTGTAGTCCAGCGGACCGAATTGCGACACGCTGCCAACGCCGGGCAGGCGGGACAGGCGGTCCTGCATGTGAATGGTCGCGTAGTTGCTCAGGTAGATGGCGTCCCGGCTTTCGTCCGGTGAAACCAGATTGATGACCTGGAGCATGTTTGCGGATTGTTTTTGCGTGGAAACGCCAAGTGTCTTGACGGACTGCGGCAGGGTCGGTTCGGCGAGCGCCACCCGGTTCTGCACATTTACCGCCGCAATATCCGGATCCGTGCCGACTTCAAACGTGATGGTCAGTTGATACGAACCGGAGTTGGAACTGGTCGAGGACATGTAGAGCATGTCGTCGACGCCGTTCACCTGCTCTTCGATCGGGACCGCGACCGATTTTTCGATGAGTTCGGAATCGGCACCGGGATACTGCGCAGCCACCACGATCTGCGGCGGAGTGACGTCCGGATATTCTGCAATCGGTATGAAGATGATGGCGATCACCCCAACAAGGGACGCTATCAGCGACAGCACGAGCGCGAAATTCGGTCGGTCGATAAAAAACTTGGACAGCATGGCCTCAGGTCTCTTCTAGCTTTTTGCTTCAACCGGGTCGACCGTCATGTCGGGTCGAATCCGTTGAAGACCCTGAACAACGACCTGCTCTCCATCCTTGAGGCCCGATGTGACTTCCCAGAGCGTGCCCGATTGCCGGCCGAGCACGATGTCCCGCCGTTCGACCTTGTTGTCCGCACCGACCACGAAGACGAAATGGCTCTTCGCGTCGAGCTGGATTGCGGATTGCGGAATTGCCGGCATCGGCGTCTGCGTCTCGTCCTTGACGGAGACATTGACGAATTGACCGGGGATCAGGAGGTTCTTCGGGTTGTCGAATGTTGCGCGCAGTTCGACGGAGTCGCTGCCTTCCTCGACCGAGGTTCCCACGTAGGAGATCTTTCCCTCGGAGGGATATTTCGTTCCGTCGGCAAGGGTAAGACCGACTTGAAACGTTGCACCGTCGTCACCGATAAGGCCAGCTTCCCGGTCCTTTATCAGATCCTTTTCGCCCATGTAGAAGCTGACATAGATCGGATTGACGCTGGTAACGGTCGCGAGCGCGCCGGTGTTCGAATCGACAAGATTGCCTACATTGAGATTGGTCTTGCTGATGCGGCCGTCGATCGGACTGGTGATGTTCGTATATCCCAGGTTGATCGTGGCCGTTTCCAGGTTGGCCTGTGCCTCGTCCACATTGGACTGGTCCAGATCCGCCGTCGCCTTCGCACTGTCATAGACAGCCTGTGAGACGTCTCCCTTGGCAAGCAATTGCCGCTGGCGTTCCAGCTCGATCTGTGCGTTTTTGAGCGTTGCCTTCGCTCCCTCGAGCGTGGCTTTGGATTGGTCGACGCTTGCCTGGTAAAGATCCTTTTCGATCACGTAAAGCAGGTCGCCCTGCTTGACCGAACCGCCTTCGGTGAACTTGCGTTCTGTCAGATAGCCCTCAACCCTGGCGACGATGTCGACGCTGTTCGTTGCCTCGACGCGGCCGACATAACGCGAACTGTTTGCCGGTGTGATCATCTGGACTTTGGCTACGCTGACTTTTTGAGGGGATGATCCGCTTTCCTGAGCACTCGCACCGATCCCGCTGACAAGACCGACAGTCAGGCCCAACAATACCTTGGCAGCTTTCATGACCCCTCCAGCCGAAACATGTCCAATTCAAATCGATTTTCATCATAACCGGAATGCGCGGCGAAGCGATTGAAAACAGGGCAATTTACAATTTATTTTGGCCGTCTTCGCAATCTTCGGACGTAACGGCTTCCAGTTTTCCAGGTGGAAATTCCAACAGAAAGTCCATGTGTCGCGGGGTGTGTCAATCGGCGCGATGAGGACGTTGATGTGATGGTGTATTGTCCCGGAAAGCACACCAGATGGGGTCTTGATATGAGCGTTCGAGACAGACTGCCGAGTGACAGCATTCTCAACACCTATTATGCACCACGTGATTTCATGGACGTCTATTCCGTGTCACTGGCAGAAAGGCCGGATCTTCAAGCTGCGGACATGCGTGTCCTTGCTGATCACATCCTGATGGCCGAGATCGGCTGGATGAACGCGCTGCTCTCGCTGCGTGATACCGTTGTCAAGCCGTTCGGGCTGAAAACAACCGAAGATCTCGGTCTGGAAGAGAAAGACACGCCACTTGAAGACAGAAAGCCAGGTGACCGGATAGGTTTTTTCAGGATCTTCCGTGTCGAAGACAACGAGATCCTTCTCGGCGAGGATGATTGGCACCAGGACTTCAGGCTGTCGATATTCCGCCGAACTGACCGGTCACCCAGGATCTTTGCATCCACCTGTTGCAAGCGACACAACATTTTCGGCCACGTCTATCTCGCTCTGATTCTGCCATTTCACAAGAAGATCGCTTCAACCGTACTGGATACCGCGGTTAAGCAGAGGCTCACGACGGCAACTGCGTCTTAGGCATTCAACGGCACAGATGTCCCGTCTTGCGCCAGACCCTTGTGCCCTGGTTGGTCATGATGGTCTGGCTGCTGTCCGGGGGAAGGCGGAGCCAGGCGCCCTGGTCATATCTTCCGTTCTGATCTTCGAAACTGCCTTCCACAACGAAATATTCGACCCCGCCGGGAAACGTCTGTTGGGAGAAACTGGAGCCGCGTTCCCAGTCGAGCATGACAACTTCCTCGTCCGGACGGATATGCAGCGGCAGAATGGATTCGCCCGGCCGTCCCACTTGCCAACCGGCCGGATCAAGCGTGTTGACGCGCACATAGACATCATCGTCTGCCTGCATCTGGCGCAGCTTTACAAGGATCACCGCACCCGGTTCGCTGGAAGGCACATGGCTTGAGCCTGGAGGGTTTCGAACATACATGCCTTTGGGAAAATCGCCGCTTTCGTCTGAAAAGACGCCGTCCAGAACATAAAACTCTTCGCCCATGTCATGTGTGTGTGCGGAAAAAGCTGATCCGGGTGCGTAGCGCACGAGACTGGTCGCACGCGCGACTTCTTCACCATCGCGTTCAAGCATACGTCGTTCGACACCAGCCATCGGCGAGGGCACCCAGTCCAGGGCCGCACTGTCGACAACGGCGCGTACGCTCAGATCGGCGTGGATTTTCATCTGGTCTCTCCCTCAAGGCAGTGCCTTAGAATTAGATGGAGCTACAAATACGCTTTTGAAGAGGAGAGGAGAAATCAATTCGTTGGGGATTGGCGGGCCGGAATTTCCGGTATGCGAAAACCCGTTGCGTGGAATTCTTGGAAAACGATGGATTCCTGTCCGGTGGTCTTTGCAATGGCCGAGGAATCGTGCTGAGTCGCGTACTTGATAGGCGGCACAAGCGGAGAAATCGAAGCGTCGAAATACGCTGAACGAATTCGTATGACAGTTGAGATCGATATCGGAGAAATGACGGGTGGTTCGCGCGCCGGGCTCGATCTGGAAGAGTTGCTTGCAACGCGTCTGCTGGTGCAAGGCAATTCCGGCTCGGGCAAATCGCATCTGCTAAGGCGTCTCCTGGAACAGTCGGCGAACTGGGTGCAGCAGGCGATCATCGATCCGGAAGGAGACTTTGTGTCTCTGGCGGAGAAATTCGGCCACGTCGTTGTCGATGCCGTTGGTACGGAAAAGGACCTGCAGATGATTGCAGGAAGGGTCCGTCAGCACCGCGTTTCCGTTGTTCTCAATCTGGAAGGCCTCGACGCAGACCGCCAGATGAAGGCGGCTGCAACTTTCCTGGACGGGCTTTTCGACGCTGATCGCGATCTCTGGTATCCGATGGTTGTCGTTGTCGACGAGGCCCAGCTTTTCGCACCGGCTGCTGCCGGTGAAGTCACGGAAGAAGCCCGAAGACGCTCATTGGGAGCGATGACAAACCTGATGTGCCGCGGCCGTAAACGCGGACTGGCGGGTATCATTGCAACCCAGCGTCTGGCAAAGCTTGCCAAGAACGTTGCCGCGGAAGCCTCGAATTTTCTGATGGGACGCACATTTCTCGATATCGACATGGCGCGTGCTGCGGATCTGCTTGGTATGGAACGCCGGCAAGCTGAAAGTTTTCGCAATTTGGACCGGGGCAATTTCATTGCACTTGGTCCTGCCTTGTCACGACGGCCCGTGCCCATAAAGATTGGCCCCGTTGAGACCATGGGGCGCGGAGGGAGCCCGAAACTGATGCCTTTGCCGGATCAGCCGAAGGAAGAGGCGAAGGATCTGATCTTCACGCCCTCAGCAGATGAGCATCGGCCCATCAGACAGCGTTTTGTGGAACCGGTCGTTTCGACAGGCGAAGTGCTTGATCGGCTTTCCAGCGCCGAACTGGCCGGCGAAGATGCGTTACCTCAGGCCGAGAACCTGCTGGACTTCGGTGAGCGCGAGGAGAAAGTCGCCGAGATCATTGCAGGTATTCTGGAAGACGAAGACGCGGCGTTCCAGCCGATTGCAACGCTCTATCAGGATTTCCAGGTTCGGTGCCGGATTGCCAAACTGGCAGGCGGCGCGCCGGATTTGCAGAACTTTCGGGAAAAACTGTCGGTTGCGCGGGCAGGGGTTGAAAAGGGTGAGATGGATGAAGGTGCCTGGGCGCAGGCGGAACTGATCGCGGCGGAATTGCCCGACGACATGCGAGGCGTTTATCTGCTGCTTGCAAAAGCCGCGCTGGCAAAAACGCCATGTCCGGGCAATATCGAGATTGCAACAGCTTATGGAACGAGGTCGCCAGGAAGGGCAAGATGGCTGTTGAGCCACATGGAAGAGCGCGGTTTCCTCGTCTGCGCAACGGACCTGCGCGGCAATCGCATTGTCACCTTGACAGATCTTGGCTGGCAGACAGCGCCAGGCGACGAGGCGGCGGCATAAGGGCGGCCCGGTTCAAAGGTCTTGCACGCAATTGTCACCTTGACTTGGTTGTATCGTCACATGTCTTCACCTGTTGAAGCGCACGCCAAATCGATAACAAGGACCTGATATGCTGAAGCTGCTTCTTCTATTGGTTTCCCATGGCGCCGTTCTGGCCATCGGTTTCGCGCTCGGCGTCTATTTTCTGCCGATCCTGACAGAACCAAATGGGCCGGACGCGACCGCGCTGGCTGCAGCGGCGGAAGGTGCAAGATATGAGGTTCCCCTGTCTCGGGACCTCAAGGGTAGCGACCTGCTCCATTGGGGCGAAGGCACGATCAGTCTTTCCGATCGCCGGATTGTCCACAAAGGCGAACTCTCGCCTGGCCCGGACTACAAACTCTATCTCGTCAAGGAGTTCGTCGATGATGAGGCCGGCTTTATTGCCATGAAGGAGTCTGCTGTCCGGCTCGGAGATATCAAGACTTTCGACGGCTTCATCGTTGAAGTTCCCGGGGACGTGAGCATCGACGATTACAATACGGTGCTGGTGTGGTGCGAGGCCTTCGGTGAGTTCATCACCGCCGGAAAGTACAGGTAAACCCGAACGACACTTCCGGGGAGATCGGGATCTTCCGAGACCGTATCAGATTGCCGGACGCATGCGCCGGTCCGATGGGCCTTTTTCCGCCAGCATGACGGGTTTGCGTGCAAGCAGGTAGTCAAGTTGGGAGAGTTCAAGCGTGATGCCGTCGATGGTTCTCGTCAAAACACTTTCCATGTAGCTGCCTGCCGGCGAGTGATCCCGTATGGCGACCGCCCGTTCCTTGGCCTTGCGCAGGTAGGTCATCATCTCGCGGACATCTTCCGGCGTGACATCCGTGGTCGGCAACGCATCGAAACCGGACGTTTGTGAAGCCACCACAACAGCAAACTGGCCTTGGACAGGGCTGACAAATTGCATGCTTACCTCAAATGTTCTTAGTTTGTTCTTTTTAGCGTAATCTGGCCCGGCGATCAAGACACCTTGTTGGCAAGGGGTGATGGTAGGTAAATTATTTTAGTTAAATCAGATAGTTAAGCGTTCAATAAATTGAAGTTGAAAAAATCATTGCCGATATATCTTGACCCATTTCGAATATTGGTTACATATGTAACTAATTTAGCCCTGACCCGGGAGGACGTGATGGATCAGAGAACGGATAGCACTCAGGATGTGTCCGGCAACGGCCGCAATTCTTCGCAGACCGACTACATGCCGGGCTTCGGCAACGACTTCGAAACGGAAGCGCTTCCGGGCTCCTTGCCACAGGGCATGAACAGCCCGCAGAAATGTGCTTACGGTCTTTATGGTGAGCAGCTCTCGGGCACGGCATTTACCGCGCCGAGCCATCAGAATGAACGCACATGGTGCTATCGCATCCGTCCGTCTGTGAAGCATACCAGCCGCTTCAGGAAGATAGATCTGCCCTATTGGAAGAGCGCGCCGAACATTGATGAGGATGTCATCTCGCTCGGCCAATACCGCTGGGATCCGGTGCCCCATACGGATGAAGATCTCACCTGGCTGACCGGCATGCGCACGATGACCACCGCCGGTGATGTCAACACCCAGGTCGGCATGGCGAGCCATATCTATCTCGTCACGAAATCGATGGAAGACCAGTATTTCTTTTCAGCCGACAGCGAGCTTCTGGTGGTGCCCCAGGAGGGGATCCTGAGGTTCTGTACGGAACTCGGCGTCATTGAGCTTGAGCCAAAGGAAATTGCCATCCTGCCACGAGGACTTGTCTACAGGGTCGAAGTCTTGGAAGGTCCCGCGCGCGGCTTCGTCTGCGAGAATTACGGGCAGAAGTTCGAGTTGCCGGGCAGGGGACCGATTGGTGCCAACTGCATGGCGAACCGGCGGGATTTCAAGACGCCTGTTGCCTGTTTCGAGGATCGCGAAGCGCCGTCAACCGTAACAGTGAAATGGTGCGGTCAGTTTCATGAGACAAAGATCGGACACTCTCCGCTGGATGTCGTTGCCTGGCATGGCAATTATGCTCCATGCAAATACGATCTGAGGAACTACTGCCCTATCGGAGCAATCCTGTTCGACCACCCGGACCCGTCGATCTTCACGGTTTTGACGGCACCGTCTGGCGTGCCTGGCACGGCCAATATCGATTTCGTGCTGTTCCGCGAGCGCTGGATGGTCATGGAAGATACGTTCCGTCCACCCTGGTATCACAAGAACATCATGTCGGAAATGATGGGCAATATCTACGGTCAGTACGACGCCAAACCGCAAGGCTTTGTTCCAGGCGGCACGAGCCTGCACAACATGATGATACCGCACGGACCTGACAAGAATGCCTTCGAGGGCGCGTCCAATGCGGATCTGAAAGCGGAAAAACTCGACAACACCATGTCGTTCATGTTCGAGACCCGCTTTCCGCAGCACCTTACCGAATTTGCTGCCCGGGAAGCACCGCTTCAGGACGACTATATTGACTGCTGGGAGACACTTGAGAAAAAGTTTGACGGGACCCCGGAAGGAACGTGGAACAAGGGTTGATTGGACAGATGGCGTCAACGGATCTCAAGGACCGCCTGGTCATTCTCGGGTCGAAAGGTGGCCCGGCCATACGTCCGGGTGGCCCGTCGCCGACCAGTTCGCTGATCGAGATCGGCGGCCGAAGATGCGTTGTCGATTGCGGGCTGGGTGTAACCCGAGGCCTTGTGGAGGCAGGGGTTCAGTTGAAGGACCTCGACCTTGTCTTCATCACGCACATGCATTCAGACCATGTGCTGGAACTCGGGCCGCTTCTTCACACCGCATGGACAACGGGACTTGCGCGTACGGTGAGGGTCTACGGACCGGCAGACCTGATGGAATACTGGGACGGTTTCCTGAATTCCATGCGCTACGACATCGATCTGAGGATCGACGATGAAGGCCGGCCCGATTTGCGTGATCTGGTGGAGATCCATCTGATTCGTGAAGGCGACCTGTCGCTGGAAGACGAAAAGCTATCCGTGAGAGCGCTGAAGGTTGATCATCCGCCGGTTGCCGATTGCTTTGCACTGAGGTTCGAAACGGTTGACTGGTCTGTCGTCCTTTCAGCCGATACAACCTATTTTCCGCCGTTGGCGAAGTTTGCTCAAGGGTGTGCAGTGCTTGTTCACGAGGCGATGCTGGAACGCGGTGTTGACAGGATCGTGCAAATTACGGGCAATGGTGCGCGGCTAAGGGAACACCTTCTGGCGAGCCATACAACGGCGCCCGATGTCGCGAAGATTGCCGAGGCTGCTAAGGCCGGGACGCTCGTGCTCAACCACCTGATCCCGGCGGATCTGCCCGGGTTTGAAACAGAAGAATGGCTGGATGCCACGAAAGCCTTTTCCGGTAAAACCATTGTCGGCCATGACGGGCTGACAATCACAAGGAGCTGAAATTAATGAAACTGGCAACGCTCAAGGATGGCAGCCGGGACGGCAAGCTGGTGGTGGTCAACGAACGGCTGACCTTTTGCACCGATGCAAGCCACATCGCGCCGACGCTGCAGGCCGCGCTGGACGACTGGGATGTCATTTCGCCCAAGCTGAAGCTGCTGGCCGAAAGCCTGTCGCACGATGCCGTGCCGACGATCCGGTTTCACGAACATGATGCCCTGTCACCGTTGCCGCGCGCATTTCAGTGGGCGGACGGCTCGGCCTATGTCAACCACGTGGAACTTGTGCGCAAGGCAAGAGGCGCCCAGATGCCGGACAGTTTTTGGACCGATCCGCTGATGTATCAGGGCGGCTCCGACACTTTCCTCGCACCGCGCGACCCGATCAGAATGCGCGAGGAAGCCTGGGGCATCGACATGGAGGGCGAAATCGCCGTCATCACTGGCGACGTGCCAATGGGTGTCAGCTCCGAGGACGCTTTGAAATCCATTCAGCTGGTGATGCTTGTCAACGATGTGTCTCTGCGCGGTCTTATTCCTGCGGAGCTCGGCAAGGGATTCGGCTTCTTCCAGTCCAAGCCTTCTTCCGCGTTCTCACCTGTTGCTGTCACACCGGATGAGCTGGGCGATGCCTGGAAAGACGGCAAGCTGAGCCTGCCGCTTCATGTGGATCTGAACGGCGCGCCGTTCGGCCGAGCACAAGCCGGTGTCGACATGACCTTCGATTTCGGCCAGCTGATCGCCCATGCAGCCAAGTCGCGTGATCTTGGCGCAGGAGCAATCATCGGCTCAGGTACCGTTTCGAACAAGCTTGACGGAGGCCCGGGCAAACCGGTGTCAGACGGTGGCGTCGGGTATTCCTGCATTGCCGAAATCCGCATGATTGAGACGATCAATGACGGTCAGGCCAAGACTCCTTTCATGAAATTCGGTGACACGGTGCGTATCGAAATGATGGACGGGGAAGGGCATTCGATCTTCGGAGCGATCGAGCAGACGGTGGAGAAGGTCTAGGCAGACCTTGCCGGTCAAATCGAAGCTGACACGGTCCCGGACCCGGTCCGGATCAAACAACAAGCAGGCGCAGTGTCTGGGGAGTACGCATGAGCAAACAATTCGCATCCGCCGGGGACATGGCGGAAAAGAAGATCTCCTTCACCGAGATCGGCAAGGACCTCTGGGCCTTCACCGCCGAGGGGGACCCGAATACCGGCGTCATCGTCGGTGATGACAGCGTCATGATCATCGAGGCGCAGGCGACACCTGAACTTGCCAACAAGGTGATCGAAAAGGTGCGCTCCGTCACGGACAAGCCAATCAGCCATCTTGTGCTGACCCATTATCACGCCGTGCGCGTTTTGGGCGCTGCCGCCTATCAGGCACCGACCGTGATCATGAGCCAGAAGGCCCGTTCCATGGTTGTGGAGCGTGGCGCTGAAGACCGGGAATCTGAATTCATGCGGTTCCCGCGCCTGTTCATGGGCTATGACAATGTCAACGACATTCCGCCCCTGACCTGGCCGACCACCACCTTCAACGACCGCATGGCCGTTTATCTGGGAAAGCGCCGGGTCGATCTGCGCTTCCTTGGTCGCGCCCATACGGCGGGTGACATCGTCATCCATGTGCCGGACCAGAACGTCATGTTCACTGGCGATATCGTCGAATACCACTCTGCCTGCTATTGCGGCGACGGCCATTTCAACGACTGGCCGGCAACGCTTGAAGCAATCCGTACCTTCGATGTGGAAGCCATCGCACCGGGTCGCGGCGACGCGCTGGTTGGCAAGGAGATGGTGGGCAAGGCGCTGACCAACACGGCCGACTTCGTGTCCTCGACCTACCGGCCGGTCGCCCGGATCGCTCAGGGTGGCGGATCGCTGAAAGAGGCCTGGGACGCCTGCCGCGCCGAATGCGATCCGAAGTTCAAGGACTACGCGATCTACGAGCATTGCCTGCCGTTCAATGTTGCTCGGGCCTATGACGAGGCACTCGGCATCGACACGCCGCGTATCTGGACGGCCGAACGGGATGCAAAAATGTGGACGGATCTTCAGGGGTGAAATTTCTGGTCGCAATAGCCGTAATGCTGGTTTTGCTGACCTCTGCTGCTACGGCATGCACTCGCTCGGGTGCAGGAAGTATAAAACGCCTCATACGTTCAGAAATCGTAGTGGCCGGGCGCTTCGCGGATTGCACAATACAGCAAATGAGGCCTCTTGAAACTCAAGGCAAACCTTTGGAGTTTGTCATCGAAGTTACCGATCAGATCCGCGGGAATGCGGCGCCGTTAATGCAAGGTAGCGACCTGATAGTCCTTTTACCTGCAGGAGGTTATGAAGCGTCTTTGGCTTGCCAACACGCAACATGGAAAGGCAGAAAGTTCTTGTTTGGCCTTGCAGTATTGAATGTGAACACCGGTAGCATGTGGAAGTTTCATCGCGAACCTCAGGATCTTGCAAACGGTGTGTTTCCTAGCCCTCCAATACTGGATACTGGAGACCGGCTGGCGGTATCGCAATCGGACCTTTGTGGCAGTGGAACGCTGTTTGCTGCTTCAGACGATATGATAGATCACGCAAAGCGGGTATTTGACGGCGTTGGAGATCTGGAACCAGAGCTCGAGGAACTTGTAAGTTCTCACGCTCGATTTGGCTTGTACTAAAGGTCCTCATGTCTACAGCACTTCAACACCTCGGACTGATGGCGGGCAACAATGCCTATGCCAACGAACGGCTTTATCAGGCGTGCTGCCGCCTCAGTCAGGCAGAGTTCGAGGCCGAGCGGAGCGGCTTTTTCCCGTCGATCCGGGAAACGCTTAATCACAACTGGGAAGTTGATCGCTACTACCTGGATGCACTGCGCGAAGATGGGAAGGGCCTGGCAGTCTACGAGACGCCGCATCTTCAGACTGCGGAGGAGTTGAGATCGGCGCAAACCTGGCAGGATCAACAACTTGTTCTGTTCTGTGACGGCTTGAGCGAAGCGGATCTGGACAGAAGCGTTGCGCAGGACCGGGGAAACAATGGTGTCATGCGAGAGACCATTGGCAACACGCTGTTGCATCTCTTCCAGCACCAGATCCATCACCGTGGACAGGTGCATGCCATGCTGGCCGGAACCGGTGTCGCACCGCCTCAGCTGGATGAGTTCTTTCTTGAGTTCGACCGCCATTCGGCGGCTGAAAAACACATGTGACGTGGGAGCTGGGAGACAAACCTGTGACCAAATTATTTGAAGTGCCGCTCTATCCCTACAAGCGCACCGCTGACCAGGATGCGCCGGCACCTGTCCACCACCCGGTCGTCATTATCGGGGCAGGACCCGTCGGGCTTGCCATGGCAATCGATCTTGCCCAGGCGAACGTTCCAGTCGTTGTGCTCGACGACAATGACAAGGTCAGTGTCGGTTCCAGGGCGATCTGTTTTTCAAAGCGTTCCCTGGAGATATTCGACCGGCTGGGTTGCGGTGACGAAATGGTCGACAAGGGGGTCGTCTGGAACCTCGGCAAGGTCCATTTCGGTGACCGGCAGGTCTATAACTTCAACCTGCTGCCCGAGGACGGTCACAAGCGTCCGGCCTTCATCAATCTGCAGCAATACTACTGCGAGCTCTATCTGGTCGAACGCATCAGGGCGCTGCAGACGGAAGGCAAGCCGGTGGAAATCCGGGGCGGCAACCGCGTTGAAAACCTGCATTGCTATGATGACCATACGCTTGTAACGATCGAGACTCCTGAAGGAGCCTACAACCTGGAGGCCGACTGGCTTGTTGCCTGTGACGGGGCAGGGTCGCCGACGCGGCGGATGCTCGACCTCGACTTTGTCGGACGCGTTTTTGAAGACAATTTCCTGATTGCAGATGTCATCATGAAGGCCGATTTTCCGACCGAACGCTGGTTCTGGTTCGACCCGCCCTTCAACAAGGACCAGTCGGCACTGCTTCACAAGCAACCGGACGGTGTCTGGCGGATCGACCTTCAGCTCGGCTGGGACATTGACAAGGAAAAGGAAAAGCAGCCGGAAAACGTCATTCCCCGATTGAAGCAGATGCTCGGGGACGACGTTGAGTTCGACCTGGAATGGGTATCCATCTACACGTTCCAGTGTCGGCGGATGGAAGAGTTTCGCCACGGCAGGGTGATCTTTGCCGGTGACGCGGCCCATCAGGTTTCACCCTTCGGAGCCCGCGGTGCAAATTCCGGCTTTCAGGACGTCGACAATCTTGGCTGGAAGCTGAAGCTGGTTCTTGACGGCAAGGCACCTGAAACGCTGCTCGACAGTTATTCATTCGAGCGCGAGCATGGTGCCGACGAAAATATACTGCAAAGCTCCCGCTCGACGGATTTCATAACACCGAAATCGGAAATGAGCCGGATTTTCCGCGATGCTGTGCTCGATCTCTCGGAACACTACGAATTTGCCCGGCCGCTTGTGAATTCAGGGCGCCTGTCCGTCCCTTGCACGTATGACGGCTCGCCGCTGAACGGTCCGGATGTCAGTTCTCTGCCGCAAAGAACCCGCCCGGGCAGTACCGTTGTGGATGCACCACTCGGTGAAGATTGGCTGCTTGATCACCTGACAGGGGAATTCGTGCTTCTCGGGCTTGGCGTCGACATTCCGTCAGACAACGAGATCAACGGTGTTTCGCTCACCGGCATCACTATCGGCAGGGAAAACATCAGTCCGGAGCTCCGGGATCGCTATCTTGGAAACGCCGAAGCCGCAATCTACCTGATCCGCCCGGATCAGCATGTCGCGGCGCGATGGCTGGATTACGATCAAACAGAGATCGGGGCGGCATTAGCCAAGGCAATCGGAGGGAAGGTTCAATGAGCGAAAGCGTCACCACACCAAATCTGGAAGCTCCCGACGCGTTCTACGCCGATTTGCTTTCCGCTCATGAGAAACTCGGCAAGGAAGAGAGCGATGCCTTCAACGCACGGCTCATTCTGCTGATGGCAAACCGTATCGGGGATCTGGGCGAACTGCGTCAATTGTTGGAGGCTGCGAAAGTGGACCGGGTTTCGAAGCAACAATATTGAGCGGCATATGAATCTTGAACGAGAGACACGCGCAAAAAGGGTTTGTATTGGGTTGTTATTACAATGAAACCCTAGGGTGTTCTTGAATGTGCGCGCTGAAAAATTGGCTGGAATCTCGAAAGTTGCAGCGATTTGCTGCTAAATTTCAATCAGTCGGATTTTGAGTTTTCATGTGTAAACTCAGCACCTTAAAACATGAATTTCAAGCTCATAAATATAAATCTTGTGGTGAATGTAAAACCTGAAGTTACAACTGTGTATTCAACGAAAACTGGTTTTTAATACTTTGACTCTACCTTAGCGGAATAGACGTGCAGTTGTGCGTCGCACACTCTTTGGGGGAGCTCAAATAATGACAACATTGAGAAATGCTTTAGTTTCAACGCTGGCTGCGTCACTTATGATGTCGATCAGTCCGGCGCTTGCGGAAAATGGTATCACGGATTCCAAGGTCGTATTCGGTCAGGCTGCTGCTCTTGAAGGGCCGGCTGCCGCTCTCGGCACGGGAATGAAGCTGGGGATCGAAGCAGCCTTTGCCGAAGCAAATGCTGCTGGCGGCGTCAACGGGCGCATGATCGAACTGATCAGCATGGACGATGGCTACGAGCCGGATCGTTCGATTGCAGCGGTCAACAAGCTTATCAATGACGACAAGGTCTTCGGTCTGATCGGCCCGGTCGGCACGCCGACCTCCAAGGCGACCCAGCCAATTGCAACAGCTGCGAAAGTTCCGTTTGTCGGTCCGTTCACCGGAGCTGGTTTCCTGCGTGATCCGGCGCACGGCAACATTGTCAACGTCCGGGCGACCTACGCTGCGGAGACCGAAGCCTGGATCGATCACCTGAACGGCGCGCTGGGCCTCGACAAGATCGCCATTCTTTATCAGGACGACGGATTTGGCCGTGTCGGTCTTGCCGGTGTTCAGGCTGCCATGGAAAAGCGTGGCCTGGAACTCGTCGCGGAAGGTACGTATCAGCGCAACACCACCGCCGTTAAGTCTGCGCTTCTTGAAATTCGCAAGGCAAAGCCGCAGGCAGTTGTCATGGTCGGTGCCTACAAGCCGATCGCGGAATTCATCAAGCTTGCCAAGAAGGTCAAGATGGATGCGGAATTCGTCAACATTTCCTTCGTCGGCTCGAAAGCCCTTTCTGCTGAACTCGGTGATGCCGGTGAAGGTGTGATCATCTCCCAGGTTGTTCCGTTCCCGTGGGACACGACTGTTCCGCTCGTCAAGGAATATCAGGCTGCACTGAAGGCAAAAGATCCTTCTGCTGAGCCGGGCTTTGTCACGCTGGAAGGTTATGTGGTTGGTCGACTGGCTGTCATGGGGCTGGAAAAAGCCGGAAAAGACGTCACGCGTGAAAACTTCCTGAACGCTTTCTGGTCCACTGGTGACTTTGACCTGGGCGGTGTGACCCTGTCCTTCGGTCAGGACGACAACCAGGGCATGAACGACGTTTTCCTGACGACCATTCAAAAAGACGGCGGCTTCTCGCCGATCGACAAGCCTGCGAGCTAATGAGCTCCTTGTCGCTGGCCCGGAACACGGGCCAGCGAAATTCCATTCTGCCATCTGGGGTTGGATAACATGGCAGAGCATGTGTTCTTTGGGGGACTGTCGGGAACATGGTTGGGTTTAAAAAATTCTTTTCAGGGCCTTCTCGGATGAGATCATCATTCAATTTAAGGACCCGGGGAAAACTGTTCACCGCGTTTGCGGGATTGGTCTTGCTGACCGCGACAGCGATCGGCATAGGCCTTTTTTCCTTTCAGAGGGTCGAAAGCGGTTTTGCGGAACTTTCTGAAAAACGGCTGCCTTCAATTGAAAATGCAGCCCAGCTGGCGCTTTCAAGTACGGAAGTTGCGACTGCGGCCGCAGCTGTAGCCAATAGCGTGACGCTGCAGTCCCAGGAAGTTTCGTTTCAGGCTCTTCAGAAATCTGTCGCTGTCATCGAAGGCATAGAAACGACTTTTGTCGCTTCGGACTCGAACCGCGAGATTGTTGAAGCGCTCTTTTCCCAAAGCCATACTTTCAAGGAACGCCTGGGCGTCCTCGATCAGGCCACCAAGGAAAAAATTGCTGCGCGAGATGCAAAAGATGCGCGCATGGCTGCTCTTTTCAAGGCTTATGACGGTGTAAACAGTGCGATAACGCCAATCGTGGACGATGCCTACTTTACCGTTGTGCTGGGTGGCGAAGACGCGGCAACTCAGAGCAAGGAACTCGTCGACAATCTTGCCAATACTGAAATGGCAAAGCTCAGACTTTATCTGGAGCTGCGTGCGGAAACCAACCTGCTTGTCGGATTGGCCGAAACTGTCGCGTTTGTGGATGATGCTGCGCTGCTGACCCTCTTCGAAGACAAGATCATCGCGACAGAGAAGAAGATTGCCGACTATCGTCAGGAATTGAGCGCGCTCGAGCTGATTACGGGTGCTGAAGCCGAGTTTGACGAACTGAACGAACTGGTTGCAAGCACGCTGGCAAAAAGCAGCGCGAACAACATTACGGCCGGCGAGCAGAAGCAGACGTTACAGAAAGCAATCGGCCTGCAAAAAGCAATTGATGATGCACTCATCATGCAGATCGACGACCAGTTGTTCACGCTGACGATCGACACGGAAGAGGCTGTAACGGAAAACTCGGCAATCATCACCGATCTGCTGAACAATCAAGTGGGCCAGTTGAAGAGCACCCTGGAAGCACAGGCCTTTGCCAACAAGTTTGTCGCAACCCTTGTTCAAGGCGGCTTGACGCAGGATCCGGCGCTCTTGGTGCCGCTTCAGGAGAAAATTACAGCCGACGCGAAACACATGCGTGATGGCCTTGATACCCTGGGGTCTGAAGACATCAAGGCACAACTCGAACAGCTTCTGGCGTATGGCAATCCCGACAACGGTCTTTTGCGCGATCACCTGGAAGAACTCACCAGCACCAGGAAGTCGAACGAACAGGTGACGGAGATGTTCACCGCAGTTGAGCGTATCGGTCAGTCCGTCGCTTCGCTCATCGAAATGGAACTGGCTGCGGTAGATCAGGCAACGACACAGATCAACAGGCTGTTCGACAACGGGTCTCTTGCTCTGATCGCCATCGGGATTGCAAGCCTGGTGATTGCAGGTGCAATCGGTTTCTTTGTCGTCGACCGTGGACTGGTGAAACCGCTGCTGGGTCTTGTCAGTATTACCCGAGCGCTCGCCGACGGTGAGCTCGATGGACATATCGCCGGAACAAACCGCAACGATGAAATCGGTGATCTGGCAAAGGCAATGGAAGTCTTCAAGGAAAACGCGGTGGAACGCAACAACCTGGAAGCCGTGTCCCGGGAAGAACAAAACGCGCAACTGGAGCGGCAGAGCCGTATCGAAGACATGATCACGGACTTCCGCGACGAGATGGAATCCGTGCTTGCCAATGTCACCGCGAACATGGATCAGATGCAATCCACAGCACAGGTTCTGAGCCAGATCTCCACTGAGACCGCCTCTCAGGCCTCCGAAGCAGAAGCAAGTTCCACGGCCGCATCCGAAAACGTCGGATCGGTTGCCTCGGCGGCAGAACAGCTTGCCGGATCGATCGCGGAAATCGGGCAACAGGTCTCCCGCGCGACCGAGATTGTCACAAACGCTTCCGGAAGTGCCCGGATGACGACCGAGAAGGTCTCGGAGCTCGCTGAATCGGCAAACAAGATCGGCGAAGTCGTCACTTTGATCCGGGCCATTGCGGAACAGACCAATCTTCTGGCCCTGAATGCGACGATCGAGGCAGCACGAGCAGGTGAGGCCGGGAAGGGCTTTGCGGTGGTTGCTGCGGAGGTCAAGGAATTGGCGACCCAGACCTCGAAGGCGACAGAGGAAATTGCCACGCAGATCGAGGCAATCCAGTCATCAACCGGACAGTCTGTCGTCGCGATCCAGGAGATCCGTGACACGATGGAACAGGCTGACGAGACGACGTCCGCCATTGCGGCGGCAGTTGAGGAGCAAGACGCGTCAACGGCGATGATTTCCCGAAACGTTCGTGATGCGGCAGAAGGGACCCAGGGTGTGGCTGACAACATATCCAGTGTCATGAGCGCTGTCGCCGAAGCCGCACAATCTGCGGGCCAGGTGGAAATGGCATCCAACGAGGTCGCGGACCAGGCACGCCACATCAAGGTCGTGGTCGATGACTTCCTGGCCAAGGTCGCTGCCGCGTGATCCAATAACGCGCAGCAAGAGAGCTGAAAGAAAAGCTGGGCCTTGAAAAAATCTGGTGAGGCCTGCTTCAAACTTTAAAGAGATGAATGGACCGCCGGCTTTTGCAGCCGGCGGTCTTTGCATTTTTCAAGCACCATAGTTGACTTCGTCGACGAGCAGTTTCGCGTTTCGCTACCTTCTTGTTTGGCGTGACTGATGAAGAAGTTGTTGTTTCTTTTGTTCTTTATGCCCCTTCCCGGAGTTGCCGGCGAACCCGTCAGCATTGAAACAGTGAAAGCTGGAGCGATCACTCTCGTTGAAATCATCACAAAGGCCATGACCAGATCATGGAAATGCGCGCCAGCGAGAATCTGGAAAATGCGGACTTTGCTGCCTTCCAATCCAGCCGGTCGAACGGCAGGTTGCCATCGACTTCGCATCCCTTGTGCCAAGACATGAGCTCCGGCTTTGGGCGAAACGTGTCAGGCCACGTCAATGTGCGTGGGCATCTGCGCCACGCGCCATCATCAGATGATGTTCCCGGTGATGGTCCTGACTTGCCATAAGTCCAAAAAAGCCCAGCCCCTTTATGCGCGCGGCCACGGCGGGATCGTTACTTGTGACGCGCAGTTCCACTGCGTTTTCCGCTTCGATTGCTGTGACGGTCCAGCGGTCGTCCTGCGCCAATTGGGCTGCATGTGCGGGCACCATGCGTCGCAGTGTGGCGACCGTGTCAGCATCCCCCGTCGCAATCGCGGTAAGGCCGTCCGGCAGTGCTGTCTCTTCCACAATCGCGTCTGAGACCAGGCGATCCATATCAACCAGATGCGCCCGCAGGCCCGCCAGATCAACTTGGCCCCAGTCGGTGTCGGGATCGGCTTCGAGCACGCGCACAACTTCAGAAAGCGCCGCGAAAGCCCCTTGTCCCGGCTCGCTCAGGATCGTGCCCCGGGGTGACTGGTCTTGAACGTGGGTCGCGTGATCCGTGCTGTCGTCATGGCCTGAGTGGGTCGTTTGGGCAACTGCAAAGGCCGCTCCACCGAGCAGCACTACGACGGCCAAAATTGTCTTCGTTTTCATTCTCTTGCCTCGCAATTGTCGAGAACACCCTATCCAACGTTGTACCCACGTCGTATGATTTCTATCATGTCAGACTGGAAGCAGTTATTTGAGGATGCGCCGACAAGAACCTTGGAGCAGGGTGCTATTCTCTTTCGTCGGGAAGATCGCGTTCGGTCGATGTATCTTGTTCGATCCGGCATGGTCGCGCTTGAGCGCCCGCTCGCGGATGGAACCGCGCTTACGCTCAGCGTTGCCACGTCTGGAATGGCTCTGGCCGAGGCGTCGTTGTCAGCAAAGACCTATCACTGCGATGCGATCGCATGCCTGAATTCCAAGATAGCGTTCATGCCTCGTGCCACCTTCCGATCTGCGCTGCGTGACCGGCCAGACGATGCTCTAGGCCTTATCGAAACTTATGCCAGGGAGATCCAGTCCCAACGGGCGCGCATCGAGATATTGCGCCTTCGCCGGGTGTCGGACAGGTTGGACGCCTGGTTGGATTTGAACGGTGAACCACCGTCTGGCGGATGGATAAGGGTTGCCGATCAGATAGGTGTATCGCCACCCGCACTCTATCGCGAGCTGGCACGTCGGCGAAGGTGAGGGTTCATCGTCCAGGCCGCTGATTGGCATGGGCAGACTTTTGCTACGGAGGGGTATTTCGGTAGACGAGGCTCATTCCGGAAATTGGTTGCACCGGGCACCGACAACAGCAATGGGAACTTTGCTGACCGTTGAACGAACGTTATTCACGCCCCGAAGCTGTCATTGATCCTATCGATCACGAACGTTCGTAATAGCCATTTGGCTGGCCTCGATTAGTCCTGCAAAAAGGCTATTCATTTCAGCACACTTTACCCATGATGAAAGTTGAACAAGCGGGCGCTTGTCGCGCGCGATCGCCATTAGTGGACTTGTGGCCTAGGCGTACACCAGTAGATAGACCGCGAGGGCCGCTTGGGGTTCTGGCATTGAAGTTTGGTCCAGAATCACCAAGTTGGCCGCTTGTTTGTACTGCACGATTGGTCTCAACGGGGCCGCTGTCGGTTCAAAGTCTCGCTCGGCAATTCACCGAAAATTTCTTTGTAATAGCCTGCCATTCGTCCAATCTCAAAGAAACCATGCAAATGAGCGACATCTGCAACCAGCATCTTCCCGCGCTCGGCAACCTTCAGGCTGGCTCGCAATGCGTGAAGCCTCTTTAGGCGATAAAACGCCACCGGGCCAATGCCTAAATGTTCCCTGAAGGCGTGATGGAAAGTTCTGCGTGATATGCCGAGTTCACAACCGAGGTCTTCTATTTCCAGTCTGGCCTCCGGATCCCAGTCGTTCATGATGGCTTCTGCGTGTGAGATTATCAATTCGCGATTTCGATTTGCCGCATTTGGTGCAGAAGTGGAAACAGGTACCGCTCCTAGTATTCCACTGACTGCACCGAGAACCTGCTCTGATGTTACAGAATTTTGAACTTTCCCTCCTTCAGAGAGCATTAGCGCCTTGTGCAACAAACCAGTCAACTGGTCATGTGCCGCCTTTGCAGGAGTGAGGAATGCAACGATATCGTCAGGGTGTCCCACTTCGTCGGCCAGTCTTTCACTCAATACGATTTCGAATGATTCAAAGTCTGGTTCCGAAACCGAGGCCACACTGCCAGGACCAGCGCGGCAGAATAGATTTGAAGCCGTGTAAGACTTCCCATTTACGGTGGCTCCGGAGCGTGTTGTTTTTGCCGGAACCGCAAGATGAACAGAGCGGTCATTTCCTGTGTCGATCCATCGGTGCCGGGCGCCAAATTTGGTTCTTACAAGCCGTAGATCAGCGAACTCAAGCAACATAGCACTGCACGTTGCTTCGCCGGCAGAAAGCTGAAGAACATCGACCTCATGGCTTTGCGAACTGACAACAATATCAGTTATTTGTTCCAATCCGTGGACTGTTGCATGTGTCAGCATCATCGATCTCGATCATAAAGAATGCACGCGCTTATTACCTTTAACTTTGCACAAACTGCATAAAAGAAAAGAGCGACACATGGTTTAAATTGAGGCTAACCCTTTTAGTTCCGCTATGGCGCTTTGCCCAATGGAGGCCGATTTGAAATTTTCCGTTTCTCTGATAGCTCTGACCGTCGCCGCTCTTGTAGCAGTTCCCGGTACCATCCACGCACAAGAGAACAGCGTCAACGGCATCCCATTCGAGTGGGCGCCTTGGAAAGATCCGAACAACCCGAATGTCTTGATTTACAAAGACAGTAAGGACGATCTGTTTGCTCGGCGTGACACGTCGGATGACCCCGAGCGCCAGCCGGGCTTGTTCTATCCTAACCGCTACGTGACCGGCCCGTTGTGGAATTCGATCCCGACTTTCATGGGTGCGCCCATTGCCATGTCTCCCGAAGACTTGGTAGCGGGAGAGGTGGATGTTGCATTGGTCGGCCTCTCGATTGGCGACCAGATGCTGCCGGGTGGTCGGTTTGCTGCGATGAAGATGCGGTCGCTTACCGATTATCTGTTTTACCCGTTCCAAGGCACAGATCAGGCGCTTGGTGTCGATATTTCCGAGCTCGTGGTGGCCGACTACGGAACGATTGCTGCAAATTGGATGGCTGACAACCAGACCAATCTCGATGAAGTGCATAAAGTGCTCTCTGAGATAATCAATGCCGGGGCGGTTCCTATCGGGATTGGTGGAACGCACATCCAAAGCTACGCTTTCATGACAGCCCTCGGACAGAAACACGGCCCAGGCGAGGTTGCGGTCCTGCATATCGACGCGCATTACGACGCCTACAGCAAAGAAGCCGGTAACTTTGTTCATAACGGATCGTTTTTCAAACTGGCGGTTGATAGCGGCTTGCTGGATGGTGCAAAGCTTCACCACATCGGCCTTCGCGGATCCACACCGGATTACAAAGACCTGAAATGGATGCGCGAAAACAAGCTGCGGTTCCACTTCCAGACAGAGATCGAAAAGGATGGATGGGACGCGGTGCTGGCCCGGTTGCTTGGCGAACTGAAGGGCATGAAGCTTTATGTCTCGTTCGACATGGACGGTGTTGATCCGGCCTATGCGCCGGGGGTTGGCACGTCGGAGCCCGGCGGTTTGACTGCTGAACAAGCCATTCAGTTGATGCGTGCGGTAGGGATACAGAATGAGATCGTTGCAGCCGAGTTCAACGAGTACAACCCGTTTCTGGACGATGCCCACCAATCCACGGGTATACTAATGGATCGACTTGCACGTTCGCTGATGGCTGGTATGCAGGGGCGGCGTGAAGGCATCGAAGATCCGCTGTATTTTGATCCCGAGCGTATCCTGCACAACGGCGGTGACAACTAGAGTACCAATCTGCCGGATTTTCAACGGTTGAGATGTGGATTGTTTGAGTTGAGAACCAAAACGCCTTTCTGGCGCGAGCCCTTGTTTCATTTCCTGATCTTGGGGGGGCTCGTTTTTGCCGCCGACGCTTTTTTCGCGTCGGCGCGCAAAGAACAAATCATCGTCGACCAGAGCACCATCGACTACCTCGTAGCGCGGCAGGAAAATATTGAGCTGAGGGATATAGCTCCTTCGGAGGTGGAAGATCTGATTGCAACGCATGTTGAAGACGAAATTCTCTACCGCGAGGCTTATAAGCGTGGCCTCAATGAGGGTGACAGTCGCATGCGTCGCAATATGATCCTGAAAATGAGAGGTCTCTTGGTCGCCGAACTGGACACGCCGACTGAACAACAACTCAAAGACTTCTTCCAGGACTCCACAGAACGCTATACATCGGAAGAACAGTTTCAAGTCGATCATGTCTTTTTTCGTGAGGAAGCATCGATCCCGGACGGCCTTCTGGAGCAATTGGACCAAGGTGCGGATTTTCGGTCTGTTTCCGAGCGCTATACGCCAACCTTTGGCCGGTCATCGGTACAAGCTACTCGCAGCGAACTCGTGGAGATTTTTGGCAGGGAAGCTGGTCTGTCCGTTGTCAACGCTAAGCCCGATGCATGGATGGGGCCGTTTTCGTCTTCAAATGGCATTCATTTTGTGCGCCGAACCGGGCTGATCCCACCGCAACTTTCGAAATTCGAAGACGTGGAGCCCTATCTCCTCATGGATTGGCAGTCAGAAGAAGCACGCAAGCTCATTGAAGTTGAATTGGAAACAGTCCGAGACGACTATGATGTTTTGGTGGGACGGGAATGAGCAGAGGGTTTCCTTCAGCAAAAGAAGGCGAGCGACTTGAAGAAAAGATCTGGAAACCCGGATTCAAGTCACAGTATTTGAAAGCGATGTCTTCGTTAGCGCTGCGCGGCCACTTCCGCTTGGTGAGATGCCAAAAAACCGCGACTGAGATTCTTGCTTTCATAGCGATGTTCTTTTTTTGTGGGATTGCGCTTGCACACGACATCGGGGTTTCAAAAACGGAACTTCATGAGCTGTCGGGTAACAAATACACTTTGCGGGTTCTGACAGGAGCTTTATCGGAGGCCACGTTCCCGGCACCAAAGTTACCTGAGGGGTTTTGGTTTACGGCCAATCCACGCGGTAACCAGGCTGGACCGTGGAAGTTCTTTGAATTTCGTGGCGAGCGCACCTTAACGGCGGAAGATATCCTGCGTCTTCCGTGGCGCCGAGATGGGGTCATGATCAATGTCGTCTGGGCAGATGGCAGTGAAGTGCGCGGTCTCTTCAAAAATGAAGCAGGGATCATCAACCTGCCGATGAATGAGCTCAGAGCGGGCTCAGGCCCCTGGTGGGCAGCCTCCAAGCGCTATCTGTTTCTGGGCTTCGAACACATCCTGGAGGGCTTTGACCACCTTCTTTTCGTTTTGGCGCTCATGATTTTGGTAAGAAACGGCTGGATGCTGGTCAAAACCATCACAGCTTTCACCGCTGCACACTCCATTACACTTGGTCTTGCCACTTTCGGCTATGTGAAACTGCCATCGGGGCCGGTCGAAACGGTTATCGCTCTGTCGATCGTCTTTTTGTGCGTTGAGATTGTTCATGCGGCACAGGGGCGGGTCAGTCTCACCCATAGATATCCGTGGATCATCGCATTTGCGTTCGGTCTTCTGCACGGTCTCGGTTTTGCCGGTGCCCTGTCTGAGATCGGGCTGGCTCGGGGAGAAATTCCGATTGCCTTGTTGTTCTTCAACATCGGCGTTGAACTTGGCCAACTCACCTTCGTATTTGCGATCCTGATGGCAGTGAAAACAATCAGCATGATCGGAGTTTGTTTCCCACGCCGGGTAGAACTGGTTCCAACATATTTGATCGGTGCACTTGCCATGTATTGGACGTTGGAACGATCAGCGGCGATTGTCGCCCTTTGAGCCCAGGCAAGTTTTGCCATCGGTTTTGGCCGTGACCGGTTTACGACGCAAAAAGAGAAAGAGGTTTGACTTTGAGGCGGTTTTTTTCCGACTTTTGGGCCGAAACGAAATCGGATCCTGAAGACAGCGGCCCAACGAAACCGATCGACCTGACGCGCCGGATGAAACACGCCGCAAAACCGACCGTACCGTTTTTCATCATGTTGACCTTGAGCGCCATACTGGCGACGCTGGGCCTCATCTCAAACAGCATTGCGACTGTCATCGGTGCGATGATTATCGCGCCTTTGATGTCGCCCATCATGAGCACGGCCTTCGGTATTGCTGACTTCGATTTCCGGGTAATCTTAATCGCTTCCCTGACTGTTGTGCTCGGCGCTCTCAGCGTCATCGGTATCGGATATCTTGGCACGATACTGATCGGTGCCTATGTCGTGGGCTCTGAGATCCTCTCACGCACAAGCCCGTCTCTTCTTGATCTTGTCGTGGCCCTCGCCGCGGGCTGCGCGGGTGCCTATGCACAGACTCGACCGAAGATCGCCGACTCGATTGCCGGTGTCGCCATTGCGGTTGCGCTTGTTCCACCCCTTGCAGTGACAGGTATTGGATTGGCGCTAGGGGCAAATCTGGGTTTTGATGTCGGCATCGGGTTTGAGGGGTTTGGCCTGCAAAATGGTGGTTTTGATATAGCTGCGGGAGGGTTTCTGCTCTTCCTGACGAACTTCGTCGGCATCATTTTCGTTTCGACACTTGTTTTTTTTGTTCAGGGTTATGGCAAATGGAAAAAAGGGTTGGCAGTACTTCTTGCTCTTGTACTTGGGAGTTATGTCCTGCTGCCACCGCTCCAGCAAGCGTTCTACAAGATTTACGTCAAAAACCGCGTGATCAGGTTGATAGATAAAAATCTAGACAAGGACCATTTCACAGACATCAAACGCAAGGGCATGTTAATCCATACGATGGGTGTGGATTTTCGTGAAGGGACTGTTGTTATTGCCTTGGCAATTACAGCAGGCCGTGACGACCTGGAATCCGCACAGGAAGACTTGAATCAGTTCGCATCTCAGCTTGCGCGCGATGTAAAGGAGCCGGTTCGCATTAAAATCGATGTCGGTGCCGTGGACATCCTTACTTTCGAGGCAACAGACTCTCCGAAATAGGGGGGCATTTCTTACAATTCATGACAGACAGTTTTTTGGATATTGATACGCTCCATGCGTGAATCTGATTCAGGGTGGGGCGCCGCTGAGTTGCAAGCTCAAAAACAGGTCCAGGCCACGCCAAAGGAGTTTTTTGCCCATGATAGACCTGCTCGCCTATGTCGGTGGGACTTTTGCGATGATCAGCTTTTTTCCGCAAATTCTGAAGGCACTGGTCACCAAGTCGACCGATGACATATCCTGGATGATGTTGGCAACGACGCTCATCAGCATCATAGCATATGAGATCTATGCAATCGCCTTGGGGCTTTTACCTGTTATCATTATGAATGCGATCTTTTGCGTCACAATCGTAACTATGATTTTTCTAAAGTATCGATATGATGGGCCTCAACGCACGGACAGATTGCAGTCAAAAACCACATGACAGGCGCTAAGTGCTGAAGCGTTGATTAGCGATATCAATAGATGGCGTTGGTATGTGCACGCTCTTTTACGCTCGAAACAGTTGCTGACCTTCGCAGCGGCTGCGACATAGACTGATTTGCCGCGCCTGGGCGTTCGGAAATTCATCCAGACTGTGGGAGACCGGCAGCAGTCACGCTTTGGCCTGCTCAACGTCGTTGTCAGCACCGCGACCGTCGCCGGACAACCTCAACACTGCATCGCAGATCGAGATAAGCCGCTCCGCGGCGGGACAGAAAATCTCTTCATGGAGATCATCGCCCGGCAGTTTCCCTCCGGCTGCTCGCCGGACAGGTTGAGCAACCCACTCGCCAATCATCGGGATGTATCCGGGCTGGAAAATCGGCCATGATGCCGCTTCAAGCGCGTTTTGATTTGCCGCCATCTTTTCGGGATTGTCGTTGGTCCCCGAACGGTAGGGTCCGGAAATCAGGATCAGTATGTCTCGGCTCTTTTCAAAAGCGTGTTGATGAAAAGATGTTGAAGCAGGATGATCGTCTTGCCATCACAGATCGCACCGTTCTCGATCATCCGCATCGCCTCCGTCAGCGCAACCTGCATCACCTCAATGTCCTCGCCCTCTTCGAACGTGCCACCGCCATCACCGGTCTGATCGGATGCGGAATAGGTGCCTTTGAAGAATGCGAGATACTCCGTCACCGAGCCCGGGCTCATGTAAACGTCAAACAAATGCGTCAGGGTGTCGACCTCAAAGCCGGTTTCTTCGATGAGTTCTTTCCGCATCCGCTCATCGGCACGCGCTCCGTCCAACAGTCCGGCGGGCGTCTCGATCATCGAATGCAGACCACCATTTAGAAATACCGGAAGTCGGAATTGACGCGTGAGCAAGACGTGATCTGTCTGAGGATTATGAAGGAGGCAGGTCGCTCCATTGCCACGATCATAAGTCTCGCGGGTCTGTCGCTGCCATTCACCATTGCGCCTGAGAAGCTCAAACTCGTGCTTTGTCAAAAGACCCCAGTCGTCTGACAGAACTTCCTTCGAAATCGGACGGTAGTATTCACGTGAATTCATAAAATCTTGCTCCTGGCTCTGGGAAGCAGTAACGTGCAAAAACGTGCAGAGTCAAGAAAGATCGTGCAATGCTGAGTCATGAACGAAAGACCCACCTGCTATCCCTGCTTGATGAACAAGGCAGCGTTGTCGCCAAGGACGTAAGCCGTGAATTGGGCCTGTCCGAAGATACGATCAGGCGCGACCTCCGTGAGCTGGCCAGGGACGGACGCCTGAAACGCGTGCATGGCGGTGCCGTTCCGATCGCACCGGCCAATGCTCCGTTTCCGGGTCGAATCGGGATTGCCACCCCTGAAAAAGTAAAGATTGGCAAGCGTGCTGCTGCGATGATCGAGCCGGGTCATGTTGTGTTTTTGGATGGCGGTACGACAGCGATTCAACTTGCGCGGCATCTGCCTCGACACCTCGATGCGACGGTCATCACGCACAGCCCCAACATCGCGATGGAACTTCTCAACCATCAAGGACTGGAAGTCGAAATTGTGGGTGGCAGGCTATTGCGTCATTCCATCGTGACAAGTGGTGCCGCGACTATCGCCTGGCTTGGTCGCTACCGCCCCGATATCTGCTTTATCGGGGCCACCGGGCTGCACCCGGATCAAGGGATTACGACGGGAGAAAGCGAAGAGGCAGAGGTAAAGCGCGCGGTTATCGAGAAATCGGGATCAGCCGTGATTTTGGCATCGTCAGAAAAGTTCGGGGCAGTTTCGTCCTTCGAAGTTGCGCGTTGGACAAACATTGACGGTCTGGTGGTCGCCCAAGAAGCTTCCCGAAAAGCGGCGGAGTTGTTTGGTCATCTCGGCTGCGAAATACTTTCCACCAATCAGACCGGATCTCGGCGCTGAGCACGACAGGCAGTCATTCGGCTACGGCGCAGCGTCCGCCTAAATGGTCTCCGAGAAGTTTTTTGCTGCGCTTTACGCGAAGGCCGGCTTCACGTCTATGATGTGCTTTTTTGGGATTTGTCGTCCGCGCGGGTGACAAGCCAAGGGTTCTTTCAATGATAGCCAATCTTCAGGGTTACATTCTTGGAGGGACACAATGGCCGACTGGGCAGATATTTCCCGCAGCGCAAAAAAACATGGCGACTTCGCAGGTAGGACGAAATCGGAGCAAGATGCATATTTTGAGTTTTTCGCAGGTCCGGAAAGCTCTCGGCTTCAGGCAGCCGGCTTGAAGCTGTTCATGGTGTTCGCACGCGTCATCCAAGCGCACTTTAAACGCGGTTTGCGTTTGCCGGTTGCCGGAGTAGCTTATACGGATCCAGCTATGAAAAAATGAATATGTCTGAGTACCTAAATTTGCCCGCAGCACGCGATGCCATTCGTCAGGTTCTCGAGGCGGACATCAAAAGCTACCTCGCGCGTGATCGTGATGCCTGGCTGGAGTGCTGGGTGAATGACTCGCGTTTTCGAAGCATCATGGAATGTGGAACGATGCAGATTGCGCGCTCATTCGAAGAGTTCCGTCTGAATGTGTTCGACGCAATGGACACAGAGCCTGAACCGGTCAAAGCCGAGGTGCGGTTTGAGAACTTGGAAATTGAGATATCCAATAATGTCGCGTGGGCGACTTACGAAGAAACTGTAACAAGTACGTCCAATCCACGGGCCGCACCAAATCATTCACACAACTTTCGTCTATTAGAGCATGCGAATGGGGCTTGGCGCATCCTCTTTCACGGGTGTTGGGCTGAATCTTTGCGTGACATTGAAAGCGCTGCGATTGAAGTTGCTGAAGATGGTCGTGTTCTTTGGATGAATCGTGCAGCTCAATCGGAGTTGAAGAATTTCAAGGGTCTCACTGTCAGCAATGGAACGCTCCGCGCCTCAAAGCCTTCATGGAATTCCGAACTGCGAAATGCCATCTCGGGCGCGCATAGGCTGACCGGTTTTGGCGAGTTCAATCGCGCAAAAAGTTCTGGCGGAGGCGAGGTCCAGTTTCCGGTTGTTTTGGGCGAAAATACCGATGGTGCTCTCTTGCTATGCTGGGTCAAGGTAAGCGACGGTCGTGTCTATATCCTTTTTGGGCACAACAGTGATTTATCCAAACAGATAGAAATATTGCAGGTAATCTACGCGCTCTCAAAGTCGCAGGCAGAAATTGTCAGGTTGATCGCAAATGGTCTTGAGATTGCCGAGGCAGCAGACGCTTTGGGTGTCTCGAAGAACACGGCGCGCACACATCTGAGGCGAGTCTACGAGAAGGTCGGCGTCAGAAGCCAAATTGAGCTCTTACGCCTGATCGTGGGTTTCGACACCTAAGGCAGAGCTCGGAAAGCCGCAATTCGTTCCACAAGTGGCATTGATCTCGTTTGCCTTGAAGCCGTCATTGCGACCTTCCGGATTAATGGGTCCTGACCCCAAGTCCGCATCCCGCACGGGTCTCCGCGCATATCTCGTTCATTAACATTCTCGGCGCAATCGACAAGAACATGAGTGCAGGCCAGGGAGACATGAGCAATCTTTCCCGACCTGAAAGATCTTTTCTGCGCGAGCGTAACCTCTGTGAGGCAGAATTGCAGAACACCGGCAATCAAGGCCGGTCCGGTGGCAGAATGATTTGCAAGGCATAGGGTTAGGTTACAAAAAAATTAAAAACGAGACTTGTTGAATATTTTCTTCAATCAGGCGCGGCCATGCGGGCAGATGCTTCTAGTAAACAGTCAAAATCCATAAATTTAATGTCATTTTATCTGTGAATTTTCCTGTTGCAGTATGCGCGCGAACTTAACCAGTCATGTCCGAGAGCAGAATGAACCTTCGGGATCTGCAATATGTTGCTGCCGTGGCGCACCACAGAAATTTCACGCGCGCCGCCCGCGCCGTCCATGTCAGCCAACCAGCGTTGTCCAACCAGATCAAGAAAATGGAACTCGAACTCGGCGTTCAGATTTTCGAGCGCACGCGAAACGATGTTCTTCTGACGGAATTTGGCGAGCAGGTCGCTGAAGTTGCGGCGGAAATAAACGGACTGGTAGACCGCATATCTGAAACGGCACAGCACTTCAGAAAACTTGAGGCAACACCGTTTCGGCTGGGCATGACACCAACACTTGCCGCCTATCTGTCAGGCTATTTTCTGGACATGATCGCTGAGCTGTTTCCGGATCTGAGGCTCGTGATCGTCGAGGAAAAACCGACCGAGTTGTCGAGGATGGTCGAACAGATGCAGTTGGATGCAGCTCTGATCTCCCGCAACAGCCATGTCATGCTGTATGGCGAAGGCTCTGATGATGCGCTGACATTTACACCGCTCTGGTTTGAGCCTCTTTATCTCGGTATGCGGGAAGGGCATGTTCTGTCAGGCAGGAATGGTATTCGCGCAGCAGACGTTCCCGCAAAATATCTGATCCGTTTCGACATTCCATTCGGCTATGACCTTGAAAAGGATCTTCCTGCCTCGTCTTCAGATGCCGCCGAGCGGCTTGGGATCGATGTCAGGTCCGCTCGCTTTGAAACCCTGTGCCGCCACCTGGTGCATTGCGATGCATGCACAATCGTGAACGCAATTGCTGCCGAACAGTTCAAGCGCGACAATCTCGGTCTTGCCTTTGTTCCGTTTGATGGTGAGGGCAGCGTTCGCGAACTCGGAGCGATTACCCGTCGGCAATATTCCCGTTACGGTGTGGTCGCTTCGATCAGTTCCTATATTGGCGAAACGCCTCCCAAGGGCACCCATGGCGCACGGCAAGCTGTAGTGCATTCAGTGACTGAGCGTACCGCAGCGGCGATCTGATCACCTCTTTTGGGTGGCCCATGATTTTTCAAGTGCTCGTGTGTTGCGATAATCCCGGCAATCGAAATCAGTCCAGATCGTCCTCAAGTAGAGCGTTTCGGCATCCGCATCAGACAGAAGTCGTCTGACGCGGATCGAACGGCGAATGCTTTCATTTTTGTTTTGCTTCACGTTTTTGCCAAAACAGGTGAACGAATAGATTCAGTCTCGAAAGGAAAAGTGGCAAACCTCTGTAAACATGAGGATAAATAATTCTACCTGATAACACGCTCCGTGATCATTTCGTCAGGTTATGGCGTGTATTGGCAATATGAATTTCAAGAACTCAGGTGCTCACAACAGATCCATGAGTACCGGGCGCCGTCATTCAGAGGGCGTATCCGGATGACAACTCTTATGGAGATTTCCAAATGGTATCTGGGATGCTTGCCGGTATGCGGGCGCGCTTGTTGACGACCTCCACGCTGGCGCAGGAAACCGCTCGTGACGGTCAATCGCTTACGAACGGTGTTTTCAATAATGTGGTCGTTGACAACACGCCCGCGTTTGTCCTCGACAATGATTTCACACGGTTCTTGAATTTTGGTCATGTGACCACGAACAATGCCGCCGCCGCGGTATCCGTTGGCGGACAGGACGCTCAGGTCTTCAATTTTCGCAATGCACGGATTGAAGCCAACAGCGGTCCGGATGCGCTTGCCACCGGAATCCAGGTAAGCGGCAGCGCCGACATCCGGAATTTCGGAGCAGTCGATGGCGAATTCAACGGCGTCCAGTTTGCCGGTGCACAATCATCAGGGCGACTGGATAACTTCAGTGGTGCGGTGATTTCGTCAGACAGCCGCGCGGTCGATATTCAGGGTCAGGGCGTCAGCGTCCGCAATTTTGGAGACATCGTCGGCACGGGCGATCAGCGGAACGGCACGATCTACACCAACAGTACCGCGGAAGACTTTTCGATCAGCAACTTCACCGGAGGAACGATCGATGCGGGCGAAGGCAACCAGGGAGCGGGCATTTCGCTTCAGGTTGGTGATGAACTCAATGACGTTGTCCAGGGCAGCATATTCAACGGGTTCGGTGGTGTCATTCAGGGCCGGGGTGATGAAGCTGCGTCCAACACGCCGCTAGCAGGCGATGGAATCCGGATTGATGACGGGGCAGATGGCGCTGTGCTGGAGACCGACATCTTCAACAGTGGCCTCATCAGCACCGAAAGCAATCAGGGAACGACGGCTGGAATCCGTATCGCGGATGGTATTGCAGCCGAGGGCCGGATCTTCAACTCCAGCACCGGCACGATCGAAGGACCGCGCAATGGTCTTTATATCGGCAATGCCGAGCACGATCTGGATGTTCAGAACTTCGGAACCATCCAGTCAGGCAGCCGCGCGGTCAATATCGACGGTTCCGGCGTCAACCTCCTCAACGGCGGCAACATCCTGGGAACGGGTGATCAACGTAACGGCACGGTCTATGCCGATGACACAGCCAGTGACTACTCCATCGGCAACCTGCCGACCGGTGTGATCGATGCTGGCGCAAACAACAATGGCGCCGGTATTTCTCTCTCCCTGTCCGCAAACGGCAACGGTGAGGTTGAAGTTGAAAACGCGGGAACCATTGCTGGTCGTGGCCAGGCATCCGCGGCTGCCGGAACCGCGGGAGACGGCATCAGGCTGGAAGGCGCCAGATTGGCTGAGGGTGGTTTTGCCACAGCGCTGTTCACCGGGTCGATCATCAACTCCGGTACGGTGACCGCTGAAAGTCAGCAAGGTACAGTCGGTGCCTTCAGAGCGGTCAACGGTGTCGACTTCCAGGGAGCGCTTGTAAATGAAGCCGGCGGTGTTTTTGCCGGCGCTCAAAATGGTGTCTATTTCGGAACGGGTAACCATTCCGGCGGATCATTCGTCAACCAGGGGACCGTTTCCTCCGACAGCCGTGCCCTGAACATCGACGGCGTAGGCCTGGATGTTGTCAACCAGGGCGCAATCCTTGCAACTGGCACGCAGCGCAACGGCACCGTTTATGCTGACGGGACAGCGGACAACTACACCTTCACCAACCAGGGGACGGTGGACGCCAACGGCAACGACGCGTCCGGAGTTTCGTTGCAGACCGGTGATGTCGACGGCGATATTGTCTCGGCGTCGATTATCAACCAGGGAGCAATTTTCGGTGGCGGCGATGCAAGCGAAGGCAACACAATTGGTGATGGCCTGCGTCTGTTCTCCAACGTTGAAGACGCAGGGTTTGCCGGTCTTGTCGAAAACGAAGGTGTCATTGCAGGGGCCGAAGGGTCCGAGGTTGCTGCAGGCATCCGCATCGATGGCGGTCTGGACATTCTGGGAGCCATCATCAACGAGGGAAAAATCTCGGGCACCGTCAACGCGATCGATGCCCGCGAAGGCGGCTCCGTTACCATCGTCAACGACGGCGGCGTCATCAACGGCAATGTCTTGCTCGGCAACGAGGACGACATCTTTGTCGATCTCGGTCTCGTCGATGGTGTCATCAATGGCGGCGCCGGAAATGACACCCTGATCGCGGGTGACGGCGACAACGTCCTTGTCGGTGGCCTTGGCAACGATTTCCTTGATGGTGGGGAGGGCGTCGACACGGCGGACTTTTCCGACTTGGATGTCGCTGTCAACGTGAACCTCGGCGCCAACGGCAACGGAACCGCAACGCGGGATACCGGTTTCACCGTGCGAGTGGAAAATGCGGTGGTTGCCGCGCCTGCGCAATTCGGTTCTGCGATTGCGGACGGAGCCGCATTCGCAAACCAGGCAGCCGTGGGCAATCTCTACTACAACATCCACACTTCGGACTTCCCGGGTGGTGAGATCAGGGGGCAGCTGCTTGTCGACAGCGACGTGACGGAACACGGCATCCGGACCATCGAACTCTCCGGAGGACTGGATGCTGCCCAGGAACCGGGACCGCTCTCCGAAAGTGAAGCAACCGGCGAGGCAACGGTGACCATCGTCCAGAACCTGACAACGGGTGAAGTCACCTATTCCAGCGTACTGGATGTCTCTGGCCTCAATGAAGCGGATTTGCAGACACCGATTCCGGGAGTGGTCTCCGCAATCCACCTTCACAATGCACCTGCAGGCCAGAATGGTCCGGTTGTTCAAGATACGCTTGTGGATGCAGGAGCGACACTCGATTCCGTCGAGCCGATTTCCAGCACAGGTGTTGTCGGCGAGGACGTGATCGAAAACAGTGTCGAAACGGATGTTCTCAGCTCAATCGAAAACGTCATCGGTTCCAACGACGGCGATGTCATTACCGGCAGCGGTTTCGACAATCTCCTGAACGGTGCCGGCGGTGACGATCTGCTCACAGGTGGCGACGGTGCGGACATTTTCGCCGCAAGCCAGGGTGCCGACACGGTAACTGACTTCGAACTCGGCACCGACCGGATATCAAGCGGTGATTTCGCTGATGATTTCGACGTTGCCGAAGTTCTCTCCGGCGCGATCCAGGATGGCTCGGATGCAGTCCTGTCCTTCGGGTCGGACAGTTCACTGCGCCTGGTCAACATCGACGCGTCGCAACTGGGCGAAGACGACTTCCTCGTCTGAGCCGGTTGCCCGGGGTGGCGGTGTTCGCCTCCGCCACCCTGGAACTTTCCCGAAAAGTACTTCGACCCGAACTTAGGAAATGGAGCAAGAAATGTTCCGTAAGATCTCTCCCGTCCGCAATGCCTGGTCTTCGCTGAGTGCGGGTTTTTGGGCCATTGCCGCGTTCAGCATGGCTCTCAATATTCTTGCACTTGCTGCACCCCTCTACATGTTGCAGGTCTATGACCGGGTGCTCACCAGCCAGAATATGGACACGCTGATCGCCCTTACCTTGCTGCTCGGCGGTGTTTTTGTCGTAGTAGGTTTGCTCGACTGGGTTCGTCAGCGGATGTTGAACCGTCTGGGGGCCAGATTCGAACTGAAAGTCGGCGTGCCTGTTCTGAACGCGGCAATGCAGCGGAAAATTCACGGCAGCCAGTCGGCGAGCGACAATTCGATCGAGGATGTGAACGGCTTCAGGGATTTCATTTCCGGAAGTACCTTGCTTGCGTTTTTCGATGCGCCATGGATACCGGTCTACATCGCCGTCCTTTATGTTCTCCATCCCTATCTCGGCCATCTTGGATTGGCCGGAGCGATCGTCCTGACTGTTCTGGCGCTGATCAACAATGCGCGCAGCCACGAAACGATGATGGAAGCTGCTGAAGCGCGCAGGCGTAGCGACACGCTCTACAGGGCAGGAGAGGCTAATGCCGAAATAGTCCATGCCATGGGCATGCGTGGCGACCTTGCGCAAAGATGGCGCCAGTTGCAATTTGAAGCACATCGCCTGAAAGGCAGGGTGAACGACCGCATTTCCACATTTTCGGTCGTCTCCAAAACCCTCCGGACAGGGCTTCAGTCGGCTATTCTGGGGCTCGGAGCAGCCCTTGCGATCACAGGCGAAAGCTCAGCCGGTATCATGATTGCGGCAACCATCGTGCTCGGCAGGGTCCTCGCTCCGATTGACCAGTTGATCGGGCAATGGCGCAGCTTTCTGGCCGCGACGGGATCTTATGCAAAGCTGAAGAAACTTGTTCACGAGTATCCGGCCGGTCAAAGACGGCTTCAGCTGCCTCGGCCGCAGGTGTCGGTCAGCGTGGCGATCCAGAAGGCGGGTCCGCCGACGGCACAAAATGCAACCTTGTCCGATATCCGCATGAACCTGCAGGCCGGGGATGCGGTTGCGGTGATCGGGCCGAGCGCCTCCGGCAAGACGACACTGGCGAAGATGCTTGCCGGTGTCTGGACACCGCAGCGCGGCTCGATCCGGCTTGACGGCAACCCGACGGCCAAATGGGAGGCCGAGGACCTGGGCAGTCATATCGGATACCTGCCCCAGGACGTGGCGCTGTTCGACGGCACGATCAGGGAGAACATTGCCCGTTTTGCTGCTGAAATCGACGATGCTCTCGTGCTGGAAGCTGCGCTTGCCGCCGACGTGCATGACCTCGTCTCGAACTTGCCGGACGGTTATGAAACACAGATCGGCAACGGGTACTTCCTGTCGGGTGGCCAGCGTCAGCGGATCGCACTTGCCCGGGCGCTTTACGGCAATCCGTTTCTGCTGGTGCTCGACGAACCGAATTCCGATCTAGATTCAACGGGTGAGGCCGCGCTCCAGAAAGCGGTCCGCGCCACCCAGGAGCAAGGCGGTGTCGTTGTGATGATGACCCATCGTCCCAGCACCTTGCAGGTTGTTGACAAGGTGCTTGTGCTTAACCAGGGGGTCCAGACGGCCTTCGGCAGGCGCGACGAGGTCTTGCGCGACATGAAGCGAAACGTCCTTCCGGCCCGTAGCCAGAACTCGAATGAAATCACAAAGACCAATCAGGAAAGGGCAGTCCAGTGAAAGATCTGACACTTTCTTCCCAAAACCGCCATGTTTCACATCTTGAGCCCGGAAAAAGCCAGGGTGAGCCTTTGCCGGAGCCGCGTATCGGCAAGCTTGTCGTGTTCGGCTTTCTCGTCGTGGCCCTGTTTTTTGGCGGAACCGCGTATTGGGCGCAACAGGCTAAGCTGGATGGTGCGGTGGTTGCCGAGGCCTCCTTCGTCGTCGATGGAAATCGGAAGACCGTGCAACACCTCGACGGCGGCATCGTCCGCGATCTGCTCGTGTCGGACGGAGACGTCGTCGAGGCCGGGCAGCCGCTGGTTGTCTTCGACAGTACCGAGGCGGAAGTCGATCTGACGGTTCTGAGCAGCCAGGTCGGTGAACTGTCGGCGCGACGCGCACGTCTGCTGGCCCAGATCGGCGGAGAAGCCACGTTCCGCAGGAAAGACGTTGCCAACATGATCGAAGAGGAAATTCCCGAGGTCCTCTGGGAAAGCGCATATTTGACCCAGAAACGTGTGTTCGACACGGAGGCAAGGGCACGCATGAGCGAACAAGATGTCCTGAAACGCCGGTTAACGGCTCTCGAAGACGAGATCGGGGGACTTGAAGAACAGCGCCAGTCCAATGCGCGGCAGATCGAGATTTCCAGAAGTGAACTTGCCTCCCTTCAAACGCTGTTTGAAAAGGGGCTCGTTACCGCGGCAAGGATCAACTCCGTACGCCTGGATATAGAACGTCTGGTCGGATTTGATGCGGGTTTCAGAACCGATCAGGCCCGTGCGCGAAACGAGATCGGCGAGCTTGAACTCAATGATTTCAGTGCCAAGCAGCAACGTCTTGAATCAGCTTCTGAGAACCTTGCGGCGGTTGAGGCACAGCTTGCGGCAGTCGAACCGCAGTTCAAGGGTGCCGTGGAACGGCAGAGGCGGGTGGTCGTCAGCGCCCCGGTCAACGGGACTGTCGTCAACATGGCACTTCACACGCTGGGTGGTGTGGTGCGTCCGGGAGAAGACATTCTGGAACTGGTCCCGCTCAGTGAAGAGCTGATCGTGGAAGCGCGCATCAACATTTCGGATATTGAAAAACTTCGCGTCGGGCAGGTGTCCAGGGTCAGGCTGAGCGCATTCGACCTTCAGGACGTGCCGGAAGCGAACGGGAAGGTCTATGACATTTCGGCCGATTCCGTCACCGACGAAAGAACGGGCGATGCCTTCTATGTGGCAAAGGTGAGACTTGATGAAAATCAGCCGGCGAACGTCGCCGGTCTGGATCTGGTTCCGGGCATGCCGGCTGACCTGTTCATCACCACTGGCGAACGCACGGTCCTCAGCTACCTTGCACAGCCATTGAGCGAACGCCTGTCGCGAACCTTCATCGAGTAAATTTTGGTGACAGGAGAAGTGTGCACTTTGTTCCGGACATGACAGCGGTCAAATCAATTGGTTGCGGTCATGTCTTGAGTTTCCGGTTCAATCATGCCCCGTTTTTTCTGTGAAACGCAGCGACCCTGATATCAACGAAAGCCGTTCCGCAGGGATTGTGCCTCCTGAGCGCTCTTGCGTATCGCTGCTGCAAAGAGCGTGACATCAACCGCTGTTGCAACGAAAGTCGCTCCAAGCTCAAGGCACTTTTTCTGCATCCCGGGCTGTAATGTGAGGATCCCGCCGGCCTTGTTGGAAGCAACAATCTTGTTCATGGCATCAAGAACGGCAATTTCGACATCCGGATGACCGGGATTGCCGATATGCCCCATGTCGGCGGCGAGGTCGGAAGGACCGATGAACACGCCGTCGACACCCTCAACGTTGAGGATGTCGTCGAGGGCAGCGATGCCCTTTCGATTCTCGACCTGAACAAGCAGGCAGATCTCGTCCCGCGCGGTCGTCAGATAATCGGGAATGCCTGCAAAGCCTGACGCACGCGCAAGGGCGGAGCCGACGCCGCGAACACCATGTGGCGGATAGGTGACCGCGGCAACAAGTTCGCGTGCCTGCTCGGCGCTTTCCACCATGGGAACAAGGAGCGTCTGTGCACCGGCATCCAGAAGCTGCTTGATCATCCAGGTTTCGCCGATCACGGGCCTGACGACGGCATGGCTCTTGCCTGCCGCAATCACCTGCATCTGGGCAATGACGGAGCGCAGATCGTTCGGGGCATGTTCGCCGTCGATCAGGAGCCAGTCGAAGCCGGCATGGGCGCTGACCTCGGCAAGATAGGGATCTGCCAGGCCCAGCCAGCAGCCCATCTGGATATTTCCTTCTTTCAGGGCCGCCTTGAAAGGATTGTGTGGGGCAGGCATTTAAAACTCCTGTGAGATACCGTTGACCGTGTTGAAGAGATCGGGAACCGTGCGTTCAAACGATCTGCCCGGCGCCGGAAACCGCGGTTCAAGGGTGCGTGTCCGTCAATTGAATTCGCGTTGTCACGCGATGCGCCTCCAGACGTCCTTGATGACGCCGGCAGCCATCATGACGTCTTCCCGGGTCGTGTCGAACTGACCCACCTGGAAACGGATGACCTTGTGGCCCTGAAAGGCTCCCTGGGTGAGGTAGATACGTCCATCATCATTCAGCGCATCCACGAGACGTTGCTGCGTCGCGTCGTCGCCCGGGCAGCGAAACGAAAACAGGCTGAGGATCGGTTCGGTCACGATTTCGAAACCTTCGAACGCGCGGATCTGCTCGCAAATTTCCCCGGACCAGACAATATGATTGCGTATTCGGGCCCTGAGACCTTCCAGCCCGTATGAGCGGATCAGGAACCAGATCTTCAATGCACGGAAACGTCTGCCGAGCGGAATGGTCCATTCCGAATAATTGGTGACCGCCTCTCCGGTGGTCTTGAGATATTCCGGTTCGATCTTCAGCGTGTTGAGCTGGGGAAGCGGATCGGACAGAAACTGAACGGAACAGTCGAATTGCGCCCCAAGCCATTTGTGCGGATTGAAGACAATACTGTCGAAGCCTTCCACGCCGTGCCAGAAATCGGCACGCAGCTCGGGACAGATCATCGCCGCCCCGGCCCAGGCTGCGTCCAGGTGCGTATAGAGATCGTGTTTCCTGGCAACGCCAAGGACGGGTTCGAGTTGGTCCGAAGCGCCCACGCCGGTGCCGCCGGTAATCGCGATGATGCCCGCCGGGATCTGCCCGTCTTCAAGATCTCTTGCAATGGCCTGCTCCAATGCATTGGCATCAAGCGCAAATCGAGGCCCGGTGGCCGGTAGTTTGACCAGGTTTTCCTGGCCGATCCCCGCAACCCAGCAGGCTCGGTCAATGGAGCTGTGCACCTGGTCCGAGCAGTAGATGCGCAGATTGCCTTTGCCGGACAATCCGTGCCGGTTGCCGGTGAAGCCGGTTGCGCGTTCGCGCATGGTCAGAACGGCGGAAAGAGTTGCAGAAGACGCGCTGTCTTGAATGACCCCTGTGTATGTCTCCGGTAGGTCTAGCGCCTGGCGCAGCCAGTCGACCATGACGCCTTCCATCTCCGTCGCTGCAGGCGAGGTTTGCCAGAGCATGCACTGCGCGGCGATCGTCGTGACCAGCATTTCCGCCAGCATGGAGGGTGGGGCGGCATTGGCCGGAAAATAGGCAAAGAAACGCGGATGCTGCCAATGGGTCATGCCCGGCATGACGATGGTTTCGAAATCCGCAAGAACCGTTTCCATGGCTTCGGCGTCTTCCGGTGGCGCGACTGGCAGTTGCTCCGCGATCTCGCCGGGAGCCGTTTGCGCACGAACGGGACGGTCCGCAAGCGTCTTGTGATAGTCCGCTGCCCAATCGGCGATCTGTTTGCTCCACTCGGCGAACTCGTCCCAGTCCATGCGCTAATCCTTAAAGCTTGGCGATTCGGTCACGCCGATTATGCGCCAGAATCATGGCGCGACAATCGGCTGGGCGGCGAGACTGGACGCCTGGATGTCGACGCCTTCGAACAGCGAGCCTTCCTCGAACCAGCTCTTGGGGGCAGGGGCTCCCCAGAGCGTCTGGCGCTGTGGATCCTTGAGGTCCCATTTGATCGGTTCAAGGTCCGGATCCACGGTCTGATAGTCGGAGCAGTAGATCTCGATCCGGTGGCCGTCTGGATCGCGGACATAAAGGAAAAACGCATTTGAGATGCCATGCCGACCCGGCCCGCGTTCGATGTTCGAAACCCATCCCGTCGTGGACATGAGGTCGAGCAGGTCAATGATGTTGAGCGGTGTCGGCACCCAGAAGGCCGTGTGGTGCAGGCGAGGCCCACTGCCGTTGGTGAAGGCAATATCGTGGACGCCGCCCTTGCGGTGCGTCCAGGCCGCCCAGAGCCGTCCGGTTTCCTCATCTGCGGTATATTCTGTCACGCGGAAACCGAGTTCATTATAGAAGGCGACCGAGGCATCGACATTGGGCGAAAAGCAATTGAAGTGATCGATCCGCAGTGGCTTCACACCGCGATAAAGTGCGTATTGCTGGTGTATCGGCGGCAGGCGGTCCATCCTGGAATAGAATTCAAGCGGAATGCCATGTGGGTCCCGCGTGCGGAAGGTGCGCGACTGGTAAGGCCGGTCCACCCATTCGACCGGAAGTCCCTTGCCTTCAAAAAAATGCACTGCCTTGTCGAGATCATCTTCGTCAAACACCTTGAACCCAAGATCACGGGCGCAGGGTTCATCTGATTTCCGCAGGACGATACAGTGGTGCCCGCGTTCTTCCATTGCACGCAGATAAATCGCTTCCGGGCTCTCGTCAGTAACCTGTAGTCCGAGCGTATCCACATAAAACGCCCGGCTTTTCGAAAGATCCGTCACTGCCAGTTCCACATGGCTGAGCCGGACGATGTTGAATGGCGGATAAAGATTGGGTGCGGGAATCGGCATGTCTTCGTCCTGTTGGTCATGAGTTGCCGGAAGGCCGGCGGTATCTGTTGCGCTTGAAGTCCGGAAACTTTCAGTAGTCAGACTTGCTCACAGCGCCCCGAGTTTCGGAATTTTGTGGTTACCTGTCGCGAAGGCGATGTTCTTCTGTTCCATGTAGAATTCAAAGGACCAGTCGCCGCCGTCGCGTCCTATACCGCTGGCCTTGACCCCGCCGAAGGGGGTGGGCAGGTGGCGGACGTTTTCCGAGTTCACCCAGATCATTCCCGCTTCCAGGCTATCCGTGAAGCGCAGTGCGCGGGTCAGGTCGTTGGTCCAGACATAGCCGGTGAGGCCATAGGGGACATCGTTGGCAATCCGGAGGGCGTCGTCCTCGGTGTTGAAGCGGATGCAGGTCAGCACCGGCCCGAAGATTTCCTCCTGGGCAATGGCCATGGTGTTGGTTGCGCCGGTGAAGAGGGTCGGGCGGACGAAGTAACCGGTGTCGCCGACACGTTGACCGCCTGCGGCAATGGTCGCGCCGTTCTGCCGGGCAATGTCGAAATAGCCGGTCACCTTGTCGAAATGGGTTCTGTGGATCAGCGGGCCGACCTCGGTCAGCGGATCGAGCGGATGGCCGACCCTGAGGGCGTTGACCCGTTCAATCAGCCTGGTTTCGAATTCGTCTGCAATTGTCTCCTGAACCAGAAGGCGCGAGGAGGAGGTGCAGCGTTCGCCGTTGAGCGAATAGATCATGAAGATTGCCGCATCGAGCGCGCGGTCGAGATCCGCATCGTCGAACACGATGACCGGGTTCTTGCCGCCAAGCTCAAAATGCACGCGCTTCAGCGTATCGGCGCCCTGTTTCATGATCATGGAGCCGGTCCGGCTCTCGCCGACAAAGGCAATCGCCTTGATGTCGGGATGCTCGGTCAGCGCCTTGCCGGCATCCTCGCCAAAGCCATTGACGAGATTCCAGACACCCTTCGGCAGACCGGCCTCTTCGGCGATCTCCATCAGGATACGCGCGGTCAGCGGCGAGAACTCAGCCGGCTTGTGTACCACTGTGCAGCCTGCCGCCAGCGCCGGAGCGATTTTCCAGGTCGACAGCATGAACGGCGTGTTCCACGGCGTGATCACGCCGACCGGGCCGATGGGCATGCGGGTGGTCACGTTCATCAAGGTCGGCGAGGGCAGGGACTGGCCGTCCCGGGCCGCAGGAGCCCTGTCGGCAAAGAAGCGGAAATTCTCCGCACCGCGCAGCGCCGCCTTCGACATGAAGCGCAGGGCCTGGCCGGTGTCCCAGCATTCGCACAGTGCGATTTCCTCCGCGCGCTCCACGATGGCGTCGGCAATCCTGTGCAGGATCTTCTTGCGCTCGGCCCCGGCCATGTCCCGCCAGGCGGGAAAGGCCGCCTTCGCGGCCCTGGCAGCTGCATCGATATCGGCGGCACCGCCTTTGGCGACACTGCAAATCAGGCTCTCGTCCACCGGAGAGCGGGTTTCGAACGCCTCGCCGGACTGGGCCGGCAGCGCCTCGCCACCGATCTGGTTCAAGACGCCGGTGTTTTTGAACCGGGCAAGGTAGCCGTCAAGCTTTTGAATGTTGTCCTGAAGGTCAGACATGGTTCAAGCAGTCCCCAAATGGTCGCGTATGGTGCCCGTCTTGGGCGAAAGGTCCGGATCGATGTCGCGCATTTCCAGGGAAAGCGCGAGCGAACTGTTGGCCAAGACCGGTTTCAGGAACGCCTTGGCGGCGTTGAACAGGCGGCTGGCGGCGTCCTTCTTGACGTCCATCGGTCGTCCGGCACGCAGGCGCACGGAAATATCGATGAAGGCGTGTTCCGGATTGCCGTCGGCAATGCTGTAGTGCTCCGCCTTCAGGGCACGCACGCGGATACCCGGCATCGGGAAGGCGTCGATCCGGGCGGCTTCCACGCGCAGGTGCTCACACAGATCCTGAACAGTGATGCGCTGTTCGAGGTTCGCGGAATATTCGAGGGTAATGTGCGGCATGACATTTTCCTTAACAGCACAATATTTGCTATGTTAAATATATTGAGATGACGATGTCAAACTTTTTGTGTCCAACCGCACCACAATTCGCTATGAGCCGACAATGACCGACGACCTGAATACCACTGGCGCCCCTGCGCTGCCTTCGACGAAACGCTCCGTTCCGATTGCGCTGATCCGGGCGCGGGAGAAGGTCATGGGGCCGATCCGCGAGATGCTGTCGGATTGCGGCATCACCGAGCAGCAGTGGCGGATCCTCAGGGTTCTTGAGGAGTTCGGGCCGCAGGACGCGTCATCACTGGCCGAGCGGGCCTGCCTGCTTTTGCCGAGCCAGACCCGGATCGTGCAGACGCTCCTGGAAAAGGGCCTTGTGACCCGCCAGGCGGACGAGACGGACCGGCGCAAGCAGACGGTCGCCATCACCGGGGCCGGTCAGGCAATCATCCACGACAAGCTGGACCAGGCACAGGCCATCGCCACCCGCATCGAAGAGGTCATCGGCAAGAAGCGGCTGGCAGAGCTTCTGGATATCCTGGAGGATTTCCAGAAGCTCTGAAAACCTGCCGACTCGAAAAACGTTGACCACTTATCGAGCGTCACATTTTGCGCTGGTCAGCCTGCCGCCACCAGGCCTGCATCAAGGGCGTTCAGGATGGTATCCACATGTCCCTCGGTCAGCACCAGTGGTGGCGACAGGATGATGTTGTTGCCGGAGACCCGTACCATCGTGCCGTTGTCGTAGGCCGTCCGGTGCACCTTGCCGATGGTTGCCTTGTCGATCGGCGCTTTTGTTGCGCGGTCGGCAACAAGTTCCAGTGCGCACATCAGGCCGTGGCCGCCGCGAACGTCTCCGATCAGTTCATGTTTCATGAAAAGCTTGCGAAGGCCTTCGTGCAGTTGCTTGCCCCTTGCCGCGGCATTGTCCTTCACGTTCAGCCGTTCGGTTTCGTGAAGACAGGCGATAGCTGCCGCTGCGCCGACCGGGTGGCCCGAATAGGTATAGCCGGAACCGATCGATCCCTTGCCGGTTTCATCCTTCTCGAACACTTCTGCAACGCCTTCTGCGACCATGACGGCCCCGAACGGAAAATAGCCGTTGGTGATCGCCTTGGCACAACACAAAAGATCAGGTTGAACGCCCCAGTGCCGGGCACCTGTCCAGCTGCCCGTGCGGCCGAAGGCGGTTATGACTTCGTCGGAAACAAGCAGAATGCCGTGTTTGGAGCAGATCTCCCGGACACCCGGCATGAAGCTTTCATGTGGCGGAATGACACCCCCGGCGCCCAGTACGGGCTCCATGATGAAAGCGGCAATGGTGCTCGGATCCTGGAACCTGATTTCGTCTTCCAGGGCCGACAGGCAGAGCTGAGCCAGTTTCTGCGGATCCGTTTCGTTGAATGGATTGCGGTAGGTGTAAGGCGCGGGAATATGGTAACAGCCCGGCATGAGCGGTTCATAGGCTGTTCTGAAATTGGCATTGCCGTTTACCGACGCGCCCAAGGTATGGGTTCCGTGGTAGCCCTTCTTCAGGCTGAGAAACTTGATCCGGCCAGATTCGCCACGAATCTTGTGATACTGACGGGCAAGGCGGAGGGCAACCTCGACACTGTCGGAACCGCCCGAGGTGAAGAAGGCGCGGCTCAGACCGTCCGGTTCAAAGAAATCCCGGAGCATCGTGCTCAACTCTATCACCGCATCGTTGGTCGTGCCGCGAAAGATCGAGTAGTAGGGCAGCTTGTCGAGCTGATCCGAAATGGCCCGCTTCACCGGTTCGCAGGAATATCCGAGATTGACGTTCCAGAGACCGCCAACGGCGTCGACAACCCTGTTGCCGTCGACGTCGGTGATCTCGACCCCGTCACCACCGACGATAATGTCGGGTGGATTTGCCAGGCTGTCAGCTGTATGCGCCATGGGATGCCACACGTGCCGGGCATTGTTTTCCTTAAGGAAGTTTGCTTCCTTCATTTCGGATCTCCTTTAACTGGATGACAGGCCGAGCAGGCCAAGGGCTTCCGAATAGGAAGCTGCCGGGTCGAGAACGTCGAAGTGGACAGAGTGCATGCCGACCGCTTCCGCGCCCCTGATGTTGCGGAGCTGGTCATCGACGAAAACACAGGCCTCCGCAGGCAGGTCGAGTTCGCTCAGGCAGAGTTCGTAGGCCCTTGGGTCGGGTTTCAGGATTTTTGTGTAGGTGGCGTCGACAATGGTGTCGAAGCCTTGCAGGAACGGCAGTTTCATTTTGAAGTCCGACCCGTAAAAGAGATCGAGTTCATTGGAGAGGATTGCGAGTTTCTTGCCGGCCTTGTGTGTGGTCTCGATAGCCTGAAGCGCCTCCGGGCGCATGACGGCCTCCGGATCCGCGCCACGCGCCGCTTTCACGAAATCGGCCATCTCCGACCACGGCCTGCCGGTCAGGGCAGCGACATCCTCGGTTCTCCGGCGCCAGTAGTCACGTTCGGAAATTTCGTCTGCCTGCATGGATCGCCAAAGGGGATCCGAACCGGGCTCGAACGGCCCCTGCCACGTCAAGGTTCCCGGTTCCAGGCCAAGTGCGCGTTCGGTGAGATCATGGGTCTCGAAGAGGGTGCGGGTGACGACCCCGCCGAAGTCCAGGACAAGAGCGTCGGCTTCAAGCGGCATTGGTCCAGATCCTTCTGAGATCAACCGGGACCGTGCCGCCGAGCTTTTCGGTGACTTCATTGGCGGTTCGGGGAAGGGCGGCCTTTATTCTGCGCCTCATGTCATCGGTCACCCGGACGGTTGGAAGGGCCACCGCGATTGTTCCGATAGCTTCCGGCTGGTCGCCGAACAGGGGGGCCGCAAATGAGGAAACGTGTGCTTCGAATCCCTGGTCGACGAAGGCGATCCCCGCCTCGCGCACCTTTTCGACCGTCGATCTCAGGAGATTGTGATCGGTTATGGTGTGTTCGGTGGCAGCTGGCAGGGGCGTTTTGAGCAGGTCGGGCAGCAGGTTTTCCGGACCGAAGGCCAGCATTGCCAGACCCGATGCCGTTGCATGCAGGGGAAGCAGTTCCGCCTCATCGAAATAGACCCGCGTACCGTGGATCAGGGCGTCATGATGAAATAACGGTGACATGTGATTGCCTTCACGAAGCGAGACATGCACCAGTTCGCCAAGTTCGGATGCCAGGGCTTCCACCAGAGGGGCAACGATCGTTCTTGCCGGAAACAGGCGTTCGCGGACGGCAGCGAGCCGAAGGATCGCGGGCCCGAGCCGATAACCGCGGGTTACGGGATTTTGCTCAAGGAAGCCGTTTGAAGTGAGTTCGATCAGGTGCCGGTGAACCGTCGCCTTGTCCTGACCGGACAGTTTACGGAATTCCGTCAGACCGATTTCCGGATGGTTCGGAGAAAAGTGGTTCAGCAGATTGAGCGCCTTAGTGATCGTACCCATCGAATATCCGGTCCGTGTCAATTGCCGTTTTGTGTCTCCCGGCAACGTGGCCGCGAGCGTCGCTTCACATTGATCTTGACAGATAGTTGCATTTGAAACAATATTTATTTGCGACCGAGGGTTCATTATTTGAACCATCTTCGAGAATGACATTGTGCAATCCGCCGTTTGATTGGAGGTTGACAGTTAGTTATTTAATATGACAACCTTTAACAACGCAAATAAAAAATTACTCAGACCGGCCGAACAAGGCAGGCAGATAACCACCAGATGAGGGACGTGATTATGAGGAAGCATGCAATTGCCATAACTGCGGCAAGCTTGATGAGTGTAACGGCTGCTTTGGCGGACTATCCGGAAAAGCCCGTTTCCTTCATCGTTCCCTGGCCTCCGGGCGATTTGGAAGATGTTCTGACGCGGATGATCGCGGATGAATTTCAAAACATGTATGGCGTTCCGGCTGCGGTCGTGAACAAGCCGGGCGGTGGCGGTGGTCCGTTCCCTGGTGCCGTGGAGGTCGCGACCGCGCCGGCGGACGGTTACACAATCGGGTCCTTCGTTCCCGCCGTACCGATAGCCGGTGAACTCATCGGAATTCCCGAATTGACACCCAACCCGTTTGAGCCGGTTGGCATTTTCATGACTTACCCCTTTGTGATCGCTGCCGGCGCCGATGCGCCATACTCCACCTGGGAGGAGTTGGTGGCATATGCGAAGGAAAATGACGTGGCACTTGGCCATTTCGGCTCCGTGCTGCCGCCAACCCGGATTACGTTCGCGCTGGCAGCTTCGTCCGATTTCGATTTCGCCAGCGAAGCAGCGTTTGACGAACTCAACTGCAACACGCTTGCATCTGGCGACGTGGACGTGATCAACACCACCCTGCAGCAGATTTTTCCGTGCAAGGACGATCTGAAGATCCTCGCAAGCATCGGTACCGAGCGGATTTCCATCATTCCGGACGTGCCTAGGGTGTCTGAAATCAACCCGGATCTCGATGTTGCGCTCTGGAATGGTCTCTTCGTGCACAAGGATGTTCCTGCGGATGCGCGCGAAAAGATCGAAGCTGCCGCCAAGGCCGCCCTTGAAAAGCCCGAGGCCCGGAATCTGATCGGCGAAACAGGAGTGTTGATCTACTGGCAGGATGCGGACGCATCCAACGCCCAGATCGCTTCCGACAAGGCGGTCAACGGCAAGATCTCCGAACTGCTCGGCGAATAAGCCTCTCGTTCGGCCGGACGGTCTGCGTGACGCAACCGTCCGGCCTGTGCAGTGCAAAAGGTCGGGCTGATGGCACATATCAAGACACTTCAGGAACTGTTCCGGCGGCACAGGCGTCCCGGCGATATTGTTTTTGCGATCCTTTTCCTGGCTATCTCCGTTTTCCTGCTTACGCAGATCTATGGGGAAACATCATGGGTCAAGCGAACGAAGTGGTTCGCACAGCCCCGGTTCTGGCCGGCCGCCTCGCTGATCGCGATGACGCTGTTCGCGATTTTCCACTTCGTCGGTTCCCTGTGCTCGCCGCGTATTCTTGGCAGGTGGCTCGAGGTCGTTTTCTGGCTTCGGTCGCTGGAGTTCGTTCTCTATTTTCTGCTCTACGTCGCGGTCGTACCCCTGCTTGGCTATCTGCCGACAACAGTGTTGTTCACTTGTCTTCTGACGGTTCGCGTCGGTCTGGCCACCCCTCGTTTCATTGGATTTGCTGCTTTGTTCGCGGTCTGTGTCGCGGTGATCTTCAGGTCGATCCTGCAAGTGAAAATTCCCGCAGGACAGATCTATGAAGCATTTCCTGAACCACTCCGGGCTTTTGCCTTGACCTATTTGTGAGGCGGTAATGGAAACACTTCTTTCAAGCATTGCCATTCTGTCCCAGTGGCAGGTTCTGGTCGCTCTTCTGCTCGGGTCGATCGGCGGTGTGATTATTGGCGCATTGCCGGGAGTGGGCGCGGCGGTCGCCATTGCCATTCTCCTGCCGGCAACCTTCGCATTTGAACCGATCGTCGGTCTGACCCTGATGCTCGGCGTCTACGGCTCGTCCATGTATGGCGGTGCGATTCCGGCGATCCTGATCAATACGCCCGGAACGGCCGTCAATGCACTGACAACCTATGACGGTTACCCGATGACCAAGCGCGGCGAGGGCCATCGCGCGCTCTCGCTCGCCTATTCCGCATCCTTTTTTGGCGGCATCTTCTCCGTTGTCTGCCTGATCCTGCTCTCGCCTCTGCTTGCCATGATCGCCCCGCATTTTGGCAGCCGGGAGATTTTCCTTGCAGCGTTGCTCGGCATCATCCTCGTCGTGCTCGCCCATCGCGGTCAGGTCTTTGCCGCTGGTATGCTGGCCTCATTCGGCATATTTCTGAGCACGATCGGGCTGGAGCCGGTCAAATACACCAAGCGTTTCACATTCGACATGACCTGGCTGACGTCGGGCATAAACCTGATCGTCGTCGTGCTCGGGCTGTTTGCAATTTCGCAAGCGCTTCTGCTTCTGGTCGACAAGGATCACAAGGCCGGTGAGGCCCGGGTGGAAGGCAATCTCTTTTCCGGGTTGAGCGAATTGTTCCGCTTCAAGCGCGTCGCTTCGGTGTCTTCCAGCCTCGGAGTCCTGATGGGAATGATCCCGGGTGTCGGCGAATTCACGGCCCAGTTCCTGTCCTATACCTACGCACAGAAAACCTCGAAGACACCCGATGAATTCGGCAATGGCGCTCCCGAAGGTCTGATCGCGTCGGAGGCGGCGAACAATGCTGTTCCGGGCGCCGCGATGATACCGCTCCTGGCGCTCGGCATACCGGGTGAAGCACTGACGGCCATGATGTTGTCGGTCTTCTATGTTCACAATGTCATTCCCGGTCCGCAGTTGTTTCAGGGGCAGCTGGACTTCGTGATCGCGATCTACATCGCGCTGATCCTGCTCAATGTCATCGTGCTGGCTTTCCTGCTCTCGTCCACGAACCTGCTTTTGAAAATCATCCAGATCCCCACACGGTTCCTGGGAGTGATGATCCTGACCTTGTCGTTTGTCGGCGTCTATTCGCTGCGCAACTCGATCACCGACTGCGCCATCGCGTCCGCGTTCGGTGTCTTCGGCCTTATCCTGAAACGGCTCAACCTGCCGATCGTTCCCATAATTCTCGGGATGGTTCTGGGCGGTATCATGGAAGTGAAGCTGCGCAGCGCCATGGCGCGGGTGAAATCGCCACTCGATTTTGTCGACCGGCCGATTGCGGCTGTCCTGTTCGTCATGATCCTGCTCATTTTGATCCTGCACGTGCGGACGGTCATTCGGGAGCACAAGTCCAAACGCTTGCAGGAAACGTCAAGCAATTCAGATACCTCAACACAACAAGGGTAAAAACCAATGTTGGAACAGGGCGCAATAGATGCTCTTCGCGCAATCCCGGTTCCCGATCAGGGTCATCACATCGATGGCCGGCAGTCGCCCGCGGAAACTGGTGAAGTGCTTGATGTTGTTTCCCCGATTGACGGGGCCCGCCTTTGCGGTCTGGCATCCGGCAGTGCCGCTGACATGAACCGGGCAGTCCGTTCCGCGCGAGCAGCATTCGAGGATGGCCGCTGGTCGAAGACGGCGCCGGCGCATCGCAAGAAAGTCCTGCACAGGCTTGCCGACCTGATCGAGCGTGACGCCCTGGAGCTGACCGTGCTCGGTGTCCGGGACAACGGCACGGAAATCAACATGGCCTACAAGGCCGAAGCCCTGTCTGCCGCCGGGACCTTTCGGTACTACGCTGAAGTAATCGACAAGGTGTATGGCGAAATTGCACCCACGGCACAGAACATTCTCGCGCTTGTGCATCATGCGCCGGTCGGTGTTGTCGGAGCCATTGTACCCTGGAACTTTCCGTTGATGATCGGTTCCTGGAAAATCGCCCCGGCACTTGCAGCGGGAAATTCACTGGTTCTGAAGCCTGCTGAATCTGCATCGCTGTCCCTTCTCAGGATTGCCGCGCTGGCTGCCGAAGCAGGGGTTCCAGACGGTGTGTTCAATGTCGTCACCGGCCCCGGCGCCGTCGTCGGCGAAGCGCTTGCGCTGTCTATGGATGTCGATGTGCTCGTGTTTACCGGCTCAGGCGCGACAGGCCGCAGGCTCCTGAACTACTCTGCGGCGTCCAACCTCAAGCGTTGCTATCTGGAACTGGGTGGCAAATCACCGAACATCGTCTTCAATGACGCACCGGACCTGGAAGAAGCAGCCAGGGTGTCCGCCGCAGGCATATTCAGAAACTCCGGCCAGGTCTGTGTCGCCGGGTCACGATTACTCGTCCAGGAGGACATTCACGACGACTTCGTGAGCGCCCTTTGTGCCCATGCCCGGGCATTCCGGGTCGGCGATCCACTGGATCTGAAATCACAGATCGGCGCAGTGCACAGCCTGACGCAATTGGAAGCGGATCTTGGCTTTGTCGAGACGGCTGAGGCTGAAGGTGCTGACCTGCGTACGGGGGGGCAACGGATCCTGGAAGAAACGGGCGGCTATTACATGCAGCCGACCGTCATGACCAATGTGAAGCCGACCGATACGATTGCTCAAAGGGAAGTTTTCGGCCCGGTTCTGGCGGTGACGCCCTTCAAGGACGAAGATGATGCGATCCGGATTGCCAACAGCACGGAATTCGGTCTGGCGTCCGGTGTCTGGACGGAAAATCTCGGCCGTGCGCACCGCATGATCGCCGCTATTCGCTCCGGTGTCATCCACGTCAACACCTATGGTGGTGCCGACCTGACCGTGCCGCTGGGCGGAGTAAAGCAATCCGGCAACGGCCATGACAAGTCCCTTCATGCCATGGACAAGTATCATGACCTCAAGACCGCCTGGATCCAGCTGTGACGGAATCTCATGTCATGACCGCTCCAATGCCACCAAAGACGGCAGAACTGCTTGAACGCCGCAGGCGCCTGCTGGGGCCCAATGTGTCAACCTTCTATGATGAGCCGATTCATTTCGTGAGGGGTGAAGACGTCTGGCTCTGGGATGCGGATGGGCGCAGATATCTGGACTGCTATAACAATGTGCCGCATGTCGGACATTGCAATCCCCGCGTCGTCGAGGCTGTCTCTCGTCAGGCTTCTCGGCTGAACACGCATACCAGATACCTGCACGAAGGTATTCTTGATTACGTTGAGAGGCTTACGGGTACTTTTGATGACGCGTTGTCAACGGCGATCCTGACCTGTGCAGGTTCCGAGGCGAACGACATCGCGCTCAGGATGGCCGAGGCGATGACCGGCAAGCGCGGGATTATCGCAACAGACGCGACTTATCACGGCAATACGACACTGGTCAGCCACCTTTCCAAAAGCAACGTGCCGGAAGTTGGTTTCGGTCTCGCAGACTATATCCGTCACGTGGAAGCGCCGGACAGTTACCGGATCGACGATCCGGACGGTGAGCGCTTTGCAGCGCATGTTCAGGCATCCATCGACGAACTTGAAGACCACGGGACCGGCTTTGCAGCGCTGATCGTGTGCCCGCTCTTCCTCAATGAAGGTTTCCCCACGCAGGCTGAAGGGTGGCTCAGGCAAGCCGCCGATGCGGTCCGCAAGGCGGGCGGCCTGCTGATCTGCGATGAGGTGCAGTCGGGTTTCGGCCGATGCGGCAGTCACTTCTGGGCGCATCAGAAGCAGGGCGTCGTCCCTGATATCGTGACCATGGGCAAGCCCATGGGCAATGGTCATCCGGTCGCGGGCCTGGTTACCACATCCGAAATCATGGCCCGCTTTCGCCATGCTTTCCGCTATTTCAACACGTTCGGCGGAAATCCCGTTTCATGCGCTGCTGCCATGGCGGTGCTGGAGGAACTTGAAGAAAAGGACTTGCGGTCGAATGCCGCCCGCATGGGAGCGCTGGCGGCCGAACGGCTTTCAAACCTGGCGGAAAAGCACCCGGTAATTGGTACCGTGCGCCAGAGCGGCATGGTTTTCGGCGCTGAATTCGTGGTTGATCGTGGCACGAAGGAACCGGCTGGCGTCTATGCAGACCGCATCGTGAATGAGATGCGACAGCGTGGCATCATCCTGAGCAAGCTCGGCCGTCACAAGAACACGCTCAAGATCAGGCCGCCTATGCCGTTTGCGGCCGAACATGTCGATCTCTTGTTTGAAACTCTGGACGATGTTCTGACATCGACGCCACTCCGCCATGCATGAAGACCTTGCAGATCTGCTGGCGCCCTGGGGGATGGAAAACGCACAGGTGTCACTGGTTGCCGCCCGTGAAAATCAAGTCTTCAAGGTGTATGATGGCGCGCGCACGACCGCTTTGCGATTGCATCGCAGGGGACTGAGATCGAGCAAAGAACTCCAATCAGAGCTCGCATGGATGGCGGAACTCAGCCGGGTCGGGATCAGTGTTCCGTCTCCCGTTACGTCCGACAACGGCGAATATCTGCGGGAAACGAACGGGCAGCAGGTGAGCATGCTGTCGTGGATGTCCGGCAGTCCGCTTGGCAGGACCGGAAAACCCCTCGAGCACCCGAACCGAAAAGGCATCTTTCGCAAACTGGGGCAATTGATGGCCAGGGTCCATGCCGTTTCAGATCGCTGGAGCCTGCCAGCAGGATTCACACGCGCCACCTGGGGCCGGAAAGCACTGGTTGGTCCCGATCCGCTCTGGGGAAGATTCTGGGAAAACCCGGACCTGGACAATGCGGAAAGGGAATTGCTGCTGCAATTTCGGACCCGAGCCGACCTGGCTTTGAAAGAACTTGAAACAGGCTTGGACACCGGCCTGATCCACGCTGATCTTGTCCGCGAAAACGTCATGGTTGAAGGCGAAACTCTTCATCTGATTGATTTTGATGATGGCGGATTTGGTTTTCGTTTGTTCGATATCGCAACAGCGCTGATCAAGAACAGGCACGAGCCGGACTATCCCGAACTTCGAGAAGCGATGCTGCGGGCGTATCGCGAGGAACGTCCGATAGACACCTCGGCGCTTGATCTGTTTTTGGCTTTGCGAGCCGTGACCTATGTCGGCTGGATCATACCCAGACTGGAAGAAGATGGTGGCCTGGTCCGCAACAAGCGCATGATTTCAGAGGCAACGACGCTTGCCGAAGCTTTTCTGTCCACTTCCCGGGTCTCACCCCTCCCGAATCTTGAGGTATCGCCATGACCAAGACAATCCTCTCCATCGGCACCTATGACACCAAGAATGCGGAACTGGAATTCATTCAGGCCTGCATTGAGGAGCAGGGTGGCAAGGTGCTGACGATGGATGTGAGCGTTCTTGGTGACCCTGCGCAACCAACTGCGATTTCAAAACACGAAGTTGCCCGCGCCGGGGGTATGACCATTGACGAGGTGATTGCGCTCGGCGACGAAAACCAGGCCTTCAGGGTCATGTCCGACGGCGCGGCCAAACTTGCGGCAGAGACCTGGCGCCAGGGACGTGCCGACGGCATGATCGCGCTTGGAGGCACCATGGGAACTGACCTGGCCCTCGACTGTGCACAGGCCCTGCCGCTTGGTGTTCCCAAATATATCGTATCTACAGTGAGCTTTTCTCCACTCATCCCGCCGGAGCGGCTCGCTCCGGACATACAGATGATCTTGTGGGCGGGCGGCCTTTACGGTCTGAACTCGATCTGCAAATCCTCGCTTGCCCAGGCTGCCGGAGCCGTTCTTGGAGCCGCAAGGGCGGCACAGCCGCCAGACAACGCAAAGCCACTGATCGGCATGACGTCACTCGGATCAAGCTGTCTGAAATACATGAAATCCCTGAAACCGGAGTTGGAAGAACGCGGATTTGAGGTCGCGGTATTTCACTCGACAGGGATGGGTGGCATGGCATTTGAAAGCCTGGCAAAAAGCGGCGCTTTCTGTTGCGTCATGGATTTCTGCCTGCAGGAATTCGGCAACCTGTTGGCCGGGTCCCTGGTCAGTAGCGGCAGTGACCGGCTGACCAGCGCAGGCAAGAGCGGAATTCCGCAGATTGTTGCGCCCGGAGCGCTCGATCTCGTCGACTTTGCGGGCTGGCAAGAGATCCCGGAACAATATGCCGACCGGCCCTTCCATGAACATAACAGGCTTATCAAAAGTTCGGTTTTCAATTCAGACGAGCGCCGCCGCTGGGTTCACGAACTTGGCGACCGGCTCGAAGGTGCTGAGGGTGAAGTGCACTTCCTGCTTCCGACCGGTGGAATAGAAGAATGGGATCGGCCCGGAAAGGAAGCACATGATCCGGAAGGGCTGTCCGCCTTTGTGGAAGAGGCTCGTATCGTGCTGCCAGGACGAATTCCGATGACCGAGATCGATGCCCACATAAACGATCCTGAATTCGATGAAGCCGTATTGACGATCTTCGACGATTGGGTGGATCGTGGCGTTGTAATGCCGAAGTAGGGAAATGCCGAAGTAGAGAAGAGACCGCTGTGCGATTCGCGTGTTGTTCGCTTCACCTGCGAGATCCGTCAAGTCCAGCTTTGCGAACGCCGAAGCGCCAGAAACGGCATGCGCCGGTACCTTGTTCAGGCGACCGTAGGGCGGTTATTGTTTCCGAAAACGGAAAGTATATGGCCGGATATCTCAATTTACATTCCCAAACTAATTAATGAATATGATCTGGTGACCGGAGAGCGGCCTTTGATTTTCCGGAGGCTGCCGTGCCCGGTCGAACGGATTCAAATAGGCGGAAAGGCGCGACGATTGCCGATTGAACCGATAAGGTGTTGGCAAAGGTCGAAAAAGTCCGTTTTGGAAGACGCAATCAAGACAACCGGACACGGAAGCCGACTGGAGGAGGAAACATGAGCAATTTCAAGAATGCGGTTCTGGGGGCCGCCCTGTTTGCATTTGGTGCAACACCGGTGGTGGCGGCGGACCATGAATTCAAGCTGCATCACTTCATTGGAGAAAAGGCTCCGGCGCATGCGCAGATGCTGGTGCCTTGGGCAAAGCGCGTTGAAGAGAATTCCGGCGGCAAGGTCTCGATTGAAATCTATCCGGCGATGACGCTTGGCGGACGCCCGCCGGAGCTGATCAACCAGGTCCGCGACGGTGTTGTCGATCTTGTATGGACCGTGAACGGTTACACGCCTGGCCTGTTTCCGCGCTCCGAGGTTTTCGAGCTTCCCGGTGTCCATAAAAATGATACCGCGGCAACGAACCTCGCGCTCAAGGAACTGTTCGAAAGCGATCTGAAAGACGACTACAAGGGTGTGGAAGTCATGTTCCTGCATGTACATGCAGGGCAGGGCATTCACATGACAGACACGGAAGTCCGCTCTCCTGCCGATCTTGAAGGCAAGAAAATTCGCATCCCGACACGCACCGGAGCCTGGGTGATCGAAGCGCTCGGCGCTTCGCCTGTTGCAATGCCGGTTCCCGAATTGCCGACAGCGCTGCAAAAGGGCGTCATTGACGGCGCCATGATCCCCTGGGAGATCATTCCGCCGCTCAAGATCCAGGAACAGACCGAATATCAGATCGAAGGTGCCGACAAGGAGCGCTTCGGAACGACGGTGTTCCAGGTTTCCATGAACAAGGCACGCTGGGACGCATTGCCGGACGATGTGAAAAAGGCATTCCGGGACGCTTCCGATGCAACCTGGTCAGAGGAAGTCGGCAATATCTGGGCCGGTGCCGATGATTTCGGTATTGGTCTGGCCACCAAGGCCGGTAATACGCACATCACGTTGACACCTGAAGAAACAGCAGCTTTCAACGAGGCGCTGGCACCTGTCGTCGGTCGCTGGGTGGACGAAGTTTCGGAAAAAGGAATTGATGGCAACGCACTGGTTGAAAAAGCCAGGGCCGCAGTTGCCAGGAACGCGTCCAATTGATGACCACTGAAATGCAAGCAGGCAGTTCCGGTTTCGCCGGAACTGCCGGCCGGCTGATAACGGGCTGGGCACTGTTGGGCGGCTTGCTGCTGCTTCTTGTCGTCACCGTGAACATGGTCTCCATCATCGGGTCGAACTTCTTCGGTGAGCCCTTTCCTGGAGATTTCGAGCTGACCGAAATGGGTGTGGCGGTCGCTGTCTTTTCGTTCCTGCCCTATTGCCAGCTGGTAGGTGCGAATGTGTCTGCCGATATTTTTACCTCAGGCGCCTCCAGGAGGATGATCGCGTTTTTCACGCTGCTTGGGTCTCTGGTCGCTCTCGGCTTCGCGATTCTTCTGATCTGGCGCATGTATTTCGGCATGCTCGATCAGAAAGAATACGACTACACGACGACGATCCTTCAGATACCGCATTGGATCGCGTTCATCCCGATTCTGATTTCGTTGGCGCTGCTGGCAGTTGCAGCGTTGCTTACGCTGCTGCACGACGCAAGCATTCTGTCGAAAGGATAACCTGCACATGACAGATGCACTCGTGCTCGGCCTGGGCGCTCTCGCCGTGCTGGTCTTCCTGATCGCAATCCGCATACCGATCGCCTATGCCATGATCCTTGTGGGCGGCGTCGGCACAATGATGCTGAACGGTCCCGCGCTGGTTCTCAGCCAGCTCAAGACCCTGGCTTATGGGCAATTCTCGATCTACGATCTGTCGGTCGTTCCCATGTTCGTCCTGATGGGCGCAATTGCCTCCAAAACAGGCCTCAGTCAGGCCTTGTTCCGGGGCGCCAATGCCTGGCTTGGTTGGATGCGCGGCGGCACAGCCATGGCCGCGATTGCCGGATGCGCCGGGTTTGGAGCCGTTTGCGGATCATCGCTTGCAACAGCTTCAACGATGGGCAAGGTCGCGCTTCCCGAACTGCGCCGCTACAACTACTCGGGAGCGCTCGCCACCGGGACACTCGCGGCCGGGGGTGTTCTGGGCATTCTCATTCCACCTTCTGTGGTCCTGATCATCTACGCCGTCATCGTCGAGGCGAATATCGTCACCATGTTCATGGCCGCGTTTCTGCCCGGTCTCCTGGCGGTTATCCTGTTTCTTCTGACGATCGCGATCTATGTCGCCATCAATCCTTCTTCGGGCCCGAAGGGCGGCGTGGCGGATCGAGGCGAGTTTGTCGAGGCGACGATCGGCATGATCCCGGTCCTCGTCATCTTCGGACTGGTTATCGGCGGAATTTATGGCGGCCTATACAATCCGACACCAGCCGCGGCTGTCGGTGTGTTCCTGGTGCTGTTTTTCGGTGTCGTCCAGAAGAACCTGTCGCGCTCCGACTTTGTCTCTGCGCTCAAGGAAACAGCCGCGACGTCCGGGATGATCTACCTGATTATCCTCGGTGCGGAACTCCTGAAGATCTTCATGTCTCGCGTTGGGTTGCCTCAGGAAACCGCTGCCTGGATTTCGAATTCCGGCCTGGAGCCGATGACAGTCCTGATCATCCTGCTTGTCGCCCTCATCATTCTCGGCTGCCTGATGGACAGTCTCTCCATGATCCTCCTTGTCATTCCGTTTTTCTGGCCGGTGCTGGTCGACATCAATGGCGGCATCTATCAGGGGGCTGACGGGGCCGGTTTCGGCATGAGCACAGAGGACCTCAAGATCTGGTTCGGGATCCTGGCGCTGATTGTCGTGGAACTCGGCCTGATCACGCCACCGGTCGGGATGAATGTCTTCGTGATTTCCTCGCTTGCCCGCGACACGCCGATGATTGAGACATTCAAGGGTGTTGCGCCCTTCTTCGGGGCCGAGGTCATCCGCGTAATCCTGCTGGTAAGCTTCCCGGCGATTGCGCTCTGGCTGCCGGAAATCCTCCGATGAAAAGGCCTATTTGCGAACCCGGCGTGCAAAGATCCTCCCGGACATTTGCCGGCAGGGTTCGATGACAAGTTGGGGATCAAGCGCCGTCTGCCAGTTGATCTGTACTGGACTGAGATTTGCCAGAGCGTCGGCAAAGGGCGCCTTGTCGGAGACTGCACGAGCGACGAGGTCCTTTGCGTCAGCTCGCGGAACCCCGGCTTTCGCAAGCACGAAGCTGGCGGTTTCGGCCATGACTTCCGGATTGGAAGCAAGCACCGCATCCAGGCGAGCAGCGTCGGGTCTCAGATTGTCTGCAAGAGCCTGCGCATGACGTAGCGCAGATCCTGCCGCCAGAAACATCTGCGGCAGCATCATCCACTCAAGAGGCCACTTCGCACCGTCCCGCTCTTCCAGAGGATCTGCGGCGCTCGCCAGTACTCCATGGGAGTGATTGGCGATCTGGAAAAGAACCTGGATCGTCTCCGCCTGAACCGGGTTTGATTTCTGCGGCATTGTCGATGAGCCGCCACCCGTTCCACTGGCGAGTTCTGCGATATCCGTCCTGCCCATCACGATGAGATCACCGGCCATCTTGGCAAGGGCCGCACAGATCCGTTGCAGCCAGGCAGACAACGCCAGCAAAGGTGTCCTGTTCACGTGCCAGGAGGGAGCGTTCTGCAGATCTAGTTCGACTGCAAGAGCATCAGCGATCCCCGTTCCGTCCGGCGCAATCGCGCTGTTGACACCGGAAGCGCCGCCGAACTGCACCCTGAGTGCCGAGGCTCTCAGTGCCGCCAGATCGTTTCCGGCATCGATCAGGGGATGCGCCCATTGGGCGACCCGGTACCCGAGCGTGACCGGCGTCGAAACCTGACTGCGTGTCCGCCCGGCCAGAAGCTGTTCGGCAGTCTCGTTGCTTCGTGTTTCAAGGGTATCGATCAGCCGGAACAGGCGGGGTTCCAGGATTTCCAGGCAGGCTTTGGATTGCAGCATTTGCGCCGTATCCATCACATCCTGACTGGTTGCCCCCCAATGCAGCCATTTTCCCGCTTCTTCACCGACCATTTTTCGCAAGGCGGCGACAAGTGCCGGTACAGGAACACCTGCCGATGCCGTTCCCCTGCTCAGGCTCGCCGGATCCGGCAAGGTGTCTTCAAGGCCTTGCTCAATCGTCCTGGCGGCTTCCGCGGGGATAATGCCGAGACGCCCCTGAACAACAGCCAGCGCCTGTTCGAAACGAACCATGTGCCGTACGTCTCCTGCATCGTCAAGTATCGGCAGAAGGCTGTCGTCGGCGAAGAGCCCGGCGTGGACTTGGCTGGAAAACAGGGAAACAGGCATGGCTCTCAACTATCGGGTTTCGCCCTCAATTGAGAGCCAGGCATTCATCAACGTCAAGCCGCTTCGAGTGGAAGCTCCAGGATATCGCGGGCTTGCTGCCAGGTCGCAACCGGGCGCTCGTGTTTTTCACAAAGCTCCGCGGCTCGCCTCACCAGTGCAGCATTGGAAGGCGCAAGCGTTTCCCTGTCAAAGCGCACATTGTCTTCAAGGCCGGTCCTTGTGTGCCCGCCGGCCGCAATGCACCACTCGTTGACGGTCAGCTGATACCTGCCGATACCGGCTGCACACCATTCCGCATCCGGCACAAGCCTCTGAACGGTCTTGATGTAATAGTCGAATACATCCCGATCGACCGGCATGGCGTTTTTGACACCCATGACGAATTGAACGTAGAGCCTGCCCGGGATGCGCCCGTCCTTGTTCATCGCGGCGGCCTGGTGGATATGGCTCAGGTCGAAGGCTTCGATTTCGGGTTTGACGGCATAGGTCCGCATCTCACCGGCCAGCCAGTTGACCAGGTCGGGCGGGTTTTCATAGACCCGTGTCGGGAAGTTGTTGGAGCCGACGGAAAGCGAGGCCATGTCCGGCTTCAGCGGCAACATGCCGCCGCGCGCTTCACCGGCTCCGGAACGCCCACCGGTTGAAAACTGGATGATCATTCCCGGGCAGTGTTTCTCAAGGCCTTCCTTAAGACGGGCGAACCTTTCCGGATCCGACGTCGGCGACTGGTCGTCGTTTCTCACGTGGGCATGCACGATGGCAGCGCCTGCTTCGAAGGCTTCTTGGGTGCTTTCAAGCTGTTCGGCGACCGTGATCGGCACCGCCGGATTGTTTTGCTTGGTCGCCACCGAACCTGTGATTGCGACGCAGATGATGCAGGGTTTTGTCATGTGTTTCACTCAGATGTCGAAAAAGACGGTCTCATCTTCCCCTTGTAACTTTATGTCAAACCGGTAGACGGTTTTGCCGTCCCGTTCACCTCTTTTCGCATACAATGTTGCCCGGCGGTGCTCCCATTCGATCAGATTCAGCACCGGATCCCCGGCATTCGCATCCCTTTCGTCTTCGAAGTATAGTCTCGTGTGCAAGCCGATATTGATACCGCGCGCCACGATCCAGAGGCTGATATGGGGTGCCATCACGCGTGAGTTGCCGTCTGTCACGCTGCCGGGCTTGACCGTGTCGAACCCCCATTCGCCGGTCTCGAAATTCGTGATCACACGCCCCCAGCCGCGGAAACCGTCTTCAACATCACCTTCGCTCTCCGGATGCGCGTAAATGCCGTTTGCATTGGCCTGCCATGCTTCCAGAAGCACGTCCTTGATCGGAGAACCCATCCCGTCGATGACCCGTCCTTCGACGCGGATGCGCTCACCGGCTGCATTGGGTCCGGCAATGTCCCAGCCGAGTTCCTGATTGTAGATTTCAAATCCCGCCGCACCAGGCGCAAGGCCGATATGAACGTAGGGACCTGCTGTCTGTGACGGGGTTTCCTTCAGGTAGTCAAGATGCTGGCGCATGTCAGTTGCCCTCCGGCCGGTTTTCGAAAAGGGTCGACCGGCGCCCCCGCAGCACGATGTCGAGTTTGTATGCGATCGTGTCCAGCGGAAGGGTTGCGTTGAGATCGAGCCGGGCAATCAACTGTTCGATCGCGTCTTTGTCGGGGATCGTATTGACGATGGGACATTTTGCGATAAGCGGATCACCCTCGAAGTAGCATTGTGTAATCAGGCGCTGTGCAAATGCTGAACCGAAAACCGATATGTGAACATGGGCCGGACGCCAGCTGTTGACCCAGTTGCGCCAGGGATACGCACCGGGTTTGACCGTCCTGAAGTGGTAGTGGCCGTCCTCGTCCGTGAGTGTTCGGCCGCAACCGCCGAAATTGGGGTCGATCGGGGCGAGGTAAGTGTCTTTCCTGTGCCGGTAGCGGCCGCCTGCGTTGGCCTGCCAGATCTCGACCAGCGTGTTGGGAACCGGTTTCGCATTTTCATCGAGCACGCGCCCATGCAAGATGATGCGTTCTCCGATCGGGCTTTCACCGGGCTTGGCAAAGTTGTTCAAGAGATCCCTGTCGAGCGGATCAATGTCATTGTGACCGAAAACGGGGCCCGTGACCTCGCTGACCGTCGTTTCCAGACTGATCATCGAATATTGCGGCGAGCGGGACACGCTGGTCTTGTAGTCCGGCGTCAGCGCCGCTGGTTGCCACTGCCGGTCGCGTTGATAATACGGACCTGGTTTCATCGTTGTTTTCTCCCTCTGGCAGCCCGGTCAGCTCATGCCTGCTGATTACCCTGTTCCATCTCGGCGTAGGTTTCCCTGGCGATCTTCAAGGCCTGGTTGGCGCGCGGAACGCCGGCATAAACCGCGACATGCTGGAACGCTTCCAGCACGTCCTGCTTGCTGGCGCCGGTGCGGGCCGTTGCCCGGATGTGCATCGCGATTTCCTCGAAGTTACCGAGTGCTGCCAGCAGCGCAAGTGTCAGCATTGACCGCTCGCGCGCGCTGATGCCCTCCGACGACCAGACCGTTCCCCAGGCGCCCTCGGTGATCAGAGTCTGGAACGGTCCGTCGAGATCCGTCTTGCCATTCTCGGCCCGGTCTACGTGATCGTCGCCGAGCACCGCCCGGCGAACGGCCATGCCGCGCTCATATCGCTCCGACATTGAGGTCCTCCTTGAAAAATCTAACGAGATGGCCGGCATAGATGTCCGGCTGCTCGACACAGGGCAGGTGGCCTGCATTCCCGATTTCGACATACCGGCTGCCGTCAATCAGATCCGTCGTCGCCCGGACAAGATCCGGAGGGCTGGCCAGGTCGTGTTCGCCGCCAATTCCGAGCACCGGCAGCTTCAGTTTCGATGTCGAAGCTGTCAGGTCGTTTGCCGCTATGGCTTCGCTGCAGCCGATATATCCCTCTACCGGTGTCCGCGTCAGCATGTTGCGCCAGGCCACGGCCTCGTCGCTTCGGCGGAATTCTTCACCGAACCAGCGCTCCAGGATGGCATCGGCCATCGCCTCGATGCCGTCTTTCCGGATGCGGTCAATTCTTTCCTGCCACATGTCTGCTGTGCCGAGTTTGGCAGCCGTGTTCGAAAGAACCAGACCCTTGACCAGTTCCGGCCGGCGACTGGCCAGAAGTTGAGCGATAATGCCGCCGATCGAAAGTCCGACAAATATACAGGTCTTGACCCGGAGCCGGTCCAAAAGCTGTTCTGTGTCATCCGTCAGTGCGTCGATCGTGTAAGGCGAAGAGGGACACGATGATAGGCCGTGGCCCCTCTTGTCGAAACGGATCAGGCGTAATCCCTTTTGCGGCAGGAGTGGAATGACCTTGTCCCAGAGACGGAGATCAGTACCAAGGGAATTGGCAAAGACGACCGCGATGCCGTCCCGGTCACCATCCTCGCTCCAGTGAAGGTCGACGGTTTTGAGGCGTGCGATCTGCATCAGTACGGCAACCCCACATAATTCTGCGCAAACCACTTCTGCGCGATTTCATTGTAGTGAAGGGATTCGATTTCAGCGCGCTGCATCTTCAGGTCGAACTCCGATTGGTCAGGGAAACGATGCAGCATGTTCGTGGTGGCCCAACTGAAGCGTTCCGCTTTCCAGATCCGCGCCAGCGCGCGCTCCGAGTAACGGTCGATGCCGTTTGTGTCGTTGTCCTGGTAATATTGAACCAGGCCTTCGAACAGGTAATGGACGTCGGATGCGGCGGTGTTCAGGCCCTTGGCGCCGGTCGGCGGAACGATATGGGCCGCGTCACCGCACAGGAACAGCCTGCCCCAACGCATCGGCTCACAGACGAAAGACCGAAGTGGGGCAATCGATTTTTCGATGGAAGGACCCGTGACGAGTTTGTCGGCGACGGACTCGGACAGCCGGCGTTTCAGCTCGTCCCAGAACCTGTCGTCGCTCCATTCGAAGACATCGTCGTCGAGATCACACTGCACATAGTACCGCGAAAGATGTTCATTGCGCATGGAACACAACGCAAATCCACGCGCTGAATTGGCATAGACAAGCTCGTCATGCACAGGCGGTGTTTCGGACAGGACCCCGAGCCAGCCGAACGGGAAGACCTTTTCGTAATCCTTGCGCACCGTGTCGGGGATCGTCTTGCGGCTGACGCCGTGAAAACCGTCGCATCCAGCGACAAAATCGCAGTCTATGCGCTTTGCACTGCCATCGATTGTGAAGGTGACATGGGGGCTGTCTGTTTCCGCATCGCGGATTTCGACGTCTTCGACTTCGAAGAGTGTCCTGCCACCGCAAGCGTCCCTTGCGTCGTAGAGATCGCGGGTGACTTCCGTCTGGCCGTAGACGATCACGTTCTGACCGATCAGCTCCTGAAAATTGATGTCGAACATCTCGTTTTCATAGGAGATACAGGTGCCGTGGTGGATGAAGCATTCCTTGTCCATCCGGTCCGAGACACCGGCTTCGCGCATCATGTCGACAAGACCTGTTTCCAGAATGCCGGCGCGGATCCGTCCGAGTACATAGTCACGCGTCTTGCGTTCGAGAATGATCGTCTCGATGCCCTTGCGGTGAAGCAGTTGCCCCAGCAACAGTCCCGAAGGCCCGCCGCCCACAATGACAACCTGAGTACGCATGTTTTCCTCCTCTGTTGGCACTATATTGAATGTCCAAAAATGAGAAGTAAAATGAGATAATGAGCTTTTTTGTTGCTGGAATGGGAAACTAAATGATCGACCGCCGTATCAAATTCCGCCACATCCAGTGTTTTGTTGAAATCGCACACGAGCGCAGCCTCAAACTTGCCGCCGATAAGCTGTCACTCACCCAACCGGCGATTTCCAAGACGCTGAAGGAACTCGAGGACATCATCGGTGCGACCCTGATGACCCGCAACAGGGCAGGGATCGCCCTGACGAAACAGGGCAAGGTCTTCCTGCACTTCGCCCAGATTTCGCTTGCCAGCCTGCAGCAGGGCCTGGACGGCGTTGAAAAGGAAGGCGACCATGCCCGGGCGACACTCAAGGTCGGCGCGCTTCCGAGCGTCGCGGCAAGCTTCATTCCGCCGGTGGTGAGGGAGTTTGCCGAACTGTCACCCAGTGTCCTTGTCAAAATCATGGATGGACCGCATGGCTATCTGATCGAGCGCCTGAAACTGGGAGAGCTCGATCTTGTGATCGGTCGGCTCGGACGCCCGGATTCCATGGAAGGTGTTTCCTTCACGCAGCTTTACTCAGAGCGCGTCGACCTGGTCGTACGAAGGGGACATCCGTTGCTGAAGGACCCGGATGTCAAACGCATCGTCGACTGGCCCGTCATTTATCCGCCGGAAGGGTCGGCGATCAGGCCGCTGGTCGAGCGTTTCATGATTGCCAATGGCGTCGGCGAGATCCCCCACCGCATTGAAAGCGTTTCAGGTGCGTTCGGACGGCTCTATACCCGCCAGACCGACGCAGTCTGGATCATATCATCGGGCGTTGTTCAGACCGAGACCGAGGACGGCACCCTGGTTCGGCTGCCATTTGACAGCGACATCACCAAGGGGCCAGTCGGCCTCATGACGCGGCCGGACACCCAGCAAAGTGCCGAGGTCCAGATCTTCCTGCTTGCCGTTCAAACAGTCATCAGCGACCTGGATCTGACGTCGTGATCTCAAACTGGATGAAGCTGGTCTGTCACGAGAACCGAAACAACGGGAAAGACTGTCGCCGGCAAACCCGGACCAGGCGAGTTCACGAAACCGTGAGCAAAATCGGCGATTGTACCGTCCTCGAAAACTCGGAAATCGACACAATCGCCCTATAATTTCAGATCGGCAGTTACATTGGCCAGACAGAAGGCCGGATGCGCCTTGTCCGATAGGAGAATTTTGAATGACGACCGACCTGTTCACCCGCCGAAATCTTCTGGCTGCCGGTGGCGCCGTTGCGGTAGCCGGGATGTCCGGGCTGCTTGTTCCTGCCCGTGCACAGGATCTGGCACCGACGCGTTCGATGCGCGGTGGATCCAACAATTACCGTCCCGGTGCCCCGATCGTCGACCGCATCGGCGGCGGCGGCTTCTGGATGACGGGAACCGTCCGCCGCGCGGGCGACGGCGCTCCCCTCGAAGGTCAGCGCATCCAGGTCTGGGCACATACGACCGAAGGACACGAACGCGACGAGCGCAGTCACGGTGCAACGCTCACCGACGCCAACGGAGTGTTCCGGCTGGAGATGCCGCAAATTGTACCGGCCTTCGGACAGCCGCATGGCCACCTTGCCTATGACAGCGGAGAATTCGAAACCGTGTTCCTGCGTCCGGTCATGAGCAGCGCCAGGGACACCACCCTGGAGGTGCATTTCGTTCTTCAACCTGCTTGACCGGGCCGGTTCGTAATTAAATGGGCAGGACACGAGCGATCCTGATCTGGGGTTTCCTTGCGGCTGTTTTACTGATTCCGGTTGCAGCCGCCGCAGCCAGTCCCTTGTTGCAATGGCGCCAACCGGTTTACATCGCGGCCGGCTTCGCGGGGATCATCGCGATGGCACTCCTTCTCGTTCAGCCTTTGCTGGCCGGTGGTTATCTGCCCGGACTGGCGAGGCAACGCGGACGCAGGCATCATCGATGGGTTGGCGGTGTTCTCGTTCTGGCCGTGATCGTTCACGTCGCGGGGCTCTGGATCACCAGTCCGCCGGATGTGATTGATGCGCTTCTGTTCCGCTCGCCGACACCGTTTTCCGTATGGGGCGTGATTGCCATGTGGGCCGTCTTTGCCGCAGCGCTGCTGGCTGCGATTCGCCGCCGCCTGCAACTGAGACTGCGCACATGGCGTCTGGCACACACTTCGCTTGCCCTCGTGATTGTCGCAGGTAGCGTGATTCATGCTCTTCTGATCGAAGGCACGATGGAAACTGTGACAAAGGTGGCGCTCTGCGGGCTGGTACTTGCGGCATTCCTGAAAGCCTTCGCAGACCTGAAAGTCTGGACCTCACGGCACCGGCGGGATGCTTAGGCATAAAGTCAATCGAGCGCCAGAAATCATGAACAATCTCTTCGGCAACGGATGTGAACCATTTTCGAGAATGAAGCGACATAAGCTGGAGGGCAGGGGCTGTGATGGAATTTGTCTTCGGGGCGAATGCGGAGTTGTTGCGGATGAGGCAATAAGGTTGGTGTTGGTCGAGTAGCAACTGAATTGGGGTCGTTTGAGGACTGCCGGTTTTTACACGTGGAAAGGCAATGCCGGCTCTCAACTTGCCCCGGCCCTGTCGAGCGTCTGCCAACTATGGGCCTCGAGATTTTTCACCCTTGGGCTCAACTGTAGTTTCGTCGACCATCTGTGGGCTACTCGTGCGTTGTCTTGTGGTGTCTAAGTGCGCACAACCATCACTGAGCATTTCGCGTACGCGGCAAGTTTTCCCCCGTTAGACGGCCAGATATGGTCCATGACATTCGGCACATGGCTTGCCATGACGACGAGATCGGCGCCAGTTTCTTTGATTGCGCGCATCAGTGCATCGTCAACCTCGATCGTCGGATCGTGCGCGATAGTGGCATATGCCACAGTTTCTATGCCGAACCTGGCAGCTTCTGCCGCTGCAAATATGCCAAGTTTTTGTGCGAATTCTTCTGGATTATGTGCCAATTCGCTGGGTTGGGATGAGGTGACGCCCACATACACAACAGGTGCGCTGTAGTGTTTGGCAAGATCTGCGGCGCATTCGAGTGCGGCCCTCAGTTTTTCAACATGTGCCAGATCAACCGGCGCCATGATACGCTTGAACATCGTTTTTCTCCCCAGTTTTGCAGGTTTATCCTGGCCGTCATGCCGCCCATCCACTGGGCTCCAGACACCTGCTCACGCTGGTTTTTAAGGGCCGCGCGTGTCGCGGACCTCGCGAGAAGGTAAATCATTTCTAACCGCTGGAAGCAAATGAACGCTTCGTCTGCATTGCCGACCTTGATGCATTATGCAGCGAACGTCCGTTCTCCGCCCTCAATACACTTTCGGTTGCCTTACCGTGAATGGCAACTTTTCAAACCTGGCCGAAAATCCGCAAACGTCCGACCCTGAGGCGCATTGTTGTAACTCAATACGCTCGCAGCGAAGGTCGGTTTTGAATCCGGGAGGAGACGGTCAGGAATTGCGCGCTTTCTCGCAGCAAAAAAATGACACCAGCCAACGTAAACTCAATTCAATCGGTTCAAATAACCTGACGCGGAACCGCTTCCAGACATGGAGAAAAAGACGTCGTTATCGCGCTCAGCGCTGTTTGACTTCTGCCGGATTCTGTTCCTCAGAGCCTCTGCCGTAATGGATACCCCGACCTCAAGATTTGAATGGTGTTCACCAAGGCTTGGATCAATCAGGCCATGCTGGTAACGGTCGACAAGCGCTTCGGGGAGATCAACCAGCCAGAAGTTTTCATCAGAATGGAAGGACAGAAGGATCTTGTATGGGTCAATCCCGTGTTCTTTGATCATCGTCTCAATCAGAACCACGCGGTCATCAGATGAAAGGCCTATCTCCTCGCGAATGGCCTGGGGGGCTGCCGTAAATCTGTAGGCGGGTGGCGCCCTGCGCGGCAGTCGAAAGAACAATGGTGGCTTTTCAAGCAGGCTGGGGCAGAGAGCTCCAATTTTTTCGATGAAGACCTTTCCGACGCCGAAATCGTCGCCATGAAAGGCAATCATGTGTTCAACCGATTTGTAGGCAATGTGTTCGTGCCCAGCGAATGCGGCGGAATTCGCATCACCGATCCAAACGTCGTTCTGGTAATCGACATCCAAAAGCGTGAATTCACATCCGGTGATCCCGATGCTGAAATTCCACTGATGCTCAAAAAGACGATCTGCGTCTCCCGGATTGCGCATCAGGATCTTGATCCCGATGACACCAAATGGTGCTTCGCTTGAGATCATTTTTTGAACGGCGCCGTCCTGGATATCGAGGACTGTGGAGGTGTTCCACAAGTCGATGAGATGAGACTGGAACTCTGAAGCAATCGTATCAATCAGTCTTTCGACGCGGCCCTTACTTGGTGACACATCAGTCTCCGGTATCTGTTTAGGTCACTCACTTTGCCAAACCAATATATGTCATCTGAGCTCTGTCAGTAACTCCCTGCTTTTAAAAATAGCGACCCTGAAGCGGTTTCGTGAAGTCTTGCGTGGTCTACCGATGACATCGCCAACAATATTGGGGTCTGCCAGCAAGCGCCTGGTCAGATGCATGCCCGGACCGGACATGCCACTCTGCGAATTCACACGGCGCGGGACACAGAACACTTTTCAGGCTGAAAATAGTTCTGAAACGCGATCTAGAACTGCAGACCGCAACCAGAGTGCTGATCCGTGTGGCATCAAGTTCCGTGCCATCATAGTCTTGCATGTCGGGCATCGCATTTGCGCGGTTCCTGAATCGTTGCGGGACATCTATGCGGTTGCGCGCTTGGGAACCTGGCTTGAGGAATACGACTGTGAACACGGTTCCAACGTCCTGGATCATTTCGATTCTCGCTGTGTTCATTGCAGCGGCGGTTGTAAGCAGACCGCTTCTACCGATTGCAGCGCGCGTTCTGTTTGGCCTTGGACTTGGCCTCATTGCGGTGGTCACCGCGTTTGTGGGGCTAAGAGTGGAATATGGTTTTGAGGTGCTTGGCAGGGTACAGCCTCATATCGCGATACTGATTGCCCCGACGCTCTGGCTAGGTTTTCAATCACTAGCGTCAACGACCGGGTCCCCGACACGTCAGGCGCTTCAGATCGCAGCCACGGGACTGACCTTGGCGGAACTCGCGCTTCTCGTACCGACGGCCTGGTCCGCTGATGTGATCGTGATCGGAACAAATGCCGTCTATGCCATTTTGCTGACGGCGATGCTGCGCCAGCCGCCGGACGCATTTGTTCAGGTCGCACCAAACAAATTTCGCTTGGTCAGAATTGCATTGCTATTCGCAATCCTCTTTATCGCCCTGATCGTTGCAGCCGATGCCACGATCCTTGCTGCGATGCTCTCTGCGGGCAATGCAGGGGTAATGCGTCTCCTGACCGGCGCATCCGGCGTGGTTGTTGCGGTGGTCCTGCTCTGCGCGCTTGTTGGCCTGCCACTTGTTCTTGGACCCCGGACGCGAGACGTTTCCCGAGAAGCGCCGAGGCAGGAAACGCTTGAAGAGGATCAGGACCTGTTGCGCAAGCTTGACAGGCTGATGATCGAACACAAGATGTTCACTGACCCGGACCTGACGCTCGCGCGGTTGGGTCGGAGGCTGCACTGCCCCGCACGAAGTGTGTCGAAAGCGGTCAATCGCATCCATGGCGAGAATATCTCGCGCTACATCAATGGGTTTCGCGTGCGCCATGCCGCGATGCTTCTGAAAACCACCGATTTGCCTGTGACGGACATCATGTTGGAGGCTGGATTCCAAAGCAAATCCAGCTTTAACACCGAGTTTCGCCGCCTCACCGGTCAAACGCCGTCCTGTCAAAGACGGCAAGGTTCCGGCAACAAGAACGTCCGCAATCGCGATCTCAAACGTTCAAATACGTAGATCTGGGCGCGGCTCAAGCGCTTCTCGCCTTTCATGCTTGCAGAACCCGCATGCACGGGAAAGCAACCGAGAAAGGAAATGTCGTGAACATCGAAGACCTTGGAGATCAGCTGGCGGTCATTGGTTTGGCCCTCTTTACGACGTTGATCGCAGTTTCTTCTGTCGACGCCGCACAGGCTGAATCGAATACGGACACAAAACAGGATGTCGCTGTTATCGATATTCCGCATCCACGGGAAGGAAACCTGCTGATGCTGCGTGGCCTTGCAGGGAATGGCACCGCCACGTTTCGGGTCAACAGGACATGTCAAACCATGCCTGTCCGTTTTGTCGCGGGCGACTTTTCCGGCCAACGCATTGATGTGGGGCGAACAGGCTCGATCCGAATTGTCATCACCGCCCCGAAGGTCATGCGCGACCTGCTGGCAGGGCGTGATCTGGTCAGCGACAGGGTGCGCGTCACATCCAATTCCGCAGATAAGGCGACAGACCTGTATTTGGCTCGTGGTCTTTCAGCGGATACCGGGTTTGTCATAAATCCTGGTCGAAACCTGATGGCGGATATCCTGGGCGCAGGCACTACATTGGTGGACTGCGCAACCCTGACAACGACGCTTCCATAGAGCAAAATTTCCGTGCGCGGATGTTGCTGAAACCGGATTGCAATCCGCCCGGTATCGCCTGTCACCCTATGCACGATTCTGATATTTGGCGATCAAGGTACAAACTCACAATGACCTGTGCATATCGAAGCGAAAGGCAAGACTATGCAGGACGGTCAACGGCATTGGTTGTAACCCGGCACTTGCTGCGAACTTCCGATTCCCGCTATTGGACCGGAACTCGCGAGTTTGACGCCATGCAGACGATCAAGGTCCGCTTTTGCCGAATTTCCGCAACTGCCTCCTGTCCGCCGTGAAAGTCTGCATTCCGCCCGGATTACGCGTTGTGAACAACGGCCCACTTGGCACTCCCGGCCCTGAACTGTCGTTCGTGTCGATTGCAGCGAATGACTGGAACGAGCCCTTGTTAACGATTTCGCAACATACCTTTTCGGATGTAGCAGTCTTGATTTCGCCCACATCATGGAACATTAAACATCCATGGCTACACAGTCCTTCTCATCTTAGTTGACAAACCATTCGACACTCCTTCGGGCGTGGTATCGCTGAGCGCTCTGCACTCGGCCTGATTACTTACGTGTTGAAATGTTTGCTGGAGATGAAGCATGCCTATTCCCTCGGTGCTTGAGCACCTTGTTTTCGAAATTTCTGAGTTTGCCGATGCAGGTTTTTGCAATCGGGTTATTGATCGAGCAAATGATCTCGGGTTTCAGCCCGCTACCATCACCTCTGAAAGCGGAACTTCGGTTACGCCAGAAATTAGAAACAACGACCGTGTGATATTTGATGATGTTGAATTTGCTAACGAATTATGGATTCGCGTCTCTCCTAACTTCCGGCACCCATTCAAAGGCTGGACAGCGATCGGCATAAATGAACGCTTCCGTGTTTACCGATACGTGCCGGGGCAGTTCTTTGATTGGCATCAGGACGGTGAATACATCCGACCTGACGGGGCTGTCAGCAAGTTCACGCTGATGATCTATCTCAATGACGGAGCGGACGGGGGAGGAACCTCTTTTGCAGATGTGTTTTCGCCGCATGTGTTCGCAGACTTCACAATCGAACCAGCTACAGGAAAGGCACTGATATTCCACCACCCACTTTCCCACAGAGGTGATCCAATCAATAGCGGCGAAAAATATGTGTTGCGCAGTGACGTGATGTTTAGGGACAATACTTAAGGTGGCTTTGTCCGCGTTGCTTCCGTTCGTTTTGGCCGCAACAAAAGTCTGCTTTCCGCCTGACCTGCAAGCTCACTGCACCTGCAACGAATGTCGGCATTCGGGTGCAAGCGGAGACCAGTCGAACGACCAGTTTGAGGGCACAAGCGGACATCTGACACTCAGATGCCTGAACCGTCGTCTTGACAACCGGAACGGCCTTTGCCGAAAAAACCAACCTGAAGCATTGGCCCAATCATTCCAGATGCACGGCATGATCCTCGCCAACGCGAAAAACGCTTTGAAATCAATTTGGTCAAAGAGAAGGAAATTGGCCGGAGTGAGATGATTCGAAGCTCCGCTCCCCTCGTCTGCAACGAGGGAAAGCCGATCGTGGCGGTTTTTTTGAGCGGGATCGCACTGTCCAGGCCGATTTTCGTGAGCGGGGTTTACGGCTGCGCGGCGAGCTGCCAGAGTACGTTAAAGTTGTTGAAGTGCGGCTGTTACCGCTTCATGCTTGTGAAGTGGATGAAGTGCAAAAGTGGCGGGAAGAGTATCATGAGCCTTTCAATGGCAGAGCTTCCGGATGGCCGTGAAATTCATTGCGTGAACGATTATGAAGTTGGTTTCGGTTGGCATGAAATTGTCTCGGACGATCTGATCGAACGCGGGTTGGATCTGCCAGCCGACGGAACCTATCTGGATGTTGGCGCCAATATCGGATTGTTCTGCTTGCGCCTCAGGGACCTGTGTCCCGATGCCAGGATATTTGCCTTCGAACCAATGCCCGCCGCCTTTGGCGCACTGAGGAGCAACACCGAAAAAATCGGTGGTGCCATCCAGGCGTCATGCCTGGCTTTAGGGGACAAGACCGGAACCGCTCAATTCGATCATTACCCCGCGCTTTCCGCACTTTCCACGGGCGATTCCTCCGTCGGTGAAAAGCTGGCTGATGGACTGAAGAAGCTGTTGTTCGGCCAAGGCGCGAGCGAAGATATTCGCGCGATCATCGACAGCACGGGAGCGCATGAGCGCCTGGATGACGACGCCTTCATCGAAAGGCTGTTCAAGAAGGAAACAGTGACCGTGGAAGTCGACACGCTGGACAGCGTCGCCACCCGGTTCGGGCTGGACCGGATTGACTTGCTCAAGATCGACACGGAGGGGCAGGAACGCCCTGTGCTTGACGGAATCGGCGAAGTTCTGTGGCCGAGGATACGCCAGCTTCTCGTCGAAGTGCACCGGGGCGCGGACGAACTGACGACGATCAGGGGCGAGCTTGAAGAACGCGGTTACAAAACAACAGTCGAGGATCACCCGATGGCCCAGGGCGGAGCGCCGGTGTTCCACATTTATGCGCGTCGTTCATGACCTGGATCCAAAACCGGTCTTCTGTTCCCAGAGCGGTTCTCAACCGGATTTCTTTAGTGAACGGGCTGCCGGACCGTCCGGTTCAGTCTTGCGCCCTGTCGGGACCGCAGGCAGTATCGAGCCGAACGTTAGTGGCCCGGTCTGTGAGTGATTGCACGCCTTAACACCCTTCGTTCGAGTGAGTGCCGGAGCCAATTAAATGTCTGAAGTCCACGTGGAAAACAGTCCTTCACCCGATGCCGGTGACGACAAAGGGGCCGGGGCTTCGACGGCTCCATGTTTCGACATCGACTGGTGGACGATGTTGACCGACCCGGAGTTTTTAAAAAATCCCTACCCTGAGTTGAAGCGGATACGCGAGCTGGCGCCTGTCCAGTTCGACCCCCAGTCGGGGATATATTTCGTTCTCGGGCACAAGGAATTTGGCCTGATGGCCAAGACCTCCAGTATGGGCCGGGACACGACCTACTGGAGAAATGGCTGGAGCAGTCCTGAAAACCGGCAGAATGACCCGGAAACCTACGAGCTGTTTGTTGATTTTCAGCCGCAGATGATCAATGCGAACCAGCCCGATCACCGCAGGATGCGGGGTGTGTTCGACAAGGCGTTCCGTCCGCGCGACATGATGCGCTATCTGCCGATGATCAAGGACGAGTGCTGCAAGCTTCTGGACGGATTGCCGGAAAGCGAGGCGTTCGAATACATGGATCTGTTCGGCAACCCGCTGCCGAACCGGATCTCTTTGAAACTGTTCGATATTCCAGAGGAAATGGAAGCTCAGATCGGTAAGTGGATTTCCGACCTGAGCTGGTTGGGCAACATCGTGATGACACCGGAGCAGAAGCGGAACGTCAAGAAGTCAAATCAGGAATTCAAGCAGTTCGTCAAGGAGCACTTGGAAGGCCTGAGGAAGAATCCCGGCGATGGTTTCGTCGGAATGGCCCTGGCAGCTGCGGACGACGGTACCATGGATGAGGAGGAAACCCTCAACAACGTGGTGATGTTGATTGCCGGTAGCAAAACCTCGCTCACGCTCCTGGGAAATGGTTTGCTGACGCTTTTGAAGCACCCTGACCAGATGGAGAAATTACGGGCGGACCGGAGCTTGATGCCAAGGGCAATCGAGGAAATGCTGCGTTATGAATCGGGAAGCAGCATCATTCCGAGGGCCGGGGTGGAAGATTTCCAGTGTGGAGATGTGTGCATTCCTGCCGGGGCGCTGGCGATTGGCCTTGTTGGGGCTATCAATCGCGATCCGGCGCGCTTTGACGATCCGGACACGTTCAACATCACGCGCAAGCCGAACCATCACTCCGCTTTTGGCGGTGGCCCTCATATCTGCATCGGCAAGGCGTTGGCGCGCATGACGACGGAAGTGGCATTTAATGCTCTGATGGACCGCTACAGCAGGATTGAGCTGGCGGGCGATGCAACATGGTGGACTGACCGGAGTGATCAACGCGGATTGAGTTCACTGCCCCTGAAATTGACGCCGGCCTGACAAGCATATTCGTTGGAAAAGAATTCGCTTCTATGGTGTAGTGAGAATTCTATCAATCATTGGGGGTGGGGTGTGTGTCCGACGGTTCTAATCTGGAAATCAGTGCTGATGGCATCGCTGCTCTGAATAGCCCCGATATCGACTGGTGGGAAATGTTTGCAGACGATGCATTTCTGGCCAGTCCTTATGAAAAACTGAGTGTAATTCGTGAAAAAGCGCCGGTGCAATTTGATCCCGTTTCAGGGATCTATTTTGTTTTAGGCTACCCGGAATACAAGAAAATGGCCCTGTCTACGGATATGGGCCGTGACACGCGTTTGTGGACAGGCGGCTGGTACAATCCGGAAAACAAGAAAGCCGATCCGGTCGGTTACGAATTGTACAACACAATCCAGCCCCAGATGACCAATGCGAATGCACCGCACCATCGCCGCATGCGGGATGTTTACGAAAAAGCCTTTCGAAGGACAGATATTCAGGCCTTGATCCCGATGATCGAGGATGAATGCCGCAAAATCCTGGACACCTTGCCGTTTGAGCAATCATTCAACTTCATGCAGACGGTTGCAGATCCGTTGTCACGGAACATCTCAAAACGTATCTTCAATATTCCAAAATCCATGGATGCGGATCTTGCGCGCTGGGTCGATGCTCTGAGCGTGATCGGCAACGTAATCATCACTCCGCAGCAAAAACAGGATGCCCTGAAAGCACTTACCGAGTTCAGGAATTACGTCAGGGAGCGAATGGCTTCCGGAATTGACGACCCGAATGACGGATTTTTTGGTGCAACGATCAAAGCGTACTCCGACGGCGTCATGGATGAAGATGAGTGCCTCAACAACCTCATGACACTGATTTCAGGCGGTATCGCAACGGCCACACTGCTTGGAAACGGGCTTTTGACCCTTTTGCGTCACCCGGACCAATTCGAACTGCTGCGTCGCAATCCCGAGCTGATGGAAACGGCCATCGAGGAAATGCTGCGCTTTGAACCCGGGTGCAGTTTCATCCTGCGCGTGGCCATTGACGACTACCAGTGTGGTGATGTTTTGATACCGCAAGGAGCGTTGGCGATCGGCCTGGTCACAGCAATCGGACGGGACCCCAGAACCTACAAGGATCCTGATCGTTTCGATGTGACACGGTACCCGAACCCGCACGTCGTTTTTGGAGTCGGAGCACATATTTGCATCGGCAAGGCACTTGTCCGTTTGACTGCCCGGGTGCTGTTCAACGCTTTGATGGATCGCTTCGGCAGGATCGAGCTGGCCGGGGAGCCCGAGTGGTGGAAGCACAGGGCCGACCAGCATGGGCTGGATGCCTTGCCGATAACCTTGGGAAACGCTTGATGTATCAGGACGCGAGCGAGCAGATTGACTGGTGGGGCATGCTAACCGATCCGGGATATCTCGTTGATCCGCATCCGCATTTGCGGCGCATTCGGGAACTCGGGCCGATTCACTATGATGCGCCGTCGGATATCTATTTCGTTCTCGGACATGAAGAATTCAATTCCATGGTCCGCTCATCAAGAATGGGCCGCGATACGAGGCTTTGGAAAAACGGTTGGAGCAGACCGGAAAGCAAGCAGCGAGATCCGCTGAGCTACGAACTCTTCAGTGAATTTCAGCGCCAGATGGTGAATTCGGACCAGCCGGATCACCGGCGGATGCGCGATGTATATGAAAAAGCGTTCCGCCCTGCTGACATTCCGCCGCTTCGGCCCATGATCGAAAAGGAAGCGTGTTTGCTGCTCGAGGACATCCCCGAGGAAACTCCGGTCGATTTCATGACGGTCTTTGCGAACCTTTTTCCGCTTCGGGTGGTCCGCAATCTGTTTCATATCTCACCGGAAATGGACCCCCAGCTCGCGGAGTGGAATGCCTCGCTGATCAAGATCGGTGACATCATGATGTCACAGGATCAAAAGCAAGACGCCTTGAAAGCGCTTAAGGGCTACAAGCGGTTCCTGAAGTCTCATTTGGAGGATCAGCGCGACAACCCGGACAATCGGTTGATCAGCCTGGCGATCGAAGCATGGGATGCCGGAGTCATGGATCAGGACGAAACCCTGAACAATCTCAAGGGGCTCGTGTCTGGCAATGAGACAACGGTCAACGTTCTCGGCAACGGTCTATTGACGCTCTTGAACCACCCGGATCAATTCGACCGCCTGCGCACACAACCGGATCTGATGCGAACGGCGATTGAGGAAATCCTCCGCTTTGAACCGGCTATAAATTTCATCCTGCGCGTGGCAATCGAGGATTTCGAAAGTCACGGTGTGTCAATACCGTCAGGATCCCTGGTGCTTGGCCTGGTTGGTGCGATTAACAGGGATCCAGCCCGCTTTGCCAAGGCTGAAACATTTGACGTTGCGCGGCGGCCAAATGCGCAATCCATTTTTGGCGGCGGGCCGCATGTTTGCATCGGTGCAGCATTGGCGCGGCTCGAGGTCGAAGTGGCATTCAGCGAATTGATACGAAATTTCTCAAAAATCGAATTGGCAGGAGAACCGGTCTGGTGGACGGACCGGACCAATCAGCGCGGATTGCAGACCCTGCCGCTGCGGTTCAGTCGCAGCTAGGCAGCGTTCCGGCCGCTACGGACTGGCGGGAAAGAGGGCCTCGATGCGTTTCAGATCTCCCCCATAGGGCGACATGAGCGGCACCACCTCTGATGCACTTTTTTCAGACAACTCTTGTCGGAATACGGCCGCCAGCGTTCCTGTGGGACTGAGGTCGATGTATCGGGCACCGCCCCTGGCCTCGATGGCATGCAGCGTTGCCTGCAACTGCATGGGCTGCCTGACAATATCCCAGAGCTGCCTGCCGTCGGCCTGTTGCACGTCGCGGCAAAGACAGGAAGACCAGACCGGCCAAAAGGGCGTTTCAAAGTGCAAGCCGGAGACCGTATTCAGGAAGTCCTGTTTGGCTGGTTCGATCCAGCGCGAATGAAAGGCAAAAGGGACGGGAAGTGTCTGAAAGGAGATGTCCAACCTCCGCAGCTCTCCAAGAACCGTTTCCAGATCAGCTTTCCGGCACGCCAGAACACAGTGGCTGGCGCCGTTTTTGCCGGCAATCTCTGTGCTTTCTGCCAATATCTTTGACTGCGATCGTACACTTGCCGATGCCAGGGTTCCGATCAGGGCGCCTTTGGGAGCGGACTTTTCAAAGAGCGCAGGTTGGCATGCTACAGCTCTCAAGGCCGTTTCAAACGGCAACATGCCGGAAACGCTCATGGCAACAAATTCGCCCAGGCTGGCCCCAAGCAGAAGATCGGGCCTGATGCCCTGGTTCTGCAAAAGTTTTGCCACTGCAAACTGGGTGATAAAGAGCGCGGGATGGGAATGTTCCAGACGGTCAAAGGGATCGCTGATGCCGTGTTCGTCGGAATAGATGATATCCAGAACAGAAAACCCTTGCGCATTTTGGACGATCCGGTCACCGATATCCATCCACTGCCTGAAGACCGGATAGGTCTTCAGGAAGGCCGCCGCCATATGGAAGTATTGAGAACCTTGCCCGGCAAAACAGAATGCGACGGGCAAGGAAGAGGAACTTGAGAGCATGCGGAAGACCCTGGGAGGCAGACAACCTAGCGAAGGCTTCTTGTCGCATGGTGCTGTGAGAGATGGCAATGCACTGGTGAGCAAAGACGGGGTCGCCGCATGGTGGTTGCTGCTGGAACACCTCACCGAGGGCGATCTGGAAATGCTGGAGGCATTGCTGGTCGATGAAGAGTTGGCCAGGGCCGAACGGTTTCATTTCGAACGGGATCGGCAAATCTACATCGCCGCTCACGGGATTTGCCGCGGTCTCCTGAGCTACCATCTGGGTCAACCCGCCAAGAACTGGCGCTTTTCCATTGAAGATCACGGCAAGCCGGAGCTGATATCCCCGGCAGGTGGCCCGAGGATCCGCGTTAACATATCTCACACGAGAGGGCTGGCAGCAGTCGCATTGACCAGCGAACACGATATCGGCGTCGACGTTGAATGGCGCCATCGCGATGCCATGGTTGATGAACTTGCGCAACGCATGTTTGCAGAAAGCGAACGCCGGGACGTTCAGCGCGCGTGCAAGGAGAAAAAGCTCGACATTTTTTTGGCCTACTGGACGCTGAAAGAAGCCTACGTGAAAGCGATCGGAAAAGGCCTTTCTCAACCGCTTGATGCGTTTGAGTTTGATCTGAATGGCCTCAATATCACCTTTTTGGACCGGTCGGCAGACGATCCGGACCATTGGCACTTTGAGCGCTACCAGCCCGGTCCGGATCATTTGATGGCTCTGGCGATCCGCCACCCTGCAAAGGCAAATCTCAGGGTAGAAGCAGGACCGGCTCCGATGGAGTTTCTTCGGAACCTCGCTCAAGCCTGACTAATCAACAGGCAGAATATCACGCAAATAGGCTTCGATACCGAGCCGTCTGTCCCATTGTTTCGGATAGCCGAGCGAAACCTCTTCAAAGCGGGTGTCGTCACGCCAATCTGTCCGACGTGTATGCAAATGGCCCGAAACGACCACTTTGGCATTAAACCGCTGATGCCAGTCTTCCGTTCTGACAGTCCCGCACCAGGGTGTAAACCGCGGTATCCGGGGAATATGGATCAGGTCCCGGCGGAGCGGATAGTGGTTGATCAGAATTGTCGGCATCCCGTCGGGGACTTCCTGAAGGCGCAATTCGGTTTCCCTACACCGGCTGGCGCACCAATCCTCCCGGCTGTCCCAGGGGGCCGGATCGAGAAAAGTTTCGTCCGCACACACCGAGTTTTGCGCGCGCGCCCAGGCGACAACATCGTCCCGCTTGATATCCTGTGGCCGGAAACTGTAGTCGTACAGGAGAAACAGCGGCGCGACCACATGCGCACCTCCCGGGCCATTCCAAGTCTCATAAGGGTCTTCAGGCGTATGGATGCCATATTGGCGCGCGAGCTCGACCAGCGCCAGATATCTTGCTTCTCCTGCAAGCGCAGGCTGGTCTTTCTCTTCCGGGATCGCCCAAAGATCGTGATTGCCGGGAACCCAGAATACCTTGGCAAATTTCCGTTCAAAAACCTCAAATGCGAATTTGATGTGTTCAAACCGTTCCGCGATGTCGCCCGCAACGATAAGCCAGTCGTCGGGCGCCGTCTGCAGTTCATCGAGCGCCTCGCGATTGGACGGACTTGCCAGATGGAGGTCGCTTATTGCTCTGAGTTTCATGTTGTCTGAGATAGTCTCTTACTTCCTTGACGATTAGGTGCAAATACGAAACACTTCCCGCATAAGACACAAAAACCCGTCTTCTTATTACTCCCAGCAGAGAGCAGGAATGGCTGAAGATAGCCCGTTGGATGGGATCCTTCCGGAGACGGAAAGCGACAGCAATTGCGATGATGCCATTGATTGGTGGTCGATCCTCTCGGACAAGACGTTCTTGGAAAATCCATATTCGGAACTTCGCCGCTTGCAGGCCAAAGGTCCAGTGCATTTTGATCGGAAGAACGGCATATATTTCGTACTCGGTCACAAGGCGTTCGCGCGTGTTTCGAAATCCTCGGCTATGGGGCGCGACACGCGGAACTGGACCGGAGGTTGGAACTCCGAGGACTACCGGCAACATGACCCGGTCGGCTACATGCTGTTCAGTGAATTTCAGCCCCAGATGATCAATTCCGACGGCGAAGAACACAAGCGCATGCGCAAGGTCTATGAACCGGCGTTTCGAGCGCAGGCCATGTCCCGGCTGGAACCGTTGATTGCTGATCAGGCATCCAGGCTGTTGGCGGCAATGCCTGACAAGGGAGAAATTGATTTCATCGAGGCATTTGCGGCCCCTCTGCCGCTTCGTGTGCTGTGCGAGCTTTTTGATATTCCGGAAAGCCTTGATGACACGATCAGCCGCTGGAGCGCGTCTCTTATCCGGATAGGAGATATCCTGATGACGCCGGAACAGAAATCGGAGGCGATGGAAGCTCTGGCGGAGTTCAAGGATTTTTTGCGTCAGCAGATCAAGGAGCGGGAAAACAACAACGAAGACAATCTTATGGGCCTTGCCATTCAGGCACAAAAGAACGGTACGCTTGATGAGGAGGAAACTCTGACCAATCTGGTGTCTATGCTGGTGGCAGGGCACGAAACAACAGTGACTTTGATCGGCAATGGCATGCTGCTCCTCTTGTCCAATCCGGACGAATTGGCCAGATTGCGATCAGATCCCGGATTGACAAGAACCGCGATCGAGGAGTTTTTGCGCATGGAACCGGGGGGGAACATGATCTTGCGGGTCGCGCGCGAGGATTTCGACGTCGAAGGAGTGACCATCCCGAAGGGCGCGCCGGTCATCGGGTTGATCGGTGCAATCAACAGGGATCCGGGCCGCTTTGAAAACGCGGACGTGCTTGATATTGCCCGCCCGGCGAACGCACAGTTCACTTTTGGCGGAGGGGCGCATTTCTGCATCGGCGCACCATTGGCCCGGCTGGAAGCACAGATCGCCTTTTCCAGATTCTTGGAAAAATATCCACAGATTGAGCTGGCCGGAGAACCGGAGTGGCGGCTGGACCGGATGAATGCGCGCGGCCTGGGCCGCTTGCCGGTCAAAGTAAAAGCCGCGGCATGAGCGGACTTGCCGGAATTCAAGCCATCAACGTCTTCGGCGGCATGGCGTGTCTGGATGTTCGGGAGCTTTGCATTCACCGGGGTCTCGATACTCCCCGGTTCGAGAATCTGCTCATGCAGGAGAAGACCGTAGCGTTACCCTATGAGGACCCGGTCACATTCGCCGTAAATGCGGCCAAACCGATAGTCGATCAACTCAGTGAGCAGGAACGCTCGCGCATTGAGATGGTTATTACCTGCACCGAATCCGGTCTGGATTTCGGAAAATCGCTCAGTACTCATGTTCACAAACTTCTGGATTTGCAGCCAAATTGTCGCCTGTTTGAGATAAAACAAGCCTGTTACTCAGGTGCTGCTGGCCTGCAGATGGCGGTGAATTTCATATTGTCGCAGACGTCTCCCGGCGCGCTGGCACTGGTGATAACCACCGACATTTCCCGCTTTGCGCTGGCCGATGCCAACGCCGTGCAGGAATGGGCTTACTCTGAGCCCAGTTCAGGCGCCGGTGCTGTTGCGATGCTGGTCTCGGACATGCCGGAAATCCTGCAACTCGATGTCGGCGCTTATGGCAATTACGCCTTCGAGGTCATGGATACCTGCCGGCCTGGTCCGGATACGGAAGCAGGGGATGCAGATCTCTCTCTAATGGCTTATCTCGATTGCTGTGCAGGAGCATTCAAGGACTATTCCGATCGGGTTCAGGGCGCTGATTTCAAATCGACCTTTTCGCAGCTTTGCTTTCACACACCTTTTGGCGGCATGGTCAAAGGGGCGCACAGGCAGTTGATGCGAAAACTCCATAAGGCGAAACCTGAGGAAATCCAGGAGGATTTTGAACAGAGGCTGAGCCCGAGCCTGACATTTGGACAAAGGGTTGGAAACACGGCGGGCGGCTCTGTATTTGTTGCCCTTGCCGGAACGCTGGATGCCGGTGAGGTCAATGAGCCCATCCGCATTGGCCTGTTTTCCTATGGCTCAGGTTGTTGCTCGGAATTTTTCAGCGGTGTGGCGACATCAAAGAGCCAGAGTTTGCTAAAGGAAATGCGGATCGCGGAAAAACTGGACAGACGATACCGGCTTTCGATCGAAGAATATGAAATGTTGCTTTCGGGAAAGTCAGTTGTCAGGTTTGGTACGAAAGATGCCGAGTTGGATCATCAGATCATCCCGTCTGCCTGGCCTGTGTCCGGCAACGGGGATTTGCTTGTTCTCGATAATCTGGTGAACTACCAGCGGAACTACAAATGGATCTAACCGGAGGATGGGGAGCCCATTGGATAACACCGAAATCATCAATATCCTGATTGAAGAAATTCGGGAGACTGTTCCCGAGTTGGAAGGTCAACCGATTTCCGCAAGCGATTCCATGGTGGACCTGGGCGTAAACTCCATCGAGCGCAGCGAAGTCATTTTGGCGGCAATGGAACGGTTGGACCTGAAAATTCCGATGGTTCAGTTACATGGGCCCAAAGACATTCAGGAACTGGCGGATTTGCTCCTTGTCAAAAGCGCCGGATGACAGGGTGAGGATTGCGGTAACGGGGATAGGTGTTGCCAGCGGCCTTGGATACGGTAAGGCCGCATTTCTGCAAGGACTGTTTGAAGCTCGCGGTGTATTTTCCGAATTGACCCGGCACGGGCGTGAACCGGCCGGCGGAGAACAGCCCTTTGTTGGTGTCGAGTTGGACGAGCCGCCAAATGTACTACCTGCACGTTTGGCCCGTACCGCCACGCTGAGCAGCCGTGTTGCCATGGCCGTGTTACAGGAAGCCTGGCATGATGCGGGACTTGATCAGGTCGATCCCGAGCGGATCGGACTTGTAGTCGGAAGCAGCAGCCCCATGTCGCGCGAACAGGCGCTGGCCGCACAAAGATATGCAGACAAGCTGGAATTTGTACCGCCGCGCCACGGCCACATGTTTCTGAACTCTGATATTGCCGGTCTTTGCACCTCCGTCCTCCCAATCCGCGGTTTTTCCCAGAGCGTGGATGCGGCATCAGCCAGCGGATCGGTGGCGGTGATTCAGGCGATGGACGCTGTGCGTTCCGGCAGGGTGGATGTCTGTATCGCACTTGGAGCGCTTCAGGATCTTTCAGGCTATGATCTGCATGCCATGCGGTCACTGGGTGTCATGGGCGGTGCTGATCATGCGGCACGGCCCGGAGAAGCCTGCCGCCCGATGGACCTTGCGCACAACGGTTTTATCTATGGCGAAGCCAGTGCTGCGCTGGTTTTGATGCGCAAGGACCTTTCCATGTCTCACAAATCCTATGGTGATCTCATCGGTGCCGGACATATTGCCGATGGAAGCCGAGGCCCGGAACCGAATTCCGAGGGACAAGTGCGCGCGGCTTTGAATGCTCTGGCGCAAGCCGGCTTGACCGCCAAACAGATTGATTTCGTAAATGGGCACGCAACGGGAACTCCGCAGGGAGACTTAGAAGAGTGCAGGACCTATCACTCTCTCGAACTGCACCATGCACGGATCAACGCAACCAAATCCATCGTTGGTCACGGCATGAGCGCTGCCGGCGCACTGGAATTGGCGGCCGTCTTGTTGCAGATAAAGGAAGGTCGGCTTCACCCCACACGGAACCTGGAAAATCCAATCGATGAAAGCTTTGATTGGATCAAGGCAGAACCGGTTTCGCACGAAATCCGTCACGCCCTGAAGTTCTCTTTCGGTTTTGGCGGCATCAATACGGCATTGGTAATCGCGGCGCCGTAACCTTCTGGAGGCCCGCATGGCTTACGACACGTTGAACGTTACCTTTCAACAAAACATATGCCGCATTTGCTTGAATCGGCCGGAGGCCGGAAATGCGATTAATGCCCGCATGGTCGAAGAGATGTCTGAGGTCTTGACCAGGTGCACGGAAGAGCAGGGGCCTGCCTCAGAGCCGGTAACCGTGGTGGTGCTAGAGGGCCAGGGTGATGTGTTTTGCGCCGGGGGCGATTTCGAGGCAATTTCGAACACAGGGTCTGCCGGCGATCCGGAACCTCTCTATGATGTGTGGTCGAAACTGTCCCGCGGTCCTTATGTGTCTATCTGCCTGGTGCGGGGGAGGGTTAACGCCGGAGGTGTTGGTTTCGTGGCTGCATCGGATGTCGTCATTGCCGACAAGAGTGCGAGTTTCGCGCTTTCTGAGTTGTTGTTTGGACTGTTTCCGGCGTGTGTTCTTCCGTTCCTGATCAGGCGCGTTGGCCGTCAAGCTGCACATTACATGACGTTGATGACAAAGCCGGTCGATGCGCAAAAAGCCCGTGAGGTTGGACTTGTGGATGTCCTGACCGAAAATACCGAGGCCGCGCTCAGGCAACATCTCGTGCGATTGGCCCACCTTCAGAAGCCTGCGATCGCTCGCTACAAAGCCTATTTGGCTGCCTGCAGCGGAAACCCGGAGGAGGACAAGGCGGCCGCCTTGGTTGCAAACCGGGATATGTTTTCAGATCCGGGCGTGCTGGCTGGAATTCGGCGCTATGTCAGCGAGCTTAAATTCCCGTGGGAAAGGTAAGGCCGTTCCTATGCGGCAGTTTCCCGCTGGAGATTGATAACCTTTTCCAGCGGAGGCAATGTTGCGAGCGGCAGGGTTTCCCGGCGCACAAATGAGCGATGCAACAGACTGATTGAAAGCAGATAAAGAAACGTCTGGTTTTCCTTTGTGCTGATGTCGCTGGCTGGTTTGGTCAGCACCTTGTTGGCAAGACGTTTGGCAAATGCGGCATTCAGGAATGGCAGTTTGGCAAGCTCCGCATCACTCAAGACAAGATCCAGGTAGTCGGGTTGGTGCTTTGCAAAGGCGGCCGCGTCCGGAGCCCGATAGGGGAACTTGCGCTTTTCGATGATCTTGTCTGGAAGGCGGTTGCGGAAAGCCTCCCGCAAAAGCCGTTTTTCCCGTAAACCGTCGTCGAACTTCAGATTGATGGCCGTTGCCAGGGAAAAAACGCCCGGATCCAGAAACGGACAGCGGTTCTCCACACCATGCGCAAGGCTCATCCTTTCGCCCTGTGTCGAAAGCAGGTAGCCGGGCAACAAGGTTTTGTATTCCAGCCACTGGGCTTTCTCGACCGGAGAGAGTGCATCGTAGTCCGGAGTGGACGATATCAGGTCAGTTATCGCTGCAAGCGGAGTGTTCTTGTCCTTCAAAAGCCGCGTTGAAAACTGCCCGTTCTGAAATCGCAGCTCGTGCGAAAACAGGCCCGGCATGCGTTCCTTGGAAAATTGCTGATAAAGGCCTGTCATCGCAGCTGTGTCTTCGGGGCCATAATGCGCGAGATGCGGGTAAAGTTCCTGGATCCGGGACCGGCGCACCTCCCCGGAAAGCTGGTTCCAGGAGGTGCGTAACAGTGTTTCCTTGAAAAGGTCGTAGCCAAGGAACGCTTCGTCGGCTCCTTCACCGCTCAGCACAACCTTGACACCCTCGCGGCGGGTCCGGTCGGAGAGAATATACATTGGAACAAATGCGCTTCGAAATGCCGGAACTTCAGCGTGATACACGGCTGCAGGGGTTTGATCGCAAATGTCCTGATAAGAGATTCGTTCAGCACAGTGCCGAGTTCCGAGATATTCAGAGATCAGCTGCTGATCAGATGATTCATCGAATTCCGCGTCATCAAATTCGACGGAAAACGTTGACAGGGGTTTTGCCGAGAAGTCTTTCGCAAGCAGCGCGACGATCGAGGAGTCGATGCCACCGCTGAGATATACCCCGACTTCAACATCGCTGCGCAGACGCAGCTCAACGCTGCGGTTCATTCGCTCCCGAATGAGTTCTTGAGCCGCATGTTCGTCATCGGGCTGAGGCTCTTCGTCGAAACGAAGTTCGGCATAGCTTTCAGTTGTCAAATCACCGTTTTTCAATGTGAGCCATTGGCCCATCGGAAGGCTCTTGATCTCCTTAAAGCCCGTTTGGTCGGGAAGGGGCGTCCAGACACACAGGATCGACGCAAGCTGACCGGCATCCTGTTCAAAAGAGATAGACGGAATAGCCAGGAACGCCTTCATTTCGGAGGCAAAATAGAAAGCATTTCCTTGGCGGACATAGAAAAGCGGCCGTTTGCCGAAGCGATCACGTGCGAGATACAGGCTTTCTGTCTTGCAGTCGTAAACAGCAAATGAGAAACAGCCATTGAAGCGGCGCAGGCAATCAGGCCCCCAGGTTATCCAGGCGTTCAGAACGACTTCGGTATCGCAGTTGGTCTGAAATCGGCAGCCCATGGCTTCCAGCTCGGATTTCAGCTCCAGGTAATTGTAGATTTCACCGTTGTAACTGAGCCAATAGCGGTTCGAAGGATCTGAAAACGGTTGCTGTCCGGCAGCGGGATCCAAAATGGCCAGCCGGACGCTGCCCAGGGCAAAACCGTTATCGACCACACAGCCTGCTCCGTCCGGTCCCCGGTGCCCGATCTGGGCGAGCATATTCTGGACATCATTGACAAGCGTGTCGGCGACGCGAGAGGGGTCGATAATACCGGCAATACCGCACATGAAACTTCCGCCTGTCCAAGGTCAATCAGTGATTGATTCTGACAATTTTCGACTGACAGTTTTCTCGATCAGGCTCAAACTGACCATAACATTCGCTGTCATCTCCTGCTCGGAGAACTTGATGTCGAATTCCTTTTCCAAAAAGCGGATGAGCTGGATGTATCCAAACGAATCCATCACACCTTCTTTAAAAAGATCCGAGGTTTCAGGGAAAGATTCGTCGAACTCAATTAAAAATTGATCTTCAATAAAGTCGCGAATTTGTTGCATGTTGAGTGTACGCCTTCAAAGAGGGTCGCAAACAGCAGTCTTGGGCCGTTTCGGCTTTGTTGCACAGTGGATTCTGTTCGAAATGGATCGGCAGAGCGACCAGATAACAACAGCAATCATCAGCTACAGTAAATTGAAAACCGACAAGAAATAAAGCCGGAAAAACTTGCAGAAGCGTACTTCATCCACGCCCAATGTCAGGAAACCGGATGTTATGTGCCCAAATGCGGGCGGAGTTCGCTGTGTCTTTCGCCGGGTCGCCCTCAATCGGTGCTGCAGCTACGGCGCTTCTCCTTGGGGAAAAGAGCATTAGAGATTGAAAAAATTGTGCTTTTGCCCTCTAGGCAACGCAACGCTAGTTGTGAATACTGACTTTTGCAGGGGTACGGCGATCCTGCCGGTTTCAATGGCAGCGAGCCGAATCAAAATGTCCGGCGAGCCCGGGTGTGAGAGGGGCAAACCATCATGGCAGGTTTGGTATGAATATCTTCCGCCTGCTCAGGGATGGCCCACCCGCCAGCCGCCGAATGATCTTTGTTTTTGCCGGTTTGACCGGGCTTGGAAATGCCGGTCTGGTCGGTCTCGTCAACGAGGCGGCCGAGCAGTCGCTCTTCGGCCTCGATGTCGAACCACGCCTGCTTGTCGTTTATGTCCTGACACTGCTGTTTTTCCTTATCTCCAATCGTTCTGCGCTGAAACAGGCGAACCGGTTCGTGCAATCGCGTCTGGAGGCCACCCGGCGTCGGATCGTTCGCAAAATCCGGATGGCGGATCTCCGGACACTGGAGCGGCTTGGAAAAGGCGACATCTACGTCACGGTCGCTCAGGAAACCGACCATCTTTCGCAAACGCTGCCTTTGTTGATTGGCGCGGCTCAAAGTGCTCTGCTGGTCCTGTTCCTGTTTTTCTATATTGCGTCGATTTCGCTGATTTCTTTCTTTGTCATTGCAGCCTTTTCGTTCTTTGGCGCGCGAGTCTTTATGGCGCGGCAACGGGCTTTGACGGCGTCCCTGGCGGAAGTCCATCATCGGGAAGCTGAAATGCTCGACAGCCTGATGCATTTTACGCTTGGGTTTCAGGAAATCCGGCTGAACGCAGACAAGAATGAAGCGTTATTCAATCATTTCTCCGGCGTTACGGACCGGCTCAAAGATGTGGTCACCGAGCTCGGGGGCCGTTGGGTAACGCTCCTGCAATTCAGCAACGCCTTTATCTTCCTGCTGGTCGGCATCGTCGTCTTTGTCCTCCCTGTTTTTTTCGACGGCTACGACGATAGCATCTACAAGATCACGGCAGCCTCCGTGTTTGCATTGGGCCCTATAGCGGCAATCTTTTCGGTTGTCCGTCTCATAGGCCGTGCGGAGGCAGGGTTGGGGCATGTCTACGCGCTTGAAAAGAAGCTTGATCATGGGGCATCACTGCCAATCGAGCCCAGGCCGAGGCAACGGTCCGCCTTCCGTGGCTTTTCCAAGATTGAACTGGCAGGCGTCGAGTTCAAATATGCAGATCTGGATGGAAGCGTGTCCTTCAAGGCGGGACCTCTCGATTTGACTCTGAATCGCGGAGAAGTCGTTTTTCTGACAGGCGGGAACGGATCCGGAAAATCCACGGCGCTGAAATTGCTGACGGGGCTGTACACGCCGGATGCCGGCCAAATCCTGTGTGACGGCATCCCTGTCGAAGATGCCAACCGGCAGGAATATCGGGAGATCTTCTCATGCGTCTTCACGGACTTCCACTTGTTCGACCGTCTTTACGGGATCGGAGATGTTGAACCGGAAGAAGTGGAGCGCTTGATCGAGCGTATGCAGCTTGGCGGCAAGGTCGGATTTGAAAATGACCGCTTTACGACGCGGGACCTGTCGACCGGTCAGCGCAAGCGTCTGGCCATGATCGTCGGCATGCTGGAAGATCGGGAAGTCTACATCTTTGATGAATGGGCTGCTGATCAGGACGCCCATTTCCGGGAAAAGTTCTATTCCGAAATTCTTCCCGATTTCAAAGCGCGCGGAAAGACGGTTCTGGCCGTTACCCACGACGACCACTATTGGCACCTTTGCGACCGACGCATTGTTCTGGATCTCGGCATGATCCTTCCGGATGGAGAGCGTTAGGTCATGGTCCTGATTGATTTTGTAAAAGGGGCGAACCGCAATCAGCTCAGATGGATGATCCTGCTGACCGTCATCGCCGGCTGCGCCAATGCCGCCCTCATTGTGGTCATAACAAATGTTGCAAAATCCGTTGCCAACGCGGAGCGTCCCGATCTGGTCGCCTGGATGTCCTTTCTCGGTGCTTTCGGGCTCTACTACCTGGCCAATCAGTTCGCGCTTGTTCGGTCCATGGCGATCATTGAAGATCTGCTGAACCAGTTGAGGCTGAAGGTTGCCGACAAATTGCGGAAGTCAGAGCTGCCTGTCGTCGACCGGCTTGATCGGGGGCGGCTTTACAATCTGGTGGCGAAGGAAACCAACCATCTTTCGGTAACGTTCCCGCTTATCGTTGATGCGGTCCAGCAGGTCGTCCTGCTGTTCGTGGCGGTGCTTTATCTTCTTTACCTCTCACCTGCCGCCTTTTTTGTCTTTGGGGCGACCGTCGGGGCCGGCGTTATCGGTTTCAAGGTGATCGACAGCCGGTACCGTCAGATCTTGAAGTTGGTGGAGCGGATGCAGGCAGAAATGCTTGATGCCATCCTCGACACTATCAGCGGCAGCAAGGAGCTGCGGCTCAGCGCTGATCGGAGCGATGCGCTTGGCAAGGCCTACCGCAAACGCTCCACGCTTCTGGAGCGCCTGCTGGTCCGTTCAGTCGAGCATTGGGTATCCTTGATCATGCTCGGTAGCGTGACCATGTTCACGATGCTGGGCGTCGTCGCTTTTGCATTTCCAAAATACATAGCAGGGCACAACGCGACGATCTTTCAATTGGTTCCGGTCCTGCTTTTCTGCATGGGAACCTTGGCAAAGACCGTTACTCAGTCGCCCATGTTTATCCGCGCGGAAGTCGGTTTGCAGTCGATCCTGTCCATTGACCGGGAACTTTCGTCCGGTTCCAGCATTTCGCCGGAGCAGGCCCGCTCGCTCGGCAAGGAATATCTCGATTTTTCAAAGATAACGTTCAACGGCATCCGTTTCAGCTACGATCCCATGGATGAGGAGGCATATGTCGTTGGTCCGTTGAACCTCACCGTGTCACGGGCAGAAATCATCTTTCTGGTTGGCGGCAATGGGAGCGGCAAGTCGACCGCATTGCGAATGATGACCGGTCTCCTTCCCTTGCAGTCGGGCTGGATCGGTGTCGACGACAAGACAGTCACGGGCAAGGCGGTCGCCGGATATCGCGAACTTTTCTCTTCGGTCTTTGTCGACTTTCATCTTTTCGACCGGCTGTATGGTCTGGAAGGCATCGATCCGGGACAGGTCAATCAATTGCTTGCCGAGATGGAGCTTTCCGGGAAGGTTACATTTGAAGATGGGCGTTTCAATCGGCTTCAGTTGTCGACGGGACAGAGAAAGCGCCTGGCGTTGATCGCGGCCATTCTCGAAAACAGGCCGGTTTATGTGTTCGACGAATGGTCGGCTGAACAGGATGTCCAGTTCCGCGACCATTTTTACAATGGCATTCTTCCCGAGCTTCGCAGGCAGGGGAAAACTGTCATAGTCACAACCCATGATGAAAAGTACTGGAAAGTCGCAGACCGAGTGGTCAAACTGGATCTAGGCAAAATCGAGTGGGTAAAGAGTAAGGCCGAGTTGGAGGCAGAATGAGCGTCTGCATGTTTCCCGGACAAGGCGCTCAGCGCCTGGGAATGGGGCAAGACATCTTCGTCCGTTTCAAGGACTTGAAAGAACAGGCGGACGATATTCTTGGTTATGATCTGGCCAGACTTTGCAAAGATGGGCCGATCGAAAAACTCAGCCAGACCGAATATACTCAACCGGCGCTATACGCCGTTAACAGCCTGCAATATCTGAAATATCTGGAAGACGGCGGTCGCACGCCGGAATATTTGCTCGGGCATAGCGTGTCGGAATATGCCGCCCTGTTTGCAGCTGGCGTACTGGATTTCGCAACGGGTTTGAAAATCGTTGTGAAGCGCGGTGAACTCATGTCGGAGGCGCAAGGCGGCGGGATGGCTGCGGTTCTTGGCCTGAAAGCAAATGAGATTGAAGAGATCCTCAGATCCGAGGGTATCCACGACGTTTTTGCCGCGAATTACAACACGCCCAAACAGATCGTTTTGTCGGGCATAAAACAGTCAGTAATCGGCGCCGAACGGCAGTTCGTCGATGCGGGCGCGTCGCACTACAAGGTCCTGCAGGTCAGCGGTGCATTTCACACACCTTTCATGGAGAAGGCGTGCCGGAGGTTTGCTGAATTCATATCCTGTTTCGAATTCGAAAGTCAGAATATCCCCGTCATCTCGAATGTTACCGCCAGGCCGCATGTGGATGCTGATATTGCCGCGCGCATGATCGAGCAGGTGACTTCGCCGGTCCGCTGGAGCGATAGTCTTCGCTATTTGCTCGCAAAGGGAGTTTCATTTTCTGATATTCATGAAGTCGGTCCGGAAGGCCCACCAATCGTCCGGCCAATGTTCAAACGAACCGAACTTGAGGCCGGCCCTTTGGATAGTGCGGAACTGGCGGCGGAACTTCCTCCGCTGATGGAGCGTCCCAAGATTGAAAAACAGGGCGACAGCCACACCCGAGGCTTGGGCAAGCCGATTGAAATGAACGGCTCGGCCGTCAAATTCAGTCATTTTTCGATGGAAAACATCGGTTCTCGAGCGTTCTGTGAGGCCTTTGGGGTCCGGTATCCTTATGGCAGCGGCGCCATGTATCAGGGCATCGCGTCCGCTGACCTCGTCATTCGAATGGCAAATGCCGGTTTGCTCGGGATCTTCGGGGCTGCAGGACTGCCGATCCCGCAGATCAAGGCAGCGATTGCCAGGATCCGGTCGAACATTCCTGCGGGCCGGCCGTTTGGCGTCAACTTCATTGCCCATCTCAATCGACCTCACCTTGAAGACGAGTTGACGGACCTGCTTCTTGCCGAAGGCGTTTCCGTGATTGAAGCGTCCGCTTTTATGGACGTAACGCAGGCGCTTGTCCGGTACCGGGCCAAGGGCCTGCGATCAGAAAGTGGCAGAGTTCAGGCTGATAACAGGGTAATAGCCAAAGTCTCGCGTCCCGACGTTGCCAGCCAGTTTCTCCGCTCGGCTCCCGAACCAATAATCAAAAATCTCTTGCACGAAAAAGCGATCACCGAAGAAGAAGCGGACCTGCTTCGGCGCGTGCCTATGGCTGATGCGATTTGTGTAGAGGCCGACTCCGGCGGACATACTGATCAGGGTATGCCGTTTGCCCTGATCCCGCCTGTGCTGAAACTGAGAGAGGCTGCGGAAGAGGCGTTTGATCTTTCGGGAAGAATTTTTGTCGGAGCAGCCGGAGGAATTGGAACTCCGGAGGCGGCCGCGGCGGTCCTGATCCTGGGTGCCGATTTCATCATCACCGGATCGATTAATCAATGCACCGTCGAGGCCGGTACCAGCGCTGCCGTGAAGGACATGCTTGCAGATGTGAATGTCTATGACACCGCCTATGCACCGTCCGGAGAAATGTTTGAATTGGGTTCAAAGATACAGGTGCTGAAGAAAGGGGTCTTTTTTCCCTCGCGCGCAGAAAAGCTGGTTGCGACCTACCGCCAGCATGACAGTCTCGAAACCATCGAGACAAAACTGCGCAGTCAGATCGAGGACAGGTATTTGGGCCGCAGTTTCGGTGAGGTTTTTGAACAGATTGCAAAAGCCTATCCGGCAGAAGAAATCGAGCGGGCGCAACGTATGCCCAAGCACAAGATGGCGCTGGTTTTCAAACGTTATTACCGCGATACGACAGATTGGGCTCTGAAGGGGATGACCGAGCGCAAGGTTGACTTCCAGGTTCATTGCGGACCTGCGCAGGGGGCCTTCAATCAATGGGTGGCAGGGTCATCCCTTGAGGCTTGGCAAAACCGGCATGCAGATGCCATCGGGCTTCATTTGCTGGAGCAGACAGCGGATCTGTTGAACCGCCGCTTGTCGGTATTTACTGGATAGGGGCTGTTATGGGGGGAAACAGTCAGAAAGAACCGGTCGCGATCATTGGGCTGGGTTTGCGTTTGCCCGGTGCTGAGACCTTGGACGGCTTCTGGGAGCATTTGACTGCTGAGCGCTCTTTGATCACGGAAGTGCCTGCGGAACGATGGGATGCAAAGGCGGTCTATGGAAATCCGGCAAAGGGCAACAAGACCAATAGCATCTGGGGTGGTTTTGTCGAAGACGCGGATTGTTTCGATGCGGAATTTTTCGGAATTTCGCCTCGTGAAGCGGCGTGGATGGATCCGCAGCAGCGTTTTGCCTTGGAAATGTCGTGGCAGGCCATCGAAGACGGCGGATACCGGGCGTCTGACCTGGCAGGCAGCCGTACGGGCGTGTTCATGGGCGTGTGCCACTGGGACTACGCGGAACTTCTGGAAAAACACCTGACGGTTGTCGATGCCTATCTACCGACAGGCATTGCATTTTCGATCATAGCCAACCGGGTTTCTCATTTTTTCGATTTTCATGGCCCCAGCATCACCAACGATACGGCGTGCGCGGCCTCCATGACATCCATATATGAGGCCGTGCGGGCGCTCCAGGACGGAACATGTGATCTGGCTCTCGCCGGCGGGGTCAATTTGATTTGGTCCCCCAATCATTTCGTAGCCTTTTCCAAAGCGGGCATGTTGTCCAAAGACGGCAAGAGCAAGGCGTTTGATGATGCCGCGAATGGCTATGTGCGCGGGGAAGGCGGTGCCGTTCTGCTGCTCAAACCCTTGTCACATGCGCTTGCAGATGCAGATCCAATTCATGGTGTCATCAAGGGCATTGGAATAAACCATGGCGGTCGGACAAACTCGCTGACCGTCACCAGTCCGGACGCGCAAGCAGAGCTGATCAAGCAGGTGCATCGCGAGGCGGGTGTTTCACCTGATACCGTCGATTTTGTCGAAGCTCACGGCCCAGGCACGCCACTTGGTGACCCGATTGAAATTGCCGGGCTGAAAGCAGCTTTTTCCGAGTTGGCTGCCGAAAACAAGGTGAGCCTGACGGCTGGGGCATGCGGCATAGGATCCGTCAAGACAAACATCGGTCATCTGGAGGGAGCTGCCGGTGTGGCCGGTGTCGTCAAGGTGCTGGCCGCGCTCAAACATGGTCGGTTACCGGCAAATTCCGGTTTCAGGGAGGAAAACCGCCTGATTGATCTTGGCGGATCCTCCTTCCGGATTCAAAAGGAGCAAACCGAGTGGCCGGAAGGTGGAGACCGTCCACGCAGGGCGTGTGTCAGTTCGTTCGGATTTGGCGGCAGCAACGGGCATGTCTTGCTGGAAGAGGCCCCGGGTCAAAGCGTCAGGCAGATGCGAAGATCGATCGCCGCTGTTCCCTTGTCTGCAACAAGTACCGAGCGTTTGGCAGAATACGCGGCACGGCTGCTAGGGTTTGTTGAAGAGATCAATCCAGACACTGTTACGCTCGCCGACATCGCGCGCACCTACCAGATGGCCCGCGAACCAATGGATGTCCGCTGTGTCTTTCTTGTTTCGGATTTAACTGAACTTGCCTGTGCCTTGCGGGAGTTTCTGGTCTTGGGTGCTGACGGGCAAATTGTCCTGCCGAAAGACAGTTCCGGCAAGACTTCCGAAAAATCATCCAAAATCAGGCGCCTTGCGAACGAGTGGTTGCAAGGCCAATCTGTCGATTGGGCGTCGGCGAGGAGGATCGGCAAAGGGCGGCGAACGCACGCGCCAGGTTATCCCTTCGACAGAAAGCGGCACTGGATGGATCTGTCCCTGGGAGCGAAAAGCCAACAGGGACCGCTTCATCCGCTGCTGCACACCAACACATCCGGCTTTGACAGATGCAGCTATGAAACCTGTTTGACAGGCAGTGAATTTGTTCTTGAGGACCATCATGTCGGCGGCAAGCAGATTCTGCCCGGCGTCGCGGCTCTCGAAATGGCCAGAGGGGCTTCGGATCTGGCTGGCGTGTTGAATTCCGGGGGGTGTCTAATTCAAGATGTGATTTGGCGCCGTCCAGTCCAACTTGAGAACAGGCAGGCACTAACCATTGAAACACGTCTGGAACGGCAAGATCAGGAGAAAATCAATTTTCAGATAGCCGCACCGGGGAGCGCAAAGAACGAGGCCAATGTAACCGGCACCCTTTGCATTCGTGACTTTGCAGATCAGGAGGTCGAGGACCTCGAAGAATTGATACGCCGCATTGCGGATCCTGTTGAGACGGACGTCTGTTACGACTGGCTTCGCCAGAGCGGCGTTGATCACGGACCTGCATTCCGAGCGTTGTCCAGGGTAAACCGAAGTGATCAGGAAGTTCTCGCCCAGATAAAGTTGCCCCGTCGTCTGATGGCTTCTCTTGAGGCGATGCCGCTGCACCCGGTATTGCTGGATGCTGCAATACAGGCGTGGGTTGCTTCCGGAAACGCGCCGCCAACGGGAGCCGGTGTCCCGTTTTCATGTCAGCAGATTGAAGTCCATGGTGCCTGCGAGATGGTGATGTGGGCGCATGTTCGGATGCGTGATGGCGCGCAGGACGCACCGGTTCGGCAACTGGATATCGATTTGCTAGATCGCAGCGGCGCGCGCAAAGTCAAATTCAAGGGTCTGGTGTTGCGGGTCATCGATCACGACCATCTGCTGGAGCCGGTTTCCGGCGCAGATGAGGACTTGCCGCTGATCGTGACTGACGGTGGATGGCAAAGTCTTCCGTTAGAAGTCCGCGCTAGCGATGTCGGTGACCGGCGGCTTCGGCTCCTTTTGATCGGGATTGATGAGGTCGTTGCAGCCGAGCTTGTCAATGCGACGGGTTGGAGCGTTGAGAGTCTGCCGGATGTGGGGGGACTTGAAGATGCGGAAGCAGTTCAAGTCCTTTATGCCGCAGGCTTTTCGGCTGTTCGGCAGTGCCTTGAAAATCGAGCCGAAAAACTTGTCGACATTCTCGTGCTGGCGGCGGAAGACGTTCCGGCGGTTGTAACTGCGCCGCTCGTTGGTCTTTTGAAAACCGCGATGATCGAAAGCCCCAGGGTCCGGGGACGTCTTGTTTCAATAGCTGGAGACATCTCCATTGGCCGGTTGCGCGCCATTGCGGGAGCAGAACACGCCGCTAGCGACGAATTGGCTGAAATACGGCACGACGCGAGCGGGAACCGAAGCGCCTGGCTTCCGGTATCAAACGCCGTCCTTGGAGAATCTGAACCCTTTCACGCCAATTCGAAAGGCGTATACTGGATCACGGGCGGATTGGGTGGTTTGGGGCGCATTTTTGCCGACTGGCTGTTTTCCAGGGGAGCGCGGAAGCTGCTCCTGACCGGTCGCAGCGACACGCCGCCCGGTCATGCAGAACTGTGGATGTCAGGTCTCCGCAAGAAAGGCGCACAAGTACATTACTGGCCTTGTGACATTTCCGATTTGTCGGATGTGGAACGTATCTCCATACGCGCTGACCGGGAAATAGGTCCTTTGAAAGGGATCATTCAAGCGGCCGGTGTCCTGAATGACGGGTTTATCCGGCTTCAGGATCCGAAGGCGGCTGAGGACGTCTTTGCACCCAAGGTCACCGGGACCGTCAACATGGACAAGGTCACAAAAGACATCGACCTGGACTTCTTTGTCTTGTGCTCCTCCATTGCGTCGGTTTTCGGAAATGCCGGTCAAGCCGCCTATGGTGCAGCGAATGCCTTTCTGGATGCCTTTGCAGAACGTCGCGCAAATGATGTTCTGGCAGGCGGGCGGAAAGGCAAGGTGGTCGCAATCGCCTGGCCTCTTTGGGCCGATGGTGGCATGTCCGTCGACAAGGCAACGCTGGGCGCTGTGAAAAAACGCCTTGGCCTGACGCCATTGCCTCGCGAAGCCGGGCTAAAAGCGCTTGAAACGATCCTCTCGGGGCAGGGCACACCACGTTGCACCGTTCTACACGGCGATCTGGAGCGGATCGACGATGTTCTGGCCGAGTATGGCCAGACACCGGAGGATGTTGACGCAAGCATAGCCAAGAATGCGCGCGCGCCGACAATTGCAGAACCAGTCACCGACACGGAGGCCCTCAAACGAAAAACCATCGAGTTCGTGTGCGGAATTCTCGCTGATGTTCTGGAAATGGATGTTTCCCGGATCAAAGCCAACCGCAAGCTGGAAGAATACGGTCTGGATTCGATTGCGATTGTTGAAAGCACCAGTCGTTTGGAAGAGGCGATCGGCCCTTTGTCGAAAACGCTCTTCTTTGAATTTGTAGACGTGGATGGCGTTGCAAGCCATCTCATCGAAGAACATGCCGCGGCGCTTCAACAGGCTCTTGGAGAGGAGACACCGGCGAGACAATCCGCTGCCGCACGGAGCAGTGTCGGTGACCAGATTGGTTCGCAGCCGATCCCGGTCAAAACCGATCCTGCCGGGCCGGAACCCGCCCGGGCCGGCAGCCATGACATTGCCATTGTCGGCCTGTCGCTGCATGTTTCGAAAGCCGACGATCAGGACGCTTTCTGGAAATTGCTTTCGGAAGGCATCGACGGGTTTGAACCGGTTCCAAAGGACCGTTGGAACAATGGCGCCCTTCATCACGCAGAGCGGGATGTTCTGGGCAAGACCGTCGTCAAGACCGGTGCGTTTCTCAAGGATATCGACAAGTTTGATCCGCGTTACTTCCGCATCTCAAAGGCGGAGGCGGAGTTGATGTCGCCAGAGGTTCGGCTCTTCCTTCAGGCCAGCGTCGAAGCCTTCGAAGATGCCGGTTATTCGCGCGAAACCATGGCCAGGCGCTATGATGGCGACGTTGCCGTGATCGTTGGTTCGATGACCAATGAATACGACCTCTACGGTTTTCAGAACATGCTGATGCGTGGCTCCCTCGCCAGTGGCAGCTACACCGGGACCGTTCCAAATATGGTGTCCTATTTTTACGGTTTCACCGGTCCCTCTTATTTCCTGGACACAATGTGCTCGGCCTCGTCCACCTGTGTCCATGAAGCCGTTCACATGCTGCGGGCAGGGCGGTGTAAAATGGCGCTGGCTGGTGGCGTCAGCCTGCTTCTTCATCCACAAAAGCTGATCGCGACGTCGCAGGAGCACTTCACTACCAAGTCCGCCGATGTCATTCGGGGCTACGGTCTCGGCGCGGAGGGTACGATCCTTGGCGAAGGCGTCGGTGCGCTGGTTCTGAAGCCGCTTGCAGATGCCGAACGCGATGGAGATCATGTCTATGGCGTCGTCACCGGCACAGGCATAAGCAATGCAGGTGTCCGCAACGGTTTCACCGTACCCAATCCCAACCAGCAGGCGGTAGCAATAGAGCGGGCGCTTGAGGACGCCGGTATCGGACCGCAGACGATTGGCTATATCGAAGGGCACGGGTCGGGAACCGCTCTCGGGGATCCGATTGAGGTAAAGGCCCTGACGCATGTGTTCCGCAAACACACCGATGCGGTGCAAACCTGCCCCATCGGAACGGTCAAGAGCAATGTGGCTCACCTTCTTGGCGCATCCGGACTTGCCGGCCTGGTCAAAGTGCTGGCCCAGTTCAGACATGGTCAGCTTGCGCCTTCGCTTCACGCCGAGACGCTGAACCCGGACATTCCCTTTCAGACTACCCCGTTTTTTGTCCAGCGTGCATTGACCCCCTGGCGCCGGCTGATTGATGAAAACGGCGTCGAGCTGCCGCGCCGGGCGGGTGTTACCTCCATCGGTGCCGGGGGGATGAACTCCCATATTGTTTTGGAAGAACACCGCGCGGCGGTCCGCGCGGCAGACCAGGGTGAACCTGACCTTCTGGTGTTCTCGGCGCTGGCACCGGAGAGACTGAAAGAAGTTTTGAAGCGCTTTGCCGCCTTTCTGGAACGCACGCCGGATTGCCGCCTTTCCGATGTGGCCTATACGCTGCAGACCGGCAAAAACGAACTTTCCTGCCGGATGGCAGTGGCCGCCACAAGCATTTCAGATGCGCGCACCCTCATTGAGAGTTTTCTGACATCGGATACGCCCGTATCGGGCATGACGTATGTCCCGAATATTCTTGAAACCGATCTGCCCGACGATCTTGAGGATGTGGCTACAGCTTGCGCGGAGCGGCATTTGCAGACGGTCGCAAAAGCCTGGTGCCATGGCGCACCCATGGATTGGGACCTCTTCAATCTCGGCAGAGACGTGCGCCGAATATCCCTGCCTGCCTATCCGTTCGAAAAGGTCCGGTGCTGGTATCAGCAGGACGCCGATGCTCCGTCGGTCGTCAATCCGCTCGGGTCACGCTTCAAACTGCACCCTTTTATTGGCGAAAACCAGTCGGATGTGACCGGATTGCGCTACCGCACAGTGCTTCACCTCAAAGAATTGCGGGACTATGTTTATCTCGACGCGGGCCGGGAGACGGTCCTGCCAATCGCCGCCGCGGAGATCGCCTGCTCGGTGGCAAAGATCTCTGGCGTTGCCGAAGAGCCGACACTGTCAAATCTCGAATTCCTGTTCACTCCGGTGTGGCCGGAAGTAGAGGAACTCCAGATTGAGGTCAGGCCTCAATCAGCGGACGGCTGCATTATCGAGATCACCGTGGCGACGGTGGATGGCAAACGCGTCAAGTGGGCCGAAGCGAGCGCTGCGCGTGGAGGCACGACAGGTGACAGCAGGTTCGACCTGGAGGCCTTGAAATATGCTTCCACCCGCCTTCTCGACGTCAAAGATTTCTATGGTCGCTTGAAAGAGCAGCGCCTCTCTTTTGCACCCTATCTGGAGAGTGTGGAGGGTCTTTGGGAACTATCCGGTGGCGGGGCCTTGTGCCGCCTGAAGGACGAGCCGCTGCAACAGGATTTCTTCAAGAAAAACATTTGCTGTCCAGCTCCAGCGCTTGCCGCCGCTTTTGAGTTGCTCCGCATTGTGGTTCCCGCTGAAGCTGAATCACTATTGCGAGGCCTTGGACATGTCTTTCTAGCGGCTGGTGAAATAGCATACATACTTTGCCGCCTCGGGCGCACAGGCCTCCCAAATATTCACTTTCTGAACGCGGACGGATCAGTCGTCGGGATCATCTCCGATATCCGCCTGGGCGCGCGAAAGCAGGCTGCGGCAGGTCAAACATATGTTGATGTTGACGCGGGACCTTCGGAAACTCACGCAGATACGCTTCAACGGGATTTACGGGAAAAGGCCGCCGCAATCCTGAAGTTTTCAGCCGCCGATATTGGAGCGCGCGAGACCTTCCATGACCTGGGTTTCGATTCCATTTCCCTCGCGCGTTTCGCAAACGACATCAGCCAGGCCTACGGCATCGAGGTTTCACCGGCGGTATTCTTCGAATGTGAACATTTAGAAGCGCTTACGTACCATCTGATCGGCCGGCATGATCTGAAACTGAAACCTCCGGAAATGCCCGAGGTTGCAGACACTCTGCGCGTGGCGTCTTCTGATGGTCTGGAAGACGGGGGCATGCGTGAAAGAAGCGCCCGGTTTTCGCGTTGGTCGGGTACACCTGAGGAGCCAGCACCGGAGAACCGGATCGCAATTATTGGCATGGCTGGCCGGTTTCCGCAGAGCCCAGATGTTGAAACGTTCTTCGATCATCTGCTGGAGGGACACGATTTAACGGGCGATCTGCCCCTTGGCCGATATTCCCAAGTCTATGCCGACAGGTTTGCAAAAGCGGGTTTTGCCAAGCATGGCGGGTTTTTGAAGAATATTGACCGCTTCGATGGGGCTTTCTTCAATGTCTCGCCGGTCGAGGCCGAACGGCTTGATCCTCAGCAGCGACTCTTGTTGGAAACCTCCTGGCGTACTCTGGAAGACGCCGGATACAAGCCGCAGGACCTGCCGCGCGATACCGGTGTTTTCATCGGCATAACCTCGCTGGATTATGCCGAACTGTGGCGTTCGGAGGACCTCCCGTCCGATGGCTATGTTGCCACTGGCAATTCCCTCGCGATGGCTGCAAACCGTCTTTCGCATCAGTTCGATATTCACGGACCGAGCCAGGCGATTGATACGGCATGTTCCAGCTCACTCGTTGCAATGTTGCGGGCTCGAGACACTCTGTTAAGTGGCAAATGTTCGGCTGCCATTGTCGGTGGCGTCAATTTGTGTCTGGCGCTGGACGGCTTTGAAGGTCCGTATCAGGCAGGAATGCTGTCACCAGCCGGCCGTTGCCACACCTTTGGACAGGCAGCAGACGGCTATGCGAGAGGCGAGGGTGTGGCAGCCCTTTTGCTGAAAAGGTTGACCGACGCAGAACGCGACGGTGATCGCATCCACGGTGTGATCGCCGGGGGCGCTGAAAACCATGGTGGCCGGTCGGGAGCTTTGACAGCTCCGAACGCCAAAGCACAGGCGCGGCTGATCATCGAGGCAATGCAAGATATTGATCCGAAGTCCGTCAGCCACATTGAGGTGCATGGCACAGGGACCGAACTGGGAGATCCCGTTGAAATCAACGGTTTGCGCCGCGCCTATTCCCAATTGCTGGGCGCAGAGCCAATTGCCACTCCCTGGATTGGCCTTGGAACCGTGAAATCGGCGATCGGTCACCTGGAGGCCGCAGCCGGTATCGCCGGTGTCATCAAGGTGCTGATGGCCATGCGCCGGAACGAACTCCCACCCACATTACACAGCGAACCACGCAGTCCGCACATCGATCTGGAGGGCAGTCCATTCAGGATTTTGACCCGGCGGGAACCCTGGAAACGAGGCAATGATCGCCACCCAAGACGGGCCGGGGTAAGCAGTTTCGGGTTCGGTGGTGCGAACGCACATGTTGTACTGGAAAGCGTCGATACTGAGCAGCGCCTGGCACGGTCCCCGTTGGTAGCGCACAGGTTCGACGAGACCCGCTATTGGCTGCCCGCTGCAAGGCCTGCTGAAAGCGATCGCGAGAAGATGCTCTTTTCGGCGAAGTGGACAACAGCAGAGGCGACATCCTCTACTCCTTTCTCGGGCCGCCATGTCGTTGTCGGTTGCGGGGTCCATGTTCCGGCCGACCGGGCCTTAACCAGCCACAACCTGCTTCTTGCCGGCGGGACCATCTCCGACAGATATACCGATGCGGCCGAACAGCTTCTGGAAATCCTGCGGCAGGAAATGGCCTCCGGTGGCAAGGAAGATGTTCTTGTCCAACTTGCCGTTGCACTTGAGGGAGAAAATGCTCTTTTCAGCGGGCTGACCGGCATGCTGCAAACGGCCCACGAAGAAGACCCTCGTATTCGCGGTCAGGTCGTTGAGGTCCCGCTTGCCGGTTCGTCCGAGCAGACCCTGGTCTGGCTGAAGGAGGCTGCTGGCGATTTGCACAGCGTGCGCATGCGCTACGTTGAAGGACAACGTCAGGTTTGGTGTTGGCAGGAGCTGGCAGAGCGAACCGTCGAAACCCCGTGGCGCACCGGGGGTGTTTATCTGATCACGGGAGGGATGGGTGGTCTGGGGCGGTTATTGGCCGGACATATTGCCGTGACCGTCAAGAACGCCGTAATTGTTCTGACTGGCAGCAGTCCGATTGATGCAGACCGGAAAAAAGTCTTGTCCGGGTTGCGCGAAAAGGGTGCTGTCGCGGCCTACCGTCAGGTTGATGTCTGTGACCCGAAGGCTGTCCGTGATCTTGCTGCCCATATCATTGAGGTGCACGGAAAACTAAACGGGGTCTTCCATTGTGCCGGGGTTTTGCACGACGGATACATTGCCACAAAGTCCAGCAGGCACTTGAAAAGTGTCATGTCTTCGAAGGTGCAGGGTGCGCTGGCGCTTGCGGACGCTTGTTCAGATACATCACTCGACGCGTTCGTATTGTTTTCATCGCTTGCCGGGCCGTTCGGAAATGCCGGGCAAGCTTGTTACGCTGCAGCAAACGGCTTTCTGGACGTTTTCGCAACACGATCCGGAAACAGGATCACTGCTGTCGACTGGCCCCTTTGGGCGGATGGCGGCATGTCTGCTGATGACACGGTGAAAGACGCTCTTTACCGCCGGATGGGGCAGCGACCCCTGGAGACACAAGCCGGTTTGGCCGCGCTGGAAAAAGCCATTGTGTCTGACGCCGCCCAAGTAGCCGTGGTTGGTGGAAACGAGGCACGAATTCGGGCGTTTTTTGCCGCCGGAGAAAGAGCGACGGCGCCGGATAGGTCAGCGCCTGTACACGATGATGCAGGTCTCGCGAACGCTTCAGGTCAGTTTAAAGACAAAGTGGTCCGGAAACTCGGCGCTTTGTTCGCCGAGATCAGCGGTCTTGCGGCAAGCGCGATCAATCCGCAAACGCCCTTGGAAGACTACGGCATCGACTCGCTGATGATTACCAGGCTCAACAGCCGGTTGGATGACGTCTTTGAAAAACTGCCCAAAACCCTGTTCTTCCGCTACCGGACGCTGCATGAGGTCAGTACGTTCCTCGTTGAAACCCAACCCGTAGCATGTGGAGTATGGACGGGGGAAACGGCCGGGTCTGAACAGCCTTTAAGCCGACGCGCCCGCGTTGTGCCCACCTCCGGGATATCGTCGTCAAGCCTCGCCGATGATGAACCGATTGCCATCATCGGCATGAGCGGAACCTATCCCGATGCAGCCAATCTGGAAGAATTCTGGGACAACTTGCTTGCCGGCCATGACGCAGTCGGTGCTGTCCCCGATGACCGCTGGGCGTTGGAGGAGGTCTTCGACCCCGATCCCGACAAGGCCGTGGCGCAGGGCAAAAGCTACTGCAAGTGGGGTGCGTTTCTGGACGGTTTCGCCGATTTCGACCCGATGTTCTTCGGTCTGTCTCCGCGGGAGGCCGCAGGCATGGATCCGCAGGAACGGCTGTTTCTGATGACCGCCTGGCAGGCTATCGAAGATGGCGGCTATACGAGAGATCGATTGAAGGAAATAGCCGGTACAGAGCACGGTGGTGCACGCGTTGGTGTTTTTGCAGGCGTGACCAAGACCGGGTTCGCGCTTTTTGGGCCATTCCGGTCCGAGCACGGGGCGATGGTGCGGCCATCGACATCCTTTGCCAGCTTCGCCAACCGGGTATCGCACATCCTGGATCTCTCCGGCCCAAGTCTGCCTGTCGACACGATGTGCTCGTCTTCGCTCTCTGCAATCCATGAGGCTTGCGGGCAACTGAGAAGCGGGAGTTGCGCCCTGGCACTGGCCGGTGGCGTCAATCTTTATCTGCATCCATCGAATTATGCTGAGCTAAGCGCGGCTCGAATGTTGAGCCCGACAGGCCGGTGCCGGAGTTTTGGCGCAGGCGGCGACGGGTTTGTTCCCGGTGAGGGAGCCGGATGCGTTCTGTTGAAACCGTTGTCCCGGGCCATAGCAGATGGGGACAGGATTCACGCGGTCGTTCGGGGCAGTGCCGTAAACCATGGCGGCCGCACAAACGGATACACTGTTCCCAACCCAGACGCGCAGCGGGATGTGATAGACGCCGCCCTTGACCGATCCGGGCTCAAGGCGGGCGACATCAGTTACATCGAGGCGCACGGGACCGGCACGGAACTTGGCGATCCAATTGAAATCGATGGATTGACTCAGGCATTTGGCATTGTAACGGAACATGCCGGTTCGTGTGCACTGGGATCGGTGAAATCCTCGATAGGTCACCTGGAAGCTGCTGCTGGGATCGCCGGCTTGACCAAGGTGGTTCTGCAAATGAAGAACCGGGTGCTCGTTCCCAGTCTGCATGCGGAGCGGATCAACCCGAATATCGCTCTGGAGGAAACACCATTTGTAATTCAAAGGGAGGCAGCAACTTGGTCGTCCCGGTCACCGAGAAGGGCCGGGGTATCTTCCTTTGGTGCCGGCGGCGCGAATGCTCATGTGATTTTGGAAGAATGGGTAGACCAGAATGGCCCTTCTTCGAGTGGGGATGTCGCTGAAACACCGCAACTGATTTTGATGTCAGCACAAGACCCCGACAGGCTGAAAGAGTATGTGAAGCGGCTGCTCGGATTTTTGAAGAATTCTCCTTTGCCGAACCGGAAGTCTTTTAGTGAAAGCGTGTCACCTGAAGAAGTTCAGGTTGAACTCGGCCGTATCCTGGCAATTGATCCGGCACAGATTGACCCCGAGGAAGATTTCGATGCTCTTGGACTGGAAACATCACATATTCCTGCTTTGCAAAACTGGTGCGAAAAGACCTTTGAGCGCCGCCCAACGCCTGCGGATTTGGATATGTCCCGCTCGATCAATGGTCTGCTTGAGCTAATTGCGTCGAATTCTGTTGACCGGGGATTTCCCCGGACTGCTCCCAACCTTGCCGATATCGCCTATACGCTGCAGATCGGCCGTGAAGCGATGGACTGCAGGCTTGCCCTTGTGACGGCTAGTGGGGATGAACTGCGGAACGCGCTTGATGCCTGGCTGAAAGATGAAGAGCCGTGCGTCCCGCACGCGCAGAGTATTCAGAATTCGAGGAAAGGCGCGCTTGGTGCGCTGGCGGCTGATCAGGTAATCGGGGATGTTGTCGAAAGAGCCTGGGAAACCGGTCATCTGGAAACAGTTGCCCGCCTTTGGGTCGAAGGCGTGAATGTGGATTGGGAACACTTGCCAGGGCATCGTTCCGGGCTCATCGTTTCTTTGCCAACCTATCCTTTTGCAAAAAACAGATACTGGCTCCCCGGAAGTGTAACTGGACTGGACAACGCGGTGCCCCACACCGCCCCAATCGAAGTCGCGGACATTCGTCAGAGCGTTGAGGAAAAGCGAGGCGACGTTGGGCTGCTTCAACACCAACAGCATCTGGAAGCTGCGGCCTCCCGCGTTTTGGCGGCGGTTCTGAACGAAGTTCGAGACGACGAGGTGACGCTACCGTTCAAGAAATGGCTTGGCGCAGCGCGATCCCTGATATCAAACGGGCCTGGCGAATGCGATGAACCTCAAGCGTGGACCGCTTGGGAAAAGGCCAGGCAGGCAGGCAAGTCGCGGGCACAATTTGAATTGGCAGAAACGGCCCTGCGGTCGTTGCCGGACATCCTGACAGGTAGAAAAAAAGCCACCGACGTTCTATTCCCAGATGGGCGTCAATCTCTTGTAGAAGCGGTCTACAAGGAGAACCAGGTGGCTGCGCGCTTCAGTCAAACGGTCGCGGAAACCGCCGGAAAAATTGTGGCGGCAGACAACACTCCAGGGCGCAAATTCCGAATTCTGGAAATCGGAGCAGGGACGGGTGGTACGAGCGAACCCGTGTTTGAAGCTTTGGCCTCCCATCGGGACAGGATTGCCGAATATGGATATTCGGACGTGTCACGGGCATTTTTGATTCACGCCGAACGGAATTATGCCGACCGGGTTGCCGGTTTGCGTCCGATGCTGCTGAACATTGAAAAACCGCTCTCGGAACAGGGTTTCGAATCCGGGTGCTATGACATTGTGATTGCTGCGAACGCTCTACATGCAACAGCGGATATTTCCAGCACGATGGCAAGGGTGCGTGAAACGTTAAGGCCGGGCGGTCTCCTGCTCTTAAACGAAACCAGCAGACCCACCGTCTTCACGCATGTGACTTTTGGTTTGCTGGACGGTTGGTGGCGTTTTGTCGATGGAGACCGGCGTATCCCGGGGTCGCCCTCGCTGACGTCCGAAGGTTGGCGAGAGGCGCTTGAGGCAAACAGCTTTGAGTGGATCTGTTGTTCTTCTGCCCAGGAACAGGAGTTGGGGCAACAGATTATCGTTGCCAAAGCAGATCAAAGGCCGCTTGAGGTTTCTGGCCTTGCACTCCCTTCCGAAGCGTATGGTGAAACGGATGTGACCGTTCGCGACCGCCTGTTGGCGGCGTTGGGTGAAACGCTCAACATCGTGCCTGCGGCTATTGAAATTGAGCGCAGTTTTGCCGATTACGGTCTGGACTCGATATTGGGTGCCGAGTTCGTTCACCGTTTGCGCACGACATTTGGAATTGAGATCGATCAGACCGTTCTCTTCGATTTTACAAATGCTTCCAGATTGCTGGCGCATTTGCTCAGCGGCTATCCCGGGATTTCAGAACAAAGTGAAAAGGCAGCCTTCGAATCCCGCGACACACTTGCCGTCTCTGCCGCGCAACCGTCAGCGGATCCCGAGATCACGGCCGCTGCACCGAGGGAGACCGATGAGGCGATAGCGATCGTTGGAGCAAGCGGCCGGTTCGCAAAATCACCGACGATGGACGATCTTTGGCACCATCTGATTGCAGGTGAAGACCTGGTTGAGCCGGTGAGGCGCTTCGATCTGTCGCCGTTTCACCGGGATGCCGAACAGGGAAACTATGGCCGGCATGGCAGCTTCCTCGATCGTATCGATGGCTTTGATCCGGTGTTCTTCGGGATTTCCGGCGTTGAAGCGACTTATATGGATCCACAGCAACGGCTCTTCCTGGAAGAGGCGTGGAAGACGCTGGAGAGCGCCGGACATGCAGGCGAGGATATCATCGGTCGTCGCTGTGGCGTGTTCGTGGGCTGTGCGCATGGGGATTATCAGGAACTTTTTGATGAGCAGCCGCCGGGCCAGGCGTTCTGGGGGAACACGACGTCGCTTATCCCGGCGCGTATTTCCTATTGGCTTGATCTGAAAGGACCGGCAGTCGCCATTGATACAGCTTGCTCAAGTTCCCTCGTTGCACTGCATTTGGCTTGTCAGAGCCTTCGAAACGGGGAATGCGACCTGGCGCTGGCAGGCGGCGTTTTCGTTCAGTGTTCACCGCGCTTTTTCCGCTATGCGAATGCGGCACGGATGTTGTCATCGACCGGCCGCTGCGCCGCCTTCGGTGCCAGCGCCGACGGTATCGTTCCGGGAGAAGCCGTCGGAGCTGTTCTCCTGCGGCCACTCAAGGATGCGCTGAAAGATGGCGATACGATCCTCGGTGTGGTGGCCGCGTCAGGAACCAATCAGGATGGCACCACCAATGGCATCACTGCGCCGAGCGCATCGTCTCAGGAGCGTTTGATCCGTCAGGTCTACGAGGAAAATGCCATTGATCCGGGCACCATCGACTATGTCGAGGCTCATGGCACGGGAACCGTTCTGGGAGACCCGATAGAGCATGCAGCTCTCACCCGGGCATTTGGCAAAAACAATCGGCGTAAAGTCTATCTTGGAGCGGTGAAGTCGAACATTGGGCATGCGACCACTGCGGCGGGAATTGCAGGCCTTGCCAAGGTGCTCTTGAGCTTGCGCGAGCAAACTATTCCCCCGAGCATCCATTTCGGCACAGGTAACCCGGCCATCGATTTCCCTTCCAGCCAATTTGCGGTCAATACGCAACCGGTGGCGTGGCCAATGGGTGGGGGCAAGAAACGCAGGGCGGCGATCAGTTCGTTTGGTTTCAGCGGCACCAATGCCCACGCGGTCATTGAGGACGCGCCGGAAAGGAAGGAAGAACCGGAACCCGCCGGTGATCTGCTGTTTGTGCTTTCTGCCCGTACCCAAGATCAACTGAAGGCACAGGCTGAAAACCTTGTCATCCATCTCGAAAAGCCTCATGAGCTCCTCGCCGAAGATGTGTCATTCACGTTGATGGTTGGCAGACGGTCAATGGCGCACCGGCTGACACTTGTCGCAAGTGGCCTGGACGACGTCTGCCAGGCCTTGAGAACATGGCTGCGGGGGCGCGCGGACAGCGGAGTGGAATCCGGAGAGTGCCCTGTCACCGTCAATGGCGGGCCGCAGTTGCCTGCAAGGCTGACGGAAGCGGCCGGCAACACAAGGTGCGCCAACCTGAGGGCCCTTGGACGGAAATTCCTGGCAGGCGCTTCCATTGACGCCGGATCAGTTTTCCAGCGTCCGCGGCTTCGGGTGCCGCTGCCAACCTATCCGTTTGCAGACAAGAGCTACTGGGTGGCTGGCAAGCGAGCAGCGGCGGACCGCAGCACGCCCGGTGACGATCCTGCAACCCGGTCGGCGCCGTCTGCAAAGCGCGGCGAGCCTGTCCTGGCGGCGGTTCCCAAACCAAAGATAACCTTGGCGGAGCCGGCTGCCGAAGTTGCGGTCTCGCGCGGTTCCGCCGTCGCCCGATCCGGAAAAGTCCTTCTCGCACCCCTTGCGGCCACTTCTGAAAAGGAAGCGATGGCTGGCGAAGTCCTTCCAGATGCGACTACAGAGGGCGTTCATGTTCTGACCCTTTCGGGCATCTGGGGGCCTCAACAAGCTGATTTGTTCGCCCAGGCGCTTGAAAAATCGGGCGTGGACGAAACCATACACGCGATTGTAGTCGTCCTGGCGGAAGATTGGGGCACGTCAGGGGAATGGCCAGCGGAGTTGGAACCGGCAGTCTTGCTTGAGTGCCCTGTACCGGTTGTGATGTGTGCCGGTGGCAATACGCCTGACCGGGCGAGCGCACTTCTTGCTGCAGCCGATTTCATTGTCGCAAGACGGTCTGTCGCACTCGGTAGGGAAGAACGGCGTGGTGCACTTCGGGTGGACGCCGGGCAGGAGTATGACGCGGCCCTTGCGCTGGCGAAAGATATTGCACAGGGACCGCGGAAGTCGCTGGTTCTCTTGAAACAGCACATGCGTCGCGATTTGCCGCAGCTTCTTGGTGACAATACAGCTGCGCTGTTCCCCATGAATGCGGTGCGGGCCCCCGAGGACAGGAAGCCACATCCGTCTTCAAGACCGATCACCTTGAAGACGGATGTGATGCGCCTTGAGCTCTTTGAGGATGGGGTGGCTCTCATAACCATGCTGGAGCGGTCCGGCCGCAACATGTTCACGCCCGATTTCATGGACGGACTAGAAGAGGCCTTCGGAACCGTCGCTTTGCTGCCGGAGGCCAAGGTGGTGGTGCTGACTGGGCACGACACCTATTTCGCATGTGGCGGTACCCGGGAAGGGCTCGACGATCTTCAGCAAGGTGGTAGCCGGTTTACAGACCGGAAGATCTATTCCCTGCCTTTGGAGTGTCGCCTTCCTGTCATTGCGGCTATGCAAGGGCATGCGATCGGAGCCGGCTGGTCTCTCGGCATGTATTGCGATCGCACGATCATGGCCGACGAGGCGATCTACCAAAGCAACTATCTGCTGCTGGGTTTTACGCCTGGAGCCGGGGCAACACTGATCTTCCCCAAAAGACTAGGTGATGAACTTGGACGGGAAATCCTGTTTTCGGCGCGGCAGTACCGGGGCAAAGACCTGTCAGACAGAACAGAGCGTGCAACAAGTCATCCGGCGCGCGATGTGCTTGGTTTTGCCTTGGACGAAGCCCATGCGCTGGCCAGGGAACCGGTTGAACGGCTGATTGCCGTGAAAACAGGGCATGCCGAGGGTGTCCGCTTTGCGCTGGAAAAGGTTCTTGAGTGCGAACTTGCCATGCACGAGAAGACTTTCATCGGCAATCAGGACGTCAAACAGCGGATTGCAGCCAAGTTTTCTTCTGAAACTTTTGGGTCCAAAGAGAGGGAACCTGAAAGAGAGCCTGATCTTGACCGGTCGGCACTGAAAGCGGATCTGATCATGTCATTGGCGAATGACCTGATGATTGACGCATCTGACATCCGGCCACAGGACACTTTCCTGGAACTTGGACTGGATTCAATTCTGGCCGTTACCTGGATCCGCAATCTCAACAGGCAGTTCGACATCGCCTTACCGGCGACGGCCGTTTATGCATATCCGACGGTTCAGGCTCTGACGGGTCATTTTGCAGAGGTGATTGGTGCCGGTAACGCAGATGAACCGCGCGAGGAGGCCGAAGCCGGGCAACAACCGGCTGCTGCCGCATCCGTCGAAGGCACGGAGGAAGCAAGTGCCGTCGATCAAGATCTGCGGTCAGACATCATTATCTCTCTCGCACAGGACCTGATGATCGATCCGGGAGAGATTTCCGATCGATCCGCCTTCCTGGATCTCGGGCTGGACTCGATCCTTGCCGTGACATGGATCCGAAAACTCAACGAGCAGTATGAAATCAATCTCCCCGCGACGGCTGTTTATGCGCATCCAACCGCAGGTGCGCTCGTCTCACATATTGCCGGGCTGATCCCGGCGGCGGAAAATCCGGTCGGGGAACGCGAAGAGCATCATTCGGAGGAGCCTGTTGAGCCGCCACCGGGTAGATCCGGCCCGGCACCGACCACGTTGCATGCAGCAAAGACAGAACCAGTTACCGGCAGCGGAGCAATCGCCATCATCGGCGCATCCGGCAAGTTTCCAAAGGCGGAAAGCCTCGAGACATTCTGGCAGAATATTGCGTCTGGCCGGGACTGTATCGACGCAGTTCCGTCCACACGATGGGATATCGACCGGTACTATGACCCTGATCCTCAGGCTCCGGGAAAAACCTATTGCAAGTGGATGGGTTCCCTCGAAGGAATTGACCGTTTCGACGCCGAGTTCTTCAATGTCACGCCATTGGAAGCAGTGTTTACGGACCCGCAGCAACGGCTTTTCCTGGAGACGGCTTGGCACGCGATTGAGGACGCCGCGATAGATCCGGCACAACTTTCCGGCAGCCCGTGCGGCGTTTATGCGGCGTCCGGTCCGAGCGGATACCAGGGCCTGATCGAGGAGGAGAATACCTACAGTCTTCTCGGAAATTCCGGGTCGATCCTGGCCGCACGGATTTCCTATCTGCTCGATCTGCGCGGAGCTTCGATCTCGGTGGACACGGCATGTTCCAGTTCTCTGGTCGCCATCGCCCAGGCATGCGAAAGTCTGCTGTCGGGCACTTCCGACCTGGCGATTGCAGGCGGGGCGTGCGTTCTTATTGGTCCGAAAATGTTCATAGATACTGCCAAGGTGAGCATGCTGTCGGCGGATGGACGGTGTTTTTCCTTCGACGAACGCGCAAACGGCTTTGTCCCCGGAGAGGGGGTGGGTGTCGTCATGCTGAAGCGTCTGGAGGAAGCGCAACGGGACGGCGATCCGATTAGAGCTATTGTTCGCGGCTGGGGGACCAATCAGGATGGGCGCACCAACGGAATTACGGCGCCAAATCCGAAAGCCCAGACCGCCCTTATCAAATCGGTCTACGAAAGGTTCGACATCGATCCGGCGAGCATTGGACTTTTGGAGTGCCACGGCACGGGCACGCCCTTGGGCGATCCCATCGAAGTGGAAGGATTGACCGACGCGTTTGAAAATGTTCCGGCAGGATACAGTTGTCCGATCGGCTCGGTAAAATCCAACATCGGTCATTTGCTTGCTTCTGCGGGGGTTGCAGGGACCTTGAAATCTATGCTGGCGCTGGAACACAGGCAGATCCCGCCTTCAATCAATATCGACACACCAAATCCCCATATCCCGTTTTCCAACACACCTTTTTCAGTCAGCAAGTCACTGGAGGAGTGGCAGCAAGACAAGACTGGTGCACCGCGGCGTGTCGCCGTCAGTTCGTTCGGTTTCAGCGGCACCAATGCGCATCTGGTTCTTGAAGAACACGTTGCGCGAACCAAGGATTTTGGAGGGATGAAGCCCCGTGCCTTCGTGCTGTCTGCCAAAGACAAAGATCGTCTGATCGACTACGCGGCAGAGGTTGAGCGCTTTGTCACCGCGCGGCAGAACATCGATCTGGACGGTCTTGCCGCGGCCCTGCAGGCGAGCCGGTCCGGATTTTGCGACCGACTGGCCTTCGTCTTCAACGACCGGACGGATCTTCTGCGCAAACTGGCAGCTGCAGCAAACGGGGTTCCGCTTGAGGGCATGCACTTCACGTCAAACGGCAACACCGGTTCGTCGGGCTTTGAACAGGATGGGGAAGTGCGGGCGCTGGGAGAGAAGTGGCTCCGGTCTGGTGATGCGCGTCAAATGGACAAGGCTTTGGCGCTATGGGCCGGCGGCGTTGACTTGAGATGGCCCAAATCCGAAACTGCGCGGATCAACTTGCCCGGCTACCCGTTCAGGAAAACTGCATATTGGCCAAAACCGGAAGCCGCCAACCACGAAAGCCCGGCAGTGTCCGAGCCTTTGACGGGTGGTCCGTCCTGGTTTGGCGAACAGGCGATAGCGAGCGAAGTCGGCCAGATGACTATTCGATTGAGCGGCGCCGAGCCCTACCTGACGACGCATACAAGCGGCGAGCAAAGACTGATGACAGGGCTATTGCTGCCTGAAATGTCTCGCAGCGTTTTGGAGCGGTTGACCGGCACGCGGGTCAACGGATTGCAGCACCTGTTGTGGGGAGCGCCGGTTGCCATAAACGGTAAGCCGCGCGAACTGAATATTTCGGTGATGTCCGATGCCGAAGGGTTGCTTTTCAGGGTCGAAGCTGACGGAGAGGACGGACATCCGTGCCATCTTGGATCCAGCGTTTCCGGGGCTTTGGCAGCGCCCGCCGGGAAGACCCTGGCTGGCAATCAACCGCTGCCGGGAACAGAAATCACCGACGCGTTCCGAAGTTTTGCCGAAGTTTGTTCTATTCACTCCGGTCCGCCGTCACCTGAGATGGCACGGGTGGATCATGTATTCCGTGACGACGCTGTGTTCTGGGCGAGGCTCACGCGCCCGTCGAATGACGCTGCCGAAGCGGCGGGCATGGTTTTCGATCCCTTCATTCTGGATGCGGTCTGGCGCTTGCTGGCGTTCACAGTGTCGGACACCTCGTTTGAACATGATGGCCCGAAGGCGTTGCCGTTCCCCATGAGTGTTCAGGCCATGTATGGCTTTAAACCTGCCAGCGATCAGGTCAGCTTGAAACTGTCTGCTGCGAGCGGATCTTCCAATGGTGTCACGGTGGAGGCCTACAATACGGACGGAAATGAAAGCCTGCGGCTGGTTGGTGTCAAATTGACGACATTGGATAAGGTCCAGGGCTTTGCGATCGAGGAGAACCTTCCCTCATGAGCACTGTGCCAAACAAGGTTGCGATTGTCGGGGGTGGACCAACGGGCATCGGGGTAGCGCGTGAGCTGATTGAAGGCGGCATAGAGGTGGATCTTTATGAGGCTGAAGCTGATTTCGGAGGTGTCTGGAATGCGGAGGCCGAATGTGGCCGGACGTATGAGTCCCTTCATCTGATTTCGCCGAAGTTCAACACTCAGGTCGCCGACTTTCCAATGCCGGAAAGCTATCCGCACTATCCGAACCACATGCAGATGCTGGCCTATATCCGCTCCTATGCAAGGGAGTTTGGTGTTTATGACCGGGCACACTTCAATGCTCCGGTTAGAAAACTCACGCAGGAAGGCGAAAACTGGCGGCTTCAGACACGAGCCGGGCATGATGAACTTTATCCGCTGGTGATTGTCTGCAATGGCCTGCAGCGCGTCCCTCGATATCCGGATCCTGCTTACTCTGGCGATTTTCGAGGCGAAATCCTCCATGTCAGAGACTACAAGTCGGCGAGACAGGTTGCCGGAAAACGGGTTCTTGTGGTCGGTGGCGGAAACTCGGGGTGTGATATTGCCGTTGACGCCGCGCGAACGGCGCAAAGCGTCGCGCACAGTACGCGGCGCGGATATTACTACCAGCCGAAATTCATCTATGGAAAACCCACCCCTCAATGGATGATGGAGCTGGGTAACAAGTTTCCGACCAAAGAAGAAACGCTTGCTTACATCGAGGAAGTCTTCAAGCTCGCCGGATACGATGGCACAGACTACGGTCTTCCGAAGCCTGATTATCCGCTGGATGCGGCCCATCCGGTGATGAACTCGCTGTTGCTCTACTACATTGGCCATGGTGATATCACACCAAAAGGCGATATCGAATGCTTTGAGGGCAAGACTGCCATCTTCAGGGACGGAACCAGGCAAGACGTTGATCTGGTGCTTTACGCAACTGGCTACAACCGCGATTTTCCTTTTCTCGACAAAGGTTTGCTGGAGTGGAAGGGAGATATCCCTGATCTATTCATGCATTCCACGCCGCGCGATCTGGACAACATCCTGTTCATGGGTTTCATAAATGCTGCGGGTGGACTGGGAGACGGGCTGAAAACCCAGGGTCTGTTCGTTTTGAACTATGCCCGCGCCCTGTTCGGCAGGACGCCCGGCTTGGAGCAGTTCCTGAAAGCCAAGAAAACCGACACGCCGGATCTCGGACAGAATTACTTCATCGATTCCTATCGGCATCAGTGGGAGGCCGATCTTTGGAAACTTCTCGGCCATATGCGCCACTACCGCGATATGCTGGGTGATGATGCAGACAGGTCTCGGGAGGCGGCTGCAGAATGAGCCCTGGCCCCAGCGACACGCGGACCCGAATGGCTCGGCTTCTGGACAAGGAGTTGGTCGAGCGGGCACATGCGCGCCTGGCTGCACAGGATGCCACCCGGTTGGCACATGCTGTCGCAATACCCAGGGAGGTGGTTGCCGCATCCGACCTCCTCTCTGCCGATGTATGCAAGATCGCAGCCGCAGCCTTGCGCATTCCGGAAAACAAACTCGATCCTCAGGAAAACCTGGCCAATTTCGGTGTTGATTCCATTGCGATCACCGAAATCATGGCGCAGATCTCGAAACACTTCGCAATTTCCGTAGCTCCAACCACATTCTTTGAGGCCAAAAACCTCGATGACCTCGGCGCGATCCTGATGGACCGGTATGGTTCACCGATCGAGAAACACTACGCCGCATCGATCATGGAAAACACTCCGATCGCGAATTCTGCCAATCGACGGCACGAGCGCGGCAGTGAACCTGCCGGCCAGGCGGACACAGCTGACACTCACGAAGGCGAAACCGGAGCCGAAAGCCGATGGATGCGCAGATATCGCGCGGTGTTCAAACCGGCAAAACCGCATGAAGCCAAACCCAGGGGGACGGCAACAACTCATGCGGAGCAAAGCATCCCTCACGTGAAACCATCAGAGCAAGAAGCGGGCGCTGTACCGATTGCCATTCTGTCGATGGAAGGCATGTTTCCGCAAAGCCCGGATTTGCAGGCATTCGAAAGTCATCTGGCAGCTGGCGATGACTGTATGGAGGAGGTGCCGGCAGAACGCTGGGACTGGAGGAGTGTATTCGGGGATCCCAAGAAGGGTGCCTTTACCGATGTAAAATTCGGTGGCTTCATTCCCCAGGCCGATCACTTCGACGCGGGGTTTTTCAGCATCTCACCGCGCGAAGCCGAGTTGATGGACCCGCAACACCGGCTGTTCATGGAATGTGTGTGGAGCCTGATAGAGAGGGGCGGATATGCTCCAGGGTCGCTTGCAGGCCGAAAGATAGGCCTCTTTTTGGGCATCAACCTGCTCGACTACACCAACATGGTCAATCGCGCGGGAATAATGGACGCCCAGCAGCTTACGGGGCTCGGTCATGCGTTTTGCCCGAACCGGCTGTCCTTCCTGTTGGATATCCATGGGCCGAGCGAAGTGGTGGATACGGCCTGTTCAAGCTCTCTCGTCGCGGTACACCGGGCCGTAAGCTGCATTCGCTTTGAAGGCTGCGAAATGGCGATTGCCGGAGGGTCGAACCTGCTGTTGTCACCGATGCAGCACATCATGTTTTCCAAGGTGGGAATGATCACGCAGGACGGCCGCTGCAAAGCCTTTTCCCGGGACGCGGATGGGTATGCCCGGTCCGATGGTGTTGGGGCCGTGCTACTGAAACGGCTCGACCTGGCCGAACGAGACGGCGATCCGATCCTGGGTGTCATTCGGGGATCTGCTGAACACCATGGTGGCAGCGCAACGTCCTTGACCGCACCGAATCCGAAAGCGCAGGCCCGTTTGATCGTCGAGGCGCACAAACAGGCCGGTGTCGATCCACGCACAATTGGCCTGATCGAATGTCACGGCACCGGAACGCCGCTCGGAGATCCTGTTGAAACCGAGGGGCTGAAACTTGCCTTCAAGGAACTTTATGAAAACTGGGGCCTGGACCCTCCGGCGCAGGCGTCCATTGGACTTGGGTCGGTCAAATCGAATATCGGGCACACGGAAACTGCGGCTGGTGTCGCAGGTCTGATCAAGGTGCTGCTTGCGATGAAAGGCGGGACGCTTTTCAAGACGATCCACGCCGGTACTCCCAATCCCTTGCTGGACCTTGATGGCAGCCCGTTCTACCTGCTGCAGGAAGCCTCTGACTGGAAACGTCTTGATCTTGATGGCAAGACACAGCCCTTGCGAGCGGGTGTCAGCTCGTTTGGCGCAGGCGGGGCCAATGTCCATCTGGTCGTTGAGGAGTACCGCCGCCCTGACGGAAATGCATGGCACGAGGTTGAAACACCTCTTTTTGTTCCGCTTTCCGCGAAAACCGAAGCAGCGCTTGAAGCAGGGATCGCAAGATTGTGTGCGGTCGCAAGACAGGCCGATCTGCGTGAGCTTGCCTACACCCTGCAGACCGGCCGGGACGCAATGCGGCGCCGCGCGGTATTCCTTGCAACAAGCAGCGAGGACCTTGCGCGGAAACTGGAAGTGTATCTTGGCGGCGATGCAACAGCCGCGATCACCGGAAGGGTTCCGGGCGGGCGGCGCGGCAAAGCCGATCCTTTGAACCCTTCAGAAAGAAGCGCGGAAATCATTGCCCGGCATTGGGTCGAGGGCGGAGACGTCGAATGGGCGCGTCTTTATGGGAAAGAGCGACCGCGCCGCATATCGCTTCCGGCCTATGCGTTCCAACGCAAACGGTATTGGTTGCCACTTGAAGAGGCAAACCCGCGGCATGCAAATGGCCTGCTCTCGCCACAGCCGGGGGAGGCGGGGCAGTTTGCTCTGGTTCTGACCGGCCAGGAAGTGTTCCTCGCTGATCACAAGGTCGCCGGCACACCGGTTCTGCCCGGTGTTGCATACTTGGAACTAGTGCGCTCGGCTGCCGTTCAAAACGGTCTGAAAAACCCGCTTCTCCGGCAGATCGTCTGGCTGGCACCGCTTCGGGTAGAAGGACATGCCGAACTGTTTTGCAATTTCGCTGCGGCAGAAAATGGCGGCTTCAGGGTCGAAGTTTCCAGTTTTGCAGATACTGGTGAACGCCAACTGCATGCCCAATTGCACGTAAGTGAAGCAGGTTCTTGTGTCGAAAGATCCATAAACCTCGAGGCTTTGAAGCAATCCAGCGGTCAATATCTGACCCACGACGAGGTCTATGCCGCTTTCGATGGGATTGGTCTGGCCTATGGGGCCGGCCACCGTGTGATCAACCGCTTGACGATAAACGAACGGAACCAGACAGACTCATCGGTTTTTGCCGAAATCGAACTGCCTCAACACCTGAATGTTTCACTTGGTAATTTTGTTTTTCATCCAAGTCTTGTGGACGGGGCGCTTCAGTCGGCGATCGGAGTTGGCTGGAATGATGAGGGGCCGGAAACCGCTTTACCCTTCTCACTGGACAGTGCGGAAACGTTCGGTCCTTGTGAGCCGAAGATGTGGGTCAGTGTCCGGACAATCGGGGGTCGGGAAGCTGCTCGCCCGAAGATGGATGTCGATCTTGTCGCCAGTGACGGCAGCGTGCGCGTTGCCCTGAAGGGATTTGCGACCAGGGCTCTCAATGTTCCGAAGAAGAATGAATGTCTCCGTTTTGAGCCACGGCAGCGTCCGCTCCCGACAACCACCGGCGTTGAGGAACGCCTGCGCAGGGTCGTTCTTATCGTCGGGTCATCGAAGATATCAGGCATGTTGGCTGACAGATCGCCGGAATGGGACGTGCGTTTGCTCGATGACGACCCGGCTGCGCGTTTGGATGAGCGGTATCGCATGCTCGCACGCCAAATTCTCGAAATTGCAAAGGGAGAGCTTTCCAGCGGTGAAGTTCTGATCCAGTTGATCCTGGAAGCTGCGGAAGACCAAACCGCATTGGCAGGGCTGGCTTCCATGTTCCGCAGCATTCGCCGCGAACACCGTTCGATAGGCGGTCAGGTTCTCTTGGTCTCTGAAATGCCTTCTCCTGAGAACCTCCAGGCTGTGCTGACCAGGAATGCTGCTGCCCCGGCAGGTGCTGTCCTCAGGCTTCAAAGTGGTGCGCTTACCGAAGAAATATGGGAAGAAGTGCCGGCATCGCCCACGCCTGAAGACGTTCCTTGGCGGACGGGCGGTGTCTATTTCATCACCGGTGGAACCGGTGCGCTGGGACAAGGTCTTGCCCGGGAGATATTCACGCACGTCACCGATTGCACTGTCGTGCTGGCGAGCCGGAGCGATCCCGATGCAGCGCTCGCCGACTGGATCAGAAAGACCTCCGGCCTTCATCACCTGACGGTTGATATGTCGGATCAAGACGCGGTCATGCGCTCTGTGGCAGACTTACGCCGCAAATACGGACAGTTGAACGGCGTCATACATATGGCCGGTGTCATCGCCGATGGGGTGTTTTCTCAAAAAACACCAGAACAGCTGGACTCTGTTCTAGCGCCGAAGGTGTCCGGAGCAATCGCCCTGGACCGCGCCCTTGGAACCGAGCCGCTTGATTTTATTGCGCTCTATTCTTCGATATCAGGAGTTGTTGGAAATCCCGGGCAAGTGGACTACGGCGCGGCCAATGGATTTATCGACGGTTTTGCGCAGGAACGCGAAAGCCGCCGCTTGAGAGGAGAATGCCAGGGTCGCACGGTGTCGATTGCCTGGCCGCTTTGGCGCTATGGCGGCATGACTTTGTCGAAGGTGCAAGAAGATCTTATGCGCCGAACGACGGGTCTTGCCCCGCTTGAGACCCAAAATGGGGTGAAGGCGCTCTACGAAGCGCTCGCTGGCACTGCATCCCGCGTCATGTTTGCGACTGGCAAGGCTGATCGCATCCGCCGTTTTGTCGAAGAGGTTTTCAAACCGGAAACAGAAATTCAGCAACCGCCGGTTCTACCTGTCGACACCGAATTGTCCAAGAAATCGGCGGACCCCGCAATTTTGCACCGGCGGCTTCTGGAAAGCTTGACCGAAATTGCCAGCGAGCAGTTGAAGGTCCAGCCGGAAGATCTCGATCCGGACGAAGAATTGACGGAATACGGTTTCGATTCCATCGGGTTTACCCAGTTTGCCAATCGCCTGAACGAACACTTCGACCTCGAGCTGACGCCAACACTGTTTTTCGAGTTTCCGACGTTGGCGGGACTTGCAGCGCATCTGTGTGATGAGAAACGCAGTCGCATCGCAGTGGCTCTTGGCATGGGCACGTCGGGGTCAGAAGATGACGCACGAAATTCGGGCTTCGAAATTCCCGGTGATCCGACAGAGCCCGCGAAGTATCTGGCACCCTCAGTCCCCGCTGCCGCGGTGATCAATGAGCGCCCGGACCGTCAGGACGACGCGGTAGCCATCATCGGCATGAGTTGTCAGTTCCCGGGCGCCCCGGATGTGGAGGCTTTCTGGCAACTTCTGAAAGAGGGAAGGGATGCGATCTCGGAGGTTCCGCAAGACCGTTGGGACTGGCGGGACTATTGGGGGGATCCGCTGACGGAATCTGGCAAGGGGAACGTCAAGTGGGGCGGCTTTCTCGAGGGCATCGGAGAGTTCGATGCCGCTTTTTTCGGTGTCACACCACCGGAAGCGCGGATGATGGATCCACAACATCGCCTGCTGCTCATGCAGGCGTGGCGGGTCATGGAAGATGCAGGATATGCTCCCTCGTCTCTCGCTGGTTCCGATACGGGTGTATTCGTCGGGACTGCAGACACAGGCTACAGTCGGCTGGTCGCGGAGGCGGGCATTCAGGTCGAAGGTTATTCCATGACCGGATTGGCACCGTCTCTCGGACCGAACCGGATCAGTTACTTCTACGATTTTCATGGACCAAGCATTGCGGTTGAAACCGCGTGCTCAAGCGCCCTGATCGCAGTGCACCGGGGCGTTGAGGCCATACGCACGGGTCATTGCCTGCACGCGATCGCCGGCGGTGTGAACACGTTGCTTCTTCCCGAAGCCTTCGTCGGATTTGCCAAGGCAGGCATGTTGTCGCCCGAGGGGCGATGCAAGCCGTTTTCCTCCCGGGCAGACGGATACGCCAGGGGAGAGGGGATCGGGCTTGTAATGCTGAAATCCCTGGCGGCTGCCGAGCGGGATGGTGACCGCATTCTGGCGGTTGTCCGGGCGAGCGCGGAAAACCATGGTGGCCATGCTGCCTCCCTGACGGCACCCAATCCCAAAGCGCAGGCAGATCTCATCCGGACCGCATATAGACGCTCAGGAATTGATCCGAGAACCGTCGGCTATGTCGAGGCACATGGCACGGGAACGCCGCTTGGAGATCCCATTGAAATAGAAGCCCTGACGGCAGCTTTTTCCGACCTTTCCAGAGAGGCCGAAGCTGACTACGGGGCTGCCCCAAGCCAACATTGCGCAATAGGTTCCGTCAAATCAAACATCGGCCATCTGGAACTTGCCGCCGGCATTGCCGGTTTGATCAAGGTACTGCTGCAACTTCGTCACGGCGAAATCGTCAAGTCTTTGAATTGCGGTGATCCCAACCCGTATTTGAAACTTGATGGGGGTCCGTTTCATCTGGCAGATCGCGCCGAAATCTGGAAGCCCGGTTTCACGGACAAGGGCGAAAATCTCCCGCGGCGGGCGGGTGTCAGCAGTTTCGGGTTCGGCGGAACGAATGCGCATGTCGTTCTTGAAGAATACCAACCTGCCATCTCGCCACCATCAGACTATAGAGTTGACGAACCCGAGCTGATCATCCTGTCGGCCAGGACAGAAGCCCAGTTGAAGGAAACCGCAGAACGGTTCATCCAGTTCCTGTCTTCTGGCAAAAACATACCTGAGCTTTCCGATATTGCCATCACGCTTCAGCAGGCCCGGGAAGCCATGGATTTCCGCCTCGGCTTCCTGGCGGGGAGCCATTCAGTCCTTCTGGAGCGGTTGCAGGCTTTCGTCGACGGGCGCAATACCGGAAAGCTTCATGCCGGGAACCTGAAGTCCGGCCGCAAGAGAACTTCGGTTCTGGAAAACGACGGCCCGCTGCGGGAGGCGGCGGCCGGGCTTGCCACGAGGGGTCGCGCGGATGATCTCCTGGCGCTTTGGGTCGATGGATTTGGTGTCGATTGGGCTACTGTTCGCAGAGGACGCCCAGGTGCCCGGGTGGCACTGCCGGGGTACCCTTTTTCCAGGACCCGCTATTGGATTGGTGAAACGCCGGGCCGTCAAAAGGCCTCCCTGCCGCACACCGCCTTCACTCATGCCATGGACGGCTCGGAATGCTACCTGCGCGATCATCAGGTCTATGGGTCCAAGATTTTGCCCGGTGTTTTTTCGCTCGAGCTTTTGAGCCGGTGTTTGGCAAACTCAACACGAGATGCAACAGCCTTTGAGCTGACAGGCCATACCTGGGTCGGAAGTGTCCCGGTGACCACGGGCAAGGTGGAGCTTGAAGTGTCGCTGCCGGATGGCGCGGTTGAGAACGCGCGTTATGTCATATCGGCGAAATCCGCCGACGGGGTGCAGCGGCATGCTGAAGGAGTTCTTCGCAAGCTGCTGTCCGTTTCCAGTCCGGCTCTGGACCTGCCTGCAGCACGAAGCATCGCGGCGGAGCCGGTTGATGTTGCTGAACTGTACCGGCAGTTTGAAGACCTTGGTCTGAACTATGGTCCCGCACACCGCGGGCTCAACCGGATTTGGCGTGGTGAAGACACGGCAGTCGCGCACCTGGAACTGCCCAGGGAAGCGGATACCGGCTTTGCCTTGCATCCTTCCATGCTTGACGGGGCTCTGCAAACCGTTCTTGCGCTGCAAGCAGATGCTTCAGGCAGCAATGAGCTTGCGCTGCCCTATTCCGTCCGGAGCACGAAAGTCTACGGTCCGACACACCCGGAGATGTGGGCCGTTGTTCGGAAACGAGATGCTTCTTTCGATATCAGCCTCTGCGATGATCTGGGCAATATCAAAGTCATTTTCGAAGGTTTTGTGACGCGTAGTCCGGCTTCCGCTGGTACCAGAGAAGGTGCTGACACCGCGTTCGGCGAACCCGCACAAGAGGCCGGCCGTCAGAAGCAGACGCTTGAAATCGTCACAAATATTGCCGCAAGAACGTTGGAGGTGGAACCGTCATCGCTGGATGTCGATACGGAGCTTGGCGACTTTGGTTTCGATTCCGTCAGCATGACTGGTTTTGCAACGCAAATTAACGCTGATCTCGGCCTTGAACTCAATCCGGCGGACTTCTTCGAATTCGCAACCCTTGCCAGATTGGCCGATCATATCTGTGACGGCCTCACCGATGAGCAGCTTGGTATGTCGCGGCCAGGTCAGCAAGAAGGGGCTGTTGCATCAGTACCCGGCAAGGCAAAGAAGTCCGGTGACGACGCATCCAAGGCGGCGCAAGTTTCATCCCTTCAGGCCGGTGATGACCCGATCGTGGTCGTTGGCCAAAGCTGCTGCTTCCCGATGGCTGAGGATGGTGATGCATTCTGGTCCAATCTTGTTGCCGGACGCGACTGCATATCGAGAATTCCAGCCGATCGCTGGTCGTGGCAGGCAGTCGATGGGAATCCGAGAGAAGAGCCGGGAAAAACCAATATTCATTGGGGCGGTTTCATCGATGGTGTTTACGAGTTCGATCCGCTCTTTTTCGGTATTTCGCCACGCGAAGCCAAATTGATGGATCCACAGCAGCGTCTGATGATGACGCATGCCTGGAAGGCGATTGAGGATGCAGGCCATTCGCCGCGCGGCCTAGCCGGGAAGAAAGTCGGGGTTTTTGTCGGCACTTCGTCCAGTGGCTACCGAGGTCAGATCGGTAGCCACGCGGGAGGCGAGGGATACGTCGCGACCGGCTCTGTGCCGTCCGTCGGTCCCAACCGGATCAGTTATTTTCTGGATTTGCACGGGCCGAGTGAACCCGTCGAGACAGCGTGTTCCAGTTCGCTCGTCGCACTGCACCGCGCGGTTCAGGCAATCAAGGCTGGTGATTGTGATATGGCGCTTGTCGGCGGGGTGAATACCATCCTCACACCGGAAGCTCATATCAACTTTGCCCGGGCTGGTATGTTGTCCGAGAACGGCCGTTGCAAGACGTTTTCTGCGGACGCAGATGGCTATGTCCGCGGCGAAGGCGTCGGCATGCTGTTTGTCCGCCGCTTGTCGGATGCTGAACGCGATCGTGATCCGATCTTGGCCATTATCCGGGGAACAGCGATCAATCATGGCGGCCATGCCAATTCTCTGACAGCGCCGAACACGAGTGCTCAGGCTGACCTTCTGAAGGCCGCCTATGAAAACGCTGGGGTGGATCCGCGAACTGTTGGCTATGTCGAAGCACATGGAACCGGAACCGCGCTTGGTGACCCGGTAGAAGTCAACGCTCTGAAATCCGCATTCCGGTCACCATCGGGACAAACGGAAATGCGGAATACCGGCCTCTGTGGGTTGGGGTCGGTCAAGACGAACATCGGCCATCTTGAGCTTGCGGCCGGGGTTGCCGGCGTGATCAAGGTGCTCAAGCAGATGGAGCACAGGACGCTGGCTCCTAGCCTGAACTGCAAGGAAATCAATCCCTACATCGATCTCGATGGCACTCCGTTCCGTGTCGTTCGAGCACGGGAAGAATGGACGCCACTTCCCGACGAGAGCGGTATCGAACAGCCGCTGCGTGCAGGCGTCAGCAGTTTTGGCTTTGGCGGCGTCAATGCCCATGCGATTCTGGAGGAGTACCGTCCTGCGGAAAATCGGCATCCTCTTCATCCAGAAAATGTCTCGTCGCAAATCATTGTGCTGTCGGCAAGAGATAAAACCCGGTTGAACGAAAGTGCGCAAGCTCTGTTGAGGCACCTTGATACCGGGCAAGTCCCTGATGATTGCCTTGCGGATCTCGCCTACACCTTGCAGGTCGGCCGGGCTGATATGGCAGTGCGTCTGGCAATTGTCTGCAGGCATTTGGATGATCTCCGGACGGACCTGTTGCGGTATCTGCGGGGTGAGGCAGCGGAAACAGTGTTCGCCGGTCCTGATAACTGGAGCCCGCCTCAAGGCGTTTTGCTTAGGCCTGGTGCCCACCCGGACGAAATTGCCCGGCATTGGATAGATGGTGGAGAAATAAACTGGAAGATCGTCAATCCCGGTTCACACCGACGGTTGAGATTGCCGACTTATTCCTTCGCCCGGGACATACTCCGGATCGAGACGGACAGCGCGGACGGTGATGGCCAGACCGGGAATGCCGATGCATCTGCCGCCAATATTGTCGAGGCAGATGCGTTTTACCTCAAGGATCATGTCGTGCGAGGCAACCGCATCTTGCCTGGAGCGATGAGTCTCGAGATTGCATGTCAGGCCGCGCTGGCAGCACCGGGTATTGCCCAAATACCGTTCGCTCTGACGGACGTGACGTGGCGTCGGCCGGTTGAACTCAACGCGGGTCAGAAAGCGCTCAAGGTCCTGTTTGGAGATCAGGAAACCGCGTCAGTGCCATTCAAGCTTGTGCCGGAAACCGGAGAGCCGGTCCCATATGTCACGGGTAAGGTCTCCGCTCTGCCGGCTGCCATCCAGCCTTCATCAGTTGACCTGAACAGTCTTCACGAGATTTGCCGGACAGCGCATGACCCGGATTGGCTTTATGCCTGTTACTCGGCTCTTGGTATCGATTATGGCCCCTCGCTCCGCGCGATTACGGAGTTGAGTACGGGAGGCAACGGCGTCCTTGTCCGGTTGCGTGTGCCGCGTGTGATCGCGGATCAGGAAGGTGATTTCCTGCTGCACCCCAGCATCCTCGATGCCGCTTTTCAGGCTGTTCTTGTTGCCTTTGCCAGTGATGGTGACGCGGGGCTCGCTCTGCCCTTCGCGATCGATAGATTGACGGTTTACGGCCCGACGGTTCCGGACATGTGGGCGCATCTGTCAGTTTTGCCGGCAGCAAGCGGCATTCGAAAACTGAACATTGATCTGCTCGGCGAGACGGGCAAAATCTGTGTCCGACTTGAGGGTTTTTCGCTGAAGGAGCTGAATGCTCCAGTCACGGAACGGCCATCTGCTGTTGCTCAAGCGACCGGGTCTGGCGCACCGGCAGGGATTGCTGCCGGGCAGTATTTTGCCGAATTGATCGCACGGGAAACAGAAGTTGAAATCTCGCTGATCTCATTGTCAGCACCTCTTGAGGATTACGGCATCGACTCGGTGCTGATTATGCGCCTGACGGACCTTCTTGAGCGCGATTTCGGGAAACTGCCCAAAACATTGTTCTTTGAGCACCAGTCTCTGGAAGAGTTGATCGGATACTTTCGTGAACATCACGGGCAACGGCTTGCGGAGATGTTTGGCGGAGAGGGGAACCAGCGGGATTTGGTCGCTTCGACGCCTGCGCTCCAGAACGTGGCGCCGAAGGGTGCGCGCTCCAACGACGCGATCGCGATAATTGGGCTCTGCGGTCGGTATCCGGGTGCCCGAACACCACAGGAGTTCTGGCAAAACCTTGCGGCGGGGCGTGATTGTATCACCGAGATTCCCGAAAACCGGTGGGATCACTCCGACCACTATGACCCCGAGCGAAAACCAGGGAAAACCACAAGCAGGTGGGGCGGTTTTATCGAGGGACATGATCGTTTCGATCCGATGTTTTTCAACATCGCTCCGCGCGAAGCGCAATTTATGGATCCCCAGGAGCGGCTGTTTCTTCAATGTGCCTGGGAAACACTTGAGGATGCGGGCTATACGCGGGCGTCTCTCACCGGCCATGCAAACGGTCTGACAGGCGCCGATGCCGGCGTTTTTGTCGGGGTCATGTGGGAGGAGTATCAGCTCTATGGCCGCGACATGGCCGCTGCCGGGCATCCGGTTGCACTGTCAGGCAACCCGGCTTCCATCGCAAACCGTGTCTCCTATTTTCTGAATTTCAACGGGCCAAGCCTTGCGCTCGACACCATGTGCTCGTCGTCCCTGACGGCTATCCATCTGGCCTGCGAAAGCTTGCGGTCTGGCGGATGCTCCGTGGCTCTTGCGGGCGGGGTCAATCTGACAACCCATCCCAACAAATACCTCGCACTGGCACAGGGACGTTTTCTGTCCAGCGAAGGTCGATGCGAAAGCTTCGGTGAGGGCGGTGACGGCTATGTCCCCGCAGAAGGCGTTGGAGCTGTCTTGCTCAAACCGCTGAGCCGGGCGGAAGCCGATGGTGATCGGATCTACGGTGTTATCTTAGGGTCAGCGCTCAACCATGGCGGCAAGACCAACGGCTATACCGTGCCCAATCTGTCCGCCCAGTCGGCCGTCATTCAAAAGGCGCTGTCGAATGCCGGCATAACCGCGCAAGAAGTCAGCTTCGTCGAGGCCCACGGCACTGGCACCAGTCTCGGCGATCCGATAGAAATAGAAGCTCTGACCCGCGTTTTTGGCGGGGTTTCGGACCGCTCCCGCCGATGTGCTATCGGCTCCGTGAAATCCAATATCGGACATGCGGAAAGCGCGGCGGGAATTGCAGGTCTAACCAAAGTGCTGCTGCAGTTTGAACACAAGCAGATCGTGCCCTCTTTGCACTCGGACCGTCTCAATCCTCATATTGATTTTGATGCCTCGCCCTTTCAAGTCCAGCAAAAGCTTGCAGCCTGGGAAACAGACTGGAATGAAGGAACTGGCAAGGCCAGGATCGCCAGTCTTTCCTCCTTTGGGGCCGGAGGTTCGAACGCCCATTTCGTGGTAGCGGAGTATGAGAAGGAAACGCAGCCCGTTTCGCCAATTGGTCCTGCGGTCTATCCGTTTTCTGCCCGGGACGCGGAACGTCTGTCCGTCCTTCTCTCCAGATTTCGAAACCACCTGAAACAGCTCGAAGACAATGACATGCCGTCTGTGGCCTATACGCTGCAGGAGGGGCGGGAAACTTTTGAGCAGCGTCTGGCGATTGTCGCCGATGATAGGGCTGATCTGGTGAACAAGCTGGATTGCTATCTGGCGGACGCTCCTGCGATCGAGGGAATTTTTCACAACGGCGCAAAGCGCCAAACGTGCGAAGGTGTTCCCCCAAATCGGTATTCCGAAACAGCTGACCGGTGGGTGCGTTTTGGTGATGTCGATTGGGCTGCGTTGAGGGTGGACCGGGACCCGTTACCAATCAGTCTTCCGACCTACCCGTTTGCGGAAGACTATTGCTGGCTGCCCGATACGGCGCCTCAAACCTTGACCCCGTCCGGACCATCGAAACACCGGGAAATGCTACCGTTGTTATTTGAACCGGTTTGGGCAGAGACCCCGCATCCCTCCGGAAGGAATGCCTCCGTTCAAAACCGCTACTGTGTGCTGTGCGGGGTGAGAACTTCCCACCCGTTGTTGGCTGATGAGTTGGAGCGGCGTGGTGTCACGGTTCTTAGCCTTGTAACCGAGGAGACTGAGCCGCATGCGGTATTTGAATCCTACGCGCTGCAGCTATTCACGTTTTTAAAGACACTGTCGGGAGGGCCGCTAAAAGCCACTCTTCAAGTCGTGGTGCCGACGGACAGGCATGGCAGTTTGTTGGAAGGCTTGTCCGGTTTACTGCGCTCCGCCGCTCTGGAAAACAAGGAATGGTCCTGTCAACTTGTCGGCACAGATACGTCTGCGGGCAATTTTGCGAACTGCTTGGAAGCTGATGCGCATACCGCCGGAACACAGTGTGAAATTCGGTATTTGTCAGGTTTGCGTTTCGTCCGCTCCTGGAATGAAATTCAGCCTGAAAAAACTGATGAGACCAGACCATGGAAAGACCGGGGCGTGTATCTGCTGACCGGTGGCGCAGGAGGTGTGGGTCTTCACATTGCCCGCGCAATTGCAGATGGGACCAAAGATCCGATCCTGTGGCTGACGGGGCGCTCCGCCCCTGACCAGGTGATCGAACAGCAGGTGCGCGATCTGGAAATGACGGGAGCGACAGTCCGTTACCGTCCGGTCGATATCACTGACAAGGCAGCGGTTTCGGCTCTGCTGGACGAAATTCGGAAATCCGATGGTGATCTGACCGGTGTCTTCCACGGAGCGGGGGTTACGAAGGACGGCTTGCTGAGTCGGAAGACAGAGACCACATTCAAAAGCGTTCTTGCTCCAAAGGTTGCCGGAGCAACAGTGCTCGACGAAGCTATCGGTTCCATGCCAATCGAGTTTTTTGTGTTGCTGGCCTCAGCGACCGGCGCTCTTGGAAATCCCGGCCAGACCGATTATGGCACGGCCAACGCGTTCCTTGATCGCTTTGCAGCCTGGCGCAATGTACAAGCGGAGGCGGGCTTGCGCCGGGGTCGGTCAGTTTCCATAGATTGGCCTTACTGGCGCGATGGCGGTATGCAGATGGACGCCAATACAATCCGGCTCATGGATCGCAGCGCCGGAGTCCGGCCATTGGAAACGGGACCGGCAATAGCGGCGCTCGATGTGATCGTGGCGTCTGTTGAACGGGAACAGGTCCTGGTTCTTGAAGGCGATCATGCCCGCTTGCGCGAGATGATGAGACCCGGAGACGGGTCATCCTCCGAGAAACCGGAAAGCACCATCTCAAAAGCAACAATGACCGGAACTTCCGCAAACGAAGCGGGAGCTTCCCGACGCATGGCAATTGTTGCTGCGATCAAGACAGCTTTTTCCAAGTGTCTCGGTATCCCGGAAGATCGGTTGGACGAGGAGAGCACAATCGACCGGTTCGGTGTGGACTCCGTGTCCGCGCTGGAGATCGTTGAGGCGATGGAGCGTGATTTTGGCCCGCTGTCGCAGACCATTCTGTTTGAGTTTCAAACCATCGGCCGTGTGGCAGACGAACTTCTCGGGCGAAGGGGAACCGCATTTGACGGAACGTCGGACAGCGCTGAGCTGTTGGCACCGCCGTTGAGAGAAAGCGCTTCTGAACGGGATGGTTCACCCAGGGATCGGGAGATCGCGATCATCGCGGTCGCCGGGCGTTTCCCGGGTGCGGAGACGATTGAGGGTTTCGCAGACCTTTTGCGCGAAGGCCGTGATTGTGTGACAGAGATCCCGGAGGACCGCGCACATCTTTTGAAACGATATTCTTCGTCCAAAGGAGAACCGGGCACCAGCTATTGCAAATGGGGAGCCTTCCTGGAAGGTGTCGACTGTTTCGATGCCGATTTCTTCGGTTATTCACCCCGCGCGGCGGATCTTGCGGATCCGCAGGAACGGCTGTTTCTGGAAACAGCCTGGCATCTTTTTGAGCGCGCTGGCCATACCCGGCCGCATCTGGCCGAACACTATGACAAGCGCGTCGGCGTTTTTGTCGGAGCCATGTACAACCAGTATCCGGGCCTGGCCGTCGAGGAAGATGCCAAGGCCCTGCTGGCTTTGAACTCGTATTCGGCGATCGCAAATAGGGTCTCTTTCTTTTTTGACCTCCAGGGGCCGAGTATCGCGCTGGACAGCATGTGCTCGTCAGGTCTTCAGGCCGTCCATCAGGCCTGCCAAAGCCTCAACGCCGGCGAATGCCAGTTGGCGCTTGCCGGTGGTGTCAATCTCACCATTCACCCTTTGAAATTCGAGGCCTTGAGCCGTGCCGGACTGGTTAGCTCTGATCCGCAGAAGCGGTCCCTTGGTGCAGGAGATGGATATCTACCTGCCGAAGGTGTGGGAGCCGTGCTGCTGAAACCGCTGGATCGTGCCTTGGCAGACCAGGACCAGGTGCTGGGTGTGATCAAGGGAGGTTTTGCAAATCATTCCGGCCATTCCGCCGGATACGCCGTCCCAAATGCCGACGCACAAGTCAAACTGCTTCAGGGGGCCTACGAGAGCGCCGGTATTGATCCGGATACGATTGACTACATCGAAGTTGCGGCAACCGGGTCCAACATGGGCGACAGGATTGAGCTGAGGGCTCTATCCAAAGTTTTCGCCGGACGTCCGGGGCACGAAAATGCCGTTGCCCTCGGGTCTGTGAAGACCAACATGGGCCATGCAGAAGCCGCTTCGGGTTTGGCCCAGTTGACAAAGGTGCTGCTGCAGTTTCAGCACCGCGAGTTGTTTCCGTCATTCGTCAAAGGAGGAGTTGAGGGCGTTTTTGACGGATTGCCGTTCAAGCCGCAGTTAAAGGGACAAGTCTGGGAAACCACCCGGGAAACGCCTCTCAGAGCTGCAATCAGCTCCTTTGGTGCCGGCGGTTCGAACGTTCATGTAATACTGGAAGAGGCTCCGGCCACTGTTCAGCATCATCCGGTTCCAGAGCCCCGCATCCGCCGTCCTTTCCCGGTATTTGCCCGCACCAGAGGCCAACTGGAGGAGGTTCGGAAAGAACTCGCCGGCTACCTTCGTTCTGCAAACAGTCTCTCGCTAGAGGCTCTTTCACGGACACTGTCCTTTGGCCGGGAAGCCCTTGACGCTGGCATCACTTATTCAGCGTCAAACATCGAGGAACTTATCGAAAAACTCGAAAGCCCGTTGCCGTCACAGCTACATGGAGAACCCGCCTCCGACGACGCTGTCGCTGTTTCAAGATCCGGACCCATGCTGGTCCTGCCAGGTTATCCGTTCGCGCGTGAACGTCACTGGCTGAAGTCCGAGGTGCAGGAACCCGATACAGGGACAATCAACGCGTCCCCTCCTTCCAGGACAGCGCAAAAAACAACTGCAGGCAAACGGCCGCGAGCTTTACAGGTCATCTGCAGCACTCTGGCACGCGAGCTGGGGGTGGCTGCCGCCGATATTGAAAGTGATGCGAGTTTTGCAGCTCTTGGCGTGGATTCAATGGCCCGCTTGCGGCTTGGTTACGCGCTGGAGAAAGAACTTGGTGTGGTTCTTCAAAATGATGATTTGGACTGGGAGCAGACACCGTCTCAGTTGGCCGCAATTGTCGAGACATTTCCACCTGGTGAAGCAAACACACCCTCGATCGATCACCTGCCAGGCAGGGCAGGACCGTATTATGTACCTCTGGGTGAGGCGCAAAAGGGGCTCTGGGTTTACCAGTCACTATATCCCGGAAGCTCAGACTACAATGTTCCAATGGCCTTCAAATGCACCTCGGCGGACAGGCAGGCCCTGCAGCAGGCGGTCGATTGGCTGGTCTTGCGCTATCCAATCCTGGCAACCAGGGTTGTTCTTGACGGCGAGACAGCAGCCCTGACCGCAATGTCAGGCAGCATCGAGGTCCAGCCGATCACGCTTTCGAAAGAGATCGAAACAGAGGCTTGTCTGAAACAGCGAGCTGCCATTCCGTTTGACCTCGACAAAGGTGTTTTCCGCGTTGAGCATGCGGCAGGCGGAAAGCTGGACCGTCAGGACAGTATTTTTCTGATCACGGCGCACCACATAATAACCGATGGGCTCACATCTGAGATTTTGGCGCGGGACTTTTGGAGTGCCTATGCCCATTTCGCTTACGGTGAATCAGCGCCTGAGGCAAAAAGCGATTTGTCAGCCGATTATGCCGACTTTGCCGAGTGGGAGGCCGGTTTCATTCGCTCGCAAAAAGGCCAGGAACAGAAATCATATTGGCTGGACATGCTCAAGGGGCCGCTACCACGGTTGCAATGGCCCATTGCCGACAAAGTCAGACATCAAGAAACCGGTGCCAGCGAGAGCCTGGTGGTGAGGTTGTCTGACGATCTCGCCGGCAGACTGGACCAACGCGCCAGAGAGCGGCGTGTTAGCGCGAGTTCTGTCTATCTGTCCGCATTCGCGTCAATTCTTTACAAATACACCGGCCAACAGGACCTTGTGATCGGTATCCCGGCCCTTCGCCGCCCAATGCGGCGATTTGCGGAAACAGTCGGTTACTGTGCCAACATCGTCGCCCTGCGGTTGGCCATCGATCCTGGTCAAACGGACGCTGAATTCGCAGACTTTGTCGACAGGGAACTCGCAGCCGGACTTGCCAAGAGCGAGTATCCATTTGCTGAAGTCGCCCGTGAGACTGGCGGTACCGAGACCGGTGAACCACCCTATGAGGTGACCTTCGCCTACCAGGGGTTCGGCGATCATTTGCGCGAACACTCTGTATTTGCCCGCGGCGAAGTTGAGTTGATGCCCGAGATACGGCAGACGGGCGGTTCGGTGTTCGGAATAGAAATTCAAAAGACTGGCGGCAATGTTCGCCTGGTTGCCAACTTTGATAGCAACCTTTTCCGGTCCGACACAGTGGCGCTGATGCTGCAGCACTATCAGGAGATGTTGGAATTTATGGCGGGGGGCAGCGGGCTTTCCCTTTCGAAAATGTCGGTTCTGACCGCTGCCGAAGAAGACAGGGCGCTGCATCACTGGAACCGGTCGGGCAGGGCGGCGGTTGCCGAAACACCCATCCATGAATTGATCCTGAATCAGGCCAAAAGGACACCTGGCGCCGTCGCGATTTCAGGGAATGGCACTAACCTGTCCTACAAGAAGTTGATTGCCAGAAGCCACGAGATTGCAAGATCGCTTGAAAGTTTCTCGCTCAAACGCGGCGACCGCATCGCTGTCCTGCTGGGACGCGAGAGCGACGGAATTGCAACGTTGATGGCTGCCATGAGCGTCGGTGCTGTTTGGGTGCCGATCGACCCGGACCTGCCTAAGGAACGCGTTGCCTTCATTTTGAAGGACGCGGGTGCCTTGGCAGTGGTTTCTAAAGGCGACTGGGTCAAGAAGCTGAGAGATCTTCCAAACCCGCCCAGGCACGTTCTGGATCTTGAGAATCGACGGAGCAGCCTAAAAAGCCGTTTCACCCGGTTGTCTGTCCGAAACGTCAAGCCGGACGATCCCGCCTATATCATCTACACCTCAGGTTCCACGGGCCGGCCGAAGGGTGTAATTGTTTCACACAAGGCATTGTCCGCGCACTGCCAGATCATTGGCGAAGAATACGGCTTGTCTCCACGAGATGTGGTGCTGCAGTTCGCTTCCACCTCCGTCGACACTGCACTGGAGCAAATACTGCCGATCCTGACCGTGGGCGGGCGTCTGGAACTGCACCCCAAGGATCTTCAGTCACCCGGGGCATTTTTGACATTTCTGAAAAAGGCAGGCGTAACGGTGGCGGACCTGCCTCCTGTTTATCTCAGTGAACTCCTGAGATCCTGGACAATGAACGATGAGGACCTGACGGCACTGCCATTGAGGCTGCTTGTCGTTGGCGGCGAAGCCTTTACACCTGATCTGCTGAGCCGTTGGAAAGCCTGCGATCTGCCCGACCGGCGTCTGATCAACGCCTATGGGCCAACCGAGGCGACGATCACTGCTCTTGTCTATAACGTGAAGGCCGATGGTTTTGAGGGAAGCGTTCCGATCGGACGGCCTCTGCCTGGCACAGAAATCTATATCCTTGACCAAGACGGCAATCCGGTGCCCGACGGCATCATTGGAGAATTGCACATTGGCGGAGACCGGCTGGCGGACGGATATCACAACCAACCGGACCTGACCGCCGAAAAGTTTTGCATGTACAGCCTCAACAAGAGAACGATCAGGTTGTACAGCACCGGGGACCTCGCATCTTTCCGACCCCACAGTGGAGGGCTTGTCGAGTTTCACGGCCGTGTTGATGATCAGGTGAAGGTGCGGGGACACCGGATCGAGCTTGGAGAAGTGGAAGCTGCAATTTCGGCAAACGGAATTGCCGAAGTGGCGGTTGTCCTGGAAAGCAATTCGGCGGGCGACAGGGTTCTGACAGCTTATGTCGGTTCGGTTGATGATCGAGTTCAATCAGCTGAGTTGAAAAAGAATGTTACTGAAATGCTCCCGGCCTACATGGTGCCGGTCGAGTGGGTCATTGTTGAGGGATTGCCCAAGACGGTGAGCGGCAAGGTTGATCGCAAATCATTGGCAGAATTGAAGAAGACACGCCGCCGGAACATGGGCGAACCAGGGGCGCGCACGCACGGTTGGCATGAAAGCCGGCTGGTTGAAATCTGGAATGAGGTGCTCGGCAAAGACCTTGCCACGAGCCAGCTTGGTGCTGATGACGATTTCGGAGAGGCAGGCGGTAACAGTCTGCTGACCATTCGGCTCTTGAGCCGTATTCAAGAGGTTTTTGGAACGGAGCTGTCGGTTACCGATCTGGCAAGGGCCAATACGATATCGGGCCAGGCCAGGCTGCTTCAGGACAAGAATGAGGAAGGAGCAATTGAAAATCCGGGTCCGATTGTGGTGCCCTCAGGACAAGGGACTTTGCTTGTAAAACTGAAAAATGCCGCCCTGAGCGACAATGCAAAGCAAGAAAAACCGCTTTTCCTTTTGCATGCAGCGGCCGGAACCTTGGGCTTTTATCAGCCACTGGTGGATGCCTGGACCATGGATACGCCCCTTTATGGACTGCGTGCCAATGGACTGAGGCCCGGCGAGGATTGCAAGCCGCAAAGCGTAGAGGCACTGGCATCAGGTTGTTGCGAGGAAATTCGCAAGGTGCAACCTGATGGGCCATACCGCCTGTGCGGCTGGTCGTTTGGCGGTATCGTCGCTTTCGAAACGGCGCGGCAGCTTTCCGAAAACGGGCAGGAAGTCAGCTTTCTGGGGCTGGTCGACAGTTATGCGCCCGATGATTTGCGGGCTTTCGAACAGACTGAAGGGCTTGAGGAAGCCGGTTTTGAAAAAGCGTGTGAAAGAGTGTTTCTGAGAGATTTGTTCGCAGCGGATGTGGAGATTGAGCCGGATCAGGATGTTGTCGAACAGGCACTCGGGTTCCCTCAGTTTGAATTGATGTTCCCGGGAGGCACGGCGGAGGATCTGCACCGGTTGTTTGCCGTCTATTCGGCGAACTACAAGGCAGCTCTCGAATACGTCCCCGAGCGGACGGATGTATCGATCCATCTGGTTCGGGCGACAGAGGGAGCCGACGGCGATTACCTGGACGGCTGGTCTGCACTGACGAGCGCAAAGGTTCAGTTGCATCGCGTTGATGCCAACCACTTCTCGGTCATCCACAGACCTGAGTTGAAGGAATGGCTTTCAGGCCGGCTTGGCACGCAGCAGAAACCCTGATGGACCACCCTGTTCCGATTGCCTTGTTTTATCTGCGTACAGGCTCGACAGAGGAGAGGAAATCGAAACGGACGTAAGGCTTTACAATCGCCGCTGGACAAGATGCTTCTTCACTGGAAAGCCGGGCAGCTTGTTCGTATAGTCCAGTTTCTCGCAGTCTCGCGTGGGGTGAGCAAGCCGTATGGCTTACGAAGATGAATATGATGACTACGAAGAAGAGCTAAGAAGTGACCGTCGGCGGCGTCTTCAGCTTTACCTTCTGATAATGCTGCTGGCTTGCGGCATTGGTCTCGGGGTTTTGTGGAACAGGATTGTCATCACGGTGCAGTCCGGTGAGGCTGGCGTGCTGTATCGTTGGCTTTCCGGCACGGAATTGTCGCGGATCTACGGTGAGGGACTTCATATCATCTGGCCGTGGAACAAGATGAACATCTACAATGTCCGGCTGCAGACCAAAGAGCGCAATTACACGATGTTGACCAGAGACGGTCTTCCGGTCGATCTGCAAATCGCAGTGCGCTATCAGCCTGATGTACGTCTTTTGCCTTTGTTGCACGTAACTGTTGGCCCGGACTATCTGGAAAAAATCGTATTCCCGGAAACCGAAGCCGTCCTGCGCCGATCAGTCGGCCAGTACACGCCTGAACAGGTCTACACATCCAAACGCGGATTTCTTGAAACAGTCGTAATTCGAAGTCTGACGAGTGTCGAAGACCGTTACGTTATCGTCGATGATGTTCTCGTTCGGAATGTCGAACTGCCGGCGGCTGTGCGGTTGGCCATCGAAAACAAACTGACCCTGTCTGAACAGGAAAAGGCCTACACCTATCGCCTTCAGATCGAGCAGAAGGAAGCGGAACGCAAGGTTATCGAGGCAGAAGGCATCAAGAAATACCAGAACATTGTCAAACAAAGCCTGACGGAGGATCTGCTGCGCTGGCAAGGGGTTCAGGCAACCAAGGATCTGGCCTCGTCTCCGAATTCCAAGACAGTTGTCATCGGTTCCGGCAAGGATGGTTTACCGCTGATTCTGGGCAGTGACCGATAGATCCGATGGTGGAGCGCGGCGACGAAACGGATACAAATGAACCGGCGGGGCGGCCTTGGTTCAAAGGCTTTCTGATTGTCACCGGTGTTGTTGCGTTTATGGCCGTACTCGTTGCAGGCATCGGCATGATGACCCCGCAGCCCCGCATTCTAAAGGAGTGGTTCCCTGGAATTGCAGGTCTTTGGCAGGACGACTTCAAAGGGTACCGCGTCGTTGCCGTTTATGCCGAAGACCGGGAGGAACAGAGCTTCATCAATGGCGCACAGATGGGGGTCGATGAAATCAATGCGAGCAAGGAGCAGGTTCTGGGAGAAGAATTGGTACTGCAGCTTGCCATGGAAAGAGGCGTTACAACCAAGACCGCGTTGGAAACAGTCGTTCAGACAACAATGAGCCTGTCCGATCGGATTGCCCGGAAAAAAGACCTGATTGGTGTCATCGGCCACGAATGGTCAGATACAGCTATAACCGCAAGCTCGATCTACTCTCGCAATGAAATTCTTTATCTGGCGACCCACGCGACCGCGACATCGCTGACCAATCATGGCTTTGAAACGGTCTTTGCACTTCAGCCGAACAATGCAACCAACGCCGATGTGATTGCCAGTTACGCCCTGTCCAATGGCCTGGAGCGAATCCTCGTTTTTTCTGACAAGAGCGACTATGGCAAAGAATGTGCAAACTTCTTCACCGAGGCAATGACAAACGCTGGAGCCAATATTGTCTATCGGGGGTTTTTGTCGGGAACACAGCGGTCAACCGACGAGCTTCTGATGTTCGTCCTCGACAATGAACTTTTCAAACGCACTGATTTCGATGCAATTTTCATCGTTTCATCATCTGTCGACGAAACTTCAAACTTCATCAAGCGGGCGCGCTTCCTTGGGCTGGATTTGCCGATTCTGGGGATGGAGTACATCTTTTCCGCAACAATTGAGCGTAAAGTTGGCAAGGAAGACATGAAGGACACCATTGGCGTGTCCCTTTACGACCGGGACAGTCTTTCGAAGACGGGGCAGACATTCATCGAGGAATATCAGACGCGATATGGGCATCTGCCGGATTTGAACGCAGCGCTGGGTTATGACGCCGTCACGCTCCTTCGGAACGCGGTCAAGCGCGCCGATACGTTGGATGCACAGAAGATCTCGGATACACTGAAGGTCGCACGCTACAAGGAGCAGTTTGTGGGCGTGACCGGACCATTGGTATTTGATCGCAAGGGCGCCATCACCGATACTCAGGTATTTGTCGTTCGGCACAATGGCGAAGAGTTCCACACCGTGGCAAAGTTCCAGGTGCCGCTTAACATTCGGAATTCAGATACCGGAACCGGTGACGCAACAGACACTCAGTCCGGCGAGGACGATGGAAAACCGGCTTCATCCGCCAAGGAGACGAAACGCCAATGACCATATTCATCAATCCATGGATTTTTCTGATTTGGGTGGTTGCTGCTTGGATAATCGGGATATTGGGCCGTGATACGCGTTTTGGTTTTGTGGGAAACTTCCTGATCGCATTCGTCTTCAGTCCGGTCGTCGGCATTCTCGTGCTGCTTGCCGCAGAGCGCGCAAAGAGTCCCTTGGCTGTCCGGAAGCGAAAGGGCCGCCGTATTATCTGATCTTCAGGCTTTGACCGGTTGAACACGCCAAACAAACAAGCCGCCCTGAATTATCAAGGCGGCTTGTCGCAAACTTGTAAGTCGTCAGTTCGTGGTCAGGACGCTGCTTCCTCGGAAGCTTCAGATTCCGGCTTGACTTTGTCTTTCGCCCTACGGGCCAGATCCTTGCCTCTTTCGAACTGCTCCTTGTAGAAATCCCGCATCTTGCTGGCGTCGAAGTCCATAAGGGTACCGCCCTCTTCATAGTGCTTGACGATGGACCGGCCAACCGCATATGTCGCGCCGCCGGCAACGACAGGCAGGGAGACCATGCCAACCATCCAGCCAATGCCGGGGATAATTTTGGTCGCGCTTGCCGCAACAACGTATCCGGCCCCATACCCGAGTACACCACCGGCCAAAGCGTAAACCACCTTGCGGCCCAGCTTTTCAGAAAACGGCTTTTCATAGAGACGGGAGAGCTTCTGGATCATGCGAAGCTGAATGGCGACAACAGCAGCGATGTCAAAGAAGGCGACTGGAACAATACTCGCCGCGACAGAGGCGATCACGTAGTCCTTTATTAGATTGTCAGCCGTCAAATCCCGGGTGACATCAAACTCCTGATCTTCCTGAAGGTCTTCAACGTCAGTCTCCGCGACTTCGGGTTCTTCCGATTCGCTTGCGGTACTCTTGCTCGCCATAGAAATCTCCTGAAATCAGCTTTGGCCGAAGAGTTTCCCCATCGTCCGGCTGGAATGAAGGTGGCCTGTATTTCTGAACGGCATATCGCTCGGACGAAACGGTACTCTTTATGATGATAAATGGAAAGGGTTACCGCAGCAAATCGACCTTTATATGTGGGTTGCTCAAGTAAACATCGGAAAAACCCAGGGTGAATTCCCTGGTTGATCGGTTTCAACAAGGAACCGGGTCGGGTTCTACAGCATCAACCTGTGCGTCCGGTGACGACAAGTGCGAGATGTAAACTTCCCCTACGATCCGGATCAAAATCGTTGCTAAAACTGACGTGATTGCCATTCCCAAAATATTGGGTCCCGGTGCCATACGCAACAATCCGACTGTCGTGAGGCTGGCTATTCCTGGCGCAGCCATTCCGGTTAACATTGCTGTGGCGAGCCGTTTGCTCCTGTAACGCTCGAGGGGAGCGCCAAAGAGGCGGGCCAGTTTACGCAGCATGCGATCGACCACCACAGCAATTGCTGCAAGGTCTACCCATGGCATGGGCACAAGACTTGCGATGGCCGCGAAATTGGCGTGCCGCTCAACAATCAGGTTGGCCGACGACCTCCGGAAACTTTCTCTGTCAGGGCGGTTACCGCGACTTTCCTGTCGAGCATGAACAGCAACGGCGCGGGCGTCCTTGTCTTGGGAACGAACAGCCTTCTGGTCAGGTCCTGTCTTTTCCGGTTTTCCGCTGAGCGGCTCCTGATCTTGAGCTGGCTCTGCTTCCTCCGGTTCAAGGAAACTTTCAGGGGTGATCCGCCGCTGGGCCGTTTCCTCGGCATGGAGCGCGGAATTTGCAGCTTTGCGCAAATCGTCGAGCGTTCTTTGCGAGGTTCTGGGCAGTTTCTTGCTCATGCGCTGAGCGCCTTTTTTGTCGATATGAGCGCGTCAGCTTCATCCGCAATGTGCGCAATATCCCGCGCTGCGGGACCTTCCGGCGCGATCAGACTGGGCGTTGCGCCGAAAAGACCTGCTTCTGCGTAGGCGACGCGATTGTGCATTTCGCTTGTCAGCAAGGGAAATCCGCCGTCCTCAAGCTCACTGCGGACATGGCGTGAAATGACGCTGCCTTTAACGGTCTGTGTCAATACGCAGCGGAAAGTCGGTGCCCAGCCCTTGACCCCGCTCATCAGGGTTCGAACTGTATCCATCATACGATCCACATCCAAAGGTGAGGCTTTGACCGGGATCAGAACGATGTCAGCGATTGCAAGTGCCGCGATGGTGATGTCGCTGTCGAAACCGGGCGTGTCGACGATCGTGATACTGTGGGATGAACGTTGCTGCTTGATCGTGTTCCAGACAACCTTGTCGGCCTGTTCAAGTACGTTGACCCCGCCAAGCGCCTGATCGCGTTCCACAAGGCGGCTGGTGGACCGTTGGGGATCTGCATCGACAAGAAGCGGGTTCAGGCCCTTCAGATGCCAATGGACGGCGAGACAAGTGGCCAGAGTGGTTTTGCCGCTGCCGCCTTTCAACGAGGCAATGGTGACAACTGACCCGCTCATATGCCTCTGGCCCCGCTGATTCTAACTGATTTACCGGAAATTCTAGCAAAAACTGACCGGAAAACCACGGTCTTTGTAGAGGCCAGGGAGCAACCGTCTGCCTGGGCCTTGTCAGCCTTACTTTCCAGACAAAAGATAGGCTTGGATCCGCTGCGCTGCGTTCATGGAAATGTTTTCGGCAAATAGGGGATAGTCGTAGCTGTGATAGACCCCTTCCGGGAAAAACTTGGATTTGAGCCTGTCCGGATCTTCGGCGACAACTTCAAGGCCGCCATTGGCAATTCGGGCGGAGGCAAATCCAGGCAGGATCTGGTAGGTCCCGTTCTTTTCCATGAACACAGAGCCTCGGTTGCGTGAAGCAGGTGCCAGCGTATCCTCCCGCGTCCAGGTGAGAGGATTGACGACGATGGCGCCGGGAAAAATGACTGGTGACTCTTTCTGTTTGCCGGGCGCGACCGAGTTATAACTGACGAAGCAGCCGGTCTGGTGGGCAGCATCGCATATTTCGATACTCGGATTGTCACGAAGATCTTCATCAGTGATGGACCAGCCCACCACGTAACCGGCTATCAACTGGTCTTCGATGCCGATTTTGCCCCAATACTCCACCAGCAACTGGGTCAGCAGGTAAGATCCCTGGCTGTGGGCCGCCAGAATAAACGGTCGTCCCTTGTTGTAGTGCTGCATGTAGTGTTCAAAAGCTTGCCGGACATCGTGGACACCATACTCGACAATAACGTCCCTCTCGGGCTCGGACAGGTAGAACCCGGCCAGATTCATTTGCCGGTAAAGGGGGGCATAGAGGTTGGCCTGCCCGGAGAAAACCCGGGCTTCGGTTTTGATGCTCAATTCCGCGCTCGCGACAAGGTCTTTGCGGGAAATGTTCATCAACCAGGCGCTGTCACCCGTCAGAACCGTGGGATATAGCCACAAAATATCTATGTCGAACTGATCGGGATCCTCGGGTTTTGCGAGCCAGCTCGCCTTCTTGGAATAATCAGGAGCGGGGGGGACATCAGCCTTGGTAAAAGGGGGAAGACTGGGACGTTTTTCGTTTGCGGTTCCCGCAGAAGGCACGACAAACAAGATCGCTGTCAGAATGGCAATGCGCTTCGCGTTTCGGAAAAACACGGCCTCAAAAAATCGATACATGCGCCATTCCCGAGTTTCTCTGGATGTTGAACACCGTTACGAAGGTGCAGGCCAAATTGAACAACCAAAAGTAGCCCCTGTCCATGATTTCTCTGGTTCTTCCGCAGAACTCATTGGCTCCGGCTTTGATTTAAGAAGAGCAAATCAGCTGCCTTGAAGCTGAACCGATGATCCAATCATGGGCCTGAAAACATCGAAAACTCAGCACAAAGCTCACCGGTGCGAAAAACGCCCTGGAATCAATTCAATGCAGGAGAAGAAAAATGGTCGGAGTGAGAGGATTCGAACCTCCGACCCCCTCGTCCCGAACGAGGTGCGCTACCAAGCTGCGCTACACTCCGACATTTGCAGGGCTTCAGCTAAACCCATCGGGAACAGCGGGGCAAGCCCTCGCTGCGTGGAGGGTCATTTAGCAAAGCTCATCTGATCCCGCAAGAGATTTGCCGGTCCGCACATCACTTTTTTAAAACCGCCTGCAATACCAGAAGGATAGCCCCGGCGCACGCTCCGCGACCTGTTTGAACACCGGCCGAAGCACGGCGCAGAAATGAGCTAACGGATTACTTTGTCGGACCCGCTTGCCGGACCTGGGGAAAACTCCTGTGGCTGCGGGAACGATTGGGTTAGGGAAGGCTTGCGCTTCTGAAATGACCTCGCTATATAGCGTCTCCACGGCCTTGGGGTGTAGCCAAGCGGTAAGGCACCGGTTTTTGGTACCGGCATGCGCTGGTTCGAATCCAGCCACCCCAGCCAGTTTTTCCCAGTATATTCAACGATGAATTCGCATGCCTCCAGTGACATGTGCGGATATGTCGTGCCTGCCGAAATTGCACGCTATACATGGATGAGCTTGCCGTCGGGCCCGATGACGATGATTGCGCGCGAGCCTGGTGCACCGGTGGCAAGGCGTTTCAGTTCCGAATGAATGAGCCGGCTGTTTTGAATCGAAGAGACGATCACGGCCGCTGCGTCGATCGCCTGATCGGCCGCATATAGGACACGTTCCGCACTGAGCTGATTGGTTCGCGCCGCCTGGACCACTTCGGCGACAAGCTGCTCGGTTTTGTCAACGTGAGGGGGTGTTTGAGAGATGGATCCAGAAATGGACCCGAAGGACAGCAAAAAGGAGAGAAAGACCAGCCGAATTAATCCACGCACCGCAGCCCCCGATATGAATTAAAAAACGAATAAATTCATAACATATTGGGTGTGATACACTCGTGACTGCAATCATAGATGGAAGGTTGGTTTTTTGATGTCACAAGCTTCTGAACAAATAGACCAATTGTGGTCGTCATTGGTGAAGTACTCGACTGTCGCAAATGGAACAGCCCTCGCGCTTTCGCTTGTAACAGTCGGAAAACTATTTGGAGAAATTGATCCAGTCGCACCGGCCAAATTTCCAATTTGGTGCTTTTTTTTCAGTCTGTTGGCCAGCGGACTGCATCTCGTTACAAGCTATTTCCACAAACTGTGGTCTGCAAAAGAATCCCTTAGAGGGAAAGCTTTGATACTGGCAGAAAAAATTAAGTGCGCACAGGCCAAAGCACTGAGCAACGGTATCGTAAACGAAAAAGATACTGAGTTTAGTGAACTAGGAGAGGTGCTAAAACAAACGGCTGACGACTTGAACCATCCGGCATTCTTTGTGCCAGATAGAGGTGTCGAGCGTCTCAGAAATGCACAGGAACTCTTTTTTTGGGCATCTCATTTGCTGTTTTTTGTGGGTGTTTTCTTGATCATCTGGTCGATCTAGGTGACCACGCCAACCTCAGGATTGTGACTCGCATAATGTGCAATATGGAATGTTCTGAAAAATCGAATGCTGCCATTCGTTGCAATTGCAGCGAAAGCCCGGTTTGAGCCAATTTTGTTGAAAAACTAAGTGTTGCAAGCAGTGGTTTTGGCTGATTCAATTGCCTAAATGACGGAGGCTTGAATCGGATGATGGGGTCTAGGCAGGAGTTTCAAAGCGCTCTCTTTTGTGAGTTTTCCTTGGACGATCATGTGCCTGATGACCATTTGCTTCGCTCGATTGACCGGTTCATCGACCTTTCTGACGTCCGAGATCATCTGAAGCCGTTCTACAGTCATACCGGACGCCCATCCTTCGATCCCGAACTGATGATCCGGATGCTGATCATCGGATACACGCACGGCATTCGCTCCGAGCGCCGGTTATGCGCGGAAGTGCATCTCAATCTGGCTTACAGGTGGTTCTGCCGCTTGGATCTGACCGATGCAGTGCCTGATCACTCGACGTTTTCCAAAAACCGTCATGGCCGTTTTCGGGACAGCGAGCTGTTTCGCAAGGTTTTTGAGACAGTGGTCGCCCGTTGCATTGCCGAGGGTGTTGTCGGCGGTGAACGGTTTGCAACCGATGCCAGCCTGGTCGAAGCGGATGTGAACAAGCAGAATTCGACGGCCAAGGAAGAGTGGGACCTCGACAAGATCGATCCGCAGACTGCAGCCCGCGCCGTGCGCGAGTACCTTTTTGCCCTTGATGACGAAGCCTTTGGCGCCGCCACCGATGTGGCTCCCAAGTTCACGTCCCATGCCGACCCGTCCAGTCAGTGGACCGCCGCGCATCATGGTCCGGCTTATTTTGCCTATTCAAACAATTATCTCATCGACACGGACCATGCGATCATCGTCGATGTGGAGGCAAGCCGCTCGGTTCGCACCGCAGAGACCCATGCCACGATCTCCATGATCGATCGGGTGAAGGAGCGCTTCAACCTGTGGCCGGAACGGCTGATCGCCGATACGGCTTATGGCACTGCCGAGTTCTTGAACTGGCTTGTTGAGCACCACGGCATCGAGCCGCACATACCGGTGTTTGATAAATCAAACCGGACAGATGGCATCTTCGCGCGCGACGATTTCACCTATGATTACAGGGCTGACGCCTATATCTGCCCGTCCGGCAAGCAGCTGCTCAAAAGCCGGCGCGCGTTTCAGACGATCCGTCAGAAACCAAAAGACACAGGTTTTGCAAAATATGGCGCTTTGAAAGCAGACTGTGATGCATGCGCCTTGAAGGAAAAGTGCTGCCCCAAGAACTCACCACGCCGGATTACAGCATCAGAATTTGAAGGCGCACGGCAAATGGCGCGCGACATTGCCGAAACCGAAGAATACGCAATCTCATGCCGGCTCAGGAAAAAGGTGGAGATGCTGTTCGCTCATCTGAAGCGCATTCTCGGTCTCAGGAGGCTCAGACTACGAGGAACAAACGGGGCGAACGATGAATTCCTCCTCGCAGCAACCGCCCAGAACCTCAGAAAACTCGCAAAGCTCTTCCCAATCGAACAAACAACGAAGCCTGCATGACAGAGGCAGCCGTTTGCCAATTCTTGGAACCATACTCTGACAACTTGGCAGAGGACTTTTTCAACGGAATTAGCCCAACTTGACAGATGCTGCGGCGAGCATGGATGTCCGGTTTGGGAAATAGTAATTCTTAGTTGTGATGAATGAGAAGATCTCAAATGCTATATCAAGATTTGGTTTTTGAACTCGAAGTAGATGGCTCACTACGTGACATTTATGCCTTTAAAACGACGGTTGATGATTGGAACCGGCTGCTCAGCCTATCGTCTAGTCTGGGCAAAGCTGCTTATTTTTGCGACGGTGATGAAGCCCCACTTCCATCCACAGCCAACTCGATTTTCGACGATGCCGATCATTCGCATCTTCTCCGGATTAACCTTGGTGGCCTTTTCATCAACACTCATTTTTTCGTTGCAGATGAGATAGAGTTGGACCTCGATCCCCGTGAGATCACCTCGCAGGCTGATCTCGATCTTGTGCTCAATTTCTGCGCCAAAATTGGTCAAGAGATCAAACGCGACATCGTAATTACGCCCGAAAACCTTCCCGAAGTCATATACCTTTGTTACTTGGCAGACCAAGACAAATGGCAAAGGTTGGAACGTCCGTAAGTGTTCAGACGCTGGGTGGGTTGAAAGCCGGCATTCGGAAAAATTTCGTCAACGGCAGCTTTGTCCGCATTGCCGCCAATCCTGCGAAGAAAATCGAAAGTCCGCATTGGAGCAGCCGGTTGCGGCGGGCTCTTGAACAACTCCTGGGCGGAATTCTCATAACTTTGAATATGAAGGAGGATAGAGCGGTAATCCAGCGGTATTCGACACCTGTTTGAAGCGCTCTGAAACGGCCCTTCAACCCATCTTGAAAGTTCCTACCATGGCCAGTGCCTCGATTTTGCGACTTTGCCTGCTCACCGCAGAATTCCGCCAATTTTAGCGAGATGGGAACTGCCTTCCCAAAATCAGAATTAGTTCCCACCTTGAATTTGCGCGACTATTGATTCAATTGCACTTTTTCAGATGGCCCAAGACTTCGCTGTGCAGTGTTCCGTCATTTTAGCCACCCGAAGTTGCGCGCCTGGTCGCGGTTGATTTCGGGTTAAACGGCAGAAAACCGCCAGAAATCACCTAATCCCACTTAATCCCGGAAAAGCCCTTTTGGCCAAGTGTTCTTGCGCGTTACAGAAATTGCACAGAACGATGGAACCCGTGTTTGTGTCGGTGATGCAAACAGCAGGACGTGTGGGGGAGAAGGCTACGGAGTTGGGCTTCGACCCAAACGCGAAACACCCCAGCAGTGTTGCCGGGGTGCTTCTTGCTTAATGCGGTATAACCGAACCAAAATACGGTCCGGCGCCGCGATCATGTCAGAATGCGGCCCGGCTGGCAAATCGGGACCACGCTCTTTGCAAGGTAACCGGGGATTGTGGCTCCGGTGTCTGTGTATTTCACATTGTTGCTTCATGCCGGGTGGCGCCGGTGTCGGACACACTTGACGGCGCGACGGACAGCCTGCGAGGAGGAAACCCCTGAAGGCTGCATGTATCTCGCCGTTGGGTGCCGTATTCACTGACGTCTGGGGAGCTGGCTGGTGCAGACGATGGTCATCATGCAGATCCTCGACCCTTCAACCCCGTTTCTTGTTTGCGAATCAAGCAAGGGCGCCTGCGACGTCTGCTACTGTGTCCCGGTCGGGAATCTGTTTCTCGCATGGATCGTCCGTGGGCATCATTCACCTGGAGCCGGGCTGCATTCAATTGCGGGAGGCTGGCTGATGCCGATCGATGTGGGGACGCCGATGGTTGTCGGCATCGGATCGGCAGGCAGCACCGTTCCGCTGGCCACGGCGTTTGACCGGGACGAGCGCTACAGGAAGTGTGCAGGCTGAGCGGTGAACCGCGGGCGTGACGGAGGAAGCGCAGGGCTGCGGGTCTCCTGATCCTGCATCCGTGACAAGCGTTTCGGCTCAGCGCCGTTTACCGAACCCGGGTTTGCCGCCTGCTGGGCGCGCGGTTCTGACGGGTTGCTCGGATGCGGGCTTGTTCTTCTCGTCCATAACGCGCTTGCGCGAGAAATAGTTGTCCGGCGAATCTCTCAACTCGTCGATTTCCTCGGTGAGTGCGTCGTCTGATGATTTCAGGATCTGGGCACGCAGTTTTCCGACCGGCCGCTTTTCGCTGATGAATTCCACGCCACATCTGAGGCCTTCTTCCCAGCGGCGCTCGCAGGTCACCTCGAAATCTTCAAGATCGATCTGCAGGTCGAATTCCTGCGGCAGCAGATAGGCCTGTTCGAATTCCAGCTTTGCACCGGTATCGGACAGGTTTCGAATGATGCAGGGCACGGAACGCAGGCCTCGATTGAACAGCAACTTGCCCCGTTTCAAGGCACGGGCACGACGTGCACGTTCGTTGATGTCGCTCTCGGTCTCTTCGCTTGAAGTCAGCGGCTCTTGTTTTGCGTCGGGCATGTTCGTTTCACATCTCACGGTCATTCAGGGGCACTTAGTGCCCGGGAACATGACTCTTTTAACAAGAAGACCTTGTCATTCCGTGAATCGGAATCCGGCTCAGGTTTGCACCCCCTTATGAATAATCATGCGCGTCAGCGCCGTTTTCCAAAGGCCGGTTTTCCACTCACCGGTGGATGCTGGCGTTGTGACGCCTCGCCGGAAGTTTCCGCGTCCAGCGCGTCATCGTCTTCAAGATCATCTTCGTGATCTTCCTGCAAGGTGTTATCGGACGGCTTCAGCGTCTGGTAGCGTTGCTGCGGAACATTGCGTCTTTCACTTGTGAACATGACGCCGCAATTCAGGCCGGCTTCCCAGCGACGCTCGCAGGTGACTTCGTAGTCTTCCAGATCGATATAAAGTTCAAAATCCTTTGGCAGGATATAAGGCTGGTCGAATTCCAGCATCGCGCCGCCATCGGAAATATTCCGGACAACGCAGGGTATGGATCTCAACCCGTTCTGAAAGACCATCTTGCCTTTCTTGTAGACGCGGGCGCGCCGGGCGCGTGGCTTGAAATCCTCAAGCTCTTCATCTTCCGCATTCTGCTGCGGTGCAGGATTGACGTTCGACATGGTCATCTCGCGTAGGCTCGGAAATCTGTCGGCACCTATTGTCATTAAAGCGTAGTTGAAAGCGGTTTCCAATAAATGAATCTATCCCATCAAACGTTTAACTGTTTCCGAATTTTAGATTTTTCATGTGTAGATAACGAGTTATATTGATTTTCTCCGGAAAATTAACTAATGAAATTCTGACATTAACGTAAAAAGGTAAAAATGTAACTAAATTTGAAGTAATTTACGGTTGAAATTCGATGTTTCATTGCAATTTAATGAAGAGATTTGTTGCAGATTGCCTTTCCGGATTTTAGACTGGCGCGAAAACGTGCTTTCGCAATGCAGAAGAATAAATGATCCAGGTCCCGTGTTTTGCGAACTGCAGGAGGCATTCGAATTCAAGAACAGTCGTATTCCCCGCTTCGCAGGTTTGTGACCCGGAGTGCGGAACAATAGCCTTCGTCAGAGGGCCGATTGTTCGAAGCTTTTTCTTTTCAGGCACAATCGTGGAACGCCATTTCTTGAATTGATGCATGCGTTCCATTTACTTACGGACTTACAAATCCGGTACAACTCGCTCAAGATCGGCAGATTTTGGCGAACTAGAGGCGTTCATGACTGAAGACCAGATATCCTTATTGAGCCAGTTGGCAATTCGTGCTGGCGAGGAGATCTTAAAAATCTATGCCGAGCCGTTCGAAGTCGAAAGCAAGACTGACGGTTCTCCTGTAACCAAGGCAGATGCCGCGGCCGAGAAGATCATACTGGCCGGGCTTGCAGACGCGTTCCCCGACATTCCGGTGGTTGCCGAGGAAGCTGTCGAAGCAGGCAATCTTCCCGCCGTCGGCGATGTCTATTTCCTGGTGGACCCGCTAGACGGCACCAAAGAATTTCTCAAGAAGAACGGTGAATTCACCGTCAACATCGCCCTGGTAGATGCCGGCGTGCCGGTGTTCGGCGTGGTTTATGCCCCGGTTCTTGGGGAGATCTACTGGGGAAGTGCGCAAGGCGCGTTTGCCGGTCGTGTCCAGGACACCAATAACATCGAAGACGTTCAAGCGATCGCGGTGAATGCACCCCGGCAAGACCTGACGGTTGTCGCAAGCCGGTCCCACATGTCCGACGAAACAGCTGCATTCATGCACAAGCTGCAAGTCAGTGAAATTGTTTCGGTCGGATCTTCGCTGAAACTGTGCTGGGTGGCTGCCGGGAAGGCGGATCTCTACCCGCGGTTGGCTCCCACCATGCAATGGGACATAGCGGCGGGAGATGCCGTCGTGCGCGCAGCGGGCGGGGCCGTCGTTCTTGCGGACACTGGTTCTGATTTCGTTTATGCGATGCCGGAAAATGCCACCAAGGACGATCTCCGCAACTCTCACTTCATTGCCGTCAGTGCTAGGGAGCTTTTGCCCGGGTTTGCTCCCGTTCTTTAGCGGGCTGCCACAATATTGACAGGACAGGTCCAGATAAGGCCGGTTCGCCGGACACAACGGAAAAGTGAACATGAATATGCAATCTCACGGGATCACGCCCGAGCGCCTCAGCAACCTGAAGCGTCTGGAAGCGGAAAGCATCCACATCATCAGGGAAGTGGCGGCCGAATTCTCCAATCCGGTGATGCTATACTCCATCGGCAAGGATTCCGGCGTCATGCTGCACCTTGCAATGAAGGCGTTTTACCCCTCCAAACCACCTTTCCCGCTGCTGCATGTCGACACGACCTGGAAATTCCGGGAGATGATCCAGTTTCGGGACGATACCGCCAAGCGTCTGGGACTGGATCTTCTGATCTACACCAACCCTGAAGGTCTTCAGAAAAACATCAATCCGTTCGATCACGGCTCATCCGTTCACACCCACATCATGAAAACGGAAGCCTTGAAACAGGCACTCGACAAATACGGTTTCGATGCCGCATTTGGTGGCGCTCGCCGGGATGAAGAAAAGTCGCGCGCGAAGGAACGCATGTTTTCATTCCGCAATGCCAGCCATGGCTGGGACCCGAAAAACCAGCGTCCCGAACTCTGGAACCTCTACAATGCCCGTGTTGCCAAGGGTGAGAGCATCCGGGCCTTCCCGTTGTCCAACTGGACCGAGCTCGATATCTGGCAGTACATCCTGACCGAGAACATTCCGATGGTCCCGCTCTACCTTGCGGCCATGCGACCGGTGGTGGAACGAGACGGCATGCTCATCATGGTTGATGATGACCGGATGAAGCTGAATCCGGGCGAGATCATCCAGGAAAAGAAAGTTCGTTTCCGCACTCTCGGCTGTTACCCGCTGACCGGTGCCATTGAATCCGATGCTGACACGCTCCCCGCCATCGTTCGTGAAATGTTGATCGCCCGCACATCGGAGCGGCAGGGCCGCCTGATCGACAAGGACGAAAGCGCGTCCATGGAAAAGAAAAAGCGGGAAGGATATTTCTGAGATGACTGCAGATGTAAAAGAAGCCGCGGAAACGGCGGTCACGGACTATATCCTGGCGCAGGAAACCAAGGACCAGCTGCGTTTTCTCACATGCGGGTCTGTGGATGACGGCAAGTCGACACTTATCGGACGCCTGCTGTTCGACACCAAGCTGATCTTTGAAGACCAGCTGGCCGCGCTTGAGCGCGATTCCAGGAAACATGGCACGGTCGGGGAAGACATCGATCTTGCGCTTCTGGTCGACGGTCTTGAAGCCGAACGCGAGCAGGGCATCACCATCGACGTTGCTTACCGTTTCTTTGCAACGGACAAGCGCAAGTTCATCGTCGCCGATACCCCGGGGCACGAACAATATACCCGTAACATGGCGACAGGGGCTTCAACGGCGGATCTTGCCGTTCTGCTGGTCGATGCCCGCAACGGGCTGCTTGTGCAGACCCGCAGGCACGCTTTCATCGCTTCGCTGCTCGGCATTCGGCACGTTGTGCTGGCGATCAACAAGATCGACCTCGTCGAATATTCTCAAAGCCGTTTCGATGAAATCCGCAAGGAGTTCGAGGTTTTCGCCAATGGTTTCGATTTTGAAACGCTGCAGGCGATCCCGATGTCCGCCCGGTTTGGCGACAACGTTACGGCCAGAGGGCAGCATATGGACTGGTATTCCGGCCCAACGCTGCTGGAGCATCTGGAAACCGTCGAAGTCGGCGAGCATGCGCTTGAGGCGCCATTCCGCTTTCCGGTGCAGTGGGTCAACCGGCCCAATCTCGACTTCCGTGGATATTCCGGCACGATAGCCAGCGGGCGTGTATCAGTCGGCGATGAACTTGTCGTTGCCGGACCGGCAAAGATGTCCAGGGTCAAGAACATAATCGGAGCAGGAGGTGAGGTTCCGGAGGCCGCCGCAGGCGAAGCGGTCACGATCACGCTGGAAGACGAGATCGACATTTCGCGCGGTGATCTTCTGTCCACGACCGCTCATCGGCCTGATGTAGCCGATCAGTTTGCTGCACACGTGATCTGGATGAGCGACGAGCCGCTGCTGCCGGGCCGCCCGTATCTTCTGAAAATCGGTACCCGGACGGTGACAGCGACGGTCTCCGAGATCAAGCACAAGATCAACGTCAACACCTTCGAGCATGTCGCAGGCAAGACGCTGGAGCTGAACGAGATTGCCTTCTGCAATTTCGCGCTGTCTTCGGCAGTTCCGTTCGATCCGTATGAGGCCAACCGGTCCACCGGGTCCTTTATCCTGATCGACCGCATGTCCAACGCGACGGTTGGCGCCGGCATGATCTGGTTTGCGCTGCGTCGGGCAAGCAACATTCACTGGCAGGCGCTCGACGTCGACAAAGGTGCCCGATCCGAAAAGCTGGGCCAGAAACCGGCGGTTCTCTGGTTCACCGGCCTCTCCGGTTCGGGAAAGTCGACCATAGCCTCGATCGTCGAAAAGAAGCTGCACATTGACGGTAGGCACACATACACGCTGGATGGCGACAACGTGCGCCACGGTCTCAACAAGGACCTCGGTTTCACAGACGCTGATCGCGTGGAGAACATCAGACGCGTTGGCGAGGTTGCCAGGTTGTTCACCGATGCCGGTCTGATCACCCTGGTATCCTTCATTTCTCCCTTCCAGTCCGAACGGCAACTGGCCAGGGACCTGATGGGAGAGGGCGAATTCATCGAAGTCTTTGTCGATACGCCGATCGAAATCTGTCGCCAGCGTGACCCCAAGGGCCTTTATGCGAAGGCGGATCGTGGTGAGATCAAGAATTTCACCGGGATCGACAGTCCTTATGAAGCGCCGCAGACCCCTGAAGTTCACCTGAAAAATGTTGACCGGGAACCGGAGGAAATTGCCGAGGAAGTGATCGCCTATCTGCGCGAGCGGGGTTTCCTGGGAAGCTGAGCAAAGGGAATGTCTGTCCCGCGGACTGAAAATTGAACGGCGCGGCCTCCGCAAAATGGGGGCCGCGCCGTTTGCTTGGGGCACAACACGCGGCCGGACGGGTCTTTGGGCCCCGTCGGAAGCAGCCCCAAACGGACTTTGCCGTTGCCCGGGAACAAGAAGCACTTTAAGACGCCATCGACTATTCCGTTTCGGCGAAGGGACGACGGGCGCAAATGAAAACCGTACTGGTGACCGGCTCCTCGGGGTTTATCGGCTATTTCCTGTGCACGCGTCTTTTGAAGGACGGGTTCAGAGTCATCGGCCTTGACGCGATGACGGATTACTATGATGTCCGGCTGAAGGAACGCAGGCAGCAGATGCTCCTGCAGCACGAGCATTTTCAGGCGATCAACGACAGGATCGAGGCATCGGACCTCCTGATGACCCTGTTCCGGACGGAAAAGCCGGATTTTGTCATCCACCTTGCGGCACAGGCAGGTGTCCGTTACTCGATTGAAAATCCCCGTTCATACCTTGAAAGCAACATCGGCGGCACGTTCGAGCTTCTCGAGGCCGCGCGGGCCTTTCCACCTGAACATATGCTGCTGGCGTCAACATCGTCCGCTTATGGTGCGAATGAGAACATGCCATATACGGAGACGGACAAGGCCGACCATCAGGTGTCGTTCTACGCCGCGACCAAGAAGGCGACCGAGTCGATGGCGCATTCCTATGCCCATCTCTACGATCTGCCGATCACGATGTTCCGCTTCTTTACCGTTTATGGCCCCTGGGCGCGACCGGACATGGCACACCACAAGTTCGCAAAGGCCATCCTCGAAGGGCGGCCGATCGACGTCTATAACTTTGGCGACATGAAACGGGATTTCACCTATGTCGAGGACCTTGTCGAGGGGATCCGGCTGTTGATGGATGCCGTCCCTGTGCGTCCCGCTGACGGTGAAGAGGTTCCCGAGGGCGACAGCCTGTCACCGGTTGCGCCCTGGCGGGTCGTCAACATAGGCAACTCCACAAGCGTGCAGCTGACGGAGTTCATCGACGCAATCGAGGCGGCGATCGGGAAAAAGGCGGAACGCAATCTGATGCCGATGCAGCCCGGTGATGTCGTGGCAACCTGGGCGAATGCTGATCTGTTGCGCGAGCTCACAGGCTATACGCCCAGAACGTCCGTGAGGGACGGCATCGCCAAATTTGTCGCCTGGTATCGTGACTACTATCAGGTCTGATCATCAGCTTCCGTTTGCCGGACGCTGGCACACGTCGACCCATTGCGCGTCGGTAATTTCGGCCATGCGATCCGGTGCAATTCTGACCGCGGCATTCGTGGCTCCAGCTGCCGGGATTACTATTTCGAAATCCTTCAGCGAGATATCGCAATAGACTTGCAGCGGTTGGGCAAGTCCGAACGGGCAGACCCCGCCCACCGGATGTCCCGTGAGTTTTTCGACTTCTTCGAGACCAAGCATTTTCACCTTTCCGCCGAAAGCCGCCTTGGCCTTCTTGTTGTCCAGGCGAGCATCGCCACGGGCAACAACCAGAATGACCCTGTCCTTCAACTGAAATGACAATGTCTTTGCAATCTGGCCGGGAGACACGCCATGCGCCGCTGCGGCGAGGATCACTGTTGCGCTGCTCTCGTCCGTCAGGATGATTTCGAGCTCGGGTGCCGCATTGGCAAAATGGTCGCGTACACTTTCTAGGCTCATGAGAGAGTAGATTTCCAATGTTGTTGAAGAGATCGTAAATTTTGACACTGAATGTTTATTAAAACAATCAACAGATACGCAAACAAGTTGTGTATATTTTTAATTTTATCCTATCGAAAATTAAGAATGCATTCATACTGAATTTAAACGTGAGTTAAACACTTGCTCCGTAATGTTTATTAATAAGGTACCGGAGAATAATGTTCCTGCGCTAGACCGCGCAAAAGTTTCGAGGATCGCCAGTATGGCCAGAGCCATGACAGCCGTCAGGGAAGTTCGTAACCCGGATTTGGGAAGAAGCGAACCTGCTGCGCTGTCGAAACATCGCGGTACGGTTGCAACCCTCTCGTTTCTTGTGGCGAAAAATCTTCTGTTCTGGGGCTCCGTTTCGCTCAGCCTCTACTGGCTCTATGCAGTCACCACTTTCCTCTGACCGTAATTCAGCGTTCGTCATCCCCTGAGATCAAAATCGAAAATGCGGGTTCTAACCCGGATCGCATCAACAATGATGGGTTAGCCTTTTCTCCAGTTGTCGTCCTTTAGATGATTTGCACCGAAGTGGTGTGTTGGCCGAAAGGTCTGCGGCAGTTCGTGCTGAGGTTTGCCTTGCGCAAATTCGGAGACCAGGCAATCGGCGACAAGATGCGCGATGCCGAACGAGATCTTGTAGCCGCCTGTAGCAGCGTAAACTGCGTCAAAGCCGGGAAGTCTTCCCACCAGCGGATCGCGCTTGTTGCACCGTGGCCTGATGCCGGCCCAATCGGTCAAGACCTCCCGACCTTTCAGTGAAGGACAAAAACTTGTCGCTCGTTCGATCAGCTCGGACGTACGCGCCGGTGAGGGGAACGCATCTTCAAATGTCCGGTCGGACGTGCTGCCGATGGCGACAGTTCCGTCGCCATGCGGAACAACATAGAGCCCGTCGCAGTAGATCGCCGGTTTGTCCTCAAGGCCCCTGCCGTCGAGCAGCAGCGCCTGACCCTTTTCCCCGCGTCCGATTTTTTCACCGGTAAACTGTTCAATCAGGTCGAATGCCGCAAAACCTCCACAAATAACGAGACGTTTGGCGGATAGAGAAGCTTGCCCCTCAACAAGCACTTCGCCTGACTTGTCTTCGAAACCCACGACCCTTGCGCCTTCGCGCAATTCTCCGTGCTGTTTGGCATATGCTGCAAGAGCCGATAGATATCTTCGCGGGGAGACACGTGCTGCCAGCGTCTCATAAACAATGCCATAGGGTGCCGCTGCACCGTTCAGCCAGTCGGACCGGCTCCCCGCAGGCTCGACCGCATACGAAAAGCCGGTTTCGTCCGGGTGCCAGCGCAATTTGCTTTCTTCGGCACGTTCCAGATGATGCTCAAGCTTGTCCGTTGTCGTCAGCGGCAGAATGCGACCGCAGCGCTTGTAACCACAATTGAGACCGGTGTCTGCTTCCAGCGCTTGAATATGGTTTTCCAGCGAGAGAAGTGCCTGAAACTGAAATTCCTTTTTAGGGTTCCACCGCGCCGGCATATGCGGCATCAGGGCGCCGAGAAGTCCGCCACTCGAACCGGCACCGACACGCTCGGTTTCCAGCACGACGGTGCGCAGGCCTGCCCTGATCGCCTGACAGGCAATGGCAAGGCCAAAAATTCCGGCGCCGGCAATGGCAATATCGAATGGGGCGGCAGACGGTGACGCCATGTCGGAGGGCTTCCTGGGATTGATTGCCTAGACCGGCTCTCATATGAGAACACGGCACGCTTGGCAAAGGAAATAAGGCACTTGGAAAGATGACGGCGCAAGACCCCAAACAGAAAGACACGTCCAGGGAGCCTTCAGGTGCACCGGACCTGAAATGGCTGGAGGGCGAGGTGCCGCTGGCCCGGGGTTTTGACGACACCTATTTTTCCAGGGCCGGGGGCATGGAAGAGACCCGCCACGTCTTCTTGGACGGCAACGGCTTGCCGGAGCGGTTTGAGGGGCGTCAGGCTTTCACCATCGCAGAATTCGGCTTCGGAACCGGTCTCAACTTCCTGACAACGCTTGCAACGCTCGCCGGCATGAGCAGGCCCCCCGGGCTTCATTTCATCTCGTTTGAACTCTTTCCGATGACGGCCGGTCAGTTGGAACGGGCCCTTGCCGCGTTTCCGGTGCTTGCTGAAACTTCGGCGGAATTGATCTCGAAATGGGCACCGAAACCGGGCTGGAACCGGATGACGGTCTCAAAGGCAGATCTTCTGCTCGGGATTGGCGATGCAAGAGATTTGATTGCAGATCTTGTCGTTGAAAGCGGACAAGTGCCGGTGGATGGAACGGTCATCGCACCCGTCGATGCCTGGTATCTGGATGGTTTCAGTCCCGCGAAAAATCCTGAACTCTGGGATGCGGACCTTCTGGCGAGTGCCGCGACACTGACCGCGAGGGACGGTACACTCGCATCCTACACGGCTGCAGGCTGGGTTCGCCGCAATCTGCATTCGGCCGGATTTGCCATCGAAAAGAAAGCGGGTTTTGCGGGGAAACGCGAGATGGTCGTCGGACGCAAGAGTTGATCCGGTCTATTTTTCGGAAGCTGCTATCCCGGTGATCCATTCGCGGAAGATACGCATTGCACCGGTTTCCTCGCGTGACTTCAACCAGGTTAGCCAATAGCTCCCGGTCTCAACGCCGGTTTTGAATGGTTGCACGATCCGTCCGGCCCTGAGGTCCCGTTCAAAAAGGCGGGCGGGAACAAGACCTATCCCGGCTCCCTGCGATACCGCCTCAACGATGGAAAGCGATGAATCGAAGATCCAGCCGCGGCTCCTTGGTGGAGCAAGGGCTGCTGCCTGAAACCACAGTGTCCATTCATTCAACCTGTAGGACCGAAGCAAGTTTTCGCGCAGAAGATCAGCAGGTTCTCCAATACGGTCCGCAACTCCCGGTGAGCAGACCGGATACAGCTTGGCATCAAACAGGCTTACGGCTTCCGTTCCGTGCCAGGCGCCATCACCGAAACGGATGAAGCAGTCCAACCCATCCGTTAGCAGGTCGGCGCGGTTGTTGTTTGTCTTGAGGCGGATATCGACCTGCGGATGCGACTTGGAAAAATCCTGCAGTCGCGGCAGAAGCCAGCCGGTGGCAAAGCTGCTCACCACGCCGACGGTCAGAACGTCCCGAAAGTTGCCATCCTCGAACCGGCTGAGCGCTTCGCTCATGCGGCGAAAGGCATCGGAAAGCACGGGAAGCAGTGCCTGGCCTTCATCTGTCAGCGTGACACCGCGGGGTTGCCGCTTGAACAGCGACACCTGCAGTGTTTCTTCAAGTGCCTTCACCTGGTGGCTTACGGCCGTCTGGGAAACGCGTAGTTCCAGCCCGGCCCTCGTGAAACTCTGCAGCCTTGCAGAAGCCTCGAAAGCGCGAAGGGCGTTGAGTGGTATCCTGGATATGTCCACGGGCTTATGGCCTAGTTTTTCTCATGTCTGATACCACCATTCATCATTTGTCTTATGCAAATGGCAAGCGCAATGTCTGTTGGACCAGTTGCAGTCCTCACGGGGGCGGGTTGTAGCGGGCAATATATCTAATTTCCTGGAGATCATGATGACATTGAGCATCCACAAGAGTGCCCTCGTAGGCATTCTTCTTCCATTTTTGACACTGGGGTCTGCTCAGGCGGCCGATTTCAATCCTCGTCCCGTAGCCAAGGCGATCGAGGACATCGAGACTCGCCTGTCGGCAAGGGTTGGTGTTTCGATCATTGATACTGAATCGGGAAAAACCTGGTCGCATAAAGGTGACGAACGGTTTCCGATGAACAGCACTTTCAAGGCTTTTCTGTGTGCCGCCTTGCTCGATGCAGCCTCAAACGGGACTGTTGACGCGGGCCGCGAGGTAGTGGTGGAGGAAAGCGATATCGTTTCTTATTCACCCGTCACTGCAAAACGGGTCGGCGGTGCAGGTTTCACGATTGAGGACCTTTGCAGGGTCACGGTCACCATAAGCGACAATGCTGCGGCAAACATCGTCATGAAGGAGGTCGGCGGGCCCGATGGCGTGACAGCCTACCTCAGAGGCATCGGAGACGATATCTCCCGCGTGGATCGCTGGGAACCGGAGTCGAACACCGGGATCCCCGGCGATGACAGGGACACAACGACACCAGATGCGGCGGCCGAAACGCTGAGGAAACTTGTTCTTGACGAGACCCTGGCGGAAGATGCCAGAGCCAAGCTCACGGGCTGGCTCGAAGGCAACAAGGTTGGAAACAGCACGCTACGCGCCGGGTTGCCCGAAGGCTGGCGCATCGCCGACAAGACAGGTGCAGGCGCCAACGGGTCGCGCAACAACATTGCCGTTATCTGGCCCGAAGGCCGCAAACCGCTGGTGATCGCAATCTACATCACCCAGACAACTGCGGCATTCGAAGCCCGCAACAAGGCCATCGCCAGCATCGCGCAAGCGCTCCCGGCTGCTCTTCAGCCATGATCGGGCATCCAACCGAGACCAGGGCCGGCCGTTTCGAAAAGCGGAAGACAATGACAAGTCAACAGAACTGCCTTGCGTGCCTGCCGGCAATCTTTGTTGCGCTTGTCCTGTTCAATGCCATTGCGGTTGAACATGCACGGGCAAATGAGAGAGAAGACAGGCGCAAGGAGAATTGCGCCCGCTATCAGGAGATGGTTGCCGAGGCCGAAATCCGGGTCGGAACAAAGGGACTGACATCGGATCTGATGGAAAAAAACCTTGAGTTCGTGAAGGCCGGATGTCTGTCCAATCTCAGGGCATGTCCGGTATCCGGACCGGACTTTGAATTCGTCAATCTTCTCACGATGATGACGATCAGCGCAAACATGGGAAGTACGTTTTTGCCGTTTGGTTGTCCTGCCCGGGCCAGTCAATAGCCTGGAGAGAAATGCGCTGGTGGATATCAGTGGAAGAACGAAGCAAATCGGCGCGCTTGCGTGCGCCGATCATCTTGAGAGACAAGGGGGCGTTATTTTTGTTTCAGCTCGGGCACCGCAGTGAGCGGACGTCCAGTGGAAAACCAGCTTTTCAGATTGTCGACGACGAGTTGTCCCATGGCATTGCGGGTGGCCTGCGAGGCTGATCCGACATGGGGCAGCAGGGTAACACGCGGCAGTTTCATGAGGCGTTCAGGCCAGCAGGGCTCTTCTTCGAAAACATCGAGACCTGCGCCATATATCGTACCCTTCTCGAGCGCTTCTGTAAGGGCCGTCTCGTCGATTACCGAACCTCTGCCGATATTGATGACGATACCTGTCGGTCCGAGGGCCTTCAGGACCTCTGCGTTGACGGCGTGCCTCGTTTCAGGAGTTCCCGGCGCTACCACCATCAGGGTGTCACAGGCCGCGGCAAGCGCCATGAGGCTGGCGTGAAAGGGATAATCGACACCGTCCTGGCGGGAGCGGCCATGATACGCGACCTTGAGGCCGAAACTTTCCGCGCGCCGCGCGATCGACTTGCCGATACGCCCGAGACCGAAAATGCCGAGTGTGCGGCCTTGCATGGTTGCCTGGGTGAGCGGGTAGGCGCCGTTTTCTGCCCAGTTGCCGTCTCTCAGCCACCGTTCCGCCTGTCCAAGCTCGCGCACGGTCATGAGCAGCAGGCCGATTGCCGTGTCCGCGACTTCTTCTGACAGGACATCCGGCGTGTGGGTCACCATCACATTCGCTGCCAGGCAGGCGTCGGTATCCACGTGGTCGTAACCGACACCGAAACTGGCAACGATCTCGGCATTTGGGAGCTGTTTCAGGAAAGCCTCGTTTACCTGCCACCACGACAGCGCAACGCCCCGGATCCTGCCGCCAACCTCCGCCAGCATCGCCTGTTCGTCCTCGGCGTCGTACAGCCGATGAACGGTGAACTCTGCATCCAGCTGTTGCTCGACGATAGGCAGCATCGGTTTGGTTACGAGAATGTCTGGTTTTGGCATGAAGGCGATCCGGGAAGGGGAGATGTCGATAGCGCGAACGGCAATGCCGGCAGATTACAAGAATTGGCGTCAAGGGGAAGAGGAAAAGCACCTGATCGATGGTCATCCCCCACACGAAGCGCGAACCATGAAAGTCAAAGGTTCAATCTCGGTTCTCGTCCTGCGTTTTTGCGATCGACGCACTTTCCTTCTTGAGCGGGCGTGACACCGGGCAGACTTCCTGAACGTATCCGTTGAGCGTGTTGGCCAGACTTTCCTGCACGATCGAGTAGTGAACGTATTGCCCGCGTTTTTCCTTCTGCACCAGCCCGGCACCTTCAAGCACATTGAGGTGTTGGGAAATAGACGGTTTCGACATGTCGAAACGGTCCGCGATTTCACCGGCGGTCAGAGAGCTATGTGCCAGGTAGGCGAGGATCTTGCGTCGCGGAGCAGACGAAAGAGCTTCGAAAACCTTCTGAATGCCACCGGTTTCTGCAGCATTCAGCGTGTCGGATTGGTCACTCATTTCGGTCTGGAACTCCCGTTCGAACGCGTTCATCAAATTTTAATTAGGTAATTGCCTAATTATATAATAAGTGGTAATTAGCTTATTGCCTAAATAGTGGACGTCCTTTCCCGAGGCAAGTGCCTACTGGTTGCAGCAGGCCGATTTACAAAGATTTGATGCTTCCGGGCAGACCCCCGGAACACGACCACACCTGCCCACAGGCGGGTGAAGGAGAGGAAAACCATGTCTGGAAACTGTGAGGAAAGTCCGAAGCCTGTTTCAACGGAGCGCGTGTCATCCGATGGCGGTGCCAATCCGGTTCACGGGACAGTCGTTCTGAAACCCGCGAAATTGGCCTGGATCTTCGGCATGACAGCCGTCGCTCTGATCGGCGGGCCACTGACATTCTCCTGGGCTGCATTTGGTGTCTTTGTCGCGCTGACCGCTCTCACTATTTGCGGCGGGCATTCGGTGGGTATGCACCGGCTGTTGATCCACCGGTCCTTCAAAACGTTGCCGTGGATTGAAAAGTTTCTTGTTTATCTAGGCGTTCTGGTCGGCATGGCCGGCCCCTTCGGAATGATCCGCCTGCATGACTTCCGTGACTGGGGGCAGCGTCAGGTCGACTGCCATGACTTCTTCGCGCACCGTGCAGGCTTCTGGAAAGACGCTTACTGGCAGCTGTGCTGCGGTATTGATCTGAAGCAGGAGCCGCGTTTTAAGATTGAGCCGGAAATTGCCGAAGATCCGTTTTATCGGCAGGTTGAAAAGTCCTGGATGGCACAGCAACTTGTTATCGCCGTACCGCTTTATCTCCTGGGCGGTCTTCCGTTTGTTGTCTGGGGCATTTGCTGCAGGGTTTCCGTGTCGCTGATCGGTCACTGGCTCGTCGGCTACTATGCGCATCAGCCGAAGGATCATCTGCTTTTTGTCAAAGGCGCCTGTGTTCAGGGCTACAATCTGCCACACTTTGGCATCGTGACATTCGGTGAAGCCTTTCACGAAAATCATCATGCCTTTCCGGCGTCAGCCAAACTCGGTTTCCTGCCGGGCCAAACCGACATAGGTTGGTGGCTGGTTACTGGTCTGGAGAGACACGGGCTCGCGTGGGACGTGAATACGCCGGAGACACTTGAAGCGCGATCGGGATTGACCGTCAATCGAGAAAACCGTGGCAACTTTGTGAGGGAGCCTGGCTGGCTGCATTCACTGCCGGAAGGATAACTGGATGTTGTCTTGTTTTGTCTTCTGACGGGTCAGTTGATCAATCCGCGGAAACGATCTCGAACTCAAATCTGCCGGCCGGCACATCACCGAAATAGACCTCAAGGAGACAATCACCAATCGGGTCGCCTTCGGAAACGCACCAGTAGTTCTCGACCCATCCGTCGACGACCGGCAGATATTCATCGGTGATCGCCGTGGTACGGTCTTCGGAGATTTGCGAGGTACTGTACTTGTCATCTTCGCCGGACCAATATTCAGGCTGCTCCGGTAGCTTGAGTATTTCCCTGGTAAAGACGAGTTTTTCGTCGCCCGAGATCTTGATGCGCCAGCCGAAGCAGGCCCTGTCAGGCAAGAGAGGAACCACGTCCGAAGGCAGGTAGACCGGGGCATAGTTGCCATCGGAGAGACCGACAACGAACTCCGTCTTTTCAATCTCGAACGCCCTTGCGCCGGTCGCCAGAAAAGCGAAGACGGAAACGATCAGAAAAAGTCTTCTCGGAATTGTGCCGATCATTCGTAACCACATCCTTTGATCGAATATAGAACTGGCAAGGCTGCCATTGTTTCCGGGTGATTTCGCATGTCAACACGTATCGGTAGCAAGAGGTTTCAGCTATTTCACATGAAATGGATTGCAGCCGCGGTGTGCCCGTTTGGAGTTTGGGGGTGGCAGGAAAGGGCAACCGGCCGCCAGACCTTTGCTCAATCATCTGGACAATGCTGTCGGTAGCGATAGCAGTCTCACGCATTCCGGTCGGCTGCACCTGATAACAGATTGCCTCATATCCTTGTCAGTCCGACCTTGTCCATTTCGGTCCACACGACCATGTGCGAGACCCAGCCTTCACCCGGGACATTGATCTCGACAATTCCTTTCAGCTCTCTTCCCGGATCGCTGATGCGGCAGCCCTTGTCGGAAAGATCCAGAAGCACTGCGTCAAAGTCACCAGTTTCGTCTGTTGCCTCGATGGTTTCGTTGACATCAGTGCGCGGTGCCGAGCGGCGCTCCGTTTCGTCGAGCGACGACTGGATGATGGCAGGGATCTCCTCGCGCATGTCCTGCGCAGCCAGGGCCATGGAACTCGTTTTCTCGCTCATGGTGTTGGCGATTGACAGGGTTTCCTGCGCGATCCGGGAGACCTCGGACATGCCATCTGTGATACCGCCGACTGCCTGGCCGGATTCGTTGACGATCTGGCCGAAATTCTCGGTGGTCACACGTTGCTCTTCGGTGGCGGAGGCAACGGACGCCGCCATTTCGCTCAGGCGGCCGATGCTCTCGATAATCTGGTCGATTGAGGAAACGGCCGCGCCTGTCTTGCTCTGAATGGTGACGACTTGTTCGGAAATCTGTTCTGTGGACCGGTTGGTCTGTTCGGCCAGTTCCTTGACTTCCGCGGCGACAACGGCAAATCCCCGGCCTGCATCGCCCGCACGAGCTGCTTCGATCGTGGCATTCAGCGCGAGAAGGTTCGTCTTTTCGGCAATGTCGCTGATGACGGACACGAACTGCCCAATATTCTCTGCAGCCGTCGCGAGCTCGCCGATCGTTTCGTGTGAGGACGAAGACAGCGTGACAGCTTCTGTTGTCAGTTCGTTGGTTTTTTCCGTCTTTTCGGCAACTTCGCTGATCGCCGAAAGCAAACCTTCGGAAAGCTCGCCGGCCTCGATCGAGCGCTGATGGGTTTCCTTCGCCTGCGAAAGCAGACCGTCAATCCTGCTGCTTGCCCGTTCCAGTGCCGACCGCATTCCGTTGGACTGAACCTCGACCTCATCGGCGCTGTTGGCGATTGTCGAGATGCCCTGGTCGGTCTTGTCACGAACTTCGGTCGCCATGAGCGATAGCGTTTCCCGCCGCTGGCGGATGTTCTCGCGTTCCGATTCCTTGCGGTCGGTCTCGAGCTTTCGCATCAGGATCAGCTTGGCCTTGAATGTTTCGAAGGCCTCCGCGAGGTCGGCGATCTCGTCATTGCCTTTGACTGCAACCGTGGCTGAAAGGTCATTGTCGGCAAGCTGATGGAGCGCACCTGAGACACGGCGCAGCGGGCGCGTGACGGTCAGCCGGGCGAGTGCCGCGGATATGAGAATTCCAAGCAACGTGGAAACAATCGCGACAACGATCAGGATGCGAACGGTTTCTTTCTCGTGTTGTTCGGCCGCCAACGTTGCCTCGAGGGTGAAGGTCTCGATTTCATGCAGCAGGGCGACCAGTTCATTGTTGAGATTTGCCTCTTCCTGCTCGACCTCGTGCAGGAGATCAAGCGCCTTTTCGGTTTCGTTGCTGTCGGCATATGCGATAATCTGTTCGGCATGAAGATCGTAGCTTTTGTGCTCGACTTCGATCTTTTTCAATGCGTCCAGGACATGTTGAATTTCGTCAAGCGTTTTTTGATCGTAGGCGTGTTTCAGGGCTTCTTCGGCAATTCGTTCGCCTTCCAGAATTTCTTCGTCGACAAGTGCGGCGTATTCCTTGAATTTTTTTTGCGCCGCTTTGCGTTGCAGTTCCAGGTCACCGGCAGCGAGTCCGTTGAGACGCAGGATCCGTTCAAAGAGGACAGATTGTTCAAGCTGGTGTGAGGTGATCCGGCTCAGCACTTCGGTCAACGGAATATCGGATTCCGCAATGGTCTCAAGTTCCCTGCCGATCTTGTTGAGCTGCGTGACACTGAATACGGATTGCGCAACGATTACCAGACTGAGAACGAGAACTATCGTAAGTACCTTCGCGGCAACTGAAAATCGAATGCCGTTGCGTACAACCATCTCAACGCTCCACGAGATTTAAACTCTGGGTAGTGTTGAATGTATGCGTAAATAAAAAATTACGGTTTTTCCGAAAATAACCAGAGCAGTTTTTGATGCGTACGGAAATTGAATTTTGTATATTTTAAAACGACTTAATTAAGTTGAAGCTAGGTTGTATTGACAGTATAAAATTGTTCACATTTATTATTGTTACCACAACCAGTGCGTATATTTACTGAGTGTTGTTTTTAGTCGAAGCGAGGTTGTCCGGTGCAGACGGCGCTTTGGATGTCCGGAGGGCGATTTAGATTTGCAGAAGAAGTCGACCTGGACGCACCGCACCGCCGTGTCTTGATACGGATGTCGCAAGCCTTCGCTGGGCTTCCTCATTGAATACCTGAGAGACGAATGTTGTTCGTCATGGAGTGTGCGCATGGGGCCGGCTGGTTTCCAGCTGCATTCTCCCCATTGCCCCCGGCGCTCATTTCCCCTAAAAGACGCGGCAGAATTCCAGAGATTCCCGTCAGTTTTCGAAAGTGGAGAAGCGGAGCCCCATGGCGCGCCAGTTCATCTATCATATGCACGGCCTCTCAAAGGCCTATAACGACAAGAAAGTCCTCGACAATATCCACCTCTCTTTCTACCCGGATGCCAAGATCGGTATCCTGGGTCCGAACGGGGCGGGCAAGTCGACGCTTCTGAAGATCATGGCCGGTCTCGACAAGGAGTATTCCGGTGAGGCCTGGGCTGCCGAAGGCGCCAAGGTCGGCTATCTGCCGCAGGAGCCAAAGCTGGACGAAACCAAGACCGTGATGGAAAACGTCATGGATGGTGTCGCGCACAAACAGGCGAAGATCGACCGCTACAACGAACTGATGATGAACTACTCGGACGAGACCGCCGATGAAGCTTCCCATCTTCAGGACGAGATCGACGCCAAGGACCTGTGGAACCTGGAAAGCCAGGTGGAAATGGCGATGGAAGCCTTGCGCTGCCCGCCGTCCGACGCTTCCGTTGAAAACCTGTCTGGCGGTGAGCGTCGCCGGGTTGCGCTCTGCCAGTTGCTGCTGTCCGAACCGGACCTGTTGCTGCTTGATGAACCGACCAACCATCTGGACGCCGAAACCGTCCATTGGCTGGAACGTCATCTGCGGGAATTCAAGGGTTCCGTTCTGATCATCACCCACGATCGCTACTTCCTCGACAACGTCACCGGCTGGATCCTGGAACTCGACCGCGGGCAGGGCATACCCTACGAAGGCAACTACTCGGTCTATCTGGAAAAGAAGACCAAGCGTATGGCGCAGGAAGGCCGCGAGAACATGGCCCGCTCCAGGGCGATTGCCCGTGAGCGCGAGTGGATGGGCATGAGCCCGAAAGGCCGCCAGACCAAGTCGAAAGCCCGTATCCGGGCCTTTGATGACCTTCTTTCCGCCCAGGAAGAGCGGCAGCCGTCGATTGAACAGATCCTCATCCCCGTTGGTGAGCGCCTTGGCGCGAATGTCATCGAGGTTGACGGTGTTTCGAAGGGCTTTGAAGACCGTCTGCTGATCGATGACCTTTCCTTCAAACTGCCGCGCGGCGGCATTGTAGGTGTGATCGGCCCGAACGGGGCAGGCAAATCGACGCTCTTCAAGATGCTGACCGGTCAGGACAATCCGGACAAGGGCGCCGTCAATATCGGCGACAGCGTGCAACTGGGTTATGTTGATCAGTCGCGCGATGCGCTCAACCCGACCAACACTGTCTGGGAAGAAATTTCCGGTGGCGCCGAGGTGATCTACCTTGATGACAAGGAAATCAACTCCCGCGCCTATTGCTCGTCCTTCAACTTCAAGGGCCCTGCTCAGCAGGCAAAAGTAGGCGACCTCTCCGGAGGTCAGCGCAACCGCGTGCATCTGGCGAAAGTCCTGAAGAAGGGCGCCAACGTGCTGCTGCTCGATGAGCCGACCAACGACCTCGACACCGAAACGCTGGCCGCGCTCGAAGACGCACTGGAGAACTACGCCGGCTGCGCCGTGGTGATTTCGCACGATCGTATGTTCCTCGACCGTCTGGCCACGCACATGCTTGCCTTCGAAGGCGACAGCCATGTGGAGTGGTTCGAAGGCAATTTCGAAGATTATGAAAAAGACAAGGTCCGCCGCCTTGGCGCCCATGCTGCCGACCCGCGCAGGATCAAGTACAAGCCGCTGACACGCTGAGCGGCAAATAGACGAAGTGACGAAAGGCGGCCATGCGGGCCGCCTTTTTTTGTTTGCCTGCCGTCTCTTTACGAAGGATGCCTTCCGGTTGCATTCTGTACCGGTTTCCCCGGGCAGTGCGTTCTTGTTTTGCATCCGGGCCCATTGGCGATTGATCGAAGAGTTTAGGGATTGCTTCAAGTTAAGCCGATGCTTCAGCTGATAACGCGTTCGCTAACCGGCCTCGGTCGCTACGACCCCGGCGCGTTGCGACTGATGCGCGGCATAGACATGACCTTGACGATCGTTGCCGCTTCGCTGTTGGCGATGCAATTGGCACGTCTTTTCCAGTCTCCCGTCTCCGGTTTTGATCTTGCCGTGCTCGCGGCCGGAGCGGGAGCCGGCATACTCGTGTTCACACCTGTATCGACCAGAAGGCAGGAAACATCCGACATTTTCTGGCTCGGCGTCATATTGACGGTAAGTTTTGCAATCGGTGCCGTGATCATCACGTTGTTTCAGGAAACGGCCATCCCGGTTCTTCAGGTTCTTTGGATTGGCGTGATCGCGGTCGGCTTCGGCATGGATGGGCTTGGGCCGTTCTGGCTCAGGGCAGGACGGATGCTGGCAATTTTCTGGATCTTTGTCGTCGTTGCCAGCCAACCCGTCGCACCCGGTATCTGGCTACCAGCCATGGGCGCATTGGGAACTGCAGTCGCATTTTTCTTCCGCATCTGCCTGTGGCGGCCGTCGCCGACGAAAACCTTGATGCGTGTGGAAAAGACCAATCGGAAAGTCATTGCAGAGTATCTTCAACTTGCTGCTCTGGGCAGCCTGAATAGTGCCGGTTTGCGCAAGAAGAACCTCGCGCGGCTTGCCGTTCTTCGGACCGAGCTGGAAACCTGCATCCAGTTGATCGGTCCCAAAAACGATTTGAGGGCGTTGTCGCCGGAAGCCGCTGCCATGATGCAGCTCGCACTGGAAGTTGTCAGGGAAGCAGTCTCGGCCCTTTCGGATCAATGCCGTGCCCAGTTGACTGAAGGGACATCCTACCGGGACACCGTTCGGGACTTGATGGGCACCCTTGAGACAGGGGAACAGGTTACGGCAAAACCGGGCCTGGACAACGTTTGGTCCCGTTCGCTAGCGGATGTTTCAACCGATGATCAGTTCCATCTTCTTCGCATCGTGCAAGCGTTTCAAAGACTGTGGCAGTTGTCCCGGTCGACCGAAAACATACGGCCTGGACCGAATGCTGCCGGCAGTTCGGTGCAGTCGCGATGGTGGCGAAAAATTTCGTGGGAATTGGCGCTTCAAGCCAGTGCCGCCGCCGCGACCTGTTATGGATTGGGTGTCTATTTCAACCTGAGCCACGTCTATTGGATCACGGTCACGGTCGTCGTCGTCATGTGTGCCAGTCTTGGGGCGACCGTCAAGAAAACGGTTTCTCGGACTGTGGGGACCGCAATTGGTGTGTCAATTGCCTTGGCCGTGGAGCCCGTTCTCGCGCAGTTTCCGGAAATCCGGCTGGTGCTGATCATCCTGTTGCTGCCACCGATTGTTGTCTTTCTGGAACGGAATTACGGCATTGCATCCGGAATCATAAGCTTTGTCGTGTTGATTGGACTTCAGGCGCTCACGGGAATGCCGGTCGCTCAGTTCTGGCCACGCCTTTACGACACGCTGATCGGAGCCGCCGCAGGCCTGGCCGCGGCCAGGCTGCTGTTGCCGCGGAAAAGCGCTGAAAACGTTCACGCACTGGCAGTCGACTATATCACCGCCTGTTACAAATACCTGAAAGTGGAGAATCGGATCGAAGCGGAGCAAAAGAAGGAATATGCCAAACTGAAGTCAGCGGCGAACAACCTGGTATCTGCCGCGCAGGACTATCGCGTGGAACAATCGCCCTGGGCTTCCTTCGCGAATTCCTCCGATGAGCTTGATATCATGGTTCTGGTTCTTGCCGATTATGTTGTTCTTTATCGCCAGTCGCGGATGACCGTCGTGGCCGAGACCGCAAAATACGACTTCGAGCCACCGCTCTCGCCGATCATCGCCAAAATGGACAAGCGGATGCATGATGAATTCGAGGCAGTTCTGGACGGCAGGGAGAAACAGACCGTTCCCGGTCTGGTTGAAGAATGGAAGTCCATGATACCAGTAGCCGGCGGGAGAGGAGAACAACTCATGACCGACTGGGTTGCGATGCTCTATTACGTGCGGAAGCTCACTACCTGCCTGGATGGCTTGAGGCGGGATCCCAAGTGGGCCGCAGCCCTGGCGCTGGACCGGTGAAATCGGCCCGGGCCAACCTTGGTACAAATCAAATTCTCCAATAGGGTCAGGATATTGGCTTCCGGGATTCAAGTTCTACCGATGCTTCAGCCGATCTTTCGAACGATGAACCGTTTTGTCCGGTATGACCCCGGCGCATTGCGCCTGGTGCGCGGGGCGCATCTGATGATCACGGTTGTCACGGCAGGTTTGCTGGCCAACCAGCTACGGCCTTTCGCCAATGGTGTTCCGGGTTTTACGCTTTCTGTTCTGGCGGCTGCCGCCGGCGCGCATTGTCTTTTGTTCACGCCGATTTCGACCCGCAGGCAGGAGGCCAGCAACCTTTTTTGGCTTGGGCTGATCATGACAGGCCTGGCAGTCGTGGGAATGGTGTCCGAACTGATCGCGGGCGAGAACACGCAGGTCGTGCTTCAGGCCATGTGGATTGGCTTCATTGCCATCGGATTCGGTCTTGAAGGCTTTGGGCCGTTCTGGTTGCGGACGGGGCGCATGGTGTCGATTTACTGGCTGTTCGTGATCATGTCGAGCGGTTCGGGGTCGCCGGGATTCTGGTTGCCGGCCATGACGGTTTTTGGCGCCGTACTGGCCTTCGTGATCCGCATCGGCTTCTGGAGGCCGTCACCCGAAAAGACGTATCGCAGGGTCGAAAGGGCAAATCGGCAGGCAATGGCTGATTACCTGAAGCTTGCAGCAAACGGACAGCTTTCGATCGACAGGCGCCGCCGGCTGAACCTCTCCGACATCGCAAGTCTGCGTTCGGAGCTGGAAACGAGCATCGACCTGGCAGAACCCGGATCGGCTATCCGAGGACTGTCGCTAGAATCGGCGGCGATGATGCAGCTTGCACTGGAAGTCGTGCGCGATGCGACGGCTGCGCTCTCGCCTGAATGCCGGGCGGAATTGATCACGAACGCCACTTATCAGCAAGTGCTTGGTCAGGTTCAGGAGAAGGTAGTGAGGTCCGACAGTCCGTCCGGCGAAACACCCTTTGACGTTGCCTGGGCGGAACTTGCAGTCGGTTTTCAAAAGGGTGACAAGTTTCAGCTGTTGAGAATTGCGCAGGCTTTCGAGCGGATCTGGAAACTGGCAGAAGGGACAGCGCAACTGAGAGCAGACGACGACACCGGGCTGGAGGTCAAGTCGGGAAACTGGTGGCAGCTGATTTCCTGGCGACTTGCGGTTCAGGCAGGTGTCGCTGCCAGTGTCGGATACGGCATCGGTATCTATTTCAACCTGAGTCACGCCTACTGGGTCACCATCACGGTTATCGTTGTTCTTTGCGGCAGCCTTGGCGCAACAATGAAAAAGACCGTGCAGCGCACGCTGGGCACCGCGGTCGGATTCGTGTGTGCAATTCTTCTGGAGCCGGTGCTGGCAGGCTATCCCGAACTTCGGGTTGCCCTGATCGTGCTGCTGTTGCCTCCGGTAATAGTTCTGTTTGAACGCAACTATGGGATCGCTGCAGGGATCATCAGCTTCCTCGTGCTGATCGGGCTCCAGACGCTGACCGGGTTGCCCACTGCGGAATTCTGGTCCCGTCTTTACGACACACTGATTGGTGCGGCTGTAGGGCTGGCCGCGGCCTGGCTGCTCTTCCCGAACAGAAGCGGTGATAGTGTCGAGCGGTTGGAGGCCTCTTATCTGAACGCCTGCTCGGAATACCTCAAGACGGATAGCGGGCCGAATGATCCCGACTACACCAGGTTGAAGGCCACTGCCCACCAAGTGCTTGCAACTGCCAGAACCTATCGCACGGAACGCGCTCCCTGGTCGTCCTTCACCAGGTCCTCAAGCAAACTGGATACGCTTGTTGTCTTGTTGGCGGATTATATCGCGCTGTATCGCCAGGCGAGAGCCAACGTCCTGGCCGACTCTGACAAATACGCTAGCGTCAAAACGCTCGTCGCCACAATGGACAAGCGTATTCACGATGAAATCGGCGCCGTTCTGGACGGAAAAGGCAAGCAGGCCATGCCGGGTCTGGCTGAAGAGTGGAAGGCCGCGATGCCGGCAACCGCCGAGGACGATGATCGTTTCATGACGGACTGGGTTGCGATGCTCTACCACGCCAGAAAGGTCATCCGCTGCCTTGACGGGTTCCGGCAGGAAGTCGCCTGATATCCGAATTGCAGAATGTTCTGCAGCTGAAATTGGAGCCATACCTTTCACTTAATTAATCTGACCGCCATTGTCCGGCTGCAATCTGGAAGGCAGACTGTCTTCAGTGTAACAATCAGAACGGGATGCTCGCGTGAAAGTGACTTGTCAGCGACCGGGCCTCCCTCTTGCCCGGGAGGAGGATTTTTAAGAATGATCTGTTTGAAGAAAACTCGCCGAATGGTTGTCGGCGCCGGTCTGTTGGCCGGGATGGGGATTGGAGTGGCTCAGGCGCAGGACGCACAACCGGCCGCCGCCGACCCGACACCGCCGCCAACATACGACTTTGTGCAGCAGGCCGGAGAAATGTCCTACGACGGCAGTTCTCTTACGCTCTCGGATGCCAATACCGGCGTGCTGTTTTTCAGCGATCGGCCGTACCGGGTCGGCGGACAGATCTCCAACTCGGATTTTGCGGGATACTGGGATGCTGACACTGGCTTCAAGGGTGACCCGCCCAATGCAGTTGTCTCCGTCCTGAGCAAGACGGACAAAGCGCCGGCTTTGGTGGAGCTGACCTCCGCAAAGATAGAGGGATCATCGGTTGTTTATGGCGTCAAGGTGTTGCGCGGTGACTTGCCTGAGAGTGCAAAAGGAGTTGCCCTCTTTATTGACCGCAGTGCCCGTCAACCGCATCATCGTCATGGCCACACAACTGCAACGGCACCGGGTTCGGTGGGGTTTGAACCCTACGGTCCCTATTGCTACCACGCACCGCAGGATCCGCGTTGCCGGGCCTGGCATCACCCGTACCATCCCTATTACCCGCCTTATGGTCCCTACTATCACCCGGGAGCCTATGCGGCCGGTGTTGCAACCGGAGCTGCGATCGCCAATGCGTCGAAGCAGCCAACCTACTATTATTATCCGATCCCGACCGGGGCACTCCCGCCAAATTGCTGGATCAATTCACAACATACGCAGATGGTTTGCACCGTCCCGCTTCAGTGATTTTCACTCAACAAACAGCCCCGCAATCTGCGGGGCTTCTTTTTTCAGGTGATGTGCCGGGAATTCTCGTCGACAACGTACGCCACGTATTTCAGTTTCAGGGTAATTTCACTATCGCTTCGCTCCCGATACCAATTTGAAAGTGGTGGTGTTGTCTATGCGGGAATTCCTGGACGAGGCAAAACATGCACGGCTTTGTTTCAATTTTCATCTCCTGTGATGGTGCAAATCATTCCGGTTGCCCCCGGTATTTCGTGCTGCGATTGAAGAGGCAGGTCCCGGAGACCGACTGATCGTCGGGATTGAAAATGACTTGAAGACGAACCGGGAGCGGGCGATACCTGATCGCTATTGGTACAAGTTCTGACAAGGTCGACCGACGAAATGACTGATCAAGCATCGTTGTTGCAGGAAGAGATCCGGATAACTCCCAAATTCAGGGTGGCCGGACGGGTAGAAGGCCTCTTCAGGACAGAGGCTCCGGAAGATTTTCAAACCGTTGCCGTTGAGAGCCTGGAACTCACCTTTGAAGGGATCCCCGGTGACAGGCATGCCGGCATGACGAGAAAGTCCGGAAGCCGTGAGCCCTGGTATCCGCGCGGCACCGAGATGTGCAACGAACGACAGGTTTCAATCCTGTCAGGCGTTGAACTCTCCAGGATAGCCGTTCTGATGGAGCTTGATGAAATCCGCCCGGAGTGGATTGGCGGCAATATCATCCTGTCCGGGATTGCCAACCTGACCAGACTGCCGCCACGTACCCGGCTGGTTTTTGAAAGTGGTACAGTGATCCGCATCGATGGCGACAACCTGCCTTGCCGGTTTGCGGGAGAAGCGATCGCATCCAACTATCCGGACAGGGAAGGGTTGGACCTGCTGTTTCCGAAAAAGGCAAGAGGACTGCGCGGTCTGGTCGGATACATTGAAAAGCCCGGCGTGATCGCGCCGGGAGAAGCTGTTACCGCACATATTTCCGAGCAATGGATTTACCCGCGCGATTGAGCGAGTAGTCTGGAGAGTGACCAGACTGAATCTCGTGGAGACTATCGTGCTACCTATCCATCACATGATCGGCAACGCCCCCCAGCCCGTTGCCCCGTTTTCGCATGCCGTCGAGGCCGATGGCTGGATCTGCGTCACCGGCCAGATGCCGACCTTCCCGGACGATCCGCAAGCGCCTTTGCCGGAAGGTATTGCGGCGCAGACAACAAGGGTGATGGAGAACCTGAAACTGGTCCTTGCCGGAGTTGGTCTTGGATTTGAACATATAGTGTTCGCAAGAGTTTACCTGACCGAATTCAAGCGGGACTATCAGGAAATGAACCAGACTTATCTGTCGTTCTTCCCTCCGGACAAGCTCCCTGGTCGTACCTGTATCGGCGTTACCGGGCTGGCGTTGGATGCGCTTGTCGAGATCGACCTGGTAGCAAAGCGGCCCTAGGAACTGAATTCGTCCGAAGTCTCGGCAACTTCCCTGTTGCAGCCCCATTCGCGCAGGGTCTCGTTCATCGGTTCGAGAATAAAGAACCGGGCCGAGTCCCTGTCATACCCTTCCTCCAGAAGGGCATCATACTCGGTGAGTTCATGTCGGATATGACTTGTCGTCGCCTGCCAGAGCGCAATTGTCGGCGGCAGGTGGCGCAAATGGCCGGCGAGCGCAACGGACAGGATCGCCTCGGCGTCGCGCATCGGTACCCGAGGGAGCAACGCCCGCAATGCCTTGCGCATTTCCTTTTGTCGTTTTGTGCCGCCAGTCATAATTTTTGCTCTTGAGTTCAGGCCCGGCTTAGTGCCTGACGAAGTTCAGGCGCCGGTAAGCCTCAGTTCTTCCAGCCCGTCCGTGTTGGACAGTGGAAGGCCGGCGACAGTGCCATTCGCGCGCACGCTGCCGACAATCTCGTCAAACGGCAAGGGCTGCGCGAAATGAAATCCCTGTACGAGGTTACAGCGAAGAGCTGACAACAGATCGAGTTGGTTTCTGTCCTCCACGCCTTCCACGATACAAAGCAAATCCATTGTGCGGCACAAGTTGATGATCGACGTGATGACGCCGCTTGCGACCGGGTCGTGTATGTCTGCGACGAAACTTCGATCCACCTTGACGCAGTCGATCGGCAAGCGATGCAGATATCCAAGGCTTGAATAGCCGGTTCCGAAGTCATCGAGCGCAAGCTTTACGCCGGCGCCGCGGAGCGTCTGAAGGCAAGTTTTGGCAGTCTCGTAGCTGCCTATTACAGACGTTTCGGTAATTTCAAAGGTGATCAGTTTCGGATTGATGCCGTGACGCTCAATCGTTTCAAGAAGCGTCCGTGCAGTCTCAGGTGACGTGATATCTTGCGCCGAAAGATTGAATGAAAGGCACAGATCCCCAGGAAGTTCGCAGATTTGTCGAAGTGCCTTGTCGAAAAGGGAAAGCGTAAGCCTGTTGATCTGGCCAGTTCTTTCGGCCACCGCGATGAACCTGTCGGGGGTGACCCTGTCAAGCACGGGACTGTGCCATCTGGCAAGTGCTTCAAAGCCGACAATGATCCGAGCGGGGAGTGAAACAACCGGCTGGAAGTAGACCTGAAATTCGGCATCGAAATCCGCGTTCTGCAAGGCTCCTTCGATGGCACGTTCGGATCGGATGCGAGCTTCGTGCTCTTCCGAATAAACCGTTGTGTGGCCACGTGATGTGGTTTTGGAATTGTAGAGAGCATAATCCGAGCGATCAAAGAGCGCATGAGCCGTCTTGCCTGCTTCCGGGTAGGAAGCGATGCCGCAGGAGGCGCCAACCGTCAGATTCATGTCTCCGATGCGATAAGGAGCGCTGACGCGATCGCAGATTTCCTGACCTGTCCTCGCTGCGTCCTCAAGGTTCCCCAGGAAGAGAAAGCCGAACTCGTCACCGCCGAGGCGGCAGATTTCAACATTTTCAAGCTCCAACGATTTCAATCGATGACCAACGGCCATCAACAGATGGTCGCCCGCCTTGTGGCCATAGGTGTCGTTCACAGGTTTGAACCGGTCGAGATCGATCACGCCAACTGCAAATTCCCGCTTGGACTCTGTCGCGCATTTGATGAGGGCTTCGACGCGGTTGAAGAAATATCGCCGGTTTGGCAGATCGGTTAGGGCGTCGGTCTGGGCAAGCCGTTCATTTTCCGCGTTGAGCTGCTCTGTTTCCCTTTGTTTGACGGCGAGATCCGCCTGCGACCTGACAAGTTTGCAAAACCCGTTGTAACCGCTGATCAGCACCTGGAGGACGACAAGGCAGACCAGGAAAATATTCATCGCAATGGCAAAATAGACATCCTGTTCCTGCCGCATGTAATAGATGAGGTAAGGAACCGTTACGATGAACATGACGGCCAGCGCAGCCTGAGGCAGGTTCATCAGGCAGAATATGCATCCGATCACCGTAATGGCGATGAAAAGGGCTACGTGTCCTCTTTCTTCAGGTCCACCATATCCGTCAAGGCTGAGTGACCACGATATGTAGATCACGGCCATGAGACTGCCGAGCACGACGGTCTGACGCATTTTCCGGATGGCTTCATCCGGCCCCGGCGTAATCCGGCTGGCACGCAACCAGGCGATCATCCGAAACGATGTCAGCACAAGCATCGGCACGAGGACACCGACGGTCAGATAAACCGGCGCAACATCGTAATGCGTATAGGCAACGGCAATCGCATTGACCATCAAGAGCGCATAGAGCGATGGAATCTGGGTTTTCAGCTCGTTGTATTGAGCCTGAGCGATTTCGGGATGACGGGGATCGATCATCATCCATCTCAGGAAAGCCCTGATCTTGTCCATCATTCCCTCCACTTTATTTGTTTTTATATTGAAGAAACTAAAAGAACAGTTAGGGCGGGAAATTGGTGCATCGGCACAACAATATTATCAAGCATATGATGTTGTTTCAAAACAGCTGATAAAACGAACAGAACTCCGAGATAGAATTCGAAGATCCGCTTCGTTAAGGTCGAATCTTGCTATGCGAGTTCAAGCGGTTGAGCGTTGCGATCCAGACAGTCGAATGGATCGGCCAAGCAGTTAACAATATAAGGCTTTTTACCTTGGGGGGCACGGCTGGACTTTCGCTCGTCAGTCTTGCCAAACCATCTCGCTTCGACAGCGTTCACAATAAGATAAGAGATCTATTTTTTTATGTTCGTTTGACCCTATATTGAATTCATGGCTGATCGCACCCGAACACGACTGTTAAATGCCTTGAAGTCCGTCGGTCCGCAGACGGCTGCGGACCTGGCCCAGGACCTCAGCGTCACGTCCGTCGCCGTGAGGCAGCATCTTGATGGATTGCACCAGGACGGCCTGGTGGATTTTGAGGACGTGAAGGGGTCAGTCGGCCGCCCCAAAAGGGTCTGGGATCTGACTTCCGCAGGACATCAGCAATTCCCGGACAGTCACTCGACGTTGATTGTGGGTCTTTTGAGCGGCCTTAGCGATCTCTACGGAGATGACGGCCTGGAAAAGCTCATCACGCATCGCGAAGAGAAAACCCGACAGTCCTATACAGAGGCCCTGTGCGATCTGGCCGATCTGCCCGACAGGGTCGAGGTGCTTGCGGATTTGCGCAGCCGCGAAGGCTATATGGCAGAAGTAATCCGGGATGATGACGGTTTTCTTCTGGTGGAAAACCACTGCTCGATTTGCGCCGCGGCAACGGCCTGCCAGGGATTTTGTCGCTCGGAACTGAGACTGTTCAGGGATGTTCTGGGACCAGATGTCGCCGTTGAGCGTGTCGAACATCTTTTGTCCGGAGACCGGCGTTGCATGTACAGGATCAAACCGCAGGGTGGTTCCTGACCACGGGGCGCAGTTTTCCGTTTGCTGAATTCGGGAGTGTAAGGCGTGGCGATTGCCAGACCGCTGTTGGCCGGGTTGATTGACAGGTATTTCCGGCCTTTCGAAAAACACCTGAAACCTCTTGACCTGCCGGTGAATCCTCTGCCCGACCAGGGGCCACTTCGGCTCGTTTGGCATTTTGCCAAGATGTTCCGCTGGCAACTCGTGATCGTGTCGGTGCTGGCGATGATTTCCGCCGCGCTTGGGCTCGCCGGCATCTGGGCGATAGCCTACGTGGTCGATGGCGTTACGGCGGGAGGAGCAGCGGTGTTTCTGCGTGGCCATGGCTGGGTGCTCGCAGGCTTTTTCGTTCTCTTTGTGATCGTGGACCCCCTGGCGTTTCTTTTGCGCCAGACATTTGCATTTCAAACCGTGCGCATTCTGTTGCCGGCAGCGATGCGCTGGCAGGCGCACAAGGCCGTCGAGGCCCAGGATCTTGCCTTTTTTGAAGACACGTTTGCCGGGCAGGTGGCCTCGCGTATTGCCCAGGTGACAATGTCGGTCCACCGGCAGATGATGCTTGCAATCGAGACGATCCCTTATCTTGTCATCCAGTTCGGCGGTTCGTTCCTGTTGCTGTTGGCATTGTCATGGCCATTGGCGATACCCGTTCTGGTCTGGATAGCGGCCAATTCACTTGTCGCCTGGCTGGCAATCCCGACCTATATGCAACGATCTGCCAAGGTGGCCGCTGCCAACTCGCGCGCAACCGGCGCCATGACGGACGTCTATTCCAATATCGCGATGGTAAAGCTTTTCGCGGCCGAAGACTCCGAGGCGGGAGCGATCCGCAAGGTCATTGGCGAAACGATCGATACCAGGCATAGCGAAAACCGGTCCTATATCCTGACCGACAGCTGTGTCTATTTCCTCAACGTGCTGATGATCCTGGCGGTCGTGGCCATCGGCTTCTGGGGCATGACCGGCGGGTGGGTGTCGATTGGCGATTTCGTTGCAGGACTGACGGTCACCAGATCCCTGTCGGCAGCTTCTTCGAGATTCATTGGCGTCGGCCAGTCCATCACCAGTACGCTGGGAACCATCAAGGATGCGATGCCCATCATGACCAGCCGGCCGGAGATCACCGATCGGTCGGGTGCCTCGGCGCTGGACGTGACAAAGGGGCGGATCAGCTTCGAGGATGTTTCCTTTGCCTATCACAAGGATCGAAAGCCGATTCTTGAGGCTTTCAATCTGACCATTGAACCAGGGGAACGTGTCGGACTGGTGGGCCTGTCGGGGGCAGGCAAGTCGACGGTCATTTCCCTGCTCATGCGTTTGCGGGATGTAACGAGCGGCAGTATCTCGATTGACGAACAGGACATACGGAGCGTGACCCAGGCCTCGCTGCGCAGTCAGATCGGCGTCGTCACACAGGACATCTCGCTGCTCAACAGGTCGATCCGGGACAACATCCGTTATGGCAAGCCGGATGCGGGTGATGACGAAATCCGGGCGGTCGCAAAGGCTTCGGAGGCGCTGGAGTTCATTGATGAGCAAAAAGACAGCAAGGGTCGAACGGGGCTCGATGCACATGTCGGCGACAGGGGCGTCAAGCTTTCCGGCGGTCAGCGTCAGCGCATCACGATCGCCAGGGTATTGTTGAAAAACGCACCGATCCTGATTCTGGACGAGGCAACATCTGCACTAGACAGCGAGGCAGAGCTTGCCATTCAGCAAAATCTTGCCCGGATGATGGAGGGGAGGACCACCCTGGCCGTCGCGCACCGCCTGTCGACAATCGCTGCGATGGATCGTCTTGTGGTCATGGACAAAGGCAGGGTTGTCGAGGAAGGAAATCATCGTGATCTCCTGGCTCTCGGTGGACTTTATGCAGTGCTTTGGGAACGGCAATCCGGCGGTTTTCTGGCGCTCAATGCGGCTGAGTAACTCGGAGAGGCCCTGTTGATCGGCGCAACCGAGCGGCACTGGCGGTGCTGCAAGACGACCTTGAGGTGCCATTGTTCGAATGCACACTCCGTCGTCATGTGGCGATGGAGTGCCTCGAAACGGTGACCGAGTTCATTTCCCACCCGCCTGGTGCCCTTCCCATAGCCCAACAAGGGTTTGAACCATTGCTCGCGCGGCCAATTTGGATGTTTCGTTGATTTTGATCTGCAACTTGTTGATTTTTCGAAAGAAGGGTCACAATACTCCCGCATGGACAAACGAGAACGCGCAGAACTCTTTCGTGAACGCCTTTCCGACGCGATCCGCAGCCGGGACATGAACCGCAGCGATCTGGCGCGGGGCGCGCGGCTGGACCGGTCGACGGTGTCGCAACTCTTGTCGGAAGACGCGCCGCGCTTGCCAAACGGTCAGGCGCTTGCGGCGATCGCAACTGCGCTCGGCGTGTCCGCGGACTGGCTTTTGGGACTGTCCACGCACCGTGGAGCCGCGGCGGAAATTCTGGATCAGGCTGTTCAGATAGCAGAAACCGACCGGCACCCGGTCGATGAGCACCTTCTGGCCTGGTACCGCGATGCGGTTGGCGCCAAGATCCGTCATGTTCCAGCCAACCTGCCTGACGTTTTGAAGACCGAGGCAGTCCTGGCTTATGAATACGCGGGGGAAACTTTGCGCACGGCGGATCAGGCGATCACCGGAACACGGGATCAGCGAGCGTTGTTGCACCGCGCAGAATCGGACATGGAAATTGCCCTTTCCCGCGAAGCTCTGGAAGGCTTCGCACGAGGAGAGGGGCTCTGGTCCGGACTTTCGCCCGATGAGCGGCGCGAACAGCTTGAAGTCATGGGCAATAGCCTGTCGGATCTTTACCCTTCATTGCGGCTTCACCTGTTTGGGGCAACAGATCGCTATTCCTCACCCTTCACGGTATTCGGTCAGAAATGGGCAGCGCTTTATCTCGGACAGAGATACCTCGCTTTTTCAAATACCCGCCACGTGCAACTTTTCGCGGGCCATTTCGACGATCTTGTACGCCACGCGGTGGTCCGCTCGCATGAAGCCGGGGATTTCGTGTCGCGGCTTGCAAGCGACAACTGAATCTCCCCGCCCTTTTCCTCACGAACCTTGGCATTTTGCAGGGCTGCAACGTGGTCGCGCAAAGCAATTGCGCGCACGATTGCACCTGTGCCGTTGGAAACCGTAGGGGACTGGTTTTTAAAAAATAGTTTGCTTTTTCCTTGAATACACTGCGTTGAGTGGTCAGGTGCATGGGGCGCATGACACACTCATCAGTCGATTTTTCTTGACAAATGAAAACTTTTGAATACAAATGTAAACGAATTGATGCAAACGAAGACAATTGGTGACGCGTATGCCAAAGAGTATTCCGATAAGTGTCAGGCTCAGCGATGACGATGTCTCGTTCCTGGCGGGTTACGAGGTTCAGGGCGCCAGAACCCCAAGCGATAAGATGCGGGAAATTCTGAAGGCGGCGCGGGAACGCGAAGAGGGCGTTCAGGATGTCGAGGCCTGTGAGGATCTGCTCCGCACTATGGCGCGGCCGGCCGAGAAGGGGCTACGGCAATTACAAAGGGAAATCGGAAACAGATCCGATCTTGTCATGAAACTGTATGAGCGATTGCCGGAAATGCTGGCGGAACTCATCGCATCGGCGCCGGGACCGGAACAGGGAGAACAGGATCTGGTAAAGTTCGAGGCAGCGTTGTCCGCAGAGCTGTTTTCACTGATCGAGGAGATATTTGACCTCGGACTGACCACCCCGAGCCGAACCTACGATCCGGTACTCATGGACAGGCGTCTCGAGCCCATTCTCGAAGTTGCGCGGCTGCTGGATCAAAGGCGTCAAACCAGGGACTAGGGGGCCTGTATCGGCAAATGGCTGCTGAACGGGCCACGGTAAATACGGAAGAAGTGTAGCAGTAACATGCGCACCAACCCGTCGTTACGGGTATCGGTTGGATACCGGATTTTTTGAATTTTTTGAGAAGTGGAACGGAAAGGAAGGAAAGATGGCAGAAGGTCTCGTAACACGCGTCAAGCGTCTGGTCTCCGGCGGTGTGAACCAGTTGGTGGACTCCATTGAAAACACTTCCCCCGCAACCGTCATGGAAGAGGCAATCCGGGAAGTGGACCGGGCCGTCGATCAGGTCCGTGATGAATTGGCCGGTGTCTTGGCGAACAAGCACCTTGCAAACACCCGGCTTGGGGAAACGACAACACGTCACGAAGAGCTGCAGGGTCAGATTGCCGTGGCGGTGAAAGAAGGGCGGGACGATCTCGCGGAAGCAGCCATTGCGCGCCAGCTTGACCTCGAAGTTCAAATTCCGGTTCTGGAGTCTGCAGTCGCAGATGCCAGCCGGGAGGAAAAGGAACTGGAAGGCTATGTGAGCGCTCTCCAGGCGCGCAAGCGTGAGATGGAGGCGGAACTGGTCAATTTCCGCCGTTCCCAGCAACAAAGCGCGACGGACAGTGCAGCGTCGGGAGTTGCGGCTCCAAAGGACAGTGTCGAAGGCAAGACCCGCAAGGCGGAACAGGCATTTGACCGTGTCATGCAGAATGCGACCGGTCTGCCCGGCGGACTTTCGACCGACAAGGCCGACGCAACCAAACTTGCCGAGCTGGAAGATCTTGCCCGCAAGAACAGGGTTTCTGAACGCCTTGCCGCATTGAAGGCGTCGGCGAAAGACGGTTGAACATGGTCGAGTTCATCCTAGCCGACCAGAACACACCTTTTGCGGTCGCTCTCGGCCTGATGATTGCGATCGCGCTCGCCGAAGGTGTCGGCACGCTCATGGGACTTGGCCTGTCGAGCATGATCGACAGTCTGCTTCCGGAAGTGGATCTGCCCGACGTGGATCTGCCTGATGTTGATGCGCCGGATTTCGACGCGGATATCCAGGCCGGTGCCCTGCCGGGAGATCTTGATACGGTTGCGGCAGGGACCGAGTTGACCGGGCCCGGACAAGGTATCTTCAGCCAGATACTCGGATGGTTGTGCTTCGGCAGGGTGCCGGCGCTGATCATCCTGGTGATCTTCCTCACGGGGTTCGGCCTCGTCGGGTATGTCCTCCAGAGTCTGGTGCAATCCGTCTCCGGATATCTGTTGCCGGGTATCCTGGCCTCCGCCGGAGCTTTCGCGGGAGCGTTGCCCTTTACCAGGGTGACCGCACTCGGATTGTCCAAGGTGATGCCAAAGGACGAAAGCGACGCCGTCTCTCGGCAGACTTTCGTGGGAAAACCCGCGGTGATCGTGCAGGGACATGCCAAGGAAGGCCTTCCTGCGCAGGCGCGTCTTAGCGACCCGACCGGTCAGTTCCATTATGTGCTTGTGGAGCCGGACGTTGAAGGCGAAGTGCTCGAGCAGGGTACGAACATCATCATCGTACGCCAGCAGGGACCGCATTTCACGGCGATAAGGAATACCAACGCGACATTGACCGGCGCTGGCGATTGACGCTGGTGCCGGGCTGAAAATTTTCATCAAAAAAACAAAGGGAGTTGTAAGTTATGGACCAACTCATAAGTATTTTGATCCTGGTCGGCATCGGCTTTGTGGCGCTGCTGGCCGTTGGCTTGATCATTTCCAGGCTCTATCGCCGGTCTTCGAAAGAAGTGTCGTTTGTGCGTACCGGTTTCGGTGGCCAGCGTGTCATCATGAACGGCGGCACGCTTGTGTTGCCTGTGCTGCATGACGTCATTCCGGTCAACATGAATACGTTGCGTCTGGAAGTCCGCCGTTCCAACGATCAGGCGCTGATCACCAGGGACCGCATGCGTGTCGACGTCCTGGCAGAATTCTATGTCCGGGTTCAGCCGACCATCGAATCCATTGCCAATGCAGCGCAGACGCTTGGTCAGCGGACCATGAAGCCGGAGGCTCTGCGTGAACTTGTCGAGGGCAAGTTCGTTGATGCCTTGCGCGCGGTTGCCGCGGAAATGGCAATGGAAGAGCTGCACGAGCAGCGCGTGAACTTTGTGCAGAAAGTGCAGGCTGCGGTTTCGGAAGACATTCTGAAAAACGGTCTTGAGCTGGAATCGGTATCACTTACCGGCTTGGACCAGACCAACCGCGAATATTTCAATCCTGAAAATGCCTTCGATGCCGAAGGTCTCACGAAACTTACCCAGGAGATCGAGGAACGCCGGAAGAAGCGGAACGACATCGAGCAGGAAACCGAAATCCAGATCAAGCGCAAGAACCTGGAGGCCGAACAGGAGCGTCTGCAGATCAATCGCGAAGAGGAATTCGCCAAGCTTGAACAGCAGCGCGAGATCCAGATCCGCCAGGCAGAGCAATCCTCTCTGATTGCCAAGCAGCAGGCGGAGCGCGAGCGTGAAGCCGAGGAAGCCAAGATCCTGGCGAGCCAGAAGGTCAAGGAGAAGGACATCGAGTCCAACCAGGCTGTCACCGAACGTCAGATCGCGATGGATCAGCAGGTGCGTGAACGGGAAATCTCCAAGGAACGCTCGGTCGAGGCGGCCAATGTCGAAAAACAGAAACTGATTGAACTTGCCGAGCAGGACCGCGATATCGCGGTAGCCGCCAAATCCCGCGAAAAGTCCGAGGCGGAAGCCGAGGCCGATGAGGCAAGGGCAATCGCGGCGCGTGCTGCCGAACAGGTTTCGACGGCTCGCGAGACCGAAGTTGCCGAGCGAGACAAGCAGATCGAACTGATTGAAGCCCGCAAGGCGGCCGAAATGGATGCTGTCGCGATCACCGTCGGTGCCGAGGCGCAAAAACAGGCTGCCGCCGACCAGGCGGAAGCGGTCCGGATCGCCGCAGAAGCCGAGGCTGCAAAACTTCGCATCGAAGCGCAGGGCTCCGCAGAGGCTGACAAGCTTCGCGCGGAAGCTGAAAAAGCGCTTTATGAAGTGGAGGCCGACGGTCAGCGTGCGATCAACGAGGCTGCCAACCTCTTGTCTCCGGACCAGATCGCGATGCAGATCCGTGTCAAGCTTCTGGAGCAGTTGCCTGAGATTATTGCCGAAAGCGTCAAGCCGATGGAGCAGATCGACGGTATCAAGATCATCCAGGTGGATGGCATGACCGGTGGTGCCGGTGGCGTTGCAAATGGCTCGACCGGCAATGGATCGGGAGGTGGAAACCTTGCCGACCAGATGGTCTCCTCCGCGCTTAAATACCGCTCTCAGGCCCCGCTTCTGGACGCGATGATGAAGGAAGTCGGCCTGGACGGGTCGGGACTTTCGGGGCTGACTGCTGGTCTTGGTGAAGCGCCTGCCAATGGAACGACTGCGGGCGAAAACGGCGCTGCAGACAATGCGGCCCATCCGTCGACTGGAAGCTTGACGGCGGAGACAGTCGCGGACACCTCCGGGGAGGCAGCTCCGTTGGTTCCCAAACAAGAAAGTGCTGATCCGACTACCTGATCGCCTTGCACGACACATATTCCGGAGCCAGCTGGCTCCGGGATATCGACCGGGATATCGACCGGGAAAGCAGCCGGCGGATCACGCGGCCTGCAGTCTTGTCCGCGAGAAAAGCGACGACCCGAAAGGGCACGAGTTTGGTGGAACGGGATGGATTACGAAAACAAGGAAAACCACTTCAAGCCTCGTGGGAATCTGTTTCTCGAGATATCGGCCATACTGATATTCGTGATCCTGATCCTTTTCGCTGGCGTGGTCTTCCACTTCCATACGGAAGTAAGTCGCCTCTACGATGACAAGGCGGAGCTTCTGGCACGTATCGAGTCGTTTGAGAGCCGACTAGGCGAGGACAGGAATGAAAGCGATTTATCCCGGTTGTTAGCTGAGCAGAATAATCTTCGCGATCAGGTGTCAGATCTTGTCAAGCAGATCGAAGCGACGATGGCAGCTGATTTTGAGCGTCGTCTGGAGGAAACGCAAAAACGTATCGAAGAACTTGAGCAACGCGTCCAAACGGTGGCATCGGCTAGGCCGCAGGAACAGGCATTTGCAGTTGAAAAAGACGCTCGAACCAAGGTGATAAACGATATTCAGGTCGATCTTGTCGGATGTGCTGAGAAGATGATGTATGTTTATTGTGATGTCAGCCTGAATAACCTGGGACGCACCGGACGCAAGGTTGAAGTTTCCAACGCCGGTACTCTCGTCGCAGACAACAACGGTAATGCTTACCGGATCTCTTCCTTTACGCTTGGAACGGCTTCTGAAAAAGAGGTCCGCTACAAGGCCAATGTTTTTGTCAGCAAGGCGCGGCCCGTAAATCTACGCTTCCGTTTTTACTTGCCACATTCCAGGGTCTCTTCCTTTGCTGTTGTGCAGTTCAATGTGGACGGTGCCTCCGTTCCGTTCGAGCAGGTCACGGTGGACCGATAGGTAGTCTCCGGAACTATTGAGCTGTGATTTGAAAATTTCTGGCACGCAGTTGACGGGCGCCAGCAGAAGAGGGTTTGAAAACCGTGTACCGAGCAACTCTTTCGAACGCCCTGGTATTCAGTTTGGCTGCGGCCTGCATACTTTTTTGTATCCAATCTGTCTCCGCTACTCCTGCAGTCGAAACCAAGAAAAACTACTTCAGCGTGTTTGGAACGACTGCAGTGGAAATCAAGGAAAACCTGAAGCGTTACACTGAAACGCAAACAAACTGGGGCGAATTTTTCTGGGCGAAAAGCGAATGGACGACTGAGTGGAGATACTGGTGGCGGGAACTGGAAACCGGATGTGGACTATCACGTGTCGAGGCATCCGTCATCGTTGAGAACTGGTTGCCTCGCTGGTTGAACAAAACGGATGCAACGCCTGAATTGAGGGCAAGATTGCGACGAACAACAGCCGCGATTGACCTGTATTTGCGTCAATCGAAGTCGAACGGCTTGAAGGCCGCCCAGGAAATAGAACAGCTTTATTTGCGAACTGAAATATTTGAAGACTGTAATGAGCTCAAGGAAACAGTTAACAAAAGGGCACACCATATTTCGCGACTTTATCGGGCTAGCGGTAGGGCTATCGAACAGCGGCTTGGATATGGAAGTAAACAATTCCCCGATTTGACCGTACGGGTTGGCGTGCAGACGCCTGTGGCAGGAAGTCCGGACAAGGCAATGCACGGATGGTGTCAACTGTCTGATGATCTTGAGACCATTCAGCATGTCGAGTGCCGTTTCGAGCGTTCGTGTGAACCCCAATCGTCGCGTTGCACGATAAACTACAGCTGGTCCACGGAGCGCATTCAGGTCCAGTACAATGAAGGGGGACCCGTGAGTTGGAACAACACTTCGGCCGAGTATGCCTTTATCGACAGTTCACCATGTGTCCGGAGAACTTCCGACAACATGATCCTTTGCTTCTTTGAGCAGGAACCAGACCGGGTTTGGTTCTATCACTTGCCGTGAGAGGACCTTCCGACTTGTTCAAGGTTGCGACGAAAAACTCTCGTGGAGCACAGCAACAGTCTTTTACATCGAAGTTTAGTAGCTGTGGCAAACGGAGCCGTTGGAAAGAGTGGCTCCGCTCGACCTCAATGATGCGCCCTGTGATGGCCCAGTGTTTTGGCCGCGTCGAGTGACTTGGCCGGTTTGAAGCTCTCCGCATCGGCCATGGCCCAAAAGGCTGAATAGCCCGGCAGGTCATGTGCTTCGTCCAGGAGCGCGCCTTTCTTGAGCCAGGAGAAGGCCGCATTTGCAGACATGATTTCGCGCGCGCCGCCACGAAGATAAAAGTGCTCCGGCCTGAATTCGCTGGGATGATTGAGCCCGGCAGCTGCTGTAAAGGCCATTAGAGATTTCAGCGTGTTGCGATGAAAATTCGTGACCCTCTCGGCCTTGTCGGGAACCACAAGCGCCTGCTGACGCTTCGGATCCTGGGTCGCAACGCCGGTCGGGCACCGGTTGGTGTGACAGCTTTGCGACTGGATGCAGCCGACTGCGAACATGAAGCCACGTGCCGAATTTACCCAATCGGCTCCGAGACACATGGTGCCGGAAATATCAAAGGCGCTGATCAGCTTGCCGCTGGCACCCAGCTTGATGTCATCGCGCAATCCGGTGGCGACCAGGCTGTTGTGAACGAAGAGCAGGCCCTGCAGCAGCGGGGTGCCAAGCCGGTTGGCGAATTCGATCGGGGCTGCACCTGTGCCGCCTTCCGCTCCGTCGACGACGATGAAATCCGGTTTTATCCCTGTCTTCAGCATGGCCTTTACGATCGCCATGAATTCCCAGCGGTGGCCGATGCAGAGTTTGAACCCGATCGGCTTGCCATCGGAAAGGTTCCGAAGCGTCTGGATGAATTCCAGCAGCTCGATAGGGGTTGAAAAGGCTGAATGCGAAGCGGGCGAAATGCAATCCTGACCCAGTGGCACGCCACGAGCCTCGGCAATTTCTTCCGTCACTTTCGCACCCGGCAACACGCCGCCATGACCGGGTTTTGCACCCTGACTCATTTTTATTTCGATCATCTTGATCTGGGGATTGGCCGCCTGCGCCTTGAATTTCTCCGGATCGAATTTTCCGTCCGCCGCGCGACAGCCGAAGTAGCCGCTGCCGAGTTCCCAGACAAGATCCCCACCGCCTTCCCGATGATAGCGGGAGACGCTGCCTTCCCCGGTGTCATGGTAGAAATGCCCTGCTTTCGCACCTTTGTTCAGCGCAAGGATGGCATTGCCGGACAGCGAGCCGAAACTCATGGCCGAGATGTTGTAGAGCGATGCGGAATAGGGCTGCTTGCAATCCGGTCCACCGATCGTCACCCGCAATTCTTCGTGATTCTCAGGTTTCGGTGTAACGGAGTGATTCACCCAGCCGTACTGGTCGTTGTAGACGTCGAGTTCGGTGCCGAACGGCAGGACGTCCTCGATGTTCTTGGCCCTGTCATAGACCATGGATCGCCGCTCCCTTGAAAAAGGGCGGCCATCCTGGTTGCTTTCAAAAAAGTACTGCCTCAGTTCCGGCCGGATCGCTTCGAAGAGATAGCGGAAGTGCCCTGATACCGGATAATTTCGCAGAACGGCGTGCCGGGTCTGCTGCAGGTCGAAGACGCCAATGAGTGACAAGACGCCGAATACGGCAAACGGCCAGATGAAATGTACGTTGACGGCGAACATCAGTACGAAGGCGACGAAGGCTAATGCGAGGCAAAGGAAGAAAACAGTATAGCGGGCAGGAAACAAGACTGGGCACCCCTCTTGAAAGCTTGCTTCCCTAGTTGTGTCAGGCTGTGAAGGAAAAGGAAAGGGTATACAACCGTGTTACCTGTTCCCGGGGCACGGACAGAATTTGCAGGAGTTCAGGTCACGTCTTTCGAGACAAGGGACAACACCCTTGATGCAGTACCTCTGGCCCCGGGTTCCTGCTCTATGATTTGCCGCGCGGCCTCGGCACCCTGTCCGTAGGTCGGGTTCTCGAGATCCTTAAGCGCCTTTGCAAGGCTATCCGGCGTCAGCTTTTTCTGGCGGATTGGTTCAGGGCCGGCGCCGATCCGGAATATTCGCTCGCCCCAGAAAGGCTGATCGCCGAACACGGGGCAGACAAGCGACGGTTTCCCCCAACGGACTGCTTCATGGGTCGTTCCCGCACCGCCGTGGTGTACAATGCCCGCACATTTCGGGAACAGCCAGCTGTGCGGTGCCTTGTCGATCAGAAAGACACGTTCGGAAAGCTCCGCCGGCAATTCCTCTTTCAGCAGTCCTCCCCAACCGGTGGCGAGCACTGCGCGCTGGCCGGTTTTTTCCAGTGCTCCAATCACCGTTCTTGTCAGATCTCCGGGATCCCGGCTCGGCATGGAGCCGAAACCGAGATAGACAGGTGGTTCGCCCGCTTCGAGAAACCGGGCCAGATCCTCGGGAGCCTGATATTCGGCGTCCGGTTCGGTGAACCAGTAGCCGCATTGCCAGTTCTCTGCGCTCCAGTCTTCCGGTGTCGGGACCAGTGCACGCGAAAACGCCTGGAGCGTCAGAGCTTTTTGATTGTTCGGCATAAAGCCGTCGATCGACGAGCCCGACATGGCAAGCTCGTGTCCTGCTTCCAGCTTCAATGGATTGAGCAAAGGACGAAGGCCGGCCTTCATGAGCATCCGGCCCACACCGAAGCTCTTGCGATTGAGAAATGAGCCCATGGCAGGCAATCCGAAGAGAGGAAGCGGAAAGTCACCGGTTGGCGTTGTCGCAGGCTGGAGCGCGGTGGGGAGCGTCGGGACTGCCAATCTGCGCCCGACAAGGGTCATGACCGTTGCTTTCAGATTGAACAGGATGAGAGACGGCTTTTCGTCCAGACCGGTTTCCCAAAGGACCCTGGCGACATCCCGTTGAAGCGCGATGCTCTGGCGCGCTGCCTTGATCATGCCTTTCAGGGAATGAAGGGCCTCCCTGATTTCCGGTTTTTGCAGCAGGGCCTGGTAATTGACCGGAACCGGACGGGCTCGGGCACCGGCCTGTTCGATCATGTCTTCAAAACCTTCACCGGTACTGACCACCACGTCGGCACCGATCCGGTTGAGTTCTCCCGCCAGAGAGACATAGGGCTGCACATCGCCACGCGTGCCGAGCGAGGCAATCATGATTTTCGGTCTGACATCTGGCATGCTTGATCCGGGGCAGGTGTCCTGACAGGGCGGACGAGAAAGTCACATCGCTTCACATGGCGGTCGGCCGGCGAAATTGCAACCGGGGATTTGTTCGCCTATGCCTTTATCACAAGAAGGACACAGGAACCGGCGATCATCATGCAGACCGTTTTTTCAGTGCGCACAGGCGGGCAGGGCCTTTACGAGTTCACACATTCCGTCTCGTCCTGGCTCCAGGACGAAGGAGCAGCGGATGGATTGCTGACCTTGTTCGTTCGCCACACATCCTGCTCGTTGCTGATTCAGGAAAACGCCGATCCCGATGTTCAGGTGGACCTGAAAGCCTTTTTCGAGCGCCTGGTGCCAGGGTCCGATCACCCGAGCATGAGCTATCTTGTCCATACCTACGAAGGTCCGGACGACATGCCGGCACATATCAAGGCGTCGATACTACCCGTTTCGCTATCCGTTCCGGTCTCCGCAGGTCGTATGGTCCTGGGCACCTGGCAGGGGATCTATCTGTTTGAACATCGCGCCAACCCGCACCAGCGCCAGGTGGCGGCACACTTTCTGGCAACACCCGTGTAAGACGGTTCAGTTTCTCAAGGACGGCAATCCGATTCCCGTGCTTTCGAACCCGCCGTCGGAGGCAATGATCTGGCCCGTGACATAACTGGCCTGTTCCGAGCACAGGAAGGCTATGACTTCGGCGATTTCCTGTTCGCTTCCGTAGCGGTTGAGAGGAATGGCATCGTGATAGGCATCAATGATGTCCTGGCTGTGCACGGCCATGGCCAGCTTTGTACGCACCGGTCCGGGACACACGCAATTCGCACGAACTCCGAATTCTCCGAGTTCCGCTGCCTGTTGCTTGGTCAGGTGAATCACCGCTGCCTTCGACGTGCCATAGGCGACCCTGAGGGTCGACGCCCTCAGACCCGAAATGGAGGCAATATTGACAATGGAGCCCCGGGTCTGCTTGAGCGCGGGTACTGTTGCCTGGGAAACCAGGAAGACGCCATCCAGATTGGTTTCCATCACTGTGCGCCAGGCTTGGAAATCCGTATCTTCCATTGGACCGAAATGGGCGACACCCGCGTTGTTGACGACCGCATCCAGCCTTCCGAACTTATCCAGAATGGCTGGAATTGTCTCCTCGACCCGGCTCTGGATTGAAACGTCGCACGAAAACGGCGTTGCACCGTGAAGTCCTGCCGATGCAATTTCCAGTTCGTCGCTGTCCCGGTCGAGCATGGCCACATGCCAGCCGCGATCGAGCATCAGCTTTGTCGTGGCAAGGCCAATGCCTCTCGCCGCGCCGGTGACAAGTGCAGTTTTCTGCATCTCTTCCCTCGTTTGGATGAAGTGTGCTAAGGCCGCGACGCTTCCAGCACCGTGTCTGAAAAAATCAGATGTGTGTCAGCGAAAATGATATTTCACTGCATGGAAATGCAAACCCTGATTGCCCCTGCATTATCCCAAAGCGCCAGGTCCACGTCATTGATACGAAAGGCGTAATTTCCAGCCGGATCCGGTGTATTGACCGCCAGCGCGGCAAACTCGGCAAAAGGTACAATCCGGCCTGTCTGATCCCTTACCAGCATTTCGCCGAATGAGTACGACTGATCGAACTTGTAACCGTAAAGCGGACCGAGTTTCTTGGCATCCGAGCCTGAATAGCCTCTCGGTCCGACCGGTTTGTACATGCCGGAGATAACACTCCAGCTGCCGGCGTAACTGACGCGGCGAATATTGCCGTCCGGAAGCGTCATGCCCTGCCAACCCTTTTTGGAGTTCACGTCGATACAGAAATCAGCAGCGTGAACAAGGTTTGGAATCAAGAAGATAAAGGAGCATAGTGTAGAAATAAGTTTAACCATGATTTGCCCCGAACATTATCGTTTGCGGCAGCAAATCTCACAACTGGCATTTCGTCAAGGTCTCAAACAAGTCTCTGTGCTGTCAGGGCAAATTTGATCTGGCGTGAAATATACTCACAGTATTCTCACACTTTATTGCCTTGTAACTCCAGGCTGAAAAACCCACATTTCAATCGAACGATGAGGGTCGTTCCTCCCCAGACTGGCGCCGGACTTGACACAAGTCCTGGCGCCGTTTTTTATTTTTCGGGCCCGGGAGGGGCGGCCCGCGCCGTCGGACGGGGACGACGCGGGCACTAACACCGGCCTGAAAAGGAGGGGCTCAGGTCGCGGTGTTTGCCGCAGCCGCCAACATGGCGGCAATCTGGTCTTTCAGGTGAAGTCGCTTCTTCTTCAGGTCTTCAAGCACGTCGTCGGCGGCAGGTTCCACATTGGTTTCAATGCGATGCACTTCCCGGTTCACGGTGTGATACTCGTCTGCCAGTCGCGCAAAATGAGTGTCTTTGGTCTTGAGCGTATGCAATTCGTCCGCAGATTCGGGAAATTCTTCGTGCAATTCGTGTGGAACGTGACTCATTCGTGCCTCCTTTTGAGACACACAAATTGCCGCCAGTTCGACGGCGACACCTTGAGCCAGATCAATCGAACATGATTTGCAGGGGGACCGGATACGCTTCGACCGGGTATTCTCCGGAGCTTTGCGGTTTCAGAATCGAAAATCCGTTTTCAGACGGACGAAACCATGCCGCCGAGCCTTTCTGTGACCCACCATGCAGAGAGGATTGCGATCGCGGTCAAGGTGCCAAGCCGGGCTGGCCTGAGGGCTGGGGTCGCCAGGCGTTCAAGCGCCAGGACAAAGGAAAGGGTTAAGGCCAGGATGATCAATTGACCGAACTCGATACCAACATTGAACGCCAGCAGAGCTGGAACCAGATCGGGCGCGTTGCGTCCTAGAATGTCACTGAGAACAAAAGAAAAGCCGAGACCGTGAAGCAGCCCAATTCCGGTGAAAACGAGAACTGATCCCGACTTGTTGACCATGGCCGCGATGGCCGCATAAAGCACGGATGCAGCGATGGCTGCCTCGACCGCCGGAATGAACCACGGCCACGAGGGTGTTGCGCCGAGAAAGGTTGCTATCAGGGTCACCGAGTGGCCGAGCGTGAACGCGGTGACCAGGTAGATAAGCTTGCGCGTCGCACCAACGCCAAGCGCAAGCGCGATTACCAGCAGGACATGGTCCAGTCCTTCCAGGATATGCAACATGCCTTGAAAAACGAAATGGAGAAAGGTGGAGAGTCGTGATCCGTCCATGACCGTAGGCGCTTCAAGCTGTCCTGAAGCCGTTGTCGATACCGGAGGATCAACTCTGGCATCGACAAGATGGTTCTCGATCGAAACCCCGGGGCCCGGCAAAAGGGGTGCATAGCCCGACTGGATTTGGAGCACGCCGCCCGGGTCCGGGCTGTCGAACCTGACAGCATAGTCGATGAAGGCCTGCCCGAACACCGGATCCAGTGAGGAGCTTTCTGCATTGAGCGCAGCTCTTGCCGCGGCGACACTGTCCAGAGCCTGTATCGGTCGGTTGTTCCGGATCGTGAAACCAGTGATTGATGATGGCAGATCCAGTCCGGCCTGAGAGAATATCAGTGCTTTTTGAAGACGGTCTTCGAAGCTGGAGCGATCCTGGAAAATGGCTTCCGTGTCGAGCCGGTAACGGACACCGCTACCTGTTGTTTCAACCCGCAGGAATGGAGAGAGGAAGGGAGCCTGATCGACCTGTGCCTTGCCGACCAGATCAGAAAAAACAAGCGGCGCCGGTACGCGAACATACGCGATCAGGACGCCGTCTGTTTCTGCAACCAGGATCGTACGGACCTTGGTGCCTTCTGAAAAATGTGCGGCGGCGGGAATTCCGGAGAGCACAATGACAAACAGGCTCAGCACCAGGTATTTTACGATATCGGCAATGTAAGCGCGGATCATCTGCATCTCTTCCGTTATGCGTCCCGGGCACGCTGTGTGTCCGGGACGGTGCTTTCAGAGTGTTGTCACGAATGCATTCAGGTTACTGCCAGAATTTATCCTGCCATGTCATTTGCGGCAGGTCTTCAACAACTTCGAAGGTTTTGGTCTGCCGGAAGGAGCGTCCGTAGCGGTCCGTTGTTGTTACCTCCAGCGTATGGATACCGACCGGCAGGTCCTTGGGGAGCTCCGCACGCCATAGGTGGCTGGACTTCGTGGACAGCATCCAGTTCTGGAACGGCCCCGCAGCACCGGTCCAATGAGTGCCTTGCCAGGTATAGAACCCGGAGTTTACCTCGCCGCCTTCGGTGCTCCTCACAGCAATTCTGCCGTTTGTTGATTGCCTGGCAAGCGCGAGTGGGTCAGCATAAGTCGGACCGTCGAGGACTTCTTCGCCGTCACCTTTTTGCGTGCGCATCGCCACAGATGCCGAACCACCGTTGATCCTGAATGAAACCTCGGAGTCCTTTGAACCATTCCAGACATTGACGGCAACATAGGTGGTGTCGGCGAGATCCTTCTTCGTCAGCATGTCCATGTCGCCGAGATCGTTGACCGTGACCGGCGGCGTGATGTCGCTCGGGACATCGTAAAGATCAGTGTAGCTGACCAGTTTTTCCGCCCAGTCGCGGAACCGAGGCGTATTGAACGAGACGTGCAACTGATCGTCCCTGGTGCCTTCGAAGGTCATGTAGGTATCGACATAGTCCGGGCCGGAGAAATCCAGAACATAGTAGCCACGCGGGGAGCCGAGGCGCTGCGTCCCATGCGGCACACCCGAATTGTTGAGATCGCCAGCCCACCAGGAGCCGGAAACGGCTCCCGTAACGATCTGGTGGAATTTCGCCGGTCCGGTATTGGTTGCTTCCTTCCAACCCTTGAAATACTCACCCGGCAGGATCTGTTCGGTGGTGTGAGTGTGGCCGGAAAGGCCGAGTGCCGGCCGGTCGCCGATCAACTCGTAGAGTTTGTCCAGATTGTCCACCTGATGTTTCTGCGCGGAGGCATCCGTGTAGGTGACGAATGGAATATGGGCACTGAGAACAATCAGTTTGTCGTCCGGTACATGGGCCAGATCGTTCTTTAGCCATTCCAGCTGGCGCTCGGAGATAACGCCGTTGTAGGACGGTTTGGCGGACAGATCGCAGAACGCGTGGGAATCGACACCGTTACACGGGTAGCGCACGTCATCGAGAACGATGAAATGCACCTGACCGATGTCGAAGGAGTAGTATTCCGGACCGAATTCGCGGCGGAAGGTATCGAAGCTGTCAGCATCGCTCGTGGCATCAAAATCCAGGTCGTGATTGCCGGCAACGTAATATTGCGGCACGCCGCCGGTTGCGATGATCTTCTTGAAGCGCGGATAAAGCGACAGATCATCACCCATCACGTCGCCTTCGAAAAGAAGGCATTGGGTTTTGGAGTTGTCGCGGTTGGTCAGCATGTTGCCTACGGTTTTGCGCACATAGCTGATCTCCGCATTTGTGTAAGGCTGCGTGTCGCCGAATACGAGGCACTGGAAATCGTCGCCGACTTTGTCCTCGATCAGTGGAAAATTCACAGCCTGCGGCAGCGGACCCGTGGGCTTTATTCCGCCAAAGCGCAGGTCCGGGGAACCGGCCACCTTGTGAACGTAGTTGAACTGCGGAACCAGATCCGCATTGACCGGCGGAGAAAACTCGGCGGGTTTCGTGACGAACAGGTTCATGTCGTCATAGGCCGGCAACTCATAGGAGCCATCCGGTCCGGTGACAACGACTTCCCGACCATTCGAAACAAGGACGCCTGGCAGACCGCTTTCGCCTGCATCCAGCCTTGAATTCCGGTTGGTGTCGACAAACACCTTGCCGCTCGCCCTTTTTGCGGCCTGTTCGCCGTGAACGGTGTCGACGTTTCCGACATAGCCTGCATCCTTGGCGACAACGCCGGATGCAAATGCGCCTGTGCCTGCAAGGAGCAGGGCCAAGGTCAATTTTCTCATGAGAACCTCCGAGGGTAGGGCTGTTGGTTCAGCCGCCGGTAACTCTCCCCGGCTTCAATGACGTTAGATTGTCTATCACGTTAAAGTTTTGTTTCAATCGGTGCACACGCGATGTCACAAAGTCGGCAAACTGTCATGTTTGCTCTGATCCGCAGTTGATGCAAAGTCAGAAAACGGCGGAAACGCTGGAAAAAAACAGAGAAAGAGAGGAAATACTCCTGACAGAAGGGTGTCAGGAGACCCCTGCTAGATTGCGCTCCATCACAGTATTCAAGGAGACTTCCCATGACATTCGCACCTGACAATTTCACCGTTTGGATGGAGATCCCTGTCTCGGATCTCGACAAGGCGATCAGCTTCTACAACGAGGTGTTCCAAACCGAATTGAATCGCATCACCGACATGGGACCAAATCACATCGCAATGTTTCCGACCAAGGACAAGATGGGCATCGCAGGCCACCTCTATCCCGGCAAGCCCGCCGAGAAGGGAACGGGACCGACGGTTCACATTGCATGTCCGGACAACCTGGAAGAGACGATGGAACGCTTCGCAAAGGCCGGCGGAGAGGTAGTATCGGATCCGATTCCGATCCCCGCCGGGCGATTCGCCTATGGGATCGACCCGGATGGCAATTCGATCGGAATGTTCGCCGCTTAAGGAGCCACTCGCATGAGACGTGCCGACCGCCTGTTTCAGATTGTGCAATATCTGCGTGGCGGCCGGCTCGTCCGGGCACGGCAATTGTCTGAATGGCTGGAAGTTTCTGAACGAACCATCTATCGCGACGTTGCCGACCTTCAGGCATCCGGTGTTCCGATCGAGGGAGCGGCGGGCGTCGGATACATCATGCGCGACGGATATGATCTGCCACCTCTCATGTTCACCCGAGACGAAATCGTAGCTCTTCTGGCTGGTGCGCGTCTGATCCGCGCCTGGGGAGGGGCGGCCATGGCGCGTGCGGCCGAAGAGGCCATGATCAAGATCGATGCCGTTATTCCGGAAAAGATGCGGGTCCGGCAGAACGAAGTCGAAATCCACGCCTTTGCCCCTGAAATGACAGCGCAGGTACGTGACCTGATTGACCGTCTCGAGGCCGCGGCAGATACACGCAAGAGCCTGTCGGTCGCCTACATGGACGGCAAGGGTGACGCGTCCAGGCGGGTCATACGTCCCCTCGGTCTCTGGTTCTGGGGAAAGGTCTGGACGCTTGTCGCCTGGTGTGAATTGCGACGGGATTTCCGCATGTTCCGCCTGGACCGCATGTCGGACGTTGAAGAGACCGGAGAGACTTTCAGGCCTGAGCCGGGCAAGACGCTCAAGGATTTCTATCGATCCATGGAACAACAGGGCTACGGACGCTCCGATGCTTGAGATTGACTGAACCGGACGCTGCCTAGAATCCGGCTGGAATATTCATCGGCGTGACGATCTGGATATCGCTTTCCGTTTGGTTCAATGGTTCGCCGACGCCATGAAACGCGAGGATGTGTCGGAAGGCCATTCGCATGTCGTCACGCAGGTCATGGTGCAGCACCAGCGTAAGCACGTCCTTGCGCAGGAGCTCCAGATTGTCCTCATCCAGATCGTGGGCGATGAAGAAATCTGGCGTGTGGCCGGAGGCTTTCAGAGCATTGAGGATCGCGAAATTGCCGCCTCCCATGGAATAGACACCTGCAATCTTGGCAGGCCAGCTCAACTTCGCGGAAACTTCCTGGGCGGTCGATGGGTTGAGGCCGCCTCCACCGCTCGCATCGATCAGCTCGATGTCGGGGCGCAACCTGTGAAGCTCGAGGCGAAATGCGTGGAAACGATCTTCCTCGCCCTGGAACGCATGCTGACTGAGTGTTGTCAGGACGCACGTGTCCGTTGGCTTGAGAAGCTTTAGCATCAGATATGCCGCGGTTTGACCGGCCTTGATGTTGTCGAGGCCGGCATAGGCCAGCCTTCGGGCATCCGGGATGTCGGTAAAAACTGTGACAACAGGAATGTTCTTTGCCGTCAGCCGGTCAATTGCCGCGTGCACCCGTTCCGTATCGCGGGCCTTCAGGCAAACACCCTGGCTGCCACGTTTCCGGATTCGATCCAGCACGGTGACGCAGTCATTTTCCGTCATGGTTTCAGCAAAAGTGAAACGCGGCCTGAGCGCCGCGGGCCTGAACAGCGGCAGGACGGCTTCGCTCGCGCGCTGAATTTCGCGGCTGAACCGTGAAGGTGCTTCAACGACAATATCGATAAAGAAGCGACGGCCCTTGGCGGACAGCTGGGTTTCCTGTCGCGCCAGTTCCTCGATTGCGTCTTCCACACGCCTGCGGGTTTGCGGGCTGACATGCGCCCGGTTGTTCAGGACGCGGTCGACGGTCGCAGTGCTCAATCCCGACTGCAGCGCGATTTCCTTGACAGGGAAACGATGGGTCATTGATGGATTCTTGATGGAATATCTGAAACACTTCAAGTCCGGATCCGCTAGAATTGCAGGCACAACATGACGATGGGAGGATAAAATGGATCGTCAGGTGATCCCCAATGGCTATTTCGATGCCGGAAGTTGCAGCATTGATGACTTCAAGGTTCTGGTAGACCAGCAGTTGAGCGAAAGCGACGCGCCCCGCGCAGAGCGCGTTGTGTCGAACATTCCGGTTTACAACGTGTCCGAGATCAACAGGTTGCTCTCAGGAACTGAGGGCAGGCGTGGCCTAATGGCCGAGTGGGCGCATATCCTGATGCACCGGTCCGGCGTTCTCGTGCTGGAAGGCGCTTTTTCCGATACAGCCCCACTCGACGCGGCAACGAGCGTCTTCCAGGACATTATCCGGGAAGAGAAAGCAGCCTCGGGTGGTGGTGCGGACCATTTTGCAGCTGCGGGCGCGAATGACAGGATCTGGAATTCGCTTCAGAAACTGTGTCTCCGCGATCCGGAGGCTTTTGCCGGCTGTTTTTCCAATCCGGTGATCGATGCCGTTTGCGAGGCCTGGCTCGGTCCGAATTATCAAATGACCTCTCAGGTCAATCTCGTGCGGCCCGGCGGTGGTGCGCAACAGGCGCACCGCGACTATCATCTGGGTTTCCAGACTGAGGAGGTCTGTGCAGACTATCCCGCACATGTGCACGATTTGTCGCCGGTCATGACGCTGCAGGGTGCCATCGCGCACACCGACATGCCCGTTGAAAGCGGTCCGACCAAACTGCTGCCGTTTTCCCAGTTGTACCGGCCGGGCTACATGGCCTACAGGCAGGATGTCTTCAAGGAGTTCTTTGAAAGTGCGTATGTTCAGCTGCCGTTGAAAAAAGGAGACGCTCTCTTTTTCAATCCTGCGCTTTTCCACGCGGCCGGGGAAAACAGGAGCACAGACATTCAAAGGCTGGCCAACCTTCTTCAGATATCGTCGGCCTTCTGCCGTGCCATGGAAACTTTTGACCGGGAAAGAATGTGCAAGACGCTCTATCCGATACTTCTGGAAAAGACCCGATCCGGCAGTTGGGACAAGGCGAAAGTTGATGCGGCAGTTTCCGCGTGTGCGGAAGGATATTCCTTCCCGACCAACCTGGACAACGACCCGCCGGTCGGCGGCCTTGCTCCCGAAACGCAAAAGCAATTGTTTCTGAGAGCGCTGGGTGAAGGATTACCCTTGGAAGCGTTTTCGAAAGCGCTTGCCGAGCAGACCAGCCGGCGCAAGGCGTAGGGTCAGTTCACGAGGGCATAACCGTTGCCGATGATTTCGCGGATGAGCTTGCGCTTCATGGCGCGCGCGTAGTCCTGATAGTCGTCGGCAACCTCGATAAATGCTCCAGGACCGCTGATGACGTGGCTTTGATAGTATTGAAGCGGGGAGTCTTCGGCTCCTTCAATAACCAGACCGTTGACGGTAATGCCTTCGAAATCAAATGCCTTGTAGGCGCTCGACGGCGGAAATCCGTCGTTGTTGATCCCGTCGCCTGCCACATCGATCACCTTTCGCGCACATTTGGCGGGCGCACGGCTCATCTGGACGGAGGCATAGCCCAATGCATAACCGATCGCTGTGGGGAAACCGATAAAACCGCGCCGCGATTCTCTGAGCGTGCTTGCTGCCCTCTCGGCACTTTCAGCATCGGTCAGGTGCTGCCATCCCAGCTGAAGGAAGTGTTGCCGCTGGCCGCTCCATTCAAAGCTCATGATCCAGATACCGCCAACAGCTTCAATCGCCTGAACGACATCCGGGTCGCTGAGCGCTTGCGCCATGCCGTTCAGCTGTAGGTCATGTTCCAGATGATCAACACTGGACGATCCGTCCATTGCCAGAACGAGCGCGAGCGAGCATGCAGTTGCGGGAACAGGAACCATTGCGGAAACGGCAAGGCCAAGAGCGCCAATGCAAACGCGCAGGCTGCGGGCGGGATTATGTGCGGTATCCGTGAGTGATCGAACGAATTGCCTGAACATGGGCGAAGCTTAGCAGCTCGTCGTGAGCAGGCATAGATGTGATGTAAGTAGTTTTACTGTGAACGTGAACTGGAAGCTCTTTTGAAGATTGCTGCTCCCCTCGAGATATTTGATTGAGTCTCTTTCCAGGGCGTTGAACACTGTGTGCTGCGGCAACAGAGCGGTCACCGGAATGATGGTGATGGTTTGAAATGCACCCCTTCGGCCTGATTTTGAGGCCAGCTGGACGTCATTATACTCCGCTTTTGATCAACCAGGCTGCTGTACAGACCGCGCCCGATTGGCAATTCCTGAATTCGAGTCGAGCGTCTCCGTTTCTTCGCAAACGCCCTGAATGCCGGGTTCAGCTTGCGTTCAGGTAAAATTGATTACACCTTGCCCATGACTTGGAGACACAGAACCGGAACGGGATTCGTGAAAAAGATCTTTGCCTTTTTGCTAGTGACCTTCGCTGCGGTCCTGCCAGCTGAAGCAGCCTGCCTGTCCCAGGCTCAGGCGCGGGAAGCCGTGGCGAGCGGCAAGGCCGCACCTCTTGGTTCGGTCGCGGGCCGCGCCGGTGGGGAAATCGTGAAGGCGCAACTTTGTCAGCAGGGCGGCGGTTATGTCTACGTTTTATCTGTTCTCAAGGGTGGCAAGGTGACGAATGTCACAGTCAACGCCAGCCGGTGACTGGTACACCGGCGGTGATTGCACGGATTTGCAGCCGCCACCCACCGTTCCGATCGATTAATCAAGAAGTTGGTTCCAATGCGAATTCTCGTCGTCGAAGATGATACCGACCTAAACCGTCAGCTTGTCACTGCTCTTGAGGAGGCAGGTTACGTTGTTGACAGCGCCGCCGATGGGGAAGAGGGCCACTTTCTGGGTGAAACGGAACCCTATGATGCGGTGGTTCTGGATCTTGGCCTGCCGACACTCGATGGCTTGTCTGTGCTGGAAAACTGGCGCAGGGACGGCCGAACCATGCCTGTCCTGATTCTGACTGCCCGTGACCGCTGGTCGGACAAGGTGGCCGGCATCGATGCCGGTGCAGATGACTATGTTGCCAAGCCGTTTCACATGGAAGAAGTGCTGGCACGGGTGCGTGCACTCGTTCGCAGGGCAGCCGGCCATGCCTCCAACGAGCTGATCTGCGGTCCCGTGCGCCTGGATCTGAGAGCGGGGCGGGTAACCGTCGACGGCAATCCGATCAAGCTCACATCCCACGAATATCGATTGCTGTCTTATCTGCTGCATCACAGAGGTAAGGTGATTTCAAGGACCGAACTGACCGAGCATCTCTACGATCAGGACTTCGACAGGGACTCTAACACGGTCGAAGTGTTCGTTGGCAGATTACGCAAGAAAATCGGTTCGGACATGATCGAAACGATCAGGGGCCTCGGGTACCGTCTTGGAGAGCCCAGTGACGACTGACCGTGATGCTGTCGCCAAGGCGCAACAGACAGGTAGTCGTCAGTGGTCTCTCGCGTCCCGGCTGGTCTTTGTTGCGGCCGTCTGGTCCACCATAACACTTGCATTGGCAGGCGTTTTCCTCGTCAGTCTTTATCAGAGCGCAAGTGAGCGGGCCTTTGATGCCCAGCTGGAAGTTCATATCAAGGGCCTCATCGCCGGAATGCTGGAAACAGGTCAGAACGGCGGACCGGAAACGTTGATCCAGTCGGTGGCGGCGCCGGTCTACCGGGGCGATCCGAGATTTTCCCTGCCCTTGTCCGGGTGGTACTGGACCGTGCGGCGTGCAGACAACCCGTCGATAATGTTTGCGTCCGAATCGCTGCTCGGTGATCCGTTGAATACACCTCCGATTGGCGACATGGACAGCAGTGCGGGCTTTGTCAGCGGTCCGACGGGAGATGAAGTGCGGGTCCTGCAGCAGCGCATCACGATCGGAGAGGCCTCCTACGTTATCGCGGTGGGGGCTGCAACGGCCGGGTTCTGGGCGGACATTGCAGAATTCTCGCGGACTGTCACCTTGACGCTCTGCATCGTCGGTATTGGCCTCATTCTCGCAATTTTCCTTCAAGTCCGGGTCGGCCTCAGGCCTCTGGCAAGGCTGCGCTCCTCGCTCTCGGCGGTTCGGCTGGGAGAAACGGAGCGCATTGATGAAGCCTTGCCACGCGAAATCGCGCCTTTGGCAGTCGAGTTGAATGCGCTCATCGTCTCCAACAAGGAAATTGTCGAACGAGCTCGAACCCATGTCGGAAATCTCGCACATGGCCTGAAGACACCGCTTTCAGTGATCTCCAACGAAGCGCGGGCTTCTCAAGGTCCGTTTGCCGACAAGGTGAGCGAGCAGGCGGCGATCATGTCGACCCAGATTCAACACCACCTCGAACGCGCAAGGATGGCAGCACAGCGGCGGGTGATCGGTGTATCCTGCGAAACCGAACCGGTTCTTGGCAGGCTGATCCGGGCAATGGGGAAAATCTATCAGGACAAGGGTATCGAGGTTGCGTTCAACCAGACCGGGGACATCCGTTTTCGGGGTGAGAGCCAGGATCTTGAGGAAATGGGAGGCAACCTGATCGACAATGCCTGCAAGTGGGCTTCTTCAAGGGTTTCGGTCGACATTGTGTCTCAGGACGATCCGGCCACGAACCGCGAGATGTTCGTGCTCACGGTCGAGGACGACGGACCGGGCCTGTCTCCTGAACAACGGGCCGAGGCTGTCAAACGTGGCAGGAGGCTCGATGAAACCGTGCCCGGGACAGGCCTTGGCTTGTCAATTGTGGCAGACCTTGCAGCGCTTTACGGTGGTACTCTCAACCTCGATATGTCTTCCCTGGGAGGTTTGAAGGCCAGCCTTGTGCTGCCGGCACTGACAAGGGAATAGGGGATTACGATGACGGCGAAGAGACCGGCGTCGGAGTGCTGTGTTAGGATGTGATCCGGCACTGGGACGAAAAGACCATTGTCTGGCCAAGTTCGGCCACAAATTCAAAATACCACTGACTTGTCTTCGGGTTTGATCCTGTCTGTTGCTCTTGGGGGAGCTTTCAAGCATGCGTTTGCGCAGTGCCACATTTGTTGCCCTTGCTGTCGTTCTGGCAGGATGCTCTGCGACGTCTGGAAGCAATGGTTCGGGCGGTTGGGGATCGTCTTTCGGTGATCCCGGCGCCAATGTATCAGGCACCGAGGCGAACACCGCCATTTCCGTGCTGGTGAACAACGAGTTTGGCAATGCATTGGATCCGTCCGATCGCCGTGCTGCCGAGGACGCCCAGACCCGTGCCTTGAGATCAAGGGGCCTTGGCGCCGCCGTAGCCTGGCAGAACGACCGTACGGGTCGAAGTGGGCAGGTCAGGCCTGGTCCGGTCTACACCGTCAACGACACAAAGTGCCGAGAATTTACCCACGAAATGGTTCTTCAGGGCCGCACACTTCAGGCACGCGGAACCGCTTGCGAATCCGGACGGGGCGACTGGACCGTTATCGGATAGGCCGCAAAGGTTAAAATCACCGGAGAAGACAGGTTTATTCTCAACAATTGCTTAATCCTTGCACCGGTATTATCGACCGGATTCGGATTGCGGCGTTGACCCTTTGAATGACCTACTCGAACGAGCTTGAGAGTAAAATTAAGGACTACCTGAGCAGCTTGAGCCCGCAAGCGGTCGAGGCACTGGTCAGCAATTTGGAGCAGGCCAAAGGCAAGAACAATTCTGATCCGCATCTCAGCTTGATCCTGACAGCCGCCGTTGCACTCATGCGCAAGCCGCAGACTTTTGCCGGCGGTATTCCGAACGGCAAGTTCCGGCGCGCGCAGGTTCAAAGGATGTTCTTCGCACCTCTCAATGATTTCCTGATCGGTGAAACCCTGCCCAACCGGCAGGAAGGCCGGATCAATCGGATCATGCTGGACCGGGTCTGGAACTGGCTCGGCAGGGATGTGATTCCGAACGACGTCAAGACCGTGCTCGATCAGGCCGGCGATGCGACCGTCAGCGACGAGCGGGTCGTTGCTCTTGTACAGGCGCTCAGAACCCGGTCCGTGGAAGCGGTCGAGGAGACTTTGGAACGCAGCGAGATATCGGACAAGGTGCGGCGCCAGATCGGTGTGGAACTCGGCGGCGAGCGTGGCATTTCCGAACTCAGGGACATTCACAAGATCTTCGCCGCCGAACGCTGGCTGGTACCGTTTCTGCAAAGCATTCCAGAGCGGATCAACGAGCATCGTCTCAAGCAGGACCATGATGTGTTGCGCCTCGTGGACAAATGTTCAGCGCGCTTTCCGGATCACGTTCCCCTGCTCGCCGCGGCGCTGGTTGAACGTTCCGAGGCGCCGTCCGCGCTTTGCACATTCGCGGGCCGACTGGCTGGAGACCAGGATCCCAAGGTTATTGCCGGATCGCAGTTCGCCTCCATGGTCGACGTTGTGATGAGCGAGGCGGAACGTCTGCAGATACTCGCGCTTGAGCACAGGAACAACAATCCGGACCCGGTCGCGTTTTCGCAGGCACTGTCAGAATATCATACGCTTGTGCGCGGTGTTGAACGGGACATGGACCTTTCCATTTCCGGACGATGGCATCAGCGGTTGGCGGACACCAAGCGAAACATCTCCGGTGAGGTCACGCGCGAACTCAAAAACGCTCATGGGGCCATTCGCAGGGCACTGCAGGTACCCAAATTCGACGGGGACGGTCAGCTCAGGATAGAACAGCCGGCGATCGACGAAGCCATTCGGACCTTGCGCGTCGTCACGATGGCACGGAATGCGTCCGAGACGTTTGCGGTAAACGAAATTGGCAAGCAAACGCGTCAAACGGTTGAACAGACTCTTGAAATTGTCACTCGTTCACTGATCACCGACCTTGGAAGACTGCATGGCCAGGAGGCAGAGGCGCAGCTTGCGGCAGTGGATGTCGCGATCATGCTTTCTGAAATCTATTTTGGCGCGGAATATGCCGGTCAGCTTCGCCGCAGCCGTCAGTCCGCGGTGGCAAAGGCAACCGGCAAGGAAAAGAAGAACGAACCTGCGCCGGAACGCAAACTTGTTTCAAACGCACTCGAGCGCTGGTAGGGTCCGGCTCAAAGAACGCCGTTGCTGACGATGGGTCAACGGGATTTGAGCGGCGCGACGGCTGGTCACAGCCCAATCGTCTTGCATTTGCCGAGTTTGCGCTGTCTATAGTGCGCCCATGATATTCTGGATCCTTCTCGCTGTCATGACGGGTGTCGCCGCGTTGTCTGTTCTTGTTCCGCTCGCACGGGCCGGCAAGGCGCAGGCAAGAGCGGACGGGAGTGCGGATGAAGCGGTCTACAGGGAACAGCTCTCTGCCATCGATAGCGAGCTGGACCGCGGGCTGATAGAGCCTGAAGCTGCTGAAGCCGCGCGAACCGAAATTGCCCGACGGTTGCTTGCTGCGCACGACAAGAATGAGCAGCAACACCAGACCACCGCCTCCGGAGGGCGCTTGAAGGCTGCCCAGGTTTTCGCCCTGGCGGCCCTGCCGCTCTTTGCGCTTGGCACCTACTTCGCTCTTGGCTCTCCCGAAGAACCCGACCAGCCGCTGATTACGCGGTTGAGCGCACCTGCTGAAGGGCAGTCGGTCGATGTGCTTTTGGCGCGTGTCGAGCGCCATTTGTCGGAAAACCCCGAAGACGGGCAGGGATGGTCGGTGATTGCACCGGTCTATTTGTCGATGGGTCAACCGCAGGCATCCGCGCGTGCTTATGCCAATGCAATCCGTATCTTGGGACCGAATCCGGAATGGCTGACCGACATGGGCGAAGCTCTTACGATGGCCAATCAGGGGCTCGTTACGGAAGAGGCGAGGAAAGCCTTTGAGCAGGCGGTAGCCTTGCAGCCGTCCGCCGCCAAACCCAGGTTCTTTCTTGCTATTGCCCTGGGCCAGGATGGCAATATCGAGGCCGCCGTAAAGGCCTGGGAAGACCTGTTGGACGGAGCTGACGAGACGGCTGCGTGGGTTGGCGTTGCACGACAGCAACTTGCACAGTTGAAGGGCGTGCCTTATGGCGAAAGCGCACCGAACGGTCCCTCGCAGGCGGATATCGCTGCTTCGCAGGATTTGTCCGCTGAAGACCGGCAGGAAATGATCAGGGGAATGGTCAACGGCCTCGCAGGACGTCTTGCCTCGGACGGTGGCAGCGCTGATGAATGGAGTCGATTGATCCGGGCATACATGGTTCTTGGTGAAAAGCAAAAGGCCGAGGAGGCGCTCGCTGCTGCTGAAGCCGCCCATTCAGATAAACCTGCGGACTTGTCTCTGATCAAAGACACGGCCAGTTCGCTTGGGTTAAGCGGGTCCTGACAAAACGGATTTGCCGGCTGGATCAAAGGCTCAGCTGGCACAGACTGGACGGAACACATGACGCGCAAGCAGAGAAGGTTGACCCTGATCGGATCGGCGGGAGCCGTGCTGGCAATTGCACTCGGGCTGATTCTTTTTGCCCTGAACGATCAGATTGTCTTTTTTCAAAGTCCGACCGACATCACCCAAAATACAATGCCCGCCGGACAGCGCATTCGACTTGGCGGACTGGTTGAGGAAGGATCGGTCGAGAAGTCGGACAACGCTCAGGTGAATTTTCGTGTGACGGACATGGCGAACGCTGTTGCCGTTACCTATAAAGGAATACTACCGGACCTGTTTCGTGAGGGGCAGGGGGTCGTGACAGAGGGGGTCATTGGACCGGACGGTGTTTTCGTTGCCGATAGCGTTCTTGCCAAGCATGACGAGAATTACATGCCCAAGGAAGTGGCAGAAGCGCTGAAGGATCAAGGTCATTGGCAGGGCGGCGAAGGCGAAGCCAACTAGAAGCTGCCACGGGAGAGACAGGACGCGAAAATGATCGTTGAACTGGGACACTACGCACTCGTGCTGGCCTTTGCGCTGACACTCGTCCAGTGCGTTCTGCCGCTTTGGGGCGCGCTGTCGGGAGATGACAGGCTGATGGCTGTTGCACCGCCTGTATCCGTCATGTTGTTCGTATTGGTGCTCATATCGTTTGTCGCATTGACTGTTGCCTACCTGAATTCGGATTTCTCGGTTCTGAACGTGCTGCAGAATTCCCATTCCGCCAAGCCGCTGATCTATAAATTCACCGGCGTCTGGGGCAATCACGAGGGGTCCATGCTCCTTTGGGTCCTCATTCTCGTGTTTTTCGGGGCGCTTGTCGGATTTTTCGGCGGTAACCTGCCGAAAGATCTAAAGGCAGCAACGCTTTCGGTTCAGGCCTGGGTTTCGGCCGGTTTCATTCTGTTCCTGCTTGCAACGTCCAACCCTTTCGAGCGTGTGGTCAATCCGCCTCTGGAAGGAGCGGATCTCAATCCGATCCTGCAGGATATCGGTCTCGCAATTCATCCGCCGCTTCTCTATGTCGGCTATGTCGGCTTCTCCATCACATTTTCATTCGCGGTCGCAGCTCTTCTTCTTGGTCGCACGGATGCTGCCTGGGCGCGCTGGGTCCGTCCCTGGACGCTCCTGGCCTGGTGTTTCCTGACACTTGGCATCGCCATGGGGTCTTACTGGGCCTATTACGAACTCGGCTGGGGTGGCTGGTGGTTCTGGGACCCGGTCGAAAACGCCAGTTTCATGCCCTGGATTGCCGGGACGGCTTTGCTTCATTCAGCGATTGTCATGGAAAAGCGGGAGGCACTGAAGATCTGGACGGTTCTTCTGGCCATTTTCACGTTCTCGCTCTCTCTGCTCGGCACCTTTCTCGTGCGTTCTGGTGTTCTGACATCAGTCCACGCCTTCGCGACAGACCCGGCGCGCGGTGTGTTCATACTGGTCCTCCTGTGCATTTTCATCGGCGGGTCCCTGTCGCTTTATGCGTGGCGGGCTCCAATGCTGAAACAGGGCGGGCTTTTCGCGCCCATCAGCCGCGAGGGCGGGCTGGTACTGAACAACCTTTTCCTGACGGCGGCTTGCGCCGCGGTGTTTGTCGGCACGCTGTATCCGCTTGCACTTGATGCAATCACGGGAGAGAAGATTTCGGTTGGAGCCCCATTCTTTAACCTGACTTTCGGTCCGCTGATGGTGCCTCTGCTGATGGCGATCCCGTTCGGTCCGGTCCTGTCCTGGAAGCGGGGCGACCTTCACGCGGCCAGCCAACGGCTTTATGCGGCTTTTGGTCTTGCGCTCTTGTTCGCGCTCGTGACGTTCTGGCTGTGGGGTATGGAAAAGGTACTGGCACCAATGGGTGTGGGCCTCGCTGTCTGGGTCATGGCTGGTGCGGTTTCGGAGATCGTGACCCGTGTGAAGTTTTTTGAAATCGGCCCGAAACGAGGTTTCGCTCGTCTTGTCGGATTGCCCGGGTCCGCCTGGGGCACGGTCGTCGCGCATTTCGGAGTTGGTGTCACGGTGCTTGGTATTGTGACGGCGTCCGCTTTTCAGGAGGAACGCATCGAGACAATGCGGCCGGGTGATAGTGTCGAACTGTCCGGATACGAAGTGACATTCGACGGTGCGGCGCCGCGCCGCGGCCCGAACTATACCGAGGAAGTCGGCCATTTCACCATTCGCAAGGCAGGCGCCTACGTGGCCGAGCTCGATCCTTCCAAGCGCGTCTACACCGCGCGCCAGATGCCGACCACCGAAGCCGGCATCCATACGACGGGTTTCTCGCAACTTTACCTGTCGCTCGGGGAAAGCCGTGGTGATGGTGCCGTCGATGTTCGCGTCTACTACAAACCGCTGATCACGCTGATCTGGATCGGTTGCGTGATCATGTCCCTCGGGGCGGTGTTTTCAATGGCTGACCGTCGGCTCCGGGTCGGGGCGCCGAAACCGGCAGCGCGCCGCAAGGCCGTTCAGACGGCCGCGGCGGAGTAACGCGTTGATGATCCGGACAGTTCTGACAAGCCTGATTCTGGCATTTGCCATCCTCACCGCACCTGCGCTGGCAGTTGCCCCTGAAGAGGTGCTTGACGATCCGGCCCTGGAAGCCCGGGCAAGGGCGCTTTCAGCGGAGCTTCGGTGCATGGTGTGCCAGAACCAGTCCATTGATGATAGTGACGCACCCCTGGCCAAGGACTTGCGTGTTCTTGTGCGTGAGCGTCTCGTCGCCGGAGACAGCGACGGACAGGTGATTGACTATCTCGTTTCCCGCTACGGCGAATTCGTGCTGTTGAAGCCGCGTTTTGCCTGGCACACGCTTGTCCTTTGGGCGGCAGGGCCTTTCGCCCTGCTTGCCGGGCTGATTGCGATTGTTCTGGCGCTGCGCAGTCGTTCGCGGCGCGGTTCGCAAGTCGCGACGGCAGGCTCTGCAAACCTTTCTGCGGAAGAAGAAGAACGTTTGAAGGCACTCCTGGAAAAAAGGGACGTGCCTGGAAACGAATGATGTCTCCTGGCGCTCTGGCTCACGTGAGCCTAAACGCTTCGAGGTGACTTGTGCATGGATTGCTTTTCAGATGGGTCCAGACCTTCTCGACCAGTGGAGAAGTGGTCTCCCGTTTCTTGTAGAGCCAGATCTCGAGTTCGGTGTCGAAGCGTCCGTTTCCGGCAAGTGCAAATTGCCCGGTACGAATGCTGTCATGGGCACTGCAGGCCGGCAGCCAGAGCATTTTCTGATCCATGTGCGCAAGCCGCTTCATGAATTCGCAGGTACCGCTTTGCGACGTGCAGACGAATGTCGGATCCTGGGGGGTCATCGCGGAAAAAAGCAGGTCCTCGACTTTCGAAAAATATCCGGTCTGACCGTATCCGATATACTCAAGTCCGCGCGCCGGCGGGTCGTCGACATCAAACGCCGGACGGCCTTCTGCGTCGAGGGCAGTACAAAGATGCATAGTATCTTCGCCGAGTTTGATCGCTTCGAATTCCTGATGCTCGAAAAATGACGGCACCTCTGGCTTCGAATACAGCAACACAAGATCCATCTTTCCGTCGCCGAGCAGCTCGATCATTTCATAAAAATCATAGGTGTCGATGGACACCGAAAAGGTCCCGCAGGCTTGCTTGATCTGGTGCAGCCACTCAGGGACGAAACTCAATGCGAGAGACGTCGAGGCGGCCAGCCGGATATCCGGAGTAGCATCTGAATTGCGACGTTGGAACTCAACCCGATTGAGTTCCAGTTCCCTAAGCACGTTCTGGGCTGTTGCGTGAAAAACCTCACCGTCAGGTGTCAGGGACACCGGATAGCTGCTTCTGTCGAAGAGTTCCGTTCCCAGCCAGGTTTCGAGCGCCTTGATCCGACGGCTGAATGCGGACTGGGTAATGTTCCGCTCGTCTGCTGCCTGCGAAAAGTTTCCTCTTTTGCTCAGGACAAGAAAGTCGGCCAGCCAGTTTGTGTCCACCAGTTTCTCCCTTTGGTCTTGCTGAAAAAACGAGCAAAACAAACTATATGCAAAATTTGCATAACAAGGCTGTTGGTCGAATTCAAGCAATCGATATAAGCTTTTGCCCCAGGTGCGGAAATCATGCTCAGTCAACGAAGCGTGTCCGCATGCAATTCCGCCGGTGTTTTTCCGGCACCATCCCATAAGCCAAGTTCCTGAGGGGGAATGATCGTGAAATTTACAACACCTCTGAAAAGTCTTTCATTGGCAGCAATGCTGGCAACAACCGCTGCCTTTCCCGCGATAGCCGAAACACCCGCGGACACATTCGTGATCGCCCGCAACACAGCGGATGCAATTACGCTTGATCCTGCTGAGTGCTTTGAGTTCACCGGTGGCAGGATCGTCGCAAATCTTTATGAGCGGCTGTTCCTGTTCGAGCCTGACAACCTGACAAAACTTGTCGGTGGTATTGCCGAATCCTACGAGTTTTCCGACGACGGCAAGAAAATCACCGTCAAGCTGCGCCCCGGGCTGACCTTCCATTCCGGTAACCCGATCACCGCTGCAGACGTTGCCTACTCGCTTGGCCGCGCTGTGAAGCTCGACAAGACGCCGGCTTTCATCATCAAGCAGATCGGCTGGACGCCCGAGAATGTCGACGAGGCAGTGGTTGCTGTCGATGACACCACGGTCGAGATCAACATTCTGGCGGACATGTCACCGGCGCTCGTGCTGAACCTCCTGTCGGCAGGCGTGGCATCCATCGTGGACATGAAGGAAGTTCAAAAACACGAAGTCGACGGCGACATGGGTTACGCCTGGCTGAAAGATCATTCCGCTGGTTCAGGTCCCTACAAGCTGAAAACCTGGAAAGCCAACGAAGTTGTCATGCTGGATGCATTTGACGATTACCGCCAGGGCAAGCCGGCCATGAACCGCGTCGTCATCCGCCATGTGGCTGAACCATCCGCACAGCGCCTGCTGCTGGAAAAAGGCGATGTTGATGCCGCAATGGAATTGACGGCCGACCAGCTCAAGGGTCTTTCCGGCAATTCGGACGTCTCCGCGGAGAGCTATCCCAAGGGATACCTGATGTATCTGGCGAGCAACATGGACCATCCGGTTCTGTCGAAGCCTGAGGTTCGTGAAGCGCTGAAATACATGGTCGACTATGACGGCATGGTGGGGTCCTTCCTCGACGGCCAATACAAGATCCACCAGAATTTCTGGCCATCAGGCATGTGGGCAGCGGCAACCGATACGCCCTATAGCCACAACATGGAAAAGGCCAAGGCGCTGATCGCAGATGCCGGACTTGACGCCGACACCAAGATCACGATCGACACGCTGAACAAGTCTCCGTTCACGGAAGTGGCCCAGAGCGTTCAGGCCAGCTTGAAGGAATTGGGGATCGATTCTGAAATCATCCTGTCCGACGGCGCCACGCTCTGGCCGAAGTATCGTGCACGCAAGCATGAGCTGATCGTTGCGCGCTGGGGCCCGGACTATTCCGATCCGCATTCCAACGCTGATGCGTTTGCGCACAACCCGAACAATGACTTCGAAGCAAAACTGACGGGCAAGCTGACTTGGCGCAATGCCTGGCCTGCTGACGGACTGACTGAGCTGACCGACCAGGCAGCTGCAGAATCTGATCCGGAAGTCCGTGAGGAAATCTATGCCAAATTGCAGAAGATGGTGCAGGAAGACTCGCCCTTCACCATCATGTTCCAGGCGATTGGTACCTTCGGCCAGCGCGCAAACGTTGAAGGCTTCGTCAACGGCGTGACCTCCGATCAGGCCTACTACAAGACTGTCACCAAGTAAGCACGTTCGGCTGTTCACGACACATCAACCTTGTGTCGCGAATGGCCGGTCTCATGCTGGACCGCGCTTCCTCAAATTGAGTGGGGAAGCGCGGCTTTCTGTTAATATGCAGCGAAATCGGGGGATGCGTTGGGAATGAGCGACAGTTCCACACTACAACGCTCAGGGGTGGATTTCAGGCCGTATCTGGATGTGGCAAGGAAGATCGGTGGCGGCATAGTCATGCTGATCCTCACGTTCATCGGCTTGACCGCAATCACCTTCATCATTGGCCGGATCATGCCCAATGATCCCGTTGTTGCCATTGTTGGCGACCGCGCCTCGAAAGAAGTCTACGAGGCTATGTACCTCCAGCTCGGTCTCGACAAGCCGATCTGGCAACAGTACCTCATATTTATTGGCGACATTCTGCGTGGGGATTTCGGAAGTTCGGTCATGACCGGACAACCGGTTCTTGAAGATATCAAGCGCTTTTTCCCGGCAACGCTCGAGCTGGCCACCATCGCGACGATCGCTGGAATTGTTATCGGTGTTCCAGCCGGTGTTCTGGCTGCTGTGCGGCAGGGAACACTGATAGATCACGTCGTTCGGATTGTGGGATTGCTTGGCCATTCCATTCCGATTTTCTGGCTTGGTATGGTCGCGCTGCTGGTTTTCTATGCCAAACTCGATTGGGTTGCGGGTCCTGGCCGGATTGATTTCTTCTACGATGGTATCGTGGAACCGGTGACCGGCGTTATCATGATCGATGCTGCAATGGCCGGAGAGTGGGACGTCTTCAAGAATGCGCTCTCGCACGCGATCCTGCCCGCGTCGATGCTGGCGATCTACTCGCTGGCATATATCGCGCGCATGACGCGCTCCTTCATGCTGGACCAGCTCAATCAGGAATATGTGCTCACCGCCCGGGTCAAGGGCCTGCGCGAAGGAACCGTGATCTGGTATCACGCTTTTCGAAACGTCCTGGTTCAGCTGATTACGATCATTGGCCTGACCTATGCCAGTCTTCTGGAAGGATCCGTCCTGACAGAAACCGTGTTCGCCTGGCCGGGTATCGGCCAGTACATCACCAATTCGCTGTTCAACGCCGACATGAATGCGGTTATCGGCGGCACGCTGGTAGTCGGTATTTCATTCGTATTCATCAATATGCTGTCCGATTTGCTCTACCGGATAGTCGATCCGAGGGCAAAATAATGTCGGACGGCACGCTTGGGACAAAATCCGGATCTGCATCATGGTTGTTGGCGGATTCGCCAAACAACGCCTTTCAGGCAAGGTGTCAGCGTCTTTACATCGGTTGGCTTTCGTTCAAGTCCAATCCGATCGCGATGCTCGGTCTGGCAATCGTTCTCTTCCTCTGCCTGGTGGCACTGTTTGCACCCATTGTTGCCGGTGGCGACGGAACGACCCAGAATCTGGCCAATCGCCTTGCACCTCCGAGCGCGGAGCATTGGTTCGGAACGGACGAACTCGGCCGTGACATCTTCGCCAGGATCGTCTGGGGCTCGCGGGTCACGCTCTATATCATCTTTCTTGTCTCCATAATCGTGATGCCGATCGGTCTCCTGATCGGGACGACAGCCGGACTGCTCGGCGGTGCGGTGGATTCAACGTTGATGCGTATCACCGACATTTTCCTGGCCTTTCCGCGTCTAATTCTGGCGCTTGCCTTTGTCGCGGTTCTCGGGCCTGGCCTTGAGAACGCGGTACTGGCCATTGCACTCACAACATGGTCCCCCTATGCACGGCTTGCACGTGCAGAAACACTGACGTTGCGCAACAGCGAGTACATCATGGCCGCCCAGATTTTGGGTGCCTCCAGGATCAGGATACTGATTGCGCATATAATGCCGATGTGTCTGTCTTCGACCGTCGTCCGGCTGACGCTGGATATGGCCGGCATTATCCTCACAGCTGCTGGACTGGGTTTTCTTGGCCTCGGCGCGCAGCCACCACTTGCCGAATGGGGGGCCATGATTGCCTCGGGCAGGGATTTTCTTCTCGACCAATGGTGGGTGCCGACCATTCCCGGGATTGCGATTCTCGTGGTTTCTCTCGGCTTCAATCTTCTGGGTGACGGTCTTCGTGACGTGCTCGATCCCCGCAGTTCCGGGGCGAAATGACGATGAACAAGATGAAAATGACAGGTTTTGAGACATCCTCTCCGGGGGAGGCTCCGCTGATTTCCGTCCGAGATCTTCATGTCCGGTTTGCGACACCGAAGGGCCAGGTTCATGCTGTTCGCGGCGTCGGCTTCGACCTGGGAAAGGAGCGACTCGGGATTGTCGGAGAATCGGGATCGGGGAAGTCTCAGACGGGGAGGGCACTCCTGCGCCTGACGGCCGGCAATGGGTCGATCGAAGCAAGCCGGATGATGTTTGATGGCAAGGATCTGATGCAGGCCAGTGCGAAAACCATGCGCAGTATCCGAGGATCCCGTATTTCCATGATCATGCAGGATCCGAAATATTCACTGAACCCGGTATTGACCGTCGGAAAACAAATAGCTGAATCCTGCCGCCGGCATGAAAATGTTTCCCGCGCCGAAGCGAAAAGACGTGCCTTGGCCATGCTGGAGACAGTGCGTATCCGCGAGCCTGAAAAAGTCTATTCGCTTTATCCCCACCAGGTGTCCGGTGGAATGGGGCAACGGATCATGATCGCGATGATGCTGATTACAAATCCGCAGGTCATGATAGCCGACGAGCCGACATCTGCGCTTGATGTCACGGTTCAGATGCAGGTTCTCTCCCTGCTGGACGACATGGTACGAGAACGGGGCATGGGACTTGTGCTGATCAGTCATGACCTGAATCTGGTCTCGAGCTTCTGTGACCGTGTCCTGGTCATGTATGGTGGCCGGATAATGGAAAGTCTTGATGCAAAAAATCTCGACCAGGCGCAGCATCCTTACACAAGGGGATTGCTGAATTGTCTTCCGCGCCTGGATGGCAATCATGACGATCTCCCCGTTCTCAGACGTGACCCGGCATGGTTGACGGAAGGCGATGATGTCCCGGAGGGAGGCGCGGCATGATCGAGATCGAGGATTTCAGCATCACCTTCGGGTCCGGCAAGAACCAGATTCACGCGGTCAGGAATTTCAACCTGAGTGTTGCAGAAGGTGAAAGCTACGGTCTGGTGGGGGAGTCAGGTTCCGGCAAATCCACTGTTCTGCGCGCCATGGTCGGTATCAATTCACATTGGGACGGCACGATCAGGGTTGCTGGCGAGGCGCTGACGCACAAAAGGTCCGTTGAATCGCGAAAACACATGCAGATGGTTTTTCAGGATCCCTACGGTTCGCTGCATCCAAGACGCACGCTCGACGATACCTTGAGCGAACCACTGGTCATTCACGGACTAGACAACCGCGAAGAACGGATATTGAAAATCCTCAAGGAAGTCGGCCTTGGCCCTGAATTCCGCTTCCGATACCCGCACCAGCTATCGGGAGGCCAACGTCAGCGTGTGGCGATCGCCCGGGCACTGATCCTGGAACCGCGTGTCATCCTGCTCGATGAACCGACAAGCGCGCTGGATGTGTCCGTCCAGGCCGAGATACTCAATCTCCTGTCGGCGTTGCGAAAGGCTCATGGTCTGACTTACATCATGGTCAGCCACGACCTGGCGGTTGTCGGTCACCTTTGCAGCAGGATTGCTGTCATGAACCGGGGTGAGATCGTCGAGGAAATTACCGAGGATCAGATGCGAACCGGTGAAGTGACACACGCCTATACCAAGCAGTTGTGGACCGCTTCGCAAGGTTACGACAGGGCTGCCCTTGAAACGTTCCAGGAGTTTGCCTGAAAACGAGCCTCTTGACGGCAGTTGCGGAGGCAGGTTCCTTCACAGCGATCACACCAAGCCGTGACTTGCATGCCATGTGTTCGTGCCTACGTCTGATACGACAAAATGCTGGAGGGTGAATTATGGCAAACCGACCGCTGAAACTCGAATTTGATGGTGCGCATGGTGCCAGGCTTGCGGCACGGCTGGATCTTCCTGCCGGTAAGATCCGCGCATTTGCCTTGTTTGCGCATTGTTTCACCTGTTCCAAGGACATTCCGGCTGCACGGCATATCGCAGGTGCGCTCAGCGCGGAAGGCATCGCCGTGCTGCGCTTTGATTTCACCGGCCTTGGTGGCAGCGGTGGGGACTTTTCCTCGACCGGCTTTTCCTCCAATGTCGAGGACCTGAAGCTGGCAGCCGATTTTCTGAGGCAGAACTACGAGGCACCCCGGCTTCTGATCGGACATTCGCTGGGAGGCGCAGCCATTCTTTCCGTGGCTGGCGAGATCCCTGAAGCGCGTGCCGTCGTGACGATCGGAGCCCCGTCCGATGCCGATCATGTCGTTCACAACTTCAAGGGATCTGTTGACGAGATCCGCGCCAAGGGCGCGGGCGACGTTGATCTTGCCGGCCGTACCTTTACCATCCGCCGGGAGTTTCTGGAGGATCTGGAGGCCCAGACGGTCAAGGCAAAGGCAGCAAATCTCGGCAAGGCGCTGCTGGTCATGCACGCGCCGCTCGATGACACGGTCGGCATTGAAAATGCCACAAACATCTTCGTTGCTGCCAAGCACCCGAAAAGTTTCGTGTCGCTCGACAAGGCCGATCACCTTTTGACGCGCAGCGAAGACGCGGCCTATGCGGCAAGAGTGATCGCAGGTTGGGTCAGCAGGTATCTTGATGCGGAAACCGCGCCGACGGCTTCAGCTGCAAGAGACGGTGTCGACGTCGTGGAAACGGGGCAGGGCAAGTTCCAGTCCATGGTCGCCGTCGGAAATCACCGCATGATCGCCGACGAACCTGCCGATTATGGCGGCTATGACAGCGGCCCGTCACCTTATGAGTATCTGTCCACGGCGCTTGGCGCCTGCACAGTCATGACGCTGCGCATGTATGCGGATCGAAAGGGATTGAAGGTCGACAGGATCGGCACGCGTGTTCTGCACAACAAGGTGCACGCCGCAGATTGCGAAGACTGTTCGGATGACCAGAAGGGGCGCGGGGGCAAGATTGACCGCTTTGAGAGGCTGATCACGCTTGAAGGCGAGCTTGATGCGGCGACCCGCGAACGCATGCTCGAGATCGCGGACAAGTGCCCGGTTCACCGCACACTTGAGGCGGGCGCGGCGGTTATCACCCGTGAAGTTGAACCCGGGCAATAGTCCCGAGGCGCGTGCGTCCGGTCAGGCAGCTTGTTCTTCAAGTGTGCTGAGGCGGATTTTCATGAAGGAAAGCAGACGGCGCGCGTCTTTTTCCGTCAGGTTCTGGTAGTCACCGATCCAGTTCTGGACGGTCGTCTGGGGTTGTTTGTTGTTTGTGGCCCGAGCCCGGCTCAACGCTATGTAGCCGTTGTGGTCTACGCCCATCGCCTTGCAAAGAACGGCAATACCGGTCGCATCGTAGCGAACCATGACGTTTGTGACGTATTTCTGATCCAGTCCAGCCATTTCGGCAAGCATGAAGCTGATGTCGAAGAGATTGTTTGACAACGCCATCTGGGTGATTGCCTTGCCAAGATCGCCTCGGCCTTCGCGGACGTCTTTCAGGATAACCTTTGCATTGATACGTGTAGCTTTCCGCTCCAGTTTCGAGCTTGCGACCACCTTGCTGGCTTCGTGGAAAAGCGACAGGACCAGCTGCTCGTTTTCTTCGCGCATCTTGCGGATTTTGGCTTGCTGCGCCTCGGGCATCTGTGAAATCAGCTTTTCATAGTCGGCCTCGGACACGTCCGAGCGCTCAACCATCGCGTCACGGATCTTTTCGTCGCGCTCGGCCAGCTTGACCAAAAGGCGCCCCCCCCAATCGGAAAGCTCGGCACCTGAGTTGGCTGCAACAGATTGTTTCACCGGGCTTTCGCCGCGTTCCAGCAGAACGTCGGTTACCTTGGCCTCCAGGTGATCGCGTTTTGAAATGGCAAGCAGGTGCCCTTGTCCCATGGTCTTTGCAAGACGCAGAATATCTTCTTCTTTCAACGCGTTCGAGGACGTCAGCATCGGCTGAGCAACATCGATTTCGTCGCTTGCAAGCTCGTAGGCAATTTTCTGGGAGGTCGTGTCTATCGGTGCAAGACGCTCTGACACTTCCTTCTTCTGCTCGGTTTCCATCGACGGGAGCATGCGTTCCAGAACAGCATTGAAGAGCGAAATCTCTTCTGTCTGATAGCTGTCGGCACCAGTCGCAAACAGGTCTGTGACATGTTCAACCAGCTTGCGGCGTTTTTCAGGTGAACTGTCCTGAGCTTGATTGAGAAGATCATTGATCATGTCGGATCCATCCATTCTTGTGGTGCCAACAATACCTCGGAGACAGTTTACAAGTGGATAAGGCGAAGTTGAAAAATGTGAAAATTAGCGATTTTGGGGCAATGAACAAGCGTTCCGCAGCAATGTACTGTGAAGCGCTTCATAACATACTGCCGAAGTCGTCTAGGCTGCCTGATGAGTTTCTGCGGATCCCAACTTCATCTTCATGAGTGCGAGCAGGCGGCGCGCATCGTTGTCGTCCAGCATATGATAGTTGGTTAGCCATTTGCTCCCGGTGCTTTCCGGGAACTTCAGGTGCTTGCAGCGTTCCTTGCATACCGCCTGGAATTCCATCGCGCCGATGCCGCTTGCACGGCAGACCGTGGCGATGCCTGTCGCATCGAACCGCACCATCAGGTTGTGGACATATTTCATCTCAAGGCCGGAAAAGACCGACAGGAGCCCGGCAACGTCCAGAAGATTGTGTTCATGAGCCAGTTGGTAGACAGCCTTGTTCAGCGTCGTCTTGCCGAGCTTGATACCCATGAGCCAGGCTTTCGGGCTGATCTTGGAGGCCCGCTTTTCCAGTTTCTGCCCCGAAGCGATTTCACCGTCTTCCCGGAACAGATCCTCGATCAGTTCCTCGTTTGACTTTCGAAGGTGCCGTATCCGCTCCCCCATTTGTTTCGGCATGTCCTTGACCAGCTCTTCAAAGACCGGCATCTGCATTTCGGCACCCAGGTTGGACGCCAGTGCGTGCCTGACATCCTTGCTGCCACGCTTGACCAGAAGCTTGGCCACGTCCTCACTGATATGATCGCGTTTGGCCATGGCCAGCAGGTGGCCCTGATCTTTCTTCTGTGCGATCGAACGCAAGGCGTCTTCTGAGAGGGACTTCGACCGCTCGAGGACGGCCTGAGCAACGGGCAGTTCGTCATTCGCCATTGCTTCTGCGAGCTTGGAGGATGTTGATCCAACATCCGCCAGCCGTTCTGACATCTTCTTTCTTGCCTCGAGTTCCAGTGACCCGTAGACACCTTCAAGCATATTATTCAGAAGATTTATTGCTTCAGAGCTATCGTCTTTGGAACGTACGGTAAGTAAGCCGGTGACATGCTCTGCAAGCTCATGTTTCTTCTCTGAAGAACTTTCCTTGGCAAGTTGAAGCAGTGAATCAGTCATGTTGATATCCCGTGACATTGAGTATCGTGGAATATTCTTTACATCCGGTGAAAGTCTGCGGTTGAATTTGTGAAATCGCAATCTGTGGGCGAAATTGACCTTTTGCCGATGATGCGCCATGGAGTGGACATGCACACTCTTCCAATCCTGTACTCTTTTCGACGATGCCCTTTCGCAATACGTGCACGCCTGGCGATTGCGGCGAGTGGACAGTCGGTCGAGTTGCGCGAGATCGTGCTGCGCGACAAGGCTCCGGAGTTTCTTCAGACCTCTCCCTCTGCAACGGTGCCATGCCTGAAAACGGATGCGTTTGTACTTGATGAAAGTCTGGATATCATGCTGTGGGCGCTTGGGATCCACGATCCGGAAAGCTGGCTGCGACCCGCTGAAGGCGACAGGGAGCAGATGCTTGCACTGATCACCCGGTGCGATGGTCCATTCAAGATCCATCTTGATCGTTACAAGTACCATACGCGCTATGAAGATGCGCAACGAGAACACGAACGCACGGCAGCGGCAGAGTTTCTCATTGAACTGAATGAGCGACTTGCAAATCGGATCTGGTTGTTCGGCAACAGCGCGTCTCTCTCCGATTATGCAATCCTTCCCTTCGTCCGTCAGTTTGCCAATACGGACCGCGCCTGGTTCGATGGTGAAGAGTGGCTTGCCCTGAAAAGGTGGCTCGAGGCATTCGAGTGCTCTGAGAGATTTCAATCCGTCATGCCGAAGTGGCAGAGATGGACCGCTGACGACCGACCGATCCGTTTTCCAGCTTGATGTTTGTGGAAAAGATGCGTGGGTTTGTCATTTCCACGGGAATGGAAAATGCAGGGGCAACAGAAAATTTCTCCGCAAATACATAAGCTTCCACGACATGTATCGAGGCTTTTGTCTGATGCGGGAGAGGTCGAATTCTCAAACTAACAAAAATGTAACTCCTCCGACAGGCAACGGTAAGGCGGGAATACCTACTTTCCTCACTGAGCCCGGAGCGTAGGTCCCCGTGCGCTCCATTTGTGGCCTCCAATTGTTATGTCGACAGAGGAAAAAAATATGCAAAATCGTGGGTCAGTCTCTCCTTTGCGGTCCCGCCGCGCCAAATTGCTGGCAGGAGTTGTCGCACTCGGTACTGCCGGGCTTTTGACCGCTCAGACCGTCGTCCCAAGCCAGCTCGCGCAAGCAGAGCCTGTTCGTGTCGACGCGACTGCGCCAGCAGACTTTTCAGACGTTGTCCGCACCGTCAGCCCGGCTGTTGTAAGTGTTCAGGTGAAGCAGGAAGCCGAGCCGCGCATGATGAATTTCAACGGTGGCAACAGCACTGATGAATTCTTCAAGGGCCTGCCGAATGGCCACCCGTTTGAACGGTTCTTCCGTGATTTCGGTGGCCGAGGCGGTGAAGAAGGCCAGAAGCAGCGCCGGTCGCCGCGGCAGTATGGTACATCCCAGGGGTCCGGTTTCTTTATCTCCAAGGACGGTTATGTCGTTACCAATCACCATGTGATCGACGGTGGTACGGAATTCACCGTGATTGATCAGAAAGGTGACGAATACAACGCCAAGTTGATCGGAGCCGACAAGAGAACAGACCTTGCACTGCTCAAGATCGAGGGCGGCAAAGATTTCACGTATGTGGATTTTGCAGATGAAGCTCCTCAGGTCGGTGAATGGACTGTCGCGATCGGTAATCCGTTCGGACTGGGCGGTTCGGTAACCGCAGGGATCGTGTCCGCCCGTGGGCGTGACATCGGTGCGGGACCTTACGACGACTTTATCCAGATCGATGCGCCGGTGAACCGCGGCAACTCAGGTGGCCCGGCCTTCAACATGAACGGTGAAGTGATCGGTGTGAATGCGGCGATCTTCTCGCCGTCCGGTGGCAATGTCGGTATTGCCTTCGCAATTCCGGCCTCGACCGCGCAAGATGTCATCATGGAGCTGAGGGATGACGGCACCGTTATCCGTGGCTGGCTTGGCGTTCAGATACAGAACGTCACCGATGACATCGCGGAAAGCCTTGGCCTTGAAGAGGCCCGCGGCGCCATCGTCGCGGAAGCGCAGGAAAACAGCCCGGCTCAGAAGGCTGGCCTGCGCTCGGGCGACACCATTCTCGCGGTTGACGGCACCAAGGTGGACGGCCCGCGCGATCTCTCCAAGATCGTGGCGGCCTATGAACCGGACACCAAGGTCGACGTCACGATCTGGCGCGACGGCAAGGAACAGGATGTCTCTGTGACCCTGGGCCGTCTCCAGGAAAGGGAAAAGGTTGCCGAGGCAGCGGAACCACAGGTCGAGAAGACCGGGACCAGCCTTGACGATCTTGGCCTGATCGTGACGACCAAGGCTGAAGCAGGTCTTGACGGTGAAGGCGTGGTTATCGCGGAAATCGATCCTGATGGACCGGCTGCCGACAAGCGTCTGTCGGCCGGTGATGTGATCCTCGAAGTGGCCGGCTTGAAGGTCAACAATGCGGATGACGTACTGAAGGCGCTCGACAAGGCGGAAAGTGACGGCCGAAAGGCAGTTCTCTTCCGGATCGAGACCAACGACACAACCCGGTTTGTGGCTCTGCCCATGAACCTGGCCTGATCAGGAACCGGTTCGACAAGAACCGGAGCCTGACCGGCGAGACCGGCTTGCCCTCTGCCCCCAACCCCGACGGGCCGGTCTTCGCCATGGGTTTCGCCCGTAAACCCAGCCAGTCTGGCGGCGGCGCCTCACATCCATCGCCGCCGCCAGCCATTTCATTTCAAAGCAACTCGAGGTAAAAGGATGTCATGTTGCGAATTCTAGTTATCGAAGACGATCCAGAAGCGGCGAGCTATCTCGTCAAGGGATTGAGCGAACTCGGCCACACGGCCGATCACGCTGCGGACGGCCAAAATGGCCTGCAAATGGCTCTGCTCAGCAGTTACGACATACTGATTGTCGACCGTATGCTGCCGAAGCTCGACGGCCTTTCGATAGTTCAGGAATTGCGACGCGAAGGCAATCACACTCCTGTTCTCATTTTATCTGCTCTCGGCCAGGTCGACGATCGGGTGAAGGGATTGAAGGCAGGCGGTGACGATTATTTGCCCAAACCTTATGCCTTTACCGAACTGCAGGCCCGCATCGAAGCGCTCGCGCGCAGGCCGAAATCGGCCAATCAGGTCGAAACCACCTATTCCGTCGGCGATCTGACCCTTGATCGCATGGCTCACTCCTGCCGTCGCGGAGAAACCGAGATTCCGCTGCAGCCAAGGGAATTCCGGCTCCTGGAATACCTCATGCAGCACGCGGGACAGGTGGTGACACGCACAATGCTGCTGGAAAACGTTTGGGAATATCATTTCGATCCACAGACCAACGTGATTGACGTCCATATTTCGCGGCTGCGCGGCAAGATAGACAAGGGCTTCGAGACACCTTTGCTTCATACCATCCGGGGTGCCGGGTACACGATCCGTGACGCGGCTCACTAGATTTGTCCGAACGACAGCGTTCAAGCTGTCGTTGCTGTATGTCGCCGTCTTCACGGTCATGTCTGGCGTGCTTCTGGTTTATGTTTCCGAAAGCACCGAAGATCTCATGTCTGAACAGGTCGTTCAGTCTGTCGATGCAGAACTCAAGGGCCTGTCGGACGTATATGTTCGCGGTGGAATTCGGGATCTCGTCGAAACCATCGACGACAGGACAAGGCATCCCGATGCCAGTCTTTATCTTCTGATGGACTTCTCCGGAAATGCCCTGGTCGGCAATATTTCCCGCCTTCCGACAATCGTTCTTGAGGAAGCCGACGGCGGTCTGCGACGTGTACGCTATACGCGCCTGGGAGAGGGAACCCAGGAAATCGAGCGACAGGCGATGGTCCGGACGTTCGAGCTGCGTGGCGGCTTCCGCCTTCTTGTAGGCAGAGACCTTGGTGACCAGCTGAGATTTTCCAATCTTCTGGCAAACGCGCTGCGGCTATGGCTTGTCGTCGTCGTCGTCATGGCAGTCATCACCTGGCTGTTTGTCAGCCGAAGGGTCATGAAGCGTATTGACGACATATCTGCTTCCAGTCGGATGATCATGAATGGCGACCTGACAGAGCGCTTGTCGCTTGCCGGCACAAATGACGAGTTTGACCGCCTCGCCGTAAACCTGAACGACATGCTCGACCGCATCGAAGTTCTGATGCAGTCGATGAAGGATGTGACAGACAATATTGCCCATGACCTCAAGACACCGCTGACACGGCTTCAGACCCGGATAGAAACGGCGCTGCGGGAAGCCAGTAGTGAAGAAGGCTATCGCGGCGCGCTGGAAAGCACGTTGAACGAGACCGATCATCTCCTTCGGATCTTCAACGCGTTGCTGAGGATCGCTCGTGTGGAGTCCATGGCGCCCGGTTCGGTTATGGAACCGACAGATCTGAAGCGCCTCGTTGCCGAGATTGCCGAATTGTACGAGCCTTTGGTCGAGGATGAAGGAGGCAGGCTGGAAACCCACATTCCTGAAGGACTGACTGCCGTCTGCAACCGGGATCTCATTAGCCAGGTTCTCGTCAATCTTATTGAAAATGCCTTGAAATACGGCCGTCCGGACAACGGGGAAATTGTGATCCGGCTGTCTGCAAAGGAAAAGGATGGCCGCGTCGACCTGACAGTCGCCGACAACGGCCCCGGAATTCCCGACAAGGACCTCGATCGGGTCATGGATCGCTTTGTCCGGCTGGAAGAAAGCAGGTCGGAACCTGGAACGGGCTTGGGATTGAGCCTTGTCAAAGCCGTTGCCCGCTTGCATGGGGGAGACTTGCGCTTCAAAAATGAGGACGTGGGCCTTTCAGCCCGAATAGATCTGGCGCCGGTCGCGCCGGAAAACAGCAGGAGCGGGCATGGCGAAGGACAATCCGGACAGGCAGGGCAGCCGGCAGGAAATTGACAAGCAGCCCCAACTCCTTGTCGATCGTCTTGCAATCGTTCCTGTAACACCTGATGTCGATCGTGCCACCCTGTTCTTAAAGGATCTTCTTGATCATCCGGAAGCCGGTGACACGCTGAGATCGCAATTCGGTTCACATGAGAACCTGGAACCGTTCCTGATGGGGATCGTGGGCAACTCGCCTTATCTGCGCGATCTCATGTTGGCAGACCCACCGAGGCTCCTGAGCATCCTGAAGGAAGCACCGGAACTCCGGATCCGGCGGCTTCTGTCACTGGCACATGACTCAACGGCGGAGGATGAAGCCGGTATCATGCGGGCGTTGAGGTTGCTCAAGCACGATCTTGCGCTGACCTTGGGGCTTGCCGACATCTGTGGTGCAATCGACCTGGAACAGGTGACAGGTGCACTTGCCGGGTTTGCCGATGCGGCACTTACGGCGGCCATTCGTTTTTGCCTGGGAGATCTGTCACGCCGGAACAAGTTCGAGCCGATAGATCAGGAAAAACCCGAAGTCGGCAGCGGTTTGATCGTTCTTGCCATGGGCAAGCACGGCGCGAACGAGCTGAATTACTCATCCGACATCGACCTGATTGTTCTCTACGACCCCGACAAAGCGCCGATGGCGGCAGGAGTGGAAGCACCGGTTGAGTTCGTCCGCCTGACACGGCGCCTGGTCAAGATCATGCAGGACAGAACAGCAGATGGCTACGTCTTCCGCACAGATCTGCGTTTGCGGCCGGATCCGGGCGCCACGCCGCTGGCAATGTCAGTTCCCGCTGCACTGGTTTATTACGAATCCCTTGGCCAGAATTGGGAACGCGCGGCCCTGATAAAGGCGCGCGCATGTGCCGGCGACTTGCCGGCCGGTGAAGCTTTTCTGCACGAAATCGTCCCGTTCATCTGGCGCAAATATCTGGATTTTGCGGCAATTGCCGACGTGCAGTCGATCAAGCGACAGATCCATATGCACAAGGGGCACAGTGCAATTGCCGTTGCAGGGCACAACGTCAAGCTGGGGCGTGGCGGTATCCGTGAGGTCGAGTTTTTTGTTCAAACTCAGCAACTCATTGCAGGTGGCCGCAATCCGGCGCTCCGGGGCCGGCGTACGGTTGATATGCTGGATGCCCTCTGCGAAGCCGACTGGATCCGCCTCAGGACACGCGACGAGATGCGCGAGGCCTATGTGTTCCTGCGCAATGTCGAACATCGCATCCAGATGTTGAACGATGAGCAGACGCAACTACTGCCAAAGGACGCAGAAGGCCTGACGCGCATCGCGTCCTTGATGGGTTTTGTCACTCTTCAGTCGTTCGAGGACGAGTTTCTGGCTCACATGAAAAAGGTTCAGCATCATTACGCTGAGCTTTTTGAAGATGAGCCTGGACTGTCTTCTGAGTTGGGCAGCCTGGTTTTCACGGGAGACGACCACGATCCGGAGACGTTGGAAACCCTGTCGCGTCTGGGGTTCAAACAACCGGCTGAGGCCGCGAGCATCGTGAAGTCCTGGCATTTCGGCCGCTATCCGTGCACCCGTTCGACCAAATCCCGTGAGCGGCTGACGGAGATGCATCCGACCCTGATCGGAGCGCTTGCGGCTACCGACAATGCCGATGCGGCGCTGGTCGCGTTCGACAGCTTTATGTCGAAACTGCCGGCGGGAGTTCAGCTCTTTTCTCTTCTGCGATCCAATCCGCAATTATTGAGCCTGCTTGCCACGACCATGGGCGCGGCACCGCGGCTTGCAGAAACGGTCTCCAAACGCGTTCATGTGCTGGACGCGGTACTTGATCCGGCCTTTTTCGGAGCCATGCCGAGTGTCGAAGAGTTTCGTGTTGGTCTCGACCGCACTCTGTCCCAGGCCCGGTTTTACGAGGAGGCACTCGACAGGGCGCGCATCTTTGCCCAGGAGCAACAATTCCTGATCGGTCTGCGTTTGATCTCCGATACACTTTCTGCTGATCGTGTCGGCTTTGCGTTGGCGCGCCTGGCGGAAGTCGTCGTGGACAGGCTGCTCCGGCAGGTCGTGCTTCATGTCGGCGAAACGCATGGCGTTGTGCCGGGTGGCAATGTCGCGGTGTTGGCCATGGGCAAACTGGGCGGCAGGGAAGTGACGGCATCGTCAGACCTTGATCTGATCCTGCTTTACGAGGCCCCGGACGGTGTCAAGGAGTCCGATGGCAAAAGGCCGCTGGCCATTACCCAGTATTACATGCGTTTGACGCAACGGCTTGTGACGGCCCTTTCGGCACCCACCGCGGAAGGACAGCTTTACGAAGTTGATTTCCGTTTGCGTCCATCTGGAAACGCAGGGCCGCTGGCAACCAATCTGGATGGCTTTATCACCTATCAGGAAAAAAATGCCTGGACCTGGGAACACATGGCCTTGACGAGAGCCAGGGTGATCGCGTCTTCGAGCCCGGAATTCAGGCAGAAGATCATGGATAACATCCGGGAGACACTCACGAAATCCCGGGACAGGACCAAGCTTGCGGATGATGTTCGCTCCATGCGGGCGAGGATCGAAAAGGAAAAGGGCACGAAAGACGTCTGGGACATGAAGCAGGTTGCCGGCGGTCTCGTGGATATCGAATTTATCGCACAGTACCTTCAACTTGTGCATGCGCATGAAACGCCCGGTGTGCTGGCACAGGGTACAGAAGAAGCGCTGGAAGGTCTCCGGGAGGCAGATTGCCTGGATCCCAGTGATGCCGAGCTGCTCCTGGAGGCATTGCGAATGTATCAGCGGCTGACACAGGTGTTGCGCCTGTCGCTCTCGGGAAAGTTCGTGGCGACACAAGCCCCCGGGGGTGTTCTGGATTTGCTTGTACAGGCCTCGAACTGCCCGACATTCACCCGGCTCGAGATAGAACTGGCGGAGCTCCAGAACAGGGTCCGCCAGACATTCGTAAAGTTGGTTGGCCCGGTTGAAGCCGTCGAGACAAAGGTCTCTCCCTGATTGCCCAGACACCATTCCCCGGGAAGATTGCGCCCTCTTTGTAAGAACCTGGCGGATCACGGAAATGGCTCCCGCCCAGTTGGCGGAAGCAAGTCGTTTCCAGGTTGGACTCATTCAACCTTGAGCTGGCGACGCGCATCAAAATCTTCCAGCGTCTGGTAGAATATGTCAGCCGGTCCGGCAATCTTTGGGTCGGGGTCCAATTGGATCTGGGCATCTGCCCCGGGATAAGGCAGCGATCTGGCGAAATAGCGCATGCAATTCAGACGTGCTCGCTTCTTGTCATCGGAACGCACGACGGTCCAGGGGGCGTCGGCGGTGTGGGTATAGAAAAACATGTTTTCCTTGGCTTCTGAATAGTCGTCCCACATATCAAGCGATTGAACGTCGACCGGACTCAGCTTCCAGTGTTTCAACGGATCGCTGTTGCGCGCCTGAAAGCGGCGCAATTGTTCTTCCCGGCTGACGGAAAACCAGAATTTGAAGAGACGTATACCGCTTCGCACAAGCATGCGCTCGAATTCGGGCACCTGGCGCATGAATTCCATGTACTCCGCAGGTGAACAGAACCCCATGACCTTTTCGACACCGGCACGATTGTACCAGGAACGGTCGAACAGAACGATTTCACCCCTGGTCGGCAGGTGCTGAACGTAGCGCTGAAAATACCACTGCCCCTTTTCCTCTTCCGTTGGCTTCTCGAGTGCGACAACCCGGGCGCCGCGAGGGTTCAGGTGCTCCATGAAACGTTTGATCGTGCCGCCTTTGCCTGCTGCATCCCGACCTTCGAAAATAACAACTATGCGTTGGCCGCTGTCTTTTACCCAGTTTTGGACTTTCAGAAGTTCAATCTGAAGCTCCTGCTTACGCGCCTCATACTGTTCTCGGCGCATGCGTCTCTTGTAGGGATAGTTTTCCGGCAGTCGCGCACTGTTGCCTTTCGAAATAGATCGCTCATGCAACAGGAGCGCTGGACTTTTGTGTACCGCCGCATGGTGAACGGACTTGATGGTCACTGTGTTGCCGGCCTCTGGAGGTGATGCAGCCCGAGGCCCTGCTTCCCGCCGGTTGGAGGTTTTTTTGGTGGATGTTTTGGTGTCGCGCTCAGCGGTTGATACGTCCGGCGTACGTTCTTCTTTGGATCTCGCTTTCATGGCCTCCCTTTCGTTGCTGGTATGAAAACGCGCGGCAAGTTGTGCTCGAGCCTTTCCGGGCAATTCGACCTTTGCGAAGTGCACATCAACTGGAATGGAAACCAAAGAATTGCCGCCATGCATTGATTTCAGGCAAGCGGAGCAAATTTTTTTCGTTACGAAGACAAGGTCTTCGCGCGCTGAAGAGCCAAATCTGTTTCGGCAGGAGGCCGTAACCGCGCAACTGTGTTCGGAGAAGGGGTTTTCGCGACCGGGTTTGCATGTCGGCCGCAGGACCGTGTTGCTCCCGATACGCAATGGGAACAGGTCCTATCTGTTTTTAGTGCATTGCAAACGGGCGCTGACTTACCTGAAATTGGACGTGAGGATCATAGGACTCAGGCCGGGACGGGTCGTTAGGCTGGGCTGTCTGCAAGCGGCAACGTGAAGCTGACGGTCGTGCCTTTTTTCACTTCCGATCGGATCGACAGCTTACCGCCATGGAGCTCCACGAGGGACCGCGCGATGGCAAGCCCGAGCCCGGAACCCTGATGGGTCTTGGTGAACTGGTTTTCCACCTGGACGAAGGGCTCCGCAAGCCGTTCGATATCACGTTCGGAAATGCCGATTCCCGTGTCTGTAACTTCGAAGCGCAACTTGTCGCCGCGCGGTTCCGCCTTGAGTGCAACCACGCCGCTGTCCGAGGTAAACTTGACCGCATTGGCAAGCAGGTTGAGCAGGATCTGCTTCAATGCCCGCTTGTCTGCGTGAACCATAAGATTTTCGGCGACGTCCGTTGTGACGGAAATATTCTTTTCTGTCGCGGCGCCCGTCACGATCCGGCTTGCATCATCCGTGACAGAAGCGGCATTCACGACTTCCGTATCGATAGACATCCGGCCAGCCTCGATCTTGGACATGTCGAGGATGTCGTTGATCACGTTGAGGAGATAAGTGCCGGAGGAATAGATGTCCTTGCAATAATCGTTGTATCGTTCCGTGCCGATAGGGCCGAACATTTCCTGCGTCATGATGTCGGAGAAGCCGATAATGGCGTTCAGGGGTGTCCTGAGTTCATGGGAAATATTGGCGAGAAACTCGGATTTGGCCTTGTTGGCGGCTTCCGCTCGGGTTTTTTCTTCCTGATATTTGTCGGCCATTTCCACCAGTTGGCGTGCCTGGTATTCCAGTGTCTGTCGCGACTTTTGAAGATCCGATACAGTCGCTTTCAGCCGCTTCTCGGACAACATCAGTTTTTCTTCGTGTTTTTTCAGCGCCGTGATGTCGGTGCCGACCGACACAAATCCACCGTCCTTGGTCCGGCGTTCGGAGATCTGCAGCCAACGGCGGTCTTCCAGTTGTGCTTCGTAAGAGCCTTCCGGCGCACCGCCCCGCTGCGTGACAGTCACGGGTTGCGGAGCGATTTCCGCATTCGATGCTGCGGCCATGACGTCCTGGTAAGGGGTGCCCGGGTTGACGGCTGCATTCGGCAAGTTGTGCAAGGACTGATAATTTGAGTTGCAGATCACCAGTTCGTTGTTGGCGTTCCACAGAACGAAAGCTTCGGATATTGTTTCGATTGCGTCGCGCAGCCGCAAATCCGCCATCCGGCTTTTTTCCGCCAGCTTGTGCTGCTCGGTAATGTCGATGCAGATCCCGATGAGGTGGGGTTCGGCGCGGCCGGCCTCGGACTGGATCTCGCCACGTGCACGCAACCAGATCCAGCTGCCGTCCGCATGACGCATCCTGAAGGTTTCGTCGACAAGTGTTTCACCGGTCTCCAGAAGATGTTCCGCAAGTCCGAGAAGATCAATGTCGTCAGGGTGGGTAATGTCGGCAACATCGGCGAAGCTCAGGATGTCATCCTTCGGTTCACGCCCGAGTAGCTCATAAAGCGAGGACGACCAGAACATGCGTCCACGCGAAAGATCCCAATCGAACAATCCGCATCGGCCGTGGGTGAGGGCTGTGTCGATGCGTGCCCGGGTGGCCGCATACATGTCATCGGCATGCTCGGCACGGCTTGCCTGACTGAAAAAGCCGTAGATAACGGCGAGCAGAACCAGGGCTGTCCCGGCAAACAGGGTGACATTTGCCGAAAGGTCGTCACGCCAGTCCGCAAAGATGGCACTTTCCGGCTGCAACACGGCAATCATGCCAAGATTGCCGTTCAGATGATGCACGGTTGCAAGAAACTGTTCGCTGCCTTCACCGCGTCCAAGGTCGACCGGAACGGGAAGAACACCAGCGCGCGCGCCGAACACTGTGAGCGGCTGGCTTGGACTGAGCAGGTCGGCGATCGGCCGGCCTTCCAGACCCGGATGTGCCGGGGCGGTCGCCGCGATCTTGCCGTTCGTATCCGCGACCAGAAAGATGCGGGATCTGCTTGTGGCGCCTGCCGGCAGACTGTCCGCAAGAGAGCGTTTCAAGGTTGTGCGAAACCCGACTTCCGGAAGAGTACCTTCAATGGCGCCGAGCCGGTTGGCAACCACCGTGGCCATCAGGCTCAGGGTCGTCTGCGCAGATTGCTCTGTTTCGGTGTACTCTGTCGCCAGTTCTCCAGCACGAAACAGGGCGAGAATGACGATAAAGACAATTGCCAGTCCGGGAATGATGCGCCGCATGACGCTGTCTGAGCTTATGATGGTGTCACGCAGGGAAACGAGAACCGGCCAGAACAGCAGGCTGGCTTTGCCTGCGCTCTTTTCGGAATCCGAATCCTTGTCGCTGCGCCGCGTGGTAGCGTCGCCAGCCATTGCTCGCGCCATTGGAAGTGTGCCTCAAAATCCGCCGCATCGGAGCTTGCCCCGAATCACTTCCATTTGAATCAAATCTTCGGTTCTTGTCTAGTCCTGATCAAGAAGAAAATGGTTAACGCGCATCATGACTCTCGGCATGTTTGTTAACCTTTTCCAGTAAATCACACTATTGCAATGTTCTGTCGATGATATCGCGGCTATCTCTTGACAGATCTTCGCATGATGAAATCTTCATGAGAGCGGATTCAGCCAAGGCACAACGATTGGCATCAAGGGCCCGCCAAGAGCGGAAGCTGGTCAAAAGTCGCGATGCGACCTGGGGATTGCGTTTGTCGATCTCAAGTACTGATTCGGCGACCAATTCGAATCCGGCCCCGTCAGGGCGGGCAAATTGCGTTGCATTGCCGGTCGCGAAGGACTGCAGCAGGGCACGAACCCTGTTCGGGTTGGTCGCGTCGTAAAGCGGATGAGAAAAGAGCGATTTGATAGTCGCCAGGGTTCCGTCGCCTGGTGCGGTCGCCTGCACCATGAACCATTTGTCCATAGCCAGGGAGCTCTTCTCATGCCGTGACAGATAAAGGTCCAGCGCTGCGGTTTCCCCGGGCATATGGTCATGCACCAGAAGCATCAGGCCGGCGAGTCGGTCCGTCATGTTGTCGGCTGAGGAAAACCGGTCCCAGGTGAATTGCGCCGAATCTTCAGTATTCGAAACCGCATAGTAGTAGGCGGCCCGGTTGGACAATGCTCGTTTGCCGGCCGTTTCCGCGTCAGGGGAATAGTCTCCCCTAGGTGCGAATTCCAGCGCTGCAGTGCGCAATGCGCCATGGAATTGCCGAGCAATTGCCTGCCGCAACTGCTTGCGAGCCGCCAGAATGGCATCCGGGTCGACGTTCTTGCCGATTTCCTGGGCAATGTCGGCTTCACTCGGCAGCGTCAGCGCCAGCGCCTTGAGGGCGGGATCAAGGTTCTGATCATTCAGGACTGCGCCAAAAACCGAAACCACGCCATCAGCGGGCGCGCCTAGCTCGCCATGTCGTATTGTTCCCGTCAGCCTCACGAGCTCCTGCATGGCAAGAGATTGCACAGCCTGCCAGCGATTGAAGGGATCATTGTCCCGGGCGGCAAGAAACTGGAGATCTGCAGTTGCAAACTTCTGGTCAATTCGCACCGGGGCGGAAAACGCGCGCAGAAGCGACAAGACCGGTTGAGACGAGATGCCTGAAAAGGTGATTTCGTGCCTGGATTTCTCCATCAGCAAGACATCACCCGATATCTTGATGCCGCTGGCGGAGGTTGCTTGCATGTCTTTCCCATCCGGGCCAAGCAGACCAAAGCGGAGCGGGATCACAGCTGGTTTGCTGGACCTCTGTCCCGGAACGGGTGGAATTTCCTGGGAAAGCGAGAGCGAATAGGTCTGACGATCCGCATCGTAAGCCGATGCGACAGAAACAACGGGTGTTCCTGCCTGCTCATACCAGAGCGCGAATTGGCTGAGGTCCGTCCCGGTCGTGTCTTCGAAACAGGTCAGAAAGGCTTCGATCGTCGTCGCCTCTCCATCGTGTCGATCGAAATAGAGATCCAGTCCCTTGTGGAAGCCCTCGCCACCAAGCACCGTCTTCAGCATGCGCACGACTTCGGCGCCTTTTTCATAAACGGTCGCCGTGTAGAAATTGTTGATCTCGTGATAGACCCGCGGTCGAACAGGGTGTGCCAGTGGGCCCGCATCTTCCGGAAACTGATGTGTTTTCAGTAGCCTGACATCGGTGATGCGTTTGACCGGCCTGGATCGCATGTCGGATGTGAATTCCTGATCACGGAAAACAGTCAGGCCTTCCTTGAGGCACAGCTGAAACCAATCGCGGCAGGTAATGCGGTTTCCCGTCCAGTTGTGAAAATATTCGTGCGCTATGACCGCCTCGATATTGGCATAGTCCTGATCGGTCGCGGTTTCCGGATCGGCCAGAACATATTTGTCGTTGAAGATGTTCAGGCCCTTGTTTTCCATCGCGCCCATATTGAAATCCGAAACGGCAACGATGTTGAAGACATCCAGGTCATACTCCCGGCCGAACACGTCTTCATCCCACTTCATGGAGCGCTTGAGCGAATCCATTGCCCAGCCGCACAGCCCTTCGTTGCCGTGCTCAACGTAAATATTGAGGTCGACCTTCTTGTCCGATGCGGTGGTGAACCGGTCAGGAACCTGAGCAAGATTGCCTGCAACAAGTGCGAAGAGATAGGCCGGTTTGGGATGGGGATCATGCCAGAGCGCGTAGTGGCGGTCTGTCCCGTCGATATCACCCTTTTCCATCAGGTTGCCGTTTGCAAGCAGGACAGGGCAGTCGGTTTTCGGTGCTTCGACCCGTGTTGTGTAGATCGCGAGAACGTCCGGGCGGTCGAGGAAATACGTGATGCGCCGGAAACCTTCGGCCTCGCACTGGGTGCAATAGGTCCCTGAGGACCTGTACAGCCCCATCAGTTTGGTGTTGGCTTCCGGATTGATTTGCGTTGTGATTTTAAGATCGAATGGTTTACTTGGCGGTGCATGAATTTCCAGCTTGTCAGGCGAAATCGTGTAACCGTCCTCCGGCAATACCTCACCGTTCAGTTTCAATTCGCGAAGCGAAAGTTCGTCGCCGTCGAGCACCAAAGGTGTTCCGGCCTGCACATCTGCCTGTCTTGCGACCGATAGCGTTGCAACGACCTCGGTTTCGGCAGGATCAAGCTTTACTGTCAGGTGAACCTTTTCGATACGGTAGACGGGTGGTTGATAATCTTCCAGCCGAATGGCGGGCGCCGTTTCGGAACGCATCGAGGTCTCCTGGTAATTGGTTCATACGAAAGTGCAGGTCAGGGACGGCACCCTGAACCGGGGCTAACGCGTTAGCATGATCGTGCATTGTGGCAAAGTCCTGTTTCTGGTCCCGGCATCATCAAACATGCGTCCGGCGCAATGATCTGCAGAGTGGACAGATTTTGACCTATGGACAGCCTTTGACTATGTGAGAGACGTCTTGAGTCACAGGGAAACAATTTATGAGTCGTCTGGACAGTTTTATCCGCCGAATGACCTCGCAGAAAATCTTGCTGGAATACCTGGTCGACAAGGTCAACCTTGTGGAGGGGCCGGTCCTGGAACTCGGCCTTGGCAATGGCAGAACCTATGATCACCTGAGGGAGATCTATCCCGACAAGGAAATCTTTGTTTTCGATTTCGCGATGAACTGCCATCCGAGCTGCGCGCCGGACGCGGATCACATGATACTCGGTGACATACGCGATACGCTTGCCTTCTGTGCTCCGCGTGTTCGGGCACAGGCCTCTTTCGCCCATATCGACATCGGATCGGCGGACCCGACAAACGATCTTGCAATCGTCAACTGGCTCGCACCGCTGATCGATGAACGCATGGCGGTTGGAGGCTTCGTTTTGACGGCACTCGAACTCGATCTGCCGAATTTCGAACTTCTCGAAAAACCGGAAGGCATCCATCCGGGCAGGTATCACATTTACCGCAAGTTCGCCGAAGCCTGACCCTTAATCGTTCAAACCGGGAAAAGTACATGTCCGCGCCCCTCGAAGGCATAAAGGTTGTCGAACTCGCACGCATTCTGGCCGGCCCCTGGACCGGCCAGACACTGGCCGATCTGGGTGCGGACGTGATCAAGGTGGAGAGCCCGCAGGGCGACGACACGAGGGGATGGGGCCCGCCATTCATCAAGGATGAAGAAGGCAACGATTTCGATGCGGCCTATTTTCATTCCTGCAACCGCGGAAAGCGGTCGGTGGTTGCCGATTTTCGCACAAAGGAAGGCCAGGAAATCGTTCGCAGGCTTGTTGCCCGGGCGGATGTACTGGTTGAAAATTTCAAGGTCGGCGGGCTTGCCAAATACGGCCTGGATTACGAGAGCCTGAAAGAGGTCAATCCGAAGCTGATCTATTGTTCCATTACCGGCTTCGGCCAGGATGGTCCCTACGCCCATCGCGCAGGATATGACTTCATGATTCAGGGTATGGGTGGCATCATGGACCTGACCGGTGAGCCGGAAGGCTCTCCGCAGAAGATCGGCGTGGCCTTCGCCGATATTTTCACCGGCCTTTATGGTGTGATTGGTGTCCTGAGTGCCCTTCGTCGCAGGGACGCCACCGGGGAGGGTGAATGGGTCGACATGGCGCTGCTCGATTCGCAGGTTGCTGTTCTGGCCAATCAGGCTCTGAATTACTTTGTATCCGGAAAAGCGCCAAAGCGACTTGGGAACGCCCATCCGAACATAGTTCCCTATCAGGTTTTTTCCGCAAAGGATGGCCACCTCATCATTGCTGTCGGCAACGATAGTCAGTTTCAAAGACTGTGCGGCGTGCTCGGACTGCCTGAACTTTCAGATCAACCAAAATTCGCGACCAATGCCGCGCGCGTCGCTTCAAGATCCGAACTCGTCCCGCTGCTCAGTGCGGAAACTTCGAGCCGCGCGAGGGACGATCTCCTGACTGCACTGGAAATGGAAGGTGTGCCGGCCGGTCCCATCAATTCGGTCGAGGATGTTTTTGCCGACAGTCAGGTCCGGTCCAGAGGCCTGAAAGTTGATCTGCCGGCACATGGTGTCGAAGGTGGCGCGGTTTCTTCAGTGCGCACGCCGATTGCCTTCAGGAACGGCAATCTGGTTCTCGAACGGGCCGCACCATCACTGGGGGAACACACCGCTGAAGTATTGACCGAACTCGGTTTGGATGCTGCCGGATCCGAAACATGACTTTTTCACCATGAGATGCTCCGTCCTATGAAAAACACCGAATATTTGCGCTTTATCGACAAAGAAGTTCTCTCTGAAAACTGGGGCAGGCTCACCAGGTATCGGCTGGAGTATCGGCGCCGGGACGGGTCGTGGCAGGAACTGAGCCGGGAATCCTATGATCACGGCAATGCCGTAACATGCCTTCTGTTTGATCCGGAGACAAAGTGTGTGCTGCTGACGCGCCAGTTCCGGCTACCTGTCCATTTGAACGGCAAGGATCCTTTCCTGATCGAGTCGCCTGCCGGATTGCTGGAAGGGGCCCACCCTGAGGACAGGATGCGTGCCGAACTCATCGAGGAAACCGGATATGAAGTCTCGGAACTCGAGCATCTTTTTGACTTGCACATGAGTCCGGGGTCGGTGACCGAGTGCCTTTCATTTTATTCAGGTACCTACCATCTGAACAACAAGGTGGGCGACGGCGGTGGTGTGGAACACGAAGGTGAGGACATTGAAGTCATGCATATTCCGCTCCAGAAGGCGCTCGGGATGATCCGGACCGGAGAAATCTGTGATGCAAAAACGATCCTGCTTCTGCAAAATCTTGCGTTGCGCGATTACGCGTCGCATGACGGATAGCGTCCACGGGTTCCTGTCGTCGCGTTTCAGGTGGTCGACCGCCTTAATTTGACGCAAAAGATCAGGCAGGTAAGCTACAAAGGCAATGAGAGGACTTGCGCCTTATGCCAAGGAAAAAGCGCGGTGATCGACGGATCAAACTCCCGCTGACATCAATTGTCGGTCTGGGGTTCGGTGCGTTTGTTGCGCTCGCCATCGGGTTGGTTTTGGGTCTCTCGGTGAGCGCGAACTTCAGCAACACGTTTTCCCTGCTCAACGACAAGACGATTTTGAGCACGGATGCGCTTGAAACACAGCTGCGTACTCACTTCACGTCCGTGGAAAAGGCCGTCGTGGGTCTGAAACCGTTTTTTGACGACGGGACGATCGGTTTTGAGGACCCCGAGCGCACGCTCGAAGACCTTTCGATCGCCCTGAAGTCCAATAGCGACGTTACGACCCTGGCTGTCACTGCAACGGATGGACGGCGCCTTGGCATTTACCGGGCACCCTCAGGCAAACTGTGGCGGATAGAGACCGATGTGCCGCCGCCCGGCATGAACATGGCCGATCTTCCGGCTCTTGATCAGGCAAGTTTGCCCACCTGGGGCCCCTTGGTGGAACACGAGGTCGGACTTTTTGCCAATGTCTCGGTGCCCCTGGTGAGAGATGGGGAGCTGATCGGCACTCTGACAGCTGCAAGCTCGATGAAAGATCTCTCCCATATCGTCAAGGCCCGGGACGAAGGTCTCAACAACACCATCTTCATAGTTGACGGGGCCGGGCGCGTCATAATGCATTCCGATGAAACCGGATTGCAGACAGGCGGGAGCATCAAGGCGAATTTGCCGGAAGCCTGGGAAAGGATCGGGGATCCGGTACTGGCAGGAATGGCAGACGAGCAACCGATCGAGGAGTTTCAAAAGGCCGCCGATCTCGGTATCGAAGTGTCTTTCGTCGAAGCGAACGATGACGAATACATCATCATGAAAGCTGAATTCGACGGCTTCAGCGACAAACCCTGGATTATCGGACAGTATTATCAGAGTGCAACGGTTTCCCGGGAGGTCCGCAGGCTCGCCGGCTCCATGTTTGTTGGGTTCGGCGCACTTGTCATTTCGGTTCTGATCGCTTTCTGGATCGGGCGCAGAGTGGCTCGTCCATTGCGCAATCTGGCGGTCCAGTCGGAGCGCGTCGGGACCCTTTCGCTGAACGAAGTCGAACCGATGCCACGCAGCCGCGTTGCAGAAATTGATCAGGTAGCCCTGGCCTTCAATTCGATGGTCGAAGGCTTGAAGGCGATGAACACTTACGTGCCGCGGTCGCTGTTCATCAAGTTGATGCGATTGGGAGGAAGCCAGGCAGCGGAAGCAAGAGAAGCCGAACTCACCATCCTGTTCACCGATATAGTCGGATTCACGGCGCTTTCCGAACATCTGAGCGCCGAAGAAACAGCGCGGATACTGAACGATCATTTTGCAATCCTGGTCGAAGCCGTTGAAGGAGAAGGGGGGACGGTCGACAAGTTCCTGGGCGACGGTATGCTTGCCTTCTGGGGTGCTCCGGATGAACGCCCCGACCATGCCGAGGCCGCGGTGAGAACGGCGCGGCGGATTGCATCCGCCCTTCATGAATCGAATGTGCAGGCCGAGGCCCAGGGCGGACCGCAGATCTTGACACGCATCGGCATACATTCAGGTCCGGCGGTCGTCGGAAACGTCGGCGCGCTGGATAGATGGAACTATACGGTTGTCGGCGACACGGTGAATGCTGCTGAACGACTTCAAACCCTCGGCAAGGAAGTCGACGGTGAACCGGAGGTGACCATACTTGCCAGTGCCGATACCGTTGCAAGGCTCCCGGGTGAACACAACAAGAGGCCTGTCGGTGCTCATCACCTCAGAGGTCGCAGTGGCTTGATGGAGGTTTACTGGATCGACCCCCATCCGCAGGCGCCTTCCAGGGAGACGTCACCGCAGGCAGTTCCGGTTTCCGCAGCCGAGTAATCTCGCAATTCCTGCATTGCAGATGCCTGTTTGGTGCAAGATTCTGAAAAAAAGACAGGAATTTGCCTGTTGCAATTCAAATCACAGCGTACTTCTTTGGAATTCTGCATTGCTATCCAACGGCGAATTTGGTTGTCTTTGTATTGCAAAAAAGGCTTAGTAAGCCTCACGCAGACAATCCTTGCCGGGGAGGAAAAGCGCAGTGAATGTTCTCTCGATCGAGGGACTGACAGTTGATTTTAATACGGCAGAAGGCCGGGTGCGGGCTGTCGACGACGTTTCCTTCGTCGTCCCGGAGAACCGCACGGTCGCACTGGTCGGTGAATCCGGTTCCGGCAAGACGGTTATTTCCCAAACGATCATGGGTTTGTTGCCTCAGGCAGCGGCAATTACTTCGGGCAAGGTAATTCTGGCCGATCCGACGGGGGCCGAACCGCCTGTCGATATTGCCGGTCTGGAACGCAAGGGCCCCCAGATGCGCCACCTGCGCGGAAATCGGGTTGCGATCATCTTTCAGGAACCGATGACATCGCTGTCACCGCTGCACACGATCGGCGACCAGATCGGTGAGGCGGCCCTTCTTCATCGTGATGTTTCGGGAGCGGAAGCCCGCGAACTAACACAGGAGATGCTGCGTCTAGTCCAGTTTCCCGATCCGGGCCGGGCGCTGGATACCTATCCATTCGAGCTTTCCGGCGGGTTGCGTCAACGTGCCATGATTGCAATGGCAATGATCTGTCATCCGGCACTGTTGATTGCAGACGAGCCGACAACGGCGCTCGACGTGACAATTCAGGCCGAGATCCTGAAACTTATCCGCGAGGTTCAGTCTGAATTGCGGATGTCCGTCCTGATGATCACGCACGATTTCGGCGTCGTGGCGAATATGGCTGACGAAATCGCGGTCATTTATCATGGCCGGATCATGGAGAAGGGGACGGCCAAGCAGCTTTTTTCCGATCCTCAACATGATTATCTGAAAGCACTTTTGAATGCGGTTCCCAGTTTCCACATGGACAGGGACGAGCGGCTAGTTCCGATCCGACCAATTGAATTGAAATCGGAAGACCTGACGAAGAACAGGCCACATTGCGACGTCGCACCGGGCGAACCCCTTGTTGAAATGAAGGATGTCACCAAGCAGTTTTCGCTGCGCAAGGGCTCGCTGCTGGGCTCCAAGTCCAAGACGATGACTGCCCTGGACAATATCAGCCTGACGATCAGGCGGGGGGAATGCCTGGGTCTTGTGGGAGAATCGGGTTCAGGCAAGACGACCGCGGCAAAGGCGATTCTTCGCGCGCTATCTCTGGAAGGTGGGCAGGTTCTTTACAATCGTGGCAATGGCCTTGAGGACATTGCGAACCTGACAGGTGCCGACCTGATGGACTACCGGCGTCGGGTCCAACTGATATTCCAGGACCCGTTCTCTTCCCTCAATCCGCGCATGACGATCAATGATACTTTGCTGGAACCGTTCGAGGTGCACGGCATTGGAACACAGCAGGAGCGGGCGGAACGCGTGAGGAACCTCATGAGTCTCGTCGGTCTTGATCCACGCTTCCTGCGGCGATACCCGCATTCGTTCTCCGGAGGTCAGCGCCAACGCATCGGAATTGCAAGGGCGTTGGCACTCAATCCCGAGTTCATATTGTGTGACGAGCCGACTTCGGCGCTCGACGTTTCCGTCCAGGCACAAATCCTGAACCTTCTGCAGGACCTGAAGCGGGATCTGAACCTGACCTATCTGTTCGTCAGCCACAACCTTGCCGTGGTAGACTATGTCGCCGATCGGATCGCAGTCATGTGCCGCGGACGCCTGGTCGAAATGGGCGAGACGCGGACGGTCGTTGGAAATCCGCTTCACCCGTACACCAAGGCGCTCTTGTCCGCCGTACCGGAGCCGGACCTGTCGGCGCCTTTGGATTTTGCCGCGCTGGATGCCAACAGGGCATCTGAACCGCAGCTCTGGCCGGAACCGTTCACGATTACCGAAGGCACGGAACCGTCTTTGGTTGAAATGGAGCCGGATCATTTTGTTTGCGCACCCGGACTTAAGAATTCCGGGGCACTTGAGGGGACTGCAGCATGAATTTTGAATACTTGACGAGGATGGGGCTGTTTTTGACCGCAGCCTTGATAACCACGCCGCTGGTGGCGCTGGAATTGAAGGAAACACCAGGTCTGGATCCATCGCTTCCGCCTATTGCCGAACGCGTGCCGACAGAACCCCTGATCGTTGATCTCGAGGCGAAGGGACGAAAGATCGGCAAGCCCGGCGGCTCCCTCGATACGCTTATCGGCCGTGCCAAGGACGTGCGCCTTATCAATGTGTGGGGTTATGCCCGCCTTGTCGGCTACAATGACAAGCTCGAGCTGCTTCCCGATATACTGGCGGACGTGGAAGTCGAGGACGGGCGGATCTTTACGCTTCACACCCGCGAAGGTCACAAGTGGTCCGACGGAGATCCGTTCGACTCGGAAGATATCCGGTATTATTTCGAAGACATCGTCAGCGATGAAAATCTGACCCCGTCCGGTCTGCCGCCGTTTCTACTCGTCAACGGAAAGGGCCCGAAATTCGAGGTCGTCGACGACACGACGGTTCGTTTTACCTGGGACGAGCCGAACCCGCTCTTTCTTCCTGAACTGGCAAAATCCAGGCCACCTTTCATCTACCGTCCATCGCATTATCTGAGGCGTTTTCACGGCAAATACGGCGATCCGGACTTCATCGCCAAGGAAGCGGAAAAGGTGAAGGCCCGCAGCTGGGCACCGTTGCACAACAAGAAAGACGACATGTACAACGCGCGCAATGTCGAGTTACCGACTTTGCAGCCCTGGGTTCGCAAGCGCGATGACAGCGACCTCCGTTTTGTTCTGGAGAGGAACCCCTACTATCACCGTGTCGACAGCTCCGGTCAGCAACTGCCCTATATCGACAAGGTCATCATGACGGTTGCCGATGGCAAGCTGATTCCGGCAAAAGCCCAGGCAGGCGAGAGTGAACTCCAGGCTCGGAACCTGAGTTTCTCCGATATCACTGTCCTGAAAAAAGGCGAGAAGAAGAACGACTATGTTACCGCGCTCTGGTCGAACACCAAAGGGTCGGAGATTTCCATTCTGCCGAACATGACCGTGAAGGATCCTGTCTGGCGGAAGCTTCTGCGCGACAAGCGGTTCCGTCACGCATTGTCCCTGGGCATTGATCGCAATCTTCTGAACAGGGTGCTGTTCTTTGGTCTTGGAACACCCGGCAACGATACCGTGCTCGCTGCAAGCCCGCTTTACAAGGCTGACTACACGAGCAAATGGGCTGAATATGATCCCAAAAAGGCCAACGCTCTTTTGGACGAGATCGGTCTCACGAAGCGGAATGACGATGACATCAGATTGCTGCCGGACGGCCGCCCGCTCGAGATAATCGTCGAGACAGCCGGTGAAGCCCAGGTGCAGGAAGATGCTCTCGAACTGGTTGGCGAGATGTGGGGCGAGATCGGCATAAAGCTGTTCGCCAAACCCAGTCAGCGCGACAACATGCGCGAGCGCGCTATTGCAGGCGATCTGCTCATGTCCGTCTGGTGGGGGTTTGAAAACGGCATTCCGACATCTGAAATGCCACCAACCGACTACGCGCCGGTCCGCGGTGACGCTCTTTCCTGGCACGCATGGGGCGATTATTACGAAACCCAGGGAGAAGGCGGTGAAAAACCGGACTGGGCACCCGCCAAGCGGCTGATGGAACTATACAATGCCTGGCTGACATCAAAAACGCCCGAGGAACGAACGAAGATCTGGGACGAAATGCTGCAGATACATGCCGATGAAACCATTCATATCGGTCTGGTTTCCGGTGTTCGCCAGCCGGTGGTTGTAAAGGATGTCGAGAACGTGCCACTGGAAGGGATCTACGGCTGGGATCCGGGCGCTCATTTCGGTATCCATCGGATGGACGAATTCTATTTGGACGAAGATTGAGTTTGACGTCAAAGTTCGGTCAGGAACGGCAACTCTGGTGGTGCATTGCACGAAAACCGGATTGCCGTTTCATGATGACTGGGGCTAGGATTTGTTGACTTGCCAAAGCGGTCCGAGGCGTGGTGACCTGTCCGGAATGGGCACGGGTCCAGCCATGGATGGCAGGATGAACAGGTTCATTTTGGTGCATCGGATTTGCGTGCACCGGACGGGAATGTGAATGGGGCCGTTGGGTAGACACACGCTTTGGCGGTGTCGCAACATTGAATTGGATACCGTTGTTTTGCGCGGTGCGGTTTCAGTTGTGTCCGCGGTCGTGTCGGGGTGAGGGGAGTATAGGTGCTCTATTACATAATTCGCCGGATTTTCATGATGGTCCCGACACTGTTGGTGATCAGTTTTCTTACATTTTTCATCATCGAACTTCCCGCAGGCGACTACATTTCCAACCAGATCGCAGCCCTCAAATCCACGGGTGAACAGTCATCGGTTGCCAAGCTGGAATTTCTGCGCAAGGAGTTTTCGCTCGACCGGCCGTTTTTCGAGCGTTACCTGATCTGGATCGGATTGTGGCAAGGGCCGCATGGCTTTGATGGCCTCATCCAGGGGAATTGGGGCTGGTCCTTCGAGTTCGACAAGCCTGTTGACCAGGTCGTCGGGCCGACGCTGCCGCTGACAATCGTGCTCAATTTCGCGACCATCCTGTTTGTCTACGTTGTTTCGTTTCCGATCGGAATCTATTCGGCAACGCGCCAGTATTCCTGGGGCGACTACGGGTTCACATTCATAGGCTACATTGGCCTTGCAACGCCGAACTTCCTGCTCGCACTGATCCTTCTCTACCTGTTCAATCAGTGGTTTGGCCTGTCGGTCGGCGGTCTGATGGCGCCCGAATACATCGATCAGCCCTGGAGTTTCGACAAGGCCATGTCGGTTCTGGCGCATCTGATCGTGCCTACGATCGTAATCGGGACGTCGGGCACCGCAGCCATGATCCGGCGATTGCGTGCCAATCTGCTCGACGAGCTTCACAAGCAGTACGTCACGACCGGGCGGGCAAAGGGGCTGAAGGAAAACCAGCTCCTGATCAAGTATCCGTTGCGCATGGCGATCAACCCTTTCATCGCCGATATCGGCAACCTGATCCCGTCGATGGTATCGGGCTCGGTCATTGTCTCCGTTGTCATGAGCTTGCCGACGGTCGGACCGATTCTCCTGTCCGCACTTCAGTCGCAGGATCAGTTCCTGTCCGGTTTCATCCTGCTGTTCGTAGCCGTCCTGACCCTGATCGGAATGCTGATTTCAGACCTGCTGCTCGCGGTTCTTGATCCACGCATCCGGCTTGGCGGGAGGGCCTCGTCATGAGCATGGACACCAGGGACGGAGGTCCGGCGCGTGAAGTGGAACACTACGTCGACCCAACGCCGTTCAATCCTGCTGTCACGGAGGAGATGACGGAGGAGCAGGAGCAGTTTTACCAGGCCTCCCAGTGGCAGATCATGTGGTGGAAGTTCAAGCGCCACAAGATTGCGGTCTGGTCCGGAGTTGTCCTGATCCTCTTTTATCTCTGCGTGCCATTCGCCGAGGTGATTGCACCTTATGGACCAAACACGCGGGACAGCCTTCATCTTTTCGCTCCGCCACAGTCGGTGCACTTGTTCAACGAAGGGGAATTCGTCGGTCCGTTCGTTTACGGCATGACATCCCAGATCGACATGGAAACCCTGCAGTGGGTCTTCACGGAGGATACGGAGAACGTCCAGCCGATCCGATTCTTCTGCCGGGGGGCATCTTACGAATTCTGGGGCCTGTTCGACGCCGATTTCCATCTGTTCTGCCCGGCTGAAGGGGGAACACTGTTCCTGATCGGTACGGACCGTCTGGGACGTGACCAGTTTTCGGGGCTTGTCTACGGTGCGCGCCTGTCGCTCACAGTCGGTCTTGTCGGGGTCACCATTTCCATTGTCCTTGGTCTGTTTTTCGGCGGCATTGCAGGCTATTTCGGCGGTTTCCTGGACAGCATCATCCAGCGGATGATCGAAATCATTCGCTCGATGCCGGAACTTCCGCTCTGGATGGCGCTCTCTGCAGCCTTGCCGGTAACCTGGAGCCCTGTCTGGATCTATTTCGGCCTCACGATAATTCTCGGACTACTCGACTGGCCGGGACTTGCGCGCGCTGTCCGGTCCAAACTGCTCTCCCTGCGAGAAGAGGAATATGCCAAGGCAGCCGTGCTGATGGGGGCCAAGCCGAAGCGTGTCATCACGCGGCATTTGCTCCCCGGGTTCACCAGCCACATCATCGCGTCCGCAACACTGTCGATACCGGCAATGATCCTGGGCGAAACGGCGCTTTCCTTTCTTAACCTCGGCTTGCGCCGCCCGGCGATTTCCTGGGGCGTTTTGTTGAATGAGGCCCAGAACATTTCAGTCGTCACAGTCTATCCCTGGCTGATGGCACCGGTCGCTCCGATCATCATTGTGGTTCTGGCGTTCAATTTCCTTGGCGACGGTTTGCGCGACGCGGCAGATCCCTATAAGTGATGCCTTTGAATACCGATCTGATCCGGCGGGCCGACCTGGCCCGCCTTTGCTGTTAGGAAGCCGCCATGTCGAAAAACGCAACCACCGCCGAGGGCTGGGACGAAGAATATGAAGCCGGGCGCTGGGCCTTTCTGCGCTCGCTGCCCGAAAGCGGACGATACGGCATCATCGGCATGTGGCTGTCACTGACGGGATCCATGGACGAGGTCCTGGACATCGGCTGCGGCGAGGGGCTGCTTTATGAGCGTCTTCAGCCGATGGGTATCAGGCGTTATGTTGGCATGGACCTGTCTCCGGCATCACTTGAAATAGCTAACGTCGATCCTGGGATCGCCTCGCTGCGCGCTGGCGACATGCATTCCTTCGAGCCGAAGGAAGGCGAAACATTCTCCGCCATCGTCTTCAACGAAGTGCTGCATTTTGCCGACGACCCGGCTGCTGTTGTCAACCGCTACGTGCCGTTCTTGAAAAAGGACGGCGTTATCGCGCTCTCCATGTATTCCCCGAAAAAGCCGGAATCAGGCGCCAACAAGCTGATCAACAGCCTGTGGGCGGCAACCGATGAAGAAGCGAAATGGGACGTGCTCGACGACTACCGGCTCGTGTCGGACAAAAAGGGCGTCACCTGGCGCATGCGACTAGTGAAGCCGGTGGGATAGCGCGATAAATCCCGAGAAATTCACAACCACAAAGTTGTCATCCCGGCCAAGCACAGCGCGAGCCGGGATCCAGTATTCGACGAGGTATTGGTTCTGCGGCAGACGAGATCGTCCGCTACTGGGTTCCCATTGTCGCAGGATTGGTAAAACCGAGGCACTGTTTGTTCAGCGGCACATGCTTGATCGAGCATCGGTTGTTTGTATTCAAGAAAATCTAGGCTTTGGTAAGCCCAATTCTCGAGGCTAGAGCACTGGAAACTTCAAAACGGTCTTCTCGGGGTAGCAGTGCTCGCGCCTCATCGATATTCCCCGCGTCGATTATTGCTTTGATCTGCTGGGCATGGAGCGTGATGTCTGTGATGTTGACAATCCAGTCGCGGGCATAGCGTTCGACAGCCTCGCCGCTGAGCCCGATCTGTATGGATCGATAGTCCAACTTGTTCAAAAACATGTCACGTTCAGGATCCCATTGAATTCTTACCGGAGAACGTTCCAGGCGGGCCTGCCAATCCTGAGCTGATTGTGCACTGTCAAAGTGGTGGCTGCTCAAGCAGCTGTTCTGCAAGGTCCAATGGAATCCGTCTTGGGAGATATCAATAGCAAGTATTCTAGCCTGGTTTTTATCTTTGTGACTCCACCCGGCTCTATACATCATCCACAGAAAGGATGGCTTTATCCAGGTCATCCGGCTCAATTTGAAGGGAGGAGATACGAAGGTTTGATTTTTAATCGCGGAATTCGCAATTTCGTCCGAATAGGCCTGATAGACGCGTATGGTATTCTCGCTGTATGCGGCCCTTATTTCTTTTTCGGGGTGCATGACCCGATTTTTTTCAAAAATAGTCAAGTTTCTTTCTTTGTATTTGATTTGAATTCAATGAAGGGGGTGGCAATGCCTTTCGTTAGGTAAGCAATCACCTGATGCTCATTATGTCAGGGGCAGTAAAAATAATCCAGAGGTCGTAAAACTCTAGTTGCACAAGTTTTATCTAAACACTTTTCGTTTGAAGGGATATTGAAACACTTCGCCCAAACTTGCTTCCTGTTTGTCGGTTTTGTGAGAGCCCGCAAAACGGAAAAGAGTGTGCGACAGGTCGATCTGCAATCCGCTTGGCTGGAACCTTATGGCCTCTAATCCGTACCACGTCACTGTCGAGCGTATGAACACTCAGGGCAAGAGGATCGGTGGAGTTACGCAGAGCCTGCACGGCAAGTCTCCCGATGTCGATTCCCTCGTTCGAATTGTCATCCCGGCCAAGCGGAGCGCGAGCCGGGATCCAGTATTCGGCTTGATTTTGATTCTGGTAAAAGCAAGGGCAGTGGCGACTGGATCCCTGCCTTGGCAGGGATGACAAGTGAAGATAAGAGTACGTCCCATTGAGAGACGCTGTTCAGGGTTGTGCCGCTTTTCTCGGCGTTTGAACAATCACTCCGGCAACACCACAATCGTCGATTTGCCGCCTTTGTTGCGGAGCGCATGGATATCGGCAAGGTCCGGATCTTCACGCCAGGCCTTTGCTGCGTCCGTGGTCGGAAAGGACAGGAGTGCGGTGATGTTCGGGGCGCCGTTTGCCGCTTCCAGAACCAGCGGTTCGGGGTCCGCGGCCACGACGCTGCCGCCATGTTTGGCAAGGGCTTCTGCCGCCTTTTCCCTGTAAGCGCCGAGAGTTTCCTTGTCGGTCACGGTGATCATGGCGAGGGCTTGTACGGTCATCGGATGTCTCCATTGTTCAAGATGTCTGCACGGTAGCCGGAAATGTGAATGCGAAAAATTCTTCAAAATTGGAACCTGCATGTGCAAAAATGCACGAGCAATTAATTTTTGTTTGATTGTGACGGGTTAACAGCCTTTGGTGCCTTATGGACAACTGGGATGACTTGAAATTCGTGCTCGCGATTGCCACCGCAGGCAACGTCACAAGGGCGGCCAAGAGGCTGGGAGTGACACATTCGACCGTGTCGCGCCGGCTGTCAGCGCTCGAGGAGAGCATGGCAACCCGGTTGTTTGAACGTCTGCCGGAAGGCTTTGTTCCGACGGCAGCCGGAGAGCAGGCAGTTGCGGCCGCCAGGCGTGTCGAGGCCGAGGTCCTGACGCTCGATACCCGGATCACGGCGCAGGACACCGAACTCGAAGGTCCGTTGCGGATAACGGCGGCACAGCTGCTGTTTCAGGTGCAGCTTGCCGAGATCATGCAGCAGTTCTCCGAACGCCATCCGCGCATCGAACTGCAGATGATTGCGGCCAACGAGAAGCTGAGCCTGCATCGCCGGGAGGCCGATATTGCCGTCCGGGTGACGGACAATCCCGGCGAAACGCTTTTCGGCCGTCTCGCGACGGGCCAGAACCGTTGTTATTACATGTCCCGGAATTTCACCCGCAAATATCGCGAGACGATGGAGACCGGACACGCCAGCATTCCGTTGCCTTGCGTCACCTTCAAGTGGTGGGGGCAAGGTGTGCCGAAGGAAATCCGGACGCGCTACACGTCGGCCTTCATCAGCCTTGTCGCCGATGACATGATTGCGCTCCTTGCTGCGGTCAAGGCCGGCATCGGTGTTGGCAGGTTGCCGTGTTTTCTCGGTGATCCGGATCCTGATCTCGTGCGAATTCCGGGCATGGAACCATCCCGTTATCTCGATATCTGGGTACTGACCCATCCGGATCTGAAGAATGTTGCCCGCATCCGGACTTTCCTTCGCTTCGCGGCCGATGCCTTCAAGGCCAGGAGCGGGCTTTATCTCGGGACTTGAAGCACTCTAAACCCAGCGGCGAACCTTCGTGAGATACTTCTCATAAGTCTCGCCGAAGGTTTCTCGCAGGATTTTTTCTTCCGGTTTGATCTGGAACTCGGTCAGATACCAGACAAAGCCCGGGATGATGATGAAAGACAGGTAGCTGCTGAAATAAAGGGATGCCGCCACCAGAAGAAACAGCAGACCGAGATACATCGGATTGCGGCTGAGCCTGTAGATGCCATCCGTGACAAGTGACGTCGTTTCGCCGGGCTTCATGGGATTGACGGTGGTTTTGCGGCGAATGAAGGTCAAAAGCGCCAGCAGGTCAGGGATCAGGCCCAGAAAAAACATGATCGCCGCCAGAACGACCTGACCCGGAAAGCTGAATGTCAGTCCGGGAAACCAAGAACCGGCAGCGTAGGTCGACATCACGGCGACGATCAGGACCAGGGGTGGAGGAACCTTGAGCTTCATTGCGCACCGATCACCGATTCAACTCGATCGGTTGTCCGTGTGGCGTTGCCCTGGCAGCTGCGTCCCAGGCGGTTTTGAGGTCGCCGAGCGTGTCTGTCGCCGCGATACCTTTCCCGCACAGGATTTTTTCAAACGCGGTCAGCCAGTGATCGTAATAGCCAATGGTCTCGCCGCTGCCGTCACCGTCCTTGGCAAGTTCCGCTCCGAGGTGCTCCGCCCATTCGTGCCATGCAAAGAGGCCGGCTTCGTGGGCCTGCAGCGTCATGGCAAATACGCGTGCTTCCCAGGGGGCGGTGAAGACAGGCCCACCTTCCTGATCGAGCGGCAGGCGAGGGGTCGACTGAACGGCATCAGACAGCGTCAAGGTATGGCTCCCAGAGATCGAGTCGAATGGTCAATTTTGGATCGCTGTCCGGTCCCCAGACGTCGGGTCCCCTGAAAACCACCCCGTAGAGCCAGGTCGGTTGCTCCCCGAGCCCTTGGGAATTCGCGTCCGGAAAAACATGGACCCCGTGGACAGTTTCGATTGTGCCCTCAACGTCGCGGACGTAGCGGGGAAGGCGGGTGTGGTGTTCCGGATTCATGCGTTTCGTGCGGATCCGGTCACCTGCCTTGAAGCGGCTAGGCTGTTGCTCCGGACGATTGGCAGGACCGCCCTTTGCCAGAACGGCAGCAACATCTTCGGCCTTTACGACGCGCTTCAATGGTTTGGCAGGATTGAGAGACCTGCCTGCCTGAAGTTCCTGCTCACTCACAAGACCGCTTTCAACCAGCAGCTTTTCGAGCCCAAGCGTCCAGATCTTGTAGTAGCTGGAGGACAGGTAAACGGCAGGAGGCAGTGTTTCGCGGGCAAAACGGGACGTGTCGATGTTCCAGGTGCCGGTCGCACCCATGGCAAGGGTTACGGCAAACGCGCGTTCCTCCCACTTGGCGTGGAAGTTCGGCTCGTTGTCTTCCAGCTCGATCGGGCCGAATCCCATCTGGCCTCCAAGGTCCTGAGCGCCGTTCATGCCAGGTCCTCCAGTTCGGAAGGGGCAAGCGCAAGACCGGTTCCGATCATGCTGTCACGGGTAACGAGTTCGGCGAGCTTTTCCTCGCTCCAGCCTTCGGTTCCCTCCGGTCTTTGCGGGATCACCAGGTAGCGGACTTCAGCTGTGGAATCCCAGACCTTTATCTCCGTGTCTTCCGGCAGGTTCACATTGAACTCTGCAAGGACGCCGCGCGGGTCACGAACGGCGCGGGAGCGATAAGGTGCGGATTTGTACCAGACAGGTGGCAGGCCAAGGACGGTCCACGGATAACAGGAGCACAACGTGCAGACGACCATGTTGTGGGTCGAAGCGGTGTTTTCCACGGCCACCATGTGCTCGCCCTGGCGTCCGGTGAAGCCGAGTTCCGCAATTGCCGCGGTGGCGTCGGCCATCAAACGTGCATGAAAGTCCGCGTCGGTCCAGGTCTTGGCCACGACCATTGCGCCGTTCTTGGGCCCGATCCTGGTCTCATATGTCTCGATCAGTTCATCGAGCGCGGGCGGGTCGATGTATCCCTTGTCCGTCAGAAGTGTTTCGAGCGCCCGAACGCGAAGTTCGATTTCCGGGAGCTCCGAGTGATCATGATCGTGATTGTGGTCGTGCGACATGACGATTCCTGAATCCGGTTCTGGGAGTCAGGATAATAGGCACCATGTCCGCAATGCCAAGCCAAGTCTCGTTTTCATGTTGAAAAACTTGAGGAACTTGACGGTATTCAGATGTCAACCGAACTCATAGGCGACATTTTCAAATTTGTCGGTGGGGAACCCATAGGCCATGCACAGACCTTCTTCGCCGGCAACAACGCCATGCACGGCGTTGGCGGGAATGAAAACCGCGATACCCGGTCCAATCGGGAGGTCTTCGCTGTCGATGGTCACGGTGCCTGAACCTGTCAAGCCATAGTAGAATTCAGCCGGCTCGTGGCGATGAGGGTTGAGACGGCCATGACAGGGGAAACTGGCCACGCCGAAGACAAGGCCGTTTGAGGGCGTCTTGTTGGCACAGATCAGTGTGCGCCACTCTACATTGCCAAAGACAGGATCTTCTCCACCTTCAACTGTCTGGTGATCAACATGCTCGGCAAATCCGCGGGCCGACGGAACGATGGTGTGAACGAAATCACCGGGGGTTTCAGGAACGTGATTGGCAAGCATGAAATACACTCCGCTCGAAGGAGAAATAGTGCGTCTGGACAAGGGGAATTTCGTTGCAAAGACGATTTTGCGCAATACACTAAAATCTCATGACATCATACGCTGAGATTATACTATGAGCAGGCTTCCTTCCTTCTCGTCACTGCTTGCCTTCGATGCCATTGCCCGTCATGGGACATTGACCCGCGCCGCAGTGGAATTGAATGTTTCCCAACCGGCAATCAGCCGCAGGCTTGCCGCTCTTGAAGACGATCTCGGCTGCGTTTTGCTGGATCGAGGAACGCGGCCGTTACAATTAACTGTTGACGGTCAGGAGCTTTACGATGTTTTGCGGTCCGGACTCGCCAGACTGGAAGCCGTTGTCAGCCGTCTGCGTGAAAAGTCTTTGCATGATGTGGTCAGTGTCAGTTGCGGTTCCGGTTTTGCCGCCTACTGGCTGATCCCCCGGTTGCCTGAACTTGAACAGGTGTTGCCGGAAACGTCCATTCAGATCATAAGTCAGGCGTATGCAGAAGACGTTACGAATGCCGACGTGCAAATCCGGTTCGGGCACGGTGACTGGCATGGACTTGAAGTTCGCGCAGTCCTTGGGGAGGAGGTCTTTCCAGTGGCCAGTCCGGCCTATATCGAACGGACCGGGAAAACGTTCACGGTTGAAGCGCTGAAGTCGCATCGTTTGCTGGGACAGCAACGTGATGCCGGTGCGTGGTACAATTGGGAAACCTGGTTCGACGCGATCGGGACGCCTGCGACGAGGAAGCTGCGGTCACTTGATTTCGACAGCTATGCGTTGATGGTCAATGCCGCGCTGGCGGGGCAGGGCATTTGCCTGTGCTGGGCGGGGCTGCTTGATGTTTTTCTGGAAAGCGGTGCACTTGTCCGCCTGACTGACGTGTCCGCGGGATCGGGGCGCGGCTATTTCGTGACATTCTCACAATCGGAGGCCGAGGATTCTCCTGTTCGAAGGGTTGCGGAATGGATCATGTTGAACAACAGCAGTGCCAGTGCGGCATCATAGGCAAGTTTTGCGTATCATTGAGCTTGCATCGGAGTCCGCAACTCGCGGTTCGAACTGGTCTGGGGAGATCTCGGCCGAGGCATTTGTGATTGTCGGCAGATTTGTCAAGATCGGGATTGGAAATCAAAATGACTTTGGAGGTGCAGGTGAAGATCGGACTTGGCGGTGGCTGCCATTGGTGCACGGAGGCCGTCTTCCAGGCACTTGCCGGCATATCAGACGTGGAACAGGGCTTCATCCGCTCCGAACCGCCGGAGGACAGCTGGTCGGAAGCTGTTGTCGTGACATTCGACCCGGTCGCGCTGCCGCTGGAAAGTCTGATCGAAATTCACCTGCGTACCCATTCCAGCACCTCGCATCACAAGATGCGCGGCAAGTACCGTTCCGCCGTTTATGTCTACGATGCCGGAACAGGTGTGAAGGTGGGCCGCATCCTGCGCGGCCTTCAGCGCGAGTTTGAAGAGCCCCTGGTGACGCACGTGTTGTCGCTCGCCGGCTTCAAGTTATCGGACGAACGCTTTCGCAATTACTATGCGACGGATCCGGATCGGCCATTCTGTAAAACCTATATCGACCCGAAACTGGCACTGCTGCGGAAACGATATGGCGGCGTGCTCAGGGAGACCCCAGCTGCGGCCGAGTAGGAATTTCCCTCCGAAAGCTTTGATTTTGGGGGGCTCCGGGGCGCTACCAAACACTCCCTTGTCATCGCTGCGAATGCAGGAATCCAGTGACCGCCTGATTTGTTTGGAAAAATGGAACAGTGGCGTGCCGGATCATGAGCCGCCGCTTGTTCACGTCAGGACTGTCAGGAATATCAGCCGTCCTGCGCCCACGTGCGTCATCCCCGACTAGATCGGGATCCATCGGCCGCGCAAAAGTGACGGTGTTATGTTTTTACGAGAAACCGGCAAACGCCACGGCACTCCGAGAACGCGCTGGCAATGAGTGGATCCCCGGTCAAGCCGCGGTTGATACTGAATCCAAAAGGAATTTCTGGAACGGGTCTCAACGCGAGGCGATTTGAAAGCTCGTGACAGTCTTCGCTAACAATCAGACACGTCTCGTTGCTGCTGCCTGCCAAAACATCGGCACAGAACCAGAGGACGCATCCCTCTTCAGACTGCAAACAACTCCCGCACCTCCGGCCACATTGCTCCTTCATGATGTGCGGCAATCGCAAGGAACGTTTCCAGAAACTCGAAACTCGCCTCGTCATGCGCGAGATGATGCGTCAGCAGGCCGACAGGTTCACTGTTTGTGTTCCGCCGACGGGTGAGTTGCAGGTCGAATCGCAGACGGGCGCTTTCCCAGCCGATGAAACGGACCTGCTTTTTCCACTTCAGAATGTCGATATGCGATTGAACCTGATGGGGATGCGGGAAATTGTGAAAGGTGAAAGTGGAAAGTCCGGGCAGGCCAATGCCGGGCAGACGTCGTGCGATCTCGGGATCAATCCTGTTCCAGGGCGGTACGATCGCATGGATGAACCTGGCGCCGAACAGAGCTTCAAGCCTTGCCTTGCCATCATCAAGTTGCGCCATCAACTCGTCCGGATCACGCCGGGACCCGAGTTCGGCTGCCTTTTCCCGTTTTGCCTTGAGCTGGAAATTCCTGTGCTGCCAGCCGTGCTGCAACACGAAAGTGTGCGGTTCGTTTGAAAGCCGTTCACCAAGCGCTTCCGTTGCATCTTTGGGGATGACTGCAAGAGCCAGGTCAACGCCGTGTTCATTGGCGAGCTTCAGCATGCGCTCAAGGGCTGGGGTCGGCTCGATGGCATCGTCGTCCCGCCACCAGAATCGCACCTTTCGGCCTCTCTCCGCGAACCAGTCAAGGTGCTGAACAAGTTCGTCTTTGAAGCGCTGCTGATCGGTCGGCAATGAGATTGAAGTCAAGGAAACGGTCCGGGTGGTTCAATTGCGGGAGGCGGTGAACAGGAAATATCCAATCGAGGCGAAGACGTGGTTGTTTTTGCGAAGCAAGTCAATGGCACCGCGCCATTCCTCCAATTCACCCGCGGAGACGACGCCAGCTTCGTTTGCATGCGACCCGATGCTATTGAAATAGGAAGCTCCCAGGTCCTGAGGAAAGATCAGGACCCTCGTTGCAATCTCTATATCTGCAAATCCGAGGTCCTCCAGGGCCGCAGCCAGCGGACCGGGAAGGTAGCTCTGCTCGACCGCCTGGGAAGTCTCGTGATCCACAATCCGGCGCATGAGCAGGCGATCGTCCGTGTTGATTGTGTTGGTTGAAAAATCAGGCTCGATCAGCGCCATGCGGCCACCTGGTTTCAGAACGCGCTCCATTTCGGCGAGCGCATTGGAAAAGTCCTTCAGGTAGATAAGAATGCGTTCGGCGCGGACACAGTCAAATGTATCGTCGGCAAAGGGGAGGCGACGCGCATCTCCAACTTTGTAGTCGACTTCAAGCTCAGCTGTTCTTGCCCTTCTGATTGCCTCATCGACAAATTCGGGACTGACGTCGACGCCCGTCACGCGGCCTGTAGGGGCCACTTTTTTCGCCAGGCGCAGTGTTTCCAGTCCGAAACCGCACCCGACATCCAACACGGACTTTCCCGGTGCCATATTGGTGCGCTCAATGGCCAGAGACTTCAGCTCCTGCAACTGCGGAATACCGTCGAACGCTTCCAGTGCCTTGATGTATTCGGACGTCTCGTGAACCTGGTTCATCGACTTGAAATGACGCAATTCCATTGACTGCAGCCTTTCCCGCTCTGTTTCTGTTCAGGGTGAGTGTTCCGCGGACCGAGCTTGCAGATCGCGCACCAGGATGTCGGCACTTGTCTCGGCACCGCCGAGCTGCACCTGGTGATGACTGCGCGGCAGGGCAAGGGCATCATCGACGGCGGCCGCAAGACGTTCGGGGGTCAGTCCGGCCTCCGGTGTGACAACAGCGCGTCCATGGTGCGCAAGAGCCTCCGCACGCTGGCCTTGTTCGGTCTCGTTTTCCTGCGCGAAGGGGACAAACACCGCCGGAACACCCGCGATCAGAATGTCGAGAACGGTGTTGTAGCCGGCCTGGCTGACCGACAGGCGTGCACGCTTCAGGAGATCAGGGAAATCTCGGCGGGCACGCTCAACAATGACACCTTTTGGAGCGCTCAACTTATAGATCGAAAAGGCGTCTTCCGATATGTCATGGCCGATCAGCACGCGCCAGGTTGCATCTTCGGCCCGGCGGGAGAGAGGTTTTGCTTCAAGCGCCGCCAGGAGCAGTCCTTCAGCCACTGCACCGCCGCCGCAGGAAACAACGATTTCGTCCTCCCCGTCGCTGCCTTCTGCCTGAGGACGTTCGTCTCCACTTGCGTATCCGGTATACCGGACAAGGTGATTTACCCGCTCGGCAAAGGGAAAGCTGTCTTCAAGCTGGATGAAATCCGGATCGGCATGGATCAGGACGCGGTCATAGTAATTCAAGGCCTGGTCCGCCATCCATTCCTCTTTCCAGAGTTCCTTCTTGCGCACGAGGATATCCCGGATCGATGTTGCGATGACGGGTGGATTCGTCATCGACTTCGCATGGTTCAGGAGCGGGGTCAGCTCGAAATCCAGTTGCCGCCGCCCGAAGGGATAGGTTTCAGTCAGAAGGAGATCGCAGTTCTTCGAACCAAACGCTTGAATCGATGCTTTAACGCGTGCGGATTTCCATTCATCGTCAATATCTTCACCGTCCAGCGTGACAAGCCGCTTGAAGGCAGCATCCGGGCTGCGGCACGCCGGAAGTTCGACAATTTCGAGAGGTCTCGTGTCGAGGGTCGGCGGGATCGTGTTGCCGCTTGCCAGCGTCACGTCGCCACCTTTTTTTGCCAGCGCCTTGCCGATGTTCACGGCACGGACGACATGACCGGTCCCAAGAAGGTGCTGGACGTGGATGAAGGCCGTGAACCTCACGTCAGTTCCGCCTCTTGCCTGTGTGAATGGTTGCTAATGGCGCATCGTGCCAGATCATCAAGCCGTTTTGCACCGGCAGCCAGTGTGTGATTTTCAGCAATGTGTTTCCGAGCTGCCCGGCCCATCCGGTCAGCCAAAGCAGGATCATCGAATACGCGCTGCAGGTTGGCCGCGAAGGCGGCTGCATCACCTTCAGGAGACAGGAGACCCGTTTCTCCGTTCACAACGATATCGGGAACGCCAAACGTGTCGCCTGCGATCACACCGGTGCCGCTCGCCTGTGCTTCCAGGAAAACCAGACCAAAAGCTTCGCGGATCGCCGGCCAGACAAGAAGATCGTGACACGCATATTGCTCGGGGAGCCGATCGGGAGGCAAGGCGCCGAGCCAGGTTGTTCTGGCCTCGCGAAAAAGCGAAAGGATGTGGTCCTTGTTGGGGCCATCGCCGATGATGGTTAGGTGCCATGGCAGGTCATCGATCCGCTCCAGCGCCTTTGCCAGAACCTCATAGGACCGTGTCTTGTCGCCGTCGCGCATCATTCCCACCGCAAGGAGTTTCAGCGGCGGCATTGCCTCAATCCGGGCAGCCTCCGGTATCTCTTGAAAGGCCGCTGCATCCAGAAAGGGCAAAAGCACTGTCAGCCTGTCGCCTGGCACCACCGCTCGCAGGCATTCGGCGTCCGCATGATGCAGTGCCGCCACCGCATCAGCTTGTTTCAGGGCAGCATCGGCTGCCGCGAAGCCGAACGCCCAATCCCCCTTCTCGCGCTTGGGAGCGCGACTTGCCTCGACGATCGCATAGGGCAGGTCGAACTGGCCTGACAAGAATGGTCCGATCCAGTCCGGCGCCTTGTGATAGAGGTGGTAGGTCAGAAACAAATCGGGACGGTATCCGTCTTGCCGCCATTCCTGCGCGATCTGATCTGCTTCAGCTAGTGCTTCAGCGCGAACCATCCCCTGAATCGTATTGCTGCCTTCCCGCCGCCAGGATCGGAAAGTGCTCGCGGTTCGCACGTCATGTCCAGCCGACTGGAGCGCCTTGACGATCAATCGCCCCATGGTTCTGTCACCGGAGGGGACCGGATGGTCCAATGGTTTCATCGGAGCGGTGAAGGCGATTTTCATGTGCCGGTCTCTGTTCTGATCTCAGAGCACCTTACGAAATTTTTCGGCGAGGCGGTCAAGTCCCGGATCTGTCGAGAAGTGCGTCCTCACCCTCTTGGCCGCAGCGAGTCCGAGTTTCTTGCGCTGCGCGGGATCCTTGACAAGGGTCTCGAGCGCGATGCTGAGCTGGTCCGGGCTGCCGGGATCGACGAGAACCCCTGTTTCGTCCTGCACAATCAGCTCCGGAATTGCCGAAACCCTGGTGGATAGACAGCATAACCCCATGGACTGGGCTTCCATCAGGACATTGGGAAGTCCGTCGCGGTCTCCCGACCGGGCAAGTTTGGACGGCAGCACGAACAGGTCCGCCTGCCGGCAGGCCGCGATCACTTCTTCCCTGGGTTGGGCACCGCGCCAGTTGATCCTGGCAGACAGGCCCAGTTCGTCCGCTTTTGCCTTCAGCTCGTTCGAAAGTTCGCCGCCGCCGATATGCGTGAACTGCCAGTTGAGTGCGTCGGGAAGCATGGCAAGCGCGGTGAGAAGATCGTCATAACCCTTTTTTTCAACAGCGCGGCCGACGGAAACGAGACGCACCGGTTCGCCGCTGCCGTCTCGTGTCGGAACAGCGTTTTCAGGTTCAGGGAAACCGGAAAAATCAAGTCCGTGATAGAGCAGTTCCACTTTTTCCGGATCGACGGACAAACTCTTGAGATAGTCGGCATTGACACGTGTGCAGGTCACGCCCCAGTCCGCGTCGTTGATCTTGGTTCTCAAATCCCATTCCGGGCTGGTCCAGATGTCTTTGGCATGTGCAGAAAACGACCACTTTCGTCCGCTCAGGTGCGCCGCGTAACGTGCAGCAGAACAGGGCGTATGCAGGTAGTGGGTATATATCCACGAAACGTCCTGCGGCAGTTCATGGGCGAACACGCAGCCCTGTGCCCATCTTCTACGACGATCGGCATTGGGTTGGCGGCTGAAATCTGCATCGAACAGCGCCTTTGCCGCCTCGAATGACGGTTGCCTTCTGGCCCATTGCTTCGCTCTGGCAACCCTTGCCGGATCGTCCCTGACATATTCAGGAAGATACATGATCTCGGCGGATATCTGCCGGTGCAGGTCGTGAATATAGGGATCATAGGGTTTGCGCAGGGCGACAATCAGGATCTCGACACCACGCCGTTCAAGGCCGAGCATTTCCTGGGCAATGAAGGTTTCGGACAGGCGCGGATAGCCTTTGACCACGACGGCAATTCGAGACATTGGTGTCACTGTTCCAGGAATTGATTAGAAGTGTGGTCTATTTGAAATTGACCAGTTTGCGCTCACCGTCTTCCGACTGATGAGCGTTGAAGATTTCGCCGACGCGCGTTGAAATGACGTTCAGTCCGTCAAGGAGCTTGTCGACGCCGGCCGACGAGGGCGGCTTCAGGGCAGGGAGGTCGGACAGCGCAGTGGCCATCAGATCGGAATCCGGATAATTGTCGATCGGCAGAACTTTCAACAATCCGCTCTTTTCCGCACGTTCCGCGCGAATGGCTTGTTCCCGGCGGGGAATGACACGCGGGACAAGCAGGGTCGGTTTGTCGAAGGAGAGGATCTCACAAAACGTGTTATAGCCACCCATGCCGACAATCGCCGTCGCATTGGCCAGATAGGGCTCAATTTGCGGTGTGAAGCGAATGATCTCCACGTCCCGCAGATGTTCTGCGCGTTCGCTGAATTGCGCCGCAGCTGCTGCAGGCATGAACGGACCAAGGACGATCAGGGCCGGAAAGAGCGGTCGCTGGCGAGTTTCATACGCACGCATGACCCAGTCGACCATTTCGACACCGTCACCTCCGCCGCCCGGCGTCACCAGAATGTATGGTTCTTCACCAAATGGTGTTGCATCCGGATGCTCCAGCGATGATTCCGGGAGTTCGCGTCGCAGATAGCCAGTGTAGCGCAACTTCTCCATAACGCCGTCCGGTATGTCGATCCCGTCAAGCGGGTTGCAGATGTCCTGTGGTCCATAGACCCAGATTTCATCGTAAAGGTCGTTCAGCGCAGGGTAGACGTTTTTGCGGTCCCACTCTTCCTTGAGGACCTGCGGATCGTCCATGACGTCGCGAAGACCGAGCACAAGTCGTGTGTCTGTGTTCTTCAGGGCTTCCAGAGTTCCGAGAACTTCGCCGCGCAGACCAAGCGGCTCCTTGTCCACAATGAAGATATCCGGCTCGAAAACTTTTGCGGTGTGTTCGATTATGGACGAGCGAATCGCGAGCGTTTGGTCAATATTGATATGAAGCGACAAAGGCGTGTATTCACCGTTGCGCAGTTTTATCACGCCGGGGATGCGCACGAAGTCGACACGCGAACGGAATTCGAAACTGCCAATGATGGGGGAGCCGGAAAGAATAAGTACGGACAGTGTATCGAAATCACCAACAAGGGCTTGAGCGATTGCGCGACACCGCCGCAGATGACCCAGACCGAATGAATCATGGCTGTAGATCAGAATTTTCGGCGTTTTGGAACTCATACTGCCCCTGATTTGTAATGCTGCCCTTGGAAGCTTATGTCTCAAGTGATTGGTCGTTGTCACGTCCGGAAGTGCACGGATGCGTGTTTTTTGGCAACAAGCGGTATTAAACTGGTTGTGGCAAATGCTAATCCCGGCTAGCACATCGAAGATGGATCGCTAATATACCAAAATGGTCTGCTTGAACAGAATAGATCCATAAGTGTTTGGATGAGCTAATGGAAAAAAGCCTTTTTCGCTTTATCTGGAAGTATAGTGCCCGACAGCAGATCTTTATTATCTTGGTCACCGTGTTCACATACCCGGTGGTCTATTTCCTGCTTGAACTGCCGAAGCTGATCGTCAACGACGCGGTTCAGGGAGACAATTTTCCGCGCGACATTCTGGGTTTCGATTTTGATCAGATTCCCTATTTGGTGTTGCTTTGTTTCACCTTTCTCGGGTTGGTCGTCGTTTCGAACGGCTTGAAGTTCTATCTGAATATCTACAAGGGCCGGCTCGGTGAGCGCATGCTGCGCCGGCTGCGCTTCGAGCTCTTTCAGCGCGTCCTGCGATTTCGACTTCCGCACTTCCGTAAAGTAAGCTCGGGCGAAATCATTCCGATGATCACGTCCGAAGTCGAGGATGTCGGCGGATATATCGGTGAAGCATTTGCGTTGCCGGCCTATCAGGGTGGAATGCTGGTTGTTCAGATCGGCTTCATTTTCATGCAGGATCCGTTGCTGGGTCTCGCCGCCATAAGCTCCTATCCGATCCAGGGCTACGTCATCCCGTTGTTGCAGAAGAGGGTCATCCTGCTGTCACGCAAACGGGTCAAGAATGTTCGCATCATTGCCGACAAGGTCGGCGAGAGCATTACCGGGGTTGCCGAAATTCACGCAAACGACGCCGCAGCCTGGCATTCGGCGGATATTTCCGACCGCCTCTATGAGAACTTCAAGATCCGGTATGAGATTTTCAACCGGAAATTCCTGATCAAGTTCCTGAACAACTTCATGAACCAGCTGACACCGTTCTTCTTCTACCTGATCGGTGGGTATCTGGTGATTCAGGGCAACCTCAGTATCGGTGCGCTGCTTGCGGTGATCGCCGCATACAAGGATCTGGCAGGCCCATGGAAACTCCTGCTGTCCTTCTATCAGATGACCGCGGATGTCAGCGTGAAATACCAGACGGTTGTTGAGAATTTCGATCCGTCAGACATTTACGACACTGAACGGCTGACCGCCGACGAGGACGTCAAACTTGACGGCGATGTCAAATTCGACAGCGTCAGCTTCTCCGGAGGTGCCGCGGGGCAGGAGGTCATGGATATTTCTCTGACCGTACCGGCACGAACAGAATGCGCGATCGTCGGACCAGACGGTTCCGGGCGTTCGGAAGTTCTGCAATTGGCCGCGGGGCTCGTCTCCGCGTCTTCCGGCAAGGTCCTGATCGGTGACTATGATCTGGACAAGCTGACGGATTCGACCCTTGGCCGGGAAATCGCCTATGTCGGCGGTGCGGTGCATGTCTGGACCGGCACCATCCGCGACAATCTCTATTACGGTCTTCGCCACCGGCCGCTGGTGCTGCCTGAGCGGGAAGGCGATGAGCTGAAGCAGTATAAACGCCGGGTGAACGAGGCAAATCAGACCAGGAACCCGGTTTACGATCTGGCCGCGGACTGGAATGATCTGACTGCGGCGGGTGTCAAATCAGACGAGGAGCTGGACGCAAAGGCGCTGGAACTGCTCGAAACGGTCAGTCTGGACAACGATATCTACAGGCTCGGACTGCAATCCAGGTTCGATCCGTCGATGAATGATGCATTTGCGGAAAAGATCCTGAATGTCCGCAAGAGCCTAGCGGGTCGGATAGCCAATGAACCCAAGCTCAGCGGCCTTGTCGAACTCTGGAATCCCGACAGCTTCAATGCGAGCGCAAGCCTTGCTGAAAACCTGTTCTTTGCGGTTCCGTCCGATCCCGAGATAACAATGGACCAGGTGCCGGATCTGGAGGAGGTCAAAACCTTCCTCGCCGACACCGGGTTCGACCAGAAACTGCAGGAGATCGGGCTCAAGATTGCAGAGACCATGCTTGAACTCTTCGCCAATGTCTCCGGCGACAGCGGCCTTCTGGGGTCTTACTCCTTCATCAACCAGGACGATTTGCCGGAATTTGAAAGGATCGTTCGGATTGCGAAATCCGGGCAGCAGCGGCCCGGTTTGACAGATTCGGACCGATCCCGATTGACCGGGTTGGCATTCAAACTTGTCCCGGCGCGCCATCGTCTCGGTGTAATGACCGACGAGCTAAGGGATGAGGTGATCGAGGCCCGGAAACGTTTCCTGGAAAGTGTCGTCAAAACCAGCGACAGTTTCGTTGCCTTTGATCCGGAGGTCTATTTGCCGCCGCTGACGATCGAGGACAATCTTCTGTTCGGCCGCGCGCGCGTTGACCGGCGGGATGCCCGTCGGCGTATTGACGATGTAATTCGTACAATCGTTGAGGAAACCGGGCTGCGATATCCGATTATCTACGCAGGCTTCGGCTATCATGTTGGCGTATCCGGGTCGCGCCTGTCTGCGGGTCAGCGCCGGCGCATCGCGCTGGTTCGCGGTCTTTTGAAAAACGCAAAAATCACCATATTGGATGATATTGCTACCGGCCTGACCGAAGATGACAAGGCCCTGCGCGAGGGCTTGAGACAGTTCCTGTCCGGCAAGACGTTCCTGTATGGCACCTCGAATGCCGAAATCGCGTCCGAATTCGATCAACGCTTTGTTTTGGATCAGGGACGGATATCAGATAAAGCATAAAGACATATTGGTGCAGGTACGTAGGCGGAGAACCTTCGGCATCCAATTGCATACACAGATGTAAATATGCAAGAAGAACAATGAAGTCGGGAGCAAACTATGACGCTAGAAACGGAAGTCGAAGCCCTTCGGAAGGTGCCGCTGTTCCATGGCATCGACGAGACCAAGCTGCGTCTGCTGGCATTTATCAGTGAGCGGACGGAGTATCCCGCACGTGAGCGTCTTTGTTCGCAAGGAGAAGATGGCGATTGTGCCTTCATTATTCTGTCCGGTGCCGCGGATGTGCTCGTGGATACTCCGGAAGGAGAGAAAAAAGTCGCACAGGTCGCCGAAAACTCGATCGTCGGTGAAATCGCAATTCTGTGCGATGTCCCGCGAACGGCGACATTGGTTGCTGCAAGCGACATGGATGTATTAACGGTATCCAAAGATGATTTCCTGAAACTACTGAAAGAGTTTCCGGATATTTCGCTGGAAGTCATGCGGACTTTGGCATTGCGCCTCGAGCGGACAACCCGCGATCTGGCCGACGCCCGCCGGGGAACCTCCGGTGGTTAGGGAGTAAAACGTGGCAGATGAATTCTTCCTTCGCTGCTGGGGTGTAAGAGGATCTACTCCGACACCGGGGTCGAGCACGCTGCGTTACGGGGGAGAGACCTCCTGTTTTGAAATCCGGGCGGGAGACGCCCTGGTGCTTGTCGATTGCGGATCCGGAGCACGAAATTTCGGGATGGAACTTTGCCAGGGCAAGGTGCGCAAGTTCGATCTGTTGTTCACGCATACGCATCTCGACCATATTTGCGGGCTGCCGTTCTTCAAACCGGCCTATGATCCGAATTTTGAGGTCACTGCCTGGGCGGGCCATTTTCAGGATGAGACGAACCTGGTTGATATCGTCAGCAGGATCATGTCGCCGCCGATTTTCCCGGTCGCCGCCAAAACGCTAAAGGCCGTCGAATTCAAATCATTTACCGCAGGGGATGAAATTCCCCGCTCAGACGACCTTGAGATACGCAGCATACGGCTGCATCATCCAGGCGGAGCCTGTGGATACCGATTTGATTATCAGGGCAAGTCCATTTGCATCATCACCGACCACGAACATGGAGACCCGGAGGTCGATGCGGCCCTGCCGGCATTCGTGAAGGATGCGGACGTGATGATATATGACGCCATGTTCACCGACGATGAATATGAGACCTTCAAGGGATGGGGTCACTCGACCTGGCAAAAGGCCGTGCAGCTCGCCCGTGCCGCGAACGTCAAGACGCCGGTCCTCTTCCATCACGACCCCCGCCGTTCCGACGACGAACTGGACGAGATCGGACTGGCTGCGCAAGATGCCTATCCAGGGACGCTCGTCGCCAGCGAAGGCATGATCCTGAAGCCTTAGGGTCAAGCAGGCCGGACTGCCTGATACCCGGCAGCGAGCATCTTCATTCACCCTTGTATCTCTGAAGAATTGTTTCGGCAGAATGAAACGATTTGATCGAACTGGGCCGAATGCGCCAGAGCGAACCGGTTGATGCGCAGGACGCTCCCGGTCAATCGTGTATTTAGATGAAAAAACGGCGGCCCAAATGGCCGCCCAAAAAATAACATAGCATAAAAAATTTATCGCTTGCCGAATGCGGGAATGCGGGAATTCCCATGCTGCATCCGGAAAACAGTTCGAGCAACCTAAATAGCCGCTGCAGCGAACTGCACTGCACGATCAACACTTGTTTACTGGAACTATGCGCCGCATGCATGATCCAAATGGACTATATCAGGCTATAAATTATGAGTTGCAGGCCGGTTGTGCCGCGTCGCTGCACCAAAGAAACAGCCGCTGACACTTGGGGGGTGGTGTGGTTCTAACCGCGGAAAAGTACATTCAATTGTCCAATCTGGCTGTGGCAGCCGCAATGGATCCAGACGAGTGGCAGGTGTTTATTGAGGCCGTTGCCGGTGCGATGCCCTCGCACGTGTGTACTCAGCTCATCGGATACGACAAGGCCACCAATGCGGCTCCGTTGGCCTATTCTTCCGGATATGATCCGGAAATCCTGAAACTCTACGAGACGTATTTCGCCGACAGGAATCCGTTTGCGGTGAATTTTCCCAAGTGCGGGATCGGTGATGTGATCTCGAGTGCTGAACTTTGTGCACCGGATACTTTGAAACGAACCCAGTTTTATGCGGATATCCTGCTCCCGCTTGAGGATCTGTATGCAGGTGGTGGCTCCATGCTTGCCTTCGATTCCGATCGCATGTTCCTGCTAGGCGGCAACATGCGCGCAAAGGACAAGGAAAAGTATGAAGGCGACTGGCTGCGGCTTTGTGCAAGTCTGGCGCCGATCATTCGCCAGTCACTTGAAATCAATCGCATGATCACGGGGTTGAAGTTCGAGAAATGGGCGGCAGAACGACATCTGCTCGGAGCGGGGACGGCCATCGTTGTCGTGAATTCGGCGATGATGATCCACTACGCGTGTCAGGGAGCTGAAAATCTGATTGCATGCGGAAAATTGATAGGCAGTGACCTGATGCGCCGCCTGAAATTCCGCTCCGGAAAGGTTCAGGCGCAATTTCTTTCTCATATTGGTGTCCAGGCAAGCGACAATCCGAACATGTTCAAGAATGTCAGACTTTACGACAGGGACGGGCAGGAATGGATCTGCCGAACAATGGGGATGCGTCTGGGAGATCTGGACAAGTCACCTTTCGGAACCTTTGTAACAGGTTCCGGCTTGGCGACGGTTCTGGCTTTCAAGCCGGTTTGTAACCGGTCGACAACTCTGAAAAGATTGCAGAATTCCCTGTCCTTGAGCAAGGCTGAGGCAGAGTCCGCGCTCCTGCTTTCAGAAGGACTGACGCCAGGCGAAATCGCGGCGGAACGGGATGTCAGCATCCATACCGTGCGTAACCAGATCAAAGCGGCCCTGTCAAAAACCGGATGTCACAGGCAGCGTGAACTCGTTCACAGGATCGAACAGCTCGGGCTCCTGTCAGGCCGGTAGACCCTCCACCTTCACGAACGGTCACTTTCACGCGCACCTTGTTGCGTATTAGCTGCCGAAGGGAGAAACTCCGGTCACAATTTGATATTGGACCGTTATGAGCTCAATTACCCAATCCCTTCGCTACATCCTTCAGGGCGGACCACCGGAAACAGGTTTGCCTGACCGGGTCCGCGCGGAAATCCGTGCACGCGAAGATTCCTCCGAGCGCCTGATCAGTTGGGTGCAGCTGGGGCTTGTTCTGTTCTTTTCCTCGCTTTACGCGATCGCCCCCAGGGCGGAAGGCACGGCGGGCTTCAATTTTGTGCCGATTGCACTGGGCGCCTACTTTCTGTTCACCGTCTTGCGTCTTGCGCTTTCGTATCGGTTCGAGTTGCCCCAGTGGTATTTGCTCATATCGATCGGTGTCGATATGGCGCTCCTCGTTGGCCTGATCTTCTCTTTCCATATCCAGTATGATCAGCACCCGGCCTTTTACCTGAAAACACCAACGCTGATGTATGTGTTCATCTTCATTGGGCTGAGAGCGCTCAGGTTTGATCCGCGTTTTGTTCTGACAACAGGAATAGTTGCCGTTGCCGGCTGGCTTGGGCTGGTGTTCTACGCCGCCTTTGCGGACATGGATTCCATGCGGGTGACGCGAAACTATGTCGAGTATCTGACCGGAAACTCGATCCTGATAGGTGCGGAACTCGACAAGACCATGGTCATCTTTGCCGTGACCATCATATTGTCCGTTGCGCTTTACAGGGGGCGGTCAATGTTGTTCGAGGCAACCCGCGATCAGGCTGCAGCAAAGGACCTGCGCCGTTTTTTTGCTCCCGAGGTTGCTGCGTCAATCACGGATGCGGGTACCTCGCTTGAGGCCGGCGAGGGGAGCCTGCGGGAGGCGGCGATCCTTTATGCCGACATACGTTCGTTCACATCAACCTCTGCTACCTTGCCACCCGAAAGTGTTCTGTCCGTTCTGGCCGAGTACCAGAATCTTGCTGTTGAGGTCATCAATCAGGAAGGCGGTCGCGTGGACAAGTTTCTGGGCGACGGCATACTTGCCACCTTCGGCGCCGTTCACCCGTCGGATTCCTATGCAGCCGATGCGCTGAGAGCCGCCGAAAAACTCGTGGATTGTGTTGCCAACGAGCAGCAGCGCTTTCGTGATGTCGGGTGGCCAGGACGGCTGCGGATCGGCACAGCCGTTTCGGCCGGAACAGTAACGGTAGGTGTTATCGGTTCTAAAAACAGGCTCGAGTTTACGGTGATCGGCGATGCCGTCAATCGCGCTGCCAAGCTGGAAGACGCGAACAAGGCGCAAAAGTCCGCCTCGCTGACAGATCAGGCCACCTGGGATCTCGCCATTGCGCAAGGCTATGATGCCAAACCCGTTGAAACCCGGCCGCATGTGGAGGTGGCCGGCATGCTTAGGCCGGTTGATCTTGTGGTTTTGGTCGACCAGTGAGAACCGCATCGCAAGGACAGGGAAATTCGTCACTGCGTTAAAAGATGCCGCTGACGACATGAATACGCTTGACCGACAGCCAATTCTTCGCCACTTTGTCGAAAAATTGACGTTATCGTCAATTTGATTGAATTAACATAATAGAATCATGGAATTGAACTCCAAAGGAGGTTCCCTTGAATCTGGACTCAGCCTTATCGGCGATCGTGACCGGCGGTGCGTCGGGATTGGGCGCGGCTACAGCAAGGATGCTGGCCGGGGCGGGCGTCAGAGTAACAATATTCGACCGAGACCCTGAACGGGGCCAGGAAACTGCCTTTGATATCGGCGGCGTCTTCGCGGATGTGGACGTTACCAGCCAGGCCAGCGTTGAAGCTGGATTTGAACGGGCGCGCAGCGCCCACGGACAGGAGCGGATCCTCGTCAATTGTGCCGGCATTGCCCCGGTAGCCAAAACGACATCCCGGGGTGAACCGCACCCGATGGATATGTTTGAAAAGGTCGTGGCGGTCAATCTGGTCGGCTCGTTCCGCTGCCTTTCCATTGCATCCACCGGCATGGCCACTCTTGATCCGGTGACGCCGGATGGCGGCCGCGGTGTGATTGTCTCAACGGCATCCGTTGCAGCTTTCGACGGTCAGATTGGACAGGTTGCCTATGCTGCGTCGAAGGCCGGTGTTGCCGGCATGACGCTCCCCGTAGCCCGGGATCTTTCGAAATCCGGCATCCGGGTGATGACGATCGCTCCCGGCATTTTTGAAACGCCGATGCTGCTCGGCTTGTCGCAGGAAGTGCAGGACTCGTTGGGCCAGCAAGTGCCGTTTCCGTCCCGTCTCGGGAAAGCAAATGAGTTTGCCCAACTCGTCCGATCGATTTGCGAGAACGACATGCTGAACGGGGAAACCATTCGTCTGGACGGTGCTATCCGAATGGCGCCGCGCTAGCGCGAGCGGGCCGGACGCTCGTCGTTCACGATTGCCAAGGAATTTTCGAACCGGTGAAATCCGGTCCGGGTGTTTTCCCGCGCCTGCAATTCAGCTAACAGTGCAACCAAATTCCTTTTTGTTTGACGCCAACTTGATCCTGGCACAGGTTGTCTTCGACGCGGATTTTTTTACGGATTTGAAGATGACTGAGAAAATGCACGAGCTTGCGCCGCATCACCTGCCTTTTTTTCTTCCAAAGGCAGACGGCAGCGACCAGATGATGTTGACGGTTCTGATCTTCCTCATTGTGATTGTTTTGCTCTTGGGGACGTTCTATCTGTACCTTCATTCACTGCCCGAGCGGCTGGCGCACAAGCATGGCAGAATTCAGTTCGAGCTTGTTGCGGTCCTGGGATTGCTGGCTCTCTTCACCCACAATCAGATCTTCTGGGTTGCTGCTCTTGTGCTGGCGTTTGTCCAGCTGCCCGATTTCATGTCGCCACTTGAGACGATCGCGAACTCGGCAAGCAGAATTGCGCGGAAATATGACGGAAAAAATGTAGAGTCGGTGGATCCGATTGATGATGAGCCCGAGTTCCCGACGGATCCGGACGATAACGGGCAGTTTCCTGAAAGCGGAGCGGAAGAAATTCAGATCGCCGAGCCGGGGTCGCCCTCGAAGAACACAGAAAAAGCGTGAGGGGAGGCAGGATAGATGTTTGAGACCCTTTTCTGTTCCATGGTCACGCTCCTTCCCGATTATCTGTTCCGACGTTATGTTCAGGGCAAGCGCATAGGCCATGAGATAACGCTTTATTCGGTCTGGTACGAACTGCGTTACGGCATCGTCTCCTGCCTGATGCTCACGATTTCGCTGATTACGCTGATATTCTATTTCCATCCTTCCTCGACGAGCGCTGTGTCAACGTTCCGCGTGCTTCCTATCCTGCCTGAGGGCTCGGGGCGGGTTGCAGAGGTCTTCATGCCGCTGTCGCTTGATACGGAGGTCAAGGCAGGCGATCCACTCTTCAAACTGGACAGCAGCCGCCAGGAAGCCGATGTCACCACGGCAAAGCAGCAAATTGTTGAAATCGAGGGCGAGATTGCGCTCGCTCAAAGCGAGCTTGCCGTTGCAAATGCTGAAGTCGAGCAAGCGGAAGCCTCGCTCAAGCAGGCCCAGGACGAACTTGATACGAAACAGGAACTGTTCCAGCGGAATGCGAATGTGGTCAGCGAGCGGGATATCGAAAAGCTTCAGACCACGGTAGATGCACGTCAAGGTGCCCTGGCTGCGGCACAGGCCAACAAGGATCTGGTGGAAACGAAGATCAATGTGGCCTTGCCCGCAACTCTGGAGAGTGCGCGAGCACGAGAACAGGAAGCGGAAGTCGAGCTGTCCAAGATGACCGTTTATGCCGGTGTTGACGGAACCGTCAGTCAGTTCGTCCTGCGCCCCGGGGATATCGTGAACCCGCTGATGCGGCCGGCTGGCGTCCTGATTCCGGCAGACTCCCAGCAGGAGCGCATCGTCGCCGGTTTCAGCCAGATCGAAGCCCAGGTCATGAAGACCGGCATGGTCGCGGAAGCCTTTTGCCCTTCAGTCCCTTTTACGATCATACCCCTGGTCGTAACGGATGTGCAGAACGCAATCGCCTCCGGGCAGGTGACCGCAGGTAGTCAGCTTTTCGATGCGTCACAGACTTCAGGCAAGCAGGGCACTGTCACGGCGATCCTCGAACCGCTCTACGAGGGCGGGCTGGACAAGTTGCCTCCCGGTGCGAGTTGTTCGGTAAACGCCTATACAAGCAATCATGAGAAGTTGTCGTCGGACGAGAACCTGGGCACGGGTGAGTTTGTCTTCCTGCATGTTGTCGACACCGTCGGCATTGTCCATGCGATCATGATCCGTGGCCAGGCACTGAGATACCCGATTACCGCGTTGGTGCTCACCGGTCACTGAGCACAATCGAAGCAGCGCGGATGGCTTCTGTCATTCGCGTGATTTTTGGCGTTTCTTCAGGGTTGGTGCCGAAACGAGTAAGTGTGAAGCAGTTTTTACTGATCGCACCAGAACAGGTCATTTTCGACAGCGTTCGTTTTAAAGACAATATAGGTAAAGGGATAATCGAAAGGGTTCTCCGTCCTGTGAACTTCCAATGGTTCACAGGTCAGTGTTTGCCCCGGTTCCAGGTCTATCCGGTTGTCATCGATCCAGAAAACGCCTTTCCCGGATATGACATGAAACACTTCGGTGCAGGACTTGTGGAAATGATCATTCACCTGTGTGTGGGGTGGTATTTCAACCAGCTGCACAAGCCCGCCTTCCAGGTTAACCTCCTTGTCCCGAAGGAGTATTTTCTTCCTGTAGCCTGAACCATTGGTCCAGGCGACCTCTTCGTTTCTCACGAGCCTCATCCGTCCCTCCCGACTGCTGACCGGAACGTAAAATGCTCGTTCCGGTAGCGCTGCCACACAAGGTGGCGTTGCAATAGTCCGGAGTGTTTCAGAAGAAAACGCCAAAATCTGGCCGTCGCCTCTGTCAGCGCTCGATAATTTTCAACGCAGGATCGTGACTGCCGGTCACGGTCCTGCGTTTTGGTGCTTGTTAGTCGGCGTAACTGACGATTTCGAATTCGATGCCGTCGTCATCATCGAAGTAAAAGCGGCGACCGGGTTCGTAGTCCTGATGATTGTGGGTCTTGTAACCGCCGGCCTTGACGCGCTCTTCGGTGGCATCAAGGTCATCGACGACGACCGCAATATGGTTGAGGCCGCCATGATGGCTATAGCTCGTGCCGTTGACCGGTGTCGTGTTGTGAGACGGGCTGTACGCGGCTATGTAACTTGTCTCGTTGCCGATGTGATAGGTCGTCCCACCGTTGAGCGCCGCGCCTTTCCAGCGCACTTTCCAGCCGAACCAGTCTTCCAGGCGTTTTGCCATTGCTTCCGGATCGCGAACGGTCACATTTACATGTTCCAGAAACGGGGTGCTCATCGCAGTGTCCTTTCAAGGTTTCAATCCTTCTGGACACCTGACATAATTCCTCAAGTAAACTTGAGGTCAAGAGCAAAAATGAGAATATTTTGAACAGGGTTATGAAAGGTAGTGACCTCCTCTCGATCGGAGAGTTGTCGGAAAGGACAGGGCTGTCCGTATCAGCGATCCGCTTCTACGAGGAAAAGGGTCTGGTTCATCCCGTCCGAAACAGCGGTGGGCAAAGGCGCTTCCTCAGGGCCGACATCCGGCGTTTGTCCTTTGTGCTTGTGGCTCAGGAATTCGGCTTCACGATTTCGGAAATATCACGACAGCTGGCCGGACTTCCGGAAGGAAGGGCTCCGAACAAGGCGGACTGGACCCGGATCAGCAGAGAGTTTCGGAAACATCTCGATGAACGCATCGAACGGATGACCGCGCTCAGGGACAAGCTGGATGCCTGTATAGGCTGCGGCTGTCTTTCGATGAAATCCTGCAGGCTCTATAACGCTGGCGACGCCGCATCCCGCCATGGGCGAGGACCGCGCTATCTGCTTGGCGACAAACCGGATATTGTTGAAGCCTAGACGGCTGCAACAGGCGGATTCCGTCACACCACATGAACAGAAAACGCGCCGGTTTTCGGCGCGCCTTCTTTTCTTGGTCTGGTTTGAAAAGTGTCAACGATTGTCCAGCTGGGACCGGACCCTTCGCAGTCCCAGCGGTGTAATCCTGTAGGGACCACTGTTTCGTGACGCAATCAGGCGTTTGTATTTGAGTTTACGAAACAGCCGTAGAGAGCAGCCTCCCCAGTACCAGCCATCCCGTGTGATCGTTTCCTGTTTGGTGATGCGGCCTGCCTCGTTCTTTTCCACGAGAATACAGCCACCTTGTGCGAGCAGGTGCAAGACCCGCTGCTCGGCTTTTGATATGTCCATCGATGTCTTTGAGAACCTGAATCTGAATGCAAGAATCCGGTCGCTGCAGCAGATCGCATGCCGCGCCGTGTTGCATGACCCGACTGTCTTCAGTCGGGGATTACCGGGACTCTTGTGATCCGGACATAAATCCTCTCAAATTCTGTGGGGCCGGGTATCATGGAGTTGAAGAACTGACAATACCTGCAGAAACGTGGCCTAGCCGAATCGAGGCGGTTCAGGCCAAGGTGTTGCGGATTGGTTTCACCCGTGGTGATGAGGTCATTCAGCTGCGTTCAGCTGGCCAGTAGCCATTTTCGGGATGTCTTGAAACTGCTATTGCAGTGACATCTTCTGATCCGCACAATCCGCAGGAAAGAGTTTCGCTCAGGGCGGAAACTTTCTGGTTTTGCGAGAACCGGGCACCGTTCATGTAACGGAAACGGCCACAGTGACCACATAAGATCGCAAGCCTGCGGTCGGTTTTACCCAAGGCTTCGATAGTGGGATCGTCGGATGGTGCGGGTGAGGCAACGGTCATGATAAAAACTTACAAACAATAGTGTCCGAAGTTCATCGGACATAAAATAAGGTTCAGTAGGAAAGATAACACAAGGACCGGAAGAGTAAAACAGAGAATATGTAGGTGAACCGAGATTTATCTCACTGCAGTGTCGGTCGATTGTTCGACGATTTATTCACGGCAATCAGCATCATGGCAATGATATTTGACCGTTTAGAAAAGTTTATTTTGACCAACTAGAATAATCTCTCTGGCGCAATCGGCGTGATGCAAGGCAGATTTTGTCTCGCATTTCAGTGGAGCCAGCGATAAGAGGGGGTATGGAAATGCTATCTGATACCTGGTTTGATCTCTTCGGGATGTCCGGACTCCTAAACCCGTTCGCGCTTGTCATCGGCGGTTATCTGGGATGGCGGGCCGATGGAGCTCAAAAACTCTGGATTGCCGGGTTTGCCGCAGCGGCACTTTCGCTGATCCTGGAAGCTGCAGTCGGCATGTTGCAATTGCCGCAGCTGATTTCACAGGACGCGGGTGCCCTGGCGATGTTTCCGTTTCGCTTCGTTGGTGGTGTTCTGGCCGGCAGCCTGGCATTCTGGCTGAACAGGCAACGCAACAAAACCTGACTGCCAATCCATGAGGAAGATCAGTCTTCCAGCCAACTGTTGAAGAGTTCTGCGTTGGGACAGTTCTTCATCGGGTGAGTTGCACCATCCGGGTGATCGGAAAGCCACTGTTTGCAGGCCTCGGTATTCCGGCAATTGATACAGCGCACGGCTGCCGATCGTATGGCTGCATTCGAGTGAATTCCGGTAGGCATGTTCTTCATGGCACCGATCGCATCGAGCATTCGACCCATCAGTTCCGCACGCTCATTGAGGCGATCCATCCAGTTCAAGCTGTTTCTCCTTCTTCAGGACTGATGTTGAAATCGGCTCCGGTCGGTCGTCAGGGCATTGCTTTGCCGGGCTGCCATCTCCTGTCAGATTCACCTCAAGGATGGGCTGTTGAATTCAAGTTGGCATTGATCAGGGTCAAGTCTGGGCACAGCTTAAGAAACCGGCCATACTGTAAGTCTATGATTCTGCAGTTCCGCGATTGCGTGAGGCAGTGCGATGGTCGAAACAGTAAGCGCTCAACCGCTGACGCTGGGTCCCGGAATTGCCGTGGGATCACAGAGGCTTGAGCCTGGTCTTGAATTGAAAGCAAAGGTGGAGACCAATCTGCCGGGTGGTGTCGTGCGCCTGGCGACTGCCGATGCCAAGATCGACTTGCGGGTCCGGACACCGCTCCCGCCGGGTACGGAAGTGGTTGTTACCGTGACAGGTAGCAGACAGAACCCTGCCATTCAGATCACGACTGTTCCCCCTCAAGGTCTTGACGGCAGCGGCGCTCAGGTGAAACCTCAGGCCCAACCTCAACCCGTTCCGCAACCTGGTTTTCAGCCGCAGCCTCAAAATCCGCCGCAGCTTCAAGGTCAACTGCCGCAACAGCCGCAACCTCAGATCCAGCCCCAACCTCAACCCCAGCCCCAGAAGGTTCCGCAACCCGGAATCGTTGCAGGGCAGCTAAAAAGTGAAGCCGCGGGTATCCTTCAAACGCAGCCGAACGTGGCACAGGCTCGAACCGCTCCAGTTGCTTCAAATTCCACTCAAGCCCCACAAGCCCCACAAGCGCCGCAGGCCTCACTGGCGCCACAGGCCAATGCGCAGGCCCCGCGAGCGGCAGGACCTGTATTTCAGGCCACTGCCGAGCAAACCGGGGGGCGGGCCTTGCACTTGCCGACGGGTCAGGCACCGGTCCACTCCGGAACCACGCAAACAACGCCTGTTCAGCCGGCACAAACGCAAGTCGCTCCTCGCACCGAAGGTTTCAGACCGGGCGGATCTTTCATTCCACCAGGTCTGGCCGGAACTCCTGCAAAAAGCACTGCACCGCTGCAACCTGCACAGGTCACTGTCAATGCGGGTGGATCGCCAATTGATCTGCCCGCTGCCGGCAATCTCCCCCAGGTCTCGGGTTCTGTTCCAGCACCGTTGCCAGGAAATTCTACAGCGCTGCCGCAAACCGGAAACACAGGGCCGGCACCGGCGCCGACCGCGCCGACAACCTCAACGGCACCCGCGTCTCCGGCGACACCCATTTCGTCCGGACCTGTTACCGCATCCGCTGTATCGATTTCAGGCCCTTCGAGCCAGGTAATCAAGCCGCTGCTTGCACAACCTAAAGTAGGCACTGATACAGTCATAGCCAAAGGGCAAGTAAGCCCTGCCGCTTCACGCGGTCCTGTGCCCCCCACAGCGCCGGTTTCCACAGGCACGACGACAGCGCAACCTGCTTCTCCAGGAAGCACTACACCCGGAAGCGTTACGCAAGGGAGTGTTGCGCAAGGGAGTGTTGCGCAGGGGAGTATTGCGCTGGGGGGCGGGACGAGTGCGACCGGCACTGTTGCAGGCCAGTCAGCAACTGGCCCCTTGCCATCGTTACCCGGACAATTGCCCGGTCGGCTGGCGGCTCCACCCGGACCATTGACGGCGCAACCCGGCGTGACGACCCAAAGCGCGGCTTCCCCGAACATTGCAGGCCCAACTGTCAGCGGCATTGTTCAGGCGCCTATTGGACCGGTTTCCGCTTCCGCAATTACATCCGGGGCGACGGGAGCCAAGTTGCAGGCAGGGGAAGGTTTGCGTGTTGCTCAAAGCCAGCCTTATCAACCCGCCGGTTTGACGAGCAATAGTCGGGAAAGTGCTCCGACAAACGTTGCTGCGTCAAGCACTCAGGCACCGGTTAGGGAAATTGCACGTCAGTTGATGCAGCCACTCGGCGAGCAACAATCGGGTCTTGGAAATCTGTTCGCACAGGTTGGGAGTCTGATGTCCGCACAGGCAAGCGGGCAGGTATCGATGCCTGATCCTGTGGTCAAGGCAATGCAGCAGATCCTCGGATTAAGGCTGAACACTGTACAGAAACCGACGGCTGCCGGCCTTCAGCAAGCAGTTCGCCACTCGGGGCAGTTCAGGGAGGCAAATCTTGCACTTCCCGGTCAGGGGAGTTCGGCTGGCCAGGGGGATCTCAAGTCCGTTCTGCTCTCCTTCAGATCGATCCTGCAGCAATTTGGTAGCAAGGGCCAGGTGACCCGGCCTGCCAGCCAGCCCTCCGTACCGACATTGCAAGGCCCTCCTCAAGCGCAGGCGCAACAAGCCGCCAGCGGATTCTGGACAGGTGCGGCTCCGCAGAACCTGCAGTCATTGCTGAAGGAAACCGACGCTGCGCTTGCCCGAATGCGGATGACGCAACTCGTCAACTCGGGTCTTGCGGGCGACGAACGGCAAAAGCTGGGTACGCGTCCGATGGATATCGTGCTGGAACTGCCTCTTTCGCTTGGTCAGGAAACCGCCGTTATGCAAATGCAGGTTGGCAGGGATGGCAGTGGGCAGGAGGAAGGAGATGAGGACGAACAGGCCTGGCGGCTTCGTTTCGCACTCGACCTCACGGCAACAGGCCCTCTGGAGGCAGCCGTCAGTTTGCGCGGCGGCGGAACGTTTGTCAGCCTTTGGGTGGATCGCAAGGAAACTTTCGACAACCTGAATTCCGTTCGTGAATCAGTCGAAGCGTCATTTGCCGATGCTGGACTCGATCTGCAGGAGTTTCGGCTCGTCCGGGGTTTGCCGCCCAGAACGGCGGCGAAATACGGCGCGCTGATCGATCGGCAATCATAGGAAAAGGCAATGAGTTCGAACAAACCGCCGGAAAAGAAGCTGGCCGTCGCGCTTCAATACGAAAACGAAGGCGCACCGGTGGTCACGGCTAAAGGGGCTGGTTCGATTGCCGAGCAGATTGAAAGGCTGGCCAAGGAAGCCGGTGTGCCGATCGAACAGAACCCGATGATGGCCGAAGCCCTGTCCCAGATCGAAATCGATCAGGAAATTCCAATAGAACTTTATCAGGCAGTCGCGGTTCTGATTGGCTTCATCATGCGCACGGGCGAGGCGCAGAACCCCGGTCATGACCAATAGGGTCAGCTCTCTGTGCGAAAGAAACAGTTCTTGGCAAGGAAAACCTTGCAGCCCAATCAATTCCCGAATAGGTCAACAGTCTGCAAAGTAGTTGCGCCTTGGAGTTCGTTTTGACACCGCTCCTTTGCGCGCGAAATCGAACAGAACAGGATTTTTGACGAAGATGACGATTGTCGACGTACGCACACCCGATCCGAAGAAATTCATCAAGGGAGCGACCGGCGATTGGGAAATCGTGATCGGCATGGAAGTCCATGCCCAGGTGACTTCCGAAGCCAAGCTCTTTTCCGGTGCCTCGACCGAATTCGGCAAGGACCCGAATAACAACGTCAGTCTCGTCGACGCCGCCATGCCAGGTATGCTGCCGGTGATCAACGAGGAATGCGTCAGGCAGGCGATCCGGACCGGTCTCGGGCTGAAGGCGGCTATCAATCTGAAATCCGTGTTCGACCGCAAGAACTATTTCTACCCGGATCTGCCGCAGGGTTATCAGATTTCGCAGTTCAAACAGCCGATCGTCGGCGAAGGCAAGATCTTGCTCGACATGCCGGACGAACAGGTCGAGATCGGCGTTGAACGCCTCCACCTGGAACAGGACGCCGGAAAGTCATTGCATGACCAGCATCCGACAATGTCCTTCGTGGATCTGAACCGCTCTGGTGTTGCGCTGATGGAAATCGTGTCCAAGCCGGACCTTCGTTCGTCTGACGAGGCAAAGGCCTACCTGACGAAGCTGCGCACGATCCTGCGCTACCTGGGAACATGTGACGGCAACATGGACCAGGGCTCCATGCGCGCGGACGTCAACGTTTCAGTCAGGCGTCCCGGCGGCGATTTCGGCACCCGTTGCGAGATCAAGAACGTCAACTCGATCCGCTTTGTGGGACAGTCCATCGAATACGAAGCCCGGCGTCAGGTCGCGATTCTGGAGGATGGCGGCGAAATAGATCAGGAAACCCGTCTCTTCGATTCCGTGAAAGGTGAAACCCGGTCCATGCGCTCCAAGGAAGAAGCGCATGACTACCGCTACTTTCCGGATCCCGACCTGCTGCCGCTCGAATTCAGCCAGGAATTTGTCGATGAACTCTCTGGCCACCTGCCGGAGCTGCCGGACGACAAGAAGGCTCGTTTCATCGGTGACTACGGCCTGACCGCGTATGATGCCGATATCCTGGTTGTCGAAAAGGCATCTGCCGACTTCTTTGAGGATGTTGCCAAGGGGCGTGACGCCAAACTGTCCGCAAACTGGGTAATCAACGAACTTTTCGGCCGCTTGAACAAGGAAGGCACGGATCTGGCGGACAGCCCGGTTTCCGCGGCTCAACTCGGGTCCATCATCGACCTTATCAAGGCTGGAACGATTTCAGGCAAGATCGCCAAGGATCTGTTCGAAATTGTCTGGATGGAAGGCGGTGACCCGGCACGGATCGTTGAAGATCGCGGTATGAAACAGGTGACTGACCTTGGCGCGATCGAGGCGATTGTCGACGAGATCCTCGCCGCCAACCCGGACAAGGCTGAACAGGCCAAGGAAAAGCCGAACCTTGTCGGCTGGTTCGTCGGTCAGGTGATGAAGGCGTCCAAAGGCAAGGCCAACCCGCAGGCAGTGAACGATCTTTTGAAACAGAAGATCGGCCTGGAGTGAGTTATGGCGGGTGAGAATGAAGTCTCGGCCGTAGAACTGCCCATTACCGGTTCCTGTCATTGCGGTGCCGTGACTTACCAGATGAAGGTACGGCCTCGCTTCGCCGTGGAATGCAACTGCTCGATCTGCCGCAGTCTGGGGACCGTATGGGGCCATGGTGAAGTCGGGGACATTGCGGTGACGGCGAAACCCGGGGCAACAACCAGCTATGTTTGGGGCGACAGGCAGCTTGCCTTTCATACCTGCAAAACCTGCGGTTCAACCACTCATTGGGAAGCCGTTGCCGGTGATGCAAAAGGGCGCATGGCAGTCAACCTGCGTCTTGCCCGTCCCGGCACCATTGAAGCCATTGGCCACCGCCACTTCGACGGGGCGGACACCTGGTCGTTTTTGGATTGAGAGCCATTAGCTAACCCTGTTAGTTTAGTTCCGCAACACCACCAGGTCTGCGGGCTGCGGTGTTACTTCAGGAACTGATGGATCAAAACTGTCATGAACGCGGATCTTGCAAGCCTTCTCCTGGCGCTCGGAATTTTTTCCGTCGGCTTCATAAGCATCGGACCCAATATCCTGGCGATCATCGGAACGTCCATGGAGCGGGGGCGGGCATCGGGTGTGAAGCTGGCGCTTGGCGTCGGGATCGGCTCCGGCATCTGGGCGACGCTCACCGTGGCTGGACTGACCGCGCTGATCGCAGCCTATGCGCATGCGATTACCGTCTTGAAGATTCTGGGCGCCATCTATCTGCTTTGGCTTGCCTACAGGGCTTTCCGGTCGGCAGCGACACCGGAAGGAAATGTCGCTGTACGGTCAGCGAAAGGAAACAGGTTGTTTCTTCAGGGGCTTGCCATTCAGATGACCAATCCGAAGGCAGCTCTCCACTGGATCGCGATCGTGGGCGTGGGTCTTGGACCAAACGCGCCGCTTTGGGTTGGCCTGTCGCTGATTTCTTGTTGCACGCTCATGTCGGTCCTCGGGCACCTCGGCTATGCGATCACTTTCTCGACGCAACCGGTTGTCGACTTCTACCGGAGGAGCAGGCGCTGGATTGAAGCAGGGCTGGGTGTTTTCTTTTCCCTGGCTGCGTACAAACTGGCGACCTATCGCGGCTGATCGTTTGCCGGCCTGGCATGCGCTACGCAGACCAGGTGGCTTGAGGAAGTGTATTCGGGCCTTGGCCGAATGCACCCGCAAGACGCTACCTGAACTTGAAACCAGCAGCACTGTGCTAGGCAGGTGCCGCCAAATAAGCTAAAGGGCTTGGCAACCTGAAAGCGTTCAATTGACCGAATGACAGCAACCGCCAATTCTGCCCGACAGACCGCACCTTTCTACGCCACCCCTTTTGGGGTCTGGGGCCTCGTCGCATTATGGGGATTGTCACACCTTCTGCTCAGAGCTCTGTCAACGCCCGTTCTGGGGACGGACGACATGTTCGAGAACGTTCTCGTTCAAACACTCGAGCCCGGTTACATGCTGCGTCAACCACCGCTTTATGAATGGGTGTTGTGGACCGCGCAGCAGGCATTCGGTCCGACGGTCTGGGCTGCATTGTTCGTCAAATACACGCTGATCTCGATTGCGGCGCTGTTTCTGTTCCTGATCGCACGCAAGGCAATGTCCGATCCGCGGCTGGCAGCTCTCTGCGCCTTTTCCTATTCGCTCTACTACCAGTTCGGCTGGAACCTGCACGAGGGTGTGACCCATACCGTTGTTCTGACAACGGCATGCGCCGCAAGCGCGTTCTTGTTCATCAAGGCGCTCGAAACAGGGCGTTTGTCATTTTATCTGCTGTTTGGCGCCGTTGCCGGCGCCGGGCTATTAGGAAAACACTCCTATCCGATATTCGTTTTGGCTCTGGTTCTGGCTGCGTTGAGCGACGGCGTCTGGCGGAACCGGATCAGGATATTGGGGCTGGCGGTTGTTCCGGTTGCTGCTGCAATCGTCTATAGCCCTTACGCCTGGTGGATCATGACGGAAGGTCTTCAGCTGTTTGCCTCGGTGTCAAAGACGATGGGCGTGGCCGCAGAGACGTCCCACCTCGCCAGGGCCGGACAGGGCCTGGGCAAGCTCGCATTTGGTTTGCTTGGTTTCTCCGTTCTCCTGGTGCCGCTGCTTCTCATTGTTTTCTGGCCTCGATATCTTCGCAGGAAAGCGCCTGTGGTTCCCCAAGTTGGCGATGTTGCTCGCCTGTGTGGCCGAACCGTCCTGGCGATGATCGTGCTGACGGCGCTGATGATTGCCGTCACCGGCGCAACCTATGTCAAGGAACGGCACATGCATCCCCTGATGCTGCTCTTGCCGATCTATCTGTTTGCGGATCTTGAGCGCTTCGGGTTTCACAAGCAATGGCGCTGGCTGGGGGCGATCATCCTTGCCGTTGTTGCGGTGGTCTTTGTTGCCCGCATTCCCGGAATTGTCGCACCGGACAGGTTCTGGTGCGGCGGCAAGTGCCGCCACATGAAACCCTATGCCGACATCAAGAGCTCGCTTGCCGCCTTGGGCGCGGAGAAGGCGACGCTGATTGCGGAAAACGGTTACACGGGCGGCAATCTGAGAGTTCTGTTTCCGGGGGCAAGGGTTGTGACCAACGCGATCCCGGCGCGAACGCCGCCACGGGAAAAATGCTTCTTTGTCTGGGAGGATGGCGAGAAACAACCCGAAAGTCCAGCGGCGGACCGGTACACGCAAGTGACTTTCGGCAGCCCCGTCATGCCGCTGTCTGCGACCTATCTGGCAGGCAACTGGCCGCACATTTGGAAAGATCATGGATGGCGGACGACCTGGTGGGGTGTTGCGGAACTCGACGCGAGCGACGAATTGTGTCGCTGATCGAAGGCAAACGCTGTTTCAGCCGTGAGATCTTGGCGGTTGCCTAACTGCCTGGTGTCAGGAGTGCATCTGCCTTGCGTTCCAGAAACAGGCCAAGTTCATCATAACCGTTGAGGAAGCTGGAACACCAGATGCGACCGATGCCCGAGACTTCCATGTAGTCGGCCTGAACCAGATGCGAATGGCCGACGAATTCAAGATGGTCCCAGGGAACGCTCGCGTTTCTCAAAAACGGGCTGCTGAAATAGATCTTGTTCCGGTCATATCCGAATTTGACGAAGAAGATCTGATAGTTGACGAAGATGGTGATCGCGAGAAACGCGACCGTCACGACGAACGCCATCGCGATCTGTCTGGCGGGTGCATGCGCCATCGCATAGACAAACAAGATGGCGAACGGCACCAGTGAAATGGCAAGGCACTTGACCGGCCAGCCATAGGTCAGGTAGCAGACATGTCCCTTTCGAACCGCGGTCGGCCGGGCTGATGCGGACAGGCCCCAGACCAGGGCCGCACCGATCAGCCCGCTGCCGATAGCCACTGCCCAACCGCCCCAGTCAAACATGTCCATGAACCCCACCGAGTTGCCGAAATCTTGGGAAAGGGTATGGATCGCGGCTTAAATCTTGATACATGAATTGAAGATGAGTTGATTCAATTTTTATCGGTTAAGATCAGGTGATCCTGATGGTCGGTCCAATGTCGGCGAGGCCAATTGGCCGCCGTGGAGATTCAGGGAACGTCAAGTGACTTCAAAGATACGGATTGTGAGGGCAGAACCGGGTCACCTTCGCGAAATCGTCGCCATCATCAATGTTGGCGCCACAAGTGTGCGCCAGGGACGGGAATTTGCAGAATGGCAGGACTATCAGCCTGCTTTTGAAGCCCTGATGACCGCTCCCGAAGCGGATATTTACGTGGCACTAAACGATGCAGACGAAGTGGTCGGCACTTATCAGATCCACTTCCTCAAAGGCATTGCGTTCAAGGGGCGCCCGCGCGCCACAATCGAAAGTGTGCACGTAAGGCCGGACCAGAGGGGAAATGGCATCGGTCGGCAGATGATGGATCACGCCGAAATTCTTGCCCGAAGCGCGAATGCCTGCATGCTGCAGCTCACATCGAACAAGGAACGGGAAGGCTCGCACCACTTCTATCTGCGTCTCGGATATGATCAGAGCCACTTTGGCTACAAGAAGATGCTGGTCTGACAACTTCCGTCATTGGAAGGTGAAAGCAGGTCGATTGAAGCAGTGTTTACGCCGCTGCATTGGCGAAACATTTTGCGACAATGTGCGACTTCCGGACGCGGCGGGGTCTTGCCAAATCGCGGTGGCCCGGCGATCGTTCTGGTTCAGTTTGCACGGATCCAGGCTTCTCCTTTGCAGGCAAGCCCGCCGATGACGCAACCCTCAAGCGTGAGCCTGTCATGTCTTGTGCTGAAGCAGGCGAACCCAGTCCAGACTGTGTTGAGCGAGTTCCTCCCATCCCTTTTCAAGCTGCATGTAGTGACACCGGTCCGCGACTTCGACAAAGGTTGCCAGATCGCCATATCTGTCAGCCATCGTTTTCGCCGTCGAGGGAGGAACGACCTTGTCTTCTGAGCCTGACAAAAACAGAAGTGGGGTATCAGCGTTTTCGAAGTCGACCTTCGTGGTCTGTTGCATGTCATACATCCAGAAAAACAGCTCGAAGAGAACCTGTCCGGATTCCGTGCTGAGCCGGTCGCAGATTTCATGTTGCTGCGTGACCGGCATTGTATTCAGCCCGTAAGCTGCCAGGAGATCGAAATCCTGACCGGGTGCTTCTTCCCAGAAAGTCCCGGCGGACATGAACATCTTGCCAAGTGCGCGTTCCATTTCCGTTGTCGGCACCGTACCGTTGATGATGCTGCTGTTGATCAGCACACCTGCCTTGATCAAGCCGCGCGATGCAAGCAATTGTGCAATCAGTCCACCGAGTGAATGGCCAACAACAATGGGTTCTGTCCCAAGCGTTCCGATGAACCCGGCAATATCGTCAACATAGTCGGCAATGCTGGCCCCGCGCAGCGCATCTGTTCTTTCCGCGCCATCCGGCAGATCGTGAAATCGATAAGTCGGACTGTGGCAGTCATATCCATGATCCTCGAAAAATTTGTGGAACGGGGACATGGTCCACGATGAAGCGTTGGTGCCGTGAAGAAAGACAATCGTCTGCGCTGACATGTTTGCGGCCCCGGATTGTTGGAAGATTTGCGGTTAGGTGTATCTGAGAAAAAGACTGAAACGCTCAGCTTGGTGAATAGAGTGTTTATGTGCCTTGTCAAATTCTCGGGTAATATCATTGAAATATCAGCCGAATTCGTACGCTCATGATTACCATCCTGTAAATTTCAGATTTGCTTAAAGTTTTGTTCTCGATGCGTTAAACCTGTTTTTTTACGAGCTATTTAACTGGTCCTGATCAAGTAGACATCAAGAAACGAACGGGAAAGCTGCACGAAAGCTTACGTTTCTGGGGAAGTCTAACAGAGGACGAAAGGGGAGCGAAATGGCTCGTTTTGAAATACACTCGGCTGATATGGCCGCCATGGGTGAAAAGCCCGTCACCGCCGACATCCTGTTTCAGATGGGGCTGGACAGCGCCTGCGGCCGCAACGGCGAAACTGATCTGATCACGGCACACAAGTGGTTCAACATCGCCGCTTTGAAGGGCAACAAGAATGCTGCTCAGTACCGCAAGGAGATTTCCGGTGAAATGAGCCCGTCTCAGATTGCCGAGGCGCAGCGCACAGCACGTGAATGGCTGTCGATGCATTGACAAGGTACGAGGCTGCCGGCCAAACGGCACCTGAACCTGTAGATTTTATCTGACGCGGCGGAGATTGTACTCCTGCCGCGTTTTGTATTTCGGCGGTTCTCTTTCCTTTGAGGCGTCAGTGCACAGGCGCAAGACCGTGCTCATCCCACAGCGAGCGGTCTATCGGTTCGCCAAGCGCGAATTCGAAACCGATGATTTCGGCACCATTCGCTGAAAGCTGGCACCTGTAGGCAATTTCATACCAGGTGCGGTTGCTTCTGAGGGCGGCTGCCGAGGCAAAAATCTCATCTGCTCTTTTCACGGAATTTCGAAAGGCATGCGGCGCCAATCGTGTCGGACGGAAGCCCGGTTGTGCGCGTCTAACCTGTTCCATGGCTTCCAATGCACAAAGTTGCTCAAGGCGGTCGCCGCCAACGAGTGTTGCCAGTGCCGCTCGGGCCTGGGCAGATCGGGGGTCACTGAGAACACCATGCGCGTAAAATGACGTTGCGTAGTTCCAGGCAGCGTTCGGCGGGGGAACATGAGTTTTTTGAAGCGGTGTTCCTGTTCCCGATGGTGCAGCGCGTTCAATAGCAACTTTCGGGACGGATTTTGGTTGCAGGGCAGGGTTGGGCGAGGCTTCCTGCAGGAATTCCCGGAGAGACAGGATGTCAACGACGAGAGGTGCGGAAACCTTCGTGTCAGACAGATCCAACATTTCCATGTTTGTCAGCATCGCAAATACCAGCACATGCACCCAAACGGCTATAACCCAGGAAATTCGCTCCGCCACGAACCGGTGTATGCCTTCGTGTCCGACATCGCTCATGGCGCAGCGTCCGTTGGCTCGAATTCAACTCAGGCTGGCAATAGACTCTGATCACTGTGTCCATATTTTGATTGCAGGGGCGTTGTCGTATCCGGTTTTCCCCGAAAATCGGAAGAATGCGACCATCCGTTTTGGCAAGATCCGAGAAACATCCGTAGCCTCAGAAAACAAGAGCGCGCGAACACGCGGTAACCGCTTCCCGCAACCATCTGTGAGCGGGGTCGTTTGTGGACCGCTCGTGCCAGACCATGAAGACGTTCAAGGATTCGGTCACGAATGGCAGGGGCGCCATATCAAGATTACGAAGGGACGTCCTGTGCATGAACTCCAATTCGGTAGCGAGCATCGATGTACCACGGACAAATGGTGTAATTCCGGAAAAATTCGAAACCGTTACAGTCGGTTTGGGGATGTAAGGCAGATCCGGAGCCCTCAGAACATCGTTCGAACCGCCACCCAGGACGAACTGGACCGTCACGTGTCGGGCAGCCAGGTAATCCTCGACGGAGGTTGGCGGGCGGGTGCAGCTGCCATCGAAAAAGCACATCATCTCGCCCGAAAACAGCTTGAACTGGATCATGTCCGGCGCATCGGGCGGAATTGGTGTCAGCAGGAGGTCGCAGCGGGCGTCCCGTAACAGGGAGACGCTCGGAACACCTGAAGGTTTGAACTCGAGCGACAAATTCACCCCGTTCTGCAGCGCGTCTCTCACCAGTTGCGGAAACAGCAGGTCCCTTTGCATGTCATTCGCCGCCACGACGAAGCGCATGTCCTCCGATCTGGGATCGAACGGTCGTTGTTCCGTCAAGGATTTGAGACTGTCCAGAACCTGGCGCACGGGTCCCTTCAGGGAAAGCGCTGTCTCCGTCGGGGTCAGACCCTGCCCAGATCTGACAAAAAGCGGGTCACCCAGGATCAATCGAAGTTTTGACAGCGTGTGGCTCACCGCTGACTGCGTTACCTCCAGGCGTTCCGCTGCGCGAGAGACGGATGACTCTTCCAGGATCGCGAGGAAAGTGCGCAGGATCTGGCCGTCCAGATTATGAAAATCGATTTTGCTCATATCTATTATGAATAGTCATGAATGGTTTCGATGTCCAATTCCGCATATCTTCCGCGGAACATTCTGGGAGGAAGCCATGAAATCGAAATCGCTGCTTGGCGCGGCCGCAATTGCGCTCGTGTCGATGATGCCGCTTGCCGTTTCTGCGGAGGAGCTTTCCGTCGCGAATTTTGTACCGCCGCAACATCACACGAATTCAGTCCTGTTCAAATGGTTCGGGGAGGAAGTCGACAAGCGTTCGGGCGGGACGCTCACGATCAAGGTCTACCCGGCAGGCCAGCTTGGCGCAGGGCCGGTGCAACAATACAAGCGCGCCGTCGAAGGCGTTGCGGATATTACCTTTGGGCTGCAGGCCTACACTCCCGCCATCTTCCCGAAGACGATGTTGATCATTCCGCCGGGCAAGGCAACAACTGCACTGGAGGCCACGGAACGTCTCCTGTCGGTATACGACGAGCATCTGGCTGACGAATACGAGGACGTGAAACTTCTTGGTGTGTTCACTGTGGCTGGAAATGCGTGGGCCGCAACGGGGGACTATTCGACGCTCGCATCCCTGGCAGGAACGAAAATGGTGCCCTATGCGGCGATGACGACACCACTTGTCGAAGCCTTGGGAGCAGTGCCGGTGCAGATGCCCGTCACGGAGATGTATACCGGACTGAGCACCGGAACCATCGACAGCACGACGGCCACTTACAACAACATGACACCGCCGTGGAACTTCTGGGACGTTTCAAGCCACTTCATCGAGAATGTACCGGTTCAGTTTGCCGTGTTTTTTGTCGCGATGAACAAGGAACGCTATCTGGAACTCTCCGATGAGCACAGGGCCATCATCGACGACCTCGCCGGCGAGACTTTCTCGATGATGGGTGCCCGGAGCTTTCATGGTGCAGACGAGCGTTCGCTCGAGATCATGAAGTCCGCACCGCAAATGGAAAAAGTCAGCTGGGTCTCGGTTGCCGACGAAGAACGGGCAAAGATGGATGCGGCCGTGGCCGAAGGCATGAAGGCAATTTTCGCCGATTATGCCGATCGCGGCATCGACAATGCCGAAGATATCTACAACGCGATCAACAAGTGATGGCACGGGCGGCCTTTGGCCGCCGTTCCAGGATGGAGGTGCATCGTGCCCGATCTGATGTGGATCAAGGCTTTGGACAAGCTGCTGGTTTGGCTCGCGCTCATCATGGGGGGTGTCATGCTGGCCTTCATGACGCTGTTCGGAACCTGGAACGTGCTGGTCATGCGCAAGGTCATGAATGCACCGGTCCGGGGTGCTGAAGACCTTATGATCCTGTCGCTGGTGATCCTCGTCGCAATTGCCATTCCTTTTGGTGGCCGCTGCGGCGCTCATATTGAAATCGAGGTTATGGAAAGTCGGATGTCTCCCGGCTTTGCCCGTTGGTCGATGTTGGGTCTGCGTCTTGTCGCCGGCGCTCTGATGCTCCTCATGTCCTATGAGCTTGTCAAAGCAGGCGGGAAGGCGACGAAATTCGGAGAGACGACCCAGCAGCTGCTGATCTCCTACGAACCCTTTTACTACCTTCTGGCCATCTGCGTTGCCGTTTATGCGCTCGTTCTGGCCAGCGACGCAATTCAACTCGTGCTGTGCGGCAAGATCCGGCAAATCGCTTTGGGGGCAGACCTGTGATCAGCATGACCATGCTCGGAGTGTTCGGCCTCCTGTTCCTGTTTGTCCTTCTGGCGCTCCGGTTTCCCGTGGCGCTTGCAATGATCCTGGTTGGTGTCGTCGGCACGATTGTCGCAACTGCAAATCGTTTCCTCCTGCTTGGCATGGGCCCGGACCAGGCGTGGGCACGGGGTTTCAAGACGGCCATGTCCAATCTGTCCGGCGAAACCTTTGAAGCGGCTTCCAATTACAACCTTCTGGTCATTCCCATGTTCGTCCTGATGGGAAACCTTGCCGGGGTGTCGGGTATGTCCGCCGATCTGTTCAAGGCGGCCTATCGATGGATGGGACATATGAAGGGCGGTCTGGCGTCCGCGACAATTGCGGCTTGTGCAGGATTTGCTGCACTTTCCGGATCGTCCCTTGCAGCCGCCATCACCATGGGGCGGGTTGCGCTCCCGGAAATGAAGAAATTCAACTATTCGGATAGTCTTGCGACCGGTTCGGTCGCGGCAGGTGGAACGCTCGGGTTTCTGATCCCGCCCTCTGGCGGCATGATCATCTACGCGGTGCTGACGGAACAGAGCATTGGCCGCCTGTTCATGGCGGGCGTCATACCGGGCATTCTGATGACGCTTCTGTTCATCGGCGCTATTTACGCAACCGTCCTGCGTCGCCCCGAAGCCGGGCCACCGGGACCTCGCTTCAGCTGGTCCGAGCGACGGTCAGCAACGATTGCCGCCTTGCCGTTCGTCGCCGTTGTCGGGCTCACGATCGGAGGCATGTACACGGGTTTCTTCACGCCCGTCGAAGCCTCATCGGTGGGCGCTTTTCTCACGCTGTTGGTCGCTTTGTGGCGGCGGTCTCTCACTGTTGCAGCGCTGCGTGAAGTGACACTTCAGACCGTGAAGGCATCCGCGACCGTATTTCTGATCATTATCGGTGCATTCATCTTCATCCCCTTCATGTCGATCACCGAACTGCCCGGACAACTGGTGAGCCTGATGACGTCGCTCCCCATCGGCGACTACGGTATCCTCCTGATCATCATCCTCATCTACATGTTTCTCGGCATGTTTCTGGAAGGCATTGCCATGCTGGTGCTGACCATCCCGGTCGTGCTTCCGATCATCGCCGCCCTGGAATTCGGTTTTGACCCTTCCATGGCGGACATGAAGATGATCTGGTTCGGGATTGTCGTGGTGATCGTGCTGGAGATGGGCATGATCTCACCGCCGGTCGGCCTCAATGTCTTCGTCGTAAAGTCCATCGCCCCTGGCGTTCCCATGGGGCAGATTTTCAGGGGCATCTGGCCGTTTTGGTTCGCCATGGCCTTCATGCTGCTGCTGCTCGCACTGTTTCCTCAAATCGCAATTTTCCTGCCGCAGACGATGGTGGGCTGACCTTGGGAGAATTTTCATGAACAACGGCAAGACGTTTATCGTAACAGGGGCAGCGTCAGGTATCGGAGCAGAGACTTGCCGATTGCTGAAGGAGCAGGGCGCAACCGTCATCGGCGTCGATCGCGATCCAACAGGTAACGCCGATCGGTTTTTCGAGGCAGACCTGGGAGATCCTGCGTCAATTGACGCCCTTGTCGCAGAGCTGCCCGAGGGGGCGGATGGACTGGCCAATATTGCCGGTGTACCGCCAACCCGGGCAGCCGAAGCAGTTCTGAAAGTCAATTTCTACGGATTGCAGCGCTTGACGCTCGCGATCGTACCCAAGCTCGCGGACGGAGCATCGATCGCAAACCTGGCATCCCTGGCAGGGTTCGGTTGGCCCAATGCGGTCGATCAGGTCAAACGGGCGATGAAAGTGTCGCTTGATGACGATGTCGCCGGCTTTTGCCGGGCCGAAGGTCTCGATAATGCCGAGGGTGGCCGTTCCTATTTTCTGTCAAAGGAAGCTCTGATTGTCTGGACAATGCAGAACCGATGGACCTGGCGCGACCGAAACATAACGATGAACTGCATCAGCCCGGGCCCGGTCGACACGCCGATCCTGGGGGACTTTCTTCAAACGTTGGGCGAGCGGGCGAAGGAAGATCGCAAGCACATGGACCGGCCGGGGAGACCACAGGATGTGGCACCTGTCGTCTCTTTTGCACTGAGCGAACATGCAAAATGGTTCCGCGGTGCAAACCTGACGGTCGACGGTGGCATGTCCGGCCATATCCTGAGCAATATTCACCAGTTTTGAGGCTTCCATCATGCATTCGCTGTCAGGCACCAACAAGGTTCATCACGCAAAGGGACTGTATCTCGACGGCATCCGGGACGGGAAGGTCTGGGAGGCGCTCAACGCGCACACCGGTGCCCGCTATACGCAGCATTCGACAGGAGTTGGCGATGGACAGAAGGGTTTTGCTGAATTCTTCGGTCCGTTCCTCGAGCGCAACCCGGTACGCCAGATCGAAGTGATCCGCGCCATTGAGGACGGATCCTTTGTCTTCCTTCACGTTTTTCAGAGCCTCAACAATGGTGAGAGCAAATGGGTGACAGGCGATTTGTTCGACACCGACGAGACCGACAGGGTTGTTGAGCACTGGGACGTCATCCAGACGTTCGAAACAAGGACGAAGTCGGGCCGCACGATGACGGATGGCACCACAAGGATCGAGGATCTGCACAGGACCGAAGCCAACAAGGCCCTCGTACGATCCTTTTGCGACGCGTGTCTGATCAATGGTGATTTTGCGCGCGCTGCCGACTTCATTTCCGCGAACGAGTATCTGCAGCACAATCCCGATGCGGCCGACGGACTCGATGGGCTTGCAGGGCTGGTGTCGGATCTGGCGGCGCGCGGCGAAACCATGCGCTACTGGAAAGTTCACAAGCTGATTGGCCAGGGCAATTTCGTCGTGACCCTCAGCCACATGCAGATGGGCAGGAGCCACTATTGCGTCTTCGACATCTTCCGGCTGCAAGAAGGCCGGATCGTCGAGCATTGGGACGTCACCGAAAAGATCCTCGCACCCGAGGAATGGAACAACCAGGGAAAGTTCTGAGGACAAGATCATGAACAACATGGACCAGGAGATAACCACGGGTATCTTCATAAACGGGAAGGTGCGCCCGGCTTCGGGCGGCGCTGTCTATGATCTGTTCAACCCTGCCAGACCCTCGGAGCTTGTCGGTCATGCAGCAGCGGCAACCCGAGAGGATATGAATGAAGCCGTCGAGGCGGCGCATGCAGCGTTTCCGGCCTGGGCAGCCCTTGGATTTGAGGAACGGGCACGAAGGTTGCGCGATATTGCCTCGGCTCTGGTGGCGAATCAGGAAGACGTCAAGTATCGCTCTCGCCTTTTTACCCGTGAACACGGAAAGATCGCGCGCGAGACACTGTTGGAAATGAGCCGCCTTGGCGACCGTTTCCTCCAGGCGGCTGCCTATGGTGAACGCATGGCGGTCGACGAGGAACTCGGACCGGCGGATGTCGGCCCGAAATTCGATACCATCATCACCCGGCAGCCGCGCGGTGTTGCCGCGTTGATCGTTCCCTGGAACTGGCCGTTGTCGATCCTTGGCGCCAAACTTCCGCAAGCGCTGGTGACCGGCAACACCGTGGTGGTGAAACCCTCGGAAGACAGCGCAATGGCACCGGTACTTACTCTGCAGATCATCGCCAGACTGCTGCCGCCGGGCGTCCTGAACATCATCACCGGTGATGCCGGACAGATTGGTGACACGCTGACCGGCCACCCGCTGGTGCGACTGGTCAACTTCACGGGGTCCGTCGGCGTTGGACGACACGTTATGAAAGTGGCCGCCGAAAACATCACGCCCGTCACGCTTGAACTGGGGGGCAACGATGCGGCACTGATCCTGGAGGATGCGGAGTTGAATGAAGAAGCATTCAACAAGATGTACTGGGGTGCGTTCGGGTCCTCCGGCCAGATCTGCATGGCCCTGAAACGGATGTATGTTCACGCAAGTCGTTACGATGAAGTCGTCGACGGTTTTACCGCGGCCTGTGAGCGGGCCGTTGTTGGCGACGGTCTTGAGCCCGAGACCACTATGGGACCTGTCAACAATCCGCGCCAGCTGAAGATCGTCAGGGACATGATCGCGGAGGCACGGGCAAGGGGCGCAGATCTGAAGGAATGCGGCCAGGTGCCGGACGAGGATCTTTACAATGGTGGTGGCTATTTCCAGAAGCCGGCACTTGTCTACGACGCTGATCCTTCGCTCAAGATGGTTCGCGAGGAACAGTTCGGCCCCTGTCTGCCGATCATGAAGTTCCGCACCGAAGACGAAGCCGTCGCTTCGGCAAATGACAGTGAGTTCGGCCTGTGCTCGTCCGTCTGGACCTCCGATGCGGAACGCGCGGTGCGCATCGCCCGGCGGCTGGAGGCCGGTTACACCTATCTGAACGGCCACGGGCCGATGGCACAGGACGGGCGCGGACCGTTCGGCGGTTTCAAACAGTCTGGCATTGGCCGGAACCTCGGATATGACGGTGCGCTGGCTTTCGCCGAACCACATTCCATATCGGCTCCTGCCGGGTTCCTGCCCGAGCGACCGCAATGATTCCGTCGACCCTGGCGGGATCGGAAAAAGGCAGATATTCGGGAGATGAATGACATGGCAAAACTTGGCGAGAACGTCATAGGTGAAAGCAGCCTGGCGCCGTTTTTCAAGGTGTCGAATGCGGTCGAAGTTGGCATCAATGCGCCGGAGAACCGTAAGGGTGATGCGCTTCGCACCTGGGTACGCTCACTGTCCGGGTTTCAGAAGGAGGCGCTCGTCAGATCCGCTAAAACCGGTGACACCTGGCGTCTGGTTTCCGATGAGGGCCCTTATCTGAGCGGTCACGATGAAGCACCTTGCCCGCTGGCCTTTCTGACCACAGGCATGATTGCCAGCTATATGAACGAGATTTGTGCGCTTGCCGACATGCAAGGGGTCAAGATCAGGAAACTCAAGCTGCTCCAGGACAATTTCTACACCATGAAAGGGTCCATGCCGAAGCGCACCATGGTGGGTGGCGCCGAACCGGTGGAATTGCGCGTGGAGATCGATTGCGACCTGGAGAATGGTGCGCTCAACACCTTCCTGATGAACGCGATCCATGCCTCGCCTCTCAACGGCCTGATGCGCGGCAAACTGGAAAGCCTGTTCAAGCTCGGCAGGAACGGTGTCGAACTGCCGACTGCGAAGGTTGCGGAACTGGAGGGAGACCTCTTTCCCGATCCGGGTAACCATTTCGCCAAAAGCCGGGCAGAGTCGTCTTCATTCATGCTGGTGGAGCCGGTTGGGATGACGCCGAAAAAGGACGTGGCGCTTGGAACGGCTGCGGCGGCATCCAGTCTTGCCGATGAACAGAACCGGCGTTTGAACCCGAGCGCGATTGCCGAACTCAGGCCTGACGGCATCAAGGACATCCAGCAGATGCTTTATTCGCCCCATGGAACGAGCTTTCGTTTCCTGAGCTCCGAAGACGGCCGGGCACCGGATGCCAACACGCTGATCAGCGCGGGAATAGGCTTTTGCTTCATGACCCAGTTCGGACGCTTCGTTTCGATGCTCAAGCTGGACCTGCCGGACTATCGTATCGTTCAGGACACGCATTTCTCCCTTGGTGGCGCCTCTGGCGGCACGGGTCGGGCCGGCGAAGCCGATCCGATCGAAACCCATGTCTATCTGGAAACATCGGAAAGCGATGAGACGGCCCAGGAAATGCTCGATATCTCCGAGCAAACCTGTTTCCTGCATGCCTTCTGCCGGACGGATTTGAAGACCAGGCTGAAAGTTGTCCGCGTTTGACGCGAGCGGCGATTGGCAGGAAGGTCTAGGTCGAGACAGGATAGGGGAGGATTGAGATGCGCGTGGCTTTGACCGGAGGCTCGTCGGGGATCGGGGCCGAAGTTGCCAGGAAGCTGGCGGAGCTCGGGCACGAGGTAACAGCGTTCGACATCACCGAACCACAGGTTTCTGCGGCGGACTGGATCAAGGCGGACCTGAGCGATCCGGGCTCGATCCAGGCGGCGACCGATGCTGTGTCCGGAAAGTACGATGCGCTCATCAACAATGCTGGCTTGCCGCCGAGAGATGGTCTGGAGGAGGTTATCCTCAAGGTGAACTGGTTCGGTTTGCGCAGGTTTATGGACGGCATGCTGGACAAGCTGGAACCAGGTGCTGCGATCGTCAATACGGCGTCGCGGGCAGGGGCGATGTGGCGGGATAACCTTGAGGAGGTCAAGGCATTGATGTCTCTCCAGCCGGATGGACTTCCGGCGTTCATCAGCGAAAGAGGCATTGACGCGACGCGGGCCTACAATCTTTCCAAGGAAGCGGTGATCGTCATGACCATGGCGGAAACCGAAAATCTGATTGCCCGGAACCTCAGAATGAACTCCGTCAGCCCGGCCGCCGTCAGCACTGGAATTCTGAAGGATTTCGCCGCAGCCTTCGGAGATAGGATGGCGAAAAACGTGGCGCGCGCCGGCCGGCCCGGCCTGCCTGAGGAAGTCGCCGATGCAATCATCTTCCTGGCGTCCCCGGAAAGCGGCTGGATCAAGGGCCAGGACATAACCATCGATGGCGGCATGAGCGCGATGTCGGTAAGCGACAAGCTGGAAATTTCAGGAACGTGATAACTGAATTTACAGGCTTCATTCGCTCACCAGAATGACAAAGTCTCTATCGCCTTGGATGCTTGTCGCGTAAGTATCAAGCGTCGAACATGAGGTCAAAAGCTGGAAAGCAGGCAAATGATTGTCGAAAAGGGTCAATCTTCAAAATTCGAGAGGGTTTTGTGCAGAGTTTATAGTGCGAAGAGCAAATATAGTTATATAACTTTAATTTTATTATTCATCATTATGGTTCTTGTGGTTAAGCTTGTTCCAGATCCTTTCAGGTTTTATTTTTACATAACTTTTCCGTTATTATATGCTTTTGGAATGTTGTTGCATATTTTGTTCCGAGCCAAAGCGATGATGTCAAAGCTTGCAGGCAAGTTAAGGGAGTACAGAAGCGGGTAATCATCTGTTTCCAGGCAAAGTTTGAGCTGACAAAATATCCGGCGCCTTGATCCGCTCACGATCCAGCACCTCTGCCACCCTTCGAGCTGCCTTTTGAAGGTCGTCAAGACAGCCGAAGGCCAGCACTTCGTCGATATTCATGTCGTCGACCATCCACAAGATACTGATGGATCCGTGAACGCCCGAACTGGAAATGATCGGCACCGCCATGGCGCCGAGTTCCGGCCCCGGATCGAACGGCGCCTGCCAGTAGGCGGCCTCTCGAAGACCGAAACCGCGCTTGCGTGTATCGGCGATTTCAGTTGCCAGAAAGCCGCCTTCAATCATGCGAAGTTCTTCCTTGCCGGCGAAGTTCTTGAGGCTCTCAAGGTGTTTTTCCGCGACAGGTTCGGGCGAAAAGGCGAGGATGGCGCGGCCGTGTGCAGACAATACCATCGACGGACGAATGCCGAGCGCGGTGCGGGTCGGGGCCATGGGACCGCGCAAGCGCGTACTTTCAATGATTTCAATGCGTCCCGGACCTGTCACGGCATTCAGGTCGGACGGCAGACCCGTCCGCCGTCCCTTGAGATCCAGAAGAATGGGGCCGGCAAGTTCCGCGAGCGGATGCGCGCGAGCATTTTCGCCCAACACCTTGCCGATAGAATGCGAGAGTTCGTACTGGCCCTCCACGATGTTGCGCCGGACCCAGCCCCGGTGCTGCAGGCTGGCGAGCAGCCTCAACAGTGTAGCATTGGAATAGCCGGTTGCCTGGCGCAGATCAGCCAGGGACGACCGTGTGCGGCGTGACAGGAATTCGATGATTTCCAGCCCCCGTTCAAGGGATCTGACACGCTCGTTTCGAGGATTTTCGGTCATCGTTACATCGGTCCGCCTAGCGGACTGAAGATTAGACAACTCGAAAAGGAAGGGCAATACTTCTCTGACAAACGGGCATTGCCCGCGGGAGGGAGCCGGTCAATCTGGTCGGCAAAAAGTGGAGAAATCCGCGCTTGAATATTCTGTTCATCATGTATGACCAGCTGCGGTTTGACTATCTCGGCTGCGCCGGACATCCGCATCTGCACACGCCGAATTTCGATCGTGTCGCAGCGATGGGCGTGCGCTTCACCAATGCCTATGTTCAGTCGCCAATCTGTGGCGCCAGCCGGATGAGCTTTTACACCGGCAGGTATGTTTCTTCCCATGGTGCTGCCTGGAACGGCTTTCCCTTGCGTGTGGGCGAGCACACACTTGGCGACCACCTGCGTGATACCGGCATGGATTGCTGGCTGATCGGCAAAACCCACATGAAAGCCGACAAGGAAGGCATGAAGCGTCTTGGGCTGGCACCGGACAGCGTGATCGGAGCGCGTCAGGTCGAATGCGGATTTGATGTCTGGATCCGTGATGACGGCCTGTGGGGCAGTGGCCCGGACGGCTTCTATGACGAGAAACGTTCGCCCTATAACGAATACCTGAAATCAAAAGGGTATGAAGGTCAGAATCCCTGGGCGGATTTTGCCAACGCCGGAATAAATGAAGACGGAAACATTGCCTCCGGCTGGATGTTCGCCAATGCCGACAAGCCAGCGAATATCCGCGAGAAAGACAGCGAGACACCCTGGCTGACAGCACGCACCGTCGATTTCATCGAAGCGCAGAGCGGACCGTGGTGCGCCCATGTCAGCTATATCAAGCCACACTGGCCCTATATCGTTCCCGCTCCTTATCACGATATGTACGGTCTGAACCATGTTCCGGCCGCCGGCCGGCACGAGGTCGAACGGGACGATCCGCATCCGGTCTATGCCGCCTACATGGAAAATCGGATCTCCAGCGCCTTTCAAAGGGACGATGTCAGGCAAAAGGTCATCCCCGCCTATATGGGCCTGATCAAACAGTGCGATGATCAGCTCGGTGTCCTGCTGGATCACCTTGAGAAAACCGGCCGCCTGAAAGACACGATGATCGTCCTGACATCTGATCACGGTGACTATCTCGGTGACCACTGGCTCGGCGAAAAGGATCTGTTCCACGATCCTTCGGTCAAGATCCCGATGATCGTCTATGATCCGCGCCCGGAAGCGGACGGAACGCGTGGAACGACATGCGATGCTCTCGTTGAATCCATAGATCTCGCGCCGACCTTCGTGGAGGCCGCCGGAGGCAAGGTGCCGGATCATATTCTTGAGGGTCGTTCGCTTCTGCCGTGGCTTCACGGCGAAAAACCGGAATGGCGTGAATTCGCCGTTTCCGAGTTTGACTTTTCACCGACCCCTCAAGCGGTGAAACTGGGGCTGGAACCCAGGGATTGCCGTCTCTTCATGGTGTTCGATGGTCGCTACAAGCTCATGCATGCCGAAGGCGGCTTCCGGCCGATGCTTTTCGACCTGAAACACGACCCCGATGAGTTCCACGACCTGGCAAAGGAAACAGGTCATCAGGCAGAAATCGACAGGCTTTATGCAATGCTGGCCGAATGGGGGCGGCGCTGTGCTCAAAGGGTAACGCGCTCAGACGATGACATAAAGGGAATGCGGGGAAGGTCCATCAGGAAAGGTATTCTGCCGTTTCTGGTGGATGGTTCGGAAGTTTCCGATGAATTGACAGAACACTATCGCGGACCGGCACCGCAGAAGCATACGGGAGGCTGAACCATGCCCAATGCTGATCTGCTCCATCACAATGAGAACCAGTTCCGCAAGTCGATTGTCGAGTTGGCACCCGGCATGTGGACCGCCGTCGGTTATGCGGCATCGACGCAACACGTCATCGCGGGGGCTTCCTCTCTGACTGTGGTCGACACGTCGGAGAGCACAGGCGCAGCTAAGAATGTTCTTTCGGAGATTCGAAAGCTGACGGCAAAATCGGTCGGGCGCATCATCTACACCCACAGTCATCGGGATCATATATCCGGCGCTGCCATTTTCGCAGAAGGTCGCGTGTGTCCGGTGATCGCGAATGCAAAATTCCAATCGGACCTGGTCGGGCAGGACGGTAACAAGATCGCACCCCACAAAGCCCTGAACCGCAGAACGGCAGCACAGTTCGGCATCGGGCTTTCCCCCGAAGAACGTATTTCTCTCGGGTGCGGTCCAGGTGATCGTCCGATGGAGGGGCTGGGGGCCGGGTTTTTGCCGCCAACACAGTTGATAGAAGACGATCAGGATATCGATCTCGACGGGGTCAGGGCGAGGCTCATCATGGCACCTGGCGAGACGGAGGATCACATGGCTGTCTGGCTGGAAGAGGCAGGCGTTCTGATCCCCGGAGACAACTGGTATCACGCCTTTCCAAATCTCTATGCCATTCGAGGCACGCCGTACCGCGACTTTGCCGCCTGGGCGGACAGCCTGGAGCTGCTTGAACAGCTCGGTGCGGCTGTTCTGGCACCGGGGCACACGATGCCGGTATTCGGCAAGGACAAGGTGCGGGAGGTGCTGAGTACAACACGTCGGGCGATCCTGCACGTGATGCGTCATACCGCCGAGGGCATGGACAAGGGGCAGTCCATGGATGACATCGTATCGGAACTTCGCCTTCCCGATGACATCGCGTCAAAGCCCTGGCTTGGTGAATTCTACGGCAGGGCGAGCTGGTCAGCCCGCGCCTTCGCGAGTGGAACGCTCGGCTGGTATGACGGCAATCCGACAACACTCGGGACGCTCTCATCAGCTGAACGAGCGAGGCACATGGCGGATCTTGCCGGCGGTGTCGAAGTCTTGACGGCAGCGGCACGTTCAACAATCGACCCGCAGTGGTGCCTGGAACTATGTGACCACCTGATTGCCCTTGGCGAACCGGTAGAGCTGCTCAAGGCGGAGACAATGGAAACCATCGCAGAGGACGAGATCAACGCGACGGCCCGAAACACCTATCTCTGGCACGCGCGCAGACTTCGCGGCGGGGAGACGAACAGATGACACCGGTCCGTGTTGAACAACGCGTTGCCGATCTTCTGGCCTTTGTCTTCGCGCTGGTGATACTGGTTTATGCTGCCTCGGGTCCCTTGTCGGAATTCGTACGCTGGGTGATCGAGGTCACCACTCCCGGGTTCGATGAGCTGTCGCGTCGTCAACAGCGGTTACTTGCGCGCGAACACTGGCTCGGTGGCGGATTCCGGTCTTTCGAGCGCACGTTTCTGCTGCCGACCGGCCTGATCCTTGGGTTGCCGATCCTGTTTGCGTTTGCAATTTCCTTTCTCAGCCTGACCGGAATCCGGCCATGGGTGAATTGGGTCCTGGCGACCCTGTCGAGCCTTGTGTTCTGTATTTGGGTCGCGAACCTGTTTGCCGTGGACGGTGGGGCCTTGCCCGCCGCACGGCCGCTTGATTTTGTTCTGTTTCCGATTGCAACCGCGCTGGTGCTTTATCTGACCTGGCGCAATTTCGGCACGTTCATTGTCGGGTTCTGCCTCTTCTGGATCATTTACTTTTTCGTGCGTGGCTGGCTGCCGGAATGGACCGGTATTCTTGCCGGATCGGAGGCGACGCTGGCACAAAGCATGCGCTCCATGGTGCTGAATTTCTGGTCGCAGACGGGTGGTATGTTCGGGCAACCCCTGCAGGTTGTTTCCGGCAACGTCCTGGTATTTATCGTCTTTGGCGCAGTTTTGATGGCAAGCGGAGCAGGGGATCTCCTCATGAAGATCGCCAATCGGCTGACAGGCGGGCTCACTGGCGGTGCCGCACATGCAGCAGTTGCAAGTTCCGCGCTCTTCGGCACCTTGAGCGGGGCTGCGATTTCCAATGTTGTTTCGACCGGAGTGATGACTATCCCTGTCATCAAGCGCTCTGGCTTCAAGCCTGCATTTGCCGCGGCAGTGGAAGCGGCGGCGTCAACCGGCGGGCAGGTGATGCCACCCGTGATGGGCGTTGTGGCGTTCTTCGTCGCCGGTCAGATCGGACTTGAGTACCGGTACATCGTGATCGCGGCAATCATTCCGGCAATTTTCTTCTACCTTGGCACATTCCTGACGGTCTATTTTGAAGCGCGTCGCCAGGGGGTTGGCCCGTTGCCGGCAGATGAACGCCCGAAACTGACGGGTGCAGAACGTGTCCAGTGTCTCGTCTTTGTCCTGCCACTTGGTGTGCTGAGCTATTTCCTGTTCGCCCAGCCTTCGGTTCCCAAGGCGGGTTTCTACGGCTTCATCGTTGCGCTTGCATCCGCGCTGGTCCTTTTCCGCGGCTTCCGCTCGCGGGAAAGGCTGTACAGTGCGTTTGTCAGTGCCGGTCGCATGTCCGCCTCGATCATCGTCATTGTCACGGCCATCGGCCTGATCGTCGGCCTCATCCAGGTGTCGGGTTTCAGCGGCCGTCTGTCTCTGATGCTCGCACAGCTTGCAGACGGGCCACTCTTCGGAACGCTGGTGGTTGTTGCCCTTGGCGCCATTGTCCTGGGAATGGGACTGCCGCCGGGTGCAACCTATTTCATCATCGTCATCGCGCTCAGCTCCGGCATCGATGCGGTCGGCATAGCTCCGCTGACATTGCACCTCTTCGTGGTTTTCTTCGCGGTTATCTCGACCGTGACACCGCCCGTCGCACTTGCTGCCTTCGCAGCCGCACCGATTGCCGGTGCCGATCCGGTGCGCACAGGCTTTCAGGCCGCCCGGCTTGCCTTGGCCGGGTTCATCATTCCCTTCGTTTTTGTCTATCACCCGGCCGTTCTCTACAAGCTCCAGGTCCTGTTTGGCTGGTTCGGCGGCGAGGTGCCGACATCGAAGGCGATGATCGATATTTCCAGCGTGACCTGGCTGGATCTTGGCTGGATCCTCTTTGCCTTCACGCTTGCCATGTGGCTGTTGACCTCGGCTGTCACGGGATTTGAAAAGAACCGTCTCAACATCTTGGAACGGATCTTGAGGAGCGCTGCCGGTATCGCCCTGCTGATCCCGAACATGGCGATCGCCGGAACGGCACTCTTTGCGGGAATTGGCCTCGTCATTGGACACAGGTTTCTGGGAGGAGACCCGTCACCGGTCGATGCAAAATCGGCCTGAACACAATCAAAACGCATTTTTCAGGGAGGAAATCGCATGCGGAAACTGGCAATTGCTGCAAGTGCAGCCATGATCTGGGCAACGCCGGTCCAGGCACAGGAAACACTGAAGATGGCGACGATCGCGCCAAGTCTCGGTCAGGCAATCACCATGGCGACCTTTGCCAATATCGTGACGGACAATCTGGACAATATCGAAATCGAGGTCTCGGGTGGTGGCGCCGCGACGCTGCACATGATGGAAGTCGCGCGCGGCAATCTCGATTTGTCGATGACCAGCCCCGTCATCTACAACCTGATGTCTGCAGGCAAGGCCATGTATGCCAATGAGCCGGAAGCACCTGAGCTTGCCAAGAACTACAAGCTGCTGATGTGGTTCCCGTACGGCCAGTATCACTTCACGGTTCGCGGCGACAGCGACATTCAGGTACTCGACGACATCGAGGGTGCATCCGTGTTTCTTGGGCCCCAGGGCGGTGGTGCCTACAACGCGGCGCGCGGATGGGTGGAGGCAACCACCGGTCTTGTGGTCGGCGAGGACTATGACGCCATCAAGGCCAACTGGCAGACCGGATTTCAGGCGTTTCTAGATGGCAAGATCGACGTCTATGTGAATGGCTGCCTCGATCCGTGCGGGCAGTTCATCCAGTTCACCGAAACGGAGAACCTGCGTTTCATCGGACCGGAGAGCGACGAGGGCGAGGAAGTCGACAAGTGGCTTGGCAAATGGCGCTATCGCGCTGAAGTCCCCTCGGGAATGTATGACGGTCAGACCAACGAGGAAGCTGTGATGTCCTTTGACACCGCAGTCGGTATCGGTGTCCGCGCCGATGTTGACGAGGAAACTGTCTACCAGATCACGAAAACCTTCTGGGACAACCTGGAGCAGGTCACGTCGCAAGCTCCCTGGGCAAAGGCACTGGACGTCAAGTTTGCGGCTTCCAAGCGCGGCCTGATGGAGCTGCATCCGGGTGCGGAACGCTACTACCGCGAAGCAGGTGCCATTGAATGATCCTGAGTTGCGGGAGGTCCTGGCTTCCCGCAACTTGCGACCCGGGAGATCGGGTTCGACAGTGAATGACGATCAGTTTGAGATCAGGCCGCGATCAAGTCGCAGTCACAGTTCGTGACCAAGAAAGAGATACGCCGTGGAACGACATTTCGACCTGGCGAAGATTTGACACCGGTCTGTGTGGTTGCGTCAAAGCCGGTTGGTTCTATGGGCAGGGAACGCTGGGCCGGACACTCTTGAAATCGTGTTTTTGAGTTGGAACTGGTTCGACTGAACCAACAACTGCCTGAGCTCTGCAACTATCAAAATAGACATTGCAAAATAAAAAAACTTCGTCGCTTTTTCGAAAGATCTGGCGAATTCAAATTTTCGGAAATCAGCAACTATCTGAAAAATATAAGTAAAATTCCTTGTTTTGCTCCAGGGTTAATGGCCCGTTTACTGCAATGCCTCCGCTGATTTGCGCAGTCGCGCATCAGTATTAGGAGTGCAAGACAATGCCAAGCTTACCCGCAACACGTCCTGTCATCGGGACCAATGAAGATGATGTACTGAACGGATCGAAACATTCTGACGTCATGTCAGGACGTTTCGGTGACGATCTCCTGACCGGACGGAACGGCAACGACGAAATCTGGGGCGGAACGGGAGACGACACGCTCTACGGCAACAATGGCAACGACATCCTCTTTGGATCGGGTGGTCCGAGCCTGGTCCAGGTGACCTCTGTCGAAATTACTGACGACCATCCGGTTTCCGTGGTTTTTGAAGGCGAAACAGCGGGTTACCGCAATACCTTCGGATACTACAAGATCACGGAAGATGGCACGATCACGGACGTTGAATTCATCTGGCCGAATGCATCGCTGCAAGGCAGCGGCGGCAATCTGATCCAGGGGGAATCGCGCGAATTTCTCGATGTCGGTGCCGGCGATCGAATCGCATTTTTTATCGTTTCCAACGGCTATAGCCGAAATGGCGGCTACTCGCATCTCGACCTGGAAAACGGAACTCTCGAGTTCCAGAATGCCGATGGCTCGCAAGCATCGCTCACCAGCGACAGCCCGCGGCTCTACCATATTGCTCCGGACGGCACGAAGACGCTCGTTCAATATGACCCCTATCACACGTCCGCCCACGGCGACACGGTCAACCTGAATCCGGACAATCTCCTGCACACGACCGGCGTTCTGAAAACCGATGCAGGAACCTTGACCCTGGGTTTTGAGGATCTTTTCAACGGCGGAGACCGCGACTTCGACGACAGTGTTTTCACCGTCGACATCGGCCTTGCCAATGCCCTTGTCCTGAACGCCCACTACAACACGGCTTCCGGTGGCACCGATCCTGACCCCGGCAATGGCGGAGACACGCCGGTTATCGAACGCACCGACAATGACTTTCTGCATGGTGGTGCCGGTGCCGACGAGCTTCACGGTCGATCCGGCGATGACTGGCTCTATGGAAACAACGGCAATGACGAGTTGCATGGCGGCAGTGGCAACGACCACCTGTACGGAGACTCGGGCGAGGATACGCTTTACGGCAATTCCGGTAATGACACGCTCTTTGGGGGCCAGCAGAGTGACGAACTGAACGGCAACAATGGAGACGACACGCTTTACGGAGAAAGCGGCAATGACACTCTGAATGGTGGAACCGGAAACGACACGCTGGATGGCGGGAACGACGATGACATGATCATCGGCGGTTCCGGAGACGACGTGATGCTGGGTGGTTACGGCGAAGACACCCTCAAGGGTGGTGCCGGAAATGACGAACTTCGCGGCGGCCACAACAACGACAGGCTCTATGGCGGTCATGACGATGACACGTTCTTCGGAGACGCCGGAAACGACTATATGCATGGTGGCCGTGGCAACGACACCGTCGACTACACAGCCTATGACGTCGATCTGTCTATCCTTCTCCATAACAAGAAGGCGCATGGCCTGGAGATCGGGACAGACACATTGCATTTCATCGACAATATCAGGTCCGGATCCGGCAATGATATTTTGAAAGGTACGTCGGGCGTCAATGTCATTGATGGCGGTGCAGGCAATGACGCAATCCGAAGCCTGGGTGGCAGTGACACCCTGACTGGCGGAACTGGCGTGGATACCTTCATTTTCCGCAGCTACGATCTGAGTGGTCTCGATATCATCACCGATTTCATTGTCGGCACCGATCTCTTGGACTTCAGCCACCTTGCAGGCAGCGATAGTGATGAGACGTTTCTGGACAAGCTTCAGACAACGGCGTCGAACGGCGATACGCATCTATCGGTCGATCTGGGAGGTGACGGAACCTATCAGGACATCTGCACCTTGCAGGGAGTAGGAGATCAGTCTGTCCAGTTTCTTTACGACAGTGACTGCTTCATCTTCTGAAAACTGAACTGGCAAACCGGGTTGCGGATGGAAAAACCGCCGCCCGGTTTACGCCTGAGCGAAAACCGAAACCTTTGCAAAATGGGAAGATCTCCGGTCTCGGAAAGTCTCGAAGGTTTTCCCATTTTGCAAACCTGGTGTGAGTTTCAATTAGCTTGTTTTTGAAAGATAATGAAAATCAGTAAGTTAGAGCGCTTTCCTGATTCTGAATTCTCGCCGTTAACTGTGCTGAGCACTTGGCATTCGTGTTGCAAAGGGTCTGCTGTCGACGCAACAGCAGGAACCGCAACGTGGAAATCATTCACGAAAGACCCAGCCAGAGGCTGCACTACAGGGTAACGGCGCCCATGCGCGTTGCCATGGGGGCGCAGTCTTTCGATGCTGTCGACTGGGGTCTTGGCGGGTGCCGGATCGCAGGTGCGTTTCGTGATCTTCCGGAAATGGGATCCTGCCACACGCTCTTGTGCACACTTCCTTTTCAGGGGTTCAACATAACACTCCAGGCCGAAGCGGAAGTTGTTCGCCTGGATGAGGCCGGCGGCGAGGTTGCCTTCAGGTTCGTGCAGCTTGGTGAGCGTGAAGCTGCCCTGATGCAGCATTTTGTGGAAGACCTCGTCCGCGGCAAGATGACCGACGTTGCAGACACGATTGTGCGGATCGACACTCCGGTCACACCGGTTCCGACAAAACCGGATCCCAATCCTGTCGAGGCTTTGCCGGTTCGCAGATGGCCGCTCAGGCAGATCGTCATGACACTTTTCTATGTTGCCCTGGGAGCTGCGGTCTTCGGCTATGTGGGCGTCTATGTTTTTGCGACCCTTTTCCGGCTTGAGGTTGAATCTGCCGTCGTGACGGCGGACCGATCGACGGTCACGGCGCCTGTCGCCGGCCGCATTGTGGATCTGCCGCAGCGAACAGGCGCCCTCGTGACAGCAGGAAGCTTGCTGGCCGTGCTGGAGAACACTGATCGGCAGGACACGCTCCGCCGGGCAAAATCCGAGCTTGCTTCCACGCGTGCCGAACTGGCGGAAAGACAGGCTCTCGTCGAAGAGGAAAGAAGGCGCGCGGAAGGATATGCACTTGTTGCGAAGAACAATGTTCGCCAGGCGGAATCACAGCTTGCCGGGCTTGCACTTGCCAAGGAAAATGCAAGCCTCAAGCTTGATCGCGTGCGCGCACTGGCTGCGAAGGGCCTCATTCTCACAGACGAAGTTGAGACAGCGGAATTGTCCCTGAAATCGGTTGATTCCGATCTCGCCCGGAAGCAAATCCATATTCAGGAACTGAAAGAACTCATCGACGGCGGCAACAGCATCCGTCTTTTCACCGGCAATGCCTTCGCAGGACGGCTCGCCGAAATGGAAGCTAGGGTTGCCCGCCTCAAGACCGAAGAGGACTATCAGCAACGCCTTGTCGAGGATCTTGGCGCGCGAGAGACAGAACAAGAAGTGCTTGCACCGACCGACGGTAGGTTGATCTCGGTTGAGGTTGCCCGGGGGAACGCAGTCAAACAGGGTGCTCCGTTGTTGGTTTTCGAAGAAACCGGTGCGGAAGAAATCAGGGCCTTTCTGACCCAGGAGGAAGTGCTTCAGGTGCGCAGGGGAAGTAAGGCATCTCTTTATGTGCCGACGGAAAACCGTTGGATGTCAGCCGAAGTGATGGAGATCGACAGAACCGCGGGTTTTGTCGACGAGGTGACGGAAACACATCGCTTCCGGTCACCGGATGGTCGCTCAGCGCAGGTCACACTGCGACCGGCGGAAGGAGACCTGCCGTCGAGCGGCACTCCTGTCACGGTCTATTTCGAACGCCATCGAAACAATCTGGTGTTCAGGACACTGCAGCAGCTGACAAGGGGATTGTGATGGGACAGGAAAAATCATCGCTCCCCTACAAGGTCGACGAGATCATGCACCAGCCAAAGGGGTGGGCGAAATGGACCCCTTGGGCGCTCTTTCAGATTACGCTCTATTTCGGTCTCTGCTTCATTGGGCTCACCGTTTTCGAAAACGTCTTCTTCAGTCCGTCGACCAGGGAAATCACCCTTGTGATCGGTCTGCTTGGTATCTGGCGCTACGGATGGTGGTTCACCCACGCGGTCCGCGCCTGGATCTACGGCCGTTTTGTCTACCCGTCCATGCGCGACGCCGGGAAAAAGGTCTGGGAAGACGGCTGGCGTCCCAGGCACCTTCATTTCATGATGACCACCTACAAGGAACACCGCGATATAACCGAAAAGGTGATCCGTTCGATTTGCCGTGAGATCAAGGACGCCGGCGTTCCGGGCACGATCTGGCTTGGTTCCGGCGACCGCTCCGATGAGGAGCTGATTTCCAGCCTTCTTCTTCGCGAATGGTCTGACCTGGATGTCACCCTTCACGTTGTGCGGCAAAACCAGCCGGGCAAACGGCTCGCGATCGGTTTGGTTCTGCGTGCCATGAGTCGCGGCAATGTCGAAAAGGACGATCTCATCATCTTCATGGATGGCGACTTCATTCTCGCGCCAAACGCCGTCGGAGCCTGTCTGCCGCTGTTCAAGCTTTATCCGGATCTGCAGGCCTGTACCACGGACGAGGAAGTTCTGTGCATCGGCCCCCAATGGATCGCCAACTGGCTGACAATGCGTTTCGCCCAGCGTCGTCTTGCCATGCAATCCCATTCCCTGTCCGGCAGGGTCCTGACCTTGACAGGCCGCATGTCGGTCTTTCGGGCCAATCATCTGGTGAAACTGAAATTCATACGTCTGCTTGAGGCCGACCACCTCGAGCACTGGCTCTGGGGCAAATTCCGGTTTCTGTCCGGTGATGACAAGAGTACCTGGTACTACATGCTGCAGTCAGGGTGCCGCATGCTCTACGTACCGGACGCGATGGGCTATACCGTCGAGGTGATCGAGGGATCCGGCATGGACCGGATGGTGCAGAACTTCCGCCGTTGGTCGGGCAACATGCTGCGGAATGGCACAAGAGCACTTGCGCTCGGACCGCACCGCATGCCGTTTTTTATCTGGTGGTGCCTGCTCGATCAGAGAATGTCCATGTGGACCATGCTTGTAAGCCCGGTTTTGGCCGTGAGCACCTCTGTCCTCTATGACCCACACTACGTTTTCGGTTACGTCGTTTTCATATGTATCACGCGGATGCTGCTGTCCCTGTTTCTGTTCCAGTATGCGCGCAAGGTTGATCTCAGCTATCCCTTCATTCTCTACTTCAACCAGCTCATCAACGCATCGGTGAAGGTCTACTGTATCTTCAGGCTGTCCAAGCAGCGCTGGTCGAACCGGGGCGATCAACGCGCGGGCGACGGTGACGGATTTGTCGCCACGTTGCAGAACTGGATGGCAAGCTATCTGACGCTTTTATACGTCACGATTCTGTTCCTTGCCGTTTGCCTGATGGCGGGCCTCATCGATCCACCGAGCACCCGGATGATCTCGTATCTGCTTGGTTTGACTGCATCGACCTGAGGCGGCTAGGCAGCTTCCGATTTTGCAAACCGGTTTTTCCAAAAATCGAAATGGGTTCACGTTCTCAAATTGAGAAGTCAAAATTAAGCTTTTGATTTATATGCGTTTTCTTGAAAAATATCGATTGGCCCGGTTCTTGTTCTCAAGAGACAGGAAACAAATCCAGGGGCTATGCCATGAGACCTATCCCGAAACTGTATACCGCTGCGATGGCCGTCACGGTAATGATCGCGCTGGCACCGATTGCCTTCAATGCCGTCGTCGACGCATTCGACCACAATCGTCTTGTCGAACTCGATCTCGACAAGAAGGAGATCAGCGTCAAGGCGCATTACCCGCTCTACAAGATGATGGAATATCCTCGGATCAAGGCACCGACGGTGATCCTTGGGGATAGCCGAGCGCGCGCGTTGCAGGACAGGTACTGGCAGGAGCTTGGCCGGGACGATGTCTATAACTTCGCTTACGGTGGAGCGACGGTCTACGAGATCTACGACACCTTCAGATATCTGAGGGAAACGGTCGAGCTTGACACGCTTATCGTCAGTCTGCCTCTCCGTAGCATGGATGCCCGTTTCAAGGGCAGCATGAACCGGGTCCCCGAGGCCATTGCGCTCGCGGACAATCCCTTTGCCTACTACACCAACTGGTTTGTGACAAAGACCGGCTGGCGTCTGCTTCAGGACCGGTATCCTGGTTTGACCGCTCTTTTTGAAGATGTCTCGCTCTGGCCGGTTCAAGAGGCTCGTGCCGCGGACTTTACAGCCGTCAGCACCTTGTCGGTCGAAGCTCTTCTTGACCCGTCACTTTGCGACGAGTGTGCACTGAGCGCGTCGGTCTCGTCCTTGAGGCTTCCGGCGGTTTATCATGGCCACGGGTTCGGCCTTGGGCGATGGGCGGGCTACTGGCCCGAAATCTCGATCGACCGCGACCTGCCGCAGCTCTTTGCAAAACAGGTCGGTACCAATGGTGCCGCGGATTGGCGCCGGTTCAAGCAGTCCGAAGACCTCTGGAACATGATCGAGGAAATCGCGTCCTGGTCTGCCGAAAATGACGTGAAACTCGTGTTTCTGATCCCGCCGACCATTTCCGAAATGCAGCGCCGGATCTCCGATTTCGGACTGACGGCTGCGAACCACAAGTTCCGTGAACGTCTTTCGACATTGGCTCCCGTGGTCGATCTGGACTTCGACACGCCCTTTACGCGGGAACTCGGCAATTTCACCGACGCCTATCATTTCGGCTCGGACCCGGCGCGAAGGATCGTCGGCGAATTGTTGATGTTGATCGATCGCGACCCGAAGCGTGTTGCCACCGCATCAAGCCGTCGCAAGGACCTGGTCTGCCCCGTAACGCCAGCCGAGACATCGCGGTCTCACGTTGAAGGAACGCTGGAGCTCCTTGAAGGTTCGTCGTGCAGGATCTGGAGGAAGACCGATGGCTAATCTGCGCTTTTCACTCGGGGAAATTCTCATTTGTGCAACCGGCTTGATTGTCGGGGCCATCGCGGCAACCGGCTTCACGCAAACGCCTGACCGGACTTCGCAAAAACCCGTTCAACTTGAGAGCCATTGCCACAAAGACGGCCTGCACCAGCAGGATATGGCAATCGGCCGGCAATACGAACAACTCGCCCTGGAGGTGTTGCAATGACCCGGACAGACAAGAAATCATTCCTGTGGAAGGGGTTGCTGCTCGGCGCCGTGTTTGGTGTGGCAGGTGTGGTAGCCCTTACTTCGGAAACCATGCCGGTAAAGATCAAATCCGAGCGGATTGATCCGACGATCGAGGAGATGATCAAGCAGGCTCGCGGTTTGCAGAAGGTAGGGCGTTGGGAAGCCGCCGCTGATATTCTCACCCAGCTCGCCAATGACGGCCACCCCGTTGCCCTGTTCCATCTCGGAAGGGCCTACAAGAACGGCTGGGGGGTCAATACGGACCTGGAACAGTCGCGTCTGATTTTCATGGAAGCGGTCAGGTACTCTTTCGCCTATCGCGGTGAAACCGCTTATGAACTCGGCCGACTGTTTCAACGCTCGTCAGGCGAAAAATGCGCCGAAATCGCGTTGCAGTGGTTCATGAAGGCACTCGACTGGGATTATCCGAAGGCGCATGTGCAACTGGCCAAGCATCATGAACGCGGGATAGGGACGGAGCGTGATCTCACGGCAGCGTTCTACCACTATGAACAGGCCGCAATTGCCGGGTATCCCTCGTCCACCATCAACTATGCCCGGATATTGCTGACAGGCCGTTACGGTGTGACGCCTGATCCCGAACGTGCTCGGTTCTGGGCGGAACGTGCGATCGCGGGTCTGGAACAAAAAGCCAGGGACGGATCCGCGAGTTCGGCGAAAACGCTGGGCCGGATTTACCGCGATGGCGAATTCATGGCCATGGATCGCTCGCGCGCAAGGGATTGGTTCCTGCGCTCCGCAAACCTCGGTGATGCCGGGGCGATGCACGATCTTGCACAGATGCTGATCAGCGCATCATTGGACGAAAGATCCGCGGAAGAAGCGTTGAAATGGCTGAGGCTCGCAGCGACCGCTGAGCATGGCGGCGCGTTGACCGCTCTCGCGCGCCTTCATCTCAAGCAGAGCTTCGACCTCGAACCGGAAAGTGCGGTCGAACTGCTCGAGCGTGGTGTGGCCGTCGGTCACCCCGGGGCCATGGAAGAACTGGGACGACTGTTCGCCCGTGGCAAATACGTGCCTCAAGACCGCACAAAGGCCCTTGAGTTGGCCCGGAAGGGGACCGACCGCGGTCACCAGGGCAGCGCGAGCCTGCTGCAGGATCTGCTGCAGGAAGACGAGGCAAACCTGACCGTTATCGAAAAGTCCACTTCGCAAAAATCTGCCAAGAAGGAGGGTTGAACCATGGTTTTCAGTTCCCTTGAATTCATCTACCTGTTCCTGCCACCGGTTCTGCTCGGTTATCTGGTTCTTCGCCACTACCGATGGGAAAACGGAATCATCTGGTGGCTCATCCTGGCTTCTCTTGCGTTTTATGGCTGGTGGACGCCGATTTATCTCCCATTGCTGTTGGGTTCGGTCGTCATCAACTTTGGGTTCCATCGCATCCTTCGCACCGTTCGGGACAGGTTTATCCTGATCTGCGGAATTGTGTTCAATCTCGGACTGATCGCGGTCTTCAAATATGCCGACTTCTTCATTGGCAATGCGAACTTTTTCGCCGGGTCGGATATTCCGCTGCTCCACCTTGTGTTGCCGCTGGCAATTTCCTTCTTCACGTTCCAGCAGATCTCGTTCCTGATCGACACCTACAAGGGGGACGTCACGGAGTGCGACTTTCCGCGCTACATGCTGTTTGTCGTTTTCTTTCCGCAGTTGATCGCCGGACCGATTGTGATGCAGAAGGAAACCATTCCGCAGTTCAAGCTGCCGGTGTTCAGGAACAAGCTGGTCCTCAATCTGGCTGTTGGCAGCACCCTGTTTGCAATTGGCCTCTTCAAGAAGATCGTACTCGCGGACGGTATTGCGCCGTACGCCAATTCAGTCTTCAACCTGGCCGAAACCACATCCGGCGTGCCGTTCGAAGCGGCCTGGATCGGTGCTCTTGCCTATACGTTCCAGCTGTATTTCGACTTTTCCGGATATTGCGACATGGCCCTGGGTCTTGCGCGTCTCTTCGGAATTCGCCTGCCGGTCAACTTCAATTCACCTTACAAGGCAACCAGCATTTCCGATTTCTGGCGCCGCTGGCACATCACCCTGTCCCATTTCCTGCGTGATTACCTCTATATCCCGCTCGGCGGAAACCGGAGTGGTCCGGTGCGGCGCTACGGAAATCTGATGATCACCATGTTGCTGGGTGGTCTGTGGCACGGTGCCAGCTGGACTTTTGTTTTCTGGGGCGGTCTCCATGGGGCCTACCTGGCAATCAACCACGGCTGGTCCGCACTGGTCGTTGCCGGTTATGTTCCTTCCATCCTGCCGAAGTCAGTCGGAAACCTGCTTAGCCGCGGCATTACCTTGCTGGCGGTTGTGGTTGCCTGGGTCTACTTCCGTGCGGAAAGTTTCGACGGTGCCAACAACATCCTGGCGGGCATGACCGGACTGTCGACGGTCTATGAGCCTAAACTCTGGGAGACCATGGTCACCGGTACGGCAGCGATCTGGGCAGCCATGATCTGTCTTGCCGCCATCGTCTTCCTGTTGCCGAACTCCATCGAATTCACGGAAAACTACAACCCGGTGCTCGGCCTGAAGAAGTTCGTTGCCCAGAGGCGCTCCGATGGGTTCCTGCCGGTTCGTTGGAAGCCGAGCGCCGGTTGGGCTGCTGCTGTTTCTGTCCTCTTCGGGGTCGCTCTCATCCAGACATACCGTCTGGCTGAATTGACCGAATTCATCTACTTCAACTTCTAGGAAGCAGACCAGGATGAACTATCTTTCGCACGTGCTTGCTCTCTTCTCTGTCCTGGTTGCGTCCTGCGCCTTGGCAGAGGAGCCCGGGTTGAAGTCCGGTCACCTGATCCTGCCCGCGCAGGGAACCGAAGTTGACCTGCAAACGGGCGCCGTGAGCCGCAAGGGCGTCACCGGGCAATGTCTGGAAACCGTGTCGCAAGCCGGTGGGTCCAGGTTGGTGGTAAGCCGCAATCCGGGTGACGACGTCCCAAACGTGACGGTGAACGGGACAATTCAAAGTTGGGTCTCAGACGCGGCGGGTGCTGCAAGACTTGGTTCCGTCCGGCTCGCCAGGGATGGGTCGCTCGCTTTGCTTCGAAGCTGGAAAACTGGAGATAAACAAACAGAATTGCTGCAGGACGGGCAGATTGTCCGGAAATGGGAGCGTTCGGGTTCCCCCAAAATACTGCGGTTCACGGAACATGAGGCAATAATTCTGGAAAGCGGTGATGCTCAATCCTGGCATCTCAATCTCTATCCGAGAAATCTCCAAGGCCGGATAGAGCCTCGCGCAAGAACACTCGTAGACTTTGGCAGCTGCCGGCCCGGGCGCATGCGCATTGATAATGGAATTCTGTGGGCGCAAATGGACTGCGGTGAGGGAACCGACGGTGGTATCTTCCGGATTGACATGGAGAAAGGTGAAATCGGCGCACCGCTTTTGATTTCGCCGACCGCCGAGTTCGCGACAATACCTGGGTCGGCAGCAACGGCGAATGGGCAGACCGTCGCCGTGGTTTCAGGCACCCCCGCCGCACTTCAGCTTTATTACGCTGCAACAGGTCTCCTGCTTTCCCAATCGGGTGAAGTGCGCGCCTGTGCCTCCGACGCAGAAGGCCTTCAAAGCTGGAACCAGAGCTATCGGCTGCGTTCGCTTTCCACGCTGTTTCAGAAAACCGGGGACGAGGCATTCGCCGCCCTTGCCCTGAAATCGATGCGGCTGACGCTGGCGGCGCAGGACGGTAAGCAGGGCCGGGCCGGCATCTCCAATCCCGAATGCGGCTGGAGCTCGACGATATACGGACAAAACGCCGATGAGCGGCTCAGTTTGATGATCAATCAGGCGATGATCGCCAACGCGCTTGACAGTTCCTGCCGGAAACTCGGAAAACTGTGTCCGCCCGCGTTGTCGCGTAAAATCACCGCTTCGAACCTTTGCCTGGCTCGAGCCTATGAAGAAGATTTCGATACCGAAGCGGGCATCTACACAATAAACGCCCGGGTCGATTTCCGCTTCGCCGGCAAGTTTGCTCCCTGGAACTGGCAAATCGCATTCGCCGCGCTGCTGAGCGAATTGCCCGATGCTGACTACAAGGCACGTGCTCGGCAAATCGTGCAGGCGTTCCTCAAGGAATGGCAATCCGACAAGAACGGCGGGCTCTGGCGCTATTGGCCCAGCCAATACTATCTGGAGAAAGGGCTGACCGGAGACCAACTGGGTGACCAAAGGTTCGAAGATACGGGCCATGCTGGGATTACGCTTCTGACATTGAGCGACTTCACGAAGGGCCTGGCCCCGGAAACCGCCGATCTTGTCAAAAGACGTCTGGACTACATTCTTTCCTTCGGCAAGGAGACACCCAGGGATCTCGATGGAGATGGGCCCGCAGGGCACCGGTGGTTTCCCGCAGGAGGCTGGAGCCACTACGCGACAGAAGAGTTGCAGTTGGCCTACGAAGCACCAGTGCCGGGACGGTTCTCTGCGGACAGTCTCTACGTCTATTCCCGGCTCTTTGATCCCGCAGCCAGGTTTCAGCTCACAATCGACTTTCACTCCTGCAGGCAAACCTGTCAGTTTCAGGGCCGGCAGTCGTTTTCGAGCTGGCAGTCATTCCTGAAATCCAATCCGTTTTTTCTGATTTCGACGGCCGATACGGACGTTTCGACCGAAACGAAACAGGAAGTGCGCGGCAATACATCGAAAATTCATAACCAATGAGCAAGCATTCACCAGAAGGCCTACGCGCTGGAAACGGGTCTGAGCACCAGAACCGAGGGGACAAAAATATGCGCAAGTGGATCCAGGAGTTGACCTACGACGCCACGTTCTGGCTCGTCCTGGTTTTCATTTCGGCGTCAGCGATTGCCGCGTATGTGCTCGCGGTCGATTTCGGGCAAAAGGCAAGGACCGCTGACCTTTCGGCAGCGGCAAGAGCGCAGTCGGAACTGCTGACAGCCGCACGATCGTTCTATTCCAGGGAAGTCGTCGACAAGCTCTATTCGTCACAGGATGTCTCGGTCAGTCATGATTATCATGACAAGGACCTGACAATACCGGCACCGGTGTCGATGACACTTGCACTCGAGGACGAGTTGCAGGCGCAAGGGGCAACCAGTGCTATCCGGATGCTGTCAAATCATCCTTGGCCTTGGCGTCTGGATCGAAATCTCGACAAGTTTGAAAAGGAAGCACTGGCTGCCCTGGAAAAGTCACCGGAAGCGCCGTTCCAGCGCCTTGAACAGCGCGACAACGGTACGTTTTTCCGAAGCGCGACTGCTGTTCGGATGGAAGAAAGCTGTGTCGCCTGCCACAACACTCATCCTCAGTCACCCAAGACGGTGTGGGAAGTCGGCGACATCCGGGGAATTCAGGAAGTTATCATTCCGGCGAGTGCGTTGTACGGAAATGGTTTCACATCGATCGACAACTTGATTTTCATGCTGGTGGTCGCGTTTGTGGCCGCACTTGCACTGACCTTCGTCCTCTCCCTTCAGCGGCAGCGCGCCATGAGGAGACTTGCGGGTCTCGCGGAGGCGGAACGTGAAAAAAACGAAGCACTGCTCAAGGCGACGCAGCGCGCTGAAGCAGGTGAAGCACAGGTCAGCACCATTCTCGACACGATGCTCGACGGTGTTTTGACCTTGTCGCCAAAGGGCAATTTGCTAAGCGCCAACCAGGCTGCTCTGTCAATGTTCGGTGCCGCAAACATCGAGGACGTTGTCGGGCGTCTCATCAGTGATGTCCTACCCGGCACCAGCAATGAAGATCTGCCGTTCGAATGCTGTTCAGGAGCGGCGACATCATTTGAAGCGACGGGCAAACGACTGGAAACCATTGGCAGGCGGCTGGATGGCGTCGAGTATCCCGTCGAGATGTCCCTCTCTGAGGTCGTTATTGAAGGTACGCCAACCTACACCGCAATTCTCCGGGACCTGACGGAACAGCAGGCGGCTGCCGCCAAGGTCGAGCAAGCCGAAACCCGTCTTGTCGATGCAATCGAGTCCTTGCCGGACGGTTTTGTTTTGTATGATGCAGAAGACAGGCTCGTCTTGTGCAACAGCAAATACAGGGAGTTCTACAACTCCAGCGCTGATCTCATACAGCCGGGCGCAACGTTTGAGGAAATCATAAGAAAAGGGGCCATGCGGGGCCAGTACCAGGTGGCGGAGGGCGTCCTTGAAGACTGGGTTGCCATGCGCATGGAACATCATCAGAATCCCGGCGCTCCCATGGAACAGCATCTCGATGACGGCCGGTGGTTGCGCGTGATCGAATCGCGCACGAGTGAGGGAGGTCTCGTTGGCTTCCGGGTCGACATCACTGAGTTGAAGAACCGCGAAGCGGAGTTGCGGCGGAACGAGGATTTGCTGCGCAATGTTGTCGATGCGTCTTTCGACGGTGTCATCGTCATGAACGGGGACGGCATCGTGCTCGACTTCAGCCCGGCTGCCGAGGAAGTCTTCGGCTGGAAGGTGGGCGATATCGTCGGCAGGAAAATGTCCGACTACATAATTCCCGACAAGTATCGACAGGCTCACGACGACGGTTTGGCCAATTTCCTCAAGACGGGGGAGGGACCGGTTCTCGGCAAGAGGATCGAAATCGAGGGGCAGCACAGAGACGGTCACGAAATCATTGTCGAACTTGCGATCCGCCACACCAAGGGCGCCGAAGGACCACTCTTCCTCGGGTACGTGCGGGACATCACCGAGCGAAAGGCAGCGGATGCGGCTCTCAGGGTTGCCAAGGAGCGGGCGGAAGCTGCCAACGAGGCAAAGGCCAAGTTTCTGGCAATGATGAGCCACGAGATCCGCACGCCCATGAATGGTGTTCTCGGTATACTCAGCCTGCTGCGTGATACCGATCTGAGCCCGGCGCAGGCGGATTACGTTAAGACAGCGCGCGAGTCCGGACGGTCGCTGCTCGAACTTATCAATGACATTCTGGACTTTTCAAAACTTGAGGCCGGTCGAATGGATCTCGACCCTGTGCCGTTCAGGTTGAAGTCGGTCGTCAAGAGCGTCGTTGATCTCTTCATGCCAATCGCCAGGGACAAGGGTCTTGACCTTTCCCTGAACTATCCGGTCGGACTGCCCCACAACGTGGTCGGTGACGCCGGCCGCCTGAGGCAAGTGATCCTGAATCTTGTGTCGAATGCGGTAAAGTTTACCGAGATCGGATTTGTCGAGATCAGCGTCGACATCGAAAAGGAGGATCCGGTAGAGCCAACCTTCCGCATTTCAGTCAAGGATTCAGGAATTGGCATTCCCGAGGACAAGCATGATGCGCTCTTTGGTGACTTTGTCACGATCGACACCAGCTATACCAAGAAACAGGGTGGCACCGGACTTGGTCTTGCGATCTGCAAGCAGATTGCGCATCTCATGGATGGAAAAGTTCGGGTTGAAAGTCGGCAGGACGCCGGCAGCACCTTCGAATTCCTTGTTCCGATCACACTGGCTGACGACCAGACCGTTATTCCCGAAGAGGAATACGACGAAAGTCCTTCGGAGCTGCCTGAGGACCTGACGGTCCTGCTTGCCGAAGACAACGCGACCAACCAGATCGTGGTCAGCCATGCGCTGGAAAGCGTCGGCTGCACTATTGATATCGCAAACAATGGAAAGGAAGCGGTGCGGGCGGCATCCAAACGCGACTATGATTGCATCTTGATGGACATTTCGATGCCGGAAATGGACGGCATTGAAGCCACTCGAAGAATCCGGAGCGGACAGCGAAACACTTCGACGCCGATTGTAGCGCTCACCGCCTATTCGCTTCGCGGCGACAGGGAACGGTTTCTGGCGTCGGGAATGACGGATTTTCTGGCAAAACCGGTGGAAAAAAATGACCTTCTTGCCTGCATTTCAAGAAATGTCGCCAAGCATGACTTGGAGGTTCCGGCAGACGTGGCCTCCGGTACAACGGAATCTCTTGCTGCCGCGCGTGAGATCCTCGACACCATGCCGGCTGAGTTGAAGCAAAAGCTTCTGCAGCAGTTCGTTGACGATACGCTCAAGCGGCGGCATTCGGCACTGGAAGCTGTTGAAGCGCAGGATCCTGAAAAGCTGGAGCGAGCCACGCATGCGCTCAAAAGCGTGGCGGGCACATTTGGTGCCTTGGAACTGGCTACGGTGGCAAGCACGATGAACACGCTTGTGCGGGACGGCAAAACGTTCGACGCCATGGGCAAAATGGACGAGCTTTCGCAAGTTTGCGAGCATACACTAACGGAAGTGAAAGCATTGGCTGTAGAAATAGGTGTCAGGGTATCATTCGATACCTGAGGAAAGATCTGATGCGTGGAAGGAGCGTAAGTTGAAGGTTCTGCTTGTTGAAGACGCACTGCCCCTTGCAACGGTTTATGGTCATCAGCTCTCGCGCGCGGGTCTTGAATCGGTACATGTCGAAACTGGAGCTGACGCCCTGGCACGCTTGCGCAAGGGTGGGATCAGCGTTGTCCTGCTGGATCTGCAATTGCCCGACATGAGTGGAATGGATGTTCTGGCGTCCATTCGCGAGGAGCAACTTCCCGTAACAGTGGTCGTTGTCACCAGTTCCGGCTCGATCAAGACGGCCGTCGATGCCATGCAGGCGGGTGCTTACGACTTTATCGTGAAACCTGTAGCCGAGGAGCGGCTAGTCACGACGACGCGCAATGCGCTCGAACGCGAAACCCTCACCGAAGTCGTCGAGGAAGTTCGCAAACCGGCTTCAGGTAAGGTTCAGCATGGCTTCATCGGCTCTTCATTGCCGATGACCGCGGTCTACAAGATGATTGAAAGCGTTGCCCGCTCGAACGCCGCTGTCTTCATCACTGGCGAAAGTGGTACAGGCAAGGAAGTGTGCGCCGAGGCAATTCACAGGTCTAGTCAGCGTACAAAGAAACCATTTGTTCCGCTGAACTGCGCGGCCATCCCGAAGGACCTGATCGAGTCTGAAATTTTCGGACACATCAAGGGAGCCTTCACCGGCGCGACCTCGGATCGCGATGGTGCCGCCGCACGGGCAGACGGAGGGACACTTTTCCTCGACGAGATTTGCGAACTTGAACTTGGTCTTCAGGCGAAGCTGCTGCGTTTCCTGCAAAGCGGAACCATACAGAAGGTCGGCAGCGACACCCTCAAGAAGGTTGACGTTCGCATTGTCTGCGCCACAAACAGGAATCCGTTGGAGGAAGTCGAGGCCGGCCGGTTTCGCGAAGATCTTTTTTACCGGCTGCATGTCCTTCCGATCGGGTTGCCGCCGTTGCGGTCCCGGGGCACCGATGTTCTTGAACTTGCAAAGCATTTTTTGATGCAATTTGCCGGTGAAGAAGGCAAGTCTTTTGAGGGGTTCTCCGTGGAAGCAGAGGAAATCCTGTTGTCTCACAGCTGGCCGGGCAACGTTCGCGAGATGCAGAATACCATCAGGAACCTGGTGGTATTGAACGAAGGTCCCTACGTGGAAGCCGATATGCTGGCGACCCTCCATGGCCGTGCACCCGTTCCGAAGACACAAGCCGCGCCACATCCCCTCCAGGCCCCGTTGAGCGTGAATACAGACGCCGGCCGCACCGTCGAAAGCAATGGTTCCTGGCCCGCGATCACCTTGACGCTTGGCCAACCTTTCGAGATGCTGGAACGGCAGATCATCGAGGCAACAATTGACGCTTGCGGTGGCAGCCTGCCCAAAACAGCCCGCGCGCTTCAGGTCAGCCCATCGACACTCTATCGAAAAAAGGAAATCTGGGCAGAGCAGGACGAACCATCAGGCGAAGACATTCAGATTGCCGCTGAAGGTGCGTGAGACGTCGTCACGCACCACTTGAAACCCAGCAATCAGGTCGCTTCAAAAAACGCTTCGGCGATCCCCACCGCGGCAACATGTGAAGTGACCGGCAATTCTCCAGCCAGGATCGCACTGCGTAGTTCAAAACGCCGTCTTGTCACAAGGGTTGCGTCTTCCAGGTCGTCAGAGCAGGCGTCGGCGATCTTGATGACATGTCTGGCAACGAACACATGCGCCTTTGCAATTGTCTGATTGCCGTGAAGAACGAGCGAAGGACCAGACAACCAGCGCCCGCCTCCGTAACCTGTTTCTTCCAGCAACTCTCGTCTCGCTGAAAATTCGGGGTCTTCGCCCGGGTCCACCTGGCCGCCCGGCAGCGTCAGACACACCTGTCCAACGCCGTGTTTGTATTGTTGAAGCAGCAGAACCTCGTCGTCTTCAGTAACCGCATAAACTGTTGCGAATGACGGAAGGTCGATCCTGAAATAGTCGTCGACGATCCGGTCGTCGGGCAGCTGCACGCACTGGCGAACAACGCGTAGCTGGTTGCCGGAGTCGTAGACCGTGTCACTTTTGAGAACAGACCAGTTCGGGTCATCGATGATGATTGGCATGGCTTTCATTTCAAGCTCCATGAACCAGGCGGAGGGGGGCTGGCTCCACCATCAGGTGTTCCTGCATCCGCCGCATTTCGTAACTCAGCAACTGGCTGATGTCGCTGGCGCCGCCGACCGTGGAAAGGATGTTGTCCTTGAGAAACGCATCGCACATCGGCTTCGCAAAGCCGCGGGCTGCCGTTTCGCCGAGATAGGCAACCAGTCGCGCCGACTTGTGGCGCCTCAGCAGGTGCTCCTGAACTTTTGCTGTTGAGTAGGTGTTCGGCATGATGAGCAAGCTGCCTTCTGAATCCTTGCAGACGGAGTGATTTGGAAATCGGGTGCGGATAGCTGCGACGAATTTGTCGAGTTCCCTATGCTCCCGCTCCCAGGCCACGTAGTTCCGCTTTGCAGTCCGGCCGATTCGCGTCCCGGCGAGACAGATGCGCAACGTTGCGGGTCCGCAATCGATCAATGGAGCCTGTTTGTCGGGATACGCACTTTGCAGAACCAGCTTGGCGACAGTTTCATACAGGTCGTCGCAAAAGTCGTGATCGTGGCGGATCAGCAAATCATTCTGACGCCACAACTCTGTGCCGGCGGAAGAGAAAATCCCGGCGAGCGTCCTGCGCAGGCGTGAAGGGATACGAGCTGCGGTTTCAGCATAATTCAGGCTGGACAGAAGGTAGCAAGAGCGTTGTGCGGCGAACTCCGCCAGATAGCCAGAAAAGGCGCTGTCCATTTCGCTTTGATGCGCCTCGAAGAGGGCATTGACATCAAAAAGAAAAACATCGCTCCGAGGTGAATCTTTTTGAATTCCGAATGGACCTGCGACCTGGCCGATCAATTTGAATCTGCTGTTGGAAAACATTGCATTGCCTCTTCGATGACTAGACTTGAGGAGGTCTTTGCAAGACAGTGGCCAAATTCGAGGAGTAAATTAAAACTATATTTTTCAATAGGTTGGCTTCGAATTTGGAAAGAGGAGATGTAAAAATCCAAAAACGGTTTTGCGAAATGGAAAACTGCAATTTCAATTTCGAGAACGCCCGAAACGGCCTTCTGAAGGCTTTATACATAGGCCTTCAAACAGCCGTTGAAAATTGAAGCCCGGACTGTCCTGGGTGTCCGGCGCACGTTCCTTGGAAACTCGGTTGGCAGTGACATTGCCGTATTGCAATCAAAAGATCGAAAACGGGAATTTTTTGTTTCCAAAATTGAAAGCCCGATAATCGTTTCAGATTTGAGAAATAGTGTAAGCATATGAAAAATATATATAAACTGTAATAGGAACGTGTTTGGCACGAAGATTGTTCTTCTCAAACCCAGATAGCTTTAACTGGGAGTACTGAGATATGAACATGTTTGTCGGTCGCCTCGATACGGCTCAAAAGCTGGACAGCGTTTCACTGCGGCTTGTTGAGCAAAAAAAAGCAATAAGCGTCGTTGGCCTTGGGTACGTCGGTGCAGTTTCTCTTGCCTGCCTGAGTGACCTTGGACACCGCGTTGTCGGGACGGATATCGACAATCAGAAAGTCGACTCGATCGCGTGGGGACAGAGCCCCATTCATGAAGATCGTCTGGGTGAACTTCTGTCCAAAGGTGTTGCTGAGGATCTTCTCCATGCAACGACCAATCTGGAACGAGCGGTTCTGGAAACCGATGTCACGTTTGTTTCGGTCGGGACCCCGACCAGCGAGGATGGTGGTTGTGACACCAGGGCGATCGAGGCCGTTGCGCGTGGCATCGGTGAAGCCTTGGCCAAAAAGGACGGGTTTCACATTGTGGTCTTGCGCTGTTCGGTTCCTCCAGGGACAACGCTCGACATCATGAAACCCGTCCTTGAGCAGTATTCCAACAAGGTTGCCGGCAAGGATTTCGGAATTTGCTTCAATCCGGAGTTCCTCAGGGAAGGCACCGCAATTGCCGACTTCCACGCACCTCCGAAAACTGTCATCGGCGTTTCGGACCAGAAAACCGCGGACGTTCTGGCTGAGATCTATGCTCCTGTGGACGAAAGCCCGATTGTGACGACCGTTGAGGTCGCCGAGTTGGTGAAGTATGTCGACAATGTCTGGCATGCCACCAAGGTCTGCTTCGCCAACGAAGTCGGTCGTCTTTGCAAACCGATGGGCATCGACAGTCACGCGGTCATGGACATTTTTGTTCAGGATACGAAGCTCAATCTCTCTCCCTATTACCTGAAGCCGGGCTTCGCTTTCGGAGGCTCCTGCCTGCCCAAGGAAGTGCGTGCTGTCACGCATCTGGCGGAAAAGCTCGGCGTGTCGACGCCGCTGATGGATTCCCTGACGCCATCCAACGAGAAACAGATTGATCAGGCCATCGGGATGATCCGCGAGACCGGCGCGAAAAAAGTTGCCGTCCTGGGTGTCGCGTTCAAACCTGGAACCGATGACCTGCGCGAGAGCCCGGCTCTTGAACTCATCTCCGAGCTTCAGCGGGACGGTATCGAAGTGGTCGCCTATGATCCGGCCATCCAACCAGGTCCGCACATCGCACAGCAGTTTGAATACATGCGCTATGCGGCACCCCATCTTCAAGAAGTGGTCGACGGTCTTGCCGGGCTCATGAAATCAACGCCGAAATCCGCGATCCGCGACGCAGATGCGATCATCGTTACACAGAAACTGCCGGAGCTTCGGAGTGTGCTCAGGTCGAAGAAGGAAGAGGCAACGGTCGTGGACCTAGTCCGCATATCCGCAGAAGTCCCGAACTCTTCCCACTATATCGGAATAGGCTGGTAGGCCGCACACTCCCGTCCGCTCCCTCTCTCTCTGCCCCCATCGACGCCCTGAGAGGGGGCGGACACCCCTTCAATTCGGATCACAGGATGTTTCTTGCAGCAGGTTTGCCGACGTTTGGAGACTTGATAGATGGACCGCTTTCTTGCCAGTCGGTAATCCGATCAAGACCTGGCCGGGAAGCTGTTTGTTTTCGAACCGCATGAAACTGTAATTGCAGTCCATCATCTCGCTCAGGTCACATCGGAAACGTGCCTGAAAGGGTCATTTTCTTGCTTGGTGATCTGAACTTGACTTTGAATTCGCTATACTGCAGAAGACAAATAAGACAAATCAATAATTAATTTTTACAAATGAGGGTTTCATGTTGGTTCACTCAGATGCGCCATCCGCATGGATGGATTCCGGTCCTGGAGCGAGGCGCAGGATTCTTTGTGAAAACAAGGAAATCATGATGGTCGAGTTTCGCTTCGAAAAGGGTGGGGAAGGGCTGCCGCACAACCATCCGCATGTTCAAACCACGTATGTTGCCTCGGGTCGCTTTCGCTTCACGGTCGAAGGCGAGACAAATCTGCTCGGACCGGGCGATGCGATGGTGATTCCCTCAAACGCGGTCCATTCCTGTGTTTGCGAGGAGGCCGGGAATCTTCTTGATGCGTTTACACCGCGGCGGGATGATTTTCTCGAAGCGCATGGTTGGCAACCCAGTTGACAGCTTTCCACTGCGGGTAATTTGAACCGAAGACAATTGCGGTCTTCATGGAAGGTTCGTCACTTCCCGGCCCCTTTGCGACAAGAATTCCCACAAGCTTTCTTCCGCAAGGGGGGCTTTTTTTTCCCCAAATTCGTGTTGCGATCCGCGCCTGTCCGCGCAGCGGTCAGCCTTCGAAAATCCGCTTTCTGGCGTTTTCAACATGGGCACGCATCGCTGCCCTTGCTGCCTCGCTGTCGCGCGCCCTGATCGCCTCGAAGATGTCGTAGTGCTCTCCCTGGACAAGACGCAGCCTGTCCTCCGGCTTGGTAAGAGAGAGGTTTCTGGTCAGGTTCATCCCTGTCAGAATATTGGACTTCATGGAAGATCTGGCTGCGACGAAATACTTGTTGTCGGACGCATTGCAAACGGCGACGTGAAAATCTTCGTCGGCGACGACGCCAAGTTCATTCTCACTGATGCAGCGGTCCAGTTCCTCAAGCGTCTCCTGCAGTTGCTTCAAATTGGCGTCCGTGCGCCGTTCAGCGGCGAGAAAGGCAGCTTCTCCCTCGACGGCTGCCCTGAATTCGAATGTGCGCTGAATATCTGCGATGGACCCAACCGGGGCAAAGTCGAGCACAGCTCCCTCCGGACGCCGCTTTACATATGACCCTGACCCCTGGCGGGAAACAACAACGTCATCTTCACGCAATTGCTTGAGGGCCTGGCGTAAAATTGGCCTGGACACCCCCAGTTCCTCGGAAAGGGTTTGCTCAGTCGGCAATTTTGCTCCGATGGGAATGTCCCCATCCATTATTTTGGCAAGAATGCTCTCGTAAACCTTGTCGGAAAGTGTCCGGTCCCGGACTTGTCGCTCGGTTGTCGAGGGCTGATCTATCTGCCTTTTTCCTTCCGCCACGTCTTAAACCTGTCCATAGTCGACGGATCGGTCGGGGGATAGAGCCCGAATGTCGACGCGCCTAGTTGCACCATTTCCATTACGAAGTCTTCAAAGACAGTCATCTCTGCCGCCTCTTCGGCAACCTCGTTTGCCATATGTTGCGGTATGCAAACAACTCCCTCGTTGTCTCCCACGATAATGTCTCCGGGAAAAACTGAAACCCCTCCGCAAGCAATCGGGTCGTTTATTGCGATCGCATGGTGTTTGGTAAGGTTTGTCGGAGCACTGGGGCGGGCATGGTAGCTTGGCATCGACAGGCCGGCTATTTCCGGCGTGTCGCGAAAGCCGCCGTCAGTCACAACCCCTCTGCAGCCCCTGGACTGCAATCGTGCCGCAAGAATGCACCCGGCTGAGGCAGCTGAAGCGTCTCCCCTTGCATCGATGACAAAGACAGCGCCGGACGGACACTCCTCGACACCCTTCCTCTGAGCATTGTTGCGGTCGGCAAACGAGTCGAGAATGTCCAGATCCTCACGGGCCGGTATGTAGCGCAGCGTATAGGCCGGGCCGACCATGTTGGAGCCGGGGCGCAAGCGGTTCAGACCCTGAAGAAAAATGTTTTTCAAACCGCGTTTGAACAAGACCGTTGTCAATGTTGCAGTGCTTACCTGCATCAGTTTCATTTCCGTTACATTGATATGTTCGTTCATGGAAAATGCTCCGTTGCCGGTTTGATACAGATGTGTGATTTGCGCCGGAAACTAGCCAGCGCAGCACAATTTGTCAAATATTTGTAAATCGCAGCTTTGGACACAATCAGAGAAGCGGGGTTGGATAGGCAAATATCGAGCAAAATAATGAAAAATAACACAAAAGTTGCATCCGAAATTCAAAGGCTGTCTAAAATTATCGCAAATTGGCTCCGGATTCTCTGGTCAATCTATCTGTGAATTTATTCGATGGGAGATGGACCCGTCGTTTTTTCCTTGGGTATCCTTGTTTTGTAATTATTTGTAAAAATTAGTCTTGATTTGAGCGGCAAAGGTGCGTTATGCGGTTGAGGCGCCTCCGGATTGCCGAGCTGTCGACGGCGTCCCGGAGCCGGGCGGAATGCGGAGCATTTGGTCTTAAGGCAACGCGAAGCGCCAGATTTCTAGCCGGTAGTCAAACAGCAACATTCAGGAGATGTCCGAAATGAACCTCAGCGGAAAAGTTGCAATCGTATCTGGTGGTGGCCGGGATATCGGTCGTGCCTGCGTAATGGCGTTGGCAAGGGCCGGTGCCAGCGTTGCCGTAAATTATTTCAGCAGTGGCGCGGGTGCCGACAGCGCTGTCGACGAGATCCGTGCTGCGGGAGGAAGCGCCTTTGCCTTGCAGGGCGACATGACGAAGAAGGCGGATGTTGACGCTTTGGTGGCGAGGGCCGTCGATGAATTCGGCGGGGTGGATATCGTCATGCCGATAACGGGTGGTTTGGTTGCCCGCAAATCGATTGCCGAGATCACGCCCGAGCATTGGCAGTCGGTATTCGACCTTAATGCAACGTCGGCGCTTCTGCTTGTTCAGGCGGCCTTGCCGCATCTGAGGCCGGGTGCGGCGATCGTGAACATGGCTTCGCAGGCCGGTCGGGATGGCGGCGGCCCCGGAGCAATGGCCTATGCGATGTCGAAGGGCGCTGTCATGACGATGACAAGAGGCATGGCAAAGGAGCTTGCGCCGCGAATTCGGGTCAATGCCCTGTGCCCGGGAATGATCGATACGGATTTTCACAACGTCTTCACCAAGCCGGAAGTGCGCCAGCACGTTGCAGGTGTCACGCCGCTCAAGCGTGAGGGGACTTCCGAAGAGGTGGCAAACTTGGCGGTGTTTCTCGCATCTGACCAGGCTGCCTATATCACCGGTGCCTGCGTCGACATCAATGGCGGTCTGTTCTTCTCCTGATGCGGACGGCGAGGCCTTTCATGGCCTCGCCCGCCTGTCGCCAGTTGTTTGTAAATTCGGACATATTTGTAAAATTAGCTTTGGAAAATCTTATCATGAGTTGGTGAGGCGGGGCGAATTTTCTCGCAAAATCCGTAGCTTAGCTTAAAAAATTGTAATATAGATTTTTAACTTGTAATAATTTGTAAAATACATATCGTGCTAACAGGTCAAAAGGGAGGATCCAATGACTTTGATGAATTCACTTAAAACGGGTGCGCTGCGCGGTACAACCGTCGCCGCGTCTCTGCTCCTGGCAACAGTCGTCGCCGAAGCACGCGACCTTCGCGGATGGAACATTCACGTTGAGGATTATCCTGTCTCGCACGGCATGGAATCCTTCGTGAAGGAAGTCAGTGAAAAGACCGACGGCGCGATTTCCGGAAAGGTTTTCCATAGCGGCGTTCTTGGTTCCCAGCCGGATGCAATCGAGCAGACAAGGCTTGGCGTCATCGATTTCGGCGTATTCAGCCTCGGGCCGATGGGGCAGGTTGTTCCGGAGGCGAATGTTGTCTCGCTTCCCTTCATCTTCAAAGACGTCGACCAGATGTACAAGGTGATGGACGGGGAGCCGGGCAAGGCTCTCAGCAAAGGCCTGGAAGCGAAGGGCCTTGTCGCTCTTGGATATTACGATGCCGGTGCGCGTTCGTTTTACACCTCGGTCAAGGCGATCAACGAACCAGCTGATGTCGAGGGCATGAAAATACGGGTGATGAACAATGACCTGTTTGTCGGCATGGTGGATTCGCTCGGTGGCAACGCAACGCCGATGGCGTTTGCCGAAGTCTACCAGGCGATCAAGACCGGTGTTGTCGATGGAGCGGAAAACAATCCGCCATCCTATGAATCAACCAATCACTTCGAAGTCGCGGGATATTACTCGCTCACGCAGCACCTGATCATTCCGGAGTGCCTTTGCATGAGCAAGAAGACCTTCGATTCCCTGACGCCCGAGCAGCAGGAGATTGTCAGGGTGGCCGGGCGCAACAGCACCGAATTGCAGCGCAAGCTCTGGCAGGAGCGCGAGTCCGCCAGCATGGCCAAGGTGTCCGAGGGTGGCGTGACGGTGAACGAGATTGCAGACAAGGCTCCGTTCCAGGCTGCAATGTCGCCGGTCTACGATCAGTTCCTGGCGCAAAGCCCTGATCTGACCGATCTGGTCGAGATGTTCAAGAACGCCCAGTAAGCAATGAAGGCGGACTGCGCTGCAAGCGCAGTCCGCACTGGAGAAGACTGATGTCGCGCTCTGGCAGCACCTCGGATCGGCTCGAACACTGGTTGTTCCTGCTGAAAAAAGTATGTGTCCTCGTCGGCTCAATCGCGCTTGTTATCCTTGTCGCGACTTTCGGTTGGCTGGTCTTTGGAAGATATGTCCTCAATCAGACGCCGACCTGGGTTGAGCAACTTGCCTTGCTTTTGATCTGTTACATCACGTTCCTTGGTGCGGCCGTCGGCATTCACGAAGAAACGCACCTCGGTGTCACGGTGTTGCGGGATGCGTTGCCGCCGAAGGTGAAACAGGTGCTGTTGCTGTTGACTGACCTCTGCCTTGCCGTTTTTGGTGGTGTGATGCTGGTCGCAAGCCTTGAATTGTTCCAGTTCGGTTGGTCGACACTTCTCCCGATGCTCAATATTCCCGAAAGCATCCGGACAGCCGCAGCCATTGCCTGCGGTGCACTGATGGTGATTTTTGCAGGCGCAAGGTTCCTGCTTCGCAGTCGCTTTGCGCTTCGCGGCGAGATCTACGAAATCAAGAAGGAAAACTGAAATGGGTCTCGCGATTCTGCTGGGAGTCTTCGGGGTGAGTGTCATACTCGGGGTTCCAGTCGCATTTGCGATGGGGATCTCGGCCGCTGCCGCGTTCTGGTATGAAGGGTTCCCGTTGCTGATGACGTTTCAGCGCGCGATCTCGGGCATCTCGACGTTTTCCCTGCTCGCGATACCGTTCTTTGTCTTTGCCGGAGAGCTGATGCTGCACGGTGGCATCGCTGTAAGGCTTGTCCGGTTTGCCTCCGCACTGGTTGGCCATGTCCGCGGTGGCCTCGCGTCGGTCAATATCTTTTCCAGCATGCTGTTCGGGGGGATATCCGGCTCAGCGATTGCCGACATTTCGGCGCTCGGGTCATTGCTGATCCCGGTGATGAAGGAAAAGGGCTACCGCCCTGACTATGCGGTCAACGTGACCGTAACCTCGTCAATAGCCGGCATTGTGATCCCGCCGAGCCACAACATGATCATCTTCGTTGTCGCTGCCGGCGGTGGAATTTCAATCTCGAAACTGTTTCTGGCCGGCGTCATCCCGGGCATGGTGATGTGTCTCTGCCTTGCGGTTGCCGCTTATGTGGTCGCCCTGAAGCACAATTACGGGTCAGAACCTTTTCCAGGGTGGCAGGTTGTCCTGCAGACTGCAGTCAGCGCCATACCAGGTCTCATAACTGCGGTCATCATTGTCGGTGGTGTGCTCTCTGGCGTCTTCACGGTTACGGAATCCGGTGCGTTCGGGGCAATTTACGCGCTTGTCCTGACCGCGGTTGCCTATCGGACACTTGGCTGGAACGAGTTTGTGATCTCGGTGACGTCGGCGCTGCGCACGACCGCCATGGTGATGATCCTCATCGGATTTGCAAGTTCGTTCGCCTATCTGCTGGCCCTATACCAGGTCCCGTCAAAGCTGAGCGAGTTTCTGCTTGGCATTTCCGAGCACAAGATCGTCATTCTGCTCATGATCAATATCATGCTTCTCATGCTCGGCATGATCATGGACATGGCCGCCCTGATATTGATCTGCACGCCTATTTTCCTGCCGATCGCGCGCGACCTCGGCATGGACCCGGTCCAATTCGGCATCATGCTCCTGGTCAATCTCGGCCTTGGACTTTGCACACCTCCGGTAGGCACTTGTCTTTTTGTCGGATGCGCGGTCGGCAAAATAAAGATCGAGGAAGCCCTGAAGTCGATCTGGCCGTTTTACCTGGCGCTTTTCGTAGCACTCATGCTGGTGACCTACGTTCCCGCAATCTCCATGTTCCTGCCTTCGTTGTTCGAGTAGTCGGTTTTGAAGCACTCTCATTTGGAAGACGTCGGCAGGCCGATGTCATTACGCACGCCGTTCACCGGAGACGGAAGAAGTGGGAGTTAACGGAAGCGAGGGGGCATGCTGAGTGTCAGGAACAACCTGCCGGTGCCCCGGCCGCGCGCGTGCCCGGATGTGGCCTGAGCTCGCCGGGAATCGAATGAAGACACATCCGGTTTCCATCCTGGCGACTGCAATTCTGTCTTTCGGCGCAACGCCCGCAACTGGTGAACCTCTCAACGAGATCAACGATCGGACAACCCTGTCGCGGGTTTGTGCGCAGACCTTTGCAAGTCTCGCTTCGTTCGCGGCATGTTCTTGCGCGAAACTGCAGGAGCACCTGAGGTGGAAAAGTTCATTGAGGGAGAAAAAGGGCTTGCTTCCCAAGGCTTCGGGCACTAAACGGGATTTGCTGGAGAGGTGGCCGAGTGGTCGAAGGCGCTCCCCTGCTAAGGGAGTAGACGGGCAACCGTCTCGAGGGTTCGAATCCCTTCCTCTCCGCCATATTTCTTATTACGTATTTGTATTTTGGGGCAAATTCTCAAGGTTGCCCTTCAGATCATCATTCAGGCCATCAAGCGACTAGGGTGTTCTCGACTTTGCCGTTCGTTCGAGATATTTTTCCTCAAGCTCTTGTGGAGTGCTACCCAACGTACTCTCGGAGAGGGTTAGAGTTTTCCGGCTTCTTCCACGGTGACGGGCTGCGGTCGCCACCGGGATCATGCAGTGCGATCGGGACGTTGTCTCCGATCGCAGAATGAGGTCGGTCCTCATTGTAGTGTCTACGCCATTTCTCCATCTTTTCAGGTTCGTCCGCAAGGCTCAGGAACCAATGGGCGTTCAAACACTCTGCTTTGTACCTTCCGTTGAAAACCTCAATGAACGCATTGTCGGTGTGTTTGCCAGGCGGGGAGAACTCCGGCGGAACGCCGCGCTTGTAAGCTCACAGATCCAGAGCGCATGAGATGAGTTCCTAGCCCTGATCAACCCGGATCAAACAAGATCACCTCGTACGCACCGTGAATGGATACCGCCAGCCTGATCGCATCTCGTTGAACAGCGTTTTTGCCGGGCACAGGCATCAGAGCTTTCATTTGACAATGTCCCGGAGAATTTCCTTGTCGAAAGACAAGTCAGTGACGATCTTCGTCAGCCGGGCGCTTTCCTGCTCAAGCTCTCGCAGCCGCTTCAACTCAGACGGATTCAGGCCGGCATATTTCCTGCGTCGGTTGAAATAGGTCACCTGGCTGATCCTGGCAGATCTCAGCAACAGGCAAATCTTTGCCCCGCGAAGTCCTTGGACGTCAGGCGACAACCGGCAGGAGAAGTCATGACTTGGTCGTCCTGGAACGATGAATCGGCTTGGCCGGATTTCCCGCCACTATTGTGTTTGCAGCGACGTCCTTGGTCACCACGCTACCCGCCCCGACAATGGCACGGTCGCCAATGGTGACGCCCGGCAGGATCACGGCAGCGCCACCGATCCAGACCTGATTGCCAATTGTTACAGGAAGGGCGATTTCCAGGCCGGCGGTACGCTTGTCTGGGTCCTGATGATGTTCAGGACAATAGATCTGGACATTCGGCCCAAGCTGACACTGATCGCCGATCGTAACGGGGGCGCTGTCCAAAATAGTGCAACCTGCGTTCAGGAAAGTGTCGTCACCCAACGCTATGTTGAAACCGTAGGGGCAATAAAAGGGTGCTTCGATAATGGCCGTCGGAGCGTTCAGCAATTCCCGCAAGGACGGACCCATACCATCCCGAGCTCCCGGGTGCATGAGGTTATGCTCGTGGACCGCGGATTGCGCGACTTTTCTCAGAGCGTCCAGCTCGGGATCCAGGCACGAGTACCATTCGCCTGCGGCCATTTTCTCGCGTTCGGACTTTACCATGAAGCCTCGGGGTACATTGTTCACTTCCGCCAACAGGAAGCTCGGTGTGACTTAAGATGAAGGATCGTATTCAAGTTGCAAATAGAAAGCAAAATGCGTGCTCATGAATCACCTGGAGGAGGGGGCGCGCTACCTGAAAGCAGATTGACCAGAAAGTCTTTTGGAACCAACGTCCGGTCGTCCCACTTCTGTGACCACTGGATCATTGCCAGAAACACAGGAGCCAGATCTTTTCCCTTTTCAGTCAGCAAATAAATGGATTTGCGGGCGTCGTCCGGATCGGGTCTTTTGTCTAGAATTTCATTGTTTACCAGATGTTCCAGCCTGTTGGCCAACACATTCGTTGCAATACCTTCCTCGGATTTCACAAAGTCGGTATACCGCATCGCAGAGCCAAACATTATGTCGCGGAGGATTAACATGCTCCATTTGTCTCCAAATGCAGCCGCAGCATAACGGAAAGGGCAACCCACCCACTTTTCTTTGGATATTTTCGCCATGTTTCTTTTGGTAGCACAGCCGATCCTAGTTGTAAAAACGAAGTGGAAGGGCCTCAGGTAAGGGTCTTGATGCCATGTGTGGTTTTGAACTCGGCCCGAATTTTAAATGGGCCGTCGGCCACTTTGATGCATTCTCCTTCCAGTCTGTTACCAAGCCAACGCGTAATCTTCCCTGCGTTTGGGTGTGTCACCTGGAGGGACTGCAGACGACACCCACAATCACTCATTCGGGCCGCAACGTGATCACCAGACGGCCATTGCAGCAATGTCGGAAAGGCGCCATCAAGGGGAAGTGAACCATCGGGTGGCACGGAAATTTTCCAGGTTAGGCTCCCGCGCGAAACTTCGGCGACGTTTCCTGCCAGGCCGTCAAGTGCTGCTACCTCTTGTTGAATTGACCGCGTGCCAACGATCCAGGTCAATATCCTGGGTGGTCCTCGAAAGCTGTCGAGGTTGTACCAGCGAGGCTCGGTCGGGTTTGAGGCGCTGGGATCGATTGCTATGACCTCAAGAAACGAAGCCGGTCCCAACGACATCAGCAAATTGTGCGTTCCCATGCGTGGGTGCTGCCCGCCTGGCGGCATTTCGACCTCAAGGCATTCACGGACATAAGCAGCACCTTCGCCAAGGGACTTTGCACCAATAGCGATATGGTCGAAGAACAGGGGTGTCGACGCCGCGCTGGTGGTGACGATTTTCTTGGAGTTCAAGTGCTATCCTCTCTTTACAGGCCCGGAAAAAATCTATGCTTCCCAACTCGCGCGACTGCGAACCTTTTCAGACCAATTAACGGCATGAATACAATCACTTGGGACCGAAAGATCGAAGATGTCAGCCAACATCAGGGCTGTCATGCCGTGGACATCCGCGAACGTGAACACATCTCCCGCGATGAAGGTTCGACCATCTGACAGCTCCTGATCCAGCCATCGCCATTTTCCCGGCATCACACGCCGTTGGGCCGCCGCGAAATCCGGCACTTGCTCGATGACATCGGCAAAGAGGGGAAGCTGGTGACGGACCATTAGACCAATCGGCAGAAACAATTCCTGATAGATCCGCTGGCTCCACATCTCGATGTGGCCGATCTCAAAGGGGGTGCACCCCATCAGAGGCCTTTGGGGAAATGCAAGATCCAGGTACCTGCAAATGGCGATGCTATCAGCGATGACACTGCCATTGTCGAGTTCAAGTACCGGCACCTCGCCGAGAGAATTCAACTTTCGAAATTCTGCTGATCGTGTGTCCGTGCCCAACTCCAACTGCACCGTTGGGACTGCAATCCCCTTTTCGGCAATGAAAATCCGTACACGTTTCGCATTCGCTGCCTGAGCATCATAAAGCTTCATGGCTGATCCCAGTGCGGCGGCCGTGTGGATCCGATGCCAGCAAGGCTTGATATGCTTTCTCGCCATCGTGCTAAGGAGGGAAACTCTTCATCAAGTCTATCGAAACCAAACAATTTCATAGAGGCAGGCTTTGTTTCCAAAGCGCGCATAACCCGGCCAACGTCGGGATATGCGACAGCATCGGCTGCAGATGGTTTTTCTCCGCAAAGAAACGCATCTTCATTTAAATTCTGCTCAAGGACGCGCAGTTCGATTTTGAGCAGCTCGGAGGCCCGGGAAATCTGTTCCGGATCGTCACGATCGAGTTTTGGTTCACTCTCAGGGCCGCTGAATACCGGAAACACGACCCCATTGGTTGCCGCGAGAAGGTAGTCGCTGTATCGAGCCGCTGCCTGCCAGATACGCTTTGTTTCTTCGGCGCTGCTCCCAAAGAGGGGGCGGTCGGGGAACCAATCATCAAGCAGACCAAGTATGCTGAGCGACTCCCGGTGGAATTCGCCTTTGTACTCGACGGCGGGAACCTTGCCATGCGGATTGATGGCCAAATAGGGAGCCTGCTTATGCTCATTTTGCGAACCGTTGAGATAGTTCACTTCATATTCGAGGCCCTTGAACTCAAGCCCCAACAGGACTCTCCAACCCATAGGCGAGCCACTGATATTGTGCACAAGGATGCTCATCCAATGCCTTCGTGTGTCGTTGCGGTTGTTGTACAGTCCGTACCCTCAGTTGCTCCAATGGACCGGAAGAGATTTTTCAAAGCCATCCAGGCCTTCAATGCGACGAGCCCATGCATGTCCTTTGGGGAACTTCTGATCGAGATCGACGAAACCCAGTTCCGTCATGAGGTTCGGGTGCGTTTCGAGCGCTCTGGCGAGGATGCGGATTTCAGGATAGGTAACGGCGTCGGCAGCTGTTGGGGTGTCACCGGCCATGAAATCTTGGCCATCTAGACGACTTTCCAGCCACTGAAGCTCATACATGACGGTATCTGCGGCTTCGTGAAGGTCAGGGTTCGCATTTTCCGCGCCCTTGAAGAAGATCGGAAGAAGCAGACTGTTCATTCCGTCCCTTAGTTTGTCGGTCGCATCACGGGTGGCTGACCAGATCCTGGCATGTTCCTCCGGGCTGCTGCCGAACAAGGGGAATTCCGAAAATTGCTGATCGAGCCACGACAGAATCGCAAGGGAGTCGGTGATAACGACATCGCCGGCAACGAGCGAGGGGACGCGCCCGCGCGGATTGATTTCGAGATATGAGTCCGACTTGTGTTCGTCGTCCGACAAGCTGAGATATCTGACTTTCATATCCAGGCCCTTGATGACCATGCCGAGCAGCACACGCCAGCCTCGGGGGGAGCCGCTGATTGTGTAAATGGTGGGTTCCATACTCAATTACCTTCCGTGGAGTTGTGTGTTTCGTGGTGACCTGGAACCTGGACAGGGGCTCTATCTGTCTTGGTGCGGTTTGGATCTCCACCCGGAACGATGGAGTCTTTGTCGCGGCTTCCGCCCTGGCGATTCTGTCAGCGAAGACTGGCAGGAGCGCGTCGCCCGTTTCAGTCAGGGCAAATTCGAGGTGCTGCGAACCGCTTTCTCCTTCCAGCTTCTTCATCAACCCTCCTTGCAGAATCTTGTTCAGCCGAGTGATGGGATGGTTTGTCGAGATGTCTTCGGCAGACTTTGCGAGCCCAACAAAATGCAATGGTTCTTTGAACAGCTGGTCGCGCAAAACAATGAGGCTCCAGCTAACGCCCAAGATGAAAGCCGCGCAGCGCCGTGGGCAATCGAGCCTGTCTTCTGGGGAATGGATATCATGAGATTCAAATATCCAAATCACTTGCTTTATGCAAGTTAAATATTGATCTCTCTGAAAAAAGAGTCTACTAAAATGCAGAAACCACTAGAGTTGCCAAAGAGTGGAGAAGGGGCGTATCCGCTCGAAGCGAAAACAAAGTGCAAGTTTGCAAGTTAAAATTTTGTGGGTGTATCAGGCAGGTTAAAGAGCCCGCGCTAAAGACATTGAACGAAAGAGGGAAGAAATGAACGGCCGGAACTACAAGAAATCCATCCGCGTGATTGCGACTAAAGAGGTTGCGTTCGACGCTCTTACAGCTGGCATCGACAAGTGGTGGACGAGTGAAGCAGGTAAATTCGAGAACGAGGGCGATGTTGCCAAGTTCGGTTTTGCCGGCCGCAAGGGTTATTGGTCGTTCAAGGCGACGAAGCTGGATCCAGATCTTGTTGAGTGGGAATGCGTTGAGGCCTTGCATATTCATGATGGCTTGCCGGACGAGACAGAGACAGAATGGCTCGGCACCCGGGCAGTCTGGTCGATCGAAGAGAAAGACGGCGTTACCGATATCCAGCTTGAACATCAGGGTCTGACACCGGATCTTCACTGCTATGAGGTTTGTGAAGCGGGGTGGGACATGTTCTTTGTCGACAGCTTGAAAGCGTATCTTGATACCGGCATTGGGAAGCCGTTTTCCTGAAACCCTTGTCCGGGTTCGTGCATCCTGGAACTCCAATGGCGGACGACGAGCTCACGTTTTAGACATGCCGGCTCATCCGCTGGTTATCGCCGACGTGCTCCCGGTTCCTGCGGCTGCCTGAATGGTGGCGTGCTGCGACGAAACACACTTTGAGCCCGCCATTGCAGAGACAAAAACAACGATCTCTGTTCCCGTAAGCGATGCCCTGCGGCAGTAACAGGCGTTTGTGTTCGAGCCAAAAGCAGCTGCGTTCGATGGCAGCGAACCGGCACAAAGGTCTCCACATGAGCATGTTGTAAAAACCAGAGTTTGTGAGGAGTGCCGTCATGGCAATCGGGTTCACAATGACGGTCAGCAGAGGTAAGGCTTGACAACTAAGCTATTTAGCGAAATATTCGCCAAATAGCGAAATTAAACATCAGGACAATCCCATGACCCCGACCCAAAAGGCAGCACTTGATCAATTTTACGCGGGTGCCACCGCGCAAGATGCTTCCATGATCCGCCCACTGTTGACCGATGACTTCACGTTCAAAGCTCCGATGATGAACTTCGATGAACCAGATGCCTATGTTGCGCATCTGGTCGGGTTTTGTGGCTATGTGAAGGATTCACGCCATATCGCCCAAGGCAATCATGTCGTGCATGTCTTCACGTTGGTGGCGACGATGCCCGACGGTGAGAAGGAGTTGGAAATGTGCGATATTTTCACCTTTGTCGGCGATAAAATCGCGAGGCAAGAACTCTATACAGGCTCAAAACAATTCCCTGAAGAACAAGCCGCCTAGCCAACGGGCATTCTTCCCATTCCCCGGTCAACGAGGGCATAGATGCAAGAGATAACCCCAGAACTTGTGCGCACCTTTTCTGCGCTCAGCGATCCTGTGCGGATGGCAACGCTCGCCAGGCTGGCCGAAGGACCAGCCACTGTGGGAGAACTGGCAGAGCCGTTTGCGCTCTCGGCAGCAGGGTTTTCCAAGCACCTGTCAGTTCTTCAGTCTGCGGGATTGGTTGACAAGCAGCTTGATGGCCGCAAGCACATTTGCAGCCTGAATGTGGAGCCTTTGCGTGCAGCCTTCGATTGGCTGTCTTTCTACCGGCACTTCTGGTCGGACAACCTGGACAGGCTGGATACGTTTCTTGGTCAAATCAGCGCCAAGGACACAGGAAAGAATACAGGCAAATGACCTCCAGCCACAGCGTTTGGCAAACGCGAATTTTGAATGCTCCGCCCGAAGAGGTTTGGGACGCCTGGACACAGCCAGAGCTTATGAAGCAATGGTTTTGCCCGCTGGGAATGAAGGCTGTCGAAGTTGAGGCCAATCTGGAAATTGGTGGCTCCTTTCGTATCGTCATGGATGCGAGTGACGCCCCGATGCGGCCGCCACCGGAAATGGGGAACTTCCTGACCGCCTATGGCACATATCAGCATATTGAACCTCAGAAAGAGTTGGTCTTTTCCTGGGCGTGGGAAGGGCGGAACGAAACCAGTCAAGTGACGATCACACTTGCCTCCAGGGGTGACAAGACGGAGCTGGTGCTTAGACACGACGGGCTGATGGATGAAGCCAGCCGGATATTCCATGAAGACGGTTGGACACCAACGCTGGAAAACCTGTTGCATTATCTGAATGGCCGAGAAAAGCAGGTGAAAAGCGCACGAGAACTCTCACCTTCAGTGCCCTCGTTTCCTGCATTGCGATATTGAAAGAGGCCGAGGATGGCGCGCAAAGATGCCCTGGCATTCAAAAAAATGGCAAATCGTCAGCAAGGCACAATCTCAAGCACCGTTCTTTGTCTTGTCGTAGCTCATGACATGAGCTGTGATACGAAAGGCCTCATTGCCCGGCATCGCTCCTGAAGCGGTATGAACATGCTCAAAGCCGACTGATCTGTAGAAGGCAAGCGCAGGCTCATTACCTGAAATCACCTCCAGAAAAATCTCGGGCCCACTTCGGTCGACCACGGCTTGCGCCAAAAGTGAGCCGATACCGGTTCGATAGCAGTCTGGATAAACATAAAGCCAGGTGAGTTCAGATGCTGAAAATGCGACAAACCCATCAACACGGCCATTCATTTCAGCAACAAGCAACTGGTATTCGAAAAGACCTTCCCGAGCCGCAGCGATGCGAAGCGGAATGAACGCTTCCTGCAGATTTGACAGTCGCAGCTCATCCAAACGAGCGGCATCGTGGATGTCGCAAATACGTGGAAAGTCTTTAAGCTGGTAAGGACGGCAAAAGTATCGGGTCATCAGGTGGAGCTTCGGGTCAATGTCGGAGCAGATGTGTTCAATCGGCCACTTGTATTGGGTCAGTTCAAGAAAAACGAAGGATCGGTCACACGGCCGATCCTTCTGAAACTTGCACAACATGGACGTCTGGGATCATCGAATCCACTTTAGCCGGTTGGCGACGCCTTGGTTTTAGGGGCAAATGACAACCAGGTACCCAGTATCGTCCCGTGCAGGAATATGAAACCTCCCGCAATCAGGAACCATCCCGTCAGATCGGCTATTTCAACCTTCGCAGCGATTCCCACCAAAGCCGAAGCAGCTGCATACAAGCTGACGCACCAGCTGAGTTTAAGCGCTCCCCAAAGGCCGTCGGTTGCCCATTTGGAGTGGATGTAAAGAGAGGTAATTGCGGTTGCTTCCATGATCCATGCAAGAAAACCGAATGCGTAGATCGGATCGGCCATGCGAGTAAATACGCCAAGCTCGACATAACGTTGCTCAAACAGGGCCACATGCCAGACGATGCTGGTCACCGCAGTCAGGACAAACGCTCCGATCCATGTAATCAGAAACCGGGAGTTCATGCGGCTGCCATCCCTGTGCCGGTGATGACATAGGCTTTGTTTTCTGTTGGTTCGGTGTGTCTCAACAGGGACGCAACGTGATTGGCAATCTTGTTTGCAGTTAGCGGCTCATCCCATTGATTGAGAAACTGGGCGACTGGTTTGCCAACTGCGGCTGAATATGCTTCAGCTGCCGCAAGGCCTAGGACCGTCCCCTGAATCAGTTGCTTCGGTATGATTGAATAGAACGTGAGTCCCAGATCCAGAAGCTCGGATTCCTTTTGCGCATAGTCAGTCAGGAAGTGCTGCATCCGTTTTGCGCCGGCATACCCTCCCGATAGCCGCGAACCGGAGAGGCCGGCACCACTCGAAAAGCTCACCACAACGCCGCCCTTTTTCATGGGCTGCGTCAGCGCGGCCGATGAGAATGCATGAGCAATTTTGGTGTCCGTGTTCCACGCACCGCTGAACTCGTCCCAGGATTGTTCGTGAAACGGGATCATCTTTGGCTCATAGCCGACGGTCAGTATCAGAAGATCCGGATCAATTTCCTTCACCAGCTTATCGGCCACTCCTTCAGAGGTGGCATCCATGGCCAGCGTGGTGATTAGCGGTGCTTCGGACTTCAGCTTTGCCAGACAGTCCTCTCCCCGGGCTACGACGGTAGTGTCGGTTCCTTGACCGGACAACAAAAGCGCGAGTTCTTTTCCGGCACCACGACTTCCGCCTACAATCAGGGCTTTCTCGTAACGTTTCATCTGCTTGCTCTACTATTTTGGAGGATTGGTGAGGTGTCGTGACATGTCACCGAAGATGGGGGCGGACACGACTCGGGAAGCGAACATCCACGATCCCGTTTTTTTGGAAAACGTATCAGCGTAGCTCCCCGAAAAAATGGGCTGCAGTGGAAGGTCTTCGACTTGTTGAAGGACCGTCAGATAGCTCGAAGCAACGGCTGTTTGGCGATTTGTGGCGACAGATATGTCAATGTTTGTGAGGACATGCTTCGTTTTCGGAGTGCCATCTTCGTAAAGAATGGTCCCCGAAAACAGTTTCATGATCCCTTGCCGGCCTTGTACCGTTGCAACGCCTTCGATCGAAAATTCTGCATCTTCAAACAGCGCAGCACATTCGCTTATCAGACCGGCATCAAGGGTCCGGCAGTATTCATTCAAAAGGTGATTGATTGCGCTGCGATCCTCCAAATCAGTTCCCGGGCCGGTTGAAGCGCACAAGGCGGTGGGCACCAAAGGCAACATGCTTGCTGCCAATAAAATTTGTCGACGGTTTCTCATGCGGTTTCCATGCTCTTTGACATTGTCATGTAATGAGCACCGCCATGGCAGCGCAAAGACAGGCGATACCGACGGCAATGCCAAGTGGTTTCGGGTCTGGCAGTGTCTTCTCCAGCGTTACGACTACGGTCAGTAACGCGACCCAAAAAATATTCATGACACCACCCATGAAGAGCAGCAGCATCAAGGGGAGAGAAGAGGCGAGGCAGTTCACTCCATAGGTCAAGCCGTTGTGAAACGGAGAAGCCTTGGATGGAACGGTATGACAAGTTGCCAGACTGCGGGCCTTGAAACCTGTGAACTGATAAAGCCCCGCGATCACAAGCAATGCCGCGCTGAACCATGTGTTGGTGCTCCACATGTTCATGCCGTGCAGCAGACCGGCATCTACCAGTTGGTACTGGATTGCGGCAGCAGCCATGGAAAACCCGAGCCAGACGATCGCGTAGCTGATCCAGAATCCGAGCATGTTTGCCGCCGCCGGCAAGCTCCCTGTGCCATGCGAGGGTAGATGCCTCAAGGCCCCGGGCATCATCATCGCGAGCATCATGGTCCACCACATGAATGTCATGGACATCACGCTGATACTGGCAGGAGATCTGATCATTGCGACATGATCGGAGGTCGGAGGAAGACCTGGAGCGGACATTTCCCAAACCTCCATGCCGGTTCCGGCCCCGGTGAAGAAGAATGTCCAACAAGCCAGAGTGGTGACAATAAGGGCTGATCCGGCAATTGGTGCGTTGCGCAGCAATCGTCTGACACCAAGATCAATAGGCGTCATGATGCCTGACCCATTCCATGGGGTTGCCGGCAGGCGGTTCGTTCCGACCCATGGGCACCATGTCTATGTAGCTGTACGCTGCGTTGGTTACGTCGAGCCCGCGACCATAGGTGGAGTAGGTATGATAGAGACTGCCTGCTTCGTCCTTGGCAAAGACACTTGTGCCATGGGCTTCATCCATTGGATAGAACGTCTTTTCCTTGAAGTTGTAGGTGACCGGGTTTTCGGGCTTGTGGTCAGAGCCAAAGCTGACATCGAAGTCTGCGTTAAATCTGTTTGCGTGCGAGGACACCCAGGTGAAATTCCATCCCATGCGTTTCTTGAACGGCAGCAGCAGGCTCATCGGTGCTCGTGAGATAGCCACGAACGCAATATCACGACCGTTCAGGTGAGGTTCCAGGCCATTGAAGCTGTCCGCCCAGAATGAACAGCTCTTGCACCCCTCGATCCATTCGGGGCCAAACATGAAATGGTAGACAATCAACTGGCTCTGGGCGCCGAACAGGTCAGAGAGTGAGGCTTCGCCTGTTTCGGTTTCAAAGACATAGTTCTCATCGATCTTCACCCAGGGAAGTGCGCGACGTTCTTCGGAAAGGGCGTCCTTTTGCATGGTATGGGCTTTTTCTTTCTCAAGAAGTGTCTTGCGAGCCGATAGCCACTCCTCGCGGGATCCTGTCTTGATCGGTTTCATGCTGGTTTCCTCTTCCAATTTGGCCCGGAGATCAGAGATCACGAGGGCAATGGTGTTTGACGGAAACTATATTGAATCTTAGTATCTATCGACAAGAAGGCAGAATTTTCGTATATAGTACCAAAAACAATACTATTGAAATGGAGTGGTGACCGATGCTCGACAAAGCCTCAAAATCGGCAGGTCAAAAGTCTGACGCTAACCAATCTTCACAGACTGAACTGTGCCCGATGCCGGACATCGCGAAGTTGATTGGAGGAAAATGGAAGCTGATCATTCTGCAGATACTGATCTTTCAGGGCACCAAGCGATTTAACGAGCTGCGGCGGCTTTGTGATGGTGTCACGCAGACGATGTTGACCAACCAGCTGCGTGCTTTGGAAAGTGACGGTCTTGTCGAGCGAAAAATCTATGCCGAAGTGCCTCCGAGGGTAGAATACACGGCGACACAGAAGGCCCTGGATCTGGAAGAGATGTTCGAGGCGATGCACAATTGGTGGCTCAGCCACAGTTAGTGTCGGCTGGAGGCTTAACTGCATTTCCGGTATTGATCACACCACTTCGGAGGATACCGCAGTGAAGCCCACAGGCATCGCCAAGCAGGTCGATGCCCGGCTTTTTCAGCAGCATCGGCAGGTATCGGCTGAGCGTGTTCAGTCGGACACGTCTAACCAAAACTGATCCGATCGAGAAGTCTCGACCGACAAGCTCTGGAAGTGGTCCACCACCGACGTCACGTCACGTCGCTGCTCAACACCTGCAATTCCTTCAACATGAAAATCTTGAACCAATCTCAGGGTTTCTGACGCCATGAGCGAGATGTTTTCGGCAACCGGAATTGGCGAGAATTTGCCTGTGCCGGAGAAATGTCGATCTCACTCAATGTCTTTGCGTGCATGACAATTGGCTTTTGCCAGTCGCGAACTGGAGCACCCGTAGATTTTGCAACCTTTGTCGCCAGCAGAGTTCCGACCCACATTCTAAGTCCCTCGATTACTGTTCACCAGTGCGACGCGCTGCATAGCGAGAAGAGCGAAAACAAGTGCTGCGAACCCGCATGCGGCTATCGAAACTGTCATTGTGGTGATCGTTTCATCAAAGAACGGGCCGACCAAAAGTACGGCCGCAGCGCCGGACATCCACTGCATTGCACCACCCACTGACGATGCCAGGCCCGCAATCTCGGGGTGATCATGGATCGCAAGAACAGACGCGGTTGGAATGACCAGGCCAAGGCAGGCATTCGCGACAATCAGCACAGCGGAAACCGTGATCAATCCACTGTACCCGCCGGCGCTCAGCGCAACGAGCAAGGCTGTCAGTGACGCAAATCCGAGGATCGCACCCAACACCAGCCGTTGAGGTCCAAATCGTTTGCCGAGCGGTGCAGCGAACTGACTGGCTCCAAAGAACCCAACAGCGTTTATCGCAAAGGCGACGCTGAACTGTGTTGGCGACAGGCCGAAAGTCTCCGTGTAGGTGAACGGCGCGGAGGCGATGAACACAAAGAAACTCGCAAGCCCGCAGCAGTTGACCAGCGACATACAGAGAAATTGGCGATGGGATAGCAACTTCCCAACCCCGGCCGTCATGGTTCCAACATCGAGAGGGCGCCTGTTTTCGACCGGCAGGGTTTCTGTAAGCACACATGTCGTGAGCACCAAGGCGAGAATTGCCAAAAGGCAAAGAAGGCCAAATACGATCCGCCAGCTTCCAAGCTGAAGCAGACCGCTACCGATCAAAGGCGCAAATAACGGAGACACGCTGACGACGATCATGATGGTGGACATAAGCCTGGTCGCCGCATGTCCTGTATGGTTGTCTCTGACAATTGCCCGCGGGATCACGCCCATGGCTGCGGCTCCCGAACCTTGCACGAACCGCGCTCCAATGAGCCATTCCGCATTTGGCGCAAAGAGGCAGCCAATTGAGCCAAGCAAAAAGATGAACAAGCCAGAAAAGAGCGGTGCTTTGCGTCCGAATTTATCCGACAGTGGTCCAAACACCAGTTGCCCAAGACCGAATGCGATCAGGAAAATGAGGATGGAGGCCTGACTGGCTGTGACCGTCGTCCTCAGATCGCTCGCAATTGTGGGAAGCGCCGGCAAGTACATGTCAATTGCAAATGGACCAACACTCGACAGCAGACCCAATACTGCTCCCAGTTTCCATAAATTGCTATTCATGATCGCTCCGATTGAAGAGTCCCTTTGAGCATGTCAAAGACGCTAAATCACAAGAAAACCGGTAAACTCAGAAGCTCGACCAGCCGCCATCGAGAGTGATGGTTTCGCCGACCATGTAGGAAGAATCTGCAGTGGCAAGGAACAGGACCGCTTTGGCAATTTCTTCCGCCGTGCCAATGCGGCCCATCGGAATCGTCCCTTCCAGCATCTGCATCAAACCCTGAAGCTCTTCCTCGCTCATCCCGAGCTTGCTCATGCTTGGCGTAGCAATCGGCCCGGGTGCGACGGCATTGACGCGAATTCCTTTTGGCAGCAGTTCAACACCAAATGTCCTGGTCATGGAGATGAGCGAGGCCTTCGTAGCTGAATAGGCGCTCGTGTTGGGAACTCCCAGACCTGCGAGGTTTGAGGCGTTGATCACCACGGTTGCTGCTCCGGACAAAAGAGGAATCAGCTTCTGCAGCGTGAAGAACGGGCCTTTGACATTGGTGCGATAGAGGTGGTCGAACTGCTCTTCCGTGACAGATTCAACGGGACAGGGAAGGGTTATGCCGGCATTGAGGAACACCGTGTCGACCCTGCCAAACTCATTTCCCAAAAATTCGATAAGACTGTCAATCTCAGCCAAATTCGTCTGATCGGTTTTCCGACCGATAGTGTTTTTGCCCAAAGATGCGGTTGCAGTGTCCAACCGCTCTTGATGTTGTCCTGTGATGCAGACTGACGCACCTTCATCCAGAAACGATTTGGCGGTTGAATAACCGATCCCCGTTGATCCGCCGGTTATGAGCGCAAGTTTCCCGTCCAGTCTTGTCATCAAAATTCCTAACCTTGTCCAATGAGCGATTTTCCTGAAAGGGAGCATATGTATTTGGTATCGTTGAGCAAGTAGGCAGAATTTTTGTATATAGTATTGAAATTCGTACTAATGGACTTTTCAGGCGATATGGGACCTTTGCAATCCAAGTACTGGTGGTATCCAAAGAAAGACCAAAGACCAAAGACCAAAATGGTAGAACTTGAAACCAGGGACTCGTTCGACACATCCGCTCCAGGACAAGTGACCCCGGGACAGATCACTTCAGATGGGAGGCAATGCCGTTGAAGGTCCCTATGCAGGACAATGCGACACCGCCGGTGTTCCAGACCGGGGGGCGGCGAACAGCACGCCTGAGCGATTGACGATGGATTGAGACAGTTTCTCAGACTTGGTGATGAAGCCCGGGAAGAGGCGATACTTGCCCAATTCCAAGTCAGCCAAACAGTGATGACGGCCAATGCGCATCTGGTCACCGGTCGAGAGTGCCTACTGGACAAGCAGAGTGCGTTTGGTAGCGCCTGCGGGTTCAGTCCCGCGGTTTACGGATGAACGATCCGACAATCCAGAATGCCAGATAGTGTGTCGGCGGTTAGCCGAATTGCACAAAGAGCTTTTTGATCTCTTTGATAGCGTTGGTCTGCATTAGCGCCAGCTGCAGGAGTATCCTGGACTTTTGCGGGCTCAAGCGCTGGGAACCGATGAGATCGGGAATGTCGTTCTGCTTCAATGGCAGGGTCGCACCTGACAAGGCACGTGAAGCCATGACGACGACGATGCCATTTTCACGAGCTGCCCGCAGGGCTCGACGCTGGTCAGGCGTCGCGTAGCCCGGAGGCAGTCCGGCGACAACTAAACCCTGAGCCCCCGATGCAATGGCGGCTTCGACAAGCATCCCATCAGAACCAGCGTAAGATGAAATGATATCAACTCTGGGCCAAGCTTTGTTCTGTCTAAGCTCAAGCGACGGTGAACAACGGTGTGGTAACGTTCTAAACGTGACCGACTGCCCATTGACTTGACCGACCGGTCCGGAGTTTGGCGCCTTGAATGCATCGAGGGCGAAATTGTCGGTCTTGGACACATCGCAGGCCGTAAAGATTGACCCGTTCATCACAACAAGCACACCTCGGCCGCGCGCCTTCGGGTTGGCCGCTACCTTTATCGCACTCCAAAGATTATGCGCAGCATCTGAAGAAATCGCGTTGGCAGGTCTCTGAGCCCCGGTAAACACAACCGGCATCTCGGATCCGTACAGGAGATCGAGTGCGAATGCGCTTTCTTCCAACGTGGCAGTTCCGTGAGTGACAACCACGCCGGAGAGATTATCGAAATGCTGAGACGCTTGCAGGATCTCAAACTGCAATGCAAGCCAGAATTCAGGCCCAAGTTCCGTGCTTGAAACAGGCTCAAACCCGGAGGTCACGATGTCGATATCCGAAAATGACAGACAGAGCCTGTCCAGAAGTTCCCCGGTCGAAAGCCGTTTGCCCGAGACGGGATAGTCATGCAGATCGAACGGATCGACACCCATGCATGAGATCGTCCCCCCCGTTCCGATCACCAGAACTGTTTGTTTCAGATAGCTCTCGCCTGCACACACTTTCGTCTCGCCTCGTTCAATTTCTCTCGCCGTTCCAATTCCAACTTACGCCATGGCATTGCCGATAAGCACCTTCTGCCGCTCACACGCAGCTGTCCGGTGACCAAAGGCTTTGCGATAGCCCGGATCTGCGTATAGGGCGACCAGGGCCTGCAGGTTCGGGTAGGATCCGATGGCAATCACATCCCAATCTTCTTCTGCACCGAGGAACATTCCGCCGAAAGCTCCCACGAAAAGGAACGACCCGCCGGCACGTTCCATTGTTGGAATGCTCACCTCGGCATAAGAGTTGAAAGCATCCTGACCGGTAGCTCCAGGGGCACCGTCGATTGAAACGGCTTTGGTGTAGTCGGCCATCTCCCGGAGCTTGAAGAAATTGATGAGGGTAATTTCGGAATCAGATGGCCTTTCCAGGATGTTTTGCCACTGATCGACATTGGGGCAGCTCCCATCGTGACCGTCACCATACCACGCTGCGAATTGGGTAACTTGTTCATTCATGACGTTTGAATTCCTTCACAAATCAGATATTCTTTACATCTGTAAATAATAAGGTGACTTTACACGTGTCAAGAAAAAAGGCGAGGGGTGTTACCCGAAATGAGATCCTGGATCGCGCTTGGGATTTGATCTCGGAGAAGGGTGCAGACATCTCCATGAGCCAGATCGCGGCGGAATCCCGCGTTAGCCGGCAATCGGTATACCTTCATTTCAAGACACGCGGAGGCTTGCTGCTCGCGTTGGTTCAAAGGGCCGACGAACGGTTCGAAGTGAAAGAGGGATTCTTTTCAGCGTTGGAAATCGAGGATCCAGCGCAGCGCCTGGATGAATGTTTGAAAGTATGGTTCGAATTTGCCGTAATAATTCATCCGGTGGCGACTGATCTTATCCGGCTCAGAAAGACCGACGAAGATGCAAATACCGCGTGGACTGACCGAATGGCAGACCTGCGAACCTGGGAGCGTCAACTTGTGCAATCGTTGGCCGATGACGGTGCGCTATCAGATGACTGGCAGGTTGATGACGCGGCTGACTTTCTATGGTCGAGCACATCGATCCAAATCTGGGACATCCTCTACAATGATCGGTCCTGGAACGCTGCGAAGATCTCAGGAATCCTGAGAAGGTCCGTAGCAAAGACGCTCCTTCACTAGTGCTCTTGGAACGTGTTTGTAGATTGTATGGGCCAATGTGATGATCACACTGGCCCGAAGCCGATCAATCAACAATATGTCCCGCAGAGTTGTTGATCATTGTTCCGGCCAGAAATGAAGCCATGTCTGACGCTGCAAATGCAAAGACAGCAGCTGTATCGCTGGCTTCAGGGAGTTTCTTGAGAGCTGTTTTGTTCTGCTCGATAAAGTCCTTCATCTCATCGAAACCCATGCCCATGTTGGCGCCCATGGTTGCGAACGTATACTCGATTGTCGGTGAATCGGGCATCGCCTCCGACCGTACACCCAGGACCCGGACGCCAGCTGGACCGTATTCATGTGCCAACGAACGCATCAGTCCTTCAGTTGCGGCATGTGAAGCTGTGAGAGCAGGTGACCAGGGAGATCCGACCTTCGCGAGGGTTGATGTGTTCAAAATGATCACTCCGCTGCCGACTTTCGACATATGCCGATATGCTGATTTTGCGGTAACGAACTGAGACGCGGTATCGACAGTCAAGGGCATCATAAACTGCTCATGCGTAACTTCAGCGGCTGGTTTGCCGTGATTGTAGTTCGCGGGTGGGGCGCCGGCCATGTTGATCACGACGTCAATCGAACCCTGTGTAACGGCCACCTTGTCCAGATAGGCATCAACAGCGCTTTCGTCAGTCGCATCCACCTGTGCAGTTTTGAGTGAGCCGCTTTCCATCAAGCGATTGCCGGCGCGAAAAACCTCTGCTCCTTCAGCTTCAAAACGCGCCGCAATGTGCCGGCCGAGATGCCCAGTTGCGCCAAAAATGACGGCAGTTTTGCCTTTGAGTAACATATTCTTACCTTCTGATTTGCAGTTTCACTTTGTTGATTTGTGAAGTGTCAGAACTCGACCGCAAAACACGGCCGGGTCGGAAATTCGTCAATCAGAAGTGAAGTTGGATATTAAGCATGAAATCACAAGAAGGCAGAATTTTTATATATAGGCAGTAAAACAATACTAATGGAAAATCTTGCATGATGCCAGATGCACGCCGGTCACATGATACTGGCGCGCATCAGGTACATGTCCAGAACGACTGCTATTCCGGTGACTGGTATCCATGGGAATGGAGCATTCCGGCGTCCCGGCCAAAAATAGAAGGGTTTCCTTCGATACCATGCCCATCTACCAGCCGGTTGAAGAAACTGAATAGCGACACGATGGCCACAAGATCCTTCAGTGCAGCCGGATCATTGCCTGCATCCACCACCACCACTCTGTCCCGCTCCGTAACCTTGCCCGGTTCCAGTGTCAGTTTCCTCACGAAATTCAACAATGCTTGTTGTTTCGCATCGATAGCGGCATTGCTGCCGTCGGTCAGAAGGTCTCTCAGCAAATCGATTGACACACCAAACTGTCGAGCGACCGCTGCGTGAACCCCGTGGCAGAAATTGCACGCATTCAGTCCGGAAACATAGGCGGCAATAAGCTCCCTGTCCGGTATGGGAATTGGGCCATTTCCCCGCATTATGTTGTCGGCGAACTGAAGGAGCGATCCGTAGCGTTCTGGGTTAGAAAACAGGATGTCTCCGATGCTGGAATCTTCGTCGAATTCCTTAAAAACGGGCATGTATGTCCTCCGCATTGAGTTGTGTTGCCGGAAAAACCGATTTCTCCGCAGCGAAGAATTGGGACTCCAGGTCATCAATTGTAAGAAGTGAATTTAATTATACTAAGTACAAATTATGATACTAATTGAAATGGGTTGGATAGTTGGAAGTTTTGTTTTTGAATGTTGAATTTTCGATTTGGAATTATTGCAAAAGTTACCAGATGTATTTTCGGTTGTTTGTGTCCGCGCAGTACTGGAAAAGGTGCGAAGTCAAACAGCTCTCTGAATTTTCACCCGATGATTTCCCCGTCAGCGCCTATGTGTCCAGTTGACATGATTGCCTGAGGAAGAGGTTTTGGCTCATCTTCACGTCGGCAAGAGTGAAGCATGAGACAGGAGAACGAGCGTCACCGGGAGGCAGCAGATCGCGACATGGTGTAAAAGTCCGGAAACACGTGTTGTCCGGGTTTGATGAGATAGACGAGGTTGGTTGGTTCAGGATTTCGCAATTCCGGCGAGCATCAAGCGCTGCATATCCTTGTTCGAGCGGATATCGATGCAGATTGCCGTTTTACTCCCATCCTGAAGGGCTCGACAGTCCCTTGCGCCAAACACTCTGTCGTACCTGAGTGTCCAACGAAGCAGCTCGATCTGCAAACCGTCGCGGCGGAGAACACGGTGTAGCCGTTGCCATATCGGGGGAGCCAGTCGAATGATTGCGTCGGCTCGTTCAACTCGGTCGCTATACGTTCGGCCGTTGCCACCCTCTATGATCCACTTGTCTTGGGCTGTCAGTTGGCGCACGCGCCTGTCAATGTCATCTGGCGCTCGCAAGTGACCATTCCCATCCCAAACTTCATCGTCAACCGCATGAACGGGCAGATCGTATTCGAGACCAAGTTGCCGGGCGAGCCAAGTCTTGCCTGACCCGGGACCGCCGACGATCATGATCCTGGAACAGGCCATCCGTTTCACTGCCCCACGACATTCCTGCCATCAACGATCTGCGGCGGCTGGGACATCTTGTAGAGGTGGGACATATGCGCCTGTACAACCTTCCAGGGGGCCAGGATGTTGAGTGAAACTCCGAACTCATTCGCGGTCTTTATAACCATCCGGCTAAGTGCCCTGTTGTGCGAATGCGCGAACCGCGGAAAGAGATGATGCGCACAGTGGGCATTTGCTCCGCCTGTCAACGCAATCGCCAATCTCGAAGTTGGCGCCCAGTCGACCGAAGTACGTATTTGATGGTGTGCCCAATCCAGCGGAAGCTTCCCGTCTCCATCAGGATCAAAAAACTCGGCTTTGTCGCTGATGTGACTGCCGACATTGATCGCGACAAACAACAAGGATGCTGAAGAGACGAACACCAAGTAGTAGCCCGCCAGCAAAAAATTCCCGTGTTCCGACATGAAAAACGGCATTATCAGGAAAAGGCAAATGTGGATCATCTTGGACGCCGCGAATTCGGCAAGTGGCCAGACGCCCGAAAATTTGTTCGGCCAATTCCGTCTTGCCTTGCGAAGATGTTCAAAATCTTCGGCAAAGGCCAGATGGGGCAGCACAAGTGCATACAGGAAAACGGCATACCAGCATTGAAATCTGTGCCATGGCCGCCAAGGCTTGGATGGCGACAGTCTTAGCAGGCTGGATCCGTCCGCATCAATGTCGGTTCCAGCAATATTGGGATACATATGATGCAGCCTCAGGTGCCGTTCGGCCCAGAGTTTTCCTGAAACCCCTATGAGTGAAAATCCGGCGAAAACACAAATCCCGTTCACCCATCTGGAGGCTGCAAATGAGCCATGCGCTGCATCATGACAAACCGTCGCGACAAGAGTGTAGATGCCCGCGCCCAAGACAGCGGCCGAAATCATAAGGATCCAAGGGTTCAGATCAGCATAAAGCAAGCTGTAGACAGCAGCACAAAACAGAAAGAAAAGGCCGGATCTGAACCATTGGCCAACGCCGGCGAACCGGCCTATTTTGCTGCGGGAAAGGTATCTGCTCGCACGAGCATTGAGCTGCGATGAGAACTCGCTCTTGGGCTGGAAGCTGGGCATTGTCTCACGTCACTTGATGGTTCTGATTGGGTTCAGCGCGAAAGCACGGCAATCTGTGCTGCGCGTGGCATTGGAAGGCTGGCAGAATGTGTTGATCCCAGCACCGCTATTGTGCCTTCATCCGTTTCTGCAAAAGTTCCATGAGCTCCCCATTCCTGGGAATGAGTTCAGCTTTGCCTTCCTGCTTGAGATAGTAAAAGCGCCCTGGTCTCAAGCTGGCGGGTAATTCGTAATCCATCCCGTCCCATTCATCTTCGCGAAACGCGTAGAATGCCCAGTGTCCGTTTCTGTCCTCCACGGCATCCAGAACATCGGTCAGATAGGATCCGCAATCCTTCCAGCGCCGCATGCAGCCGAACTCGGAAGCAACGACCCGTTTTAACGGAACGCGGTGGTGCGAGGCCCAGCTGTATGCCAAGTCGACATGGGATTTGACGGCTTGCCTGTCCCAGGCAAGATCTTGCCCGTCATACGAGGTTTTCACGCCCGGATACCGAAGCGGTTTGTCTCGTCGCATGTTGCCGGCACTGGTCGCCGCGTAGGGTTCATACATGTGAAATGCATAAATGACCCGGTTGTCCGATAATGGAGCAGGCCACGCTGCAAGCGAACGCGGACTGGCAAACCACCCGCCGCCGACCATGATGGGCATCTTGTCGTCGACTGCGCGAATGCCTGCAATTACTTTGGTGTAAAATGCACGCAGGTCTCGCGTTCCGCCCTCCTGATCCTGTTGCCACTCCTTAAGTGTTTCCAAGGGGCTGTTTTCGTCGGGGCCCGCCAGACGTTCGGGAGCTGGCTCGTTCAGGATGTCATATGCCACGATTGCAGGATGCTGTTTCAATTCGGTAGCCAGATCCACCCAGAAATTTACGGCTTGTGATTGAAATGCGGCACTGGACCACAAACGGTCGTCGTAAACTCCTTCGTTGTGCTGCGCCCACCTTGTGCCGGGAAGGGTGACTGGAGCAAGGACGACACGAAGGCCTGCGGCGTGAGCGGTGTCTAGTTCGGCCATCAATTCCGACAGGTCTGTATCGACCAGACCCTCATAAGCGTCTGCATTGCCCAGCAGGAAATCGCGCCCGGTGCTCTGCCATTTTCCCAACATGAGCCTCACCCATGTCGCGCCGGTGCCGGTGAGGGCAGTATAGTATTCTTCCCCCTGAGGGGCTGTGTTGAATGCATTTCCGCCCTTGCGCGGGGTGTCCCAGAACGTCATGGGATCTTCGGACCGAACGGGTTGCGCCATGGTGCAAATCAGCAAAACGAACGCAAGAAACTTCACCAGATGCATTTTAGGCGTATCCGTGGTTCCAGAGAGAGAGACGTAGTTCCCGACAAGCCGAAATCTGCTTGCATGTCTTTTGTCGAATCAACCAGAAGTGGTTGGCGTTTTCGTGACGCATGTTTTCAAATCTCAAGATTGGCGATCAGGCCGGGGCAAAAAACGAATTTGGGTCAGGCATGAGAGTTTCCCTTACACTGCACCAGCCCGGGTAACATGGTTGCCAAACTCGCTAATCCCATTCACCTCCGGAATCGTCCAGCCCTACAGGCTCGGAACACAATCATTGTCCGAGACGGCAGGGCAGCACATTTTCTTTTGGAGATGTCGTGTGAACGCGAGAAATCCTGGGTCAAAACCCCACTCGGGCATTTTGCCGATTTCAGATGAAGGGAATTGACATCTTGATTGCCTATGGTCTGGCACTGCCTGACTTGTAGGAAGTCGGCGTTTGACCGGTTTCGCGTTTGAATGCTGAATAGAATGACGACCTGGAATTGAAGCCCACCTCGTAGGCGATGGCCAGGACAGTTGCCTCGCCCTTTTCAACCAGCGGCATCGCCTCCCTGATGCGCCAACTGTTCACGAATTCGAAGAATGATTGACCAAGATTCTGGTTCAAGGTTTGTGAGACATAATTGAGTGAGACACCTACATGCTGCGCCAGCATGCTCAGCGTCAGATTCGGGTCCCGATACAGGCAGTCTTCTTCCATTGCGCGCACGAGCTTTCGGGCAATGCGCTCGGACTGGGAAGAATCCAGTGCGCTTTTTTCATACTTCTTGTCTTTTGGGGTTTCGATTTCAGCCAGTATCCCGGTTGCGTTGTCCAGGTCGGGAGAGGGTCGCAAACTCCAAAGTGCAAGCGCAAAAATTACCACCAGGACCAGAAAGCCGTCGAACAATGGGCCGACGAAATCCTGCTTGCCCTGCAGGACCATGATCTGCCCAATCAGGTGCTGCAGAACATAGATGCCCAAAGCACATGCCAGGACGGATACCCATCGCAATTCCATGCCTTCGGTGCTGGCATAATACTGTTTCAAGCGCTCGAGATGCTGCGCCTGCGTGACCAAAACCCAGGCAACATATACAGCCCATTGCACTGCAAGTGCGACGGTCAGAAACATGAACCCATAGTGCAAAAAACTCAGGACGAGCGTCTCGAACTCTGACGAGCTGACTGGGTGCCGGGTGTCACGCATGACATCCAACAATAGAAAGGTGCCTATCGCAAAGACTGTAGCCGAAACAGGCAGTAAAAAATGACGGGCCATTGAGCGCCTATCACCGGAGTTGCGGCGCCTGCCCGCGATTTCTCTTACGTAGATAAAAAAAATCGGCCCAAGCCAGAAATTTGCCGCGAAGCCCACGAACTCTGATCCGTTCCGGAAGACTTTGGGTGAGGTCTGGATCAGTACGGCAACAATGGAATCGACCTCGCTTGTTGCAAAGACTGCAAAGAATGCAGCCAAGGTCATACGTGACGGGTTTACCCGTCTTTGCGACCAGTTGATCAAGGCAGCCAAGGCGGCAACGGTCAACGTGGCCGATACCGTTGCGGCCAGTAGGACGTTGGTGTCGAAGGTCATCTCCAGGGTCCGCCTGCGGATGGTGTAGCGCGTTCCGCACAATGACTATCCTCAAGACCGATCCAGCTCAACGGCGATCGCGCGGGGTCATGTCCGTGCCGGACGGGAAGGACAATTTGAGGGAGCATCCGGTCGACGGCAACCTGTCTTTGTGCAAGGCCCAAACTGCGGCGCTGATCGAGGCGGGATCACCAGGTCAGGGACGCTGTCGGCAGGTTCCACTTCCAGGCTGCAAACAAGGACCAGACAAAAAACGGCAATGCAGAAAGCACAGCAAGCCGCTCCGTTTTTACGATGCGTTTCTTGCTCGGCGTGAACAGGAGCCAGAAGGTGATCAGCAGCACCGATGCAACGCCAATGCCATAAAGGATTGTCATGGCCCATAGCCCGGCACTTGGCGAAGCAAGCCTGGAAAGTTCATCCCCGTGCGTGATCTGATTCAGGATCTCCATAAATCCAAGTATGATACTGATCCACAAAACTGCCTGACACAGGGGCAGGCTCAAAATGCATCGCCGTGTCCGCCAACTCAAAACCGCACCTGCCAGACAAAGCAGCGAACCAATGACAGCTGCCCAGGTAGCTGACTCCAATGAGGTTGCTGTGTGCCAGAAATCCAGCGTGTCAAAACTGTGTATTCCGCCGTTGAGATAAGCTCCAACGATGTGGCCAACTTCGTTACGACGGAACCCCAGGCGAGTGTCGCCTTCCGGGCTTTCAAAGACATCCTTGCCAATGGCCTCGAACCGGCGCGAGTGGCCAAGCCCGGAAACCATGAGTGCGTTGTTCTCCATGGCCCTGACAGTGAACGCCGTTTGATAAGGTACCAGGATGCGGTCCAGACCTGTCTCGTTTCGCCGAGTGGTGATATAGCGGCCCTCGTGAACGCGAAGGCAGACCGCATCGCAAACCGCGCGACTGGCGACAGGTCTTGCGTGTGGTGCGACAATCTCGCGAAGGAGGCGGCGCGGTAGCGCCATCAACGAACTGCCGCTCGGGCCGTTGGCCGCGACAAAGATCCCGATGTCAAGCGCAGGAACAAGCGTCATGTTGGTATGAAAGCCGAAATGGGTGCCGCCGTGATGATAGACCTGTTGCCCAGCCCAGATTTCCGTCCAGTACCCGAGAGTGCGCCCCGCAAATGCCGGCCGGCCGGGCCAGGCGGATCGTTTCATGTCCGCAACCAAGCTGGCAGTCGGCGCAGCCCCTGCGTGTCCAGAACCGGTACGCAGCAGCAACTGCATGACGCGCACCATGTCGCGCCCGGTCAGAGCAAGCCCACCGGACGGCGTGTGGATGGCCGGGAACGGTTCCGGTTCGATGGCTTTATGGCGACCGACTTGCCAGACATGAAACGGGCTGATGCTGCCTGAACTACGTTGGTCATGCATGAAATGAGGGGCATCAACCCCCATCGGGGCCAGGATCGCCTCTGCAAGATAGGTCTCGAACGATTGACCCGAAACCCGCGCCACGATCTCGCCAAGCAGAACATAGCTTGCGTTCGAATAGGAAATCACATCTTCCGGTGGGCGAACCTGTGCGGGTAACACCGCCGAAATATGGTCGAGCCTGGACGCATCTGCGCCATTGTCATGATCTGCAAAATAGCCACGATAGCGATCTTCCAGTCCGGCCGTGTGGCTCAACAGATGGATTATGCGAATGTCCCCGAACGGTTGGTGCAACTTCAAGTCCGGCAGATGCTTTGCAATCGTATCGTCGAGCGCGAGCCGACCGTCCCTTGCGAGCTGAAGGACTGCAAGCGCGGTGAACACCTTCGTTACGGATGCCAGCGGTACGACGTCATCTTCGGGTGTCATCAACCTCCCGGTTCTCGCGTCAGCCAACCTGTAGCCTTTTGAAAGGATAACGTCGTTGCCGGATACAATGACCACAACAGCGCCGGCCACGGCATCCTGATCCAGACCGGTCGTTACCAGCCCGTCCACGAATCCCTCCAGAACCCAGTGCCAGGATGGGTTTGGCTCTGCCTCGACAGAGGGGACAAGAAGGCACAATGCGATGCCAAGGGATAAAACAACCTTTGTAAAATCGAATGCGCGCTGACCTTGGATGCAGATCAAATCGATGGATGTCTTGAGCATTGTCGGGTCGGTCAGGTGAGGCTGGGGGCGGCGGTCAAATTGCCGGCACAGATACGGTGAAGAATCCTTCACGCGTCGTCCTGCTGTATGGGCAGAGACAGTGTTTTTGCTGCAGGGATGCGCGCTTTTGCGATGTGTCGGCTGTTTCCCCAGATGATTGTCTGTTGAGGACGCCTGCCAGCGGCTGACAACTTCCGGAATTGCGGAAAAATGCTGGTTTAACCGTATTGTTTGTAAACAGCATATCTGGACACGAGCGTCGATCAGGCTGCGAAGCTGGGACGACGGAACGGTATGCACGCTCAAGATCGGATAAACCAAACAAACTCTGGTGGACAGCGCTGGTCTTAACCCTGTGAACTGGTCCGAGAAGCTTCAGAACCTTGAACGTTCTGGACGACTTCAATCGTGAGGGTTTGGGTATTGCGGTGTGGACATCACAAGTCCAGCCCTTCGCGTTATCCGCACACTGGAACTATGGCTCTCGGGGCGCGGGATCGGGTTACAATGTTTTCAACCAGGCAAGCCGCAACAGAACGCCCGGGTTGAACGCGATCACAAAACTGTACGCCAGGATTGGATTGCTCGCCCTGCGGTTTGCCAGCAATATGGAAACGATCCCGCGCCGTGCCGCATGAGCTAGACGGCTGAATGTTGAGTTTCGGGATCCGGGGAGTGGGGCCGCTGTTTCCGGTCCAGCAACAGATCAGTGATCGACGCCGAGAGCCATATCCCGCACAGGGTAAGCCATGCCGTTACTGCGAAGAGCGAGGCTCCGGTGATGCCGGCGCCAACCGCGCATCCGCCTGCGAGCATGCCGCCAAATCCCATGAGTGCCGCACCGGTCAGGTAGCGAGCCATCGAAGGGCCGCTCTCAAAGCCCTGCAACAGCAACTCTCTGGTCAGAAGCGCTGCCAGGAACGAGCCGGCAAAAACGCCGGGGACGAGGCCGGAATTGAAGTCGAGCCCACCGGTTGGCCTGGACAGGAACAGCATCAGCATGTCTGCCGACGGCCCCGTGAACGTGAGGCCCTCCACCTGGACCGGATCGAAAGCCTGGCGTGTCATGCTGGTCGTGAACCACAACGCGAGTGGAACGGCGAGCCCTGCGCCGACGGCGGCCGTTGTCTGCCAGATCGAGCTGCGGTTTCGCCAGGCAAGTAACAGCCCGGCCAAGAACCACAATGCGCCAAACAGGTAGGCGGTAATTGCGCTGATGCCAAGATGGGCCGCGAGATCGTTCCCGCCGATATCGACCGTTGTCCACAAGCCGGACAACCAGTCTCGAAACGGCATGAGGCTGCCCCGCAAACTGGCTTGCGCGACCACGGCGAACACCAATCCCGACAACAAGGCACGCAGGTTCCCGGTCGCAGACAGCACCAGCAGACGGCTGGCGCATCCGCGGGCCAGAACCATGCCGGTGCCGAACATCAGGCCGCCGATCAGTGCGCCGGACAGGCTCTGAGGGGATGCAAGTTGGCGGGTCTCGCCGACGTCGATTCCACCCAGATGAGAAAGAAGCTGAGTGGTTATCAGCGCGCTTGAAAAGGCAAGGAGCCAGATGGGAAGGCGGTCTGAAGGTTTCCGTCTGGAAAATTCCTGGGCCGCCGCACGCAGGCAAAAACGGCTTTGCTGTGCGAGGGCGCCGAACAGGATACCGACCAGCAGACCTGCAAGCACGAGCACCGCGGGTTCCGACATTCTTTCGAGAATGTATGTCAGGTCCATGAGATACCCCGGCATTGCGGTTGGCAGCGGTCTGCAGCAGCAGGTTCATCTGATTTTGGCAGTGCCGATGCGGTCCGCATTGACCGATCTCAAGGATACATAGAAAAAATCAAAACTATGAATGTGTGTCATTGGAAGTAGCTGCGGTCATTCGGCAATTGATTTGCGTTGGCCTACACCCGCAAGGTAACGGGTCCTCCGTAACAGGTTCGCTCTCAATCGCATGGCCTAAACGGCAGGAGAAACTACTCCGCCGGCACAAACCCGGTGATGAGTTGCCGCAGGCCCAGGGCGGCTCCTGCGAATATCGCGAGGAACGTCACGGGCGCGCTATAGGCCAGAACCGAAAACGCGGAGATTCCTTGGCCGACACTGCAGCCGACGGCCAGAATGGCGCCTGGTCCCATGATCGCGGCACCGACAATCTGGCGACGCAATTCGCGCGGGTCTTCACACGCTTCCCAACGGAAATGCCCCTTGGAGAAAGATCCGAGACACGCCCCGATGACAACGCCAACGACCGATCCGACACTGAATGACAACATGTTTCCGGAAGCGGTCATGCCGTAGTAGATCGTGTCGCCGATCGGTGCTGCGAAGGAATGGGTTTCGATTGGTTCGGCTTCAAACCCGGTCATGGCAACCCAGTACGTTCCAACCCAGCCTGACACGATGGCCAGCCCAACGATGCTCCCCCAGAATATGTGCACCGGTGATTTGCGGAATGTGGAGTTGCAAAGTGCGACAACGATAATCAGGCCACCGACAACCAGTCCTGTCACGGCGGGGTCTACACCGTGACTGGCGTCCAGGTATTGGCTCAGCCCTTGAGGCGATTGCGCACCGGTTTCAACCGGAAACAGCCAGACACGGACATGAGCAAGCGGGCCGGACATCACGAAATAGGCCGAGAGCCCCATGACAATGACAATAAGGAAGGATCTGAGGTCTCCTCCGCCCAGGCGGGCGAGCGCGCCATAACCGCAATTTCCGCTGAGCGCCATGCCGTAGCCAAACATCAGCCCGCCGACAATCGAACCAGCGGGATTCCAGACCCTGTCAAGATAGGCTGTGCTGGCGCCATCCAGCAGGTCTGATGACATTGCGAGATGGCAACCGATGATCGCGACGCCGATCGCAAGAGCCCACATGCGCAGCCGCCGGTCGTCTGCACCGTAAAGATAGTCCTCGATGGCTCCCAATGTGCAGAACCGCCCGATGCGGGCCGCCAGTCCAAGCACAACCCCACCGCCGAGACCTATGAGGGTAGCGGTGTTCGCTTCTCCAAGCTGTTCCAGCATATCCGGCTCCTCCCCGAACCGGACGCTAAAACAGCGTTCGGTCAGTCCTCTCGACAGAACAGGTCATAGACCACTTCCATGATTTGCTTGGGGCGATCGTCAGCCAGGCTGTAGTAAATCGCCTTGCCGTCGCGTCGCGGCGTGACGAGCCCTTCCAGACGCAATCGTGTGAGTTGTTGTGAAACGGCAGCCTGTCTTGCGGAGAGCAGATTTTCCAGTTCCGCCACGGACTTCTCGCCCGAGGCGAGGTGGCACAGGATCATCAGGCGCCCTTCGTGACTGATCGCCTTCAGGAAATTGGAAGCACGCTGAGCATTCTTCATCATCCGGTCCATATCCTCAGCACACATGTCTGCGTCAAAAACCGGCAGCCGCGAAGGCGCCTCGGTCGGACCATCGGTTTTGGTTGTGGCATCAATTGTCATGTCTGTTCAACCTGTCTGGTCCACGGTGATTTTTGCACGTTCGAACATAATACCAAGCAAGCCCCAAAAGAAATCTTCGCCGGGATAGCCTTCGATTCGTCCCACTTCCACACCATTTTGCACGAGTATGAACGTGGGTGTGAAGTGGATCGATTTTTCAAACGCCACATCCGGCGTCTTGCCGTGCAGCTCGAAGCGTCTCAGCGGCGCGGTCTTGCCCTCGGCTGTTTTTGGATAGATGTGCGCGATTTCTTCGTCCCACTTGCCACACCAGTAACAGCCTTCTTCCTCGGCCATGAGCAGATAGGTGTCGGCACCGGCCGCAACCGGTGTCAGGGCCAGAAGCAATACCATCAGCGTCTTCAGTAATTTCAAAACGCGACTCCGATTGACGAACTCATAAACTTAATCATAATCTAATTTGTGAATATATCAAGGTGAGAAGCAGAATCATACATGTTCGAACTAACTTTTCTGGGAGTTTTTGCAGCTGGACTTTTGTCGTTCCTGTCGCCTTGCATCCTGCCGATTGTCCCGTTCTATCTCAGCTACCTCGCCGGTGTCGGAGTGAACCAGGTCGGGGCCGGCGGCGAAGTGACGGGAGCGGTGCGCGTCCGCGCTTTCCTGGCGGCCTGCTTCTTTGCCCTGGGGGTCATCACCGTCTTTGTCGGGCTGGGAGCGACCGCCACAACATTTGGCCAGATGGTACGTGACTATTTCGACGTGCTTCGCTGGTTCGCGGCAGCCATCATCATCGCGATGGGATTGCACTTCCTAGGTGTCATCCGCATAGGCATTCTCTACCGACAACTCAGGGCCGATACCGGTGAGCGTTCGAACACCGGCCTTTTCGGCGCCTATTTGGTGGGATTGGCATTTGCATTCGGCTGGACGCCTTGTGTCGGCCCTGTGCTCGCCGCCATCCTGTTTACGGCCGCAGGGCAGGAAACCGCCGGACAAGGCGCCGGGCTGCTTCTTGTTTACGGCCTGGGTATGACACTTCCCTTTGTCGCAGCCGCCCTGTTCATCGGACCGTTCATGTCGGCGATGGCCAGGTTTCGCAGGTACCTGGGCATTGTCGAAAAGCTCATGGGCGTGCTGCTGATCCTGTTCGGGGTTCTGATCGCCACAAATTCTATCAACATCATCGCTCAATGGATGCTGGAAAATGTGCCTTGGTTCGGCGCCATTGGATAATTCAGGGAGAAATCGCATGGTAAGACTGTTCGCTTTTGTCACCGCTCTTCTTTTTTCCATCCAGGTTCACGCTGCCGATATAGGTGATGACGGCCTCCACAAGACCTCCTGGATGCGCGATACATTCAAGGACCTTTCAGAGGATCTTGAAGAGGCAAACTCGGAAGGCAAGCGTCTGATGGTCATCATCGAGCAGCGGGGATGTATCTATTGCAGGAAGATGCATGAGGAGGTTTTCGTCGTCCCTGAAATCAGGAAATTTATCGAGGACAACTACTTCGTCATCCAGATAAACATGTTTGGTGATGTCGAGGTGACCGATTTTGATGGCACGACGCTGCCTGAAAAGGAGATGGTGAAACGCTGGGGGGCACTGTTCACGCCCAGTATCTATTTTTTCCCACAAGAGGTGCCGGAAGGGCTCATGGCGAGCCAGGTTGCAGTTGCCAACATGCCGGGTGCATTCGGGCGGTGGACAACCTTCAATATGCTGAATTGGGTTGTCGAGAAAGGTTACAGCAGCGATGAACCTTTCCAGAAGTATCATGCGCGAAAATTCGAAAGTCAGAAAAATTGAGAGAATCTGGGCGTATTGAGACACTTTCTTGTGAAAATTGCTGCAGATGCGAACAGATACAAAAATTCATTTAATTGAATTTGTTATTGCGTTAAAAGGAATGTGTGATGTACGCTTCCTTCCAAGGTCGACAAGAATCGTATCAAGGGAGGGGGCATGAAACGCGCAATTGGACTGGCTGCGATCGCGGCCATGACAGTATCTGCGGCACTCGCGGAAACAGTGGCGCCGACAAACGTCACTTTGGCGGACGGAGTTATCGAAGCGTCGCTGACCGGGCAACCCGGCGACCCCGTCGAAGGCAGAAAGGTCTTTGCGAACCGCAAGCAGGGCAACTGCCTTGCCTGCCATGTGAACTCGGACCTGTCGGAAGAGATCTTTCACGGAGAGGTTGGCCCGCCGATTGATGGTGTTGCCGATCGCTGGAGCGCAGGCGAACTGCGTGCGATCGTGACGAACTCCAAGATGGTCTTTGAAGGCACGATCATGCCGGCGTTCTACATCGACAGCGGTTACGAGCGTCCTCTCGAAGACTTTGCAGGAAAGAGCATCTTGTCTGCTCAGCAAGTGGAAGATGTGGTGGCGTATCTGATGACGCTCAAGGAAGAGTAAGAATCCCTATTGGAGCACGACATGGAACTGACAAGGCGAAAAATCCTGGCGGTAGGTTCTGGAGCGCTGGTTTTTACCAGTTTGTCCGGACTGCCGGCATTCGCAAATCTCGCAGACGATGCGATTGCGTCGCTTACGGGTGGCAAGGAAATCGGAGAAGGTGCGATTTCATTGACCGCGCCGGAAATCGCGGAAAACGGCAACACCGTTCCGATTTCGGTAGATGCTCCGGGCGCTGTTTCGGTGACGTTGTTTGCGGACGGCAATCCGGTTCCGAGCGTCGCAACGTTCAAGTTCGGACCTTTGAGCGCCTCGCGCAGCGCTTCGACGAGAATTCGATTGGCGTCGACGCAAAATGTCATCGCAATCGCGCAAATGGAAGACGGGTCGTTTCAAAAGGCCTCTTCCAACGTGAAGGTAACAATCGGTGGCTGCGGCGGCTGAGTGACGAGACGAGGAGTTAGAACATGGCATCCGGTGTAAAACCCCGTGTCAAAGTCCCCAAAAAGGCATCCGCTGGCGAAACGATCACGATCAAGACCTTGATCAGCCACAAGATGGAAAGCGGACAGCGCAAAGATGACGACGGAAATGTCATTCCGCGTTCCATTATCAATCGCTTCACCGCAGATTTTAACGGTCAAAACGTCATTGACGTGACCCTGGAGCCCGCGATTTCGACCAATCCGTACTTCCAGTTCGACGCTGTGGTGCCAGAGTCGGGCGAGTTCAAGTTCACCTGGTACGATGATGACGGTTCAGTCTACGAAACAGCCAAGAAGATCAAGGTCTCCTGACAGGGAGAATTGATCTAACGAGGGAGGGGGAGCATGAACCTGAAGCTATGGATATCCCTGGCGGTGGGCAGTCTGTCGACAGCTGCCATCGCACAGGACAGCAACGAACTGGTGATTGACGGCGAAACGCTTGTCACCGAAACCGCTGCTCCGGCGCATCTGGAAGATTTCGATACGATCTATTCAGGATGGCGGTTTCGCTCGCGCGAAACACAGGCTTTGGAAACAGACGACTTTGACAATCCGGCCTTTGTTTTCGTTGATCAGGGCCTGGATCTTTGGGAAGAGGTCGATGGTTCTGCCGGCAAGGCGTGTGCCTCGTGCCATGAAGACGTGGAGGACTTCGCGGGTCTTCGTACGCAGTTGCCACGAGTTCAGGACGGTGAACTTGTTGCGATGGAAGACCTTGTGAACGGCTGCCGCACGGAACGAATGGGTGCCGAGCCGTGGAAATGGTCGGGTGGCAACATGACTGCAATGACCGCGTTGATCGGCTTGCAATCCCGGGGCATGCCCGTCGGTGTCAAGATCGACGGTGAAGCGGCGCCATTCTGGGAAAAGGGCAAGGAACTTTATTACACCAGGGTCGGTCAGCTGGACATGGCCTGTTCCAACTGCCACGAGAACAATTATGGTGTGATGATCCGGGCCGATCACCTGTCCCAGGGTCAAATCAACGGGTTTCCGACCTACCGGTTGAAAAATGCCAAGCTGAATTCCATCCATGCTCGCTTCAAGGGGTGCATGAAGAACATTCGCGCCGAGCCTTTCAAGGAAGGTGGCGACGAGTTCAAGGCTTTGGAGCTCTACCTTGCATCGCGCGGACAGGGTCTTTCGGTGGAAACGCCGTCCGTACGAAACTGAGATTTGAGAAGCCCGTCGCCGTCTGGCGTTGGGCTTTTCATTTCTTATAATTATTCAAATATATGAATATTTAACAAGGAGCTGACAGGAATATGATATCGCGGCGCGATTTTCTACAGGTCGGCATGGCCGCCTCGGCAATCGTCGGAGGATCCGGCTTTGGCAACTGGGCTCGTCTGGCGGCGCAGCAGTCGCTGTCACAGGATCAGCTTCTCGAATTCGAAACATTTGGAAACGTGTCCCTCATTCATGTCACCGACATCCATGCCCAACTGAAACCGGTCTATTTTCGGGAACCTTCGGAAAACATAGGTGTTGGCAGCAACAAGGGCGCCGTCCCGCACGTAACTGGCGCAAGGTTTCGCAGCCTTTATGGGATCGAGGATGGCAGCCCGAGCCATTATGCTCTGAGTTCCGGCGATTTCGCCTCTTTGGCAAAAGGCTATGGGCGTGTCGGTGGACTGGATCGCGTGGCCACTGTCATCAAGGCCATTCGTGCGGACCGGCCGGATGCCATCCTGCTGGATGGAGGCGATACATGGCATGGGTCCTATACCTGCTACAAGACGGCGGGCCAGGACATGGTCAATGTCATGAACGCCTTGAACCCGGACGCGATGACATTTCACTGGGAGTTCACACTCGGCAGCGATCGGGTGACCGAGATCGTCGAAAACCTTCCCTTTGCCGCGCTTGGCCAGAACATATTCGATGTGGAATGGGACGAGCCGACGGAGCTTTTCCCGCCTTACAAGATGTTCGAGCGCGGCGGCACGAAGGTTGCGGTGATCGGGCAGGCATTCCCTTACATGCCGATTGCAAACCCTGGCTGGATGTTTCCGGAATTCGCGTTCGGAATTCGGGACGAGAACATGCAGGCCATGGTGGACGAAGTTCGCGCTGATGGTGCGGAATGTGTTGTCGTCCTGAGTCACAACGGCTTCGACGTCGACAAGAAAATGGCAACGGTTGTCGATGGCATCGACGTCATACTTTCAGGCCATACCCATGATGCGCTTCCCGAACCCGTCCTTTCCGGGAAGACGATCATCGTGCCGTCCGGGTCCAACGGAAAATTCGTCAGCCGGGTTGATCTGGACATCCGGAACGGTCAGCTGATGGGATATCGGCACAAGCTCATTCCCGTGTTTGCGGACGTCATTGAGCGGGATGCCGAAGTATCTGCCCTGATCGATGAGCAAAGAGCCCCTTATCTGGAGGACATGTCGGAGGTCATCGGCAAGACCGAAAGCCTTCTGTACCGTCGCGGCAACTTCAACGGCACCTGGGATGACCTCATCTGCGATGCGTTGATTTCCGAACGCGATGCGGAAATCGCGCTCAGTCCCGGTGTGCGCTGGGGGCCGTCACTGATCCCGGGTCAGGACATCACGCGCGAAGACATTTTCAATGTGACGTCGATGACCTATGGCAAGGCATATCGTACTGAAATGACGGGCGAATTTCTAAAGATCGTTTTGGAAGACGTGGCGGACAACATCTTCAATCCCGATCCCTACTACCAGCAGGGCGGCGACATGGTTCGAACCGGTGGGCTTGGATACAGGATCGACGTCAACAAGCCTCAAGGCGACAGGGTTTCGAATATGACGCTGCTGCAAAGTGGCGAGGCCATAGACCCGGCGAGATCCTACGTGGTTGCCGGCTGGGCCAGTGTGAACGAAGACACCGAAGGTCCGCAGATCTGGGACGTTGTCGAGAACCATGTTCGAAACCTCGGCATCGTGACGGCGCGGGAAAACAACAGTGTTGAAGTGGTTGGTGCTTAGCCGAAACAGGGAGGCCCGAAGAATGGACAGCAAAATGAAAACGTCCCGCCGGACGTTCCTGAAAGGCAGTGTCGCTCTGGCAGGCGGGTCAGTTGCAGGGGCTGCCGTTGCAAACGAGGCCGATCCCCTGATCACCGAAGTCCAGGAGTGGGCGTCCGCGACAGGTGTCGGCGTGGATGAAACGCCTTACGGAATGCCGATCAGCTTCGAAAAAGACGTGGTTCGCCGAAACGTCGAATGGCTGACGGCATCGCCGATTTCCTCGATCAATTTCACGCCGATTCATGCCCTCGACGGTACCATCACACCGCAAGGCTGCGCTTTCGAGCGTCATCATTCGGGCGCGATTGAGCTGCGCAAGGAAGATTTCCGCCTGATGGTCAATGGTCTGGTCGATACGCCATTGGTGTTCAGCTACCAGGATCTGGAGCGCTTCCCGAGAGAAAACCACGTCTACTTCTGTGAGTGCGCTGCCAACACCGGCATGGAGTGGGCCGGCGCGCAGTTGAACGGTGCACAATTCACCCACGGCATGATCCACAACATGGAGTACACCGGGGTACCTCTCCGAACCTTGCTGAACGAGGCGGGACTGGGGGCAGCCGGCGACCTGACAGGCAAATGGGTCTATGTCGAAGGTGCCGATGCATCTTCCAATGGCCGGTCAATCCCGATGGAAAAGGCATTGGACGATGTTCTGGTCGCTTTCAAGGCAAACGGCGAGGCGCTGCGCATGGAGCACGGCTACCCGGTCCGCCTGGTTGTGCCGGGCTGGGAAGGAAACATGTGGGTCAAGTGGCTCCGACGCGTCGAGGTAACCGATGCAGCGGTCGAAAGCCGGGAAGAAACCTCCAAATATACCGATGTTTACGAGGACGGGACCGCACGAAAGTGGACCTGGGTCATGGATGCTAAGTCGGTCATAACGTCCCCCAGTCCGCAGATGCCGGTCAGCCATGCACCCGGTCCCATGGTCATTTCGGGTCTGGCCTGGTCTGGTCACGGCAAGATCATACGGGTGGATGTGTCCAAGGACGGCGGTATTACCTGGCAAAAGGCGCGTCTGGGAAAACAGGGAGATTCCAAGGCACTGACGCGCTTCTACCTCGATGGCGATTGGGACGGCAAAGCGATGCTTCTGCAGTCCCGTGCCATGGACGAAACGGGATACGTCCAGCCGACCAAGCAGCAGCTCAGGGATTCGCGTGGCGAAAACTCGGTCTATCACAACAACTGCATCCAGACCTGGTACGTGGATGAAAATGGGGTCGTAGAGAATGTCGAAGTCTCTTAGCCAGATCGTTCTTCCGGTTGCCGGCGGCACTGCACTGGCATTGTCGCTTGCGCTCGTTGTCGCGAACCTGGATTACGGGCAGAACAAGATTTCTTCGCTGGAGGGGCGCTTGGAACAAGCGTCGATGCGGGCTGATGAGGCCGCCGGAAAGGCACGTGAAGAAGCAGCCGTCACCGCTGAACTGGAAGCAAAAATTGCCGAAATTCAAGCTGATGCAAAGGTTCGAGCTGCGAGCAATCCAGGCCTGACGGAAAATGCTCCGAATAGGGAAAGCGGATACGGTCTGGGCCGCAAGGCACGCACCGAGGAAATCGCGGCCTGGGACATTGACGTACTCCCTGACGGCCGCGGTCTTCCGCAGGGGCGCGGCGATGTATTTACCGGAGAAGAAGTCTTCGCCGAAAAATGTGCCTCATGTCATGGCGACTTCGCTGAAGGGGTCGACAACTGGCCGGTTCTCGCCGGTGGATTTGATACACTGGCGGACAAGGACCCGGTGAAGACCGTTGGATCTTACTGGCCACATCTGTCCACTGTCTGGGACTATGTCCATCGTTCGATGCCGTTTGGCGAAGCGCAGACACTTACGCCGGATGAGACTTACGCGATTGTTGCCTATATACTCTACTCCAACGATCTGGTGGATGATGAATTTGAGCTAAGTCACGAAAATTTCTCAGGTTTTGAAATGTACAACAAGGGCGGTTTCCTGATCGACGACCGTCCCGAGCGTGAATATGCAAGGTGGAGCAACGAACCTTGCATGGAGAACTGCAAGCCTTCTGTCGAAATCACGATGCGGGCGACATTTCTGGACGTGACACCTGAAAACGGTGGCGAATCCGTCATGAACGATGCCAAAGCGGACGACACGCCGACATTTGTCGCGAAGGCCGCAACTTCGGATGCCACCGGTGGCGAGGCGGAAGCCGCAGCGTCATCTCCGGCCATTGATCCCGCACTACTGGCGTCGGGCGAAAAGGTATTCAAGAAATGCAAGGCCTGCCATGCGGTCGGAGAAGGCGCGAAAAACAAGTCCGGTCCACAACTGAATGGCTTGATTGGCCGTCCGATGGGCGCTGTTGAAGGGTTCAAATATTCCAAGGTGTTTGTGGCGGCGCATGGCGAGGGCCGGATCTGGGATGAAACGGCATTGACTGAATTCCTTGCCAAACCGAAGTCCTACATGAAAGGCACAAAAATGTCCTTCTCCGGCCTGAAAAAGGAAGAGGATCTGGCCGCCATCAAGGCTTACCTCAAGTCATTCGGAGAGTGAGGGAGAATGAGTTTCCCTCGGTTCCTCCTCACAATTGCGCTGGCAGTATCTTGCACGGCCGCCTTGGCAGATAACTTCGGGGACCCTGTCGCGGGAGAAAAGGTGTTCCGAAAGTGCAAGAGTTGTCACCAGTTGGGAGAAGGGGCAAAACACCGTATTGGCCCTCATTTGAATGGCATCTTCGGGCGACGGGTCGCCAGTCATGAGGATTTTCGATACTCACGCGCACTTGTGCGGGCCGGAACGGGCGGGCTTGAGTGGCATGCTGATACCCTGGACACCTTTCTGGAAAAGCCACGGTCCATCGCGAGCGGTACGCGCATGAGTTTCGCCGGTCTCAAAAAGACTGAAGACCGGCTGAACCTTATTGCTTACCTGCGCACCTTCTCAGATGACCCGGCCAACATTCCGGAGGCTGACCCGACAGCGACTGCGACGGATCACAACCTGGATCCGGCGATACTCGCGTTGAAGGGTGATCCTGAATACGGGGAATATCTCAGCAGCGAATGCACGACGTGCCATCAGGCCGATGGAGGAGACGACGGGATACCGTCCATTGTTCTTTGGCCGGAAGAAGACTTCGTACTCGCGATGTACGCATACAAGAACAAGAAACGTGCACATCCGGTCATGCAGATGATGGCCGGACGACTGAACGCGGAAGAGATCGCCGCTCTTGCAGCATATTTCGCCGCGCTGGAACAATGACAGTGCATTTATGGAGGAGAAAATGACACTGAATAGAAGGCAATTTATCGGCACCACGGCCACGATGGCCGCAGTCCTGTCGGCCCCCATGGTAAGGGCCCAAGGCAAGCCGCGCGTTGTGGTGGTTGGCGGCGGTGCCGGCGGTGCCACAGCAGCACGCTACATCGCCAAGGGCAGCAAGGGCGCAATCGACGTCACGTTGATTGAGCCGACACGCAAGTACTACACATGCTTTTTCTCCAATCTTTATCTGGGTGGTTTCAAGGAAATCGAGGACATTGGCCACACCTATGGCGGCCTGGCCGCTGGCGGTGTGAACGTGGTGCATGATTGGGCTGTTGGCGTGGACCGGGATGCTAGGACCGTTTCGTTGGCCGGCGGCGGTTCGCTGCCATACGACAAGCTCATCCTCAGTCCGGGCATTGATTTTGTCGAAGGTGCGGTGGAAGGTTGGGGGCTCAGCGCTCAAAACGCGATGCCGCACGCCTACAAGGCAGGTTCCCAATCCGAACTGTTGAAGGCGCAACTGATGGCTATGCCGGAAGGTGGCACCTTTGCGATGGTCGCCCCCCCGAATCCGTACCGCTGCCCTCCGGGACCATACGAGCGTGTATCGATGGTGGCCCACTTTCTCAAGCAGAACAATCCGACCGCGAAGATCATCGTGGCCGATCCGAAACCAAAATTTTCCAAGATGGCACTGTTCCAGGAGGGTTGGGCGAACCACTACGAAGGCATGATCGACTGGATCGGCGATGATTTTGGCGGCGGAAATGTTTCCGTTGATCCGAATGAAATGACGGTCTCAATCGATGGCGAGGTGACCAAGGTTGACGTTTGCAATGTCATCCCGGCCATGAAGGCCGGCCGTATTGCCGAGCTTGCAGGTGTAACCGACGGCAATTGGGCACCGGTGAATGCCTCGGACATGTCAACAAAGGCGGATGCCGATATCTATGTTCTGGGTGACGCTTCCAGCCAGGGTGATATGCCCAAGTCAGGCTTTTCGGCGAACTCGCAGGCCAAGGTCTGCGCCAACGCGGTGCGGGGTGCTCTGACGGGTTCCAAGGTCTTCCCGGCAAAATTCTCCAATACATGTTGGTCCCTGATTGCGCCAGACGATGGCGTAAAGGTCGGGGCAACATACGAGGCGACGCCGGAGAAGATAGCCAAGGTCGACGGGTTTATTTCTCAGACCGGGGAAAGTTCCGACCTGCGCAAGGCGACCTACGAGGAATCTGAAGGTTGGTACACCGGCATCACCACAGATATGCTCGGATGATCTGACATCACCGCGTCCCGGATTGGATCTGGCTCAATGCACGGGGCGTGGTGGTATGCAAGGCTTGTCCAACCCAATGGAGGATCAAGGCATGAAATCGACTATTCTCGCCGCCGCGTTTGGCGTTGCACTTTGCACTGCGGCCCATGCGGAACAGCCATTCACATATCCCTTTGATGGTTCGTTCGAAGACGCGACCTTTGCCGTTGAAAGCGCGATCGTCGGTCAGGGGCTCGTCATCGACTATGTCAGCCATGTCGGTGAGATGCTCAACCGGACCGGGCCCGATGTCGGCAGCGACAAAATTATCTTCAAGAACGCAGACATTTTCCTGTTCTGCTCGGCGTTGATATCCCGGCAAGTCATGGAAATTGATCCGATGAACATAACGCATTGCCCCTATGGAATTTTCGTCATGGAAACAGGTGATGGGGTTACGATCGGGCACAAGGATTATCCGGACGGATCCATGCAGGCCGTCGAGAATCTGATGCAGCAGATTGTTGCTGAGGCAATAGGCGACTGATGAGTTACGACGGTTTTTTTCGTTCAGAACTGGAAGCCCTGCGGCAGGAGGGCAACTATCGCACATTCGCTGAGCTGGAACGGCATTGTGGCGACTTTCCCAACGCGACATGCCACAACGGTCCGGGCGATGTGACCATATGGTGTTCCAACGACTACCTGGGCATGGGGCAGAATGCGAAGGTGTTGACTGCCATGCACGAAGCGCTTGATCGGTGTGGCGCTGGGGCGGGAGGCACGCGCAATATCTCGGGCAATACCCATGACCATGCGATGCTGGAGGCTGAGCTTGCCGATCTACATGGCAAGGAGGCGGCGCTGCTCTTTACCTCCGGCTATGTGGCCAATTGGGCCGCGCTGGGCACGCTCGCGTCGCGCATCCCGGATTGCGTTGTGCTGTCGGACGCCTTGAATCACGCTTCAATGATCGAAGGCATCCGGCACAGCCGTGCCCAAAAGATAATCTGGAAACACAACGATCTGGACGATCTGGAAGCCAGGCTTGCTGAATTGCCCACAGGCCAACCGAAGCTGATTGCGTTCGAAAGTGTCTATTCCATGGATGGTGACATTGCGCCGATCGCGGAGATTTGCGAACTGGCCGACCGGTATGGTGCCATGACCTATCTCGATGAAGTTCACGCCGTTGGCCTTTATGGATCACGCGGCGCAGGTATTGCCGAACGCGACGGTGTGATGGACCGGGTGACGGTGATTGAAGGCACGCTCGGCAAGGCGTTTGGTGTGGTCGGCGGATACATCGCAGGCTCCCGCGAAATGTGCGATTTCGTGCGTTCCTTTGCCAGTGGTTTCATCTTTACAACTGCCCTGCCACCCTCTGTGGCCGCTGGTGCTGCAGCATCCATCAGGCACCTGAAGGCCAGCAACGCAGAGCGTCGCCGGCAACAGGCCAACGTGGCGGAGGTGAGAAAGCGCCTCGACGCCATGGGCTTGCCTCATCTCGACAACCCAAGTCATATCATTCCGGTGATGGTCGGCGATCCGGTGAAGTGCAAATTCATTTCAGACGTTCTTCTGAAGGATTTCGGCATCTACATTCAGCCGATCAACTATCCGACCGTTGCAAAAGGAACCGAGCGACTGCGCATTACGCCGTCACCGGTGCATTCGAAGGCGGATATCGATCACCTGGTCCATGCACTGGAAACGCTGTGGACAAGATGCGAATTGGCACGCAGGCCCGTCGCAGCCTAGGCTACGCCTTCAGGCACAGGCTATTCGAACTCCATTTGCTCATAGACGCGTCCAGCGTTTTTTGTCGCAAGTTCCTCGAAAGTATCGAGATGCGCGTAAGGGGACTGGTCCACGTAGTAGGCATCCGCGAGATCTCCGCCATTTTCAAGATGCTCTCCGATCTTGCCACGCAGATAGGTCAGATACCCGTGGGTATAGCGGCGAACTTGAGCCATGTTGGTTGGATGCCCGTGGCCGGGAATGACATAGGTCGCGTTCAACGCTTCGAAGCCGGTCTCCCAGGTGTCGAGCCAGTCCGAGACGATCGTGTCTTCAAAAATAGGCAACATGCGTTCGTGAAACGCCATGTCACCGGCAATCACCAGACCTTGTTCGGGCAGCCACACTTGTGTGTCACCCGGTCCGTGAGCCGGCCCGAGATGAAGTACCTCGACATGGAAGTCTCCCATCTCGATAACACGTTTGTCCTCGAACGTATCCGTGGGTGGGGCCACGAATGTGCCTTCGGCCTTGTCGCCGTTGTAACGTTTCATGGTTTCAAGAATCTGGTTGCCGCGCTCATCAATCTCGTGAGCGGCATCGGCATGCGCAAGGATAGGAACGCCCTGTTCTGCCCAGTAGGAGTTGCCGAGCATTGCGTGGCCCTGGCCATTCTCGTCGATGACAAGCTTTACCGGTTGGTCCGTGACTTTCCTGATTTCCTCGTGAAGGGCCTTGGCGAGGATGTGAGCCGCACCGCCATTGACAACGATCACGCCGTCGCCGGTTACAATGAAGCTCAGATTGTTGTTGTGGCCCGAGTTTTCGTAGGTCGGTGGCGCAGTGGCACCAATGGCAGACCAGACATTCGGTATCACTTCGACCGGCTTGGAATAGAGCGCCGATGCAGGATACTGATCGGCAATATCTTCACTGGCATGAGCCGCAGCGGCAAGGCATGCCGAAACAAGTAATCCAATGACACGCATCATGAGTTCTCCGGAACAAAACGGTAGCCTTCGGAATTTCTTTCCACGTGTCCGACCCCGCCACCGGGCAGGTGAAAGCCCGCTATCTTCAGGTTGTCGGCAACAATACGGTCGAACAGTGCGGTTCGCGTGGACGCGGCCGTCTGTGCATCCTGGTCCGAACCGCTAAGCCATTCAGGTCTCATAAACGCAACATGATGATTTGTGATTGCGTCGCCGATGATCATGGCGGCGTCGGATCCACCGCGAACCTCGAAGCTCATATGCCCGGGGGTGTGTCCGGGTGTTGCAACGGCTTGAATGCCGGAGAGTATCTCCTGGCCGTCATCGAAAAACTCGACGGTGTCTTCAATCGCTTCCAGCCGCCGTTTGGCCCCGACGGCCATCGCGGCACGCGCCTCGCCAATCGTGTTCACCGTTTCCGGGTTCCACCAATAGTCCCATTCCGCTCTGCCGATCATGTAGGTCGCATCGTAGAATAGCGGGTCGTCGAATTCGTCCAAAAGCCCCCAGATGTGATCCGGATGCGCGTGTGTGAAAACCACGTGGGTGACGTCTTCAGGCACGATTCCAGCCAACTCCAGACCATCCGGCAACTTGCCCGCGGATGACTGGAAATCGGGGCCGGAACCGACATCGAACAGGACGGTGTTTTGGCCGTCCTGATAGAGTGAGACGTTACACTCGGGTGTGAGTGTTTTTTCCGAAATGCCCGTCTTTTCCAACAGGGGGAGAAGTTCGTCCCTCGGCATTGGGTCGAACACGAAGCTGCCCGGAAGTGTCAGATGTCCGTCGCTTATCGTTGTCAGTGTGCCGTTTCCAACTGACTGTTCAGCCACCGAAAATCCGCTTGTCTGTGCGGAAAGAGGCAAGGCAACGCAACCGGACAGGAAAGTGCGACGGGACACGGGCATGACACAACCTCATATAAAATTCTAATATTAGAATATGTATTAGATTGCGTTTCTTCGCAAGAAATTTCGCGTGCCGTTGAAGCAGGAACATGGCATCGCCGCAGACAAACAACAGCACCGGACCTTGCCACAAGTGAGAAGCACCGGTGGGGGCAGTCCACTTCCTGAGCATCAAGGCTCAGTGTCTGTGATTTCCCGTGGTCGGGATCAGTCGAAGGGACCGTCGATCACGTGTTGCGAGGAGTAATTTGCCAGAAGTTTTTCCCGGTGCCACTCGGCCGCCATGGGGGTATTGGCATATTCGTGAAAACAGGGGGTGCCGAGCGTAAAGTGCAGCAGTTTGGCATCCTCGTTCGGTCCGAATTCATCAGGCAGCCAATTCCATTCGATCGGCAATTCACCAATCAGATCATCGCTCAGCCAGGTAAATCGGTGCAATTGCGCACCGGTTGCCTCCATCACGAAGTCCGGTGTGACTGCGCGATTTGCCGGGTGGCCGCAGTTCCACAGAACAACACTCGACCAGTTTTTCCGCGGGTAATCCTCATTCTTGGACCCAAGGTATTTTGTCGTCTGCCGTGTTTTGTAGTCGTGGTGGACACACATGACGGCTTTGGATTCATCACGCATGGCAAACAGCTTGGCAATGTCGTCACGTACGATCATGTCCCCGTCAAGAAACAGGGCCCACCCTTTGTAGTTCATGAGATGCGGGATCAGGAAACGCGTGTAGATAAAATGGTTCGAGCCGTCTGTGTGTGTTTCCTGATAGGTTTTCAGGTTGTTGAGCGAAATCGGCGTAATCGCGAGCATGTCGCTGGACTGACGCGTCAGGCTGTTCGCACAGACGTGATAGGCGACGGCTTCCCTGGGATCAAAACCGATAAAAATATTGAGCATTTCCGACGACTCCTGAATCAGAATTCCGCCGAAAACTATTGGCAAAAACTTGAATAATCAATGCCACATATTCTGCTGTTTGCAGTTCCGGTGAGTTCGACGATGTAATTCGGCAAAATCCCATAATTCAATTCGGAAACAATCTATTATCGCGGCAATCAATGCTGTGTGCCGCAGCGGAATGCTTGTTTCACACACGGGCCGACAACTGCCTCAAGTATCACTCGGACAATTCCGCACGTTTGGTTGAACGGCTCAAGCAATCGGGACGAGTAAATTACACCGCAGTGAGCCCGGTCCTGGTATCACGGAGACTTCTGGCTGTGAGATTGTGGACGCCATTGTGTCAAATACCGCCAGAGTCCCTTGAACGAGGGCTTTAGATCCGCCTCAACCAGGGATTTGGTCTTGCGGGCACCCTTTTCATAGCAAGAAGCAACAAAATCCGGCTCTTGCTGTGCGCCGACCCTGAAGAGATAGGCATCGACACTGTTTTGCTTGATCAGTTCACATCCAAGGTTCGCCATCAGGCCGATCAGGGCGTCATGAGTAAAATAATATTTGTGCGCAATATGAAAATGCTGAAGCCATTGTCTTGCTCGTTGGCGGTCGATGATGGGAGTTGCAACCAGAAGCAGCCCGTTTTCCACACAGCAGTCCCGGATGATCTCGGCCATCTGGGCCGCCGGGTCGATCATGTGTTCAATAACATGCGAGACGACAACCAGGTCGTATTTCCGGGTTTTGTCATAGGGCTGGATGCCCTGGGAATATGCATACTGGCTGTAGTCGCTTTCCACTTCGTGGAGCCAGACACCTTTCCCCAGATCCGCCAGTTCCGACGTTCTTCCGCCGGCACCGCCACCGAAATCGAGAACAGTGTCAAATTCTTCCATGATATCAGCAAAAAACGGTGCAAGGGACGTACTTCGCTGGGCACTGAACAGCTGCTCTGGTGACCGGTCCTCGCGCTTAACTTTCCCGTAGACATTACCGTAATAGTGCGTTGCCGTTTCTTCAGTGAAATAGGGATTGGCACGCAGTGTTCCGCAGTGCGAGCAGGCAACGATCGGGAAGAAGTTCCTGTGCCGGGAAACGGTTGAAACAACGTATGAGTCTGTTTCGCCGCAAGTGCATTTTGTAAAGCGGAAATCGTGGTTTTCTATTTCCGGAAATTCATCAAATTCTTCTCTGTATTTATATTGATTATTATTGAAATCGAAGAGCACTTTAAAATGTCCGGATGAGAACTGAATTTTCTTGGTGATTAATGACGGGTCGGGTCACTGTCAACCGAAAGGTCCCCGCGAACGGAAATATCATTCCGATTACCGGAGACATATTTTTTGCACTCCAGACAACTACTCACGCATCGATCCCGAAAATCCTGCCTTTCGTTTCAGCGCTTGAGTGCAGAAGTTTGTTGTAGAGATAGTGTTTGGCCTGCATTTCGAGGAACCGTGCCCAATATTCCACTTTCGCGGTCTGGCTGCGACGTGCTGGATCGCCATTGGTGCGGAAGGCGACAATTCTCCCTTCCTCTATGAGGTCATTTATCCAACTCTTTTCTGCGTCCCAATCGTGTGTGTGCTGTTTGCCTTGATGTGTAAAGCCAAAGAGATGGATTGACGCATCAGGTCGCCTATCAAGGAGTTCCGCGATGATCGAGGCTCCGGTCGTCGGATTGCTCTTTTGGAAAGGATCGTAGTTAGCCAGGTTTTTTCTCGCCTTTTCGATCGGACCGAACCCAAGATAGCGCGGCTTGCACTCTTTTTCGAACAGCCAGTCGACTTGTCCGTTTGTCTCAAGATCGTTGACCCATACCTCCGATGCCCGATGGAGAGCGATTGGATTGATCCGCTTGCTGGTGTAGACCCTGGCCCGGTTGAGCAACAGGACGTCCACTCGTTGTCCGGCAGCACCACACGAAGGTGCGCTGTTGAAACGCAATACCAGGTCGGCCGCGTCGATGTGTGGTGCGTCAACCACCGACACCGGCCCGTTTCCAACGATGGATATTGTCTTAAATTGTCGTGTTGCAAATACGTTGCTTGTCATCAGATACCCAAGTTCAAACTTACACCAATGGGAAGACAGTCATCGGGCACAAAAAATAACCCGAGATTGCCTCCGGGGATCCAAACGCTCCGTTTGGCTGAAAAGACAGGGCTTATCAGAAACAGGGCGAACAAGGCCATAGTGAAACTAGTAGGCTGGCCTGTTCACTTTTCGACCAAAGTGCGTTTGTACTGCCACTCAATCCTCGGCTCGGCATCGCGCAAACCGGGTGAAAACTCTCGGGTGCGTCGCTATCAGGAAAGTGCCTCCGATGGCAACAGGTTCATTGAAAAGTCGTGGCCCATCGGCAAGAGAGCTGGCAAATAAGCCTGCAAGGCGGGTCGATACGTTTGCAAATGTTGTTCCCGCTTCGCCGACAAGATCCTGGCCGGCGATAACAGGTTTCGCAGTGGTCGAGACAAAAAAAGGGCCGGAAAATTCCGGCCCGTTTCTTGTTAAACCCAGGTTTGAAGGGTCGTTCCCACTTTCAGTCAATCCGGGTCTTCGTGCCCGGAAGGGTCTTGTTCTCAGGCGTGGCGACGCCTGCGTGCAACCAAACCAAGACCGGCAGCACCGACGAGCAAAAGACCGAGCGGCGCAGGCAACGGAACCACCGAAACCTTGATCGATTCCAGGTAGCCTGTGAAACCGGTCGACGACAGTGAGATCGATGTCACACCACAGAACCCGGCAACCGAAGCACAAAGACTTCCGTTAAACGGATTTTCGGCTCCCACACCATCAAACCCGCTCGCATCGCCTGCAATTGCCCCAAAAGCAAAGGAGCCACTGGCAGGGTCGGTGTGACCGTCGTTGAGGGTGAAACCGAGGATGTTGACGACCTTGCTGAATGTCAGGGTAAGGACTTCGCCGACGCCCAGATTGTCACCATTCGGCGCGCCGAGCACACCTAGTCCGCCATGTGCAGGATGGTCCTGGCGCACAGTCCGGAAACTGCCACCCGATGAACCTGTTGCTGTGACGGTGAGACCGCCCTCGGAGAAAATAATGCCTTCGCTGTTGCCATCGATATCCGACGGAAGACCGTCAAACACGAAGGTCGTCATGCCGCCACCGGATGAGTGGAAGCTGTCGTGACCGGCTACCGGAGCAGCATGAGCAACACCGGAAGCGCATGCCAGTGCAAAAGCGCCAACCAGTAGTTTCTTCATCATACATTTCCCTTGCTATTTCACTAAGCACAGTGACAGTCGAAACGTCGGAAGCCTCGCATTATTGCCGAGAGTTCAACGCCCCTTTGCCCAACCATAGTTTTCTTTTTTTCGGGATTAGTAACCTCGATCGGCGTTCCAATCGGGCACCGCGTTATCAATCAAGGCCTTCAAGTTTCATTCAGTTAATAGATTGTAAATTTGAAGTAATAATCGCCGAACTCCAGAGTGCAACCTGATTTTTGTTCGGTCAAGGTAAATCGTGGAGATATTACCATTTGTAACGTCGGGGATTGAAAAAACTACAAGGTTTTAGCCAAAAAGCGCTCGAGATGTGGGTGTCATGAATGCAACTTGATAACAGTAATAAGTTGAAAAGTAGCGTTTCAGTCAAAAAATTTTGTTTGAGGGAGATGCTGGGCTCAGTGTGGGGATGAGTAAAACTCAAGGGTGCAGACCCTGATCATCATGAGTAAATATGGGAGCAACAAAAAAATCGACCTGAATAATTGCTTCTCAATTCAGGCCGCTAGTAATTCACGAAACATCACACACGCTTTCTTGCGCAGAAGCAGCACTTGGCAACTTCTGTTTCGCGGATCCTGTTTTGCTGAAACGCAGGGTGCTGAAGGATGCGCGGCTAAACTTCACGCGCTACCAACCGGAGAACGGGTGTGTCCGGGAATCCAAAACAGGTTTTAGTAGCCTTTCCCGCCCAAAAATTCCTGGATTACGGTGTTGATGAGAATCTTCACGTCAACAAACAGCGAGCGGGTCTCGATATATTCCAAATCGTACTTAAGACGCATTGAGGCAGCATAGGCGTCTTTCGTCTCGCCGCGGAAACCTTTGACCTGGGCCAGACCGGTTATGCCGGGCTTCACCTTGTGGCGGGATTGGTAGCGCGGGTCGAAAACTTCGTAGGGAACGCCGTTGGCAAGCATGCCCGGAACATGCGGGCGAGGGCCGACAAGAGACATTTCGCCTTTCAGGACATTCATCAACTGCGGCAATTCATCGAAGTTGCTTCGGCGCAGGAAGCGTCCGACCGGTGTAATCCTGGGGTCATTCTTGGTTGTCTGCCGGACACCGGATTGATCGCATCGATTTGTATACATCGAACGGAATTTGTATGCCGTGAAAATCTTGCCGTTGAGACCATGGCGCTTCTGTTTGAAGAACACCGGACCTTTGCTTGTCAATTTGATTGCCGCGGCAAGGAAGGCAAAGAGTGGCAGCAGAACAATAAGTCCGGCGACAGCACCGAAAATATCGAGCCCACGCTTCGAAAATTGAGAAGAATGCGAGTTATCTGCATTATTAACAGATCGACCCAAATCAGTATCATGAAATCCGAAAACATCGTCAGTCATTCTAAAAACTCTTACACTTTTATCTCAAAACACCGTTGAAAAAAACGGGCACGGAGTATTCTCATCAATTCAATGACCACTAAAAAAAATTGTGGTCGCCATAAATTTGGTTAATCGCAGGTTAATCGATAGGACGCTGCGATGCAACTTGAAATTTTCGGCTTGGTTGAACTGGGGGCTCGTTTTAATGCATACATTCAATCACATACGATCTTCACGCAATGAATGAGGAAATTGATACACGATAGTGTGAGCTCGCTGGTCAGCCCGCCAAAGCGCCCTGATTTATTGGTAAAATTGACGTATTCAGCCTATGAGGGAGTTTGAGGGAGGTAAAACCTATGCTTGTGAGATTTCGATAGCTCTTGTCAGGGCGAAGCTGCGTTGAGGTAGCGCGGATGGTGGGTGACGCCGCGAGATCCAGCGGGAACACTATCGACAAAGGGCCGTTTGCCGCGAGCCGGGGGAGGATTTCAGCCGGGTAGTTGTTTGCGCCCGGCAACGCACTTGGCCCAAGGGAGCATTGCAGAACTAACCGGCTCCCGGGTTGCGCTGACCAGGTCACCTTCAGGCGACTTTTAGCGACGTGCGAAGGGATGGAATTGTTGCAGCAGAAACTGGCTACCTATTTCCAGGCGAACGGTCAGGAAAGGCGGGAAGCGAGTCGTCGAATTTGGGCGATCGGCTGGCTTCGTCTACATTTGTGTCACATGAACACTTTATTAAATTTACCAAAATCTTAATTCAGGCAATTAGATTTCGTCATCTCGGAAAAATGGCGGTATAGTCGCGCCCGTTTCGCAGCCCTGCCGGGACATTGAATTGGTGTCGTTGTCGCCAGGCTGAAAGGCCTTGTGGCCAGTTGTTAAAGTTTGAGCAATTCGCCAGCGGTAGGGAAACAAGGCCAGTCGGCATGAGCACCAACTGGAAGCCCCCGAGTTGAGCTGGTGTTCGGCTGGTGCGTTTGATCAATAGCGGTTTGAGTTTTGGAGTTTAAATGGTTGTCGAAGAAATGAATTTGTCGGGCGTATTTCTGATTACGCCCAAGCGGTTTGGAGATGAGCGAGGTTTTTTTGCTGAAAGCTGGAACATGCGGTCCTTTGCCGAACGCGGTATCGATACGGAGTTCGTTCAAGACAATCATTCGCTCAGCACCAGCGAGGGAACTGTGCGAGGACTTCATTTTCAGGCACCTCCTCACGCACAGGCGAAGTTGGTCCGGTGCGGCCGCGGCCGCATTTTCGACGTGGCCGTCGACATCCGGCGAGGCTCCCCGACATACGGGAAATGGTACGGTGTTGAACTCAGCTTTGAAAACGGGAAACAGGTGTTTATTCCGGAAGGATTTCTCCACGGCTTCATGACTCTGGAGCCGGGAAGCGAGATAATCTACAAATGCTCCGACTATTATGCACCTGAGTGCGATGGAGCAGTTCGCTGGGACAGTTGCGGAATTGATTGGCCACTTGTGTCTCACGATCCTGTTCTGTCAGGAAAAGATGCTGCAGCGCCCGTGTTTTCCGAATTTGACACACCATTTCAATATTGAGGCTTTCCATGAAAATTCTTGTGACGGGCGGAGCGGGTTTTATCGGTTCGGCGGTTATACGTTTGGCAGTTCAGCGCGGATTGAGCGTGGTCAATGTCGATGCATTGACCTATGCGGCATGTCTTGAGAATGTCGCTTCGGTTGCCGACGATCCCTTGTATGCCTTTGAAAAGGCGGATATCCGGGACCGCGCGGCTCTGCAAAGAATATTTGCTGAACACCGTCCCGACGCCGTGATGCACCTGGCAGCGGAAAGCCATGTTGACCGGTCGATCGATGGACCCTCGGATTTCATTGACACGAATATCGGTGGAACCTTCAACATGCTTGAAGCTTCCCGTCGCTATTGGGAAGACATGGGGCGGCCGGAGGGATTTCGGTTCCACCATATCTCAACGGACGAAGTCTTCGGTTCGTTGGGAAAAGAAGGGCTGTTCACCGAATCGACGGGTTATGATCCACGCAGTCCATATTCTGCTTCAAAAGCCGCGTCAGACCACCTGGTACGCGCCTGGCACGAGACCTATGGCCTGCCGGTCGTCGTCACAAATTGTTCCAACAACTACGGACCCTACCACTTTCCCGAAAAACTTGTCCCTGTAGTCATTTTGAATGCGCTTGCCGGCAAATCCATTCCTGTATACGGCAAGGGAGAAAACGTACGCGACTGGCTTTTCGTTGAAGACCACGCGGATGCTTTGTTGCTGGTTCTGCAGAAGGGCACCTCGGGCCGAAGCTACAATGTCGGTGGCGAGAATGAGCGGCGGAACATCGATCTGGTAAGGACGATATGTGAGCTTCTCGACCGCAAGAGACCCAAGGCAGAAGGAACTTACGCGGATCAGATCACCTTTGTCACGGACCGGCCGGGACACGATATGCGATACGCCATTGATCCTTCCCGGATCAGTGACGAACTTGGATGGCGTCCAAGTGTCAGCGTCGAAGAAGGGTTGGAAAAGACGGTTCAATGGTACCTTGATAACGAAACCTGGTGGCGCGCGTTGCAGAACCGGAAAGGTGTCGGTGAACGGCTTGGGACGAAATCATGATCCTGGTCTTCGGTTCCTCCGGTCAAGTGGCAAGCGAACTGCGCGCGTTGGTGCCGGATGCCGTCTTTCTGGGCCGGGACAAGGTCGACTTGTCGCGGGAAGCGGACTTGGGCCCGGTTATCGAGAGATACAATCCCGACGGCATTATTAATGCCGCTGCCTACACCGCCGTCGACAAGGCAGAGGAAGAAGAAGACCTGGCGTTGATAATCAATGCGCAGCGTCCTCGGGAGATGGCAAGAACCGCGCGCAAGCTTGGTGTGCCGCTTGTTCACATCTCGACCGACTACGTGTTTGACGGTGGTGGTGAGGCAGCCTTTTTACCGGATGCGGCAACCGGGCCGCTGGGTGCTTACGGCAGGACGAAACTTCGCGGTGAAGAGGCGATTCAGGAAGAGGGCGCGAACTGTGCAATCCTGCGGACCAGCTGGGTGTTTTCGGCACATGGCGCCAATTTTCTGAAGACAATGCTTCGCTTGTCTGAAACGCGTGATCGTTTGACCATCGTTGCCGATCAGGTTGGCGGTCCGACGCCGGCCGCGGCGATTGCTGATGCGTGCGTCAAGGTGGTGCGCCAGTTGAAGAACGAACCTGCAAAGTCCGGCATCTACCATTTTTCCGGAGCCCCCGACGTCAGTTGGGCACAGTTCGCGCGCGAGATATTCGAACAGGCTGGCCGGAAGGTCCATGTTGAAGATATTCCGACATCCGATTTTCCGACGCTGGCGAGGCGTCCGTTGAATTCCCGGCTGGATTGCCGTTCGCTCTCGGTGTTCGGGTTGGATCGTCCCGACTGGAAAGCTGGCGTCGCAGATACTTTGACAAAATTGGGTGTAAATTCATGACACAACGCAAGGGCATTATTCTGGCAGGCGGATCCGGAACCAGGCTGTTTCCGCTGACGATGGCCGTTTCGAAGCAGCTGATGCCGATCTATGACAAGCCCATGATATATTATCCTTTGTCTGTGCTGATGCTGACCGGTATTCGTGAAGTCGCCATCATCACCACCCCCGAGGATCAACCCCAATTCAGGCGCCTTCTTGGGGATGGAAGCCAGTGGGGCATGCTGTTTGAATATATCGAGCAGCCTTCGCCGGACGGGCTTGCACAGGCCTATATTCTGACTGAGAACTTCCTGAATGGTGCGCCTTCGACCATGGTTCTCGGGGACAACATCTTCTTCGGTCATGGCCTGCCGGAAATATTGCATGCCGCCGATCAGCGCGACTCGGGAGGCACGGTGTTCGGATATCATGTTGCCGACCCGGAACGATACGGTGTTGTGAAATTCAATGAAGAGGGCCTCGCCCAGGAGATTATTGAAAAACCGGCTGTTCCTCCCTCGAATTTCGCCGTAACAGGGCTCTATTTCCTTGATGGTGATGCGCCGCGCAGGGCTCGCGAGGTCCAGCCGTCCGCTCGCGGCGAACTGGAAATCGTTACGTTGTTGGATATGTATTTGCGCGAGGGAGCGCTGAACGTTGAGCGGATGGGCCGCGGTTTTGCATGGCTTGACACGGGCACGCATCAATCCTTGCTGGATGCCGGCAACTTTGTCAGGACATTATCCGTCAGACAGGGCATGCAGTCAGGCTGCCCCGAGGAAATTTCATTCTCAAACGGCTGGATTGACCGGGAAAAGCTGCTTGAACATGCAAGGCTCTTCGGAAAAACGGACTATGGAAAATATTTGGAAGCGCTGATCTGACAATTTGCACTGAACACGAGATGGTTGCTTCCGCGATTCAATTTTACCAGTCCGGTGAATTCACCGGACTGGATTGATATCGTTGTGCAATTTCGAACTAGTCAGAGCGGGTAAGGAGAGAGTGGTAACTTCAATCAATCCTTACCATTGGAATGCTCGGCGATCATGCAAAGAGAAAGTCATTTGCATCCAGTGACCCGAAAAGGTTTTCTGAACCGTCCAAGACGCCGCCAGCGCCTTCTGTCGCAGGCTCGAGACTGAGAAGAACAGTCAGATCATCATTTACTACAATGCTGAATGTCCCGTCTGCATCAGTCTCAGACACGGTCAGGTCGTCCATTCCGCCAATGCCAAGTTCCGAAAAGTCTAGTTTGTCGATACCATCTTCGAATTGTTCGATCAAAACGAGGCTTTGTGTTGTATCCATGACGAACACGTCAGCTTCTTCAGTACCTGTGAGCTTGACGGGGGGGCCTTGTAGCGAGCTGTTTACAAGCGCAACTTCTTCAGCAGTCAATGCCTGGTCAAGGAAAGCGACATTGTCGATCGTACCATCGAACGATCCAGACCAGGGGCTTCCGCCGACATAGAGGTCGTGGCTGTTAACGCCCTTTTGCGCTGAGCCAAGGCCATCTACGCTGCCGATTTCTTCGCCATCCAGGTAAAGAACGGCGGTGCCATCTTCGCCCGAGAAGGTCAGGGCCAGCGAATGCATGTCGGTATTTTCGATCTCCGAGAGATTGCGAACCTTCAGGTATTTGGTGCCTTCATTGGTCGTGATCGACGCCGTGATGGCATCAGCGGTGACCCAGATATTGAATGAACCGGGGAAATTCACGATCTCCGCCCGCTCATCTGCAGTAGCTTTCTGGAAATCGATTACCAACGTGTATTCAGAGTTGTCGTAAAAGCTCTCGTCGGTTTCCATGGACAATACACCATCAGATGTCGACCATGTCCCAGTCGGTTTGTCGCTAAATGACAGGTAAGTAATCGCCTTGATTTCGGTGTTAACGTCACTCAGTCGAATGATGTTGACGTCGGCTTCTTCGCTCGGCTGACTCTCGTTGGTCTTGATATCCTTTACACTCGCAAGATCAAGGTCACCGATCTGTTGGGAATTGAGCGCTTCATCAAGGAAAGCCACATTATCTATCGTGCCGTCAAATGATCCTGACCAGGGGCTTCCGCCGACATAGAGATCGTGGCTGTTGATGCCCGTTTGCGCCGAACCAAGGCCATCAACGCTGCCGATTTCCTCGCCATCCAGGTAAAGAACGGCGGTGCCATCTTCGCCCGAGAAGGTCAGGGCCAGCGAATGCATGTCGGTATTGTCGATTTCCGAGAGATTGCGAACCTTCAGGTATTTGGTGCCTTCATTGGTCGTGATCGACGCCGTGATGGCATCAGCGGTGACCCAGATATTGAATGAACCGGGGAAATTCACGATCTCCGCCCGTTCATCGGCAGTAGCTTTCTGGAAATCGATTACCAACGTGTATTCAGAGTTGTTGTAGAAATGTTCATTGGTTTCTACAGGCAAAACGCCATCCGAAGTCGCCCAGGTTCCAGCAGCCAAATTGCTGAAGTTCTTGTTCATCATGCTTCGGTAGGTGATATCCTGTGGTCCGGTAGGATCGACCGGATCAGTGGGATCGACCGGATCGGTAGGATCGACTGGATCAGTGGGATCGACCGGATCGGTAGGATCGACTGGATCAGTGGGATCGACCGGATCGGTAGGATCGACTGGATCAGTGGGATCGACCGGATCGGTGGGATCGACTGGATCAGTGGGATCGACCGGATCAGTGGGATCGACCGGATCAGTGGGATCGACCGGATCGGTAGGATCGACCGGATCAGGATTGGATATATCCGGATCTGTAGGTTCTTCTGGATCTACCGGTTGCGTAGAAGTGTTGGAAATGACGGGAATATCGCCCGTAGACATGGCTTCAGCGTCAAATGCGCCGCGGTAGAATGCCAGATCATCGACAAGACCGTCGAATGAACCAGCCCATGGGCTGCCACCAAAATAGAGTTTATGGGATTCTGAGCCTGTCTGGATAGCACCTTCAAGGCCATCGAGGGTCTGAATTTTCGCGCCATCGCGGTAAATTTCAACGGTACCCGTTTCAGATGAGAATACGACCCCAACACTGTGCCAATCTGAATCTTTTGGCAGATCCCTGATCTTCGCGTAAACGGTTCCGGAATCCGTTTGGATCGTTATTGTCATGCTACCTGGTTCGACGTGAACACCGAAGCTACCCGGATAGTTTAACAGCTCGCCTGCGCTCCCATCGGCGTCCTGTTGATACTTGAAGAACAGCGTATACGCGTCATTATTCACCATGTCCGGTGTACGGTCATACGCGACATAACCACCGTTCGGGTCCACAACGGTATTACCACCTGCAATCGTGACCAATTCAGCGCCACCAGAAAGATACACCGAGTTCTCAGTATCTGACAGATCCTTGGCGCCATCGTCGAAGTTGCTCATCAGCGCCAGTGGAGACTCGACGACAATCGTTTTCTTCACTTCAGCAACGGTGCCGTCTTTCAGCGTGATCGTACCTGTAACCTCATATTCGCCGGCGTGTTCATACTGATGAGTAGCGTTGAGATCAGCACTTGACTTGCCGTCCCCAAAATCCCAGATCACTGATGCTTCTGACAGGCTGATCTCGCCATCAGCGCCAAACAGATCTACCGAAAACGATTGAGTGCTGAGGTTGAGACCAGTGCCCGCATCTGCATCGACGACCCCCACAAGTCCCTTTTCAGGCAAAACGAATACGGTTTGCGTCGAGCCCACGCCCAATTTCTCGATGATGCCACCGGGAATTGCGACCAACCCTTGGGCGTTGATCTGATTTCCATAAGCATCGACAAATAAGTCACCAACATAATTGGGCTCGGACGGTGAGGAATTCTGAACGACAAGATTATTCGTTGACGTGATGTTGTATTCCGAAAAGTCTTCCGAAGTCGCAAAAATACCGCCAGAAATATTGTCCTTTACGAGGATATTTTTACTCCCGTCCAGGAGGTAAATAACCGGAACTATTTCGGTGTCTGAATCTGCTGGAGCGAAAGTGTTGTTTGTTATTTCGGAATTTTGGACATTTTCAAATCGAATGCCCTGAGTTTCCGAATTCTGCATGGTGTTATCTTTGACAATTACGTTGGTATAGCCGTTGTCATTGTCATTGTCGTCCAGATAGATACCGACTACCGGCGAGCCGTCGCCTTGGTACATTGTGTTGTTTTCAATGAGGTAATTGACGTTCGGCTCAGTCTGATAGGGTTCAGGTAAAGTCCAGAAGTGAATGAAGTCACCGTGATCCCCGCCATCCTTGAAATACGCCCAAGGAGAAATGTCGTGTATGACATTATCAACGATTGTTACGTTGTCGACATTAGCACCCTTGATGGGCACTCCGCGCATGTGGTGAATTTCCGTTTCAGTGACAGTGAAACCGTCTGTCGAACTCGCTGAAAGGCCTTGATAAAAATTGGTAACTTCACTGTTCGTGACGGAAATATTGCTTGATTCATGCGCTTCAAGTGCTGTGCCCGTTGGCAAACCGATTACGTTGACGCCGGTTAGTACGGTCTGTGGGTCGGTGTCAGGGTGTACTCCGGTCGATGCGACATCACCTTCGAAAAGCACATCTTCGAAGGAAATATTCGAAGAGTGAAGAATTCTGACAGCAGATGCATGTGGCGGAGAGTCTGGCGTCGCTGACCAGTCGATTTCAACACCGACAATGTTGATGTTGCTGACATAGTCGAACACCATTGAATTAAATGACGCCGGGGAGTCAGGGTCGGCGGACTTGATCGTAATGGAACTGGCCAGGTCCTTCAGATTGTCATTGTAGAAGGTAGAAAATTTGTAATCGCCGTAATCACCAGCAGCGAGTAATATAGTGTCTCCGGCATTAATCGATTGCATAGCAGCGTCGAATTCTGCGGCATTACTCACGTGTATTTCCATAGTGATGGCTCCATCAAGGCAGGATTAGCTGAGCACATCGATACATCTATTCTTGTAATCTCAAGTGTAATTGAGCCGCCGAATTTATTTCAAAATTTAAAGAGTTTTTGAAACTCAATTTATTGAAATATTCGGGAAACGATGTGCCGAACGAGTTTATTTTGATCAGACTTGTTCAGCCTGCCCTGTACCTGCACTTGGTGTGATGAGCCTGTTTCTTGAGAATATTCCTTCTCCACCGAGAGTTAGCGGATTTAGTCGGAGCATGTTTTGTCAACCTCGTAGTAAATTCGTCCCAGAGAGTCGGGAAGTTGAGGCAGACTAGCTTTGGACTGTGGGGATTCGGGTTTAATTCCCTGGCGGCTGTGCATCGGAGTGCAGATTTAGGTTGGATAAATTCACTGCCTGAGCTTGTTTCTTTGGCGAACCCCTGAGTTTCATCCTGGGGCTCGGCCTTCCGGGTCTCCGGAGCATCAGTTGAAGCAGGTCTTCTGGAAATTGCCAGTTGCTTAGGTGAGGCGATCGGGGACACGGTATTCACCCGGGATTGTTTGCAGGCCTCGAAATTCAGGAGCGTCTTTCAAACGAAATCGCCACGTCATTTTCACAACGCCCATGCGAAATCTTTTTTGAGAAATTACCGTTTCAGCAAGTTCAAAGCTGCGGTCGATGACGAACTTCAGGCACTAGATTTGAGCTCACCGATTTGACCCTATCTACGAAGGCGCTCGCCGTTATTGATTAACATGCGAAGAGATTGCAATGAAAAGCAAAAAAAGCATAATGCGCTCAACCTGAACAAAGCTGTTTGTCAGCAGAGAGTGGAGGCATGTCTCGACTTGGAGAATTTGCTAGTACACAATATTAAATTGGGCGTTTTGCGCGCCGCTTCGGCTATCCCGGGTTCCATCGGCTGATCTGCCCCACCTGAGTGGTCCATTTTGATTGTTAGTGCATGACTGGGCTTTGGTCCATCCGGACGATGGTCTCCGGTGCCGGTGGTCGGTAGCCCAATGCGCTGTGCGGGCGCTTGGTATTGTAATGTTTCCTCCATTGTTCAATCAGGATTTGCGCTTCCTTCAGGCTGTAGAAGATTTCTCCGTCCAGCAGTTCGTCACGGAGCCGGGCGTTGAAGCTCTCGCAATATCCGTTTTCCCATGGCGAACCTGGTTCGATATAAGCGGTCTTGGCACCCACAGCGTTGATCCAGTCCCTGACGGCTTGAGCAACGAACTCCGGCCCGTTGTCTGATCTGATGTTGGCTGGAACACCTCGAAGGATGAAGAGATCCGTCAGCACATCAATCACGTCAGTGGAGTTTAGCCTTCGCTTCACCCGGATTGCCAGGCACTCTCGGGAATACTCGTCCAGGATGTTCAGAGTCCGGAATGCCTTTCCTTCATTGGTTCGGCAATGCACGAAGTCATAACTCCAGACATGATTGGGATACTCTGGTCGCAACCGGACACATGATCCGTCGTTCAGCCAGAGCCGCCCTCTCTTTGGTTGTTTCATAGGAACTTTCAGCCCCTCTCGTCGCCAAAGTCGCTCAACACGCTTGTCATTCACATGCCAACCGGCCTCTCTGAGCAAAGCAGCAATCCGACGGTAGCCGTAACGGCCATACTGGCGGGTCAGCTCAATCATATCCGCCACAAGACGTTCTTCGTCAGCACGCCCTGCTGGACGTTTCCTCTGCGTGGATCGGTGCTGACCCAAAACACGACAGGTTCGACGCTCTGACACGCCGAGATGTTGGCGGATATGATCGATGCAGGCGCGACGACGGGCGGGGCTCAGAAGTTTCCCTTTGCGGCCTCTGACAAGATCAGCTTGTCTAGGGTCAGGTCAGAGACCGCCTTGCGCAGCCGCTCGTTCTCTTTCTGAAGGCGTTTGAGTTCTTTCAGTTGGTCGGTTCCCATCCCACCATACTGCTTGCGCCAACGGTAAAACGTCTGTTCGGTGATGCGAACCTGTCGAATGGCATCGATCCTCGGCATCCCTTGGCCGACAAGGACTTCAACCTGCCGCAACTTCGAGACAATTTCTTCTGGCTTGTGACGTTTCGTAGCCATTTTGATCCTCCGTTTTCCTAAACATAACGGCGGACCACTTCAAAGGGGGAGGATCAAGGCGCAAACGAACTGCTGCTGGTGCAGCCGCAGTTGATAGTTTCGAAGCGTTGCTGAATGAACTAACTCCGGCATCGCTTTGTCTCGATCTTGGTGCCAATGTTGGGGAGTTCACTGAAAAGCTGGCAGCAAAGGCAGGACATGTTCATGCCTTCGAACCTGATCCCTGGACCTTTGAGCGTTTGAAAGAACGCGTGGGTAGTTTACCCAATGTAACGCTTCATCAGGCGGCGATAGGCGTCAAGGACGGTACGATCGCCCTGCGACGACCACCCGAATTTGCCACTGATCCTGAGCAAGCATCGGTTGGCTGTTCCATTGTTGCCGGTGTCGATGACAATTGGAGTACCGTCGAAGTGAAAGTGGTTGATTTCTCGGCATTCGTTGAGAGTTTGAACCGCACGGTTGACATTGTCAAAATGGATATCGAGGGAGCCGAGGTCGACGTACTCGAGCATTTTCTGGAATCGCCGCTGCGTGATACTGTCGGCGCAATGTTTGTTGAAACTCATGAAGTGAACATGCCGGAGCTGCGGGATCGAATTAGCAAACTGCGTCGGTCTGTAAGTGCGTTAAGGAAGCCGGTTATCAATCTCGATTGGCCATAGACATTATATTGCAAGATGTAGTGTCAAAGCCGTTGCCTTTGAGTTTGTCTTTGCTGAGATTCGCGGAATCATTTTTGCGAGCCAACTTTCATAATTTGAAAAACCTTTGAAACCTATTAATCCAAAAACAATTCTCGGACCAAGGGTACACACAATGGAATTGATTTATCCTCGAGTGCTTGATGGGCAGTTCCTGATCGGCGATGCTCTTGCCGAAATTCAGGCTCGACTGTTGGAACAAGGGGCAAAATCAAAATGTGTTGGTGATCTTCCGTTCCTGACGTTCGATCCAATGCAGCTTGTTGTTGTGAAAGATTCGAGCAACACAGTGATCGGGGCACTTCTTGGAACACCTGTAGATAGCGAAACAGGTGTCGTTTCCGGTGAATACCGGCTTTCAGTGCCATTGAACGACGACATTGATGAGTTTGTTGAAAAGCAGATCTATTCGCTTTCAGGATCTTTTGTTTTTGTTCTTTTGGCAGATCAAGCGCGTCGGATTTATCTAGATGCCTGCGGATCATTATCGCTTGTTTATGATCCAGAAAGACGCACGGTCGCCTCGACATCCTCGCTGTTGCTAAAAGGCAATGAATTATCTGACCGTTTTGACCGGGAGTTGTATGACTTCCTGCGCGTCGAGCGAGACGGATGGTTTCCGGGTGGACTGACCGGACACATCGGGATCAAGCGCTTGATGCCGAATTTTTATCTTGATCTTGAAGACTTTTCGACCCATCGGCATTGGCCCATTGAACCGGTTGGCGAAACATCGGACCCTTCTGACACATGCCAGACCTTGCTGAATGAAATAGGAAATACTGTTAGACACCTTACGGAGCACGGTACCGTATCAGTGGCACTAACCGCTGGTAACGAAACTCGCATGATACTTGCTGCGTCCAAGGATTTTGCGAATAAACTGAATTTTGTGACTGTGAATGCGGATACACATGCGGCATCTATCGATGTAATTCACGCCTCTGACATTGCAAAGCGCTTCGGCCTGAAGCACGAACTGATACCTCTCGTAAAAGCCGATAATGCCGCAGCCGACGAATGGCGTTCAAGAAACGGTTATTGTTTCGGTGGGCCGCATATTTACAACCATCCGACGATAGCTGCTCTAAAAGCGCGTGATTACTTTGTTGGCGGGCTAGGGGGAGAAATTGGTCGTGCATTTTTCTGGCGACCCGACGACACCCGTGAAACAAAGCTGGACGCAGGAACCATTACAGCGCGGCTTGGGATGCCGATTAGCAAGGCTGTGACCGAGGCTGTCAGTATCTGGCTCGATCAGACGCAGGGCTTCGATTCATTGACAACTCTCGATCTGGCCTATTTGGAGCTGCGAATGGGTTGTTGGGGTTTTGCGGTGTCTTATGGCGACTACACCCCAATCGATATACATCCGCTGATTTCGCGAAGGAGTTTTGTGGCCATGTTGTCGATGCCCCCTGAATGGAGGGTCATGAAAAACCTTACGAATCCGATGATCCTCGAAACCGTGCGTCTCGGATGGCCAGAACTTCTTGAGACACCACTGAACAAGTTTGGTGACCACCGTGATCGCTTCTCCAGAGTAAGAAGAGCGATCAAGCAACCGCATCTCGTGCTCAAGCGTCTACGTAAACGCTTTGGCTAAGGGCTTTTTCCAGAACGAGGTTCGGTTTGGTTCGAGATTGTTTGGTGTCGATCTGCCAAGGCAGCTTGGTTGCGTTTGAACGGATAAAGTATATTTAGGATCCGCGCTTGGGCTTGGTTCTTGGCCAGCATAAAGAGACCAAGCCAGGTCGAATACGGCATCTTCATCGGCTCAAATACGCCTAATCCGACACCCATGTGCTCGCGTGAAGTTTGCGCGTCGCTCCGTGCCACTGAATTGAGCAAGCTTTAAGGCAGCATTTGTCTCGGTCGATTTGAATTGCACCCGATAACCAGTTTCCATTGGATGGAACGGAACGCTGGCTTAGTGAGATGATGTGGTAGTGAACCAACGACGATCAACATGAATTGAGTTTGAGTATTGTGCGTTTATCGAAACTCGGTTTCTGTCTCGATCTTGCGGAAGCTTACCGTTGTTTTACAGGAAATGATCAACCAAAGGCGCCGATATTTACATTGTGCCAGTCAACAGATGCATTATTGAAGTAGCGAGACAAATCGAACTCTGGAAATTTTGACTGAATACGCGAGACTATCGCCAAGGAATTTGTCCCTGTGCCGTCCAATACGCCAGCCGCGGCAGGTTTCAAGTCGTAAGTTGTATAGTCTCGATAAACGTTCGGTTCTTCGATGTTATTGTAGATTGCAGCACCTTTGCGAAAAAACAAATCGTCAAAATGCTGAGACGAGGACAGCCCGGTTGCCACATTTGCCATAAGAAGGCCGATTTTGCCTTGCTTGGAGCGAGACAATTTTGGATCAAGGCCGCCGTGAAAGGCATTGTTGAGCGCGATATGAATTGTATTCCCGGTGTTGCCGAACCCGCTGAATGCCATATGAGAACGGCGCAGTTCACCATCCAGGTCAGGAACGATTGTATTGTTCAAGTAAACAATCTCACCAATTGGCCCAAGTTGCTGGTCGACGAAGCCCGCATCTCTATTTGAATTATTGTCGATACCACGTCCGTCTTTTAAAGCGCAAACAAAATGGTTCATCAGGAAATAAAGGTTGTGTGAATCCTGGTGAGTGAAGGGAATTCCGAGACCGGAACGAATGTAGTTTCCGAAAATGAGGCCATTCATTCCGGAGGTATGATTCGGGCGCCCGTATATGCTAATGCCGTTCCCATGTCCCCCGCTAACTTCACCAACCCGATTGAAGGCGAGGACGAAATGATCAAGTGCGTGGGGCCGGATGCCGGTCCCTCCAGTATAACCTACATCATTGTTGGAAATGTTTATGTTGCCATTTGGTCCAGACACTACGACCGATATGCCGTGGCAGTTTTGAACCCGCCTGATTAAACATCCGACAACACTACTGTTACGGCACCGGACCAACGACAAGGCTGATGCGCCGCCGCCGTTTGCAGCGGAAACCATGCCTCGAAAAGTGCATGAATCGAAAACGATGCCTTCTTTGAAAACCGTATTAACATTGGTACGCGATCCGACCAACGGTCCCTGGTCGGCGTTCTGATACTGCTGAAATATCAGACCTTTAAATTGAATGTGGTTGTGGACATCGATATTAAGTCCGAACGTGCGGGTCCCGACGTCGATGGGCTGGTCGTTTGGATCGGCAAATGGCCAGGCCCAGATTCTGTACTTGTCCCTCCCGATGGACCTTGAGGCGAATTGCCCGGGACCATCCAGGTTCTTAAGGGCGTTGGTGATCGTATAGTTTCCAGAACTGGAGTCTCTCGCCGGCTCATGAAAAACTGTCCCGCCGACCGCATCGAAATCGGTAATTGGGAGCATTTCTGAATTGTTTCCGGAGTGGTAGTGGCGAATGATGTAAGCGTTCTCAAGGTCACTGAACGATTGAAAGGCACCAAGGCCTTCCGGGTCTGTCAGGCTTTCAGGTGTCGCGGAATCGGAAGTGCGAAAATATGGTACCGCAAAATTTCCAAACAGCCTGTCGTGATCGAGACGCCCGTCGACATAAAATCCGCTGGCGGACTGGGGCAAATAGTATTGCTGGCCGTTTTGGTGCAGGTTGTAGGTGAGTGGGCCGGTAGGACTGTCGTCACCGTCAAGATCTACCCACCAGAGATTCCGGTAGTTTTTGTTCCCACCTGCTTCCTCGGCAGACTGGCAGCGTTTCCAGGTTCCAGAAATTGGATCGCCCCCGGACAAGATAACGGTGTCACGGTCTATTGCAGTAAAGGTGATTGGTCGGCCTTTTTCACCAGAGTTCGTTCCGCGTCGAGCGCCGTCCATTGAAATACGGTAGACGCCTTCCTTTAAGCCGACAACGTCACCGGGTTTGGCTATCGCCCATGCATCGTTCGGATCAGTAAATGCGTCTTCGGAAGACATCCCTGTTTCTGCGCCGGTTGCATTCGCGTCAACCCAGATATCAGGCTCTTTGGGTCCGACGTAATTCGCGCGCGCTGGTTCGTTCATTTCGGAGGATGCCTTGGCCAAGGTGGACCAAGAAGACATCATTGGAGCGGTCAGGCCACAAGCCAGGCCAGTCAAGATGTCTCTCCGTGTGAACGAAACACGAGCAGGGTCTTCATTCCTCATGACGTCGTGACCTCATTCATCATTCAAAAGTATAAATCCCAGGCATTTCATGGACGATCCCAATCAGAAATACATACTCTCTGGTGGTTGATTGCCGATCGCTTGCTCCGCCAGATTCTGTTGTCCATAGCCTGGATCCTGTCTATTTGTTGAAGCCTGTTCAATGACTTTCCAAGCAGATGACCGAAAAATTCATTCGACGGAATGTAATTAAAAACGTGCGTCCATAATTCAATTCCCAGCGTCAATGCGTCGAATGGTTCTAGTAAGACCGGAATGTGTGCATTTGTTGATCCCGTTGAATTTTGAATGTACAGGCTCAAATCTTGTACAACCAAACTGGACTCGCCAATGCGTTGAAGGTGATGTGCAAACGACTTCTGACCGTTGATCAACCTGGCAATCGGCACATTGAATTTATTAATCGTATCTATGGTAGTTGGGGAGCAGGATTCATTTGGCAAATGAACGTGAAAAACCTGTCGGCGGCACTCAAAATACGAAGGATGTCTATCCAGCCGAACAAGACAACGCCGCGTCTATAAGGTACTGCACCTACCCGGAAAGACGTCACGCCAATACAAATGTGGTAACAAATTTGCTGAAAACACTTCGAAGGATACGATTTTGGTGATGAAAAGGACATCGGCGTGACTCGGAGCAAGGAAATCAATCGCATTAACTGGGTACCGGTATTGCTGCTTCTCTCGCTTTATATCCCGGTTTACTTTTTCGTTGGACCGGTTCGCCTGACTGTTTATAGGGTCATTCTCCTAATTGCATTTGTCCCGCTTTTACTTAGGTTGATATCAGGATCAGTAAAGGTTTATCTGTTTGATGTAGTAATAATAGCTTCGTTTTTTTGGAGTGTGTTAAGTATATCAATAATTCATGGGTTTTTGGAAAGTATCGAAGCGAATGCTATCTACTTCATAGAGGGTGTCGGTGCTTACCTTTGCACAAGAACTCTAATCAGTAATCGGCAGGAGTTTCTTGTTTTTGTGAAAGTTCTGTTTTTCATGGCGCTAATGATGGTGCCATTTGCACTATATGAGTCGATGACCGGACAGCCAATAATAATGGACGTGTTACGAAAGGCGTTCTCGGTTCCTCCCTCCATTGTTCAGGATAAAAGACTTGGGTTGGAAAGATCTCAAGTCGTGTTCGAGCATTCTATTCTGTTCGGTGTGTTTTGCTCAAGTATATTTGGCATGACGTATTATGTGCTAAATCGTCAGAGCAATATTTTTGCTAGGGGAGTGCGTCTTTTTATTGTTTCGCTAGCATCTTTTTTGTCGATTTCAGGTGGCGCCGTCCTTGCAATTTTTATCCAGTGCATCTGGATTGGTTGGGACAGGGTAACAATGCTTGCACGTATTCCCAATCGCTGGTGGCTCCTTACATTCGGTTTCGTTGCGGCATATGTCGGCGTCGATGTTCTATCCAATCGTTCGCCCTTTCATGTCTTTGTGTCGTATCTGACTTTCAGTCCTGGCAGCGCATACAACAGAATTTTGATCTGGCAATACGGAACTGAGACAGTCTCCGCTTTCCCGTTCTTCGGGATTGGCATGGGCCGCTGGCTTGGACCCGAGTGGATGGGTGACAGCATAGACAATTTCTGGCTGCTTTTGACGATGCGGTATGGAATGCCCGGAGGGATTGGCTTCATCATCGGCATCATCATATTGATGACAAAGCTGGGAGGAGGCGCGATAAGCGACCTTGAACTGAGCGACTATCGCAAGGGCTACATGGTAAGCCTTGGCGGACTGATTGTCGCTGGATGCACAGTTCATTATTGGAATGCGACCTACATTCTTTTCATGATGATATTGGGGTCCGGAGTTTGGATATTGAACGAAAAAACTAGTTCGGTACCGGAGAAACTACCTGAATTGGAAGAAAGACGGAGTCGAGCGTTCCTTCGCAGGAAGGCAGCCCTCGCCACTATGAGCGAACAAGGCTTAGCCGCCGAGGATTCACTTGCCGCCAATGTCAAAAGAAGACGCAGTTCATCAAGAGAAAAATCGATTCAACGTTCTCGGGAGAACCGTACCGGTGCACTTTCGCGAACACAAAATCAATAGACGTCGACAGGTCTTCTCAAGAAGCCGAATAGAAACAAAATGAAAAACTTAAAGCTATTGTCTGGCGTCGTCCTGATTGGTGGCAGTCAGACTATTCGCGTTATCGTCAATCTGCTTACAATTGCTGTGCTTGCGCGCTTTGTATCGTCCGAAGAATTTGGTCTTATTGCGGTTTTGACTTCGATCACGTTGATAGCGAACTACTTTGGTGAGTTCGGATTGAGCGTCTCTATCATTCGTCACCAGGGCAAGGGACTACAGCGGGTCTGCAATCTCGTGTTTTGGTGGACGGTTATTCTGTCTAGCACAATTGGCACAGCGCTTTTTTTCGCGTCTGACACGATCGCAGCACTTTTGAAAAATGACGAGTTTGCGCAGTTGATCAGCGCAGCAGCGCTGCTTTATGTCATTGTTGCTAGTCGAAGCGCGCACAAGGCATTTGTTGAAAGAGCAATGCGATTCAAGTTGATCGCAATCATCGAAGTTGTTGGAGCGCTGGTTTCGTCCTGCATCGCAATCGTGTTGGCGATAATGGGGGCGGGTGTATGGGCACTGTTGGCGCAGCAATACGCTCTGGCCGGATTTCTAGCCCTGGGTTACATGGCATTTTCCGGATTTCGGCCTGGCTTGCCCCGGCGACTTTTTGATGCGCGATCTTTGATAAAATTCGGTAGCCAACTTACACTTTACCAACTTTTGAGTATCGCCGGAAATTATGCGGACAGGCCGATAATTGCTCGTCTCCAAGGCGTTGAAAATCTGGGTTATTACTCAGTCGGCAATCAACTCATACAGTTTCTGGTGTTGCACATCTCTTCCGCTGTCCAGCGAGTTATGCTGCCGGCTCTTTCTTCGATCCGTGAGGATATGGAAATGATGCGGCAGTCATACCTTAAGGTTATGCACGCTATTTGTCTTGTTACACTGCCGAGTATGGTTGGTTTATCTCTGGTTTCAGATGAATTTGTTTTGATTTTTCTCGGAGATAATTGGGCGCCAACTGGGCAAATCATCGCCTGGAACGCACTTGCAGGGCCGTTTCTCGCACTAAACTGGTTTAACTACACGGTTATCTTGACCTTGGGCCGCGTCGGACTTCAACTCATTCTCGGTGCTGTCCAGGCCGCGCTTACGGTTCTGGCCTTTTCGGTCGGTGCATATTTCGGGATCGACATGGTGGTGAAACTTTTTCTTCTCGCAACACTTGTCATCACAGTGCCCATTTGGGTTGTCACTGCTAGGTCGCTTAAGCTTCCAATCATTCAGACGCTTAAGCAACTCTCAGTTCTCTTTATGAACGTCGGCATCATGGCGCTCGTTATTTCATTGGTTGATCCATTGGTAACTGGATCAACTATATTCCGACTTGTCTGTCTTTCCACTCTGGGCGGAATAATCTTTGTGGCTATGGAAATGGTTTTTGAGCGTAAGAAATTACTGGGGTTTCTGAAGAGAAAACAGAAATTGCGCGCCTGAATTCTCGTGAAAGGACGTTCAACGCCCGCCAGTATGAATGTCGATCAGGCTTGAAGAGTCGGGAGTGTGTCTTTCCGGACAAATGACCCAGCACACCTTAGTTTGGTCCATTCAAACCAAGGCTAGTAGCAAATTAATCTGCTGACATTGTTGGGTCATCCCGTTGAAGACTCTCCGTTGGTTAAGGTCGGCGTGATCATAATTTTCCTGAGCTATTGTTCTGGTGAATTGACGGGTTGCTCCGGGCAAGCGCGCATTCAGTTGCCTGTGCCGCTCCCGTCTAAGCAGGCTCAAGACGTTTCATAATCGGTTTCAGGCTGTCGAGTGAAGGTTTTTCCACCAAGTGCCATGAGAGTATTGCGCAAGCCAGTGTGAGAGGGAACGAAAGGGCGATATTCAACACAGGAGTATGTTGGCCCCAGATCCAAATCGCCAGTCCCTGCAAAGGAAATGCGTAAACATACATACCATAAGAATAGTCCCCGACATTGTTATAGCTACGCAGCACACCTGTTGGTACGTAGCCGAACCAAAAGACCGAGTAGGTAAGGGCAGCTGTAAACATAACATCCGTGATCGGTGAAGTTCCAATCGACGCGAATATTGCGTACCACAGCGCAAAAAGGCCAATTGCAACAATCGGTGACAGTTTTATTCGATCTCGCCAAAACCACGCCGCTGTCCCCATCGCAAACGGCAGCGCGAGTTTCAGGAAAGCTTCGATCTTGCCTGGAAGCGGTAAGGAGGCATAAAAAACGAAAAGCCAACCTGCCAGTCCCGCCACCAGAAAAAGACTGGCCAGAGCCCTATGTTTCAGTATACCGAAAACGCCCGCCAAAAACACACAAACATAACAGCCAACTTCGTGAACGAGCGTCCAGATGGAGCCCTCGACTTTTGGGTAGGGGTTGTCTGTGAAGACACCCGGTAGCTCGAATTGGAGTTTAACCAGACCGATATTCTGAACGATGAAGGACCATGTCTCGAAGGCCAAAAGGTATTCGGCGATCGGCATGCTGGTCACCATCGGTCCAATCAATAAAGCGACAAACAGTAGGGAAACGACCAATGCAGGAAACAATCGCAAGACGCGAGCAAGCGTAAATCGAGTTAGGGTGGAGGATCGAAGATAGCTTGCCGTAATCAGAAAACCCGAAATTGCGAAAAAGATCTGAACGCATATCGAACCGAGTGAATGACCAGTTGCCAGAAATAACGGTTCGACAGTTCCAGGCCCGAGAGCGATTGGCCAAGCATGGGACACGAGAACGCCGGTTGCTGCAAGCATGCGCAAGAGATTGAGATTGTTGTCACGTCCTTTTGAAACATCTTCAAGTATCATAAACAGTAACCAATTGCTTCAAGCGATCTTAGTCGCCGCGAACGAGCGGCTGTTTCGCAAAAAAATCCCAAATTGTGCTTCGTACGAATGAGTTCGACAATAAGGCCTCAACAAGCACTACAAACTATTTGTCCAGGCAAGAATGTCCAGAGCTTAAAATATTAAGGTCATAGCGTAGTTGATCAGGGACGATTTGAAAAGACCCTCAAAAGTACAAGAATTCGTATCTTACGCCTATGTTTTTCTACTACTCTCACTTATCTACCAATCGCTGCAAAAGTGTCACAAGCCGTGTTCATGGAAAACGATAGGCGGCGCTGGTCTATGGTTCCTTACCCGAATACCTTGTCAGACTGAGACCCGTTCAGGCTATTTCCCGAGAATTTCTCGCATATCGTGTGCCACATCATTCAGGCAAGAAAAACTCCCGCCATCTATGAATGACGGCATGTACGACCTGGCCTTTGCGCCGAGGACCGGATTTTCCTCAAAGGTCCGACAGGTCTCGTTCAGCTTGTTGCCAAGTTCTGTCGGAAGTGCTCGGCCAAGTGGCAGTAGATTCTCATGGCGTTTCGACATGTCTTTGTTCGCATAATTATTGGTTATTGTGCGCATGCCGAAATGCGCCATTTCCAAAGGAGGGTAGCTGGGATGAGGTGAAGCCATCAACGATACGCCAACAGCCGATCGGCACAGTAGAGCCCCGTAGTCTTCCAGACTGAGTTTGCCAAGGGACTTGAGAGTGTATCCGTTTCCGAGCGGAATATCTTTGTGTTTCAAACCTGCCGAACAAATGGTCCACCCGCCTTTCTCGGCTGGCCTGTTTGCCGGCATGAGCTTCGCAAAGATCTTTAGGCCGTCTTCGAGGATGGAAAAACAATTACGGTCTATATTGCGCCGACCATATACAAGAATGATCCGCTCTTTCTCTGTCGATTGCAGACTGTCAAGGAATGGACGGATCGCAGGCGACATTACTGGCTCCAATACATAGGATTTGTCGCATTTGTTATTGAGTGCTTGAAAGTATTCAAGAAGTTCGTTTGTGTTGAATATAATATTCTGCGGAGTATGAGAGTTTATTGCAGCTGTCGCCATAATGTTTGCTGATGAAAACGGATAGAAATTTGGCTCGTATTCTTGAAAAATGTAGAATTTGGTCAAAACGGATTGAGAAAAATATGTTGCCTGAGCTTCGAGAACATCGTCCAGATTGAGTGCAATCCACCAGTTATAGACAAGAAACAGATCGCGCCTGCGTGTACCAATCGTTCGACCGTCAACTGTCAGGCTTTCGATAGTGACTCCTGAAGGGTCTGTAAGGATAGTGTCTTCGGGGTCGTAGCGATCTTCAACAATAACCCGAACATCGAGAGGGAGGTTTCGTGATATTGCTGCCGTCAACTCGAAAAAAAAATCCCGCGTCGTCGTGACGCCTCCAAACGCTTTCTTTTTGGAAAGAGATGGCAGGATCAAATTTAGTCTGGGCCTTTCACTTGGGTCCGCGACAAAACTGCAAGGCCTAATTACTCGAGATTCAATCGGTACCGGATCAAGGGCTCGCCGGCAGTATCTGAGTACGTCGCGAAGATGGGATGGCATCGCCTCAATTACGCGTGCCTTTGTTCTATTCATCAATTATTGCTTTCCCGTGTACAGACTAGATTGGCGGCAAATCGGCCAAAACGCGATGAAACAGCGTGCAGTAATGGCATCTTCAGCCTTTGTTGTCCAACAACGGCTGATGAACATAGTAAACAGCTTTTTGAGCCGATTTCGGATAGCTGAACTTCAAGCTGAAAGCCGTGATATGTCTGTCACTCGCCCGCAAATAAGTGGTATTCGAGACAATCCTTTACCAAAAGAAATGTTTTTTTGCCCGAGTAAACGAAACATCTGGAATATCAGCGGATATTCATCTAGATCAAGGTCCACTATTGCGGACACTGAATTTATTTCTTAAGCAGGATCGCCGAATGGATCTTTCTATCGTCATTGTCAATTGGAACACAATTGACATGCTAAGAGATTGTTTGCAGAGCTGTTATCGGAACCTGGAACCCCTTGATGCTGAAGTAGTTGTAATAGACAACGCGTCGTCCGACGGCTCAGCCGATATGGTTGAGAGTGAATTTCCAGACGCTGTCCTGATACGAAATAGCGAAAATAGGGGATTTGCCGCAGCGAACAACCAGGGTTTCACGCGTTCGAGGGGCCGCCACATACTATTGTTGAACTCCGACACAGTTGTACATGGCGACGTGTTGAAAGAGACCGTACAGTATTTGGACGCTCATCCAGATATTGGTGTGCTGGCCTGCCGGGTTCTCAATCAGGACGGCACCATGCAGCCCAATACGAGCCAGTTTCCATCGCTTTTGAACCTCATCATTTTGTCAAGCGGGCTTTGGCGTTTCAAGTCTGTGCCGCTTTTCGACCGCTATCGCATGCTGAACTGGGATCGCCTCGATGCGCGCGACGTTGACGTTGTAGCCGGCTGTTACATGGCCGTTCGCAAAAGCGCGATGGATGAAGTTGGCGTCCTGGACGAGGATTTTTACTTCTTCGGTGAAGAGACGGACTGGTGCGTTCGTTTTCGTGAGAAAGGTTGGCGTGTACATTGCGCACCTGTCGGTGAGATTACGCATCTGGGCGGAGGCTCTGCCCGTAAATTGAATTTCAAGCGGGATGTCATGCTGACGAATGCGACCATAAAGCTGCATCACAAGCATCATGGAATCGTGAGCGCCACAATTGCATGGATACTGCTCTTGTTATTCAATGGCAGTCGTTTTTTGTTCTGGAAAGTCTATGGGCTGCTTACGCGCAAAGAAGCAGCGCAACATCGTGCGGATCACTTTCGCAAGGTCGTAGCTGAAATGCCAAGGTGTATTTAAGGAAATAGCATCTCGTCAGCAGTATTTTGCAATGCACGAGACAATAAATTGAGATCGTTCATTAGAAAGCCTTTTGGAGTAGGTTAACTATGTGTTGCAGAAACTCGCGAGCCAGCCAGAAATCGGTGCTGGTTCTGAGAACGTATGGGTTCTTGGCTGATTGGGTGCATGAAACTCCGGTGAAGTCATGAAGCCGAGAGAAAAGATGCGTGTGCTTATTGTCTCGTCTCATTGTGAACGCGACGATGTTGGTGAGAGTTTCAATGCTTACAAATGGATTCGAGCTCTCTCAAAGAGATGTGAAGTTGTGCTCGTTACACAGTATAAATCCCATAGCGAGCGTCCGTCGAAGCAAATTCCAGAGGCCACTGTCATTGAGTGGCACGAATTCGATTGGTTCCGAAGGTTCGAGCGTTTTAATGCGATGGCAAAGCCCTGGTATCCTTACTATTATTGGCGGGCGAGACGCGAGATAAAGAAACTCATTGCCGATGGGCAACAATTCGATGTTATGCATCATCTGATCCCCATCGCCGTCCGTTATCCGAACCCGTGCGCAGGTTTGGGTATTCCCTACATTGTCGGGCCGTTGTCGGGTGGATTGCGGACGCCTGAAGGTTTTGTTGAAGACGTTGGCAAAGCACCATTTTACACTCGGTTTCGATATTCCGACAGCATGAGAATGCGTTACGACCCACTGCTGCGGCGGTCGTACTCGGACGCCTCTTTGGTACTCGGTGCGGCCCCGTACCTGAAAGACATTCTGTCTCCGATTTCACTAAAACGGTTTGAGGTGGAGTGCGAAGTCGGAATAGATGAACTCGCTCAGAATCCGGAGCAGCGCAGTCCGGCTGGCAAACCCCTGCGACTACTCTATGTCGGCCGTGTCATCCGAACCAAGGGTCTGCGAGACGCCGTGCGCGCCATCGCACATCTTCCATCCGAATGCGACGTCCTGCTTACTGCTGCAGGTGCGGGTGAAGACCTCGACATGTGCCGGCAGGAGGCTGAGAAACTTGGGGTTGCTCACAAAATCAATTTCTTGGGGAAAGTTGATAGGTCAGAAGTCGAGCGTTTGTATCGAACGCACGACATATTCTTATTCCCAAGTTTCAGAGAACCGACGGGAGGCGTTATTCTGGAAGCGATGCGGTATGGCTTGCCGGTAATCTCGTCAAATGTCGGTGGTCCGGGTTTCCTTGTCACTGATGAAAGCGGCATTGCCGTGCCTGCTGAAAATCCGGAACAGATGGCTGCGGATCTTAGTGACGCAATCGTTAAAGTTGCGTCTGACTCAACGCTGAGAAAACGTCTCGGTGATGGTGCTAGGAAAAGAGTGGAGCAGGTAGGGCTTTGGGAAAGCAAGATCAATCGCATGATCGGCTACTACGAAGAAACCGCACAATTGTAAATTCACCTTTCCTGGCGAAACCAAATCGGAGTGACTGTGGTGCGACATGCGGAATAGCGAGTTTCTAATTGTCAATTTTCATGGAATTGGTTCGCCGATGCGGCCCCTGGAAGACGGGGAGGCGCACTATTGGATCAGCGAGGAGCAGTATCACCGGTTTCTTGATCTGATCGCCCCGGTCAAGGACAGGGTCCTTATTACATTCGACGACGGCAACCTGTCCGATCTGGAGATTGGCGCAAAGGGGCTGGAGGCAAGAGAATTGACTGCGACATTCTTCCCCCTGGCCGGTCGTCTGGACGAGGAAGGCTCTCTGGGCAGCGTGCATCTGCGTGAGCTACTGGGTCTCGGACACAAGATCGGATCTCATGGGTATGACCACGTGAGTTGGAAGCATCTCGACGACGCCTGCACGCGCAGGGAACTTGTAGACGCCAAGGCGCGTTTGGAAGACTGCACAGGCGAAAAGATCACCGAAGCTGCCATTCCGTTCGGACAGTACGGAAGATCCACTCTCGAACGACTGAAATCCAACGGATATGAGCGTGTCTTTTCAAGTGACGGGGGCGGGTATTCAGGTACGCCATACCCAATACCGCGCTGGTCGGTACGCGCTGATACATCACTAGAGGCGGTGGCACTTTTTCTGTCGGGCCGGGAAAGCATCGTCAGGAGCTTGCGCCGCTCACTCGCCAAAGCCAAGAAACAGATCCTTTGAAGATGAAACCAGTGCAAAACGCAAAGACTGTCCTCATTGGCTTCGCGGATGCCCTGGCTGCGCCCGAAGTGTTTTTCAGCTTGTATCACAAGGGATACAAGGTGCGAGTGTTTCAGCGTCAGGATACTGTTGCCCCCTTGTCTAAAATTCTTCCGGTGGGTGAACCCTTCCTGATACATGCACCCGAGCAAAGTGCCGATCTGGCGACACGGGATCTGGCCAACCTGCTTCGCAACAATCCGGACATCGATGCGATGCTTGCGCTTGACGATACGAGTTTGTGGCTCGCAAACGAGGCGTTAAACAGTCTTGGCGACGCGGAACGCAAGCCCGTTTTGGCGAACGCTGTCGGAGTACAAAAGGACATTGCCCTCGACAAGGCTAGACAGATCGAAGCTGCAGAGGCCGCAGGTCTGGCAGTTCCGCCCACAATCGTTGCAAGTTCGCGGGATGAAATTTTCAAGGCATCAAAATTTCCGGCAATCGTGAAACCTGCTCGCGCAGTATCGCTGGACCATGCCGGTCGGATAAGGAAGGGAGATGCCCACTACCTCTTCGACCAGACAGACCTTGAAACGCTTCCCGGCGAACAGGCATTTTCCTTTCCGGTACTTGTTCAACCACTTATTCATGGAACGGGTGAGGGCGTTTTCGGATTTGCGGGAAAGGATGGGGTCGCACAGGTTTTCGGACATCGCCGGATCAGGATGATGAACCCGCACGGGTCAGGCGCAAGTGCCTGCTGCGCGACAAGACCCGCGGATGACCTGATTGACAAGGTGAAGACCTTCATAGCGTCCATTGGTTGGCAGGGCCCGTTCATGGTCGAGTTGTTGACCGATGAGGAAGGCAATAGCTGGTTTATCGAACTGAATGGCCGGCTGTGGGGATCCACGGCCCTTACGCGTCGCAATGGTTACGACTATCCAGGCTGGGCCGTCGAACAGGCATTTGATCCGGGCTTTCATCCCGACGCATCGCCCGGTTTCCCCGACGACCGACGGGTTCGTCATCTGGGGCGGGAAATTCTGCACCTTCTCTTCGTGATCAAGGGACCAAAGAGCAAGTTTCATGCGGAGAGGTGGCCGAACTTCTTTCGTTCCGCCTGCGGCGTTTTCTCACTTCATTCACCATCCGGCTTCTATAACTATGACCGCGCTTTTCCGCTCTTCTTTCTGCGGGAAGCGGCATTCACCGTTGTGAAGGGGATCAGGGGACGCAACAGATGAACCGGACGCTCAATGTCGTTCTGCATGCGCATTCCCTCTGGTCCTATGATGGTCATTGGACGCTTGCGGAGATTGCGGATTTCTTCGGTGCCCGTGGTGTTGACGTTGTCATGATGAGCGAACACGACACGGGATTCGAACCTGCGAGTTTTGATGACTACAGGGCCGAATGCGCCAGCGCATCAACCGGGAAATGTACATTGGTTCCGGGAATTGAATATTCTTCTCCCGACAATGACATTCACATACTGACCTGGGGGCTCGATCATTTTCTGAGTGAACACCAGCCGGTTCTCGAAACCTTGCAAAAGGTCAAATCCGCAGGTGGCGTCGCGATCTTCGCCCATCCGGTCAGGCGTCAGGCCTATCTGAAGTTCGAAGAGGCATTCGTTCCCTATCTGGACGGCATCGAAGTCTGGAACCGCAAGTCTGATGGTGTGGCACCTGGCAAGGAAGCAAAGTCCCTGATTGCCAAATCCGGGCTGTCCGCCACCGTCGGTGTCGACTTTCATCATATTCGCCACTATTGGCCGTTGACACATCGCACCAACGTCTCGGGCGACGACCTGGAGCAGGAACTTGTCAGGGCCATCCGGGAAAGGAGGCTGCAGCCGATGTTGATGGGCCGCAGTATCCTCAACGCGCAGGACGAGATTTCGACACCGTTATCAGAAGCGCTGGAGAAGCTGAGACGGGGCCTGAAACGCTTAAGACCGGGTTCTGGGAGCAAAAACAACAAGAAAGCCGGCAAGAGGTAGTTCCTGAAGATGGCCAAAGTGATTGTGCATGTCTCGGGAGACTACCCCGATAGTTGTCTGCCGGGAAAAACAAGGGCAGTCAGCAGTCTTGTCGAAGCTGTTCACGAAACATTCGACCAGCACGTCTACTCGATCAATCGGGCGTCCCCATCCGCTGCTTCGGCACTCACGACACTTATTGGAAATCCGGCAAAGCCCGCGTTCGGTATCGGCTTTGAACGCGAGAAGGATGGCGTAACAGCAATTCGCTATGAGGGATTGCCAGGTGGTCTTTACATGCAGGCCTCACTCTTGCGGCTGGCGGACAGGATCGCCGATGATCTGGTCACAAAAGGCATAAGGCCCGACCTGATACACGGCCACAAGTTGTCCATTGAGGGATTGATCGCTGAAAAACTCAGCGAATATATCGGGTGCCCTTACGCGCTTTCGATCCAGGTAAACACGGACCGAAAGATCTTGAAATTTCGCCCGGACCTTCTCGCCAGTTATCGACGGATCTACCACGGAGCAGAGCTGGTGTTCCCCTTTTCCGTGATGGGCCAGCGCGTTTGTGACAATGCACTCGGCGCGCGCACAAAACCGACCATTCTCCTGCCGTGCACGTCGCCCGAAGACCGGATAATTGCACCGCGCGTTGTCGATCCCGTGTTGGCGTCCGTTTTTCATCTCAAGGATTATCGCAACAAGAACGTCGCCGCGTTGATAAAGGCAAGTGCAGAGATTCAAAAGCGGCACCCCGCCTATGCATTTCACCTTTATGGGGGCGGGGCGGCCGAACAGGAAACAGCGATCGACAAGCTGATTGCTGATTGTCAGGCGACCTCATTTGTGCGAAAAGGCCCAATCCCGCACGAAAATGTCCAGTCAATGCTCAACGGTGCCTGCGGTTTTGCGATGGTCTCGAAACGCGAAACCTTTGGCATGGTCTTTCTTGAGGCGCTGCTTGCGGGATGCCCGGTTGTGTTTCCAAAGGATTGGGCAATCGATGGGTTTTTCGACGAAGCCTCATTTGCTCTCGGCGTGTCGGCGAATGACGGATCGGGCATCGAAGCCGCGATGGAAAGACTGGTTGTCGAGCAAGTTGCCTTGAAAAAGGAACTGGCAACTTGGCAGGAATCCGGCAAATTATCGCAGTTTCAGCGGAAAAATGTCATCGCGACCTATAAAGACTCGGTTTGCGCCGCACTCGACAAGCCAAAATGAAGCTTGTGGCCATGCTACGTCGCAATGACGGCGTATTCACTGAGAGACGCTGACCGATTCAGTGATCTTCGCAGCTTCCTTTGGCTGCAAAAGTGTCCGGTATGCATCCAGCAGGGAATGTTTCTCCAGATCCCAGTGGAATTCTCTTTGTGCACGATGCGAAGCATAGGTCGCCATTGTGGTGCGCCGCTCAGGGTCGCCCAGAAGGTCAATCATACCCTGCGCCAGGCTTTCCGGCGTCTTTTCAGGGACGACATGAGCGGCTTCTCCGGCGTCGATCTTGGCCTGCTCAAGCTCGAATTGCACGAACGGCATTCCAAGCGCCATGTACTCGAACACCTTGTTCATGGAGAGCTTGTCGTTGCAGACATTTGGCGGGTCGGGGATGACGCCGATATCGCATGCGGACAATTTTTCAAGGAGCGGCGCTCCTGAGAGATATCCGGTGAATTCAACATGGTCGAGCAGATTGAGTTCGGCCGCAAGTGCGCGCAATCGATCATAATCGGGGCCGTCGCCGATAATGACGCAGCCGATATCGTCTCTACCTTGACCATTGACGATATGGTCCATTGCCCGCACGAGATACTCTACACCGTCCTGTTCGGCCATGATGCCGACATAACCCGCCAGATAGCGCCGGCCTCTTTTTGCACTCTCGTCCGGAGTGGTTCTCTTGAACCGTTCGATATCTGGAAAGCTTCTGACGACCCAGACCTTGTCCGGCGGCATCTTGCCCGTTTCAATGGCTCTTCCCTTCAAGGTTTCGTTCGTTGCAAGACTCCCGTCTGCAAGCTTGAAGGTGCAGCGTTCGAAAAATGTCAGCAGCTTGTGAAAGAAGCCCTTTTTGCCGAATTTGACTTCATAGAGCTCCGGATTGATATCGTGCTGGTCGAAAATAAATTTTTTCCCGAAAAACAACTTGTAGAAGAGCGCAACCAGAAAAATCAGGTCCGGCGGATTGCAGGCATGAATGGCATCGAAACCATGTCTCCTCAGAACCTTGAGAGACAGCCGCATTTCATGGAAAAGCGCAGCTGAATATTCAACGAGGTAACCGAGAGCTCCGGATGCTTCCAGCGGCAGGTTGTGCCTGTAGATATGAATGCCGTCCAGAGTTTCCTCTAGGAGAGTATGCTTCTTACCGGTAGGGCAAATAACAGAGACTTCATACCCGGCTTGCCGAAGCGCTGTCGCCTCCTGCCATACCCGGCGGTCAAACGGGACAGGAAGATTTTCTACGATTATCAATACTTTTCCCAGAACAGGCATTGGCTTGTTGTACGTTTCTACCAACTATCCAACTCCTCGGTACACAAATCAAAAATCAAATCAAGCAAGGTATATGGCGAACCAGTTTGCAAGGTCAAACAGAGTCTGGCCAAATCCAATATCGATCCGAAATTAAGCTTAATTCGTCAATTGTTTTATTCAAATTCTAATGATGCTCGCATTCTCACCAATAATTTAGTTACAAATAGGGCCGGAATGTAGGTATGTAGAGTTCAAAGATCAGATTTGAATTTCTGGGTTACCGAATTTAACGATTTTGGACGGAACATTTTATGACTGTCGACTTTCGAAACGATGAACACGGTGAGTCTACCGACTATGCCTCGCTTGCGACACGCGCAATTCCGTGGATCTTGGTTGCGTCACTCGGGGCGGCCGCATTTTACTGGGATGGGTTGATTTCCCTGGGATACGCATGGGCGCGGCCGGAATACAGTTACGGCCCGCTTGTTCCGCTCATCACCCTTTACATGACGCTTCTCGAAATCAACCGTCATCCGGTCAAAGCCGATCACGGCAGTCGGATTGTTGGGTTCATTGTTCTCGCTGCCGCTCTCCTGATCGGCTTGGTTGGGAACCTCGTCGAGATTCCCGACATCATCACCTACGGCTTCATTCTCTATATTGGCGCGCTGATCTTGCTGCTGGCTGGCACCAGGGAAGGATTCAGGTTCTGGCCCGGCTGGCTGCACCTGATCTTCATGCTGCCTTTGCCTGCCTTCATTTATCTGCAGGTTTCCACGCATCTTCAGGCTGTTTCCGCCGAACTTGGTGTTGCGGTCATTCAGCTTATGAACATTCCCGTATTGCTGGATGGCACGGTAATCGATCTTGGCGAATACAAGCTGCTCGTGGCTGAAGCGTGCAGCGGCCTTCGGTACCTGTTCCCGTTGTTCAGCTTTGGCTGGCTGATGGCTGTGCTTTACAACGGTCCGAACTGGCACAGGGTCGTGATCTTTCTGGCAACAATTCCAGTCACAATCTTGATGAACAGTTTCCGGGTCGGCATGATCGGGGTTCTGGTCAACTACTACGGAATTGAACAGGCCGAAGGTTTCCTGCACTATTTTGAAGGCTGGGTAATCTTTATCTCCTGTACCGCCATCCTTTACATTCTGGCCTGGATCCTGTCGCGCTACTTCTCATTCGGAAGAGAGCGCCCCGCCTACATCATCGGCATGGACTATCAGGGTATGATGGGGCCTCTCAAGAAGCTCCCGTCTCTCAAGGCAGGCCGTGCCTTCATCTCCGCCGCGGTTATTGCGTTGCTTGCGGGCATCGCCTGGCAGATGACACCCACGCAAGAGCCTGCACCGATCAATCGGCTGCCGCTTGGCATATTCCCGATGAATGTCGAGAACTGGCAGGGACGGGCAACGATCCTCGACAGAGACATCGAACGGGTTCTGGGCGCTGACGAATATCTCCTGGCGGATTTCAGTGACGGAGAGAAGGACATCAACCTGCTGATGACGTTCTACAAGTCTCAGACAAAGGGCTCCGGCATTCACTCTCCTGAAATTTGCCTGCCAGGTGGCGGCTGGGAGGTTTCCCAGTGGCAGCAAAGGACAATTACAGTTGGAAGCGATGGCGAACAGCAGAGTTTTCCGGTGAACCGCGCAATTATCCAGCAGGGACTTGAACGCCAGCTGGTGTATTTCTGGTTCGAGCAGCGTGGTCGCCGGATCACGAATGACTTCGAAGCGAAATTCGCATCGATGTGGGATACGTTTGCTGATGGTCGATCTGATGGCGGTCTTGTGCGTGTCGTCACACCTCTCACGCGGACGGAAGATGTTGAGCTCGCCGACGAGCGTTTGCAGAATTTCCTGAGCAGCGTGGTTCCGCAATTGCCGAGTTATTTCCCGGCAATTGAAAACTGAGAACAGCGCTGAGCGCACAACATCGCGGTCATTCGCTTTCTCCGAGCGGAGACTTCAGTTGAAAGTAGTCAGTTGAAGAGCACCCGGCAGGACATTCGCAGTCCGGCCGGGTGTTTTTGTGTCTGGAGAGTTCTTTGGCCCGAGTGATAACCCAATGAACGAAAGCGTAGCGGTTGAATTCCATGAACCGCTTTCCTTTTTTGATGAACGCCGGTGAAAAACAGATAAACATCTCATTCTGATTTTTTGCCGGGCGCGCGCATGCTCAACTGACCAGGACCCCAAGATGGATACGGAAAACAGGAATAGCGTCAAACTGCTGGAAATGCTTGAGAGCAAGCAGGCCAGGATCGCGGTAATCGGTCTGGGTTATGTCGGCTTGCCGCTTGCCGTAACCGTCGCGTTGCGTGGGTTTTCCGTTACGGGTTTTGACATCGACGCCGACAAGATCAGTCGACTGGAGGAAAAAAGGAGCTACATCGACGCGGTGACAGACGAGATGCTCAATGAGGCCTCTCGGATCGGATCTGTGAACTGGACGACCGATTTTTCAGGGTTGGCGAAATGCGACGTAATCGTCATTTGTGTCCCGACACCACTCACGCGCCATCGCGAACCAGATCTGTCCTACGTTGAAGATACGGCAAAGGTCATTGCGCAAAACATGCTGGAGGGGACCCTGGTTGTTCTTGAGTCCACGACTTTCCCCGGGACAACAAAGGAAGTTCTTACACCGGTTCTGGCCTCAGGTGGCCTTTGTCCCGGCAAAGATTTCTGGGTTGCCTTCAGCCCGGAACGAGAGGATCCCGGCAACAAGGATTATCGCACGCATTCCATTCCGAAGATCGTTGGCGGCGATTCTGAAATCTCACGGAAATTGGCCGTCTCTTTTTACAGCAAGGTCGTGGACGAGGTTGTGCCCGTTTCGACGACCAGCACCGCCGAAGCAGTAAAGATCACGGAAAACATTTTTCGAGCCGTCAACATCGCGCTCGTGAACGAACTGAAGGTGATCTACGACGCGATGGGAATAGACGTCTGGGAAGTGATCGACGGCGCGTCAACCAAACCATTCGGCTTCATGCCTTTCTACCCCGGGCCGGGTTTGGGAGGGCATTGCATCCCCATCGACCCGTTTTATCTGACCTGGAAGGCCCGCGAATTCGGCCACACAACCCGGTTCATTGAGCTAGCCGGCGAGATCAACGTCAACATGCCTCAGTTTGTCATTTCGAAGTTGCGTGAGGTCCTGGATCTGAAGTGCGGGAAGGGGCTCTCGACCTCACGGATTTTGCTTGTCGGAATAAGCTACAAGAAGAATGTGCCGGACATGCGGGAAAGCCCGTCAGTCACGTTGATGGACATGATGCTGAAAAGCGGGGCGGAAGTTGATTTTCTTGATCCTCATATCGACAGGATCCCGGCCATGAGAGAGTTTGCTCATCTTCTTGGACGGGAATCCGTAAGCTCTGTGGAAGTCGGGGACGCAGACTACGACGCCATTCTGATTTCAACGGATCATGATGCAATTGACTATGAAGCGCTGATCCGCCTGAACGTACCGATCGTTGATACACGAAACGCCATTGCCCGGCGGGGTCTGCCGACTGAAATGGTCTCAAAAGCCTGAGGCTTTGGTTCCGTTTCAAGCCGCAGTGAACTCCCGGACCGACACCGGTCCAGCTACTGACAGCGTCAACAACGCAAAAACGCGGACCCTGGGCCCGCGTTTGTTTGATAATTCAATCAGGTTCTCTGCTATGCGTTCACGAAGCCTGCATCCGCCTCCAGACGGTTCTCAGCGCATCACTGCGGCAATGCAAGATCCGGCTGTACGGCAAACACACCAAAGCGCCGTTTATCATCGAGCACTCTTTTGACGATGTCAGGTGTTATTTCCTCTGCTTCCGTGGCGAAGCCGTAGAGCAGGGCTGTATCGCACAGCGTATTGATCAGTCGCGGGGTGCCCTGTGTCGCGTAATATATCAGATCACAGGCTCCTGGAGTGAACAGGGCTCGTTTTGCGCCAGCAACTTTCAGCCTGTGCGCGATATATCCGGCAACTTCCTGCTGCTCGAGGAACGACAGATGGAAGTCGGACGTTACCCGTTGAACGAATTGCCTCAAGCTCGGCGCCGCGAGCAGTGTTTTCAGCTCCGGTTGTCCGCTCAACACGATCTGAAGCAGTTCCCGGTCATGCGTGTTGATGTTGGAAAGCATCCGCAGTTCTTCGAGCGTTTCCGAACCCAAGTTCTGTGCTTCATCGACAATAAGAACGGTGCGGCGGCCGGCCTCATATTGCTCGATGAGAAAATCACGAAATTGCTTGTACAGCTTTACGTGTGAGTCGCTATCAAAGTCCTGATCAAACGCCATCAGGATCCATTGAAGCAATTCTCCGGTGCCACCCGTATTGTCGAGCAACCCAACCTGGATATCTCCCGGCAGCTTGCTGAGCAGGTGTTGAATGAGCGTTGTCTTGCCGGCACCGACTTCACCGGTCACGACGGTGAAACCGGCGTGGTTGACTATTCCATATTCCAGCATGGCAAATGCCATGCTGTGCGGTCCCGCCCAATATATAAATCGGGGGTCGGGAACCAGTGCAAAAGGCTTCATCAAGAGACCGTAATACGGCTCGTACATCATCGACCCCGAGGTGCGCGATTGTTCAAATTTTGGTTCTTGTTGCATCAGCTAAAGCCAATAAAATTGCAATGCTTCGACTGTTCTAATTTGATTGCAATTTTACAGTTTCATTTTGAATTTCAATAAACAAGTTTACGGGACGTTTTCAAGATCTTACTCCAAAAAAGGTAAATTCGATACGACGTTCCCTTTGCACACGATCAAATGATTTTCAGAACCTGCAAGTCGAACCATGCAAATTCGTCCGCTCAATTTGATCGTATTTAAGCCTAGGGTTGAATTGCGGCGAAAAGGCAGCAAATTCGCGCTTGGACTGCAAAGTAGAAAGCAAAATACCAACTCTAATTAAAAATAATATTAAAATCCGGGTCGAAACCCGGACTTTATACAATTCGACATACAAAATAGTTTGCGCGTTCAAGTAACGCAACAAAAAGTTATGTCTTCTTGCGTCGATTTGAAGCGTAAAGTCCTGCCAGGCCGCAAGCCAGCAATAGTCCAGCCGCGGGCAGTGGAACCGGTGTCACGCTGACAAGGTTCTGGCTATATTTCGTTTTGCCACTTTTTTCCCAACCAAGAGACTCCAGATACGAAACGTTATACGCCTGCGTAACCGCACCACCCAGGTTTGCAAGGAAACCATTGGCAATGTTCCGGGCAGAGGTATTCGTGTTCGAATAGAATGACCCATTCTTCACATCGAATGTTCCGGAATCTTCGTAAATAACTTCCCAGAGCGCCAGCTGAAAACCGGCAGACTCATGGTTGTTATTCAGGTTCAGACTGGAATAGCTTGTTTCAAAGAGGCTCTTGACGTTGTCTTTTTGCGTCTGCGTGAATGCAAACGTATTTGTAAACGGCGCACTCGTGACCTCGTAGAGACCCTTCAGCGAAAGGTTGTGCGCGATATCCACGCACCACGCGATAAAATCAATGCCATTTGTCTGATCGGTGAGACGGAAACCACCTGCGGTCACTCGCTGATTGAGTGCAGGTCCGGCATCGTTGATAATTCTGAGAGACTTCCGGCCGCCGCCGTCAAATGTGTCACTCGGATTTGTCTTTGTCAGGGAAATCGGGGCCGCGACAGCCATGCTCGCACTGGCCGCCAAGAGGGCACACGCGGAAACCACACTCTTAAACTTCATGAATAACACAGCCTTTTATTGCATTGTCAGTTATATCTATTTTTATACAAAATTGAGTTATCATCTCCGATACAGAGTGACAAGCAGGATTGCAGTGCCTCTACGGAATTTTTGAAAACAAGGTTACGATTAGTCATATTTGTCTTTAGAGCGTTTTTTGTTTTGCCCATTCAAGAGTGGATATCGTCAGCGCCGAAAATGTTGCAGCGATGTATTCTCACGATTGCGATACGGATTGGCGTTCAATTCTGCGACCGATCCACCGGGACCGGCAAATCAGCCCGTGCTCGAAACTCAAAAATGAAACTTGCTCTAATAGTAGTATTCTTCACTCTTAGCGCTTTCGCACTTGTTCAGGACGATGCCGAGAAGTTTGTCGAGTTCGCTTATCTGCAATTCACACTCGTCAACTTCGGCAGTTGTTGTCGTTCCTGCCGCCACAACAAGCAGGGAAGTGTCCACTCGGGGGAGAAACCCCAGCGCATCATCACTGCTCTGCATGGGAGGGAGATCGAACAGGATGACTTCAGGCTGGAGTTTGGTTTCAATAAATTCAAACAGTTCCAGCATTTTGGGAGCTTGAAGCAACTCGGACGAGGCGGGCGTATGGCCGCTGTTGAGACCTAGAACCAGATTTGGATCCACCTGTACGAAACAGTCTTTGGCTTCTGCCTTTCCCAAAAGATACTGGGCAATAGATCGATCCGGTTCGACCTTGAGTGTAGGCGCAACCGACGGTCTCTTGAGATCCAGGTCGACGACAACTGTCCTGAGCCCCGGATTTCGGGAAAGACTGAACGCCAGGTTCAAGGTAACCATGGTCTTGCCACAACCGGCTGTAGGCGATGTGATCGCAAGGGAATTCCACTTGTTGTCGGACATTGCCTTGCGCACTCTCGTGCGAAGCAGGTTGAAGGCGATGTGGTTGGGATCGTCCATGGACTTTGACACGATCCGCGTTTTCTCAAGGTGCTTCTGGTCTATTTCAACCTGACGCAGTGTAAAAGGTTCCGGTTGTTCGGTCGCCTCGAATTCCTTGACGGGCATCCTGCGTTCCGGTGCGCGCGCAGGGGCAACCGACTCGATATTTTCGTCCAGAACGCCGGCCTTTTTTAGTGCACTCTTGATGTGTTCCACTCATTTTCTCCAAACATCGAGACCTGGACGAAACTTACGACAGCAACGAAATCGGCAGCAAAGGTTGAACCTTTTGCCACATGCGCTCGGCATAAATATCGAGGGGGGTAATGAAAAGATGGGCCGCTGCCAGGGCTCCGACGACGACAGTCAACAAGATGCAAACTGCTAAAACGCGATTTGCGAAACGACGAATCCGTTCTCGTCGGGTCGTGACATAGGGAATGACGGCGATTGGACGCAATTGAAGCCGTCTCTCCAGATCACTTGCGGTTCGAACGCTCTTGTCGAGAAACTCAAGCAGAAGAACAAGCCCCGCGCCTAGCGCCATTGCACCGGCTCCACCGGCTGCGACAATCTGAATACGGTTCGGCTTTGTTGGCTCTTCCGGTGTTGTGGCCTGCTCGAGGACTTCGAAACGTTCAGCCTGCCTGTCCTGCTCAAGCTTTTCGCCGATCTCTGCATCCGTGAGTTTCGCTTTGGTTTGGGTATATTCCGCCCGCAGGTTTTCATACTCCCGCACCATTGCAGCCAGTTCGACTTCCACAGAAGGCGTTCTGGAAATGCTCTTTCGAAGTTCGTCGGCCCTTCGCTCGAATTCGACCTTTTGCGATTGTAGCAATTTGAGCCTGGTTTCGGGGTCAGCGGTAAAGCCCTGCTGAGCCATCTGGGACTTCAGGGCTGCGATTTCAATTTTGGCTTGCGCAATCTGCCTGTCCAGATCATCCATGGTTCTCTGCGAGACGAACCCTTTCTCCAGAAGCGGTGCCAGCAATTCGCGCCGTTCCACGAAGGCATCGTAGTTCAACTCCTGGGACTGAAGACGGAAAGCAAGTTGTTGCGCTTCTGCGCCGCCCGTTGATCCGGCATCGTTTCCAGCTTGTTCCGAGAGCGTGATCTGCCGGCCTATCGCGTCAATATTGGCAGATATCTCAGTCAGTTTTTCGCGCCGGATGGCAAGAGTGTCCGGCAATGCTGTCTCGTTATCTCTTTTGTAAGCGGCGATCTGGTTTTCGACTGCCAGGAGTTTCTTTTCAAGATTGCGCAATTGTTGCTGAAAGAAATCACTCGTCTCAGCGGCTCGACTCAGACGAGTTTCAAGATTCTGCGAAAGGATCGAAGTCACAAGTTCGTTGGCAACTCGCGCTGCCAGGGTTGCGTTGGAATACCGGAAAGTGACGTCGAAGCCGATGACTTGAGTATTTCTGCCCGAGGTTGCGACACCGATCTGCTTTATTTCGAGAGCGTCTCGCATCTTGTCGACAATTTCAGATGGAGAATTATCTCGCCGACCTTCCGAATTGTATAACGAGAACTTGCTTGCAATACTCAGCAAATTGTCGCGCGCGGACAGGCGCTGTTCGATCACCTTGATCCGTTCACTCGGGCTGGCTGTGATTGTGGTGGAGGCCAGCTCGCTGGGAATTCGCTGAGATTCAATAAGGATCGTCGCTTTGGCTTCGTAGCTGCGGGGCAGGGCGTAGGCGACCACAACAACGATGGCAAACACCAGGACAAACGGTACAACGAAGTAGAGATAGCGGCGCTTGACAATCGCCCATATCATTCCAAGTTCAAAACTCTGTTCCATCAATTCAAACCGTTTGTGCCTGAGTGATTACCGGTTAAGCAAATTCGCCAACTCAGTTGGACTTTGTTTGCGGTTCCGGACTTTTCAGTCTTTCCACTGTAGAGCGGGCTAATTCAAAGTCTTTTTCTGTCATAAGTGTCTTAAGATCCAGTGACTTCTCCAGCGAAGTGATCGCCTGCTCCTTCTGGTTCAATGCCGCAAGTGTCATTCCATAGTGAAACTGCGCCAGGCCCAGGTTGGGGAGTTTTTCCGCAGCGTTTCGCAGAAGCGGCAGCGCGGATGAGTACTCTCCTCTCAGATAGTAAATCCAGCCCAGGGTATCCACATAATGAGGGACTTCAGAGGTACGAAACCGTTGTGCGATCTCAAAAGCGCGTTCCAGAGATGCCTCATCTCCACGCCGTTCGGAAAGAAGACTCGCAAGATCGTTGGCAACAATGGTTGAATCGGGATCCGCCTTGAACAGCTTTTCGTATTCCTCGATCGCTTCGTCAAATTTTTCAGTCTGTTGCAAAACGGAGGTCAACATCAGGCGCAAGGCAGTGTTGTTCTCATCTTTTGCCAACCCGCTTCTGATAGCTGCGTCAGCCTCTTCCAGCTTGCCGGTCGCAAAGTAGAATTGCGCAAGAGAGGTGTTGCCCAGAACGCTACCCTCGATTGCAGCCGCGGACTTTAATCTTTCCTCTGCTTCTTCTGTTCGACCTTCAGACAAAACAACAGAGCCAAGCAGGACCTGCGCCAGAACATTGTCGGGTTCCTTGGCAAGCACGGAGTTCAAATGATCAATTGCAACGCCCTGTTTTCCAGCCTGGACATAAGCACGGACAAGGTCTGGCAACAGCCTTGCCTCATCTTCAGGCGTGGTCATGGAATTCTTGAGCAGATCGAGGCTTTCGTCATGCTTGTCCTGGCCACCGAGGGCCGCAGCGGTAATGCGATCAGCGAATGCTGAATTATCGCTTTCTTCGGTGTTTCTCAGGATATCCGCGATTTCCTGTGCGCCAACCCAGTCCTGTCTTGCCAGCCGCTGCTGGGCAACAAGGTTGAGCACCTGGCGGTTGGTGGGATGACGTTCGCGGATGGACTCAAGTACGCGCTCTGCCTGTTCCGCCTTGCCGTGCCGGAAAAGGAACTGAACCATTGGCAGGCCGGCTTCAGGTGAATTGTTGTCAAGCACCAGCGCCTTGGCGTATTGCTCTTCCGCCAATATGGTTGAACCATTGCGTTCATAGGCACCTGCCAGCATTACGCGCAGTCGTGCGTCGTTTGGTGCTTCATTCAATGAAAGAAGAATGTCGTCCACGGCGCCTGCACTGTCGTTGTTTGACAGCTTGATTGTGGCCCTGAGCCGCAGAGCTTCGACATTTTTGTCATCTTCTTCAATAACTTCATTTACCAGTTCGTCCGCACGGGCATAGCTCCCGTTCTGGATCAGCATCGTTGCAAGAACAATCCGCGCCTGGTTCTTCTGTTCCGCGTCGTCGGTCTCCGACAGCACGGTCCGCATGAGATCTATGGCCTCGTCCCGTTTGTCCAAAACGAAATGCATTTGGCCAAGTGCAACTTTGAACGGAAACGCGTCACCGCCCGCTGCTTGACGGGTCTTGATGATGGTTTCGAGCTCGGTTTGTGCGACGTCGTTCCCTCTTCGCGATATCAGGAAGGAGACGAGGTTGAGTTGAGCAACATCATCGTCCGAACGATCCGCCGCGTATCGACGAATGATCTCTTCGGCTTTGTCGGTGCGTCCCTTGCTGAGGTGCCACTGGGTCCACGTTTGATTGAATTGTGGTGTGTCGGGAAAGCGCTCAACGAGATCTGCAAACGATTCATCAATCCTCGCGTCGTCGCCCAGTGTTTCCAGCACGGAAAGTCGCAAGACTTGAAACCCGATATCGTCTTTTCCTTCTTCCGATGCCCTGTCGAGATATTCCAAAGCTCCGGCAGGGTCTTCCGCTGCAATGCGCGACGAGGCAAGAACGACCAACGCTTCCTTTGACCCGGGTTCTGCTTTGAGAACCTCCTTGGCGATCTGTTCAGCCGCGTCATGATTTCCCGATTTGAGCTCGTATGTCGCTTTGGCAACCTTGATTTCTGGTGCTTCGGTATCAAGCGCCAGGGCTTCATCCAGAAATTTTCGCGCCTGCTCGGTCTGATTTGCACTCAGAAGCATGTAGGTGAGCTTCAGCCGAACCGGAATGTGATTCGGGTCCTGCTCGGCGACTGCGGTGTAAACCCTGTAGGCGGCCTGAATTTCGCGCTGACGCTCCTGGATTTCTCCAAAGGCAAAAAGCGCGTCAACATGATCGGAATTCAGCTTGAGCGCGTTCCGGAATTCCAGGCTTGCCTTCGTCAGTTCGCCTTCTTCGACAAGCTCCAGACCACGTTTGTAATGGTTTTCGGCCCGTTCCTCAGACGAACTGCAACCGACTAGAAACAATACTCCCAGCGAGAGCGCAAAATAAGTGACTACCTGCTTAAACAGAGGCGCCAGGGGCATCACACCAACTCCTGCAAAATTCCAATAAATTTATTTCCCACAAGATAGGGCTATGTACATTAAAGTTCGAGTAACCAATTTGTAAAATTCGACTCAAGGTTAAAGAAATTGAACAACTGAAATTCAACCTGTGAGACCGACATCAGTCTCGCGAACACGAAATTGCGTTCACAAAAACGAAGAGGGGGATCACCCAATATTGGAACGATCCCCCAATTCAAATTTTCAACTTCAGTCCGGTTCTAGTTCAGAAGCTTTCGAACCAGACCTTATTTCATATCACATCAGGCTGCCGCGTTCTTGCGACGACGTGCTGCTGCACCCATTCCAACCAGTGCGCCGCCGAGCAGAAGAATAGAAGCCGGAAGCGGAACAACTGATGTTACCGATGAGAAGTTGGCAACGCCACCGATGCTTGAACCGTTGAAGACAAAGTGGCCATCAGTGTCATCAAAGCCAGCGCCTGCAAGTGTACCGAATGCATTGAAGCTGATACCGCCCTGTGCATTGGTCGTGACTGCAGAAGTCAAGGAGTTGATGGTGAACGAGAAACCGCTGACATTCCACACTGTGCCCGGAAGCGCAGCAAAGGTGATGTCAAACAGGTTGACCAGTGTACCAGCAGCAATACCGGCGAAGTCGCCGCTGCCACCGTTCACAAAACCCGAGCCAGCAAAGTCAACACCGGTGGTGTCGGTCGGGTTGTTGATTGGACCAGAGATCGAGATCGCGCCACTGATCGGCGCTGCAGTTGCGACACCGAGCATCGCGATGCCCATACCAGCTGCAATTGCCGCCGTTTTTAGAGCTTGAAATAGTTTCATTAGAGATAACCCTCTCACTACAATAATGTGTATTTACGCTGCAGCGCAGCAAACCTCATATACCGCATTAATAGAATTTAAACCAAAAACCCCCGTCAAAGTCAAACGGATTTTTTCAGAAAATTGAAGCATTTGGAGGCAAGTCCATCAAATTTTAGGCAACTTTGAATGTCGCGTCTACTTCAAAACCGCAAAAACCCGGCATTGTCAGAATTATGTATGCGTTAGCCAGCGCAATAAAAATAGAATTTCGCCTGTGCTGACCGAGAAGGAAGCAGACGGCTTTGATCTGCGTTGAATTCGTTGCTTCGCGGCTGATCATGACAATTGGTGTCAGCGGGGCAATCGGCTTGGAAATGCGGGAATTCCGCGAAAAATCCAGATATGATTGGTTCAGGTTCCAACTAGCGGTAAAGCGTTCGAAAACAATTCCGCTTTTCAGATCAGCCGACTGTGGGGTGCCCTGGCCGGGACCGCCGCACAGGGATCAATGGATATTCCACGTAGCAGGTGATGGTTGGCGCCGACAGTTGGCACCTGGCCGCGATCACTTTTTTGGGATGGCACGTCATGTGATGTCAGCTATGACGAACCTTGGTCAAAATCACCAGGGTCGACATGACTGAAATTGTAATAGGCCAAAAGATGGCTGCGAATAATGCGGCACAAATCGATGCTGCACTGCCGCGACCGGTTTCACTAAGCTCCAATGCGCTGAGTGCAAAAATCGCCAGAGCCACACAAAAATACAAAAACAGTCCGGCACCAATTAGCAAAAACATAATCAAAAAACCTCGGTTGCCCGCGTGAAAAACACGCTCCCCGATAGGGCAGATTAGGTTAACAGAGTATTGCTTCGATTGGATTTTGAAAAGAGTGGGCTGCGGAAAAGCGATAAAATTCAGGTGATATTCGCACATTGAACGTGTCTTGATGGCAATTTTCGAAAGCGAAACTTTAAGTGGAAAGCGGTGTTGAAATTCTCAATTCCCGTGTAAAGGCAAGGGCCTGGCATTTCTGTTGGTCTGACATTCGGCAGTTTTGCTGGAACCTGATCGAGCGAGGTCAGTCAGGTGCATTTCTTTGGGTGGGTGTCCGGGTAAACGCTCCAGGTACGTCGGTCGTGCCTGACATTTTTTGAAAGTTGGCAGCTTCAGCCCACCACAACAGTTGCTTCAATGTGCGATCCAGATACCCATCCCATTGTTCCGGGTCGACACCGGCAAGATACAGACCCGATTCGTCGAAGACTTCCTGGGCTTTCGGAATATGGATCATCGCCGACACAGGAAGGCATCCGGTTTCAGAAAGGAATGTGCGCATGTTGACGGCTGCCCTGGCACCGCCCCATTGCCCGGCGGAGTACGTTACGATGGCGCTCGGTTTATAGGAGAAGAGCGAACTGCCGAAATGGTTGAGCAGGTGGGCAAGCGCAGGTGACATTGAATGATTGTATTCCGGGCTTACCATAACATAGCCGTCGGCTGAGGAGATTTGCTCCGCAAGATCTTCAAGTGCAGGCGGTGCCTTGCCCCGAGCGTAGGAAAAATGTGGCTTGAACGGAGTCGGCAGGTTGATCTCGAGGGGGTCGACAATTTTGTGCTCGACATTGTTGGCGGTAAGCCTCTTTGCACATGCGGCCGCTACACGTTCTCCCAGGCGAGCCGGGCGCGGTGGCGTACTGTCTCTTTCCGAACCAAGGAAGACCAGGAAGTTCATTGAAGCTCCGTCGAAGAGGGGAAGCGGTTGTCAAACCGCAGGCCGTGTCAACTGAAATGCGGTTCAAGTGAGCCGTCTTTCCCACTCTTAACGAACGCTTAACAGTGTAATACCTTTACAATGCCTTTGGTTCGAAAGAGAGGTGACAATGCCACTAAATCACCTTGATTAAGCCTTTTCAACCCGCAAAATCCCTTGAATTTCTCTTTATGAAACTTAATAGTCGACAAATGGTATTAAATAGGTATTATATTTTGAAAGGCTGACGGGAAGCGTCCGGCCACGTGCCAATGAATTGTCAGGCATTGCACCGGTCAGGGCGTTTGTTGGCGCGCAGTCATTCAGCATGGGGACGCGCCTCGTCAGGCTGTATTTAATGGATAACAACACAAACCGAGTGAAAACAGGGAACAGCGCAATGACACGTAAGTTTTTATCCTTGGCAATGGTCAGCACAGCTCTGATTACAAGCAGTGCCTATGCGGAAGACGTCACGTTGACGATCGAAAGCTGGCGGAACGACGACCTGACCCTCTGGCAGGAAAAAATCATTCCGGCCTTTGAAGCGTCTCATCCGGGTATCAAGGTGAAGTTCACGCCTTCTGCTCCGACAGAATATAATGCCGTCCTGAATTCCAAGCTGGATGCTGGTTCCGCCGGCGACTTGATTACCTGCCGCCCATTCGATGCCTCACTTGCACTTTTTGACGCCGGTCACCTGGTTGACCTCGCTGACATGGAGGCGATGAGCAACTTTTCCGACGTCGCCAAGTCTGCATGGCAGAGCGATGACGGATCGGCCAGTTTCTGCGTTCCGATGGCATCCGTGATTCACGGCTTCATCTACAACAAGGATGCATTCAACGAACTTGGCCTTTCCGTGCCCGCGACCGAAGAAGAGTTCTTTGCCGTTCTTGAAAAAATCAAGGAAGACGGCAACTACATTCCGATGGCGATGGGAACCAACGACCAGTGGGAAGCCGCCACCATGGGCTACAACAACATTGGTCCGAACTACTGGAAGGGTGAGGAAGGTCGTAACGCCCTGATCAAGGGTGAGCAGAAACTTACCGACCCGCAATGGGTGGCACCCTACGAGACGTTGGCGAAATGGGGCCCGTATCTCGGTGACGGCTATGAGGCGCAGACCTATCCGGATAGCCAGAACCTCTTCACGCTTGGCCGTGCAGCGGTCTACCCGGCGGGCAGCTGGGAGATCTCCGGCTTTAACGCGCAGGCAGATTTTGAAATGGGTGCCTTCAAAGCGCCGGTCCAGAGCGCGGGCGACACGTGCTACATTTCCGATCACACGGATATCGGCATTGGCATGAACGCTGCGACAGAGCATCCGGAAGCCGCCAAGACCTTCCTGGCATGGGTCGCTTCGCCGGAATTTGCGTCGATTTTCGGCAATGCGCTTCCGGGCTTCTTCCCGCTCTCGAAAACTCCGGTTGAGCTTGAAGATCCCCTTGCCAAGGAATTCGTCGGTTGGCGCGAAGAGTGTGAAAGCACGATCCGATCCACATATCAGATCCTGTCGCGCGGAACGCCGAACCTGGAAAACGAGACCTGGGGCGCCTCTGTTGCAGCCATAAAGGGTGCGGAAACTCCCGAAGCGCTCGGCAAGAAACTGCAGGACGGCCTGGCCACCTGGTACGAGCCGCACAAGTAATCTGCCTTCAAAACATATTCCCGAACAAGGTGCGCCTTGTTCGGGACCCATTGACCGGAGCTTCTGATGAGCAAGCCTCGCATACGTTGGCACGTCGTCGTGTTCCTGACCCCGGCGGTCATTGTCTACACGGCAGTCATGATATTTCCGCTTTTCAACACGTTGCGGCTTGCCCTCTACAGCAAGATCGATCAGGAGCGGGTATTTGTCGGACTGCAGAATTTTACGACATTGTTCGGCGACCCGATCTGGTCAGATCAGTTCTGGAATGCTCTGGGAAACAATTTCTGGTTCTTCCTGGTCCATATGCTGGTCCAGAATCCGATCGGCATTGCTCTGGCCGCCATATTGAGCCATCCGAGGTTACGCTTCGCTGCATTTTACCGCTCGGCCATTTTCATCCCGACCATCCTGTCCTTCGTGATCGTCGGTTTCGCCTGGAAACTGATCCTGTCACCGATCTGGGGCATTGCGCCCTCGATGCTGGATGCTGTCGGCTTGAAATCGCTCTACGCTCCCTGGCTCGGCAAGGAGGAGTATGCGCTTACGGCCCTGTCGCTGATCTCGGTCTGGCAATTCGTTGGAATCCCGATGATGCTGATCTATGCGGCGCTGCTGTCCATTCCGGAGGAGGTGCTCGAGGCGGGAGAGATTGACGGCATTACCGGCATGTCGGCTTTCTGGAAAATCAAGCTACCGCTGATTCTACCCTCTATCGGCATCATCTCGATCCTCACTTTCGTTGGCAATTTCAATGCTTTTGACCTGATTTACACCGCACAGGGTGCTTTGGCAGGGCCGGATTTCTCAACCGACATTCTCGGGACATTCATGTACCGCACCTTCTTCGGCTTCCAGCTTCAGTTGGGCGATCCTTACATGGGCTCGGCGATTGCAAGCGCCATGTTCGCGATCATTCTGATCGGTGTCTGCATCTACCTTTTCGGCATCCAGACACGGATGCGCAGGTATCAGCTGTAAGGGGCGCAAGATGAACAAGGCACGTACAAATCCGTTCAACACTGCCGCCATGCACGGTGCGTTGATCCTCTACACGCTGATCGCACTGTTCCCGGTTTTCGTGATCCTGATCAACAGCTTCAAGACACGCAAGGCAATCTTCCGCGAGCCATTGGGCCTGCCAGATGCCGACAGTTTTTCAATGATCGGCTATCAGACAGTGATGAAACAGGGGGATTTTTTCCTCTATTTCCAGAACTCGATGATCGTCACGGTCGCGTCGCTGTTCTTCATTCTGCTGTTTGGCGCCATGGCAGCGTTCGCGCTCAGCGAATACCGTTTCAAGGGCAACCTTCTGCTTGGGCTCTACCTGGCGCTCGGGATCATGATCCCGATCCGGATCGGGACGGTTGCAATTCTGGAAATGATGGTCGCAACTGGCCTGGTCAACACGTTGACGGCGCTCATCCTGGTTTACACGGCGCAGGGTCTGCCGCTCGCAGTCTTCATATTGAGTGAATTCATGCGGCAGGTTTCCGACGACCTGAAAAACGCGGGCCGGATTGACGGACTGTCGGAGTACACGATTTTCTTCCGTCTCGTGCTGCCGCTGGTCCGCCCGGCGATGGCAACCGTTGCGGTCTTCAACATGATACCGATCTGGAACGACCTGTGGTTCCCGTTGATCCTGGCACCCGCAGAGGAAACCAAGACGCTGACGCTTGGCAGCCAGGTGTTCATCGGGCAGTTCGTGACCAATTGGAATGCCGTGCTTTCCGCACTCAGCATGGCCATTTTGCCGGTCCTCATACTCTATGTGATCTTCTCACGCCAGTTGATCCGGGGCATCACGTCAGGAGCTGTCAAATGATCCGGGTTTTGATAGCGGGGCTGGGCAATATGGGCCTTTCTCATGCCTTGGCGCACCATCGCAACGATGCGTCGCAGATTGTCGGGCTGGTCAATCGGTCGGGCCGCGTCGAGCACGATGAACTGGCGGGTTATCCGGTTTTTACCAGTTATGACATCGCGTTGGAAAAAACGTCACCTGATCTGGTGGTGATCGCCACATATTCGGACACTCATGCCGACTATGCGGTCGCGGCCATGTATGCGGGCGCAAATGTTTTCGTCGAAAAGCCGTTGGCGACCAGCGTTGAAGATGCCAGGCGTGTCGTTGAATGTGCCAGGGAGACGAGAAAGAAGCTTGTTGTCGGCTATATACTTCGTCACCACCCGTCCTGGGTCCGGTTGATAGAGGAGGCGCGTGCACTCGGCGGCCCTTATGTCTTCCGCATGAACCTCAATCAGCAGAGCTCCGGCTCCGAGTGGGAAACGCACAAGGCCTTGATGCAGACCACTGCTCCCATCGTCGATTGCGGGGTGCACTATGTGGATGTCTGGTGCCAGATCACCGATGCGACACCGGTAAAGGTCAACGGTATGGGGCTGCGGCTCTCCGACGAGATTGCACCGGACATGTACAATTATGGCCAGTTCCAGGTTGTTTTCGACGACGGTTCCGTCGGCTGGTACGAGGCCGGTTGGGGCCCCATGATGTCCGAAACGGCCTTCTTTGTGAAAGATGTCGTTTCTCCCGCCGGCTCCGTCTCCATCGTGGAAGACAACAAAGGTGCTTCCGCGGATGTGGATGGCCACACAAAGGTGGGAGGTCTGCTGGTTCATCGTCCGGGCGGCGACACCAGCATCAGCCTGCCAGATGAACTGGGTCACCAGGAACTCTGCGACGCGGAGCAAGCCTATATGCTGCGCGCAATCACCGAAAATATCGATCTCACCCGGCACATGCAGGATGCCGTCCGGTCGCTGGCCATATGCCTGGCCGCCGATCACAGCGTCCGCACCGGCAATTCCGTCATCTTGAAGGAGCCAACGCAATGACAGCGCTCACTCTGCACAACGTCAACAAGTCCTTCGGTGCCGTTCACGTTCTGAAAGATGTCAATCTTGAGGTTGAAGACGGCGAATTTGTTGTCTTTGTCGGGCCATCCGGTTGCGGCAAGTCGACCCTGTTGCGTGTCATCGCAGGTCTTGAGGACGTGTCATCAGGCGATATTCATATCGGCGGAGAGCATGTCAACTTCACGCCGCCCTCGAAACGCGGCATCGCTATGGTGTTCCAGAGCTACGCCCTGTATCCGCATCTGAATGTCAGAAACAACATGTCGCTGGCGCTGAAACAGGAGCGGCAGACAAAGGATGTCATCGATCAGCGCATCGCCGAGGCGACGCGCATGCTGAATTTGGAAGATTACCTGGATCGCTATCCGTCCGAGCTTTCTGGAGGGCAGCGGCAACGGGTGGCCATCGGCCGCGCCATTGTTCGCCATCCCAAACTGTTCCTGTTCGACGAACCGCTTTCGAACCTGGATGCCGCGCTCAGGATGAACACGCGACTGGAGATTGCCAATCTGCACCGCCAACTGGAAGCATCCATGATCTATGTGACCCACGACCAGTCCGAGGCAATGACACTTGCCGACAAGATTGTCGTGCTGAGAGATGGACATGTCGAACAGATCGGTAGTCCGATGGAGCTCTACAACAATCCGGTCAACCAGTTTGTTGCTGGTTTTCTCGGATCTCCTGCCATGAATTTCCTGCCGGCCGGACTTTTGAGCGAAGGGGACGAGCGAACCCTGGGTGTTCGTCCTGAAGACCTTTATCTCTCCGACAATGGTCCACTCAAAGCGAGGGTCGAGCATGTCGAACAACTGGGCGGCGACACCAATGTGATTGGTAGGGTCAACGGACAACAGGTCACTGCACGTCTGTTCGGTCAGCATGCCATCGAGCCGGGCAGGGAACTCGACCTCGCGATTTCCGACGGGAAGAGCTACTACTTTGACGGTTCGGGAGTGCGTCTCGGCGCATAACATTCCACAAGCGAAACAGGGATCAGTTACGCTGGCAGCAAGGTGAAATGCACCTGTTTTGCAATGTCTGTCCTTCAGGCGGCCGCAAGCGCCGGCATGCGTGCCGGTTCTTCTGAGAGCAGTCTGCGTAAATGCTGTCTTGCCGTCATCATGCGCGTCTTGACGGTCCCAACCGGACATCCGAGCAATTCCGCGATTTCGGAGTAGATGTACCCGCTGAAGTAGGTTAACTCGACGACAGCCCGTAATTCGGGCTTCAACTTTCCAAGCGCGTCGTCAACATCACGCCGGAAGAGGACCGTTTCCATCGTGTTTGCGGTGTCGCGGATCACGCATTCATCAAGACAGATGTCGTTTTTCAACCGGCCGAGTTTCTGTTTTTTCTTTATCGCAAGCCTGTAGGCAATCCCGAACATCCACGTCGTTGCTTTTGAACGTCCCTGAAAATGCGAGGCCGTTCGCCAAACAACCATGAACGTGTCGTTGATGACCTCTTCGGCCGCTTCGTGGTTTCCCGTGATCCGCGTTGCGAATTTCATGAGCTTGGAAAAATGTTTGCGGTGGATCGCCTCGAAGGCAGCAAGGTCACCATTTGTCACGGCTACCAACAGATGCTTGTCATCCAGATACAGGGAATTCGAACTGTTTTTGCCCGGTGAATCAAGACGTTTCATGTCAGCTGCCAACCCTCAATCAATAAAGTTCCGTTCGCAGACCCGGCCAAAGGGTTGCGTCGACGTTTCCTGTGCGAATTCAAATTGAGGTTCCAGAAATCTGCGCGGAACCTGATCCAAAGATGGCCGGTTTCGCCTGCGGTGCTTATGACGCGCGTCACAATCAAAATGCGGTGCCTTGCGAAAGTGCAATCTGATTCTCGCCGCGTCGGTGCAGCGCGGAACATGGGCCTGAGACGAGGCGAGGGTGGTCGCCGGTCGAATTCACGCGAGTGTCCCTTATTCACGTCATGCAGCGCCGGATGGAGGAAACCTTCTCCCGGTCAGATGATCGGCACGACGGGAGGTTGCGCCGCCAATTGCAAATCCCGCCGGCTGGTCAGCCGGCGGGATCGAGACACGAAGCAAAGGGATCGAGCAGCTCTATCCGAAAAGAAACGCGTCTGTGCCGAAGTCGTCGACGCTCGCGCCTTCGAACGTGATGAGCTTGCCGTTCACGTCGAGTTGCACATCATCACCGATTTGGGTCAGCTGATCGACAAGGTCAGTCGCGGTGAAGTCCTCGTCCGTGACAAACAGCAAACGGTCTTCTTCGAAGTCGAAGTCAGTGATGACCTTCAGACCCGTGTCGTCGGCGGTGAAAAGGAAGGTGTCGGATCCTTCTCCGCCTGACATGATATCGAACCCTGAGCCACTGCGTATGACATTGTCCTGATCGTTGCCGGTGATCGTGTCGTCGAAGTCGGTTCCGGTGACATTCTCGAAATTGACGGCCCTGGAGCCTTCCAGCGTTCCGGCGGCAAGATCGACCTCGACGCCTTCGGCTGCCCGGGAGAGGTCCAGCGTGTCAATGCCGTCGCCACCATCCAGGTCGAGTTTGATCTCATCCAGAACGGTATCGACAATCTGCGCAGTGTCGTCACCGCCGCCGAAATTGGTTTCCAGTACTTCAGTCTTGCGAATGTCGAGCTGGAACAGGCCGTTGACGTTCTGGTCGTTCAACTCGACCCGGGCGAACTGGACGCCGTTCGGTGTCACGGAGAATTCGGCAACGTCCTTGTTCTGAAGATCGTCATTGACGAGATCGGTGTTGAAGTTGACCTGGACGCGGTCATAGTCTGCACCACCGTCCATAAGATCGGACCCATCGCCGTTGTTCCAGACAAGAAGGTCGTCGCCTTCTTCGCCGAAGACGAAATCATTGCCTTTGTTGGCAACAAGGATGTCGTTGCCTTTTCCGCCATGGATCGTGTCGACACCACCGAGCCCGGATATGACATTGTCCTGATCGTCGCCGGTTATCCTGTCGTCGAATTCGGTTCCGATAACGTTTTCAAAGTTGACGGCCCTGGAGCCTTCCAGCGTTCCGGCGGCAAGATCGACCTCGACGCCTTCGGCTGCCCGGGAGAGGTCCAGCGTGTCAATGCCGTCGCCACCATCCAGGTCGAGTTTGATCTCATCCAGAACGGTATCGACGATCTGCGCAGTGTCGTCACCGCCGCCGAAATTGGTTTCCAGTACTTCAGTCTTGCGAATGTCCAGCTGGAACAGGCCGTTGACGTTCTGGTCGTTCAACTCGACCCGGGCGAACTGGACGCCGTTCGGCGTCACGGAGAATTCGGCAACGTCCTTGTTCTGAAGATCGTCATTGACGAGATCGGTGTTGAAGTTGACCTGGACGCGGTCATAGCCGCTGCCGCCATTCATCAGGTCGGATCCATCACCGTTGTTCCAGACAAGTAGGTCGTCGCCGGACCCGCCGAACATCCGATCGTTGCCCTTGTTGCCGACAAGACGGTCATTGCCCTTGCCACCACGCAACGTGTCTTCACCGTCACCGCCATTCAGTGTGTCGTTGCCGAAGCCTCCAATAAGTTTGTCGTTCCCGATACCTCCGAACAATGTGTCCTTGCCGAAGCCGCCAAGGATCTTGTCGTTGCCCTTGCCCCCGAAAAGGATGTCGTTTCCAAAGCCTCCGTCGATCTTGTCATTGCCGTGCCCGCCGAACACCGTGTCGTTTCCGAAGCCGCCGAAGATTTTGTCGTTGCCTTTTCCGCCATCAAGAAAATCGTTTCCGAAGCGACCAAAGATACTGTCGTTACCGCCATTGCCAAAAATGAAGTCGGAGGCAAATCCACCAAAGAGATAATCACTCTGATGAGACCCGTTGATGAATTGGGTTTTGAAGAAATTCAGGAAAGAATAAAGGAAGCTCATTGCAAATCTCCTGTCTTGAAAAATCACCAATCGTCCCGACGGTCTGACGCAGTGGTCTGCCGCCAGACGTCAACAAAGGACCGCGATGGTGACCTCGCCAGGTGCGAGTACTTGTTGGTGCTCAGGCGATCGATAAAGGTTCAAAAAAAGATTTTGCAGCGTGCCCAAATCGGTGTGTCAGGCGGATCTGGGCCAGGACCGGCATTTTCAACGCGGTTGGGTGATCAGGATTGAAACCGGGTAGCGGTGTGTCTTCTGGTTCGGGACTGAACGCGATCATGGCTCTGTGATCGCCTGCCAAAAAATGCACAAACATCACAAGAGCCATTGCGTTTCTTCCCCCCATCGAAACGCGACACTAAGTCAATACAATCATTCCATTAAAAAAAGCCGCTCCGGGGTTCCGGAGCGGCCTTTTTTACAGTCGAGTTTGGGAAATCACTCGATCATGGTGAGCAGTTTGTCGAGAGACTGCTTGGCGTCGCCATAATACATGCGTGTGTTTTCCTTGTAGAACAGCGGGTTCTCGATACCGGAGTAACCGGTGCCCTGGCCACGCTTGGAGACGAACACCTGCTTGGCTTTCCAGACTTCCAGAACCGGCATGCCGGCGATCGGCGAGTTCGGGTCTTCCTGGGCAGCCGGATTGACGATGTCGTTGGAACCGATGACGATGGCGACATCGGTTTCCGGAAAGTCCTCGTTGATCTCGTCCATTTCCAGAACGATGTCATATGGGACCTTGGCTTCCGCCAGAAGCACATTCATGTGGCCGGGCAGGCGACCTGCGACCGGGTGGATCGCAAACCGCACGTTCTTGCCCTTCGCACGCAAGCGCTTGGTCAGTTCGCTGACCGATTGCTGTGCCTGGGCCACCGCCATGCCGTAGCCCGGTATGATGATGACATTGTCCGCGTCATCAAGGGCAGCTGCAACACCGTCGGCATCGATGGCGATCTGCTCACCTTCGACCTCCATCGCCGGTCCGGTCGTGTTGCCGAAGCCGCCGAGAATGACGGAGATGAACGAGCGGTTCATCGCCTTGCACATGATGTAGGACAGGATCGCACCGGATGAACCGACAAGCGCGCCGACGACGATCAGCAGATCGTTGCCGAGCGAGAAGCCGATCGCTGCTGCCGCCCAGCCGGAATAGCTGTTCAGCATCGAGACGACCACCGGCATGTCCGCGCCGCCGATCCCCATGATCAGGTGATAGCCGATGAAGAACGCCAGCAATGTCATCAGGATGAGCGTCCAGATACCGGCACCGCTCAGGAACAGGATCAGGAGAATGAACGAAAGGATCGCCGCACCGGCATTCAGGGCATGTCCGCCGGGCAGTTTTTCCGCCTTGGACGTGATCTTGCCGGCCAGCTTGCCGAAGGCCACGACCGAGCCGGTAAAGGTGACCGCACCGATGAAGACGCCGAGGAAAACCTCGACCTTCAGGATGGACTGTTCCGCAGAAGTCTTCTTCGCCAGCAAGGCAGCAAACCCTTCGAGCGCCTTGCGCTCTTCATCGCCCATGGCCAGAACGCGGCCGAGTTCGATATAGGCGTTGAAACCGACAAACACGGCGGCAATGCCGACCAGCGAGTGCATTGCTGCAACAAGCTGAGGCATCTCGGTCATCTGGACCCGCTGGGCGACGTAGTAGCCGATGACACCACCGCCTGCGATCAGGATCACCGACAGCAGCCAGAGACCGGAACCGGGTCCGATGAGCGTTGCAACGACGGCGAGCGCCATGCCGGTAATACCGTACCAGACCGCGCGTTTTGCACTCTCTTCACCTGACAGGCCGCCGAGCGAGAGAATGAACAGGATTGCCGCAACCACGTAGACGGCAGTTGTAAAGCCAAATTCCATGGGTCGGGCTCCTTAGGACTTCTGGAACATGGCGAGCATGCGCCGTGTGACGAGGAAACCGCCGAAAATGTTGATCCCGGCCATGAATATGGAAAGCCCCGCAAGCAGGATGATCAGGAACGATCCCGAACCGACCTGCAGCAATGCCCCGACTATGATGATCGACGAGATGGCGTTGGTCACCGCCATCAGCGGCGTGTGCAGCGAATGGCTGACGTTCCAGATCACCTGGAAACCGACGAACACCGCAAGCACGAAGACAATGAAGTGCTGCAGGAAGCTGGCCGGCGCCACGAGCCCGACGAGAAGCATGAACAGCCCTCCGACGGCAAGCAGGGTGACCTGCTGTTTGGTCTGCTGCTTGAAGGCGGCAACTTCCTGAGCGCGTTTTTCCTCCGGCGTCAGCTCCTTCGGTTTTTCCTTCGGCTTGGCCGCGATCGCCTGGACCTTCGGTGGCGGCGGCGGGAAGGTGATCTCACCGCCATGGGTCACCGTTGAGCCGCGAATGACGTCATCTTCCATGTTGTGGACGAGCTGACCGTCCTTTTCCGGCGTCAGATCCGTCATCATGTGGCGGATGTTCGTTGCGTATAGGGTAGACGACTGGGCTGCCATCCGGGACGGGAAGTCCGTAAAACCGACAATCGTCACGCCGTTGTCGGTGACGATCTTCTTGTCGGCAACCGTACCTTCCACGTTGCCGCCGCGCTCCGCGGCAAGATCGATGATCACCGAACCCGGCTTCATGGACTGGACCATGTCTTCAAGCCACAGCTTCGGTGCTGGACGGTTCGGAATGAGCGCCGTCGTGATGACAATGTCCATGTCGGGCGCGAGTTCGCGGAATTTTGCCAGCTGCGCTTCCCGGAACTCCGGTGAGGACACGCTTGCGTAACCACCCGTTGCCGCCCCGTCCTGCTGGTCTTCCTCGAAATCGAGATAGACAAATTCAGCGCCCATGGATTCAACCTGTTCAGCCACCTCGGGGCGAACGTCGAACGCGTAGGTAATCGCACCGAGCGACGTGGATGTCCCGATCGCCGCAAGGCCCGCAACGCCTGCGCCAACCACGAGCACCTTTGCCGGCGGAACCTTGCCGGCAGCGGTGATCTGGCCGGTGAAGAACCGGCCGAAATTGTTGCCGGCCTCGATGACTGCCCGGTATCCGGCGATATTGGCCATCGAAGACAGTGCATCCATCTTCTGCGCGCGCGAGATTCGCGGCACCATCTCCATGGCGATGACGTTGGCGCCCTTTTCCTTCGCCGCTTCCATCCCGGCTTCATTGCCGCCTGGATTGAAGAAGGAAATCAGCGTCTTGCCCTTCGTCAGGTAACCCAGTTCCTTGTCTTCGGGCTGGCGCACCTTTGCGACAATGTCCGACTGCTTCCAGAGACTGGGCGCGGTCTTGACGATCTCGACGCCTGCCTCCTTGTATGCGTCGTCTGAAAACCCTGCAGCCTTGCCGGCGCCGCTCTGAATGAGACAGCTATAGCCCAGCTTCTGCAGTTGCTTTGCCGATTCCGGGGTCATGGCCACACGGGCCTCCCCGGGGAAGATTTCCTTGGGTGTGCCTATCTTAAGGGCTTCTGACATATGTCGCTCCAAGATGGTGACCAGGACATGGCCTAAAGAAGGGGAGCCTGCACCTCCCGACGAAGGAATTCATCGGTATCGTGCGGACTTTGCATGCATGCTCGACTATAGAGACGAAAATTTTACTTATGACAAGATGTGTTTGCCAGGGAGCAGGACGGTATTCCGTCACTGAAGGCAGACAAGCGCGAGATCCGAAAGTTGGCGAAATCGGCTTTCAGGGGTACTGGAGTCTTTAAATCCATACCGAAGATTAGCCGGAATACTCACAAATTCGGCAGCTTTAGCAATTTATTCTGAGCAAGACGCGCGTTTTGAGATTGCGTCCGGGAAATTTCGCTGTGCTGAGTGCAGGCAGCGACCTGTGGACGCAGGTCGCTGCCGGGACTTCACTCTGCGGCCGCTTCAACCGCTGCTTTCGGATCTAGGTCGTCCGCGCTGTGGCGTTCGAGAACCTGTTCGGATTCCTCTCCCCACGCCTTGTTGACCTTCCTGCCGCGAACGACCGCGGGACGGGCATCTATCTTTTCGGCCCATGCCTTGACGTTCTTGTACTCGTCTACAGCGAGGAACTCGGCAGCATCGTAGAGACGGCCGAGTACGAGGCCGCCGTACCACGGGAAAATCGCCATGTCCGCAATCGTGTAATCTTCGCCGGCGATATAGGGACGCTCGGCCAGTGTCTTGTCGAGCACGTCCAGCTGACGCTTGGTTTCCATGCTGAAGCGATCAATCGGATACTCGAATTTTTCAGGAGCATAGGCATAGAAGTGGCCGAAACCGCCGCCAAGATAGGGGGCGGACCCCATCTGCCAGAAGAGCCAGTTCAGTGTTTCGGTGCGGGCTGCAGCATCTTTGGGCAAAAATGCGTCGAATTTCTCTGCCAGGTAGAGAAGAATGGACCCGGATTCGAACACCCGTGTCGGTTCTTCCGTGCTGTGGTCCACCAGGGCAGGGATTTTCGAATTTGGATTGGCTCCGACAAAGCCGCTGGAGAACTGATCGCCTTCATTGATGCGGATCAGCCAGGCATTGTATTCGGCTTCCTTGTGGCCGAGCGCCAGAAGCTCTTCAAGCATCACGGTTACCTTGACGCCGTTCGGGGTCGCCAGCGAATAGAGTTGAAGGGGATGGTCGCCGGTGGGCAGGTCTTTCTCATGTGTTGCGCCGGAGATTGGCCGGTTGATACTGGCAAACTCGCCGCCATTCGGTTGTTCCCAGGTCCAGACTTTCGGTGGCGTGTAGATCGGGGTGTCAGTCATCAGAATCGCTCTCCGGCTCGGATCAGGTTGAAACAGTCTGCGCATGCCTGGGCAAGTCCCCAATTCATCGCAATCTTGCGATTAGATAGGGTGGCAAATTCGCTTTGCCTAGTGTTTTTGTCCGATGCAGTCCAAAAAAGTATCTCATGGTGACAATCCCTGGCAAACCGGTTGGGAACTGCAGTCCCGTGAAAGGAACCGGGATCTCAGGCCAGCAGGTCATCCTCGAAGGGAAATCTGGACAGAAGCTCGATCCCGCTGTCGGTGATCAGAACCTGTTGTTCCAGCTTGACACCCTCCCTGCCTCCGTCTTCGCCGATAAAGCTTTCAACACAAATCGTCATTCCCGATTCCAGCGCGCCGTCATAACCGGCTTCCGGAAAGTCTCCATGGTGATAGAGATAGGGATATTCGCCGGTCATGCCGACACCATGTGCAGACAGGTAGTAGCGGTTGGTGTGGTATTTCTCGGGTATGTTCCATGCCCGGTCTGCATATTCGCGAAATGTCATGCCGGGGCGCAGGATGTCCATGTTGTGGTGCACCTGCTCAAAGGCGATCTTGTAGAGGTCTCGCTGCTCGGCGCTGGGTTTGTCCGGCCCGGCATGAAAGGTGCGCGAGAAATCGGCATAATAACCGTGACAGCCGACGACATCCGTATCGAGCGCGATCAGATCGTTTCTGCCAATGAGGTTCGCCGACGTTTCCTGAAACCAGGGGTTTGTCCGGTCGCCGGCATTCAACAATCGGGTTTCCACATAGTCGCCGTTTTGCTCGATGATTGATTTGTGCAGAACGGACCAGAGTTCGGCCTCCGTCAGGCCTGGGCGGATCGCCCCCCTGAGCTTGCCCACCCCGATTTCCGTCGCGCGCAACGAGGCGATCACGCATTTCATTTCCTCAGGCGACTTGATCGCGCGCGCCATTTCGATCGGTTGCTGCGCGTCGACGACTGACAGACCACGGTTTCGAAGAGCAATGCTCGTTCCCGCATTCAAGCGCTCCAGGCCGACAGTGGCCTTCCTGTTGCCCGTCAGCTCATGAATCAGGTCGGCCATTTCCGCGCTCCAGAGCGCCTCGCGCTCTACAATATGCGGTCCGGCGGCAACAAAACTGGCAGTTCTCGCCGGGCGGACCTCATCGATGGTTTCGAAGCCTTCCGCCAGATGCAGGCAGCCGGTGAATTCAAACAGGATTGACTTGTCCAGTGTCAAAAGCAGGTAACGCGACGGAGCATTGCGCATGGAAAAGACCTGCATGTTGCGTGTGCCGGTCGCATAGCGAATGTTGACGGGATCTGAGAGGATCACGGCATCAACACCGTATTCGAACATTTTCCGGCGCACGCGCTCCTGCCGGTAGGCGCGCACACCAGCAAGATCAATGCCGTCGGTTTCCGGTGACCGGTCGAGCTGTACTATGTCAGCCAGATCGCTTCGCTCCGCGTGCCAGTCAAGTTCCGCCATGATGATTTCGTCTCCAAACACACATCAGGGAATAATTGCATCTTGAACCGACAGGAAAAGCCTGGAAAAATTCACCCGTATTGATAACTTCCAGGAATGCTAAGTTATCGCAAGTCACTGCCGCCGCTGGACACGCTGGTCTTTTTTGAAGCGGCAATGAGGCATCAGAATTTTACGGAAGCAGCCGACGAACTCTTTGTCACGCAGGCGGCGGTCAGCAAGCGAATCCGGCAACTGGAAACCTGGCTCGGCGTCGATCTGTTCGAGCGTTCCGGTCGCAAGTTGATACCAACCGAAGCTGGTGAATATCTCGCCGAAAAGACCGGTATGACACTGGACTATCTGGACCAGGCATTGCGGACGGTAAAAATCCCGTCCCAACCGGTGGTCCGCATTGCGTCGGTAACGGCGCTCGCGACCTTCTGGCTACAGCCCAAACTAAGGTCTTTTGCACTTTCCGATGAGGCGTGTCCGTTCAACCTCACGAGCGCAGACGAATTGGGGGATCTGCTTCGCCCGGAACACGATCTGGTCATCCTGCATGGTGAAAACCGGCTTCCGGGTTGGAATGCTGAATTGCTGTTTGAAGAGGAAATTGTTCCAGTTGGAACTCCGGCGGTAGTAGAAGAAGCAGGTGCATTCAGACAGAATGACGGTCAGGTGCTGTTGAACTTTGCACGAATGGCACCGAACTGGACCGATTGGAATGTATGGATCCAGCGAACCGGATGGTCGGAGTTTCGTGAATGGCCGGTGCTGAACTGCGCTAGCTACAACCAGACGATCGGACGTGCGTTGAAAGGGCAGGGGATCGCTCTTGGTGCACTGCCCCTTTTGCAGGATGAGCTTTCGTCGGGAGATCTGGTGGCCATGAATTCCAGGACACTGTCTACCGGCAAGGGATATTACATCGCGTGGCCAAAGGCGCGCCCGATGAGTGATGAGGCCGAGCGATTGAAAAATGTGCTCCTGGGGAGCAGTTGATCTGGAAAGTTTGCTGCTAGTTTGCCGCTGGCATGGATCGGAGAATTTTCGCTAGGATGTAATGCCGTACTGTTTCAGAATTTTCTCGTGTGTTCCGTCTGCGACAATCGTGTCGAAGGCACTTTGCAGCGTTTCGACAATTTTGTCGGAGGTCTGGTAGTGCAGCGCCAGAAATAACTCCCCCCGGTCCAGTTCATAGACGGTTTCATAGTTTTCAAGATCGGCGCCACGCATTTGCAAACCCCAGCGCGTGACCTTGGTTTCGTAGGAGATCGCATCCACGCGGCCTGCCATGAGTTTACGGAAGTTCTGTTCGTTCGACAGCACCGTCTCGATGCGGTCGTCCGGCACACCTTGTGCCCGCAACAGAAGCTGACCGACATCATCCTTGACAACCCCGATCCGAATATCTGCCAGGTCGTGCACTGTTTTGATCTCAAGGTGGCGGCTTTTCTTCGCTGTCAGTCCGACGACTGTTGGAACGAACGGCCCCACCCACTTGAACAGATCCTCGCGATCCGGCGTGCGTGTTGTGGAAAACAATGCGTGTCCTGGGCGCTGCAGAGTGAGATTATAGCCCCGGGCCCAAGGCAAAAGAGCGATGTCTTCCCGATTGTGCCCCGACGCCGCCCGCTTGAACATCTCATCTATGATCTCGACACTGATGCCGCTCAGGCCTGCCCCGTCTTTGTAATTGTAGGGCGGATATTCCTCCGTCATGACCTTCAAGGAGCCGAGCCCGGTTCTCGCATGCGACGAGCGGATCAGCGTTAGGGACGTGAAGGCAGCCATTCCGGCGACGACGGACCGTCTTGTCAAAAATCGCATCGGTTGACCCTCATTACGTTACGTTGATCTAACCATACCCGGTGTTGCTCAGTTTCATATCCGGTAAGGAAATTATTTCCGGTTGCCGCGCTGTATGCCCGGAAAGGACGGTGTCGAGCGGTTCAGCTTTCCCGAACAGGAAACCCTGGCCGGTTTCAACACCCATCTCGATCAGGCAGCGGAGTTGTTCTTCGTTCTCAATACCCTCTGCAATGACATTGAGTTCGAGTCTTTTCGAAAGCCCGACGATTGCTTCGATCAGGGCGTGGGTCTTGTTGGCCCGCTCGCTGCCGGCTGTCTCGTCCAGCCCGCTGATGAAGGAACTGTCGATCTTGACCGTATCAACCGGAAAGCGGTTCATGTAGCTGAGCGACGAAAAGCCTGTGCCGAAATCGTCGAGCGCGAACGCGCAGCCCAGATTTCTGATGTCCTCGATCAAGCTGGCCAGACCCATGTTGTTCTGCATCAGGGTTGTTTCGGTAATTTCCAGTACCAGGCGATCGGGATCGATCGAGTGAGCTGACAGTTTCTGTGCAAGATTGGCGGGCAGGTCCGGTAGAAATTGTGCGGCAGAGAAATTCAACGCGACATAAGTTGATTGCCATTCGGGCTTCGAATGAAGGCGCTCAAGGGCCTGCAGCCCCAATTCCAGCACCAGGTCCCCTATTTCAAGAATGCCACCCGTCTGCTCCGAAGCCCGGATGTATTCAAGTGGCGGGAGAATACCCTTGCCGGGATGCACCAGCCGAAGAAGTCCTTCAAAACCGATTGTCGATCGGCTCTTCAAATCGACGATCGGCTGGAAATGCAGTTCGAACCAATCGTTCTTGAGGGCTTCGGAAATGACCTCTTTGACTTCAAGTTGTCTGGCCGCCTCCCTGCCGAATTTCTCGTTGAACACGCAATGACCGTTTCTTCCGCTGTTTTTCTGACGGTACATTGCAACATCGGACGCTTTCAGCAGATCCTCCGCATTCATTGCGTTTTCAGGATAGAAGGAAATACCCACGCTTGCGGAAATCTGCAGCGTCCTGCCGCCGAGGTCGATCGGCTTGTTCAGCACCCTGTTGATCCTTGTCGCGAGTTCAACGGCGCGCTTTCTTACGGCGTTGCTCGACAACATGATCGCGAACTCGTCTCCACCGAACCGGCCGAAACAGTCCCCTTCATCCAGCAGATGTGAGACTTCCCGTGAGACCGATTGCAGAACCCGGTCACCCGCAAAGTGTCCCAGATTGTCGTTGACCCACTTGAAGCGATCGAGGTCGAAAAACAGGACCGCAATTTCCAGCGTGTCGCCGGCTTCTTCGATGGCGGTGTTCAAGCGATCTGCAAAGCCTTCCCGGTTCAATAGCCCGGTGAGAAAATCAGTACGTGCCTGGCGCAGGATTTCCGCTTCGGCGGCCTTCAATTTGCAGATATCGGTCATGACAGACAGTGACCTGCGGCCGCTTGAGCTGTCGTCGTAGTCTTTTGCTTCGGTGATCAGGACATCAAGCTGGGTTCCGTCCGCCTTTTCAAAAACGGAGGTGAACTCGAGCGTTTCGTTCCTGCCGGTGGAGAGCAGGCTGCGATTGTTCAGATATTCTTCCTTGAATTCATGATGAATGAATTCGCGGAATTTGCGGCCGATTACGTTCTTGCGGCTGTAACCAGTCGCGTGGAGCCAATAGTCTGAAACCTTGATGATGCGGTCTTCCCGGTCGATCGAGTACAGCATGACCGGGGTGTTGTTGTAGAGGAATGCAAGCCGCTTGTTCGCCTTGAGCAGCTTGGCCTCGTCCTGGTCGAGGCTGTCCTGCATTTCGTTGAATGCGCTGGTGACCCGGCCAAGTTCGTCAGACGAGGACCAGTCCACCTTTGTTCTTGTTCCCGAGCGATGGGTTGCTTCGATCGCTTCATTCAGGCGGAGGAGTGGCCTTGTAATCATGAAGCGGTTGGCAATGAGCGCAGCCACAAGAACCGAAATGGTCGACACGATGAACAGTATTACAGACTTGCCGACTTCACCCATCGCAGCGTTGCTAATGCGATCGGACATGAATCTGATACGCAGGGTTCCGACGACATGATCGGTTCCGTCAACAGCATGCGTGATTTCCTTGGAAAAGAGCGCTTCCTCTTTTTCGGGAATGTTGGTTTCGTTCTCGTTGTTTGAAACGAAAGCGAGCCGCTTGTCGTTGTCGTCCAGAATTTCGATACTGAAAATGTCGCGGTCGTTTGCGATCGCAACGGTCCATTTGCGCAGGTTTTCATAGTCGAAATCCCAAAGCACCTTGCTCAGCGCCTTGCTGTTGGCGTCGAGCAAAACCCGTTTCTTTGCGATCATTTCGCGCTCAAGGGTGTCTTTGGTAACGATAAAAAACGTAACCAGCAGCGGACCGTTCACGGCAATGAGTGCCGCAAACATAATCGCGAGAAATTTCCGCTGCGTAGATGTGCGAATGAGCCCCAGCATGGAGCAATATCACCCCGGTTGCATTTTTGGATATGGTTGCATTGCAGATGAAGCTACCAGATATAGTTTAACTTATCGTATCTATTGGCTTTTTCCGCGAAATGCTACTACGGGATCATCGTCAGTATGAATTCAGTCTGCAATTTCAGGGTGGTAACACTTGAACTTGCATGAGGCTGAAAACAGTCGACAGGAATTGTTGTGCATGAAACAGACTTGCGGCGGCGTTCGCAGCTGATTTGATCAGGACGCCACAGCAGGGAGATTGACTTGACAGAACTCAAGTCGACGCCGGCAGGAACCGCGCTTTCGGTTCCGCCGCTGTTAGGTTTGACTGAGTGGCCTGTTTGAAGAGGACTACCACTGTTCCACGTCGAAACCGCACATGACTATTCTCGGACGATATAGACCGAACACTCCGAATGTCTTGCGACGCGGGCAGCGTTTGGACCAAGAAGAAATTCTTTCAGATGGGGCTTGTGCGCACCTATCACGATCAAATCGGCACCCGCTTGTTTGGCGGCGTGCAGGATTTCCTCATACACGGACCCCGTCGCGACTATGTGTCGGACATCCTTGTTCCGCTCTTCGCCGAGCACCCGACTGACCAGTTCCGTCAGCGCCGATTTGGTTTTCGAAACCATTTCGCCCTGAAAGTTCTCGTCAAAATAGGAATTCACAAGTGTCACGCCATAGTTCGGCACAACAGTGATGACGTCGAGTTGAGCGCCATCCAGGCGCGCGATCTTTTCCCCGGTCTCGAGGACCTGGATGTCATCCTCGTGGGAAACGTCGACTGCACACAACACTGACTTAACCGTCATGCCGGCACTCCTTTCTCGCGGCCAGCGCGGGCACGCTGGACTAGATAAACCACCACCAAAAGCAGAAGGCCAGGGATATAGATAAGTTCCTTGGGAAGCTGCTTGACTTCGATTTGAGCTGTCTTTGCAATCACTGGATCGTCGCCGTAAAAATCGAAATCGCCAAGCTGCTCGAAATAGGACGTGCCCGGGAATGGTTCGTCGATTTTCATGACGCCGTCCTCATCGAGTATTGTGAGACCGAGTGCTTCAAGCCGGGCTTGCCCGCCCGTTTCCGAACCGGGTTTAACGATTATGGTTTTTTCGGTGGTGTTTCCGGTATCAAAATCAGGCCCGCTCACTGTGACCCTGATTTCCTGACCAACCGGTGCATTTCCGACAGCTTCCACAAACTGGGTCGGTGGGATCTGTTCGAACGGTGGCTGAATCCGGTTCATGAAGAAGTCTGGCCGGAACAGAACAAACGCGATCAGAATCATAGCGACACTCTCGTAGATCCGATTCTTCGTAACGAAGTATCCCATTGTGCCCGAGGTGAAGACCAGGATTGCTATTGTCGCGACTATGAAAACGAGTATCCCCTGCAGCCAGCCAACATCAATGAGGAGCAGGTCGGTGTTGAAGATGAACACGAAGGGAAGGGCGACTGTCCTCAGCGAGTAAAAGAATGCCGTGAACCCGGTTCGCATTGCATCGCCTCCCGACACGGCGGCAGCCGCAAAGGAAGCCAGCCCGACCGGCGGCGTCACGTCTGCCATTATGCCGAAATAGAAGACGAACAGGTGGACAGCGATCAGTGGTACGATCAGCCCGGATTGGGCGCCCAGTTCAACTACAACACCCGCCATGAGCGAGGACACGACAATGTAGTTCGCTGTCGTCGGCAACCCCATACCGAGAATAAGTGACAGCAAGCCTACGAACATCAGCATAAGGACCAGGTTGCCGCCGGAAACGAATTCAACCAGATCTGCCATGACCTGACCAATGCCGGTCAGGGTAACGGTACCGACAATGATGCCGGCCGTCGCAGTCGCAAGACCGATGCCGATCATGTTGCGCGCTCCGTCGATCATTCCGTGCACGAGATCGTTGACACCGGCTTTCAGAGCTTCAATTGTTTCGCTCTCGCCTCGAAAGATCGCCTTGATAGGGCGTTGTGTCAGCAAAATCACGAAGAGCAGGGCCGTTGCCCAGAATGCGGAAAGGCCAGGTGATTTTTGCTCGATCATCAGGAAGTAGACGAGCACAACTATCGGCAACAGATAGTACAGGCCTGCCTTGTAGATCTCCGAGATTTCAGGAAGCGTGATTTCCGTGGTATTCGGGTCGTCCGGATGCAGATCATCCACACTGGCCGCCAGCTTCAGCAGGACGAGGTAGGCTACGAAAACCAGAACGGCCAGGATCCAGCTCGCACCTTCAGGTACAGCGGCAACGATCCAGCCTACAGGAAACTTCACCCCGTAGCAGAGTGCGGCAAATCCGGCGAAGAAAAAGAACATGCCGAGGACTGTCCGCAGGGTCGAAACCGTTTTGTGCCCAATGGTGGGCATATTCCGCTTAACGGCTTCCAGGTGAACGATATAGACCAGCGCGATATAGGAAATGACGGCAGGCAGGAACGCGTGAGTAATCACGTCCACATATGAGATACCGACATATTCGACCATCAGGAAGGCCGCTGCGCCCATCACTGGTGGCATGATCTGTCCATTGACCGAAGATGCAACTTCAACGGACCCGGCTTGCTCGGACGAGAAACCGACGCGTTTCATCAACGGAATTGTGAAAGTACCCGTCGTGACCACGTTGGCAATTGACGAGCCGGAGATCAGTCCAGTTGCAGCCGAACCGACAACGGCGGCTTTTGCAGGGCCGCCCTTCAGGTGACCGAGGGCGCCAAAAGCCATCTGGATGAAATAATTTCCAGCTCCGGCCTTGTCGAGAAGCGCACCGAACAAGACAAACAAAAAGACAAACTTGGTAGAAACACCGAGCGCTATGCCGAAGACACCTTCAGAAGTAATCCACATATGGCTCATCGCTTTTTTGAGCGATGCGCCTTTCCAGCGGATAACTTCAGGCACCCATTCTGAAGAGCCGAAAAACACGTAAAGGAGAAAAACAGTGGCGACTGCAGCCATGGCGGGACCGAGCGCCCGCCGGGCGGCCTCAAACAGAACGACGATCCCGGCAAGGGCAAACCATTTGTCCATGTCGTCGGCAAGGCCGCCGTTGTTGACGATCTTGTCGTAGAAGAAAAAGCCGTAAAGTGAGATGAACGCGCCGAACAGCGCAAGGATCCAGTCCTGTATGGGAATGTAGTGACGTGGACTGCTTCTCAGTGCGGGATAAGCCATGAAGGCGAGGAACATTGCAAATGCAAGGTGGAACTGACGACTGTTGTTGATCAGGTCCCCGGGCAGGATGTAGTAGGCCACTGGCGATGCCAACAGGACCTGGAAGACTGACCATGTGAAGGCAACAGCCGCGAGCAGCAATCCGATGTTTCCGGCAGGATTGCGAGATCCTGAATCGGAAGCGGCAACGAGTTCCTGAAGCTCGTCCTCCGAGAGACCTCGCCGGGTGTCCTGATTGTTCGGTTGATTTTGGTCCGCCATGAAAAATCCCCATCCTGCGGCTCGAACTCGAGCCGGAGCCCTCTAATTTTCGGGTCTTTAGGGCCAGCCGCCCTCAGAAATACGTGTCATGCAATTTGATCGCACCCAAGCCTTTGAGACGACTGTTTTGGCCGCGCAAAGAGATGGGTCCGGAGAAAAATCTCCGGACCCTGGATGTTTCTGGATTAGTTGATCCAGCCTTGTTCTTTGTAGTACTTGGCAGCACCCGGATGAATCGGTGCAGACAGGCCGTCGGCAACCATTTCTTCCGGCTTCAGGTTTGCGAATGCCGGATGCAGCTTTTTGAACGCATCGAAGTTTTCGAACACTGATTTTACCAGCGTGTAGACGGTATCGTCTGCAACGTCAGCAGAAGTGATGAAAGTGGCACCCACACCAAACGTGTTTGTGTCGCCATCGTTACCGCGGTACATACCGCCCGGAATGGTAGCTGTCCGGTAGTAGCTGTTGTCATCGACCAGTTTGCTGACAGCATCACCGCCCACATTCACCAAAACGGAATCACATGCAGTTGTTGCTTCCTGGATAGAACCGGAAGGGTGGCCAACCGTGTACACCATTGCATCGATCTGGTTGTCGCAAAGGGCTGCGGACTGTTCGGCTGCCTTCAGTTCGGTAGCCTGCGCAAAATCGTCGGTGGTCCAGCCCATGGATTCGATCAGGACTTCCATAGTGCCACGTTGGCCGGAACCCGGGTTGCCGATGTTGACACGTTTGCCTTTGAGGTCCTCGAAGTTCTTGATGCCGGAATCTGCGCGCGCCACGACGGTGAACGGCTCGGGGTGCACAGAGAAAACGGCGCGCAGTTTTTCAAACGGGCCTTTGTCCTCGAACTTGGATGTGCCGTTGTAGGCATGATATTGCCAGTCAGACTGAGCAACACCAAATTCCAGCTCTCCTTCGCGAACCGTGTTTATGTTGTAGACCGATCCACCTGTGGATTCTACCGAGCAGCGGATACCATGGTCCTTGCGGCCCTTGTTGACCAGCCGGCAGATCGCGCCGCCTGTCGGGTAATAGACACCCGTGACGCCACCGGTTCCAATCGTGATGAATTCTTCAGCCGATGCTGCGCCGGTAAATGCAATGCTGGTGGCGAGAACGGCACCAGCAAGGTTCATTTTCATCATCATTTGACTAGGCTTCCCTCTTGTTAAACTTCTTTGGTCCAGAGTGACCTACACCCTAGACATTTTCAAACTCATCGAGCAAACGATTATGTTTGTCGACCTCCTGGATCCGGGCGTCAGCCCCGGATCCGGCTCGCGCAACCAGCATGCCTGTTATCGTTTCTATTAGGACGAGCGTGGCTGCGTAAGACGAAAAAAAGTGTGGACTTTCAGTACGTTGTATGAAGTGAAAGTCTGCGTATTGCAATCCCGGAAATGTATGGCTGTCGGTCAGGACAACAACCGTTGCACCGTTTCCGGCGGCAACCGCCGCGGCACGGACGGATCGGTGCGCATAGGGATGTTTGGAGATTATCAGCACCGTATCTTCCGGTCCGACGCCTGCAAGCGTGCTGCCGAGCGTTGTTCCATTGCGACCGGCAACGAGCCAGCGGTCATCGAACCATTTGGCCAGATAAGCGAAATAATCGGTGAAGCCTGCCGATGCGAGCGCTCCGATGAGAACGATCTTACGGGAAGAATCCAGGCGATCGACGACCGTATCCAGGAGTTCTTGACCGACATCTTCCAAGAGGCCGCTGATGTTGGCGATGCAAGCAGCGACCTGCCGAGGCAACAGGGGTTGATCGGCATCGGTTCGAAGACGTCTCGCCTTGTCCTGAAAGCTGTCCTGCTCTCGCTTGTTGAGTTCGGATCGGGCCTGCTCGCGCAGCGCTTCATAGTCTGAAAAACCGAGTGCGCGTGCCAGTCTTGTGTAGCTTGCCGGGGAAACGCCGCTTGCGGAAGCCACGGACCTCAAACTTCTCGTCGCGATTTCTACCTGGTTTTCAGCAATATAGTCAGCCGCAATTCGCAGAGTATCGCTCAGCTCTGCATAGCTGGTCGAAATCGCGGTCCGGATCTGCGGCGGCGAATGGGTTTCCATTTGTTTACTGTTTCATTTGTTTTTTCTCTTGTCAAATCTTGAAACAAATGTTTCGTTGCCGCAGTTTTTATCGCCTCCGCGGAAGTTTTCAAATGTCCACTCGTACTCCTCCCGCACATGCTCCCGTCGTTGTCATCGGCGGGGGAATCATGGGCTGCTCTACCCTCTATCATCTTGCCAAAATGGGTGTTTCTGATGCGGTCCTGCTGGAGCGGAACCAATTGACATCCGGAACCACCTGGCACTCCGCGGCACAGGTGCGTGCACTTCGGAATTCTCGCAACCTGACGCGCATGATTCAATACTCGGTCGAGCTGTATGGCCAGCTGGAGCAGGAGACGGGGCAGGCTGCCGGCTGGATCCAGAAAGGCTCACTTTCTATCGCGACCAGTGAGGACAGGATGATCCACATCAGGCGGCAGGAAGCGCTCGCGAAAGCTTATGGAATTCCTGCGCAGTCCATCAGTCCGGATGAAGCCAGGGAACGTTGGCCGTTGATGAACGCGGACGATGTCCTTGGCGCAGTCTGGTCGCCGGATGACGGGCGCGTGAGTCCTTCAGACGTTTGCGCCGCTCTCGTGAAAGGCGCCAGATCGCTGGGCGCAAAGATTTTCGAAAAGACCGGGGTGACGGCAATCCTGACGGAGAACGGCAAGGTCAAAGGCGTGGAAACAGTCAACGGTACGGTGATGTGTGATGCCATTGCCTTGTGTGCCGGCCTCTGGTCACGTGAAGCCGGTGCCATGGCGGGAGCTGAAGTGCCTCTGCTTGCCTGTGAACATTTCTATCTTCTGACAAAGCCGGTCGACGGAATAGTCGGTAACACACCGACCCTCAGTGATCATGACAATCATCTTTATATCCGCGATGACAGCGGCGGCCTGCTGGTTGGCTGTTTTGAGCCGATGGGCAAACCGATCGCACCCGGTGTCCTGACGGAGAGTTTCGAATTCGGCCTGCTTCCTGAGGATTGGGATCATTTCGAGCCGATGATGATGAACGCACTTCACCGGTTGCCGGCACTGGAGACCGCCGAAGTGAAGATGCTCCTGAATGGCCCGGAGAGTTTCACGCCGGACGGGACATTCATGCTGGGTGAGGCCGCGGAAACCCGAGGCCTTTTCCTGGGATGTGGCATGAATTCGGTGGGCGTTGCCGCCGGGGGAGGCGCGGGAATGAACCTCGCCCACACGATCATTCACGGAGCGCCGTCATATGATCTTTCCGAAGCCGATGCCAAGCGCTTCGCACCGGTCTTCAATTCTGTCGAACATCTGATGGCGCGCGCGCCGGAGGTTCTAGGGACCCATTACGACATTGCCTATCCCGGCAAGCAGTTCAAGACGGCCCGCAAACTGAGGAGATTGCCACTCGACAGTGAATACACAGAGGCAAAAGCCCATTTCGGTCAGTTCTTCGGATGGGAACGGCCGCTGTATTTCGGCAAGGAGCAGGAACCTGAACTGAAATTCGGTCGGCCGGACTGGTTTGAAAATGTCAGGCAGGAGGTGATGGCAGCGAACGAGACTGCCGCCATTTTCGATGCGTCACCCTTCGGCAAGATCGAGATCGAGGGCCCGGATGCAGAAGCATTCCTGTTAAGGGTCTGTGCAGGATATGTTGGTCGCCGTGCGGGGTCGGTCATCTATACCGCGATCCTCAACGAACGCGGCACATTCGAAAGCGACATTACCGTTCAGCGCCTTTCGGATGCCCATTATCGTCTCTTTGTCGGAACCAACGCGATCAGGAAGGACCTGGCCTGGCTCCGGAGACACTCCGCGGACTTCGATGTGTCACTCACCGACACTACCCAAACCTACGCCGTTCTTGGTCTCATGGGACCGGAGAGTGCCCGTATTGCGGCAGAAGTCGGCGCGCCCGAACTCAACGATATCGGGTACTTCAAACACGCCGAAGCACATATCGCAGGTCATCATGTGCGGGCTGCAAGGTTGTCCTATGTCGGGGAAGCGGGGTGGGAGATAACCTGCCGGTCTGAAAACGCCAGGTCAATCTACGCGGCGCTGACGAATGCCGGTGCCGAACCGGCGGGCTTGTTTGCACAGACATCGATGCGTGTCGAGAAAGGGTTCTGCGCGATGGGACACGAACTTGACAGCGATGTGACACCGGTGGAGGCCGGTCTTGATGCAATGACCCGGAAGTCGGGTGGTTTCATCGGCGCTGACGCCATCGCGAAACACAAGGCAGGTGGTGGCGTATCGAAGGTGGTTTCACTCGCGTTCGAGGACGAGGCTGCGGTTCCGCTCGGACACGAGCCTTTGCTGCTCGAAGGGGAGGTTTTGGGGCAAACGACGACATGTGCTTACGGCTACCGTATCGGACGGCCGATTGCCCTGGCGCACGTGGAGAGGTCGCTAGAGTCCGGATCTGAGGTCGATGTCGACATTGCCGGGTCATTGTTCAAGGCAACTGTCACCATTGGTCCGCTGTTCGATCCTCAGGGCAGTCGCATGCGGCCGTCTTGACTTCAAACAAATTCGATCCTTCCTGGACTTGAACTTTCCTTGTCGCTTCGGTCGTATCCGGGGTTGCGTCTGGATCGGACGCCAAACTCGTTTTGACCCAATCGGCTTTTCAGGGCCGGGTTGCCGGTTTCGTGGTTTCTCCTGGCGTTTGCACCGGGCTTGCCCTGCGTCTTGCGATCGCCGGTCACTGATCGGGATGGAACCTGCCCGAAGCCAACCAGTCAGGTTGATCCGGGCAGTGGTCGCCTGATCAGCTTTATCCGGACTGAAGGATGTAGACGGAGAACCAGGATTGCGCATCGCAATGTTGATCCAGGACCCTCCAACCGCTCTGGTTCGCAATCTCTGAAAAAGCCTCTTCGTCGTATTTGTGGGAATTTTCGGTGTGGATCGTTTCGTGCTTCTGGAAAGCGATGGTATCCGCGCCGATCGTGACCGACTGTTCGGTCAGGCTTTCCAGGTGCATTTCGATCCGGCTCTCATCCGCGTTCCATATAGCCTTGTGTGCAAAGGCATTGAGTTCGAAATCTGCCCCGCATTCCCGGTTTATCCGTTGCAGGAGATTGAGGTTGAAGGCCGCAGTCACTCCGGCAGGGTCGTCATATGCTTCCAGGAGCACCTCTTCTTCCTTCGGACGGTCAACGCCGACAATCATCGTTGCACCAGGCATGGCCTCGCGGAGAGACCGCAAAAGAGCCGTGGCTTCGGCGCGTTCGAAATTGCCGATTGTCGAGCCGGGAAAAAAGACCAGCACGGGAAGTTCGGGCAGCAAAGGCAGTTTGCCGAGAGGCTGCGTGAAATCGGCCGCGACCGGGATCACGGCCAGTGACGGGTAGGCCCGGCGAACGCGTTCGGCAGCGTCTTTCAGATGGTTGGCGGAAATATCGACCGGCATATAGACCGAAAGGTCTGGAAAGGCGCCGAGAAGCAGGTTCGTCTTCCGGCTGGAGCCGCTGCCGAGTTCGACCATTGCGCCCCGGGCTCCCGGCAGCCGCGAATATTGGCGGATTTCAGTCTCCAGGATGCCAAGTTCGGTTCGGGTCGGATAATAGGCGTCCAGTTCGGTTATGGCTTCGAACAGATGCGAGCCGACATCATCATAAAGCCATTTGCTGCTGACGGATTTGCGCGCCGCTTTCAGGCCGGCAAGGACGTCGGACCTGAAGGTTTTGTCGGCTCTTACAGGGGGAACATGTTTGGTCATTGATCTGCCGCCAGTCTGAGCCCCAGCATTTGCCAGCGCTGCTGTGGATAGAAAAAGGTTCGATAAGAAGAACGCATCTGAAGCTTCGGGGTTGCACAGGACCCGCCCCGCAGCACCATCTGGTTCACCATGAATTTGCCGTTGTATTCCCCGATGGCGCCATCGGGAGGCGAGAAGCCCGGATAGGGAGAAAAGGCGCTGCTGGTCCACTGCCAGACATCTCCCCAGAGGCTTGCGTGGCGCCCCTGCGGTATGTGTGTGCCGTTTTCCAGAAAGTTACCTTCGATTTCAGTCGCTTCGGCCGCCGCTTCCCATTCCGCTTCTGTCGGCAGCCGATGACCGCTCCAGCGGGCGAAGGCATCGGCCTCGTAATAGCTGACATGGACCACGGGAGCAGACAGATCGACGGGACGCGGACCTTGCAGCGTGTAGGTCCACCATTGGCCGTCCTGTTGCCACCAGTAGAGGGGAGAATCCCAGCCGTTCTTTTCGCGAACCGCCCAGCCTTCCATCAACCAGAGCGTCTGGGTTTCATATCCGCCGTCATTCATGAAGGCGATCCAGTCGCCGTTTGTTACCAGGCGGTCGGCAAGCTTGTACGGTTCCAGCCAGACCTTGTGCCGCGGTCCTTCGCAGTCATAGGCAAAGCCGTCGCCATCATGGCCGATTTCAACGAGCCCGCCTTCATGCAATGTCCAGTCTTGCTCTCGTATGGCGGTAACGGCGCCGGGTTGCGAGGGAATGTAGGCCGGTAGCAGCGGATTGAAGGAAAGGGCGTGCAGGAGGTCGGTAATCAACAGTTCCTGGTGCTGCATTTCATGGTGACACCCCAGTGTAACCAGTGCGTCCAGCCTGTCAGGGTCAAGAGTGAATCCGCCGCGCGAAAGACCGTCCCGCAATGCATCTTCGACATGCGCCCGATAGGAAAGGACTTCCGTGACCGTCGGGCGGGACAACAAGCCACGCCGTGAGCGTGTGTGTCTGGGGCCGGCCTGAACATAGTAGGAGTTGAAGAGAACTGCGAAACGGTCGTCCTTTGGCTGGTAACCGGGCAGGAATGGTTTCAGGATGAATTCCTCGAAGAACCAGGTCGTATGCGCCAGGTGCCACTTGGGCGGACTGGCGTCTTCCATGGATTGAAGACCCAGGTCTTCGTCATTGAGTGGGGCGGTTAGCTTTTCCGTTTGCGTTCGTGTTGCGTAAAATAGATCCAGGAGTTCCGAAGCGGAAGACGGTTCGCTCCGCTCATCCAGGTAGGTCATATGTTTCCCTCCACGCAGGCAACGGCTTTGACGCCTCGAGCCGGCCCTGTGACTGCCACCAAGCGGCCTCTACGTAAGTGACGGATCGTGAATTCCAACGTTGGGATTTGCACCATGCCGGTGCAAAAACGCGCCATGCAGCTGTGAAAGAATAGTTTGGTGACAAAAGTCACCATGTGATTGAAAAAAAGCATAACGTCCGGTTTCATGGTAGTTAATCCGCAATTCATTGATTTTCAGTCAGAAGTTCGCGCCTTCAGAACGAGTCATCCGGCTTTTGATGGTGCTGAAAGTAGGAAATTGTTCCTGACAGCTGCCTGTCAGGATTGTTGGGAAGTTGACTTCACAAACGTGTGAGGGGTTGTGCGCACCAACCATGAGATGTGCAGACAGGGTGTCTCTAAATTGTGTTGCAAACAGGTCTTTGCCGGTCTCGTTTCGCACTTGATTGACATTTTGGGACAATTGTCCTAACTAAAAATAGGTCAATTGTCCTAGATTGACATCAAACATGAAAAATGTGCCGGGAAAATCAAAATGAAATCCAGCTCCACCAGGCAGCAGATCATTGATGCGGCGGATGAGCTGTTCTACGCGCAGGGATTTGGCGAAACCTCGTTCGCCGATATCGCGAAATCGGTCAGCATTTCGCGCGGAAACTTCTATTACCACTTCAAAACCAAGGATGAGATCCTCGACGCGGTCATCGAAAAGCGTTTGTCCGACCGGGAAGACATGCTGCGAAACTGGGACAAGATGTCCGGGAACCCGGCAGAGCGAATTGCCTGTTTCGTGCGGATACTCATCGTCAATCAGACGAAAATATTTGCCTATGGCTGCCCTGTCGGGACGCTGACGATGGAACTTGCCAAGCTTGAGCACGCTTCCAGCGGCAACGCCAACCGCATCATGGGATTGTTCCGCGACTGGCTGACCCGCCAGTTTTCGGAACTTGACAGCGAAGCTGACGCCGAGGCTCAGGCGCTTCATGTCCTCAGCTGGAGCCAGGGGGTTGCAACACTGGCGCAGGCTTTCAGGGATGAAGACTTCGTTCGGCGGGAAGTGGATCAGATCCTCGACTGGGTCGGACGGGTGTCACCGAGTTCCAGTCTTCGGCAACCCGGTCCGGCCGGCATCTGAAAGAGCTTCAATTCTGTTTCAAGGGAGAATGAAATGTTTATCGTGACGCTGAAGTTTTCTGACAACAAGGCACGTGCCGGTGACCTGATGGACGGGCACAAGGCATGGATCAAAGACGGCTTCGATCAGGGCCTGTTTCTGATGGTTGGCAGCCTGCAGCCGAACATGGGTGGCGGCATCATCGCTCACAACACGACCCGAGAGGAAATCGAAGCCTTCGTCGGAGAAGATCCATTCGTTTCCGAAGGCGTGGTGAGTGCCGAAATTCTGGAAATCACGCCCGCGCGGCTGGACGAGCGGTTGGAGTTTCTGGCGGCGTAAGGTCTTGAGCGACTGAAGCTGGATATCGGCCTTGATCAAAAAAAGTAAAGCGCCCGCAGGGGCGCTTTTACATGTTGTCGGGTGGGGCCTTACTGAACCCGCGGAAAAAGCGGCTCGATTTCGTCCAGTTCACTGCCGCCCGGTAGCCTGTCCAGCTCCGGTTTCCATGGACGGGCAATGTCGGTGACGTTCAGCGTGGCAAGGGCCTTGCCGGCCGACACCGGGATCACCTGCTGCAACGCTTCCATCACGATACGCAGGCAATCGAGACCGACATAGACGACATCTCGCGCGCGGTCCTTGGTCTCTTCGGACTTGAAGAGCGTCCAGGGAGCCTGCTTGTCGAAATAGTTGTTCATCTCGGCCGCCGCATTGATGATGGACTGCATCCGCGCCGGAATGTCGGCGAGATCTATCCATTCACCCATGCCTGCGGTCGCATCAAGCACCGTTTGACGCAAAGCCTCGTCTTCTGCCGTGAGAGGACCCTTGACCGGAAGTTTTCCGTCGAAGTTCTTTCTGGCGAACTTGGCACCGCGAGAAAGCAGGTTGCCAAGCTTGTTGTTGAGCTCGCTCTCGTAAGTCTGCGCAATCAGCTCGACCGAAATCTGGCTGTCGCTGTCCGCACGCATGTGGCGGGCGAGATACCAGCGCAACGCGTCAACGCCGAGCTTGTCCATGACCTCGATCGGATCGACTGTGTTGCCGATGGATTTGGACATCTTGACCCCGCCGGCGCCGACCCAGTGGCTGTGCACCGAGAGCTTTTTCGGCAGCGGCAGATCAGCGGCCATCAGCATCAGGGGCCAGTAGACACCGTGCGGCTTGAGGATATCCTTGCCGATCATGTGCTCGCACTCCGCCCACCAGTTCTGGTAGCCATCTTCCGGCCAGCCGATATTGGTCAGGTAGTTGGCCAGGGCGTCAAACCAGACATAGGTGACGAAGTCCGTGTCGAAGGGTAATTCCACGCCGAGGGTCACACGGGATTTCGGCCGGGAGATGCACAGATCCTCCAGCGGTTCGGCCAGCATTTTCTTCAGCTCGTTCCTGAACGACTCGGGTTGGACGAAATCCGGATTGTCGTCGATGTGTTTCAGGAGCTGTTCACGGAACGGTTCCATTTTCAAAAAGTAATTGGTTTCGTCCGTCTGCTCGACCTGCATGGTCGGATGCAGCGGACACTGTCCGTCCTCTGTGAGGTCGCTCTCCTTCTTGAACTCCTCGCAGCCCTTGCAGTAGGTGCCCGTATACTGCTTCTTGACGATCAGTCCCTTGTCGAAGATGCGCTGCTCCATCTCCGCGACGGCTTTCTTGTGGCCTTCGCGGCTTGTGCGGACGAAATAGTCGAATTCGACACCGAGTTTTTCGAAAACGTCGCGAAACTCCGCGCAGCGCATGTCGAGATATTCCTCGACCGGCATACCCAGTTCCTGCGCGGCTTCCTGGTTCTTCTGGCCGTGCTCGTCCACGCCCGTCGACAGCATCAGTTCATAACCCAGTGCCTGGCGGTTGCGCTTCAGGATATCGGCCATGATGGACGTGAAAGCATGACCGATATGTGGAGAACCGTTGACGTAATAGATCGGGGTTGTGATGTAGCTTTTCATCCAAACGCTTTCGAATTTTCTGTATCACGAGCAAAACGCATATAAACATATGCGGCATGATAGCTGATGCGCTCCCGGGAAGGGGACCGCAGCTATATTTCACACTCAAGGGATCAAGGAAAGCCCCGCTTCGGGTTTCTGACCTCAATGTGGGGTTTCCGGCGCGATTGGCAATGTTCAGACCAGACACGCAGGTCTTGAGTGAGGGAGTGGCAAAGTGCTCCCTCGTCATCCCTTTACCCGTTTTCGCGGGCATTTGCTCCGTTTGGGAACCAACAACCGCAGACCTCCGGCTGAAATCCGAAACGCTGTGGTGTACTGGGTCCCGGATCTCCGCTCCGCTGTGTCCGGAAGACAATCGCCTGGGAAAAGCAAGAAGCGCAAATGTCCTCACATCCCTTGTCATCCCTGCGAAAGCAGGGATCCAGTAACCGCCTTGCTTGAAAGCTGATTCAAGGGGCTATGTCACTCACAATTCCAAATCTTCGCTCTGCTGCGGTTAGGGCGCTGAGGAAATAGCCCACCCGATCACCCATATCCCCGCGAGCACGAACAGTGCCAGGAATACAGTCTGGGACACCACCATCCAGATTGCAGGGCCGCCGACTTCCAGGAGTTTCGGGATCGAGGTCTTCATGCCAACGGCGGCAATCGCGGCAAGCAGCGCCCAACGGGAAATCTGGCCCGCAAGGTCCTTTGCGGTTTCCGGAACCAGGCCGAAGGAATTGAAGGCTGCAAGGATCAGGAAAGCAAGTACGAAGACAGGCATCAGCGGCGGACGGCTTGCACCTGGCTCAGCGCTGCCGCGCAGGATCAGGGCAGCGACCAGCACAATGGGCGCCAGCAGGGTCACGCGGATGAGTTTTACAAGCGTGGACAGATCTCCCGTTTCTTCAGACACGGAAAATCCGGCACCCACCACCTGGGCAACGTCGTGAATGGTGCCGCCGAGAAACACGCTGGTGGCATCAACGGAAAGTCCGAGATTGCTTGTCAGAATCGGGTAGACGATCATGGCCAGTGTGGACAGGACCGTCACGGTGATTACCGTGAAGGCGAGGTCTCGTTCCGCATGCTGTCGTTTTGGCAGGATCGAGCCGATCGCCATCGCCGCGGATGCTCCGCAAATGGCGACCGCGCCGCCGGAAAGGAAGGCGAAGAGCCGGTCCTTGCCAAAAAGGTTTCCGATCATCAGCGAAAAGACGATGGTCGCCAGAACACCGAGGATGACAAGAAGCAGAAAGGGCAGGCCGAGTGCCTGCACCATCTCGATACTGATGCGCACGCCCAGAAGCGCAACGCCGACCCGCAGGAGTGTTCTTGCAGCAAAGGCAATGCCTTCCGAGGTACGCTGTTCGTCCGAGAGGAAATTCAAAGGCATGCCCAGCAGGATCGCCATCAACATGGCAGGTGCGCCGTAGTGCTCATTCAGAAACTGAGCCGAAATGGCCACAAGCCCGGCGATGGCGATACCGGGAAAAAGCTGGTTTGCCCGGGTCTTCAAAGTTTCGATCATGTTTGTCCTGTTTAGGGTCTGTCGACTGGAAGCCCGCTGGGAACTCTATCGGGGATGCCGAAGGAAGGAGAAGAAACCGAAGACGTACCGGTGAGCGCCTTGAGAAACGCGACGAGATCGGAAACTTCCTGATCGGAAAGTGAAATCCGCTCGACATCCCGAAGCCGGGCCTGCCTGGCCATTTCACGCTGATCCTTATAGACCACGAAATCGATTGGTTCCAGCCACGGTGCGTCGGGAAGTGCAGCTGTTTTCGGTTGCCATTTTGCCAGCATTCCGTCCGGGTCGAGATGGTGGCGAACAATACCTTCGAGCGTCGGGTAGGCGCCGTTGTGGCCATAAGGCGATGTCAGCTCGACATTGCGCAGCATCGGTGTGCGGAAACGATAGGCATCTTCCAGTCTGTCGCTTTCGCCCATGCGGCCGACATCCCGCACCATTGGATCGAAACGCCGCGTCCGGCCGGGTCCGAAAGGGGGCAGGCCGATTGCGTGAAACTCCTGGTCACTCATGAGTTTGCCGGAATGGCAGCTGGAGCAATTGCCCTTTCCGTAAAAGAGACCCATGCCGCGCTCTTGCGCATCTGTCAGCGCGGTCTTCCTGCCGGAAAGATACTGGTCGAACGGACTGTCAAAACTCGTCCATTCGATCGCCTGGAAGGCTGCAAGTGCATTTCCGATCTCGGCAATCGAAACTTGCCCAGGCTCATCGATGTGATCGAACGCCTCGACAAACATCTTGCCGTATTCGGGAATGACGCGAACCCGCTTGGCAAGGATTGGCCAGGAGGCGTCTATCCGGTTGTGAACAGCGCCCGCGATCTCGTTTTCTTTCGGATTGCCGGCCATTTCGAACTGGGCAACAAGCGGAAAAATCGCCTGGGCCGCAAGAAGGCTGTTCAGGCCCTCGGGAAGCCATTCCTCCGCCGGTGAGTTGAAGCCGTTTTCATAGTCGTCGGAAATGGAAAGACGGCCGTCGTGGAAAAGCGTGTGAAGCTCTTTTGCCCCGAGATTCCAGAGGCCTGGCGCATTTCGCGGAATCCTTTTCTTAATTCGGTTGTCGTCGACAAGTGCGGTCCGGTTCGGTCCGAGGCCTTCTCCGCCTTCGCCAATGCCGAGGGAAAGGCCGTCTCCTGTTCCAAGGACCGGATGATGACATGTCGAACAGGCAATATTCCTGTTCCCGGAAAGGATCCTGTCGTAAAAGAGAAGCTGACCGAGGGCCGCCTGTTTCCTGTCGAAGGCGATGAAATCATCGTCAGTCAGCGGGGAGGGCAGCTCCGCGGAATGAGCTGGTGCTGCCAGAAGAACACCAAGAAAGAACGACCGGAAAAAATGACGAAAATGCTGAAAGCCGCCGTGATTGGGCTTTTCCTGGCTGCGGGCCCTGCCCAGGCTGAAATCGAGAACGCGCGCGATCTGATGGAGGCCGGACAATTTGAGGAGGCCAGGAAGGAACTTTGGCCCGCCGCACGTTCCGGCAACGCGGATGCCGAGGAACTGATCGGCGTCATGTATGCAATGGGTCTCGGCGTGGAGCGGGACGATCAGCGCGCTTTCGAGTGGTATCTCAGAAGCGCCATGAAGGGGCATCCGGGCGCGCAATCCGGTATCGGCTGGTATTACGAGGTCGGCCGGGGAATGCCTGCGCCGGATCTTGTTCGCGCTTACATGTGGTACACGCTTTCCGCCATCGGAGGAGATCCCGATGCGGCGATCTCGCTTGAGGAAGTCGTGAAGAAAATGACCAAAGAGGAAATTGAAAAGGCGCATGTTCTGGTCGATGACTACAAGGTCTGGATGTACCCGTTCCGGTAAATCCTGCTCATTTGCAACCCCGGATCCGAAAATCGGCTTGTTGTCTTTCCGGAGTTGTGGAGGCGAACTCGAAAATTGACACGTCCGGCAATTGGCCGGACGTGTCTGATTGAAGAACAGCTTAGTTCAGGTCGGCGTCACGCGCACCGTTGACGGAGGTTTCAGCTTCCTGAACGGCTTCTTCCAGTGCGCCGAAGATCTCGCCGCCGCGTGCGACATTGTCCTTGAACCAGTCGTAGACCGGTGCGGCTGCTTCCTTGAAAGCGGCTTTCTGTTCCGGCGTTGGAACATAAAGATCGCCGCCGCCGGCAACGAACTCTTCATATTTTTCGATGGATTCACGCTTTGGCGATGCAAAGGTAGCCTGTTGCAGATGATAGAAGCCATCGACCACGACCCGGCGCATGTCTTCCGGCATGGCAAGGAACCGTTCGTTGCTCATCCACCAGAGGGCACCCATGTAGGCGTGGCCATCGAGCGTCACATACTGCAGGCCGGCATCGGGGAACTTCATGCTCATGATGTCGGTGATGCCGTTCTTGGAACCTTCAACAACACCGGTCTGGAATGATGTGAACAGCTCCGGCCACGGGATTGGCGTCGGAGAGGCGCCAAGTGCCTTGACCAGTTCCTGCGGCAGGTCAGCCACAACGGTACGGATCTTCAGGCCTTCCATGTCGGCCGGATTGGCGACACGGCGCTTTGTGTTGGCAAAGTTCCGCCAGCCGCCGGTGTTGCCAACCGTCATCAGACGGATCGTGTTGTCGCTATCTTCCAGCGCCATGTTGCGCAAGGTACGCGTGAAGTTGCCGGACAGGACATGTTCGGCGATCCGGTCGTCGGCCATCATGTAAGGCAGGTCGAGAACCTGAACATAAGGGAAGATGCCGGAGGCTCCGCCTGATGTGGAGATGTAGATGTCAATCGCACCACCGGCAACGCCCTGCAGGCATTCAGCACCATTCGAGCAGAGCTGTGTGCCGATGAAGAGTTCGACCTCGATCGCTCCGTTGGAAGCGGACTCGACAAAGTTCTTGAAAACAACGAGACCATGATAGTCTTCGTCATTCTCGTTGGAATTGGCGGTTGCACGCAGCGTATAGTCGGCAGCAACGGCACTCAGCGAAGAACCGGCGAGCATCGCCGCGACGGTGAGTGTTTTCAGAGCAGATTTGAGCATCAGGTACCTCCCATATTAAGCTCAAGATCAGTTGGCAAATCCGGTCCATCGAGGGATCGTCATCGAAAGTGCCGGTATGTAGGTGATCAGGAAGATCACCGCGATTTCTACCGCCAGAAACGGCAGAATGGCTTTGGCAATGGTTTCAACCCGTTCCTTTGAAACCGAGGCGGCGACAAATAGCACCAGGCCCATTGGCGGCGTGGCAAGACCGATGGTCAGGTTCACGCTCATGATGATGGCAAAGTGGATCGAATCCACTCCCATCGATGTGAAAATGGGCCCGAGGATCGGTCCGAGGATGATGATCGCTGGCCCCGCATCGAGAAACATTCCGACAATGAACAGGAGCAGGTTGATCAGGAACAGCAGGATCAGCGGGTTGTCGGAAAGCGAAAGTACGAAGTCGGCCATGATTTCAGGAGCATGGCTAAGGCTGACGACGGTCTTGAAGGCCATTGCAGCGCCGACAAGAAGAAGAACCACTGCCGACGTGATGCCAGCCCTGTTCAGGATGCCGGGAACTTCCTTCACCTTGATGGAGTGCAAGACGAAAAAGCCGATGATCAGCGCATAGGCTACTGCGACGGCGGCCGCTTCCGTCGGCGTGAAGACACCGATCAGGATGCCGCCCAGAATGATGATCGGTGTCTGCAAAGGCACGACGGCTTTTTTGCAGACCATCCGGAAATCTTCGGACACTGCGCCGCGCAGACCCATCAATAGCAGATGCGACATTCCAATCAGGGCGACAAACAGGACGAAAGTCGTGATACCCGACACGTCCAGAGAGGTCTGACTGAGAATGCCGAATGCAAGCGCCAGCAGGAGCGATGCGAGATTGATCCTGAGCAATGCGAACGACACCCAGTATTCGACCGGAGCCATTTTCTGACCGGGATTGACGATCCGCTGGGCCTTGGGCAGATCGTACTTGTCAGCCATCAGTCGGACAACCAGCATCAGGCCGATGCCGACCATGACGCCGGGGACAATACCGGCCAGGAAGAGGGCGGCAACACTTTCGCCCATGACATAGGCATAGATGATCATGATGCCGGACGGCGGGATGATAGGACCGATAACAGACGACGCTGCTGTTACCGCTGCTGCGAACCGGCGCGTGTACCCCTGTTTTTCCATCGCTGGAATAAGCATGGAGCCAAGTGCGGACGTGTCGGCGACTGCCGAACCGGAAAGACCGGCAAACAGCATCGACGACAGGATATTCACATGTGCAAGGCCGCCGCGCAGGTGGCCCATGAGTGCCTGGCTGAATTCTACCAGGCGGGTCGTGATCCCGCCCTTGTTCATCAGCTCGCCTGCGAGCATGAAGAACGGAATCGCCATGAGAGGAAAACTGTCCATGCCGTTGTAGACGTTACGGTAGAGCAGCGTGATGTCGCGTTCCTGGCCATTCAGCCAAAGCAGGATGCCGGGAGCCGCCAGCAAGCCGAAAAAGACCGGTAGTCCGATCATCAGGAACAGGAGAAAAACAGGAAGAAACCATATAAGCATCAGTCCGCTCCCGCCATGTCAGCATCGGGTATGGCCGGCAGTCGGTCATTGCCGCCAATAAGAGAAATGAGATTGCGCAAGATGAGTTCGACATTGACGAGGGTCAGCAGAACGACACCGACGAGCAAGGACATCATCATCCAGCTTCTGGGCACACGGATCCATTCGGTCAGTGTAATATTTCCCGGAACGTAGAGTGACGCTGTCGCAAACTTGCCGCCAAAGCCGGTGACTTCGGCAAAGCCGATCTGTACCGCGATCGCAAGGACGAGGAGCGACACGATGAGCAAGAGCAGGGAAAGCAGCTTGCCCAGAGCCTGAGGAAGTGCGTGGCCAAGCATGTCGATGGCGACGAAGCCGCCGCGACGGAACGCCGTTGGTGCCATCAGGCCCGTCATCCACAACATGCAAAAACGCGCTGCCTCGTCTGGCCAGGGCAACGCGTTGTTGAATACATAGCGGAATACGACCTGAATCAGGATCGCAACGACCATCAAGGCCACGGCTACGATGCCTATCGCTCTGCCGATCCGCAATAGCTGCGAATTGACAAAGGCGAGCGGTGCAAGGACCGCCAGCAATGCCCCCATTCGGGCTCCTCCCTAATTACTTCCTGTCGGCAGGGCGGTTCCCGTCCTGCCGTTTGCTCTCATTTCGGAGCGATTTGTCCAAGTTTGCCTGCGAAAAAGGTCAGCGCCTCCCCATGACGCATTTCTGCCTGCATGACCTGTCCCAGAACAATCAGGTGATCGCCGCCTTCATAAGCGGCAAACCGTTTGCATTCGAAGCGTGCGAGGCAGTGCTCGAGCAACGGCACGCCGTTTTCGTCAATCCTGTGCGGCAACTGGTCGAAGGCATTCGCATTGCGTACAAAGCCGTTGCACACTTCAGCCTGGTGATGGCTGAGAACGTGGATGGCGTAGTTTTCGGCGGTTTCGAAGTAGCGGAAACGGCGCGAACCCTTGTCCGGCATCCACAACACGAGTGGCGGATCGAGCGATACGGACGAAAAGCTGTTCGCCGTGATGCCGACCGGCCCGTCATCCGATCCGGTGGTGACGACAGTCACGCCGGTTGCAAATCGGCCGAACGCGTCGCGCAGCAAACGGGTGTTGTCCGTGTGCGGTGCGAAGGTAACAGGATGATTGGCATTTTGCATGGTCATCAGGGTACCTCATTTCCAAGGGCGGCTTCGTAGAGCCGGTACCAGGTTTCACGATCAAGCGAGACTTTCAGTGCATCTGAAATCTTTGCGATACGGTCAGGATTGTTTGTTCCCAGAACCGGCAGAAGGGTTGCCGGATGGGTAAGCAGGAACGCGATGGCGACGGCAGACCGGTCGACATTGAAGCCGGCAGCTACGTCGTCCATGACCGCGCCAAGCTTGCCGGTTTCGGAGATCAGTGCCCCGCCCCCAAGCGGGGACCAGGCCATCAGATTCGTGCCCAGGCGCTGGTGAAAGGCAATGTCTCCGTTTGTAAACGGCGTGATTTCAGCCAGCGAGACCTCGATCTGGTTGGTCACGAGCCTGTTGGACATTCCCGACTGCAACAGGTCCCAGTCCCACGGGCGGAAGTTCGACACGCCGACATTCCGGACCTTGCCGCTCTTGACCAGGTCATCCAGCACGGCGCCGGTCTCATGGTGATCCATGAGGGGGTCGGGTCTGTGAATGAGAAGCAGATCTATTGTGTCGATCCCCATGTCGCTCAGCGACGTTTCGACCGACTTCTCGATATGCTGCCGGGAGGTGTCGTAATACTTCACCGTTGCCTGCTCATGGCGACCGACGGGAGCGACGATGTCACACTTGGTGACGATCTCCATCTTGTTGCGCAGGGCCGGATTGGCTTTGAGCGCACCGCCGAGAACCGCTTCCGCAGTGTACCCGCCATAGATATCCGCCTGATCGAACGTGGTGATCCCCTGATCGAGACACAGCTGGATTTTCCGTTCCACGTAGGCCGGGGTCGTGTCCGCATCGTCACCGAGCCGCCACATGCCGTAGATGAGGCGGGAAAATTCCAGGGATTCTGTAAGCGATACGCGCTGCATTAGCGGCGGACTCCATTGCCAAGCGGGGTTGCAGGTGTTTCGGCCGGAACCCGGCCATAAGCGTGGGGAAGCGAACAGGTCTTGAGGTTCGGCAGCACGCGCTTGCCGAAATGCCGCGCTTCTTCCAGATGCGGATAGCCGGAGAAGATGAAGGCTCTGATGCCCAACTTCTGGTAAGCCTCGATCTTGGACATGACCTGATCGGTCGAGCCGACAAGAGCAGCCCCGCAACCGGAGCGGGCCCGGCCGACGCCAGTCCAGAGGTTGGGTTCGATGTAACCGAACTCGTCGGCAACATCGCGGTTTTTGGCCTGGTGGCTCACGCCGAGCGATTTCGCGTCGAGCGCGCGCTCGCGGATGGCCGTGCCCTGATCGTCGTCAAGTTTCGAGACAATGTAGTCGGCGTATTCCTGCGCTTCCTTTTCGGTGTCACGCACGATCATGTGGACACGCAGACCATAATCCAGCGTCCGGTCGTATTTTTCCGCGACCGTGTTGACAGCCTTCATGCGTCCTTCGAGTTCTTCAATCTTCTCGGGCCACATCAGGTAGACGTCGCAGTGCTGACCGCACAGCTCCAGAGCGGCTGGCGAATAACCTCCGAAATAAAGGAGTGGACCGCCGGTCTGATACGGTCTCACCGGGTCGGTGGTCAGGCCCGTAAAGTTGTAGATCTCGCCTTCATAGTTGATCTCGTCTCGTGTCCAGGCTTGTTTCAGGACTTCGACGACCTCGCGTGAACGCTGGTAACGATAGCCGCTGTCGGCCTGTTCGCCCGGAAAATCAGAGGAAATGATATTGACCGTAAGGCGGCCTTTCAGCATGTGGTCGAGCGTTGCGATCGTACGGGCAAGCATGATCGGCTGCATTTCACCGCAGCGAACGGCTGCAAGAAGGTTGATCTTGTCGGTGATCGGTGCGCAACCGGCGACGAACGACAACGTGTCCTGACCCACCTGGTAGGAAGATGGGCACAGGATATTGCGAAATCCTTCTTGTTCCGCCGTTTTGACGATCGTCGAGCAATGGTCCCAGGATGAGCGCAATTGGCCTTCCGGGACGCCCAGGAATTGATAGTCGTCAGAACACAAGGCAGCGAACCAGGATACTTCCGCTGCGTCGAGATCCGGCGATGTCACTGGGACAACTGTCATAAAAAACTCCCCTGAGCATCCAGCGCCATTCCCGAAGCGATCATGTGCTCAACCCATTGTTAGTCATTCAGTATTTTCAAACCCGCAGCATCTGCGACCGAGCATTCGATGGGCGAGGTTTCATTTGATTTCGAACAGCTTCACTTTACCGTCGATTTCTTCTTGCTTATCATCCGCATTGATGTAAATCAATAGTGTATCAATTTTAATAAACAGAGCGCCGACCACCATGCAATCCACGTCGCAGTCCTCAAATGCACTGCCGCTTTATCTGCAGATCAGTGAGCTTTTGATCAGGGATATTGCGGCGGGACGCCTGATTGACGGCGAGCGGCTTCCGCCTGAGCGCGACATGGCTGACGAGTTGGGTATCTCGATCGGAACACTGCGCAAGGCGCTTGCCGATCTTACGGAAAAGGGCTTACTCGAGCGCATTCAGGGTTCGGGAAACTACATACGGCAAGGCGGCACGCAGGAGAGCATCTATGCGATGTTCCGGCTGGAATTGCTTTCCGGTGGCGGGTTGCCCCGGGCCGACATCCTGAACGCTGTGCGTACGCGCAAGCCGGAAGACCTGCCGGCTTTCGGCACCAGCAGGGAAGGCACCCGGATCCGCCGGCTCCGGTATCTCAACGAGACCATAATCGCGGTCGAGGAAATCTGGCTTGACGGAGATGCCGGATTTGTAAAACGGGACCTGCTTTCGGACTCGCTCTACAGGTTCTATCAAAAGCATCTCGGCTTTTGGATCGTGCGTGCGGAAGACCGCGTTACGATCGGCAAGGTGCCTGACTGGGCGCCGGAAGAATTCACTCTGAAACCCGGCACGCTCACGGGCTTCATCGAAAGGTTCAGTTGGGCGGACCGACCCGAATCCGTCGAATATTCACGCACCTGGTTCGACACGGGCAGGGCACATTACGTACAGCGGTTGAAATAGGCTGGTCGCAGAAACCGGCCGCAAAAGGAGACATAAATGCCTGCGAAGGTAAGATACGGTGTGATCGGATGTGGAATGATGGGGCAGGAGCATCTGCGCAATATCGCTCTGCTGCCAGACACCGAAGTCACGGTCATTTTTGAACCGGACACGCATATGGCTGAAGCGGCAGCGGAAATCGCACCGGCTGCAAATTTCGTGGGTTCGGTCTCCGAATTGCTGGACGTAGATGAGTTGGACTGCATCCTTATTGCCAGTCCGAACCATTGCCATGTTCCGCAAATGCAGGAAATCCGTCAGAAAAGGCCTTTGACCTTGCTCGTGGAAAAGCCGCTCTTTACCGATCCCAGGGAGCAGGCCGAACTGGAGACATTCAAGGCAACATATCCGGCACCGATATGGGTGGCGATGGAGTATCGCTATATGCCCGCGATTGCGGCACTGATCGCCAGGACCGGGGAAGTCACGGGCGGCATCAAGATGCTGACCATCCGCGAGCACAGGTTCCCGTTTCTGGACAAGGTGGGCGCCTGGAACAGGTTCAATCGGTATTCAGGCGGCACTTTTGTTGAAAAATGCTGCCATTTCTTCGATCTGATGCGTCTGATCATGAAGTCGGAACCTGTCCGCGTGATGGCGTCAGCGGGTCAGGATGCCAATCACAAGGATGAAGTATATGACGGCGAGCGGCCGGACATACTCGACAATGGTTTCGTGATTGTCGATTTCGAGAACGGATCCCGTGCGCTGCTGGATCTTTGCATGTTCGCGGAAGGTGCCAAATATCAGGAAGAGGTTGTCGCGGTCGGTCCGGAAGGCAAGATCGAGGCCTTTGTGCCCGGACCTGGCCGGTTCTGGCCCGAGGACCTCGGAGATCCTCCAGTCGCACAGCTGGTCGTGTCGCCCCGTAGTCCGAAAGGTCCGCGCAGTCTGGATATTCCGGTCGATCCGGCACTTCTGGACGCCGGTGATCACAACGGCTCGACCTACTATCAGCATGAGCGCTTCCTGGCACTGGTGCGCGGCGAAATTGAAACGCCCGAAGTCAGTCTGGAAGATGGCAGACGCGCTGTTGAAATGGGGCTCGCGGCCCAACAATCCGCGCGCTCTGGGCAGGCCGTGATCTTGTCCTCTCCCGGTCTTTCCTCGGTTGCCTGCTGATCCGGCGTTTTTAGCAGAAAGACGATTGCCGACTTCGCGGGAGACCAAATCCTTGCAATCCTGTTACCGGTGCGGCTGATGCCGCCCCGGCCTTTTTCCTACCAGCGATCCACCGGTCGGACGATCTGAGGTGCATTGGTGCTGAAGCCGTCGCGTCCCCGGCGCAAATTGTATTTTTTTATCGCGACCTGGTAATTCCGACCGCTGTGCGACTTTCGGCATTGCTTCGTCCTCAGCGCAATGTTGTTGGGCACGCCGCTGTGGTCTTGCACGAGCACGCAGAAGACGTCGTAGCGTCCGTTTATTGCGATGTTTCGCCGGGCTCCCTGGGCAACAACTACCTGACGATGGCGGCTGAAATTCGAATCGAAAAGCAGGAAATTACAGTATTTCGAGCTACCGTTCGGCGTGCGCGTGCTTTCGCAGTGAAAAACTTCCGCCGACGCGGAAGACGGCACAAAGAGGGCTGCAAACAGGGCAAAACCTGCACCGCTCAAGCAAACTCTCATCGCGCGACTAAGTGGAAACATTGTCAAAACCTCCGGGCCTTACAGCTCTACAAAATCTGTGTCATGGTGCTGTGAGGACAGAACTAACGCGGCGTCGTTTTCCATGCCTGTGACGCTGGGCACACTGAAAATGTGCGGCGCAAGTTCGTGCTCCGGTTGTTGGGTTGCAAAATCTGGCCATGTGGTCAAAGGGCGCAGCTGGTGTTGTAAACAAATGCATTTTCCGCCTTTGGGAGGGCCTGATGCGCAAGACTATTTCCGTGATTTTGTCTTCAGCATTGATCATTCAAACCGTATTCGTGAACGGCGCGTTCGCCGCACCAGCGGTGACGACGGCAAATGTGAATTTCCGGCAGGGACCTGGAACCGGCTTTGGGTCGCTCGGGACCGTGCCGAACGGATCCCAGGTTGAACTGGAGAACTGCGACGACACCGGGGCCTGGTGCTCCGTGAGTTTCAATGGTCAAAACGGTTTTATCAGCGGTCAGTATCTTCAACTGTCTGAAGCGGAGCAGACGACGGGATGGCCGCGGTCTTTTGAAACCGACGGCGGTGCGACCCTGATCCTCTACCAGCCGCAATTTACCGAGTGGGACAACTTCAAGACGCTCAAGGCGCTGATTGCCGCCGAATATGTCAAGGACAAGGAAGCTCAGCCGGTATTTGGCGTGATCGGTGTCAGCGGGAGCACGCTCGCCGATCCGGCACAGGGTGAAGTCGAGGTCAGCGACATACAGGTCACGCAGCTGGATTTCTCTTCACTCGACAGGACCTCCCTGACGGATCTGACGCTTCAGGTCGGAAAGATCATGCCGACGGGAACGATTACCGTGAAAGAGGACAGGATCACGGCCGGTCTGGCGGAATACAAGCGCATGGAAGACGTGAAGGGATTGAATGCGGAAGCACCGCCCATATTCATATCGACCGAGCCTGCTATCCTGGTTCAGACCGAGGGTGCGCCCATCATGGCACCGGTCAAGGGTGATCAGGGGCTGAGTTTCGTCGTCAATACCAACTGGGACATACTCAAGATTGACGAAACCGAGGAATTTTACCTGCGAGACGAGAAGTCCTGGCTGAAGACCAAGGATGTTTCCGCCGGCTGGGAAATCGTGTCCGAATTACCGGACCTGATCACGAAACTTCCCGATGACGACAACTGGTCGGAAACCCGTGCAGCCATTCCGCCGCAGGCGTTTGCAGACAACACGGCGCCCAAGGTGATCTATTCCGACAAACCGGCCGAGATGATTGTTTTTGAAGGGGAGCCGAAACTGGAACCGGTCGAAGGTACCGATCTCGAATGGGCATCGAACACGGACAGCGACGTGTTTTTCCTGAAAACAACTTCGACCTGGTACATTCTGGTTTCGGGACGCTGGTTCAAATCGGCTTCACTGGACGGGCCCTGGGAATTCACGACACCTGACATGCCGTCCGATTTCCAGAATATTCCCGAAAATGCGCCCTACTACTCGGTTCGGTCTTCCATTCCGGGAACATCTGAAGCCTCGCAGGCGCGCTTAAAGGCGAGCATTCCGACGACGGCACGCGTGGAAGTCGGTTCTGTCAGTGCAGATATTGCGTATGCAGGAGACCCGGAATTCCAGTCGATCGACGGCACATCCATGTCTTATGCGGTCAACACCAATGACCAGGTCATCCAGGTCGGCGCCAAGTACTATGTTCTTCAGGACGGTGTCTGGTTCGTGGGCGACAGCCCGGAAGGACCCTTTGTTGTCGCGACCGCCGTTCCGGATGAGATCTACACCATCCCGCCGTCTTCACCGGTCTACAACGTGACGTATGTCCGGGTTTACGAGAGTGAACCGAATGCCGTCTGGTACGGCTACACGATGGGATACCTGACCGGTTTCCTTGCCTGGGGCGTCTTTGTCTACGGCACGGGCTGGTATTACCGGCCGTGGTACCGTCCGGGTTACCGGCCGATCTATTTCCGGCGCCCGGTTACCTACGGCATCGGAGCTTTCTACAACCCTGTTCGCGGCGTCTACGGCCGCTACGGATATGCCTACGGACCCCGGCGCGGCATCGCGGGTGGCGGCATCTACAATCCCCGCACCGGTGGATACATCCGCGGAGCGGCTATCAGCGGTCCGCGCGGCAGCGCCGGCTTCATCACCGCCTATAATCCCCGCACCGGCAACCGGATCGTCGCCGGTGGCGCGCGCGGTATCTATGGCTCCTGGGGGGGAGCGGTGGTGTCCGGACCACAATGGTCGCGCACGCGGGATATACAGGCAGGAGCCGCCAAGAGGTGGAAAGAAGACGGCAATCTCGGCCGCGTCGGCAGTCTCGACCGCAGGGGTGACGTATTTGCAGGGCGTGACGGGTCGGTCTACCGGCGTGATGGCGAGAACTGGCAGAAGTTCGAAGGCGGGCGCTGGGGTGAAGTTGCTGCGCCGTCGAGGGAGAACATTCAAAACCGTCTGGGAGATGTTGGTGCCGGCGCGGCAATTGGAGCCGGCGCCGGAGCAGCGATTGCCAACCGTCCGGCAGGCGATCGCCTGCAGAACCGGCCGAATGCCGGGCAGGGCAATTTGCAGCGCCCGCAAAATCGCCCGGCAGGCCAGCGCCCCAATGTGAACCGTCCGGCGGGCGAACGTCCGACCAACTTGCCGGCTGCGCAACGGCCGAATGCACAAAAACCGGCACAAAGGCCAGCTGCGCAGCGCCCGAATACGCAAAGACCGGCGACACGTCCAGCCAAGCAGACAAGACAGGCGCCGGCGCACCTGAACAGGGACCGGAAGGCCCGGACCTCCGGAAACCGGCAGGTCAACCGTCAGCGGAATGTCCAGCGAAACCGTCCACAGCAGGCCCGGCCACAACAGGCACGGCCGAATCGTGGCGGCGGCGGCGGCGGGCAGCGCAGGGGTGGTGGTCACCGCAGGCGTTAAGGTCGTGCGGTGTCAGGCAATGTGACAGAGGTGCCAACACCACTTCACCGCTTCGCTAAATCGGCAGATCGCGGGCGTCCGCGATCGCCTCCATGGTCATGTAGGAGGTGACTGTGTCCAGATCGACTTTTTCGATCAGCCGCTGATAAACGCGATCAAAGGCATTCATGTCCTCGGCCACGACTTTCAGCATGTAGTCGTAATCGCCAGCAATCCGGTAAAAATCTATTACGTTGGGAATGGCCGAGACTTCCTTCCGGAATGTCGCGAGCCAGTCCTTGGAGTGATGTCTTGTTCGGATCATGACAAAGACGGTGAGGTTGAGACCAAGGCGTGCCGGGTCCAGCCTGATCGTGTGTCCCTCAATCAATCCACCTTCGTAAAGTGTCTTGAGCCGCCGCCAGCAGGCATTTTGGGAAAGGCCGACAGTTTCTGCCAATTCGCGTTGCGACAAACGTGCATCCCGTTGAAGCGCACGCAGCAGTGATCTGTCTATTTGATCGAGATTTTCTTTCATTTTCGATCAAATGACACAAAAACATGAAAAAATCAAAAGTATCAGGTGAAGAATACCAATCATGATTGGTCATATGATCTCCGGATAGGATCCTGGAGAGACAAATGACACAAAAAACCGGAACGGCGATTGATCAATTCAACAGGTCACTTGATTGCCCTGACCTGTTAGAGCGCCTGAGGGCCGGTCTGATCGGGGAAGGGACAAACGTGTCCGGTCCCATGGGTGAACACGAGATGATCTACGCCGATTACGTGGCTTCGGGCAGGGCCCTGCGTCAGATCGAGGATTTTGTTCTGGAGAAAGTTCTTCCCGTCTATGCCAACAGCCATACCGAGGCCTCCTATTGCGGCAGTGCCATGACGCGGATGCGCGAAGCGGCGAGATCGGAGATCGCCCGTATCTGCGGCGCGGACGGAACATATGCCACGGTGTTTTGTGGTTCTGGTGCCACGGCAGGATTGAACCGGCTTGTTCATCTCCTTGGTGTCGATGCGGCGGCACGGCAGGGGAAAAATCCCCTCGTCGTCCTTGGACCCTACGAGCATCATTCCGACATTCTGCCCTGGCGTGAAAGTGGCGCGGAAGTGATCGAGATAGGGGAGGCTGACACCGGTGGCCCGGACCTGGACGAACTGGAAATCGTCTTGCAAGCAGCGGGGGCGGAGAGGCTCACCGTCGGTGCGTTCTCGATGATGTCCAATGTGACGGGCATCGTGACCGACGATATTGCTGTGACGCGTCTCCTCAGGAAACATGGGGCCTTGAGCGTCTGGGACTGTGCCGGTTCCGGACCCTACCTTCCGATCGACATGCACGCTGGTTCGGATGCCCAAAAGGATGCAGTTGTCGTATCGCCTCACAAGTTCATCGGTGGTCCTGCCGCATCCGGTGTCATGATTGTGCGCAAGTCTGCCGTGAGAATGGATGCTCCGGTTTTTCCAGGTGGCGGAACGGTTCGATTTGTCTCGCCCTGGGGGCACGACTACACACCGGATATCGCGGCGCGCGAAGAGGCTGGAACACCGAACGTGATCGGTGACATACGTGCAGCGCTCGCATTTCTGGTGAAGGAAGCCATAGGTCAGGACGTCATGGACGCGCGCAACGCAGCGTGGCGCGAAAAAGCGCTGTCCAAGTGGCAGGAAAACCCTGCAATCGAGATCATGGGCAACCAGGGTGCCCGCCATATCCTGCCGGTTTTCTCCTTCAGGATGCGGGACCTTGAACGGGGCGGATACATTCACCAGCAGCTCGTGACACGCATGCTGTCGGACGCCTACGGTATCCAGGCGCGCGGCGGCTGCGCCTGCGCAGGACCTTACGCACACCGTCTGCTCGGTATTGAGCGCTCTGAGTCCGAAATTCTCCGGCAGGGGATCCTGTCCGGCGAGGAACTGAAGAAGCCCGGATGGACCCGGCTGAATTTTTCGGTTCTGCTCACCAGCGAAAAGGCGGATAAGATCATAACTGCGGTAGATCATCTGGCGCGTGCGCCATATCCGATCGCAGACCGTTATACTTGTGACGAAACCACCGCGCGGTTCAATGCCGCTCGCGATGCCGCATAACGAAAGTAGCTGATATGTGCCGCTGGGCAGCCTGGAGCGGAGCTCCGAGATATCTGGAAGAAGTCATCTGCGATCCGGAGCATTCCCTGATCGATCAGAGTCGCAATGCCTTGTCCTGCAAAACGGCAGTCAATGCCGATGGCTTCGGCGTCGCATGGTACGGAGATCGGGAGACACCATGCCTTTACAAGGACGTGCGGCCGGCCTGGTCGGACCCCAACCTCCTGCAGATCGCGCGGCATATCCGCTCAAGACATTTTCTGGCGCATGTGCGTGCCTCGACCGGGACGGCGACGACACGCGACAACTGTCATCCGTTTACACATGAGCGCTGGACGTTCATGCACAACGGTCAGGTCGGTGGATATGAAAAGGTTCGCCGCCGGCTGGACAATATGATCCCGGACGACCTTTACGGGCATCGCATGGGTGGCACGGACAGCGAATGCCTGTTTCTGGTCGCGCTGGCTTATGGTCTTAATTTGCATCCGCGGGCCGCCATGGCCAGGGCTGTTCGCGAGGCGGAAGCCCTGTCACGGTATTCGGGCGTTGCGCCTCACATGCGATTTGCATCGGCCTGGTCTGACGGAACAACGCTCTATGCAGCGCGCTACGCGTCGGACAAGTTTGCACCGACGCTCTATTACCGGCAATTTGAAGACGGCATCATGGTCGTTTCAGAGCCCCTGGACGAAGCGAGAAATTGCTGGGTTGAAGTCCCGCAGGGCCACATGATCAAGGTAAGTGACGGCGCAGTGGAAGTGGTAGCCTTCCTCAGCGAGGAAGAACTCGCACACGCGTGAGCTCAATTGGCGTTCAGCTTTCGATCCAGTGCCAGGCCGTTTCTATCTCGTCCCTGTCGAAGTGCTTTTCCTGGATACCGACCATCTTGGCGAATGTCGCGTCAATCGCGACAAGGGCTGCCATAAGCTTGCCATCAGCCACGATCCCAACCTTGTGAAGGTGTTTCATGTGAGTAAGCACCCACTTGATGTCCGACGCGGCTGCCTCGAAGGAAATGCCGACATGCTCGCCGAGGACTACCAGGATACTGATCTTGTCAAAGGCTTCGATCATCTCTTCGGCCTTTGCAATCAATTCCGTTTCCTGCTCGATATCGACTTTGCCGGAGATTTCGACGCCGAGAACCGGGCCATTGCTGCGGGGCAGGATCGTATACATGGGTGCATCCTCCGAAGTGAGCGGGCATTTCCGCTGCAGGAGGAAAATCCTAGTGCAATCCGGGAAAGGTGATCAAGCCTACCAGGCCGGTCCACACCCGGGGGTATGTGATTGCTTCGCCGAAAAGATGCGTTCCGGGTTCAGTCGGCACTTTTCCTTAACTCCGATAAAATCTGAAGCGTATTTTCGTCCACGATATCGCGGATTTGCCGCGTCAGGGGAAATACATCCGTGCGCTCGCGTCCGTATGTCAGGTTGAACTCATGAAATTCAACGCTTTGGGGCGGCATCAGGTGGTGCTGCTTAATGGTTTCCAGCTTGTCGAATGCCTTGGCAAGACGCGCCTCGAGCGTTTCAGCCTGAGCGTATTCGTCCCACAGGACAAGAAAATCTCGTGAAACGTCTGCTGGCAGGCTGGCGCAAAGCGTCTGAAAATCGGCTCTTTCCCGCTTCTCCCGATCATCGCCATCGCGTTGCAGCGGTGCCGGAACGTCCCCGGAAATTGCTTCACCGAGGTCGTGTATCAGGCACAGTTTCATTAGCCTCGACAAGTCGACTCCCGCAAGTTCCCTTTCAAACAGAAGAACCATGAGTGCAAGCCGCCAGCTATGTTCCGCCGTGCTTTCCGGACGGCCCTGGCGCGTTGAGCCGGACCGCAGTGTGTCTTTCAACCTTTCTGCCTCCTGGAGAAAGGTCAGGAGTCCGGTCAGTCGTTGAGGCTGCATGGCCGCAGCTGGCATCTCGGGATCTGATAGCGACATGGTGTCGATGATAACGTTCCCGCTGCAGCTTTTCGACAGTCTGAATAATTTATGCAGGTGCCTTTGGCTCATCCCGTACGAGGCGCGCAAATCGTCCGTCTGACAGGGCAAGTCGCGAAATCCGGATATCGCTTTCCGGTATTGTCAGTTCGGTGAATTCCGCGCGTTCCGTGCGGTAGACAATGTCGACGCCGCAGGGTTCGAACCAGCCTTTGTCCTCCAACTGGTGCTCGATACGGCGAATGCTCTCGGAAGCAAATTGCCATAAGGGCCTGTCCATCAGCTCCGAGACAGGCACGTGCCAAAGCCGCACGCGTTTCGGTGACGCGGCAAGAAGCCGGTGAGTCAGGTCGCAGACAAGGTGCACAGGCGTCGAGGCCTGCGTGACAAGGTCCAGAAGAGCACGATCTGACGCGGTTTCCGGACGAGCACGCAATAGACGCGTGATTTTCCGCCGGGCGCGGTCGTCGGGCTCGGACCGTCCACTTTCCCAACGTGAAATCCTGCTTTGGGAAACGCCCAGGTCTTCCGCAAGTGCATGCTGCTTGACCCGGTTGAGCACGCGCCACCTTCTGAGTGAAGGGCCCAGGCTCGATTGAAGAACGGCTGTATCAATAGTCATGCTTCGATTGTAGCGCCAAATGCCGCGCAGGGGGAGGCGGCAGCTCGCATTCAGGTTGACTTGAATGCCCTGCTGGACACCTGAACCGAGTTGCCGTCAGGATCCTTTGCATTTGCAAATTCATATCCGTCTGCCTGGTGAATGGAACCGAACTTCAATCCCTTGTTCGAGGCACTTTCATGAAAGGCTGCAACGTTCTCCACATCGAACACAAGCTTGACCGCAGCCTGGCCGAGCTTTTGCGCTTTGCCTGCCTTGTGAAGCAGCAAGTGCGCACCGCCATTTTCCGGCACCAGTTCGGTCAACCGGTCGGTTGGTGTCCTGATGGCTTTGAAACCAAAGAAGAATGCATAGAACGAGGTACTGATATCCACGTCTCGTACGTAAAGGATGATGCGATGGAGACTGGCGGCAATCGGGGTCTCGACACACCGCGAACCGGTCTGCTCTGCTTCGTTCATTTTTTGAGTTCGCCTTGTGTGAAGGCGATCGAGGGATCGGAAGAATGCTCGACATTCTCGCCCGGAACCGTGACCCACTGATGCTTGCGGTGCTCATATACCGAAAAACGCGGACTTGGAAAATCCGGATCGGCAAACGCTCCGACCGGGATAGCCGTCACGCCTGGCCAGCCTTCGATCACAAAGGCGAGGGTCGACCCGCAGGTGGGGCAAAAGCGATAAGTGGCCGTGTGCCCGCTGTCGCAATCCCGTTGCCATTCTGAAAACTTGCCCGAAAGCGTGACATGCTCGTCCGGCCATCGTGCCTGAACGGCAAACACGCTGCCGGTCCGTTTCTGGCATTCAAGACAATGGCAGGCGGAGATGCGTACCGGTTCGCCTTCACACACGGCGCTCAGCTGTCCGCATCTGCACGATGCCGTTCGTTTCACCATCTATCGCCTCCAACGCGTTTCGACCTGCAGCAAAGCACTCGAGCTGGATGCGTTCAATAGGGGTGTTGTCGAAGACACCTATCGATATTTTTCAATAAAGGCATCGATCGGCAAGTTGCGGAAATCCGGCAAACGTTCGCGTAGTTGCTCATGGCTCCAGTCCCACCATGAAATCTCCATCAAAGCGTCTTCCTGATTTTCGGTGAAACGGCGCTTGATCGGTTTGGCGGCCACACCGCCAACCACCGTATATGGGGGAACGTCCCGCGCGACCACCGCACCTGCAGCCACGATGGCACCCGTTCCGATGGTGACGCCGGCAAGCACGGTGACGTTGTGACCAATCCAGACGTCGTTTCCGATGGTCACCCAGTCGTCCTTGCGCCACTGAAAGAACTCGGCGTCGTCATCACCAAGACCATAGGCGGCCGCCCGGTAGGTGAAATGGTGTTGGGAAGCGCGCCAGGTCGCATGGTTTCCGGGATTGAGCCGCACGCGACGTGCAATCGAGCAGAACTTGCCGATGCTTGTCCAGATGACGTCGCCGTCCTGTACGATGTAGGAGTAGTCGTCCATCCGGCTCTCACGCATGTCGGTTCGCGCGCCGACCTCCGTCCAGATGCCGAGTTCGCAATTCATGATGTTGGCGTCCCGGTGAACATTCGGGCTTTCCGTGAGCGAGGGTTTTTGCGTGGGTGCGGACATCGGACCTCCTTCAAGTGCTGACCTTCCAGGCGAGTGCCTTTTAGCGAGCACAGAGTCTGTGTGCGTGAAGCTTTCATGACGTTGTCATGACGGCAGCCGCTAATTTTGCCTGTTGAACATCGTGGAAAACCACAAAAATCGGACAATCCCGTAAACAGCATCTCGAAATCAGGCCGAACCGTTCAGCGCTCATGAGCTGTAAATCGATCGCGCTAAGGATCGGTAAGAACGTATTGAATTCACTTAACCGGCAAAGCCGGAACAAGGATCGAAAGATCCATGTCATTGAACTGACGTAAATTCTTAGCCTCACTGTCAAGAACTCGTCATCTTTCTGTAATCGACGGATGGCTCATGTCGCCCAGCGTTATCAATCGAAAAAGAACAGGGCTGGCGCGTGATTCAGTTTCAGAATGTCACCAAGACTTTCGGGTCTCGGACTGCGGTCAACAAGGTCAGTTTTAATATCGACGAACCGCAGATGGTCGGCATAATCGGTCGGTCGGGTGCCGGTAAATCGACACTGCTGCGAATGATCAATCGGCTCACACCTGCGACTTCAGGAAAAATCCTGTTCGAGGGACGTGACATACTTCGCCTTCGAGGCGCGATGATGCGCCGTTGGCAGCGCGATTGCGCCATGGTCTTCCAGCAGTTCAATCTTGTTCCCCGCCTTGACGTCGCGACCAACGTGATGCTGGGCCGGCTGAATGGCCACGGCACGTTGAAGAGCCTTTTCAATATCTTCGGCGAAGCGGATGTCGCGGATGCGCTCCAGGCTCTCGATCGCCTCGGTATTGTGCAGGAGGCAACGAAACGTGCCGAAGAATTGTCCGGTGGGCAACAGCAACGGGTAGCGATTGCCCGCGCGCTGATGCAAGGCCCCCACATGATCCTTGCAGATGAGCCGATAGCCTCTCTCGATCCCATGAATGCGAAAATCGTCATGGACGCGCTTCGGCAAATTCATGAGCGCGACAACAAGGTTGTCATCTGCAACCTGCATACGCTCGACACGGCGCGTTCCTATTGCGATCGGGTGATCGGCATGCGTGACGGTTTCATCGTTTTTGATGGGAAGCCGGAAGAACTCACGACTACCGCTGCTCGTGAAATTTACGGCGCGGACGAAAGCTTCAACGAGGCCGCCACTTCCACAGCCATTGATGCCGGAAATACCGGCACAAGAGAATCCGTCGGTGCGATGACCCCGGCGGCAGCGGCAGGTTAATCCGCCTGCGCACAGATAAACGTCATCAGTTTCAGATCCCGGGGAGTGTCCCAAATGAAAATCGTTTCCAAAATTGCTGCGCTTGCTGCTGTCAGCATGATCGCTCTGAACGCTTCAGTTGCTGGAGCAGAAGAAATCACGGAATTCCGCATCGGTATTCTGGGTGGTGAAAACGCTTCTGACCGCCTGCGTGCTTACGAATGCCTGGAACAAAAAACCGCTGACCTGCTTGGTGTTCCGGTCAAACTGTTCGCACCAGCCGACTATAATGGTGTGATCGAAGGTCTGCTCGGCGGCAATCTCGACATGGCTTGGCTCGGCGCTTCCGGCTATGCGAAGGTCTTCATTACCGATCCGGAAGCTGTGGATCCGGTTCTGGTCAAGGTGAACGTGGATGGCGGCTACGGCTACTATTCCATCGGCTTTGCGCGCAACGACAGCGAGATCAACTCGTTGGATGACATGAAGGGCAAGGTCTTCGGCTTCGGCGATCCGAACTCGACTTCAGGCTACCTGATCCCCTCCATCGCCATTCCGCAGGAAGGCTACTCCATGTCTGCCGGCGAATATTTCGGCGACGTGGTCTTCACCGGTGGCCATGAGCAGACCATTGTTGCTGTTTCCAACGGCGATATCGACGCCGGCGTGACCTGGGCTGACGGCCTCGGCGAGTGGGAAGACGGCTACAACTCCGGTGCCCTGCGCAAGGCCTCTGATGCCGGTCTTGTCGACATGACCGAACTGCGCAAGATCTGGCAATCCCCGGTGATTCCGGAAGGCCCGATTGTTCTTTCCAAGAAGCTGCCGGAAGACGTCAAGATCAAGATGACCGGCCTTGTCGCGTCCTTGAATTCCATCGATCCGGATTGCGCCTACAACATCGCTGCCGGCGAGACCAAGGGTTTCATGCCGATCACTCACGAGGCTTACGTCAACATTGTTGAAGCCCGTAAGGCGAAAAACAAAAACTGATCGGTTCGTCCGAACCGGAACGCGGGCCGCATTTCGGCCCGCGTTTTCTTGCGATCTGCTTCAAAGGACATTGGTAATGGCTGTTGCCGCTCTCGAACAGGAAATCCTGTCCATGCGCAAACGCCGTCAGCTCTATTCTCTCATGGGAATTTTGCTGGTAGCGGCGGTGCTGGTTTCCGGATACTCGAAATCAAACGAGATGAATTCCGGAGGATTCCTGCAAGGCCTTTCCAAGTTCTTTGACTATCCGGGCGAAATCGTTGTGGAAGCGTGGCAGGCCGGGCCTGCCTTCTTCGGCCTGATCATTCAGTACGTACCTGCGATGCTGGAGACGCTGAATATTGCCGGGGTTGCGACCCTTCTGGGTGGCGCCATGGCGGTTATTCTGGCGATGGCGTCCACCCGCAACGTCGACAGCTGGGGCCCGCTCATCCCGGTCGTCCGGCGCATGATGGACATTATGCGGGCCTTTCCGGAACTGATCATTGCCCTTTTCCTGATCTTCGTTCTCGGATCCAGCCCGGTTCCGGCAATGATCGCAGTTGCCTTCCACACAGCGGGGGCACTCGGCAAACTGTTTTCCGAGGTCAATGAAAACATCGACCGAAAGCCGATAGAAGGCCTGTCTGCCTGCGGCGCCAGCTGGCTTCAGCGGATCCGGTTTGCGGTCATGCCGCAGGTCGCGCCGAACTATCTCAGCTATTTCCTGTTGCGGCTTGAAATCAACGTCCGCGCGTCTGCCATTCTGGGGTTTGTCGGTGCCGGCGGTATCGGCCAGGAACTGCGCCGGACAATCGGCTGGGGCAAGGGGGCAGGCGACGAAACAGCAGCAATCTTCGTGCTTTTGTTTCTCACCATCATGCTGATTGACCAGGTTTCTTCCTTCCTGCGCGGCAAGCTTGTCGGCGCCAGTCGCGCTCATTGAGGAGAACTGAGATGGCAATCGACACACTCAATGAGCCGGTCTTCAATCGGGATATGGTCTTCAGGAATGTACGTCGCAGAGCCTGGATCACGGTCGGTGCACCGTTGGCGATCCTAGCATATCTGACCTACACCTGGTTTGCCTTCAATGTGCCGAACCTGCTTGCCAAGGCACAGCCCGAGCGCGCGGCGATCCTTGCGACCGATTCCGTCGCCTACAAGGTTCACGTGACCAAGTTTCTGCGCCGCGACATCATGGAAGTCGCCATTGAAGGGGAACGTCGCGCAACCTATTCACAGGAAGACTTGCCCGAATGGGTTGAAGTCGACGGCACCGACGCCGTGATCGATCTTGGCGAGGGCTACGGGGTCACTATCGCCGGCAAGGTGATGGAATTTACCGTTCCTGACTATGGTACGATCAAGGTCACGGCGACCAACAGTGGTGTCGAGACCGAGCTTCCCGCCGGTCCGGTACCCGACTGGCTGAAGGACAACCCGAAAAAGCTCGATGCCAGACCCACGCTGGATCGCCGCGTGCAGGTTACGCGGACCAAAATTGAAGTGCATAACTATTTCGGGGGCTGGGAGAATTTCTGGTTTCCGTTTCACTCCGAACTCCACGGCATGTCCTTCAGCCAGCTTTGGGCAATAGCGCTCTCCAATGAGCGCCTGGATCCGAACAGGTCCAACATGTCGCTTATCATGCATGATTTTCTGGAAAATCCGGACTGGCAGCATGGCGAGGTCTTTGTGGCCCTCTTCGAGACGATCATGATGGCTGTGCTCGGCACGATCACCGCAGCCCTGTTCGGCCTGCCCCTGGCCTTTCTTGCCGCCCGGAATTTCACGCCGTCCAGGTTCTTGCGCTTCGGAACGCGCCGACTGTTCGACTTCCTGCGCGGCATCGACATGCTGATCTGGTCCTTGATCTTCATTCGTGCCTTCGGTCTCGGTCCGCTTACCGGCGCACTCGCGATTGCCTTCACCGATACCGGTTCCCTCGGCAAGCTTTTTTCCGAAGCGCTGGAAAACATAGACAACAAGCAGGTCGAAGGTGTCAGGGCAACCGGCGCCAGCCAGATCCAGAGATACCGCTTTGGCGTGATCCCGCAGATCCTGCCGGTCTTCGTTTCCCAGGTGCTCTACTACCTTGAATCGAATACACGCTCGGCCACCGTGATCGGTGCCCTCGGGGCCGGGGGGATCGGCCTGATGCTGGTCGAGACCATGAAGACCTCGCGTGACTGGGAAAACACCAGTTACATCATCATTCTGACAATCGTCGTCGTGATCGTGATGGACCAGACCTCAAGCTGGCTGCGCCGCAAGCTGATTGAAGGAAGATAAGCCGCGAAAACAGAAAAGCGCGGCAGTTGCGCTTTTTTGCCCCCTATGGTCCGCTTGACCTGCAGGAGGCAAAAACCATGCTGGATCACATCGGATTGCTGATTGTTGACGTCCAAAGGGGCTTTGTTGCACCCGGGACGTCGCATATCCCTCGCATTGTAGAGAAGGTGCAGAACGACTATCGCCATGTCGCGGCATCGAGGTTCTTGAACAACGTCAACTCGCCTCATCGCTGCTTTCTGGGTTGGAACCGTTTCCTGCCAGGCACAAATGAAACGGAACTTGCATTCAAGCCGTCACGAGAAGCTTTCGTTTTTGACAAGCCACAATACTCGGCCGTCTCGTTTGAACTTTTGCGGTGGGTTCATCTCAACAGTCTCTCGGAAGTTCATCTTTGCGGTATCGATACGGAAATCTGTGTGCTGACGTCTGCCACGGCACTCTTTGAAGTCTCCCTCAAACCCGTCGTGCTGGAATGGGCCTGCGCATCAGGAGGTGGGCCCGATGGGCACGCGGCAGGACTTGTGGCATTGCGCCGTCTGATCGGGAAAGACAATGTCTGGGCCGATCAGTCCGGCACCAGTTTTTTCGATGGATCATGACCGCTGCGGTGCGCTGGATTTTCCCTGATTGCGGCGACAGGCAGCCGTTGTATGTGGTTAAGTTCTCTCAGAACCCTTTTTCGCCGCATTTCCGTCGTGCCATGGTCACGACGATCGGCGGATGATTCAACGCACGTGGAGGGGCTGATGCAGCAAGGCGGCTGGAAGAAACTTATTGCAGTGGTTCTCGGATCCGGGATTTTTGCCGGGTCGATGACCGGCGCAGCGTTCGCCATTGAAAGCTGTGTTTCGGCGCTCAAAAAGCAGGCCGTTTCCGCCGGGGTTCGACCTGAAATCGCGGAGCGGATGCTCAAGGGGGCTTCCTTCGACGAAAAGGTCATCCGGTTTTCGACATCCCAGCCGGAATACAAGACTGAAATCTGGGACTACATGGCCTTCCTTGTCGACGCCGAACGTATCAAGGACGGCAAAAAGAACCTGAAAAAACACCGCAAGACCCTGACCGACATCGAAAAACGCTACGGCGTCGATCGTCATATCGTTCTTGCTGTCTGGGGAATTGAGAGCGACTTCGGTCAGTTCAAGGGGGATTTCTATACACCCCATGCTCTCGCGAACCTGGTTTGCGCGGGGAAGCGCCGCCAGAAATATTTCCGCGGCGAATTGATCAAGACCTTGCAGATTGCGTCGCGCGGTGACGTACCGGCCAGTGACTTCCAGGGGTCCTGGGCTGGTGCCTTCGGGCAGACGCAGTTCATGCCCAGCACCTACAACAGTCTTGCTGTTGATTTCGACGGCGACGGACGCAAGGATCTTGTCAATTCCGTCCCCGACGCCTTGGCTTCGACGGCAAATTTCCTGAAAAATGCCGGTTGGCGCGACAGCCGCGCATGGGGTTATGAGGTCAAGGTTCCCGCTGGATACTCAGGCCCTGCCGGTCTCAAGAAACGGGCGTCCCTGTCAACCTGGGGTCAACGGGGCTTGAAGAAGATCGATGGCGGAAACATCTCCGGCAAGACCGAGGCCGCACTGATCCGCCCGGCCGGTGCGAACGGACCGGGTTTTCTGGTAACGCGGAATTTCAACGCGCTTCGCTCCTATAATGCATCGACCTCCTACGGCCTGGCGATTGCGCTCCTGTCCGAACTCGTGTCGGATGGCGATCCTTTCAAGACACCGTGGCCGACAGACAATCCGGGTCTTTCCAGGGTGCAGCGGCTGGAATTGCAGAAGCTCCTCAACAGGAATGGCTTCAATGTAGGCGAACCGGACGGCAAGGTCGGGCCGCTTACGCGGGCCGGGATCAGAAAGGCCGAAGCCAAATATGGGCTGCCTGTTACCGGGCGACCGTCCTGGAATGTCTATAATTCTCTAGGTGGCAAGTAAGGACGCAGGACCGGCATTCTTTGCTTGCAAAACAGGTCGGTCTTTGCAATCGACAGGGGAATATTTCGTATTGCAGCATTGTTTTGTTGCGCTGCGAAAAATGGCATCGCAATATACCGGTTGTTTCCAGGAGGATTGCGATGTCCGGTCGAATATTGACTGTAGCCCAACAAAAGGGCGGGTCAGGGAAAACAACTCTGGCGGCACATCTGGCGGTTGCCCTTGCCGGTCGATCAGGCGAGCCCGTCGCGATTCTGGACGTTGACCCTCAAGGCTCCCTTGGTACCTGGTTCGAGGCACGTGAAGAAAATCTGGGAGAGGCCGGCACCGGCCTTGAGTTCCGGACGGCATCGGGGTGGGGCGCGCGGCGTGAAGCCCGATCCTTGGCAAGATCACATGGTTATGTCGTTGTTGATACGGCACCGAAAACCGATACAGATGCCAAACCGGCTATAGACGCGGCGGACTTTGTCATTGTGCCAGTCCAGCCGACACCTGTGGATCTTTGGGCGACCTCTCAGACAATCGATCTCGCTGCGCGCGAGAGTACACCGGCTTTGCTGGTGTTGAACCGTGTTCCACCGCGCGCATCACTCACCGGTGAAATGGCCGATGCGATCGCTGCGTCAGGCTATGATGCGTTGAATTCCCGCCTGGGCAACAGGACCGTTTTTGCCTCGGCGATGGGCAAGGGGCTTGCCGTTACCGAAGAAGCACCTTCAAGCAAAGCCGCTCAGGAAATCGTGTTGCTCATTGATGAACTGGTCGGCCGGATTGACTGATCGATCCCTTCGAGGTCGAAACGGGCAAATTTTTGTCTTGTCCTAGTCACGTTCCGATGCCTTGATAGGGGAAATTATCGGTCCGGGAGGACAGGCCATGTTTCTTTTTTCCAAAGTTTTCAAATCCGTTTATTCAAAAACAGCGCATCGGAACAGCCGAAAATCAAAGATTTTCCGTCCGATTCTGGTTGCAGGAGCGGCTGCCATACTGGCAATGCCTGCAGGTGCGCAGGACCGGCGCATCGTGACGATCGATGACGCCGACTTCTTCGGAAGTGACTACCGAACCGTGAAGGATGTTGATCTGGAGGGCTGCAAGGCGGCCTGTCTGACTGACAATCAGTGCCGCGCCTTTACATTCAACACGTCGGCCGGCTGGTGTTTTTTGAAATCGGATTTCGGCGAACTCCAGAGTTTCGCTGGCGCCATTGCAGGCAGGGTGGTTGAAGTCAGGGCGCCACGCGCAGATCTGAGCGCGGACAGGAAAGCGGAACTGGCGTTTCTGCCCGGTTCGCAATTGGAAACTGCGGCAACCTACACGCAAAGCATCGCCAATTCCGGCCGCTCGACGGCACAAACGGTGGAACAGCTACGCCGCAACGGGATTGCAGCGCTGAACAATCGCAATGGAGCGCTCGCCGAGGCGGACTTTGTCCAGTTGATCGTTCTGGAACCTGGCGACTTCAACGACTGGACAAGCCTGACAGCAGCATTGCTGCTTCAAAATTCGGACAACTGGCAGGAACGGGAAACCAAGCAGAAAAACGCGGTATCCGCTGCCATCAATGCCTATCTGAAGGCGATCAATTCGCAGGAGAGGGCATTTGCACTTGATCTGCTCGGACGGGCGCTTGAACGCCGCAACGAATTCAAACCGGCGATCAAGGCACTGCGCGCTTCACTCGCTCTCGAGGAAAATCCGGACCTGCGTCGCCGCTACGACGGCCTTGTTGCACAGCATGGCTTTCGTATCGTCGATCATCAGGTTGATTCGAACAGCGTCTCTCCCAGAATCTGTCTGACCTTTTCGCAAAAGCTTCCTCTGGGTGAAGACCTCGGGCCTTATGTCAGGGTCAAGGGTTCCGGCTCGGTCTCGGTCGAAACCGAGGGGAACCAGATCTGTGCCGACGGTCTGGAGCACGGAGCCCGCTATCAGGTCACAGCCCGCAGTGGCTTGCCGGCTGCCGATGACGAAAAGCTTGAAAAGACGGCTGAATTGTCGATCTACGTGAAGGATCGTGCGCCATCGGTCCATTTCCTCAGCCGCTCTTACGTTCTCCCCTCAGGTGGCAATCCAACCATTCCGATCGTGTCGGTAAACAGCACCGAGGTTGAAACTGCGATCTATCGCGTCGGTAACCGGTCTGTCGCGGACGTTCTGCGCGACAACCGTTTCCTGCGTCAGCTCGATTCGTGGCAGGCAGATCAGATCGAGGACGAGCTTGGCGAAAAGGTCTGGTCCGGAATTCTCGAAACCGAAAACACGCTGAACCAGGACGTCACCACGGCGTTCCCCGTTTCCGAAACCGGGATCGAACTGAAGCCCGGTGTCTATGCCATGACGGCGCGCTCCAAACTCGATTTGCAGAACCGTTGGGGCACACTTGCCACACAGTGGTTCCTGGTGTCGGACCTCGGACTGACCGCACTTGCAGGCGACAGCGGCATTGCAGCGAATATCCGTTCTCTCTCAACAGCAAAAGCGCTCGATGGCGTTACCGTCAGGCTCCTGGCAGTGAACAATGAAGTGCTCGGTGAGACCACGACAAACGCGGAGGGATTCGCCGAGTTTGCAGCCGGCCTGACGCGTGGTCGCGGTGGATCTGCACCGGGAGTTCTCATCGCCGAAACCGGGGAGGGCGACTATTCGTTCCTCGATCTGCGCAAACCCGCATTCGATCTTTCCGACCGCGGGGTTGAAGGCAGGCCTGCCCCGGGACCACTGGATGTCTTTGCCTGGACTGACCGTGGAATCTACAAGGCCGGCGAAACGGTTCACGCCCAGGCTCTCCTTCGCAATTCGAAGGCAATGGCACAGGAAGACTTTCCGCTGACATTCGTTTTCAGCCGTCCCGACGGCGTGGAACATGCCCGTTATACCGTGACCGATAGCGGTCTTGGTGGTCATTTGCAGGATCTCGATCTTGGCGGGTCCGTGCAACAGGGGATCTGGTCCTGGCAGGTATTCGCCGATCCCAAGGGAGGAGCGCTCGCGCAGGAGACTTTCCTTGTGGAAGATTATCGACCTGAAAGGGTCGATTTCGAGCTGGAAACCCGAGCGACAGCCTTCAGTCGGACATCTCCGACATCGATTACGCTGGAGGCGAAGTTTCTCTACGGTTCTCCCGCCAGCGGCCAGACTCTGGAAGGCGATGTCATCGTGCGCCCCGTTCGCACGCTCAAGGCCTATCAGGGGTATCTGTTCGGACTGGAGAATGAAGAGACCTATTCCCAGCGCGGCGCGATCCCATCAGGTCTGAAAACGGACGAGAATGGCAAACTCTCTTTTGACGTGACCCTGCCGACCCTGCCCGAGACAACGACCCTGTATGACGCTGAACTGGTTGCACGTCTGGTCGAGGCGGGTGGACGCTATGTCGAACGCGATCTTGACCTGCCGGTTGCCCTGGATGGGCCACGTATCGGCATCAGACCGGCATTCGATGGCGGTGTTGATGAGGGCGGACCTGCTGCCTTTTCCCTGATTGTCATCGGTGCGGACGGCAAGCAGCTGGACGCGGACGACTTGTCATGGACACTTTCCAAGGTCAGCCGGAGATACCAGTGGTACCGTCTTGACGGACGCTGGTCCTTTGAGCCGATAACCACATCAGAGCGGGTGGCCAGCGGTGAAGTGAGCATTGAAGCGGCGAAACCCGCCGAACTGTCCCTGCCGGTGGAATGGGGTGAATACAGGCTCGATGTAAAGGGGAGGGGTTCGCTTCAGACTTCGACAAGTGTTTCGTTCAATGCTGGCTGGTACTCCGCGGACGCCTCATCCGAAACGCCGGACTATCTCGACGTCGGACTGGACAAGGCAAGCTATCGGCCTGGTGAGACGGCGAAGTTGCGGCTGAAGCCGCAGATGGCCGGGATTGCGGTGGTGAACGTTGTCTCGGGTGGTCTTCTTGCGAGCCGCACCATTGAAGTGTCTGCTGAAGAGACCGAAATCGAGCTTCCCGTCAGCGACGAATGGGGGGCGGGTGCTTACGTCACCGCGAGCCTCTACCGCCCCATGGATATCGACCAGAAACGCATGCCCTCGCGGGCAATCGGCCTGTCCTGGCTCAAGGTGGATCCGGGCGATCGCGTGATTGATGTCGAGTTGTCTGCACCGGGACGGATCCTGCCGGAAACCACGCTTGAGGTTCCCGTCAGGCTTGCCAATCTTCAGCCTGGTACCGAGGCCTATCTGACTGTCGCCGCCGTTGATGTCGGCATTTTGAATCTGACAAATTTCAAGACACCGGACCCGGATGCCTGGTATTTTGGCCAGCGCCGGCTCGGAACGGATATCAGGGATCTTTACGGACAGCTGATCGACCGGATGGCCGGTACTTTGGGAAGGATCCGGTCCGGCGGTGATGCCATGTCACTCAGACTTGATTCCCCGCCGCCCGACGAGGAGCCGGTCGCTCTGTTTTCGGGGCTCGTGAACGTCGATTCAGATGGAAATGCGACGGTTTTGTTCGATGTTCCAGCCTTCAATGGTGCACTCAAGTTGATGGCCGTTGCCTGGACGCCTGACGGCGTAGGCCATGCCGATCAGGAAGTGGAAGTCAGGTCGCCCGTCGTGATGACGGCAAGTGCACCCGCGTTCCTCGCTCCCGGGGACAGTTCGCGTCTCGCGATCGAAATCGACAATGTGGACGGTGAGACCGGAACCTATGAACTGGAGGTCACTGCTGGTGAAGGGTTGTCGATCGACAATGCTCCAAGGCAAGTTCGTTCATTCGAGATTGAAAAGGGCAAGAAGGTTCTCGCACTGCTGCCGGTCAGCGCCGGTTCCGATCCATCAGACAGTGAAGTCGTTGCGTCGCTTACGGGTCCGGACGGTGAGAGCACCGTCAAGCGAATCGGGCTTGAGATCAGGGACACGCAACCCAATGTCGTGCGAAGGTCGTCTTTCCAGCTCGCATCCGGAGACAACCTGAGCCTGAGCGCTGACAGTTTCGACGGATTGAGGGCGCAAACCGTTGATGTCACGCTCACGGCGGGCGGTGCTGCCAGCATTGACGTTGCCGGCCTGTTGGCCGCGCTCGACCGGTATCCATACGGCTGCACCGAGCAGACCACGAGCCGGGCCTTGCCGTTGCTTTATTTGAGCGAAGTCGCCGAAGCGGCCGGGCTTGGCAGTGACGACGCGATCAGGGGTCGGGTGGTCAAGGCCATTTCGGCTGTGCTCGCCAACCAGTCCTCTTCAGGTGAATTTGGCCTTTGGAACAGCTTTGGCGATGGCGACACCTGGCTAGACGCCTATGTGACCGACTTCCTGACCCGTGCCCGGGAGAAGGGATACCGGGTCCCGGACCTCGCGTTTACCACGGCACTGGACAATCTGGAGAACCGGATGGCCTATGCATCCGACTTTCAGGACGGTGGTGAGGGAATTGCCTACGCGCTGTATGTGCTTGCAAGAAACGGTCGCGCGTCGATGGGTGATCTGCGCTACTACCTGGATGCGAAGCTGCAAAGCTTTGCGACACCGCTTGCCAAGGCGCAGGTTGCCGCAGGACTTGCGCTTTACGGCGAGAGGGAACGGGCCGCAACCGGATTTACCGCAGCTCTCAATGCTTTGCCTCGGGAAAAGAACCAGACCTACCGCAGTGACTATGGTTCTTCGTTGCGCGACAGCGCGGGCGTAACAGACTACATCGTTTCTGCCTCGGCCGGAACGCAGCTGGAAGAAGACGCGATTGACAGGTTGAAGGCTGCGCAGAGCAGAACGTCGAACCGATCAACACAGGACATGGCGTGGCTGCTTCTTGCGGCGCAGGCACTAAACGAGTCAGCGGACGAAGCCCGGATATCAGTCGGCGGCGCAGAAACCCCAGGCCGACTGGCATGGGCGCTCAGTGGCAGCGAACTGGAAGGAGTGCCGGTTCAGGTGTCAAATAACGGCGCGGCAGCGACAGATCTTCTCGTTTCTGTTGTCGGGCAGCCGGTTACACCGGAGCCGGCCGGCGGCAAGGATTACTCAGTCGAGCGCCGGATCTACGATCTGGACGGCAATCTGGTGGATCCGTCGGCAGTCCCGGTCAATACACGTCTCGCCGTTGTTCTCACCGTGCGTGCACTGACAGATCAGCCAGGACGGCTGATGGTTGTCGACCGGTTGCCGGCAGGTCTCGTCATCGACAATCCGAGACTGGTGCGCTCCGGTGACCTTGGGGGGCTTTCCTTCCTGTCAACCATAGACTCCCCGCAGCATGCTGCCTTTTACGATGACAGGTTCGAGGTTGCCGTTGATCAGACCCGGCAGGGTGGCCAGGAACTGACGTTTGCGTATCTGGCACGTGCAGCGATACCCGGCGCATTCGCTCATCCACCGGCCTCGGTTGAGGACATGTACCGGCCTGACCGTCGTGCGATCACGGAAACTGGCCGCTTCAACGTTCTGGGCCCGACCCGGTAACACTGGAAATGGCAATCCGGTTGAGGCAGTTCTGGCAAGGAAACCGGCGATCGATGGCGATCGCCGGAGTTTGCCTTTGCACATTCCTGGGAGCTGGAAGCTGGAAAGTACTCTCTGACTTCAAGGCCCTTGCGCCGCCACCACAAATCTCCGAGTTGCCGCTTTCGGTCGTCGTTCTTGACCGTGAAGATCGTTTGCTCAGGGCGTTTACCAGTCGCGATGAGAAATGGCGGCTACCGGTTGAGCTTGACGAGATCGATCCACTCTATGTTCAGATGCTGCTTTCCTTCGAAGACAAACGGTTCTTTGAGCATGACGGCGTTGATGCGCGCGCCCTGATCCGGTCCATTTTGCAGGGTGTTCGGCACGGCCGCATCGTTTCCGGTGGTTCGACGCTGACAATGCAGGTCGCACGGCTTTTGGATGAAGCACCGACAAGAAGTGCTCGGCGCAAGTATGAGCAGGTCCTGAAGGCCGTGAAGCTCGAACAGACTTATTCCAAGGAGGACATTCTCCGGCTTTACGTGTTGAGAGCACCCTTCGGCGGCAACCTGGAAGGGGTCCGTGCGGCAAGCCTGACCTGGTTCGGCAAGGAGCCAGGGCGCTTGACGGTGGCCGAGGCCGCGCTTCTGGTTGCGCTGCCTCAAAGCCCGGAAGCTCGTCGGCCGGACCGCTTTCCTGACCGGGCCCGAAAAGCACGCAACAGGGTTCTTGCCAGAGCAGTTGTCGCTGGCGTCATTTCACCGGCCGAAGCTGCTTCGGCCTCTGCGGAACCCGTGCGGACACGGCGCAACAATATGCCGCTGATTGCTGCCCATGAAAGCCGCCACGCGCGAATCATGGCTCCAAAGCGGGCTGTACATCACCTGACGATCGACAAGGACCTGCAGTCGGCTCTGGAAGCACTCGCACGAACGCGCGCCAACAGCTTTCCGGTGCCGGTTTCCCTGGCAATCATCGTGGCGGACCACCGAAGCGGTGAAATTGTGGCTCGGCTCGGCGCACCGGACCTGTTGGACGAAGCGCGATTGGGTCATATCGACATGACCCGGGCAGTGCGTTCACCCGGTTCGACGCTGAAGCCATTCATCTACGGGCTTGCATTTGAAGAAGGCGTTGGGGTCCCGCAAAGCCTGATCAGGGATCGACCGACCAATATAGCGGGTTATCAGCCAACCAATTTCGACCGCGCTTACCAGGGGACGGTGACACTGCGGGAGGCTTTGCAGCTTTCCCTGAACACGCCGGCTGTCCAGTTACTGGAAGCAGTTGGACCAGCGCGGCTGCTGGCGCGTTTGAAACGGGCGGGCGCCCGGCCGGTTCTGGAAAAAGGCAAGCCAGCGGGATTGGCGATCAGTCTCGGTGGACTGGGTTTGTCGCTGAAGGACCTTGCGCAGGCTTACGGAGCCCTGGCGCGGGGCGGCCAACCGGTCGAATTCAGGCATTGCCGGGTGTCATGTCTTCCGCAGGGGCCGCAACAGCAATCTCAGAAGGTGCTTTCGGCAAAGGCGGCAGTCATGGTGAGCGACATTCTGGTCGGGATGCCACAGCTTCAAGGCTCCGAGACTCAGCATATTGCCTACAAGACCGGGACTTCATATGGATATCGTGATGCGTGGGCGCTCGGGTTCGACGGAAAATACGTTGCCGCCGTATGGGTCGGACGGCCAGACGGATCACCGGTGCCGGGGCAGACAGGACAAAAGACTTCTGTACCGATTCTTTTTGAAGTCTTTCAAAAACTGGGTACAGCACGCGTGCCATTTCCTCCACACCCGCCTGATGTCGCTGCCGCACTTGCCGGAGATGTACCGCTACCGCTCCAATATGCCAGAACATCTGGAAATCGGAGTGTATCCCACCAGGAAGACAGACTGCTGATTTCGTATCCACCGGATGGTGCGGAACTGCACCTGGGGCTGAAGCCGTCGGAAGAAGGACGGCAATTTTCCCAACCGCTCGTTGTCAAATTCAAAGGTGGCGTTGCACCCTATGCGGTTCTTGTCAACGGAGCCCCGTTCCAAACCGATTCTACTCAACGACAACTGATCTGGCAGCCGGAGTCACCCGGATTTGCAAATGTGACGGTCAAGGATGCCAGCGGGAAAAGCGCAAGCGTTTCCGTGAAGATCAAATAAGTCATTGTATTAAAAAGATTTTATCGAAAATTCGAGACTCGATTCGACGCGTCCTCTGCATTTTCGTGCCTGCTGCTTGGTTGGAAGCGGATTTGGCGCCAGGTGCCGGATCGAGAAAAGGAGTGTATTTTTTGCTACTTGCAACTCGCGTTATACGTGAATACTTAATCTGACTCAGAGTCATTTTTTTCACTTAAAGTATTGTCAGATAAAAATAGAGTTTATACATGTAAAAATTTAATAGATTGTATTTTTTAGATTCAAACAACTATTTTGCAATTATTTATATGAATTGATTATTTTGTTGATTCTTGAAATTCAACCGCAGATTTTACATTCAATGGTTGATTGGATACGTGCAGCCAGGGTTTAATATGAGAAAATCTATTTCGATTTTCATATACAATCAGGAAAAAACCAGTAAAAACAATGTTGCAGAAAAGGCACAGCGCGTACCGGTTGTGAGCTCTGGAGTTGTTTTGCGCTTGCCGGTTGAGCGCAAATTTGGTTTTAACATTGGTGCGACGGCGAGTAATCGTCAGTAGAAATGGATCACGTAACGTTGTTTTGGTCTGTTTTTCCGAGAAATCGCGGGGACAGAGCCCGGCAGGCCGAAAATCCGGTAGTTCAAGGCTCTGAATTGAAATTGACTTTTGGAGGTCAGAAATGAAACTCAAGGGCTTGATGCTCGGCGTAGCAGCTGCTGCTACCGCTACCACCGCCCAGGCAGCCGATCTTCCGGTTGCTCCGGAGCCGGTCGACTACGTTCGCGTCTGTGACGCTTACGGTTCGCGCTTCTACTACATCCCGGGCACAGAAACCTGCCTGCGTGTTGGTGGTCGTCTTCGTACACAGTTCGTTGTCAACAACGTTCTTGACAATGATGGGCGTGGCAACTGGTCGGACCGTGATTCTGAAGGCTATTCTTGGCTGACACGCGGTTACGCATACCTCGATGCTCGTAACGCTACTGAATTCGGCACCCTGCGTGCTTATGTCGGTCTGCGCATGGACATCACCAACGGCGCCAGCGGCTTCAAGCTGGACTCCGGTTACATCCAGTGGGGCGGCCTGACAGCTGGTTACCTCGGATCTAACTTCAACACCTACACCGGTCAGGTGTTCATGGGTGTTGTCACACGTGACTGGGCTGATACCACGGTCAACCAGATCGCTTACACCGCTGCATTCGGCAACGGTTTCTCCGCAACGCTTGCTGTCGAAGATCGTTCCGGTCACGAAGTTGGCGCTTACGGCGGAACACGTATGCCTGATTTCGTTGCTGCTCTCGGCGTATCCCAGGGTTGGGGTTCCGCACAGCTCTCCGGTGCTCTTCACCAGGTTTATCCTGATGCGGCATTCAACAGCACAAATGCTTCTGGCGATGAAGACAGCCTCGGCTGGGCAATCGGCGCTGGTGTGAACGTCAACCTGCCGTTCGCAAACTCCGGTTCCAACATCTTCTTCCAGGGTTTCTATGCTGACGGCGCTCTGAAGTACATCGGTAACGGCATCACTGGCGTTTCCGTTGTCAGCAGCACCGGTACGACGCTTGGCTCCGTGGCCGACTACGGCGGAAACGGCGACAAGAGCACTGGTTACTCCCTGTCTGCTGGTGTGTACATTCAGGCAACCCCGACCATCGGTCTGGCAGTTGACGGTTCTTATGCACACGTTGACCAGAATGACTTTGTCGGCACTACCGACGCAGACATCGATCGTTGGGCAATCGACGGTTCGGTACAGTGGGAGCCGGTCTCCGGTTTCGTCATGGGTGCCGACATTGGTTACTCCAACACAAGCGCTGACATTTCCGGTCAGAGCGTCAACGATCTCGACGAACTCCTCTTCGGTGTTCGTATGCAGCGCACTTTCTAATCATCCGTGATTAGTTAGCTGACTGAGTGACTTTGAACTCCAGTCAGTCATGCGGCCCGGCAGGCTCCAATCTGCCGGGCCGTCCCCATTTATAAAGGCGGCGATTCTCGCTGACCATTCAGCCTTGATTATTGTTGTTTCAGGCCTTCAAAGCGTCGCTAGGGCGCTCATTTCCTAACAGTTTCTAAAGATCCACCCTGATTTTGTGACATTCGCGCAACACCGGTTTTTGAAAACAGCTCCCGGAGCGGGGGCAGAGCACATTCGATGTTGAACCGGGAAAGCGGATGCGTATGGTCATGTTGCGAGCGGCTTCGAGCCGCACTGGTTTGCATGCCTCGGACATCCAACCTCCGGTCGGAAGCAAACGCAGAAAAAATTCGCGGGGACAAGTGGCGCTTCTGATTGAGTGCCGATTGATATGACTGATTGGAGGTCAGATATGAAACTCAAGAGCTTGATGCTCGGCGTAGCAGCTGCTGCTACCGCTACCACCGCCCAGGCAGCCGATCTTCCGGTTGCTCCGGAGCCGGTCGACTACGTTCGCGTCTGTGACGCTTACGGTTCACGCTTCTACTACATCCCGGGCACAGAAACCTGCCTGCGTGTTGGTGGTCGTCTTCGTACACAGTTCGTTGTCAACAACGTTCTGGACGATGACAACACACCTGGTGCTTGGGCCAGCCGTGATTCCGATGGTTATTCCTGGCTGACACGCGGTTACGCATACCTCGATGCTCGTAACGCTACTGAATTCGGCACCCTGCGTGCTTATGTCGGTCTGCGCATGGACATCACCAACGGCGCCAGCGGCTTCAAGCTGGACTCTGGTTACATCCAGTGGGGCGGCCTGACAGCTGGTTACCTCGGATCTAACTTCAACACCTACACCGGTCAGGTGTTCATGGGTGTTGTCACACGTGACTGGGCTGATACCACGGTCAACCAGATCGCTTACACCGCTGCATTCGGCAACGGCTTCTCCGCAACGCTCGCAATCGAAGATCGTTCCGGTCACGAAGTTGGCGCTTACGGCGGAACGCGTATGCCTGATTTCGTTGCTGCTCTCGGCGTATCCCAGGGTTGGGGTTCCGCACAGCTTTCCGGTGCCATCCATCAGGTTTATCCTGACGCGGCATTCAACAGCACGAATGCTTCTGGTTCCGAAGACAGCCTCGGCTGGGCAATCGGCGCTGGTGCGAACTTCAACCTGCCGTTCGCAAACTCCGGTTCCAACATCTTCTTCCAGGGTTTCTATGCTGACGGCGCTCTGAAGTACATCGGTAACGGCATCACCGGCCTGACCGGCGTTGCTGACTATGCACCTGATGGGGACACCAACTCCGGTTACTCACTGTCTGCTGGTGTGTACATCCAGGCTACCCCGACCATCGGTCTGGCAGCTGACGGATCTTGGGCACATGTTGACATGGACAGCTCTGCTGCCATCGGCAACGTTGACCGCTGGGCAATCGACGGTTCGGTACAGTGGGAGCCGGTCTCCGGTTTCGTCATGGGTGCTGACGTTGGTTACGCCAACAACTCGATCGACGGCACTGGTGGAAACGCTAGCAACGACTTCGACGAACTGCTGTTCGGTGTTCGTATGCAGCGCACTTTCTAATCAATCCTCCTCAAGAGGTTTGATGGAAAACCCGGCGGAAACGCCGGGTTTTTCTTTTGATTTTTTTTGAGTTTTCGGATCGGGTCAACACAATATTCGGCGATTTCGAGGCCCGCGCGGTCAAATGAAGGCAGGTTCTGACCCGTGGTCGCTGAAAAGTGCCATTTGATACTGCCAATCAGAGTCTTTTCAGAAAACTTCCAATGGCTTCATGAGTATCGGATTCCCAAAGGACCGGCGCATGGCCTTGTCCCTGAATTGTCTGGAGTTGCGCACTGGGATGCATCTGGAGCATTCGCTCGCAGGTTTCGTGGCTCAAAAGGTCCGAATGTTCACCGTGAAGAATGAAAACCGGGCGATCTGTAAGTCTTTCGTAAAGCGGCCAAAGATCAGGCGCCGGCGTCGCGTCATCGAGACTTGCGAGTTGATGCGCCAGGGCAGGGTCATAGTCCATGACAAATTCGCCATCGTGTTCCGATGCCAGTTGTCCTGCTAGTTTAAGCCATTCTTTTCGGCCAAATGACGGAAACTGTTGGCCGATCGTCCGCTCCAGGTTCCGGGCAACTTCATCCATGGAATTGGTTTTCATATTGCGACCGAGTGTTGCGGCGATCCGGTGAATTGCCTTCATCTCGATGTGAGGCCCAATATCATTGAAGATTACGCCAGCCATGCGGTCCGCCGGAAATCGAAACGTCATGGCAAGCGCATGCAGTCCGCCGCGCGATGTTCCAAGCACGGCAAAACGACCCAGGCCGAGTTCCTCGATCGCAAGAGCAATATCGTTTTCTTCTACCGGAAGGGCATAGTTCCTCCAGTCTTTGTCCCAATCGCTTTTTCCTCTTCCACGATAATCAAGAGCAACTACGCGATAATGTTTTGATTGAAGAAATTGTGCGATGTCATTGAAATCACGGGAATTTCGAGAGAGACCAGGCAAGCAGAGAATCGGCGGTTTGGTGTTGCCCGGAGCGGTGTCGGTGGGACGCCAATCCTGCCCGTACAACTGAAGGCCGTCGGAACTCCGCCACGTGAAGTCAATAGGTTCGGGGGTGGCAGGCACGGCGTTCGATTGCGCTTCTTGTGGCGCAGTGACCATGAAAATCTCCAAACGTTCTCATCTCGATTTTCAAAAGATAGTACCGATTTTTGGAAGACCGCCAACAGGAGAGACAGGTGTGAGAGCCTCAGGATCGTTGAATGTGTCGCTTAAAGGGCGCATTCGGCCAAGGAAAACACCATGGAACAGCAGGAAACGCCAAGCAAGCATTGCCCCTTTTGCAGCAGGTGAGTATGTTGCGCGTCCATTGAGACCGGTCGAATTCCGTTCATCGTAAACACCAGAGTCATCCAAGAGGAAACCGAGATGTTCAAAGGCTCCATTCCAGCGCTGATTACCCCGTTCAAGGACGGAGCGCTCGATGAGAAACGGTTTCAGGAATTTGTGGATTGGCAGATAGCCGAAGGGTCGAACGGCTTGGTTCCTGTTGGAACCACTGGCGAAAGCCCGACCCTTGGTCACGATGAGCATAAGCGGGTAATCGAACTATGTGTTGAAGCTGCGGCTGGCCGCGTGCCCGTCATTGCCGGCGCAGGATCGAATAACACGGTCGAGGCGATTGATTTTGCCCAACATGCCGAAAAGGCAGGGGCGGACGGTTTGCTCGTTGTAACACCCTACTACAACAAGCCAAATCAGGCGGGCCTCAAGGCACACTTCAAGGCCATCAACGATTCAGTTGGCTTGCCCATCATCATCTACAACATTCCCGGCCGATCCGTAATCGACATGACACCGGAGACAATGGCGGAACTGTTTGAGAGTTGCGCAAATATCAAGGGTGTCAAGGATGCGACTGCCGACCTGGCGAAGGCCAGCCGTCAGCGTCATTTGTGCGGTTCGGAATTCATTCAGCTTTCCGGCGAAGACATTTCGGCCCTTGCGTTCAACGCACATGGTGGTGTCGGCTGTATATCAGTGACAGCAAATGTTGCCCCGCGCCTGTGTGCCGAATTCCAGGCCGCGACGCTTGCTGGCGATTTTGCAAAAGCACTTGAGTACCAGGACCGTTTGGCGCCGTTGCACCGCGCCCTTTTCCTGGAGCCGAGCCCAACCGGTGCGAAATACGCTCTTTCGCTCCTGAACAAGATCGAGGAAGAGCTTCGCCTGCCGCTCGTGCCGGTAACCGAACCGACAAAAGTCGAAATTCGAGATGCGATGGCACATGCCGGTCTGATCAACTGAATTTGCGGGGGATTGCCCCTGAAGGACGAGAATGGCTTCGAAAAAAGGCGGCGATCCGGGAAGAAAAATCATTTCGGACAACCGGAAAGCCCGATTCAACTATGAAATCGAGGATACGCTGGAAGCGGGGATCGAGCTGAAGGGCACGGAAGTGAAATCCCTGCGCACCGGCAAGGCGAATATTGCCGAATCCTACGCGGCTGAATACGCCGGTGAGATCTGGATCTACAACGTCTACATACCCGAGTATCTCCAGGCCAACAGGTTCAATCACGAACCCCGGCGCCCCAGAAAACTTCTTCTGCACAAACGTGAAATCGGCAAGCTTGCCGGTGCCGTGCAGAAGGACGGCAAGACAATTGTGCCACTCAAGCTTTATTTTAACGAGCAAGGCCGGGCAAAGCTCGAAATCGCCCTTGCGCGGGGGAAAAAGCTGCATGACAAACGCGAAACCGAAAAGAGACGGGACTGGCAGCGCGAGAAATCCCGCCTTATGAAGAACTTGGGTTGAGAGTTGTTTTCCACATGTTGACAACCGGCCATGTGCTCGATTTCCCAGCCTGTTGAAAAGTTGCGGATAACGTGTGGATCGTCTGTGAGTTAGTTGTGCAGACGCGAATGGACTGTCCTTGGCTTTTCCCGTGGATTACCTGAGAACAGGCTCTGGATAATCAATGGCCCTGCAAGATTGGATTTCCTACGTCATCAAACTTGATAAGATGCCCCGGGCGTTTTCGGAAATGGGCATGGGGCGCCTGGTTTTTCGATCCACAAGAACATGAACGAACCGGCCGTGGGCCGCAGTTTCCGGCTCTTCGCCGGCAAACAAACCGACACGGAAGACGATAGAGCTGGAGCCGAGTTTTTCAATTTTCAGGCCTGCGGAAACGACAGAAGGGAATGTCAACTCGGCGAAGTAGTGACATCCTGTTTCGACAACGAGAAAGACTTCAGGGCTCGTCCGTGGATCCAGGAGACCGTTTGCGACATACCAGCCGTTTACGGCCGTATCGAAAAAGCTCAGGTATTGCACGTTGTTGACATGCCCGTAGATGTCCACATCCATCCACCGCGTGGGGATATCCCGAAACGCCTTGAAGTCTGATCTTGAAAGTGGGCGTTGGCGCACGGCCTGTGGATAACTTGTGGAGTTCATAAAGCGGCTTTGTAAATTTCGAGAGCATCCGTTTCCGTCAGTTCGCGTGGATTATTGACCAGAAGACGGGTCTGCATCATCGCGCTTTGCGCCAGTTTGGGCAGATTGCTTTCCGTGATGCCGACGTCGCTTAGCCGGGTTTGCAATCCGATTTTCGACGAAAGTTCCGCCAGTCTTTGCGCAAATGCCTCGGCACGGTCTGCTGCGTCTGAAGTCTCTGACAGGTCTGGAAACAGCGCAGTTGCGATTTCGGAATAAGTGTCTGCAGCGACGCTGTTGTTGAATCTCAGGACATGCGGCAGAACAAGCGCGTTCGACAATCCATGCGGGATATGGAAAATGCCGCCGAGCGGATAGGCCAGCGCGTGGACCGCAGCAACCGGAGAGTTTGCAAAAGCCATTCCCGCCATCATTGAGCCGGCAAGCATTGCGCTTCTTGCGTTGACATTTCCGGGTGAAAAGACTGCCGTCTCGATATTGGCCCCAAGTAGGCGCAGTGCTTCAATCGCCAGCGATCTTGAGACAGGATTGTTGTTTGCCGACTTGGATGCATAGGCCTCGATCGCATGGACCATGGCATCAATACCGGTTGCGGCCGTTACGGCAGCAGGAAGCCCGAGTGTCAGGGACGGGTCAAGAATGGCAATGTCAGGCAGCAGGAGCGGCGAGACAACACCGCGTTTTTCTTCCTCGCCAACGGTGACGATTGAGATAGGAGTGACTTCCGAACCCGTTCCTGCTGTTGTCGGAACAAGCACGAGAGGTAGGCGCGGACCTTTTGCATTTCCAATGCCCCACGCGTCGTCGAGGTTTTCGTTGCTTTTCGCAAGCAGTGCGACGAGCTTCGCAACGTCAAGGGAAGACCCGCCTCCGAAACCGATGACGGAAGTCGCTCCGTGCGACATTGCAGCTTCAGCTGCGGCTTCGACGAGTGATCGAGGCGGATCGGCTGCGACGTCTGTGAAATGGCCAAAATCATAACCGCATGCCTTCAGCATGGCCTCCGCCGGCGAGAGTAGTCCCAGCGACAGGATGATGGGATCCGTCACGATAAACGGGCGCGGACCAAGGCAATGTGCAGCCAGTTGATCAATCTTCGACGCCGCACCATTTTCAAGAATGATGCGTGGGCTGGTGTTGAATGTGAACGAACCGGTCATGTCTTCCCCGATTTTTTCCAGACAGACAGATTGCCTGCTGGAAAACGATCCGTCGAGGGGGAAGTCGTCATGAATCGGGCGGTTGGCCTTTTGATCAGGGATGCATGCGTGCACCCTTGGTGATCCTGTCGGCAGTTTTCCGGTCGGCATGAAGCGCCAGGCCGACGACACTTGCCTCTTCGGGAGTGTATTTCCCGAATACCTCCCGGTTGGCGGCATCATGTCCGGTCGAAAACATCTCTTCGACATAAAGGCTCGTCCGGACGCCGCGCTGGAGAGATCGGGCATGGATCTTTTTCAGAAGAGCTTCATCGGCGCCAAGAACAATGATCGGCTGAACACTCATCGGGTGATAGCTGTTGCCTGCAGCGTCGCGGTAGTTCTCTCCGATAATCCCGGGGGTCGCGGACGCAATGCCTGTTGAAAGAAATGCAGTTACGTTTAGTTTCTGCCACACGGCCAGGTCATCCCGTACAACAACGACGAATTTGGTAGCAAACATGGGTGAAAACTCCACCAGGGGGATTCGAGAAACGAAGGTCTGCAAGAACCTAGAGGCAATCGAAGCAGATGGTCTTGAACGTTTGTGCGGCGAACGAACTGATGCAATCCGCATGGCGCCTGCGGAGGAGGGTGTTGAGCGGATCGAGGCAAGGTTCCGCGGTAACGGGTTCAACCCTCACAGACATGACACCTATGCGATCGGTCTGACGCTCAACGGTGTGCAGACTTTCAGATATCGCGGCGAGGCACGCGCATCGTTGCCCGGGCAGATAATCGTGATTCATCCCGACGAGCTTCATGATGGTGGGGCAGGGACTGAACGTGGGCTGCGATACCGCATGATCTATATCCAGCCGGAGGACGTGCAAACCGCACTTGGGCGTTCAGGAACAATGGGTTTGCCGTTTGTCGATACACCGGTCTTGGCGGACCCGGTCTTCAGGCGGAGCCTTTCGGAGGGCCTTGAAGACATCGACCATGAGATGGGAGAATTGAAACGCAGTCATCTGCTTGCCGAACTCTCACAGTGTCTGAGCAAATTTGGCGGATCCGATTTGGGAAACAGACAGGCGATCGACTTGCCTTCGCTCAGAAACTGCGCCGAGTTTCTCAGGGAAAGTCATAAGGAACAGGTCCGGGTAGGTGATTTGGAAGGGATGACGAACCTCGACCGCTTCACCTTGTCGAGGCAGTTCAAAAGAGTATTCGGAACAAGCCCGCACCGGTATCTGGTGATGCGTCGGCTCGAAACCGTGAAACGCCTGCTTGTTCTGGGAAAAACACTTGTGGAAGCGGCGGTGGAAAGTGGCTTTTCCGATCAAAGTCACATGACGAGACACTTCAAACGGGCATTTGGGATGACACCCGGTATGTGGCGGCAGTTAACCGCCACCAACGGTCTTTCTTAACTGCAGGCTTCAGATACCTGGAGCGCATCCAATGAATGTCGAATCGTTTGGTGCCTGAATGCTGTTCACTCGGCAAGCTGTGTCACGAAAGACGATGCCGTGTTTTCCGGCATCCGAAGGCCCTAGCCAGTCCTTTCTCCCGCTGATTGTGGCGGCTTCCGTTTGTCGTGGGCACAAACCGACTGATCAGCAGAAAAATGCGCGTAAGCGATCCGACATTCCCTCGATGCGCGCTAGAGTTTGCCGGGACCGAACTTGTTTGAACGCGGGAAGCCGGTCGGCGGCAGGCGCCCGGCCTGGCCCCTGTCTCCGCGCCAATCGGTAAGTTCTTCCAGCGAACGGGTAAAGCTGCGTCCTGAACTGTTGATCCAGGTAAGTCCCTCTTCGCCGGAGAAAACCCTGATGTCGGACACATTTCCGTCCCTGTAACGCTGCAGCCGCACGCCGCGGCCCCTGCCCATTTGCGCGATCTGAGCAAGTGGGAAAACCAGCAATTTCCGGTTTTCGCCGATGATCGCCACCTGATCTCCAGTGGCATCGACACAAAGGGCTGCTTCCGCCGGGGCCGTCAGGTTGAGCACCTGCTTGCCCTTGCGGGTGTTTGCAATGACATCATCCTCGCTGACGACAAAACCGCGCGCCTCGTTGTTGGACAAAAGAAGCTTTCGCCCAGGTTTGTGAACGAAGGCATTCACCACATCCTGCGCTTCGTCCATCTCGACCATGAGACGGATCGGTTCGCCGTGTCCGCGCCCACCCGGCAAACGATCAGCTCCGAGGGTGAAGAACTTGCCTCCGGTCGAGAACACGAGGATCTTGTCTGTCGTCTCGGCATGGAAAGACAGTTTCAGCTTGTCGCCCTGTTTGAAGGTCAGGGATGACAAATCGCTCTGATGCCCTTTGAGGGCACGGATCCAGCCTTTTTCCGAGATGATGACGGTTATCGGTTCCTTTTCGATCATCGCCTGCTGAATGTCGACCAGGTCCGCTTCCGGAGCCTCCGACTTGTCGGTGCGCCGTCTGCCGATTTCCGTTTCAGGTCCATAGACCTTGGAAATGTCAACAATTTCCTTGGAAATTCGGGTCCATTGACGGGCGTCTGAGCCGAGAAGTTTCGTGAGCTCGTCCTTTTCGTCGGTGAGTTTTCCGTGCTCCTTGCGGATCTCAAGTTCCTCAAGTTTGCGCAGGGATCTCAGGCGCATGTTGAGAATGGCTTCCGCCTGGACGTCGGTCAGTTCAAAGGTCCTGATCAGTTCGGCCTTGGCATCGTCTTCCTCACGGATGATCCGGATCACCTCGTCCAGATTGAGGTAGGCGATCAAATAGCCTTCCAGAACCTCGAGTCGATGGTTGATCTGGCCAAGTCTGTGCTCGGAGCGGCGGACCAGAACAACCTTGCGGTGATCGAGCCATTCGCGCAGCACCTGTTTCACGCCCATCACCATGGGCACCTTGCCCATGGAAAGAACGTTCATGTTCAAGGAGAACCGGTTTTCCAGGTCGGTCAGCTTGAACAGGGACTCCATCAGGATATTTGCGTCGACATTGCGCGAGCGCGGAACCAGAACGACGCGGATATCCTCGGCAGATTCATCGCGAACGTCGTCGAGCAATGGCAGTTTCCGGGCTGTCAGCAGTTCGGCAATCTTTTCGATCAGGCGCGACTTTTGAACCTGGTACGGAATTTCAGTGACAACGATCGCCCATTGCCCGCGGCCAAGATCCTCAACCTCCCAGCGTGCACGCACGCGGAAACTGCCACGTCCGGTCGCATATGCTTCGCGGATGGAGCCCTGGTCGGAGACAAGCAGGCCACCGGTCGGAAAATCCGGTCCCTTGATATGCTCCAGCAGTTCGTCAACTTCCGCCTTCGGATTCTTGATCAGGTGCAGGCATGCCTGGCAGAGCTCAAAGGCGTTGTGCGGCGGGATCGATGTTGCCATGCCGACGGCGATGCCTGAGGAGCCGTTGCCCAGGAGGTTCGGGAATCCGCCCGGCAGGACAATCGGTTCCTTGTCTTCGCCGTCATAGGTTTCCCGGAAATCGACGGCATTTTCGTCAAGTCCGTCGAGCAGTCGCTTGGCCGTGTCGGTCATGCGCGCTTCGGTGTACCGCATGGCAGCAGCATTGTCGCCGTCGACATTGCCGAAATTGCCCTGACCGTCGATCAATGGATAGCGTTGGGCAAAGTCCTGGGCGAGACGCACCAGGGCGTCATAGACGGCCTGGTCTCCGTGAGGATGGTATTTACCGATGACATCGCCGACCACACGCGCGCATTTCTTGAAGCCTGCGCCTGGATCCAGTTTCAAAAGTCGCATCGCATAGAGCAGGCGCCTGTGAACCGGCTTCAGGCCATCACGGACATCCGGCAAGGCCCTGTGCATGATGGTTGACAGCGCATAGGCCAGGTAACGTTCTTCCAGCGCATCGCGAAGGTTGATCCCCTCAATGCCGCTCGGTGGTGGTGTCGTCTCTTTTCCCATGTCTGTTTGCTATCTGTTTCCCATGGCCCGCGCAATTCGCCCGAGCCGATTTGGCGTGCGAAACCGCAGATTTTCAACGGTTTTTAACATGGTCACAAGCTGTTTGAACACGTGAACGAATTCGATCGGCCTCAAACTCACGAGATCCCGCACTCGAAGGAAGCGAAAAGTCCGGTTGCTCGCAAGAGGTGAACATGTCAGCTTCCCTTGGGAGTTTTCGAGAATTTCTTCCTAGGCTTGTAGTTTGAGAAGAAACTGAGGGTTTTCATCGCAGCAATGAGTGGGAAATTTGAAACATAAACTGTTTTCGTTTGGCCTGCCGTTTCTGTTTATGTTTGCAGTTGCCGGTGGGGAAATTGGAAACGCTTGGCTGGGTGATACCGCTAGCCGGATGAAGTCTTTCAGCAGTTCCTCTGGCAGCATGCTGCCGACCCTGGAGATCGGTGACCGCTTTTTGGTACGGTTGCCGATTGCAGAATTTTACAGGGATCTCGCGAGCGCCTACAGCCCTGAATACCTTCCAAACTTCAGAGTGCATCAGGGTGACATCGTGGTTTTCAAATTGCCAAGTGACTTCACGATTGTCTATGTCAAACGCGTAGTCGGCTTGCCCGGTGACACAATCCAGGTTCTGGATGGTGTTGTTCATATTGACGGAAAGCCGATCAAACGGGAACGTATCGACGACTATATCGGGATGTCTTCATCGGGAGCGGTTCGGCACGTTCCCCGCTTTCGTGAAACCCTCCCAAATGGGGTGTCCTATGAAACGCTTGACCTGACGAAACAGGGACAGTTGGACAATACGCGGGAATACAAAGTTCCGCTTGGTCACTACTTCTTGATGGGTGACAATCGGGACAATTCCGTAGACAGTCGGGTTTTGACCCGCGTTGGTTTTGTTCCCGCTGAAAATCTGATCGGGAGAGCAACAACCGTATACGTTTCAGGAAAAACAAACGATATCGTCTGGCGCTCGCTGAAACCGCACATGAATGACTGATGTCTAATCTAGGAAATTCCAGGGAAAACTCTCGCGATACCGTCGTTCCAGGGCGCTCATGACCTGCTCGCGTGTGCCACCGTCGGTACCATCACGCTCCCGTAAATGGCGAGATACGAAGAAGCTTGTCAGCTCAAAGCCTTGCGTGACATCGGTCCATGTCAGCTCACTTCCTGCCTGGCGCTGGCCATCGACAAGAAACGAGGGCAGGGGAAGTAGCTTGTCGTGATAGGGCTTGCCGGCCTCCCGGCTGACCGCACGCGCGGATTTGGGCGAGACATAGACCAGGTCATCCTTCTGGCCCGTCGCGGCGCAAGCCTCCAGATCAAGGCCGGTTCCAAGGTCCCGCAACAGTTCCAGTTCGAAACGGATCAGCAGAGCGGCTGCGGCATCGGGTTCGTCAAGATGCTCCAGAACCACGTTCAGGGCGTCGTAAAGATGCGGGTAGGGGTGCCGTTCCGGCAATAATCGCAAAAGGAATGCGAGATGCTGCAGACTGGCGAGGCCGATCGCTGTCGTCATGAGTTCGCCGGCACGCAGTGTCTGCGCTTCGAGCTGGAAATGCCCGAGGTGATCCGGCAGGCGCGCTTTCCAGGTCAGATCCAGTTCGTTGCCGGGTTGCAGAAAGGGCCGGTTGCGTTGGGAGCGGCCACCCCGGACAAGGCCCAGGTGCCGGCCATGATCGAGGGTCAGGGCCTCCAGAATGATGTCGTTTTCGCCGTGCTTGCGTGTGGTCAGTACCACGCCGCGGCTGGTCCACTCCAAGTCCAATACCCTGCGCTAGATTTGGCCGATTCAAGACTGGATTCGACCTTACCCTCAATCACTTCGGAAATTCGAGACCCATCTCCCGGTAGCGTTCGGGATCGTCGGCCCAGTTTTCGCGCACTTTCACGAAAAGAAACAGATGCACGGGGGTCTCGATGATGTCGGAGAGTTCTTCCCGGGCAGCCTTTGAGATTGCCTTGATCGTCTGCCCGCCCTTGCCCAGAACAATGCTTTTCTGACTGCTCCGTTCAACATAGATGGTCTGTTCGATGCGTGCGGACCCATCCTTGCGTGTCTGCCACTGTTCGGTTTCCACCGTTGAGATATAGGGCAGTTCCTGATGCAGGCGTTCGAACAGTTTTTCCCGGGTGATTTCAGCGGCCAGAATACGCAGCGGCAGGTCGGACGGCTGGTCGTCCGGGTAGAGCCAAGGTCCTTCAGGTACCTTCGAGGCGAAGTGATCGAGTATGGTCGCGATACCGTCTCCGGTAAGGGCCGAGACCATGAATGTTTCCTCGAATTCCAGATATTCGTTGGCCCTTTGCGCAAGCTGCAGAAGCTTTTCCCGCTTTGCGACATCGGTCTTGTTGAGGATCAGAACCTTGGGCGCGGACTGGCTCTTGAGGCGCTTGAGAATGTTTTCAACTTCCTCATCGATCCCCTTGCGCGCATCGATGAGCAGAGCGATCAGGTCGGCGTCGCGGGCGCCGCCCCAGGCAGTGTCGACCATTGCCCGGTCGAGACGGCGCTTCGGCTTGAAAATTCCCGGTGTGTCGATGAAGACCAGTTGCGCAGAGCCGTGCATCGCGACACCGCGTACGATCGAGCGTGTTGTCTGCACCTTGTGCGTGACAATCGAAACCTTGGTGCCGACGAGTTGATTGATCAGGGTCGACTTGCCCGCGTTGGGAGCGCCGATCAACGCTATGAACCCGGCCTTCGTGTCGCTAGGCATCTGGGCAAGCGGTTCAGGCAAGGGAATGTCGAACCGGCCTTTCGGCGGCACAAACCCTTCATCCTCGTCAATCGGTTCGCCTGTGTCGTTCTCGTCGCTCAAAATACTGTTATTCCTTCCAGACGCCTTCCCGGCGCAAGACTGCTTCAGCGGCGTTCTGTTCCGCGATACGCTTCGAGCCGCCCTTGCCCTCGCCGGACGCCAGCCCCCGCACGATCACCGAGACGGTAAAGCTGGGTTCGTGGTCCGGGCCGTCGCGCCCAGTGACTTCGTAATGTGGCGTCGGCAGGCTCTTCGATTGAGCCCATTCCTGCAGCGTGGTCTTGGCATCGCGCAACGGGCCCGTCCACGATAACATACGCGGTTCCCAAAGGCGCTTTACAAAGTCCGCAGCCGCCTCAAAGCCGCCGTCGAGGTAAATGGCGGCAATTACGGCCTCACAGATATCGGCCAGCAGTGCCGTCTTTTTTCGGCCGCCGGTCTGCGCTTCCGCTAGTCCGATCCGCATGGCATCGCCGACGCCGAGCTCTTGCGCGATTTCGGCGCAGGTTTCGCGTTTGACCATGTGGTTGAATCGCCGAGCGAGCTCTCCTTCATCCGCCTTTGGAAAATGCAAGTGCAGCATGGAAGCAATTGCAAGGCCGAGCACACGGTCGCCAAGGAATTCGAGCCGTTGATAGCTACCTGATACTGTTTCTGACGGGGCAAGGGCACTTGCGTGTGTCAGGGCAACCCTGAGAAGCTCAAGATCCCTGAACTCGTACTGCAAGGCCGCCTTGAGCGCCGATACCGCATTTTGTTTTGGCTTTTGTGTCATGCAGCCTGCTTTTGGCCATGGGGCAGTCGGGCCTCCACTCGGCTATTCCTCAGAGCGTTCTGCCGATGCGATCCCAGCGCACTGTCCATGGCCAGCTCCAGATGTGCCACGCCGGCTTACCGTCACCAACCGAGAAGAACAGAATTTCGGCGCGTCCCATGAAATTTTCAAGTGGCACATATCCGACTTTGGCCAGAACCCGGCTGTCAATCGAGTTGTCCCGGTTATCGCCCATCATGAAGAAGTGACCTTCCGGCACTTCATATTCACGCGTATTGTCCAATTGCCCGCGTGTCGTCAGTTCGAGCGTGTCGTAAGAAACACCGTTTGGCAGGGTTTCACGGAAGCGGGGAACGCGGCGGACTGCACCGGATGGTGAAGTCTCGATATAGTCATCGATTTGCTCCCGCTTGACGGGCTCTCCATTGATATGGACCACGCCTTCCAGAACCTGGATCGTATCGCCCGGCAAACCTATCACACGCTTGATGTAATCGATTGAGGTGTCTGTCGGCAATTTGAACACCGCTACGTCACCACGCTCGGGTTCCTCGGACCAGATCCTTCCTGAAAACGGAACAATCCCGAATGGAAACGAATAGCGCGAATAGCCATAGCTGTATTTGGAGACGAACAGATAGTCGCCGATCAGCAACGTATCCTTCATGGATCCGGAGGGAATGTTGAATGGCTGGAAAAGGAACGTCCGCACAATAAGGGCAAGAAGCAGTGCCTGAACTACGACCTTCACAGTCTCGTAAAGACCGCCGTCCGTTTCTTTCTTGTTTTCAGACACGCTCATAATATCCCTTGAAGCAATTGTTGGCGGTTCAGATTCTCGTGGCCGTACCCGAGCGGAACTCTTAACGGTTCACGTCGGCGGAAGCAATGCGACGAACACCGTCAAAGTCGCTGTTCATGCAGAACCTGTTGATGGGAGTTCTGGCCAGCGGGACGGCCAGGCGGAAATGACGGAAAATGCCTGCGCGAGCGGGAATTTGTCCGGGAAGGTCAGATCGATTGTGGTCCGGAAACCACTCGGTGTCATGGCAGCAAGACGCTTGGCGTTGGACGCAGCCCGCTCGGTGCGTCTGTCGGACCTGGTCCGTTCAATTTCGGTAAAGACCCTGTTTGTGAAACGGTCGCCGATCCGTTTCAGGGTTTTTTCGATCCGACGAATATCGATCAGGTCGCCGCCGATTCCCAAGATCATCAGTCTTTGATCCGTCTTTGAAGTGTCTGCGACGCTTTATTTGGGCAGGTTTTGGGAAAACTCAACCATTGCCGTCTTCTTCAACGGTTGAAGCAGGTGCGGAATAAGGAGTTTTGTCGGTGTTTGCCAGTGTCTGGCGCCTGCGGCGTTGATAGACTTCCACACTCTTGTACACGATGACATATGAAAGCGTGCCGACAACAAGACCGAGAGGAACTGCTCCGATAAACATTGGCTTGAGCATGGGCCAGAGGGCATCGAAAGACTTTTCGAACAGACCTTCCTGAAACCTCTGGTGAACCTGATGCGGATCCGCTTTCGGAGCTCTTCCATGCAGGATCCACTGGCCGATCTTGAAAGTGAACGCCCAGATGAACGGAAACGTGAGGGGATTGCCGATTGACGTTCCGAGCGCGGCGGCAATCATGTTTCCGCGCACAATGTAAGCAGCGCCGAACGCCGTCAGAAAGTGGAACCCGACCAGGGGCGTACAAGACGCAAAGGCACCGGCAGCAAATCCGACTGCAATAGCATGCGGGGTTGCGGTAAGTCTGAGGACCCGTTTGCCGAAATATCTCGTTGAGCGGGCCCAGCTGTTCCGGGGCCAGACCGCAACGCGCAGGCGCTCGATGCGCGATGGTCTATTTCTGCGTTGGAACAGCATGAATTGGTTTCTTGTCCTGTCAGGTCGTTCTTGTTCAGCTCAGGCCGCGGCTTCCCGGTTTTATGGCCGGAAGAGCTGCCAGTTCGGGTGGCAGGTTATCCGGCTCGTAAGCCGGTACCTTGTATTCGGCCAGTGCGATGATCGGAACCGACGCGTCAGCTTCGCCACCGGACCGGTCGATCAGGCAGGCCACGCCAAGGACTTCAGCACCAAGAGCTTTCAACGAGGTTACCGTTTCCCGGCTCGATAGACCTGTCGTTACTATATCCTCAACGACAATCACTCTTGCCCCTTTGGGAAGATCGAAGCGGCGGAGCCGGAATTCGCCGTCTTCGCGTTCGACCCACATGGCCGGGACACCCAGATGACGTGCCGTTTCATACCCGGGAATCAGACCGCCGAGCGCAGGGGAGATGATGTAGTCGACATCATCAAGACCGGCATCCCGGATTTTGTCTGCCAATGCCTTGCAAAGTTTTTCGGTCTTGTCCGGATACATGAATACCCGTGCCTTTTGAAGAAAGACGGGGCTGCGCAGTCCTGATGTCAGGATAAAATGCCCTTCCAGGATTGCGCCGGCTTCGCGGAATAAGGACAACACTTCGTCGCGGTTCATGAATCAGGATCCCTGTTAATCTGCATCTTATCCGTTGACCCGGTTGACGCTTGAAACATTCGGCTTTGAACGCAATTGATTGATAATGCGGTTCAGGTGTTTCAGGTCCCAGACCTCCAGGTCAATGATCATTTGGTGGAAGTCAGAGGCCCTTTGGACCATCTTCACATTATCGATATTTCCGCTGTTCTCGCCAATGACCTGTGCAATTGCAGCCAGAGAGCCGGGCTCGTTTGCAGCCGAAATATCCAGGCGCGCCGGAAAACGCTCCGGGTTGTTGATATCAATGTCCCAACGCACGTCCACCCAACGTTCGGTCTGGTCATCGAATTCCTTGAGCGACGGCGATTGTATCGGATAGATGGTCAGTCCGTCCGAAGGGATCAAGATGCCGACAATCCGATCTCCGGGAACGGCACCGCCATCGGGAGCGAAACTGACCGGAATGTCACCTGACAATCCACGGATGGGCAGGGCAGGACCTTCGCCGAGATCGGTTTCCTGGTCTGACCGGGATTTGCCGTCTTCCAGGTCACCGGGAGGGATCCGGAACTTCAGACCGTGACCCTGCTTCAGGCCGAACCAGCCTTCTTCCATTGGCGGACCGGATATCGCAACCCTCTCGTCCTGATAGTCCGGATGGGTCGACTTCAAGACAGCTTGCGCACTGAGATCGCCCCTGCCGACGGCGGCCATCAGGTCGGCGACGCTCGACTGATGGTGTCTGCCCAGAACCGCTTCAAGAAGATCTTCTGAAAACGCCTTGTCCGCGCGTGCGAACGCCCGCATCAGAATGTGTTCACCCAGAGCGCCATATTGTTTGCGGACGGATTCGCGGGTCGCGCGCCTGATCGCGGCGCGGGCCTTGCCGGTCACTGCGATCGCTTCCCAGGCCGGAGGAGGTGTCTGGGCGGGCGAGCGGATAATTTCCACCTCGTCGCCGTTGTGAAGCTCTGTCACGAGCGGCATGATCTTGCCGTTGATCTTGCAGCCGACACAGGTGTTGCCGATGCCGGTGTGAACCGCGTAAGCGAAATCGATCGGGGTTGCGCCGCGCGGAAGGGCGATCAACCGGCCTTTCGGTGTGAAACAGAACACCTGATCGTGGAACAGTTCCAGCTTGGTGTTCTCAAGAAATTCTTCAGGCGTATCGCCCTGCGCCAGCAGTTCCGTGGTGCGGCGCAGCCATTCAAAGGCACGGCAGTCTTCCGTATGGCGCGCAATATTCCTGCCGCCGAACTCGCCATCCTTGTAAAGCGCGTGGGCTGCAATGCCGTATTCTGCGACCCGGTCCATGGAAATTGTCCGGATTTGCAGCTCAACCCGCTGTCGTGAAGGGCCGACGATTGTTGTGTGGATTGACTTGTAGTCATTCTGCTTCGGCGTGGAGATGTAATCCTTGAAGCGCCCGGGAACCGTTGGCCAGGTCGTATGGATCACGCCGAGGACGCGATAGCAGGCTTCGACGGTTCCGACCGTTACACGGAAACCGTAAATGTCGGAGAGTTGCTCAAATCCAATGGCCTTGCGCTGCATTTTACGAAAGATCGAATAGGGGCGTTTTTCGCGTCCCGTGACCTCGGCCGCCATGCCGCGTTCGCTGAGGCGTTCGGTCAGCGTCGTTTCAATGTCGGCAATCAGGTCCCGGTTTTTCTCCCGCAGATCCGCAAGCCGGTCCGTGATGGTTTCGTAGGCTTCCGGGTTGAGGATATGAAAGGAGATGTCTTCCAGCTCCTCACGCATGTCGTGCATGCCCATGCGTCCGGCGAGCGGGGCATAGATTTCCATCGTTTCTTCGGCAATCCGGCCGCGCTTGTGCTGCGGCATGTGCTGCAGGGTGCGCATGTTGTGCAACCGGTCTGCAAGTTTGACCAGCAGGACACGCACATCGTCCGCGATGGCGAGCAACAGCTTGCGGAAGTTTTCTGCCTGCTTGGCCTTTTGAGAGACCAGATCAAGTCGCTTGATCTTCGTCAGGCCCTCGACCAGCTTGCCGATCTCCTCACCGAACAGGGAGTCGATTTCAGCCCGGGTCGCGTCCGTATCTTCGATGGTGTCATGAAGAAGGGCGACTGCGATGGTTGCGTCATCCAGCCGAAGATCGGTCAGGATCGCAGCGACTTCGAGGGGATGTGAAAAATAGGGGTCGCCGGATGCCCGCATCTGTGAGCCGTGCTTTTGCATGGCATAGACATAAGCCTTGTTGAGCAAGGCTTCGTCAGCTTCCGGATTGTAACGCGTAACTCGTTCAACGAGTTCATATTGACGCATCATGGCCGCAACCGACCCAGAAAACCGGCTGAGATATCAGTCGGATAAAGAAAATCCGCCTGAAACAACGCGGGAAAACATCCGCAATTCAGGCGGGAACTGGACGAAAAATCAGACGTCGTCGGTCCGCTCCGGCGGAACCAGACCTTCCAGACCGCGCAACAGATCTTCCTCGGACATGCGGTCGAATTCCACCGCACCGTCGTCCACGTTGTTGACCTGGGTCACCTGATGCTGATTGGCGGACGGAACAACCGGCACAGCCTCTGTCTCGGGTTCGTCCACTTCCACGAACTTCTGAAGCGAGTGGATCAGGTCTTCTTTCATGTCTTCCGGGCTGACGGTCTGCTCGGCGATCTCGCGCAGCGCAACGACGGGATTCTTGTCATTGTCGCGATCAATTGTCAGCGGCGAACCGCTAGAGATCATGCGAGCGCGATGCGCAGCAAGCAGCACCAGCTCAAACCGGTTTTCGACCTTGTCGATGCAGTCCTCGACGGTCACGCGCGCCATTCGACGTCTCCATAGGCTAAATGAACTTGAAAAAACAGCGTATAGAGATCACTATTCGAAAAAGCAACCCCTTGTCGGATTTGGGAGGAAAACGTCACTTTTAGCAGGGTTTTTATCGATTTTTCTTAGCTCCACTCGCTTTTGCGTTGCGGCGGTCCAATATTATAGTGTAGGGCACTACAGCGGACCTACAAGAATCAACAGGGTCGGTGGGAAAAACAAAACAATAAGCTGAGTGAAGCGGCAATGTGCGGTAGGTGTCATCTCAGCAAAAATGCGTTGACCTTATTGGTAGACATGAACGACTGCGGCTGCGGGTGCCGGACCGTTGGTGACTCTCCTTGAAGACGCATTTAACTCGGAAAGGTTTCATCTAATATGTTTGACGCTCGAGAAAAAGTTGCTTTGTTCATTGACGGAGCCAACTTGTATTCGACGGCCAAGGCGATCGGTTTTGATATCGACTATAAACGGCTGTTGAAGGAGTTCCAGGGACAGGCATATCTTTTGCGCGCGTATTATTATACTGCGCTGATCGAGGATCAGGAATACTCGTCCATTCGGCCACTTATAGATTGGCTGGATTACAACGGCTACAAGGTTATTACCAAGCCGGTAAAAGAATTCGTCGACAGTGCCGGAAGACGGAAAGTCAAAGGCAACATGGATATCGAACTTGCTGTCGATGCCATGGAACTTGTTGAAACAGTTGACCATATCGTTCTGTTTTCGGGTGATGGCGATTTCAGATCGCTGGTAGAGGCGCTTCAACGCAAGGGGCGCAAAGTCAGCGTGGTGTCCACCTTGAAAACCCAGCCGCCCATGATTGCCGACGATCTTCGCCGTCAGGCGGATCATTTTATTGATCTGGCAAGTCTTGCCAACAAGATCGGCCGGGATCCGTCGGAGCGTCCGGTGCGCCCGCAAATGGCACCGCAGATGGACCACGACGACGAGGACGACTACTGAGTTCCCCTGATGTCTGGACTTGAAGGAAATACCGGTCCGGTCGATCCACCCATGGATTGTCCGGACTGTCCGCGTCTGGTGGCGTTTCGCGAAGAACTGCGGGCGGTGCATCCTGATTGGCACAATGCCCCGGTGGCTTCATTTACGTCAAAAGCACCGCGGCTGCTCATCATAGGTCTGGCCCCCGGCATGAAAGGGGCCAATTGTACGGGACGGCCTTTCACCGGGGACTATGCCGGCGATCTTCTTTATCAAACCTTGCTTGAATACGGATTTGCACGAGGCACTTATCTGGCACGGTCAGATGACGGGCTGACACTTTGCGACGCAATGATCACCAATGCAGTCCGCTGCCTTCCTCCTCAGAACAAGCCAACAGGACCGGAGATCAGGACCTGCAGGCCCTATCTGCTGTCCACGTTGGCCGCCAATCCGTCCATCCGCGCAGTGCTTGCGCTTGGCCGGATCGCGCATGAGACCTTCCTGTCCGCCCTTGAATTGCGACGCGCCAGTTTTCCGTTCGCTCATTGCGCGGAACATGACCTCCCGGGACATGATATGTCGCTTTTCGACAGCTATCATTGCTCCAGATACAACACCAACACCGGCCGTCTGACCGAAGACATGTTCCGGTCGGTTTTCGACCAGATCCGCACTCATATTCCCGAGGCCTGACAACCGGTCTGCAGACTGGTCAGGTTTCAGAGTTCGTTGCCTCGGTGTCTGCGATGGTCCAGCCGTTGGGGCCGAGATGCTCTTGAGGTCTGAAGCGCGCCTTGTAGGCCATCTTCGCTGATCCTCCGACCCAGTACCCGAGATAGACATAGGGAAGGCGCATTTTGCGTGCGCGTTCGATGTGATCCAGGATCATGTAGGTGCCGAGCGCCGTGTCGGTGTAATTGGGGTCGTAAAAGGAATAGACCATGGAAAGCCCGTCGGACAGTTGATCACTGAGCGCAACGCCAAGCAGAGGGCCGTCGCCGGTTCCGGTAACGAAACTGTCTGGTCCCCTTCGGCGATACTCGATCACCAACGTTTCGACATGGGTATCCTCGACCATCATCGCGTAATCGAGAACGCTCATTTCAGTCATGCCGCCGTCTTCATGACGTTCCTGCAGATAGTCCCTGAACAGATCGTATTGTTCCGCAGAAGGGCTGGCCGGGAGCCGTGCACCGATCAGCTCTGAACCGGTTTTCCAGACACGTTTGAACGATTTGCTCCATTTGAAATCGTTGACACGGACCCGAACGGAAACGCACGCCTGGCACTGTTCGCATGCCGGGCGGTAGGCAATGTTCTGACTGCGCCGGAAACCGCCCTGCGTCAGAACCTCGTTGAGGGCCGGGGCACCATGTCCCACCAGATGCGTGAACACCTTACGCTCCTGCTTGCCGTCCAGATAAGGGCAGGGCGCAGGCGCGGTAAGATAGAATTGCGGATGGTCTGTTGGGTGGCGTGTCACCGTGTTGTCCCGAGATACCTCAAATCTTGTTCTACATCCCGTAATACCATGGCGCGACCAACGAGAAGGTCAACCATAAAATAAGCGCAAGCGGTGCTCCAGCCCGGATGAAGTCGCTAAATCTGTAGTGACCCGGACCCATGACGATCAGGTTGGTCTGATAGCCCACCGGTGTTGCGAAGGAAGTATTGGCCGCGATGATCAGGCAGACCACAAATGCTTCCGGCGGTTGTCCGATCTGGTTAGCCAGGTTGATGGCGATTGGAGTGAACAGAACGGCGGCTGCATTGTTGGAAAGAAAGTTCGTCAGTACCATGACGATGAAGAAAAGTGCCGACAAAATTGTCGCTGCCGATGCCCCTTGCAGCACGTAAACGAGCCCTGTGGCAATTGCGGTTGCACCCCCCGTCGCTTCCAGCGCGACTGCCGCGGCAAGCGATGCGCCGACGAGCATGAAGATCCGGCTGTCGATCGCCCGCATGGCCTGGCGAATGTTGAGGCAACCAGACGCAATCATCGCAAATGTGCCGCCGATGGCAGCCGATACGATCGGGACCAGTCCGGTAGCGGCCAGAATGACCACACATGCGAAAATGGCCAGTGCTCGTGGCGCGTAACGCCGGCGCGGCACCTCCGTTGTTGACCAGTCCAGAAGAAGGACGTCCCTGTTGCCACGCAGGCGTCCGATCTCGTCTTCATTTCCGGCGACCAGCAGAACGTCTCCCGCTTCAAGCCGGATGTCGTTCATTGCCATGCGCGGCATGCGACTGCGTCTCTGAATGCCCATGACGAGACAGCCTGTGTCGGCATAAAACCCCGATTGCGGCAAAGTTCTGCCCATCAGTCTGGACGCGGGCGCGACAACCACCTCGGCAAGGCTGATGGAGCCAGGCTGAACCGGCTGCTGATCTCGTCCGGCGCTACTGTTTTCCGCGTCGGTCTCCATCAGAGGCTGGCGGCGCGCCAGCGCGTTTGCAAGCGCGTTCCGTGTCGCTGCGACGATGACCGTGTCCCCCGGCGACAGAACCACGTTTTCGAACGGTGGCAGGATGGGTTTTTGCCCGCGTTGAACCAGTCGGACGGTCATGTCCTTCAGATTGGGGAACATGCCCGAGACAGCCTCGACCCCGACAAGGGGATGTCCGTATGTGATTTCGATCTGGGCAATGAACTGCTTGCCCGAAGTTGGTTGGAATTCCTCTGCCATGGTTTTCCGTGTGGTCATCAGATACGGCATGACGAAGAACACATAGACCGCTCCGGCGCTCGCCACGATCAGACCGATCGGCGTGAAACTGAAGAAGGTCAGCCTGAGATCGGAGGTCTGCGCGGCGTAGTTGGCGACCAGAAGGTTGGTGGACGACCCGATCAGCGTGATCATGCCACCGAGAATCGCAATGAACGACAGCGGCATCAGGACACGGGAAGGCGACTGCCCGACCGTGGCGGCAACTGCGGTCAGGATCGGCAGGAACATGACGACAACGGGAGTGTTGTTCAGGAAGGCGCTGAGAACGGCCACAGCGAGCAGTATCGGAATGGTCGCAAACGCCGAGCGGCCGCGTGTCATCCTCACGATTGCCTTTGCCGGCCCTTCCAGCGCATCCGTCTGGAACAGTCCCTGGCCGATGATCAGCAGGCAGATCACGGTGACCAGCGCGGGATTTGCGAACCCGGTGAGAAAATCGGCGGTGGTTACGGCCTTGCCGTCAGGTGTTTCGACCGGAAGAACAGAAAAAATGACAATGAACGCGGTCACTGACCCCAGAGCGACCGTTTCAATCGGATAGCGCTCCAAGGCGTACAGGATAACGGTCGACGCGATCACCAGAAAGGTCAGCGCCATCGCAATATCAACTGAGTGCATTCACCTGCCCAATGCCAGTCTTGACGAACGCACAGTTTAAAACAGGCGGTCCGCTCATTGAAAGAGCTTATGATAGTGTTTGCGTCTGATACGCGTTGGATTGGCTCTTGCCAACATAAGGTTGGAAAAAATACTGGCGAAGGACGGCATGTCTGGCGTCAGGGGCACCCTGACAGAATTCGAACAGTGTCTTTCTAGGCGCCTGATGTGAACTGGAACATGAGCTTCCAGCGACTGTAAGTCTCAATGCGGTCGACATCCGTCGGAAAATAGTCACTCGCGCCGCCGAGAGGCACGAAGGCGCTTGCCAGAAATCGCTGAACCGACACCTGAAACCCGGCGTGCCGAAAGGCCTCGGCAATATCCGACACACTGTGATTTGGGACCGGAACGTTTGAAAACTCCTGAATTTTGGGTCGCCAGGAGTGCCAGAGCGGACTGTCACTGTGACAGCAGGTGACCGCATAATAATCCCCTCCCGGTTTCAAAACCTTCCTGATGTCGTCGGCGTGCCGCTCAAGATCTTCGATGAGGTAGATGACTTCGTGACTGAAAGCGATGTCAAAACCGTCTCCGATATCCGACAATCGGTCTGTGGCGCGATAGGTGATGGGCCGATCGCCCTTTTGAGCTTCGGCGCGCGCAATAGCGTTCTGTGCGATATCCACTCCAACGGCAGCGGCATAGCGACGAAGGTCATAAAGCAGTCTCAGAAATCCACCCTGATTGCAGCCGAAATCGAGAACTTTTGCGTTGGTGAAATCAGTCTCGCCGACCGCTGCAATCATTTCTCGCCAGATCCAGGCGTGTTCTGTTGTCATGCTGTCTTCTTCAGCATCACGTTTCGACCAGGTATCAATCAGATTCTCGCTCACGACAATTCCTATGCTTCAAGCTCTTTCAGGAGCGAACGAAAGACTTTGCGCGCGCTGCCCGGGTGCCTGACCTTTTTCACGGAATGCAGATTCGACAGATCATTTCCAACCACGATCAGACCCACCATTCCCCATTCGTAGTGTGGCAGGCAGATGTGCCCGTAAATGCCCGGTATCGGAAATTCGACTGTCAGATTTGTGTCCATTGCTCCGTTCCAGGCGTCCGCACCGTTCGGGATCATTCCGCGTTTCGATGCAGAATTGTGGCCTGCGTCAGTCGGGACGAACGTGACACTGTCACCGGGTTTGATCCTTAGAATCGCGGGTTCAAACACATTCGGCGTGTCAGGATCCCCACAAGCCGCATTTAGCATCAGGACGCTGTGCGCACTACCGACCGACGCTGGAGCCGGGCAGGCCAGTGCAGACCCGGTGCCCGCCATTGCAGCCACGGAAAACATGAAATTACGACGCGTAAGCATGGACGATGAGTTCCTCTCTGGGCCCCTGTGAAGTCTCGATCGCAACCCCGTAAGTCTTGGCAATCGCATTCGCGCGCAGCACCTGCCTGGGTGAACCCTGTGCCAGAATTCGGCCTTCACCGAGCAGGATCAGATTGTCCGCGAAACGAGCAGCCAGATTGAGATCGTGAAGCGCGACGACACCGACGGCACCGCGCCGGACGACCGCCGACTTTATCTGACCTAACACGTCCAGTTGGTGGCGCAGGTCGAGTGCGGATGTCGGCTCGTCAAACAGGTAGACATCCGAATTCCGGATCAGCGCTTGCGTTACCGAAACCAGTTGCGACTGCCCTCCGGAGAGCTCGCTCACATAGGCTTCGGCCAGATGACCGATGCCGGCCTCATGCAGAGCCGTACCGACCGCAATCATGTCTGCATCGCTGACGCGCCAACCCTTCAACTGTTTGTGCGCCATCATGACTACATCGAAGACGGTAAGAGCCGCATTCGCGGTAAAAAACTGCGGCATGAAACACACACGCTTAAGCCTCGCACGAGTCGAAAGGCTGTCGAGGTCGATATTGCCGAGGTGGACCTTGCCTGACTGGAGGGGCAAAAGCCCTGCAATCAGACGAAACAGGGTAGATTTGCCGGCCGCATTTGGCCCGATGAGAGCGGTAAGCTGTCCGGGGACAATCGGTTCGAAGGCGATGGCGTCGAAAATTTGTCTCGAACCATAAGAGAAGCTGATGTTCTCGGCAGACAGCGCACTCATTGCCAGTGCCTCTTTCTCTGCCCGAGAATGAGCAGAATGAAGAAAGGAATGCCAATCAGCGAGGTGATCATGCCGATCGGGTAGACGATACCAGGCGTGATTGCCTTCGATGCTATTGACGTGCCGGAGAGAATGAGGGCGCCGCACAAGGCGGACAACGGCAGAAAACCGCGCTGGTCTTCACCAACGATCATGCGTGCTATGTGCGGTCCGACGAGACCGACGAAGGCAATGGCCCCAACAAAGGAGACCGCGACGGCGGAAAGCAGAGAAACGCCGGCAAGCACTCCGATCCGCAATATGGAGACATTGACGCCCAGCGCGGCTGCCTTGTCCTCGCCCATGCGCAGCGCGGTCAATGCCCAGGAGCGGTTCATGAACCAGGGCAGGGTGAGTACAAGGATCAGGAAGCAGATGCCAACCTTTGACCACGTGGCACGGGCAAGGGAACCCAATTGCCAGAAAATCAGCTGCGCGAGTTGAATTTCCGAAGCGCCGTATTGCAGAAAGGCCAGCAACGCGTTGAAAGTGAACAGCATTGCGATTCCGACAAGGATCATGGCTTCCGGAGTGACGCCGCGCAATCTGGTAAACAGGAACAAGGCGCAGGACGTAATCATCGCGAATACAAACGCGTTCACCGAAACGAACAGTCCTCCAACACCCGGGATCACAGACCAGCCGAGCACGATGGCAAGGGCAGCGCCGAATCCGGCTGCAGAACTCAGCCCAAGCGTAAACGGATCGGCGAGCGGATTGTTGAGGATCGTCTGCATTTCTGCGCCGGCGACGCCGAGCATTGCGCCCACTGCGACGGCCATGATGGCGACCGGAAGGCGCAGTTGCCAGATGATGACGTCTTCTTTGGGAGTGGCGCTGGCGCGATCGAAGATCACTTCAATCGTTCGCCAGATTGTCAGATCGGCCGGGCCGGTGGTGACATCGATGACGACCAGGACGGCAAGGCAAAAAAAGGCAAGAATTACGAGGGTAACACGGCGCATGCTGCGTCGTTTGTAGGCACGTACAAGTGACAACGCCTCTGATGTTAGCAAGGTTCCGTCAGACATGAAAATTCCATGAAAAACAGGCCCCGCAATCAGATATTGCGGGGCCATCGGGTGTGTCGGTTCTAGTTGTTCAGGGAGATCCAGAATTGACCGGAAGGCTCATAAGGAAGGAACCTGCCGTGCAGTTCCTTGAAGGTTGCCTCCGGATCAAGATCTTCAAAATCCTCCGGATGCAGCCATTTCGCCAGGACCTGGACTGCCACGAAGTGATACGGTGAATTGTAGAACTGGTGATAGATCGAGTGGAATCGGCCTTCCTTCACGGCACGCAAATCAGCGAAACCAGGGCGGGCGGCAAGCGCAGAAAGGCGGTCGCCGTTCACTTCCGGATCGCCGTCGTAGCCAAGCAGTGTCGAGGTGACTTCCGGACGGGCTTCTTTCCAGTTTGCACCTGTGCCGAACACAACATCGGGATCCGCTTCGATGATGCCTTCCAGGTTCAGATCAACGGAATAGGCATTGGCAAGCGTGGACCCGTAGTTCTTGCCTCCGGCGAGTTCGACGAAACGGCCGTAATTATAGGGGCCGAATGACCGGCAGCAGAAATCGGTCTGCCATCCGGCGGCATTTTCAACGACGACAAGCGGGCGGTCTTCGGCCGGGATCGTGTCGACAATATTCGTTACCTTGCGCATCTGCGCGATGTAGAAATCGATAAATTCTGCAGCGCGTTTTTCCTCGCCGAAAATCCGGCCGAGGATCAGCATCGAAGGCACTGCATTCTCCGTGGCGTTGCGGCGGAAATCGATAAAGGCGACCTGAACACCGGCATTGCCGAGCTTTTCGATGAGGCCTGTTTCTTCGGCCTTGAAGAGGTTGCCGACATCAAGCAACACCAGGTCTGTTTCCGCCTCCAGCACGGCTTCAATGGAAAAATCACCAGCATAAGGATTGCCGAAGTCGATCATCCGCGCCGTATCGTCCGGGAATACGCCCTGGTACTTGCGGAACGCATCCGGATCGTACTGGACCAGGTCACTTTTCCAGCCGACGATCTTCTCGAACGGATTGCCTTCGATGAGCGGTGCGATCCCGTACATCATTCGGCCTTCGCCGAGAATGATCTTGTCCGGCATCTCCGGCAGGGTGACTTCCCGGCCAGCAATATCGGTGAAGGTAAGAGCTTCCGCTTGAGCGGTTGTGGAGTGAGCAGCCAACAGGCTACCGGCCACGAACACGCACGTGAGTGCGCCTACGCGTTTGAAGAAAGACATAGCGTTTTCCAATAGTTAGATTGCGTCGCAGCAATACCAAATCTGAAATTTAAAGTCGACTCTAATATTCAGGTTTTTCGGTGATTAGACGCGGTAACGCGATAGAGCGGTGAAAACAGGGCGATATTCCGCATTCGATTTCGGAAGCGGTCAGGTGTTTTCACCCGATTTCAATTCAAGGGATATGAATCGGTTCTCATCAACAGCGACACGGTTCTGGAAAAGGTGCCGGGGACATGACAGTTTGGGACCAAATGCAACCTGGTGTGCCCTAATATGACCATCGACGATCCAACCCAGCCCCGCCAACCGCGATCAACAGCGTTGCTCGCGCTGTTTCTTGTCGTTGTCATCGGTATGGGAATTTTTGTTGGAACCCAGTCTGCACCGGGCAGTTGGTATCAGGAACTCGAGAAACCGGTTTTCAACCCGCCGAACTGGATCTTTGCTCCGGTCTGGACGGTTCTGTACGTGTTCATTGCCGTTGCCGGTTGGCGGACCTTTCTGAGAGCACCTCGGTCAATGGCCATGAAATTCTGGTACGGACAGATGGCACTGAACTGGATCTGGTCACCGGTCTTTTTTGTTTTTCACCTGACGTGGGCCGCCTTTGCCGTGATCGCGGCGATGCTGATATTGATTGTTCTGTTTGTAGGAAAAAACTGGCGTGCGGACCGTGTTTCTGCGGCGCTCTTCCTCCCCTACGCACTCTGGGTCGGGTTCGCGGGTTTGCTAAATTTTTCTCTGGCGTTGCTGAATTGAAATTCATCGATAGTGCGCGCAAGCAATGGGCCAGGCGTTGCCCGGACACGGTCTGCTTGCAGAGGGCAGCACTCTACTCCTGCTCGTAAAAATACTGCTGGTGATAGGCAGAGTTGATCACGACCACTCCGAGGATCATGTCATGCAGTAGACGCTTGCGGTCCGAAAAGAGCGACACCAAAAGCACGAGCGGCGTCAACAGCGAAACGGAAAACCAGAACAGAAGCGCATGCACTGAAGCAAGAAGCGGATAGGGTTTGGCACCGTACCAGAGGCGCATTTCCAGCCCCATGGCACGCATTCCGAAAGTGGAAGCCAGCGGTCCGCCAAGCGTGAAAGCCACATAGAGCAGGGCGACGGCTGCCGGCAGGATGCCGTAAAGCAGAAAGCCGAGGCCGAGCGTGAAGACGCCAAGGAAAAATACCAGGATGCCGGCGCCGAAGGTCAGGAGGGCGATCACGATCACGTCGATGAAGAACGCAAATATTCGCCGGCTGCGCACTCCGGAAAACAGTTCCGGGTGGCGAACAGGATCAAAGACGTCCTGACGGACATAGTCGGCGGAGGTTTCTGCGGACATTAACATGCTCCCAAAAATGTGATGACGCACATGTGGGGATTGAACATTGAAAACGCAAATTCCCGGCATGCGCGCAATAGAGGCAGTCCCGGATCAAGTCGGGGGTGGCCATTTGGACGGAAGATCCGCTCGACGTGATGTGTATTGGTATGGATGTGACCTGGGAAACCACCGCCATTTCAGCCTGCGCCAACTAACTGCAAGGTCTGGACTGAACAGAGGATTGCTATTTTCCTTGAGCCAGCATCTCCGCGACCTTTGGCGCAAAATAGGTCAGGATCCCGTCGGCACCTGCACGTTTGAATGCCAGGAGGCTTTCCAGCATCGCCCTGTCACCGTCAAGCCAGCCATTGGCACTCGCCGCCTTGATCATCGCGTATTCTCCGGAGACCTGGTAGGCATAAGTCGGGACCTGGAATTCGTCCTTGATGCGCCGAACGATGTCGAGATACGGAAGGCCGGGCTTGACCATCACCATGTCGGCACCCTCGGCGATGTCGAGTTCAGCTTCGCGCAGGGCTTCGTCGGTGTTCGCCGGATCCATCTGATACGTCCGCTTGTCTCCCCTCAGGGTCCCGGAAGACCCGACAGCGTCCCGGAAAGGGCCATAAAAGGCGGAGGCGTATTTTGCGGAATACGCCATGATCTGCGTGTTGCGGAAATTCTGACTGTCAAGGGATTGCCGGATGGCACCAATCCGGCCGTCCATCATGTCGGAAGGCGCGATAACGTCCGACCCGGCGTCGGCTTGGACCAGTGCCTGCCTGCACAGCTGGTCGACTGTTTCGTCATTGAGGATCGTTTCACCCTCCATCAACCCGTCATGGCCGTGGCTTGTATAGGGGTCGAGCGCGACGTCGGTCATCAGACCGACATTCAGGCCTTCCGCCTTAATAGCGCGCAGAGCCCGGCAGGTCAGATTTTCAGAATTCAGGGCTTCCGAACCCGTGTCATCACGCAGGTCGGGATCGGTATAGGGAAACAGGGCGAGAGCCGGAATGCCAAGGTCCGCGGCTTGCGTTGCCTCGCGAACGGCTTCATCGACGGAAAGACGGAATACGTCCGGCATTGAAGCGACTGGCTGACGCACATTCTCGCCGTCGACGAGAAAGATCGGCCAGATCAGGTCATTGACGGTCAATGTGTTTTCGCACACGAGCCGGCGCGACCAGTCGCTCTGCCTGTTACGGCGCATTCTGGTGCCGGCGAGCAGCGTATCCATATGGTCGGATGTGATCGGCGGAAGGGGCGGTTTGGACGACATGGAAACTGCGAGCTCGGTTTTTTGAATGTTGACTTGTATTCTGAAGGAAGTGAAACGCCAATCTATCACGCAGATTGACGCACTCCAACATTCTGTAAAATAACTGAAAATAAAAACAAAAAAGAGATTGTTTGACGTTTGCGTCAAATATGTTTTAGTGCAGCCGCAATGCAGGTACGGCAACTTGCCTTCAACGACTCGGCGCACCTGCGCCTTTGGGAGGATAAACGTGGACTTTTCACCAAACGAAGATCAGCGCGCCTTTCAGGATATGGCCGCGGGTTTTTCCCGCGATGAGCTCGCCCCTAACGCCCGGCACTGGGATGAAGACAGCATCTTTCCGATTCCGACCCTGCGCAAGGCGGCCGAACTCGGGTTCGGTGGCATATATGTAAAGGAGGACGTGGGCGGCTCGGCTCTCTCTCGTCTCGATGCGGCCTTGATTTTCGAGGAACTCTCGAAAGGCTGCACTTCCACGGCGGCCTACCTGTCGATCCACAACATGGTGGCCTGGATCATCGACACATTCGGATCCGAAGACTTGCGGCAGAAGTTCCTGGCAAGGCTCTGCACGATGGAGCTCTTGACGAGTTACTGCCTGACTGAGCCCGGGTCCGGGTCCGATGCCGCCAGTCTTCGCACGAGTGCGAAGGACGACGGTGATCATTATGTGCTCAACGGCTCCAAGGCCTTCATCTCAGGCGGAGGCGTCAGCGATCTCTATGCGGTAATGGTGCGCACGGGTGGCGATGGTCCATCCGGTGTTTCATGCCTGCTGGTGGAGAAGGGAACGCCCGGACTGAGTTTCGGTGCGAACGAAATCAAACTTGGCTGGAAGAGCCAGCCGACCGCGCAAGTGAATTTTCAGGATTGTCGCGTACCAAAGTCAAACCTCGTTGGCGAGGAAGGCCAGGGCTTCAAGATCGCCATGTCGGCACTTGATGGCGGACGGCTCAATATTGGAGCGTGTTCGATCGGCGCGGCTCAGGCCTGTCTGGAACATGCTCTTGGCTACACGCGGGAACGCAAGCAGTTCGGCAGGCCGATTGCCGATTTTCAGGCTCTTCAGTTCCGTCTTGCCGACATGGCGACCGAACTCGAAGCTGCACGCCTGCTTTTGCACAAGGCTGCTGTTGCTGTGGATGGCAAGACCCACGAGGCAACCAGGCTTGCCGCGATGGCCAAACGCCTGGCAACGGACACGGGCTTCAAGGTCGTCAACGAGGCACTCCAGCTTCATGGGGGGTACGGATATCTGCGCGACTATCCCATCGAGCGTTTTTTCCGAGATGTCCGCGTGCACCAGATTCTGGAAGGCACCAATGAAATCATGCGCCTGATCATAGCCAGGCAGCTATTGAAGGACTGATTGAATTTCCCCGACTTAACCCTTGAAACGACTCTCATTTGACAAGGCGTCCGCATGAGTGACGAAATCCTCTTTGAAGTTCGCGGCAAAGCCGGGTTCGTAACGTTGAACAGGCCGCAGGCTCTCAATGCATTGACCCATGCAAAGGTGAAGGCGCTTGCGGATCAGTTGCAGCGCTGGGCCGGTGATCCGTCCGTCGCGCACATTGTCATCAAGGGGGCGGGTGGCAAGGCGTTTTGCGCCGGTGGCGATATCCGAAGCATCTACGACACACGGATGGCGGGCGACGTAGAGAGCCTCAAGCCGTTCTTTCGGGACGAGTACACCCTGAACGCCACGATCAAGGCCTATCCGAAGCCCTATATCGCACTGATCAACGGGATCGTCATGGGAGGAGGCGTGGGCGTTTCCGTTCACGGCAGTCACCGGATAGGCACCGAGAAGACGCTCTTTTCCATGCCTGAAACCGCGATCGGTTTCTTCCCCGATGTGGGAGGTACCTATTTCCTGCCACGCATGCCCAAAAAGATGGGCATCTATTGCGCATTGAGTGCAAGCCGGCTCAAACAGGCCGACGCTCTTGCCTCGGGCGTGCTGACGCACGCGGTTTCAGAAGACAGTCTTCCCGATCTGGAGACGTCGCTGGAAACGGCCAATGACATCGGCGCGGCGCTTCGGCCGTATCTCGTCGCGCCGGAGACCGGCGTCTTGCAGCGGAACGAAGCCCTTGTCGAGCATGCCTTTTCAGCGTCGTCGGTGACGGAGATTCTGAACAGGCTCGACGCCGCGGATGAGGAGTTTTCCAGCAAAACCGCGGACGCGATCCGTCAGAAATCCCCGACGAGCGTTCTGATTGCCTTTGAGCAGATGCGGCGCGGGGCGCAATTGACCTTCAATGAATGCATGAAGCTCGAGTACCGGATCGTTTCACGGATCCTCCATGGTGACGACTTCTTCGAAGGTATTCGTGCGGTTGTTGTTGACAAGGATCAGGCCCCGAAATGGACTCCTAACCAACTGGGACAAGTGGACAGCGCGTCGCTGGCGTCGTATTTCGAGGAACCGTCTGACGGAGATCTTCCTCTTTAACGCGCAACCGGACCGGCCATGATCACAAGCTTTCAGGACCTTATCGATGCCCGCCCACCCTGGAGCACGATTCTGATCCTGTATTTGCGCTGCATAGCGATCATCCTGATCGGCGGCGGGGTTATCTATTGGGCGCGCATTATCGGCATTGTGGAATGGCGCGGCCATTTCTTCTGGGACATGCCGGTCGCACTACAGGGAGCGACCGTCTTTTTTGCCGTTCTCGACCTGGTCGCGGCGACAGGTCTCTGGCTGACCGTATCCTGGGGAACGGTCATGTGGATCTTCCGGTGCATTTGCCAGATTGTCATGCACACCGCCTTTTCCGATCTTTATGGCCGTCGTCCTTATGAGATCTCCTTTTATCTGGCTACGATCGCGGTCTATGTCGCGCTGGCTTATCTCATGCACAGGGAAAACCGTGCGGCACCAGGCTGAAGACGAGGCCTGTCGGTTTCCGACAAGCTGAATCATCGCTTCAGCGATCACCGCCAACAGATTCACATTCAATACCAAATTCATCTGGGAGAACGAACATGGCGAGCACAGTCGGCTTCATTGGCCTTGGAAACATGGGTGGCCCGATGGCCGTCAATCTGGTCAAGGCGGGACACAGGGTTCTCGGATTTGATCTGTCGGACGCAGCCCTTTCCGCGCATGTCGAGGCCGGAGGCGAGAAAGCGGACGCTGTTTCCGACCTTGCCGCTGCTTCAGATGTCATTGTCACGATGCTGCCGGCAGGAAAACATGTCCGCCAGATCTACCAGGGGGAGGGCGGTATTCTGCAGAACGCCAAAGCCGGCACGCTGTTGATTGACTCCTCCACCATTGATGTCGAAAGCGCTCGCGTTGTCAGCGCAGCTGCAGCTGACATGAACATGCCGATGGTCGATGCCCCTGTTTCAGGCGGTGTTGGCGGGGCAACCGCCGGAACGCTCACCTTCATGGTTGGCGGCAGCGATGAAGCATTTGCAGCCGCCGGACCTTTCCTGGACATCATGGGCAAAACGATCGTCCATGCGGGCGGAGCCGGCAATGGTCAAGCCGCGAAGATATGCAACAACATGATCCTGGGCATATCGATGATCGGCGTGAGCGAGGCCTTCGTGCTTGCTGAAAAACTCGGCCTGGACGCGCAGAAGCTGTTCGATATTTCGTCGACAGCGTCAGGCCAGTGCTGGTCGCTGACTTCCTATTGCCCGGTGCCCGGACCGCTCCCGTCGTCGCCCGCCAACAGGGACTACGAGCCGGGATTTGCGGCGGCCATGATGCTCAAGGACCTCAAACTGGCACAGGAAGCGGCCAATACATCTGGCGCAGCCACGCCGCTGGGTGCGGAAGCTGCAGCGCTTTACGCTCTGTTCTGTAACACCGGTGGCAACGAAAAGGACTTCTCGGGGATCGTGAACTTCCTGCGCGGATCATGATTAACAAAGTCTGAATCGGGTGCCGAAAATGCCCTTCAACTGTTAACGAATGATTCAGCGTGTCTCTTAAGCGGATTTTAGAAACACTCGGCTAGATTGCGTATCAAGGCGGGAAAATATCCGCCCAACAACAGGTACTATAAGAGGCGCAATCACATGATCACCGCAAGTAGGGCAGTCGACGCTGTTTCACCGGGCGAAGCGGAAGAAGTGGAAATCAAGCCACTTTACCTCGAAGCCCTGACTCTTGTCGAAAGGCTGCATCGGCGTCTTCTGGACGTCATCAAGGATGAGTTCGATCGCATGGGCCGTTCCGATGTCAACAGCGTGCAGGCATTGTTGCTGTTCAATATCGGTGACGCAGAGCTGACCGCCGGTGAGCTGCGGACCCGTGGCTACTATCTTGGATCGAACGTGTCCTATAACCTGAAGAAACTGGTCGAAACCGGTTACATCCACCATCAGCGTTCCCGCATGGACCGCCGGTCAGTCCGCGTGAGTCTCACGGACAAGGGCCAGGAAGTCGCAACGATCGTCAACGATCTCTACGAGCGCCACATCCTGTCCGTCCAGCAGGTCGGCGAGATTGGTCCGGAGGACTTCGTTGTTCTCAACAAGTCGCTGCGCCGCCTCGAGCGGTTCTGGACAGACCAGATTCTCTACCGTCTTTGATTTTGCGACAAATCCAGATGACAAAAGCACCGCCCATCGGGCGGTGCTTTTTCTTTTTTTGAGCTCCTCACGCAAAATTGCGTTTCATCCTTTTTGATTTTCTTCATACCAGTAGTGGAAGCTCCGTTCGGCCGAAACGGCCCTGAAGCCCGGGATTTGTGCCGGTCGCTTGGTCACTGACATCTTGTGGTCACAAAGGAATGGCTTTGTGCGGCGCTTCAGACGGCGATATGGTTAAAGATTCAAGCGATTTGTTAACTCCCGTCATTTAGAAATTCGATTTGGAAAAGTCAGCCGGACCGAAATTTTGGAAGTCCGATTGAAAATACCAGCAGAACCGAAAGCATTAGGCACAGCAAATGAGGTTGGCGATGCACCTTGAAGCCGGTCGGTCCGGAAAAAAGTGTCTCCAGAATTGGGGCGCCCGCAAGTCATTATTGAGCGTGTGTGCGATGGGAATTGGCACATTGCTGGCAAGCGGTGTTCAAGGACAGGCACAAACTGCACTGCAGTCTCTGCAGCAGAACCGCCAGAATGTCGAGTGGGCTGACAACTTCGATATCGCCACGGAAAACATTACCGAAGTCAACTCTTCAGCGCCAACCCTATCGCCTGAAACAGCCGACTATATTGCTATCGCGATCGACCGCTATCAGCGCATAGTTCAGGCCGGTGGCTGGGGTACGGTGACCGGAGGTGGCAAAGCGCTTCGCATTGGTGCCAAGGATCCGCGTGTCGTGGAACTGCGCCGCAGGTTGATCGTCTCCGGAGATCTGGAACAGCAAGCAGGTCTTTCCGATGCCTTTGACTCTTATGTCGATGCCGCACTTCGCCGTTTCCAGCTGCGTCATGGCCTGATCCCGGACGGGGTCATGGGCGATGACACGGTGCAGGCCCTGAACGTCCCGGCCCATGTGCGTCTTGGGCAGCTCGAGACGAATATTGTGCGCATGCGGTCCATGTCCGGATTCCTTGGCGATCGCTATGTGATGGTCAATATTCCGGCTGCTGAAATCGAGGCCGTTGAAAGCGGACGGGTTCGCTCGCGCCACACCGCCGTTGTTGGCAAGATCGACCGGCAGACACCTATCCTGAACAGCAAGATCTACGAACTCAACTTCAATCCGTATTGGACGGTTCCGGTATCGATCATCCGCAAGGACCTGATCCCCAAGATGAAAGAGGACCCGGAGTACCTTTCAAAGAACAATATCCGGATTTTCGACTGGAGCGGCAACGAGCTGGCCTGGCAGCAGATCGACTGGAACACGGACGAGGCGACACAGTATCGCTTCACACAGGATCCGGGCGCGGAAAATTCGTTGGGCTCGGTGCGTATCAATTTTCACAACAAACACCAGGTTTATTTGCACGATACGCCGTCAAAGACACTCTTTGGTGAAAGTCAGCGTTTCCACTCCTCCGGGTGCGTTCGTGTACAGAACGTACGTGAACTTGTGACCTGGATGTTGCAGTCGACGACGCCTGATTGGGACCGTAGTCGCGTTGACAGCGTCATCCGCACCGGCGAACGCGAAGATGTAAAGCTGAAAAAATCCGTCCCGCTTTACATGACCTACGTGACTGCCTGGGCGAATTCGGATGGCGTCGTGCATTTCCGCGATGACATTTATGATCGCGATGATCTTTCCGGCACGGAAACGCAGGCTCGCCTCTAGGGCAAAACTGCCTGGGCATGGAACACACCGATACGCCGGCCTTGATCAGGTCGGCGTTTCGTGTCTTTTTTGGGCTAAATCCAATCTGGAGAGTCTGGATGAGTCGCAATCCGCGCGCGGGCGAAATCTATCTGGAGTTTCACCCGATCGGCCATCAGGTCAAAGTAACTGCGATCGATGCTGCAACCGGTATTGAAGTCTCCACCTTCGGGCCGGCTTCGGCAGCTCAGGAAGACCTGAAGCGTGTTGCCGTTCGCAAGTTGCAGCGTCGGATCGAGCAGATTGCCGCCTCTTCGAGTGCAGCGAAGGACCCGACACTTTACTGATCCGGTTGTTTTTTTCGTTGGCAAAAATTTTGTTACGGGCCTTTGTGCGTCGTTTTCCCAACTGGCCGCGTCGGTATGCCCCTTGGTTCGCCGGGGGGCCTGTGCTAATTCCTCGCGCCATGTCGGCCGACGGGCAATGAGTGTCTCTACCTGACGCGATGCCGGGGCCAGGTTCCTCGCATACGAAAACAAGGATCGAGCGATGTCTTTGATGGAAAGCACCGGACAGACCCCTTCCGGTTTCTTCACCCGCAGTCTTGCTGAAGCCGATGCAGACATATTTGGCACCATTCAACAGGAACTCGGCCGACAGCAGCACGAAATCGAGCTGATTGCGTCGGAAAACATTGTCTCCCGCGCCGTTCTCGAAGCCCAGGGGTCGATTTTCACGAACAAATACGCAGAAGGCTATCCAGGCAAACGCTACTACGGTGGTTGCGAGTTTGCCGACGTCGCCGAGACACTCGCCATTGAACGTGCCAAGGAACTGTTCGGTTGCCAGTTTGCAAATGTTCAGCCGAATTCGGGCAGCCAGATGAACCAGGCGGTGTTCCTGGCGCTTTTGCAGCCCGGGGACACCTTCATGGGTCTCGACCTGAATTCCGGTGGCCACCTTACGCACGGTTCGCCTGTAAACATGTCTGGAAAGTGGTTCAACGTTGTCTCCTACGGTGTGCGTGAAGACGATCATCTACTCGACATGGAAGAGGTCGAGCGCCTCGCACAGGAACACAAGCCAAAGCTCATTCTCGCCGGTGGCACGGCATATTCCCGTATCTGGGACTGGAAAAAGTTTCGCGAAATTGCCGACAGTATCGGTGCCTACCTGATGGTCGACATGGCCCATATCGCCGGTCTCGTGGCCGGAGGTGTCCATCCGTCCCCGGTTCCGCATGCGCATGTCGTTACCAGCACCACGCACAAGTCCCTGCGTGGCCCGCGCGGTGGTCTGATCCTGTCCAACGACGAAACGATTGCCAAAAAGATGAACTCGGCGGTTTTTCCCGGATTGCAGGGTGGCCCGCTGATGCACGTGATTGCCGCCAAGGCCGTAGCCTTCAAGGAAGCGCTTCAACCTGATTTCAAGGCCTATGCACGTGCTGTTGCCGAAAACGCCAAGGCTTTGTCCGAAGCATTGAAGGAACAGGGTCTCGATATCGTTTCAGGCGGTACGGACAATCACCTGATGCTGGTTGACCTGCGTCCGAAGAATGCAACCGGCAAGGTTGCTGAAAAGGCTTTGGGGCGTGCCAACATCACCTGTAACAAGAACGGAATTCCGTTTGATCCGGAAAAGCCATTTGTGACATCCGGCATCCGGCTGGGTACTCCGGCGGCGACCACGCGCGGGTTCGGCGTGGCCGAATTCCGGGAAGTTGCCGCGCTGATCACGGAAGTGTTGGACGGATTGAAGGCCGCAAACAGTGAAGAGGGCAACGCGGCGGTTGAAGCAGCCGTCAAAGCCAAGGTAGAAGCACTGACAGCCAGGTTCCCGATCTACGGGGGATAACAGCCGGCTCGGTCAGGAGCTTTGATAAATGAGATGTCCGTTTTGCGGGGGCGAGGAAACCCAGGTCAAGGATTCCCGGCCTACCGAGGACAACACCGCCATTCGCCGCCGCAGGATCTGCAATACCTGTGGCGGTCGTTTCACGACATTCGAGCGGGTACAGCTGCGCGAACTGATGGTTCTGAAGCGATCCGGGCGAAGAGTTCCGTTCGATCGTGAAAAACTCATGCGATCCGTTCAGATCGCCGTGCGAAAGCGGCCCGTCGATCCAGATCGCATTGAGCGCATGGTGAGCGGAATCGTGCGTCAGCTCGAAAGCTCGGGCGAGAGCGAAATTACGGCGGAAACAATCGGCAATCACGTGATGGAAGGTTTGAAGGGTATCGACGACGTCGCTTATGTGCGTTTCGCGTCCGTCTATAAGAACTTTCGTGAAGCCAAGGATTTCGAGGCGCTTCTCGACGAGCTCAGCGATTCTGAAAACGCTGTTCCGGATGACCAGTAACGTTTCTTGTAGATCATAGATGATTTCCGAAAATACGATTGATATGCGTTTCATGGCCGCTGCCGAACGGTTGGCGCGGCGCGGACTTGGGCGGGTTTGGCCCAATCCGTCGGTTGCCGCGTTGATAGTCCGACAGGGCGAGAATGGATCGGTGCTGGTCGGCAGGGGAGTTACTTCCCGCCCGGGCATGGCCCACGCGGAGGTGAATGCGCTCCGCCAAGCAGGCGATCTGGCAAAGGATGCGACCTGTTACGTGACGCTGGAGCCTTGTTCGCACTATGGCCGGACACCGCCGTGTTCTCTGGCACTGATCGAAGCCGGCGTGGGACGTGTGGTGGTCGGCATGCTAGACCCCAACCCGCGCGTTGCCGGCAGGGGTGTCGGCATGCTCCGCGATGCCGGGATCGACGTTACGGTTGGCGTGCGCGAACGCGAAATCAAGCCTCTTTATCACGGCTTCACGCTGAGACAGCTCAAGCAGCGCCCTCATGTGTTCCTGAAATTGGCGGTCTCAAGAGACGGCTATATCGGACGCACAGGTGAGGGGCAGGTCAAGATCTCGGGTCCGCTGTCCATGCGCAAGGTTCACGGGTTTCGGGCGGAACATGATGCCATTCTTGTCGGATCCGGAACGGCACTGGCCGATGATCCGCAACTGACATGCAGATTGCCGGGGCTGCACGAACGTTCGCCCGTCAGGGTGATCGTTGACCGTTGTGCCCGCCTTCCGGTCGCATCAAAATTGGTGCGGACCTGCGTTGATGTTCCTGTCTGGCTTGTTTGTGGAAACGATGCCGATCCCGAAAATGTCGAGGTTCTTGTCGCGGCGGGGGTCAACGTCATTCGAGTGCCTGCCGGAGATTGTTCCATCGCGCCAGCCGTCATTCTGAGCGCGCTCGCGACACGGGGAATCACCAGCGTTATGGTTGAAGGAGGCGCTCGCATGGCGTCTTCATTCCTGGAGGCGGATCTGGTCGATGACCTGTGTGTGGTGACCGGTGATCTGGAGATCGGCGACGAGGGAATACCCGCATTGCATGGCCTTGCTCTTGCGGATGTATTTTCCGATCCCAAATTCGATCGTATGGACGCCGGCAGTTTCAATGCTGATCGTTACATTTATCTCAGACGTCGAGGAGCCTGACATGTTTACCGGGATTGTGACCGATCTAGGCGAAATTCTATCGGTCGAGAACATACCGGCCGGCAAGCGGACACGAATTCGCACGTCTTACGACGCGGACACGTTCGATATCGGGGCCTCGATCTCCTGTGGAGGTGTTTGTCACACGGTAACGGCAAAGTCGAACAGTGATGACGGAAACTGGTTTGATGTCGAATCGGCCGCCGAAACCCTGGCATTGACGACGGTCTCGGACTGGCGTGCAGGTCAGAGGATCAATCTGGAGCGATCCTTGACCCTGGGTGCGGAACTTGGTGGTCATTTGGTGCTCGGGCATGTCGACGGTATCGCCACAGTGGTTAAACGCGAAGATCATCCGGACTCGGTTTACTTCCAGTTCGAAGCCCCGAGGGAAACCGCACGGTTTATTGCAAAAAAAGGGTCGATTGCGCTGGACGGTACCTCGCTGACCGTCAATGAGGTGAGCGGCATTCTGTTTTCCGTGTTTTTGATCCCTCACACGCTGGAAGTGACCACCTGGTCCGATCGCCATCTCGGTGACAGAATCAATCTGGAAGTGGATATGATGGCCCGGTATGCTGCTCGTCTTGCGGAATTCTCGAAGACCGACTAGGGCCGACCCGGGGTATTTGACGGCGTCAATGGTATAGACAGCCGGAAGCACTGATGCTGTCCGGTTCTGGCAGCCCTGCACGATTGACACTGGACAAACCGGGATGGACGTGGTTCCTGTCGCGGCCCCTCTAATGGAAACATGACCCATGAGCGCTGCTCCCAAACTGCTGATCATTGAAGCCCGTTTTTATGACGACCTTGCCGATGCATTGGTAGAAGGTGCGATCAAGGAAATCGAGGCCGCCGGCGCCAGTTGCGATCGGATTGCGGTGCCTGGTGTTCTCGAAATCCCGGCCGCCCTGTCCATGACAATGACCGCGATGGAAAACGACGGTATTCTATATGATGGTTTCGTATTGCTTGGAGTTGTGATCCGAGGCGAGACGACGCACTACGACATCGTGGCAAATGAATCGAACCGGGTAATCATGGACCTCATTGTCGATGCGGATCTTGCTGTGGGAAATGGCATCCTGACAGTGGAAAACGATGAGCAGGCGTGGGCACGTGCGAAAGTCGGTGACAAGAACAAGGGTGGGGCGGCAGCCAGGGCTGCCCTTGACATGATCGCACTGCGCGAACGGCTTGGAGTATAAGAAAAATGACCGGAAAGGCCGACCCGGAAAATCCGGCTAAGACTGTGCGCCCCGCCAACAAGCGCGGCGTTGCGCGCCTTGCTGCGGTTCAGGCGCTTTATCAGATGGACGTGGGCGGTGCATCGCTCGCAAACGTCGTGAGCGAATTTACCGCCTTTCGTCTCGGCAAGGAGATTGATGGCGCGCAATACCGTGATGCCGACGAACAGTGGTTCAAGCAGATCCTCGCCGGTGTGGTCGAGGACCAGAAGTTTCTGGACCCTTTCATCCACACCGCACTGACCGAAGATTGGCCGCTGAAACGTATCGATAGCTTGTTGCGCGCAATCCTGCGCTCTGGATCCTATGAGCTGCTGCGCCGCAAGGATGTGCCGGCGAAAGTCATCATTTCCGAGTACATTGACGTGGCGAAGGCATTCTTTGAAAATGATGAGCCGGGCCTCGTGAACGGTGTGCTGGACAGGCTTGCTCACGAGTTGCGCAACGCCGAGTTCGATACCGGCAAGGCGGACGGCGCCTCCTGATCATGGCGGACGACCGGCCGGGAGAATTTGAACTCATCAGGACATACTTCGCGCCGCTTGCGAAGGATCCGGGCAGCCTTGGGTTGACGGACGATGCCGCCGTACTTTCTCCCAGACCCGGTTATGATCTTGTCCTGACGAAGGATGTGCTTGCATCCGGCGTTCATTTCTTCGCACATGACGCGCCTGAGGCAATCGCCGCAAAAGCGTTGAGGGTCAACCTTTCCGATCTTGCGGCAAAAGGCGCCAGGCCACGGGGATATCTGTTGGGTCTTGCCTTGCCGTCCGACTGGACGGCGAATTGGCTGGGGCGGTTCTGCTCGGGTCTGACCGCCGATCAGTCAGCCTACAATGTCCAGCTGCTCGGTGGCGACACCATCCGGTCGGGAAACGGCCTTCAGATATCGATCACCGCCATTGGGGAAGCCGAAGCCGGCAAGACAGTACGTCGGTCCGGTGCGAATGCGGGTGATTTGGTTTTCGTTTCGGGAACCATCGGAGACGCCGCCGCCGGCCTGAAGGCGCGGCTCGACGATAGTTTTTGCGGCATCGCATCGCTTGACGGGGCAGAAGAGCGTCACATTCTGGACAGGTATCTATTGCCGCGGCCAAGGACAGCCCTTTCCGGCCTGCTCACCAGATATGCCACTGCAGCCATGGACGTTTCTGACGGCCTGTTCGCCGATTGCAGTCACATGGCACGGGCTTCCGGGGTCGGGTTTGAAATCGAAATGTCAAGTGTCCCGATATCCTCAGCACTGCAACGGATGAAAAAGACGGTGCCGGATGTCTTTGCCCAGTGTCTGAATGGCGGCGATGACTATGAGATACTTGCGTCGGTGCCGTCTGCTGTTGCGTCGGAATTTGCAGAAAAAGCAGCGGATTCCGGTTGTCCTGTCACCGCGATTGGGGTGGTTACGAGCAGCGCCGGCAAGGTGAATCTCGTTGAAAACGGGCGCCCCATGAAACTTGAGAGCGGGTCCGGCTTCCGCCATTTCTGACGGCTTTTTCCGGCTTTGAGATCGTTCTGACCCGGGGTTTTACGAAACGCTCCAGTCGTGATACCGGTTGTCTCCACTTCATCTTGAGCCGCAACCGGCCAATCCCGAGATCTGAAAAATGACGACCGCAACGACGGAACCCTTTGTCGATGATCGCCTGGCAAAACGAAATGCCGTGCTTCTGGCATTGGCACAGGCACTCGGCGGAGCATCGGCTTCCATCGTGATCGCGACGGGGCCGCTTATCGGCTACATGATGCTCGATGCGGACAAGTCACTCGCAACCCTGCCTGTATCAACCATGGTTCTAGGCACTGCGTTCGGTACGATACCGGCGGGCATGATCATGCGCAGGTTCGGCCGCAGGGCCGGGTTCACGGGAGCCGCAGTTCTCGGCGTGCTGTCCGGCCTGCTGGCATCATTTGCCGTCTTTCGCGACAATTTCCTTTTGTTTGCACTGGCCTGCTCAATAGGTGGCTTTGCCGGCGCGTTCGTTCAGCAGTACCGGTTTGCCGCTGCAGATACAGCAAGTGATGCCTTCAAGCCGAAAGCCATTTCCTGGGTTCTGGCCGGAGGCGTTCTGGCGGGTGTCGTCGGGCCGCAGACGGTGATCGCAACAAAGGACATGTTTGCGCCGATCCTGTTTGCCGGCACCTATCTTGCGCAGGCAGGCCTCGGCCTCAGCGCGCTCTTCTTGCTTGCCTTCATCAAGATCCCCAAGCCGCCGCGCCGGAACAGGTCGCATGCCGGTGGCCGCCCGCTGCTGCAAATCATGGCGCAGCCAAGGTTTATTGTCGCGGCAGCCTGCGGGATCTGCTCCTACGCGCTCATGAGCCTGGTCATGACGGCAACACCGCTCGCCATGATTGCCTGCGGCCTTACCGAAACCGACGCGGCGCTCGGGATCCAGTGGCACGTGCTCGCCATGTTCGGACCGAGTTTCTTCACCGGAAACCTGATTGCCCGCTTCGGCAAGGAACGCATCGTTTCCATCGGACTGGCGCTGCTTGCAGGCTGTTCGATCGTGGCACTGATGGGGATCGAATTGGCACATTTCTGGACCGCACTTGTTCTGCTGGGACTTGGCTGGAACTTCGGTTTCATCGGTGCAACGGCGATGCTGACCGACACTTACCGGCCCGAAGAGCGCAATCTGGTGCAGGCGGTCAACGATTTTCTGGTCTTCGGATTCGTTGCTGCTGCCTCGTTTTCATCGGGAGCACTGCTGAATGCTTTCGGTTGGGGAACGGTAAATGTGCTGGTTTTTCCTTTTGTTGTCATTTGCATCGGATTGCTTGTCTGGCTGGTGCTGAGTGAAAGGAAAGCAGTTACAACCGCTTAAAGATTCTTTGGAATTCCATTTCGTCAGTGCAGCAAAAATACCGCGCTGCACCATTTTTTACCGTAACGGAAGAGCTGAATTAAACCATATGAGAGCTTGACGAAGCGCTCTGCTTTGTTGATATCGTGTGCTCTCCTCACGCTGAGGAAATTGCGTGAGGTGCAGTTTGGCGGGAAAACAACAATAAAAACAGCTCGCCGCAGCCCTGGGAGGAAGTATGATCGAGCTTGTCATCATCGTTGTTTGTGGCCTCTTGTCCATTGCGTATGGCGCATGGGCAATCCAATCCGTCATGGCGGCGGACGCGGGCAATGCCCGTATGCAGGAAATTGCGGAAGCGATTCAGGAAGGGGCCAGCGCCTATCTCAACAGGCAATATACGACGATCGCCATCGTTGGTGCCGTCGTTTTTGTGCTCGTCTGGATATTGCTCTCCGGGCCTGCGGCAATCGGTTTTGCCATCGGAGCCATCCTCTCAGGTGCCGCCGGATACATCGGCATGATGGTATCGGTCCGCGCGAATGTTCGCACCGCACAGGCCGCCAGTCAGAGCCTTGGTGCGGGACTGGAAATTGCCTTCAAGTCCGGTGCCGTCACCGGTCTTCTGGTTGCAGGCCTCGCTCTTCTGGGCGTTGCGGTCTATTACGCGGTTCTGACCGGAATGATGGGTTACGAATCCACTGACCGGACCGTCATTGATGCGCTGGTCGCTCTTGGCTTCGGTGCCTCCTTGATCTCCATCTTTGCACGTCTCGGTGGCGGTATTTTCACCAAGGGCGCGGATGTAGGCGGGGATCTCGTCGGCAAGGTCGAAGCGGGGATCCCTGAAGATGACCCGCGCAATCCGGCAACGATCGCGGACAATGTCGGCGACAATGTCGGTGACTGTGCCGGCATGGCTGCCGATCTATTCGAAACCTACGCGGTGACCGTCGTTGCGACAATGGTTCTTGCGTCGATCTTCTTCACCGGCGCCCAGGCGCTGGAACTGATGCTTTTGCCGATGCTGATCGGGGCGAGCTGCGTTGTCACCTCCATTATCGGAACGTTCTTCGTCAAGCTCGGCGCGAACAATTCGATCATGGGAGCGCTCTACAAGGGCTTTATCGCAACGGCAGTGTTGTCGGCGGTTGCCCTGGCAATCATCGTCTTCGGCTGGCTCGGTGCCGGAACGGAGTACACAACATCCGGCGGAACAACCTTCACCGGATTTGATCTCTTTGTCTGCGGTGTGGCTGGCCTGATCGTTACGGGTCTGATTATCTGGGTGACAGAGTACTACACAGGTACTGAATACCGTCCTGTGAGATCGATTGCCCAGGCCTCCGTCACCGGTCATGGCACCAATGTGATCCAGGGTCTTGCGGTTTCGCTTGAAGCAACAGCGCTCCCGGCGATCATCATTATCGCCGGCATTCTTGTTACCTACAGCTTTGCAGGACTGTTCGGCATTGCCATTGCGGTGACCACCATGTTGGCGCTGGCGGGCATGGTCGTTGCACTCGACGCTTTTGGTCCGGTCACCGACAATGCCGGTGGCATTGCCGAAATGGCTGATCTTCCGGCTGAAGTGCGCACGACAACCGATGCCCTCGATGCAGTCGGCAACACGACCAAGGCGGTCACCAAGGGCTACGCAATCGGTTCTGCCGGACTTGGCGCTCTGGTTCTGTTCGCCGCCTACACGGAGGATCTGAGATACTTCTCCAGCACAGCTGTCGAAGGCTCGATCTTTGCAGGTATCAACGTCGATACGCTGTTCACCCTGTCCAACCCCTATGTTGTGGCCGGATTGCTCTTCGGTGGATTGCTGCCCTATCTCTTCGGCGGTATTTCCATGACGGCCGTCGGCCGTGCCGCCGGAGCGGTGGTGGAAGAAGTCCGTCGCCAGTTCAAGGAGAAGCCGGGCATCATGGAGGGAACGGAACGGCCAGACTATGGCCGGGCTGTCGACATGCTTACGAAAGCGGCGATCCGTGAGATGATCATTCCGTCGCTGCTTCCGGTCCTGTCACCGATTTTCGTCTTCTTCGTCGTGCGTGCGGTGGCGACACCGGCTGATGCGTTCGCGGCATTGGGTGCGATGCTTCTCGGCGTGATCGTGACGGGCCTTTTCGTGGCCATCTCGATGACGGCAGGCGGCGGTGCCTGGGACAATGCCAAGAAATCCTTTGAGGACGGATTTACCGACAAGGATGGCGTGACCCATCAGAAGGGCAGCGAGGCGCACAAGGCGTCGGTGACCGGTGACACGGTTGGTGATCCCTACAAGGACACAGCCGGACCCGCGGTGAACCCGATGATCAAGATCACCAACATCATGGCGCTGCTGTTGCTGGCCATTCTGGCGCACTGACGCGGCTGTCCGGGCCAGATACGGCCCTGGCACGAAAAAGTTGAAAAATTGGCGCGGCAATTGGTTGGAAAACCGATTGCCGCGCCTTTTTTGTTTGTGCCGATAGGTGTTGCGTGAAATGAGAGCGCTCTAGTTGCTATTGTCGAGCGATGGGCCACATGAGTAGTCTGGAGCCTCGATGCTCTCCCTGAAGGGATTTGTCAGGTCGTCCGTATACTCTCCGTTGAGCAATCGGCGCTGCGGCAACAGGTTCAGCCGGAAGTAGCTGCTGAACGCGACAATGGCGCGTCCCCGGTCAGTCAGGATCGCACAGCCGTCGACGATCTCGACAGTTCCCGATTGCTGCTGTTCGGTAAGGCGAACATCGACCAGCCGGTGTTCATCTATGAATTCCTTCGTGAACACGTCTTCGAACCGGTCGACAAGAATTGCTCCGCCACGCTGTTCGAGCTTTTCCAGAATGTAGAAGGAAAGCGAGCGGTCTATTACGGTCGGGATGGATATCGCGAATGCGTATCCGCCAAGTAGCCAGATCGCGACCAGCTGACTTTTTTCAAAGCCTCCAAGCCTGGAGAACAAGCCCGTGAAGAACAGGACCGCAGCTGCAAGGATTGCTGCGATAAAGGCGTCGGTAATCGAGGCGTAGAAGACGACGTTTACCGGGAAATACCAGATGTGTATGCAGTAGGTGACAAGAAGCAGCGCGATGAACATCACCGTCGCTATTATGCTGGAAACGAGTTTCACGTGTGCACTTACCTTTTGATTTTGAGCGTTCGCGACCCAGCCGACCCTGCGAGGATATCGTGAACGAGAGGCGTTGGTCAGGAGGCAGCTTCGAGCTTGGTGTCGGCCTTTGCGCTGAACAGCACCTTTTCGATGAAATCTCTGTAGTCGAGTTCGGATGTCACCGTACCACTTCGCACGACGCCAGTGAGCATGAGGGTCATCAACGAAAGAACGCCGGTCTGCATGAACATCAACACCAGGATACCCAGCGCGACGGAAAACCAGCCCGGTGTCGAATAACCGATAGTCTTGAGCATGACGGCAGTCATGCCGCCAAGCACGGACAGGATGGCGACGATCGCGGAAGCGATGCCGACACGCACCAGCACGTCTTCCGCAAAGACCATCATCCCCTTGAACCCGTGCAGGGCCAGGCCGACGAAATTCATTTTCGATTGACCCGCGTATCTGGGGCCACGATCGAGCGGACAGGTGTCAATGCGCAATTTCGAGGCAAGAACCGCGGATGCAACATGGATCGACAGTTCAGGCATGGCCGACAGTCGTCTGACGCCGGCGGATTTCATCGCCATGAAGTTGCCAAAACTGATGGTTCTGCCCGTCACGACGCGGAACAGGCGTTTGTAGATCGCATAAAACGTCTTGAAGCGAAGTGTTTCTACCCGGCTCTTTCGGCGGGCAACAACTACATCGACCTGTTCGGGTTGAAGACTTTTGAGCAATTGCGGAATTGAGGCAGGAAGGTCCTCGCCATCGGAGTCCATTACGACAATGGACTGACCGGCGTGAACATGCGTCGAAACATAACCGAGGCCAATTGCAATTGCCTTCTGGTGCCCGACATTTCTCCTGAGTTTGAGAACGGCGCCTCTTGCTCCAGCCTCGTCAAGGCCGGATGTATCGAGCGGTTGCCTGACCGAACCGTCGTCGACCGCGACAATATAGACGCTATCTCCAAGTTCGGCCTGCAACTCCTTGAACAGCCGGCTGCTTGCCTCGAAGTCTTCATAAACCGGAGTAACGATGACGATGCGTGTGTCGGAAGGGATCATTGGGCTTACAAATCCCTGAAATAGGCGATTGTATTCTTCAGTCCCTCTTTGAGCGGGATTTGCGGGGTCCAGTCAAGCTGTTCTTTTGCGATCGAGATATCCGGTTGCCTTTGTTTCGGGTCATCGTGCGGGAGTGGGCGGAAAACCAGTCTGGACGCACCCCCGACAAGCTCAATCACGGTCTCCGCGAGTTCGCGAATGGTGAATTCGGATGGGTTTCCAAGATTGACGGGGCCCGTCAGGTCCCTTGGTGACGACATCAGGCTGACAAAACCGTCAATCAGGTCGTCGACGTAACAGAAACTGCGGGTCTGCAGACCATCACCATAAATGGTGATGTCGTTTCCCTGGAGCGCCTGTACGATAAAATTGCTGACAACCCTGCCATCGTTCGGATGCATGCGCGGGCCATATGTGTTGAAGATCCGGGCCACCTTGATCTCAAGCCCATGTTGACGGTGATAGTCGAAGAAGAGTGTTTCCGCGCAGCGTTTGCCCTCGTCATAACAGGAGCGAACGCCAATCGGGTTGACACGGCCCCAGTAGTCTTCGGTCTGGGGATGCACTTCCGGGTCACCGTAGACTTCACTTGTCGACGCCTGAAAAATACGCGCCTTGGTCCGTTTTGCGAGCCCCAGCATGTTGATGGCGCCGTGAACGCTGGTTTTTGTCGTCTGCACGGGATCTCGCTGATAGTGAATTGGAGAGGCCGGACAGGCGAGATTGTAGATCTCGTCGACTTCGAGATAGACAGGAAACGTCACATCATGTCTTTGAAACTCGAAATTCGGGTTCGAGAGCAGATGTACGATGTTGTCTTTCGTGCTGCTGTAGAGGTTGTCGATGCACAGGACGTCGGAACCCTCGCGAAGAAGACGTTCGCATAAATGAGAACCCAGAAACCCCGAGCCGCCGGTAACGAGCACTCTCTTGCGGTTGGCAATCTTCATTCTTTTCGTCCTTGCTTCAGTCCGGCAGACCGGTTTGGCCATCCTGAGTATCCTGCTGTTCAAAGAACAGATAGCCTGACCGTGTTTTGGGGGCAGGTGGATCGGATAGAATGCAGTTTGGCGCCGCCCAGCACAGATCGTCGGGGGTCTTGCCGTGTACCCCAAAAACCGGGTGTTCAACAAGTTCATCCTGCGGCACGGTCAGGATGTGAAATCTTGACAGGCCCTTGATCGAAAAGCCGCCCTGATTGTTCGCCATGAGGATGATCAGCAACACGCCTATTGCCTTGGTGGGAAATCCGTTTTTGATCACAGGAGCGCCAAACAGCGTCAGGGCTATCGTTGGAGCCACGATCATCAGGACACCAATGCCAAATCTTTCGGTCGGAGCTTTCAGGAACCAGAGTGCCAGCGCGGCAAAGACAATGCCGGCAAGGACGATGGCCTGAAAAGCGGCAAGTCTTTCGGTTTCAAAGAAACGTCGAAGCACCGCTGCCACGACAAGTGTGATGACGACCGCAACGCCGAAGAAAATCAAGAATTCCAAGTTGGCTGCCAGCCAGTAGTCGGAGAGCCATGACCAGCTGTCGAGCGAGGAAAAACCGGTATGGGGGTGTCTTGCCCAGGCGGTCACGGCGTTGCTGTATTCAAGTGCCTGGGCCTTGCTGTCCCACGGCAGGTCCAGACAACTCCATGACGCGGGAAACAGGAGGCAGCCCGTCGTGAACACACCGCGAAGCAGCCATAGCAAAGTGAAGACAGCGGGAAAGGCGACCACGCCCAGGACCTGTTTGAACGAAAGCAGTCTGCGATGGAGCAGAACGAGGAAGACAAAAAATGCCCATATGGCTGCAAGTATACTGCTGACCTTGAGCGCGACCGCCATGGCAGACAGGATAAAGAATGCGAGCAGCAGCGAGTTTCGGCTCTCTTTATGCTGTTCGTCCAGAACAAGAACGTAAAGTCCAACTGCAATCGACAGTGCGAATGCCACGCCTGCAGCGCTGTCTGCGTAACCGTATTTCCAAATGAAGTAGTTGTCATAAATTATCATGCCGATAGCAAGATAAAACGCGAACATCTTGAGGATGTTGTTTCTTGAGTTTATCGCGTAAAAAACAAAGCAAAGGAGTGAGACAAAGAAAAGTGCAGACATGTAGGAGAGGAATTTGAACGTCTCTCCGATCCAGAGGAGAGCGTTGGTGTACTCAAGGAAAGAGCTGAAACCATATCTTGCGTGAAGATGGGCAAAACCGAAAATGATTTCGTGATCTCGGATCCACCTTTGGTGCGCCAAATGATAAAGGCCGGCATCCGGGCCAGCCTGCATGTCTGCCGCCAAAGGAGTGCACAGAGCCGCCAAGACACAAATCAACCCAAGTGATTTGGCAACGTCCCTGTTGATCAGGCAGCAGCCATAGACAAAAAACGCCGTGATCACTCCGAACGAATAGGCGTTCGCAACGCCGCTGAAAAAATTGATCACCAGCGCGACAAACCCGATCGCAAACGCTCCAAGCAGCGGAAACAAGAAGCCTGGTATTGGCGCAGGAGCGACCGCCGAGACTTTTCGAACGCATTCCCAAAAACCGATACCGATTATTGAAATGGTTGCCGCGAAAAGCGGAAACAAAATGATATCGAGAAGCATTTGAGACGCTGTTTTGTTGAATTGTGCTGACTAGTTACAGTCGTCACACTGATCTGACAACTTATATTGAACGCCCGTATATCGTTTTACACGTGAGTTGCGCTTGAAAAACAATGCGCTGACAATTTCCGGAAGACTTGCATCTGATCGATCTGCAGGCCGTCGGTTGCTGGTGTTTCACACAGGATCGTCTCTATTGGGCTTCAGGACTTTTTCGCGCGAACAAAAATGTTTTTGCCAAAAAAGTGTTTGATGCCCAATGAGTCAATTCCCTTGCTCACGGGGAAAATGTACTTGTCGTAAGTTTCAAGTCTCCCCGGAGAAGCCAGGCCCTTGTCGGACGAGTATCCGAAAAAACGAAAAATCAAACTGATGAAAAAACCAAGACAATCCGCGTAGGAAACCTCCTCCACTTCAAAGCCGGCATTTGTCAGCTTGGTGACAAGCGCCTTTTTGTCATACCGCCTGTAGTGCCCGACGCTTGCATCGAGTTTGGAAAACAAGATTTGGAACGCGGGAAGATAGAGGACAATCCGCCCGTCCTTTTCGAGGCTGTTGAAGATGAGTTTCAGTATTTCCTGATCGTTTTCAATATGTTCAAGAACGTTTGAGCTGAATACAAAATCGAACTTTCCAGCATCGGCAATATTGTCGAATGTTCGGTATCCTTTTGACTGCAAGACTTGTCTGCATGTGGGGTCAACTTCAACACAAGTCGGTTTGATGCCGGTTTTGGCGACAATCAAGTCGGACAAGGTGCCGATGCCGGCGCCAAAATCGACCGGCCTTGTTCCGGGTTTCAGGCTACGGGTTATCGTTTCGGCGATGAAGCTGTTGTAGCGCGGCATGGATCTGTCGATTGCCACTAACTCTTCTATGCCGGAGTAGACGGTTTTCTCTTTGGTTTGCAATACAACGATCCGACTGAAAGGCGACGATGTAGTCGAGTTTCTCAATTGCACCAGAATTGCTTTGGTGCAATTGGCGATTTTATGGGTGCGTCTGCGGTGGAATGAACGCGCAATACTGATTCTCTACTGGAGAACGTATCAGAGTCCAAGGCCAGGATTGGTCGCTCCGCGCAAAATCTGTGTCAGGAAGCCGTAATCCGCACCGCCCGTCCGGGTTTTCCGGGTCACGATATCGACGATTTTTCCGTCTTCAAGCGTATAGTTGCCGATGTCCTGAACGAAACCGTCATCATCGAAATAGATGGCCACAACCCTTTGCTCGACGATATCCGGCGCAAGGAAAGCGGTCGTCGCGGTTTTTTGCGAAATGTAATAATAGGCATCACCGCTCAGGCTGGATGTCGTCGAAGGTGAACCAAGCACGAGTTCCACCTGTTCACGGCTGGATCCGACCTGTACCTGGTTCAGCATGGATGTCGTGACAACATGACCGTGTGTATAGGTCGATGTAAAACAGCCGCCGAGCGGTAGCGTGGCCAGAAGCGGAAGGATCAGGGCGCTCGCCTTGAAGTTCATCTAAGAAGTCCCGTTTGGCCAGAACGATCTGGCTGCTTTTGAATTTCGTTGCTTGGCAAAGTCACTATCGTGGGATAGGGCACAAGGCAACACCTGAGTTAAATGGAGACGGTCATGGTATTAGGCCTATTCCGCCGCCGGTCTCGTGAAGCCGGACACAAGGTTTATTGTGAAATCGTGGCTCAAGCACGGCAACCGGCATTTTATACAGACTTTCTGGTACCCGATACGATCGATGGCAGGTTCGATCTTATCGTAGTGCACGCGGTGCTCTATTTCCGGCGCATGCGCAGCGAAGGCCCTAAGATCGCGGAGTTCACGCAGGAAGTGTTCGATCTGTTTTTTCAGGACATGGACGCGTCTCTTCGGGAGATGGGGGTCAGTGACACCCGTGTTCCCAAAAAGGTGAAGGTGATGGGTGAGGCTTTTTACGGTCGGGCGGATGCCTACATTCCCGCGATAGAAAACGCCGACGTGAATGAGTTGGCTGCAGCGCTCGGGCGCAATCTCTACCCGGACAATCCGGAACCGGTCGCCCAGAAGCGTCTCGCCCTTTACACGCTCGCAGCGGCAAAGAAGTTGGCAGATCAGCCTGCCGGGGAACTTACCGTCGGCAAACTGGGTTGGCCCGCACCCGAAGACTTTTCAAACATTCAAGTCTGAGGCCAGGAAAGATCAAAAGAAAGAAGAACCATGGCGACAGAAACTTTTCCCTATTCCTATGCCGTCAACGCCAACCGCGTTGTCGACAAGGACGAAGCACTTGTGATCGAGCCCGATGCCGAAAGCCTGCGTGCGATTGCCAGCGCATATGACATCCTGGATATCAGGGGATTGAAGGCTGAATTCACGCTGAAGCCTTATCGCAAGGAAGGCATGCGTGTTGTCGGATCGATCGATGCCGAACTATCGCAAACTTGCTGTGTTTCGCTTGAAGCATTCGACAGCAGCCTGTCTATCAAGGTCGATCGGACGTTTGAACCGGTTTCGAGCAAACCTCGCAGGATCAGGGACCTGAACGACGAGGGAGAAATCGAAATCGACCTGGAATCGCTTGATCCACCTGACGTGATCATTGATGGTGTGCTGGACCTTGGTGCACTCATCTGCGAAGAACTCGCGCTTTCTCTGGACACTTTTCCTCGCAAACCCGGTGTTGAATTCGAACGCGGCGACGAATTGGAAGAGACTGCACAGGAAGAAACGGAAAAAAAACCGTCACCGTTCGCGGCCCTGGAGACTTTAAAAAGTCACAAGGAAGACTGACATTATGGCTCTGAGGATAAGAGGCGGGTCGATGAAAACTGTTTTCGGTACGGGTTTTCAACGCCAGTTCTGTAAGAGTTCATGAAAACGGTTGTCACTCCGACCAAAACCGTTATGTTCGCGCCCGATCCGGGCACCTGTTGATAGGGCGTCATTCTGTTGGGTGCGCCTACCGGTACCGTCCTAGTTTGCGAAACGTTAAAAGACCTTCTGAATGGCGAAAACAATTCCGATTTCCTTGGATGCCATGGGCGGCGATAACGGGGCCGATGTTGTCATTCCCGGGGCAGAGATTGCGCTTGTCCGCCATCCGGAGATTCGTTTCCTTCTGTACGGCAATGAAAACGTCATTCGCCCCCTGCTGGAACAGTATCCGCGGGTGAAGGATGCCTCCGTGCTGCACCATTGTGATGTTTCGATCGCGATGGACACCAAGCCCAGCCAGGCACTTCGCCAGGGACGTTGGCGCTCCAGCATGTGGCGGTCCATTGAGGCGGTAAAGTCAGGCGACGCGTTGGTTGCTGTCTCGGCCGGCAACACTGGCGCCCTGATGGCGATGTCGAAATTCTGCCTACGGACAATGGCAAATATCGAACGGCCCGCGATCGCCGCGATCTGGCCGACGACGCGCGGAGAATCGGTTGTGCTCGATGTCGGGGCCACGATCGGTGCGGATGCGCAGCAGCTCATAGACTTTGCGATCCTCGGCGGCGCGATGGCACGCGCGCTTTTTGGTGTGCAGCGCCCGAGTGTTGGACTGCTCAATATCGGTGTCGAAGAGGTCAAGGGACTGGAGGAAGTCCGCACCGCCGGACGGCTTCTCAGAGAAACACCTCTGCGTTCACTCGACTACGCAGGATTTGTTGAAGGCGATGACCTGGGCAAGGGAACTGTCGATGTCGTCGTGACGGAAGGGTTTGCGGGCAATATTGCCCTGAAAACGGCTGAGGGAACCGCCAAGCAAATTGGCAGTTACTTGCGTTCGGCCATGAATCGGACCTTTATGTCCAGAATCGGCTACCTGTTCGCCAAGGGAGCCTTTGATCTGCTGCGTGAAAAAATGGACCCGCGTAAGGTCAACGGCGGTGTGTTCCTGGGGCTGAACGGCATTGTGATCAAGAGTCATGGCGGAACGGATGCTGAAGGCTATGCCTCTGCTATTGATCTGGCATATGACATGGTGAAGAACGAACTGACCCACAAGATCGCTCAGGATCTTGTGCATTACCATCGCGGCCGCTTCGCAGAAGATGCGCCGACAACGGAAGGTGATTTGTGAGCGTAATCCGTTCTACCGTGACCGGTTGCGGCAGCTTTCTGCCGGAGAAAATTCTGACCAACGGCGATCTTGCAAAGATGGTCGATACGTCGGACGAATGGATCGTTCAGCGCACCGGTATCGAACAGCGTCATATTGCCGGTGAAGGCCAGTTCACATCTGATCTTGCGCTTGAGGCCGCTCGTAGAGCGCTGGAAAGCGCGGGTCGGGAAGCTTCCGACATAGATACGATCATTCTGGCCACGGCGACGCCGGACAATACCTTTCCGGCGACGTCGGTTACGGTTCAGGCGAAACTGGGGATCACACACGGATTTGCATTCGACGTGCAGGCCGTCTGCTCCGGATTTGTCTATGCCATGACAACGGCGGATGCCTATATCCGATCCGGTCTGTCCAAGCGTTGCCTGGTGATCGGCGCGGAAACCTTCTCACGCATACTGGACTGGGAGGATCGGACAACCTGCGTGCTCTTCGGGGACGGGGCAGGAGCTGTTGTTCTGGAACGGACCGAATGCGCAGGCACCAATGATGACCGCGGGATTCTGACCTCGCACCTGCGGTCCGACGGCAGGCACAAGGAAAAGCTCTATGTCGACGGTGGTCCGTCGACAACCCAGACGGTCGGTCACCTGCGCATGGAAGGCCGCGAGGTGTTCAAGCATGCAGTGGGCATGATTACGGATGTGATCGAAGATGCCTACGAAGCCACCGGATTGACATCGGATGATCTGGATTGGTTCATTCCACATCAGGCGAACAAGCGTATTATCGATGCCAGCGCCAGAAAACTCGGCATTGCTCCGGAAAAAGTTGTCACGACTGTACAGTCGCATGGAAACACCTCGGCAGCTTCGATCCCTCTCGCTCTTGATTCGGCTGTAAGAGACGGACGTGTCAAAAAGAACGATCTCTTGATGCTGGAGGCAATGGGCGGCGGATTTACCTGGGGATCGGTCCTGCTGCGCTGGTAAGAGAGCAATCTGCAATAATTGACAAATCTCGTCTTGATCTCGAGTTCCGGTTGACCGACCAGCCGTGAGGCAATACCGTAGGGCCTTGCGTTGAAGTTTTCTTGCAAAATCAGCCAGATCACTGGCGTCGTTGGGGAGGGGTTATGGGCAATCGGACTATTACCCGTGCGGATCTGTGTGAAGCCGTTTATCAAAAAGTAGGCCTGTCACGGACCGAGTCATCTGAATTGGTCGAACGTGTACTTTCTGAAATTTCAGACTGTCTTGTCACCGGAGAATCGGTAAAATTATCAAGCTTCGGTTCATTTGTGGTCCGCTCGAAGGGAGAGCGAATAGGCCGCAACCCGAAGACCGGCGAGGAAGTACCGATTTCGCCGCGCCGCGTGATGGTGTTCAAACCATCGAACGTATTGAAGCAGCGGATCAATGATGCGCTGACAGGACAGGCGAGCAAATAACTAAGACCGGATGAACTCACACGACAAAAGCCCGGACGCCTTTCGAACGATCAGCGAAGTCGCAGACGATCTGGACTTGCCGCAACACGTGCTGCGTTTCTGGGAAACACGGTTTTCCCAGATAAAACCGCTCAAGCGGGGTGGCGGACGGCGGTACTACCGGCCCGATGACGTTGAGTTGCTCAAGGGGATCCGGCACCTGCTGTATGGCGAAGGCTATACCATCAAGGGGGTGCAGCGGATCCTGAAGGAGCAGGGACAACGATTTGTCATGCAGATCTGGCGCGCGGACGCATCGCCTCTGCAAGTGGTGACGAAACCGCAAATCGAAGAGAGTCCGCGGGTCGTTGATGCCCATGAGTCAATGGGTGTTGAGGCGGAGGCTTTGCCCAACGGTGTTCTGCCCGAGACTGGACATGAGGCTGTTCCCCAGTCTTCAGCGGGTGGATTGAACATTCTCAACAGGCTGCGTGGTGAGAAGCCGACACCGAGTGCGAGTGCCGAGCAGTCTTCGGTCACACGGGAAGACATACGCCGTTTGCAGGCGACCTTGTTCGAATTGCTTGAGTGCAAACGTACACTCGATCAGGCGCGCTGACACAGTCGCCCGTTCAACCCGATTTCTTGCTGAAAATCTTGCCGATAAAACCGCGCTTCTTGTGCGAAACGTCCCTGTCGGGCTGCGGAACCTGGGCTTCCTTCGCAAAATCTCTCAGCTCTGCCATGGACATTCGTTGAGCGGCAGGCCTGGCTTTGCGCACAGGCCGCTGCTCTTCCACCGGTAAGCCCTGTGTTGGTTCCGTTACAGCCGCCGGTTCAGGTGTTTCTTCGTCCTGAACAGTGGCAACAGGGGCTTCAGGTTCTGGCGAAGTTGCAGGAATTGACACGCCTGGCGAGGAAACAACCCTCGTCTCATTAGCGGGCTCCCGGGCAATTTCGGGTTCTTCCGCATTAATTTCCGCGAGCCTCTCCAGAATAGCCGCGTCGACAGGATCATTGGGGTTCAGTTCAGGATCTTCTTCATTGCTGCGCGGCGCACCGGTCAGTTCCCGGTCGAAGTCTTGCGGATGATCGGTCTCGTGAGCAATTTCTCGGGAGATTCCAAATTCGGGATTATGGACCACTTTCAATTCGATCTTGTCCGGTCCGTGCCCATCGGACTGGTGTGCCAAGATCGCTACCTTTTCGCTGTCGTCCTTGCCGAAAACATCGCCATTGTCGGCGGTTTTTTCGTTCTTGAGCGAATAGGCGACAAAATCATAGACTTTTTCGACCAGATACTCTGCCGGGAGCGAGGCCGGTTTAAATTCGACACTTCTGCCGATAAGCCATTGCGCGCCGGACGCGATGACACCGACGAGCTTTTGGTCGGTCGCCGAATCCTCTTTTGTGTAGACGTGACAGTGCAGGTAAAGCAAAAGCGGATTTCTTGACGCGGCCAGCTGTTTGAACTTACCGGGATCCAGAAGAAATGTACTGGGACCCCAAAATATGGCATCGGGCTCCGACTTTTTCGAAAGAAGCAAAGCAAGTGACTTGGCTAGCTCCATCGCGCGCAAAGCTTCCCCGCTATCGCTGAACGTCGCCAGATCCAGATCCGTCAGGTTGGAAACACTCGCCTCTGTCCTTTCGGTGGACGGAGTATCCTTTTGCACCGACACGTGCGTACAGGCCGTGACAGCCTCGTCAACCGAGGGGATTCCGTTCAGGGAGTTCTCGAACGAAAATGTATCGAGGGCGACCTGGAGGTAGTCATCTTCGGAAAACGGAATCGATTGCGTCACAGACACCAGAAGGTCACCGATCCGCACGGAAAGGTCGTGTTCCGTGGTCGTTTCCAACCGTTCACCATCCATTGCAAGTCCGATGGACTTCGCGGCGTCGATGATGGCCTCAAAGACCGAATTGCCGTCCAGAGGTTGAAACGACCGGTACAAGAGTTGACTGTCTACGCTCGCTAGAGGGTGTATCTTCAATTTATTGACCACAAATCTCATTTCAATCTTCAGCGAACGTAAACGATACGGATGAAGAAGTGATTAGCAATGCTAAGCGAGCTGATCTCGGCGCTCGGGCAAGATCACAAGTCAACAATGTTGCCGGCGCGCTAAACGTACTTTGAAAAAACCTGAAGTAAGAACAAATATTTAAGTCAATTTCGTCTTCAAGCAAAGCGTCGCGTATCTGGATGTAGATACCTTACTCGCCGGATTTTTTTCCAAAAATCTTCCCGAATAAGCCTTTTCTCCCTTTGCGTTCCGCTGTTTCTTCCCGTGAGACCTGATGCTGGCGCGCAAGGCTTCGCAGTTCCTCCATGGACGCACGCCTTGGAGCAGGGTCCGTGCTGTGGCGTGGGGGCGTTATCGGTTGCATCTCGTCGACAGGCGAGGCTGAAGGTGTCTCGACGGGCTCTTTGGGTGGGGCGGTGTCTGACGCGGTCTTCCGATTTTCTGGCGGTGGAGTTGCCTTCTTGAGTTCTGCAAGGCGTTCCAGAATTGCCGCATCAACCGGGTCGTCAGGGTCAAGGTCACTAACATCGACATCGGTAACCGTCGAGGAGAGACGTTCACCGTCTTCATTATAGGCATGATAGATCGTAGGACGCTCTTCTCCGACGATCCCGAGTTCTGCTGACGATTGAACTGCCAGGACTATCTTGTCAGGCTCGCCTTCGCTCGTCTCCTGGTAATCAAGTCTGATTTTTTCCTTTTCGCTTTTTCCGAAAACGTCTCCGTCAGGCAGAACACTGCCGCGTTGGAGACAGAAGGAGGCGAACACCATGAGGTTCTGAACCATGAACTGGACAGGCAACCTGCTTGGTTCGAAGCCTACCTTGAAACCAAGAATATACTCGGATCCGGCAGCCGAGACGCCAATCAACCGTTTTTCCGATACTTCCTGAATCGGAGAATAAATGTGCGGCCTGATGTAGAGCATCGTCGGCTCATCCGAAATTGCCAGTTCGGAAAATGTCTGCGGCGGCAGAAAATGCTGGTTCGGAGCCCAGAAAACGGCAAGCGCAGGTGTCTTGCGCAGCAGGTTTACCGAGATAACCTTGGCAAGGTTCATTGCCGTTACGGTTTCCTTTGCGTTGGCAAAGGACTGGATTTCAGGTCCATGCAGCCGTGCCATTCCTTCCGGAAACTCAACATCCGCCAGCATTCCCTTGCGGACCGAAATGCTCGTTACTGCCCGGCAGTTATCTGTGAGCTCGAGACCTTGCCTGATGGCATCTTGCGCAATCTGGAACCGGGCAGCCTCTTTGAGATGTGCTTTCTCCTCTAGGGGAAGGCTTTGCGTAACCAGAACCTTGAGGTTGCCGCACATCATCTGGATGTCGTGATCCGCACTCATCGAGATGAGCTGACTTCCGTCAGGATGCAGACCGAGCATTTCAGCCGACTGGCGGACAAGCTCTTCGAGTTCTGAACCCTGCAGTGGCTCGTGATCCCTGTAAAGCAACTGACAATCGACGCTGTGAAGTGGAAAGGTTTTCAATTTGCTAGATCACGTTTGACGTAGACACTTTCCTGAACGTAGTCGGAGTTGGTGAAGGAATGATTATCAACTCCAGCGTGCGGGTACATTCATGCCCGGCTTCCAGGGCAGAACCGAGTGTTCGAAGGCTCTTAAGGAATAACCTCAGGGCAAACCCATGCAGGAGGCATAAAAGCTTGTCGTTGCGGGCCAGTCGGAGAAGATCCCCTTTACACCGACGTCTTTTGCAAGGACATCGACCACCTCGAGCATTCTTCCGTCTCCGTCGATCACGTCACCTATGGTCTGATAGTACCAGCCACCACCGGCATCAAGAGGCCCGGAGCGTTCAAGCGTCCAGGTAATCAGGTCTAGTCCGGCAGCCTTTGCAGCTTTTGCATAAGGAGAGGGCACGATCTTTCCGTCTTCCAGCGCAAGCAGAACAAAGAGCGGCGGCGCGAGATAATTCACGCCCATTTCCTTCAATTCCGCCATCGATGGTGAAAATGTCGATGGGTCCATGGGATTGAGATCACGCCGGCCGTCCAGATAGATAGCCTGCTTGCCGAATTCCGGTTCATTTTCAATCCAGTAGCGAACATCCTGAAGGTTGAAGGATTGCGGAAAGACGTCTTCTGCCGGTATGCCCGCTGCCTTGTAGTCTTCGATCAGCTTCTGGGCATAGTCGGATTGGGTGAATCCTTCATAGGGCATTGCAACCTTCGGTGCTTTCAGTTCCGGTGTGAACTTGACGCCGAGGTCCTTGAAGAGGGCAATTGACTCCGCGTGTGTCAGCAAGGTGCCGGTCAGGCCGTAAAGCTCGGTCCGCCAGGGAGCCGTTCCATTCAGATAATCCTCGACGCTCTGCGCGGTCTTGTCGGCGCTGTCCATCTTGCCGCGCAGGGACTTGAATTCGTCGAGCGTCAGATCGGACGTGCGGCATTCTGCCGATGCCGGGCTGCCCCCGCTGGCCGGAGTGAAAGCCGCCGTGCAGTTTGCAGCCAGGTCCGTTGCAAGAACATTTGTTGTCGTGTGAAGGTCGTTCTGGGAGTGGCGGCAAACCAGTTCCTTGTCTTTGGTGAAGGTTACATCGCATTCTAATATGCCGGCACCCATCAACGCACCTGCACGATAGCCTTCCTCGGTATGTTCGGGAAACTGGAGCGGTGCGCCTCGATGGCTGATGGAAAACAATGTGCGCTTTGTCGGTTGGCCGATGCAGCTTTTCAGTTTGTCCTTCAGATCGCTGTCTGCCATCTGGCTGACCAGCCAGGCGGGACGCGGCCCCAGCTCGATTGCGTCTGCATGAAGTGCCGTTGGAAAAGCGATCAGGAAAGTACCGAAAACAATTGTCAGATGCCGCATTGGAGATCCGTATGATTTGTGGGATAGCGTTAGGTAGATAGGGCAGATCAGGCTGCTTGCCAGGAGATCCGAAGTTTTTCGGGGCCTCTCACAGACAGCCCGTGCTTGTATTTGACAGGTTCTTCGCACAGCTCGATCATCTTGAACCGCTTCAACAGGGTCGAGAAAATGATATCCATGTCAAGCCGGGCCAGATGATTGCCCAGGCAGAAATGCGCGCCGCGCCCAAAAGCTATGTGCCAGTTGGGGGAACGCCCGACGTCGAACAGATCAGCGTCCGGAAACTGTTTGGGGTCCCTGTTAGCTGAACCATAAAGAACACCGAACTTCGTACCCCGTGGAAACAACTGGCCGGAGATCTCAACGTCTTCCGTGCAGTAGCGGTGGAAGAAGGGCAGGGGAGATTCATAGCGGAACATCTCCTGGACGGCAGTCTTCATGAGACCGGGATCCTCCCGCAGCCTTTGCATTTGAGTGGGGAACTTCAAAAGTGCATGCATGCCGCTCCCCAGAACGTCGATCGTTGACCCGTGGCCCGCCATCAGTATCAGCATCGCCGTTGAGAAGAATTCGTCGTGGTTCATGTGGCCCTGACGTTCCGCCTCGATCATCGTGGAGAGGAGGTCGTCACGCGGTTCCGTTTCCCGCTTTGCCTTTAGTTGAAGAAGATAGTGATAGAATTCTGTTGTGTTTCGTTCGGCAAGTTCCTTGCGCTCGTCGGAGCGGTCGATGTCGAAGAACTGGACGATGTTTTCTGACCAGATACGCAATTGCGGACAGTCCTCGTCGGGTACACCCAGAATGCGGCCGATAATGTGCCCGGGGACATGGGCGGCCAGATCCTCCACGAAATCGATGACCGGCCTGTCAGACAGGCCTTCTACAAGGTTTTCGACATAAGCCTGGATTTCACTGCGTAGCTTGTTGACCATCACGGGTGTGAACAGCTTGAAAACCTGCTTGCGCAGTCTGTCGTGGATTTCCCCGTCGCTGTCGAGCAGGGAAAACTGTACGAAGCGGGCATGATGCGGCATGTCGTGCCAATTGCCTGCCCGTTTCTGGATATCGATTTCTTCCGCGCTCGCAATTTGCTCCATGGAACGGACCATCTTGTCGTGCATGACGATTTGCGAAACGTCTTCGAACCGGGCTGCCAGCCAGACATCGAAATTTTCAAAATATGTCAGTCCCGGTTGCGCCCGCAATGCCGCGTAGAAGGGGTGCGGGTCTTGCGCGAATGAATCCGACAGGGGATTGAACGAAGGGGCTGTGGACTGGCTCATGAAGGGCTCGTTGCGGGACGTTGGTTCGTCTGGAATTGTGATTCCTGTCAGCGTCGAAGATTTACCGCGTCAAGCGCAAGGGGGACGGTGCGACAAATGGTCGGTTTCCTGCTTTTTTCAGCAATTTTCGAATTTTGGCGATGTTGAGTTGGGGATAGCGAGGAAAGGAGAAGAATGACGATACCCAAAGGAAACGGAAATCTCCGACGATGTCTTTAGGCGGCGCCGAGCGCTCCGCCGTGACGGAACGAACGGAGTCTACGAGGCGGGAATGCGGATACCAGAGGCTTACAGGAAGGAATACGAGATCTTTCTTCAGCAAACCGGGTTCGAAAATCCTGACCCGCAAAAACTGCTTATGGAACTTGCGTCCCTTAGCATGGAAGTCTACTTCAGGGAGATTGCCTGGCTGTCCGAGTTCATTGGAAAAGTGAAACACACAAGCGTTCGCGCCGCATAACGTTCTTCGTTTTGGCTGTCACAATTGTTGCGGCTTCTGACACCTGACGGTTTGAAGCGAAGGCCTGAACCGGCTTGCTTTCGCCAGTAATTTCCCAGCAACGTTAAAAAGAACGAACGATGCGAACCAGTTACACTGATTGGTCGGTTAACCGTTCCGCTCAAATACATCCAAAAATACAATCAAATATAGTATATTACAGGTTGAGAAGGTTGTGTAAGGCACATTTTTCAATCTGCGTACTCACCGGCGGCCATTTGTTCAAACTTTAATTAAAATTTTACTGGAATTGGTGGGGTTCTGTTATCCAGTTAAGCTCCAATTTATGGTAAATTGTACGATTTTTTCTAGGCAAAATAACTGATAGCGAATAATAGTGATCGCGTGGTGCCTGGAATAGCCAAATCGCCGGATTGATAGGTTTCAGGAGTTAGGGTTTCGCCGGTGACCGGTAGGAAGATCATCCAGTTCATTTCTCACTGACCGCATCTATTCGGACTTTCGACGTGGCGTAATGGGGGGTTCCTTGGGACCTGAAGACGTTTCTATTTTGTTCAATGCGTATTCCGCCTGTCGAACCAGGCTCTATGCGCTTGGGTGTTCTGTCCGTGTGCTGCGCGACTTCCGTGAAGTGGTTCCGACGCTGGAAGCCTGCGGCAAGGATGTAACCCCGTTTTTTCAGACAAGGTTTTTTGATTTCAACGGCCACAACGGTTTCTGCCACGTCGCGTTTGCGGGCGAGGAACCTGTTTCCTTCTATTGCAGTCAGCTCTTTGACACAGGTGGTATGAACTACCTTGAATACCACCGCCTGCAACTGTCCAGGATCTACGGGGACGCGTATAAGGTCGACCATTCCTGGGTCTGCCCGCCGATGGAAGAGATCCAGGGCAAGGTCATATACTCAGGCGACGCGCTGAATGTATCGGGCTTCGGGTCGGCGAAAGTGTCGCTTGAACGGCTTGCACTCATTGCCAGGATGAACCTTTACCTCGGTCTGGCAACCTGGAAGGATGCCGCGGTTTGCGTGGGACTGGCGCGGGCCGACAGGATTCGAAAATCGCTTGGAGATGTTTACGGCGCGTTTCACCGTTATCCTTATGCAACAAGATGGGTGAACCCGCCGGCCGACCGGAAGCAGGATGACATGTTCCTTTTCAATTGGCCGTCAGATGTGCTCTATCTAGCAAAAATAGATGCTCATGGAACTGGGCTGACGTTGGAAGAGTTAGATTGACCAGTACCGGTTGAGGCGTACCCAGCCAGAGCCGCTCAATCAGGCGGTAGTAGCTGACCGGGATATTCGTGAGTGCTCCTGGCGGTGTGACTTCCATTTCGACCAGTTCAAAGACACGGTCACCCTGGGCAGCCCTGGCGAAACCACCGGCGACTGCCTGATCGAACTGAGGGTCCTGATTTCGGATGGCGGAAGCGAAGTCGCTGCCGAACTGACCCTCCATCACTTCCTTGATATAGCTGTTTTTGCCGACGTAACCGATTTGCGGGATATGGTCGCCACTTGCCTTGATCGACGTAAAGACAACGCGATTGAATTGCGGCATGTCCGGACGGAACGCGCCGTCTGTCTGCCGCAGATATGCATCAAGTTCCTGTATGTGCTGACCAGCCAGTCCTGTCATGTTGGCTGGGTCAACGCGCTTGATGTGCATCTTCCTTCCTCATCCTTCTTCGGCCTGCCGCAGGAGTTCCACTATCCTGTGGCAGTTCAGAATAATCTCGCTACGTTCTTCGGGAGTAAACTCCCGCCAATCCGATTTCCCATCATATCCTTCTATGATCGATCGTATAAATCCCCTGATAACATATCCACCTTCGAACATGTCCGCATAGGCTTCCGCCTCATTGTCCAGGAACGTTTGCAGATCGGTCAAACCTTCACGCCCCCCGGAGTGTTCGAAAGGCGCGCAAAACAACGAGCGTGTATACTTCCATCGAAAGCGACTCGTTTCTGCTTTTCAACAGCGTATCGAGCTGCTTGCGCAGGTCGATCAGCAGATCGTCGTCGCTGAAATATGCCTGCACCGTGTTCGCTATGCGCGCATATTTCCCGATCAGTTCATCACGCAGGTCTTCTATCGGTGACATATGTTTCCCGGTCCAGTTACAGTCTCGCCGCGCCGATTGCACGTAGCTTATGGTCGCGGCAATTAATGCATCAGGAAAACTAACAATTGTTTTCAAGGCGGTCACTGCAAATGCCCGTGCGGGAAGCTGCCTGTTGAAACACCGTTTCCATATTGTGGTGCAAGCTTGAAAAATTTCAAGTCACAGCTTGGAGTAGCTGCATGTCCTGGCGAAGATGATGGAATTTGAACGGCGGTGACGACACCCGGACACGAACACTGCCTGGGTTCCAACTGGCGGACGATGTGGGCCTCAGCCCTGGTTGTCCGTCGTCGTTCCTGACAATCGGCAAGGTCTTCCTGTATTAACCAGAACATTGGAAAGGCTGTCAGCCACGGTTAAGAATGCATGAACGCTATTGACACAATTGCAACGAACACGCTACCAGCAATGCGGACAACTGCTTCAATTAAGTTACGATAAAGATTGAGAAATTTGATGTTTGGATATGCACGCTCCACCCTGACGGCCACATTGTTCCTTGTGAGCACGTTGGCTGTATCAGCTGCGCCCGTCACTCCTGATTGGGAAACAGTTGGCACAGGTGGCTTCGCTGATGGCTATGCCACGACGATCACCTACGACAAGAATGCGGCGCGCGGTACTTCAAACAATCGCGGCAATGCCTTGAACGCGCTCGGCGCTGCCGACGATAGTTTTTTCGAAATCGGTTTCGGTAGCTACATCGATCTTACTTTCGGCGCGGTGTTCGACACGAGCGTCAAATTGTTCGAAGTCACTTTCGGAACTGTTTCGAGCTGGCCGGAATCGGTGGAAGTATTCGTAGGTGATGGCATTGATTTCACTTCTATCGGTAGCATTTCTAACGCGGCTGCTCAGGGCGGCGGCATGGTTCCGATCGGACTTGCAGGGACATTCAATACCGTCCGTATTCTGGATACGTCTCCGACGCGGGGCAGGTCGACCGGCGGGTTTGACCTCGACGCCGTTCGTGTGACACCGGTGCCTGTTCCTGCGGCGCTCCCGCTGTTGGGCGCGGGTCTCGCGGTCCTCGGCTTCTTTGGATGGCGCCGACGCGAAGAAGCCTGACGCAACACTCTGAACCTGGTTTTGAGCCCGTCCGCTGCCAACGTTGCGGGCGGGTTTTCGTTTGTGTTGGATTTGCCGTTTATGGAGATGCTGCAGACCGTTTTCACCGATTGGCGGATCTGAGCGGCGAAAGTTGATTTTTTCTCAAGGTTGCATGAGGTGCTATATTTCGCGCGATAGTCCGAAACCCATGCAAAGGGGCCAATTAATTGCGTCGAAATCGACCTGAAAGACACTTGTGCACAGATACTTGCATCGTGAAGCTCAAGTGAAGCGCCGTCTCGTGTCTACTGAAAACACTCGGGTTTGACTGGAAAAAAGAACCCTGGCACGAGCGGTTGGATGTGGTTTGTTCGCATACTTTTTCCTTCCGTACCGGAATGCTCATCGCCGTCATTTACAGCTGTGTTCCCCTACGTTATGGAGGCGCATGGTTGCGTAGCCTTTGCAACCTGACTGGCCTCGCAAATCTATTGAAACCGGATTTGCGAGGCTTTCTTTTTTTGCCTTTCCGGGCACTTGGCTGGGCTCGAAAACATGGTCTTTGCCTTCAAATCCTGAAATTGTTGAAAAGCTGCGCTCTGTGCATTGTCTTTCTTCTCGGAAGGAAACACATGAACCGGTACATCGCACATTACCTGCTTGTTAAAGACGGGTTGGCGCATAACCACCCCCAGCTTCCTTGGCTTCGGCGGAAGCTGTATCGTTCATCTCGGGACGCGAACAAAAATCTGAAGAAAAGCAAAAAGATTTTCTGTCTGAAGGCATTGTTTTCGGAGTGACGGTCCGGCTGCTGACTTCATGATCTGAGTTCGAAGACGCTCACAGCTTTGTCGTAACCCTTGATCTTCGCTTCACCGACCGACCTGATGGAAAAGGCTCCTTCAACGAGTCTGGCGAGATCCGGGCTGATCAGGATGCTGGTTTTGGTTTGCCGGTTGTGTGCCTCAAGCCTGGAAGCAAGGTTGACCGTGTCGCCAAGCGCTGTGTAGTTCAATCGGTCCGAGCTGCCGACATTGCCAACAATGGCATCTCCTGTGTGCAAACCAATTCGGGTTCGCACCTGCGGCAGTCCTTCGCCGGACCATGAGTCTGTTTCGGCCTTGCAGGCCTCGATAACGGCAAGAGCCGCCCGGCACGCCTTTGCCGGGTGGTCTTCGACGCTGTTCGGCGCGTTCCAGAACGCCATGACGGCATCGCCTATATACTTGTCGATGGTTGCGTCATGCGCCAGGAGGGTCTGCGTGACAATTTCAAAGTATCGGGACATGCGGTTCATGACTTCCTCTGGCTGAAGCCGGGAAGACATGGCGGTGAAGTTCTCCAGATCCATGAACAGAACCGTGATGTCACGCCTTTCGCCGCCTGGCTCCGGCGTTTCCTGGCGCTCGATCATCTGATGCACCAGGGCGTTCGGCACATATCTGCCGAAAGTCTGAAGCGACGTGCGCATCTGATCCAGCGCGGTTTCCAGCTTGAAGATTTCGTCAATGATCGAGGATCGCGGAAAAGGCTGATCGAGATCGAAGTTCCGGATCCGCTGCGTGCCCGCAGCAAGAACCTTGAGCGGACGTGACAGCGACCGGGAGACGAGCCAGACCAGCGGGATGCTGCAAAGCGCAATGAAGACGGACACTGCGATTGTACGCTGAGACGCGCGGGTGATGTCGCCGACAACTTCCCGGAGGGGAAGGGCGATCGCCAGATTTTCCTGCGTACCGGCACCGAGTTCGATGGCAGACAGGTGTGTGATCCAGGGATGACCGTTCACATCGATCGTCCTGACCTTGTCGTGGTCGGGGTTGAGAGCCTGCTTGCGAAGCGCTGACAGGGCCGCCTTTCGGTCATCTCCCGACATGCTGCCGTCGCCGATTGACGAGTTTGCCAGAAGTGTGCCGTCCTCGTTGATGATCGCAAGCACTCCTGCCTCCGCCTGGGGTTCGGAATCGAGAAACAGGTCGATGTCGGCAAGCGTGATGTCGACACCCACGACACCATTTGCGTGCCGCTTGCTCACCGTGAAACCGGGCTCCTTGGAGCCTGCGAAAATATAAACGTCGGTGCGCGCCACGTGCGGGCTTTCGAGCGCCAGTTGGTACCAGGGCCGTTCCCTTGGATCATATGAAATTTCGTAACTGGAATTTGACGACAGCGTGTCGCCGTATTCGTCCAGAAATCGCTCGATGCGGATGGGTCTCTTTCTGTTACCGCGCAGTATTATCTGTTCAAGAACGGACGTTTCCTGCGGTGCGCCTTTTTCTTTCAGCTGGTCTTCGGACCGCGTGCGGGCCGCGCCGATCAGGTAGTTGCTGCCGTCATCGTAACCGATATAGATATTCGCAATCTGCGGCATGGCGGACAGGAACGAGATCAGACGCTTGCGGGCGGGGTGGCCGCTGGCTATTGGAACGGCAGTCACGTCCAGCCAGTCTCCGGAGTATTGTGCGATGGCGTCGATCGGTGCGATCAGCGACCCGGTACGCAGGCGGACGACCTCGGCGGACCGTTCCATAAGCTCGCGCCCAGCCGTCAGGGCTGCGGTCCGGTTGGCAAAATGGGTATAGGATATGATTGTCGCAGCAAGGGCCAGGGCCACGCTCAACGTCACGGTGAACAGGCTGATTGTGATCGGAAATCTGGATTTTACTTTCATCGCCACCAAACATCGCCCCGCGGCGCGCGCTAAATTATTGTGCGCAAAGAAGAACCTATTGGCATGAGTGGTTTTTGGCAACCGCGGAAACGGCGGGCTCAGGTTTCGGAGCGATCTACCAAAAGACGTTTTGAAAAGCCGACGGAGCGACCGACCCCCTTGGGGTCGCCGAAGAATGGCATCCGCCAGACAGGTTGTTCGCTCACGGTAAGCTCATGGGCTGCATGGTTGAAAAACCGAAATCTGATCGTTGCGGATCCGGTCTTCAGAAGGGCGAACATACCTGTCTGATAGATGCCGCCCAGCCGTATTTGATCCAGAATCTTGCCGTCTGCGCCAAGAAGACAGAAATGCAGCGCTTCTTCATAAGGAATGTCTTCCGTTGTACTGACCAGAACCTCGCTTCCAAATGACCAGGCTCCCTCGAGAACAATGCCTGGGATCGTCCAGGACGTTCCGCAACGGCTTATTGCCGAGCACGGTTGGTCGCCGGGCAGGGGTGAGAGAGTAAGATCGCTGATCGAAACGAGTGTCTTCAAGATCTCGCGGCTTTATTCAGATCGCGGTCGAAGTACCGCAACAACACCTTACATCCTTCCAACAATGCGCTGCACGAAATAGTCGTTGCCTGCGATGCGGTGTGCGTCATTGTCATCGATGACTGAGAAAACCTTGGCAACCCAAAATATTGCGGTTGGCAGGGCAGGCGTTGGCGTTTAGCCGATATTTGTTGTTGGTGTCGAAACTGGATTTTCTCCCGTAAAACGCTGTAATCACGGGTTCCACATGCGCGGCATAAATGAAAAATTGCTTTTGACGAGCAGACTGGTGCTGTCAAAACCCGCTCTTCGTGAAAAAACGACGAGTGGGTTCCAAGGTCTTCATCTAGGCGCGTTAATTCCCGGATACCCGTTGTCGGCGCCATCCAACAAGGCCGAATAGCCCGACACCTGCGGCCAGCAGCGGCAGTCCGGCAGGGAGCGGGACGGGAGCGACGCGTTCAAGCGAAGTTATATGGGCATTAATACCATCCCACGCAGTGAAGTCGCCCGGTGTGCGGAACCCTGTAAAGTAGAACAGTGCGAGGTTTCTCTTGTCGTCGAAATCCGAAAAAGAAAAGTCCGAAGGGATAGACTGGGACGTGAGCATGTCCGGATTTGTCTGGTTCTGAAAAAGGACTGACAGGCTTGATGAGCCATATCCCAGTCCCGTGGCGGAATCATCGTTTCCGCCACCCGACAGATCAAGCCTGTCATAGACCGTTGGAGAATCGTTAGTTACGGAAATTTGGTCTATTTTTCTTGAAATTGTAATACCCGACACGGTCGCCGAAAGAGAAGCGTTCGGAGAGCTATAGGTGCTCGAGTCTCCGAAAGTGCTTGAGGGTGTGTCCGATGGATCGACCGAAAATATCCCCGTCAGGATATCACCGGCGCTCAAGGCTCCCAATAGGCCTATGTCATTCGTGACTTTGGTCACGCTGGCGGTGAATTGAAAAGTGACCGGCGCCGCCTGTGCTCCAAAAGCCATGATGGAAAGTGCAGCACCAATAACTAGTCCCTGTAAACGCATTTGCATTGCCCCTGTTCTTCAATCAGGGATTGATATTTTTAACATGCCAAACGTGTCAAGGAGAAACTTGCAGGATCAAGACTGCAGAATTCGTGGTCGGGCAGGCCGGATTTGAACCGACGACCCCTTCACCCCCAGTGAAGTGCGCTACCAGGCTGCGCTACTGCCCGAACGGGTCCTACCTAGCTTGTTCGTCTTGAGAGCGCAAGCGGCTTGTTGTGTGCTTAATCGGCACTTGCCCGTCCTTTTTGATATTTGATCCCGGAAAGGCGAAAGCGTCGTCGTTCGATCCTGTCGGTGGCAATCATCCCCCAGGCAAGACCGTAGAGCATGTACATGTGACGCCAGCGGTCCGTGTCGATGATGGCAGACAGGATCAGGTGAGCGACAAGAACGGCAAAAACGCTCTGTGTGAAGGCGGTCCACGGACGGGACTTGAACAGAAGTGGAACCATCGCGCAGATTGTCCAGAGCGCCAGCGCGATATAGGCGGTCCCGCCCAACCAGCCGTAGGTCGTGAACCCCTTGAGATAAACGTTGTGGGTATCTTCGGGGAAGTAGTTGCGAAAGCCAAGTGGTCCGAGCCCGAGCGGGTGTTCCATGACTAGCTGAAAGCCGAGCGCATAGCGTGCGAAACGGCCAAGGCGCGAACTGTCGTAGTCCTGAACCAGGCGCGCGCGCTGCTCGAACATCGCCGCGACCGTGTCGATTGACAGCGCCGCTGCCAGCAGTGCGAACACGGCCAGCACGCCGGCAATCCCCAACATTACCAGACGCGTCCGGCGCCGGTTGCTTTGCTCCGTCACCAGGGCAAGGAAATAGACGACAAGCACGCCGGCAAAGAGCACCCCCCAGGCACCTCTGGAAAAGCTCAGAAATATTCCAAGCAACAGGACCGTCAGAGGCAAAAGAAGGTGAAGGTTTTTCAGGACAGAATTTCGCAGCAAGGTCTGGATCAGCAGCAGGGCAGGCAGAACCAGAAACGGTCCGAAGACATTCGGATCCTGGAACGTGCCGCGGGCCCTGTCGTAAAGCGTGAAATACTCTGCACCCGGAAAGAGGTGAAAATACCCCGCGATTCCGATGGCGGAGACAAAGACCGCACTGATCGTGTAGCCGTTCTGAATGATGCGGAATCGTCCGGGATCGTCTGCCAGGATCGCTGCATAGAATATCGAGGTGATGGCAAGAAATCCGGTCACCGCGATATACATGGCCGCCTCGCCAAACTCGTTGGCCAGTGGAACGGAGGCAAGGCCGCCGGTGACAAACAGCATCAGGCAGATGATCAGCGGCCCGAATTCCCGGCGAAGCCTCAGGCCGCAGGCCAGCCAGACCACACACAGAAGCGCCATGTAGAGTTCATAGGGAGCCGGCTCCTCGATCACGAATCCGGAGAGAAAGGCTGCCAGCCAGAGCGCGCCGTTGCCAAGACTTTTGACCGGCAGACCGATCGGCGCATGTGCGCGCAGCACATCGCCGGGATGTCCGCCGGCGACACTCAATAGGCATTTTCCGTGTTGAGGAGGCGAAAGGGCGTCAGGAACAGGATCCTGAGATCGAACAGGATGGACCAGTTCTCGATGTAGTAGACATCGCATTCCACACGTTTCTGGATCTTTTCCGGAGTGTCGACTTCGCCTCTCCAGCCGTTGATCTGCGCCCACCCGGTGACACCCGGCTTGACCTTGTGACGCGCGAAATAGCCATCGACCACATCGTCCCAGGTCGCGTTGTCCGTGTGGGCGTTGACCGCATGAGGGCGGGGCCCGACCAGCGAAAGGCTCCCGGCCAGGACGTTGAAGAGTTGCGGCAATTCATCGATGGAAGTCTTGCGGATGAACCGGCCCACTTTTGTCACGCGCGGATCACCCTTGGTGACGACCTGCTTGGCGTCGGGATCCGACATGTCCGTGTACATCGACCGGAACTTCAGGACGTCGATGATTTCGTTGTTGAAGCCGTATCGTTTCTGCCGGAAGAGGACCGGTCCCTTGCTGTCGAGCTTGATTGCGATCGCGGCGGCGATCATCACGGGAAACAGCGTGACGATCGCGAGCGAAGCGAAAACCAGATCAAAGATCCGTTTCGCGACCATGTCCCAGTCGGCTATCGGTTTTTCAACGACATCAACGAACGGAACGGTTCCGATGAGGGAGGCACCGCGATTGCGGAATCTTACCTTGTCGGTATGGGCGGAAAGCCGGATGTCGACGGGCAGGATCCAGAGTTTCTTCAGAAGTTCCAGCACCCTTTTCTCGGCGCGAAGTGGAATGCAGACGATCAGCATGTCGATGCGGGCAAGCCGTGCGAATTCGACCAGTGCGCTGATGTTTCCAAGTTTTGGATAGCCGGCGACCACAGGTGGAGAGCGGTCGTTGGACCGGTCGTCGAATATCCCGCAGATGCGGATGTCGTTGTCCGGTTGTGCTTCCAGCTCGTGAATGAGTTCCGCAGCAGCAGTCCCGCCGCCGACGATGATGGCCCGCCGTTCCAGGCGGCCGGTATTCATCCAGTTTCGGACGAGCGAATAAACCGCAAATCGTGACAGGCACAGACCCGCAAGTCCCAGCGCGAACCAGGAGCCGATCCAGGCATCCGAAAGTCCGGTACCGATCCCGGTCGTCGAGCGCAGAAGTGCGAACATGGCAAACACCAGTGTCCAGCCGGCAGCCACACGGCCCAGCTGTGACAGCCCCTGGCGCATCACCGTGACCTGGTAGACATCGGCGGCCTGGAAGAATGCAAGCGTGACCAGAACTGCTGCGCATGTCGAAAAGACATGAGCCCAGCCAGCGGCGAAAGGTTCACCCCCGCTTACCGTCGCAAGCGCTGCGCCTGCAACGATCAAAAGAATATCTGCCAATCGCACGAAACCCGTCAGGACAGGAACCGATACGCCTTTGCCACCCAGGCTCTGAGCCAGCTGTAGCGCTCCGGCAGACAGACCGCTGCTGGCCGACGGCAACGTGTGGAAATTCTGTGGTCCGATGGCATCATCGACGCTGTGCCTGAACTGTCTTTCCAGGTTCTGCCGCAGATCGGGCTGCTGATCGTCAACCGGGTGTTGCTCGGCGATCTCTGCAGACTTGAAAGCTGGGGTGTTCATTATCGGTTGCTCGATCTGGCGTAAACGGACTGGGTTCGCGGACGGGAGCTGGTGGCCTTGTTTGCTCCCGCAGTGGAGGGTTCTCCAGGTGCGAGACCCCTTAGCTCCTGGTAAAGCGTCGTGATGCGATCGCTCATGAGCTCGACCGAGAATGTTTCCGCCAGACAACTGCGCAGCTCTTTGGCATCCGAACTCATTCTTTCCGGAGCAGTAAGTGCAGTCTCCATGGCAACCGTGAGCTTGCCGATATGACCTGGTTCGATCAGGCGATCGGCATAGCGGCCGAAGATTTCCGGTACGCCGCCGACGCGGGTTGCGATGAGCGGACGCTGGGCTGCGACGGTTTCCAGAATAATGTAGGGCATCGCTTCTGCCCGCGAGGGAACGACGACGGTTTTGGCGAGTTTGAATGCTTCGCGGGCGGGAAGGGCGCCGTGAAAGGAGATCGCTTTTTCTAGGCCGAGAGAGGCGACCATCTTGTGATATCTGGCTTCGTCCGGCCCTTCACCGACAATATGCGCGCTCGGGGCGGTGCCGGTCTTCAGACGGATATTGTAAAGCGCCTCGATAAAGAGGTCCGGTCCCTTCAGATCGCGCAGCATGCCGATATAGAGAAAGTCAGCGGCGTCCGTGCCCACCTCGAGCGGGTTGAACTCCTCCGGGGTCAAGCCGTTATAGACCATGCGCGTTTGGGCTTTGGGGCGTCCGACCTTGCTTTCATAGGCGGCTGCCTCATAGTCGGACACGAAAACGATCCCGTCCGTCAGGCGACTGAGAATCCCCTCCAGCAGGTGGTAGACGCGGCCTTCGAAACGGTTGGGGTCATAATGCAGGCTGCCACCATGCGGACAATAGACCCGCGAGACCATGTTTCCGCGCAATCTCAACGTTGTGCCGATCAGGCGGGCATACGCGCCCCCCTTGGCTCCGTGCCCGTGCAGGACATCCGGCTTGAGGTCGCGGACATGACGGTAAAGTGCCAGTGTCGCGGACAAATCCTGAAAGGTCAGCTGACGTTGCATTGGAAAGCGTGCCAGACCAAGAGAAAGGTGTGGCCTCAGTTCCTCAACAAGCCTGTTGTCGTATTCACTGCCCGTACTGCTGTCGCAGATCACTCCGACATTGTGTCCTGCTTCCGACTGTGCGGTCGCCAGATCGCGAATATGGCGAAAAATGCCACCGATAGGCGAACGGACACAATGCACGATCCGCAAGGGGGTCGTTGTCATGGTGCAATTTCCCTGTTTTTACCCCCGGGTTTCTTGTTGAACCCGTGAGGCATTGAGGCTGCACCCTAACAAACGGAGATGAGTCCTACGTTAATTTGCGGATCTCTAGAAGTAGCGTTCCCGGACGTAAATCGTGTCACCGGGCCGGATCGGGTCCGAAATGGGAACACGGCCGTTTAGAATTTCACCATTAATCTGGCGGGTGATGTCGACGCTGGATTGCTGTGCCCTGGAGCTGAAACCGCCGGCGGTGGCGATTGCGTTCTGGACGGTCATGCCGGCAACATAGTTGTATTGGCCCGCACTTTGCACCTCGCCCATGATGAAGATCGGCCGGTAGGTATCAACTTCCACCGAGACATCCGGATTGCGGATATATCCTTGCCGTAATTTGGCACCAATCTCGGCGGCCAGACCCTGTTGTGTCTGGCCTCTGGCGGCAACGCTGCCAATCAATGGAAAGGAAATATAACCTGCTTGATCAACAACATAGGTGTTGGAAAGGTCTTCCTGGCCAAACACAATGATGCGCAGCCGGTCGCTCGAATCCAGACGATATGGTTCCGTCAGCGTTTCATGAAACGCTGTTGGGGGCTGTCTGTATCCACTGCACGCAGCAAGGCCCAGGCACAAGCCCAGGACAAGAAGCGCTCTCCTTCGCATCGTCGACTCTCCTACAATTCCCGGACAGCATCGCGTGTTATGGTTAATTGAGGGTGAAGAGACTTTTCCTGTCGATACGGTGTGTCGGAGACCGCTGGGGAAATTATTAACGCAAGAGAACATGCAATTGCGCGTGGTTTAACCGATCGCTTACCCTAATTCGACATAGTTTGCCGGAACGTGGAGATTAAACGCAATGAATGCAGAGCGGCAGACATATCCCGAAGATGACATGGCATTGGACCTTGGCGGGCTGCTTCGGACCATTGGCCGTTCGCTGGGCTGGCTGCTGCCGCTCACTCTGATTGTTGCCGCTGCCGTTTTCCTGGGGCTGCAATTCGTTGCTCCTAAATACAAGAGTGAAGCAAGCGTTCAGATCGAAATCACCGACAACACCTTTTCCGGTGCGTCACGTGGAATCGAAGAGGAAAGGGCGGTGCTCGACCAGGAGGGCGTTGCCAGCCAGGTTCAGTTGCTGATGTCCGCAGATCTGGCGCGCCGTGTCGCCAAGAAACTGGATCTGGCCGCAATTCCCGAATTCGATGCAAACGGCAATGGTTCCTTGATCGGAAACCTGCTGACAAGCATCGGCTTGAAAAGCAACGCGGCTGGCAACAGCGTGGAAGAGCGGGTTCTCAAGCATTTTTACGAAAATCTGGATATCTTCCAGGTCGATGGATCACGTGTGATTTCCGTAGGTTATTCCGCACAAAATCCTGTTCTGGCTGCGAAAGTCGCCAACACGATCGTGGATGAATACCTTTCGCTGCAATCAAGCGCCAAGCGGCAATCGACGGAACTGGCGTCGGCCGCGCTCGAGCCGCAGATTGCCGAATTGCGCAAGGAAGTCCAGGCTGCAAGGCAGGCGGTGGCAGATTTTCGCGCACGTGCGGATCTCCTGATTGGCGCGGACAACATTCCTTTGAGCCAGCAGCAGCTTGCCGAAACAAGCAGTGACTATTCGGCGGCGCAGGCGTCGAAAGCGGAGTCGCAGGCCAAGGCGGATCTGCTGCGGGAACTGTTGAACTCGGGCGGGTCGCTGGAGACAGCCAGTGACGTTCTCAATTCCACGCTGATTCAGCGGCTTCGGGAGCGCCAGGTCGAAATCCAGTCGAATATTGCAGAATTGTCGATCACCTTGTTGCCGAACCATCCGCAATTGCGGTCGCTGCAATCGCAGTTGGCGGACTACGACCGCCAGATCCGGTCGGAAGCCAGCAAGATCTTGCAGGGACTGGAGAGCGACGCGAAGGTTGCCAATCAACAGGCACTTGCCCTGGAAGCGCGACTTGACGAGCTGAAGGTTGCTGCGGCCAGAAGCAATGCAGATCAGGCCCGATTGAGCGAACTGGAGCGCGAAGCAAATGCAAAGGCCGCCCAGCTTGATCAGCTCATGTTGAGCTTTCAGGAAGCGGATTCGCGTCTGCGAGCTCAGGTTCTGCCTGCTGATGCGAGGATAATTTCCCGGGCGAGCGTTCCTTTGGAGCCCTATTCTCCCAAAATCATCCCGAGCACGATCATCGCAGCTCTTGCGACTTTCATTCTCGGATGTGCCTTTGTCCTTATGCGCGCATTCCTGTCCGGCGAGGCACTTTATCACGTCAACGCAGACCGTGGTGGCACCGCGCCGGTGAAAGGCAGAAAACCTGATGAAAGCCTGTCAGAGGCCTTTCCCGGCAGTGCTACTGGCCCACAAACAGTCAGCGGAGCTGTCACATCGCGGGAACCGCTGGGCTGGAACCAAGGTTATGGCCTGTCTTCTGCAAACTATGGCTTTGGGCCAAATGTCCGGAGCCCTGGTGGAACGTTCGAAGCGCCAGTAGAAGGTTTGTCAAAAATCGAAGAAATCCGGCCGGAACCGGATTTTGAAGAACTGCCTGCAAGAGACGATCAAGAACGTCAGGCCGACGTACCCGGACGGAAGAGTTCAGACAGGGGCTATGACCAGGACGTTGCTCCCGACTGGATTGACAGCCTGCGCGGCAAAAAAGACAAGAATGACGTCAAGCCAGAGCCTGAACCGGACATCGAACGCGGTGAAAAACGGGAAAGGAAACCGGAGCTTTCACGGGAGCGGCTGGCGAGCGTTTCCGGCAAGAAAAGCTACAAGGCAGCGTTCTCGCGCGACATAGATGTGAGGGGACGTATAGTTGTTCTGAGTGTCGACGACGAAGCACTGTCTCATGATCTGGCATTCGATCTCGTTCGCAAGGCCGCGAAAAACGGGCGGACTTCGCTGGTTGTGGAAGTATTCCCGGATCAATCCAATGACCGGGCTGCCGAAGGATTTTCTGACGTGGTGTCTGGGCGCATGCCCTTTGCTAAGGTCGTTTACAAGGATGCTGTGTCCAAGGCCCACATCATCGAGGCCGGCAGGTACGAGATAACGGACAGCATGGTCAATTCAGATCGTTTCAAGCTTGCGCTTGATGCCATCAGATCGACATATGATGCGGTCGTGGTCGATCTGGGAGCAATCGACGGTTCGCTTGCCAGCGCGAGGATGCTGAGTTTTGCCGACCGCGTGTTCATTGCCGCAAGTGCCCCGGACCACAGTCATGAACTTCAAAGTGCAGCCAATCTTCTTGCGCACAATACCGGGGCCCACGTCGAGGTGTTGATTGCCGGTGAAACGAGCCCGGATCCGCGCCGAAACGGCGATGGTCACGCGGCCTGATCCGCTATATGCATTTCGGAGATTGTGGAGCCTGAAATCGATCCGGGTCAGGACACTGCGACATGGTCAGGATTGACTGACCGACGATGTCCATTTGCGTAACCGTTTGACCAGCGGCCACAGGACCTTGGAATTCCTGACAGCGGTCTTTGCCTGAAGACGAAGCGTTTCAGCGTTTTTCCTGATGCTTCCCCTGAATGACATTGCAAGGCGGCTGTCCTTGAGAAGAACCGGTTCGGCCCAGGCTGTTTTATAGCGTTCCTCACCAAGTCCGAGGTCGAGAACGGAAATTCCCTCGTCAGCACAGGCCTGCTCGATGATCTCCTTGATCAGGACCAGACCCGGACTGTTCGCCAACAACTCGTCGTGAGCGACACTGTTGCTATAGGCGTAAACAGTTCCGCCATGTCGTACGCACAGATAGGTGGAGCGAATTTTACCATCAGCTTCCAGAAACCAGAGATCCAGTGGCGCTGACGTTTCATTGCCGGCTTCCAGTCCGAGAACCATTTCGAGAAAGCGCCGCGCGGTCCGGGACGAAAAGACATTTGGGATGCCTGCTTCCCGCGCCCGCGTGGAACGCTGTTCCAGAAACGCATCAAGCGCACGTCTCAAATCCTGTTCGCTCTCGGCCTTGATCACCTTGTAGCCGTCGACCGACTGCAGATGCCTTTGTTTTCTGAGGAGGTTCTTTCGCGAGGATTTGCTGTGTGTGTCCCGGAAGAGCGTGTCGAAGTCCGCCGACAGGTTGCGCACGAAAATGGGGCTTGGACTGGGTGTTGCCACCGCAAGGACGAGAGGGTGTTTCCGTCCTTTCCAGTCTTCAGGAACATTCTGCAAGACCAGCATGTCTGCTTGGTGTCTGTGGCAGACATCTTTCAGCAACGCGGCAATCTGCACGTCCGGGACCTCCGCATAAAACCGCGGATCCCAGATGCCGGTGTTCTGATTGCCATGTTCATGTCCGAGGAAGGAAAGCGATGTCGTTCCTGCTGCCCGTTCCAGGCCAAAGGGCAAAACCACGACCGGTTTGTCCCCGAACCGCCCGACCACGACGACAGGCTCGACATGGCGTTCGGCACCCAGCGTTTTGATCCATGCGTCGAGCCATTCAGGAGACTGATACGGGTTGCCGAAACCAGAGGAAATGAGCTCTCGCCACTCCGCTGCCGCTTCCTGCAAATCTGAGTGGATCGAGAAGTCGAGCGATGCCGCATCTGGCGTCGGTTCGGTGTCCGGTGCTGGTTTCAAAGCGGTTGCGGCTGTCGGTGACATTCGGGTAATCCATTTTAAACGATCATCGACAAAAGCTCATGGTTGTGCTGGCCGAGATGTTTTTGTCCCGATAGACTTAGCAACAATTGTTAAAGAATACGTGCCTTACTGGTGCATAGTTTATGAGTGGGCATTGCGGCCGAATGGGCATACGTCAGAAAGCAGTTTCGCGTGCATTCAGGGTTCTGAAGGGATCCGGGATCGGACGCATGATGGCGCCTCTGACCCAGGGATGCGGCGCGGTGTTCATGATGCACCACGTGCGCCCGGCGCGAACCGGCGACTTTCAGCCCAATGCGCATCTGGAAATCACGCCCGAATTCCTGCGCCTGGCTGTCGAGCGCATCCGTGCCAATGGCTATGAGATCATTTCTCTGGACGAGGCGGTTGATCTTCTGAAATCGGGATACGGGCATCATCGATACGCGGTGCTGACGTTCGACGACGGTTACCGGGACAATCTTGAAGTTGCTTATCCCATCTTGAAGGAGTTGCAGGCTCCGTTCACGGTTTTCGTGACGACTGGCCTGGTTGAACGGACAACAGAACTCTGGTGGCTCGCACTTGAGGAGATTATTGCGGAAAACGAAGAAGTCGTGTTCACGCAGGCCGGCGAACAAAACGGTATTTCCTGCAGCACCACTGCCGAAAAGAATACCTGTTTCGAGCGCATCGTTGACTATCTGACACTGGAAGTTGGCGAACTGGATCAAAGAAAAATCGTCAGGGCATTGTCGGAAAAATACGGTGTTGATCTGGCTGCGCTGGCAGATGCACAGATGATGAACTGGGATGAAGTGCGCGAGTTGGCATCCGATCCGCTGGTAACCATCGGGGCACATACCCACAGTCATTACGCCCTGGCGAGACTAGACAGTTCATCTGCACGTGCCGACGTCACCAAGGGCATGAAACTTCTGGAGAAGGAACTGGGGCGCCGGCAAAAGCACTTCGCTTATCCCTATGGCAAGTCTCATGCGGTCAGCCTGCGCGATGCCGACATTCTTCGTGATATCGGCTTTTCTTCATCGGTTACGACGCTTCCCGGCGTTTTGCAATCGGTCAACGCTCGAGACCCGATGATGCTTCCTCGGGTCTCGCTGAACGGCCGGTTTCAGGATCCGGCGATCGTCGATCAATATCTGACCGGCGCGCCTTTTGCGCTCTACCGGGCAGCTCGATGGGCAGCCTCCGGATTTGGTGTCAGGTCCGGTTTTTCCCGCTTTTTTCCATCCACCAGATAATTGCACCAGCGGGGATGACCCAAAGCAGTCCCGCGATCGCGAAATAGGCAAACCGCACCAGATTTGATGACTGTTGCAGGGTCAGGTCACCGATCACCATTGCCGTGAACGCGTAGACGACAACAAAGACGACCAGAAGCACCATTCCAATGAATTTGCGAAACGAGGGAACCATCGCAGCGAGTTTCCGTTTTTTAGTGACCAACGCGGCACGGGACACCGATTGACACAAAATGTCTCAGACCGCTTGCCGTGTTGTTCCTGCACCTATATCTCCGCAGACCAAAGGTCAAATCGACTGCGGGTATAACCGGAATGGCTTCATGAACGCATTTGCAGACAGTGCAAGGGCAGGGGACACACAGATCCTGCCGGCGAAACTGGAACGGATCAGGCGCAGCAGGGCCATGATCCGCTGGTGGCTCTATTTCGTCTGTCTGCTGATCCTCGTAATGGTCGTTGTCGGCGGCGCGACCCGCCTAACGGAATCCGGCCTCTCGATTACCGAATGGAAGCCAATCCATGGGGTGATCCCGCCTCTCAGCGAAGTGGAATGGGAAGAAGAGCTCGAAAAGTACCGGCAGATCCCCGAATACCAGCTCATCAACAAGGGTATGAGCCTTGATGAATTCAAATTCATATTCTGGTGGGAGTGGGGGCACAGGCTTCTGGGGCGCTTTATCGGCGTTGCCTTTTTTGTTCCGATGGTTGTCTTCTGGGCGGCGGGGCGTGTCGAACCCTGGCTGAAACCACGTCTCCTGACGGCGCTCGCGCTGGGGGGGCTGCAGGGATTTGTCGGCTGGTGGATGGTAGCTTCCGGACTGGTCGATCGTGTCGATGTCAGCCAGTATCGCCTTGCGGTGCATCTGACGCTAGCGCTGATAATCTTCGCCTATCTTTTCTGGCTGGCACGTCGATTATCTCCCCTGAAAGATCCGGTGCCGGGCGAACAAACCCGCCTGGGTGTGCTCAGCAAACTGGTTCTGGGTGTCGTCATTGTTCAGATATTCCTGGGCGGACTGGTCGCTGGCCTCAACGCCGGGCTGACGTTCAACACCTGGCCCTTGATGGACGGTCAACTCGTTCCAGGTGGTCTTCTGATGATGAAACCCGTCTGGCTGAACTTCTTCGAAAACGTCCTGACGGTCCAGTTTCAGCACAGGATAACGGCCTATCTGCTGGTCGCCCTCGGACTATGGCTGACGTGGGCAACATTCAGGGCGAGCCAGCGCAGGGAACTCCGGCGTGCCGGAGCTCACATCGGCGCCTTCATTTTCCTCCAGGCGGTATTCGGCGTCCTGACCCTGGTCTGGCACGTTCCGCTGTCTGTCGCGTTGGTTCACCAGGGTTTTGCGGTCATTGTCCTGGCTGCGGCCGTCGATCACCTTGCCGTGCTGAAGGGCGCCTTCCCGATCCGGGGCTAGTCAAAAAAATGCCCGCCTGTGGCGGGCATTCGTTTTCATGGCGCACGCGTGATCAGCCGGACAGCGCCTGATCAAGATCGGCAATGATGTCTTCCACTTCTTCGAGCCCGACAGAAAGCCGGACAACGTCCGGTCCCGCACCGGCCGCGGTTTTCTGCTCGTCGGTGAGCTGGCGGTGCGTCGTCGAGGCCGGGTGAATGATAAGGCTGCGCGTGTCGCCGATATTGGCAAGATGCGAGAACAGTTCCACTTTCGACACCAGCGCAACGCCTGCGTCATAGCCGCCTTCAACGCCGAATGTGAACACCGCACCGGCGCCCTTTGGCATGTATTTCTGCTGAAGGGCATGGTGCCTGTCTTCCGGCAGCGCCGCGTACGACACCCACTTGACCTTGTCGTGTCCCGAAAGATGAAGGGCTACCTTCTTGGCGTTATCCGAGTGCCGCTGCATGCGGAGCGGCAGTGTTTCGATACCCGTCAGGATCATGAAGGAATTGAACGGCGAAATGGCAGGGCCGAGATCGCGCAGGCCCAGAACCCGGCAGGCGATCGCAAATGCGAAATTGCCGAAAGTCTCATGCAAGACGATGCCCTGATACTCCGGGCGCGGCTCGGACAGGAGAGGATACCTGCCACCTGCCGACCAGTCGAAGCTTCCGCCGTCGACGATGATGCCGCCCATGGAGTTGCCGTGCCCCCCCATGAATTTGGTCAGCGAATGAAGAACGATATCGGCGCCGTGTTCGATCGGCCGGCACAGATACGGTGTTGCCATCGTGTTGTCGACGACCAGCGGAATGCCCTTGGCCTTGGCGAGCCTGGAGATTGCTTCGATATCCATGACGATACCGCCGGGATTGGCGAGGCTCTCGATAAAGATCGCCTTGGTATTGTCGTCTATCGCGGCTTCGAACGTGTTGAGATCGTCCGGATCGGCCCATTTCACGCTCCAGCCAAAGCTCTTGAAGGAGTGATTGAGCTGGTTGATGGAGCCGCCGTAAAGCTTGTTTGCCGCGACGATGTTGTCGCCGGGCTTCATCATGGTGTGGAAGCAAAGAAGCTGGGCAGAGTGCCCGGACGCCGTCGCGAGAGCTGCGGTGCCGCCCTCCAGAGCCGCGACGCGTTCTTCCAGAACGGCGGTCGTCGGATTGGTGATTCGCGTGTAGATGTTACCGAAGGCCTGCAGACCGAACAGGGAGGCCGCATGGTCGACATCGTCGAAGACAAAGGATGTGGTCTGGTAAATTGGTGTGGCGCGCGCGCCCGTGGACGGATCGGGTGCTGCGCCTGCATGAATGGCCAGCGTGGAAAACCCGGGAATATTATCGCTCATAAATCACCTCCCTGTTGGAATTGCGGGCAGTTTGACCGAAGGCAGGGGCGAGGTCAAAGCAGGATTTTTCTATTTGGCCGCGCTCATTAGAATATCGATGTCAACGGGTTAAGTGAAATGTCGGCTGTCACGACCGGGGTCAGCTCTCTTACCCTCTCGTTTTACCGGTCAGACCGCGATGCTGAAAACCGGATTTGAGCGTAGGACGTTTCGACGAAAGTGTTTTGGAATTGACACCTGCCCAGCCGATTTCGCCTGAAAGCCTGCCATATTCAATCTTCGGGCAACGGTTCATGACAACCTTGATTCCGGCGTCTTCCGCACGCCGAGCAGCCTCATCATGGCGGACGATGAGTTGCATCCAGATCACCTTCGGCAGCTTACCGCCTTCCAGGATCTGGTCGATGATCTGGGCGGCAGCTTCGGAATTTCGGAATATGTCGACCATGTCCGGGGTGTCCGGAAGGGCATCGAGCGATCCATAGGCGGTTTGCCCCAGGATTTCCTTCCCGGCCTGACCCGGATTGATCGGCCAGACGTCGTATCCCTTTGACAAGAGGTACTTCAGTACAAAATACGATGGGCGCACGGTGTTGGCGCTTGCACCGATCATGGCAACCGTATTCACCTCGTCCAGGATGCCCTTGATGTAGGCGTCGGAATAGTCGTCGTGATTCATGAAATGAGGACCCTCGTCAGTGCCGCGCTATCCAATGCGAAACGGGTCCGGCCTGCAAGCCTTTCAGATGCGCTATCCAGTCACAGTTTCGAAAGAGCATTCACGGTCAGGCGGAAGACGTGCGGGCATTCTAGGCAGGAGCCTGCCAGATGAGTTCGAATGGAACGAGAACAGTGAAGTGCGACATGCAGCGAAGATTTGGGAGGGTGCTCGATGAAATTGATCATTCCCTGGATCGGCCCTTGAACATCACAAGGCTTGCCGAGGCAGCCGCATTTTCACGATTTCATTTCCAGCGTCAGTTTTCGGCTTTCCTGGGCATGAGTGTCGCCGAATATCGACGTCACTTGCTCATGAAACGTGCTGGGAACCAACTTGTCTACAGATCGGAGGAACCGGTCACCGACATCGCCTATGACGCTGGATATGAGAACCTTGAAAGCTTTTCCAGGGCCTTCAAACGCGCGTTCGGACAAACTCCATCTGACTTCAGGGCAAATCCAAATTGGGACATCTGGCAGGAAACCTTCAATCCACTTACAGAGTTGAAAGGCCGGTTCATGCCGACAGATACACCTGATCCTGACAACGTCAACGTCCGGGAATTCCCGGAGACCCGGATCGCCATACTTGAGCACAGGGGACCGCAGTCGGGGCTTTCGAGGTCCGTCCAGCGTTTCATATCCTGGCGCAGGGAGAACAACCTGCCACCGGTGGAACATGCAACGTTCAACATTCTGTATGATGACCCGAAAGCGGTTGCTCCCTGCGACTACCGCTTCGGGTTTTGCTGCGAAGTCGCCGGTCCGGTCCCCGAAAACGGCTATGGCATCAGATCGTCCATAATCCCCGGAGGACGGTGTGCCGTCCTGTCGCATATGGGATCACTCGACTTTGCGGAAAACGCGATCAGGTTCCTCTATCGGGACTGGCTTCCGCAAAGTGGGGAACAGTTGCGCGACTTCCCGCTGTTCGTAAAACGCCTGAAGTTTTTCCCGGATGTCCCGGAGCACGAAACGGTTTCTGAAATTTATTTGCCGTTGCTCTGACCTGACTGGTTCCCGGCTGAGCGGCTGGCCTGGACGGCCAGCTTCTTCTTCTGCTCCGCGCGCAGTTCCTTGCGGATCACGAGCTTGAGCCCGGACCAGACCGTATCGACCGCGCAAACTTTTACATCGACAAGCCCCATCGGCAGGCAAATGTCACGGATCACGTCTTCTGTAACGGTTGTCGGCATCTTGCTGGACTTTTTGGGCCAGGAAACCCAAATCATGCCATCGGGCGCAAGCAGATCTCTGAGGTCAGCAAGATGGATAGAAAGCACGTCTTTTTCGCGAACGAAAACATGTGCGCAATCAAGCATCGGGGCAGGGGACGCCATGACAAGTTGTCCTGGTTCCTGCGCGTTCAGTAAATCGGCAATGTCCTCCGGCATTTCGGCCCGCCAGCAGGTCATGCCCGGTTTCAAACCCAGTTTTCTCGACAGGGGACGGCCTGAATATCCGGTCTGTGTCATTCAAGATTTTCGTGAATGGAGGTGAAACGGAGAAAGTTGGTCAACTATCCGTCCATTCCGGTTTGCGCTTTTGCAGGAACGCTGAAATGCCTTCCTCTGCGTCCCGCGCCAACATGTTGTCGACCATTGTCTGGGCGGCGAAATCATAGGCATCCGACAACGGCATCTCGAGTTGGCGATAGAAGGCCTCTTTACCGATTTTCAGCGTTCGAGCGGATTTGGAGGCGATCACCTCGGCGTATTTCTGGACGACCTGGTCAAGGTAGTCCGCAGGTATGATCCTGTTGATCAGGCCGAATTCCTTGGCAGTGGAAGCATCGATACTTTCGCCTGTGAGAAGCATTTCCATCGCCTGTTTCGGTGCGACATTGCGCGAAAGGGCAACCATGGGTGTTGAGCAGAAGAGTCCGATATTGACACCTGGCGTGCAGAAGGTCGCCGTGTCAGTTGCGATGGCTAGGTCGCAGGACGCAACAAGCTGGCAGCCGGCCGCCGTTGCGACCCCGGTCACGACCGCGATCACCGGCTTCGGCAGACGAACGATCTGCTGCATCAGATCTGAGCATTGACGCATGATCCGCTCGTAAGTCGCCTTGCCTCCGTCGCTCTCAGCGCGTGCTGCGGTCAGTTCCTTCAGGTCATGGCCTGCGCAGAATACCTTGCCTTCCGAGCCAATGAGAATAACCCGGACCGCAGGGTCTTCTGCGGCCCTGGAGAGCTCTCCAGAAAGCGCCGACATCATTTCGCTCGACAGCGCGTTCATCCGTTCCGGCCTCTGCATGACGATCCGGTAGACCCCCCCGTGGAGGAGTGTTCCGAGCATCGGTTTTTCGACTTGATCGTTGGCAACTGTTTCGGACATGTCCATTTCCTGAAAAATCTGTTTGCAGTGGTCTTATAACTGAACCGGTCGTTTCTGCGAAAGGGGCTGTTGAACGACGTCGGCTTCCGTCCTCACAGATGGTTTATCGCCCCTGGAAACCGGCACGCTTCCGGTTTTTGTGTATTCGGGTATCCTTCCCGCATGTGGAGGCCACTTCATCAGCTGTCTTTTATGTGCGCGTTAGTCACTTTTGTGGCGACACAGACACTCGCATCTGCACAGGAAAAGGTCGACGTCGCGCTTGTTCTTGCCGTCGATGTCTCTCGATCGATGTCGCCGGAAGAACTCAGGATCCAGCGTCGGGGCTACGCCGCCGCGGTTGCCAGTTCTGATGTCGTGCGGGCAATCGAACTCGGTGCGCACGGGAAAATCGCCTTGATGATGTTTGAATGGGCCAACGACAACTACGTCAGGGTAACTGTCGATTGGTCCCTGATCGAAGGGCCGGAAGATGCCCGGGACTTTGCCGACCGTATTCTGAAGCAGGAATCCTACAGTCAGCGCCGAACCTCTATTTCAGGAGCAATCAAGCATGCGGCCGAATTGCTGGAGGAGGTGCCATACGAAGCGGACCGCCATGTCATTGATATATCCGGCGATGGCCCGAACAATCACGGGTCTCCCGTAACGCTTGCCCGTGATGTTGCGGTGGAAAGCGGCATAACGATCAACGGACTGCCGCTGATGACGACCGGTGGCCCGGGATCACAGTTCAACATTCCGGATCTTGACGTCTATTACCATCGCTGCGTGACCGGTGGCCCGGCAAGTTTTGTCATTCCGGTCACGGAATGGGCGCAGTTTCCGGACGCGGTCAGGCGGAAGCTCATTCTGGAAATCGGCGGCTATGTGCCGGACAATCCATTGGTGCAGCCTGTTCAGTTTACGCTTGAAGAACCATACGATTGTCTCGTTGGCGAGAAAATCTGGCAGCAGCTGCGAGAACAGTTCTTCTGGGATCCCTGAAGATTTGTGACTGCGCAAAACGATGTCAGACAGTGGCAAACAGTGCTTTTCTCGAGCATCAGGTACCTTCAACACACTTCGAAACATACCGGCGCAATGCAACTGAAAATCAGCGATTCATTGGTGAGATTTACAGTAATTTGACGAGTTTCTGACTAGAGTCTGGTTCAGATACACGCATCAATCTAAGTTTTAACTCACTGACGCTGATAACATGTCCGGAAAACCGGTTTCAGAAATGCAAGGCTCTTCTTGTCTGGAAGACAGATTGTTGGAACATGTTTCCAAGGCCGTTGGTGGGCCGGTCGGTCGCGATGAACACGTCAACAAACAACTCAATATCAACAAACTGCTGACTTTCATCCGAAGTGTATTCGACGAATTCGGAATTGAGATCAACGTCAACGCCTTCTATCGATGGAAGACGATTTCGGATCTGTCGAAGGCGATCGACAGGGGCGACCACTGCAATGTTCCAAAGTTGCTGGAGCTCCGAAAAGGCGACAGGCAGAACCCGCTGGTCATCTATGCAGGCGGTGTCAGCTGCTTTCTTGAAATCAAGAGCATCATTGAAGGGATCTCGCACAACGGTGCGATCTACGGAATGTGCATGTCGGATTTTGACTTGCCCTGTTCATCTCCAGCAACAATCGCTCATGAAGTTGAGGCCAGTTGCAGCGAGTTGCGGAAATCCGGTATCGATGAAGGCGTTAGTCTGCTCGGGTATTCGTTTGGAGGGCTGCTAGCGTTGGAAGTCGCCAGAAAACTTCGGGAAAACGGGCAAAACATACGCTTCCTGGGACTGATCGATACGCCGCAAAGCGAGCATACCTGGCCGGCCAGGGTCTGGGTAGGGATGATCCTGAAACGGGTGCGCAGGCGGCTCCGGAGGTTGGCTTCAAGGCGCAGGTTCTCGAGAAAGCGCGGGGCAGAAGAGACGGCCAGGCAACCCGTTCCATTACATCGATTGGTCCTTCAGAAACTGAAACTGTTTGTGTTCCGTTTCGTGAGCCCGAAAGCCGTCATCTACCCCGAATTCGCACCTGAATGGTGTTACGATCATACACCGCGATACTTGGCTTCCGGACGGCAACTGCTGCGCATGAAGGGGCTCTACAGTCCAAAGCGGTACGACGGCGACCTCGTCTTTTACCGCGCAAGCAGTGCATCTTTGCACGACTGTGATCCGTACCTGATCTGGAATCGTTTTTTGCCGAATGCCGAATGGGTCGATGTTCGTGGTAACCATCTGAGCTCGATTGTTGGTCGAAACGGAGAAGCGATCGGTCACGACATCAGCCGAAGACTGACAAATTCCGGTAGCAGGAAACTGGTTGCCTGATTCAGTTCGCGGGCGCGGGCCTTTGGGACCTCGTGAACATCCAGGTACGTGTATCGCCCTATTGGCTGTCGCGAGAAGCTCACGCAGAATGGATGGATGGCAGATGAAACCGGAAAATCTCGTCAGCATCTGAAACGCACTATCACCTTGCCGTGGCTGGTGTTTTACGGTGTCGGCGTCACGATAGGTGCAGGCATCTTTGCGCTCATTGGTGAAGTGCTGGCGCTCGCAGGAGATCGCGCCCCGCTTGCGTTCCTGCTGGCAGGACTGATTGCCGGGGTCACCGGTGTTTCATATGCAGCATTGATCCGGCGATATCCGCGCGCAGGCGGAGAAGCCGTTTTCGTCAATCAGGGCCTGGGTAGCTTCTTCGCGCGCCTGGCCGGTTACGGTGTTGTCGTTACCGGAATTGTTTCCAGCGCGGTTATTTCCATCGCTTTTGCCGGTTATCTTCGAGAATTGCTGCCGGTACCCCAACTATTGCTTGTTGTGCTGGTAATCGGGGCTTTGTCCGCGATCGCCTGGTACGGTGTCCGTGAAAGCGTGTTCTTTGCCGCGGCAGTAACCGTACTCGAACTGGGAACGCTGCTTGTCGTGGTTTTCTTCGGTCTTCCGCTGCTCGGTGACCCCGGCAACGTCGTTACAACGATGACCCCGAGCATGAACGCTGCGATCCTGACCGGTGTTTTGTCCAGCGGTGTGCTGGCGTTTTTTGCTTTCATCGGTTTCGAAGACATTATCAACATGTGCGAGGAAACAGTTCAGCCGGAACAGACTGTTCCCCGGTCGATTTACCTGACTTTGGGCATTACGCTTGTCATCTATGTCCTGCTGGCCGTCATCGCGGCACTGGCGGCGGATCGACAGGCAATCGTTTCGTCGGCTGCGCCCCTGGCCCAGCTTTTCGAGTCGGTTTCCGGATTGTCGGGCAAACCTGTCGCCGCCGCTGCATCGATTGCCATGATCAACGGCATTCTCGTCCAGATCGTCATGGCAAGTCGCGTTCTTTACGGAATGGCCAACGAAGGCTTGGCTCCAAAGTGGCTTTCGATCGTTGATCCGCTGAGACAGACACCTGCCAGAGCCACGATGCTTGTCGCGAGCGTCATTCTTGTGCTGGCACTGGCATTCCCGCTCGTCCGTCTTGCGGCAACAACAAGTCTGGTCACACTGGGCGTTTTCGCACTTGTGAACCTGTCTCTGTTTCTGCTCGGCAGGCGGGACGGCACGGGGGTTCTTTACCGCCGCCGCTGGTGGGGGCTGGCTGGCGCCGTTCTTTGCGTGAGCATCGCCGCATTTCAGCTCGGTGCCGGGTTGGCGGGCGGGCACTGAGTTTCGGATACTGTCAGTTCACAAGACGCACGCAAAGGGTCACCTCATTCGAGCCGGGTACAGTTGCCTATCCCCTGCGACGCCGACGGCGTCGCTCACCCCCTGAGGCATCGGTGGTTGGCTGTTCCTTGCTCTCGGGCAATTCGATTGCGGACCTGAGGTTCGGGAATTGGTCAACCTTGTTCGGCAGCGCCATGGCATTGACGAAATGTTCCTGGAATTTCGGTTCCAGGGCAGTCTCGATCTTCTCGATGTCACGAACCGTTTGTTCGATTTCGCGCCTGTGTCCCCGATTCAACAATGCCATGCGCGCTCCCGTTCCGGCTGCATTGCCAACCCCGGAAACGCCTTCGAGCGGGCAATCGGGAATGAGGCCGAGGATCATCGCGTATTTGGGATCGATATAGCTGCCGAATGCACCTGCAAGGCGAATTCGCTCCAGCGCGTAAGTGCCGAGCTTGTCCTGAAGAAGTTTCACACCGGCGTAGAGCGCACCTTTCGCCAGCTGGATGGCACGGATATCCGTCTGCAGGATCGAAATCTCGATGTTCTCGTCTGCGATGACATAGGAAAAGGTACGTCCATTGGACCTGATGCGCTGTGTTCGCTCGGCCATGGACCCATCGATGACACCATTCTCGGTGATCAGTCCGGCAAGATACATCTCTGCGACAGCTTCGATAATGCCCGAGCCGCAGATGCCTGTGACACCGACACTGTCTATTTTTTCCGAAAATCCTTCCTCGTCCGACCATTCGTCAACGCCGATCACCTTGAAACGGGGTTCAAGTGTTTCCTTGTCGATGCGAAGGCGTTCAATCGCACCGGGAGCGGCGCGTTGACCCGATGAGATTTCGGCTCCTTCAAATGCCGGACCGGTCGGTGAGGAGGCTGCCAGCAACCGGTCCTTGTTTCCGAGAACGATCTCGGCATTCGTACCGACGTCGACAAGCAGCGTGATCTCGTCGTGGCTGTAAGGACTTTCGGAGAGCGTTGCGGCAGCGGCATCCGCACCGACATGACCGGCAATACACGGCAACATGTAGACGCGCGCACCCGGATTGAGTTCCAGATCGAGGTCGCGGGCAGGCAACACCATTGCGTCGGAAGCAGCCAGCGCAAACGGGGCGCCACCAAGCTCAACCGGATCGATGCCGAGAAAGAGATGGTGCATCACCGGGTTGCCGACGAACGTTGCGTCCATAACATCTGACCGTTCAGCGCCGACATCTCCAACAAGCTTGCCGATCAGCGAGTTGATGGCATCACGCACTGCTTTGGTCAGATCGGGAAGCTTGGAGGGGTTCATCTGCACATAGGACACCCGTGACATAAGGTCTTCACCGAACCGGATCTGCGGATTGGAAGTTCCGGCAGACGAGACGGTGCGGCCATTCCTGAGGTTGCACAGATGGGCAGCGATGGTTGTCGAACCGATATCGACGGCAAGGCCGTAAACGGCGTTTTTTTTCCCCGGCCACAGTGCGGTGACAGTCGGTTGAATGGACGCATCGACATAAACTGCCGCAGTTACGGTCCATTTCCCGGACCGCAAGATAGTTTGCACTCGGGGCAACAGCAGCGGATCAACTATGAGATCGCCAATTCCGGTTTCTGCTGCAATCGCTTCCCGCAGACGGTCGATATCCCCGCGCGGCGTTTCCATGTCCGGTTCGACGATCGAGACCGTCACGAGCGTAACGGCGCTGTCAGCGTCGATATGCTTGGCCTCGGCGCGTTTGCGCACCACCTGGCGATTTGTCTGAGCATCCGTCGGGATGTCGATGACCAGGTCGCCCAGAATCCTTGCCTGGCAGGACAGGCGCCGGTCGGCAGGCAGATTGCGCAGGGTCGCGTAACGTGTTTCCGCCTCTGTCGCACCTTCAAGGTTATCGGCGACGCTTGTCAGGTTCTCCTTGGCAAAAGTGCCTTCCGAGACGGCCACCTGGCAGCGACCGCAAATACCGCGCCCGCCACAGACGGATTCGACATAGACACCCAGGGACCGGGCCGCATCCAGAAGCGGAGTTCCGACGGTAAATGTACCTCGCCGGCCACTTGGCTGGAAAACGACTTTTGCTGTTTTGCTGTCTTCGGTCATGAGCGCTTCAAATATCTGTCTGGGACATCCGGCAGTTCAAAACGTCCGTCTTGGACATCTCCTGCATATCGTGGTCACTGAGCACAAAACCCCTCCCCGGAAAAAGGGGAAGGGGATTGAGGCGTTTCAGCTGTTTCAGGCAGGACAGTGAAGCCGTCCCGATTTGTATCGAACCCTTCAGCCTGCAGAAAGCCGCGCTGCACGGCCTCCTCTCCGGCGTCCACCGGAAGGGGCACCACCTTCCGCCGGTGCTGCCGTTGCACCTGCGGCGGCTGGCTTGTGATCCCGGTATGTCATGATCCATTCCTGGCAGTTCGGGTCAGTCCCGTTCAGCACGTTGGCGGCACGAACCGCTTCCATTTCCTGCGGGCGGCACGGGTTCATAATTGCCGACGTCATGCCGGCACCGATTACCATCGGGATGAAGCCGGCGTTGATGCCGTGCCGGTGCGGCAGGCCGAAGGAAACGTTGGACAGGCCGCAAGTCGTGTTGACCTTCAACTCGTCGCGTAGACGACGCAACAGCTTGAAGACCTGGAGTCCGGCCGTTCCCATGGCACCGATCGGCATGACGAGTGGGTCGACGACAATATCGTGCGCAGGGATGCCGAAATCGGCGGCACGTTCCACGATCTTCTTGGCTACCGCGAAGCGGACATCCGGATCTTCCGAAATACCCGTTTCGTCGTTCGAAATGGCAACCACGGGAACATCGTATTTCTTGATCAGCGGCAGGATTGCCTCGAGCTTTTCTTCCTCACCTGTCACCGAATTTACCAGCGGACGGCCCTTGGCCGTTTCAAGACCGGCCTTGATGGCTTCGGTTACGGATGAATCGATAGACAAAGGAATGTCTGTAAGTCCTTGAACTATCTCAAGGGTTTTAACCAGAAGCGGGGGCTCGGTTTCGTTCGGGTTGACAGCGGTCACTCCCGCGTTGATGTCAAGCATTGTGGCGCCGGCGGCGACCTGTGCCAGGGCATCGGCCTTCACCGTTTCGAAGTTGCCCTCAACCATCTCGGCCGCCAGTTTCTTGCGTCCGGTCGGATTGATCCGCTCGCCGATTACGCAGAACGGTTGGTCGAAACCGATGATGATTTCCTTTGTGGCGGATGCGACGACTGTGCGTGTCATTTAGGCGCTCTCGTTGGCAGTCAGGGATGATGAGGGTTGAAAGGACCAGCTCCCGCGGCCGTGCAGCCAGTCCGCGGTTTTCTGGATCCCACCAAAAGGATAGACGTGGATCTGCTCGAGCTGTGCTCCCGGTTGGCTGGTGACACGTGTCTCCAGTGGCTCCACCATTGTGTTCGGATCGTACCCGGCCAGCATGGAGACCACCGCACCACCGCGTTTCTTCAGAAAGTTCAGAGAGTTTTCGACACCCGCAAACGCGGCGTATTTCAGAAGTGTCGTCATCTTGGCCGGCCCTGCGACGCCAATGTGAACGGGGAAGGCATTTCCCCAATCACGCAGCTCGTCCAGCCAGAGGCTGACGCGGTGCGGGTCGAAGCCGAACTGCGTCACGATCCGGAAGTCCGCATCGCTTTCGGCAGCCAGTTCGTGTTTGCGCATCAAGAAGGACCTGATTGCATCCGGCTTGATGTCGGGAGCGCCTTCAGGATGACCTGCGACCGCAATTTTCCGGATGCCGAGTTTGTCGAACAGACCGGTCTCAAGCAGGGCAACCGACGAGGTCAGCGGACCGGCCTTTTCAGCTTCGCCGGCAATCGCCAGTACTTCGGTCGCACCACCTTCCTGTGTCAGGCGTGTGATCCTGCGTTCGAAAGCCTCGAGAGACGGATAGCGACGCGCGGCCATGTGCGGCACGGCAATGAGATTGCGGTCCGTCAGCGTGCGCGTCGCCTGGACAATCATGTCTTCCGAAGCGTTGCCCAGGTCGGTCACATAAACCTGTGTGCCGGTGGGAATGTTCACCAGAACCTCGGATTTTTCGACCACCTGTTTCGGTGACATCTCGGTGGAGGCGGCGAGGCGCCCATTGGCCAACAGGCGCTGCTCAGTCATTCTCGGTGCCTCCACTTGCAAGAAGGGTTTTCAATCGGTCTTTCGGATAGGCGGCGAGCAATTCGCTCAATGCCGTTTCCGCCTCCGTCTCCAGGTCGTCAGAGACCTCGACGGGATCGCTTCGGCGCCATTCGGCCATGTAAGCTTCGCTGTCCTTGGCTCCGACGCGCATGGCACAGGCATCAATGGCCTCCATGAACATGGCAGGCAATTCTCGGCGCGCCGACTTGCGTCCCTTTTTCACCAGGATCTGCGCCGGGATATCACGCCAAAAAACGAAAATTTTCTGCGCCATTTTCTCTCTTTCCTCTGAGAGCATGTTTGCCGGAAGTCACTATTTTCAGGTCGCCTGATAGCGGCATGAGCGTGCTGAAAACCGACCTGTCCAATGAGCCGTATCAAGGTTCGTTCGTGCCGCCGAGAAAGGTCGAAAGCATCCCGTATCCTGTTCGGCGGATTTCAAATTCCAGCTGGAGCCTCTCGGCGGCCTCGCGGGCAGCTGTTTCAAGTTTCGGATTGTCCGTCTGTGCGAGATAGACGAGCCGCTTGTAGTGGGCGAAATACATGTCCCTGAGATGCGGATGCCAGTCGAGACCGAGCGGTTCGATGACCATTGTCTGGAAGTGGCGTGCAAGGAAATCGGTCAGATAAAATGTGCCGAGTTCTTCCTCTGAAATTTTTTCGAATTCTTCAAGGCCGGAAAAGAACGCGTAGCAGTGCGCTCCTTCGATGCGTTTGGCGCCGGTTTCCTCCAGCACCTTGTCAAGAAGGCCACCGGTTCCACAGTCGCCGTAGCCGATGAGGATTTCGGAATAAACGTCCTGGTTCAGCAGAATAGCGCGACGGACCTCGTCGGGTATCTTGTCCGGTGTGTTGTGCAGCTTGGCCGGCAGGCAGGTGAGGTCGATATGGTCGAGGCCATTCAGATCACGAATGGCGACAATCTCACGTGCGAGCGCACCGCAAGCGATGATCAGGACGCGGCCGATCTTGTTGTTTGCGTCCTGATCTGTCTCGAACGGAAAAAGAGGCTCGCCGGTATGCATGTCGGCAGCCCCTTCAAACACCGTCTCAGCCTTTGGAGGCGAGTTGGTTGTGACGGCGGGCGATCAGGTCTTTTGCCATTTCCACCGCGACGGCTGCATCGCGGCAATACCCGTCCGCTCCCACAGCTTCACCGAATTCCTCGTTCAGCGGTGCACCGCCGACAAGCACGATGTAGTCGTCACGGATGCCTTTCGCCTTCATCTCGTCGATCACGACTTTCATGTAAGGCATGGTGGTGGTCAGAAGGGCGGACATGCCCAGGATTTCCGGCTGGTGCTCTTCGAGCGCGGCCAGGTAATTCTCGACCGGGTTGTTGATGCCGATATCGATGACTTCGAAGCCGGCGCCTTCCATCATCATGGAGACGAGGTTCTTGCCGATATCATGAATATCGCCCTTCACCGTTCCGATGACCATCTTGCCGACTTTCGGTGCACCGGTTTCAGCAAGCAACGGGCGCAGGATGCTCATTCCGGCCTTCATCGCATTGGCCGACAGCAGAACTTCCGGTACGAACAGGATACCGTCCCGGAAATCGACGCCTACGATCCGCATGCCTTCAACGAGTGCCTTGGTCAGGACGTCATAAGGCACCCAGCCGCGCTCAAGGAGAATGTTCACGGCTTCGAGGATCTCGTCCTGAAGGCCGTCATATAGGTCGTCATGCATCTGCTCGACAAGCTCGTCGTCGGAGAGAGACGCGAGATCGATATCTTCTTCATCGGACATGGGCAGCTCCAACTGGGCGCAAGTAACTCTAATCTACCTAAAATGTTATGCCTTAAGGCAGATTCGCCGATATCTCCAATGCGACACGGCTAGTCGCTTACGCGACAGCCGAAGAGTTGATCGTGAGTTGAACAGCTTTGTTGATTGCCGGAAACTTCACTATTAAGAGTTGTGTTCAGCGTGTCTTGTATCAAAATCGGATTTAAGGAATGAGATCGACGTATCTGGCAATGCTCGTATTTTTTCTCTTTGGGTATTCGGAACTCCATGTTCACGCCGAGGTGAATACGCCGGAAGCAGAACCGATCGAAGCTCAACAGATTGAAGCAAAAGAAATTGGGCGTGCGCGCCAGGCCTTTTCCGGCTTCGGGCTGGGTCTGGAAGAAAAGCAAGAGGTCTATCGCGCCTTGCGGCAGCTCGGCTATGCGAACGAAGATCTTGAAATACCGGATTTTCTATTGCGAAAAGGCACAATCCATGCAGTTGCGGAGTTTCAAAGGGCAATCGGAGCCGCGGCAACGGGGTTTTTAACCAGCGACCAGGTCGAGGTGCTGCGCAGTGCTGCAGGACGATCGAGCCAGAGTGCTCACATGGCAGGCAACAATGCCAAATCGGCTTTCGAGAACCTGAACTTGGGTTGTGAAGATCACCGCAATCTTGAAGCGGATTCAGGGCAGATTTGGTTTGACCGTCAACGGTTACGTGAATTCCGAGTTGTTCGAAAAGGCGAAGACAATTCCACTGCAGGTCGTTCGCGAACCGCGTCGGCCACAGAAACTCTACTTTGATGCGGAAGAGCGACCGGCCTCGAAAGACTGGAGTCTCTGGAAGAGCCGGAGCGACGACATGTGTGAAATATCGACCTTCTCCATTCACGAGGATGGTTTCACAGGCAGTGCATCACCCGCAGGTGTCGCTCTGATACGCGGGTCAGACTGGAAACGGAATTCGGTCAACATCAGTGTGCGTCTCAGGAATTGGAAGCGGGACACAATTCCCCAATTGCGCGTGAGAGGTCGAACTTACTTGATGATGGAAGCTTTTGGACGAACCGTGCTGGTCGGCGAAGACGGTCTGAGAATAGACAATTACAACAAGAACTACTCAAACCTTATCGATGGCATGATGAGTGCGAACGGCTTTGAAATCACTTACGAAACAGACTTCGGGACGAAGGCCGTGGTGAGTTTTTCAGCACTCGGCCTTACAAAACAGCTTCGGGCAATCATGAAAGTGTGCTAGCCGCCCATCATCTTCACAATAGAAAAGGGCGGGTCGATTGACCCGCCCGAATCAACTGCTCTGGTCCGGACAGATCAGAACAGGCCTTCGATCTGGCCGTTGTCATCCAGCCGGATATGGTTCGCTGACGGCACGCGCGGAAGACCGGGCATGGTCATGATTTCACCGCAGATCGCGACAATGAAACCGGCGCCTGCCGACAACCGAACTTCGCGGACCGGCAGGCTGTGGCCGGTCGGTGCGCCGCGAAGCTGCGGATCGGTGGAGAATGAATATTGCGTCTTGGCCATGCACACCGGCAAATCGCCGAAGCCATCAGCTTCCCAGCGCTTGAGCTGATCCCGCACCGACTTGTCCGCAAGAACCTCGTCCGCCCGGTAGATCCGTTTTGCCACGGTCTCGATCTTTTCAAACAGGGAAAGTCCGTCCTCGTAAAGCGGAGCAAACTGGGCCGCACCGCTTTCAGCAAGTTCTGCAACCCTTACCGCCAGCTCTTCCGTGCCTGGAGAGCCGTTGGCCCAGTGCGTTGCCAGGATCGCATCGACGCCGAGATCGGCGCAGTAGTCCTTGACGGCCTGGACTTCAGCTTCCGTGTCAGCAGTGAAGTGGTTGATGGCAACGACCGCCGGAACGCCGAACTGCTTGACGTTCTCGATATGGCGGCCAAGGTTGGCACAGCCCTTGGCGACTGCATCGACGTTTTCCGTTCCAAGATCTTCCTTGGCGATACCACCGTTCATCTTCAGTGCCTTGATCGTGGCGACGATCACGACTGCATCAGGTGAAAGGCCGGCCTTGCGGCACTTGATGTCAAAGAACTTCTCGGCACCGAGGTCAGCGCCGAAACCGGCTTCCGTGACCACATAGTCTGCAAGTTTGAGGGCTGACTGGGTCGCAACGACCGAGTTGCAGCCATGGGCGATGTTGGCGAACGGACCACCATGGATAAAGGCCGGATTGTTCTCCAGCGTCTGGACCAGGTTCGGCTGCAGCGCTTCCTTCAAAAGCACGGTCATTGCACCGTCGGCTTCCAGGTCACGTGCGCGGATCGGCGAGCGGTCGCGGCGGTAGGCGACGATAATGTCACCAAGACGTGTCTGCAGGTCTTCCAGATCTGTTGCCAGGCAGAGGATTGCCATGATCTCGGAAGCAACCGTGATGTCGAAACCGCCCTCACGCGGGAAGCCGTTGGCGACACCACCGAGCGAGCAGACTATCGAACGCAGCGCACGGTCGTTCATGTCGAGCACGCGGCGCCAGACAACGCGGCGCTGATCGATGCCGAGTTCGTTGCCCCAGTAGATGTGATTCTCGATCAGGGCGGAGAGGAGGTTGTGTGCAGATGTGATGGCATGGAAATCACCCGTGAAATGCAGGTTGATGTCTTCCATGGGGACGACCTGCGCATAGCCACCGCCGGCTGCGCCGCCTTTCATGCCGAAGCACGGTCCCAGGGACGGTTCGCGCAGGCAGATCATGGCGTTCTTGCCAATCTTGTTGAGACCGTCGCCGAGACCCACAGTCGTCGTGGTCTTGCCTTCGCCGGCAGGTGTCGGATTGATCGCGGTGACGAGGATCAATTTGCCGTTTTCGCGCCCACCAAGGCCCTCGATGAACTCCGCCGAAATCTTTGCTTTTGTACGGCCGTAGGGCAGGAGGGATTCATTGGGTATGTTCAGCCGGTCACCGATCTCCTGGATCGGTTTCATCTTGGCTGCACGGGCAATTTCGATATCGCTTGCCATTGGTTTTTCTCCGCGGCGTGTCCTTGAAAACTGGCTTGGGCCGGCAAGGTAAAGTACCCGCCGGCGACTGACGGCACGCTATGTGAGAGCGCACTGCAGCATGTGTTCCGAATGCGACAGGATGCACTCCGGAAACGACGATGCCGAGTGGTGCGGTGAACCAGTTGTGGAATCAGCAGGTTTCTGTCCTGAAACAGGCATTTAAAAAACGGCACATTGTGAAATTCGACGAAGTGAGCCCATGGCCATACCTTCATTAATGAGATTGAAGTGGTGTCAGACACGTCGAATATCGGCTCTTAAAAACGCAATAAGCGGGTTAGGCGTTCGCTCTAGCGGCTTGATGTCGCAAATCAAAGCCGCGTTGACGCCGCTTTGCTATGGGATGAAATTGCCCTGCTACAATGCTGCCCGCACTTGAAAATCGAACGCTTTCCTGCGAGCTTGCGTCTCGAATCCAGGCAATTCACCTCCACCATTTCGACCTCATTTGCAAAGGCGCGGGCTTATTCCGGCATGACAGATTCAGACATCTTATCCCGTCTTCCCGAACGCCTGAAAAACGCCCGGCGTGCGCAAGGCCTGTCACTGGAAGCGGTTGAGAAACTCTCCGGCGTTTCCCGCTCGATGGTCAGTCAGATTGAACGCGGCGAGTCGAATCCAACCGTTGCAACATTGCTCAACCTGACAAGGGCGCTGGATGTCGACTTCGCCGGGTTGTTGGGGGAAGAAGCTGCGGAAGACAGGGTCGAGATCTTGCACGACCACCAGACCCCGGCGCTGGACCGTGCCGGCGACGGATGCAAGATTCGAATACTCTCGCCGCCACAGGACACCGGAAAGCTGGAGGTCTACGAGCTCATCTTTGCCAAGGGTGGCAGACTGGACAGCAAGCCGCACGAGCGTGGGACCCGGGAGCAACTGATTGCCGAGGAAGGGCGTCTTGAAGTGACCTCGGGGGTTGCCAAGGGCATCATCGACAAGGGTGACACGGCCCGATACGCCGCCGATGTGCCGCATTGCATCGAAGCCGTCAGCGGGCCCGCACGGGCGATCCTGTTAGTTGTGAACGTCTAGGACGCCACTCCTGCAACTATCCGAACTGCACGCGGTGCGAATTCCGGCATAATGGAAGAAGCGTCTTTTATTTGAAAAAAAATCCGGTATAATGGATGAAATTTCCATTTTGCCGGAGTCCTGTCGTGTCTGATGCCTTTCTGTCTCATATCGCCGAAACCTTGAAGGAAATCGAGGCTGAAGGGCTCTACAAGAAAGAACGCCTGATCTCCTCACCGCAAGGGGGGGTGATTACCGTTGGCGGGCGTGAGGTCATCAACCTGTGCGCCAACAACTATCTTGGGTTGGCGGACCATCCGGCGCTTGAAGAAGCGGCGCGCAAGGCGCTGGAACCCAAGGGTTACGGTATGGCGTCAGTGCGCTTCATCTGTGGCACCCAGGACATTCACCGTCAGCTGGAACAGCGTCTGGCACAGTTTCTGGGCAAGGACGACTCCATTCTTTTCGCTGCTTGTTTCGATGCCAATGGAGGCTTGTTCGAACCGCTTCTGGGGCCGGAAGACGCGATCATATCGGACGCGCTAAATCATGCCTCGATCATTGACGGCATCCGCTTGTGCAAGGCCAGACGCTTCCGATATCAAAATTCCGATATGACGGATCTGGAAGCGAAACTGAAAGAGGCGCGCGAGGGCGGGGCCCGTCACATCATGATTGCCACCGACGGCGTTTTTTCCATGGACGGATACCTGGCGAAATTGCCGGAAGTAACGGCGCTTGCTCAGAAGTACGACGCCCTGGTCATGGTTGACGACTGCCATGCTACCGGCTTCATGGGACCAAAGGGTGAGGGGACACCGGCACATTTTGGTGTTGATGTCGATATTCTGACAGGCACGCTCGGCAAGGCGCTTGGCGGTGGTATCGGAGGCTACATTGCCGGCCCTCAGCCTGTTGTCGATCTTCTTCGCCAGCGTGCGCGCCCCTACCTCTTTTCCAATTCACTCCCGCCGGCCGTCGTCATGAGCGGGCTGGAAGCAATTCGCCTGGTCGAAGAGGGTGACGATCTTCGCCGCAACCTTTTCGAAAATGCGAACTACTGGCGCAAAGGATTGGAAACTCTCGGTTTTGACCTTCTCCCCGGCGAGCATCCGATCATTCCGGTCATGCTTGGCGAAGCGAAGCTGGCACAGGCAATGGCAGCGGCCTTGTTCGAAGAAGGGGTCTATGTTTCCGGTTTCTTTTTTCCGGTGGTTCCCCGTGGGCAGGCGCGAATTCGAACCCAGATGAACGCTGCTCTGACAAGAAACGATCTGGATCGCGCTCTGGAGGCATTCGCAAAGGCGGGCAAGGCGACCGGGGTCCTGTCGTGATTTTCGGTTCGGTCATTGAAACCATCGGCCAGACCCCGATGGTTGAACTCTCCAGGATCGGCCGGGCGCTGGATCTGGACGGGCGGATAATCGCGAAGCTGGACTACCTGCTGCCCGGCTTTTCCAAGAAGGACAGGGCGGCCCGGTCGATCGTGACGGCGGCGCGCGAAAACGGGTCGCTGCGCCCCGGGCAGACAGTGGTCGAACTGACGTCCGGCAACATGGGAACCGGGTTGGCTATTGTCTGCGGCGTGCTGGGACATCCGTTCGTTGCCGTCATGAGCGCGGGAAACTCAAGCGAGCGCGCGAAGATGATGCGAGCTCTCGGGGCTGAAGTCGTCATCGTTCCACAGTCTGAAAACAGCCGTCCGGGTGAAGTTTCCGGCGCGGATCTGGCGTTGGTGGATGAGGTTGCAAAAGAGATAACCGCCGAACGCAACGCCTTCAGGGCCGATCAGTTCGGTCATTTCGGCAACCCGGAAGCGCATGAGACCGGAACTGGTCCGGAGATCTGGGCACAGTCGGAAGGGACGGTGACCGCGTTTTGTGATTTTGCCGGATCCGGTGGCACCCTGGCGGGTGTGACCCGCTTCCTGGTGCAAAAGGGAGTGAATTCCTATGCAGTGGAACCGGCCGGTGCGGAAGCCCTGTCAGGTTCGCCGGTCACATCACCCGAGCACCCTATCCAGGGAGGCGGTTATGCCATGAATGACCTCGACCACCTGCGCGATGTTCCGCTCGCGGGCTATTTGTCAGTATCCGGCGAGGATGCGCGCAAACATGTCCGTCTGCTGGCACGCATGGAAGGCATCTTCGGGGGCTACTCTGCCGGAGCAAATCTTGCCGGCGCCGTTCAGCTTCTGAAAGGCCCGGAAAAGGGCGGGTGTGTCGCCATCGTCATCTGCGACAGCGGATTGAAATACCTTTCCACCGATCTGTGGGAGACCGAATGATGAGCAACCAGATGAAGGCCCTCAGCAAGTTAGAGCCGCGCGAAGGGCTCTGGATGACCCGGGCACCGGTGCCGGAGATCGGACCGGACGAAGTTCTGATCAAGATCCACAAGACCGGTATCTGCGGAACCGACATCCATATCTGGAATTGGGACGACTGGGCTGCGAAAACTGTGCCTGTCCCCCTGATCACCGGTCATGAATTTGCCGGCGAGATCGTGGAACTTGGAAAGAACGTCACGGAATTCGAGATCGGGCAGCGTTGTTCGGGAGAAGGTCACCTGATCGGCAAGCAGTCCCGCCAGTCACGCGCCGGCAAGTTCCATCTCGATCCGGAAACGCGCGGGATCGGTGTGAACGAGCAGGGGGCATTTGCCGAGTATCTGTGTCTGCCTGCCTTCAACGTGGTTCCATTGCCAGATGAAATCGACGATGAAATCGGAGCAATCCTCGATCCGCTCGGAAACGCGGTTCACACGGCTCTGAGTTTTGATCTTGTCGGTGAGGATGTTCTGGTCACCGGAGCTGGGCCGATCGGCATCATGGCGGCTGCCGTTGCCCGTCACGTTGGCGCGCGCAACGTTGTGATCACCGACATCAACCAGGCGCGGCTGGACCTGGCCGCAAAGGTGGTCGATGTTGTGCCGGTAAACGTGGCCAGGGAAGATCTGAAGGGAATCGAACAGAAACTCGGAATGCGGGAAGGCTTCGACGTCGGGCTGGAAATGTCCGGAAGTCAGGCTGCGCTCGATCAGATGGTCGAAAACCTTGTCATGGGCGGTCGCATTGCGTTGTTGGGCATTCCGCCTGGAAAATCGCCCGTTGACTGGTCACGGATTGTCTTCAAGGCGATCACGATCAAGGGGGTGTACGGGCGCGAGATCTTCGAGACCTGGTACAAGATGATTGCGATGCTGCAAAATGGACTGGATGTACGCAACGTGATCACCCATCGCTTCGCCGTCGACGATTTTGAAGCCGGCTTTGCCGCAATGAAATCGGGTGAGGCGGGAAAGGTTGTCCTGAGCTGGACCTGAGAAAGAAAGTTGCCCGGTATTGCGGCATGATTGATGCAGCCGGCAGCGAAACTTCCACGTGATATCTTTTGGGCCGCTTTGACGGAAACCCTCGGAGGTTCGTCCTCGTGGAACCGATATTACCGGTTCACGAGGCGCGGACAGCGACGCGTCAGTCTGTCAGTCCGGTGCAAGTTGAAGATCGTCGGTCACCGGGGCGAATTCTGCCTGTCGGTCATTCAGCGGCAGCCTGGTGACTTCCGGCTACGAAAACCGGATCAAATTCCGGGCAGTTGATCCGGATCTGCCTTTCCTGAGTCTCAACAAGACAGTCAGTCAGTCCGATGTCAGCCCAGCGCAATCTGGCGGAAGTAATTTCGTTTGGAATCCGACCAGAGCTGAGAAAAGAACTTTTCGACAAGCGGTTCCGACACCTTGATCGGAGAGGGGCCGTAATTGTTGTACCTGTCGGAAAGCGCTTTGTTGACCGCATTCGAGAAGTTCACGAAGTCGGTATGATCGGAGGGAAAATCATCGGCCGCGCGGGCAACGATCTCACGAATGGTCTTGTCATTTGCAATCGTGACTGCGGTGATTGAATTGCCGTGCTCCTTCGCAAGCAGGCGATAGGCGGAAGAAAGATCCTCGACAAAACCTGCATTGCTCGTTTGACAGATATACAGGCTGAACGCGTGCAGAAATTCGATTTCCCAATTATCGTCCGTTCGCGCGATCTGTCTGTCGAAAACCTTCCTGACGATGTCGAAACAGAGGAAGCGCAAGACGGACATTGCAAAGAAGTCTTTGTTCGCGCCGACAAAGGGTTGTTTCTTGTGTATCTGACCACATGCTTCGTAATTCGAACGATAAATGTCGAAGAGGTTCTGCGAAGCGGCGATGAATTCGAAGACCGTCGCTATCTCGGCTTGACTGAGACTTCCGCCTCTCATCTCCGCGGCGCTCAAGAGGCCCTTGCGCGCCAGATCAAGGGCCTGCTGCCCTGCGCCCATACAGATGTGCGGGCCGCTGAGTTTGGGCCATTGGACTGCGGTCTTTTTGGCTGCAGGCGGCATTGCCAATCTCCGGTTTCAGGAATTTAATTTGCTCCGAATTGGTGTTGATTTGATTAAGCACGCCCCTGGGCGTGCACCTGGTTGGTGCTGGACGGGCACACGATGTCAGAGCCGCCTAGGCCGCGGACTCATTAACGCGTAGCCAAAGTCGGGTGGCAGCGAGCTTGACGAAGGCAAGGAAGTTGGCTGCGTGTTTCTCATATCGCGTAGCGATGCGCCAACATTGCTTCATCCGGTTGTAAAACCGTTCAACGTGGTTTCGACGATTGTAGAGGTGGGATTGAAACAGATCGGACCGCGCCGGTTCCGGCGCGGTGGGATGTTCGCCCAGCCTCCACGCAAACTCGTGATGTTCTTATCTCGGTCGCGTCGTAAGCCTTGTCTGCGAGAACCATCCCGCTGCTCGGTAGGCCTTCAAATAGAGCATGTGCCATCAGACTGTCATGCTGCTAACCGCCGGTAATCATGACTTGGAGTGGCGGTCCGTTCGCATCGACAACCTCGTGGATTTTGGTCGTCGGCCCTCTGCGCGAACATCCAAAGCTTTCGCTGGTGCTATTCTGGATGCAACTTGCGTGCTGACGTGCTCGGATTATCGTGCTGTCGACAATTTGCACCTCGGCATCGTCCCGATGCGAGATGGCAGGCAGGAAACGGATCAAAACGCCTGCGGAACACCATCGCACGAAGCGATTGCAGCAGGTGGTGTAGGGACCGTAGCGCGCGGGCAGATCACGTCACGGTGTTCCCGATCTCGATATCCAGGAAATGCCGTTCAGGGCACGCCTGTCATCTACACGCGGGACGCCTTGCGATTTGTAACGAAGGATTGGTGCTATCAACCGCCATTCGGCGTCGGTAAAGGCGTGTCTCGTGTTCAAGGCTCATTTTCGGAGCTTGAATCACGCCGGGATACCAAACGTCAATGTCTACCTTGCCCTCAAACACTGCGGCATGGTCCGCTAGGTCGAACTACCACCTAAAGCCCTTTGTGTCTCATTGCCGTGTGTCTCAGCAGGGCGAACTCAGCATCAGGACCGTCGGCGACTACTTCTTACAATATGCGCTGAGCTTGCTGAGGGTCTTGTGCAAAACTGTATTTTCTTTCTTTCTTCTATCTGATGTTTCTTTGCCCAATGCTTCCCAATTATCTGTATTTCCTGGCAGTCTTGCGACTTCGCCAGTTTCCTGGCCTTCGTTATCGTACCGCGACAGTTGTCTCGCAATTTCTTGATTGAGAAACTCTGTTAACGACGGCCACCTCATAGCGACCAAATCGTGGTCACTATTGATCAGTTCAACTTCGCCAACGCTCGTGAGATACAGATGGCCTTGCGAGTATCGAGGGCCATTCATGGCACCTAAGCCAAAGTGGCTTTCAGGAATGAACTCTGGTCGGGTGTAGAAAACATTCTGATATCTGATACTTATCGGCTGGCCGATACCTTCAGCAGCCCGGACGTTCTGCCCACCAGTTGCACCGTTCAACGAGATGCCCATAATGCTCCCGCCGTTGAACGACCTAAGAAAATCCCGATAGGGTTGCGGCAAGTATCGTTCACTCTCTGCCTCAGCATCATCAAGCCCAGCATCCGAAAGACCCGCATAAAATCGACACAGATATGCGTGTGGGGCCACATTTGGAATATGGCCGGTAGCGAATGCACCATTATCCGTTTCTAGATAGCCCAGCCTGTCCCATCTACTGCGTATTTCTTGCGCAAGGTCTTGGATTACCTTCGCCACTTTTTCGTCTTTCAAGGGCGCCACCGACTATAGCTCCTGTCTGGGCCTTGGATACTAGCCTTGGCCAACAGTGACAATCCAGTTGCCTCCAACGGCTGCTTCGTCCGCAATGCTGACCCACGTGCTCTGTTGATCTCCTTTGGAGGTTCCGCCGAAAGCGGTCATCGGCGCTCACCCGTTTACGAGTACACGCCCTAAACACAAGTGCGAGCTCTTCTACGCCGGCGAGTGCGTGCTTTGGCGCAGCCAGTCTTTGTCAAAGCTGATCTTCGAGCAGTCGCTGAACCTGGCCATTCGGTTGAGTTCCGCTTCCAATCGGGCAAGGCGTCCCTTGCTGGTTCGAACGCCGCGTTCAGGCCAGAAGGCACGAACCTGAAGACAGCCATCGTCGCGGAATGATTTCATGTCGATGCGGCCGACAAGCCGGTCTCCTTCCATCACGGGAAACACATAGTAACCGTACTGCCGCTTGGGTTCGGGAACAAAGATCTCGATCCGGTACGAGAAACCGAACAACCTTTCGGCGCGCTTGCGATCCCGCAAGGCCGGATCGAAAGGCGACAGGATACGAACCCTGGACGGTGGGTCGGGTGTGTTGTCAAGATCGCCAAGCGTATCTGCAAACATGAAGACGCGCCGGAATGAACCCTCGTCACACTCGATCTCGGCTTCGACGAGCTGCCCGTTATGCAATGCATCCTGACACCAGGTTTTTGCTTCCCATGGTGTGATCAGATCCCAAAACGCGGCAATTTCGCCAGAGGTCGCAAATCCAAGCCGCTCAAGCGCGGAACGCGCTGCCCAGTCAATTGTTTCCTCCGGAGCAGGGCGGTGAGACCTGTGCGCTTCCGGGATCACCCGTTCGGTCAGGTCGTATACCTTCTGAAAGCCGTTACGGCGGCAAACCGACAATTCTCCCGTACGCCAGAGAAACTCCAGTGCCGTCTTGGACGGATGCCATTCCCACCAGCCACCGGAACTGCGTTTTTCATCTTCTCCGACAGTTGCAGATGTCACCGGTCCGTTATCGCTGATCCTCTTGAGGACGTCGTCAAGTTTCTCCTCGAATTCATTCTGGTGCCAATCCCGCCAGCGGTTGACGAGACGTTCCCTGTCCCGTTGGAACCGCAATTGCCAGTGGGGGAAAAAACTGGTCGGAATGATAGAGGCATCATGCGTCCAGTGTTCGAACAACCGGCGTTCACGCTCAAGAAGCCTTTTCAGGTTCTTTTGCTTGTAGGCTGGGCGTCTGGCCGCGAGGATCATGTGATGCGCGCGGGCGACGGTATTGATGCTGTCGACCTGAATGAAGCCAAGCTGGTTGATGACATCCGACAAATCCTCTCCCTTGCCGCTCCCTTTCGGGTGCGTGCAAAGTCCGTGTTTGTGAAGAAAGAGGCGGCGGGCTTTCGAGTTGGACACTCGCGGAAGCGTGGAATCTGGCATGACGAAAGACTATCAGCATCACTGGGGCAGGGAAATCTGGTTAGAGATATGGCCGAAATTTTTTTTTTTCGGAGGCCAGGGCTGTCGTGTTGTTATCCGCCGGGTACCTACAATTCCTCACACGAAAATTTCCAGGCGGGTCACCGGGCTGCTCAGGATTTCAGCGCTGGTTTCGTCGTCAGCCGTTTTTTACTGGGCGTATGCCAAGTTTTCGTTGGAGCGGATCAATCCTGAATCGTTTTCGATACGCGCCTGCACTCAATCCCGAAATTGACCTGAACAGGCGATTGAATGCAGAAACATCAGTGTAGCCGACCTTCCAGCATATTTCGCTGACCGACAGTGTTGTTAGTTCCAGAAATCCTTTTGCCTTTTCCACCCTGAGTTCCTGCACATACCGATTTATCGAATATCCTGTTTCGGAGGAAAACTTGCGGTGCAACGACCGCTCGGAAAGCCCGGTTTCAAGGGCCAGCGCACGAACGGACAGATCACGGTCCGCATTTCGCTCCATCCAAAGCTGCAAGCTGCGAATTGTCTGGTCTCTGGCCGTGGTCGGGCGAAAGGACCGATAATTGCGCTGTTCCCGGCCTGTCGGATCGATAAGCATCTGGCGGCAGGTGCGCGAAACGACAGTTGGACCCAGCCAGCGACCGATCAGGTGAACTCCAAGGTCAATCCAGGCCATGACACCTCCCGCGGTTACGATGTCGTGGTCATCCAGCAGGATATGCTCCGCATGGAGTTGCACTTTCGGAAAAGCCGATCTGAACTCGGCTTCGAGTGCCCAATGGGTTGTTGCCTGCCGGCCGTCCAAAATTCCTGCATGCCCCAGCCAGAAACTGCCTGCACAGGCCGAACAAACGATCGTTCCAGCAAGATGTTGTTTTTGGATCCAGTTGTGCAGATGCGGATCTGTGTCTCCTCGAACACCCGTCAGGTTGGGTGGCAAAATGATGGCATCTGCACTGTCGGTGTCAATGATCAGCGAGGCTGGCAGAACCTTGTGGCTGATCTTTTGTTCTGCATCTTTTTCAACCAGCCGGTTCGCCACATCGAACATCTCGCCCAATCCGAACAGGGCGGACTGTTGGGCACCTTCATAGGCAATGATCGCAACGGTTGGCGTATTTCGCACTTCTTTTGTCATATCCGCCAATCGTACCTGTGCTGCGAAGCGCCGTAAACATGGCTCGTTGTGGACGCACTGACGAAACGAGGACAAAATGACCAGATCTGCCCTGCTCTTGATTGATATCCAAAACGACTACTTTCCAAGCATTGAGAATAGTAGAATGCCGCTTCCGGACATGGACGAGGCAGCTGCAAGAGCGGCAGGGTTGCTCTCCGCCGCCCGCAGCAACGGCACGACGGTGATTCATGTCAAACATGTCATGACGTCCGATGCGGCTCCTTTTTTCCGCCCGGGTACCCCTGGTGCGGATCTTCATGACAGCGTGAAACCGTCCATCTCGGAAACGGTCATTGAAAAAACCAGGCCAAACAGTTTTGTTGGCACAGACTTGGAAGATTGCTTGCGTCGGGATCAGATCGAGCGGGTCATAATGTGTGGTGCAATGAGCCAGATGTGTGTTGACGCCACGGTCCGCGCTGCTGTCGATCTGGGTTTTGCCGTCATGGTCGCACATGACGCCTGCGCTGCCGCCAATGTTGAGCACAATGGTGTCAGAGTGCCGTCTCACATGGTTCACGCATCCATCATGGCGCCTCTGGCTGCCAGCTATGCAAATGTTCTGCTCGCCTCGGAATGCCTCGCCGGAACGCAGAACTGACCCGCAGGCCCTTCGTCGGCATCAGCACCCTGGACGCATGCGGCTGTCGACACCGGTGAACCCGGATCCCTGGAACCCGGTTGTTGCAAGATCACGGCTCCGCCGCTACGGAGATCATGTAACGTTGCGGTACGGACAGTGCATGCCGTGGTCGTTCAAGGCAGTGTGGGATGAAAGCGCGATACCCGCATTTTTCTCCCTCACGCCGGCAGACGTTCGGTTTCAGGGCATTGAAATCAATGCTGGATCGTGCCGGATTTCGGCAGGAAAAACGGAGTTTGCAGCAGAGTTGGGCATGCTTGCATTTCTTGCGACTGGTTCTTGGACCGGATGTCGGAACTGTTTCAAGCCAGTTAAGGGCACTTAGAACGGTATTTGAAAACACGGGCTCGAACAACATGACACAAGATTGAGAAATGGAATGCGGGTGTGACAGAAATTCTGGGGTTGGATCCATTTTTGCTGGCCATCGCCTGCATCGCGTTCGTCATCGCGGGGTTTGTCAAGGGGCTTGTCGGTTTCGGATTGCCTGCCATCGGTCTCGGATTGATGACCGTTTTCGTGGGTGTCGAAAAGGCTATGGTGCTTGTGTTGTGGCCCGCTTTTCTGACCAATGCCTGGCAAGGCCTTTCCGGCGGATATCTTCGACCACTTGTGACACGCCTCTGGCCGTTTTTGACAACTGCCGTCCTGGCGCTTGGTGTCGGAACCTTCGTTCTGACCCAGGTTCCGGAAGGGGCGGCCGACCTGATCCTGGGTTTGCTCATGGTTGCCTACGCCGTCCCGATGCTTGCCGGGCTGTCTCTCTCGCTCAAGGAGAAGAACATCATGCCGGTCGGGATTGTTGCGGGCCTGCTGAACGGTGTTTTCTCCGGCCTGACCGGAGCATTCACCGTGCCGGGTGTCATGTATCTGCAGGCGCTCGGATTACGCCGGGATGAGCTCATTCAGGCGATGGGGCTTCTGTTTCTGCTTTCGACAACTGCACTTGGTGTTTCACTCGGTGGCTTCGGTCTGATGAGTGGCCGCGAGGCATTGGCATCCGTTGTCCTGATCGTGCCGGCATTGTCGGGAGTCTGGTTCGGACAGCGGATCCGGCGCCAGGTTTCGGAAACGGCATTTCGGCGATTGATTCTGATCGCGATTTTCGGGCTCGGTGTCTATCTGGTCCCGCTTGGGCTCTGGCGATTGTTCTAGGACGTGGACCCATAAAATTTCAGCTATAAGCAGATTGCCGCAAGCTTGATGAAGGCAAGGAAGTTCGCCGCCAGCTTGTCGTATCGCGCGACTATCCGTCTGCAATGCCTGATGTGATTGAAGAATCGCTCCACGTGATTGCGGTCTCGTTAGAGATGCGGGCAGAAGCAGATTGGGTCTTTGCAATTTCGTTTCGGCGGGATGTTTGGCCAGGCACCAAGCTCTCGAGCAAGTTGCCTGATTGCATCAAGGTCGTACGCTCTGTCGGCAGGCAGCAACCCGTTGTGACGAAGTTCTGTCAGCAGATCTCCTGCGAGTAGACCTTCGTGCTCTTTCCCGGCGCTGAGTGCCGATCGGAGTGGCAGGCCCTTGGCATAGACAACAGCATGGATCATGGCGCGAGAGGGTTCGGTGCAGTCACTCTCACATTCCTTTTCGGAGCTTGAATCACGCCGATATGCCAAAGATCAATGTCTGCTTTGCTCCCGATACGCTGACCAAATCCGCAATATCGACCGACCGTTTCGAGCCCAACATAGACGGTGATATCGAGAGCCGCGTCATCGCGCCGCCCCAATTCAGGTGGAAAAACTGAAGCATGCGAACGGCTCTAGGGTCATGTTTTTATGAGAAGATACTTTAAGATCACCGCTGCTGCAGTGTTGCTGCTTTTCGCGGGGGTGCTGGGATACGGAGCCTATGGCTATTTTGATGCGCTCGCAGCTTCAGAAGAACTTGAAGCAAGAGCCGACAGCCTTCTCGCTGAAAATTTGGGCGGCTCATCGCTCGGTCAAGAGCGTTACCGTCAACTTCTGGTGGTCCAAGATCCGGCCTTTGAGCAACACAGCGGCGTGGATATGACAACAGCGGGTGCCGGTATCACGACAGTGACGCAATCGCTTGCCAAGCGGGTTGGATTTGAGAATTTTACACCCGGGATCGGCAAGATCCGACAGACCGGTTACGCACTCGGTCTGGAGACACGATTGAGCAAAGAGCAGATCATGGCGCTTTGGCTCGATACGCTTGAAATGGGTCGCGGGCCGGATGGCTGGGTCACAGGGTTCCATCGTATGAGCGAAGCGGTTTACGGCGCCGCGCCCGACACAATAGCGGATGATGAGTATCTATCCTTGCTTGCAGTCCTAATCTCACCGGGCCGCTACAACCTCGGCACCGACGACGAAGCACTTCAAGATCGGACGGATCGTATTCGCCGCCTTGTTTCGGGAGAGTGCGCCGCCAACGACAATTCAGACGTATGGCTTGAAGGTTGTAGGTCGTAGGTCGTAGGACAGATACGTCCCTCTATGGCGCCCTAGGCAGTCGATTGGACGGCGACGGCGCGCTCGCCGAAAGCGGTCATCCACTTCCAATCGTTTATGAGTATCCTCCGTGGGGGACGACCGGAAAAAAAACGCCGCATAGTTGCGGCGTTTTCCGGATTGATCTGTGATTGCTAGTTTATTTCGCCACCAGCCGCATCGGTGTGGCCGTGCCGACGCCGGATGTCGTCCTTGTATTCGCCCATTGATAGGACTGTCGCTCTTCCGTCGGCGTGCACAGGAAACGCTCCCTGTAACACTTGGTGAAATGCGAGGTGGAGGCGAACCCGCAGGCGAGTGCGACATCAAGGACCGGACGGCTGGTCCGGCGCAAGAGGTCGCGGGCCGTTTCAAGGCGCAGGCGCAGGTAATATTGACCCGGTGTGCAGTTGAAATGCCTGCGGAACAGGCGCTCCAGCTGGCGCGGGGACAGGTTGACGGTCATGGCGAGTTGCTGGCAGCTCAGCGGATCTTCGATATGAAGGTCCATGATCCGGATCGCATCCAGGATCTTGGCGTTGGAAATGCCGGTCCGTGCCTCGATGTCATGCCGTTGAGCCGATTCACCGGAGCGCATGTTCTGGTAAAGCGCGACTTCCGCCACTTCGTGGGCGAGATAGGCGCCGTGCTGGATCGCAATCAGGCGCAGCATCATGTCGAGCGAGGCCATGCCGCCAGCGCAGGTGATGCAATTGCGGTCGATCGCGAATATGTCGGACGTAACCTCGACGTCAGGATATTCCTCGCGAAGCGAGCGCAGGTTTTCCCAGTGAATGGTGCAGCGCCGGCCGTCGAGAAGATTGTAACGCGCGAGCAGATAGGCGCCTGTGCAGATGGCTCCGAACGTTCGTCCCATGGCGTTCAGGCGGCGAAGTTTGTTGCCGAGGTCGCTGTTGAGTGGAAGACGCTCTACGTCAATGCCAGTACACAAAAGAGTAATGTCGGCATCGATTAGTTCTCGAATAGATTTGTTTACAAGGACATCACAGCCGTTGCTGGCGATGACTGAATTCCCATCAAGGGAGTAAGTTGTCCATGTGTAAAATTCACGACCAAGAAGTCGATTTGCTAGGCGGAGCGGTTCAATGACGCTGGCGAATGCGTTCATAGAGAACCGGTCCATGAGCACAAATGCTATGGATTGGCCTGTTTCTTCGTGCGCGCGTCCGGACATTTACTTTGCCTCATTGGAAGGTATTATTATGCTTTGTTGTTGAGCATCCAGTAATTTTTGCTTTTTCTATTTGTCTGTCAAATAAAAAAGATCATGATCAAGCAACTTCTCGAAATTGTCATTTTCAAAGAGGTTCGCCGGTCATTGTTTTGAGCGGTTGAATCAGAAAGAAATAAGGTTCACGAAGTCTCGTTGATCGCTCATCCGGTGCTGGAATGCCGAACCTGGAAGCGCGACGGAATGCACTTGCCCTGGGGGTTTCGCTCAAGATCCACTGTGAGGGGTCCCGCATCTTTGGTAAGTCTGGATTCGCTTAAAAGTCCCGCGGGGAGGCACGGATGAAGTCCAAGACCGAATTGACTGGATCAAAATGGTCCGAAACCGAAAAGTCCTATGCGGAGAAACGGGACAGGCTGCTGTCCTCGACGCCTTCTCATGATGTCGCAGCAGCTCCTTTTGTCTATGCGGAGAGGCAGACCGTTACCAGCTCTCTGACGCGTATCGATCTTTTCAGGAAGGTGCTGGAAGTGCAGGGGGCGATCGTTGAATGCGGCGTTCACAAGGCAAATTCGCTCTTTCTCTACTATCACCTGTCCACAATTCTGGAGCCCTTCAACTTTAACCGAAAAATCATAGGGTTCGATACTTTCGAGGGGTTCAGAAGCTTGTCGTCGAAAGACAGCTGCGATGTTTCGGAAAGCGATTTCGCCGACACGAATTACGAGAGCCTGTGCGCGTGGCACGAATTGCAGGACGGAAACCGCGCGGTATCCCACATTCCGAAGATGGAACTGGTCAAGGGGGACGCACTCGACACGATACCGCAATTCGTTGAAGACAACCCGCACCTCATTGTCGCGCTCCTTTATCTCGATTTCGACATTTATGAGCCCACACGGGTAGCCCTGAAACACTTGCTGCCTCTCGTGCCCAAGGGGGGAATTGTCGCGCTTGACGAAATCAACAGCAAGAAATGGCAGGGTGAGACAATTGCGCTCAAGGAACAGGTTGCAATAGAAAATATTTCGCTGAGAAAATTCTATTATGATCCTTGGGTGAGCTATTTTGTGGTTGAATGAACAACGGCGAACACGAGTGGGTGCGAACGATTGCCGTTGCACCAATAATCAGGCTCATTTTGGAACGATTTTTTTGCAGTGCGGCGGTTTTGTGGATTTGAGTTGCTTCAAGTCAAGGAGTTTGTGGGGTACATGGAGCATAACTACTCATGCGAAATGACCCACGGAAATCGACTGTAATGAACGTACTTGCCAAACCCGCCGACCTTGAAGCCGCCGCTCCGGCAGGCGCCTTCGTGGAAGAAGTGACGGCCGTCCAGCATTATACCGACCGCCTGTTCCGCTTCCGCATGACCCGACCGGCGAGCTTCCGCTTCCGCTCCGGAGAATTCGTGATGATCGGCCTGATGATCGACGGAAAGCCGTTGTATCGGGCTTACTCGATCGCCAGCCCGGCCTGGGACGAGGAGCTTGAGTTCTTCTCGATAAAGGTTCCGGATGGTCCGCTGACGTCTCATCTTCAGAAAATACAACCCGGTGACGCGGTTCTGATGAAGAAGAAACCGACCGGAACGCTGGTGAATGATGCGCTTGTTCCCGGGAAACGGGTTTACATGTTCTCGACCGGTACAGGCATCGCCCCGTTTGCCAGCCTGATCCGGGATCCGGACACTTACGAGAAGTTCGACCAGGTTATCCTGACGCACAGCTGCCGCGAAGTCGCGGAACTCAAATATGGCGAGGATCTGGTCGAGCAAACGATCAACGATCCGCTGATTGGCGAATTCGCAAAGGACAAGCTGGTGCACTATACCTCGGTCACCCGCGAAGACTTTCCGCGTCAGGGCCGGATCACCGATCTGATCAAATCCGGCAAGCTGTTCGAGGATCTGGGCGTGCCACCGCTGGATCCGGCGATTGATCGCGGCATGATCTGTGGCTCCATGGACATGATCAAGGACACCAAGACACTGCTTGAAGAAGCGGGTCTGACGGAAGGCGCAAATAACAAGCCTGCCGAGTTCGTCGTCGAGCGCGCTTTCGTCGGCTGAGTCGCCTGCGCCGGCAAAACATTATTTTTTCAAGGAAAATTAATGAGGGCTTGCGGTACTCGCGAGCCCTTTATCGTTTTTCACGTACATTTTGGGGTTTTCCAAAGAAAGCACAGGGCATCTGCACCCGATGTGGGCTGCCGGGTGGACAGGTCTGTTTTGCAGTGGCAAGAGTTTGGTTAGGAAATTCGAAGTCCGGCACGGACCGTCATCCGACACGGACCGAACAACAAGGTGCCATGCCATGATCTCTGAAAATGGAACCTACATGATTGCCGAAGTCGGCATCAATCATAACGGTGACCTGGACAAGGCACTGGAGATGATCCGCCAGGCAAAACAGGCTGGCTGCGATGCAGTGAAGTTTCAAAAGAGAACCGTCGAAATAGTCTACACGGCCGAAGAACTGGCCCGGGCCCGAGAAAATGTCTTCGGACCGACCAACGGTGATCTGAAGCGCGGACTCGAATTCGGCAGGGCCGAGTATGATGCGATTGACCGCACGGCGCGGGACCTTCAGATCGACTGGTTTGCCTCACCCTGGGATGAACCATCCGTCGATTTTCTGATGGCCTACGAGACACCCTACATCAAGATCGCCTCTGCCATGGTGACCGATCGGCAGTTCCTGGAGTACTGTGCCGCCGCCGGACGTCCCTTGCTGGTGTCGACCGGAATGAGCGACCTGGGAATGATCCGCAGGTCCGTCGATATCATTGAAAAAGCCGGTGGCCAAATCGCGTGTCTCTATCACTGCACGTCAACCTACCCGACACTTGATGAAGAGATAAATCTTCTTGGCATCAAGACGCTTCAAAAAGCCTTCCCACACCTGGAAATCGGATTCTCCGGACACGAACAAGGCATCCTGCCGAGCATTTGCGCGGCAACACTCGGCGCCTGCTCGGTCGAAAGACACGTGACGCTCGACCGCTCCGACTGGGGGTCCGATCAGAAGGCATCGCTTGAAATGGCGGAAATGGCGGAACTGGTTGGAAAGGTTCGTCGTTTCGAGGTTGTCCGCGGCGATGGCGTTCTTCGCTTCTACGAGGACGAAAAACCGATCGCCGAAAAGCTGCGCCGCAATGACACGCTGTCCGCGGCGTGAGACGGGCACATTGTCCTTGCACATGATCTGACGGACAACGCGGATAGCCGAAACAAGGGGCGATTGAAAACAAGCATGTCGATCATCGACCGTTGTCTGGAATTGTATCGGGGAGAGAACTACTACGTCTCCTATCCGGCGCGTCCCTTGCCCCAGGACTATTGGGACTTGAAGAAGGACCCGGACGGGAATGTAAGAGATGCGGCATCCGAAAGAGACATGCGCAAGGCCGATGTCCGATACATTGCCGACTATGTCAACGCGCGGGCGCCGGGTACCGTTCTGGACATCGGTTTCGGGCTGGGTGAATTGATTGAGCAGATCGAAGAGAAGAATACTTGCTTCGGCCTGGACCCGTCTGAACTTGCAATCGAGATTGGCCGCCAGCGCTGCGATGCGGACCTGCGTCTCGGGGTTTTGGAGCCGGGGTCGTTTTCACCAGACAGCTTCGACGTTGTTGTCGCCAACCATGTGATCGAGCATGTCGACGAGCCAGTCCCTTTCGTTGACACGATATTCGAGATCCTGAAGCCGGGCGGCGATTTTGTTTGCGGCACGCCCAATTTCGCCAGTGCAGCAGCCAGAGTGTTTGGGGACCGTTTCCGCTTGTTGCATGACCCGACGCATGTCAGCCTTTTCACGGATGATTCCCTGATCCGGCTGTTGCGGGACAAGGGCTTTCGTATCGAGCAGGTCGACTACCCGTTTTTTGGAACGCGGTTTGCCTCGGTTGCAGCCTTTGAAACGATGGTGCAGGCGAGCGCAGAAGTGTCACCTGCATTTTGGGGGTCTTTCGTGACCGTTTACGCACGAAAACCGGGCTGACCACCGGGTTTCATGTTTCCGGGAGTTGAATTGTGAAAATTGTTGCGGCCATACCCGCGCGGGGCGGCTCCGTTGGACTTCCTGGAAAGAACATCAGACCCTTGAACGGAATACCGCTTGTGGGCAGAACGGTTCGCGCTGCAAGGGGCTCAAGGTTCGTCTCGGACGTCTTCGTCTCCAGCGACTCCGATGACATATTGAACGTCGCTGTCAAATACGGTGCCCGGGCCGTCATGAGACCCCTGGACTTGTCTGGTCCGACCGCAAGTTCTGAATCGGCTTTGATGCACCTGTTACGGAACGAGCCATCACTTCAAAGCGAACCGCCCGACATTCTGGTCTTCCTGCAGTGTACGGCGCCATTCACGCAGGCGCATCACGTCGATCAGGTGGTGGAAGCCCTTTTGAACAAGGGCGCGACCAGTGCTATTTCGGTTGTGGATGACCACGGCTTTTACTGGGAAGTCGGCGAAAACGGCGAGGGTGTCGGCATCAACCACGATCCGAGCAAACCGCGCGTTCGACGTCAGGACATTTCTGCAAGATACCGTGAAAACGGCGCGGTTTATGCCACGCGCGTGCCTGAGTTTCTGGAAGCCGGCAACCGGTATTGCGGCAAGACCATCCTGGTGCCGGTGGACTCGACCTGGATCGAGATCGATACCTCTCAGGACTGGGACATGGCCGAGGCCTTCATCAGGACCGAGCAGTTCACGGGCGAGCTTGCACCCGAACATATCAAACCCCTGCGCGCGCTGGTCACCTCTTTCGACGGTGTTCACACGGACAACTCGGTTTTCGTCAATCGTGACGGCACGGAATCAATTATTTGCAACCGATACGACGAAATTGGACTGGACCGCCTGCATGGTCGCAATGTCCGTCTTTTGATGCTCGACCGTGAAGAGAACAATCTTGCCATGCAGCGCGCGCGAAAGCTTGCCATGGAGTATCAGTCCCATCCCTTTGACAAGCTTCAGATCATGTCGGACTGGAGTACGACACATGGCATCGGCTTTTCGGAAATGGCGTTCATTGGTGCAGACATTGCAGATATCGACTGCATGAAAGCGTGCAGCCTGAGCGCCGCACCGCGCAACGCACCGGCGGAGGTGAAGGCCTGCGCCTCGATTGTGCTTGAAAGTGCTGGAGGGGCTGCCGTTGTGCACGAATTCAGCGAATTGCTGATCTCCCGCGGCATGCTCGCCAAAGCCTGACCGTTAGCTCGGCATGTTTCTCTGAGGAATACCCGTATGGAAACTGAAACCGGTATCTTTGAGACGCTAGAAAGACTGGGGCTTGCCAGCCTTGAAACGCGTGAGACGTTTGCAACGTCGACCAGGGATCGGGAGGGACTGCCGGTCTACCGGGACAGCTTGTCCGGAGTTGTATATATCGACGGATTTTATGTCGGCGACAGTACGTATGAAGACGGAGCCTATCGGCAGGAAACCGTCCGGCGTGCGGGCAGTCGGGACTTCGAACTCCAAAAGGATACGCGCCGCCGCGTCGAAGCCTACAGCCAGTTCTACACCGGGAAGACGGTTACGGAATTCGGTTGCGGTGAAGGAGCGTTTTTGAGGAATATTGCCGAAAACACACTGGCGGTAAGCGGTGTGGAACTACAGGCGGATTTTATCAAAACCCTGATGTCCGATGGGTTCAGTTGTTTCGACAATCCAGCGGCGATCGCATCCTCGTCGCAGGACGCTGTCTTCGCGTTTCACGTACTGGAACATATTCCAGATCCTCTTCAGGTCCTTGCCGATCTTTCGGCAATCCTTAAATCGGGTGGCATTATCGTGGTCGAGGTGCCGCATGCCGACGATTTCCTCCTCTCCCAGCTCAAATCGGATCCCTTCAGGAAATTCACACTCTGGAGCCAACACCTGATCCTGCACACGCGCGACAGCCTTCATCGTATGCTGAAATTCGCAGGCTTCACCGACATCGTTATCGACGGCGTTCAGCGGTATCCTCTTTCCAACCATTTGAAGTGGCTGGCTGAAGGCCAGCCGGGTGGTCATAAGGGAGTGTTGTCTGCGCTCGACACGCCGGAGCTTTCTTCTGCCTATGAAGCTGCGCTCAGGAAGATTGACGCAACGGATACGCTTGTTGCTGTCGCAAGAAAACCCTGATCAATGGCTTCGGGCGGCGCCGCTAGGAGAGCTTCAGTCTCTCGCGGCGCGACTGGGGATAGACTTCTTGCAATTCGGACTTCATGACACCCACAATCTCCGGGAGGATCTCCGACGTCGGCTTGCTTTCGTCGACATGGACATACTTCATGCTCGGATACCAGGGTGGCGAAGCCTGTCCGAGCAATAGCGGCGGCTCCACGGGGCCGAACCGGACACAGGGGACACCGAGAATGCCGGCCATGTCGGCAACGCTGGTATTGGCTGAAACGACGAGATCACAGATCGCCGTCAGGTCGGCCGCCGCGCAAAGGTCATCGAAAAGATCCACATCCTCGAAAGAGACGAAACTTCCCCTGGCGCGTGCCGTCAGGAATTCCAGTTCCTTCTGGACCGCCAGATACTGAAGGTTGACGTAGATCGCGTCCTCCGCCTCGATGACCGGCGCGAAGTCAGGCGCAGAAAGATAGTATCGTGCCCGGTATTTCTGAAGGTTCTTGGACCGCCAGGCAACCCCGATGACAGGCTTTTCACCGGCATCGGGAAGACGGCTGAGATAGTCGCGGGCACGGACCGGATCGAACGCATAGACGGGTGATTTGGCGAGGTGAAACTGCTCAATGTCCCGTCTGAAAATACGGGCGATATCGGTGATATTTGCGGTAACATCGTAGTCGGCGGGCAACACGGCATCGTCCGGCAGCTTGACCCGAAACACCATCTCCGGAAAAGATCGCTCGTAGAATGGCACTGCCTTGGGCGACAGCTCGACAATCACTTTTTTTGCAAGCCCGACAAGGTCAGGTAGCATGGTGCCGCACTTTAGCGCATCGCCCAGGCCCTGATCGCCCCAGACCAGCACGGTCTTGTCGGAAAGGTCTTCGCCATCCCATTCCGGAACGCTGAATTCGCGGGCAGTCGAACTCGACATCTTGTCGCTGAACCGTGCCCGGTGAAGTGCCCAGCCGTTGTCGAGATCGCTGACGGACAGATAGGAAAGAGATAGGTTCCAGTCGATCCCTGCTGCCCCTTCCGGAGCGAGCTTCTTGGCTTTCAGGAACGTGTCGATTGCCTGCTGGCCGCGACCGAGCATGAGATAGTGAACCGCAAGCGTTACCAGGCGGTGGTAGTCCTTGGGATTGTCTGCGACGGCCTCTTCGGCATAGGTCACGCCCACGTGGGTCTGGGAGAGCGAGAAAAGAAGCCGGGCTGCCTCGTGTTTGATGTCTGCGTTACTCGGGAAGCGTTTCAGCGCCTCGGACAATTCCTCTTGCGAAACATCATAGTCTTTCAGTTCCTGCCGGCAGCGGGACCGTTCGATGTAATTTTGCGGATTGTCCGGCACAAGCTGAATGGCCTTCTGGAAGAACACCAGTGCCTTTGAATAGTCCTTGTTCTGGCGCAGCAGAATACCGTAGTTCCGGTAGACATCGCCGAAATCGGGATGGTCGACGAGCAGACGCTGAAAGATCTCTTCCGCTTCCTCGGGCTGAGCCAGCTTCGTCAGGGCAATTCCCTTGATGTTGAGCGCTTCCTTCTCTCTCGGATTGAGTGAGAGGGCCTTGTTCGACACCGCGAGAAGACTTTCGGGATCCGTGCCGATGTCCATCATCGCCCGGGCAAGATTGGCATAAAACGGGGCCTGGTTTGCATTGGCACCGATGGCCTTTTGAATGTATTCCACCGCCCGTTTCGGATAACCCATCTGCCGGTAGGTTACTCCGAGCAGATGCAATGCGTCGGCGTTGTTGGGAACCTTTTTCAAAACCTGCTTGTAGCAGCGTTGCGCCTTTTCGATCTCGCCGGACTTTTGATAGGAAAGTCCTTTCAGCATTTTATCGCGGAGCGGATTAGGCGCCGTTTGCGTTGCCATCTCGTCTTAGTCCCTTTGGAATCACGGCTTTGAGCATATCAGTCCGTCATTCAACGCGCAGTCCGAGGAGTTGATATCCTCAATTCGTCTGGGGATAGTGGTTTTGAAACTTGTGTATTTCCGGAATTGGTATCGGTTTTATCTTCCTCGGTTTGGTTATCTCTGATGATTGCTCGGAAGATCACCAAAATCGCCGCGGGCAATACATTGGCCGGTGATGTTGGCTTGAGCGTCTTGCGCGCTTACCTGAGAGGCGAGTAACGGAATGCATTGGCTGCTGCAGGAATTCGAAGATACGCACAAGCTGGCCGAAGCGCTTGACAGGCTCGGCATTCCGTACTCATAGCACAAGGTCGTGCCCTTTGTCGGCGATCTCATTCCGGAGCCCGACATCCCGATTACGGATGCGGTGGTCATGTTCGGGTCCTATACGCTTTGGCGATACGCCAAAGCCAGAGGATACAGGCCGGGCGTCTTCCGGTTGCGGCCGTTCGTTCACGAAAAAAGCTGGCAACACTTTTTTCTGAACGGTGCCGACGCGCTCTTTCTGACAATTCGCGACATTCCAGAGCAATTGGCTGACGATGGAAGGTCATGGTTCATACGTCCGGTTGATGACAGCAAGGAAGAGCCCGGCAATGTGAAGGCAACGGACGAAATACTCCGCATGGCTGAAAATGTAATCGCTTTGAAGGAAGACGAAATCCCGAACGGCTCGCTGCGCCATGACACGTTGCTGATGTTAACCGAGCCCGTCCGTATTCTCAAGGAATGGCGGTTATGGGCCATCAACGGGACGATAGTCACCTGGTCGCTCTACAAGGAAGGATCAAGGGTCGTCTACCGGCACGAGATTGATGAAGATGCGTTGCAATTCGCGCAGGAAATGGTGGACCGCAATGCCGGCTACTCACCTGCCTATGTGCTCGACATCTGCAGAACCGGGCAGGGACTGAAGTTGCTGGAAACAAACTGCATCAACGCGGCGGGGTTTTATGCGGCCAATCTGGTCAAGCTTGCCTCGGTGGTTGATGGGCTTGGCAAAACCGAGGCAACACCGGAAGACGACTGAATGCGGCTTTCGTCGATGCGTATCGCACTTGCCAGGCTGGACGGTTGCAGGTCAAGACCGGATTTGAGCCAACGAACTTCGTGTGTGAATGGAAACCCTTCTGCATCTCCAGGAGTTGGTTTTAGCTCTCTCCAGCACTGTGTAGGCTTCCATCGTTGAAGAGAGTTGGTATTTGCGATAAATTCGGAAGAAATTTGAATCGAATTAGAAATTAAAAACGAAAATAGTAAAGTAGCGAACGAGTTACTTCTGAAATTACGCAGATCATGCGTAGCCGATGTGAGGTGTGTTCACATGAAAACCGGATCGGACGCTTGAATGCAAAGGGATAATGCTGGATTGGCGTGTCGGGGCTGACCGGGAACCGCGAACTGGTCGGAACGCAAGCCGCAGTCTCATTGTGAGTATGACACTAATGCGCTCGGAGACAGTCTGGTGGTGATGGTAAAACTGGTTTCGGGAAACTGTATTTGCTTTACGAGTTAGCAAAAAGAAATCCTTGTCACCGTTGTAGATATTTTTTGTAGTCATTGCAGAGGCTGAATCATGTCGTTCCTGATAGATATTATTATCCCGGCATCAAAACAGAATCCGAAGATGAAGGTTGTTCTTCAGATAGACAAGGACACCAACTACAGCGGAACCTGGCGAATTGTGCGGCCTATTCCGGCAGGGTTTCGACGTTTCACGAGCGCCGGTATGGGCGCCTGGACCGGGGACGTAAACGGTTGGAAATTCAACCTGAAAGAATCAGGGTCTGGAAAGAGGATCTGTGGCTTGTCCCGAAACTGGGACAGGGATGGAGCATTCGAGGCACGTTGGGGAGACGGCCAGAGTTTCTTTGGCGGCACGGTCTACGGTAATTTCAGCTCCTGGAAACCTCAACTGGCCAAAGGAAGAGCGCACGCTTGGGGTGGACTTCTTTTCAAGGCAAGCGTTGGTGCCGGAGTGTCGGGCGAGGCTGCTATCGGCATATTGTGCAAGGTGGGTGACGAAAACCCGGCGGTAGCGGTGATATCAACTTCTTCGGGACGTCTGGGGGCAATTGCGGGTGTGTCTGGCGGCGCGGCGATCGTCCTGGCGACGGGATTTCCGACAGCGGCCAGCTTTGATGGCCATGTGTCCACCGGGACAGATTGGGCCTTGAGTGTCGGGGGAAAGTGGAAAACGTTCCTTGATCCAAAGGCGGCAAAGATCGCATCAAGCAACCTTCCGAACATCATCAAGAAAGTGGCAGAAGGCATGGCCACGAACTCTAGAGTTGTGCAGAGAATGGACAAGCTTGCGGATTGGGCGAAGGGTGGTGACCCGGCCTTTGAGGCCCTGCGGACCGAACTGCCGGGTCTTGCCAAGACGCTGTATGGCGAAGCGCTGATCGACTATTCGGAGAAAAACCTGACTGCGGTCGACATTCCGGGAGTTTCGGGTGGAACCGAAATTGGCATCTACTACAAATGGGATCGCATGCGACTTCATCGAAGCTACTAGTCGTGGCTCGAGAAGACGGGACCTGTCGATCTCGCAAAAAGAAACGCCCCGGTCGACCTGGTGGTTCGCGCAACGGGAGACGAGGCATCGGGCGTCTGCGCGACCAACGCATTGCCACCATTGGGCTGATCGCCCTTGAAACCAGGCTGCGGGTTACTCGGATATGCCGCTCCAAATGGTTATAGCCATAGGCACCGTTACGATGACCAGCATTTGTTGGCCATTCCCACTATGGCCGCAATTATCAAGGACGCTCTGCCACCAATAGCTGCGTTGGAGTGTTTTGATGATTATGCGTTTGCCTGCAATTGCCTTTCTGTGTGTCACCTTTTCCGCCCTTGCCGAAGCGGAAGAAAACGGTCCGATCACGAGCATTACATTGTCGTCCGGCGGTCTGGCCGAGATCGTCCGCAAGGCGGAAATCGACAGCACCGGCGAGATATTGATGACCGTTCCGCTGGAACAGGTGAACGATATTCTGAAAAGCATCGTGGTTTACGATGCAACGGGTGTTGTCGAAGGCCTTTCTCTGCCGGGTCCCAATCCGCTTGCCGAAACGTTCAAGAACCTGCCCTTTGCCGCCGAAGATCTTCAATCGCCCGCGAGGCTGCTGTCAAAACTGCAGGGAACACGTGTCCAGTTGGAAAAGCAGGGCACCCTGGTCGAGGGCCTGGTGATGGGCGTGTCGGTGCAGAACAAGGGCAATGACGGACAGGTCAGCGTGGCGTCTATCTTGAGCGATGGCGGCATTCTCGGCGTCGATCTGGAACCGGACACGGTCATCCGGTTTCTCGACGATGATATCCAGCAGAAAGTCTCGAGAGCCTTGTCTGCCGTCGGAAGCGGCAAGTCGGATGGCGCAAGAACCGTCTCGATCAAGGTTGCCGGCGAGGGGGCTCGCGAAGTCTCCGTCTCCTATGTCGTGCCGACGCCGATCTGGAAGACGGCCTACCGGGTTGTCATGCTGCCGGAGGACAAGGCCCGGCTTCAGGCCTGGGCAGTGCTTGAAAATGCAAGTGGCGAAGACTGGGACGATGTGCGGGTGAAATTGTCGTCCGGAGCGCCGGTCACCTTGAAACAGCGCTTGCATGATCTTTACTGGCGGCAAAGACCGGAAGTGCCCGTCGATGTTGCCGGCGGCTATGTGCCCAGGGCAGACAGCGGCGCAATCGAGGGGTTTCAAGACGGGTTCGCAGGCAACGCCTTGATGAAGCGAGCCAATGAAGCCCGCGCGCGAGTGGCTTATGCCGCTGCACCACCAATGGAGGAGGCGATGGCGCAGGCTCAGGTCGGACAAGCGGAAGAAGGCGCAGTAACGGCGTTCTTTGCGCTTCCTGACGCGATTGACCTGGAAAGTGGCGAAACGCTTTCGGCGCCGATCGTCGATGCGGTTGTTTCGGCCGAGAGCGTGTCGGTCTTCCAACCCGAGAGTGGCCTTGACCACCCAATCGCAGCGATCCTGATCAAGAATGAAACAGACTCCAGCCTGCCGAAGGGCATCCTGACCGTCTACGACAGAAAGGAAGGTTACGTCGGCGATGCGCAGATCAACGGGATGCCGGCCGGTGAACTTCGCATGGCGAGTTTCGCGACCGATCGCAAGGTGAGGGTGGCAACGGAAACCGAACCGACACAGGAGATCACGTCGGTCAAGGTCAGCGGTGGCATACTGACAGCAACCGTCGAGGAAAGATCGAAGACGGTCTACACCGTCAGGGGCGCTCCCGACGGTGACCGCCAGGTTATCATTGAGCATCCCCGCCGGGAAGGCTGGCGCTTTTCATCGCCCGAGTACCTGGATTCCACCAAAACGCACCGCCGCTTGAAACTCACTGTACCAATGGGCGAGACGGTTGCGGCAACCGTGGAAGCGGAGCGGACGCTGGAAGAAAGGCATGCCCTTTTCAACACGGACCAAATCGGCCTGTTGAACCTCGTGCGACGGGTACCTGACACGGAGAGTGCCGACAAGCTGAGGGCTCTCGCTGACATGCAGGCCGAAAGGACGCAGGTACAGTCTCAAATACAATATTCACGCGAAGGAAAGTCTGAGGAGATCAACAATCAGCAGCGCCACCGTGCCAACCTTTCGGCGCTGTCTCCCGGGTCGGACCTTTACAAGCGCTCGCTTCAAAAACTGGATAACTCCGAAACCAGGATCGAGGAGCTCGACAAGGAAACTCTGCGGCTCGAAGCACGCCTTGCCGAACTGCGCAAGCAATTGGGGACGGCAATCAACAACTTCTGAAGGGCTTAGGCCTGCCCGGCAGGTTGGTCGCGATCCAGAAAGACGTGACCCATCCTGGCTCATGCGATCGAGTGAAGCCGAAATACATTCGCCGGGGAGTTGAGTTGCGCGCGCAACATAACTCCCCGGCGAAGGATGTTTGGAGAATTCCCTGATCAGAGGAAGCTGAACTCGTCCGGCACTTCGGGGGTCTGGAAGGCGAAGACGCTTTCGGCGAGCTCACCTGCCGCGCCGATCGTGCCGCCAACGATAGGCAAGCTGGAACCTGCATCGACAATCGTGTCCAACCACCCGTCAAACGCGTTTGCGAAGGCGAGTTCGGTTGAACTTTCGGCACTATGTGCCCCGAAGTAACCGTCGAAATCGATCATGCCGGCTGTTGGATCGTCGAAGGTTTCTTCAAAATCATCGAGTGCCTCGATCCCGGTTGCTCCCGAACGATCCGACCAGGTAAAGACGAAAAGTCCGTCATCAAAGGCTGACCCTATATCTATGTCCTGCGTCCCGTTTTCACCGACGATACGAAGGGTTTCCACCTTGGTCGCTTCCTCGTGCATGTTCTTGATCCGGACGCTGCCGCCATCGCCCTCGATCACCAGGTCTTTGCCGCCTTCAACAAAGAACCGAAGATCGCTGGCATCCATTTCGCCGGCGTTTCGAAGTTCCAGAACATCGGAGCCGCCACCGCCACCGGAGATGGCGTCCAGCTTGTCGCTGGCCAATCCAACAAAGTCACCGAGTTCACGCGCTGCGTCGAGGCCAGCCTCGTCGACATCCATCTCACCGGTCGAGCCGAAGGTGAAGAGGTAAGTGTCGTCGCCCTGGCCGCCTATCGCATCGCCACCGGCCTTGCCTCCGGTCAGGAAGTCATTGCCACTGCCGCCAAAATATTGAGTGCTGGAATAGTCAAAGATGGAGGTAATCGTGTCGTGAATGTCTTCGACAGCTTCCTTGGCATCGTCGACGACGTCACCGACCGCATCGACAATGTCGTCAAGCGGGTTCATCTCATCCAGGAACGCCTTAACGCTGTCCACCTTGTCGTTGATGCCTGACAGTGTTTCGCCGAACGACAGATCGAAGGGCAGCAGGGAAGATGCATCGGAGCTGTCGCCCGTGCCGAAATCCGGCAGCTGCGGAAAGACCGCCGACCAGAACAAGTCCGAGAATGCCCCTGTGTCGATCAGCCAGTCGCCGCCGTCCTGACCGAAGACGAAGTTCGTCTTTTCACCCGTCATCATCATCAGGTCGTCGCCGTTGCCACCGAAGGAGAAGTTGAACGATCCGCCGCCAAGGAAAATATCGTTGCCTTCCTCGCCCATCTGGAAGCCCAGATCGCCACCGGTGTTGAAGAGGTCGCCGCCGTCACCGCCGAACTGCAGGTTCAGCGAAGGGGCGTTTTCCTTCATTTTCTCCGTGAGGCTCTGCTTTTTGGTGTCATCGGAACCGGTGTTTTCGGTCGTCGTCGAGGTCGCTTCCGTGTCGTTGCTTTGCTCGTCCTTGTTTTCGTCCGCCTTTTCGGCAGCCTTTTCCTTAAAGTGATCTATGAAGGCCTTGAACGGGTCGGCTTCGCCGTCACCGCCGCGGGTGATCATGAAGTCGGTCGCATCGCCGCCGAACTGCAGCTGGACACCGGCATCCTTGCCGCGTCCCACCGCGATCATGACATCGGTGTCACCGCCGCCTTCCTGGACGTTGACCCGGCCGAGACCGATCATCAGGTCCGTGCCGTCGCCACCGGACTGCAGGTTACCCTTGCCGCCACCGAGAAGGACGTCGCTGCCACCGCCGCCTGCCTGGATGTTGCCCTTGCCGGCACCGATGGCAATGTCCGTTTCTGCGCCGCCGAGCTGGATGTTGAGTTCACCACCAGCCAGCATGACGTTGGTGCCGTCGGAGCCGGTTGAATTGGCGTAATCGGCTAGCTTGTCCTTCGCCGCGTCGAGATCGAACCCGGCAAGACTGACGCCATCGGGGATCGTTGACCAGAGCTCCGCACCGAACTGGACGTTGCCTCTGCCAGCGCCGATCAGCCAGTCATTTCCGGTGCCGCCGATCTGAATGTTGGCGCCACCACCGGCGACCAGGATATCGGCATCGTTGCCGCCATACTGGATATTGGTGCTGCCGACAGCGACGGCCAGATCCTCACCGTCACCGCCGACCTGCACATTCAGGCTGCCAACGGCGAACATCTTGTCCTTGCCGTCCTGGCCGAGCTGGACATTGGTCTGACCGGCCGCCAGAAGGAGATCGTCGCCATTTCCACCCGACTGGATGTTGAGGTTGCCGATGCCGACCATGGTGTCGTTGCCGTCGCCACCCCATTGAAGGTTGGCGTTGCTGACAGCGACCATCGTGTCGTCACCCGCTTCGCCGCTCTGGCTGGTCGCCAGAAGGGCGCTGGCAATCATCTTGTCGTTGCCGGTTCCACCGAACATGACATTGACGCCACCGGCACTGATCATCGTGTCATCGCCTGCATCGCCGAAAACGGTGTTGACGCCGCCAACGGCCGTTATCGTGTCGTTGCCGTCATTCCCGCGCAAAACATTGGTTCCGCCGATCCCCTTGATGTTGTCGTCGCCGGTGCCGCCATGCACGTTGTTGACGCCGCCAATGGCTTCGATCGTGTCGTTGCCGCTGTCGCCATAGATGGTGTTGAGTGCGCCGCGCCCTTTGATAACGTCGTTACCGCTGCCACCCCGCATGATGTTGACTGCTCCCCAGCCTTCCAGGAAGTCGTTGCCGCTGCCACCCTGCATGTCGTTGTGGGCACCGTAGCCATAAAGCGAGTCGTTGTGGGCGCCGCCGTCCATCTTGTTGGAGGCGCCATACCCATAGAGCTTGTCATTGTGATTGCCGCCATACATTTCGTTGCGGGCGCCATGGCCGTAAATGCGGTCATTGTGATCGCCGCCGCTCATGTAGTTATATGCGCCGGTTCCCTTCATGTAGTCGTGGCCGGAACCACCCCACATCTTGTTCTTTGCGCCATAACCGTACATGGAATCGTTGCCCGAACCGCCTGACATGGAGTTGTAGGCACCGTATCCGTAGACGCGGTCATGTCCGGATCCGCCGTAAAGATAGTTGGACCCGCCGTAACCCTTGACGAGGTCGTTGCCGCTGCCGCCGTCAAGCTTGTTCCAGCCACCGTATCCGTAAACCGTATCATTGCCCGAGCCGCCGAGAAGGTGGTTCTTTGCAGCGTGACCATAAAGTTTGTCATTGCCGCTGCCGGCATTCTTGTAAACGCTGATACCCCAAAGTTTGTATGTCTGATGAATCGATTTTGTAGAACTTCCCATGAGTCAAATTCCTTTTGTCCAAGCTATTGTTTAAATTTAGGTTTTTTGAAAAACAGTCAGTAGATTCGGGATGAGCGGCTGACTTTTTGTCCGTCGGCATTCAAACCGGCGAATTGGACGACGCGGCGCGGACGGCCGTCCGCCGCACGCCGCACGGCCTTGAAGGCAAGGCCTGGAAAAACCGTACGCACCAGATCTCTTGAAGCGGCGAAGCCGTCACCGAAAGGCGCAACGAGATCCATGACAACCGGATTGGTTCCGCAAGACCATTCGTCCGGAGACAGGGGAGTGTCGTCCTCCAGAACCGCCTTTTCCGTATCCGTGTCGAGATAGGCCCAGGTTGCCAGCGCCACCGCCAGACCCTTGCGGCGCCAGATCCGGAACTGTCCCAGTTTCATGGGTGGAAGAACCAATGCGCCGAATTGGTCGATACTGCGTGACCTGTAAAGATCGCACTGGGCCATGAGCGCAAGACTCTCTCCCAGGACGGTGAAATCGAGACCAGGCTCCAGATTGGTATTCGTGTTGTCATGCATCCGTTAGCTCACTATCTGACGCTCCGGCATTGGCTGAAACAGGCCGAGCGGCGCCTTTCCGATGGATCTTTCCGATCTATCGGTTGCGGTTTTCAGAGCCAGGTTGGTCGACCTGACAAAGTATTAGCGTTTTGCAAAAGCAGTTCAGGCGAAAACATCGCCTTGATATTCATGTAATCGCCGTGGCGACCCACCAGGTATTGAAAATAGGGGAAGTATCCGGACGAATATGTTCGGTACTGCTAATCAAAGCCCCCGTCGCTTTTAAGGTCAGCCGGTTGGCATTCCCTAGCGACAAGGTGACCTTGGGGCAGTTTTGGTTAACGAGTAGTGACGGGCGTCACTAAAGGTTTGGTAAAAATGGATATCGACAGAATATGAGTGTGGTAAGTAGTGTTTTTTTGAATGTTTGTGACTTAAAGCACAAATGAATCCCTGAGTGTTCAAGTGTATTGTGATTTCTATCACGAGTTAATATTTTACGAGATTTCTATGTAATAAAGATGAGAGTGCACAATAGTGACAAGAGTATTGCCGTTTGTTCTAGTGCTTGAGGCCTGGAAGCGTTTCAATAGCGGCACCGAGTTCGTCGAAATGCGAAATCACCTTGTCCGGTCCGAGTTCGGAAACGGGGACAGGCGTGTAACCGAAATCGACTGCAATGACTGGAATGCCGGCATTGCGGGCTGCGTTGATATCTGTGCCACTGTCGCCGATCATGATCGAGCCCTCGACTGTACCACCCGCGCGCTCTATCGCCCCATGGACCGGATCCGCATGGGGTTTGGACCGTTCATAAGTGTCACCGCCGACGACAGCATCAAAATATTTCGCAAGATCAAGTGCATCCAGGAGCGGAAGGGTCAGTCGCTCGGCCTTGTTGGTGCAGACCGCGAGTTTCCAGCCTTGCTTTCTGAACGTTTCCAGTGAGGCCTCGACACCTTCGAACGGTCTGGTATGCACGGCAATATTGGCGGCGTAGTGGTCCAGAAAGTGACGGAACAGCGGGTCGACCATCTCGTCCGTCCACTCGATTTTGTTGAATTCGAGCCCGCGCTGCAACAGGATCCTGGCGCCCATGCCAACCATGTGGACGACCTTTTCCTGGGGGACTTCACGGTGGCCGTTTGCCGTCAGGACGACATTGAGTGTGACGACAAGATCTTCCATCGACGACACCAGCGTGCCATCCAGATCGAATACAAGAACTGACATGAAACCCTCGAACCGGTGAGATGAACTTCCTGCGTACCCGGAAATGGAGGGGAACTGCAAGTGTGCGCTGACGTGATGGCGCTTCAAACGACGCCTAAAGTTTATAGGCCGTGCGGAAGCCGCCCCAATGCCTGCCCTGGACGAGGATCGGTGCGTCGATTTCCTTCATCCAGACGATATTGCCACCACCCATGTCCCGTGCATACGACTGGATAAGGAAGGGCCGCGTGTTGCGTGCCGCACTGAGACCGGCACGATCGTCGAATATCCGTTTGTTCCTGCAATTGGCGGTATTCCAGACAGGATCGTCGGGACGCTGCGGATTGGAAAAGACCAGATTGTGAACCGGCAGGTATCCGTTTCGGTCGACAGAGGCACAAAATGCCATGCCGTGTTCCGTGCCACTGGCGAGAATGTCTTCCTGGATTTCCGGAAGCACGTTTTCCAGATGCTGCAACGCCCGCGTTGAGACCTGCTGCGGATTCGTTCCTTCAATCGGTTGATAGTCCGTGTCGAACAGGTCGTCCAGGGTCAGCACATTTCGCGAGACAAGATCCTGCATGGTGTTTTCTATTCTTGAAGCGCCGGATTGTGCACAGTCCACTTCGCGGGCGTGGCTCTCGTGAATGGAGGCGAGCTTGCGACGCAGGGCTTGCTCGAAGGCCGGTTCGGGATCCTGGAAACAGCTGTGAAATCCGTTGTCCGATACGCCAACCAGTCTCGCGGTGACGTTGCCAAGTCCATTGAGCTCGAGTTGAACGGTGTCGTTTTGCTTCAGGGCAAGGTCACTGTTTGCCTTGAAGAGAAGGCCGCCCTCTGAAATATCCAGAGTTTCGATCTGGCCTGTCGCGGAGCCGTTTGCGACCGACCCGGAGATCTTGACCGGCAGACGGTCGTGCTGCCGCCTGTTTCCGAGTCCCGTCTGCCGGATCATCATTGTGAACCGGTTCTGAAGCGATCGGCTGGCGGCACTCATCTGCGCACCGGATTCGCGGGCCAGTGCGCCCCCTTCTTCTGCCGAGACCGCGCTTTCGGTGATTATCTGTGCCTTGCGAACTACCTCCTGGGCAAAGTCAGCGGTCTTGTTTGCTTGTTCACCGATCAGATTGGTCGTGTTTACCTGGGAGCGCACCGCGTCTTCGACAGTGGCAAAACTCGGCCGGATTTTTCCGATTATGTCGATGATCCTGTTGACCGAACCCAGGCTGTGTTCCGCGGACAGGTTCAGCTTTTCAATATTGGAGACGATCTGCTCCGTTGCCGATTGCGTCTCGACAGACAGGGCCTTGACCTCGCTTGCGACCACGGAAAAGCCTCTACCTGCCTCTCCCGCACGGGCAGCTTCGATGGTTGCATTCAAGGCCAGCAGGTTTGTTTGTTTTGCGATGTCCGAGATAAGGCTGACAACATTTGCAATGTCATCAATGGCGCCCTTGAGTTCAAGTACGCCTTCATTGGCCTGATCTGCGATTTCACGCGCTTCATCAGCGAGTTGGTTGGAAACACCGACCTGTGATCCGATCTCGCCGCTGGAGGCTGACAGTTCCCGGATGGATGTCGCCAGGTTTGAGGCGTTTTCATCTGCAACGGCCGATTGGCCTGAAAGCAATTGAGTATCGCTTCGGATTGCCTCAAGTGTATCCATTTGACCGACCAGCCGGTCCTGAACCTTGTCCGCGGCAATATTGATTGTCCTGGCTGCGACCTGGAGATCGTCTTCCAGACTATCAAGCACGAACTCAAGCTGATCTGACTTGTTCTGGTCCGGGCCTTCGCGTGCATCGTCCGCCGGGGCTTGAGCCCCGGTTTCTTCCCCAGGGTTGGTGCTGGCGTCGGTCAGTTCGTCAAGCGTGGATTTCTTGCGCCGAAACAGATTCATTTGAGACCATGCTTTTCAAACCTCGGGAAATTGCGTTCAAGATCGCAGTTCATTCTAAAATCATGGTTAACAAATTCATTATTCCGGTTCTCCAGCTGTTTCCTCACGGAAGTCGGGAATGCCACTGGACCGGCGGAGGCTGGCCATGTTAAGCACCCGGCGATCAGGAATATGTAACCGGCCGCGGCCCATCCGCTGGGGTGGTGGCTGAAGGAATAGTGGATGAGCGATCATTTTAAACAGCAGGCAGCTGAGCGTGCAGCGGATGATGTGACCTCGGGAATGCGGCTTGGCATCGGAACCGGGTCGACGGCGGAATTCTTCGTGCACGCACTGGCGAAGCGTGTGGGAGAGGGACTGGACGTCATCGGTGTGCCGACGTCGGAAAGAACGCGGGAGCTGGCCTCCGGACTTGGTATCCGCCTGACGACGCTGGAAAATCTTCCGGAACTTGACCTGACGATCGACGGAGCGGATGAGTTTGATGCCGGACTCGCTCTGATCAAGGGCGGTGGTGGCGCGCTGTTGCGTGAAAAGATCGTTGCGGCTGCATCAGGACAGATGACCGTGATCGCGGACAGCAGCAAGGAAGTGGCAAGTCTTGGACAGTTTCCCTTGCCAATTGAGGTCGTCCCGTTCGGTCTGCAGGCCACAAGCAACGCTGTCTTGAGCGTATTCGACGACCTTGGTCTGCCGCAGAAACTGGAATTGAGAGGGGGCAGTGGGCAGCCCTTTGTCACCGACGGTGGCCATTACATCCTGGATGCGCATCTTGAGGCCATACCTCAGGCGCAATCTCTGGCTAACCGGCTCGTGGCGATACCGGGCGTTGTTGAACATGGTCTGTTCATCGGACTTGCAACAAAAGCTTACGTGGCGGGCTCGGATGGGGTAAAGACCGTCTTGCCTGTCTGACTGTTTTGGATTTGGCCTCCGCAGAAATTTCCGGAGTGCCGCGTAGGAGTAGAAAAATGACACTTATGAAAGCACTTCCGCGGGCGGCCGTATTGGGTGCGGTAATGTCGGCCGTTGGAATTTTTACATCGGCGGCGATTGCACAGGACGCAATTTCCGAAAGCCATATGGCAGCGGCCAAGAACGTGGCCGAAGTCACAAAGGTTCTGGAGCCTTTCGACGAAATCCTGCCGATACTTGCCGAACAGACGCGGACCGCATTCATTCAGGCGGAACCGACTCGTGCCGAGGAAATCATCGAAATCACGCAGGACGTGGCGCTGCAGCTCGCGCCGACCCGGTCTGATCTGAACAAACTGGTTTATCAGGCCTGGGCAACCAATTTTACCGAAGAAGAGCTGAACCAGTTGGCTGAATTCTACACCACTGATCTTGGACAAAAGCTCACCAGCGCACTGCCGGCCGTGACACAGCTTTCCGTGGGTGCTGCCCGGGAATGGCAGGACAAGCTTTCCACTGACATGGTGACGATGGTCCAGCAGGAACTGCAAAAGAGAAACAAGGTTGAATAAACGTTCCGATAACGGGGACCACACAGAGAATTGAAGCTGGTATTCTGACCGGCGTTTGGGCCGCGGAAGCGGCCCAAACCGTTCCAATATCTGGTTTTCCTGGCATGGAACGCCAACGCTGGCTCAGATGACGGCTTGCACGGCGAATTACATCGCTTATGTGCGGGCAGGCTGGGAACCCGCCGGGTGTATGACGGGTGATTTCAAAAGAGGCACAAATGACCGACTACGACTACGACCTTTTTGTTATTGGCGGCGGATCGGGTGGCGTTAGGGCCGCACGCATTGCAGCAACACATGGCGCTCGTGTCGGGATTGCCGAAGAATACCGGTATGGCGGAACGTGTGTCATCCGGGGTTGCGTTCCCAAGAAACTGTTTGTCTACGCGTCAAAATTTTCCGAAGAATTTGAAGATGCGGAAGGTTTCGGCTGGTCCGTCGGGGAACGTGGTTTTTCCTGGGACAAACTGGTCGCGGCCAAGGATCAGGAAATTACGCGTCTTGAAGGCATCTACCGCCGTAACCTGGAGCGGACGAACGTGGAGGTCCACGATAGCCGGGCCGTGCTCGAGGATCCACATACCGTCCGCCTGCTGTCGACCGGCCAGACATTGACCGCAAGGTACATTCTGATCGCAGTTGGTGCGTCGCCCAATGTCGACAACAGCGTACCGGGCATGCAACACGTGATCACCTCCAACGAGGCCTTTCACATGACGGAGTTTCCGCGCAAGGTCATTGTTGCCGGTGGCGGTTACATTGCCGTTGAGTTCGCCGGTATTTTCAACGGTCTCGGGGCGGACACGACGCTGATTTATCGCGGTGAGGAAATCCTGCGCGGCTTCGATATGGATCTGAGAACCACAATTCGCCAGGAAATGGAGAAAAAGGGCATCAAGGTCATTTTGGGTGATGCGTTCTCCGCCATTGAGAAGGAAAGCGATGGGTCGCTGACCGGCAATACCAAGGGTGGCAAAAGCCTTGCTGCCGACCAGATCATGTTTGCAATCGGCCGGAATCCCCATACCAGCGATCTGGGATTGGAAAAGGCCGGTGTCGAGATTGATCGGATCGGAGCTATCAAGGTGAGTGCCGATTCTAGAACGAACATTGAGTCGATCTATGCGGTTGGTGATGTCACAAACCGTGCGAACCTGACCCCGGTTGCAATCCGTGAGGGGCACGCATTCGCCGACACGGTATTTGGCAACAATCCCTGGACGGTCGACCACAGCCTGATCGCCACGGCAGTCTTTTCCCAACCCGAGATGGGAACAGTGGGACTGACCCAGGAACAGGCGCTGGAACGCACACCAAACCTGGACATCTACAAATCCAGCTTCAGGCCGATGAAACACACCTTGTCCGGACGTGATGAGAAGATGCTCATGAAAATGATCGTCGATGCCGATACGCAAAAAGTGCTCGGCGTGCACGTTGTTGGTCCTGATGCGGGCGAACTTGCCCAGATTCTGGGTGTTACGCTCCAGATGGGTGCGACCAAGGCGGATTTCGACCGCACCATTGCCGTTCACCCGACAGCAGCCGAAGAACTTGTGACGATGCGTGAGCCGACAGAACAACTGCGTGGCTGAAACCGGTCCGTGCAAATGCGGCCATTGCCGGCAAATCTCTGCGGATGGGATGCAGGCTTAGCCTGCCGCCTTGCTGTAGGTTTCCACGTGCCCGGCTTTATCGGGGCCAGAGGATTTGCATTCGTCTGCGTCCCGTGTCGGAATGTCGGAGAAAAACGTGAACTGGCTGCGGCCCATGGCTTTGGACCGGTAGAGAGCGGCGTCTGATCGGCTGACAAGCTGCTCCCCTTCGGAACCATCCTCGGGAGCGCAGGCGATCCCGATGCTGAGGCCGACGCTTACCTTTGTGCCGTCGCCACATGAAATGGGCTCCTGGGCGGAAGCAACGAGCGTACGGCATAGCGTCTGCAACTGCGTTTTTGCCGTTTCCTTGCGGTAGATCACCATGAACTCGTCACCACCGATCCGGCAGACGAGGCCCTGTCTGCCCACTGTTTCCTGCATCCGGTGCGCCACCACCCTTATGACTTCATCTCCCGCAGCATGCCCGAAAGTGTCGTTCACGGACTTGAATTTATCGAGGTCACAATGAAGAACCGCAAAGTGCTTTTCGGGAAGTTCCTTTACCGACGTATCCAGAACCCGATTGAACAGCAGTCTGTTTCCGAGGCCTGAAAGCGTGTCGTGGAGGGCGAGATATCTGTTTTGTTGCTCACTCACCTGAAGAGAGGTCGTCAGCAGGCCTATGCGCCAGGCAATCCCGAACGCGAGTGCGCCGAGCGCAACACTCAAGATGGCGATGACCGGAATGATCGTTGGCCAGATGGATGTGCTGGCGGATTCGCTTTCCCAGCGAAACGCACCCAGCGGGATGTCGGTCTGGTCCGAGACGGGATGGATGGGCCCATCATAGTCAGCGGAAACAGTGTCGATGAATGCAAAGGAAGTGAAGTCGAGTTGAGCGTTCAACTGCTTTTGTAGCGTTTCGTCGATGTAGAGCGCGGATAGCAGTATCGTCGGAGGTCCGTCTGGAAGCGTTGTGTGAAACTTGTCCGGAATGACCGGCATTGCGCCGAATATGGCGGGCTTGCCGTCGATGCGGACATATCCCATCAACGCATAGTCCTTCGGATCAATATCAAGGAGCGAACGATACCCGAAGCCGCCTGGAACACGGACCCGGTTGCGCATGTATTTCGCGGTCAGTTTTTGAACAATGATCTCGAGTTCGGGAGTCTCGTCCAGGGGCCGCTTGATGATGTGCGTATAGTCTTCGAAGGACTCCGCGAGGACCTTTTTGTCTCCGGAGATCAACATGATCTTGTCGTGCCTGTAGTCGGTCCAGAGCGTATCGAAGCTTTGCCGCGCAAAGGCAGGATTGAAGCCTCGCACCAGGTTTTCGACCGATGTGTCGGATGACGTTATCCTGATTTGCTCCCGCACGATCGCGCGCAGTCGATCCGAGACGACACTTTGAAACAGGCGCTCTTCGTTGGCGATCGTCTGTTGCGTTGATGCCCGCGTGGCGATGAAACCGACAAACATCAGGGAAATCGACGTAACGGCGATCAGAAGACCGGCAAGCATGAACGCGAGACGCGAAATATGCTGTCTGGCAAGTTTCGGAGCTTGATCGCTATGCCTACGCCGGAATTCGCTCAAGTTGCAGTCTCTTTAAATACTACGGTTGGTTATGTGTTTCTTGCTGTTATCTCCGGGAATTTTAGATGTGAAGCCTTAACAGGGAGTTCTGATAGTAATTAATTCGACAAAATATTAGTAGTTACTAACGATATAACTTAAAAGTGAGCGATTTATTCATTGTGAAAAATAGCAGTGAATCGAATCGGGGCGAAAGAACTTCTACTTGCCCGATTGCACGCGAAAACCCGCAAGATTGTCGCTGTCTGTCTTTTTCAAATACCTGGGAACGGCAAATTCAACCACATTTCGTCCGTTTTCTTTTGCTCGGTAGAGCGCCATGTCTGCCGTCCAGATCAGGTCCTTGTCGTTCGTGCCGCATTCCGGTGCCGTTGCAATGCCGACGCTCACGCCGATCTGGACCGTCTCGCCGTTGCCGATTTCGATTGGCGCGGACATCTCGGTTCTGAGCTTGTTTGCCCGGTCTTCCAGTTCGTCGAGATTCGAATATTTCGTCATGAGGACAATGAATTCGTCCCCGCCGATCCGGCACACAACATCGTCATTGCCGAAATGGCTCTGAAATCGTTCGGCAACCCGGCAAAGGACCTTGTCTCCCACTTCGTGCCCGAAGGTGTCGTTGATAGGCTTGAACCGGTCCAGGTCGCATGCGAACAGGGCGAACCCCTTGTCGGGGAGATTATCTATCGAAAAGGAGAGGCGGTCGGAAAAGTGATGCCTGTTCGGCAGGCCGGTGAGCGCATCGTGATTGGCGAAGTGGTGGTTTTTCCGCTCGCTTTCTTCAAGTGATGTCGAGAGACGGCTGATTTTCGCGGCAATGGCAAAGGCGACAACTGCAATTATGGCCGTGATCAGAACAATGAGCGGCAACGCCATGAACCAGATGTGCAGGCCGGGTTTTTCATGATCCCACCGGAAGTATCCGAGCACCGAACCGTCAGCAGCCCAGACCAGATGATTTGTCGGATGTCTGCTCGCCGGTTCCCCGGCAAAGAACTGAAAATCACGATAGTTCAAGGCTTCGTTCAGTTCGGCGAGAAATTCATTGTCGAAATAGACTGCATTGATCAGGACTGCAGGATTGTTCTCAGTCCAGTTGACGCGACCTTCGTCCGGCAGGACAGGAACCGCGACAAGAAGAGCAGGCTGCCCGTCAATGATCGCGTATGCCGAGTTTGACACCTCGAGCAGGACGGATTGCGGCAAATACCAATCGGCAAGTCCCGTGCTTGCCTTGCGCGTGCGCGCGTCAAAGCTCTCGCGAGTCCGGTCGGCCAGATGCTTGATAACTGGATCGGCCGCAGTTGTCTCGGTGGGAAAGAGGGTGATGTCTTCGATGGCCTGTGCGATCAGGCTGCCATCTGCGTTGACAATAAATGTTCGCTCGAGATCGAACTGCTCCCACAAATCTGTAACCAGGAGATCTTCGATGAAATCCCGGTTCAGCGGGTGTTGCAGCGCCGTAAAGGTCTCGTCCCACTGTGCAAGTCCGATCTGGTCGAGCGCAATGAGTTTCTGATACTGCTTCAAAGCCGTTGTGAAACGGAGTTTGTCGCCTTCGAGTGAACGCCTGTCCGCCTCGGACCAGGCAAGATGCGCGATGAAGGTCAGGGAGGCGGTAGAGAGCACGATCAGCATCGCCGCGAGCCCATAGATCCAGATCTTTATCTGTCTCCCCGTCGCCGCCCGGCTCCCGTCCGTGGTACCCGCAATGTCGCCGCTTTTCCTGTTCCAGAACAAAATAACCGCCCCGATGTAATCCGGTCCCTTAAATAGCAAAGGAAGCTTAACGCCGGGTGGTCGAGCCCGGGTGTGGCGCGAGATGTCAACTCAAACTGGCGAGAGCCTTAACGAAACGTTCTATTTCACTTTCCGTGTTGAACGCGTGCACCGATGCCCGGACCACGGCATCTAGTCCTCTGTGTGGCAGGTCGATCCGGGCCGACGATGCCGAACTCACGGACACGTTGATCCTGGACCCGCCAAGCCGTGCTTTTGTTTGCAATGGAGTTTCGCCCGCCAGAGCGAAGGTGACTATTCCACCTTTGCGCGCTCCCTTGTCGTGCAGCGTGACGCCGGTCTGTCCGGACAGTTCGGATCTCAATTGAGCTGCGAGCGCGCAAATCCGGTTTCCGATCCGCTCCATTCCGAACCCGATTGCATAGGTCGTCGCGACGCCGAGCCCGATCTGGCCTGCCACGTATCGCTCCCAGGTCTCAAATCGCCGGGCATGCGGAACCAGGTCATAGGTGTTGTCGGCAGTCCAGTTCGCGGATTGCAGGTCGATGAAAGGAGGATCGAGCTGATCGAGCACATTGTCACTGACATACAAGAACCCGGTCCCCCTGGGGCCGCGCAGATATTTCCGTCCGGTGCCGGACAACATGTGACAGCCTATCTCGTGGACGTTCAGGGGAATTTGACCGGTCGACTGGCACGCATCCAGCAGATAAAGAACACCGGCGGCCTGTGCGATGTCTCCGACGTCTTCTGCCGGATTGATCAGACCCGAGAATGTCGGAATATGCGTCAGGGCAATCAGGCGTGTCTTCTTGCCGACAGCAGCTTTCAGGGCAGCAAGATCGATTTGCCCGCTGGCATCATCTTCCACGATATCGATCTCTATGCCTTTGCGCTGCTTCATTTGAAGAAAAGCAAGGTAGTTCGAGACATATTCGGATCTGCCGGTGACGATCCGGTCACCCTGGCGAAAATCGATTCCGTAAAAGGCCATGTCCCAGGCACGCGTCGCGTTTTCTATGTAGGCGATCGAATGCGGCTTGCAGCCGATGAGTGCTGCCAGGCTCGTATAAAAAGTGTCCATACGTGGCTTGTTTGCAGCCGCTGCCTCATAGCCCCCCAGTTGTGCTTCCAGGTCCAGATGCTGCTTCACGGCATCGAGAACCGGCTTGAGTGCCAGTCCTGTTCCGGCGTTGTTAAAGTGGATCAGCTGACTTACACCGGGGGTGTCTTCCCTCAGAACCGCAATATCCTGTCGGGAAAGGGATGGGACGATCATGACAAACCTCGGATGTGAATTTTGTTTGGTTATGGGATGCGGGCTCACGAAAGATATCGAGACGGCTCCCCAAGGAAAAAAGACCTGTACGCGATGACGATCACATATTTTGGATACGGCTCGCTCGTCAATCTTGACACCATTCCGGCTGACGCTGTGGCGACCCCTGGAACGCTGAAAGGGTGGGTCAGGGAATGGCGGGTCTGTGGCATGGGGCCGGACGGTCAGGGCCGCTGTGCACTCAGTGTTCGGGAAGATCCGGGAAACGAGATCAGGGGCGTGATGGTACGCGAGCCCCGGTCAGGTCTGAAGGAACTTGAAAAACGCGAGAAACGATACCGCAAGGTGGAAGAGGTCGGCGGATCTTTTCGCTGCGATGCTGAAAAGAAGAACGGCCCGGAAGACTTGTTTGTTTTTGTCGCAGCGCCGGATCACTACCGGTGGGGAACGGAAACACACCCGATCCTGCAAAGTTATCTCGATTGTGTTCTGGCCGGGTTCTACCGGTTTTGGGGAGAAGAGGGTGTTGCGCACTTTTTGGACACGACTGAAGGCTGGCATGTACCAGTTCTCAAGGACCGGCGAAATCCCGCCTATCCGAGGGCAGTTGCCTTGCCCGAACAGGTCCTGAGTGTCCTTGACGAGGCGACCGCAAGGCACGGCCTCACATTTCTGGATATGCCGTGAGACCTGAACAGGGGACCGGATCTTGTCAGGCAATCAAGCCCTGCAGCAGGTAACCGACAAAATAGGCAATTGCCGCCGCCGAAAGGCCGATGCCGGTCGTTTCCAGTCCTGACCAGACCCAGTTTTTGGTAGACCAGTGCGACTTGATCGAACCGATCAGGAAGAATGTAAGTGCCGTAAGTGCGGTCGTGTAGATTTCAGAGGCCCCAAGGCCCATCAGGAAGGGCAAAAGAGGCAGGCTGCCGCAAACGACAAACGCGGCAAAGGTTGCCAGAGCCGCTTTGAAAGGAGATCTGGTCGCTGCCGACAGTCCGTATTCGGATTGCATCATCGTTTCGATCCAGGTGGTCCTGTTGGATGTCACGAGACGCACGAGATCATCAAGGTCGCTGCCCTGATAGCCTTTGGACCTGAATATCTGCCTGATTTCTTCCTTTTCACCTTCTGGCGCGACGGCAATGTGTTTTTCTTCAATGGCCATCAGCCGGGCGTAATCCTCCGTTTCGGACTTTGAGCCGCTGTAATTTGCAGCCGCCATGGAAAACCCGTCTGCAAGAAGGTTTGCAACACCCAGTATCAGAATGATTTTCGGTGAAAGCGCAGCGCCCACAGCACCCGCGACGATCGCAAAGGTCGTGACTGCGCCATCGATACCACCGTATATCCAGTCCCGCAGATAACTCGCGGTCGGCTTGACAGCGAGTCTTGAAGCGATGTCGTCAGGCCTGTGGCTGTGCTCCAGTCTAGGAGTTGGCATGGGTCTGTCCTATTCTTGTGCTACGTTAGGGTGATCAGTAAGGCCCGGCCGTGCCATGATCCGTGTCAAGGCAGGGTTTCCACGCGACAAACGGTCAGGAATCGGTCTTCTACGGTTCACCGCAATTTTGGCAGATTCCCCTGTGGCATAACGGACCAACCGCGTGTATAACGCCGCACGTTTGCTTTAACCCGGCAAATGGAAACGAATGAAAATGTCGCGGACTGCGCATTCAGGTTTGAATGATGTCGCGAGTCCAGTAGGAGTAGAATAAATGGCGGACAAGTGGAGCCCGGATTCTTGGAGATCTAAACCGATCTTGCAGGTTCCGGAATACCCGGATCAAGAGGCTTTGGCGAGTGTTGAACAGCGCCTGTCGACTTATCCGCCTCTGGTTTTTGCAGGTGAGGCGCGTGCGCTGAAACAACAGTTGGCCGACGTCGCCGCGGGCAACGGTTTCCTTCTGCAGGGAGGCGATTGCGCCGAGAGCTTCGCCGAACATCATCCGGATCACATCAGGGACTTTTTCCGCGTCTTCCTGCAAATGGCCGTCGTGTTGACCTATGCAGCGAGCCAGCCGGTGGTGAAAGTCGGGCGTATTGCGGGTCAATTTGCAAAACCGCGGTCATCGAACATCGAAAAGAAAGACGATGTCGAGCTGCCGAGTTACCGTGGCGACATCATCAACGACATCGATTTCAATTCCGGCAGCCGGATACCCGATCCGAGCCGCATGGCTATGGCCTATCGCCAGTCAGCGGCAACGCTGAACCTTCTGCGTGCGTTCGCGCAGGGCGGTTTCGCGAACCTTGATCAGGTACACCAGTGGATGCTGGGCTTCATTACCGACAGCCCGCAGGGGCATCGTTACAAGGAGCTCGCGGACAGGATTACAGAGTCGCTTGCATTCATGCGCGCCTGTGGCATCAAGTCCGATAACGTGCCGCAGATGCGCGGAACGGATTTCTTCACCAGCCATGAAGCATTGCTTCTGGGGTATGAAGAAGCGCTGACACGCGTTGATTCCACTTCCGGCGACTGGTACGCGACTTCGGGACACATGATCTGGATCGGTGACCGGACACGCCAGCCGGACCATGCTCACGTGGAATTCTTCCGCGGTGTCAAGAACCCGATCGGCTTGAAGTGCGGACCATCCCTGACACCTGACGGACTGCTTGAACTGGTCGACATCCTTAATCCGGACAACGAACCGGGTCGCCTGACCCTGATCGCGCGCTTTGGTGCCGACAAGGTGTTCGATCACTTGCCGCAACTCGTGCGGGCGGTTGAGCGTGAAGGCAAGTCCGTTATCTGGTCCTGTGATCCGATGCACGGCAACACAATCACTGCCGGGGGCTACAAGACGCGTCCGTTCGATCGCATCCTGAAGGAAGTCGAAGCGTTTTTTGCCGTGCACCGCGCCGAGGGAACCCATGCAGGCGGCGTGCATGTGGAGATGACAGGTCGCAACGTGACGGAATGTACCGGAGGTGCCCGTGCGTTGACTGCTGAACAGCTTGGCGACCGCTACCATACGTATTGCGATCCGCGCCTGAATGCCGATCAGGCCCTTGAACTTGCGTTTCTCATCGCGGAAAATCTCAAGAAGGAGCGCGATGGCCGGAAGGCAGAGCCAATGGCTGCCAGCGCGTAACGACCGGCGTTGCTTACTTGACGTTAACCTAAAGGGCGGCTTGAACCGCCCTTTTTGGTATTTTTGACAATTTTTACGAAAATTGCAGCGGGACGGTAAGTCTCGTTTAACGCTCGCTCCCCATACCTGTGAACAAGAAAGGCTCGCTTGGAGGAGATGGGACATTGCGTGAGAAGTGGGATCTGTCCAGGGCTTCCTGCCTGATTGCGGAAGACAATCCTCATATGCGCACCATTTTGCGCTCGGTATTGACCGGATTCGGTATCCGATCGGTTTTTGAGGCAAGCGACGGCGCCGAAGCACTCGAACTTGTTGTCGACAGGAAGCCTGATGTCGTTCTGCTCGACTGGGTGATGAATCCGTTTGGTGGAAGCGAATTCCTGAGAATCCTGCGAGGCGACCGGGATCTCGTGATTTCGACGATGCCTGTTCTGGTCATCACGGCTCATGCCAAGCGCGCAACAATCCTGGAGGCGATCGGAATTGGTATCCATGGTTTCATTGCCAAACCGATCGCGCCCGCAATTCTTTACCGGCATATTGGTGAAATCCTGGAACGCCAGGAAATGCATGGGCGCTCGAAAGGCATCATGGGGCCAGGCTTCCAGAAGCCGGCGCGCAAGCTCAACATAACAGACATATCGAATTTGGCCCCGGAATCCCAACCCGACGACGAAGCGGGGCTCGCACTGCTCTGACGTGCCAGGGGCCGCCTTCGCGTGCGCTCGGGAGGTTTCCGAAGCGGTCCTCCCGAAGATGGTTTGGGACGAACGGAAACAAAAAATTGGGCGGCGGTCAGCAAGTCCGCTGGCATGACGAAAATCATTTCCCACCACCGGCAGGCTTTGAACCCGTGAATTGTTGCATGCTATGGACGGAACGCACTGTTGCAGCATATTCGCTCAGGGTCCCAGATGATCATCACACGTCGCAACGCACTTAAACTGGGTATCACGGCTTTTCTGACAAGCCTCGCGAGCAACGCAACTGCGCGTAAACTGACCGGTACCAAAGCGGTCGTGATAGGCGCGGGCCTTGCGGGACTTGCGGCGGCAAAACAACTGCAGGAGCGGGGTGCCGAAGTCATTGTGCTGGAGGCCGGCGATTATGTGGGCGGCCGCATCCGCACCGACATGTCCCTGGGCGCTCCATTTGAATTCGGGGCCGGGTGGATACATGGGCCAAGCCAACATAATCCGGTAAAACGACTTGCTGATGCCCTTGATGTCGGCACTTTCGTAACGGACGACGACAACCTCGAGGTGTTCGACCTGTCTGGACGACCGCTGACCGATGCAGAATACGTTCGCCTCGATGACATGTACGATCATCTGGAAACGGTGCTTTATTCTCCAGCTCGCTCGGAAACGCGCAGTGTCCATGATCTGCTCCGGGAGATCGAACCTGATATCCTGACTGACCCACTTGGGATTTGGGCCCTTTCGACGTTTTTCGAATTCGATATCGGCGCCGGGATTGAAGACATTTCTGCGCGAAACGGCTTTGCATCGGATACGTTTGATGGTGCGGATGTAATTGTGACCGAAGGTTATGATCAGGTTATCGCGCCGCTGGCGGCTGACCTGGATATTCGCCTGAACACGCCGGTCTCGCGCGTTTACCACGATGGAAACGGGGTTGAGATTGACGGGCTGCAGGCAGATTACGTTGTTTGTGCGGTGCCGCTGGGCATTTTGAAAACGGGCGACATCGTTTTCGAACCCTCTCTGCCGGAAGACGTTCAGAAGTCGATCGACCGGATCGGTTTTGGTAGTGTCACGAAAATTGCTCTGAAGTTTGAAACGCCGTTCTGGGATACCGAAACCCAGTATTTCGGGGTTATGACAGAGCCCAGGGGACGTTGGAACTATTGGCTGAACTACCGAACGTTCAGTGACGAGAATATCCTGCTTGGTTTGTCATTCGGCAGGTATGCTCCAATTGCCGACAATATGAGCAAGGAGGTCATGACCAGGGACGCGCTGGCGGTCCTTCGCTCGGTTTGGGGCGATGAAGTTACTTCACCGCAATCGGTGCTCACCACCCACTGGTCAAAGGAACCTCATTTTCGCGGCGCCTATTCCTTCCCGCGAACGGGTGGCTCTGTTGCAGACTTCACAAGGTTGGAAACCCCGATTTCAGGTCGATTGTTCATGGCGGGTGAGCACACGAATTTTGACTATCACGGCACGACGCACGGAGCCTTGATGTCAGGTCGCAGGGCCGCAAGCGACATATTGAAAGCCTGATTCAGGACCATCCATTTCGCTGACGGGTGCTCGTTCGGGACGGAGACAGCTACACGCAACAGCGTTGTTCTCGTGTTTTACGCCGTGTCCGGCCGAAATACCCTCGGGTGGATAGGGGCAATCTGGCTTTGTTTCCCGGCTTGTCGCCTTGTATTCGATCGGACCTGACCGGTCCGAAACGGGCACAATACGATTTGAGTGATTGCAACCTTTTGATCTTGCGGCTACATCAGGGACAATGACTCTTCCTGGTGCTGCTTCCATGATTTCCGATCACTTCAGACTGGCTGTCGCACAGCTCAACCCGACAGTCGGCGACGTCGCAGGCAACGCGGACCTCGTCCGCAAGGCGCGCCGGAAAGCTGCTGAAGAGGGGGCCGATCTGGTCCTCTCATCAGAATTGGTTCTCGCCGGATATCTGCCGGAAGATCTCGTGTTGAAGCGCGCTTTCGTTCGCCGGTGCATGGATGCTGCCGAGGAACTTGCCCGTGAGACCGCTGATGGCGGTCCAGCGCTGGTCATCGGTACCCCGTGGCGGGGGAGTGACGAGAAGGTCTACAATGCCGTCGTCCTGCTGGACGCGGGCGAGGTTAGAGCCGTTCGATACAAGTACGATCTCCCGAATTACAGTGTCTTTGATGAAAAACGGGTCTTTGAATCAGGACCGCTTCCAGGGCCCGTTGATTTTCGAGGTGTCCGGATAGGTCTGCCGATCTGTGAGGACATCTGGAACGACGAGGTATGCGAGTGCCTCGAGGAAACCGGAGCAGAGCTGCTGCTGGTGCCCAATGGGTCTCCCTACTGGGAAAATCGTGCTGAAGAACGGCTGCAGGTGGTGGTGTCGCGCGTTGTGCAAACCGGCTTGCCGCTGGTTTACTGCAACCAGCTCGGCGGGCAGGACGAACTCGTATTTGACGGCGGATCCTTCGCCCTCCAGGGAGATCGCTCGCTTGCCTTCCAGATGCCCCAGTTCGAGACCGCTCTCGGCATCAGTGACTGGAAGCGCGACGGGGAAACCTGGATCTGCGAGCAGGGGGAGACCGTCAAGCTTCCTGATCTTGATGAAGCCAACTGGCGCGCCTGTGTTCTCGGGCTCGGCGACTATGTCAAGAAGAACGGTTTCCCTGGCGTGGTGCTCGGACTGTCCGGCGGCATCGATTCCGCGATCTGTGCGGCCATGGCGGTCGACGCTCTCGGGCCTGACAAGGTGCACGCGATCATGTTGCCCTACCGCTATACGTCGGAAGACAGCATCAAGGACGCAGCCGAGTGCGCTGCGGCACTCGGAATTCGTTACGATACGGTTCCGATATCAGAACCGGTCGAGGGCTTCAGGTCGACGTTGAGCGGATTGTTCGAAGGGACGAACGAGGACACGACGGAAGAAAATCTTCAGTCGCGTGCCCGCGGCATCATCTTGATGGCCGTTTCCAACAAGTTCGGGCACATGGTCATGACGACCGGCAACAAGTCGGAGATGTCGGTCGGTTATGCAACGCTGTATGGCGACATGAACGGCGGTTACAATCCGATCAAGGATCTTTACAAAACACAGGTGTATCATCTTGCCGCCTGGCGCAACGAAAACATGCCGGCAGGCATGCTCGGCCCTGGGGGGGAGGTAATTCCGTCCAACATCATCACCAAGGTTCCCACGGCGGAGCTCCGGGAAAACCAGACCGATCAGGATTCCCTGCCGCCATATGATGTGCTTGACGATATTCTCGAGTGTCTCGTTGAAGAGGAAATGTCCGTCAGTGAAATCGAAAAGCGCGGTCATGACAGGGCTTTGATTCACAGGATCGAGCATTTGCTCTATATTGCCGAATACAAACGGCGACAGGCACCTCCGGGCGTCAAGATTACTGAACGAAATTTCGGCAAGGATCGCCGCTATCCCATCACAAATCGGTTCCGGGACCGCAGCTGAACTAATCCGGAGCCGACATCCTTCCCTTGAGGTCCGTTACGGGCCATCGGCTTCGTGCATATGACCTACTTTACTTTCCTGCGCGACAATGCGCGCTGGCTGTCGGCCAGCTACTTGTTGACGACGTTTTCCGGTTTCGGACAGACGTTTTTCATTTCGTTGTCGGCCGGCGATCTGCGGGCAGAATTCGGGTTGAGCCACGGTGATCTCGGTCTGCTTTACATGGTGGCGACGCTCGGCAGTGCGCTAACCCTGCCATATGTCGGAAAGAGCCTTGATCATTATCCGGTGCAGAAGATCGCAATGGCAGTGATGGCCGGGTTTGCATTGTTCTGCCTCGCCCTGGCACACGCATTTGCAGTCTGGATGGTTGCGTTTGCCTTTTACGGTCTGCGTCTGTGCGGGCAGGGCATGATGACACATACCTCGGTGACCGCAGCCGGACGGTGGTTTTCTGCGCAACGGGGCAGGGCGGTCTCGATTTCAATGCTCGGGTTTCCGACCGCCGAAGCGCTGTTTCCGCTCTGCTTCGTCATTCTGAGTGGAACTATCGGCTGGCGCGGCGCCTGGACCGTTTCGTCGCTGGTGCTGATCCTTGTCGCCATGCCCGTACTTTTCGTACTTCTGGCAAAGGACCGGATACCCTCGACGGCAGAGGTCGCCGCCGCAAAGGCCGAGGGCCGGCAGTGGACACGCGCAGAGGTGCTCCGGGATCCTCGCTTCTGGCTGGTGTCCTGCGGTGTCAATGCGCCTGCCTTTATCGGCACCGCGGTCCTGTTCCACCAGGTGTATCTCGTTGAACTGCGCGGCTGGTCTCTGGAAGTTTTTGCAAGCGCGTTTCTTCTCATGGCAAGCGGCGTCGTCATTGCATCGCTCATTATCGGGCCACTGATCGACAGGTTCTCGGCGAGACAGTTGCTTCCCTATACGCTGATGCCTTTGTGCGTTGCCTGTTTCGTTCTGGCAAATGTCGACGCACAGATTGCCGCATTCGTGTTTCTGGGACTGGTCGGGATAGGAAACGGCTTTAATGGCACACTTGTCGGCGCTTTCTGGCCGGAAGTTTATGGCACGCGTCATATGGGAGCGATACGCGCTGTCGCTTTTTCAATCATGGTCTTTGCCTCCGCAGCCGGGCCCGGACTCGTCGGCTGGCTGATTGACATCGGCGTCTCGTTCGATGCGCAGGTGACGGCAATGGGGATTTACTGTCTCGTTTTCGCCGCTGTTCTGGCATTGGCCGCGCGCGCCTACCGGTCGGATCAACATAGTTGAATTTGGCGGCAGTTTTGGGTTGCCGCGCGTCCCGCCAGCGGCTAACTGAAGCCTCATGACCGTAACTGTTCGCTTTGCGCCGTCGCCGACCGGCCACATTCATATCGGCAACAGCCGTCCTGCACTCTTCAACTGGCTCTTTTCCAGGAAAGAAGGCGGACGTTTCGTTCTGCGTTTCGATGATACCGATCTGGAGCGCTCGAAACAGGAATATGCAGAATCGATCGAGAAGGATCTTAGGTGGCTCGGCATTATTCCGGATGTGATCGAGCGTCAGTCCCGTCGCGTTGCGAGCTACGACGTGGCCTCTCAAAAACTGAAAGATGCGGGTCTGCTCTATCCCTGTTACGAAACACCGGAAGAACTGGATCGGCGCAGGTCGCGACAGCGTTCGCTCGGCAGACCTCCTGTCTATGACCGGGCGGGTTTGAAGCAAACAGCGGAGGAAAGGGCGGCATTCGAGGCCGAAGGCCGTAGGCCGCACTGGCGCTTCATTCTGCCCAATCACGACGCGGATCCGTTTGAGACGAAGCGCACCGATGTCACCTGGAACGATCTTTGCCGGGGAGAGCAGTCCGTTGATCTGTCTTCAATGTCCGATCCGGTCCTGATACGGGCGGATGGAACCTATCTGTATACCCTGCCGTCGATTGTCGACGACATCGACATGGGGATCACCCATGTCATCCGTGGTGAAGATCACGTGGCAAACACCGGCGTGCAAATCGCCATCTTCGAAGCGCTGGGCGCTGCTGCCCCGATATTCGGCCACCACAATCTTCTGACCACTCGAGATGGAGAAGGGCTCTCCAAACGCAAGGGCGCCTTGTCAATCGGATCGCTTCGCGAAGCAGGTCTGGAACCGATGTCCGTTGCCTCGCTCGCCGTTCTGACAGGCACAAGTCAGGCCGTCGAACCTGTGCAGGACATGGATGCGCTGATCGGAAAATTCGATCTTGCGAGCATATCGAGATCGTCTGCGAAGTTTGATCCCGAGGAACTCAAGAACCTGAACGCTCGCCTGGTTCATGAGTTGCCCTATGAAGCTGTTAGCGATCGACTGGCCGCCCTGGGCATCGAAGCAGGCGCGGATTTTTGGGAAACGGTCCGCGGTAACTGCGAAACGGTAAACGATGCTGCGGATTTCTGGCAGATCGTGACGGGGCCGGTCGTTTCGCGGATCGAAGACGAAGACCGTGAATTTGTCGCCAAAGCTCGCAATTTCCTTCCGGATGGGGAGATAACGCCCGAAACGTGGAGTGCGTGGACGTCGGCACTGAAATCGGAAACGGGACGCAAGGGGCGTGGTCTCTTCATGCCGCTCCGGCGGATGCTCACCGGAATGGACCATGGACCGGATATGAAGGCGATGCTGCCCCTTATTGGGCGACGAAATATTCTGGACCGACTACCCTGACCGGGGAGGAACGTTCCGGAGCTGGCCGGAATCCCGGATCGTCAACCTTGAAGACCGGCGAAGCTGCAACGGTCTCAACCGATCCCTCTTCCGTCTGCGTGCGAAGCGAAAGCAGGGGGAAGCCATCCTGCAATACCTTGTCCGACGTCGAATTGTCGGTGACGGCTCCGGAGGAGTTCTGGTCCAATGCCAGGACAGCCGTCACATCGAACCCTTTTTCAATGTTGAAAAGGGTGCCGGGGTCTTCATAGGGCGGCAACTGGGTCTTGTTGAGCGGCAGTCTTGAGAGCGGTGAGGCAGCCGGTGTTGCCTCTTCAAAGGTGGTGCCCGATGCCGGCTGCCGGTCGCGTTGCGGAAGCCCGCTGCTGATATCGGAAAAGAAGACCCGGTTTTCCGATGACGTGCCCACTTCAGACCATGCAGACCGGTTTTTCGATTTCTTTGAGAGGCGGCAGCTGCAGCCTTCGACGAATTCGGCCTTGTAGCGAAACGCGAACGGTTGATCGGCATAAGGAACTCCGGCCAGAGACATCATCTCGGACTGGTCGCCGCCTGGGTTGCGATAAACATAAAGTTCGGTTGGAGCCGCCGGGCATATTTCCGAACAGCGTGCCTCGTCATTTGCGAACTGGCTTCTCCCGGTCGAAAAGCTGACGGGAAAATAATATCCGTCGCAGGTGCGCACGCAAAGTGTCCGGAACGCCCCTCCGGCTGGCAGCCGCAACGGGCTCGCACCGGTGTTGCGCGTGGATCTGACGGACGCGATTTCCCGGTCACCGGTCTTGGCTGCCACCTCTTCGACCCTGGGCTCGGAATTGAACAGACGGGCGAAAAACGACTTCTGCTTTTCGCCGTTTACCGGCTTTTCCACCCTTGCCTGACGTGATCTGGCCGGGGCATTGCAGTTTTGTTTCTCAAGCGCAGCTCGAACCTGCCGCACTTTTCTCGTATTCTTTGAGGATGTGCCACCCGATCTCGCCAATTGTCGTTCGATCGCGGCCAGATTTGAATTCATGCGTTTGATCTTGCCGTTGAGATCTCTGCACTTTGCCGAATTTGTATTTGAGCAACCGAAATGCCGCGCATCGCGTGTTGCAGCCGTAATAGCTTTTTGCTGTTGCCTTTTGGCGGAGGACCACTTTCGAGCTGCCGGCGTTTGGGATCCGGAAGCTGATTCCAGTTTTCGCAATTCGGATTTCAATGCGGAGCAGCTTGCCGAATAGGCAGCGTCAATCGGCAGCACAATTGCTGCAACCAAGCAAAAGGCTTGAGAAAATATGACTGACTTGGCTTTTTTTCGAAGCCTCATCGCTCATCCCCTGCAACGCTGTCCCCGCGCCGAACCGTCAACAACGGTCGGTCAAGTATCCCTCTTGCATCCCACAATAGCAACGAAAGCTCTCACGTTCGGTTAATGCGCCGGGGCATCGCGGAGAATTGCCTATTCGATATCGCGCTCGCGAGCGGCTTGATGCAGCCGGTTGAAAATCTCGTTCAGCAACTCTTGCTGCCCAGGGGTAAGAGCAGCTTGCAGCCCTTCCGAATAAGCCAGGGCCTTTGGAATGATATCCTCGTAGACGGCGATACCCGTCTCCGTCAGCCTAAGGGTTTGTTCACGCATGTCGTCAGGGTTTTTGTCCCGTGCCACAAATCCGCGCTTTTCCAGCGCTGCAACCGCGCGGCTAACTTTTGTCTTGTGCATCGAGGTCGAGGAGCTGACATCGCGCGCCGTGACGACTTCATATTCGCCAAGCGTTGCTATCACTCGCCATTCGGGGATGCCGATGCCATATTTTTCAGCGTAGATCTTTGAAAATGACCGGCTTACCGTCTCTGCGAGATGACTGAGCTGATACGGCAGGAAGCAGTTCAGCTTCAGGACTGGTCTGTCCTTGGTTTCGCTGGATTCCGATACAGTAGTTGGTGTGTCGTTTTCTGACATGAGGTTTTGCTGCCTTCAGGACGTCCTTCCGCCAAAACGTATTGGCGGCAACGAATGCCGTTTTCCGGCCATTTTGTATCACTAGAGCCTTTTTAGTGAATACGGAGCTGCTCGACCCGGTTTTCCGGATTGCCGGTTGGGTGCGAGGAGTGCAGCGATGCTGTTGACCGCAAGCAGGGCACAACGACGTCCGCAGGCGTGGCTACCGGGCCTTTTGTGGGACAATTCAGCCCTTCTCTGTCGTTGTGGTGCTTGCCAGATACCCTGCATCGTGAAGCGCTTCGCGCCTCGGAAATCAGCCGAATTGGTTTCATCAAGTGAATCCGTGTTCTCAAAAAAAGCTCTGGCAAGTATAGCCATTCGAAATGTTCGCGAAAGACAGTGACAGCTACTTCGTAAACGTGCGGGAAGAGAAAGCAATTTTGACAGAGAGCTTGAGCCTTTGAAGTCGTGAAGTGATGTAAATTGCGGACCTATCTGTTGATAACGAGGCAATATTCAAGGATTTGGTGCGTGAAAAATTGCGAATCAGAGACGGAAACTGAGACGCTAAGGTCAACAGGAAGTTGGTGTATGGCAAGTCGAATGGTCCTGGAAGTCAAACAGATAGCTGGCATGAAAGCGAGGCCGCAATGACAAGCGATTCCAACAACGCCGAGGTCGTCCCCGGAGCAAATGCAAGGCTCGAGGAACTTGGTCGCGGTTGTTATGCTTTCAGCGCTGACGGATGTTCCAATACCGGTGTGATCATCGGTGAGCGGGGTGTCCTGATCGTCGATGCCCAGGCGACACCCGACCTTGCTGCAATCGTTCTTCAGAAAATCAGAGACATAACGGACAAACCCGTAAAGCAGGTTTTGCTGACCCACTTTCACGCCGACAGCACGCTTGGCGCAAGTGCATTTGAAGCCGGCGAAATAGTGGCATCCGACTTGACCCGGCGCATGATGGACACCCGGGGCGCAGAGGAGATCCTGGTATCGCTGGATCGGCAACCCGCCCTGTTTTCCACGTTGCCTGCTGGCATGACAGTCAGCCTGCCGAGCATGACCGTCGCGTCGTCCATGTCGATCGATCTCGGAAGGCTCGATGTACGGGTGATGCATCTGGGGCGTGGCCATACGATGGGAGATCTTGTCGTTTGGGTACCGAAAACAGGTGTGCTTTATGCAGGCGATCTCGTTCAATCCAACGCTGCACCATATTGCGGCGACGCGCATCTTGCCGATTGGCCGAGAGCGCTCGACAGGATCATGGCCTTCCGGCCAACGTCGCTCATGCCAGGTCGCGGTCGGTCGGCAAAAGACGTGGCGGCTGTCGCTCAGGCAATCGAAAACACGCGCGACTTCGTAACCACACTGCGGGACGCGGCATCTGCATGCGTTGAGCAAAGCCTGGGCATCAAGGACACGTTTGCCGCCGTCAAGGACACGCTGGAACCGCAATTCGGATCCAGAGCTGATTTTGAATTGTCCCTGCCGTTCAATGTCGCGCGCGCCTATGACGAAGCCCTGGGCCTCGATCAGCCGCAAATCTGGTCACGCGAACGCTGCGCCGATCTTCAGGACGCCCTTGGAGGTTTTGTCGAGACATCACGGAGCGTTGCCGAGATCAGTCCGCAGCCAGTCGAGGAAGTCGTTGAGAGCGAAACGGATGTCAGCGAACTCGTTTCCGACAATGATTTTGCGGCCTCATTGTTGGACGGCCCGGGGGCAGAGGAACCCGGCGACGAAGAAATTCTCGATTTGTCCGCGGACGATATTGTCGAAACTGCAGACGAAGACCAGGATTTCGAGAACACGCTGACAGATCAAGGTGAATTTGAAGAGCCTAAAGTACTGCTGGAAGGTGTCCGGTAGCCCGAACAACAGCGACGGATCATGTCCGGGAGCAGCTTTGCGAATTGCGCGCGCCGAACGGCGCGCGCTTTGTTTGTGCAGAAGTCCTCAGGTTGCTTGATCAACCGGGCGCGATCCCCACATGTCAGGAAATTCAGCACTTGGAGGTTCTTTGATGCGTTTTCTCAATGCCGCAGCACTTGCGCTGGCCGCTTGCGTTCTAGGAGCTGGCACAGCGTTGTCGGCTGACGAGCCCGACCTGATTTTCAAGAAATCTACCGTTTGGAAACTCCTCACGCCCGATCACAAGCTGGCAACCTACGCGATCGACGATCCGCTTGTGGAGGGTGTTTCCTGTCACTTTACCGTCCCGGAAAAGGGCGGTGTTTCCGGATGGCTCGGTGTCGCGGAGGAGGTTTCTGACGTTTCTCTGGCCTGTCGTCAGGTCGGTCCGGTGACAATCAAGGAAGAGTTCGAGCAGGGCGAGGAAATGTTCCGCCAGCGTCGCTCGCTCGTGTTCAAAAAAATGCGCATCGTGCGTGGATGTGATGCCAAGCGGAATGTGCTGGTTTATCTGGTTTATTCGGACAAGTTGATTGAGGGCAGCCCGAAGAATTCAACGTCGACCGTTCCGCTCATGCCCTGGGGCGACAAGGAGCCGCCAAAATGCGGTGACTACGTGACGGACTGATCTGAACTGATTTGAAAAGATCTCGGCGTGCGTTAACTAGCCTGCGTCGAGCTTTTCCAGGTGCTTTGCGACCGGGCTCTCCGCATCGGCACAGAAATGCTTGTAAAGCATGGCCATAACGTCTTTCACGGGCTCGCTGGCCAAGCGATAATAGATGGTCGTTCCTTCGCGACGGGTCGACACGAGCCCCTGGGCGCGCAGCAAGGCAAGCTGCTGAGAAACGGTCGGCATGCGCATGCCGGTTACCTCGGCAAGTTCACTTACGCAGCGTTCTTCTTCCAGGACAAGGCACATCAAGAGCAGACGCGGTGCTGACGCCATCATCTTTAAAAAGTCAGCCGCGGATTCTGCTTTATCTTCAAGAGATTTATAGTCCATAATCCAACTCTGCCAAACACCGGGGAAAACTTCAAGATTGTGAGCAGGTCTCATCTTGAAATTTGCAAGTTCTTTTATAACCGGCCCGCCACTGTGACAATGATGTTTCCATTGCCGCACCCCGTGCCGGTCACGAGACACATGCTTTTCTGCTGCATTTCGCTGCCGAAAGCCTTGGTACCGTCTGTGATCGCAATGATCGCGGCAAACGGACCACCGAGAATAAGGGCTAGAAAAAGGACGACAAAAAGGCGGTTCAACATGGGTGTCTCCTGATGACAATCTTTAGCGACTGTCCGGAGAGTATGTGGACCGGATTGAACCCATCCTGAGTGTCGTATTCAGCGTCCGTTCAGATTACTTAACGGTTCTGAAAGCTTATAAATTACAAAGCTTTATGTTCTTACAAATTGTCTGTCATCGCTCTGCGAAGGGCTTTCAGGAGCACATCGTCCCTGTCGTAGATATCTTTCCGGAAATGCGTTGATCCGTCCTTGTTCATCCAGGCGGTCAGATAGGTCAGGTGAACTTCGACCGGTACACGGGGCTTTATGACGGTGCGTTTACCGCTGTCGCGGATCTGTTCCCAGTGGCCAGCCGTTGAATTGTTGTCAGCCAGAAGAATGTCTGCCAGCGCGAACGGGTTCGATGCGCGGATGCAGCCGTGGCTATAGGCACGTTCCGCGCGTGAGAACAGCGATTTGGACGGAGTGTCGTGAATGTAGATGTTGAATTCGTTCGGGAACATGAACTTGATCCGGCCGAGTGCATTGCCGTCACCCGGGTCCTGGCGCAGTCGGAAGGGAAAATTACCTCCCGAATAGCTGTTCCAGGCGACCCGTGTGGGGGCGATTTCACTGCCGTCCTGGAAAACCCGGATTTTCTTGCTGCTGAGCGCTGACGGGTTCTGTTTCAGTTTTGGGAGGTATTCCTTGGTCGCGATTGAATAGGGCACGTTCCAGAACGGGTTGATTTCCACATATTCCAGTTGGTCTGAAAAAACCGGCGTTGCATGATAGGGCTTTCCGACAACAACACGCGTTGTATGGACCGTCTTGCCGTCGCGAACGACCTTGAGGTTCTGGTCGGCAAGATTGACGAAAACATAGAAATCACCGAGATCGTCCCGCATCCAGCGTCGGCGTTCCATGTTGAGTTCCATCTGGATGAGCTTGTCCTGAATTGGAACATTCAGGCGGGCAAGCGTGTTTTTGCCGATGACACCATCGGTAGCCAGTCCGTGGTGGTCCTGGAAGGTCTTTACCGCCTCAACCAGGTCTCCATCATAGATGTCTCCCGAATGGTTGGCGGCGATCTGAATATCTTCTTCGATCAGTCGCTCGCGCAGGAACGGGATCCTGGCGTCCGTCATTCCGGGTTTCAGGACGTCGCCGTCCGGTACGGACGTGAAACCGCCAGCCTCCGCCTTTTCCCTGTACTGCGCGAGCCTGCGTTTCAGCCTGGCGTAGTTGTCGGACTGGGGCGGAAGGCTGTCGAGGAACGCGCTGAAATCGACAGCCTGCTCCGCGTTTTCGAAAAACGATTTCGGCTCCGGTCGGTCGGGGAAGAGGTTCAGGGCCTTGTTGATTTTGTTCGGCTGCACACGCCCTGACGACAGATGCGTTGCGTAGCGCAGGAACTGACGCGAAAGTTCAAGGTCGAACCGGGCCCATTCCTCGGGCGTTTTTGCTGTTTCGGTCTGCTGGGCCAGTTCAAGCGGGCCGTAGTTATTGGGATTGAGCGCATGTTCATTTGCACCGGCCATTGCGGCAATTGCCAGGTGCGCGTCCTCATTGACACCTGTCTGGTCGAACCAGACCGGTGCAAAGACACGATGTTCGTAATACTGCTGCAGGCCGGTCGGGAGATCAGCCGGCATCGCATTCTGGATGGCGATCGCGATCGGAGTTTGCGGCTCCGTCGCTGCAAGGTCTGCTCCTGGTGGCGCGTCTGTCTGGCTCGCTGCCGTTTGAGCCAAAACCGCTGCAGGCGTTGTGAAAACGAAAAAGGCGAAAGCACCTGCCAACCCGAACCTGGCAGAAAGACGACGAACGGAACGCATCAAGACCATATGAACCCCCTCTGATTCCCGGCGGATTGAGTGTAGTCGATGTGACCTGAGGCGCCAACGCCACACCGTGGCCTTGTCGGAAGCGGGGAACAAATGCAGCCTTGACCGCGTTTGCGGTTCCGGTCCATAAAGCGGCCATGATGACGGCCACACGGAACATCATTTCGATCACCATTATTTGCAGCTAGCGACACCGCTGGCTGTGGCCGTTCCCTCTTGGCATGATTTTCCCTGAGACGGATCGCCCGGTCAGCCGGCCAGGAGACCGTTTGACATGAGCGCCGCTGAGACACTGAGATCCGGCACGAGCAAGGGCTTGAAGTTCACCAATACGTTGACCCGGGAAAAGGAAGACTTCCGGGCCATCGATGATGAGAACGTACGCCTCTATGTCTGCGGACCGACGGTCTATGACTTCGCGCATATCGGAAACGCACGGCCGGTCATCGTCTTCGACGTACTCTATCGGTTGCTGCGCCATGTTTACGGTCCAGGCCATGTGACCTATGCGCGCAACATCACGGACGTCGACGACAAGATCAACGCGAGGGCGTTGCGGGATCACCCTGACCTGCCTTTGAATGATGCAATCGCAAAGGTAACTCAAAGGACCGCGGACCAGTTCCACAAGGATATCAGGGCGCTTGGCGTTCTGCAGCCTGATCACGAACCACGTGCTACCCAGCATATTGACGGCATGGTCAAGATGATCGGGCAACTGATCGAAAAAGGGCACGCCTACCAGGCGGGCGGCGAAGTGCTGTTCGATACCGCGTCGATGCCGGATTACGGGGGACTGTCGAAACGCAAACTCGATGAGCAGAAGGCCGGAGCCCGCGTTGCTGTCGACAGGCACAAGAAAAGCCCCGGCGATTTCGTGCTCTGGAAATTGTCATCGGACGAGGAACCGGGTTGGGAAAGCCCCTGGGGAAGGGGGCGGCCAGGCTGGCATATCGAGTGCTCCGTCATGAGTGAGCATCACCTCGGGCAGGTCTTCGATATTCACGGCGGCGGGCTCGATCTGATCTTCCCGCATCATGAAAACGAGATTGCCCAGTCACGCTGTGCCCATGGTACACGGACCATGGCCAATTACTGGCTTCACAACGGCTTCCTGCAGGTTGAAGGCAAGAAGATGTCCAAGTCCGAGGGCAACTTCTTCACCATACAGGAGCTGCTGGAAACAGAAAACTTCGGTGGTCGGAAGTGGCCCGGTGAGGTGCTGCGTCTGGCAATGTTGATGACAAATTACCGCGAGCCGATCGACTTCTCCGTGCGCAAACTGGAAGAAGCAGAGAACCTTCTGTCGAAATGGCCGAAGCTTGTCGAGACGACCGCGGCCCCGGATGCCGATGTTGTCAAAATGCTCGCCGACGACATGAATACGGCCGGGGCTATTCAGGCATTGCACGCATTGGCGGTTGAAGCCGGCAAGGACCCGTCGGGACTTGCGACCTATTCTGCGACCGCCAACCTGATGGGGCTTGCGCCGGTCGAAGCGGATATGTCGGGTGTCGACGAGACCGCAGTCGAGGCCGCCGTGACCCGCCGTCTCGAAGCATTGAAGACGAAAGACTGGACAGAGGCGGACAGCATCCGGGCTGAACTGGCATCTCAAGGAATTCTTCTAAAGGATTCCAAAGACTCAGAAACTGGCGAACGCCTCACGACCTGGGAGCTAAAGCGATGACCGTGGGCAAACCTGCAAGCGGGCATGTCGGCGGCTGCCAGTGCGGGGCAGTGCGGTTTCGGGTTGATGGGCAACTGGGAACCGCCTCGATCTGTCATTGCCGGATGTGTCAGAAGGCCTTTGGGTCATTGTATGCTCCCCTCGTTGGTCTTCATGATGGTGCAGAGCTCGTCTGGACCAGAGGTGAACCGACACGTTTTCAGAGCTCGAACCACGTTGCTCGCGGGTTCTGTGCCAGGTGTGGAACACCGCTCACTTATGAGGCTCCGGGTGATATCGGCATCGCCATTGGTGCCTTCGATCATCCGCACGAGATCGTACCGGTGGTCCAGTACGGTGTCGAGGGGAAACTGCCCTATGTCGACCGGATGCCCGAAATACCGGAAAGGCGCACTGAAGAAGACAGCGATGCGGCGGTATTTCTGAAATCCATCATTTCCAATCAGCACCCGGATCACGATACGGACGATTGGCCACCTGCGTAAATCGTCACAACATGAGAACAAAAGTCCCGGCCAGTTACCAGGTAGGAAACGCCAAATGACCAAGGAACGCCTCTATCTTTTCGACACCACGCTTCGAGACGGTGCACAGACAAGCGGCATCGATTTTTCCGTAAACGAGAAGATTGTCATTACGGAACTGCTGGAACGGCTGGGCGTTGATTACATCGAAGGCGGATACCCGGGTGCCAATCCGGGTGACACCGAATTTTTCGGCGAAAAACGGACCAAACAGGCGCTTTTCACCGCATTCGGCATGACCAAGCGGGTGGGGAGGTCAGCGTCCAATGACCCTGGCCTGCAACAGGTTCTTGCCAGCCGGTCCGATGCCTGTTGTTTTGTTGCCAAGGCGTGGGACTATCATGTCGAGATTGCACTGGGTTGTACCAACGAGGAAAATCTCGATTCGATCCATGACACCGTGTCCGCCACGATTGCGGCCGGCAAGGAAGCGCTGATCGACTGCGAACATTTTTTCGACGGCTTCAAGGCCAATCCGGATTACGCCCTGGATTGTGCCCGGACCGCGTATCAGGCGGGAGCGCGTTGGGTTGTCCTGTGCGACACCAACGGCGGAACGCTGCCCGATGAGATCTATCACATCGTCACCAGGGTTCAGGAGGTTGTGCCGGGTGCGCATCTTGGCATTCACACCCATGACGACACCGGCCATGCGGTCGCCAATTCGCTGGCCGCGGTGGATGCCGGCGTGCGACAGATCCAGGGAACGCTCAATGGACTTGGTGAGCGATGCGGCAATGCCAACCTGATCACGCTGATTCCGACATTGAAGCTCAAAAACGCCTTTTCAAGCCGTTTTGAGATCGGCGTAAGCGAGGAGCAGCTCAAGGATGTCACGTCGATATCGCATGCATTCGACGAGATCCTGAACCGGTCTCCGGACCGGCAGGCTCCCTATGTCGGAGAAACGGCTTTTGCGACCAAGGCAGGAATTCACGCCTCGGCGATCCTGAAGGATCCCAAGACCTATGAACATGTTGCACCGGAGATTGTCGGTAACCAGCGCAGGGTTCTCGTGTCCGATCAGGCAGGCAAAAGCAATCTGATGGGCGAACTTGCCCGGGTCGGGATTGAAGTCGACAAGTCCGATCCGAATCTCGACCGCCTGCTGGCACTCGTGAAGGAAAGAGAGGCGGAAGGTTATGCTTATGAGGCTGCCGACGCGTCGTTTGAATTGCTGGCGCGGCGGGAACTTGGAGAGGTGCCGCGCTACTTCGACGTCAATTCCTTCAAGGTGATGGTTGAGCGCCGCTTTAACGCGATCGGCGATCTCATCACAGTTTCCGAAGCGGTTGTGAAGGTTGATATCGATGGCGAGACACGCATGTCGGTCGCGGAGGGGAACGGACCGGTGAATGCGCTCGACATGGCACTTCGAAAGGATCTCGGAAAGTACCAGACGGCAATTGAGGGTCTGGAACTGATTGACTATAAGGTTCGAATCCTGAATGGAGGTACAGGTGCTGTCACGCGCGTGCTGATTGAAAGCCACGACACAAAGACACAGCGTCGCTGGTTCACGATCGGTGTTTCTCCAAATATTGTCGATGCCTCGTTCCAGGCATTGGTCGATTCCATCACATTTGCACTGCTGAAAGCCGACTTGGCCTGAGGCGCGCCAGAAAGGCAGAACAGATGTCCCATCCGGTTTCGGAAGCCGAAACCAGCGCACAACTGCGCCAGGGGCTGTATTATGGCCTTTCCGCCTACTGCATGTGGGGTTTCTTTCCGGCGTATTACAAACTCACGGATTCCGTTCCGGCCGATATCGTCGTGTCGCACCGTATCGTGTGGTCTGTGCTGTTCGTCGGCCTCTTCCTCTACTTTCGTGGCCGCTGGCAAGAAGTTGTCGATGCCTTTCGCCAGCCGAAGGTTCTCAAGGGACTGATGACTTCGGCCGCATTCATTGGTGTGAACTGGCTGGTGTTTGTCTGGGCGATTGAGCAGGAGCGGGTGCTTGATGTTTCGCTTGGTTACTTCATCAACCCGCTGGTGAGTATTCTGGTCGGACTGATTGTACTTCACGAACGCCTGTCCCGCGGCCAGAAAGCAGCAGTTTTCATTGCCGCAATGGCCGTTCTGGTACAGGCGGTTTTGGCGGGAGGTGTCCCGTGGGTCTCGTTGATCCTTGCCTTTTCATTCGCCGGATACGGATATGTCCGCAAAGTTACACCGGTGAATGCCACGCCGGGCATGCTCGTTGAGACCCTGCTTCTGTTTCCATTTGCGGCAGGTTTTCTGGTGCTCAGTCTCGGTTGGGGAGCCGACGCGCTTGTACTGGACGATCTTCCCGTTCTTGCCGCGCTTGTTGGAACCGGGATCGTGACGGCCCTGCCGCTGGTCTGCTTTTCGGCTGCCGCCCGCAGGCTGCCGCTCTTCATGCTGGGGCTCATGCAGTATATCGCACCGTCCATGCATTTTCTGATGGCGGTCTATATCTGGGGCGAGCCGCTTGACCCGACCCGGCTTCTGACATTTGCGATGATCTGGGGAGCGCTGGTGATCTTCACATTTGACAGCTGGAATCGCAATCGCGCTGCGTCGTGAGACAACAATCGCGCGGGCTCACCCCGTTGTCACCAGTTGACCGGGCCCTGTGCGCTTTGCCGAGTAGAGCCTCAGATCCGCGGCCTTGAGAGCTTCATGGAGATCGCCATCCAGCAGAGGCGCAACGCCGATACTCGTTCTGATGTTGATCGACAGGCCCCTGTGCTCGATAGGAGATTTCTCAACGTCATTGAGAAATGCCGACAAGCGTTCTCGCATCTCGCTTTCCGACTGGTCGCGCAGCACGACACAAAATTCGTCACCGCCCAGACGCGCAACAATATCGTTCTCTTTTGAAAGACTGGTCAGGTTTCCTGCAAAACGCGTTAGGACGGCGTCACCAAAATCATGTCCGTGATTGTCGTTTACACCTTTGAAGCCATCGAGATCGAACAGTGCAAGCCAGTTGCGGTCGTCATCCGCGCCAGACCAGGATTTGATTTCGCCCGCAACCTCTGCCAGCAAGTAACGCCGGTTATAGAGCCCTGTCAGGGAATCGCGCATTGCAAGGTTGTTCAGCTCTTCAATGCGGTAGATGTAGTCGAGGTTTTGAGAGATCCGGAGCAACAGCTCTTCGGGTGAACAGTGTTTGTCGACGAAGTCTGCGGCGCCGTATTTCAGAAAGCGGACCCGGTTGTCCGAGTTGGTGACCGCCGACATGCCGATGATGCCAACCTGCTCGGCGCTTTGGGATCTGCGGACGGCTTTCAAAAAGGCAAAGCCATCCTTTCCGGGCAGGAAGTAGTCGGCAAGCACCAGCTTGATGTCGCTGTTTTCACTCAGGCATTTGAGTGCCTCGTCGGTGCTTGCTGCCTTGTAGACCTTGTACAAATGCTTCATGACGATCCGCGAAATGGCTTCGCGCTCGACACCTGCATCATCCAGTACCAGGATGCCGATTTTCGGGTTTTTTGCCAATCGCCGGATCAGGTCCGCAACGTAGTTCAAGCTGCCTGGAGAATCCTTCAAGACGTAGTCGATTACGCCCTTTTGCAGCATCTTGCTGCGCGTCTTCGGGTCAAACCTGCTTGTAAAAACGATCGTCGGGATGTTTCGCTTTTCACATAGATCCACGATTTCACCGTCCGGCGCATCCGGAAGCGTCAGGTCCACAAGCGCCAGATCAGGTTCACCAATGGGCAAATTCAGGCAGTTTTCCGCCTCGGCGTAGCTACGCGCCACCATGATCTGGTGCCGGCCGACATCATGCAATTTCTTGACGATCGCCTTTTCAAAAAACGATGCATCTTCAACCAGGAGAGTAGTTTGCATGGAATGGTCCGTAGGCGGTGGCTTTTGGTCGAACGCGCAACCCCAGTGGCGGGGTCTCTGAGTGCCAGGCAGCAATTGCTGCAAGACCTGCTTTTCGAAACAGAATCTTGCTGCAGCCGGGTGGTGCCTTGTAGATGATCTTTTTCTTCGATTGGAAACTCAGAGTTCCGTTACCTTCGCGAAGTTTCCTGCTTGCTCGGTTTTCCTTTCGGAAACCGATTGCTGCAGCATGGGTAGAATATCTTCGATCTTCTTCGCCACAAGATAGGGGACTTCGGTGTCCGGCCGAATGTATCCCTGCGCCCGCATGTGGTCGAGCAATTCCAGCAAAGGTGACCAGAACCCGTTGATATTGGCGAGCAGGACAGGTTTCTTGTGCTGACCCAGCTGGGCCCATGTCATCATTTCGACCGCTTCTTCCAGAGTACCTATTCCTCCGGGAAGCGCGATAAAGGCGTCAGCCCTTTCAAACATCAGATGCTTGCGTTCGTGCATGTCGTTCGTGATGACAAGATCTTCAAGAGAATCCAGCATGACTTCCCGTTTTTCCAGGAAGCGGGGAATGATGCCTGTAACCTTGCCGCCCGACTCCAGCGCGGCGTTGGCGACAGTGCCCATCAGGCCGACCGATCCGCCGCCGTAAACAAGACGCAGACCCGCCTCCGCGATGATCTGGCCCAGCCGTGTGGCCGCCGCTTCGTGGGCCGGGTCCGAGCCAAAGCTGGAGCCGCAGTAAACACAAACGCTTGTAAGTTGATTTTGAGAAACCGTATTCATGACGCAAAGATGTGGCATTCAGACTGCCATGAGGTCAAGCATTCTGTTTTAAGTCCCTTGGGATTCAAGCCGGATTTCTTGCCGTGCTCTCAAAAGGGGGCTATGGATGGGCGACTAAGAATATGTGACAGGGGCAGATGCTGCAGCTGACCGCGTAATGGACCGGGTCGCTCGCAAGCCTTCTGACGGGAAAAAAATGAACAAGCAGACAATGTTCCGGACTTTGATCGTGGCAGTGCCGGTAGGCGTGGCAGCGCTGGCAGCGGCATATTTTTACCGGGGATCCCTTCTACCGCCTGCTCAGGAAGCTGTTGAAGCCGCTTCTGCACCAACGGTGGGAGAAGACAAGACTGGCAAGGTCGAAAAGCAGACAACGTCCGTACCGATCGGCGTTGAGACTGGCGACAGCCAGCAGGAGCAGGAAACTTCCGTGCAAACAGACACACCCCAGGCGACTGAGCAGGCGCCGGTTGAAGGCCCCAGTTTTGATGTTGTCGGGGTCGAGCCGACGGGAGAAACCGTTGTGGCGGGACGTTCCGACGCGGGTGCCATCGTCGCTTTGACTGCCAATGGCGAGGTTGTCGGCAAGAGTATCGCCAATGAGGCGGGTGAGTGGACAATCATTCTTGAGGAACCGCTGAAGCCAGGCGACTATGACGTCGGGCTGGAAGTCCATGATGAAAAAGGCGATGCCATCGAGGAGTCAGGTCAGCGGCTTGCCGTATCTGTCCCTGAAGACGGCCAGGAAAAGCCACTGGTCGTGCTCAACGATTCCGAAGGGCCGTCTGATATTCTGCAAAAACCGAAGACGGAAATACAGGTTGCCGATGCTGACGCAACTTCAGAAACACAAGCTGTTGCAAACCAGTCCGCGACAGCCACGACAAGCAAGCGCACTGCAGACGGTGACGATACCGTTATCGCTGCCTTGCCCAAGACTGCCGTGGAGGACAATACCGGCGATTCCCGGTCTTCGCAGCCTGCCGAGCAGCAGCCTGCTCAATCGGAAGGTGGTGCCGATGGCCAAACCGCCGGAAGCGTCAAGGCAGGATCAGGCGCACAGGCACCATCTGTTGAGGTGGCAGCCGAAGAGCAACCTGCGACGCCTCGGAATTCTTCCGACACCGCCGAAGGAACCGACGTTGCTGTCTTGAGCGAAGGCCAGGCCGCGGCGGCTGATGAGAATGTACCGGGCCGGGAGCAGGCATCCGTAACGGGCACGGGGCAGGCGGTGACAACAGCACCGGAAAATGCAGAAGGTCAGGGCGGGGCACAGGCTTCGAATCCCGCCGGCACCCCGCAACCAAAGCCGGAAGCGGAAGGTACATCGGTAACTGCGAGTGCTGGCAGCGCTCAGACCCGGACCGAAACAGACGCTGGAGTAGGGAGCGGGACTGTTCAGCAACCGTCGTCCAGCACGGCATCTGCTGACACCGTCACCGGCTCGCAGCAACCTGCATCATCGCCGGATGTAACGGTTGAAGCGGTCGAATCAGAACCGGACAAGGTCTACGTTGCGGGAACCGGCAAGCCGGGGTCCTCGGTTCGTGTCTATGTTGGCGAAGACTTTCAGGGAGAGGCAAAGGTCAATTCCAGCGGCAAATGGCTGGTCGAGGGCACCAAGAATGTTGCCGAAGGGAATGTGGAAGTCAGGGCCGACCTGATTGCAAAAGACGGTAACACTGTGGATGCGCGGGCAGCCGTGACCTTCGAAAAGGAACAGGACAAGCAGATTGTTCTGACCAAGGTCGTGGCCACCGGTGCGGGCAGCGGGCAGGGGAGCCAGGGCGCGGACGTCCAGAAGTCTCTTCCGGTCGTCATAATCCGCAAGGGCGACAACCTGTGGCGCATTTCGCGGCGGCTCTATGGTGATGGTGTTCGTTACACGACGATCTACCAGGCGAACCAGGACCAGATAAGAGATCCCGACCTGATCTATCCCGGGCAGGTGTTCCTGACCCCTGAAGGCGATCTGAACTGGCCGGACAGGAGCAGTGGCAACGCCAACAGAGGCTAGGCCGCAGTCTGGGCGATGAAGTTGAAATGGCAGGGAGCCCTGACGGGTTTCCTGCCGATCTCCTTTAGCCCCTTGTTTTTTGATCCATTCATCGCATATCTACGATAAGACACGAACGCGTGAGCGTGGGAGCAGGCCGATGAGCGAGACGGAATGTCCGTCGACAAACGACAACAGGAAGTGCCTGTCGAATTGTGAGGAGCTCGCCGCAATCTTTCGTGCGCTCGGCCATCCGGCGCGCATTGCAATCATCAAGCAGCTGGCCACGCAGGAAGAGGCTTGCTGCGGCGAGATCGTAAATCATCTTCCCCTGGCTCAGTCGACCGTCTCACAGCACCTGCAGGTACTCAAGGATGCCGGACTGTTGATCTGCGATGCCCGGGGCCGAAATTGCCACTATCTCTTGAACCGCGAGAAACTGAAGCGGGCGGAGCATTGCTCGAAGGAATTCTGGCAGGATCTCAATTCTCTGAAACCGTTGCCCTCTGACGCTGCCGTGCCGGTGCCACTCAAAAAAGACTGAAGAAATGGACTGCCGTTCGCGGTCCTGGAGATAACGTTTGACCGATCAATCAGCCACCTCACCGCAAGGCTCTGCCGATGCGGCTGCAGGCAGCCAAAGTTCCCATTCTCAAAAGGTCGTCAGCGCGGACGAGGGGAGCACATTTGAGACACTTTCCAATCTCTGGCCGTATATCTGGCCTTCCGATCGTCCGGATCTCAAACGTCGTGTTCTGCTCGCTGTTTTCGCCCTGATCATCGCAAAGTTCATTACGGTTCTCTCGCCCTATTTCTTTGCCTGGGCAACCGACGCATTGACGGGCGAAACCGCCGGACTTCCTTCCTTTCTGGTCGCCCCGGTCATGCTTGTGCTGGCTTACAACGCAGCCCGTGTCCTGGCGGTCGCCTTCAACCAGTTGCGCGATGCGCTTTTTGCGCGGGTCGGGCAACATGCCGTGCGCCAGCTCGCGATCATGACTTTCCGGCACTTGCACAGGCTTTCCCTGCGATTCCATCTGGCACGCCGCACAGGCGGTCTCAGCCGGGTTATCGAACGCGGGGTCAAGGGTATCGAGTCGATTGTCCGCTTCACGATCCTGAATGGCGTTCCCACCGTATTCGAATTCGCCATCATGGCGGCTGTCATCTGGTACCAGTTCGGTTTCTTCTATGTCGTGATCGTGGCAGTGATGATCGTTGCCTATGTCTGGTTCACCATCAAATGTTCAAACTGGCGTATCGAAATTCGCCGGGAGATGAACGACAGCGATACAGAGGCCAATTCCAAGGCAATCGACAGCCTGTTGAATTTCGAGACGGTCAAGTATTTCGGCAACGAAAAAATGGAAGCTTCGCGCTTCGACGCCTCGATGGCGAAATACGAAACGGCCGCGACAAAAACCTGGACATCACTTGCCTGGCTCAACCTGGGTCAGACGGTAATACTCGGTTTCGGCATGGCCGCCTGTATGGCCCTTTCGGCAAAGGCGGTGATGACCGGTGAGCAGAATATCGGTGACTTTGTCCTGATCAACGCGCTTTTGATGCAGATCTCCATACCGTTGAATTTCATCGGTTTTCTCTATCGTGAGATCCGGCAGGGGCTGGCGGACATAGAAGCCATGTTCGACCTGTTGCTTGTTCCTGCGGAAATAATGGACAAGGAGAGTGCAGAGCCGCTGAAGGCTGTTGCTGGAAAGATTGTCTTCAAGGACGTCAAATTTCACTATGACGCCGACCGTCACATCCTGAAGGGCATCAATTTCGAGGTGCCGGCCGGAAAGACGATTGCCATTGTCGGTCCGTCGGGGGCAGGCAAGTCGACCATTTCCCGGTTGCTGTTTAGGTTCTACGACGTGACGGACGGAGCAGTGGAAATCGACGGCCAGGATGTGCGAGACGTCACGCAGGCGAGCGTTCGCGATGCCATTGGAATGGTGCCGCAGGACACGGTGCTCTTCAACGATACCATCGCCTACAACATCCGCTACGGGCGGCCGGAAGCTACTGATGAGGAGGTTCGTGAAGCTGCCCGAATGGCGCAGATCCACGACTTCATCGAAAATCTGCCACAGGGTTATGCGTCTGAGGTCGGTGAACGCGGGTTGAAGCTTTCCGGTGGTGAAAAACAGCGTGTCGCGATTGCACGGACGATCCTGAAATCGCCGCCGATCCTTATTCTGGACGAGGCAACGTCTGCGCTCGACACGCACACGGAGCGCGAAATCCAGTCCGCACTGGACCAGGTGGCGCGAAACCGGACTACTCTTGTCATCGCGCACCGCCTGTCGACGGTTGTCAATGCGGATCAGATCATTGTTCTGGAGGCCGGCCGGATTGCCGAACGCGGCACGCATACCGAGCTGCTGGACAAGGACGGTCTCTACGCATCCATGTGGGCGCGTCAGCGTGAAGCCGACGAAGCGGAAGAGCGGTTACGGGCCGCTCGCGAAAACGATGATCTGGGGATCGTGACGAGAGGTCAGACTGCGGACTATATTCCCGCCAAATAACGGCGTTGGGGAAGGGGTGGCCTGGGCCACCCCCCGGAAGATCCGTCAGGCGTTGACCTGCTGACGGAACGAACCGATCTTCAGGGCAGCTTCTGCCGCTTCACGGCCTTTCAGCACAAAATGTTCCCTGTAGATTTTCGTGTGATGATCCGTTTCCTGGAAGTGGTGTGGGGTCAGCGAAACAGACAGGACCGGAACATCTGTTTCAAGACCAGCCTGCATCAAACCGCTGACCACCGCCTGAGCGACGAAATCATGCCGGTAAATGCCGCCGTCGACAACAAGGGCAGCCGCAGTGATAGCTGCGTACTTTCCAGTTTGCGCAAGATTTTTCGCGGCAAGCGGCATCTCGAACGCACCAGGCACGTCAAACACGTCGATGCTGTCCGCGGGGATGACCTGCTGGAAGCCGACGAGCGCCTGGTCGACGATATCGGAGTGCCATCCGGCTTTGATGAAGGCATATCGGGTGTGTGTCATTGATGATCTCCCTGGTTCGCGACACGTCACCCAAGGCGATCACATACGACACGGACGGCGAATGCCGTCTGAGCGCAGTTTCTCTTTCATCCGGACTTTGACCGTCGGCTCAGGATTCTCACCTGATCTGCTTGACCCTTCCGAATGGAAGGCGCTCGCGGGCTTGCAGCACACTGCTTACCGCCGGTGGGGACTTCCACCCCGCCCTGAGAATGCTGCTCTTCTGGCAGGCAGCAGGTCTCAAGGCAAGCGCCGAATGAGAAAAATGGTCTTACGTTTTGTTTATTTGCACCAGTGTTGTCACTTCCGGTGAGGTTGACTGGACAAGTCGGTTGGGCAGGCAATCCGGTATCCGGGTGGAGCAGGCCCCCATCAGGCGGCATGCCGTCGGTTCGAGACCCGGTCATTCGCAGGTTCCGCGGAACTGAACCCGGCAACTCTTTTGGTTTTTCTGCCCGGAATAACGTGAAAGAGAAGTCCCGACAGGGCGCTTGCAAAAGCGCGCAACTCCCGATGCCGGGCGGTCCGGGCACGTTCTTCGTAGATGTCTCCAGTATGCATCATGACAGGCTCCTTTCGTTTCGTGAGCCTGTTTTCTCATATTGCAAGGTTTCGAAGAATTGGGGTAATCTGGAACATATCTTTCGAAAGTTTCGAATAATGCGACTTGACGATCTGAAATTTTTCAAACGTGTGGCTGAACTCGGCAGCCTGTCTGCGGCTGGCCGGGAATTCGGCTTGTCTCCCTCAGCTGCCAGCAGTCGCCTGAGCAACCTGGAAAAGGAACTCGGTTCCCAACTGGTTGCCCGCACAACCAGGCGCACGGGACTGACAGAGGCCGGTCAGGTCTTTTTGCGCCATACCAGCAACGCACTGGGTGAAATGGATCGCGCCCGTGCACTGATCGACGCCGCGGAAGATACGCCCCGCGGAATGTTGCGCATGTCGCTCAACGTATTCTTCGGCCGTAAACACATTCTGCCTTATCTTCCTGAATTCAGGCAACTTTATCCGGAACTCAGGCTGGAAGTCGACATGACCGACCGGATCGTGGACCTGGTGGCGGAAGGTTACGATATGGCGATCAGGGGAGCGCCGTTGCCGGATTCCAGCCTGATTGCAAGAAAGCTGGGTGGAAACCCGAGAGTGCTGTGTGCCAGTCCCGAATACATAGCGAGAAAGGGAGCGCCGAAGACACCGGACGATCTGCGCAACCACGACTGTGTTGGCTTTGACCCGATGCCCGTCTGGTATTTCGAGGGCCCTGAAGGGGAAATCGGTTATCATCTCGAGGATCCGGTAATCTCCGGAGATAGTGGCGACTTTGCCTATGACGCGGCCATCTACGGGCTTGGCCTGACCGTGAAATCGCTGGCACATGTGTGGGAGGACCTTCGTGACGGTAATCTTGTCGCGGTGATGGAGAACTATCCGATTTCCCGCACCGGCAACATTTATGCTGTCTATCCGCCCGCCAGGTTCATTCCACCCAAAGTCACCGCACTGGTTGATTTTCTGATCTCGAAATACGGCAGACCGGCCTATTGGGAAACTGAATACCGGGAAAAATAGAGAACTCTGGAACGAGAGTCGGTTAGGAGACGAAGGCTCAAGGTTCTTGCGATCGGTTGTTCGGTTGTCGCCCAGTCGGCCGAGGGAATCCGGCTGCCTCAATGTCGACGAGGCCTTCCGAGCGATCGCAACGAGCATGGAAGCTTGTGGTTTCGAATAGGCGAATAGACCAAGGACCTCCGGCAACATTGCCTTTTCCTTCACTGCGATATTTGTGCCTGTGTCGTGCACCGGGTAGGTCAAGCCCAATTGCATCAGGATGTTGGAAGCGTTCGAGTGAGTGAATAAGTCACGCGTTTGGGAAATAACTGTTCTCAGGGACCGAAAAAGTCTCTAGAAGCTGAGGAACAAGGAAGCGCAACGGGTGCGTGTCGGCTCGTCGCGACTTCGGGCAGCAATTGTCCGGGAATGAGCCGTTCCCGTTCTGAATTCGGAAAGTCTTGATGTCGATAGTCGATTCCGTCACCAAAGCCATGGTCCCGATTCACCGGGAAGGCTGGCCTTTCATAGCAATTTCGCTCGTCGCAACGCTGGTTGTTGGCTGGTTTATCGACCCGCTGTTCTGGATCGGCCTCCTGTTGACTGGTTGGATCTGCTATTTCTTCCGCGATCCCAAAAGGGTGACGCCTGTTGGTGAAGGTCTTGTGATTTCTCCCGCAGACGGAGTTGTCAGCCTTCTCGGACACGCCCTCCCGCCTGCAGAGCTGGAACTCGGCACTGAGCCGCTGATGCGTGTTTCCATCTTCATGAATGTATTCAACTGCCATGTGAACCGTGCACCAGTGGGAGGCTCGATCTCGCGCGTGGCCTATCGCGCAGGCAAGTTTTTGAATGCTGAACTCGACAAGGCAAGCGACGACAATGAGCGTAACGGGCTGGTAATCGAGATGGGCGGCACCCGTATCGGCGTCGTGCAGATTGCCGGACTGGTTGCGCGCCGGATCGTGTGTTTTGTTCGCGAAGGTGAGTCAATCTCTGCCGGGGAACGTTTCGGACTGATCCGTTTCGGTTCGCGACTTGATGTCTATTTCCCCGCAGACACACAGCCGAAAGTGTCGATCGGTCAGACCATGATCGCGGGTGAAACTGTTCTGGCCGATCTGACTCAACCTCAGGCACCGGCGCAACCTTTGACTCGCGTGAGCTGAGGTCAGCGGTGTCGGACAGTCCAGAAAACGGGGAAAATCGAGAGCGCCGAACGCCGCGGTTCCGCCGTGTTCCGATGCGCCTGATCGTACCCAACATGGTGACATTGCTGGCACTTTGCTCCGGATTGACAGCCGTCCGAATGGCGTTTGACGATCGCTGGGAATTTGCTGTCGGTGCGGTGCTCGTTGCTGCGGTCCTGGATGGTCTCGACGGGCGTGTTGCACGCATGATGAAGGGGACGTCAAAGTTTGGTGCAGAGCTGGACTCCCTTTCCGACTTTGTCAATTTCGGTGTCGTTCCGGCATTGATGCTCTATCTCTGGCTGCTCAAGGATGCGGGCAACCTGGGTTGGATTGCAGCGCTGATCTTCGCCATTTCGATGGCGTTGCGCTTGGCGCGTTTCAATGTTGCACTGGAAGATCCCGGCAAACCCGCATGGACTTCCAGGTTCTTCACCGGAGTTCCTGCTCCCGCAGGCGCCTTGACGGTTCTTCTCCCGCTGTATCTCGATTTTCTGGGCCTGTTTCCGCACTGGTTTGCAGATACCGCCTTCGTGGCCGCCTACACGATTGCGATTGCATTTCTGGTCATCAGCAGGTTGCCCACCTATTCGGGAAAGACAATCGGCACCAGGGTCCGTCGCGATTTCGTTTTGCCGTTGATTGTCCTTGCAGTTCTGATCGTTGCGCTTACGGTCAGCTATCCGTTCCGCATGCTGGCAGGAGCTGCGGTTCTCTATCTGCTGTCCATCCCCATGTCGTGGCGTGCACATCGCAAACTTGTCCTGGCTGATGAAACACTCAGCCTCGATGACGACGGGGACGAATGTGATACCGATCTCGACAACATTGCCGATCGCGACAAGGATCATGGCGGTTGAGGCGATTGCGGTCCTCGCAAATCGGGTTTTTCGAAGAAGTTTTCTGGTTCATTTAGGCGGCCTCACAATCATGAGGAAGCAGAGATGTTACACGGAAAAACCATTTTGATTACGGGCGCGAGCAGCGGGATCGGTGCGGCTGCAGCTAAGATTTTTGCAGAGGAAGGTGCCAATCTTGTCCTTGCTGCACGGCGCAGGGAACGTCTGGAGGAGGTAAGGGCGTCGTTGCCTGACGCGTCCGGGCGTGTCGCCATATTTGCCGGAGACGTTTGCGATCCCGACTTCGCCGAAGCCTCCGTAAATGCAACGCTTGAGACCTTCGGCAGGCTCGACGGGGCCTTCAACAATGCCGGGATGATGGGTGAGATGGGGCCGCTTCCGGAGTTGAGCCTTGAAAACTGGAATCAGGTCATCGCAACCAATCTGACAAGCGCCTTTCTTGCTGCAAGGCATCAGATCCCGGCCATGAAGACGACCGGAGGTGGATCGATGGTCTTCACCTCGACATTTGTCGGTCACACGATCGGCTTTCCGGGCATGTCTGCCTATGCTGCTTCGAAGGCCGGATTGATTGGCCTGATGCAGGTTCTGGCAGTGGAGTGCGGTCCGCAAAAAATTCGGGTGAATGCTTTGCTGCCCGGCGGAACCAAAACCGAGATGGCCGGCGATGATCCGGCCTTTCATGAATACATCGCAGGACTGCATGCCTTGAAGCGAATGGCGGAGCCGGACGAAATTGCAAGGGCAGCCCTGTTTCTCCTGTCCGACGCTGGTTCGTTCGTAACGGGTTCTGCAATGTTGTGCGATGGTGGGAATTCAATCACAAAGGCATAACGGCGAGCCGGTGTGTCGTTTGCGGGGCATACTCTTTGCCCGTAAACTGCAATCCTTTGCGCTCCAGGCGCAGCCGATCGGTGGAAGCCAACCCTTCAGATCTATTTGGTTACTACCATTCGGCTGCTCCTGACTGCCGTCAGAGTGATGACAATTCAACATTGTGATCGATTGTTTGTTTGAGACGAGGAAAGGACAATAAATCCATGTTGCAGATCCTGTTTATCGCCGTCGCACTCATTCTCTTCGTTGTTGCGTATTTCACGACAGCACGCGACCGCTACCTGACTAGGATGGAATTTTTTGTTCGCTTGCTGATCTTGCTGGTCTTCGGCATCGGCATCAGTTTTTTGGCCTCAAGTCAGGCAGGTAACAGCGATCTGGGCGCGCTTGTAGTTTTGATTTGCGGTCTCTTGGTCGGGTATTTCAGCCAGCGTTTTCATATCATGCGGCTACAGGATTTGCGCTGGTCACCATTCTTGGCACTCGTGGGCCTTGTGCCTGTCGTGAATTTCGTTTTTGTTTTTGTCCTTTTGTTCGTTCCAGGCAAACCAAAAGTAAACTCGGAAATTTTCTCATAGGTTCCAGACAAGAATATTCGGGCGAACGGCCGCTTTGAGGCTTCACGCGAGGCACTGCGGTCCGAAATACCGGCGCAATCAATGAGAAAACGATAGCACTGCCCCGGTGGAAGCAAATTTTTTCCGCAAACCTTTCAGCGCCTTTTGCGAATGAACATTTGCTCTGTAACCGACTTGCCCCATTGGTCGCCGACATATTCGTCGGCAAGAAAAAACCCGTTCCGCTCATAGAGATTTCTTGCAGCATCAAGGCCCTTGAGGGTCCAGAGATGGATTTCCTCAAATCCATGAGCATCACAATGGTCAATAGCCTTCAGCAGCAGCTTTTTTCCGAACCCGAGGCCACGAAGCTTTTCCGACAGGATGAACCAGCGCAGGTGCGCAATGTTGCCTGCAAGGTCCTCGCCATCGATGCTGATCGACCCGATGATCTCGCCGTTCTCAACGATACTCCAGCTGTTGTTCACCGGGTTCTCGATGCGGGGCATGAATTCGGCCATGGCCTGGGAGACGACACTTTCAAAGGTTGGTCCCATGCCGATGAAGACGCCGTGGGTGCGCGCATGCAGTGCCGCGATGTCACCGATCATGCCGGTCTGGTAGCCTTCGACGATGTCGTGTCCAGGTGTCTGAGATGCGTCAATTACGTCCGATCCGGCCAGCGCGTCCGCATAGGAAGTCAAGGCATCGGCGATGGAGCGGGCCGAGCCGTTTCTGATCCGGCCAAGTGCGCCGACGGCCTGATCGTTGCCGAACCTGTCGATCCTGGAAAATGTCTCCCAACCGGTGTTTGTCAGGCTCAGACCAAAGACCCGGCCATCCTTTTCCGATCGGGTCTGGATGATTTCCCCGCGCAGGTCCAGCGACTTGAGCAAGCGGCTGATTGTCGATTTCTCGAGCTTTAGCCTGGTCGCGAGATCTTTTGCGGTGATGCCTGGATGGTGCCCGATTTCCAGAATTGCATGGACGCCGGAGCCTGAAAGATCTGTTCCGGCGATTGTTCGGTCAAGAAAACCGAACTCCCTGACAAGCTGCCGCGAGGCTGCACGAATGTCCTGTACGAGGGAAGGGGACGCGTCTGTCATGGATCACCTGAGATAAAAGTTGTATCATACAACTATATTGCCGACATCAATTTCTGGCAAGAGCCCTGGTTCTCAAAAAATGGGCGGGACAGAAATTGACCGGGCAATGACGGTACCCCGCAACCAGCGAACCTGCGTGACATGAGCTAGGACTTGCTCGAAACATCCCTCAGGTTCGTCAGGTAGTCTGCATGAAACGCGGTGTATCCGTCAGACGTCGAGTTCAGATGCTCTTTGATCAGGCTGTGAAGATCGGGCAGCTTGTGGAACGGTACGGTTGGATAACTGTGATGTTCGGCATGGTAGGGCATGTTCCAGGCGAGTTTTCGCACAAGCGCGTTCGTGTAGGTCGTCCGGCTGTTTTCCAGCATGTTGGCGACAAAAGGACAACGTCCATGTTCGGCCAGCAGGTATAGTCGCAGGAAGGGTTGGCCGAGAAGACAGGGTATTACCCAGACATAAAGCAGCAGGTGCAACCCGCTCACGATCGAGACCAGAGCCAGAAACCCGTAGAGCAGGAGCGAGACAACCGCTTCACGCCGGACCCTGTCCCGGCCGTTGACCGGGACGAAAGAAGTTTCGCAGCGCCCGGATGCATTTTCAAAAAGGGTTTTCCATTCGCTCCACCAGGTTGGCAACCCGCTGACATGAACAAGGTATTCCCAAACGGTATCCGGCTTTCCACCAGCTAGCTCGGGATCGTTATCCGGGTCCTGTGTGTGGCGGTGGTGCGCGAAATGAAAGTCACGGAACCAGTCCGACGGCACGACGATCAAAAAACCGCAGAGCCTCGCAACCCGGTCGTTGAGCAGGGGCGAGTGAAACGCCGTCCGGTGGATGGTTTCATGGAGCAACGTGAACAGGAAAATGATCAGGATGCCCTGGACCATCATGAGAAATTGCCAGCCGGGAACGCCGACCGCGATCAAACCGCCAACCAGGACAATCAAGCCGAAATGAAGGGCGAGGCCGGTCAGCCCTTTTGCATTCGATTTTTCAGTCAATCCGGCGCGTTGGGACGCGGTCAGTCCGGCGATGAAAGCACGATGATCCATTGGGTCCCCTGGTCGGTCATCTTCACCGTGCAGGGCTCCGTTCGTCGTTGCAAGTCTTGATTTTCGGATCTTCCGGTCACAGCTGGCCTGACAAAAAAAAAGGGCCGTGCGATGCACGGCCCTTTTTTGTTTTCATTTGGGTCTGCCGGAATTCTACTCCGCGGCAAGCGGCGGTTCTTCCTGCAACGGGACCTTGGGAGGCGCCGGTTTGGGCATCGACACAACCTTTGCGGCGGGACGTTCCTTTTCGAGGTCCGGATCGGTCCACTCGACATCCTGTTCAAGGTCGGTATCGACTTCTCCCTGTTCCGGCTGCTCTGCGACCTGTTCGGCAGGCCTGCTGGACACCATGGCCCAGATAGCCCGGCCGCTATTGGCCCAGGTGCTTGGCACCGCGATCATCACCGGGATCATGACCAGCGTCAGGATCGTGGAGAAGGCGAGGCCGGAAATCACCGCGGTCGACAGCTGGATCCACCAGATCGCCGTGATACCGCCAACCGCGACGGTCTGGGTGAAGAAGTCCAGGTTGACGGCAGTTGCCATCGGCACCAGACCGACAATTGTCGTGACCGTGGTCAGCAGGATCGGACGGATACGCTGACCCGATGTCTTCAGGATCGCGTCGAGCGGATCGAAACCGTCATGCCGGAAGCGGTTATAGGTGTCGATCAGGACGATCGCGTTGTTGACCACGATCCCGGCAAGCGCCACCACACCAGTCCCGGTCATGATGATCGAGAACTTCTGGCCAGTCAGCATCATGCCGAGCAACACGCCCATGACCGACATGACGACAGTCGAAAGGGTCAGGAACGTCTGGTAGAACGAGTTGAACTGGGTGAGCAGGATGAGGAACATCAGGAACAGCGATGCCACCATCGCCTTCATCAGGAATTCACCCGACTCCTTTTGATCTTCATCAGCGCCGCGGAACTGCAGGTAGATATTGTCCGGGAAGGTCTGGGCATCCAGCCATTCGTTCAGCTCCTGCACCTTGGCGTCCACCGTGACAGGTTTGCCGTCTTCGTCCACCGCGGTCTTGTCGACGGTCGCCTTCAGCATCATCGAATAAAGACCGTCGCGCCGGGTAATCGACGAGACTTTCTGCTCAGGTGAGCGGTCGATGAAGTTTGCGATCGGCACAAGGCCAAGGGGTGTTTGAAGGCGCAACTGGTCAAAGCGGTCGAGCGTCCGCTCGTCGGCGGGAAGCCGAACGCGGATATCAACTTCGTCCTCGGAGTCTGTCGGACGGTAGTTTCCGATCAGAACACCATTGGTGACGAGCTGAACCATGTTACCGACGGAACCGATCCCGGCCTGATAACGGCCCGCCTGTTCGCGGTCGATTTCGATCTGCCACTCGATGCCGGGCAGGGGCCGACCGTCTTCCTGATCGAGAAGATGCTTCATCTCGTCGAGTTTGGTGCGGATGCGGGCTACCTGCTCCACCATCGTGTCATAGTCGGTCGACTTGACTTCCAGCTGGAGGTCCTTGCCGGTTGGAGGGCCGCCCTCGATCTTGCGGGTCTCGACCCTGATGCCGGGGATGGAGGCGGTCCGGTCGCGGATTTCCGCAAAGATTTCCGAGGCATTTCGGCGGCAACAGTATTTTGCCAGCTCAAGCGACATTTCACCGATGACGTCAGCCGGCTTGTCCTGGACCCCGCCAATGAACTGGGGACCGCTGCCACCGCCTGGTGGGAACGCAGACGTGATGACGTTCTGGATACCGGCTGTCTGAAGCACTTCAGCCTCGACCTGCTTGACGATCTCCAGTGATTCCATTGCGGACATGTTGCCTCTTGCAGACACCATGACCACGGCCTGATCCGGTTCCTCGTCCACGAAGAACTCGACACCGGTCGGATTGGAGGAAAATGACATGAAGATCAACGCACAGGTGCCGAGAACAGCGACGAGCGTCAGGACGTTGCCGATCGGATTGCCGGCCAGCAGCTTCAGGTGACGGACGTATAGACCTGTCAGACCTTTGACGGTGCTCGCGTCGAACCGGAGTTCGTCCGGCTTGTCACTCTTCGATCCGCCATTCCGCGTGCCGAAACCAAGTGTCCTGCGGATTTCGTCAAAACCCCATTCAAGCAAATGCACGAGTGGCGATATCGTCTTGTAAGCCGCCCATACCGCCACGATCGCAAATCCGAAAACCACAAGATAGAACCCTGTATCAAGTGCTATGGGATGCGAAAGGGTGGCGAGCGGTTGAGCCAGTCCGGAGAGATATCCGAACACGGAACCGATCGTATCCGTGATGATCGCGGGTTTGCTGGTCGCGAGGAAATAGGCGAAGTAGGCCGCAAACCCGACGGCAACCATCTCGAAAGCGAGCGAGACAAACGTCACGGACCGGTATTGTTTGACCGGTTTCTGGTTTTCGACTTGCCCCTGTTTTGCAGCACGCTCACGCCTCCAACGCACGAAGGGGCGCAGGATAAGGAACGAGCTGACACCAACTAGAACAAATGCAAGCGCTGCTGTTGGTATTGCGAGTGGTGAAGCACCTAGCGCCTCTGCAAATCCAGGTGCCCCCGGATTGGCGCCGAAAGCCGCCAAGGTCGCAAGGATTGCCAGAGCGGCAAAAACCAACGCCAGAACGCCGGCAGCATTCCGTTCGATGAAATGCGTGACCATGGCGAAGATGCCACCGGTAACGGGCAGGAACACCATGGCTGTCAGCAGCGCCGCTGTCAGGACGATGATGACCATGATCGGCAGGTAGCTCATGAACTCGCCGGCAACACCTGGCCACAGCAGCATGGGCAGGAACGCGACAAGCGTTGTTGCCGTGGACGACACGATCGGCCAGAACATGAGACGTGCGGCCCGGATATAGGCTTCGCGGTCCTCCATGCCTTCATGCACCTTGCGGTCAGCATATTCGACCATGACGATTGCGCCGTCGACGAGCATACCGACGGTCAGCACGAGGCCAAACATCACCATGATGTTCACGGTGTATCCAAGCCCCGACAGGATCAGGAAGCCGACCATGAACGAGGTCGGGATCGCGAGACCGACAAGCAGCGCCGAGCGCATTCCGAGCGCGGCCAGAACCAGGATCATGACAAGGAAGATCGCCGTCAGGATCGAGGATTGCAGGGACCCCAGCACCTCAAAAATGTTCGACGACATGTCGATCATGTAATCGACCTGGATCGTCTCCGGCCAGTCCTTGGTCGCTTCATCGACGACCGCGCGGATGGCAAGGTTGTTTTCGATGATGTTGGTGCCGATACGCTTGGTTACGTCCAGCGCAATGGCAGGGCTGCCGTTTACCCGGGTATAGGAATCGGCATCCTTGAACGTGCGGCGGACTTCGGCCACATCGCTCAGGGTCACGACGCCTTCACCGGCCTGCTTGATCGGCAGCGAATAGACATCAAGAGCCGTCTCGATAAGGCCCGGAACCTTGACGTTGAAGCGGCCCTGACCGCCATCGATATAGCCCGCGGGGACAAGCTGGTTGTTGTTCGACAGAGAGGTCAGGAGTTCCTGCTGGGTGATCGCGTAGGATTCCAGCTTTTGTGAATCGATCAGGACTTCGAGCTGCTCTTCCCGGTGACCCTTGAGATCGGCGGAACGAACGGTATCAATCGCCTCGACCAGATCCTTCAGGCGCCTTGCATGCTGGTAGAGCGTGCGTTCAGGCACATTGCCTGACAGGGCGATGGTGATCGTGGGAACCAGAGCAAAGTTGGTTTCGGAAATCGTCGGTTCTTCGGCATCCGCAGGCAGTTCGCCCTTTGCTGCGTCGACCTTGTCCCGAACATCGGCAAGAGCCTCGTCCTTGTCGAAGGAAATGTCGAATTCCAGAACGATACCGGCATGACCTTCCGATGCGACGGCCGTGATCTCCTTCAGACCATCCAGGCCACGCAATTCCGTTTCCATCGGACGGACCAGAAGCCGTTCGGCATCTTCCGGTGAAATCCCTTGCTGGACGACGGAGACATAAAAGACAGGGACATCGATGTCCGGACTGTCTTCCTTCGGAATGTTGATATAGCTGAAGACCCCGGCAACCAGGAGCGCTATCATCAACACGAAGACTGTCTTGGGACGCCGCAGGACGCCTTCAAGCATGTTTATCATTTACCGAGCTCCGCGGTTTCAAAGACTGGCTGAACGGTTTCGCCGTCTCCGACATATTCCTGACCAACAACAATTACAGTGACATCTTCCGGCAATCCGCCGACCCACAGTCCGTCCTGTTCACCGCCAAGGACCCTGACGGGGAAAAATGCGGTCTTGTTGTCATCATCGATCGCACGCACTCCGACAACGCCTTCATCATTGAGCGTCAGGATGGCGGGCGAAATCTTGTGCGCCTTTTCGAGCGGAAGAGACAGGCGGGTCACGGCGGTGACGCCGTCACGTGCTGCGCCATCGGCATTCGGCAACTCGACTTCGACGCGGAATGTGCGTGTGTCCGGGTCCGCAGACGGGGAAATATAGCGAACCTTTCCCGCCATCGTCTGACCGGTTACAAGTGCGACTTCAGCTGGCATGTCGATCGAAATCTGTCCGACATTGAGTTCTGAAACCTGTCCTATGGCGATCATCGGATCGGAATTTACGACCGTTGCGCAGATGCTGCCACTTTCAAGTTGCGCTCCGACTTCGGCCATCGGGCTTTCGATCACCCCGTCGATCGGTGAGCGGATGATCGTGCGTTCCAGTTCGAGTTCCGCTTCCTTTACACGTGCCTTCGCAGCATCGAGACCGGCCTGCGTTGCCGCAGCACGGGTCTGTGACGTGAACCCTTTGTCCGCAAGCTGTGTTGCAGCGGCGTGATCGAGTTCAGCCTGTGAAATGAGCGCCTTGGCTTCCAGTATCCTGGCTTCGCGGGTACCCCGATCCAGTTCGCACAAGATGTCCCCGGCAGACACGCGCGCGCCTTCACGGGCAGGTCGGCGAACCACATCGTCGGTCGTCTCGGATCTGACGGCAACCTTGGCTTCCGCTTCGGTGCGTCCCCTGACCTCAAGGACAGCCTGACGTTCCTGCGCCGTGAGTTTCAGCACCTGCACCCGGAACGTGGCGTCAGCGCCCTCCGCCACCCGTTCTGCCGGCGGTGGCACAGCGTTTTCTCCGTCACCGACACCTCCGACGACGACTGTTCCACTCGACATCCAGACGCCGATACCCGCAGCAAGACATGCTGCCAGAACATAGGAAAACTTTACTTTCATTGGTCAATACTCCGAAACTCAGGCCTACTCGGCGGCGTCCGAAACCGGCTTTGCCGCGTCTTCAGCGATCTTGACAAGTGCTTCGCCGTGTTCTTCCAGATAGTCGAGTGTGCAATTCATGCAGGCGATGCCGTAGCTCCTGGTCCAGTTGGATCCAGGATGGCCGCATTCCTTGTCCGTATCTGTCAGCAATTGCAGTTCCTCCCGAACCTGAGCCTTGCGGCGCTCAAGAGCGCGTCGGATGACATCCGGCGGAAGCTGAGCCGCATTCAGGGCGATCAGAAGAAAGGGGGATTTGAATGTGTCACGTGCCTGTGGCTCGCACAGGTAATCGATAAGTTCCGCCCGGCCGACTTCGGTGATCGAATAGACCTTGCGGGCAGGTTTTCCGGCTTGCGGTTCTTCCCGCACGGTAACAAGACCTTCCGATTCAAGCCGCGCCAGCGCCGGGTAGATTGATCCGAAACTCGCATCCTCAAAATAGCTGAAACGGCCGTCCGTGGATTCTTTGCGGATCTCGTATCCGGTCGCATCCCCGAATGAAAGGATTGCGAGGCACAGGCTGCGTACGCTCATGGGTCTCTCCGTTCCCGGAAGCGTCCTTCCGGATTTTCGGCCCTACCACACCCGGCGCCCAGACCCGGTTGATATCTCCGGCTGTATCGCATTCGAGGGGTATATGTTGGCTCGATATATCGAACTAATATATATCATGCTGAAATGAATCAAGGGTGCGCCGCACAATTTTTTGCCGGATTAGTGATTTCAGACCTGGTTGGTGTCAGGCAACGAGGTTCTCAACCCGCGTCGGAGCTGTCCTATTTGACAGGTTGTCGTTTTCCTGCCGGGCGTTAGCTTTGGTAACAGTTCAAAATGGAAACGAACGGGAGAAATTCGATGGCGGTCAAAACCAGGTCGTTCGGATTGGTCAGACTATTCGATGAGCCCTTGTTTCGTCTCATTGCCATTAACGGAGCTGCAGGCATTGTCATTGCGATTTTGGTTCTTGCCGGCATTTTCTGGAGCAATATCGGCAATCTGAGGAGCCTGGTGTTGAATGCGGACGATCCTGTACTTCCCGTTCTCATGCTGGCATTCGGGCTGGTGATCACGCTGGGTTCGGTGGTCATCGGCTCAGCGATCATGCTGCTTGGAAAAGAAGACCGCGGTGGCGGGACTGCATTCAGGTTGCCGGAAGTTGACAAGGGGAGCGCGCTTCAGCCGGTCCGCGTCACCACCCGATCGCAAGAATGACAGCCGCGCCAAGTGGTGAAGATCGGGCGCGTGTCGTCGAAACAATCGGCTTCACTCGACCAGACCCCGATACATGACGTTGGCTTTGGCTTCGTTCGAAGTGCTCGATCCCGCATCGGAAAACAGCGTCATGACGACGGCGGCAAGAAGCAACAGCAAACCGGCGGACGAAAGCTTCATTTCATCAGTCCTAGCGATCATGATCGCCACCCAGCAATGTTCCGCAGGATCAGTAATAATCCGGAAGGCTCTAAAACGTGCATAATCCGATACCTAAAATTTTAGGCATCGGTTTTTTCTGCGCGCTTTGAGTGGCCGGAGCTTGCGCGGCGTGGAGCGTTGCGGTCTTTTGTCCGATGATTGGCAATCTCTGGAGAGCAGCATGAACGATTCCTATCCGCGCGACATGATCGGTTACGGCCGCACACCGCCGGATCCCGCGTGGCCAGCTGGTGCCAGACTGGCGGTTCAGTTCGTTCTCAATTACGAGGAAGGCGGCGAGAACAACATTCTCCATGGTGATCCTGCGTCCGAAGCGTTTCTCTCGGAAATTGTCGGCGCCGAGCCCTGGCCCGGAAAACGTCACTGGAACATGGAATCGATCTACGAGTATGGCTCACGTGCAGGGTTCTGGCGTTTGTGGCGTTTGTTTACGGAGCGCGCACTTCCGGTAACGGTGTTTGGTGTTGCAACAGCACTGATGCGCAATCGTGAAGCGGTTGCGGCTATGAAAGAGGCCGATTGGGAGATCGCCTCACACGGTCTGAAATGGGTCGAGCACGCGGACATGGAAGAAGACGAAGAGCGCCGGCAGATTCGGCAGGCAATCACCATTCATGAAGAAGTCACCGGTGCCCGCCCGATGGGGTGGTATACGGGCCGCTGTTCGATGCAGACCCAGAAACTGGTTCTTGAGGAGGGTGGGTTTCTCTACGATTCTGACAGCTATGCGGACGATCTCCCATACTGGGTCGATGGTCCGAATGGCGATCATCTCGTCATTCCCTATGCGCTCGACACAAATGACATGCGCTTCGCGTCTGTCCAGGGTTTCAACTCCGGAGACCAGTTTTACACTTATCTGAAGGATGCGTTCGACACGCTTTACGACGAGGGCCGCCGCGGATCGCCGAAAATGCTCAACATCGGTCTTCATTGCCGGCTGGCCGGTCGTCCGGGGCGCGCTGCTGCGCTTGCAAGTTTCCTTGACTACATTGCCAGCCATGCGGATGTCTGGGTAACAAGGCGTATCGACATTGCCTGGCACTGGCACGCCCATCATGGCCGGTCGGAAAGTGCTTGAAATAAATAACCCCACGAGCCGTTTTCCGGGCAGCTCGCGGGGTATTGAAAATATCTACTTGCAACAATCTCTAGAAACAGCATCCGGACGCATAAGTAAACAAGACGTTAATTTTAACGTTAAGATTGAATTCCCACCCGAACTGCCAAGTATACTTAACGGCTGACGCCACGTACAAATCTACAGGTGTTCATTGGCGCCTCGAACCCGGAGTGACGCGAATTCGCGCGTGTCTGCGCCGGAGCATTGATTGTTCTGACGGAGAACCTTCGCCGGTTCTTTTGTCAGCAATCCCGGGGTCGAACAGATGCATGAACCGGCAAGGAATATGAAACGAGGGCAGGCGGGCCGATGAACAACCATCCATCGGTACGGGAGCGCCAAGTCCCGGCTATTCACTGATGAGTCCAATGCTGACGTTTGAGCAGAGCACCGCCGCAAGCCACAAAAAAGGCAGCCCCCGGGGAGGCTGCCTGATGTCATTCTTTTGGTGTTTCTCAGGCTTTCTGAAACTTGCGTGCAATGACAAGCGCGCCAAGGCCACCCATGAGCAGCAATCCACCAGCAGGCAAGGGAACAGGTGTCGTCGGCGTGTAGTCCACCGTTATGGATTTCAGCTTCCATTCATCATTGCTGTCGAAGGCACCGATCATGAACAGGCCGCTTTCAACACCGCCGAAACCGGAAAACGGGTTGGCATCGTTTTTGTAGCTCAGGAAGTCGCCGGTTCCGTAGCTTCCGTCTCCGCTCAGATCGTAGCCCCAGCGAAAGTCATCGTTACCGCCAAAGAAGCTGAAAGAAACGGAAGTCATGGCCACATCAACCGCTTCGCCCATGTAGCTGAATGACGCGGTGACGAAATTATCCCAACCGGAACCGTCAACCCAGTGTTCTTCACCTGGTCGGGTTACAACGCCTGCGCCACCATAATAGCGACCAATCCGGATATCACTGGCCTGATTAAGGGTGTTGCTCGGACCGCCGATCGTGTAACCGCCCGATGTGTTCGAGATGTTCCGGTTGCCTCCGCTGCTGTCAAGACCGTTCGTGAAAGCTCCCGCCGTGAATGTTGCGGTGAGGCCATCGACTGTCAGTGAAAACGAATTCGGCAATACATTGTAGTTTGTCGATTGCCCCGGGCTCAGAGAGAGATCGAAAGCGACAGGCGCAGCATTGGCGGTGCCGACACTTGCAAGTAGTATGGCACTACCAATAAGAATGCCCTTCATTGTAAAATACCCCAGTGTGAGAAATCAGGATTTGATTGCAACGCATGGTTAACACACCGGTTGTAACAGGGCAATATCCTTAGTGATCACAATGAGTTTGAGGCCATGCGCATTGTTCGGTCTTGCCATCTTTCTTGAATGAGGTTCGTTCGCCATTATCCTTCTCGGGGGTGGCCACGTTGTCGTTGCGCAGTGCCGGGCGTGGCAAGCGGAATGATGCCTGACTTGTTGAAATTGCTATGTTATTTTTAACCATGAAAATATTGTCAGCTTGGTTTCAAATTCGGAATTGAACCGAAATTATGTGGTTTTTGATGTTTTTTCGGGAAGGCCGACCGGATCCACGTGTTTTGAAAACAGTGGGGGAGTAACACCGGAAAGGTCTCTGACTGATCCGGATCACTCAGTACATGACCGCTCAAACGGTTATGTCGGACCAGGTGGACGTCGGGCAAATAGACTGTGGACCTCTCAACTGTTCGTAATGCGGCGAACCGCATATACGCATATAGACCTCCTGGTGGAGGCCGGGGGAAAGACCCTCTCCAGTTGCATCGTGGCAATTGGAGCAGAGCTGCGGTGCCCGGGTCTGGTTCGGTGGCAGAAAGCACACCGGCGCGCAGAGTTCACGCGCATAACCTGACTTTCAAATCGTTGCCTGTCTCGTCAACCTGTTCAGTAATGCGCAGCTGCAAAGCTGATGCTGCGCGGTGTAACACGGGCGTATCGACGCTGTTGGATACGTGCGTTCATCAATTCTCCAGAATGGAAAAAACAGCGCTTCTCAAAGAAAACAACACTGAAACCCGTGACCTCTGTGCCGGTAGATCGCCCTGTGTCGAGTTACCGTTTGTCACGGACAAAAGAGAACGAAACTCAATGAAACCTATCATGCGGCAGACATTAAATCGTGGGTACCATTCGGATCAGGGCACAGTTTCTGGAACTGTTGAATATGCGAATGGCTGCGAAACAGAAAAAGATATGCGATGCCCTGACTTGCGGGAGGTTCTGAGATGAGCCTTGCTCTTGACTATGAGATCGTTCACCTGCGCGAGCAGTTGGAGCGAAAAGAGGCCCGCATCGCCGAATTGGAGCGTTTGATCGCCGATCAGCAGGTGATCTTTCCGCCGGAGTGGGACCTCACTCGCATTCAGACACGCATCCTGCGTTTCCTTTTGAAGCGAACCTTCGCAAATCGTGAACAGATCCACGCTTTCCTCTATGCGGACCGGGAAGATGGCGGACCGGAGCTTGAAAACGTGCGTGTGCATATCTGCCTGCTCAGGAAAAAGCTCAAACCGCGCGGTGTAAACATCAGTTGGCTGGTCGGCATGGGCTACAGGCTCGATGACGACACGAAGGAAAAAATCCGGACGACTTCCTTGCTTCCCGCTTAGGGCGGCTGTTATCGCAGTCAGGCGGGTGTTGCCTTGCAACATCTGCCTGTCGGCGTCTTTGCACAGAGAGCCGCTGAAGTTAACCTTACTCTCTAAAATACAACTTAAAACTGAATGAATGAGGTTGCGCGTCCTACGCGCATCTTCTACGACCCTTGTGAGTTAATGAAATCTTAATCGATGCCTGGGGTTGTAATGCGGTTCCTTTTTAAAAATTTGTATGTGTTTGTTTTTGCATTTCTTTCGATGTCAATGGCGGTTTGGGTTGCAAATGGCCCGGAGCGGGCTACCCGGTTGGTTCGTCCCTTGGTTGAAGATGCCGTCGAGCTGAAAACGCTGGCCACCGGTGCGTACCAGGAGATACGGGATTTCAACTGGAAGGTGGCTTATGACGAATTTGAAGCGCTGTTTGTCACGACCATACGTCTGCCTTCGCTGGTCTTTGAAAAACTCGCCGAACGGCTCGACAATTTCAATGAGGACCTGTCAAGGCGCGCCGATGACACGACGCCGGCGACTTCCGGATCCCGACCCGTGATCAACGCGTCACAAGTTCAGGGGGCTGCTATTGCAAGCGCGATGCCCTGACCGACGCCGATGCACATGGTTGCTAGGGCAAGTTTGCCGGATCGTTTCTTCAGTTCCAGTGCAGCCGAACCGACAATTCGGGCCCCGGACATGCCGAGAGGGTGACCCAGCGCAATTGCACCACCATTGGGATTGAGTGTCTCGCTGTCTTCCGGCAGGCCAAGGTCTCGCATCACGGCAACAGCCTGGGCTGCGAAAGCTTCATTCAATTCGACAACATCGAAATCGGAAGGTGAAACACCGAATCTGGCGCAGAGTTTGCGCGTTGCAGGGGCCGGGCCAATGCCCATGATGCGAGGTGGCACGCCGGCTGTCGCGCCACCGACAATGCGCGCAATCGGACGGAGATTGTATTTTTCAATCGCTGTTTCTGACGCAATCAACAGGGCCGCGGCACCGTCATTGACGCCTGAAGCGTTGCCTGCCGTCACGGACCCGTTCTCCCGAAAAGGTGTCTTCAGGCCGGACAGCATGTCCAGCGTTGTTCCGGCCCTCGGGTGCTCATCCTTGTCAGCCAGGATCGGATCGCCCTTGCGCTGCGGGATCATCACCGGGATGATCTCTTCCGCCAGGCGGCCGTTTTTCCAGGCGGCTTCAGCTTTTTGCTGACTCTTCAAGGCAAAGACATCCTGATCGGCGCGCGAGATCGAAAAATCTTCCGCGACATTCTCAGCCGTTTCCGGCATTGAATCGATGCCATATTGCCGCTTGAGCAGGGGGTTCACGAAGCGCCAGCCGATCGTGGTGTCGAAAATTTCCGCCTTTCTTGAAAACGCAGTGTCCGCCTTGGGCATCACCATGGGGGCGCGTGACATGCTTTCGACACCACCGGCAATGGCCAGATCCATTTCGCCGGACTTGATGGCTCTTGCCGCCGTCATCACCGCATCCATGCCCGAACCGCAAAGCCGATTGAGTGTGAGACCGGGAACCGTATCGGGCAGTCCGGCGAGCAGTGCGGACATGCGCGCGACGTTGCGGTTGTCTTCACCAGCCTGGTTGGCGCATCCGAAGAAGACGTCATCGAGCGCCGCCCAATCCACATCCTGATTGCGCTCCATCAGGCCTTCGATTGGAATTGCGCCAAGGTCATCCGTGCGTACGGACGAGAGGATTCCTCCATATCTGCCGATCGGCGTACGGACATAGTCGCAGATAAAGACATGGTGCATGAGTTGTTTCCTGGGTGCCTGCTAGGAGGTTGGAACCTGTGCAAGTCTTGTAGAGTTTCAACCTGGAATGCAAGCATGCTCCGGCGTGGAAAGTGCCGGATCACACGTCGCCGGTGTGCCGCTGGATGTCGTCTTCTGCAAGATAAGTTCCGGACTGAACCTCGATCATCCTGACCGGTATCTTGCCTGGATTGTGCAGCGTATGACGGGCTCCGAGCGGTACAAACGCGGACTGGTTTTCAGTCAGAAGACGCGTTTGCCCGTCAATCGTGATCTCGACCGTGCCGGAGACCACGATCCAATGTTCGGTCCGATGCAGGTGGCTTTGAAGGCTGAGGCGTTTCCCGGGCTTGATCATCATCGATTGAACCGCAAACCTGTCACCGGCGTTGATGCGTTCGGTATAGCCCCACGGTTTGTAGGCTCGCGGATGGCGGTCGGCTTCGTGCCGGCCTTCTGCCTTCAACTGGTCGACAACCGTCTTGACGTCCTGGGCATTGTCCTTGTGAGCAACCAGAACGCTGTCGCTCGTGGCAATGACCATCACGTCTTTCAGACCGATAACGGAAACGAGACTTTGCTGGGAATAGGCAAGGCAGTTTCTGCTCTGCAGGAAGCGGGTGTCACCCAGGCCTGTATTTCCGCACTCGTCCTTGTCGAGAACTGACCAGATCGCCGACCAGGACCCGAGGTCATCCCATTCCGGCGAAACGGGGGCGCAAACCACATTGTCCGATTTCTCCATGATGGCGTAGTCGATGGAGATGTTGTCGAGCTTTTCGAAACTGGCCTGATCAAGCCGGGTAAAATCCAGATCGCTGTGCCGCGTCTCCATGACAGCAGCGATGTCGCGGTAGAGTTCGGGTTGAAATTGCTTGAAGGCGTCGATCATGGTGCGTGCGGAATAAAGAAAAATGCCAGCGTTCCAGACGTAGCTTCCTTCCTTCAGGAAGGCCTTGGCTCGCTCATAATCCGGTTTTTCGACAAACTGTTCCACCGGACGTACCGCTTCCCCGCCTGAAGCCACATTGATGTATCCGTAGCCGGTATTGGGTTCGGATGGGGTAATTCCGAAGGTCACGATCTTGCCGTTTCGCGCGGCGTCTTCAGCAGCGTGCACCGTTTCGAGAAAGACATCTTCTTTGCGGATCAGATGATCTGACGGCAGCAGGAGTATCAACGCTTCCGGATCGGTTTCAGCCGCGATTATTGCCGCCATGAGAGCTGGAGGCGCCGTGTTTCTGCCGACCGGTTCCAGCAATATCGTGTTCGCCTCGATGTTCAGATCGGAAAGCTGTTCACCCATCTGAAAACGGTGTGTGTTGCTGCCGATCACGATCGGTGCTGCGAACCCTGTATGGTTGACCCGCTTGCAGGTCATTTGAAACAGACTTTCCCCTTCAAACAAGGGCAGGAACTGCTTGGGCCGGTCCTTTCGCGACAGGGGCCAGAGCCGCGTACCGACGCCACCGGACAGGATACAGGGGAAGATCATGAGCGAAGTCCTGACAAGATACGAATTCTCGATTGCTTTATATACCGGAATGCATCTGAATTGATTAACGGATCTTGTTCGGGACGTGTTCGGACTTGACGGGAAAGTATGTAATAATATAACGCCACTTCCGACTTCCAAACGAAGCGCCTATCGATGGTGGAACAGGTCTGCTGAAAATGGTTCTAGATAACAACCGGTTGGTTGAGCTCGACAGGGCAGGTGTCCGCAGAGGCACCAGCTGGCTGGTGCGAGGTGTCGATCTTTCGGTTTCTCCCGGCGAAATCGTGACACTGATAGGCCCAAATGGATCCGGCAAATCGACGACGGCCAAAATGACGCTCGGCATCTTGAAGCCAACGGAAGGATCGAGCAGACGGAAGACCGGTTTGAGTGTTGGCTATGTCCCCCAGAAACTCGCAATTGACTGGACGCTGCCATTGAGCGTGCGACGATTCATGCGGCTGACGAATGCGCTTTCCGACACAGAGTGTTCGATAGCCCTGGAACAGACCGGTGCATCCAGGCTGATCGGTCTTGAAATGCGAACACTTTCCGGTGGTGAGCTGCAGCGCGTCATGTTGGCGAGGGCGATTGCCAGAAGGCCGGATCTTCTCGTGCTGGATGAGCCGGTACAAGGCGTTGACTATGCTGGTGAAATAGCGATCTACAATTTGATTTCCGAGATTCGTAACACGCTTGGCTGCGGTATCTTGATGATTTCGCACGATCTGCATGTGGTTATGGCGGCAGCTGATCAGGTGATTTGTCTGAACGGACACGTTTGCTGTCGTGGTACGCCGTCAGATGTGAGCAAGGACGACAATTACCAGGCGCTATTCGGGGCGCGGGCAGGCGTGGGCCTTGCGGTCTATGAGCATCATCATGACCATGTTCACCTTCCGGACGGTACGGTGAAGCATGCCGATGGCAGCTTGTGTACTGATTGTCCGGGAGAACATCAGGGTCATGACCATGACGATCCGGGTGTAAGCACCGGGGCTGGCAATGCTTGATGATTTTTTTACAAGAGCACTTGTTGCCGGGATAGGTGTCGCGATCGTGGCCGGTCCGCTTGGCTGTTTCGTGATCTGGCGGCGCATGGCCTATTTTGGCGATACGCTCTCCCATGCTGCATTGCTGGGAGTTGCCCTGTCGTTGCTCTTTGACGTCAACACGACGCTTGCCGTCGGTGGCACGTCGATCATCCTGGCAGTTCTGTTGGTGTCGTTGCGCAGGAGCGAAACCCTGTCATCCGACGCCCTGTTGGGGCTCTTGTCCCATTCTGCTCTTGCACTCGGTCTTGTCTGCCTGGCCTTCATGACCTGGGTCCGTGTTGATTTGCTGGGTCTGCTCTTTGGAGACATCCTGGCGGTGACCCGGCTGGACATTGCGATGATCTACTCTGGTGGCGCATTGGTGCTCACCGTCCTTGTTCTGATCTGGCGGCGCCTGTTCGCGGCAACGGTCAATCCTGATCTGGCTGGCGGCGAGGGGCTGCAGCCGGAAAGAATGGAACTCGTCTTCATGATATTGACGGCGATCGTGATCGCAATTTCTCTCAAGATTGTCGGCGCCTTGTTGATCACCGCCCTTTTGATCATTCCTGCCGCCGCCGCGCGCAGAGTGTCGTCATCTCCGGAACAGATGGCGATCCTTGCTGCCTTTGCAGGCGCAGCCTCCGTGGTTGGCGGGCTTTACACGTCCCTGAACTACGACACCCCGTCGGGTCCGTCGATTGTTGTGGCTGCTTTGGTATTGTTCGTAATCAGTCTTGTCCCGTGGGGGCGACTTGTGACAAGGATGAGGACAGGTTCCCAGGAGTAGGACCTGACCTGGGGCAAGGAATTCAGGAGACAATCCGTGATCGCTCATGCGCAGCCAGAACTGACCAAGAACCAGGCATTGGTTTTCGGGTCCCTGTCAGACGCAGGTGGACCGTTGACGGCTTATGCAATCCTGGATCTTCTGCGAGAGAACGGCTTCAGGGCACCACTCCAGGTTTATCGCGCGCTCGACAAGCTGGTCGAATACGGCATGGTTCACCGGCTCGAGAGCCTGAATGCCTTTGTAGCCTGTAGTCACAAGGGGTGTGCGGAGCATGGGACTGCGGCGTTCGCGATATGCGAAAACTGCGGTGATGTCAGCGAATTCACACCTGACGAGGTGATCAAACTGCTCAAGGAGTGGACACAGGCGGAGGGATTTACGCTTGCGCGCACGACGATTGAGTTGAGGGGAACCTGCAGGGACTGCATTTCCCAGCCAAACTGAAGGTTTTCCGTCAAAATTTCCCTGAAGGTTGCCGCAGAACAGGCCATTTGCCGGAAGCTGAGTCTTTTAGCGGGACAGAATACTGCAATCTGTTGCGGCCCGTCCGCCCGCCTCTTATGGTCCGCTTGCGGTTGGGGACCTGACTATCCGTCCGGGCGCGCGCAGATTGAGGGAGAGCGGGATGGCACTGCTGATTGCCGGATTGGTACTTTTTTTGGGATTTCATATCTTGCCGATGTTGCCGGCGACCCGCAGCAATCTTGTCGCCAGACTTGGCGAAAACGGTTACAAAGGTCTCTTCACGCTCGTATCGGTTATTGGCCTGGGGCTGACGATATACGGCTATGGAGTGGCGCGATTTGAAGGCTCGCCACTCATCTACGATCCGCCACTCTGGCTGCGTCATGTCACGATGCTGCTGATGGTGCCAGTCTTCATTTTTCTGGCAGCCGCATACATTCCCTGCAAGATTTCCAGGGCGCTGAAGCATCCGATGCTGGTCGCGATCAAACTGTGGGCGCTGTCACACCTTCTTGCGAATGGCGATCTGGCCTCGGTTCTTTTGTTTGGCGGATTTTTCCTCTGGGCAGTCGCTGATCGCATTTCGATAAAAAGGCGTGGCCCGGGAGTTGGCCAGATCGCAGCCGCGCGAAGCGCTGGCAGGTATTCCGATGTTTGGGTGATTCTCATTGGTCTGGCGCTTTACGGTCTGTTTGTCTGGAAACTGCACGTACTTCTCATTGGTGTCCCGGTCGGGTAAGGCACGAAGCGTGGGAAAAACATAAGTGTTTTTGTCAATTCGACGGCGATTGCCCCACTTGCGCCACGAAGGGAAGCTTAAAGCCCGTTCAGGGAATTGCCCGAGACGGATCAAATGGATAATGTGCGCCACTCATAAAGGGGTGGTGGTCCGATAAATAATGCGGACCGGCAAGATCAATGCAGGAACTAGACACGCATGTCTGACATTTTTCGTGAAGTCGATGAGGATATCCGCCAGGAAAAATACCGTCGACTTTGGAGCAGGTTTGGTCTGTGGATTATCGGCGTCGCGGTTCTTATCGTGGTTGGCACCGGCGGCTATCGCGGTTGGCTCTATTGGCAGGAAACGCAGTCTCAGGATGCGGGCGACAAGTTTTACGACGCAGTTCAGCTTTCTGAAGAACAGAAGTACCAGGAGGCAGCCGAGCTATACGGTGAACTGGAGGGCTCCATTGGCGGGTATCCGGCGCTGGCGAAACTCCGCATAGCGACGGATCTGGCAAAATCGGGAAAATCCCAGGAAGCGCTTGCGGCATTCGATGCGCTTTCCAGAGAGAGCGGTCAGATGGAAGCCATTCGTAGCGTGGCAGCTTTGCGCGCCGGCTATATCGCTGTTGATCTGGAGAGTTATTCGGCAGTTGCCGATCGTGTTGAAAAACTGACGGGCGACACGGCGCCATTTCGTGCAGCAGCACGTGAGCTTCTTGCTGTAAGTGCATGGAAAAACGGCGATATGGAAACTGCGAGAAGCTGGATTTCCGCTGTTGAGAATGACCCCGAGTCTCCAGTTGATGTAAGCCGCCGTGTGTCTCTTCTGAACGATGTGATCCGTGCTGCCAATGGCGGTGATGAAGCGGCTGGTGAAGGAAGCAACTAGTGATTTTTGCGGCAGGTTCTTCCGGCAGATTTGCACTGCTGGGTATTTTTGCATTCTCCCTGGCATTGACCGGCTGCGGGTCGGTGAGTGAATTCGGTGATTCAATCAACCCGTTTTCTCGGGAAAAAATCTTGCCCGGTGAACGGCAACCTGTTTTCGACGGTGCCGATCCAGCTGCGCGTGCACTTGGCCAGACTGCCAAGGTAGGCCCCGCGACGGGCGGCCAGTCCTGGACGACCAGTGGCGGCGGTCTTACCAACGACCCGGGCAATGTGGCCGTGTCGATATCCGGAACGACATCCTGGCGCTCCAATGTCGGAACATCGGGGCGCGGACTGACATCGTCCGCCTTGCGAATTTCGTCGCGTCCGGTAAGCGATGGCAGCAAGATCTACGTCTACAAGCCCAATGGTGAGATCGTTGCCCTGTCGACGGCCGGCGGTCGTGCCTGGACGCAGAACCTCCGCCCGGAAGGTGAGCGGGACGTCGGTCCCGGTGGCGGTGTTACCGTTGCCGACGGCGTCGTCTATGCAGGAACAAGCTACCGTCAGCTGGTCGCGCTGGACGCCGGCTCCGGGCAGGTCCTTTGGACCGCTGAACTTGACACTCCGGCACGCGGTGCTCCGGTCGCCGGGGCAGGTCACGTCTTTGTCGTCTCCCAGTCCAATGAGGTTTATGCGGTTTCAAAGGCAGATGGTGAAATCGCCTGGACCTATGCCGGAATTGAAGAAACCGCCGGATTGTTGTCGGCAGCAAATCCGGCAATCTCCGGAAACCGGGTAATCGTTCCCTTTTCCTCCGGCGAGATCATGGCAATTGACATCAAGTCCGGAGAGGCGCAATGGGTCGATAGCGTATCACGCGGTTTCCGTACACTTGCGCTATCCGGTCTTGCCGATGTTTCGGCAAGTCCCGTGGTGACCGGCAGCATGGTGTATGCAACCGGTGTTGCCGGTAGAACCGTGGCGGTCGATGCGCGCACGGGATTGCGGCGTTGGGAACAGGATCTCGGCAGCGTACACACGCCGATTGTGTCCGGTAGCGCACTGTTTATGGTGGATCTGGACGACCGCATGGTTGCACTTGATCTGAAAAGCGGCGAAACCCTTTGGGCAACATCTCTGCCGCGGCCGGAGAAAAAGAAACGCCGCCGCAACTGGGCGGGGCCAATCCTGGCCAATGGTGCGCTCGTGGCATTTTCGAGCGATGGACAGATCGCCATCGTCGATGCGGCCAGCGGGAACATTATGACGACCCAGAGAACCAATGCGGATGTCTACGTGACACCGATTGTCGCCGGTGGCCGAATTATCGTGCTGTCCGGCAATGACGGGGTTACCGCGTTCAACTAAGTCTGCGGGCACCCAATCGGAATCGATTGGATGTCCATTGTCGATCGATATAAGTATGAGAGGCCCTGTCCGCGCTCGATTGATCGCGGGCCGGGTGCTTTCGATTTCAGGGACGGGCTCTTCAAGAAGCCTGCCCATCAGGAGAAACTGCTGTGGGCGCAACTGTCGCCATCATCGGACGGCCGAATGTCGGCAAGTCCACTTTGTTCAACCGCCTGGTCGGCAAGCGCCTGGCGCTGGTCGACGATACTCCCGGTGTCACCAGGGATCGGCGGCCGGGGGAGGCGCGTCTGGGCGACCTCCGTTTTACGATCATCGACACAGCCGGTCTGGAGGAGGCGGACAAGAGTTCGCTCGAAGGACGGATGCGCCGGCAGACCGAAGAAGCGATAGAGACCGCGGATGCGGTCCTTTTCTTGATCGATGCCCGCGCGGGCGTTACGCCGCTCGATGCGCATTTCGCCGAAGTCGCCCGCAAGACCACACGGCCCGTGATCCTGCTTGCGAACAAGGCGGAAGGCCGGGCGGGAGAGAGTGGTCTTTATGAGTCCTACTCGCTCGGTCTCGGTGAACCGATCGCGATTTCCGCCGAGCATGGAGAAGGACTTGCTGATCTTTACGATGCACTGAAACCGCATGTCGACCGCGTGTCCGATGAAGAACAGTCGAACCGCGAAGAGGCAGTCGTCAATGTCGATGTGGATGAAGACGGTGAGTTCATCGAGGAGCAAGATCCGGCTGGCACAAAAGAGCGTCCCCTGCGTGTCGCGATCGTCGGCAGGCCCAATGCGGGCAAATCCACGCTGATCAACGAGATGGTGGGTGAAGACCGCATGCTGACAGGGCCGGAGGCCGGCATCACCCGCGACTCGATTTCAGTCGATTGGGTCTGGCGCGACCGGCATGTCAAGCTGTTCGACACGGCAGGTATCCGCAGGAAAGCCAGGGTTCAGGAAAAGCTCGAAAAACTGTCGGTGGCCGACGCGCTGAGAGCGATCAAGTTCGCGGAAGTTGTCGTCGTCACGCTCGATGCCACGATGTCTTTCGAAAAACAGGATCTCCAGATAATCGATCTCGTCGCGCGCGAAGGCCGGGCACTGGTGATCGCCATCAACAAGTGGGACCTGGTTGAAGATCGGGAAGCGGCTTGGAAGAAGATACGTGACGCCAACGAGCGCTACTTCAATCAGATTCGCGGTGTTCAGATCACAACATTATCCGGGATTCAGGGGCAGGGCATCGACCGATTGGTCGAAAGCGTCTTCAAGTCCTATGAAGCCTGGAACGCCCGCGTTTCGACTTCCAAACTCAATCGCTGGCTCGACAGGGTCACGGCAAATCACCCGCCACCTGCCGTGGCGGGTCGGCGGATTCGACTGCGCTACATGACGCAACCGAAAACGCGGCCACCTCATTTCATCGTTTTCTGTTCCCGTCCGGAACAGTTGCCGGAGAGCTATACACGTTATCTGGTGAATTCCTTGCGGGAAAAGTTCAATATCCAGGGCACTCCCGTGCGCCTGACGTATCGCAAAGGGGAAAATCCGTACGCCCCCGGGAAAAAGCGAAAGATTCAGTAGTCACGGATCCGGTGTGCGGGCGACGAAGTATTCGGAGCGATCGCAAACCGGCCTCAACTTATCGGGTTTCGAAGGAGCAAAATAATGATTTCCGAACGGCTTGCGTTTGCCGAACGTCTTGCAATCCAGGCAGGTGAACTCGGTCTGGAGTATTTTCGTAAACTCGACACGCTGACTATCACCCAGAAAGGACACCAGGACCTGGTGTCCGAAGCAGACAGGAATGTTGAAACGCTGATCCGCAAGGAACTTGCCAAATCATATCCCGACGACAGCATTTTGGGTGAAGAGCACGGCATCGAAGAAGGTACATCCGGCTACACCTGGATCACCGATCCAATCGACGGGACTGCGAATTTCGTCACCGGCATACCACAATGGTGCGTAATCATTGCTTGCGTTCACCAGGGCCAGGTTATCGTCGGCGTTATCCACGATCCAGTGGCCAAGGAAACTTTCACCGCAGCAGCGGGGCAGGGCGCCTTCCTGAATGGCAAACAAATCAAGGTGTCGACCAGCGACAGCCTGTCCAACGGATCTGTCGGTGTCGGTTTCAATGGCCGGACGGCCGTTACGGATGCCGTGAATGTCATTGGCGCTCTTGTATCAAAAGGCGGTGTGTTTTTCCGTAATGCCTCGGGTGGGTTGATGCTCGCCTATACAGCGGCCGGCCGGCTGATCGGTTATGCGGAATCACACATGAATGCCTGGGACTGCCTGGCTGGCATGTTGCTCATCAAGGAAGCAGGCGGCGTGGTGATGGAGCAGGACGTCAATAATTCGCTATATCACGGGGCTCGCGTGGTCGTGGGAGCACCGGGTGTTTTCGGGGATATCAGGGAAATCGCCGAAAGTTCCTTCGCACCCCTGGAAGCTGCCGAGTAACAAGTGTCAGACGTGCTGGTCGACAAGCACCGGGTTTCCGTCCGGATCGATCAGCACGAAACTGGCCGGACCGGTGGTCGATTCGTCCGCTTCTGCCTCAAAGGCATAACCTTTGGACTTCAATTGCTGCTGGAGTTCACGGATGTCCTGAAAGGTGTCGAGTTTTTGCGCACCCTGGTCCCAGCCCGGATTGAAGGTCAGCATGTTCTTTTCAAACATGCCCTGGAACAGACCGATGACGGTGTCCCCGTTTTTCAGGATTGCCCAGCCGTCCGCGCCTGATCCGCCCAGGTCCGAGAAGCCGAGACCTTCATAAAAGGCTTTTGATTTCTGAAGGTCCTTGACCGTCAGGCTGATTGAAAACGCACCGAGTTGCATGGAATGGCCTCCTGTACCGCTGATAGGAAAGGCTACATGCTTTCAAAGGCCGAGAAAGGATGCAAGCTCGGTCCTGGTTTCTTCCGTAAAATGAAAGCCGTCCCAGCCGAGTGAGCGCGCTGCCGCGATGTTTGCCGAGCTGTCATCGATTAACAGCACATCTTCCGGAGGAAGATCGAGAGATGTGCTGACATGTTGGAAGAACGCCGCATCTGGCTTTGCATGGCCAATCCGCCCTGAAGAGAAAACCCTGTCGACACGGTCCGAAAAACCTGAAATCCTCTCGATGTATGTTGTGCGGTGATGTTCGTTGTTTGTCGCGACAACCTGACGGATCCCTGTCAGACGAAGTCGTTCAACAAGGCCACAGGTAAGCGGATCTTGAAGGTCGTCCTTCGCAAACCAGTAGGTCAGAATTGCATCTGCAGTATATGGGTGATCTTGCCTGCACAACCAATCCCGTACATGGTCTTTCAGGTCTGTCTTTCCGGAAATGACTTGCATGAAAGTCCGATTGAATATGCCCTCCTGAAAGTCCTTCAACGGTATTCCGAGGTCTTCTTCCAGTGTTTCGGACCAGACGAACTTGCCTCCAATGACATTGCGATTGAGGACGCCATCGAAGTCCCAGGCGATTGCTTTCGTGTTCTTGCGCATAAAGTGCTGCTCTCGCATTCCGGCTTGGATCCGGCAGTGCCTCAATACACCGTCTGCGAAGGATGAAACCTAGCTCGTCCACTCGCCGCTGATACGGTCATAAAGCTCACCTGTCCGAAAGATTTCGGGTTTCAGCAGTTCGACAAGGTCCGCTGCAACCACTTGGGTTGTCGGCAGGTTCTCCGGTGTTTCGCCTGGCATGGTCTTGGCGCGAAGGCCTGTTCGCGTGGGGCCCGGGTCAGCGAGGTTGATTTTCATCGCAGTTTGAAGGCTTTCATTTGCCCAGGTTCTGGCCATTGCTTCAACAGCGGACTTGCTGATTGATTGCAAGCCCCAGAACGCGGTGCGCGTTTGTGCCTGGACACAGGTCAGGAACAATGCCCGACCAGCATCCGACTGGCGCAGCAACGGGTCCAGCGAGCGGACGAGGCGCCAGTTTGCTGTGACGTTCACAGCCATGACCTTTTCAAAGTCCTTCGGACTGATATGGCCGAGGGGGGATAGAACTCCGAGCATTCCGGCATTGCCGACAAGAATGTCGAGTTTCTTCCAGCGCTCGAAAATGGCGGCGCCGAGCCGGTCGAGTGCATCGAAATCCATCAGGTCCACGGGCACCAGTGTCGTCTGGCCGCCAGCTGCCTTGATCTCGTCGTCGAGATCTTCCAGACCGCCGACGGTCCGGGCGAGTGCGATCACATGTGCGCCGCGTTCACCGAGTTGTTTTGCGATCTGATAGCCAATACCGCGAGAGGCGCCGGTCACCAGTGCGATCCGACCGTCAAAGTCTTGTGTCATGCTATGTCTCTTAACCGACCTCCACCAGGCGCGGTGCGCTGATGAATTCCTGGTCTTCGGAAAGATCCGTCAGCGGCGTCGGATAGTCGCCGGTAAATCCGTGATCGGTGAATTGCGGGTTTTCGTTATCGCGACCGTCATACCCCATGGACTTGTACATGCCGTCGACGGACAGGAACGCGAGACTGTCGGCGCCGATATATGCGCACATTTCTTCGAGGCTGTATTTGGCGGCCAGAAGTTTTTCCCGGACCGGCGTATCGATCCCGTAATAGTCGGAATAGCGGATCGGCGGGCTGGCAAGCCGGAAGTGAACTTCCTTGGCACCGGCTTCACGGATCATCTGGACGATCTTGACCGACGTGGTGCCGCGAACGAGGCTGTCGTCGACCAGAACAACGCGCTTGCCTTCGATCTGGGACCGGTTCGCCGAATGCTTCATCTTCACACCTAGCGCCCGGATCTGCTGCGTTGGTTCGATGAATGTCCGGCCGACATAGTGATTTCGGATGATACCAAGTTCGAACGGAATGCCGCTTTCCTGGCTGTATCCGATCGCGGCCGGAACGCCACTGTCGGGAACCGGTACGATTACATCTGCTTCAACACTGGTTTCGCGCGCGAGTTGCTTGCCCATTTCCCGGCGGACATCGTAGACGCTGCGACCACTCAGAACGGAGTCCGGCCGTGAAAAGTAGATGTATTCGAAGATGCAGGGCCGTGCCTGCTGCTTGCCGAACGGAAAAAAGGACTGGATGCCGGTCGACGTACAGACGATCACTTCACCGTTTTCGACTTCCCTGATGAATTTCGCGCCGATGATATCAAGCGCACAGGTCTCTGAAGCCAGGATTGGCGCGCCGTTCAGATCGCCGAGGACGAGAGGACGGATGCCAAGCGGATCCCTCGCGCCGATGAGCTTCTTGGACGTCAGCGCCACGAGCGAGTAGGCACCTTCCATCTGCGTGATCGCTTCAATGAAACGGTCGACGATCTTGTTCTTGCGGGAGCGGGCGACCAGCTGGAGCACGACTTCGGAGTCCGATGTGGACTGACAGATCGCACCGTCGCGGATCAACTGTCGCCTCAGCGTGAGAGCGTTTGTGAAGTTCCCGTTGTGGCAGACCGCGATCCCGCCTCCATCGAGTTCGGCAAACAGTGGCTGTACGTTTCGCAGGATTGTTTCGCCGGTCGTGGAGTACCGTACGTGACCGACGGCAGCACGGCCGGTCAGGCGCCCGATCGTATCTGCATCGGAAAAGTGATCGCCGACAAGTCCCAGATGCCGTTCTGCGCGGAACTGATCATTGTCGAAGGTAACTATACCGGCTGCTTCCTGCCCCCGATGTTGCAAGGCGTGCAGACCAAGGGCGGCGAGGGCGCTGGCGTCCTCGTGTCCCAGAATGCCGAAGACACCGCACTCTTCACGAAGCGTGTCGCCATCCATATCAAACAGCTCGTCCACTTCCGTTCCGCCAGTCATGGCGAACACTCCTCTTTTCGGCCGACAGAGATTGCGGCCCGAGACTTTGAATTGGCCTGCTTCCTCGCGAAAGCAGCATTGTCGTTTGGCACGCGGTAATGCGAACTGCCGGTGCGGATAGGTCTTCGCTTCTGTCGGCGTCAGTTGTTGTCGCTCGTCAGCTGATCCAGGCCCTGACGCTCGGTTTCGCTGTATTCAGGCTCCTCGGATGGTGCTCCGGCGTTGTTACCCGTCAGATCAGCATCGCGTATTCTGTCCAGGATCGCCTTTTCCGGATCCTCCGGCAGGACGGCGACAAGGCGCTCGCCAATCGAAAGCAGGATAGGTCTCGATTTCGCGTCCAGGACCCATTCCGGCTGCTGATCAGGCTGGACGAACCAGTTGAAGAACATCATCGCCACCACGAGCAACAAAAGGCCGCGTACAGCGCCGAACACAAAGCCGAGTGTGCGATCCAGCGCACCGATCCGGCTGTCCAGCACAAAATCCGAAATCCGCATCGTAATATAGCTGACAATGACCAGTGTCACCAGAAACACAGCTGCGGCCGAAGCGCCGGCAGCCACCAGATCATGAGTTATGTACTGTTTCGCGTAGGGCAAGACCCGTTCATAGAGCAGAAAGGCCGCGGCCGCCGCTGCAACCCAGGAGACGATCGAAAGGACTTCGCGGACAAATCCCCGGATCATGGCAAGCACCGCCGAAATGAACATGATGGCCAAGAGCAGTCCGTCCAGAATGGTTATCGGCATGTTCCTGAAAAGTCCCTTTGTCTGGTGCTCAAAAAAGAGCTGAATTCTCTATTCCGATCCCATGGGCATTATGCTTCTGCGCCCTTCGACGCACTAGCCTCAGCCGAGAGTTTCGCGACAAAGTCCCCAAGTTCCGACAGGCCGGATGCCTTGAATGACGATGCCGCACCGTCCTTGAGGTTCCCCTCCGGACATATCGCCTGATCGAAGCCGAGTTTCTCCGCTTCTTTCAGCCTGGACTGGGCCTGGGCGACAGGCCGGATGGCACCTGACAGGCTGACCTCGCCGAAATAGACGCAATTGGCCGGAAGGGCAAGCCCGCTAAGCGATGATATCAATGCCGCTGCAACTGCAAGATCGGCTCCCGGTTCGTTGATTTTAAGGCCGCCAGCCACATTCAGGTAAACATCGTGCTGGGAAAACCGCACACCACACCGCGCTTCCAGAACCGCAAGGATCATGGAAAGACGCGCACTGTCCCAACCGATCACCGCCCTGCGGGGTGTTCCAAGCGTCGATTGGGCAACGAGTGCCTGGATTTCAATGAGAAGCGGTCTGGACCCTTCGAGTGCGGCAAACACGGCTGCACCAGGTGACGATGTTGACCGGTCTCCCAAAAAGAGCGCCGATGGATTGGAGACTTCCGCCAGCCCCTTGCCGGTCATTTCAAAAACGCCGATTTCATCGGTTGCGCCGAAGCGGTTTTTCACCGAGCGCAGGATCCGGTATTGGTGCGCACCATCACCTTCAAAATAAAGCACGGCGTCGACCATGTGCTCCACCACACGTGGGCCGGCGATCTGTCCGTCCTTCGTCACATGACCCACAAGTACCAGTGTGGTGCCGTTTTTCTTCGCATAGCGCACCATGGCCTGCGCCGAGGCGCGGACCTGGGTCACTGTGCCTGGTGGCGATTCTACCTGATCGGTCCACAAGGTTTGAACTGAGTCCAGGATCAGCATAGCGGGTGGTTTGTCAGCCTCAAGCGTCGCAAGGATGTCTTCGACACTGGTTTCGGCGGCAAGTGCGACCGGAGCGTCGGCAAGATCCAGGCGTTCGGCACGCAGGCGAACCTGTCCGATCGCTTCCTCGCCTGAAATATAGATGGTCTTGTGTCCGAGATTTGCCAACTGTGCGGCAGCCTGAATCAGAAGCGTGGATTTGCCAATGCCTGGATCACCGCCGACCAATAGCGCCGAGCCGCGAACAAAGCCGCCTCCGGTCACCCGGTCCAGTTCCGCAACATTTGTCTGGATACGGGGAGCTTCTTTCGTGTCACCGGACAGGCCTACAAGCGGAACAACGCGTCCCTTGCTACGCGGTGCACGTTGCGGACCGCCCCCGACCCCGCCACCGGTCTGTTCCTCGACAATCGTGTTCCATTCACCGCACGACTCGCAGCGCCCGACCCATTTGGCAGTAACTGCGCCACAGGACTGGCAGACGAAAGAGCTGGACCGCCGGGCCATGGGATCTCCAGTTAGCTGAGTGGGCGATAGATGCGCTCGAAGCGCTGCCCCAAGCTTGTCAGATATTCATAGTCTATTGTTTCGGCATACGCTGCCAGGTCCGCAGCTGCAACATTGGGTCCGAGCATTTCCACAAACGCGCCGCGTCTGACCAGATGATCGGGAACGTCGGTAACGTCAAGCGTAATCATGTCCATCGAGATCCGACCGAGGATCGGGGCCTTGTAACCGCCGATCATCGCAAACCCGCCCGGGCGGCTATCTGTCGAACTCGCGCCCCGGAGCAGTCCGTCGGCATAACCAGCGGCAACGACGGCGTTTTTGAGTGGCCGGCCAGCCGTGTGACTGGCGCCGTAGCCGATCGTGTCACCCTCCGGTACGTCACGCACGATCATGATGCGGGCCTCTACCTTGGCAACCGGTTTCATCGGATTGGGTTCATTTTCGATCGCCTGACCGCCGTAAAGGGAAATACCGGGACGCACGAGATCGAAATGAAACTCGGGACCCATCAGAACGCCTGCGGAGTTCGCCAGAGAACGTCGAATGTGAGTATGCGGAGCCGTGACCTCCCGGAATAGCCTGAGCTGATGATCATTCATCACGTGGGTTGGGTTGGACCCGCAGGCCAGATGACTCATGAGAAGCGAGGGAATGAAAGGACCCATTTGATCGGGTTTTGAAAACGTCGCGGTGAATTCACTCGGCGATAGTCCAAGCCGGTGAATTCCGGTATCGACATGAACCGCTGCGTCAAATGACCTGCCAGCACCCTTGCAAAGGTCTATCCATTCCACCAGTTCGGCATGCGAGCCCAGAACCGGACGGATACGGTGCTCGAGATAATGGTCGATTGTCCCGGGCAGCAGGCCGTTCAGGGCATATATGACCGCATCTGGAAGCACGCGCCTTAACGCGATCGCTTCTGTCGGAACGGCAACGAAGAAGGTTCGGCATCCTTCGTCGTACAGCGCCTGTCCGGCCTGGGCCTGGCCCATGCCATAGGCGTCCGCCTTGATCGCGGCGGCACATTCAGTTGCGTCTCCCAGCCTGTTTTTCAACGCAGTCCAGTTTTGCGCAATCGCGCCCAGGTCAATGGTGAGGCGTCCACCATAGAGGTCCGAATGGAAGGGGGTTTCGAGTCGATTGGGCACAGTCCTGATTTTGCTCCGGTAGATTGGGATGTTCCCGTGGAATCAGGTGGTATTCTACCGCAATGATCGGACCCGGTTCCAATTGAAAAATGCAAGATTGACGCGGCCTGTGATCGCGGGTGTTAGATCGGGCAGCGCGTTGTAAAAACGCCCGTCATTTGCGTCCTGACGCCTTAGTCCTGATAGAGAAATTCGATGCCGGCCTCATCCGTGCGGGTCCAGCGTATTTCCCCGTGAAAACGCAGTTTTTTGCTTTCAACTTCAAGGACGACCTTTGCGTTCTGCTTCAGGTTTTTGGTTTTGGTTGCAATCCTGCAGCCACCGGCACTGATATCCTCGACGACACACGGTTGGTGAATCTTCTCGAGCCTGAGGATCCCGGGCCACTTGCAGTTCTTCCGGGGGAAGATCCTGGCTTCCTCCAACAATTTTTGCACCGGTGAAACCACGATGATCCATTTCCAGAAAAATCGGCGAATTCTAATGATTGATTACTTAGGGTAAATAACGAGGCTTAAAGATGACTTAAAATTGTCAAAACGTACAAGCCAATATCTATGATCTGCCGATGATATTTTTCTTCGCACGATATTGACGATACGCTCATGAACCGCGCAGAGCAGCTAAGCGCTCGGTGCTAAATGACGCAATATCACAGTGCGTTCGGTCCAGGTGTGAATGACTGACTATTCGTAGCGCTCCGGCAGATGGTCATCCTCAGCCAGATCGGAGAACCGGGTGAACTCGCCCTGGAAGTGGAGATTCGCCGTCCCCGTAGGACCGTGTCGCTGCTTGGCGATGATCACTTCTGCCTTGCCTCTTGCAGCCTCGTGCTTGGATTCCCAAGCTGCATATTCAGGTGACCCGATCTCGGGCTCGGTCTTGGAAAGGTAATATTCTTCCCTGTAAACGAACAGGATCACGTCGGCATCCTGCTCGATGGATCCCGATTCGCGAAGATCAGACATCATCGGGCGTTTGTCGTCACGAGATTCGACCTGGCGGGACAGCTGAGAAAGCGCAATGATCGGAACGTTGAGTTCCTTGGCCAGTGCTTTCAGGCCGGTAGTGATTTCGGTGATCTCCTGCACCCGGTTGCCTGTGTTCTTGGCGGACCCCGACAACAACTGGATATAGTCGACCACAAGCAGGTCGAGGCCGCGCTGGCGTTTCAGCCTGCGTGCCTTGGCCACCAGGGAAGCGATGGAGATACCGCCCGTTTGGTCAACATGCAGTGGCACTGACTGCATTGTCTGGGCACACGCGGCAAGTTTTTCAAATTCTGCTTCCGTAATGTCTCCACGACGGATCTTGGAAGACGAGATCTCCGCCTGTTCGGAAATTATACGTGTCGCGAGCTGCTCTGCGGACATTTCGAGTGAGAAGAAGCCGACCACGCCGCCATTGACGGTCTTGACCGAACCATCCTGTTGTTCTTCCGATTTGAACGCCTGTGCGATGTTGTAGGCGATGTTTGTGGCGAGCGAGGTTTTTCCCATTGCCGGACGACCGGCAAGAACGATCAGATCGGATTGCTGCAACCCGCCCATGAGTTTGTCCAGCTCCCTCAGGCCGGTGGACGTTCCCGAAAGGGCACCTTCACGATTGTAGGCGGCATGCGCCATTTCGATTGTTTCGGTAAGCGCATCGCCAAAAGCTACGAAACCACCCTCGCTGCGGCCGGTTTCGGCAAGTTCAAACAGCCTGCGTTCAGCATCGTCGATTTGCTGACCCGGCGGCACATCTATCGGGGCATCAAAAGCGATATTGACCATGTCTTCGCCAATCCGGATGAGGTTCCTGCGAATGGCGAGGTCATAGATGGTTCGTCCGTAGTCTTCCGCGTTGATGATCGAGGCCGCATCACCGGCAAGACGCAGCAGAAACTGCGTCGCGGACAGGTCCGCTATCTTTGCGTCTGCGGGATAGAAGGTTTTCAGCGTGATTGGAGAAGCCGTCTTGCCGGCCCGAATCAGGTGGCTGATCTTCTCGTAGATGTCGTGATGCGATGGCACGAAAAAATGAAGTGGCTCCAAAAAGTCGGAGACCCGATAAAAGGTTTCGTTGTTGACGAGAATCGCACCCAGAAGCTGACGTTCCGCTTCCGCATTGTGCGGAGCGAGACGCTGAATGTCTTCTTCTGTTTCGACCTTCTGCAACGTGCCCTTCATACCGACCCCCAATGACCCAAGTTCATTGGGCATACCTTTTGACGCGGGCGGTCTCAAGGCTCAAAAACGACTGTCATTGTTTCCCACCGACTTGCACAGATCAGCGGGGAAAGACTCAGATCCTGCTTGACACAAAAGCTGTTTGGAGACTCAAGGCGATAGATCTTAGTCATTGAAAACTATCGCTTTTTTAGTGAGGTTAATGAGTAGTTAAGGAATTGGGCTGTGGATTCAACGCGTTGTATGGGAGTTTGAATTTGCTGGTTTAGGCAACGTCGAATTTTGGCGAAATGAATTGCTGGCAAAATAAAAACGGCACTGCGAGCAGTGCCGTTTTGTGCTTGACTGGAGAAGAACGTGAAAGCCGATCAGACTTCGTCTTCTGCAGGAGCTTCTTCTTCGGCCTCGGAACCTTCCTCGGTGCCTTCGGCTTCTGCGTCTTCCTCGTCTTCTTCAAACTCGAAGACGTCCTGTTCCGGCGTCGTCAGGTCTTCACCAGCTGCCTGGCGCGCTGCTTCGTCTTCGGAGCGGGCGACGTTGACGGAGATTGTGACTTCGACTTCCGGATGCAAACGGATCAGAACGGTGTGCAGACCGATTGTCTTGATCGGTGTGCGCAGTTCGACCTGGTTGCGGGCAACCGTGAAGCCACTCTCTGTCAGACCATCTGCGACGTCTCTCGTGGAAACGGATCCGTAGAGCTGGCCGGTCTCGCCCGCCGAGCGAATCATCACCAGTGCTTCGCCGTCGAGCTTGGAAGCAACGGCTTCTGCTTCGCTCTTGCGTTCCAGATTCCGGGTTTCGAGTTGCGCGCGTTCAAGCTCGAAGCGCTCCAGGTTTGCCTTGTTGGCGCGGAGCGCCTTGCCTTGCGGCAGCAGGTAGTTACGGGCATAGCCGTCACGGACGCGAACGGTGTCGCCCATCTGGCCGAGCCTTGCGATACGCTCAAGAAGAATGATTTGCATTTTTTTCTCCTACTGTCCCGCCTGTGCGGCGGTTAGAGACCGAATGTCCGCGGTCCCAATACGGGTCTCCCGGGAGGGCCCGGGAGAAGTCGGCTTCCAAAAGGAAGCGTTAGCTGATCACGAACGGCAGCAGGCCGAGCAGGCGTGCACGTTTGATCGCACGAGCCAGTTCACGCTGCTTCTTCGCGGAGACCGCGGTGATGCGGCTCGGAACGATCTTGCCGCGCTCAGAGATGTAACGCTGCAACAGACGGATGTCTTTGTAGTCGATCTTCGGTGCATTGGAACCGGAGAACGGGCAGGTCTTCCGGCGACGGAAGAACGGACGGCGGCTCGGAAGCTGTGCAATATCAACCATTGTCTCTTACTCCTCATCACCACGGCGTGGCGGACGGCCACCACCAGAACGCTCACCACGGTCGCCACGATCACCACGGTCGCCGCGATCACCCCGGCCACCGCCACGGCGGTCGTCGCGATCACGCTTCTGCATCATGGCGGATGGTTCTTCATCCAGTTCACCGACGCGGAAGGTCATGCAGCGCAGGACATCTTCGCTGAGGCCCATCTGACGCTCCATCTCGGCGACAGCGGCATGCGGCGCGTTGATGTTCATAAGCGTATAGTGAGCTTTACGATTTTTCTTGATGCGGTAGGCAAGGGACCGCAGACCCCAGTTTTCAATCTTGCCGACAGTACCACCAGCACCTTCGATGAGGCCCTTGTACTGTTCGACGAGCTGTTCGACCTGTTGTGCCGAAACATCCTGGCGCGCCAGGAAAACGTGCTCATAAAGAGGCATGAAAATAGCCTTTCTTCGTGTTGACAACGCGGGATTGGCGCAAAGCCTCCTCGTAGACCCGGAAAGGCGCACGAGAAATCTTACGGGAGTGGGAACACGGGAAGTCGGATCTCTCAAAAAAATCCTGGCAAACGCCCTTCCGTTCAGCCCCCGGCCAAACCCGGATGAAGCGCGCTCTATACTCTGTTTTGTGGGAATTGCAAGTCCAAATCGAGCATTGTCTCCTACCTTTGGAACGCTGCTGGTGAAGTCACCCTGCGTCCAATTGCAAAGACGCGGGTTGGCAGTTTTTGTTCCAGGCAAGAGATCACGTTTGGTTGGACCCAAAGCAAGAGTTTGGTGAATTCGTTCAGGCAGAGGACTTCTTCCAGCGACGAACCCCTGCAACGCCCATTATCGCCGCGAACAGCAGTCCGCCACTTGCCGGAAGGGGAACAGGCGTGAACCGGAGTCCCAGGTCACCTTCGGGATAAGGTGTATAATTGTTGCGCAATCTCAACGCTCCTTCGGCAGCGCCCGTCGGAGGGAAGAACCAAAGGTACAAAACGCAGCAATCGCTACCTGCTCTTGGAGTGTTGTCGATGTAAGAAACAAAATCGACGTGTGTGACAGCACCACTTTCAACCTTCCAGAGGTTTATGAACGTGTTCGTCTCCGGCGGTCCGATGTAGCCACCGAGGCCGAAGTTTTCGGTGTTGCCTAGAATTTCAACGCTTGTTGCATTGGAAGTTCCTTCCGTCAGTCCCCGGACGATTCCGGTAATGTGGCCTCCACCGAACGATTCAGGGTTTGAAAAGGAGAAATTGAAGTCGAAAGTGACTGCTTGTGCCACGTGGCTTGAAGTCAGAACCGATATCGCGACTGTGGCTGCCGCAAGCACCCCAGAGATGGAATTTTTCATCATGCCCCCGCACTGATAGTGTAAAAATTGTCAATTACGCTACTTTGGCGAGAGTGTGAAGTGGCAATGTGACACCGGCAGGTTGATTGCAGGGCTCGCATCGTCCAACAGGGTGATTTCGGACCGGTCTCTAACCCAAACGTTTCATCCAAATACGACAGTTGTTCCCGCGATTGCCGGTTGAAACCCTTCTTTTGTTCCATGCACAATGTGCCGGTAGAAAGAGAACGGTTCATCGAAAAAACCGAAATTCCCTTTAAAAAAGCAAGATTCTGCGCTTGATTTTTGTCTGGGCCTTGACAGGTCGGGCAAGAGCGTACCATAGCCTCGCGCCAAGTATGACGTCAGCCCAGAGCAGGGCAGGCAATTCGCTTTCTTCCAAAGCCGATGGTCCACACCTTATGAAAGAGGCAGGCCCGCGCACGTTTCAACGGAGGCGTTTCCAAATGACCATAGCATTCACTTTTCCCGGCCAGGGCAGCCAGAGCGTTGGAATGGGCAAGGTTCTCGCTGAAACCTTCCCCGAAGCAAAGGCCGTCTTTGATGAAGTGGATGACGCGTTGGGACAAAAGCTGTCCGATGTCATGTGGAACGGACCTGACGATACTCTGACTTTGACCGCGAACGCTCAGCCGGCGTTGATGGCTGTCAGTCTTGCAACAATGAGGGTGCTTGAAGCCAGGGGCCTCGACTTGAAGTCGAGCGTTGCCTTTGTCGCAGGTCATTCCCTTGGCGAATATTCCGCGCTTGCGGCAGCCGGAAGTCTCGATATTGCCACCACCGCCCGATTGTTGCGGGTACGCGGAGACGCGATGCAGAATGCCGTTCCGGTGGGCGTTGGTGCAATGGCGGCTTTGCTGGGACTGGATTTCGATGTTGCGGTGGAAGTAGCTCAGGAGGCCTCCCAGGGTGAAGTCTGTCAGGCGGCGAACGACAATGCGCCGGGACAGGTCGTTGTCTCAGGTCATCTTGCAGCCGTAGAGCGCGCTGTCGAGATAGCAAAGGCCAAAGGCGCTCGTCGGGCAATCATGTTGCCGGTCAGTGCCCCGTTCCATTGTTCCTTGATGGCGCCGGCTGCAGACGCCATGTCCGATGCACTCGCGAATGCTGAAATCAACGTTCCGGTGGTTCCGCTGGTCGCCAATGTTCTTGCTGAACCGATCACGGACCCTACCGAGATCCGCTCCAGACTGGTCGAGCAGGTGACCGGTACGGTTCGCTGGCGCGAGAGTATTCTGTGGCTTGCTGGCCAAGGTGTCGATACTTTTGTAGAAGTCGGGACCGGCAAGGTCCTGTCGGGCATGGTCAGACGCATTCACAAGGAATCCACGGGTTTGTCCGTGAACACGACGGAAGACATTGACGCGCTGATGGCAAAGATCGGCGGATAGGAACGGTTCTGCCGGCAACGGTCACATTCTGGTACGCAATACGATGAGGGAAGGACCTTAGATGTTCAGCTTGGAAGGCAAAAACGCGCTCGTCACCGGCGCGACCGGTGGTATAGGCGAGGCAATCGCCCGGGTGTTGCATGCCCAGGGAGCATCGGTTTCCCTGTCAGGCACACGTGCCGAAAAGCTGGATGCCCTTGCGGCGGACCTTGGCGAACGCGCGTTCGTGACACCTGCAAACTTGTCCGATCGTGATGCGGTCGACGCCTTGTTGCCGTTGGCTGAAGAGAAAATGGGTTCTGTAGACATTCTCGTCAACAATGCCGGAATTACCCGTGACAATATCTTCATGCGCATGAAGGACGAAGAGTGGGACCAGGTTCTGGAGGTCAATCTGAGCTCCGGTTTCCGCCTTTGCCGTGCTGCAATCAGGGGCATGATGAAACGTCGTGCCGGCCGTATCATCGGCATCACATCGGTTGTCGGTGTGACCGGCAATCCGGGGCAGGTCAACTATGCTGCCGCAAAGGCGGGAATGATCGGAATGTACAAGTCTCTGGCACGCGAGGTGGCCAGCAGAAACATCACCGTCAATACGGTTGCGCCCGGATTTATCGAAACAGCGATGACCGATGCGCTGAACGACAAGCAAAAAGAATCAATTCTGACGAGCGTTCCGGCAGGCCGTCTGGGCACGTCGGCGGAGATTGCCTCTGCCGCGCTTTATCTTGCCAGCGACGAGGCGGCATACATCACTGGCCAGACGCTGCATGTGAACGGTGGCATGGCCATGATTTAAAAGAGAGTTTTGCCAAACTGGCAAAAAGAATCCGGACCGCTTTGAAGCGGCCGGGACTGGCTGGTAATGGTCAACAAAGTGTGTTACCTACCCGCCGATTGTTACGAATTGCGTTGTCGAGTCTGGTGAACTGGTCCGATGATGCTGAGACATCTTCAAGCCGTGAGTTGGCGCCGACGTTTTTTGAAAACCGGTCCGGTACAATATCGCGAGCGACGAATAGACGAAAAACAAGGAAGTGAAAGATGAGCGATATCGCGGATCGGGTAAAGAAAATCGTTGTTGAGCACCTGGGTGTAGACGCGGAGAAGGTTGTGGAAGGCGCAAGCTTCATCGATGACCTGGGCGCAGACAGCCTCGACACCGTTGAGCTGGTCATGGCATTTGAAGAAGAGTTCGGCGTTGAGATTCCCGACACCGCTGCGGAAACGATCCTGACCGTCGGCGACGCTGTCAAGTTTCTGGAAGCCAACAAGTAAGGGGCAACCCTGCTTGAGTTCTGAATGACGACCGGGCCGGCGGGGAAAGCTCCGCCAGGCCCTTCCAACGTAAGTGCGGGTTAATGAGGCGAGTTGTCGTAACTGGGTTGGGCATGGTGTCGCCGCTTGGCGGTAACGTCGATGCCACTTGGAAAAAGATCCTCGAAGGAAAGAGCGGGGCCAACAAGGTCACGAATTTCAAGGTTGACGATCTGGCCTGCCAGATTGCCTGCCAGATTCCGCGTGATCCGGGCGAGGACGGCGCGTTCGATCCCAATGACTGGATGGACGTCAAGGAACAGCGCAAGGTTGATGACTTTATCGTCTACGCCATGGCCGCGGCCGATCAGGCAATGGCCGATTCCGGTTTCAAGGCGGAAACGTACGAACAGCAGGCACGCTCCGGTGTTCTGATCGGCTCCGGCATTGGCGGATTGCAGGGAATTGAACAAGGGGCTCATCTCCTGGCGGAGAAGGGTCCGCGGCGGATCAGCCCGTTCTTCATTCCCGGGCGTCTTATCAACCTGGCGGGCGGTTATGTTTCCATTCGCCACGGATTGAAGGGACCGAACCACGCCGTTGTGACCGCGTGCTCCACAGGGGCGCATGCGATCGGTGATGCTTCTCGCCTGATTGCCTTCGGTGATGCGGATGTCATGGTTGCCGGCGGGGCGGAATCACCTCTCTGCCGTTTGGCAATCGCCGGATTTGCCGCATGTCGGGCCTTGTCGACCGGGTTCAACGACACCCCTGAAAGGGGCTCACGCCCCTATGATGTGGCTCGGGACGGTTTTGTCATGGGCGAGGGAGCTGGTGTGGTTGTGCTGGAAGAGTACGAGCACGCTGTTCAGCGCGGGGCCCGGATCTATGCCGAAGTCATCGGCTATGGTCTCTCCGGCGATGCCCATCACATCACGGCACCGTCATCTGATGGCGATGGCGCCTACAGGTGCATGGAAGCCGCATTGAAACGCGCAGAAATAACGCCTGGCGATATCGACTACGTCAACGCACACGGAACATCCACTCCTCTTGGAGATGAAATCGAGCTTGGTGCGGTCAGCAGGCTGGCAGGAGAGCATGCCAAGAACCTGACCATGTCGTCGACAAAGTCCTCGATTGGCCACCTGTTGGGGGCAGCGGGTGCCGTGGAAGCGATTTTCTCTGTTCTTGCGATCAGGGACGGTATGGCGCCGCCGACGATCAATCTGGACAATCCTTCGGTCCAGACCGAGATCGATCTGGTGCCGCACACGGCTAAGGCGATGAATATTGACGTCGCGTTGTCGAACTCATTTGGTTTCGGCGGCACGAATGCATCGCTCGTCTTCCGTAAAGTTGCCGCATAACCCTTTCAAGTTCTCTCAGGCCGGGCCTGATTCTCTTGCCCGGCCTGAGAATTTGATTGTGACAACTGGTCTGCTTGAGCCTGTGTCACGGTTTTGGGATCAATCTTGGAGATGTGACCCGATATGCGCATAAAGCCGAAAAGCCCGCGTGAAGCCCTGCAACCCGAGCCGGCTCCGGAACCGCCGCAACGCTCCCGGCACGTGCGCAATCCCCTTGTGATCCTGAGCAATCTGATCATTACCCTCGCGGTTTTCGGTCTGGCGGCCGTCGGTGGCGCGCTTTATTTCGGCAAGCAGAAATTCGAGGAACCAGGACCCTTGTCCGAGGAGGCAATGGTGGTGATTTCCTCCGGTTCCGGTTTGTCAGGCATTACCGACCGTCTTGCCGGCAAGGGTGTCATCAATGACAGCATGTTCGACGAATGGGTCTTCAATCTCGGTATTCGGTTTTACAAGAATGCGACGGCGTTGAAAGCCGGCGAATATGCCTTTGCGCCAGGTGTCTCCATGCACGAGATCATGACGGATCTCGTGGAAGGCAATGCCGTCACCCATTCGGTTACCGTTCCTGAAGGATGGACAACCGCGCAAATCATCGAACGTGTTCGGGCACATCCGATTCTGGAAGGTGAAATCACCGAGGTCCCTGCTGAAGGAGACCTTTTGCCTGAAACCTACACATTCGCAAGGGGAACAAGCCGCCAGGAAGTTCTCAATCAGATGAAACAGGCACAGCAACGTCTGCTCGCCGAGGTCTGGGAAAGACGTACGGATGAATTGCCGGTCAACTCACCCGAGGAACTGGTGATTCTGGCGTCCATCGTGGAAAAGGAAACTGCACTGGCCGATGAGCGTTCTCGCGTCGCAGGTGTGTTCGTCAACCGTTTGAACAAGAACATGCGGCTGCAATCCGATCCGACGATTCTCTACGGCCTTTATGGCGGCGAAGCCTGGTTGAAAGATCGGTCGGCCATCAAGCAGTCCGAGATTGACGCTAAAAACGAATACAACACCTACCAGATCGATGGGTTGCCACCGGGACCGATCGGCAATCCGGGCCGCGCCGCGATGGAAGCGGTTGCCAATCCTTCACGCACGCAGGATCTGTTTTTTGTCGCGGATGGTACGGGCGGTCATGCCTTTGCCGAAACCTATGAACAGCACCAGGAAAATGTCCGCAAATGGCGTCAGGTCGAGCGGCAGCGCCGGCAGGCTGAACAGCAACAGGACGTTGAGCCTGAGACGTCCAACTGAGTGATTTTTTTGCGCCTGACACCAAGGTCTGCAGCGCAGTAAGCCATCAAAGACTTCCGGAGGGGCACATGGCGCTTGCCAGCATGACAGGATTTGCTAGATCCCTCGGGGAAATGGGGGCGGTGCGCTGGACCTGGGAACTGAGATCGGTCAACGGCAAGTCGCTTGACCTGCGTATCCGCATACCCGCCGGTCTGGAAACACTGGAACCCCAGATCAGAGAACGGTGCAGCAAGATCCTGAGACGGGGCAATGTAACGATCGGGCTTGCCATGCAGCGGGATCAGTCGGAACAGCAGCTTCAGGTCAATGAGGCCGCTCTTGAGGCGGTTCTGTCGACCATCGACCTTCTCAAGGAGAAGGTGCCGGACCTAGCGCCACCCTCGCTCGACGGAATCCTCTCGCAAAAGGGTGTCTTTGAGCTGAAGGAACCGGAAGACGACGAGGAAACACAGGCAGCGCTGCACAAGACACTGCTGACGACGCTAGACGGCGCGTTGATTGATCTTGTCGACATGCGCCATAGCGAAGGTCAGGCGATCAATCAGGTCGTTACCGGACAGATAGACAGGATCGCCGGGTTGACACAGGCGGCAGAAGACCTTCCCGCAAGACTTCCCGAGGCGATCAAGGCACGGCTCAGAAAACAGGTGTCAGACCTGATGGACGCCTCGGAGGGCCAATTCGACCCGCAGCGTCTTCATCAGGAGGCCGTGTTCCTGGCAACCAAGGCCGACATTCGTGAAGAGCTGGACCGTCTGCATGCTCACGTTGCTGCTGCCCGGGACCTGATGGGCACCGGCGGTGCCATCGGACGACGTCTTGATTTTCTTGCCCAGGAATTCAATCGTGAAGCCAACACCTTGTGTTCAAAGTCCAATGATGTGGATCTGACAGCGATCGGACTGGACTTGAAAGCGGTTATCGATCAAATGCGCGAGCAGATACAGAACCTGGAGTAGTTCCCATGACCGAAGCACCCGCTGCAACGATTGTCAGTGCGGAAGAGGCAGAGCAGCAACGCCGGGGCCTGATGCTCGTGCTGTCATCTCCTTCAGGTGCCGGGAAATCCACGATTGCCCGTCTGCTTCTGGACAAGGAAGACAATCTGGAACTCTCCATTTCTGTCACGACACGACCGCGCCGTTCCAGCGAAGTCGACGGTGTCCACTATAAGTTTCTGGACCCGAAACGCTTCGAGCAGATGCGGGAGCATGACGAGCTTCTGGAATGGGCGGAAGTTCATGGCAATTATTATGCAACGCCGAGAGGTCCGGTGGAGGAAGCGATCGAGAGCGGCCGCGACATTCTCTTCGATATCGACATTCAGGGCACATACCAGCTCTACGACAAGATGCGCTCGGACGTGGTTTCAGTCTTCATTCTACCGCCGTCCATCGCCGAAATGAAATCGCGCCTGTTCCGACGGGCCGAAGATGCGGACGAAATCATCGCCAAGCGCATGAAGACTGCCGTCGGCGAAATGCGCCACTGGTCGGAATACGACTACGTTGTCGTAAACGACGATCTGGAACGCGCGTACGAGAATGTCCGCGCCATCTTGCGCGCTGAGCGCCTGAAACAGTTCCGTTCGCCGAAAATCGGACCGCTGATACAGGGCATGGTTGACGATCTGGAAATGGAACTGAGGGATAAAGACTAGCCGGCGCGGTCCGATTGAACTCAGGGGCCGCCTGTCACCACGATGCGGTCCGTCAACTCGTACCGGGACTTATAGATCCCCACGATCCTGCGTTTGACTTCAGACAGTTTGGGACGAAGTTTCAGTCTCTCGTGAAAACTCATCCAGGAAGTGTTTCGCGCAAGAGGACGATCTGAAAGGCGGATCAGATTCTCATGTTCTCCGATCCAGTCCGGTAGCACGCCCATGGCACGGCCTGACATGAGAATTTTCAGAAGGGCGACCGAACTGTTCACGGCGAAGCCGCATTCGTTGCCAGCCAGAATTTCACTCAGAACCTGTGCGGACTTCAGGCGGGCCCTGCTTCCGCAGTAACCGGCCCAGACCTGCTTGTCCCAGCTATCGGCGTTTACTGCATCGGGATGCGACCGCAGATAACTTTCGGACGCGTATGCGTAGAAACTTCTTTCTCCAAGTTTCTGGGTTATCAGATGCGAGCGTTTGGGAACCTGATTTCCGATCGCAATGTCCGCGGAATTCATGCCGAGATCCCAAAAGGCATCATCTGCATACAATTCCAGCCTTACCCCGTCGATACCCGCAACAATTGCCTCCATTTTCCCGGACAGGAAATGAAGACCCCATTCGCCAAGCGTAATTCTGAAGACCTGAAGCGGCGCAGCCGATTTTTCAAAATCGACTGCCCGTTTGAAATCGGCTGCCCCGCGTGCCATTGCCTGGGCTTCGGTTACCAGCCGTTTTCCTTCTTCGGTTAGTTCATAGCCCGTCTGGCGCCTGTCAAACAGCCGCAAGCCCAATTGATCTTCTAGACGCGAAATCTGTCGTCCGATTGTTGGTTGCGAGACCAACAGCACCTGTGCGGCTGCGCTAAGGCTGCCTTGCTCCGCGACAGCGAGAAAGATGCGAATGGAATTCCAGTCCATATTTTTCATTAATGAATAATATCATGCAATAACATTCAGATACAAATAGAAGTTGAGCAGACATTCTCCCGACGATGAAACAGGAGGATGTAGTGCTGTTTTTTTGGCTCAAGAAATTCAAACGGCGGCGAAAAACCGTCATTCCGGCCGCTCTTTATCTGTCGCGCGACCCATCATGCTGGCCGTCCTGGCTTGTGCGGGACCTGGCGTTGGATGAACGATCCGAAAAAACGGAAGAGGCCAGCCGTCTTCGCTGCAATGGCAGAAGTGCGAGCGATCCGAAACCTAGCTGTTTTCCGTTTTGCTGATCATGTTTGCAAGCGACACAAATCCTGCAATATCAATCTCTTCGGCTCGTGCCGTTGGCTTCAGTCCCGCCTGGACGATCAGCTCTTCCGCGTCGCGAGAGAGAGACTTGAGACTGGCACGCAGCATCTTTCGGCGTTGGCCGAATGCAGCCGCTGTTACTTGTTCCAGCGATTTCAGGTTACAGGGCAGGGGACTGTCATTGGGTGTCAGGTGAACAACCGCCGATGTGACCTTCGGAGGCGGCGTGAATGCCTTGGGACTGATATCGAACAGGATCCCGCCTTTGCAGCGCCATCCCGCCAGAACGCCCAGCCGGCCATAGGCTTTCGATCCCGGCTCTGCAATGATCCGTTCGCCGACTTCCTTCTGGAACATCAGCGTCAACGAAGACCAGAACGGAGGCCAGTCCGGCGTCGTGATCCAGTTCAGCAACAGCTGCGTTCCGACATTGTAGGGGAGGTTCGCCGCAATCCTGACCTTGTCACCGCCTGTCAGTGTGACTGGGTCCAGTTTGAGCGCATCTCCTTCGACCACGTCCAGTCGGCCGGGATAGTGGCTCGAGATTTCAGAAAGAGCAGGCAGGCAACGGCTGTCCTTTTCAATCGCCACCACTTTTTTGGCACCGGCTGCAAGCAACGCGCGAGTAAGACCACCTGGTCCCGGGCCAACTTCCAGAACCGTGCAGTCCGTCAGATCTCCCGCAGAGCGTGCAATACGGGATGTGAGGTTCAGATCCAGAAGAAAGTTCTGGCCGAGTGATTTTTTCGCATTGAGGCCATGCGCAGCAATTACATCGCGCAGAGGAGGCAGGTCATCGATCTGTGCCATGGTTTTTACCGTCAGAACATATCCGGATTTGCAAGCACGTGTGCCATGCGCAGGGCCGCTGCAAAACTATCAACCCGGGCCGTTCCGGATCCGGCGAGCGAATAGGCCGTACCGTGGTCCGGTGACGTTCTCACGAACGGTAACCCCAGAGTGACATTGACGCTGTCATCAAACCCGATCGTCTTGGCCGGAACGAGAACCTGATCGTGATACATGCCGAGCGCGCAGTCATAATTCTGGCGAGCTGGCGGATGAAACAGGGTATCGGCGGGATGGGGACCCGAAGCCTCGATGCCGATTTCCTTTAGTCTGGCGATTGCCGGCGCAATGATGTCGAGATCTTCCGTGCCCATGGTCCCGCCTTCACCGGCATGCGGATTGAGGCCACAGACCGCAAGCCTTGGTTGGGAATACCCAAAGCGATTCCTGAGGTCACTCGCGATGATCTCAGCGGTTTCGACGATGAGATCTTCCGTCAGTGCCAAGGGCACGTCCTTGATCGGAATGTGAATGGTGACCGGAACGACCATCAGGTCGGGACCTGCTATCATCATGACGGGCCGTGCACGCTCGCCAGGCCAGTGCCTTGAGGCGAGCTCGCCTAAAAATTCCGTATGACCTGGAAAGGAAAAGCCGGTCCTGTAAAGTGCGGCTTTGTTGATCGGGTTGGTGACGACGCCGGTCGCGAGTCCATCGCGCACATCTTCAACGCATCGTTCTATGGACGCAACGACTGTTGATGCCGTTTCTTCCTGTTCGATCCCGGGACAGTCTGACAGGGTGTCGCCTGTCTGAACAATCGGAAGTCCCTTGTTAAAAGCTTCCGGAGCATCTTCGGCGGCACAGGAACTGATCTGCGGTTTCAAGCCGATTGTCCGTGCCCGTTCGATGAACAGCGATCGGTCGCCACGCACATAGAACGGCGGCAGTCCAAGCGATTTACGTTTGGTCCAGGCAAGAAGGGCGAGTTCGGGGCCGATTCCGGCCGGTTCACCCATACTGACGGCAATCGGCTTGTGACGAGTTTTCATTCAGCTTAGCGATAGATGATCGTCGCGCGGCGCCGGACATCCATGAGATACTTTCTGGATTGGCTCTCGCCTTCCTTGGCGCGTAGCTCGTTTTCCAGTTCGGCGCGCACCGCGATATCGGAGGCAATTTCCCGCTTGCCGCAAATGGCAATCATCTCATAACCCACAGGCGTGGCCGATGGCTTGGTCAGTTTGCCCGGGCCGAGAGAATTGATTTCCTCCCGCATTTCTGCAGGCAACTCGGTCTCAAGGCGGCGTCCGATGGGCTGAACAACGACTTCGCTGTATTGACCCAGAACGCTTCCGACTTCTTCACAACTGCTGAATGCAGCACGGATCTTGTTGCTTTCCTGCTTGCGCTTCGACTTGAAGCCGCCGGAGGAATTTTTCGGGACAACAACGATTACACGCTTGAGGTCGTATTCAACCGATTTTTGCCTGTCTGCTTCATCCTTCTTCTGGAGAGCAGCGATAATATCCGACTCATCGACTTCAATCTTGCCGCTGAACCGACGTCTCAGAAGCTGGTTCCAGGCCAGTTGAGCCTTCAGGCGCGCCTTCAGGGTTTCCGGCTTGACCCCACCGCTTCGCAGAGCCTTGGAAAGCTGGGACGGTGACATCTTGACGTTGCGCGCAATGTTGTTGAATGCGTTGTCGATCTCGGAGGAACCAACTTCGATCCCCATTCTTTCCGCTTCCGCAAGCTTCACCTGATCATCGATCAGCTCCTGTTCCGCCTGGCGCTTCGCTATGGAGGCGGATTTTCGCTGAGTAAGCGTGATCAACCTGGCGCGCTGACTGATATCGTAGTCGGTGATCGGAGTATCATTCACGATCACCTTGATGGCAGCGTAAGCCGGGGTGACGATCGGCATGGCCAATGCCAGAAAAAGGCCCATAATTACCGGGACAAAACGGAGTCGCATTGCTCAACCATCCGTGCAGGCCTGAAGCCAAACCGAAGTTAATGTTATTGTGGTCTGCTTTCTCGCATATCACAGTCACAAATTCAAAATATTACCGGCATGATGCCTGAATTCATGGCGGCAAAATGTCTGAGTGAAAACAATACGCACATAATATCGTGATCCCTGAGCGAATTTCCTGTTGCCTGGGGTCACTTTAGTTCAGGGCGCCACTTGAAACCTGGGTGTTGCCGATCGTTCTCAGCCCGATGCGGAAATAGAGCGTCCGGTTGACGGAGTCGCCGTCATTCCGGCTTCGGTCTTCAGCGTAGGAGACTGAAAGCGAGAAACCTTCGTCATCATAACCGATCCCGACACCGTCCTGCACGATGTTGGCATTTTCAATATCGTAGCGCATCGAGCCAAAAACGCGCCAGTTTTCCTGAAGCCGCAGGCTCGCAGACCCCAAAATCTCCTCGCGGGGATTGTCGATACCGACATCCGGTTGTTCACCGAGAAACGCGTAGGCAAGGGAAGACACGACAGGTCCGTAGATCGCGCTGGCCTGCGCCTGCAGGCGGTTGACGGAAAAGTCGTCTTTGTCGAAGCGCGCCTGTGCGCCCAATTTTACGCCGTATTGGGTGTCCAGATAGAGGCTGCCCACATAATCCGAAAGATCGGACGCAAGACCGGAATCGGCTGTTGCCCCGAGAATGTCGGGATTTGCGTAGGAGTTTTCACCCGCAAGCTGGTAAGAGCGGCCAAAAAGGCCACTCAGGTAGTAGCCGCTGTTGAGTTGAAGTTTGTAGTTCAGGCCGAGATTCAGGCGTGTGCCGCCCTCGGCCCGATCGAAGCCGGAAAACTTGTCGTAATCGAACAGCGTGGTCGTGTCGAAGACAATGCTTTGTGCATCATCATTCGGAAGCTCGCCTATCCGTTGTTCGTTGGGGCGCACGACAACCTGTGCAATCGGTTCGAACACCTGGTTGCCGCCGTCGAAGGCAGCAATGATCGGATAGCGGTACTCGAGACCAACCGCGGGCATGGCCCGTCCGACAAAGCTCTCACCTGCAAGCGCGGTAACATCTGCATCCGGCGACGCCAGGAAGAAAAGGTCTCCGCGCATATAGGCAAAGGGTGTAAATGTCTGACCGAGCGGATCTATGAAAGTTCGGCGCCAATCACCTTGCAGTGACAGACGGGAAAAGGTTCCGTCAACGCCGCGGAACTTGGCGGTTGTTCCCCCGTCGATCGAAAACGCGTCGGTTTCATCCCGTGTCAGGGATGTGAAATTCGCGGCGAGGGAAAGTTCACCTGCCAGGACAGGGTCGGCGAATACGTAGTCGTAGTCGATGACAGGAAGGACAAGTGGCTGTTTGTCCTGCAGCGAACTGCCGACTGGCGAGAACCCGAGCGCGTCGAATTCGCTGTCCTCGTAATCTTCCTGACTGATCTGGAAGGCATAGGCCCTGACCGACAGCAGGTTGCGCTCATTTCTGCCTTCGAAAAAGACTTCGGACGGATCACCACCCGAAAAGCTGGCCATCGAGTAGTCCTGGAAGAACTGACGGTCACTTTTGTAGGTAACATTCCAGCCGAGCGTCCAGTCCTTGCTCAACGAAAATGAGGCCGTGGAATTGACCGCGCCGCGCCAGCGTTCATCGGCCCGCGACGTGGTGAACTGACCCGGTTGCGCCTGGAAAAGACCCGCGGCAGAAAAACTGACCTGTCCAGCTTCAAACCTGTGCCTGTATTGAACGTCGCCGAACAGGCCCTGTTTGGTCAGCGGCGTGAGTGTCGTCGTCAGGTCGTAGTGCGGACTAAGCGCCCAATAATAAGGAACCGTAACTCCGTAGCCGAGCTTGTCGTTCACAATACCGCTCGGGATCAGGAAACCTGACTTGCGCTTGATGGTCGGGTCCGGCATGGAAAGATACGGCAGATACGCAATGGGCTTTCCATAGACTTCGAATGCAGCATTCTCGAACCGGATAATTTTTTCCTGCTGCTTGTGAATGATCTTTTCGGCTCGAACGCGCCAGAGAGGCGGCTTGTCGGGCGGATTGGTCGGCTTGGTGTAAACGGTATAGACGCCGTTTTCGATCGAGGTGACGTTGTCTCCCTCACGTCGCGCCTTTTCCGCCAGAAAACGTGTGCGTTTCGTCGTGTCGATCTGCAGGGCTCTTGCAAATCCTTCGGCAAAATCTTCAGAAAGCGTCAATTCGGAGGTGCGAACGACATTTCCGTTCGACTCGATGAATATAACATTGCCCTTTGCCGTCAGCTGTCCGCTCTTTCGGTCGAAGACAATCTGATGGGCCTGAACCGTATTGCCGTCATAATAGACCTGCACGCTGCCGGTCGCCAGAATGACGTCATTGTCGAAATCGTATGTAACTTCACTGGATTCGAGCAGCAATTCCTTGTTCGGGTCTACTTCGCCGGCCAGCCCGCTTGTCAGATCTTGCGCATTCGCGCCGGGGATGACGTCCTGCAACAGGGAGACGGCTATGGCGAGCGTACTTGCCGCCGCCAGCAGGCTGCCCCTTTTGGCCCACATCTCTGTCTTCAGGAAAACCGGTAAAGACATCGGCCTTATCCGTCCTCCTGATGCAAGAGAATAGTCAAACCCATAAGTACTCCAAATATTCCAGGCGCCCATGCTGCTACCAAGGGGGGGACGATACCCGCGCCCCCGAAATCCTTGGCCAACTCGGTGAGAACGTAAAGCACGAACCCGGACAGGATTCCACCCAGAATCATACTTCCCAATCCACCAAACCGTGAAACTTTAAGGGAAACTGCGGCTGCAATCAAAATCATGGCGACCAAAAGAAGCGGCCGTGCCAACAAAGTCTGGTACTGCAAATTATACCTATATGCGGGTAACCCTGCGTTTCTTGCCAGTTCAATAAAGCGCGGCAGGTTCCAGAACGAGATGGACTCCGGCGAACCGATGCTCTCGCGTACTTCGGTTGCCGTTAAAAATGTGCTGACCTGATATTGTCCATAAGGCTGTGGATCTTGCTCGGTCGTATAGACGATAGCGTCATTGAGATACCAGATTTCATCTCCGAGCCGAGCTTCGTCTGCCTCGATACGCTCTCGGAACGTGCCATCCTTGTCGAAGGTAAAAACCGTAACGCCGAGAAGTCGTGTTCCACCGTCAAGCAACTGCCGGGCAAGAAGCACCGACTCACCGTCGAGACCATCCTGCCTGACCCACACCTCATTGCTGTTCTGCAGCAAAAATGTCTGGTCCGAACCGAAAAGGCCGGTCGCGACCTCGTCGGACTTCTTCTGGAACCAGACTGCCGCCGGATTGTAGACTGTTACGGATAATATCCCGAGGCAGATGCCAACCAGGATCGCCGGCAGGGAAAATTGCCAAACCGAAATTCCGGAGGCTCTGGCAACCACGAGTTCAAGAGCACGGCTAAGTGTAACAAAAGCCGCGATAGCACCGAAAAGGACGGTGAAAGGAATGACCTGCTCGAGAAGCAAGGGCACGCGCAGCGCGGAGATGAGTGCGACCCGCAAAACGGAAAATCCCTCGCGGTCGCCACCCCTGCGAACCAGTTCCAGAACGTCAAACAGGAAAATGAGGACAGCCGCAAAAAGAAACAGTCCCAGTATGGCCTTGAGGAACCGGTTAGAGAAATAAATCGACAGGGTTCTTCCGAGGATCATGAGGCTCCCCCGGTTTGCCGGTTGTTCAGCCGATTGCCGATTGCCTCGATGCGATCCTGTACAGTGTGCTGCAGATTGCTCAGCCATCTGGGCTGCGAACGCTGTTCCTTGAATATCGATATGAGCGCCAGAACGGATCCTGCAATCGGCACGGCATAAAGCAGACCCAGCAGTGCCGTCGGCCCGCCGGAAATCGCCGTCACGCCAAACCCGGACGTACGCAGGATCACACAGCAGGCAATCGCACCCACGATGGCGGCACCGCGCCCCTGTCTGGTGGTTCTTGCCTTGCCCAGAAAAGCGAAAACAATCAGTCCAAATGCGATCGCATAGAGAGGTTGACTGAAACGCTCGTGTAGTTCCTGCGTCAGTTTGTCGGAATTTTTCAGGGCATACGCGTCGTTTTTGCCCGGAGCGAACAGATTGGCCGTGGTGCGTTCGCTTGCCTTGAAGACCGGTTCTCCGGCTTCAGGTATCAGATTGGACAGATCAAACGCATAGGACTGAAAACGGACAATGGATATGTCGCCTTCCTGCTTCGGACGTCTCTGGATCGTTCCGTTGTTCATCACGAGCAAAGTGCGATCAGCCGCTTCGACAATCTGTCCTGTATCCGCCTGGTAGGTGAAGGCGGTTTCTACGTCGCGTGTGTCGTGGAGCAAAAGGCCGTCGAGCGTGCCGTTGCCGGTCCGGTTTCTGATATGAAACGTCAGACCGCCCTCGACCGAGATGAATTTGCCGGGTTTCACGATGTTGGCAACAAGATCGGCCCTGACCCGGGTGATTTCAGTGCGCAGCTGTGCCAGCCCGCCCGGGGCGATGTAAAGCGACAGACTGCCGATCAACAGCATGACGGCAAATGAAAACAGCAATACGGGTTTGAGAACGAGAAATCTCGAGCCACCGCTTGCATCGATGACAATCAGTTCACTATCACCGGAAAGAGCGTTTAGAACGAGGATGAGCGCAAGCATCAGCGCGAAAGGCGCGACAATCATGATAAGAAACGGCAAGGCGAGCATCGTGATGCCGATGAACTGGACAATCGTTTGCCCTTTGGAAGTCACCAGATCCAGCTGCCGCAAAGCTTGTGTCGCCCATACAACACCGGTCATTGCCGCAATCGTGAGCGTGAATGCGTACAGTGTCCGGCGCATTATGTAGCGTTCAAGCGTTTTCATGTCTGGCCGGACCAGGTCCCTTGTTTTTTCGGTGAAAATTCCGCTCAGCCACCGAATAACACGGAATGTGGTGAACGCCGCATAAATAAGAATGGTTAATATACATTAATTTTGCTGGCTCTTGCCGAAAAGGTGTGCAAACCCCATGATTTGCGGACAAATCAGGCTTCTTTGAGAGTGGGCGATCTGGTGCGCCGGCAGTCAAGGATCAATCAGCAATTTCAACAAGGACCGACGAATGACCAAGCTTGCAAAAATTTCCTTTTCCAAGGCTGACGCTCCGAAGAAGGGAGTAGCCGTTGTACTGGTTGCCGATGGGCTCGGCCTCGGGGCAATCTCAGGAGAGGTGGTTGCCGGCCTGGAGGGCGGCCTTGAGCGGGTCGCTGGTATCGCGGGTTTTTCGGGAAAGAAAAAAACAAGCCTGGACCTTGTCGCCCCCGCAGGCCTTGGTCTCGATCGCCTGATCGCATTCGGCATCGGCAAGGCCGAAGACCTGACCGACGCAGACTGGCGGTCTTTCGGTGGCGCCGTATTCGCGGAGTTGCAGAAAGTGAAGGCAGAGACCGTCGAGGTTCTCCTTGAGGCGCCGCAGGGAGTGGATATCCCTGCCGGTGCGGTGGCCGAATTCGCTATGGGCGCAAAACTGCGGGCGTATGCATTTGATGCCTACAAAACCAGAAAGAAGGACGAGACGGGCAGCAAGGATCTCAAGCTCACGTTGAAAGTCACAGATCCGAAGTCGGCGAGAAAGTACTGGGGTGTGTCGCAGGCCGTTGCCGATGGTGTCGTTCTGGCGCGGGATCTGGTCAATGAACCGGCAAATGTTCTCGGTCCTGTAGAGTTTGCCAGGAAAGCCTCCGATCTGGAAAAGCTCGGCGTTGAAGTTGAAATCCTCGGCGAAAAGGAAATGAAAAAGCTGAAGATGGCGGCACTGCTTGGCGTTGCTCAAGGCTCCGTTCGTCCGCCGCGGCTGGCCGTCATGCGCTGGAACGGTGGCAAGAAAGCCGATGCTCCGGTTGCGTTCGTCGGCAAGGGTGTAGTCTTTGATACCGGTGGCATTTCAATCAAGCCGGCTGGGGGCATGGAAGAGATGAAGGGTGACATGGGCGGTGCCGCCGCGGTCATCGGGGCAATGCATGCAGTTGCCGCTCGCAAGGCGAAAGCAAATGTCATCGGTGTAATAGGGCTGGTGGAGAACATGCCGGATGGAAACGCCCAGCGTCCCGGCGACATCGTCGCCGCAATGTCCGGAACCACGATTGAAATTCTGAATACGGATGCCGAGGGGCGTCTCGTTCTGGCGGATGCACTCTGGTACACCCAGGAGAAGTTCAAGCCTGCAATCATGATCGACCTTGCAACGCTGACAGGGGCGGTCCTAGTCGCGCTCGGCAATCTCAATGCAGGTCTGTTTTCCAACAATGACGACTTGGCCGACAAGCTGCTTGCATCTGCAAAGGCAAGTGGTGAACCGCTGTGGCGGCTTCCCTTGTCAAAGGACTACGACAAGATCATCGACACACCAAATGCCGATGTGAAGAATACCGGCGGCCGCTGGGCCGGCTCGATTACGGCAGCGCAATTTCTTCAGCGCTTCGCCAATGACGTTCCCTGGGCACATCTGGACATCGCCGGCACCGCGTTTGGTGCCCCGAAGGACGATATCTGCCAAAGCTGGGCGTCGGGATACGGGGTGCGGCTGCTCAACCAACTGGTCGCAGATCACTACGAAAACTGAGCAGCCTCGTCATGAAAGCAAAAGAAAAACCCGCCGGAAAGGCGGGTTTTTCAAGACTATCCGGCTTGCTCAACAGGTTTTGTATGTCTGACAAGCGGTTGCCGGTTCGACCAGCATTCCCATTCCAAGCGTGGCGCCTGCAACAACGGCTACCAATGCACAAAACACAACAACACGTGCAATCATTCACTAATCCCCTTATTGGCCGGTTCGGGACCACCGCACACCGGCCACCCAGAAATGATCCTTGGATCGTCCCCGGGAACAAACCCTAGTCAATCGACATTTGCGAAGGGTTAATGATACGAGTCTTGTGACCTGTCTATGTCGCAATTGCGATGAAACGGATTTGTGTGAGACGCTGTTGCACGAGCGCATCACTCGGGAGGTCCATATCGACACTTGCCGCGATCAAACCGATACGCGTGCAACATGCGCCGGAGTGGAAAATGAGCGTGGAAGTGATGTTCTACCATCTGCTGCACAAGCCGCTCGAAGCGGCCTTGCCGCAACTTCTGCTCAAATGCCTTGAACGTGACTGGAAGGTGGTTATTCAGACCGGAAGCGAGGAGCGCTGCAATGCACTCGATGCGCATCTTTGGACCTTTGCCGACGACAGTTTTCTTCCCCACGGAACCAAAACGGACGGTTTTGCGGAACAACAACCTATTTATCTGACGTCGGAACAGGACAATCCAAACGCTGCCGAGGTGCGCTTTCTGGTGGACAGGGCCGATCCGCCATCTCTGAAGGATTACAAACGGGCGATCTACATATTTGACGGCAACGACCAGACAGCGCTCGAGGAAGCGCGCAGGCGTTGGAAAGAGGCGAAATCCGAAGGGTTTGAGATCGCCTATTGGCAACAGACGCAAGTTGGCGGCTGGGAGAAAAAGGCTTGAAGCCAGGGGAGACGGGTGTGAAGAAACTGAAGATGTCGTCAGCCGAAATGGTGACACGGGCAAAGGAACGGATCGAGGAGATCGGGACGGAAGAGGGCATCAGGCTGTTTGAGGACCCTGACGTTGTCTTCGTCGATATCCGCGACGTCCGCGAGCGTCAGAAACTGGGGTTTATTCCGGGGAGCATCCATTGCCCGAGGGGTATGCTCGAATTCTGGGTTGATCCGGAAAGTCCCTATTTCAAGGATGTATTTGCCGAAGACAAGAAGTTCGTCTTCCATTGCGCTTCCGGCTGGCGCTCGGCCTTGAGCGTGTCGACCCTCAACGACATGGGGTTTGAGGCCGCTCACCTGAAAGACGGATTCAACGATTGGGCAAAGCAGGGCGGGCCGGTGGAACAGTCGCCCTAAGTTCCTATTGGCGGGTTTCAGTTGGCGAGTGTCGGGCGAAGATCGTTTTCGTCTGGAAGAAGATCCGGATCCAAGCTTGCATTTTCCCCCGGGGTTGCTTCGGGTTTGGAGAATTCTTCCTCATCCTCCGAGGCGTCCCGGATTTCTTCTATCTTTCCATCCAGAACCGACTTCGCCCAATCGACCATTTCGTCATCAACAGCGTCGGCCCGATTGTCGTTGATCATTTCCGACAGTGCCTCCCTAAGTGCCTCATCCGAGACACTCTCCTGCAACTCAGCTACACTATCTTCGGCATCGCTGAACGTTGCCTCTGCTTTTGCGAATTGTTCAAACTCCGGACTTCCAAGGAAATCGCTCAGATTATCGATCTCTTCTTGCAGTGCTGCAACTTCCTCTTCGTTCGGGAAGCTGCCATCCGGGTTGGTGGAGGCTTGCAGTTCCGCAACCTCGTCTTCCAGCGATTTTATTTGCTCCGCGATCCGATCCGATATTTCGTCAGATGAAAGATCTTCGAAATCATCAGGCAGTTCGTTTCCTTCCAGAACGTCTGCCAGCCGGTCGCGTGCCTTAGTAAATTCATCGGCAAGACCTTTGAGAGCTTCGGTTGCCTCGCGAAATTCAATCGAAGAACCGATGAATTCCTTGACCGAGGCAAGATGAGGGTCATTGGAGTTCAGGAAGGCCCTGTAATTCCTTTTGAGAGAATTCAAGCGCCCCAGTCTGGCATTGAGATTTTTCTCCTTCAGGCTGGGTCTCCGTGCGGGTATTGTGGCAACACTGCCAAGACTCGCACGCTCGGCCTTTGAAAGACGAAAGTTGGAGTTGGAGGATCCGCGCCGACTAAATTTTTTGTTTCCGTTCCCTGCATTGTTTCCAAAAACGTTGCCGAAGAACCCCTTAAAGCCGTTTGAATTGTCCTTGTTCTTTCTGGCATGGGTTTTGTTCTTGCGGTTGTTGAATATTTCGAACCCGCCATTCCCGCCCGCACGATTAGCGTTACCCGACTTCTTTGAGTTGCCGCCATGCCCGTTCCCGTTCCCGTTCCCGTTTCCACCACCGTTGCCGTTGCCGTTCCCGTTCCCGTTACCATTTCCATTCCCGTTTTTCGCGTAAGCCTCGCCGTTCGTTTCCAGGAAAGGAATGAGCTCAGGGGTTACGACGGGTGCCAGCACAAGAGTTCCGGCACAAATCAGGACGAGAAGGGAATTCTTCCGGGACATAAATTCGACCTTCCGCATTTCGCTATTCAGGAAATTGCAAGCGCAAACGAACGTTTTTTTCTTCGCAGCGGTATTAATACTGGGATCCAATTCCGAATGAATTATGCGCGTGCTGTGGAGAATTTGAAATAATTTTGAGTGACACGGGTTTTGTTTTTTTATTTTAACCGTCTAGTCGCACCCGTTGATTTTTCGCGAAAGCAAGCGTTGGTTGAGTGTGCGAGCCGGCCGCTTCCATGGGTTTTAGATACATCAGTTTGGTCACGAATACTTTGGTTTCAAGCTTGGGAGAGAGTTGGTCATGAGACCATGGCAACCGGACGTTTCGCAGCGTCAGCCCGTGTCCTCATATTCGGCTGACAGTTCCAGCCAGTCTTCTTCTGCCTTGACCAGTTTTTTCTCGCAAAAAGCGCGTTCCTTGGCGAATTTCGTCGCGCGATCCGCTTCGCGCAGAAAAAACTCGGGGTCTGCCAGGGCTTCGTCAAGCTTGGCGATCTTGTCCTGCAGACGCGCCATTTCCTTCTCCGCCGCCTCGATTTTCTGCCTGAGCGGCTTGAGCTGTGTGCGCTTCTGGGCAGCCTCGCGGCGTTTTTCCTGTGCGGATGCCTTTTCGGCTTCTTCGGCCGCCCGCATACGAGCTTTTTGAACGGCCTCCGGGCCTTGCAGGATCAGCCGGCGATAGTCCTCCATGTCGCCATCATAGGGGTCGACCTTGCCATCGGCGACCAGCCATAGCCGGTCGGCACAGGCCTCGACCAGATGCCGGTCATGGCTGATCAGGACGACGGCACCCTGATAGTCATTCAGAGCCATGACCAGGGCTTCACGGCTGTCGATGTCGAGATGGTTTGTCGGTTCATCCAAAATCAGAAGATGCGGACCGTCAAAGGTCGCAAGCCCAAGAAGGAGCCTTGCCTTCTCTCCGCCTGACAGGTCCTTTGCCGGGGTGTCCATGCGGTCTGTCGGCAATCCGAAGCGCGCAACCCGGGCGCGGACTTTTGCCTCCGGCGCATCCGGCATCAGCGCTCGGACATGCGCAACGGAATTTTCCGAAGGCTTCAGCTCATCAAGCTGATGCTGAGCAAAGAAGGCGATCTTCAGTTTTGACGCCTTTGTGATTTCGCCGTCCATCGCCCCAAGGCGTCCCGAAATCAACTTGGCGAAGGTGGATTTGCCGTTGCCGTTGGCGCCAAGCAGCGCAATACGGTCATCTGTGTCGATATTCAGTGTCAGCTGCGACAGGATTTTTGTGTCACCGTATCCTGTCGACACATTCTCCAGTTTCAGGATCGGCGGCGCGAGCTGGTTTTCCGGATCCGGAAACTGGATCGGCTTGCCGCTTGCTTCCGTCAGCGCGGCGATTGGCTGCAGCCGTTCCAGCATCTTGAGCCGGGATTGAGCCTGACGGGCCTTGCTGGCCTTGTAGCGAAAGCGGTCGACAAATGCCTGCATGTGCTTGCGCTGGGCATCCTGTTTCTCCCTGGCTTTTTCCGCCAGCACCAACGCTTCGCGGCGCTGACGGTCGAAGCTGTCGTAGCCACCGGAATAGTAGGTCAGTTTACCGCGCTCCAGGTGAACAATGCTGTCAACGGCCTTGTTCAGAAGATCCCTGTCGTGGGAGATCAGGAGGACTTGATGCGGGTAACGGGCGACGTAGTTTTCGAGCCAGAGCGTCCCTTCGAGATCAAGATAGTTGGTTGGTTCGTCCAGAAGCAGGAGATCGGGTTCGGAAAAAAGCACCGCTGCCAGCGCGACACGCATGCGCCAGCCACCGGAAAAGGAGGAGCAGGGTCGTTGCTGGGCGGCTGCATCAAATCCCAGTCCGGCCAGGATGGCGCCTGCTCGTGCTTCCGCCGTGTGGGCACCGATATCGGCAAGCCTCGTGTGGATATCAGCTATGCGTTCGGGATCGGTTTCCGTTTCGGCCTCGCGTAGCAGTCCGCTGCGCTCCTTGTCGGCTGCCAGAACCACTTCCATCAAGGTGTCTTCGGTTCCCGGAGCCTCCTGAGCGACCTGTCCAATCCGCGCTCTTTTGGGGATTTGAACGAAGCCGGTCTCGGTGGAAAGATCTCCGGTAATGATCTTGAACAAGGTGGATTTGCCCGCACCATTGCGGCCTACAAGCCCGGTCTTGGCTTTGCCGGGCAGCGTCACACTGGCTTTTTCGATCAGGAGACGGTCCCCGATCCGATAGGTTAGGTCTGAAATCTGCAACATGGCCGGATGTTTGGCGGAGCATGGCCGGGGATGCAAGCGGAAAGCGTCGGTCCCCGTCATCCGACGGCGGGCTGTGGCTTCGATGCAATGCCCGCCGCCCGCACACTCACTTGTCCAGAAAAGTCAGTATTTCCTTCAAGATGCGCTGATGCTGCGATTGACGCTCGCGATGTCCCTTGATGCAGACAATTTCATCGCCAGGCTCGTGTTTTTCCAAAATGGCATAACCTTCCGGCTTGCACACTCCCATGAAGTCGAAGTGGCCTGCATCCGGCAGTTCAAGGTGTTTGACTTTTTCCCCTGGCAGGGCAGTTGCGAGCGCACGGGATTCGATCTCCTGGTTCAGCATGTCTGCACGTCCGGAACCCAGCACCAGGACCGGTATGTCAAACCGGGCAAGACTGTCTAGAGAGAAGACGGGAGTGCCGCCAAGATCCAGACTGATGACTTTGCTGATCCTGTCATCCTTCCGGGAAGTTGCCATTTCGGCCTGATCGTCTTTCGTTTCCGCGACAGACCAGCCGCTCAGAACTTCACAGGCCACGGGAAGGTCTTGGCCATCGCACACGGTCCTGTACCGGGCGTTGTCGAATTCCGCACCCGCCAGCATCATCACCGTGAAGCCGCCCAGCGAATGACCCGCGGCGTATATTCTGTTCCGGTCGATGACGGGTGCATATTCGCTCTCGTCAATGAGAAAAGAGATCAGCCTGGAAAGATCGACAGGCCGCTGCCACAATTCACGGGCTTGGTCCGCGTCGCGCAGGAAAGTGCTGGTCCCGGGATGGTTGATCATTGCAACGACATATCCACGTCGTGCAAGTTCAGATGCGAGCCAGGCCTGATTGAACGTATTGCCGTACATGCCGTGTGAAACCACCACCAGCGGAAATGTGCCATCGGCGACCGTGCCACGCGTGTCGGCAAGCGCCATTTGCCAGACCTTGCTCTTGTCTGCGCGGCTGTGCCTTTCAGGTGTTGGCGTCGGAAACCAGATGTCACCGGAAAGCGGTCTTTCGGGCCGCTCGTCTGCGACGTTGATTTTAGCAACGCCCGGACCGTAGGGCAGGGCAGTTTCGCTGTCGGCCTGTGCTGCGTTCACAGCGAGAGAACAAGCCACAACAAATGCGGCCGGGAGCAGTAGTCTTTGCGCGAGGCGGTGGCGGAAGAAGAGTGAGGGCATGGGACCTCCGGTTCGATTGACAACTCCACCAACGTGGGTGCGGACTGCAGGTGTTGACAATCGCGGGGAAAGCTTTGTCCTGTCCTTAAACGTGATAAAGGACAGGTGGCCAGCCCGTCCCCCCTGCAGGCAAAGACATGATCAGCATTCCGGTTTCCTTTCTGCTTGCAGCAATCTTCCTCGGACTCGGTCTTTTGGCGGTTTTCTGGCGGGCGCTACCGCTCTTCTCCCGACTGCTTTTTGCGGTCTTTTTCTTATTGCTTTGCGTGGAAGCCGGGTTGGTTGGATTGCGCTTTGCGCACGGCAACGTCGATTTTCTTGCCTTGCAAAGAAGTCTGCCGGTCTGGATTGCACCAACTCTCTATCTTGCCTTTGCGACCCTGACGGTACCTTTCGACGGGGCGAAGCGTCTGATCCGTTTGAACGCTCTGGTCGCCACCTTCTTGACACTAGCCATGATGTTGCCGGTCCCGATCCCAGGCTTTGTGGACGTCGTCATTGGCATGACTTTCGCGGTTTACTGCCTGGCCCTGTTTCTGGTCTGGCTCGGCGGGCCTGACAGGTTATCGGAGGCGCCCACCGGTCAAAGTGGTCTTTTGCACAAGCTTCAGCTGGTGGCGATTCTGGTCATGGCCGCGACACTTGCAACAGATGCATGGATTGCTCTGCTGTTCGCGCAGCAGAAATTCGCGATGGCCGCGGATATCATCTCCTATGCCAGTCTGGCCTTTCTGCTCGCGGCCTTTGGACTTGCCGTGCTTGCATTGCGCTATCGTCCGCCTCGTCGTTCAGAAAAAAATGTATCGGCAGCACAAGCCGACAAGGTCGCCCTTGTTGAGGCGGCAAGACGGATCCTGTTGGAGCAGGAGCTTTATCGCGATCCCGCCTTGACGCTGACGCGCCTGGCAAGACGGACCGGAACTCCGGACAGGGACCTGTCTCAGGCCGTCAACAAAGTTGTCGGTGTCAATGTCAGCCAGTTTGTCAATCAGATCAGGTTGGAAGAGGCTGCAAGGCTACTGGCAGAGACAAATGCGCCAGTGACCAGAATTCACGAACAGGTCGGGTTTCTGACCCGTTCGAACTTTTACCGGGAATTCCAGCGGATGTTTGAAGAGGCACCGGGTGCCTATCGCAAGAACATTCAGTCCTCGCCAGACAGCAGATCAAGGTATAGCGATGCAAATCCGCCGAGCAGTTCGTAACAGATAATCACTTCGCGCAGGTCCGGATCCCAAAAAGCATTGTCGGTGCCGCAGGTGGTCGCGCGGAATGTCACCTGTTCGGGCAGGTCGTAGAATGTATCGAGTTCGTTGGCGACCTGGTCCATCAAGGCGCTTTCCTGAAAGGAGGTCGCCAGTGTCTTCAGGTTTTCAGGTGCATCTTCATAGATGATATCGATCTTGCCGGCCGGCTCATCGCCATCACGAACAAACGGATCGGTAACGACTTCCCAGGACACCGACGCCTGGTCAAAGTCGAAGCCGCAGCTTTCGATACGATCTTCAGGAAGTGCAAGGTCTTGGGCAAGGTCCAGAAACGCAGCTTCGTCCGCGCCGACCATCATGCAAAGCATTCGATATCCGCGCTGTTGGTCGAGATCGTGTTCGTCGTAAAAGATCAGTGCGTCGTGGTTGTCCTCCGACATCAGGAACCAGCCGGTCATTGCATGATAGAGAAAGAGGTCCATGTCATCGGTGTCGGCGGCCAGCATGGAAATCGTGGCAAGGTTGTCGACTGCGTCTTCCTCCTGAGCAAGGACCGGAAGTCCAAGCTCCGAAACGAGCATGTGTCCACCTTCGTGATAGATCACGAAGAGCGTGTTGCCCGAGACGAATTCCAGCAGTTCGCCGAGACTGTCGGATGAGAGTTCCGCCAGACTGGCTTCAAGACCCGCATAGGGTTCTCCGTCCGCGTCTGCACCGGTCTGTGCCGAAGCGATTTCCTGGACGAGGCTGATCGCCAGGATGAGCGCAATCAAAAGGAAGGAAAACGGTTTGACTATCGATGTCATGGGTTTCTGCCATTGATAACCGGTCGGTTGAACTTGCTCGGCGAGACAAATCCGATGCCGAGCAAGACTACGCATCCGTTTGCTTCAATGCCAGCTTGTTCGGGCGTTATCGAGCGGTTCCAATTGCCGATATCGCAAGCGAGATGAAAATGTCATGCGCTGGCCCCCTTGCGGGGCAGGCGGTGCACAGTTATGAAGGCCGCGAAATTTCTGAAAATGAGGGACCGGCGATGGATCGGCCCGTTTGTGAACCAAGAAAGACGAAACCATGGCGATTGAACGCACGTTTTCCATGATCAAGCCGGACGCAACCAAGCGCAACCTGACCGGCGCCATCACCGCCAAGCTGGAAGAAGCCGGCCTGCGGGTTGTAGCCTCCCGGCGCGTTTGGATGTCTCTTCGGGAAGCAGAAGCCTTTTATGCTGTTCACAAGGAACGCCCGTTCTTTGGCGAACTGACCGAATTCATGTCTTCCGGCCCGACCGTCGTTCAGGTGCTGGAAGGCGAAGGCGCGATCGCCAAAAACCGTGAAGTCATGGGTGCGACCAATCCGGCAGAAGCCGCTGACGGCACGATCCGAAAGGAACATGCACTTTCCATCGGCGAAAACTCCGTTCACGGTTCCGATGCGCCCGAAACGGCCGCCGAGGAAATCGCATTCTGGTTCTCCGGCACCGAAATCGTCGGATAAATCCGTCTCTTTACGAGACTTGAAAAGCCGGTCCATGAGGGCCGGCTTTTCTGTTTGTTTCTGAACCCGTTTCCTGACACATCCAGTTACACATTCTTACCAAAAAACTGATGTGCTCCCGTGAGGAACCGACCATATTGGCGCCGTCGGGGTATTGGAATCGGGAGAAAGAGACAATGCGTTTAGGTCTTGCGTTTGCGAGCGCTCTGATTGCATTCCCTGCAGCAGCACATGACAGCTCTGCATCCCTTGGTGGTCAGGAACCACTCGAACACACGCATATCGCGGATGAAATCTGGGATCTGCTTCTGCCTGAGGCCGAAGCGAGCGCGGATATCACCGTTCAGGGGAACACCAGGCGCATTCGCGCAAATGGCTACCCGATAAAGTCGCCAGGACGGTTTCCAAACCGCAACAATCCGCATGCGATTTCCAAGAAAAACTACAGTTTGAAAGTGCCTCTCAATCCGCGCAGGACCAACCGGGCAACAAGCGCACAAGGTTCTGTTTTCGGCATCGCCATCAATGGCGTCGTGATGGACCCGGGAACGGCGGAGTTCTGGCAGAACGATCGCCGTTCAGGCTGGAACTATGAAGCGCTGGGCGGCGCCTGCAAGCTTGGGCTGGACAAATACAATGCCCACGTCCAGCCGGACGGCACGTACCACTATCACGGCATACCTACGGGAGTTGTCGCTTCCAGCGGCGGCAGGTCGGTCCCTGCAATGATCGGTTATGCAGCCGACGGCTTTCCGGTCTATGGCCAGTACGGGTATTCGGATCCTGCCGGAAAATCATCGATGAAAAAGCTGAAGAGCAGTTATCGGATCAAGAGCGGAACCCGGCCGGATGGTCCGGGGGGGGCCTATAATGGCAAGTTTACCCAGGACTGGGCCTTCGTCTCCGGTGCGGGAGACCTGGACCAGTGCAATGGTCGTTTTGCGGTCATACCGGAATATCCGGACGGCACCTACCACTATGTCCTGACTGACACGTTTCCCTTCATTCCCCGATGCTGGATGGGGCAACCGGATGCCAGCTTCACGCGGCTGAAAGGCCGAGGACAGCGCCGCGGCGACGTTGAGATAAAACAAATCAGCCCGACAATTGACTTTGCCACCATGACGGACAACTCGGAAGCAGCCGGACACCTGATCCAGGTACAAGGCGGTCAGCCGCCACGAGTGCGGCCCGGTGGTCCGCCTCCGCAAAGGGGGCAGCGTGGTCAACGCGGTCCCCGGCAGGGCGGTGGCGGACAAGGCCGACGTGCACCGTGCAGCGGCAGCTGAGTAAAGACACGATTGCCTGAATTGAAAGGGAGGCGCTTGACGGCGCCTCCCTTTGTTTTTCATAACGCATGATCGTAGACCTGTTCACAACAATCCTCCGGATCGGACGCGGCATGAACCAGCAACCGCCAAAAAGCACATTCTCAACGTGTCCGCACGATTGTCCCTCGTCGTGTTCACTTGAAGTGCACTTTTATCCGCATGGCGACGTGAGGCGGTTGAATGGGGCCAAGGACAACGACTATACGGCGGGCGTAGTCTGCGCCAAGGTTGCCCGATATCCGGAACGTCTCTATCACCCGGAGCGCCTTCTCAAACCCATGCGGCGTGTCGGCCGCAAGGGTGAGGGCCGGTTCGAGGAAGTTTCCTGGGAAACTGCCCTTGATCTGATCGCCGAGAAATTCCTGGAAGTCGAAGCCGAATTCGGTGCACAGAGCATCTGGCCATATCACTACGCCGGTACGATGGGCCTGGTGCAGCGGGACAGTATCCACCGTTTGCGGCATGCCAAGGGATATTCTCGCCAGTTCGACAGCTTCTGCACCAACATGGCCTGGACCGGATATGTTGCGGCAACCGGCAGCCTGACGGGTCCAGATCCGCGCGAGATGGCGCGTTCGGATCAGATCGTCATCTGGGGAACCAATCCGGTTGCGACCCAGGTCAATGTCATGACCCACGTCACCGCAGCTCGAAAAAAACGTGGTGCCCGCGTTATCGTGGTCGACGTCTACGAAACCGAAACCATGAAACAGGCCGACATCGGCCTCATCCTGAAACCGGGAACAGACGCCGCGCTTGCCTGTGCCATCATGCATGTTCTCTTCCGCGACGGCCATGCAGATCGGGACTACCTGAACGCCTATACGGACTGTCCGCAGGAACTGGAAACTCACCTTGAGACCAGAACTCCTGAATGGGCGGCGGCGATCACCGGGCTCGAAGTCCGGCAGATCGAGGAAGTCGCAAATCACATCGGGGAAACGAAAAAGACCTTTTTCAGACTTGGTTACGGCTTTACCCGATCGCGCAACGGCGCTGTCGGCATGCATGCGGCAGCTTCCATCGCCAGTGTGACCGGCTGCTGGAAGTATGAAGGCGGTGGAGCGTTCCACAACAATGGCGGCCTGTTCAGGTTCAACAAGGAGATGATCGAGGCGACCTCGCTGAAGGATGCTTCGACACGTACTCTCGACCAGAGTCTGATCGGCCGTATTCTGACCGGTGACGAAGAGGCGCTGCTCAACGGTCCACCGGTCAAGGCACTTTTCATACAGAACACCAACCCCATGTCCGTTGCACCGGAGCAGGAACTGGTCAGGGAAGGGTTTTCGCGTGATGATCTCTTCACTGTCGTGCACGAACAGTTCCTCACGGAAACTGCTCAAATGGCAGATATTGTTCTGCCTGCCACCCAGTTTCTGGAGCATGACGACATCTACAAGGGTGGTGGTCATCAATATCTGTCACTCGGTCCGAAGGCGGTTGAGCCGCCGGGAGGTCCCAGAGAAAACATATTTGTCATCAATGAGATCGCAAAGCGCGTTGATTCAAAGTCTCACCCCGGATTCGATATGAGCGCACGCGATCAAATCGACTGGATGTTGCAAAATTCTGGCTTTGGAACACTGGTGGAACTCGAAGCGGAAAAGTGGCGCGACCTTCAGCCGGATTTCGAGACCTCGCACTACCTGAACGGTTTTGGACACGCGGACGGCAAGTTTCACTTCAGACCCGACTGGGGCAGGGCGGACGCACCGAACAAGCCTGAAGGGGACGCTGTCTTCGGCCCGTGCGACACCATGCCGGATCTGCCTGACCAATGGGACAGCATCGAACAGGCCGACGAGATACACCCGTTCCGCCTGGCAACATCGCCTGCGCGTTCCTTCCTCAACTCGTCTTTCAATGAAACGGAGACATCACTGAAGAAGGAAGGCCGGCCGGAAGTCTGGATCAGGCCTGACGAAGCGGCGCGTTTCGGGATTGAAGACGGGGCCAAGGTCCGGATGGGCAACGAACGTGGAGCCGTTACGCTGCATGCACGGCATGTGCCGAGCGTTGCACCCGGCACAGTGATTTCAGAAGGCATCTGGCCGAACGCATCCTTTGAAGATGGCAAGGGCATCAACACGCTGACCGGCGCCGACCCGGTTGCGCCTTATGGCGGTGCAGCGTTCCACGATACGGCTGTTTGGATAAGGGCTGAATAGCAATTCCCTTGTCAATTGATCTCGATACTCCCATCTGGAATGCGTTCGGACAAGTTGCTTGATGGGATGGTGAGTGTGCTGAGGAAGTTGCTTAAAGCTGATATTTTGATCGCAGCAATTCAGGCGATCGCAATCATGCCTGCGAGTTCAAGCCCTCTGCTCGAGCAGCTGCAGCCGGTTGAAAGCTGGGAACCTACGCCAATCAAGCGAGGTGAGTTCCGGGCAAATTTCCATGAAAAGTACAGCTTGGCGCTGGAAGATCTTGATGTCTTCCCCGATGCAATACGTCGCCATCTAGGAATTGATGACAACTGGCATAAGGACGAATTCAGCGGGTTCTCGAAGGAAATCCGTTCCTGGATTTTCCTTGTGGTCGTGACCGACAAAACCGGCGACTATTTTTCGAAAGCAATGCTCTTGAATTTGAGAAGCGGACAAAAGTCTGCGCTTGAGTTTGAGAATTGGAAGTCGTTGTATTTACCGAAGCTGAAGCAGCTGGATCAAGGTTGGACGGTAGTTGTTCATGACTACCACGGTTGGCTGAAATGGAACGAAAAATCAAACGTTCTGCAGAATTTCCATTGCACCGATATCGCAAACTATGCCTGCATCCGACACTCATTCAAAATAGGGTGGAGCCAGCAGGAGCTCACAAGAGTGGAAATTGACCTCGAAAGGAAGTTCTTGGACTGGAAGCCGATTTGGGACTCAGGACAATGGTTGATTGATCCGAATAGCGCCGACTTTGATACAAGATGACTTCGTAAACACTGAATTTTTTCAAAAAAAAGGCAGCGCAGACCCCGTTCGGGTGCGCTGCCTTGCCAGACCTGATTGCAGGTTTGGGGCTCCCGTTGGTCAGGGCTGGTTTTCCGAAGGCTCCGGGTCCGCACTCGCAAGCTTGCCTTCTTCCGCCTTGTAGAAATATTGACTGGCAACGAGCCAGCCCTTGAGCGGGCGCAGCATGGGAATGCAGGTGAGCAGGATCAGGGGCAGGGTGGTCACAAGGTGCACCCAGTAGGGAGCCGTGAACGCGATTTCCAGCCAGATGGCAAAAGCGACAGCCGGAACACAGCCGAAGCATATGACGAAAAAGGCCGGCCCGTCCGCGGGATCCGCGAAACTGTAATCCAGTCCGCAGTGATTGCATCGCGGTTTCAGGGTCAAAAACCCGTCGAAAATCTTGCCTTCCCCGCAGCGCGGGCAGCGGCCCTTGATGCCGGTCTGGATCGGCGGGAGCTTGGGCCAGGACTGTTGTGCGTTCATTGGCGTTGCCATTCTCTGGGGAGCTTGCGGTCGCAGCTGAATGTGGATTGACATCCCGTCACTTCAATATTGATAGGAAGTGATTGCATTCAATTTATGAAATTACTGCAGCAAGTCAAGCCATCCCGCTGCGGCAAATTGGCTTGTGGCATCAGAAATAGACCGACGCCCTTGCAGGGGAAGCTTGCAGCGTTTGAGCGATGATTTCCATGGCCTGGCTGAGTTGCGCATGGTTGATAGGGCCACCAAGTCCGATCCGGACAGCCTCCGTTGGCTGGCCTGAAACGGTAAAGGCGTCAGCTTCGACAATACCTATCTGCAGATTGCGCATCTGGCTGACGAAGGCTGACCGGTTCCAGCCGTCCGGCAGGTTGAGCCACAGGTGGAATCCGTCCGGGTCGGCTAAAAATGCATGATCCTTGAGATAGTTGGCAGCAATGGTTTGCCGTGTTCGGCTTTCGGAGCGGATCTGGTCGAGAAGAGCGGCCGCCGTGTCATCTTCGATCCAGCGCGTTGCGAGCCCGACCGTCAACGGAGACGGCATGACTTGCGATGTCCGTACTGCACGCGAGAATTGCCAGGATGCGCCCTGGTCCGGTGCAAGAACGTAGGCGAGCCGCAGACCGGCGCCAAGGCACTTCGACAGCGAGCCAACATACCAGGTGATCTCGGGCGCCAGTGTGGCAAACGGAACTGGAGGCGTTCGGCTGAGTAGACTGTAGGCATCGTCTTCGAGAATGGGGATGCCGTGGTTCTCGGCGATAGAAACCAGTTCCCGCCGACGCTTGTAGGGCACGGTGCGTGTGGTCGGATTGTGCAGGGTCGGGTTGAGATAAAGGGCTCTCAGCCCGCCGGTTCTGCTTGCTGCTTCAAATATTTCAGGGATGATACCGTTTTCGTCCGTTTCCAGTCCTTTGAGTTCCAGGTGAAGCTGCGCACAGACAGAACGAATGCCAGGATAGGTGATCGCCTCGCTGCCAATCTGATCGCCAGGGGCCGTAAGCGTTGCCAGAATGTTTGTCAGAGCTGCCTGGGCACCTGGCGAAAACAGAACTTGCTCTGGTCTTGCGGTCAATCCAGCGCTTTTGAGCCAACTGACTGCAGCGTTCTGGTCCGGCTCGGACGTCTCGAAGCTCTGATAACGCAACAACGGCGTCAAATCTGATGAAAGCGCGGAAAAACCCGACTGCATTTTGGACAACAGAGCCGTGCCTTCGGGCTCCGGCGGCAAGTTCATGGAGAAATCGGGAATGCCGATGCGGCTCGAATGACCTCCGGTGTTCTTCTTGTCGCCGTCATGGGGATGTGTGACAAACGTTCCGCTCCCAACCTGCGAAGACAGGAGGCCGCGTCTGCGGGCTTCGGTGTAGCCGCGGGCGACGGTGGTGAAATCCAGGCCGAGCAGTTTCGCCAGGTGTCGTTGCGCAGGCAGCCTGTCACCCGGCGACAGGCGGCCGGTCGAAAGATCGGTTTCGATGCTGTCGGCTATGGCGATGTAACGTGGCGCGTTACTGTTTGAAAGGTCGGGGTGCCAATTGGTCATGCGCGGTGGGGTCTTTCAAAATTGACTGCATATTGACTGTATATCTAATGTGAATTGGTTTGTCATCCCGGTCAGACAAGATGCTGGATACCCACCGGGCAGCGCTTCTGCACAACAAGCAGAGAATACCGGGTTTCATCAGTTGGTCCGTTCGGTAAGTGAACAGGAAGATCTGGAAAAATCAGAAACGGAAGCGGGGCAATGGGCATTTGCGTTTCGTAACTGAAATGCGCCGCCTGCAGGTCACGCCCGGTCCATCACCTCCACCGAAAGCACCGTCGGCAGATGCCGTGCGATTTCGTGCCAGTGATCGCCTTCGTCGAAACTGGCGAAGATCGACCCTGAATTGGTACCGAAGTAAAGACCGGCCGGGTCTCTGTCATCGCCGGACATTGCCTGGCGAAGAACGGTGAAGAAGCAGGCTTCCTGGGGCAGGCCGTCTCGCTGCGCCTCCCAGTTCTCACCACCATCCGACGATTTCCAGACCGCCGCCGAGGCATCGGGTGGATAACGGCCGGCGGCATCGCCGTTGAGTGGAATGGTCCAGATGGTCTGAGGATCCCTTGGATGAACGCGGATCGGGAAACCGAATGTGGAGGGGAGGCCGTCATTGATGCTGTCCCAACTCCGGCCGCCATCCGAGGAGCGCCATACACCATGGTGGTTTTGCTGGTAAAGAAGATCGCCGTCGCCGGGCGCACGCATCATGTTGTGGACGCAATGACCTGTATCGCCGTCTCTCGGTGCGGCAGGATGGTCATGACCCTCGCAGGCAGCAGCATTGGAAAGCCGGTTCCGCCGCTCCCACGTTCTGGCTCCGTCTTCCGTCGCAAAGACACCGGCCGCTGAAATGCCGATCCAGAGCTTCGCCGGATCCTTGGGATCGGAAACAATCGTATGCAGAACGAGCCCTGCGGCACCCGGATTCCAGCTGTCAGCGGAAGGGTGATTGGCAAGACTGTCCACATGCTCGAAACTCTTGCCCCTGTCACGGCTGGCAAGAAGCTTGGCCGGTTTGGTGCCGGCATAGAGTGTTCCATGGAAGAAACCAAGCGACCAGATTTGCGAGAAATCATCGCCGAATGGTTGGGGTTGATCGATCCAGCCGATGAGCTTCGCAAAATCAGGATCATTCGCGGCCCAGTCGTCCATTGAACCCCTTGTGAGTTTTGTCAGCTCCCAGGTATCGCCGCCATCGTCGGATCGCCAGATCCCCGCACCGTTCCAGTCACTGCCTCCGCCTGCCCACAATGTGTCGCTCTCAGCGTCACCGACAACGTGGTTGACCGGCCAGCCATCGCATAGTGGTCCCTTGACGGCCCATCCTGACCTGTCACGGCCTCCGGAAATCAGAAAGGCACCTTTGGTGGTACCGACAAGGATTGTGAGTTCGCCAGTGCGCATCTCATGGTCTCCTCCCGTTGATGTGCAATTTTAGCATGTAATTGCACCCGGTAAGTGCCGGGGATGTCATTTTTTCGAATGCAACTTATGAAGGGCGAATTAATCCAAATTATGATAATGGGTATAGAAAAATCGATATTTTAGGATAAGTTCTGACAGAGTGCTGGTGAAATGAAAGGTCAGTTTATGCCCGGATCGTGCTTCAGATATTTGTTCCCGGTATTTGGTGTCATATCCTTGATGCTCTCCTTGACGACTGCGAACGCTGATGGTGACCACGAGGCGATCGGAGAGGATGTCTGGAAGCTGCCGTTGTTCGATGCGCATGTGCACTACAAGGAACCGGCGTGGGATCGATATCCGGTCAAGAGCATTGTCGAGCTCATGGACCAGAACGGTGTTGCCATGGCGCTGGTCTCTTCGACACCCGATGAGGGCACGGTCATGTTGTGGGAATATGCACCCAACCGGATCGTCCCGGAGTTGCGCCCCTATCACGGTGCTGCCGGATCTTCCAACTGGACCAAGATGGATGGCATGGACAGCTATCTGGAAGAGCGACTTGAAAGCTATCCGCATGAAGGCATTGGTGAATTTCACATCCGCCAGCTTGATACCTCGGACGAGGCACTTTTCCGGAAGATCATTGCGATGGCGAAGGAACGGGACATCTATCTTCATGTTCATTCCGGCACTGAGCCGATCCGCTGGCTCTACGGACTGGACCCCGAAGTGAAGATCATCTGGGCGCATGCGGGTCTTGGATCACCTGCGCCGGAGGTTTATGCGTTGATGGATGAATTTCCGGAACTGCTCGCCGACACATCCCTGCGCGAGTACAATATTCTGGGTCGCGGTGAGACGCTCGATCCGCAATGGCTTGAAATCATTTTCGATTTTCAGGACAGGTTGATGATCGGCAGCGATACCTGGGTCAACAGCCAATGGGACAGCTATTCCGAGATCATGACAACGAACCGGCTCTGGCTGTCAAAACTGCCGCGGGAAGTCGCCGAGAAGATCGCCTACAAGAATGCCGAAAGGTATTTCGGTCGCGAAATCACGATGGATCAGATCGGCAAAAAATAGGCCCTGGCCACAAGGGTGCTGGTCCTCTCAGGGCCAGATAAGCTCCGCTGAATTGTTGTTTTCAGCACCTGTGACGACCCGTGCTCCGGTCACCTTCGTTTTGCCGGTTGCAACGAGTTCCAGCGCCTTCGGGTAAATCTTGTGCTCGACGTCAAGCACGCGCGCGGCGAGCGTATCGGGCGTGTCATGATCGAGAACCGGGACGGCGCCCTGTACGATGATCGGACCATCGTCCATTTCCGCCGAAACGAAATGAACCGTCGCGCCATGAAGCTTTACGCCTTCTTCCAGCGCGCGTTCGTGAGTTGCCAGTCCCTTGAAGGAGGGAAGCAGAGCCGGATGAATGTTGATCATGCGGCCCGACCACGCGTTGACTAGATAGGGTGTCAGGATGCGCATGAAACCGGCAAGAGCGACAAGATCGATCCTGTGCTCTTTCAGGACGTCGTCGATTGCTTTTTCAAACGCCTGCCGGTCTCCGGCAAAGTCTTTGTGATCGACAACTGCCGTCGCGATACCAAACTCGGCCGCACGTTCAAGCCCCTTGGCATCCGGCCGGTTGGAAATGACCAGCGTGATTTCCGCGGGATAGGAGGGAGCCATGGCCGCCGAGATCAGAGCACCCATGTTCGAGCCGCGACCCGAAATCAGGACGGCTGTACGCTTGCGGTTCATGCCGACAGGCCCAGGGAATTGTCAAAAAGAACCGGTGCGTCACCCTCGGCCTCTATCCTGCCGATCCTAGTCACGCGCTCCCCTTCGTTTTCCAGTACTCTGGCGACGTCATCTGCTTCGTCGTCGGCAACCACGATCACCATGCCGACACCGCAATTGAAGGTGCGCAGCATTTCCTTCTCCGCAACACCACCTGTTTTGGCGAGCCAGGAAAAAACCGCGGGTGCATCGATGGAAGAAAGGTCGATCCGTGCCGAACAGTTTTCCGGCAGGACGCGAGGAAGGTTTTCAGGCAGCCCCCCGCCGGTGATATGCGCGAGCGCCTTGATGCCGCCGGTTTGTTTCAGGGCGGAAAGCAAGGGTTTGACATAGATCCGCGTCGGTTCCATCAGGACACTTCCGAGCGTCTTGCCGTTCTCGAACGAAGCCGCGTCGGACCAGGAAAGTCCAGCCAGTTCCATGATCTTTCGCACCATGGAATAACCGTTGGAGTGAACGCCGGAGGAGGCCAGGCCCAAAAGCACATCGCCTTGAGCAACATCCTTGCGTGGCAGGATTTGCCCTCGTTCGACGGCACCGACGGAGAAACCAGCAAGGTCGTAGTCGCCTTCCTTGTACATTCCGGGCATCTCGGCGGTCTCGCCGCCGATCAGGGCTGCACCTGCCAGTTTGCAGCCGTCCGCAATCCCGGCCACGACATCGCTCGCGATGTCGACATCAAGTGAACCGGTCGCAAAATAGTCGAGAAAGAACAGCGGTTCGGCACCCTGGACAACAAGATCGTTGACGCACATGGCAACCAGGTCGATCCCGACCGTTCTATGTTGGCCGGTTTCGATGGCAATTTTCAGCTTGGTGCCAACACCGTCATTCGCCGCCACAAGGATCGGATCGTCGAAGCCGGCGCCCTTGAGGTCGAACAGACCGCCAAATCCGCCTATGTCACTGTCCGCACCTGGCCGTGATGTTGCCTTGACAAGGGGTTTGATACGATTGACCAGCGCGTTGCCCGCGTCGATGTCGACGCCGGCGTCGGCGTAGGTCAGACCATTGCTTCCTGAAGGCTTGGAATGGCTCATGACAGCTCCAGTCTGGTTTTCCATGTGCTCGCTGACGGCGTGCTTGAATATCCCTGCCGCGCATACAGCCTTGCAGCGCTTTTCACAAGAGCTGCCGGATGTCTTCAACGTCAAATACGCCTCTTGACCGGACAAGGTCGCTCAACCTATGTGCAAGGAGGACTGAACCCTGTTCCGAATTATGTATCGTGCCGCGGACTTTCCGAAACGCGTCAGATTTCTCGTTGGGAGGAAATTTCATGACTTTGCGCCGTCAGGTTCAATTCTGGTTGATCTCCCTGCTTGTTTCCTGCGTGTTTCTCTACATTTTTTCAGGCGTTCTGCTGCCCTTCGTTGCCGGTATGGCCGTGGCATACCTGCTCGACCCGGTCTGCGACCGGCTTGAGAATCTGGGAATGAGCCGCCTTTGGGCGACGCTGACCATCTTGCTGTCTTTCATTTTTGTCCTGGCGCTGTTCTTCGTCCTGCTGTTGCCTGTCCTTGGCAACCAGCTGGCAGCCTTTCTGGAAAACTTCCCTGACCTTGTTCGGCGTCTTCAGGCGCTGCTTGCGGAATACTTCCCGGCCAATCTTGCCAGTCTGGCCGGATTGTCGCCGGAGGACCTGCAATCCTCCATGACCGATCTGCTCGGGCAGGGGGCGTCCTTTATCGGCAAGCTGGCGCAATCCATCTGGAGCGGAGGTCAGGCCCTTCTGTCCATCCTGTCACTGTTCGTGATCACGCCGGTGGTTGCCTTCTATCTGCTGCTGGACTGGGATCATATGGTAGAGCGGATCGACGGCTGGATCCCGCGCGATCACCTGGGGGAAATTCGCGGCCTTGCAAAGGAAATGGACGGAGCGGTCGCCGGATTTGTTCGCGGTCAGGTGTCGGTCTGTGTCATCCTCGGGTTCTTTTACGCGGTATCGCTCGCCTTGGTCGGGCTCAATTTCGGTTTGCTGATCGGCATGGCGGCAGGGCTTGTGAGTTTCATTCCCTTTGTCGGAGCGGCACTCGGCTTTGTGTTGTCTGTCGGCGTTGCACTGGTGCAGTTCTGGCCGGACTGGCCGTGGATACTTGTGGTGGGAGCTGTGTTTGCGGTCGGCCAGTTCCTGGAAGGCAATGTGCTGCAGCCAAAACTCGTCGGCGAAAGTACGGGGCTGCATCCGGTCACCCTGATGTTTGCCTTGTTCGCCTTCGGATCTCTCTTTGGATTTGTAGGGATGCTGATTGCCGTTCCCGCTGCGGCCATGATCGGGGTGCTTGCACGTTTTGCTCTGAGGCAGTACCTAGCAAGCCCGGTTTACAAGGGTATCGGCCGTACGAAGACGACAGCCGAAGAGTAAGTGACACGATCATGGCGGAACCTCCGCGCCAGCTACCGTTAGAGCTACCGCACGAAGCTGCTCTCACGCGCGACGACTACTTGGTGGGCGTCTCCAACAAGGCGGCATTCGAGCTGCTTTCGCGGTGGCCTGACTGGCCGTCACCTGTCGTGGTCCTTGCCGGGCCGGTGGGGTCGGGAAAAACGCATCTGGTCCGCGCGTTTCAGGATGAAAGCGGGGCGTCCGTGATATCGGCCAGGGAGCTTGCGGCGGATGTCGTGGAAGACCTTTTGGTAGCGCCCGCCGCCGTGATTGAAGATACGCATCTCGGTGTCAATGACACTGCACTCTTTCACCTTTTGAATGCTTCGCGGCAAGCTGGCAAAAAGGTGCTCATCACCAGTAGGACGTGGCCGGCGAGCTGGAAGATCACGTTGCCTGACCTCATGTCGCGCCTGCGTGCGGCGACACCGGTGGAAATTCTGGAACCGGACGACGACCTTTTGCGCCGCGTGCTCGTCAAGCTTTTTGCCGACCGGCAGATATCGGTTGATATCGGCGTTGTGGACTATCTTGTCGTCCGCATGGAAAGATCACTGGAGGTGGCGATGCAGGCGGTGCAGGCCATTGACCGGGAAGCTCTGGCCGGTCGTGTGAAGATAACCAAGCCGCTTGTTGGCCGGGTATTGGAAAATGTGCATAAAGGCCAGTGAGTTGTTTGCTTGCGACAATGGTGTCATTTGCCTGCCGCTCACGCCGTGTTACTCAATCTGCATGCATTGAGACAGAGATCGCCGGAAGCGGGGGCGAAGGAAAAATGCCATGAATGAAACGACCGATCTTTCAGACATTCTTTCCGCTTCCTCGGATCTGCGCGGTGTTGAAGACGAGATGCCGGAGGAAGATCTGGCGAGGTCGCCTGCCAGGTTCATGAATCGGGAATTGTCCTGGCTGCAGTTCAATCTGCGTGTTCTTGAAGAAGCGATGAACAATCGCCACCCGTTGTTGGAACGGGTACGGTTCCTGTCGATCTCGGCGAACAATCTGGATGAATTTTTTATGGTCCGCGTCGCGGGCCTGCGTGGACAGCAGCGTGCCGAGGTTACCAATCTTTCCGATGACGGCCTGACCCCCACCGAGCAACTGGAGAAGATCAGTGCCGCCGTGCGTGATCTTCAGGCATCGCAGCAGCAGATTTGGGGTGAAATCCGCAGAGAGATAGCTGCGAAGGGAATTGAAATCCTTCTGAGCGACGCCTTGACCCAGGCGGACAAGACCTGGCTTCAGGAGTATTTTCTGGCCTATGTCTTCCCGGTGCTAACGCCACTGGCAATCGACCCCGCGCATCCGTTCCCCTTTATCCCGAACCTTGGTTTTTCAATCGTGTTCGAGCTGGTGCCGACGTCCGGCAGCCGCGGAATGATTGCGTTGCTCAGAATTCCCAACCAGGTCGATCGGTTCGTCCGTCTGCCGAATGGTGGCGATGGAGCCGCCCGCTTCATTGCAATCGAGCATGTCGTGAGCATGTTTATCGGCCGGCTGTTTCCCGGATATGAAATTCGAGGCAAGGGCGCCTTTCGGGTCATTCGCGATAGCGATCTTGAGATCGAAGAAGAAGCCGAGGACCTCGTTCGCCTGTTTGAAAGTGCGCTGAAGCGCCGTCGCCGCGGGTCCGTCATCAGGCTGGAAATCCAGGAAACGACCCCGCCGGCTCTGCGGGAATTCGTTGCGGACGCATTGGATGTCAGCGAAAGCGAGATTTTTCTGGCCACCGGTTTGCTCGCGTTGAACAACCTTTCTCAAATCGTCGATCTCGAGCGCCAGGACCTCAAGTTCGAGCCCTATACGGCGCGGTTTCCCGAGCGCATTCGCGAACATGGCGGCGATTGTCTGGCGGCCATTCACCAGAAGGATATCGTGGTCCATCACCCGTATGAATCCTTCGATGTGGTGGTCCAGTACCTGCGGCAGGCCGCGCGCGACCCGGATGTGGTTGCCATCAAGCAGACGCTCTACCGAACCTCAAACAACTCGCCGATCGTCAAGGCCCTGGCAGAGGCCGCCGAAGCCGGCAAATCGGTTACGGCACTTGTCGAGCTGAAAGCCAGGTTCGATGAAGAAGCCAACATCAAATGGGCTCGCGACCTGGAGCGGGCAGGGGTTCAGGTGGTATTCGGCTTCATCGAATTGAAAACGCACTCGAAACTTTCCATGGTAATCAAGCGCGAGCACGGCCAGCTGAAGACCTATTGCCACATCGGTACGGGCAACTACCATCCGATTACGGCGCGGATTTATGAGGACCTTTCCTTCTTCACCGACGATCCCGGAATTGCCGAGGACGCGGCCAGAGTTTTCAATTTCATCACCGGTTATGCCGAGCCGGAAGAACTCAACCACCTCCTCGTGTCACCGGTAAACCTGCGGCGGCGCATGCTTGAATTGACCGAAGCCGAGATCGAACATGTCAGGCAGGGGCGTCCTGCCCAGATCTGGATGAAGATGAACTCGCTGGTCGATCCGGAGATCATCGATTCGCTCTATCGCGCAAGCCAGGCAGGGGTGCAGATCGACCTGGTCATCCGCGGGATCTGCTGTCTTCGGCCTGGCATCGAAGGCCTGTCGGAAAACATCCGGGTGAAATCCATCGTCGGCAGATTCCTGGAACATTCAAGGATCTTCTGCTTCGGCAATGGTCAGGGGCTGCCGTCGCCTGAGGCCCACGTCTATATCGGTTCGGCCGACCTGATGCCGCGAAACATTGACAGGCGTGTTGAGGTGCTGTCTCCCCTGATGACGCCGACCGTGCATGAACAGGTCCTTGATCAGATCATGGTTGCCAACCTGAAGGACAATCAGCAGAGTTGGCGCATCCGCTCGGATGGCAGTCACGAGCGTATCGAACCGGGGCCAAACGAGGAACCGTTCAACGCGCATAGATATTTCATGACCAATCCATCGCTCTCTGGCAGGGGCAAATCCCTGAAGAGCGATCGTCCGAAGCCGTTTCTGAAACGGCAAAAACGAGGATAGCATGACAAGCCAGTTCAAGCCTGCACGCGGCCGGCTCAATGGGACAGGACCGGTGGCGGTCGTGGATATCGGCTCCAACTCGGTGCGCCTTGTGATTTACGAACGCAAGGCGCGCACGCCCACGATGCTGTTCAACGAAAAGCTTCTGGCGGGCCTCGGACGCGGAATTGCGGCGACCGGACGTTTAACGGATGCGTCGGTGAAACTCGCCCTGGGAGAACTGGTGCGCTTCAGGGCACTGATTGAGCACACCGCCTGCAAGGAACTTTATGTCTTTGCCACAGCTGCGGCACGAGATGCGGCGAACGGTGATGAATTTGTCGGTGAAGTGGAACGGATACTGCAAGCTCCTGTCCGTATCCTCGACGGAAGCGAAGAAGCCTTCTATTCGGCTCTCGGGGTAGTTGCCGGTTTCTGGCAGCCACGCGGAATTGTCGGTGACATGGGCGGCGGCAGCCTGGAGCTGGTTGAAATCGAAGGAAAGAAACCCGGTAAGGGATCGACTTTCCCGCTTGGCGGATTGCGCCTTTCCGAAGAAGCCGGTGGAAACATTTCCAAAGCAAGGCAAATCACGGAAGAAGCCCTCGGCGGTTATGAATGGCCGGGACTTCACCCCGGCGAACGAACGTTCTATGCGGTCGGTGGTACGTGGCGATCTCTGGGGCGATTGCACCTGATGCAGAACAATTACCCGCTGCACGTGATGCACAACTACGAGATAAGTGCAGAGGAGGCGATTTCATTCTGCCGCAAGATCGCCGTGCCCAGCCTTGAGGGAATTGAATTGGCGGAAGTTGTGTCCAAGCAGCGCCGGCCCCTGGTGCCGATCGGAGCCGTCGTGCTTGAACAGGTTCTGACATCAATGAAGGCCGAACGCCTTGTCTTTTCGGCAACCGGGGTTCGCGAAGGACTTTTGCACGAAAAACTGTCTCCCGAGATGCAGGCGCAAGATCCCGTCATCGAGGCGGCGCGTGAACTGTGTGTTCTCAGGGCCCGATCCCCCGACCATGCCGAGGAGCTGATTGCCTGGACCGATCTGTTGTTCCACGAGCTGGAAATTGAGGAAACCGCAAACGAAAGACGATTGCGCCATGCCGCGTGCCTGCTTTCCGATATCGGTTGGCGGGCGCATCCGGACTACCGGGGCGAGCAGAGCCTGAACATCATCTCGAACGCATCCTTTGTCGGTCTGGACCATTCCAGCCGCGCTTACGTGGCAGCGGCCGTGTTTTACCGGCACATGGGATTGCGCGAGGGCGCCCTGTCGCAGGTTATCCGGCAGCTGTTCACCGACCGGTTGCGTATTCGGGCAAAGGTGTTGGGTGCAACCATGCGGGTTGCCTCGCTCCTGAGCGCGTCAATGGCGGGCCTGCTTCCGAAGGTTGGTCTGGTCAGGACGGAAACGGGTCTTCTGATCGAACTCGGTGACGAACTGGCAAACCTGGACGGCGAACGTTTGCGCAAACGCGCAAGTCAGCTGGGTAAGGTTATCCAGGCAGACGTTCAAATAAAGACCACCTGAATCGTGCGGCCCGGATCACCTGTTACTCGGCAGCCTGCGTTTTGATGTCAGCCTGACCGGACTGCGGCAATGCAACGATTTGCCGATCTTGGAAGGCAAGGGCAACTTCACCGCGTTTGAGTTTCAGCGCAAGTTCACCGAACAGTTCCCGCCGCCAGCCTTTCATCGCGGCAACGTCTGCCGCGTCGTCAGCGGCGATCTTCTCAAGATCGTCGACCGTTGCAATGACCTTGGCAGCGACGCCGTTGGCTTCACTCACCATCTTCAGAAGAACTTTCAGGAGATCGACTGCCGCCGCGGACCCGTCGGGCGCCTGCCGGCCTTTGGGAAGTCGGGGCAGTTTGTCTTTCGGCAGGTTTAGCGCACGCCGGATCGCCTTGATGATTTCATCGGCGGATCGTGAGCGCTCGAAGCCGCGCGGGATCGTTCTGAGACGGCTGATCGCTTCCGGATCCTGTGGTTGCTGGGCAGCAAGCTCGTAAATCGCATCGTCCTTGACCACGCGGTTGCGCGGGACATTGCGTTCTTGTGCCTCACGTTCACGCCATGCGGCAACTTCCATCATGACGGCAAGTTCGATCGGCTTGCGCACCCGAAGCTTGAGTCTCTTCCAGGCCTGGTCCGGATCAGCGCGATAGGTTCCGACCGACGTCAGGACCTCCATTTCGTCTCGCACCCAATGGCTGCGGTTCTGCTCCGCCAGATTGGCTCTGAGGAACTGATAGGCGTCCCGCAGATGCGTAACGTCGGCAAGTGCGTAGTCCAGTTGCTTGTTGGTAAGGGGACGACGGGCCCAGTCCGTGAACCGTGACGACTTGTCGATTCTGGCGCCAGTGACCTTGTAGATAAGTTGGTCATAGGAAATGGAATCACCAAAGCCGCACACCATCGCGGCGACCTGGGTGTCGAACAGCGGAGCCGGAATCAGTTCACCCAGATGGTAGATGATTTCGATGTCCTGACGGGCTGCGTGAAACACCTTCGTGACGCTGTCATCTCGCATCAGGTCGAAAAAGGGAGCGAGATCAAGACCTTCCGAAAGAGCGTCGATGATGAAGGCCATGTCCGGCCCGGCCATCTGAATTACGCAGAGCTTGGGCCAGAAAGTGGTTTCGCGGAGAAACTCCGTGTCTACCGTAACGTAGTCATTGGCTGCAAGACGCTGGCAGGCTGCGGCGAGATCTTTTGTTTTTGTAATCACATGCATGGTGAGACACAGCTATAACCGAGTTCTGCCGCTTTGTCGCCACGAAATGGAATCTTTAGAAGTATTGCCCCTTGAAAAGGCGCAATAAGTGCGCCTATGGTAAGGTGTGCTCAAGGAGAGCCTGGTTTCAAAAGGGGGTGTGTATGCGCAAGATACTTGTGGTGAACTCCAAGGGAGGATGCGGCAAGACGACCATCGCCACGAATCTTGCAGTAGCGCTCGCAGCAAGAGGCGAGGACGTCGCGCTGGCGGATGCCGACAAGCAGAAGTCCAGCCTTTCGTGGGTGAGGCGCCGACCGAAAAATCTGATGAAGATCGAGGGGCTCAACTGGAGCAAGGAAGGCGCAATTGGCGACAAGGGCAAGCAACTCGATGCCGTTGTGATCGACGGGCCCGGAGGGCTGCGGTCCGAATTGGCGAAAAACCTGATCGCGGAGGCCTCGGATATCATTGTTCCGGTTCTGGCGTCTGCCTTCGACTGGAATGCAACACTGAAATTTCTGGACAACATTTCCGATATCAAGAAGGTCCGAAAAGGCAAGGCGGATATCCATGTCGTCGCCAATCGGATCAATCGGCGATCGACCCAGGTGTCCGACCTGGAACAGACGCTTTCAAAAAACGGGTATCCGCTGCTTGCCCGGATTTCCGACCGCGTTTTATACGCACGACATGCTGCGGCCGGATCGGGTGTGTTCGATTATTCGGATGCCGGCTCCTACGAAATTCGCGGACAATGGCATCCTGTGCTGCAGGCAGTGGACAGCTAGTGAAGGAAAACTGCAATCAACCGTCGGGTTTGAGTTCCTGAAGCAGCTTGTAGTCTGTCGGCGGATCATCGCAAATGCCCGGGCCGCATTCCAGAAAGGTCGTGACGATGTTCGCCGCTGCCAGAAACAGCATCAGGAAAAAAGCGAACTTCGCGAGAGGCTGGCCACCGAAACGCCCATGCTCGGGTTTGTCGACAAGGGTTTTCTTGTATTGCCCTTCGAAGAGCAACATGACCGCCGTTCCGAGGATCACGAAGAAGAAGCAGAGTCCGGCCCAGGTATAGTAATGCAAGCCCAGAACCGGTGATCCGTAACTGCCCGTTCCCGGAACGATGTGCAGCAGGATCTGTCGAACCGAGACACTACCGCCGTAAATCGCCGAAAGCAGCATGATCCCGTAGTGATGCGGCTTCGCGCCGTAAACCAGATTGAGACACAGCCCGTAACCGACGCCGACGAGAGCAACCCGTTGCAACAGGCAAAGCGGGCAGGGCAACTCGTCTAGCGCGAATTGAAAGGCGTAGGCGGCAATCAGGATCCCGGAAACGACAAGCAGTCCGACTGCGTTGAGCGTTCTGGAAGGGTGTGGAGCAAGAATGATCATGGACCAGGGCTCCTATAGCTTGATTGTCAGCGGTGAGGTCGCGTGGAAATCCAGCCAGTAGATACTCATTGCGAGGGTGATGGCGAAAACAACATAGGAAAGCCGCCAGCGATCTCTCCAGGCCAGAATGATCGCGATGGTCATGAGCGCGAAGAGCAGTGAAATCACATCCAGTCCCCTTAAGATTCGACGAAAACCAGTCTATAGCAGGGGTCGTATACCGGCAATCGTTCAACCAATCCGGTAAATTGGTGCCGAGGAATTCCGACAAATCCGGCTAAACTCATTCGATGGGGAGTTTTGCCGCAAGATCATTAAACTCCTCTGCTGTCAGCCCCGTCAGCGTAGGCATTTCAAAATCGAAAATGCGGGTATCATTGACGGCCCGATAAATGAGAGACCGAATGGCTGTTCGCTCCGTCTTTGAAATCGGCGGAATAGGTACCTCGTTCGCAATCCGATTGCGAATCCTGCCTGCGAGCTGCAGCGGAACCGATGTCGTGATAACCAGTTCCTCTTCTTCTTCCATGCATGTTAGAGCATCAAGAATGGCTTCGGTCACAGTGTCGGGCATAGCGCGGGCGGACTTTCGTTGATGTTTGGACGAAAACACCAATCGATTGATATACATCTCGTGCGACGCGACAAGCGCTGAGCAATGCCTCTCCCTTGACTTTCGCTTCGCAACATGGCTTTTGCAGCCCGACACGGCCTGCCTTTGGCGGGCCGTAACGATTTTTCATGCCAAGAAGAATACCGAGGAAATAGAATGCACCCCTACCGTAGTCACACGTGCGGTGATCTTCGTCTGTCCGACGAAGGCCAGACCATCCGTCTATCCGGCTGGGTCCACAGGGTCCGTGATCATGGTGGAGTGCTGTTCATCGACCTGCGCGACCATTACGGCGTGACGCAATGCGTTGTGGATCCGGATTCCGGTGCGTTCGCGCTCGCGGAAACGGTGCGCTCCGAATGGTGCATCCGCATCGACGGAAACGTGAAAAAACGCACGGACGAAACCATCAATTCGGAACTTCCGACTGGTGAGATCGAAGTCTTCATTCGCGAAATGGAGGTACTTGGGTCCGCCAAGGAACTGCCTTTGCCGGTCTTCGGCGATCTGGATTATCCGGAAGAAGTTCGCCTGCAGTACCGCTTCCTCGATCTGCGCCGCGAGAAGCTGCACAACAACATGATGCTGCGCTCCGAGGTCGTACGTGACCTTCGGGATCGCATGTGGTCCATCGGCTTCAACGAATTTCAGACACCGATCATAACAGCTTCGTCACCAGAAGGTGCGCGTGACTTTCTGGTGCCGTCGCGGTTGCATCCGGGCAAGTTCTATGCGCTGCCACAGGCTCCCCAGCAGTTCAAGCAGTTGCTGATGGTGTCCGGTTTCGACACGTACTTCCAGATAGCGCCGTGCTTCCGCGACGAGGATCCGCGCGCCGACCGCTCGCCGACGGATTTCTATCAGCTCGACGTTGAAATGTCCTTCGTCACCCAACAGGATGTCTTCGATACGATCGAGCCGGTGATGGCTGGCTGTTTCGAGAGATTTGGCAATGGCCGCGCGGTTAACCGCAACTGGCCGCAGATCTCCTACAAGGATTCGGCGCTCTGGTACGGCACCGACAAGCCGGACCTGCGAAACCCGATCAAGATGCAGATCGTGTCCGAACATTTTGCCGGCTCCGGCTTTGCCATATTCGCCAGGTTGCTTGAACAGCCCGGCACCGAAATTCGGGCGATTCCTGCACCCAAGGGCGGCAGCCGCAAATTCTGCGACCGGATGAACAAGTTTGCGCAAGGCGAAGGATTGCCGGGCATGGGCTATATCTTCTGGCGGAAGGCCGAAGACGGGTCGACTGAGGCTGCCGGTCCGCTTGCCAAGAATATCGGGCCTGAGCGGACCGAAGCCATTCGCGTCCAGCTCGGGCTGGAAGTCGGTGACGCTGCCTTTTTCCTGGGCGGCAAGCCGAAGCAGTTCGAACCCGTCGCTGCAAAATCGCGTGTGATTATCGGCGAGGAACTCGGTCATACGGACAAGAACAGTTTTGAGTTTGCCTGGATCGTTGATTTCCCGATTTACGAGCGGGACGAGGAAACCGGCGAAATTGACTTTGAGCACAATCCGTTCTCCATGCCCCAGGGCGGAATGGAAGCTCTGGAGGGCGACCCGCTCGATGTTTTGGGCTGGCAATATGATCTCGCCTGTAACGGGCACGAACTGCTTTCCGGTGCCATTCGGAATCACAAGCCGGAGATCATGTACAAGGCCTTCGAAATTGCAGGATACCCCGCGGAAGAAGTCGACAAACGCTTCGGCGGCATGGTCAACGCATTCCAGTATGGTGCTCCGCCGCACGGTGGCTGCGCAGCCGGCATTGACCGGATGGTCATGTTGCTTGCCGATGAGGCAAACATCCGTGAGGTGATGCTCTTCCCCATGAACCAGAAGGCGGAAGACCTGATGATGGGAGCACCGAATGACCCGGCACCGGCTCAGCTGCGTGAATTGCATTTGCGGTTGAACCTGCCGGAAGAGTAAATTCGGCCGACTTGCGGAAACCCCTCGATTGGGGGTACGCCTTTGTGCGAGAAAAGAGGGGCCGGTTTGACCGGCCTCGCTTATACTGGGTGATCGAAGCCCTTAGAAAGGGAACGCTTCGTGCGCAATCCGTTCAAATCCGACTCTTGGGACGATCCGCAAGGCACGGTGCAGCTGATCAAGCGCGTGTTCAGCGAGAATTTCCGGACCTATATTCCGAAGTATTTGCTGGCTTTCGTATTCATGGGACTGATCGCAGCGACCACAGCTGCAAGCGCGTGGATCATGCGCGATGTCGTCAACGAAGTGTTTGTGAACAAAGACCCTTTCATGGTCTATGCAATCGGCGTGTTCGTTCTGGTGATCTATACGGTCAAGGGAGTTGCCACTTACGGGCAGATCGTCGTTTTGTCCCGCGTCGGGAACCAGATTACAAAAGATCTCAACGGCAGAATGTTCGATGTTTTGCTGCGTCAGGATCAAGCTTATTATGACAAGCATTCACTAGCTGAAATTGGCGTGCAGGTAGGGCAGGGCGTGGGAGCGGTACGCACCACGCTGGACCTGATCGTCACCAGCCTCGGCCGCGATGTCCTGACGTTGATCGGGCTGACCTTTGTCATGATCTATCAGAACCCGCTCCTGAGCGTCTTTGCCCTGATCACGATGCCACCGGCGGTCATCGGAGTTACTTTCCTGATCCGGCGGGTCAAGGAGTATGTGAAGCGGCAGGTGGTTTCGAACGCCAAGGTAAGTGCCGTCACGCAGGAAGCCGTTCTTGGAAACCGAATAGTGCGCGCATTTGGAATGCAAAAGGTCATGCGCGACAAAATGGAAGTCGGGCTTCTTGAAATTCAAAAGCAGTCCAACAAGATTGCCTCCCTGACGGCGCGCACTTCTCCGTTGATGGACACGCTCGGCGGATGCGCCATTGCGCTCGTAATTTTCTATGGCGGATATGCCGTGATTGAACTCGGGCAGGATCCGGGGGCTCTTTTCTCGTTCATCACGGCATTGTTGCTGGCCTACGACCCTGCGCGCCGGCTGGCCCGCCTGAACATCAACCTGGGCAAGCAGATGGTCGGATTGCGCATACTGTATGCGCTCGTGGACCGGAAACCAGAGCTTCATGATGCGGAAAATGCGCGGGATCTCGAAATAGAGAACGGAGAGATCGTCTTCAGCGACGTGGCATTTTCCTATGGCGAAAACGCGGCTCTTCGTGGAACCAGCTTCAAGGCGGAAGCTGGCAAGATGACGGCGTTGGTTGGTGCATCTGGTGCCGGAAAATCGACCGTATTTGCATTGGTGGAGCGGTTCTATGATCCGCAGTCCGGAGAAATTCTCATCGACGGCCAACCTATCAGGGACGTCACCCAGGTCTCCTTGAGGAACAAGATTGCCTATGTCAGCCAGGATTCGTTTCTGTTTGACCTCTCGATCCGTGAAAACATCGCGATCGGCCGGCCGGATGCAACGCAGGAACAAATCGAAGCTGCGGCCATCGGAGCAAATGCGCATGATTTTATCAGCGCCTTGCCGGAGGGGTACAAAACGAGGGCGGGCCAGGGCGGCAGCAATCTGTCCGGTGGCCAGAAACAACGGATCGCAATCGCGCGTGCGATGTTGATTGATGCCCCGATACTGCTTCTGGACGAGGCAACCTCTGCTCTGGACGCAGAGTCGGAAAACAAGATACAGGCCGCACTCGAAAAACTTATGCAGGGCCGCACGACCCTGGTCATCGCTCACAGACTGAGCACGGTTCGTCACGCTCATCAGATTCATGTCATGGGCGACGGCAAGGTGATTGAAAGCGGCAACCACAATGAGTTGTTTGAACACGATGGCATCTATCGCCGCCTGTGCGAACTGCAGTTCCAGAGCAAGACAGAGGCAGCAGAATAGTCGCAGCCAGGGAAAACAGAAAAAGCCCGGGAACGCCCGGGCTTTTTGTTTTTCAAGATCTGTTTTCTACTGGTTTGCAGTGATGCCGACTGACAGGATCTGGGGGATCATCTGGGGGGCCAGCATTGCCGTTCCCATCACTTGCGAGAAGGGAACAGGTGTTGCAGGTGCTGCAACAACCTGAAGCGAACCGGGTGTCGTCAGGAATTCGGTAACAGCCTGTGCAACCTGTCCTTCAAGTTCCTTGTTCTGGAGCATGCCAAGCATCAAGGGCAGGCTTCCCGTCAATCCTGCGACATAGACCGGCACTTCGACACCCGCCTTCTGTGCTTCCTGGTCAAGAATGCGCCCGGTCAGGGTCTCATCGTCCAGGCGGATCTTCGCATTGATGACCGTGACATTCTGCAACAGTGCCATGGCCTCTTCAGGCTTTTCGGATTTCTCTTCAAGCTGCTCGACCACTTCACGGGTAACCCCGCCCAGGGACAAGGCAAGCGAAAGGCTGGCTGCATCCTTCGCGTCGATCTTCAGCTCCGGAATGTTGATGATCGCTGCTTCAGGATCCCACCGGCCCGAAGCGGAGACGTCCAGTGTCAGGGTCTCGTATCCAAGATCCTTGAGAGATTTGGCTTCTTCCACTTCAAGTTCGTTCACGTCTATTGTCGCACCGGAAAGGGAAAAGCTTCCTGCTGTCGGCAAGTCGCCGTCCATGCTGTCAATGGAAGAGGAAATCGCCTGAATGTCGGCTATCTTGCCATCTTCATCCCGCACCTGGATATTCTTGACGTCGAAGGTCTTGTAACCCGGGCTGACGGGCGAGGCGTTGGCGGCGGACTCCTTGGCTGATGGCAGGACAAGACCCGTGACGCTCATCGTCTCAAGCGACATGCCTCCATCATCCGCGTTCAGGTCCAGCTTTTCTAGCCCGAGACTTTCGAGTTTGAGCCGACCGTTGTCGAGGAATTCTCCACCGGTCAGGACTGTCGACGCGATCGTGACGCTCGTGTCCTTGTCATTTTCGTCCTTGATGACGAGTTGCTGGATCGTGACCGCGTTGCCGGACTCGCTGACAGACCCGTAGCTTTCAACGGTACCCTCCTGAGCATCGAGAACGGACAAAAAGGCATCTGCGACCTCGTTGCCGGTCGGGTCGAAGGCATTGGCGGCCGTGACCTGAAGCGCGATCAGGCTGACTGCGGCGCTAAGGCCGATGGCAATGCGGGGCGCGGGAAAAAACATCATATAAATCTCCACCATGATAAGGCGCGCTCACCTTGCTCCATGTTTGAAGCAGAGGCAAGATGAAAGCCGGACCGTGCCGCACCGGTCTGATGCAACCAACGGAGGCAATTTCTTCAAACAAATTTGGGTCAGGCCTCATTGACTGATCCAAAAGAAGACAGTTGCTGCGACGCAAAATGCCGACATTCGAGCGTGTTGCGGAACATCGGCTCGAATACGACATTTGCTGCATCAAGTGTCAAGGAAAGCAAGGCGCACAAACCTGTTGTTGAGTTCACTGATAAATCTCAACTTCCCCCTCGATTTCCATCGCAAATCCCAATGGAAGTCCCGCAACTCCAATCGCGGATCTGGCATGGCGACCCACGTCACGTCCAAACACGTCAATAATGAGATCGCTGAAGCCGTTTATCACCAGGTGCTGCTCAGTGTATCCTGGTGTTGAAGCGACCATGCCGAAGACCCGTGTCCAACCGGCTATCCTGGAAAGATCACCGATTTCGGCCTTGATATTGGCTAACACCGATAGCGCAATATCGCGAGCTTCAGCATATGCCTGGTCGGTATTGAAATCTGTTCCGACCACTCCGAATGGACCTGTAATGCTTCCATCTTTTGCGCTCTTGGGGCTGCCGGAGAACAGCAGCCTGTTGCCACGCACGTTAACGAATGAGAACGGCAAGTGTACGCCAGGTGGCGGTTTTGCTGCCGCGGGCAGTTGTAATCCGAGATCCTGAAGTCTTTGTTCTGGCGAAAACATTCGCAATTTTCCTTTTCAGTGTGCCGGAACCATAACAATCAATGTCTCATGTGTCTGCAACGGGCCACTACCGGTCATCTAGCCGATTCTGCTGGGTAAATCTGTGCTTGGCGGTTTCCAATCACGGCAACTCGGACGAAGCTGCCATTGATGTTTCCAAATAGAATGGTTGCTTTGAGCTCTTCGCCAAGGTGGCAGGAAATGCCAAGAGTTGATCAGGTTTTGCCCGAAGACACGAAAGTGACTTGATACCAAACACTGTGCGTCGGTTCATAAAAAGCCGAGTCAAAGCGATGTAAACAAATCCGGATCGTGTACCAAGACGCTGTTAACTGTTTCACCTTCAGGTCGCCTGGCAGGCCTTGCAAAGAACTGCAGTTGCAAGCAAATCCCCGACCACTCTAGTTTCGGCGCAAGACTCGTGGCCTCAGCTCTTCCGGATGGGATCTTAAGTACGCGACGGAGACACGCCGCCTTTCCCCGCCTCGCTTCATGCCTTCAACGGGTGATGCAACAGATGAAAAGAACTCAGGATCAACATCCTCAAGATGCGCATAGATGCGCTGCCAAATCTGCCGGACCCGGTCTCGGGAAACTCCGATGGCTTCTGCAATCTCAACATCCGTAAGTCCCTCAAGGGCGTGATGAACAAGCTTTTGTTCCTGCAACACCAATTGGAATTTGGGAGACTGACAATACAAAAGAGACTTTGCAATTCCCGTCGCTTTGTCCGCAGTCAGACTTTCACGAGACACGCCATAAACTCCGCGCGGGCCATGCCCGATATCCGATAGGCTGAATGGGTCTTGTGGGGCAACTTCGAACAGAAACGGATTACCTCCCGCCTCCTGGATATGTCCCACGACAAGCTCGGTTTCATGAAGGCATCGTTTGATGTTAAATCCAGTATGCGACGCAATATAGACAGGAACAATCGCGTTCAAAATCTCATGAGCCCACTGCTGTTCGAAGTCAAACGTCTCTTGGCAGTATTCGAGAACAAACATTTCCAACCCAGCATCAGCGTTTTGGCGCGCCTGTTCTTCTGGAGACAGGAAAACGGATGTGTCACCGTCGCGAAACCGAACCAGCAATCTGCGGTTCAGATAAGGTTTGGGGCGTGCAACAAAATCGTCGACCGTGCTTTGCGGCAAAAAACACGTAATTCCAGCCGCGACACAACGCGGTTGCGTGCTGTCGGTAAAAACCACACCGCCGAGAACAATGTCCTTCTGGACCAGCTGCTCCAGAAGATCAGGTAACCACGCATCCCAGTTCTCGGTGTTCGGCAAATATCGTTTCCACAGCTCAACCACCGCCGCGCCATCACCTGCCCGCATGGCGCGCGCTCTAAGTGTTTCCGCCATAAGTCAAAACCTACCCTTTAAGAGGATTGAATAGTGAATAACGAATAGTGAATTGTGGATAGGCACACAACTGGCAGGGGCTGTCGGGCAATTTGTGGTGACACGGCGAGCCAGAAAAATTGTGGAAGCACGGAGCGTGAAATTTGTGTGTGTGAGTTAATTGACGAGGGAATGCGGATCACAACTTCCTCTCGATCTTTAACACGGCAACTGCATCGCCGCTAAATTGAAGGCCTTGTTATGAAAACGATTTTTCTTTGTTTGGTTTCTGGTTTTACGATTTCCCTAGCATCAGCGTCATCTGCTGCGACATTGCACAACGCGAGCGTTACTGCATCGTGTGGTTTAGGCTCCCCGGATTCTCAAAGCACTACGCTTTCGACAACGGGTCTCTCACTTGCCGCCAGTCGAGGAACCGGGCCATCGGGTGCATGTGCTGTATCGGCTATTGCAAGCGTCAATTCCGGAACGGTGCGGGTACAGTCTTTGGTGGTGAACCCCGGCTCAGATAATGTCCTACAGCAAAATCTAGGAAGTGCAAACGCGTCTGCTTGGGTCACATATCAGTTCACCCTCCGCTCCGGCTTCGTCGGTGTTGCGCCCGTTCCGGTCTCGATAAATTTGCATGCGAGCGGAAGCGTGACTGCAGACAGTAAAGCACTCTTCAGCGATCAAGGAGCCTTTCTCAACCCGGGGCAGCGGACATCAGCAAGCTTGCGCGCCTTTGGTGCGATTTCCGACAGCGCACTTTCCTATACTTTCGAAGAACGCATCAGTGTGGCGGTAAATGCAGGCGAAGACTCCGAATTTGAAGCTCTGTCCGGGGCAATAACCACACCAAAAGTGCTTTTGCGGCCTGGTGAAACAGGATCAGTTACCTTTGGATTGGCCAGCAGTGCGGGCGGTTTGTTGGCAGGTCTTGAAGCAGTCGGGTTTGCCAATGGGGGCAACAGCGTTTCCTTCGCTCTTGAAGGCGACGTCTTCAATGTGCCCGAGGGGTATTTCATCGATATTGACGAACCGTGGATCGTGGACAACCGCTACTCGCTTGCCGATAGCCCAACACCGGTTCCATTGCCTGCTAGCGCCTGGCTGCTTGTTGGTGCTTTGGCTGGGCTCGGAACGGTGTGCAGGAAGGCTGTAAAATGAAACGCTTGCTCACTGTTTTCGCGCTGTTTTTTGCAGTTCACGCGCAGGCGGCCACAATAGATGCAGTCATTTTGGATGAGGCCGCGCTGGATGCGATCTACGGCCAGTCAAGTTTTGGCCAATCACCCATCGATATCCGGGTGCTGCCGGCCCAAACGCTTGCAAGACCCGACCTTTTAAGCGTTCGGTTGGATTTCTCTTTCACAGGCAGCCCATTCAATTCCCCGCAAATACGCGAAACTGGGAATCTCTTCGACTTGTTTGCATTGGGCGATCCAGAACCAGTGATCAATCTGTTTTTGGTGGATTCGATCCGCGCATACGGTCAATTTGCATTCGGCATCGCAGAAGGCATCGGCAGCGGGAACAGTTTTGCGATTACAAGGCCACTCTTAAACGTTCAAGACGAAGTTATCGCACATGAAATTGGGCATTTGCTTGGACTTGAACACGAGGGTCAAGGGCAACCGCCGTTTTTCGAAACTAATTTCGACATCGAAAATCTGATGTCAGCAATACCAAATGGACATACCACTTTGAATGCAAGTCAGGTTGAAACGATATTCAACTCGGGTCTACTGCAGGGCGCACAGGATACAGGTTTTTTCTTGGAAGTGCGGCCGATTTTGGTTGGGGAAGCAGCTGAAGTTGCCGCTGTTCCGCTGCCCGCAAGCGGGCTTCTTCTGATTTTCTCACTGTTCGGAATTGGGTTTCTTGGAGGGGGGCGAGTCAAAGGACACTCTTCTGGATGAATGATGTGAACTGGTGAGCTGTTTCGTTCAGGCCAACGTCTGCTCACCGTGCAATGCACCTGTTCGCGCAGCTCGCAGTATCCTGTAAAATGGGCTCGAAGCTGTCATTGCGGCCTTCAGGATTAATGGGTTCTGCCCCTGATCAAGCCGCCTTTTCGGGAAAGTCGCCGCTGGCCCTGTCGACGTCTTCCAGTGTTGGAAGACTGGCTTCGTTGCCAAGATGCTGGATGGCGTGCGTCGAAGCCCCGCGCGCAAACTCGAAATGCTTTGTCCAGCTGCGTTCCGGCGAGTGGAGATAAGAGGCGATATAGGCGCCATGAAAGACGTCGCCGGCGCCATTGGAATCGACAACCTTCTGCATGGGCACGTTGAGCGCGGGCAGAAGTTTGTCCGGTCCGCCGGCTTCATACCAGACCATGCCGTGTTCTCCGAGCGTCACGGCCCCGACAGGGCAGTTCTTGGATCGCAGGTATTCGAGCGTTTGCCCCGTTGTTTTGCCGAGTTGCTGGCAGAACCGATCCGATACGACGGCGATATCGATGTGTTCCAGCAATTCATCGGTGTTTTCCCTGACAGCGCCACCGTCCAGGGAGGTCAGAACGCCGATGTTCTTGCACGTTGCCGCGTAATGCAGCGCTGCGTCGGGCATATGGCCATCAAGATGCAAGGCCTTCATGCCCGTTAGTGTCAGGGGCGGGAAGGGGTGCAGGAAGTCATTGTCGCGGCACCTGACAATGGCCCTCTTTCCGGATTTGGGCATGATGAAGGACAAGGACGATTCCTTCACTTTCCTGCCGTGAACGGAGATCCCGTAGGTGGACGCCATGTCCAGGAACATGCGAGCCAGCCAATCGTCTGCTAGCGAGCACAATAGATCGGGCTTGCCCCCCAGCTTCGCGCAACAAAAAGCGGCCGTTACAGCGTTTCCGCCAAAACTGATTGCATAGTCCTTGGCGATGGTCTTCTCGTCGCCAGTCGGGAAGCTGTCGGTCAAAAACGTAACGTCGATATAGGCTTGTCCGATAAACAGCGCCTGCATGAGATTCTCCCATCACCAAGTCAGTTTCGATAACAGCACCTGATCGCATATTGAGCGCAGGCTGCCTTGATCTCGATGAAACTGCAATACATTCAGTCCTTGTTTACCCAGATCGGCCATGGTCACAAAGAGTATATTGGTAAACAGGCCCTGATTTGTCCTTCCGGTACGTTGGCTTTGCAAAGACGGTGTTGATCGCCCTCGTTCTGGCGACAACTCCGCTCTTTGCGATCAACATCATTTTGAACCAGTTCGCCGAGCGGCGCGCCATCACCGAGATGGAGGCGATGGGCCAGGTGTCGATCCATCGCGCCGAGGAAGCCATCAGCACGACCGTATCGCTCCTTCAACGGCTCGACCGCGACGGTGTGCAGACATGCAGTGCCGAAGATCGGGTGATCTATGAAAAGCTGATTGTCGAACACGGCATGATCGATGCAATCGGTCTGGCGGATGCCGCAGGGCAACGCATGTGCATCTTTCCGGATCGTGAACTGGCCGGCAAGATCATCTTGCCACCGGTCAGGACAGACGGGCCGCTGGTCGGTATCGGCATGCTGGACCGGGATTACCTGGGAGCCCGGGCGGCGGTAATCAGCTGGGACTTGAAAGATCAGACACGCTTGTTCGCCGAAGTTACCCCGGCGGTCATAGCGATGGACCCCGGACCGGAATATCTGCGTTCCTACCGCAGGGCGGAGCTGCGTCTTGGCGACAATCTGCTGTGGTACAATGTCGGCGGTTACAATTCCGAGGAATCGAGTCCGGAAAGTGTTCTCAGCGTTGATGTCACCTCAGAGCTTTACCCGCTCGTTGCCAGGATCACCGCGCCGGCATCGGCGGCCCTTTATGTGGTCAAGGATCTAAAGGTCGTTGCGGCAGCAGCTTGCGCCGGGATCGCGGTTTTGTTCGTCGCAATCGGCATCTGGTTGTCCTGGCGGCCAGAGAGCGAGGCCAATGACGAATTCATTGCAGCGATCAGCAATGGAGAATTCATTCCTTTTTATCAGCCTGTTATGGATATCGAGAGCCTGCGGTTGCGTGGTTGTGAAGTGCTCATGCGCTGGCGCCGTCCCAATGGCACGATCGTGTCGCCGGGCCAGTTCATGGCTTACGCTGAAAACAACGGTCATATCTTTGACATGACCCGGCACATGATGCGCGTTTCCTGTGAGGAAGTTGGTGAGCTCTATGGCGAGAATCCGGACTTCAAGCTGTCGATCAACCTATTTGCAGGCCATTTCCAGGATCGTGAAGTCGTTGCCGACATCAAGTCCATTTTTGAAAATTCGAATATATCGTTCCAGCAGATCGTCGTGGAAGTAACAGAGCGGCACCCTTTGGAAGACATGGAACAGGCCCGCAAGATCATGGCAGAGCTGCAGGCGCTCGGTGTTCGCATTGCGCTGGATGACGTCGGCACCGGTCACGGTGGTATGGCATATTTGCAGAAGCTCGGCGTCGACATCATCAAGATCGACAAGATGTTTATCGACACGATCAGTTCCGACGACAACTCCACCACGATTGTTGATTCCATGGTTGAACTTGCCGACAATCTTGGGATGGGCATCATTGCTGAAGGTGTCGAACAGGAAGAGCAGATCGAACGTCTGCTCGAACTGGGTGTTACCGCTGCCCAGGGGTATTATTTCGCCAAGCCAATGCCGGCGAATGAATTCATCGAATTCGCTGCACGTACGGAAGAAGAAGCCCGTGAACGAGGGCGTCTGGCTGCTGAGGCAGCCGCGGCGGAACAGGCCGCCAACGAAGCCGCTCTTGCGGATGCAGCTGCCTGATCATCCTGCAATACCGGCACCTTTGACAACCATTTCCCGTAGTCAGCTTGTTCGTCTGGGGGCAGCGTCTCGCGTGCTTCAATGCAGCCTTGCATAAAAACGCTTTACTGTACCGGCTGGACGGTATATTTGACTGCGAACTGTACTGACTGGACGGTATACTAAATGGCCCGACCTTCGCGGAATGCACAGACCTCGAAATCTGAAATACTGACCGCAGCAATTGAAGTCATTCGGCGATCTGGAGCGCCGAGCCTGACGATTGACGCCGTCGCTGAAGAAAGTGGATTTTCAAAAGGGGGCGTTCTTTACAACTTTCCGACAAAGGATGCCCTGATCACCGGCATGGTGGAGTTTCTTGTCGGCCAGTTCGAAGCCGATGTGCTCGAGGCAAGAACGAAAAACCTGCAATCACGGTCGCCAACCCTTTGTGGAATGATCGACGTGACCGAAAGGTGGTTGGAGACAAAACGCGACGTGGCGCAGGCCGTCCTGGCAACGACCGCGGACCGGCCCGAACTCAGCGAACCGTTCCTGAGGGTCAAGACTGGACTGAAAAACGCAATTGCACAGGAGACCGATCAATTCGGAAGGGCAATGGCAATCTGGGCGAGCCTGGAGGGGCTGCATTTCTCCGTTGCCCATTGCGTTTCGATACTGACGGAAGATGAACGGGCTGAGGTGTTGAAGGAACTTCGCCACCGCCTCGAGCAGGACTAACACCAGGACGGAAAAACAGATGTTTGCACTTGAAAGAGCTCCCCTTGTCCGCTGGACCGGGCTCCTGCTGGGCGCCGGCCTTCTGGCTGCCTGTCAGGACGATGCTGCAAATCCGGTCGCCGAGGCTGAAGCCAAGCTTCACGCGTCGCCGAGACCAGCAAAAATATTTACCGTAACCGATCAGATCGGTCTGGTTGAACGACGATTTGCCGGACGTGTTGCCGCGGTTCAGACTGTTGACTTGTCATTCCAGGTGCCGGGGAAACTGCTTCAGTTGCCGGTGCTGGAAAGCCAGCTGGTAAAGAAAGGCGATCTGATCGCCAGTCTTGATACAACGGACTACGACCGGGCCGTGCGTGAGGCGACAATCAATGTCGAACAGGCAAAGCGTGAGCTGGATCGCCTGGGGACGCTTAAGGATCGCTCCGTGATTTCCCAGTCGTCTTACGACGAGCAAAAGAACGAATACGACCTCGCCATCGAACGGCTCAGGGAAGCCAGGCAAAACCTTGAATATACGTCGTTGGAGGCTCCATTCGACGGCATCATGTCGCTGCGCCTTGTTGACAACTTCACAACGGTCAGCGTCGGTACACCCGTTGTCCGGATGCATGACGTTTCGGAAGTGCAGGTCGACATCAACGTCGCCGAAGCTCTGTTTGGCCGCGTGACCGCGTCGGAAGTGTCCTCCATAGAAGCGAAGTTTCCCGCATATGGCGAAAAACTGTTTCCGCTCGAGTACCGTGAACACTCCAGCCAGGTTGACGATGTCGCCCAGACCTACCGGATAACGCTTGCGATGCCGCGTGAGGGTGTCAGCCAGCTCGCACCTGGCATGACGGCCTCGGTAATCGTGAAACTCGTTCCTGAAGGCCTGGAACTCGGCGAACAGTTTCTCGTTCCAACAGCTTCGGTTGCCATTGACGGGGAGGGCGAGACGTATGTCTGGAAATTTGCCGGAGACACGGGCAGCGTTTCAAAACAACCTGTCGAGATCGGTACCATCATGGGAGACTACATCCCCGTACGTACCGGCCTTGAACCGGGAGATGAAATCGTTTCCGCCGGCGTCGCCTATTTGAGTGACGGCCAGGTCGTGCGCCGTTTGCGCTGATCCAGTTCCACTACGTTAAGAGGATCAGAAGCCGTGGACATTGCACGCTATTCCATCGAAAAACCTGTCAACACCTGGATGATCGTCCTTATGGCACTTCTCGGCGGTCTTTGGGGATTGACCTCCGTCGGCCGATTGGAAGATCCCGCTTTCACAATCAAGGAAGCCCAGGTTATCACCGGCTATCCCGGGGCAACCGCGGCCGAAGTGGAAAATGAAATCACAGAGGTTCTGGAGACGGCCATTCAGCAGATGCCGCAGCTTGACCAGATCCGTTCCGTCTCCGAACCGGGCCTGTCGCGCATCAGTGTGGAAATCAAGCCGACATACGACGGTTCCGAGCTGCCGCAGGTCTGGGACGAACTGCGCCGCAAGGTTGGGGATGAAGTTCGCAATCTGCCGTCAGGTGCGGGGACGCCACTTGTCTATGACAGTTTCGGCGACGTCTACGGTCTGTTTTACGCGTTCACCGCCGACGGATATACAAATCGCGACATTCGCGACACGGTCAAGCGTATCAGGCGCGAACTCTTGGCTGTAACCGGTGTCGGCAAGGTCGAGGTCGCCGGCGAACCCGATGATGTTATCTATCTGGACGTCGATCAGGACAAGATGGCGGGTCTCGGGATCTCCATGACCGATATTGTCGGTGTCCTTGACGCGGAAAACCGTATTCAGACCAACGGTTCGGCCGTTTCGGGCCAGTCACGTATACGCCTGATGACACCGTCTGCATTCGACGATTTCCGCGGGATCGAGGACCTTGTCGTCGGGCGCCCGGGTTCAACCGCGATGATACGTCTGTCCGATATCGCGACCCTGGAACTCGGAGAGCCGGAGCGGCCCGGCAGACTGATACGTCATAACGGTCATGAGGCCGTTACCATCGGTGTTTCCCAGGTTGACGGAACAAACATCGTCGATGTCGGTGACCGGGTCATTGCAAAACTTGCGCAAATCGAAGCGCAGTTGCCCATCGGTATGCAGATCCACCCGATCTACGAACAGAATGTCGTGGTCGACGCCTCGGTAAACGGCTTTATCCTGAATCTGGCTGCCTCGGTCGTTATTGTGATCGGTGTGCTCGCGCTTTTCATGGGATGGCGCGCGGCCGTGGTGGTGGGCACCGTTCTTTTGCTCACCGTTATGGCAACCGTCCTTTTCATGCGTATCTTTGCCATCGAAATGGAGCGGATCTCTCTTGGAGCCCTGATCATTGCCATGGGCATGCTGGTTGACAACGCCATTGTCGTGGCGGAAGGCATGATGATCAACATGCAGCGGGGCCAGAAGGCGATAGACGCGGCCAGCCGCGTGGTCAAACAGACGATGTGGCCGCTGCTTGGTGCGACGGTCATCGGCATCATGGCATTCTCGGGAATTGGTCTTTCTCCGGATGCGACCGGTGAATTCCTGTTTTCGCTTTTTGCGGTGATCGGAATCTCGTTGTTGTTGTCCTGGGTCTTTGCGGTCACGGTCACGCCGCTGTTCGGGAAGTACTTTTTCCGTACCGCAAGCGGCAACCTGGATGATCACGATCCCTACAAGGGAATTCTCTATACGATCTACCGCGGATTTCTGGTCGGCACACTGCATGTCCGTTTGCTGACCGTCCTGGCACTTGTTGGCATCACCGTTGCCTGCGTCATGGCGTTCGGAAACGTGAAACAGGCATTTTTCCCGGACAGCAACACACCGATCTTTTACGTCCACTACTGGTCGCCCCAGGGGACTGATATTCGTGCGACCGAAGCGGATCTCAAGGACATGGAAGAAATCGTTCTGGAAGACGAACGGGTCGCCACAGTCACCAGTTTTGCCGGTGGCGGTGCGACCAGATTCATGTTGACCTACGCACCTGAGGACGCAAATCCGGCCTATGGTCACATGCTCATACGGACCGACAGCCGGGACGACATTGACGTGCTGGCTCTCGATCTGCGTGCAAAGTTCGCTGAACGTTTTCCATCTGCCCAGATCATCACCAAACGTCTTGTGTTCGGACCTGGCGGCGGCGCCAAGCTGGAGGCCCGGTTCTCCGGTCCCGATGCAAATGTTCTCAAACGTCTGGGCGACGAGGCGAAAGCGATTTTCTTGTTGCCGCAGAACAAGCTTGCAGACGTAAATACGGATTGGCGCCAACGCGAACTCGTGGTGCGTCCCATATTCGACGAGGATCGGTCACGCATCTCCGGTGTCACCCGCGAAGAACTGTCGCTTTCGCTGCAATTCGCGACAGAAGGCGTTCAGGTCGGCTCCTATCGTGACATTGACGAAAGCATTCCGATTGTCGCCCGCAAGGCAGGCCCGGAAGGTATCTCGGTCAACGAAAGCGTGTCGGACTCCCTGGTCTGGAGTGCCGGTCAGCGTCGGTACGTTCCGATCGATCAGGTCGTGAGCGAGTTCACCATGGAGCCGCAGGACACACTCATCCATCGTCGCGACCGGGTCCGGACGCTGACAGTCAAGGCGGAAACGACTGCGGGCGAAACGGCTACGGCGGCGCTCGCGCGGGTGCGTCCTCAGATTGAGGCGATATCGCTGCCGCCCGGTTATTCGCTGGAATGGGGCGGTGAATACGAAAGCACGAACGATGCCCAGGCTTCCCTGGGTGCGCAGTTGCCGCTCGGGTTCCTGGTTATGCTGATCATCTCGATCCTGTTGTTCGGCTCGGTACGTCAACCTCTGATCATCTGGCTGATGGTGCCGATGTCCATAAACGGCGTTGCGATCGCATTGCTGGCAACCGATACACCTTTCGGCTTCATGTCGCTTCTCGGGTTTCTTTCGCTCTCCGGAATGCTGATCAAGAACGCGATCGTTTTGCTTGAAGAGATTGACAGGCTCATTGAAGAAGGCCGTGAGAAATATGCTGCAATTGTCGAAGCAAGCGTTTCGCGTATGCGTCCCGTGATGCTGGCCGCAGTTACGACAATTCTCGGCATGGCGCCCTTGCTTTCCGACGCGTTTTTCCGGGGCATGGCTGTGACGATCATGGGGGGACTGGCGTTTGCAACGATACTGACGCTGATCGCGGCTCCGGTGCTGTACGCTCTGTTTTTCAGGGTACGCCCGCCCAAAAAGGCTGACACCATGAGTGATCAGGTACCGGCCCCGGTCACGGCTGGGTAGCGTGAAAGGGTGCGTTCGCTCAAAAGATGAAACCCGCCCGCGGGGCCTGCGCGGGCGGGTTGATCCAGCTGCTGTGGCACTTCCGGTTTCGGAAGGAGAAACTCGGGCCGGGCAATCAGCCGGTGGCCAACTCACGCTGGACGGTCGACTTGGCGACCTTGATATTGTCGAGCACCTTGGGGCAGCTGGTGCTCGACGCCTGCTTTTCAGACAGGAAGGAAGACATACGTGCTTCCAGGTCTTGCAACCTAGTCTGGCGGGTAAACTTAGGTTGCAAAGCAGGTAGGGCCGTAAAGGGCCAGAACGGGTTCATGGTTCTATTCCTCGTTTGGGAACGATACTATTCGGATCAATGGGCGAACTGGCTGGCGTTCAACCTGTTTTCGATCATCGAGATCTCGTCGCGAAGGCGGAGCTTGAACTTCTTCAAGGATCGAATGTGCTGCGAGTCGGGATAGGGATGTAGGTGCTCCCTGCGGATCAGGGAATCCAGGGTGTTGTGCTGGCTGCGCAAGGATTTCAAGCGGTTATACATCATCTACCTCCACATCGTTGGGTGTTCGTGTTGACACCCAGGATATGGGGTTGTTTATGTATAGAAGAAATACATTGTTTGTATTGGGTTGATAGAAAAAATCAATTGCAAGGTAGGCCACAATGCGCTTCAGACCGTCCCCGCGCCAGCTGGATTATTTTATAGCCCTTGCCGAGACTCTGCATTTTGGCAAGGCCGCTGAAAAATGCAATGTCTCCCAGCCCACTTTGTCCTCACAATTCAGGCTCTTGGAAGAAAACCTGGGCGCGGGCCTGCTGGAACGCGGCAGTGGCGACATCAGCTTGACGGCGGCTGGCGAACGCCTGTTGCCACTCGCCCGGCAGGCTCTTGAAAGTTTGGACGAAATTGTGGTCGTTGCCCATGCGGGCCGTGAAAATCTCGGCGGGCTGATCCGTCTTGGTGTGTCACCCACATTTGGGCCATATTTCATGCCTTACCTGCTGCCGATTTTGAAGCGGAACTTTCCGGATCTGGAGCTTTACATCCGCGAAGACCGTCCCAATCTGCTGGAAGAGGGATTGGCCGCCGGGGCACTGGATTGCATCATCACACCGGATATTGCTCCATCGGGACAACTGACTGAGCGGGAGCTCTGTCACGAAAGCGTATCGCTCGCTGTTCCGCGCGGCCATCCGTTCTCTGGCCTTGAAGTCGTCCCGGTCTCCCTTCTCAAGGGCGAAAAGCTCCTTTCGCTTGGTCAAGGGTTCCGTTTGCACAACGATGTGCAGGCGCTTGCCCGCGCAGCCGGTGCTGAATTTCTGCAGGATTACGAGGGGACGAGCCTCGATGCATTGCGCCAGATGGCATCGATCGGAATGGGCCTTGCACTGTTTCCGGCAGCCTATATTGCCTCCGAGTTTCCCAAGGAGCCGAACCTCCTTTTGAAGAAGGTCGAGGGGATCGCCATGCACAGGGTAATGTATCTCGTCTGGCGCGACGGCAGTTCCCGCGCAGCGCATTATGAAAAACTGCTTTCCCTTGCATTGGAGGCGGTTAAGAGTATGCAGGCAGAAGGTGTGGAGGCCGCGGACACCTGATCGGTGTACCCAAAGAGCAAGGGAACCGGTATGTCGAAGACCAATCGAACCAAAGGTGCGATGACCACGGCGATTCATGCTGGTGAGGGGCCGGATCCTGCGACAGGTGCCTCAAGCCCCCCGTTGCACATGAGTTCGACATTTGTCAGTGACCGGTTGGCCGGATTTTCAGCGCACGATCTGGAGGAGGAGGGCGGTTTCATCTATTCCAGATGGAACAATCCGACGGTTGCGATGCTGGAGAAAAAGATCGCGGCAATGCAGGGCGCAGAAGCCTGTCTTTGCCTGGCGTCGGGAATGGCTGCGGCAACCGCAATTTTCATGACATTTCTGTCTTCGGGCGATCATGTTGTCATTTCCGACGTCTCCTATGCCGGTGTCGCGGAACTCGCACGCGATACCCTGCCGCGCATGGGCGTTGAAGTCACCACTGTCGACATGTCGGATCTGGAAGCTGTTTCGGCGGCACTTCGACCGAATACGACACTCGTTCACACCGAAACACCTGTGAATCCGATCACCCGCCTGACGGATCTTTCAGCGGTCTCGGCTCTTGCACGTCAGGTTGGAGCGCTGCTGAGTTGCGACGCCACATTTGCCTCGCCTCTCGGGATGGATGCGATCGGGCTGGGTGTCGATCTCGTCATGCACTCGATCACCAAGTATATTGGCGGTCACGGCGACGCGGTTGGCGGTGCAGTTGCCGGCAAGGCTGACTTGATTGCGCGGATGCGAAACGAAGCCGCGATACATCACGGCGGTGTCCTGTCGCCGTTCAACGCCTGGCTGATTGCGCGCGGCGCGGCGACCTTGCCCTTGCGCATGAAGGCACATCAGGCAGGCGCGTTGTCGGTTGCCCAATGGCTGGAAACCCATCCGAAGGTGACGCGGGTCATGTATCCGGGATTGCCGTCGCATCCGCAGGTCGATTTGGCCAAGCGCCAGATGACGAATTTTTCCGGGATGATTTCCTTTCAGGTTGGCAACGCACCAACTGGGCGAACCGTCGCGCAGCAGATGATCGACCGGTTGGAGGTGATCCACTATGCGGTTTCTCTGGGGCACCATCGTTCGCTCGTTTTCTGGATGGAGACCGATCCCTTGATGGAGACGTCGTTCCGGCTTCAGGGAGATCAGCTGAATTCATACCGGGAATTTGCTGGTGACGGCATCTTCCGTCTGTCCGTGGGATTGGAGGATGCCGAAGACCTGATTGCCGACCTTGACGGGGCATTGGGTTGAAGCACGTCCAAAAAACCCGGGGATGGTGTACTCTTTGTTGCCGCTCCTCGAGTTTCATGCCAGCATTTCATACAAAGGCAGAGGAGGAGAGCTATGCCAGAGATTTCCAGCAACAGCGATTGCCAGACCGTAATCACGACCTTCGAGATGACGCCGGGCACCTGCTACGACCTCCTGGATGAGCTGAAAGACGCATATGACAACTTCATACGGCATCAGCCAGGGTTCATAGGCGCAGGGCTCCATGTCAACGACGCCCAAACCCGAATTGCCAACTATTCCCAGTGGCGCAGGCGCGAAGATTTTCTTGCCATGTTGCGGACACCGGAAATGCGCGACCGCAACCGCAGCATCCATGCTCTGTGCAAGAGTTTCGAGCCTGTAATGTATGACGTCGCGGAGAGTTTCAACTGAATGCCGTTCGGCCATGAAACAGCCGGGCGGTGAAGTCGCAAGCGCCGATGGAACTCGATATCAGGGGGGTCGCTACGAAGTGTCATGACATGGACAATTCGATCTAGTGGTTGAACCTCACGCGAGCGCTGTGAGGCTTGCCGCTCTCTTGTTCACCCGCTCCCGGAGAGATCCGCCAGCCACTGCCAGAACGGCAATGTGGGGTTCCATGAACTCACTATGAATGTCGGGGCTGCATCGCCGATCAGCTGATCAGTGTCTTCAATCGATTTCCAGACGGCGAGACCCTTGTGGCGTGCGAGGTCGGCAAACTGGTTATCCTTCGGAAACCCTCGCGGCACTTTTGCCAGGTCGGGTTCTGACCGATCAAATCCCTCACTGTTCAATTGGTCGAGCAGCCTCTCGATTTCTTCACCTTTCCCGGTTTCGAGCGCCTGAAGGTATGAGCCGAGAGCCGGTTTCGAAAAAGCCATGCAGCCAGTTCCGAACCGTATGTGGTCGGGTTCAACGGAAAGAAAAAAGCTCGGCGGCTGCGCATCACGGCCTTCGAAGGCTCCGCCATTCGGCCAGAAGGCCATACGGATATGGGTGTTATAGGGTGTCTTGTCCTTGGAAAACCTGAGGTCGCGATTGATCCGGAACTGTTTTGAGACGATCTCGTGGCCGGTGAGTTCAGCGAGTTTCCGCGCGACTTCGCTGCGAAAAAAGTCCGAGGGTTTCTTGACGAAGCGCTGGTAGTCGGCCTTGTGGGCGTCGAACCAGTCTTTTGCATTGTTGTCCTTGAGTGACTTGAGAAACGCGAAGGTTTCCGGTGCAAATCCCGCCGCGCTCATGGTCTTGCCTTTCCGGATTTCGATTTTCTCGGCTTTGCTTGCTTGGGTGGCAGTGTACAAACATAGTTTCGTGCCAGATCAACCCAGCTCTTGAGGTCCTTGTCACTTTCAATGCCTTCAGGCTCGACCCGGATGAAACCCGGCATCGGGCGTCCTGCCGGCCGGCAGGGAGTAGCATGAGGCTTTGAAAGAGCTTCGGCTTCCTGATCCTTGCCGACACGTGCCATCAACCCGCGCTTCGACGCGCAAACAAGCATGTTGCCATTGACCATGAAGCAGGTCGAACCGAACATCTTCTTCTGCTCGACATTGTCGTCCGGGATCAATTCCCTGGTGCGCTCGATCAGCACGGTCTCCATCAGGTCTGACATATCCGGTTTTCCCTTTTCCTGTTGGCGTTCTCATCAAGGACGTGGGATGTCGGTCAAATCCGACAATCTGCATCGAGAAATTGGTCGAAATGTACTCAGGCGACGGAAAAACATGCTAGGAGGCGAGCCGGAAAATGCAAACCGGATTCGGAGAAGCCCTTGCCGGAACTTGTTCTGATAGCCGCGGTTGCCCGCAACGGGATTATCGGGGCGGATAATGACATGCCGTGGACGCTATCGTCCGACCTGAAGCACTTCAAGCGAATGACGCTCGGCAAGCCGATGATTATGGGCCGCAAAACCTTTCTGTCCTTCGGTGGACGGCCTTTGCCCGGACGCCCGCACATCGTGATCACCCGTGACCGGAACTACGCACCGGACGGCGCTGAAACGGCGACGTCATTGGAAGGTGCTTTGAAGCGGGCAGGTGAACTCGCCGGACAAATGGATGTCGACGAGATATTTTGTATCGGTGGTGGCCAGATTTATACCCAGGTGATCGAACAGGCCGACCGTCTCGAAATCACCGAGGTTGATGCGCGGCCTGACGGCGATACCCGATTTCCGGAGATACATCCTGCGGTCTGGCGCGAGACCCGAAGGATTGAAGGCAAGCGATCAGAAAAAGACAGTGCAGATTTTGCCTTTGTGACCTATCGCCGCAAGGTCTGACGCAAATCGGGTAAATCCGACATGGAATTTGACGAATCTTTTGACGCCCGATGGGCCAGGTTGCAGGAATTGGGTCCGATCGATGTTCATGATGTCCTGAAACTGCGTCAGGATGTTTTTCTTCTGGAACAGACATCGCTCTACCAGGATATCGACGGCAAGGACCTGGATGCGTTGCATTTGCTTGTGCGCACCAGGACGGCGGGCGATCTTGTGGGAATCATACGCCTGTTCGCCGAACCGGATGTCGGAACAGCCAGGATCGGTCGGGTCGTGATTGCGTCCGGGCAGCGGGGCAGTGGGCTTGGCCGGAAAATGATGCTGGCAGGGATTGAAAAGGCTGGGGAAATTGCACCGGGTTGTCCGATTGACCTGTCGGCGCAGGCGCACCTGGAAGAGTTTTACAATGCTCTGGGATTTGAAACGGTATCGGACAAATATATCAAGGACGGCATACTGCATATCGACATGATCTGCCAAGGCAAACGGCCCGGTTAACCTTTTGTCTGAAACTTTCGGCGCGGTCGACTTGACAGCGCCACAATCGACACCCACCTGCGGCACGGGAAAACGTACGGGTTTTGCGTAGGGTGTCGGCCGGGCTTTTGATTGAAAGCGTCCGGTAACCTCCCTATAACCAACGGTGAGTCAGAACGGGCACATGCCCATGTCCGGCAGGTGCTGCCGGAGTTCACAGAAGGAAGTCTTGATGCCTTGGAGCAATCAGTCAGGTGGCGGTGGCCCCTGGAAGGGTGGCGGAAACAATGGCGGCCCATGGGGCGGCGGTGGTGGAAACAATGGCGGCCCATGGGGCGGCGGTCCGAACCGGGGTGGCGGCGGCGGCGGTGGCAATCCGCCCGACCTGGAAGAGTTGTTGAAGAAAACTCAGGACCGCATGAAGTCTGTTTTACCTGGCGGCGGCGGCGGCGGTGGTCTCGGCCTTGCCGGCATCCTGATCGTCATTGGTATTGGCGTCATCGGCTGGCTGTTTACGGGCATATATACGGTTGATTCCGGCGAACGCGGTGTTGAGCTCGTTCTTGGTAAGGTCGTTGGACTGACAGCGCCGGGTTTCAATTACAACCTGCCTTATCCGATTGGTGAGGTCTACAAGCCCGCAGTCGAGTTGCAGCGTGAAACGACGGTTGGCGTGGACGAGACCTATTCCACGTCCGGTGCGGTCCGTGCGCGGGACATTCCCGAAGAAAGCCTGATGCTTACCGGTGATGAAAACATCGTCGATGTCGGGTTCAAGGTTCTCTGGAGGATCAAGAACACCACCGAAGGCATCACGGACTATCTCTTCAACATTCAAGAGCCTGCTTCAACAGTGAAAGCCGTGGCGGAAAGCGCCATGCGCGAGGTCGTCGGCGGATCCAATATTGATTCGATCCTGACCGAAAACCGCGTTTCCATTCAGAATGATGTGGCGGCCTTGATGCAGACAACGCTCGATGCCTACAATGCCGGTGTCGAGATTTCAGAAGTGCAGATGCAGCGCGTTGACCCGCCGGCCCAGGTCATCGAGGCTTTCCGGGATGTTCAGGCGGCCCGTGCCGACCAGGAGCGTATCCGCAACGAAGCTGAAGCCTACGCCAACCGGATTGTTCCCGAAGCGCGCGGTCAGGCAGCACGCGTTCTGGAAGATGCAAACGCATACAAGGATCAGACCATCGCGGAAGCGACGGGTCAGTCACAGCGTTTCACCAAGGTTTACGAGCAGTATGAGAAAGCACCCGACGTGACCCGGGAACGTCTATATCTCGAGACGCTTGAAAAAGTGCTTGGTTCCAATAACAAGATCATAATCGACAGCGAAACTTCAGGCTCCGGCGTATTGCCGTTCCTGCCGCTGAACGATTTGAACGGACGCGGCTCGACTCCGTCCGCACGCACGGGAGGTAACTGATCATGCGTAGCGGTATTCTAGCAATTCTACTCGTTGTCGTCGCAGTGGTCGGATATCTGTCCGTTTACGTTGTCAATCCGACGCAGCAGGCACTGGTCCTGCAGTTCGGCAAGATCATCGAGCAACCGAAAACCGAATCCGGCCTCTACTTCAAGATCCCGTTTGTCCAGAACGTTGTTTACCTGGACAAACGTATCCTGAACCTGAACATGCCGCCTCTCGAGCCGATTTCCTCGGACAAGAAACGACTGATCGTGGATGCGTTTGCGCGTTACAAGATCTCGGATCCGGTTCTGTTCTACCAGCGCGTCCAGAATGTGTTGACGGCCAACCGGCGCCTGTCAACACTGTTGCAATCCTCACTGCGGTCAGAAGTCGGCCGGACCAGTTTCGTTGCGCTCGTGCGTGACGACCGGTCGGGCGTGATGGAAAACATCCGCCGTGACGTCAGCGCGAATGCAGAGGAACTTGGCATCGAGGTGATCGATGTGAAGATCCGCCGGGCCGACTTGCCCGACGCGAACTCCCAGGCCATTTACGCGCGCATGCAGACAGAACGTCAGCGTGAGGCGACAGAGATCCGGGCGCAGGGTGAAGAACAATCCCGCAGGATCAAGTCGCGCGCCGATCGTGACGCAACTGTTCTGGTTGCCGAAGCGAAACGGGATTCGGAAATCATCCGCGGTGATGGCGACGCTGAACGGAACAAGATCTTCGCCGAGGCATTTGGTGCCGATCCGGACTTCTTCGCGTTCTATCGTTCCATGCAGGCCTATGAAGCCGGCTTGCAGTCGGGCGATACCAGCCTCGTCCTGTCGCCGGATTCCAGCTTCTTCCGGTTCTTCAAGGACCCGGCCGGCGCTGCGCTTCCAGGTTCGGGCGATGATGACGGTACCGGTGTGTCGACACGCTCGCCGTCGCTTGCCGCGCAATGAACGACTTTGTGACCGCGCTTGGGCTGGTCCTGGTGATTGAAGGTATTCTTTACGCAGTTCTGCCGGGTGGTATGAAAACCATCATGCGGGGTGCGCTGGAAACATCGAACCAGACTTTGCGCATGACAGGTCTGGCGATCGCCGCGATGGGCCTGATTATTGTGTGGATCATACGCGGATAACGAAAAGTTTCAGGGCGGGAGAGGCAAAAATCTCCCGCCCGTTCTATATTTTGACTACATGTCCTAAGACACTATCGGCTGATACTGCCTTTCAGACAGCCGAACCGGCAGGGATGAGGAGAAAGCCCTATGGCTCCAAATATTGTTCGCCGTCGCATGACCCGGATCGCGTTTGCCGCGGCGGGTCTCATGCTGGGCGGAATGATTGCGTTTCAGCCTGTCCAGACCGCACAGGCCCAAGGACCGGTTTCGGTTGCGGATCTGGCTGAAAATCTTGGTGATGCTGTTGTGAACATTTCAACCGCACAAACCGTTCAGGGACGCAGGTCCGTCCCGATGCCGCAGGTTCCCGACGGATCTCCTTTCCAGGAATTCTTCGAGGAATTCTTCAACCGGCAGAACAAGGACAACGATCAGGCACCGCGCCGTGTTCAATCTCTCGGCTCCGGTTTTGTGATCGATGGCAAGGAAGGCATCATCATCACCAACAATCATGTGATTGAAGGTGCGGATGAGATCACCGCCAATTTCAACGACGGAACCCAACTGCGCGCCGAGATTATCGGCACGGACGAGAAAACAGATCTCGCGGTGCTCAAGGTAGAGCCGGAAACCCCTTTGAAAGCCGTTGATTTCGGCAATTCGGACTCCATTCGGGTCGGTGATTGGGTCATGGCGATCGGCAATCCGTTCGGGCTCGGCGGCACCGTTACCGTGGGGATCGTGTCCGCACGTAACCGCGATATCAATTCCGGTCCATATGACAACTTCATCCAGACGGATGCGTCCATCAACCGAGGGAACTCCGGTGGCCCTCTGTTTGACATGCAAGGCAATGTGATCGGCATCAACACGGCGATCATCTCACCGTCGGGTGGGTCAATCGGTATCGGGTTTGCCATTCCGGCCAAGACTGCAATGCGGGTCATCGGCCAGTTACGCGAATTCGGTGAAACCCGGCGCGGCTGGCTTGGTGTTCGCATTCAGGAAGTAACCGACGAGATTGCCGAAAGCCTTGCCATGAGTGAAGCGATGGGTGCGTTGGTTGCCGGTGTCACGGATGACGGGCCGGCAGCGAAGGCCAAAATCGAGGCAGGTGATGTCATCATCAGGTTCGATGGCAGGGATGTTGAGGAAATGCGCGAGTTGCCGCGTATGGTAGCCGAGACTGCGATCGGCAAGGAAGTCGAAGTGGTTGTTCTGCGCAAGGGCGACGAGGTCAAGATCAATGTGATCCTTGAGCGCCTGGAGGAAAACACTCCGACCGAGGCCAGTGTCGAGACAGATGAAGAACCCGTGGAAGAACCGGCTGCAAAGAGCGAAGTGCTCGGGATGATGCTTGCGGAACTGGACGATCAATTGCGTGAGCAGTTCTCCATCGACGCGGATGTTACGGGTGTCGTGGTGACTGAAGTCAAACCGGATTCCTCTGCGGCTGAAAAGCGGATCACCGCTGGTGACGTCATCAAGGAAGTCGCCCAGGAACCTGTTGAAACCCCGACCGATGTGGAAACGGAAATTGGCAAGCTGAAGGATGACGGCCGTCGCTCGGCGCTCCTGCTACTTGCCAACCCGACCGGAGACGTGCGTTTCGTTCCCGTACGGATCGAAGACGAATAAATCGGGAACGCAAGTTTCTCGAGCTGACAAAGGGCGCCGGCAACGGCGCCCTTTTTGTTTTAAGATTTAAGCTATGCAACGCAATTGGCTCAAGGATACATTTCCGCCGTCACCAGCAGGTCTCCCCGGGACCCGCGGTGAAATATTCAAATTGCTTCACATCAACTGGTACCTGGTGTCGCTTGCTTTGTGTCGAGTGTGCTTTCCCGCACCAGGTGTCGAGCGCAGCTGCACCTGGTTGCGTCCTGATCGGCAAATCTTTTTTGTTTGGATTTGGAACCGATACCGTTAAAAACCTCGCGAAACGGCTGCAATGGCAAGTGCCCCTTTCGAGGCGCAGGACAGATGGCTGACGGAATGCGTTTTGCGAAATTGCGATGTGTTCAAAAACAGTTTTGAAAGACGAGTGAATTTCAGATGACCGGAAGAAGCAGTTCCTGGAAACGGATCAGCGGGGACATTCCGCTCAATGAACTTGAGAAACTCCAATACCGGTTCAATGCCTGGATTGAACGGCGTCGCCTGCCATTCGAAACTTTTCCGGTTGATGTCGAGCCTTATGTTCCCGTTCTGAACATTGAGGCCTTGAGGCACCATTTCGGCGAAGCGATCATGCGTGCCAGTCCGACCCGCGCGCTGTGTTTTGACTTTATACTCGAACAACTTCCCGGGATATTTCCAGAAAAACCCCGGATTTTTGATCTGGGATGTGGCGTTGGATCATACTCGGAATTCCTGAACGCAGCGCTCGGCTACGAAGATTATCAGGGCTGTGACATTCAGGAGCGCGGCTCCTGGAAAGGCATGAAGAAGCCGGGTGTGACATTTTCCGTTGCAAATCTTGGCGAAGATTGCATTGCGCTCAAAGGGGCTACCAGCGTTTTCACACAGTCGGTACTGGAGCACATTCAATATGACCGCTCATTTCTTGACCTGCTGACAGTCGAAGAGCCTTCAGAAATCCAACACGTTCATTTTGTGCCCGCGACGTGCAGTTTTGTCGAACATCGCTACCATGGCTACCGGCGCTATGGTCCCGGAGCGATTTCCCGCCTTCTGGACAACCCATCGGTGTTCGACGTGCGGATCTATTCGATGGGCAATGCCATCACACGTGAAATGTACTGGCTCCAAAAGGGTAAGCTGAAGAACTACCAGAAATCACGGGCGAAAATTGACATTCAATACGACCAGGAACTTTCCTGCGTCGAGAATCTGGCTAACAACAGGAAACACATCATCACAAAAGAAGCAAAAGAGGCGTCATTTTTCGCCTTGGTTTTCAAACAGCGTCTCGCGCCGTCTTCCTGAATTCAATGCAGACAACTCGAGGTCACGTGAATTCAGATCAGCTCAAGACAAACTCGCTTTCAGAATAGCCCTGAAGGTAGAGGAGCGCTGTGAGATCGCCATGGTCGACCCTGAAATCAGCAATTTCCGCGACTGCCGGTTTTGCACGATACGCGACACCTGAGCCGGCCCGCTCGATCATGGCCAGGTCATTTGCGCCGTCGCCCACGGCCAGCGTGTCCTCGAAGGACAATTTCTGCTGGCTCACAAGCTCTTCCAGGCGGACACGCTTTGCTTCACGGCCCAGGATCGGTTCACTGACCTTCCCCGCAAGCCGCCCGTCCGTTTCAAGAAGTGTATTTGCCTGATTTTCATCGAAACCGATCATCGCGGCCACAGCACGGGTGAAATGCGTGAATCCGCCGGAAACAAGGGCGCAATAGGCACCGTTGGACTTCATGGTCTGAACAAGCGTGCGCCCACCAGGCATCAAGACGATCCGGTTGCTGAGCACCGTATCGATCGCGGAAACCGGTAATCCGGCGAGCAGCGCAACTCTTTCCCGCAGGGCCGGCTCGAATTCGATTTCTCCCCGCATAGCCCGCTCTGTTATGTCGGAAATTCTTTCCTTCAGTCCCAGTTCTGCCGCGAGTTCATCGATACATTCCTGCCGGATCATCGTGGAATCCATATCGGCGATAAGAAGGAGCTTGCGGCGTCCTTCTTCCGGTTGCACAAAGATATCCACTGGCGCGGTGCCGGTGATTTCGCGCAAAAGTGTCATGGCGGCACTTGCATTGGGGCCTTCGAAACGGATATCGGCTGCGACACCGGTACTCAGTACCGTTGCAGTCTCGCTCGCCCCCAGGGCTTCCTGGGCGCGTCGGACAAGATCCTGATCGACGGCGGGGGCTGTCGGAGTAGACACCAACGTGGCAACTAAAGGCATGGATGAATTCCTGAAACACGAGAGGAAGCAGCCTGCTGAGGCTTCAGCCATTCTGATAGCTGGCCCGACGGCGAGCGGCAAGTCCGCACTGGCGATGGAGGTTGCCAAAGCGCTGAACGGTGTGATTCTCAATGCTGATTCCATGCAGCTTTATGAAGACCTGCGACTTGTGAGCGCGCGCCCTTCGCTGGAGGAAGAAAAACAGGTTCAACACCGGCTGTACGGTATGCTGCCCGCTTCGACGGCGTTTTCGACCGGTGCGTGGCTGAGATCGGCAAAGAAGGAGGTTGCTTCAGTTCAGGCATCGGGAAACATGCCGATTATTGTCGGCGGGACCGGGCTATACTTCAAGGCTTTGACGGAAGGCTTTGCCGACATGCCGGACATACCCGACAAAATTCGCGACGAGGCGAGGGGACTTGCGGCCCGCGAAGGAGTCGAAGGGCTCAGGAAAGCGCTGGTTGAAAAGGGGGACGGCGAGGCAGCGGTGACCATTGCGGACCCGCAGCGTCTGGCAAGGGCTCTGGAAGTGCTGCTGGCAACAGGTAAACCGCTTGGCGACTGGCAGGTCTCGGCCCAATCTGCTCCGTTTCTTTCAGGAACGGACTGTGTCCGGGTCGTCCTTTCTCCACCTCGCCCATGGTTGCATGAGCGGATCGAGCGGCGGGCGCGACTCATGCTGGCGGAGGATGGATTAAATGAGGTCAGGTCGTTGCTCGCGCAGGGATTGTCCCCAAAACTACCGGCCATGCGGGCCATCGGTGTTGCCGAGATTCGTGACTATCTGTCGGGCGACACGGGTTATGAAGAAACCGTCCACAGGCTTACTGTTGCAACGCGGCAATATGCCAAGCGGCAGGAGACTTGGTTCCGCAATCAGATGCCGGATTGGCAACGGGTTGATCCATCAGTCGGAATTAAAGTTGGTGATATTTTGGATCCGAAATGATGTGCGCCCGTCAACCTCCGGGTGCTGCACCGCAGCAGGCTGTTTTACGGTAACCTGTTGGTAATACGAATTTATTTTTACCATGTTTGATTTTATAGTCCGATGTGCCTTTGGGTCGGCACAATTCAGGGTTACCTCTCCGTCGGTCGGAGCTTGGTGGTTCTGAAGTCTCCACCGATTGCCGGAAATTGAACTGAATTCATTGGGAGGACCACGTGCAGACGATATTTCTCGAATGTGGCTCAGTGCGGCTTGTTCCCTTTTCCCCGTCCGACATAAATTTCGTCAAAGACCTTCACGCCGACCCCTTTGGAAACCGATGCACGGAATTTGCAACTGACTGCACGATTGCCGATGCTGCCGATCTGGTCAGGTCGGCGTTGCAGAACCAGGCAGACCTGGGCTTCGCCAAATGGAAGGCTGTCTCGGATGACGGGCGGTTTCTCGGCTGGGCCGGTTTCACCCCCATCAGCGAGACGTCTGAAATCAGCCTGAACTATTGTCTTTCCACCGAAGTTGTCGACCAGGATGCGACGCTCGCAATGCGCCTGTGTTCCGCCCTGACCGGCTGGTTCTTTGAAAACACCTATTTCTCCCATCTGGTGGCGGTGATCCGGACTGATAACCGGGATGTTCGAAAAGTGGTCCAGAACGTTGGGTTTTGCCATCGGGAAAGCAAAGTGATTGAAGGCATGCAGGCCGACGTCTTTCAGCTGTTCAGCCCGTCCATGCAGTCCTATCTGATGAGCGCCTGACATTGACAGTCCGGCGCACGCCGGCAATTTCCTGACAAAGATCAATTGTCCTGCCGCGGTCAGCGCGGCTTATAGTTGGAAGTCGATAATTTGACGGAAGACATTCTGACGAGCGAACGTCTGCGCATCGTTCCTTTTGAGGACGCGGATTTTCCGCTTCTCTTCGAGCTTCATTCAGACCCGGAGGTCAATCGGTATCTGTCACCCGGCCTGGTGCCGATGGAGGCGGCAGAGGTCGAGCGGCGATTGCAAGGCTATGTCTTCGAACATCGCAGATCGGGGTTGAGCAAATGGAAGGTCTTGACGCGGGAAGGTGACTTTATCGGTCGGGCAGGTGTGACCTGGATGACCGAACCCGATGGATACGAACTGGGTTACAGCCTGAAACGCGCAGCCTGGGGAAAAGGCTATGCATCCGAAATCGCGACAGCTCTGACAGGTTGGTTTTTTGAAAGAACCGACAACAGGTATCTGATCGCATTCGCCTGTTCGGAACATGAAAAATCTCTGAAAGTCATGCGGAACGCTGGCTTCAGCCATTGGTTCGATCGGGAAAGACATGGTGTTCCTTGCACATTTTACCGGATCGAGCGGAACGAAGTTTTCTGACTAATCATGCCCGACGACTGTCATGGCAGATGTGAACGCGGCACTTGCAACAGCATCCGCCTGATCATCACTCGACATTGCGCGGGAAGTTGTGAGCGCTCCGATCAGAATGCTCAGGAAGGCCCAGGCTTTGTTTAGCTTTTCGTCGTCGCTTTCGCCTTCCAGTCCTTTTGCGATCAGTTCGGCAATCGTCTTCATTTTGTGTTCATAGAGTTCTCGCGTCTCGTCATTGGATCTTACGACGTCCGGGGAGAGGGCGGTCATTGCGCAGCCGCAAGCAAGGTCCCTGCGGTGAGTGCTGCCGAGATAGTAGCGCGCAAAAGCTTCCGGCCAGTTGCTGTTGTAGCGCCGTTGATAGTCGGGAACCGTTTCGATGACTTCATCAAGCCCCAGTTCAAGTGCAGCCAGAAACGCACCGTCCTTTGAGCCAAGATGCGAATAGAACGCTCCTGAAGTTGCGCCTGCTGCACGCGCAATGCCGTCAACGCCAACTCCCGCATATCCCTTGCTGCGGAAGGATCTACTGGCGGCAGACAGCAAGGACTTCTGTGTTTCTGCCTTTCGAACCTGCTGTTTCGCCATGCTTTCCTCATTTTTAGATAGCGATCGTTATATATCAATTGACAATATAACGATCGCTACATAAATAGGGTCTGTATCAAAATATAACGAACGTTATATATGTAGGGTGAAAAGGATCTGACAATGCCACTTGCACTTAGCTACACCGTGGGCGTTCTGACGCCTGAGGCCGGACAACGCGCCGGCTCGAGGATCACCAACGCATTCCTGAAATGGCACGGCCTTGCCGGTAACCGGGTGATGACACCCAATGTCACGATGCAGATCCAGCCATTGCCGAAAAACGGTGCGCTTTCGGGCGGGGAGCCGGTGGAGGGCGTCTGGCTGGAGTGCAAGACACCTTCTTTCGCCTTCGCAGACCGGGACGTCCAGGTTGGTTTCTTTCAAGAAGCAACCGACATCATTGCTGACGAAGCGGACGGAAATCTCACCAGGGATCGGATCTATTCCAACGTTGTGCACACTGTGGACGGAACCTGGAACCTTGATGGCGAAGCCATGACGAATCACCAGCTGACAGAACGGATCGCCCGCGGTTGACCTCTCGATTTGACATTAGGGAACATCTCAAGATGAAACTCGTGCAGAAAATCCTAGCAGCCACGGGACTGGTCCTGGCAGCATCAACTGCTCATGCCGCAGAATGTCTGGACATGGGCGGTGTCGCCATCCCCAACTTCTTTTCCGAAGGCAAGGGCAAGCCTGTCGTCATTTCGGCAACCCTGATGGGGACGGTGACCAACGCAGCCGGAAAAATCCTCGCACAGCGAGTGACGGAAACCGGGTTGGAAATGGACATGGAGCACTATTTTGGCCGCTCGGACGGTGGAGCAATCTTCACCAGGGACAGGGGCGTCCTGACTGAAATTCCCGGAAAAGAAGGCCGCTACATGATCGAGATCACTTATGAAGTTCAGGAAAACATGAGCCGGGGCACGCTGGAGGACTACAGCGGCACCTTCAGGAGTTATGGTCTCGTTGACCTGAGAGATCCTGACGATCTGCAAGGACTGGTGCGCTATTCGGGTGAGCTATGCAAATAGCCTGAACAGGCTCTGTTTCCTGCACGCAATTGCAGAAAGATGATTGTGCCGCGGTTTTTCAACCAGCCGTCCCGGGCCTGGCCCGGGGGCCTCGTTTGCCGGCAGCGTGGTTCGTTGCAGACGGATTCAGCGCCTTGGGTTGAGGCTCTGGGCATGGTGCTCAGAGCCTCTTCTTGTCTATCATACCGCCTGCAAGGCACCGGGATTGTCGGTCTGTTGTCGCAGGGCCAGCTTGTTCATGGCCGAGACATAGGCACGCGCCGATGCCACCAGGGTGTCGGTGTCGGCTCCCTTGCCGGTGGCGATCCGGCCTTCGGCTTCCAGACGCACGGACACTTCCGCCTGGGCGTCTGTGCCTTCTGTCACGGCATGCACCTGGTAGAGCGACAGTGTCGCCTCGTGCGGCACAATGGCCTTGATCGCATTGAACGTCGCGTCGACCGGTCCATCACCGGTGGCTTCCTTGGTGATGTGCTGGCCGTTGACGTCCATGGTCAGGATTGCCTTCTGCGGACCACCGGTGCCGGCAATGACGGTCAACGCAATGACCTTTGTGCTTTCGCCCAGGATGGTGATTTCGTCCTCGACCAGCGCTTCGATGTCCTCGTCGTAGACATGCTTCTTGCGATCGGCGAGCTCCTTGAAGCGGCGGAAGGCATCCTGCAATGCGTTGTCGCCCAACTCAAAGCCCAATTCACGCAGCTTGTCGCGGAACGCGTGGCGACCTGAATGTTTGCCCATGACCAGCGAGGTCGCTTTTACCCCGACATCTTCCGGACGCATGATTTCGTATGTTTCTGCATTTTTCAGCATGCCGTCCTGGTGAATGCCGCTCTCATGGGCAAAGGCATTCTTGCCGACGATCGCCTTGTTGTACTGGACGGCAAAGCCGGACGCTCCGGCAACCATTTTTGATGCACGGACCATGAATTGAGGGTCGATCTGGGTGGCATATTGCAGGACATCGCCGCGCGTGCGGATTGCCATGACGATTTCTTCGAGCGCTGCATTTCCGGCGCGCTCGCCCAGGCCGTTGATCGTGCATTCGATCTGTCGTGCCCCGCCGGCGACACCGGCCAGCGAGTTGGCCACCGCCAGCCCCAGATCGTCATGGCAATGCACGGAGAAGATTGCCTGGTCACTGTTGGGCACCCGTTCTCGGATGTCCTCGAACATGGCCTTGTACTCATCCGGTGTTGCATAACCGACCGTATCGGGCAGGTTGATGGTTGTTGCGCCGCACTTGATGGCGGCTTCCACGCAGCGGCACAGATAGTCGATTGGCGTGCGGGTCGCATCCATTGCGGACCACTCGACATCGTCGATCAGGTTGCGCGAGCGGGTCACCGTGTCGGTGATGATCTCCATCACCTGATCTTCGGTCTTGTTCATCTGGAATTTCAGATGGATCGGCGAGGTGGAAACGAATGTGTGGATCCGGCCCTTGCCGGCGTGTTTCACAGCTTCGCCGCAGCGGTCGATATCGGCGTGGATGGCGCGGGCGAGACCGGCTATCACGGAGTTCTTCGAGCGCTTGGCGATTTCACCGACGGCTTCGAAGTCGCCGTTGGAGGCAATCGGGAACCCGGCTTCGATGATGTCGACGCCCATGTCGTCGAGGATCTCGGCAATCTGCAGTTTTTCTTCCAGCGTCATTGAGGCGCCGGGCGATTGTTCACCGTCGCGCAAAGTGGTGTCGAAAATGCGGATATGGTCCGTTTCGGGGGTGGCAGTCATGTCGTTTCGTCCCTGGCTTGGATCGCCGGTTCTATATCCCTTGTCTGGATTAGACCATTGCGCGACCCGGAAATCATGTTGTGGATTTTTGAAATATCTCCCCTAAGTGCCCGTTCCGCCAAATCAAAACGCGGATCAGCCGACGCTCAGGGGCATCTAAGAAGGAGGAGATCGCCAAGTAGAAGGAGGCCGCCGCGCTGCTTCAGCACGTGGAAGTCAGATCCGGAAATGTCGCGAGCCGCGATCATGGGTCTCAACTGGGCCTTCGGTCGTCTTCAGTTTCAGCCACCAAGCTTGAGGGAAAAGCATGAGCAGGTGGTTAACGGAATTTGTTCTTACGGCAGGATGGGCCCGGTTGCAACAGTCAGTTTACGCTTGTGTATGAAGGAAGGCTCGAGAAAGTCGTTTTGGATTGACCTGGCATCGGCCCGCAGACCGGGGACTTGTTGCGTTTGCGCAACTTGATTTCAGTTTAGCGCGGAATTTGAAATTGCCGGTTGAATCGATAAGTGCTTGCCGTTAAGAACCACGGACTTCGCGCCGTGGATGTGGCGTATCAAGGAGAAATGCATTGCTGGATAGAGACACCTTACCGGGTCTGCGCTGCGGCGCCCTCCAGTCTCCACTGTAAGCACGCCCCATGTGCTGCGGTCGAGGCCGAAACTGAGCTGACCGCACAAACCCCAGACAAGTGAAAGTATTCGGGTGCTGAAAGTGCGCGTATTCGCGCCGAACAGACCCGATTTGGGATTTGGGAAAAACCGTGAACGAATATCAGATGGTGAAAGCCGTGCTGCTCCACTTGAGCCGCGGGCTTTCCGAGGATGCCCCCTTGGCCAAGGCGCTGAGAGACTGGGTGTTGGACAATCTGGCCTGGCTTGATCTGGGCCTTCGAAAAAGAGACGCAACAAACTGGGACGCCTTGCAACAGGCGCTCCAGGACTGGCGTCTGCCCGAGGCTCCCGTGCCTTATGTTACTGAAATCTCCGATACGCTTGCCGAGCTGCTCGGGCTGGATGTCGAAAACAGCACCCTGCTGGCTCTGCTCATCGGCTGCGATCGTCTGCCGAAGTTGCAGAACCTCACGGAAGTTGTGATCGGAAAAGGGGTCGATCTGCCGGTATTGCTCGCCGAGCTTTGCGGCGTTTCGGCCCATGAAGCATTGCGCTTTGTCAGGCGCAGCCCCGTGTTCCGGCTGGGCCTGATCGGTTTTCAGGCATATCGCTCGGGCGTTGTGTCGGTCGACATCAAGTGGGCGCTGGAAAAGTTGCTGGATCGTGCTCCGAGCCATGGCGAGGAATTCGTCGATGCGCTGATTGGTCCGCGTCACAAGACAAGCCTGTCCATGGAGGATTTTGCCGAAGTCGAGGATGCACCTTTTCTTGCGAGCCTGATCGCGGGTGCTGCCAGGGAGCAGGCAAAAGGCATCAACATCCTGATCTATGGTCCGCCGGGTACGGGCAAGACCGAACTGGCACGTGTGCTTTGCCGCGAGGCAGGCATGCGTCTTCATGCCGTCGGTGAGGTCGATGATGACGGGGAAGAGCCGACACGTTACGACCGCGTCAGTGCACTTCTGCTTGCACAGCGTGTTCTGAAGGACGGCAGGGAAGCCGCGATCCTGTTTGACGAAATGGAGGATTTCATCGGCGATGCGCAACGCAGCTCTGGTGACTGGATGACGCGCCGCGACGGCAGCAAGGTGTTCGTCAACCGCATGCTGGAAGACAACCCTGTTCCCGTCATCTGGACAACAAACGCCGTCGGCAACATGGATGATGCGATCATCCGCCGGATGAGTTTTGTCCTGAAGATGGACTATCCGGTGCGCAAGGCAAGGCAGCGCGTTGCCGCTCGCATCTGCGCCGACGAGAAAGTGGAATTTTCCAGGGAAGTTGCGGATCTGGTCGACGGCGCTGCTGAATCGACGACCATTCTGCGCACTGCAGCAAGGGCCTCGAGGCTGGCGGGGGCAAGCGGTCAGGTCGAAAGACCTGCGGAAGTGCTGGTCAAGACGCTTCGCGGCGGGGAAATGCCGAACCGGGTACCGCAGGAGATTGATCTGGGCCTCTACAACACCGAGCCTTCGCTGGGTGCTGTGATGGAGAGCATCGCGGAATGTGGCCACAGTGATGTTTCGCTGTTGCTCAGCGGCCCTCCAGGCACGGGCAAAACGGCTTTTGCGCATCACTTTGCAACTCGCCTGGACAAGCCGTTGCTGACCAAGCGGGCCTCAGATCTTCTGTCCAAATGGGTCGGTGGTACGGAGCGCAATATCGCCGAAGCCTTCGCAGATGCGCGGCAGGAGCAGGGTGTCCTGTTTTTCGACGAGGCGGACAGCCTGATGTTCGACCGAGGCACAGCGAGCGCGAATTGGGAAGCCGGGCAGGTCAACGAACTGTTGTCGTGGCTTGATAATCATGACCAGCCAGTGCTGGCGGCAACCAACTTTGCATCAAAGCTGGACGCGGCCACCCTGCGCCGGTTTGATTTCAAGCTGGAACTGAAGCCGCTCGACAAGGCTGGCCTGTCACACGCGTTTCGCAGGTTCTTCGGAGCCGAGGCGCCTGCGGAAATTTCTTGCGTGCGCAATCTGACGCCCGGAGACTTTTCCGTCGTCAGGAAGCAGATGCGGTTCAACAAGAGCCCGTCTGTGCACGACATTACCCGTGCGCTGATGAAGGAGGCCAGGATGAAGCCTGAAACCGGACTGTCGATCGGGTTTGTATGAAATTGAACACGAGCCTTCAAGGATCGGTTTTAATTTCCTAGTCCATGGAACCGGTAGATTTTCGGCGTTGAAACGAAACTGCGCCTGGGGACCGACAAGCTCCCCAGGCGCAGTTTTGGTGCACGCGTGTGGAGAAAAAGTGAAGCGGTTCTATCATCCGCTTCACTTTTCAAGGTTTCGAAGCGGAATGAGAAGCTTCTGATTTTACGCTGGTCCACTCAATGATATTCGTGTTTGCCATATGCTCCACGGTCGTGAGTTCTTTAGCGGTTGCAATCCGGGCAGTCTTTTGATGTAGCTTGGCGAACTCGTCAATTTTGTCAGGGTTCGTGCGCCATGAAGGTTCAATTTGTTTTCCTGATTTCAAGTTCCCTTTTGCTTGCAGCATGCAACACGTCGTCAACAGGTTCAGGCACACCTTCGGTACCCGATAAGGACACTCCCGCGGTGGAACGTGGCATCCCTGGAGAATGGAACCTGAAGGAAACGGACAGTGTTCTGTCGTGTCGCGTAAAGGTTTCGGGCAAAAAACAGGACCGGGAAGGCCGTGCAACCGGGTTCGGATGTATTGGGTTGGACAATTTTCTCATGGTGGATCGCTGGACGCGGGAAAAGGGAAGGGTCGAGTTCTTCCGGTTTGCGGACGATCGTCCGGTTGCGAGAGTTTATCGGGTCAGCCGCGACGAGTTCCAGGGAGAGTTGCTGCCATCAGGTCGAGAAATAGTCCTGAAGCGGCGATAAGGACAAGGTAGTCACAGCATTGGAGAATTTCGTGTCAAAAACTGTCGGGCTCAATCACCTTGGTCTTGCCGTTGCCGATCTTGACCAAACGACGTTGTTTTTCGAAAAGGTTCTGGGCTGGACTGAAACAGCTCGCGATGACGCCTATCCGAGAAATTCGATCACCGATGGCACTTTGCGACTGACCTTGTGGCAGGTGGACAAATCAGTTTCACCAAGGCGTTTTGATCGGCGCCTCAATATCGGCCTGCACCATCTGGCGCTCGAGGTCGAAAGCGAAGAGGAGCTGTTGCGCCTCGCCGATGTTGTTGCCGCCTGGCCGGGCGTGAAAGTTGAATTCATGCCGGAATTCATGGGCACGGGGCCACGAAAGCATATGATGTTTGCCGAGCCGGGTGGCATCCGGCTGGAACTGGTGTGGATGGGCGCCTGAAACAAGTTCAGCCTCGAAGCGGCCGCAAGGCTTGGCCAAAACCCAGGTCGACTGGCCCAGGCCGGGAGTATCCGGCTTCGTGATGGACAATCGTCGTTTGAAAAAATGCGCGGCCTCGGTTGTTCGCTGAAGCCGCACTGGTGATTGAAATCTGTTTTCAGGCCTGAATATCGACAGTTTCGCCAAGGCCTGGAGGAGGGGCGCCCGGGCCACTGGGTGTGCTGGCAACTATCTCTGGGCTTGAGGCCCCTGACTGTCCAGGCGCAGTCGGTTTTGACGCATATGCGTCTGATTTGAGAGGCTGTGCGCTGGCTATTGCCGCGCTTGCAGATCCTACGTCCATTTTCGTCTCCTTTTGAAACCCATCCATCCATTGGATGCTCTGACGTAGTCCGTGGAGCCTTAACGAGCGCTAAAGCAAACCGGAGGCATTACAAGACGTGAACTTGAATTCAAATAAGGTGATGGTCCGGCCTCGCTTCCGCATCAACCGGGATGCAGTTCAATCATGAGGTCGAGAGGCGTGCCCTTGCGCCATCAAGGGACATTTCACCGAATGATCAACCTTCCGGATTGCAGGTAAAAAGCGCAGTTTCGTGCTGACTATTCATTGAATTTCAGTCGAAGTTGATGTGAACCCGTCTCCGGTTCCGAGTTCAATGCCGTGTGCTTCGCACCAGCATTCAACCAATCAAAAGTGGTTTTCCGGTTGGAGATAAACTACCTTGGGAATTGCGACGGCTAATCTAATAGCAAAGCTGGAATACCGGGGAAGGCTGATTAGACGGTTCGGAATATCGGATTCCCTGCGATTCAATCCTGAGAACATTTGTATGACGGACCGCTTGGAACGCAGCATGTTTTATCGGAAACAAACGCACTTTTTTGTCCATTTTATGTGTGTATTGACATTCTGTGTCGCGGGATTCGGTTTCAGTGGTGGAGCCAGCGCAACTACCGTTGGCGCGGCACAACTGGTGCTGGGACTCGATGGTGGAGCGCAGCAAGTTGTCAATCTGCTGATCAAGCGCCTGATTGATGTTGGTGTTGGAGCGCGCGGAGCCGCGGTCGCCGCCGTCGTAAAGACCGACAGCGACAAAAAAGGAGCAAATTCCGGCTTTTTCGGCGACACCGGGTTACTCATCGCATCTGTCGCTGACGCTGATGGTGCCGCCGAGGCCAAGGCTAGAAACAAGCTTCGCGGCAAGGTGAACACTGTTGCAACGTCAGGAAAAATTGCAGCGGCGCGCTCAGTCCTGACCTGGAAAGGGAGGGTCGTCTGGGAGGCGCCCACTGCAGCGTTGCCGGTCTTGCCGGACGTGTCCAAGGTTGTTTCAGCGCAAGTCAACGTAGCTTATGCGATTGAAGGTACCGACGTTTCAGTCTCTAGCCCGGCCGGGCTTGGCGCCGGCTCGTGGGACGTTGAGCACAGTTGGAACGGCAAAACCTCTTTCCTCGGTGGCGTGGGTTTTGACCAAAGCAACCCTGAAGCCACATTTTCCGGAGATCTTTCGGCACTGTCAGGAATGTTTTCTTCGGGCCCGGGGTTCTTCAGCGCTTCTGGTCTGACACTCGCCGATACTTTTGGAATATCTGTAGATTATGCCGAGTTTCTGAGCATGGGAGAAGTCTCGGCCGAATTTGCCGGACGAATGGTTGCCGAAGCCGCTATCGTTCCTGTTCCAGCGGCTTTGCCGCTACTTGCGGTCGGGTTGGGTTTTCTCGGCATTGCCGGATGGTGCCGGAAGACGAAAATCAGCTGAATCAGCTGAAACTGCCTGGTGAGGCCGGAAGGTCGCGAAATCCGTTGGAAAATGGGCTCACCCATGTGTCGTGTTAGGTTTCATCCCGCCAGCGTCCGGCTGACCGTATTCTGCAATGAACGTCTCCATGACCTGCTGGAATTTTTTCTCGTCGATGACGTCGTCGAAATTTTCCAGCAGGATCGTCAGAAGGTAGTTGTTTCCGAAATGCCAATCCGCGTTGAGGTCGCGAAGTTTGGCGTAGGCCTTTTCGGTGAGGGCGGCGCTAAAGCGTTTGGGAAGGGGCAGGCGTTTAGGTTTCTGGGGCATCTTCTATCTCTCCACAGCCGGAAAGTGGCTCGGTCGATCCCTTTCCGGCTTCTTCTATGTCCTTGGTACGCCGCCAGAAAACGGCATGCAGGCCCGCCATCGACCCGGGTTCGGCCTTGCGGACGACCGCCATGCGAGCCGCAAGTCCGGAAACGTCGGGAAAGTCAGCCGGGTCTGCTGGTTCACCGGAAGCCATCTTCAGGCCTGCGCACTGATGACAGATACCTTGCTTGCTGACCAGCGCACAAAGCCCGTCATACTTGTCCTCCATCGCACGTCTGGCGGCAGAAAGACGGTGGCGCAAGACCGCATCCGAGATACCCAGAACTGTGGACGCTTCGCGCGCCGAGAGATCCATGACATCGCGCAGAACCAGGGCAGCCTGTTCGTCGACTGGCAGGGATCTGCCGACGCAGGTGAAGCAATAGGAGATATGTTCCCTGACTTCATAGGCAAATTCGGGATCGGTGATGGCGCCGACCACTTCGTTCGAGAGTTCATCCGACTGCGCGCATGAATTGGCATAGGCAACCTGTGCCTCCGTGCGCCACCGTTTCTGACGGCGCAGATGATCAATTGCCGTTCTGGTGACAATCGATGTCACCCAGGTGGCGAAGCTGGAGCGTTCCTCGAAATTGGACATGTTTGACCAGGCCTTCGCAAGAGCCTCTTGCAGAATATCTTCAGAATCTTCCGGATGCCCGACCAGGCGCCGGGTAATCCGGCGCAGTTTCGGGAACTCCGCTTCGACGAGCCTGGAAAAGGCGCCGCTGTCGCCTTGCTTGGCTTGATCAATCAGGCTGTCAGGCATGGCTGGGATCCCGCTTGCAGGCAATCCCGCCAAATATGGCGCCGATGGCGAAAAAAACAAAGCCGGGCAGGGATTCAAGAAGGGACAGGTGGCCAGGCACAATCAGGAAGACGATCAATCCGAACTCGATTGTCAGGACAAGACCACTGTTGATCGCAAGGCCTGCCTGTGAGTTTGCCCAGTTCAGCTTGATGGCAACAGCAAGGGCTGCCGCCCCGGAAAGGGCCAGCAGATAGGCAAAGTATGCCAGGATGGCGCTGGTTGCTCCGGGGAGGGGGCCGCCATCATAGCCATAGATTGCATAGCCATCGGCGGGCTCGGACCCCAAAGTTGCTGACAAAACAAGACCCGCTCCGGCGATGTGCAAAAGGCCCCATAGGCCAAATCCGATCGCACCCAGTTTCGCAAAATTCATCATGGAACCTCCTGTTGTTTCCATGATGTTGGACGCCAGAGATGCGAAACTTCGCCAAGTGATTGTTTGGACTGGTTTTCCTGGGAGCGAAATTGGGCAACCGGTTTTCTTTGACTGCGCTGGCTCGCACCCGGGTTCAGGCGCGAAACGGAGCGCAAGCCGCCGGGTTTGGAGACCTAGTCATCCGTTCCATACATGTCCCGCCGGCGCACCCAGGCCTGAGCATATGGCAGATCGTCCTCGTGACGGCCCATCGGGGTCAAATCGAGCAGATTGTAGGCCATGTTCAGAATGTCGAGCCCACGGCCGTAAGTGGAATAGCTGTGGCCGACACGGCCATCATCCAGCTTTAAAAACGTGCTGACACCAGGCAGCTCCTCCGAGTGAACGGTAGTCTTGCCGCTGTAATTGTATCCCTGGCCGGTCTGGTCCTTCTTGTCCGGAAAGGTGACCCCGAAATCGACCCCGAAGCCGTTGCCGGCGGTTGATGCCCATTCGAAGGTCCAGCCCATGCGTTCCTTGTAGCCCTGCAGCGTTTCAAGCGGTGCGTTGGATATGGAAATCAACGAGGTGTCGCGCGCAGCCAGATGCCTGTCGAGGCGCTCGTAATTGTCCGCCCAGAATGAACAGCTTGGGCAACCCTCCTGCCAGGTAGCGCCGAACATGAAGTGATAGACCGCAAGCTGCCGGTTCGGTCCGAAGAGCTCGGCCAGTGATTTTCGTCCGCTCACCGTGTCGAAAACATAGTTTTTTTCGACAAGAACCAGTGGCAATTGCCTGCGCGCGGCGGATAGTGCGTCACGCTCCCTGGTAAAGGCCTTCTCCCGGGCGAGCAGGTCCTTGCGGGCTTCGAGCCAGTCTTCCTGGCTGACTAACTGTGGAGCTGTCATGTCTTCCTCCTGAGCGGGCGTTTTATGTGGAAACAATTTCATCGAGGCGCCTGAAGCAACCGTTCCAGCCCCCGCCAACACCACGGCGAGCATCTTCAGACTTGATGGCTTCGTGCCGGAGCTTCACTTCCGTCGCCTTGCCGGCTTCGGTGAAGGTGATGGCAACCTGAGACGTGTCTGTTGCCTCGCGTGTACCGTCGGCAAATTCCTGGACATGGCGCCAGCTGAATTCCAGCCTGTTCGGTGCATCGATCGCGAGATATTCGCCTTCGAAATGGATCTGCTTTTCCTGGGTCTTTTCAATGACGAAACACCATTTCCCGCCGACCTTCAGGTCGATATCGACCGAGACCAGACCGCCTGATTTCGGAACAAACCAGCTCTGGACTTCGTTCGGTTCCGTGAAGGCCCGGAAAACGCGCGCCGGGTTGGCGCGAAACAGCCCTTCAACGATGACAGGTTCCTGCCCGGGATCAGATTTCAGAAATTCTCTTTCACTCTGTTGAACGGTCATTATTCGCTATCCTCTTTGGCAAGATGACGGGCGAGGGCGTCGAACCGGTCGATCCAGAACGATTCATATTTGCTCAGCCAATCGACGGCTTCCTTGATTGGGGCACCGCGCAAGCGGCAGTGGCGGGTGCGGCCCCGTTTTTCAATGTCGACAAGGCCGGCATCGGACAGAACCCGAAGATGTTTGGATACCGCCGTCAGCGACATGTCGAACGGTGTTGCAAGATCCGACAAGGTCGCTTCGCCATCCGCAAGTCGGGCGACGATGGCGCGCCGGGTGCCATCGCTGAGGGCTGAAAAAGTCGCGTCCAGTTGGGCCATTTGTTGCACAGTCATAAAGTTAACCTTTTGGTTGACTATCATGGGAATTCATTATAGTCAACTAATTGGTTGAGTAAAGTCGTTGCAACGGCGTTGACCTCGACATCGGCCGGACAGGAATGTTTCCTGGGACCGGCAGGCACAGGAGAGTAAGCAATGAAACTTTATGTAACCGACTTGTCTCCCAACAGCCGGCGCGTACTGGCTGTCATGCATCAGCTCGGCCTTGCAGGGGAAACTGAAGTCCAGAAGTTCAACCTCGTAGAGGGACAGCACCGGTCCGAAGACTTTCGGGAAATCAATCCCAACATGAAAGTGCCGGTTCTGGTCGATGGTGATTTCAAGCTCTGGGAAGCCAACCCGATCATGATCTATATGAGTGATCGTCAGGGGGCAGAGGAATTCTGTCCGTCAGACAGTGCTACGCGCATTGAAATCCTGCGCTGGATTTCCTGGGAAGTGCAGCATTTCAACAGGGCTATCGGCGACATCACGTGGGAGACAGTCGCCAAGCAATTCTTCAATATGGGCGAACCGGATGCGGAAAAGATCAAGTCGGGGCAGGAAAACTTCCGCCGCTTTGCTGCAGTGCTCGAAGAGCACCTGGCAGATCGGGACTTCATTTTGGGAGACAAGCCGACGGTTGCCGATTTCGCCGTAGGCAGTCATTCAGCCCTGGCGCTTTATCCGCAATCACAGGTGCCTCTTCTGGAGTTCCCGAAGGTTCTTGCCTGGTTCCAGCGGTTGGAAACATTGCCCGCATGGGCGAAGACTGCTCCGCAAGCCCCGGCCGAGGCCGCCGAATAAACAACGTATCTGCTCATGGTGACCCGTGGCCGGGCCACCATGCAGCTTTCAGGACCGGATTGCGTTGCCCGGGCGTCATTCCTCGGTTAGCCTCGGCTGATGGGAGTAATATCTTCGAAACGCGCCCTTGGGTTTGGTGTCCTTGCGGCGCTGTTGTTCGGCACGCACAGCGTAATTGCCCGGTTTTTGACCAGCGACCTGCATGGTTTGCAAATCGCAGTTGTTCGCATCTGGATTGCAGCAGCCGTCCTGTTCGTTCTGCTTAAGTTCAGCAAACAGGCGGTTTTTCCGATCCGGTTCGACAGATACAAGCTGCTCGCGATTGCCGGATTTGTTCTGAACTATGCGGTCTTTCACATCGGTTTGGAGCGCACCAGCGCGACCAACGCCATGGTACTGGAAAACACGGCACCGTTCTTCGTGCTTGTCATGCTTGCAAGCGTCGGCATCGAAAGGGTCAGAAAGGTCGACATCGCCGCAACTGTCCTCGTGATGGCCGGGGTTGTGCTGACTGTCAGACACGATATCGACATTGGTACCAATGCCTTGTCGGGAGACCTGTTGATGGTCGTTGCCGGTTTCACCTGGGCGATGTTCATCATCGGAAGCACAAAGTCGGTGCAGAACACCAGCGCGCCACTCGAACGCCTTCAGCTCCTGTTCCAGATCCTGTTTGTCAGTGCCATCGTTCTCACCCCAGGCTTTTTCCTGTTTTCATTCGAGCCGACAGGCGCGGATCTGATGTGGCTTGTGTTCCTTGCCGTCTTCCCGACAGCGGTCGGCTATTTTCTGTGGTACGAGGCCATGGCAGGTGTTTCGACGGTCACGGCCGCGCTGCTGTTCGTGCTGTCAGTGGTCTTCACGTTCATCAATTCGGTGGTTTTCCTTGGGGAGGCGTTGACGCCGGGCATGATGATCGGCGGCGCACTGGTCGTGGGCGCCGTCATCCTGCCGTCGCTCTTGGAATCAAACGACGAAAGTCCGGAAGGTTCCGAATCCTGATATTCCCGCGTTCTGTGTGTCAGACAAACAACTCGCCGCGTGCGACAAGCGTCGCCTGGCCACCGATGCGAACGGCATGCATGCCACCGTTTTCGACATCGATTTCAAGATCAATCAACGACGGACGCCCCATCTCGAAACCCTGTTCGATGCGGATATGGTGCGTGCCCGCGGTCAGACCATCATAGAAGTGAACGACACCGGCAAAGGCCGCGGCGGCAGACCCGGTTGCAGGATCTTCAGGAATCCCCATCTCGGGCGCAAACAGGCGTGCATGGAACGCACTGTCGTGGGAACGAGTCTCCCGGCAGTAAACATAGGCGTCGTTGTGGTCGTCCTTGCCAAAGCCCGCTTTCCACATCGCCGCGACGGGTTTGGCTCGCGACAACGCATCAAGGTCCCGGACCGGAACAAAACTGAAAGGTGGTCCGACCTTGAATCGCGACGGTGCGTGGTTTTCAAAGCCGATATCGGTAGGCTCCAGGTCAAGCGCAGCGGCAATCAGTTCGACATTGTGGGTCGGTCCCGCAGGCTCCGGCAGATTGGGCACGTCGAACTCGGCAAAGGCGGCCGCGTTCTCGCGCAATATCACAGCACACCTGACTGTGCCGATCTTTTGCTTGAGCACCACCACGGCGTCCTGTTCACCGTTGACGTCTCCGAACCGCTCGGTTGCCAGGAGAATGGCTGTTCCGACGGTTGGATGACCGGCAAAGGGAAGTTCCACCTTCGGCGTGAAGATCCGCAAGCTTGCGGAATGTCCGGGATTTTCCGGTGGAAACACGAACACTGTCTCGGAAAGATTGAACTCGGCCGCGATCTTCTGCATCTGCTCGTCGCTCAGATCCTCGGAGTCCAGTACCACTGCCAGCGGATTTCCGGCAAGAAGTGTGTTTGTGAAGACATCCAAGATCGCGTAGCGGCGGCCCATATTCATTTCTCCCTGGAGATGCACCAATACCTTTGTCCAAAGGTGGGCGGACTTTTACATTTCTCTGTCCGTCCCGCCAGTCCTTAGTGGTTGTTCTTGGTGAACAAATTATTGACAGGTCAACGGCGTTTCACCTCCTCATTGAGGTAGCAGATATTCCGCGATTTCGCGTGCGAACGGAACGATAGCCGGATCCTCAAGATCCGTGCGCGAGCGTATGATGCGAATGTCGGCCAGTTCCTGTTCCTCGGACGCCATGGAATGCTCGATCATGTGCTGACACAGATCATCCGCGCGTTCGGTACAATCGAAGACCTGCGCAATCGAAATACGCGGTCCGTCAAAGGCGGCAAGCAATTCGGCCCTGGTCAGCGTTTCGCCTGTCAGGCCGGTCTCTTCTTCAAGTTCCCGGTCGATAGCACTGATCACGTCGACCCTGCCATCGGGGGTGATGTCGTTCAGATCAAGATTTCCGCCGGGTGGATAGATCATGCCCGCTGTTGCGGTGTGACCACCCATGACACCGTAGAGCAGCGCACCGTCGGATGACCTGATGATGGCGGAGCCGAAAAGGTTGAAAGCGGAGGCATCCGGTGCGCCCCAGTCCCGCCACGCAAGATGGGCGGCATAGGAGCTTTCGGAGCAGTGTCCGCTGAAGATGCCGTTTTGAAACTCGTATCCGGTCAGTTTCAGCGTCCGGCCATTCCACAGAAGCGCGATCCGCTTCTGGGCCTCTTTGAAATGTTCGGCGATTTCGGCACTGTTTTCGGTCTCGAAACGCCACGGCCGGTCCGAGATGGTAAGATCGATTTTTGAAACCCTGTGCACGCAGGGTGGAAGCACCTTTTCCATGAGAGGAATGTCTTTTCCGGGTGACATTTCACTTGGACGGGTGGCCATGGTCCGGAACCCGTGTTTTTCGTAAAACGCGCCTGCGTGGAAATCGGATTCAAGAGAAAGACGCGAAAGTTTCTTTTGTCGTGCAAAATCCTCTGCGCGTTTCAGGAGCAGATTGCCGATACCCTTTCCCTGTGCCTCGGGATCAACAAACAGAAAATCGACAAGAAGTGTATCTTCACCTTCTTTCGTGACACCCGAAAAGGCGAGGGGGATACCATCCTGCTCGGCGACAGTCATTTCAAGCGCGCGGATCGTGGTTTCATGAATACTCCACGCTTCCATGAATTCCGTCATCTTTGCCTCGGGATATCCCCAGGAGGCCTTGGCACGGTGGAGGATACCCGTCAGGTCGAGGGCATCGGCGGGCGTGGCGGAACGGAGTTTGAGAGGCATGGCTGTCCGGTAATGTGATTGCCGGACAGCCGTATCCAGAGATTGTGAAAGTTACAAGGCAACGGAAACAGTTGCGTGCCCGCTACCTGATAAACGATCCGTTCTGTAGCTCCGTGACGGCCTGCAGCAGTTCATCTCGCGTGTTCATGACGATCGGGCCGTGCCATGCGACAGGCTCCTTTATCGGAGCGCCCGAAACGAGAAGAAAGCGGATGCCCTCATCGCCCGCCTGAACGACGATTTCATCACCCGTACCGAAGATGACGAGCGTGCGGTCACCGGTCTGGTCGCGGATCTTCAGTTCTTCACCGCCGAATTCCTTTTCTGTCAGGATGCCAAATGCATCTGACGACCCTTCAAATGTGCCGGACCCTTCGAAAATATAGGCAAAAGTCTGTTTGTAGGTATCGACCTTGAAGCGCTTTTTCTTTCCGGCCGGAACATGGATGTCGAGATATTGCGGTTCTGCCGCAATGCCATCTACAGGTCCGCGCTTCCCCCAGAATTCACCGCAAATGATGCGTGCGGACGATCCGTCATCGTCGATAACAACCGGGATCTCGTTCGAGGCGACATCCTGGTAGCGCGGTTCCGTCATTTTCAGCGAGGAGGGCAGGTTTGCCCAGAGCTGAAAGCCGTGCATCAGTCCGTTTGCGTCGCCTTTCGGCATTTCCTGGTGCATGATGCCCCGGCCCGCTGTCATCCACTGCACGTCACCTGCACCCAGGTCTCCCTTGTTGCCGAGGCTGTCCCCGTGTTCAACCGTCCCGGCAAGAACATAGGTAATCGTCTCGATGCCCCTGTGCGGGTGCCAGGGAAATCCTGCAAGATAATCCTCCGGACGATCGTTGCGAAAATCATCGAGCAACAGAAACGGATCGAGCATCTCCGGTTCCTGAAAACCGAACACTCGTTCAAGTTTCACACCTGCACCTTCCAGTGTTGGCTGCGTGGAACCGATATGGGTCACAGGGCGTATCGACATTGCTGCAGGCCTTTTTTCCAATGTGTTCCAGCCAAAATAGCGTTGATCGCCGTAAAACCCACCCCGTGACGTCCGAACGCAGTGTTCAGTCCGGGGAAACAATGGGGAGACTTGTTTCGGGTCTTGCTAATTGACAGTTGAACTTCGGCTTACGTACGTACCTCAAGCGCAGTAGCATGGTCTCCGAAGTGTTTTGCCGATCGAACGGCTTGCTCAAGTTTTCTGAACTTCGAAGGGGCGGGAACCAGCAAACACGGGCACTCTTGACATTCGGTGTCCTGGCAGAACCTGATGGATCAATTGGATGCGAGGGAAGTGGGCATATGCAGGAATACAATCTCAATCCGGAGTTTGTCGTCGAAGATGAGACATCGCTGCGAAAACTCTTTCAGCCGATCCACGAGTTGGCGGTCAAAAAGTGTCAGACGACACTCGACAGGCATGCGCGGGACTTTATCGCGCGTTCGCCCTTCCTTTGCCTGGGCACGCAACACGCAGATGGCAAGGCAGACGTTAGTCCACGCGGCGACCCCGCAGGTTTTGTCAGGGTCATCGACGAGAAAACCCTGGTTGTTCCCGATCGCCCCGGAAACAATCGTCTCGACAGTCTCGTCAACATAATTTCCAATCCGAGTGTTGGGTTGCTGTTCGTGATTCCCGGTTTCGACGACACCTTGCGTATCAACGGAAAGGCGAGGCTTGTGGTCGACCCGGAACTGCTGGAGACCATGAGCGTAAACGGGCGTTGTCCCAAAATTGCTATACTGATCAAAGTTGACAGCGTTTTCATGCATTGCGCCAAGGCGTTTCGCCGGTCGCACATGTGGGACCCGGACCGGTTTCAGGATCGCAGCGAAATGCCATCGCTCATGAACATTATTCTGGATCAGTCGAACAGCGCACCGGCGGACGATGCGGAGCTGGACACCCTGGAGCAGAATCTCGAAGAGGAATACAGGAAAACCCTGTATTAGTCGCTTGTTCCAACCGGCTGACCAGAAATGTCCTGCCACGAACGGTGAGTTGACGCTTGCAGCGTGATGGAACAAAAGTTGTCGCGTCGATGGTGACATCGTGCTGTCAGCAAACCCTTTGACTTGCATCTTGCAGCGGTATCGTCCACATGCGACTTTGGCCGTCTGGTCAAATTGATTTATCTGAACCGGTTGGAACTTGATGCCTCCGATACTCTCCGTCCGCAATCTGGAAAAAACCTATGACGGCGGTTTCCAGGCGCTCAAATCCGTGTCTCTGGACATCAAGGAAGGAGAAGTGTTTGCACTGCTTGGTCCCAACGGTGCTGGCAAGACGACACTAATCAGCACGATTTGCGGTTTGGTCCGGCCGACGTCCGGGAGCATTCAGGTCGGAAAATTTGACGCCCAGAAGGATTTTCGCGCAGCGCGCAGCCTGATCGGTCTGGTTCCACAGGAAATGCCGACAGCACCGTTTGAAATTGTTGGTGATACGGTCGCATTGAGCAGGGGGCTTTTCGGATTGCCGCCTGATCGAAAGTTCCTGGAGGGAGTTCTCAGGGACCTCACGCTGTGGGACAAGCGCAAGAACATGATAATGGCACTGTCAGGCGGCATGAAACGCCGGTTGCTTGTTGCCAAGGCGCTGGCCCACGAACCCAAGATTCTGTTCCTCGATGAGCCCACGGCCGGTGTCGATGTGGAATTGCGCCACGATATGTGGCGCATCGTTGGAGAGCTGAAAGAGCGTGGCGTCACGATCATCCTGACGACCCACTATATCGAGGAAGCCGAGGAGATGGCTGACAGGGTCGGTGTCATTGACAAGGGGGAAATTATCCTTGTCGAGGAAAAGGCCGAGCTCATGCGCAAACTCGGCCGCAAGCTGCTGAAGCTGAACCTGGCAGAACCACTCACGTCTGTGCCGGACAGCCTGTCACACTACAATCTGACACTCGAGGACAATGGAACCCACCTGATCTACACTTACGATACCCATGCTGAGAGAACGGGAATCACCGCTCTTTTGACGGATCTGGCCGAAGCTGGCGTTCGTTTTCAGGACCTGCAGACCGACCAGTCGTCTCTTGAAGACATTTTTGTCGATCTGGTGAAGAGAGGATGAGTTGAATGGGTGCGGATTTTTTCATTAGAAAAGCGAACCTGAGTGACAGCCAGGCGCTCACGGATCTTTGCATGAAGTCCAAGCAGTCCAACGGCTACGACGATGACTTCATGCGGCAGTGTGCTGACGAACTGCGTATTCAGCCCGCATGGATAGAAAAGGATGATTTCTGGCTTGCTGAAACCGCTCAAGGATCGCTTGTCGGATGTATCCGCCTGTCCGCCTCGGAAGACGGAAACGGTGAACTTGAAACCTGTTTCGTTGATCCGGATTGGCACGGCAAAGGCATTGGCAGAACCCTGTTCGATCATCTGCTTGCCAGGGCAACGGCCCTGGAACTGGTCCTTGTAGGTGTTGACTCGGATCCTGCTGCGGAAACGTTTTACGCCCGGATGGGGTTTCGAACGATCGGCAGGGTTGCCTCCGGTTCCATTGCCGGCAGGACGCTGCCCAGAATGGAAATGGTTCTTGAAAACAAAGCGTCCGGGGCGTCGAAAATGACAGCGGAAACAGGTGTCTGAATGAATTTCGGAGCGGTCAAATCCATTTACCTCGCAGAAATGGCACGGACAAAACGCACGGTCATGCAGAGCGTGATATCACCGGTGCTTTCAACCGTGCTCTATTTCGTCGTGTTTGGCGCAGCGATCGGGTCTAGGATTTCCGAAGTTGACGGCGTCGGATACGGAGCGTTTATTGTGCCGGGTCTGATCATGCTTTCGCTCATGACGCAAAGCCTGTCGAATGCGTCCTTCGGCATTTATTTTCCACGCTTTACTGGCACAATTTTCGAAGTGCTTTCCGCGCCGATCTCCTACCTGGAGATTACGATAGCGTATGTCGGGGCAGCCGTTTCCAAATCCATGCTCGTGGGGCTGATCATTCTCGTTACGGCGAACTTCTTCGTTGATATCGAGATCCAGCACCCGTTCTGGATGGTGACCTTTTTCGTTCTGACAGCGGTGACATTCGCGTTGCTGGGTTTCATCATCGGCATCTGGGCGGACAATTTCGAAAAGCTGCAATTCGTGCCGATGCTGATCGTGACGCCGCTTGCCTTCCTAGGCGGCAGCTTTTATTCCATCAACATGCTGCCCGAATTCTGGCAGAAGCTGACGCTGGTCAATCCCGTCGTCTATCTGATATCGGGTTTTCGCTGGAGTTTTTACGGTCAGGCTGATGTCAGTCTCTGGCTATCTCTTTGCGCAACCATGTTGTTTCTGTGTGTTTCACTCGCCATCGTGCACTGGATCTTCAAGACCGGATACAAATTGAAAGCCTGAGTGCCAATGAAGCGTATTCAGTTTCTGGAAAGCTATGCTCGGGCGTAAACATCTCGGTCAAGTGATGCACGTTCGAGAGAAAAACTAACAAGACGAAGCCGGACAGGTGTGAGCAAGTAAATGCGATCAAGCAAATTTCCCACGAAGATTTCGATACTCCTGCTGGCGCTTTTTCTGGCTGCCTGTCAGACCGCACAGAACCAGCCGTCTTCACCACCGGCAGTGTCTTCGGCGGCAGTTACATCCGTTGAGACCACTTCGGTTCCCGTTAGTGCATATGCTCCTGCCACCGCAGAGGAGAAGGGTTTTTCGGCGCTTGTCCTGAATGCGGGAACCGGCGAGGAACTTTATGCGGTAGACGCGGATGCCGCCCGCTTTCCCGCGTCCCTGACCAAAATGATGACGCTGTATCTCCTGTTCGAAGCCGTGGCGGAAGGTCGTTACACGCTGTCGTCTCCTTTGACCGTGTCGGAGAACGCGGCAGCGCAACCGCCGGCCAAAATTGGGCTGAAAGCAGGATCAACGATTACGGTGCAGCAGGCGGCGCGCGCGCTGGCAGTCAGGTCCGCAAATGACGTCGGTATGGCAATTGCCGAAAATCTTGCGGGAAGTGAAGCAGCCTTTGCACGTCAGATGACACAGCAAGCAAGGGCGCTCGGACTGACCAGGACGCGCTTCGTCAACGCAACGGGGCTACCGGACCCGAAACAGGTGACGAGCGCCCGGGACATGGCGAAACTCGGCCTGGCCCTGAAACGGCGCTTTCCCCAATATGCAGGTTACTATCGGGCAAAATCATTCGCTTACAACGGCCGGACCTTCAAGGCAACGAACAATCTCCTTGGAAAGGTTGCAGGCGTTGATGGATTGAAAACCGGCTACATCCGCATGTCGGGCTACAATCTTGTGGCCACAGCCAGGCGCGGCGGCAAGCAGTTGATTGTTGTCGTGATGGGTGGAAAGAGCGAATCGGCACGGGACAAGGAAGTCACAAGGCTGATTGAAGCCTATTCCTGAATTTGCCAGCCGGTTTTCGCTTAATGGGTCGCCTGCAGCGCGCGTGCGAATGTCACGCAATTGCGTCCGTTGTTCTTTGACGAATAAAGGCTTTCGTCGACGACCTGCATCAGGTCTTCCATCAGCAGTTGATTGCCGTCGCCGTGATAAATTCCGGCAGAGGCGGTGATCCGGAATTCTTCCGGTGCGAATTCGAACCTGATGTCAGAGATACGCCGACGCAGGCGGTCTGCCACCTTTGCCGCATTTTCCCGGGAAATGTTCGGCAACAGGACCGCGAATTCCTCGCCGCCGAGCCGAGCAAAACAATCGTCTTGCCGGAGCTGTGACTTTACGGCCGCAACGACCTTAACCAGCGCCTGATCGCCTGCCAGATGCCCGTACTCGTCATTGACCTGCTTGAAGTGATCCAGATCGAAATTCAACAGGCCGAATGTTTTCTTTTCGGGCGCGTGAAGCAGATCTTCAAGGCGCACCTGAAATTCTCGGCGATTATATGCACCGGTCAGCGGATCGCGCCGTGCGGCTTCCTTGTGACGCTGGGCTACCTGCTCAAAGGAGAGAGCTGTTGAGAATGCGCCCGTCAGACTGACGAACAACATGGCGCTCATCAGGTGAAGATCCTGCATCATGTCGTTGATCATGCCGGGACCGGTGGCGCCATCGCCTGTGAGCCCGTGATAGACGCGCAGCCCTCCGACCGCAGCGAGAAAGAAGAACGCCAGGACCAGACCGATTACCGAGATCAGGCCGTGGAAGTTCTTGGAAGTATAGGCGGCGATCGTCGCGACGCACAGGATCGTGAAAATGACGTTTCCGCCGACATAGGCCAGGGTCGGGTCGGACAACAGATAGGCAAGCATGCCGACAAGAAGGTTCGCGAATGCCGGCGCAAAAACGTCGCTCACTTTGTTCGGCAAGCGAGCAAGCACGCGCGCGGCGTAAAGGTGAAAGCCGAATCCCAGCAAAAGCAATGTATTGGGTAGGAGGTAGGCCGCCAGATCCGGGAGAACACGCTCAAAGGCAAAACAGACCAGGGCTGCAACCAGCAAGGCGTTGGCAGCAGCCCAGCTGCGCCAATGCGTGCTTTGTGTAACGCGTAGCGACATCGCCTGAAACGAAATGGCGAAAATCAGCAGCAAAAGCAGATTCGCCGAAAAAAGCGTCAGAAGATCCATATAGACGCACTCCACATACTATTCACCGGTAACAACCGCATGAAGGAGCCTACTTGGTAAGGTTTTTAGATGGTGTTAGTGCGGGTTAATAGATTTTCATCAAATTGTATTTGTACGGAAGTTACAATAAATACTCCGCAGCAAGAATACGATCCGCATTGGCGCATGACCACTTTAAGATTTTCTAAAAGTCAGTGAATAATCTGGGCTATTTTATCTAATTTGATTGAATTTATTCTCGATTCAAATTTTCCGGCGGGTCCAGGCACACGTTTTTACAGCGCTTCCTTTAGCTTTCGTCGCATTTTTTGAATTCACTTCAGGGTGGATCCCGTTTTCGGGTTCAACGACTGTTGCCGGTCCCACAGCAATTTGTTTTAAACGGACTGAAACATGAACTCGCATCGTACTTCACCACGGCTAATGTTGATCCGTGCGGGTTCGGCGCGAACGTGCCGACGTCGGTTGGAAGTTTTTTCTAGGGTGTTTTGGTAGAGCAATGAAATTTGCAGTTTGTTTGTTTGTTGGTCTGGCACTCATGCCGATGGGCACCCTTGCAGCGGGCAAGTCGGGGGATGCGGACCAGGAACAGTCCTGGAGATTGGGCGGCGGCAGCAATTCTTCACTCGGACCGCAACAGAGTGGTCCCGATCACCTGGATACCTTGCCGGATGCGCAGGAGCTCGAGAAACTCCTGTCACGGGAAGCCTCCGAAGACCCCGAAGACCTTTACCGGCTTGGTCTGGCCTATGAAAATGACGAGCTGTGGGAACCGGACTACAAAAAGGCATTTTCATATTTTCAGCGCTCGGAAGCGTTGGGGTATCCCTGGGCAAAGTCACAACTGGGATACTACTACGAAACCGGGATCGCCGGACCTCAGGACCACGAAAAAGCTGTCTCCTACTATCAGCAGGGAGCCGATTACGGCGATAGCTGGAGCGGTCTGCGACTTGGATACCTGTATTTCGACGGGATGGGCATACGCCAGCATGACGGGCAGGCATTTTTCTGGATCCAGTGGGCGAGCAGGGGCGGTGTCCCGGAAGCAACGGCAGCGCTCGGATGGCTATACGAGAACGGGCGCGGAACTGAAGTCGACCTGAAGGAAGCAGCACGGCTCTACAGGAAGGCGGGTGAAGACGGGAACCCGAATGGCTGGGTCAATCTCGGTCTGATGCATGAAACCGGCGCCTTTGGCACGCAGGACTACAAGAGGGCCGCGGAGTTTTACCGGAAGGCAGCCGATGAACAATCCAGCCGGGGAATGCAAAAGCTCGGCTATATCTATTACTGGGGGCTTGGGGGCGATCAGGATCGAAAGCGGGCGGTGTCCTTTTTCAAGCGTGCAATCGACCTCGGTTCCCCCTATGCACACATTTCGCTCGGTCTCGCCTATGAGCAGGGCGGGGGCCTGGAGCAGGACTACGCGAAAGCTGCGGCCCACTACCAAAGCGCCATTGACGCCGAAGGATACTCACGGGCCAAGGCGTATCTGGCCTGGCTCTACCAGGAAGGCCTCGGCGTCGAGCAGGATTTGACCAAATCCAGGGATCTTTTTGAAGAGGCGGCAGCGGTTGGTCAGCCCTTCGCGTTGACCGAACTCGGCTTCGCCCTCGTTTATGGTACCAGCGCTGCTGACAGGGACGTTCATCGTGGGAGGCGGCTTCTGGAGCAGGCCGCCGCAGACGATTACACGGCTGCGATCCTCGTGCTCGCCGAAATGTACGACACAGGAAGCGGCGTTGCGAAGGATCCGGGCGAGGCGCTTGAGCTCTACCGAAAAAGCGCAGATCTGGGTAACTCGGATGCATTTATCGCACTGGGGGATTTTTACGCTGACGGCGATCAGGTTGAAAGGGATTTCGAGAAGGCACTCCAGCTCTATGGCCAGGCGCTCGAGGACGGAAACTCGGATGCGCTCTTCGAACTGGGTTATCTCTATACAAGATCGGAATGGCCCGGGCACGATTTTGACAAGGCGATGGACTATTTCCGCGAGGCGGATGAAGCCGGTGTCGAGAACGCCGCGACATTTCTGGGCATAGCCCATTTTCACGGGGAATGGGCCGACGAAGATGACAAGCAGGCACGCGCTTACTTCGAACGAGCTGCGGACGCGGGCTACTATCTGGCAGCCAAATATCTTGCCTACATGGAAGAAGAAGGCCTTGGCGGCCTGACCGAAAAACATGAAGCAGTCCGTCACTATGAACTCGCCGCCGAGGGCGATGAACTCTTTGCAGCGCAGCGTCTCATGACCGCCTTTGGCGACAATGGCTGGATGACACCGAACCGCAAGAAGGCGCTTCGCTGGACGATCCGAGCAGGGGAACTCGGTGATGCGGATGCAGCCTTTGAAGCGGCGGATGTGCTTCATGACGATCCCTCGCGCGAGAATCTGGAGAAGGCTTCGTCTCTGTACCGGGTTGCCGCCGATGACGGCAATCTGGATGCGTCTGTCAAATGGGCGCGCATGCAGATCCTGGGGGAGGTTGAAGGAGCTGATTTTTTCTACGGACTGGACGAACTCAAGGCCATCGCCGAGGCGTCCCCATTGTCTGCCATCGGCCCGCTCTCTCAGTTGATCAGGAATGATGAGAAGGGACCTGGAAAATCGCGCCGAGAGGCGGAACGCGAGCTCTTTCTGGGACTGGCCTATGCCAACGGCATCATCTTTCCCCAGGACGTCGCCAAGGCGGATGCGCATCTGCGCAGGAGTATCGAAATTTCTTCTGGCGCCATGCCCGTCGTCCATCTTGTAATTGCCGACCTCTTGCTGCGAACACAGCCGAACTCCCCGGAAATCATTGATGAAGTAATGCAGCACCTGAATGTTGCGGCCAACAGAGGTGAAAAGCTTGCGCAACTTGCGCTTGGTGAAGCCTTCGCCATTGGCAAGCTGCAGGGCCGCACAGTGGCCGAGGCAAATGACAAAAAGGCTTTGATGTGGCTTCGGTTGGCGGCGGCAACAATGGAAGATGCACGTTACCTGTTGGGTTCGGGGCTTTTGCGAGGGCTAGATCCTGATGTTGATGTGTCCACCGGAATTGAGATGCTCAAGGACCTTGCCGCGGCCGGGAATGCCAGCGCCGCACTGGAACTTGGCTTTCATTTCAGCAATGAAGCAATCGGTGATGATTATGCGCCGGAAACTGCTCTGGCATGGTTTCAAAAGTCCGCTCGTTTTGGAAACATTGATGCTTTGAATTCAATTGGCCTGCTTCACCAGAACGGGCTGATCGAGGGACACTCGAACGAACTGGCCTACGACTATCTTTTGCGTGCCGCAAACGCAGGTCACGCCGATGCTGCGGGCTCCCTCGGCTGGCACCTAAAAAACGGCATTGGGGTGGAGCGGGACATATTTGCTGCCGAAGACTGGTTTCTGCGATCCCTGGAAGCAGGAAGTGAATGGGCGAGTCTGAATCTCGCAATGCTCTATATCGAACAGGAAAAGAGCTTCGGCCGCACGAAAGCTGGCGAGGCAATTCCGGTTCTTATTGAATACGCTGACAGGGGTGACGCTTACGCGCAAATAACGCTCGGGCGCGTTTTCGCGGACGGCAACATAGTGCCGGCGGACCCGAGACGCGGCGAAACCTATTTCAGGCAAGCGTTGCCGGTGATGCCCAAACCAGCGCATACTGCGCTCGGGAACTACTACTTCCTGGGTAAGGGAGGAGAAGTCGACTACGAAAGAGCATTCAAACACTATTCTGTCGCTGCTGATCTTGGAAGCGGCATTTCACTGAACAATCTTGGCTGGATGTTTGAACATGGCCTCCATGTCGGTCAGGACTACGAACAGGCCGTCACACTTTACAGGGCATCAATTGAAGCTGGAGACACGGGTGCGCTCGTTGCATTCGGGTTGCTGTACCGAGACGGCAAAGGGGTATCACAGGATTACGGAGAAGCGAACAGACTGTTCCGGCAAGCGCTGAGCAGGGGCTCCAGCGCAGGCAAGGCCAATGCAGGATGGATGATGCTTCATGGCTGGGGCGTTGAGCCGAACCGCTCGGAAGGAATGGCCCTTCTGGAAGAGTCCGTTTCCCAGAATGACCACGACGGCACCTACTACATGGCCCTCCTGCTGGAAGAGGGGAAGTTCGTCGAGGCCGATATGGCGACCGCAAAAAAATATTATGAGATTGCGGCGGATCAGGGCAATTTCCTGGCAGAAGCAGCATTGGAACGCCTTCAGGAAACTGAAAAAACAGCCATTCGCTGAAACGGATGCGAGAACAGGGGTGCCTGGCTTTTGAAGCGTTTTTTGGCCTATTTTCTTCCAAGTGCATTCGCCGCGGCCATTCTTGGTTTTTTGGCCGTGTCTGATCCCCGGGTGCTGGAAGTGTCTGCTGGCATGGGAAGTGCCTCGGCCGCAAAGTGGCTTGGTGATCACTACAACCGATATGAAAACAAAAAGGTTTATGATCCGGAGGAGGCGCTTAACTGGTTCAAGCGCGCTGCGGATCTTGGCAATGTTGATGCACTTTACGAGATTGGCGATTTGCATTTCCGCGCCTTGGTCAAAGGTCACACGTACAAAACCGCATTTGAGTACTACCGACGGGCCGCTGACGCCGGACATTTGGGCGGGATGCATCAAACAGCGATCCTTGGGGAAGTTGGCCTCGGAACGGATAAGAATTTGCGAGCTGCCGAGCGCTGGTACAAAAAAGCGATTGAACTCGGCAACACCTCGACGGAATTTAACCTCGCTTTGCTGTATTTTCAGAACCCGGAGGAATTCAGCGCCGACAAGGTTTCGGATGCCGTTACCAAACTGCAAGATCATGCGAAACGAGGTGATTTGTCATCAATTTTTGCTCTGGCCAATGCGTATGTGAATGGAGCAGTTTTGGCAAAAGATGTCGAAAGAGGTCTGGCCATGTATAAGGAATATGCGGAAAAAGAGCCTTACTTTGGTCATGCAGTGCTCGGAGAGCTTTATCTTTCGGGTGCAGTTGTTAAGCCTGACTATCAGAAAGCCTTGAACCATTTTCGAAAGTCAATCGATTCTGGAAACCAAGGTTCTTACTACAGCCTTGCCGAAATGCATGAATTTGGCCTCGGTGTCGAACAGGACTATTCGAAAGCCGCTCAATACTACGGGAAATCTATCGACGCGAAGTCTTTCGGCGGGTTGACGAATCTCGGCATCCTGTATCGCGACGGCAAAGGTGTCGAACGTGACTATGAGGAAGCAATCCGTTTGTTCAAACGGGCCGAAGAGTTGGAAATCCGGGGTGGATCCGCGAATCTCGGCTGGATGCAGCTACAAGGTCTCGGCACGCCGAAGGATGCCTCAAAGGGTCTTGCGATGATTGAGGCAGCTGCGGAAGAAGAGGACGCTTATGGTGCCTATTATTTTGCCCAATTTCTGGAAGAAGGGGTGATTGTGGCTCAGGATCTTGATCGCGCACGAGAGCTTTACAGAATTGCGGGAGACCGTGGAAATTACCCTGCGAAGCAGGCGCTGAAGCGGCTTGAGAAAGCCCAAAAAACCTGTGGGTCTCCAACCAAAGAAAAAGCCGGGCGTCGCTGCCCGGCCTTTCCATATCAGTGAACCAGGTACGGCCTAGTTCTTGGTCTTGTCGACCAGGGCGTTGGACTTGATCCACGGCATCATGCCGCGCAACTTTTCGCCGACTTCCTCGATCTGGTGACCGTCGTTCAGGCGGCGGGTTGCCTTGAACTTGGCAGCGCCCGCGCGGTATTCCTGCATCCACTCGGACGTGAACTTGCCAGTCTGGATGTCTTTCAGGACCCGCCTCATTTCCGCTTTTGTCTCATCTGTGACAATGCGCGGACCGGTGACATATTCACCCCATTCGGCCGTGTTGGAGATGGAGTAGTTCATGTTGGCGATGCCGCCTTCGTAGATCAGATCCACGATCAGCTTCACTTCGTGCAGGCACTCGAAATACGCCATTTCCGGAGCATAGCCGGCTTCCACCAGCGTTTCGAAACCGGCGCGGATCAGCTCGACGAGACCGCCGCAGAGAACGGCCTGTTCACCGAAAAGGTCGGTTTCGCACTCTTCCTGGAACGTGGTTTCGATGATGCCGGAACGGCCGCCACCGACACCGCTGGCGTAGGAAAGGCCAAGGTCAAGGGCGTTGCCGGACGCGTCCTGGTGGACAGCGACCAGGCAGGGCACGCCGCCACCTTTTTCGTACTCGCCGCGTACGGTGTGGCCCGGGCCCTTCGGCGCAACCATGAGGACGTCGACGGAAGCCTTCGGCTCAATCAGGCCGAAATGGACATTGAGCCCGTGTGCAAACGCGATTGCCGCGCCATCACGGATATTTCCGGCAATGTGATCCCTGTAGATGTCGGCCTGAAGTTCATCGGGCGTTGCCATCATCATCAGGTCGGCCCAGGCGGCAGCTTCGGCAACTGTCATCACCTTGAAGCCGTCGGCTTCAGCCTTCAGGGCGGTGGTAGAACCTTCGCGCAGCGCGACGGCAACACCCGGCACACCGCTGTCCTTCAGGTTCATGGCATGAGCACGGCCCTGTGAGCCGTAACCTATGATGGCGACTTTTTTGGACTTGATCAGATTGATATCTGCGTCACGATCGTAATAAACGCGCATGGGTTCCTTTCTCCCGTCTGCATTCCGTTCTTGAGCTAAAGCCGGTCTTTGTCGCCGGTCTTCGTTGTGTTCAGTGTTTCTGGTAAAAGTGCCGTTGAAGCCTCAGGCTCCGAACAGCCGGTAAAAGCGGTCCACCGCCGTTTCGGCCTGTGATTTGAGATCCTGTTCCGCAGCACTGGCGCTTTCCCCCAGCAGCAGGCGAACATGAACGTCGCGTATGGCAAGACCGTAAAGCACCTGGTAGGCGTCTTCGGCATCGTCGAACTTGAGCAATCCGTGGCGGCGGCCGGTTTCCAGCATCGTGCGGGCACGGGACGAAATCATGTGTTTGCCGCGCACCAGCAGCAAATGCCCGAGCCGGTTGGAGTTTGTGTTGGACTGGCCGATGGAAAGACGATTAAGCGCCAGCGAGGTTTCTGAGAAGAGAACGCCCAGAAGCGCCTCGATAAATGCAGTCACATGGGCGCGGAATGTTGCCGGATCCGCGGTCGCTCCGGCTTCCGAGGGAAACTGAACCTGACTTGCCTGATAGGCGACAACTGCCGCGAGCAGGCCGTCGCGGTCGCCGAACCACTTGTAGAGGCTCTCTTTGGAACAACTCGCGGTACGGGCGAGACCGGCGGTTGTCAAAGCCTTCTCACCGCCTTCGACCAGTAGTGTCAGTGCATGCTGCAGCACCACCTGCTGGCGCGGCGAAAACTCAGGCGCGGCGTCCGGGCGGGAAGTGGCGATGTCATAGGCGGCAGCGGGCATGTTCTGGTGCCTGACGGGCTGGAGGATAACTTGATCAAAGGTCGGAACCGTACGGTACGGTTCGGACGCGGTTATCGCACTGGGGTGAGGGGAGGTCAAGAGCGAATTTTCATCCCTGGAAAACAACTGAAGCGTCTTGATGTTGAAGTTTCCGGAAGCAGACATGATATGCGTTTCAGGATGCGGAAAGGGCGCTGCTTGTACGATCACAAGAGAAAAATTGCCTGGTGGATGAACGCGCGCCTTGTTCTTGAGTTGGTCGTTCTACCAGTAATGATAGTGACTACTGCTGCAGCTTTTTTCTTCGGCCGGTCGGATTTCGAGGATACAACCGCCCTTGTAACCTTTGCCGAAATTGTGTGTGAGGCAAAGAAAACTCACCTCGGCAGACCGAGGACAGGTCTATTCGAAACCGAACGGATCGTGTTGCCCTGCAGCAGTTTGAAGACATCGCTCGGAGAAGGATTGCAGGAACATGGGTATGTGCTGGCAAAGACCAGCCAGATAAAGGTCAGGTTCCGTTCCCCGGCCGACAATCGTTTGCATGAAGCATCAGCTCAACTGCGGTCGACCGACGTTTCGGTCGGCGACAGGATCAGGATCGGTGCGTCGAAAGAGGATGTAAGATCCATAAGGGTCGACTGATAACGAAAGAAATGCGCGGACCTTAAGCCAGCGGCTCGGAGACGAATTTCAACCGATCACTGCCATCTTCAGCGCCGTGAGTTGTGCATAGATATTTCAGCAACTACGATAACCGTCCCGCCCTTGCAATTCAGACTGATTCATCTTCTGAACATTGCGTCCCAGGCAACAAACCAAGCGGAGCCAGGCAACAAGCAACCATGTCATATCACATCATCGATTGCCGTGAACTTGATGCAGGACAATTGTGCGCGGCGATGAATTCAGCCTTTTCGGACTATTGCGTTCCGCTTTCGCTGACGGTCGACAAGTTTCTCTATTTCCAGAAGCAGCGCGGATTTTCCGCAGAGCATTCATTCGTATCCATGAGTGGCCCGGACATTGCCGGGTTCTGGTATTCCACAGCACCATCCGCCTCGTACGGTTCCCGAGGCTATGCTGTTTCGGTTGGAACGGATCCCCGGCACAGGCGCAAGGGTATATTGAAGAACCTGTTCAAGGCTGTTGTCGAAAAGCAGAAATCCGATGGCGCGAATGGAATGCAGTTGGAAGTCATCTCGACCAATGAAAGGGCCCTCAGAGCCTATGAATTGTTTGGATACAAGCATCAGAGAACGGTCCGGGTATGCAGGTTGCCGAAACACAGTCTGCCTGTGTCCCGCCGGAATGACCTGAGTATTGATGCTCTCACTGTCGAGGAGCTCCCGGATGATGAGAGCGACTATTTCGATACGCTGCCGACACCTCAAAACAGTCGTGCCTCGCTCACGGCCCTGCGTGGCAGGATGAACCTAATCGGTGTATTGGAAAACGGAAGGCTTCTCGGCTGGGGCGCAGCCAACCCCGATGGTTCGGTTGCCCAGATCGCCGTTCACCGCAACTTTCGCCGCAACGGCATCGGCAGCGTGCTGCTCGAGGGACTTGGGCAGTCGGTGGATACCGACCACCTGACATTTGTGAATGTCGATGTGAGTGCAACGGGCGTCAATGCGTTTTTGGACCGGGCAGGGGCTGAAGACCTTTTGCAGCAGTTCGACATGCAGCTGACCTTCTGATGTCGTTCGCGCCGAAACCGGCCACGCTTGGGATTAGCTTGCTGAAATCTGACGGCTCTTGTCCACCAGAACCTCGGCCTGCCGGATGGAAGCGTAGTCAATCAATCGACCATCAAGCGAAACAGCTCCCTTGCCTGCAGCTTCTGCTTCGGCCATGGCCTCCAGAATGCGCTTGGCTTTGGTCACTTCAGAGTCTGAGGGGCTCATGACTTCATTGGCCAGTTCGATTTGGCTGGGATGGATAGCCCATTTGCCTTCGCAGCCAAGTACAGCCGCGCGTCCGGCTGCTGCCCGGTAGCCGTCTTTGTCCGTAAAGTCGCCAAAGGGACCATCGATGGGACGCAATCCATTGGCGCGCGCTGCCACGACCATGCGCGCGATCGCGTAGTGCCACATATCGCCCCAATGCACATCCCTGCCGCCGTCATGTGCAGGGTCCGTCAGCACCGCATAGTCCGGGTTGACACCACCGATGATCGTGGTGCGCGCACGCGTGCTGGCGGCGTAGTCTGCGACCCCGAAATGGAGACTTTCATTGCGTCTGGAGGCTGCAGCGATTTCATGCACGTTTTGCATGCCGAGTGCCGTTTCGATGATGTGTTCGAAGCCGATCCGCCTCTTGTATCCCCTTGCATCCTCGATCTGCGTTACCAGCATGTCGATGGCGTAGACGTCCGCGGCCGTGCCGACCTTGGGGATCATGATGAGATCCAGCCGTTCTCCGGCCTGTTCAACGATATCCACGACGTCTCGGTACATGTAATGGGTATCCAGTCCGTTGATGCGGATCGACATTGTCTTGTCGCCCCAGTCGATATCGTTCAGGGCCTGAATGATGTTTTTGCGCGCCTGTTCCTTCTCGTCAGGCGCGACTGCGTCCTCAAGATCGAGGAAGATGACATCGGCATTGGACCGGGAAGCCTTTTCAAACATCTGCGGCTGACTGCCGGGCACCGCCAGTTCGCTTCGGTTCAGGCGAGCCAGTGCCTGTTCAACGGGGAAAAAACTCATTTCGATCTCCTTGGGGTACGATTTTTCGGTGGCCGTTGCCTTCCACCGGGAGGATGCTGAGTGCAGCCGGCATTTGTCGTGCCGGATTGTTGGACGGTCGGGCGCACCATCCCCCGTTCGCGGGCACCTGGGGAAGCAGGACCACGCGGTTGGAACTGGTTTTCAGGGAAGCTGATTGTCAGATCACGCGATCTCTCGGATCCCGTCCGTCAAAAAAGTCCGACAGGTTTTCAAGGACACGAAACCCCATTGCCTCGCGGTTTTCTCGCGTAGCACCACCCAGATGAGGCAAGAGGACCAGATTGTCGCAATTCAGCAGGTCGGCGTTGATCCGGGGCTCCCTGACAAAGACATCGAGAGCGGCGCCTCCGATCGTTTCGAAAATGAGGGCATGGACAAGTGCCGCTTCATCGACAAGGTCGCCCCGGGCCGTGTTGATCAGGAACGCATCCGCTTTCATTAGGTTCAGTCTGCGGGCACCGATGAGAGGTTCGTTCGAGCGGGCTTCCGCGCAGTGGAGCGAAACGAAATCGCAAAGTGGCAGCAAGTCATCGACATCTTTTGCCTGTGTCGCGTCGACTTGTTCCAGGATAGCGGGATCGATCCTTTCTTCATCCTGAACCACGATCCTCATGCCGAAACCGTAGTGGGCGCGGCGGGCCAGTTCCTGCCCGGCATTCCCAAATCCTATGATACCGAGCGTCTTGCCGCTGACCCTGGTGCCGATCAGGTGGTCGGGGCACCATCGCGACCAGTTACCGGCGCGAAGGTTCCTCTCGCCTTCGCACGCTCGCCGCCCGGCCATGAGCAGCAGCATCATGGAAAAATCCGCGGTGCATTCCGACGGGTTGTCCGGCGTGTTCGTTACCGTCAGTCCACGCTGCCGCGCCGCCGGTTCACATATGTGGGCATAGCCGTAGCCGAAATTTGCCAGAATCCTCGTTCTGGCGTCCGGCACATCCAGTGCTTCGGCATCCAACCTGTCGGTAACTGTGGGCAGCACCGCGTCAAAGGTTTTGAGTGCCCTGCGGATCTCGGCAGGAGACAAGGGAACGTCGCAAGTGTTGAGGACCGTGTCGTAGCGCTCGCTCAGGACAGCTTCGACGGCTGCCGGCCAGCGTCTTGTCACAAGAACAGTGGGTCTGGTCATCATGCCGCTTCCTTGTAAACGCGCGCAATGGTATCGCCGATGACAGCCGGGTTCTCGGCAACCGTGACGCCGACCGATGAAAGGATTTCGACCTTTTCGGAAGCGCTTTCGCCGAACGCGGAGATAATTGCACCGGCGTGCCCCATTGTCCGGCCCTTCGGGGCGGTCAGGCCCGCGACATATGCCACGACGGGCTTGGAAATGTTGTCCCGTATGTATTCGGCAGCTTCCGATTCCTGCGGCCCGCCGATTTCCCCGATCATGGCAATCACATGCGTGTCGTCGTCCTGTTCGAAACGGGCCAGGATGTCCTTGAATGACGATCCGTTGATCGGATCTCCACCAATACCGACGCTGGTCGACACACCTATGCCATTGTCTTTCAACTGGGCTGCTGCCTCATATCCGAGCGTTCCGGACCGTCCGATGATGCCGACATGTCCGGGCAGGTAGATATGGCCGGGCATGATCCCCAGAAGCGCCTTTCCCGGGCTGATCGTACCGGCGCAGTTAGGCCCCGTCAGAACCATGCGTTTTTCGCGTGGATACCGGTACATGTACCGTTTCACCTGGATCATGTCCTGCGCCGGGATGCCATCCGTGATGCAAACGCAGTAGCGGATACCGCTGTCGGCCGCTTCCATGATCGAATCTGCGGCAAACGGAGGCGGTACGAAAACAAGGCTTGTGTCGGCGCCAGTGGCAGCGACAGCCTGTTTCACCGTGTCATGAACGGGCACGCCCTCCACGGTTTCGCCACCCTTGCCGGGAACAACGCCGGCGACGACATTTGTGCCGTAGCGCAGCATGTCCTTGGTATGAAAGCGCGCCATGCGGCCGGTAATACCCTGCACGATGACGCGGCTGTCACGGTCGATTAGAATGCTCATTGCGCGGCCCTCAATCTGGTGCCTTGCGACAGGTCCCGTTGCCAGGCGCCTACAACGCGCTCGGCAGCTTCCATCAAGGTGGTCGCCCGGATGATCGGCAGGCCGGACTTGGCCAGGATCTTTTGTCCTTCTTCCACGTTCGTGCCGGCAAGGCGCACCACCACGGGAATATCGATCTGCTGTTCTTTCAGCGCCAGAACAACCCCTTCGGCGACCCAGTCGCAGCGGTTTATCCCGGCGAAGATATTGACCAGGACGGCCTGGACATTCTTGTCGGAAAGGACGAGGCCAAACGCTTTGGCGACGCGTTCCGGCGAGGCTCCACCTCCAATATCGAGGAAGTTTGCCGGATCTCCTCCGGCCAGTTTGATCGTGTCCATCGTTGCCATCGCAAGACCTGCACCATTGACGATGCAGCCGATGTTGCCGTCCAGCCCGACATAGGACAGGCCGCGATCCGCTGCACGGCTCTCTCGCGGGTCTTCCTGCGATTTGTCGCGCAATTCACTGATCTGGGGATGCCGGTAGAGTGCGTTGTCGTCGAAGCTCATCTTGGCGTCGAGGGCAACAACGCGCTTGTCGGTAGTGATGGCCAACGGGTTGACCTCCACCATGGTGGCATCGAAATCGAGAAACGCGCGATAACACCCCTGCAGAGTGCGCACCATGTGCTGCACGAGTCCCGGTTCGACCTTTAGTTCGAACGCGATTTCCCGGGCCTGGAATTCCTGAAGGCCGACAGCAGGTTCCACGGTGGAGCGAACGATACTTTCTGGCCGCGTGGAGGATATTTCCTCAATTTCCATCCCTCCCTCCGAAGAGGCGACAATCATGACACGTTGGCTGGAGCGGTCGAGCACGAACCCAAGATAGATCTCTCGCTCGATCTGGGCCGTGGTCTCCACATAGACCCGGTAGATATCCTTGCCTTCCGGACCGGTCTGGTGCGTCACCAGCTTGCGCCCGAACATGTTGTCGCAGGCATCATGGATTTCGTCCTGCGTCTGGCAGATTTTCACACCACCTGCCAGACCACGCCCGCCGGCGTGAACCTGGGCTTTTACAATCCATTGGTCGCCACCGAGTTCCCGCGCGCGATAGGCGGCTTGTTCCGGGCTGTAGGCCAGGGCCCCCTTCGGCACCTCGACGCCGAATTTGGCGAGAATTTCCTTCGCCTGATACTCATGGATGTCCATTCCGGCCTCCTATTGTGCCGCGACCGATGTGCCGTAATGCTTGTGTAGCGAGGTTTCGAGAGCCTCCTGATCGACGTCGGCCCCAAGCTTGCGCATGGCTTCGGCAAAGCGGTTGGCAATGTCCCAGATCGCCCCGGCATTCAGTTGGTTCAAAATGCCGATACGAATTTGAACCGGAGCCGAAAGTGTCGGCCAGATGCCGAAACCCTCCGCACGGCAGTTCTGTACCAGTTCCATCTCGCGGCCAGCCAGATGGTCCGGCAGGTTGAGAACGACCAGACTGGTCATGTCGGACGTCACATTGCAGCCCAGAGTGGCAACGGCGTCACGCAGGGCTGCTTCGTGGAGACGGTAGGAAGCTGCCCGGTTCGCAAGGCCCTCTTGCAGGGTCAGGCGCAGCGATTCATGGAAAGCTGCAACGGCGTAACCGGAATGCGTGCGGTGATACGTTCCCTTGTCGACATCTGCCCCGTCAACAATTCCCCAGTGCCGCGCCTCAAGTATGGGATTGTGCACGTAGGTATAGGCACCGGTTGTCTTGAGCGTTTCGATGTACGTGTCGCGGAAGCTGACGGGTGCATAGGTCAGTGGCAGGCAGCACAAACCTTTTTGAGGGCAGGAGGCCCAGCCTGCCACACCCGGAAAGTCATCGATCGAAAAATCATCTACCCCAAGAGAGGATACCGCATCCACAAGCCCCATGACACCATGGCGTATGCAGGCATCCGAAAAGCCGCGCAGATCGTTGACACGGCCGGAACCGGTTTCCCAATGCGCCATGAATGCCCATTTTGGCTGGTGTTCGTCGAGGACTTCCTCCACCAGTTCGCCGGTTACCGGCTGGCCGTGTGGCACATTGATGACGACGACGCTCGCCGGGCAGGGATCAAGAGGATCGGCGGCCAGTTCGCAAGGAGTTGCTGCCTTGATGCGAAGGGTCAAGGCATCGATCCCGGAGAATGTGCCGTTGGAAAACGCAACAACCTTGTCTCCAGGCATGATCGCTGAGAACATCGCGTCCAGACCACTCCAGCCCGTACCTGCGATGGCAAAGGTATAGGTGTTGGTGGTACCCCAGATTTCACGCAACATGTGTTTGCACTCGATCATGCCCCGCAGGACGTCAGCGTGCATATGATCAGCAACACCGGCCCGTGCGAAGGCACGAAGCACGCGGGCATCTGTGTTACCTGGCCCCGGGCCAGCCGCAAGGGTTTCGGGAATGTCCAGTTGGGGAAAAATCTCTGTCGGCATCTGCAGTTTCCTCCGCGCTGATCGCTTGAGCCGGTGGCCCATGTTCCCCTAGGAAAACCTCGGCTTGCGTGTTTGCGCAATGGAAGTTACTACTGCTTTCGGACATCTAATCGGATGGGATAAATCCTACCCATTCGGATAGTAGATGGTAATTCTACCAGACATTCAGCTATCTGTTTGGGTAGTTTGTTTTCAATAGTGGTGTAAAAACAATTGGTTGAGAATCCCGGCTCTCCGATAAACATCATGCTCGCGGACAGCAATCCCTTGGTTCTGTCGGCAATGTCCGAGATTTTCGACAAGGACACCCGTTTCTCGCTCGTGGCAACGTCCGCAACAGCTGAAGGGTTTCTTGGAACGGTCATGCGCGTGCCGGTGCAGGTCGGCGTCGTCGAATGGAACCTGCCGGCCCTTGGTGGCGCGAAGCTGATCGAGGTTCTGCGGGAAAACGAAGCCGCGCCGCGATTTGTCGTTTACGGAGATGCCGCCGGAGATTTGCCGAGGCTGGCGATGCAGGCCGGTGCCGCCGGATTCGCACCAAGATCCGGTGAAATTGAGGGATTGGTGGAAACCTGTGTTGACGTGGCCGCCGGAAAAATGGTGTTTCCGTTTATCGACGTTCGCCAGATGCAGCAGGATCCGATCTATAGTCTCTCCCGGAAGGAAAAAGTGATCCTGGAGGCTCTGTCGAGCGGCATGTCCAATCGCGAATTGTCGAAATCTCTGCAGATATCGACCAACACGGTCAAGTTCCACCTTTCGAATATCTACGAAAAGCTATCGGTCAAAAACCGCGCGCAGGCGATTGTCTATTATTACTCTTCCCAGACTGCCGGCATGAAGGATAGGGACTAGGTTAGGAAGCCAGTCGTTCGAACGGGGCTTGGTGCCAGTTTTTCCGGAGCGTCAAATTGCGCTGCCTGATTGTCTGAACCCGCTCAGTCACCTTTCTTGAAGGGCGCCTGGTCTGCAAGCGCCTCGTTTTCGCGCTCCACCGCGAAACGTTCCTGTTCCAGGTAGTCAGCGACAGCCTGATGCAGCCCTTCATGGGCGATCCAGTGGGCGGAGTAGGTCGTTGCCGGCAGATATCCGCGCGCAAGTTTGTGGGCACCCTGCGCCCCGGCTTCGACACGTTTCAATCCGTTGGCAATTGCGAAATCGATGGCCTGATAGTAGCAGAGCTCGAAATGCAGAAAGGGATGGTCTTCACAACATCCCCAGTGACGGCCGAACAGTGTTTCCGAACCGATGAAATTGAGAGCGCCCGCGATATAGCGCCCGTGTCGCTTGGCCAGAATCAGCAGCGTTCGCTCCGCAAGTCTCTCATTGATCAGTGAAAAGAATTTCCGGTTGAGATACGGCCGTCCCCATTTGCGGGAACCCGTGTCCATGTAAAAACCGTAAAACGCGTCCCAATGAGCTTCGGTGAGATCCGGTCCGGTTACCCACTCCACCTCTATGCCGTCGGCACAAAGCGCCTCGCGCCGCTCCTTCTTGATAGCCTTCCGTTTTCTTGAGGCAAGATCGGTCAGAAATTCGTCGAAACTTTCATAGCCGTGATTTTCCCAGTGAAACTGCTGATCGGTTCGCTGGAGATAACCCAGATCGCCCAGACCGTCCCATTCTCCCTTTGTCAGGAAGGTGGCATGGACCGACGAGGCGCCAGTGCGCTGGCAAACCTGTACAAGGCCTGCGGCAAGCGCTTGCAGACCGGCTTCCCGGTTGATCCCGGGTCCGATCAGAAACCTGCGGCCCGTCGCAGGGGTGAAAGGGACCGAAATCTGGAGTTTGGGATAATAGTCGCCGCCGGCACGGTAGAAGGCATCCGCCCAGCTGTGGTCGAAGACGTATTCTCCCTGAGAATGGCTTTTCAGATAAGCCGGAACCGCTCCCAGAACAGCGCCTGTTTCGTCTTCCAGAAGCATATGTCTTGGCAACCAGCCAGTCGCATTTGTAGCACATCCCGATTCTTCCAGAGAATAAAGAAAGCTATGCGATAGGAATGGGTTAAAAGACTTATCTTCAGAAAAAGGTTCAACTTCAGATCCAAGAAGGGAAGCAAGTTCGGAAGCGGTTGATTGACCGGGTAGGTGGCATTGGTCGGTTTTCTCAAGAGCGCCGCTTTCCGAGAGCTTCCACCCCGGATTGGCCACTGCGTCCCAGGCATCGGATGAAACATCCTTCAGCGATGAAAGGATGCGCAGGGATGCGGTCGGTCCGCCGCCGTCAGCGTCCGGATCTTTGCTTTCCTCAGAATGGGAAGAACTCATGCGTCAACAGCAGCCAATTTTGGGAACCATTCTCGGAATGTAGCGCTGTTGCCTTGCATCGCAAGAGGGCAGCGAAAATCAATGTTTTGAAGCGAGGAGAAAGCGGCCCGTTCAGGGACTGGTGTTGTCGATGTCCGGGTCGAAGCCTTCGAACACGATCTGGTCCGCATAGCGGGCAGCGGTTTCGCGCTGGTCTCTGGTTCTGACCGTCCATGTCATGAGCGGCAGCTTGAACAAGGACCTGAGCAGGCTGGGTCCGGCTCTGGGCAGATCCTTGACGCCGTAGGAGATGAAATGCGGACGCGTGCGCGGAGCGTGCAGCAAATGACGCAGGATGAAGCGATCGGTGCGTCCATAGCGGGCATAGCCCGGACCGGACTCTGCTCCGTCGGCCACAATTCCACGCAGAACGGAAGGATTTGCACGCCGCGCATGGGACAGCATGTCCGGATCGAAGGTCTTGATGCAGGCCGGGCCACGGTACCTGGCGACCTGATCAGTGACATCGCGCACGAATGTGCCTTGCGCGTCACGCCGCATGAGGGACTTGATCTCTATGACAAGCGGGACTTTTCCGTCTACGAGATCGAACAGGTCCTGCAAGAACCAGAGTTTGTCGGTGCCGGTCTTCATGTGGATCCCGGCGAGATCGTCTGACGGCAGGTCGATGACCTTGCCCGTGCCCTCTGCCAGTCGGTCCAGGGTATAGTCGTGAAAGACCAGAGCCTTGCCATCGGCCGTTTCCTGGACGTCTACCTCTATGGCGAAGTTTTTCCCGATCGCTGCTGTAATGGCCGTCGGCGTGTTTTCAATAATGCCGTTGTCGGCATCATGGTATCCGCGATGCGCAATCGGGCGGGCGAAAATGGCTTCGAGGTCTGCTGTCATGGATGAGGATCAGTCCGGGTGGCTGCGCCAATGGAGGAATTGCGAAGCGGCAGGTCAGTCTTCGATTTCAAAAATAGCGTCGATTTCAACCGCAACGCCAAAGGGCAGGGAGGCCGCGCTGACGGCGGATCGGGCGTGTCGTCCCTTGTCCCCCATCGCTTCCACGAGGAAGTCGGAGGCACCATTGATGACCTGAGGTTGATCTGTGAAATCATCGGTAGAATTCACAAAGCCGACAATTTTCACAAGGCGCGTAACCTTGTCGAGATTACCGGTCGCGGCCTTGGCCTGTGCAAGAAGATTGATGGCACAGAACCGGGCTGCAGACTTTCCGCTTTCAAGGTCAACATCGGCACCGAGCTTGCCCGTCACTTGGATCTTGCCATCCATCATGGGAAGCTGTCCTGAGATATAGAGCTGGTTTCCTGTTTTCACGAAGGGGACGTAGTTCGCTGCCGGCGCGGCTGCTTCGGGCAGGGAAACTCCGAGGTCCTTAAGACGGTTTTCGATGATGCTCATTGGTTCGCTCCGGCTCGGATGGATGTGTCGGTGTCTTGGCGCAATTTGGAAATGCTGACAAGGCCAAATCAGTCACGGATCTGAAAATGAACCTGTGGAGGAGATTGGATTGTTTTCGCGAAGGTCTCTTAACCGCCGGTTTTATGAAATAAGTCACCCTTTCCTGATTTTCGTTTACCTGCTGATTTTCGCTGTGGCGTAAGGTGCAGATAATCGCATAATGACTGCCAGGGCCCTGACGGTGGCTGTACCGTTGGCGTGAAACTGAGGAATTACAGATGCAGCGCATTCTCATGTCGGGGTCTTTGGCAGGTCCTGCATTCGCAATCATTGTCACCACGTGCCTTGTTTCGGGAACGGCCTCCGGAGCAACAGTCGGCAAATCCGCTGGCTACAAGCTGGTTCCGCACCAGGCGGTCTACGACATGAAGCTTGGCGAAAAAGAAGACAATTCCGGAATTTCCGGCTTGAGTGGTCGGATGGTCTACGAGTTTACCGGAAACGCCTGCGAGGGCTACAGCGTCAACTTTCGCTTTGTGACACGCTTTCAAAATGCCGACGGCGGATCACAGGTGACCGATCTGCAGACGACTTCCTTTGAAGAGCCGCAGGCAGAGAGCTACCAGTTTCTTTCCAAAACCTTTGTGGACCAGGAGTTGGTGGAGGAATCTAAGGGCAAAGCAACCGCCGGGACGCAGACCAAGACGATCAATCTGAAAGCGCCGTCCGAGAAGTCACTTGAGATCGGGCACGAAGTTCTTTTTCCGACCGAGCATCTGCTGACCATTCTGGAGTCAGCTGAAAACGGTGTTCCGTTTATTTCCGCCGATATCTACGACGGCGCCGAATCCGGCGAGAAGGTCTATGCAACGACAACCGTCATCGGCTCGAAAACGGTCAGCCCGGTCAAAGCCGATACCGAGGATCCGGATGCACCTCTGGCAGGTTTGAACTACTGGCCGGTGACAGTTGCGTATTTCGATCCGGGTGCGGAAGATGCAACCGGGGAACTGACACCGGTCTACCAGTTGTCGTTCTGGCTCTTTCAAAATGGTGTCAGCGGGCACCTGACGCTCGATTACGGGGATTTCACCATCAAGGGCAAGATGGCTGCGCTGGAACTTCACGAAGATACCGGTTGTCCTCAATAGCAAGCGTCAGGATTTTCGAGGTTTGTCTGACGATCTGGCGGCATGTGTAAGGCCCAGTTCGACAGCTGAATTTCCGAACTTGTCACGAAGCTTGTCTACTGCGATCTCGGCGTTCTTGCGTCTTTCTGCTGAATCGTCGAGCAAGTCCTCAGGATCGGCCTGATCGGCCGGTTCCAGGTCGCTGACACCGATACCGATCAAACGGAACCGGCGCCCGTCCGTCTCATTTTCGAGTAACGATTCTCCCGCTGCATAGATCTTGTCTGCCAGCTGGGTCGGGTCACCAAGATGCCGGGCGCGTGTGATGGTCCTGAAATCGGCTGTCTTGAGCTTGAGTGTTATTCCGCGTCCTGAAAGGTCGGATTTTTTCAGCCTCGAAGACACCTTTTCAGACAGGTTTCGCAGGATCGGGCGGAGCGTTTCGAAGCTGGAGATATCCGATCTGAACGTTGTCTCCGTCGAGACGCTCTTTGCCCCACGTTCCGGCTTCACCAACCGGCTGTCATCCCCATGAGAAAGTGAAGCCAGACGCAGGCCGATCGAACCGTAGCGCCGTGCGAGTTCGGCGGCCTCCATTGTCTGCAACTGGCCGATGGTCTTGATCCCGTCCTTTTCCAGTTTTTTCTGGAACACCTTGCCAACTCCCCAGATACGGCCGACAGGCATTGGCGCCAGCACAGTTTCGGCTTCTTCGGCACCGATAACGGAAAAGCCTCGCGGTTTTTCAAGATCGGACGCGAGCTTGGCCAGAAACTTGTTTGGCGCAAGGCCCACGGAGGCGGAAATGCCTATGTCCGCTTCGACTCCGCGGACGAATTTCGCCATTGTTTCGGCAGGTGTAGCCTGGTGCAGTCGCTCAGTACCGGTCAGGTCCAGGAATGCCTCATCAATCGAAATCGGTTCGACGAGCGGGGTCAACGCCCGCATGCGCTCCCGGATTTCCTTTCCAACCCTGGAGTATTTTTCCATGTTCGGCTTGATGACCACGGCATCGGGGCAGGCCTCGAGGGCCTTGAACATGGGCATGGCAGATCGCACACCGTAGATACGGGCAATGTAGCAGCAGGTGGAAACAACACCACGCTGGCCGCCTCCGACAATCAAGGGTACATCCTGAAGCTCGGGATTGTCGCGTTTTTCCACGGACGCGTAAAAGGCGTCGCAATCGATATGTGCGATCGCCAGAAGATCAAGTTCGGCGTGTGACACCATTCGCGGACTGCCGCAGGACGAGCACCGCAAAATGGAGGCAGCGGGCCTGGCACCGCAGTCCCGGCAGAGTGCTTTCTGGTCTTTTGGGTGTCCGGTCACTATGAGGTGTCACTTCTGCGGTTGATTGCCACCGGTTTCGACTGCTTCTTGAAGGATAGCCGTGATGAAGTCAGCCGTCTCGTGCCAATCCCCGGTCAGCAGGTCAATATGTGTTTCCTTTTCGGTCGCAGCCCGGAACCTGTGGTCCGCAATGAACTGGATCTTGATCGAACTTGGCAGGCTGGCATGAACCGAGGAGTGGTTTGTCGGACTGTCGTCGATGAACACGACAGGGGTTGGGCGGCCAGCGGCGAGAGCTGCGACGGCACCACCTTTGGGTCCAAAATTCGTGACGACGGGGTAAGGGATGCCCATGCCAGACAGCAACTTTTCACGTGCCGGTTTGTTGTGACCACCGGGAAGGTTGGTCAGCAACACGATCTCCCATGTTTCTGCCAGGGCCTGTAGTGAAGCGTCGGCACCGTGAACCATGTCTTGCCTGTGACTGACCTCGTCAAAGAAATTCAACAGATGCTTGCGGACCTCAATGGCGGGGATCGCAGCACGATGTTTGCGGTGACCAATGTTACCCGTTAGCCGATACTCGTGATTCAGAAAAACAAGGTCGCGTTCGTTCAGATAGACCTCCAGGTGTTTGATGAGATGAAGGATGACTTCATCCACGTCGCAGATGATCAAGGGGCGATTGGAAACGGGTAGTTCCTTTATCTGCGCCAGGACTTCAGGAAGGACCGGTGACGGTTCAGGCATCGTCGGGAGATCCTCCTGCAAGCGCATATCTTGCTGCGGCCATCATGGTTGGCCGAATGCTTGAGTTTTCGCAAAACGCGAGCAGGAGCGGTTCGTCCATCATGTAGAATTCCAGGACACCGGCAAGGAAGCCTGGTTCGCTGGCTGCTGCTCGAATCATGTCGGGACCGATTCCCGAAAATGCCAGGAAACGGCCTATTTGCTCCGGATCGCGACTGAGTTGGAGGAGAGCTTCAGTGGCAATTCCTTGAGCTTCTTCAACGGATAATGACTTTCCTTGCATATTTTTCATTGTGTTTTTTTGCCTTTCTGAAACGATTCCGGGTTACAACAAATCTACTGCGGACGGGGGTGGCGTTCTACCGCATAGAAAATTGCGTCGAGAGAGAGTGGGACCGGCGAACCGCCGGGCAAAGGACCGGACTATATGGCAAAAACCGTATTGATCGTGGAAGACAACGAGCTGAACATGAAACTGTTTCATGATCTGCTGGAAGCTCACGGCTACAATACGCTGCAGACCCGAACCGGTATAGAAGCGCTGCAGCTTGCCCGTGATCACCACCCGGACCTGATTCTGATGGATATTCAATTGCCGGAAGTGTCTGGATTGGAAGTGACGAAGTGGATCAAGGAAGACGACACCATTTCCTCGATACCGATCATTGCCGTGACTGCGTTTGCCATGAAAGGTGACGAAGAGCGCATTCGCCAGGGCGGATGTGAGGCTTACATTTCGAAGCCGATTTCAGTCGCGAAATTTCTGGAAACCGTGCGGGGATATCTCGGCGAAGCCTGATTGTCTTCTCCGGGCCAGACAATTTTACCGGCAAACAAACTTGAAGATCTGGTACAATCAAGGGGTGTTCAAGGCTTCAGTAGTCCTCAAGGGTAGTCTTTCGATTAGGTGATCCTGCTTCACGTTAAGGTTACGAATTTACTAAAATATCATTGTATCTGTGCATATTTTGCGGAATTTATTGCAATCAGGTTCCAATAGGGTAGTGTGTCCGCAGATTAGAGTAGCTTCTGATCGCGTCTTTGACGTTAACTTTTTTGTCCTTACGTTAAGTATGACAAAAGTTTCCCCTCGGAGTGCTCAGGTCCGCCGCATCTCCTGGGTCCGTGGGGTAGGTCGGCAGGGAACCGGCCGAAGAGTGGCCTCCTCGAATGCCGTGTTCCCGCCGACCACTATCTCATTGCTTCGCAAAACCAGGATCATGCCCGTGACAATAGCGAGATTGTCGCTGTCACCGGTTTAAAGATCGATTTTTTCAACAAAAAAACCCGCCTGCAATGGCGGGTTTTTTGGTTTACCGGAAACGCCCGGATTTACTTGATTTTTGCTTCCTTGAACTCGACATGCTTCTTGGCAATCGGGTCGTATTTCCTCTTGACCATTTTTTCGGTCATCGTGCGGGAGTTCTTCTTGGTGACATAGAAGAAGCCGGTGTCCGCCGTGGAGGTGAGCTTGATTTTGATTGTTGTCGCCTTGGCCATGGCCTTGGATCCTGTTCTCGGTTGTCGGGCATAGGGTTCGGGTGGCCAGATTGGCTGGCGGTGAATCTGCCCCAATGTCTGAAATCAGCGCGCAAACTACTCATCGGAGCGTGAAAGTCAAGCGCTTGCTTGGCGTCGAGCCAATAAATGCCCTTTGCGAAAAGGATGTTCCGTGAGGCATAGCCCCATTAGATCACTTCGCGCACGAAAGAACCCTTCCTGAAAAAATAGTAGGGGATTTCTGTCGCTGGCGAAAGATCGGGATCCCTGGACAATCTCTCTTCGAGATCTGCAAGGATCTTTGTCGTAATCAGGGGCAGTTCCTTCTCCCGTGCCTCATCAAGGGTGAGCCAGGCACAGTCCTCTAGTTCACCTGAAGGTCCGGTTCCTTCCGGTAGCTGATCCGCGATGGCATCTGACCAGACCGCAAGAAAACGCGTATCGAAGCGTCGTGGACGTTGCGGCGGGGTAATTGCTCTTGCCACCATGCGCAATCCACCAAGGTCGGGCTGAATGCCGCGTTCCTTGAAAGCTTCGAAACCCGTTCCCAGGCGCAACTCGCTTCCCGGGGTTTTGCGGCCGACAAAGAGCCCGGCTTCTTCATATGTTTCCCTGATGGCTGCCAATGCGAACGCACGAACCCGGGCGACCGACTTGCCGTTCTTCAGGCCCTTCGAAAGCCTTGCCTCCACGTCGGGATGATAGGGGATCACGTTGGCTATGCGCGAATCGGAAGGATCGACCCGCCCACCCGGGAAAACAAATTTTCCGGGCATGAAGGTGTGGCGCATGTGACGTCGCCCCATCAGCAGTCTTACGGTTCCACCGGAATCACGATCCAGAACGAGCAGTGTCGCCGCGTCTTTTGGTCGGATGTAGGGGTAGTCTCCTGCCTTTTCATCCTTCGCCAGCTGCTTTTCGAATGAACCGCTCATGAGATCCTTTCGGAAGGTGAAGGCGCAAGCGGGAAGTCGTCCTCGGCGTCCGGGTCAAACCCGTGCATGTAAAGCGCCCACTGGAGGCCGACCAGAGCGCCTTTGACGGGGCGCATGAGCCCCAGCGACAGAATGATCGTCAAGGGGAGCCAGATCGACATGTGGATCCAGATCGCGGGGCGCCATAACACCTCCACGATCAGCAGCGCCGGAATGATGATGTGTCCGACAATCGTGATCGTAAAATAGGGCGGCGCATCATCCGCGCGATGATGATGAAACTCCTCACCGCACTCTGAACAGGCATGACGGACTGTCAGAAAGCCATCGAAGATTTTCCCTCGACCGCAATTCATGCATTTGTTGATCGCGCCACGAAACATGGCCGGCATAACGGGACGGCGCGGTTTTTCGGCGTAGATTTCCGGAATGTCCACGTCGTCTTTCAAGTCGTAGCGAACCGTCACTTGGACCTCCTTCGGCTCGTATTTCGCGTGGAGGTCTTGGAGCGGCCACCCTTGGGAGGTCCGCGACGGACTTTCGGTGCGGTCTTGCGGATTTTCTTGCCGGCAATGCGTCCGTGACTGAGCAGCTCGAATGTCAGGGCACCTGCAAACGGCGCTGCTTCCACCAGTTTGACTTCCACCTGATCGCCAAGTTGGTAGGTCTCACCGGTTTTGTCACCTATCAATGCGTGCGACCCTTCGTCGTACCTGTAGTAGTCGAGGCCGATGGTTGACGCGGGAACGAATCCGTCCGCTCCGGTATCCTGCAAACGGATGAACATTCCGGACTTGACGACACCCGCGATGCGACCCTGGAAAGTCGCGCCGATCTGATCGCTCATCCAGAGCGCAATCAGCCGGTCGATCGTATCCCTCTCGGCCAGCATGGCCCGGCGCTCTGCAGCCGAGATTTCCGCTCCGATCGCTTCGAGTTTGCTTTCAATGCCTTCCGGCAAGCCGTCCTTTCCCAGCCCGAGCGCCGATATGAGACCTCTGTGGACGATCAGGTCGGCATAGCGGCGGATGGGTGAGGTGAAATGTGCGTAGCGACGCAGGTTAAGTCCGAAATGTCCGATATTCTGTGGCGCGTATTCCGCCTGTGCCTGGCTGCGCAAAACAACTTCGTTCACGAGATTTGCTTGCGGGCTGTCCTTGACCTTGGCCAGTATTCCGTTGAATACCGAAGGACGCAGCCCGCCGGATGAAGGCAGTTTCATGTTGAGAGTGGAAAGAAAATCCTTGAGGCTTTCCAGCTTTTCGGGCGTCGACGCGTCGTGCACGCGGTAGAGAAGAGGGCTCTTCTTTTTCTCCAGCGTTTCTGCAGCCGCCACATTGGCCTGGATCATGAATTCTTCGATCAGCTTGTGGGCATCCAGCCGCTCAGGCACGAAGACATGATCAACGGTGCCATCGTCCTTCAACTTGATCTTTCGTTCCGGCAGGTCCAGCTCAAGAGGCTCTCGGGCGTCGCGACCCTTCTTGACAACCGCATATGCATCCCAGATCGGCTGAAGCACTCCTTCCAGGAGTGTTCCGGTTTTGTCATCGGGCAATCCGTCGATCGCTTTTTGCGCCTGATGATAGGAGAGTTTGGCCGCCGAGCGCATCAGCACGCGATGAAAGGTATGGCTGATCTTGCGACCAGTCTTGTCGAAGACCATGCGAACTCCGAGCGCCGGTTTGTCCTCCAACTCCCGCAGCGAGCAGAGTTGATTGGAAATGCGCTCCGGCAGCATCGGAATGACACGGTCCGGGAAATAGACCGAATTTCCGCGGATATTGGCTTCCCGGTCCATCGGCGAACCCGGCGTCACGTAGTAGGCAACATCTGCAATGGCCACATAAACGATTTGGCCGCCATGGTTTTCCGGACTGACATCCGGTTCCGCAAAAACCGCGTCGTCGTGATCCTTCGCATCCGGCGGGTCGATTGTAATCAGCGGTATCCGGCGCCAGTCCTCTCGCTTGCCGAGCGTTTCAACCGGCTTTGCCTCCTCGGCCTGGGCTTCGACCGCAGCTGGAAACACGTGCGGAATGCCATGAGACTGAAGGGCAATTTCCGAAACCGCCTTTTCGGAATTCATCGATCCGAATCGTTCAATTATTGAGGCGCGCGGATTCCCGAATCGACCGGAACGCGTCACCTGAACACTGACAAGGTCGCCATCATCGGCTTCCTTCAGGTCTGAAGGGTCTACATCGAGTTCACGCTGTTTTCGGTCGATAGGTTCCAGGTAGGGCAGGCGGTCGCCGTCACGCTTGCGGAAGATGCCGAGGACGGCCCCTTGTTTCTTTTCAAGGACCTTGATGACGCGCGCAATATGGCTGGCCTCAGGACCGGCCTCAGCTTCGGTCAAACGTATCAGGGCCCGGTCGCCGACACCCGGCTGCGTCGCCTTTGTCTTGCCGGTCAGCACCAGGATCCTGGGTGGATCCCCGGCGTCCTCGTCCCAGTCGACTGGCACGCCCAACAGGTCGCCGTCGCTGTCGCGCCCGATCAGGTTCGCCACGAATACCGGAGGCAAGTCGCCTGGCCTGATCATGCGTTTGTTTCGTTTTTCGATCAGCCCCTCTTCGGAGAGATCTTTCAGCATCTTTTTCAAATGGATGCGAGCGCCGCCGATAATTCCGAAATGGCGGGCGATTTCGCGTTTGCCTGCCCGGCCCGGATTATCAGCGACAAATGCGAGAATGTCTTCGCGGGAGGGCGTTTCGCCTGGAACCTTGGCGTGTTTTCTTTTGGTGTGCTTGCGTGTGTTAATGCGTTTCGCGCTCAAGACGCATCATCCCACGGCACTTCATCCGACGATGCATCGACAGCCACTTCCTTTGTGGATTTGGCGCTCGTCTTTTTCGCCGCCGCCTTCCCGGCAGTCTGTTTGGATTCACCATTCGCCGTCTTGGTCTTCTTCGTGCTGGACTTCTTGGCGGCGGACTTTTTCTTTGCGCCGCCCTTTGCCGCCTTTGCGGCAACCAGTTCGAGCGCCTGTTCCAGGGTGATGGCCTTCGGATCCGTGTCCTTTGGCAAGGTCGCATTGATCTTGCCGTGTTTCACGTAAGGACCGTAGCGTCCGTCAAAAACATTCACAGGCCCGCCTTCGTCAGGGTGTTCCCCGAGTTCCTTCAGCGGCGTGGCTGCAGCGCCACGGCGTCCTCCACCCTTTGCGCGTTTTTCAGCCAGCGCATCCACGGCACGGTTGATACCGACCGAAAAGACTTCATCGGGTGTCGTCAAATTGGCATAGGTTCCCTCGTGCAGCACAAAGGGACCATAGCGACCGATCCCGGCGGAAATCATCTTGCCGTCTTCAGGGTGCAATCCGACTTCACGCGGCAGCGACAGCAGTTGAAGCGCCTTGTCCAGGTCCATGTCCGGCGCCGACCAGCCCTTGGGCAGCGAGGCTCTTTTGGGTTTAGCCTCTTCGCCGAGCTGAACATAGGGGCCGAAGCGCCCTTTCCTCAGAGAGACATCCAGTCCGCTTTCCGGGTCGACGCCAAGAACCTTGGGACCTTCGTCGGCGTCACCATCCTCGCCATTGGGTTTTCCGAGTTGGCGGGTGAAGCCGCACTCCGGATAGTTGGAACAGCCGATGAATGCGCCCCAGCGGCTGACTTTCAATGAAAGCTGACCCGTGTCGCAAGTCGGGCATTTGCGCGGGTCCGTACCGTCTTCCTTCGGAGGAAAGATGTGCGGACCGAGCAATTCGTTGAGGGCATCGATCACTTCGGAAACGCGGAGGTCCTTGATCTCGTCGACAGCACCCGAAAAGTTCGTCCAGAAATCGCGCAGGACATCCTGCCAGGAAAGTTCCCCGGCAGATATCTTGTCGAGTTTCTCTTCCAGGCTTGCAGTGAAATCGAATTCGACATAGCGCTGGAAGAAACTCTCAAGAAACGCGGTGACGATACGACCCTTGTCCTGCGGCACCAGCTGTTTCTTCTCCAGCTCGACATAGTCGCGGTCGCGCAGGGTCTGCAGGGTGGACGCATAAGTGGAAGGACGACCGATGCCGAGTTCTTCCATCTTTTTCACCAGGCTCGCTTCCGTGTAGCGGGGCGGGGGTGTCGTGAAATGCTGCGACGCCTCGATCGCATCCGACTTGCCATCAACGGATGTCGCGGTCAGCGCCGCGCCGTCGTCGACAGCCGGGAGCCGCCGGGAGTTCTCGTCTTCTTCGTCGTCGCGCCCTTCCTGGTAGAGCGCCAGAAAACCGTCAAACCGCACAACGGAACCGGTTGCGCGGAGATTGGCGTTCTTGCCTGCTCCTTTTGCAAGGATTTCGATCGTGGTGCGTTCCAGGACGGCAGATTCCATCTGCGATGCCATCGTCCGCTTCCAGATCAGCTCGTAGAGTTTCGCCTGGTCGGGATCCAGGAACCTGGCCACGTCTTTCGGGCGCCGCGAGAGATCTGTGGGCCTGATTGCCTCGTGTGCTTCCTGAGCGTTTTTCGCCTTTGTAGAGTAAACACGCGGTTTTTCAGGCACATAGTTTGCGCCGAAGTCCTGACTGATCACGCTCCGGGCAGCCGCGATGGCTTCGCCGGCGATCTGCACACCGTCGGTACGCATATAGGTGATGAGGCCGGAGGTCTCGCCACCGATGGAAATGCCTTCGTAAAGTTTCTGGGCAACCTGCATCGTGCGGGAAGCTGCAAAGCCGAGTTTACGGGACGCTTCCTGTTGCAGCGTGGAGGTCGTGAAAGGAGCTGCGGGATTGCGCCTGGCCGGTTTCGAGGCAACGCTGTCGACGGCAAAGCTGGCGCTTTCCAGCATCGACTTTATGGTCGAGGCTTCAGCCTCGTTGTTGATGTCATGGCGGCCGATTTTCCGCCCGTCAAAACCGGTAAGTCCGGCTTGGAAAATATCTCCGGCCGGTGTCTTCATGTTGGCGAAGATCGACCAGTATTCCTGCGCTCTGAAGACTTCGATTTCCATCTCGCGGTCGCAAATCAGGCGCAGCGCGACCGACTGGACCCGGCCTGCGGATCGCGCACCTGGCAATTTGCGCCACAACACGGGAGACAGGGTAAAACCAACGAGATAATCGAGTGCGCGGCGGGCGAGATAGGCGTCTACCAGCGGTGTATCCAGCTGGCGCGGGTTGTCCATCGCTTCAAGGATCGCTTTTTTCGTGATCGCGTTGAACACAACGCGTTCGACTTGCTTGTCCTTCAGCACGCGTTTTTTCTGCAGCACCTCCAGAACGTGCCAGGAAATTGCCTCTCCCTCGCGGTCAGGGTCGGTCGCCAGAATAAGACGATCGGCTTCCTTGACCGCATTTGCAATTTCCGTCAGCCGTTTCTGGGATTTGCTGTCCACTTGCCAACTCATGGCAAAATTGTCGTCTGGCTGCACCGAGCCGTCTTTTGGAGGCAGGTCTCGCACGTGACCATAAGAGGCCAGGACCGTATAGTCGGTGCCAAGATATTTGTTGATCGTCTTGGCTTTCGCCGGCGATTCCACAATGACGACGTTCATTCTTACCCAAATTTTTTTGCCGGAAACGGAGCCCCCGCCCGGTGGAGAAGGAGAATTAAGGTGCGCAGACGATCACGGATCGCGCGCCGACTGTCAAATGGACCTTTGCGCGTCCGGGGTCAAGTGACCTCTTGCTTGGCATAGTTTTCCACGGTTGAATCGGCATGTTGAAAAGCTACGAGGCGCGAAAAAGTCATAGTGCGCAGAATTGGTTGAAACGCACATGCCCACGTAACCCGGCTGAGGCAAGACTGCTTCCCAAATTTCTTCGAAAATCGTCTGTGATTGGTGTGACAGTTCCAGGTTCTGTCGACGACGGTGGACCGTCCGGTTTCTTTTTCTATCCCATCACCAGCGAAACCTTTTGCCCGGCATGCCGTTCAAGACGGCCGGCGAGTTCCAGTTCCAGCAGGATGACGTTGACCAACCTGGTGTCGCCTTCGACAAAGCGGATGAGTTCATCGATTTCTATCGGGCTCGGGCCCAGGGCTGCGGTAATTTTCGACCGCAACCTGTCGTCTGGTTCACTCCGCAAGACGGGTTTTTCACCTGCTGGATCCAGAACGCCCTGGAACAACGGCAAGGCAGGGTCGCCGCGATTTCCAAGGTCCTCAAGGACGTCTTCAGCCGACCGGGCCAGGATGGCACCTTGCCTGATGAGACCGTTTGCACCTTCAGAGCGTGGATCCAGCGGAGATCCCGGAACTGCATAAATGTCCCTGTTCTGCTCAAGCGCATAGCGGGCGGTGTGAAGTGACCCTGACTTTTTTGCCGCTTCAATCACCACGACACCAAGAGAAACACCCGAGATCAACCTGTTGCGCCGGGGAAAGTCCCGCCCGCGAGGCTTCCAGCCGAACGGCATTTCGCTGACAGCCGCACCACCGGTCTCGATGAGGGCCGCAAGGAGCCGTTCGTGTTCCGGGGGATAAAGTACATTGAGCCCACCGGCAAAGACCGCCAATGTACCCGTCTGCAGAGCCGCTTCATGCGCGGCGGCATCTATCCCGCGCGCCAGGCCGGAGGCAATCGCAAATCCGTGCGTTCCCAGATCGCGAGCAAAACTGCCGGCAAGCTTGCGGCCGGAAAGCGAAGCATTGCGCGCACCGACAATGGCGATCATTCGCGGAGTTGACGTGACGGCTCCACCTTTTACCGACAGCAGCGGCGGCGGGCCATCAATGTGCTTCAGGTGAGGAGGATAGTCAGCTTCTCCCAGGGCAACAAGCCGCGCCCCGAAATGACGATGTGCCTCCAGCTCGTCGGCGGCATCGTCTTCTGAACAAAGCCTGTAACTCCTTTTGCCGCCACGCCTTGAAAGTTCGGGCAGCAACTCAAGTGCCTTCTCGGCGGAACCGGTATGGTTCAGGAGGTCGCGGAAAGTCGCCGGGCCGATATTTTCCGAGCGTATCAGGCGCAGCCATGCAAGACGCTGACTTTCGGAAAGACAACGGGTTTTATTTGACGTTGCGCCGCTCATGCGCCTCCGTTGCCGGTATTTGTTTCCGGCGCAGGGGACGAACCCGATTTGGCTCCGATCCGGCTTTCTTCGCCGCGCAGGAGCCGGCCGATATTTTCATGATGCTTGGCCCAGAGCAGGACGGTCATGAGCAACGCCATTTCCGCCAACTGAAAACGATTGAAAACCAGATAGAGGATCACCGGTGTTGCAAGGCTGGCCGACAGGGCGGAAAGAGAAGAATAGCGAAACAGGACCGCCATTCCGATCCAGATCGCAACAAAGATCAGTCCCGCAGGCCAGAAAAGCCCGAGCATGATGCCGATATAGGTGGCAACACCCTTGCCACCCCTGAACTTGAGCCAGATCGGGAACAGGTGTCCGAGGAACGCGCCAAATCCTGCTACGAGAGCCATTTCCTGCCCGTAGAAACTGCTCACGATCAGGACGGCTGCGGTGCCCTTCAACGCATCGCCCAGAAGAGTCGCGGCTGCCAGGGGCTTGTTCCCGGTACGCAGGACGTTGGTCGTCCCGATATTGCCGGACCCGATATTGCGGATATCTCCAAGGCCCGCCAGTCGTGTAAGGATCAGGCCGAACGGGATGGATCCCAGCAGATAGCCGAAGGCGAGAGCTCCGAGATAATAGGGCCAGGCGAATTCCCAGCTGATCGGATCTGGCACGCGGACTATCTCCCTTATCGCGCAATCGGTTGTTGAAGCGGCACTGTAACGATATGGCGTTCCGGATCAAGTCCGGAACCGGCTGTCGTGACTTGCCTGGCAACTCTGTTCTATCGCCACGCAAAAATGGGCCGCGTTGGACAAAAGCGGGAATAAACCGGTCATTTTGACAGTTTGTATTTTTCGGCCTGGACAACCAGTGGTCCGAATGGCGCCGTAATGCTCGCCCTCAGTGGAACGAGGAAAGGTTTGTTGCCGACGGGAGCCAGCCAGACTTCCATTGATTTGTTTTTGGCGAGTTGTTGAATGGTTTTCCGTTTGGGTCTGTGACCGGCTACCGGTTCATATCGGGCTCTGCATACCAGTACATCCCCTTTGAAACGACCATCTGACGTTCTGGCTTGCCGTTTTGTCTTGTAGCTCAGGTGAACGTTATAGCGTTCCTTGCCGTCAAAAAGTTCCAGCGACCGGTTGCAGCTTTCTTTTGACAGACCATTGGGCGCGGGGAAGACGGCGGCGGTCAACGGATCCAGTACGTTTTTCAGGTGTGCGGCAGTCACCTTGATGCGCTGGTTCATCTTGTCTTGTGGCGGATTGACGGCAACTTTGCTGACGGCCCCTTTTCGCATCTGCATGGAAATCGAGCCGTTCTCGTCTTCGCTGATGACATTGAGCGCGAAACTTTCGGGTTCAAGTTCACCTTTGCTGATCCCGCCGCGCACGTTGACGGAGCCTTTGCCATCTGAAACGAGTTTACCGAAGGCTGCTGTTCCTCCGCTGGCATCGATAGAGTACGAGGTGTCATTGAAATCCACCGAAAGGACACCCGAACCGATCGGAAGGCCGACCGCGAACAGTTTGTACTTCATGTAGAGATCAGCGGCTGTGGCCTGACCGGCTGTCAGGGTTAGGGCAAACAGGGACAGGTATATCGGGCGCATCGACAGATCCATTCATAGTGTTCGCTCGCGTCAATTATCTGGGCGAATTTGACGCGAATGGGGTGGCCGGATCCAACACCATCCAGCCTGAATGCAATCTGAATGCATCGTATGCCTGAAATTCAGGACCTTCTAGGAATAGGTGTAGGCTGTTCTGCCCGCGACTACGGTCTGCACGACCCGACCGGAAAAGCGCGCATCCTCAAAAGGAGAGTTCTTGGACCTTGACCTGATTGTGCTCTTTTCCAGAACCCAGGGTCTTTCGAGGTCGAAAACCGTCACATCGGCAGGTGCACCCTTGCTCAGGCGGCCGGTTTCGAGACCCAACCGGTCAGCCGGTCCGCTGGTCATTGTGCCGAGCAGCGTAACAAGGTCGACCTGTTCGGAATGGTAAAGCCTCAGCGCCGCGGCCAGAAGTGTTTCGAGGCCGATCGCGCCGTCTTCGGCCTCTGCCCAGGGGTGCCTCTTGGTTTCGACGTCCTGCGGGTCGTGGTTGGAACAGATAATGTCGATGGTCCCGTCCGCGACAGCGGCAATCATGGCCTGGCGATCGTCCTCGTCGCGCAGGGGAGGCGACATTTTGAAAAAGGTCCGATAGGCGCCGATATCATTTTCGTTGTGTGTAAGATGATTGATCGACACGCCTGCGGTAATATCCAGGCCGCGTTTCTTTCCTGTTCGGACGACTTCGGTGCTGTCGGATGTCGAAATCAGGTTCGAGTGATATTTTCCTTTCGACATGGCGACAAGGCGAAGATCGCGTTCAAGCATGATGATTTCGGCTTCGCGCGGAACACCTGAAAGCCCCTTCCAGCTCGCATTGAGGCCGGAATTCATGACGCCGCCCGCAAGGTCCGGATCTTCCGTGTGGTGAATGACGAGCGCATCGAAGTCGCGCGCATAGGTCATCATCCGGCGCATCATCTGGGCGTTCTTGACCGACTTGTGTCCGTTGGTGAAGGCGACGGCTCCAGCTTCCTTCAGAAGTCCGATTTCCGTCATCTCGTTACCCTCAAGCCCTTTTGTCAGGGCGGCCAGAGGATGCACATTGACAATCGCCGTATCCCGGGCCCGGCGCAAAATGAAATCGACCAGGGCCGGATCGTCGATCACGGGGTCTGTGTCGGGCATTGTGCAGATCGTTGTCACGCCGCCGGCCGCTGCAGCCTGAGAGGCACTGGCGAGTGTTTCGCGATGCTCTGCCCCTGGTTCGCCGACGGAAACACACATGTCGATCAACCCCGGACAGGCGATCGCGCCCTTGCAATCGACGATTTCGGCACCGTAGGGCGCTCCCTGGTTCGCCGCTTCGGGGCCGGCTGCCAGAATTGTGCCGTCCGCGATGATGATAGAGCCGGGGGCGTCCAGCTCGCGTGCCGGGTCGATCACCCTGGCATTGGAAAGAACCAGAGGTCTTGGGGTATCGAGTGCCACGATGAAGTTCCTCTAGTTGTTCGGCAGGTTGGCGGCAAGCGCCTCGAGCACGGCCATGCGCACGGCAACGCCCATTTCGACCTGTTCGCGGATCAGGCTCTGAGGTCCGTCGGCGATGGAAGCATCTATTTCCACCCCCCGGTTCATCGGTCCCGGATGCATGACAAGGGCGTCGTCCCTTGCAAACGCCAGTTTTTCGGCGTCGAGGCCAAAGTAGCGGTAGTATTCGCGAACCGAAGGGACAAACGCACCGTTCATGCGTTCGCGCTGAAGCCGCAGCATCATGACGATGTCGGCGCCCTTCAAGCCTTCCCGCATGTCGCTGAAAACCTCGACCCCCATCTTGGCGATGCCGGATGGCAAGAGCGTCGTCGGGGCAACGACCCGAACTCTCGCCCCGAGCGCATTCAGGAGAATGATGTTGGAGCGTGCGACACGCGAATGCGCAATGTCTCCGCAGATTGCGACCGTCAGCCGGGCGATCTTGCCCTTGTGTCGCCGTATCGTCAGGGCGTCCAGGAGTGCCTGGGTCGGGTGCTCGTGCGGACCGTCTCCTGCGTTGACAACAGAACAGCCAACTTTGCGGGCAAGCAGGTGGACGGCGCCGGCCGCGTGATGCCTTACCACCAGCAGATCGGGATGCATGGCGTTGAGCGTCGCTGCCGTATCGATCAGCGTCTCACCCTTTTTGACCGAGGACTGGGACACGGCCATGTTCATGACATCCGCACCAAGCCGTTTGCCGGCCAGTTCAAATGAACTCTGGGTGCGCGTGGAATTCTCGAAAAAGAGATTTATCTGGGTCCGGCCCTGCAGAACATGCTTTCGCTTGTTCACCTGCCGGGAAACCTCGACGGCTTCTTCGGCTCGGTCCAATAGTCCCAATATTTCGTGGGGATGAAGTCCCTCTATGCCCAGCAAATGACGATGGGGGAAGGGGCTGTCTCGATGGATATCTGTCGCGGTCATCGAGACCATCCCTATAGGTGGAATCGTGGACATGCACAAGATCAGATTTCATCTCGTACCCGATGTCCACATGATCGCCAAATATTTGAACAAATGGACAAAATACCGATGTCCTGTTGAGGACCTAGGTAAAGACGAGGAGAGCCAGGGGAATGGTGACCGTGGCCGAGAGCGTTTGCAACGTGACGATTTCCGCCATCAGTTTTGCGTCGCCGCCCATTTGCCGTGCAAGCAGATAGGAGTTGCTGGCACAGGGAACCGAGCTTGCGATGATCACGACGGCAAGGGCCGTCCCTTCTATTCCGAACAGCGTCGCAAAACCGAAGGCTATGAGAGGCATGAAGACAGGCCTCAGAAAGGTTCCGAGCGCGAGCGCGGGACCCGGTTTGCGCAGCGATCCCAGGTCCAGTCCGGCCCCGACACAGATGATGCCGATTGGCAGGGCGGCACGCGCAAAGATTTCCAGCGTGTCGGAGAAGACCAATGGCAGGGAAAGGTCGCTGAAGTTGAAAACAACACCGGCGCCGATCGAAAGAATGAACGGATTTGTGTAGAGGTCCTTGAAGATCTTTGCACTGCTCGGTGCTGAACCGCTGGCAAAGCGTGACAGCACCACGATGCTCATGATGTTCACGACAGGAATCAGGAACACCATGGCGACCGCAAGCAATGCCAGCCCTGTTTCTCCGGCAAAATTGTTCGCAATGGCAAGCGCGATCATTGCATTCCAGCGAAGAGTGCCTTGAAAAATCGATGTGAAACGGACGGCCGCTATTCCGAGGGAGCGTTCAAGGATCGGGCGCATGATGAAAAGCAAGGTCGCCATGACAGCGATGGTGGCAAGAAGTGCGCCGCCCATGTCGAAAGTTGGAAAACTCGTGAAATCTGCTTGCGATATTGTTTGAAACAGAACGGCGGGGAACAGTACGAGATAGGCGAGCCTTTCGACACCGCGCCATTGCTCATCCGTGATCAGCCCGGTTTTTGCGATCAGATACCCTGAGGCAATGACAAGGATGACCGGGAGGAGAGCGGCGACTGTCGCGGACATGGCTTGCTTTCGCGGTTGACGGAACCCGGACATGCCGAATGGCGTCGGAGAGAAGGTGAGGGAATGATGGGTGACCGTAAGAGGTTGGTGATCAGTCTGAACTCATGAACCCGAGCCGGTCCAGAAAACCCTGCAAAATGTAGGCAGCGGCCATCTTGTCGACGACTTCGGCACGTTTTGCTCGGCTGGAATCTGCCTCAAGCAACGTGCGTGTCACGGCAGCTGTTGAAAGACGTTCGTCCCAATAGGTGATCGGCAGCTCTGTCTTCTGGGAAAGGTTCCGCGCAAAGGCTCGGGTTGCCTGGGCACGTGGCCCTTCGGTGCCATCCATGTTCAGTGGCAGACCGAGCACAATTCCGCCCACCTCCTGCTCAGCGCAAACTGCCAGTAACCGCTCCGCATCAATAGTGAATTTCTTGCGTCGGATTGTTTCCATCGGGGAAGCAATGCCGCGTCCGAGATCGGAAAGCGCAAGGCCGATGGTCTTGGTGCCCAGATCAAGTCCGATCAGGCGAGTGTTCGCAGTCAGCTCTGCCAGAAAGTTCTCTAGTGAAAGTGCGGGGTCGTTTGCCATGGCCGGGCTTTATCAGGGCGGCTCCGAAAAGACCAGTTTGAACTCTCCGCGATCGAGACTTTGTGCAACCAACCTGTTCTTGCGCAATTCGGGGCAAGGTCTATTCTCCAATCATGTCACTGTGTTCTCTCAGGAGATTCTCATGAAGCTCACCTGGTACGGCCATTCTGCGTTCAAGATTGAATTTGACGACACATCCATTCTGATCGACCCGTTTTTGACCGGAAACCCGTCCTTTCCAGAGGAGCTCTCGGTGGATCAGGTGTCAGACGGCGTCACGCATGTCGTGCTTACTCACGGGCACGACGATCACATCGGTGACGCAGTGGAAATTCTGAAGAAAAGCGGGGCTCAACTCACCTCGAATTTCGAAATCTGCATGTGGGCCAACCGTCAGGGCGTCAACAATATCAGCCCCATGAATTCCGGAGGCATGGTTGATGCCGGACCGTTCAAGATTGCGCTGACAAAAGCTGAACATTCCTCTTCGAAACAAGGGGACGGCGAAGCCGTTTATCTGGGCAATCCGCATGGGGTCATCATCGAAGTTCCCGGTCGCAAGGTGATTTATCACATGGGCGATACCGATATCTTCTCGGATATGGCCTTGATAAACGAGATCTACCGGCCGAAGATCGGGATCGTTCCGGTGGGAGATCGATTCACGATGGGCGGCAAAGTTGCAGCCATGGCCTGTACCCGCTTCTTCGATTTCGACACGATCGTACCGTGCCACTACGGGACGTTTCCGATCATAGACGAAACCGCCGATGCCTTTGTCACCGCCATGGGAGCCGAGGCGAGCAGGGTGAATGCCATGAGACCGGGCGCGAATATCGAAATTTAGGAAAGACAGTGAGCGGTGAGGCCAAGATGAATTTCAGACTGTTTCCAATCGGCCTATTTCTGGCCGCGTGTCTTGCAACGGCTTCTGCGACAGCTGCCGACAAGTCTATCACACCCAACGGCAAACCTGCGCCTTCTCAGCCGCTTGCCAAACCGGGCTCGCAGGCAGCCGAGCCGAACGGATCTGCGACAACGGACAACGAGTCTTACGACAAGGTGAGACAGGTCTATGCAGGCGATTTGACGGTAGCGGGTGAAAAGGTCGTGTTTCCCGAAGGAAATCAGTCGGTGAAAGCCCTTGAGATTACGATGGAGCCCGGCGAAATCACCGGCTGGCACAAGCATGGAGCTCCGCTGTTTGCCTATATGCTGGAAGGTGAAATCACCGTGACCTATGACGGCATCGGCAAGAAACTGTACCGCCAGGGAGAAGGCTTGCTGGAAGCCATGAATGTTACGCACCGGGGTGAAAACACGGGGGATGGGCCAGCCAGGATCCTCGCCGTTTTTCTGCTCGGTGACAATTCGCACGCTGTCGTTGCCGAAGAACCGCCGGGTTCCGATCAGCAAAAGATCCAATGACTGTTTCGGATGCCCGTTTGCCTTTCCAAAGAATTGCAGCCGGTGACATGAAATGTTTCTAATCTTCTTTTGCCCAACATGAACAAAGTTTCACGGGAATTTCCGGTCGGCGATCATATCTAACCTTCAAGGCGCTGGCAGAGGGAATTTGACTTGGTATGGCCAGCTGATTTCGGAGGGCCTTCTCGTGCATTTGGTAAAGTCGGACAACCTCATCGACCGCGGCCTGCGGGCTGCGGAATACAACATCTTCGAGCAGAACAGGATATGGGCTCGCTATTCGAACGAGAAGCCTGATGTCGCGGCAAGCCTGATGAGAACTATCCGGGCTCTTCATTCGAGAATGACGGATGACCGCGAGCTTTCGGCATTGTCCGTCGGAGCGGGCAACGAACCGCAATTCAGGATTCTGCAGTCGGCTTTTCAACGCGGTCTCTGGCTTTACGACATAGACGGAGCTGCACTTGCGACGATCCGGGAGCGGCAGGTGCGCCAGGCACTGGAAACGGTACGTCTGGTGCAGGGTGACTACAGGCGTGATTTTCAGGACAGTTCCGTTGCCCGGCAATCACTCGAAACGATCTTCGATGGACAAAGGCAGGATCTCATCACGCTTCACCATTGCCTTTATTATTCGAAGGCCAGCGAGTGGCCTTGCCTGGTTAGGGCTCTTTACGATCAAGTGCTGACGCCAACCGGCGCAATTCACATGGTCATGATGTCGGCGAGAGAAACGGCTCCCTTTACGACGACATGGCTCTACAATCATTTTGCCGGCGAGTATTTCGGGTCTTCAACGGATCAGGATTTGCCCGGCCTTCGACACGAACTGAGCCACAACAAGGGTCTGATTGACTGCGAGTTTGTCTCGGAAACACACAAGGTCCAGTTCTGGGTCGATGATTTCGATCTCTTCATGTCCGTCGTCTGGATGATACTTCTTTATCCGCAAGGGCATGACTATTCCCTGGACCAGAAGATCGAGATTACGGAGTTTATCATCGAACACTTCTGGTTGCCGCAACGCCCGTTGGTGCAAACGCAGGACTACGTCACGCTGCACAAGTCTGGTTCCGACAGGGCGCCGTCATAGGATCGGGGAGCCGGTCTGAATACGGCGGCAGTCTCGTCATTTGAAGTCCAGCCGGACTACGCGGATATGGATGTACACTGCAAGGACCGGTAAAACTGGTCCCGTTGAACCGCCGATGCGCCTGAAGCGCATCGACGCAAGGGTACTGCCCCAAACGGTTCCCGGTAAACAGAACACCGGATCTGAAGATCGAAACCTGGTGTACATTGCTTACAGTTGCTGTTGAAGCCGGCCTCCTTTGTCGGCGTTTGATCCGTCAGAGTCGGTTCAACAGGGCAGGGGTTGGCCAGGCATCGGCCGGCATTCCGAGTTTTTGCTGTACGTCCTGAACCGCCGCTCTTGTGCCTGCACCGAGGATGCCGTCGATCTTGCCGACGTCATACCCCTTGTTCCGAAGCTTCGTCTGGAGTTGCTTCATCTGGGCATCGTTGAGGCCCGGGTCCGGATTACCGGCATCGTAGCGGGGAGCACCGGCAAGGCGTGTGGCGAAATAGGCCGCCGATGTCGTGTAGATGAATGACTGGTTCCATTCCAGGTAAATGTTGTAGTTCGGATAGGCAAGGAAGGCCGGGCCCTTGCGTCCCTGTGGAAGCAGCAGCGAGGCGGGCAGATTTGAGGATATCGCACCCCAGCGCGGCTGCACACCTAGCGCCGCCCACTGGGCGCCTGTTTTGGTCTTGCCGAGTCCTGATTCCGCCCAATTGAGGTTTTGTGGAACGGCCACCTCCTGCAGCCAGGGTTCTCCCCGGCGCCAACCAAGATGGTTGATGAAGGCACCTGCCGTCAGGATCGCGTCCGCCGCGCTTTGCTTGAGGCGAACATGACCGTCGCCGTCTCCATCCTTCCCGAACTTGATGATGTCTTCCGGCAACATCTGAACCATGCCGATTTCGCCGGCCCATGCGCCCGTTGTGCGCTGCGGGTCGAGATCGCTGTTCTGGACCATTTCGATTGCCGCAATCAGCTGGGGGCGAAACAGTTCCGGCCGGCGGCAGTCATGCGCAAGTGTCGCCAGCGCGTTGACGGTATTGAAATCACCCTGCACGGCGCCGAAATCGGTCTCCAGGGCCCAGAAGGCGGTGATGACAGGTGCTGGTACGCCATACTCATTTTCCGTACGCTGGAAAATGCTGGCGTATTTTTTCATGTTGGCAGCGCCGTTTTTCAAGCGGTAGTTGGAGATTACCCGCTTGGAAAAGTCCAGGAAGGTCATCTTGAAGACGCCCTGCGCCCTGTCACGGGACAGCACCTTGCGGTCGATCCGGGCTCCTGAAAGTGTCCGGTCGGCCGCATTTGCGGACAAACCCTTTGCCACGGCTTCCTGTTTTACGCCGGCAAGAAATTGCCCGAAATCGCCACCGCATTGCTGGGCAGAAGCGGCACCTGTCAAAAGGCAAAGACCTGCTAGAAAGCCGGAAACGGATTTAAGCGTGAAATGCGCGCGGCGTGTCATGAAAAGTCCTGTCGTTCCTGTGTGTGGCCAGTGAAGGAGCGGGCCTGAAAATCGGCCATAGTTGACTGTGCTTCGCCAGCAAGGTCAACAGGAACGGCTGACTAAGGTCGGTTCATCCACGATGACCATTGATGCTCAGCGGCAGCTTCCGAAATCCGACCCGACAATGATGCCGCCTTCCGGCGTCCTCTTCAAAGGCGCATTGACACGGGCCGACGAGCGGCAATTTGAGGAAGGGGAATTCTGAATGCCTGCTGCGGGGTATCCGGGCGTGGAATGAAAGGGTGCCACGTTCGCTCCGGACGTTTGCTGTTCGCACATCTGATAGGCCATGTCGTAGAGCGCCTGCCAGCCGCCAGGAAGCGACCCCATGTTGTTCAACACTCCGAGTGCCCCGCCGGCGCGCGCGCCGCGCCGGGCTCCGGACTGTCCGGCCCAAGCACCGCCGACGACGGCCCCGGCCATGCCGCCCGAAACCGTGTCCCCCACAACATCACCGCTTCCGACATAGGAATTTGCGTAGTCGGTCGCATAGACGACACAATCGGTGCCACCGGCCTGCGCGGTCGTTGGCGAAATCACCCCCAGCACGAGAAAAAGGACACTGGATAAAATGGCCGGTCGTTGAAACATGGTCGGTCTCCGGGACATCCCTCAGCAGGAGCAATGGCGAGCAAGCCGTCTTCTCATGTGCCGATGTGGATTGTCGGCCATTGCATATTGCTGACGCCAAACCTACTGGAGCGGACTTAACAAGCTTCTACCGAACTGGTTCAAATTCGTCCCGGGAGGCTGGCCGTGCCAGAAATTTCTGGCCGACAAAGCCTGTCTTTCCCTGATAAGTGACACCGCACCACCAGGCTCCGCAGTCCTGGAAGCTGACATGCGTATCTTCCGGGATCACCGCGATGATTTTGCCGTTCTTGTCTTCCGTCGAACGCATGTTGACAGAGGCCAGTGTTCGTCCCGTGTTCGAGTAAGAGACGTTGGTTTGCTCAGCTCCCGATCGCACCGGCAATCGTGATGCATTCTCATCAACTGCATTTTGTGAAGCGGAAACAACAGGTTCGATCGCTGCACTTTCCCGGGTCTCCGCTGAAGAGGCCAAGGGGGATGGGACGGGCGTCACGGTTGCGTTGCTGGCCAGGAGAGGATAGCCGGTCCGAAGAGACGGTTCTTCTGCATTTGCGGCATCAATACGCCGGTCACTTTGGTCTGTTGCGCGGGGCGGTGAAGAAGTCGAATTCGTCGCCGTTCTTTTTGAAACCCTTGCAAGCGTGACGGGATCCGGCGTGCTTGAACCGCCAACTGCAAAGGCTTTTTGAATTCTGTCCTTGGCCTTTGCTATTTGAGCTGGCGTGGCGGACGGCCATCCACTGGAGCTCCGATTTTCTTCCCCGGAAACGAGGGTTCCTGATGTTTCTGAAGAGGGTGTATCAAGAGAGGGATTTGCCAAAATCAGCTCTGTTTCCACCGGTCGCGCAACGTTTTTTTCTGCATTCAGCATTTCGGGCAGTCCGAGTGCGAGCGCAGCTCCCCCGGCAAAACCGATAACCAGAGTGCTGGCCAGCAGAAACCTGAAGCTGGGTCCACCAGAGTTTTTTGCGGGGTTTTTGGAGCGGTTATCCGTCACCTGGATCGGGGTGCTTTTGGGCAATTCGCGGATGCTTCGGTTTTGAAGAACATTCGGCATTTCGAACGTGTCCTCTTCCCCGTCCTCGATCATTCTGGGTCTCTTGATATCGGAGGCGTGTTTGTCTTTTGCATCTGTGTGCAGCCGAAGTATTTTCGCAGCGAGTTCGCCTGGATCGATACTCTGGAGCGTATCTCGAAACTCATCGTTCGACTGTGAGCCGCTGACCGAGCGCGGGTCACAGGTCTCCGCTTGCTCTGGAGTTTGATCCTCGTTGCGGCCCGTTCTGGTATCGCAAGTGTTGGCAGGCGCGGATACTGAATACATTTGGCCCTCCTGATATCGCGGTTCGGGCGCGCGCTGGGCGGTCACCTATTCCTGATTATCGTTTTATTAATCTTCGTTAATGCGACCGCACACAGGCCGGATTGCGGCGACTATGGGGAATTTCTCGTGAATTATGACAGGGTTGTGATTTTGCCGTGCCTCACGCCGTGGACGTTTGCAAATGCCTAACCAGTTCTTGCGATGCTGAGATTCGATACGGGCAAATGAATGGCTGGTACGCGAAGCCATATTTGCCGGCGTGGCCGCGGGACGATCGGACAAAAAAGAAATGATACGTGGGATCTTGGTAAAAACTGCCGGTGTTCTGGCCGCAATCGGCCTCATGGGCGACGCTGCTTTGGCGCAGGAAGAAAAGCAGCTCCGGATCGGTTTCATGGCAACCTTGTCGGGACCGGCCGCCATTTACGGCGAACACATGCGTGACGGCTTCATGCTTGCGGTCAATCAGTCCAACGGAGCGCTTGGCGGCCTGCCGACAAATGTCCTCGTCGTCGACGACAAGCTCGACGCGGACTATGCAGTCGAGCAGGTCACGAAGCTGATCGACAAAAACGGCATTGATCTTCTCGTTGGCGTAAATTTTTCAAAGGTAATGCTGGCCGTCCACGATCCCGTCGTAAGATCCAGAACCTTGTTTATCGGAACAGGATCCGGTCCAGCGCCGATTGCCGGCCGCGATTGCAATCGCTACTTCTTTTCCACCGCGTCGCAGGACGATCAGGTTCATGAGACCATGGGTCGCTATGCCAGCCTCAAGGGATACCAGCAGGTTGTGACCATTGCCCCGGATTATGAGGCCGCCCGCGACGCGATCGCGGCTTTCCGCCGACATTTCAAGGGTCAGATAGCCCGGGAAATCTTTCCCAAGCTGGGACAAACCGATTTTTCGGCCGAATTTGACCAGATCGCGGGAATTGAACCGGACGCAATATACGCATTCATGCCTGGAGGGATGGGAGTGGAACTGGTCAGGCAGTTTCAGACATCGGGAATAAAGGGCATCATTCCCTTTCTGTCGTCCCAGACCGTGAACGGGGTGACATTGCCACATTCAAAGGAGACGGGAGAGGGGCTGTTTTCGGCATCTCACTGGGCACCAAACCTCGACAATCCGGCCAACAAACGGTTCGTTCGCGAATTCGGCCGTGCGTACGACTACGCTCCCTCCGTCTATGCCGCGCAAGGGTATGATGCAGCAAAGCTGATTCACTTTGCGCTTGAGTTGACTGGCGGCGTGAAGGATCAGGAAGCAATGCTTTCAGCCATTCACGCAGCCCCTTTCGAAAGTGTTCGCGGAGATTTCCGCTTCAATTCCAACCAGTTTCCGATCCAGGACTTCTATCTGGTGGAAGGCGTCAGGCGCACCAGCAGGCTCTATGAGATGGAAGCGATTGCCCGCGTTTTCGATGACGTTGGGGATGCGTTTTCTGGCTCGTGCCGCATGTGACCTGAAAGGGGAGTTGTATTCCCACCACCTTTTTGAAACGGTCAGTCCACAAATTGGTTTCGAGGGTCTTGCATTCCGGACTGTACGGTCCATATCATGGTGCATGACGAAAACGAGCGCTCAGTCCCCGACATCGAAAAGCCGCCCGGCCGGACCGGGACGGCCGCGTAATTTTGACGAGGCGACTGCTCTGGAACAAGCATTGTTCGTCTTCTGGAAAAAAGGCTACGAGGCCACTTCGCTGGAAGATCTCACAAAGGCGATGGGCTTGAGCAGGTCGAGTTTTTATGCAGCCTTCGACAGCAAGCAGGCCCTTTTTCTGAGGGCCTTGGAGCATTACTCGCGCAACGGGCTTCGCAACTTGAAAGATGTGGCGGAGACGTCTGACGGAAATCCCGTGGAAGCAATGATGCAGGCTCTCTCCGACCCGCAGGGCGGGTCGAAAGGCTGCATGCTGGTTAACTGCATAACGGAGCTGGCACCGCATGACGCAGAAGTTGCCGAAATCGGCCGCCGGCATCTCGAGAAGATCGAGGAGATTTTCGCGCAGGTTCTTGACCCCGCCAATCCGGATGCCGTTCGCGACAGGGCGCGCGCCTATTCATCACTTGCGATCGGAACGCTTGCGCTTCGAAAGGCTGGATTTTCGGCAGATCGCATAGCCGATACCCTGAAACAAGCACAAACAATTCTTACTGCCTGACAAGAAATGTCCGGTGGAATGAGTGCAACACTGCCTGTGATCATGCAGGCTCATTTATGGACCGAATGTTCCATAAATAGATCTGGCAACTTAAACGACAGAAAAAGGAACCGATAATGTCTGATGCAAAACTGTTCGCACCCGCCAGGGCCGGGGCGATTGAGTTGAAAAATCGCATTGTCATGGCACCGCTGACACGCAATCGGGCGAGACCTGAAGACGATGCCCCGATCGAAATGCATGCTGAATATTACGGACAGCGCGCAGGTGCAGGGCTGATCATCACGGAAGCTTCGCAAATTTCGCCACAAGGAAAGGGATATGCCTGGACCCCGGGCATTCATTCGGGCGCACAGGTGGAAGGCTGGAAAAAAGTGATTGACGCCGTGCACGCAAAAGACGGCAAGATCGTCATCCAGCTCTGGCATGTCGGCCGGATTTCACACCCCGTATTGCAGCCTGGTGGAGCCGACCCCGTTGCTCCGTCGGCTATTGCAGCGAATTCAAAGACATTCGACGGAACACAGTTCGTTGACACTCCCAGCCCCCGCGCTCTGGAAACGCACGAAATTCCCGGAATTGTCGAAGACTACCGAAAGGCGGCTGAAAACGCCAAGGAGGCCGGCTTTGACGGGATTGAGGTGCATGCAGCGAATGGATATCTGATCGACCAGTTCCTGAGGGACGGGTCCAACAAACGGAGCGATCAGTATGGCGGTTCGATTGAAAACCGAACGCGCTTTTTGAAGGAAGTCATGGATGCGGTCGTCGCGGTCTGGGGTGCTGACAGGGTCGGCGTCCGTCTGAGCCCGTTCTCCAATGCCAATGATATCGCAGACAGCAACCCGCAGGAAACGTTCTCCCATGCCATCAGGCTTTTGAACGGGTATGGGCTTGCATATCTTCATCTGGTCGAAGGCCAGACGGGCGGGCCCCGGGACATACCTGAAGGCGGAGATCTTGCAGCGCTCTATGCGCTCTTTGAAGGGGCGAAGATGGGCAACAACGGCTATGACCGGGACTTGGCAATCAATGCCGTTCACTCGGGGGCAATCGATCTTGTCGCGTTTGGTCGCCCCTTTATTTCAAACCCGGACCTGGTCGACAGGCTTGCAAGTGCTTCACCGCTGAACGCATTGGATCCAGAGACCCTCTATGGCGGTGGAGAGAAGGGCTACACGGATTATCCGACATTGGCCGAAAGCTCCGTAGCAGCATAACAACAGTTGCCTCTTTCAGGCTGTCCGACATCCACCCCTCCAGGGCAGTCTGATAGATAGCCGGTACAGGTCCTCCACCTGTGCCGGCTTTCTTTTCATGCGAAATGCCCAGATAACTTCACCCGATCAGCATAGAGGACCGCACACCACGTGCCGAGGCAAACCTCGATGCCCATGGCAACAAGCAGGGATACGGGAGGCAGGCCGTCGAGCGGCAGGCTTATCAGCCGGCCGATGCCATAGGACAAGAGCAGCCCGGCGGATGCGAGCAGGGCAGGTCCCTCGAGTGCCTGCCTGAAGAGACCGCATAACGCGAGTACCCCTGCCAGCAGGATAAAAACACCCGGGGCCCGTATTTCGCTCATCATGGCGGCGGAAGGATCGAGCACGAGCCCGTTGAGCGCATAGAGTGACGCCGGGAAAAACGTGACCAGCGTGCCAACTGGCAAAAGGGTTAAGGCGGACAGTCCAAGCGCGATTTTTCTGTTTGGATTTGACATGAGAGATCTCCAAATAATTATTTGCACCTTCAATTTGTACGGGATGCTTCGGACTTTCTATGTCTTGATATCTAAAAAAACTTGCAGTTCATCCAGAAAACTGGATCCTGCATATTCGATTTGGGGAGGTATCCGTGACAGCAACTGATCAGTTGACACCGTCGTCACCAGCGACAATGGCAGATCCGCTTGGAGACGTTTTTCATCTGCTCAGACTGACCGGGACTTTTTATTGTGCTCCAGAGCTGAGGGAGCCCTGGGGCATTGATGTGCCCGATCTCGCGGAACGGATGGTTCTCGTTGCAGTTACGGAGGGGGCATGTGTGCTCTTTCTTGAGGACGAGACAGAGATCGAACTGAGGCCCGGTCAGTTGATACTTCTCCCTCACGGGCGGCCGGTGAAACTGAAAAGCTCAAGGGACGTGACCGCCACCCCACTTTTCGACATCCCCGCCAAACGGCATAGTCCGAATTACGAAACCATGATCTTTGGTGGCAGTGGTCGTCTCACGCGTATGATCTGCGGCGTATTGCGGGTTGATCATGCTGTGGCAAAAAGGTTGATCGATCTGCTGCCGTCCAAGATTTTCCTCGACACTTTCGATCAGGGCGCAAGCACCTGGCTTCACAGCACACTCCGGTATCTGGCAGAAGAAGCCGGAGACCCCAGGCCAGGGGGTGAGGTGGTGCTGACACGCCTGGCCGACATCTTGGTGGTCCAGGCGATCCGAAGCTGGCTTGAAAAATCGGATGGGCACGAGGCCGGATGGATCGGCGCTCTCCGGCATCCGAAACTCGGATGCGCTCTGCAGGCCTTTCACCGCGAGCCTCATATCACCTGGACGGTCGCAAGGCTCGCAAGGTGCGCCGGTATGTCGAGATCGGCCTTTTCTGCCAGGTTCAAGGAAATGACAGGAGAAGGGGCCATGCAATACGTGACGCGCTGGCGCATGCAGCTGGCCTGGACCGAATTTCAGGATGGAGAGATGTCACTTGGTCAGGTTGCAGCGCAGCTTGGCTACGATTCTGAAGCGGCCTTTTCACGGGCATTCAAACGAGTTACCGGGCACACACCCGGATCGGTGCGCCGGGTGTCGCGCTAGGCCCCCGGGAGTTACCAGGCGCGCCGGGCGTTTCAATTGGAAGCAACCGTACCGGAGCGTACTCTTTTTGTGTTTTCAGACCTTTCGTTCTGGTCAAAAACCTGTCAAACCCCATATCAAATCAAATTCGGGCGCGGGTTTTCTGCCGGTATCAGCAACCATATTCATGCTGATACGGCCGGATTGTCTGCAGACTTTGGGAGAGACGAGATATGCCCCCGTATCGTTCCAGAACTTCCACTCATGGCCGCAACATGGCTGGTGCGCGCGGCCTTTGGCGTGCGACAGGTATGAAGGACGATGATTTCGGCAAGCCGATCATCGCAATATCCAATTCCTTTACCCAGTTTGTGCCCGGACACGTTCACCTGAAGGACCTCGGCCAGCTTGTCGCGCGCGAAGTCGAAAAGGCTGGTGGGGTTGCCAAGGAATTCAACACGATCGCGGTGGATGATGGTATCGCCATGGGCCATGACGGCATGCTTTATTCGCTGCCGTCCCGCGAAGTGATTTCCGATGCGGTTGAATATATGGTCAACGGCCATTGCGCCGATGCCCTGGTGTGCATTTCCAACTGCGACAAGATCACGCCGGGCATGCTGAACGCGGCCATGCGGTTGAACATTCCTGTTGTGTTCGTCTCTGGCGGACCTATGGAGGCAGGCAAGGTTGTCCTGGAGAACGGTGTACAGAAATCCGTCGATCTGGTGGACGCCATGGTCGCAGCGGCAGATGACAGGATGTCCGATGCCGATGTCCTTGCCTTGGAGCAGAACGCGTGTCCGACCTGCGGTTCGTGTTCGGGGATGTTTACGGCGAACTCGATGAACTGTCTGACGGAAGCACTCGGCCTGGCGTTGCCCGGCAATGGCTCCACACTCGCAACCCATGCGGACCGCGAGCGGCTCTTTGTCGAAGCCGGTCACCTGATCGTCGATCTCGCCAAACGCTATTACGAGCAGGATGATGAAAGTGTTCTGCCGCGTAATATCGCGAATTTCAAGGCGTTCGAAAATGCCATGACCCTCGATATCTCGATGGGGGGGTCTACCAATACGATCCTGCATCTTCTGGCCGCATCCTATGAAGGGGAAATCGGCTTTACGATGGATGACATCGACCGGCTGTCGCGGCAGGTGCCTGTGCTTTGCAAGGTCGCCCCGGCGGTGGAAAATATCCATATGGAAGATGTTCACCGGGCCGGCGGCATCATGGCTATCCTTGGTGAACTGGATCGCGCCGGAAAACTGCATACCGACAATCCGACAGTTCACTCCTCAACGATGGGGGAAGCCCTTGCACGTTGGGATATCCGTCAGACCAATTCCGAAAGCGTGCACAATTTCTACAAGGCTGCCCCTGGCGGTGTGCCGACGCAGGTTGCCTTCAGTCAGAACCGGCGGTGGGACGAACTCGATCTTGACCGCCAAACGGGCGTCATTCGCGAAGGCGAGCATGCCTACAGCAATGACGGCGGCCTTGCGGTGTTGTACGGCAACATTGCCGAAGAAGGCTGTGTCGTAAAAACCGCAGGGGTTGACGATAGCATACTCAAGTTTACCGGTCCGGCGCGTATCTTTGAAAGTCAGGACAGTGCGGTTTCGGCGATTCTGACGAACAAGGTCAAATCCGGCGACGTTGTGCTGATCCGCTACGAGGGACCGCGTGGTGGGCCCGGCATGCAGGAAATGCTCTATCCGACCAGTTACCTGAAATCGAAGGGGCTGGGCAAGGAATGCGCACTGGTGACGGACGGGCGTTTTTCCGGTGGAACCTCTGGCCTTTCGATCGGCCACATGTCTCCGGAGGCAGCAGAAGGTGGCGCTGTCGGCCTGGTGGAAGAAGGCGACACAATCGTTATCGACATCCCGAACCGGGTCCTGAAAGTCGACATTTCCGATGACGAACTGGCACAACGCCGCGCCGCAATGGAAGCGAGGGGTGACAAGGCCTGGAAGCCGATCGAAACGCGCAAGCGCAAGGTCACCAAGGCATTGCGTGCTTACGCCAAGATGACGACAAGTGCGGCCAAGGGAGCGGTCAGGGAAGTGGACTGAGTCGCCTCGATTTTGACGAACAAGAGACAAGGGCGGGTTGACTGATCCGCCTTTTTTGCGTGATGCATTGCCAATGGGTGCACGCTACCACATATCCGGCTGACTTTCCTGCTGTGTTACCCACGGACCAATAAATGGATTCACTCACTCAATTCGTTCTCGGTGCCGCCGTTTCAACCGCCTGCCTCGGACCAAAGATCGGACCACGCAAGGCAGTGTTGGTGGGTGGCCTGCTCGGCACATTGCCGGATCTGGATGTGTTTATTCCGTTTGACGACCCCATCGACAGTTTCGTTTACCACCGCGGCTGGTCGCATTCGATCTTCGTCCATGCCTTGGCCGCGCCGGTAATCGGTGAAGCATTGATGAGATTGTTCAAAGGCTTGCGGGATCAACGCTGGTTGACATGGGGAGCGGTTTTTCTTGTCCTGTCGACGCACGCGATCATCGACGCGATGACAGTTTATGGCACAAGGCTGTTCTGGCCGTTTTACCCGGACCCGGTGGGCGTCGGCTCGGTGTTCATTATCGATCCGGTTTACACGATCCCGCTGCTCGTCGTGGTTATCTATGCACTGTGCAAGAAAAACTGGACGTCACGACTTCGAAACTGGGTCGCAGGCGCATTGGTGTTGACGACTGGTTATCTTGGCCTCAGCGCTGTGCTTCAGCAATATGTGCAGTCTCAGGCGCGATCGGTGTTTCAGAGCCAGGGCATGGAACCGGATGCCGTTTACGCGATTGCTGCGCCTTTCAATATTTTGCTCTGGAAAGTCATCGGATTGCGGGAAGACGGCTACGACAACCTGTATTTCTCGTTGCTCGACGGCAAAGGCGCACCTGAGATTTATGAGCATCCCCGGCATCCGGAATTGGCGGCATGCCTGACGAATACAGCGGCCTTCAAAAAGCTGGAATGGTTCAGCAGGGGATATTTCAGGACAGAGCTTGTCGGAGACAAGGTTGTCGTTTCGGATCTGCGCATGGGCCTGACCCCTGGCTACGCCTTTCGTTTCGCGATCGGCCAGGTCGGCCAAAACGGCATTCAGCCGATTGCGCCGCTCCGTGATTCCGGTCTGGCGCGGATTGATGCCGATGACTGGGACTGGTTCGTGGAGCGGCTCCAGGGACGACCGAGTATCAGAAAAGCGGAAGCCAACACAGGTGATGCATTGAACGTTCTGGCTTCGGCAAGCTGCAATGCGGGCGGGGCCCTCTCCGGATAAACGGCGAGCCCGGTTCTTAGTCGTTCAAACCGGACTCGGCCAACGGAACAAGGGCCGTTTCACCCAGGAGAGCATCGGGATCGTGAATGGCGGGGACCTGCTGGCAATCCGCCGACTGAGCCTCGTTTTCGTCCTGGTGCTCCTTGAGCGCCGCGCAGATCGGTATCGCTGCCTGCCGTGTACCACCGGCTGCCACACTCATCACATCCAGCAGGGAGCCATCCGTTTCATGAAGCGCCGACGCAAGGTGCTTCGCAAACAGCGATATTGTCCGATCTGCCGAATAGTTGGCGGCCTGTCCGGCACCTGCCGAGGAGACCAGCGCTTCGGGACGTTCCTTGTGGTCGACCCTGTGTGCGTCGAAAAGGTGCATATTGACCGCATAGGAGTTGTTGGTATCAAGAACGAGGATAACCTCGGCGGCCGGAATAGTGTGGATCATCGCCGCAAAGGCTGGCGCTGATACCCACGTGCCCTCGCTGATTGCATCTGTTGCTGTTTCGGGGCGTTGGTCTGCCCAGAACTCGAGCACGTAGCCATTGGCCTCGCCCGAAGGGTCATCATCCTTCTGGCCCAGAGGCAGGTTGGCATAGATGATCAGACGATCTTCCGGACCAAGACGATTGGCCAGCTCCGTGGCCTTTCGCTTCAAGGCGGAAGCATTGGCACCCTCGTTGATGAGAAGGTGAATGTTGTCCGGACCGGCATCAAGCCTCGGACCCAAAGCACTCACCACCTTGTCCAGGCTGTTGCGGCAAATTTCAGGCGATTGAGGGTTCCACGGCGGACAATTTCCAATTCCAAGGATATGGTTTTTCAGTCCGGTATCCTCTTGGGCATTTGCTCCTGCAGCCAGAGCAAAGACCGCGGCAGCGCACACGAGCAAGGAAGCGCCGGCCTTTTTGCAGCGCGGCCTGTCAAACCATGCAGATTTCCTGTCGGCGCCGCCCGTCATTGTTTCTCCCGAGACCCCGTGTTGTCGGATCCTGTCTGTTATAATGCCACCCGGTGAAGACAGTGCAAAATCAAACCTGGAATTCAATAGAACTCGGTTGCAGTCCGTTAATCAACTTTCTTTTCAACCCAAGATGTTCCATGAAACCAAATCTGTTCAGTATCACTTGGTATGTTCGGGTGATCTGACAGACTGTAGAATTCCTTCAGACAAAATTCGTTCAACCTTGCAATTGCTTGAGTTTTTCTACGATGTGTATCGTGTCGTCTGTCAATGTTCCCGTATCGGCGTTGCCGACAAGTGAAACCATCTGGATTAGGTCCGGAATCGTGTCGCGACCGCCAAGGTGAACTGTTCTCTTGATCAGGCGGCGGATCATGTCGTCGGGGTTGCTGCTTTGATTGGCAAGCCACCTTGAAAACAGGTAAAGGTCGTCGGCTTCCGCAGCAGACATCTGAAACACGGTTTGCAGTTGCTCCAGGATGGCGTCTTGTTCTGCCCGCGAGATGCCGCCGTCCGTCTCGGCTGTCAAAACCAGCAATGTAGCAGCCGTCACCCGTGGATCATCGACGCCTTCGGTCGGATGCTGATTGGCACGGGTCCGAAAACCGAAGCGCCGGGCCGCAGATTTGACGTCTTGGGCCGCTTCCAGAACAACTCGTGTGCTGTCGGCCGCCTGGCGGGCCCGGTAGATCCAGAACGCAGCGCCTGCGAGGGCGGCAAGAATTGCGAGCAGAATATGCAAAGGGTGTCTCCTTCAATTTCCACTCGCATCCTTAGCGCAAATACCGCCAACGTGTCTTGACAAAAATTACAAGGCGTCTTCGCGTTCGCGGCTCTTCGCCGAAACGAGCCGGCTGACAACATTTTCGATGATCATGTGACCTGCGTCCTGATCCAGTGACATGATGGATTCCGGGTGGAACTGCACCGCGGCAATGGCCTCTTTTTCATGCTCAATCGCCATCACGACACCATCCTCGGTCTCCGCCGTCACCCGAATATCCCCGGGCAGGGTAGGCCTCTTCGCAAACAGCGAATGATAGCGGCCGACGATCACCGGCGCATTGAGACCGTCAAAGAGGAGGGAATTCCCGGAGATGCTGATCGGTGACGGTTTACCGTGCATTGGAATATCCAGTTGGCCGAGTTCCGCACCGAAATACTCCGAAAGTGCCTGCAGTCCGAGGCAGACGCCGAAGATCGGCAACGCGCGGGCGCGGGCTCGACCGATCGTCGCTGCGCAGTCGAAGTCCTTCGGGTTGCCGGGGCCTGGTGACAGAACAACCAGGTCCGGATTGACGTCATGAAAGACATGGTCGGCAACCGGCGTTCTGTAGGTGACGACGTCGGCGCCCGTTTGCCGGAAATAATTCGCAAGCGTGTGCACAAAACTGTCTTCGTGATCCACGAGCAGGATCTTCAGGCCCTCGCCAGGCTTGTGGGTTTCAGTCGTTTCGGTGGAACGGGTCGCCAGGCCGGCTTCGCGAACCGCCGCACGCATGGCTTCTGCCTTGAGTTCGGTTTCCGCTTCTTCGTCTTCCGGAACACTGTCGTAAAGCAGTGTTGCGCCAGCCCGGATCTGCGCCAGTCCGTCCTTGATGCGGACGGTCCGCAGTGTCAGGCCGGTGTTCATGTCGCCATTGAAGAGAACAGCGCCGATGGCCCCACCGTACCAGGCACGCGGTGACTTTTCGTGATCCTCGATGAACTGCATCGCCCACCGTTTCGGCGCCCCTGTCACTGTGACGGCCCAGGTATGGGAGAGGAAGGCGTCCAGCGCATCCATGTCCTCGCGAAGAGTACCTTCGATATGATCCACCGTGTGGATCAGCCGGGAATACATCTCAATTTGCCGCCGCCCGATCACCTTGACAGAGCCTGGGACACAAACCCGGCTCTTGTCGTTTCGGTCGACGTCGGAACACATGGTCAGCTCCGCCTCGTCCTTTGCCGAATTCAACAGCTTGCGGATCTGCGCCTCGTCCTCGATCGCGTTCTTGCCGCGTCGGATCGTGCCGGAGATCGGGCAGGTTTCCACGCGTCGGCCACCTGTGACACGCACATACATTTCCGGCGAAGCCCCGACGAGGTACTCGTTGTTGCCGAGGTTGAAAAAGAACGAGTAGGGGGAAGGGTTGATCTGGGCAAGGCGCCTGGAAACAGCCGAGGGTGGGTTGGCACAGGGTTCATAGAATGTTTGCCCCGGAACGGTCTCGAACAGATCGCCCCGCCGGAAGTAATCCTTCGCCTTTTCAACAAGTTCGGCATATTCACCCGGCTCATGATCTCCCCGGCCAGGGTCTTTGTTCGCCGGTGCATAGGAACTTTGTTCGCCCGTTCGCTCCAGGTCTTTCGTGGTCTTGCCGTTGACCACAAAATCGTATTCAAGCACATAGGCCCGTTTTCCGTGGTGGTCGACAATCAGGATTTCGTCGGGGAGAAACAGAACGACATCACGCTGATCGTGAGGTCTTTCCAGCTTCTGGTCGATCGGTTCGAACTGGAAGGCCACATCATAACCGAAGGCTCCGTAGAGGCCGAGCTGGTCATCGCCACAGGCAAAAAGGTCCTTCAGCGCGCGAACGATTGAAAATGTCGACGGCTGGCGGGAGCGCTCCTCTTCATTGAAGAGGCGATCCGGTTTCTTGACGGTAAGTTCGATCCTGTCAGAGCCGGCATCAAAGGTTTCAACAACATCGTGTGTCCGCAAGGCCTCGACGATTGCAGGTATGAGAACCTTGCCGCGATCGTTCAAGGCCCGTATCTCGACCTTTCGGTCGGCAGCCTCCAGAACAAGAGGGGGATTGACCAGCGCCATGTCCCAGCGGGTGTAGCGGCCGGGGTACTCGTAGGACGAAGAAAGAACCGCGCCCAATTCGCTGTCGAGCCGGTCGATCCAGTCGGACGTTCCGGTTTCGTAGTCGGAGGGGCGTGAGGTCCGAAGGATCGTAATCCCGCTTTCGGTTTCATAGGTCTGATCTGCCAGTACCGGCATGGTCTTTCCGTTCCCGTTTCTGGTGGCCGTTTGCGGCGTTGGCGGCCTCTTAATGCACCAAGGCCGCCAGCGGTGTCCCGCGGCGGCCTTTGGTGAATTGCTTGATCCTTTCAGAGCATGACTGTTCGCTGGCCGCCTATGTCGCGCCGCGCCACCACCATACTGCTTTCAGGCTCGTCTTCATGAGACGACGCATAGCCGAAGCGCGATGGGAAGGCAATGGTCTATTGACCGGGAAGGAAAAAACAGTCGTTTTTGATCAGTTTGCGGTCTTGGTCCACGCGTTATTTTCGCGAGCACTTGACCCGGGAACAAAGATGCTGTCTTGCAGTGCCTCGACAGACAGAAACGCCAAGGAGAATCGGCGGGAAAACGGCGCGTTGGTCGAACGGCATTGAGGGGCACATGGAACACTACGATCTTATCGTGATCGGCAGCGGGCCGGCGGGCCGTCGGGCTGCGATCCAGGCAGCAAAATTCGGGCGCGACGTACTTGTGGTGGAACGGGGCCGCAGGGTCGGTGGTGTCTCGGTTCACACCGGAACAATCCCCTCAAAAACACTGCGAGAGACTGTTCTGAACCTGACGGGATGGCGCGAGCGCGGATTTTACGGAAGCTCCTATCGTGTCAAGCAGGACCTGACCGCCGCCGATCTCAGGGCGCGGCTCCACATCACGCTCAACCACGAAGTGGATGTGCTTGAGCATCAGTTCTCCCGCAACAAGGTCGACACGGTCCGGGGTGAGGCACGCTTTGTCGAGAGCCACATGATCGAGGTGGAAGGCGATGCCGGGGAGATCCTGAAATACAGCGCGGACAAATTTGTCATCGCCGTCGGGACAAACCCCTTTCGTCCCGGCTATGTTCCCTTCGACGGGAAATTCGTGCTCGACAGCGATGAGATTCTCGATCTGGGCGAGATCCCACGCTCGATCGCCGTTATCGGGGCAGGGGTTATCGGTGTGGAATATGCCTCGATCTTCTCGGCGCTCGACGTTCACGTGACACTCGTTGAACCCCGCGAAACGATGCTGGATTTTCTGGACAAGGAACTTGTCGCCGATTTCACCCATCAATTGCGGGATCGCGGAATCGCCATGCGCTTCGGAGCCAAGGTTGAAGCAATTGAAAAGCATGGTCCTGCCGATTGCGAGATCAAACTGGAGGGGGGGCGGAGTGTTCGCTCCAACGTCATCCTGTTTGCCGCCGGCCGCATGGGCGCGACACCGTCTCTCAATCTGGACAGTTGCGGTTTGTCGGTTGACCACCGTGGCCGCCTCGAAGTCGATCCCGAAACGTTTCAGACGGAAGTCTCCCATATCTTTGCCGCCGGCGATGTGATTGGTTTTCCGAGCCTCGCCTCGACATCGATGGAACAGGGGCGTATCGCTTCGTGCCATGCGCTTGGCGAAGCGGCCCACGATCCGCCCGAGTATTTTCCTTACGGGATCTACGCTGTGCCTGAAATCTCGACCGTCGGCATGACGGAAGAGGAAATCAAGGAACGCGGAATTCCCTATGAGTGCGGTGTTGCAAGGTTTCGCGAAACGTCACGCGGGCACATCATGGGCCTTGATACGGGCATGCTCAAGATGATCTTTTCCCTGAAGACCAGGCGGCTACTTGGCTGCCATATTGTCGGAGAAGGGGCAACCGAACTGGTTCATATCGGACAGGCAGTCCTGAACCTTCGCGGCACGTTGGAATATTTTGTCGAAAACACCTTCAACTATCCGACACTTGCCGAAGCATACAAGATTGCCGCGCTCGATGCGTGGAACCGGATGCCGCCTTTGGAAGATTAGATTTCCGACAAATTGCTGAAAGTGTTTCCTCTTTTGACAACATAGTTCTGGGACAACTTAGCAGATACGCTTGGCCGCGACCTGAACCTGAGTCGAATTGATGCGAAGGGCAGCCATGGGCCGGACACTGCTTCTGAAGAATGCCGACATCCTTGTCACGATGGATGACGAGCGCCGTGAAATCGAAAATGGCGGGCTCTTTGCCGAAGACGGAATGCTCACACAGGTCGGGCCCACCGAGGAACTGCCGAAGACCGCCGACAAAGTGATCGACGCGACCGGCCAGATTGTTCTGCCGGGTTTCGTCAACACTCACCATCACCTCAACCAGACGCTCACGCGCAATCTTCCCGCAGCGCAAAACAACAACCTCTTTCCCTGGCTTCAGGCCCATTACCGGATCTGGGCGAAGACCCACCCGGAAGCGTCCCGAAACAGCGCTCTCGTCGGTCTTGCAGAACTTGTGCTGTCGGGCTGTACCACTGTTTTCGACCATTCCTATCTCTTTCAGAGTGGCAACAAGGTGGACTATCAGATCGAAGCAGCCCGGGATCTCGGTGTCCGTTTCCATGCAAGCCGTGGCTCGATGTCGCTGGGTGAGAGCAAGGGCGGATTGCCGCCGGACGACTGTGTTGAGGAAGAAGATGACATACTGAGAGACAGCATCCGGGTGATAGACCGCTATCATGATGCGTCCCCGGGATCGATGACCCGGATTGTGGTCGCTCCGTGTTCGCCGTTTTCGGTGTCGGAAGACCTTTTGAGGGAAAGTGCACACCTGGCACGCGACAAGGGCGTCATGTTGCACACCCATCTGTGCGAGACGCTGGATGAGGAACGCTACACCCTTGAGCGTTTCGGCAAACGTCCCGTGGAGTGGATGGAAGGTCTTGACTGGACCGGCCCCGATGTCTGGTTCGCCCATGCAATCCATGTCGACGACGAGGAAATTCGCCTGTTCGCGGGCACCGGCTGCGGGGCAGCACACTGCCCATGTTCCAACATGCGGCTTGCCTCGGGTATTGCGCCGGTCAAGAAGTATATGGCAGCCGGTGTGAAGGTGGGGCTGGGTGTTGACGGCTCTGCAAGCAATGACGGGTCCAATATGCTTGGAGAAGTGCGACAGGCCATGCTGCTCGCCAGGCTGCAGCTGGGACTGATGCCGCCCGAAGGCCCCCGGAAACATGCACTGCTGCCGCCATCACATCCGTTGCGCGCTGGTGAATGGATGACCGCGCGGGAAGCTCTGGAACTTGCCACGAGAGGCGGCGCCGCGGTGCTGGGACGGGACGATATTGGTTCTTTGGAAACAGGCAAGTGTGCTGATTTCTTCACCCTGGATCTCAACACGCTTCAATTTGCAGGCGGACTGCATGATCCCGTCGCTGCGGTCGTCTTTTGTTGCCCGCAAGGGGCCTCAACAACCGTCGTCAACGGCAAGGTCGTGGTCGATGACGGGCAGATCGTCACGATGGAGATGGGCAAGGTCGTCACCGATCATAACCGGATGAGCCTCGAACTTGCCGTGGGTCACTAGCGGGATAGCTTTGTTGCGGTAATTGTGGTCTCGGACCGATCAATTGCTGTTGGTCGATTTTTATCAGCAGAGCCAGCAATTTTCCGGCAAGACAGCAGCCGTGACGGCTTGGCCGTCTCCGATCCAGCTCATGATGCCACTTTCGACATTGACGACATTTGTAAAGCCGGCCTGCTCCGACAGGTACTGGGACAAGACCTTGCTACGGGCTCCTGTTCGGCAGATGAGCACAACCTCATCCTCGGGACCAGCGACAAGCTTCTGGAGCGAAGCGCCGAAATCCGGGTTCACATTGCCGTTTTCATCGAAAAAGGTCACGAGATGGCTACCGGCAACAACCCCGGTCTGTTTCCACTCGTCAGGCCTCCGGATATCGATCACGGTCGCGCCGGACGCAAGTTTTTCCTTCAGTTCGTCATTGCCGATATCGGAAAATTTCTTCCCTTTGACGTCCAGAAGCTCGATTTCGAACTTGAGCGTCGCATCAGGTGGAATGACGCCGCCTGCGCCGCGGGAGCCGTAGGCCATGTCAGGTGGAATGATCAGCTCACGCTTGCCGCCGACCTGCATGCCTTCAACGCCTTTTTCCCATCCGGGAATGACACGGCGTTCACCAAGCGTGAAGGAGAAGGGTTGTCCTCGGTCCACACTGGAATCGAACTTGGTCCCGTCCATCAGCCAACCGGTGTAGTGAACGACGACGGTTTCGCCAACATTGGCTTCCTCGCCACTGCCTTTTTCGATATCCCGTATCTGCAGTTCGCTTTGCGCTGCCGCGGGAAAGATCATGAATGCAGATATCAGAAGAGTGGACAGCCACTTAATCATCACGCTTGTTCCATAAATTGCCGGAAAGATGTTCGAAGACAGTCGGCGATCATTCGCCGGATTGCAAGTCACGCTACTTGAACGGGACATCAATTGAAAAGGAACTAATCGATGATGTGGCGCTTTGGCACAATCCTTGTCGCGGTCTTTGCTGTCCAAGTGACGGGTGCGGCATATGACACGCATGTTTCGGCTGCTGAGCTTGAAGTGTCCTTGCCGATCGATTGCGACTTCGGGCAGGACTGTTTTGTCCAGAACTACGTTGATATTGATCCGGGACCGGACGTTCAGACCGCCATGTGTGCACAGGCCGGCTATGACGGTCACAAGGGAACGGATTTCCGGGTATTGAACACCAACCAGAAAGCCGGCGTCATCGCCTCCGCGCCCGGCGTCGTAAAGGGTGTTCGAAACGACATGCCGGACAGGCTAGTTCAATCAGCAGAAGATCGAAAGCGGATCGAGGGCAAGGAGTGCGGCAACGGAGTGGTGATTTCCCACGGGAACGGCTGGGAGACCCAGTATTGCCACATGCGGCAAGGTTCAGTGATTGTTTCCAGCGGAGATCGTGTCGAGCGCGGTGATGTCCTCGGCGAGGTCGGTTTTTCCGGTTTCGCCGCCTTTCCGCATGTGCATCTTTCCTTGAGGAAGGACGGCCAGGTTGTCGACCCGTTCCTTGGGCATCCGGAAGCTGCAGAGGATCGTCTTGCGCAGTGTGCGTCCGTTGCAGAGGCAAAAGCGGCTTACGACGGTTCGCTCTGGCAAGGTGACCTCGTTGCATTGTTGAAGGATGCCGACGGCGAGATCATTCAGACCGGGTTTGCGGACAGTGCAGTCAAGTCGATTGATCTGGAAACGGGAACCGAAGCCGAACCCGGGACCCGGTCTCCTGTTTTTGTCTTTTTTGCGCGACTGATAAATCTGAAGAAAGGTGATCGGGTTGCGCTTCGTCTCGTCGGCCCCGAAGGCGTAATGGCGGAATCGGAAGGCGAACCGCTCGAGCGGCAAAAGGCACAATGGGTTGCCTTTGCCGGCCGCAAGCTGAGGGGAGAGGCCTGGCCTGCGGGCGAATATGTCGGCACGGCCATGCTGATCAGAAACCAGCAGATCTTCCGGCAGGAAACGACCTTGTTCTCGCTGGGATATCCGTAAACAGTTCACGTGCGGCAATGGCCTTGCCTGATCTTGTTTGGTTGGCGGAATTCAGGCGCGCGTCTCCAGGTGTCTGTCGACCAAAGTCTGCACCATGGGCGCGAAATGCCAGAAGTCGGGAGTTTCCATATTTGCCTGTTTGCCGGCTTCGTCGAGATATCGAACCTGAATGATCTTCTTCAGGTTCGGGTTCTTTTCAAAATCCGCGACTTCATCGGGGCTCATCGGACCGCCCTGGAGATTGAGCGAATGGACAGATGCCTCGGAGAGGCGTTTGAAATAGTCCGGTTTCGTCGCACACAGATAGCGCTTTGCAGCAACATGATGACGGACGCAATCGACGATCACCGACGGAAAGTATGAGCTGAGAACCTGTGCACCCGCTTCCTCGTGAAAACGGTCCTCGGTGTCTTCCATGGAAAAGGTTCCGAACTCCGAAGTGAAGTGTCCGATGTCGTGAAGCAGGGCCCCGACGATGATCTCCTCGTCAAGGCCGTTCCGTTCCGCGATCGTGGCGCCCTGGAGCATGTGCTCAGCCATGGTGACCGGCTCGCCGAGATATTCCTCGTCTCCGCAGCGTTCAAAGATATCACCTATGAACGCGACGATGTTGTCGCGATTGAGTGTTGAAAAATCCGGCTTGCTCACTCAGCTGCCTCCTGGACAGACGTTTGAAGGGACGCAAGCGTCGAAAGCAGGCCATCCTTGTCGGCGTAACACCCCTGTAGCCAACGCGAACCGGTTCCCGAATAAGCCTTGCGGGCATGTAGTACTCGCGTGTTGTCGACGATGAAGCATTCGCCGGGCTCGAGACGGAAAGTCACTTCCATTGCCGTATCGTCAATGATTTCGCCGAGCCTGCGGTAGGCTTCGTAATAAAGGGCCATATCTTCGAAAGGCACGTCGGTTATTGCGGCTGCAGACCTGTTGTTGAAGCGAACCGCTATGAGTTCTCCATCAGGCGCAAGCTCTATCATCGGTCGGCGGGACGTCAAGGCAACACCCTTTTCGCCTGCATATTCAAATTTCGCGCAGTATCGGCTCAGAACATCGAACCACGCGGAATTTTCGTTCTTCAGGCGCATTGCCGCCTTAAATCCGTCGACCACCATGTTTTCGCCGCCCGCAGCTGAACTTTCCAGGCAGTAAAGAACCTGAATTGTCGGCACGGGATCGCGGTAGGGATTGTCGGTATGTGCCTGAAGTCCCAGTCCCGTGAAGGCCAGATTGGTTGGATTGACTTCGGTCCGGACTTCAAAGTGCCTTCCGTAGTTTGTTTCCCTGACAAAACCGAACAGTTGGACGACTTTCATCAGCGCCTGGTCTTCTACCGGTCCACCGTTGAGTTTTCCGAAACCGTACCTGGCAACGCTTTCCAGCCACGCTCGCTTTGCCGATGGATCCGAGGCTATGTGATTGAAATCGGCAGAAGGAACATTTTCATTGAGCATCGCGTCCCAGGTCTCGATGCTATCGGCGAGCCAGCCCTTTTCAGAGACTCGCGGACGGTCGTAAGCGTTCGCAATCAGCCAGTCGATTGAGTAATCGACGTCCTTGTTTTCAGGTGAAAATGTAATCTTGAGCGTTGTGCCTTCGACTGCAACCGCGGAAATCTGGACCTTAGGATCGATATCCCGCAACGCAATCAGCCTTTGACCATTCGATGGGGATCTTGTCTCCGTGTCCCAGGCATTGTCACGCAGCCAGACCGCGTGGAAGCGAAACTGTTCCCGGTTGTGGTCGAGAACAAGAATATTACCCGACTCATTGATTGCCACCTGTGTCATCCGCCAAAGCCTCTCCTGTCTGGACAATGACAAGATCGTGCTGTTTTACTATAAAATCAAATTAGGAATTAAGAGACTTAGGGTTCGTTTTGCTAATGGATAAGTCCAGATTTGAGAACCTGCCGCTGGAGTGGGTGAGGGCGTTCGAGGTCGCGGCGCGTACAGGAAGTTTTACAGCCGCTGCGCAGGAAACCGGGTTGACTCAATCAGCGATCAGTCAGCGGATCGGCAAGCTCGAAAAGCGCCTGGAAACACAGTTGTTTTTGCGTCAGCCGCGCAGCATTTCCCTGACGGTCGAGGGCGAGACATGGGTTCCGCACGTCCGTTCTGCCTTGGAGAGTCTGAGGGAAAGTTCCGAGGGAATATTCGGAATATCACGAAATCGGGTAACGATCTCGGCGAGTGCGTCAATCATTGAACTTTGGCTGATGCCTCGATTGTACAGACTGTCATCTGAAATAGATGCGCAGATTTCCTTCAAGACACTTGTTCTTTCCTCGGAAGTTCAGCAAGAGCCCGGTGTCATCCAGATAAGATACGGGTCGGGAGATTGGCCCTACACGTATAAACTGCCGCTCTACAGTGAAGTCATCGCACCCGTAGCCTCGCCGAAGCTTTTGGGACGTTCCGCGGATTGGACAGGCCTGCCCCGGATCGCGGTCGTTGGACCTCGACCCGGCTGGAACGATTGGTCAGCCAGGTTCGGAACGCCGTCGACGCCGCTTGCCGATCTTCGCTTCGACACCTTTTTTGCAGCTTTGTCCGCGGCAAGAAAAGGTTTTGGGGTCACGCTTGCTTCTCTGCCACTTTGTCAGGAGGACTTGAAGACCGGACGCTTGCAACGCGTTTCAACTGAAAATCTGCCCCATCACCAGACATACTGGTTGCTGGCGTCCAAGGAAGCCGTTTCAAGGAAACAATGGAACCTGCTGGAAAAGGGATTGAAGGCAATCGGTGACTGAAAGATCTGTCACGACACCGTTTGTCCGTTTCGCACCTATTTGCCCGTAATGGGATCGTTTGCGGTTCGGATGAGTTTCTCAAGAAGTGCCGAGAGCTGGTCTTGTTCGTTCGCCGTCAGACCTTCGACTGCACGGGCCTGCATGTCGACATACTGTGGGATCATGCGTTTGACCAGTTGCAGGCCTTTGTCAGTGACACACACGGTAAGGGCACGACGGTCGTCGGGATGCGGGCAACGTTCAACCAGACCGGCCTTTTCCAACTTGTCCACACGCGCAGTCATGCCGCCTGAACTCATCATCGTTGAGCGATAAAGCTCGGTCGGTGTCAGTTTGTAGGGAGGACCGGATCTGACCAGTGTCGCCAGCACATCGAATTCTCCCAGCTTCAGACCGATTTTCGCGTAGGCCGGAACCAGGTAATCGCGGTTCATCAACTGCGCCGCTTCGTTCAGGCGCCCGAGCAACACCATCGGCAGCAGTTGTTCGGCAACTTCCGGGACTTCCTTCTGCCATTGCCGCCGCGCGCGTTCAGCCCGGTCGGTCATTAGGTCCGCCGGGTCGCCGAACAGGTGTTTCGATGGTTTTGACCGCGTGTCGGAAGGTTTGTTCATAGCGTCGTCCCGGGAACGTAATGTTCTGCGTTTCTGCCATTGTCGGGAGAATGAAATCCACCGACAGACAGTCCGGCATCTCCAATGGTTTGGTGAACCGACCTTTCCCTTTTCGATACCTGCTGTCAATACGCGTCAAGAATCTTGACATAAAGTATCTTGAAATAAAGATAAAAAATGATACCTATACCTCCAGGCGAAAACGCGCTGTTGCCAAACAGATCAAAAGGACGATCAAATGTCAGCCATGGCCAGACAGGATACGCAATCGAGTTCCGGAGGTATCGGACAGGGGTACAAGTCTTCGGCAGGAGGCAGGAGCCCACTGGAAAGGTCGCTTGTGCTTATGCTGATTGTCGGCTCGTTTCTCGGAGTTTCAACGGTTTTTGCCAAGGCGGCTCCCGAAATCGGTTGGCACCCCATCGCGCTGCTGCAGTGGTCGATCCTCGGTGGCGCTATCGGACTTTTTGGTGCCACCAGACTGGCCGGTTTGAAAAACGGCAGCACAAGGGTCGCAAAAGAAAAGGGGCACCAGCAACGGTTGGTGATCTACATCCTGATCACAGGCCTCTTGTTCATCTTGCCGAACATGATCGCCGTGGCGGCCGCACCCAGGGTGGGAGCCGGCTTTGTGGCACTCTGTTTTGCGTTTCCTTTGGTACTGACCTACGCCTTTGCGGTTGTCCTGCGTCTTCAGCGTTTCCAGTGGATCATGGGCGCCGGCGTGTTCTTCGGTGTCGCGGGCGGAATTTTACTGGCGATTTCAGGGTCGGAATTGTCTGCAGAGGCGTCTTTCTGGTCGTTGCTGGCGCTTGCAATTCCCCTGTTTCTGGCAGCTGGAAACATATACAGAACGCTGAAATGGCCAAAAGGAGCAAAGCCGGTAGATTTGGCACTCGGCATGATGGTGGTGGGTTTTCTCGTTCTGTCGGCCTTCACCGCAACTTGGGGAATACCGGTTGCGCCTGTTGCGTGGACGCCCGAAGCGGCAGGATTGCTCGCGGCGCAGACCGCCATCTTCGGACTTCAATACGGTCTCTATTTTCGGCTTCAGCAAACCGCGGGGCCGGTCTATCTCAGTCAGATAGGGTCTGTCGCAGCAGTCGTGGGCCTCGGTCTCGGGTATCTGGTGTTCAACGAAGTGCCGAATGCCGCGAAACTGGCTGCGGTGGCAGCTGTAGGCGTCGGCATTATTCTGGTCACCCTTGGGCAACGCCGGGTCTGGCAGTCCACCGACTAGCTGTTCAGTTCCAGAGCCAGGCGGCGCCTCGTACACCTGAGCTGTCGCCGTGAACGGCTTTGCGGATCGGTGTGTCGAACGTATCGGAAAAAATGTAAGGCACCATGGCGGGCGGCAGATCTTCATAGAGCTCATCGATGTTCGACATGCCGCCGCCAAGAACGAAAACATCCGGATCAAGCAGATTGGCGGACATTGCCAGTGACCGGGCGAGGCGGCTCACATAAGCCTCATAGACATGTGTTGCCACGGGGTCACCGGAACGTTTGAGCGCCATGATCTCGTGCCCCTTCAGCAAGGTTCCGGTTTTTTCCTTGTAGTCGAGCTGAAATCCCGTACCTGAACACCAGCGGTCAATAACCCCCCGGTGCCCGATCCAGCTGTCCGGCCCCGGAAACTCGTCTTCCTTGAGCCAGGGAACGGTAATCGCACCCCATTCGCCGCCGATGCCATTTGCACCCTGATGTGCTCTGGCGTCGATCGCAATACCCGAACCGCAACCGGTCCCGATGATAACGGCATGAACGATATGCGCACCTGCGCCGGCACCATCGGTCGCCTCGGAGACGGCAAGGCAGTTGGCGTCGTTCTGGATACGCACAGGTCTGCCGATGACGTATTCAAGATCCTTGTCGAGTGGCTTGCCGTTCATCCAGGTGGAATTGGCATTCTTGACGAGGCCAGACTTTGGCGACAGTGATCCCGGAATGCCGAGGCCGAGCGTTCCGGATTGACTGGTCGCCGTCTCTGCCTCATTTACCAGATGTTTTACCGCTTCCAGGCACCCTTGGTAGTCGTCCCTGGGTGTGTCGACTCTCTGCCGGAAGAGTTCGCTGCCTTCGTTGGACAGCGCAATGATCTCGATTTTTGTTCCGCCCCAGTCAATTCCAAGCCGCATGTCGTTCCACCCGTGTCAGCAAGTCAAATACAGGTTTTGCCCTTGCTCGATTTGTCTTCTTGATTGCCGTCACATTTCAATTCTGTCCGGTCCGCAGCCGCCTCAATTTCGCTGAAGATTGCGATCTGACCTGGGACAGAACCAACAAGATCGATCGGTCCGTTCTCTCATATTGTCCGCCGTCGTGCGGCCATGCATTGGTCCTTTGCGCCGGGCAAAAGACTGCGCGAAACGCTTCGACTGCGGATCCAGTCGCAAAAGAAAGCGCGCTTGCCGATCCGAAGACTTTGTTTTCGAGTTCCCGAGTGACACATGAAGCGGAATGTTTGCTCTGCATGAGGCTCTCGCGGTCAACAAGACAAAATGCGCGCGAAGCGCTCTCGGATCGGGCACCTTATTGGCAGAGAACCGGTTGCGATTGCAAGTAGCTGACGCGCAAAACCAACCGAAACCGGACGATCGGTTATAGGCCTGTTGATGCAGAGGCGAAAATGAAAAATACAGAGCCGGAAGTGACCGGCTCTGTATGCTGTTAGAAGGCAGGGTATTGCGGTATGCGCGCCTTTACGGCCCTGGACGGTCTGGAAGCGGGATAAATTCCTCTGCATCTCCCGGAACGGTGTCAAACCGCCCCAGTTTCCAGTCTTCCTTGGCTTGCTCGATACGTTCCTTTGACGACGAGACGAAATTCCACCAGATGTACCGCTTTCCATCCATCGGTTCACCGCCGAGCACGACGAACCGCGCGGGTGAAGATGTCTTGTTCTCGATCACCAGATGGTCGCCAGGCTTGAAAACCAGCAACTGCGCGGGGTCAAAGGGCTGCCCGGCAATAGTGATCTGTCCCGATATCGTGTAAAGGCCGCGCTCTTCCCAGCCGGCATCCAGAGGAACCTTTGCACCGGGTTCGAGCGAAATATCCGCATAAAACATGTCTGATGCGGTCTGCACCGGTGCCTCATGGCCATAGAGGTTGCCGGCAATCAGTTTCACCGAGGCACCGTTATCTGCAAATTCAGGCTGCTCTTCTGCTCCATGGTGCTGGAATGAGGGATCCCCTTCCTCCAGCTGTTTCGGCAGTGCCACCCAGCTTTGCAGGCCGAACAGCGGGCGTTTTTCCTGCAGACGTACCGGGCGCTCGCGCTCGGAATGGACAATGCCCTTGCCGGCGCTCATCCAGTTCAACGCGCCCGGGGCGATTGCGATCTCGGTGCCGAGACTGTCGCGATGGTACATTTCGCCTTCAAAGAGATAAGTGACCGTGGCAAGACCGATATGCGGGTGAGGGCGCACGTCGATACCACCGCCCACCAACAGTTCAGCCGGACCCATCTGATCAAAGAAGATGAATGGGCCAACCATGCGCCGTCTTGCCGAGGGCAAGGCCCGTCGAACCGAAAAGCCACCAAGGTCAGAGGTTCGCGGGACGATAATCGTGTCGATAGGGTCGCAGCTTGTTGCAACACCGGGAATTGGATCGGGACTGTTCAACCAGCTCATCGGCTTCTCCTTGCCAATCAATGCACGTCTGAAGCCTAAATTGGGTCTGCGTGGTGAATGTGTCCACTGAACAGTGCGTTTCCATCTTTTCAGACAATCGGAAGAGTGTATAACGTCGGCCCGCAATTTCCTTATCAAGGTGCTTCCATGAAACGGGTGATGATCGTCGGTGGCCCGGGATCGGGCAAGAGCATGCTCGCTCGGCTTCTCGGCAAGCAGTCAGGCCTGCCCGTCTACCACATGGACAAGATCCATTATCGTGCGGGCTGGCTGGAGCGCACTCGGGAAGAAAAAGATCTTCTGACCCACGAAGTGCACATGAAGGATTCCTGGATATTTGAAGGTGGCCATTCCAATACATATGAAGAGCGCGTCTCCAGGGCCGACACGTTTGTCTGGCTTGATATTCCCGTTGCCCTGAGGATATTCCGAGTGCTGAAACGATCGCTGCGGTACTACGGGCAATCGCGCCCTGATCTGGCCGAAGGATGTCCGGAACGTTTCAACTTGCAAACAATCGAGTTCTTGCACTTCATCTGGCGTACACGGCGCAGCGCGCGCGCCAGATTGATGAAGATCTATGAGAACCCTCCGCAACATCTCCGGGTTGTTCGCATTCGAACAAAGTCGGAGTTCGCTGCCTTTTTGCAAGCTCCAACTGGCCAGACCTGCTAATGGAAACACGGATTTCAAGCATCGTCAGAGAGAGTGTGATGGATCTCGACCCGTTCTATCCGATCGTTGACAGTTCAAACTGGATTGACCGACTTGTGCCGCTTGGCATCAAACTCGTCCAATTGCGCATCAAGGATGCGTCGGAAGAAACACTGCGGCGGGAGATTGCAACGTCTCAGGCAACTTGCCGGAAGTACGGTTGTCAGCTCATCATCAACGATCACTGGCGCCTGGCGGTCGATCTTGGCTGCGACTATGTTCACCTCGGGCAGGAAGATCTCGCAGATGCAGATCTGGCTTCAATTCGGCGCGCTGGGCTGAGACTGGGCGTGTCGACCCATGACGGCGCGGAACTCGATGCCGCGCTTTCTGTCAAACCCGACTATGTGGCGCTGGGCCCGGTGTTTCCCACGAGTTCCAAGGCGCTCAGCTGGAAACCTCAGGGGCTCGAAAAAATCGAAGGCTGGAAACGGAAAATCGGCGACTTGCCGCTGGTCGCGATCGGCGGCATCACGCTAGAGCGGAGCAGGGATGTTCTGCAAAGCGGTGCAAACAGCGTCGCGATCATCAGCGATGTCACGAAAAATTCCACTCCGGATCAACGCACACTTGACTGGATCGCGGAAACGCAAGATTGGCGTTAGCGGCAAACCACAGGTTTGCAACGCATCTGATGCAGCTCTGGCCCGGTTCAAGTCACATCAGATAGTCGTCTGTATCAATGGCTTGCGCCGTAGGAACACCGTCATCAGCATCGCCGCTGGTGGAAAAGGACTTAACAAAAACATGTTTCACGACATAAGCCAGGGTTGAAGGGTCATCTTCGTCTGATTTGCTCCGGAGATTGTCAGCAACATCCCGTTCCGAATTGGAAAAGTCAAAATTGAATGTTTCGTTCTTTTTGTCGTCTGAAGAAAATCCAAAAGACATAATTGCCTCCTCAAAAGTTATTTTTAGATGTAATACTCCATGAATATGCTGAATAATTAATTCTTGTTTTTTAATACATGGTTTTTTGCACTTTGATTGTGACTGCAATCACAATCAAAGTGCGTGATCGTGCGATATCAATAGGACTTGCGCCAGAACACATGGATGAAGAAATCATTCGCTGAAAATTGTTTTATCGCGCGCGACTTGATCGCGAAGAAAATCTTGAACGGCGGCAACATGACGTAGCGGTCGTGAACTCTCGTGTGTCACCATCCAGTATGACCGGCGCAATTTCAATTCCGGCAATACGGCCACGAGTGCCTTGTCCTCGCGCGCGATAAAATCGTGAAGTATGCCAATTCCCGCACCGCCGCGAACTGCTTCTGTCTGGCCAAGAGCTGAGGCGATTTCAAAGCGGGCAGTCCAGTCTTTGGAAAACTCTGTCCCGTAGTTCAGTTGAGGGGAATAGAGAAGATCTTCGACGTAGCCGATTAGGTCGTGCGCGCTTAGATCGGATGAAGAGGCGGGAGTCCCCCTTGTTTCCAGATAGGTTCTGGACGCATAAAGTCCGAGGGCATAGTCGACCAGCTTGCCCGCGACCAGCCTTCCGGTTTCCGGTCGGTCAATCGTCACCGCGATATCGGCTTCCCGTCGCGAGAGAGAAAAGGAACGTGCTATGGGAACCAGTTGCACGGTCAAGCCAGGATGTCTCTCCGTTAGCTTGCCAAGGCGCGGGGCAAGGTAAGCCACCCCAAACCCGTCTGGGGCACCTATTCGGACCGTTCCCGCAATTTCCGGGGTGTCGCCGCCGAGGTCTGCTTCCGCGGCAACAGCTTCTGCTTCCATGCGTTCGGCCCGGTCGAAAAAGCGGCTGCCTGCTTCCGTGAGCACACAGCCCGACGTTGATCGGTCGAACAATCGGGCGCCGAGGCTTTCTTCCAATGAGGTAAGCCGCCTTGCGACGGTTGCATGGTTCAGGGCAAGGCGTTTTGCTGCTGCCAGAATCTGACCTGTTCTTGCAATGGTCAGAAAAATTCTGATGTCGTCCCAATTCATGAATTTCATGACCTTGTCTCTGCCCTGGTCAAAACGTTGCTGGTTTCGTGGAACTGTCAGAAGCACCACATCCCGGATCCCGCACTTTTCAGGGATGACAATTCCAGGAGTGTTTGCAAGGTTATGGCAGATAGATGACATAACTATAAAAAACGCACAACAGATCCGGAAAACTGGATCTTGTATATAACAAAAATAAGAGCGAAAAACACCAGAACAAATTTTCCGGGAGATCAGCCGTCGGCTGGCTGCCTCGGGCCAGATGGGAGACATGCGATATGCAGAAAATCGGTCACTTTATTGACGGCAAGCACGTGGAAGGTACGTCTGGTCGTTTTGCCGACGTCTACAACCCGGCGACGGGAGAAATCCAGGCGCAGGTTGCGCTCGCCAGTCAGGCTGAAATGGACGCTGCGATCGCCAATGCCGCAGCGGCACAGCGCGGATGGGCTGCAACCAACCCGCAGCGTCGTGCCCGAGTCATGATGAAATTCGTCGACCTGCTCAACCGCGATATGGACAAGCTCGCGGAAGCTCTGTCCCGTGAACATGGCAAGACGCTTCCGGATGCCAAGGGAGATGTTATCCGTGGTCTGGAAGTTGCCGAATTCTGCATTGGTGCCCCACATCACCTGAAGGGTGAGTTCTCTGAAGGTGCAGGTCCCGGCATCGACATGTACTCCATGCGCCAGCCGCTCGGTGTTGTCGCCGGTATCACGCCGTTCAACTTTCCGGCCATGATACCGATGTGGAAATTCTGTCCGGCTATCGCTTGTGGCAACTCGTTCATTCTCAAGCCTTCCGAGCGCGATCCGTCCGTGCCGATCATGTTGGCGGAACTGATGATCGAAGCAGGGTTGCCGGCGGGTGTCTTGAACGTTGTCAACGGCGACAAGAGCGCGGTTGACGCTATCTGCGACGCCGAGACCATTCAGGCCGTCGGTTTCGTCGGTTCCACACCGATCGCCCAGTACGTCTATTCCCGCTCGACAGCAAACGGCAAGCGGGCACAGTGCTTCGGCGGTGCCAAGAACCACATGATCATCATGCCGGATGCCGATCTGGATCAGGCTGCCGATGCACTGGTCGGTGCTGGCTATGGTGCTGCCGGCGAGCGTTGCATGGCTGTTTCTGTTGCCGTTCCTGTCGGTGAAACGACTGCAAATGCGCTCATTGAGAAGCTGGCGCCCAAGGTTGAAGCCTTGAAAATCGGACCGTATACCGCCGGCAATGACGTTGATTTCGGACCGCTCGTCACAAAGGAAGCACTTGGTCGTGTCAGGGGACTGGTGGACCAGGGTGTCAAGGAAGGTGCAAGTCTGGTCGTCGATGGCCGTGATTTCTCCATGCAGGGCTATGAGGACGGTTTCTTCATGGGGGGATGCCTGTTCGACAACGTCACCAGGGACATGGACATCTACAAGACCGAAATCTTCGGCCCTGTCCTGTCTGTTGTGCGTGCAGAGACTTACGAAGAAGCCCTGGATCTGCCGCTTAGCCATGAATACGGAAACGGCACTGCGATATTCACGCGTGACGGCGACACCGCGCGCGATTTTGCTTCCCGGATCAATATCGGCATGGTCGGCATCAATGTGCCGATCCCTGTGCCGCTTGCCTATCACACCTTCGGTGGCTGGAAGAAATCCGGTTTCGGAGACCTGAACCAGCATGGTCCTGACGGTTTCAAGTTCTACACACGGACCAAGACCGTGACCTCCCGCTGGCCGTCGGGCCTGAAGGACGGTGCCGAGTTTGTCATTCCGACAATGTAGTTTGTCCCGTTTCTGTTGTTAATGAAAAGGGGCGGCACACTTTGCCGCCCCTTTTTTGTCAGGCAGCAGCAGCGTTTGCTTCGACAACACGGTCTGCCGTGTAGTGAGACATTGATATCAATCCATCGATTTCCGCCATGATGGCCACAAAGGCCGGGTCCTTCATGACCTTGTTAGCCGCGTCCTTGGCAGTCGTCAGATCCTTCCACAGAACAATGTCGGCGAACAGGTTCTTCTCCTCGCAGGACTCGTAGGCGGTCCAGGAGATGAAACCGTCATAGTGTTTGACGGTGTCTTGCGCTGCTCTGCGGGCAACGCGGGCTTTTTCGCTGTCTTTGACTTTGAAAATCACCACCTCAAGGCAGGGTTCACTCATCTCTTTCTCCTTGGACATTGGAGGGAATATTCCCTGTTTGCCTTCATCGCACAGGCCTCCTGACAGCATTCCGTCAGGACACTGAAAACGCGATGCGCCAAAACGTCCTCGATTTTTGACCGACGTTTTGTGGAGAAACGCCGCTCGAGAATGTAAGAGGTGTTCCTCGGATGGTTCCTTGCGCAGTGACGCAAACCATGATTGACGGGGAGACAATCCTGATCGTTGCGCAAATACGCGTCATACGGTTTGCGGTGCACTGGGGAAGGACTTGGAAAACAGCGGAAAAAGTGGCCAGGAGATCGGTGATGCCGACATCTCCGAAAAAACGGCGCTGAACCGGGCCGGGACAATTCTGGCGGTCGCCGATCTTCTCTGGATTCCGCAGGCCGGCCTCATTGCATGGCCACTTGGTCTGGTCCTTTCAGATGTAACCGTCGACAGCCAAGGCGCAAATTCAGAGCTGCCGGTTGTGCTCCTGACATGTGTCGCCGGTCTTGTCATGATCGCTCTCATTCGAGTGTATCTGCAGATACTGGCTCAGGGCCAGGCTCAACGAGCGGCTCGGCGCATTCAGAAGAAGGCACGTGGGGACCTCCTTTTTGCGGCGATAGCACGTTCACCGGCGCAGAGTTTTCCGCCGTCAGGCGCCTTTGCTGCGCATGTCACCGATCAGGTCGATCTGCTCGGTCCCTATTACCGGAACTATTGGCCACAATTTATGAGGCTGAAGCTGGTTCCGCTCGCAATTGTCCTTGTGACGGCTTGGTTCAGTTGGCTTGCGGCGTTGATCCTCGTGATCAGCGGCCCTGTCATACCGGTTTTCATGGCATTGATCGGTGCGCGCGCCAAGACTGCCAGCGCCGATCAGCAGGAGGAACTGGCACGACTAAGCGGTATGCTTCTGGACCGGATAAGAGGATTGGAGACACTTGTCCTGTTCGGCGCGGTTGGAAACTCGAGATCCGAAATCCGTGATGCCGGTGAACGCTTCAGACTCGGCACCATGCGGGTTTTGAAGGTCGCCTTCCTGTCGTCGACTGTCCTGGAGTTGTTTTCCGCTCTAGGGATTGCCTTTTCGGCAGTTTATGTCGGGTTTTCGCTGCTTGGTGATATCGAGATCGGTGTCTGGGGGAAGTCGCTCGGGTACGCGCAAGGATTGTTTATCCTGTTGTTGGCGCCCGAGTTTTTTGCGCCTTTGCGATCTTTTTCCGCTGCTTACCATGACCGTGCAGCTGGGCTTGCCGCTCGTCAGAAATTGTCTGAAATGCTGGATGCTATCGATACGCCGGCTGCTGCTGTCTCCGTGGTGAGGACAGCCGTTGAGCCGCAAATGCACCAGGACAAGAAATGGCTTTTCGAAGCTCCCGGCATTTCCTTTGGCAACGTAACGATCGATCTGGCAGGTCGCAAAGTATTCGACCGGTTCAATTGTCGGATCGAGTCTGGCGAAACGCTGTTGATCACCGGCAGAAGCGGGTGCGGCAAGACGACCTTGTTGGATCTTGTCCTGGGCTTTCGAATGCCTGACAGCGGCAATGTGCTCGTTGACGGGGATGACATTTCAATGGTCGCGGACGCGTTGCGCCGGAAGGTCATGTATCTCGGGCAGGCGCCGCGGTTGTTCCATGGCAGCGTGAAGGCAAATCTGCTCAAGGCAATGCCGGATCCATCCGGGGTACAAGATGCCGACATCCAGTCTGCGCTGCACCTCGCAGGCGCCCAGGATTTGGTCAGCCGGCTGCCGCGCGGCCTGGCGACGCAACTTGGTGAAGACGGTTTTGGTCTGTCGGTCGGCGAAATCAGGCGGATCGCACTGGCGCGTGCCGCGATGCGCAAGGAAGCCAGGATACTGATTGTTGATGAACCCACTGCCGGCCTCGACCCGGACACTGCTGCGGATGTGATCGAAGGCTTGAAAATTCTGTCGAAGGAACGAACGTGCCTCATCGCGACCCATGACCCGGCCGTCCTGGAAATTTCCGGGCGACACCTTGATCTGGACATTGCAAAAACGCCTGTGGCGCCGGAGAACGTGAAATGACGGCTGTCTGGCAATTCATAAAGAGCCAGCAACGCTTCAGCAGGCTGCATTTCTGGGTCGGTATTGCGGTTTCCTTGTTGCCGGTTGCTGCGGGCATTCTTCTGCTAGGGGTCTCGGGCTGGTTCATCACGGCCGCGGCGCTGGCAGGACTGAGTGGTGCCTTTCTCAATATTTTCGCACCAAGCGCAATCATTCGCGCGCTTGCCATCATCAGGACAGCCGGACGCTACGGCGAACGCGTGCTGACCCATGATGCGACCTTCAGGTTCTTGACTGATTTGCGTAACCGCCTGTTTGAGGCCTACGCGATTGAGTCGGCGAAAAAGAAGCGGTCCGGAACCGTCTTGAACCGATTGACGGCGGACATAGACGCGCTCGATTCAGTCTACCTGCGTCTCGTGGTCCCAATCGTGCTTTCCGTGATCGTGGCGACTTTCCTGTTGGTCGTTTGGGCAACGGTTTCCCGGGCGGTTTTCACTGTTGGCCTGATCTTCATCGCGGCCTGGGCAATCCTTGCGTGGCGGTCTTTTGACAATTCTGAACGCAATACCGTTCGCCGGGCGGATGCCGCCTCAGATGCGATGCGTCTACGTGCGGCCGATCTTGCCGGGGGGAGGCGCGATATCGCCGTTTATGGCGGTCTTGGAGATGCTGCAGACCATATTCTGACAGCAGACGGCCGGTTGATGGAAGTTGAGGAAAAGCTGGAGCAACGGTCGAACCGGCTCGTCGGTTTATCGAGCCTGATCGGTCAGACTTTTCTTGCCTTTATGCTCCTTGTATGCGCCTGGGAGGTCGCGGATGGACACCTGACGCTTGCACCCGCCGTTGGCCTTGTTCTGGTGGTCATGGCTTTGCCCGAACTGTTTTCGGCAATGCTTCCTGGCCTGGCAAATCTGCCGCGAACGGAATTGGCTGCAGAACGTTCGATAGCGGCGCGAAGGAAGAATGCGGGAACTGAAGGATCAACGGCAAAACCGGAAGCGCCAAGTGAGCTGGAAGATACAACGGATGCTGTCCTACGTTTCGAATCGGTGCGCTTCAACTATCCTGGCGCGGCGCGGCCCATTCTGGATGGTCTGTCGTTGGAAATTGGGCACGGTGAGGTCGTGGCTGTTGCCGGGCGCAGCGGCTGTGGCAAGACCACGGTGGCCTCGCTCGCAGCTCGGCTTCTTGATGCCGACAAAGGCACAATCTGGCTGAACGGGACAGATATCAGGGATTTTTCCGAAAGTGACTTGCGCCGATCCGTAGCTGTTCTGAGCCAGCGGCCCTATCTTTTCAACGACACCATTGCTGCGAATTTGCGTATTGCCAATCCCGATGCCGGTGAGGCCGAGCTATGGGAAGCTCTGGAACGATCCGCCCTGGCTGAGCGAATTGCTCAGGATGGGGATGGACTGCAAAGCATTCTGGGCGAAGATGGGCTCGGATTGTCCGGAGGCGAGCAACGCAGGCTTGCGTTGGCGCGAGCCTTCCTGACGCGACCAAGCCTGTACGTTCTGGACGAAATGACAGAAGGTCTGGACGAGAACACAGGGGCCGAGGTTCTGGCGCGTTTTCTTGACTTCAGGACAGATCAGGCGGTCTTGATGATTGCGCACAAGGATCGTGAACTTGATGTTGCAGACCGTGTCGTTCGTTTGAGCGGCAGTGACACGCGGCTGCCCTGAATTGTTTCGTTTTTTCAAAGGATCCTGCCGCAGTTTTCTGCGATTTTAAGTTGTCGAATACGATCTGTCGCATTGACCTTGTGGTGTGGCTGCGCCACCATCCGAAGCAGTTAGTGTATTGCTCTGAACCGGTTTTTTGACGGGAACGGAATGCGCGTCCTTGCTTGAAAGAGTGTGAGGGAAGTGGCACCGGATCGGTTCAGAGGTCCGCCTGACCTTGAGCTCAAGCCGCCGGCTTGAAGAGGGGGAATACAATGGAACTAAGCGTCGTCGATCTGTCACGGCTGCAATTCGCCATGACCGCGCTCTACCACTTTCTGTTCGTACCCTTGACCATTGGGTTGTCCATTCTGCTCGCGACTATGGAAACGGTCTATGTGATGACCGGCCGCGAGATCTGGAAGCGCATGGTCAAATTCTGGGGCACGCTCTTCGGAATCAATTTTGTTCTCGGCGTCGCAACCGGGCTGACAATGGAATTTCAGTTCGGTATGAACTGGGCCTATTTCAGCCAGTATGTCGGGGATGTTTTCGGAGCTCCGCTTGCGATTGAAGGGCTGATGGCCTTCTTTATGGAAGCAACCTTTGTCGGCCTTTTCTTCTTCGGTTGGGACAAGCTTTCCAGGCGGCAGCACCTTGCAGCGACCTGGGCCGTGGCAATTGGAACGAATTTTTCAGCGCTCTGGATCCTGATCGCAAACGGCTGGATGCAGAACCCGATCGGTGCCGAATTCAATCCCGACACCATGCGCATGGAAGTCAGCAGCTTCTTTGACGTGCTTTTCAATCCGGTTGCCCAGGCCAAGTTCGTTCACACGGTATCGGCAGGTTACGTGACGGCTGCCCTTTTCATGCTGGGTATATCCGCCTGGTACATGCTGCAGGGCAGGCATCTGCAAATCGCCAAGCGCTCCATGACAATTGCCGCGGCATTCGGTTTTGCTTCAGCGCTTTCAGTCGTCGTCCTCGGTGATGAAAGCGGCTATGAGGCCAATCTGAACCAGAAGATGAAGCTCGCGACAATAGAGGCCATGTGGCATACCGAGCCGGCTCCAGCGGCCTTCAACGTTGTTGCATGGCCCGATATGGAAAATCGCGAGAATATTTTCGCGATCGAGGTGCCGTATGTCATGGGACTTATTGCAACACGGTCGCTCGATACGATCATTCCCGGTATCCACGAGCTGGTTGACCGGTCCAAGGACAGGATCCGCCAGGGCGCGGTCGCCTGGGACGCGCTGCAGAAAATCAGAGAAAATCCCGACACAGTGTCTGAAGAGGTCCGTGAGACGTTTCGATACAACGCCAATTCACTCGGGTATGCCTATCTGCTTCTTCCCTATACCGACAACCCGATGGAAGCGACCACCGAGCAGATTGACGAGGCTGCATGGTCGACCGTTCCGAACGTCTTTCCGATGTTCTATGCCTTTCGCATCATGGTCGCTTGCGGCTTCTTCTTCATCCTGTTGACATCGGTCTTCTTCTACTACTCTTCGGCCGGAAAACTCGATGTCCTGAGGGAAAAGCGGCGCTGGCTCCTGCATGTTGCCGTCTGGTCGATACCGCTTCCCTGGGTTGCTTGCGAGATGGGCTGGTTTGTTGCCGAATACGGTCGCCAGCCGTGGATCATCGAAAGCATGTTGCCGACGTCGGCGGCAGTTTCAAGTCTGTCCGTGGTGGAAGTTCTCCTCACGCTGGCCGGGTTTGTTCTCTTGTACAGCACGCTTCTGGTGATCGAGGTCACGTTGATGTTCAAGTACATAAAGATCGGCCCTGACGATGGTGAAGAGTCAGAAGTGACGCCGGCATCAGTACGCCCCGTATCCGGCACAGTCCCAGTTCCTGCGGAGTAAAGCGCGATGATCCTCTATGAATTGATCGACTACTCGACGCTGAAAGTCATCTGGTGGGTGCTGCTCGGTGTGCTTCTGATCGCATTCGCCGTAACCGATGGTTTCGACATGGGAGTAGGGGCCTTGCTGCCCTTCATTGCCGAGACGGATATCGAACGAAGGGTGGTGATCAACACGATCGGAGCGACCTGGGAGGGAAACCAGGTCTGGTTCATACTCGGTGGCGGAGCCATCTTCGCCGCTTGGCCACCTCTCTATGCGATCAGTTTTTCCGGTTTTTACCTTGCAATGTTCGTGGTGCTTGCCGCCATGATCCTGCGACCGGTCGCATTCAAATATCGGTCGAAGAAACCCGACCCCTCCTGGCGCAGCAGCTGGGACTGGGCACTCTTCATCGGCTCTTTTGTGCCTGCGCTCGTCTTCGGAGTTGCCGTCGGCAACGTGATGCTTGGTGTACCGTACTCGCTCGACAATGATTTGCGGATGACCTACGAGGGCTCGTTCTTCGGGCTGTTCTCGCCATTCCCGCTTCTGTGCGGCTTGTTGTCTGTCAGCATGCTGGTTATGCACGGAGCCGTCTGGCTTGTCATGCGGGCATCGGGTGAGATTGCGCGACGGGCCCGCAGATACGGAACAATAGCGGCGCTTTTTGCAATTATCCTCTTCGCGCTCGGCGGATATCTGGTGGCAAGCGGATATGTCGACGGTTTCAGGATTACGTCCGAAGTTGACCCCAACATGCAGGCCAATCCGCTCGCCAAACAGGCTGTTATCGAAGATGGAGCCTGGATGACCAACTATGTGACATATCCCTGGTTATGGCTCGTTCCCGGTCTGGGATTTCTCGGCTTGATCGGAACGCTGGTATTGCTTCAGACCCGTCTCGAAATGCTCATTTTCGTGTTTTCGAAATGGGCAATCGTCGGGATCATTGCGACGGTGGGCATTTCGATGTTTCCGTTCATTCTACCGTCTTCGGTACAGCCCGAAGCGAGCCTGACCGTCTGGGATGCGTCTTCAACGCACAGGACGCTGTTCAACATGCTGGTCGCAACATTGATCTTCCTGCCCATCATCCTTGTCTACACGGCATGGGTCTACAAGGTGCTCTGGGGCAAGGTCGACGAAGAAACGATCGAGCGCGACAATCACACGGCTTATTGAGGAGACAATCGCATGTGGTATTTTGCCTGGATCCTTGGAATGCCGCTGGCCTGCTGTCTGGCAATCCTGAATGCCATGTGGCTTGAACTCAGGTCAGATGACGAACGGCATGAACGGGAACGCCGTCAGCGTCTCTGAGTCCGGTCAAACTGGCCGGACCATGTGTCCGGCCGTTTCCATTCCGGCTCAGTTTATCGCGACCGTGTAGCGGACAATCCGGTTGTTGTCGCTGTCGGAGAAATAGTACTCGTTGCCCCGGATTGCGACGCCCTCCGGGTCATCGAATTGGTTCGCTCCCTTGCCAGGGCGACCTGTTCCGAGCACGCCGATTAGGACGGCTCCACCCTCGGCGTCCGGATCGATCATCAAGATGCGATGAGCGTCCTGATCTGCAACGACAAGCCTGCCGAAAGTATCGACATCGAGATACCTTGGTCCGTAAAACCCGAATTCCGGACCATCGACAGTCTGTAGTTTTTCCAGTTCAGGGGAATAACGAACAAGGCGGCGGTTGAAATTATCGGCGACCCAGACAGATCCGTCCGGTCCTTCGGCCACGTCGTGCGCTCCCGGGTGCGAGCCTGCAGTGGCAACAGCTTCGCCGTTTTCATAGGCGATCAACAGTCCGGTTCCCCCGGCCATGGCATAAATGCGGCCATTGCTGTGGGCAAGTGCGCCTTCGGTACGCGGTGCTGCCAGAACAGCGGTCGGTGCAATATCCAGCGTTTCCAGTCCGCTGTAGACAAAAACGCCGCCCGCTCCCGTCACCGCGACCGCGATACGTCCGTCAGGACCGAAGGAAACATCGTGAACACCGGGCAGTTTTCCCGAACTGTAACTTTCTACCAGCTCGAGTGAATCAGGATCGAGCACGGCGATCCGGTGGCCAAATTTGTCTGCAACGTAGAGACGGCCATCCGGACCGAAGGCAAGATCGTGTGGGTCGTTCAATTCTTCTGGTCCGGCCTTGTCGAAAGAGGCGAAGGGAGCTGGAGATTCTTGCCCTATAGCCGGGACCAAAAAAACGAAAGACGAAACGATGGCCGCCATCCCGACACACTTGCGCATTTGCAGTCTCCTCCATAACTACAAATGAAATAGGCGGCGCGATCGTCAAGACCAGAGGAAAAGAGACGCAAAAAAACCCTGGCGATTGGCCAGGGTTCTTCAGGCATCGGCATGATGTGCTCGGCCTACGCGGCTTCAATCTTGGCTGCTCTGAGCTGTTCCAGGATATTCTGCGGAGAAGAGACACCGTAAGGGTCGGTATTGCAATTGTCGGAGAAGCCGTCTTCTTCGAACCACTGCTCGACAACGCAGCTATCAACGACAGCGCCATAACGCCAGGACCGCATTCCGAAGCCGAGATTGTCCTTGGCGACAAGCATGCCCATCTTGCGTGTGAATTCGCCGGACCCGTCCGGAATCACCTTTGTGTTCTCAACACCTTGTGCCTTGGCCCACGCATTCATGACAAAAGCGTCGTTGACGGAAATGCAGTAGATCTCATCGATGCCCTCTGCCTGGAACTCACCATGGAGTTTTTCAAAATCCGGCAGCTGGAATGTAGAGCAGGTCGGGGTAAAGGCACCTGGAAGAGAAAACAGCACAACTCTCTTGTCGCCGAAGTAGTCGTCACTGGTTTTGTCTTCCCAGCGGAACGGATTTGGTCCCTCGATTGAATCGTCACGGACGCGGGTGCGAAAGGTAACGAAGGGAATTTTCTTGCCGAGCATGGTTGAACTCCGAATGTATCAATATCTTCAGGGCGACGGGATTTCATGACGGATACTGTGTTGAATTCCGGAACGGGTAAAACGCCCGCCGGGTGCAGAGCACCAAGCATCCGGTAGAAATCGCGTATCGAAGTTGCTGCATCGCCGCAAGGTGAATTTTTAACGTGAAATGAGTTAAATCCACACACCAGATTGAGGATGTCGAATTTGTAATGTATTGAAAAAATACAATAATTTCCATCATCGAAAATAAGCGAGCAGTCACATGGCGCCTGAGAGTCGCTTTGGAATGAGGCTTCATGCCGCACTGCACGGTCAGCATCTGAAGGCGGTGTATCAACGATTTGATTTCCATTCGCGGATCACGCTACCCGCACGGATCAAAACGCGAATGTTCGCTTAGGAAGTTCATCAGATGTCTGTATACAATTGCAGGATTGCTCCCTAGATTGATGCCGCCTCAAAAGGGCGATTCTGTATGGAAATCTGCAAGTGGCAGGATTTGAGTTTTGATGCGTGCTGTGTTTTCAGGTGTGCGCCGGATTTGCATGGTTCTTGCCGTGATCGTCTTTCTTGGACAATTGTCCATGGTTCTCATGCGCTACTTGCTGGGATTTGGCTTTCTTGAAATCCAGGATGCGGTCAACTATGCGTTTGCGGCTCTTGTCGCGTTGTCCGTGGCGGTGACTTTCAGCGCCGACAAACACGTGCGCGTCGATATCTTCCGTCAGAAACTGGGCGGGAATGCCAATCGGTGGATCGATTGGCTGGGAGACCTTTTCCTGGCACTGCCCGTATTTTCAATCATGATGTGGATGGCTTACCCCTTGGTGCGAAGTTCGTGGGTGATCCTTGAAGGTTCGCCGGAAACCGGCGGGTTGCCGGGCCTCTTTCTGGTCAAGACCTGCCTGCTTGTTCTGCCGACCCTGATAGTGCTTCTGACGCTCGTCAGGGTTATTGGTTTCTTTCGGCGGAATGCTTCATGAGCGCTGATATATTCTGGCTGTTGTTGATGACCGTGGCTGTCTTCTGCTGCATCTTGTCCGGTGTTCCCGTCTTGCTCGCAATCGCCGGTGCCTCGACACTGATCGCTCTATTGGCGGCGATGGTGGGGGACTTCGACCTGGTGTTTTTCCAGGCGGTACCGCAACGGGTCTTCGGTATCATGTCGAACCCGCTTTTGCTGGCGGTGCCCTTGTTCGTGTTCATGGGACTGCTTCTGGAAAAATCGCAGCAGGCGGAGCGGATGCTCAAAAGCCTTTCGACAGCACTGGGTGGAAATCAGTCGGCGCTCGGACTGTCCGTCGTGCTCGTAAGCGCGCTGATCGCAGCCTCGACCGGGATCATCGGCGCAACCATCGTCATGCTCGGAACCATCATGCTGCCGGCGCTCCTCAAGGCAGGCATCAACAAACACATGAGCAGCGGGCTGATCTGTGCCAGTGGAACCCTTGGACAGATTATCCCTCCTTCTATCGTCTTGATCTTGTTGGGGGACCAGGTCTCGAATGCCTATTTCGAGGCGCAACAGGAGGCGGGGAACTTCGCACCGGACCCTGTCACGGTTGGCGACCTGTTCGCCGGCGCATTGCTTCCGGGTCTCCTGCTGGTCGCGCTTTATGCCGGTTATGTCCTTTTCAGGCTGCGGCGCTCAGACACCCAACCGGACAACGCAATTGATCAGTCCCGGATCACTTTCCGGGAGCTGACCTGGAGCATTGCTCCAACGCTGGGGCTGATCATTGCCGTGCTTGGAAGTATTCTCGTCGGCATTGCCACGCCGACGGAAGCTGCCAGCGTCGGTGTTGCCGGTGCACTGCTGATCTCGGTTGGCGGGCAGGGGGGCACTGTCGGCCGGGTGGCCCTTGCCTGTGCCCTGCTGGCATTGTGTCTTTTGTTCCTGCGCCAGTCCGGCATTCTGGGGCTGGTGTTCGAAGCGGGAAAGATCAGCTGGACGGTCAAGTCGATCTATTCGGTTGCCCTGACAGCCATCGTACTTGGACTGCTCCTCACCATTTCCACCTCGCTTGTAAAAAACGGCGTGCTGCTGGCAGCGCTGCGTGAGACCGTGACCATAACCGGCATGATCTTCGGCATAGTGATCGCGGCGAGTATTTTGTCCCTGGTTTTCAGGGGGTTTGACGGCGACGAACATGTGGCCGAATTGCTGCAATCACTGCCGGGTGGCGCTTACGGCATGTTGTTGCTGACAATGCTGGTGATCTTTCTGCTTGGTTTCATTCTCGAATTCGTGGAAATCATATTCATTGTCGTGCCGATCGTCGGTCCGATCATCCTGCAGACAGATATCAGCCCCGTCTGGTTCGCCGTGCTGATTGCGCTTAACCTGCAGACATCATTCCTGACGCCACCATTCGGCTTCGCGCTGTTCTACTTCCGGTCCGTTGCGCCGGAAGACATTCGAACGTCGCAAATCTATGTCGCCGTGATACCGTTCGTGGCGATCCAGTTGCTGGCACTTGGCCTCGTTGCCGTCTTTCCGGCGCTCGCGACCTGGCTGCCCGGAGTTTTGTTTTGATCAGAGGAGATTTGACATGAAAAGACGGGATTTTCTGAGAGCAGGGGCGGTCGCCGCACCTGCAACGCTTCTGGCAGCGCCTGCTATTGCACAGGGCAAGGTGGAATGGAAGCTGCCGACATCCTTTCCAGCCAAGGCGCCCGGTGTCGGTACCAACGTAACGTCGTTTGCCGACCGCGTCGCGGCCATGTCCGACGGTCAACTGACCCTCAAGGTGTTTTCCGGAGGCGAACTGGTCCCGCCCTTCGGGGTCGAGGATGCCGTCGAACAGGGCACAGCCGAGATCGGTCATTCGACGCCCTATTATGCAGCTTCCAAGAACTCCGCATTGCACTTCTTTTCAGCCGTTCCCTTCGGTATGACCGCAGTGGAAACAACCGCCTGGCTCCGCTACGGCGGTGGGCAGGAGCTTTGGGACGGGATCTATGCCGAACGCGGTCTGAAACCCTTCTATTCCGGCAATTCCGGCGTCCAGGCCGCCGGATGGTTCAAGAAGCCTATCGAAAACCTTGATGATCTGGCTGGTCTTAACATGCGGATCGCAGGTCTCGGTGGAGAAGCCATGCGCAAGCTGGGCGTCAATGCCGTTTTGCTGCCGCCTCCGGAAATATTTCCGGCGTTCCAGTCCGGTGCGATCGATGCCGCCGAATGGGTCGGGCCGATGCTGGACATGGCTTTTGGCCTCCAGAAAGTTGCCAAATACTGCTACGTCCCGGCCTTCCACGAACCATCCGCAGCGCTGGAAATCGTCGTCAACAAGGACGCCTTTGACGGCCTGCCGACACATCTCCAGGCGGTCATCGCCAATGCAGCTGAAGCGACGTCTGTCGAAACGACGGCACAATTCGACTATTTCAATGCAGTCGCCATGCAGAAGCTGAAGTCGGAGGGCGTGACTTTCGGTGCGTTCCCCGAAGATGTGATTGCGGCACTGAAGAAAGCAGTCAGCGAAGTCATGGCTGAAAATGCTTCCGCCAATCCAAAATTCGCCGAAGTCCAGAAGAGCTACGATGCATTTCTGGATCTTGCAAAAGACTATGCCATCGAAGTGAAAGCGGCCACCTTCACACAACGGGTCTGACAAATCAGGTTTCGGCGGCATGCCATTCATGTCCGCCGGAACCGCCATTCAGCCCGATCCTGCCGGGTGATGTGATGCCGGCAATGCCCTGGGTTCCAGGACGAACCGGGCGATCAGAACTGGCCAATGACCGTGTTCTTGATGTCGGTTTAGGATTGCCTGGCTGCAGTTTTACCCTGGTTGCCTCCTGCCGCTGTTGCATCCGGCCGGGCCAGTAGAGTGCGGCCAGTGGTGTTGTCGAACCGGTCGTCGCGGGCCAGATCAGTTCTGCGACAGATCAATTTTCCGATCAGTTCTGTCGTGAGCGAAAATGACAAGGCAGATGTTTCGTCGTCGCCGATATTCCTTGAAAATGGTCGTTGCCGGCGCGAGCCCGGCGGGCGATCGATCTGTCGACCGACCACCCGCCAGTTAGCCGCACATACCGGGGGAACGCGGTCTGCGGCTTGTTCAAATGAGAGCAATCATGCGCTCCAGATTTACCATTGCCCGCACACCGTCCCTGATATCCGGGGCGTTCGACGGGCCTCCTTTCAACGCATTTGCGACGTCTGCGATGAGCGCGTTGTAGCCTTTGTGGTCCTCGTTTGCGGCGGCGGTGAAATTTGGTGTCCAGGACAGGGTGTCCGCGCCAACTAGCAATGTTGCTGCAGGGTCTTCTGCCTTGAAGGGCGGATCGCGATAGCAGGCCACATTGATGATGTTGTCCACTTCGAGACGAACATGGTCACCCATGATCTGGATAAATTCCATCGGTGTGCCGCGTGATTGAACAGTTCCCATAATGACTGTCCCGATGACCCCGTTTCCGCATTCAAAATTGAGATGGAAGAGAAGGTGGCCGGGCTTGGGCTCATTCTTGCGAAGTGCCATGTCGGTAAAGTCCGAACCGGCAAACCAGGGAATCAGGTCCATGTAGTGGACACAGTGATGGAGATAGAAGCCTGAAAAATCGACTTCACCGGCAAAATAGGTCGGGGCGGTCATGTAGGTTCCCGAGACACCCAGAACATCTCCAAAATTGCCGCTTTTCAAATAGTTGCCGGCAATTCTGTTGCCGGTCGAATACCGTTTCATGAACCCGAGCAGAACAGGTTTTCCATATTTGTCGGATGCCGAAGCAATTTCCGCCGTGTCGCCCGCATTTTTTGCAGGCGGCTTTTCCAGGAAAACTGGAAGGCCCTGCTTCAGAGCTTCGATTGAGGCAACATGGTGAAGGTCCGGCCCCACCGCCATGCCGATGGCATCAAGTCCCTTGTGAGCAATCAGGTCGCGATAGTCGGCATAGACTTCATCTGCGCCATACTGCCAGGCAGCACGCGCAGCTGCTTCCGTATTGACGTCGCACACCGCTGCAACTCTGAGGTCGTTGCGTCCGAGTTGCGGAATGAGCATCTGTGTGGCATGGCGACCGCATCCGATCCATCCGATATTCAACGTCATTGGTTCGATCCCGCCATGGCCAGACAGGACCTGATGAGGGCAAGCCCCGTCCTGAGTTTTTCAGTTTCGTCTTCCCGCGGTGCGCGCCAATGGGCAATCGGCAGACCGACCCTGTCGTCGTCGCGGCGGAATGGTTCGAGCGAAATCGGGCCGTCATATCCGGTGTCCACGAGTGCTCGCATGATGGCCGGCCAGTCCAGATGTCCGGTTCCCGGAAAGCCACGATGATTTTCGTTGGCCTGAAAATGTACGATCCGGGATCCTGCAGCGTGGATGGCACCTGTGATGGAGCGTTCTTCCATGTTCATGTGAAATGTGTCCAGAACAATGCCAAGGCCGGGTGAGGACACCGCGTCCACGACCTCGATGGCCTGAGACGTTGTGGAGACGATATCGGTTTCGAACCTGTTCAGGGCTTCCAGCGCAAGGACGCAGCCCGCCTTTGCTGCGAAAGGAGACACATTCGCAAGCCCTTCCTTTGTGCGGTCCGATCGCGCTCTTATTTGCTCTGCACTCCAGGGGGCCGGAGCACGTCCGGCAAAGACCAGAGGTTCGCCGTAGAGCGGGCCGCCAATAACCCTTGCTCCAAGCTGCACCGCCACATCAACGCAGCGTTTCAGATACTCGATCCCACCCTTGCGGCAGGTGGCATCTTCGCTTGCGATGGATCGTTGAAGGTTGACACGGGCTGCAAGCACGACGTCAATTCCGGCGTCGTCCAGCGCCCGCCGTGTCTCTGTCAAGTCTAGGTTGTCACCGGGTTCTGGAACCAGCAGTTCGACAAAGTCGAATCCAAGATCACGAATGGACTGGAAGAGGCCGAGATTTTCGCGCGTGAACGGACGCACGAATTGCATGGAAATAATACCGACCGGATTTTTCACTTTGAGGCCCTGTGTGTTGTCATCCCTTGACCGCTCCTTGAGTAAGGCCGCTGATCAGGCGTTTTTGAACGATAAGGAATAGTATCGTGGCGGGCAGGGCGCCGATGATGCCGCCTGACGTCAGAAGACCCCACTCGACTTCGTATTCGCCGATAAGGGTCTGAATCGCGACTGTGATGGGTCTCACGTTCCGCCCGCCCAGGGTGAGGGCGTAAAGATACTCGTTCCATGCGGTGATGAAGATATAGATACCTGTTGCGATGATGCCCGGTGTGCAAAGTGGCAGCACGACTCGCCACAAGGCTCCGAGGCGACTGCAGCCGTCTGTCATCGCTGCTTCGTCCAGGCTTCTGGGAATACCGTTCATGTAGCTGGTCATCATCCAGACTGAAAACGGAATGGCTACCGTGGCATTGGCAATGATGAGGGCCAGATGCGTATCCAGGATGCCGAGGACCCGCATCATCACGAAAAGTGGCAGGATCAGAAGCACGACAGGAAACATGTTGATGATGAGGAATTGCAGCAGAAGATACCGCTTGCCGCGGAATGAAAAGCGCGAAAAGGAATAAGCGGCGGTGACCGAAAGGGTGAGGCCAACCACGACAGTTCCCGCTGCGATAATGAAGGAATGAACCAGATTTGTGAGGAAGCCGACCGTAGCGAACAGCCGGACGTAGTTTTCAATTGTCGCTCCGACCAGGCTCGGCCCTTCCGTGAATAATCGGTCTTCCGATGTCAGCGAGGTCAGAAGCATCCACAGATAAGGGCCAAGGGTGAAAGTCAGAATTGCCAGCATCGGCAGATCGACGGTTAGCAGGCGCTTCACAAGGGATTTTCGGCCGACCATCAATCGATCCCCCGTCCTGCACGGCGCAGATAAACGACAACAAGTCCAAGCAGCATTAGAGTGAAAAGGACGGCCAGCGAAGATCCGTAACCGAAGTCGAGATTGGTTCGCGCCTTGATGAAGGCATAAAGAGGCAACGTGTACGTGGCATAACCTGGACCTCCTCCGGTCATCACGAAAATGACGTCAATCGAGTTAGCGACCCAGATTGTCCGTAGCAGTACGGCAGTGATCAGAACACCGGAAATGCCCGGCAAGGTTATGTGCCAGAATTGTCGAAGTGTGCTGGCGCCATCCAGCGACGCCGCCTCGTAATAACTTTTTGGGATGGACTGGAGCCCTGCAAGAATCATGACCGCGAAGAAGGGAAAACCCTGCCAGGTAAGCGTCAGTATGATCGCATAAAGCGCGGTATCGGGATCGGCAAGCCAGGGAACGGAGGCCTTGATCAGTCCCAGCCTGAGCATGAATTCGTTCAGGATCCCGTAATTGGCGTCATATATCCAGACCCACATGAGCGCGATGACGACGCTGGGCAGTGCCCAGGGAATGATGACGAGCGCTCTGGCCAACGGACGCCAGGGAAATTCCTGATTGAGCAGCAAAGCTGTCGCGAGTCCAAGCAGGAGCTGGGCCGGGATGGTCAGCGCGATCCAGATGACGGTATGTTTCAGAGAAATCCAGAACACTTCGTCACCAAGGGCCGTGGCGAAGTTCTTGAGGCCCACAAACGTGAAATCCTTGGGTTTCCAAAGAATGTAGTCGTGCAGGCTCATCCAGGCAGCCTGGATCATCGGAAAGAAGACGATGGCGAGGGTAACCAGAACGGCAGGCGAAAGAAGTGCGTAGGGGAGCACTTTTCTGGCCAGGGCTGCCCGGCCCATCGGTTCGTTCATCGTGAGCATGTCTATCTGTCCGTCCGGAGCCGATGATGTGAGCGTGGCGTGCAATTTCGGGTTGGCGCATCCGGCGGTGTTTCCGAAGGCAGGTAAGAAATGCGGTCCATGAATTTCCCGTTGACGTGGTCACCTTGAAGCGGGGTGTTCGGCTCCGAACCGAACACCCCGCCACAGCAAGCTCACGGATTATAAAGTTTGTTGATTTCGGCGTTCATCTGCTCCGCGGTAATTTCTCCCGTCAGGGCACGTTGCATGTTCACCGGCCAGACCGTGTTTACGAAATCGGATGTTTCAGGCGTGTTCGGCAAGAGATTTGCGAATGGCAGGGAGCCGACGGTTGCATCGACAAAACGCTTTTCATGCAAGGTCCAGTTTTCGGAATCCGATTTGGTAACGGGAAGCTGTCCGGTCGCCATGTTGAATTCCTTGTTGTTGCCTTCGCTTGACAGAAACGAGATCCATTTCCAGGCAGCGTCCTTGTTTTGTGCCGACGAGAATATGGCTGTCGATTCATCGCCAAACGCCGTCCAGTGGCCACCACCGCACTCGGGAACCGGCGCAGCGGAAACGGCGTCGCCGAGAGCTTCGACCATGCCATTGGAAGATCCGATATGGTGAATGGTCATTGCCGTCTTGCCGGCCTTGAAAGCGCCTGTGACTTCCTTGAAGCCGTCATTGGGCGCCGATGGCGGGAAAACTTTGTCTTTCTGGAACAGATCAACCACCCACTGGGAACCTGCGACACCGGCCTCGCTCCCGAGGCTGTCCTTGGAAAAGTCGACACCGCTGCGGGACAGAACCAGGCTTCCCCAGTGATCGTGGCCACCTTTGCCTCCCCGGAAACCAAAGCCGTAAACGTCGGTTTGACCATCGCCGTCAGTATCGCGTGTCAACTTGATTGCCGCATCACGGAAGTCGTCACATGTCTTGGGAACTTCCAGGCCCAGTTCCTCGAACATGTCCTGCCGGTAGTACAGGTATAGAACCACGTACTGAACCGGCAGATAATAGGAGTTGCCGTCAGAAGCCTGTGCAAGGTTCAGGAGATTGTCCTGCAAGTCGGCTTTCCCTTCCCAGGCATCGATCCTGTCGCCGATCGGCTCCAGCGCGCCCATTTCAACAAGGCGGGGTTGGGCAAACATCTTCACCATTGCCGCATCGGGTGCATTGCCTGCCACGATCGACGTGTAGAGATTGTCGTAATAACTGTTCCAGGGAATGTTCTCGGCTTCAATCTTGATGCCCGGATTTTCTGCTTCGAATTTGGCGACAAGTTCGGACATCGGATTGTCGGCGTTGTCGAAATGATACCAGAACCTGACGGTTTCATCCGCCTGGGCGGCAGCGGTTCCGGCCAGCAGGCCGAGGGCCAGCGCGACCGATACGAGTTTGGGCATGACTTCCTCCTCTTGAATTTGTTTGTTTCAGTTACCTGTTAGTTCGCGAAAAGCCCTCCCGGCTTCCGTGGCAGCCAATCGTGCTTCGGGTAATTCGAGGCTCATTTGCATGAACCCATGGACGACGCCCGGATAAAGGATGTAGGGGTCCGTTCGGCCAAGGCTGCGCAGCCGCCGGACGAGATTTTCCGTATCAGAGCGAAGGGGATCGATTGCTGCCGCATTCAAAAAAAGCGGCGGAAGAGCAAGAAGCTGTGCGTCGCTTGCCTGCATTGGTGAAACCAGTGCAGTACTGCGTAGGTCCGTTTTGGCAACGTACCAGTCCCAGTAACGTTTCATTTTCTCTCGGGTCAGGCCCGGGCCGTCCCTTTGGTCGCAATAGGAGACGGTCTGAAAATTCGCATCGTAGACACCGTAAAATAGCAGCGCTGCGTCAGGAAGTGTCTTGCCATCAGCCTGCAGCGAGAGCAGCAGGGACAAGGCGAGGTTGGCTCCGGCGCTGTCGCCTGCAACAGCCGAAGGCCGCCCGCAATCGCGAAGTTTGTCGTGTCCGCCAAGAATTGCTTCCCAGACCGTCAAGCAGTCTTTCAGGCCGTCCGGATAGGGTGCTTCGGGCGCCAGCCGGTAGTCGAATGTCAGAACATGAGCCCTGGATTCAAGACCCAGGAGACGGGCTGCTCTTTCATGCGTATCGCGGCTGCACAATGCCCAGCCTCCACCGTGAATGAACATAATCAGCCCGTTTGCATTTGACGGGCTGAGCAATCTGCATTCGATCGTGTGACCTTCGGAAGCCGGAACTGCAAAATCGGTTGAAGTCATCTCCGGCAGGTCTGTATTCCAGCGCTGGTTGGTCTGCTCGGCCAGCGCGCGCGCCTCGACCGGCGAAAGCTGCGTTGGGTCACCCAGACCGGCGTCTTCCATGGCCAGTTTTTCCAGTAGCCACTGCATGCGCTCGGACGGTATGAGGTCAGAGGGAGTTGGCTCTGGCAAAGTCATTGGCCGGGCTCTGGTTTTTCCGCGTCGCCGGTCAGGATGCTGGGACCGAAATCAACGATTGTCGTGATGTGGTGGGACAATGCCTGGACAGCGTTTGTCTCATCTCCCTCAGCCAGGGCATCCAAAATGGCAACATGGCGCTCGGCAGTTTCCAGAAGCCCGCGGTTAGGCTCCGAATTCAGGATCTTGAATCGATGATTGTGGATCAGGCAGCGGCGCAGGATTGGACGCACGGTCGGCATGTCGGCGGCGCTGTAGAGGTTCAAATGAAAGTTCCTGTCGTGCAGTGACAACTGGTATTCGTCATCATTCTTGGCCGCCGCCCGCATTCCGTCGAGATCGGCCTCCAGTTCCTTTCGCAGGAACGGGCCAAAGCGGCTCAGCACCCGTGTGACGCCTCTACATTCAATGTCATGCCGGATCAGGATAAGCTCGCGTGCATCTTCAATTCGGCTGTCCGCGACGAAAGTGCCGCGATGATGCAGGCGTTCGACCAGACCATCGGTCTGAAGGAACATGAGAGCTTCGCGCACAGTACTTTGGCTGCATTCGAAACGGTTGGCGAGTTCCAGTTCCAGGATGGTCGTGCCGGGGGGGAGCTGCCCCAGCATGATTTCCTTTTGCAGGCTTTCAAAGATGACGTGGCTGCGCTTTGCGCTTCTGCGCATCTGCTGTCTGGCCCTGCCCATCTTGCTACTGCCCTGATCGTCGAAGCTTTCAGCCGCCATATCTCGTTTGATCTCTTGTGTATCGATAACGTTATCGATAATGTACCGATAATGTGATGCCGGTCAAGCCTGTGCGGCAAGTGGAGTGTGAGCGACCCCGGTGGAATGCCAAATGCGCCAGGGTCGCGAGACATGGCACAAGGCAGTGGCAGCAGGCGTGCTGAGAGTATTTGGAGGTGGACTTGGCCGAAATTCAACTTCAGGGGATTGTTAAGAAATATGGTGCGTTCTGCGCTGTGAAAGGGGTTGACCTTGAAGTCGAGGACGGAGAGTTCGTGGCATTTGTCGGTCCGTCAGGATGCGGCAAGAGCACACTCCTTCGCATGATTGCCGGTCTTGAGGAAATTACCGGAGGGCATCTCAAGATCGCCGGTAAGGTGGTGAATGATCTCGAGCCACGAGCGCGGGATATCGCGATGGTGTTCCAGGACTATGCGCTTTATCCGCACATGTCGGTTGCCGAAAACATCGGCTTTGGATTGAAGATGCGCGGAATGACGGCGGACGAACGGCAGTCACAAGTGGCACAGGCGGCCGACATCTTGCAGATCACCCAACTCCTGCACCGCAAACCCGGCCAGTTATCCGGCGGACAGCGTCAGCGCGTTGCGATGGGACGGGCAATCGTACGCCGGCCCAAGGTGTTCCTGTTTGACGAGCCCCTGTCGAATCTGGACGCCAAGTTGCGCGTGGACATGCGCACGCAGATCAAGCGTCTGCACGGTCTCCTCAAGACGACAACAATTTATGTCACCCATGACCAGGTCGAAGCGATGACGCTGGCGGACAGGGTGGTTATTCTCAAGGATGGTGAAGTGGTACAACAAGGGGCACCGGTCGACGTCTACACATCTCCGAAAACGCGATTTGTCGGGGAGTTTATCGGGTCGCCCAAGATGAACGTTCTGGATGGTACTTGCAGCACCGGGGAGGCCGGGGCGGCAATCAGGATCGGAGGCGTTCCGATTTCGTTGCCTGGGAAAAGATTTCCGGCGGAGGGAAAAATTCTTGTCGGCGTCAGGCCCGAGCATCTGACGCCTTGCGACGCGGGTGAAGCAATGTTTCAGACAACAATCGACGTTCTGGAACCGCTTGGGTCCGACACAATGGCAATCTGCATGCTGGATGGACAGGAATTGACTGCCCGTCTTGCTCCCGATCCTGCCTTGCGTCCGGGCAACGTACTTCATTTGAAGGTAAGCCCGCAGGATGTTCATCTGTTCGATGCTGAGACGCACCTGCGGCTTTGACGCTGGAAGGCTGAAGCAGTCGGTTCACCGCATTCAGGGGCAACCTTCAAGCGGCACACCTCATCAGACACAAGCAAGCGCGCAAGCCGTTTTATTTCTTTGTGAAACCAAGGTTCGCACCTTTCAGGTTAGGTACTTGAGAGGCCAGCTGGACACGTTCCTGTCAACGCACCTGGTTCCAATTTCAGTTGTAGTAGAAAACTTCTTCCATCATGGACCACTGCTCACCGTCCGCGCGTGATGCCAGGGGTTCCTGGCAGGGGTCGGTCAGCGTCCACCATCTCTGCGTTTCCGGGTCTTGCGCCATTCGTGCCATGTCAGCCGAAAAGTCCTCACCATGGTACTCGAGGTAGCCAAACAGAACGTTTTCCGGCTCGCGCAGAAAAATTGAATAATTGCGGATGTTGCTGCGGGAAATCTGCGCGAGAACACTTGGCCAGACGTCTGCGTGCAGTCGCTTGTATTCCTTAATCTTTTCAGCTCGAATGCCAACCATCATCCCGATACGTTGCATTTTCAATCCTTCATGTTCTGACAATCCATCCTTTGCATCATATGCGGCTAGGACGTCACACAGACGTTGTGACCTGGGTCCGAAAGGCGGCCAATCGCTTCCCAGTCCCAATCAATACCCAGGCCGGGCTCATCGGAAGGGATGGCGAAACCGTTCTTCACGTTCATCGGTTTGCGCGTCACGTCGTCGAGTTGGGGGATGTATTCCAGTGTAGGAGCGTTGGGTACCGCACAAACAAGCGCAACATGCAGTTCCATCAAAAAGTGCGGGCAAACAGGGACGTTGAATGCCTCAGCCATGTGGGCAATCTTGAGCCATGGCGTAATTCCGCCAACCCGTGCCACATCGGCCTGCACGATGTGGCAGGCTCCTCTTTCAAGGTAATCCTTGAATTGGCTCAGACTGTACATGCTTTCACCCACGGCAATCGGAACGCGTGAGCGTTGTGCGAGGACCTGATGCGCACCGATGTCATCCGCGCGCATTGGTTCTTCAAACCAGTCGATGCCGACATCTGCCAACATGTCCGCACGCCGGATCGCCTCCGCGAGATCAAATGACTGGTTCGCATCAACCTTCACGCGGAATGCGTCGCCAACGGCTTCCTTTACAGCTGCAAGCCTGCTGCGATCTTCGGCGATCGTGGGTTTTCCTATTTTTATTTTGGCACCGGTGAAGCCTGCGTCCTTCATCGCGACCGCATCGGCAACAAGCGCTTCTTGCGGAAGCTGCAACCAGCCTCCTTCGGTCGTGTAGAGCGGGACCGATTGCCTGACGCCACCAGCCAGGCGCCAAAGTGGCAGGTTGGCGCGACGGCAACGCAAATCCCAAAGGGCAGTGTCAATGCAGGCAAGCGAAAGGGATGTGATCGGGCCAACGGACGTTGCGTGGGTGGAAAACAGCAGATCTTGCCAGATGCCTCCGATTTCTTCTGCTTCTCGCCCCATCAATTTCGGCAGCAACGTTTCTCGCAAGAGGCTGATGATCGCCGGTCCACCTGACCCGATGGTATAGCTGTACCCGGTTCCGACGTTGCCGTCGGCATCGGTCAACCGGAGAATGGGCGTTTCCTGACTCACGAAGGCCTGGATAGCATCGGTGCGTTCGACCTTGGGCTTGAGGTCAACCATAGTCAATTCCGCCCGCTTGATCACTGCCATGCGCTGCTTCCTTCTCTTCGCCTCAGGTCAGATGCATCGACGTGGCCACGGCAACAAGAAGCAGCACGGACAGTCCCTTGAGCCGATTGATGAAGGCACAATGGCGCGATGATCCCAAACATCCGTCTCGGACATTGACTTGGCCACGATCTGACTGCATGTGAATAGCTGCATCCAGCTGTCCGGTGTGCGTGATGTAGCGCGACAGGAGCAATGTGCAAAACGCCGGTTGCCGGAGGTTGCAGCGCTCGCAGGGTCTTGCATGACTGCGCATCACGGTTCACGCTTTCAGTTCCTCGCATCAGGTCCCAGCCGATAAGCTTCTATTGCGTTTCTGAACGAAATGTCCGCCTGCTGATCAGCGGGAAGGTTCGTGATCAAGTCCCGTGCCGTGTCCATAATTCTTCGGTATGGCGCAGCAAGAAGGCAGACGGGCCAATCCGAACCGAGCATGCATCGTTGCGGTCCGAATGACTTTATGATGTGGTTTGCATAGGGTCTCAGATCATCGATGGTCCATGCATTCCAGTCTGCCTCGGTCGCCATACCTGACAGTTTGACCCAACAGGTCGGTGATGCTTTTGCAAGGTCTTCGATGTGATCTGCCCAAGGCTGCCAGCCACCCTTCGCGATTTCCGGTTTGGCTATGTGATCCAGCACCCAATGCATGTCCGGCAGGTTCCGTACCGCACTGATGGCTGCCGGTAACTCACGTGGACGCAGTAACAGGTCATAGGCAAGTTCTTGGGCATGAATGGCGGACAGTCCGCGTTGAACGTCCTCCCGCAACAGCCAGTTCTCGTCTTCCTCATCGTGAACCTGATGACGAATGCCAACGAGATAGGTTCCACCCTTTCCCGATTTCAAGGTCGTGATCCGTTCGAAAACATCGGGTGAGCTCAAATCGACCCAAGCCACGACTCCGAGGATCAGGTCTGTATCCGCTGCAACTGCCAGAAATTCCTGGGATTCTTCGAAACTGCTCCGGGTCTGCACCAGAATGGTGCCTGTCACGCCAGCCGGACCGGTTACCGCGAGCAGGTCGTCCGTGTCGAACCGACGACGGATGGCATCAAGTTCTGCCGTCATCCAGGGATAGTCCGTTTTTGCTGTATCCCAGAGATGATGATGCGTGTCGATGAGACGGTTCATTCGGCAGCCTCCTCTGTGGAACCATGAATATGATGCATGATGCGCTCGCTGACGGCGTCGTAATTGCGATCATTCACGATTTCGCCACGCAACTCGAACTCATCCATGACGAGAATTCGGTCGGCGACCGTGACCATTTCCGGCATGTCGCTCGTGATAAGCAATATTGAAGTGCCTGCGTCGGAAAGTTCCCGGATCAATTCGTGGACGTAGGCTTTTGTCTTGATATCAACGCCAACAGTTGGTTCGTCCACGATCAGGATTTTGACGTTTGCAGCCAACCATTTGGCGACACTGACCTTTTGCTGATTGCCACCTGAGAGATTGCCGACTATCTGTCGCAAGGACGGCGTTCGCACTTCAAGCTTCTTGAGTACGGGATCGACAGCACTCTCAACCTTTCCATCCGTCACGAGCCCGATCGCATTCATCAATCGTTTCCAGACGGTGATACCGGCATTTTCCAGGATCGAATGGATCAGGATCAATCCTTCTCCTTTGCGATCTTCACTGACATATCCGATACTGTAGTTGTGAAGAGCGTCAGCTACAGAGCCTATCGAGGCTTTCTCGCCATTGATCAGGATATCGCCGGACGTAACCTTGCCGGCCCCGATCAGCGCTTTGGCAAGTTCTGTCCGTCCTGAGCCGACAAGACCGTAAAGGCCCAGAACTTCCCCCTTGCGAAGCTGGAAACTTACGTTGCGATGTCCATCCTGGGTCGCAACATTCTGGACATTGAGCGCTACATCGTGGCCGGAGTTGTCACGTTGGCTCCATTGCGGAATCTGCTCGCTTCTCCCGATCATGAGGCGAACGATATCTTGTCGGTCCAGTCCCGTCAGGGATCGGCTTTCGCAGGCGTTGTGACCGTCGCGCAAGACTGTTACCCGGTCACAGATTTCCTGGACTTCCTCAAGCTTGTGGCTGACGAATACAAGGCTCGCACCGTCCTGCCGCAACCGGTTCAGGATACCGAACAATGTCTCCGTTTCGTGCTGGGTCAGTGACGCTGTCGGTTCGTCGAGCAAGAGAATACGGGTGTCCAGTGACAATGCCTTTGCAATTTCGACCAACTGCATTCTGGCTACGTTGAGCTTGTCAACCTGTGTCTCGGGCCTGGCATCGATTTCCAGGAGGTCGAGCCACTTCTGGGCTTCAGCATACAAGTTTGGGTAGTCGATTTTCTTGAATGGCGTGGTACTCAGCCGTTCCAGGAATATGTTTTCAGCAATGGAGAACTGCGGGATCAGGTTCCGTTCCTGGTGGACGACACCAACCCCGCTTGAAATTGCGTCGCGAGGTGTATGGGGTGAAAACGGTTTCCCGTCGAGCGACATCAACCCGCCGTCAGGTCTATGCACGCCGGTCATGATCTTGATCAGTGTGGATTTTCCGGCCCCGTTTTCACCAAGAAGCGCATGAATTGATCCTGGCGACAACGATAAGCCCACCTTGTCGAGAGCGAGCACGCCCGGAAAGACTTTCGTGACGTCGGTGGCTTCGAATACAGGGTTGCTCATGACGCACCAGCAGCAGCCTTGCGCTGCTCCCTGACTTCACGGATACGGTTCACACTGACTGCCCAGAGGATCAATCCACCCAGGACGACCTGCACCAGGAACGGGTCGATGTTGAACAGCACCAGAACCTGGGTGATGATTGCCACGATGGCGACACCGCAACAGGTGCCACCGACGCTCACGCGGCCGCCGGTCAGGATCGCGCCACCGATTATCGGTGCGGCAAAGCTCAGGATCAGCCAATCGTCACCGATACTTGGCTGTCCCAGTTGTAGCCGGGCAACCAGCATTATACCTGCCAACGCAGCAAGAAGACCTGATGCCGAGTGAGCAAAGACAACAATCCAGGGCACCGAGATGCCTGACAACTCCGCCGCATGGGTGTTGCCACCCACTGCGAGCACCGAACGCCCGAGTGGCAGTCGGAACAACAGGTACCATAGTGCGATTGCGGACAGCGCGAATGGAACGACAAGCCAGGGGATCGGTCCAACCATTGTTGCATTGCCAAGCCATTTGACGACTTCCGGAACATCATAAAATGGCTGCGCTTCGGTGATGCCGAGATTTATGCCCTTGAAAACAGACAAGGTTGCCAGCGTGATGACAAAGGCCGAAATACCCGTATAGGCACAGAGCAATCCGTTCGTCAGTCCTGCGAACAGGCCTATTCCGAGCGACAAGACTGCGGCGAGCGGCCAGGGCAGTCCCCATATTTCCATCATTCCGGCAAACGAAATCGCGGCAAGCCCACCGATTGCTCCGACCGAAAGATTCATTTGGCCGATCGCGATGATGACCATCTGGGAAAAGGCCACCAGCGCGTTGACCGAGATGGCGAGCAAAAGGATCTGAATGTTGAACGGCGACAGGAACGAGGGCTTCAGTGCACCGACAATTACAATCGCCAACAAGGTGACAATGAAGGGGCCGAACCAGTCCTGCTTCAAAAACTCTCGCTTCATACCAGCTTGTTCCTCGACAGATAAGAGCGACGGGCAAGATCAAGAAGAACTGCCAGGAGCAGCAAAAGACCGAGATAGGTTTGCATCCAAAAGGCGCCCACCTGCATCAGCAGCAGTCCGCTGGTCAGCATTGTCACGAGAAAACCGCCGAGAAGTGTCCCGAGAACTGAAACTCTTCCTCCGGTCAAAAGGGTTCCCCCGAGCACAGGAGCCAGGAATGCAGGCAAAAGCCAGTCCTGGCCAAGTTGACCCGCCATGGAAGGAATTGCCGCGCCGGTTCGCGAAACCAGCATGAAACCGGCAACGCCGGCAAGAACACCCGACAGGCCGTGGCACCAGACGATCATCCTGTCGACATGGATCCCCGACAATTCAGCCGCAGCTGGACTTGCGCCGGCTGCAAGGATTTGCCGGCCGAGCGAACTATAGACGAACAGCACCCAGAGCAAGATGCCGATACCGATCGTAACCAGCAGCATCGGCGGGATGACACCCCAGAGCTTCATCCGGCCAAATGCGGTAAAGGCGGGAGAAATCTCGCGATACGATTCTGCCTGGGTCAGAAAGATCATGACACCGAACATGATGCTCATGGTGGCGAGCGTTATGACAAAGCTGTGCAGGCCGCTTCGAACGATCAGCACACCATTGACTGCACCGAGGAGCCCGCCAATTGCCAGCCCGCCCATCAAGGCAGGAAGCCAGTGCAGGCCAACTGCCTGCATCAACCAGCCGCCTGCCATGGCCGCGCACACGCCAATCGCCCCTACAGCGAGGTTCAGACCGCCGGTGACAATAACGATCATCATCGAGAAGCCGATCATGATATTGACAGCCGATGTCCTGCCCAGAGCGTAAAGGCTGAACTTCGAAAGAAACATCGGGGAAACGGTTGAGAAGATGATCGCAAAGACAACGATGAGGACGATCAGCCCGAATTCATTGCTCAAGAGGAAGCGTTGGATCGGGTCGAAACGGCGTCCCTGTTTGGGTATGGCCGAGGACCCGGTCTTATTTTCGTTTTCGATCTGGGACATTGTCGACTACCGATTGCCGTGCAGGAAAGATGGAGGAGCGGTGTCGCTCCTCCAAGACAGCTGTCAGCCGCAATTCAGGTAGGTGTCTTCGAAACCATCAAAGATCTCTTTGGTGATGTTCTGCATCGAACTGACGTAGTTGTCGACCGCATCAGCACCTGCAAATACGGTTCCGCTGTCGATAAACTTGTCGGTCAACGCGATCGACTTGAACGGAGCATCATCCTTCACAGTGCAGCCGGAACGCAGGCGATCGGCTGCGTAGGAACCCAGATAGCCCTGGCCGTATGGATTCTGAAGCATTGTTCCATGGACATAGCCGTCCTTGATGGCGCCCAGGACAACCTCATCATGGTCGATGCCCACCATCTTGATGCGCTTGTCACCAATCTTTCGCAGCGCGTTTGATGCGACGACCGCAGGAACCCAGGCAGTCGTGATGATACCGTCAACGTCATCTGCATGTGCCGCAAGATAGGCGTTGATCTTTTCTTCTGCAGGCTCGGGTGCGTCGATATCTGCGATCACCTGGACCACTTCGGCTCCTCCTTCGGAGGCAGCTTTTTCGACAGCGTCAATCCTCAGCTGTGTGTTGGGGTCGACCAGAAAACCTGTGAAATGAGCGATTTTCGCGCCCTTGGGAAGAACCTTCAAAAGTTCCTGTGTCCCCAGATAAGCTGAATTGCCGGTATCCGTTCCCATGCAGAAAACGGCTTGGGAGGGATCTTTCAGACATCCCGCCAGTGCCATAACCGGGGCACCTGTCGCAGCAAGCTCATCGGCAATCGCGACTGTACCAACCGGGTCACCTGGAAAGACGAGGAAAGCATTGTAACCCTGGGTCACGAGGCTTTCGAGCATCTGGTTCTGCAGGCTCAATTCCCACTTTTGCGGAACCTTGTAGTCTGCAGCTCCCAGTCCAAAATCCTTGGCAGCGTCTTTTCCTGCCAGCTCCCAGGCAGCAAAGTACGGATGCGGGCCGCCAGGAACCAACGCGACCCGTGTGCTGGAATCTGCCATTGCCGCGGTCGTTCCTAACACCAGTCCCGCAACGGCGGCGCACATGGTTGATAGCTTCTTGATGTTGGTCATTATCCTAAACTTCCTCCCGGTTTCGAGTTTTCAAGCTTTCAATACGCCTTTTTCTTACTTGTATGGTAATATACAATTATGTGGTCGGCAAGCGGAGTTGTAAGGAAACATCAACGCGTGGAAACGCACGCTGAGCGGTTCGTCTTTCTCTCCGTCGCCACCTGAATGAAAGTCAGTGCAGCTGCCTGTCAGCTGGAAAGCGGCGGTATCCATGCCGTCGAGGGGAAACTTGATCGCAACGGATTTGGACGCTCGGCCGGCAAGCCAAGTGAAAGGTTCCAGCCGCCTCTGTCTGATCCCGGTTCAATGGTCGGTGCGATCCGTTGCTGAGTTCATATGTTCGGCAACCAAGGACGGGTTGATGCGCAAATCAGCGATGCGCGATACAAGGCGATCAGGATATTCCTTGAAACATAGTTTGCCGACCTCAGAGGAGCCATGGCGTTGCCTTTTGAAAGCGCGTTGCAGTAGAGCCGGCAACTCATTCCCAGTATGATTCAAGCAGGCGAGGGGGCATCATCGATGTGTCGTCTTGCGCGACGCGCGGGTGGCGTGCAGGCCGGTATGGCTTTCAGTCTTTCCCGGGCGGCGATGATCGGATTGACTGTTAGCATTGTGCTTGAATTGGGTACGGGAGGTAAGACGACCGATGCGAGGACCTGGCCTTTGCCCGCTCAGACGTGACGCGCAGAGCCTTCAATTGGCCGGGCGACCTGGGCGATCAATCGGTGTCAATATCGCCAAAACGCCAGTGTGATCCAGCCGAAGTGCCGAGCGCGATCACTTGTCCCACGTCCGGTTTTGTGAGGGCCTCAAACGATAAGTTATTGATAAAAAGAAGAGAAATACGTGATCAAGCCATTGTCACAGCTCGAAATATTCCGGGTGTTCTTTCGCTGCATCTGCAATAAGGTGATTGGCACGGCGCAAATGTAGTGTCATGGCCGCCAGTGCCTCGGCTTCGTTGCGATTGCAAATTGCTTCTGCAATTCTTCGATGTTGCTCCAGGATCGTTGATGTTTCGCGCTGTGACCTGATCGCGTATCTGAATCTGTCCATGTGCATCTTGACACGTTGCACTTCAGGCCAGATTTCCGCGACCCCGCAATGAACAGCAATGGCCTCGTGAAAGGCTTCATCGGATTCGAAAAACGAGTTTTCGTCAGCAAGCTCCGAGTGGACTGTTTGCAGCTTTAGCTCGCGGTCAAGCGCCATGCAAAGTTCGCTATTGTCCTCAAGCTCGATGGCCCTGCGTACCAGCGCCAGTTCGAACGCTTCCCGCATGAATTGCGACTTGCGAAACTCCGCATCCCGCATCGGCGCCACGATTGTTCCACGCTGTGGCACGATGTCGAGAAACCCCAGGCTTTCCAGGCGAAGAAATGCTTCACGGACGGGCGTTCTGCTAACACCAAGTTCCTTCGACAGCTGTACTTCGGATAATTTTTCGCGTGGCTTGATCTCAAGCCGGAGGATCATCGCGAGGATTGCATCATAGACACGATCCGTCATGGACTGCCCGACGATCCGCTGTTTTAGGTTCTCAGAAGTGTTCATTTGGTCCGCTTTGCATCAGCGTCGCCATTGACGGCTTAGTCTGTCGTTGAATTTAATATACTAATATACAGGCTTGCTGCTGCAAAGGAAACAGAGTGACATCAGGGCGTGCAAAAATGATCGATTTACCTGGTCCGAAAGGCGCGCGCTCACCTTTGGACGATTTGCATATCTCCTGAAAGGAGGCCGGGTTCCTTGCCTGGCAGATCGAGACACGTTTTGCTGCTGTCTTGCCAGTTCCGGGTACCGAGACGACTTTTCGCTGAAGTGGACCCTCGCATCCCGTATGACACGCAAGATCCGGCCGGCCAATGGAAAAAAACACGCCGCCACGACGCGCTTCACGCTTGATCGGGCATTGGCGAACCGGCTCCTCCAGATCAGAATTCAATTGGACCGGAAGCGAACAAAACCTTATCGGTCAGGACGAAACGGTGGCATGAGACAGATCACCCCATCCTCGACAAATGGGCAAACTACGGTCGAGTGGCAGAACCACACGTTCACCGGTGCGATCGGCAAGGTATATGGCCGCTGCCAGTTCAACCGCAGCCAGCCCATCAGACAAATTCACCACGGGGCTGGGCCTGCCGTCCAGATGATCGGCTATCGCCTCGAAATAACCGGCAAAACCCTCCCGGCACTGGCTTGTCGCCCGCACAACGTTGTCGATTTCATTCTGTCGATCGGCATCACGCGCGGTAAATGTCCAGTTGGCCTCACCGGGTGCATATGGCTCCTGCTTGCTTTCCGCAGTCGCATGCTGAAACACCATTTTGAGCCGTGAGGTATCATCAGCGGCACCAAGCGTGACCGAGGAGGTAACGAGCGCGCCGGTTTCCATGCGCATTGCAATTGCCGCGCAGTCTTCTGTTTCAATTGCGTTGATGGATGTGTTGAGAAGTGCGGAAACATTGGCAGCGCGACCGAACTGGGTCGAGATCAAATCGTGGATATGGATGGCATGACTTAACACTGCCCCACCCAATTCATGAGCCAATGTGCCACGCCAGGGTGTAGCGTAGTAATCGGCTTTTCGGTTCCAGTGAGTTTCCAGAGAGGCGACACGCGGTGCGCCAAGCAGGCCGGCATCCTTCAATGCCTGGAGCTGACGAAACGCGCGACCGTAACGGTATTGAAACACCGGAAAGATCTTCCCTTCCGCCTTGCGTTCCGCTTCACATAGGCGATCGGCATCCGCAACTGATCCGGCAAGAGGTTTTTCAACGACGACATGCTTTCCTGCTGCCAGGGCGTCCATTGCGATCGGGACATGCAGGCGAGGAGGCAAGCAGATGTCCACGATATCGATTTCCGGGTCACGGAGCACTTCAGAGATGGATGTCGAGAACTTCGCACCGGTTCGGTTGGCCTGTGCTTCGGCCAGTTCCTTGTTTAGATCGCAAACAGTCCGAACCTGGAAGCGGTCCGTAAGTTGAAGCAAGCCACTGATGTGCTGAACACCGATCCCGGCGCCGAGTACGGCGACCTGAAAGGTCATTTCAGGGTTCCCAGGCGAGTGGCCTTTGCCTGCGCCTTCAAGGCCAGCTCCATCACCTTGAAGCAATGCGCCTGCGACATTGCGGTTTCCGAGCGGGTGTTCACATCGTTGATGAGATTGGCGAAATACGGGAGGTCTTCTCCGGACGCATCGATGTATTCGCAGCGGTCCTTGTTGACGAGGAAAACATGATCCGTGCCGCTCCGCCCAGCGATATCAACATATTTGCGCAATTCGATCTGACCTTCCGTGCCTGAAATGACCAGGCGGCCATCCCCCCATGTCGGCAGCGCATCAGGTGTATACCAGTCGACACGGATGTAGCCCTGCCGGTTGCCGGACCGAAGCAGGATCTCGCCGAAATCCTGCAAACCCGGGTCATCGGGATTGGCGAAGTTACCCACTGAAGACGTGATGATTTCAGCGTCCTGTGAGCCTGTGAAAAACAGAAACTGGTCAATCTGGTGAGATGCTATGTCGGTCAGAATCCCGCCATACATCCGATCGTCGAAGAACCAGTCCGGCCGTGTTGGCCGGTTGAGCCGATGAGGACCGAGACCGACCGTCTGTATGACTTCCCCAATTGCACCGTCCCTGACGAGTTCGGCAGCTTTGCTGACAGCACGCACCTCGAAGCGTTCTGAAAAATCGATCGACCATATCCGGCCAGTTTCCGCGACACAGGCCTTGATGTCTTCGAGTTGCTCCAGGGTTGTGCAACCCGGCTTGTCCAGCATGACATCCTTGCCCGATCGCATCGCTTCCATGGCGCGGTCCGCCCGGCGCGCTGGAACATCGGCGATCAGGATCATGTCTATCTCGGGATCGTCCAGAAGCAGGCGGAGATCCCCGACCCTTGGCACGTCAGGAAATCGTTTCAAAAAGCCTTCGACTGGCTGAGGCTCTCCTTCGGTCCACCAGCCCTTGCAGGTGCATCCCAGTTCCATCATGCCCGAGAGCTGGCCGAAGATATGGCGGTGGTCGATGCCCACCACCCCGAGTGTCAGGGGGGTCATAGTTTTGTCCTCAAGAATGATTGAGCGAGACGTAGGCGCGTTCGGCCGAAGATTTTTCCAAAGCCGCGATAAGGGCATGAACCTGCAATGCGTCGCGTCCGGTCACACGCGGTTTTTGCCCGGACTGTGCGGATTTGACGAAGTCGGCGATCAGATCACGGTGCCATTCATGGGGAAACGCCATCGGGTCCGCACCGCCACCGGTCGTCGTTGTCTCACCGAATACGGAACGTTCGCCCGACCGCCAGTCTATGGTCAGGGTTCCTGACTTCAGGAGCACGCTTCCCTTGTCGCAATCGAGGCGGATGGATTCTGCTTCCCCGGGGAAGGCAGCTGTTGTTGCAAACAGGGACCCGACCGCACCAGATTCAAATTGCAGTCCTCCCGCCACAAAATCCTCTGCTTCCATCTCATGGAAAGGTGTCGTTGCCGCGAGGGCCTGGACCGCCACTACCGGACCGGTCAGTGACAGCATCAAGTCGAGCGTATGGATCGCCTGAGAGATAAGCACGCCGCCGCCGTCGCGCGCATAAGTGCCACGTCCGGGCTCGTCATAGTATTTCTGATCGCGCCACCACGGCACGTCGACACGCACGGCACGGATTTCACCCAACGCTCCTGAGGCAAGCAACCCCGCCAGCTTTTCGCTCGCCTGGCGAAATCGGTGCTGCAAAACAACACCCAGGTTGACGCCGTTGCTCTCGCAGATCCCGACAATTCGCCGAGCTGCCTCTTCGCTTCGCTCCAGGGGTTTCTCACACAGAACATGTTTGCCGTTGGTCGCGAACAGACGAACCAGGTCCTCGCGCGCATTGGGAGGCGTCAGGATGAGAGCGGCATCAACAGACGGATCGGCAGCCAGTCTCTCGGCACTCTCGGCAACGGCGAACCCGTGTTCACTGGCGAATGTCGCCCGCGTTCCTTCACTGCGGGCGTAAATTCCCTTTACGTCAATGACATCTGCCAGCTCCTTGAGAGCACCTGCATGCGGTTTCGCCCCCATGCCGCAACCGATGACCGCCAGGCCGAACTTTTTCACGTCTGCACCCCGTTGGTGATGACCTTGCCGTTGGCATCGAACAGGTGCATCTGTGCCCTGTCAAAGCGCAGGTGAAGGGTTTCGCCGTTTTCGATCGGCAACTGCCCTGGTTGATGAATGGTGAGCTGCTCGATCCCGTCGACTTTGCAATAGAGGTAGGTCTCCCCACCAAGTTGCTCGGACAAAAAGACCTCGGCGATTGCATCACTGGAATTGGGGGCATCGGTGAGCAGTATATGTTCCGGCCGGATACCGTAGGTCACCGTATCTCCAGGCTTGATACCCTGAATTGGCGGCAGCGACACACGCGTGCCTTTTGCCACCAGCGCAAAGCCTTCACCATCCTCCTCTGCGGTTGCCTGGACAAGGTTCATGCGCGGCGAACCGATAAAGCCGGCGACAAAGGCGTTTTGCGGATTGTTGTACAAATCGAGTGGCTTGCCGACCTGTTCCACGACACCGCCTTGCAAGACGACAATCTTGTCTGCAAGCGTCATTGCCTCGGTCTGATCGTGGGTGACATAGATCATCGTGCCGCCGATCTCGGCATGCAGCGCGGCCAGTTCCTTGCGCATTGTTACGCGCAGTTCGGCATCGAGGTTCGACAATGGTTCATCAAACAGAAATGCCTTCGGGTCGCGTACGATTGCCCGTCCGATCGCGACCCTCTGACGCTGTCCGCCGGAAAGTGCCTTGGGGCGGCGGTCAAGATAGTCTGTTATCTGCAGCATTTCTGCGGCTTTGCGGACCTTGGTATCAATTTCGGCCTTTGGCATCTTCGAGTTTTCCAACCCGAAAGCCATGTTCTTGTAGACCGTCATGTGCGGATAAAGTGCATAGGACTGGAACACCATTGCCAGACCGCGGTCCGAAGCTGGAATGGTGTTGACCACCGACCGATCAATCTCGACGGTCCCGCTGGTGATGTCTTCCAGTCCGGCGATGATACGCAAGAGCGTGGACTTGCCACATCCGGAAGGGCCTACAAAGACGACGAATTCGCCAGAGTTCACGGAAAGATCGATTCCGTGGATCACCTCGACAGTGCCATAGGACTTGCGCACAGCTTTCAAATCAATCTGAGTCATTCGCGATCCTTCTTGCTACCGGCTGCGCATCTTGCCGGCCAGGCTGGGTTCGGCGCGTTGCATTCTAAGTGGGGGGAGACCCTTCAGAATCTGACCCACGTCGTCCAGCATGGCTTCACGAATGCGCGCATAGGACGGTCGGATCCCGCCTGCCAGATGCGCGGAATACAGCACTTTCGGTGTCATTCGAACGGGGTCGTCCGGTGCGACGGGCTCTTGTGGAAAGACATCGACGGCAGCGCGGAATCGTCCTTCGCCCGCCAGTTCGACAAAATCCGGGAACGAGACAATTTCGGCTCGACTGGCCAAAATGACGGAAGAATCCGGGCGGATCTTTTCAAGTTTGCTCCGGTTCAAAAAACCCTCGTTTTCCGATGTCACACCCGCGAGCAGGAAAATGAACTTGGGTCGGGTCAGCAGATGTTCCAGCGAGACGGGTTCCAAACCTTCGTTGCGCAGGTAGCTGTCCGAAAGCCAGGGATCGTGCACCATGATCTGACAGCCGAATGGTTGCAGCAGCGGTGCAAGTGACCGGCCGAGATTTCCGTAGCCGAGAAGCGCCACGTCAGCGCCATAAAGCGAATAAGCAGTCTCGTTTCCGGCAATTCCATAGGCTTCGCTGCCATCACGGAAGAAACCATCGGACGTATGAAGACCCCGTGCCAGCACGATCGCCTGACCAACGCAATATTCGGCCACAGCCGGGGCCATGCAGGGAGCTGCCGAGAGGACATGAATGCCGCGCGCGTGGGCTTCGGCATAGTCGATGTTGGGTTCCCAGTTAGCCTTGACGTTAAGAATGCCACGCAGTCTGGGAGCTCGGTCGAGCCGCTCCTTGGGCATGGCGGTCTGACCGATGATGATTTCGACTTCTGAGAGGATGTCGTCAACAAGGTGGTCAGGCGCCCGGCTGCCGAAATGGGCGACCACGCGGCCCATTTGGTTCAGCGTGTCTTCTGTCGCCTGATCGTAAACCATCATTTCATTACGTGGATGCGGGTCGAGGAAAATAAGAGGTTTCGTCATTTCATTCCTGAGCTTGCAATACCCGTGGTGATAAACCGTTGAAGAAATCCGAACACAACCACGACCGGGATCAGTGTCACGACAGTCATGGCCAGAATATAGTGCCATTGCACGTCGAGCTCGCCCTGGAAGGCGTTCAGCCCGAGTTGCAACGTGTAGACTTCGGATCGGTTCAAGACGATCAGCGGCCACAGAAAGTCGTTCCAACGCCACATGATGGAAAATATTGCCAGCACCGCGATCGCGGGCAGGGCAAGGGGCAGTACGACGCGCCAGTAGATCTGCCATTCACTCGCACGGTCCATGCGGGCAGCCTCGATAAGATCACGTGGCAGCGTCAGCATGTACTGGCGCAACAAAAAGACCCCGGTCGGAGTGGCAGCTCCGGGCAAGATTACGGCCCACAGTGAATTGACCATGTCGAGTGACGTCACCACCAGGTAAACCGGAACCAGGATCACGGTGATCGGGATCATCAGCGTTCCGATCACGAAGATCATGATCGCGTTTCGCCCCTTGAATTCGTAGATCGACAAGCCGTAGGCGGCCATGGAATTGATCAGCAGCGTTATCGCGGTTGCAACCACTGTTACGATGATGGAATTCCACAGATAGCCGCCGAAATTGAATTTGCGCAGAGGCTCGGTGTAGTTCTCGCTGGCAATGCGAAATTCGCGAACAGGTGTGCGATTGGAAATCGGAACTTTGTAAGTCTGGTCTGGATTGGCGGGATCAACCATCTGGCTGACAATTCCGATGCGCCTGACTTGCGCCAGTTCCATTTCCGTACCGTCTTCCAGCGTTGCGCGGAAGATCGGCAGCGGTTTGTCATATCCCTCGACCTCGGTGCTGATCTGACCCAATGGCAAAAGTGTCGGCGGAAACTCCAGCAGACCTGCGGGCGTCTTGAAGCTGGACAGAACCAGCCAGACGACAGGTCCGAACATCAGGAGAATGCCAAAGGCCAGGTAGAGGTAGGTGAATATGTCCGTCCAGTGCAGCTTACCCCTGCCGCGCCTCGCGGTGAGCAACGTTCCGATCGTCCGACGATTAGCGGTTGCGTCAGCCATTGTTGCGCCTCCTTGTGGCAGCGAGTTGCAGCATTGTAAGGACGAACAAGACCACGCCCAGAACGACTGACGACGCGGACGCAAGGCCAAAATTCTGAACCTGATTTGTAAAGCCGGTGTTGTAGATGTACTGGACGATGAATTGTGTGGCAGTGCCGGGCCCGCCGCCCGTAAGTACGTAAACCTCGTCGAAGATCTGCACACCCTTGATCAGCGCCAACACAATAACGACAAGCATGTTTGGCCACAAAAGCGGCAGCGTGATCCGCCAGAAGACCCTTTCCTTCGACGTACCGTCCATTTCCGCTGCTTCGTAAAGGTCTGGCGGAATGGCCTGAAGCCCGGCAAGAAGAATGAGGGTGTAGAAACCCATATGTGCCCAGATCGAGACGAACACTGCCCAGAACATCGCCCATTCGGGCGAAACGAAGAACAGTATTTTGTCGAGACCGAGCGACACCAGAAATGCGTTCAGGATACCGTCACGTAGAAGAATCCACTTCCAGATCAACGCAACGACAACCGGCGACAGAAGCACGGGAAAGAAGAAAACAGCACGGAAAAAGCCGCGCGCCCTGATCTTGCGATTAAGGATTATAGCTGTGATCAGGGAGAATATGACAAGGAATGTTACCTGAAACAGGACGAAAATCGCGGTGTTGAAGATGCCCTTCCAGAAGCGGTCCTCCTGGCAGGTTGCGGACACCATGTAGTTTTCGCATTTGAACAGAAACGAGTATTGCTCGCCTCCGACATACACGCGGTCCTGCAGGAACAGATTGGTTCCGCCGGTGAGCGAGAAACCGAAGTTGATGAATAGCGGGATGATCACGAACATCCCGAAAAAGGCGAGATTTGGAAGAAGAAATACGTATGGCATCGACCCGATGCCGCCCATCTTCTGTATCCCGCGAAGCGGGATGTCGAGAAGTCTGAAAAACATCTGCAACGGCCAGGCAGCAATGGCCTGAAGCTGTTCTGACGCCGTTTTACTGAGTTTGGGAGACATGGTTCAACCTGGCGGGAAAATGCCAAAAAAGGAATGTATCCCGGCCAGAAGGCCGGGATACGGACAACACTCAGTTGCCGCGTTCTTTTTCGGCAAGCTGCTTTTCAACATCCTGCGTCATGCGGTCAAATGCCTGGTCCAGCGTCAACTCACCGACGATTGCCTCGCCGAGGCGTGAAATCAGGGCGTTGAACATCACGCGGTTGTTCGCGTATCCCTGAAGGTCGAAAGCGGTCGGCGAAATGCCCGGTACGGCATTTGCGAATGTTTCGAGTGCATGTTTGGCACGCGGGTCGTCGGTGGCAAAGTCAACACCACCTGTCGCCAGCCCGAGATGACCCGGAATAAACAGGTTCTTGCCGTAAAACTCCGCCAGGTTTTCTTCCTGCGCAAGGAAGTCCATCAGCTTGGCAACCTCTTCCGGATGATCGCTGTCCTTCATCGCAACCAGGGCCGCACCACCGGGCATGCCTGTACAGGCAGCGGTTCCGCAGGGCGCAGGGACTGCCCACCAGTCAAACGCGTCACCGATTTTGTCGGCAAATTGCGGGATTTGCCACGAACCGGACATGTACATCACGACCTGTGCGTTGGCGAAATCCTCGTTGGCGCCAAGATAGGTAGACCCGGACACGGACCCCCACAGTTCCTTCGCCATTGTGCCGTCCTGATGCCAGTCGTACAGCTTGGTTGCCATTGACTTGAGACCGTCATCGACAAGTGCAGGGTTGCCGTCATCGTCGAACATTTTCGCGCCCATCGCGATCGCCGGTCCCGATACCCGGTGTCCCGACCTGTCCCATGCCATCGGAATGGGGATGTCCAGCTTGGCGGCGACTTCATTGACGGCTTTGGCCCAGTCGTCCCAGGTTGCACCTTCTCCTGGCATTGCGACACCGGCTTGCTCAAAAAGTGTCTTGTTTACATAAGGGCCCGTAACGGTCAGCTGTGTCATGAAGCCGGAGATCTGGTCTCCGTCCGGATCGAGCCATTTAAGGAACGGACCGAAATTTTCGCGCCAGTAATCGGCGTTTTCCAGGTACGGCGTCATGTCCAGATAATACTTGGACAGACCACCAAGGTCGGTCACACGGGCGATGTCGGGCCCATCGCCAGCAGCAAGCTGCACAGGCAGACTTTCAAGAATGGCCTTGTAGGGAACAACGTCGAGCGTGACGGATATGTCAGGATTTTGCTTCTCGAATTTGTCGAGCAGAGCCTGCATGGCTTCACTCTCATTGCCGTCGTTGTACCAGGTCATGCGCAAATCGGCTTCCGCCATTGCGTTGCCTGTCAAAAGCACCAGCGACAGGACGCTGGTGCCAAGCAGTGTTTTCATTCGATTGGTCATGGTTACTCCTCCCGACCTTTTGCTAGCCATCATCGGCAGGCAATTGTGCCTGCAGCTGCAGCAATGTGCCGTTGTCCGGCACCAGTTCCAGAACCGAGTGCACATGCTTGCGCATCTCCAGAGCGGCTCCGTCTCCATCCCCCGCCGCAATGCGGCGGACAATCTTCAGATGATCACGATATGCCCGCATCGACCGATAGGGAATGCCCGACATCATGCGGAAACGTTGCCGGTCGACGTGGCCCTTGACCGAATGGACGAGGCGCCAGGTGTTCGGCACTCCCGCCAATACAGCCAGTTTCGCGTGAAACTGCTCATCTTCCTGAAAGAATGTTGCATAATCATCGGCATCGGCCGCCAGCTTCTGGACCGCAAAGGATTTTGCCAGTACCTGGCGGTCAAGCCCTCTTTCGGCCAACCGGCGCACGACGGCTTCCTCAAGAACCGAGCGCATGAAAACAGCTTCTTCAAGGCGCTCGGTATCCAGCATTGCAACCACCGAACCGACCTGCGGCCGCGTGACGATCAAACCTTCTCCCGCCAATTGTTGCATGGCTGTTCGCAAGGGAGTTCGGCTTATTTTCAACTGGGCCGCAAAAATGCCTTCGCTGATTGGAGCGCCGGGCGGCAATGTGTTGTCAACAATGCATTGCCTTAGGAATTCATAGGCTTGCGGGGCGATCGGCAGCGACGGATTGACTTGCCAAGTGGAAAACAGGTCTTCCGTATCGCGGGTCAGAGCTTTCATGCCGTGAACGCCCTGGTTCTGAATTCGCCCAATTGAGCGCCCCGGACCGTGTCGGTGCACTCGCTTGATGCGGATTTGCAGGACGTAATCGCGACGTTCACCGGGTCGAGTACGGTGGTTTCGGCATCATTTCGGGGCGGAATGTTGCTTTCGGTCGATTTCTGAATTCGCCGTCTCGGGAAATCGTCCTTGCTCCCCGCTGCGGGGGCGGGAATGTGGTAAAATGCCTGGACAACACCAAAGACTTCCAGCTGCCGACGATCCGGCAGTTTGGCTGCATATTGCGGCTCAGTCCATTTTCGCATGTGCTGCACGGGTGGCGTTCCTGTTCCCTTTAATACTAGTATACCAGTATACAGATTTTGGCAAAGACTGTGCTGCACCATGAAACTGAGCAGGCGAAAACTCCGGAATTTGACTGGTTGCCGGGCGCAACGTCCGGGCAAATGGGTAGAGCACCGTCATTGGACGCAGTCGGGCATTCACTGTTTTGACGGTGTCATTGAATGTGACCAAGACCCTTTGCCGGCCAGAGTACTGTGTCCACCGGAGAATAGTCGAAACGGAGCGGCTGTTCTTTATGGGCATGCTCATGGAAATCGATACGAAATCGGCATGACAGAAGTGTCTGACGGACGGCCGAGCCTGTTGCAGCCGCCGGTGGGTCTTTGGCTTGCAAGCCTTGGATACGTGGTGCTTTGCCCGGAGATGCCGGGTTTTGGGCGCCGGCAATCTGAGGGAACGGAGTCTGAGCTCAGCAAAAAGGCGCTGTGGCACGGTCGACCGCTTCTGGGCCTCATGCTTGACGACACGGATCGGGCATATTCTGCTCTGTCTGCATTTCCGGGGATAGAACGCGGCCGCGTTGCCACTTTTGGCTTTTCCATGGGAGCAACGCTTTCCTATTGGCATGCAGCACTAAATCCTGACATCGCCAGATGTTCACACCTGTGCGCATTCTCCAGCATTGGTGAGTTGATCAGGACCGGGGCGCACGATCTTCATGGGATTTACATGACCGTCCCCGGTCTGTTGCCGGACTACGATATGGGAGATGTTGCAGCACTCATTGCACCAAGACCGCAGTTCATCGGGGCGGGTTACATGGATCCGCTGACGCCGCAGGCCGCATTTGAACCTGCGTTCGCGCGCGTGACCGACGCCTACGCGCGGAACGCCCGCGACCTGAAAACTTTTATCGAGCCGAACGGTGGACACGCTGAAACAACAGGCATGCGTGCGGCGCTGAAACAGTTTCTTGCCCCGCTTTGATCGCGCGCCGATCCAGGTGACGAAGAATTCAATCTGGTGTCTGACGTTTCGCTGTGACGGCCCATGTCATGTCGGTTCACTGCAAAGCGCCGCAGTGATTTCGACCAGGACAGGTGCGTTTCTGGGTAAGCTTCTGACACCAATGACAGATCGCGAATGACGCCCCGCATCTCCAAAATACTCTACCAGCAAGATTGATGCTGCGTCCGCGACCTCGGAGATTTGCGTAAAACCCTCCGCATGAGCAACAAAGCATTTGAGACGCAATATGCGTTCGATATTGTCCAGGCCACCCGCTGACCTGTTTAGCCAGGCAAGGGCCTGTTCAGCGCAGATCTGCGCGGCCGCTTTTGCTTCTTCAAACGACACGCCACTTCCGACCAGGCCACAATAGGCAAGTTTTCCCTGATGTTTGGGGATCTGACCTGCAATATAGGCAATGCGTTCATGCACGGTGATCGGTTCATAGGCAAAAACAGTCGGTTCGGGTGGCGGTAGTTTCCATTCACGCCGGGAGGCCACCGGACCGGTTGTCTTTGACGAATTGGGGACCAGCTGGTCGTTATTCTTCATTGCCCACTTTTCCAATCAATCTGTGTCCAAACCGGTGCCTTTGCAGTCCAGTTACCAGCGCAATGACCACAATCGCCGCTGCATTGAACGCCGGATCGTGTGTCACGAGCATCACGGCCGCGCCAACGAGAAGCGTCCGACCTGTCCACTTGAGAGGGCGTCCGCAGAGCCACCCTGTCACGGCCATCGCAAGGCAGATGATTGCCAAGGCAGAGCGCGCCAGAACCAGAAACAACATCGACCAGTCTCCCTGGCCAAGGAGCTCAGGATTGGCAACAAACAGGAACGGAATGACATAGACAGGGATACCCAGCAGGAAGGCACGCCATCCAACCGAGGTCGGGCTTGTGCCTGCTATGGGTGCTGCTGCAAATGCGGCGACCGCTACGGGAGGCGTGATCTGGCCAAGGACCGCATAATAAAAAACAAACAGGTGAGCAGCCAGCGGTTGCGCCCCCAGATCCACAAGGGCAGGGGCCACCAGTGTTGCCTGGATGATATAGGCAGGTGTCGTCGGCATGCCCATGCCAAAGACGAATGCCGCAAACATCGCGAGCACGAGTGCCAGGTAGAGATTGCCGTCAGCAAATGAAATCACCAGACTGCTGAAACGAAATCCGAGGCCTGAAATCTGCACGATCCCGACAATGATACCGGCAGAGGCGCAGGCAATTGCCACCACCACCGCCGCTTTTGCACCCAGTTTTAGCCCTTCGGCGAGAACAGCCGGTGATACCATTGTGCTACGCCGCAGGAACGGCGTCGCCAGTGTTGCCATCACACCATAAAAGGCGCAAAGACTGGGCGTATAGCCAAGCAAAAGAAACGTCATGATGACGACAAGCGGCAGAAGGAATGTCCAGCCGGCCTTGAATTCCCGCCAGGTTGCACCGCGTTGTCTGCGCTCCATGGGTTGAAGGCCCTGCTTGAGAGCTTCCCAGTGAACGGCAATGAACAGGGACAAGAAGAACAGAATGGCGGGGATCGCCGCGGCAGTTATGACTTCCTGGTAGCTGATACCCAGGATAGCCGCCATCAGAAAAGCTGCCGCGCCCATGATGGGTGGTGTGATCTGTCCGCCTGTCGAGGCAACGGCCTCAACCGCACCGGCAAATGCCTTGGGATATCCGAGTTTTTTCATCAACGGGATCGTAATGGCACCGGTCGTGGCGACATTGGCAACCGCGCTGCCGGACATGGTGCCCATCAGGGCGCTGGCCATGACCGCCATTTTTGCGGGACCGCCACGCGTTGCTCCTGTGGCTGCACGTGTGACATTGACGAAGAAGTCGCCACCACCTATGACCTGCAACAACGCACCAAACACGACAAACAGGAATATGAAGTCGGCCGAAACACCGAGCGCGACACCAAATATGCCCTCGAAGCTGAAATACATCTGGTCGACAAATTCATTGATGCCGACGCCGCCATGCGCGAGCGGACGAAGCATGTCTACATATCGCAGGTATGGTCCGACAAACCCGTAGACGATGAAAACGACGCACAGCGCTGAGATCGTCAACCCAAGGCTTCGCCGCGTCAACTCCAGCACGGCTATAACTGTGCCAATAGCAACGAAGAGTTCGAACGGCGAAGCCTCAAGGGTCCAGGGAGGACGGACGACAATTTCCGCGTGGTTGAAAATCAGATAGCCAAGACACACCACGGACAGGGCAATGAAAAGACCATCGACCGGACCGCGCAGGCGTTTGATCGGAAATTTGTAGATCAAATACCCGATCAACAAGGCGAACAACAGATGCCAGCCCCGCAGAATGATGTTTGGCATCAGGACAAACGGAGAGGCCGCTGCAAGGTGAAACACTGCCATGGCGACTGCCAATGCACCCGCGACCTGTTCGGACTTAAGACGCATGCCTGAGATGTCTCTCATTCAGGGTTTCAAACACGTGGTGAAGTACCCAGGGCGGATCAGTTCAGGGCCGGCTCATCAAACGCAATACCCTTGTCCTTGTAGAACTGTGCGGCTCCGGGATGAAGAGGTACGGCCATTCCATGGCCTGCCGTCTCACCCGAGATGAAGTTCAGCAGGGCATGGGTCTGCTTGAACCGGTCGAGATTGTCCCAGATTGTCGAGGTGACCTTGTAGGCAACGTCATCAGGCATCTTGTCGGAAGCAAACAGGAAGGTTTTTGTGCCAACTGAATTTGCCGGTGCTGACTGCCCCTGATACAGACCAACCGGGAGCTCTACTTTCTGGAAGCCACCACCATGCTTTGCCAGGTATTCGTCAAGTTTGGCTTCATCCAGTGAAAGAACCCTGATCTTGCGGGCCGTTTCGGTGGCAAGCACCGTCGAATGCGGGTAAAGCGCTACCCACATAACCGCATCAAGCTGGCCATTGCGAAGTCCATTCTGGGACTCCTTCCAGCTGAGTTTGTGCATGGTACCGCCATCAGCTTCGATATCATCCGTCGTCATGCCGTGAACGGCGAGCAGATTGTTGAATGCATTCCAGGATGTCTGGCCAGGTTGACCGGCGCTGACTTGTTTGCCCTTCAGATCTTCAATGCTGTGAATGTCGGAATCGGCGTCCACCCAGATCTGGATCGCACTTGGAAAGAATGTCATCAGTCCGCGGACATTCTTGATCGGCTTGTCCGGGGTTGCCGGGTCCCGCGCGTGCCACGCATCGGTCGCGTTGCTGGCAGACGTCAGGCCGATATCAGCCTCGCCAGCGGAAACGCGCAGCAGGTTCGGGCCGGAACCGCCTGGTTGCACGCCAACAACGCTGTCAGGAAATGCTTCGCGCATCAGGTTTCCAAGGCCGGTGGCGACAACGTTGAAGGTGCCGCCACTTGGACCGCCACCAATGTTGAGAAATTCAGGATCATCGGCACTTGCGGGCGTTGCCATGCTCAGAACTGATGTGACGAGTGCGACGCTAACGGTGGAAAGGATCGAACGTCGATTAATTGTAGTAAGTGCCATTGTATGAATTCCTCCCATCAATGATGGGCGGAGGACACTACGTGATGTTCGGCGTGGCAATCATTTTCATGTGATTTTTTGATAGAAAAGCACCATTTATTTGAAAAAATTATAAATGAACAGCCATAGGCTATCGAAGCCACTGGGGTTTGAGCACCTCCCGCATATTGTCAACAAAGCCCTGCGCAGCGGGCGAAAGAGCACGGTTTGCGCGGGTGACCAAACCGATCTTGCGGTAGAGTGGCGGGTCGAGAAGCGTTCTGAACACCAGGTCGCGTCCATCGGACCGCATTGCCATTTCCGGCAGAGCAGCAATCCCAAGGTTGGCTTTCAAAAGGGCAAGAACTGCTGCAATATTAGAGCCTTCAATCCAAGGTGACGAGATGTTGTTCGGGGTCGGGTCGATCGAATCGAGCAGTGGCCTGATTCCTGTATCGGCACCGAATGAAACAAACGGGTATCCCTCAAGTTCGCTCCATCTGATTGGTCCTGTCTCGCCTGCCAGAGGGTGGGTGGGATGCATCACGGCACCGAAGGGATCCCTGATAAGGGTCTCAAAATGAAGGCCTTCTTCAGCCTGAATACGTCCAGCGATGCCGAGGTCCACTTCGCCATTGCGCACCTGTTGCCAGATTGCCGCCGTGTTGTCGTCACGCAGCGATATCCGGATGTTTGGATAGGCAGCCGAAAACTGAGAAATTGTGGCCGGCAGCACATTTGTTGCAATGGAAGGCAACACGGCGACTGCGACCCTGCCTCTGCGACGTTCAGCCGTTGCGCGCAAATCCTGTAAAGAGGCCTCCAGGTCGTCACTCAGTCTTTCAATAGTCGGCAGGAACGCTTTGGCCTCCGCAGTCAGGTGGAGTTCTTTTGTAGTGCGATCAAAGAGCCGAAGCTTCAACTCCGCTTCCAGATGTTTGATTGCTGCGCTTACAGATGGTTGCGACGACGACAAGCGTTCTGCAGCGCGCGTGAACGATCGTTCGCGGGCAACTGCAATAAAGGTTCGAAGTTGGGTCAGCGTGATCTTCATTTCTTGTTCCATGCGCCAGCCGGTCCCTGCGAATTAGTCGTGTTTTACGTGAGCTGTTGAAATTGCCCTGAATGTGTGTGTACGCGCTCAAAGCGCAGGCAAACAAAACAATTTGTGTTACCTGGTTTCGAGTGGCTACGCAGAGTTTTGGACGGGCCGGGTTTCCTCGGGTCCCCTAGGTTTTTAGAGTGGAGACAGCGTCTTCCGCGGCATGGATGAGACCGTTGGCACGGCTGTCGGACTGAATGAGCAGGATGAACATGAGATCCGCGAGGGCGAGCTGTGCGTCACGGGTGAAGATTGCCGAACTGCGGGCCTGATGCTCATCTGCGACAATATAGAGCTGGATTTCCGACAGGTCGGCAAGGCGATTGGGTTGAACGCCGGTTACGGAAATCACGGTAGCGTTCTTTTTGAGCGCTGTCTCGGCAATGCGGCGGCTTTCAAGCGTGTCGCCCGAATAGGAAAGCGCGATACACAGATCGCCTTTTTCAAGCGTTGCGGCATTGGCAATCTGGATGTGGCTGTCTGCGTCGAACAACACCATGTAGCCGATTTTCTGGAGCTTGTAGGCGAAGTCCTGGGCTACGAGCGAAGAGGCGCCGACGCCGACAAGCTGGATCCGCCGCGCTGTGCGGATTGCGTCCAGGGCTGCTCGCAACGTTTTCTCGTTGTTGACTGAAAGCGTTTGCTGCATGGCGTGGATCTTAGAGCCGAGCAGCTTTTGGAGTATGGTCGCGAACGGGTCGTCACTGCCGATCGTTCCGTGAATTACTCCCGCTGGCACCTGCCACGTTTGCGACGCGGCCTTTGTCACCGCGACCTTGAAGTCCTGATATCCACGGCAGCCGAGTTTCTGGCAGAACTTGACGACACTGGACTGGCTGCGACCGGTCTGTTCTGCCAGTTCAGCGGACGAAAGATGGATCATCTCGTCAGGCGAGGCGAGAACAAACTTTGCAATCTCGCGCTCCGCAGCCGTAAGGCTGTCCATTTGCCCCTTCATTATTGTCAGAATCGACATGGTACATCCTTGTGAAAGGTTCGGAATCATCATTTCGCAGGAACCGTTCAAATGGAATAGATATTTCCATCGCCGCGAATAGCTTCGTTGTTGCCTATACTCCGGAGCAGGGGCGCTCTCTTTCGGCAATCTTCTAAGTGCATGAATTATAAATGGAATATTCTGTTCTTTGCCCCAATGATACAATACGTGCAAATAATAAGGAATAAAAAATTGAACAAATCGTTGACTATTGGAATAATTAAGTCGAAGATCATGCGAAAAGTAACAGGGGGTTCCAATGTCCGATCCGCTGTCGGTTCGTTCACTCCGCAATCTTATTTCCGAGACGCGAAATCCGCGCACGACGGATGTCGACCTGCTGCCGGTTCCTGAAGTGGTTGGCCGGATCAATGCAGAAGACAAGATGGTTGCGTCTGCCGTCGAGGCGGAACTGCCGGTCATCGCAACGGCGGTCGAAGTCATAGCCGATGCGTTTCGCGCCGGAGGACGTTTGATCTATATCGGCGCGGGAACGTCCGGCCGCCTGGGCGTTCTTGATGCTTCCGAATGTCCGCCGACTTTCTCGGTGCCGCCGTCGATGGTCATTGGCATTATCGCCGGAGGTGACCGGGCGTTGCGCCATGCCGTTGAAGGGGCCGAGGACAGCGAGGCCCAGGGAGCGGATGATTTGGCGGCCGTGTCCTTGACCGAACTGGATGTGGTTGTCGGTATCGCCGTTTCGGGCCGGACACCCTATGTGATCGGCGCTCTCGACTATGCCTCGGAAGTGGGCGCGCGCACCATGGCGCTCACCTGCAATCCCAATTCCCTCTTGTCACGCCATGCCGAGATTTCCATTGCACCGGTCGTTGGTCCTGAAGTCGTCACGGGCTCGACCCGGCTCAAGTCAGGTACGGCTCAGAAGATGGTGTTGAACATGCTGACCACCGCGGCAATGATCCGCCTTGGCAAGACTTACCAGAATTTGATGGTTGATCTGTCGATCTCAAATTCCAAGCTGCAGACACGTGCCGTCGGTATCCTGTCGGAAATAACAGGCGTTGAGCCGGAAGAGGCCACTGTTCTTCTTGCCGAGGCTGGCAATGACGTCAAGCTGGCAATCTGCATGAAACTCACGGGACTCAACCGGGATGCCGCCAGTGAGGTTCTCGCGGAAAACGGCGGTGTACTGAGGAAAGCAATAGACAAGACGCGGGGAGCAATCTGCGCAAGACTGACGGACTAGATCGCCTAATCGTTCTACAGAGGGAGATTGCATTATGTCAAAGATGATTACCAAGTCACTTGGGACGGTCGGCCTGGCCGTAATACTGAGCACCACGGCGTTAAGTGGCGTGTCAATGGCCGAAAACCTTAAGGTCGCGTGGTCTCAGGATGCCACCGGCCTTGATCCGCATAAACAGACTGCCTTTTCGTCGATCCGATTCCTTGAACTGATGTATGAGCCGCTTGTGCGCCTCGACAAGGATGCCGAGATCGTTCCTGCACTCGCCGGTTCCTGGCAGTTCAACGACGAAGCCACGGTTCTGACCATGAAACTGGACGAGGGCGCCAAGTTCCACGACGGCTCGGCGGTCACACCCGCTGACGTCAAGGCCAGCTTCGAACGCATCCTCGACGAAGAAGTCGGTTCGGCAGCCCGTGCGAATTTCACCGCGATTACCTCGATCGATACGCCGGATGACATGACGGTCGTCTTCAATCTCGACGGCCCGAACGTCCCGTTCCTGACCGCACTCGCTTCGGTGAATGCAGCGATTGTGCAAGCCAGCGCAATCGAAGCTGGAACCATCGGCACCGAGGTCGTGGGATCCGGGCCGTTCAAATATGAGAGCTGGACACCGAATTCGAGCGCCACCCTGGTCGCCAATGAGGACTGGCACGGTGGTGAGATCGCCATCGACGGGCTCGATATCTCGGTCCTGCCGGACGAAACCTCGATTCTTGCGGCGCTGCGTTCGAAGCAGGTGGATTTTGCGCTGATCAACGATCCTTTTGTGGCAACTCTGATCCCGCAGGCATCAGGCCTCAAACTGGCCAAGGCGCCGGTCCTTTCCTACCACGTTCTGCAGTTGAACCCGTCGCGTGGCCCGCTGACCGAACAAAAGGTTCGCCAGGCGATCTCCTGCGCTGTCGATCGTCAGGACGTTCTCGACACTGCGCTCCTGGGCGAGGGGGCTGTCACCGGACCGCTGACCATGGCGGCTTATGCGACGCCGCAAGATCAGCTCTTCTGCTACCAGCAGGATCTCGAAAAGGCCAGGCAACTGATGGCCGAAGCCGGTTTTGCCGATGGCTTCGACATGAACATCATGGCCGCAACCGGAGAGCCGCCAACCGCTGCCTCCGAAGCACAGGTTCTCCAGTCGCAACTGTCTGAAATCGGCATCAATCTGACGATCGAGATGAAAGAACTGAACGTCTATGTCGACCACTGGCTGAAAGCTGATTTCGACATGGCCGTGGCATTGAATGGCGGCAAGCCGGATCCTTACACCATGTACAACCGCTACTGGACCAGGGATGGCAACCTGCAGAAAGTTGCCAATTATATCGATGACGATCTCGATAGCCTGATGGCACAGGGCAGGGAGGAAACCGACCCGGCCAAGCGGAAGGAGATCTTCCAGTCCTTCGAAAAACATCTGGCGGAAGTGTCGCCCTGGGTCTGGCTCTACACGGGATATTCCTATGCCGGGACACAGGACTACGTCGACGGTTTCGAACCGACACCCACCGGTTCGTTGTTCGGTCTCGCTAACGTCAGTGTGAACAAGTAGGCCTGCAGACGGAGATCCTCATGTCCTACCCGATCAAACGCCTTCTGGTGTTTCCGCTGGTGATGCTGGGCGTGTCGGTCTTCGTCTTTATTTCCATCCGGCTGGTGCCGGGCGACGCGATCACTGCGATGCTTGGCACCGAGTCCGGTCTGCTGACCCCCACTCAGCGTGACGCTCTCAGGGCCTATTTTGGCCTTGATCAGAACTGGTTCATTCAGTTCTGGAGATGGTTCGCAGGCGTGCTGCAGGGCGATTTCGGAATTTCAACGACATACGGAAAGCCGGTGATGACGATCATCTGGCAGCATTTCCCGCTGACGCTTGAACTGGCGATCCTGTCGATGCTGATTGCCCTGTCGATCGGTATCCCCGCCGGGATCTATGCCGCGACACACAAGGACCGGCCATCGGATCTCATCGTGCGCATCGTCGCAATGTTCGGTCAGTCGACGCCTAGTTTTGTTGTCGGACTGCTGCTTATCTATCTGCTCTCCGTGGGCTTCGGCGTGTTGCCCGAAATGGGAACCTTTGTGCCGATCACCGAGGACCCACTTGCCAATCTTGCACAGATGATCCTGCCGGCCATCACACTCGGGACTGCCTTTGCTGCCGCAGTCATTCGCATGTCACGCTCCACCATGCTGGACATCTTGCAGGAAGACTATGTTCGAACCGCCCGCTCCAAGGGCATGTCGCGCCGCCGCGTGATCTGGCGTCATGCCCTGCCGAATGCGCTGATCCCGGTGATCACGCTCTCTGGAGTCGAATTCGGGTACCTTCTTGGCGGTGCTGTGCTGGTTGAACAGATATTTGCGCTGCCGGGTCTAGGACGCACAGTTCTCGATGCGATTTTGCAACGTGACTACGCTCTCGTCCAGGGTTCGGTTCTCTTCATTGCCTTCAACTTCATGGTTGTGAACCTGCTGGTGGACCTCGCCTACGCAGCCCTCGACCCGCGCATTCGATTCGAAACCAAATGACAGCTCTCCTGAACGATCTCACGCGTCATCCTTCGGGACGTATAGGTCTGATCACATTTGCGGTTTTTCTGATCGCTGCGGTCTTGGGCAAGACCGGGTTCACTCCCTATGACCCGCTCATGCAGGACCGGATCGCCAGGCTGCAAGGCCCCTCGGCCGCTCACTGGTTCGGAACCGACCTGTTCGGGCGGGATGTGTTTTCGCGATTGATGGACGGGATCGGTCAGAGTTTCATAATCTCGTTTTTCTCGGTCGGCATTGCCTCTTTGCTCGGCGCCGTTCTCGGCCTGACCGCTGCGTGGTTCGCCGGGCTGTGGGATGGAGCCGTCATGCGCTTCATGGATGTTCTGCTGGCCTTTCCGGCTATCCTGCTCGCCCTCTTGATCATCACGATCTTCGGGCCGGGCACCTGGACATCGGTCCTGGCCATTGCCATCGTCTACACCCCGATCTTCACACGTGTCGTGCGCGGGCCCGCCCTTTCTCTGCGCCGTCGTGACTTTGTCGACGCCGCCCGTACCTTCGGCTCGTCACGCAGTTACATCATGACGCGGCACCTGGCACTGAATCTCGTCGCACCGCTAACGGTCCAGATTACGCTTGCACTCGCGTGGGCGCTGGTAACCGAGGCGGGATTGAGCTTCCTGGGGCTCGGTACCCAGCCACCCAATGCATCGCTCGGCTTGATGCTTTCCGATGCCCGAAACCTCATGGAGATGGCTCCCTGGCTCCTTTGGATGCCTGCGGTTGCTTTGATGCTCGCCGTGCTCAGCTTCAACCTGCTGGGCGATGCCTTGCGCGATATCCTTGATCCGAAGACCCGGAGGAGGCTGGCATGAGCCTTCTTTCTGTTCGAGACCTGAAGGTTGGCTTCGGCCCACGGCCTGAGGAAAACCAGGTTGTTCACGGCGTCAGCTTCGATCTCGATCCCGGTGAGACCCTGGCCATCGTCGGCGAAACCGGGTCGGGAAAATCTGTAACATCCATGGCTGTGAACCGCCTCGTAGACTATGGCGGCGGCCGGATCACCGGCGGTTCGATCAGTTACACGCGTTCCGATGGCGCGTCTCTGGACCTTGCCTCGGCTGCCGAGAGTGAACTGGAACAGATCCGTGGCCGCGAAATCGGCATGATATTTCAAGAGCCGATGACATCGCTCAACCCGGTGATGACGATCGGCGCGCAGATTGAAGAGATCTTCCGGCTTCAGCAGGGGCTGACCAGGGCAGAGGCAAGGGAAGCTGCGTGCAAGGCCCTGGAACGTGTGCGTATACCCGATGCCGCCCGGCGTCTTGGCGATGCGCCGCATCAGCTTTCCGGTGGCATGCTTCAGCGCGTGATGATCGCGATCGCGCTCGCCTCAAACCCACGGATTCTGATTGCGGATGAACCGACAACCGCGCTTGATGTGACAATCCAGGCGCAGATCATGGGATTGCTTTCCCAGATGAAGCGCGAGACCGGGACGGGGATGATATTCATTACCCATGACATCGGCCTCGTCGCCGGTATCGCTGACCGGATCATGGTCATGCAAGATGGCAAAGTGGTGGAACAGGGACCACTCGACAAGATCCTGGACAACCCGCAGCATCCCTATACCCGGCACCTCTTGAGCGCCGTTCCCCACTTTTCGGACGGCAAATCGGTCCGGAGCGACAAGGCCTCTGCGGATCGGGTGCTGAAGGTTGAAGATCTGAGCGTCCGTTTTCCGGTTCGCACGGGCCTGTTCCGCAAGCACACAGGCAACATCCACGCCGTCGAGCGAGTTTCGTTTGAGTTGAGGGCTGGCGAGACGCTTGGAATTGTCGGCGAATCCGGATCTGGAAAATCGACGACCGCGCGCGCCATTCTAGACCTCGTCAAGCCGACCAGCGGCGTGACCCAGGTTGACTGTACTCGGATTGGCGGCACCGAAAAACCGACACAAATGGTGTTCCAGAATCCAAATGCCTCATTGAATCCACGTCTCACTGTCCAAAGTATTCTTGCGGAACCCATAACCGCGGTGGGGCGCCGTATTGATGAAGAGGCCATCACCCGGATGGAATTACTGCTGAGCCGCGTCGGCTTGCCCGCCGACAGCCTCACGCGCTATCCGCATGAATTTTCAGGTGGTCAAAGGCAACGGGTCTGCATCGCCCGGGCACTCATGCTGAAGCCTTCCGTTCTGGTACTGGACGAAGCGGTTTCGGCTCTCGATGTCTCTGTCCAGGCGAAAGTGCTCGATCTGTTGATTGACCTGCAGCGGGAATTTGGCCTGGCTTATCTCTTCGTGACCCATGACATGGCCGTGGTCGAGCGCATCGCGCACCGCATTGCCGTGGTTTATGCCGGAGAAATCGTTGAAATTGGCGATGCCCGTGAGTTGCTGGCGAACCCGCGCCACAGATACACCAGGCAGCTGATCGAGGCCGTCCCTTCACTTGAACGCCGTCGTGCCGAATACGGCATCGATTCCCGTGCGATGCCTTCCCTGGTGCGCCCTATTGGTTTTACACCCGAAGTGGAGGCATGGCTGGGGGCAGGCGAAGATCATTTCTACCGGCAGGAGGCATGATCCTTGGACAGACAAGCCTCCTTCGATGTTGCTTTTGCCAGGTTCGAGACCGCCGTGACCTCAGGGAATGTTCCAGGAGGCGTTCTTGGCTTCGTCTCACGGGATGGCGCTCGGATGACCCGTGCCGCCGGCCAGGCGCAGCTCGTGCCTGAATCCCGGCCGATGACCGTGGATACGTGGTTCGATCTGGCTTCTCTCTCCAAGGTCATTTTAACCACCGAGCGGATAATGCGCCACGCCAGGGAGGGCCGCATCAATCTGGATGCGCCGCTCACTACGCTGATACCGGACCTGCGCCAATATCACCCGGACACCGCATGGGAGCGGCAGCTGACCATTCGCCAGTGCCTTGGCCACCAGACAGGATTGCCACCTGTCTTTCCGATCTACACCTATGGCAGTGATCCGGACCTTTTGCGCGCCTTTGTGTTGCAGCATGAATGGCCCCGTGGAGAGGCGGTGTACTCCTGCATTAATTTCATTCTGCTCGGCATCGGGCTCGAGCGGCTCGAAGGGTGCCGGATACGGGACATGGATCCGGGCTTTGGCTTCGCCTTTTCCGGAAAGGCACCCATCACGGCAGCGACCGAATATTGCAACTGGCGCGGCCGTGTGCTCGTCGGCGAGGTTCATGACGAGAATTGCTTCGCTCTTCAGGGCGCGGGCAATGCGGGCCTCTTCGGTACCGTGAGCTCCGTTCTGGACTTTGCACAAGACCTTCTCGACAAGGAAGCAGCTGGAGACAGTCATCCGCGCCTATTGCGGACCCCGGTCGGGTCAACCCGTGGTCATGGTTGGGAATTGCCGCATCCGGACTGGTCAGGTGGTGGTCAATGCTCGGACCAGACCATCGGGCATACCGGGTTCACCGGAACAGGGCTCTGGATTGACTTCGCGGCGGGACATGCCTGGTCCCTTCTGACCAACCGGGTGCACCCCAGCAGGTTCAGGGAGAGTGACATCATCCCGCTGCGACAGGCGGTTGCCACTGCAATCTATGGAAAGGACTGAACATGGAGCCGATCTGGGCCGTGGGTCTGATGACCGGTACCGTCCTCGACGGATATATAGACGTGGCCCTGTTGAAGACCGATGGTGAGACGATCACCGAGTTCGGTAGCTATGAGCTGGTCCCTTATCCGGACAAAACAAATCGTCTGCTTGAAAAGACGCTCGCCGAGGCGCGTGCGTGGGCCTTCGACGGGCCGGAACCGGACATCTTTGTCGAGGCGGAAGCGGCAATTTCCCGGGCCCAGGCAGATGCGGTGCGCAATGTGGTCGAAGCTGCAGGGCTCACCATGGCCGATATCGGCATCATCGGGTTTCACGGCCAGACAGTCCTTCATCGTGCCCCGGTTCCCGGGCGTATCGGCGCAACGCGCCAACTGGGTGATGGCCGGTTGATGGCGCAGCTTCTGGGCACGGATGTTGCCTATGATTTCCGCTCGGCCGATATTGCCGCCGGCGGACAGGGCGCACCCCTGTCGGCGATCTACCACAAGGCCCTTCTGGCCAGCGCGGGATGCCCGAAAGACACTGCAGTGTTGAATCTCGGCGGCGTTGCCAATGTCACCTGGATCTCTGGTGACGGGCAGATTGCAGCCTTTGACACCGGTCCCGCCAACGCGCCGATCAACGATTTCGTTCGCTCGAGGGGAGCGGGGGATATGGACCGCAATGGCGCGAATGCATTCGCCGGAACCGTCGATGAGCCACGTTTGGCGGAGCGACTGACGATACCTTATCTCAGTCAGCCCTATCCGAAATCGCTGGACCGTTTTGACTTTGGCTACGACTGGGTGGAAGACCTGTCCCTTGAAGATGGTGCCGCGACCTTGACTGCCTTTTCTGCCGCAGCCGTTGGTGCCGGTCTCGACACGCTGCCGACCCGCCCGACCCGCCTGGTGGTCTGCGGCGGTGGGCGCTGGAACCCGGCGTTGATGAAAATGCTTGAGACCTACGCGAAGGTCGAGGCCGTCGCAGCCGAAGATCACGGTTGGCGCTCGGACGCCGTCGAGGCAGAGTGCTTCGCATTGCTCGCGGTAAGAACGCTGCGCGGTCTGCCGATTTCCTTTCCGACGACCACCGGTGTTGAGACACCGCAATGCGGAGGACGGATTGTGCGTGCCAACCGGCCCGGTGACCCAATCCTGACGATCACCGATGCGCCGGTCGACCACTGGCAGACGATCCATGAGGATCTCTTCGCCCATAACGCTGCCTTCGTCGGAGAGCCGAACCGGTCCGAATTGCAGGTCATGCTGCACGATCAGAAGGGGCAGGTGATCGCCGGAGCTTTCGGTTTCACGATTTGGAACTATCTTTACATCCAGTGGCTCTGGGTTGCGGAAAAACATCGGAAACAGGGAATGGCAATTCGGCTTCTGGAAGCGGCCGAGGAACGCGCTCGGAAACGGGGCTGCACCGGAGCCTGGATCGATACATTCAGTGAGGCGGGGCTCGCTGCCTATCGCAAGGCCGGTTACGAAGTCTTCGGTGAGCTACCGGATTTTGCCGCAGGGCAGGCGCGGATTTTCCTGCGAAAATCGCTTGAAGCGACAAACAAGGGCTGAAGCATATGGATAGATTGCGTATCAGGGGAGGCAACGTACTGCGCGGTGTGGTTGACATTTCCGGCGCAAAGAACGCTGCGTTGCCCCAGATCGCCGCCGCATTGCTGAATCCCAATCCGGTCGAGTTGACGAACCTGCCTGCCGTACGCGATGTCGACACGATGCTGACGCTGGCCTCCTTCCACAATGCCGAGGTGGACAAGGGCATCGGCCGCGTGGTGATCACCACGAAGGACCTGTCGCAGCAGGAAACCCCTTACGACACGGTGCGCCGCATGCGCGCGACTGTTCTGGTGCTGGCGCCGTTGCTTGCGCGCTGCGGTCACGCCAAGGTTTCTCTGCCCGGCGGATGTGCGATCGGCGCCCGGCCGGTGAATATGCACATTCATGCGCTTGAAATGCTCGGTGCTGAAATTGCACTGGAGCGCGGGACAATTGTCGCCTCCGCTCCGAATGGACTACGGGGCGCGCGGGTCGTGCTTCCCGGGCCTTCGGTTGGCGCGACTGCGGCGACGATGATGGCCGGTACCACGGCAAAGGGCGAGACAGAAATCCTGAATGCTGCCCGGGAGCCGGAGATTGCCGATCTGGCTGCATTTCTGCGCGCCATGGGTGCGCGTATCGAAGGAGAGGGGACGCACCGCATACTCGTCAGCGGCGATACGAGCTGGCGCGCTGCCCGGCACCATTGCATTCCTGACCGTATCGAAGCCGGCACCTATGCTGTTGCAGCTGCGATTACCGGCGGTGAGCTTGAATTGCTCAACGCCCGGTTGGAACATCTCGCGTCCGTCGTCCAGGTTCTTGAGACCATGGGGGTGGAGGTGTGGCCGAGTGATCGCGGCATGGTGGTTGCCCGTCGTGGCCCGCTCACCGGAGCGGACGTGACAACGGAGCCGTACCCAGGTTTCCCGACGGATCTACAGGCGCAGTTCATGGCCCTTGCGACCTGCGCGGAAGGTGCGTCTCTCATCCGGGAGACCGTGTTCGAAAACCGCTTCATGCATCTGCCCGAACTCTGCCGTCTGGGTGCCGAGATCAAGCTCCAGGGGCCAAGTGCGCTGATCCGTGGAAAAACGGAGTTGTTCGGAACAAGCGTCATGGCGACGGATCTGCGCGCTTCCGTTTCCCTTGTACTGGCCGGTCTCGCCGCGGAGGGGGAAACGGTCGTCAACCGGATCTACCATCTCGACCGGGGTTACGAGCAGCTTGATGACAAGCTCAGGCGCTGTGGTGCCGACATCGAGCGGTTGACGGCATGAAGGAGGGCCCCTTTTTCCTCGGTGTTGACGGCGGCGGAACGGGCTGCCGGGCGCGGATCGAAGACGCGGCAGGGCGGGTTCTCGGGCAGGGTCTGGCCGGGCCGGCGGCGACGCGGCTCGGAATTGAAAAGACATGGGATGCGATCATGGCGGCGAGCGCCGATGCCATGAGCGAGGCCGGTCTCGGACAAGAGGTTCTCGGACAGGTTCGGGTCGGCGTTGCACTGGCGGGCCTCAGCCGGAAAGGGGTACTGGAGGCCCTTTCGAACCATCCACATGAATTTGCGGGAATCGTTTTCGTCAATGACGGAATGGGCGCCTGTCTCGGAGCGCATTCCGGTGAAGACGGCGCGATTGTCATCGCCGGAACCGGTTCGGTGGGGATTGGTCTCGTCGACAGGCAGGAACTCCGTGTTGGAGGTTATGGTTTCCCGATTTCCGACGAGGGAAGCGGTGCGTATCTGGGGCTGAACGCGGTGCGCGCGGCCTTGCGCGCCCATGATGGCCGGGAGGATAAGACGGCGCTACTTGCGGAAGTAATGAAAAAATTTTCGCACGATCCGATGGAGGTTGTCAGGTGGATGGACCTGGCGACAGCCACCGACTATGCCGTCTTCGCTCCCACGGTATTGCGCCATGCCGAGCAGGGTGATCCGGCAGCCCGGCAGATCGTTCAGGCCGCCGCTGGCGAGATAGACACCCTGGTGCGCGCACTGCTTGCACAGGGAGCCCCTCGCGTTTCTCTGCTCGGTGGATTGGCAAGCCCTCTGGAGCCGTGGCTTGCCCATGATGTGCGCAGACGTTTGAAACCGGCAGACGGAGATGCGGTCTCAGGCACTATTCTCTTGGCACAGCGCTCTGCCGGGGAGCAGGACAAGACGTAAAGGAAACGTCTTGAACACCCTACTTGAGAGCCAGGACCTGGAAAGCTTGGTAGGTCCGTTGCAGGATTGGCCTGAGACCCAGGTCTTTTTGCATATAGTGAGGGCACATCAAAGGCAGCAGATACTGTCAAGCAACGCCTGAGCGATCTTCAGCCTTTTTCGCGACCTGCAAAGCTCATGCTGCTTCCACCTTCGGATCCCATGCATAGGGTGCAAAATTCTCATCGAGCGGCAGCTCCAGCAAGTTGGCAGTCATGTTGCTCAGTGTTTTGTTTGCGACGCCTATGATCACTTCCAGAGCCTGATCCGGGCTGTAACCGGCCATCAGAAAATCCGTGCGTTCTTTGGCGCAATTTCGGCCGCGTTCTGTTGTTAGTTTCCGGGCAAACCGCGCCAAGGCACCAAGACGATCATCATCAGGGTCCTGGCTATCGCGCATCGCGCGGACGTGGGCGTCTTTGAGACCCGCGTCAGCGGCAAATGCCGTGTGACCGGCAACGCAGTAACGGCACCTGTTGGCGACACTCACCGCAAGTTGGACCACTTCGCGTTCGGCGGGAGACAGGCTGCTGTCGCCAAATGCACCCGTCAGCCCGACAAATCCGTTCATTGCGCCGGGAAGGCTGCCATAGACGGCATAAACGTTGGGAACGAACCCGCGCGCTTGAGTGATAGCTTCAAAAATCGCACGTGATTTAAGGGCTGCTGTTTGGGCCGTGTGGATAGGTAGGTTCATGTGTTCTCTCCGGTTTGCAGGCCCACGACTGGGCCGCCTGATGCAATGAGAGTTACCTGACCCTGACGAGACTGGATGCTTTACAAGTTGGAGCAAAACACTATACGGATTGGAGCGCCTTGCTACACTTTCTGGAGTAACCTTGATGTCGCACAGCTATGGCCAGTGGTGTCCAATCGCCAAATCGACCGAGATTCTGGGCGAAAAATGGACCATGCTGATTGTGCGCGAACTGTTGATGGGGAGCACGCGGTTCTCCGAACTCCAGCGAGGGTTGGGAGCAATTTCGCCCACGCTCTTGACGCGCAGATTGGTCACTTTGGAGGAGTATGACCTGGTGTACAAGCGTCGTATCCAGGGAGGCCGGGGTCACGAATACATACCGACCGCGAGCTGTCGGCAGCTGCAGCCGATCTTGTTGGCACTGGGCAGCTGGGGCATGGAATGGTCGAAGGCATTCATGAGCGACGCGGATTACGATGTTGAACTGCTGATGTTGTATCTTCAGCGCAGCATCGTTCCCGACAATCTGCCCGGCAACAAAACGGTTGTCCTGTTCCAGTTTACGGATTTCAACGAGCAACCAAAGTGGTGGATCACGGTTGAGGGTGACAGTGTTGATGTCTGCACCACCGATCCGGGCCTGGATGTTGACGTGTTTATCACAACCAGGGTTCGCGCGATGGCGGACGCGTGGTTGGGTCGCACAACCTACAAGGCGGCCAAGGCTTCTGGAGCGATGGAGATCACTGGGCCTACCGCTCTGACACGTAACATTTCAAGTTGGCTCTCCGATTGCATTTTTGCAAGTCTGCCGAATGCCGAGGAAATTTTGGCCACGCGTTAAGGCAATCGCAACGCGGCATGCGCCTTTGCCATAATGCTGTCTACAATGGCGCCGGTGGGGTCGACGCTGTTTACCAGACCAACGCTTTGGCCGGCCCACATTGACAGCGCCTCAATCTCGCCAGTCATCGTGTGGTGAGGGGTTGTAGATTGATAGGCCGCGATGGAGTTGCTGCCTCGCTTGGCTATGATTTCACCGGATCGATGGCGTGTCTGGTTGTCGGGACGGCCTTCTTCAAGCCAGCGATCCGCTAACGCGTTGCGCAACACGCGATGTGCCGCATTTGACCATCCGACATTGTACAGGTTGGTTTCGTGAACTGTGTCCGAATGCTGGGCCGCAATGACATGCGCGATGTAATCAGCGTGCGCTGCACTTTCTGGCGTCGCCAGAAAACGGGTCCCCATGACAACACCGCTTGCCCCTAAACATAGTGCGGCCGCCAATCCGCGTCCGTCGGAGATACCACCTGCAGCCAACACGGGAACTGATCCCGCAGCATCTGCCACAGCGGGAAGCAGGGGCAATGTCGCGACTGTGCCTTTAACATGTCCGCCAGCCTCCCAACCTTGTGCGATCAACACATCTACGCCGGCCTCAACGGCACGTTTCGCCTCTTTGGAGGTTGAAACGGTCTGCATCACCAACGCCCCGTTTGCATGGACGTGCTCTACAAAGGGAGCAGCGTCCCCCCAAAAGAAATGAACTGCATTGGGGCGATGTGACAGGCAATACTCCAGCCGCGCGTCCTGGGGCATATCCAGGCAAAGATTGACGGCAAATGGTGCGTCAGTCTTTGCGCGCAGGTTTGCCAGTTCGGTGTCAATGGTCTCCTTGCTGCTCCAGGAGCAAGGCATGATTGGATACCCGCCTGCGTTTCCAACGGCGGCGGCCAGATCGCTTTCCACGGCTCCTGCCATTGGGGCGAGCACGATGGGATGATCTACTCCGACCATTCTGGTGAACGGCGTTGGGATGGCCGGACGGATTGTCTTCGTACCCATGATCGATTTCCTTCAGGCAGCGCGCTTGGTTCGATTTGCAACAAGATGATCGGCAAGAGCCTGAGCGTCGCCACCCACGCCATCGATCAGCGCGGACTTCCGGCGTCGCATGAAGGGTAGCCCCAGCACATAAAGACCAGGTGCGACCACGCCCTGGTCGTGGATCAGGGTGTCCTTCTGATCAAACACGGGAAGCTTCAACCAGCTGAAATCCGGAGAATATCCCGTTGCCCAAACTATGGTGCGGAATGCACCATTGTTCAGGTCGGCCGTCAGGTGCGGTGAACTGGGAAAACAAGTCGGAGGAAGTCGCCGCGGGACTTGCAGATCAGGGAGATTTACGCGCATGGCCCAATCGTCGAAGTGTTCAAGGAGCCGCCCGATTTTCAGATCCGACATGGCGCAATGATTGGCCAAAGAGCCAGAAAATTGGGCCTTTCCGTGCCGAATGCCAACCAGTCTGCCGGTGATGGCTACTCCCATGGCTTGAAGCGTATTCAGATCGATCGCATCCAACCCCGCGTCGCCCATCAGCTGGAAGGACGGTACGCGACGCGCCCGGGCAATATCGTCTACATCCTTGACGGCTGCATCCAGGACACCGGTGCGATCCAGCCACCACTGTATGTCCCGCCCGCGATAGTGACGCGGCGCGCGAATATGTTCACCCACGGCAAGGGTCACGGAATGCCCGGCCGTGCTGAGCTCAGCTGCAATCTGCACACCGCTTGCCGAGGCTCCGACAACCAAAACACCGCCCTGTGCAACCTGGTTTGGCGATTTGTAGGTAGCGAGAGAGAGTTGCGCGATACTTGTCGGAACGGTGTTGGCTATCTGCGGCAGTCTTGGTTGCGCGCAGGCTCCGCTTGCGACGACGACATTGTCACAAATCCAGTCGCCGCTGCTGGTGCAGACCAAATAGCTGTTCCCGTCCGGGGTTACGGAACTAACGGTCGTGTGTTCTTCCACGGGCGCGGCAATCACATGAGCATAATCACGCAGGTAATCCGTGATTTGCGGCATGTTCATGAATCCATCCGGATCCGGTCCTCGGTAGCTGAAACCCGGCAACCGGGATTGCCAATTTGGGGTGAGCAGGCGCAAACTGTTCCATCTGTCTTTTACCCAGGATTGTGCTATCTCGCCCCGTTCCAGCACGACATGGGTGACGGAACGGTCCGAGAGACATTTGCTCATCGCGAGCCCGGCTTGCCCGGCGCCAATGATGACGGTCGAAATACATCGCATGACACTCGCTCCCTGTTTCCATCGGGTTTCTAAGCAACGACAACATGCACGTTGGTGGGGTTGGTCATCAGATCAAAAACAGTCGATCTTTTCTGCGACTGAGCGACCAAAGCACGGATATCGTCATCGCTCGCATCCGCGTCGATGTTAAACGTCACACGGACGGCGCTGAAGCCGTTGCGAATGTCGGGATCCATGCCCAGGATACCACGCATGTCCATATCGCCTTCAACAACGGCCTGAACTTTGTGCAACTGGATGCCACGATTCTGTGCAACGGCAGCTATGCCGCCGGTCAGGCAGCTTGCCAATGCGGATAACGCGATTTCCGGGGGTGTTGGTGCTCTGTCAGTGGCCGAAAACACCGCCGGGTGATCAGAGCTGATGACGAAGGTTTGCTTGCGGATGTGTTCTTCACCCAGGCCGAAATAGCCGTTGATTGTGTTGCGGCTCTCGCTGCCATCAACCCAGTCGCAGTTGCTACGGAATGTAAAAGACGCTGCTTGCGGCATCTCTGCAAATACACCCCGTGCACCAATCAGCGCTTCGGTGTTTACGCCGTTTGAAACTGGCTTGTCTTGTGTAGAAGTAGTCATCGTAAGATCCTTTCAGAAGTGTCTTGAGCTGGGATTGATCAGCTCCATGACGCGTCTTCTAAGGACTGAACGAACCACGAGATACTTCTCGGACGAAAGCAATCCACTACACAAATGATAGTAATCACCGAGCTGACATTCAGCGCCGCGAATTGAAGATCCGCAATGTCCCGCATCTCGGTCATCTGGATAAAGAGCAACAAAAGTCAGCTTTGGGCATCCTTGCGATGCTGCAACCTATCGGACTTGAAGATGCCCTTTCGACGAACCATTGCGCCGCAATTACCAGAAGGGAGCTTTTGAATTGCGACCAATTTTGCTATCCAGCGGGTGCGTCGTGTGTTCTCCAGAAGATCACTACGGCGCGAAAGACAGACAATTTTGTCCGACCTGGACCTTACCCGTGCAATTCCGGTTCCTTGAAAACAAGAAAAATGAAAGAATATCAAGAACATAAGATCGCCGTTGCGCCCATGATGGAATGGACTGACAGGCACTGCCGTGCGTTTCACCGTCAGTTGTCGCGACATGCGTTGCTCTATACGGAGATGGTTACGACAGGGGCGGTCATTCATGGTGACCGGGATCATCTGCTCGGGTTTTCCGGTCTGGAGCATCCGATTGCATGTCAACTGGGCGGTTCAGACCCGGTGGAGATGGCCGAGTCGGCTCGGATCGTTGCCGAATACGGCTATGGTGAAGTCAACATCAATGTTGGCTGTCCGTCCGACCGCGTGCAGTCCGGGCGATTCGGTGCCTGTCTCATGCTGGAGCCGGAACTCGTCGCTTCCTGCGTTTCGGCCATGAAGGATGCTGTCGAGATACCGGTGACCGTCAAGTGCAGGATCGGTGTGGACGACCAGGATCCCGAAACGGCTCTCAACCGCATGGCCGAGTTGGTATTCGAGGCCGGTGCGGATGCTCTCTGGGTACATGCCCGCAAGGCCTGGCTAAAGGGACTGAGCCCAAAGGAAAACCGTGATATTCCTCCCCTTGATTATGATCGTGTCCTGCGCCTGAAACATCGGTTTCCTGAAATGTTCATCGGGCTTAACGGCGGACTGCAAACGCTCGACCAGTCGGAGCCATTTCTTGACACGCTGGACGGTTTGATGTTCGGCCGCGCTGCATATCACACGCCGCAGATGCTGGGAGAAGTCGACCGCCGTTTTTATGGAGGCACGACAGGGGACGTCTCACCTTGGGATGCGGTGCGGGCTCACAGGAATTATCTGGAAGAACAGCTTGGCAAGGGTGTCAAGCTTGCACGTATGACCCGGCATATGCTCGGCCTGTTTCACGGACGTCCCGGAGCACGGTCATGGCGGCGGATCCTGACGGTCGAGGCAATCAAGCCCGGTGCCGGACTGGAGGTCGTTGACAGGGCCCTGGCCGCAGTCAGCCCGACGGATCTTGATGTGGAAGCCGCTGAATAGCGGGAAATTTTCCGCTTGTTCTAAGGAGTCATGATCAGTCGGTCACCTTCGATCCGCCAACTCTGCAGCCGGTCGAGGGCGGTGAGGCCGAACAGGCTGCCGCTCAGCGAGCCCTCGCGTGCGACGAAACCGCGGATGTTATTGAATGAATGGTCTCCCACGGTGATCGTGTCGATGCGGATCGGTGCCACAAGTGTCCGGCCGTTTGCGGTCGAGACAGGTACGGTGAACGACAGGTCTTCCGGATGAAAACCTGCCCGTTGGGCGTCGCCGTATGTCAGGACAACGGCGCTGGCACCGGTATCGAGCAGAAAATGGGTTTGCGCACCGTTGACACGGCCATCAAGTACAAAATGACCGGTTGCGTCGCGCACGATGAGGATAGAACCGTCAGGTTGGGTGACGGCAAGTCCGGGGGCCAGTGCGCCGAGTACACGGTATCCGGCCTGAACCAGATCGGTGCGGTAGGTGTAGCCGACGACAAGCAGGGCGCACAGACCGCCCCAGAATAGCGTCCCTTGCACGATTTCTCGGATTTTCGGTTGACCGAAAATGAAACTGGCAAGAAAGACGAACGCCAACGCTGAAAGCGCAACGAGACGCGGTCCACTGTCGTCGAAATTGATGTTTTCCGGATCTGTCGGATTGCCGAAAAAGGCCAGAAAGATCATGACGCCGCAGATAATGATCAATGCGGCGACCACCAGGCCCCGGATCTGTCTGGGGCCACCCATCAGTTGCTGCCTTCGGCAGCCTCGGGCAGGCGGCGGTTGGGGATTTGCGACAGGATTTCCATGCGTTGTTTTTCGCTGAAACCCGTCCAGCCGGCGATTTCATCGAGAGACCGGAGGCAGCCGGCGCAAAGGCCGGATTCCTGATCGATCTGGCAGAATTTTATACAAGGCGAATTCATGAAGCGGATATGGCGACAGATTGTGGCTTTGCCAAGACTGGAAAGCGGCTGGAAAGAACCCAGATACGGCGTCAGCCGCCACCCCCATAGGTAAAGGGCGCGGTTATGATGTTCACCGGCAAAGCAACCGTGTTGCCGACGAACGTTCCCAGGTTATCGCCGAGCGTCGCCCCGCGTCCGGCGTCGGTGGCAGAACGAAGCCCCGATTGTCCGAGGGTTTTGCGGAATTCCGGACTGAGTTGTGCCAGCTGTGCAAATTTCGAGTGATTTGCAGAATCCAGCGAATCGAGTTGTGTCACATCGATCACGATTGCGCCAAGTTCGGCAAGTTCCTCATCATTGGAATAAGCGCCGACACGCTCTTTGCCACCGGCTATCGCCCGGGAGATGCGGAGCGCCTTGTCGTCCCGGGACACTACGACAACATACGGATTGGCCGGGGTGCCCAGTTTCTTCAGTTGGGCCTTGAAGAGATCTATGTCGATATCGGGCGCTGCGAGTATGACGACATCGACTTTGCCTTCAAGAGCTTTTCTTTGCGCCGGAGACGACTGGATTGCGGTTTCCATCAGCAGCCAGTTGCCCATGGAATGCGCCAGGATAGTGATTTTTTCTGCCTTGGAGTTTGCAAGCTGCAGCATCGTCTGCGCCAGGGCCTGTCGGGCGATGGCGGCGCTATTCAGATCATAGACATAGTCCTGCAACTTGCCACGAGACGCCCAGGTGAACAGAACCGGCACGGCTTCGATGTTTCCGTCATGCACGACCTGAACAAACCGGTAAAGCGCCTCCGGAAACAATGTGTTATAGCCGTGAATGAACAGGAAGACCTCTCGCTTGCCCTTCGGCAATCTCGAAAGCCTGCTGTTGATTTCCCGGGTGAAGGCGTCCTTGTCGGCAATGTATCCGGCATTGCGCGCCACAAAATCCGTATCCGGGTTGCCGGGCAAGCTGTCAGGCCATTCGACCTGGCTTAGCTCGTGGCTCGGCGGCACGGAGATTGTTGCTTGCGCGTAGTTGACCTGCTCGCCACGTTCACCGTTGAAATATGTGTCGGGGCGACTGTCGCGTTCTCGCGTCGTGACAACAAGGATCTCGTGAGTCTTGGCCCCTTGCGCCGGGACTTCCGTCAGTGCAAGCGCACCGACTTCAGGCCTGCTTCCACAGGCGGACAGACAAAACAAGACTGCAATCAGAACCACAATCCTGTTTGTCCAGGACCATGTTTCGATCGGTTTGCCGAGAAATTCGTTTTTCATGACGTGTAGCTGCCTGCACCGCACTTTCTCAGTGCACCATAAGCATCCCGGTGAGGAATCCAAGTCCGCAGATTTGCTGAATAGCGCCCAATACGTCGCCTGTGACGCCGCCGATTTTCTGCACCGACAGACGTCCGGTGCCAAAAGCCGCCGCTGCAGCAACCAGAACGCCGACCAGAAGAGCTGGCACAGTCAGGATCAATGCCGCGGGAATGAGCAGTGGAATAGTTAAAAACACGGCCTGCAACGCAGATTCGCCGCCGGGTTTGCCATATCTGGCCGCCAGGCCGTCCAGGCGGGCAAGAGGTCTTTCGTACCACTGCCAGACGAGCAAGGTCCGGCTGATGGCTTCCGAAGCTAGAAAGAGGAGCGCAGCGTCTGCGGGGCTGAACTTTTGCCATAATGAAGCGAGGAGAAAAATGCGCAGGACAACGGTCAGCACAAGGGCAAGGGCACCGAATGCTCCGATCCTGCTGTCCTTCATGATGTCCAGACGCCGTTCCCGCGTTGTGCCGCCGAAAAACCCGTCCGCAACATCGCTCATTCCATCTTCATGCAGGGCACCGGTGGTTGCGCAGAGCAGAGCTATCGTGATGGTAGCTACCACGAGCCCCGGTAGATGCGTATAGGCGAGAAACATGCCCAGACCGGCGGCCGGGAGTGCAACGGCAACACCGGCCAGGGGCGCGGCCCGCGCGATCCGGGAAAAGTCGGGTGGCGATGAAGGGTCGTCGGCAGAATTGACCTGTGGCAGTGGGAGGCGGGAAAAGAATCGTACGCACGCGGCGGTGTCCGCTACAAGCTTGGAAAAAGCAGGTGTCAGCCCATTCGACCTGTTTTTGGTATCGTTGGAACCGCGGTTCTCCCGAGAATTGGAAGTTTGGTCGGTTTCGGGGTTCATCAGGCCGGTCCTGTGCTTGAGTTTTTTCAAGGCGTCGTTATAGATCAGCCGCCTGACAGCACCAAGTATCGGCTCATTGACCTTCAAACAGACCGGGAAAAACAATATGTCCCTTTCCGAAACCGCGCTTCCTTTCGATGATATCCGCAACCTGGTGAAATCGATGCCGGGACCGGACGAAGAAGCGCTGCACAAGGTCCGGGAGCGGGACAGCCAATTGACAAAACCTGCCGGTTCGCTTGGTCGCCTGGAAGAGCTTGCCGAATGGCTGGCAGCCTGGTCTGGCAAGGCGCCTCCCAAGGTCACCCGGCCCATGGTCGCAATCTTTGCCTCTGCGCATGGAGTTGCCGACGAAGGGGTTTCGGCTTTCCCGAGCGCCGTCAACAAGCAGATGGTCGAGAATTTTGCTGCCGGCGGTGCCGCCATCAATCAGCTTTGCCGCGTGAATGACATCGGCCTGAAGGTTTTTGATCTGGCGGTAGACATGCCGACGCCCAGCATCACGCGCGAAGATGCAATGGACGAAGCAAATTGCGCGGCGACGATGGCTTATGGCATGGAGGCACTTGCCGGAGGCATTGACCTCATTTGTCTCGGAGAAATGGGCATCGGCAACACCACTGTTGCAGCAGCCGTTTTTCATGGGCTTTTCGGTGGTGAAGCTTCGGACTGGATCGGGCGCGGAACCGGGGTCGATGATGAAGGCCTTGCCAGAAAACGGGCGGCAGTTGAAACGGCCGTCGTTCGGCTCAATGGCGAAAAAGATCCGCTTGAAATCCTTCGCAGGGTTGGTGGCCGGGAGATTGCCGCCATGGCCGGTCTTATCATCGCTGCGCGTTTGCAACGTGTACCGGTGATCATCGACGGCTTCGTCACAACGGCGGCCGCCGCGGTTGTGTACGCGATGGAGCCTGCCGGACTGGATCATTGCGTGTTTGCGCATGTCTCCGCGGAACACGCACATGCCAGGGTGCTCGAGCATATGGAAAAGGATGCGCTGTTCGATTTCGGCATGCGACTAGGAGAAGGATCTGGTGCGGCGCTTGCGGCAGGAATAGTCAAGGCTTCCGCGGAAATGCATTCCGGAATGGCGACATTTGCAGACGCAGGTGTCTCTGCAAAGTCCTGAACTCAACCAGAATTTGCCGTTCTCAGACGTGCGTCCAGGCTGCCGGGCGCAACGGACTTGTCGTCTGCTGGGTAATTCATGTTTCGTGAAGGAGGCAGACAGACCGTTACCTCTGTACCTTCGCCCAACTGCGACTTAATCTTGAACGTGCCGTCATGCATGCTGATAAGGGCCTGCACGATGGAAAGCCCGAGGCCCGTACCAGGTTCCGCGCTTTTGATCGCATGTGATCCCTGGCCGAAAGCTTCCAGAACGGTGGGAATTTCCTCCTCCGGAATTCCGGGGCCGTTGTCCCGGACAGACACATACTGCCCGCCGTCGCTTGTAGGACCCAGGTTGACGCGAACTTCACCGCCGATTGGTGTGAACTTGACCGCGTTGGACATGAGGTTGAGCACGACCTGCCGCAGAGCGCGTTCATCGGCCCACACACGCGGAAGATCCGACTGATGCGCGTGATGCAGCACGATCGACTTTGCTTTGGCGCGAACCTTCATCATGGTGCCGCACTCGGCAACCACGTCCTCAAGCAAAATTGGTTCTTCATGCAGCTCGTGGCGTCCCGCCTCGATCCTGGACAGGTCGAGAATCTCGTTGATGAGATTGAGCAGATGTTCACCCGAGCCGTGGATGTCTTCCGCATAGGCGCGGTAGGTCTTGTTTGCCATTGAACCCAGGACCTCGTCCTTCATGATCTCCGAAAACCCGAGAATGGCGTTGAGCGGAGTGCGCAGTTCGTGGCTCATCGTTGCAAGGAAGCGGGATTTGGCAAGGTTTGCGGCTTCTGCACGCCTGCGCGCCTCGTCGGACATTGAATTCGCGGTTTCGAGTTCTGCAATCAGGTGATCCTTGTCAGCCCGATACTCCAGCATCGTGTTTGCGTTCTTGAGAAGCTGATTGCCGAGGATCAGGAAAAACCCCTGTGCACCAATAGCCATCGCTGCCAGCGTGTAGTGAACCGCACTGGATTGCTGCAAAAAGCTGAAAGTGACAAAAAAGGTGATCGGCAGCGTGCTTGCCAGAAGGCACTTCGGCAAGTTGGCGGATTGCATCGTGTTCATGGCAATCACGATCAACAAAGCCGCGAAATGGAAGATGACCAGACCTTCACCTGCGCCGCTTGCAACCGGCATCAGGAAGAAAAGGGCCCAGCTGCATCCGTAGATCAGGTCACCAATGATAAATCGACGGCTCCAGACAATCCGGACTTTCTGGTCAGATGGCGCCTTTTCGTAAGAGTGACTGATAACCACCATCAGAAAGTGGGTGCAGATAGTAATGAGGAACCAGGCTCCCATGAACTGCGGGCTCACCCACAGGGAAGATATGGCAGCCACGATCAATGCCAGCAGGGGCGCAGCAAAAGCCGCATTGATGCGTGTGTCCGCAAACAGGTGCTGGCGCTCGTGTTCGAATGTGGAGTGACGGCTTTCAGGCGCTCCCAGGCGGCTGCGAATATCTCTGACCGAACGGGCCATCTCCCGTCGCCGGAGAGCGCGATGCCTGTTGATAGCCAGCGTGTCGCTGCCGTTTGCTGACGCTTGGGACTTCATGTGACGCCCGGACGGTGTTGATTTCGTTATTGTGATACTGCTTGTTTTCCAAGACTGACTCATCATTCCTTAAGATCGTCCTCAAGATCGTGGTAAGAAATGTGTTAATCAGCTGTATCAAGGTGCAACTCTTTGTCTTCCAAGCAGAATTCGCCAGGACTGGACCAGCTCGCCGCAGGCATTCGTGCCTGCCGGAAATGTATTGAAAATCCGGATGGAAAGCCGCTGCCGCACGCGCCGCGACCAGTGCTGCAGATATCTTCAGCGGCACGGTTGTGCATCTGCGGTCAGGCACCGGGTACGCGGGTGCATCAAAGCGGCAGACCATTCACCGATCCTTCCGGCGACAGGTTGCGCAGCTGGATGGGGATTGGCGAAGAGACGTTCTACAATCCCGACCGTCTCGCGATCGTGCCAATGGGTTTCTGCTTCCCTGGCCTGGATTCCAAGGGAGGGGATCTGCCGCCGCGCAGGGAATGCAGGAAGCTCTGGCACGATGAACTTTTTGCAGAGATGCCTCAGATCGAACTGGTACTGGTGATCGGGCAATATGCTCAAGCCTACCACCTTGGGAGTGAGCGCAAGAAAAGCCTTACGGAAACCGTGGTGAATTGGCAGGCTTATTTCGAGGCAACCCGGCAACCGGGCAAGCCGGCCGTAATCCCGTTGCCGCATCCTTCCTGGCGCAACAATGGCTGGCTGAGGAAAAATCCATGGTTTGAAAGCGATCTGCTTCCTGTGCTGCAAAAAGAGGTTTCGCGGTTGACTTGAAATCGTTGCGGTTGCGAAAGTGAGATTTTCGAAAAAAATTCTCATTTGAGGGGGAATTGACAGGCAAGTTGAAAAACCGTTACGAGTTCAGCCTGTGAATTGAAATTTTTTCCTGCCGAGTGATTTGATCTCTTTCTGGAAATATCACTCGCGACGCTGGTAGCAGAAACCATGATTGATCGCATCGACCGACGAATACTGTCCATCCTCCAGGAAGACTGCACCGTACCTGTTGCGGAAATCGGGCGACGGGTCGGCTTGTCGACGACACCTTGCTGGCGCCGGATCCAGAAGATGGAAGAAGATGGCGTCATAACCGCACGTGTCGCGCTGCTGGAGCCCGCCAAGGTGAATGCGAAGGTGACGGCATTTGTGGCAATCACGACGAGCCAGCATTCCGAAGACTGGTTGAAGAAATTTGCCGACGTCATTCGGGAGTTTCCCGAAGTCGTCGAGTTCTACCGGATGGCCGGGCAGGTCGACTACCTGTTGCGGGTCGCGGTTCCCGATATCGAAGCCTACGACGCGTTCTACAAGAAGCTTGTTTCAAAGATTGATATTTCGGATGTCTCAACGACATTCGCCATGGAGCAGATCAAGAACACAACTGCGCTGCCATTGTCCTACGTGGCTACGGAAAAACCCCGCACAGGGTCGTGAGATTGTATTCCGTCTTCGGAACACAAGTGAATTCTGGCTCACAGCTTTACCGCGATTTCCAAAAGAAACCTGCCGGTCGTACGGTGTGAACGGGGCATTAAGCACGCGGATTAACGGCAATTTCATTTCGCCTGCGTACTACGGAACCAGCAAGCATTCACAAGGATGAGGCTGGAATTGGTTTCCGATGGGCATGAGGCATTTGCAGCGAGTTTCGCGCGGGTTTTGAAACTGCGTGCAAGGGTGCTTGACCTTCTGAAAGCTGACGATCTGAACGCCAGATTTGGAGGTCCGTTTTTTGCCTTCATGCTGATAGCAGTCTCGGTGTTTCTGGCATCTTCCTGGGTTCAGACCGACTTTGGTGGGCTTTTTGACTTCCACGCGGATTTGTCGCTTGTACAGCGCGAGGATTTCGTTGCGTTTTACCGGGCAGGTGAGCTCGCCCTGAGTGGTCAGGCTGCCGATGCCTACGATCCGGCCATCTTCAGCGAGAGATTTTCGGAAAAGAACGAAAATCTTCTCTTCTTGAATCCACCCCATGCATTGCTCTTGTTTGAGCCACTGGCCTATTTCAGTTATCCCGTTGCAAAGTTGATCGGGATGGCGGTCTTTTCCGCCTGCTTTTTCGGGATGATCCATCTCGTCAGACCAGGTCTTGCGGCATGGCCCTATGTCTTCATGTTGTTGTCTCCGGGAGCCTATTACGCGTTTCAGCTTCTGCAGCTATCGCCGTTGATAACGTTCCTGTTGTTGTTCGCGATGTTGCACAGCCGAGATCGACCGGTCCTGAGCGGCCTGGCACTCGCGCTGGTGACAATCAAACCGCAATATGGCCTGTTGCTTCCTGTGTTCCTTGCGGCCAATCGTGACTGGCGCACGATTTTTTATGCTGCTCTTGGAACCGCAACACTGATCAGTCTTTCTGTCGGCGTCTACGGCTTGGGGCTCTGGGAAACTTTCTTGGCGTCGATGCGGGACGGTGTGCACATGCTACAGCTTTCGGCCAACTACGGCATGATGTCGACGATCGGCAGTTCCTTCGGCAAGTGGGGGGCTTCTGCTGAAATACGAATGGCAACGCAAGTCCTGTCGATCGTGTTGGCGGCCTTTGCTGTCTGGTTCTCCGTTCGGTTGCTTCCACGGCAAAGAGCTGTTGCCGTTTCATTGTTTGCCATTGCCCTGACCGCGCCGTCATTCATGTTCTATGACTGGCTCTTTTATTCCGTCGCGTTGATCTTGGTGGTGAAAGAAGTACCCAGGTGGCCCTTGATGCTCCAGGCATCGGCCGCATTGCTTTGGATATCGCCAACCGTTCACGACGTGCTTCTGACCCGGGACTGGCTGATTTCCATGATCTTTTCAAGCCTCGTGCCACTTGTCGCATTTATTGTCTTGTGCCAGGTGCTGGCCCTGTTCATGAAAAACAAACAGCCTCAATCCGGCTTTGATCCGGAGGACGATTTCCGCTTGCGCGCGTCTGGGCAATCGGCTGCGTGAAATTGTCTTCGACTAAACTTCGGGCAGCGGATGCCTTGCAAAGAACCGTGCTGTTTCAGCGTCCGTAACCGGCTGCCCGGCGAAGATCTCCGCATAAAGCAGCATGCGTTGGCGACGGGGTTCGAGCGGTTCTGCCGGGCCGTGCTTCTTCATCGAAATGTAGCCGATCTGTGTCTGGTAAACCGTATTTGCCCTGACACTAGCTTGTTCGGGGTTGAAGCCGAAGCGCTCGAACAGCGCCTGCAAGACGTCGACACGAATATGGTCTGCTTCTTCAAGCATCTGCGCAAGCCGGGCATCAGAATGCGCCCAGTTCCTGACAGCGAATTCGAGGCGGGAATCAAACAAGTCCGGCATCAGCCAGAGATCGAATACGTTCAATATCGCTTCGGTGATTGTCTCTGAATATGCCTCGGTGCGTTTGATCAGATTGCCTGTGTTCTTGGATTGCCACAAACCAATCAGCGCTTCGAGCAGGTCGCCCCTGTCAGAAAAGTGGCCGTAGAAACTTGTTCGTGACAGGCCCAGCCGTTCAGCCAGAGGCATGACTTTTACCGCATCGATGCCGTTGTCGAGCAATGCCTCGTAAGCTGCCAGCATCCAGATCTCGCGCGTACCGCGCCAACCACTGGACTTTTCTATCAAAGGTTCGCTCATGGCGGTTCGATAACAGCAGGCATGACCGGATACAACAAAAATTGACATGAGTGTCTTTAAAAGCGACATAGATGTCGTTTTTACGCCTTTTCACCCGTAGCCGATGCGATTTAAGTTCGCCAGCCGTCGTGGCTTGGTCGCGGCAGGACGCGAATTGAGGGAAACACATGTCCAGGGATCCGCTGCTACAGCCATATCAGCTGAAGAATCTGACGCTGAAAAACAGGATCATGATCACGTCGCATGAGCCGGCATATCCTGAAGACGGCATGCCGAAAGACCGCTACCGGGCCTATCATGAAGTGCGCGCAAAGGCGGGTGTTGCGCTGACCATGACGGCAGGCTCCGCCGCGGTTTCGAGAAACTCACCACCTGTGTTCAACAACATTCTTGCCTACAAGGACGAGGTCGTGCCGTGGGTGAGACGCCTGACGGATGCCTGCCACGATCACGGTTGTGCCGTGATGATCCAGCTCACCCATCTTGGGCGCCGAACCCATTGGAACAAGGGTGACTGGCTCCCCGCGGTCGCGCCAAGCCACGAGCGCGAGGCAGCGCATCGCGCCTTTCCCAAACAGGTCGAGGACTGGGACATTGTTCGGATAATCCAGGATTATGCCGATGCCGCAGAGCGGATGAAGGAAGGCGGTATGGATGGCATCGAACTGCAGGCCTACGGGCATTTGATGGACCAGTTCTGGTCGCCGGTGACAAACTCCCTGGAGGGGCCCTACGGTGGATCACTGGAAAACCGGATGCGGTTCTCGTTCGAAGTTATAGACGCGATACGCAAGCGCGTCGGGGACGATTTCATCCTTGGCATTCGATATACGGCAGACGAAGACCTGCAAGGCGGCATCACGCCGGAAGAGGGGCTTCAGATTTCACATCGGTTGAAGGAAACCGGTCAGATCGATTTCCTCAACGTGATACGCGGTCACATTGATACCGATCCGGGTTTGACAGACGTGATTCCCGTTCAGGGTATGCGCAATGCGCCCCATCTGGATTTTGCAGGCAGGGTGCGCAGGGAAGTGGGGTTGCCAACTTTCCACGCTGCCAAGATCCCGGATGTGGCAACTGCGCGCCATGCGATTGCAGAAGGTCTCCTGGACATGGTGGGTATGACCCGGGCCCATATGGCCGATCCGATGATTGTGCGGAAGATAAAAGAAAAACGGGAAGGGGACATACGACCCTGCGTTGGCGCAACCTATTGCCTAGACAGGATTTACCAGGCCGGGGACGCGCTGTGTATCCACAATCCTGCGACCGGCCGGGAACTGACAATGCCACACGAGATTGCGCCTGCGGACGTGAGAAGGAAAGTCGTCGTGGTTGGCGCCGGACCGGCCGGCATGGAGGCGGCCCGCGTTGCTGCAGAGCGCGGTCATGAAGTGACCGTCTTTGAAGCCGCACCTGACGCTGGAGGTCAGATCCGTCTGACCGCCCGGTCCGAGCGGCGCCGGGAGATGATATCCATCATCGAGTGGCGCATGGAGCAGTGTCTTGCACGTGGTGTGAAGTTCAATTTCAACACGTTTGCCGACGCGGAAGATGTCTTGGCGGAGTGTCCTGACGTCGCGATCATTGCGACCGGCGGCATGCCGCATACCGACGTGCTGTCGGAGGGCAATGATCTTGTCGCGTCTTCCTGGGATATCATAGCCGGCGACGTGAAATCGGGCAGGCGTGTCCTTGTCTATGACGATGCGGGCGACCATGCGGCATTGCAGGCCGCCGAGTTGATCGCGGCGTCAGGAGCGCATGTCGAGATCATGACGCCGGACAGGTCTTTCGCCCCCGATGTCATGGCGATGAATCTGGTTCCGTACATGCGCGCCCTTCAGGACAAGGACGTCCGTTTCACGGTGACCTATCGACTGAAGGCCGCCAGACGGTCCGGAAACATGATCACAGCTGTCATCGGGACAGACTATTCAGCTTTCACCGAAGAGCGTGAATTCGATCAGATCGTGATCAACCATGGCACCATTCCCCTGGATGAACTCTATTTCGATCTGAAGCCTCGCTCGAAAAATCTTGGGTTTGTAAAGCAGGAAGCTCTTGTTTTCGGTCAACCGCAGCCGTTGGACGCCAACCCGAAAGGTGAGTTTGCGCTGTACCGGATCGGCGACGCTGTTTCGGCACGCAACACACACGCCGCCATTTACGACGCGCTGCGGCTTGTGAAGGACATCTGAGTTCAGCTGTCCGGTGAAATTCTTGGGCAACGTCTCACTTGAATAAGACAATGCCGTTTTTGCGCTACGGCTTGTGACCGCTGCAAGCCTAATTTCATCTCAACGACGGGCCGGCCAGACCGGCAGGATCAGGACATACCGAAATGAACAGCGACGCGGACATTCTCTCACTGTTGATGAGACGCCGGGCAGGGTACTCGCTGCCACAGGCCTTTTATTGCGACGAGGATGTGTTTCAGGCCGACCTGAAGCATATCTGGCAGCAAGAATGGATTTTTGCGGTCCCAAGCGCGGAATTGCCGAAGTCCGGAAACTACGTGACGCTCCAGATCGGAGCGTATTCAGTGATCATCGTACGCGGGGCCGACGGCGCGATTCGCGCATTCCACAATTCCTGCCGTCACCGCGGGAGCCGGATCTGTGCGGCCGCCAAGGGCTCCGCACCCAAGCTTGTCTGCCCTTATCACCAGTGGACTTATGAACTGGACGGCAAGTTGCTGTGGGCGCGTGAAATGGGGCCGGACTTCAATCCGCAGGAGCATGGACTGAAATCCGTTCATTGTACCGATGTCTCAGGCATGGTTTTCATCTGTCTCGCCGACCGGGCTCCGGACCTTGGCGGGCTTCAAAAACAGGCCGCTCGCTACCTGGGTCCTCACGATCTCGGCAACCTGAAAGTTGCGCACCAGTCAACGATCGTTGAAAAGGGTAACTGGAAGCTGGTTCTGGAAAACAACCGGGAGTGCTATCACTGCTCCGGGTCGCATCCATCGCTTTGCCGCACTTTTCCTGATGATCCGAATCTGGTCGGTGCAGACGATGCATCAACGTCGAATGTCGGTAAAACCCATGTGGATCGTTGCGAAGGCTCAGGCCTTCCCGCGAAATATCTGATCTCACCGGACGAACAATGGCGTTTCGTGCGTATTCCGTTCCTGGGCGAGGCCGTAAGCTATACGATGGACGGAAAGGCAGCAGTGTCCAGGCGGATCGGCACGGTTCCCTTCGACAACGCCGGAACCTGCCTCCATTTCCATTATCCAAATACCTGGAACCACTTCCTGTCGGATCATGTGCTGACCTTCAGGGTGTTGCCGATCGGTCCGATGGAATCCGAGGTGACGACAACCTGGCTTGTACACAAGGATGCCGAAGAGGGTGTCGACTATGATCTCGACCGGTTGACCGAGGTCTGGATGCACACGAATGACGAGGACCGGCAGATCGTTGAAGAGAACCAGATCGGCATCCGGTCTCCGGCCTACGAGCCCGGGCCCTATTCTCCCGTCCAGGAAAGTGGCGTCATCCAGTTCATCGACTGGTACGCGCAAAACCTCGAAGCGGCCCTTATTGGCCGCTTCCGTGTAGCGGCGGAGTAGATCGATGATACCGATGCCGGGGCGCGACACGCCGGTCTGGAACGACAGCGAGCTTCTGGAATGCGTGATGGTGGTGCCCGAAGCTCCCAACGTGAAGACATTTTCCTTCCGGCCGCCTTCTGGCGCAACCTTCGTATACCGGGCAGGGCAGTTTGTTACACTGGACCTGCCGGTCCCGGGTGGAAATGTCCAGCGAACGTATACCCTGTCATCGTCTCCGGTTTCCAACGCCTACATTTCGGTCACCGTGAAGGCACAGCCGGACAGTCAGGGTACGCGATGGATGCTGGACGAATTGAAACCCGGCATGCGGCTGAAAGCCTTTGGGCCTGCCGGTCTGTTCCATCTACCTCCAAGTCCGGATGGCAAATACCTGTTCGTCTCGGCCGGATCCGGTGTGACGCCGATGATGTCGATGGCGCAGACGCTTTTTGAGCGGGGGGAAGATCCCGATATCTGCTTCATTCAGTGCGCTCACAGGCCCGTTGACCTGATTTTCCGCCAGAAGCTGGAATATATGGCAAGCCGTGTCACTGGTTTGCAGTTGCATTTCGTCGTCAAGCAAAGCGACCCGTATGAGGTGTGGACGGGTTACCGGGGCCAACTCAATCAGCTGATGCTCGGATTGATGTGCAATGACTACCTTGATCGGGACGTCTTTTGCTGCGGTCCGGAAGGGTTCATGGATGCTGTGCGCGAAATCCTGAATGCGCTTGGCTACGACATGGACCGCTATCATCAGGAAAGCTTCCAGGCGCCTGCCGAAACCAAGGCGGAATTGACGGAATTCGACGATGTTGTTCCTCAGGAGGACACGCAGGCGCAGATTGTCTTTGCCAATTCGGGTGTCTCTGCCTGGTGCACTGAAACCGACACCGTTCTTGCCGTGGCAAAGGATGCCGGTCTGAACATTCCCTCGGGCTGCACATTTGGCGTTTGCGGGACTTGCAAGGTCAAAAAACTGGCCGGGGAGGTCCACATGGTGCATTCGGGCGGTATCAGCGAGGACGATGTCGAGGCCGGCTACATACTTGCCTGCTGTTCCAATCCGATCGGCACACTTGAGGTCGAAGTCTGAAGAGGGGCTATTTTGTTCCCAGACGGGCAAGGACTTTGTCCGATGAAAGCTCCTTGACGGTTTCGCGGCCGACCTTGCGGGCGGTCTTGTCGCTTGAAGCGGCGAGGTCTTCACCGAGAGCGAGGGCAGGTCCGTGCAGCTCGATCGACCGTTTGCCGATCTGCCGCAAAGCCCAGTGAACGGCCTTCCAGACAAAATTCCTGTCATCAGTCGACATCTTCCGGATCAGGTCCAGGTAGCCGAGGAATTCACTGTCCGGAGACGATTTGGCGTGGACGGCGCGCCAGGCGATAAGCGCAAAACCGGCGCGCCTGACAAATTCTCTCGTGTCGCTCGTCAGTTCACTGACAAGTTTGTCTGAATCCGTTCGACGGGCGAGCACATTTGTGAGTTGATCACACAGATCCCAGGAGTGAGTGTCATCTAGCCATGATCTTGCCAGTTCATCAGTCATCTCCTTGGGGGGAGTGATCAGGATTGCAAGCAGGCGGGCCTCGTGAATTTCCGAGGCCCAGAGGTCAAGAGCCAGGTCATTCGATTTGTGGATCGTCCTGGCGAAAGGCCGCAAAACCGACATGGGAACGCCAAAGGCCCTGGTCATGTCGATGCCGAATCGCGCCATCCCGGCGCGGTTCTCTTCAGAACCGCTTTGCTCAAGATGCTTGAGGATGTGCGCGACCGTCCAACTCGTCTCGGCGGCCTTGGCCATCAGGTGACTACCTACTTTCTTTCAGCATTTTCGAGCCGCGCGATCAGGCTCGATGTGTCCCAGCGGTTTCCGCCCATGGACTGGACTTCGGCATAGAACTGATCGACCAGGGCCGTTACAGGCAACCTTGCGCCGGTTTCATTTGCGGTCTGCAGGCAGATCCCAAGATCCTTGCGCATCCAGTCGACCGCAAAGCCGAATTCGAATTCGCTGTCGCGCATGGTCTCCCAGCGGTTTTCCATTTGCCATGATTGGGCAGCGCCGCCCCGAACGGCGGAGATGACCTTTTCAACGTCAAGTTCTGCCTTCTTGGCAAAATGAATGGCTTCCGAGAGCCCCTGAACGAGACCTGCGATACAGATCTGATTGACCATTTTTGTCAGCTGTCCGGCGCCGCTGTCTCCCATCAGCCCGACGAATTTTGCAAAACATTCGATAACAGGTTTTGCCTTGTCGAAGTCTTCAGCATCTCCGCCGCACATAACCGTGAGAACACCGTTTTCAGCACCCGCCTGCCCACCTGAAACAGGGGCATCGATAAAGCCGCAGCCTTTTTCCCTTGCTGCGGAATGAAGTTCGCGCGCGACATCGGCGGACGCCGTTGTGTTGTCGACAAAGATGGCGCCTTCTTTCAAACCGTGAAAGGCTCCGTTTTCACCAGTGGTCACCGAGCGCAGGTCCTCGTCGTTGCCAACACAGGCAAAGACGAAATCACAACCCGCTGCAGTTTCCTTTGGGGTTCGTGCAAAACTGCCGCCAAATTCGGCAGTCCATCGTTCGGCTTTTGCGGTGGTCCGGTTGTAGACCGTGACATCATGACCGCCCTTTGTTTTCAGGTAGCCTGCCATCGGGTATCCCATGACACCCAGACCGATGAATGCAACCTTTGCCATGACGCGCTCCCTTCGCAAAACAAGGCCCGGCGGTCGAGCCGGGCCTTTTCTAAACTGGTTTGTCATGGTTTTAGGGTATTTGTCGGCGTCTGTCAGCCTGGGTTTCCTGCAAAGATCCTTGACGGGAGGTGGGCAGGCGCACCCTGCTTGTAACCCGCCGCCGACTCAGACCCAATAAGGTGGGCGCCACCACAAACGCGCAGCCTGTTCCTTTTGGGCAGCTTCCTGCGCGAGGCGCTTCTTGGTCCGCGGATCCAGCTGATCATTTTTTGAGGAACGGGTTGCTTCCAAAAGGCTGCGGGCATAAATATCTAACATGGTCTTACACTCCTCGCTTCGTCTCTGAACCAAACATGTGCTTTTTTGCTCGGAAAAACGAGTCAGGAAGATTTCAATAATGTAAGGTGTAGTTACATATGGATTGGCGAGCTTTACCCTCCCTGAACAGTCTCAAGGTGTTTGCGGTCGTGGCGGAAACCAGAAGTCTGTCAGCCGCGGGCCGGGAACTTAACGTGACCCATGCAGCCATCAGCCAGCAGGTACGCAGCCTGGAAAATTTCATGGGACTGCAACTGGTGGCACGGGAAGGCCGCGGTGTTGCGCTGACACCGGAAGGCGAACAACTCTACAGCGGATTGAGTGGTGGATTCGAAACGATACGCGAAGCGGTAGACGCGCTTTTGAAGGACGATACCGCAAGGCCGCTGAACATAACGATGACGCCTTCATTCGCTGTCAGCTGGCTGATGCCGCGTATCAACGACTTTCGCCTGCAGTATCCCGACATCGAACTAATGCTCAACCCGACTGCCGAAGTTATCGAGCTGAAGCCGGGCGGCGTGGACCTTGCGATCCGCTTCGGCGGCGGCAACTGGCCTGGGCTGGAGTCCGAACTCCTGTTACCGACCAATTTTGCTGTGGTCGGAGCAAACTGCCTGATCGGAGACAAGGTAATCGAAACTCCTGAGGATATAATCGAATTCCCCTGGTTGCAGGAATACGGGACAAACGAGCTTGCCATGTGGATGGAAGAGCAGGGTGTCGTCCCGAAGGGAAAACTGAACATAACCCACTTGCCGGGCTATATGGTTCTTGAGGGCCTCAGGCGCGGTGATGGCATCTCGGCAACGGCAATGGCGTTCATTGAACCGGATATCGCCTCCGGTAGCCTGCGCGTCCTGTTTGAAGACACGGTTCGCCTGGGTACCGGATACTACATGCTCACGCGCCCCGGAGTGATACGACCGCCACTGAAGAAACTCATGACCTGGTTGCGATCGATGAGAGATGAGAGAAAAGCCGGCAAAATCTGAGTCAGATTGTTGTCAGTGCCTGGTCGAAATCGGCAATCAGGTCATTGCCGTGTTCTATGCCAATGGAAAGTCGCAAGAGGTTTTCCGGAATTCCCGAACCTTCACCTTCGATTGTAAATCGATGTTCGACAAGGCTTTCAGTCCCTCCAAGCGATGTGGCCCGCTGAAAGATATCCAGGGCACCGGCAACTTTCAGGGATTCGTCCTTGCCTCCGTCGATCATTATGGACATCAAAGACCCGAACCCGTTTGTCATCTGGGACTTGGCAAGGCTGTGCTGGGGATGGCTTTTCAATCCGGGATATAGAACAGTTTTGACCTTGGGGTGAGCTTCCAGACTGCGGGCGAGATCAATCGCATTGGAGTTCATCCGCTCGACCCTGAGTGCGAGGGTTCTGAGCCCACGTAGAAGAAGCCAGGTTTCGAAGGACCCGAGCACTGCACCTGCATTTTGGCGTTCTTCACTGATGAACGTCCAGACCTCACTGGAGGCATTGCTGGTGGATACGACACCGCCAAGCAGGTCGGAATGCCCGTTGAGCGCCTTTGTTGCTGAATGCATGACCAGGTCAGCACCGAAAGAGAGCGGCTTCAGGATCAGCGGCGTTGCCGCGGTCGCGTCAACGCAAAGAACCGCCGAGGTTCCATTGCACAGCTCTGCAATCTTGCGAATGTCTGCGACCTTGAGGAATGGATTGCTCGGGACTTCAAGCCAGACCAAATCCGGCTGTGTGACGGAAAACTCGTCTCGAAAAGCCGACAGATCACTGGCATCGGCTTCCACGAGGGCAATGTTGTTGCGTGCGCAGTGTTTTCTGAGGAACAAGGTAGTGCCCCAGTAGATGCCGGACTGCGCGAGCAGGGTCCCGCCAGGTCTGACGCTGCGCACAATTGCGGCGATTGCTGCCATCCCCGATGCAAACAGACGGCTGTCTTCCCCGCCCTCAAGGGCTGCGAGAAGCTTTTCAGTCTTCCGGTAGAGCGCATTGCTGTCGCGGCTGTAGATGTGACCGGGAAGGACCGGCTCATAGTCCTCATCCCGGACAAAGGTTGTCGCTGTCTGGATCGGCGGTACGACGGCACCGGTCGCCGCGTCGAACCCGCCACCTGCGTGGGCAAGCAGACTGTCCGGGTGGAGACCATCGGAATCGGAAAGCGAATTGGACATGAGAAACTTCCAGGCAATGCGTGTTCAGTTGACGCGGATCTGTGCCGCAGGCTGATACCCCTGATATCAGGTTTGGCAAAGAGATGAATGCCGGGCCACGCCCGGCTGAGATCAATTTTATGGACCCGATATCACCGCTTCAGGTGGCGCGTGAGCCGGGCTTCGATCTTGTCCCAGATTCGGCGCAGGGTTTCGACGATCAAAAGATAGGCCACCGCGGCCCAGATATAGGCTTGGAAGTCGTAGGATCTGGAATATGCACGCCTTGTTTCGCCCATCAGGTCATAGATCGTGATGATGGAGGCAATTGCCGAGCCCTTGATCATGAGGATGATTTCGTTGCCATAGGGGCGCAGCGCCACCATCAGAGCCTGAGGCAGGATGATCTTGAAGAAGGTGACCGGCGTTGAAATTCCGAGTGCCTCAGCACCTTCCCATTGGCCTTTCGGCACGTTCAGTATGGCACCGCGTAATATTTCGGCCTGATAGGCGGCCGTGTTGAGTGAAAACGCGAAAATCACGCAATACCAGGCTTCCCGGAAAAACCCCCAAAGCCCGACAGCTTCCAGTTCTGGCCGGAAGGTACCGGCGCCGTAATAGATCAGAAAAGTCTGGGCGAGCAGCGGTGTTCCGCGGAAGAAATAGACATAGCCATAGGCTGGCCACGAAAAAATCTTCCAGGTCGAGTTGCGCGCGAGCGCGACAGGAATACTGAGCAACGCGCCGACAAGCAGGGAAAGTCCGACAATCTGAAGTGTTACGAGAAAGCCGTCCACATATTTCAGCCAGTACTTTTCTACAAACGTGCTCGCGACGTTGCTGCCCAGAAAATACAAAAGAGAAGCACCGGATATGATCCAGAGAGCCATGAGAACATGGCCGAAAATACGAATGTTTGTCCACGCGCGAGGCGGTGCGGGTGGGCGAATTTGCCCGGTTTCAGGATTGGCCGCGATCATCTTGCAACCTCTCCCTTCTTGGTCCAGCGCTCGATGCGTGAAAGGCCCGTTGAAGAGATCATTGCAAGCAACAGGTAGACCAGGCAGGCGATGCCGAAAAAGAGAAAGGGTTCCTTGGTGACACGGGCGGCTATTCCGGCCTCACGAACGAGATCTGGAAGACCGATCACAGAAACCAAGGACGTTTCCTTCAAAAGGATCAGCCAGAGATTCCCGAGCGCAGGTAGAGCAAGGCGAATGAGTTGCGGCAGGATCACAAGCGTCATGGTCTGATATCGCGAAAGTCCGAGTGCGTTTCCACCTTCATACTGGCCTTGAGGAATGCCCCTGAAAGCCGACAGAAATGCCTCCGATGCATAGGACGAAAATACCAGGGAAAGCGCGACCATGCCCGCGACGAAGGAATTGACCTCGATAAAGGCATCGAAACCCATCAGCTTCAGGCCTTGCTGGATCCCGATTTGTACGCCGAAATAGACCAGGAACAAGGTCAGGAGTTCCGGCAGGCCTCGAAAAATCGTTGTGTAGATGTTTGCCGCCAGCTTGAGGCTGGGTTCGCTCGAATTTTTCGCCAAAGCGATCAGGAAACCGAGGACAAGTCCGAATGGCAATGTAGCGATCGCCAGGAGAACCGTAACCATGACACCTGCAGCGATGGTGTCTCCCCAGCCATTTTCCCCGAAGGACAGCAGCGTCAGAGCTTCTTCCATAAGCCGGCGCTTCTTTCTTTTCTTGTTGTTGTGGTTCCGGCCACCCCTCAGGCCGGCGCCGCGGGTTTGTCCCTCCGGCAAAACGCGGCACGCTTGTGGCGCCGCGTTTCAATGGTGTTGAACTGACTTGAAAATTAGCCGCCGTAAACGTCGAATGTAAAGTACTTGTCGTTGATTTCCTTGTACTTTCCGTTCGCCAGAATGGCTTCGATGGCTGCGTTGAGTTTGTCTTTCAGCTCATCTTCACCCTTGCGGATCGCAATACCTGCACCTTCACCGTTGATGACCGGATCCGGAGTAAGTGTTCCGAGGATCTTGCAGCAGGAACCGTCATCGGTGTCGAGCCACTCGGACAGAACAACAACGTCATCGATCACGGCATCAACACGGCCACTGGCGACGTCGAGCTTGTACTCGTCCGGGGTCGGGTAGAGCTTCAGGTCGGCAGACGGCAGCTTTTCTTCGGCATAGTTGGAGTGGGTTGTCGAAGATTGGGCACCGAGAGCAACGCCCTTGAGGTGCTCGTCGCCCGTACCGGCGATCTTGGAGTCCTTCGGTACGGCAATCGCAGGCGGCGTATTGTAGTACTTGTTGGAGAAGTCGACTTTTTGCAGACGCTCTTCGGTTATAGACATGGAAGCGATCACCGCGTCAAACTTGCCCGCCTGCAGAGCAGGGATCATGCCGTCCCAGTCCTGCACGACAAATTCGCATTCAACTTTCATTTCTTCGCAAAGCGCTTTGGCGATGTCGACGTCGAAACCGACAAGCTTGCCGTCGGATGTCAGCGAGTTGAATGGAGGATAGGCGCCTTCTGTCCCGATACGTACCTTCGACCAGTCTTTCGCCTCGGCCGCACCAACGGCAGCCAGAACAGCAACAGCTGCTGCAGCCATACGCAAAACACGCATATTATATTCCCCTATTATTTTTTCGCAGCGCAGACGGGTTCGTCCCGCCTTTTTGCTCGATGGCTCTATTCCATACACTTCGAACCAAATTTCAACCGTTCCTGCGAAAAAAACACAGTGCAGCGCATGGTTTTATGCAATTTATAGGTGTGTATCTTTGGGGAAAGCATCGACAGGCTGCGAAACAGGCTTCGATAATCGGAGCAGGTCGGCAAACTGCTGAACAATCTGCTCATGACACTCACCCCGTTTGCTGTCGGCAAGAACGAAGGATCAAACTTGTTCATCAAAACCATGAAACACTTGAATTTGTGTCGCACGCCCGGACGCTTTAAGCAATTTCACATGTTAATTTCCAACTTGATCGCGCAGCAAATAATTTTTCACTGCCGATAACTGGGGGACAGGATGACATCTTTCGAACTCTTCATCGGAAACAAGAATTATTCCTCCTGGTCATTCCGGCCGTGGATTGCATTGAAGCACAAGGAGATTCCGTTTGAGGAATCACTGGTTCCATTTGATTTTGAAAATGGCAATCCGAAGTTCCGTGCCTTTTCTCCCAGCATGAAGGTGCCCGTTCTGCAAGATGGCGACCTGACGGTCTGGGACAGTTTGGCGATCCTTGAATATGCAGCCGAATGTTACCCTGAAAAGGGTCTTTGGCCGGCGGACAAGGCAATGCGTGCCCGGGCAAGAGCGATTGCTTCCGAAATGCACTCTGGCTTCAGCGCGTTACGTGGAGCTTGTCCGATGAACATGCGCCGCCCGGTGGAAATGCTTGCCGTCGACGAGGCTGTCAAGGCCGACGTCAGCCGGATTGTCGAGATCTGGAGCGAGTGTCTGGAAAAGTCCGGAGGGCCATTCCTCTTCGGAGATTTCACCATCGCCGATGCCATGTACGCACCTGTTGTCAGCCGGTTCGTGACCTATTCGCTGACGCAGTCGCCTGTCTTCGAGCAGTATCGTGCTGCAATGACCGAAACAGCTGCCTGGCAGACATGGGAAGCCGATGCTTTGAAGGAAACTTGGTACGTGGCCGTGGACGAAATCTAGGTCTCTTTATCGCTTCAGGGACAAGCAACACCACGGCAAGGACTTTCAGTCATAGAGATGGCCGGCCGAGCCATCCAAAGCTCCCATATCCTTGAAGTAGTCCTGCAACCGGTCGACGAACCGGCGTACCTTGAATGGTATGAACCGGTTGGAGGGATAGACCGCGTGGATCGGGTGAGGCGGGTATTGCCATTCGGGCAGGACCAGTTTCAGCTCTCCTGTTTTCAGGTAGGGTTCGATCATCCAGCGATTGGCTATGGTTATGCCGAGACCTGCCAGCGCCGCCTGACGCAATGTGGAAGAGTTGTTCACGATCATTGTCGGATTGATCTTGATCGAAAGTTTCTCTCCGAGTGTGCTGATGAAAGGTACGTGGTCTCCGGTCGAGATGTTCTTGTAGAGCAGGTAGTCGTGATCCTTCAGCTCTGCCGGATGAACGGGCTGGCCGTTCCGCTCGAGGTAGTCAGGCGAAGCGACCAGACATCGCCGGGCGACACCAAGTCTTCGCACGATCAGGCGTTCGTCCTTGATCTCTCCCATCCGGATGGCGACGTCCAGGCGTTCCTGGATGATGTCCACGAACTGGTCAGACAGGGACACGTCCAGCAGCAAGCAGGGATGTTCTTTCTTGAAGCGGATCAGGAAATCGGCGAGCACGCTTTCAGCAAAGCCAAGCGGCAGACCGATCGAAAGCGGACCTGACATCTGTGTTTCGTCACTTTGAACGGCCCGGTCGGCCTCCACCAGCCGGTCGAGGATGTCACGCGCATAGACGTAATATCGCTCTCCGGCTTCCGTGAGGCGAAGCTGCCGTGTCGTACGGTTCAGCAATCGTGTCCCCAACTGGTCCTCCAGACCGCGAATCTGCTGGCTGATTGCGGGTTGCGAAACGCCAAGGTGTTTGGCGGCGGCTGAAAAACTTCCCAGATTCACGGACTGTACGAAACCTGAAAGTGCACTGAGCTTGTCCATATTGGCCTTTGCATCGAAAACGCACATCGTTGCAGCTATATATAAATGGTACTTATGAGTTTTATAAGGTTTACCGCTCTTCAAAATCAAATTGAATGAAACACCTATAAAAGAGCCCCATCGGAGTCACGATCGGGGCTTCTCAGTAATATCTTTATCAGGTCAAGCCGGGAGGCAGTTCATGACCAAATCCGACATTTCTCTTTCCAGACGAACCATGCTGGGCGCAGCCGCCGGGGCAGGGGCTCTTGCAGCTGCCGGCGGTGTCACCCTTGTTTCCGGTGTTGCAAATGCAGCCGCTCCCAAAGCTGGCGAACCGATGGCGGGGGCGCTTCGCTACAAGGTAGGCGACATGGAAGTCACCGCGCTTTTGGACGGTTACCTTGATGTGACACCGGAAGTTGTCGTCGGCTACGATGCCGCAGAAGGTGAAAGGCTCCGCGACGAGGCATTCATTGAAGGAGACGCTCTGCGTATCCCGGTAAATGCGTATCTCGTCAATACCGGTGACCGTCTCGTTCTTGTCGACGCAGGCACGTCAGATGCACTCGGTCCGACTATGGGACGTCTGCCCTCAGCCCTGAAAGCGGCAGGCGTATCACCCGACCAGATCGATGCCATCCTGATCACGCACATGCATCCCGATCACCTGTTCGGCGCGATCGATGGCGATGGCAACAGGGTCTTTGCCAACGCAGAACTGATCCTGCCGGAAGTCGACAACGCCTTTTGGTTTGACGATGCCGCAATGAACGGTGCCCCCGAGCAGTTCAAGCCATTCTTTCTTGGCGCACGACGCGCTGCGGAAGCCTACAAAGGCAATCAGACCCTGTTCTCTGGCGACAAGGAACTGATGCCGGGCGTTCAGGCAATGGCATTGCCCGGGCACACGCCGGGACACACCGGATATGTTTTCGACAGCAACGGCGAAACGCTGGTGGTTGCCGGCGATATCATTCACATGACGGTCTACCAGTTCGACAAGCCAGGATGGGGTATCGGGTTCGATATTGATTCAGGACAGGCCGCTGAGACCAGAAAGAAGTTTTTTGATCAGGCCGCTGCCGACAAACTCTTCTTTGCAGGCGCGCATATCCCGTTTCCGGGGATGGGACGCGTTTCCAAGGCAGGGGAAAGCTACCGGTTTGTTCCGGCCAGTTGGCCTTACGCCTACTGACCTAAGACCATCCAGAAACCCGGCGGGAAACTGCCGGGTTTATCTGATGCCGAAGCCGGAAAACGGCAGAAACGTAACCATGTCACCCTTGCCGATTGCCGTGACCTCTTCCGGGATCTCTATTAATCCGTCCGCCTCACGCAAACCGGTGATCAGACCCGACCCATCGCGCATGAACTTGTGCGCCACCGTGCGGCCTTCGTCGTCTGTGTCCAGGTATCCACGGTAAAACTCGCGTCTGTCCGGTTTCTTCCTGGAAATTTCAAATGCGGAAGGCATCTGAAAGGCTTGTGGCTCCCTGAAAGCCCCCCCCGACAGTAGGTTTATGACCGGTTGCGCATATAGGAGGAAACAAACCATCGCAGCGACCGGATTGCCGGGAAGCCCCAGGAACACACAGGCCCCGATGTTTCCGAACATCATCGGCCTGCCGGGCTTGATGGCAAGTTGCCACATGTGCCGGTTCCCAAGCACGTCAAGAACATTGAGGATGTGGTCTTCCTCACCTCGGCTGGCGCCTCCGGTTGTCAGAATGACATCAAACCTGTCGGCAGCGTCTCTTAGAGCAGCCTCGACAGTAGCCATATCATCCTTCAGGATACCGAGATCTTCAATTTCCACGGGGACGGTGGATGCCAAACCGCGCAACAGATAGTGGTTGGAATCGTACACATCACCAACAGTGATCAGGTTACCCGGGCGCCGCAACTCGTCGCCGGTTGATATCAACGCGACCTTGAGTTTCCTGTAGACACACACTTCTGCCTGTCCGGTTGAAGCAATGGCGGCAAGATCCTGCGGACGCAACTTTTGGCCAGCGGTCAAAATGGACGTGCCCTCTGCGACATCCTCTCCGGCTTTCCGGCAATTTGCGCTCCACTTCAAGCCCTGCGGTACTATGACAAATTCTTCTCCGTCCTGGCTGTGCGTTTCGCAGTCTTCCTGCATCGCGACAGTATCTGCTCCAGGCGGCATGACGGCGCCGGTGAAAATCCGCGCAGCTGCCCAGGGGGCAAGCGTTTCGGCACTTGCGTGACCGGCTGCAATCCGTTGCTGAAGTCTGAAAAACCCTCCGGATTCATCAAAGTCAGCATGCCGGAAGGCATAGCCGTCAACGGCGGAGTTATCTGCGAGCGGGATGTTGCGCGAAGCGGTTATGTCTTCGGCAAGAATCCGTTCAAGTGCATCCTCCAGTTTGACAAGTTCGGTCCCTGCGATCGCAGTGAGCCTGTTTTTCAGGATCGCCAGGGCCTCGTGGTGCCGTAACCTGTCCTTGTCGTGCAAAAAGCAGTCGTCAAGCAGGGGCTTGCCAGTCATAGCCGCGACCTTTTGAGATCCAGGTGGTGTTGAATGAAATCCGCCATTGCCGAAATGTCATCGAGGTCGAACACCGGCAAGCTTTCATCAGGCAGCTGGTGGTCGGCTGCGATGGCCAGTATGTTCGGATCCTGAGGTGCCAGCGGTCCGCGGTCCAGCGTTTCTGTTCGTCGGGCTTCTATTTTCGGATGGTCTTCACGCTTGTAGCCTTCAATCAGAATGAGATCGCAGGGTGCAAGGCGGGACAGTATATCCTTCAGCGTCGGTTCATCTTCATTTCTGAGCTCGTGCATGAGCGCCCAACGGCGCCCGGAAACCAGGGCGACTTCGCTCGCACCTGCCTCCCTGTGGCGATAGCTGTCGGCACCGGGCCTGTCGATATCGAAATTGTGGTGCGCGTGCTTGACGGTCGAGACCTTGAAGTTTCGGGCGGTGAATTCCGCAACAAGCCGGGTAACGAGCTGTGTCTTGCCGGAGTTCTTCCAGCCGGTGATGCCAAAGACGGGTGTTGCTGTCATGAGATGCGGGAGCTCAGGGTATCGCGAACGGTCGCCAGATCGTCGGGTTTGTTTGCATTGAAGAAAGGATCTAGGCCCGTTGCCGGATCAGGATCGAAGGAAACTTCCACACTGTCGTGCCGGTCGACGAATGCGAGAACTTTTCCGCTTTGACCGGTTTCAAGCCACGTGTGGAGATCATCCTTGAGTGCGACCGGCCACAGACCGAAGACAGGGTGAAGCTTGCTCGATGACGACGCCAGCGCGATCACCGGCTTGTCGGCAGGAACCGAGGAACACAAGCGGTCCACCAGGTTCGTCGGGAAAAACGGTGTGTCACCGGCGATGGAAACCACGTGGCTGACATCGGGTCTTTGCGCTTTCGCATGCGTCAGTCCGGCAAGAACACCGGCGAGAGGCCCTGCATAGTCTCCGACCGGGTCCGGGATGACCGGAAGGTGGAATTTCGCAAAGCGGTCCGGATCACCGTTGGCGTTCAGGACGATCTCGGACACCTGTGCAGATAGCCTATCCAGGATCACGTCGAGCATGGATTTGCCACCAACATCCAACAGACTTTTGTCACCGCCTCCCATGCGCCTGGACTGTCCGCCCGCCAGAATGCAGCCGAGAACCTTGTCGACGGTCAAGGCAGTGCGCTTCGCCATCATCGTGCAGTCATGCTCCCCTTGCGTTTCACCTTGGCTGGCTCGTCTTCTGCCACCTCCGGGTCCATGTCAAACTCAATTCGCTCTGCCCCTGCAAGCGCAACGAAACGCTTGCCGCGCGCCCGGCCGATCAGTGTCAGGCCGGACTGGCGCGCAAGTTCAACGCCCCAGGCAGTGAAACCGGACCGGGAGACAAGTATTGGAATGCCCATCATCACCGTCTTGATGACCATCTCGGAGGTCAGCCGGCCGGTGGTATAAAAAATCTTGTCGCTCGCCGGAATGTTGTTCAGCACCATCCAGCCGGCGATCTTGTCGACGGCGTTGTGCCGCCCGACATCTTCCATGTAGACAAGTGGTCTGTCTTCCCGGCACAGCACGCATCCGTGGATCGCACCGGCTTCCAGGTAGAGCGACGGTGTCGTGTTGATGGATTTGGTAAGTGCGTAAAGCCAGGACGTCTTGAGATTGGCCTCTTGTGGCAGCGCGACCGTATCGAAACCTTCCATGACATCGCCGAAAACTGTTCCCTGCGCGCAACCGGACGTGCGCACCTTCTTTTTGAGCTTCTCCTCGAAGTTGGTTTCCCGCTCGGTCCGCACGATGACAACGTCGATATCGTCGTCATGGTCAATGCCGGTAATGACATCGTCCTCGGCAAGCATGTTCTGATTTTTCAGGTACCCGACGGCAAGCAGATCCGGATGATCGCCAATGGTCATCATCGTGACGACTTCCTGCGAATTCAGGTAGAGCGTCAGAGGTTTTTCGGTAACAACCCTGGTATCAACCGTCTGGCCATTCTGGTCGATGCCGCTGACAGAGGTCGAAAGCCTTGGATCCAGCGGATTGGGTTTCAGCACGTAAGGGCCTGACAACAGCGCGCGACTCCATATGTGTTTGTTTTGGAAACACTATGGGAGGGTAAAGCAGGAGGGCAAGGTCTTAAAGGCTGAAAATGCGGTGATCGGCTCACCGCTCACGGGCATTGTTGCTGCGATGAGCAACACGCGGATCGTGTCGATCGAGGAAAGAGCAGGGTGCTGAGACCGGCTCCTTGCAGCATTGATCGCATAAAGTGCTCGACAAGCCGAAGCAGGCAGTCCTCGTCAGGTGCCTGTCGGCGCCCGGCCTTCAGATCATGAGCATGTCGTTCGTCAGCCTGCCTGCCTGAAGTTCAGTCGCAAAATGGCTGAAGGCCAGATAGGCCTCGTCCCTCGTAACGTCGCCCGGGTGATCCAGCAGCGGACGCAATACCGGATGGTTGGATGCCGCGATGCCGTCAGTCAGATCCCGGAAGAACATAAGTGAATTTGGAAACAGGCGAAAATCGACCGGCTCGTGGATGATGCCTTCGATATCATTCATGCGCGGATCGTTCATGACACAGTAGACCGTGTCCAGAACTTGGCCGGTTTGGCCTTCCAGAACCTGAATGACGTGTTGATCCACCAGCAGAAGCGCTCCGGTAACACCAGCCTTGCGGTTGATCCGACGGATCCTGAGCAATGTGCGATCGATCTCGTCGGGAAGGGGCAAGCGCATGTTGTCCCATTTGATTTTGCTGCGATAGCAGGCGCGGTAGAGCTCCATTGCATGTCCAATCTTTTTTGCCGATGGAACCAGCCTGCGCCTCAATTCCTCACATTTGCTTAAAATGTTAGTCAAACTCAAAGAAGAGAGTGGGAAATTACACTTTGGCTGCAAAGTTATGGGGAAAAGTGTGCTTCACAGATGTATTCTTGGTTAAAGAAAGCTTTGGATAATTTCGTCCGCTAATCTTTATGTGGATAAGAGCGTCACCGTTCTTCTGCAAGCTTGAAATCCAGCCCCGTTCTTACCGCTGGCCATTCATGAGACAGAATCGAATAGACTGCGGTATCTCGCAAGGAGCCGTCAGACGTGCGTTGATGCGATCTCAGGACGCCATCCAGCTTGGCGCCCAGACGTTCGATTGCCGCTCGGCTTTGCCTGTTCATGAAATGGGTGCGAAACTCTACCGCGATGCAGTCAAGTTCTTCAAACGCATGGGCCAGCAGCATGCGTTTGCATTCGGTGTTGACCGGCGTGCGCTGAACGGCCTTGCAGTACCAGGTTGAACCGATTTCAACTCTTTTGTGCACGGGATCGATGTTCATGTAAGTCGTCATTCCAACTGCCTTGCCGTCGGGGGTGAGTACCGAAAACGGCAGCATGGACCCGATATGCTGGAGATAAAGTCGCCGATCGATCTCCTCGCGCACGAGGTCTGGCCTGGGCACTGATGTGTACCAGGCTTTCCAGAGATCTCCCTCGGCTGCCGCTTCCGCGAGGTCGTCAGCATGACAATGGGCTAGGGGTGCAAGCGTCACGTGCGTCCCGGTGAGGGTGAGAGGGTGGGGCCAGCTCATGTCGATGCTCCAGGTTTTTTCGCGTGGTTGGTTCAGAAGGGACGCTCTTCGCCTGTCCATTTGAAGAACTTGCCCGTGTCTGCGAGTTCGAGTGATCGTGCAACGTTCAAGATTCCCGCCGCAACCTCACTGGGACAGTTGTCGGCAGCAGGCCCGCCCATTGATGTACGCACCCAGCCCGGATCGATCAGTGCTACCGGAATACCGTCTGGCTCGAGGTCGGTCGCCAATCCTTGCATGACCTTGTTCACGGCCGCTTTTGAGGCGCGGTATGCGAGCGTGTCCGCCTTTCGATATCCCATCCATGACATCTGGCTCGATATTGTCAGTATTCTGGCCGCGTCTGATCTGCGAAGGTGAGGTAGAAACGCTTGCGAGACTGCCAGCGGCGCGAGAGTGTTAACTTCCAGTGTTCGCAAAAATCCTGCGAAATCCATGTCGAGCGGGGTCTGTCGCTCGGGTGTGATGATACCCGCGTTATTGATCAAAAGCTCGAGACGGTCGTCAAGCTTGCGTGCCGCCGCGTGCAACGCGGAATGGTCCGTCACGTCAAAAACAACGGGTACATAGTCTTTATTGATGCCCAGCTGTTCCGCGGATTGGCGAGCGGCACTCTCGGATCTGACTGAGCCATAGACCTTCCAACCATCGGAAAGAGCTGCTCTGGCAAGTTCGAAACCGATCCCGCGATTGGTCGCGGTGATAAGGCATGTTGGCATTTGTTTTCCTGAAGGTTTGAAGCCGGGATGCAGAAACTGGCGAGAATCTGACTGAAAAAGATTATCTGTCGTGATCAAGGGTGCAACCCGATCGAGTGTATTTTGTAGCATTTGCGCAGGTTCAAGGATATTTCGGGCGTGCACGAACGCGTGCAGCATTTTGGCAGGTTGTTTTTGCTGCCAAGGAAATTAGATTTCCGTCGAAATAGTCGGCCCTGTGAATTTGGGCTGGCGGCAACATAGGACGAGGCAATGAGCGACACAATAAAAAGCGCCGTCATCGAACAACTGCGGCAGATAAAGGGCCCGGATCTGGAAGGTGACATTGTTTCGCTCGGCCTTGTGTCGGACGTTTTTGTTTCCGACGGCCGCGTTGCATTTTCGATCACTGTTCCAGCCGCGCGGGCGCAGGAACTGGAACCTTTGCGACAAGCTGCCGAAAAGGTGGTCAAGGAAGTTGAGGGCGTGGAAAATGCGATGGTGGCACTCACCGCGGAACGCGCTCCCGGTGGAGACCGCAGCACCCCGCCGAAGCCGGCACCGCGTCAATCGCAACGTGGACCCGACGAGCAGGCTGCCCCGAAACCTGGTGTGCCCGGTATCAGGCACATCATTGCGGTGGCCTCGGGCAAGGGTGGCGTCGGAAAATCGACGACAACTGCAAATCTCGCACTGGGGATGGCGTCGAACGGGCTGAAGGTAGGTGTTCTGGACGCCGACATTTACGGGCCTTCCGTTCCGCGGCTCTTCAACGTTTCCGGAAGACCGGAAACTGCGTCAGGACGTGTTTTGAAGCCGTTGGAAGGATACGGCATCAAGGTGATGTCGATGGGGTTCATGGTTGAAGAGGAAACACCCATGATCTGGCGCGGGCCGATGGTCATATCGGCGTTGACACAGATGCTGCGGGAAGTTGCCTGGGGTGATCTCGATGTCCTCGTGGTCGACATGCCTCCGGGAACCGGCGATGCGCAGCTGACGATGGCGCAACAGGTTCCTCTGGCAGGTGCCGTCATCGTTTCGACGCCGCAAGACCTTGCGCTGATCGATGCGCGCAAGGGCTTGAACATGTTCAAACGGGTTGATGTGCCGGTTCTTGGCATTGTCGAGAACATGAGCTACTTCCTTTGCCCGGACTGCGGCGGACGTCACGATATCTTCGGCCACGGAGGTGCGCGCGCGGAAGCAGAACGGCTCAGGGTACCGTTTTTGGGCGAGGTTCCGTTGACGATGAAGATCAGGGAAACGTCGGATGCGGGAACACCCATTGTCGTATCCGATCCGGAAGGACCGATGGCCGCCATCTACAAGGACATCGCAAGCAAGGTCATGTCGACGATCGACAATCCGGAAGGCGCGGCAGGAAGGGCTGCACCGCAGATCGTATTTGATTGAGAATTGAGAACTCAGTTGCGGTGGCCGGATTGAAATCCGGCCACCGCAACGTTACTTGATCAAGCTATTTCCCTGTTTTCAGACCTGTTTTCACCGGGACGGATCAAGTCTTCATATTGACTGAGGCCGTGCCGGAAAATCCATGAGTTTCTTGTTTTTGCCCGCGTTGGTACCAGTTTCACGCGCGGATCACGCCCTGTCTGTAAGTTACCTCTCGTTGAGTCTTCGTATAATTTCAATCCTATGTAGAGGGTGTGTCTCCGCGCATGGATTCCCGCCAGGCAGAGCAAAAGAGTGTTGAGGGAAGACCCTCTCTCGGCATGCTGATTGCGATTTCGACAATAAGCCCGTTGGCGATGCAGATTTATCTGCCGTCATTGGCCGGGATGATGGTTGTCTTTTCAGCTTCATCAGGTGAAATCCAGCTTTCCATGTCGGCGTTTTTCATTGCGGTTGCGGTCTCGCTATTGTTCTGGGGGCCCTTGTCGGACCAGTTCGGGCGCCGTCCCGTCATCATCATTGGAATGTTTCTGTTCGTTGTCGGAAGTATCCTCTGCCTGATCGCCTCCACGATTGAAGCCCTGATAGCAGCACGTGTTCTTCAGGCCGCAGGAGGCTGTACGGGATTGGTGCTTGGTCGCGCGATCGTCAGAGATCTATACGGGCCGCGGCAATCGGCAAGCATGATCGGCTATGTGACGATGGGAATGGCTGTCATACCGACCATAGCCCCCGCGATCGGTGGCATTCTGGACCAGTTCTACGGCTGGCAGGGCGGGTTTTTTCTCTTGCTGATAATTGGAATTGTCGTGCTGGTGGCAAGTGTTCTGTATTTGCCGGAAACCAACAAGACACGCACCTCTATCGGTCCGGGTCAGGTCCTTCGCTCATACCGGCTCCTCATGAAAGAGCCGCTATACTGGAGCTACGCACTTACGGCAGCGTTTTCCGCACTGACCTATTTCGCCTATCTTGGCGGCGCTCCGTTCATAGCAGCGCAACTCCTCTCGTTGAGCGCCGCCGAAATGGGCTTCTATTTCATGTTCGTCGCGCTCGGATACATCGTCGGAAACTATATTTCCGGCAGGTTTGCCGAACGGATCGGGCTCTATCCAATGATCCTCGCAGGCACTCTTATCGCCGCGCTGTCCGTCGCGCTTATCGCCGGGTTCGCCGCATGCGGAATCGTAACCGCTGCAAGCTTGTTTCTGCCGATGTTCGTTCTTGGTCTTGGCAACGGCGTCTGCCTGCCGAGCGCGATTTCGGGTGCTGTCAGTGTTCGGCCCGAACTTGCAGGTGCGGCTTCCGGACTTGTTGCCTCCATGCAGGTCGGCATGGGGGCAATTGCAGGCTCGCTGGTCGCCTGGTTGTTTGCCGACAGTTTTCTGGCAGGTTCGCCCTGGAGCATGATTTGGGTTATGGCGATGGGAATCGTCATGAGCCTGCTGGCCGCACTATCCATCAAACGCGCAGCCACAATGCGAGAACTGATACCTGCAGAGTAGGCTGCGCTTTCAAGGGCCGGGGGGCGGAGAAATCCGGGTGCTAGCCGCCGGTGACGCTCATGTGACGTGAAACGGCAGGTTGTCTGGATTTCCTGTCAATCACGAAGTCATGCCCCTTCGGTTTGCGACCGATAGCCTCGTCGATGGCATTGTTCAGAAGATCGTTGCCCTCTGAAGCACGCAGCGGCTCGCGAAGGTCTGCCATGTCGTCCTGACCCAGGCACATATAGAGCTGTCCGGTGCAGGTGATGCGGACACGATTGCAACTTTCACAGAAATTATGTGTCAAAGGCGTGATAAAGCCCAACCGGCCACCTGTTTCCTCGATCGTGACATATCGCGCCGGACCTCCTGTCTTGTACGGGATGTCCGTAAGCGTGAATTTTTCGGCGAGTCCTGCCCTTACAGTGGACAATGGGAGATACTGGTCCGTGCGGTCCCCATCGATTTCGCCAAGCGGCATGGTTTCGATAAGGGTCAGGTCATGTCCCTGTTCGTGGCACCATTGCAGCATCGGGACGATCTCGTGTTCGTTCACATCCTTGAGCGCAACCATGTTGATCTTGACCTTCAGCCCGGCATCGGTTGCGGCACGAATGCCGTCCATGACCTTGCCAAGATTGCCCCAACGGGTGACGGCCTTGAATTTCTGGGCATCAAGCGTGTCGATGGAAACATTGATCCGCCGGATGCCGCATTCGTATAGCTCGTTCGCATATCGGGCGAGCTGCGAGCCGTTCGTCGTAATGGTCAATTCTTCGAGAGCACCACTCTCAAGATGTCGTCCGAGGCTCCGGATCAGGCTCATGATGTTCTTGCGCACCAGTGGCTCACCACCGGTCAGGCGGAGCTTACGGACACCTTTTTCGACAAATGCAGTGCAGAGACGGTCCAGCTCTTCAAGACTGAGAACCTCCCGCTTCGGGAGAAATGTCATGTCTTCCGCCATGCAATAGACACAGCGAAAATCACAGCGGTCCGTAACGGATACCCTTAAATATGTAACGGCACGGCCGAAGGGGTCGATCATCGGTGACGGTAGACCTGCAGCGTCCGAACCTTCTGAAGGAATAACAATCTTACCGTCTGTCACGCTCTGCTCTCCCACAATTTCTTCTTTATTGACCACATCATATGGCGCGACCGGAAACAATATCAATTTGTTCCGGACATTCGTTATCTGCATTCAGCCAACAGGTAAACTTGGCAGTGTATTTTTGTCAATCCGGCCGAAATTGTCCTTTAGTCCCGATTGGCGTCAAGAACAGCCCGAATGTCTGCAAGATCAGGAACGAGAGCCCGGATCTTGTCTTCGGGGTAGCGCGCGCGAAAGGCCTCGATATCGGGGTCAATCGATCTGATCGCCTCGTCTCTGAACCGGCGGCCCGCATCCGTCAGCCAGACAGTTTTGCTCCGACCGTCCTCGGGGTTCGGACGAATTTCAACAAACCCGTTTTCCGCCAACCCGTTCAGAGTGTGGGTCATAGTTGTCTTGGGCACCTGGAACGCTCTGGCAATGGCAAGTGGCGTTTGCCCGTCTCTGACCCGGATCAGATGGTTGATCACGCTGAAGTGGGGCAAGGTCAGCCCCTTTGGCAGGCGTGCTTCGAGTGCGGTACGGCTCAACTGCGCTATGATGCCGATTTCATTGAAAAAGCTGAAGAACAGGGTTCGTGTTTCGTTATTCATTCATGATCCGTGTCGCAAGTGGCCACCGGGGAGTAGGGGGCGTCATTGGGCCGTATCCCAATCTACCCAGCATCTGAACAGTTTCTCCGGGATTGGCAAGTAACTCGTGCGCCTGACGGTAGTGCGGTTCCATCTCATCAAACTCCTGCAGGGCCTGACTGACCGGATGCAGGGCCAGGCCAAGCCGCGTCGTTTCCAGATTCAATCGAAGCCAGCGCCGGCCTGCGTCGATCTGATCTTTCCGGTTGTTTTCTGATGTTGTCAGCGCAATGTAGGCCGGTGTGGCCGCCAGCATTTTCCGGTAGAGCTTTATCCCTTCCTGGAAACCGGTTGTCGTCGGGTCCAGCTGGTTTTCACGGGTCAGAATCCCTGCAAGCATGAGGCTTTCCAAAAAGGGTCCGCCCAGGTCGATACCGTCAGGATCGGCGTTGATTTCGGTTTTGCCGAAGCGCATCAGGTCCACGCTTTCCTTCAGCGTGCGATGGGTGTGCATTTCCGTCAGCCATGCCTCCCAGGTGAGTGCCTTTATGCGGTCCACCTTCCCATTTTTGGTGAAAACCGTACCGTACCTGCCGAGTTCGATTGCGATTTTCTCTGGAACCGGTTTGTCCAGATACGGTTCCTTGCAGGACCGACGCGAAAGAATGTGATCAGCCAATGGGTCAACATCACCACCTTCTGCCAACTGAACCCGCGCAATCGGGTCAGCTGGGCTTTCCGGAAACAGCTCAATTTTTGCAGTCCTGTTTCGCAGGGTAGCGGCAATCGTCATCAATTCGAGAAAACAGCCGAGGCCGACAAAGATCTGTCGGTGATACGGGTCGGTATGGGGAAGGTCCCGGGTCTTGTCCCGATAGAGTGTGAACTGATTGTCCTTTTCCAGATCGATCAGCCACGGTTGCCTGTTATGGGGATTGGGGGCAAGTAGCGCGTATGAGAGCGCGAAAAGTCGGGGGTCTTCATAGTCCCCTGCGGCATTCCAAGGGGCGAGCGCCTTGGAAGGCGTCCTGGTCATCGCAAATGCTCCGGCCGCTGCGCCTGTTGCCACGATAAGTCCGCCACCAAGAAGTGCCAGGGTTTTTCTGCGGGAAAGTGTCATTGAAGACTCCATTAGTACGATTTCGTACAAGTTAATACGATTTCGAACTAAAAGCAATTTCTTCTTTGAATATTAAAAGCGCACGATGCTTGAAATAACACTAAATGGTGTTATATATTATGACACCAAAAGGTGTTGTAAGGAGAGTTCGATGAAAATTGGCAAAATGTTTCAGGCAATTGCAGCCGCCATTGTGTTGGGATCAACTGCGTCAGAAGTGGTGGCTTCGGAAATCAGGTTGTCGATTCAACAGGCGCTGTCCTGGGAAACAACTGTTGAGGGTGTGGCCTTCGCACCATTGAAAGGCAATCGCTTCAAAGAAAGTTACATGGCGATGGTGCGTTTGCCGGCAGGTCTTGTCAGTCCGGTTCACATGAAAAGCGCAGGGATGTATGGCCTCGTCGTTTCCGGACAAATGGTCCACTTGTCCGGTAGCGCTCCGGATGGTGCAGAAACAGTTCTAGGGGCCGGCGACTATTATGAGATACCGGCGGGAGTGGCACATGTGAGCAAATGTGTCTCTGCGGTGGAATGTGTGACATTTCTTTACCAGGACGGGCCTTTTGATTTTCTGCCGATCGTTGAGGATCGCAAATGAATACCGGTCCTCAGGAGGTTTTCCGTGCATTGTCAGACCCGACCAGACGTCAGATTCTCTTGTTTCTGGCACAGGAGGATCTGGCGATTTCCGATATCGCCGAACGCTTCGATATCACCCGGACTGCGATCAACAAGCACTTGGCCATCCTCGAGGAAGGAGGGCTCATCAATAGCGAGGTAAGCGGACGGGAGCGTCGAAAGAGCCTCGCGCCCAAATCACTGAAGTCGGCATTTGAGTGGCTAGGGTATTTCGAGCAATTCTGGGATATCAAGCTTGCCGATTTGCAGCGTGAGATTTCCAGGGACATGAAAGAAAAGAAGGAATCGGGAAAATGAGTACAACAACGATCACAAAGACCATTTTTCTGGAAGCGCCTCGCGCGGTCGTGTGGACGTTCCTGACCGAGAAGGAAAAACTGGCACGCTGGTTTCATCCGGCAGAACACGATCTCAAGGAGGGAGCAGACTACACGCTGCTTGACCATCACGGCGACATGTCCCGGATCTGTTGGGGCAAGGTGTTGGAGATGCGCCCTTACGACAGCCTGGTTTACACGTTCACAGTAAAACCCCTGAAAGGCGCCATGACCACCGTGCGATGGACGCTCGAAGACGCAGCGGGTGGAACCAGATTGACGCTAACGCATGAGGGCATTGAACAGGCCGCCGGAGAAGCCGCATTCATGATGCTCAGCGCGTTGGATGCGGGTTGGGACGTACACTTCGGCAAGTTCCGCGAGGCAGCCAAGATACCTGTAGCCGCATAGACCGGCCGCCGGAAAGCGGAAACCGGTGCCACCGGCACCGGTTGTTTTGCTGATCCATCCGCTGGCTCCGACGTATTCCTTTGTGGCACAACATTTTGAGGCAGCATGACAACACTGGTTTGGTTCCGGCAGGACCTGAGGACAACGGACAATCCGGCGCTGTTTGCAGCCGCGGAAAGTGGATCTGTGTTGCCCGTCTTTATCCATGAAGATCCTCAACAGACAGGCGACACCCATCCCATGGGTGGAGCGAGCAAGTGGTGGCTCCATCAAAGCCTTACAGCCTTGAAACAAAAGCTGCCCGGCCTTGTATTTCTGAAAGGTGACGCGCGACACCTGATCCCGAAACTTGCCAGGGACGCTGAAGTGTCGAACGTTGTCTGGAACAGGCGCTACGAACCGCAGGCAATCGAGCGGGACACGGAAATCAAGGCCGTCTTGAAGGAAGAGGGCTTCAATGGAAAAAGCTTCAAGGCATCTTTGCTCTTCGAACCCTGGGAACTGAAAACCAGGACGGGCGGACCGTTCAAGGTTTATTCTCCGTTCTGGAAGAAAGCGCAGAATTTGGAAGTACCTGATGCGTTGCCAGCGCCAGAGGAGATCAGGTTTGTGGAATGTCCGCTGAGCGGCCGGTTGGAAGATTTTGACCTGCTGCCTTCCAGTCCCGACTGGGCGGCCGGCTGGGAGGACATCTGGAAACCGGGTGAAGACGGGGCTTTGAAGCGTCTGAACTCATTTTTGACAACAGGTTTGCCCGGATATGGCGAACTGAGAAATCGCCCCGACCTGCAGAACGTATCGCGTTTGTCACCTCATATTCATTTCGGCGAAGTGTCGCCGCGCCAGATCTGGCACGAAACGCGAAAGCGGATGCTTTCCAATGCCGAAACCGGCAACGATGGCCATAAATTCCTGTCCGAAATCGCCTGGAGAGAGTTTGCGCATCATCTGCTCTATCATTTCCCCGACTTGCCGAGTTCCAACTGGCGATCGACATTTGATGCCTATCCGTGGCGCGAGGAGGCAGATGACCTGAAACGCTGGCAACGGGGTGAAACGGGTTATCCGATTGTTGATGCCGGCATGCGGGAGCTTTGGCAGACCGGATACATGCACAACAGGGTGCGCATGATCGTTGCGAGCTTTCTGGTAAAGCACTTGCGTATCCATTGGCATCATGGCGAGGCCTGGTTTCGAGACACTCTTTTGGATGCCGACCTCGCCAACAACTCTGCAAGCTGGCAATGGGTGACCGGGTCCGGAGCAGATGCGGCACCTTATTTCCGTATTTTCAATCCGATCACGCAAGCGCGGAAATTCGATCCCGAAGGGCACTATGTCAGACGATGGGTACCGGCACTGAAGAATCTTGAAGCCCCCCATCTGTTTGAACCCTTTAACGCGCCGCAAGCTGCACTGGAGCGGGCAGGGGTCGTTCTTGGGAAGACCTATGCGTTGCCGATCGTCGATCATGCTGCTGCAAGGCAGGCCGCGCTCGACGGTTATGCAAGCGTGAAAGCGGCGGGTCAAAACGCCGCTTGACGGGCAAACAAGAAAACGTATCGTCGCCGTCATGCAACGATCAACAGACACCCGGACGGGACCTTGATGACCGAAGAGAGCACTCCCTGGCCAACCGAATTGCGTGTCTCCAATGACAGGAAATCCCTGTCGATCGCCTTTGATAATGGCGAGCGGCATGAGCTGTCTGCGGAATATCTGAGGGTTTGCTCACCGTCTGCCGAGGTCAAGGGACACGCACCCTCTCAAAAGAAGACAATCCCGGGCAAGAGGAATGTTGAAATCATGAAGGTCGAGCCCGTGGGAAACTACGCGGTCCGCATTCATTTTGACGACATGCACAATTCCGGCATTTTTTCCTGGCGGTACTTTCTGGATTTGGGTCAACAACCGGAAAAACACTGGGGTGTCTATCTTGAGGAGTTGCATCAAAAAGGCTTGAGCCGCGATATCTAAGTGACGGTGTTTCTGGAAATCATCCGCCAGAATCAGTTAGCATCAGCTTAGGCTCGACCCACGCCTTCTCCCTCCAAACGGAGCAGCAGCTGACCTGCAGGGTGCTTGATGTTTGAACTGCCTGATCATGCGTTCGCATAAGGAGGGACTGCGCGTTTCGCATGTGGCTCAGGAGGTCGCAAATGCATCTGTCAGCTCCAATTTTCCGTCTGAAACGCAAGGCAAGACTTCTTGCACGCCGCGAAAACATTGCGCTTAGCCGGGCTCTGGATCGTATTGCCTCAACCGAGGGGTTCCAAAGTTGGGGGCAATTGGCGAGTTTCCATCATCGGTCGCGCCCGGAGGCTGCGATTTTCTCCAGCCTCAAGCCGGGCGAAATGCTGCTTCTGGCTGCCAGACCGGGCCAGGGCAAAACGGTTCTGGGACTTCAGTTGCTGTCACAAGCGTCCGCTCAAGGCTTCAATTCCGTTTTTTTGTCTTCAGAGTTTTCCCATGACGATGTCCAGGAGACCCTGGTGCAGACCGGTGTTGGTCGGCAACGCAGCGCCGCGATTGACATCGAGCTGTCGGACAACTTGTGCGCCGAAGTGATCATTGAACGCCTGTCGGGAACGTCGGAAGAAACGATTGCAGTCGTCGATTACCTGCAGGTCCTGGATCAGCGTCGTGTAGCGCCCGAACTTGCGGACCAGGTTGCTGCCTTGAGAAAACTTGCGGACACCAGCCATGTCCGTTTGGTGTTTTTGTCGCAGATCCACCGGTCCTATGATCCGTCGAAAAAGTCTTTGCCGGACGTGTCGGACATTCGGTTGCCGAATCCGGTCGATCTTTCGGTCTTTGACAAGGGGTGCTTCTTGCACAACGGTGAAATGACCCTTTGCTCGCTTTGAGCAAGGTGACAGGTAGCGAAACGACTGCTGCGGAAGCGGATGGTCCGGTCAGTGCAACGCCGTTCGTGGGGAAGGATTGGCGTTACGACGAGGATTTCAAAAACGCCTTGAGTTCAGCGTTTTCTTCTTCCAGCGCCCGAATGCGGTTGCGCATAACTTTCAGGTCAGGGGCAAGTTCGGCAAGCGTGAAGCGCTGTGGAATATGTTGCGGACAATTCCAGTCGAAGGCTTCAACTGTGAGCAAAATGACGCGCTCGGGAAGGCCCCTGTACCCCTTTTCAGTTACAGAGGCGGCAAGTGTTTCGTTTCCGGCAATCGTTTTCTGCTGAGCTTGCGCCCAGATTTTCAAGCGGGCGCGGTTCGGGTAATCCATCAGGATAATCGAAACGCGACTGTCCGAACCCAAGTTGCCGTGACTGATATATTGCCGGTTTCCACGAAAGTCCGCATAGGCGAGGGTCTTGTCGTCAAGTACTTTCAAAAAGCCGACAGGTCCGCCTCTGAATTGAACATAGGGCCATCCGCTTTCAGAAACTGTCGCCTGATAAAAGCCGTCCCGAGCCCGGATGAACTGCGCCTCGGCCGCGGTCAACCGGTCACCGCGATCGGCCGTCTCATCATCGAGCGCCGCATAACTCTCACGCGAACCTTGTTCGCTTTGTCTTTCCCTGACACCCTTGGTGAAGGCAATTTCAGTGAATGCACGGGTCATCGCACACGTTCCTTTTGAAGCGGGTAGCCACTCTTGTCTTTCAAAGCCCAAGCTCACTGAGCCCGGGATGGTCAACGGGACGCGGGCCAATTGGCCAGTGAAATTTTCGCTCACTCCCGGAAATTGCCAGGTCATTGATGCTTGCATAGCGCCGGTGCATCAGACCGTTGGCAGCGAATTCCCAGTTTTCGTTGCCATAGGAGCGATACCAGTTCTTGTCGCTATCATGCCATTCATATGCAAAACGAACCGCGATTCTGGTGTCCTCAAACGTCCAGAGTTCTTTAATCAGGCGGTACTCGTGCTCCCTTTGCCATTTACGTGTCAGAAATTCGATGACCTCGAGCCGGCCGACCGGAAACTCGGCGCGGTTTCTCCAGATGGTATCGGATGTGTAGGCCTGGGCGACCTTTGTGGGGTTCTGTCCGTTCCAGCCATCTTCGGCTGCGCGTACCTTCTGAATTGCCGTGTCGCGTGTGAAAGGTGGCAAGGGAGGTCTTTGTTCGGTCATTGGTTCAATTCCATGGCTAGGATTTGCGGTGAAGGCGTAGGCGTCGACGCCTTCATATGCTGCGTCTCGGCGGGATCGGCGCTCAAGGCAGCTATCACCAGCAGAGCCGCGGTCGTTGCGGCACCCACGACATAAAAACCACTCGGAAATGCGGGTCTAAGTGTGAACATGCAAACTCTCCTCTGGTGAAAAGTTCCATTATGTACTGATTTGTACACTCAATATATGTACCGATCAGTTCATTAAGTCAAGTGAAGTTTGATTGATCGCCAGGTCGTTCACACGATGCCAACTGCGCATTGCCTAATGAATTGCGTGCCTTGTGACTTGAACGAGCACTCGTATTGAACTATGTACAAACTAGTACAGAAAGGATCGTGATGCGCCCGAGCAAACGCGACGAATTGGTCAGAAAAGCCCTGCCGATATTTTATCGGGAAGGATTTCATGCCACGGGCATGGACGCACTGGTTGCCGAAACAGGCATTTCCAAAACGACAATGTTCAAGCACTTCCGAACGAAAGATGAGCTGATACTGGCAGTGCTTCGATACCGCGATGAAACGTTCCGGAACTGGTTTTTCCGCAAGCTTGACGATACAGCCTTGCCGCCGAAAGATCGCCTCGCAGCCATATTCGACATTCTGGAGGAATGGTTCGAGGAACCCGCATTCAAGGGTTGCATGTTCATCAAGGCGTCAAGCGAGTTTCAGGATCCTGATCATCCGGCATATGCACAGTCAGCCGAGCACAAGAGACTGTTGCAAACGGCATTCAGATCAATTTGTGCGGACGCCGGTGCGCATGATCCTGATCTGCTCGCCAGACAATTGCTGATCCTGAAGGAAGGCGCGATCGTTGCAGCGCACATGGGGTTTGATCCAGAACCCGCGGCGATTGCCAAAGCAACAGCTGAACAGCTGATCGCCAATCAGATCGATGTGTGATTTGGAATAACAAAGCGAACCAGGCCGCTGGATGGTCCCTGGAACAAAAAAGAAAAAGACCGGATCAATTGACCCGGTCTTTTTAGAAGCGAGGAGGTGTTCTGTTCAGCGCTTGACGACGATCTTGGCGCCGACAGTGACGCTCTTGTAAAGGTGGATGACGTCTTCGTTTGCCATCCGAATGCATCCGGAAGACACTTCCGAGCCAATCGTCCACGGTTCGGTCGTACCGTGAATGCGGTAGAGGGTCGAACCGATATAGAGTGCACGTGCGCCCATCGGATTGTTCGGGCCACCAGGCATGTAGCTCGGCAAGATGCGGCCCTTCCTGCGTTCGCGTGCGCGCATCTGCGCCGGCGGTGTCCAGCTCGGCCATTCGGCCTTGCGAGTCACGCGGTGCGTTCCGGCCCACTGGAAACCAGTCTTGCCGACACCCACACCGTATTTCATTGCCTTGCCATTCGGCAGGACGTGATAAAGGCGGCGCTCCGAAGTATCGATAACAATGGTGCCCGGCGTATAGGGACCCTTGTAGCTGACTTTCTTGCGCCGTACAGGTGACTTGCCACCTGGATGATACTTGGGTGTCACCCAGGTATTGGTGCTGTGGTCGAAATATCCGGCTCGCGCTGATACTTCGGCCGGTAGCAGGAACGATCCTGCCAGAATTGCAATCATCGCATAAAAATAGGTCTTCATTTCTATCCCCCTTCAGCGCCTGCCCAGTTCAAGGCGCGCTACACATCGAAGGTTACGTTAGGAAAATCTCCTTGCTGCACTATTAACAATCATGGCCTAAAAATGATTGGAAGGGCATCTCACGTTGATGTGAGCGGATTGGACTTCGATCAATTGTGCCGCATTTGCAACGCGAATAGCGCCTTAAAGACGTTTGGAAAAATTTTTCAATCAGAGATTGCCGGAATACCGTCGTTTTTGGAACAGACCGTTAGGCATTCGTGAAATTTTGGAACAGCCGAAGGTCGGATCGAAGAATCAAAAGACGCTACTGGCTCGGGAATCAGGCGCTGAAGCGCAAATGTATGAGTGCTCAGTGACCGCCGCACGCTGCCTTGACCCTGTCGAATTCATGGTCATGCAGATCGCTTTCCTCGATCATGAAATCGAACTCACCGCCATCGCGGATGCTCATTTCCGCACCCCAGTCGTTGAACAACTGCAGCAGTAACTGCTCGGCGCTGTCATGCGGCAGGTTGAATTGCACCGAAGACAGGTGTCCGAACATCTGATGGTAACAGTTGCCTGAGCGGGCACCGGGAAATTCCGGGCACTTGATGCCATTTTCGTCTTTCATAAAAACGGGGTGTCTGTCTGAGGCAGCGGCATACACCGCTTCGGGAACGAGTTTTGATAGGTTCGGACTTCCACCGGTTTCGGTGACCAGTCTGTGCAGGGCTCGCTCTATGTCGGCCTTCAGATAGGCGCTGTAGCGTTTGTCGGCGGCTTGTTCCAGAAAGTCGTTCAGATCTTCAATGAACGCATTGACCATTCGCTGTTCGAACTTGCTTTCCTTTAACGTCTCGGCTTGCATCTGCCAGTCTTCGAAACAAGTTTCAAATCCGGTTTCTTCCAGTTTTGCTCCGTGCCGGTTCCGCAGAATTCGGCAAATGAGTGACATTCCCCTTGGTGCAAAGGGAAAGCCCGTTTCGGAATGCGGCCTCAGGACAAGGGGCTTGCCTTCGGCACGCTCCTCTTCTGTTCTGGGCTGAAACAGATGAAATTCGCAAATGTCGGCATTGTCTGTTTCCATTGTGGCGAAGGCCGCTGTCAGCTGTGCCGTAAGATGATGTTTGTGAGCCGAATCATATCCCTCTGGGGAGGCAAAAGGCAGAGCTGCGCTCTCCGGCATGGTTTCGACTTTCGCAAAATTCAGCGGCCATTCCGGAAATACCCTGGTCTTCTCATCGCCCGGGAGGCCGAAAAGCAGGTCGAAATGATAGTTGCCGTCCTTGATGGGCGGCAGGTTTTTCGGGAAGGCTGTCGCAGTGCCGGAGTACTCTGCATCATAAAGAACTTGCATGTCGTTTTGGGGGGCGACATCCGGTTCAGCCCATGTGAGGCTCTCATCGAACCGGCCAAAAAAGAGCAGCAATCCCGTTTCTGGAATACCTTCCGGGCGCCAGGGAAGGTCTGCAAGATCTATCTGAGCAAGGAAATGCAGCGGCAGGCCGGCCTTCACGTGACCAGCGGCTCCGGGCGCTTTTGGCCACGGGACATTTTTGGGAAGACTCGGTAAGCCGCCAACCTTGCTGCGACCGTGTTTCTCGCGATGCGGCGGGTAAGGACGAAAGGCATAAACCGCGTTGCGGGCAAAATGCTCCCGCAGGCTGTCAAAGGACGCGTCCGGGTCGCCTTCTGAAACAGACACCAGCTCCGGAACGATGTCTTTTCTGACGGCGGAGGCAGGTTCCTCGCGTACGGTGCTGACCCTGGATTGCTCTTTCGTCAGGACCTGCTGAACACGTTCGTCGTTGATATCATGGGGTTCCGCGTGCTGCTCCCGGTTGGACTTGGTTGGCAGCACCGAAGCAGTCGCTTCAAAGATCTGCCGGAACAGTGGCCAGAGTACCATACAGGCAACGCTGCCCAAAATCGCAACCAGAAACAGAAAATGCAGACCAGAAAAGCCAAGCTTCTGACTACCATACGCAAGAATGACAAGAACCAGCAGGTATAGTGCGAATTTTACCATGTAAACATCTATGATGTTGAGATTTCACTCACATTTGTTGCCTGCATGGAATAAAGATCCGGTAAAGTTTTTAAGACAAATACAAACTGGTGGGCACAAAAAAGGCAGCCGAAGCCGCCTTTATCTTTCGTTGCACCGGCTGATTAGCTGAGGTGCAGCTCCTTGAAGAAGTCGTTGCCCTTGTCATCCACAACGATGAAAGCCGGGAAATCCACGACTTCGATTTTCCAGATGGCTTCCATGCCGAGTTCTTCGAATTCGACCACTTCGACCTTCTTGATACAGTCCTGTGCAAGGCGGGCGGCGGGACCACCGATGGAGCCGAGATAAAATCCGCCATGAGCTTGACAGGCTCTGCGGACTTGCGCAGAGCGATTACCCTTTGCCAGCATCACCATGGAACCGCCTGCCGCCTGAAACTGGTCGACATAGGCATCCATCCTTCCGGCGGTGGTCGGCCCGAAGGATCCCGACGGCATGCCTTCTGGAGTTTTTGCCGGCCCCGCGTAGTAAATCGGGTGGTTCTTGAAATAGTCGGGGAGGGGCTCCCCGCTCTCAAGTCGGTCGCGCAACTTGGAATGCGCCAGATCCCGGGCAACGATCAGAGGACCTGACAGCGACAATCGGGTTTTGATCGGATGTTTGGTCAATTCACCCAGGATTTCTGACATTGGCCGCGTCAGATCGACATTCACAACATTGTCGGAAAGGGAATCGTCGGTGATTTCCGGCAGATATTTCTCCGGATGCATCTCCAGTTGCTCAAGGAAGATCCCGTCTCTTGTTATCTTGCCGACTGCCTGACGGTCGGCAGAACACGAAACCGCAAGGCCGATCGGCAGCGACGCACCGTGGCGGGGAAGGCGGATGACGCGAACATCGTGGCAGAAGTACTTGCCGCCGAACTGGGCACCGACACCCGTTGCCTGGGTCAGCTTGTGGATTTCTTCTTCCATCGCCAGGTCCCGGAAGGCATGGCCGCTTTCAGACCCTTCCGTCGGCAGCCCGTCCAGATATCTTGCCGATGCAAGTTTTGCGGTTTTCAGGTTCATTTCCGCCGACGTGCCACCAATAACGATGGCCAGGTGGTACGGCGGACAGGCGGCAGTTCCGAGCGTCAGAATTTTCTCTTTCAGGAATTCGATCATCCTGTCATGAGTGAGCAGCGACGGTGTTCCCTGAAACAGGAATGTCTTGTTCGCCGAGCCGCCGCCCTTTGCCATGAAAAGGAACTTGTAGGCATCTTCACCGTCGGCGTAGAGCTCTATCTGTGCCGGCATGTTGCTCTTGGTGTTCGTTTCCTCAAACATGGAAAGAGGCGCAAGCTGCGAATACCGCAGGTTCTTTTTGAAGTAGGCGTCACGCGAACCTTCACCGAGAGCGGCTTCGTCGGAGCCGTCGGTCCAGACCCTTCGGCCTTTTTTGCCCATAATGATCGCCGTGCCGGTATCCTGGCACATTGGCAAGACGCCGTGTGAAGCGATGTTGGCATTCTTCAGTAGGTCAAAGGCCACGAACTTGTCGTTGGCAGTTGCTTCCGGATCATCGAGGATTTTCTGGAGCTGCTCCAGATGTCCCGGTCGCAGATAGTGATTGATGTCCTTGAAAGCCTCTTCAGCCAGCAGCCTCAGCCCTTCCGCGGCCACCATCAGGACCTCTTCCCCCTGAAACTCCGTGGTACTTACGTGATCAGAAGACAGCTTGCGGTACGGCGTCTTGTCTTCGCCATGAGGAAAAAGGGCACTATGCAGGTATTCCGGGGGCGTGAGGGAAGCGTTCATGAGGCGGTTTTCCTGATCTGGCTGTTTCAGCGGGGTGCTTGCCGAAAGTGCTGGAACTTGGTTGCCATTCTCATACGGCAAAAAGGCCGGGGTCGCCAAGTCCCGCGGCCTGCTCATTTGGTTGCATCCGGAACTGGCCGGACTATCGGGTGGCTGTCAGGTCCAGGGTCACCGTAACAGTATCTCCGACCGTATCGGTTCCAACACCGGCTCCGAGCATGTAGTCAAGCCTGTTGAGTTTAGCGGTTCCCTTCGCATTTGCCGTGTCGCCGTCAATATTCAGCGTGAAATCCAGTTGCACGGGATGTGAAACACCCTTGATGGTCAGCGTGCCGCTGGCCTGATAGCTGTTGCCTTCGACAAGCGACGCTCCGTCTGCCTGGAATTCGGCGACCGGAAACCCGGCGACGTTGAACCAGTCTTCGGCCGGCATTGTCGTGTCGAACTGAGGATTGCCTGTGGCAGCACTTGCAGGTTTGATTTGCGCTGAAATTTTCGCAGTTTCCGGCGAGTTGACATCAAAATCGATGCTGGCATCCCAGGATGCAAAGGTTCCCGTCAGTGCCCCGGAGCCCTGCTGGACTTCGAAGCCGAGTTTGCTTTGCGCTGGATCGACGGTCCAGGTTTCACTGAATGCGGGCGTCGCGATGCATAGGGCAGCAGACAGTGAAAGAGAATAGGCGATATTTTTCATGATCATGAAACGATACTCTGATGTTGAGAATTAAGAGTCACCTTTGGCTGGGGCAGTCGATACCATGCGCTTAAGTGTATCGTCCCGGGCGATGAAATGATGTTTGAATGCCGCAGCAACATGAACCACGACAAGCGCTATGAGCAGGAACGCGCCATACTTGTGCAGAATTTTGAAGAAAGCCTCTGCCTGTTCCTTTGTCCCGAGCGCATCCGGCACAGGAAGATGGGGAACCGGCTGAACGTTGAAGAGAACCGTCGGAATGCCCCATGGTGACGCAGAGGCCATGAACCAACCGGTAATGGGCATCGCGAAGATAAGCGCGTAGAGCCCGGCATGTCCCAGATGGGCGGCAAGTTTCTCAAGCGGGTGCATGCCTTCCGGCAATTTTGGCGAGGGGTTCACCAGTCTCCAGCCCAGGCGAAACACCGCAAGGGTCAGCACCACGAAACCGACCGATTTGTGCAGTTGATACAACTGGAAGGTTTCCGCGGCCGTGGGTGGCAGCGTTGTCATGTAGAGACCGAAGGCAAGCATGCCGACAATCAGGACTGCCATTGTCCAATGGAACGCGATTGCTATGCGTCCATAGCCTGACGAGGTGTTGCGCAGCACGGTCCTCTCCTTTGGAAGAGAGGCCGGTCGAACCGGCCTCCACAAGACTGAATCAGTTGGTCGCGTCCGCCTTCAGCGTTTCGGCATGGAACGTAACGGTCACCTCATCTCCCACATAGGGCACAAACATGTCCATGCCGAAATCGGAGCGCTTGAGGACTGTCGACACTGCAAATCCGGCAGCCGCCTTTTTGGCCATGGGATGCTCGCCTATAGCGGTAACGTCGACTGTAAGGGTAACTGGCTTGGTTACGCCTTTCAGCGTGAGGTCCCCGGTCACTTCAAGTTGGTTTTCGCCGGTCTGCTCAACTTTGGTGCTCTTGAAGGCTGCCTGCGGATACTTTGCGGCGTCGAAGAAGTCCGGGCTCTTCAGGTGAGTGTCACGATCCGCCCAGAACGTGTCGAGACTGTCGATATTGACCGTGAATTCAACGGTGGAATTGGCGGGTGTGTCCTGATCGATCAGCAATTTGCCATCCCAGTCGCCAAAACGGCCGTCCGTGGTCGAATAGCCGAGATGATTGTAGGTGAAGGACAGGTTGGCGTGAGACTTGTCGAATTCATATGCGACGGGCTCGGCCAATGCCGGGGCTGCAAGCAGGGAAAGCGCCAGTGCGGAAGTTGCTAGACGGATCATGAGAAAGCCTTGTTTCGTGTGGTCAAAAAGCGTTCGCTCATGAACGCTGCAGGCTGGAAGATAGGTACGAAATCCCGCTGTGCAATTTGACTGACCGTTCGGTGTGACTGAACAATGTTCAGGTGGCATGTCCGGTTGACATTGACAGTGCGGTATTTCGGCACCGAAGTGGAATCAAGTCAGCTTGAAATGCGCGTTTTCTTGACGTGCACGAAGACAATCTCAAGGCATGTCTGACTACCGAAGCAGCAGCGGCGCACTTTGTTGCCTGGATGATTTGGCCAGCAATGATCGTTCGTATTTTGTGAAGGCGACGCGCAGGGATGCCGATCAGAAGAATATCGATATCTTTGCCCTGTTTCGGGGTGTCGAACTTGAATTCGAGCTTCCGACGAGTTTGTCCGCCGGACGACATGAGACTTTCTTTGACCTAATTTACACCTTGGAAACCCTAGTTTGTTAAAGTTGTCAATGTAACGGATGGTTCACCTTGAGTTAAGCAAGAAAATATAAGAAAGAAATCTAAGTTTAGCTGTGAGGTGATTTAGCTATGATTGATAATATATTTAAAAACAACGTTAGGTTGTTGGATCGCGCTAATAATTCTCACAAGAAATACTGGTTGGCTAAAAAATGGATTAGATTTTTTGCTGCCATTTTCTTAATACCGATTATCCTTGCAGGTTCCGGCGTTGGTGTTTTGGCGGCGGATTGGACCGTCAAACGTGTTTCAGGGATCGTCTATTTCGTTGCACCCGGTGTCGAGGCATTTCGGGCAAAGAAAGGCATGGTCTTTGAAAAAGGCTTCACCCTCGGCACAAGGGCCGGTGGCAGGGTGCTGATCGCCAGGGGCGAGGAGACCATATCGGTAGGCCCCAATACGACATTCGCAATTTCCAAATATCAGAGCAACAATTCGAAGACGACTTTGCTTCAGCGCAAGGGCAAGGTAACCGTGGACGTTGCGAAACGTTCAAGACCTCACTTTTTCGTCGAAACACCCTTTTTGGCCGCAGTCGTCAAGGGAACGCGCTTTGATGTGCAGGTGGGTTCAGGTCGAACCCGTGTATCCGTCGAGCGTGGTATTGTTGGAGTTCAGGATTTTTCTTCAGGAGATCGAGCCGATCTGACCAGGGGGCAGAATGCCTCGAGTTCTCGGTCCGGTTCTCAGGGCCTCAGCGTCGGCGGACCAACCAAACCAAGTATTAGCAAGGGCGCCAAAAGGAGTCCGATGGTCGGTTTGTTGGACAATGTCGCCGAGGTTGATCCTGAAACGGCCAATAATGCGTCCGGCAACAACGGGAAGGGACTGTTTGGCGGCTTGTTCGGCAGTAACGGCAATTCGAACGGCAACGGCAACGGCAATTCGAACGGCAATTCGAACGGCAACGGCAACGGCAATTCGAACGGCAATTCGAATGGCAACGGCAACGGCAATTCGAATGGCAACGGCAACGGCAATTCGAACGGCAACGGCAACGGAAATTCGAACGGCAACGGCAACGGCAATTCGAACGGCAACGGCAACGGAAATTCGAACGGCAACGGCAACGGCAATTCGAATGGCAACGGCAACGGCAATTCGAACGGCAACGGCAACGGAAATTCGAACGGCAACGGCAACGGCAATTCGAATGGCAACAGCAATGGAAACTAGGCATGGGTGTGTCGACGTTCGGTCGAGTGCCGGCTGCCACTAAATTGAACGGGTGAGGTGGGTGCAACTTCGGTTGGAGAATTTCGGAAGGCGTTTTATCAGCGCTGTCCTGGTCGCGGTTCTCCTGACCGCGGCCATTCTCGTTCTGCGGGTTACCGGCCTTCCGGCAACGGTAGACAGGTTCCTCTGGGAAGTTCGGTTCAGCCTCGACAAACGCCCGGTTTCGGACAAGATAGTTTTCGTCGACATCGATGCCGGTAGCATTGACAAGATAGGGCAGTGGCCGTTTCCGCGCCGGATATACGCAGATCTGACGGATAAGCTGGCGGCAGCCGGAGCCCTTGATCTTGTCTATGATATCGACTTCAGTGCGGTGTCGAACCCTGAAGACGACGCGTTGTTCGCTGCTTCAATTGAGCGTGCTGGAAATGTAAGTCTGGCTGCTTTTCGGCAGGCAGCATCAGCGGGTTCCGTTGATGCCGAAATAATCAATTTGCCCATAGATCCGTTTCTCGATCATGCCTGGCCGGTGGTTGTCATGGTGCCGATGGAAAGCGACAGCCGGATCTGGCGAAATCTTTATGGATTTGAAATTGACGGGACGACGGAAGTTTCTGCAGCCGCTTTCATGGGAGAACACACCGGCGAGACCAGCGGTTCGTTTTTCCTGGACTTCGGTATCGCGATTGATGAAGTGCCCCGCGTTCCACTTGTCGATGTTTTGAACGGCGCCGTCGACCCTGACCGGTTCGCAGGCAAGAAGGTGATTGTTGGAGCGAGCGCCCAGGAACTCAGGGATCTCTTTGCAGTCCCGGTTTATGGAATCCTGCCTGGCGCAGTGATCCAGGCTCTTGGCGCAGAAACGCTTCTTCAGAAACGGGCGCTTGTACAACAAGGTCAATATCTTGTCCTTCTGGTCGCAGCTTTGGTACTCATCCTCTTGCTGATGACCAAGATCGAAGGCTGGGCAGTCAAGCTTGGAATTCTTGTTCTGTCGGCGCTGGCGATTGAGATCGTTGCAATCAGTTTTCAAAAGTCGATGCCTGTGCTTGTGCCGACTGCAAGTGCCTATCTGTTGCTCATGTTTGCGGGCGTGATTGTTGTTCTGCGCGAACTGGGCCTGCACAAGCTGCTCGCGCGCGTGGCAGACATCAAGCAGCGTAACAGCGAACGTATGCTCGGCCAGGTCTTTGACGACAGTTTCGATGCGATCCTTGTTCTCGACAGCGATTGTGTCATCACAGCTGCCAACCAGACCGCACGTACCTTGTTTTCAAGCGAGGCACTGGCTGGCAGCCCAGCTCGCTCCGTTCTGCCAAATGCACTTGTTGAAGAAGTCATCGCCGTGCTTCAGGCTCCCGACAGCCGTATGCCGGTTCCGCAAATTCTCGTGTTGGCCCAGGATGGTACCAGGCGTCGGTTCATAGAATATGTCGTGACGAAAGCCGAAAAGACACTCGCGGCAAGGAAGGGGCATGACAAGACGGAAATCAGGACACTTGCCTGCATGACCTGTCGTGATGTGACCGACGAGCGCGAGTCGGCTTCACGGCTGGAATATCTGGCAAGATTTGATCCGATCACCGACCTCCTGAACCGAAGCGGTTTCGAGCGTGAAATCTCACGTCAGGCAGACGGCGCCTGCAACAAGAACGAGACAGTGTGCGTAATCCAGTTCGCGGTCACCAACCTGGATCAGATTGTTGCGACCCTCGGGTTTTCCTATGGCGATCGAGTGCGTCAATCGATTGCATCCAGATTGAAAAGTCACCTTTCCCAGGGGATCACATGGTCGGCGATTACCGCAGATGTTTTTGCCGGAGTTTACATTTCCAGGTCTGGTGACGACCGGGAACTTGAAATCGTGGACGAAATTCAGCGCGTAATCGGTGAAGACTACTCGATCGATGGCGCGCGAATTTCGATGCAGCTGAATTTCGGTTACGTGGTTTCAGGTAGCGAGCAGACACCAGACACACTCCTGATGAGAGCCGGAAACGCGTTGTCCAAGGCCAGGCGTGACAACAAGAACCTGACCGTTCGCTTCCAGTCGGAGATGGACACGGCCTTGCAAAGGCGCCGTAAGCTGGAAACCGAATTGTTCAAGGCGATTGTACGGGACGAACTGCGGCTGGATTATCAGCCACTGGTCAATCTCAGGGACAATAGCGTTTTTGGTGTCGAGGCATTGCTTCGTTGGGACAGCCGTGAATTCGGTGCTGTCTCCCCCATGGAGTTCATTCCGATCGCCGAGGAAAACGGCTACATTCAGGAAATCGGATCCTGGGTGTTGAACCGGGCGATGAAGGAGGCGCTGACGTGGGATGCGTCGTTGAGGCTGTCCGTCAACGTGTCTCCTGCACAGTTCTTCAGGGGCAACCTCGTCCAGACTGTTTCGGAAGCTTTGGATCGCGCCAGTTTCCCGGCGGAACGCCTGGATCTCGAAGTTACCGAATCCCTCTTTATCGATGAAAGCACGGACCTGAAGTTTCGCATGGAAGAGTTGAGAGAGCTCGGATGCAAATTCTCAATGGACGATTTTGGTACGGGCTACTCTTCGCTGGGATACATAACCAAGTATCCGTTTTCCAAAATCAAACTCGACAAGTCCTTTGTCAGGGACACCCTCGACAGGGAAGAGGACATGGCTGTCATTGAAGCAGTGCTTCTCCTCGCCGAGGGGTATGGCATGTCGGTGATCGTCGAGGGCATTGAGACGTTCGAGCAGTCGCAAAGATTGCAGTCTCTGGGATGCAAATACGGGCAAGGATACTATTTCAGCCGTCCGACAAGTACCTCTGGTATAGCCGCACTTCTTGCCAAGGCTGCGTGAGCCATGCTCATTTCGGGAAGCGCGGCGGGCAGGGCGCGCCGCTGAAATATCCTACATTCCCAGGCCACCAAGGCAGCTGTACTTGATGTTGAGATAGTCATCGAGCCCGTACTTGGAACCCTCGTTGCCGATGCCGCTCTCCTTGAACCCTCCAAATGGTGCGACTTCGGTCGTTATGACACCTTCATTGACACCGACAAGACCATATTGGAGCGCCTCCATCACCCGGAAACAGCGGCCAAGATCCTGTGCATAGAAATAGCAGGCAAGGCCGTATTCGGTGTCGTTGGCCAGCTTGATGGCTTCGTCTTCCGTGTCGAATTTGAACAGGGCGGCAAGCGGGCCGAAGGTTTCGTCATGCGCCACCTTCATGTCCTGGCTGGCTCCGGTAACAAGCGTCGGCTCAAAATAGGTGCCGGTTCGGTCGGGCCGGTGGCCACCGGTCACCAGCGTACCGCCCTTGTCCAGCGCGTCCTGAACGTGTGCGGCGACTTTTTCAACCGCAGCTTCGTTGATCAGGGGACCCTGTGTAACACCGTCTTCCAGACCGTTGCCTACGGTCAGTTGTTCCGCCATTGCGGATTTGAGCTTTTCTGCAAACGCGTCGTACACGCCGGCCTGTACATAGAACCTGTTGGCGCAGACGCAGGTCTGGCCGGAATTGCGAAACTTGCTGGCAATGGCGCCGTTTGCCGCCCTGTCGAGATCGGCATCGTCGAAGACGATGAACGGCGCATTTCCACCAAGTTCCATCGAAATCTTCTTCATGTTCTTGCCGGCATTTGCGGCCAGCAGTTTCCCCACCCGGGTCGAGCCGGTGAATGTGATCTTGCGGACCGCCGGATTTTCGCACATTTCCTCGCCGATCGCCGGCGCGTCTCCGGTAACGATGTTGAGGACACCGGCAGGAAGACCGATCTTGTCCGCCACGAGACCGTAGATCAGCGCTGAATAGGGCGTGAACTCGGCCGGTTTCATGACCATTGTGCAACCGGACGCCAGGGCTGCACCCAGTTTGCGTGCAATCATGGAGTTCGGGAAGTTCCACGGCGTGATGGAAGCAACAACGCCGACTGGTTCCTTGGTGACGAGGATCCGCCGGTCTGCCCAGGGCGAGGGGATCGTGTCGCCATATATGCGTTTGCCTTCTTCAGCGAAGAAACGGATATATTTCACCCCAAGCGTGATTTCGCCCTTGGCCTCCGCGAGCGGCTTGCCCATTTCGGTGGTCAGCAACACCGCGAGGTCATCCAGCTGATCCATGACGGCATCGCACAACTTGTGCATAAAGTCGGCGCGTGCCTCGGCGGTCAGGGCTTTCCAGGCCGGGAATGCAGCTTCCGCAGCCGCGATTGCCCGAGCCGTTTCGGAACGGCCGCAGTAAGGAATGGTCCCGATACTCTCGCCGGTCGCGGGATTGGCGACAGCGATTGTCTGGCCGCTATCTGCATCGGCCCACGCACCGTTGATATAGACCTGTTGTTTGACTAGTGCCGAGTTTAAAGACATGGAGCACTCCCTGATGTCTGGGAAATAGGATCGGCCGGAGGATTGTCCGGCCCCGTTTGATCAACAGATAGAGTGCGTCTGAACGGTCTGGCAAGCGCTTTTGCGTTCAATCCAGTACGTGCGTGACCTGAACAGTCCGTTCGTCCAGTCAGGTGACATGCCTGACTTCTGCGCATACCTCTTCGGAGGTCGCGATTTGGTCAGGCAATATATGGTTTTGGGAGAAGGGTCGCCGCATCAGTGCAGGACCTGGAGAGGTTTAGCCGTCCAGCCGTTCCTGCAAACCGGCGATTTCGTCTGCAAGTGCTTGTGCCTGCTTTTGAATGCGGTCAAGCGTAACTTTCATGCTGTCCAGATCGGCAGAGGCCGGTTCTTCGGCGAAAGGTGGCGTACCCCGTCCGACAAGAAGCCAGGTCGGGCTCACATTGAGGACACCTGCAAGCAGAACCAGCTTGTTGGAGCGTGGTTCGGACCGGTCACTCTCCCAGCTTTGAAGTGTTGACGTCTTGATCCCCAGGCGGCGGGCCAGCTGCGCAGTCGACAGGCTTGAGGCGTCTCGTGCCTTGCAGATACGTTCACCCAGGGTGTACTCGCTGCTGCGTGTCGTCATTACAGAACTCCCGTCATGACCGGTTCTTCCCGTTACCAAATGAACGGTTTCGTCAGGCAGGAACGGGGAATTTTTTCTATATGGATGGGTCATGGCGCGCACACTTGCATGAACCGCCTGTGCAGTGCAACAGCTGCCAGGCAATTTGTCGCATTGAGAGTGTGCCACGGCGGGAATGAGCAAATTGCTCGGTAATAATGACGGCGGCACTGTTTAGATCAGTACTCGCGTTCGAAGAAAATTCCAGCCTTCGAGGACCCGTCGGCACCAACTTCTCCGCGTACTTTCAGACCTCGGTCAAGATCGATGTCGACCTTGACACGGCTCGAACCGGATCCTGTTCCCTGTTCAACGCCGAGATAGATATTGTCATTGATATACTTGCCGACCGCCACCGATGGGCCGTCTTCACCATCCGTGTTTATGTCAATCGCATCAAGCCCGAGCGACTTGCGGAGGGTTGCCAGCGGTCCGCTGTCGCTGCCTCCGGTAAGTGTCGCGATCGCGGCTGCAAGACTCGCTATCTGCGTCGCTGACAGGTTCCCGACACTTTTGCCGAACAGCAGCAGTGCGAGGACCTCGTCCTGTGGCAGATCAGGCGACGAGCTGAAGGCGATCTCCGGATCATCGGCCTGTCCGCTGACGGTGACCGTGATCGTGGTATCGTTGACGGTTGTCGTTGCAGCAAAATCGATCAAGGGAGTGAGAGACCCGTCGAACGTCGCGCTTCCGCGGGAAAATGTCAGCCGCCTGGTCAAGATATCCAGTTGGCCGCGCTTGAGCGAAAAAGCCCCGATCGCTTGCGGGTCCGCAGTTGTGCCGACGACCTTCAGGTTGCCCTGAAGTTCGGCGTCGAGACCCCGGCCGCGAATGAATATTCGACCAGGCGCGTTGAGGACGATGTCGAGACGAGGGGGGACCGACTTTTGCTCCGCGCTGCTCTGTTTCGGCTCACCGCCAAGGTCCGCAATCTGTTGCCGGATCGCTTTCGATGCGTTTATGTGCCTGACTTCAACGGGAGGAATTGCGCCAGGCAGATACTCCGGTATCGAGATGTCAGCCTTGTTGATCGTAATCGATCCGCCGATCAGGGCGGAACTGGATGGTGATGCAAGCGGACCTGTAATCTTGATGTCGGCATCGACTTCAGCAGTGACCAGGCCCGGGTCGACATAACGGCCCTGGTTCAGTTTCAAGGCAAGATTGGCGGGAAAACCGTCGTTCATCCCGACAGTGCCGGAGGCCGACAGCGAGCCGCCGGTTGCCAGCTCGCCGGTGATGCCGTTCAGCGATGCTTGATCCTGTGTGACCGCTGCATTGCCGCCAATATTTTGGACGGTCAGCCCCGTTGAAAGACTTGTGATCTTCAGACCTGTTGGTGTTGCGGTGATCTGGTAGGTCGGCGAAGCGGCCGATCCGCCGACATTGCCTTTCAGTGCGATCGTGCCTTCACCTCGGATACCCGCTTCGAGCAAAGGGCGTTTCAAGGCGGTGACAGGGACCGATCCGTCGAGCGCAACGGCGAGCGTATTGGGTTGGTCAAGGCCAATTTCACCAGACGCGTTGAGCTTCAGGCCGTTGGGATCGCTCACTGTCGTATTCTGTGAAATCCGGTTGTCCTTGAGTGTCCCAGAAGTCTGCAATCCGAGGGCGGCAAGCCCGTTGTTCTTCAGTTCATTTGCCGTCAGTCCTTGGCCGGATATCGTCCAACTGGCCTCAGGCGCGGTCGAACTTCCCTGCGCCTTGACCGATCCCGACAAGGTTCCTCCAAGTCCGAGAGAAGGGACAAAGGCATTCGCGAGATTTAGCGGGATGGATTTCAGCTCGGCGGCAAGATCCAGTGACTGCCCTGCCGTTCCTGAAAGTGCAAGGGAGCCGTTGCCGAGTTTCAGTTCGAGGGGTTGTATGCTCGTATTGCCGTTTGCATAGGAGATTGTTGTCGGCTGCTGCAGCTGGCTTGAAAGACCCTGATAGCGCATCGTAAGTTCTGACAGGGCGATATCGTAGGCATTTGTCTCCGGTTGCGAAATCTGCGCTGCCAGTGAAAGGCCATCGTCGCTTCCCTGGTCGACCTTCACATCCGCCGTCACGGATATGCCTCCATTGTCCGGCTCAGCCAGCAGTTTGACGGCGTGAACAGGTGTCGCGTCCGTAACAAGGTCCGACAGCTCGATATCCGCGGAAGCTGATTGGGGCGTGTAGGGCGCTGCAATGTCCGCTTTCAGCTTGACACTGCCGATGCTGAGCGAAGGAACGTCGATATCCGAGCCGACAACATCGAGCGCCAGTTTCTTGCTGTCCGGATCTGCCAGAACCGTTCCTTGCAAACGTCCACCGATTTCGGTGAGCAGCAGAGGCGAGAGTGACGCAAGATCAGGGGCGTCGATCTTGAGATTTCCCTTGAGTGTTTCAACCGGATTGTCCAGGTCGGCAACGGCGAGTGCACCGGTCACGGTGTTGCCTGCGAGTTTGACCGACAGCGGATTGATATCCGCACCGCCGTCTTCGCTTTTGAGTTCGACGTCAATCGCAATCGGTTGACCGTTCAGGCTGGCGGAGGATTTGATTGTCGCGCTCGGAGCCGCGGTGTCCGCGATGGCTGTTGCTGAAAAGGAAAGATTGTCAAGAGGGGTGCCTGCGAGCATGATCTGCTTTGATGCCGCGTCCGCCTCAACGTTCAGCGCATCGATCGGCCCGGTTGTCTTTGCGGTTACGTCCAGGGAACCCGCCAGTTGAGAGTCCACCTTGCTCAGATCCTCGAGAGCGATGGAAAATTCGGACGCAAGTGAAGCCTCCTGATAATGGGCATTGCCATCAATGCTGAGCGCTGTGTTCTTGAGCGACAGGCTTTTCACCGTCACGTCTTCAGAGCCAGCGAAGGCAAGGGCCGCATCGATCTGCGTGTCGCCTGCCAGCAACGTATCAGCCTGAGCAACACCCGTGGCCAGATCGCGCGTGGAGATGGCAGCGGTTGCCGATCCGTTGACGGTCGACGGATCGAGGTCGGCGGAAAAGGATGTGGAAACACTGCCACCGAGTTCCCTTTGTGCCAGCGTCGAGAAGACGGCAAGGTCAGCAACAGAAAGGCGGCCCTGACCGGAGACCTTGTTTAGCGATACCAGTGTGTCCGACAGTGTCAGCGCCGCCGCAGTGGAAGTGAAAGCCAGTTTCGAGAACGTGACGGACTTGTCGGCGCCGTTGAGAACGCCTTCCGACTTGAGAGACACAGCTCCCGAAAGCGGCTCGGCCTGAGGTGTCAGTCCCTCAAGATTCGCAACTGAAACCGAAAGAGAAAATGGCGAAGACAACGCGTCAGGCTGCAGGTCGGCGCCGTTCCCTGCCGTTTCCAGCACGATCTTGCCGCTCTTGACCTCGTTGGTCTGGAAGGAGGCCAGGTCGAGCGTGAGCGACCAGTCGGCCGCCGCCTCGCTGCCGGTCACGGAAAACCTGGCATCGAGCGCACCGAACGCAATACGTCTGTCCGACATGTCGACAGCGATGAGAGCATTGTCTCCCGCGTTGATCGATACGGATCCGGTCGCGTTGACCGCCGCGTTGTCAAGATTTGCATTGGCATTCAAATTGACAGTCTGCGTGGTCAGTTCAATGTTCGCGGAAAGCGGTGCAAAATCGGACGAAAAGCGCGCATTGCCGGTGGCATGTGTCGTACCTGTGAGGAAGGCCTTCGCCGTCGGAGGGGCAAGCGGTTCCAGGTCACCATCAAGATCAAAAGTCAGTTGCCTTCCTTGCGGTTGCTCTGAAAGTTTCGCGGAGCCTTTGACAGTTGACCTTCCGTCAAGCGCCACATCCAGATTGGCGGCCCAGTCCGTCAGGGGACCGCTGCCATTCAGGGCAAGCTTTACGGCTGGCAAGTCTGGAACATCCAACAGACGCGCGGCCAGTCCACCGCGCGGCTCTGAAAGAACAAGATCGAACGCGAGCGTTTCGGCGGCTGGTTCGAATTCGGCATTTGCGGTCAGACCGGCGTCAATTCCGTCAACGCGGTGAACATCGAGGGCCGCAGTAACGACAGCAGGATCAAGTGCGAATGCACCCGAACCGCTGACCTTGAGCGAGACGGGTTCCCCAATCAGGGAATTTCCGAGATTGATCTCGTCAAATACGAGGCTCTCGAGCGAGACGTTGAACGGCAGCGAAACTCCGCCTGAAGGGTCATTTTCACCGTCCCCTGCCTCGACTTGAGCAACCGGTTCGCTCGCTGGAAGCCGATTCAAGTCAATCCTGCCGGCTGAAATGGAGGATATGTCGAGATCGCCGGTCAGGAGCTGCAATGGGTTCCAGTTCAGGCTGAGCCTTTCAGCGTTAAGCCAGACACCGTCCTTGTCGGCAATACTGATGTCCTCGACGGACGCATTCAGTCCGAAGCTCAGGTAGATGCCTTCAACCGATATTGTCTGAGTGTCGTTCGACGCGAGCGAGCTCACAACGCCGGACACCAGGGTGCGGCCGGAAGGAACCTGCAGCGCTGCGATCACGAGCACCGGTATTGCGATCGCCACAACGATCAGGAATCCGAAGATTCGCAGGGCAAGGCTTAAAAAACGCATCTAGAACAGAATCTGCAAATTTAGGGGTCAATGCAAAGGAAAAACAGGATTCGCCAGATTTTATCAGGCCTTTTTGGCGTCAGTTAGACACTGTTTATCCGTTTCACGGCTGAAAGCAGGGCAATTCGGTCTGACATTAGTCGAGGCTGTACTCAAAACGCCTGGCTCAATCCGACATAAAGAGCAAAATCTGGGTCATCCTTGCCAGGATCAAGTGGTATTGCCGCATCTACGCGCAACGGACCGATTGGCGTGAAATATCTGAGACCGGCGCCAACACCCACCTTCAATTCCTCGGAAAAATCGGGGACGCTGTCTTCGTACGCATTTCCGGCATCGACAAACCCGACGATACCGATCGTCTCCGTCACTCTCATCCGGATCTCTCCGGACAATTCGACCAGGGAGCGTCCTCCCACGACCTCATCACCAACCCGCGGACCAACATTGCGATAGGCGTAACCCCTTATGGAGCCGCCACCGCCGGCTATGAAACGGCGGCTGGCCGGAACAGATTCAACCGATGGCGCCAGGATCGATCCGACCGTCACCTTGCCCGCCAGGATGAAACGCTTCGCCTCGTCCAGCGCATAGTAGCTGGACACCGTTCCTTTCATGAAGCCCATGGCGTTGGAGTTGAGCGTGTCATAGGCAGGTTCTGCGAACAGTGCCGCGAACACCCCCTTGGAAGGGTTGAGCTTGTCGTCCCTGTTGTCGAAAGTCAGGTCTGCCGGCAATCCGACCAGAAGATATTCATCTTCCCCGAAAGCGTCTTCCTCGTCCGCAAAGAACACTTCGGCTCCGGCGCGGCCCTTCAGCTTTTCAGAAAACTCGCGATTGAGAAAGGCGTTGTACGTGACTGTTCTGCTTTTGTAAGCGTCAGGATTTTCCTGCCGTGCCTCCAGGCTGGTGGAGAAGCTGGTGAGGGGACCGAAAACGCCGGGCTTTTCGAACGCTATTCGGGCCGAGTATTCCTGATTTGCAAAACTCTCGGTGCCGATCCGGCCGACGGATCCTTCAACGGAAAGCAATTCGCCGCGGCCAAAGAGGTTCCTCCGGCGCCAGTATGCCTCCACACCAAACCCCTCGGTGCTCGACCAGGAAGCACCGGCGCCGATTACGTGGCGTTTGCGTTCACTGACCTCGATTGCGATAGGAAGCGTTCCGTCGGGTCCGGCAATGTCACCTTCAACGAACCGGATGGATGAAAAGATACCGAGATCATTCAGGCGTTTGCGGGCGCGAGCGATGTCTTCGGGAGAATAGATGCCACCTTGCGGCAACATCGCTTGCTGCTTCACGAAACCCGGATCAGTGACTTCCGTACCGTTTACAGAGACCGCGCCGAACCTGGCCTGCGGCCCGGCGTCGGCCACGAGGGCGACATCGAGTTTGTTGGTGCTGTGGTCTGCAGTAATTCGCCGCTCCGCGATTTTCGCCTTCGGATATCCGCGACCACGCAGTATCGAAACTATTCTGCCTTCTGCCGACAATATCTTGCCCGAGCCGGCGGTCTCACCGGGTGCCAGTCCCCAGAAGGATGGATCAGTCGACAGGTCACCGCCCGTTGAGGAGATCGAGACATTTCCGAATGTAAATTCCGGACCCGGGTCGACCAGAATGGAAACTTTCACCGGGCGCCCATCCGGAAGGTCGCTTTGTTCAAGTGCGGTTTCGAGCGGCAGTCCGGCAAGCTTGATTGAAACGGTCCCGCCGTAGCGGCCATCGGCGTAAAGTTTTGCCACCAGCCGTTCACGGTCCGAAAGCGCGCGTGCGATGAGCCCGGCTTCGCCGGATGGCGGTTTGTCCTGCTGCTGAAGTAGCAGGGAAGTGCTCTTCATGTCGCTGGTCAGATCTTCATTCCCGGTCGAGACGGCAAGCTCCGCCTCATAGGGAATTGGATCAGGAACAGCTTCCCCTTCTTCTTCCGCCCCGCCGAAGGGTTTCCAGCCGAAGATATCGAAGGCATTCGCAGGCAGGGCAACAGCAAAAAGAAATAGAAAAACGAGGCCGAATGCAAAAGTATGTTTAACAACGACAAAAAGGCCGGTCGCTGAGTGAGCAACCCGCTTCTTTTCCACGCACAACCGCGTGTTCCGGCATCGGCCGGAATTGCAAGACGGTAGACCCTTCACTTACTGCCGCCTGACGGGTTGGTCCTGCCGGAGCGCACTCATCCTTTGATATGGCGCTTCGGCTGAACTGCTAACGCAGCCCCTACGAAAGCCAATGTAGGCTGCCATGGTTAAATCTTGCTGAATCTCGATAGACCATGACGTACAGCTGAAAGCAAGAGCCAAGGTGATCCAATGGCTTGGCCAGAACTGTTGATACTAGGGTTTTTTGCCAATTGAACCGTGCTTATGATCGACAAAAACAAACACGCCGGATGTGCCCGGCGTGTATTACTGTCAAATAACTGTTCCGATGAACTAGAAGAGGGGTTCTTCTTCAGGAAGACCCAGCAGACGTCTGGCAGCGGTGAGCGTGTTGACCATCAGCATTGCAATTGTCATGGGACCAACACCTCCCGGAACTGGTGTAATCGCGCCGGCGTGACCAACCGCCTCATCGAAGGCAACGTCGCCGACAAGGCGGGACTTTCCTTCGCCGCGTTCCGGAGCAGGGATCCGATTGATGCCGACATCGATCACGGTTGCCCCGTCCCTGATCCAGCTTCCCTTGACCATCTCCGGACGGCCAACAGCAGCTACGACGATATCGGCACCGCGAACAACGTCGGGAAGGTCCTTCGTTCGGCTGTGCGCGATCGTGACCGTGCAGCTTTCCTGCAAAAGCAGGCTCGCCATGGGTTTGCCGACAATGTTGGACCGTCCGACGACAACGGCGGTTTTACCGGAGAGTGTGTCCCCGAATGTGCGCTTCAGGAGAACCAGGCTGCCGGCCGGTGTACAGGGGACGAGTGCGCTGTCGCGCTCGCCAGCGGTCAGAAGACCGACATTCACCGGATGAAAACCGTCAACATCCTTCTCCGGGCGAATCAGCCGAAGAACCTTGCTTTCCTCGATGTGGCCGGGCAGGGGAAGCTGTACAAGGATACCGTGAATGTCGGGATCATTGTTCAACTGCTCGACGAGCGAGAGGACCTCTGCCTCGCTCGAATCCGCAGCTAGCGTATGTTTGACCGAGTGGAAACCACAGGCCTCTGCCGCGCGATCCTTGTTGCGTACATAAACCTGGCTTGCCGGGTCTTCACCAACGAGAACGACCGCAAGACCCGGACGTTTGCCGGTGGTTTCAAGCAATGCGGCTGCGCGGCGTGTGATTTCGTCCCGAACAGATTCTGCAATGGCCTTGCCATCGATGATTTGGGCCTGGGGCATTCAGCCTCCTTGTCGCTGGTACGGTTGTGTCGATCAAATCCGGCGACAAGCTATAGAATGACCTGCTGAAATGAGAAAGGCTGTTTGCGTCGTTTCCTACTCTGGTTTCGCCATTGTGACTGTTGGCAAAAACACCACGCTCAGGACCCGCCGGTAAATCGGTCCAGTTCGGATACAGCACAAACGATGTGGTAGAGAGAACTGGCAGGTGCCGGTTCGTCGGCGAACGAGCCGGCCGGGTCCATCTTGTCGAGATATAGCCCGTCTGGAGCTTTGTCCAGATAGATGCGCAATGCACTGACCGCCGCCGGGATGTCCGTGAAATAGGCTTCTCTTTCCGCTCCGCCAGAGACTTCGGTCAGCGCAATCGCGGCTTTTATCCACTCTGTTTGTCCCCAAAGGCGAGCGAGCGGATTTTGAACGGTGAAATCGTCGTTCAGCGCCATGAAAGTGACGCCCCGGTTCTCGTCGATACCGTAGGTCCAGCCAATGTCGTATAGCCTCCGGGACGCTATGATCGCTGCGGCATCCTGGCGCGATCGTCCCCAACGGCACAACAACCATGCCCATTCGAACTGATGTCCCGGTTCCATGATGCGCCCCCTGTCTCCGGGCAAGGGGGTCCAGTCCAGGTCAAAAAATTCGCGAAGACCACCGCTGACCGGATCGATAAAGCTGTTCAGCGCAAGTTCTGCAATTTCATCGGCAAGTTCCGCCCAAATGGGATCATCCGAGGTGTCCTCCCAAGCAAGGCAGGCTTCAAACAGATGCATGTGGGGATTGGAGCAAAGCGGGCGGCGGTCAGGATTTGCCTCGCGGAAACCACCTTCCCGATGCTTGTAGTGTTCTACAAGGAAATTCACCAGATTGGCGGCCTGTTCGGTGGCCTCCGCCTTCCTGGCCGGAAGATGAGAAGCAACATTTGCAAAACAGAACAGCGCGAAAGCCTGATTGTAGAGATCGAATGTGTGGTCAACGATCTTGTTTTCGATGTCGACCGCCGAAGCGAAATAACCGCTTCTGGTCAGGTAGTTCTGCAAATACCAGTCGAAGAGGGACGTGGCCACCTCGTCGGCCGGACCTTCCCAGCCAAGTTTAGCCCCTTCAAGAAATGAATATATCTGACGCGGAACAACACGCGCACGCCGCGGATCCTTCGTGGGTTTTTGATCGATCAGGTCGATGGCTTCGAAACACTCTCCTTTGGCAAGGTCGACCCCGCAGGTGAACCACACCGGAAGCGCCTTTTCGGTCAGCCAACGGGTCAGTTCCGACGAGATTGGATGCAGCGGTTGAACACCGGTGTTCTGGTTCGCGTTTTCCATCAAATTCCTCATTGGCCGCAGAGATGAACAATCGGGCAGAATCGGTAACAGAGATTCTCGATCAGTCTGAAGACAATAATGCGGAATCTGGACTTATCACGATGAAACTGGGCGCGGGCAATCTGAGGTGCTCGATGATAGCCGGAAATTCGTCTTGAAAACAAAAGTGCCCCGGTCAGACCGGGGCACCTGGGTGACTTGCTTCAGACGTTGCTGTCCGGGAATGAGGCCTTGCGCTCGGTGATATAGGCCTGCAGGGCGTCGTCAATGCCAGGGTCGAGCTCCGGCCCGCTATACGACCTGAGCATCTCCTTCCACCTTGAATTGGCACGGGCCGCCGAATCGAGCTCACCATCGGCCAGCCATTGTTCGTACGAGTTGTTATCGGCGATCGCCGACCGGTAGAACGCGGCTTCAAAATTGCGCTGCGTGTGCGCTGCGCCAAGAAAGTGGCCGCCAGGACCGACCTCCTGCAAGGCATCCATCGCAAGGGTTTCCTCTGAAATCTCGATACCCTTGGCAAGCACGTGCATCATGCCGAGCTGGTCTGCGTCCATCACGAATTTCTCGTAGGAAGAACACAGTCCGCCTTCCAGCCAGCCTGCCGAATGCAAGGCGAAGTTCACGCCGGAATGAAGTGTTGCAAGGATCGTTTGTGCCGATTCCTGTGCGGATTGTGCGTCGGGCAGTTTGGACGCAGTAAACGAACCGCCGGAACGAAAGGGCAATTTGAGCCGGCGAGCCAGTTTCGCTGCACCGTTGAGCAGCAACGATCCTTCCGGACTGCCGAATGTCGGAGCTCCGGACTGCATCGAGATCGAGCTGACGAACGCGCCGAAAACGACAGGAGCTCCAGGGCGAATAAGTTGTGTCAATGCGCAACCGGCCATGGCCTCCGCCAAAACCTGTGACAGTGTCCCCGCCACTGTTACAGGGCTCATGGCGCCTGCCAGAATGAACGGAGAAACGATACAGGCCTGATTATGGCGGGCATAGACCTTGAGTGCGCCAAGCATGGTCGAATCGAACACAAGCGGCGAGTTTGCGTTGATCAGCTGGATCATGACGCAGTTCTGGTCGACGAACTCTTCGCCAAATGCGATCTGAGCCATCTTGACTGAATCTTCCGCACGTTCCGGTGCAGTGACTGATCCCATGAACGGTTTGTCGGAATACTTGATATGGGAATAGACCATGTCGAAATGGCGCTTGTTCACCGGCAGGTCCACAGGTTCGCAAACGGTTCCGCCTGAATGATGCAGCCAGGGTGACATGTAGGCCAGCTTCACGAAGTTTCGAAAATCCTCGATCGTGCCGTAGCGCCGCCCCTGGTCGAGGTCGGTGACAAATGGAGGTCCGTAGACAGGCGCAAACACAAGATTGTTGCCGCCGATTTCCACATTCCGGGCGGAATTTCGAGCGTGTTGCGTAAATTGCGACGGTGCGGTCTTCAGGATCTCGCGCAGCATTCCTTTGGGAAAACGAACGCGCTCACCGTCGACTTCGGCTCCGGCATCTTTCCAGATTTCCAGGACTTCCGGATCTTCCCGGAATTCCAGACCGATTTCCGCAAGAATCCGGTCGGCGTTGGCTTCGATCCTTTCAACGCCTTCCTCACTGAGGACGTCGTAATTCGGGATGTTTCTGGAAATATAGGGAACAGCCTGACCTGCGGGACCCGATTGCCGGCGTTCGCGGCGGGCGGATCGTCCTCGGCGGCCTGACGGGGCGGCGTCTGACATTACTTCAGCTCCAAAGGTGGTTTTTTTGTTTGGCGTAGTCTTTATCAGGCACATGTGCAACCCGGCTCCAGAAGCGTCGCACATTGCTATAAATGCGTCATGTTACTTGCTTGATCGATTTTATCCCGCAAATCCGTTCATCACCACGTGGATTCGCGCGCATTTGGTTCTTTTCGGGCAGGCATGATGCGGTCGCATGGTGCACAACCCTCAACAAGGTCGATCGGTACCATTCAAAATCGGTGGCTGCCGGTGCTTATGACCTGAAACGGCCGCTATTGAACCTTCCCGGTTTAGGATTTTTGGATTGTCGTGTCGTGGTGATAATGCCGCAATGACGCATTCAAGCTATTTTGCCCCTTGATCTATCGCGATACTGCCGGCCAAAGATTGAGATCCGGCACGGGCTCCTGGCCAGCCGCAACCGGGTTTCTGTTCGGTCAATCCGTCGCGGATGTCACATGTTGAAGGAAGCGGACTTGTCAGGTCGCTTTCACTTTAATGAAAAGGAATGAATCATGTCAGCATTTCCTGACAGGGCAAAAGTTGTCATCGTTGGTCTGGGCGGCATTGTCGGCGCGTCAGTTGCACACCACCTCATAGAGCGCGGCTGGGATGATATCGTTGGCATTGATAAGTCCGGCATTCCGACAGATATCGGCTCAACAGCGCACGCTTCCGATTTCTGCTACACGACAAGCCACGACTACCTTTCCGTCTGGACGACCCAGTATTCCATCGATTTCTTTGAAAAGATGGGACACTACGCCCGCGTTGGCGGTCTTGAGATCGCTCGTACCGGCGACGACGCGTGGATGGAGGAAATCAAGCGGAAAGTGACATCGGGAAAGGCGTTCGGCACGAATGTACGTCTTGTCAGCCCTGCCGAGATCAAGGAAAAGTTTCCGCTGATCGAAGAAGACCTGGTTCAGGGCGGCATGTGGGATCCGGACGCTGGCCTGGTCATACCGCGGTCGCAGACTGTCGCCGGCAAGCTCGTCGACGAGGGGGAAAAGACCGGAAAACTGAAGGCATTCGCAAACACACCCGCACAGTCCCTGATTGTTGAAGGTGGCCGCATCAAGGGCGTTGTTACGCACCGCGGCACGATCATGGCCGACCATGTCATCGTTTGCGCTGGACTGTGGGGACGTCAGATCGCCGAAATGGTCGGAGAGGATCTCCCGGTCATGCCCGTCGACCACCCCTTGACGTTCTTTGGCCCCTACAACGAATTCGAGGGGACCGGCAAGGACATCGGGTATCCGTTACTGCGTGACCAGGGCAATTCGGCCTATATGCGTGATACGGGTGATCCGAAGACGGCCGAAGGCGGCCAGATCGAGTGGGGTTATTACGAAACGACGCATCCGCGCATGTGTCATCCGCGCGATATTCTGGAAAAGAACCAGGCACGGCTGTCGCCTTCCCAACGCGATCTTGAAATGGAACAGGTCATCGAACCGCTAGAACGCGCGATGGAACTGACACCGATCCTGGGCGAGCTTGGTTACAACGAGGGCCATTCCTTCAATGGTCTGCTTCAGGTCTCGGCCGCAGGAGGACCGTCTTGCGGAGAAAGCCAGAAGGTCCGTGGTCTTTGGTATTGTGTTGCCATCTGGGTCAAGGACGGACCGGGTTACGGCAAACTGATTGCTGACTGGATCACCGACGGCCGGACGGAAATCGACCATGCCACGATCGATTATTCGCGTTTCTATGCGCACCAGCTGACCGAAGAATTCATCGAGGGTCGCTGCTATGAGGCCGCACAGAAGATTTATTTCCCGGCCATTCACCCGCGCGAACCCTATGCCAACGGTCGAAACGTCAAGCGGTCCCCGTTTTACGAACGGGAAGTTGAACTCGGCGGGCACTTCATGGAGCTTGGCGGTTGGGAGCGTGCGCACGGCTACGCCGCCAATGAGCATCTGCTGGAAAAATACGGCAACAGGGTCCCGGTTCGCGAGTCGGAGTGGGACAGACGTCATTTCTGGCGCGTCTCGAATGCCGAACAGCTTGCCCTGAGTGAAGACTGCGGCATCATCAACCTGTCGCATTTTTACATGTTCGACGTCGAGGGTCCGGATCACGTCGAGCTGATGGAGTGGTTATGCGCCGCAAGGATCGGTGGGGACAACAACGTGGGCAAGGGGATCTACACCCATTTCCTGGATGACGAAGGCAATGTGCGTGCGGACCTGACCGTGTTCCGCATGGCCGATCGGTGCCGCATCGTCGATGGGGCCGATGCCGGGCCACGCGACTGTCTTTACGTGAAGCGCGTAGCCGAGGAAAAAGGCTTCAAGGTTACTGTTACCGATGTGAGCGAGACATTCACGACCATTGGTATCTGGGGACCGAACGCGCGCGACAACCTCAAGAAAGTCGTGTCTGACCCTGCTGCGCTCGATCCGGATAACTTCCCATTCGCGGCAATCCGGTCGATCGAGATCGCCGGCAAACCGGTCTCTGCGCTCCGTCTCTCCTATGTCGGTGAACAGGGTTGGGAACTGCACATGAAATATGAGGACGGGCTTGCTGTCTGGGATGCTTTGCGCGCGGTTGGTGTCATGGCTGTTGGCGTCGAAACCTACGCCAACTCCAGGCGCATGGAAAAGAGCCTGCGTTTGCAGAATGCCGACCTGTTGACCCAGTACAATCTCTATGAAGCGGATCTGGCGCGCCCGAAGGTGAAGGAGGCCGATTTCCGCGGCAAGGCCAAGCACCTTGAATACCGTGCCCGTGACAGGCAGCCCGCCATGCTTTGTACACTAGTGATGACCGAAAACACCGATGCCAGCGGCGTGAAGCGTTATCCGGTTGGGGCAATGCCGGTGATGGATCCGGAGACCGGCAAGACACTTGTAGACAGCCTCGGTCGGATTTCCTACACGACCTCCGTTGCTTACGGTCCGACGATCGGAAAGAACATCGCGCTGGCCTATCTGCCGCAGGACTATTGTGAAGTCGGCCGCAAGCTGACTGTCGAATACATGTCAGAGACTTATCCCGCGGAAGTCGCCGGTGTCGGCTATCAACCTCTCTACGATCCGGAGAACCTCAAGCCGAGGAGCTGACCTCTTTCTGACGTGACAGGGGATACCCGCGACCGGCCCTGACGGCGCGGGCACATCATCTGGAAAACTGTCAAAACCCGCGTGGACATCCGCGCGGGTTCTGCTATTGCAGGCAGCCAATGCAACCAAGACGAAGCCGGAAAACGAAAGACCTCCGAATGTCGAAATTTGAAGACCTTTTGGCGCGCAAGGGAGCACTGCTTGCCGATGGTGCAACTGGGACCAATCTGTTCGAGATGGGGCTGTTGTCCGGTGATGCACCGGAGCTCTGGAATGTAGACGAACAGGAGAAAATCAGGGCGCTGCACCAATCCTTTGTCGATGCCGGATCCGACATCATCCTGACCAACACTTTCGGCTGTAACCGTCATCGCCTGAAGTTGCACAAGGCTGAAGGCCGGGTGAATGAACTCAATGTCGCCGGTGTGGAACTGGCGAAGGAAGTGGCCGCGACAGTCGACCGGGAAGTGCTGATCGGCGGTTCGATCGGCCCGACAGGCGAATTGTTCCAGCCGCTTGGTGCGCTGAGCTACGAGGAGGGCGTCGTTGCTTTCCGCGAGCAGATAGAAGGCCTCGTCGAAGGCGGCGCCGATATTCTGTGGGCAGAAACCATGTCGGCCATCGAGGAAATGAAGGCAGTCGCGGAGGCGGCGAAGGATTTCGACCTTCCACTGGTCATCACGGCCAGTTTCGACACCGCCGGAAAAACCATGATGGGCCTTGCACCCAGGGGGTTAGGCGATCTGCAATCCGATTTCGCGTGCACACCGGTCGCAATAGGGTCCAATTGCGGGGTTGGTGCTTCAGACCTGCTGGCAGCGATCATGGAAATCACCGAGGCCTATCCGGATGCGATTGTCGTCGCGAAGGCCAACTGCGGCATTCCGCAGATCCGTGGCGATGAGGTTGTCTACACCGGAACGCCCGAACTGATGGCAAAATACACACACATGGCGTTGGATGCAGGCGCCCGGATCATCGGAGGATGTTGCGGAACATCTCCGGTTCATCTTGCTGCCATGCGAAACGCACTGGACGCCCATTCTGACGGGCAACGGCCAACGCTTGACGAGGTGTTGAGCGAGATCGGTCCGCTTGTGTCGCCTCCCAACAAGGCTGCTGATGCAGCGCGGGCTGAAAGCGAGGCAGCAGGATCTGCAGGTCGGAGGCGTGGGCGCAGGCGAGGCTGAGTTTGTCCATCCCGGGTGACAGGGCGGGCATCTGACAACCAGTTCGTGTGCGCTAACGTCGCTGCTCAGCAACTGCCGGGCTTTGCGTCCTTGTAGGACTGTTTGGTTTCCTTGAGCGATGCGGAGACGATCCCCATTGGCTGGTAGGGCGGATCGCTCTGCATGCCGGGATTGATCATGTGGATCTTGTAACACCCGGTAAAGACTTTGCTCTTGCCGTTGGTCTGTATGGCGTCGATTGCCACCGGCAGGGCCCAGTAGATTTGTCCGGCACCCGGGTCAGGTTCCGTAGGTCCAAATTTCACGCTCACCGTTTTGGTGTCCGCATAGCCTTTGGCCCAGGTTTCGAAATTCTGTGGAGCCGAACTTTTCTGGAAATAACCGTAGGCCTGCACGTAATACCCGTTGCTGATGGCGAAATAGTAGCTTTCAACCAGCTTCTGTGGACTCGACCGGTCATCCATGAAGGTCCAGTCATCGGCGTGTGCCAGTCCGGACAGGAAAAGCACGGCCAGGACGGTCGAAGTTTTTGTTGCAAACTGGCCAGCGGCGCGTGAATTGAGCATCAGGTATTTCTCTTTTTCCGACATGAATTCAAAGAGTGAGCCGACAATACGAAATCTTCGTCGTCAAATATAGTGGAGCGCTGGGCCGCAAGGACACCATGGCTGCAACACTCGAAAAATCAGCTGACCGAAAGTGAATTAAACCAAGGTTTATTGTAATTGAACCATCTCCTGCTACTTCAGCGCTGAATTTGCTCCCAGGCGCTGAACGGAGCTTTCGAATCGGGAGAGTGACTTGAGAATATCCGGACTGGTTTTGATCGCCCTTGCATGTCTCTTGCCAATTATCTGGTTTGTGCCTCTCGCGGCAACGCGCGACCCGGTCGCGCTATTCAGCCAGTATCTCGGGTCTTCAGCGCTGGTCCTGATGGGTATCAACCAGTTCATCGCGACACGGATGCCGGGTCTCGAAACGGTATTTGGTTCGCTTGACCGGATTTATGTCCTGCACAAATGGCTCGGTGTCATCGCCATGGTCGCAATGGGTCTGCACGATATAGTCGATGCGGAAATGAACGGCCTTCGGGGCGGCCCGCTCGCCGGAATCGCCGAAGATATTGGTGAAATCAGTCTCTATGGACTTCTTGTTCTTGCCCTTGCGTCGGTCATAACCTTCATTCCCTATCATTTGTGGAAATGGAGCCATCGCCTGATCGGCATTTTTTTCGCCCTTGCGGCCTTTCACTTCTTTTTCATCGAGAAACCTTTCTCCGTTGCAGATCCGCTCGGGCTCTATATTTCGGCCTTCTGTCTGCTCGGTATCATCAGCTATCTTTGGATGTCCTTGTTCCGGCCAATGGTACCGCGTGGACACGGCTACAAGATTTCTGCAGTCAGGCATCTGGGCGGCCTGACGGAAATCGAGTTGAAACCCAAAGGCCGTGGCCTGAAGCACAAACCCGGACAATTCGCCTTTCTTTCAATCAACGGGAGCGGACTGTCGGAAGAACATCCCTTCACATTGAGCGGGGCACCCCATGAAGATCGAAGCTTGCGATTTTCGATCAAGGATCTCGGCAACTACACTCGGCGACTTCGTCGCGAAGTAGAAACAGGCATGGAGGCGACCGTCACGGGACCATTCGGTCACTTTTCGATGCCGTTCGGCAGGGACCCGCAGATCTGGATCGGTGCCGGCGTCGGTATCACACCCTTCATCGCATTTGCCGAAAGCCTGAAATCTCGGGAAACCGGCCCGGTAAAACTCTACTACTGTGTTCGCGAACGGGACGACATTCCTTACGTGGTCGAACTTGAGAAAATTGCGGAAGAGGTCTCTGGTCTTGAACTGATAATCGTCAATTCCGCAGAAGGTGTTCGCCTGACGCCAGATCGCGTTGCGACCGATCTGGGTGGCGATCTTTCACAGGCTCATGTCTTTTTTTGCGGTCCTGTTGCCATGCGAAAGGCATTGCGGCGCGGTCTCGTGCTGAAAGGCCTGCGCGCCTCGCGCTTTCATTTCGAGGAATTTCAGATGCGTACCGGTATCGGCCTCAGCACTCTTGCTGAATGGCTTTGGGACCGTGGTATCTACGCAATTGAAAAGAGGCGTGCTGCGCGGACCCAGCCTGCAGAGTAACGTTTTGTCAGCAACTGCCCTTGCAATCAATTTGCTTTGACGTTTACGTAAAAGCAGGTCGGATTACCGGCATGAATTGAAAGAGGTAGGAGACACCGATGCAGCCGGTAATGACAGCTCAGGAGATCGCCGGGTTCCTGGACCGGGAGTTTCCGCAGATCCATGCCGGTGGACGTGCATATTCCATCGACAGTGTCTCGTCTGGCGAAGCGGTCATGCGCCTTGCGGCAACCGACCTCCATCTGCGTCCCGGTGGAACGATTTCGGGTCCTGCCATGATGGCACTTGCAGATCTGGCAGCCTATGTCGTGATCCTGGCGCATATCGGTCCGGTCGCACTGGCAGTAACGACCAACTTCAGCATCAACTTCCTGCGCAAACCCGAGGCTGGAGATTTGCTCGGCACATGCCGGCTTCTGAAACTTGGCAAGCGATTGGCAGTGGTTGAATGCGGTATTGCCGGGGCAGGGGAAGAGGAACTTGTCGCGCATGCGACGGCGACCTATTCGGTGCCTCCGCGGTAGAGAGTATCCTAGGCCGTCTGCTTCGGATCTTCCTGCGTAAACAGTCCTTCCAGTTCCTCGGAGTATTCGAAAACCTGACCGCGCCCGTTGCGTTTAGCAGCGTAGACGGCAAGGTCGGCGCGATGAAGTGCGGTCTTTTCCGTATCTCCCTCGGCGGTAAGATATGCCCCAATGCTCAAGCTCGGAATGTAGCTGTTGCCATCGTGTTGAAAAGCTTTTTGCGCCGCGTCCATCACGCGCCCGTACAGTTTTCGAAAGTCGTGCGGGTTTATGTTGGGACAAAGCACGACAAACTCATCGCCGCCAAAACGTCCGACTGCATCGGACTTGCCATGCAGGTTGGCCATGAGAATGTGCGAGATGTGCCGCAACAGACTGTCGCCAAATGAGTGCCCATATTTGTCGTTGACCTGTTTGAAGTGGTCGATGTCAACGAACAGAACACCGAGGCGACTGAGTGTCTGCGGTTCTGAAAATTGCCTGGTCAGAATTCCGGAAATACTGTTGCGACTCAGGGCACCCGTGAGTTGGTCATATCGCGTGAACTCCAGAAACTGTCGATCCTTCCGGATGATCTGACGTGTGATTCCGACATAGGCTCCTGCCGGGATCAACAGAACCGCGATCGTTCCGGCGATCAGGTAACCGCTGATCTGTCGAAACGAATCCTGCAGTGCTGCCTCCAGGACGCTGACATCCAAATAGACCTCGACGACACCGATGCGCTCGCCGGAGGGGAGGACGGCGGGCGTGTAGATCTCGACATACGTCCGCAGGTGCTCCGGATGGCCAAGTTTTTCCTCTGGCGCATGCAGGAAGACGATGCTGTCTCCGGAGTCAAACACGCCGAGTGCTCTTTCGCTGAAGAATTGTGTTGGCGCAAGAACACCGTTGTCGGACATGAACGCCAGCATACCTTCACTGTCGAACAGCTTTATGCGGATCACGCCAGTGAGCACAAACGAATTTTCCAGCTTGGCGAAATCCTTTTCCGGAGCGACTCCGGATTCAATCATCTGTCTGACAGACGGTGTTGTTTCAAAGAAGTTTTCGGTCCACTTTTGCGACCGGATTTCAGCGTCTTTCTGGATCGCGATACGGACCTGCCAATCGATCAGCGCATCCAGAGAATAATAAACGACTGACACAAGAACGAACGTACTCAACAGTGCTGCGAGCAACGGGTTCGGTTTTATTCGCCGGAGGCTGCCAAGACCCATCATGCATTCTTTCAGTGATTGCAGGAGGCAAACTAGGTGGCGGGAATTAAGACTAGGTAAAATAGACGATAATTGTCAGACGTGACGCAGGTTTGAGAATTTTCGAATAAATCCAAACGATGTAGGAATATTTAGATAAAAGAATGCGGTAGTAGAGTACCGTTTTTTTAACTTATTGAATTTATTGGACTAAATTGACCGATGGTTCAAACAAGGTTCTTGACGGCATATTTTCGCCGGCGTATAAGCTGCCTCGAACGAATTCAGGTCCGTTCGCTGGCTCAATCGAAGCCGCGCGGGCCTTTTCTGTAACTGACCAAGTTGGATCAAACACATGAAGACCTTCTCTGCCAAGCCGGCTGAGGTCGAGAAAAAGTGGATCTTGATCGACGCAGAAGGCATGGTTGTCGGCCGTCTTGCCGCTTTCATCGCCAACCATCTGCGCGGCAAGCATCTGCCGACCTACACGCCACATGTCGACACGGGCGACAACATCATTGTCATCAATGCCGACAAGGTCGTTCTCACCGGTCGCAAGTACGACAACAAGAAATACTATTGGCACACCGGACACCCGGGCGGCATCAAGGAGCGCACAGCGCGCGGTATCCTGGAAGGCCGTTTCCCCGAGCGTGTCCTGGAAAAGGCTGTCCAGCGCATGATGCCTGGCGGTCCCCTGTCCAACAAACAGCTGAAGAACCTCAAGGTTTACGCTGGTCCGAAACACCCGCATGAAGCTCAGTCACCTGAATTGGTCGACGTCAAGGGCCTCAACGCAAAGAATGACGGCAAGAGGGCTTAAGAATGGCTGAGCTGCAATCCCTGGAAGAACTGGGCGGCGCGGTCGAGACCGCAGCCCCCGAGGCACCTGTCCACGTCCAGAAGCTGGACGCACAGGGCCGTGCATACGCAACCGGCAAACGCAAGGACGCGATCGCTCGTGTCTGGATCAAGCCGGGTACTGGCAAGATCTCCGTCAACGGCAAGGACTTCACCGAGTATTTCGCGCGTCCTGTCCTGCAGATGATCCTGCGTCAGCCGCTGATGCTGACCGATCGTGACAGCCAGTATGACGTTGTCGCAACCGTCACCGGTGGCGGTCTCTCCGGTCAGGCCGGTGCTGTGCGCCATGGCCTTTCCAAGGCCCTGACCCATTATGAGCCGGAACTGCGCGGCGTTCTGAAGAAGAACGGTTTTCTCACCCGCGATGCCCGCGTTGTCGAACGTAAGAAATTCGGTAAGCGCAAGGCCCGTCGGTCCTTCCAGTTCTCCAAGCGTTAATCGCCGAAGAAACTGGTTTCAGATTTCGAAGAACCCGCCGGAGCGATCCGGCGGGTTTTTTGTTCGCGCTACCTGCAATCGATTCATGTGAGACTTCTGTATCCCGGAGTTTTCGGCTAGAGCTGGTCCGGTCAAAACATCGCACGCATTCCGCCCCCAGTCATTCCAGCGCGCCCCAGTCGTTCAGGTTTCATGTCCCAGGCAAGATTTATCGAAGGTAGTCTGTTTCGTCATGTGACGGTGATGTCGCTGACGTCATCAGTCGGTCTGATGGCGATCTTTGCCGTCGATTTCGTCGACATGATTTTCATATCGATGCTCGGCAAGGATGAACTGGCCGCAGCGATCGGATATGCCGGGGCGATCCTGTTCTTCACGACATCCTTCAACATTGGCGTGGCCATTGCCGCCGGCGCTCTTGTGGCACAGGCACTCGGGGCCGGGGACAAGGAAAGAGCCCGCCAGCGGGCATCGACCGCGTTGACGGTCGGATTTCTGTTTGCGGCCATCTTTGCACTGGCCGTCTGGCTGTCACTGGATGCGCTTGTCGACCTGATCGGAGCCAGGGGTGTGACCCACGGGCTGGCCGTTCACTACCTCGCCATCATCGTTCCGACCCTTCCCGTGCTTCTGCTGGGCATGGCCGGAGGGGCCATCCTGCGGGCGCACGGGGACGCTAGACTTGCGATGATGTCGACAATCATGGGTGGTCTTGTGAATGCGGTGCTTGATCCGATCCTGATCTTCGGACTTGATCTGGAGTTGACCGGGGCTGCACTGGCGAGTGCCGCGTCAAGACTGGCGATCGCAGCTTTTGCCCTGGCGCCGGTCTTCCGCTTTCACGGTGGCCTCAGCCTGCCGAGGCCATTGCAGATCTTCAAGGATTTGCCGCCGATTTCCGCGATCGCGTTTCCTGCGATCCTCACACAGTTGGCAACGCCGGTAGGCCAGGCCTGGGTGACGCGGTCGATGGCGGAATTTGGCGAAGATGCAGTTGCCGGCATGGCGGTAGTCGCCCGCATGTCACCGCTTGCCTTCGCGACGATTTTTGCGCTCTCGGGTGCCATCGGTCCGATCGTTGGACAGAATTACGGCGCAGGCCGCTTTGACAGGGTTCGCGGCTCCTTGCGCGAAGCCTTGCTGTTTACAGCGCTTGTTGTCGGACTGGCAGCACTTGTTCTCTTCCTCCTGCGGGAGCCGATTGCCCGGTTGTTCGAGGCCGAAGGCATGGCACTCACGCTGATCTATCTTTTTTGCGGTCCACTGGCCCTGGCATTCTTCTTCAACGGCGTGCTTTTTGTTTCGAATGCCTTTTTCAACAATCTTGGCCGTCCCTTCTATTCGACCTGGATAAACTGGGGTCGCCATACACTTGGCACCATCCCTTTCGTCTGGCTTGGCGGGGCCTATCTTGGTGCGCCCGGCGTTCTGATCGGGCAAGCCGCCGGTGGCGTCGTCTTCGGCGTGCTCGCCCTGCTGCTGGTGCGCAGAGTGATGAAGGATGTCGAAATCCACCACGAAGAACCCAAAGGCCCGAGCCTCTTCCAGCGTCAGGCCCGTCAGGTAACCCTGTTCTTTTCAAGAAGGTAGTCGACCCTTGCCTGCTTCTTTGCAAGCGCCTTGAGTTTTTTCAGGATTTTGATCGCAGCCATGTCACCCATGGGCTGAGCTGCGTCCGGGTCGGTTGTTCCCGGAAAGAAACTCCAGGCGAGAAAGACAGGGTTCTTGTACCTCTTCCAGGGTGTTTTTTGAGTGTGTGTGCGCGTGGCCATTATGCGTCCGGTATCAATGTCGATCAGGAATCCCTTCACGGTAATGGAAGGACGAATAACAATTGGTACCCAATAGTCGCTTTCTCCAAATGGCCCGAAATAACCGTGTCGAAGGTCGGTGATCGCGAAATGAAAAAGATGACCTCCTGACATTTCCTGATCGTTCGGCACATAGGCTGCAAGACCCAGTGCAGCAGAGAAATATTGTTTCAATTCTTCCTGGCTTGGTTGCCGGCCGACCGTTGTTCCGATCAATTCACAAAAGGAACTGACGATGTTCCAGTCCAGATGCATCTGAACGTCTCCAAGGTAGACTTTTGGAGTTTTTTGTCGGCGAAACAGCCAGTTTATGATCGACATTTCAAAATCTTTGAATGAACCACCCGAATGAACATTATTCGAGAATTGATAGAAGAAATTCGCATTCAATGCCGCGTGGCGGCCGTTGCAAAAACTTAAGCAGTTCAATCTGGGATATAAAGCTGGCCAATGTTATTTCTTTTCTTCGCACCTACAGGTTTTCGCTTGCCTCCTACTCGCAGCAACTTGCGAAATTTCGGGCACTCCATGTGCGAGGGCGCAGAGCAATCCGCTACGTGACGGATCATGTCCCTGAGGCCGGCAAGTCGCTCGATCTGCCGGTCGAGATCATCGGCCTTTTTTTCCAGTTTATCACGGGAGATTTTCGGGCGACCGTCCGGGCCGAACATTGCCTTGATCTCATCAAGTGAAAACCCTGCAGTTTTCCCAAGTGTGATCAGCGACAGCTGGTCCAGAACTTCCGGGCCGAACAGCCGTTTCAGGCCACGGCGCCCGAGGGAAGTGATGAGGCCCTTTTCCTCATAATGCCGGAGCGCGGATGCAGCGATCCCGCTCTGTTGAGAAACTTCCGAAATATCCAGTAACTTCATGCCTTGACCTCAAGTCGACTTGAATTTGTAGAGTGGCGGGACATTTTCTCAAAGGCAAGGAAATTCCCGTGTCAGACGATAGGTTATTCAAGCAACGTCCGCTCTGGATGGATGCGGTGGCGGTTGCGCTCCTGATGACTGCCACCTTCAAGATCATGGCGAATGCGACGATCAGCCCGGCGCTGCCCGCGCTGGAAGCAAGTTTTGCCGATGTCCCTGGCGCGGACTATCTGGTCAGGTTCCTGGTGTCTGCGCCCTCACTGACGGTCGTACTTGTTGCTCCCATCGCGGGATTGATTGCAGATCGCCATGGGCGCGGGCCGTTGCTGATTGCCGGTGTCACGCTTTTTGCAATTGCCGGAAGCGCAGGGGCTTACCTGCCGGACCTGAACTCAATTCTTGTGAGCCGGCTTTTGCTGGGTGTCGCTGTCGCAATGACGATGACCGCGCAGGTCTCGCTTGTCGGTGATCTCTTCACCGGCGAGCGCCGCAGCTCATTCCTGGGATGGCAGACTGCGACCGTCAATTTCAGTGGGTTCATTTTCATTGGGTTCGCCGGATATCTGGCAGGCCTGTCTCCGCGTCTGCCATTCCTGATCTACGCGATTCCAATACTTCTCCTGCCGTTGCTCGTGTCCATTGGTCATCGCGAAAAACATGCGGGCGAAGGGGTTGAAGGAGTGCCCGCGAGCTCCACGGAAGTCACGCCCAATCAGAGGTGGGTGATACAGGCCCTCATGGTTGCCGCACTGGCAATGACGACGGTTTCACTTTTCTTCCTGATGCCGAGCCAGTTGCCGTTCTACCTGGACCGGAGTGGTTTTGAGAGTGCATCTGCAACGGCCGTCGCATTGGGTACATTGACCCTGGTTGGCGGGTGTGTCGCGCTGATATTCAAAAGGGTTTGCAGTCGACTGGGACTGGCATTGACCTTGTCGGTTGGATATCTGGTGATGGGAGGCGGATTTGTTGCGCTCGCCGTGGAGGCCACGTGGGTCTTTATCTTGGCTGGTGCTGCATTGATCGGTGCGGGCTATGCGTTCGTCCAACCGGGGTTTCTGCTTCTCGCTCTTAAGGTGGCACCACCGGAGCGACGGGGAACTGTCTCGGGGTTCGTGACCACCGGCATGTTTCTTGGCCAGGTCATTTCGCCGATTGTCATGACACCATTCCTGCAAATTGAAGGTTTCAGCGTGGTCTTTTTCGGTGTCGCGCTTGTCCTGATGTTGCTCGCCGTATTGTCGTTGTTACCGGCGTTTCTGCGTCTGGAAAAGAAATCCGGGGCAATCTGATCGGATGACCGTCGAATCAGGGTTTCAGACGAACTGACTTCTGTCTGTTTCCCGCGACATAGGTTTCAACGACGGTCCGGTCGTCACCGAGCGTCTGCAGCAGAAACAATTCCTCCGACAGGGTCTCGACGGTTTCCATCCTGAGTGCCATCGGTTGTGTCGCGCCGGCGTTTAGAACCACAACGTCGGCATCAGAACCGGCGTCTAGCGTGCCGATTCTGTCCACCAGCGACAAGGCCCTGGCATTTCCAAGTGTTGCCCAGTAGAAACTCGTCAGCGGATGCATGCGTTGGCGCTGAAGTTGCAGGATCTTGTAGCCTTCGTCCAAAGTGCGCAGCATCGAATAGTTGGTACCCCCTCCGACATCCGTTGCGATCGCGGTTCTGATGCCCGCGCTTTCAATGCCTGATTTGTCGAAAAGCCCGCTGCCGAGGAAGAGGTTGGATGTCGGACAGAAGACGGCGACAGCACCCGTTTCACGCATGACCTGAAGCTCATGCCCGGTCATGTGAATACAATGGCCGAGCAGGGTCTTGGGCCCAAGGAGATCAAAACTCTCGTAAACGCCCAGATAGTGGGCAGCATCCGGATAGAGTTCTCGGGTAAAAGCGATTTCGTTGTGGTTCTCGTTGATATGCGTTTGAAGATGGCAGTCCGGATTTTCTCTCAGTAGGCTTCCGGCGGCATCAAGCTGTTCAGGTGTTGACGTAATGGCAAAGCGTGGCGTGATCACATATCGCGCGCGGCCCCTTTCGTGCCACTTTGCAAGTAGTGCCTTGCTGTCATCGTAAGAACCTTGTGCCGTATCGCAAAGCGCTTCAGGCGCGTTCCGGTTCATCATCGTCTTGCCGCCGAGCATCATCATGCCGCGGCGTTCTGCCTCTTCGAAATAGGCATCGACGGAATTCGGATGGCTGGAACAATAGGCAACAGCGGTGGTTGTGCCATGTGCGATGAGTGCATCGTAAAAACCGTTTGCGATCCGGTCAGCGTGAGCCTTGTCGGCGAAGCGTAATTCGGCCGGAAAGGTGTAGTCGTTCAGCCAGTCCAGCAGTTGATCAGCCCACGATGCAATCACTTGAGCCTGCGGAAAGTGGATATGCGTATCTATGAACCCGGGCAGGAGAAGATGAGGGCGATGATCAACGATTTCCGTCCCGTCCGGTGCGCCTGATTGAACTTCCGCAAATGGTCCACGCACTTTGATCTTGCCGTCCGAAAGCAGCAATGCGCCATCTTCCTCGTATGAAAAGGCGGTTATGTCTTCAGGTCCGTTCGGCGCCGCGTGGAAGGTCAGCGTTCTGCCGCGCAGGATTATGGGTTTCTGGTTTGCCACAGGCTGAGATCCTTGATCGGTCTTGTGGGATTTGGAAACAAGTTAGACAAGTTTTAATCCTGCGGGCGGCAACGAACAATGGTTAGCTACAGACCTGTTGAAAAAGCATGTGCCAGCCTGAGTGAGAGCAGGTTCGACAAGGCCCGCCAGGGACTTCGACTGTTTCGATTGGCAGCCACAGATGCCTTCTGTTAAGACCGTGGAGGAGCAACTGCCGGTTAGAACAACGAAGGGCAGGGAACTGTTTGTTGGAATTGCCGGCCACCCGATATCAGGATGTCAGAATGTCTGCTGAATTACCCCGCCCGACGGATAATGCCTTTCTTGGTCAGTCCTTGAAGGGCGGGTCGCACGAGTCGACTTATGCCGGGGCGCTTTCTTTCATGCGACGCCGGTACAGCCGCGATCTGCAGGGTGTCGACCTGGCTGTATGGGGTATTCCGTTCGACGCTTCCGTTTCCAACCGGCCCGGAGCCCGGTTCGGTCCTCAGGGTGTGCGCCGTGCATCGGCGATCTTTGACGGTGACCCGCAATATCCTTTTCATATGGATCCTTTTGAAGAGCTTGCCTGCGTTGACTATGGCGACTGCGTCTTTGACTACGGTCGCAATGCGGATATTCCAGGTCATATTGAAGCGCAGGCAGCGGAAATCCTCGCGACTGACACGCATCTGTTTTCAATCGGCGGGGACCATTTTGTCACCTATCCGCTTTTGAAGGCCCACGTTGCCACGCACGGTCCTCTGGCCCTGGTCCAGTTCGATGCGCACCAGGACACCTGGCCCGATGAGGGCGACCGGATCGACCACGGGACCTTTACGGGAAGGGCCGTGAGGGAAGGGCTGATTGATCCCGCCAGGTCGATTCAGATCGGTATTCGCACGCACGCTCCCGAAACTTGTGGTCTGGACATGATATTCGGTGAGGAAATGGATGAGCTCGGCATCAAGGGCGTAATCAATCGTGTCGTCGAGCGTGTCGGTTCCGGACCAGCCTACATGACCTTTGACATCGATTGTCTCGACCCGGCCTTTGCTCCCGGCACCGGTACGCCGGTGTCCGGCGGCTTGTCATCGCGAGAAGCGCTTTCCATCCTGCGTGGACTAGGCAAACTTGACTTTGTCGGCGGGGACGTGGTCGAGGTTGCGCCTGCATACGATCACGCCGATATCACCTCGATTGCAGGTGCGAGTGTTGCCTTGACCTACATAGGTCTTCTCGCAGAGAAACGGATACACAAAGGGCAATGAAAAAGGTTGTCCGGAGTATCTAAGGCTTTGCTCTGGCATTGTCGTTGCCCGGAGTAGCCAGCCAGAACCTGTACAGAGGCGCTTTTTCCTTCATTTGCCGGAATAGCTGGATCAGCTTGTGAAAGCATACGAACTGGGTGCAATAGGCGACAGCAAGGCCTGTCGCCGCAAGAACGGGCGAGGCTGTCGCTCCACCAAGTAGTGCAATCAGCGAGCCAAGCCAGAAAACTATGTACAGCGTTGTGATGCGTGCGCCCAGTTGGGAGGGGATGGGGACTGAAAGTCTGTTCAGCCAAATCCGTTCGCCAAGCCCGACCGATTTTGCCCAACCGCATTTGCCGTTTCGTTTGGCGGGGATGCGCTGCAGCAGTATCAGGCAGACTATTGCAAGCGACGTTGCCACAATTGCTGTCATCATTCCCAGGGAGACATGCGACCACAAGGTTGCCGTAAGAAGCGCGGGTGCAATGATCTTTGTGTATGTGGATAGTGCGCCCGCTGGCATTCTCCCGCCTGAACTCAGATTGGACAAGCCGGAATTCGGACGATGAGCGCTGAACCCGGTTGGCCGGGGGCGTGAAAACTGATGACGTTGATTGGTCTGCATGGTTAACGCTGCGCTTACGAACGAGCTGCCACCTTACTCCCAGACCCCGACGCTTGGCAATCGCATGCTCATCAACTGGTAGTCAGCTGACATGGGTTTCCCTTGCACGGTCGTGTGGAGGGCGGCGATGGAGTCGGTAACTTCAACCGCGGAAACTAAAAATACAACCAGTGGTTATGTTTAGTATTCTCTACGTAAGTAGATTGTGTATTTTCAAAATTTTCTTTTCGTTTATTGTTTATTAGTTGGTGAATACATATGATGGCGTTTTTATAGGCATAAATCATAAAGGCAATTCGGCGACGGCATGGCCCAGGAGAACAGCCTCACGGCAGCGCAAGCTGGTTTGTTGACGAGCGGGAAAACTCTTGCCGAGGAACTGGAACGCATCAATCAACTCGATCATCTGAGCAAGGATGATCAATTGCACTTGAGCGGCGATTGGGTGCAGACGCTCGTAAATCATGTCTCGGACTATGTTTATGTGAAGGATCGGCGCCACCGGTTTGTCGCGGCCAACCACCAGGTTGCCTTTGATCTGGGATTTCACGAACCTACGCAAGTCATCGGCAAGACCGACATTGAGCTCCACCTGCCGGATACCGGAAGCAAGTTCGCCGCTGCCGAGGTGGCGATCATGGCCTCGAAAGAGGCGAGCATTGACTATGAAGAAAAGCTGATCCTTGCAAACGGCAAACGTCGCTGGCTGTCTTCCTCGAAGTTTCCGGTCTTGAACGATCAGAATGAGGTTGTTGGTATCGTCGGTATCTCTCGTGACATCACAGAGCGCAAGAAGTCCGATTTGCTTCAGCAGGGGCAAAACAAGGTTTTGCAGGAAATTGCGAATGCAAAGCCTCTTCAGGATGTACTCGAAACGCTTGTTCTGACAATCGAAAGCCAGATGGATGGGGTTGTCGGGTCGGTCATGCTGGTCACCCAAAACGGCAAAAACCTTCAGGCCGCTGTGGCTCCAAACCTGCCCAGTGAGTATGTGGACCTGTGTGACGGCCTTCCGGTCGGGCCAAAGGTCGGGTCCTGCGGCACGGCTGTTTACAGACGAGAGAGCGTTTTTGTTGAAAACATTCACGAAGACGAATTGTGGGAAGATTTTCGGGAGGCCGTTAGTCGGTTTGAAATGCGGTCTTGCTGGTCGGTGCCGTTTTTTGGAAAAGACACGCAGGTCCTGGGCACCTTCGGACTGTATTCCAACGAGGTCCGGAGCCCGACGGAACACGAAAAAAAGCTTGCCGTGGAAGCCGCGCGTTTGGCGTCGATTGCAGTTGAAAGAGAGCGGGCGGAAAAGGAAATACGGTTTCTCGCAAGCCACGACGTGTTGACGGGTCTGCCCAACAGGCATGACTTCAAGGCGAAGCTCGCGGAAAAAATCGAGTGTAGCAGAAAAACCGGTGATCCGGTGGCCGTACTTTTCGTCGATCTCGACAACTTCAAATTTGTCAATGACAGCTTTGGTCACGCAATCGGCGACCGGGTATTGACGATCGTCGCTGAACGGATCCTTTCGGTCCACGACCGAAGGCACCAGTCTATCCGTTTTGGTGGTGATGAGTTCGTGTTGATTGTCGAGGGCGAGGACGCCGACAAGCCCGCGCTCATTGACTTGATGGCACGGTTGAAGAACGAGATCACCAAAACAATCAGAATCGGCGATCTTTCCTTCCATGTCACTTGCAGCATTGGTGCGGCTTGTCATCCGCTCGACGCGGAAAATGCCGAGCAACTCCTCAAGAACGCCGACAAGGCGATGTTCGAGGCCAAGTCACAGGGACGGGACGGTTACAAGGTCTTTGAAAATACAAGACCGGGAACGTCGGTCAATCGACTGACACTGCTGGAAGACATGCGCAGTGGCATCGCGAAGGGGGAATTCCACCTTAAGTATCAACCACAATACGATCTCTTTACCGGCAGGATTGTCGGCGCTGAAGCACTTGCCCGCTGGCAACATCCGGTTCTTGGTGAATTGATGCCGGAGCAGTTCATACCACTGGCGGAAGACAGTGGCCTGATCGTTCCACTCGGGCGCTGGGTGCTGTTTGAAGCCTGCCGCCAGAACAGGGAATGGCAGAGGGAAGGGTTGGTTCCGATTACCATTGGCGTAAATGTCTCCGCCCGTCAGTTTCGTGATGTGGGCTTGATTACGGATGTTCGTGAAACACTTGGAAGGACCGGTCTGGCTGCCAACTATCTGGAGTTGGAAGTCACGGAAAGCCTGCTTATGCAGAATGCCGACCAGGCGGTTCGGCTTATGGACGATTTTCGAAAGATCGGTTTGAAACTTGCGATTGACGATTTCGGCACCGGATTTTCAAGTCTGATTGCGCTGAAAAGCTTTCCATTGACCCGCCTGAAGATCGACCAGAGCTTCATCCGGGACCTGGAGACCGACGAAAACGACCGCAGCATCGCTCGTGCCATCATTTCATTGGGACGGGAACTCGGTTTGAACGTTGTTGCGGAGGGGGTTGAGACTGCAAAGCAACAGGCATTCCTGGCCAGTTGCAAATGCGAGACTGTACAGGGGTTCCACTTCGGAAGACCGATGTCGGCTGAAAAGCTCGGGAAGCTACTGGGCATGTCCCTTGCACCGATCAGCGCGCAGTTTGGCTAGCGGAAGAACCGCGATTTCTTTCAGGCTGGTCAAAAACCCTGGCCGTAAAGACCGACAAATCTCGAGAGAATTTTGGCCTTGGTTTCACGATCAAAACCGTCATCGGCGAATATCTGTTTGATTGCGCGACCCGCATCACTTTCCTCATCGAAAATGTAGGGAACATGTCCGCCGCACATGGCTGTCATTAGAACATTGGTCGTGTTTCCGGTGCCTGCCGGATGTTCAAAGTCAAGTAACCAAACGACATACACGTATCTCACATTGCGTCGTAGTGCTTCGCGTTTTTCTCTGCCGTGGTAGTGCAGAACAATGCTCTCCGGCAAAGGTGAGTGACTGTGGAATATCTCCTTGATGTCAACGTGCAGCCTGTGTTCGATAGAACTGTTTTCGCCGTCTTGATTACTGGACTCAGCAATGATTTCACCGATAAATACCCCGCCAGAACTCAAGGCGTCGGCGAGATTGACCGCCCGGTAGTTCTGGCAAGCCAATGCTGACTGGCTCATCATAACCAGCATCGCGAAAACAAAGTACCCTGTTTCGCGCACATATCGACAAAACACTTTCAGCACAATAATTTGCCTCGCATCAAAACACCCATTGATGCAATTCAGATTAAAACCTGAAATAGGCAGTTTTTGTGACTACACTTTCTTCATGACGTAAGAGCCGGGCGCATCTTCCAGTATTTTCACGCGGTTTGCACCGGGTTTGCGCGCTTTGGCCGTGGTCGGGTCGACCGAGCGGATCCATTCGTCCCAATAAGGCCACCACGACCCGGGGTGCTCTTCCGCATTCTTGAGCCAGTTTTCGAGCAAGCCCTTGGGGTCTCCGCCGGTCCAGTACTGGTACTTGTTTTTGGCTGGAGGATTGACGACGCCGGCGATATGGCCGGAACCTGCAAGTACATAATTCACCGGCCCACCGAAACAGCCCGACCCGAGAAAGACCGATTTTGGCGGCGCGATATGATCCTCGCGCGTGGCCAGGTTGAAGATCGGTATCGTCACGTTGGAGAGGTCGAGCGTTTCGCCGGCGACTTCCATCTCTCCCTTGGACAGTTTGTTGTCCAGATAACAATTGCGCAGATAAAAGGAATGGTTTGCAGCGGGCATGCGCGTGGAATCCGAATTCCAGTAAAGCAGATCGAAGGGAAAGGGTTCCTTTCCCTTCAGATAGTTATTGACAACATACGACCAGATCAGATCGTTTGAGCGCAGCATGTTGAATGCAGACGACATTTTCGATCCGTCCAGATAGCCATGTTCCGCCATCCGCTTTTCGAGCATCGAAATCTGCTCTTCATCCACGAAAACCTTCAGATCGCCTGCAAAGGTGAAGTCGACCTGAGTTGTAAAGAAGGTTGCTGTCTTGATGCGCTCGTCACCGGTTTTTGCCATATAGGCCAGAGTGACCGCAAGCAGTGTGCCGCCGACACAATATCCGATCGTATTGACTTCTTCCTGCCGGGTGGCGCGTTTGATGACATCGAGCGTGTTGAGTATGCCTTCCTTCATGTAGTGCTCGAAACTTTTCTGGGCCTGACCTTCATCAGGATTGACCCAGGAAATGACGAACACAGTATGTCCTTGATCGACAGCCCACTTGATGAATGATTTGTCTGGGTTGAGGTCAAGGATATAGAACTTGTTGATCCAGGGCGGCACGATGAGGAGAGGGCGTTTCAGAACCTCTGTTGTCGTCGGCGTATATTGAATAACCTGGCAAACGTCGTTCTGCGCGATCACCTTGCCCGGTGTATTTCCGAGATTGTCGCCGAGCTTGAATTTCGACGGGTCCGTTTGCCGGATCTTGAGTTCGCCCTGTCCCGACTTCAGATCTTCGACAAGATGCTGCATTCCCTTGACCAGGTTTTCCCCGTTGCTTTCCATCGTGAGTCTCAGCAACTCGGGATTTGTCAGAACGAAATTCGACGGTGAGATCGCGTTGGCGATCTGGGTGACGTAGAATTCGGCCTTGTGGCGCGTGTGTTCATCCAGTCCCTGAGCTTCGTGGACCATGTCCTCGGCCCACTTGCTGGTGATCAGGTAAAGCTGTTTCACGAAGTCGAAGAATTGATTGTTCTCCCAGTCCGGGTCTGCGAAACGTTTGTCCCTTGGCGGTGTTGCAACGGCAGGCTCGGAGGGTTCACCCATCATCCGCTTGAGCGACGAATTCCACAGTTCGATATATCCGCCCCAGAGCCGGGATTGTGCCTCGATGGCTCTCTGGGGGTCTGAAACCCAGTATTCGCTCACTTGAGCAAGCGTCTTCACGACACCTGTCAGTTCATCTGTCGAATCGGTTTTGATTTTCCCCTGTTCACGCGGCTCGATATAGGCCGCCATTGCCTTGCCGGCCTGTTCAAGTGTTTTTGCCAGGTTTTGGGCAAACGCTTCCGGGTTGTTGATGATGTACTGCAACATCGGATGCGGTCGATCGTCAGACATGGACGGGAGTCCCTCCGGTAATTTTTGCCCGCCGGCCAGGGGAAGGTCAGAGAGCCGTGGCGACCCAAGTAACGTTATCTCGTTAATTCTTCGCCGGTATTTTCATCATGAACTTATTTATGACACATGGAATTGGTGCCGTCGATTGGTATTGAGGCGTATGGATCGCACTCTGGCTGGAAGCGATTCATGACATGGGGAAGGACACTGAGATCTGATCTGGTGGCGTGTGTGGTCTCAAAATGCTGGATAACCGGCCACGACAGAAGCATGATCGCACGTGATCTGATAGCATTTTGCATAAGAAGCAGAGGTCGCGCACCGCGCCTCGATACAGAGAGTTCGGCAGTCAACATGTTCAGGGGAAGCAAGGTCCCGGTTTTCATTGTGTTGTCCCTCGCACTGTCTGCATGCAGTGTCGGGCCTGGCACACCACTAATCGTTGCCCTGAAGGCAGACAAGAGCCAGTTGAACGGAAACGTTCCCAAGCCGAAGGGTTATGGCCCTCCGGTGAATGCGGGTGTGTCCAGCGGTCTCATCAATCCGGAGGACCGGGAAGAGACCGCAACCTATCTGGAGTCTCTCACAACGCCTCAGTGAAGCCGGATCGGCAGACATCGAAACTCCCGGCAAGTGCAATATGACGGCGTTCGTCTTCTCGCCCGTTTTGTAGCTCTCAGCTAAGTCTTCCTTTAACCGCGCCAACTCTTGGATCCGGCGAGATCAGACCGGCAAGGGCATGCATCCGCCAATCTCGGCAATGCGTGCCGCCAGAGCAGTGCCCAGGTTGTCACTTGGTATCTCGCAAGACGCGAAAAATCCGGCGAGCTGCGCAGCGGCAAGAGACTTTTTCCATTGAAGAGGAAAGCTGCTTGGCCGTTCTCAGTCAGCAATCGGATCATGAACTTTGGCAGTTTTGGCACTCTGCAGTCAGTCTAATCGTTTTAGGTCAGGCGGATTGAAAAGGTCCCGGAATTCCATTTTAACAAACACTCCAAAATTAGGTGTCTAGTTTCGCAAAGACAGATGCGCAATCGGTTCGAGGCTGCTAAAAGAGCCCCGCCAAGCGCACTGTCATTTGTGCTGGTGCCGCAGCTTCGTCAACTCGCAAGGATCCGCGTCATGGAGGAATTCCATAAGATCAAACGGCTTCCGCCGTATGTCTTCGAGCAAGTCAATCGCTTGAAGGCCAAGGCGCGCGCGGCAGGGGCGGACATCATTGATCTGGGAATGGGCAATCCTGATCTGCCCACACCGAAACACATCGTCGACAAGCTGACCGAAGTCGTTCAGGACCCCAGGACACATCGGTATTCAGCTTCAAAGGGCATTCAGGGACTGCGCAAGGCGCAGGCCGCCTACTACGACCGCCGTTTCGGTGTAAAGCTTGATCCGGACACGCAGGTCATTGCGACGCTCGGGTCCAAGGAAGGTTTTGCAAACATGGCTCAGGCGATTTCGGCGCCGGGAGACGTGATCCTGAGCCCGAACCCGAGCTACCCGATCCACACTTTCGGTTTTTTGATGGCTGGCGCGTCCATCCGCAACGTTCCTGCCGAACCCGGACCGGCATTCTTCGATGCGCTTGAGCGGGCGGTCATACACTCCGTGCCCAAGCCGATCGCAATCATACTGTGTTATCCGGCAAACCCAACGGCCTATTGTGCCGATCTCGAGTTTTACAGGGACGTGGTCGCGTTCGCGCGCAAGCACAACATCTTCATTCTCTCCGATCTCGCCTATTCAGAGGTCTATTTCGGACAGACGCCGCCTCCCTCCGTGCTTCAGGTGCCCGGCGCCATGGATGTAACGGTCGAGTTCACGTCGCTCTCGAAAACCTTTTCCATGCCCGGTTGGCGAATGGGGTTTGCGGTGGGAAATGAACGGCTGGTTTCCGCACTGGCACGTGTGAAGTCGTATCTCGACTATGGAGCATTCACCCCCATTCAGGTTGCGGCAACCGCAGCATTGAACGGGCCGGAAGACTGCATTGTCGAAACCCGTGATGTCTACAGAAAACGCCGTGATGTTGTTGTCGACAGTTTCAGCCGCGCGGGATGGGATGTTCCTGCTCCTGAGGCAAGCATGTTCTGCTGGGCTCCGATACCGGAAAAGTTCCGACCTCTGGGGAGCCTTGAATATTCCAAATTGCTGCTCGAGCGTGCCGACGTTGCAGTCGCACCGGGCATAGGATTTGGCGAACATGGCGATGACTATGTGCGTATCGGACTGGTGGAAAACGAACAGCGCCTCAGGCAGGCAGCCAGAAATATTCGCCGTTTCCTTGAAACTGCAGATCAAAAGCTGCACAACGTCATCCCGCTCGAGACATCAGGCTGAATAGAACTGGACAAAATTCTCAATGGCTGAAGCATTGAAAGTTGGCGTAGCTGGCCTTGGCACGGTAGGCACGTCCGTGGTGCAACTCCTGGAAAAACACGGAACGCAAATTGCGCGTAAGACCGGTCGCGCTGTGACAGTAACAGCTGTCAGCGCACGTAGCCGAACCAAGGACCGTGGGATCGATGTCTCGATTTTTGACTGGTTTTCAGATCCGGTTGAGATGGCGAAACAGGCTGATATCGACATTTTTGTCGAGTTGATTGGCGGGGATACAGGGGCGGCAGAGGACAGTGTCAGAGCCGCACTTGCACGAGGCGTTCATGTCGTGACGGCCAACAAGGCGCTGCTCGCGCGTCATGGTGTCGATCTCGCGGAAGTCGCTGAAGAGAATAATGCCTGCCTCAACTATGAAGCTGCAGTTGCCGGCGGCATTCCGATCGTCAAGACCTTGCGCGAATCCATGACGGGCAACGACGTCAGTCGCGTCTACGGTATTTTGAACGGTACGTGCAACTACATCCTGACGAGGATGGAGGCCGACGGCATCAGCTTCGAGGACTGTCTTGCCGATGCACAGCGCCTGGGCTACGCGGAAGCCGATCCGACTTTCGACATTGAGGGCAATGATACCGCTCACAAGCTCGCGATCCTGACCAGTCTTGCATTTGGAACCCGGATCTCAAGCGACAATATTTACATGGAAGGCATCACCTCGATCGCGACAGCCGATATTCAGGCCGCCGACGAACTGGGTTTCCGGATCAAACTGCTCGGCGTCGCGCAGCGCACCGAAACCGGAATTGAACAACGCGTTCACCCGACGATGGTACCCAAATCCTCTGCGATAGCCCGTATTGACGGCGTATTGAACGCAGTGGCGGTTGACGGTGACTTTGTCGGCGAAATCGTGCTGGTCGGACCGGGAGCAGGGGGCAACGCAACGGCTTCATCCGTAGTGGCCGACATTGGTGATATTGCGCGGGGCGACAAAACCCTTGTCCTTGGAATGCCTGCAGCGGATTTGAAGCCCTATGAGCGCGCGCGCATGCGCCTCCATGAGGGCGGGTACTATATCCGTCTGTCTGTGTTCGACCGTCCTGGCGCGTTTGCTGAAATAGCACGTTGCATGGGCGACGCCGGAATTTCTCTGGAATCGATCGTTCAAAAGCGCCAGGCATTGGAAGAAGTCCAGGCAAAACATGACACGGATCAACCACAACCGGTCATCTTGATCACGTATGAAACGACCGAGGTCGCCATCAAGGAAGCCCTGGATGTGATCATGTCCAAAGGGGTTGTCGCTGAAGAGCCCCAGATGATCCGAATTGAAAAACTGAATTGACGTATATGTGCCTGCCCGGGTTTCGTTCCGGGAGGAGAAACTGGAGATTTTGATGTCCAATTCTGAAAATCAGCCGTCAAGCGGACTGGACCGTATTCTGACCCTTGAACTGGCGCGCGTCAGTGAGAGAGCGGCTGTTTCGGCAGCTCGTCTGCGCGGTCATGGTGACGAGATGGCAGCTGACCAGGCGGCAGTGGACGCAATGCGCCGGGAGCTTAATCGTCTTCCGATCGACGGCACGGTCGTGATCGGAGAAGGTGAGCGCGACGAGGCTCCCATGCTTTATATCGGCGAAAATGTCGGGACGAAGCAAGGTCCCAAGGTGGATATTGCGCTTGACCCGCTGGAAGGCACGACCATTTGCGCCAAGAACTTGCCTAACTCGCTGGCGGTTATTGCGCTTGCTCCTGCCGGTGACCTTTTGAATGCGCCGGACAGTTACATGGACAAGATTGCAATCGGTCCGGGCTACCCCGACAACCTGATCGATATCGATGCGCCGGTCGCCGACAATATTGCGGCCGTTGCAAAGGAAAAGGGCGTCAACGTCCATGAAGTGACCGCATGTGTGCTCGATCGCCCGCGCCACGCCCGCCTCATTGAAGATATCCGTGCGACGGGCGCTGCAATTCGTCTGATCGGCGATGGCGATGTCGCCGGTGTCATTCACACGACCGATCCGGACGAGACAGGCATCGACATCTATGCAGGTATAGGCGGAGCGCCGGAAGGTGTTCTTGCGGCTGCGGCCTTGCGATGCATTGGCGGTCAGATGCAAACCCGGCTCGTCATTACGCGCGAAGAACAGGTCGAGCGCGCGCACCGGATGGGCATCGAAGACATCAAGAAGAAATATACGCTTGAGGAAATGGCTGGCCCGGACGTTCTGTTTGCGGCAACCGGGGTGACCGACGGGAACTTCCTGCAGGGTGTCCGCTTTGGGCGGGAACACATCACCACCCACACGGTTGTCATGCGGTCGTCCACGGGAACTGTCCGCTACATCAAGGCCCAGAGTACGGATCTGGAAAAGTTCCACCTGGATTGAGGTCCGATCAAGAGCGGGTAATGCATGCTCGGAAACAATGGTGAGGATGACAGGCGGCTCGTACTCGGGGTCGCCCGTTCCGCAAACGACAATGCCTGGCGGGAGAGACTGAGCGCTGCTGAGGCCAGAACCGCCATGGCTATCGCCCAGCTTCACGGGCTACCGGACGTTCTGGCACGGGTCCTTGCAGCGCGCGGTGTCCAGCAGGACGATGCACGGGACTTTCTGACCCCCTCGCTCAAGTCCCTGATGCCGGACCCTTCCAGGCTTCAGGACATGGACGACGCGGTCGCCAGGATTGCCGACGCACTGCAGGCCGGCCGGAAGATTGCGATATTCGGCGACTATGACGTCGATGGCGCAACATCCTCGGCGATTTTTGCCAAATACATCCAATGGCTTGGACTTGAACCGATAATTCACATTCCAGATCGGATTATCGAAGGATATGGCCCCAACGGGCCTGCAATTGAACATCTCCATCAAAACGGTGCGGAACTGCTGGTGACGCTCGATTGCGGTAGTACGTCCTTCGACGCCTTCGAAACGGCGCGCAAGCTTGGTCTTGATGTGGTCGTCATTGACCATCACCAGGTCGGGGAAACGCTTCCCGAAGTTGATGCACTCGTCAACCCGAACCGGCAGGACGATCTTTCCGGCCAGGGGCATCTGGCGGCGGTCGGCGTCACGTTCTTGTTCTTGGTGGGCCTGAACCGGGAGTTGCGTCGGCGCGGAGCGTTTGAAAATCGGTCGCAGCCTGACTTGATGGCATTACTGGATCTTGTTGCTCTTGGAACCGTTTGTGACGTGGTTCCGCTTCAGGGATTGAACCGGGCCTTTGTGACACGCGGTCTTGCCGTAATGCACCAGCGGCGAAACTACGGACTGACCGCTCTTGCCGATGTTGCTCGGGTGAATGGCAAACCGGCTCCCTATCACCTTGGTTTCGTAGTCGGTCCCCGGATCAATGCCGGCGGCCGGATCGGCGACGCAGCTCTTGGTGCAAGGCTGCTTACCACGGAAGATCCGCATGAAGCCCGTGCGATCGCTGAAAGGCTGGATCAGCTGAACAGCGAGCGTCAGGCGATGGAAGCTTTGATGCTTGAACAGGCCGGTGCGGAGGCTGTCGCAGCCATTGATGACCGGGATCCGGCCGTTTTGCTGACAGGGTCAGAAGATTGGCACCCTGGAATTGTCGGCTTGATCGCCTCCCGGCTTAAGGATGCACACCGACGTCCGGCCTTTGCGATTGCCTATGACGCGACAGGGAAAGGAACTGGCTCCGGACGGTCTGTTCCGGGAGTTGATCTCGGCAAAGTAGTCCGGCAAGCTGTTGACAACGGTTTGCTTGAAAAGGGAGGTGGCCATGCAATGGCAGCCGGCCTCACTGTGCAAAGGGACAAAGCCGAAGCGTTGGAAATATTCTTCAACGAAACTCTTAAATCTGATGTTGAAGCTGCTACGGCAAAAAGGGAAATCAAGGTTGACGCGGCTCTGACGGCAACTGGCGCGACGTTGGATCTTCTTGAACTTCTTGAAAAAGCGGGTCCATACGGAGCCGGGCATTCAGAACCGGTTTTTGCATTTCCTTCCCATCGCGTCGCGTTCGCGGATGTTGTCGGCAAGGGGCACGTTCGTGCGTCTGTTGCAGCGGGAGATGGGACCACACTGAAGGCAATCTGCTTCAAGGCCGAGGACAAGCCGCACGGAAAAATGCTGCTCGAGGGCCGGGGAAGGAACCTTCACGTCACAGGCACCCTTTCAATCGACACCTGGCAGGGGACACCTAAAGTCCAACTGCGCATATTGGACGTTGCTGATCCTCAAAAGAGCCGCTTGTGATCGAAATCCGGTCAACAGGTCATTAACCAAAATCTAAGGGTCCTGAACTAGCTTTTTCCCTACGAAGGAATCGTGGGGAAATGGCATGCACGCTCAGAATGAGCTTTCGCCGTATTTTGCGGAAATCGACAAGCGAACCGACAACGCGTTGCAGGGCATACGGCAAATTCGCCGTTCCGCGAAACTCAAGGCCTTGCCAAAGGAGCCGAACGGTTCTGCCGTTGGTACAGGGCTTCTTGTTGTCCTAGCTGCCTTTGCGGGGCTTTTTCTCGATTGATCGAGGTTCGCATTATCACACTTGAAATTGTGTGACATGCGCTCCTATGTCTGTCGTACCAGTTGATGAAGGCCGTCGGCATTATGACAGATTATCCCATTGCGCTCTGGTCGTTTAATCTCGGCAAGGCGCCGGCATCTGTTGACGCGCTTGCAGATGAAATTGGTGCGGGCATGGCAAGGGCCAAGAGTTCCGGAGCAAAGCTCCTGATGCTCCCAGAATACCTTGTTGAGTGTTGTCTGGCTTTCAAGCCGCAGGGATTGCGGCCTGACCAGGAAATGGCTTTTCTTGCAGATACCGGCCTTGAGCTAATCTCCCGCATTGCGCCATTGGCGACTGATTACGGAATCTCGCTCCTTGCTGGAACGATGCCGGTCAAGTCGGCGGCCGGCATAACCAACACCGCAATTCTGTTTACGGCGGATGGCAGGGAAATCCGTCAGGACAAGCTTTGCCTGACACCATTCGAGCAAAGCGCTGACACCTGGATGCTGACACCGGGAAACAGTCTTACCGTCTTTCAGCTTGACGGGCTCAAGATGGCAATTCTGATTTGCCTCGATGTCGAGATGCCGGCACTCAGCAGCCTGCTGGCCAAACAGGAACTGGATTTGTTGCTGGTTCCTTCCATGACGGAAAAACTGTCCGGCTATCACCGGGTCTATGGATGCGCCAAGGCGCGAGCGATCGAACACATGTGCGCTGTTGCGGTATGCGGCGTTATCGGCGCTGCCAAGGGAACAACACAAAACGAATCGAATGTTTCGGGAGCCGCGCTGTACCTGCCTTGCGAAGAGGAATTCAGGTTTGACGGAATAGGTGCGGAAATTAAGCCGTCTAATGGAAATTTGGGCGATGACATTTTGTTGAATGTGAATGTTCCAATTCAAAAGCTGCGACGCCTCAAAAATGGAAAAGCTGAAGTATGGCCAGGGGCTTGGAGCGCCGGTCATGTTTCAATATGCGTTGAAAACGAGCGAATATCATGAGCCTGCCCGTTAACAATATAGTGCACTTTGTGCACTTTTGACTGGACGGACAAATCAAAAATCTTTATACACGCGCCACTCGATGAAAGGTGTGGAAATGAGTCTCGCCAGGTCAATCATGGCACATGATGTTTCGTGGCTGCAGGGTCTTAGCGGTTTGTTTGTCAAGCCGGCCCGTTTGCAGATCGCGGCTCTGTGTGTTCGGCCAGGAGAGGTGGAAACCGAGGTTCTTCTCGTTTCCACGCGGGACACAGGACGCATGATCTTGCCCAAGGGGTGGCCGGAAAAAAACAAGAAAGCCTACGAGACCGCTGTTATTGAAGCGTACGAGGAAGCAGGCGTCGTGGGAAGGTCGGACCCGCGCGCAATGGGCAGTTTTCGCGCTTTCAAGGGATTGGCAAGCGGGCTGAAGATCAGAACCAAGGTCCTGGTTTTCAAACTTCAATTCGAAAAACAACTCAACAAGTTTCCTGAGGTCGGACAGCGAAAGTGCGTCTGGGCTCCAGTATCAGAAGCCATTGAAATGGCCGACGAAACCGGTTTGAAGCGCTTCCTTCGGCGTCACAGAGCTGAAATCGGTTAGCTTTCCCGGAATAATTCTTTCAAAGCGTAGCGTGCGTGTCGTTGTTTTTTATACGGCGAAGTCTGTGCACCAAGTGCAGAAAACGGCTCTTCAACACCCGTTTTCCCTGTCCTGGAATCTTCCCTGTTGAATGAGGTCTCTTAGTTGCTGTCAAACAAGCATATAGACACCAAGAGTATAGATAAGGATCTGGAACGACTCGGTTTTTTCGGTGATGCCGCTGAAGCAATGGGACGTCGCCTGAGTGGTCTTGGCCTGGCTTTGGTATTCCTGACGCTCTGCGTGGCGGTTGCCGCATTCACGGTGACATCTGTTGAACTTTCAGATGCTTTGATCCTCGCATCTGCTAGCGCCATTGCAGGCTACATGGCCTTGAACATCGGTGCAAATGACGTCGCCAACAATGTGGGACCGGCTGTCGGCGCGCGCGTTCTCAGTCTGACCGGAGCGCTGGTTATCGCAGCGATTTGCGAAAGTGCCGGAGCGTTGCTGGCTGGAGGCGAAGTGGTGTCGACGGTTTCCAGGGATATATTCAGCCCGGACGACGTTCCCGACAGTTTCTCGTTTGTGCAGGCGATGTTGACAGCGATGGTTGCAGCCGCGCTTTGGATCAATTTTGCAACCTATGTGGGGACACCGGTTTCCACGACTCACTCGATTATCGGTGGCATTGTTGGTGCCGGGATTGCAGCCAGCAGTGTTGCGGCAATCAATTGGACAACGTTTTCTGCCATCGCCGCAACCTGGGTCATTTCACCGGTATTGGGGGGATTGGTTGCCGCCGCGCTGATGGCTTTCATCAATGCGCGGCTTCTCTATGTGGACGACAAGCTGGAAGCGGCTCGTTTCTGGCTACCTGCGCTTCTTGGTGCTCTTGGAGGTGTCTTTTCTGCATATGTGTTTTTCAAGGCGACAGATCGTGCATCCATGGTGCCGGATTGGCTGGCATTGCCGCTGTCTTTGGCAATTGGGTTCGTAATCTGGTGGGGGTATCGCCGTATTGTTGCCTCTCAACTGTACGACCTGGAAAACAGCGCACGCGCGTTACGTGATCTGTTTACAATTCCGCTTATGGTCACCGCAGCCCTCCTTTCCTTTGCTCATGGTGCAAATGACGTGGCAAATGCGATCGGACCGTTGGCCGCGATCGTGCAAAGTCAATCGCTGGAACTTCAGGATCTGAGCACCTGGTTTGGAAGTGTCGAAGAAACGCGAGTACCAATCTGGGTGACAGCTGTCGGGGCATTCGGAATTTCGGCAGGCCTGCTGTTGTTCGGCCGTCGTCTCGTAACGGTGGTCGGAAAAAAGATCACCAAACTCAGTCCCATACGCGCGTTCTGCATCACTTTGGCAACTGCAGCGACCGTTCTGACGGCCTCAGGTCTTGGTCTGCCGGTCTCAACCACTCATATTGCCGTCGGCGCTGTATTTGGTGTCGGGTTCTATCGCGAGTGGCATCGTAACAGATACATTCCTGAAGGCGGAAAGCTCAGGCAACGCAAGTTTGTTCGCAATCGCGAGGAACGCAGGCGGCGTCTGCTGGTGCGACGAACGGCATTGTTTTCCATCGTTGCAGCCTGGATTGTGACGGTACCGGCCGCAGCGCTTTTGGCGGCAGTCTTGTACAACATACTGGGGTATTTCTGGACCTAGTGCGCATCCGGTGCTGGAGCCAGATGACCTGCCGTCCCGAGAGAGAGATGGGCCCACACCGGCAGATGATCAGACGCGATTCGCGCGGTCTTGGACGTGTGGACGCCTGCCTGGCTTACGGTGAACTCAGGACTTGTAATGATCCTGTCCAGGCTGCCGACGGGCAGGGGACTTGGAAAACTCTTGCCGGGTGTCGTGACCTCATATCTTTCTTCGAACAGCTTCAGGCTTCGTGCCGTGTCCCGCCATTCGTTCAGGTCGCCGATGAGCACCGTGGGCAGATATTCCAGATGCTCATGCAACTGGTGCATGAGCGAGGTGATCTGTTTTTTCCGGAAATGACTGACAAGGCTGAGGTGCATCGCGGCGACGCGGATTTTGATCCCGTCGATTTCCAGGTCCGCTGCTACCGCGCCCCTCGGTTCCAGCGTCGGCAGATCCAGTCTGCGAAAGTCGAGAATCCCGATCGAGTTGCGAACAAGGATTGCATTGCCGTGCCAGCCAAGGCTCTTCTCGCGCTTCGCGAATGGAACGGGTCGATAGTCCGTCTCCGAGAGAATGGTGTCCCTGTCCAGAGTGCTCTCGCGCGGTCCAAACCGCTTGTCTGCTTCCTGAAGCGCAAGAACGTCGCAATTCAACTCCTGAATCACCTTGAGTGTTCTGTCCGGTCTTCGGCGAGCATCCAGGCCGATGGCCTTTTGAATGTTATAGGAACCAATTTTGAGCATGCAGACCACACTTGCGGGATTTGCGGACGGTTTGCAAGTAAACGGATTGATAGGTTGCCGGGAGAATTCGTGAAGTCACCCTGGCCTGGGTTTTCTCTGCGCTCACCAGCCCAATGAAAAACCCTTGCGGAGGATCCCGCAAGGGTTTGTGTTTCTTTGGACGAAGACTGCGGCCTCAGGCAGCTTCCAGTTCCCGTGCCGATTGTACCAGGAGACCTGAAACATAATCCATGAAGGACACCCAGGCCTCGACGACGAAGGTATCGGTGCCCGTGCGCCAGACCATAACGGGAGACTTGTGAAAAATCGTCCGGGTGACGGTGCCGACCGGAAAGGTCTCGAGCGAAAAATCGATGAAGATGCCGGTATTGAGCAACCAGACCGCCTTTTCTCCGCTTACGATGACCGCCTCCGATCTTTCAGAGATATCGACCAGTGCATGAGGGTGGGACTCAAGTTTGCCTTCGATAGCATCGAAGGTTGCTTTCAGGTCGTCCGCCGGTGCCAGTAGCGTCCATTCATCTGGCCCCATCCAGAGCACAGCACGCGACTGCCCCGTGTTACAGGTCATCGGCCTGACCGGAAGTTCAACTCCGAAAGCTGATCCGGCATCTTTCAGCGTGGCCTCTCTTGCACGCAGGGACAACCGGGTGATTGGCGCAGCATTCAGCATAGAAACGCCGGGTTGGCTCAGGAGCGGTGCAGCGTCCGCGTCAGGCGTAATCAGATCGTTTGCCAGAGTGTCAGACATTGATCCGTGCTCCTTCCTTGTCATAAAACACGGGTCCGGTGATTTCGACCGGAATGCTTCCGTCCGGCATCGGTACGTACAGTGTCTTGCCGTCCAGCGCGTGACCATTCTTGACAATCGCCAGCGCAATGTTTCGGCCGAGCGCAGGACTGAAATAGGACGAGGTCACATGTCCCTCGGCAGGCGTTCCGGTCTCCGGATTTTCTGCCGACGTAACCTGCGCGCCTTCCTCGAGTTTCACTTGCGGATCCTTGGTGAACAATCCGACGAACTGCTTGCGATTCTCGGCAACAAGATCCGGCCTGTCCAGGCCGCGTTTGCCGACAAAATCCAGCTTCTTCTTGCCGATGGCCCAGGTCATCCCGGCATCCTGAGGCGTTACTGTGCCGTCTGTGTCCTGTCCGACGATGATGTAACCCTTTTCGGCACGAAGCACGTGCATCGTCTCTGTGCCGTACGTTGTGCCATTGTGTTTTTCGATTTCCTTTGCCAGCGTTTCCCACATCATCGTGCCATTCTGGCGCGAAACGTTGATCTCGAAACCGAGTTCACCGGTAAACGAAATCCGGAACAGTCGGCAGGGAACGCCGCAGAACGTCGCTTCCTTGACGCTCATATGCGGGAAAGCATCGTTTGAAAGATCGATACCTTCTATGAATGGGGCAATAACCTCGCGTGCCTTCGGTCCCTGAACCGCTGCAACGGCGAATTGCTCCGTTGTTGATGTAATCCAGACGTCGAGATCAGGCCATTCCGTCTGGAGATAGTCTTCCATCGTCGCAAAAACGTTCGGCGCACCGCCGGTCGTTGTCGTCACGTGGAACCTGTCTTCGGCAAGGCGGCCGATGACACCGTCGTCCGTGATGAAACCGGCGTCGTTCAGGAGCAGGCCGTAGCGGCAGCGGCCAGGCGCGAGTTTCTTCCAGGGATTGGTGTACATCCGTTCCAGGAATTCGGCAGCGTCCGGGCCAACGACTTCGATCTTGCCAAGGGTTGACGCGTCGAAAAGACCAACGCTGTCGCGAACCGTTTTGCACTCGCGCGCGACGGCGGCATGCATGTCCTCACCGCTCTTCGGGAAGTACCAGGTTCTTTTCCATTGGCCGACATCCTCGAAAACACCGCCATGTTCCACCACCCAGTCATGGGACGGGGTCTTGCGGACAGGATCAAAGAAATCACCCCGTGCGACGCCTGCAAAGACACCGAAAGTTGTCGGTGTATAAGGTTGCCGGAAAGTCGTCAGTCCCACATCCGTCATGGGTTTTTCTAGCGCTCCGGAGGCAATTTGAAGCGCGTTCATGTTGGAAAGGCGGCCCTGGTCGGTGGCCATGCCGGTTGTGGTGTAACGCTTGATATGCTCAATGGACTGCATACCTTCGCGCACGGCAAGTTTCACATCCTTGGCTGTCACGTCGTTCTGATAGTCGACGAACGCCTTGACCTTTGTCGCATTGCGGTCGTGTGGCAGTGCTCCGAGGGTACCGCCTTCGCCTGCCTCGCCGCCGCTTGAAGCGGCGTAGGTGATTTTGGCGGATTTTCCGATGGCAGCCTTGGCAGCTTCTTCACCGGCAGCATATCCGTCTTCCAGTGTGGCCTGCAGGCCGTAAAGGCCTTTGGCGCCTCCGGTAGAGCGTTCCTTCTGGACGGACTTGCCGGGAACGTATGCTCCCATGTCTGCATTCCAGACGACTTTGCCGCGGGATTGGGAATAGAGGCTGACGGTCGGTGTCCAGCCACCGGACATGAGCAGTGCATCACAGTCGATCTGACCTCCCGAGGCGACCTTGCCGGACGTCATCAATCGACCGATCAATGCCGACTTGACGCGCTTGCGTCCCAGCGTTCCCGTGACGACACAACCGGCTTCGACCCGGATACCCCGTGCCTTTGCTATCGATAGAAGGCTTTCCGGCGGTGTTTCGCGCATATCGACAATTACGGCGATCTCGACGCCATGGTCGGCAAGATCGAAGGCGGCTTGCCAAGCCGTGTCACATGCTGTCGTGACAACGACCTTGTGACCGACCTTGACACCGTATCGGTTGAGATAGGTCCGGCCGGCTTCGGCGAGCAGGATGCCCGGACGGTCGTTTTCCGGAAAGACCATGGGACGCTCGATGGCACCGGACGCAATGACGACCTCTTTCGCCCGGACCTGCCAAAGCCGTTCGCGCGGCAGTTTCGGATCAGGGCTGGACAGGTGTTCGGTGACCCGCTCAACGAGTGCGACGTAGTTGTGCGCGAAGTAACCGAACGCAGTGGTTCTTGTCAGAAGAGTGACGTTGTCCATCGCATCGAGCTTGGCGATTGCCTCTCCGGCCCACTCAGTGGGGGATTTGCCATCGATACTGGCGTTGACTTCACTTAGCAACGAGCCGCCGAATTCTGCCTGTTCGTCGCACAATATCACCTTCGCGCCTGTCTCCGCGGCAGCAAGAGCCGCCGTCAGGCCCGCCGGGCCTGATCCCGCAACAAGCACATCGCAATGAGCGTACAAGTTGCCGTAGAAATCGTGATCCGGATTTTTGGGCGGTTTTCCGAGACCTGCTGCGGACCGGATGACAGGTTCATAAACCTTGTCCCAGAACGATTTCGGCCACATGAAGGTCTTGTAGTAGAACCCGGCCGGAAAGAACATCGACAATCGGTCGTTGACTGCACCGATATCAAATCCGAGCGATGGAAACCGGTTCTGTGAAGTTGCTTCAAGGCCCTGGTAGAGCTCCACCTGCGTCGCGCGCAAGTTCGGGGTCTGGTCACCGTTCCGGTAAATGCCGACCAGCGCATTGGGCTCTTCGGAACCTGCTGTCAGGATCCCGCGCGGGCGGTGATACTTGAATGACCTGCCAACCAGATGAACACCGTTGGCAAGCAGGGCTGACGCGAGCGTATCGCCTTTGTGCCCGTGCATCTCCTCACCATCGAAAGTGAAGGTGAGTTGTTCGGCACGTTCGATCCGGCCGCCCTTTTCAGTACGGAATGGCTGGCTCATTTGCCGGCCTCCTTGGCAAGCGCTTCAAGGTCCGGCATCGGTTCTCCAGCCTTGTAGAATTTCAGAAACTTGTCACTGACGGTGTCACGCACGGCATTGAAGAAACGTCCGCAGCCGTGAATGTGACGCCAGCGTTCGGCATAGACGCCTTTGGTGTTGGCTCGCATATAGAGATAATTGACCCAGTCCTCGTCGCTTGTTTGTGAAGGATCCGAGGGCCGGGCGATATGCGCTTGACCACGGCAGGAAAACTCCGTTTCCGCCCGTTCGACATCGCAGTAGGGGCAATAAACCAGCAACATCTGATGAAAACTCCCCTTAGTGCGCGACGGCGGCGGCAGCCGCTTCGTCGATCAGACGTCCGGTGCGGAACCGGTCGATGGTGAAAGGTGCATTGATACGGTGCGGTTCGTCTTTTGCGATCGTGTGTGCAAAGACGTGACCTGAGCCCGGTGTTGCCTTGAAACCGCCTGTGCCCCAACCGCAGTTGACGTACAGTCCTGGAACCGGAGTTTTCGACAGGATTGGTGACCTGTCAGGTGTCACGTCCACGATACCACCCCAGTTGCGCAGCATGCGCATTCTGCGGAAATGCGGAAACAGTTCGCAGATTGCGTCAATGGTGTGATTGGTGATGTGAATGCCGCCCGTCTGAGAATAGGAGATGAACTGGTCCGTACCGGCACCGATCACCAGTTCGCCCTTGTCGGATTGCGATATATAGGCATGGATGGTGTTGGACATCACCACACATGGGAATGCCGGCTTGACCGGCTCGGAAACGAGCGCCTGCAGCGGATAGGACTCCAGCGGCATGCGGACCCCTGCCATATCCATGACGGTCGAGGTATGCCCGGCTGCCACGACACCGATCTTCTTCGCCTTGATGAAGCCCTTCGACGTTTCAACGCCTTCAACGGCGCCATCCTGGCCGCGCTTGATGCCCGTCACCGCGCAGTTCTGGATAATGTCGACACCGAGATCGTCGGCACCGCGTGCGTACCCCCAGGCAACTGCGTCGTGCCGCGCCGTTCCACCGACGCGCTGAAGAGCCGCTCCCATGACGGGATAGCGAATGTTCTTGGAAATGTTGAGCGGCGGGCAATATTCCCTGGCTTGTTCGGGTGTCAGCCATTCGTTCTGCACACCCGCAAGCCGGTTTGCATGAATATGCCGTTGGGCGACCTGGACGTCGTGGACGGTGTGCGCGAGCATCATGACACCGCGCGACGAATACATGACGTTGTAGTTCAGGTCTTGTGACAGTCCTTGCCACAATCCGATCGCGTGATTGTAGAGTGCAGCGCTTTCTTCCCAGAGATAATTCGAACGCACGATCGTCGTGTTTCGACCTGTGTTGCCACCTCCGAGCCAGCCCTTCTCAATGACCGCAACGTTGCGGATACCGTGTTGCTTGGCGAGATAGTAGGCGGTGGCAAGGCCATGGCCGCCTGCGCCGACGATCACGACATCGTATTCGGCCTTTGGCTCTGGTGATCGCCACTGGCGTCCCCAGTTCTGGTGCGCGGAAAAGGCGTTTTTCGCCAGTTCCAGAAAGGAATAACGCTTCATGAAGCAGCGGCTCCGCACGTTTCAGGCCGGTTTCCTGCGGATCTAGCAAGAGTGTTGCCTAACTTGTTGAGGTTTGAGATCGCTACCATAACCACGGGGTCAGGGACGGTCTATTGCCGGGCATATTCATGTTTGCGCCGCAACTTGCGTATCAGGTTTCGGTCGCTTGTTTGTCAGAATACGACATAGGTGTCGCGTACGATCTGAACCGGTGGAAAAAGTGGACCAAAAACGGGCGAACCGAATAGCATTGCACGCGCTGGACCGGAAAATTTCGCTCGAATTGTTGCTGATTTGCGCATTCCCTATAACAAAGGTCGTTTCGGTTCTTGCATTTGAAACATTGGGCGGTAACTCTCCCGGAAAGATCAAACAGGGGAGAACCTTCCATGGAAGTTCGTGCAGCTGTAGCCGTAGGCGCCGGAAAACCGCTTGAAGTCACAACGGTAAACCTTGAGGGACCGCGCGCTTTCGAAGTGCTGGTGGAAGTAAAAGCCACCGGCATCTGTCATACCGACGAGTTCACCTTGTCGGGGGCCGATCCGGAAGGTCTTTTCCCGGCAATTCTCGGGCACGAGGGAGCCGGCGTGGTGGTTGAAGTCGGCCCTGGTGTCACGTCGTTGAAACCGGGCGATCATGTTATTCCGCTTTACACGCCGGAATGCCGGAATTGCGAATATTGCCTCAATCCGAAAACCAACCTCTGTCAGGCGATCCGCTCGACCCAGGGGCAGGGCCTGATGCCCGACGGGTCTTCGCGTTTCACGACGCTGGATGGAGATCCGATCCTGCACTACATGGGAACCTCAACATTCGCCAACTACACGGTCGTGCCAGAAATTGCGTTAGCGAAGATCCGTCCGGACGCGCCGTTCGACAAGGTTTGCTACATCGGTTGCGGCGTCACGACAGGGATCGGTGCTGTCATCAATACCGCGAAGGTCGAACAAGGCTCGCGGGCCATCGTATTCGGGCTCGGCGGCATTGGGCTCAACGTTATCCAGGGCTTGCGTCTTGCAGGAGCCGACCAGATCGTTGGCGTCGACCTCAATCCTGCGAAAATTGAAATGGCGACACGCTTCGGCATGACCGATTTCGTCAATCCGGCCGAGGTTGAAGGAGATCTGGTGCCTTATCTGGTCAATCTGACCAAAGGCGGTGCCGACTACACATTTGATGCCACCGGAAACGTTCAGGTCATGCGTACCGCACTTGAAGCTGCGCACAAGGGTTGGGGCGAGAGCATCATCATCGGTGTTGCGCCGGCAGGCGCTGAAATTGCGACCCGCCCGTTCCAGCTGGTTACCGGCCGTGTCTGGAGGGGAACGGCCTTCGGAGGTGCTCGGGGACGAACAGACGTGCCGAAGATTGTCGATTGGTACATGGACGGGAAAGTCGAGATCGATCCGATGATCACTCACACGATGCCGCTCGAAGACATCAACAAGGGCTTCGACCTGATGCACGCGGGCGAGTCGATCCGTTCCGTTGTCGTCTATTGATTACTCCGGGCTGAAAATCTTTTTTGGACTTTCCCCCCGGTTTACACCGCTGCAGGGACGGCGGAGACCGGCGGAGGGAAACAACGCAAGACGCCAAGCGTGTTCCTTGGCGTCTTCCACATTCTTAAATCGGTGGGAATTTCATGAAAACCATTTCCGAGAACAAGGCTTTTGGCGGCGTTCAGGGCGTCTACACCCATATGTCAGATGCGTGTGGCTGCGAGATGACTTTTGCCGTCTATCTGCCGCCACAGGCCCAGGAAGGACCGGTGCCGTGCCTATGGTATCTTTCAGGATTGACCTGCACGCATGAGAACGCCATGACCAAGGCTGGAATGCAGGCGCATGCTGCCGAGTTTGGTCTGGCTATTGTTTTCCCCGATACCAGTCCCCGTGGCGATGATATCGCCAATGATGATGCTTACGATCTTGGGCAAGGAGCGGGTTTTTACGTCAATGCAACCGAGGCGCCCTGGGGGCCGCATTTCCAGATGGAAACCTATATCGCAAGCGAACTTCGCGATCTCGTCACCGAGAATTTCGCAGTTTCCGTTCACCACGGTATCACCGGACACTCCATGGGTGGACACGGTGCGCTGACGCTTGCAATGAAGTATCCCGGTCACTACCAGTCGCTTTCCGCGTTTGCTCCAATTTCCAATCCGGCAAACTCTGACTGGGGAAGGAAGCAGCTCGGCGCTTATCTGGGGGCTGACGAAACACTCTGGCCAGCCCATGACGCATCAATGCTGCTGCGAGACAAGGGATGGGTCGGCGACGTGCTTGTGGACCAAGGAGCCGATGACCAGTTTTTCGACCTGTTGAAAGCCAGTGCATTGTCGGACGCCCTGATCGAAACAAAAACGGCACATTGCTACCGGCTACAGGAAGGTTACGACCACTCCTACTATTTCGTGTCAACTTTTGCCCGCGACCACGTTGCCTGGCACGCTGAGCGGTTGAAAGGCTGAAAGCAGGATATCGGAGATATCAGGATTGCCGCGGCACGACGCGTAGCGCTCCAAGGGCCAGGGCAATCCAGCTGACAATCAAAAGCATCCCACCGATCGGAGCAGCCATCGGAAACAATCCATCGCCGAGCAAGGCGTTTGTGATGAGGTCGCCACAAAACAGGATCAATCCCGTTGCCATGCTCAGTGTTGTAAAGGGAAGAATCAGTACTTGTCGTATCTGCGAAAGAACGCCGATGCCGAGAAACACCGGGGCATGAAACAGCAGCATCTGGGCCGCAGTTTCAAGCGAAGCCGAAATGCCGGAATGTGCCGATAGCGCAAGCGTGACGATGCCAACCGCTCCAGCTATGCCGCTCAACACGAGACAAAAACGCAGCAGTCCTGCGGTTGGTTCAGGCGGTGGCGCCATGGGTTTTATCATTTTTCGATCCCAAATCTCTGAAACCGGCCGGTTGATCACTGGCCGGTCGATATTCAGGCCGCAAATCCGCGTTTTTTCAAGAGGGCGTCGATTTTCGGCGCGCGCCCTCTGAAGGCCTTGTAGGTTTCTTCAGGATCCGGACGCCCTCCAGCGGAGTATATATGCGTCAGCAAACGGTCCGCCGTCTCTTCATCAAAAATGTCTCCAGCCTCCTTGAAAGCGCCAAACGCATCGGCATCCATCACCTCCGACCACATGTAACTGTAGTACCCGGCTGAATAACCATCTCCGGAAAAGACATGTTGAAAATGAGGAATCCGGTGACGCATCGTGATCGCATTGGGCATTCCGATCTTGCCGAGTTCCGCTTTTTCGTAAGCAGCGATGTCAATCTCGTCCGGCGAATCCAGAAGATGCAGTTCCAGATCGATCAACGCGGATGCCGTGTATTCGACAGTTGCGAAACCCTGGTTGAAATTCGCGGCAGCAAGCAGTTTGTCCAGCAGGTCCGTCGGCATTTTCTCACCGGTCTTGTAATGTGTCGCGAATTTCGAAAGGACTTCCGGTTCCGAGAGCCAATGTTCGTACAGTTGTGACGGCAACTCGACGAAATCGCGGGCAACACTCGTTCCAGATATCATCGGGTAGGTCACGTCTGAAAGCAGTCCGTGCAAACCATGGCCGAACTCGTGGAAGAGCGTTCGGGCGTCATCGAATGTGAGCAGAGTGGCTTCTCCAGGAGCGCCCTTGGAAAAATTCATTACGTTGACGATGATCGGCGCAACGTTACCGTTCAGCTTGTGTTGTGACCGGAAGCCGGACATCCAGGCACCCGAACGTTTCGAAGGCCTGGCGAAATAGTCACCCAAAAACAGACCGACATGTTGTCCGGACGGGTCCAGAACTTCAAAGACCCGGACGTCGGGATGATAAACCGGAATGTCGTCGAGTTCCCTGAATGTAACCCCAAACAGCCGTGTCGCGGTGTCGAAGGCTGCCTGTATCATGCTGTCGAGTTGCAGATAGGGTTTCAGCTCTGTTTCATCGAGGTCGTGTTCTTCTTTGCGCACATTCTCGGAATAAAAACGCCAGTCCCATGCTTCAATCGTGTGATTCTCGCCATCATTCGCCGCCATTTTCGAAAGCTTCTGTTCTTCAGCGCGCGCTTGTGCGGCAGCCGGTTCCCAGACTTTTGTCAACAGGTCGCGTACATTGTCGGGCGTTTTGGCCATCGTGTCGTCGAGCTTGAATGCAGCAAAATTTTCAAAACCAAGCAGTTTTGCCTTCTCAGATCGAAGTGCGAGCGTTTCGGTGATGATCCTTGCGTTGTTTGTTTCTCCTTCAAGTTCTCCTCGTGCGCTCCATGCATTGAAAGCCTCTTCGCGCAGTCTCCTGTTGGTTGAAAACTGCAGGAAGGGTTCGATACTGGATCGTGAAAGCGTGATGACGTGTTTGCCGTCATGCCCGCGTTCACGTGCCGCCTCTGCCGCAGCCGTCAACAGAAAGTCTGGAAGACCCGCACGGTCTTCTTCCGTCTCAAGAACCAGCTGATAGTCCGACTCATCTCTCAGGATGTTTTGGGAAAACTGCGTGCCGAGTGTTGCAAGGCGTTGCGAAATCTCGGCGATACGGGATTTCCCGTTTTCGTCGAGACCGGCACCGGCGCGCTGGAACATCATGTGATAGCGTTCCAGAACCTTCGCGTCCTCGGTGTTCAGGCCGAGCGTTTCCCGTTGGTTCCAGAGTTCGGCGATACGCTCAAAGAGCTTTTCGTTCAAAAGCATGTCGGACGAATGCCTGGCAAGCTTTGGTGCAATGTCGCGCTCGATCTGTTGAAGCGTCTCGTTCGTGTCCGCACTCGTGAGGTTGAAAAAGGTACGGGCCACCTTCGTCAGCCGTTCACCTGATTTTTCAAGTGCGGCAATCGTATTCCCGAAGTCTGGTCGATCCGACTGTTTCGCGATTGCGTCGCTTTCCGCTTTTGCTTCAGCCATCGCCGTCTCGAAGGCCTCTTCAAAGTGTTCCGGCTTGATTTTGTCGAATGGCGGTAGCTCAAACGGGGTGGTCCAGTCTGTGAGCAGCGGATTTGTGGTCATGTGGGATCTCTTGTTCCGATTTGCGGTGTGTGGACCAGATATGGCGCGCTGGATGCGTTATTCCAAGACTTGTCACCACATGCTTTTAGCTGCACGTGCTGGCCATTCCGCGTCGTAGCTCCTGCCATCGAAACTCGACTTGACTTCCTGCATGATCATTCCGGCAGAGGGGAGGTCGCCCTGCGAAATTTGGCTGTCCGGGTTCCAGAGCCCAGCCCGCATGATCGCGCGCGCGCATTGAAAATATACAGATTCAATTGTGACAACGACTACCGAGCGCGGTTGGTGTGTTTCGCGCTCGAAGGAGAGGAGGAGGGCCGGATCAACCGATAGAACAGCCTTGCCATTGATCCGTAGAACATTGTTCCAGCCTGGCACCATGAACATCAATGCCACGCGAGGGTCCCGGACGATGTTTCGGAGTGAATCGATGCGGTTGTTGCCGCGACGGTCCGGCAGCAACAGTGTCTTGTTGTCCTGGATTCGGACAACACAGCCCTCATCGCCGCGAGGCGAGCAATCCAGTCCCTCCGGTCCGCACGTTGCCAGGGTGCAGAACGATGATGCCTCGACGATTTTGCGATACGCGGGACTCAGCGAATCAATCTCCTTGATAAGAGAGGCCTCGCCGACGACACCATAGTGATCATGCAGCTCATCAAGAGTGGAAATTACAGCCATATGAGATTGTCCTGTTGTCGAAATTGGCGGGAATGGAGATGTTGTTGCACACTTAATGTGCAGGCAGTTACGCGTCAAATTCAACGAATACAACCGGAAGGGTACGGTCCCGTGCAACTTTGGTCTAAGTGGCTGAAGACATTTCCATTTTCAGTCAACTGGCCGTCGATATATTGCACTGCCAAATTTCGATTGAATAACGTATTGTTTAGTTTTCGAAAAAGCGATGTTGCATCGCAATATTATTACAGATTGAGGGTCGAATTGAAGCTGCGAATACTTCGAAAGTCTAATGATGCGAAAAGTAGATGCGATCCGATAGTCGTATTGCTGATTTGTAAGGACTTTTTCTACAGTCCCCGAAGCTTGCGATTTTGGCGTTGAGGAGCCGGTCTCCCGGTCGGGGAACAGTCCAGAATTGCGAGCGGCTGTACAGCTATCGCAGGTGCGTCCGACGGGGGCGTGCCGTGCCTTTCTGGGAGGAAAGTATGAGCTTAATTCGTAAACCCCTTAATCGTCGTTCAATTCTGCGCGCTGGCGCGGTTGGCGGAGCCGCGTTGGCAACACCTACCATTTTCACCAGCAAGGTCTGGTCCGCAGGGTATTTGAATGAGCCGACCGGCGCTGAAGTTATTCTCGGATTCAATGTCCCGCAAACCGGCGCCTACGCCGACGAAGGGGCCGACGAACTGCGTGCCTATCAACTGGCCGTGAAACACCTGAACGGTGAAGGCGACGGCGGCATGCTGAACACCTTCAGTTCAAAGGCGTTGCAGGGCAACGGTGTGAACGGCAAGAAGGTTGCCTATGTGACGGGCGACACCCAGACAAAGTCTGACGCTGCGCGCGCATCCGCAAAACGCATGATTGAAAAAGATGGTGCGGTCATGATCACGGGCGGTTCGTCCTCCGGTGTTGCGATTGCGGTGCAGTCTCTTTGCCAGGAAGCCGGCGTCATTTTCATGGCCGGTCTGACGCACTCCAATGACACGACCGGCAAGGACAAGCGCAAGAACGGGTTCCGCCACTTCTTCAATACGGAAATGTCGGGCGCGGCCCTGGCTCCGGTGCTGAAGAATGCATTCGGAACCGACCGAACTGCCTATCACCTGACCGCCGACTACACCTGGGGTTGGTCCCAGGAAGGGTCGATCAAGAAATACACCGAAGGAATGGGCTGGAACACGGCAGCAGCCGTCCGCACGCCGCTTGGCGCGGGCGACTTCTCGCAGTACATCACGCCTGTGTTGAATTCCGGTGCCGACGTTCTGGTTCTCAACCACTACGGCAAGGACATGGTGAATTCGCTGACTCAGGCGGTTCAGTTCGGTCTTCGGGACAAACAGGTCAACGGCAAGGATTTTGCGATCGTTGTTCCGCTGTATTCCCGTTTGATGGCTCAAGGTGCCGGTGAAAACGTCAAGGGGATCTTCGGATCCACCAACTGGCACTGGTCCTTGCAGGACGAAGGCTCAAAGGCGTTCGTCAAGTCCTTTGGCCAGGAATACGGCTTCCCGCCGAGCCAGGCTGCCCATACCACCTATTGTCAGGCACTGCTCTATGCGGATGCCGCGCAGCGGGCCGGTACCTTCGAGCCTTGTGCTCTGGCAGCCGCTCTGGAAGGCTTCGAGTTCGACGGCATGGGCAATGGTCCGACACTTTATCGTGCGGAAGACCACCAGTGCTTCAAGGATGTTCTGGTTGTGAAGGGTAAGGAAAACCCGAGCTCTCAGTTCGACGTTCTCGAAGTTGTGGAAGTTACCCCGCGTTCGCAGGTTGAATATCCTGCTGAAATGCTCGGTGGTGAACTCGGCGCGTGTAACAACGGCGCATAAAGCCATGAATAAAACAGCCGCCGGAGGCCCGGCCACCGGCGGCTGTTGTATTTCTGTGGCAGGGGTGCAGAAACTGGCGGCGAAACTATGGATGTGATTCTTCTACAATTGCTCAACGGGCTGGATAAGGGCGGGGCGTACGCGCTGATTGCTCTTGGACTGACCCTGATTTTCGGGACCTTGGGGGTCGTCAACTTTGCCCACGGGGCATTGTTCATGCTTGGCGCATTCTGTGCGGTGTCCTTCAATGCACTGCTCGGTCTGGAAGTGGTTACGGTCGATGAAACCCAAACCACGGCCTGGGGAACGCCGCTTGAAGTCAGGACCCCTTATGTCGAAGCTTATCTTGGCGATTTCGGCGCCTGGATCCTGAACTACTCTGTGCCGGTTTCAATCCTGATAGCCATACCTGTGATGCTGCTCGTCGGCTTCGTCATGGAACGTGGCCTGATCAAGCATTTTTACAAGCGTGCGCACGCTGACCAAATCCTGGTCACCTTCGGCCTTGCCATCGTTCTACAGGAAATCATCAAGTCGATTTACGGCGCCAACCCGATACCTCAAGCCGCGCCGGTTGCAGTGCGCGGTGCAGCCGATATCGGCGCGCTGTTTGGGTTTGATCCGGGAGTGATTGTTTATCCCTACTGGCGCATGGTCTACCTGGCATTTGCCGGAGTGATGATTGCTGGAGTGTTTGCATTCCTGCAATTCACGACTTTCGGAATGGTTGTCAGGGCGGGAATGGCAGATCGAGACACTGTTGGACTGCTTGGCATCAACATCGAGCGCCGTTTTACGATCGTCTTTGCCATCGCTGCGGTTGTCGCCGGGCTTGCAGGCGTGATGTATACGCCGATCCTGCCACCGGACTATCACATGGGAATGGACTTCCTCGTGCTAAGTTTTGTTGTTGTTGTGGTTGGTGGAATGGGCTCTCTTTCCGGCGCCGTCCTGGCCGGGTTTTTGCTCGGAATTTTGCAGTCCTTCGCTTCCATGAACGAGGTTAAGGCGATCTTTCCCGGTATCGACCAGATCATTATTTACCTCGTAGCGGTGATTGTCCTCCTCGTGCGTCCACGTGGATTGATGGGCCGTAAGGGCGTCATGGAGAACTAAGAACATGGTTACAAAAATTTCTCCTGCCCGCGACTATCTCCTGTTTGGCGTATTTGCCATCGCGGTTCTGACGATGCCCGTGTGGCTCGCGCCGATCGGGGCCGGATATCCGGACCTGCTGCAGAAGTTTGCAATCTTCGGGCTTTTCGCCACCGGCTTCAATTTGCTGTTCGGACTGACCGGATATCTGTCCTTCGGCCACGCGGCCTTTCTTGGAGTTGGTTCCTATACTGCTGTCTGGTCTTTCAAGTTGCTGGGCATGAACCCGATTCCCGCTGCCATTCTGGCGGTTGTGACGTCAGGTGTCTTTGCGCTGGCAATTGGATATGTCTCCCTGCGCAGATCTGGCATCTACTTTTCCATCCTGACGCTTGCCTTTGCACAGATGTCCTACAATCTGGCCTATTCCGTGCTGACACCTATCACCAACGGTGAAACCGGTCTGCGCGTCCTGGAATCCGATCCGAGGTTGTTCGACAGCTCGGCCAATGCCGACGGCCCGCTGATTTCCAACCTGTTCGGGATTGAAATGACGGGTTATGCGGGGTTCTATTTCTGCGCCATTGTGCTGCTGATCGGTTTCTTCATTGCGCAACGAATATTCCGCTCGCCGTTCGGCATCATGTTGCGTGCCGTCAAGACCAATCAGAACAGAATGAACTACACGGGGCTCAATCCGCGTCCCTACACGCTTGCCGCATTCGTGATATCAGGCATGTATGCAGGTCTGGCTGGCGCCTTGATGTGCATCACGGACCCGCTCGCCGGTGCCGAACGCATGCAATGGACCGCATCGGGTGAGGTGGTGCTGATGACAATCCTTGGCGGAGCCGGCACGTTGCTCGGTCCGATTCTCGGTGCTGCGCTCATCAAGTATTTCGAAAACATCTTTTCCGCATTCAACGAACAGACCCTGCACGAAGTATTCAGTTTCTTGCCGGACTTTCTGGAATATCCTGTCGTTTCCGTTGCGGGCCTGTTTGTCGGTGAAGGCTGGCACTTGACCCTCGGTGTCTTGTTCATGCTGATCGTGATTTTTCTGCCGGGAGGCATCATGGAAGGCGTTTCCAGGATCGGGCGTTTGTTCAAACGTTCGTCTTCCAAAGCCGAACCGAGCGGTGCGACCGCCCCAGCTGAGTAAGGAACAAGAGACATGGAAATCTTGCGCGTAGAGGGCGTGAACAAATCGTTCGGAGGCTTGAGAGCCCTCAACAATGTGAACTTTTCCGTAGAAGAGGGAACCGTTCAGGCCATCATCGGCCCGAACGGCGCCGGTAAGTCGACATTCCTGAACTGCATGATCGGACGTCTTGCTCCGGACACCGGAACCGTGATGTTCGGCGACATATCGCTCACGGGAATGAAACCCTACGAGATCAATCAGGTCGGTGTATCCCGCGTCTTTCAGACGCCGGAAATATTCTCCGAATTGTCATTGATCGAGAACATCATGATTCCGACCATGGCCAAACGGGATGGATCGTTTGCGCTTCATGCCTTCAAGCGCCTGGATCAGGATGCCGAGGTCCGCGACAAGGCACTCCATATGCTGGAGGACGTCGGCCTGGTGGAAAAAAGGGACGACATATCAGGGTCTTTGTCACGAGGTGACAAGAGGAGGCTGGAACTCGCAATGTGCCTCTCGCAAGATCCGAAGCTTCTGTTGCTCGACGAACCGACCGCGGGAATGTCCCGCGCGGATACGAACAACACGATCGATTTGTTGAAGCGGATTGGCGATCGGGGAATCACCAAGGTGGTTATCGAACACGACATGCATGTTGTTTTCTCGCTGGCCGAGAAAGTAACTGTTCTGGCCCAGGGGGCGATTATCGCCGAAGGCAAGCCGGAAGAGATCAAGGGTGATCCGCGCGTGCAGGAAGCCTATCTGGGAGGAGCACACCTGTGACCATTCTCGAAGATCAGTTTGCCGGAAAAACGGCACCGTCCGTGAAACCGCAAAAAGCGCGGGGAACGGCGCCGGCATTTTTCTCGGCCTGGGACCTGCACTCCTACTATGGTGAAAGTTACATCGTGCAGGGTGTCAGCTTTGACGTCCGCGAAGGCGAGATTCTGGCGCTTCTTGGGCGCAACGGGGCGGGCAAGACCTCAACATTGCGCACAATCGCGCGCATGGATGATCCCAACCTGACCCATGGCGAGATCTGGCTCGATCACCAGCCCCTTCACGACATGAAAAGCTATCAGGCATCACGCGTCGGCGTCGGTCTGGTTCCCGAGGACCGACGGATCATTCCGGGCCTGACGGTTCAGGAGAACCTTGAACTCTCCCAGATCGCAGAACCGAAGGGTTGGTCGATTGACAGGATCTATGATCACTTTCCAAGGTTGGCGGAGCGCCGACTTCAGGAGGCTGTCACGCTTTCGGGCGGCGAGCAGCAGATGCTGGCGGTCGCACGGATCCTGGCCCGGGATATCAAACTCTTCCTTCTGGACGAACCGTACGAAGGCCTTGCCCCGGTGATCGTGCAGGAAATTGAACGCATTCTTGAAGGTGTCAAGGAACTTGGCATCACGACCATTATCGTCGAGCAGAATGCGATCGCCGCGCTGCATCTGGCCGACCGCGCGGTCATTCTCGACATGGGTGAAGTTGTTTTTGACGGCACCGCGCAGGAAGTACTCGACAACGCGGAGCTACGTCAGGAATATCTGGCTATCTGAGTTTGTCTGTTTGGGAACAAAAGCCCGGTGCATTGCGCCGGGCTTTTGTGTGACTTGCAGTTTTTCTCGTCAACACCTTATTGTTTCAAGCCTGAAACCTGCAAACTCCCGCACTCTGGTGTCATGTGTCCATCTTAAGAAACGAATTGCCAAGCCTTACCGGCTTCATTGTCTTTGCCGCATTCACCGCAGCAGGTGACGTTCTCAATCCCGAAACGATAGGCGTAGGGCCTTCACTCGGTCTGCTTGCTCTTCTTTTCCTCACTGTCATGTGGTGCGCATTTTCGGTTGTCAGACACGCCGAATGCCTTGCCACGATCTTGGGTGAGCCCTTTGGCACGCTGATTCTGACGCTGGCTGTTGTCGGCATTGAAGTGGCACTGATCGTGGCGATCATGATTTCTGGCCAGGCAGCGCCGACGATGGCGCGGGATACGATGTTTTCGGTGATTATGATTGTGTTGAACGGGCTGATCGGGCTGTGCCTTCTGGCAGGTGGACTGCGGCACGGGAACCAGACATACAATCTTCAAGGGGCAAATGCGTTTTTGTCCGTGCTTGTTCCCCTGGCCATCTTCGCACTGGTGCTGCCCAGGGTCACGCATTCCGCGCCCGGAGGCGAATTGTCCCCACTCCAGGCCGGTTTCGAAGTGATAATGTCCATTTTGCTCTATGGCGTTTTCCTCGCCATGCAGACAGTTACGCATAGTGATATCTTCCGTCAGCCCGATGCGGTCGACGGTGAAGACGGCCATCATGGTGTAGTGGTGAGATCGATTCCGTTTCACGTCGCAGGGCTGTTCGGCGCCTTGATACCCATTATCTTGTTGTCAAAGAAACTCGCGCTTTACGTTGAGTTCGGAATATCCGGAATTGGCGCACCGTTGGCGCTGAGCGGGTTCATCGTTGCCGCTCTGGTGCTCATGCCCGAGGGAATGAGTGGCTTGCAGTCGGCACTGGAAAACAAGTTGCAGCGAGCCGTGAATATCTGCCTCGGGGCAGCTGTTTCGACAATCGGTCTGACGGTACCGGCCGTGCTTGTCGTCAGCTGGGTTACAGGGCATACGCTGGAACTGGGCCTCGAATATGCAGATATTATCCTCCTTGTCCTGACCTTGTTCGTAAGCTTGCTGACCTTCAGTACGCGGACGACCAGCTATCTTCAGGGGGCTGTGCATCTGGCGCTGTTTGCCGCCTATGTGATGATGATCTTCGATTTATCGTGAAAATTGCAGGCGAAAGTGCATTTCTGCAATTTGAACGACTTGGTCCGGCACATCTTCTGTGATTTGGTCGCGCGGTGTTTTAACTGTAATCGAATGATCTCCTATGCTGCTCCTGTCTGAAGACCAAACGCGCAATGCGCTTCCATATCCGGATCTGATCGATGCGCTGGCGGAAATGTTCCGGTCAGGTTGCACAATGCCGACCCGTCACCATCATGATTTCAAGATACCCGGAGAGCCGGATGGAACCATGCTGCTCATGCCTGCCTGGGTGCCGGGTGGGTATGCGGGGGTCAAGGTCGTGAATGTCGTTCCGGGAAATTCGGAACGAAACCTTCCCGCCGTTCACGGACAATATCTGTTGTCCGATGCCAGAACGGGCGAAATGCTCGCCATGATAGATGGCGGCGAGTTGACAGCCCGGCGCACCGCAGCAGCTTCAGCTCTTGCAGCCCGTTATCTGGCCCGGTCAGACGCCAGACACTTGCTCGTGCTGGGAACCGGTCGCCTTGCGCCGAACCTGATCGCGGCACATATGGCTATCCGTTCGATCGAGGAAGTGACGATCTGGGGACGTTCGCAGGAGAAGACGGCACAGTTTGCGCGTGATCTTGATGGACAGTTGCCGATTCGTATTCAGGCCGCATCCAGTCTTCGGGATGCTCTTGGTTTGGCCGACATCGTCAGCGCGGCCACATTGTCCACTGAGCCCTTGATCAAGGGAGATCTCCTGAAGCCCGGTGCGCACGTTGATTTGGTTGGTGCCTTCAAGCCAACGATGCGCGAAAGCGACGATGACCTAATCGAGCGTGCCGAGATATATGTTGATACGCGTGATGGTTGCTTGTCGGAAGGAGGTGACATCGTTCAGCCGCTGAAGTCCGGCCTGATTACGCCCGGGGATATCAAGGCTGACCTCTATGAACTCTGCCGGGGAGAGCACCCGGGCCGTCAATCGGACGCAACCATAACCATGTTCAAGTCCGTTGGCGCGGCATTGGAGGATCTGGCCGGAGCAACGCTCGCCTACCAGAACGTCGAGCATTGACGCCTATCCTTCGATCCTTCAACCCAATTCGAATGTCGTGATGCCATAGATCTGATCCAGTGGCAGATCGGGAACCGGGCCGCGATACATTCGATAGGTTTCGAATTCCGGCGACAATTCGTACTTTTCAGCCAGCAGCAATGCTGATGAATTGGGTTCGGGTGTATCCAGAATCACGAATTGACCCTTTACCTGGCCAGCCAGCGCACGGAACAATGTATCGGCAATTTCCGGAGTATCGGCAAATAGGGGACCTATCTTGAACCCTTCATGACACTGTCGGATGACGCCATAACCCTTGACTGAACCGTCATCCACAAAGACAAACCCGCGCCTGGTCTCCAGCGTGGGTGCAGTCCACATCGTCAGGAATTCGGGGCGCGGTCCTGGGAAAAAGCGTTGGTCATAGTCCTTGACCGAAGGAAAAATTCCCTGGCCGAGAGGCGCAATTCGCGCGTCCATCGGCATATCGCACACGGAGACACCCATCTGCCGGATATTTCTGTAGGTCGATCTGAAACCGTGCTCGCCGTAGCTTGCGGTTTGCTCGTTGACGGCATCCAGGCCTAATAACCTTGGGCCGAGATAAGACAGTGCGTGATCCCAGATCTGGTGCCCGTAGCCCTTTGTTCTGAAGTCACGCTTGCAGATGTAAAACCCGATAAATCCGAAAGTATCGCCGTATCGGACTGCAGAAATCACGTTGATCAGTTGGCCGTCGATTTCACCTGCAAGAAAACCGTTTGGATCGGCTGCATAAAACGCCGGACCGTCTTCAATTCCCGGATTCCAGCCTTCCTGCATTGCCATTTCAAGAAGAATGTGAAGCTCGTTTTCTTTCAGGCGACGGATAGTGAGTGTATCTGACATGTGTCTTCGACCAATCAGTGAATCATCCAAAACGTTTCTGATCGTAGTTCGACTCGGTCTGTTTTCAAATTGCTGGCACAATAAGCGCCATCCACCCGGCCGGAGCAATAAAAAGCTGCGTGATAATACCTATCTGGCTCTTGCGAAGTGGACGCAAGTGTGCATCACTTAACTGAACGTAACTTTATTTATTTAGATCGATCCAAACCTATGAAAGATCGGTTACATTGTGAACTGCGTCACAGACCTATTTGAAGACTGATGAGAAGATACAGTGCCGAAATAAGCGCTGAGGGCGACATGCAAAAACGGAAATACCTGTCTGCTTTGATGCGGTCAGCAAGAAACACAATTTCAGGTCCGGTAGTCGGTTTTCACCGGGCGGTTCGAATTGGCATTGTTGGTTTTCCGCTCGGTCTTGCGATGATCGGGACACCGGCTCTGGGATCCACAGCCGAGGATCCCGGGCGAAGGGTCGCGCTTGTAATCGGCAACCAGGATTACGAGTTCGTAGAACCCTTGGTGAATCCGCTTAACGACACCAAAGAAATCACAAGGATGCTTCGGGAAGCGGATTTTGACGTAACCCTCGGGATCAATCTGGACAAGAAGGCAATGGAACAGGTCGTTCGCCGCTTCCTGCGGGAGCTGAACGACGGTGACACCGCTCTATTTTACTATTCCGGGCACGCATTGCAGGTCGGTGAATCGAACTTCATCTTGCCTGTCGATGCAAAACTGGCGACGCAATACGATCTGGAATTCGAAAGCCTCAAGGTGTCGCATCTGCTCGACTACATGAAAGCGGCTTCGAGCCTTCAGATCGTGATGTTGGACGCCTGCAGGGACAATCCGTTTGAAATCGGCAGTTTGTTCTGGGGTGAAGAGGAATATGCGCTCGGCAAAACGCGCGGGTTGCGGAGAATTCCGAACAAGCTCGGCAGTTTCATTTCCTATGCAACGAGACCTGGCCAGGTGGCCTATGACGGTGAGGGGCCGCTGAGCCCGTTCACCTCATCCGTTGTCGGCAACGCACTTGATCCGTCGCTCGAAATCAAGGACCTGATGACCAAGGTTCGCGATGAGGTCGTGCGCAAGACCGGCGGGCAACAGATCCCTTACGAAGATTCAACACTGGTGACGAACTTCTATTTCGTCCCTCCAAAACCCGAACCCATCGTGACCGCCCACCACCGCGTAAGTATACCGGTTGGAAGCGGGGCGAGTGCGCTTTCCATACCTGAACCGGTACAGCCCGAAGGCGGGGTCATTACAGCGACGCTTACCCTGTCCCCGGAAAAGGGTGAATTGCGCCTGCCTGATGGCAGCACAGTTGGTGAAGGGGACAAGATTAGTGCCGTTCAACTAGCAAGCCTGCAATTCATGCCAACGGGATCGGGGGCTGGAGACGTTGAACTTATCGGATACGAAGTAGAGGATGAATGGGGCGGCTCGGCATCTGCAATCGCGTCCGTCACTGTTGTCCAGGCGACAGCAGTTGCTGATGCCGATGATGCTGACAAGGAAAAGGAACGTGAACAGCGCCTTGAGGCGTTGGTCGCATGGCTGTCCGAAACTGCCACGGGCCGAGCCGTTGAAGCAGATATCGGGGTCGGACCGGTTCCGGTTTATCCAAAGGCTCCTGTCGATGGGCTGCCGGCGTCGGATGATTGGCTCAAGGTTGTGTCTGTAGACAGCGATCTGCAGCTTTCCTCCGACGGACGTTTGCTTGGACCTGGGGATCGTTTCCCGATGTCAGGACTTTCGTCCCTGACAGTGCGCCCCCAAATAGGATCTGAGACCAGGGCAGGGCGTTTCGAACTTGAATTGCCCGGTGAAGCCGGAAAACCGGTTGAACGGGTTACCCAGATTATTCAACCAAGAGTAACCCAGTGCGATGGTCTGGCGACACAGCCCTTTGATTTGCAGGCGGTGACCGAAGGTCGGCTTGCGAACGAAATCGACTCGGAACTGGTCGACAAGGTTTGCGGAGAAGCTATGGCGGCCTATCCCGAAATCGGTCGGTTCGTGTTTCAGCGCGGCAGAGGTGCTTTTGCAGCCGGCGATCTTGAAAAGGCCAGCGCCTACTTTGAACAGGCCTACCAGATGGGTCACGTTCGCGCCGGTCAGGTACTTGGCCGGATGTACTATCTTGGGGCCGGCATTGACCGGGATCGCAAGAAAGCCGTCAGTCTTTATCGCAAGGCCGCCGAGCGTGGCGACGCCTACGCGCTGCATTCTCTCGGAATGGCAGAAATCAAGGGTGAAGGCACCAAGCAGAACGAAAAGGCGGGATTGGAAAAGCTATTGCAGTCTGTTGAGGCAGGCCACACGTTTTCATTCAATGCGATCGGTAGTTTTTACCTGAGCGGTGATCATGTCGATGAAAACATTGATCGTGCGGTCTACTACTACAATCGGTCGGCGGCACGCGAAGATATCTATGGCTATCTCAATATGGGTACGCTCTATCGGGATGGAAAAGGAACCGGTCAGGACTTTGATGCGGCACTCGGCTGGTTTGAAAAGGCCCATGAGGGCGGCCATCCGTCTGCCGGTACTGCGATCGGTCTGCTTTATTACAACGGTCAGGGCGTCGAAAAGAGCGACGACCAGGCCACCAAGTGGTTCCGCGAGAGTGCGGAGCGAGGAGATGCCTGGGGTGCATTCAACACCGCGTGGATGCTTGGACAGCGCTCCGGGGAAGCGGCAGCGCGCGACAGGATCCGGATGCTGGCCATGGCAACGGCCGTCAATCCTTCTTCTCCGGCGGCAGAAAAAGGCCGTGAAGAGTTGAAATCGGCCAACAGGAAACTGAAGGCGAAAGTGCTGCAACAAGCGCTGACAGATCTGGGATTCGAACCCGGGCCGGTGGATGGTCAGCCTGGTCGAAAAACGCGGGATGCGTTGAGTAACTTTTTTACGTCTTCCAAACTTGATCCTGTCCAGGGTGACAATGCCTTGATAGCACTCGTCAAAGTCCAGTGGGAGCAGAGCCGCCCGAGATACGATTTGTTCTAATTTTTTGAGGAGATATGAAGTGAAACGTTTGTCTTATCTACTACCTTCGACAAGCATTCTTGCATTGGTCTTGGCAGGATGTGCGATCCAGCCAAAAACCGCGGCTCCTGTGCGAACTACACCAACGGTTGCGACAACCACCTCAACACCTTCAGTTGATCCGTTAAAAGATCCGACATTCCGTGACAATGACAACGGTGGCGGCGGTGGCGGCGGCGGTGGAGGTGGCGGCGGTGGCCCCAGCGGCGGCGGCGGTGGTGGCTGGGGCTAAGGCGGCCCCGGGAATTGTACCGTCTCATGAGCAAAGTGTTGAAGGTTGCTGGAGCGTGCCGACGGATTGGTCGATTGTCAGCGCTTTTGGCATGCGTGTTTATAGGCCATTCGCCTTCGGTCGCAGGCGAATGGCGGGCATTGGTCATCGGGATCGATGCCTATCAGAACGTGTCACCGCTGAAGGGAGCGGTGAACGATGCCAAAGACATTGCCGATACGCTTAAAGCGGCAGGTGTGCGGGATCTTCAGACATTGTATGACGCAGAGGCAACCAGGGACGGTGTTATTTCGGCCTGGCAGGACCTTATCGAACGCTCGGCTGAAGATGATGTGCTGGTCCTGTCCTATGCCGGTCACGGTGCGCAGGAAACGGAATGGGTCAAGGGTTCGGAAGCCGACGGACTGGATGAAGTTTTCCTCCTGGCCGGCTTCGATGTATCAGCGCCCGGGAACGGCGAACGCCTGCGGGACGATGATCTGGCCGCCATGCTTCGGGCTGCGGGAGACAGAAGTGTTCTGGTTCTCGCAGACAGTTGCCATTCGGGAACGATGACACGCTCGATCGATCCGAGAATAGTGCGCCTTGGGACGCGTCTTGTAGGTCTTCCGCCCTTTGAAAACGATCTTCTGCGATCTCAACCCTTGCACCCGATGTTGCAGGACAAGGCGTCAGACGGGGACGACCTGCAGGAGCTTGCAAACGTGATCTATGTCGGGGCAACGGTCGATGGCCAGGTGATCCCTGAACTGATGATCGCAGGAGAACCCCGCGGTGCACTGAGTTGGTCCTTTGCAAGAGGTGTTGAGGGCCGCGCGGACCTTGACCGCGACGGCGGAATTTCAATGGAGGAACTGACCCGCTTCCTGAAGGAAACAGTCCGTGTTGCAACTGAAGGGCGGCAGACGCCGAGCTTGACCATCGGTGGCGGCACGCGTTCTGCTGTCTTGCCAAGGGTTCAGGACAATATCCTCGCACGTGGCAACAGCGCACTGACCATATCCGCGAGCACCGACGTGGCAATGCCTGTGCTCAACAATCTATCCAGGCGTCATGAGGGTGCTCTTAAGGTGATTGACGCGGCAAATGCAGACCTGTTCTGGGATGTCGAAGCAGGAGACGTACTGACCAAATTCGGTGACGTTGTTCTTCGCAAGAATGCCGGAAATGCCGATCGATTCTCAGAAGTCGTTGCCAAGTGGCTGTTCTTGTCCGAGCTTTATGCTCTGTCGCGTGAACGCCAGCCGGTTGAAGGAACTTTGACCCCTTCCGTAGGACACATTCCTGAAGGCTCTCCGCTGAGGGTAGGCCTGACCTCGGACGAGAGCGGTTACATGGCAGTCTTCGCACTTGAAGCGGATGGCACCATGCGTCTGCTGGCTCCAGACAAAGCGGCAGATCCACTGGGCAAGGACACAAAGCTTGAAGCCGACTACCCCTATGTTCTCAATTTGCGAGCGGCGCTTCCGTTTGGCGCTGACCACATCGTGTTGATCAGGTCCAGAAAGCCGATGCCGCAACTGGTCGGAGTGTTGTCGGCCATGGAGGGACGCCCGCTTGATCCTTCATTGGCACCAAAACTGCTGAGTCTCATAGGAAAATCTGCAGACGCCGTGGGAATAACCGGTGTTTACACGGAACCGGCAGGATAGCTGGCAAATATTCCAGATGCCTCTATGCTGCTTTCCAATGCGTCTTTGTGTGACTGTGGCCACAATCAAATCGTCATTTTCTGGTATTGTTTGCCTTGGATTGGCGTCTGGCTTTTCAGTGAGTGCATGGCGCAATAGGACAATTGATCTTGGAGACCGTCATGAAAATTTTTATTAATGGCATTGCGCAGCGAAGTATCAGGAAATCAAGTTTTTTGGTTGCCGTGGCCCTTGGCGCACTGGCTTCGGGTCAGGCATTTGCAGACCCGGTGGCGCTCGTGCTCGACAGGTCCGAGGGAATCGACGTTGCCGCATTTTCCGAATTGATGCCGGGTGACGTTATTGACCTGGGCGCGACCGGACACGTTGATCTGCTCGACTATTCAGCCTGTCAGGAAGTGCGCATCAAATCGGGTACTTTGACGGTTTCTTCCGCAGGAATTTCACTTGAAGGTGGCGAAGAGAAGGTTTTGCGCGCCGGAAATTGTCTTCAGGCCGACAGTGGGTCGAGCTCAAATACTGCTGACAAGGGTTTGACGGTGACGTTGCGTGGTCTGACCCTTGAAAACAAGAAGGCAGCGTCGCTGATGTTGCGCTTCGACGACAAGGCGAAAGATCAGTACGGTTCCGTATTCGTATCGTTTGGCGGAGGCGAGCCGAAACGCTTTGATGTACTCGATAATATCGTGACTGAAATGCCGAAGCGGGACAATGATGAGGAAGCTGTTGAAGTCGAACTCTTCCTCCAGGGAAAAGCGCCTGATTTTGGGGTGGAAATGAGAAAGATCACGATCGATCCGGCGCAAGTCGGTCGCAAAACTGCGGTTGTTCTCGTGAAATGATGTCAGGAGGCCGATCGGCGGATTCTGCCTTGGGCCGTAGACAGCTTGTGGTTCTCATCGCACTGGTCGCGATGGGAGCAGGAATTGTTGTTGGATTGTCGGCGAACAAGGCCATCTGGGAAGGCTGGGTCATTGACCGCCTGTTTCAGATCAGGGCCAGCATGGGGACTGGGCAAGAGACGGCTCCGGCCCCGGTCGCTGTCGTCGGGCTGGACCAGACATCGCTCGAATCTGAACGGTTGTCGCGTATTCCCCGCGTCTTGATGACCCCGGTTCTGGCTGAAGCGGGGCAGGCACTTCTGGACGCAGGCGCAAAGGCCCTGGGTTTCGATTTCGTGTTCGCCTACAGCGCTGACTCTTTCGTTGACCCGAGCTCCGGCGAGGCGCGGTTAAGTGGCTTTGACAGACCATTTCAGAGTTTTGTCTATAGAAACCGCGGCAGGGTATTTATCGCCCACACGGAGATCGGTGTTCCGCATCGAAGTTTTACGGCGGCCATAGGTTCCGGTGGCGTACGGTCCGTCATAGTCTCAACCGACATCGACGGAATTGTGCGTCAACACGAACCGGAGTTGCCGCTCAATGAGTCTCCCCATCTCATCGATGCCCTCTTGGGCGCATCAGAAGCGGAGATTTCGGAAGCCTATACTGCCGTTCCGAACTCGAGACTGGCGACATCGCTGCCTTATATGTCGCTGATCGACGTTCTGCGTCTGAAGGCAACCGAGGAGGGCAGAAAGCAGCTTGAAGAATTTTCTGCAGGCAGGATAGTTTTGTTGGGCGGGCTTCTCCCGTTTGAAGACGAGCATCTTTATTCAGACCGGTTTTTGCCAGGTATTCCTGTTGAGGCCTCCGAAACCGGCCCCAGCGGCAGACCCAGGGCTCAACCTCAGACAGCCGGTGTTTTCATTCTAGCGGATCTGATCGGTGCGGCCCTGTCCGACCGCATCGCGGTCGCGCCGAGAAACGGTGTGCTTGTTGCCATAGCGGTTCTGTTCGCTGTCGCGGGAGCCGTCGCAGGTCTTTTTCTGCCGCTCCTGGTTTTGCCGGTGGTAGCGGTTCTGGGGGGCGTCGCTGGACTTGTCCTATCGCTTGCCGGGCTCGAAGCCGCAGTGTTGCTGGCGCCAGGTGTTGCTCCGGTCAGTTGCATCAGCGCAATGGTCGTTGCCGCGGTCGGTAAAGTGAGCATTCTCCAGCGCAGGCAACGTTCGCTGGTCAGATTGTTCGGACATTATCTTGCGCCAGATGTCATCAGGCAAATGGCGACATCGGAACAATTGCCGCGACTGGGCGGCGATACACGTCATGTTGTTGTGGCATTCATCGATATTGTCGGCTTCACGAAGATGTCCGAACAACTTGCGGACCAGGACGTTGTTCGCGTGGTCAATGACTGTTTCGATGCGATCGGGCAGACGATTACCAAGCATCACGGATATATCGACAAATATATCGGCGACGCGATCATGGCGGTCTGGAATGCGCCGAATACGGTTGAAAATCCCGAGAAATCTTCGGTCGACGCAGCACACGAGATCATCAACCTTCTCGATCACATTCGAGAGATTACAGGCCAGCAGGGACTGGATCTTCGTATCGCGTTGAATGCAGGACCGGTTTTGGTCGGTGACATAGGTGGCGAGCACCGACGTTCCTTTACCGTCATGGGAACGACGGTGAATACAGCCAGCAGGGTCGAATCCGTTGCAAAGGAAAAGAAAGTGCGGCTGGCGATCAGTGACTCCGTCGCCACTGGATTGCCCAATGATTATCCCGTCAAGGAAATCTGGAAAGGTCAGCTGCGAGGCTTAAGCACTGAAATTTCCGTATTCACCCTGGATTCCGACGAAATGTATATGGAAGGTTCGGAATTCAGATCAGTCGAGCAATCCCGCCAAAGCGGTTCCAACCTGGTTAAATTTCCCCGTTGAGAAAGCCTGCGACCAATTCATGACAGCCGCATTTTGCATCTGGTGGCGTCATCCGGCATGATCAGGATAGCGACTTAAACAAAAAAATACCTGCTTCAGCCAGGATACGTTGATGGTTCAGTGGTCAGACAATCAGAATTCCGGTGCGAACCGACCCGAATTTGATCGCACGGTGATCCGGCCGTCTGGCAAACCGGCCAATGCTCCACAAAAGCCGCAACAAGACCCCGCACGCGGACAGGCACCTGAACCTGAAAGGCCTCGGGCCAATGTCTCTTCTGTCGCGACATATGCGATCCTCGCCATTGCTTTCCTTGTTATCGGAGGGGGAATTGGCGGCATAGCCCATCTGATTTCATCCGGGGCGATCTCCCTGTCTTCACCAGAGACGGCGAGTGTCGATCAAACCAATATTCCGCCTCCTCAGGAAACGGATGACGATCAAGCACCTGATCAGACCGACATTGCAGTCGCGGACAAACCCGCAGAGCCAGGCACTGATACAATCGAAACGGCAACCGACATTGCTTCGGATGAGGAACTGGTTGTTCCGTCCGATCCGTTTTTTGATATGGCAGTGTCGGCAGTCATTCCTCTGGCCGGCGATCCGGTGTTGCTGAATGACGGGGGGGCGACACAAAGGATAGAGCTGTCCGAGCGGCCCGTCCCCTCCGGCTCCGAGTCTGCGGGCGTGGCAGCCCTGCCGACCCTGACCGCATTTGTACTGGATAGCCAGATGCTGAATGAAAGCGGCGACCTCGTCATCAGGGCTCCGGGCAGCGAGGCGGATTTCCAGTTCGGAAACTTTGGCGGAGGCGAGGATTCGGAAGGTCTTGTAGTTGATGAAGGTGGGGAAACGGACAATTCAACGGCATCGAACCTCCCTGTGTTCTTGAAGCCACCAACCGACACGCTGAACCTCTATCTGACCGAACGCCCGATCGGACAAGGCGCGAGCCGGATGGAAATCCGGAAGAAAATCGACGACAAAAGCTCGCTTGAGGCGTTTTTGAAGGAAAACGGTTTTGACGACGATGCATCGAAACCTCTGCTTGAATTCGTCAAACAGGAGTTTGAGCGGAGCGATTTAATCGTGGGCGACAAGATCGCGGTCAGGGGATCGAGGATGCCTAATCGGCTCGGCAGGATCGGTGACTACTATCGCCCGGTTCAGCTGTCACTCTACTCTGCGGAGGGTTACCTCGGAACCGCCGCCTATTCAGTCTCCCGTGACGGTGAGACCTACGTGCACGGTGCAGATCCGTGGTTCGGCAAGGAGGTCGTACAGGAGAAAATCGCAGACGATCAGGGCGCAGGCTCACCCAAGAGACATCGATTGATTGACGGCCTCTATGCCACGGCGGTGCGGAATGCCGTACCGGCGTCAATCGTCGGCGAGGCGATCGCTTACCTGGCACCTTCGACAGATCTCAAAAGAGCAATCAAGCCGGACGAAAGGTTTACACTCGTCTTCACCGACATGCCTCGGGACGAAAAGCGGGGCGGGGGCAGGGTATTGTTTGCCGGTGTCCGCAGGGGAGACGACTGGTCCGTCCGCTGTTACGTTCTAAAGGCACCAGGAAATCGCGGTTTCGCCTGCGTCAGTGAGGGCGGAAAGATCAGCCTGTCTGGCGCAATGCTTGTTCCCGTCAAAGGCGTTCTGACGTCAAAATTCGGCATGCGTTTTCATCCGATCAAGAAAACGGAGCGTCTGCACGCCGGTGTCGATTGGGCTGCGCCGACCGGAACACCTATCCGGGCGGCCTTTTCCGGCAAAGTGACCTACAAGGACGTTCGCGGTGGCTATGGCAATTTCATAGAACTCACGCACAAGGATGGCATCACCAGCCGTTACGCCCACATGCATGAATACGCGGACGGGGTCGAGAAGGGGTCTGTTGTCCAGGCCGGTGATCTCATCGGTTATGTGGGAACCACAGGACTTTCAACAGGTCCCCACCTTCATTTCGAAATCCGGCAACGAGGCGAGCCGGCTGACCCGCTTTCCTTTGAAATGGAGACGGGCGCGGACGCACCGCAATCTGTTGCAAGCAAGGATCTCAAGACCTATCGCGGTGTCGTCGGGGAAATCCTGGCAGGACAGTGAGGACGCTTGCGAGAACTAACGCTCTACTTGAGTTCCCTGATCGGATTGAAAGGCGCTTTCGAAACAGCAATCTTTTTACAAAGATCGGGCTGTTCTCCCCGAAATATCTTCAGGTGTGGCGCTATTTCAGGAGACAGGTGAAACAGGTCCGGCCTCGGGAGGCCGTTCTGCTTCAGAAAACCCTCATGATCGCTCCGCAGGAAGAGCATTTCCTTGTTGTAGGGGTGTTTTATCGGAACAGGGTTGATTTCTGACCGGTATGTGTTGGTGACGGTGATTGCCAGCAATTCACCCCTGTTCTTGAAGTTCAATTTGACTTCGTTACCCATTTCCCTGCCTCCGGGTGGGTAACTCACCTCCGTCAAATTTCGCCTGCGACCCGTTTGCACCACGTTGTCGGAAGAACCCAGTTTGTTCGTGTGTCTCATCGCATGAAAAATTTCGTGTAACAACGACGCGCGTATTGTGAAGTCTTTCCCGAGATAGAGTTTCTCACCGGGAATGTAATGCGCCGGAGTGAAATTGATACTCCCGTGCGAAGTCTGGGCACTGGAAAAGGCGGACGTTTTTTCAGGCCTTATTTTCACTCTGTACTTGATCTGCTCGATGACCGCTTTGGGTACATCACCTTCCCCCAGAAGCGTGTCGATTTGGGTCATGATCGCTATCACATATCCCATTGGTCGCCATACGAAGCTTTCTGGCAATCCCTTGGGTGTCGGCACGCCCGACAGGTCGAATCTCTTCCGAAATTCTTCCGAATTGATGTTTTTCAGCTTTTCCAGCAGCTCTCTATAGGTCGGAAGGTCTTCCTTGATCCGGGTAAATGTCACGTTTCCGGCGACACCGTCCGGATTGATCTTCTGATCTGACTGAAAGTCGACAACGGAGGTTTGTGTTCCGGAGCCGTAAATTCCGTCAAAATTGCCTTGCGAGGTTTCGGAATGCGCCAGGTCGTAGCCGAGCGACGCCAGGCATTTCTGCAGAACTGCAACGCTGTTGTTCTGCGCGCCCAGACTGAGCAGAGGCTTCCCGATGCCTTGAAGCAGGTTCAGCGCTGCATTCATCGTGAAGATGTTGAACATGAACGTGCTCCTGTTCCGACAAACCAGGTGAGGCTCGCAAACCTTTGCACCGGGAAAATGGTGTCGCGGCTTTCGGCCTTGCGGAAAATGGATGCCTGACCGGCACCTAAGTGCCGGTCGTCGTCGCTATTTCCAGGCCATCCTCGCCTGCAGCTATTGTCACGGACGTCAATTCTTCGCCATTCATCTGCGCGGTCAGGAACGCACGCGAAAGCTTTGGCAGAAGATCATTCGTCAGGATGTTGTCGATCATCCTGCCACCGCTGTCCGGATCGCGGCAGAGAGAAACGATATGTGCAATCACATCATCTCCGAACGCGAGATCTGCATTTCTGTTTTCCTTGACCCGCTTCACGATGCGGTTGAGCTGCAGGCGAATAATGAAGCCAAGCATGGATGGTGACAGTGGGTAGTAGGGGATCGTCACGATCCGGCCGAGCAGCGCCGGCGGAAAAACGTCAAGCAGTGCAGGTCTCAGGTTTTCGGAGAGTTCTTCTGCATCAGGCGCGTTGGGGTCGGTTGCCGCGAGGTCCGGATCGCTTGAAACCGGCGCGTCCAGCATATGACCGGCCGCATTCATGATGATTTCCGTTCCGACATTCGACGTCAGCAGGATCAAGGTGTTGCGGAAGTCGATCCTGCGGCCCATGCCATCTTCCATCCACCCTTTGTCGAAGACCTGGAAGAAGATTTCATGCACGTCCGGATGAGCCTTTTCAACTTCATCAAGAAGCACTACGGAATACGGTTTGCGCCTGACAGCTTCCGTCAGCCGTCCGCCTTCACCGTAGCCGACATAGCCGGGAGGGGCACCCTTGAGGCCGGAAACGGAATGCGCTTCCTGAAACTCGGACATGTTGATCGTGATCAGGCTGTCCTCGCCGCCATACAGCGTTTCAGCGAGTGCAAGCGCTGTTTCGGTCTTGCCCACACCCGACGGTCCGCACAGCATGAAGACACCGATCGGCTTGTCCGGGTTCCCGAGCTGTGCGCGGCTGGTTTCGATGCGTTTCGCGATCATCGCCAGACCGTGTGCCTGCCCGATCACCCGCTTGTTCAGACTGTCGGTCAGATTGAGGATGGTTGCCATTTCGTCCTGCACCATCCTGCCGACCGGAATTCCCGTCCAGTCTGAAATGATGCTGGCGACAGCGTCGTCGTCCACATAGGCATAGACCATCCGGTCATCTTCCGGGATCTGTGAAAGTTCGGCCCGTTTCTCGTGAAGGGCCGCGCGAATGGCTTCTTCGTCTTCCAGGTCAACGTCCAGGTCGAGTTCGATGTCATCTATCGATACCAGGTCCGGACCCTCATGTTCCGGATCCCCGATTTCCGTGCTTTCCGGATGCGGAGCAGGTTCACCGCCCTTGAGGTGGGTGAGGGCGGCATTCAGGCGGCGTACGGCGGCCACCAGATTGCGCTCCCGTTCCCATTCCTCACGGACTTTCTCGATATCGGCCTCTGTCTCGTCGATGGCGGTATTGAGAGCGTCCAGCTGCTCCTGATGCTCCATGCCGAGTTCGGTGTCGTTGGTGAGTGCCTGTTTTTCGGTTTCGAGAAACCCTTTTTTGGCAACAAGATCCGCGAGTCTCGCAGGTTGGGCCGCCTGCGAAATGTTCACCCGTGCCGACGCCGTATCGAGAACACTGACGGCCTTGTCCGGCAACTGTCGGGCGGGGATGTATCTGTGAGACAGGGATACGGCTGATTTGACTGCGCTATCGAGGATTCGAACCTGGTGGTGCTCCTCCATAGGATCAAGCAGCCCACGGACCATCGCAAAGCACTTTTCTTCATCCGGCTCGTCTACCTGAACAGGCTGGAAACGCCGGGTCAGTGCAGGATCCTTTTCAAAGTGCTGCCGGTATTCCGACCAGGTTGTTGCTGCGACGGTGCGAAGCGTGCCGCGCGCGAGCGCAGGTTTCAGCAGATTGGCAGCATCGCCGGTACCGGCTGCGCCTCCTGCACCGACCAGGGTGTGCGCTTCGTCGATGAAAAGGATCGTCGGCACGATCGAAGCATGAACGGCATCGATGACGGCACGCAGCCGTTTTTCAAATTCGCCTTTCATCGATGCGCCGGCCTGCAACAGGCCAAGGTCGAGTGCGCATAGCCGCGTACCCAGCAAGGCAGGCGGAACATCTCCCGCGACAATCTTCTGGGCAAACCCTTCCACGATCGCGGTTTTGCCAACGCCGGCTTCCCCGGTCAGGATGGGGTTGTTTTGCCGCCTGCGCATGAGCACGTCGATGACTTGCCGGATTTCCTCGTCCCGACCGACGATAGGATCGAATTCTTCCGCACGGGCGCGTGCCGTGAAGTCGACCGTGAATTGGGAAAGCGCATCTTCGCCGACACCGCTGCCCGGCGCTGCTTCCGCAGTTTCTCCACCTGGCGCAGTTGCCGCGGCCTTGGGGCCGGAACCATCGATTGGTCTTGCACCCGTTTCAGCGGATGCTCCCGCAATCTTGTCCAGATCGCGCACCAGAACATCGCGATTGAGCGTTTCAAGGGCGGATGAATAGCTTCGAAACTGGCGCCAGGTTGTCTTGTCGCCCATCGCCGCTATCAGCACGTAAGCCGACCGGATCTTGTAGTCGCCATACCTCAGGGTGCCTTCGAACCAGGCGCGTTCAAGCGCTTCCTGGAAGGGGGTGGCCATTGAGGGCAGCTCTGTCTGGTTGATTTTCAGCTCGCCGATCGCATTTTGAAGATCACCATGGACGACCCCGACATCGATGCCGAAATGGCGCAGGATATGAACAAAATCGGTGTTCTCGTCGCGCGCGAGGTAATACAGCCAGTGGAGGATTTCCAAATTCCGGTGGCCCGAGCTCTTTGTGAGCCTCATGGCCTGTTCCAGGCAATCGTAGCTGACCGTCGTAAGTTTGTTTGCAACTGTTTCTACAAGAATGTCGCTCATGGCATCGGCCTTTCAAATTGGAGACCTATTGATAAACGGATGTATGCCGGCGAACGGGCCGGAAGCGCGTGTCCGTCAGCATGTCTTCTTCGTCGTCGAATTCCGCGTCGTCCGGAACGCCCGTATCGGCGGGCTTTAGCCAACCAATGTGACCAAGCGTCGCCGAGCTCAAACCGTCCATCCGGACAGCAGAAGCACAGCGTTTGGGCAGCGCGAGTTCGATTTCGTATTCAATCTCGAGCCCGAGATAGAAATCTATGAGATCAAAGAGTTTTTCGGTCCATGGATTTGGCTTTGTCCGTGTCGGTGGCAGGAATTTTCGATATTCATCCAGTGACTGAGTGAATATTCTGATACGGATTTTGTCGCTGACACTGTAGATCTTCGACCCGACAATTGTATCCATGCCGAGTTGTCCGGCTCCGCCGGGCCCAAACCCGCCGATGCTGAGCTGGTCGTCCGGTTCAAGATGCAACCATGTGCCGACGCACTGATCGATATCCACATCAACGCCGAACACACCTGTGATGAGCGCTTTCAATCGCGCGGCGCTTTTGGACTTCGAGGAACTCAGACCAGCATAGAGGAGTTTGAGCCTGTCATCGATACCATCAAGGTCCTGGTAGATTGGTCCACCGATGCCGATGCTGGAGCCGAGATATGCAAGAAACCGGTCGTCGTCCGGACGGTCGTGCTGGACGATCGGTCTGGCGTCCGCCCAGGCTCGAAAGAAGAGCTGAATGAAGCGATTGTTAAACACATCTAGGAACCGGGGCAAACTGTCGTCACCCCGCAAACCGCGCATGATCGCTTCATCGTTGAGCGCCGAGGGAAGCGCACCCTGAGGACCGAGCATTCCCAGGAACCGCTCCATAAGGATCAGTCCGTTGTCTGCATCGCGGGTGGCGCGTTCGATTGTCGAGGTAGCGAATTCGCCGGTCGGGTCCTGTCCAAATCGAACAATGTCTTCCATCAGCCGACGGCTTTTGCCGATGCGCGGAGGGGCCGGCTCATCGGCCTTCTTCGGGTCCATGCCAGCTTGTGCAGCTCCGGGAGCGGTCTGTCCTTCCAGCATGCGCAGTACCGCGAGAAGGTCATGGCCGCCCGGATGTTTCTGGACACGGTCGCTCAGGGCTGCAAGCAGTGATGCATATTGCTGCTGAACTGGAACCTCTATCCGGGTTTCTGCCGGTGGTTTCGGGTCTTCCGGCATTTCAGTGTCGGCCGGTGATGCGTCCGCAGTAACCGCGTCGACAGGTTCGTCGTCCGTATCATCGGTTGCCGGGAGTGCCTCTTCAGGGGCTGAAACTGTTTCGACTTGCGTCAGGTCCGTCTCAAATGGCGCCAGCTCGGAGCCAAGTTTTGCTGGTTCTTCGCCGACAGGCTCAGACGCGGTTTTATCCGCCTCGTCTACCGTGACGGTGGCGGTTTCCTGATCGTTCTGATTGATCGCTTCAGATTCAATCGCGGGCGACAGGATCGCGTCTTCGGATATTGTCCAGGGATCTGTTGCCGGAATGTCTATTTCCGTGTCCGTGTCCGCTTCAGCCTCGACGGCCGGAGCGTCGGCATCTGAATCCGGGTCGGGAAGCTTTGTATCTGGAGTATCGTCCGGGTCGGGCCATACCGTTTTTGCGCCAGCGAAATGCACAATAGTCTTGTCGCCCTCCGGTACATTATCCTTCGGGCGCACCTTTGTTTTCTGGTCCTTTTCGTCCAGGTCGCTCATAGGATCCCTTTGGCGCCGATCCTCGGTGGCCATTTCATGATGGTACCGCGTTCCGTCGTTGCGATCACGCACTGGGTGAAATGATTGATGGACGCATATTCTGCCAAAAAGCGGTCAAGTACCGCCCCCAGAAGAAACGCGCTGGCTCCTTCAAACGCCTTGTCGTCGAGAGTGATTGTAACTTCCAGCCCACGTGCCACACCGGTTCCGGACTTTTGCTGAAGCCTGCGAACAACCGGGCGGGTCGAAACGGCACGAACTGATTGCGCCTGCCTGTCGGCCGCATTGTCGGATAACGGAGCGAAGAGGCTCAGAATATCGCCGAAGGAGCGGCCATCTTTACCGGCCGCGTCGTGTATCAGTCCTGTGTGATTGAGCGCGAGTACGTTGATCAGGCGCCAGGCAATTGCGCCCACGTGGCCTTCTTCGCCCAATCTCTCATTGTAGGAAAGCAGCGGTGGTCTTGGTTGTGTGGGGCCGGCAACACAGTCAACCTTGAGGCTGACGTCTTCCAGAATGCGGAAATCTCCGATGTTCGACTTGTCCGGATTGGTTCCGACCGGCAGATCGGCGGCAATCGCGCGGTTGGATGCCATGACCTTCAGGGACAGTTCGGCAAGTCGTTTGTTGCCACTTTGAAGGATGGCAGCGGCCTGAGCACCGCTTGAAATCGTCACGAAGGTCTCGGTCCCGATATAGGACCTTGGCTGCAGTCTGCGTACCTCGCTGGAAGATTGCCTGCGGGGCAACCTGCGAACGGTATAGAACCATTCATGCCCCGCTTTTTCAGTGTCCGGTGCCACGCTGTACAGCGGCTCGACCGTCCTTTTTTCACCACCCGAAAAGTGGGCATTCACTTCGGTGACGGAATGAACCTCATAGTCGAGAGGCCTCGTGCGATCCGTAATGACGGCGAACTCGTGTTGACCCTTCTTGATCGGCACTCTGTCCGTGGCTCTTTCGAACAGGTTGACGGCGGGAGATGTGTGAAGAGCGAAAATTTTGTGCTCGACATGGGAGGGAAGGCGGGTTTCGGCCTCGTCGAAAATGAAGACGATTTCGAATGACTTTGCCTTGACGCGATCCAGGTGGCGTCGCAGACCAGTCAGCCGAAACCCAAGAAAACTGCGCGGAAAATTGAAGTAGTCCCTCAGATGGTCGAACCCGATGAACAATCGCCGATCATTGTGGAGCAGCGCATCGTCCTCGTCAAAGCCAAGCTGTTCGACGGCGTTGACCGGCAAACGTTGCAGAGATGCCTGGCCAAAGGCGTCCTCGGTTCGAAGATAGACAGCGATCGTATGCCCGAAAATCTGTTCGTAGATCTTGGCCGCGAGATCAAGGGGTCCGATCAGCCGGATTGGCAGGTCATCAATCCTGCAACCGGCCACCTGGTATTCCGGTTTCTTGAGCGCTTCCTCGTCGGAGACTTCATTTTCGTCATCCTCTGCCATCCGGTGCGTCAACTTGATGGCCAGGCCCGCTCTCGTGCGCTTGTCTTCTGCCATTTCCGCGCCGAGTCCGGAGACCTGCGCCGCTGAGCTCAGATATTTCGCCCCGGTCAGTTGCAGCGGCGTCAGAACAATGGGCGCGGTGAGCGTGAAACGGCACCTGACTTCGCCCTGCCGCTCCCGAAACACGGCCTCCAGGGGCGCGTGCCTGTCGATCTTGATACCGGACCTCAGGTTGGCATCGCCGTATTTTGGCGTCACGCGCGCCAGTACCATGGACGGGATGGGAGCGAGGGCTGAAGGGTACAACTGCTCAAAGAGATTGGACGTGAATTCTGAAAACTCGTGCTTCATCTTGAGTTGAACGCGGGCAGCAAGAAAGGCAGTGCCTTCCAGAAGTCCCGACAACATCGGATCGGATCGGTCCTCAAGCAACCCACCCAGCCTTTCGGCAACTGCCGGGTAAGCTTCCGCAAACGCTGCGCCTTGCTCACGCAGGTAAGTAAGTTCCTGATTGAAAAGGTCCAGAAATTCCCGGTTCATCCAGTCGCCCCGATAATCTTGATTCGACCGAATGCAGGGTCGACATCAGCAATGAATTCACTGCTGACGCGCACCGGGTCACAACGAATTTCGGCTTTGATAACAAATCGTACCTTAAATGTATCGCTCTCGACATTGTCGTCGCGTACGACTTGCAAACTACGCGGATCCATACGTGGTTCAAAACGAATGAGCGCTTCGCGAATATCGTCGGCGAGGCGTTCGATCTGTATGGTATCGACAACATGTACGGAAAGGTCCGGCAGGCCGAAGTTCAGGATTGAATTTTCCACTTCGGGAAAATCGGAAAGATCTTGTGTCGAATTGAGATTGACCGTGTTGAGCAACGCCTGCAAGTTCTGCCGAACTTCCGACAAAAGGGTCTGCTCCGATACACCGTAAGCGCGCGACAGTCTGCGGCCTGACTTGAGAGCTTTGCCGGAGGCCGAAGTCTTCTGACGATCCTGTGCGGCCTTGTAGTCCGGGTCGTCCATGGCCCGGAATGCCCACATCAGTGGCGAATGCATTTTCACACTAGATTTTGCCATCGGCAACGCCCACGAGAATCCGGTCCTGGATGATGTGCGAGAGGACCAACATCAAGAATGGAATTCTTGTGCCCGACTTTGGAGAAGCGCCCCTCGAAAACACAGGCTGCCGCTCACTTGGAGCGGCAGCCAATTCGGCGAATGCCTTACTTCTTGGTGTTCGCTGCAATGTCGAATGCGAACTCCGGCGCTGCGCCCTTGGAACCGTCCGGCTTCTGTTCGGTATAGACGTACTTGTACTCACCGAAGTTCAGCGTGCAGTTTTCCGTAAGACGATCGTCGGCACCGCTGCCACCAGTCGATACGCTCGTGACGATGATGTCCTTCATCTCGATCTTGATGTACTCAAGCGGAGAGTCGCCAGCAGCCTTGCGGCAGTAGAAATAACCGCCGGCAATGTGTTTACCGGTCGAAAGGTGCTGCAGCAGAACCGGGGTCGATTTGTCGACATACTTGGTAATGCTGAGATCCTGGAAATGTGCCTTTCCACCACCGGAGCCGGAGCCCATGTGCGTTGTACCGGATTGCGAAGCACCCCAGGACCAGGAAAGAATATCAATTTCTTCCTTGTGAGTTTTGTCCTGTGCTTCACCCTTGATGCCTTCAAGCTTCAGAAAATAATCAACAGCCATTTTAAGTAATCCTCTTTTGTGTCAGGCCGGCACCTTTCGACCGGCGCTGTGCTTCCAATATTTGACATCTACCTCGGACCTTCTGGTCCAAACCCCTTGGCGCATTTGCGTCTCGTTTGCACCTCCACCCGGTCGAACCGGATTGCATCCTCGAGGGATGCCTGGCGATTGGGCGGATCTCCGCCCAACTGCCAATTCTGAAAATCAGTTTCCGTCTTGCGGAATTCTCGAGGCCAGGCTCATGCCGATGTCCATGCCCTCAAGCTGATAGTGTGGACGAAGGAAGAACTGGGCTCTGTAGTATCCCGGGTTTTCCTCGTCATCGATGATGGTGACTTTCGCCTCGCGAAGTGGCTTGCGTGCCTTGGTCTCTTCAGTCGAGTTGTCAGGATCGCCATCGACGTAATCCATGATCCAGTCGTTCAGCCAGCGCTGCAGCTGGGCGGACTCCTTGGTGGATCCGATCTTGTTGCGCACCATCACCTTCAGGTAGTGGGCGAAACGCGTGGTTGCGAACATGTAGGGCAGCCGCGCAGAAAGATTGTCCGATGCGGTTGCGTCCTTGCCGTCCGGGCCGGAGAACTGACGTGGCTTGAAGACCGACTGCGCACCAAGGAAGGCCGCCTGGTCGGTATTCTTGCGATGAATCAGCGGGATCAGACCCAGTCGCGAAATTTCATGTTCGCGGCGATCGGAGATCGCGATTTCAGCCGGGCATTTCTGATCCACACCGCCGTCGTCCGTTTCAAAGACGTGTGTCGGCAGATCTTCAACCAGGCCACCGCTTTCCACGCCGCGGATACGAACTGTCCAGCCATATTCCTTGTAGGCGGCGTTGATGTTCTTCGCCATCGCATAGGCGGAGTTCATCCAGGCATAGTTGTCGTGCGTGTCTTCGTCGAACTCTTCCTCAAAGGCGAATTCCTCGACCGGATCGGATTTGGCACCATAGGGCTGACGCGCCAGAACACGTGGTAGCGATAGTCCCAGATAACGAGCATCCTCGGATTCGCGCAGCGTGCGCCACTGAGCGTGGATTTCCGTATCGAAGACCTTGGACAGATCGCGTTTGGCCGGAAGTTCAGTCCAGCTTTCCATCTGCATGAGCTGCGGATCTGCCGCCGCTAGGAACGGTGCATGAGCAGCAGAAGCGATCTTCGCCATGCCCCTGAGGACGGTAATGTCCTGCGGATCGTAGGAGAATTCGTAGTCGCCCACGAGGCAGCCGTATGGTTGACCTCCGAGCTGACCGAATTCAGCTTCATAGATCTGCTTGAACAGCGGGCTTTGATCCCACTTGGCGCCGCGGTAGCTCTTGAAGACACCTGCAAGTTCCTTTTTGGAAATATTCAGGAACTGCAGTTTCAAGGACGCATCGGTCTCCGAATTATGAACCAGGTAATCGATGCCGCGCCATGCGCTTTCGAGCTGTTGGAACGCCGGCGCATGAATGATCTCGTTCACTTGCGACGTCAACTTTTCGTCGAGCTTGGCAATCATTTCATCGATGGTGTCGTAGACATCATCCTTGATCAGCGCTTCGTCCGACAGGGCCTCTGAGAGGAATGTCGACATCGCGTTGTCAACGAGTTCATTGGCCGTGTCTTGCTCGCTCTTGATACGGAAATTCTGTTTCAAGATCGAAGCGAATTCCTCCGGGGTTTTTTCACCCGCAACTTCGCCGACGGCGGCACCACTCTTTTGAGCGCTTGTATCGGTGTTGCTCATTTATGCCTCCTCTTCATCGCCTTCCGCTGCGCCGTCATTCGACGACGAGGCACTGTCGGCTTCAATTTTCTTGGCGAGTGCCTGCATCAGTGCGGGATCACGTGTCAGCTCTTCCAGTTGACTGATCGCCTGCACCCTGCCGTCCATCATCGTGCGCAGAGTTGCCAGGCTGTTGCGTGCATCAAGAAGTTTCTTCAATGCCGGTACCTGCTCGGCAACCTTTCCGGGTGTGAAGTCATCCATGCTCTTGAAACGCAGCTGAACGCCAAGTTTTGTGTTCTCATCGCCCGAAAGTTTATCCTCCACAGTGAAGGACGTGCCGGGCTCGATCGCTTCCATGCGCTTGGAAAAATTGTCCATATCGATATCGAGAAACTTGCGCTCGTCGACATCTGCCTTTTCAACTCCCGGACTGTCACCTGACAGATCGGCCATGACGCCCATCACGAATGGCAACTCGACCTTTTGTTCTGCGTCAAATGGATCCTCGTAGAAAATGTGTACTCTGGGTGGCCTATTTCGCTTGATAAAGCTTTGCCCGCTACCTGATGCCATTGTACTTGCCTTTCGTATTTTGACCTCAGAAAAAAATGTTCAATTCAATCAAGTACTCGTACATGGCGCATAAAATACTGTGTCTTTATTTAAGTTGCGCCGCGTTGTTGAAACTATATTTACTTCGAATTCCTGGTTTTGGAAGTGATCACAGTCACATCAATGTCGCTTTACAAATTTTCCTCAAATATTGAGGACCCGTTAGCCGCCTGTGTCAAGGACAAGTATGAGAACTCTAGGGAAACAAAGGTGTTGCTCGTGGCCATGATGGTTCCAGTCTTACTCGTCTTCCGGACGGAGAAAGAGGTTGAGGAGGCCGGTGAAGGACCCGGAGCTCATGTTTTGAGCCTCTTCCAACAGCATCGGGATGGGGCTTGTCGGCTCGTTGGCAGAAAAATATCCCTTGACGGCGGCAATGCCCTTAATCGCATCCGCACGATTCTCAATAACCAGAACAGAAAAGTCGTCGATGCTTCCAAGTTCGCTTTCTTCGCCCTCGTTGAGCTCAATAAGCCTGTCGTTTGAAAGTTGAAGCCCGCTTGCACCGAGCAAGAGTGCGACTTCGTCGAATCTTCGGGGCATCAGAATTTTCAGGGCGTCCAGATAGGACTTGCCAACAAGTCCTCGCGATTCTCGCACCAGAAACAAGGCCGGGTGCGACGGTTCACGGGAGGAGAAATAATCTTCAACCGAATCCAGTATCAGTTTGGCCTGTGCGGCGTTTTTGATTTCCAGGTTGGAAGTCGCGGAAGCCCCGGTGCCGGTCGCGTCTTCCTCGTCGCCTTCAGACGTTGCCGCTTCGGCATCATCCGGTGACATCCGGCCGAGACGAAGATTGAGCTCTGCGCTCATCTCCTGCAGCAGCGTCATCAATGGTTCGTAGTTCGGCGGCGACGCTTTGGCCTCGGCTTCGGTCAGTTTCGCAGAACTGACTTCAGCGATTGCCCGCAACTCGTCAGGCAGTTCTGCGAGATCCCGCAGCACGTCCTCGATGACATCCTGTTCCAGCTCGCCTGATGTCAGGGCAGCTTCAATGGCTCCGAGCGAAATTGTGTGTTCATCGGGACGGGGTGTTGTGTCCCCGTTGGCGATCTTGATCGCGCGGTAGCTGATCGGACCGCTGCGTCGTGTCTTGAGAAGAGGGGCGGCTTCGAGCGGAAGTGTTACTGTTGGTCGATTGTTGAGCGCTTCGAGTGCTCCGACGCGCTCCATGTGTCCGAAATCGGCATCCTGAGGATGAACCTGGTCCCAGTGATCTTCCAGGAGTTTGCGAATAATTCTGATCACATTTGCAAACAGGTGCAACTGCCCGTTCAGGAGGGCGAATTGCGCGAGCATTGCCAGCAGGCGGAGGTCCCTCGACTGCTTCAGGAACCCTTCCATTTGCTTGAAAATGTCAGAGAATTCTATTTCCGAGCGATCGAAGTCGCCAAAGCGTTCGGGCAGCATTTCCTCGCATGCATCCATCAGGGCTGCGAATGCCGGCTCCGTATCATAAAGGTCAGGGCCGCACCCGGCACCGGGCGAAAGTTCGCTGCCAAATGTCTCCGGATCGAAATTCATCTGAGTTTCCTGCCCCAATTCCCATGTCCCTGCCGATACGCTTCCGGCAGGGACGTCGTCTGAAAAAAATTATTCAAAAACGAGTTTGCTTTCGACCCTTCTGTTTGACGGGTCATTGATGTCGGCGACAGCCGGTCGAGTTTTGCCATAGCCGACGGTTTTCAGGCGGTCTCTGCCGACACCGAGGGAGACCAGGAATTCGGATACGGCTTGTGCGCGGTCCTCCGAAAGGCGCTGGTTGTAGTTCAGCGAACCGATACCGTCAGTATGGCCTTCGATGACAAAGACGGCACTTGCGAGTTCCGGATCAGCAATCCCCTTGGCAAATTCCCGCAGGTTCACCTTCGCCTCAGTGCTCAGGCGCGCCGACGCGTATTCAAACGAGACGAGTAGATTGAAACCTTCGTCGATTGCCTTGGTATCAGGATCCACCACGAGTGTTTCCGCTGTCTGGTTGTCACCGGCGTTGGCATCTGGATCCTGTGAGGTAACGGCGACCTGGCCACCTTCTTGTTTGGCACCATTCGGATTGCATTCATCCCTTGTCCCGATACACAGCGCACGCGTCTGTCCAGTCGGTTTGAGCGAACGTGTCTTCAACTGTTTGAAATGTTGGCTCACTTCCTCGGCGGAGTAGGTCGCATCTTGAGCCGATGCGGTTCCAATTCCGAAATTCGATCCGGCGAATACGAGCGAAAAGGCGGCTGCGCACAGTACTGTCTTCATCCGGGAACCGGCAAACTCTTTACGGTAATTTGCAGGACCGGAAACAAGGCGGTGATAGGTCACGATTTCAATCCTCCCTTTTGGAGTGCGTGCGAACAATGTCGCATTTAAGTTTCGATATACATCGTGCCAGATTTTGAAAATATTAATGTGGCGAAAGTCACTAAAGTACGGTTTGATATCAGTATGTCGAATTGCGGTGATTTATCAAGAGGAGGCAGGCGTGAGTTTTTTGTGAGGCGGGCAAGAGTCTAATGTGATCTGTTTTCAATTTAAGAATCAGCTGGGTAAGTTATCAATCAACGCTTGGTAATTTCCGACGATGGCGTTTAAACTATTTGCAATAATTGTGTTCCCGAGCACATCAATTTTGTCGGAAACGCCATAGGAAATTGTCAGACGACTGCAAACGGCAGTTGTTTGTAACCGAAGTATTTCCGAGGAGACCTCCGTGGCCACTGGACAACTCAGACAAACCGATCGCATGGCCGAACTCAAAACGGTCTTTGGCGAAGATGAGCTCTCCTTAGTCACCGTAGAGTGCGATGAGGGACTGAGCGAAGAATTCGAGATTCGTCTTGAAGTCGTAAGTCAGCAGGAAGATCTGGATTTTGATCGCGCCATTGCGACTCACATGACTGTAAAGGTCAAAACGAACAATGGTGATACCCGTTACTTCGACGGACTTTTGACGGATGCCAGGTGGGCAGGGCATCAAGGCGGATATTACCGTTATAAACTGCTCCTGCGCCCCTGGTTCTGGTTGTTGACCAAAAACGCCAATTGCCGGATTTTCAAGGACATGTCCGTCCAGGACATCCTGGCCGAGGTTCTGGGCGAGCACGACTTTGCTGATTTCGAAGACAAGCTCACCGAATCATACGATCCGATCCATTACTGCGTTCAGTATCGCGAGTCGGATTACGACTTCTGCTGCCGGCTGATGGAAGAGTTCGGTATTTCGTATTGTTTCGAACACTCCGACGGCAAACACACCATGATTCTTGCCGATTCCAAGTCGTCCTACAGCCAAATTGAAGGCGATCCCAATATCCCGTTCATTCCACTCGGGGGGGACAGTCAGCGCGACGAAGAACACATCTATGACTGGATACCGGGCCGGAATTTCAGGACTGGAAAATTTGCGATCAACGATTACGATTTTGAAAAACCAAGTGCTTCGCTTGAGGCTGAAAAAGACGCAGGCTCCTCCTATCGGGCCGGTGCGCTGGAAAGCTATGACTATCCCGGCCGATATACCGAAAAGGACAAGGGGACAAAATACTCCAACATTCGCCTTGAAGCAGAGCAGGCAGCGGACAAGCGCATCGAATGCGCAGGCGAGGTCGTGCGTCTTTATGCAGGCGGCCTGTTCACACTGAAAGAGCACCCGCATGGCCCGCAGAACAAGGAATACCTTGTTGTCCGGGCGAGCCACCAGATTATCACCGAAAGCTACCGGTCTGGCGAGAGCGGGCCTCAGGAAGAGGCCTACACCGGTGCCTACGACGTCCTGTCGACAGACATTCCATTCAGAACGCCGGCGCATACTTCGAAGCCGCGTATTCCCGGTCCGCAGACGGCCAAGGTCGTGGGGCAGGGAGAAATCGACGTCGACGAATACGGTCAGATCATGGTCGAATTTCACTGGGATCGGGACAAGACACAGTCGCGCCGTGTGCGCGTTGCGCAGGTCCTGTCCGGACAAAACTGGGGCGGTGTTTACACTCCGCGCGTTGGCCAGGAGGTGATCATTCAGTTCCTGGAGGGGGATCCAGACCAGCCGATCGTTATCGGAACCGTGTACAACGCGGACAACATGCCACCCTATTCCTTGCCCGGCGAGAAGAACAAGTCCGGTATCAAGACAGATTCAACAATCGGTGGCGGTGGCTACAACGAGATGGTCATGGATGATTCCAAAGGCCAGGAAAAAATTGGTGTACACGCACAAAAGGACATGGAAACCGTCGTTGAGAACAATGACGATCTTCACGTGAAGAATGATCGGACCACCAAGATCGACATGAACCGCACTGAAGAAGTCGGCATTAACGTGACCGAAGACATTGGCGCAACCTGGAAAGTCAAGGCAGGTGCGATGATCGAATTCAAATGCGGCGCGAGCAAGATCACTATGACGCCCGCGATGATTCAGATAAAATCACCCGTAATCCAGATTCAAGCGGACGCGACCTTGAATGCCAAGGGAGCCCTGACAATTGTTGACGGAACCGCAACGCATATCGTGAAGGGCGGCATCGTTCTGATAAACTGATGTGTTGGCGCTGTGAGCATGACGGACTGCTGATGGAGTAATTTGAATGGGATCTCGTATCCGCTTTACAATGGCGAAGCAGGTTTTTGAGACATTTCCTGAGTTGCATGAGAAAGTCAGCTCTCCCGAGGGTGATGTCTCGCCACAGGACTACACACTTGAGATTCTGGAAGGTGAGGATCCGTTTTTGGCAATCACCTATTTCGCACACATCTTGCCGAAACCGGAGGCGGTCTGGTGGGGAATAAAGTGTGTTGAAGGTCTCGATCGTGAGAAAAGCGACCATGACCGCGAAGTTCTCAAGCTGTGCGAGAATTGGGTCCGCGAGGGAGATGAAGAGGCGCGTCTTGCCGTTGTCGCAATGACGGAAGACGCTCGTGGCGACAGTGGATCTCTGTGGATCGGGCGCGCAGTGAGCTGGTCCGGCGGGTCATTGTCCCCCAACCCGGACTTTCGTGTCGATGTTCCACCGGGTCTGACTGCGACGGCTTTGAACGCCGCGCTGCAAATCGTAATTGGCAATCTGGGCCCGGGCGAGCGCGAAGAGGGCCTGAAGTCTTGCCTTTCCTCTGGCCTGTTATTCGCTGAAGGTGGGGTAATGCCCGTTATCAACCTCAAGAAACAGGCAATCGCCTGAGAGCGAGCGGGAGACATGCTGGAATGCGTATAACGCTCCAGATTGAAAATGTGGATCGACTCGAAACCGGTGGGCAGGTTTCCTATACCTGCTCCGACCGCGGATTTGATATCGGCAGGCACGAACATCTTGATTGGAGCCTTCCGGACCCGCAGCGTGTAGTCTCTGGAAAGCATTGTGAAGTCCGCTTCGAAGGTGGGCAATTTGTCCTGTATGATGTTTCGACCAACGGCACGTTTCTCAACGGCAATCCGAATCGCATGGACAAGGCGCACCCGCTGCGGTCCGGCGATCGGTTGATGATCGGCGACTATATCGTCGTGGTATCGCTTGATGCCGAGGGAAGCGCTGCCGCCGGGTTTGGCGGTGCGCCTGCGTCAGGTGCTGAACAGGGGTTCCAGCCTCAACCGGCCCAATGGCAGGCACCACAACAGCCCGCACCAGCAGCAGCCGAGCCGCAATGGCCGTCCGCACAGCCGCCGGTACAGGCTCCTTATCCCGATCCGGGTGGAGGAGGGCCCTGGAGTGGCGCTCCATCCGCCGGGATGGAAGGACGGCACGCTCCGCCATCTCATGCACCAGGTGTTGGAACCCCGGCTGATGACGTCTGGAGCCAACAGGGTCATGGATGGGGGAGCGCGGATCCTGCGCTGTATGACCCTCAGTCACAGAGGCCTGAGGCTACACCCGCCAGACCTGCACAAGCGGATCCCCTGGACCATCTTGCGGCACAGCCGAGCGTTCAGCCGCAATCACCGGCCGTTGAGCAGCAACCTGCTCTGCAAGGCGAACCTTCTCAGGCCGCCCCTTTTCCGGGAGCTGCTCCGGGGGCAGCACAGCAGGGTGCAGCCGAGCCCATATTCAAGATGCCGGACATCGCCGCCGGTGAGGAGCCGGTAGCCCCACCACCTGCAGTGGACGCGCCGCCCGCTGAGCCTGCTCCTCAACCGCCGCAACAAGAACCTGCAGATGTCTTTCCGGCAGAGCCGGAAGGTTCTCCGTTTCCCGACACTCCGGCAAAGGACGCGTCGGATCATTCTTCTCGAGGAGCAGAAGCCGAACAGCATGTGCAAGAGGTCGCCACTCCTTTGGAGGAACCCGCACCGCAGGAGCGCGCGCCTGTTGCAGAAATTGCCCAACCGGTGAAAGAAGCTCGGCAATCGGCCGAACAGGTCGGTGCTGACGTGGTCGAGATTGCAGGCGCAGACTTCCTAAAGGCGTTTTCGGAAGGTGCGGGCATTCCTGAAACGCTTCTGGCAGGCCGGGATCCTGAAGAATTCGCCCGGGAAATCGGTTCAGTCCTGCAGGATATTACAAGCGATTTGATGGGGTTGCTTCAGGCGCGCAGCAAGGTCAAGGCCATGACCCGGAATGCAAACCGCACACTAATAAGCCGCAGCGGAAACAATGCACTGAAGTTCTCTCCGACACCTCAAATGGCGCTTCAGACGATGCTTGCGCACAATGTCGAGGACACTGGTTACCTGCCGTTGCCCAAAGCTATGTCTGCCGCCTTCAAGGATATCCAGAAACACCATGTCTGGACATATGCGGCAATGCAAAAGGCCGCAGCACGTTTTGATGAAACGCTTTCGCCAAGGGCAATTGAAGAAGAGGGAAAGGTCGCCAAGAGCACATTCAGCAACCAGAAGGTAAAGCTCTGGGAGCATCTGAACGAGCGTTGGAGTTCGCTGGCAGGTGCTTATGACGATGGTCTGGTCGGCGTTTTCACGCAATACTTTACCGAAAGTTACGAAGAATTTTCAAATGAAGAGCCGGAGCAATAAACGGCTGGCAAATATTGAGTAGGCTTGAAGTTTCATGGGCGAACAGACGCCGGCAAGATTAAGGGAGCAGTGCCTGAATGTCGTGGTATAGCAAGGTTGCATGGACCGAAGGCCTGTTTTTGAGGCCGCATCATCTGCAGCAGAGCGACCGGTACGCCGAACATTTGCTGGATGAACGTATCAGGCTTGCCTCCTCATATCCTTGGGGCTTTTCAGAGATTGAAATCGATCAGGATGTCGGGCAGCAATGTCGATTTGCGCTGCGTTACGGACGCGGTATTTTTCCGGATGGCACCGTTTTCAACTTTCCAGCCGACGGAACGCCGCCGCCAGCCATTGATGTTCCCGAAGATTCAGCCGGCCAGATCGTCTGGCTCGGAATCCCGGAGACGACCGTCAACGCAGTCGAGGTGGCCAGCGGCAGGGAAGATGCGGCGACGCGCTACGTTCAGGGTCGCGAGACGATTATCGATTCGACCTCGGCCATTCGGCAGGAAGAAGAAATCGATGTCGCACATCCGCGGCTGATGTATTCGATACGGGCCACACCCCATCCGGGACATGTCTGTCTGCCGGTCGCCCGTATTACCGAAATCAAGGACCGTATCGTGATCACCGACGGCACGTTTGCGCCGCCGGTTCTTGCCTGCCACGTACATCCCGTTGTGACCGGATGGATCGACTCGGTGATTGGCTGGGTGGAAAGGAAACTGAGCGAACTCGCGCGATATGCAGCCGATACGTCGGCAGGCGGCGGATTACAGAATTTCGATTACCTGACGCTGCAAATGCTCAATCGGCTCCATCCGCAACTGATGCATCTTCGCAAATCGGCTTATGTGCATCCTGAAAGGGTCTATTCGGAATTTATCCAGCTGGCAGGTGAACTGGCCACATTCGCAACAGAAGAACGGCGGGCCCGAAACTATCCGGTCTACGATCATGACCGTCTGCATGACATCTTCAAGCCGGTGCTCGCCGATATACAGGCGTTTCTGTCTGCCGGTTACGACCGCCGTGCAATCCGCCTCCCTCTGGAACAGCTTGCTCCCAATGCCTTCAAGTCGACGATTGTCGACCGCAATCTTTTCTCGCAGGCGAGTTTTGTCATCGAAGTTGCGGCACGTCGTCCGCTCACCGAGATCCAGAACGAATTTCCGCGGCTGTTCAAGGTCGGTCCATTCGGCCAGATGCGCCAGATCGTCTATTCAAATCTGCCGGGTATACCGCTAATTCACATGCCTGTCCCGCCCGCTCAGATCCGGGCTCTTACCGATCGGGTCTATTTCCGACTGGACAAGACGACACCGCTTTGGCGCGAATTCAGCCAGGACTCCGCGATCGGGCTGCAATTTTCCGGCAACTGGCCGGACCTTCAGCTTGAATTCTATGCCATTCGGGAGGGACGATGATGTCGGACAATGACGATCCCTTCGGTGTTTCCAAGCGAAAGGGTAAAACGATTGTTCGGCCTAACCCCGGGGGGCGTTGGAGCGAAACGTCTCAGCCGGGAGCGCCGCAACAGCCGCAGCAACCTCCGCCGCCGCCCGCACAGGGCCAGCCGCCACAGGCACCGCCATCACCACAGCCTCCCGGTGCTCCCGATCCCTGGCAGGGAGGACGCGGGTCGGGTCCTGACCCTTATGCACCGACCCCGGCAGGTTATGAATATGGCCAGCAGAAAGCACCCGATATCCGGACGCCGCCACCGGCTCAGCCTTCGGCGCCGCCGCCTCAACAACCAGCCCAACCCGCTGCCGCTTCCGGAGCACAACCAGCCGGACAACTGGCCCAAACTCCGGACATAAACCAGATCCGCGTCGCAAATCGGAATCCGATTTCCCGTGCCGCAGCGCCGTTGCTTCTCCTTTTGGGACGGCTGCATCTGACAATGACCGATGCGCAGTTCGACGCGTTGATGCGCGATGTCTACAATGCCATCAAGGCCTTTGAAAAAGACTTGCGCAACGTTGGCATCACCGACGACCAGATACAGTCGGCCGCATACGCACTATGCGCCACATCGGACGATATCGTTCAGAATCTACCGTCCGCCGGAAGACATCAATGGACGCAGTATTCCATGCTGACCCAGTTCTTCGGACAGGCAACCGGCGGCGTGGAGTTCTTTCAGGTTCTTGAGAAGGCCAAGCAGGATCCGGGACGAAACTATGGTGTTCTGGAAGTCATGCATTCTTGTTTGTCGCTCGGGTTTTACGGAAAGTACCGCGCGATTCAGGGTGGTCAGCAGGGACTGGAGCGTGAGCGGCGGGACCTGCACGAAATCCTGAGACGCGTCCGGCCCCGTCCGGGTGACGATCTTTCACCACATTGGCGCGGACTGGACCTGCTTCAGAAACGCACCGGATTTTCAATTCCTATCTGGTCGGTCGCAGCCGTTGCCAGCGCGTTGCTGCTCGGCGGATATGTCACGTTGATGTTGCTGCTTGCAAGCGGCAGCGAGGTCCTGGCAGGCCGCACGTCGGCTCTTTATCCGACCGGACCGCTCGAACTGGCTCGGGAAGGTTACCAACCGAAGCCGCCACCGCCGCCGGCACCACCGGATGACGCACCGATTGACACGGTTGCAGAGCAGCTTGCCGGCATTGACGGATTGGAGATTTCTCAAGCCGGACCCGCCATCATGCTGCGGATGCGCGCGCAGTTTGATGTGGCCGCAGCAACGCTGCGCCCCGAGTTTCAGCTTCTCGTCGAACAGGTCAGCCAAACGCTCGACCAGATGGAAGGCGACATTCTCGTCGTTGGCCATACCGACAGCGATCCGATCCGAAACAATCCGCGCTTTCCGACTAACTGGCATTTGTCCGTCGAACGGGCGAAATCCGTCGCAGCTGTAATGCAGGCCCTATTGCAGACGCCGGACAGGGTCGAGGTCGAGGGACGTGGCGCGGACGAACCCGTAGCTCCCAACACCAACCGTGAAGGCAAGGCACTCAATCGGCGGGTCGAAGTGTTTTTGAAACCACCATCCAAGGGACTGGTGATTGACAACTGATTTTTAATCTCCGGGGCAACCGAAGAACAAGGCGACGTCAATGAAATTCTGGCTCGGAATAACGGCAATAGTGATTGGAATTCTTGCCCTCATTGCTCTGATCTGGTTCGGAGGGCCTTTTCTTGGCATTGCCGGCGTGCGCCCGTTTGAACCGCTCTGGGTGAGACTGCTGCTGATCTTTTTGATCCTTCTCACGATCGGTGGCTGGACCGGGTACAGAATTTACAAGCGTATTGCGGCCAACAGGGCCCTGGAACAGGAGATTCTTCAGCCAAAGGCGAGTGAAGAGGATCTCCAGATCCTGTCTGAGCGCATGAAAGATGCGCTGAAGACCCTGAAGACAGCCAGCGGCAACACGCGCACATATCTCTATGATTTACCCTGGTACCTGATGATTGGCCCTCCGGGCGCAGGCAAGACCACGGCTTTGATGCATTCCGGGCTGAAGTTCGCCAACTCCAGAGGAAAGGGCGAAGCGCAGAAACTCGAAGGTCTTGGTGGAACGCGCTTTTGCGATTGGTGGTTTGCTGAAAACGCAGTTCTGATCGATACAGCCGGCCGCTACACGACACAGGATTCCGACGAAGAACACGATCGGGAAGCGTGGCTTGGTTTTCTGAACATTTTGCGCAAGGCCCGACCACGACAGCCGGTCAACGGGGTCATGGTTTCGATCAGTCTGGAAGACCTGATGACGCTTTCGGACGCGGAACTCAAGGAGCATACAGACGCGATCCGGGCGCGGCTGATTGAACTTTACAAGACATTGAAGATCGACTTCCCGGTCTATGTCATCTTCACGAAAGCCGATACGGTTGCCGGTTTCATGGAGTTTTTCGGATCCTATCCGGAAAGCCGACGGAATCTCGTCTGGGGCGCAACTTTTCAGACGCGCGAAAAGAACAAGAACATGGTCGCCGAGACTCCGGCGGAATTCGATCTTTTGATCGAACGCCTGAATGAGGAACTTGCAGACAGGCTTCAGGAGGAACCCGATCCGCGGGCGCGCCTGATGCTGTATGGTTTCCCGACACAGGTTGCGGCGCTCAGGGACCGGATAACCGGATTTCTAAATGCCATATTCGAACCCAGCCGGTACTATCCGAATGCTGTTCTGCGCGGGTTCTACTTCACATCGGGAACCCAGACAGGAACCGCGATAGACCGGGTTATCGGGTCCATGAGCCAGGCGTTCGGTACCTCGTACCAGGCGGCCGCGCTTTCGGGGCAGGGCAAGAGCTATTTTCTTCGCGATTTGCTCAACCAGGTCATCATAGGGGAAGCCGGTTGGGTCACGCATAATCGTCGAGTGGTCCGAATGGCGACGGCTGCCAGAATTGCAGCCTACACCGTGATTGTCCTGGCGACCCTGGGGCTGGGGAGTTTGTGGACGATCAGTTACCTGAACAACCGGGCTCTGATCGATGAAACGGCAAAGGCTGTGGCTGCAGTCCGCGCGGAAGGTGAGGGTGTTCTTGAACAAAGGGTCGTGCGCGATGATAGCTTGCGCGATTCTGCTTACATTCTCTCGCTGCTGCGCAGTCTTCCGGTAGGCTATGATACCCGAAACGATCCGACGCCTTTCATGGAAAAATTCGGGTTGAGCCAGCGCGAACGTCTTCAGGCTGCCGGGATCACGTCCTATCGAAGCGGCCTGGAGCGCTTGCTGCGTCCACGCTTGTTGCTTCGGATAGAAAAGCAGATGACAGACGTTCTCGACAACCGGACAGGCCCGGGAGGACAGGACATTGAGTCGCTTTACAATCTGATAAAGCTGTATCGCATGGTCGCCGGTGACGCGCCTGAAATCGACAAGGACCAGATCAAGAATTCTTTCCGAGCTGACTTTCTGCAGAGTTTCCCCGGACCACAGGGGCAGGTTCTTCGAAACGAACTCAATTCGCACATCACGGCAATGCTGGATCTCGATTTCGGCGGCAATGTGCTGACCGATCAACTCGACGGCGTTCTTGTCGCGGAAGTGCAGCGGGAACTTGGAAGGGTCAGTCTTTCCGAACGGGGCTATGCTCTGTTGAAGTCAAGGTCCAAGGGGCTTGCAAGCGAAGACTGGATCGCGGAGCAACGCGGTGGTCCGGATATGGAAACCGTGTTCGAAACGGAAAACGGCGACACCCTGGACACGGTCCTGGTTGACAGATTCTACACCTATCCGGGCTTTCACCTGTCTGTTCTGCCGAATCTGGCCGGCATCCGGGAAGAGCTTGAACGCGACAGATGGGTATTTGGCGAAATTGGCGAAGTAGACGCTTTTGCCGATCAGTACCAGTCTCTGCCGGCCGAGATCCTGGCGCTCTACACGAAGGATTTCATCGAGGCCTGGGAGGAAGCGCTTGGGAATCTGAAATTCAAGTCCATGCGGAACGACAAGCCGCTCTATACGACGCTTCAAGCTGTCTCGGCGCCGACATCTCCGGTCGTTCAATTGCTGGAAAGCATACGCAATGAGACGTTGCTCACTCAAGACCTGTCGCAGGAGGGCCTGACAGCTTCGCTTGATGGCGGAAACGCAGCGCAGGCCGGCAAGTCGGCAGCACAGAAAGTTTTTCAGCAGTATGTTCTCGATCGGGCTGGTGGCCTGAAACGAATAGGAATTGAAGCCGGTGTTCAGGCGCTGGCACCAGGGGGTGTTTCCGACGCACTTGGCGCTGTAGCCGGTGGTGGCGGCCCGGCGATCATTCCAGGCAAAGGGATCGAGGATCACTTCCGGCCCTATCATGTTCTGGTCGAGGGCGAAAACAGCCGGAAAATTGACGCGCTGTTGGTCAACTTCAAGAATATTCTGGACAATCTTCTGGTTGTTGCAAACAACCCGGTTCAGAGCGAAACCGCGAATTCCAACGTTCAGATCCAGGCATCATTGCTGAGAAGCAACGCGACCCGTTTCCCTCAGCCTTTTGACAAGCTCATTCTCCAGTCTGCCAAGGAGTTCGACGAGGAATTCAAGGAAACCTCGATCACTCAGCTGAACGAAAAGCTCAAGACGCAGGTAGTTGAAGAATGCCGTCGGATCGTGACACGGAATTATCCGTTCACCAATGGACGTTCTGAAGTTCCAATGACGGAGTTCGCCAAACTTTTTTCACCAAACGGCATCATGCAGCAATTCTTCGATCAGAACCTGAAGGCGCTGGTGGATACGTCGTCACGGCCCTGGAACTGGAAACCGGGGGTGGCACAGGCTGACAGGCTTTCAAATGCAACGCTTCGCCAGTTCGAGCGTGCCGATCTGATCAAGCAGGCGTTTTTCCCGACCGGAAACGCGTTTCCCTCGATCGGATTGCAGGTCGTGCCGCGCGCATTGTCCCAGCAGGCTGATGCTGCCAGTCTCGAAGTCAATGGAAACCTCGTGCTTGTGACGCGTGGGCCTGGTTTCAACGCGGATATTGAACCGCTGCCGGCAAGTTTCGACTGGCCGAGCAATACGGCGACCCCGCGTGTTGTGCTGGTAATACAGCCGGAAGTGCCGGGTTACAGATCCCGTCAGGAAATCCACGGTGATTGGGCCTTTTACCGGTTCGTGCGGTCCAACAGGGTCAGCTCTGGCCAGAACAAGTTCGTGATCCGGAAAACCCTGGGTGGCAGGCAGGTGGCATTCACCGTGACACTTCGCACCAAACCAAACCCGTTTTTCCTCTCGGCCGTCGGAGACTTCAAATGCCCGACAAGCTTTTGAAGATTGCCGCATGAGCGGAAAGAAGGGATATTTCGGCAAATTGCCGGACAGGGCCGACTTTGTCGTCGGTAATTGTCCCATGGGATTCTTGAACCTGTGGGAGCCGTTTCTGATGAAGGGACTGGGCAGTTCCAGACAACTCCTCGGCTCTCGATGGGAAGAAACCTATATGACGATGCCCGTCTGGCGTTTTTGGCTGGAACCGGTAGACGGGAGTGCTCCTTTTACCCAGGCAATCGGCGGCGCCCTGATGCCAAGCGTCGACAAGGTTGGTCGAAAGTTCCCCTTAACGATTGCCGTCGCCTCATCTCCTTCTGAAAATGATGATCGACCGTCGGACGACTGGTTTGATGAAGTCGAGGCAGTGCTGCTCGGAGCGCTCGAAGAAGACGCAAGTCTGAAGGATTTTCAGAAGGCAGTCAGTGAGCTCGCCGACATCTCCGGCAGCGGTGGGGCCAAGGACTTAGCAGATGGCAAGTCGTTGGCGGCGGATGCCGGGACAACGGAAAAAATTAACTCGTTGTTCTGGTGCCGGGCAGGCCGGCAAGTGTTTGCTTTCAATTGCGCCGGTTTACCGGACGCAACAGCATTTCGCTGGTTGCTTTTGCCGGAGTCATTCGGTGCAGAAGAAGCCGGCAACAAATTGGTAGGGAAAGACCATGGGCGATACCATCCGGAGGATCATCGAACATGATGCAGCCAGAACATGAGGCAGTGCGGGGACTTTCAATCGGACTTACACATGTGGGGTGTGTACGTGACGAAAATCAGGACGCATTCTTTTGTGATGAATCAAAAGGTATATTCGCCGTTATGGATGGCGCCGGCGGCATGAAGGGAGGAGCGATTGCGTCCAATCTTGTCAAGGATGCGCTCACGACAATAAGGATGCCATTGAGTGCGGTGGATCTTCTGGACCAGTTCGAAGGTCGCGTCATCGATGCCAAGGAGCAAATTGAGAGAGCTTCGACCAATGCCAACGGCGCAGCCATGGGAACGACCATTGCGGCCCTTCTGACTTTTGAATCCAACTTCGCATGTCTCTGGGCCGGTGACAGCCGGGTCTATCGGTTCAGGAGCGGCCAGATGGAGCAACTGACAACTGATCATACCGAAGTTCAGGAACTTGTTGACCAGAACGTATTGACCGAAGAAGAAGCAAGAAACTTCGCCAGAAGGCACGTGATCACAAGGGCAATAGGGTCGGGCCTGGATCTCGAACTTGAGCTTGTATCCGGAAACCTCAGGGCTGGAGATCGATTCTTGTTGTGTTCCGACGGACTGACCGGACATCTCGAGGACGCGGTGATTGAAACTTTCCTGATGGAAGGTGCTCAAAGGTCGGCAGCGAGGGGATTGCTGGACGGTGCGTTGGAAAAGGGTGGAACTGATAATGTGACAGTCGTTATCGTGGACATAGATCGTATCTCTCGGGGTGAAGGAGAAGCCCGCTGATGAATCCTGACGACCATTTGTTGCCTGGTGGTACTCGGCTCAACAATCTTTATGAAATTGAAGAGCATATCGCCGACGGTGGTATAGGGACAGTGTACCGTGCCCGGGACGTGGAAAGCGGGGATCCGGTCGCGATCAAGATCTTGCTGGCCAATTTTGCCAAGGATCCCATGATCCTCGACCTGTTCAAGCGCGAAGCCAAAATTCTGCGCAAGCTGAAACACGATGCATTGACGCAGTACTTTGTTTTCGCAAAGGAACCGACGCTCGGCGTTTATTACCTGGCGATGGAATTCGTTGGCGGGCCCTCTTTGAAAACACGGCTGGAGGCGGGGCCGCTCGAGCCCGAGGCGGTTTACAGACTTGTCGTCAGACTGGCCTCCGCATTGCAGGCGGTCCATGATCGGGAAGTCATCCATCGCGATTTGTCGCCGGACAATATCATTCTTCAAAACAGTGATGTCGGTCAGGCAAAAATCATAGACTTCGGAATTTCCCGTGCGAACAAGGCCGGACCCACAATCATCGGCGACGGACTCGCTGGCAAGATAAACTACATGTCTCCCGAGCAGGTTGGCCTGTTTGGTGGCAAGGTCACGGCGAGAAGCGATATATATTCATTGGGGCTCGTGATTGCCGAAAGCCTGACAGGCAGGCAGACGGACATGGGCGGTACCCAGGTTGAAATGGTGGAAAAGCGTCGGATTGTTCCCTCGCTCGACGGTGTCGACAATCGTTTTCGGCCGCTGCTTGAGGCAATGCTCCAACCGGACCCGGCACACCGACCGTCGTCGATGTCAGAAATCGCGGAATGGACGCTTGGGGCGCCCATGCGCCTGCCCGTCGAGGACAAAACGATTATCAGGTCGTCCGAACCTCCTCCGGAGCAGTCTGTTCTGGACGAGCCACCTTCGCCGGTCCGGTGGGGGCGCCGGGTACTCGTTGCATTTTCCCTGCTGGGATTTGCGGGCGTCGGTGCAGCAGCTGTTTACTTCGTCGTCGGGCAAAACCTGCCGGAGCAGAATCAGAAGCCGGTTCTTGTGGCACAGCCTCGTGACAATGCGCCGGACAGGCCCGCCCAACCAACGGATCAGAACAATACTGACGTCGCGCAGGGCGGTAACGATATCAACGTGGATTCGTCCGGCAACTCTGGCCAGGATACCCAACCGGTTCTGCCGGATCCGCGAATCGAGAACCCGCCTGTCAAGGACTCGACTGACATTGCCGTATCGCCGCCCGTCTTGCCGGACAATGATTTGCAGAATGGGACCCAGCCGGATGAGACTTTGAAACCGGCAGACCGTATCCGGAATTACGTCAGCAACTACCAGGCCGGCGACTGCATGTATTTGCAACCCGTCCAGGTCGCCGGCAATTCGGCCGAGATCGAGGGGTTCGCGTCAAGAACGCCACCTTTTATCACATTCGACAGCGATTTTACCCAGTCGCAGGGGTTTGAAGCCAAGATACAGGTGAACCTTGTCAGCGATGCACAATGTCCCGCCATCGCATTCCTGCGGGCCACACCACAGGGAAATGAAAAGACCGAACTCCAGCTTGATATGCAGCGAACCGTGGTACCGAACGGAGAAAACATGGCCGGTCGTATTTCCGGTTACGATCCGTCGACGGGTGAACTCGGGCTTTTGTTCGTGTCGAGCACCGGTCAGGTTGTCAACCTGTCTCCATATCTGCAGTCGGATGACGGCGGGGCAGGGTTCGTCGTACCGTTGAGTCTGAAAACGCTCTCGGAAGAAACCGGATTGATCATTTCAATGGTGGGCAGAGATCTTGTTGCGAACCTGTCCGGGCGCCAGGAAAAGCAGGCAGGTGCCTATTTTAACGCGCTCATGCAGGACTTGCCGATCTTGCGGGCGACGGCAACGACAGTCAAAGTGGTGCCATGAGTTGCGGTGTTCGGGTGGGAAGTGAATTGAAACAGCAATGAAACGCTACACGAAGCCGATCCACGTACCCAAGCCGTTGGCTCATCGTAGAGCGGACAGTTCACTGGCCTTGATCAACGTCGTGTTCCTGCTGCTTCTGTTTCTGCTTGTTGCCGGAACTCTACGTCCGCCGCTTCCCGACGAATTCGAGTGGGCGGAAACGAGTTCTGAGTCGGGCAAGGGCAACATCCAGAACAGCCTTGTCCTGACGCGATCTGGTAGTCTTTGGTTTGCTGGGACTGAACTCGACGAACAGGGGCTGATTGACTATCTGGCACAATCCCCTGAATTCAAGAACAACATGTCCGTCCAGGTCGACCGCCGGGCAAAGATGGAAGCGGTCGCGCAGCTTGCGCAACAGATGCGATCTGCAGGTGTGAAGAACCTGTCTTTCATTGCCATTGAAGCGAATGAACCGTGACAGCCGCTGTTTACAATCAGGCCGGTGAACCACATATCCCCGCTTTGGTCTGGACGGCTGTTCTCGGGCTGTCGGTTGCCGCCCACCTGGTTTTCCTGATTTACGGCCTGCCGCAACTCACCTGGCAGTCCGCAGATCCTCCGGAACCGGTCGAAACGAAAATTGTCATTCAGAGCGAAGATCTGGTCTTTGAATCTGCCGATGCGGTGAAGTCTGTAGTGTCCGAGGCAGCGATACCCGATGCAGCAGCCATCCAGGCGAACGAAACGGCAGCCGACGCCGTCATTCCCTTGTCGCCGGAGCAGGCAATACCGAATGGCAGTGAAACCGTCAGACCTGAGGCAACAAAGGCAGCTGACACAGCCACTGTTTTGCCTGAGACGCTGGCACCGTTTTTAGCCGATAGCAGCGATCCTGTTGCGCCTGAACAACTCGATTCCAATTCCGCTCAGCCGGTGTCCACTCCTTCGGTTGACGCCGTCGCTGCCGTTGCCGTTGAGACCATTTCTGAACAAACGCCGGAGGCTCTTGAAGCTGCCAATCAGCAGACCTTAGCCGTGACACCACCGGAGACGGTCGTTGTCGCAGGCCAATCGAATGTGACCGAAATAGTGCAAGCGGCGCCGGAAGAAACCGCGCTTGATGTTGTGCAACAGGTACAGGATCCTGCAACGCCCGAAAGCCAGATTGTTGAAACACTTGCACCGACCTCCGAGGCGGCAAATCCGCTCCCGGTTGACGTCGCGGCGGTAGTGCCGTCTCAGGTTCAGCCTGCAGACATCAGCTCCTCGACGACAACTCGCCCTGCGCAATCGAGCACAGAATCAGTCGTGGTAGCCAGTCAAACGGTAACGCCGAGCACAAGTTCAGCTGTTGTCACCACATCAAGCTCGACGGTTGCACCGGTGTCGTCCGCTCCCGTTGCATCCAGTCCTGTTGTCGTTTCAAGCAATTCTTCTGCGAGCCAGGTGTCTGCGGTTGTCGTTCCAAGTTCAAGTGCCAGCCCGGTTCAGGTTCAAAGCGGAACCGTGAAACCTGTCCGGCCCGTTGAGGAACAGATTGCTGCCGTTCAACCGTCAGAAGTGGATCTTCCTGCTCTAAATCCAAGCGATCCGAACCCGTCCAACGTACCTGCTGCGCCTGTATCGTCTGATCCCACGGCCAACGTGCCACCAGATGAAGTTGCCACGATTGATCCACTGGCAAATGTTTCGGCTTATGTTGCCAACTACGATGCGGGAAACTGCGCGCATCTTTCAGTGATGTCGGCTGGAACGGACACCGCGCGCGTGACCGCGTTTGGATCTGCAATCGATCCGTTCGTTCTTTTTGATCAACGTTTCACGACTGATCAGGGATATGGTGCTGATATTGAAGTGCGTCTGGTCACAGGTCGTCAATGTGCCCTTCTTGATGCACTTGGTGTTTCAAACGGAGTTGAAGCGCCTGGTCTTGTGGAGCTGGACAGGACCGTCGTGACAAGCGGTACAAGGGTTTCCGGTGTGATCCAGCGGGACTTGCCACTCGGACGTATTGCGCAGGCGGAAGAGGCAGGTCTTGAACTGGACGGAAAGGGACCGCCGGAGCTCTATCTTATTGACGATGCCGGTCAGATCCATGATGGCAGGAGCTTCGTCCGGGTTCAGACGAGTACAGCGACATTGGGTGGCTGGCGATTTTCAATCCCGGTTACGCTGATAACCGGTGGCCAGAGCGAAACCGCGCTGATCCTGGCCGTCTGGAACAGGCCCAAGCAAAAACAGCCAGGCTCGTTTGGCAGGCTTCCGGCAGAACGGATTGCGAATGTTCTGGCGTCACCGGGCGTTTACTCCCTCTCTGCGTTCAAGGTTTCACGATGAGGGAGACTGGTTGCTCGTTGCACCGGCTGTGAAGACACCCGTCAGAAGCACCTCAAGAGCTGCGCGCTCTTTTTCAAGTCTTGTCTCGAACCACGTCACCGCAACAGATACCGGTATGGCAACCGCAAGACCGCAGGCTGTTGTCAGAAGAGCAACCCAGATCCCGCCCGCAAGTGTGCCCGGGTTGGCGGAAGATCCGGATTCCTGCAGTGTCTGGAACGTCTCGATCATCCCGAGCACGGTCCCGAGCAAGCCAAGCAGGGGGGCAATCTGGGTGACGAGATCGAGTGCCTTCAGCCAACTGGCGAGCCCGAAAAGTCGGTCGGCGGCTCTGGCGGAAATCTCTTCGCGCAGGCGTTCTTCGCGAATGTCCCGTTCCTGCGAACTCAATGGCTGACCGTCCAGTTTCTGGATCGCTTCCATGGCGCTCCGGACAAGGGCAGCCGAAAGCGAACGGTCCTTCAGCAGAGCCTGCGTTGCCTTGGAACGCTCTCCGGTTCGCCACATCGTCACTGCCTGTCTCACAAGACTGTGCCGACCGACACGGGCATTGGAAAGCTGGAAAGCCTTGGCAAGGATGACTGCGAGCGCGAGCACGGAAATCCCCAGGAGAACAAGGACAACAGGTCCTCCCAGTTCAAGCAGGGAAGAAGACGATTCAACCATTCAGCGACAGCTCCAGACTGTGTGTGCGGAAACGATCAGTCACCGAACTGGATTGGAGTGCGGTTCTTGAGGTCCAGAAGATCGGGGCAGTATACATCCGTGACACTTGCAGGGACGCAGTTCAGTACGTCATTGATGTGCAATCTGGACAGGCCATCGCATGCCTTGCCAGCCAGGTCGAATTGCAGAACTTTTGTCTTGCCTGCAGAAATACGGGAGAAATCGAGGCGCAGGAACTGGTCGACGAGCCCCTCGGTGTTAAAGGCGACAATTTCCAGACCCAATTGATTTATCGGACGTTCAAGTCCGTTGGTCGCAATGATCGAAAGCCGGCAACCGCCGTCCTGTGTTGGCTGGACATGATTGAGTTCGAGACTGATCTTACCGGCTGGCTCCTGTGCGTGCGCAGGTGCTGCAATCGCAGCGCAAAGATAACCAAGCATAAAAAGTTGCGTCGAAAATCGCATTTACAAACCCCCGGAACACTTCAATCCAAACACTTGAGCAACTGGACTTTAAGAACATCTGACACAAAAGTCAGTCATATGACAACAACACTGTCCAGTCTTCAGCCCCTTCTGTCTCAATCTTGAAAAAATCCGCTTCGATCAATCCCCGTTGCCAGCACTGATCTCCGTCGAACAGGACAAATTTCTCTTCGCGGATACAAAGCGTCACATCGCCGCCGAGCCTGCTCTCGCCAAAGCCGTCGGAGACATGAAGGTAGTAGTTGCTGGCCTTCAGCGGTTCCTGAAGGACCTGGCTGCAGGCATTGGACGTGATTGTCCACCATCCTTCGGTCCGTAAACCGTCTTCCGTGTCATAGCCTATCGCCACATTCACGAGATCGACGGATCCATTGCAGACCCTGAGTCCTGCCTGAGCCGCCTGAGGAACCAGCACGCAGGCAAACAGCAGAAGAAAGAGCCGGGTTGCCGTGTTGGTCTTCTTCCTTGCGACGCGCGGTCGGAAAATGGATTGAAAGGCCGTTGCCATGAATTGTCACTCGAAGTCATTGATGATTTCACGCTAAGCAAGTGAGAGCCTTGGGTCAATTTGCCTTTTTTCATTGTGGTTTGAGCGCAACTGCTGGAAAGTGGCGGTCAGAGTTGCCGGAAATTGCAAGAACCAGAAGCCGCAGATGATTCAGATCCACAACCCGGTAGGAAAGCGCAGGCGCATCCCGTTGACGCCGCTGATCGACGTGATTTTCATCCTCGTGATGTTTTTCCTGCTCTCGTCAACATTCGGTATCTGGCGTCCGCTCGATGTTGCCCTTGGGAGTGGCGAAAGTGTTGGCGCCGCCGAAAATTCGCGAACTTCCACTGCTCCGGCTGTTCTCATCGTCCTGAAAATGGGAGCGGGTTCGGATATCCCGGAACTGATCGTGAATGGTCTGCCGGTACCCCATGGTGAACTTGGAAGCGAACTGAACCGTCTGGCTGCAGCGGGGGCTGAAACCGCCGTTCTTGTCCCGCACAAAGCAACCGATTTCCAGCAGGTGGTTCATATTCTCGATGCCGCAAAGGCAACGAACATGAAACGTGTGAGTTTGAAACTCGATTGAATGCGTAAAGTGAAGACATGAAAAAAATCGGCCCGGTGAATCACCGGGCCGAACTCGTGTCTGTGGCTGAAGTCAGCGACCGATCGCGCCGCCAAGAATTCCACCGACTACGCCGCCGATAAAGGCAGCGCCTGCGGGGTTGAGACCACCACCACCGTTATTGGTACGACGCGTCGTGTTGGTCGTGCGTTGCGGAGTGGTGTTCGCCCGGCGTGTTGTTGTGCTGCGGGACGTGGCGGCCGCCTGCTGCTTGCGTTTGATCTCTGCAATATAGGCCGTGTACTGAGCCGTTGTTTGCGAGTTCAGCAGGAGATGTTGTGCCGCGGTGAAGAACCCGGTCGGAACCATTCCGTTTTGCGTCTGCCAGGCAACGACACCGGCTCTGGTCTTGGGACCAAAAGCACCGTCGGGGCGCCCGACATTGTGTCCGGCAAGGTTCAGCCGTGTCTGCACTTCCCGCCGTGCAGTCCGGTTCCAGCCAAGAGCAGCTTCCGTCTCGGCCGTTCCCGGGATCGCAGTCTGCGGGTTCGGCAGTGACGCGGCAGCACCGTTTGTCGGGTTCGCAGCAGCGGCGGCACCAGGTGTTGTGGCCGGATTGACCGCAGCAACCTGCGCACCGTTGCTCAGACGCTTGATCGAGTTGCGAGCAAAATCCGCAAACGTACCTTTCGGGTAGGCCGCCAGGTAGGATTCGTAGTCGGCCACCGTGTCACTGGACTTTGCAGCTTCCCAGATCAGCTTCTCACGTTCCCAATCGAGATTGGGCTGGGAAGTGGTCGCCGCCGCTGACACAGCCGCATTGGTGACGGCCTGGTCCGGAACTGTGGTTGTGGTCGTGCCCAGTGAAGCCACTTCCGTGCCTTCCGCCGAAGCAGTTGACTTGTTCAGGAACACTTCGCCGATCAGGGAAGCGTTCACCCACGGACGCTGGCGTTTTTCCGTCGCGTCATAGACGTCACCGGTCACCCGGGTCATTACTGTCTGGATAGACGCATTCGGCGTATCGATATGGCGGATAAGGGCAGAGGTGAACGGAGAATTCTTGCCGTCGCCGTCAAGGGCTACATCGCCGGGGCTGGTTGCAAATGCAATCACGGAACCTTCGCCACCGGTTTCCTCAACCTTGATTTCCGCAAGTCCCGAACCGAGGTTTGCCGAACGGCTTGGGCCCATACGGCGCGCAAGCGTGCGTGCCAGTGGATTGTCGCGGCAGGCGTCCAGGAAAACCATCTGCACCTTCACGTCCTTGGACATCTGGCGCATGATGAAGTCGACCGAGATCGTTTCAAAATCGAGCGAGGTTTCGTCCTCGATCTTGGCGTCGATCGGGATCAGAAGGTTCTGTCCGCCTACCTGCATGCCATGGCCGGCGTAGAACAGAACCGCGATCTCGGCCCCGTAGGCCTTCTTCGCGAAATCCAGCACGGACCGGCGCATGTCGTTATAAGTCTGGTCCTGACCCGCCACGACTTCAAAACCGAGGCTGCGCAATTTGGCGGCCATCAGTTCCGCGTCATTCGACGGGTTCGGAAGCGGTATCGTGTGTTCGTATGCGCCGTTGCCGATTACCAGGGCAACGCGCTTGGCGAGTGCCGGGGCAGTCCCTGCTATCAGTATTGCCAGCACGGCGATCATTCGTGTGAACATTTCCTGTCCTCTCGTAAGATCATTGTTGCCTGTCGGTTAATCCGATCATTATCTTGAGGCCTGTTTCCTCTTGTTTATAGAGCTAACCCCAGCGGCATTAAATGTTCTGTAATACGTGTCACAACTATTCGTTTTGGTGAAATTCGTCTTAAATGAAACGGAACCCTGCCAGGCCAATTAGCTCCACCGTCCAAATTCCGACGGCATTATATCAAGGTTTCCCGGCAGTTCCACGTTTCCTAACGTTACCCCTAATTTTTTTGTATCAAATACGTGTCAACACGGCAGAGCGCACTGCCTTGCTGGCGAGACGGTGTTCTTTGTTGCGGAACTGCAGCAGTCGCACCGCGACAGACGTGACGGAGATCACGCTTTGTACCGGGCATGGTCTGGTAGAATGCCTTTGTTCTGGTGTTGGCCTGCTGGTCACGCAATCAGGAAATCGTGGAGGCAGTTCTTATGGCGGGTCGGTCCGATATTCTCAAGCATATGAAAAAGGCGCATGTCGGCGTCTTTCAATCCGCCGCACGGCTTTACCATGTCGCAATTCTCGTCAGGCGAACCAATACCGCTTCGCTACAGCATATCGGTGAGGGCTATGCCGTCCCCAAGCCACTTGATTGCAAGGCCAAAACTGCAGATTTCGATGTCGTCCCTCGCGGCAGCCGGCTGCCGGAGGCCAGAAGAGGGTCTATTGCCGGGCTTGTCGTCGATCCGACGCTTTTCGGTGAACGGGCGTACAAGGATGGAAAATATCCCAAGGCACTGGCGGCCTGGCGGTCCTTTTCCAGCCAGTTGAGACCGGAAATGGCAACTTATGAACAGCAGAAGAACATAGCTTTCATCATCCCGAACAGCGGCCGCTATTTCGTGGAGCGCAATCCGGAAGATCCTTACTTCGGCTGCGTCAAGTTTTCACCGACCACGATCCTCAGGGAGGGGAAATGTGTCCATGGTGATTTCGATCTCTACGGAATTGTCGACATGGATGCACCGGACCGGATCATCAGGGTCAAGGAAAAGAGACTGGGGCAGATCCACGCCCGCTCGCCGAAATTCATGGACGTGCAAACCTTCGTCAACAGCCGGCTCGGCGTGAACATGATCCTTCACGGCTCACAGGAGACCTACGCCACGGATCACGAGGACGATGACCTGGATGTGTTTTTCCCTGACGGACGCATCGAATATGCCGGGCCGACTGCAAACGATATCGCGAATTTCTACAGACGGGAATTTCCCGGAAGGGCGTTTTTCGGAATGGATGATCCGGCCCAGGAGATCGAAGGCCGTTTCGTTTCACCATCACGCGCATGAAACTTCAGGCGCGCGGCGCCTGATCATCATGGTCCAATTCTTGGGAAGAAATTGGCACGCCCAACGGGACTCGAACCCGTGTTTCCGCCGTGAAAGGGCGGCGTCCTAGACCGCTAGACGATGGGCGCGCGGTCGACGCGGCTGCGTCGTGGGGAGGCTTATAGGCGGGAATGGTCCTGCCCGCAAGAGCCTTTATTACAATTTTTTGCAGGCCCGATCCCTCGGGCCCGCACTTGTTGAAAACCTGCTGAAATCACCACTCGCCTGTATTGGGCATGGAGGCCCAGGGCTCTTTGATTTCAAGGGCTTCACCCTTCTGCAGCAATTCAAAGGAAATGTTGTCCGGCGAGCGGACAAACGCCATACGACCGTCGCGGGGAGGGCGGTTGATCGTTACGCCCTTGTTCTGCAGGCTTTCGCAGAATGCATAGATGTCATCGACCTCATAGGCCAGGTGCCCGAAATTGCGCCCGCCCGTATACTCTTCCGGATCCCAGTTGAAGGTGAGTTCCAGGAGCGGCGCGGCACTGGCCTTGCCGGCTTCCAGATCGTCTGACCCGGCGAGGAAGACCAGAGTGAAGCGTCCCTTCTCGCTCTCGTGACGGCGAATTTCCGTCATGCCCATCTTGTTGCAATAAAAGTCCAGGGATTCTTCAATGTTGGTTACGCGAACCATCGTGTGCAGATAACGCATAGCTTGTCCTTTTCCTCCACCGAGGGATCTGATCGAAAGGTACCCGACCGGCTCATGACACTTATCACCAGCCTATCCGAAGCTCGAGACTTTCTGGCAAAAATTTACAAGGATGACCGCCTCAGAATTGTGGCGCTGACCGGAGCCGGAATTTCAACTGAATCGGGAATTCCGGATTTCCGGTCCCCTGGAGGGATATGGTCAAGACGCCAGCCGGTTCAATACCAGGACTTCATCTCATCGGAGGATGCCCGCCTGGAAGACTGGGACCGCCGCTTTGAAATGATGGACTTTTTTGAAAAGTCCGAACCCAATGCGGCGCACGAGGCCCTCACGCTGCTCGCGCAAGAAGGCCGCCTGACATGCCTGATCACGCAGAACGTGGATGGGCTTCACCAGGCGGCAGGATTTCCTGAGGACAGGTTGATCGAGATCCACGGCAACTCGACATTTGCCACCTGCCTGGAGTGCGGACGGCGCGCCGGACTTGAAGCGCAGCGGGCCGAGGTGGAGGCGGCGCGAAGCCCGCGCTGCGACGCGTGTGGCGGCTTGTTGAAGGCGGCTGTCATCAGTTTCGGCCAACAGATGCCGGAGGCGAAACTTGAAAGAGCCGTCCAGGCAGCGCGGGAATGCGACCTGTTTCTGGTGCTCGGCTCGTCGCTGGTCGTTCATCCTGCTGCGCAATTGCCGGCGGTTGCGGTGCGCTCCGGCGCTGGCCTGGTGATTCTCAACGGGCAAGAAACGCCGCTCGATTCACTGGCCACTACTGTCATTCGCACACCATTGGCACAAACTTTTGCAAATTTTGGCGAAGAAAATGAGCAAAACCTGTAAATGGTCTGTGGTTAGTTTCACAATTTCGCTTCTCGCAATTAGTCGCAATGTTATCCTTTTATTAGGAATCGGGTGCGAGGTGAGTCGCAAATTGCCTTCGGCCTAATCATGCGGACCTAGAGACGGGACAAAATCGCTATGGGGGTCAAAACCGCACGGGAACCCCGCGCGCTCGAGTCGGTGGCAGATGATGTTGCCGTTGACGTATTCGAGATTGCCGGAACAATAAAGTGGTTCGACGTGGGCAAGGGCTACGGCTTTATCGTACCGGACGACGGTGACGGTGATATCCTGCTACACGTGACTTGCCTCCGGCGCGATGGTTACCAGACAGCTTATGAGGGCGCCCGGGTCGTTTGTGAGGTTCTGGACAGACCCCGCGGTCTGCAGGCATTCCGCATCCTGTCTATGGACGAGACCACGGCGACACACCCCTCGCAATTGCCGCCTTCCAGGACCCATGTTCAGGTCGTGCCCGAAGGCGGGTTCGAAAAGGCGACCGTCAAGTGGTTCAACCGGGTCAAGGGCTTCGGTTTTCTCACCCAGGGCGAGGGCACGGAAGATATCTTCATTCACATGGAAACCCTGCGCCGGTTCGGCATCACAGAATTGCGTCCGGGCCAGAATGTCCAGGTGCGTTTTGGTGAAGGTCCGAAGGGACGCATGGCCGCTGAAATCCGGCCGATGGGAACGGGAACACACATTCCCGCATCGCACTGATCTCACCGGAAAATTTATTCCGTACCTCCCGGCCGGACTTGTTCCGGCCTTTTTGTTTGTCGAACCTGTCGCGCGGTTGTATTTCCGGTGGGTGGTTGGCAGATCGCGTTCACGTGTGTTGATCGGCAAGAGGCAGGGTGCTTCTTGGATGTTGTCCCGTTACCGGGTTTGGAAAGGGTGTCCCGTTGCTTCAGGCTTTTGCGCGTTTGTTCTTGATTGTTGTTCTCGTCATCGGTCCGTCGGTCAAAGCTCTTGCACAAGGTGAGCCTCAACAGCTGCGCCAGGAGGAACTCACCGTCCGTTCCGGTGACACCGAACACCGGTTCCTTGTAGAGATTGCCGCCACTGACCGCGAACGCTCCCGTGGCCTGATGTTTCGGGAAGAGATGGCGGCCGACCACGGCATGCTGTTCATTTTCGACAGCGAGGGTGAGCGCTATTTCTGGATGAAGAACACGCCGCTGCCCCTCGACATTATCTATATAGGCGCAAACGGCGCGATCGTCAGCATTGCAGCCAACACGGTACCCTTTTCCGAAAAGGTCGTTCCCTCGGGCGATCCGGCAAAGTATGTCCTGGAACTCAACGCTGGAACAGCGGCAAAACTCGGCATGGATGTCGGCAATGAGGTTTCCAGTCCGTCGATGTCGGGCAGGTAACATCAGGTCGCTTTCAATCAGGGAGGTTTTTTGCGCTGAACAACGGGGTCGAAAAGCTCTGCCATTCGGTGTTGCTTCGATAAGACATAATAACAGAGGGGCTGTCGGTCTGATATGAAAATACTGGTTTTTGAAGATAGCCGAGCTGCTGAAAGGAATAGCCATGGTGTCTATTTGGTTCGAAAGCCAGAGGGATTCGGTGACAGGATCTTGTTCTATTGCGACGAGTGGATGTGGCTTTGGGACGATATTCGCGAAGTCGGAAGTCCTGACCGCGCCGTAAACGCTCACTTGAACGAGTTGGAACTCGTTGACGCAAATGAATTTCTATCGACCTCTGTTTCGGAAAAAGTGAGCTATGTCCTGGAAATAGAGCCTGCCGGGAAGAGGCGCCTGCCATACGTTCATAAGTAACCGGGCATCGATTGCTTCTTGTCGAGGCGTTTGTTTGCCGAGTTAGATTTGCTGGAGAACAGTCTGGGAACAGGTTTCAGGACTCATTTGTCAGACTTTGTCCACAAAGGACAGATTTTCATGGTCTGTTCTCGCTTGACGGCGGTCATGGAGATAGATAAACCCTTGCAAATCAACGGATCGGGGTATAGCGCAGCCTGGTAGCGCATCTGGTTTGGGACCAGAGGGTCGCAAGTTCGAATCTTGCTGCCCCGACCATTTTTCCCAATGACTTTCTGACTTTTGCCATCGAGACAGTGTCTTGAGGCGGTTGATTCTGCGCATCATCCTGAAACTGCGCCAGTCTAACCGGCAAGCGTCGATGGAGTTCCCGCGAGAGACACTGGTATCAACCCGTGTTGGTAAAGCGGACCTGTGCGGAAAGAGTTACCACCGTCCGACTTGCAGGAACGCCGCGACAATCCCAATCCTGCTCGAGCAATGGTTTCTGAGACACGCACTCGTCAATCGAAAGTCTCAGTTTTCACCTCACGCACCAGCCTGTAGCCACACCTTCCTGACAACGCGACGTCAGTTTGAATTTCAACCGGAAATCGAACAATTTTGGTTGCACGTGACTTCGTACTATTGCTAAGGTTTGGCTAACCTTATCAGGGGTTGCCGTCTGGCAGTCCTGACCGGTGGCCGTGCCTTGAGGCGAGGGGCGGCTGCGGTTGAGCGAAGGGAATGGGGCAAGGTGCACAGAAGCGATTCTGATCTCTCCGGGCGCAAGGAAATTGCATCCGGCGACACGGGTGAAACTGTGCCGACAAACGGTGTGCAAGGAGGCGATAGGTCCGGGTCTAAACAGCCAGCCGGCATCCGCAATTCAGGCCGCATTCTGGTGAGGCTCGCGCGGGATAGCGAGGCGGATTTCACTGCCGCCTTTGACCTCGTCAGGGACGCCCACGAGAGAACCATTTTCCGCGACATTCCGTTTTCCGAGCGCAAGGCGCGCGCCCTGTTCGACAAGGTGGTCCGGCAGCCGGACCAGCACGGCTTGCTGCTCGCGACACTCAATGAGGCAGAAAGGCCGGTCGGCTTTGCCTCGCTCAACGCCGGTGAGTATTTCCTGGGTGAAGGCGCGCTCGTCTGCTCCGTAACCGGGCTTTATTATAGCAGTTCGCTTACCGGGTCGATGCTGGCAGGCAAGGTTGCCCTCCGGCTGATGCAGGCGATCCGGCAATGGGCAAAGGAGCGGCGCTGCAGCCATATTTTGGTGCACGTCACCAATGGCATGAGCGCGTCTGAGAGCGATCAGTTTTTTCGCCGCTGCGGGCTCAGGACTGTTGGAGGGAACTATGTCGAGGTTTTGCAGTAATTGCTATGGTTTACAACTTTTTGCGCAAATGAGAGACGTCAAGTGCAAAGACTCAAACTTGATAAGTCAAAATAGCTAAACTTCGATCAAAGCACGTGTCGAAAAGAACCCCAAAAAAGACTAACGCGGGTGTAGTGAATTCTATGTGTCGACACATTAAGGCAGTCTAGGCGTAAACTCAGGGACACTAGGCATTAGCATTCAAAGACGCAGTTTTAGATGAAAGTGCATGTAAAGTGAAAAAATTTAGCAGACGTAGTTGGCTTTACGCATTCGTTTTCATCTTGATCGAAGTGTTAATTTTTCCTTCAATCGTAAAATCTTCTGAAAACAAGAAAATAAACCCATCCTGGGCGGTTGAAGATCAGGAGATTGAAAACTTTGTAAGAGCAATGATTCAGGTATATCTATTCTATGCAGAGTTAACGAACGAGAATACTAGTGAGCCAAATTTTATTTTTTTATCAGGTCGTGGTTACATTGAAAATGGCCGCATAAATAAAAATCAAGTTCAACAATTTTTTCCAGATATGAGTGACCAAGACATAGAAGAACTTAAGGGGCAATCCGATGTGTGCTTAGTCTTCACGCTTGCCTTTGCAGATCAAAACATTGTTGTGGGTATAAATGACACGAGGTGGTTCGACGACAATGTTAATATTAAATGTTTCCTAGATTTACTTTCTTTCTTTGTAGATGAAGGGGGTGTGGATGAAGTGAAATCCGAAGACATCAGAGAGTATTCACGAAATTTGATTGATAAGATTAGGCGGGATTATAAATGAACGGGGTTATTGGTCGGGTAAACGAAAAGAGTCCCGGTGATTACATTGATTTCGAGAATCTATCAAATGTATTTGATGCTGGAATGATTAGAGAAACAAGTAATGGATTTAGTTATTCATTCTTGAATGCAGGATATATACGTGAAGTAAAAACCTCTTTTATAACCGGCGAATCGACCCGCGGAAGCAAGTATCAAATCTCCCTCGATACGAAAAGAGGTGAGTTTGGCTTTGCGACAGATGGCAAAGTGCATGAATTGAATGCCGCACAAGGCCCCCTGGGTGCATCGATAAACTCCGAGGGGACGATTGGGGTAACGGCGACAGTACCCGTTTCGAAGAATACAAAAGTAGGTGTTTATGCAGATAACAATCTGTTCGATGTTATTTTTAGAACACTGTTGGGTGTGGATAAGGCCTTAACGGAGGCAATTTACACCGAAGCCTTCACCAAAGGTGTAGCTAAGTGCTTCGCCCAGGGAACGCCTATTCCGCTATCGTCGGAAAAGTCCTCGAGTATTGAATTCATAGAAACAGGCGATCTTGTCCTTTCTTTTGATGCAAATATTGACGAAGGCTATGCAACCCTCGTGCCTAAAAGAGTCCTTCGCACTTTCACGAATATTACAGATGAGTGGCTTCGGCTCACTTGGGTTGAGGATGGCGAGGCAAAGGAACTTGTTACAACACCAGGCCACCATTTTCTGGCAGCCCAAGGTGGGTTCCATGAAATTGAGAGCCTTGTTTCGGGGGGGCATGGCACGGTTGTTCTTGCTAACGGCTCCGAAGCAGAAGTTACTTCTGAGCGCATTGTGTATTCTGCAGCAACCGCCGACATGTTTGAGCAGGCGGAAGGGTATGTTTATCCGGAGAATGGCAATCTCGCGCTGAAGCCAGTCTACAAGAAGGGTTGGAAAACCTACAATTTCGAGGTTGAGGATTTCCATACCTATGTCGCAGGCGGTGTGCGTGTGCACAATGATTCGTGGAGTGACAATGCCGGATTTGAATATGCGAATTGGCAGTCTCGTGATGGAAACGCAACTGTCGAGTTGAGTGACGGTACAAGAGCACCACTCAATGGTGAGGACGTTTTGTATGACCGGTTGTCGATGCCGGCATCGTACCGAGACACACCGGAGGCCCATGCAGATTCGCTTGCCTTCGGAATGGGAAAAGCGGGTTTTTCGTTTAAAGATGTTTCTTATGCGACCTGGCGCGAACACACGCTGCATCGACAAACCCCGGAGCAAAGGGCAAAAGGTCTGCTTCCGGAAGCTGTCTCTGATCCCAAGGCGTTCTCACGCCGAGAAGCGCATAATATTTACAAAGACAAACAAGGAGAGAAAGCAGCCGCTCCTGGCTCAAACCAGAATTCCGGCCGCAACTCCGAGGGCTCGACCGTCGACACGACGCGTTCGCGGGAGACGGGCATTGGTAGTGGTGGTCTTGGCGATTATGACAATGATGGTGAGGTTAGTGCACGCGAGCATAACCGGGCCGAGGCTGAAGGTAAATATGACAGCGACGGCGAGTCCGGCGGCAATGGCGGCGGTGGCAAGCCGCCGATCATCTTTGATCTGGATGATGATGGTATCGAGGTGACCGCCCTCGACCGCTCGACGATCTTCATGGATACGGCGGGTGACGGCTTCCTGCGGCGCACCGCCTGGGCGGGCGAGGGCGACGGGGTTCTCTATTTCGATCCGGACGGGCGCAACGAGATCACGGAAAAACGCCAGTTCATCTTCACCGAGTGGGACCCGACGGCAACGAACGATCTTGAAGCCCTGGCATCCGTGTTCGACAGCAATGGCGATGGTGTCCTGAATGCCAGCGATGCGGATTTTTCCAAATTCAAGCTGATGGTGACCAATGCGGACGGGTCGATCGTATCGAAAACTCTGGCCGAGCTTGGCATTACGGAACTCGACCTGACGGCTGATGCAACCCATATCGAGCTTTCCGATGGCTCGGTCATCACCGGACAAACGACCTTCAAGCGCTCCGACGGCACCACCGGCACGGTCGGCGACATGCTGCTGGCTTCCGAGGCCCAGGGACACCGGGTCGAGCAGGTCGAAACCACCGACGGCAGCGGCAACCGGGTGCTGACCTCGACAGCCTATGCGGCGGACGGCAGCAAGGCTTACGAGATCCACTCGGTGGTGAGCCCGGATGGGCTTAATATCACCAACCGCTATGACGACAATGGCGACGGGGTGACCGACCGGATCCAGACCATCGTAACGGTGGTCAATCCGGATGGCAGCCGCACGGAAACCGAAACCAACCTCAACGGCAGCGTTACGGCAACAGCGGTGCTGGAAATCCGCATCGTCACCACCACGAGCGCGGACGGCAAGGTCGAGACCATCGAACGCGACCTTATGGGGGGCGGCTGGTACGACCAGCGCGAGGTCCGCACCGAACATGCCGACGGCAGCCGGACGATCGTCCTCAGCGATCTGGCTCAGAACGGTTCGGTGATCACCAGCCGCTCCGAAACCGTTACGATCGACGGTCTTGTGCGCACCGACGGTACGGATCGGGATGGCGACGGACTGGCTGACACCACGGTAACCCACACGGTGACTGTTCATGCCGATGACAGCCGCACCGAAACCGTGGCAACCGCCAACCGGGACGGATCCCTGCGCGCGCACGTTCAGGAAGATGTCAGCGCGGACGGACGCACCAAGACAATCCTGCGCGATCTTGATGGCGACGGCGACACCGACACCCGCGAAGACCTGGCCATCACCGTTGCTCCGGATGGCGTTTCGACCTCCGTGCTCACCGTCAAGAACGGCGACGGTTCGGTGCGCAGTAGCTCGACGACTGTGCAGTCGGACGATGCCCTGACCAGGACGACGGAGCTGGATCAGGACGGCGACGGCGATATTGACGTCAAGACCGTCGAAGAAACAGTGGTCAACGCCGATGACAGCCGCGAGACGACTGTGACGGTGACAAATACCGATGGATCCGTGCGGGCAAAAACCAAGGAAACGCTCGGCGCAGACAAGGTCAGCTCCACAACCTGGGCGGACCTCAACCAGAACGGGATATTTGAGTCTACCGACCTTGTGTCTTCTGTTGCGGTCAGTGCTGCAACCCAAGAGAGAATTGCGACGAGATATGCTCGCAATGCGGATGGTTCCGTCAATGCCGTCGCAACTTCAACGACAAGTTCCGACGGTCTGACGAAGACCATTGCAACCGATGCGGACGCTGACGGCGACACGGATCTGAGCGTCTCCGATGTCACGGTTCTGAACGGCGACAGCAGCTCGAAACGCACGGTGACTACCAGCAATCAGGATGCTTCCCTGCGGACCTTGAGCGAGACCGTCACCAGCGCGGATGGACTGACGACGACGGTCCGGACCGATGTCGACGGCGATGGCGCTTATGAGGAAAAATCATTCGATACGCGGGTTCTGGAGACCGACGGCGGCACCACCCGTACCTCGTCAAACTATGCCGGTAACGAGACCACGCTACTGGCGCGGACAGTCGTGCATGACAGCGCCGACCGGCGGGTGCGTACGATCACGTTTGACAGGGACGGTGACGGCAACACCGACAATCTCTCCGTCAGGAGCGAAGGCACCGATGGTGCAACGACGCTTACCGAGACGGTGACGGCCAATGACGGCACGGTGCTTGGGCGTTCGGTTACCAGCACCAGCGCCAATGGTCTCGTGAGCGAGACGGCGACGGATCTTGACGGCGATCTTGCCGCCGATGTGACGGCTAAAAGCACGACAGTGCTCAATGCCGATGGCAGCCAGGCGACGACGCAGGAAAGCCGGAATGCGGATCTCTCGCTGAGAATCGCATCCTCGCTCTCCATCAGCGACGACGGTCTGGTTACCGTGCGCGGCTCCGACCGCGACGGCGACGGCACCGAGGAGCGTGTTGTCACAGAAACACGCGTTCTGGAGGCTGATGGCGACACGGTGACGACGATCGAATACCGGTCGGCGGATGGCAGTCTGCTGAGCGAAAGCAATTCGACAACGTTGGCGCATGGGCGTTACTCGATCACGCGGACCGACGCCGATGGCGATGGCGCTTATGACCTGCTCGAAACGACAAGCACCACGCTATATTCAAGTGGAACGGTCTCGACACGGACCGATGTCAAGGATGATACCGGTGTATTGCGCAGCAGGGAACGTCATTCCATTTCCGACGATGGCCGGAACGAATTCAACGACATCGATCTGAACGGCGATGGTAACTACGACATCAAGACAAGCCGCAAGATCGCATCGAGTGGCATCACGACGGTGCACGAGACAAACCTGGCCGCGGACGGCAGCCTGCAGAGCCAGACCAGGTCGGTCACCAGCGCCGATGGCCTTGTCACGACGACCGAGGCCGACCGGCATGGCGATGGAACCTATGAGACGGCGGCAGTAACGACCCGCGTTCTGAATGCCGACGGATCGGTTACCGAAACCAGTGAACTCAAGGGCAGCGACGGCACGCTCTGGTCCCGCTCGGTTGCGACAACGGGTGACGACGGGCTTTCCAGCAGCCTTGCCGACGACATGGACGCTGACGGTCAGGTGGATCGCACGACGTCGCGTCAGACGGTGATTGCCCAGGACGGCACGGTCACGACGACGACAGACGTGACCGCGCAGAACGGCGCGCTTATCGAAAAGTCGGTTGAAAGCGCCAGCGGTGATGGTCGCACGACGTCAATGCATGTTGATCGTGACGGCGATGGCCAGAACGATGAGGAAATGGTCACCAGTGTCGGCGACGATGGTGTCACCACCACGACCTCGTCCTACTTCGCAGGTGATGGTGCATTGCTGGCCCGGATGGTGACAACGGAAAGCGGCAACGGTCTGAGCCGGACGCAGAGCTTTGATCTTGACGGCGACGGCACGGATGACCGGACCCTTGCCGCCACCACTGTGCTCGGATCGGACGGCAGCCGCACCAGCACCATCGAGCACCGGGACGGATTGGGCGCGTTGCTTGCCAAAGAGCAACTGGTGACCTCCGACGACGGCCTTGCCACCACCTTGTCCCAGGATCTTGACGGCGACAACACCTTTGAAACCGTTACGTCTTCCACCACCACTTTTGCGGCAAACGGTGAAACCCAGGAAAACCGGGAAACGCGCGACAGTGCGAATGCGCTGACGGCGACGCAGACCCGAACCACCAGCGGCAATGGCCTCCAGGTCACGCAATCGACCGACTTTGACGGCGACGGCAATGCCGACCGTGTTAACTCCCTTCAGCTGGGTGCATCCGGCGGCAGCACGGAAACGGAGAGCTTCTACGGCACCGGCACGACCCTCTTGCGCGGTTCGTCCACCACGGTCAGTGCTGACGGTCGGACCGTGACTTCCAGCGTCGACCGCGATGGCGATGGTGCAAACGACCTGGAAATGGTGACTGCCGTCGATTTCAGCCGGAATGAAACGGTCACATACACCGACAAGGCGGCGGACGGGTCGACCGAGGCCGTCATCACCAAGACGACGTCGGCCAATGGGGCCACTCAGAGCTACGCCTTTGACATCGACGGTGACGGGACGGCGGACACAACCCGTATCACCACCATGTCCCATGATGGGGCCGGCAACGAGATCGGCACGTTCGAGGAACGGAACGCAGCCGGGCAGCTGGAGTTTTCCAGCACGACGACGACATCCGCCAACGGCCTGACCTCTGAAACGGTGGTTGATTCCGACGGCGATGGCGAGGCGGACAACACCGAACAGACAGTCACGACGCTGAACGCAGATGGCTCGACGACGACGGCGAGCACCGACTGGTTCGACACCGGGGTGATGCGCTCCAGCTTTGAGGAGACCGTCAGCACCGATGGCAGGACAGTCTCCAGGGAATACGACTTCGATGGCGATACGATCACCGACAAGACCTTCTTGTCGGTAACGGGCGCGGATGGCAGCGTCACGGTCACAGAGACGGCGATCGGTGACGACGATGCGGCCACCAGAAGCGCTGTCACCACGACCTCGTCTGACGGTCTGAAGACGACGGTCCTGAGAGACGGCATCACGCAGACGATCAGCCGCTCACCGACGGAAAACGGGTCTTACAGCTGGGACAACGGCGTCACAGACACGTCGGGCAGGCCGCACGTTCTGGTCACCCACAGCGTTGATGGTCTCGGTCTTGAAACCTGGGAAATGCGCGAGACCATGGGCGGCGGCGCGGCCACGGTCTTCACCCAGACCTTCGATGCGGATGCCAAGGCACGCCTGCTGGTGGAAGCAGCCCGGATCTACGATGCGGTTCTCGACCGGGACATGGACCTTTCCGAGGTCGAGGTTCTTGTGCGGTATGGATCAAACGGCCAACTGGACCGTGTCGCGCTCTCCGAGGCGCTTCTGTCTTCTGTCGAATACCAGACCCGCTACGGGTCCCTGAGTGACACGGGCTTTGTCGCGCGGCTCTATCACAACACGCTCGGGCGCGAACCGTTCCTCGATGAACTTGAGGATCATTTGGGTGCGCTTTCCGGGGCTACGGCAACGCGTGCGGAAATTGCTGCGGAGCTGGCCGAATCCGCCGAGCATCTTGTGGTCGGCAACGGCCACACCGAAACCAACAACCACGACGTCTTCCTGATGGACCTGGAAAAGGAGGACCCGCTTGAGGTCTCTTTCGACGGTGGTCCTGTCGAGATCGAAACCAACGATGCGAAAGTCCTGATCGGCACCGCTACCGGTGAAACGCTGAACGGCACCGGCTATGACGCGATTTACGGCCGGGATGGCGATGACACGCTGAACGGGGGTGTCGATGCAACGGCGCTCATCGGTGGTGGCGGCAACGATACGCTCAAAGGCAACACCGGAGACGACAGCCTTGCCGGCGGCACCGGTGACGACCGTCTGGAAGGCGGAACTGGTGACGATACCTACAGCTACGAACGCGGAGACGGCGACGATGTGATCGCCGACACCGGCAACGGTCCAAATGGCGACACACTGGTGTTCGGCAGGGGAATCGGCATCAGTGACCTCTCGTTTGCGCTGTCGGGCGCGAATCTAATCATCAGTTTCCATACTGAAGGAACGGCTGAAGCTGCCGCAGCCGCTGCGGCCGGTCTGGCGCATCTGACAGGATCGATCACGATCGAAGGTTGGACGACCTCCACGAAACGGATTGAGCGGATCGCTTTTGACGATGGCGACAGCCACTGGATTGGCCATCTGACGGCGTTCAACGGGGATGCGTCAGGCGCGGGAACCCTGACCGGCGGCAGCGCCAACGAGTGGCTCGCCGGTCTTGACGGTGATGACACTCTGAACGGCGGTACTGGTCACGACCTGATCAATGGCGGCGCGGGCAATGATGTTCTTGACGGGCAAGGCGGCAACGACACCTTGCTCGGAGGTGCAGGCAATGACGACCTGCGCGGCGGCCTCGGGCACGATGTTCTTGATGCCGGTGCGGGAGATGCAGCGTCTGGCTGGCAGTTGCTTGCTGGTGCTCTCGGCAATGACCAGTACCTGATTGGGCGGGATCATGAGCGCGTCAGCGTTGCTGAACATGACGGCGACGGCTTCGACACCGTTTCATTTGAAGATCTCAGCTTCAAGGACATCAGTCTTTCAACATACGATTATTCGACAGATACCAACAATCCACTTGGCGTGACATCAGAAACAGAGCCGGATGCTCTGGTGCTTTCCTGGGATGACGGCAGCGCGACAGGTGAGGTGTGGCTGAACGATAGCGGAAGTCAGATTGAAAAGTATGAATTTGCAGACGGGAGCACCGTCAGTTCGTTCTCCATGGGCGAAGACGGCAGGCTCGAAATCACAGGTGCACAGCGGTATCTGGAGTATCTGACAGTTGTTAACGGCAGCTTTGAAGCACTCAATCTTAGCGACGGCCAGGCGTTCTACAACAACTTCTACGGCTGGTACAATTCATCGAGCAACAATGGTGTGTTCGATCCAAGCGCCGGGTCATTGACGGACGTTCCGGACGGCGAGAACATAGGCTTCGTCAATCACAGCAACCGGTATATCCGTCAGGACACGCCGCACAGCGTTGAAGCAGGGGCGACCTATACGTTTTCTGCTGATCATGTCGTGCGCATAGACGATGGCCCCGCGCCGCTGCGTTTGAAAATACAGGTGGGCGGCGTGGTTGTTGCCGACGAGATCTTCCAACCGGGAGCGCGCAATACATCGACGCGGGTCGGGGTTTCCTTCAATGCGGACGATTATCCGCAACTGATCGGCCAGGCAATCCAGATTGTTGTCCAGTTTGGCAGCAGCGGAGGTGGTGCAGCCGTCTGTTTCGACGATATCAAACTCTCGAAGGCAAGCGGCGGGGCTGTCATCAACGGGACTGACGCGTCTGAAATTCTGCTTGGATCGGGCGGCCGGGACTTTCTGTATGCCGGAGGTGGTGATGATGAAGTCCACTACAAGACCGGTGATCGTTTCTGGTTGAACGGAGTTGCGCGTGATGTCGGCGGTGACGGCACCGATACGCTTGTCGTTGAAACAGGGTCCGGTTTTGTTACGGACAACATGTCCGGACTTGGTTTTGAGATTTTCAAGGGCGCTGACTTGAACGACCGTGTCACAGGGGATCTCGACACCGTCGACTATTATCTTGATGGTGGTGCCGGAAATGATACTCTGACGGGCAGCGGTGGCAGCGATACGCTCATCGGTGGTGACGGCAACGACAGCCTGGACGCAGGTGCAGGCGTTGAAGGCGAGGAACAGACAGCGGATGGCGGTGCCGGGAACGATATCTATGTGATCGGACCCGATACCTCCCATCTCTGGATCATCGAAGACGCAGATACGGCGCTCGGCGGCAACGATACCCTGCAATTTATCGACATCACTCCTGATCAACTGGTCATCGAAACCATCAATGATCCGGTGAAAGGCATAGCAAGCCAGATCTCCTGGGGCGAGGCGGCAAGCAGCAAATGGGTCCGGTTCACCGGCTCGAGCGTGCCGGTCGAACAGTTCAGGTTCACAACGACGGAGGCGCTAATTTCCGAGCCTCATTCGGTTCGTGACCTTGCGACGAATGCGATTGAGAAGGTTGGAGGCCATACGACACAATATGACCGTGGAACTCATTCTGAAGAGGGGTTTGTCGGTGCTGGGAAGTTGGATACGACGGTCGATGCAACCAACAAGAATGTGATTTTGGGCCTCTCTATGGATCCAGGAGACACTAATTATACGTCCGTCGACTATGGGATCGTCCAGACATGGCAAGGAGTGTTCTGGGTCTATGAAGCTGGGGTGAGCAAAGGAAACTTCGGCAACTATCATATTGGCGATGAGCTCAGTATCGAACGTCTCGCGGATGGCACGGTCCAGTATCTTCGCAATGGGGAAGTTTTCTATACCAGCGCCATTTTGTCCGACATCTCCACGACGCTCTATGCAGATGCGAGTTTTTACCACCACGGCAGCCGGTTGGGTGACACGTACCTGCAGTCTGGGAGCGGCTCGAAGGATCTTGTCACCTGGATTGGCAATGCTGACCTTTCGGTTGCCGGAAAGGCCGGTGCTGTTATCCATACCTGCGAGGACCTGAACGGCGATGGTGTTGTTGATGCAATCCTGACATCCAATGACGGATCGATCTGGACACGTCTTGGCGATGGCCAGGGAGGTTTTGAGCCTGCCGAGGTAACTGGAAATCACCTGACTGAAAACAGCATTGTGAAAACCGGTGGCGTTCATGGCAGCTGGGATCAGGGGGCCAATTCGTACGAGGGACTTGTTGGTGTCGGCATGTTCACGACGATCGTTGATCGAACGGATCTGAACACCATTGTCGGGGTGTCTGCTGATTTTGCTGGGGCAAGTTTTGCAACCATCGATTATGCTTTGTTCCAGCGTCATGATGGCCTTTTGGGCGTATACGAAAATGGGGTCAGTCGAGGGGTATTCGGAGCATACAATGTCGGAGACGAGCTACAAATCGAACGGCTTGCCGACGGCACCGTTCGGTACCTGAAGAATAGTGAGGTATTTTATACCAGCTCCGTCCTGTCGGATACGACCACCGAACTTTTTGCCGACTCGAGCTTCTTTCACCACGGCAGTAGTCTAGGCAACACATTCATTCAGTCCGGGTCGGCACCTGCCGAATTGGTGAAGTGGCAGCCGGGTTCGGGTGTGTCTGAACTTGTTCAAGATGATACCGTCGCAATCAATTATCTCGATCTGAATGGCGACGATGTGACCGATGCAGTCATGACTTCCGAGGATGGGTCTATCTGGACACGAATTGGCGATGGCAAGGGTGGCTTCGGAGAAGCGAGGGCGCAGGGACGTGATCTTGCCGGAAATGGGCTCGTCAAGACGGGCGGGGTTCACGGCTCCTTTGATGAAGGCGCGTTTTCGAAGGAAGGATTTGTCGGCGCGGGCGCATTGACGACCATTGTCTCACGAGATGACCTGAACAAGGCGATTGGACTGTCGGTTCATGATACCGACACAAGGCACGATTCGATCGATTATGCCCTCTATCAGCGTAACGATGGTCAGCTGCAGGTTTTGGAGAATGGTGTCAGCAAAGGGATCTATGGAACATACCATGTTGGTGATGAGCTTCAGATTGAAAGGCTCGCGGACGGCACAGTTCAATATCTGAAGAACGGCGTCGTTTTCTACACCAGTCTGGTACTGTCCGACGTGGCGACAGAACTTCATGGTGATGTGGGGCTCCAGCACCATGGCAGTAGCGTGGGTGACACGTACATCCAATCCGGGTCGGCAGCGGCTGAGTTGGTGACATGGCAACGAGGCTCTGGAGTTTCGCAAACTGGTGCCGACAGCGCGATTTCAACGAGCTTCAAGGACCTGAACGGTGACGGTAATGTTGATGCTGTTTTGTCGTCCGATGACGGATCGATCTGGACACGTTTGGGAGATGGTGTCGGTGGCTTCAGCGAGGCTAAGGCACAGGGTCGTGATCTTGCGACGAATGTCATCCAGAAATCTGGAGGCGGTGCGACGACCTGGGACCGGGGGGCGTATTCGCAGGAAGGTCTGGCAGGTGCAGGTACACTGACAACGACAGCCAACCAGACGAACAAGGCGATAGTTATTGGTTTGTCTGCCGATGTGGCAGGTTCAAGCCATTTCACTTCCATCGAGTATGGAATTTTTATGCGTGAGAATGCCGATCTTGGCGTTTATGAACTTGGAGTTCTGAAGGGTTACTTTGGTAAGTACGCAGCGGGTGACCAGCTTTCAGTTGAACGGCTTTCCGACGGGACGGTTCAATATCTGAAGAACGGTTCGGTTTTCTATACCAGCACCGTGTCTTCGGACATGTCGTCCACGCTCTATGTGGATGCCAGTTTCTACAATCTTGGTGGCCGCACAGGTGAGACGTTTCTTCGATCCGAAGGCGGACCGCTGACGCCGGTGAGTTGGGTTGTTGACCCGGGCATTGAGGCGATTTTCACGACTGATCCGGTTTCCGTCACCTACGAGGATCTGAACGGTGACAACATCGTCGATGCTGTTTTGACCTCCGATGATGGGTCTATTTGGACGCGTCTTGGTGATGGTTCAGGCGGGTTTGAAAAGACTGTTTCCCAAGGGCGTGATGTGGGGACCAATTCGATCGAGAAGGTCGGTGGCAGTACGGCTGGTTGGGATTATGGTGCCTATTCTGCGGAGAGTTTTTCCGGAGCCGGTGCCCTATCGACGGTCGTAGCCCAGACCCACAAGGGCTTTATGGTCGGGTTGTCAACTCAGCCCTTCGATCAAGGCCTCCAATCAATTAAGTTCGGGATCAATGCTCGCTCCGATAATCTTCTTGGGGTCTTTGAAACCGGTGTCAGTAAGGGTGTTTTCGGATCCTATGCAATTGGTGATGAGCTGTCGATTGAGCGACTTGCGGACGGCACAGTACAGTATCTGAAGAACGGTGTTGTGTTCTACACGAGTCTCGGGAGTTCGGATCCGTCCGTGGCTCTGCGCGCTGATGCGAGCTTTTATCATCATGGTGCGCGCTTGGCAGACACGAGTCTCAAAGAAGGCAACGGCCCAGCCAAGTTGGTGACATGGAGTCATAACCAGGCCAATATTGTCGAGATCTTTCCTGACATTGAGGTTGATACCTCTTTCCAGGACTCGAACGGTGACAATATCGTTGATGCTGTTTTAACCTCCGACGACGGTTCGATCTGGACACGTCTGGGCGATGGTCAGGGCGGGTTTGGGGAGGCCAGGGCTCAGGGACGTGACTTTGCTACGAATTCTATTGAGAAAATTGGAGGCAGCACTGCGAACTGGGACCGGGGGGCTTACTCCAAGGAAGGTCTTTCGGGTGCGGGAAAACTGACGACAGTGGTTGAACAGACCAACAAATACACTTTCTTGGGTCTTTCTTCAGATGCTGGCGATAGTGGATACACGTCGATTGATTACGCGATCGATCAATCTCACGGTACGATTTATGTTTTTGAGAACGGAATAAACAGAGGTTCATTTGGAAGTTATTTGGTCGGCGATTTGTTGACAATCGAGCGCCAAGTGGACGGCACAGTCCGATATCTCAAGAACGACGTCGTGTTCTATACAAGTACTGTTGTATCGAACACATCCGAAGCCCTCCATGCAGACGCGAGCTTCTACAATCATGGAAGCCGATTGGGTGAAACCCATCTGGAGTCAATTGACGGCACTGTTACGCATGTAAACTGGACCTACGATTCAGATGTTGCTTTGGTTGAACCTGATGGCCCAATAACGACGACCTTTGAGGACTTGAACGGCGACGGTGTTGTTGATGCGGTCCTAACGTCGACGGACGGGTCTATCTGGACACGTCTTGGTGATGGCCACGGCGGGTTCGGTGAGGCCAAGGTTCAGGGACGCGACTTTGCGACGAATGCGATCGAAAAGACAGGCGGGAGCGCGGGGCTCTGGGACCGGGGTGCCTATTCTGAAGAGAAACTGACCGGTGCAGGCGTGTTTACGACCATGGTTGCACAGCGCGGTCTGCAAACAGGCTTTGGTGTCTCCGTCGATGCTGCAAACAGCGACTTTAATGTAATCGACTATGCGATCTCTTTCAGGACGGACAGCCGTCTTCAGGTAGTTGAAAACGGTGTCTCAAAGGGAATATTTAACACTTTCTCTGTTGGAGACGAGATTAGCATTGAACGTCTTGAAGACGGCAAAGTTCAGTATCTGCACAATGGGGCAGTATTCTATACCAGTGCGGTGGTTTCCGTGCTGAGCGAGTCGCTTCGTGCGGATGCGAGCTTCTTTCACCATAGCAGCAGACTTGGCGATACCTTCATTCAGTCGGGCGGTGCCGCTAGAGATCTGGTGACATGGGTCACTGATCCAGGTCTTGTGATTGCAGGGCCAGTTGGAACGGTTTCAACGGTATATCAGAATCTGAACGGTGACGGTATTGTCGATGCTGTTCTGACTTCCGCGGACGGATCGATCTGGACACGTCTGGGCGATGGTCAGGGCGGGTTTGGGGAGGCCAGGGCTCAGGGACGTGACTTTGCTACGAATTCTATTGAGAAAATTGGAGGCAGCACTGCGAACTGGGACCGGGGGGCTTACTCCAAGGAAGGTCTTTCGGGTGCGGGAAAACTGACGACAGTGGTTGAACAGACCAACAAATACACTTTCTTGGGTCTTTCTTCAGATGCTGGCGATAGTGGATACACGTCGATTGATTACGCGATCGATCAATCTCACGGTACGATTTATGTTTTTGAGAACGGAATAAACAGAGGTTCATTTGGAAGTTATTTGGTCGGCGATTTGTTGACAATCGAGCGCCAAGTGGACGGCACAGTCCGATATCTCAAGAACGACGTCGTGTTCTATACAAGTACTGTTGTATCGAACACATCCGAAGCCCTCCATGCAGACGCGAGCTTCTACAATCATGGAAGCCGATTGGGTGAAACCCATCTGGAGTCAATTGACGGCACTGTTACGCATGTAAACTGGACCTACGATTCAGATGTTGCTTTGGTTGAACCTGATGGCCCAATAACGACGACCTTTGAGGACCTGAACGGCGACGGTGTTGTTGATGCTATCCTGACCGCCGATGACGGCTCTATCTGGACACGTCTTGGTGATGGCCAAGGCGGGTTCGGTGAAGCGAACCAATTGAACGGTCAACAAGACGATCAGACTTTCAATTTCGTCAACGGAACGGCTGGAAACGATACGCTTTCAGGCAGCACCGGTGCCGAAATCCTGGCCGGTGGTGCAGGACACGACAACCTGAATGGAGCGGGGGGGAGCGACATTCTCTCTGGTGGCACGGGTTCGGACACGTTCGTCTTCACAAGCGTTGGCGAAACAAATGCCGTTGTTACCGATTTCGATACAAGCGGCGCATCAACTGACGTGTTGCAGTTTGAAAGCTCTGTCTTTGCGGACTGGAATGCAGTCCTTACTGCCGCGTCGGACGACGGTGCCGATACAACGATTGTGCTCGATGCTGACAGTCATGTAGTCCTGAAAAGCGTGCTGCTTTCCAGCCTGCAAAGTGATGACTTTGTCTTCGTTTAAGACGCGCTTGAAATGATGTTGCCCATGGTGATCATTCGGACGAAAGCTTTCGATTGATCACTATGGTTTGGATATCTTGTTTACGTCGTTAAAGGGTCTCCGCGAGCGAAAGTTTTCGTTCTCGAGAGCAGAAAAATTGGTCTTTGACCACCCGTTTCAGCAGTGCGGACGAAGCTTTCATGCAGTCTCAAGTTGAAACTTGAGGAACCTGGCGCCATCGTATTCGATCTCCCCGAGAAATTTCGCTCCAATCCTTTTGAGTGCACCCAGGTTCTTTCGAGATGGTGGCAAGAGAAATGTTACAAAGGGGATGCGCTCGTCGGCAATCGCATATTCCAGCGCCTTTCTCGAAATGCGTGTTCCAAGACCAAAGGCATCGGGTCGCAAAACCAGTCCGAAGTCCCACTCGTCGCCTTCTTTTTGAAAACCACCCCACCCGACATACCGGCCATCGGACAAGATCGCCCAGTGACCGAGCCCATCACGGTTCCAGCATTCTTCCTTTTGGGCAACGAACTTGCTCACAGCCGCGTCGTCCCATGCAAATGTCAAAAGCGGCATGTGTTCCGCGACCCTGGGGTCAGACATGTGAGCCGCAATCTCGGCTGGCTCAATTTCCGACAATCGGGCAAAAGCGATATTATGTTTCAAGTTGGCATCCACTCGCACTCTTGAGGTGTCTATCCTGATGATTCCGTTCCAGACAGGACAGGAACGCTATTTTATGCGTTTTCAATCCACTTGAGGCTCGCATAAAGGCTCCCGATATCGCTGTCACGGCATCTATGTCGGCGTTTGGGATCAGCAACGGGTTGTTGCTGTGTTTAATTCGGGGTCGGCTCTCGACAATGCAATGATTTCGTTTGAATAACCTGTCTTCCTGAAAGAAACTCGGAGCATGATTGCCTATGTCACAGTTGGTGCGGATGACATCGCCCGGGCGAAACGGTTTTATTCCGCGATCCTGCCGGCCCTTGGTTACGAGCTGGAGGAGGGGCCAGAGGGCCTGAGTTGCGTGTTGCCCGTCGAACCAGGTCAGTCTCCCGTTCTGCCTGACTTCTACGTCAAACCAACCTTTGATGGTCGTCCTGCCTCGGCCGGAAACGGTTCCATGGTCGCATTCGAGGCGCGCAATCAACAGCAGGTTCGGGATCTTCACGCTGCAGCGCTTCTTGCCGGCGGTTCCGACGAGGGCCAACCGGGCTTCCGGGTCTCGTACGGACCTAACTTCTTTGTTGGCTACCTTCGCGACCCTCAAGGCAACAAGATCGCACTTTTCTCCAGCGATCCGAACGAACCCGGACGAGACGGATAACGCGGTTTCTCGGGTTGCCAGACCCATGAGCCGCATCGCGAAAATCCGGGATACCGCCTCATGGCAGATCTTCACCGCACATGATCCGGACGACACCTATGCACCCTCACGTCGGCCGTCCTCGGCGTAACCGCCCATTTCCGAGCGCTGTCATTCGTAGTTTTCAGCACAAAGTGATGATGTGTGGACAAAGCCGCCATTCGCGCCGTCGTCGTGAAAGTCAGCTGGCTGTGCCAAGATTACCGTGCGGACTCTGTCCAGGAGCAGTACGGAACTGTGCTCCTGGACAGAGTATTCCTTCTCCACCCAAGGTTGAGGTGACATGGAAGGGCTTAATCAAATGTTTTGCGCAACAAAACTAGATTGTCGAGGACAAGGTTGGAGGACCAGATAAAGTCCGCGTTCGCGCCAGGCGTGTCAAATATGTCTTCGAAGTTGGTAAAGGCCTTTTTGTTTTTTACGCCGACCGTCTCGTTGCTAAACGTTACGGCGGCCGGCCAGATGCTGTCATCGAAAGATGGCATCATCCAGTCCGATGGAACTGCCCAATGTGCCGCTGAATACCCTGTCGCATCATCGACGCCCTCTTGACTACAAGCCGAACTGTCGCGGGAATGGCCGTCAACAAGAAGGCAACTTCGATCGTTCAGAGGGGACGTGTAGAAAGTCTGCGCACGCCAACTGTCATCCGTTATTGCGACAGTCGCGCCATTCGCATCCTGAATATGCGCAACCAGGCCGCCATCTCCAGGGTGGAAAGCCTTGCCACGGTTGTCTTCAGAGCCAAGGCCAAGGTTCTCTTCCCAATCCACCATCATGATGGCCAGTGTCACCGGACGCTCCGCTGTGAAGCGGACAACATTCGAGTTGAACTTCGTAAACGGGACAGGGTCGACCGCGATCAGTGTGCCATTTACATATAGTTCAAAGTAATTGTCGGCGAAAACATATGCAGTGAATTGCTCGCTGCCACCCGCGTCCAAGATAGGCACACTGTCCAGATCAAGCTCTGCCAGGGAGTCCAATCGGTCGCCCCCGCATTCATTGAAGAGGTCGGCGGCAAACAGTGCCGTTCCGTAATTCGTCGCGGCAGGAACCGTCCAGACCGTACCATCGTCGGATTTTATTTCTCCAACCGCACTCGCGCGCGTTCCCGGACCGCAGTCAAACAGGCCAGGGTTGATTTCCGTGGCAAGTCCGGTTGTGAAAGTGGCCTCTTGAGCCTCCGCCCCGAATGGGGCGGTCGCAAACAGGAGGCCTGCTAGGGCGTATCTCATAGTATCGTTTCTCCCTGGGTTTTGACTTTTCTACACACTCACAAAGCAAAATGCAGAGATTGTGCAGGGATAGCCTCTCCACTTTCAAAAGCGACACCTCGCGGTATCCTGTGGAGCCAACGCGACAGCATTGCATCACGGATCCATTCGGCGTTGGAATTAGCTGGTGTCACCAGAAAATAACGAGATTGATTTTGCACTGCAACATTTTGCTTTGCATAAAAAATAGCACTGCGCATAATAGAGGCATGAGCAGTGGTATTTCGATCCTAGTCATCGATGACAACAAGATACGTGCATCCATCATCGAAGAGGGATTGCGCGATGCCGGGCACGACGAGGTCATCCTCGTGCATCAGATGGACGGCCTGGTGCGCCAGATTGCGGACATCAATCCGGATGTCATCGTGATCGACCTGGAAAATCCCAACCGGGATCAGTTGGAACACATGTTTCAGGTGTCCCGGACCGTGCACCGGCCAATCGCCATGTTTGTCGACAAGGCGGACAGCCGTTCGATTGAGGCCGCAGTCGATGCCGGGGTTTCTGCCTACGTCGTCGACGGCCTCAAACGCGAACGTGTGAAGCCAATTCTCGACATGGCTGTCAGCCGGTTTCGCGCCTTTTCCAAGCTTGCCCAGGAACTGGAGGATGCGCGCACGGAACTGGCGGATCGGAAATCGATCGATCGCGCCAAGGGAATACTGATGAAGTCGAAAGGGCTGTCGGAGCAGGAGGCCTATGAACTTCTGCGACGCACCGCGATGAACCAGAGCCGCAAGATTATCGACGTGGCGCAAAGCCTGATTATCGCCAGTGGACTGCTGGCAGACTGATACGGGACTGACTGACACCTGAATGCGCTCGCGCATTTGAAAAGGAACGGCCAATTTGGAGATCGGAGGAAAATGGAAACCCGACTGACATCTGTTATTGCAGGGTTCATTCCTCTGTTGGACAGCGCGGTTCTGGTTGCGGCAAAGGAAATCGGCTTTGCTGAAAGGGAAGGGATTGCGCTGAAACTGGTCCGCGAGTCCTCCTGGGCCAACATAAGGGACCGGATCGCCGTCGGTCACTTTGATGTTTCGCACATGCTGGCACCCATGCCGATTGCCGCAAGTTTGAACCTCACCAGCCTGTCGGTTCCGATGCTGGCGCCCATGGTGCTTGGTCTTGGTGGGAATGCAATCACGGTTTCATCCACACTGTGGATGGAGATGGCTGACCAGGGGGCTGACCAAAACGGCGATCCGGCATCGACCGGATCCGCCCTGGCCAGGGTGATCCGTGCCCGGGGCGAGGCGAGGGGTTCTTCCATTCGGTTTGGCGTCGTGCACCCTTTTTCCGGCCATGCCTATGAATTGAGGTATTGGCTGGCTGCGGCAGGAATTGATCCGGACAGGCATGTTGAAATCACGGTGCTCGCCCCGCAGCTCATGGCCGACGCCCTGATTGCGGGCCATCTGGACGGCTATTGCGTCGGGGAACCTTGGAACTCGGCAGCCGTCGTGGCGGGAACCGGCCGCATCGTCACCTGCAAACAGTCGATCTGGCCGAACAGTCCGGAAAAGGTTCTCGGCGTGACACGGAAGTGGGCCTTGGCCAATCCTGAAGTTCTGGCGGCATTGATGCGAGCCATGTCGGCTGCAGCCGACTGGTGTTCCGATCCGAACAATGCGAACCACCTGACCGAAATACTCACCGGGCCGCAATACCTTGCTTGCACACCCAGCATTTGCCGCCCGGCGCTCTGCGGCGAGATGCGCTTCGACCTGACAGCAGCGCAGACGATCCCAGATTTTCTGACGTTTTCCGGCGGAGAGACTGCCGCGCCGATGCCGGCCCACGGACGATGGTTTTACGAGCAGATGGTTCGGTGGAGACAGGCGGAGTTTTCTGATGACCAGGTCGAAGAAGTGTCGTCCATCTTTTCACCCTCGCTTTATAGCGCGGCATTGGGTCTTGAGGAAAAGGCGGCAGAAGGTTCGATCCGCTTATTCGACACTCCATGAAAAATACCGGCGACACTGAGTTATTCATCCTGATCCATTCTGGTAGTGCACTGCACAAAAAACCGTCATCTGCCTCTAACCTCAGCCAACAATTCGGGCAAACCGACTGGCATGGTTGGAACGAAGAATCCATTAACCGACTATGAAATATACATAATTCAAGGTTCGTCCAGTTTGGCACACTTCCTGCTTACACATTTGATGAGGCCGACGCTGGCCTAATTCATATTGCGCCCATTGACGGGCGCTCAGGCAAAGCCGCCGTTCTGATCTGCATCCTCTTCTCCCGGGCGCAGGTCAAGACGGCGGCTTTTTGTTTGGAGCCAGCGTTCGATCAGGACGCGGAAGACAAGAGGGAACAGGACGTGACGCACGTGAAAAAAATCCGGATGACCCGAAGGATTGCGCTCGCTGCAATGTTGACGGCAACCGCCATGGTGCCGGCATCGGCAGCCTTTGCCGAGGCGCTGGACGTCGAAAAGGACGAACTCACTTTCGGATTCATCAAGCTGACCGACATGGCGCCACTGGCCGTCGCCTATGAGCTCGGCTTTTTCGAGGAAGAAGGACTTTTCGTGACCCTGGAGCCTCAGGCCAACTGGAAAGTGCTGCTGGACCGTGTGATCACGGGCGAACTGGACGGAGCGCACATGCTTGCGGGCCAACCGTTGGCAGCAACGATCGGTTTCGGCACAAAGGCCCACATCGTCACGCCTTTTTCCATGGACCTCAACGGGAACGGCATAACCGTGTCCAACGAGATCTGGGAAATGATGAAGCCGAACATCCCGACAATGGATGACGGACGCCCGCAACATCCGATTTCGGCCAAGGCCCTCAAGCCGGTCGTCGACAAGTTCATTGATGAAGGAAAACCCTTCAACATGGGCATGGTGTTCCCGGTCTCGACGCACAATTATGAACTGCGCTACTGGCTCGCTTCCGGCGACATCCATCCGGGCTTTTATTCCGAGACCGACATTTCCGGTCAGATCCAGGGCGAAGCTCTTCTTTCGGTGACGCCACCACCTCAAATGCCGGCAACGCTGGAAGCAGGCACCATCTATGGCTATTGCGTTGGCGAGCCCTGGAACCAGCAGGCGGTCTTCAAGGGGATCGGTGTTCCGGTGATCACCGATTACGAAATCTGGAAGAACAATCCAGAGAAAGTGTTCGGGCTCACCAAGGAATTCACGGAAGAGTATCCCAATACGACACTCGCCATCACCAAGGCCCTGATCCGCGCGGCCAAGTGGCTGGATGAAAACGACAATGCCAATCGCATGGAAGCGGTCGAAATCCTCGCCAGGTCCGAATATGTCGGGGCGGACGCGGAAGTCATCGCCAACTCCATGACAGGTACGTTCGAGTACGAGAAGGGCGACAAGCGCGACGTACCGGATTTCAACGTCTTTTACCGCTACTACGCGACGTATCCCTACTATTCCGACGCGGTCTGGTATCTGACGCAGATGCGTCGCTGGGGCCAGATTCCGGAGCAGAAACCCGACAGCTGGTACGATGATGTCGCCAAGTCCGTCTATCTGCCAGAGACCTATCTGAAGGCTGCACGCATGCTGGTCGAGGAAGGGCATGTCGCCGAAGAGGATTTTCCCTGGGAGTCCGACGGCTATCGTGCGCCGACACCTGCCGCCGATATCATCGACGGCATTCCCTACGACGGCAAACAGCCCAACGCCTATATCGACAGCCTGCCCATCGGCCTCAAGGGCAAGCAGGTTGTTGACGGCAACGAAGTGGTTGGCGGCTGACGTATCTATCGGAGCGGTGGCCAAAGGAGCCACCGCCCAATCTTCCAGAATTCCAGAATTAGATTACAAGGGACCGTTCCCATGGCCAATGCCGATACCGCAGGATCGACGGATCTTGCCCGGGCCGCCCGGAAAGAAAAACTCTTCACGTTGATCAACAAGGCCGGCGGATGGCTGGATGCGCTTGGATTTTCCTGGCTCGTGCCACTCATGAAGATAGCTGCGGGCGACAATCCGAAAGAACAACTGGGCGAACTGAAACGCGGGTTCCTGATCCCGTTGCTCGGAATCGTCACCTTCCTGGTTCTGTGGGGAGCGCTGGCGCCACAGGTCCAGACGTCACTCGGCGCGGTTCCGGGCCCTGCACAGGTCTGGTCGCAATCAGTCAATCTCTGGCATGACCATGTTCGAGAACGCGAAAAGGCAGCCGCATTCTACGAGCGTCAGGATGCCCGAAACGCCAAATACGAGGCAGAGGGCAAGACCGACAAGATCAAGTTCCGCAGCTATACCGGCAAGCCGACCTATATCGATCAGATCGGTACCTCCCTGCTGACCGTCGGTCTCGGCTTCCTGATCGCAACTATCATTGCTGTTCCGCTCGGCATCGCCTCTGGCCTGTCGAGGTCGTTCAACGGTGCAATCAATCCCCTGATCCAGATCTTCAAACCGGTATCACCCCTGGCGTGGTTGCCGATCGTCACCATGATCGTGTCGGCAACATACGCCAATCCCTATGACTGGTTGTCAAAGTCGTTGCTGATCTCGGCCGTGACCGTGACGCTCTGCTCCATGTGGCCGACCCTGATCAACACCGCGCTTGGCGTGGCTTCGGTCGACAAGGATCTGATGAATGTTGGCCGCGTGCTCCAGTTGCCTACCTGGAAAACCATCACGAAACTCGTGCTTCCCTCTTCGTTGCCTCTGATCTTCACCGGTCTGCGCCTGTCATTGGGTGTGGGTTGGATGGTTCTGATCGCGGCTGAAATGCTGGCGCAGAACCCTGGCCTTGGAAAATTCGTCTGGGACGAGTTCCAGAACGGCTCCTCGCAGTCTCTGGCCAAGATCATGGTCGCGGTCGTGACCATCGGTCTCATCGGCTTCATGCTCGACAGGTTGATGTTCGCCCTGCAACGCGCCTTCACATTCAGCGCCAATCGCTAAGGAGGCCGATATGTCCTTTCTGGAAATCTCCGGTGTCTCCAAGTCCTATGGCGAAGGTGCCGGCCGCACGGATGTGCTTGAAGACATCAATCTGAAAGTGGAAGAGGGTGAGTTCATAGCCATCGTCGGCTTCTCCGGCACTGGAAAGACGACGCTGATCTCCCTGCTTGCAGGGTTGATCGATGCCGACGCGGGCGGGGTGATCTTCAATGGCAAGGAGATCGATGGTCCAAGTCCGGACCGGGGCGTGGTCTTTCAGTCATACTCCCTGTTGCCCTGGCTCTCGGTCACCGGCAACGTGGCGCTCGCTGTCGACACGGTCTTCAAGAAGAGGCCTGCAAGGGAACGGAAGGCCATCTGCGACAAGTATATCGAGATGGTCGGCCTTGCACATGCAAGGGAGCGCAAACCGGCCGAACTTTCCGGTGGCATGCGTCAGCGCGTCGCCGTTGCGCGGGCTCTCGCTATGCAGCCTGAATTGCTGCTTCTCGACGAGCCGCTCAGCGCTCTTGATGCCTTGACGCGGTCCAAGCTTCAGGACGAGTTTGCGGCGATCTGCGAACAGGAAAAGAAAACCATCGTCCTGATCACGAACGATGTCGACGAGGCCATTCTGCTGGCCGACCGGATCATCCCCCTGAACCCGGGAACGACCGCAACGCTCGGCCCGGAATTCAAGGTGCCGTTCAAACGACCGCGCGATCGCGGTGAACTCAATCATGACGAAGACTTCATCAAGCTTCGAGCCGATGTCACCGAGTACCTGATGGCTGTTGGTGCCGAACGCGGGACCGATCTGGAGCGCGATATAGTCTTGCCGAATATCGTCCCCATCACGCAGCGGAGCAACCCGGAAGACCCGTTGCCACCTGCGTACGCGCGTGCCGCGGAATCCGTCAAGGACGACCGTTTCCTCGAATTTTCACAGCTCAAGAAAGTCTACCCGACTCCGAAGGGACCATTGACCGTTGTCGATGATTTCGAGCTTAAGATGAAGAAAGGCGAGTTCATTACGCTCATCGGCCATTCCGGCTGCGGCAAGTCGACTGTCCTTTCCATGGTGGCGGGATTGAACCCTATCACCGAGGGGGCGATCGTCCTCGACGGAACCCACGTCACCCAGGCCGGACCTGACAGGGCGGTGGTTTTTCAGGCCCCGAGCCTCATGCCCTGGCTGACGGCTCACGAGAATGTCGCTCTGGGTGTCGACAAGGTTTATCCGGATGCGTCCAAGTCTGAGAAGCGGGACGTCATCGAGTACTACCTTTCAAAAGTTGGTCTGGCCGATGCCATGCAGAAGAGGGCCTCCGATCTTTCCAACGGTATGAAGCAACGTGTCGGGATCGCGCGTGCCTTTGCTCTTTCACCCAAACTTCTGCTGCTCGATGAACCTTTCGGGATGCTTGACAGTCTGACACGTTGGGAACTTCAGGACGTTCTGATGGATGTGTGGAAACGCACCCAGGTGACAGCGATCTGCGTCACCCACGACGTCGATGAGGCAATCCTTCTCGCGGACCGGGTGGTCATGATGTCCAACGGTCCGAATGCCAGGATTGGAAACATCATGGACGTTGACCTGCCGCGTCCACGCTCGCGCAAGGAGCTGCTCGCCCATCCGGACTACTACGCCTATCGCGAAGAACTTCTGGACTTCCTGGAAGCGTATGAAGGCGGGGCGGATCCGAGCGAGGATCAACTCAAATCCATCCAGGAAAAACGCGCCACCCGCATGGCACGCCAGAAGGCAGCCATGGAAGCGGCCGAGTAGTCCGTGGAGAAAACTATGAAAAAACAGAAACTTGTCATCGTTGGCAACGGCATGGCGCCGGGGCGGATGCTCGAATACCTGTTTGAGAAAGACAGGCACGCCTACGACATCACAATCTTCAACGCTGAACCGCGGGTGAATTACAATCGTCTCATGCTGTCGCCTGTCCTGTCCGGTGAAAGGACCTATGAAGACATCATCACTCACGGTGACGACTGGTATGCCGAACATGGTGTGACACTGCACAAGTCCGCAAAAGTCTCCGAAATCGATCGTGCGGCAAAAACGGTGACGTCCGAGACGGGTGTCATGGCATCCTACGACAGGCTGGTCATTGCCACAGGGTCCAATCCGTTCATCATTCCGCTGCCTGGCAACGATCTGGATGGAGTGCTGACATACCGGGATCTTGATGACGTCGGAAAGATGCTTGATGCCGCAAAACGCGGCGGGCGGGCAATCGTCATCGGTGGCGGGTTGCTTGGTCTGGAAGCGGCGGCCGGTCTCAAGATGCAGGGCATGGAAGTCACGGTTCTGCACCTGATGCCGACACTGATGGAGCGACAGCTGGACCCGGCCGCCGGATATCTCCTGCAGGAGGAATTCGAGCGGCGCGGAATTGAAGTCCGTACCAAGGCCAACAGTCACGAGATCGTCGATGACGGCACGGGCAAGGTGAAGGGTATACGCCTGGATGACGGCACCCAAATCGAGGCGAGTGTTGTTGTCATGGCTGTCGGCATCCGCCCTTCGACAGAGCTTGCAAAGGCGATCTCTCTTGACGTCGGACGCGGCATTCTGGTCGGTGACGACATGCGCACCAGCGATGCGGATATCTTCGCCCTCGGCGAGTGTGTGGAACACCGTGGCATCTGCTACGGGCTTGTTGCGCCGCTTTACGAGATGGCGGAAGTCATCGCAGATAACCTGTTGAACGGGACTTCCGAATACACCGGATCCGTAACGGCAACCAAACTCAAGGTTACGGGTGTCGACCTTTACTCCGCAGGAGATTTCTCGGAAGGGGAGGACCGCGAGGAAATCGTGCTGCGTGACGCGGCGGCCGGGGTCTACAAGCGGCTTGTGCTGAAGGACAACCGGATTGTCGGTGCCGTCCTTTACGGTGAAACTTCCGACGGACCGTGGTTCTTCGATCTCCTGAAAAAACGGTCAGATGTTGCCGAAATGCGGGACACCCTGATCTTCGGCCAGGCGTATCAGGGGGGCACCCCCCTGGACCCTACGGCGGCCGTTGCAGCCTTGCCGGATGATGCGGAAATCTGCGGCTGCAACGGCGTTTGCAAGGGAAAGATCGTCAATGCGATTTCGGAAAAGGGCCTGACGTCCCTCGACGATGTCAGGGCTCACACCAAGGCGTCAGCTTCTTGCGGGTCCTGTACCGGTCTGGTTGAGCAACTGATGCAGGTCACGCTCGGAGATGCCTACAATCCGGCTGCCGTGACTCCGATGTGTGGCTGTACCCATCTGGGACACAGCGATGTCCGCCGACTGATCAAATCCAGGGAACTGAAGACCATTCCCTCGGTCATGCAGGAACTTGAGTGGACATCGTCAGGTGGTTGCGCAAAATGTCGCCCGGCGCTGAACTACTATCTCGTCAGCGACTGGCCAGACGAATATGCCGACGACTACCAGTCCCGGTACATCAACGAGCGCGTCCACGCAAACATCCAGAAAGACGGCACCTATTCGGTCGTGCCGCGTATGTGGGGAGGCATGACATCCTCCACCGAATTGCGCGCAATTGCCGATGTTGTCGACAAATTCAATATTCCAGCGGTCAAGTGCACCGGGGGACAGCGGATCGACATGCTCGGCATCAGCAAGGAAGACCTTCCCGCTGTCTGGGCGGATCTCGGCAAGGCAGGGTTTGTTTCGGGTCAGGCCTATGCCAAGGGGCTGAGAACGGTGAAAACCTGTGTCGGGTCCGACTGGTGCCGGTTCGGCACCCAGGATTCCACCGGGCTTGGAATCCGGATCGAAAAATTCATGTGGGGCTCCTGGACGCCGGCGAAATTGAAATTGGCGGTTTCCGGCTGTCCGCGGAATTGTGCTGAAGCAACCTGCAAGGACATTGGCGTTATTTGCGTCGACAGCGGTTACGAGATCCATTTCGCCGGCGCCGCCGGTCTCGACATCAAGGGCACGGAAGTCCTTGGTCTCGTCAAGACGGAAGACGAGGCGCTCGAGCACATCGTGGCGCTGACCCAGATGTACCGGGAACAGGGACACTATCTCGAGCGGATCTACAAATGGGCCCGACGCGTCGGATCTGACGAGATCCGTACCCGGATCATGGAGGATGCCGACCAGCGCAAGCTCTATTTTGACCGGTTCGTTTTCAGTCAGAAGTTCGCCCAGGTCGATCCGTGGTCGGAGCGTGTTTCCGGCAAGGACAAGCATGAATTCAGGCCGATGGCGGTTCTGCAGGCGGAGGCGGCCGAATGAACGCGGAAACGAGAAGTTGGGTTGCCATTGGAGATTTGATGGACATTCCCCGCGAGGGTGCCCGGGTCGTCAAAACCGCTACAGGCTGTATCGCGGTTTTCCGGACCGTTGATGACGAGGTCTATGCGCTTGACGATCGATGCCCGCACAAGGGCGGGCCGCTAAGCCAGGGGATCGTACACGGGACGTCCGTGACCTGCCCGCTGCACAACTGGGTTTTTGATCTGTCAACAGGTCTTGCAAAAGGCGCGGACGAGGGGAGCGCAAGGACGACGGCGGCTCGTATCGAAAACGGCAAGGTTCTGCTTGCCGCCGATGATCTCGCACGGCGGACCGGATGACCGGCAAATCAGGTGATCTCGGCCGCCTGAATAACAAGGCGCCCGGGTCTGGGGAGGAAGTTAACGGAGGGGCAGGCGTGAACGCCCGAACAATCAACAAGACGGTCAGGACGACATGCCCATATTGCGGTGTCGGTTGTGGTGTTCTGGCCACGCCGCAGGCCGACGGAACTGTTGCGATCGCCGGGGATGAGACTCATCCGGCAAATTTCGGCAGACTGTGCTCGAAGGGGGCGGCTCTCGGAGAGACGCTTTCCGTTGAGGACCGGCTGCTGCATCCTGAAATTGATGGTGAAAGAGCAGATTGGGACAAGGCGCTCGATCGCGTGGCGCAAGAATTTTCAGAAGCCGTTCGGCAACATGGTCCTGACAGTGTTGCTTTTTATGTTTCCGGCCAGATTCTGACTGAAGACTATTACGTTGCCAACAAGCTGATGAAAGGCTTCATCGGCTCCGGCAATATCGACACAAATTCAAGGCTCTGCATGGCGTCTTCGGTCGCTGGTCACCGCCGTGCGTTCGGTTCCGACACCGTGCCTGGAACCTATGAAGATCTGGAAACATGCGATCTGCTGGTGCTGACCGGCTCCAATCTTGCCTGGTGTCATCCAGTTCTCTTTCAGCGGATCGAGGCTGCAAAGGCGCAAAATCCACAGATGCGGATAGTTGTTATCGATCCTAGGGAGACTGCAACCTGTGCGCTTGCCGATCTGCATCTGGCATTGAAACCTGATACCGATGTTGCACTCTTCAATGGCCTCCTGGCGTTCCTGGCAGAAACCGATGCGCTCGACCGCGCCTATATTGCCGCACATACGCGCGGTTTCGACGAGGCGCTTGCAGCATCGGGGCCTTGCGAGATCAACCGTATTTCACGAGAAACGGGGCTGGCACCGAGGGATCTCGCAACATTTTATACGATGGTCGCGCGTACCGAAAAAACCGTCACCGTCTACAGTCAGGGTGTCAATCAATCCGTTACGGGTACGGACAAGGTCAATGCGATTATCAACACGCATCTGGCAACCGGACGGATCGGCAGGCCCGGTATGGGCCCGTTTTCGGTAACAGGTCAGCCGAATGCCATGGGTGGGCGCGAGGTTGGCGGTCTTGCCAACACGCTGGCAGCGCACTTGAGTATCGAGAATCCGGATCATCGCGCGCTTGTCCAGGAATTCTGGCAGAGCCCGTCAATTGCAGAAAAGTCGGGCCTGAAGGCCGTTGATCTCTTCCGTGCGGTCCGCGCGGGCAAGATCAAGGCGCTCTGGATCATGGCCACCAATCCGGTCGACAGTCTGCCAGATGCCGACGGTGTGGCAGACGCATTGAAAAAGTGTCCCTTCGTTGTCGTCTCCGATGTGACACGTGCCACCGATACGGCTGCCTATGCGGATGTTCTGTTGCCTGCAGCTGCCTGGGGCGAAAAAAACGGGACGGTTACCAATTCTGAACGCAGGATATCCCGCCAGCGAGCCTTTCTGGAGCGGCCAGGGGAGGTCAGGCCGGACTGGTGGCAGGTAACCGAGGTGGCACGGCGCATGGGCTTTGCGCAGGCGTTCGACTATGACGGACCGGCTTCCGTGTTTCGCGAACATGCCGCGCTTTCCGGCTATGGTAACAACGGGCTGCGAGCCTTCGACATAAGCGCTCTCAAGCACGTGTCATGTGCAGAATTTGACCGCCTCAATCCACTGCAGTGGCCTCAATCGCAGGACAGGACTCAACAAGAGCAAACGCGTTTTTTTGCCGGCGGCGGGTTCTTCACGCAGGACCGAAAGGCTGTTCTGGTTCCCGTCAGGACAACGGAACCGCGCAAGCAGGGGCGGCAATATCCTTTCGTACTCAATACGGGCCGGATACGTGATCAGTGGCACACGATGACGCGGACGGGCAAGAGCCCGCGTCTTTCAGCACACATCGCAGAGCCTTATGCAGAGCTCCACCCGGTAGACGCAAAGAAGTTAGGTCTCTCGGCTGCGGATCTCGTTGAAGTCAAAAGTCCTTTTGGAACCGTCATGCTGCGCGCGCAGGTCACGGAACGCGCTCAACCGGGCTCGATCTTCGTGCCGATGCATTGGACCGATCAGGTGAGCTCACAGGGCAGGGTCGACGCGGTTGTGGCACCAGAAACTGACCCGGTTTCCGGTCAGCCGGGTTCCAAATTAACACCAGTCGCTCTTCGTAGGCTCGTCTTTGACTGGTACGGTTTCGCAATCCTGAGGAAGAAGCCGGAAAAGCTTGAAGCCGATTACTGGTCGGTGGCTCCGACCTCTGGAGGTTGGCGAGTCGAAATGGCCGGCTCGGCCGCGCAGGACCCGGCTCTGCTTGCAAGAAGGCATCTGGGCGGTGATGCAAAACTGGCAAGGTTTGAAGATCGGTGTGCAGGATTGTTGAGAGTTGCCGGATGGAACGACACCGGACTTGCCGGTGCGTTTTTCATTGCGGGTGAACCTGTCGCCGTTTCCCGGCAATGGGCTTGTTCTCTTTTGACCGATCCATTTCTTTCCGCAGCTGATCGCCTGAAGGTTCTGGCAGCCGGGCCGTCGGCGGACATGCCCGATAAGGGGGCGATCATTTGCTCCTGTTTCCAGGTCGGGAACAAAGACATCGAGACGGCAATGGCGGAAGGCGCCGTCACGGTGCAGGCGATCGGGTCCCGTCTGAAGGCCGGCACCAATTGTGGTTCCTGCCGATCCGAAATCCAGTCCATCCTCGATGCGCATGGCAAGGAGGACGTTCATGAGACCGACATCGCGCAAGCCGGCTGATGCAACGGGCAAACGGAGGCCTGCCCGCGTCGGCGAGCTGGCATGTCTGCCGCTGTTCTTTCCGCTGAAGGGTCGAAAGGTCGTGATTGCAGGCGGGACGGATGCAGCCGCGTGGAAGGCGGAACTTCTGGCCGCCGCAGGTGCAAATGTGCAAATCTATGCGGAGCGTCCCGGGACCTGTCTTGAAGCATTGCTCGAACAGGGTAGTCCGGGGGGAACACTCAGCTACCATCCCCATTCGTGGACCCCGCAGTGTTTCTCCGGTGCCGCTCTTGCCGTTGCCGACGCGGCAAGCATCGGGGAGGCAAAGGCTTTCCAGTGCGCCGCCAAGGCGGAAGGCGTTCCGGTCAACGTGATCGACAATCCGCAATTTTGCGAGTTTCAGTTCGGCTCGATCGTCAACCGTTCTCCGGTCGTCATCGGAATTTCGACCAACGGTGCGGCTCCGATCCTCGGACAGGCAATCCGCCGGCGAATCGAAACCCTGCTGCCTCACTGCCTCAAGGACTGGGCAGCTCTTGCCTGGCGTGTTCGGTCCACGGTCCTTGAGACGCTTTCATCGGGTTCACAAAGGCGCAGCTTCTGGGAAAGCTTCACGGATCTGGCATTTTCTGGTCGGTCGGTACTGGAAGCGGCAGAGGCTGGTGGCTTGGAACCGCTTCTGGTCGAAGCCAAAAGTGCCGCTTCAGGCAAGGTTACATTTGTCGGAGGGGCGCATGGCGACGCAGAAGACCTGACACTGAAGGCGGTGCGCGCACTTCAGTCTGCCGACGTGATCCTGTTCGACGAACGGATCGATGACAGTGTTCTGGAACTTGCGCGCCGCGAAGCCACACGTGTTCCGGTCGAATTGCGGAGTGGCAGGGAAATCTGCCGCCAAGAAGGTAGCGCCGACATGATGATCTCTTTGGCAAAACAGGGCAGGCATGTGGTGAGACTGAAAACCGGGGACCCGGTGAACGACAGCCATGCCGGCAAAGAGTTTAGGCGACTGGCAGTTGAGGGCATTCCGGTGACAATTGTTCCCGGCATTGCGTCCACGTGCGCAATGGTTATGGACAGGTGTTTGACGCAACCCCTGCAACCAGGTGCAATCGGTCTCTCCTGCGATACGGCAGCGGCACAACTGCACGCTGTTACTGGTTATGTGCCCAGGCACGGAAAAGGCAATACAAACTGAATTCAATCAGGTTTGGTAACCGGCCAGTCTCATGACTTCCAGGCGGTGCAGTAAGGACAAGGGACATACCGTCTCGTTTCCTTAGGTGCTGAAATCAGTGATCTTCAGAGGCCAGGAAGCCAAAGCGCGATTTGCGGAAACAGGACCAGCAAAGCGACGAGCAGGAGCGAGCAGCCGATAAAAGGGAACGCCGACGTGTAGATTGTGCGCATCGTTGTTCCCGGTGGCGCAACACCTTTCATGACAAACAGCAGCAACCCGAACGGCGGGGTGGTGAAGCTGATTTCCAACGCAAGCAGCATGATGAGCCCGAACCAAACAGGGTCGTAGCCGAGGCTCAAGGCAAGTGGAAAGAATATCGGAACGGTCAGGAGCATCATGGAAATCTGCTCCATGAACATGCCCAGCAACAGCAGGACCGCAAACATCACCATCAACATCGCGAGTGGCGCAAGATCGAAGGAAATTGCCCAGTTGACGAGCCCGCGCGAGGCTCCCGAGAAGGCCAGCAGCTGGCTGAAAGTCGCTGATCCGAACACGATCAGGTAGGCCATCAAGGTGACCTTGAGTGCACCGGTCACGGACTTGCGCATTGCCTCCCACGTCAGGCAGCGAAACGCCGCTGCCAGCACCAGGACACCGAGCGCACCGAAGGCTGCCGCCTCTGAGGGCGTCACGAAACCGGTGATCATGAGGATGATGATGACAACCATCACGCCTACCATCGGGACCACTTCACGCAGGAGCAACGTGATCTTGCTCAAAAAAGACAAGGGTTCTACGTCGTAGGCCGGCGCCGCGGAGGCGTCCAGTCTGGTCTGGAGCCAGATGGTGCCGATGTAAAATGCAGCCAGGATCAGGCCCGGCAAGACGCCGGCGATGAGAAGGGCACCGACATCGATCTGCGCCAGGGTGGCAAGCAGAACCGCAAGCGCCGAGGGTGGGATGATGATTGCGAGGCCGCCGGTTCCAAGAATGGGACCGATGCTCATGTGTGATTTGTAGCCGCGCTGGCTCATCTCGGGAACCATCAATGATCCGAGCAAGGCCGTGGAACCCATGGATGACCCTGACAGGGTGGAAAAGGCAGTTCCACCCAGAACAGTGACGTAGCTTAATCTTCCCGACAGCCTGCCGAGCAGCTTGTCGATCGCATTGAACATGCGGCCACCCAGGCCTGTGTGAAAAAAGATTTCACCCATCAGCAGAAACAGCGGGATGGGAACAAGCGCGAATTTGGTCAATGACCCCAGGCCATTGTTCAGAAGCTGGCCAATGCCACGCTCGCCGCCCATGAACACCCAGGCACCGATGATATTGGCAGCGAGAAAGGCCAGTGCCACCGGCATACCCATTGCCATGAGAAAGACGATGACACCCAGAAGCAGGGCGAGCGCTTCATACCACTCCATTATTCGTGGATCCCCGCATCACCGGTATGCATCAGGTCGGAGCCGACGACGAAGCGCATGAATTCCACCGCCATGAGGCCGAAACTGAGGGGGAACGTGATCGTCAGAAGCCAGCGGGGGTAGTAGTAGGCGCGGGTGTCGTAGTCGCCCCGTTCAATGTTTTTCAGGAACAACTCCAGCCCCTTCCACGCGAGGATGACGCACACGAGAACGCAGGTAAACGCGACCAGCCGGCTGACGACGCGCCGGGAACCTTCCGGCAACGCTGATGTGACCAGTTCTATATGAACATGACCCTTTTCCCTCACGAGCCAGGGTGCGCCGAGCATTGTCATGTAGAGCAGCCCGTATTCGGATGACGTGAACAGCCAGGCAAAAGGTTGCAGGCCAAGGTTCCGCATCAGAACCGATACCACCACGGAAACCATCAGCCAGACCAGCGTGGCCCCGGCGATCACCGCCATGGCATCAATCAGCGAGCTGTAGATCCTGGAGACAAAAGTCATTCGAAAGCCTCGGGGTGCGACAGATCAGGCCCGCCAAGTTGGCGGGCCAGTCATGCATTCAATTTGCGGCGTTCAAATCGTAGAACAACTCAATCAGCTTGTCGTAATTGTCCGTTCCACCTGGTTGATCCGCCATCAGGCCTTTCATCCGCTCCCAGGTTTTTTCACGTGCGGCCGCCAGGTAGTTGGCTTTTGCGTCACCTTCCAGCGAGACTACTGTCATGCCGGCTGCGTCAAGCGCGGCAAAATCCTCGTCCCGCTTGGCTCTCAGTGCCGCGACGCTGTCCTTTTCATGCTGGATCGCAACATCCTGCAGAATTTTCTTGGACTCGTCGGACAGCGAATTCCACTTTTCAAGGTTGATGATCACGCCCAGATCGGTCGAAAAGAAACATGGCTCGATACGGTAGTTCAGGAACTCGTTCCATTTCAGGTCGATTAGCCCGATTTGCGTCCAGCCGGTCGCGTCGACGACCCCGCGTTGCAGCGCGGAATAGACTTCACCCGTCGGCAAGTCGATAACCTGTGCGCCGAGATAGTTGGTGAAAAATGCGTTGTAGACGTTGTTGCCGCGCAGTTTCAGGCCTTCGACTTCGAGATTGCCGCTCTCGTCGAAGGTCGGCGCGTTGCGGGTCCAGAGATTGTAGCAAACGCCGCTGTCGAACCAGCCGAGATACTTCAACCCCATCTTTTCCTGGTGGATCTGGTCGATAAGTTCAATGCCGCCATTTTCGCGGGTTTCGACGGCCGTCAGGTTTGAGGCGACCATTGCGTCTTTTTCCGGCAAAGCGCCGCCGTAGAAGGAACCTGGAGTGTAGACCATGTCGACGATGCCGTCCCGGACCGCATCTGGTTGCTGGAACATGCCAATCGCCTCGGGCCCACCACGCACCTCGATTTGCACAACTCCCTTACCGGCCTCGTTCACCTTGTCCACGAAGGAAAGGAAGCTCTTGGTGTAGATGAGAGTTTCCGGGAAAGCATGCACCGCGGTAACCGTGTCTTCCGCCTGCGCGGACACATTGAACAGTGTCGATCCGGCCATGAGGCCAGCCAGTAAAATCCTCTTCATAGTCTCACTCCACTTTACAGGGTGGCTTTTGCCTTATCCCTCTGGTTCTCAGGCTGTAACCCTGATGCTGTTTGCTCTTGCGGTTTCAAGAGCCTCACACGTCCGCCGCCGGCCGGGACCAGGGCGCTGTCTGTTTCAGTTTTGTCTTGTGGTTTTCAATGTCCACCAGGTGCTGCATCGTCAGATCGATGTCGTCCCAGCCATTGATTAGTTTCTTCCGCCAGCTCGGATCGAGCGCGAACGGGACCTGAACGTTGCCTATGCTGAACTGTCCACGGTCCAGCGCGATCATCGAAAGTTCAGCACCATCTCCCAAACACCGGATCAGGAGGTTGAAGTCGTCATCGGACACGCGTGCGGGCAAAAGACCGTTGTTGACTGCGTTGCCTGCAAATATGTCGCCGAAGCTTGGAGCGAATACGGCCTTTATGCCTGCATCAACCAATGCATAAACGGCTGCCTCGCGCGACGAGCCGCTGCCGAAATTGCGCCCGGCGATCAGAATGCTGGCGTGCCTGTGACGGTTCAGCGGGAAATGCGGATGATCCTCGCCGCTGGCGTCTTTGCGCAGATCGTGAAGCAGGAACCGGGCGTAGCCTTGACCGCGCGGTGTCGACATGAAGCGAGACGGAATCAACTGGTCCGTATCAACGTTGTGCAACGGAAATGCGATCGCGTGGCCATCATGTCTGCTCCAGCCCGGCATCACACCCTCCCTCCCTTGAGGAGTGGCCGAACGTCGGTAATTGTTCCGGTAACAGCGGCCGCGGCAACCATCGCCGGTGACATCAGATGTGTCAGCGCGCCTGGCCCCTGTCGGCCGCGGAAATTACGGTTCGTCGAGGATGCACAGCGCTTCCCGGGACCAACGACGTCTCCGTTCATGCCGACGCACATCGAACAGCCTGCGGCTGCCCATTCCAGTCCGGCTTCAATGAATATCCGGTCGAGGCCTTCCTGTTCGGCCTGGGCCTTGACCTGCGCCGATCCTGGCGAAACCAGACCGGGAACCTTGGCGTTTCGATCAATGAGCACTGCAGCAGCACTGCGCAGGTCTTCAATCCGGCCATTCGTGCAGGAGCCGAGAAACACCTGATCAACAGGTGTTCCTTCTATCGGGTCGCCTGCGGAAAGATGCATGTAGTTCAGCGAGTCACGAACCGCTTCCGCTTCGCCATTTGCAAAAGTGTTTGGATCGGGAATCGTGGACGTGACCGGAATAGCCTGTTCGGGGCTCGTACCCCAAGTGACAGTTGGCGCGATTTTATCTGCGTCAATATGAATGTCCCGGTCGAATTCAGCTTCTGCATCCGTGTGCAAATGCTCCCACGCTTTTCGCGCCTCATCCCAGGCCTCGTTCCGGGGGGCGTGCGGGCGCCCCTCGAGATACAAAAATGTTGTTTCATCCGGCGCAATCAGGCCGAAGCGCGCACCACCTTCGATCGAAAGGTTGCAAAGTGTCATGCGGCCTTCCATCGAAAGTTCACGGACGGCGCTGCCGGCATATTCGATCGCGTGGCCCTGCGCGCCGTCCGCCCCAAGTCCGGCGATCCAGTTCAGCGCGATATCCTTGGCACTGACACCTGGACCAAGTTTTCCGTCGATGTGCATACGCATGGCTTTAGGCTTCTTCTGCCAGATCGTTTGCGTGGCCAGTACGTGGGCGACTTCGGTAGCGCCGATGCCGAAGGCGAGGGCTCCGAAGGCACCATGGGTGGATGTATGGCTGTCACCGCAATTGATCAGCAGGCCGGGAAGCGTCAACCCTTGTTCAGGTCCGACAACGTGGACAATTCCCTGTCCGGGATCGTCCAGATCGAAAAGACGCAAGTCGTGTTTCATCGCATTGTTGCGCAGGTTTTCGACCATGTAGCTGATCTGCGGGGCCGCAATCTGTGCAAGGCGTCGGGTCGGCGCATAGTGATCGACCACAGCAAAGGTCAATTCGGGTTCGGCAACAGGCAGGCCGCGTGATTCAATCCTGGCGAAGGCATGATGCGACCCTTCGTGCACCAGGTGGCGATCGACCCACAACAGGGACGACCCGTCTGCGCGCACCACGATTTCATGTGCAGACCAGAGCTTGTCCAGAAGTGTGCGCGGCACCGTCATGCAGTCTCACCAGGTGGTTTGCCGATGGCGGGTTCCCAGTGCCGCAAACTGCCGTCGCCCACTCGCGTGAGCGGCATGTCAAGCCGGAACATATCTGGCCGGTAAAGCCCCGACAGATATTCCACGCCATTGTCATTGACGTCTCGCACAACGCGTCGCAGGGACAGCAACGCAGAGCCAACGGCAATGCCAAGGGCTTCGGCGACATCCGGTCCTGCCAGAGTCGCTGAAACCGACTGATGTGCATCCTTTATCTGAACACCGCTGAGTTCCAGGAGCTTGAAAAGGGGTGTTGTTGCGAGATCGTTTTCAGAATAGTTCGCGGCAATGGCTGCTGGAACATAGGTCGTCAGGTGGGAAAAAGGTATTCCGTCGGTACTGCGCACGCGGGTCGCAATCTGTACCTGTTCCTTCGGCGCGAGCCTCAAGGCACTTGCGGCGAATTCGGGTGCTGCTCCGTAAGAAAATGAGAGGAGACGAGCCGTTGTGGATTGACCCATTTCGACAAGTTGCGGCATCAGGGTTGCCAGGTTCATCGCCATTGGCTTTCCTGGCTGGCCTGACGTTCGGACTGTTGTTCCGCTTCCGGCACGTCTCACCACGAGGCCTGCTGCAGCCAGAGCGTCCAGTGCTCGGCGGACTGTCACCCTGGATACTCCGAACAACTCAGCCAGTTTCTGTTCAGGAGGCAGGTTTTCACCGTCTTCCAGCCGCCCGTCTGCAATCTGGTCGCGCAGCGAGAGATAGACCTGGCGCGCCTTGGCTCCTTCCGGAAGCAGCGATTTTGCAGGCTTGTTCACGCCGGAATTCCTCCCTAATCCTTGTTCAATGTTATCGCCGGTTTTGAAAAGATCAAGCTTCTGTACGTTGTATTTGTTTTTTTCTGTATTAACAATACATCTAAATCTGTATTATAGATAATACAAATATCGAGAGGGAAGCTGGATGCCAATCGTTGAACTGCATCTGTTGCAGGGCTATGGATCTGAAGAAAAACGCCGGCTGCACGAGGGATTGACAGATGCCGTTCGCCTTGTGGTACCCGCTCTGCCTGATGCGATTACCGTCCTGATCCACGAGATGGAACCCGACAACTATTCACGCGGGCGTAAGCATCGTGTTGGAGCGCCCGCCCTCAAGGATCCCGGCAATATCGTGAAACGCTATCTGAAGGCGATGGAAGCGCGTGACTTCGACTCGGCCCGATCAATGCTTGGCGAAGGGTTTTCGATGCAGTTCCCGGGAGCTGAACCCATGGCGAGCCTGAAGGAACTGCTCGACTGGGCAGGGCCCCGTTACCGCTTCGTCAAAAAGACCTATGACGGATTTGATGTCATGCAAAGTTCCGGGCCGGAGGCCCTTGTCTACTGCCGGGGCAATCTGTCTGGCGAATGGCCAGACGGAACGACATTTGACAGCATTCGATTTATCGACCGGTTTGAAATCGAGGGTGAAAAAATCATGAGACAGGATGTCTGGAACGACATTGCGGAAGCCAGGGCGAAGGCATGAGCGAGATTGATCCCATCACCTTGTCTGTCTTGTCTGGTCGAATGGAACAGATCGCGGACGAAATGGACGCGACCCTGTTTCGGGCTGCCTTCAATCCGATCATAGCCGAGGCGCATGACGCCAGCCACGGCCTCTATCATGCGGTCAGTGGCGACACGCTGGTTCAAGGCAAGTCCGGACTGCCGATTTTCGTCGGTGTGATGTCCTTTGCCGTAAAGGCGGTAATCGAAAAGGTGGCTGCCGACGGTGACTTGCAGGACGGTGACATCTTCATCTTCAACGATGCGCATATTGGTGGCACTCATCTGTCGGACATGCGACTGGTCCGCCCATATTTCCGGGATGGAGAGCTTTTCTGTTATCTCGCTTCCGTCGGACACTGGCATGATGTTGGCGGTGCAGTGCCCGGCAATTACAACCCGGCGGCCACAGATGTCTTTCAGGAGGCGTTTGTCCTTCCGCCTGTAAGGTTGGCTCGTGCCGGTGAGGTCAACCGGGACATTATCGATATTCTCCTGCGCAACACGCGTCTGCCTCAATCGGCGATGGGCGATCTGAACGGTCAACTCGGCGCGCTGGATCTGGGTGTCCGGCGCATGGACGAACTGTTGGATGAGTATGGAGCATCCACTATTACGGCTGCCTTGGATGCCTTCGGACACAGAGCGGAAGCCTTGATGCGAGCAGAGCTAGAAGCGATGCCCGACGGCCGATGGGAAGCGCTGGATTATCTCGACAACGACGGCATCACTGATGAACCGCTGGCAATTCGGGTCGGGCTGGAGATCAATGGTGACAGTATGACCCTGGATTTTGCCGGGTCCGCGCCGCAATGTGCAGGTCCGGTCAATATCGCGCTTCCAACGACGGTCGCGACAGCCTATGTCGCGATCAAGCATATCTTCCTGGGATTGCCTGCGAATGCGGGCGTGATGCGCCCGATTGAAGTCAAGGTGCCCGAAGGCTCGCTCCTTTCCGCGAAATTTCCAAGTCCGACTGGTGGATATACCGAGACGATCCTGCGGATGATCGATGTGATTTTCTCCGCCTTCGCCAAAGTTGCCCCGGACCGCGTTGTTGCCAATGCCTATGGAACGATCAATGCCCTGTCGATCGCGGGCAAACGCAGCAATGGGCAGCCATGGGTCATGTTCAGTTTTTACGGGGGCGGCCATGGCGGTTCTCTCGAAGGTGATGGTCTCAATCATGGCAACGCGCCTATTTCAACGGCCACGATCCCGCCGATGGAGATACTTGAAGCCGCTTATCCGGTCATGTTCCGGCAATGGGCGTTGCGGCCCGACAGCGCGGGGGCTGGCAAGCATCGTGGCGGCCTGGGTGCCATCTACGAAATTGAGGTTCTTGAAGAAAATGGCGCCGAGGCCTTTTTGTTTGGCGAGCGCGGACGCTTTGCCCCCAAAGGCATTGTCGACGGACAAGACGGTGCGATGAACAGGTTTTCCTATGAGCAGGACGATGATTGGAAAGTGCCGCCTCTGGCTTCAAAGATGCGCGGCATCAAATTGCGGCAGGGTCAGGCGGTGAGACTGGAAACACCTGGCGGCGGCGGATATGGCAAAACCGAAGACAGGACCGCGGAAAACGTTGCAAGCGATGTTGCGCGAGGTTTTGTCGATGCCGAAAGGGCCGATCAACTCTATGGCACCGCCTGGCGGGAGATTTCTATATGACCGGGCGCATGGTGGGCGTTGACGTTGGCGGTACATTCACGGATGTCTTTGTCCTCAACGAGGCCGACGGTACCGCGTCCGTGGCCAAGGTGCCGACGACACGTCCGGATCAGTCAGGCGGGTTTCTCGAGGGCATCTCGCAACTGGGATCGGATTTTTCGAAACTGTCGGTTGTTGTTCACGGGACGACCGCCGGTACCAACGCACTGCTCGAGCGCAAGGGTGCAGTCACCGGTGTCATCTGCACGCAAGGTTTGCGTGACGTGTTGGAAATGCGCCGCCGCGACCGACCCAGAACCTGGGGCTTGCGCGGTGATTTCGAGCCTGTTGTCGATCGGCGGAACCGGCTCGAAGTCCCGGAGCGAACCTTGGCAGATGGAACAATCCGCAAACCTGTTGATCTGGAGGCCGTCCGCGCTGCGGCCAAAACATTGCACGACCAGGGGTGCAAGGCCGTGGCGATCCTGTTTGCCAATGCATATGCCAATCCGGCAAATGAGCAAGCGGCTGTCGCGGCGGTGCGCGAGATCTGGGCAAACCCTCATGTCTCGGCCTCATCGGAGATACTGCCCGAAATTCGCGAATTCGAACGGTTTTCGACCACAGCACTGAATGCCTATCTTCAGCCGGAAGTGTCTGGTTATCTGGACCGGCTTGAACGAGCGCTGAATTCACGCGGATTCGACGGTGAATTCATGATCGTACAATCCAATGGCGGGGTCATGGCCGTGGAAACGGCTTGCCGTCTTCCGGTGCGAACGGCTCTTTCTGGACCGGCAGCGGGTGTTATCGCCGCTGGATATATCGCATCGTCTGCTGGCTTCGAAAACGTGATAACGGGCGATATGGGGGGCACCAGCTTCGATGTTTCCCTGATAGCCGGCGGACACTCCATGTTGTCTCCGCAAACATCCATTGACTTCGGCATGGTTGTACGGACACCGATGATCGAGATCACGACGATCGGCGCCGGTGGTGGCTCCATCGCCTGGGTTGACAAGGGAGGGTTGCTCAACATCGGACCGGAGAGCGCTGGATCGGATCCAGGCCCGGTTGCCTACGGTCTGGGAAACACGCGACCGACGGTAACTGACGCCAATGTGGTTCTGGGTCGGATCGACCCTGACAATCCGATCGGCGGGAAACTGAAACGGCTCGATGTTGACGCCGCACGCGAGGCTATCGACCGGCATGTTGGTTCTCCGCTCGATCTTGGAACAGTTCAGGCTGCAGAGGCGATTCTTCGGGTCGCCAATTCGCGCATGGCCGGGGCCATCCGGCTCGTCAGTATCGAGCGCGGCTTCGATCCCAAGCATTTCGCCTTCATGCCGTTTGGCGGCGGAGGGGCCTTGCATGCTGGGGCGATGCTGAAAGATGTCGGAATCGCACGCGCGCTCGTCCCGCGCTACCCGGGTGTCACATCCGCCATGGGATGCGTGATTGCGGATATGCGCCAGGATTTCGTGCAGACGATCAATTCGCTTGTGGCAACGCTCGATGAAAGCGCGCTCGGTGACTTCATGCAGGCGCATGTGGACCAGGGACTGGCTCTTCTCGAAGCGGCCAGGGCAACCTTTGAAGCGCGTGATTTGAGCTTCGAGTTGGATATGGCCTATATCGGCCAGACGCACACGGTCTCCGTGCCAATGAATGTCCTGACAGAAAGCAGCAAAGTCATTCCCCCCACACGAGCGGACATCGAAAAGGCGTTCGACGCTGCCTACAAGGCGACATTCGGGCGACTGCTGGAGAATGGTGTTAGGCGGATCATAAATCTGCGCAGTTCGGTCACCGGTATGCGTCCCAAGTTCGATCTTCGGAGCCTTGCCCCCGAAACGACGGATCCTGCCGTTCCGAAAGCCACACGCCAGGTACACTTTGAAGAATCGTGGCTCGAAACGGAGATCTTCGACCGACTGGCGCTTCCCGTTGGAACCGTGATCAAGGGACCGGCGATTCTGGAACAGCCTGACACCACCGTGCTTGTCGAGCCGGATCTGCAAGCGCGGGTCGATGCATTCGGCAATACCATAATCGAACCTTTGGGGGATCAGTCATGAGCGAGCCGAGAACTTGGGACCTTAGAAGGACGGCGCTCCTGACGATCGACCTGCAAAATGACTTTATCCATCCCGAGGGTGCTTATGGACGCGCCGGACAAAGGGCGGACAGCATCGCAGATCTACCCGGCCGGATTGCTCCACTTGCAACAGCGATCCGCAAGCGGGGCGGTCACTACATTTCTGCCCAGTTCACACTTGTACCCGATGCCAGTGGCGCTCCTTTGATCGCATCCCATCTCAAGAAGCTGCGACCGTTTCTCGGAAAAGGGGACTTTGCACCCGGCAGCTTCGGCAACACGTTGGTTGACGAACTCTATCCGGCCGATTTTGTGATCGAGAAGGTCGCCTATTCGGCCTTCTATCAGACCCGGCTGGAATTCATCATGCGTGCAGTCGGCATCGATACACTGATCGTAGGCGGCATTGTTACCAACGGTGGAGTGGCCTCGACGCTTCGGGATGCACACTTGCGCAACATCGATACGGTTCTGCTTACCGATGGCAGTGCCGCATTCGACAGCGAAGTCCATGACGCAACACTTCTGTCGCTGGCGACCGTCACCGGTCAGATGACATGCGTTGAAGCGCTGGATTGGCTGGAGCAAGCATCATGAGCCTGAAAACACGACTTCAACAGAAGTCCATTCTGGTGGCACCGGGAGTCTATGACGGCTTGACCGCGTCGATGGCAACATCTGCCGGGTTCGAGGCGCTCTATCTGAGTGGGGCAGCGGTGTCCTACACTCGCCTCGGCCGTCCTGATATCGGCCTCACCTCGGTGACCGAGATGACAGAGACCATGGCTCTTATTGCAGATCGCACGGACCTGCCTGTGATAATTGACGCCGATACCGGTTTCGGCAATGCGCTCAACGCTCAACGGACCTTGCGCCTTTATGAGCGGGCAGGTGCTTCGGCGATGCAGATCGAAGATCAGACTTATCCGAAAAGGTGCGGTCATCTTGCGGACAAGTCACTCATCCCGGTTAGTGAAATGGCCGGAAAGGTGAGGGCGATGGCCGATGCGCGAAACTCGGATGAAACGTTGATCATTGCCAGGACAGATGCCATTGCGGTTGAAGGGTATCAGGCGGCGATTGATCGCGCAGAAAGCTATCTTGAGGCCGGTGCCGATGTGCTCTTCATTGAAGCGCCGCAGTCACGAGAACAACTTTCGGGTATTGCCCTGAATTTCGAAGGCAGAGTGCCCTTGCTGGCGAACATGGTCGAGGGTGGCGCGACACCGATAACAGGGGCAGAGGACCTGGAAACGCAAGGCTATTCGATCGTCATATTCCCGGGTGGTATTGTTCGCGCAATTGCGCGAACGGCAGGCGATTATTATGAAAGTCTGCGGAAAAACGGCAGCAATCGGCCTTTTGCTGACAGAATGTTCGATTTTGACGGTCTCAATGGAGTGATCGGAACGTCCGATATGCTGGCCAAGGGCGTAGCTTATGACCGAAACGAAAGCTGACGTCGCGCCCGCTCCAGACAACTTTGACCTTTCGTGCGAAACCCTGATTGTCGGGGCAGGGGCTGGTGGACTGGTTGCAGCACTCGCCGCACAGGGGGCGGGACAATCAGTGCTTGTGATCGAAGCCGACCCGGTGCCGAAAGGCTCAACTGCCCTGTCAGCCGGTCTGATACCGGCGGCTGGAACGAAGATACAGGCCAGCGCCGGGGTTGAGGATGATGCCATTGTGTTCGCGGCAGATATTCAGGCAAAGGCTGGCAACGAGAACGATCAGGCGCTTGTCAACCGGCTTGCCTGCAATTCAGCTCCCGTGATCGACTGGCTGAGCGAGACGTTCAATCTGCCATTTTCGCTGATAACAAATTTTGACTATCCGGGTCACAGTCGCAGCCGCATGCACGGCTTGCCGACCAGATCCGGTGTCGAACTGATAGATGCGCTCCGTGCAACGTGTGAGGCAGCCGGGATCGATATCGTTTGCGAGCGGCGCGCCGGTCGCTTGTTTATTGAAAACGGACAGGTAGGCGGCGTCGCCGTTATGCGGCCGGACGGAGGTGTCGAGACGATCAGTTGCGACAAGCTGGTTCTTGCCTGCAACGGCTTTGGAGGCAATCGCCAGCTTGTGCACCGGTTCCTGCCGGAAATCGAAAACGGCTTGTGGTTCGGACACGATGGCAATCGGGGCGAGGCATTGCTCTGGGGGCAGGCCATAGGTGCCGGTCTCGCGCATCTGGGATCTTACCAGGGGCATGGTAATGTCGCTCAACCCCACGGTATTCTCATCACCTGGGCCGTCATCATGGAAGGTGGTGTGCAGGTCAACAACAAAGGCCGGCGTTTCTGGAACGAGGCCCAGGGGTATTCCGAAGCCGCACGCGTGGTGTTGTCGCAACCGGACGGAGAGGCCTTCGCAATCTTCGATGGCCGTATTGCCGGTATTGCAAGGCAATTCGAAGACTTCAAGCTTGCCGAATCTCTTGGAGCGGTCAAGCGAAACGATACGCTTAAGGGGCTTGCCTGTGACCTGGGTTTGCCGCCCGAATCCCTGGTGGAAACGGTTGCCTCCATTCCGTGGAACGGTGTCGACAACTTCAATCGAAAATTCGGAACCGAAGCTTTGCGCTCTCCCTATTGCGGTGTCCGGGTAACCGGCGCCCTTTTTCACACCCAGGGCGGACTTCTAACCGGCGAGGGAGCACGCGTCATCCACACCGATGGATCGGGCTTTGCCAATCTTCATGCATGCGGCGGAGCGGCATGCGGTGTTTCAGGGCGAGGCGACAGGGGCTATCTTTCCGGAAACGGCCTGTTGAGTGCAGTGGTTCTCGGCAAGCTGGCGGGAGAAGCACCCACGGGATAGGTCATAACCAGTTGTTCTATCAAACGGAACGAGGCAACGAGCGGGTGTGCAATTGATGGTGCATGCCACGGATAGCGCGTACGCGAATGACCCGGACAGCTTACTCTGACACAGAGGGCGATAACAGTTTAGTAGAACAGATTCGATCAGATAATTGTAATATAGAGGGAATTTCTGAAAGCAGATCAATTTTTGTAAAATTTGCTCTTTAGCTCTCAACATGAAAATGTAAGAAATGCTTTTTGACTCTACATAGTCGATGTGAAGATCAATCACTGGAGCATTTGTAAACAATGAGTGCAAAGAGTGTTCTTATAATTTTTCTATTGATTTTCTTTCAAGGCAGTGCACGCGTGCTGGCTTGCGTTGAGCCCGTTAGGTTTGAGGACACGCAAGAATATACGCTCTACAAAAGTATTGAAGCAGAATCCAATTCCCAAGACGAGCTATTTAGTAAGTTTGCTGAAGTAAGCGAATTGGGAGTAGCGTTGTTCGATTTCAAAAAATTTGTATCAAATTCTGAATACATGACCTTCAATGACATTGGAAAGCTACGCGAGAAATGGATTGCAGGGGATAGTATTATTTTACAACATTTTATTATGAATATTTTGCTCACGGAAACAGAGTATATTGTAAAACATGAATATAAAGAGTTTTTAGAAGAAATTTTAACAAATAATAAGAAAAATTGTTGGATTGATGATGAGGAGTTCAGTATAGAATTTTTAAAACACCTGCTTCGTTCGTCGAAATATTTTCCGGAAATCCCACCGCTTGAAGAGACTGTTTCTTTCTTAAGAGAACTGTCGCGGAACATGGGTGATTATGAAATATTGCAAAACTATTTCGACTTGTTGCGTCTGGGTGGATTCAACATGACAAAACAGGAGTTAAGTAAGTGGAGTGGAAGAAATTCTTCAGATGAATTTTGCAGTGGTGTTGCACACTGCATCGAGCGGATAAGAATTGAATTTGAAAATGTGAAAGAAGAGAACGCGAAAGTTACGAAAAGAAAAATGAGAAAGTTGGAATGCGAGGTCAACTATGTGAATTCTTTTGGAAATTCTGTCAGAATAGAATTGTGTTGATCGTAAATTTTTGCTTGAAATTGTGTAAATTCCCGGAATTCTTGTCTTTTTGCGCGCTTTAGAAAGATTTCGCGAATTACGTCCGACATGAGACCAAGAAGTAAGCTGGAAGATGAACGATTTTTGTATCTACCGAAAAATCGCCCAGATTTCAGACTCAATACATGAGCAAAAGCTTGCCTAGAGGCTGAAAGCGGACAGGAAATTGGTGCCGTTCCTTTCATCTCGCGTTGCAATTCTTCGAATTTCCTTGAGCCTACCGAACTTCCTTTCGATGAAGGTTCTGCCTTTGTAAAGGTGTGGTGAGAAACAGGTCTTCATTTACGTGTTTTGAGGAGTGGGATGTTTGGACGAGAGCCCAGCGCTTTCACGGTCCTGCGGATACGATCGCTGCCGTAATCATTGTAGCTATGCAAAACACCTTTGGCCGGAACATGCGGTAAGAGTGCCTCTGCTCCGGTGAAATCTGAGAAATTGGCACCGGCGAGGTGGAAGGCGATTGGCCTTCCTTTGTTGTCGCTGAGCGCGTGGGTTTCGGTTCCCGGACCAACACGAACTCAGCCCTCAGCATTGACCAGAGTCCTTTTGGTCACCATGAGCGACCTGGTGCGTCCAAATTGCTGTACTGTCGATCATTACTTCAAACGTTCGGTCGCCGGTTTGGGACAGCGTGTTGACGATAACTGTCCAGACACCCTTCTCAGACCGCCGGACATAGCTATTCTAGAGTGTTTTCGTCGGTCCAAAGACACCTGGCACAACGACCTAACGACCGCTCGACTCAAGACTTGTATAATACCGCTGATCTCTCGCTGAGCATCGACGCGAACCTTGCCTTGTGTATCAGTAAGTAGAAGCGGTTGTAACTTTGAAAACTGCTCATCGCTGAGCCAGAAGAACCCATCAGATATCGACAAACGCCAGTTCAAGAGTTTGAACTTGGACTTCATCTCATTTGCTTAGCGACGATACGGTTCCAAAGCCTAGGCGGATAGCTGCGAGTTCAATAAGAGTCGGGGATTTTTCCTCTGTCCAAGTGCGCCATCGATGTGTTCAGGAAAACAGAGAGTGGGCTGCCCGCCGGCTACTGAGTATCTGTCGTCCGCTTCCGTCAGACGATGCCGCCACCAGCCCCAGAGACCTCCGGCCGCGTTTCTGCGACCGCGGCCCGGTAGCCGGAGGTGCGATAAGTGGCGACGGGATCGATGGCACCGTTTTTTTCAGCTCGCGCCATTGCCAGGATCGGTTCGACATCCGTGCGGAAGGCGCGTTTCAGCGTTGTTGTCGCCATCAGCGCATCATTGCTTTCCTGGTGTCCCTCAAGTGCGTGCCGGTCGACCAAAAATGCCTGGGCATAGGCGCGCTGGACCTCCATGGCACTGATCATCAGGCTTTCGATCGGATCGGTCACGTTGTGGGACTGGTCGAGCATATGCGCCGGATCGAAACCGGAAACATTGCGCGTCTCCGCATCCACGAGTTCGTTGAAGACCAGAAAGAGGCGGTAGGGAGCGATGGACCCGGTATCGAGATCGTCGTCGCCGTACTTGCTGTCATTGAAGTGAAATCCGCCGAGCTTTCCGAATTGTATGAGGCGCGCAACGATCATTTCGATATTCACGTTGGGCGCGTGATGGCCAAGATCGACAAGGCAATATGCCTTGTCTCCGAGTTCCTGCGCGATCAGGTAGTTCGTCCCCCAGTCCTGAACCACGGTTGAATAGAAAGCCGGCTCGAAAATCTTGTGCTCGGTAAACAGCTTCCAATCGTCCGGCAGGGCAGAATAGATCGTTTTGGTCGATTCCAGGTATCGCTCGAATTGCCTGATGAAATGGGTCTGGCCGGGAAAGTTCGCCCCGTCGCCAATCCAGATTGTCAATGCCTTCGAACCGATGGCTTTGCCGATCTCGATGCATTCAAGATTATGATCAATCGCCTGGCGCCGGGTCGCCGCATCCGTGTGTGTCAGCGATCCGAACTTGTAGGAATGGGATTGGTTGTCCTGGTCCTGGAACGTATTGGAATTCATGGCGTCGAAACCGAGGCCGAGCGAAGCCGCCTTGTCTTTCAGGCTTGCCGGGTCTGCCTTGTCCCAGGGGATATGCAATGAAACCCGGGGTGTGGCCCGGGTGAGCTGATGGATGACGGCACAGTCCTCAAGCTTGTCAAAGATGTGACGCGGTTCACCTTTCCCTGGAAAACGGGCGAACCGCGTACCTCCGGTGCCAACGCCCCAGGAAGGAATCGCGACGCCGTACGCGGCAACCTTGTCCTTGATTTCTTCAATGGCAATTCCCCGGCGATCAAGTTGTTCTCCGAGTGCTTCATAGTCGCGCTTCAGCTCCGCCGAACGCGCATCATTTTCCTGAGAAACAAGAGAGGCGTCGATCATGGTCATTGCTGTCTCTTTTACCGTGTGAAGGATTGAACGTTGCCGGCGTCGACATTGACGATATTGCCGGTCGACTTTGATGAGGCTTCAGACGCAAAGAAATAGGTCGCCTCGGCAATATCTTCCGGAAGGACGGACCGTTTCAGAAGCGACCTCTGCCGGTAGTGGTCCTCCAGTTCCGAAGTGTCCTTGCCATAGGCCTGCGCCCGTTCCTTCAGCCAGTCGCCAGACCAGATTTTCGAGCCGCGCAGGACAGCGTCCGGATTGACCACATTGACGCGGATGCCGTCCGGTGCGCCTTCCAGTGCCAGGCAGCGCGCCAGATGAATTTCCGAAGCCTTTGCCGTGCAATAGGCACTCGCACCGGGTGAGGCTGCCAGGCCATTTTTCGACCCTATGAAGACAATGGAGCCACCCAGGTTCTGTGTTTTCATCATCTGAAACGCAGTGCGCGATACCAGAAAGTAACCCGTCGACAAGATGGACATGTTCAGGTTCCACAGATCCAGGGTGGTTTCCTCGATCGGGGCGGAGGAGGCAATACCGGCATTGGACACCAGAAGATCAATGCCGCCAAACTCCATGGCCGCAGCCTCAAAAGCCTGCGCAACAGCGTCTTCTTTGGTCACATCCATCACGACGGTGCGCACGACATCCCGTGAATGCCGTGCAATCAGGGTGTCCGCCGTACGTGTCAGTGCCTCCTCATCGATGTCGGCGAGTACGACACAGGCTCCTTCGCGCAAGAACCGTTCTGCCGTTGCCGAGCCGATACCGCCGGCCCCTCCGGTGACGAGCGCGATCTTGCCAGCGAGGCTCTTGGGTTGCGGCATGCGTTGCAGCTTTGCTTCTTCAAGGAGCCAGTATTCGATGTCGAAGGCTTCCTGTTCCTGTAACCCGCAATAGGTGGAAACACTCGACGCACCGCGCATCACGTTGATGGCGTTGGTGTAGAATTCTCCGGAAATTCGGGCGGTAGCCTTGTCCTTGGCAAAGGTAATCATGCCGACACCTGGCACAAGGTAGACAACCGCGTTCGGATCACGAAGGGCAGGGCTGTCGTCGTGGCGGCAGCGCTCATAATAGGCCGAATAGTCCTTGCGATATGCATCTATCGCGTCTTCAAGCCCGGTCAGTGTCCTGTCCACGTCTGGTTTGGCGGGATCGAATGCAACGACCAGCGGCCGGATCTTTGTGCGCAGAAAGTGGTCCGGGCAACTGGTGCCGAGCGCCGCAAGGGTCTCCATATCGCTGGAACAGATGAATTCGAGCACCGCGTCGCTGTCGTCGAAATGACCGACCATGTGTTGCTTGCCTGATATCATTCCCCGAATGGCCGGCATCAGCCGTGCGGCAACCGCGCGACGGTCGGCCGGGGCAAGGGCCCGGTGCTTCAAACCGCCGAACGCGTCAACGCCATCCGTCTTATTTTCAAACCAGGCGATTGCGCTGTTGATGATTTCCAGCGTTGTCTCATAGCAGTCTCTTGCATCGTCGGCCCACGTGAAAAGGCCGTGGCTTTCCAAAACGACACCACGTGCGTCTGGGTTCTCAATACAGAATTTTTCAAGCCAGAGTCCGAGTTCGTAACCAGGCCGCTTCCAGGGAAGCCAGCCTATGTCGTCACCGAATATCTCCTGTGTGATCGCCTTGCTGTCGCTGGCGGCTGCAATCGCTATGATGGCGTCCGGGTGCATGTGATCAACGTGTTTTTTCGGAACATAGGCATGCAGGGGCGTGTCGATCGACGCTGCGCGCGAATTGAGATTGAACGTGCAGTGAGGCAGATAGCCGACCATCTCGTCTTCAAAGTCAACGCCGCGGTATAACCCTTTAAGCGCATGCAGTTTTTCCATGTAGAGCGTCGCAAATCCATCCATTTTGATCGTGCCGACATCTCCGCCCGATCCCTTTACCCAAAGGACTTCCGCCGGCTGGCCGGTCAGAGGATCCGTCTCTATGGCCTTGGCGGACGTGTTGCCGCCGCCATAGTTGGTGATGCGCTTGTCAGAACCGAGAAGATTGGACCGGTAAAGCAAAAGTTCCGGGTCATTCATGCCAGATGCTTTCCCCTTGTCCCAAAGATTTTCAAGTCGGGACCCGGCCGTGGAATTCAACATCATGTCCTCCCAGTATATGCCTGACGGCATTTGCGTGTTTCGCTAAACCCTCGCTTGAACCAACCCTCATGTCAATCAAAAACGCGCAAAATCAGTCATATTGCACTGCAAAATGATCAAATATGATGTTTGGTGATTGACAATGAGTGATTTTGGTGAAAACGTTTGATGACTGGGAGGACTGCATGCACGAAAAAGAACGCCACAGGATCATACTATCCGCGGTTCAGGATCGTCCGGTCGTGACGGTGCAGGAGCTCGTGGCATTGACCGGGGCTTCTGAGGCGACCATACGCCGGGATATTGCACAGCTGCATATGCAGCAGAAGCTTCGCCGAGTGCGTGGTGGCGCGGAATCGATCCACCCGCCGCAATTTGTCGGGTTGGCCGGACGACCGTTCAGCGTCAATGAGACAATCAATATTGCTCAAAAACGTGCAATTGCGCTGAAGGCAGTCGAGCTGTGCGAGGACGGCGATGCGATCATCATAAACGGCGGCACCACGACATTTCAGATGGTGCATCCGCTTGCGACCAAACGCTTGCAGGTGTTCACGAATTCATTTCCGATTGCTGAGCATCTTCTGAAGAATTCAAAAAACACCATCATGCTTTCCGGTGGAGTGATCTACCGGGAACAGAATATCATTCTCAGTCCGTTTGATAACGATGTGACGCGTAATTTCTATGCGAGCCGAATGTTCATGGGTGCACAGGGCCTTGGTGCGCTCGGCCTCATGGAAGCGGATCCTTTGCTCATTCAGGCCGAACAGAAACTGATCGGTCAGGCTGACGAACTGGTTGTCCTCGCGGACAGCTCGAAATTCAGTGCAAGGTCGAGCCTGATCCTGTGCCCGCTCGATCGCATTTCCACCGTCATCACGGATGACCGGATACCCGACAGCGCGGCCAGCATGCTCGAACAGGCAGATATCAAGGTGATTGTGGCGGACGTCAGTGCCGCACAGACCAAGGCGACCTCTAACGGGTAGCCGACTTTCTGCCGGACCTTGGGAAGGCCGGCAGTCATACAGGGAGGAAGCAATGAAACTATTCAAGTCACTGTTGACCGCGATGGCAGTCGCTGCGGTATGCCTTGCCGGACCTGCGCAAGCGGAAGACAAGAGGATCGCACTGGTCGTGAAGGCCCTTGGCATCGGCTTTTTCGAAGCTGCTGCAAAGGGAGCGGAGGAAGCCGCCAAGGAATTGGGTGATGTTGAAATCATCTATACCGGTCCGACGGACACCACAGCGGAAGGTCAGATTGAAGTCATCAACGCGCTGATCGCCCAGAAAGTGGATGCAATCGCCATCTCCGCAAACGATCAGGATGCGCTGGTTCCCGCACTGAAGAAGGCCATGGATCGGGGTATCACCGTGATTTCCTGGGATTCCGGAGTTGCGCCGGAGGGACGCCAGCTTCATCTGAACCCGTCTTCAAATGAGTTGATCGGCAATATGATCATCAAGCTGGCTGCCGATCATTTGCCGGATGGAGGCGACGTCGCGGTGCTCTCGGCGTCTGCAACCGCCACGAACCAGAACATCTGGATCGAGGAAATGAACAAGGTCAAGGACAACTATCCCGGCATCAATGTCGTCGCCACCGTCTATGGGGACGATCTTGCTGACAAGTCCTACCGCGAAGCACAGGGCCTTATGCAGACCTATCCGGATCTCAAGGCAATCATTGCACCGACGTCGGTCGGGATTGTTGCTGCAGCACAGGCTGTTTCAGACGCGGAGAAGGCCGGACAGATCAACGTAACCGGTCTCGGCTTACCGTCCGAGATGGCCGGTCACATCGATTCCGGCGCGTCCAAGTCCTTTGCGATCTGGAACCCCATTGATCTCGGATACTCCGCCACCATGCTTGCCTATAATCTTGCGACCGACAAGGCCGAGGCAAAGCCGGGCGGTGAAATTCCCATGGGTCGCATGGGGTCGTTGACCCTGAACGACAAGAACGAAGGCGCGATGGCCGATCCGTTCACATACGACAGTTCGAACATCAACGATTTCAAGGACATCTTCTAAGCTTGGCCCCGAGCCAGACTTGAAGGAATGGTCAAAAACCCGGTGTCTTGTGCACCGGGTTCTCCAACACAAACAATACCAGGTTCCAGGACATGGTCATGCTTGCGAATATGCAGGGCATAAGTGAAGTGCATTCGCAGTCAGGCGAAAAAATCGAGCCTCTCCTGTCCCTGACGGGGATCTCCAAGTCCTTTCCTGGCGTCAAGGCACTGTCAGATGTTTCTCTGGAGCTCTATCCCGGGACGGTGACCGCGCTGGTTGGTGAAAACGGTGCCGGTAAATCGACTATCGTGAAGATCCTGACGGGTATCTACCAGCCGGACGAAGGCGAGATCTCGATTGATGGACAACCTGTCACCTTTTCAACCGCACAGGATGCGGGCGGGGCAGGTGTCACGGCCATTCATCAGGAAACAGTTCTGTTCGACGACCTGTCGGTTGCAGAGAATATTTTCATCGGCCACGCTCCAAAAACCCGGCTCGGACTGATTGACCGCGCTGCGATGGCCGCAAGGGCACGAGCGTTGCTGGAGCGTGTCGGTGCGCAGATCGATCCCGCGGTCACGTTGAGAGACCTCGGCATTGCAAACAAACACCTCGTTGCAATTGCCCGTGCACTCTCGATCGACGCAAAAATCGTCATTATGGACGAACCGACCGCATCGCTGTCCCACAAGGAAATCGAAGAAACATACGAACTCGTTGAATGGTTGAGAGCGGAAGGAAAGGCTATCCTTTTCATCAGCCACAAGTTCGACGAAATTTTCCGTATCGCGGACCGCTACACCGTATTCAGGGATGGGCAGATGGTCGGCGCCGGCAGGATCGATGACGTCAATGAAAGGGAGCTGGTCAAACTGATGGTCGGCCGCTCCGTCGATACGGTCTTTCCAAACCGGTCGCCACAGCTTGGTGAAGAAGTCCTCAGGGTTGTCGGTTATTCACATCCCACGGAATTCGAGGACATCGGCTTCACGTTGCGAGAAGGTGAAATTCTCGGGTTTTATGGCCTCGTCGGCGCTGGTCGCAGTGAATTCATGCAGGCGTTGTTCGGTATCACCAGACCTTCCAAAGGGGCAATCCGGATTGACGATAAGATTGCAGTCATCCGCGATCCAAACGCGGCGATCAGTCATGGCATCGTCTACGTTCCAGAGGATCGCGGGACACAGGGAGCCATCAAGGGACTGCCGATTTTTCAGAACATTTCGCTGCCGTCGCTGAAGGAAACGTCAAAGAACGGTTTCCTGCGGTTGGCAGAGGAATTCAAACTCGCGAGAGATTACACGCAACGCCTAGACCTGCGAGCTGCAGCGCTTGACCAGGATATCGGCGAGCTATCCGGCGGCAACCAGCAAAAGGTCGTGATCGCAAAATGGCTGGCAACCAAGCCGCGCGTCATCATTCTCGATGAACCGACCAAAGGGATCGACATTGGTTCCAAGGCCGCAGTTCACGAATTTATGGCCGAACTGGCCGCCGAAGGTCTGGCGGTGATCATGGTGTCTTCCGAAATCCCTGAAGTTCTCGGAATGTCTGACCGTGTGATCGTCATGCGGGAAGGGCGCATTGCAGCCGAATTCAATCGTGAAGAGATGACCCCGGAACAGCTGGTTCGGGCTGCCGCCGGTATTGCTGAGGTCCTGACATGACCTGGTCCGGCTGGAAATCCCGGGAGGTGATCCTTGCAGGTGCAATCATTCTTCTCGTCGGCATGATTGCATCAAGGTTCCCGGCTTTCATCGCGCCGTCCAACCTTGCCAACGTCTTCAACGACACTTCTCCCCTGATCATACTTGCGCTTGGGCAGATGGTGGTGATCGTAACCCGTTGTATCGACCTGTCCGTTGCCGCCAACCTCGCGTTGACCGGAATGGTGGTCGCGATGCTTAACACCGCCATGCCCGATTTGCCGGTTCCGGTCATACTTGCAATCGCGATCGGTCTTGGTTCCCTGATGGGGCTCATCAATGGGCTGCTTGTCTGGAAGCTGAGCATTCCGCCCATCGTCGTTACACTTGGTACCATGACAATTTATCGGGGGATCATCTTCCTGATTTCCGGAGGCGAGTGGATAAACGCGCACGAAATGAGCGATGCCTTCAAGGCTTTTCCCCGTGAGACCATTCTCGGATTGCCCGTGCTGTCCTGGATCGCGATCCTCGTTGTTCTGGCTTTTGTCGTTCTGGTGGGACGAACGGCTCTCGGCAGGGCTTTCTTCGCAGTTGGCGGCAATCCGCATGCCGCCGTCTATACGGGCATCAATGTCGGCCAGACACAATGTGCGGCCTATGTGATTTCCGGCGCTTTGGCGGGTTTGACCGGTTATCTCTGGGTGGCGCGTTACGCAGTGGCCTATGTCGACATTGCCGGTGGTTTTGAGCTGGAAGTCGTTGCGGCTTGTGTGATCGGTGGCATATCGATCGCCGGTGGTATCGGATCGGTCGGCGGGGCATTGCTTGGCGCGCTGTTTCTCGGCATCGTCAAGAATGCTCTGCCAGTCATCAACATTTCACCTTTCTGGCAACTCGCCATTTCCGGTAGCGCGATCATCATCGCCGTTGCCTTCAACGCAACGTCAAGCCGGTCCAAGGGCCGCGTGATTTTGAAAAAAGCGGAGCATGCAACATGAGTGTCACCGCAAACGAGACCGGCAGCATCGAGCGCCAGATTCCGGACCGGCTGAAGTCTCCGGCGCAACGCTTCCTGGCGAGTTGGGAACTGCTCCTGCTTGGTGTCGCGGTGGCGGTATTCACATTGAACAGTTTCGCGTCGCCCTATTTCCTTGATGCCTGGAATCTCTCCGACGCGACCTACAACTTCACCGAAAAAGCGATGATTGCCTTTGCGATGGCACTTCTGATCATTTCAGGTGAAATCGATCTCTCGGTCGCCTCGATCATCGCACTTGCTTCAACAGCAATGGGGTTTGCGGTTCAGATGGGAGCCGATACGTCGGTTCTGATCCTCGTTGGCGTTGGTGTCGGGCTTTTGTGCGGTGCCTTCAATGGCGTGCTCGTGACCGGCCTCGGGTTGCCGTCCATTGTGGTTACCATTGGTACCATGAGCCTGTTTCGTGGCATTTCCTACATCGTACTGGGTGACAAGGCCTACACGGGGTACCCGTCCAGCTTCGCATTCTTCGGACAAGGATATGTCTGGTGGGCGGTTTCGTTTGAATTCGTGCTGTTCGTCCTGTTCGCGATTTTCTTTGCCATTGTTCTGCACCGCACCAGTTTCGGCCGTCTCGTTTATGCAATCGGCAACAATCCGGTAGGTGCCTTGTTTTCCGGTATTCAGGTAGCGCGGGTCAAGTTTGTGTTGTTCCTGCTGACCGGGGCAATGTCCGGCGTGGCCGCGATCTGTCTGACATCTCGCCTTGGCGCGACACGTCCTTCAATCGCCTTTGGCTGGGAGCTGGAAGTCGTGACCATGGTTGTGCTGGGTGGCGTCAGTATTCTTGGCGGCGCCGGATCAATCCCCGGAGTGGTGATAGCGGCCTTCGTTATGGGCATGGTAACGTTCGGTTTCGGTCTGTTGAACGTTCCAGGCATAGTCATGTCGATATTCATCGGATTGCTGTTGATTGCCGTCATAGCCCTGCCTCGTATCGCGCGACAGGTTCTTGCTCGAAGGAGGGGGTGATATCATGGAAAAACTGGCCTTCAAGATGATCCTCAATCCTGGAATGGAAGAGGAATACAAGAAACGGCACGATGAAATCTGGCCCGAACTGGCCGCCCTGCTGAAGTCTGCCGGAATTCGTGACTATTCAATCCACCTCGACCGGGACACCAACATTCTGTTTGGGGTGTTGTGGCGTGAGGACGGGCACAAGATGGAGGACCTGCCGGAGCACCCTGTCATGCAGAAGTGGTGGGCACACATGTCGGACATCATGGCTTCCCGACCGGACAACAAGCCGGTGGTCAAGGAGCTTGAAACCGTCTTTCATCTGGATTGATATCAAATGGGCTCAATCCGGCATGTGGGTGTGATCGATATCGGCAAGACCAACGTCAAGGTCGCTGTGGTTGATCTGGAAAATCAGACCGAGATTACGGCTCTGAAACGAGCCAATACCATTGTCGCTGCCCCCCCTTATCCGCATTACGACATTGAAGGCCATTGGAATTTCATTCTTGAGGCGCTTGCAAGTCTGTACAGTCGATATCCGTTTGACGCGATTGCGACGACAACACATGGCGCAAGCATCGTTCTCCTGGACGCAACGGGCAATCTCGCGACACCTGTTCTCGATTATGAGCACGATGGTCCTGACGCCCTGGCTGAACAATATGACGAGGTCCGACCGAGTTTTGCCGAGACCGGCTCACCACGGCTTTCTGTGGGATTGAACATTGGTGCTCAGCTCCATTGGCTGCTTGAGACCGATCCTGCATTGGCAAAGCGTGTTGCCGTGATCACTACTTATCCGCAGTACTGGACCTATCGGCTGACCGGCAAGCTTGCCAACGAAGTGACTTCGCTTGGTTGCCACACGGACCTGTGGAATCCAGAACAACGCCGCTATTCTTCATTGGTTGAGCGACTTGGCCTGACAAGCAAGATGGCACCCGTTCGGAAGGCGGTTGATATTGCGGGGACCCTGTTGCCCGACGTCGCTGAAAGTGCCGGTCTGCCACCTGATCTGGTTGTCAGTTGCGGCATTCACGACTCGAATGCCTCGCTCCTGCCGCATCTTCTGCAACGCCAGGCGCCATTTTCCGTCGTATCGACCGGAACCTGGGTGATTGCTCTTGCTATTGGAGGCGAGGATGTCGTGCTTGATCCAGAGCGCGACACGTTGACGAACGTAAACGCATTCGGCGATCCTGTTCCTTCTGCACGTTTCATGGGCGGGCGGGAATTCGACACCGTCATGGAAGGACGTCCTGGTGTTGCGTCTGAAACTGAAGTCTTGAGTGTTCTTCAAAAGCAAATCATGCTCTTTCCGGCAATCGAGACACGATCCGGTCCCTATCAGGGCCGACTGGCTCGTTGGAGTATCGAGGAAGCTTCGCTGACCGATGGCGAGCGTTTTGCAGCCGTGTCCTGTTACCTGGCAATGATGACCACGGAGTGCCTGAGGATGATTGGAGCAAGTGGCCATGTCATCGTCGAGGGGCCTTTTGCTCAAAACGCGCTTTATCTGGACCTGCTTCGGGCTGCGACCGCGAGGGACGTCGAGGTCTCGCAAGGCGCATCGACTGGCACGAGTATCGGCGCTGCCTTGCTTGCTTGCCATGACAAGTCAGTTGCCGGAAAGAATTATTCTTCCTTAGAGGGAAAACGAGTGCCGGATCCATTGCTCAAAGCCTATGCTGATGCCTGGATCAGGCAGACGGTGAACTGAGGCAGTTCAAATCGACGGCGATTACGATGGTTATTCGGTTCGAATACCTTGAAAGCCTTCCGGTTACGCGGACTTTCGCTCTCCTGTTCAAAAAGAGAAGGAACTGGGGCCAATGTGCCTCACCGGGATCAGCGAGAAGTGGCTCGCAAACGAGGACCGAATCCACTTTATGGTACACACGCTCGTCACACCAAGGTATCGCGTGTCATTACTGAATGATGTTAAGCAAAATGGTGAACACGATTAGTTAAAATCAGTGTCGTATCGGGAATGTGTGAAAAAGAGAGTGTTTTATTACGGCACACCTGCTTCTGTTTGGGTCTGGGTTTGCGGAATTCAATTTGAGAAATTTTCAAAAAAAACGCCCAAGCGGTTGAATTAAAACAAATAAAACGTTTACTTTACGTTAAGTATGATTTGGTCGGGGACTTGCAAGGGAACTTCCAGAACAAAGGCCTGGAGGAGAAACCTGATGTTGTCCAAAGCCGAATTGATGACCCCCGATCATGTTTCCGGGGTAATTGGTAATTCTCGTAGTGAAGATGTATTTCTATTTGATCTGACTGCCATCGTGCCGGGTACTTTTTGTCAGATCGATCATGATTTCGCAGACTATTTGCTTGAGTTCGCGCGCCTCAGGCCATGTTACCTGCTTGCCAGCGTCAGCTACAACGACCTGCTGTCTCGCCTGCCGTCCAGAGTCAGATTTGCTTTCAAGGGAATATTCGTTTCTTCAGGAGCAGAATTGTGGCGTGAGGACGAGGTTCTGGAACGGCGCGAACACCGTTTTTCAGACGATCTCTACGAGCACCTGGTCAAGGTTGTACAGAACAGCGGCTATCAGGAAAAAGTTGCGCCGTTGATCGAAAACGGACCGGCGACCCTGAGGGTTTGCCTTGCGGGTACGCAGGCCACGATCGGTCAATTGAAGGCCTACCTCAAGTGGGAAGAAGAGCATTGCGAGTTACCCAAAATCGTCAATGAACTCAAGGCAAAGTTTCCCGATCACGAGGTTTGTCAGGATTCAGGCTCCAGTCTTCTGATTTCACCCAATACCTTTTCATCTGCTCTAGTCCGCCAGCACATCACGACTGAACATGAGGGCGCACGTTTCATCGGTTACATGTCCAACCGGGCGGTGAACAGTTTTGCCAGGCCGTTGTGTGACGTCTTGTCGGGGGCGGATCTGTTGACGGAAGTCGGCGGACCGAGTGATCTCAGTCAGCTCATGAGCTACGATATCCGCCGAGCTTCTGCGCGTGACTTGTTGGCAGCTGAATAGCGGTTGCGACTTCGGACTTTGAACTGCCATTGTTGGTGACGCGGCTGGAAGAAAATTGCATTTCGGAGGATGCCGGGAAAAGCTGCACGCGTCGCAAATGAGTGCACAAGTGTGCCTGGACTGGAGCAACACCGGGAACATTTGTGCGCCTGGTCAGGACCGCGAGTATTGCCTGCATATTTTGTTCTTTTGAATTAGATGTTGATCGAAGCTCTTTCGTCAGTCGGTTTGATATTTCGCTTCAAACCGCGACGCTCCATCCGGTCAGATAAAGTGTCCACTCAATGACAACGGGAGAAGCAGTGGTTACTGCGGTTGCCGATCAGCGATCTTGGGACGCATGCTGTCCTGTACATGCCGAGGCTTTATCGCGAAACCGGTGTCAACAGCATCTGGGGAGCCTCTGGCCGAATCTGATTTCTGTACGATTTTCGATAACGCAACGCCGGTTTCCAGTTTGACACGGGACCCTTTCACCAAACTTGTCTTTTTGAGCAAATTGATTTGTGATGAACGGCAAAGCGGTAAACAAGGGGAGGCGCGTTACCCATGGACAGCTGGGTTGCACAGGCCGTGGGCAGGATAAACGCGGATTCCCACAGATCCGCCGATACGCACCTTTTCAATCTCCGGGTCCCTCGGCTCGAAGGCATTGATATATACCTGAAGGACGAAAGCACTCATCCGACCGGAAGCCTGAAGCACAGGCTGGCCCGCTCCCTGTTTCTTTATGCGCTTTGCAACGGCAAGATCAGGGAAGGCACAACGATCGTCGAAGCGTCGTCGGGCAGTACAGCAGTATCTGAAGCTTATTTTGCCAGGATGATCGGCGTTCCCTTCATTGCGGTCGTTCCGGAAAGCACGGCCCACAGCAAGATCAGGTTGATCGAACTTTACGGCGGCAAGATCCATTTTGTCGGATCGGCGCCGGAAATGCATGACGCATCGATCGAGCTGGCACAGTCGATTGATGGTTATTTCATGGATCAGTTCACCTATGCGGAGAGAGCGACAGACTGGCGCGGCAACAACAACATTGCAGAGAGCATTTTCCGGCAGATGGATTTCGAACCGCATCCGGTGCCCAGGCGGATCGTCATGAGTGCGGGAACAGGGGGCACATCGGCAACGCTTGGGCGTTACATTCGCTACAATAGCTACGAAACGGAATTGACGGTCGTCGATCCGGAAAATTCGGTTTTTTACGACAGTTATAAAACTGGCGACGGGTCGCTCGTTTCAGGCAAGTCGAGCCGGATCGAAGGTATCGGCAGGCCGCAAGTGGAGAAGTCATTCCAGCCGGGTGTCATTGATGACATGATCAAGGTGCCGGATGCTGCCAGCGTTGCAACAATTCTCTGGCTGGAACAGATCATCGGACGCAAGGCAGGGGCGTCGACCGGTACGAACCTCTGGGGTGTCATGCAGGTGGCAGGCGAAATGATGGAAAAGGGCGAACGCGGCTCGCTCGTAACGTTGATGTGTGACAGCGGCGAACGGTATCTCGACAGCTATTACGACCCGGCATGGGTGCGCACGCATATTGGTGATGTCAGCGCATATGCAGAACAATTGGCCCGCTGGAACTGACGGAAGTATTCAGGAAATTCAATTGAATGATGTAATTCGGCAATGAGCCGGGGCAATGTCTCTTTGTCTGATTGCCGCCAAAATCAATGCGGAGTTTGAGATGTCATCTAGCGGTCGAAGGCCTGAAGGAGGAGTGACATGACATTCAAAAACTCGTCCCGTCTTTCGTGAGGCAATTCGTTCACGTTTGAAACGTGGTAGTCGAGCGTGAGGATCATGTCCCACATCTCGGTCAGGTTGGCCGCGTCGACTGCCGTCTTGAGCTTGACCGATGACATTGTGGCCGGGGTGACGTGCTCGGGTACATACGCCCCCAAAGACTTGTGAAATGTATGATGCATATGTCCCGCTCTTGTTTTGATTGTTATGTCTTTTCAAGCCTTGCCGGCAGGCGCTCAGTTTTTGTGTGATCGTGTCCCATCACGATCGACGCCATTGCTCCGGCTTCCCGCTAAAGTAGCTATTAACACAATATGCATGCAGGTGTCATCTCAACAGCTCGTCATTGTCAGGAAAGAGTGGAAAGAAAACAAGACCCGGTTTGTGGACACAAGAAAGGCTCTCGGAGCGTTGAACCGCAAGATCGGTGTTGACTTCCGGGCAAAAGGTGGGAAAAAGCTTTTTCAGCAGATGAGACTCTGACGAACCGATTTGAGGCATTGTCATATGGTTGCGCGCATCTATCGTCCGGCAAAAACCGCTATGCAGTCCGGCAAGGCGAAAACCCATCGATGGGTTCTGGACTACGAGCCGGAAGTTGCAAAGTCTGTCGAGCCGCTGATGGGCTATACCTCATCTTCGGATATGAAACAGCAGGTCCGGCTGTACTTCGATACGCAGGAAGAAGCCGTCGCTTATGCCAGACGCCACGGCATCGCGCACCGGGTCGAAAAAGCACAGGAGCGAAAGGTTCGCGGCGCTGCTTATGCAGACAATTTCAAGTTCAACCGGGTCGCGCCCTGGACGCATTGACTTAACCGAACTGCCCGGAACGTGACGCTGTTGGCAATCAGATCCGGAATGCCTGTTGAAACCTCGAAACACGGATCGACAGAGACGCAAAAAGTATTCTAAGGCATGTCGCAACGTTTTTAGGGCTGCCGCACAATCAGGCCCCGTAGCTCAGCTGGATAGAGCACTCGCCTTCTAAGCGAATGGTCACAGGTTCGAATCCTGTCGGGGTCGCCATTTTTCAAAAAAATCATAATATGTAATTACAAACAATGACTTGGAAATTTGGGGCGTGGCGGAATTCAGCCCAGTCGGTGTTTATGTTTCAGTGGAATTTTACAACCCGGAAAGGGTTCGCACGATTCGCGCAGCTGACGACGAAACGTGCTTTCCGAAGAATTGAGAAGAAAGTTGTTTCGGTTGGGGGCGAGCTACTTAAAATGAATACGCCCGCATGCGGATCCGTAGCGGGCATCTGCGCTGCCGCAGCGCACTAACGGTTCGTCCGTAGTGCGGATCATTGCACAGAGCGCAGCGAAATTAGCCTAAAGTGACAGCTTTCGGCAATGCAGCTATTGTCCATTCCGACACCGCCTTGAAGTGTCTTGTGTTTGCCCTGTTAATCTGAAGTTGACGGCTGCTCTGGAAACAGTACGAGAGCTTGAGATGTCTAGAAAAGTTGAATACTCGACACCAACGAATACGATGCGGCCTATAGGTCCATACAGCCACATCGCAAAAGTCGGCGAATTCATAACAATTGGTGCGACGGCAGGTGTGGACCCAACAACAGGAAAATTGATTGGGCCAGATATTGCGTCACAAACGCTACAGATATTGGATGCGTTTGAGGTCATGTTAGCTTCTGTCGGATCAGATCTTTCTCATGTCATCCATGTCAATGTCTACATGAAGGACATGAAAGATTTCGACGAGATGAATGCTGCATATGAGAGCAAAATGGGCGCGCGGAAACCAGCACGTACGGCGGTCGCTGTTATAGACGTACCAAAAGAGAATGCACTGCTTACAATGAACTTGACGGCAGTTGTAGCAGGATAAATCTGCGTTCGAAGCGGACCTTCGAAGCCCGATCCGAATTGGCAGCAATGTCCGAGTTTCCTTCCTACCCGGTCGATTGATTAGCCTCGGAAAATTTGCTGGACGCTGTCATCTGCTCTCAAATGTTGCAATAGGCGCTATATGTATCGCTCGAGCGTGAAGTATCTTTTTTGTGTGCGGCAGGCATCAAAAATTCTATCGGTATTTCAATGATGACTTTCAGTGATCGTTCAGGGGGGCGGGGCGCCATTTGATTGGTTTTCAGCCTGAAGACCAAGGTTACAGATTGTGCCGGAGACACCTGGTTCAATTCCGCCTCGAATGGATCGTCGACCAATCGCATCGGGGCGTGATAATTTTTGTGAACTCAAGAGCAACGGATGCCCGAAACGGATCCTGATTTGATCACTCGGTGGATTCGCGTTCACTCAGAATGCGATCGACCAATCCCCACTCCATCGCTTCTTGCGGCGTCATGAAACGGTCCCTGTCCATCGCGAATTCGAACTCCTCGTATGTTCGATGGCAGTGTTCGGCGTAAAGACGGGTCATGTGCTGCTTGGTACGCAGGATTTCCTCGGCATGGATCGCCATGTCCGACGCCTGGCCCTGGAAGCCCCCAGACGGCTGGTGGATGAGAATACTGGCATTGGGCAGTATCGCACGCTCGCCCGGCTCGCCAGCCATAAGGAGGAACGATCCCATCGACCTGGCCGTCCCCATGCACAGTGTATGAACCGGTGCCTTGATGTAGCGCATGGTGTCATACATCGCAAAGCCGCTGGTGACCACGCCTCCGGGCGAATTGATGTAGAGCTGGATGGGGCGCGTTGAACTGTCCGCCTCAAGAAACAGCAATTGTGCGCACACAAGCGCCGAAACCGTGTCATTCACCTCACCGTTCAGGAATATGATCCGCTCTCGAAGAAGGCGGGAATAGATATCGAAAGAGCGCTCCCCGCGGTTGGATTGTTCCACGACCATCGGGACGAGTTGCATCGCTTCGCGCATGGGCGAACTCCTGTGTTTTGAAGATGTGGACTTCGGAACGAAAGTCAGGCGGCTTGCATCAAGACAGGTTCGTTGCTGTTCGCAGCCCCTGGCATTGGCGAAACAAGACGACTATCGATGAGGCGATGCGTAACCCTGAGGACTGTCCCGCCGTTCCCTTGGGGCGTGAGCTGAAATGTCACGACGCTTTCCAGATGGGGCGGATCGCTGTCCCTCATTCGGAAGCAGATTTGCTCACCCGTCACTTCAGCAATGGGTTCTACCGCCGCAAGGTCGCTCCCGGGCAACCATCTCTCTCTGTATTCCTGGATGGTAAGTGCCCGCCATATCTTCTCCGGTGGCGCTTCAAGTTCGTATTCCAGAACCATGCCCACGGTTTCTTCATCATCGATGACAGGTGTTGAAGCCCTGGCGTCAGTCTGTCTTTTGCTCATTGATCCATGTCCTTCAGCAGGTCTTTCAAGGCGTCGATACGCGCTGGCCAGTAGGCGCGATACTTCGCCAGCCAGTTCGCAATCATTGCCAGCCCGTCGGGATCGACCTCGTAATTCACGAACCGGCCGCTCCGTTCCTGCCGCACAAGCTTTGCGTTGCACAGGATGGCAAGATGCTGTGACATTGCGGGCTGACTGATCTCCACTCCGTCGCGCAATGAACTTGCGTTCATGCTGCCGGAGGCGAGTTTTTCGAAGATCATGCGCCGTGTCGGATCTGCCAGGGCCTTGAATATGTCGTTTTCCATCATGCCAATACATAAGCATACACTTATGTGATTCGCAATGCCTTTGAATTTTGAACTTTGCCGGCTGAAAACGTGACGCTGTGGGCGTTGGGAGTTGGGAGTTGGGAGTAGGCAGAAACCATCTTCGGAGAAAACCGGAAAAAGGAACACCAGCACTCGTCTGCTGGCAACCAATCATTGCGTTGGACCTGATCATCCACGTAACGCTTCAAACCTCTGAATTCACGCGCTTTCTCACTGTCTCGATCGATTTGTTGACCAGGCCCGGTAGGCGCACTAGCCTTTTTGCAATGGTCCTTCATAAGGAAGGCAAACCCGTGGATGGGCACCAATGTATTTCTCTTGTCTCAGAGCATCACTGGCATTGACCATCATGGCATCGCTGACTTTGTCAGCCGGTTCGGCGTCGTTGGCGCAAACTGCCTTTGAGGCAAAACCACCCGTCGCACCGGAAGAGGGAGGCCCGAGACGATGGGTTGTTGTCGGGGCGGATGTGCAATTGCAGTCCAAACCGTCAAGCGCTGCCGAGGTGATTAGGCTCCTTGAGAAAGGAGAAGTTCTTTCCAACGATGGATGTCAGGAGGCGGGCCACCAGATCTGGTGCAATGTGCGTTCATTCCGCGGAGGTCGCGGAGGTTTCGTCGGATTTCAGAACCTTCAGCCGGCGAGGGGGCCAGACGGTATCGTGCCAATGGGCGTTGATGACAGCAGGCGCCGCGCAGGAAAGCGCGATTTTGACGCGAAAAGCAAGATTGCGTGCGCTCAAGAGCGTGGTCAGGCATTGGGATCTTGCGAGGCCGCGACAGCACAGAGCGACGGCGGCGACGCGGCGGTGGTCGTGACGTTTCCAAACGGCTTCCAGAGAAAACTCTACTTCATTCACGGAGAATTCGTGCGGGCCAGTGCGACCATGTCGGGCGTGGGTACCGATTTTGCCTGGAACCTGACAGACGATCTTTATTCCATCCGCGTCGACGATCAGCGTTTCGAGCTGCCAATTCGGCTGGTTTTCGAGGACTGATGGGGTCCACAGATCGGTTGCGCCACTACAAGGTGGCGCAACCGGGGTCTCTGGTCAGGGCGTCAGTTTGTGGATCATGCCCTCGTCAATCGCCGCATAAAGGCTTCCATCCGGCCCAACCACGAGTGAGCGGAACCGGCCAGCTTCCATTGGCAACGTCATTTCCGTCACGTCAATGACTTCGGTGCCGTCGTCCGTAAGCTGGAGGACGTCGATACGTTGACCCAGTGGTGTGCCGCCGAAGCCGATCCCCATGAGACCGACCACCATGGCGCCATCCCAGTCACCCCATGCGTCACCTTCAAGAAAGGCTGCAGAAGATGTGCCTTGCGACCAGCCATTGTTGTTCCAGATGGGCGGCATGGCGCTCGGATAGGTCTCGAAATCGGTCATGGGCATCCAGGATGCACGCGCGAACCTGTTTTCACCAACCATTTGATTTGGGCTGTAGCCGCAGTAATTGTCCGGACAATCGCCACGTCCGGCCATGTTCGGCCTTGGATCCCAGCCAGCGTTGCCGCCATTCCTGAGAACGGTGATCTCGTCCGAGTGCCATGGTCCGTGTTCAGCGGCAATCGGCGTGCCTGTTCCCGGATGGAATGCAATACCCTGGACGTTTCTGTGCCCATAGGTGTAGGTCCGCTTGTCGAAACCGACCGGCGGCGTATTTTCGGGTGCAGCGGTTCCGTCCGTATCGATCCGCAGCACTTTGCTGCCCATCATTGTCGGGCTCTGCGGTACCTGACCGTTGTGCGTGTCGCCGGTCGTCAGATAAAGGTAACCGTCACCCGGGTTGAAACGCACCCTCCCGCCATTATGAGCTCCCGGGCCACCGAACGGATGGTCTGAGGCTTTCATCTTGTACGGGACGTCGTCAACAATATCGGTCCGCCCTGACACATTGGAGAAATCGTCACTGACCTCCAGGCGCATCAACCTGTTGGTGTGGGGTGTAGACATGTTGGACGTCGAGTAAACGTAAATTCGCCGGTTGTTGGCGAAATTCGGATCTATTGCGACACCCATCATTCCGGCTTGACCTTCACAGAAAAGGTCGTCGGCCGTAGAAGCAAATCCTTCGGATCCACCCATGCCGAGAAGTGCTTTGGTCTCACCTGAAGGCATCAGGACGGACAGCCCCTTGCACTTTTCGGTATAAAACATTGTTCCATCGTCCAGGAACGCCATGTCCCAGGGGTTTTCGAGATCTTCCAGCACAAGAGTATGTTTGAGGCTGGTGGTATTTTGTGCAAATACCGGCGCAGAGAAGACTGTAGCGCCCAACAGGAGCGTCACAAGACTGGTAGCATTTCCAATTTTCATTGAAACCTCCCTTTTTGTATGTCGTGCGTGCGGTTGGTCGAATGTTCCGTCCTGCACACTTTCGACGCGAAAGAGGTTAGGCCTTTAAGGCGATCGGATCAAATAAATTAACCTAACGTAAGTATTGGCCGAATTGGCTGCAATTCGCCGTTTTTGACAAGGTCACTCGAAGGTGGTGACGATAAACGTTACGATATTGGATATGTCTTCGTCGGAGAGTTTTTTGGCGCGCGGTGCCATCAATGGCGTGTTCGGGCCGAATTTCTCGCCGGCACGGTATCTCTCAAGCCGATCGACAAGGTATTCGGCAGGGTGTCCGACGAGTTTGGGGTAACTGGCAAGCCCCTTTGCCGTCGGTCCGTGGCATGCTCTGCAGTTCTTTTTGTAAAGCGATTTGCCTACTTCAACATCTTGAGCTGCCGCCTGAGACGTTCCGAGTAAGATCGTCAACCAGATCACGATGATTGAACCAGTTTTCATGTCGTGTCTCTCCCAAATCACAACGAGATGCGGTAGTCTGAACGAAGGCAAAAATATCAAGAATTCCCAAAGCGGCTGAGACATCAAGTCCACAATGTTCGCAGCAGAGTGACCAGCCTGTAGTGAAATTGGAAGACGATGATGCTTCGAAAACACTATTTTGCAGACACAACCTTGTCTGCAACCACAGGTGCTCCATGTGTTTTCGGAATGGCTTCCTTGAAAACCTGAATGAGTTCCATGTCCTGTTCTTCGATGTCGCTGGTGGGGGTCAGGGCGAGGTCGGAATAATTGCGCCGGTCCTCGTCGGCCAGCACCCGCTTCATGGCCGGGCGGAACTTCAGAAACAGTCGTGCCCACGATATGGCAACAGAAACAGCTTCGATTGCCCGTTTGGGATAAAACACGAGTGGGTTTTCCAGTTTCATCCCGTGGCGACGTTGAGTTCGGTGTTTGCGCCTAACAATTCCACATTCAAGGGGGTGGACCTTTTCGATCAAGATTGCCCCAAGGAAATGGATCATCGAAGAATAAAGCGCCTTGGTTCGGGCACCGCGCGCCGCATCGCGCCGAAGAACCGTCTCGACATGCTCTGGAGTGTAAAACTGTTTCCAGCTGTCTAAGTAGACCTTGTCCCATTCCTGGTCTGTCATCAGTGGATGATGGGTGACGCGGTGGTTGAGGTCGTATTTGTTGAAGTCCGGATCCATCCAGACACCCCTGGACGCGAGGATCTTGTGGTCTTCCGAGCCTGGAAGGGGTGTCAGAAAGAAAAACTCGATCAGATCAAGTGGCATTTCCTTCTTGATGATTTCGATATTGCGGCGGATTTTCTCCGGTGTGTCATCCGGGAAGCCGAGAATGTATCCGGCATAGGTGATAACACCTGCGTCCTTCCAGGCCTGAAGCATCTTGCGATATTCCCAGATCTTGTTCTGGCGCTTCTTGGCGGCGGAAAGGGCATCGGGATCGATGTTTTCCAGGCCAATGAACACTCTCGCACATCCGGCACGTGCGGCCTTTTCGATGAAGCCGGGCAGACGGTAACACAGGGTATCGACCTGTAGTGTCAGCTTGAATTTCAGGCCCTGGTCTTCGCGTAGCCAGATCAGCCGATCGAGAATGACCTCCCAGTTCCTGTTTCTTGCAAAATCGTCGTCAGTGATGAAGAACCTGCGGATATTCTGCTTGGCATTGGCACGAATGATGGTCTCGATATCATCAGGTGTGCGGAACCGTGATTTCCGTCCCTGGACATTGATGATCGTGCAGAAGGAACATTGAAACGGGCATCCACGCCCGGCGTCGAAACTTGTATAGGCACCTGCCATCTTGCGCACCGCATCGGCAGGCAGGATCGGATGCACAGCACCTTCAAGATGAGGCAGGTCCTTCATGAAGTTGTAGAGTGGCTTCAACTCTCCGGACCATGCATCCTGAAGAAGCGCATCCATTCGCCCCTCGGCTTCGCCGGCATAGATGGTAAGGCCCATTTCCTGGGCGGCGATTATTTCCGGTGTCAGTTCGGGCAGCATTGCGATGCTGCCAGCGGCGTGAAAGCCACCGGCTGCAATCGGAATACCTGCAGCAATGAATTCCCTGGCGATATCGACCGCCCTGGGGAACTGGTTGGTTTGAACGCCTACCAGCCCGACAAGGCACCCGTCCGCTTGCTTCAAGGACTTGATCAGGCTCCCGATTTCGACCTTTGTGTTCGTTTCGTCGATGACATCTATTTCAATTGAAACATCATCGCCGAGCGTTTTTCTTTCGCTGCAGTCCTTGATGAGACCATAGATCGACGCGAGTGAATTTGAAGGGATCGGTGCCCGCAACCACTGGATGACGTATCCTTCGTCATCATAATGTGAAGGTTTGATCAAAAGGACTGAAAAGCGCTTGGACATGGAATTCCAGGCTCCGGTCGAAGGTTTGTTCATCGCGAAGGCGAGAGCACCCCGAGACGATCATTCTCGCGGAACCACGAAGTTACCGCAAGGGAATTATCAGTGCAGCCGATGTACGCGTGCACCGGTACCACCGACTTGGCAAGAAACAGCGAACCAAGGCGAGGACCAATCTGCCTACTGCTTCCATCCGGTATGCTGATCTTCACTTGCAGATTTTGGAGCTACGTTCCGAACGCGACTTGTCGCTACCTATCAACGAAACAATGACCTGTGTGCCAGAAGCCACCGTCTGGCCAACCGGTCATCGCTCGCTCGATTTCACATCCCGGCACGACGATTGTTGCACTTGAAAAATTGCGCGCAATGTAAAGATCTCATTGAAATTAGAGGAGGTTCTCAATATTGATTTCATATAACTTGTGCATTGCAGTATATTTAGTAGTAATTTTTATGCACATATTATCAACAGCTACGTAAGTCTCTGTTGAAAGATTCGAATTCAACTAGACTTCAAGCAAGTAAACAAGCAACATAAGCCTACTGCTGGTTCGGAACTGATGGCGGGGTGGCAACCGCATAACAGCCCGAAAAGCCAGTAGCCCATGCCAGGGTTTGTGAGCAGTCCGTCACACGGAATGAGCAAACGAATTTTTGGATGCCACATGGGATGCGCCGGACGCATTCACGTGAAGCGAAGGGCGTCCCGGTAGTCCGGTGAACGGCGGGTTATCCGTATGATCGGCGCGGGTGTGAGGTCGAGAGATCTTATGGTCGTGGATCGGAAGTCTCTTCGGAAACTTCAGGTCAGTGTAAAAGCGGAGAGTTTTGATGTGTGGTGAGTGATCAGCACAATTCGTCAAAAGCAATCTTCCTTTAACGCAGGGGGGCGCTGGTTACGGCCAGCGTCCTTTTTCTTTTTTAGGCCTCCAACAACCTTCTTCGATACAAAACTCGCACGGATGCGAATGCGCAGGTGCTGCGAAACGGCAACGCTGTGACAAGACCGGCCTGCAGACTGGAACCCTGAAAAACGGATCCGGTCCCGAATTGGGTTGTCTATCGGGCCAGGGCTCCGTCGAACATCGGAGCGGTGAAAGGGGGGGAGGAAGAAAATCGGGAAGCTTCTGTTGATAAGTTCAACAAGCCGCACCGGCCCATGAATCATGGACCGGTGTTGGTGTTCAGGTTTTGATGCGGCCGTCAGTTGGAATCTGACTTCCTTGACTCTGCAGTCGACTGGCCAACCATCAGCGGTGTGATTTTGGTCTTGAGAATCATATCGAGTTCTTCAGAACCATCCTCCAGCGACTGAAGTGCCATATCAAGGCAATAGGAGCAGAAGGTGCGCCCATCCTTATCAGCTTCCTTCTTGGTGTAACGGATCATCCGTTTGATCGCTTCAACCGCCGGTTCCAGCTCTTTAGCAGGGCGATCTGATTTACTGACTGTCTTTGACATTCTACTACCCACCAGTATTCGATTTACCGTTCGCAGCGATGCTGCCGTAACCATCCGCAAGAAGCATGATGTTGCAGCGTGATATTAGCGTGATAAACTGCTGTTGCAAATCAGGTTGTGAGGCATTCGCATTAGAGTGTGCAAACTTCTGATAGCGTGCGGTTCAAATACGGGGAATTAATGGCAGTCGCCTCCTGTTTTGCATGTCTTGGGCGCCCGTTGCTCCTGAGCAGAAATGAAGACCCTGTTGCGGTCAAAACCCGTAAAGCTCTGGCCATCATGGGCTATTTGAGCCGCGTGAACTCCATGAGCTCACCTCGGGAAATGCTTTCCGACCTGTTGTGGAGCAAGGCCGAACGGACAAAGGCGATGCAGTCGCTCAGGCAGGCTTTGCGTCAGTTGAAGACCGCGGAAGACGAAGCCGGTTTTGATGTTGTTCGCACGTCAACAGGGCACGTAAGGCTGGACCCTGAGACCTTTTCCTCCGATTTGATGACGGTTCTGACGTTACTGGAAAGGGGGCGGGCCGATGATTTTCGCGAGGCAGAAGGCCTGTGGCGCGGCGATTTTCTGGCTGGATTTGAGGATATAGATCCCGAATTTTCCGATTGGCTCCAGGTCGAACGGGAACGGGTGCGGTCCGATGTGGTGACGGCCGCCTTCAAGCATCTTGATCAAATCTCGACAGTTGACGGTGGATTGCAGGTTGAAGCCGGCGGCCGGTTCCTGCTCAAGATCGACCCGGCGCTCGAGTCGGCACATCGCGTCCTGATTCGCCTTTATATGAAACTCGGCCAACGAGAACGGGCGGAGCAACAGTTCAAGGCCTGTGAACGGGAGATGCGTCTTCATCTGGATGCGGAACCGGACGAAGAAACTCACGACATTCTTGTCGACAAGGAAACTGAATCTGCGGTCTTCAGGCGACCTGCCGAAATCGGACCGACTGTCGTTTCGCTTGCGAATTCCCGAAATTCGATCCAATTGCCGGAAATTTCAATCCTGTCCTCGTCTGTTGCTAAATCAGGTTTGAACGACGCAATTTACATGCGCGAAGAAATTGTCTCGGGACTTTCATCTTTCAGATCCTACAATCTTTATCAGTCGGAGTATTTTGGTGAAGAAAATGCACCAATGCCGACCTTGATCGAAGGACACGAGCTTGGAAGCTATCTGCTTCGGTTCAGACACGACGAACGATCAGGTAAGGTTGTCGTTCAATTTGAAGATCGAGAAAATGGCCAGATTATCTTCAACGAAATCGTCGATATCTCGATGTGGGATGGTATCGTTCCAGCTGCTGGCCATATTGTTAATCGGATACATACGCATTCGATAAGCAAGCTACAAAACCCGTCAAATACTGCCACATTTGCGCGCTGGTGTCAGGCAGAAGCCCTGTTGTGGGATTTCACGCCTTCGTCAGACGATAAAGCGATGCAAATTCTGAACGACCTGGAGCGCACAAACAGCGCTTTTTCCATGACGTATGCCGGCAAGGCCTCCATTGCCATGAAGCAGGAGTTGCATTTTCCACTTTACGATAAAAAAATTGCTTCAAATGTTTCGACCGGTCCGTTGGCTTTGGCAGAAAGGGCGATAATGCTCGACCCGTGGCAAGCGTTTAATCTGCGCGCATACGGTTGGGCGACAATCATTTCAGATATGCCCGACGAAGCGAGACGCGCATTTCGGAATGCTAGTCGTTTGAGTTCCGCGGATCCCACAAACCTTATGTCTGTCGCCGAAGGGCTGGCTTACTCTGGTGACGTTGAAGAGGCGCGTTTGATCGCTGATCGCGCGTTCTCACTTTGCACATTCGTTCCGAGAGCGTTTTACGAATATTTGGCGAACATATATTTTGCTGCCGACGATTATGAAAATTCAATCCGCCAAATAGAACGCTGCTCAGGCGTTGGCATCAGTGGTTTGACGACAAGAGTAGCCTCACTTATTTGCATCAACAGAGAAGAGGAAGCACTCCAAATTCTACAGCGGTACTCAGAGCATCGAGCACAACTACTCAAGAGCTCACCTGTTGGAACAGAAGATCTGACGCTTTGGCGCAAAAGAATCAACTTCTTTCAGGACGAAACCACGCGAAGAAATTTTGATCGCGGCGCAGCATTCGTTCAACGTTTCCTTTATGAGGGGACTGGTTCAGTTTGACGCAAAAATGTTTGACAGACCGCTTAGGTATGTGGTGTCGGCTTGGTGCAGTTTTTCAGCGTTTAGCCTATATGGTATGGCCACGGCTTTAGGGTTGTTTCTTTTTTCTACAACCTCAAATCTGATGAGCTGGGTTGACTGTTCAGGCAATCCGATATCGGTCAGGTACGATAATGGATCCTTCTTGAGACGGGCCAGCAAATCGCTATCGACGGCAGCCTGGGCAATCAGTCTTCCAAGTGCTCCAACGTTTTTTTCGTAGTACGGAAATCGAGCCATGTGAAAAGATCCTGGAATTGAGCCCGAATAGCATTGTATTCGGGCCAGTTTTTAGGGGTCTTGGTCTTACTCAGGAAGGTCGTGGTAAACACAGTTGCCAAGTGCAGCGCGTCCCAGTTCTTCGAAATAGGTTTCATCTTCAGCTGCGACGCGGGCCACATCGACCTCGGCCGGCACGATCAGATGCACCAGGTCGACCGTATCGGCATAGAGCGTCACGTCGGATTTGACGCCAACACCTGCCAACACCTCGGTCGGGTTCTCGATGAGATTGTTACGTGCGTCTGGATCCTGAATGATCGCGCCAAGTTTTGCGCCAAGTTCCAGTTCTTTTTCGGAAGTTGTTCTTACGTGCATGGTGAGCCTCTTGAAGTTAGAGTTGAGTTTTGACTTGGCTGGTGGGTGGATGGTCACTTTGCCAAATCGAAAAGGGTAAAACTTTAGTAAAATGTTATAAGAGAGTATGTTTTACTGTTGTTTGACCGCTTTCGAGAAGAATATTTGTCGATAAAATGCATCATCTCAATAGTAGGGGGCGCAAATTACAATAGACACAATTGTAGGGAGAGCTTTTGTATTCTAAGGATACTTGTGGCGATGTAATATTGATGACCTGAGAAATGAGGAGATGTGAAAATCGACGCCGAAGTTTCAAAAATTCCGGATCAGGTTTTTTCGGATCTCGTCAGGATTGGCCTGGCGCGGTCTGACAGCAGCGAGGCGACCGGTGTGGGGCATATGTTGCACGGCGATCTAGCGCTGTTTTTGCCCTTGCTGACGGATTTTGATGTCAGATTGGTCCCGATGATGCGTGCGAATTGCCCGGTCAAATTCTGTACCGGCATATTGAAACTGCCGGTCAGTCGCGTGCCGGGTGACAAAAATATGCGGACACCGATTCCGGCAGGCGGACAAGCAGATACATTAGTTAATGCATCTTTTGGTTGTATCGGCGAACTGACTGAGCGATTGAGTCTTTGTTCGATGGGTGAAAGTGATTCGAGGATCGGCGAGGAGCTGAAAGAACTACCACAGGTAGAATTGCCAAGTGTTCTTGGTCTAAGTGAAACTCAAAGCAGAAATGCAGTTCGTCAATTGGTCTCCCGGGGTCTCGAGTTGGATGCAGATGCTCCGGACTGGGGAGGGATTTCAGACGGTCGATTGTGCTTGACGCAATTGGGCTTGGGAGCGCGCGCACAGGTGCCAGGCATTTGTATTTTGTTTGGTGAATTGGAAATCTCGACAGGCCTGGATCATGGGTTTGCCTCGTCGGTGGGGTGTGCTGTCTGGCGTAACCTCGAAGGCGCCAGGCAGCGTGCCTTGCTTGAGCTGGTCGAGCGGGACGCGGTGGCGCAGGCGTGGTACAACCGCTTGGGGATAACTAAGTTGGACCGTGACCAGGTCAAATCGTTTTTGGCTGAATCCTTGAGCGACTTTCTCGACACTGAATCCAGGTCCTGGGGACTTTACGTTGTCGACACCGAGCTACACGTACATGTCGTGATGGCGATTTCGTACGACTCAGGCGGGCGGAGGGCCGCTTTTGGCTCCGCTGCCGGTTGGGACATGTCATCAGCCTGCACAGCCGCGGTCGAGGAACTCCTTCAATCTGAAAATGCTCTCACCCTGATGGAAAGGGCTTATCCGGATCGGGCAAATACCGTCACACGATCGCATGACGTGCCAAGACATCTCGTCTATGCGAGACAAAATTCCATCACGGATGATTTGCTGACCTGCGCAGAAGCCGCCACAGACGCGTCGTCCTGTGAGGTCAGTTATTCTTACGATGATCTGCTGCAGAGTTGCCTTGATCGGAACATCGAGATCTGGGAGTTCGATGCGACACGTCCCGATCTGAAAGTTCCTTGTGTCAAGCTGATCTCCAAGGACCTTTGCAGCTGGGAGCCGCGTTTTGGCAAGGAAAGGCTCTATCAGGGCGTCGTTGATCGTGGATTTCGAAAAGAACCCGGCACGGAATCCGAATTTGCACAACGCCCGTTTCCCTTTTGAAATAAACCTGAAATCACGTTTGACAGGAAAAGATCGTCGCGATAGTAAAACATGACACTGACACTCAACTTTTTTGAGAGCGGTGTTCGGATGACGACTGGGTCATCCGATCTCTGGAAGAAACTGGGCGGGGTCAACCCGCCCCTTTTTATTGGAGAACTGGGCGTCCGTCGGCCTTGGGCCTGGCGAGCGTCAAGACCCAGAAATTACGCCATTTGCCTGTATTCCGGTTGGTTCTGGCAATTCCGACGCGTGTGACATAGGGATTGAGCAGGTTTTTGTTGTGTCCTTCCGAGCCTTGCCAACCCCGGAAGGCAGCATTCAGGTCCGCATACCCGGCTCCCAGGTTTTCAGCACCCGCATAATTGGCATAGCTGGCTTTGCTGAGACGCTGAGAAAGTCCGAATGCGCTGTGGGCCCACGTATCCATGCTGTCGCGTTCGGCTATGTGACGTGCCATTTTTTGCGAGACATCGTCAAGCGTGGTGTCGTGTTTCAAAGCAGGCAGGCCGTTTTGCTTTCGATAGGAATTGATCAGCGAAAGCATCTGGTTCTTGTCGACGTTTTGGTTCGTCAGGACAGTTTTGTCTTCCAGTTCGCCGCTACCTGGCAACGCGCCGCAAGACGCCAATGCCAGGAAGGCAAGGAGAACAAGACTGTATCTGAACGGATACAGGACTGCGGCCTTTGCGTGCATCAATTCTCGTCTCCTGGCCAGGTGACGCCCTGGTCGGCAAAGAAATGGTAAGGCCCCGGAAAATTCTCGACATAGGCCATATGGGTAACAATGCCGGTTTTCTCGGAGTGATAATGGAGAAAATAGGCAGCAGGTTCGAAATTGAACATTGCGGGACTGTTTTCCCGTAGATCGAGGGCGACCTGGTGACCGGTGCTGGGGGCAAGTGTCATGATCTTGCCCGCGAAACTGGTCACGATCGGCCGGTGGACGTGTCCGCAGAGAATTCTCTGGACATGTGTGTGGGGACTCAGAACTTCCTCAAGTGCGGCTGCGTCGTTCAGACCCATATTGTCCATATGCTCAATGCCTGTAAGTGCTGGCGGATGGTGAAGGGCAATTATTGTCGGTGCATCGCACTTACGAAGGGCTGTTTCGAGCCAGCTCAGCTGTTCGTTTCCAAGGGATCCCTGAGGATGGCCGGAAAGATGTGAATCGAGCGCAATCAGCTGAATGCCTTCAATCATCGCGGAATAGAAAATCTTGCCGTCCCTGTTTTCACCTATGCCGGGATAGTCGGCCATTTCACGACGCATGCCTTCACTGCTGTCATGATTGCCCGGCAGGAGAAATACCGGCACTTCAAAACGAGAAAGAAGTTCCCTGGCAACGGCATATTCTCTTGGATCGCTGCGGTCGGTCAGATCGCCCGTAACGACGATTGCGTCCGCTTGTGGCGTCAGTGAAAGGAGAGAGCGGACAGCACGCTCTGCCATCATGTTGGTATCTGATACCCGATAGCAGGCCAAGCCTTTGGGGCGCAGATGCAAATCGGTTATCTGGGCGATCAGGGTCATTTGCAATCCAGGAATCTGTGAGCGTTTTTCTGAGTATCGGACGATAGCTCAGCGTTTGATAAGGGCAAGCACTTGTTTCCCTTTTTGGAAAGCTCATGTAGGAGAGTGCTTTTTAGAGGTAGGTTGCAGGCTGCTACTGCGCAGCACCAGACTTTGGAAACGGCATCTTATGGCAGAAAAAAGCGACGCTCCAAGGCTGCGGGTGTCAGAACCGGCAGAAGACCAAGGCGCCGGGAAATCGAAGACAACTACCGGGATTCGCGACGAAAATCGGGCGGAGCCGGAAATGGATGACGGTTCGTCGGACACAAAGTCCGCAATGATGCGCAAGCCGATCTGGCTGAAAATATTCGGCCATGACATTACCGCCCCTTTATTACTCCTGATTTTGTCGCTTCTGCTCTTTGTGCCGGGACAGTGGACAGTGCCGCCGCTTGACAGGGACGAACCTCGATATACGCAGGCGACGAAGCAAATGCTCGAAACCGGTGACTATATCGATATCCGGTTTCAGGAGCAGGCACGGCACAAGAAGCCCGTCGGAATTTACTGGTTGCAGGCTGCCGCGGTCAAGCTGACAGGTCATGATGCGGAAGCTCCGCTCTGGGTCTACAGGCTGCCATCACTCATCGGCGCCGTGTTCTGTGTCTTTGCAGCTTTCTGGATGGCGCGAGCCTTCATGGGACCGGCAGGGGCGGTGATCGTTGCCGGGTTTGTGGCCTTGTCGATCATCGTCGGTGTCGAGGCGCGACTGGCCAAGACTGATGCCGTTCTGTTTGCCACGGTCATCGTTGCGCAGGGCGCGCTTGCGCGCATCTGGCTGAAAGCAACCACAGAACGGGCTTGGGGGTTGAGTTTTCTGTTCTGGACGGCTCTGGCCGGCAGTGTGCTGATCAAGGGCCCGGTCGGCTTGATGGTTGTCGGTCTGACCGTGCTGGGACTGATGGTCCTGAAGAGGAGTTTTTCCTGGTTCAGGGCAGCGTCACCTTTGATCGGTTTCGTTTGGTTTCTTCTGCTTGTTTCGCCATGGTTCGTGGCAATCTGGATTGCGACCGACGGCACCTTCTTCACAGAAGCTATCGGACGAGACCTGCTCGGCAAAGTTGGGCAGGGCCAGGAAGGGCACGGTGCACCGCCCCTGACACATTTGGGGGCGATGTTTGGCGTCTTCTGGCCGCTTCCCGCGTTTTTCCTGATTGCTCTGCCGTTGATCTGGAAGGAACGGGCGAGCCCGCTTGTGACATTTGCAATCGCCTGGTTTGTTCCAAGCTGGATCGTATTCGAACTCGTCGCGACAAAATTGCCGCATTACACGATGCCGCTTTTGCCGGCGCTTGCGCTGCCTGTGGCAGCCGCTCTGCTTGAAGGAGCCGGTGAACACTCCAGAAAATGGGTTCGTGTCATCGCGGCCGTGCTGTTGGCGCTCCCACCGGTCGGATTGGCGGCAATCGCTTTCGCGGGACCGATCGTGCTCGGGATTTGGCCGTCGCCACCCGGTGCGGTAATTGTCGCACTTGGAGCCGTCTTCGGCATTGCCGCCGCCTCCAGGTTGTTCCGCGGTCCGGCACTTTATGCCTTTCCAGCAGTAACCCTGAGTGCCATCTGTGTTGCTGTCGGAATCTGGGGTTTCGTTGGTCCTGCACTGACACCGGTCTGGGTAAGCCCGAGACTGGTCGCGGCACTGGATGAAATTCCCGGATGTAGGGATGCGTCTTCGCGCCAGGTCGTCACCGCGGGCTTCCATGAGCCGAGTTTCATCTTTCTGGAGGGAACAGGCACACGCATCATATCACCCGCAGGGGCTGCTGAATTTCTGGCAAAGGCAGGGGCGGGTAGTCAGGCAACTTGCCGGGTTGCTGCCATAGAAAGCCGGGAAGAAGCAGCGTTTTTGGCGGAAGCCAAGGAGATTGATCTTGTGCCGGAGGTCAGAATAAGGGTAGACGGCCTCAACATTAACGGCGGCGATGAGGTCGACATCGCGCTTTACCAGAATGCGACCGCGACAAATGGTGCAGAAGACGGCAATGACGAGCAGCAGTAACAGCGTCCGGAAAGTGCTGGCGCGAATGCGCGGGAACATCCGCCGCGCGGGAATGCTGTTTTCAGGCCGCAAGGCACGAGCACTTAACAGCCTTGATCCGTTGCCACCTGGCCAACGACCACAGGACATACTCGCAATCCTGTTGTTGACTGTGGGGGTTGCGGTGGTCGTGTTCGATGTACCGACCTATCCCTGGCTCCGGTCCCTCCCGGGCGAATACCGGAACGGCTTCAGAGCCTTTACAGATTTTGGCAAGGCAGACTGGATACTGATTTCGACAGGACTGACCTGTCTGTTTCTTCTGGCCCTGGATGCAGGACGCTATGCCTTCCGCATTCGCATGGCGATAGGATCGGTTTTCACTTACGCTGCATTCATATTCTATTCGGTCGCTGCGACAGGTCTGCTTGCAATTGCTTTCAAGTGGTCCCTGGGCCGGGCCCGGCCGAAGCTTTATGAACATGTCGGCCCGGTTCGTTTCGACTTTCTTGCCTTTGATGGAACCTACACAAGCTTTCCATCCGGCCACTCCACCACGGTGGCTGCGCTCGCAACCGCACTCGCGTTTATCTTTCCCGCCTACCGTTGGCTGATTATCGTTGCAGCCTTCTGGCTCGCCTTCAGCCGCGTTATGGTTGGAGCCCATTATCCGAGCGATGTTATCGCTGGCACGCTTCTGGGCATGACTTTCACATTCTTCACGGTAAGAGCGATGGCGCGTCGGCGGATAGGCTTTCACCTGTCGTCTTCCGGAAAGATTGAACCCAATATGAATTCACGTTCTGCGAAGGCGTGTGTACGCGCGGTCTGGCAGACCCTTCGTGGCCAGCGTGGTATCGACAGGGTGCCGGTTGAAAGTCCGGACGCAGAGCGGACAGAACGGACAATTTCATGACACAGAGCTATCTTGAAGGCCTGGCGGCCAACAAGGGCACACTTGCCGTGACGGTTGTTGTGCCGGCAAAGGATGAGGCACAGAACCTTCCCATTCTCCTGGACGAGATCGAAGCCGCCCTGGCGGGACGCAAGTTCGAAGTCATCGTTATTGACGACGGATCTTCGGACGGAACGGACATCGTGTTGCAGGACTATGCCGCAACCCATGACTGGCTGAGGCCTGTGCGTCACGAATTGTCTTGTGGCCAGAGCTGTGCTGTGCGCACTGGCGTGCAGCATGCGCGCGGCGATATCGTTGCGACAATTGACGGTGACGGCGAGAATGATCCGGCCTATATCCCCCAGCTTCTGGACGCGCTTCAGGCTGCGGGAGCCTCAACCGCTCTTGCGGCCGGCCAGAGGCTTGGCCGCAAGGCAAGTCTAGCCAAACGTTATGCCTCAAGGTTCGCCAACAGGCTTCGCGGTGCGATCCTGAAGGACAAGACCAGAGACAGCGGCTGCGGTCTGAAAGCGCTGCGCCGCGAAGTGTTTCTGCAACTGCCTTACTTTGACAGCTGGCATCGTTTCCTGCCCGCGCTCGTGATCCGTGAAGGATTCGATGTCGTTCATATCGACGTTCAGGACCGGCAACGGCGCCATGGCACTTCAAAATACGGAATATTCGACCGGGCACTGGTCGGCGTGCTTGATCTGTTTGGCGTGTGGTGGTTGCGGCGGCGCCGTAAGAAAATTCCGACTGTCCGGCCGCTGACGTGACGGACAGCTGAAACAAGAAGAACGACGGGTCTTGTGCCCGATTGAACCGATTGGATCTGCCCAATGACTGCTCTTTACGACTGGCTGTATACTGTTTTTGTCGAGCAATTCGATTTTTGGATAATTCTGGGTTTTTTCGCTCAGGCCATGTTCATGATGCGCTTCGTCATTCAATGGGTCGCCTCTGAACGCGTCGGTCGATCAATTGTGCCGGTTGCCTTCTGGTTCTTTTCCATCGCAGGCGGGTCGCTGTTGCTGATCTACGCCATTCAGCGCCAGGATCCCGTGTTTATCGCAGGGCAGGGGCTTGGCCTTGTTATTTATTTTCGGAACCTGTGGCTGATCTTCAAGGAAAAGCGGCAGGACCCGACGATCTGACCCTGCCTGTTCGCGACCTCCACAAATTAGCCGAATGCCCTGGCTAGGGCCTGCTCGATGTCGTTGACCAGATCTTCCGGATCTTCGAGACCGATGTGAAGGCGAATCGAACAACGTGTTTCGTCATAGGACGTTGCGGTCCGCATGCCCTTGAGCCTTGCCGGGATAGCCAGGCTCTCGAAGCCGCCCCAAGAATATCCCAGGCCGAACAGGGTGAGGGCGTTGAGGAACACGCCGGCCTGTTCCTTTGTGGTTCCGGCCTTGAAATCAAATCCGCACAAACCTGAACTGCCGGTGAAGTCGCGTTGCCAGATTGCAAAGCCGGGATCTGATTCAAGCGCGGGATAACTTACTGCCTCGATTTGAGGCTGGTCTTTCAGCCAATCGAGAACAGCAAGCGTATTCCTCTGATGCCGCTCCAGCCTGACCGAGAGTGTGCGCAATCCCCGGAGGCCGAGATAGACGTCGTCCGGTGCAACGTGGCTGCCGATCGCACCGTGAATGTCATAGAGGCCTTTCCACGCTCTTTCGCTCGCAGCTACGGTACCGAGCATCGCGTCGGAGTGACCGACAATGTACTTGGTACCTGCCTGAATCGAAAGATCGACACCGAGGGCAAGTGGCTGGCAGAACAGGGGAGTGGCCCATGTATTGTCCATGAGAACGGTCGCGTCGATTTCATGCGCCGCAACTGCAATTGCCGGAACATCCTGCATTTCGAACGTAAGGGATCCCGGGGCCTCGGTGAAGACCGCGGATGTTTCTTCCCTGAACAGGGTCTTGATGTCTGCGCCGAGCTTCGGGTCGTAGTATTCGGCGGTTACTCCGAATTTCGGCAGGACTGTATCCGCGAAATGCCGCGTCGGCTGGTAAGCTGTGTCCGTGATCAGGATGTGGTCACCGGATTTCACGCAGGAGAGGAGCGCGAGAGCGACTGCGTTCAGGCCGGAATTGGCAAGTTTGACGCCGGCTGCCCCTTCCAGTTCCCGCAGGGCATCTTCAAGTGAATCCGTCGTCGGATTGCCGCGGCGGGCATAGGAATATTTCTGACCTCCGGGAACCATTGTCTCCACATCTGGATAAAGAACGGTCGACGCGTGAACAACCGGCGGATTGACAAACCCGTGAAACGAATTGGGGTCACGACCGGCATGCGCCAGCCTTGTGTCGGGTTTCAACGGGGACTTGCTGGCAGAATTGGACATGGAAGCTCTGTTTAAGGGGGTCGGTATCGGGAGTTTGAGTTTCGCCCGGATGGGAAAGGCTATTTTAGACAATTCGCAGGGCTCTCAACAAGGGTGGTTGAGGACGCTTCGCGCTTCAATTCAACGTGTAACTTACGATTAAGGTTAATGGGGTGCCAGAAATTCGAAGATCCGGTGAACATGTTTAAGGCATTGAATGAATTCGAACTGGGCATGTTCGCTATTTGTGCACTCGGCGGATGCAGATCGAGTGTTTCCCTGCGATTTTTGTCGAGATAATGACAGCAAGTACTTGACCCGAACAGCCAAATGTAATCGTATGGGCTCGTTGGGTGGAAAGGTAGAAATCTGGAGGAAGCCGTCAAAAAGGCACACGCTCGTTTACGAACGGGACGTTGAGGATTTCTTACAACGAAGCCCAGCATAAAAACAAAATGGGTAACAAATAAAGGCTGCATATCCATGTCCAATAAAATCCTTCCACTCGTACTCGGCGCTGCAATGGGCGTCGCCGCGACCACGGCTGCGAGTGCGACAACCTTGGAAGATGTCAAGGCAAAAGGTTTCATCCAGTGTGGGGTGAGCCAGGGTCTGCCGGGCTTCTCCAATCCAGATGCACAGGGGAACTGGACCGGTCTCGACGTTGATCTCTGCCGCGCAATGGCTGCTGCAGTGTTCGGTGATGCGTCGGCTGTAAAATTCACGCCGCTGTCTGCAAAAGAGCGTTTCACCGCACTGCAGTCAGGCGAAGTCGATGTCCTGTCCCGCAACACCACGTGGACCATGTCCCGTGACACTCAGCTGGGTCTGAACTTTGCCGGCGTCAACTACTATGACGGCCAGGGTTTCATGGTTCGCAAGGATCTCGGCGTCACCTCGGCGCTCGAGCTGTCCGGCGCTTCGGTCTGCACCAACACCGGTACAACCACCGAGCTGAACGTTGCTGACTATTTCCGCGCCAACAATATGCCGTATGAGATCGTCGCCTTCGAAAAGGCAGACGAAGTTGTTGCTGCATATGATGCCGGTCGTTGCGACGTGTACACAACGGATGCTTCCGGTCTGTACGCACAGCGTCTGAAGCTGACCAACCCGGGCGACCACATGGTTCTGTCGGAAATCATTTCCAAAGAGCCGCTTGGTCCGGTTGTGCGTCAGGGTGATGACGAATGGTTCAATATCGCCAAATGGACCCTCAACGCGATGATCAACGCTGAAGAACTTGGCGTCTCGTCGGCCAATGTTGACGACATGAAGTCTTCCGACAACCCGTCCGTAAAGCGCTTGCTTGGTGTTGAGGGCGCTTATGGTGAAGGCATCGGCCTGTCCAACGACTGGGCTTACAACGTCGTCAAGAACGTCGGTAACTACGAAGAATCCTTCAATGCCAATGTCGGTCCGGACACTCCGCTCGGCATCTCGCGCGGCGTGAATGCGCTGTGGAGCGATGGTGGATTCCTTTACGCTCCGCCGGTTCGCTAATCCTCGCCTGTTCTGAGGAAAACAGGGGTTCCGGCAGTAACCTGCCGGAACCCTCAAAATAACAAGGCCACGCACACAAATCCGGAAAACCGGTAAAAGCGTGGGGGGAACAAACTGCTTCGATAGTCGATAGGGGAGTGCGCGACAGCGTGCTGCTGAAGCAGTCAAGACGCGAAAGAGGAGAGGCGGATTGCCGGGCTCTTTCCGTAGAAATTTGGCGAGGTTCTATGTCTGTAATGGAGCAGGACTCGGCGGGGGCGCCGGCGCGTGCTTCGCTGTTGAACGATCCCAAAGTCCGCGGCATATTTTTTCAGGTTGTCCTGATCGCCGTGCTTGTCTTTGTGGGATACAACATCGTATCAAACACGGCCGCCAACCTTGAGCGGCAAAACATCGCCTCTGGTTGGGGCTTTCTCGAAAATACAGCTGGATTCGGTATCATCCAGTCGCTGGTATCCTACTCGGAAACGTCGAGCTACGGGCAAGCGCTGTATGTTGGATTCCTGAACACTCTTCTTGTCGCGATTGTTGGTATCTTTGTCGCGACAATTATCGGATTTGTTGTTGGTATTGCCCGTCTTTCCGACAACTGGGTTATCAGCCGGCTGGCATATTGCTACGTTGAACTGATCCGCAACGTTCCGCTGCTTCTTCAGATTTTCTTCTGGTATTTCGCGGTTCTCAGGGCTGTTCCCGGGAAACGTGAAAAATGGTCGTTCTTTTTCGACAGTTTCCATCTGAACATCGCAGGATTCCGCGGACCGAAACCGATCTGGGAGGATGGAGCGTCCTTCATCGGTATCGCCTTAATCATTGCGATCGTCGCATGTATTGTGATTGCCCAATGGGCACGCAAACGGCAGGAAGCGACCGGTCAACAGTTTCCTGTCTTCTGGACGGCCGTGGGGTTGATAATCGGTTTGCCGCTGATCACGTATTTCGTGACGGGTATGCCCATGCACCTGGAACATCCGGTGTTTGTCGACACGGGACCTCGGATCCGTCAGGGGTTTCAGTTGAATGTCGGCTTCAACCTCATACCTGAATTCCTCGCATTGACGGCTGCTTTGTCAATCTACACCGCTTCGTTCATTGCAGAGATTGTCCGCGCGGGCATTCAGGCGGTCAGCCACGGGCAGACGGAAGCCGCGCATGCCCTTGGCCTGCGTCAAAGCCCTACGCTCAGGTTGGTGATCATCCCTCAGGCGATGCGTGTCATCATTCCGCCGCTGACAAGTCAGTATCTGAACCTGACGAAAAATTCGTCCCTGGCTGTTGCGATCGCATTTCCTGATCTTGTTTCTGTTGGCGGTACGGTCCTCAATCAGACCGGACAGGCAATCGAAATCATCGGAATCTGGATGGCGATCTATCTGACGCTCAGTCTGGTCACGTCGGCCTTTATGAACTGGTACAACCAGCGCATGGCGCTCGTGGAAAGATAGGGGGCGCTCACAATGGCCAAAACTGAAACATTTCAGATTAGAACCGAGGAGGCGCCGCTTCTGCCGGCGCCTGTCTCGACCACCGGTCTGATCGGCTGGATGAGGCAGAACCTGTTTTCATCCATCAGCAATACCGTTCTGACAGTCATTGGCGTGATTATCGCCTACTGGATTATCGCACCCTTTATCCAGTTTGCTTTCATCGACGCGATCTGGACAGGTGATGACAGAAAGGCATGCCTTCCCCCTGAGGGGTCGGAAGGGGAACACATGGGCGCCTGCTGGGCCTATGTTGAGGCCTATTTCCCGCAATTCATCTATGGTCGGTATCCGACCGACGAGATCTGGCGGGTGAATATCGTCTATGCACTCTTTGCTTTGTTGCTGGTTCCGCTGGCAATGCCGAGTATGCCGCTCAAGAAGTTGAATTCCATTCTCTTTCTTGGCGTGTTCCCTATTGTTGCCTTCGTTCTTCTGACTGGCGGCAACATCAGCATCAGCTCCTACACGTGGATCTTCGTCGCGTTGATCGCTGTAGTTGGTGTTGCAATCGCGGCAATCCTGATGGTTGCCGGAGGGCGGGATTTCAATGGCGTCAAACCTGTTCTGATCGGATTTGTCGGAACGGCTGTGGTACTTGCGATCATATTGGGTTTCGTGTCGGCCAACCTTGGACTATCAACAGTTGATACGCCTGTCTGGGGTGGTCTTCTGGTGACACTGGTGATTGCCGTCACCGGCATCGTGGCTTCTCTGCCGCTCGGTATCGCCCTGGCGCTTGGTCGACGGTCCACCATGCCGATCGTTCGGCTGGTTTCCGTCATTTTCATCGAGTTCTGGCGCGGTGTTCCGCTGATCACCGTGCTGTTCATGTCCTCGGTGATGTTACCGCTTTTCCTGCCGGAAGGCGTGACGTTCGACAAGTTGCTCCGTGTTCTGATCGGCGTCACCTTGTTCTCCGCCGCCTACATGGCGGAAGTCGTGCGCGGTGGTCTGCAGGCAATTCCAAAGGGGCAATATGAAGGGGCCATGGCTCTGGGTCTCCGCTTCTGGCCGATGATGTATCTCATCATTCTTCCTCAGGCGCTGAAACTGGTGATCCCTGGTATCGTCAACACCTTCATCGGCCTGTTCAAGGATACGACACTGGTCCTGATTGTCGGCATGTTCGACCTGCTTGGCCAGATACAATCGTCCTTCACGGATCCGACGTGGTCGACACCCACGCAGGGACACACGGGCTATCTCTTTGCAGCCATTGTGTTCTTTGTTTTCTGCTTCGGCATGTCCCGCTATTCCATTTTCATGGAGAGGCGGCTGCACACAGGGCATAAACGCTAGAAAGATCTTCGGGGCGCGCGAAACTCCGCTGCGCCCCGGCCACTGAAATTCTGGAGTAAAAACGCATGTCAGAAAATGCTGTAAACGCGGAAGAGCTTGCCGCCGATCGCTCGAAGATGATGATTTCCGACACGGATGTGGCGATTGAAATCAACAACATGAACAAATGGTACGGTGACTTTCACGTACTTCGCGATATCAACCTGAAGGTCATGCGCGGCGAGCGTATCGTTATTTGCGGACCATCCGGATCCGGCAAATCCACCATGATCCGGTGCATCAACCGTCTTGAGGAGCATCAGGCCGGCCAGATCGTCGTGGATGGGATCGAACTGACCAACGATCTCAAGAAAATCGATGAAATTCGCCGTGAAGTCGGTATGTGCTTTCAGCACTTCAACCTGTTTCCGCACCTGACCATTCTGGAGAACTGCACGCTGGCTCCGATCTGGGTTCGCAAGATGCCGAAGAAGGAAGCCGAAGAAATCGCGATGCACTATCTTGAGCGCGTCAAGATCCCGGAGCAGGCACTGAAATACCCCGGTCAGCTGTCCGGTGGCCAGCAGCAGCGTGTCGCAATTGCACGTTCGCTCTGCATGAGCCCGAAAATCATGTTGTTCGATGAGCCGACTTCCGCTCTTGACCCGGAAATGATCAAGGAAGTCCTGGACGTGATGGTCGGTCTCGCCGAAGAAGGCATGACCATGCTCTGCGTCACCCACGAAATGGGCTTTGCGCGCAAGGTCGCGAACCGCGTGATCTTCATGGATGCGGGCCAGATCGTGGAACAGAACGAACCGGAAGACTTCTTCGTCAACCCTCAGCACGAACGTACCAAACTGTTCCTCAGCCAGATCCTGCATCACTGATCTGGAGAGGGTATGCGACTGGCAAGGATATTCAGAAACGCGTTCCTCTGTTTGCTCCTTGTCGTTATTGCGGTGATTGTTGCAATTGGCCTTGGAACACTTGTTCCAAGGCCTTTGTCTTTTTCGCCGTCGGCGGACGAACAAGGAGAGGCCGGCAAACGCAGCATTCTTGTCCTTTCCAATCCGATCCATACCGACATAGCGCTCCCGGCGGATCCTGACGTTCTTGAAGCCTTGTCTTTTGTGTCGTCGCAGGGACTGGAGCTCAACCACCCGGGTGTCTTCTGGATAATTGTCGGCTGGGGGAGCAGGTCATTCTATATTGAGACACCCACATGGTCCGAACTGAAACCGGGGCCGGTGATTGATGCTTTGACCTGGGACAGGTCCGTCATGCACGTTCGCCGTGCCGGGCGAATTTCACCATCGTTGCCGAGTGTTCGCGAGGTTGAACTGAGCGAAACGGAATTCGGCGGACTGTTGCGCGACATTCGGTCGAGTTTTCAGACAGACAAAGGCGAGCAACCGAGTGCGATTTCAGGCGCGGCCTACGATGCGCACGATATCTTTTTTCCTGCCAATGGCGGTTTCAATGCACTGTTGGGTTGCAACGCCTGGACCGCACGCATGTTACGTCAGGCGGGAATTAGAACCGGGTTCTGGACACCTTTGCCCTTTACTCTGAACCTGTCCCTGGATCTGCATAATGCCGACTAGACCAAGTTCTCGAAATTGCGGTTTTGCATGGTTGCTCATGCGAACGCCCGGTTGGTAGCCAACTCATTCCTGGGCAATTTCAAGCTCAACGAATTCACAATGAAAATGAAACTGCAAATACAGGCCGCATGAGGCCAAAAATCAACCGGAGAACTCCGCGCTGAAGCGGATGAGGACCGGGTTTTAAGGTCACAGACATGACAGTAGTTTGTGAGCAGTCGATGATCTATCGAATATTCAAAGCGGTTCGCGAAACAGTTGCTCCGGATACTCGCATCTATAACCTGAAAAGAGAACTTGCTTCATCTTGCATCGTCACAGCTACAGCCAAGATAATATGGCTACAAACACGGAAAGGCGAACATGTTGAGTGACAGTTTCGTCCTTTTGACTGGTTGCTCATGCGGGGGAAAGTCAACACTGATAAGGACTTTGAGCAAACTAAGGTTCGCAACCGTTCCAGAGCCTGGACGCCGCATAGTCTCGGAAGAAATCGCTGGTGACGGCAAGGCCTTGCCATGGGTCGATACAAGGGCATTCGCGCAGCGCGCCATCGAAATGGCGCAGTCCGACTTAAAATCTGCTGATCCCTCAGAAGGCCTTGTTTTCTTTGACAGGGGGCTCATTGACGCTGCTGTTGCCATGGAATGTGCGGGCGGCCAGGCAACGAGGGAAATACTCGGCGGAAAGAGGCCTTACGCGAAAAAAGTCTTCGTTGTTCCGCCTTGGAGAGAACTCTTTGCGAGAGATGAAGAGCGCAGGCATGATTTCAGCATGGCGGTTCAAGAATATCATCGTATCAATCGCGCTTTGGATGATCTGGGGTATACAAAAAGAGAGTTGCCGCGGGTACCGGTTTCCGAACGGGTAGATATGATTTTGCACGAGTGTGGTGCGCTCTAGTTTTTTGCTCTGCTTCGACTGAATATTTACCGTGTGGTTTTGTTGCAGTAAAAATTGCGCTTGGGAGTATGGTGAAAAGCGGTGAATAGCCGAACTGACGCCTCAATACTGTCGTTCGTCTCATCTTTGGCAGAAGTCTTCATTGGGCCAGACGCAGACATTGGCTCCTCCGAACTGTCACGGGCTGGCCAAACTGGTTACCTGTATCCAAGTGCCACGTTGACAGCATCCGGATAGACCAATCGGTTACCCCGGACATACGCGGCAAGTGACTTTGACACATCATTGACAAGGTCCTGTTTGGCATCATCGTCAAGCGCCATAAAGGCGCCTGCGATTGGCATTGAACCAAGATGAAGGGGGACAAATTCTTCTGCCAGCGGCACATCAATCATCAGTTCCTGCCTGTGGACTGAGACCCTGGAAAATCCGGCGCCGGTCAATTGTGCGATCAATTCGTCGGTGGAGGGAGTTTTTCTTTGAGAGCGCTGCTTTTCGGCAATTTCGGGAGAAACATATCTCTCAACTGCACGACATATCGCGTGAGTGTACGGGCTGTGACCATCCCAGATCGAAACAGCCATCCTTCCACCTGAGGAGAGCAATCGACGAAATTCGCTGAGCGCTGCCGGCTTGTCTGGAAAATAGTGATACCCGTGTTGCGACAGGATCACATCGTAGCTGGCGGAGGATAATCCAATGTCGCTGACGTCGCTCTCGATCCATCCGATGTCTAGCCCATCTGCGATTTCTTTTGCTTTGGCGAGCATGGCAGCATTTATGTCGAGGCCATCGACCCGCCCCATTGGTCCGACCTTGGACTTCGCCAACCTTGTGGTGACACCGGTTCCGCAGGCAACATCTAGGACGTTCTCGGATGCTTGCAGCGAAAGCTTGTCAACAAGAGCTTCTGCCCATCTTCCGAACCACAGTGGTACCATGACCTTTTCATAAATTTCCGGGCCGCTGCCCACCAATTGAAATGTCATTTCAATTTCCTTGCTGCTTGGTGAGACGAGCAATGTTCGAGGCAGGGCCCACTGGGCATGATCTGATCAACTGAAAGCCTAGTTACTGTCGATCCTGAACGTCAAGCTGGTTCACAATTTGCCTTGTCCAATGTGTCAAAACGACGGGCAAGGTAACCTCGGGACCGGGATCATTCCGATCGGTTCATCAATCGGTGCAAACATTGCTGGTGGGTTGCTGACTTATGCGACCAGCTGGCAGCAACACTCCTCGCATTGACCAAGTCGGCTGCGCCAAGATCATGGCCGGGTATTCACGCGTTCATGCCCGGGTCAGTTTCCGTTCGAAAAGGGAATGATTTTGTCGACGGCACTTTCCGCAAGTCTCTTCAAAACATCGGGCGTTTCACCCGCACGCGCGCGTATCGACAGCCCGTGCAAGATCAATGCAAGATGCTGAGCGGCGGTGCAGATTTCTTGCTCCGTCATCGAGCCTTTGGTTTCGTGACGAATAAGACTGGCAAACCCCTTGTCCATGCGCGCGATGACGACGGTCAGGGCCTCTTTAAACTCAGAATCCCGGGGCGACTCGGTCTGAAGGGTTGATATTGCCAGGCACCCGTAGGGGGCATCCGTGAGATCGGTCTGACCTGTATAAAGATCTATCGCGGCGATCAGAATAGCCTTGAGTCGAGGATTGGCACCCGCGGTCTGCTGGCCAGCTTCGGCCAAATAAACGTGCATGCGATCTGCAAATCGACTGATGACGTTCAGATACATGTCTTTCTTGCTGCCAAAGGCAGCATAAAGGCTTGGCCGGTTCAATCCGGTGGCCTCGGCGATCTGATCGAGGCTCGTTGCCGCGTAGCCATTCCTCCAGAATACCTGCATGACCTGATCGAGGGTTACGTCCTCGTCAAATTTGCGTGGCCGCCCGCGTTTCGTTTCCGTTTTCATTTTTTACCAATTCGCATAAAAAGATCGACATGTCTATTTTTGTGCAATACGGTACAAAAAAATGGAGGCGGGAATGGAAGCGTTTTGCGAGAGACCTGAAAAGAACGCGTACATGGGTACCGTTCAGTGGGGAAAACGCACCGGACGTTTCAGCAGGGGACGGCTGACGCGTCCGGAGAAAGTCAAGGTACTGGTCAATCTTGCTCGAATGGCCGCATTCGAAATCAAGGATGTAACCATGGCACAACTGGGACTCATAAACGCATATGGGACCGATCTGGAAGGGTTACAGCCACCCGACACCGCTCTTGTTCGTGACGCATTCGATTTCGCGGACGACGTCCAGAATGTTGAGTTGATGCGCCATAGTTGGCGAACCTACTACTGGGCCATGCTGATCGGTGGACATCGAAACCTTGCTGTCGACCGGGAAGTGCTGTTTGCAGCGGCCATTCTTCACGACGTGGGATTGGCCAAGGGCAGAAGCTCGGAACCCAGGGAGTGCTGCTTTGTCGTTTATGGCGCAGAACGCTGTAAACATCACCTCGTAAGCAAAGGGCATGACAGGGCAAAGATCGGCAAGATTTCAGATGCAATTGGCCTGCATCTGAACGGTTATGTCTCAAGCCGTGTGCACGGTGCAGAAGCACATCTGCTTTCCCGGGGGGCAATGTGTGATGTGTTTGGCATGGGGCGGCGCAGAATTGAAAAGTCCATCCGGCGCCAGATCCTCCGGGAGCACCCGGTAGGGGACCTGCGCTCGGAACTGGAGATTTGGCCTGGTCACCACCTTGAAGGAACAAGGGGAGATTTCCTCATTCGTCTCGGCAACAGAAGCAAGCAGGCATCGAACAATGCGAGCGTTCCCCAGGCCGGTGAATGAATTTCGTCTCCGGAATTTGCCGGTTTGCCCTTGAGGCAACTCAGGATGGGTCGGAAACGATTTCGGTATCTTCTCTTCCACCCCAGTCGGTCCAGGAGCCATCGTAAAGCGCAAGATCCCGTGCTCCCAGGACCGTCAGGCCAAGAGTCAGGACCGCGGCGGTCACACCGGATCCACATGTCGTTGTGACGGGCTTTTCCAGGTCCACCCCGGCTTCCTGATATATCTGCTTCAACTCGTCCTTGGTGCGAAACGTGCCGCTTTCATTGATCAACCGCGTGAAGGGCAGGTTGAGCGCACTCGGCATGTGCCCGGATCTGAGCCCGGCACGCGGCTCGGGAGCCACGCCCGAAAAGCGGTCTACGGATCTTGCGTCGAGAATTTGCCTGGAAGAGGCCCGGATGGTGTTTCGAATTTCAGCAAGGTCGGCAACCGCGCCATGATTGAGCCTTGAGGTGAAATGGCTTTGAGGTTTTCGCGGAACATCGTCCGTTACCGGCCTGTTTTCTGCTCGCCACTTCGGAAAGCCGCCATCAAGCACGAATACGCGCTCGGCCCCCATGGTACGCAAGGTCCACCAGACACGTGGCGCGGAATAGAAACCAAAATCATCATAGACGACGATCGTTTGCCCGTCCCCGATACCGAGTTTGCGCATCGCTGATGAAAACACATGAGGTTGCGGCAACATGTGTGGCAGGTCTGAGGTCTTGTCGCAGATTTCATTCACATCGAAAAATACGGCGCCTGGAACATGCGCGTTTGGGTAGACAGGTGGTGCGTCCGGATGGGTCACGGGGGGCATCCAGGCGTTGATGACCGCAAGATCGGGAGACTCCAGATGGTCGGCCAGCCATTGAGTTGAAACAAGAGGATGGTCGGACATTACAGCTCCTTAAGTTTCGTATAGTCCTTTTGATTTGTGCCACTCTTCAATGGACAAATCAGGATATTTCCCAAAATGGATGTCGTTGGGACCTTCCGGAACCCCGATCCAGTCCGGCTTGTATTCAAGCATGATATGGACGGTTTCCGGCGGCCTTGGCAAGGGGGTGTCGATGACGCCGGCATGCGGGTGCAGGAGCCCGGGCCAGCGGGGGTCCCAAACCCACAAATGTGTGCCGCAAACCTTGCAGAAATGTCGTTCGGCAGGGCTCCGAGTGCCGTCTATCAACGCGTTGTAGACGAGTTTGGATTGCTCTCCGCTGGTCTTGAGACTTGCCGCATCTCCCATGAGATTGATCGCAAAACCTGCGCTGCCACCAATCTTTCGGCATATCGAACAGTAGCAGCGCATGAAAGGGTAGGGGGTCTTGCTTTCCAAACGGAATTCAACCGCCTTGCAATGGCAACTTCCTGTCAGCTGCATATTCGTCTCTCCTGAAGACTGCTCAATCGTTCAGGCGTATGCGGACACGCCTGTTTTGCTTGCCTTTTTTCTCGGTCTTGCCGAGGGCAAGGTCACCAATTTCCGAAGTACTGGAAACATGCGTGCCACCGCAAGGCTGCAGGTCGACATCCGCTCCGATCCTGACAAGTCTTACCCGTCCGGATCCCCTGGGTGGTTTGACCGACATGGTCTTGACCAGACCCGGCTTGGCGTCGAGTTCCCCATCCGTAATCCACTCGGTGGTGACGTCGTGATCTCCGGCCGCCAATTCGGTGAGTGTTTTCAGCAAGATTTCCTTGTCGATTGTTTCGTCGCCCATATCGAAATCGAGTCGGCCTTCGGAATCGCCGATCTGTCCGCCTGTTACGGGATAGGGCAGCGCAACAGACAGAAGATGAAGTGCGGTATGAACACGCATCAAACGATATCTGCGAGCCCAGTCGACATGTGCGGTAACACGGGTGCCTGGTTCCGGAAGCGGTTGATTTTCTGCAGGTACGTGAACGATCGTGGTCTTGTTGTCATCGAACACGGTTGTGAAAATCTCTGTCCGGCTGCCATCGGAATATTCCAGGTGGCCCCTGTCGCCCGGTTGCCCGCCTCCTGTTGCGTAGAAGACAGTGCGGTCAAGCACGATACCGCCGCGTTCATTCACACCCACGACTTCCGCTTCGCACGTACGCAGGTAGGCATCGTCACGAAACAATGGTGTGGTCATAGAAGTCTCCTGCAGAATGGAGGATGGTTGGAAGGATAACTGGGCCCCAAAACGCGACCTCTGGATTTTACATCATTTCAGGCAGCAATAATCCATCACGATGGTTGCGGCGGCAAGATTGCCCATGTGAAGCGCAGTCGGTGTGTTCTGATGACCCGGATAGACGAGATCGCCCGCAGCATAGAGACCGCGAACAGATGTGCGAAAGCCTGCATCGACGTCGACATAGCCCGCATCGGTCATGGAAATGTCGAGTGATGTAACAAGACCGGTCTGCTGCTGGAAGGGGAAAATCAACAGGCAATCCAGGTCAATTGTCTCTCCGCCTGGCATTTCGATGTGCGTCAAGGCACCGTTTTCGGCTTGCAGATTAATCGGCAATTCATGGTAGATGGCTGTACTCAACCGCGAAACCTGTTCAATTCGCTCTGGCGTCACGAATATCTCCGGGCCGATAAAATAATGTAGGTCATCGCTCCAGTTCCGATAGACCTCGGCAGCATCGATGACGTCTTGGCGATGTGCGTAAATTCCCCATCGTTTGTTGTGCCACTCGATTCCGTGACAAAAAGGGCAGTTGATAACACAGCGGCCCCAGCATTCTTCAATGCCGCCAAGTTCCGGGAACAGATCAACCATTCCAGTCGAAAGCAGAACGAATTCGGCCGTCGACAACGAACCGTCATCCCTTGAAAGCGTAAAGCCATCGGCCTCGCGTCGGATGCCGGTGATACCCGTTTGCTCAAAATGCGCGTAGGGATACGAGACAATGTCGCGATGTATGGTGTCTCGGACATCAGCAGGCGTATTCCTGTCGAACCCGGGAAGCGCTGCAATGAAGGGAGACGACGCGTTTCTCGGAGGAGTATTTTTGTCAAAGACAATCGATTTGATCATCGACCGGGAAAGCGTCAATGCGGCAGCAAGTCCCGCTGGCCCGGCACCGACAATTGCAACCTGAGTGTCCATCCAAATTCCCCTTTGGTATTCAGTTGTTCGCCTGTGCCATCAGCAACTTGAACGCAAAACTGCCCAAAATCCCGGCAAACGCCCAGTCAAACGCACGCATGAACGAAGGGGAGGATTTCAGGAACTTCGTGAAGGCACTTGCGCCCAGAACCATCAAGACACAAACAGGCAGGCAGAGTGCAACGAAGTATGTTCCCAGAAACAACAGTTTGCCGGTGGCGTTTGGATCAGAAGCACTTACGAACTGGGGAAGAAACGTCACGAAGAAGACGACAATCTTGGGGTTGAGAATGTTGACGCCCAGTCCTTGAAGCCACACTCGACTGAAGGATTGTTGCGGAACGCTGACAGGGTCCACAGTCAGAGACGATCCATTCCTTATGGCCTGGAAGGCGAGCCAGATGAGATAGGCGGCCCCCACGATTTTCAGGACCGTAAAGGCAAGGTCGGATGCTGCCAGAAGTGCAGACACACCGACAGCCGCGAGCACGGTGTGGACAATCAGGCCGCATGTTGCCCCCAGCACGGATGCAAGTCCAGATTTTCTGCCCTGTGTCAGCGCTTTGCTCAAGAACAGCGTCATGTCGGGACCTGGCGTGATCGTCAGGATCAGGCCCGCGGCAGTGAAGGTGAGGAGTATGGAGACATCCGGCAAATATGACATTGTTCCACGAGATCGATCTGTTCGCCCTACAATCTTTCTTAGACGACGGGCGCTTCAGTCTGTCAACGTCGTTTACCGAAAGTGGCACGGTTTGCCGGATGACCTCCTGAATGGGTTGGAACATGCGGAGGAATATGCCTCGTTTGCTGCAGTGGTGGTGCAGCGTGCTGCCGCGTTTTACCCAGATATTTCACCAGCGCCCAGAGAGCGAGGCCTGGAAAAAGGAGAATTGTCAGGATCCTGTTCCAAAGATAGTCCTGCCCCACATCGGAGGTCAGGACTCCAGATTTGGTTCCTCTCAACAAAACAAGTGTTTCGGGAGGGCCGAACGACATGAAGAAGTATGACTGATCCAGATCCTTTTGATTGTCGGTATAGTCAAAACTGCAGATTTGAAACAGATAGAGTTTCGAGCGGCACTTCCGATCGGAGGTTGGGACGTTGGCGGGGGAAAGTGTCTCGGACTTCAACTTGATGTCTTTGAGAATTGCACCGTCCATAAAGAACAGTCCAGGTCCCAGCATCAACACAAACAGAAAGCTCAAAATCAGTTTCATGAAAACCTCATTCGGAAAATGACCGGGAGGACCATGAAAAGATCGCGTTAAAATAGATTTAAACGAAAAGTGTAATTTATAGGTGTAGTGTCATTTTCGTTTTCACGAAGCCCTTAAAGGATCGGTGACAGCAGGCGCGCACCCTGGGCAAAGACGCGAAAAGCGTAGCTTCTTGAGCGGAAAGCGTCGGGCCAGGTCAGTTTCGAATTTTGGAAATCGGTCTCGAGCATCGTTTCAACGTTCCCGATCATACGTTCGTGCGTAAACCACAGCGTGAGTTCGAAATTGATCTGAAATGATCTGTTGTCAAAATTCACTGTCCCGATCGAAACAAGATCATTGTCCATCAGAGTAACTTTCTGATGCAGAAATCCATCCGTGTAGCGGTAGACCTTTACCCCTCGCTGTACGAGCGTGTCCTCATAGGCGTGGCTCGCCAGCCAGACGGTCCAGTGGTCCCGTTTTTCCGGGAGCAAGATACGCACATCGACACCGCGCATCGCGGCCGCCGCCAGTGCTGTCTGTACGTCCAGAGACGGCACGAGGTAGGGTGTCGTGATCCAAAGGCGTTCCTTGGCTCTGGCGGCTGCCTCAACAAAGGCCAGGGCACATTCTTCCAGTTTGTCTGCTGGCCCGGTCGGCATGACCAGAACGGCCTCGTCTCCCGGCATGGGAATATCCCGGACCTGCGGCAGCTCGATCCGCTCGCCGCTTGCCCAGAGCCAGTCCTCGACAAAGGAAAGCGCACACGCAACGGCTGCCGGGCCCTCCACCTTGACGTGAGTGTCGCGCCAGTGACCGAACCATTTGTTGCGTCCCACATATTGATCGGCAACATTGTGTCCGCCGACGAAGGCTTCACGGAAATAGGTTACGACCAGTTTCCGATGGTTCCTGTAATTCAGACGCATCGGCCCAAAGAGACGCAGAAACTTGTGATTCTCGTTGAAGCCGCACACTTCGACGCCCGCATTCTTGAGCTTGGAGAGAAAGTCTCTTGAAAGGGCGTGGCTTCCGACGTCGTCGTAAAGAAGATAGACCTTCAGTCCGTCTTTCGCCCTTGCGATCAGTGCATCGGCCATTTCGCGCCCGAGGCCATCGTCTTCAATCGCGAAAAACTGGAAAAATATGACTTGTTCGGCGCGTGCAATCGCATCCTTGATCGCAGTGAACGTCGCATCGCCATCAATCAGAAGATCTGCAGTATTGCCGGCCAGAAACGGCACGCCGGCAACTCTTGTGAGGACCGGCCAGTCGCGTGTTTCTTCGTGATCGGTCAACCCGAGTTCGTCAGCACGTCTCGCCCGTTCTGCCCGGCCGAGCAGTGTCTGTATCCGGGCATAGTCGGCGAATGACTTCCAGCCGAACACGAAATAAAGCGGAACGGTGAGATAAGGCAGGAAGAACAGCGACAGCAACCAGGCAACCGAACCCTGCGATGTCCGGGAATTCATGATTTCACGAACGGCACAGACGCCCGCGACGATATACATGGCGGCAACAAACGCAGCAACAAGGCCGAGATTGTTGGCCATGACATCCAGGATGCTGACATCGACGACCGCATCCTGGATCACCGCTTTGGCGTCGGCTCCATCTTTGGCGAGGGTCGGGTCAGCTTGCCCCATGTGTTCTCATACCGCGCAATCTTCCATTCAGGCAAAAGGCGCCTGAATGGTAGTCTTTCGCTCCAGCCACTCCGGCACCGGCAAGTTCTTAGACCGCAGGAAGTCCGGGTTGTAAAGCTTGGATTGATAACGGGTGCCGTGGTCGCACAAAATGGTGACGATGGTTCTTCCAGGGCCAAGTTCAGCTGCCAGCTTTCGTGCTCCGGCTAGATTGATCGCCGTGGAACCACCGAGCAACAGGCCTTCCTTTTCGGCCAGGTCAAAGACCAGTGGCACGGCGTCGGCGTCATCGATCGTGTAAGCATGATCCACCTTGACGTCCTGAACAATCGGTGTTTTGCGTCCAAGTCCGATGCCTTCGGATATCGAGCCACCTTGAGAAGCCACCGCTTCGCCCGTCGTGAACAGCGACTGCATTGCAGCGCCGCGAGGATCGGCACAACCAATGACAACACCGGGTTTGTTTTCCTGAAGGTATTTGGAAACACCCGCAAGCGTTCCACCCGAACCGACCGCGCAAATGAACGCATCCACACGCCCACCTGTCTGTGCCAGTATTTCCGGACCAGTGGTGAGATAGTGTGCCTTGCGATTATCGAGATTGTTCCATTGGTCTGCAAAGATAACGCCGTTGGGTTCGGTCTTTGCCATTTCCTGGGCCAGACGCCGCGCCACGTGCTGATAGTTGTTCGGATCCTTGAAAGGCTTGGCTGGAACCTCGACAAGCTCCGCACCGCACAGGCGCAGCATGTCCTTCTTTTCCTGGCTCTGTGTATCCGGCATCACGATCACGGTCCGATAGCCTCTGGCGCTGGCAACCAGGGCAAGACCAATTCCGGTATTTCCGGCGGTACCTTCCACGATGACGCCGCCCGGTTTAAGTTCGCCCCGCGCTTCTGCCTCCAGAATCATCTGTCTGGCAGGCCTGTCCTTGACCGACTGACCCGGGTTCATGAATTCAGCCTTGCCCAGGATTTCACAACCGGTTTCTTCGGAAAGGGCTTTCAGGCGGATCAGCGGCGTATTGCCAATCGCATCGACAACGGAAGCGGACACAGTCATTCTTTCAATCCTGGCTGATCTGGACAGAAAACAAGGCATGGCCAGATAAGATTCAATGGGCTCCGGACGCTAAAGGGAGCTGCATCCGGGATCAAGATTGCAATTTAAGGGCTCGTCGGAGGAATGCCAGCGACAGCTACGTTTTTCTGATGATTTTTCCGCAAAACGATTGAAAGTGAGCATGGAGTTGTTCTTCAAACCCCCTAGATGAAAATTCAAATTTCAATATTTTTAGTGTAAATGATGATCTAGAAAACCTTGCACGGCGTATCGGCGTTAGTGCAAAGATGGTGTTTGGAGCTTGATGAGAGCGAAAATGGAAAAAAATGTGACCGGGATGGATGAGCTGCTGGCCGGGTATGCGGCCGGAACGCTGTCTTATCCTGCACAGGCGCTGGTTGGAGCGCACCTCGAACTCAGCGACCTGAACCGTGGTTATGTCTCGTCTCTGGAAAGCCTCGGCGGCGTAAGCCTGGGCGATGCTGATCCCGTAGCCTTGAGTGACAGGGACACGTCGCTTTCTGCCATTTTCGACGATGAGACGCCATTCTCGAACGACAACGAGCCGATCGCGAATGACAGTACCGGTCTGCCACAATCCCTGAGATCAATTGTCGGAAACTCCATGGAAGGCCTTCCCTGGAAAGCGCTTTTACCCGGTGTGAAGGAATGCAAGTTCGGCGAGATTGACGGCTGTGCAACCAGTCTGCTCTGGGTGCGCGCAGGTCGTGCCATGCCGTCCCACACCCATCACGGGACGGAGCTGACGCTCGTTCTGCAGGGCGGTTTTCGCGACGATGACGGTCACTATGTTGCCGGAGACGTCGCATTTGCGGATGATGATGTCGACCACAAGCCAATCGCCGATGAAGGCGAAGACTGCATCTGTTTTGCGGTCACCGCTGGACGTCTTGAGCTGACTGGTCCTGTCGGCAGGTGGTTTGCTCCATTTATGCGGTAAGAACAAATCCGCACTCCATGTCTTTTGCGTAGACACTGCAAAGGCCAAGGAGATCGTTATTGCCTCAGAGAAAATTTATTGCGCATCCGTCGCACGGAGTTGCATGGGTTACCGGAGCAAGCTCCGGTATCGGTCATGCGCTTGCGCTCGATCTAGCCAATGAAGGCTGGCGGGTTGTTGTAACCGCACGTTCAGAAAAGGCACTGCAGGAGCTCAGCTGCAAGGCTCAGGAAATGCCGGGAGAGATAATCGCGCTTCCAGGTGATGTTCGAAACACGCAGCTGATGAAGGACCACTGTAACGCTATCGAACAGGAACTTGGCGGCGTAGCTCTGCTTGTTGCAAATGCCGGGATCTATCTGCCACAGGACGGTCTAAATGCAGATGTAGAGGCATTTCGGACGAGCTTCGACGTGAACCTGATGGGTACCGTCAATGTCGTCCTTCCGGCAATCGACGCAATGAAGGAGAGGGGACGTGGGCAGATTGCCATAGTCTCTTCAGTGGCCGGATATAGGGGGCTGCCGACATCTGCGGCCTATGGCGCGTCCAAGGCCGCGCTAATTAATCTTGCAGAATCGCTGAAGTTCGATCTCGACCTGGCCGGTATTCGCATCCAGCTGATCAATCCGGGATTTGTCGATACGCCGGCAACGCGATCCAATCCGTTCCCGATGCCGCATCTCATCACAACCGGCGAGGCTGCCAGGGAAATCCTGGACGGAATGAAACACCCCACACGGTTCGAAATCGCGTTTCCCAAAGCTTTCGTCAGACAACTGAAAGCGTTGGGGCTGTTGCCGTATCGTGCCTATTTTTCACTGGTTGCAAGAACAACCGGCTGGAACAAGAAACACCGGGCCGGATAAGAGCCTGCCCGGATGTTCCTCTGCAACAGGAACGTCCTCAGGGAGCTTTGACGTACACCATCTGTCTGACGTCAATGTTCCCGGCGCGAAATCCGGCTTCGCAATAGTGGAGGTAGAACTCCCAAAGTCGCTTGAACCGTTCGTCGAAACCAAGAGGGCGTATCTGCGGCCAGGATTGGCAGAAACGTTGCCGCCACTCAGCGAGCGTACGGGCATAGTCCTGGCCGAAAATCTTCTGCTCTGCCAGGTCCAGTCCAAGAGATTTGCCGATTTCGACGAGTTTTCCCGGTGGCGGCAGCATGCCACCTGGAAATATGTAGCGCTGAATGAAATCCGTGCCGCGCCTGTAGTCTTCAAACATCTTGTCCTGGATCGTTATGATCTGAAGTCCTGCCTTTCCACCGGGTTTCAGACATCTGGACAACTGGTCAAAATAGGTCGTCCAGTATTTTTCACCAACTGCCTCGAACATCTCGATTGAGGCAATCCGGTCGAAAACTCCGCGTTCATCGCGATAGTCCTGAAACACGACGTCCACTTTTTCATTGAGGCCGGCTTTGAAGATACGTTCACTTGCATATTCGAATTGCTCTTGCGATATCGTCAGCGCGCGAACATGCGCCCCGACCGTTTTTGCTACATGTTCTGCAAAACCGCCCCAGCCGCACCCGATCTCCAGGACCGAGTGTTCCGGTTCGATTCCGGTTTGCCTTACCAGGGACGCATACTTCTCCGTTTGTGCCTGCTCCAGGTTGTTGGTCTCGTTGCTGTAAATCGCCGATGAATAGGTCATCGACGGATCGAGCCATTCCTTGTAGAACGCGTTTCCAAGGTCATAATGCGCCGAAATGTTTCGCTTGGACCCGCGCCGGGTATTGGAATTCAGCCAATGTCGGGCAGAAAGGAGAAGGCGGGTCAATGGCTTTCCCTGAATCGCTTCCAGCGTCGATTCCTGATTGATGCAGAACACTTCAAGAAACGTTGTCACGTCGGGCGAGGACCAGTATCCGGCCATGAACGCTTCCCCGACGCCGACATCCCCTGCCTTGACCACCATGCGGAAAAAGCGCCAGTCGTGAATGTGAAGAACGCCGTTCGGTCCATCCTCACGTCCGTGAATGCGGAATGTCCGGCCGTCGGGAAATCCGATCTCGAGCGTTCCATACCGAATTTTGAGCGCAAGTCCGGCTGCCATGCGGGCGAGGCGGGGAGTGCCTTTTAACTCCTTGCGCAAATTGTCTCTGTTCAGAACAACAGGCTCACTCATCGCAAAACCTCTTGAAAACTCATTTGTCAGAAGCGAGCGTCATTTCACGCTCTCCCAGTCCGGCCTGGGGTTTGTTTTTAGCTGGTCGAGGATGGAATGGTACACGCTTGAGCCAGATTTTAAAGGCTTGCCAGTGGATCGCCAAGATCACCTTCGCTGTAAGAAATGGAACCCGAATGCATTCCTTTAAGATAGAGCTTGAGGACAGTGGCACGGCCTTGCCGGAAAATGTCGCGGATAGAAGCGGTCCCTGCCGGTCTTTTTCGAGTATTCGAACCCTGACGGTTTCGCCGGGGGGCAACATTCTAAAGTGATATTCCTGTTCCATGCCGATGAACGGTGAAACGTAGAATTCCTTCCGCTGGTTCTGGCGAACACCCGCTTCACTGAACTGACCCGGTTCCACGGGAAGGGCATATGTATGTAACCCGCCGAAGGTGTTGCGAACCTCATAAACGATTGCCGAGAGATGATCATTTTCATCGTACGCGTAAAAGACGCTGAGCGGATTGAAGCCGTAACCAAGGAGCCTTGGATACGCGAGCAAAAGGATCCTTGAAGGCTTTGCAACAAGTTTTTGCTGAAGCACGTTTTCCACGTGTCGTCTGAGACTTGATCCATCTCTGGGCCCGTGGTCACGCTCGTGAAATGACAGCAGATTGAAGCGATTGACCGAAAACCATCTGCTCAAGCGTCGTGCCGCATCGAGTTGGTCCAGATCTATCAGAAGCGTAAATACCGAATAGCTGAACCGGTGTGTTTTGGGCTTCATCCGATGATGCATGACCTTACCCGGGTAAAGCGAAGCTGCCCGGCCCGGCGCCGGTCCGTTATCGCAAACGGTATTTGAGGGCTTCGCCGTCATTCGGCAGCTTCCCTAAACTCTGTCGGTGCACTGGAGGTTTTCCACGGCAGTTTGGCACCCAGTTGTCTGGCGACAGCCAGCCCGGATGCGAGACCGTCTTCGTGGAAACCATGGCCATTCCAGGCGCCGCAGAACCAGGTGTTGTTGACCCCCTGAATTTCATCCAGCCGTCTTTTCGCGCTCAGTGCACGTGCGTCGAACTGCGGATGATCATAGACATATTTTTCAAAGGTCTTGTCTTCTTGTGGCGCTTCAAAGGGGTTGAGTGTCACGAACACGGATTTGTCGCGAGCGATGTTCTGCAACCGGTTCATCCAGTAACTGACGGTTACATCGCGCGTCTTTCCCGCTTCCCGATCCGACATGTAATTCCACGAAGACCAGACTTTCTTTCTTTTTGGCATCAGGTTCTCGTCCCGATGAAGATAAACCTCGTTGGGTCGGTATCTGATGGCACCCAGAATTTCGCGTTCGGCCGGACTGGCGTCACCGAGCATTGCCAGGCTCTGATCGGTGTGACTTGCAAGGATGATTTGGTCGAATTCATCGGTATGACCGGAACGATCCTTCACCTGGACCTTGCCGTCGTTGCGAAGAATTTCGGTGACGGCGCATCCCAGCCTTAATTTTCCTGCGAGCGGTGCCAGCAAACGGTTCACATAATTTCTGCTGCCACCCGAAATCGTTCGCCAAAGTGTTGTTTCAAATGACAGCAGGCGATGGTTTTCGAAGAAGGCAACGAAACTCTCTGCAGGGTAGGCGCGCATTTCATCAATCGGCGTCGACCAGATCGCAGCGCCCATTGCCAGGAGGTAATCGTTGGTGAAACCCTCCGAGTATCGGTTTTTCTCCAGGTATCCACCCAGTGTTTCTCCCGATAACCGTCCGGAATGAAGATCATTCACCGCCTGCTTGTTGAAACGGAAAATGTCTTTCAACATGACCAGAAAACGCGGCGACAACAGATTGGATCTCTGCGCGAATACGGTGTTGAGCGAGTCGCCCGACCATTCGAGTTTTCCATTGTCTGCCGAAAGCGCGAAACTCATGTCGCTTATTTCGGTCTCGACATCGAGATAATTGAGAAGGGCGGTGAAATTGGGATAATTGCGTTCATTGTAGACAATGAAACCCGTATCTACCGAAATATGAGTGCCGTCATAGTCGATGTCAGCCGTAGCGCTGTGCCCGCCAGCCCTTTCCCGCTTTTCATACAACACCACATCGTGGTTTTTGCTCAGGGCCCAGGCTGCACTGTTTCCGGAAATTCCGGAGCCGATAACGGCAATCCGCATGATCGATCCTTTTTTTTATTGATCTGGATAGTCCGCAGGGACTTGCGGCCAGCAAGGTTTTCTCCGTTTTCTCAAGCGAATACGGCGGAGAAAAGAAGGCGGATCACGCCGGGCGATGAAATAATTAAATAAATTCCGTAGATTGGCGAATGCAACAGCTTGTGCGTGGCATTGGGTGCCGGCAAAAAAAAGGGTCCGTTCTTGGAACGGACCCGATTGAACACTAAAAATGTGTCTGGCTGAATTGAAGGGTCAGGCCTGCAATGAATCGACCAGCCAATTCCAGGCGACTTCGACACGAATTTTTGCCGCATCAAAAAAGGCTACGACCTTGTCCCAGACGGATTGGCCGAAATCCGCAACCTGAAGCATTGTTCCACGCTTGATCGGTTCGTTCTCGGTTTCAATTAACTCGACAGTGGTTGCTTCCGTGCCGTCATTGACGACACGTCGCGTAACCATCAGAGCTCCTTCTGTCACCAGCCGTGATTCGTCCTTGCCGGCAACAACCGTCTCCTGGTCCATGGCTCGGACAACAACAGCCCGACCATCCGGAAGCAAATGCGTTTCGTTGGTATTCACCTCGGAATCGTAAATCACTTCTCCATAGGAATCGATCAGCTCGACCCAGACGACATTTTTGCCGTCAAGTTCGATTTCACCGACCCATATGGTCAATTCGCTTTCCAGCGGATCTGTCTGGTCCACTGTGGCCGACGCGACTGTTACCGCAAGACGGTCCTCCGGCAACGTAATTGTTTCCTGAGGAAGTTGTTCGGCAACTGCGCCCCCTGCCAGGGCAAGGATGAGGCCAAGCGCAAATGTTCCTGCTTTGGTATTCCGTTGCATGTTCGCCTCCCAAGGCTAATACAACTGTTATTACCGCGCTCGGGGCACTTGCAGATCCGGTCTGTTTCGACTCTTTTCCGCAATGTTTATATCAGTTTAGTGTGCGTGCGCCCCACGCTGCGCGGTCACGATTTTGCCATTATCGCACCACATTCTGCTTTTTGAGTGTAATGAACATCACATTTTTCGGTGTTTTCATTTACATTTCATTAATATTTGGGGTTCGCGGCCAGTCATTCAAGGTTAATCACCGCGACGTGACCTAAATCCTCCTGTTAAAATTAACTAAGCAACACGAATGCTGATGCTTTAACTGGCAAAGAGTTCGTTTCTAAAAACGTGGATAAGCGTACCTGTAATTAAATTGTTGGGCAATCTAAAAACTTTTCGTAACGTTAATTAGGCAGCTGGCGATGCAGGGCAACAATGAGGAAATGTTGCCGGTTCGTGACGTCATTTGTGGTCTAAATCAGGCAAAAAAATTCTAGTCGCTGGTGGCGAACGAGTTTTCAACGGCCGCCCGAAGCGCTTGAACAGACTTCGCGCTGGTGGACATCAAACCAGATGTCGGAACAAAACCCAGGCGCGTTTCCACTCTGTCTGAGGGGGAGGGAGGATGCTGGACAGAGCAGGAAGCATGAAGTTCGTCGACCCTGGATCTGCAGAGGATCATCGATGCATTCTCCGGAGTGATGCCGGCACCGGCCATAACCGAAAGGCGTCCTTTGGCACACCTGACGGTTTCTGCAAGAATGTCGAGACCCAGCTCGGCACGCAAGGCGCGCCCTGAAGTCAGGATCCTTTCAAAGCCCAGTCCAACGGCATCTTCAACACCAGCGGAGACATCGGTCAGGGTGTCGAAGGCGCGGTGCAGCGTGGCGGGTAGTCTGGTTCTGCCGAGCGCCGCTGACAAAAAGTCAAGATCCAGACGGTGTTCGGGACTGACAGCACCGATCACGATCCCGTCCAGGCCCGTGTCTTCCGCGATCTGGATATCACGCAGCATCAATGACTTTTCAGCTTCTGAATAGCTGAAGTTCCCGGAACGCGGCCGTATCATCGCGTAAACAGGAACCAAAAGCTCAGAGGCTGCGGCCATCAGGCCTGTAGATGGCGTCAACCCGCCCTCCGAAAGTGCGGCGCACAGTTCAATTCTGTCAGCTCCGTGTTTTTCGGCAATCACGGCGCCCTCAATAGTATCGACGCAAACCTCCAGATTTACCCTGCTCATGAACGCGCGTCCCCAAGGTTCCTGCGCGCAAAAATTCCAGCGCCATGCAGACCGCCGTTTTCGGCAAACTGGCCCCTGACAACCAGAGGGGCAGAATAGTGCGCGAGCACCAGAGCGCGGGTTTTTTTGTCGATCATTTCAAGCAGCTTCGTGTCATTCGACAATCCGCCGCTGACCGGAATGACATCGGGTCCCAGCGTATTCACAAGGACAGACAACGCACGCGAAAGGAGGGTTGTGAAGGCCTCGACGGTTTCGGTCCCTGAAGGGTCATTTCGGTGCCAGGCACTGGTGATTTCCTTGCTGGAAAGTGTCTTGCCGTGCAGCGACGCATGTATGCGTTCCATGCCGCGTGCGGAGCCGGTGGCATCGACGCATCCGACCTGACCGCAGCCGCAGGCATAGTGCTCAATGCCAGAGAATTTGCCGCCGGCCGTAGGGTCAACAATCGGCCCATGACCCCATTCGCCGGCCATTCCGCCAAAACCGTTGACAAGATCACCGTTGATAACGAGGCCTCCGCCGACACCGGACCCGAGGATCACGCCGAAAACAACAGGCTTTCCATTTCCAACCCCGTCGACAGCCTCGGCAAGCGCAAAAGCATTTGCATCGTTGATAATGGCAACAGGCCTGTTCAAGGCGTCCGACAGTTCCCTTTGCACATATCGACCGTGAAGGCACGGAATGTTGGCGACATCCGCGATTCCGGTTCGTTCATCGTAGGCGCCTGCAAGAGAAATCGAAATCGGAGATCCAGCCTCTCCCGAGCTCTGGCCCACCGCATGGATAAAATCCGTCCAGTTGTCTCTTGGTGTTTCAACCCGTGCGGTCTCTGCAACAGTTCCATCCAACTGCATTTCACCATGGCGTATGAAAGAACCGCCGATATCGAAACAGGTAATCATTGCCTGTTCTTTCGCTCCTGATGCATGACAATTTCAGCCAATTATAATACCAATATGCAACCAATTACGGAGCTAGTAAACCCGAAAATGCGCGTGCTTAAGCAAGGTCACCTGTTGGCGCAGCTGTTTGACGACTGAAAAACGACTTGAAGCGTCCTCGACCTCGTCCTCGAACAGGTTGCCGACCGCTGACAGCACGGAGCGTTGGTCACTCTCTTACTCAAATGGTGTAGTCAGAGAAAAGGTCGCAGGTTTCCGTTGTTCAGAACAAGCGCGTTTTCCGCGCCACTTACGTCGAGGCCCTCGCTCAACATCAGGACGGCGACTTTCACGCGGCCGTTTGCTTTTTCCAGCGCGTCTGCTGCTTGTACAGGGCTGCAATCCGTAAGGTCCTGCAGTATCCGTTGTGCGCGCTGGCGCAGTTTATCATTGTCCGCCACGAGATTGACCATGTGCCCGCGGACTGCGTGTCCGAGCCGCAAGGCGACAAGAGTCGAGATCATGTTGAGAGCGACCTTTTGCGCACTGGCTGCCCCCAGACGGGTCGAACCGGCAATGATCTCGGGCGGCGTTTTCAAAAGGATCGGATGGTCTGCTTCATTCAGGATCGGAGTGTCCGGATTGTTGGCAATCCCGATCGTATGTGTTCCCGCAGCTCGCGCTGCCTTGATTACACCAAGCGTATAGGCGGTCGACCCACTTGCCGACACGCCGATCAGGATATCGTCCTTGCCTAGCCCTGCTTCTTCGAAGTCGTTGGAACCGGCTTGCTGATCGTCTTCATGGGTACCTTCCAGGTGCAAGAGATTCTTTGCGCCACCGGCATAAAGAATTCGCATTCGATCTGGCGGAAATCCGAACGTGCCCGGGAGTTCGAGGCAATCTGCAAGCGCGGTCAGGCCAGCGCTTCCGGCACCCGCATACCCAATCTTGTTTTGTGCTGCCGCAGCGCGTTGCAGGGCCGCCGCGGCTTGCGTGATTTGCGGAATGGCATCTGCTGCGGCCTTCAGTGCTTCGACCTGCCGCTCCAGAAGAAGGGATAGAACCTCGGCGTCTGTTTTTTGCGATAGTCCGATCGATTGGGGGTCACGGTCTTCTGTTGTCGGCAGTTTCATGTTCCGGAAACTCGGGAAATCTGGAGTTTACGCCACGACCCGGACACGGCCAGCTCATGCGTTTCGTTCAAATGAAGGGTTCAGTTACAGACGATGTCTGAATGGACCAAATTCTTTTAACACTTGATTTTCGGTTTCGATAGAGTTTAAATTGGTATCTGAAAGGTATTATTTTTTAAGCCGAGGCGCCACTTTCCATGACAGAATTCATCTCAATGCTGGAAAACGGCGATTGGCTTGCCGGGTCAAGCGGGCCGAGATATCTGCTGCTGCGTCGGCGCATTCTTCAGGCGATTGACGATGGTGTGCTGAAAGAAAATGAGCCACTTCCATCCGAGCGTGAAATTGCAGCAATCACCGAACTTTCCCGCGTCACAGTTCGTAAGGCCGTCGCAGGCCTCGTCGAAGATCAGGTCGTCGTTCAAAAACGGGGGAGCGGTTCTTTCGTTGCGCCAAAAGTGCAGAAGGTTGAACAGCGTCTCTCCAGTCTGACGTCGTTCAGCGAGGATATGGCGAGAAGGGGAATGGAGGCGAGCAGCGAATGGCTGCGGCGAGGGCTCTTTCCCGCATCGCCGGAAGAAATCTTTACGCTCGGACTGACGTCCGGTCAGCGCGTTGCGCGCGTCGACCGATTGCGCAAAGCGGACATGACGCCGATGGCAATCGAGCGTGCGTCCTTGTCGGAAAAGGTATTGCCTCATCCGGAATTGGTTTCAACGTCGCTATATGCCGTTTTGCGAACATCGGGAATGCAACCGGTTCGCGCCATACAACGTATTTCGGCGAGAAATCTGGAACACTCGGATGCCGAAATCCTAGGCGTTCCCATTGGGTCCGCCGGGCTCAAGATTGAGCGCGTCTCCTATCACGCCTCCGGGCAAGTCGTTGAGTTTACGCGGTCTGTCTATCGCGGAGACGCTTACGATTTCATCGCCGAACTTCAAATCGCGGAAAACTAGGTCCATGTCAGACACCACGTCGCAGATCGATCGGACGCACATGCGCCGGGAGATCGAGGAAATACCGGACGCTGCTCGCCGGCTCCTGAAAGAAGCTCATCCCAAAATACGCGAGATCGCGTCGAAAGCAGGGGCACCTGTCTTTCTGGCAAGCGTTGCTCGCGGATCCTCCGACCATGCCGCCAGCTTTCTGAAATACGCTTCGGAGATTTATCTGGGTCTTGCCATGGCATCTCTCGGACCCTCGGTTTCTTCCGTTTATGGCGGCAATGTTCAACTCGCTCAGGCGCTCGTCATATCAATATCCCAGTCCGGGGCCAGTCCCGACATATTGTCTGTTGTGGAATCGGCCACGAAACAGGGCGCCGTGTCGGTCGGGCTGACCAACACGGCTGACAGCCCGCTCGCACGCATATCTTCATCAGCAATTGATATTTGTGCGGGACCTGAAAAGAGCGTTGCCGCCACCAAGACATACGTCAATTCCGTACTTGCGGGCCTTCTGCTTTTGGCGGAAATCGGCGGTGACAATGAGCTTTTGAAAGCTCTTGAAGAAGTGCCAGATCATTTTGAAAATGCGATCGGCAAGGACTGGGACGCGCTGGCGGACCCGATCGAAAAGCGGGGCTCGCTTTATGTGATCGGACGCGGCCCGGGCCTTGCCGTCGCAAATGAAGCGGCGCTCAAATTCAAGGAAACCTGTCAGATCCACGCAGAAGCGTACTCATCTGCCGAAGTCATGCATGGACCGGTTTCGATTGTCGAAGACGACTACCCGGTTCTGGTGCTCGGTGTCAGGGATGCCGCAGAGGACGGATTGGCGGAGGCTGCCGACCGCATGGCTACCCAGGGCGGAGTCGTTTTTGCGACAACGGACAAGGTCAAACGTGCAAACCGTCTTGAGTTCGAGGCAGCGGGTCATCCGTTGACCGACGCAATTACGCAGATTGTTTCATTCTATGCCTTCATAGAATGGTTCGCGCGCGGGCGAGGGTTCAATCCGGATGTCCCCAAACACCTGAAAAAAGTAACCCAGACCGTATGACGGACGCCACCGCACATATCTGCCGCGAAGTCTTTGATGGGGAGTCCCTTCGGCAGGACGCAGCTGTTCTTGTTGCAGATGGCAAAGTTACCGGAATTTGCGGGCGGTCCGAAGTGCCGCATGGCTACAAACCCGAAAACGCAGGTGAGGGTATCCTCTCGGCAGGTTTTGTTGATCTGCAGGTAAACGGCGGCGGCGGCCTGATGCTTGGCGATGCCGAAACGCTCGAAGATATTGAGCAGATCTGTGCCGCGCATTTACCGCTTGGAACAACGGCGCTGACACCCACGCTGATCACGGATACGGCTCAAACGACCCGCAAGGTCGTCGAATTGGCGATCCAGGCATGGTCCGCGCGCGTTCCCGGTTTTCACGGCCTGCATCTTGAAGGTCCGCATCTTTTTGCCGGTCGGAAGGGCGCGCACGACGCTGATTTGATCAGACCGATGACGGCCGAGGACTTGGAGCTTTACATTTCTGCGGCGCGATCTCTTCCAAGTCTGATGGTTACGATTGCCCCTGAAACGGTCACGGAGAACCAGGTCAGGGACATGTCGGAAGCCGGCATTCATGTGAGTCTCGGCCATAGCGGCGCTTCCTACAGAGCCTGCAGACAGATCGCGGAAGCGGGGGCAAACTGCGTTACGCACCTGTTCAATGCCATGAGCCCGTTGCAGCATCGCGAACCGGGACTCGTTGGTGCCGCGCTCGATCTTGGTGACCTGAACGCGGGTCTGATTGCTGATGGTGTGCATGTTGACCCTGTGGCAATCAAGGTGGCACTGAAATCCAAGACAGGACCAGGCCGGTTGTTTCTGGTGACCGACGCAATGTCGCAAACAGGAACGGATGTCACGTCCTTCACGCTTGGCGGGCGTGAGATATTCCGACGAAACGGAACACTGACACTTGCCGACGGCACGCTCGCCGGCGCTGATATAGACATGCCCGCATCGGTTCGTTTCCTGGTTGAACAAGTCGGGCTTGATCCGCAGACGGCCCTGAAGATGGCCACGAGCATTCCAGCGGACGTCATCGGTCAGCCTTTGGGCAGGTTGCAGGAAGGCAAGGCGGCTGATCTTGTCCTTCTGGGTAAGGACTTCTCGGTTGAACGGGTCTGGCTTGCAGGCAAAGCTCTTGAAATGCCGTCCTGAAGCGGTATCCGCAAAGCTGAGAAATCAAGTTCCAATGAGCGGACGATGATCCGTTTCAGCCTCGCATGCGCATATGGTCCGGATCATAGGGCGATGGCTGTATGACAGTGGCCTCTATTCGGTCGCCGCACAAATCGAGCAGCATGGTCGTCCCGGGCGTCGAGAGTTCCGGCTCGACAAAGGCATAGGCGAGGTTCAGACCGACCCTGTGCCCCCAGTCCCCGGACGTGACGGTGCCAACCACGGTATTGTCCAGCATGAGTGAGGCGCCTCCGTGAGCAGGTGCGTGTGCGGTGTCCAGTTTCAGTGTCACCATTTTCCTGACAGGACCTCTGTTGATCAGGTCCTGCAAGGCGGCTTTTCCAACAAAGTCGCTCTTGGACATTTTCACGAACCGGTCCAACCCGGTTTCGTAGGGATCGAACTCAGTCAGCAGGTCCGCCTTCCAGTGGAAAAAACCCTTTTCCATGCGCATGGCCTCTACAGCACGCGCGCCGAACAGCGACAACCCGAAAGGTTCTCCGGCTTTTCGAACCGCAAGATATGCTGCGTAGAGCGATGAATTTGGAACATGAATTTCATACGCAAGCTCGCCAGAAAAACTCACGGACATGACGGTTGCAGGTGAATAGCCGATAAAACACTCGCGAACGCTCAGCCAGGGAAAAGCGTGGTTCGACCAGTCGCCCCTTGCACACGCCGACAGGACCTTGCGGGCATTCGGTCCGGCAAGAACCAGGATCGTCTGATCGTTGGTGAGGCTCCTGACCTGAACGTCTTCGTCTTTGCGAAGATGCTGGGTCAACCAGTCCATATCATGAAATTCGCTCGCCGCTGCCGACCCGTACCAGATACGCGCTGGCCCTCTGTCGGATTGCGGCAAATTGGCGATGGTCGCCTCGCTTTTGATCCTGCCCTGGTGATTGAGCAGGTAGGCAAGGCCGACGCGGCCCTCTCGTTTGGAAACGGTCCCGCAAACCAACCGGTCAAGAAATGCATGCCGGTCAGCACCGGTGATTTCGAAACGGTTGAATCCGTTTACCTCGCAAAGACCGACATTGTTCCGAACGTTTTCGACTTCCCGTCCAACCACTTCGAACGCCTCATCGAAATTGAAGGTCAGGGACGGATGAAAATCGGCGCGCGGTTTTATGTAGTCGACGCGCTCCCAGCCATTGACGACGGTAAATTCCGCTCCCTCAGCTGCCATAACGGGAGTAAGCGGCGTTGTCTTGGCGGGCCGGCCGGCCGGTCTGTGTTCGTGTGGAAAGTGAAAGCGAAATTCGTTCTGGTAGTCTTCGATTGCCTTTAGCGATGTAAGTTCGACATTGGTGTGGCCGGTAAACCTGCGCGGGTCCAGGCACCACGTGTCGTAGCAGGCCTCGCCGTGGACGATCTGTTGCGCAAGCAGCCAGCCGTGACCGCCCCCCTCTCCAAGACCGGCACGCAATCCAATGATGCAAAAGGCGTTTCGTTTGCCCGGTATCTGGCCAACGAGCGGCGCGCCGTCGATTGTATATGTGATCGGACCGTTTATAACTGAGCGTATACCGGTTTCCAAAAGTGCCGGCATGCGGTCGAACGCGCCTTGCAGAACGTCTGTTATGCGATCCAGGTCATCCGGACACAGGGCATTGACAAAATTCGGATCGATGCCGTCCATCCCCCACGTTTTGCATCCCTGTTCATAAAATCCGATCAGCAGTCCATTTTTTTCCTGCCGGCAGTAATAGTCGCTGATCGGGCATCGGAGCAGTGGCATCCGGTGACCTGCCTGAACGATCTCCGCAATGTCTTCCGTCAGGAAATACTGATGCTCCATGGACGCGACGGGATGGTGCACATCCATCATCGCTCCGACTTCGTTGACCCTGTACCCACCTGCATTGACGACGATGTCGCAATCAATTTTTCCATGTTCCGTGTGAACGGTCCAGGTGTCGTCCCGATGCTGGGTCAATTCCGTGACCGGTGTGTTCCGGTAGATCTGCGCGCCGGCCTTTCGGGCATGGTAGGCAAGGGCCTGACACAACTGAGCTGGATCAATGTCACCGTCAAGCGGGTCCCACAAACCACCCAACAGATTGCTGGTTGATACCAGGGGATGACGGCGTGCGCATTCCTCGGCATCAATCACTTCAAATTCGACATCCATCCCCCGGGCCATGGAGGCAAAATGACGGTAGCCCTGCATTTGCGCATCCGTGTTGGCAAGCCGTATCCCACCATCACCGTGATGATAGTTGATGGGATATTCCGGATCTTCCGCGAGTTCCTTGTAGAGCCGGATGGAGTGGGTTTTCAGTCCCACCATCGTCTGGTTCATGCCGAAATTGGTTACCTGGGCGGCAGAATGCCAGGTTGTTCCGCTCGTGAGCTCATTGCGTTCGACCAGAACAACATCGCTCCAGCCTTCGCGTGTCAGATGGAAGAGTGTTGAACAACCGGCGATGCCGCCTCCGATGACGACAACCTTGGTACGCGATTTCATGAAGTGAGACTCCGGATCCACAATATACCGGCATAGAGCCCAAGATGACTGCTTGTCACAACACGGTTTGAGATAAATTAGAAAAAATCAAATCATTGAACCTAAAAAACAGAATTAAGTCTAATTCGGTTGCAAGTCGCCAACGATCTCAATGATATCCATGTCAACTCAACCTGGAGGACTGGATATGGCAAAAGGCCGGGTAAAACGGGGAGGGCGCAAGGAACGATTGGCAATGCGCGCTGCCAAGCCCCTGGTTGATCCGTGTCCACCCGGCCAGACCGGCGGGCAGTACAAACCGCTTCAGGAAGGAGAACTCCGGCAGATTTATGAAACTGCACTCGAACTGCTTGAAAGACTGGGGCTTGGTGAAATCCCGGATCGTCTCAAAGGCGATCTCCTGGCCGCCGGTGCAACGGAATGTCTGGAAAGTCGCCTGAGTTTTCCGAAGGAACTTGTCGAAGAGGCAATCTCTCAAGCTGCCAAGACCTTTACGTTTCACGGTCGCGATGAGACCCGTTCGATCGTTGTCGGCGGAAATAGAGTATATTTCGGCACCGGTGGAGCCGCCGTTCAGACGCTTGACATGCAAAGCGGTGTGTATCGCCCTTCCACGCTTGAAGACCTGCATGATTTCACGAGGGTTCAGGATGTTTTGCAGAATGTCAGCTGGTTTACACGGTGCTGCGTTGCAACGGATGTAGCCGACAACTACGACCTCGACGTCAACACGGTTTATGCTCTTCTCAAGAATACGACAAAGCCGGTCGCCACGTCCTTCACGCTTCCCGAGCACGTGGCGCCAATCGTTGAAATGCTGGATATCGCTGCCGGTGGTCCGGGAAAATTCGCCGAGCGGCCGTTCCTCAAAGCGCATATCAGCCCGGTGATTTCACCGTTGCGCTATGGTGAGGACGCCGTTGGCGTGGTTTACGAATGCATCAGGCACAACATTCCAATGTCATGCATTACGGCCGCTCAGGCGGGCGCAACTGCGCCAGCTACTCTTGCCGGGTTTCTCGCTCAATCGTTGGCGGAAACCCTGGCAAGTCTTGTGATGGTGCACGCGATTCAGCCCGGTTTTCCGATGATTTTTTCAAACTGGCCGCTGGTCATCGATCTCCGGACCGGGGCGTTTTCCGGTGGCGGCGGAGAAACGGCCGTCCTCAATGCGGCTTCCGCGCAACTGACCAACTGGTTGGGTCTGCCATCCGGCGTTGCATCGTCAATGACCGATGCCAAGGCCATCGATGCGCAAGCCGGTGTTGAAAAGGGCATTACCAGCCTGGCGGCGGCCCTGGCGGGTGGAAATCTGATCTATGAAAGTTCGGGCATGACTGCGTCATTGCTCGGCGCCAGCTTCGAGGCATTTGTTCTCGATGATGAAATGCACTCGCTGACCTATCGGGCGTTGCGCGGGATTGAGGTGTCACCCGAGACCCTGGCATTTGAGGCCATTCGTGATGCCGTGCTGGGAGAAGGACACTTTCTGGGTGGGCAGAATACCTATCAAGCTATGGAGCGGGACTATTTTTATCCGTCACTTGCCGACAGGGACGAACCGAGGACCTGGGCCCAGAACGGAGCACAGGATGCGTGGAACCGCGCACGCCAGCGCGCCGCAGATATTCTCAAAGACCACCATCCAACCTACCTGACACCAAAGCAAGACGAGCAAATACGAGCCCGGTTCAAGATTTTGTAAATGGCAATCAAAATACCAATATTACGAACAAAAACAAATAATTATTCAATAATTTTAAAGTCTTCTTTTAGCCATGGACTTGATCCGTGAAGAGGTTCGACAACGGCATCCTGGATCAGGGTCCTTATTGCCGTGTCCACAAGATCCAAGACCGATCGTGAGCAGTCTGCATTCGCCAGAATTGCGAGCGTTCGCGCGAAGCCCTTGCCGGGAAAACGATGCATTTCGACATCGGATTGAAAACGACGGGCTCTTGAAAACAACAGGGGTGTCGTGATGGTCCAGCCTGTGCCTGCTGCGACCATGGCCAGAAGTGTCTGGTTGTTTCCGCATTCGAACCTGTGTGGAGGTGAAATTTCCATCCTGCGCAACTGGGCTTCGATCTGCCTGGCGATGAACAGATTGCCTGAAAACCTCAGGAATGGGAGATTTGCACCGCCACCCACGATCTCTTTCGGTGTCCGTCCCGTGTTTTTTGGAACAACGAGAACAAAGGGATCGCGCATCAAAGGCCGGTCAATGAAATCCCGTGTCCTTTCTGTCGGCGATGCCGCGATGCCGATATCCAATTGGCGATTGCGCAACATCTGCACAATCATGTGGCTGGAATCCGTGTGATAGAGAAAGTCGCAGTTCGGCATCGTTCCGAAAAGGGAAACGGCAAGCGAGGGAATAATGTCGCTGTCAAAGTCCTCAATCGTCCCGAGGCGCAGATACCTTGCTTCCGACATGTTCCCGGCTGCAGCTTCCGCTCTCGCTTTTCGAAGCTCGTGCAGCGCATTGTCGATATTGCGAAGAAATATCTTGCCTGTTGGTGTCAGGATGAGAGGGCGCCGGGAATGATCGAATAGATCAGCGCGCAGCGCTTCCTCCAGACTGCGAAGATGATGTGAGACGGTGCTGGCTGACAGGCCGGTTTCGGTGGCAACAGCCTGAAGTGATCCTCTGTGGGCACACAACTGGAACAACTCCAGACCCTTGAGACTCAGATCCCTGATATCCGTTTGTTGAAGCATTGCTGCCCTGCGCCTGTAAAAGTCGATCATGTAATTCAATTTTTTCGAAGTAATAATGCAATTTTCTCACAAAATCGAGTTGCTCCTGTTTCTGCGGGAAAATGTGTGGAAGCGTAGTCATCGAACAGCGAAATTGCGGACGATGATCGGCGCGAGCCAGGTGCAAGACAAAGATTGCCCAAGTGGTTTTGATCGAGTGGTTTTCATTATCCCGGCCGATCCTTGTCGACATACGCAAGCAAAAACCAACAAGCGGGTACCAACACGGAAAGTCTCAAGACGGGAGGAAGCAAATGAACGAGGGGCTGAAAGCGGCAGGATCGATGAATCGCCGCACGTTTTTACAGACAACAGGCGCTGCCACTGTTTTGGCGAGCAGCGTTTTCCCGCGTTCGGCGGTGGCCGCCCCGAAACGTGGCGGCGTCATTCGTGTCGCCAAGGGACACGGACAAACCACCGACACGCTTGATCCCGGAACCTGGGAAAACGGGTTCATGATCGCCCTGGCCTATGGATTCAACGGGTATCTGACGGGTGTTGCCGCGGACGGTTCGGTGGAGCCGCAGCTTGCCGAAAGCTGGGAGGCTGACTCCGAAGCGAAAATCTGGCGATTCAAGTTACGCCCGGGTGTCACCTTCCATTCAGGAAAGTCGATAACGCCCGAAGATGTCGTGGCTTCGATCGACTTTCACCGCGGAGAAGCTTCGACATCTGCAGCCAAACCGTTGCTTGGCTCGATTGAGGACATCTCGATTGACGGGCACACGATTGTCTTTGCACTGTCTGCCGGGAGCGCCGACTTCCCGTTTACATTTACCGATTATCACCTGGCCATCCTGCCGGCCGGAAATGGATCCATTGACTGGCGCTCGCAAGATGGTGCGGGTCCCTACAAGCTGACCGATTTCGATCCGGGTGTTTCCGCAACGCTGACGCGCTTTGACAATGACTGGGACAGCGAACGTGGTTTCTTTGACGGTGTCGAGTTGCTTGCCATTGTTGACCTGAATGCGCGGACAACGGCCCTGATTTCCGGGGACGTTCATGTAATCGACAAGCTGGATCTGAAGACCGTTGGCCTGATGGGGCGCCGGCCGGAACTGACCATCCACTCGGTAGCCGGCAATCAGCACTACACCTTCGCCATGTCCACAAACAAGGATCCCTACACCGATAAAAATGTGCGGCTTGCGTTGAAACACGCCATCAACCGCCAGGAACTGGTCGACAAGATCCTCTTCGGCTACGGCGCCGTCGGAAACGATCATCCGATCGGACAAGGTCAGCAATTCTTCAACAGCGAACTTGAACAAAGAACCTATGATCCGGACAAGGCAAGGTTCCATCTGAAGGAAGCCGGACTTGACGGCTTGTCAGTATCGCTTTCGGCGGCGGATGCCGCATTTCCCGGAGCCGTGGATGCCGCGGTCCTTTACCAGCAATCGGCAGGCGCAGCGGGGATAACTCTCGACATCAACAGGGTGCCGAATGATGGCTACTGGTCGGATGTCTGGATGAAAGACCCGTTTTCGGCGGTCTATTGGGGTGGTCGTCCGGTTGAAGATGCCATGTTCACGACCGCCTATGCCTCAGGTGCAGCGTGGAACGACACATTCTGGGACAACGCGAAATTCAACGATCTTCTGGTCGCTGCTCGTGCCGAGTTGAACACCGACAAGCGACGGACGATGTACTATGAAATGCAGTCTATCCTGAACGAGGATGGCGGCGCGATCGTTCCGATGTTCGCCAACTATGTCTTTGCAACGGCAAAGGATGTGGTTGTCAGCGAGGCCATGGCCTCCAACTGGGACATGGACGGTGAACGCTGGATGGAACGCTGGTCGTTCGTCTGAAGCAAATCGGTGAGGGCGGTTCACCCGACCTTGCCACTTCGCTTGTCAGACGCTCTACGCTCATTCAGACGGCATCATATGTTGCTGCCGGCACGCGCGAACTCGAAATTTTTTTGGAAAAAATGGCTCCCCAGGCCGGACTCGAACCAGCGACCCAGCGATTAACAGTCGCTTGCTCTACCAACTGAGCTACTGGGGATCACCACGTCGGGGCCGGTGCGAAACCGATCCCGTCGATGGAGATGCGTATATCAAAGGCTTGATCCGTTTGCCAAGCCCCCGCGCGTGTTTTTTTCACCCTGTCATCATTTTTTTGTTTCTGGAGTGGAAAATAGCAAGGATAACAGGGCGCTAATGATAATCTGGACTTTGGAAAACTGTTCAAACCACTGAGCTCGTTTACTGGCTTCAAACCGTCTTTCCGCGAGGTGGCTGCGCCTGGAAGGCGTGGGTTCGGCGCCTGCCGCCGTTGCCGAGACCTTTTCTGAAGATCGATTCCGGTGCTTGTCTCCGGCTGAATATGTGTTTAGGAAGGATTTCGACGGTTTCGGTGACGGCAAATGGCCTGATCCGGATGAAACGGGAATCCGGTGTCTGCGTCTGACGCCAATCCGGAGCTGCCCCCGCAACTGTAAACGGCGAGCGACTGCACGAAAACCACTGGTCAGGGAAGACCGGGAAGGGGTGCAGGAGGCAACCAGCCGTGAGCCAGGAGACCGGCCGTCAATTGTGCAACCCTTGGCGCTGTCGGGTGGACAGCGGGGAGAAAGATGTGAGCGAAAGTTCAGGATCAAGGTCCACGCTTGTCTTCGGCGGTGCCCGTTCCGGCAAGAGCCGTTTCGCCGAACGCCTTGCCATAAATTCCGGTCTGGAAAAGGTCTACGTTGCAACCGGTGCAGCGTATGATGATGAAATGGCGGACCGGATTGCCGCGCATCGGCAACAGCGTGGCGACGGCTGGATCACGATTGAAGAGCAGCTCGACATTGAAAACCTGCTTTTGTCCGAGTGCCGTCCCGGGCGGGTGCTGCTGGTGGACTGCCTGACGCTCTGGCTTTCCAATCTGACGTTCGCCGACAGGGATATTCCGGCCCACGCCGCAAAACTCTGTGCCGCAATCAGGCAGGTGCGAGGTGCCTGCATTTTCGTATCAAACGAAGTCGGCATGGGGATCGTGCCGGAGAACAGTCTTTCAAGGTCGTTCCGCGATGCGCAGGGACGGCTCAATCAGGATATCGCTGACGCTTGCAACCAGGTCGTCTTTGTGGCTGCCGGTCTGCCCTTGCTGATGAAACCCCACACGCAATTGGAAATCACACCATGACGACACAGAACCTGCAGCCGGGTCAGAAAATTCCGGCAACGATTGTCACCGGGTTTCTGGGCGCCGGAAAAACGACGCTGATCCGCAATCTTCTGCAAAACGCCAACGGCAAGAGAATTGCCTTGATTGTCAACGAGTTTGGCGACATGGGCTTTGACGGATCCCTGGTCAATGGCTGTGCCGACCCCGATTGTGCTGCCGAGGAAGTTGTCGAGCTCACCAACGGCTGTATCTGCTGTACGGTCGCCGACGACTTCCTGCCAACCATGGAAATGCTGCTTTCCCGGGAAACACCACCAGAGCATATTGTCATCGAAACGTCCGGTCTGGCACTCCCCCAGCCGCTCGTGCGGGCGTTCTCGTGGCCGAGTGTCAAGACCAGGGTGACGGTCGACGGCGTGGTGACGGTCCTCGACGCTGCTGCCTTGGCGGAGGGCCGGATCGCACTCGACGAGGAAGCCCTGGAGGCACAGCGTGCCGCGGACGAGGCACTGGATCACGAAAGTCCGGTTGAGGAACTGTTTCAAGACCAACTGCGTTGCGCCGACCTTGTTGTTCTCAACAAGGCGGATCTTGTGGCAGCCGACACGTTGAAGTCGGTCGAAAGCGGCATTCAGGCAGAGATCCGCCCGGCGGTTCACATCGTCTCCTCGGAAAATGGCACGCTGCCGATCGAGGTATTGCTCGGCCGCCAGTCCGCAGCTGAAGATGATATGGCGGCGCGGCACGAGCATCACCATCATCATCACGATGATGACCACGAAGATCATGATGACCACCATCACCATCATGATCACCACCATCATGACGATTTCGAGAGCCACGTTCTTGAGGTTCCCGCCTTCGACGCACTGAAAACAGCCGAAACGAAGGTTCTTGAAGCAATGGCACTTAAAGGTGTGCTTCGGATCAAGGGTGCGGTTCGGATAGAAGGCAAATCGGCGCCGGCCATGGTTCAGGCAGTTGGCCCACGCGTGGAGACCTGGTTTGCGGCTGGCGCCGAGAGTTCCGGCAGATTGGTCGTGATCGGTCTCAAGGGTTTCGATCTTGAAGCTGTGAGCGCATTGCTTGGCACCCTAAGAGCTGCCGCCTGATATCGGCGAATTTTCCAGGGAATTGGTCCTGCTCGGGAAACTCCCCGTCGGGAAACAGCAAGAAGAAGACACGACCTGATGCACATTCTCGCCAGCCAGACGCGCAGAATTGACGACGGCGGTGACGCTGTCGATCTGGGGCAGGCACCGGCCGACATCCTGTTCCTGTCTGCAGCCGACACGGAATTGGGCAGTTTTTCTGCCGCACATTCTGCGCTGGGGACCGACTGCGCGAGTCTGAGACTGGCCAACCTCATGGCGTTGTCGCATCCCTATTCGGTGGACCTTTATGCGGAACAGACCGTGCGAGGGTCCAGGTTGGTCATCCTGCGCATTCTGGGCGGCATTGAATACTGGCGATACGGGATCGAGCGCTTCGAAGAGGAAGTTCGGGCGTATGGCCTCGATCTCATTGTTGTCCCGGGCGACGACAAATGGGACGAGGCGCTGACGGCAAGGTCGACACGGACGAAGGAGGAAGTGCACCGTTTCTGGCGATACTGCGTTGAAGGCGGTGCGGGAAACTATGCCAACGCGCTGCGTTTTGCTGCCTCTCTGCTCGGCTCGGGGGACGAGCCTGCGCAACCGGTACCGCTACCCCGTGCAGGGATCTATCAGAAAGGCCAACCGGCAGCCGACCTGGATACGTTAAAGGCCACCTGGACAGAAAAATCCAGACCGGTCGCAGCAATCACCTTCTATCGGGCACTGGTCCAGGGCGCGCAGACAGCACCTGTCGATTCGCTGATCGAGGTGCTCGATCAGGCCGGCATCAACGCCTTGCCGATCTTTGTTTCCAGTTTGAAGGAAGCGGAATCCGTTGCGATCCTGGAAAGCCTCTTCGCCGGAGCGAAGCCGGACGTCGTCCTGAACGGCACGGCGTTTGCGGTCTCCAAGGCAGGAAGAACACATCAGCCGACCCCCCTGGACAGGATCAACAAGCCGGTATTGCAGGTGGTGTTCTCCTCGTCTTCGAAGGAGGGCTGGGAGGAGAGTGATCAGGGCCTGTCGATCCGCGATCTGGCGATGCATGTGGTTCTGCCCGAAATCGACGGCCGTATTCTGTCCCGCGCGGTCTCCTTCAAGGAAGAAGGCGTTTTTGATGAAGCCACCCAGTCAACTCCCGTTCGCTTCACGCCGGTGCCGGACCGGATCGGATTCGTATCGGACCTGACGGCCAACTGGGCAAGGCTCGGAAAAATCCCGGAAAGCGAAAAAAAGACAGCCCTGATCCTGGCGAATTATCCGAACAAGGATGGCCGTCTCGCCAATGGTGTCGGCCTCGATACTCCGGCTTCCTGTGTGTCACTGCTGGCTGCAATGCGCGCAGCGGGATATGACACCGGCAACGCTCCGGAAAGCTCTGCCGGTCTGCTGGACATTCTTGCATCCGGCGTCACCAATGCGTTGCCCGGGCGAAGGGAACGCGTGTGTTTCGAGGAACTTTCCCTTGTCGACTACCAGCGTTCATACAGCAGGTTGCCGGACAAGCTGAAAACAGCCGTGACCGGTCGTTGGGGAGCTCCGGAGGAGGACCCGCACCTCGTCGACGGGAAATTCAGATTGGCACTTCATCGCTTCGGCAATCAGGTCGTCGGTATCCAGCCCGCACGCGGTTACAATATCGACCCGAAGGAAACCTATCACGATCCGGATCTTGTTCCACCGCACCACTATTTCGCTTTTTACATCTGGCTGCGACAGAGTTTCAGCGTCGATGCGATAGTTCATCTCGGCAAGCATGGCAATCTGGAATGGTTGCCGGGAAAAGCACTTGCCCTGTCGGAGAATTGCTATCCGGAAGCTGTGCTCGGACCTGTTCCCAATATCTATCCCTTTATCGTAAACGATCCGGGCGAGGGCGCGCAGGCAAAGCGGAGAACCTCCGCTGTCATTGTCGATCACCTTACGCCGCCGTTGACGCGGGCCGAAAGTCACGGTGTGGCAGAAGAGCTGGAAACGCTACTGGATGAGTATTATCTCGCCAGCGGCGTCGACCCGAGGCGTCTGAAAGCACTGACCCGCGACATTCTCGATGCGGCCACACGTCATGGTCTCGACCTGGACATTGGCATTGACGACACGATGGATGAGGACACACGCCTTGCTCGACTCGACGCGCATCTTTGCGACCTGAAGGAACTCCAGATCCGGGATGGACTGCACATTCTTGGCCAAAGTCCCGTTTGCGATCAGCTTACCGATCTTCTTGCTGCACTCGCCCGCGTGCCACGCGGCAAGGATGCCCATCAGGACAGCTTGCAGCGTGCTGTCGCGCGTGATCTGTCCTTGCACGGTTTTGACCCGCTCGATTGTGACTTTTCAGACACCTGGACAGGGGCGAAACCCGACATTCTCAAGGATGTCTCCAGCGCACCCTGGCGCTCCAACGGAGACACGGTCGAACGGATCGAGCTGTTGTGCCGTGACCTGATCGCAGGCAGTGTGATCGCGAAAGAAGCATGGCCGGAAACAAGGGCAGTCCTGGGCGATATCGAAGGGTCACTTCGACCCTCGGTGATGACGTCGGGACCAGCTGAAACGAACGCCGTATTGACAGCGCTGAGCGGAGGTTTTGTCGAACCCGGCCCGTCCGGCGCGCCATCGCGCGGGCGCCCTGACGTCCTGCCTACAGGCAGAAACTTTTATTCTGTCGACGTTCGTGCCGTCCCGACTGAAACCGCATGGCGGCTAGGCAGGCAATCGGCGGATCTTGTAGCTGAACGCTTTTTCCAGGAGGAAGGCGAGTGGCCGCAATCACTGGTCCTGACCTGCTGGGGCACTGCCAACATGCGCACGGGTGGCGACGATATCGCCCAGGCGATGGCGCTTATCGGCGCGCAGCCGGTTTGGGAACATGGATCTGGCAGGGTGACCGGATTTGAAATCCTGAAACTTTCGGACCTCGGGCGACCGCGTATCGACGTCACTTTAAGGGTATCCGGGTTTTTCCGTGACGCGTTTCCCCACCAGATGGACCTGTTCGACAGCGCAGCACGGGCTGTCGGAGCTCTTGAAGAACCCGCTGACGCGAATCCTGTTGCGGCTCGGATGCGGTCTGAAAGAAGAAGATTGGAGACGGAAGGCCTGAGCGCCGACGAGGCAGCGATACGCGCCGGGTACCGTGTCTTCGGATCAAAACCGGGTGCATACGGAGCCGGGCTCCAGGCCCTTGTCGATGAAGGGATCTGGCAGGAGAAAAAAGACTTTGCCGATACTTTCCTGACCTGGGGCGGATACGCCTATGGCGGGGGCGCATTGGGCGAAGGAGCGCGCAATGAACTGGAAACCCGTCTGGCCTCTGTCGATGCCGTTCTGCACAATCAGGACAATCGTGAACATGACCTTCTCGACAGCGACGACTATTACCAGTTTGAGGGTGGACTTGCCGCGACGGTTGAAACGCTGAAAGGCGATGCTCCAAAGGTCTATCACAATGATCATTCACGCCCGGAACGTCCGGTCGTGCGCTCTCTCTCCGAAGAAATCGGCCGGGTCGTGCGCGGACGCGCCGCCAATCCGAAATGGATTAGGGGCGTCATGCGCCATGGTTACAAGGGCGCATTCGAGATGGTCGCAACGCTTGACTATCTTTTTGCATTTTCCGCAACGACCCGGGCCGTCAAAGACCATCATTTCGACCAGCTTTATGCAGCCTATATAGAAGCCGAAGAGGTTCGCGATTTTCTGAATGACGTCAATCCGGCCGGATATGCCGAAATGCTCGCCCGGTTTCAGGAGGCAATTGACCGAGATCTCTGGACGCCAAGGCGCAATTCGACCCATTCTGCGCTGAAGGACTTGAAATCAACACTCGAAGGGAACCCTGCGCCGTGACAGCTGATAACGAAAAGCCGGAACTGACCGAAGAAGAACTGAACGCCCGTCACGCCGAAAAGATGCGCAAGAAAAAGGCGGCGCGCGACAAGATCATGGCGACCAAGACCATCGAAAAGGGGCTGCTGATCGTTCATACGGGCAAGGGAAAGGGCAAATCCACTGCCGGCTTCGGAATGGTGTTCCGTTCTCTCGGTCACGGTCACAAGGTAGGCGTTGTCCAGTTTGTCAAGGGACGGATCGAGACGGGTGAGCGCATGGCCCTGGACCGGTTTTCGGACCTTGTGACCATAAAACGTATGGGTGAAGGATTTACCTGGGAAACGCAGGACCGGCAGCGGGATATTGAAGCCGCCGAACAGGCCTGGGAAGCTGCCAAGGAGATGATCCTGTCCGGCGATTACCGCCTGATCTTGTGTGACGAACTCAATATCGTCTTGCGCTACGACTACATTGATATCGCCGACGTGGTCGACTTCCTGAAAAACGAAAAGCCTGACGATGTCCATGTTGTCATCACGGGCCGCAATGCAAAGGACGAACTGATCGAGATCGCCGATCTCGTCACTGACATGACCCAGGTGAAACACCCGTTCCGGTCCGGCGTGAAACCACAGGAAGGCATCGAATTTTAAGGGAACGCAAATGGACTTGTCTTGGTTCGAGATACGTCCTGCCGAAAGACCTGAAGCAGGCGAAATGGCGGCATTGTTGCGTCGATCCATTTCTGAACTATGCACCGCAGATCACGGCAACGATGCCTTGCGCCTCGAATCCTGGCTCAGGAACAAGACAGAAGAAACGGTGCTCCGCTGGATTGATGGTCCAGGACATATCCTCGTCGCGTGGGCCTGCAAATCTCCGCGACGACTGCTCGGCGTTGGAATGGGAATGCCGACAGGTGAGGTTGTTTTGAACTATGTCCTCCCAGAGGCTCGCTTTTGCGGTGTGAGCAAAGCACTCATGAACGCGATCGAAACTCGGTTTGCCGAGCAAGGCATCGCGAAGGCTCGTCTGAGAAGCACCTGCACCGCCGAAAGGTTCTATCGCTCCATCGGCTATGTACTGATTGATCACCCTTGTGACCCGGGTGACCGTGCGTCGGCCGTTTTTGAGAAAGACCTCGCACCATGACAACGATGTTCGATCATGCTCTTCGATCTGCATCGCCTGACCATCCCGCGCTGGTTCGAAAATATGAACTCTACCGGACAATCGTGGAATTTCTGGCCGCACTGACCTTCATTGTCGGAAGTGTCCTCTTCTTCTTCCCGGTACTTGTTTATGCAGGAACCTGGCTGTTTCTTATCGGGTCGATTCTGTTCGCAGTTCGGCCAACCATATGGTTGATGCTTGAACCTCGCCTTGCCATTCTGCCGGTACCGGCCGAATTTCGGCCATATGGTGTTGCGCAACTCAACAAAGTCACAAGCGCATGAACAAATCCGGTTCTGGCGGCAGCACGGCCGCCGTCATGATCCAGGGCACCGGCTCGAATGTCGGCAAGAGCCTGATCGTTGCCGGCCTTTGCCGTCTCTTTTCGAACCGTGGCCTTGCCGTGCGTCCGTTCAAGCCGCAAAACATGTCCAACAATGCTGCGGTGACGGCCGACGGCGGCGAAATCGGACGGGCCCAGGCGCTGCAGGCGATGGGGTGCCGGGTACCTTTGTCCGTTCACATGAATCCCGTTCTCCTGAAACCGGAAACGGATACTGGCGCACAGGTTATTGTTCAGGGCAAGCGCTTCGGAACCATGAGGGCGCGTGAATACGGAAGGCAGAAAGAGACGCTTTTACCGAAAGTTCTGGAGAGTTTTTCAAAAACAGAATTAGAATCGGATCTGGTCATTGTGGAAGGAGCTGGAAGTCCGGCAGAGATCAATCTGCGTGCCGGCGACATCGCCAATATGGGGTTCGCCGAAGCTGCAGACTTGCCGGTCGTACTGTGTGCGGACATTGACAGAGGCGGTGTGATCGCCTCAGTCGTCGGAACCCATGCGGTTCTCGAAGCACAGGAACGGGATCGCATCAAGGCCTACTTCATCAATCGATTCCGGGGGGATCCAAGCCTCTTCGAAGATGGTATGCGCGAAATTTCCAGCAGAACACACTGGCAGGGCCTGGGGGTTGTTCCCTGGTTCGCTGACGCAGGAAAATTGCCGGCGGAAGACGCCCTCGGCCTTGAGGATGGATTTGGCAGCGGAGGTCTTAAGATCGTCGTGCCGGTCATTTCCAGAATTGCCAATTTCGACGATCTCGACCCGCTGCGCCTTGAACCAGGTGTCACGTTAGAGCTGGTTCAACCTGGAGATCCCTTGCCGGGAGATGCGGATATCGTCCTCTTGCCGGGTTCCAAGTCGACGATCGGGGACCTTGAATTCTTCCGCAAGCAAGGTTGGGACATTGACTTGAAGGCGCATCACCGCAGAGGCGGACATATTCTGGGTGTGTGTGGTGGCTACCAGATGCTCGGCAAGACCATTGCCGATCCGGGTGGTATTGAAGGCTCTCCGGGACTGGTTGAAGGACTTGGCTACCTGAACGTTGAAACTGTGCTGACGCCTGAGAAATCAACCGTATATGCGGAAGGCGAGCACATCGGCAGCGGTGCCGGTTTTTCGGGGTATGAAATCCACATAGGCCGCACATCGGGTCCCGACTGCGAACGGCCGATGATGCGTTTGAGGGATGGCCATACCGACGGTGCAATTTCTGAAGAAGGTCTTGTCTCGGGCACGTATGTCCATGGTCTCTTTACCAGCGATAGTTTCCGGTCTGCCTATCTCCGATCCCTCGGAGCCTCTTCAACTCTTGCCTACGACAAGAGCATCGACCGCATCCTGGATGATCTGGCGGCGCACCTGGAGATTGTGCTGGACACCGAAGCGTTTCTCAAAATCGCCAAAGCTCGATAAACTCAAGGGAACTCGCAGCGATGACACCTTCGCTCTATGAAATCCCGGTGGATACCGCCGGGAGATTTTTCATCATGCCCAAGCCCTCCGGTGAATGGCTCGATAACGACTTAAAGAAACTGAAATTGATGGGTATTGACCACATCGTCTCGATGTTGACACCAGAGGAGGCAGATAGTCTTTCGCTTGCGAACGAAGGTGAGGTTTGTGAGCGCAACGGAATCAACTTCACCAATGTTCCGGTTGTTGATCGGGACATACCGGAGACTGCAGCGGCAAAGGAACTTGCGCTATCCATAATAGCTGAATTGCACGCAGGATCGAGTGTCGTGGTTCATTGCCGGGCAGGCATCGGCAGGTCTGGTCTTGTAGCCTGTTGCGTCTTGATAGGTCTCGGAACTCTTGCGGAAGATGCCTTGGCAAAGGTGTCGGCGGCCCGCGGTGTCCAGGTACCGGACACAGAAGAACAAAGGAAATTCATTCTGGAATTCTCATGAAACAAGATTCGACAAAATTTCTTTGTGTTGTTCTGCGGTAGTCAATGGAGAGACTTATGATTATAAAGATGGCGTTGGTTTTAGTTCGCTTGTTTACGATATATTATTTCATGAGTATTCTTTATTATGTTCCAGCCATGATTTTGAATGTTACTTCTGATGCGTCTATTAGTATGCATTCCCTGTCTGTCATGTGGCAATTTCTGATTTGTTTTTTGTTGTACTTCTTTCCGCGCGTTGTTTTGATTGGCCTCCGCTTTCCAAAAGGTGAGACTGACGCCGGAGACGCCTGCAATGCCAGGATTTTTCAGTCTGCAGGTGTTGCGTTGATCGGTTTGGGATTCGCAATGTACGGGTTACAGGGCCTGGTGAATATCCAGTTCCTTCAATGGATGACTTCAGAATACAATTTAGGAGGCAGTGTCCTGTCACCTCACGAAATTGCATCCTTTTGGACTTCAGTGTTCGAGGTCGTCGGTGGTATTTTATTGATTGCGGCTTCCAGCGGAATCTCCGGCCTCATCACCTGGTTGCGCGAACTGAGACCGGCTGTCGATGCGGAGCGGGAAGAAAAATTGGACAACTAAGCTGCGACTGCAGCGAGCAATCCGATTGTCAGACCCTGTATGACGCACGCCCCGATCATGACCATCCCGGCACGATCAATGTCGTTTGCCGTTGCTTCCTTTCGCCCCGCTTCGTTGAGATAGGGATCATCTACCGTTTGTCCTGGATAAACACGTGGCCCGGCCAGGGCTATGTCGAGCGCGCCGGCCATGGCAGCCTCCGGCCAACCGGCATTGGGAGATCTGTGCTTGCCGGCATCCCTGATGATGCAGGTCAGGCTCTTGCGAGGAGAGCCGTATGCCAACGGAGCTGACAGGGCGATGAAGAGGCCTGAAAGGCGCGAAGCGGGCAGGTTGATCAGATCATCGAACCTTGCCGACGCCCAGCCGAATTCGCGATAGGTCTCGTTCTTGTGTCCGATCATGCTGTCAGCGGTGTTGACGGCCTTGTAGGCAAGTAAACCCGGCAGGCCAAACAGGGCGCACCAGAATACAGGGGCGACCACGCCGTCGGAAAAGTTCTCTGAGCAGGATTCGATTGCCGCCCGGGAAACGCCTGCCTCGTCGAGCTGGTTCGGATCCCGCCCGACAATCATGGCAACAGCCTTGCGCCCGCCTTCAAGCCCGGATTGTTCCAGCCCGTCCCGAACAGCAGCCACATGTCGGTAAAGACTGTTCTGGGCAAGAAAAACTGTCGTGACGATAACGATCAGGATGTCGCCAAACGGGATTTGACCCGAAATGCTTTCCAGAGCCGAGCCAAGACCGAGACCGCCGAACACGAGCAGCAGCAGGGTCATCAGACCGCCCGCCTTGCGTTGTCCTGCCGTCATGGTCGGGCGATTGAGGCTGTCATCTAAAATCGAGATGATCCTGCCGATTCCTACAACCGGATGCGGCAGACGGCGCCAGATCCAGTCAGGGTCGCCGATGAGGGCGTCAAGCAGGAGCGCTGCAAGCAATAGCCAAAGTGCATTGTCGTAAATCAGCATATCGCGTCGCTACAGCAATTCCGTGAAAAGGGGAACCCGGAATTCCCTCGGCGTTTGCTGCCAGCAAATAGTCAAAGTTCTTCGCGGGCCTCCGCCAGGGCGTTTGTGAGACGCTGCAGGTTTTCCGCACCGCCCGGCAAACCAAGTCGGATCCAGGTTGGCGCGTAGTCGAATATCCGTGTCCAGATATGTCGCCGTGCCAACGCCTCGTGAAGGCCCTTGGCGTCGCGTAAACCCGCCAGGGCATAAAGCGGCGTACCACCGAAAACGCTCAACTGCTGTTCAGATACCGCGATTGTAAGATCGGCCATTTCGTCAACAAGCCGGCGAACAGTTGCTTCCTGCCATTCCGTATCCCGCAAGGCCCTCGCGCCGATCTCGAGCGCCGGACCGCTTACGCTCCAGCTCTCCAGGAGTCCGGACAGTTTCTCGACGATCAACTGCGGACCGGCCAGGAACCCGAGCCTTAGCCCGGCCAGCCCGAAGAACTTGCCGAACGACCTGAGAACGACGACGTTCTCGTCACGCAGATGTGGCAGGATGCTTGCGCCCGGAATTACATCCGCAAAGGCCTCGTCAACCACGAGATAACCACCGCGTTCAGTGAGGGTTCCTGCAATTTCCAAAAGACTTTTCACATCAACCAGCTGACCATCCGGGTTGTTCGGATTGACAAGAATGACAATCTTCGCGTCAGCGGGCAGGGCATAGACGCTGGAGAGTTCCATTGGCATCCGGCCATCGCGTTGCCAGACGGCCTTGTGGCTCGGATAGGTTGGTGAGGCGAGGGCCGCCGGTCCCTCTGGCAGGATGGACGGCAAGAGCGACAACAGGATTTGTGTGCCGGGCGCGGCCGCAAGGCCAAGATGTGCGGGCACCTGATAGGCACGGCGTGCCGCTGAAATCAACTGTTCCTCTGCAACACGGGACGGAAGCGATGTCCATGTCCCGAAAGACAGTTCCTTTGGTACAGGATAGTGATGCGGATTGATGCCCGTGGAAAGGTCAAGCCAGTCGACTGCACTCCCGCCGAAACGTTCGATCGCCAGCGACAAATCACCACCGTGTTTCACGAAATCATCCTTCGAAAAATCCTGGGATCGCCAGAAAGCTGTCCAGCGCCCCGTCTTGTTACCAATCGCCGATAGAATTATCCGATTTGCAATGATCGGTCAGCGCGTGAAACGACACATACCTTGTCAGAAACGCAAATTGACAGGGAGAATCCGGACCTGATAAGAACAAAAAGAGAACAAAAAATGGAGTTGAAGATGGCTGCTGAGCGCCGGACCCGAGGTCCAAGGGAATTTGATCGTGATGATGTACTGGACGCACTTTCGCACGCGAGAAAGTCACTGATCGAGGCACAGCGCGCAATGCGTCCCAAGTCCGGGCTTGCGAGATCCGCCGACGCAGTTATTTCGGAAATTGACGAATTTGCCTTTGTACTGACAGGTGAGCGAACACACTTTCACGCAGCCGCCCACGGCTCACCCCACAGAAAGCCGGATGGCGCCGGTTAAACAGGTCTTACAATCCGGACAGGGTCTCGCTCATCAGGTGGTCGACGATCCTGTTGAACGCGTCCTTGGGAAGGAGGCCGTCATCGGCAATCACCCCGGCAAGCTTCAGCTGCTTGTCCGCTGAGGTGCCTTCTGCCGCAATGGTCCGGATATGTTCCAATTCGCTTTCACAGCCGAAATGGATTGCATCTGGCCTGACGAGTTCGATCAGTTCCTCTGCCAGGTCGACGAACGGTGCTGTTTCGTTGCGGCCAAAGTCGATCAGGCCGGCCGAAGTTCCATGCCGTTGCGCCTGCCACCGGTTTTCCGCAAGGAGAAACCTTGAATACGGCCGCCAGCTCTGGTTCGCGCGGCGAAGGCGGTACAGCATGCGGCAAAGGCACCTGTAGAGTGCGGCAATTGCCACAGCGTCATCGAGCTTCGGGCAAACGTCCGTTATGCGCAGTTCGAGCGTGGGAAACCGATCGGACGGGCGAAGGTCCCACCAGATCTTCGTTGCATCCTCCAGAGCGCCTGCATTGCTGAGGATGTCGACGATATGCCGGTATTCGTGATGGCTTTCGAAACGTGGTGGCAATCCGGTTCTCGGCATCTCGTTGAAAACCGCGAGCCGATAGGATTTCAACCCGGTGTTGCGGCCTCGCCAGAACGGGGACGATGTGCTCAGAGCCAGGAGGTGCGGGAGGAAATAGGCAAGCTGATTGAAGAGATCGATCCGCAATTCTTCGTCTTCGATCCCGACGTGAACGTGCATGCCGCAAATCAGCATGCGTCTGGCAACAACCTGCATGGTGCGCGCAATCTGGTTGTATCGTTCCTTGTCCGTATGCGGTTGGTCCGTCCACTCGGCAAAAGGGTGTGTCGAGGCGGCGATCGGTGCAAGGTTGTGATCCGAAGATTCCTTGGCAACTGTCTTGCGGAAGTAGGCAAGCTCCGCTCGCACTTCGCCGAGTGTCATGCAGACCGGAGTTCCAACCTCGATCTGGCATCGCAGGAATTCCGGACTGACCCGTCCTTCAAGGGCGCTTTCGCAGGCCGAAAACAGCTCCTCTGGCGGGGAACTCGCCAATTTTCGGCTGGTCTTGTCGACGAGCAGATATTCTTCTTCGACGCCGACACTGAAACTGGGTTCCTTCATGGGGAAAGCATCCGCAGTTTTGAAGGCTCAAGTCAAGAGCCGGTAATGCCCTGCACGCGCCGACGCCAAAATCAATACCGGTTCAATTTACCAGATGTTCCCGGCTCCTGGCGTGTAGGAAGCGCTGATCACGGCGTTCGCCTGCAGGGTGTCGCATTCCAGAACGCCCGAATGTTTGGCGAGCGGTGCATTGGTCTCGGTCATGGCGGCAATGACCTTGACTTTGCTCCCGGCCGAGATCTCGACGGTATCCATGCCCTGGATCAGGACACTTTTGGAGGCGCTGATGATCACGTCCTGATTCTGCAACGTGATGACGCTTTCCAGATCGCCAATCCGGGCTTCAAGATCGTTGATTCGCTGGCGCAACGTTTCCACCAGAGCTTCGGTATTGTTGTTTTCCGAAACGATCTGCGGTGATTTGCGCGGGCGGGGCGGTTCGACCCGCTTCATTGTCGACGTCGTGACCACGCGCGCCTGCTTGGCCGTGTGCGGTACGGTTCCACCTGGTGTCTTCATTTGAATTCCCCCTGTCTGTTTGAACACGTAAAACGCTATCATGACGCAAGGGAAAGAGGTAGCGTGCAGCAATCAGAGCTCACGCGCTGCATGCGTTAGATCGAATTTTCCGGAGAATTTGGAGGCCCCGACCGGAATCGAACCGGTGTACACGGATTTGCAATCCGCTGCGTCACCACTCCGCCACAGGGCCACCGAGGTGGTGTGCCGCGCCTTATCAAACAGTTGCGCGATTTGGTCAAGCCCTGAAATCGAACCGGTTGGAATTTCCACCGATGCCGCATCAAGACCAGCAAAGGCGCTGGATTTGGTCGAAACTCACGCTGGCATTCGCGGGTTCGATGGACTGCCCTGGGCCTCGTCGGGAGAATCCCGGTGTCAGGGCGCAGATCACTCCGGGAAGTCTGCTTTTGGCCATGTCCGGAACCCGGGAAGGAACACGACGGGTCTTGGCGAGATATGCACTTTTTCCTTGCTGTGCGGCCGCCTTTTGCCGAGAACGAACTTGACGGATACTTGTCAGGCGGCATCTGTCTCGCTAAGGAACGTTCTCAAGAGGCGCCGGGTGTCCGGCGAGGCAAAGTGAGGGCCGAAATGACGGACTACAGTCAGTCCCGCCGCAAGATGGTGGACAACCAGTTGCGCACCAACGATGTAACCGATCATCGGATCCTTGATGCGATGGAGGCCATCCCCCGTGAACGGTTCGTACCGGCGTCGAAAAAGGCGATTGCCTACATAGATGAAGACCTTCCGGTTGGTCCGGCTGATTGCGGGCGGGTCCTGATGAAACCGCATATTTTCGGCAAGCTGGTTCAACTTGCTGAAATCCGCGAAGATCACGTTGTTCTGGTCGTTGGCGCCGGGGCCGGTTACAGCGCCGCGGTCCTCTCGAATTTGGCTGCGTCGATCGTCGCCCTTGAGGAAAACGAGGATCTGGTCAAATCAGCGACCGATGTTCTTGTAGATCTCGGCATCGAGAATGCCGTTGTTGTCGATGGTCCGCTCGTCAAGGGATATGCATCGGAAGGCCCTTATGATGTGATATTCGTCGACGGTGCAGTGGAGACATTGCCAAGTGTTCTGACAGACCAGTTGAAGCCGCTCGGGCGTCTGGTGGTTGTTGAAGGGCAGGGTGGAGCCGGCGTAGCGCGCCTTTATCAGAAGTCGGGAGAAGCAGTGAGCAGTCGATTCGGCTTCAATGCCGCGGCCGGCCTGTTGCCCGGCTTTGCTGCTGCGGAAGAATTTGTTTTTTAACCAATTGGCCATACTTTGAAAAAGAGACCTGAGTGGGGACGCGGGTTTCTGGAGTTGAGAGAGCGGTTTATCGGAAGTTCGAACTTGTTGCCTTAAAGCCGCACTAACAGAATTTCCGATTTTCTCGCTCGCAAACGGTTGAAGAATAAAACCCTTCAGTTTACTCAACAGACTCAAGTGTTGTGATCCGGAAGGAGCGTTGGGTGATTTGTCGTTCGACAATTAAGGCAGCAACTGTCGGCTTTGCGCTGATGGGTGGGGTTGCTGCCGTTTCGTTGATTGGATCTGCAGTAACTCCTGCAAGAGCCGAAACGATCCGCGAAGCGCTTGCCCTGGCCTATACCAATAACCCGTCATTGAATGCTGCGCGGGCTGCGTTGCGCGGCACCGATGAAGGGGTTCCACAGGCGCTATCAGGATGGCGGCCGACTGTAACGGCCGGAGCGAGCATCGGTCGTACCTGGGCAGATGCCAATTCCGGCAACCTGTCGAACGTCCAGAACAATGCATCCATTTCACTGTCGATCAGTCAGACATTGTTCGCCGGATTCAGAACGGTCAACTCTGTGCGACAAGCCGAGTCGATTGTTCTTGCTCAGCGTGAAAGTCTGATTTCCTCCGAACAGGATACACTCCTATCTGCCGCATCGGCATATGTCGGAGTGATTCGGGATACTGCTCTGGTGTCCTTGCAGCGCAGCGATCTTGAGTTTCTTCAAGAGCAGGTGCGCGCTGCACGGGACAGGTTCGACGTAGGTGAAGGCACGAGAACGGATGTCAGCCAGGCTGAGGCGCGTGCAGCCGAAGCACAGGCGAGTCTCAATTCCGCGCTCGCCAATCTGAATTCGAGCCGTGCGGTTTACCGGCAGGTGATCGGAATCGAGGCGCGCAACCTTTCAGCCGACGCTGGAATTGCGAAATTCGTTCCCAAGTCACTGGACAGTGCGCTTGCTGTCAGTGCCGAGGAACAACCCCTTATTCGTCAGGCTCAGCATCAGGTCGACGCAGCGATCTACAGTGTAAAGACCGCAGAAGGTGCATTTCTGCCGACAGTTTCAATGAGCGGCAGTGTTTCCAGAAGCATTAATCCGAGCAGTTTTTTCGCGGAAAATCAGGACTCGGTTTCAATAACTGGAAATGTGAGCATTCCGATCTATCAGGCAGGCAGCGCATCTTCGGCTGTACGTCAATCCAAGGAAGCACTTGGTCAGACGCGCCTTCAGCTGGACGTAACCCGGGATCAGATCAGGGCGAACGTGATTTCGGCATGGGGGAATTACCAGGCGGCGGAAGCTTCGATTATTGCGGCACAGGCAGCCGTCGAGGCTCAGAAACTTGCGCTGGAAGGCGTCATAGAAGAGCAGAGAGTTGGCCAGCGGACGACACTCGATGTGCTCGATGCGCAGCGTGAACTGGTGACGCAGCAATCGAACCTGGTGAGCGCTCAGAGCAACAGGATTGTCAGCGGGTACCAGCTTGTTGCGGCGGTAGGCAAGTTGGATGCGCGCGGACTCGGCCTCCGGGTCAAGATTTATGAGCCGACACAGCACTACGAGGCGGTTCGCGGCAAATGGTTCGGACTCAGGACGCCCGACGGCCGCTGATAGAACAGATATTTTTGAATCTTTCGGACGGCTGTAACTTAGGTTGCAGCCGTTTTTGGTTCTGATACGCGCCCTCAAGGTTTCGCTGTTTGGCTTTGGATATTCAATGTGACTCCCGTTCACCAAGTCGATGACTGACTTATGAGGGGATAAGGCAATGGTATCTGATGCGTTTGCTTTGCGGCATAGGTGTTGACCCGCATACTTTCCATTAACGAATCATTCGGGAAAATCTGAATGGTGCGCGGCGCGATCGATTTGCACAGGGGTAGCCATGTCAGAGGCTAAAAAGGCTGAAGAGCCGTCGATGGAGGAGATCCTCGCATCGATCCGCAAAATAATTTCGGACGAAGATACCCAAGGCGCTGAAAATGGTGAGGCTGACGCGGTCGAAGAAGCTGAAACACCGGTAGAAGAAGCGGTTGAAGATATGGGCGATGCCTCTGAAATGTCGCAGGACGACCTCGACAAGCTGTTTGATATGGATAGCAGCGGCGGCGGTGACTCGTCCGATGACGATGCGGATGATATGGCAGCCGCAATGGAGGCCGATGCCGCCGAAGAAGAAAACGACGATGATGTTCTGGAACTGACCGAAGAGCTTGCCGTTTCCGAAGACAGTGAAATGGACATGGTCGAAGGTCTGGCGGATGAATTTGACAGCCCTGGCGGTGACCTTTCATTCGCCGAGCAGCCAGAACCAGAATTCGAGGCAACTCCGGAACCGATTCCAGCCTCATCGATTGACACAACACCAGTGCCGGACGAACTGCCGGACGTTGCCGGCGATGCTCCGTTGACGTCCGACAACACCGGCGAAGCCGTCCACGCCGCTTTCGATAATCTGTCGAACATGTTTGTCGGTTCACAAGCCCAGACGGTCGAAGAGCTGGTCAAGGAGATGCTGCGTCCCATGCTGAAGGCCTGGCTTGACCAGAACCTGCCTGGAATGGTGGAACAGATGGTTCAAAAAGAAATTCAACGGGTTACGCGTCGTCGCTAGACTTGTTTTTCTTCAAACTGGCCGCACCCGTCAGGCGACAGTGCCTGAAGTTGTTTTCGGCGATTGAAGTGCAGAATTCTTGCCATTGGCAACCGGAACATGCAGCCCTCAGAGTCCCTTTTCGAAAGCGTGACCTCAGTTTGGAAATCCGCTCCGGCGACAGGTGGAGAATGTGACCGGCCCTGACATCCTCGCCTATCACAGGAACGATTTGTGAAAGCGCGTGTGCGTCGCGACCAAGCACGTTTTCATTGTGACAGTGGCAGTCAGCTTCCGACAACATGGGTTGGCAGATGTCGTCCGGCCCGTTGACGATCTTGATGGCTTCACCTGAATTTATCCGTTCAACTATCTTGTTGTAGTTGACGACGAATTGCGGCGTATAGCCTTTGCCGAGATATGTCAGCATGCAGAGAAGATGGTGTGGCCGGATTGAAATCGTCATGCCGGGCTTATGACAGTAAATGCGAGTGAGCCCAAGTCCCACGTTTGATCGGACGGAAAATCGGCGCGATGGCTGACGTATCGCATCCTGGTAGAGTGTTAACCGGTTGACTTGCGGGGGCGCATCCGATTTACACGGGGGCTCACGAATTTCGAAATACATCTCCCTTTGAGTGACACTGATGCTGGATAAGACCTACGACGCGGCCAGCGTTGAGCCGCGGATTTACGAAAACTGGGAAAAGGCCGAGGCCTTTAAGGCCGGAGCGGGTGCCAAGAGTGGCGCACCTGCCTTCTCCATCGTAATTCCGCCACCCAATGTGACGGGTTCCCTTCACATGGGGCACGCACTCAACAACACGCTTCAGGATATTCTGGTGCGTTGGAAGCGCATGCAGGGATTTGACGTTCTCTGGCAACCTGGCACCGATCACGCCGGTATTGCGACCCAAATGGTTGTCGAGCGTGAGCTGATGGAAACTCAACAACCTGGTCGGCGCGACATGGGGCGCGAGGCCTTCGTCGAGCGGGTCTGGGAACAAAAGCGCAAGTCGGAAGGCACGATCCTCGGGCAGCTCAAGCGCCTCGGGGCATCCTGCGACTGGAGCCGGACGGAATTCACCATGTCGCCGAACCTTTCGGCGGCGGTCTTGAAGGTGTTCGTTGACCTTTACAACGAAGGCCTGATCTACAGATCCAAGCGACTGGTCAACTGGGATCCCAAGTTTGAAACTGCGATTTCCGATCTCGAAGTCGAGAACATCGAAACCGACGGTCATATGTGGCACTTCAAGTATCCGTTGGCAGGTGGCGAGACATACGAGTATGTCGAAAAGGACGAGGACGGGAATGTCACTCTTCGGGAAACCCGAGACTATATCTCCATTGCCACGACGCGTCCGGAAACGATGCTCGGCGATGGGGCGGTTGCGGTTCATCCTCGCGATGAGCGTTACAAGCCAATCCTGGGCAAGTTGTGCGAAATTCCGGTAGGCCCGAAAGAGCACCGTCGGTTGATCCCGATCATCACGGATGATTATCCGGATCCGGATTTCGGCTCCGGTGCGGTTAAGATTACGGGCGCACACGATTTCAACGACTATGGCGTCGCGTTGAGAAACAAGATCCCGATGTACCGCCTTATGGATACAAAGGGTGCCATGCGCGCAGACGGCGCACCCTATGTTGAAGAGGCGTCAAAAGCGCAGGCCATCATTGATGGCGCCGAGATGACAATCAACGAAGTTGACCTCATCAATATCGTTCCGGAGGAGCTGCGCGGCCTCGATCGCTTTGAGGCGCGCAAGCGCGTCATTGAACAGATCACCGCAGAGGGGCTGGCGGTGACGGTTCCTGCCGAACATCCGGAGGTCGCCTGGATGAAAGGGCAGGCACCGGATTGGCATCCTCTCGGACGCGCAATCGTTCGTCCGCTTGAGGAAGACCAGACCGGGCCGGAGCGACTGCCTCTCGTCGAGTCGAAAAAGATAATGCAGCCCTTCGGCGACCGCTCCAAGGTTGTTATCGAGCCGATGCTGACGGATCAGTGGTTTGTCGATGCAAAGAAGCTGACGGAGCCTGCCTTGGAGGCAGTCAGAAACGGTGAGACGAAACTGATCCCTGGAAACGCCGACAAGATCTACAACAACTGGTTGGAAGACATTCAACCCTGGTGCATTTCGCGCCAGTTGTGGTGGGGACACCAGATTCCGGTCTGGTACGATGAAGACGGCAACGAATACTGCGCCCAGACGGAAGAGCAGGCTGTTGCTCTCTCCGGAGGGAAGGCATTGACGCGAGATGAAGATGTCCTGGACACCTGGTTCTCCTCCGCGCTTTGGCCGTTCTCCACACTGGGCTGGCCGCACAAGACTCCTGAACTTGAACGCTACTACAAGACGGATGTACTGGTCACGGGCCTCGACATCATCTTCTTCTGGGTCGCGCGAATGATGATGCAGGGCATCCACTTCATGGGGGAAGTGCCGTTCCACACGGTCTATTTCAATTCGATCGTTGTTGATGGCAAGGGCAAGAAAATGTCCAAATCCACAGGCAACGTCATCGATCCGCTCGATCTGATTGACCGTTTCGGGGCAGACGCCACGCGCTTCGCGCTGGCCAGCCAGGAGGTTCAGGCGCGCCGGATGTTGCGGATGTCCGATCAGGCGGCGGAAGGGGGGCAACGCTTTGCCACCAAATTGTGGAACGCGGCGCGTTTTGCCGAGATGAACGGGTGCGCGCGTGTTGAGGGATTCGATCCGGCTGCGACCAAACACACGTTGAACCGTTGGATCGCAACAGAAATGGGGCGTTGTACGGCTGAAGTAACCGTTGCGCTTGAAGATTATCGCTTCAACGACGCAGCCGGAGCCGTCTACCGGTTCACCTGGAACACGTTTTGCGACTGGTTTCTCGAACTCGCCAAGCCTGTCTTCAACGGTGATGACGAGGCAGCCAAAGCCGAAACGCGGGCGACTGCTGCCTGGGCTATTGATGAGATTTTGAAGGTTCTACACCCCTTCATGCCGTTCCTGACGGAAGAGTTGTGGGAACGTCTTGGTGATGAAGGGGCGAGCGCAGACGGTCTTATCATGCTGACGGCCTGGCCGGTAGAGTGTGTTTCAGACGCGGCGGCAGCCGACGAGATCAACTGGCTGGTAAAACTGATTTCTGAAATCCGGTCGGTCCGGGCCGAGATGAATGTCCCGGCAGCGGCAAAGGTTGCGATTGTCATCAACGGAGCGAACGACAAGACAATATCCCGATTGAAAACCCACGAGTCGGCCATCCTCCGTTTGGCGCGTGCGGAAAGTGTGCAGCTTGCCGACGCAGCACCTTCCGGGTCTGCGCAGATCATCGTTGGAGAGACGACGGTCTGCCTTCCGCTGGCAGGTGTCATTGATCTGGGAGCGGAAAAAGCACGGCTTGAAAAGGAAGTCGGCAAGCTGGATGGCGAGATCTCAAAAATAGAGAAGAAGCTTTCCAATCCGAAATTCGTCGAGAAAGCGCCTGAAGAGGTTGTCAACGGTGAACGCGAAAAGATCGCCGACTCTCGAGAAAAACGCGCAAAAGTGCAGGTCGCGCTGAACAGGTTGGTGGAAATAGGCTAAGTCGTGGGCTGGGTTCCGGGCAAGACGACGTCTTGTCCGGGCCGCAATTCGATGCTAGCGCCAAAGCATGGAAAGCAAGTAATCTAGCATCAACGACTCAAAAACTGATGGCAGACGTGTTCAAACCAAAAATATCAGCAAATCGGCTTATTGCGCGTTTGGCAATATCAGTGCTTTCCGTTGTTGCTGTGAGCAATACCGCAAGCGCTGAAAAGATTGAAAATCCGGTTGCCGTTTTCTCGGGCCTCGACAAGATCACAGGCAGGATTATTTCCTTCGATGTCTATATTGGCGAAACGGTCCAGTTCGGCGCGCTGCAGGTAACGCCGAGAGTGTGCCACACGCGTCCGCAAACGGAATCTCCGTTGACTACCGGCTTCGTGCAGGTCGACGAAATTACACTGAACAACGAGGTCCGGCGAATTTTCTCCGGCTGGATGTATGCAGCAAGTCCGGGGCTGCATGCGGTTGAACATCCCGTCTACGATATCTGGCTGACCAACTGTAAGCTGGCATCCACCGTGCCACCTCCAGAAGATTATGATGGCCCGCCGATCAAGGGCGTCGTAGCAGAGGGTGAAGATCCTCTTGCTGGGCCGGACGATGGTGTCGATTCCGGGCCAGGCATCCCCAGGAAAAAGCCGTTTCAGGGGTGATGCACAGGCCAATCAGCGCTGTGCGGGAATATGCGATCGCTGATTTAACCGATGCCACACTGTTGGTCGAAAAGAAAAACTCTCTCCGATCACGTCTGTCACCGGTTGCTCCAGGTGTTGTGAGCAAGGTTGGTTTGTTTGCTTCAGAAAAAATTTTCAAACCTCTTGTGTCACACAACCATCGGGTTGCAAATGTCTACCAAATTGCCGAAATGTGTGGTCTAACGGCGCTGAAAACGAGTAGCGAGAAAGCACGATGTGCGGAATTTCCGGAATTGTCTCCAGACACACGCAACCGGCCTTGGAAGATCTGTTGGAACTTCAAAGAAGCCTTGCTCATCGAGGACCGGATGCAAGCTCGCACTACTGCAAAGGTCCCGTCGCGCTCTCTCACAATCGCCTGAGCATTATCGACATCGATACGGCCAACCAGCCGTTTTTCGATAAAGACAAGTCTCTCTGTCTGATTGCCAATGGCGAGATATATAATTTCAGCGATATCCGTGCGCACTATCAAAAGCACGGCTACAGTTTCACGTCGAAAAACTCCGATTGTGAGGTGATCGTTCCATTGTACCTTGAGCATGGAATTGATTGCCTGAAAAAGCTGCGCGGCATGTTCGCCTTTTCTCTATGGGATGCCGAACGTCAAAAACTGATTTTGGCGCGCGACAGAATGGGTGAAAAACCGCTCTATTTTCATGTTTCTCAAGACCACTTCGTTTTTTCATCCGAACTCAGGTCGATCGCATCGTCGCGTCTTGTCGACACTTCAGTCAGCCACAGGCAGATCGCAAGGTATTTCCGATACAATTACGTTCCTGAACCCCATACGCCGTTTGAACATGTCCAGAAACTGCCTGCCGGTTCATATCTTGAATTGGATATCGCGACCTGGAGCTACGAAATCAAACAATACTGGAGCCCCTGGGACGCAAAACCGGTTACCGGAAACCCGACTGAAGAAATCAGGCAATCACTCGAAGAGGCCATCAAGACGTGTATCGTCTCGGACGTTCCCATGGGACTGAGTTTAAGCGGAGGCATCGACTCGTCGATCCTCGCTTGCATGTTGACCGAATACAGTTCCAAACCACTTCAGATATTTTCTGTCGGATACCCCGATGCACCCGAGGTTGACGAACGCGCACAAGCAAAGCAGCTCGCGGATCGCCTGTCACAACCATTCCACGACATTGAAATTACAGACGACTATGTCGTTGATGCATTCGAGGATCTTGTGTTCAGCCGCAATGATCCGATTTCCGATATCTCCGGATTCAGTTACCTCGTGATCATGCGCAAGGCACATGAGCATGGCGTCAAGGTCATGTTTCAAGGGCACGGGCTTGATGAACTTTGCTGGGGCTATCCCTGGGTACAGGATGCTGTTCTGATCAATGAGGGGAAGTGGTACAAAAAGGGAAAGAGGAGTGGTTTCCGGGAGACCAGAAAACGAATTGTGTCTGAACTCAAAGGGTTTCTCAAAAAAAACCTGAAAAATGATAAACGTCTTCGCCTGTTTGAGGAGACGCCGGCTACGCAATTTATAGATCAAAACTACCCGCAGTTCTTTAAACCTGAGTTCATTGAACAATCGAGTTGGTCTACTCCTGATCCGATTGCTGAATATGGTGAGGCTTCAGACCGGATTGACCTCGACATTACCAGATTGATTGTCGAATACTATCTTGCGGAAAATGGAATTGCACAGGGAGATCGTATCTCGATGGCAAGTTCGATCGAGATGCGACTGCCATTTGTCGACTACAAACTGGTCGAGACATTAGTCGGGCTCAGAAAACATGCTCGTGACGATCAATTGCCTCCCAAGCACCTGTTGAAGGAAAGTGTTCGAGATCTCTTGGGAGACGAGATTTTGAACAGGCCGAAGCGCGGTTTCGAACCGCCCGTACATGCTTGGTACAATGCGTTGCTCAACGCTCACGGTGAGATTTTCGAAAATGGTCATCTCGAGAAACATCAGATCGTTCGACGCGATTTTGTCGACAAGGCGCGTAAACCGGAAAGTATGAGCAGGCGCGAACGCGAGGTTGCCTGGGCTGCGCTCAACCTGGAAATGTGGTTTCGTTCGCTGGATCGCTCCAGCGAGGCCTCTCTTGATGAATGGCATACAACAGGCTGATCGCGGCGCATATTTTTCGTTTTGGTCGGCTCCAATATCTCTCACGGTGATCAGGGGGATTCAAAACTGACCGTGAAAATTGTTGTAGTCAGCGAATTTTTCGTACCGCGTAGCCAGGTTTCCTTAGTTCGAAGCCGGCCTTGGTCGTTTTGAAACCCCGGTCTTGGTAGAACCGGTGGGCGCGCAGATTTTGCGACCCTGACATCAGCATGATCTTGTAGCAGTCTGCCTTCCAGCAAAGGTCAATCGCTTCCGCCAGCAACCGACCCCCGATACCCTTGCCGCGACAGGAAGACAGCGTGGCAACGTTTTCCAGCAGTGCGTAAGAGGCGCAACCTCTCGTCAGGTTCGGCACGACGACCACGGTGATAGTCGCAACAGGTTCACCGTCAAGCAGAGCCAGCAATATGCTCAGACCTGGCTGTGCCAGCATTTGAATGAATGTTCTTTCCTTGAGAGATAGAGGCGCATCAAGGTCTTCCGCGTTGAGGTCGTGATAAAGCGAAAGAATGCCTGGCAGGTCATCTCGTCCGGCTGGCCGGATCACAATATTTTCTGACGAATTTGCTTCTCGTTGCATAGACAAAAAAGCCCGCCTGACAGGCGGGCTCTCCAAAAGAACAATCAGTCTATGTTGATGTGATCTTCGGGTGTCAGACCCAGGCGGCCATCGACGTAGGTACCGCAGCGCTGGAGCAAGTCGTCCATATCGTTTTCAAAGAAATGATTGGCGCCGGGGATTGTCTCGTGATCGATCACAATGCCTTTTTGGGTTTTCAGCTTGTCGACCAGGGTCTGGACATCCTTTTGCGGGACAACCTTGTCGTTGTCACCATGAATGATCAGACCTGAAGAAGGGCAGGGGGCAAGAAACGAGAAATCATGCAGGTTCGCCGGTGGAGCGACTGAAATGAAGCCCTCGACTTCGGGACGGCGCATAAGCAACTGCATGCCGATCCACGCGCCAAAGGAAAATCCGCCGATCCAGCAGGCACGAGCATCTGGATGAACAGTCTGCACCCAATCGAGTGCCGCGGCCGCGTCGGACAATTCACCCTGTCCATGATCAAATGTGCCCTGAGACCGGCCCACGCCGCGAAAATTGAACCGAAGGACAGCAAATCCGCGCCGCGCGAACATGTAATACATTTGGTAGACAATTTGGTTGTTCATTGTACCGCCGAATTGCGGATGCAGATGCAGAACCAGGGCAATTGGTGCGTTGCGTTTTTTCGCGGGATGGAACCGGCCCTCGAGCCGGCCGGCGGGACCGTTGAAGATCACCTCAGGCATGAAGCGCTATGTCCTTGTCATTTTGTCGCGCCACGTTGGGCGGGCGCGGGAATTGGAGTTCTGTCTACGTGGTTTCCCGTAAGTCTAAACTTGACTCTTAGCCTCCAAGTTTCTAGAACCCTGTTTAGAATTATTCGAAAGTTTGCACCACCCCCCAAAAGGCAGGCGAGCTCGGTTCGACCGGTTGGGAGGTGTTATCGTCATCACAGCGGAAAATATCAAGTTTTTCGAACATGTGCTTGGCATTTCAGTGAATTTTCGATGCAGTGAAACCGTCGATCTTGACTTTTGAGGGCTCATGTCACGTCGATCAAACCCGATTTATCTCGATCACAACGCCGGTACGTCTTTGCGTGCCGGTGTGCGCGAGACCATGATCGAGGTGTTGAACGACACGGGGAACGCGTCTTCGGTGCATGCACACGGGCGACGGGCGCGCGGCCGGATAGAAGAAGCAAGAGAGCACGTTGCGCGGCTTTGCGGCGAAAAAACCAGGGCTGTCACATTTGCTTCAGGTGGCACGGAAGCCAACATGACGGCGCTTTCGCCGGTCTGGCAGGACCAGGGCGCTCCAGTCTACCTCGACAAGCTTTTCAGAAGCGCGGTCGAACATCCATCGGTTTTGACTGGTGGAAGGTTCGCTGTCGCCGACCAGGTCGTCATTCCAGTGGATTGCGACGGCGTCTTGCAGCTTCAGGAACTGAAGGAAGTCTTGAAAGATGCAGAGCCGGGATTGGTGTCGGTCATGGCTGCGAATAACGAGACCGGTGTCATTCAACCGGTCGCGGAAATCGGCGCGGCTGCGCGTGAATGCGGCCATTTTTTCCATGTGGACGCTGTACAGGCGGCAGGACGCATCAAGATAGATATGGAGGCCTGGCAGTCCGATATTGTGACGCTCTCCGCTCACAAGATCGGCGGGCCCCAGGGAATTGGTGCGACTGTCGTTCGTTCAACTGCGCGGGCTCCTTCTCCGTTGATGATTGGAGGCGGTCAGGAGAATTGGCGCAGGGGTGGTACGGAAAATGTTGCCGCAATCACGGGATTTGGTGCTGCGGCAATTGAAGCACTTGAAGAGACATCCGAAACGCGCCGTGTGCTTGATCTGAAGACCCAGCTGGAAGCAGCGCTTCGAAGTATTTGTCCTTCAACGGTGATTTTCGGTGAAAATGTCGACCGTCTCGCAAATACCTGTTGTTTTGCCGTGCCTGGCATTCCCGCCGAAACTGCATTGATCGCTTTTGATCTGGAGCGCGTATCTGTTTCGTCCGGATCTGCCTGCTCTTCCGGGAAAGTTTCGGTATCGCATGTGCTGACCGCAATGGGTGTGGAAGAGAGCCTTGCGCGATGCGCTTTACGGATCAGTCTGGGCTGGAACACTTCCAGTGCAGACATCGCCGGCTTTCTTGATGTCTGGCCGAAGATAATCGACAGGCTCAATCCCGACGCGCGCCACGAGGCGGCGTGACCGGATAGTTCGGCGGGAAACCGCCTGAGTAATGGCGCAGGAAGAAAATGATCCTGCGCGCTGAATGATCAAGAAACGGGCGTGGTGCCCGTCAAATGGAGGCAAGGGATGCCAGCTGTACAGGAAACCATCGATCAGGTGAAAGCCATCGATGTTGACCAGTATAAATACGGCTTTGTAACCGACATCGAGTCGGAAAAAGGCGCAAAGGGTCTTTCGGAAGAGACCGTCCGTTTTCTGTCTGCCAAGAAGAACGAACCGGAATGGATGACAGAATGGCGTCTCGACGCCTTGCGCCGTTTCAAGCAGCTCGAAGAGCCGAGTTGGGCACGTGTTTCCTATCCCAGGATCGATTTCGACGATCTCTATTACTGGGCGGCGCCGAAATCCGTCGAGGGTCCGAAGAGCCTTGATGAGGTCGACCCAGAGCTCCTGGAAACTTATGCAAAGCTCGGTATTCCGCTTGCAGAGCAGGAAATTCTGGCCGGTGTGGAGCCGAAAAACCGCGTCGCGGTCGATGCCGTTTTCGATTCGGTTTCCGTCGTCACTACCTTCAAGGAAGAGCTGAAGAAGGCCGGGGTGATATTCTGCTCGATCTCTGAGGCACTGCGGGAATATCCGGACCTTGTAAAGAAGTATCTCGGTTCCGTGGTTCCGGTTACCGACAATTTCTACGCGACGCTGAATTCGGCCGTCTTTTCCGATGGATCCTTCGTCTATATCCCGGAAGGTGTTCGCTGCCCGATGGAACTGTCGACCTATTTCCGCATCAATGAACAGAATACCGGACAGTTCGAACGTACGCTGATCATTGCCGAAAAAGGGTCCTACGTTTCCTATCTGGAAGGCTGCACGGCACCGCAACGTGACGAAAACCAGCTGCATGCCGCTGTCGTCGAACTTGTTGCGCTCGATGATGCGGAAATCAAGTATTCCACGGTGCAGAACTGGTTCCCTGGAGACAAGGACGGCAAAGGCGGTATCTACAATTTCGTCACCAAGCGTGGTGATTGCCGCGGCAAGAACTCGAAGATCTCCTGGACACAGGTCGAGACCGGTTCCGCGATCACCTGGAAGTACCCGTCCTGTATTCTTCGCGGCGAAAATTCGCGCGGCGAGTTCTATTCTATCGCTGTTTCCAACGGCTATCAGCAGGTCGACAGCGGTACCAAGATGATCCATCTGGGAAAGAATTCCTCCAGCCGGATTATCTCCAAAGGGATCTCTGCAGGCCGATCACAGAACACCTATCGCGGACTGGTTTCTGCGCACCGGAAGGCGTCGAACGCACGCAACTTTACCCAGTGCGACTCGCTGCTTATCGGACAGGACTGCGGCGCTCATACCGTGCCCTATATCGAAAGCAAGAATGCATCCGCACAATTCGAGCACGAGGCGACGACTTCCAAGATTTCGGACGACCAGATGTTCTATTGCCTGCAGCGGGGGTTGTCAGAAGAAGAAGCGGTTGCACTGATTGTCAACGGTTTCGTCAAGGACGTCATCCAGCAACTGCCGATGGAATTTGCTGTCGAGGCGCAGAAGCTGATCTCGATCAGCCTGGAAGGATCTGTTGGCTAAGTAGTAGCGTTAGTGGCGAGGCTGAACGAGAAATGGGGCGTGGATCGGAGTACGAGGAATTGGGCATTGCGCAAGCCCAGATTACTGCAGCAAAGACCCGGATGTCAGGAAAAAACGGCCTCAAAGCGCAACACAGATATGTGCGGTTGTATCTCGTAGAACTTGTGTTCGGAGTGCTTTTTGGAATGTTGCTGTTTGCGTCAGCAATATTCTGGATTTCCGATCAGAGTTTAGTTGCCTACGCAGTTTGGCCCTTGATTGTCGTGACCATCGGGTTTGTTGCCATCAAAATCTGGAATGTCGTCGCAGTACGCAAAAAAAGAGCTGAAGATCTTCGTCATTTGGCGATTGAAAGAGAAAAAACGGAAAACGAGACGGAAGCAAATAATGCTTGAGATCAAAAACCTTCACGCCCGCATTGCGGAAGACGAAACGGAAATCCTGCGCGGCGTCAACCTGACTGTCAATCCGGGCGAAGTGCACGCCATCATGGGGCCGAACGGATCGGGAAAGTCAACGTTGTCCTATGTTCTTGCAGGCAAGGACGACTATGAGATCACCGAAGGCGAAGTACTGTTCAACGGTGAAAACATGCTGGACATGGACCCCGACGAACGTGCGGCCGCCGGCATGTTCCTGGCGTTCCAGTACCCGATCGAGATCCCGGGTGTCGCGACCATGGAGTTCCTGAAGACGGCGATGAATGCGCAGCGCAAGGCGCGGGGCGAGGATGCATTGTCGATTCCGGATTTCATGAAAAGAGTCAAGGCGGCAGCCAACCATCTCAACGTTTCAATGGACATGTTGAAGCGTCCGCTCAATGTCGGGTTCTCGGGCGGTGAAAAAAAACGGGCTGAAATTTTGCAGATGTCGCTGTTGGAGCCGAAGCTCTGCGTCCTCGATGAAACGGATTCAGGTCTCGACATCGATGCGCTGCGTATCGTGTCGGAAGGTGTCAACACGCTGCGTTCGCCGGAGCGCGCCATGGTGGTGATCACGCACTACCAGCGTCTGCTTGACCATATCGTTCCGGATGTCGTTCATGTTCTTTCCAAGGGCCGCATCGTCAAGACAGGCGACAAGGATCTGGCGCTGGAGCTGGAAAAGAACGGTTATGCAGATTACGTCGATGCGGCGGCCTGAGGGAGTAACGCGACATGAATGCCAGCGTGCCCATTAAACACACTCAGGCTGAAAGCGATCTTTTTGAACGCTTTGAGAGCGCCAGAGAGGCCTTGGCGGGGTCGGTTGCTGTCTCCGCACTTCGCGAAGCGGCCGTCGACCAGCTTCGCGATCGGGGACTGCCGCACCGCCGGGTTGAAGAATACAAGTATTCCGATCTGCGCGCCTTCATGAAAGCCGCTGCGCCGCTCGCAACTGCAGCAGATCTTTCCCGTGTTCAGGCCATTCTTGAAGATCAAGACCTTTTCGGTGGACTGGAGCGGTACAGGATCGTCATTGCCAACGGTTCATATCTGCCGACGTTGTCTGACGTCGATGCATTGGCAACTGAGGGTGTAACGGTAACAAATCTGAACGACGCTCTTTCAGGTGAGCACGGCGCACAGCTGCTTGCGCCCCCCAAATCGGGACAGAATGATGGCGTCGTTGCGCTCAACACCGCGTTTGTTCAAGGTGGCGTGATTGTCGATGTCGCCGAGGGTGCAGCCGTATCAAAGCCGGTCGAACTGGTACAGGTCGCCGCGTCTTCCGGCGCACAGGCAACCCGGATCAAGGTGAGAGCGGGGGCCGGCGCAAGCCTGCATTTGCTGGAGACCTTCATCGGCGATACGGCGGAGGGCGAGGTCAATTCCGTCTTTGACTACGACATCGCCGACAAGGCGCATCTTGCAGCGACACGACTTATCGTTGGCAATTGCGATTCAGCGCGACTGCTCACGACCATCGCAACCATCGGTGCGGAAGCGGAATTCAGGTCACTGGGTTTCATGGCCGGTCCGAAATTCGCCAGAAACCAGCAGTTCATCAATTTCGTTGGAGAGAATTCCGAGGCGAAGATTTACGGTGTCACGATGGTTGGTCGCGATGATCTGGCCGATCAGACGCTGATCGTTGATCACGCGGTTCCGCATTGCAACAGTCGCGAGTTCTTCAAGACGGTACTCGACGGTCGGGCCAAGGGTGTCTACCAGGGGCGCATCAATGTTGCCCAGCATGCCCAAAAGTCCGACGGTGAAATGATGACCCAGGCCTTGCTCCTTTCCGAAGAAGCGGAAATGGCAAACAAGCCCGAGCTGGAAATTTTTGCCGACGACGTAATCTGTGCGCATGGTGCGACCAGCGGACAGATTGACGAGGACCTTCTTTTTTATCTACGTGCTCGTGGCATTCCCGAGGCTGAAGCGAAAACGCTGCTGGTGCTCGCGTTTCTTTCTGAAGCGATTGAGGAATATGGCGAAGACGATGTGACGGAAGGGCTGGAAGCGCGCGTACGCGACTGGCTTGCAAGTCACTAGGTCGCTTGCCGGCCTATTGAAAACAAGGAGCAGTGCCGAATGACGGTCGCGACTGCACAAGACATGACACAGACGTCCGGCTATGATGTCGAGGCGATCCGGCGTGATTTCCCGATCCTTTCGCGGGAGGTTTACGGAAAGCCACTCGTTTATCTGGACAACGGTGCGTCCGCGCAAAAACCGAAGGCTGTCATAGATGCCGTAACCAGGGCCTATTCCGAAGAGTATGCCAACGTGCACCGGGGCCTGCACTTCCTGTCCAATACGGCCACCGACAATTATGAGGCGGCACGGGAAAAGGTTCGTCGTTTCCTGAACGCCAAATCAGTCGACGAGATCGTCTTCACAAAGTCGACCACGGAAGCGATCAACCTGGTGTCCTACGGCCTTGGTCCGGACTATTTTGGCGAAGGCGATGAAATTGTGATCTCCATCATGGAGCATCATTCCAATATCGTACCCTGGCATTTTCATCGAGAACGGCACGGATCGAAGCTGAAATGGGTCTATGTCAGGGAAGATGGTTCCTTCGATCTGGACGCATTTGTCGATACGCTGAGCGACCGCACCAAGCTGGTCGCCATCACGCACATGTCGAACGTGCTTGGGACGGTGGTCCCCGTGAAGGAGATTTGCCGGATTGCGCATGAGCGCGGCATCCCGGTTCTGGTCGACGGCAGCCAGGCTGCAGTGCATTTGCCGGTCGATGTCCAGGATCTGGACTGCGACTACTACGTCTTCACTGGCCACAAGGTTTATGGTCCGTCTGGAATCGGTGTGCTCTGGGGCAAGCCTGAACGCTTGAATGCTTTGAGACCGTTCAATGGCGGCGGTGAGATGATCCTCGACGTTACCGAAGAGGCAATCACCTATAATGATCCTCCGCACCGGTTTGAAGCCGGTACACCGCCCATCGTTCAGGCGATCGGACTGGGCGCTGCGCTGGACTACATGGATGAAATCGGGCGTGAGAACATCGCACGCCACGAAGCGGACCTGAAAGACCACGCTCACCAGAAACTCAGGGAAATCAACTCCCTCAGGATTTTTGGTGAGGCACCGGGCAAGGGCGCGATCGTTTCATTCGAGATCGAGGGTGCGCACGCACATGATGTTGCCACGATTATCGACCGGGCAGGGGTTGCAGTCAGAGCGGGCACGCATTGCGCACAGCCGCTCTTGGCAAGATATGGTGTAACCTCTACATGTCGGGCAAGTTTCGGGCTTTATAACACGCGCGAAGAAGTTGACGCGTTGTATGATGCTCTTTTGAAGGCACAGAGCTTTTTCGGGTAAGGACGGACCCAAGATGGAAAACGCGACGACGATAGACACGGGTGCGGATGGCGAGGAACTTCAGGCCGAAGTCACTGCCAAAAGCGCCATTCCTGTTGACGAACTCGACCGCCTGACGACTGATATCGTCGGCGCGCTGAAATCGGTATACGATCCGGAAATCCCGTGTGACATCTATGAGTTGGGATTGATCTACAAGGTCGATATCGAAGATGACCGGTCGATCAACATCGACATGACCCTCACAGCACCAGGTTGCCCTGTTGCCGGTGAAATGCCTGGTTGGGTGCAGGATGCTGTTTCGGCAGTTGCCGGCGTCGGCCCGGTCAATGTCGATATGGTGTTCGATCCGCCATGGACACCGGATCGCATGTCGGACGAGGCGAAAGTCGCCCTTAACTGGTATTGAGTTCGAAACCTTTTATCCGATAAGCTGACAACCTATATCAGGTTTTGGATAGTTGACGCTTAGCGAGGACTGAATGGCTTCCGGTGGAAAATTCCAGGTCATGACCATGACTGACGCTGCCGCAGAGCGTGTCAGGGAACTTGTCGAAAACACGGACGAGAACGCCGCTGGCTTGCGTGTCGGAATCACAAAAGGTGGTTGTGCCGGAATGGAATACACCATGAACCTGGTGGAAGATGCCAAGCCGGGCGATGACGTGATCGAGGACAAGGGCGCAAAACTCTTCGTTGATCCCTCTGCCGTGCTGTTTCTTCTTGGCACGGAAATGGATTTCGAGGTCACCAAATTCCGGTCTGGCTTTGTCTTCAAGAACCCGAACGAAGTATCTGCTTGCGGCTGTGGCGAGTCTGTTTCGCTTCAGGCAGCAGATGTAAATGAGCTGGCGCGGTAAAGCTGCAAGCGGACAAACTCCCTCCCAAGAGATCTCAATGAACCTGTTTGAACGGCTCAAGGTTGATGCCGCGCCGCAATGGCAAGATTACACCAAGCACGCTTTTGTCGAGCAGCTTGGCAGTGGGAAATTGCCGCTCGAATGTTTCAAACACTACCTTGTCCAGGACTACTTGTTCCTGATCCAGTTCGCCCGGGCATATGCGCTTGGCATTTACAAAAGTCCGGCAATCTCCGATATGCGTCACTCGCTGGAGGGTGTGAAAGCCATCCTTGACGTTGAACTCGAGCTTCACATCGAAATCTGCGGACGCTGGGGGATGCGACGGGAGGAAATTGAACTCGCTTCGGAAGATACACCGACAATGGCTTATACGCGCTTTGTTCTCGATGCCGGTATGTCAGGAGACTTGCTGGATCTCCAGGCCGCGCTTGCACCTTGCGTTCTTGGCTACGCCGAAATCGGTAAACGCCTTCAATTGGCCGGGAACGACGTTCCTGAAAACCCGTATCAACGGTGGATCCAGGAGTATGCCGGGGAGGGGTACCAGGGCCTGGCAGATGGTTTTGAGGCCTGGTTTGATACAACCGGTGAACAGGTCCTGACAACCGCCCGGTACCCACGCGTCTTGTCGCTGTTTGAAAAGGCGTGTCGTCTGGAGAGTGATTTCTGGCAAATGGGACTGAACGCAACGCAATGAGAGTGGCGGAAAGCCGGACGAGCCATTTCACGAATGTAGCTCTGACCGGACCATCTCAGTTTGCAGGCTAAGCTACATTTTCTTCGCTATCACCGGACCTTTGCAGATCTATTTCCGTCTTGACCAGGTTACGGCCCGCGTTCTTGGCGGCATAAAGTGCTTCGTCGGCACGGGATACGATAGAGTGCCCTGTGTCCAATGTGTCGAACGTTGCGATTCCAACCGAGATCGTCACGCGACCGAGGTTCTCACCGGTTGAGCGTTTGACCAGTTCCTTGGACATGACTGCCGAGCGTATCCGTTCGCCGATTTCCGCAGCTTCCTCCAGTTCGGATTGCGGCAAGATGATTGAAAATTCCTCACCACCATATCGGCAGGCAACGTCTTGTGTTTTGATGTTTTGCTTGACTGCGAGCGCGACGAGACGAAGCACCTGATCGCCCGTCTGGTGGCCGTAGGTGTCGTTGAATTTCTTGAAGTGGTCGATGTCAGTCATCAGCAAGGCAAAACCTCGACCGCTTTCCTTGGACTGTTCAATAATCTTTTCAAGCGAGACTTCGAAGTGTTTTCGGTTGTTGAGTGTCGTTAGCTCGTCGGTCAAGGACTCGTAACGAATGGCTTCGAGCGAAGACTGCAAATTCTCGATATGCTTTTTGGACTCCAGCAACTGGCTTTCTAGTTTCCGGTTGGATGCAACTGCATTTTGTGTGGATTTGACAAGGTGAGTTACATAAAGCTGAAGTTTCTTTGGATCGGCGACACCCTTGATCTTTTCTCCCGCCTGCTCAAGCGCACTGCCGTAATCCGAAGTTGCATCTGCACTGAGTTTCAGCGAGTCGATCAGCTCCTCGACTTCCCTGGAAACTCTTGAGCCTACTTCGTCAAGCCGGTCGCCGAGACGTGTCGGAGACAGAAACCGTCCATAAAGGTTCAGCATTTCGTCAGTGCTGATGCGGCCTTTGTCCTTTATCGTATCATTTACGGCGCGGTTCAGGCCCTGATTATATCCAGCAGAATAGGTGTACCAAAGTTCGTAAGAACGCGGGTAAGCAGGTAATGTGTTCTTTTTTATATAGCTGATTGCGGACTCACCATATTGGATGGTCCTCTTATGGTCGTCTTCTTCCGACATAAAACTTCTCTCACCTTAGCCTTGCGAATCCGCCCCACACGGCCGCAAGATCTAGGTCCCAAACTCGACTGGAAGTTTTAAGGAGCGGTTAAGCTTAAGACATATCCCGCATTAAAAGTTACGTTACGATGCTTTTTTTGGGCGAGGTTCCCGCAGCAGGAATGCCGGGATGTGAACGCCAGCACCGAAAGCCGGTTCATGCTTCCCGCTTTTGGGCTTTTTGTTGACTGCCTTTTGCGGAAGTTCAGAAACAGATGCTGGGGTCAAGGCGTCCTGTTGCTCCTGGCTGGGTTCGGATACGGTTTCACGTTGTTTGGATTGCGAACGGCGACGTCCGGAGGTTTTTGCCTGCGGCGCGTCATTATCGTTGCTCGACTCGCTCTTGGCGCTTTTGCCGCCTTTGCGTCTTGCCTTGCGTTCTTTCGCGGCCGCTTCAAAGTCGATCGGCTCACCCAGCCACTCAATGGACTGTTTGATGAGAGTTTCGATCGCTTCCAGGTATTTTTTGTCTTCGCCAGTAACAAGCGTGTATGCAGCACCGCTGCGTCCGGCACGGCCGGTACGACCGATCCTGTGCACATAGTCTTCGGCGTTGATCGGAACATCAAAGTTGAAAACGTGGCTCACTTCCGGGATGTCCAGGCCACGTGCGGCAACATCACTTGCGACAAGAAGCTTGATATTCCCCTTGCGGAAATTGTCCAGCATCATCATGCGTGTGCGCTGATCCATATCTCCATGGAGTGCGCCGACATTGTATTCGTGGCGTTCAAGAGAGCGGAACAGCGTCGAAACATCGCGCTTGCGATTGCAAAAGACAATTGCGTTCTGGAGGTCTTCAGCGCCTTCAAGGAGATCGCGCAACGCTGCGCGCTTCTCGTAATCCTTTGAAGGAGATGCCTTGAGGTGCTGGCTGACGTTTTCGGCTGTCGTAGCTGTCGGCGCGACTTCGATCCGTGCCGGGTTCTGCAGGAACGTGTCTGTGAGACGCTGGATTTCCGGCGGCATGGTTGCCGAAAAGAACAATGTCTGGCGCGTGAACGGGATCAACTTGCAGATCCGCTCGATGTCCGGGATGAAACCCATATCCAGCATACGGTCGGCTTCGTCGATAACGAGGATCTCTACGCCCTGAAGCAGCAATTTGCCGCGTTCAAAATGATCCAGAAGACGGCCGGGCGTCGCAATCAGGACGTCTGTGCCGCGATCGAGTTTCCGGTCTTGATCCGCAAAGGAAACACCGCCGATGAGCAATGCGACATTCAGCTTGTGATTTGTGCCGTATCTTTCGAAATTTTCTTCAACCTGCGCCGCGAGTTCACGGGTCGGCTCCAGGATGAGTGTCCGGGGCATGCGCGCACGGGCGCGGCCCTTTTCCAGAAGAGTCAGCATGGGCAGCGTGAAACTGGCAGTTTTGCCTGTGCCTGTTTGCGCGATGCCGAGAATATCCCGCCGTTCCAGAACCTGCGGGATCGCTCCTGCCTGAATGGCTGTGGGTTCCTTATAACCTGCCGCATCAACTGCAGCGAGGACCTTCTCGCTAAGACCGAGAGTATCAAATGACATAGAGCGTTTTGCCCGGATGTTGTGATTGTTAGACGGCGACACTTAGGAAACCATTGGTGCCAACGTGCGCACACACTACATTCATGTGCCCCAGTGTCAATGCGCCGAAGAGGTAAAATGTCAAGAAAATCGAGTAATTCCGCGCTAGAATTGCGATCTCAGTTAATATTGCAGCGTCAAAGCACTTCCAGGAGTGATGCTGAAGGGCACAACATGACTCAGTAAGATCCAAAGTGACATTCCAAATGAGTTGCCGGACTTCTGTACCTGTGACCTCATGTGCCGACAGAAAATCTGAGAGTGACGGTTACTTACGCTGGATTTGCATGATGCTTTACCTAACGTAACTGCGCTGTGGTGCCATCAAATCAGATGTCTGCCATGCCGGCATTCCAAATGTACGGCTTCCCGGGTTACCAGTTTGGTATCCTGAAAGATTGAATGCGTGAGATCTTTTTTCACGGCTGAGCAAAGTCATACACGGCTTTTGTTGAATCTAGATGTCAAGATCATCCGCGAATTCCGCATTTTCCTGAATGAACCGGAATCGCGCTTCCGGTTTGTTACCCATCAGTCTTTCAACGGCATCGTTCGTTGTGCCAATATCAGCCTCATCCACATCGACCTTCAACATGGAGCGTTTCGACGGATCCATCGTCGTTTCCTTCAGCTGGGCCGGTAACATCTCGCCCAGGCCTTTGAAGCGGCCGATCTCGACTTTTGATTTTCCCTTGAAAACTGTTTCGAGCAACTCGTCCTTGTGCGCGTCATCGCGGGCATAAAGTGTTTTGCCGCCCTGGCTGAGCCTGTAAAGGGGAGGGACCGCCAGAAAAAGATGGCCTCCTCGAATGAGCTCTGGCATTTCGCGGTAAAAGAATGTGATCAAAAGCGACGCGATGTGGGCACCATCAACGTCCGCGTCGGTCATGATGACGATCTTTTCGTATCGCAGATCCGTTTCCCGGTACTGCGATCTTGTACCGCAACCGAGGGCCTGAATGAGATCCGCCAATTGCTGGTTCGCGACGAGCTTGTCCCGGCCTGCATTGGCGACATTCAGAATTTTTCCACGCAGCGGCAGGATTGCCTGATTTGAGCGGTTGCGCGCCTGCTTCGCTGAGCCGCCCGCCGAATCGCCCTCCACGATGAACAGTTCCGTGCCGTCGGACTGGTTGGCAGAACAATCCGCGAGTTTTCCTGGAAGGCGAAGTTTCCGGACGGCCGTTTTGCGCGCAACGTCTTTTTCCTGGCGCCGGCGCAGGCGATCCTCGGCTCGGTCGATGACCCATTCCAGCAATTTGTTCGCCTGGTTCGGCGAAGCTGTAAGCCAGTGGTCGAATGCGTCTCGCACTGCGGTTTCAGCCACACGGGTGGCTTCGTTCGAGGCAAGTTTGTCTTTGGTCTGACCGACAAATTCGGGTTCACGAATAAAGACCGAAAGCATTCCACCGGCGGACGTCATCACGTCGTCTCCCGTAATGATGCTGGCCTTCTTGTTGCTCGTCAGTTCGCCATATGCCTTGAGACCGCGCAGCAGCGCATATCTGAAACCCGCTTCGTGTGTGCCACCCTCCGGTGTCGGCACGGTATTGCAATAGGAATTGACGAAGCCATCACCAGCGAACCAGTTGACGGCCCATTCGACGGAACCGTGCTTGCCGGTCTTGTCGGTACGGCCGGCAAAAATCTCGTCAACGACGCGGCGTTCATTTGTCAGGCGCTCGGAAAGAAAATCCTTCAGCCCACCTGGAAAATGAAACACTGCCTCGGCCGGTGTCGGATCCTTTTCCGATATCATGTCGGGTGCACAATGCCAGCGGATTTCGACACCGCCAAAAAGATAGGCCTTGGAGCGCGCCATCTTGTGCAAACGGGCAGGCAGGAACCTTGCCCCCTTGCCGAAGATCTGATCATCAGGCCTGAAACGTACCAGCGTGCCACGTCGGTTCTGCGTGTCGCCGACCATCTCAAGAGGGCCTTGTGGTTGGCCTCTGCGGAACGTCTGCCGGTATAGTTTTCGGCTGCGGGCAACCTCGACGACCAGCTCCTCGGACAGGGCGTTGACGACGGACACGCCGACCCCGTGCAATCCGCCGGAAGTCTCGTATACCTTGCTGTCGAATTTGCCGCCCGCGTGCAGCGTGGTCATGATGACTTCGAGCGCGGACTTGTCCTTGAACTTGGGGTGCGGATCAACCGGTATGCCACGACCATTGTCGACGATTGTCAGGAATCCGTCGTTTGAAAGCGAAACATCGATCCATGTAGCATGCCCTGCGACCGCCTCATCCATGGAGTTATCGATTACTTCGGCAAACAGATGGTGAAGGGCTTTTTCGTCCGTGCCGCCAATGTACATTCCCGGACGCCGCCGAACGGGCTCCAGGCCTTCTAGGACTTCAATGTCGGCGGCCGAATAGTCATCCGGAACCGAAACAGGTGATGTCGGGCGCGCTTTTTGAGGTGCAGGTGTTGTCGGCGGCTCGTTCAAAGGTGCCGATATCGCCGCATTTCCAGCAAATAGATCGTCTTTTGCGCTCATTCCGTCTCGCCTGAATGGGTTCGTAGCTCTGTTGTAGAGGTTCAGCGCTGGTACCTACACCGAATCATAACCAAGTTTGAAGGACAAATGCAGAACGGCAAAGGATTTTGCCATAAAGGCAACGTTTTCAACAGACCAGATGAACCTTCCAACCCGGAAACTGATCATCAACTTCGATGTGGTTGAATTTACTGCGGAGGGATGCCCTGGCGGTGTGAGAATTGTGCCAATTCGGCAACACTCGCAGACAGAGTCCCGTTTGAAAGGGCTGAATGAAGATATTGCCCATGTTCAGCCATGTTTGAGCAGCAACCGTTACGCTAAAGTCCGGTTGTCCAGCGATTGATGTATGCATTGATCGCCGAGCGGCCACGAGAGGAAGAATCCCGCAAATGGTCTTAATTGGACCAAGAATGGCCCAACTTAGGCCGAATTGATTGGCCACGTTAGACCGTGAAAAAAAAGAACCGTCAGGTCGTGGCCGACGGTATGAAGAGACAGGAAATGCGCGAGGCGCGAACAACAATAAATGCCGTCAACGACCAACGGCACAGCGGTGAATATCGTACTGTGCGTAATTGTGTGACAGGTATGCGAAAGAAGGTTTCGAGACTGGGCGGCTCGGGAATGCGGACAGTCATGTTCTCTTCTCTGCTGTTTCTGGGTCTCGCCGAACCGGCCGCCGCTTTTGACGGACAGCCAGCACCGAACGTTTCGATTGGACCGCAGGATCTGTCTCCTACCGAAGCATTGCGTGAGGGCGCTCGCCAGTATTATTCGGGCAACAAGGTCGAAGCGCTTAATTCCTTGCAATATGCTGCTGAAAACGGACAGCCCATGGCAGCGTGGAAACTTGGAGAAATGTACTCCAAGGGCGACGGTGTCCAGGAAGACGACCTGAGGGCGTTCGAATACTACAGCCAGATTGTCCGCGAGCATGGCGACGACAGCCCGAGCGCACCAGATGCCCCCTTTGTTTCCAGTGCACTTGTTGCTCTCGGCACGTATTATCTCAATGGAATCGACGGAACTGTTCCGAAAAACGAAGCGCGTGCGCGTCAGATTTTCACACATGCCGCGTCTTACTTCGGTGATGCGGAGGCGCAATATGAACTGGGTCAGATGTATCAGGACAACAACAGCCGTATGGCCGTGCGCTGGTACAATCTGGCGGCGCTCAAGGGGCATGTCGGGGCACAAGCACGGCTCGGTGAAACTCTTTACAACATAGGGTCTTCGGAAAAGAAGAAAGCGCGTGGACTGATGTGGTTGACGGTGGCCAGGGAACAGGCTGTGGGCTCGGAAGCCGACTGGATCCACACCATGCATGAGCAATATTTTGCTGTGTCACCAGAGCATGTACGTGAGAGAGCCCGCTCGCTTGCCGACGGCTGGATCGAACAGAACCGGCCTGACATGCTTACCGCGCAGAAACTCAAGACACAGTAGAGTTTTCGTTTTTCAATAGAACAGACAGAACGACAACCCCAAATGAAGGCTTGGGCCTATCCCGGGCTGACTGGCATTGGCTTTGTTTTGTCGCCAGCTGGCAGGGGTGTCGCATTTTCGACCTGCTCTACGGAAGCCGGACTTAGCTGCGACAGCGGGCAGGGGGCGTTGCTGAGTTGCCAGGACGTGTTGTTGAGCACCATGGCGCATGTCGCCATTTTCGAACCATTCGGGCTTTTCAGGCAAATGGATTCGCCCAGACCGTAATCCTCACCCTGGTATCGACAGGTGCACGAGATACTTTGGGCACTGGCAACAGAAGCGAGACATACTCCGCCTAAAAACGCCGTTGCTGCTAAGGCTCTGACAAAACAGCAAAAATAAGAAGCTCCGGCCTCAACGAGCGACGCCGGATAGTGCTTTTGTCCGCTATTTGCCGGTGCGGACTGGAGATGGCCTACCGTTATCCCATGGTCTCAAACAATATCATGCAGAAGGTTTACCGCAAGTAGGACGCCGGTCCGCGTCGTTGTATACGAGTTTCCGGGGATGAAAATCGACGAGATGCAAACGTGCGCAGTTTCCGGGCTCAAGCTGCCAGCTCGACCCAGACCGGCACATGGTCGGACGGCTTTTCCCACCCGCGAACATGCTTGTCTATGCCGCATCCGGATATCAGATCCGTGGCTTGCGGTGACAGCAGGATGTGATCGATGCGGATGCCATTGTTTTTCTGCCAGGCACCAGCCTGATAGTCCCAGAAAGTATATGTCTCCGCTGCTTCGGTACACGCTCTCACGGCTTCTGTGAAACCGAGGTTCGTCAGCGCTCTGAAACGTTGTCTGCTCTCTGGTTGAAAGAGCGCGTCGTCCAGCCAGTTTTTCGCGTTTTTTGCGTCAATCGGATCCGGAATTACATTGTAATCGCCAAGGAGCAAATAGGCGTTTTCTTCGCGAAGCCGCCTTTCGGCATGTGGGATCAAACGATCCATCCAGGCCAGCTTGTAGGGAAATTTTTCACTTCCGAGCGGATTGCCATTCGGAAGATAGAGACATCCAAAGCGAATGACACCTTTGTCGCTCGAAACGGCTCCTTCGATGAAACGCGCCTGTTCGTCACCATCGTCGCCGGGAAGCCTGCGTTCGACGTCCTCGAGCGGTTGCTTGGATAACAGCGCGACCCCGTTGAAACCCTTTTGACCGTGGGTTTCGACGTTGTAGCCGAGATCCTCGAAGGGCTGTCGCGGAAAATTCTCGTCGACCGATTTGATTTCCTGAAGACAGGCAACATCCGGCGACGTTTCCTTCAACCACTCGAGAACCGTATCGATACGTGCCTTGACGCCGTTGATGTTCCAGGTCGCGATTCTCATCGTTCGATTTGCCTCATGTAAGAAAAAGGCCGGAGACTCCGGCCTTGAAACACGTGTGCGCTCAGGTCAAATGGTAAAACTGGTGCCGCAGCCACACCCGGCGACCGCGTTGGGGTTGTTTATCTGAAAAGACTGTCCGATCAGATCGTCGACGAAGTCAATCTCCGATCCTTCCATATACTGAAGCGATACCGTATCGATCAGAACGATCGCTCCTGGATTTTCAATGACAAAATCGTCGTCTTCGTTACTGTCGACGACGTCGTATTTGTATTGAAGCCCGGAGCAGCCGCCACCTTCTACACTGACCCTGAGCATGCTGCCTTCGGCCTCGTTCGACAATATTTTGGCAATGCGCTTGGCAGCGCGTTCGCTGACTGTTACTCGATTTTCTGGTGTATCGGTCATGTTCTGCTGACTCGCTAGGCTCTTGCTGCTGGCAAAGAGCGTGAAACCTGATTTATTCAGATAAGTAAGTTTTGAAGTCGCCCGCGTCAATCTGCGGCGCGGTTAGACTGGGTGAAGATGCTGTGAATGGCGACGGATCGACAACTAAAACTGACATTGGCTTCGGAGCTCAGACCCGGGCGGTGTACGCCGAAAATCCGCGCCTGAGCAAAGGGCGCCTGTTTCCGGAAACCGAAAGTCCTACCCGGACACCCTTTCAACGGGACCGCGACCGGATCATTCATTCCTCGGCCTTCAGAAGATTGAAGCACAAGACACAGGTCTTTGTATATCACGAGGGCGATCATTTCCGTACACGTCTGACGCACACGATCGAGGTCTCCCAGATCGCCCGGTCGCTGGCAAGAGCGCTGCGCCTTGACGAAGACCTCGCAGAGTGCTTGGCGCTTGCGCATGATCTCGGTCACACCCCGTTTGGACATGAAGGCGAGGATGTCATGCACGAGTGCATGGCGCCCTTTGATGGTTTTGATCACAATGCCCAGTCCCTGCGCGTTGTCACGCATCTCGAACAACGCTACGCGGAATTCGACGGATTGAACCTGGCCTGGGAAACTCTGGAGGGACTTGTCAAACACAATGGGCCTCTTCTTGATTCAGACGGCAACCCGATCGGAAAATTCAAGGGCGGCCGACTGCCGTTTGCGATCAGCGAATATGCAGACAAGCAGGATCTCTTGCTGGACACCTGGCCGGGCAGCGAGGCTCAGGCGGCCGCAATCGCGGACGACATTGCCTATGACGCTCATGACCTGGATGACGGATTGAGAGCGGGTCTTTTCGCTGTGGAAGACATGCGCGAAGTCCCGTTTCTTGCCGACATTCTGGTAGATGTTGACAGAAAGTATCCCGGGTTGGAGGAAAGCAGGCGAATCCACGAGATCGTCCGCAGATCGATCACAAGAATGGTTGAGGACGTCATCAGGGAAGCCGTCGGCAACATATCCGAACTTGATCCGAAATCTGCAAACGATATCAGAATGGCCGGAAGGGGTCTTGTCGGGTTTTCCGATGAAATGGCACTTGCGGAAAAGGAAGTTAAGAGATTTCTGTTCGCCCGTGTTTATCGCCATGCGGATGTTTTGGCCGTTCGCAAGCTCGTTGCCCGCATCGTGAAGGATCTGTTTCGCAAATACCAGTCGGACCCCGAATTGATGCCACATCCATGGAATGTTGGTCTGGGTTCCCTGGGCGATACCGAAACAGCCCGGCGAATATGCGATTACATTGCCGGCATGACCGACCGCTACGCCATCGAGGAGCACCGCAGGCTGTTTGACGACACTCCGGATTTAGGGTAGGCGCAGGGGCGAATTTGCTGCCCTGTTGTTCACGGGAATCCCGTGCTTGGAAGACCAAACTTGATCGGTGTAAAATGAATATCTTCGCAGACTTCACGCAGCGCGTGAAAAATGCACTCCAGGAGCTTGAACTTCATGATGAAAATGGAGTTTCACCGGATTTGACGCGCGTAGTGGTCGAAGCCCCGAGGGATCCCGATCACGGCGACTTCGCAACCAATGCAGCAATGGTGCTTGCAAAACCGCTCAAGATGAAACCGCGCGACCTTGCCGAAAAACTCGTCCAAAAACTCAATCAGGACCCGGACATAACCGAGACGACGATAGCTGGACCTGGGTTCATCAACCTCCGGGTCGCACCTGCCGTTTGGCAGCGGGTTCTCGGCAGTGTTCTTGGTCTTGGTGAGAGCTTTGGAGCGACTGCTCTGCAGCCTTCTCCGAAGGTGAATGTCGAATATGTGTCGGCGAATCCGACCGGACCAATGCATGTCGGACACATTCGCGGTGCCGTCGTTGGCGATGCTCTTGCCAATCTGCTGGCTTTTGCCGGCAACGATGTCGTCAAGGAATACTACATTAATGACGCGGGATCGCAGATCGAAACTCTTGCGCGGAGCGCATACCTTCGGTACCGCGAGGCTCTCGGTGAAGACATAGGCGAAATCCCGTCTGGTCTTTATCCAGGCGATTATCTCAAGCCGGTAGGGTCTCTGCTCAAGGACCAGTTTGGCGAAAAACTGCTGGGAATGCCGGATGCCGAATGGCTTCCAATCGTGAAGGAGGCCGCGATGGCGGCGATGCTCGATCTTATAAGAGCAGACCTTGCGGCACTTGGAGTCGAACACGAGATTTTCTTTTCTGAAAAAACGCTCCATGACAGGAGCGGTGCCAATGGTTCGAAGATCGACCATATGCTGGATGGGCTGCGGGAAAAGGGGCTTATCTATCAGGGGACCTTGCCGCCACCCAAAGGACAGGTGCCGGAAGACTGGGAAGACCGCGAACAGACGCTCTTTCGGGCGAGCGATTTTGGTGATGATACGGACCGGGCACTGAAAAAGTCTGATGGGTCGTATACCTATTTCGCAGCCGACGTTGCCTACTTCCAGGACAAGTTCGAACGGGGTTTCAAGGAAACGATCTATATCCTGGGTGCCGATCATAGTGGTTACGCAAAACGGTTGCAGGCTGTTGGCAAGGCAGTATCCGGCGGCGAAACCGATGTCATTGTCAGGTTTTGCCAGCTCGTGAAACTGATGCGTGACGGTGAGCCGGTCAAAATGTCCAAACGGTCGGGCGACTTTGTTACTTTGAGAGAAGTCGTCGATGAAGTCGGTTCGGACCCGGTTCGCTTCATGATGCTGTTCCGGAAAAACGACGCTCCGCTGGATTTCGATTTCAACAAGGTAACGGAGCAGTCGAAAGACAATCCGGTTTTCTATGTGCAATACGGGCATGCAAGGTGCTGTTCTGTGCTGCGACAGGCGTCGGAAGAACTTCCAGACCTGGAGACTGCGGACAGCGACCTTGCTGATGCGGACCTCACTTTGCTCGGTGACAGCGGTGAGCTTGAATTGATTGCCAAGATGGCTGAATGGCCCAAAGTGGTGAATGCAGCGGCGGAAACACATGAGCCGCACAGGATCGCGTTTTATCTACATGATTTGGCGAGTTCACTCCATGGCCATTGGAATAGAGGCAAGGAAATGCCGCATTTACGTTTTATTGACGCCGGTAACCCGAAATTAACCCTGGCACGTCTTGCTTTGGTACGTGCAATATCTTTGGTGCTCTCTTCAGGACTTTCGATTCTTGGTGTAAATGCACCTGAGGAAATGCGTTAGGCAAATGTCGCTGTCCCGTGTGCCGAAGGTGAAGCGCGCGCGGAAAAACTGAACCGGTTTTCGTAAGGCTCATGGCAAACGATTACGAAAATAATCAAGCTGATGAACCCGCGTCCTCTGCCGAGGAAGGTGCGGTGCGACCGGCCATGGAAGATCCGCTTCTTGAATTGGCACGGATTGTCCAGAAAAACAAACAATTGGGGGCAAATGTGAGCAGTGGTCGGGTCGAAAGTACAGACTATTTTGCAGAACTTGACGACTTTGCCCCGGACGCGGAAAAGACGGTAGAGCCTGCGCATGGGCGAGTTGAGCCTTCCTTTGCTGCGGACACGGTGAAACCCTCCGTCAAGGAACCGGCGGCGTTTCATCCCGAGTCTTCGCAAGCACCTATTATTGGCGAAATCCGTAACCAGTTTTTCGCAAGGCGTGACGATGATTCGGCATCGCGATTTCCGCTTGCTGAAGACCACAGATTCGCACCAACCCCTGTTGAGCCGACCGAAAACGTATCTCCCTTGTGGCCGAGGCCCAACAATCCACAGCCTTCAGAGCCGACAATAGCGGATCCCCAAACTGCAGGACCGCTAGTTGAATCCAGTTTCCTGCAGAAAGTGACTCCGGCAGAATCTTCAGCAGCGTCTGTACCACCTGCGAGTGACCCGCTGGTGCGGCAGGTTACTCAAGAAAGCACGGTACTGGCGCCCAAAGTTGCTCTGGACCTTGAGCAGAATTTGACCGCGGAACTGGAAGACGAACTCATCGGAGCGTTGCGTCAGTCTGTGGATGAGGAGATTGCGCCGGAACCGGCCGAAGCCGAAGATAATTTGGTTTCGTCTGACCCGTTTGACGAGATCACCGAATTCGAAGCCCCGGACGAATTGGCCAGCACGCAGCCGGCCGCGTACTCGCTGCCGCGAAACAATTCTTATGTGCGAACGCCTGCAGAGTTGTTGGAGCAGGTCAGGCAGACAGCGCCTTCCGACGATACTCACATCGCAGAGCAGCGCCAAATTCCTGTTGAACGTCCTCGTGAACATCCGATTCAAGTCGCCGAGCCTGAGCGCACTGTTGAGCGGAGATTGAACACGGCCTCCGAAACAAGGCGGCCGGCGATTGATGAAAGCGACTTTTTCGCTGCATTGAATCCCGAACCAGTCGCGTCGCAATCTCGCGATGTCGCGCCTGCGATCGAGGAAAAGGAAAGCCCCGCCGGAATTGACGCCCTGTTCGCTGACCTTGATTTCCCGGAGCGCGACAACAGGCAACCTGTCGCAGTTGAACCCGAGGTTCCGGAGGAGGACCTTGATGCAACGGCTGACGATATCGACGACATGGCCTGGCCTGCTGCGGCCAATGCTGTTCCGCAGGTAACGGAAGAAGAGACACCTCCACCGCCGGAAGGGTATGATCTTGATGCAGTCGCCAGAGCGATGCAGGAAAGTGACCCCAGCCTCAATGGAGCCGGTGTGTTGCCTCCGCATTCAGCCGCGGAAAAGGAAGCAATCCCGCAGGCGAAGGAGAGGTCGCGTCGGGGTCTTTACGTTACACTGGGTATCGTCGGCGTTGCTGCGCTCGGGGGAGCCGGCTTCTTTCTTGTCGATGGAGATGCAGTTCAGGTCCCGAGTGGCCCTCCACCTGTCATCAGCGGTTTGCAGGAGCCTTTGAAGATCTATCCGGAACAGAGCCAGACACAGACGAAAATTCTGGATCGGGTCAACAGTACAGCCGAAACTGTTCCGGATCGTCTGGACGTTCAGGAAACACCGCAGCCTGTCGAATTGCCGCCTGCACCGGCCTCCACCAACAACACGGAACTGGCTCCGGGAACACCCAAACAGGTGCGAACCGTTATCGTTCGTCCCGATGGCACAATCGTTTCGGCTGATGAAGCGGCGACTGCAGCCCCAACTCAGCCGATTACACCTGTACCGCAGCCTCCTGCGAACCAGGCCCCGTCGGTATCCGTTGATACATCCCGGATTGTTCCTGCTGCACCTTTAATTGCGGATTCTGCCCCGGCAGAACCAATAGTATCAGCACCCGAGCCAACAGAAACATTGCCGGTTCAGACGCAGGACGAAGCACCGGCACCAGTCGCGGCAGCCGAACCGGCTGCTCCTGATGTGCCTGCAATCGTCAACGACAATCAACAACCGACAGTGACGGAGCCGGCTGTTGCGGAGCCGGCCGCACCAGTTCCCACGGTTCTTCCCAGGAAAAAACCCGTTCCGCCTGTGCGGGTTGCCAGCGCACCTGCGACACAAAACACGTCTTCAACTCCGGCGCAGGCCGATGGTCCGCTCAACTTGAATAATGCTTCAAGTGCCCCGGCGCCTGCCGCTACGACATCCGACGGAACCTCGACAAGTGGATCGATTCCTTCCGGCACCTACATTGTCCAGGTGACGTCGCAACGCTCCGTCTCTGCAGCGAGCGATGCATTTGCAGGCCTTCAAAGGCGCTACCCGGGTGTGCTCGGCAATCGGAATGCGGTCATCGTGTCGGCTGACCTCGGCGACCGGGGAGTTTACTATCGTGCCAGAATTCCAACGAACTCGCGTGAAGACGCCAACAGGCTTTGTGAAAGCCTGACGGCAGCTGGAGGCGAATGCTTCGTAAGGCGGCAGCAGTAGCGCTTTTGCAGATCAATTCCGCACGTAGACAAAGGGTCGGATTTCCGACCCGTTCATTCTGCTGCTTGCAGTGACCGTGACGGACTGGCACCGGTCAGTTTTGGCGACATTTCCTTATAAACACTCGCAATGGCTTCAATTGCGCGCCGCACGGCAGGTTCCCTTCGCACGTCTCTGTGAACGATTATGTGCTCGGAGTTCGTCAACTCTTCCAGCGGGCCGGTCAGCGTGACAAGGTCAGGATGACCGTCACCCATGAAAACCGGCAGTACCGCGAGACCTTTGCCAGATACGGTCATGTTCAACAATGTCGTCATCGTATTGGTGCGCATTTTCGGTCGGCCGACTTGTTTTGCTTCCATCCAGCGAACCTGAGAAGGGTACCAAAGATCGTCCGGAGCAAATCCCAGCCAGTCGCAATTCTTGTATCGCAAGTCATTCAGTGCATCGGGATTGGAATTTACATAAGCACCGGATCCGTAAACGCCGTAAGCAAGGTCTCCGACCTTGCGTGCAATCAAGGTATCTGTCTCGGGAAGACAGCTGCGTATCTGCAGTTCAATGCCGCGCGATTGATGATCGGCATGCAGGTGACTTGAAATGATCTCCAATTCGACACCATCGAGAAGCTCGGTCAGATCGCAGAAACTGTCGGTCAAAATCCGTGCGCGCACTTCGTCGACTGCAACGCGCACGACCTTCAGCGCGGATCCGGAGAGATCGGGAAGAACGCGGCTCGCCGCATCCGCATTTTTGCGCATTTCTGCCGCTAGCGGTATCAGGCGCAGGCCGGCTTCGGTCGGTTTGAGACCGGTCGGTGTTCTGTCGAACAAACGCGCACCCACCCGATCTTCAAAACGCTTCAGGCGGCGGCTCAATTGAGGTTGGCTGAGGTCAAGTGCTTTTGCAGCACCGGACAAGGATCTCATCCGTGCAGCTGCATCGATCAGTTTCAAGTCATCCCAGTTCATGGGAGAGATATACATAAACGGCGACAAACCTGCAATGCGATGCGTTTTTGCATGGCAGGTATAGCGATATTGTGTCTGACCCTTGCGCGATTTCGGTGTTAGAGACAGACAACCGGTATCGAGGAAAGTACTAATGCCACCAACGTCGATCCACTCACGTCCGGAAAACACTGTACTTGCATTTGCACTTGCACTGGCCGGAATGACGGCTTTCACGCCTGTTTTCGCTGCGGGAAAGATTGCGGACGGCTTGTTGCCGGTTGCCGTTCTGGTGTGGTTGCGGTTTCTCGGCGGGGCCGTGACGATTGTCGGCTACGGTGCCGTCAGACGTGTCCCGGTTTTCTCACGGCTAAGTCCTCTTTGGAAGCTTCACCTGATGCGTGCGTTCTGCGGTGTTGGCGGACTGGCATGTACGATTTATGCCGCCAGCATCCTTCCGTTGGCCGATGCGACCGCCATCGGATTGACAAAAGGCATTATCGCCATTGCGCTTGCGGGCGTAATCTTGAAGGAGATGATTACCGGTCGTCACTGGCTGGCAGGCGGCCTTTGTGCCATCGGCGCGTATCTGGTCGTGCGGGCCGCGAACAACGCGGAGGGCGGGACGTCGCTTGCGTTGGACGGTATTATTGCCGCTCTTTTCGCGGCCGTATTCATGGCATGCGAGGCGTTGATCATGCGCTATATAGCGCAGCGTGAAGACACCGTGACAATCCTGGCCTATGTGAACGTATTCGCCAGCGTGATCCTGACGGCGCCGGTGCTCTGGCTCATCAGTGCACAGGACATCTCCTGGAACAGTCTGCTGGTGTTTGCGTGGCTCGGTCCTGTTGCAATCATTGGCCAGTCTCTCAATATCTCTGCTTACCGGCGCGCGGGCGCCGCGACACTTGCGCCGATTTACTATGGCAGCGTCGTTCTGGCGGCGATTCTTGCCTACGTTTTTTGGGGCGAAATCCCGTCTCCGCTTGCAGCAGTCGGTGCCTGCCTGATTATTCTGGGCGGGGTTGTCCTGTCGGTTCCTCTAACAGCCGGAAAGGGACAGAAGCCCGTTTGAGCCTGTTTTCCTGACTTACTTTCCCAGCAGTTTGTTTGCAAGAAACGGCAGACTTTCATCGAGGCGATAATCGATTGAAGAGTGGTTGTCATTGAACTCCTGATAAACGTGGTCAACACCGGCCGCGACCAGCTTTCTCTGCAATCTTCTCGCCCCGTAGACAAGATTGTATTGATCGACATAACCGCAATCGATCCAGAGACCCTTCATTGATTTCAGGGGGGCTATATGATCGTCGACCATCTCGACGGGATCCCAGCGCAGCCAGGCAGCCCAGCGTTCTTCGATGACCTCGCAGGTTTCCAGGTCAACGGGCAACCTGATGCCACAAAACACTTCCGGATCGGGATCAGGATCATAGGTCGCTGCCATTGCGAATGTCATGAGGTCGTGGAGTGAGTTACCCGGATATTTTGGCCCTTTTTCGAAGTCAGTGACGAAGGCCTCAATGGATCCTGCTTTTGCGATGACCCGCAGCGCGCTTGCCATTTCGGGCAAGTAGCACAGCTCGAATGCCATGTCTCCGGAATGGCACGCGGCTGCGGACCATACATCGGGGTGCTTCATGGCGTGAACGATCGAACCGTACCCACCGGACGATTTGCCGAATATACCGCGCATCCCGGCACCACCACATCCGAAACGACCCTCGATGTCTTCGAGCATCTCGGTGGTTAGCCATGTTGCCCAGGGCCCCATGACAAGGCTGTCAATGTACTGATTTCCACCGAGGCGGGTAAAGCAGTCGGGAAACGCCACAACCACGGGAGGAAGGTCTCCGTCATGGATAAGACGGTCGAGACGTTCGGGTACATTTTCTCCAAAATTTTTCCAGTTGGTGTGGGCGGGGCCTCCGGCCGTAAAACCGACAATATCCACGAGAAGAGGCAAATCGGCACCATCGTGACCATGGGGTGTATAGACAACAATCTCGCGCGTAGCCGTGTCACCCAGTCTGTTCTGGCCAAGAATCTCTGACCGGTGCGAGATCCGGTGCAGCGTGCCGGCTGGAATATCGAGACGCGCGCGCATGAGAGGCTCCAATCCTGACTGAGTGCATATGTGACTAGATTGCAAGTTCAGGGGATGGGCGCAAGAGGACAGGAAGGCTTTCTTGACGGGTTCGAAGCTGCCCGTTAAGCCGGAAGTCATGACCAAAGCCTTTGTTTCCGGGTGCGCAGGACCGTTTCTGACCCAAGACGAAATCGCCTTTTTCAGGGACGCAGATCCCTGGGGCCTCATCTTGTTTGCGCGAAACATAGAGTCGCCCGGGCAGGTGAAGCAACTTACGTCCTCGTTTCGGCAAGCCGTTGCGCGCGCAGATGCTCCGGTTCTGGTTGATCAGGAAGGAGGGCGCGTCCAGCGCCTGAAACCACCGCATTGGCCCAAGTATCCTGCGCCGAAACTCTTTGGCGACTTGTTCGACAAGAACCCTGAAATTGGGTTGCGAGCAGCCTGGCTCGGTTCGCGCCTGATTGCTGGGGATCTGTTTGAAGTCGGTGTCACGATAGACTGTCTGCCGTGTCTGGATGTTCGTTTTCCCGACACTGTCGATGCTATTGGTGATCGGTCCCTTTCTGCGAATCCGGAAACCGTTGCAACACTTGGCCGGGCCATGATTGACGGGGCAAGAGCGGGAGGGGTGCTTCCTGTCATAAAGCACATCCCGGGGCACGGTCGCGCACGAGTCGACAGTCATCTTGAGCTTCCCAGGGTGGAAGCCGGTCTTTTGGAGCTGAAAAGCGTGGATTTCCGGCCCTTCAAGGCACTTTCTAGCGTGTCATTGGGTATGACTGCCCATATTGTATACGAAGGGATCGATCCGGAAACGGCAGGAACACAGAGCAAGAAAGTAGTTCAGGATATTATCCGGAAGGAAATCGGATTTGATGGCTGCCTGATGAGCGACGACATATCGATGAAAGCACTCGGAGGTGACTTTGTCGAACGGTCCCGGAAAATAGTCGAGGCAGGCTGTGATATTGTTCTGCATTGCAACGGTGATATGGACGAAATGATAGCTGTTGCCGAAGCTGTGCCACACCTTGCTGGTGAGGCCGAACGCAGGTGCGCGAAAGCGTTGAACGAGTTGAAGGCACCGGCACCCGGCTTTGACGAAAAAGCTGCCTGGGATGAGTTTTGTACATTGACCGGGTGGCAGGGTGCTTGACCGGAGCGTGAATGGCGGAATTAGAAACCCATAGGCAGATTGCAGATGACGGCTCTTATGACCTGTTGAGCACCGTCAATTCTGTTGAACAGCGCGCCACAACGGATCCGCAGCTTGTCGTCGATGTTGATGGATTCGAAGGTCCGCTCGATCTGTTGCTCGGCCTCGCGCGCACGCAGAAAGTCGACCTGGCACGCATCTCTATCCTGGAACTGGTCGAGCAGTATCTTGAGTTTGTGGCTGAGGCCCGCAGGATGCGCCTGGAGCTGGCGGCGGACTATCTTGTGATGGCTGCGTGGCTCGCCTTCCTGAAGTCCAAGCTGCTTCTGCCCGAACAGCGGGACGAGGACGAGCCGACAGGTGAAGAACTTGCCGCTGCGCTGGCATTTCGGTTGCGTCGTCTCGAGGCAATGCGGGAAGTCTCCGAAAAACTGATGAACCGAAACCGTCAGGGCCGCGAGGTATTCCATCGTGGCGCTCCTGAAACGATGTCCGTTCAGCACAAAAGCATATGGGATGCGTCCGTCTACGACCTTCTGTCTGCATATGCGACACAGAGGCAAAGGCAGTCGGTCACGTCTGTGAGGGTGCTGAGAAGAACGGTTTGGTCGTTGCAGGAGGCACGAGAACTGCTGATGAGGCTGGTTGGGCGGGTAAGCGAGTGGGCGCCTTTGAATGCGTATTTGCGCGAATACCTCTATGACAACAAGGATTGGGCAACAATTGTCGCCAGTACCTTTTCCGCCAGTCTGGAGATGGTTCGCGAGGGTCAGGTGGAAATCCGGCAAGGTGAAGCGTTTTCACCAGTTTATATTCGCTCCATCGTGAAGGAAGAGGAAGAGGGCGATGACGTCTGACACCGACCGTCTCGACCTCGTCGATCCAAATCGGAGAAAAGCCGGCGGATCAGCGGACGATTTGACCGGCATGCGGATGATCGAGGCACTGCTGTTTGCATCGTCCGAGCCGCTGTCGCTAGAAGAATTGACGCTCAGGGTTCCTGAAGGCACGGATGTGCTGGGGTTGCTTGACCAGTTGCAGGCGCTTTATGCACCGCGCGGCGTCAATCTGGTCAAGGTCGCCGGCAAATGGTGCTTTCGCACCGCCGAGGATCTTGCCTATCTGATGCACCGAAATGTCGAAGAGCAACGCAAGCTGTCCCGCGCGGCTCTGGAGACACTTGCCATCATCGCTTACCACCAGCCGGTGACGCGGGCGGAAATAGAGGAAATACGCGGCGTCTCAACCTCCAAGGGCACGCTGGACGTGTTGCTGGAAACCACCTGGATCCGGATGCGCGGGCGCCGGCGCACACCTGGGCGACCTGTGACATATGGAACCACCGAGCAGTTCCTGGTCCATTTTGGCCTCGAGAATGTCCGGGATCTTCCCGGCCTTGAAGAGTTGAAGGGCGCTGGCTTGCTGGACAGCGCCGTGCCGGCATCCTTCATCGTTCCCACACCGAACGACGAAGTGACTTTGACGGAGGACGAAGATCCATTAGAAGACGGGTCTCTCTTTGACGAAGATGCGGAAGAGACCGCCGGAGCTTGATGCCACAGAAAGATACGTCGCTGCCGTCCAATGGAAACGGACACCAGTTGAGCTGGGGCGCGCCGGGAACCGCCGGCGCGACCATTGCAGCCGGTCTGGTATTTGAGAACATTTCGCACGACTATGATGGTGTCATGTCTGTACGCGATCTGAGTCTGTCGATCGCACCGGGCGAAATTCTGTGTCTCCTTGGACATTCTGGCTGCGGCAAGACCACGTTGATGCGCATTGCTGCAGGTGTTGAAAGACAGAGCCACGGCAAGGTTCTCATCAACGGACGTGAAGTTTCCGGAGACAGTTTCTTTCTTCCGCCTGAAAGGCGAGGCGTGGGCCTCATGTTCCAGGACTACGCTCTTTTCCCCCACATGACCATTCTTGCCAATGTGATGTTCGGCTTGACGGGGCTTCCGAACAAGGAGGCGCAAGCCGCTGCGCTTGCGGCGTTGGGGCGGGTTGGCTTGTCCGACTATGCCGGCGATTATCCTCACTCCCTTTCGGGCGGTGAACAGCAGCGGGTTGCGCTGGCACGCGCCCTGGTCCCGCGACCGGGAATTCTGCTTATGGATGAACCGTTCTCGGGTCTGGACAAGCGCTTGCGAGACAGCGTTCGGGACCAGACCCTGGCCGTCATCCGGGAAACACGGGCAACATGCATCATCGTGACCCACGATCCGGAAGAAGCGATGCGCATGGGCGACCGGATTGCCCTGATGCGCCGGGGACGACTGGTTCAACTCGGAACGGCTGCACAATTGTATAACGACCCGGTTGATCTCTTTGCGGCTCGCTTTTTCTCGGAATTGAACCAGATAGAAGGGCAGGTCACCGTGACGGGTGTCGAAACTCCGCTCGGTGTTGTAAAATCCGAATGTGCGGAGACCAATGGAAAGGTCGACGTTTGCATCCGGCCCCAGGGGATCTGTTTGAACAAGGCGGGGTTGTGTGGTGTACCCGGTCGAATTCTCACAAAACGATTCGTCGGCGAGGTCGAACTCTTGTCTGTCGTGATCGATGGACTCGACCATCCGTTGCAGGCAAGGGTTCGTGCCGGTAGCTCATGGGAAGCCGGAATGAATGTTTCGGTGGAGACGGATCCGAAGGACGTGCTTGTTTTTTCGCGCGGGGAGTCCCAAGTCTAGGACACAAAACCGGCCCTATTTCATCATTCTGTCTAAGAGCGGAAAATGTTCTTAAGGTGTATGTTGCAGGGTCAGGTCCGTTTTTGTACAAGGGCCGTAGGGCTTTAAAGCCAATTATCAGGAGTTTGGCGTATGGGCATTAGTATTTGGCAGATATTGATCATCGCAGTTGTGGTGGTTCTGCTGTTCGGACGTGGCAAGATTTCCGAACTGATGGGTGATGTTGCGAAGGGGATCAAAAGCTTCAAGAAAGGCATGGCAGAAGACGACACTGCCGACGCCCCGAAGACCATCGATCATCAGGCCGGCGAACCAGCACAGTCTGCGAAAGCTGAAGATCAGACCAAGGCGAGCTGATCTCAATCTGCATCGCGTCTCCTTAAGGGACGGTATATCTCATGTTCGATATCGGCTGGACCGAACTCATGGTGATTGCCTGCGTGGCGATCATCGTTGTAGGGCCAAAAGACCTTCCGCGCATGTTGCGCACACTTGGACAGACGATCGGAAAGGCACGGCGAATGTCGCGCGAGTTCCAGTTGACGTTCAATGATGCTTTGCGCGAAGCTGAGCAGCAAGCCGACATTGCCGACATGAAAAAGCAGGTCGAAGACGTAGCGAACTTCAATCCACTTGGTGATCTCAAAAAGTCGATTGAGGAAGATGCGGCCCAAAAGGCATCGAAACCGATGACCACAAAGCCTCCATCCGCCCAGTCAGAGACCGCCGTTGAAGAGATAGCGCCGGCTGAGCCCGCAAAAGGGGACGCCGAGCAGCCAGAAGCGGTTGCCGCAGCAGAACCTGCGGACAATCCGGACAGGAAACCGGTGACGGAAGACGTTAAGGCATGAGCCAGGATGATATCGAAGCCTCCAAGGCGCCTCTGATCGAACACCTGATCGAATTACGTCAGCGGCTGATGTGGTCGATAGCCGCAATCCTGGTGATGTTTGTAATCTGTTTCTACTTTGCGACGGACATCTACAATATCCTGACGATCCCGTATCTGCGTGCCGTCGGCGAAGGCCATCCAGTGGAGATGATCTTTACTGCGCCGCAGGAATGGTTCTTTACGCAATTGAAGCTTGCTTTGTTCGGGGCACTGTTTCTGGCGTTTCCCGTTGTGGCCAGTCAAATCTACATGTTTGTTGCGCCAGGCCTCTACAAAAACGAACGTGGCGCATTTCTGCCGTTTCTGATTGCAACACCCATTTTGTTTCTCATTGGTGCATGTCTGGTTTATTTCCTGGTTATGCCGATGGCGATGGGCTTCTTTCTGTCACAGGAACAGCTGGCCGGGGCAGGGCAGGTCGCCATTCAGCATTTGGCCAAGGTCAGCGAATATCTCGGTCTGATCATGGTCCTGATCTTTGCGTTCGGCCTGGTGTTTCAGTTGCCTGTGGTGCTGACACTGATGGGGCGGGCAGGTCTGGTTTCGTCTGAAGACCTTAAAAAGAAGCGCAAATACGCAATTGTGGGCGCCTTCGCGGCTGCTGCAATTTTGACACCCCCCGATCCGATCTCGCAGATCGGTCTTGCGCTCCCAACGTTGCTTCTCTACGAAGTCTCCATTCTGTCCGTAAGGCTGGTGGAACGCCAACGCGCGCAGCGGGAAGCTGAACGCGAAGCCGAAGACGCTACGGCCTGACCACGTATAGCTGACGTTGTTCAGTTTGCCGGACGGAATGTGTTGACAACGACCGTCGTTCGGGAAGCGAAGATGTTTGATATAAAGTGGATTCGGGAACATGCAGACGCCTTTGATCAGGCCTTGGCAAAGCGGGGATTTGAAGCTTCCGCAGCCAGGCTGATAGCGCTGGACGATTCCCGTCGCTCTCACATCACCAAGCTTCAAGAAGCACAGGAACGGCGGAATTCTGCCTCCAAGGAAATCGGCAAGGCCAAGGGTTCGGGAGACGACGCCCGGGCACAGGAACTCATTGACGAGGTAGCCCAGATCAAGGCGTTCATCCAGTCGGGTGAGGAAGAAGAGCGTCGGCTGAATTCGAATCTGGAAGCGGAAATGGCCGTTATTCCGAACCTGCCGCATGACGACGTGCCGGAGGGGGAGGATGAAAATGACAATGTGCTCCTGAGGGCCCATGGCGAAAAGCCGCAATTCACGTTCAATGAACGGCCGAAAGAGCATTTTGAACTTGGTGAAACTCTCGGTGACATGGATTTCACCACGGCTGCCAAACTGTCCGGATCGCGCTTTGTTGTTCTGAAAGGGCAGGTCGCGCGGCTGGAGCGTGCACTCGGCCAGTTCATGATCGACCTGCACACGCAGGAGAACGGCTACACGGAAGTGTCGCCACCTCTTCTGGTCCACGACGCGCCACTTTATGGCACAAGCCAGTTGCCTAAATTTGAAGAGGATCTCTTCAAAACGACGACGGGACATTATCTGATCCCGACGGCCGAAGTTCCTTTGACCAATCTTGTCGCTGGCCAGATTGTCCCGGAGGATACGCTACCGCTCCGTGTCACGGCACTGACTTACTGTTTCCGTTCCGAGGCAGGTTCTGCAGGCCGAGATACACGTGGAATGTTGCGTCAGCACCAGTTCCAGAAATGTGAGCTTGTGTCGGTCACAACACCCGAACAATCGCTCGAAGAACTCGACCGCATGCTGGCCTGCGCCGAAAAGGTCCTGCAGAAGTTGGGATTGCACTATCGTGTGATGACCCTTTGCACGGGCGACATGGGGTTCGGGGCACGCAAGACCTATGACATTGAAGTCTGGTTGCCGGGTCAGGACGCCTACCGTGAGATCTCGTCCTGTTCGGTCTGTGGCGATTTCCAGGCCCGTCGAATGAATACGCGCTTCCGGCCGGCGGACAGCAAACATCCGGTGCACGTGCACACGCTCAATGGCTCGGGTATCGCCGTCGGCCGTGCGCTGATTGCGGTTCTGGAAAACTATCAGAACGGCGATGGCAGCATTTCGGTGCCGGAAGTCCTGCGCCCCTATTTGGGTGGCCTGGAAAAGATCGGATGACAGGAGAGGTCGGGTCGTCCTGATCCGATCGATCATTTGCGTGAATGAATAATGACCCTGGCGGTAGATTCACAAAGGGCGCCGCCCGGGATAGTCCCATCTTCAGACGGAAAATCGAAGGATGGGATTTTTCTTGATTTGAATGCAAATGGAGAGACTTTCACATGCGCATCCTGATAACGAATGACGATGGCATTCACTCGCCGGGGCTGACGTCTCTTGAGCGCATTGCACGGACGATTTCAGACGATGTCTGGGTGATTGCACCAGAAACGGATCAGAGCGGAGTTGCGCATTCGTTGACACTGAGCGATCCGCTTCGCTCCAGAGCGCTCGACGATCGGCATTTCGCCATCAAGGGTACCCCGACCGATTGTGTCATCATGGGTGTACACAAGATTTTGCCGGAACGGCCCGACCTGGTCCTGTCCGGCATCAACCGCGGGCAGAACCTGGCCGAAGACGTCACCTATTCAGGAACCGTGGCAGGTGCGATCGAAGGCGCGATTCTCGGCATACGCTCAATTGCCGTATCCCAGGCATATGACTGGGACGTGAAAGCGGAACCGAACTTTTCTATCGCAGAAACTCACGCACCGGAGTTGTTCGCCCGGCTCATTGATTTTCAACTGCCGCCATACACGCTGCTGAACGTGAATTTCCCGGCCTGTGCACCGGAAGCGGTCAAGGGCTTGAAAGTCACAGTTCAGGGGCATCACGAACAAAGCGGACTTTCCATTGACGAACGTCAGGATGGACGTGGCTATCCTTACTACTGGCTTCGGTTCCGCGAGCGGGGCAAATCCGTTCTTGATAATTCCGATCTGCAGGCAATTGTCGATGGCTATGTATCCGTTTCACCGCTACGCATAGATTTGACGGCGCATGATCTGGTCGGTCACCTTGCCGAGGCACTGGCCTAAAGTCTGCAGAGAGGAAGAGCGCATGGCGGGAACGCCGCCTGGCGAAGAACAGACGATGCGGTCATCCGCTTTGCCGGATGAGGCGGAGGCGCGCGCAGCGCTGGTGCTTTCGTTGCGCCGACAGGGTATTGGAGCCCGGGACGTTCTTTCGGCTATCGAGCGCGTTCCAAGGCGCCTCTTCCTGCCTGCGCGGCACCACAGCCTCGCCTATGAAGACGTGACTCTTCCGATTGAATGCGGACAAACCGTCTCCTCTCCATCGCTTGTTGCATTCACCGCGCAGGCTTTGGACGTGTCTCCTGAGCATGCCCTTCTCGAAATAGGCACAGGCTCAGGATACCAGTCTACAGTTTTGGCGCATTTGACGGAGAGAGTGGAGACCGTCGATCGGTTTGCCACGCTTGCCGACCTTGCAAGACGACGGTTTGCGGCTTTGAAACTTGATAACGTAACAGCTCGGCAAGGCGACGGGTTCGAAGGTTTGAAACAAAAAGGCCCCTTCGATCGTATCGTTGTGACCGCCGCTATACCCTCGGTTCCTGACAACTGGGTCCAGCAACTCAAGCCGGGTGGTATTCTGATCGCACCTGTCGGTCAATCCATGCAGCCCCAGTCATTGATCAGGTTTGTGAAGACGGAAAGTGTGATGACGGCGGAAACCTTGATGCCCGTCAGAACCGTCATGCTTCAACCGGGGGTCGCACAGCGACTCTAGCCGCGGATCGTATCATCGAACTCGCAGTCAGGAGTGCGAATCTCGGGGAGGATTCGGTGCCCGATTTACTATAATCTCCCACACCGGGCACATTGTTGAATCAAAAAAGTCAAAGAAATTGGCGGGTTTGGCCGCAATCGCCAGGTGTCTTTAGTCTTTATAAACCTTACTGGCGTCTACTCTTAACCATAGCAGCCACAGTTAGCGTTATGAGTTAAGGCGATGAAAAAGCGGATGCGTACCCTCCGCGGGGATCTACTGGGAAAAGCGGCCACAATATCTTTGATCGCGGTATCCCTTGCAGGTTGTTCCAGTGCGGTTGAGCGTTTTGGAGAACCTCCGTATTATACGGGAAACACGGAAAACCAGCGTGAGATCCTGAACGGCGCGCCAAAGCAGCCGACCTATCAGGACATTGCCAACGGGCCTGGCGGAACCACCGCAGGGCTTCCGCAGGCAAGCACAGCGCCAGTGACGACCGGATCAATTCCCAAAAAGTCTTCGGACATCCAGTCAGCACCGCTGCCGGCGCCGACACAGTCTGCCGTCGTGCAGCCAGCGCCTGTACAGGCCGCTCCGGTTGCCGCGGCTCCGGCACCTGAAACAGTTAACGCAACAAACGCAAAAAGCTGGAAAGGCTGGACTTCGGCCGGCGGAACCAGGGTCAATGTTCGCCAGGGCGACAACCTGAATTCGATCGCTCGGCGCTATGGCGTGCCGGTTCAAGCGCTTGCTTCCGTCAACGGGATAGACAATGCCGATCAGGTTCGTCCTGGTCAGAGCATCGTCATACCGACTTATGTCTATTCCGATCGAAACGGTCTTGCGAGCGCTACCGAAGGTGAGAGCGGCAAGGTCAAATTGCCGAAGGTCAGCAGGAATGAAACTGTTGTCACCGGTTCGGTCTCTACAAATTCGGGAGCGGCCCCTCGACCGGATCGCAAACCGTTCAGGCAGCCGACATTCACGCAGATAAGCACCACGGAAACCATCGTCGAGGATGTTGACGTCATTCGTGTCAGTACGCTACCGAAACGCAAACCTGCCGCTTCGGGGCGCCCGGTGACGACTGCATCGATTTCAACGGACTCCAGGAAACAGGTAGCCGCTACGCCGACGGCAACGGTCCAAAAGGTTTCGCTTCCGCAACCTGCCTTGACCCAAGAACCGCGGCCGACCGAACCGATCAAGACGCCGTCCGTCGCAAGTCTCAAGCAGGATGCCGACGTTTCCAGCGAAAAATTCCGTTGGCCGGTGCGTGGCCGGATCATCTCCGACTTCGGCTCCAAACCCGGCGGAGGCAAGAACGAGGGCGTGAACCTTGCTGTGCCGGAAGGCACTCCGGTCAAGGCCGCCGATGATGGAACCGTGATCTACTCGGGCAATGAGCTCAAAGGCTACGGCAATCTCGTTCTGGTCAGGCATAGCGAAGGCTGGGTTTCGGCTTACGCGCATAACAGCGAACTGAAAGTCAAGCGTGGCGACACGATCCGGCGCGGCGACGTGGTGGGTCTTGCCGGTGCTACGGGGTCGGTCAACCAGCCCCAGGTGCACTTCGAACTGCGCAGGGGCAACAAGCCAGTCGATCCGCTGAAGCATCTGCCACAGCGCTAGGTCTTGCGTCACACACGAGAAAAAGCCCGGCAATGCCGGGTTTTTTCATGTCAGAGCCTTGCCGAGACGGCCGGCAAGATCCTGTATGTACTGATAGGCGACCCGTCCTGAGCGGCTGCCGCGGGTCGTGGACCATTCCAGCGCCTGCGAGCGCATGTCATCTTCGGGAATTTCCAGTCCGTAGTGAGCGGCATACCCGCGCACCATGTCGAGATAGTCATCCTGGCTGCATTTGTGAAAGCCGAGCCAGAGACCGAAACGGTCGGACAGGGAGACTTTTTCCTCAACCGCTTCTGCCGGATTGATCGCGGTCGAGCGTTCGTTCTCGATCATGTCGCGGGGCAACAAATGTCGACGGTTTGATGTTGCATAGAAAATGACGTTTTCCGGACGCCCTTCGATGCCGCCTTCCAGAACAGCCTTGAGCGACTTGTAGGACGTATCATCATTGTCAAAACTGAGATCGTCGCAAAAGATGATGAACCGGAAAGGTGCGGAGCGGATCAGGGCCATAAGCTTCGGCAACGATTCGATGTCTTCCCGGTGTATTTCAATAAGTTTCAGACTGCTCGAATCGTCTTCCCGGTTGATCGCCGCATGCGCAGCCTTCACCAATGACGATTTACCCATGCCGCGCGCGCCCCACAAAAGGGCATTGTTGGCCGGGAGCCCGTCCGCGAAACGTCTGGTGTTGTCGAGCAACAGGTCCCGAACATGGGAAACGGCACACAGCAGTGCAATATCGACACGGTTTACTTTCTCCACCGCGTGCAGGTCGCCCGGCTCGGGAATCCAGACAAAGGCCTCGGCGGCAGACCAGTCAGGTTCCTTCGCACTGGCCGGTACGGCGCGGCTGACGAGTTCAATCAGGGAATCGAGTTTGGCGTTCAATGCGGCAAGGTCGTTTTGCGCACTCATAATTCTTGCAACCCCAGTCAAAAAGGCCCATTTGAGAGCCTGAAACGTGTTGCGAGAGCAGTAGCATGGGGCAGGTAGCGCGAAAACGCCAGTTATTCCCATACCGGTACGCCGGAATCGGCTTGCAACGCTTGAAATGAGGCGCGCCGCCGTTATAGTCCGCGCGACCAGAATTCAGAGCGTTTTGTCAGCGTTCCAAGCGGAACGCCGGCTGAAAGACGCCCCTTAGGAGAGTTGAATGTTGATCACCCCAGCGTATGCGCAGTCCGCCGGAGCCATGGGTCCGGGATTCCTGATTCAGATCCTGCCCTTCGTGGCCATTTTCGCGATCATGTATTTCCTGATCATACGGCCGCAAAGACAGCGCATGAAACAACACCAGGAGATGGTTGCCAACCTGCGTCGCGGTGACACCATTGTGACCACCGGCGGACTTATCGGCAAAGTCGCGAAGGTGGTAGACGATAGTGAATTGCAGGTCGAACTGTCTGAAGGCATCAAGGTCCGCGTTGTGCGATCCATGATTCAGGAAGTGCGCTCCAAGTCCGAGCCGGCCAAAGACAATTCCTGAGGTGCAACGGTACCGTATCGATCTTGTTGCCAGGCCGGCGCGTTATCGGCCTGGCTGTTTTTAAGGCTCTGTCATGCTTCATTTCGCTCGCTGGAAAATCGTGCTGATCGTGCTTGTGGTTGCCGCAGGTATTCTCACGACGCTGCCGAATTTCTTTACCGCCAAACAACTCGAGAGCTGGCCGGACTTCCTGCCGAAGAACCAGATGGTTCTTGGGCTCGATCTGCAGGGTGGCGCTTATCTGCTCTATGAAGTGGATCAGAAAAAATACATCGAAGATCGTTTTAAGGCGCTTGAAGGCGAAATTCGGGACGTTCTGCGGGAAAACCCGAGAATTGGCTATACAGGCCTGGACGCTCGACCGGAGTCCGCGCAGGTCAGAATTCGGGATCTGACACGCCTGGATGAGGCAAGGGAGCGCCTTTCACCACTGGTAAATCCTCTTGTTTCCAGCTTGTTTGGAGGTCAGCCGGTCGACGAGTTCGATTTGAGTGTCGATGACAATGGACTGGTCCGGTTTACCTATTCAGAAGCAGGCCTGGACAACAGGCTTCAGTCGATCGTCCAGCAGTCCATAGAAGTCATCCGCAAACGTGTTGATGAGCTCGGCACGACCGAGCCGAATATTCAACGGCAGGGGACAGACCGGATCCTGGTGGAAGCGCCGGGTGAGGGGGATCCTGAACGCCTCAAGGATCTTATCGGTGAAACCGCGAAACTGACATTCCATCTGGTCGACAGAAACATGACGGGTGAACAGGCGCTTCAGAGCCGCCCGCCGGTGGGCACATCGGTGTTCATGTCAGTTGACGATCCTCCCATTCCCTATCTCCTGCAAACCAAACCCTTGTTGGGTGGGGAAGACCTTGTCGACGCGCAGGTTGCCTTCGGCCAGAATACCAACGAACCGGTTGTGACCTTCCGCTTCAACCAGTCGGGGGCTCGGGAATTTGCACGGGTCACGACAGAAAACGTCAATTTCCCCTTTGCAATTCTCCTGGACGATGAAGTCATCTCGGCGCCCGTGATCAGAGAGCCGATCCTGGGTGGGTCCGGTCAGATTTCCGGTAACTTTACTGTCGAGGGTGCGAATGATCTCGCAATACTGTTGCGTGCCGGCGCGCTGCCTGCACAATTGACGGTGATTGAGGAACGGTCGATCGGACCTGGCCTCGGAGCCGACTCGATCGAAGCTGGCAAACTCGCATCGATCATTGCCGGTGCAGCTGTGATCGTATTCATGATCCTTGCCTATGGCCGGTTCGGCGTCATTGCCGACCTGGCGCTTGCCACCAACATTTTCCTGATTTTCGGTGCGTTGACGGTCCTTCAGGCGACACTCACCCTTCCGGGAATTGCCGGTATCGTCCTGACGATCGGCATGGCGGTGGATGCAAACGTGCTGATCTTCGAGCGAATACGCGAGGAATCGAGGGCTGGTCGCTCGGTGATCTCGGCGATTGACGCCGGCTACAGCCGTGCGCTCGGTACAATTCTTGATGCCAATATCACCACGCTCATAGCGGCCGTGATCCTTTTCCAACTTGGATCCGGACCGGTTCGCGGATTTGCCGTCACGCTTGCGATCGGCATTTTCACGACAGTTTTCTCGGCATTCACGTTCAGCCGGTTGCTGGTGGCTCTCTGGATACGCCGCCGTCGTCCATCCGCGTTGCCGATCTGATCCGGGAGAAATAAGAAATGCTATTAAGACTCGTTCCGGACAACACCCACATCAAGTTCATGTGGTTGCGGAAATTCAGCTTCCCGCTGTCCATACTCCTTGTAATCGCTTCTCTTGCAGGCTTTTTCACCGTTGGTATGAACTACGGGATCGACTTCAAGGGCGGGACCATCATCGAGATCAAGACTGATGGGCCTGCCGATATCGGTGCCATCCGTTCCGAATTGTCTTCCCTCAATCTCGGTGATGTTCAGGTTCAGGAATTTGGTGCATCAGACGATATCTTGATCCGTGTGGAGGAACAGCCAGGCGGCGAACTCGCGCAGCAATCGGTGGTTCAACGTGTCCGGACCATATTTGCTGATGACAACGTAGACTTCCGCCGCGTTGAAGTTGTCGGGCCCAGGGTATCAGGTGAATTGGCGCAGGCTGGCGCGATTGCTGTGGGTGCCGCGCTTTTTGCCATCCTGATCTACATCTGGTTCCGCTTTGAGTGGCAGTTCGCTGTTGGGGCGATCCTGACGACGGCAAACGACGTCGTGATCACAGTGGGACTGTTCGTTCTGCTTCAGCTCGACTTTTCTCTCTCCAGCATCGCCGCTGTTCTGACGATTATCGGGTATTCACTCAACGACACCGTGGTCGTCTACGACCGCATCAGAGAAAACTTGCGCAAATACAAGAAACGGCCGCTGGCGGACATTCTGGATCAGTCCATCAACGAGACCCTGTCGCGGACAACGATGACATCTGTCACGACACTCCTGGCCCTGATTGCGCTCTATGTTTTCGGCGGAGAGGTCATTCAGTCGTTCACGCTCGCGATGATCTTCGGCATCGTGATTGGAACCTACTCGTCGATCTTCCTGGCAGCTCCTTTGCTTATCCTGCTCAACCTTCGTCCGGACGCCTTGTCCCGAAATGATGGCGATGATGAAAAGGAAGCCAAGGCGAACGCGACTGTTTAAGGATCTTTCCAGATGGAAATCCGGAAAGCTCATTTTCCCGGCAGGGCGCCAATTGATGCCTACGGCGACGGTGGCTTCAGATTTGCGAACATGTCCCACCTGGGGTCGCTGTTATGCGTCCCCAGTGGGATCTATGGTTGGAACATAGGTGATCCGGCCGAATTCAGCGATGAAGCTTTCCAGCGTGTCTTCGAAGAACATGCAGACATCGAGGTGCTGCTCGTGGGAACCGGCAAGGATTTGCGTCCGCTTCCGGCGGACCTGAAATTCCGGTTCCGCGACGTCGAAATCCTGGCAGACCCCATGTCAACGGGGGCGGCAGTTCGGACATTCAATGTTCTCCTGTCCGAGGACCGGGCAGTGGCAGCGGCTTTATTGGCGGTAGACTGATCCGGTTTTCAAACCATATGGGCGCCTATGACCACCGATGATGACTATGCCGCCGATATTGTTCGCCAGTACGACAGGGACCGTTATCTCGCGACGTTGCTGGCTCCGGAGGCGCAAAGACCGGCTTTGATGGCGCTCTATGCATTCAATGCGGAAATTGCGCGCATTCGCGAAGTCGTGTCGGAGCCATTGCCCGGTGAAGTGCGCCTGCAGTGGTGGCGTGATCTGCTGGAGGGAACGGAGCACGGAGCCGTAGCATCCAATCCGGTCGCCAATACGCTCACACAGACGATCGCGAGGTACAGATTGCCGCGCCCGGGGCTTTTGGCGATGACAGAGGCAAGGATTTTCGATCTCTATGATGATCCGATGCCGAGCCTGAATGATCTGGAAGGATATCTCGGTGAAACGGTTTCCGGTTTGATCCAGCTTGCCTGCCTTGTTCTCAACAATGGCAGGGACCCGGGAACTGCCACCGCGGCCGGACATGCCGGTGTCGCCTATGGTCTGACGGGTCTGATGCGCGCCTTGCCGTGGCACGCGTCGCGTCGACAGATGTTTTTACCCAACGATATTGTTTCCAGGCATGGTCTTGATCCGGAAAGTGTTTTTCAGGGAAAAATTTCACCGCAATTGAGATCCGTTCTCAGGGAACTGGGTGAACACGTTCGGCATCACCTGAAACGTGTGAGACAGGTTGCCGACACTATACCCGAAGAGTGCAGCAACGCCTTCCTGCCACTGGCGCTGGTGGAACCATTCCTGAAAAAACTTGAAGCTCCGGATTTCGACCCCTTGCAGGAAATAGCCGAGATATCTCAGCTCAGGCGACAGTGGATATTGTGGCGTGCCTCCACGAAACCCCTGCTGCGTCTTTGAGGCAGACAAATATCTGGCTTGTCTGAATTTACGTTATTCAGCTGCCAACTTCGTGAGCCCAAGTCCGGACATCCAGTCAGAAAAATCCGCTTTCGCGCGATTGGTCATCGCAAGCTTCTTGGCCTTTGCCTTTTCCTTGCCTTTGAACCGTTTGCCTTCCTCATCCCGTGTCGGTGCCTCGATAGGGGGGAATAACCCGAAATTGACGTTCATTGGCTGGAAGGATTTTGGTTTTCCGGCACCGTCCTCGCGCAGGATGTGTCCGCCGGTGATATGGCCAAGAAGAGCCCCCATGGCCGTCGTCTCAGGTGGCGCAACGATGGCCTGGTCGCTAACGTCCATGACCGCAAAAAGTCCGGCCAGACAGCCGACACTGGCAGATTCCACATACCCTTCGCAGCCGGTGATTTGACCGGCGAACCGCAAGCGCGGATCCGATTTCAGGCGCAACGTGTTGTCGAGCACTTTTGGCGAGTTCAGGAACGTATTGCGATGAAGTCCGCCCAACCGCGCAAACTGGGCACTTTCGAGCCCGGGAATCATGCGGAAGATGTCGGCTTGCGCGCCATATTTCAGTTTGGTCTGAAAACCGACCATATTGTAAAGTGTGCCGAGCGCGTTGTCCTGGCGTAGTTGAACGACCGCATATGCCTTGACATCCGGATCGTGTGCGTTGGTCAGCCCCATCGGTTTCATCGGGCCATGTCGGAGGGTCTCCCGTCCCCTGGAGGCCATGACCTCAATTGGAAGGCAGCCATCGAAATAGGGCGTGTTGGCTTCCCATTCCTTGAAATCTGCAGAGTCTCCCGCCAGCAAGGCATCTATGAAGGCTTCGTATTGATCCTTGTCCATCGGACAATTGAGATAATCCTTGCCCGTTCCTCCGGGACCAACCTTGTCATACCGGGACTGGAACCATGCCTTGTTCAGATCGACCGAGTCGAAATGGACAATCGGGGCAATGGCATCGAAGAAGGCGAGGGCGTCCTCTCCCGATTTTTCCAGAACGGCTTGAGAAAGTGCCGGGGAAGTCAGAGGACCCGTTGCAATGATTACCTTTTCCCAGTCTTCCGGCGGAAGTCCGGCAATTTCCTCTCGTTCGATCCGAATGCGTGGATGCGTATTCAACGCCTCGGTAACCGCATTTGAAAATCCGTCTCGATCGACTGCGAGTGCACTGCCTGCAGGAACCTGATGGGCATCGGCCGAAGCCATGATCAGTGATCCGAGCTGGCGCAATTCATGATGAATCAGTCCAACCGCATTCTGTTGTGAATCGTCTGACCGGAACGAGTTGGAACAGACCAGTTCGGCAAGACCTTCTGTCTGGTGGGCGTCGGTCTTTCGTACCGGCCGCATCTCATGCAGTACGACCTCCAGCCCTGCCTCGGCGATCTGCCAGGCAGCCTCGGATCCGGCAAGGCCACCGCCAATAACGTGGATCGCAGTCATGATAATTCCTTGGGGCAGATGCCGGACATCTCAAACAGCGACAAACTGTGAGACCATCCAGACAATAAGTTTGTGCCCTGATTACAGGGATTGGATGTTTGCCGCAACATCTTGCGGCACAGATCCAGCATTCGCGTCTTCATGTGTTCAAGGACGAAAACAACGCCAGTTTTTATGACAAGACATGTGGTCGACAATTGGCTGCCGGATAGTCTCTTGAATCAAAAAAAACGCCTGCCGGGGGAGGAGGATCCGGCAAGCGTTTTTGGTTGCTCTGCGATAGGTTCGCAGAGGGATTGCAGTTCAGGAGCTGGGAGGAGGATGCCCCTGAACCGCAAACTTGATTATTTTACAGACTGACGTGCGTAACGGGCGATATCGGACCGGGCAATGCCCAGGTCGTCCAGTTCGCGGTTGGTCAGGTTGGAAAGTTCGCCATAGGTCTGACGGAAGCGTTTCCAGTTGTTGAATTTGCGTACAACGTTATCGATCATGGTTTAGGCCTTTCGCTATCTCATGGCCATGGCACCGCGGATCGGCGTCTGGCCCGTTCATCTCTTACAATCGCTATATAGGAAAATTGTGCACTGCGAAGAAGTGATTTTTTTGCGACTCTGATATGCAAAAAGTGCAAGACAACAGGAAGTTAACGGTAGAGGAATTGTTTGACGCATAACCACGGATCTGGCGCTGTATCGCATATGCGAAGACTATGCCGTGTGTGCTTGTTTTATTCGGGAATGTCTTTGAAACGTGTGTCTGAACAAACGAACGCCCGCCAGTGGGAGGAGGTACCGGCGGGCGTCGTTTCGACTGGCAGGGCTGGGAGGAGGATGCCCTGCGTGTCACACGTCCTTAGGCTGGGAGGAGGATGCCCTTGGACGCGATCTGGTATTCTTTAGCTGCTCAATCCGCGGCGGGCGACAAACTTGATGTCGCTCCGGGAAATGCCGAGATCCTGCAGTTCACGTGCTGACAGGCGGGACAATTCGTCGATCGCACGACGATAGCTTACCCAGCTGCTGTACTTACTACGCACATTGTCAAACATCTTGTTATTCCTTGATCAACACGGCGATGCCGCGCCTTTGTCTCTGTTGATCAAACATATAATTCACCAAGTGAATTAAAAGAAGTGCCATCTTTGCATGTCAGACATGCAAATGATGCAATGCAGCATTTTCATGGGATATGGTTAGGGCATATTCCGGAAATCGCTTACGTCGCATGCTTTTATAGATTTAGGTGCGATGCACAGAAATTCAAGAGGCGGAACCCATTGGGCTATTCCGCAGCATCGGATGCTCTTTGCGGCCTGCGCTGCAAAAGTTCGCTCAAGAACTGTCCTGTGTAACTTGCCTGAACCTCTGCCACGTCCTCCGGACGACCCGTCGCGACCACGGCACCGCCACCATCGCCGCCTTCCGGACCAAGATCGATTATCCAGTCTGCGGTCTTGATGACTTCGAGATTGTGCTCGATGACCAGCACCGAATTCCCCTGATCGACAAGTTCGTGAAGAACGTCGAGAAGTTTGGCGACATCATGAAAATGAAGACCCGTCGTCGGTTCGTCGAGTATGTATAGCGTGCGCCCGGTCGACCGTTTGGACAGTTCCTTGGCAAGCTTCACACGCTGAGCTTCGCCACCGGAGAGTGTCGTCGCCTGCTGACCGACCTTGATATAGCCGAGCCCGACACGCGCGAGCGTTTTCATCTTGTCACGAACAGCAGGAACCGCTGCGAAGAATTCTGCGGCCTCCTCGACGGTCATGTCGAGAACGCCCGCAATGGATTTTCCCTTGAATTCGACTTCCAGGGTCTCCCGGTTATAGCGTTTACCCTTGCACACGTCGCAGGTCACATAAACGTCCGGCAGGAAGTGCATTTCGATCTTGATGACACCGTCACCCTGGCAGGCTTCGCAACGTCCACCCTTGACGTTGAAGGAAAAACGCCCTGGCTGATAGCCTCGAGCCTTGGCCTCCGGCATGCCGGCAAACCACTCTCTGATCGGTGTAAAGGCACCGGTATAGGTTGCCGGATTGGAGCGCGGTGTGCGCCCGATGGGCGACTGATCGATATCGATTACCTTATCCAGGACTTCCAACCCCTCAATACGATCATGCGGGGCAGGATTGTCTCTGGCGCCATTCAGACGGCGGGCGGCAGCCTTGTAGAGCGTGTCGATCAGGAATGTCGACTTGCCACCACCTGAGACACCGGTGACGCAGGTGAATGTGCCGAGAGGCACATCGACATCGATATCCTTGAGGTTGTTGCCTCGTGCGCCGCGGACAGAGAGTTTCCGTTTTTTGTTGATCTTGCGTCTGCCGTCCGGGCGCGAAATCATTCTCGCTCCGGAAAGGTATTCCCCGGTCAACGACCTTGTGTTGGCCATGATTTCTGCAGGACTGCCCTTCGCAACCACTTCACCGCCGTGCACGCCGGCACCCGGACCGACGTCGACGACATAGTCTGCAGTCAGAACAGCATCTTCGTCATGTTCGACCACGATGACCGTATTACCGAGATCCCGTAGATGTTTAAGTGTTTCCAGAAGCCGGGCATTGTCACGTTGATGCAGGCCGATGGAAGGTTCATCGAGGACATAAAGGACACCCGTCAGACCGGACCCAATCTGCGACGCAAGGCGGATGCGCTGGCTTTCTCCTCCTGACAGCGTCCCGGAAGAACGCGACAGTGTCAGATACTCAAGGCCGACATCGTTTAGGAATTTCAAACGCTCACGGATTTCCTTGAGGATCCGTCCGGCAATTTCCGACTGTTTTTCATTCAGTTGGTCGGGCAACGTATCGAACCAGTCCCTGGCATGCCGGATCGAGTGTTCGGTCACTTCACCGATATGCTTTCCCGCGATCTTGACGGCCAGGGCCTCCGGTTTCAGACGGAAACCGCCACAGGCCGGGCAGGCATGGTCCGACTGGTACCTGGCCAGTTCTTCGCGGACCCAGGAAGATTCCGTTTCCCGCCAGCGACGTTCGATGTTGCCGATCACGCCCTCAAAGGTCTTTTCAGTGCGGTAACTGCGCACGCCGTCGTCATAGACAAATTCAACAAGTGTCTTGCCGGTTCCGTGCAGGATCGCATCCTGAACCTCTCCGGGCAGGTCTTTCCAGGGTGTCGACATCGTGACCTTGAAATGGCTGCAAAGCGCTTCCAGGGTCTGTGCGTAATATGGGGAGGTGGACCCCGTCTTGGCCCAGGGCAGAACCGCACCTTCACGCAATGACAGCGAGTGATCCGGGACGACAAGGTCTTCTTCGAAGGCAAGTGTCGTTCCCAGGCCGTCGCACGTCGGGCAGGCACCGAACGGATTGTTGAACGAAAACAGCCTCGGTTCGATTTCGGATATTGTGAAGCCGGATACCGGACATGCGAATTTTTCGGAAAAGATCAGACGTTCCGGATTGCCCTTTTCATCCGTCTTGTCTGCAAATTCGGCGATCGCGATACCGTCGGCAAGTCTCAGGGCTGTTTCAAGAGAGTCTGCCAGCCGGCCCGAGATATCATCGCGTACGACAAGGCGGTCCACGACAACATCGATATCGTGTTTGTACTTCTTGTCGAGGGCAGGAGCTTCCGCAATTTCATGGAACGTTCCGTCGATCTTGACCCGCTGAAACCCCTTTTTCATGAGTTCGGCAAGTTCTTTGCGATATTCTCCCTTGCGTCCCCGTACCATGGGTGCCAGCAGATAGAGGCGGGCGCCTTCCTCCAGTTCCATGACCCGGTCGACCATCTGACTCACCGTCTGGCTTTCGATCGGCAGGCCGGTGGCCGGCGAATAGGGGATGCCGACACGGGCAAAGAGAAGCCTCATGTAGTCATAGATTTCGGTGACGGTCCCCACGGTCGAGCGGGGGTTGCGCGACGTCGTCTTCTGTTCGATGGAAATTGCCGGCGAAAGTCCGTCGATCTGGTCGACATCCGGCTTCTGCATCATTTCCAGAAACTGCCTTGCGTAGGCCGACAGGCTCTCCACGTACCGTCGTTGTCCTTCGGCGTAGATTGTGTCAAAGGCGAGAGACGACTTGCCCGATCCGGACAGACCGGTCATTACGATCAAGCGGTCGCGCGGCAAATCAAGATCCACCCCCTTGAGATTGTGCTCTCTGGCGCCGCGAATGCTGATCACTTTTGTCGGATCCGTAGTTCGAGACTCGTCCGGGCGAGTGCCGTCATTTGTCGACATTCTTGATTTTCCTGCCAAACATGCAGCAAGCCGAACGCCTGCCGCTGGTCTATCTGCATTGAGGGTTGGTGATCCCGAACCCGTCTGTCATTTTCCCGATATAGCAGCTAACCGCGTAACATCCAGTCGGGTGAATTGGTCATCGGATGGAAACACGCATATTTGCTCAGTTCGATTGCAACTTTTTTATAGAAGTGATAAGAACAAAACAAGTACATATAACGGAAAAAAGACGGTTGTCGACGGCATTGTATCTCGATTTTCTGGTGGCGTGGAACGGATGAACGAGGTGTCGGTTGCGCAATCGGCACAAAATTCCGCGATTTCATGCGCATCAATTCCTTTGCCTTGTGGAAAATGGGTGCACGTGAACGAAAACATGGGCGAAACGGTTGGAGTGCCGCTACGGTTCTGCTTTCTAGCGCCAAGGCGGGCAGAATGGTTCCGTTAAAACAAGTTCCGGAAACAATCGCGGAACCGGAATAGCTGCGAGAACAAACAGGAGTGCAGGATGGCGGGTAGCGTCAACAAAGTCATTTTGGTCGGCAACTTGGGTGCTGATCCGGAAATTCGCCGGACACAGGATGGCAGGCCTATCGCCAACCTGCGTATTGCCACATCTGAATCCTGGCGGGACCGAAACAGCGGCGAGCGCCGGGAGAAAACCGAATGGCATCGTGTGGTCATCTTCAATGAGGGACTTTGCAAGGTCGCAGAGCAATACCTGCGCAAGGGCTCCAAGATCTACCTGGAAGGTCAGCTCCAGACGCGCAAGTGGCAGGACCAGTCCGGTCAGGACCGTTATTCAACCGAGGTCGTGCTGCAGGGATTCAATTCAAATCTGACGATGCTCGACGGGCGTGGCGAAGGCGGTCAGTCCGGCGGCCTTCCTGATTACGGCAATGAATCCCAGGGCGGCGGCGGCGGAAGTTTCGGCGGTGGCGGCCATGGCGGCGGTTCCGGCGGCGGCGGATTTGGCGGATCCGGTGGCGGTGGTGCCGGTCCGATGGACGACGAAATCCCGTTCTAGGGCATGTTTTCGGCCTGGAGCCTTCGGTCAGATGGCTCCGGGCGGCACATTGTTTTCAGTCTCCGTATTCCGGATAGCAGGGTGTTCCAGGAACCTCGTCGAGACCGTAAGACGCGTCTGAAGTTGCCAGCCCGCAATGATAGACCGCCTCCTCAGCGCGCGTATCTCCACCCCGACCGGGCGCACCATTTACATGGGCAAGCTCATGGATGATCGTTGCAAGGACAGTCCAGCGGCCCATCCTGAAAGCGCTGTCCGCAATACCTATTTCGCCGGAGGCAGAATACGTTTTGCCGTAGAACGGTGTTGCGATACCCGGCCCGTAATTCACCCAGATGCTGCTGTCGTTTATCAGGTCGGTGAGCGTTCTGCTGTTCGGCAGTGAGCGGAAATAGTCGTCGCAGCTCAGGTTTCCGGCGACCATCTTGAACAATTTGCTCCGGCACCATTTCAGCTGGTCGTGTTGTGGCGCGCTGAATTCAACGAATCCGGCCTGGGGCGAAACGTGATCCCCGATGTTGAATTGAAACGGCATTCGCTGCGCTCCGGATAATAATGTTCGGTTTTGTACTCACGTTCCTAGTTTTAAAGGCGCCGCGTGGCCGTGATGAACATCACGGGTGAGAGCTTTTTTGTTGGCACTAAGTTATTCATACAATTTAAAAAATTGATCTGCCGAACACAGGGGATATTCTCTTAGAGACAAAATCGTCACACTGAATTGAATTTAAAAGGTGTGAATGACGCTTGCCCTTAACCCCCTGATCAAGCCTGTTATAGTATTAACCAGTTTGCTTCTTGCGTTTCGCGTCACAGTTCCAGCAAAGATGTGCGGAGTTGAGCCGGAAACCGATGCAAGAAGAAGGTGCGGAAGGACGGTCTTCCGGGCGATTTCTTGACGGCAGTGAGGATGTGTTGTCCGGCTGAATGGGCAACGGATCTGACATCAGGCCGACTTTTGACTTGTGGGTTTAGGCAATGCAGGCAAGCGATATGAAACAAGACGTGCGCGTGAACGGGTTCCATGAAACGGACACTGGAAACCGCTTCCGAACCGCGATGAAAAACTCGATCAAGGCCTGTCTCATGGCGTCGGTGCTTGCAACGGGGTTCGGTGTCGCAAGTACCGAACACGCCGCCGCGCAGGGACTGTTTCAGCGCCTGTTCAATCCTGAAAATCATCGCAGGCAGCAGGAACGCCAGAAGCAGGAGCAGCTGCGTAAAAAGGCCGCCACGGTGAAAGTGTCCGCACCGCGCTATCTCAACTACACACCCGACAAGTGGAAAGTTGTTTCGCTCGCACCGCTTTCTGAAAAGAAGACCGCAGAGATCAAGCCGGCAGACGCGAGCGTCGAGCCTGCCGACACGGCAACAGTGGAAAGAGACATTGTTCCGGTCGAACCCGTCGTGCTTACGAACTTCGACCGCGCACGCCCGGCACTCAAGGAACTGTCCCTGACTGTTTTGCCGGAAGTCGGAGAAGCGTTGATCGCCTATTACAGGGAACATCCCGATTTTGTCTGGGTGAAAGACGGACAAGCAACACCCAAGGCCGAGCAAATGCGCAAGGCCATGGCGGCGACTGGCAAATTCGCACTCGTCCCGGAAGATTATTTTGTTGCACCCCCAGCTGTTTCAGGTCTCGGCGCGGCTGAAAAAGAAGCTGCGTTGATGCGGTTTGAAATGGAACTGAGTGCGGCGGCGATGACCTATGTGCTGGACGCAACGCGCGGCCGGGTCGACCCTAACAGAATTTCGCAATACCATGATCTGCCGCGACACGATGTTGATCTGGTCGGCGCCCTCTCGGATCTTGCAAAAGCAGCAGACGTCCCGGAGGAACTGGCTGGCCATCAGCCGCAGAACGAGCATTTCCGCAAGCTGACTGCAGAACTGGAACGGCTGAAATCGGAAGATGAGGATGCCGGGCAGATTGTCATCGCACCAGGGACATTCCTGAAAGCCGGCAAATCCAGCCCGGAAATGAAGAATATTGTCGCTGCGATTGCAAAAAACGGATCGCAGGATCTGCTGACTGCACATGCCGAGACACTTTCAGCCTACGATGACAGCGATCTTTATTCCCCGGAATTGATTGCACTTGTTAAGGCCTTTCAGAAGGAGGCCGACCTGACGCCGGACGGGATCGTCGGAAAAAACACGATCAATGCCCTGGTCGGAGAGACCAACGCTGCCAAGATCGCCAAGGTGGAACTTGCGATGGAGCGCAGCCGGTGGATCCCGGAGGAACTCGGCGCGCGCAAGGTGTTCATCAACCAGGCTGCATTCACGGCGACCTACACGGCCCCGGGTGAGGACCCGCTGTCCATGCGGGTGGTCGTTGGTAAAAAGTCAAACCAGACAAACTTCTTTTACGACCAGATCGAGGTTGTTGAGTACAACCCGTACTGGGGGGTGCCATACTCGATCATCGTCAATGAAATGCTGCCGAAACTCGCACGTGACCCGTCCTATCTCGACCGCGCCGGATACGAAGTCACGACACCAAGAGGGCGGAAGGTCTCTTCGGCGTCGGTGGACTGGTATGCAGTCGCCGCCAAACAGCAATCCATCAATGTACGTCAGTATCCCGGCCGTTCAAATGCTCTCGGCGCTGTCAAAATTCTGTTCCCGAACGAGCATCATATTTACATGCACGACACGCCGTCGAAAAACCTCTTCAACAAGGATGTACGTGCCTTCAGCCACGGTTGTATCAGGCTGCACGACCCTCAAGGCATGGCCGCCGCTGTCCTTGGAAAGTCGAAGGACTACGTCGCGTCGAGGATTGCCGAGGGGCAAAACGAGCAGGAACAGGTAACAGGCGATATTCCTGTTTATGTTTCCTACTTCACCGCATGGCCGGAACAGGAAGGCAGCGGGATCGCCTACTACTCTGACATCTACGACCGCGACCGCCACTTGCTGAAAGCGATCGGAAAGACCGAGGCAGCGCGGGAAAAGGCCAGAAACGCGAGCTGAAAAAAAATCGAACGACCAGACATGAAAACGCCGGGCAACGCGCCCGGCGTTTTCATTTACTCATGATTGGCCTGAAAGACAGGAATTCAGTGAGGCTGACAGGCTGGACAGAAGTTCAGGATAAAGGTCCGCCCCGTTGTCAAGTTCCGTACCGAGAGGATCGAGCGTTCCCTTGCGGGCATCGCTTCCCTCCAGGACGACATCGACCAGTTTCGCATCGAATTGTGGCTCCTGGAAAACACAGGTCACGGACAGATCCTTGATCTGATCCTGTATTTCGGCAACCCTGCTGGCACTGGCGACGGTTTCCGGCGAAATTGTTATCGCGCCGCTTGCTTCGAAATCGAAGTGATGTTCGAAATGATGGTAGGCGTCATGGAAAACGACAAATTTCTTGCCTTCGACAGGCTTTAGCGTCTCTGCGATTTTCGTTTCCAGCGTTTCAATACGTTCTGCAAATGCGGCTGCATTCTTCTTGTAGATTTCGGCATTGTCCGGGTCGGTCTTGGCAAGAGTTTCTGCCATGACAGCGGCAATGGCAATGCCATTGTCCGGGTTCAGCCAGATATGCGGGTCCATTGCGCCTTCGTGATCATGACCGTGTTCGTCAGCATGGCCTGCATCCGCATGTTTTTCGTGCTCGTGCTCACTATCATGGGCGTGTTCGGAATGCGCATGTTCCTTTTCAGCACCTTCATGCTCATGTTCGTCATGCTCTTCGTGTTCGTCATGGTCCTTGTGATCCGCATGCTCACTATGGTCGCCGTGATCCTCATGATCCGCGTGTTCATCATGATCATCATGATCATCATGCTCTTCGTGATCAGCGTGTTTTTCGTGCTCATCGTGATCTTCATGCGAGGCATGATCTTCATGATCTCCATGATCATGAGAGTCAAAATTGGCACCTTCGCGATAGGGAAGATGATCCATATTGGCCACATCCATCAGTTCAACGGTAGTTGCATCGGCAGCCATGGCGCTGATGGGCTTTGCAAGCGAAGCAGAGAGGGACGGTCCTATCCAGAAAACGACGTCGGCTCCCTGCAGCAGGAACGCCTGGGAAGGCTTGAGCGCGAAGCCGTGCGGCGAGGCAGCGCCATCGATGATGATGTGCGGCTTGCCGACACCTTCCATGACCGCCGAGGCGATCGAGTGGAGCGGCTTGATGGTCGTCACGACATTAGGCGCTTCGGCATGTGCAGACATGGTCGTTGCCGCAAGCGCGAAGGATCCGGCGATTGCAGTTTGTGCAAGCAAGCGCTTTGAATTGCGAACGGGATTTGAAATCATGATAAAAGAGGCCATTCGGGAAGGTGTCCGGTGGATGTAATTTTGTAACGCGTAACTTTATAACGTTCACATATCATCCACGCAAGCGTCTTTCAGGGTCAGGTCGGGAAGGGAATGTGGGAATGGTCAAGATGGCAGATCAACACGTGGCAGAGTTGAATATCGCTCGTCTCAAGCACGACATTGACGACCCGCGGATTGCTGATTTCGTCAACAACCTCGACCGTGTGAATGCCGCCGCTGAACGCAGTGACGGCTTCATCTGGCGTCTTGAGCTTGATGCCACCGCGACAGACGTGGTCGTGATGAATGATCCGCACATCATTGCCAACATGTCGGTATGGAGAGATATCGATTCACTGGAGCGATTTGTATTCCAGACGATCCACAAGCGCATTTATGCACGCAAGGCGGAGTGGTTTGATGCCATGGATAAGATGCACTTCGTCATGTGGCCGGTGTCCGTCGGGCACGAACCGGATTTGAATGAGGCCCTGGCAAGACTTGAGATGCTCAACACCCAGGGCGCATCTGACGAGGCATTTGGTTGGGACTACGCAAAGTCGTCCGGCCTCTGGAGAACTGAGTTGTGTGATAGTTCCGCCGCCTGACGATCGAAAGTCTGGACGATGGGAAGCGAATGGCCGCTTTGGAGAGCGTTCATCCGGGGACAGTACGGTCTGAACCACAGGCATGTCGGGTCCCTTCATGCACCGGACGCCGCCATGGCGCTCAAACATGCACGCGATGTTTACACCCGCAGAAAGAAGAACGTCTCCATCTGGGGTTGTCCCATCCTTCCGGATGACCACCTCCGATGAGGTTTTGGATCCATACAAAGGACATGGTCTCAGGAAGGTCTACCCCATCCCAGTTTCAGGGAGGCCTTGATGCCGGCGCCCACACCTTGAGGCAAGGAAGAAATGAAACACCGGCCTGGTCATGTTCAACACCATTGACAGAACCAACGACGACGACACCTCAGTTGCTCCTCCATGAGACTTGTGTGTCCTGCACATCGTGCTGACTTTCTAACGAGTTGATTCAGCGGATGTTTACTTTAAGGGCGCACAGTTCTCACCATAGGTACCGAGTGATAGTAGAGCGTCATGTTTTCCCGAAAATCCGCCAAGCAAGATTATTCCCTGGACATGCCCCTGGAACTGGAAGACGGGCCGCCGCCCTTCGCCTACCGGCGCATCCTGCAGGTGCTGTCTCTTGGAGCTGCGGCCTTTCTCGGCTGGTCCATCGTTGGGCAGGTACGTGAGGTTGCCAAGGCTTCGGGCGAAATTGTCCCTGCCGGCAAGATTCAGACCGTCGGCCATCTTGAAGGCGGCATCGTTGCAGAAGTTTTAGTTGAAGAAGGGCAACTGGTCGAAAAGGGAACACCCCTTGTCCGGCTGCAGGAATCCGCAACCTCAAACGACCTGGAAAAAGTCCGCACCAGGCTCCAGTTCCTTGCGCGAGAAGAACAACGCCTAACGAACTACTCTCGGGAAGAGAAGAACGGCGACCCGAGGTTTTCCGGCGACTTCGATTTCAGCGAAGCGCAGCAGGCCGCTCTGGAAGCTCAAAAGAAGGCTATCGAGCAAGAGCAGCAGGCATTGAAGGCCCGGATAAACGAAAAGGAAGCTGAACTGGCCAGTGTCCTTGAGCGAATCTCGTTTCAAAGGACGCAGGTAGAAATCGAGCAGGAAAAATTCGCAATTCAGGAGTCACTCTTTGATCAGGGATATACGTCCAAGCGGCGTTTCCTGGACGCAAAGTCAGCGCACCAGATCGCCCAGAGTGAACTCAGTGAACTTATCGGACGAAAAGGCCGGGCTGAAGCGCAACTGGCTGAAGCCAAGGCAAGCCTGGAACGTTTCATTGCGGTCGAAGCAGAAGAACTGGCGGAAGAACGCAGTCGGGTGGTTCAGGAACGCAGTGAACTGGCATTCGAGGCGGAAAAACAAAGAGACCGGTTTGACCGGCTATACGTCCGAGCGCCTGCCAGCGGTCATGTCAAGACGCTGAACCTCAAGGGTCCTGGCAGTGTCGTTGCTCCGGGCGATGTGGTCGCTGAAATCGTTCCAAGCGACAGTAACCTTGTAGCGGAAGTCCGGGTATCCCCCAGAGACATCGGGCATGTGGAAGTCGGCGACGAGGCGGAGATAGCCGTCACGACATTTGACCCGAACATTCAGGGGACGTTGAAGGGCGAAGTTTCTGTCGTGTCCGCATCAAGTTTCAGAGATGAATACGGCAACTATTATTTCAAAGCCAAGATTCCGTTGTCGTCCAACATGATCGGCAAGGGGTCACAAGAAGAAACGATTTCACCCGGCATGGTTGTCGATGCCAAGATTGTCACCGGTTCGAAATCTGTCATGCAATACCTGTTGAAACCGGTCACGCGCGCCATCGGAGATCCGTTGAGCGAACGATAGTTCGACAAGATCCCAAACCATGATTTGCTGAATTATGAACAAAGACCCCGCTCTTCTGGCGGGGTCTTGCGCAATCATATTGTTTTGCAATCTTGAAGAACGGATCTAACGTTCACCAGCGTATTTCTTCAATCTCTGCAAATTCGACCTTTGAACCGTCGGTAAAGTCGATCGAGCCGACAGCGTCGTCTGAAAGTTCCAGACGACCGCTGTCCGTGTCGGTATTTTCAATCGACCCGCTGGTTATCGTAACAGTCCAGTCTGTCCCGTACTCTCCAGCTGATGTGACGCCGGGACCACCTCCGAGATCGATAACGTCGGTCCACGCACTTCCGGTACCGCCGTAGATGGCATCGTTGCCGTCCCCAAGTCCGTGCATGAAAAGATCGGATCCATCGCCGCCATGGAGGCTGTCGTCATCAGCCCCGCCGACAATGATGTCGTTGCCGTCACCACCCATGATCGTATCCTGGCCGCCTTCGCCGAAGAGAAGGTCTTTACCTCCATTGCCGGTGATCTGGTCGGCTCCCGCAACGGATCCGCCTTCGATCCTGTCGTTGAAGTCACCTGTCTGGATCGTGTCATTACCGCCGACACCGTCGACGGAGTAGGACTGTCCGGACCGGTTGAAATTTCCGCTTGCGAGACCGCCGGTAAAATCCTGATCATAGTCGCCGGAAACTGAAATGGAGAAGGTCTCGGACGCCTCGGAACCGTCAGTCGACTTGGCTGTGATCGTCAGATCGATAGACGACTCCACCTGGCTGTCAAAAAACGCATGGTCGGCGATGGTCACAACACCGTCGGCATCGATACTGAACCGGTCGTCACTGAGCGAGTAGGCGAGGGCACCTCCACCCGGGTTCATGGCCGATACCGAAATGCCTACTTCAGTGCCGGCATCAGCCACTTCATGAATGGTGTTGCCGGTCGTGTTGGCGTCGGACAGCATCATGTCCGTACTCATCGAGAGGTCGCCCACCTGAACGTCGCCGTCGGCGAACCTGTAGTTTTCCACGTTGGAAACGGTATTGGTACCGTCGGGCGATCCTGTGCGCGTGTCGATTACGGTGTAGCTTCCATCACCGTTGTCGTAGATGTTGTAGTCACCCTGATTTCCGCTCAGAACCATGGTGTCTGTGCCGGCACCGCCATCAACAGTATCGTTGCCGCCGAAATTGAAAATGACATCCTCATTTTCAGTGCCGTTGATTGTGTCGTCACCACTCGTCCCGAGTTCGATACCGAGCGTTTCCTGATAGGACTCATTGTTTGCATCCGTCACCTGCACGGTCACGGTATCGCTGAGGGACGTCTTTGCATCGTGTTCGGACGTGGTTGAGATATCGCCGGAGGTTGCGTCGATCTCAAACGCGCCATCGCCGTCATCCGTGAAGCTGAAATGGAAGGAATCACCGGCATCGGCATCTGCAACCGATGCTATTCCGGCAACAACCGAGCCGGATGCAATCGTCGATGCATCTGCTCCGGTGGAAACAACAACAGCGTTGTTTGCCGGATCTCCCCAGCTTCCGCCACCAGCGGGGTTTTCCGTCAAACCGGTGATCGATGCATCACCTGTGATGGTAATCTGGTAGGGACCTGTGGTGGATCCTGATGCGGGGTGATCGGAAGAAGTACTCAGCGCCTCGCTGTCATTCAGCGGATAGCTACCGATGACCACCATGTAATCGCCGGCTTCAAGTCCCGTTCGGCTGATGAGGCTATCAAGGGAATTTGTGCTGCCGTCGCTTCCCGCGGCGCCGTCGTCATTGCTGGTCACAGACGTGAACGTGCCGTCGCCATTGTCCTTGTAAAGGAATATCTTGCTATCCAGGCTGCCGCCATTGAATCCGCTTGCCAGCACATCGATCGTCAGATCGCCGCCATCATGGCTGATAGACCAATGATCAACAGAGTTGTTCCCGCTGCCGTCAGAAACAATTTCACCCGTTACGACCCCGTTGCCGCCGTCGGTCTCCGTCAGTGCAAGTCCTTCGTTCGCCGAAAATGAGATATCGGTCGGAGCTGAATTGACCAGGTCCGAGGCAGACAGCGTACCGTCGGCGAACTCGAAGTTTTCGACATCCCAGACAGTGTCCGTCCCGTCCGGTGAGCCGCTGCGCGTGTCTGCAATTGTGAAAGAACCATTGCCATGATCGGTGATCGAGTAGTCGGCATGGTTTCCGGAATAAACCGCCGTGTCGTTGCCGCTGCTGCCGCTCAGGTAGTCGTTGCCTGCACCACCTTCCAGTGTGTCGTCGCCGGAACCGCCAAACAGGGCATCATTTCCGCTGCCACCATCAATTGTGTCATCATCGTTTTCGCCTGAAAGCCGATCCGCGCCTTCGCCTCCAATGATGGTATCGTCGCCACCGCCGCCATAGATGGTATCATCGCCTTCGCCACCATCCAGATGGTTGGCATCCGTGTTGGGCTGTGCACCTCTTTGATCGTCGATAAAGTCGTTTCCACCGCCACCGTAAACAGTGTCGGCACCTTCGCCGAAAATGATTTCGTCGTCGCCAGCTTTCCCATAAACCGTATCATCGCCGCCGCCGCTATAGATGGTGCCGCCGTCCTCGTGCGCGGTGATGGTTTCCGCAGCATCTGTCCCGGTAATCGTTGGTTCCGCAACGCCTTCGTCGACGAATTCGGTTTGACCGGCACTCAATTGGAAAGACTCTGCGACATCTGTAACGTTGACGTCGAGCGTCTGCTGCGAACTGGAACCGTCTGACGAAGTTGCCGTCAGTGTCAGCGAGATTGTCGGTTCGCTTTCAAAGTCGAAACGCGCACCGGAGGCAACCGTCACGGTTCCATCGTTTGCCACGTCGAAGCGGGCATCATCCACGGAATAAGTCACCGTGTCGGTCACATCGGCGTCGGATGCAGAAGCTGTAATGCCAACCGTCGTGCCTTCTCCGGCATCTTCTGCAATGGCGTTTGCGCCGGCATCCGTATCCGTCACGTTGGAGACGGCTGTTTCGTTTACATCGGAAACATCGATGGTGAAGGTTTCATCCGACGTGGACCCGTCAGAGGATGTTGCGGTCACGGTGACGTCGACAGAGCTTTCTGTCTCCGCGTCGAAAGAAGCACCGGCAGCAACCGTAAGGGTACCATCAGCTGCAACTTCGAAGCGGTCGTCATCAATGGTGTAGGCCACCGTGTCGGTAACATCGTCATCAGTGGCTGAAACCGAGATGCCGACTTCGCTTCCTTCGGCTGCATCTTCGGCAATCGCGTTTGCACCGGCATCCGTGTCCGTCACGCTGGAAACGGCTGTTTCGTTCACATCGGAAACAGCGATGGTAAAGGTTTCATCCGACGTGGACCCGTCAGAGGATGTTGCGGTCACGGTGACGTCGACAGAGCTTTCTGTCTCCGCGTCGAAAGAAGCACCGGCAGCAACCGTAAGGGTACCATCATCTGCAACTTCGAAGCGGTCGTCATCAATGGTGTAGGCCACCGTGTCGGTAACATCGTCATCAGTGGCTGAAACCGAGATGCCGACTTCGCTCCCTTCGGCTGCATCTTCGGCAATCGCGTTTGCACCGGCATCCGTGTCCGTCACGCTGGAAACGGCTGTTTCGTTCACATCGGAAACAGCGATGGTAAAGGTTTCATCCGACGTGGACCCGTCAGAGGATGTTGCGGTCACGGTGACGTCGACAGAGCCTTCCGTCTCCGCGTCGAAGGAAGCGCCGGCGGCAACCGTGACGGAACCGTCATCCGCAACTTCGAAGCGGCCATCATTGATGGAGTAAGTGACCGTGTCGGTAATATCGTCATCCACGGCTGAGACCGTGATGCCGACTTCACTCCCTTCAACGGCATTTTCTGCGATCGTGTTGAGGTCTGCATTGGTGTCCGAAATCGCGGAAACTGTGTATTCGCTGACATCGGAGACACTGATCGTGAATGTTTCCTGGGACGTCGAACCATCTGTTGAGACAACGGTGACGACGACGTCAATTGAACCTTCCGTTTCCGCGTCGAAGGACGCGCCGGTTGCAACGGAAACTGTTCCGTCGTCGGCAACCTCAAATCGGTCGTCATCAACGGAATAGGAAACAGTGTCGGACACATCGGCATCGAACGCAGAGGCGGTGATACCGACTGTAGTACCTTGTCCAGCGTCTTCGGCAATAGTGTTGGCACCGGTATCCGTATCCGTCACGTCGGAGACGGCCGTTTCGTTCACATCGGAAACATCGATTGTGAATGTTTCTTCGGATGTGGAACCATCTGAGGATGTTGCAGTCACTGTAACGTCGACTGAACCTTCGGTCTCCGCGTCGAATGAGGCCCCGGCAGCAACAGTAATTGTGCCGTCATCTGCCACTTCAAATCGACCGTCATCGACTGAATAGGCAACACTGTCGGAAACATCGTCGTCGGAGGCAGCAACTGTGACACCAATTGCAGATCCCTCCGTTGCGTTTTCCGCAATTGTGTTGGAAGTGCTGTCCGTATCAACGATTTCGGAAGTGGAATGCTCGTTGATGTCGGAAACACCGATCGTGAATGTCTCCTGCGATGTGGAACCATCAGAGGATGACGCCGTCACCATGACGTCGATGGAACCTTCCGTTTCTGCATCGAACGAAGCACCGGCCGCAACGGAAACGGTTCCGTCATCTGCAACATCAAATCGGTCGTCGTCGACGGTGTAGGAGACCGTGTCAGAAGCATCGTTGTCGGCCGCAGAGGCCGTGATGCCAACTGTCGCTCCCTCAATCGCGTTCTCGGCAATGGTATTGGCACCGCCATCCGTGTCCGTCACGTTCGAGACAGCTGTTTCGTTCACGTCGGAAACATCGATCGTGAAAGTCTCCTGCGATGAAGAACCGTCACTTGATGTGGCTGTCACCGTAACGTCGATGGAACCTTCGGTTTCTGTATCGAAGGAAGCACCGGCAGCGACAGTCACGGTTCCATCGTCGGCAACATCAAATCGGCTGTCATCGACGGAATATGTGACTGTATCACTTTCGTTTTCGTCTGTAGCTTTGACAGTGATCCCAACAGCCGCGCCTGTGCCCGCATTTTCTGCAACCGAATTTGACGCATCATTCGTGTCTGTCACAGCACCAATGTCGCGTGCGACAAGATCGCTCGCCGGAATATCGCCGTCGGAAAAATGGAAATTTTCGACATTCCGAACCGTGTCTACGCCATCCGGAGAACCGTCGCGCGTGTCGGTGACAGTAAAGCTGCCGTCCGGATTTTCCACAACGTCGTAGTCTTCACGATTGCCGCTGAAGGACGCCGTATCATTGCCGCTTTCACCATCAAGCACATCGTTGCCGGCTCCGCTGACAAGCGTGTCGTCACCATCTCCGCCTTTGATGTTGCCACCGTCTTCATGCGCCGTAATCGTATCGTCGCCCGATCCGCCGGAAATGGTCGTTTCCGAAACTCCCGTATCCACAAACGTAACGCCGTCGTCGTTTAGCCGAAGATCTTCAGCAACATCATCGAATGTGACGGTGAAGGTTTCAGTTACGGAAAGCCCGCCGGCATCCGTCGCGGTGACTGAAACTTCAACGGATGGCTCCGATTCAAAATCGATGCTTTCGCCAGATTTCAGGCGCAATGAGCCGCCGAGGATCTCAAAGCGATCATCTGAAACCGTGTAGGTATGTGTGTCTCCGGCATCCGGATCAGATACAGACAAGGCACCTACAGTTGCACCTGAGGAGTTCTCTGTAACGGTGCCTCCCATGAAATCGGAAAGCGTTGCGTTTGCATAGACTGAAAGGCCCTCACCATTGATCGTGCCCAGAAAGTCTCCGCCGATATGGCCCTGACTATGCCCGGCGATGGTGCCCACACCCAGGTCGTTGCCGCCATCCCAGTCGCCATCTGTCCACCCAGTCTGCTGCGCAACCAGACTGTTGGAGACATTCATCTCTCCAAGCCCGAGAACGCTGGACAACAACAAGGAAATGGTATCGACATCCTTGTTCAGCTCGAGCGCAAAGTTGTACTCGGTATCGGGAGAAATCTCGGCACTCAATTCGAGATTGTTGCCTTCGCCAGCATAGACGTGAATGCGCCCGTTTTCTATGACAACGTTCAGACCGTAGACATTGCCACCGGTCTCAAAGAGGGTTTGCGTTGAGGACACGTCCGATGCCGTCGTGAACGACATCGAAAACACGTTGCTGTCGCTTTCAAGACCCATGTCCGAAATGCTGGTTCCGGAAGTGAAGCCGTCCCAGGCAATGAAATCAGCATGATTGTCGGTATTCAGAACAAGCGCTGTCGGTGCCTCGTTCACGTCTCCGATCGCGATGGTGACGCTTTCCGAATGGGTCAGGCCTTCTGAGTCAGTCGTCTGAACGGTGATTGTGTGGCTGTCGGCCGCTTCGTGATCGAGTGAAGCACTGTCCTTGACCCTAATCTCGTTGCCGACAATCTCGAAGGAACCGGATGGGTCGTCGGTGATCTCGTAGGTATGAGTATCTCCTTCGTCTTCATCCACCGTTGACAACGTGGCAACAACCGTGCCGGACGCGCTGTTCTCATCGACCAGCGGCTTCAGGTAGTCTTCAAGTCCCGCGTTCGCGTAGACAGACAGGCCATCACCGTTGATGGTGCCAAGAAAATCGCCGCCGGTGTTGCCCTGGCTGCTTCCGCCGCCGATTGTGCCGACGCCGATATGGTTGCCGCCATCCCAGTCGTGGTCCGTCCAACCGGTTTGCATGTCAGCCAGGCTGTTGGAAGTATCCATTTCGTTGAGCGGCAACTCGTCCGACATCAACAGAGTGAGGGTATCGGAGTTCTTGTCGAGCTCGAGCGCCAGATTGTATTCGGTGCCTGGCGTGATTTCCGCGCTCAGTTCCAGATCATTCCCGTCACCCGCATAGACATTGATGCGCCCATCTTCGATGACGACGTTCAACCCGTACACATTTCCGCCGGTTTCAAACAGGGTTTGAGGCGTTGTCACATCGTCTGCCGTCGTGAACGAGAGCGAGAAGACATTGCTGTCGCTCTCAAGTCCACGGTCGGAAATACTGGCAGAGGATGTGTATCCGTCCACAGCCGAAAAATCGGCTTCGGTGTTTGCATTCAAGACCAGTGCAGCCGGCGCTTCGTTGACATCATTTACGGTGATCGTGACGTCTTCGGAATATGTCAGACCAGCCGCATCAGTAACTTGAACAGTGATCGTGTGAGTGTCTGCACGTTCATGATCGAGTTTTGCACCATCGCTGACCCGTATTTCATCTCCGACAATCTCGAAATAACCGGAAGGATCGTTCGTGATAGAGTAGGTATGACTGTCTCCGGCGTCTTTGTCCGTCGTTGAAAGGGTGGCGACGACAGCGCCCGCCGAGCTGTTCTCATCGATTGCCCCGCCGGCAGTTTCAATATCGGTTGGTGTCTCGTCGATTATATTGGTGACGTCGATGGAAAAAGTTTCTTCAGACCTGGATCCATCGGTCGATTCGGCGGTCACGGTGATGTCGATCGAGCCTTCACTCTCCGCATCAAACGTGACCCCGTCCGCGATCGTGACGACGCCATCACCTGAAACCACGAAGCGGTTGTCATCTACCGAGTAAGTCACAGTGTCGGAGACATCAGCGTCCTCGGAAAAGGCTGTGATACCGACGATATCGCCAGCAGCGGCATTTTCAGCGATGGAATTGTCAGTCGCATCCGTATCAACGACCAGGGAAGCGGCAAACTCGTTGATATCCGAAACAGCAAGGTTGAAGACCTGCGATGAGGTTGACCCATCGCTGGAGATAGCGGTTACCGTGAATGAAATGTCACCTTCGGTATCGGCATCGAACGTCGCGCCTCCGGCAACCGTGACAACGCCGTCATCGTCGATTTCAAATCTGGGATCATCAATCTGGTAGCGAACGGAAGCCGTTGCATCAGGATCGCTCGCATGTGCGGTTATGCCGACGGTGGCCCCTTGGGACACATTTTCTGCGATTTCGTTAGCCGAGTCGTCAATATCGGATACGGCCGACACATCGCTTTCATCGACATCGCCAATCGCGATCGTAAACGTTTCCGATCGAGACGCACCGTCCTGCGCTGTTGCAAGAACCACGATGTCGTGTGTTCCGGCGGTTTCTGCATCCAGCTCGCCGGCTACCGTCACCACACCCGTATCGGGATCGATCGCGAACAATCCTCCCGCATCATCAAGCAGGCTGTAAGTCACACTTGATCCATCGGACGCATCCGAATTTGCGGTGATACCTATTGCCGAGCCGATCGCGGCATCCTCATCTACCGAATTCTGGGTACTGTCCACGTCTGTGAGGGGGGACAGCTCCGAAGCTGTCGCTTCCGGTGTCCTAGTCACATCTTCGGACTTGCCCTCCGACTGCCCCGAAGAGGTCGGAACGCCGCCCGGAGTGCCAAACTCCGGCTGCGATTGTAGTGGTTCGCTGAAAGCTTGCTGAAGAATGGGCTCGGTGACACGCGGGGTCGAACCGTTCTGCTGGATTTCCGAAGTCTGTGCGTTGCCCTTCAGGGTTTCATCCGGCGCAATCGCAAGTCCTGACACGCCGTTTGCGATCTGCCCGGCATCATTCTGGGTGTCGGCAATGGGGGTGGAGGGGAGATTGGAACTGGCGGTTGAATCCCTCGAGAGATCAGAAGAATTTTCGGAGTTGTGGGTTTCTTCGCCGCGGTTCGGTTCACCCTCATGGCTGCCAAGGTGAAGATTGGCGTTCACCTGTTCGTTGGATACGCCCATATCCTGGTCCAGGTGATAGTCGTGGGCCTTGCCCAAATGCTCGTTCCCGGTATCAAGCATTCCGGAATGAAGATAGTCATCGGAACTCACGGTCGAGCCGGATCCGCCGTTTTCCTCATCTGGCTGCTTGTTGTTTTTGGGATCCCGGGTTTCGGAGTCGTTTGCCATTCGGTCGCCTGTCCGCACATTTTCCGATAATGACACTGAACGACGGCGTTCTTAACAAAGCGAAAAAGTTTGAGCAGAAACTTTCGAATTGTTGGAAATATATTTCTGAAAACACCCTATAAGGTAAACTGTTTTTAAACCGGAGCACCACACTTTGTGTAGGCGTGGACATCACTCTGGCTAACTTATGTTGAAATCAATCCTTTCGTCTTTCTTTCTGCCCCGCATGAGGGTGAAGCATTCGCCGAGCGACAAGTGGATTTCATCACCACGGTTGCCGCGCGACGTCATCGTCGGCTCGATATTTGCAAACATTCTTGGTCTGGCGATGCCGCTCGCCATTTTGCAGGTCTATGATCGGGTGCTGCCGAACGCCGCTACCGACACACTTCTTGTTCTGATGCTTGGCGTGGTGTGCGTACTTGCAGCAGACGGCGTTATCAAGGTCGCGCGTGCTGCGGTCGTTGGTCGTCTTGGAGCCAGCTTCAACCACCAGGCCCACAAAGAACTGTTCCGGCGTGTGCTGGACGCAAAACCCGAGCGCTTTGCCAAAACCGCCGTGTCCGTTCAGGTGCATCAGCTCAGGTCGCTTCAATCGATCGCAGACCATTACGGAGATCAGGGCAGGCTTCTTGCGATCGATCTTCCCGCAGGCAGTATCTATCTCGCTGTGCTGATCTTCATTGCAGGGCCGCTTGCCATCGTTCCTGTTGCGCTACTCGGCATTTTTATTCTGTTTGCGGTCAATCGGAACAGAGTGTTGCAGAAACTGGTTGCAGACCGAGCCACGCAGGACGACAGGAAATCCGATTTTATCCTCGAAGTGTTGTCCGGTGCGAAAACCGTGAAATCGCAGGCGATGGAATCGCTGATTATGCGGCGCTTTGAACGTTTGCAGAAAGAAACCGCCAAACTGAGCGCGAGATACATGCGGTTGGCGGGCCAAGCGAGAGACGCGTCAACGCTCTTTGCAACCATGACAACGGTCTTTGTCGTTCTTTTCGGCGCTGCCATGGTCATAAACAACGAATTCAGCATAGGTGGCGTGGCAGCAAGTACGCTGCTTTCCGGCCAGTTTGTTCAACCGTTTTTGCGCGCGATCAATCAGCTCACCGACATGCAGCGCTTGAGACACGATTACAATCACGTAGAAAACTTGTTCGAACTGCCCGAGGTGGAGCAAAACCAGGCAGGCATCATCGATCCGGACGGCTCGATGGAACTGGTCGATGCCTCATTGGAAAATCAGGTTGGACGCAGACCTTTGCTCTCGGGTCTGGATCTGAAAATCAATCCGGGTGAGTTCGTTGGTTTTAGGGACACTAACGGAAACGGCAAATCGAGCCTGATGAAACTCTTTTCCGGCGAGCAGTCGCCGACGCGTGGCAAGGTGCTCGTTGGCGGGTATGATTTTTCCGGCCCATACAAACAGACGCTTCGCAAATCGGTCGCCTATGTCGACAGTAAATCGGCCGTCTTCAACGGAACAATTCTCGAGAACATAACCATGTTCGGTGCTGTTTCGGATATTGCGCATGCAAGGATGGCGGCAAAGCTTATCGGTCTTGAGAAGGAAATTCACCTTCTGCCAAAGGGTTATGACACCCAGATAGGTGCCGATCTGGGTGGAAAGGTTCCTGCATCCACCGTGCAGAGGATCTGCATTGCCCGGGCGCTGGCTGGCGAACCGAAAATACTCATTCTCGACGAAGCAAATGCACTTTTGGATCAACGCGCCGAAAAGGCACTTGTGGAGGCTCTGAAGCGCCTGAAGGGCTCCCTGACCGTTGTCATCGCAAGTCACCGGCCATCGATGCTTGCGATCGCGGATCGCCAGATAGAACTCAAGAATGGCCAACTACACGAACTTGCCGGCGATACCGGCACCTCTCAATCGAGAAACGTGGGAATTTCAGCGTGACCCGTGCGCTTTTTGATCTGGATGACTTGAATCCGCAGACAAATCCGGTTCACCGGCAATGGAATGAATTGTCAGATGAGCTGAATCCCTCATTGGCGAACGACACGGCATTCAGCAGGTTGAGTGAAGGCACCACGCCGGCCGAAAGGTGCCTTGTGCCGCTTTTGCGCGAGATGAACTGGCAGGGGAACGATCGTCTGCTGTTTGAAGCGCTTCCCCACTTCGACCGGATTGAAACTATTGAGGACTTTCGGATCGTTCTGAACCGGATCAATGTTTCTTCGAAGTTATATCGCGGTAAAGCCACGGAACTCACGGAAGCCCAACTTCCCTGTTTGCGGGTGACACACAACGACATTCAGGTTCTGGCCAGCAAGACCGAAAGTGGAGAGTTCAGGGCCTATTCCGGTGAGACGGGCCAAGCGGTTGTCTTGACGGCAAGGGAGGTTGCCCGGCAGGACGTATACGTCGTTTCCGAAGAACGGGAAGAAAACAGCCAGGTCAAGGGCAATCGCAGCTGGTCATCGAGTGCATCGAAGCAATTCAGGGCCAGCATTGTCTCCATTCTCGCAATCGGATTTGTTCTTAACATCGTCGCACTTGGGCCTCCCTTGTTCATAATGGCTATCTACGACAAGGCCATGGGCGCAAAATCCATAGACGTTCTGATCACGATGGCTGTCGGGATCGGTATTGTTCTGCTTAGCGAAATAGCGCTTCGACGAACAAAAAACGTTCTGCAGTCCTATCTCGGTGGACGAATTGACGCCATCGTCGGGAACATGACATTCGAACGCATTCTGCATCTGCCCTATGCCATGCTGTCGGAAGCACCTATCGGAACGCAGGTCATGCGTTTGCGTTATTTCGACAGTGTGCGTGATATGTTTCAGAGTTCGCTTTTCAACGCGGTCATCGATCTTCCGTTTACGCTGATCTTCATCGTTGCGATCTTCCTGATCGGTGGACCTGTGGCTCTGCCACCGCTCGCCCTTCTCACGATCTATGCCCTGATTGCGGTCTATGTACTGCCAAAGGTTCAGCGCGAGGTCGCTGCCGTCGGAGAGCAGAAATCGAAACTGAACAGTTTCATGATCGAGACCTTCCGGAACCAGCGCGCGCTGCGGAACCTGTCTGTGGAAGACACCTGGCTGGACAGGTTTTCCAACCTATCGGCCAGTTTCAACAGGCTCAATATTCACGCCCGCAACCTGACGCATTTGCTGCAAACGATTTCCCAGACACTCATGACAGTCTGCGGCGTACTTGTACTTGGAATAGGCGCAATGCAGGTCATGAACGACAACATGAGTCTGGGTGCCCTGATCGCAACGATGGCGTTGTCTTGGCGTGTTCTCAATCCGATGAACCAGGCCTTCCTGAGCATAACGCAGCTAGCCCAGAGCAGAACGGTTCTGGAGCAGATCGACAATCTGATGAAAGTGCCGCTCGAGCGTGAACCGGGCCACATGTCCAAGATCACCCGCGATGTGCAAGGTGACCTGAAGATTTCTTCTCTCGTTCTGAGATATCCAGGCGCAACGGAGGCATCTTTGAAGGGTGTCGACCTGACAGTGCAACAGGGGGAAATGATCGCCATCACCGGACCGAGCGGTTCCGGCAAGTCGACGCTTTTCCAGGCAATCACCGGTCTTTTCCAGCCGCAGGTCGGCTCGATACTGTTTGACGGTCTCGATGTGCGCCAGCTGGATGCCGGTGAATGGCGCTCCAAAATCGGATATGCGACCGATGATTTTGATTTCTTTTATGGAACGGTCAAGCAGAACCTTCTGCTCTCGGAACCTGGAGCGAGCGACATCCGTTTGAAAGAAATCGCAGAAAAGCTTGGATTGCTGCAGTATCTGAACGATAATTTCGAGGGTCTCGAAACACGCCTGAACGGGGAAATTCTCAAACAGATCCCGGACAACATGAAGCAGCGGATTGTGCTGGCCCGTGCGCTTGTCAAGGACGTGCCGCTCTATCTGTTTGACAACCCGGGAACGCATCTGGATTTCGATGGTGATCGTAAATTCATGGACATGATGCAGGCGCTTCATGGCAAGGCGACCATCCTGATCAACACCCAGCGTCCAAGTCACATGAAAATGGCCGATCGTGTTGTGGTCTTCAATGCGGGCCAGATCGCAATGATGGGGCCGCCGTCTCAGGTTGTACCTGTTCTGATGGGACAGACCGCTAAGGCCGGGTAACCGGCGCGCGCTCGGGTACACGCGCCGGCAAGGTGTTCTCATGATGAGCCGGCTGCACGGATTTGGGAAGCTGTTTGCTGAAACACCGGTCCGGCAACAATTGCATCCGCATAAGCGTGCCCGAGTTTCTGACCTTCAGACACGTCCATCGGGTAGTGCACACCTGCAACGACACGCCCATGTCCGATGCGAGTCGCAAGATCCATAAGTTCATTGCTTTTTTCGGGAAAGATTTCTGCGAGCAGCCTCGCATATACGACGGCTCGAATGGAATGTCCGCTCGGATAAGACGCAACAGGCCGCGCATCGCCAAGGGGCTCGACAGCCGAGCTGATTTCAAACGGACGCGGATAATCATAAATGCCTTTGACGGCGTCATAATCTGCCCGGACTTCGTCGATTGCGTTGTCGATCAACACTTTCAGGGCAGGGCCGTCGACTTCAAAGATCGCACCGCCGACAATAGGTGCAAACCTTTCAAGATCGAGTGTTGTTTCCACGAATTTCGTTTGCTGCGGTGTTCGGGTTTCCTGCAGCCAAAGCACGGTAGACATCTCCTCGTGGAATTTCGGCGTTCCAAGCGCAGGGGGGTCTTTGATCATGCCCGTTGAATCCACACTTGCGGCGGGTAACAACGAATTCACAAGCTCAGAAGCCTGCACTTGCGCAGCTGACACGATGAATACGACCGCGAAGGCGGACAGGGTTCCAGTCATTCCTCTCATTTTGGTTCACTTTCTCTCTGGATTTCGGTTCAAGTTGCCGATGAGTGCCATCTGTTTCAGAGATGAGTGAGTTCTAAGGAAATACAAATTAAGAAATAGCAATCTCGCGTTTGAAAGATTATCAAATCGATTGAATTCTCAAAGTATAAAATTGATATTTCATCATGGATAATACATGATTTATTGAAAAAACTATCGTGGATTCAAATCAGGAAGATTTTGAACTTCAGTATTTCGACGGGAATTTAGTACACCATCGCGGGTCGATCTTGCAGCAGTGAGCAAGTGATCCCAGGATTTCCTGCTTTCGCCGGATGATTTCGGCACCTGTCTGGAGAAAGAGAGCGCACAGCATTGATGGAAGGCCAGATTGTATGCCGACCAGTCACAGTTCGGAACCTTTCGCTCGACGGTACGCTGCCAGTCCAGGCTGCGTCTCATCAACAGGTTCAGGTCACGTGATCTGATCGCAGCCACGAGCATTTTGAACAAGTATCCTTCCGAGGCCCGGTGTCGGTTTTTGAGTTCCCTCGCGTAGGCCATCAACGATGACGCATATCTGCGCCAGACGAAGAAAGCAGCAAAACCAATCAGGACCACAAACATGGCCGATCCGAAAAGGCGCCTCCAGTCAATTGCAGCCGATTTTGGCTGTGATTCGGGAACGTCTGTCCCGGTCACGTTTATGGAGATTGCAGGCGCTGCAATCGACTCGATCTTGCCGCTTTTCAGATTGAACCAGGATAGTGTTGCTTCCGGAACCGTGTAGCTGCCATCCGCTTCGGCGACCAGAACGGTTTCTTCCGTTCTGGTTCCAGAGAGAAGTCCGCGATCTTCTCTCTCCTCAAGAACAGGTTCTTTCGGATAGACGGCCAATCCGCCGGTCTCAATGTTCTGACCGAAGGGAGGCACGAACATAGGCGCCACACCCGCTACGTTGACGACCGTTGTGAGTGTCAGGGCATCGCCTACACCCATTTCCTGCGGATTACCTTCAACGGACCGCTTCATGGTGACCGAATTGGCTGCAAGGAACGGATCGAGTTTTTCTGAACCAGGTGGAATCTGACCGGTTATTTCAAAGCTGTCTGTCGTGACCTCCGTGACGACAGGCTCCTGAGTATCAGGATCTGAGTATGTGATTTTGATGCGACCGGCAGGTATTTGAAAGGTGCCTGCGATCATCGGGTAGAGCCTGTACGAACGCGTAACACCAGACCAGGTTTCCCCACCAATTGTCTCGCTGGCAGGACCTGAAGCTCTGGAAGGCAGGCGCACGACAACATTGGGTGCTTCGTAGCTTGGAAATTCGGGAGGTGAGGGCAGCCAGGTCGGGACCAGAACGGTAACACGGTAAAGCAGCGGTTGACCGGGAACGGCCGTGTCGTTTTCCAGTGACGTTCTGACCTCGGGAACCTGACCGTCCTGTGCGGCGACCGGTACACCAGTCAGCATGAAGAAAAAATTGAGGAGCAGCGCATATCTCATTGCGACCCCCTTGCGTTTTCAAGCGCAAATCTGCTCTTCAAAAAGTCGCCGGTTCGTGTGTCGACCGTACGCATCCATTGGTCTGCAGTCTCCGGCACAGCCTCGCCGGCTTGCTGCTGGGTTTCCGTCCCGCGTCCCGCTTCATTGTCGTAAACCGTGTCATCGGCACCAATGCCGCTTTCTTCGCTGGTATCTGATTGTTCTCGCGTGGTTTCAATGTATTCCAGAATGTATTCGGCCAGCTCCAGATTCCTTTGAGCTGCCTCGTTGAGGGGATCTCTGTCGACCGCCTTTTGAAACGCGGCAATGGACTGCCGGTAAGCACGCGACTTGATCAGGGACATGCCTTCACCCAGTGCAGCGTCTGAACTTTCCTGCCAGGCATATAGTTCTGCCGCTTCTTCATACCTGCCAAGTTTATAAAGCGAATAGGCTTTCCGCTCGGGGTCCTGAAAGAGCTCGGACGCTTTCTCGTACTCCTTCGCGTCAAATGCCATTTGGCCTTGTTGATCGGGAGTGAAAAACCAGTCGCGCCAACTTTCGGCATGAGCGTTGGAAGGTGGTTGAAACAGAAATGCCAGGAACAGGATCGCAGACCATCGCATGGTCCAGCCACGTCTGAACCAGAAGAGCAGCAGAAGAGCGGCCGGCCAGGCGACCAGCACTCCCTGGTCGCGCCATTTCGCATCCTCATCCTGAGAAAGCGCGGCCTGATACGTCGTGTCGATGTTGCGAATGATCTGTTGAACATCCCGCGCATCAGCCGTCACGGTGACTGCTTGTCCAACCCCGAGCCCGGACGGAGTATCAACTGGCTTTGGATCACGGCTAAAGACCCAGAAATGGAGGGACGTGTGCGTTTCCGTGTTCCCCTTGGCAATCATGGCCGCATCAGAATTTGAAATGCCATCGAGAAGAAACAGGATCGAGCCCGGCTCCGTCTGCGTTTGCAGAATGGTCTGAGCAAGTACCAGCGCTTCTCCTGCAGCATCACCTTCCTGAGGCATCACCTGCGGGTCCAGACCCTCCAGAAACGGCTTGATCACGCCGGGGTCCTCGGTAAGCGGAACCACCTGATGCGCCGATCCTGCATAGGCAATGAGTGCGGTCCTTGCCCCGGCTCGGTCCTTCAGCAGATCCAGGATTTTCTGCTTGGCGCGTTCCAACCTGTTTGGTGGCACGTCGGGTTGCATCATCGAGTCGGAAACCTTGAGTGCAATAACGAGCGGAGCCGTATCTGACACGAGTGGGTTTGGGACACGAGACCAGGAGGGACCGGCCGTTGCGACCGCCAACAGGCACAAGATCATTGCGATCGTATCAACAGGCTGCAAGCGCCGCCGGTCTTCCTGGCCGATAGTCAGCGCGGCTGCAAGATGCGGAGCTATGACAGAAGGAAGCTCAAACCGGCGAGACGGACGAACCCTCACGAGCCAAAACAGCAATCCGATTGCCGGCAGTGCCAGCAGCCACCACGGCCGTAGAAAATGGAACGCTTCGAATTGTTGGAAAAGCTGATCGGTGCTCACACTGTCCTCCTCTTGAGGGAATTCAGCTGGAGCAGCAACAGCGTCATCAGTCCAATGAGGAGTGCAAGTCCGAGAAAATAGTGCCCCAGTGGCTCGCGGGGGCGGTAGCTGGCTGTCTCAACTTCACGCGGCGCAAGTTCGTTGATGCGCTCGTAAATAGCGCTCAGCGCAGTTTCGTCATTGGCGAAATAGTACCTCCCGCCTGCTGCGCTGGCGATCTCGCGCAAACTCTGCTCATCAAGTCGCTGTTCGCCGGAACCTTCGGGATCTCCGACGCCTATCGTGAGAATTTCAATACCTTCACTCGATGCAATTCCCGCCGCATTTCTGGGCGCCATGCGACTTCCCGTGTCGGATCCGTCACTTAGCAATATCAGCAATCGCTGATCAATCTGACTGGACTGGAAGGTTCTGATCGCTAGCCCGATGGCATCACCTATGACCGTCTGGGGTCCTGCCATCCCGACTTCGGTCTGATCAAGCAACGCTTTGACGGAAACAAGGTCCTCGGTGAAGGGCGCTTGTACATAGGCCTTCGATCCAAAGACGATAAGGGCTACGCGGTCCCCATCGCGCTCGGTGATAAAATCGCCGACAACCTGCTTTACCGCGTCGAGCCTCTGTATCCTTTCACCATCAGTTGTTTGAAAGTCGGTCTGGTCCATGGACCCGGAGATGTCTATGGCAAGCATGACATCTCGCGCAGCCGTTTCCTGGACAACAGGTTCACCGACCCGAACGGGTTGAGCCAGGGAGCAGACGATCAGACACCAGACAAGAATCGCGGCCACGTTTTGAATCATGGTGCGGCCAATTACGACCGACCCTGGGGTAGGTTCCTGTCCTGCAGCCGAGGCGAGATTGCGGAAAAACGGAAATCTTACGGATGAAACGCGTTCCTTGTAGGATGGCAGCAGAAAATAGACGGCGAGTGGTAGTGGCAGCATCAGGAGGACAATGGGCAGTTCGAATTCAAACATCAAAGCCCTCAATTCGGTGCTGTTTGATCCATTCCTCAACAAGTGAAGCGACCGTCGTGTCAGCGGGCGTGTGTTGGTAAGGCCCCATACTCAGGACCTGGCCAGGTCCATTGGAAAACCCTTCACCACCATAGGTGCTATCGAGGAAACGCAACCATTCCTTGCCAAACAACGAGGCGACGGTTGCTCTTGGATAGGCCGCAAGCGCAGTTCGTCGCAGCAGGAGGCCCATGGCGGCAGGATCGTTTCTGCAAAGGGCAAGTTCGCTCAAGGCTTCACGTCGATAGGCGTTCTTCTGTCGATGACGCCAGATACGGTGCACGAGAAAGACCGTCACCCCGAGTAACAGGAGACCGAGCCATATCCAGCCGGCGGTTTGAGGCAGCATGGAAACTGAATCAGGCTCGGGTACCGGCTCAAGCAGTGCAATAAGCTCGGTAAGGCTCAAGCCCTTCCATTCTTCTTTCACCGGTCAGCCCTCCGAGACCCCGGCCGATGGCCCATCAGACGGCGCAATTGGTCAACGGTGTCTTCTCCGGCGCTCAACGGCAACACCGGAATGCCGTACTTCCTTTGCCAGGTCAGAATTTCGGCTATTCGGCCCGAAGCAAAATCCGACAGTCTCTTGAATGTTTCCGAGGGCCCGGTATCCAACTCGACCTGCAACTCACCATCGGAAACGACAAGTTTCATGTTCCGGGGCACATCTTCTGAAATCGGATCTGTCACCGGACACAGGACGACGTCATTGTGCCGTGCAATGGAACTGACCAGCCTGCCGGTTTGCTGATCCAGGCCATCGAAATCACTGATGATGACGACAAGATGATCGCGGTGAGCGATGCGCGCAACTGACTGAAGCGGTAGGTTTAAAAGCAGCGGGCGCTCGACATTCGGCGCCTCGGCATGCAACAGTCCGTTTGCACGTTCAAGGGAAACCAGAAACCGGTTAATTGCGGCGCGGCTTCGCTTGGGTCGCAGTTCGGAAACCTGATTGTCGCCGAATATGACGCCGCCGACGCGATCACCCTGACCGAGAATCCGAAATGCGATAAACGCCGCAGCTTCGGCAGCCGTTACCGATTTCATGTTCAGCCGGGTGCCGAAGAACATCGACATCCGCTGGTCCACGACCAGAAGGGCGGGGCGGTCCCGTTCCTCGCTATAGACCCTGACATGGGCTGCACCTGTTCTGGCCGTAACTTTCCAGTCGATCATTCGTGGATCGTCGCCTGGCAGGTAACCGCGCAGTTCTTCAAAATTCAGTCCGCGTCCCCTTAGCCTCGACGCATGACGGCCGTTCAAGACACTTGAGACCGGTTGGGCGGGCAAAAGTGTCAGGTTCCTCGCTTTCCCCTCGAGCGCGCGCAGATGTGACACATCGACCTGTACCCTCGGGTCGATCCGGGTCGATGGCCGGGAAACGTGCCTGTTTAGGCCACTTCTGGTGCGCGCGGAGACATCACGCATCGCCTGCTCCTCAGGTCAGGGCCACCAAGGTGACAATTTCGTCCACGACCCTGTCCGGTGTCACGCCGTCGCCATCGGCTTCGAAACTCAAAGTGAGCCGGTGCCGGAGTACGTCGTGAACAATCGCTCTGATGTCCAGCGGGTCGACATAGTCACGCTCGCTCAGCCAGGCATGGGTCCGGCTGCACTTGTCGAGCGCCAGCGACGCACGGGGACTGGCCCCGACTTCAATCCAGCGTCTCAATTCGCCGCCGTAGATTTCCGGCGTTCGCGTCGCCTGCACAAGGTCGGCCATGTATCGCTCGCTCGCTTCGGAGACGTGTATTCCGGCTATTTGCGAACGGGCCGCGAAAATGGCGTCTTGTGGAACCGGTGACAAAGGTTCATCCGGCTGTTCGGCGACTTCAGCTTCTTTCGCCGCCGGTACAAGCGCTGCCGTTTCTTCGGATCGGACTAGCTGGATGATCCTGATTTCATCGTCGACCGGTGGATAGGTGATCAGCACGTGCATGAGAAACCTGTCCATCTGCGCCTCGGGGAGCGGATAAGTGCCTTCCTGTTCAACCGGATTCTGCGTTGCCATCACCATGAACAGCGGTTCCATCTTGTGTGTCTTGCCGCTGACGGTCACCTGCCGTTCTTCCATAGCCTCAAGAAGGGCAGCCTGTACCTTGGCCGGCGCGCGGTTGATCTCGTCCGCCAGCACGATATTGGCGAAGATGGGTCCGGGTTCGAAACGGAACGTGCCGCTGCCGCCTGACTGATGATAGACTTCGGTGCCGGTCACGTCGGAGGGAAGCAGGTCCGGTGTGAACTGAATACGGCTGAAATCTGCCTCCATGTTCTTCGCCATGGCCTTGATCGCACGTGTCTTTGCAAGTCCGGGCAAACCCTCGATCAGGAGGTTGCCATTGGCCAGCAGGCCGATGATCAGCCGGTCAATCACATCTTCCTGTCCAACGATCGATTTCTGCATGCGCTCCTTGAGCTGCTGGATCTGCTGGTGTGCTTCTGACATCTGCGGCTTCCTGTCTGATCCGGGCAAGCTCATTTAAGGACTTCGTGCAGAACCATCCCCAATGATCCACTCGGCTCCTTGATTTTCAGCAGCGCAGACAAAGTCGGAGCAAGGTCAATTGTTTCAACTCGCCTTGCAACTCGTTTCTTGTCGATGCCCTGACCGGCAATGATTATGGGCACGTGCGTGTCATAGGACCAAGGGGACCCGTGATGTGACGCCACGTGCAATCCATCGAAGTCGCCGACAAACCAATGTGGTTCAAACACGATATAGATGTCGCCAGACCTTTCGGAGTGAAAGTTGGACAAGACCGCGCTGGAAACGGGCGTGACAGCGACACGACCGGACCGGAGATCGTCGCTTGAAAAAGCGAAAGCAATGCCGGGCATTTTTTGAAGTTCGTCCGCCAGACGCCTCGCCACGACGCGTTTGTCCAGGTCGTTTTCGTCAAGAAAAGCCTCGTCCAGATAGACGTATGGTTGCGAGAAACTCTCGATCATCTCACTTGCAAACCCGAATTCTTGTCGAAGGTTTTCGGCTGCAGAATGCGTGTCGACGTCGTCAAACGAGAAATAGCTCGCGGGAATGCCGAGCGAATTCAGATAACCAGGCACTTCGGCAGCGCCATGGTCAGCCGACAGAACAACAAGGGTATTCTCAAGACCGACTGTCTCGTCGACGTGTTTCAGCAACCCGGCAATTGTAGCGTCGAGACGGCGCAGGTTGTCTTCTGCTTCAAGGCTCGATGGGCCGAAGATATGACCAACATAGTCAGTCGAGGAAAAACTTACTGACAGGTAATCGGTGACGTCGTCCTTGCCCAGATCCTCGGCGTCCAGGAGTTCTTTCGCAAACGATGCCGTCAGTTCGTCACCGGCGGGACTGAGCGTCAGCAACGTGGTATAGTATTTCCCGTTACCAGCACCGTAGGGGTGGGGGAAAACGCGTCCGAAGCCGGGAAAGTCCGTTTCCCATTCCGCGTCGTCCATGTTGCCGAACCGGTATGTGTCGACCTTGTCCGACAGGCTCCAGTTCGTCTCCGCGAATGCTGCAACTTGCCCGGAATCATTCCAGTTGCCAACCCACTCGGGATAGGCTTCCATGTAATATTTCGAAGTTACGAAACGACCTTCACTCTTGGAGAACCAATAGGCGTCACCGCTGTGACCAGCCATTGAGATGGCACCTCGATCCTTGACCGAAACCCCGAAGATTTTTGGGTTGCCACCAATGCCGATCGCGATTTCGTCCGAGAATGTCGACGACAGGATCGCGGCCGGCGACCGTCCATCCGAAGTTGCGGCTCTCTGCGTGGGGTCAATCTCTGTCGATTGGTCTATGCCTGCCTGCGCGAGGAGCGGGTAGTCGGGGTCCTGAACATTGTAGAAAGGGGTGCCGGTTTCGCGATCGAACCAGAGATTGGCGACCATTCCGTGGATCGACGGGTCTGTTCCGGTCGCAAGAGTGGTGTGTCCGACAATGGTTTCAGTGTTGGCATGACGGTGATGTGCGTTGGTAAAATAGGTGCCGTTGTCCAGAAGATAGCGAAAACCACCTTCACCAAAGTGCCTCAGGTTCCGGTCAATAAGATCGCCACGCAACTGATCGACCGTGATTTGGAGAACAAGCCTTGGATGTTCGTCGTCGGCATACGCTGTCGGGCTGAATATGCAGGCGACAATCGCGCCCACCGATGTCACTCGCAATGTTGCGTCAATCATTGCTTGTTCTCTCCGTTTGCGATCTTGGGGCTGAAGGTTAGTCGCTGTAAACTCTCGCGCTGTGTACGCGTATTGAGGATCCGGGCAGCGTGATCTTCCGCCGCCCGGATCCGAAGTGAGACAGAACCTATTGCGCGCCGCCAGGCGTGCTGAGCTTGTCCATGACCTGGTCCAGCGAGAAACTCGCCGCTTTCTGACGTGGTGGGAATTCCTGGAATGTCGCCAGGAACTGTCCGACATATTGTTGTGCCGGAACAAGCAGGTACGCCCGGTCGATCAGCCAGTCATAATAGGTGTTCGAAGTCTGGTAGGAACGTTCATAAGGGTCTCTGCGCAGGTTGAATATCAGCGGCACACGCAGCGCGGTGAACGGCTCTATCCATGCCCGGAAGGTCTTGTATTCCTTCTGCTCCATGAAGATCATTTTCCAGTCGTTGTACCGAAGCGCTGTCAGATCTCCGTCATCGGAAAAATAGAAGATTTCCCGACGGGGCCCTTCTTCAGCTTCTCCCAGCAAGACAGGCAACATGTTGTAGCCGTCAAGATGCACCTTGTACTCACGCCCGATTGCCTGGACGCCACCTTGCTTCAACTGTTCCTTGATGTCCGGGACACCAGCTGCTGCCAGGTATGTCGGCAACCAGTCCATGTGGTGCATGATTTCGTTGGAGATCGAGCCCGCTTCGATCTTGCCGGGCCAGCGCACCATGGACGGAACGCGCCAGCCACCTTCCCAGTTGGTGTTTTTCTCACCAAAGAAAGGCGTAGAAGCAGCATCCGGCCAGGTGTTGTAGTGCGGACCGTTGTCCGTCGAATAGTGGACGATGGTGTTGTCGGTGATGCCGAGTTCATCCAGCAGATCGAGCAGTTGCCCGACTTGCATGTCATGTTCGATCATGCCTGCGGTGTATTCATCGACGTTACGACCTGCGATCTTGTTCGCTTCTTCCCGCATTTCCGGTTTGACATGCGTGCGAAAATGCATGCGTGTTCCGTTCCACCAGACGTAAAACGGTTTGCCCTGTTCATGCGCGCGCTTGATGAAATCGACAGCGCCGGCAATCGACTCCTCGTCGACGGTTTCCATCCGTTTCTTGGTAAGGGGGCCGGTGTCTTCGATAGTGCCGTCGGCCGAAGACTTGATCACCCCGCGAGGTCCGAAGGTTTCGCGGAAGGTGCGGCCGTCCGGCATGAGAGCATCCCCGGGATAATCCTCGTTTTCCGGCTCTTCTTCCGCATTCAGGTGATAGAGGTTGCCGAAGAATTCGTCGAACCCGTGGTTGGTGGGCAGGTGCTCGTCTTTGTCGCCAAGATGGTTCTTGCCGAACTGGCCTGTAACATAGCCTTGTGCTTTCAACAGACCGGCTATCGTCGGATCTTCTTCCTGCATGCCGAGATCGGCACCCGGCAATCCGACTTTCGACAGACCCGTACGAAACACGCTCTGCCCCATGATATAGGATGAACGTCCGGCCGTGCATGATTGCTCACCATAGTAGTCGGTGAACATCATGCCTTCCTTGGCAACGCGGTCTATGTTTGGCGTCTGGTATCCCATGAGGCCAAATGTGTAGGCGGAGATGTTGGATTGCCCGACATCGTCACCCCAGATGACAAGAATGTTGGGTTTGTCTCCCGATTGCGCCATCGCGGGCGCAAACTCGGCCAGCGCAAGCGCTCCGGCCGCACAAACAGCCAGTTTTACGGCCAGCAGATTATACCTGAATTTCATGACTCATTCCTTCCCCTGCACACTGTTTGCGTTTCAAAAAAGTGAAACACACCAATGCCTTGGTTATCGGTAGAACAATCAGATGCTGAAAATTCCGCAGCGTCAATATTGAAGCTGGAATTTAATTTTCACCCATTGGCTTTTTCGACAATGGCATACGATTTCGGACCTCAAAGTGACCCGAATGACGACAGGGAGTACACGCATGCGACGAATGGCTAGTGACTAAATTGACAGGGTTGCAATATCCCGCCGCGGGCTTGTCCGGCGCTCTGGCGTTCGGGACTAGCGGAATCTCCAGTGCAGAAATCATGAACGGAATTTGTCGGCGGGATGCTGACGAGCTGATCCTCTCCAAGATCGAACATCCGCCGCGGAACGAAAGAGCCGCGCTCCCGGGCGCGGCTTTCTTCGTAACCATTGCAGACATTGGCATTGATCAGCACCAAGGTCGGCTCAGCAGACGTTGCCGCTGCCCGGGGCATTGTCCGATCTACCGATCGCTTCAGCTATCAGGCTTCCAATCTGGTTGGGTCTCGAATGAGGCAACGTCTTCTGAAAGCCGATCCCAGTGTTGCCTGTCGCGTTCGAATATTACGACCTCAACTTCCAGGCCATTCGCATTATCCATCGAACCAAGCGTCATGGTTATGTGATCCGGAGTATGTGAGTTGGTGCCGAAAATTGGACTGCCACAGGTCGCGCAAGACGCCTTTGTTACTTCTGATCCTTTTGCTGAAATATACGTGAATTTATGCAAGTTCCCCTTCAACGATACTGACTTGGTATGGAACATGGCTCCGACGGCGTGACCAGTTCCACTCAAACGGCGACACTCATCACAGTGACACTGCGCGACAACAATCGGAGCACTATCTGCTTCGTATGATACCGCGCCACAAAGGCATTTGCCCGAGAAATTCATATCAGTCACCAGCCAGACAAGTTTAGGGACATCAGACAGTCGAAAGGAACAAAGCTAAAAAAGTGACGACATTTGTGCCGCACAGACCTTCTGATTTCGTCGTTGTGTCGCGTTTCTTCGCCGCTCAAAAAAACTCGGCAATCGCAGAAGTCATGGAAAAGTGAGTGGCTGGGGAACCTGGATTCGAACCAGGACTAACGGAGTCAGAGTGCATTTGCCTATCTCCTTAAATATCTGAAAATATGGTTTTTTATTTATTATCCGCAAGCCCATGTGCCGGTTTTTGTGCGGCGTTATCGGGACTTTGCAACTTCTTGTGCCAAGACTTCACCTTCAAGGAAGGCATAGCTTTTCTCTGTGACAGTCACACTGGAATGTCCGAGAAGGTTGCACACTTCGATCATGGACAATTTGTCCCGTTGTAGCCATCGACACCCGGCAGTTCGCCGTAAATCGTGCCATCGAATGTCATCGAGGCTTATGTCTTTGTATCGTTTCTTGTCTTCAGTTGCACGGCGAGCTGCGGCTTTCATGCCTTTTACCTGTCGCAAAATCCTTGATCCATCCTCATGGGCGAACACGAAAATTGTCGAAATTTCCTGTGCCGATTGTTGTGCCTGGATTTGTGCGAGCGCAACAGCAGAACGAGCAGGGAGCGGAACAGTTCTCGAGCGCCCACTTTTGGTGTTTGTCGTGGTACGGATGACACTGCGCTTGAAGTCAACCTGGCCCCAAGTGAGTGTGAATTGCTCCTGGTCCCGCAAGCCGGTGTCGATGGCTACCATGAGAGCCGTCCGTACTGCTGGTGTGGCATGTGCCAACAGGCTCTCTTCTTCTTCAATTGTCAAATAACGCGTACGGCCCGGAGCTTCCTTGAGCCCTCGTGTCGAACGCCGCTTTAAATAGCCAGGAACAGGATTGAAGCCCTCATCGAGCCATTCCTTTTCCTCGCAGAAAGCAAGCATTGATGACAGGCACGCCAAATCGCGGCGGACTGTCGGCGGGCTGACGCCCTGAGAACGGCGGCTAGTTTCAAACCGGTTCAGCATGTCTCGCTGAATCTGGTCAATGAAACAGCCTTCAAAAACATCTGCCAGAGCCTTCAGGCTTACCCCATACCTTGTTTGCGACGACGGCTTGAGGTTGATAAAATACTCCGTAATGAACGCCCTTACGGCTTCGGAGAAGGTAACGCGTGTACGGTCGCCCCATGCGAGGGCTTCGAGCTTGGCTTTCCACGCGTCATAGCGCTTTTCAGCCACCCGTCTATCTCCTGTTTTAAGGGACTCCCGGAATTCTCGACCGTTACGTTGGGCGCGCGCCCAATAGGTTTTTCCTCGTTTATAGATCCCTGCCATGCTGGTACTTCCCGGCGTTTTGACGCCCACCAACGTTTGAAGACAGCAGCATCAAACAGCCACCGTCCACCGGTGCCGCTTGGCTGATATACTCCAGGAATATTGCCGAGCGCTGCTTGTCGCGTCCAGTGACGCGACGTTAATCCATACTGCTTTGCAACCTCTGTGGCTGTCAAATGCATCGACTAGGCCTTTGTCAGATCTTCGATAAAGGCTTTCAATTCGCCCTCAAAGCGAAACCATTCGTCTCTGTGGCGAAATTTGGAGAACCGTATGTGAAGCGCCCGTTCTTCATTTCGCTTGCCAGCCGTGATGTGAAGAAGTTCTAAGTCGTGTGGGTTGCCGTTTTTAATCTCGCCAAGACGTTTACGGATATCTGACGTGATTCCAATTTTCACGAACTCACCACATTTTATGAAATAAAGCTGATTTGGTAGGCGCTTCTTATGCCGTCCAAAACGGTCGGTGTATTCGACGTACTCAGGCTCGCTTACTTGAAGCGGGTCCGGTTTGTTGAATTGCACCTCAGGAAGACCGGATAAAATGAGGTCCTGCATCTTCCGCAATTTCTCCATGGTCTCTTCATCGTTCTTGATTTCAATTCGCCGGGCTGACATGTGCTATTCCCCTTGTTCCTTCAGGGCGCGGAAATGGTCGGCGAGTTCTTTCATAGTTAGATATTCTTCGCCCGCTTCAAAGTTGATGATGTTTTCGTCAACGGCCCGCGCTGCTACCTCTAGACCCTGCATTCTCGCCCATGTCAGACCGTTCATAACGTGGTCATCAATGAACGAGGCTCTCGGAACGCCAAGCTCATCCAGGAGGTCGCGGATCGCTGTGATTGCCTCATCAGACAAAGAGGGCAAATTCTTTTCATCCATCGGAGAATAAGTTCCAGCACCGTCAGTCATGGTTATTGGGCCTCCTAAATGCTGTACTCAGGTTCAGACGGTTCATTGGCCTCGTCTCCCTCTGCCCACCGCTTCTGGAGCTCAAGGATCCGGATCAAATTACCGATTTCACGTGACCCGAAATCACCTTGAACAGTCAGCGCATAAGACGAGTTCCGCGACAGAAGGCCTGTCATGATCGGCACATCTTCCCGATGCGGAATAAGCGGATATTGCACTGCTGACATTCGCCATCTCTCCTTAAGTGACTGTCCTGGCACTTATGTACGGACTTCTTTCCTTTAAGTGACAGGAGTGGAAGGTTGGGGTTCCTATTCGGGGTCGTAGTAATCGAGGGGGTTGAAGCCGCTGATAGTGCCGTCACCCATGATCGATATGAATTTTTCGATGAAGTCTGGATCTTCGGACTTCACAATGACCTCGTTCTCTTCCAAGGTCCCGTGAATTTCGGAGTGCTTTCCAAGGACCTCTCCGAAGTAAATTTCTTTCCCGATAAGGGCGTTAATCTCAGAATCTTCGGCAATGAAAATCCCGTCCAGATCGCCCATCCGTCCGCAGTTCCAGTGAAATTGATATAGCTTCTTCATCCGCCTGATCTCCTCTGCATGCTGTGCGGCAGATTGTTGATAATCAGCTCTGCCCGTTCGACTGATGGATAAACGGCATAGAGCCTTGTGCAGATCGCTAGTGGATCGTTGAGACCGTAGGATTGCCAGAACACCAGTTCGTTGCCGACGTCATGCTGTTCAGTGTGTAGTGTGTGAAACAGGGGCAATACCCAAATGTCGTCAGATTTTTCACCCTTGCCAGCCTGGGGCTTGGCGTAAGCGATATCTCCATACCTGATGTGGGCAGATTGCACTCCATCACCGACGCGACCGGAGATAACGCAAGGTAGTTCATGGATCCAACTGAGATACGCCTTGTCCTTGCGCACAGGGTTCTTTGTCTTGCGACCGATGCCGGTGTTAAAGGCGGATTCCTGATGTGGGTTTAGGAAGCGTGACATCTATGCGGCCTCCTGATCGTCTTGAAACCTGACACCGTGATTGGTTCCGAAGGCAGACATGATTTCCATCAGGTCGCCCATCTCAGCAATCGTCAGGTTGCTCGATGAATTTCCAAGCGGAACAAAGCCGCTACCGTCCAGGCTCGGCACCATGCGCAGTTCTTGTTTCATCTCCCTGCGCAGGGCATCCAGAAACACCAGTTTCCAGTCGTCCGGTGTCAAACGCTTTCCATGCCAATCAAGTTGGGTGGAGATATCCGTAAGCATGGCCCAAAATCTGTCATTCTGAGGCAGTGTGCGCTTTGCCTTCTTGAACTCAACACGGGTTCCAGCCGGTGCGACAGTTGCCCAATCTGCGGCTTTCTTCCGGTCTGCCGGATTGTTCAATATGACGACTGCACGGGTCATTGCTTCCATTCCAGTCCGAGTTCACGAGCGCGCTGCTTGAATGCGTCTCTGGCTTCGTTCCAGTTAAAGTTTGGCTTCATCTGCATGCACAGGCAGAAATACCGCCAGCACAGAACTAACTCGTCCCTCGTATGCGCGCTTCGCAGCATGTGGAGGGTGAAGGTCATCAGGAAAGCTCAGCCTTCCGAAGTTCGAATTCGTCTTCAATGTTCTCTGTTGAGACGCCGACTTGCTGAAGGGTTGCGCGCAGATGCTCAACACCTGCGACTGTCTGACAGGCTTCCAGCATGTCGGCGATAACGCTCGGGTCGTCCTTGGCTTCAGATGCGCGCGACTGATAGTCGAGTTCTTCTCGTCGTGTGCTGATTTCCTCAAGCGCGCTCGAAACGAATGATGAAGGCCAATAGCCGCGATTGGAGTTCGCGCGGTTTTTCATCTCGTCAAGCACTTCATGCGATTTTGCGTGTCGAATGGCTGAAATGATCGCGTCCCAATTCAGCTCTTTTTTTGCCTGCTGAGCTGACAGCTGTTTGCGGTCGCCGTCGCCGGACTTCGCCGCGTCCTGTCCGTCCAGATCCTCTGCCGGTGCAACGCCAACCATCGTGCAAAGCGCATACCGGCGAGCATAGGTGAGGGCGCCGCCCATCTTCTGGTGATCGCCATTCAGGGAGCAAACCGGATAGTCGCAGTCAATTGACGTTTCCGACGCGCCATGTGTCAGGCACGTTTTCAGGATCATTGCACCCTCTTCAATACGAGGGGACTGCGAAACGGTGATTCCGTGCCGTGTCAGAACCGGCAGAACAGTTTCCAGCACGTCTGCAATGTCAGCGTACTTATATTTGTACTTGCCGGTGTCTGCCGTCTTTTCCTTCGGCGGATTTTCAATCTCCGCCTGGGCGGCACAAAGCGCCGTGTGAATATTCCCTGCCTGTGCAGGGGATTTGGGCAGATCAATAACTTTCTGTTCTGCTGTCATCGGTTCTTTCCTCAGTTTGCCTTGTCGAAACCGCCATCAGCGGCTTGAAGAAGGGCCGGGGTTACCGGCTGAGTTGGCCACATCTCCTTGTTGGTGCCCCCGGCTTAGTCTTGGAGGAGGAGAACGACTGCCGGGGGCTGTTGCAGGGGCTGGGAGAGGCCCCTACGAACTTGTTGCGATCCAAAGCCCAAGGCTGATGATGAAACCGAGAGCCAAGAAGCTAACCGCCGCACTCGCCAGAACCGCAAAGAGCTTGATATCCGACATGCGAACGGTAGGGCGGCATCCGTAGAAGATGGGCTTGGTGTTCATGCTTCACCTCTTGCCTTTGCGAGGACTTCGCGAGCAGCGGCCATTTCGACAAGCTCCGCGTTCGTGCCGCCGGTTCCGTCAATCCGCGCCTGCAAAGCCTCGGAGACGTCTTTCAGCGCCTCATACAGTTTCGGTGCTGCTGCTATGAGATTGGCGTTGGCTATCGCTTGTTCATCGGTGACAGGCCACTTGAGATAATCGGCGCTGTCAGCGTCAATTATGCTGTCGTCAGCGGGTCCAGACACTTGAGCAATTTCGCCGCCGTTCGAAGCAATGATGCTCAGCCATTCAACGTGAGCATCATTGCCGATGTCACCAAGATTGGCCGAAAAACAGATACCGTCTTCCATCCAAAGAGATCCGCCTTGGTTGTCATATTCCCAAGGCCCAGCCGTAAAAGCTTCCTTACTCATCACGCACCTGCTTTCTGAGCTTTTCGCTCTGTCATCCGCTTGCGAGCTTCCTCACGATCCTTGATGGCTTTCTCGCGTTTCTCGGCGCATGACTCGTAGTGTTCACGAGCGCGAAGCAAAGCCGCACCCTGTGTTGATCCTGAGAAGTGAATTGGCCAGTAGCCTTTGACATCGGGCGTTTGGATATATGCAATCCAGCGCTTATCGATTGAGGCGACCGTGCTGGAATAGGTGATGTACTCCACCATTACGCACCTACCTTGTGAACTGTCTGTTCTGAGACTGGTTGGTCTACAAGCTGTGTTAGGTCACGAGGCCTGTCTGGAACGACTTCATATTCATGAAATCCGGTAAGCTTGACGCCATATGGCCGGTAGTAATCGGCTGAACGAAGGTCAGCCACGCCGCAGTTTACGGCTGCTGCGTGAACTCGATGCTCTAGCTTGTTGACGTGGAACGCCTGCCAGTTGAGGTCAGTGTTTGCCTTTTGAAAGCTCTTGCCGTGCGGCGCATTGCGGGCGCGCTCAGACAGCTTTGCCATTTTGCGGCGTTCGGTCCGAAGCAATTTTACTGCTTCAAAGAGCGCTTCGACATCTTCAAGACATACAGCCATCAGAAGGACTCCTTGTTCATCAGGTGTGTTGGGGATCGCTGGTTCCAGTCGTCACGAACTTCGGCGTAGAAAATCGGACACGTGTTTGAACTGTCAGATGCCCAATGGCCGCGTGTGCGTGCCCCGCATCCTTTGCACTCAACCCACGCCCAATAACATTCGTCTTCGTCGTAAGACGTGCGGATAAAGGCAGCGTCGCCGCAGAAAGGACAGGGCTTGAAGGGCGACTCGGTCATGCCGCCTCCTCAGTGTCTTTGGAGGCAAGCTCTGCGCGGATCACGTCAATCCACCCGCTTAGCTCTTCGAAATCTTCGAGAACCTTGTTCGCCAAATAGTCGCTTCTGTGCGCATCACTGCTTCTGGTCCAATAGGCGGCAGCAGCATGCTCGATAATGTCAGCGGCCTTGCACTTGGCTCTACAAAGAGCGCTTTCGAGGGGAGGTAGGTCACTCATTCTGCAGCCTCCTGAAATCTGGCGGGCAGGGCGTATTCGTCCTCAAGCAGTGAGACCAAAACCCAGTAGGTCATTTTCTCTTGCATGTTCTTCGGCTCGTGCAGGCTGGCAACAGCTTCCCGAAACGTTGCGTGTTTCATGGAGATGTCAGCAACACGTCCGCGCAAATATGCAGTTATGAATGTGCCGTCGTGCATTGCTGTCGTCCTCCGTTGTTATATATACTTTACCATCACGGTATAATATGTCAACAGGGAATGTTATATATTTTTATATATGTTATATTTTCGCACGGGCTTTCAGCACATAGGGCGTCTAATGAGACGAATCTTGCGAAAAATTGGAAAAAGGCTTATCTATCTGGGAGAACAAATAGGGGGCGTCCGAACAGATTCGGGCGGGGGTCGCGTAAAATCTTACGAAAGTGAGGTGAGTAATATGGCCTCGTCAATCGACGTCGCGGCTGCTTTTGCAAGGTTGAGCAATGAGCAGCTCTCAAATCTTGAGCTACAGAAATACGTGTATCTCGCGCACATGATGTACGCGGGTACATATGATGGTGAAAATCTGGTTGCTGACGAACCGTTCCAGGCATGGGATTATGGGCCGGTATCCCCGTCGCTATATCGTCAGCTACGGGGCTTCGGTGCAGCGAATGTACCCATGATTATGCTTCGAAGCGCAACACCGCTCGACCCTGAGGCGATGGGAGTTGTCGAACGTGTTTGGAATACACTTCACAATGCAACGCCGGGCCAGCTTGTTGCAATCACTCATGATCAGCGGGGGGCTTGGCACTCCGTGTATCAGCCGGGTGTAAAAGGGATTCAAATCCCCCAAAGCGAGATATTGAATGAGTATAGAAGACGGGCCGCCTGACGTAGGAGCTACTGACGACTCCTTGCTAGCCGTACCCGAGAGCGGGAAGCTGGAAAGCAGGGAGATCGCCAGACTCTCAAGAGAAATAGAGCAGCTGAAGAATAAAATTGGCGAGGTGATTTTCCTCGCCAGTTTCATTTTAATAATCGTAATTGATATTTTCGTGTTTCCAACAATATCCACCTGGACTGGGTCGGTTGTGCTGGGGTTCTTGCAGCTTTGCCTTCTGTTCATATTGGCACGCATGTGCAGAGTGAATGATATTCTCACGTTCACTGAACTAATTATGGACGGGATTGAGCGGTACAAGGGTAACAAGCCGAAAGGCGACAAAGAAGTGAAATAGCCTCCATTAAACCACGGCACAATCCTGTTATGCCCGTGTGTTAACCTTTCTCTTTCAATCGCTGGTGTGCTAAATTTCACCGCAGGATGGCATGCAAAGCTTCGAAGGGGTGGAAGTGAGCGTTTTTCAACCAAACGATTTAGTTGTTGTTGATGCAATTTCAACGCTTCAAAGAGAACTGAACTCTTTGGGTCTGGTCGCACAAACAGCAAATGAGGTTACGGACTTTGAAATTGCGACATCTGAAGTCGAGAAGCCCAATATGGTGGGCGAACATTTTCGAAGATCTTTAAACACACTTCCACCTGACCAAGTGTTATGGGCCGGGGCTTATGACGAGGACGGCAAATGCGCTTGTACAGTTGCCTCTCAATTTCTTCCATTCAAAGGGCGAAGCCTTGACCGGCATCTAATCGATTATTTCGAAAGATGCTTTGAAGCGGAGCAGGGCGGAAGGGTCGAGTTGCAGCGCGGCTCATTTGCCTTCCTTGGCCTGGCTGAGGGGCCTTTTGTTTACGTAGGCGAAGGGCATTGCAGAAATGACATGCGTGGCAAGAACATACTTGGGTTGCTTCAGCGCCTTCTGATTCTGTCCGCATACTGGCGATGGCGTCCAAATCTGATCTATGGGTTCATGGAACCCAGAATGATCGCCAAAAACTACCACACGAATTGGGGCTACAGCTTTCAAAAGCCGAGCGGAATTATTTGGAAGAAAAGACCCGCGATTCCGGTCTGGCGTGACCCATGCTTTGTGGGTCTTGCATCTGAAGGGATTTGTCGTCTGGCAGAAGACCCCTTAATGGGCGGTTCGTCCCTACGTCATGCGAGTAACAAAACAGAAACGAACATCCATAAATTGTCTGAAAAGGCACGATTAGCCTCTGATACTTAAGTTCAACTGGTGGGCCATCACCATAATTCAAACGTGTCGCTACGTACTCAAAAACAGGCTTTTTGGTATAGATCGACTTCTTGTATCCTCGCCCGATCAGATCAATGTAACCATCATCCAAGACGGTTACGGCGCTTTTGGGTTGGTCAGCCCAATCCGCTCCCAATATGCGAGTGGCTAGAGCGTTTTCCCCGACAATCAGCATGTCAGGTGCCAGCTTACCAGTTGGTTGCCCGTCAAACAGCAAGAGCGATGGTGAGAGGTCTACAAGCTCGCTTGCTAGATATCCCTCACTCTGCTTCCAAATTGACAACAGGCGTTGCGTGAGCGGATCCGCAGCTCCACGCTCAATGTCATTCGCATCTAGCTCAAATACCCTGTTCTCTGTCATTGCTCAAAATCTGAGTTGCAAAGCGCCAGCGTAAGCGGCGGCTCCAGGATCTCCAAGAAATCATAGTATCTACTGTCGCAGGGATTAGGAACTAGATTCTCATAATTCCTGTGGCCGTACGTGCGTAGACAAGCCAGTTCAGCAACGACCGGCATGTCATACTTATCGATGAACCCAAGTAGGCGCTTGTAATAGTTTTCAGGGGTAAGGGTTGGCGAATTGACGCAAAAGTTGTATAAGAGGTTGTACGTATCTGGCCCCACCGTCTTAGCTCCTAAGTGCACAAAATTTTATCTAAATATTTATGGACTCGTTAGGATATGGCAGGCGCGTGATATTTGCGTGATATTCAGTCGCCTTTGAGCTTCGCCATCTTGAGAATGTAAATGCTATGCACCATGGCTGCGAATTCTGGCAGATCATTTCTCTCCAGTTCGCTCTCTTTGGCATGTGCACGTATTTCCTGGGCCTCTTCGTATGCTTCTTGGAAGATTTCCATATTGCTTATTCTTCCTTCAGAATGACCCCGTGCCAAGTCACTGACTTCGATCGGCTCTGAAGCATCAGGCTCGCCTGTAAACAATAGATCTGCCGCTGTCGCGCCTAAATGGGGCGCCAATTTTTCAGCCCAGTCTTTGGGCAGGTCTCGATTATTGGTTTCCCATCTTGTTATTTGCGGTTGATGGGTTCCAACAAGCTCAGCCAGTTGCGTCTGGGTGAGACCTTTTTCGATTCTGAGTTTCTTTAGTAGCGACATACCGCATTGGTAACTAATTTTGCTGGTATAATCCAAATTATAATTGTTATATTTTTCTTGCATATGCTTGCCTTATTGGTATATAAAATAACACATGAGGCTACAAGATTTTCTATCTTCGAACAAAATCGGACACTCAGTTTTCGCTGAGGTGATCGGCGTTTCTCAAGCTTCGATCAGCCGCTACAGCAACGGAAAACGGATGCCGTTGCCTCAGATCGTCAATAAGATTGAGATGGCAACAGGCGGCCTTGTTACGTGGGCGGATCATTTCGCAGCGTTCCAACAAGATCAGTCTCCATCCTCTTCAAAACCATCCCAGACGACCGACACGGGCGGCGGCACTGAAATGCCCGCGCCGGTCTGTCCGGGTGTGTCGGGGGATGCCCCGAACCACTCCTAAGTACCTGTCCGCGAATTACAGCGGTTGTCAGAAGTTTTTACAGGGGGACGAAATGAGCGTTGCACTTGCTCAAGACATAGCCCGGTCAATGGTTGAGCGGGAAAGCAGAGGCAGCGGTGATTTGCCGAACGCAATGAAGAGACTGGAAGAACGGCACAAGCTGCCGTCCGGTTTGCTCCATTCGCTTCGCTATCGCCCTCCGAAAGATCTGATGCTGAGCGTATGGCAGTCACTTGTCGACGCCTATCAGACCGAATGTCTCAGACAAGCGCGGCTACTCGAACACGAACTCAAAGTGACGCGAGAGCTAACGAATGACCTTGATCCGAATTTTGTCCAAGCGGTTGAGCGCCTTTTGCAAGAGGTGCGCGGCGAGGCTCGGCAGTAAGCCAGAGAGGAATAGGTGATGAGCGGACCACAGCATATACAGACCGGCTTCGGCCTTACTCACGTTGATATCGGCTGCGGCGGCGAGATCTCCAAGACCTTCAGAGGTATGGCGCACTTTGCTGGCGGCACACCCGGCGAATATTGCGGCGGATGCTTTTATTACAAGAAATCCAAATGCGCTAAGGCCGCAGAATTCTCGGGCAAGTCTGGCACCAAAATCGACAAAGGTATGAAGATCCCCGAGCACGCCTCTGCCTGCAAATACTGGGAAAAGAGGTGAGTTATGGCCGTTTCCCTTACGGACATCGCGCGCGATTTGATCATCGACTTTGAAACGCGCGGCGACGATCTCATCAGAACAGAAATCGAATATGACGCCACCTACGGAAATGAAGTGTGGGTCACATTCGAAAACAAAGCCGAGCGCCGAATTGAAGAGGCTCTTAAACGAGCTGCGGAAGCTGCCCTAAAGGGGGAGTTGATCGATGTCTGAAGCCCCCATTCACAGCTACGCGAAGAAGCGCCTTCAGATCCTAGAAGCTCAAGGCAAGTGCGTCTTCTATCACGTACCTAACGGGCTTCCTCGCTCAAACAAGTACGCCGCCATGCTCAAGAACATGGGTGCGCGCAATGGTGTGGCTGATTTCTGCATCGTCATCAAAGGCGGTCGAGCTGCATTCATGGAGCTAAAGGCTCCGAAAGGAACTCAATCCAACGACCAGCTACGGTTTCAAGCCGAATGCGAAAAGTTGGGCGCATTGTATGGAGTCGCGTCAACACCTGAAGAGGTTGAAGAACTCATTCGGGACATCGAGCGCATTTCCTCTGAAGCCGGTCAGGTCACACCAGCAGAGGACACGGCATGAACAACGTCACCATTGAAAAACGCATCCCTATCCCCGCAGTGTCTGCCCCGCATGTTGGTCGTCATCCTGGTAGCGGATGCACATGGCCTTTTGACAAAATGGAGCCGGGCGACTCCTTCCAGACGGATTTGAAGAAGCGCAGAGGTTTGGAGTTAGCTTGCCGGGCGTATGAATCCAACACCGGCGTAAAGTTTGTTGTGGCGAAGTACGGCGACGGCATCCGTTGCTGGCGAATGATTTGAGGGGTTTTCACCATGAGATCTCTTCTATTCGCAGCTACTCTGTTGGCGTCTCCTGCATTGGCTCAGGCGGCATGCGGCCCGGCTCTCGAGGTCTTTGAGGGCATAGCTAAAAAGTATGGCGAGTTGCCTGTTTTCGAGGGGCTGTCAAAGCACGGGCACAGGATAGTCATCCTGCTCAATCGAGAAACGGGGACATACACCGCGCTAAGGGTCACTGCCGAGAACCAAGCTTGTCATCTTGACGCTGGTGAAGCCGGTTACGCCCGTCCAATTCCTCTAAAGGGGGAAATGATATGATCCGGGCATTCCTTCTTTCAACGCTCCTGACGTCTCCTGCACTGGCAGAAGAGTGCGCGCGCTCTCAAGTTGATGCCGAAATAAGCCTTGTCGCTGATGTATCGACCTCGATGGATGTCCGCGAGAGAGGAGTGCAGCGGACTGGATATGCCGCAGCGTTCAGAGATCCTAGCGTTCTTCATGCCATTATGGATGGCTATTGCGGCGCTATAGCAGTCAATCTGATTGAATTCGGAACAGAGCCGCACGTCGTTGTTGATTGGCACATCATTGCCACCGACGAAGACGCGGAAACGTTTGCTCGGGCCATTGAGGCGGCAAAGCCAACGAATGATCGAATAGGAACAACCGGCCTTGCCAAGGCAATAGAATTTGCTGCCAAGAGCATTCTGGAAAATAACTTGTCCGGCGAAAGACTTGTGGTCGACGCAAGTTCTGACGGCCCCGACAACGTGACCAGCAATGTTTCAGACGTTCGAGACAAATACACCCAGCCTACCGCCGAAAACAACTGGACAGAAATAGTTATTAACGGCCTTCCAATTCTTGGAGGACTGACGCCGCACGGGATGAATGCGGAAGAGTTTCAAGAATACTTCTTCAGAAACGTAATTGGCGGGCCTGGATGTTTTTTAGAGGCGGCGCGGGATGCCGACGACATTGCACGCGCCTTCCGGAAAAAACTCATAGCTGAGATTGGATAGAATGATGGCCGAGGCATGGAAAGACATCCCGGGCTGGGAAGGCGTTTATCAAATTTCTAGCTTTGGGCGCGTCCGTTCGCTGAATCGAAAAGTCCCCGCAAAAGACGGCACGTCACGATACTACAAAGGCAAAGTTCTCAGTTGTGGTGCGGGCAAGAACGGTTATCCGGTAGTGGTGCTTTACCGCTCAGATAAGAGGGAAACACATACGGTTCATCGGCTTGTAGCTCAGCACTTCATCGGCCCTTGTCCGCTTGGGTGGCAGGTGGCCCACAATGACGGGAACAGGGGAAACGCTCGTCTCGATAACTTGAGATATGACACGGTCGCCGGAAATGCCTCTGATAAGGTAATGCACGGAACACAAACATGCGGTGAGCATGTCCCTGGTTCAAAGCTCTCAGAGCAAGATGTGAGAGAAATTCGCGAAAATTCAGAAGGCCTCTCCCAGAGAGAGCTTTCGCATCGTTACGATATTAGCCAAACAGTTGTTTCAAATATTTGGAGCGGAAGGTCCTGGAAGCACATTGAGGTGGATAAGCCTTATGTTGCGCCATTACCCGTAGGGAGCAATTCCAGCAACGCGAAGCTTACGGAACAAGAAGTTCAAAATATTCTAGCTATTGGACGTGCTGAGACGGCAAAGTCCATTGCTGGCGTGCACGGCGTTCACCCGTCAGTCATCTCTAACATCCTCAATCGGAAAACATGGAAGCATGTTCAGCCTCTAGCGCAGGAGAACTGCTGATGGTTGAATGGCTCCTAATCGCAGTACTCTACACACCACGAGCTGCGTCACATGTACATGACTTAGAAGTTACGCGATATCCCACGCAGGAGATTTGCGAGGTTGCAGTAGCGCGCCTTGGTCATGGTGCGATTTGTGTTCCGGTCGCGCCGCTACCGAAAAACACGACCACAATCAAAAAACAGGATCGTTTGCCTCTTCCTTATCCCCAAGGAGGTGCCAAATGATCGCTAATTTGACAAACCAAGCAAACAGGCGCATCGTAGCCAATGAGGCGTCAGAACCTCGTTGGCGGATATCGCCCCCGTTAGATGGTGATATTTTTGTGCCCGGATTCCGGGCGCAATCCTGCTTCTGTAGCGGGAGGGCAGCGAATACAATACCCGAAAGGGGAATAAGCTCGCCCGTCCAACCGGGTTCTGAACCTCCCGCTTCCAGTGGGTCGTCAGAAGCTCTCTGTAAGCGGCATTTCAATGCTGGTTGGAGAGCAACGATGACCACCACTACACCTATTCGCACACGCTTAAACGAAGTCCTTATCGACCTCGAGCTTACCCATGACCGTCAGGAGGGCCTTCAAGGTGCCCTGCGCAGTGTCATAAGCGAGCTGTTCGAAGAAGGCTTCGACCATCCAAATCTCAAAGCCCTCTACTACCTGACGACCACGATCAGGGACGAGCACAAGCGTGCTTATGGGCAGATCGAGAAGCTGCGCAAGGTGAGGGAAGCGGTTTGAACAAGCCTGTCAACATTCCTGAAAAGCAAGCTGAGAAAGGTCGGGACCCCTGGGTCCCGATCGGTCAGGCAGTCGCGTCTGTGATTGAGAAATTAGCACTGAAGCGGGGTGGAAAATGACTACTGGAAATGGCCGGTGGATCAAACTCTACGACAAGTTCACTGACTGGGAATGGTACTCAGACACGCCTTGTAAAGTCGTATTCTTAGACCTTCTTCTGAGGGCAAATTTCAAACCGGGGAAATACCAGGGTGCTGATGTTCCAGCTGGCTCGGTCGTGACTGGGTATGGTGCCCTTTCAGAAAGATGCGGTCTTTCGGTGCAACAGGTACGAACTGCGTTCACAAAGCTTCTGAGCACCAGCGAAATAACAGTCAAAAAACACCCTAAATTCTCAATAGTATCAATAACTAAGTGGAAAGAATATCAAGGGTGCAACAGTCAACCAACAGCTGAGCAACAGTCGAGCAACAGTCAATCAACAGTACTATTAGAAGGTAATAATACTAATCCTAACGGATTAGACATCCCTGATGTCCGCGATTTGCTCTGGCGAGATGGGTTGAACTCACTCAAGCGGCAGACCGGACAACCTGAGCGAACCTGTCGTGGGATAATCGGCAAATGGCTCAAAGCGGCAGACGACGACTGCGCAAAGGTTCTGACCGCAATCAACCAAGCTGAGGCTGATAGGGTCTTTGATCCGGTGTCGTGGATTTCCAAGGCAGTGCAGCCGAAGAAGTTGACCGGCTTCAAAAAGTGGGGGCCGATCTGATGGACATCGGCTCCACGCTCCAAGAGCACGGCATCCGTCTGCGCAACCTCTCAGCAGGTAGCCACAAGACGCAATGTCCGGAATGCTCGCATCAACGAAAGAACCGCCGCGACCCGTGTTTGTCGGTAACAATCGACGGCGAGGGCGTTGTCTGGAATTGCCACCATTGTGGGTTTTCTGGCGGAAGTCGGGAAAGTGGTTTCCGGCCACAGTTCCAGCGTCGAGAGTACAATAAGCCGAAGCGGGAACCGAACCCACAGCGCACTGACAAGCTTGTCGATTGGTTTACCGGTCGCGGCATTTCCTCAGCCACGTTGGAGCATTTCGGCATTTATCGAACCAAACAATGGTTCCCGCAGACCAACAGCGAGCAGGATTGTATCGCGTTCCCCTATGAATGGCGGGAAGAGCTGCGCAATGTGAAGTACCGGACTGCGAACAAGGACTTTCGGCAGGAGAAGAATCCAGAGCCGGTCCTGTTCAACGCCGACAGCATCGATGAAGGCCAGGATCTGATCTGGGTCGAGGGCGAAATCGACGTCCTGTCGATGTATGAGGCGGGCTATCCGCACGTTGTCAGCCTGCCAAATGGAGCCCCGGCAAAGCCAGAAGAAAGCGACAAGCGGTATGAGCCTCTCGGCCTTCATTGGGATGACCTGAAAAAGGTCAGGCGTCATCTGATCGCAACAGATCTGGACGAGCCGGGGGAGCGTTTAGCGAACGAGTTGGCGCGTCGTCTCGGAAAAGACAAGTGCTTCCGGGTTCACTTCAGCCATGGCAAGGACGGTAATGAATGTCTGGTTGAGAAGGGCGCTAAAGGGCTTCAGGCTGACGTCGCGAATGCAGAGCCTTGGCCGATAGATGGGCTTTACGACGCTTCTGCCTACGAAGGCGATGTGATGGATCTCTATCACGGTCGCGGCCCCAGGGCGATGACCACGGGCTTTGAGGAGTTCGACAAAGCGTTCCGATATCTTCCAGGCCAATTTATCGTTGTGACCGGCATTCCGAACCACGGTAAAAGCCGGTTCCTTGATCAGATCGCATGTCAGGTTTCAGATTTGCATGGTGATCGTTGGGCGGTGTTTTCACCGGAAACAGGCGAACCTCAGCACATTGCCGACCTTTGCGAGGTGAGGGTGGGCGGACATTTCTTCGATGGTCCAACGCGGCGCATGGTGGAATCCGAGCTGAAAGAGGCCATGGAGTGGGTCAAACGCCATTTTGTGTTTATCGGCAGTGCTGATCACACTCCATCTGTTGAGTGGGTAATCGAAAGGGCAAAAGCGGCGGTTGTTCGATACGGCATCAATCATCTGATTATTGACCCGTACAACGAACTGGAAGCTGGCCGAGCCAGCTCACAAACTGAAACGGAATTTGTTTCTCAGCTGATATCGAAACTCAAGCGCTTCGGTCGTCATCACGAAGTGACTGTCTGGCTTGTGGCACACCCGACGAAAATGCAACGCGGCGACGATGGCCAATACCTGATTCCCGGACTCTACAACATCTCTGGCTCAGCGCATTTCAACAACAAGGCAGATGCAGGGCTGGTTGTTTATCGGGACTATGCCGAGAAGCTGACCTTTGTCCTCTCAAAAAAGATCCGACGCCAACCGGTGTGCGGTACGCCGGGGAGGGTGACTTTTGCCTTCCTCAGCAACGAGCGGCGTTTTGATGCCATTCGAGATTCCTACGAAACCCTATCGGCAAGTTAAGGAGTAAGGAAAATGAACGAGCACCCACTTACAGGAATTGACCCTGCTGTTGTTCACATGGCTGTCAAAGCCCCGAACCATGCGCCGGTGGAGTTGAAGGCGACAATCGCTAAAGCCGCCCGGTTTGTGATTGGCGGGGGCAAGAAGCCATTAGTTTCGCTTGACGGCCTCTTGGCAATTATCAGGGGCATGGCGAAAGAAAATGGCTACGACCTTGTGTATTCAACCGGTGAGAAGCCTCAAGAGCAAACATTTCAATTCCAAATGATGAAAAAAATCATGCAAGAAGTTGCAGATAAACATGAAATTTCTGTGCATGAAATAAAATCAGCAAGTCGAAAGCGTGTTATAATCCCTGCAAGACATGAGTTTTTCTATAGAGCAAAAACAGAAACACTTAAATCTTACCCAGACATTGGAAGATTTTGCGGTGGCAGGGATCACACAACTGTCCTGCATGGTGTTCAAAAATACGCTCTCCTCAACGATAGGCCCATGCCGGGAGAAAAATCATGAAAAAATACGATGTTGTTGCAGGTGTCGGAACCTATCAGGACCGAAGCACCGGAGAAACCAAATACATCAACAAGAATGTTGGTGCGATCATCCAGACTGAAAAGGGTTTTCGTCTTTGCCTGGACGCCACATTCAATCCTGCCGGAATGAAGCGCGGGGATGACGGCAAGGTTTGGCTTTCACTTTTTGAACCCAGACCACGTGAACAGCGACAAGGCCAAACGAACCAAGATCAGGGGTCAGAAGACCAACAAGGCGGATACGGCGGCAGTGCTGGGCCGATGGATGACGAGATTCCGTTTTGATCATGAACTCCCACGGCCTCAAAGAGGGCCTAAGACATCTCCTAGATGAAGCCTTTACCAGGGGAGTTAAATCAACAGGTCTTCCGACCTATGGGAAGGCATTTGCAGATGAGCGGAAGAGGGCGGTTGAACGGATGCTCTCAGAACTGTTTCCAGAGGGGTAGGTGATGAGCAACGACTTGCTAAACGATCTTCGCATCGCTGAACGGTTAGCAGAAGGCAATAGCCCAAATGCTGCAAGGCTGTATCGCGAAGCGCGCATAGAGATTGAGCGCTGCCATTCCCGCCTTGAGATCGACCATCATTTTGTCATGCCGGTTTCTGGAGGTGAGCCTGTGCGTCGAGAAACACCGTGGTGTGACCGTATCTCAATGCCAGACGGAATCGAATGCAGGGGCGCAACCATCGCAATGCTGGAAGGAGGCGAGTAATGGGCTTTCCTCCTCTGCCAAGACCGCCCGATCCCCCATATCTGGCCGGATTGCAGCCCCACGAAAGAAAGGCCGCAGAAAGACGGTTTGAGGAACAAATGGCCGAATGGAGACGGCAAATGGAAAGACGCAAGGAGCAGATGGAAGAACGAGAGCAGAACTTAAAGTGGATGCTGGCGTTCATGCTTGTAGTGGCCGGGCTGTCTGTTCTCGTGGCGACAGGCGGGGCTCTTATCGGGGCATACATCGAGTTTGGACTTCGCGGTCCGTTAGTTCTGATCGTGTCTTGCCTTGCTCTCTTCGTGGCTGTCGCTGAAGTGAAGACGCGAATTTAGGAGGCGGTGATGCTTGATTTCTTCACAAAGGTGGCAATTTGGGCGCTCCTAACAACGGTGGTGCTAGGCGTTTTGGGCTACCTCGCGTTTGCCAGCGCAGAGGCTGCATTGGTGGTCGCATGTGCTGCGATCTCAATCCTGATCTGGCACTTGGTGAGTGCAAATTTTGAGCGGGCGAAACGGGACCAATAAGGAGCAGAGCGCTGTGATCGATCTATTGATTTCAATTGGGTTCGGGCTTTTTGTGGGTGCCTCTTGCAAAGCTTTTTGGCATTGGGGCAGGGCGTCTGCATTCAAAGAAATGGGCAAGTTTAACCGTGACACATAGGGAGCCGAGTCATGAAATTGGGTGATGAAATTGATCTTGTGAATCTGCCGCCGCTCTATTCAGAGCGCGACAAAGAGCGCCGTGAATACCTTTTGAAGATGGTCGCAGAGTTGCAAGACCAATACCGAAGAGCAGCGCAGCCATTGGTAGATGAATTAGCGGAAATTGAGGCGCATTACCCACCGCGCGCAATGGTGGTACCGAAAACCAGAGAAGACTCATAAGGAGCTGAGACCATGGATGAGAGGTACTTTAGCGGAAATATCTGGGGCGAAGTTCGATCAGGTCTGTCCCGGTATCGCGAACGTCTTGTGGCTGCGTATGACGCTGGCAGCTACGATCAAGAAAGCGTTCTTTTGGACGCCATAGCCCGCGATATCGCAGCGAAAGTCACGCCGATGGTTGAAACGTTTGCGGAAAAGAAGCGCGATTTATGAAGAGCCGAGATGCCAGAAAGAGAAGCCTATGAGGCGGGTAAGCACGGCCTCGAAAACCCACACCCACATCTGGTGATTTGGTACCTGATGGGAAAACAGGACCACGACTTACAACTGCAAGGACTAAGGCGGCATGGCACGTAGAGGCGGACACAAGAAGCGCAAGCAAGGTTTGACGCGCGAACCAAACGGCAGAGTGTCCCGCAAGAAAGAGTATCAGCGTGAATTGCAGGACAAGCAACGAGAAGAAACAGAGGCAGAAGCAATGGCGGTTGGCATTGCCAAGCGGGTCAGCTCAGGAATCCCAAGGCATCTGGCCCGATCGGTTGGAACCGTAGAGGGAACGTTGTTCGCGAAAGGCGATATTAACCGCGACCAATACGAGGCGGCTTTGTTCTATGGCTTACTGCGTATTCAGTACCTCAGTGCGATTGACGAGCCTCATTCCCCAAAAGAACCACGAAAGCCTTCTCAGGGGGGCGGAGAAGAGGCACACGAGCGTTTCTGTGCCGGTTCAATACAGCGCTGGAAGGAGATGCGTGAGCAGATCTCAGAGGCTCAGCAGCAGCTCGGCAACACAGCAAACCTATTCGGGGCGCTGGACAGCTTGGAGCGTGGTCACATGTCGAAGCATCAAATCGGTGATTTGCGATATGCGCTTAATGCTGTGCACAAATTCCGTGTGAACGCCACAAAACGTGCAGCATAGTGCTTGACTGCGCGTAAATCGTGTGGGATAGTCATTTTAAACATAGTGGGCGTTCTGACATTGGAGCGCCTTTTTGATTATGAGGTGCAGCGATGGAAAACGATATCCGACCGCGACCCTCCCATAAATCTGGGAGTGGGAAAGTGGTAATCCGCTGCACTTGGACTGCAGAGATCGCAGGTTCGAACCCTGCCTTCCAGACCAATTACCGAGAGACTAGCTAAACAGCCCCCATAGTTTAGCGGTCAGAATATTGGACTTTCAATCCGAAGGCACGGGTTCAAATCCCGTTGGGGGAGCCAAATCAAGCAGGAGCGTTATCAAAATCTCGTCACCGAGCATATTCAGGCACCTACTGCCATTGCGATGGCAAACAGTTGGCCAGCCTGAAACATCCAATGGGGAGCCCCGCCCGATCAGTCGTTTGAAGCGGTGAGGCGAAAGTCTCGGGGCAACTAATTTAGATTGCGGGCTTGCTCGTGGCGAGCTAACGGCCTTCCAAGCCGCCAAGGATGGGTTCAACTCCCTCAGTCCGCTCCAAGGCCCTTTAACTCAGCGGTAAGAGTATCCGCCTGTCTAGCGGAAGGTCGCGAGTTCGAATCTCGCAAGGGTCGCCAATCCCCGTAAAAGGGGCCTCCAGAAACCCGTCAGTTCTCGCCTTGTTGAGCTGGCGGGTTTTGCTTTGTCCAAGTCTCTGCGGAGACAGAAAGGAACCAAATGCATACTCTCATTGAATACCGGGTGCGCCCGGTGACACGTTACGTTCTCACTCGCTTTGAGCAAGTTACGGACGGAGACGACGAAAGCGGCGGCAGTGTTTGCCTTGGTGAATTCGACCGGGCAGACACGGCATTCCATATCGGCTGTGCATTAGCGCGCGACGATGATCGCGGCGGCTCACCGGCAGCGGATGAAACCAAGGAAGTAAAATTCCCAGATCATCCCGACCACACGGACAAGACGGTTGGGTATGAGTTGCACCCGTTCTAAGGCGGTTTTCCTTTCATGGTAGCTCAATTGGCAGAGTCCCAGCTGATAAGCGGGCGGTTACAGGTTCGAGTCCTGTCCGTGAATTCAATTAAGCTGGCGGGTTTTCACTCGTAAGGCTCAAGACGGTGAAGAAGAGCACGGCAGGCAAGGGCGGTTCTCTGGTCAGTCCCGTTCTTTTTTATCGTAACAATGGAATTAGCCGACAGACCCAGCAGTCTACCGGCTTCAGCGTCTGAACGGGCAAGGCCCGCTGATTTCATTTCAGCGAGCCATACGGTGAAGGATTCTCGGGTCATTCGATCCCCAACAGTTTTGCTAATTCGTCAAGTTCAGCCATCAGCTCAGGCGTTGATTGGCTTTTGGGCTGCGGAAATAAACGGCGGCGGTGCTCAGTTTCAGCGTCCCTGTCACGCTCTTGAGCGCAGTCGAAACCACCTTTGCGTAAAACCAGTTCGTTGTCGATGAAGATCTCGTAAGCGAACTTGCCGGCGTTTTGCTTGTCTTTGCCTGCGCTGATCATCTGCCTATCTCCCTTGCTGATGGACCTAATATATACAAGTATCTTGTATGTTGCAAGGGTAAAATGTAAGAAAGTTGGATAAAATAGCTGGAATATATCCAATTAAGTTGGAGGATTCTCCATGTGTTTGATCGACAACAGTCACCTTAATGGCTTGTACCAGTGGAATCCGTTGCAGGAGCTGACGGTCAGAAAGATTTGCGTCTGCGGCTGGGGCGGTCCGGGACCATGTCCGTGTCCCAACAATCCGGTATGGCGAACGGAAACAGCAACGGTCCCGAGCAACTGGAAGCCTCGCATCCGCGTCAAGGCAATCTCAAAACACTGGTGAGGTAGATGCCTCGATACACCAAACGCTCAAGAGCCTGCATCACAGATGATCAGCGGGTACATGAAGACGAGACGTTTCTCCGTGATCCAACAGTCTCCGATCACGAAGCAGCACCAACAGGCATTCTGGATTCAGACGGCAACGAGTTCATGAGACTTCCAGAACGCATAGGGTTTTGGTGGAGCGACGATGGCAACTGAATCATCTGAGAAAGCTGTCAACCTAGTTGTTCGGGCTTATCAAGTGTCAGAGCTAACACAACAGCAGTTTGGTGCGCTTCTCGAATTGATGGCCTTTGATTTCAAGCTTGGCGTGGTGTGTGAGCCGCTAGACCCGGCAGAAACCGATCCTGACAAACACAACTGACACGATAATATCGCACACGATGAAAGGGTGCTGAAATGACCGACAAAATGAAGGAAGCCGGTTCCGGCAGCGGCAAAGTTCAGACAGGCGTTGTCCCTGGAAAGGTCGACAGCTGCAAGAGCGGAAAATCAGGAAAGAAGTAACAGGCGATTTAATCGCGCACGATAGGAGGCGGAGCAAGTTGAAAGACACTCCGCGAATAGAATGGCAGGCGGACGACCATCAACGTATGATCCAGAGTTTTGCGAGCTTGTGATTAACTTAGGCCGTGAAGGCGCATCAAAGGCTGAGATGGCTCATGCATGCGGTGTCGCTCGTATGACCTTGGATAACTGGGCGAACGAGCACCCAGAGTTTTTGGACGCCGTAACAGAGGCAGTGCAGCTTTCGCAGGGCTGGTGGGAGTCTGAAGGCCGCAAAGCAACGTTCGGCAAGACCCCTGGGTTTAATGCCACGGCGTTTATCTTCAACATGAAGAACCGCTTCCCCGCAGATTGGCGTGACAAGAAAGAGATGGATGTGAACATCTCCCACGAAGACGCGCTTGAGGAATTGGAATAAAGTTGCGCACGAAGGCAACAAAGTGCCGTCTCACGACCGAGCGGACATCCCAAAAGTTTCAAAACAGCTCGAAAAGCTCAATAGTTTCGGTGCGGCATGGCTCGGCTATCTGATCGGGAGCGCGAAATTCGCCGGAAACTGAAAGCGGACTTCGAGCACTACGCGCCTCGTTGCTTGAAGATCAGAACCAAGTCGGGCGCAATTGAGCCGTTCAATCTAAATCGGGCGCAACAGTATCTGCATAAGCGTCTTGAGCAGCAAAAGGCGGAAACCGGGAAAGTCCGCGCGTTGATCCTGAAGGGTCGGCAGCAGGGCATTTCAACATACATCGGTGGTCGGTATTATCACGGCGCAACGCATCGCAAGGGTCTTGGTGTTTTCATCCTGACCCATGAGCAGAGCGCTACGGACAATCTGTTCGGCATGGTTGACCGATACCATGAGCATTGCCCGCCACTGGTAAAGCCCTCGACAGGGGCAGCAAGCGCTAAGGAATTGTACTTCGACCGCTTGGACAGCGGTTATTCGGTTGGCACCGCAGGTTCCAAGGCTGTAGGTCGATCGCGCACGATACAATTATTCCATGGGTCGGAAGTTGCTTTCTGGCCGAATGCAGACAAGCACTTTGCTGGAGTTGTTCAGGCTGTTCCGGATCTTGATGGAACCGAGATCCTGTTGGAATCCACGGCCAACGGTGTTGGTGGTGAATTCCACGAGCGCTGGCAGCAGGCAGAAGCGGGAATTGGTGATTACATCGCCATTTTCATTCCATGGTTCTGGCAAGAAGAATACCGCAGGGCGATTCCTGATGACTTTGAGTTAGACGAGGAAGAGCAGAAGTACCGCGATCTTTACGACTTGGACCTTGAGCAAATGGTCTGGCGCCGGAATAAGATTGCTGAGCTGAAAGATCCGCTTCTCTTCAAGCAGGAGTATCCTGCAACAGCTGCTGAGGCGTTCCAGAACACTGGTCACGACAGCTTCATACCGGCAGAGCTTGTAGTCAAAGCCCGCAAAAATGAGTGTGAGGCAATCGGCCCGCTGGTGATCGGTTACGATCCGGCATGGATGGGTGACGACCGTCATACGATGGCGTATCGGCGCGGTCGTAAAGTTTCCAAGATCGATTCCAAGCTCAAGCTTGACACCATGCAGGGCGCAGGTTGGGCAAAGCAGGTAATCGATGATGAGAAGCCTGCGAAAATGTTCATCGATGTTGGCGGTGTTGGAGCTGGTGTTTATGACCGCCTTGTTGAAATGGGATACGGCGAAACTGTTATTGCAGTGAACTTCGGTTCTTCACCTCTTGAGCCTCAACCGCTTGATGAAGACGGAAAACCAAAGGGCGGGTATCAAAACCGTCGTGCTGAGATGTGGGGCAATTCGAAAGAGTGGCTTGAAGAGCCTGCGGGTGTCGATATTCCAGATACAGACACTCTCCAGGCCGATGCCTGCGCTCCCGGCTACAAATACGACAGCCTGACCAGGGTCATTCTCGAAAGCAAAAAAGAAATCAGAAAGCGCGGCCTTCGTTCACCTGATGAATGGGACGCAGTTGCGCTGACGTTTGCAGAGCCGGTCATCCAAGAAACACCAAGAAAGCCAGTTGAACGGCCTGTAGTCGGCTGGATGGGGTAGCATGCAAAAAGACAACGATTCCAAGCAAGAGAAAGGCGCGTCTTCCGACGATTCCCTTTTGAAGGAGGCAATTGAAGCCTTCGAGCTTGCAGAGGAATTCGAGGACGAAAACCGCAAGACCGCCCTTGATGATGTCCGCTTTGCGCGCCTTGGTGAGCAGTGGCCGGAAGCGATCAAAAAACAGCGCGACACCGATGGTCGTCCATGTCTGACAATCAACAAGATGCCTGCGTTTACACGACAGGTTGTCAATGATGCTCGTCAGAACAAACCCTCTATCAAGGTTCACCCGGTTGACGATACAGCGGATATCGAAACAGCTGAGGTCATCAACGGTCTGATCCGAAACATCGAGTACATTTCGGATGCAGATGTTGCATATGACACCGGCGTTGAATGTGCCGTTGACCGTGGTTTCGGCTATTGGACGGTCGATATCGATTATACGTTCGATGACACGTTTGATTTGGATCTCCTGATCAAGCGCGTAGCAAATCCGTTTGCGATTTATGGCGATCCAGCGTCGACGGCTGCGGACTCCTCTGATTGGAACACAGCTTTTAACATCGACAAGGTGAAGAAAGACGATTTCAAGCGACAGTACCCAGAAGCTGAGCGAGTTGATTGGGAATTCGATTTCCAGAAAATGAACGCGCCCTGGCATGACGAAGAATATGTCATGGTTGCCGATTGGTGGCGGCGTGAGGAAGTTGAACGCACAATTCTGCTTCTGAGTGACGGGATGGTCATTCGAAAGGAGCAGATTGAAGACCTTCGCGATGTGATGTTTGCGAATGACATCAGCGTTGTGAAAGAACGGCAGGTTCCGAGCCACAAAGTCACTCGATACAAGATGACGGGTGCGGAGATCCTTTCAACTGATGCATGGCCTGGAAAATACATTCCAATCATTCCGGTTTACGGGGAAGATTTTGACATTGAGGGCAAGCGCTACCTGCGTTCGTTGATTCACAACGGCAAAGACGCTCAGCGCATGTTTAATTACTGGCGCACAACGGGAACCGAGCTTGTTGCACTCGCGCCCCGTGTTCCGTTTATCGGGCCAAAGGGTGCTTTTGCAACGGATTCCGCTAAGTGGCAGACCGCAAACCAAGTTAGTCATGCGTATCTTGAATATGATGTTGTTCGGGAGGCAAATGGTATGCCCCCGCAGCGTCAACCGATGGACTCAGGTGCGGCAGCTGGTGCACTTCAAGAGGCCCTGAACGCCTCAGACGACATGAAGGCGATTATCGGTCTTTATGACGCTTCGCTTGGTGCTCGCTCGAATGAAACGTCAGGCAAAGCGATTATGGCGCGTCAGAGAGAAGGGGATGTTTCGACATTCCACTTCCTTGACAACCTGACTAGGGCAATCCGGCACACAGGCCGCGTTGTAATCGATTTGATCCCGCACATCTACGATAAGCCGCGCATTGTTCGGGTGCTTGGTGAGGATGGTTCGCAGGAATCGACCAAAATCAACCAGCCAGTCCAGGCAAAAGACGAGGATGGAAATCCTCAAACTGAACAGGTTGAGAACCCTGAAACGGGAGAAGTGTCAGAACAGCCTGTCATGCGCGTTTTTGACCTTACAGCTGGAAAATACGACTTGATTGTCAATGCCGGTCCTTCGTTTACGTCTCGTCGGGAAGAAGCCGCAACGCAGATGACTGAAATGGTCCGGTCTTATCCAGACATTGCGCCTGTCATCGGTGACCTGATTGCGAAAAACATGGACTGGCCTGGGGCTGATGAGATCGCCCGCAGGCTTCAGAAGATGTTGCCCCAGCAGCTTCAAGAGCAAAGCATTCCCCCTGAGATCCAACAGCAGATTGAAGAGGGTATGGAGCGGATCAAGCAGCTTGAGGAAGAGAACAAGCAGCTGAAAGAAGACAAGTCTCTCGATGCAATGCAGGTCCGTCAACGGGACATTGAACTGCAGATTAAGAAGATTGTCGATCTGATGAACGCCCAAACCAATCAATACAAGGCGCAGACCGACCGAATGCAAGCTGAGCAGTCTGCAATGCAGTACGCACAACCAACACCACTTCAAGGCTACAGGTACTAAATTATGGCAACTCTGCACGTCGCATGGATCGTCACGCATGAAGCTGCTGGCGAGGACCCCGGCGCTGTCGTTAATGACATCATTTCTTCTGAAGCCGTCACCACGTCGGGAACCAGCGCTCAGTCAGGCACAAAACCAGATGGCGCAACGCACGCTCTTTGTCGTTCGTTGGACAGCGCACACTATGTGACCAACAAGGGGCTGACAGCAAGCGCACTTGTGACGAACTCGGTATCTGTCGCGAACGGCGGCTATGTCGTTCTGCGTGTGCCCAAAGGCGGGCGTGTTGCAGCAATCACGCATTCATAGGGCACGCCATGATTGACGATCGCAAAACCAAGTCAGAGGCAGGCCACCAAGCCACGCCGAAAAAGCGCATGAAGTGTGAAATCTGCGCAAACTTCGAATTCCCTGACGGCTGCAAGAAGGTGAAGGGTGCAATGTCCACTCTTGGCTGGTGCAGCCTCTACCAAAGTCAACGAAAGGCTTCTGCGGCCTAAGAATTTCCAGCCTCAAAACTGGATCAAGCGAGCGCTCCATTTGGGGCGCTTTTTTATTGTCACCAACCGATTATCGGAGTGATTTAAATGGAAATTGATGAACTGCTCGAAACAGATGCACTGGATACCGAAGAAATTCAGGATTCAGCAAGCGAAGAGGACGAGCAATCGTCAGAAACCGAAGTCGATGACGTTGAAGTGGATGAAGACGCGGAAACGGATGAGGCGGAGGCAGAAGAGGACGACGAAGAAATCGACCTTGGCGATGATGACGTTGAGTCTGAGCTAGAAGAAGTCGAGTTCCAGGGCAAGAATTACAAGATTCACCCTGACCTAAAACTGGCTCTCATGCGAGATGCCGACTACACGCAGAAATCTCAAGCAAACGCTGAGACCAAACGGGCACTGGACGAACAGCAGCAATCGTTCGAACAGCAAGTCCAAGGCCATCGCGAGTTGATGGGTGAGTATGCGCAATTCCAGGCGCTTCAAAACCAGATCGACCAATACAGCAATGTCGATTGGAACGCGCTTGAAGAGCAAGACCCCCTGGATGCAGGGCGGCACTGGAGAAACCTCCAACAGCTGAAAGAAGCTCAGCAGAAAGTTGGAAGTGGTATCCGGCAGAAGGAGCACGAACGTTCTCAAGCTGCGCAGCGTGAAGACGCCAAGCGCACTGAGGAATACGTCTCGGCTCGAAACAAGGCAATTCCAGACTGGTCAGACGACCTGAACCTCCAACTGACGACTTTTGCAAAAACATACGGCTATTCGGAGCAAGACGTTGGCTCACTCCGCGATCCCCGCATGTTGCAAATCCTCAGAGAGGCGATGGACGGACGCCAGCTCAGACAGAAGCTGCAAAAGCAGCAAGCAGCCGCGCGAAAAGCAGCCAAGAAGGTCAAAACGCAGGAAGAAGTCAAACCGCTCAAGAAGCAAGCGAAGGGTCGCACTTCTGCAAGGAACGGTTTGGACGACAACATGTCGACCGATGATTGGCTGAAAGTGCGAGAGAAGCAGGTGGCCGCAAGAGGCGGTTACTGATCACCAATCCGATTGAACGTCGAGATGACGTCCAGTCCCCGTGCCGGGTGACCGGCCAGAAGGATATTTATCATGGCCAACACACTGTTGACCCCAACCGCAGTGACCCGAGAGGCGCTGCGCATTCTTCACCAGAAGCTGAACTTCGTCGGCAACGTCAATCGCAACTACGACAAGTCGTATGCGAACGACGGAGCGAAAATCGGTGACAGCCTCAAAATCCGCCTGCCGAACCAATACACGGTAACGGACGGTGCAACGATGTCCGCGCAGGACACCGAAGAATCCAGTGTTACCCTGTCGGTTTCGTCTCAGAAGCACGTCGCGATGAATTTCACGTCTGCTGAACTGACGATGGATCTGGACGATTTCAGCGAGCGCATCATTGCTCCTGCGATGTCTGTCCTGGCCGCGAACATCGAGTCAGACGCCTTGTCCATGTACAAGAGCGTTTACCAGCAGGTGAGCAACCTCGGCAATGCGGCAACCTTCAAGAACGTTGCCAACGTTCGCCGGAAGCTGGTTGACAGCCTGACACCGATGGACAAGCTTTCCATGCTGATCAACACGGAAGACAACGTTGACCTGGTCGACGCTCTGAAAGGTCTGTTCAACGACCAGAAAGAGGTCTCCAAGCAGTATCGTGAAGGCTACATTGGTCGCACGGCTGGTTTTGGCTTCATGGAAAATACGCTTCTGCCGACGCACACGACTGGCTCGGACGATGGAACCGGTGATTACCTGACCAACGACGCAACTGCGCAAACAGGCTCTGCTTTGACGGTTGACACCGGCACGGGAACCCTGAAGCAGGGTGATATCATCACCATCGCGGGTGTGAACCGTGTTCATCCTGAGACCAAGGTCGACACGAACCAGCTCATGCAGTTCGTTGTTACGGCGGATGTTGGGGCGAGCGGAACTTCAATTCCGATTTCTCCGGCGATTGTCGCAACTGGTGCGAAGCAGAATGTCACAAACGGCGCTGCGAACAACCAGGCAGTGACTAAGGTTGGCGGTGCCTCAGCAGTCCACAACATTTCGATGGGCTTTCATCGTGATGCGTTTGCGTTTGCAACGGCTGATCTGATCAAGCCAAAGGGTGTGGATTTCTGCGCTCGTGAGGTCATGGACGGCATTTCGATGCGCCTGGTTCGTGACTACGACATCAACAACGACAAGCTGCCTTGCCGTATTGATGTTCTTTACGGCTATGAGGCCATTCGTCCTGAGCTGGCATGCCGTTGGGCGAACAACTAAGGAATTGGGGCACTTCGGTGCCCCTTTTCATTTCCTCTTGGTGAATTGGGCCTTCTGATATGGCGTTCAGCAACCTAAGCGATCTCAAGACAGAGATTCAGAAGTATCGCGGGCGTTCTGACACCGCATTTACGGATCGTCTTGACGGCTTTGTTGCCTTGTTTGAATCGCGTGCGAATGTTGAGCTTCCTATTCGGACAGCTGAAGTCGATACGACCTTAACGGGAACGATTGACAGTCGCTCAATACCGCTTCCAACTGATTTTCTCGAACCCATTTCACTGGATTTGACGACTTTCGGAACCGAAGACCATCTTGCCCCGATCGTTGCCGGAAATTACTCACTTGAGCTTACGTCAGGTGTTCCATCTGCCTGGATGATCAATGGTGCAAATCTGGATCTGGATAAGCCCTGCGATCAGGCGCACATCTTCAAGTTTCGCTATCGAATGAAGAGGCTGGATCTTGCGACAACAGACCCGAACTGGCTTCTGACAAATCATCCCGACGTTTATCTCTATGGATGCCTCAGAGAGACGGCAATATTCTCCCAGGACGATGACGCGGCATTGAGATACGAAAATCTTTACATGCAGGCGAAAGATCGTGTTGCGTGGCTTGAATCACGCTCCAAGTCCGTCGCCCCGCTTCGTGTTGATGCTGGTTTGGTGTCAGCATCTTCTTTCAATATCAATTCCGGCGATTATACGGGCGTCGATAGATGACGATTGCGTTTCCGCCGTTTGAACCAGACAGGGCCATTTTCGCACCGTCTGCATCAACGTCTGTAACCAATGTCATCCCGGTGCGTGATGGCTGGGGGCCACTGCCAAGCCTTTCTATCTTCACTGAGGCTTTGGGCGACACCTGCCGTGGTGCGATTGCAGTTCGCACGAGTACCGGCTCTTACAAGATTTTCGCGGGAACTGAAGCCGGTCTATTTGAGCTGAACAGCACTGACTACACTTGGACCACACGCACAGGTCCGACGACACCAGCTGTTCCGTCAGGCGATTCATGGTGGTTTGTTGTTTACGGAAGCCTGCTGATTGCCGGAAATCTCGGAACAGACACGCAGTTCATTGATATTGATGGCGGTACAGCGTTTGCGGATCTAGGTGGATCTCCGCCACGTTCCAAATATGGTGCGGTTGCCGGTGAATATCTGCTGATCGCGCATTTGCAGGGCAACCCACGCAGGACACAGACTTCCGGCCTGGGGGACGCCTCGTTCTGGACCCTTGGTCAACGTGGGTGCAGTTATCAGGATTTTGCTGACGGCGGCGAGATCCAAGGCGTCATCGGCTCGGAAAACGGCGCCCTCATTGCTCAAATGACAATGTGGCGGCAGCTATCGATCGCAACATCCGGTGACTACTCGTTTACAACGAACATCATCAATCCTGATCGCGGTGTGTTTGCGCCACGTTCGCTTGTGCAGATCGGGCCAGGGCAGTTTTTCTACTACTCCAGCGATGGTTTTATGTTGGGGGTTGAAGGCCGTCCGATTGGCGCTGAGCGCGTTGATCGCTGGTTCAAGGAGCAGGCGGACGCGACAAAGCTGGATTCGATCAGCTGCGTTGCTGATCCGTTCAACAAAATCGTTTGGACGCAGGCGGAAAGCGTCGGGGAATGCAAAATACTGGTTGGCTACAATTGGCAATTGGACCGCTGGTGTCCGTCTGATGTCAATGTGACTGAAATGTTGCCTTTGGCCACTCCGTCAGTGTCCTGGGATGGTCTTGCCAACTTGTATTCATCGATCGATGACGTAAACGAGCCATTTGACTCGCCCTTGTTTTCTGGTGGTATCCCAAGGTTTGGGGCATTTGACGAAACCAACAAACTCGGACTTTTTACAGGACCGGCACAGGCCGCAACGCTTGAAGCTGCCGACATAGAGATGAACCCTGGCTGGCTCACGATGCTTCAAGGAGCCCGTGTGTACACCGATGCCGCGAACTTTACGCTTCAGGCGGGCATTTCTGATTATCACGGCGGAACCCGCCGCTGGTCTGACGAAATCACACCGGAAACAGACACCAAACTATGTCCATTTCAGCATGAAGGCCGCTTGCATCGGTTCCGCTTGAATATTCCCGCTGGTGAAAACTGGAATCATGTCGTCGGGCTGGCGGAAACCGGTAAAAGAACGGGCAAGATATGAGCGTAACGCTTCCTCTTTCCGGTCAGGTTCAAAGCCCTGTATCAACTGTTCTCACGACGACAAATCAGACCGATATCTTCACGACGCCAGCCGGTCCAGCTTCTCAAAAAATCATAGCCGTTCATTTCGCCAATGAGCATACGAGTGCGGTTGAAATCACGCTTGAATGGAATGACGGGTCGTCAGACTACACTCTATTCATCAAGAGTATTCCGACAAAGGACAGCGTGACCTTTGAATCCGCGATCTTGCTTTCGTCAATCAGCGCGACCCAGAAGCTTAAAGTCACAGCGGACACAGCCAACGTCATCACGGCAACAGTTGTTTTCGTCTCTGATCTCGGCGCACAAGGTCGCGTGTCGTGAACATTAGCCTGGTTCCCGTCATCGAGGTGGATCGGGTTTGGCCGTCAGTGAGAGAGGGTTTTGAAAGAGCCTGTCTTGCCTGCGGCGGCGATATGTCGAGCGCTGATCTTTGGAAAGAGTGTCGGGCCGGGACCGCCTATCTGATTGTGGTTCATACGGATCAGAGGGTGCTGAGTGCATCTGTCTGGCGTCCTGAAACATGGACAACAGGCGAAAAGCTTCGTTGCCTCGCTCTCTATGGCGAGGGGCTTTGGAAGTGGATCAAACCGCTCCGGGCGGCAGTTCTCAAACTCAAAGAAGATTGTGGTGCGGACAGCCTCGTAGCTGAGGGGCTGGAGAAGTGGGACGCGCTTTTCAGGCGGCTATTCCCGAACGCAAGAAAATTGCGCGTCTTATATGAGGAAGATGGAATATGAGCGGCGGGTCTAAAACGAAGACGCAAACGCAGACTCAAACGACTAAGAATGAGCCATATGCTGCTGCGAAGCCTCTTTATAATCAGGCGATGGGTGACGCCCATAAGCTTTATAACGAAGGCAATCTTATCAAGCCAAACACCATGTCTACGGTTGTTCCATATGCAGAGCAAACAGTGAAAGGCATGGATGCGCTGGAAAGCCAAGCCAATAAGAACTTGGCTCCTGGCGGTTTTGCCGACCAGATGCAGCAAACTGTCGATCGGGGCGGATTTACCGGCACTCAGCAGCAGGCGGTCGATCAGCTCAACCCTTTTACGACTGGTGAAAAGAACGTTGACACATCGGGCTTTGAAGCCATGTCACGGGGCGGTTTGGGTGTTTCTTCAGGTCTTCAGCAAAATCTCTATGGTCAAAGTCAGAGCCCTACTTACAGCGAACAGAATCTAAGCGATGTCGCTTCTGGGAAAAAGCTGGGCGGCGGAGATCCTTACTTTGAGGATGTGCTAAACCGCGCCAGTGAGGAAGCACGCTTTGCTGCTGATCGCACTGCCGGTGCGATGGGTCGCTATGGGTCTGACGATCATTTCGGCGCCATGGCAAGCGATATCATGGGCATTCAAACTCAGGCTCGATCAAATCAGTATCAGCAGGAGAGGGCGGCGCAGGAACGAGTCAATCAAATGCTTGATTCCTCACGTCTCAGTAATCTCGGCTTTGGTCTGAATGCTGCGAACTCTGCGACAGGAATTGAGCAGGGCAACAGACAGATGCAGGCTGCGGGCCTGACGAACCTTGCCAATACAGACGCCGGGAACCTTTCCAGGCAAATGCAGGGAATCTCTCAGCAGTTCAACGCAGGTCAAACCGGCTTTGGCAATATGTCTTCCGCACTCGATGCCATGCAGCAACCTGCTGACATGCTCAGGGGTGTAGGTGGGGCCTACGAAGATCTGGCAACGCGTGAACTGAATGACGAGTTGAGGATCTCCCAGGAGAAGCAGAACGCACCGCTGTCAAATCTTCAAGCATTGCTGGCAGTCGCGGGCGGTGCTGGTGGTTACGGAACAAGTCAATCGACTGCGCAAGTTCCATATCAGCAACAGAATAACGGCCTCTCAAACACAATCGGCGCGGGACTCGGGGCGGCATCACTTTTTGGAGGATTTTTCTAATGGGTGGCGGTGGCAAAGGTGGCGCTAGTGTCAGATCAGGCGGTTCGTCAAGCGGCTATTCTGGCGGCGGCGGTAGTTCAGGCTCCTCAACCGCGACAACCGCAGGCCCATTTGTCGGGATCGAACGCGTTGAGCTTCAACCGTTCATGAATGGGTTTGATGAAACCATCGCTCAACAGCTCAGTTATGGCTATGGCGGCAATCCGCAGGACTATCTGACTGATCTTCACAACATTTACTCCCCAATGAGTGTGCCGGTCTTCCCACTTCCGGAGAAAAAATGATGACCAACAAGCTAAATGCCTTCCGGTCGCTCCTTGAGCCCCAGGTTGCTTTGCCAATGGCAGCGGCTTTGATGGGGGGGCAGGGCAACAGCCAGAATTTTGCGAATGCCTTTGGCGCGGCTGGTCCAGGCATGGCAAATCAGGCGGCTTTGCAAAAGCAGCAACAAGAGCGGAATCGTACGCTTGAATATTTGAACAAGAATGCGCCCGACCTGGCTCAAGCCGTCTCATCAGGCATGCCAATTGCTGAAGCTTGGAAGAGCCATTTAGCGCAACGGAAAGCACAGATCCCAGGGACTGCGACTTACAGCAAATCTCCTGTCTATGGAACGGACGCGGATGGGAGCACTGTATTAGGCACAATTGGTGATGACGGTTCTTTCAAGCGGATCGACACTGGCGATTTCAACGTTTCGAGCGGCTTTGAGAAGATTGACACCGGCACTGAAATTATTCTCAGGGATAAGAAAAACGGCCAAGTGATCAATGTTACGCCGAAAAATAACTTCGGGGCGGCGGAACAGAAGGCGCTGGGGACTTCCAGCGGAAAAGCCCAGGCCGAGGCTCAAGCGAACTACGACAGCATTTCCTCAAAGATGCCCGGTCTGTATGAAGTTGTAGGTAGGCTGGATAAGCTGGCAGAGGATGCCACATACACGCTTGCAGGACGCGCCCTCGATGAGGGTATGAGGCAAACAGGCATGGAGCCTAGGGAATCTGCGGTTGCTCGTGCCGAGTACATTGCCGTCGTTGACAATCAGATCCTGCCGCTTCTGAGAGACACCTTCGGCGCACAGTTCACCCAGAAAGAGGGCGAAACTCTTCGAGCGACCCTTGGTGATCCGAACAAGAGCCCAGTCGAGAAACAGGCATTGTTGAAAGCGTTCATCCAGCAGAAAGAACGCGATCTTCAGGCGCTTGAAAGCAGATTGGGCGCAGCTCCAAATCAGCCGGCGAATACGCCGCAAATGCCCGCGTCTGATGACGCCGATGCACTAATTCAGCATTACGGGAATATGTAATGGACCTTGATTTGGCAAAGCGTGCGCTCATCAATGCCCACAAAGCGGGTGATGTAGACGCAGCGAAAAAGATCGCAAAAGCCATCCAAGGGCAGACTGCGAGCTCTTCAGCCAACGCAAGCGAAGTAACTCCTTCGCGTTTGCCGGGTGTTGTAGATGCGTTCACACAAGGGGCCTCGTTTGGGTTTGGTGACGAGTTGACTGCTTTGGAAGCAGGAATGCTGGGCAGAACACCAGAAGGTGCTTGGTTCGATTATTCCAAATCATTCGGCGATCGTTACGACGATGCGCTGGCGGCTGAACGAGGTCAGCAAGACAAATTTCGCAAAGAAAACCCTGCTACGGCGATTTCAGCTGAGTTGCTCGGCGGAGTGGCGACTGGTGCAGGCTTGGCAGGCAGGGGAGTAACCCTTGCTGGGCAGGCTGCAGGGAAGGGTCTTGGAACACGTGTAGCAGCTGGTATGGGCGAGGGTGCCTTGTATGGCGGTGCATATGGAGCAGGGAACGCCGACAACTCCGATCGGGTCAGCAGTGCCATCGAAGGCGCGCAGTTGGGCGCTGTATTAGGCGGTGCAATTCCCGCAATTGGCTCGGGTTTACGGAAAAGCGTCGAGCCTATTGCAAAGCGAGTGGCGACGAAAAAAGCTGCGCCTTCTGCCGACACGTTAAAATCGCAGGCGGGTGATGCGTTTAAGGCTGCGGAGAATGCAGGGGTTAGGCTCAGTGAGAAATCACGAGGTGTTCTGGTTCAAGGTATTGGTGACGATCTGAATGCAGCAAAGTACCGAGCTTCTGTTAATCCAGAGGTCAAGAAGGTTCTTGAGGAATTTGATAGCTTTATAGAGAACCAACCGACGCTTAGTAATTTGCAGGACTACCGTTCTTTTGTAGTGCAGCAGATGCGCAACATTCCGCCGGACAGGAAGACGGACAAAAAACTGCTAGGTTCCATCGTGGAGAATTTGGACAACTATGCAGAGCGCATTTCGCCCTATGATGTAGTTACAAATGCATCGGGTCGAAAAGCTGCCGTTGCCAACCTCAAAGAAGGGCGCGAACTCTGGAAGAGAATGCGGAAAGACGACATTCTTGAAGAAGCTTTTCTGAAGGCTGAAAACCAAGCTTCAGGATTTGAAAATGGTCTCCGAGTGCAATTTCGGTCGATAATCAACAACAAACGCCTTCGTGGACAATTCACCAAGGATGAGCAGAACGCGATGATCAAGGTCATTCGCGGTGGTCCGATTGAAAACAGCCTGAAGCTGCTTGGTAAGTTTGGGTTCGGTGAGGGGCAAGCAACAAATATGCTGGGCGGTTCGATTGGAGCAGGCGCAGGGGCCGCAGTAGGTGGTCCGGTCGGTGCGATGGCTGTGCCCGTGATAGGGACTGCGGCTCGCAAAGGCGCTCAGACAGCAACCCGCAATAATGCAGATTTTGTCCGTGCATTGGTACGGGCAGGAAAACTAAGTGATGCTGATGCGCCAAAGATAATCCGGGCTCTTGAGAATGGCACTCTCACTCCTGAAATTCTTGCCGGGACCTTGGCTACCACCAATTAACTTGGTCGCCATATCGATAGATAAAAACGCCAATCAGAACAATGACAGCAGCAATGCCGTCCCAGAAAAGAGTGGCTTGTTTCTCTTCTTTCGTTGGTTCCTTAGACATAGTTCTCCTTGTCTTGCCGCCCGATAAAAGTAATGGGGGCGGAGAAAAGATTCAAGGCTTAGGGGCCAATGGCGTTAGCTACTGAAGGGTAGCATTCTCAACTTCCTCGCCGGATTTATGGCGTTCGATCATGTCAAGTATTCCACGCGCCATGGCCTCTGCCTGAACAACTGGCAACACGAGTCGTCCGATCACTACGCGATCGACAGGGCCAGGTGTCGATGAATGGTTTACTCGAAGGGATTCAAAGGTAATTCGCATGTTTCCATTGAATACAAAAAAGCCAGAAGCAGCGTCCGCGTATACGTCTGGAGATTGCGGATTGTGCAGAAATGCAGGACCTTTGCTCATTGCGAATGCCTCAGAGTTGCCGTTGAAGATTTTTCACAAAGCAACTCTAGGTGATGAATGGAGACTTATCGAGTCTTCTTCGAAGGCGGAATCATCATAACGGGGAAGGTGATAAATGACCGTCGCAAAATCAGTCATTGACGTAATTCTCGGGGAAGCTAAAGCAGGCTCCTATGAGGATATGCTTGCTATTGCGTCGGTGATTGAGAACCGTTCGAAGCAGCTTGGTGTTTCTCCGGAGCAGGTGGTTCAAGTCCAGTCTGAGTTCAACGCGTATGGTAAGAGCATTCCGCCTGGAAATGACCAGCACAGAGAACTTGCCGAAAAAGCGATTGAACAAGTTCGATCACAGGGGCCGATTCACAGCGCAACGTTTTATGCAACTCCAGCTGCATCGAAAAACCTACCGAGCGGGCTGGAAGCTGTAACGGCTACAGACGGGCACAACTTTTATTCAGACCCACAAAATCGCTCGATTAGGACGAGTTCAGGTTTTCGCGCTCCTCAGAACAGTTTGTTATCTTTTGCCGCCACGGGACCAACGCCACCGTCTCCTGCTCCACGAAACGGACAGGAAGCAATTGATGCGGCAATGAACGTTGGTAGTCCTCTGAGGAACCGTTCTCAGCAGGTATCAGGAATTGAGCCGCGTAATCCGTTTTTGTCCTACAGCAATGCGGCGGCAATTCGAAACAAACCGGTTACAAGCGAGTTGGAAGGCATCTTAAGCCGTGCATCTGATGCGACAGGTGGCTACGGATTTGACATCAACAGTGGCGGTCAGCCTAAAATTGGCAGTGGCTTGCGGCGGACTGGTTCGACCAGGCATGACGATCTAGGCGCCGGAGGAAGAGCGGCAGATGGCGCGCTCACCCTGGATGGCGAGCGAATTTCGTACAACGAAAACCCTGGTCTTTATGAAAATTTCGCACGGCAAGCTGGTGTTCAAGGTGCTACAGGCTTAGGCCATTATGGTTGGGGCGTACACGTAGACAATGCTCGTCCGAACTCCCCCATAGCCTGGGGCCCGAACAGAACGTCTGCAACCGTCAATGAACAGTTCAAAGATGCGTTTAATGAAGGGGTTTCGGCGCGAAATGCGGGCTTGTATTCGGAGCTGGGGCCGCGCTCAAAACCAGATGTAAGTGGTTTGCCGGTTATCGCGGGGACAATGCCCCAATCGCAACCGGCGTCGTATTCCGAGCCAAGTGCGATTCGCGAGACAGCTCCTAATCCCGCTGGAATGTCTATCGGTGGTGTGAGCGGGCAGGGTGCGTTGCCCGTCGCGCCAACTTACGTCAGTGCTGTGCGCCCAACTCCGGTTCAGCCAGTTTCCTCACGTCCAGTGAACCCCGCTCAACCATCACGCCAAACAACGGTGGATGCGTATCAGCAGTTTGCTCAAAGTCGAGCTGCTCCTGCTCAGCTTCCAACTGTTCCAGGAGCTGCCTACGTTTCTCCGTCAAGTCTGCCGCAAGTGACACCTGACGTTCAACCGCTGCCAGATGTCGCCATTTCCGCACCTGTCATCGAAGCACCAAAGCAACAGGATCTTCCCAAGATTGATGCTCCTGTTGTGAGCGGTGTTGGTGTTCCGAAGAGCAAGCCTTCTGCTCCAAAGAAGCCAAAACAGATCAGCAAGCAGCTTGGTCAGATCGCAGGTGGCGTTCTCGGTGGCATGATCGCTGGTCCTTTTGGCGCAATCCCTGGGGCGTTAATTGGTCGGCAGCTTGGTAAGGCAGGTTTGCCACAAATGGGACCGCTCAGTCTCGGACCGCTGGTTAGCGCAGAAGGATTCGGCAGAACAGCGACTGGCCAAGCCGTCAATGCAGCCACAAGGGGCGGCGGCTTCGACAACGCAGCTTACACCAGGGCCTATGCGGCGGCAGGTGGTAGTGATGATCCGAAGTCCTATAGCCGTGCCTTAGCAGAAGAGCAGCGACAACGTTCACGATCAGGGCAGAAGACTGTCGCTGATGCGTTTGGTGGTTGGTTCTAGCCCCTAAAACAGCCAAATCAGGTCTTGAGCCCCGTTCGAAAGAGCGGGGTTTTTCTATGGAGTTCATTGCATGTCCATATTGGATTACAACACGACTGCCGGGTCGAACACGGCTATCGGAGGCATTGGAATTCAAGGCTCTGATGCAGTTCTGAATTTTGATGATGCTTTTCGCCGTCTTATGGCCGACCTTGCGTCGGCAACCAGCCGCTATGAGACCAAATCCACTAGCTATGCCGGATTGAAATCCGATCATAATCAATTGATCGAATTCACGGCTACAGCAACCTTTAGCTTGACTGCCGCTGCCACGTTGACAAATGGCTGGTCCTGCATTGTCAAAGCTAATGGCGGCGATGTTACGATTGACCCGGCAAGTTCGGAGCAAATTGACGGCGCAACAACCGTAATCATCTCAGATGGAGAGTTTGCTTTTGTTTTCTGTGATGGGTCTGCGTTCCATACCGTAAAGACAGCGAGCCTCCCGGCGCTTCTCCAGGCAATTTCCGGATTAACACCCACAGACGGGAATTTCATTGTTGGCGATGGCTCAACATGGGTTGCCGAGAGTGGTGCAACGGTTCAAGCTTCTCTCGGTCTCACGATCGGGACACATGTTCAGGCTTATGACGCCGATCTGGCGGCGATTGCTGGCCTTACCAGCGCTGCCAACAAACTGCCGTATTTTACGGGGTCTGAGGCGGCGGGACTCGCAGACTTCACAGCTTTTGGCCGATCACTGATAGATGACGCCGACGCGGCGGCTGGGAGAGCGACACTCGAACTTGGCACCGCAGCTCAGAAAAACACTGGAACATCAGGTGATGCAGTTCCGGTGTTGAATGCAGCCAATACCTTTTCGGCGGCACAAACATTCGGCGATACGGAAGTAGACGGAACGACTGACGGCATCATGGTTCTTAAAATTGATTCTGCTGATCTCCATGCTGCATCAAAGCTCGACATCGAAGTCGATGGGACCAAGGTCTTCCGGCTTGATGAAAATGGCAATGTATACATTGCTGGCGACTGGCACACGCAGGAGACGATCACATAATGGCTCTCCAAGCATCGGGTTCGCTCAGTTCAACGGACATTCTTACGGAACTCAATCTTCCGGCAGGAACTTCTATTTCGTCTGCTGATACACGTATCAAGCATTTGGCTAACAAACCAACCGGGTCGATAAGTTCTTCAGATTTCTATAGTCGTTTGCCAATCCGGCTTGTGGATCAGGTAACAGCGGGCCCTTTGGGGCTAGTCACCACTCACACGTTTTCATCTGTTGATTTCGGTCCTGCGTTCACCGGTCGAGTTCTCTTCGCATGTATTGCAATTTCTGCTGAAAACGGCGCGAGTATTCTCGATCAGCAGACATGCACAATCGCAGGCAACTCGGCTGTTGGTGACGATGCAGGAGCGAGAACCACACAGACAAATCCCGATCATGCGCTTGGGGCGGGCCTTTGGTATCTCTCAGATGAAGTCAATACGAGCGGCGATGTCGTAATCAACTGGACCTCCAATTCCGCAGACTACATTTCCCTGTTTCTGCTCGCTGCTGATGTTCTGGGGCTTCCGTTTGATGACGACACGACAAATTGGTTCCCGCCAGGACCGTCATTCATTGCCACGTCGATTGCTCAAACTATCGACATCCCGGCAGATGGATTTCTGATCGCATCTCAAGCGCAGTCGGCAAACGAAACAACCACTTTCACGAATGCAACGAAACGGCATAGTCAGGCATTTGGTAACGCGATGCATAACGTCGCATATGATAACAAGCTAGCTTCTCAAACCGGTCGAACAATAACTGCATCGTGGACAACCAGTCGGTGCGCCGGTGGTGAGGCCCGTTCTTTCAGCGAAGCATAGCACCGCCCTCGAGGCGGTTTTTCTTTATCCAGACAAATAGGTGATCCATGCCGAAACTAAGCGGCGAGGGCGCGGCATTCGTCGCGGCCCATGAGGGATTTGTATCTAAAACATACCGTTGCCCAGCTGGCGTGAAGACAATTGGTTACGGCTTCACCATGGGTTCCAAGGTGTTCTCTGCATGGTGGCATAAAAAACACGGTCGCGGTTTGCGAATGGGCGACCGTATCAGTCGCGAAGATGCAGACATGCTGCTACCGAAGGTCTTTGATGAAGAGTACGGCGCAGCCGTCAATGCGAAAATCGGAACAAAGGTCCAGCACGAATACGACGGCGCGGGTTCTACCACATTCAACTGTGGTCCCGGCGCATTGAATTGGACCTGGGCGAAATTCCTTAAGGCGCGCGATGTGCCAGCAGCGGCAAAGCGTCTTCGAACCACGGCTGTTACAGCTAACGGGCGCAAACTCGCGGGTCTTGTGCGCCGTCGCAAAGAGGAAGCCGCGCTTATTGAGTTTGGCAAATACGGCCACTCCAATGCGATTCCTGCTTCTGTTTCAGCGCTATCAGAAGAAATTCGCGCCTATCAAAAGCAGCTTATCGCCCTTGGCTACGATCTTGGGGAATACGGCGCTGACGGTGTGGACGGGAAACAAACGATCGAGGCCGTGAAAAAGTTCCAGACAGATCATGGCTTGGTGGTTGACGGCATTGTCGGACCAGCATCCAGAGCTGCACTCATTCGCGCCATGGATGCAAAGCGCGGTGCTCAAGCCACGTCAGGCGGAACACTGACGGTTGGTGGTGGGGCTGGTGCGGTTGAAGGCGCGCCAGAAACAGCCGCACAGACCGTGGATACGCTGATGAATGTTGCAATGTGGGGCGTTGGTGCTCTCGCCGTCGTTGGCTTGATCGTTCTTTTCATTCGCTATCGCGGGGTCATTACCGGCCAGCGAGTTGCAACTTAAACTCTGGAGACACTGCAATGAATCCGGCATACATCAGAATTGCCCTTCGTTACGGCATCGGAGCCGCGATGATGGGATCGCCTGTGATCGGTCAACAATTGGCAGCTGACCCCGATATTGTATTTGCAGTATCTGGGTTGGCGGGACTTGCTGTTGAAGGCTTTTATGCTGCTTCCAAGCGGATCGGTGGCAGGCTCTGATGTTCGGCTTCAACACTATCCAAAAGCTCGGAGCGGCCCTTGTGGTCGCTTTTTTGCTGTCAGGCGGCGCGTATGTCTGGGGTCGCCTGGACGGTAAGGCGCTGACAGATGCAGCAGTCGAACGCGCACTCGCAGAAGCAAGACAATCAACGGAGAACGCAATCAATGAACTCGCGGATGAAGCCGACAAGGCTCGCGTGCGCCGCCGTCTTTGCATTGATGGTGGCGGCGTGTGGTCCTTCGCAAACAACAAGTGCCTCAAAGCCGAAGCTGAATCTTAGCGCCCGGCAGATTGTTGGAACATCGCTGATTGGCGCTGAAGGCAAAACCTCAGCCGACCAAGAGAAGATTGACGACACTGTTGCGGGGCTTTGCGGCGCGGGCACGTGGACGAGATCTGAATGTCTGCGTCACGAGCAACGAAAATAACCGGTCTGCTGGGATGCGCGAACACCCCGGCAGACCTGACCACGAAAGCCGCAAAGGGGCAATCATGGCTGATGTCACAATACGCTTTGTGAGCGGGTCTTTTTACCAAGCGGGAGTTGAACAGTGAATCTATTCGACCCCGCATTCTGGATCGCGGTCATGGGGGCAACGTTTATCAAGCTCGCTTTGTCAACGTCCCTGAACTTCATCAAGGCTGCTGTGACCGTTGCCTCTGCTCTAATCGCTGCGATCTTCTTTACAGAGCCGCTCTTGCACTATTTCGGCTGGGAACCGGACATCTACCGGGAGGCAGTCGCGGTTCTTCTGGCTCTGACCGGTGAGGAAATAGCGAGGCTTTTAGTCAACCCCGACAAGCTTCTGGCTTGGCTCAAGGCTTGGAGGGGTAAATGATCCCTGACCGTTTCCGAATTAGCACTTCGGCCCGTATCCTGATTGTTGCGCTGGCTTGGCTGGTTTTGTTTTCGTGGGATGCTATCGCCAACAAGTACATTTACGATCACAACCGTTGGTTTGAATATGAAACCATAGAGTTCGCGGGTCGGGACCCCGACAGTGAAACAGCCTTGTTGTTTATCTCGCATCGGCGGGTTTACCGGGAGTCGGATTTTGTTTTTCATGACACGCTTTATTGCAGGTCTCTAGAGCCGGGCGCGGAGTATACGAATTTCGATTCAAGACCGGACAGGTTATCCGGGGTTATGCCGGATGACGTAACAGAGCCTCGAAGGCTGAAACCGTGGCGTTGGGATGTGGGGGATCTCCCTCCTGTTGGTTGGATCTGCAAGCTCCGGGCTGCTCCTGCTGTCGTTGTTCCTGGTGGTTACCAGCACGAGCAAGTTATTTGGACAGAGCCATTCACCATACCTCCTAGGAGAGCCACGTGATGGGCGGCGTTCCTCCACTTTCGGAAGAGCGGCTTAGGAAGGTTGTCGAAGCCTATAAAGATGCAGACGGAAACAAATCTGAAGCGGCCCGCCAACTCGGAATGAGCCGAACAACATTCGCAGACCAATATAGGAAAGCAGAAAGACGAGGATTTACAGGTCGAGCGACACCGGCACCTGATGGATTTGAGATAAAGCAACTGACAGAAACAGTTGATCAAAACGGAGTGCTGAAGCGCCAATCAACGAAGTACACACCAGCACCAGGACATTATCAGCTACCGGAAGGAATGCCGCTTAAAGGCGTTTCTCTGCTTTCAGAGATTGATGAGGACGGAGAGAAGCGTGCGCGTCTGGTCTGGGAGAAGGCGGGCACTATCCTTGATGACCCGCTCAGGGTTTCGGAAATCGTCAAGAAGGCATTCGAGGACTTCAAGCCGTTCGCCCCCGCAATCATCCGCGCCAAGAACCATGACGACAAAAAGCTGACCGTCTTTCCATTGGCTGACTGGCATATAGGAATGTTCTCCTGGGGGCGGGAGAACGACGGACCGGATTGGGATCTGTCCATCGCACGCAATACGCTTGTCGAGACATTCGCGGAACTGGTTGATCAAGCGCCGCTTTCATATCACGCGGTCATTCTGGGGCTCGGAGATCTCCTTCACGCCGACACACCGAAAAACCAGACACCGAATTCCGGCAATGTCATGGACGTAGACACGCGCTACGCCAAATGCCTGCCAGCAGTCTGCGATATCATCACTGAATGCTGTGAGATGGTTCGGCAGAAGCACAAGTTGGTCGAGGTGGCTATTAAGGCCGGGAACCACGACATCGCTTCGACTGTCGGTATCCGTTCAGCCCTTCGCATGTACTACCGCAATGATAGCCGTATCGAAGTTGATGACAGCCCTTCTCCCTACTACTGGAAGCGGTTCGGCACCAATCTGATAGCGGGAACGCACGGAGACGGCTGCAAGGCCAAAGACCTCCCGCTGTTCATGGCAAATATCAAATCGACTGAATGGGCAGAAACGAAGTCGAAGCATGCCCACACAGGGCATCTACACAACGAAATGACCTTTGAACATGGCGGGGTGAAGGTTCACCAGCATCGAGCGCCGATTCCGCAAGACGCTTGGCATCATGCGCAGGGGTATCGTTCTGGCCGTTCAATGAGAGCCTTTCACTATCATTTCGACAAGGGTGCGCGCGGTTCGAGCGAGGTTGAGATCCTATGACTCAAACAACGGTCAAGAAGCAGCGCATCGGGCGCATTCCCAACACCGAAACAACAATCATCGACTTTGATGGCATCTCCTTTGCCCTCAATGAAAAACAAGTCGTTCAGCAGATCGCGGACCTCTCGAAGGCACTGAACGGCATCTACACGAACCGCGAAAAAGGCTGACCGCACCTAAGCGGCAAACCTCCATAAATCACTGAAGGAATAAAGCTCATGGCATTTGGGCTAACCCTCGGCTTGTCGCTGATGGGCAGCACGGCTTTGGCCTCCTCGCCGCCTGCATTCTCCATGCCTGCGCGCGGTGCGACCGATCCCGCTTCCCTTACCGGACTAGTGGGAGACGAGACCAATTATCTGTCTCCTCGCGGTTTTCAGCTGGCCCCGACTGGAACAGGTCATTTCATCTTCGTGGATGCGTCTGTTTCGTCGTCAGGGGATGGTTTGACGCTGGCGAATGCCAAGAAAACGATTGCCGAGGCCATGGCAATTCGCGGCGCTGGTGACACGATCGGTATTGTTGCGGGCATTTATCGTGAAAGCGTTTTCCCTGGTCCGTTTGGATCGGTAATCGCGACCGAAGCCAATCCAATCAAGATGGTCAAGATCGGCTCTGGTGAGGTTGTCATAACCGGCGCGGATGCTGTTACCGGCTGGACGCAGTGCACCCAGGCATCGGACGTAGACGGAAACTCAAATTTCGCCAACATCTATTACGTCGATTTTACCCCGTCAGGTGATGTCCCGCTTGCTGATGCCATTCTTCTTGAAGACGGCGTAATGGGCTCCGTCAGCATGGTTGGCGAGGGGATGAACAACGCCGACGACATGCTGATTGCTCGGCACAAATCCCTATGGTGGGACGGGGATGCAGTCGGATCATCGATTTCTGATCTGACGAAATCAGCCAATACCGGCGCAATCACAATCAACTCCAATGAGTTCGAAACAGCAGAATTCCCCCAAGGCGTTCTTGATGGCTCTGAAATCTGGGTCAATCAGGCAGGTAATACCAACTTCAAGACTGAGATCACCAGTCATACTGCCTCGTCCGGCGACATTGTTTTCACCAACACCGGATCGAATTGGGAAAGCAAGGAAATGGCCTTGCGGAACATCCCGTATTCGATTTCAGGGGCGGGGCAGTGGGCCTTCCGCGACCAGGGCGGCGGTACATGGCGAATTTGGTACTGGCCGAACAATGCCAGCAGCCTGGAGACCGGTGTCGAGGTTTCCAAGCGCAAGATCGGTATCGATCTGGACAACGCAAGCCATTGGCGTTTCTACGGCCTGACGGTTCGCGGTGTCGGCGGTGCTGAGCCGATCGATGGTCGGGCTGGTGGTGTTTATGCCAAGCAGCAGAACCTTGCCGAACGTTCCAACATGCATTTCGAGCAGTGCTGGATCCATTCGTGCAACGGCGGTGGTCTGACGCTTGTCGATTTCGATGAACTCTACGCCTACGACAACACGATTGAGAAAATTCCGCAGGGACGGGGGCTTGTCGTCAATGAGGCAAGCAATGCTGTCGTCGCCTTTAACAAAGTCCGGCTCGTCGGTATCACCGCAGTTTCTCTCTACACGCAGAATGCAACGCTCTTTGCCTTCAACCACATTGGAGAAATCCGGTCTGTTCACGGCAACGGCGGCAGTTGCTATCTGGTGGCAAAACGCCTCTGGATCCACGGCAACCTGATCAACACAGTTTTTGCGATCGGTATGACGTTTCAGGATTCCGGCGATATCTTCGCAACCTGTAACGTTCTCCAGCTCAGCGATCAGAGCAGCGTTGCCATTCGTGGTTTCGAGGACAACTCCACATTCCCGGCTGGGTATGATCGTGGCGGCTCCGGATACAGCGCCGTCACGACCAATTTTCCGTCAGTTCCCAAGTTCTGTCTCATCAGCAACACGGTACTTCCGTTCACCGGGTACGATGGGACCGAAGTCACCACGGCAGCTCAGTATCGCAACACGACGCGCTGTGAGCACTTCCTTGGTGCCAACGTTCTCTATGGCTCGATCCAGCGCAAAAGCGGTTCTGTCACGGACACAGCGCCCGACCCTGATGTGACCTACACTGCAACCAGCCTTGCGGAAGAGGAAAATAACATCCTCGTCGGCACGGGTGGAACTGGTCATTACATCCTGACCAATGGCGGCGGCAACAGCCTGGAAAGCACAGCAACGGATGTCTGGGCCGATCCCGTCAACGATCCCACGCCTGTGGCCTCTGGACCAGCTGACACAGCTGGCGGAAACCAGACGACCCGTCTACCTCTCGATGAGACGTGGTTTACAGCCCTTCCAGGCGCACGTGCGCTTGTTGAGAAAGATTTCCTCGACAATGACATTCACTGGTTCAATGCGCCAACAGGAGCGATTGCGGGTGCTGCCGTAACTCTCCCATCAGTCACAGCTCCGTCCGATATTACGTTGACCTCTCAAGTTGTGGACGAAGATGCAGCAATTGGAACGGTTGTCGGTGCGCTTGGCTCAAACGGTGATGCGACGGTTACGTACACGATCATCAGCGACCCTGACAGCAAGTTTGCGATTGATGGAACCGATCTGGAAACAGCTGCAACGCTCGATTATTCCACGGCAACCAGCCACAGCGTTACGATCCGGGCATCCAACACAAACAGCGGCGGTTCGTACTTTGACGAGACGTTCACGATTACGGTCAATGAGAACGCTATCTCTGAGCCTGATATCATTTTCGCAGCAGGAACAGAGTTGCGACATTGGTACGATGGTCGCACTGGCGTCACGCACGCATCAAATGCCGTTTCGGCTTGGGCTGATCAGGCAGGAAGTGACAATCTCGATAGCGCGGGCACAGCCCCAACATATGTATCATCTGCCTACATCCAATTTGCAGATGGCATAGATGATGGATTGAAAGGCTCAACTGCTGTTGATTTCACTGGTTACCCAACATGTGACTTCTGGTTCAGAGCAAAACTCGATGTGGACCACAATTTCATCCTACTGACAAATGGCGGGAATTCTGCGCCACTTGTCGTAATTGGTGAAAGTGGGAGTTCCAGTACATCAATTGCAACTTCGGGCGGAAGCGTTTACATCGATGGAGTTCAAAGAACAACACGCGGACAGATCTATACAGACTTTGCGGACAATGCTTGGCATACCGTTGAAGTCCGAGGTGTGACCGCCTCGTCAACCACTGATGCAAAAGTTTCTGGCTATATATCGTCTGCCTTCAATGCGCCTATTTCCATTGCTCAGTTTGCCGTCACAGAGAATTCTCTGTCTGGTGATGCAACACAAAAACGCACAGATATGAAAGCCTTCTTGGATAGCTTGGATTACGCTTAACCCTTCCGCCAGACCGGCGCTTCTGCAATCTTCAGTTTGATCGCGACCTGGGCATATTGTTCAGTCGCGGCGAGAACCTCGAATTTCCAACCGAAAATCGAGCGCGCATCGTCGAAAGCGCGGAACTCGTGACTGGAGTCCAGAAACTCGTCAAAGATCAGGATGTCACCGTCTTTAAGGTGAGAGCCGATCACGCAAAGCGGATAGATCGTCGAGCGATAGAGATCCGCGTCCATGTGGATGACGGCGCGGTCCTCGGTCTCCAGCTTTTGCAGCATCAGGGGCAGGGTGCGGTGAAACCATCCGGGCACGAAATCAACGCGCGTGTCGTCGGTTTCCGGAAGCGTCAAGCCGGTTGAAAAGTAACCAGCCTGTTTTGTTGTCGACCAGTCTTCCGGCAGGCCCTCGAAGCTGTCGAAGCCAAAGAAGCGCGAGGCCGGGTTTTGGTTCGTTTCTGACCACCAGTTCAGGGACGTACCTTCATGGACACCGAACTCGAAGTAACGGAGCGGGATGGTGCTCAAGCCTTCCTGGTCTGAAACAGCCTGAAACAGCTTGTTGCGCTTCTCTCTGGCTTCACCGGAAATCAGCTCTGGAACCGCGAACCTTTCCTGAAAGCGCAGGAAATCGGGATAGGCGCTGACCTTCAGGGCAAGAGCTTTGATCTTCGGATTGTCGGATAATACATGGCCGATTGTTTGTTTGATAAGCATTGAAAAGGCCTTTCTGACAGATTCAAATGCTCATGAAACAGAATTGGTTATAGTGTTGCGGCGGACCGTGCTGTTTCAAACAATAATTGACAACTAATTCTCGGTTGCGTAGCGTTCAACTTGAAACGCTGGAGTATTTTTCCGCAACCGTTGGTGCTCGTGAAACACTATAACCAATAGGGTTGCGATTTGGACGGCGGACTTCAGCTCTACGCGCCTGACGGCAGGCGTCTCTATCTCAATGGCAGCGAAAGAAACTCCTTTCTGGAAACCGCAAGACGGTCCCCGGAACGGACACGTCTGCTCTGTGAGGTAATGGCGTATTCCGGTTGCCGGATTTCCGAGGCGCTTTCTCTCTCGGTCCAGAGCTTCCAGGTACAAACCGGCGTGGTTTCGGTTCGGTCCCTGAAAAAGCGCGGCAAGATCGTGTTTCGGGAAATCCCGTTGCCGCCATCGGTGGTCGAAGAGCTTCATGACTTTTTCGAAAATCACACAGCGCGCCTTTGGCCAATGTCCAGGCAGACCGCCTGGAGGCATCTGAAGCACGTCATGGGCGTTGCCGGCATCGACGGGCCGCAGGCCAATCCAAAAGGGCTGCGGCATGCCTTCGGTATCCACGCGATCGCCTCAAATGTTCCGCTGCACATGTTGCAGCGCTGGCTAGGTCATGCGGACATGAAGACAACTGCAATCTATGCTCAGGCCGTCGGTCCGGAAGAACGGCAGATCGCGGCGCGGATGTGGTGATGCCTAGGTTGCTTGGCTGACGAGATAGAAGTACCCAACAGCTCCGACGACGATCAACACCAACACAACCACGACAATCCAGAAAAGCATCGGTGTTTCCTTTCGAAGGCGACGGGCCTCTATTTGCTATCACCGAGACGGCCAACTGCCGCGTCAATAAACTCGGTTGCTTCGTGGAAATTACCGGTCTGATCCGGCACTAGTGTTTCATCGATTTCAGCAATGCACTGACGTGCGGCGCGTAGATGCTGGATTGCAGCGATGCGGGCCGTATCTGCTCTGATCTCACCGGCTTCATGTTCCGTGTAAAAACTCGCTTTAGTCATTAGCTCCACTCGATTTCAAACGGTCCAGCGTAAATGCGCTTGTAGCCCGGTCTTGCGGGCGGCTTGATAAAGTAGATGCGCCAGTTTTTGGGATGCGGACGGAAGCCAAGAAGCAGGTGACGCGGCCAAGCGGTAACAGACCAATACCAGCCGTCGCCGTGCCATATGTCGTACATTCTGCCGCCGTGAAATCGCATCTACCGGGCCTCTATTTACTCTTCGCCAAACAGGTGGCGACGTAGGATTATGTCGAGTTCTTGGATGGTAACGAGCAGGAGATCCGGCTCGTCGTCCGGTGATGTGCGGTCGGGTAGCTCGCAGATGTCGCGAATGATCAGGCCGATCAGCTCAGTCCTGGCTTTCTGTTCGTCTTCCGTGCCTTCGTAAAGGCGCTGTATTTGCTCTTCCATGTAACCCATGGCGTTGCCTTTCTGCCCAGACGGGCCTCATGAGTCAGAGTTTGGTTGCTCTTTGGAAAGTGCCTGGAGTGCCTGCACGTACCAAACGTTGTCGATATCCGCGTCGGTGATTTGCTTTAGGTCATCAGGGGAGCTGATCCGCCCCCACCAGCTCTGGCTACCGAAGATGATTTGCCTAAGCTCTGGCACAAAGATCGCGGGATTGTGGAACGATGGATAGATGTGGATTGTGCCAGTCTCAGGATCAAAATGCCCACCGGCTGTGCGAGCGATGTCACCCAGCAATACACCGAGAAAGGTCTTGTCCTCGTACTCTTCACCACAAGGACGAATGGAGACGAAGTCTCCGGTCTCTCCTCCCAAGAGAGGCTTGCGGATGACATCGACCGAGTCATTCGTGATGTTGTCAACGGTGATCGGGTATTCAATACCTGGCATGACGGGCCTCATGAGTCAGGGTTTCTTTGCCGGTCAATTCCATGAGCGGGCCTCTATTTTTCGTTTTCAGATTTGACGATGCACTCGGACGGGGAGGTGCATTCCTCGCGGCGTTCGCAGTGCGTGGAAGGACACTTTTTCCAAGGCTGACGCGGCACCAATTTCAGCGGCGGATTGAAGCCCCAAAGGCTGTGCCGATTGTTGTTGTCAAAACCAGTCATGGCGGGCCTTTCCTCACACAGCTTCGCGTCGTGTGAACCACGTAGATTTCTCAGGCGTGATCACGGTGAATGAATCTTGAAAAAGATGGTCGCGTAGATCGTGCGCAAGCTCGATTGCCTTCGCCTCGATTTCAGCGGGCGTTGCCGGAAAGCGCGGATAGTTGATCAACCGCACCAGGACACCGGATTGTTCGCCGCCTGTGTAAATGAAGCTGGTTTTCGTCACGGTCACGCACAGGCCGCTTTCACAAAACTTACGGCATGTGCGGCGGGCGTCGTCGTAATCGCCAGCTATCGCAATCTCTGCCCAGAATGTTGGTTCAGTTTTTTCGATCATGTCTCACACCACCCAGGCTTACAGCCTGTCATATCTTCGTCTGGCAGATCATCAGGTGGCACAGCGTCTTCTTGGTTTGGCGGGCGATATTGCCCATGTTTGCTGCTTGCCCACTTGCGCATTTCCGCTGCGCCTTTCGCGCCCAAATGCCGGTGAGGGCGGAACATCGTTTTCCCTATTTCTTCTTCTGCATCCGCGATTTGCTGCCAATCGTTGTCAGTGAAATGACGCATGTCTTTCTTGTTCGAATTGATGCATTTGCACTCACGTGACCGGTGAGGGAGAACTTCGAACCCTGCGCGTTCAATGAGAGAATTCCGCTGTTCCGTAGTCCAGTTGGCGAATGGCGCAATCATCACGCGCCCGCCATGGTTCTCGCTGCGTGGTAGCCATTCGGGAAAGTCAGCGCGGTCAGCACTCTCTTCTTGGCGGACGCCGATCAGGCAAACGGCGCGTGCATCAGGGTCGTGCTCTTCCAGCCATCTTTGACCCGGTTCAATCTTCAAGATGTATGAACACCACTGATAGCGCTGCGTTGGGAAGCCCTTCTTACGCCGCGCCAACTCGCGAAACCCGATTGATGATGTGCGATACGGCACAAACCCAAGGCTTCCCGCCCAAGTCTCGCAGCGGTCAACTCTCTCCATCCAGCCGTCCGCCGCCCATCTTGTGTCGGTGAAGACAACAGCAACGCCTTCGAGCGCTTGCTCATGAGCCCACTGGATCAGAGCAATGCTGTCGTTGCCATAGCTCACAAAAATTACGAACCGGATCGGCTGATTTGTTGTGACCTGGCGGTTTTGCGTCGGCGCTTCAAGCACAGCGAAAATCCTCTATTTCTACTTGTTACCGAAAAGTTAACACGACTTTCATAAATATACAAGAGTTGTAGACAAATAAATCCGGAAACATTATAGTGCTGTGCATGACAGATAAAAATCCTCTGTTTCGCGGCATTGTTCAGGGCCGACCGAAGCTGACAGAGCAGTACCAACGGCAGGCTCTGGAGAAGTTCGGCTGCGCGCCGGAATCCATCGTGGATATCAAGAAGTTTGACGAGTTGGTGGCGCGGCTAAAGCCTGAGCGCGGTCACATCATCTTGGTCTACCGGGTCGATATCCTGGCAGGGAAGAAAGCCAAGGGTGAGCCGCTTCCAAGGGTGATCCTGCGGCGTCGTGTGAATGCGCTCAGAAAGACGAAATGCCCGGTAATCGAAGTCTCAACCAACCGGCATTGCGGGGAGGGTGACAACCTTCTCGATATGGTGCTGGACGCTTACGACCGGCTTGCAGGCAACAAGTCCGCGACTGAGAAAATCGGCAGGCCGCAGAAAGAAATGACACCTGAGCAGATCGACCATGCACGGCTGATCTGGACCAGCACGCAATACCGGACCAACGCAGAAGCCTTCAAAGAGCTTCAGAAATACGGTTGGACCAAGTGGTTGATGCAGAAATACAAGGTCGGCAGATCGGGCAGAGAGCCCGGAAAGCCGAAAGGTAAGTAGAGGAGGGAGCGCAGAACACCGCTTTCGGTGGAAGCCTATGAGGCGCTCGAAAAGATGGGTTGGACGCGGCATCTGATGAACAAATATAAGCTCGGCGGATCTGGTCGGAAGGCCGGAAAACCGAAAAGTAAGTAGGTTAGTGGACAATGCAAGAAGATTACAGCGGCCACGTTTTTATTGCTTTCATGGTGGCATGGTGGGGAACAGTCTTAGCTTTGTTTCTTTTTTCTGAGAGCTGGCCGTTGACTGAATGGCAAATTGGCACCCGAATTTTTGCGGGCTTGCTCGTCGGCGCAGTGACCTACTATCAGGTCAATTGGCTCGTAAACCTAATTCTGGAAAACGAACGCAAAAACTAAGGAGTGATGGTTGGATAAGAAAAAGTGGCGCGCCCCAAAGTTGGCGGCACAAACCAAAGCAATAATCGCAATATTTGTTGGTTGCGTCGTCTTTGCAACGCTTCTAGTTTGGTGGTCAGGACATTATTTTGGCGTCAGCTGAGGAACTAATTCATTGAATGAATACGTATATTGGACCGTTCTTCTTACTTCGCCACTATGGGGCTATGTGAGCTTCCGATTGATACTCAAATACCTTTGTCCTGAACCGCCTGCACCCGCGCAAGAAGCAATAGAAACGGAAATTGAGCAAGACTCATAAGGAGCGGTGATGCGTTTATTTTATGTTTCATTGCTTTGCGCTTGTATGTCGTTTGGCACGTCAAATGTATATGCAGAGAATTATACAGTTAGACAGTTCGCAAATGCCGCGCGCAATGACTCGCAGAATATGAAAATACTGGCGCTATCTGTTGGTGTTGTAATAAATACATTACAGCAGGTGTCTGTTATGAGAATGAAAGCTTTAAGCTGCAACGTCCCGTTCGCCTCTATTGCGGAGGGGCAAGTCAACTTTGTTCTTTCTGATGGTTCCACCAAATGGGACAGCGCTGTCACGGCAGATCAAGATGTCGCGTATCTTGCCTTGTCTGGCGTTTTGAAGTTTTGTCCGGACTTTGAAGACTTTTTTGTCGGATTGTCTGAGAAGTGATCGTGACTCATAAGGAGCCGAGGGCCGTGCGGAGATTCGACTGGACAATCTGGCACTACCTAATCGCCATCGGCCTTGGAGCTGTCGCCCTCGTTCTTTTCGAGACCGAGATACTCCCGCCTTTCTGATCGGTAGGGGTAAACCGGTCTAGCCTGGATGTATTCCGGGTTTCTATTCCCACAGCGGCCACAAACGAACCTGTGACGCCTTGGAAGGTCAATCAGGCTCTCATTGCCCTCAAACCGATTCCAATCAGTCTTTGCCACCCAGGAGCACCGGAGACAGTGTATTTCTATTCCGGTGCAGTTCTGACGTGCCCAGGCTATGGAGATGGGGTTTATCTGGGATAATTTCATTCTCTGCCGTGATTTGGATGGAAGCCGTACTTTAACTCAGCGGATTTCCGGGCAGCAATGGCGCGGTCTTTGTTTCTAAAATGACCGAGGTAGATTTGTTTGCCTTTGACGGTGATGTAGGCTCTCCATTGCTCACCGTCTTTAGTGGGGCAGACGCCCATTTGGCCACTTTTATTTGTGTTCCGGCGCTTCTGATTCCTACCGTTTCCTACTGCGTCCACGTCTCGTAAATTTTCGATTCTATTGTTCGACGGGTTGCCGTCGATGTGATCAATCAAGCCCAAGGGCCAAGATCCATAGTAGTGAAGCCAGCAAATTCGGTGTTTAGCATAATTTTTTTCTAAGATTCTTCCATGCATTCTGTTGTAGTCACGCAACGCAGTGAAAGCCTCAGTGCCTGCAAATTCGGTGTTCCAACTCTTCCAGCTGCTTTTGGTTTTGAACCACTTTGAGTCCCTCTCTTTCCACCAAAGGGTGCCAGTGTTTGGGTCATAGACGAGCAGTTCGCGAATAATATCGGCTGTCAGCTCGATTTTTGAAGTGTCAACGTGTTCGTGATGAGCCGTCGCATTCCTATGCTCTGCAAGTCGTCTTGCGCGAATAGCCTCCTTCTGAGTTTTGTAACTGCCAAGATGAATGAAACGGCTCTCGCGCTTGAAATACGCTTCCCAGCGACCTGATTTTCTTTGCCTGACTCCTTTGTGCTGCATCGCCTTACACCGGATGCCATGAAGGCCAGCCCGCTGGACCGCAATGTGCGACCTCATGTGTCAGCACTGCTTCTGGATAGGTTCCATACGCAGGTCGATCGATAATTACGACGATGCATCGATCTGGGTTCGTCCACCAACGGGAACACCCACGAGGCTTATCGGTCTTCGGGGGGATGCCAAGCTTTATACATTCCGGACCAACTTTATCAGGAGGTAGGCTTCTAACCTCGAGCTGACCTTTGTACTTCCCGACATATCGTGCAGGCGGGTCCCAACGCGCTTGATCAATACGAGGGTCGTAACTCGACACTGTTTGGCAGGCGATCAGTCCAAATGAGCAAAAAAGAACAGATAGAAAACTGTGCCGACTTTTGTGTCGCACATATCCGCTGTTTGTTCCGCTTTTTCGCGTTTGTCTGAAACGCAAAAACTGCTCAAAAACCGCAGAAATCTGGGAAAAGTGAGTGGCTGGGGAACCTGGATTCGAACCAGGACTAACGGAGTCAGAGTCCGTGGGTCTACCGTTAACCTATTCCCCAACAGCGCTTGGAAAATCCAGCTGCCAGACAGTCGAAAGCGTGTTTGTCATGACGCAGCCGAACAGTGAGCCGGATATACATCTATCATAATCTTGATTTCAAGTACCGTTTTCGACTTTTTTGTGAAATTTCAGCCGAGTGAGCGCCAATCCGCAGCGCGAAGATTGTGAGCGCGAGAGCTTTTCCATTGGCTGGCAACCTGTTACAGTTTTGCCAACGACAGATATGGCCGTCAAAGGCGCCGCCCGGCAGGTGTGCGCGTACGGCCTGAAAGGTAAAACGTGACTGAGTCAGGTCAGGAACCGCCCGGAACCGGGCGACGTACCGCTGACGAGTCCGGAGATAGCGGAACTCATTCTGAGTTCAAGGGACCGAACCGCCGGCGTCGCAAGCGCCGTGCAGGGCAGGGCCCGAAAGGTAATGTTGCAGGTCCTGAGGACAATACTGCGGCATTGCCTGGGGGAGCGGGAGAAATTCCGACCCAACGCGCGACCGGACCCGTTGAAAACACAAGCAGTGTGCAGGAAAGCCCTGCGCAGGGCAGCGGAGATTTATCCGGTTCGTCAAGACGTCGGAAAAAGCGACGGCGGGGCCGCGCTACTGCGAACAACCATGCAGAAAGTGGTAATTCAGGCCGGAACCAACCGCATCCGCCGGGCGAAGCGCATCCGAATTCTGAAACGGTCACCAGTCCCAAAGGCAAAAAAGCTGCGAATCGACGCGGAAGGCGCCGTTGGCAAAACTCCAGGAATGCCAAGAACGGTCATTCTGATTCCGCTGAAAAGAGCAACGAAGAGACAAGGACCAAATCGGCGGGAACGGACGCGGAAACCGTTGTCAGGAGCGGGAAAGAGAAACACCGCCCGAGGGAAACAGACATCCGCCTGCCGGTACGTGGTGCTGAAGATGGCAGTCAACAGAAACGTGGACACCATGCCAGACGGCCGAGACACGGGCAGCACAACGCCCCCCTATATGCGGCGCTCGATCTGGGAACGAACAACTGCCGATTGTTGATTGCACGCCCTGAAGAACGGGGCTTCAGGGTCGTGGATGCCTATTCGCGTATCGTCAGGTTGGGCGAAGGGGTCGGATCCAACAAACTTCTGAGTTCAGCGGCAATGGATCGCGCGATAGATGCATTGGCCAATTGTCACAGGAAGCTCGCCGATCGGGGTGTCATGCGCTCCCGTCTCATTGCCACGGAAGCCTGCAGGGCCGCGGAAAATGGAGCTGATTTCATCGAAAGGGTCAAGGCGGAGACCGGGCTTGCCCTTGAAGTTGTCAACCGGGAAACCGAAGCCCGGCTCGCTGTTGCCGGCTGCGCATCGCTTGTCGATCATGAAGCTGACGGTGTTATCCTGTTTGATATCGGCGGCGGTTCTTCCGAAATCGTCTGGCTGGATCTTCGAAATAGGTGCGGTGCTCGCGGCTATGCCTTGACCCGTTTCATCCGGTCCTGGATTTCACTTCCTGTCGGAGTCGTCAATCTCGCCGAACGCCATGGTGGCGTCCATGTAACGCCTGATATCTTCGAAGCGATGGTTGAAGATGCGGCGGAACACCTGGCTTCCTTCAGCCTGGCCGACAATCTGGCCGAAGCGATTTCGTCCGGACGCGTGCACATGCTCGGAACCTCCGGAACGGTAACGACACTGGCCGGCGTTCATCTTGGGCTGAGGCGGTATGACCGCCGACGTGTCGACGGGACGTGGCTCGATGACATTGATGTGTCGAAGATGATTGATCAACTGCGCGACATGCCCTATGAGGCGCGCGTGGAGAACCCATGTATTGGTGCCGATAGGGCTGACCTCGTTCTTGCGGGATGCGCAATTCTCGAGGCGATCCGGCGACGTTGGACCTGCTCCAGACTTCGCGTTGCCGACAGGGGCCTGCGTGAGGGCATATTGACAGAATTGATGGCTGCCGATGGCGTCTGGGCGCATAGAAAACCCGGAAGGCGCCCGGAGAGAAGGCGTCAGAGGAACAGAACATGAGCCGTTCGAAAAAGGGAACCGGCGATCGCGGTCTTCACGTCAAGGTCAAAACGTCGGCCGGCCGGCGAGAGTCGTCAACCCGCTGGCTAGAGCGTCAGCTGAATGATCCCTATGTTCGCCGCGCAAGGGCAGACGGCTATCGATCACGAGCAGCCTACAAGCTGATTGAAATCGACGACAAGCACAAGCTGCTGAAACCCGGCTATCGCGTGGTCGATCTCGGCTGTGCACCGGGCGGATGGTGCCAGGTGGCCGTCGAACGGGTTCAGTCAAGCGTCGAGGCGCCCAAGGTCGTGGGAATTGACTATCTCGACATGGATCATGTGCGTGGCACCACGTTCCTGAAAAAAGACTTTCTCGACGATGATGCACCTGCGGCCTTGATGGAGGCACTAGGTGGCAACAGGCCGGACGTTGTGCTTTCGGACATGGCGGCACCGACCACGGGACACAAGCAGACAGACCATTTGCGCACGACCCACCTTTTTGAGATTGCAATCGATTTTGCCAGACGGAATCTCGTTCCTGGCGGATCTTTTCTTTCAAAGGTGTTTCGCGGCGGCACGGAAAATGCGTTGCTTCAGGACCTGAAGCGTGACTTCAAGACCGTTGCGCATTTGAAACCGCCTGCGAGCAGGAAGGAAAGCCCGGAACTTTATGTGATTGCAAAGGGGTTTCGAGGCAGCGACCTCGATCCGGATTGATACCGGCAAGCGAGAGGACTGCGAATTCCTGTCCAAGTTGTGAAGGACGGCTCTTTTCTTTCTGTCACCTGCGTGTTATTGACCCGCGCCAACTTCTCCGGCACAGCCGAAGCGACTCGTCAGACGCAGCCTTCACCCGCAAGACTGCGTCTCTAGCTATTTTAAAGGGGAATTGGCCATGGCGTCTTTCTTTGTCCCACCGACCGGACAGCAGGCTCTGACTTTCGACGATGTCCTTCTGATCCCTGGCCATTCGGAAGTCATGCCAGGTGAAGTAGACCTGAAAACAAGGGTTACTCGCGAGCTGGAACTCAATATTCCTATCCTGTCTTCTGCCATGGACACCGTGACGGAAGGACGCCTGGCAATTGCGATGGCGCAAGCCGGCGGCATTGGCGTCATCCACCGGAACCTCACACTGGACCGACAGGCCGAAGAAGTCCGGATGGTCAAGAAATTCGAATCCGGCATGGTCGTAAACCCGCTTGTCATCGGGCCCGAAGCAACATTGCAAGATGCCAATGACCTGATGAAACGGTTCGGCATCTCCGGTGTTCCTGTTGTGGAAAACGGCGGTTCCGGAGGCCAGGTTGCCGGTAAGCTCGTCGGCATCCTGACCAATCGGGACGTTCGTTTTGCCTCCGACCGGCAGCAGAAAATCCACGAACTGATGACCAGTGAAAACCTGGTCACCGTCAGCGACAACGTTAGTCAGGAAGATGCAAAGCGCCTGCTGCATCAAAACAGGATTGAAAAACTGCTGGTGGTCGATTCAGACTACAACTGCATCGGCCTTATCACCGTGAAGGATATGGAGAAGGCCAAACTCAATCCGAATGCCTCCAAGGACGCACAGGGCAGGCTTCGCGTTGCGGCAGCCACCAGTGTCGGCGAGGAAGGTTTTGCCAGGGCGGAACGTCTGGTTGATGCCGGTGTCGACATGGTGGTGGTCGATACGGCGCATGGCCACTCCCAGAAAGTTCTGGACATGGTGGGCCGCGTGAAGAAACTGTCCAATTCGGTGCAGGTTCTGGCGGGCAACGTTGCAACGTCCGAAGGGACAAAGGCGTTGATCGACGCAGGCGCAGACGCGGTCAAGGTCGGGATCGGACCTGGCTCCATCTGTACGACACGGATCGTGGCGGGAGTGGGTGTACCCCAGCTCACGGCGATCATGGAATCGGTCAACGAGGCGGAAAAGCAGGGTGTGCCGGTGGTCGCTGATGGCGGCATCAAGTATTCCGGTGATCTTGCCAAGGCAATCGCCGCCGGGGCCGCGTCCGTCATGGTCGGATCCCTTCTGGCGGGCACCGAGGAAAGCCCGGGCGAGGTCTATCTTCACCAGGGCCGCTCCTACAAGTCCTATCGCGGCATGGGGTCAGTCGGTGCCATGGCGCGTGGGTCTGCGGATCGTTACTTCCAGGCTGAAGTCAGGGACAGTCTCAAGCTTGTTCCTGAAGGTATTGAAGGGCAGGTGCCCTACAAGGGTGCTCTTGGCAGTGTCTTGCACCAGCTTGCCGGTGGCCTGCGCGCTGCCATGGGATATGTCGGCGGCAAGAATATTCTGGATTATCAGGAAAAGGCGCGCTTTGTGCGAATTTCCGGCGCCGGATTGCGGGAAAGCCATGCACATGACGTGACAATCACGCGCGAAAGTCCGAATTATCCGTCAAACGTTTGAAATTGAATTGTTGGTCCTTGTTCAAATCGCGGACCGTACCCGGGGATCGACATGAAAGATGGCGGACGCCTTGCGGCTGCAATTGAAGTCCTGACAGAAATAGAAAGCCGGTATAGACCGGCCCAGGTCGCCTTGAAGGACTGGGGCAATTCTCACAGATTTGCAGGTTCGGGCGACCGTACCGCGATCGGGAACCTCGTATTTGATGCCCTGCGGAACAGGGCATCGCTGGCTGCGCGAATGGCAAGCGACCTGCCGCGGGCCATTACGCTCGCGACTTATGCGGTAACCTGGCAAAAAGGCATCGAAGCCCTGTCGGATGCACTTGTGCAGGACCGCCACGCGCCTGAAGAACTCACAGAAGAGGAAATTGCCCGGCTTGAGGATAGCTTCGACCTGGAAATGTCAGCGTCAGATCGGGCAGACGTTCCTGAGTGGTTGTGGCCTGAATTCGTAGCTGCCTTCAATGACAGTGCCGTGGAAGAGGGGCGCGCGCTTGCCACACGTGCGCCCGTGGATCTGAGAACCAATACCTTGAAGGCGGACCGGGAAAGGGTCTTGAAACGCCTTAGCCATACGGGCGCGGTTGTTGCCGGTATTTCGCCGGAAGGCATCCGCATCGAGGCAAAGCCCGGGCTCGGGCGCATGCCCCACGTCCAGGCAGAGGAAGGATACCGGAAAGGCTGGTTCGAGCTGCAGGACGAGGCCAGTCAATTGGCGGCAATTCTGGCTCAGGCTAGTCCGGGTGAACAGGTTCTGGATTATTGTGCGGGCGGTGGCGGCAAAACGCTTGCTCTCGCGGCATCCATGCAGAACAGGGGGCAACTCTACGCATACGACGCGGACAGGCTGCGCCTCGCGCCAATTCATGAACGCCTCCAGCGCGCGGGTGCGCGGAATATCCAGGTCAGGGATCCGGCGAGCACTACACTTGCGGATCTGGAAGGCCAGATGGACCTGGTGTTCATCGACGCCCCTTGCACAGGCACCGGCGTCTGGCGCCGCAGACCGGACTCAAAATGGCGTCTGACGGACAAGTCACTTGCTGCCCGTGTCGAAGATCAGCAACACGTTCTCCAGAACGCGAGCAGATACGTCAAACCCGGCGGCCGGATGGTCTATGTGACCTGCTCCGTGTTGCCCCGGGAAAACCAGGAACAGGTGAAATGGTTCCTGGGGGAAAACAGGGATTTTGAATCAAAGTCCGTTATCGACAGCTGGAACAAGTTGTTGCCGTCGCGACCGCAGCCGAAATACGTTTCTGAGAGCGGTGAAATCCTGTTGACGCCTGCGTCTACCGGTACGGACGGTTTCTTCGTTGCCATGTTTGAGCGAGCAGCGCCTTAACAGTATCTGAATGGCCTTTCGGGGAGGTCCCTCCGGATGTCACGTGCGATCGCGGCGTTGTAGCCCAAGTATTTTGGGTTCCGGACCATCGTCCGGCCGGGCAACATCAGAAGGTCGTGACTGTTCGCTTTTCACCGTTTCGGACACCGGTCGCAGGCTCCCGGCTTCAGATTGAACTGGTGCTGCCGGCAAGGTTTCTTCGTAGCCTTCCGACTTGCGCCGTTCCGATGAAGATACGTTCTCGCGCTGATGGCCGATCGAAGAAGCGACAAGGTTTTCAGCAACCTTTCTGACGCGATCGTCCAGGCCTCTTCCGGCACTCAGGCCTGTCAGGACCGATCGGGCTTCTTCGGCATATTTGAGAGAGGCGAGAGCAGCTCCTAGCGCATTGAGTGGTTCCTGGGCGCCTTCATTGAGGTCATGCGCCTCAAGTGCATACCTGAGTGCAGCGGAGAAGTTGCCGAGTTTGCGGCTAAGGACACTGAGACGGACAAGGCAGGACAGGGATGCGGGACTGAGCTTGAGTGCTGCCTCGGCGGCCTCATAGGCGTCATCCGCGGCTCCTTTTCCGGCAAGTGCGTCCGAAAGGAGCTCAAGAGGAAGAGGGTCTGCAGGTGAAATGGAATTTGCCCGGATTGTAAGCTCGATGACCTCGTCATAGCGCTTGCGGCGGAACAGGACCTCAGAAAGACCGAGTAATGCAGGCAAATGATCCGGATCGACCTTGAGCGCCTTTCGGAAAGCTGCAATCGCCGCAGCGCTTTGTCCAGTTTTTGCTTGTGTTTCTGCAAAAAGTGCGAGAACGGCCGGTGAGCCAGGCAACAGATGAATCAGCCGTTTTGCCGTTTCTGCTGCCTCGTGGGGTCTATCGTCCCGAATGCACACACTTGCGTAGCCGTAGAGCGCATTTCTGTTGTCGGGAACCAGCGTGAGTACGTCGCGGAAATTCAGACCTGCATTTTCCGTATCGCCCATGAGAAGTTGGCAATTACCGAGGCTTGCACGGGCGTCCAGATTGTCCGGTTCTGTAAAGACGATACGGCGAAGTTGGGACTGCGCTTCCTCAAGATAGCCGGCCTGCAGAAGAGCGGATGCCGTTCGGTAGGCGATTTCGGAATCCCGTGGCGCCAGTTCCTGTGCTCTCAGATAGGAGACCAGCGCCTTGTCCAGCTCACCGGACTTTTCCAGAGCAATAGCTTCTTCGAATGTTTCACGAGCAGTTGCGGTCATATAAGTTCCGACTTTTAAAAGACCTGACCAATGCCCGATCCTGTGGTGGGTGCAGTTGCCGTTTGGCCGACTTTAGTGGACCAGTTCGGCAGGGGTCAAAACGGAAATTTGCCCGTACACAGCTTGTGGGCAGTAAACGGGACGCGGTCCGGACGGTTCCAGCGATCAGAATCGACCCGATCATGTCATAAAAATCCTGTGCGACACGCCACAACGCTAAAAATCCGGGTTCATTTTGCAAAAAAGACCGGGTAGAAGCTGGCCATGACACATCATGATCGCCTTCTCATTATCGATTTCGGTTCCCAGGTGACCCAGCTCATTGCCCGTCGCCTGCGAGAGCTGAGTGTTTACTGCGAAATTCATCCATTTCAGAATGTCACCGAATCTTTTCTGACGGAGTTCGCGCCCAAAGCGGTGATCTTGTCTGGCGGCCCTTCCTCGGTCTTCGCTGAAGGCGCACCCATGCCTCCCGCTTCGGTCTTCGACCTGGGCATTCCGATCCTCGGTATCTGCTATGGCCAGCAGGTGATGATGCACTGTCTGGGGGGGAAAGTTGAAAGGGGACACGGGACCGCTGAATTCGGCCGCGCCTTCGTCACCCCGAAAGGCTCAGACCTGGCGCTTCTGGAAGGCTGGTTCGCTGATGACAGGGAACAGGTCTGGATGAGCCACGGCGACCACGTCAGCGAGATCGCTCCAGGCTTCGATGTCTACGGAACGTCACCGAATGCGCCATTTGCAATTACTGCAGACACCGAGCGCAATTTCTTTGCCGTACAGTTTCATCCCGAGGTGCATCACACGCCGAACGGCAAGAAGCTCTATGAAAACTTCGTGCGTCTTGCAGGCTTCAAGGGCGACTGGACCATGGGAGCCTACCGGGACGACGCGATCGCCAAGATCCGTGATCAGGTTGGCGACAGGAAAGTCATTTGCGGTCTGTCCGGTGGTGTTGACAGTTCGGTGGCCGCCGTCCTGATCCACGAAGCCATCGGCGATCAGTTGACCTGCGTCTTCGTCGATCACGGGCTGTTGCGTTTGAACGAAGCAGATGAAGTGGTGTCCATGTTCCGGGACAACTACAATATTCCATTGATCCATGCCGATGAAGCCGACCTCTTTCTGAACGCGCTGGAAGGCGTCTCCGACCCGGAGCAAAAGCGAAAGACAATCGGTAAACTGTTCATCGATGTCTTTCAAAAATATGCCAACGATATCGATGGAGCCGAATTCCTCGCTCAGGGAACTCTTTATCCGGATGTCATTGAAAGCGTGAGTTTCTCAGGCGGGCCTTCCGTCACCATCAAGTCTCACCACAATGTCGGCGGTTTGCCGGAAAAGATGGGATTGAAACTGGTGGAACCCCTGCGCGAGCTGTTCAAGGATGAGGTGAGGGCGCTTGGCCGCGAGCTTGGTTTGCCGGCGAGTTTCATCGGCCGCCACCCGTTTCCCGGTCCTGGACTTGCGATCCGCTGTCCGGGAGAAATCACGCGAGAAAAGCTCGAAATCCTGCGCAAGGCCGATGCCGTTTATATCGATCAGATTCGCAAGCACGGCCTGTACGATGAAATCTGGCAGGCGTTTGTCGCCATCTTGCCCGTTCGCACCGTTGGAGTCATGGGTGACGGGCGCACATACGATTATGCCTGCGCTCTCAGAGCCGTTACGTCCGTCGATGGCATGACGGCAGATTATTATCCTTTCACGCACGAGTTTTTGGGTGAAACGGCAACCCGGATCATCAACGAGGTGCAGGGTATCAACCGAGTGACCTACGACATCACCTCAAAGCCTCCCGGCACGATTGAGTGGGAGTGATTTCCGAATTGCCAATCGACGCTGAGGACGACAGGATTTGTTTGATCAAAGTACCTTTCGATGTATTCGTTAATTGCCAAACATGAAAATGAACAGGTCTTACTTAAATCGAGCTGTTGGATTTTTTGAATATGTACGAGGAAGTAATCGAAAAATACAATAATACCGTCAAAGGCAGTGAAAACTTGCACTTCAATGCAAAGCATTACCTCACAATGCATTCGCATGCCGCAAGTCTCTCAAATCCGACGATTCTTGAACTGGGTGTTCAGTCCGGAAATTCAACAAAATTGTTTTTGAATGCATTGGGAGACAGCCAAAAAGGCGTACTTGTGTCCGTTGATATTGATAACTGCTCTGGCGTTGCATCCTCTTCTAAGTGGACATTCATAAGATCAGATTCAGCAGACGTAGAGAACATAGTGACCGAAGCGCCCATTCTTAAAGATGGGATAGACATTCTATTCATTGACTCGTTGCACACGACGGAACACGTCTACAAAGAGCTTTACGGATTTTTTCCTTACATCAAGAAAGGTGGCGTGATTTTTTTCGACGACATCGATAGTGCACCCTATTGCGAGGGCAACGAGTTGGACAGTTATTATGTAGAGCTTGAGAACCGACGCATTCTGAAGTTCATAAACTGTGTTTTCGAATCCAACATGCAACAACTCGATCTGACAATTTATCGAGGGTGGACCGGTCTTGGAAGGTTGGACAAGCGCAGTGAATTGTACTCGGAACTGTTGCCACCCCAATCATTGAAAAGACGCAAGAGCAAAAAGCTCTGGAAAATCAAACGTTCGCTCAAGAAACGAAATCTATGGCGTTGGTAGTCAATATATTCGTCGTTAGGTAGACATACGGTTAGCTATGGAGAGTTTCGACTTCGCGAATGGATCCTCAGGAAAAACTAAAACCTGACTGCACATCCTGTGCAGCCCTTTGCTGCGTGGTGTTTGCGTTCGACAAGTCAGAATCCTTCGGTATCGACAAGGATGCTTGTGAGGTTTGTCCAAATCTGGATGCTACAGACAGATGCAGCATCTTTGACAAGAGGGAAGACCTGGGATTCAGAGGATGCGTTTCATATGATTGTCACGGTGCTGGACAACGTGTAACGAACGAAGTCTTCAAAGGTATCGGATGGCGGGAAGATCCAGCACTTAAGGAGCAAATGGGAAGTGCACTGTCCGTCTTGCGCCGAATTCATGAAATGCTCTTGCTGCTCGACTCAGCTAAGACATTTCCCTTGCACGACAGGGAATTGTTGGAGCTCGAAACACTGAGAAGTATTCTCGATCCGGAAACGGCCTGGACAGAAAAGGCGCTCGAGGAATTTCCCATGCTTGCAACCAACAAGCGGGTAAGCGACTTTCTGCGGTCGCTGCAACATCACCTAACCGCAAGGTCTACTGCGCGCACCTGATGCAAAAAGCTGCAGCCGGATCGACTTTGAGGCGCATTTCGGCAATTTCCTCTCCGCACTCGACGCAAAATCCGTATTCCCCCTCTTCAAGGCGGCTAAGAGCCGCTGCAATTTTCTGAATGTCCGCTCGACGTTGCCGCTCGGACGCTTGAGCCATCGCCTGACCCTGCAGGGCATCCATGCGTGACAACCGACCGACCGATTGTTGGTCAAGTGTTACCGTTGCCCGCGCCTCCTCGGAAATTTCGCTATAGGTTTCAAGTTCGGCCTTGAGCTTGGTCAGCATTTTTCGAACGGCATCTTCATCAATCGGCATGACCTTCCTCCGGTATTGAGAATGAAGAAGTTCGTTGAAACCTGCAACCCGCGTGAAATTCCGCAATCCTCAATGTTGTTGCAGACAAGATCGAATTTCATATCCTTTTCGAGAAAGTGAAATCTCGTACTCCACTGTTACGAATACGGTGATGACGCAGTCGTGACTTTGATCTCGTTGCGAGCGTTTGCGAAGATGCCGTGCAAATCTGCAGGAGTTTGAAAATGTATGTTCCGGGAATGAAGCTGTCGAATGCGCTGCTATTTGCGGCACTGGCAATAGCCACATCGGCTTATGCCGACGAAGTCGAAATCGTCGACGCAACGGCACGCCAGGCAGGAGACACGTGGTCATTCTCCGTGACCCTCAAACATGGTGATACCGGATGGGATCACTACGCAGACCTGTGGCAGGTCTATTCTCCCGGCGGTGACCTTCTGGGAGAGCGTGTTCTGCATCATCCGCATGTGGAAGAACAACCGTTTACACGTTCACTCTCCGGTGTTTCCATACCCGACGATCTGAATGAAGTGATTATCCGTGCCCGGGACAGCGTTCACGGTGTATCAGGCCAGGAATTGCGGATAACCTTGCCGCGCTAACCGCGCACGAGTGTCAACACGCCATCTGCCACGAACTGAACCGAAAGCGCAGCGAGGAGAACCCCCAACAGGCGCGTGATGACGAGTTGCGCGGTTTCACCAAGCAGTCTTTCCAGTCTGTCGGCCAGCAGAAAGGCACCCATGCAGCTCAAAAGGATAATCGCGATCACGCCGCCAAGGCCCGCATAAGCGACCGTGTCGGGAGCCTGGCTCGACAACAGGATGATTGCGGAAATGGTTGCCGGGCCCGAAATCAGCGGTATAGCAAGCGGAAAGATGGCAATTTCATTGACTGTACCGTGATGTCCCTGGGACTCCACGGCTTTTTCTGCCGTTTCCGCCTTGCGCTCCTGTCTCTTTCCAAAAATCATCTCGATCGCGATCAGAAAGAGCAGAATGCCACCTGCAACGCGAAACGCCGATACCGAAATGCCGAGCACATTCAGAACTGTCTGGCCAGAAGCATAGAAGATCAGAAGAATTCCAGCTGCAGTCAGCGTCGCCCGAACCGCGACTTTCCTTCGGTCCGCTCTGCTCATTCCGGCTGTGACAGCCAGAAACATCGGCGCAAGACCGACCGGGTCGATCGTAACGAAAAGTGTGGCAAACGCGTTGATGAAATAGTCGAGCATTCTGGGCTTCCACGGCATTGATGGTGGCTCGGATTCGGCCTTGTTACAGGGGATTGACGCCGACTTCGAGCCGCTTTCCGAAATTCATTTTCGCACCCTGTGAATACTCTTTATAACATATTGAATTACAAGGATTATTACTGGAGAGGAAAACTGCCTCAAATTTGGCCCATGCAGTTGAATCGGATATAAAAGAACCAGCAATAACAATGAAATGAGTTCTTCCTTGGCCGACCAGGACAACAGCACCCCTTCGGACGGTTTGCCGTCCGATATCAAACCGGTCTCTATCGTCGACGAAATGAAACGCAGTTATCTCGATTACGCCATGAGTGTGATCGTGTCGCGTGCATTGCCCGACGTCCGAGATGGCCTAAAACCGGTTCACCGGCGCATCCTCTATTCGATGCACGAAAACGGCTATGAGTGGAACAAGCCTTATCGCAAGTCAGCTCGTGTCGTCGGCGATGTCATGGGTAAATACCACCCGCATGGTGACAGCGCGATCTACGATGCGCTGGTTCGCATGGCGCAAAACTTTTCGCTGCGACTGCCACTGATCGACGGCCAGGGAAACTTCGGTTCCGTCGACGGTGATCCGGCGGCGGCGATGCGTTACACCGAGTGTCGGCTGGAAAAGGTCGCTCACAAGCTCCTGGATGATATCGACAAGGAAACAGTCGACTTTCAGGAGAACTATGACAACTCGGAAAGCGAACCGGTCGTTATTCCGGCCAAGTTTCCCAATCTGCTCGTAAATGGCGCCGGTGGCATTGCCGTCGGCATGGCAACCAACATACCGCCCCACAATCTGGGGGAGGTTATCGACGCGGCGATCGCCATCATGGAAAATCCGGCCATGACGCTGATGGAGCTCATGGAAATTGTGCCCGGACCCGATTTCCCCACCGGCGGCATGATCCTGGGTCGTGCAGGTATACGCAATGCCTATGAAACCGGCCGTGGCTCTATCGTCATGCGGGCAAAAGTCGATATCGAGGAAGTGCGCAAGGACCGGAATGCGCTGATCGTTTCTGAGATACCGTACCAGGTCAACAAGTCGACCATGATCGAAAAGATCGCCGAACTTGTCCGCGACAAACGTGTCGAGGGAGTTTCGGACATCCGCGATGAAAGCGATCGATCCGGAATGCGGGTCGTTATCGAGCTCAAACGCGATGCGGTGCCGGATGTCGTTCTGAACCAGCTCTATCGCTTCAGTCAGCTTCAGACTTCCTTCGGCGCAAACATGGTCGCCCTGAACGGTGGCAAACCGGAACAGATGAACCTGTCCGACATGCTCACGGCCTTCGTCGCTTTCCGCGAAGAAGTTGTCCAGAGGCGGACGCGCTATCTGCTGAAAAAGGCCCGTGACCGTGCCCATATCCTGGTTGGTCTGGGCATTGCAGTCGCCAACATCGATGAAGTCATTCACCTGATCAGAACTGCTCCGGATCCGGCGACGGCAAGAGCCCAGTTGATGGAACGCGACTGGCCGGCAAGGGATGTCGAACCTCTGATCCGACTGATCGATGACCCGCGTCATCAGGTTCGCGAAGATGGCACCTACAAGCTCTCTGAAGAGCAGGCACGGGCGATACTGGATCTGCGCCTGCAGCGCCTGACAGCTCTCGGCCGCGACGAAATCGATGACGAACTCAAGAAGATCGGTGGCGAAATCTCCGACTTCCTGGATATCTTGCGCTCCAGGGCACGAATCCAGGAAATAGTCCGCAATGAAATGCTGGAGATCAAGGAAGAGTTCGCAACGCCGCGCAGGACGGAGATTGTCGAGGGCGGCGCCGACTTTGACGACGAGGACCTGATCCAGCGCGAAGACATGGTCGTTACCGTGTCACACAGCGGTTACATCAAGCGCGTACCTCTCGCCACCTACCGGGCACAACGCCGTGGCGGCAAGGGTCGCGCTGGAATGGCGACCAAGGATGAGGATTTCGTCACACGTCTATTCGTCGCCAATACGCACACGCCAGTGCTGTTCTTCTCCTCACGTGGCATCTGTTACAAGATGAAGGTCTGGCGTCTGCCTCTGGGAGGGCCGACCTCTCGAGGTAAGGCGCTAGTGAACATGCTGCCGCTGGAGCAGGGCGAACAGATAACGTCTATTCTGCCGTTGCCTGAGGACGAAGACAGCTGGGCAAATCTCGATGTGATGTTCGCAACCGTGCGCGGGACAGTGCGACGGAACAAACTCTCCGACTTCGTCAATATCAACCGAAACGGCAAGATTGCGATGAAGCTGGAAGACGGCGACGGTATTGTCGGTGTTGACACCTGCTCAGAACACGACGACGTCATGCTGACCACCAATTCCGGTCAGTGCATTCGCTTTGCGACCACCGATGTTCGCGTTTTTGCGGGCCGGAACTCAGTTGGTGTCCGTGGAATCCGGTTGGCAGATGAGGATCGGGTCATCTCGATGCAGATCCTTCATCACATTGACGTCGACGCTGAAGAGCGGGCTGCCTATCTGAAGCTGTCGAGAGCCATGCGCGGGGAAGCAGACGAGAGCGGCAGCGGTGCTGATGAAGAAGGCGTCGTTGCGGGCGACCTGCCTCAGGAGCGCTATGCGCAAATGAGTGCTGCCGAACAGATTATCCTGACTGTCTCCGAAAATGGATACGGCAAGAGGACTTCGTCCTTCGAATATCGCGTGACCGGGCGTGGAGGCAAGGGCATTACCGCTATGGCTGTCAATGATCGCAATGGCGGCCTGATAGCGTCGTTCCCGGTCGAAGACAGTCACCAGATCATGCTGGTAACGGACGGTGGTCAGCTCATCCGCTGTCCGGTGGACGGTATCCGCATTGCTGGCCGCGCGACGCAGGGCGTGATCGTCTTCAAGACGGCCACGGAAGAAAAAGTCGTCGCTGTGGAAGGTATCTCGGAAGTCGATGACGACGAAGATCTCGATGAGGAAGGCGAAGTCACCGACGGTGACAACAGCGATCAGGGTTCTGACGGCGATCCGTCAGCGGCTGCCCCGGACGGTGACAGCTGACAAAACACTGAAATAGACAAACGACATCAAAGGCGGCGTGTTGCCGTCTTTTTTGTTTCTGTCTTGCCGAAAAACGTTACGCGTCTGGAAGTGTGTGAATAGCCAGAAAGGTAAGTAACTTGAAACCGGCTTGCACCATCTGATTTTGTTCAAGATCGATTTATTTGACAGCCTGATCGGCCGTGAAAATTGCCAGTCACAATGCCAGCGAATTGATGAAAGCACTGTTGACCCGCGCAATCCACACGTCCCTTCGAAGGGTAGAAGTGAACACGGCGCGGACAAAAAACGCCGTCGAGAGAAACAACCAGCAGATGATTCCTGCAAACAGGAGCCGGGCAAGAAACTGTCGCGGATCATACAAGGCAATGGTTTTTACAAGGTAGGGATAGATTGAGTGGGGAAGCCAGTTCTCGCTGAACCACCCCAGCTGCAACATTGCGCCTCCCAGATCCGTCAAAAACGCAACCAGCCACCACAATACCCAAAACAACATCAATGTTCGTTTGAAGAAGATCAGCGAGAGAACCATGATCAGCTCCGAACACCCAATACGCTGGAAACAACTCGCTCTGATGACACGCGAGGAAAGCATCAGCACATACGACAACAGCGGCCAGGGTGGAACCTGTGCCGCTGTTTGCCGTTACGGGGAATAACTTGGAGGTAGGCGTATCAGTTGACGGCGGGGTAGCGTGCAAGAATTGTTTCGTTGGCGGTCGGAGCCTTTTGCTCGATCGTAACGAATGAAACGTTGCGTACCTTGTTGGCTCCCGTGAGGGAAGCAGCACACTCTTCACTCCATGCGCCCCACGCCTGAGAGTTGCATGTGTCGGATGACTTCGATACGGCAATACGATCCGTCTTGGTTGCTGTAAGGCCCTGTGTCGCAAGGCTGGTCAGGTCTTCGGCCTGAGATGCATTGCTTGGGTGCATGCTCATCACGCCCGCAGCGATCATTGTCAGCAATGCCAGTACGAAGATGGCGGCCATCTTGACGTGCATCGCCGAATCCGCGGCGTTTGCCTGAATGCTGAATGGTTGTGCCGACTTCTCATTGAAAGTCGGGCCCGATGTAACGTAACTCCTCATGGTCCTGGCTCCTGCTCACGCCGTGTTTTCGATGAACACACCTTGGACCAACTATGGGAAGACTTATGTGATGCCAGTCACACAATGTCTCGTGTGGACAAAAATCGCGGTTGTCTCAGTGTTTCCCTTGTGACCCGCCGGAAGGCGGAGTATGGAATTGGCCATGAAACGCATTGCGCTATATCCCGGGTCCTTCGACCCGGTCACCAACGGCCATATGGACATATTGCATCAGGCACTTGCGCTGGCAGACAAGGTCGTGGTCGCCATAGGTGTCCATCCGGGAAAAACACCTTTGTTTTCGTTCGAGGAACGGCTCAACCTGATTCATGAAGCAGCCCGTGCTGAATTTGCTGCTGCGGAAGCCGACCGTATCGATGTGATCTCCTTTTCGAACCTGGTTGTCGACACCGCGCGCGAGCAGGGGGCGGCGTATCTGGTCCGCGGTTTGAGAGATGGCACTGATCTTGACTATGAAATGCAGATGGCCGGAATGAACGGTACGCTGGAGCCTGACATCCGGACCGTTTTCCTGCCAGCGTCTCCAGATGTCCGCCACATCACCGCCACCTTGGTGCGGCAAATCGCAAAGATGGGCGGAGAGATTTCCGCATTTGTACCCGAACCGGTCGCGTCACCTTTGAGGCGCCGCGCAAGACCGGACAGTTGACAATCAATTCCACTGACCTTGGTTAAGGAGTCTCCAGTGTCACGACTAATCGCAATGATTGCCATTCTCGCGTCGATCGTTCTCGTTCCCGCCATTTCCAGTGCACAGGGTACGGACCCGGACAATACGCTTCTCCTTGATTTGAAGGACGGCCGTGTCGTCATCCAGCTCCGTCCGGACCTTGCCCCGAATCATGTTGAACGGATCAAGAAACTGACCAGGGAAGGTTTTTATGACGGGCTCACTTTTCACAGGGTGATAGACAACTTCATGGCACAGACCGGTGACCCGAAAGGCAACGGGACCGGAGGCTCCAGCGAACCTAATATTGCAGCCGAATTCACGGACACACCCTTCCGCCGTGGAACGCTTGGCATGGCCCGTGCTGCCGACCCGAACAGTGCCAACTCGCAGTTCTTTATCATGTTTGCCGACGGCGACTGGCTGAACGGTCAATACACGGTTTTCGGCGAAGTTGTTGACGGTATGCAATATATCGACAATATCGCTCTTGGCGAGCCGCCTGCGAACCCTGACAAGATCGTCAAGATGCAGATCGCAGCAGACGCTCAATAAACCAAAAATAGCCCCAGTTCAAAGACCCAAGGAGTCAGACATGGCTGATATCAAGGATGCCGAAAACACCCTTCTCATGGAAACAAGCCAGGGACCGATCGTAATCGAAATGAAACCGGATCTCGCCCCGGGTCATGTTGCACGCATCAAGGAGCTTGTACGGGAAGGCTTTTATGACGGTATCGTGTTTCACAGGGTTATCGACGGTTTCATGGCGCAGACCGGTTGTCCGCAGGGAACCGGTACCGGCGGTTCCGGCCAGAAGCTGAAAGCTGAATTCAGCAACCACAAACACGTTCGCGGCACATGTTCCATGGCCCGCGCCATGGATCCGAACTCCGGCGACAGCCAGTTCTTCATCTGCTTCACCGACGCACCCTGGCTTGACGGTCAGTACACCGCCTGGGGCGAAGTGATTGACGGCATGGACAATGTCGACAAGATCAAGCGCGGCGAACCCGTAACGGATCCCGACAATATTGTTTCGCTCAAGGTTGCTGCAGACGCGTCCTGACCGCTAAATTGCAAAAAATTCGGACAGCGCGGAAGTTTTCCGCGCTGTTTTTGCTTGTAGCGCCGGAACGGCAAGTGTTGACCTCCAAACGTTGCACCTTTAAGAGCCGCACACTGAGCATCCGGCTCCGTCAGTTGACGTCGATCACACACATCGACCCACCCATTGCCATTGGACAGACCTGAACGACATGCGCGTCGAAGAATTCGATTTTGACCTGCCGAATGAACGGATTGCCCTGCGTCCCGCACGTCCGCGAGATTCCGCGCGAATGCTTGTTGTAAATCCGGTCGAATATCCGGTCTTGAAGGACATGGGCATACGGGATTTGCCGGGACTGTTGGAGCCTGGCGATGCGTTGGTATTCAACGATACAAAGGTCATTCCGGCCCAACTGGAAGGACAGCGGTTTCGTGGTGGCGTTTCCGCAGGGATCAGTGTCACTTTGCATATGCGCACAGCTCAAGATCAGTGGAGAGCCTTTGCCCGTCCGGCAAAGAAACTGATTGCCGGCGACGTTCTCGTCTTCGAAAATTCAGTATGCAGTTTGAGGGCGCGGGTTGCAGAAAAATCGGATGGCGGCGAGGTGCTGCTTGTCTTCGAGGCGTCAGGTTCGGAGCTGGATGTCGCCATTGCAACAGTCGGTCACGTTCCCTTGCCGCCCTATATCGCGCAAAAGCGAGGCGAGGATGTTCAGGACCGCCAGGACTATCAAACGATCTTTGCTGAAAAGGATGGTGCGGTCGCAGCGCCGACTGCCGGCCTTCATTTCACGCAGGAACTTCTTGAAGCTCTCGAAGACCGGGGGATTGAGCGACATCTTGTAACCCTGCATGTTGGCGCGGGAACATTTCTGCCGGTGAAAGCCGATGATACACGTGACCACAAGATGCACGCGGAATGGGGGAACGTTTCAGCCGCCACCGCAAAGGCTCTTCTTGCAGTAAGGGCGAGAGGAAACAAGGTTGTCAGCGTTGGCACCACGTCCTTGAGAATACTGGAAAGCTCTGCCCAGGCAGGAGGTTCGATCGCACCCTTTGCCGGAGAAACATCAATCTTCATCACACCAGGTTATAAGTTCAGGGCAATTGATGCCCTGATGACGAATTTCCATTTGCCAAAGTCGACTCTCTTCATGCTCGTGTCGGCGTTTTCAGGACTTGAAACGATGCGTGGCGCCTATGCACATGCAATTGAGGAGCAATACCGCTTTTACAGCTACGGGGACGGTTCCCTTTTGTTCCCGGTAAAAGTGACACAGTAGATCCCATGTCCGAGACAGCAAAAAAATTCAATTTCAAACTGATCGCAACCGATGGCATGGCCAGACGGGGGGAAATAACGACCCCACATGGCGTCGTGCGCACACCCGCGTTCATGCCGGTTGGTACTCAGGCAACCGTCAAGGCCATGTATCCGGGACAGGTACGTGAAACCGGTGCCGACGTTGTGCTGGGCAACACCTATCACCTCATGTTGAGACCCACTGCGGAACGTGTCGACAGGCTGGGTGGACTGCACACGTTCATGAACTGGCCGCACACGATCCTGACCGACAGCGGCGGTTTTCAGGTCATGTCTTTGGCGCAGCTGCGCAAACTCGACGAAGAAGGTGTCCGTTTCCAGAGCCATATTGACGGCCGGAAATATCATCTGACCCCGGAACGTTCCGTGGAAATCCAGGGATTGCTCGGTTCCGATATCCAGATGCAACTGGATGAATGCATCAAGCTTCCAAGCCCCAAGGTGGAGATCCAGCGGGCGATGGAATTGTCACTGAGATGGGCCGAACGTTCCAGGACACAATTTGAGGCAATGGGCGGACCCGCGAAAGGGCAGGGCCTCTACGGCATCGTCCAGGGCGGAGACCAACCTGATCTTCGCATCAGGTCTGCAGAAAGTCTCGGCAAGCTGCCCTTTGAAGGCTTTTCGGTAGGGGGACTGGCCGTTGGAGAGCCGCAGAATGTCATGCTCCAGATGTTGGACATAACCACTCCTGTGATGCCTGTCGACAAGCCCAGATACCTGATGGGCGTGGGAACGCCGGACGATCTCCTGGAAAGCGTAAAGCGCGGCATTGACCAGTTCGACTGTGTTATGCCGACACGCGCAGGCCGGCACGGACTGGCATATACGAAATTCGGCAAGGTGAACCTTAAAAACGCTCGCCACCAGGACGACGCGCGTCCTCTCGACGCGGAAAACCAATGCCCTGCGTCAAGCGTCTACAGCCGCGCCTATCTACACCACCTCGTGCGGGCGGGTGAGGGGTTGGCGGGCATGTTGCTTACCTGGAACAATATTGCGTACTACCAGCAACTCATGCAGGGCATGCGGGATGCAATAGAAGAAGGTCGTTTCGACGAATTCTACGCGTGCACCAAGGAAGATTGGGCGCGAGGCGATATTGCCGCATTGTGAGTAACGTTACCTGGATATCCTAGGCGGCAAGACCGTCCGACTTGGTCAGATAGCAGCCTGAGATCCGCCAACTGCCGTCTTCCTGCTGTTCGAAACTGTAGAGTACGAGCCAGTTCTTTCCTTTTGGCCCGACAACATGGACCTCTTGCGTCGGTCCGAATTTGGTAATTTTGGACTGTCCGAATGTGACACTTTTTGGATTGTAGACCGGCTGATAGCCTTGCCGAACCATTTCCATGAAGAGTTCCGGTGACCGAAACTTCTGTTGCAGCGAATTTGTCGCAAAGGAATATGCCGTTTTGGCATTTCCGGCTGCAAAAGCGTTCATCTGGTTCTTGATAATGCGCTGAAACGCGTTGCTGTCGAGCGTTTCTTCTGCGACCGTCGGCCCCAGCGAAAACACTGTCAGGACCGCCGCACTCACCATTGTTTTCCAGAAACGAAATCTCGCCATGATCGCTGCCTCTCTCTCAAAAACTCTGAAAGTGTACGGCAAAATCGCGATTTTGGATTGGTGGAAAGTCATATTATCCCGGATAGGAGCGGACGCCTGCGATCGGGCAGAGGCCGGTTCTGCATTACATGCTCAATCAGAAACGTTGACCGTCCTGAGGCAATTGGGATTGTCGTTCGTTGGAATTGCTGGATCCGGAGTGCAATCAGGGATGCTGAGGGAGTGCCTGTATCGGTTCCATGTCGTTGTTCAGGCATTCAACGATCTCCACCCTGGCCGGATCGCGCAATATCTTGGCATACTTGTACTTGAAGGCACCACCTGAAAGCTCGACAATCCGTTCCGCAACCCAGGCAGGTTCGAGCATGGTGTCCGTATCTTCGTCGGTTCTCTGCCAGAACGGTGTTCTGACCCCGGAAGGAGCGGCAACCAGAACCTTTCCGAGCGCTTTGTCCCTGACCAGTGACGCACCAAGCATTCCCAAAGCTGATTTGGTTGCGCAATAGGCCGGTTCAAGTTCCCTCGGCGTATATTGCGAGCTTGAGGTGATGAGCATTATCTTCAGCGGCCACTGCGATCGCCTTTTGAGACGCTGAATCAACATCATGGGTGCCAAAACGCCAACGTTGACCATACTTTCGAGATCTTCGTCGCCAAGTGCGTCGATACGTCCCCTTTGAAGAAATCCCGCAGCATAAATGAGCGTATGGACGGTCCCAAGTCGGGAGAGAACCCGATCAGTATCTTGTGCCAGCTTGGCCGTGTCTCTGGTTATCTCGAATTTCTGAAAACTGGCCTTGGTCAGATCGGGACGTTTGCGCCCCGTCACGCAGACGGTGTGTCCTTCGTCGAGATAAATTTTGGCAAGTTGCAGGCCGATTCCAGAAGTGCCACCGACAATGAGAAAGTTTTTCTTCACCTTGCCCCCTGTCTACGCTTACGCGTTGTACGAACAGCGAAAAATTTCGTAAGGCGTTTGAATTCATGAAAACAATTGGACCGGATCTTGGTCAGACCCGGTCCGGCAAATATCAGTGCGGTAAAGTGATCACTTGTCCATTTTCAACTGCTATTCCGCGGCGACAGGATGTTGAAGCATCTCCTGCATGAACGGAACTAGCTCCTGGGCCAGGGCAGGATCATCCATTCCAAAGGCGATATTGGCACTCAGGAAACCCGGCTTGTTGCCGCAATCGTAGCTGCGCCCCTCGAATTTGAGTGAGGAGAAACTCTGATTCGACATCAACGAAATCATGCTGTCGGTCAGCTGAATCTCGCCACCGGCGCCTTGCCCCTGGCTGGAGAGCAGGTCGAAAATTTCAGGTTGCAGGATGTATCGCCCGGTGATCATCAGGTTGGAAGGTGCGGTGCCGGGTGCCGGCTTTTCCACCATGTTCGAAATGCGGCTCGATTTGTCGTTGATCTGCTCTGCAAGCTCGACGATGCCATACTGATGTGTCTGATCGTCAGGCACTTCTTCCACAGCAATGATGTTTCCACCGGTTTTCTCATAAAGATCAACCATTTGCCGAAGACAGCTAATCTTGGACTTGATGATCACATCGGGAAGAAGAATCGCAAATGGTTCATCTCCGATAATATCCCGGGAGCACCAGATTGCGTGTCCGAGCCCCAGGGGAGCCTGCTGACGGGTAAAGCTGGTTGATCCGGGCTGAGGTCTGTGTTTTTCAAGCAGTTCAAGCGCAGCTGCCTTGTTGCGCGCTCTCAGCGTATCTTCCAGCTCATAAGCCATGTCGAAGTGATCTTCGATTACGTGCTTGTTGCGACCCGTTACAAAGACGATGTGTTCAATACCTGCTGCTCGGGCCTCATCGACGACATACTGGATAATCGGCCGATCCACGATCGTCAGCATTTCCTTGGGGACCGCCTTGGTTGCCGGCAGGAATCTGGTGCCAAGACCGGCAACAGGCAAAACGGCTTTGCGAATGGGCTTGTTCATTTCAGGCCTTCCAACTCCAATTTACAGAGATTTCTACATCCATCTGTCACGAATAAATAAACACAACAATAAACTCAGGGTTCTGACCGGGTATACAAAGGACGATAGGCGCTAAAATTTGCATCCTGGTTAAATTTCCAATTGCCGCCTTCCGGTCCTGTAACGCAACGATCGTCTCACGCAAAGATGGAAGTCTTGTGATAATCGGGGGCGGGTTGGCAAAAATATGCAATTCAATCGATTTAAATCGATATCTGAGCAGCAGAAACCAGAGAGTTGCAGCTTGAACAAAAGAACGCTATGGAACACCCGAAAATGCTGCGGGGCAAAATAGCGCAGGCAATGGCAGCTGACGGCTGTCTGATGAAGCAAGGTGATCAATGACCGAGGCGAACCGCGAAGTTATAGTCGGGAACGTAACATTCCAGAATGATGCACCAATAAGCCTCATCGCCGGGCCTTGCGCACTTGAGAGTCGCAACCATGCTCTGGAATGCGCAGCAGCGATCAGGGAAATTACACAGAAGGTCGGCATAGCGACCGTCTACAAGTCGTCTTTTGACAAGGCCAACAGAACGTCTCTTTCTGGTGGGCGCGGCGTAGGGTTGCGTGAGGCGCTGCCAATATTTGCAGAAATCCGGGAAACCTTCGGCATGCCGGTTGTCACCGACGTTCATAACGCTGAGCAATGCGCTCCGGTTGGAGAAGTTGTCGATATTCTGCAAATTCCGGCATTTCTCTGCAGACAGACTGATCTTCTGGTTGCTGCAGCAAAAACGGGCAAGACTGTAAACGTCAAAAAGGGTCAGTTTCTGGCCCCATGGGACATGAAAAACGTCCTTGCCAAGGTTACGGAATCCGGAAACCCGAACGTTCTGCTGACCGAGCGTGGCGCCAGTTTCGGCTATAACACGCTCGTCAGCGACATGCGTGCCTTGCCTATCATGGCAGAGACCGGTGCGCCGGTCATATTCGATGCGACCCATTCGGTTCAGCAACCCGGCGGGCAGGGTGCCTCCACAGGTGGCGACCGTACCATGGTTCCCGTTCTTTCCAGGGCCGCAGTTGCGGTCGGTATCGCAGGACTTTTCATTGAAACGCATCCGGATCCGGACAAGGCACCTTCAGATGGCCCGAACATGGTTCCTCTGCACGAACTGGAAGCATTGCTCAGGCAGCTCAAGGCAATCGACACCGTGGTAAAACCGGCATCCGCCACAAATTAGAATACATCCGCGCTGCGTGCGCGTTCAAAATGGGGCATACGCCCCAGGTTAATCGCCGGTCAATCGGCACGGAGTGCGCGGGCAAATCCGCCAGTGCGCAATCACTTAAGGTCCATGCGACAAGGGAGTTCTTTCCATGACCGCTATTATCGATATCGTCGGACGTCAAATATTCGACAGCCGTGGCAACCCGACCGTTGAAGTCGATGTCTTTCTGGAAGACGGATCTTTTGGACGCGCTGCGGTTCCCTCCGGTGCGTCGACCGGTGCGCATGAAGCGGTAGAACTTCGCGATGGCGGTGACCGCTACATGGGCAAGGGCGTCCAGAAGGCTGTCGATGCGGTTAACGGTGAGATCTTCGAAACCGTCGGGGGTCTGGAAGCGGAAGACCAGCTGCAGATCGATCAGGCAATGATTGATCTGGATGGCACAAGCAACAAGGCCCGTATCGGCGCCAACGCCATCCTGGGTGTTTCGCTGGCCGTTGCAAGAGCTGCGGCACAGGCATCGGGCCTGCCGCTTTATCGCTATGTCGGCGGTACGTCAGCCAGGACACTTCCGGTACCGATGATGAACATCATCAACGGTGGCGCCCATGCGGACAATCCGATCGACTTCCAGGAATTCATGATCATGCCGGTGGGGGCTGAATCGCTTTCCGAAGCCGTACGCATGGGAACAGAGGTTTTTCACACCCTGAAAAAAGCCCTGAGTTCTGCCGGTCACAATACCAATGTTGGCGACGAGGGGGGATTTGCCCCCAATCTTGAATCGACAGACGCGGCAATCGGTTTCGTCATGAAAGCGATCGAGACTGCCGGTTACAAACCTGGCGAAGACATGTACCTGGCTCTTGATGCTGCATCGACGGAGTTCTTCAAGGACGGCAAGTATGTCCTTGAAGGTGAAGGCAGGTCACTGGCGCCTGAGGAAATGGCTAAATACCTTGGCGACCTTGTGTCCCGATATCCGATCATCTCCATCGAGGATGGTCTTGCCGAGGACGACTGGGACGGCTGGAAAGCAACCACCGACCTGATCGGCAACAAATGCCAGCTCGTCGGCGATGATCTCTTCGTGACCAACTCCGAACGTCTGCGCAAGGGCATTGATCTGGGCGTTGCCAACTCGATCCTGATCAAAGTCAACCAGATCGGCACACTGTCGGAAACTCTGGACGCGGTGGAAACCGCTCACAAGGCTGCCTACACCGCCGTCATGTCGCACCGCTCCGGTGAAACAGAAGATTCGACCATCTCCGATCTTGCGGTTGCAACCAATTGCGGACAGATCAAGACGGGTTCCCTGGCACGTTCAGACAGGTTGGCAAAATACAACCAGCTCATCCGGATCGAGGAAGAACTGGGTCCTCAGGCACACTATGCCGGCCAGTCTATCCTGAAAGGCTGACTTTCCTTCTAATCCTTGTTCAAAGAAAAGCCCCGCCGATCTGGCGGGGCTTTGTCTTTTGTATCGTTGCGCGAATTACGTCAGCCTGACTGTTCCGCTTCGGGATCTGTCCGGGTTTCCTCCGCATGCTGCAACGCCGCCGCGATGGTTTCCGGTTTTTCCGCACCGGCCAGCACGAATCTGCCGTCAATAATGAAGCAAGGCACGCCTGATATTCCAGACTCGCTCGCCCTTGTGATCTGAGCTTCCGTTTTGTCCAGGTCGGTCTCTGTTTCCAGCAACTGTTCGACTAGATCGGATTGCATACCGGCTTCTTCCGAAATCCGGACAAGCGTAGCCGCTTTGGTCAAATCTTCACCATCCAGAAAATATGCCTTGAACAATCGCTCGACGACGTCGCTTTGAACATTGTCGGACCGCGACCAGAGAATCAGCCGGTGACTGTCCAGCGTGTTCGGCGACAGTTTGATTTTGTCGAAGGCGAAATTGATGCCTTCCTCCGCACCGGTTTCCTTTATGCGACTGTAAACCGCATCAGCATTTTCCTTGCCGCCGAATTTGTCGTCGAGATACTGCTGACGGTCCTTGCCTGATTTTGGCAGGGTTGCATCAAGTTGGAATGGGTGCCAGCGCACATCAACATTCAACTGAGGAACAGACCGGAGTGCAGTCTCCAGCCGTCTTTTACCTATGAAACACCAGGGGCACATGACATCGGAGACGACGTCGACAGTTAGTGGAGGAGTTGCGTTCATGAATGGGCCGTTTGTTGTGTCTTGAACCAACAAGTTAGAGCTTTCTGTCCGGTTTCCAAGTCCAATCCGCCGTTCAGCGTACTGTATGGGTCAGGATGGAGCTGATGCGCTTTTGCAGACGCACGGTCCCGGCCTCGTTTTTCAGCACGGCGACGGGCCCAAGGTCCTTCACCAGGCAGACAAGGTCCTCATCCCGGCTGGTTGCATCCGCAATCGACAGGAGCGTTGTGTGAATTTCGTCCAGTTCATCCGCAGAAGACACTTCAAGTCCGAAACTTTCCGGTTGAAGACGCATTTCCCACAAATCCAGGCCACGCACAGCAAGGGCATTGCTGCATGTTTCAAGATAGTTTGTGTATTCGCCGGCGCTTAGCCCGCCTTCCGTGATCTGCTGGCGGAGCCACATCTGGCTTTCAGCAAGAATTCTGTCCGCGAGGCGCCGCCGCTTGCCGAAGCGGATCGCCGAAGTGATCCGTCGCGCCAGAGTTTCCTTGCGGTTCTCGCCCACGATCACGTCGGATGCCCCGTTACGGAACAAAAGTGCGGAATCCTCTTCTCCCTCGCAAACGGCAAGAACAGGTAGTCCTGCAAAACGGGCATCTCTTCTGATTTGGCGGATGTATTCAACTGCATCATCAAATGCCGCGTCGATTACCACCGCATCAAAAGCACGCATGGACATGAATTCCATCGCCATCTTGCCGTCAAATGCTCCGACGACCTCGACCTTCTGATCGCTGGCATCCTGCCATTCCAGAAAGCGCCCGCTCACGCCGACCACCATCAGGCTGCTGGAACCGGTGTGGTGAGGGGCTGTCCCGAAATCGGGTATGCGACCAAATACCTTCCGCCGGAGCTGCGCTTCCTCCGAGCGCATGAGTGAGCGCTGGTGGATACAAATGAGCATCAGAAGGACATCATCCGGGACGACCCGATCAATGATCGCGGTCACCTGAAGCCCGTCGGGGATAAAGTCGTCTCCATCGGCCAGAATATAAAACGGAACATCGCAGGGCAAAGCCCTGATATGCCGCTGGAGCCAGTCAAAGAAGGCCTCATTGTCGCCGTCAATGAGGTTCTTGATATCGACAACGATCGCAGCAGGCAGAGCTGTAGGCGGAGTACCGTCACGCTCGAACATATTGAGCAGCGCAACGTCCAGGTCTTCGGGCGCGTCACCGTTGCTGTTGCGTTTTGGCCGGCGCCCGGCATACCAGTAAGGTCCACGCCACGAAAGCGACGTTTCATAATCCATGCCCTGTCCCCACCTGGAGCAAATTGCACATTTCCCGCCGGAGGTATGATGCCCCGACTGTCCGCATTGGATCAACCAATAGATGTCTGTCCAGTTGCGCCACCCAAACTGCCGTCTAGGCCACCGCAGCGGGCAGCCGTTGTGTCCGCATGGTCAGTTTCTCCCTGCAGATTGTTCCGTCGGCATTGCGTGGCAGCGATTGCAATATCAGGACACGATGCGGGATTTTCGCAAGATCCACTCCATCCGCGTCCAGAAAGGCAAAGAAGGACGCAGCGTCGGGGACATTTGAAGTCTCGGGGACCAATGCTGCGTACATTCTGGCTCCAAGAACTGGATCCTCGACAATGAATGCGGCGGCTTCCCGAATCCCGGGATAACTCGAATAGATCACATCGATTGTTTCAAGATTGCCGGTACCCAGGGCATAGGTACCTGGAATTCCGAAGCCGGCAATGCCGTCGTCGACAAGATCAACCTTGATGTTGGTCTTGAGATACCCGGTTCCCTCCCAGCGGACACGCCGCCGTTCGCCGTTGATCGTGCGCCACCCGATCTCGGGGACCATGGGTCCTTTCACGAGCAGGGTAGGGGTCTGTGCCTCGCCCTCCTCGGTGACTGCTATTTCAAGAAGGGCTGGCCTGTTTTCACACCCGATCGACCCGTTATGCTTTCCCAAGGCGGTTGCCTTGATCTTCGCTGAAGGACCTCTCGCTCTGGCAACCAGTGCAAATTCGTCCGCTATGTGAACATCGACGAGCCGACGCCTTGCAACAAATGTTGTCGGGTGTGGGGCTGAAATATTCCACGCCGCAAGAACGGTCGTTTTGGTACTGCCCAGCTTCCGATCGAGCGTCTGTGCGAGGGGCCCGGGCGTCATGACAATGTCGGCTTCAACGTCATTGGCATGTGTTGCAAGATTGGCAAGAGAGGTCGGATGGTGCAGGTGCAAGGTGCTGCCTGTCATGAGAAACGGCACAAGTCCGGCCCCGAGTCCCGTCAGGCCGCTGAGCGAATAAGGCACCAGAATGGTGCTGTTTTCCGAAATCTCCGCTTCGTTCACGATCATCTGCGCAGCCGAAATCCAGTGGTTGTGACATCGGCTGACCGGTACGTTTTCTTCTCCGCTCCGGCTCCAGCATATTGTTGCGGTATGGTCAGCCGGATCAGGTCTTTCACGGGTAACGAAACTAAGGTCGTCTCCCATTTCCGCGAGCATCGGTCCCAGTTCGATCAAACCGTCCGGAACATCTTTGCCCAGACCGAAAACGAAACGCAGCGAAAACAAATCCGCAGCCACGTCCCGGGCGGCGGTACCGACGTCTCTCGTTTCGACCCTGTCAGCGGCAATGAACCCCTTTGCACCGATGGAATTCAAGGCTTCCAGCACATTTTTCTGCCGCCAGTGCAACGGAAGAGGTGAAACGATCAGGTCCGCACGCAGCGCCGCAAGAACTGCAATGACCGTGTCCACAGTATTGGGAGCCTGGACGCCGATCACATGGTCTGCGGACAGACCGACAGTGTTGTAAAATGCGGCAAGCCGGTCGATTTCCCGGTCAGCTTCGGCATAGGTCAGGCGGCGCGGTTCGCCGCCGGTCCAGGCCGCGCGGTCCGGCGCATCGACAAGGGCCAGCCGATCAGGATGCTGTGCTGCGGTTGTCTTGAAGAGCTCATCCAGCGGTACATCGGACCAAACTCCGCTTTCGTGATACTCCTTGGTGAGGCTGTCAACAGTCGCTTTCATTGTGTCCTTCGTCCATAGGTCCGATTATTGCGCGGTCGATGACCACCAGGTGTCAAACTCATGACCATAAAGGGAATGGTGTTCCGGTGGCACGACATCTTTCCAGTGTGCAACCCAGTCATCTGATACGTGATAGAGCGGGACAGCATAGGTACCCGAAATCAATACTCTGTCGAACGCCCTGACCGCATCGATGAAGTCGTCACGGCTGCGAGCCCCGACAATGGCATCGATCAAGGCATCGATCGCCGGTTCCTTGGCACCCACAAAATTGAAAGACCCTTCGGCGTCCGCGGCCTTCGTGCTCCAGCGGCCATATTGTTCGGCGCCGGGCGACAGTGAAGCATACCAGGTATTGAAAACCATATCGAAGTTCCGCTTTGTCCGGCGATCCTCGAATTGCGACGGGTCGACGCTACGCACGTTCACTGCGATACCCAGAAGTTCAACCGTCCGGATATAGGCAAGCGCCAGTTTTTCCTCATCCTCATTCTTGGCGAGAATCTCGAAGGCAAGCTGATTGCCGGTTGTCTCGTGTATGAGTTTTCGGTCTTTCAGCGCGTAGCCGGCATTCTTGAGTTCAGCCAGTGCAGCACGCAGGACTTTCCGGTCACGTCCCGATCCGTCAGCATCGGCCGGACGCCAGCTTCCTGTCATCACCTCCGGGGAAACTGCATCAGGGAAGGGGGCCAGAAGTTCTTTTTCCCGATCGCTTGCAGGACGTCCGATCGAAGACAATTCGGAATTGTCCCAATATCCGGCGGTTCGGGTAAACAGATCATAGTAGAGGTTCCGGTTTACCCACTGGAAGTCGAACAGCATCCGCAAGGCTTTACGTACTCTGACATCGGAAAACTGTTCCTTGCGGGTGTTGAACGCAATACCCTGCATGGGAGCGGGAACGCCGCGCGGGATTTCTATCTTGACGACGTCACCACTTTCTGCCGCCGGAAAATCAAATCCGGTTGCCCACCGGGCAGGGTCACGGAATTGCAAGGCCTTGATCAAGCCTTTCTTGAATGCTTCCTGCAACGTGGTTTCATCACGGAAATACTCGATCCTGATCTCGTCGAAATTGTCGAATCCGGCTTTGACCGGCAGGTCATTTGCCCAGTAGTCCGGGTTCTTTTCATAAACAACAAGCCGTCCGGGCTGGATTGTCTTGAATGTATAAGGACCACTTCCTACCGGAGGTGTAAGCGAAGATTTGTCGAATTTTTCCGCATCGGTGTGTTTTTTGGAAAAGATGGGGGCGAGCGAGATAAGCAGGGGCAACTCCCTGTTTTCACCGTTCTCGAATTTCAGTTTGATCCGGTTAGGAGCCGTGATTTCCTTTTCGACAATCGCCGCATACCAGTTCCGATACGGAGGGCGGCCCTTGTCTCGGATAATATCCAGGGAAAACACGATATCATCGACGGTTACCGGAGTTCCGTCGGAAAACCTGGCATTCGGATTGAGTTCGAACTCGATCCATTCCCTGCTGTCCGGCATGCGGACCCGCTGCGCGATCAATCCGTAGAGTGAAAAAGGTTCGTCGTAGGAACGAACCAGCAGGCTTTCCAGAACATTGTTGCCGAACTGGCGCTCGCGCATTCCGCGTGCAGAGGTCCAGCCTCCCTGGACAATAAACGAGTTCAGACTGTCAAAAGTTCCCTGAACACCCAATGTGATCGTGCCACCTTTGGGTGCATTCTCGTTTGCATAGGGAAAGGGTTGATCCGGGCCAAGCGCTGGTGAACCATGCATGGAGATCGCGTGTGACCATGGTACCGTTTCGTCGTCAGCCAAGGCCGGCCCGGAAAACCAGGGCAGCAAGAGACAAAATACCGCGAACGCACTACGTCTAGTGCTGTTGTTGCAGAAAACAGACACAACCAATTCAAAGCAACGCATAACCACCACCGGAGATTCCCTTGATTCTCGCGGTTCAGACTAGCACATGGTGAATGTGAAGGCGCCAGCAACAAGTCATAAAGACAAAGATATACAGATTTGAATCGAACCTGAGCATTGCGTTGCAATTCGGCCACCCTCTCGCCCAAATTCAGTGCCTTACCATGCATTTCACAGATCTAATGTTCAAACGGGCCTTGCGGATGTTTCCGGAATGCCTCAGAACAACGCGAAGATTTCGAATACGCACGATTGAGGACGTTTCAATGACGAGTGTTTTGAAAAGAGGATTCTTCGGATGCGCAGCAGCTGCATTCGTGGCCGTGTCTTCTTTTGCTGCCGCCCCTGCAATCGCCCAGGAAGAGAAAAGCCCTTGGACGAAGGCATGTAATACCAATCCGAATACGCAGAAGGAAATCTGCTTCATTTCGATTGAGTTGCGCACAAATACCGGTCAGTTCTTGAGCAACATTGCCATTCAGGAAACCGAAGGCGAAGCCCGCAAGAAACTTCTTGTCGCTGTACCGACAGGTGTATTGATCCAGCCCGGACTTCGCATCCAGATTGATGACAGCAAGCCGGTTCAGGCCAAATACAGCATCTGCGCCCCGAACGCATGTTACGCGGAACTTGCGATTGACGACACGTTCATCAACGCAATGAAGCAGGGTGGTGAGATGCGGGTTGCACCGTATAACCAGCAAGCCAAGGAAATCGTCTTCAAGATGACCCTTATCGGCTTCACCAAGGTTTATGATGGAGAGCCCATGGACCTGGCAGAACTGCAGAAGAGACAGGAAGAACTGCAGAGCGAGCTGCAAAAGCGCGCTGACGAAGCACGGCAGAAACTGATCGATGCTCAGCAGGAAAACCAGTAGCTTTCAAACAATTCAAACAGAAAGGCCGGAACGCAAGTTCCGGCCTTTTTTTGTTCGGAGGGGCAAACCCGCGAATTTTCAGTCGTGTCAGTGGATCTCGACACTGCGCGGAAGATATGATCCGTCGGTCTGTTCCTCGAAAATCTCCTCGACCTGCGGGTGGCGGACAGGCTCCCCGGTCATGTCGGGTTCCAGGTTCTGCTCGCTGACATATGCAACATATTCGGTCTCCTCGTTTTCGGCGAGAAGATGATAAAAGGGTTGGTCCCTGACCGGACGGACGTCCTCAGGGATCGCATTCCACCACTCTTCCGTGTTGCTGAACGTCGGGTCGACATCGAAAATCACACCCCGAAAGGGATAAATCCGGTGCCGGACGACCTGACCTATTCTAAACTTCGCCGTTCGCATGGTTACTCGTCCGCTTACTGCATGCAATGCCGGGATACCGTTTCGGCAACCTGCTTGCAAGCGTTGTAACATTAAACTCTATACAAGAGACCTTGTGAATCTCTAAAAACCATAAACCTCGGCCAACTCCTTGTCCTTGCTTGAAACCAGCTGTGCAAGATCGACGATGACCTTGGCCTGCTTCCAGGTTGCATCATCCTGCATCTTGCCATCGATCATGACGGCACCTGTGCCATCCGGCATGGCATCCAGGATCTTGCGCGCAAAGGCAACTTCCGCAGGGTCTGGCGAAAAGACTTTCTTTGCGATTTCGATTTGCGAGGGATGAAGCGACCAGGCACCGAGACACCCCATCAAAAAGGCATTGCGGAACTGGCTTTCACAAGCTTGCGGGTCAGAAAAGTCCCCGAATGGTCCATAAAAGGGTTTCAGGCCATATGACAGGCACGCATCGACCATTTTCCCGACAGTGTAGTGCCAAAGATCCTGCTGGAATGCGGTCCGCACACCACTATTGTCACTGTCCGAAAGCACCGCGTAATCAGGATGGCCACCACCGACGCGCGTTGTTTTCATGCCTCTGGATGCCGCAAGGTCGGCTGGTCCCAGGCTCATTCCATGCATGCGCGGACTGGCTGCTGCGATTTGCTCGACATTCTTGACACCCTCCGCGGTTTCAAGAATGGCATGGATGAGGATCGGTTTCCCCAGTCCACCCTTAGCTTCCAGTTGAGCAAGCAACTGATCGAGATAGTGAATGTCCCAGGCGCCTTCGACCTTTGGCAACATCACGACATCCAGCTTGTCGCCGACGGCCTGGACGATTTCCATGACATCATCGAGAAACCAGGGGCTGTTCAGGCAGTTTACCCGCGTCCACAGTCCGGTTGATCCGAATTCATTTTCCCTTGCCAGCTGGATAAACCCGTTCCGTGCGTCGGACTTGGCGTCCGCCGGAATGGCGTCTTCGAGATTGCCCAGGACAACATCGACCTTGTTCACAAGGTCCGGCACCTTGGCGCGCATCTTCTCGATATGTGGCGGAACAAAATGGATCATTCGCTCAAGCGAGATAGGCATCTCTCGATACGGGGTGGGAGCACCAATTGCGAGCGGTTTGTAGAATGCGCTTGGGGTTTTCATGAAAATCGTGTTCCTCCTCCTGTTCGTAAGCTAGCTATAACGCTTATGTTGCGCTGCAACCATCCCCCGATAGGTGAAGGAGAGGGGATCGGGTTCAACCCTCCTGCGCCTTGGAGACGGCTGCCCGGTCAGCCTGCCGTCGAGCCAGACTTTTCCCCGGCGGGGCCCATTTTTTGTGTATCCACATCCACTGCTCGGGATGTTCGCTGATCCAGCCTTCGAAGATTTGGTGTATTTCGGCGGTGGCCGCCTTGATATCCGCCTGCCGGTCGCTTGTTTTCGGCACTGTGATCGCGCGCCCTTCAATGTGGAAATTCACGCCATTTTTCCGGACAACACGACCCAGGACGATCGGTACATTGCAGGATCGTGCGATTGAGGCCGGCACGGTATTCGCGTAAGCCATCTGACCGAAAAAGGGAACCTGTACACCTCTGGCTTCCCTCAGGTCCCCCATCATTGCAACGACACCACCGCTCTTCAGCGTTCCCAGTATCTTTCGCGCCGTTTCCGGTCCCTTCGACAGCAAGCCGCCACGATAGAGGTCCTGCCGCAGCGAGCGCAGCGCCTTGTCTGCCTCCGGATTGCGCAGAGCCTGGTAAACGCCGGTTACATCCACCCCGTGGCTTGTGACGGGTTGAACGCAAAGTTCCCAGTTGCCACTGTGAAACGACATGAGGACACAGGCCTGTTCGCCAGCAAGAACTCTCTCGGTCGTTTCATCGGCAACGGCCTCAAATCGAAAATCCTGTTTGAGAAGCCTGTCGGTATGGAATGTCTCGACTGCCACGCGACCGAGGTTTTCCCACATTCCTCGGACAATTTCCTCTCTCTCGCTCTCCTTCATTGAAGGGAACGCGTTTTTCAAATGTTTCAGCGCGCGCTTGTGACGCGCATTGAACGGTGCAAACGCCCGCCAGCCTTTGCCCATCAGGTACGAGGCAATATCGACCGGTATGAGACGAAAAAGGAATATGGCTGACTTTAAAGCGATGCTTTCGATATGGTTTTGCAACGCAAACCGTTTGGGATGTTTCCTCTGTCTTTTTTTTCGCGACATTCCGGCCGGATGCTTTCATTTTGCCTGACCCGGTTCTTTCGTCGGGCGGCTTCAGGACGTATCTGTCAAATTGAGCCCTTGCGGTAGGGCTTCAGACCTGCTTGGAATGCGGGACATTGATACAGTCCAGCAAGTGACGCGTCCTTATCCAAGCTCAACGACAGATGCAAGTATCTTTACCCGAACGCTCCACCTACCGATCGCAACACCAAGTCTCGGACACTGAATGCTGGACGTCATAACTCTGGCCTTGCCGTTCTTCGGACTGATACTTCTTGGTTTCGGCGCAGGAAAGGCAAAAAACATACCTGAGTCCGGGCTTGCCTGGATGAATTTCTTTGTCATCTATCTGGCGCTCCCCGCGCTGTTTTTTCGGCTGTTATCCGCAACACCCTTTGAACAATTGGCCAACCTGTCGTTCATTGCGGCAACGACTTTCACGACCTACGTCGTGTTCGCGATTTCTTTTTGTATTGGCGTGGTAGCAACGCGGGGCAGTATCGGCGAGTCGACGATACTGGGCATCGCCGGCGCCTATTCGAATGTTGGATACATGGGGCCGGGATTGACCCTTGCTGTATTGGGTGAAGAGGCAACGGTACCGACAGCGCTCATTTTGACCTTCGACAACGCACTTATGTTCATTCTTGCGCCGCTGCTCATGGCTTTGGCGGGAACAGAAAACGAGACGTTTGCCCAGACTCTGAAACAGATCTTCGTCAAGATTTTCACGCATCCCTTCATCCTGGCGACCATTGCCGGTGTGTCCGCTGCAGCCTTTGAATTCCGCCCGCCGCAAGCGGCAAACACGCTTCTGCTTTACCTCAGCAATGCCGCCGCTCCCTGCGCCCTGTTTGCCATGGGTGTCAGTATTGCTCTTCGCCCCGTTGGAAGGATACCGATAGAGCTTCCTCTGGTCTTGTCGGTAAAACTCCTGTTACACCCGATACTCGCCTTCCTGCTGTTGACGTGGCTTGGTGGATTTGATCCAGGCTGGATCGCAACTGCGGTTTTGATGTCGTGCCTGCCACCGGCAACGAATGTTTTCGTGATTGCGCAGCAGTACGGTGTTTATGTTCAACGCGCGTCAAGTTTCGTACTGGTGGGCACTGCGCTTTCAATCGTGACAGTGACGGCATTTATCTGGGCAATTACCTCCGGTGTTCTGCCCATCGGTTGAAACGATGCGCCCAACCGGCAACGCAAGGAAGGCTGCGTTTCAACGCGATGACTGAAAAACCCCCCACACTGGATGTGATTGAAACTTACCCCGACCCTGTTCGAAACCGCTTGATGCAGCTCCGGCGCCTTATCCTGGAAACTGCCCTGAAAAGTGAACATGTCGGTGAAGTGCAGGAGACGCTGAAATGGGGGCAGCCGAGCTTTCTGACCGTCAAACCGAAATCGGGAACGACAATCCGAATAGACAAGGACACTTCCGATCTGGGTGATGTCGCTTTGTATGTAAATTGCCAGACTTCGCTCGTGTCCGACTGGCGTGCTCTTTATCCGCACATCGAATTCGGCGGCAACAGAAGCGTTCATTTCAAGGCAGAAGATTCGCTTCCGGAAAATGAAATTTGCCAGATGATCTCAATGGCGCTCACTTACCACGTAAAGAAACGGTAGTCAGCGCGGCAGGCTTTGACATCCGGCTGGAAACTACCCGGGAATACGAAACCCCACGCTGGGTGCCATTCCTTCACGCATCAGGAGACGCCTGAACGGACCGACCCGGTCGGCCATGTACATGCCGATGCTACGTGCCACCTGTACCGGCAGGAACGAGGTGAGGAGGGACTTGTTCAATGCATCAACCGCGTTGGTTCTCAGCCTGATGTCGCGCATGCGTGATTGCTCGTAGGACATCAGGATTGCCGGATCTCCCGGGTCGCTGTGCCGCAGGCTCCCGCGTTGGATAACCGACGTCAGGTCATGGATGTCGCGAAGAGACAGGTTCAGGCCCTGTGCTCCGATGGGTGGAAAGACATGTGCCGTTTCACCGACAAGAGCCAGCCTTTGTCCGGTCAGCTTGTGTGCATTCAGACCAGAAAGCGGGAAGCTTTGAATCTCTGATGCCAGTTTGAACGAGCCAAGGACCGAGTGCGCACGTTTTTCCAGTTCCAGCTCCAGGTCTGTCGAAGCCATCGAGATCAGGTCACGCGCTCCCTGCGCGGTTTCCACACAGACAACCGAAGATTGACGACCAGGCAGAGGAACAAGTGTGAATGGTCCGGTGCGCGTATGAAACTCCGTGGAAGTGCTTTGATGCGGCAACCGGTGTTCGACGTTGAGAACCACAGCCTCCTGAGGGTAGGACCAGGTTTTCACTTCAATTCCAGCGGCTTGTCGAAGCATTGAATTTCTGCCGTCCGCGGCGACAGCAAGACGCGCCCGCGCCTGATTTCCGGAGGACGCATGAACGTCGACTAACGTCTCGGAGTATTCGACCGTTTCCGCGCTGCCGATTATGCAGTCCAGGTTACCTTGAGAATTGCATTTTTCCTCGAGTGCCTTGTTAAGATCGCTGTTTAAAATATTGAATCCAAACTCACTCAGATCGAGTTCACTGGCGTCGAAGACAACTTCAGGAGCCCTGATGAGTCGCTTCGTATCGTCAATCATGCACATCTTCTTGAGTGGAGCGGTATTACCGGCAAGATCCGCCCACACGCCGATATCATCAAGAAGCGATATGGATTTTTGCCAAAGGGCAGTCGTCCGTCCGTCGACACGTTGCAATTCAGGCGCAACCAACACCGTTGAAAGCCCGAGCTGTGCGAGCCTCAGCGCGGCGATACGTCCAGAGGGACCGCCCCCGACAACGACTACATCATGCGTGACCGGCGGTGAGGAGTCTGGCATTTGTTTGTCCCGATCTGTGATCTGATTGCATAGAAAGTGCCTCAATGACTGTATTTTTCAACAGGACGAAACCACGCAGGGCGGTGTGAATTTGTATAACACGAACAGGAAATCAGTCTCGAATGCGCAAGATCAAACCCTTTTGGAAAATCCCCGATATAGTGGATTGCCGGGAAGACCAGCAGCAAACTGAAAAATGAGTATCACGACAGCCACGACAACTACCGGTTCGCACGAGCAGCAGCGAAAAAGACCAGCGGGGGCGGGCACCTGGCCTTTTGTGCTTTTGCTTGTCGCAACGCTCAGTGTCAGCGGTTGGGCCTATCTCGTTGCAATGATCGCCGACATGGTTCCGGCAATGGACATGGCCGAGGCTGGCCCCGGCATGGAAATATTCAATCAGTTCAATCTGTTCAAGGGTCTGTCCGCCGAGACAAGGGCTGCACTTGCAGTTCTCTGCCTGCCGGCGGGTGCGACCTTCGGCATGCCGACCCAGGCCATGACCGCGATCGACCTCGCGAAGGTTTTCCTGATGTGGGCGATGATGTCGATGGCGATGATGCTGCCAACGTCAATTCCCATGTTAAAGGCCTATACCGGCTGGATTGACAGCCGGGAAGGTCCCGATCAACGAGCATTCTGGCCCGTCTTTGGCTCCACATTTGGATATCTTTCCGTATGGTTCGGTTACGCTGTCATCGCGACCGTGGCCCAATGGCTACTTTCCATGACAGGTGGACTGAACGACATGATGGCGCCGGCCAGCCTGGCTTTGACCACATCCGTCCTTTTCGCAGCAGGAGTTTATCAGTTCACACCTGCCAAAAGATCGTGCCTGCAACGCTGCTGGTATCCCCGCTGGGTATTTTCGGCCGACAGCGGAAAATCCACTATCCTGTCCGGATACCGAGAAGGGCTCGTTCAGGGCTGGGCATGCCTCGGTTGTTGCTGGGCAGTTATGACCGTCATGTTTGCCTTCGGCCTGATGAATATTGTCTGGATAGCTCTTTTGGGCGGTGTCATGGCGCTGGAAAAGGCGGTTCCGAACAGGGTCTTTCCGGCTGCAATCGGTGCTTTTCTGCTCGTCTGGGCCGGGTTTCTGACAGTTGCCATTTATTTCTGAGTTCGAAAATTGTTTATCGCAGAATTGCCACTGGGGCTGTTTTTTCGGTTCACACTGTCATACGATTGCAATATTACTCCCCGGACGCGGTAGAGCGATGCTTGCCGGGCAATGGCAAATCTGCCTGAAACCGGACCTGATTACGATCTGCGCCGCGTTCATTTAGTGTGAGGATACCCCGTGACGGACATCACCCCGGGCAAATCGGCGCCCGAACCCGCTCTATTTCTAATTCATGTCCTGACGGCTTCCGGTGCTCCCATCGCTTTGGTTGCCCTTTTGGCGGGCGCGCAGGGAAATTGGGCTGAAATGTTCGCCTGGCTCGGCCTCGCATTTTTTGTCGACGGAATTGATGGCCCGCTTGCACGACGTTTCAATATCGCCGAGCGCTTGCCGCGCTGGTCCGGCGCATCACTTGATTTTGTAATCGACTATGCGACCTATGTTTTCCTGCCCGCATTTGCATTGTCCTGGAGCCTGATGCTGTCTCAGCCATGGAACTGGATCTGCGGCGGCCTCGTTGTCTTCACCGGTGCGCTTTATTTCGCTGACAATGGCATGAAGACACCTGATGGATCCTTCAAGGGCTTTCCTGCCGGCTGGAACATGGTTGTCTTCGGCCTGATGGTCCTGTCTCCATCCGAAGCATTTACAATTGCAATCGTCCTGCTTTGCTGCGCGCTTACATTTGCGCCCATCCGTTTTGTCCATCCTGTACGCGTTCGGCGCTGGCGGATCGTGACCCTGCCTGTCACCTTGCTCTGGATGGCGCTGGCAGCGCTGGCGATCGTGGACAACATGTCCCTCAACGGCATCACTTCATTGCTGTTCACCGTATCGAGTATCTACCTGTTTTCCATCTCAGCCATCCAGCAACTGATCGACAGGGTCGATTGAAATCCATATTGACCTTTCCGGCATGCCTCGAACTCATTAATGTTCCGGTCAGGCACATTAGATTTTGAGGCGTAAGCCTTTTGGAGGTTCGAATGGTTCAGGCAATCCGCGTCCACGAAACCGGTGGTCCCGATGTCATGCGTTGGGAACAAGTCGATGTCGGCGAACCGGGGCCCGGCGAAGTCCGCATCCTTCATACCGCGATTGGCCTGAATTTCATCGACACGTATTTTCGCTCGGGACTTTATCCGTCTCCAGCCGGTTTGCCGTTTTCGCCCGGAAATGAAGGAGCGGGAATCGTACAGTCGGTCGGCGACGGCGTCGCGCATCTCAATCCGGGAGATCGCGTTGCCTATGCCGGTCCTCTTGGTGCCTATGCGCAGGAGAGAATTGTTCCCGCTGACAATCTTGTCGTGATCCCGGACGGCATTGACGACAAGATAGCCGCAGCAATGATGCTGAAAGGGATGACCGCTCAGTACCTGCTGCGGCAGACATTTGCCGTCGGACCAGACACAACGTTGCTGTTTCACGCAGCTGCAGGCGGCGTCGGATTGATCGCAGGCCAATGGGCTGCCCACCTGGGTGCTACCGTTATCGGCACAGCTGGTTCAGACGAAAAAATCGCGCTGGCGAAAGCCCATGGCTACCAGCACATGATCAACTATCGCACGGAAGACTTTGTTGAGCGCGTCAAGGAGATCACCGGGGGAAAGGGCTGCGACGTCGTCTATGATTCTGTCGGCCAGGACACCTATCCGGGCTCCCTGGATTGTATCATGCCATTGGGAACGTGGGTCAGCTTTGGCCAGTCATCGGGCCCCATTACAGATTTCAATCTTGGTCTCCTGGCGCAGAAAGGATCATTGTTCGCGACAAGGCCGACCCTCTTTACCTACATTGCGACCCGTGACGCGTTGGAGGCAACGGCAGGCGAACTTTTCGACGTCGTCCAGAGAGGGATAGTCAAGATCGAGCTCAACCAGGAATATCGTCTGGCCAACGCCATCCAGGCTCACGAAGATCTCGAAGGCAGGAAAACCACCGGCACAACCGTCTTGATTCCTTAAAACTGGCGTCTTGATCCACCAATAATTGGAATATCGATGCTTTCCGGACGGGCCCAGGAACTTTCGCGAAATCTCTACAGTCCCGCCATGCGGTACTTTCTCGCCGCCGCGGAAGCAGGGTCGATCCGCGCCGCGTCACGAGAACTCAATGTCGCGTCTTCTGCCGTCAACCGGCAGATCCTCTGGCTGGAAGAAGCCCTGGGCCTCCAGCTTTTCGACCGTGTCGGACGACGTATCAGGCTGTCACAGGCCGGAGAACTGTTGCTCGCACATGTCCGCAGGACATTCTCCGATTTTGAAGGCACTGTCGCGGAGCTCGATGCGCTCAAGGGATTGCGACGGGGAACCGTCTCGATCGCCTCGGTCGAAAGCGTTTCGGAAAAACTGCTACCTGCCGTGATAAGCAGTTTCCGCAAGAGCTTTCCGGGAATCCATGTCAATGTTTCCGTTTCTTCCTCCCAGGAGGCGGCTCGAAAAGTCGAGACTGCCGAAGCCGATGTCGGGTTCACGTTCGACCCACCAGAGAACTCCGCATTGACTGTTGCCTTTCAACAGGAGCTGGTCATCGGCGCGTTGATGAGGCCGGATCATCCGTTGGCGAAGGCCGAAAACCTGGATCTTGAGGAATGCCTGAAATTTCCCGTGGCACTTCCCGCAGAGGGCCTGTCGTTGCGTACACGCCTCGATATGGTCCGCAATCGTATAGCAGGTGTTTCCAGAACCTACGTGGAAGCCAATTCGCTGCGCCTGATGCGGGCACTTGCAAGAGAAGACGGTGTCATTGGTTTCCAGACAATGATTGGGTGTGAGGATGACCTTTCTTCCGGCGCCCTCGTATTCAAGCCACTCACGGATGCGCCACTTCAAGCAGACCGTTTATGTGTGATAACCTCGTCGTTGCGCGCACTCGCGCTTGCCCCAGGGATGTTTTTCGACCACTCAGTGCTCGCCTTAAAGGACCGTAACTCTTCCAATGATGCCAAAAAGGCATCATAAAGGTCTCAAATGAGCGCTTTGTCTGCGTTGATTTTTAAGGCACATTTTTCGAAGGAATTGCGGCACTTTGCTGCGCGAGGGAGAAAGCTGATGGGGCGTTTGACGACCCACGTACTTGACACTGCATTGGGCAAGCCCGCGAGCGGGTTAAAAATCGAACTATGGTCGCAGGGCGAAAACCCGGCTCGCATCTCGTCACATGTCACAAACACGGACGGTCGCGTCGACGGTCCGATTGTTGAAGGAGAGGCTTTCAAGACCGGTGAGTACGAACTGCGTTTTCATGCAGGTGACTACCTGAAGGCCACAGGACAATCTCTTCCCGACCCGTTGTTTCTGGACATTATTCCAATACGCTTCGGTATAGCGGAACCGGATGGCCACTATCACGTGCCGCTGCTTGTATCGCCTTTCGGCTATTCGACCTACCGCGGGAGCTGAATGATGCGCGATACCATCCGCTTTCTGAAAGCCGGCGAAATCATCGAACTCCAGAATGTAGGGCCAACCGAGACGTTGCTTGATTACCTGCGGCTCACCAGACGCGAGACCGGAACGAAGGAAGGGTGCGGTGAGGGAGACTGTGGCGCATGCACTGTTGCCATTGGCCGAATGATCAACGGAAAACTCGTCTATCAGCCGGTCAACAGCTGCATTCTGCTTCTCGGCATGATTGACGGCGCAGAACTCGTGACCGTTGAAGATCTTGCCCAGGACGACCGACTGCATCCTGTTCAGACCGCTATGGTCGAACTTCATGGCTCGCAATGTGGATTTTGCACGCCAGGCTTCATCATGACGCTATTCACGCTCTATCATGCCGCAGACGTGGAAAAATCCCGAAAGACGGTTACGGAATGGCTTGCTGGCAATCTTTGTCGCTGTACCGGGTATCGTCCGATCGTGGATGCCGCGCTCAAGGCGTGTTTTCGGGCAACCGACGATGCTTTTTCGTGGCGCGCGAATGAAACAAAGGAAAGATTGCAGTTCCTTGCGGACAGCCGCGATATTTTCATCGGTGATGACACGGGCTTCTTTTCCGCGCCTTCAACGCTCGACGGGCTGGCGGCTCTTTATGGCCAGCACAAGGACGCGACGCTCATTGCCGGGGGGACCGATGTAGGTCTTTGGATTACCAAGCATCTGCGTGAACTGCCGAAAATGATCTGGCTTGGCCGGATTGAAGGCCTCGACCGCGTTGAAGAAAGCGCGTCTGGTGTTCTGATTGGTGCGACTGCGACCTATGCTGCGACAGAAAATGCAGTTACCCAGATTTCAGTTGATCTTGGTGAACTCTGGAAACGAATTGGTTCCAAACAGGTTCGTGCTTCGGGCACGGTCGGTGGAAACATTGCCAACGGGTCACCAATCGGAGATACGCCGCCGGCACTGATTGCACTGGGAGCAACGCTTGAATTGCAATCCTCGGAAGGCTCGCGAGCATTGCCGCTGGAAGATTTTTATCTGGAATACGGCAGACAGGACAGGAAACAAGGGGAATTTGTCACCGGTCTGTTCGTTCCGCGTCTTTCAAGCAACCAGGCTTTCCGCTGTTACAAGATATCCAAGCGATTTGATCAGGATATCTCCTCTGTCATGGGAGCGTTCCGGTTCACGATCGAGGACGGCGTCATTGTTGCGTCGCGCATTGCCTATGGCGGCATGGCCGGAACACCGATGCGCGCTGCCGGTGCGGAGAAATCCCTGGCGGGAGCGACCCTGGACGATCCCTCAAGCTGGGGCACGGCCATGCAGGCACTCTTGTCAGATTTTGATCCATTGACAGATATGCGCGCCAGTTCCGACTACAGGATGGAAACGGCGCGGGCCCTGCTTGCAAAATCGCTCATGGAAATCAGCGGGACCGCACCGGAAGATATACGTGTCCTGGCAAGGCGGGAGGCCGACAATGACCGCGCCGCTTGACAGGGAACATGTGACCCCGCCGCTAAAACACATTCGCAAGCCTCTGCCGCATGACAGTGCCATCAAGCATGTGTCGGGTACCGCGACCTATATCGATGATATCGTCGAACCGGTCGGCACGCTTCATGTCGTGCCGGGATGGGCCAGACACGCGGTCAGGGGCAGGCTGTTGTCGGTTGAATTGAACGAGGTTCGGGCAACACCGGGCGTCGTTGCCGTGCTCACGTCCGGTGATGTCCCGGGCACCAACGATTGTTCTTCCGCATTTGGCGACGACCCGGTCCTTGCCGAGGAGGAAATCTTCTTTTTTGGACAGGTCGTTTTTGCGGTCGTTGCCGAAAGTCGGGAGATTGCACGCAAGGCCGCCCTCAAGGCGAAAATCGAAGTCGCACCGATAACGCCTATCCTCACACCGGAAGACGCTGACCACGCCGACACCACTGTGCTGCCTGACTATCAGTTCCGCCGGGGTTCGCCGGAAACAGGGTTGCAGGCATCTGAAAATGTTCTGTCGGGATCCATGTTTATCGGCGGCCAGGAGCATTTCTATCTCGAGGGTCAGGTTGCCATGGCAATCCCTCAGGAAGATGGCGGGATGTTTGTCCATTCATCCACCCAGCATCCGACGGAAATCCAGCATACGGTGGCAAAGGTACTCGGCGTACCGGATGCAGCCATCACGGCCGAGATCCGCCGTATGGGTGGCGGATTTGGCGGCAAGGAGTCTCAGGCAAACCAATGGGCTGCCCTCGCTGCACTGGCAGCACGCAAAACCGGCCGAACCTGCAAGATGCGCCTTGACCGGGATGATGACATGATCATGACCGGCAAGCGTCACGATTTCAAAGTCAACTGGCAGGTCGGTCATGACGCTTCCGGCAGAATCCGCGCTACGGATTTGGAATTTTTGGCCCGATGCGGTTACTCCGCGGATCTCTCGCTCGGTGTAAACGACCGCACCATGTTCCATGCCGATTCCAGCTACTTCTATCCCGACACGCTGATCCGGTCCCGCAGATTGCGGACAGACACCTGCTCCAACACCGCTTTCCGCGGTTTTGGCGGCCCCCAGGGAATGCTCGCCGCTGAGCGGATGATCGATGCGATTGCCATTCACCTGGGCAAGGACCCTCTGGAAATCCGGAAACTGAATTTCTATGACGGCGAGCGCAACGTGACACCCTATGGCATGCCGGTCGAAGAATACGAAGTCATGCATGACCTCATTTCAAGACTGGAAGTCGGAAGCGACTACTGGGTGCGCCGGGAAGAGGTAACCGCGTTCAACGCTGCCAATGCGGTTCTGAAAAAAGGCATCGCGCTGACACCGGTCAAGTTCGGCATTTCGTTCACACTGAAACATCTGAACCAGGCCGGTGCACTCGTGCACCTTTATACGGATGGCTCGGTCCATCTGAACCATGGCGGCACGGAGATGGGGCAGGGGCTATACCAGAAAGTCGCTCAGGTGGTCGCCGAGGAATTCGGTGTGACGATGGACAAGGTCATCATCACCGCAACCAATACATCCAAAGTGCCAAATACCGGACCAACGGCCGCATCCTCCGGAACTGATCTCAACGCAATGGCGGCCAAGATTGCCGCAAAGGAGATCAAGACGCGCCTTGTAGCCTTCCTGTGCGAACAACATCAGTGCGGTGAGGAAGCAATTCATTTCGGCGACAACAAGGTCCTCATTGGTGACAAGAGCTTTTCACTCTCCGAGATAGCGAAACAGGCCCATGTAGGCCGCATCCAGATGTCGCATGCCGGTTTTTACGCAACACCTGGCATTACCTGGGACAGGGACAGTGTCTCCGGACGGCCGTTCTACTACTTTGCATTCGGTGGTGCCTGCTCGGAAGTGACGATCGACACCATGACCGGTGAAATGACGGTCGACCGCGTCGACATACTCCATGACGTCGGACACTCGCTCAATCCCGCCATCGACATCGGTCAGATCGAGGGTGGTTTCGTCCAGGGCATGGGCTGGCTGACGACCGAGGAACTCGTCTGGGACGAAGAAGGCCGGCTTCGAACGCATGCACCGTCGACATACAAGATACCGACGGCATCAGACCTACCGGCCGATTTCAACGTTCAACTCTACGAAAGCACCGGCAATCCCGAGGATACGGTCTACCGGTCGAAGGCTGTGGGGGAACCACCGGTCATGCTGGCGAACTCTGTCTTCTGCGCTATCACTGATGCGGTCGCCAGCCTGATCCCGGGAGAAGTTCCGAACCTGAACGCGCCCGCGACACCCGAAGCGATCATGAAGGCAGTGCAGGACATGCGCCGGAGAAAGGTTCCCTCATGATGGTTTGGGGGCACATCGTCGACTGTTTGAAAAACGGCGGTTCCTGTGCCCTTGTCACTGTTGCGCGTGTTGAGGGTTCGACGCCCCGCGAAGAAGGAACAAGGATGGTGGTGCGGCCGGACACTTCATTCTACGGCACCATCGGAGGCGGCACTCTCGAATTCGAGGCGATCCGCAAGGCGGCAACTGCCGCCCGAGAAGCAAAGCCCGCATTTTTACACCAGTCGGTTTCACTGGGACCCGATCTTGGGCAATGTTGCGGCGGACGAGCAAAGCTGACTATCGAAGTCCTGACATCCGAAACACTGACATTTGCCGAGACCCTTGCCGCGCTCGAGGAAGCGGGAAGTGCATTCGGCACGATCGCGAATTTACGGGACGGTCGTCTTGGACAGCGGCGTGTCCTGGAACAACCACCTGAAAGCGCGATAGCGTTTGATGATCTTTCCGAAGCCGGTACTTCCGTGGTCACGGAAAGATTCGGTGAGACGAGGCGTCCATTGTATCTTTTCGGAGCCGGTCATGTCGGCAAGGCGTTGGTACTTGCCATGGCGCCACTCCCGTTTGCAATAACCTGGATCGACAGTCGTGCAGGCCAATTTCCAGGGCGGGTACCTGCCAACGTGAGCAAGGTGTGCGTTGAGAACCCGTCCACCCTTGTCGACACGGCGCCCGAAAATACCTTCATCCTCGCCATGACCCACTCACATGCGCTTGACGAGGATATCATGGCACGCGCCTTGCTACGGCAAAGGTTCGCGTATTGCGGTGTCATCGGTTCGAAAACGAAGAGAGCACGGTTTCAGCGACGAATGAAAGCCAGAGGTCTGGACGAAGCGCTTGTGTCGAAAATGGTCTGTCCGGTTGGGAATACGGCGATAAAGTCAAAGCATCCGGCGGCTATCGCAGCCGGAATTGTTGTCGATCTTTTGGAACGTGACGAAACGTTGCAACACCAGGCCTTCATTGGTCAGGGGCTTGCACAAAAAATAACACTTGGTCAATAAGGCGGCATTCGCTTGGGGGATAGCGTGGCAGAAACAACCCTTCCAGAGGTAGATGAACACCCGGTGCAGCAGGACAGATCCGAAAAGGACACATTGCTGGACGCACGAGGGCTGACGAAGCGGTTCGGCGACATACTTGCAAACGACCGTGTCGACCTGATCATCAACAAGGGAGAAATCCATGCACTGCTCGGCGAGAACGGTGCAGGCAAGTCGACACTTGTAAAGATGTTCTACGGCTCGCTCGAACCCGATGATGGCGAAATATTGTGGGGTGACCGACAGGTCACCATCGGGAACCCCGCGGCTGCCCGGGAACTCGGCATCGGCATGGTATTCCAGCACTTCTCACTGTTCGAAGCCCTCAATGTCGTTGAAAACATTGCGCTTGCACTGCCAAATCCGGGAAACATGCAGGATCTCGCAAAGCGCATTGAGACTGTTTCCCGTGACTATGGCCTGCCGCTCGATCCGGAGGATATCGTTGCCGATCTGCCAGTCGGAATACGCCAGCGGATCGAGATTGTGCGCTGTTTGCTGCAGGAACCCCGGCTGATAATCATGGATGAACCGACATCCGTGTTGACCCCGCAGGAGGCCGACCAGCTTTTCCTGACCCTTCAACGGCTCGCCAAGGAAGGCTGCGCGGTGCTCTATATCAGCCACCGTCTGGAAGAGGTGAAGCGGATCTGTCACCACGCCACGATCCTGCGCCATGGACAGGTGGTGCGTGAATGTGATCCGACACTCGAAACACCTGCTTCTTTGGCCAGCATGATGGTGGGTGCAGACGTAGCAGCAGTAAGCGCAGGCGAGCAGGCTCCCGAAATTGGCGAAACCAGGCTCGCCCTTCAGGGATTGAGTGCCAAGGCGGCAACTCCTTTTGCGACCGCACTCAACAACATCTCGCTGGAGCTTAGGGCCGGCGAAGTGGTCGCAATCGCCGGAGTAGCAGGAAATGGGCAAGGTGAATTGTTCGACGCTATTTCAGGTGAAATGCCCGCTGCCGCCAGCATGATCCATCTCGACGGAACAGCGTGCGGCAACAAGAATATCAACTGGCGACGCAAACAGAACGCTGCCTTCGTCCCGGAAGAACGGCTCGGGCACGGTGCGGTTCCGGGCATGAAACTGTCCCAGAACATCGTTCTGACACGTCATGGAACCGGCGACAAACTGGTTGGGGCCGGTTTTGTTTCCAACGCCGAGGCGAGCGTATTGGAAAAGCGGATCAAGCAGGCATTCGATGTTCGCATGTCCCATGACGATCCGGAGGCAAGATCGCTATCGGGCGGCAATCTGCAAAAATTCGTGGTCGGCAGGGAACTCGATCGCAACCCGGGCATCCTCGTTGTCAATCAGCCGACATGGGGTGTTGATGCCGGGGCGGCCGCCCTTATTCGTCAGGCGCTGATCGATCTCGCTCGATCCGGTTCAGCCGTACTTGTCATCAGTCAGGATCTCGATGAGATTTTCGAAATTGCCGATCGGATTGCCGTGATCTCGCGGGGCTTCCTGTCGGAGGCCGAACCCGCAACGGACATGACGCGGGAACGCGTCGGACTGCTGATGGCGGGTGGCGCCGAGACGCAAGGAGAGGTGGCCTGATGCGTATCGAGCTTGTCAAAAGAAAAGAACACAGCCGGACGATGGCACTGCTGTCGCCATTGATAGCTGTTGCTCTCACGGCATTTTCAGCTGCAATCCTTTTCTCAATAACTGGTCATAATCCTCTGATAGGATTATATAAATTCTTTATCGAGCCGCTGACACAACAATGGTCGCTCGAAGCTACCATAGACAAGGCGACACCATTGATCCTGATCGGTTGTGGCCTGGCGGTTTGTTACCTGTCCAACAACTGGAACATCGGCGCGGAAGGCCAGTTCGTTGTCGGTGCTTTGTTCGGCTCGGCGCTGCCGATCCTGTTTCCATCTTTTGAAAATGTCATCACGCTACCTCTCATGCTGCTTTTCGGCGCGATCGGCGGCGCGTTATGGGCCCTGATACCAGCCCTGTTGAAGACCCGGTTCAATACCAACGAGATCCTGACGAGTCTCATGCTTGTCTATGTGGCTGGGCTCCTTCTGGATTACCTTGTCCGAGGGCCGTGGCGAGACCCGGACGGATACAACTTCCCGGAATCCAGAATTTTCTCGGACGCAGCGACGCTACCCGAAGTGTTCGGGGGAGCCATGAGCTTGTCGGCACCGATCACGATCGTCATTGCAATCGTGCTGGCAATCGTTCTCGCCAAAACCTTGAAGGGATTTGAAATCAGGGTGATGGGAGAAAGCCCGCGCGCCGGCAGTTTCGCAGGATTTTCCGCCAAGAGACTGACCCTGTTCTCTTTCGCAATCGCAGGTGCACTGGCCGGACTGGCTGGAACCATGGAAGTCTCTGGCGCCTTGAACCAGCTGTTGCCGTCGATATCGCCAGGCTACGGTTTCACGGCAATCATCGTTGCGTTTCTGGGGCGCCTCAATCCGATCGGCATCATCATTGCCGGGTTTGTCCTGGCACTGTCCTACATTGGTGGTGAAGGTGTTCAGTCGGCGATGGGCGTTTCCAATGAAATCGCCAGCGTCATTCAGGGTCTGCTTCTGTTTTTCGTGCTGGCATGCGATACGCTTATTCTCTATCGGATCCGCATGGTATCCCGGCGCGTTCCAACCGGGGAGGCATCTCATGTTTGAAGCTGTTTTGCTGACAGTCATCACCGCGGCAACGCCTCTGCTCATCGCAGCCGTCGGGGAACTTGTTGTGGAGCGCTCCGGTGTCCTGAACCTGGGCGTTGAGGGTATGATGATCATGGGCGCAGTGATCGGATTCGCAGTCGCCAACCAGACCGGCTCGGGATCTCTGGGTGTTGTTGCGGCGGTTGTCGCCGGCATGGCAATGTCTGCGCTGTTTGCATTCCTGGTGCTATTTCTTGTCGCCAACCAAGTTGCGACAGGACTTGCACTGACTATCCTTGGAATTGGGCTTTCGGGAATGATCGGGGAAGCGTTCATCGGCGTCCCCGGCCTCGACCTGCCACAGCTTTATATTCCCGTGCTTTCCGAAATTCCCTTCATCGGCCCGGTGTTCTTCCAGCAGGATGCACTGGTCTACCTGAGCTTTGCCCTCGTGGCTGCAGTCGCCTATTGCCTGTTCCGCACCCGTCTTGGACTTGTGTTGCGGGCAGTCGGCGACAACCATGGTTCCGCACACGCTCTTGGATATTCGGTGCTGAAAATCCGCTTCATGGCAATTTTGTTCGGTGGTGCCTGCGCAGGACTTGCCGGAGCCTATCTTTCGCTGGCCTATACGCCGCAGTGGGTGGAAAACATGACAGCTGGCCGCGGATGGATCGCCCTGGCGCTCGTGGTTTTCTCCTCGTGGCTGCCACTGCGAGTCGTTGTCGGAGCCTATCTCTTTGGTGCCGTCAGTGTCCTGAACCTTCACGCTCAGGCGCTCGAATTTGATATACCGTCCCAGCTTCTGTCGAGCCTGCCGTATCTTGCGACTATTGGAGTACTTGTCCTTATCTCCGCAAACCGCAGACTGACACTGGTAAATACCCCGGCCTGTCTTGGAAAACCGTTCGTACCCGACCGGTAATCCATTCAGCATGAGGTCCTGTCCGAACCCGTTAGCGATCAGGGGGCGGGCTGAAGAAGAGATCGCAAAAAGAGATCAAAGAAAAGGGGAATGAACACATGAAATCTCTTTTGAAAGCCACTGTCGCAGCCGTGGCATTCGCTGCTGCCGGTTCGGCTGCAAACGCTGCTGATGTCAAAGCCTGTTTTGTGTACGTTGGTCCCGTGGGTGACTTCGGCTGGACTTACCAGCACGACCAGGGCCGTTTGGCAGTCGAAGAAAAGTTCGGTGACAAGGTTGAAACCGCCTATCTTGAAAGCGTTCCGGAAGGTCCGGATGCCGAGCGCGCTATCGAGCGTTTCGCCCGAGAAGGCTGCAACGTCATCTTCACCACTTCCTTCGGTTACATGAATCCGACGATCAAGGTCGCGAAGAAGTTCCCGGATGTGAAGTTCGAGCACGCAACCGGCTACAAGACCGCGGACAACGTTGCCACCTACAACTCGAAATTTCACGAAGGCCGGTACATCATCGGTCAGATCGCTGCCAAACAATCCAAGACAGGAACTGCCGGCTACATAGCATCATTCCCGATCCCGGAAGTTGTCGCTGGTATCAATGCATTCCTGCTCGGCGCGCAGTCGGTCAATCCTGATTTCAAGGTCAAGGTTGTTTGGGTCAACACCTGGTTCGATCCGGGCAAGGAAGCTGATGCTGCCAAGGCACTCATCGATCAGGGCGCCGATATCATCACGCAGCACACCGATTCCACAGCGCCGCTTCAGGTGGCTCAGGAACGGGGTGTCCATGGGTTCGGTCAGGCATCCGACATGATTAATTTCGCCAAGGATGCACAATACACCGCAATTATTGATGATTGGGCCCCGTATTACATAGAGCGTGTGCAGGAAGTTCTTGATGACAAATGGCATGCGGGCAGCGCTTGGGACGGTCTGGCAGAAGGTCACGTCGTGATGGCGCCCTACACGAACCTTCCGCCGGATGTCGTTGAGATGGCAAAGGCGACTGAAGCCAAGATAAAGGGCGGCTGGGAACCCTTCACCGGTCCGATCACCAAGCAGGACGGTTCGGTAGCTGCTGAAGATGGCGTCACACTCGATGATGGCGCGATCCTCGGCATGAACTGGTACATCCAGGGTGTCGACGACAAGCTGCCGGAGTAATTTGCAATACCACCGGACCGGGATACGTCCCGGTCCGGACCTAAGAGATCTGACGATCGGTCTCGATTCAGGGAATTGCTGGACGTTCCATTGTTTTCCCTTTGGTCAGGGCCGCTTCATTCCACTCTGGTTGTCCTGTGGATCGCGTCGGCGCGCCTGAAGATATCCGGCTGCAAGTCCATTCCCAGACCGGGGCCGCCAGGAATTGATATCATCCCGTTTTCAATTGGCGGCAGATGATCGACAAAATCCTGATACCAGTTGTAGTAGAAGCCCCGCGCTATCTCCTGTTCCCTGACATTTCGAAGACTGAGTGCGAGATGTGTCGAAACGGCGAGGGTGACGGGACCGGAACAGTCATGAAAGGCGATCGGGCGTGAACTCGCTTCGGCAAGAGCAGCTATTTTTCGTGCAGCCGTGACGCCTCCCGCCCAGACGACATCCACGATGGGTGTCGAAATGTTGCCTTCGTCGATCAGAGACTTGAATTGTCCGAGGCTTGCGAGCGTCTCGCCGCCTGCCAGCGGGGCCGATGTCACGCTCGCCAGATTGCCCACTTCGTGGGGACGGTCCATCCAGACCGGATCTTCGATCCAGTCCATGTCGAGTGGTTCAAGTACGTTCGCGATTTTTATTGCGGCATTTAGGCTCCACAATCCGTGCAACTCCGCCTTCAAGCGGATTTTGTCACCGTGTGCCTTGCGGATCCTTTCAAACGGTTCGACACCCCTTTTCAAATCCGGCAGGGAAATATCGACGCCATCAACGGCGCCGTCTGCCAGATCGAACGGCCAGATCTTCATGGAGGAGATGTTCATGTCCAACAGGGACGCGGCAAGGTCTTCGGGATGGTTTAAAAACCCATTGAGATCGTCATAAAGACCGCTGTCCTGTTTCGCGCCGTCAGTCCCGAAATTATCGGGTCTCACCGCCGAGGTCTTGGAGACGTAGTCCGCTCCAGCACAAGTGTTGTAGACCTGAATTCCGGTCCGGGTTCTTCCCCCCAGAAGATCGCATAACGGTTTGCCAGCCGATTTTGCAGCAATGTCCCAAAGCGCCACGTCAATCGCTGCGAGCGCCCGCACTTCCGCGCCGCTTCCCGTGAAGCCGACATATGGCTGCATCTTCATGTTCAGGAATTCAATCTGGCTGGCATCCTGTCCCAAAATTATGGGAGCGATGCGTTCGTGAACATCCGCTTCGCTCGGCCCGGCACCAAAATACGTTTCACCCAGACCGGTGCAGCCATCCTCTGTGTGAATGCGCACCCAGAGAAGATTGGGATGGGCGCCCAGTCGCAGTGTTTCAACGGCTTCAATCTTCACGGTCTTCATCCTGTATCCCGGGGTGAAACTTGCAACGTGCGTCGGTGACATGACGTTGCCCAAGCCTAGACACTGGATCACCGACGAGGCAAGGATCTCCATCCCGGAATACGGTACACCGCTGTTTGAAAACGTCAGGTCAGAATGAGTTTGGGTCGAAGGCGAAAAATGAAACGACGTACAAGTACATTTTTAATAAATGGAGGTTCAAGCCTGAAGGCTTCAACTTCAATCCCATCCATCAAAAAAACGGTTTTGACGATCTTTCGGATTGCGTTGCAGATCTTGTCCAGGGCCCGGCATCGAAGTGCTGCGAGTGCATTCGGCAATATCGGCAACCCTTTGGGTATCATCTGGGCGAGTGAACACGCCCAGATGAATTGATTTGGCTAAGCTTTCCTGGCGCGGCTGCGCCCTGCAAAACCAAGTACGCCGAGGCCGGCAAGCAATAATCCGGCACCCGCAGGAAGCGGTACTGCTGTCGGTGCAGCCTCAATATCGATTGTGAAGAGGACAGTATCCGCCGTAATCGATCCGGCGCCGGTTACACCAAACAGGGCTTCAAGCGCGCTAAATCCATTCCCACCTGACCCATCATCGATGTCTATCAGGCGCGTGATGGTGCCACCTTCAGTGTCGCCGAGTTGAATGTCCTGGCCCGGAAAGGCAGCCCCGAACAATTGGTTCACCTCTGTTCCGGCATCCCAGATGGATCTTCCCGTGATTTCAATCGTCTGTTCGATCACGTTGCCCGCTGCATCAAATATCGCGTAGGCAAGCGGATCGTCATTGCCGAGAAAGGTGTCGTTTGAAGGTACAAACATCGACAGGAATGTCGCGTAGCGGTTCACTGTCGGATCGACGACATCAATGGTCAATGTACCGGATTCGCCATCCAGGATCGGTCCTCCGGGACCGAAGACAAACCCGCCTTGTGAATTGGGTTCGACGGCAAGACGCTCAGGCGCGATAAGGTTGGGTGGGTTTGGCGGAACCGGAACTTCCGCGATTTGTTCAATGCCGGCGCTTGCCGAGGCACCTTCATCAAATGCATCAAAGCCGCCTGAGTGAATACCTGTATAAACAGGCGTCACCAGGAAACCAAAGCCGTTGGAATTATTGAAAGTAATATCAATTGTTGCGGCGTTCGCTGAGCCCGCAACCAAGATGCCTATCACGCTTGCACCAAGCAGCGAGGTAATCTTTGACATGTCGCTCTCCACATTAACAGTGTTCAAACACCCCGATCGGGGTGCGGCTTGAACACTAAGGGAACCGCTGATCCGCTCTGCTCACTTCGACACACGGTCGGCACACGTTGACGTTAGGAAAACTAGATGTGATGTCTCGCCGACATTTTTTGATTCGCTTAAATCAGAATTCTCGCGATTGAAACCTTGAGAATGGCGTCGAGGACTTCTTGAGACTGTGTTGAACGTGTGATGGATACTCCAACAGTCAGTAGAGTTGATCGTCTCAGGCGATTAATACGTCAGATACCCAATCCAACTGGTGTCCCGCGAAGGGCATTGGTATCGCTTCAATTGTCTTGATTGCCACGATACCTGATGTGAATGTTGGCTTTCATGCGATGGGAAACCTGACAATGATTCAGCGACGTGAACTGATGCTCGGAGCTCTGGCTGCCGGCGGAACAACGATAGAGACATTGAAACCCGTTCAAGCTTCGACGGAAACTCCGGTGAAAGAAAGCGACAGAATGCCGACCGACGGATTTGCACTCGCGCTCGGAGGAGGTGCAGCAAAGGCATTTGCGCACATTCCGATCCTGGAAGCTATGGATGAGCTCGGCGTTACGCCAACGGAAATTTCCGGAACCTCCATGGGATCCATACTTGGCGGGCTCTATGCAAGCGGGATGAGCGGCAAGGAAATTCGAAAATACGCCGTCGATTTGTTCACCAGGAAAACGCAATTATTCCAGAAACTGTTTTTGAAGGATGGTCGGACATGGTCATCTCTTTTCAACGTGGTGCGACCCGCGATCATCGACCCGATCGTGCTGTTTGAAACGGTGTTTCCAGCAGAGTTGGCCGCGGATTTTTCCGGACTTCGCATTCCAATGAAGATCATCGCGACTGACTTTTACCGGCAGTCCCAGGTTGTCCTCGCGGAAGGCCCCTTGCTGCCGGCCATAGCGGCCTCCTCGGCGTTGCCGATGCTTCTGACGCCGGTCGAGATCGACGGCCTCGTGCTGATTGACGGCGGTTTCGTCAATCCGACGCCATTCGACGTTTTCGATGACAGCAAGCTCCTGACAGTCGGTATCGATGTCACCGGCAGCGACTATTCCCGCAAGAGCGGACTTCCGAGCGGAATGGACACCTGGATCGGATCATTCTCCATCACGCTTCACTCGCTCGTTGCCGCCAAGCTGGAATGCTCAAGACCGGACCTGCTGATCGAACCACCCATCGGCAAATTCAAGACAATGGATTTTTTCAAGATCGAGGGCCTTCTGGAAGCTGCGGATCCGGCCAAGGAGGTTTTCAAGCAGGAACTGTCCAGACTCCTGGAAAACAATTGAACTCAGAACGCAGGTCCGCGCCTTGAGAAGATTTCCTTGAGCTGGTCGGCACGTCCTTTCGACCACCCGTCCGGTTCGACAACGGCAGCCCAGGCATCGATATAGTCCGGTGCAACATAGTAGTGCCCGTACCGAGGAACATCGAGCGCGAACATGGAATCGAGCGCCAATTGCAGCATGGTCACGACCGGAAACCAGGACAGTTTTTCTGAAACGTCAGGCGCTCTTGGCTGATTGAGCCAGGCCGGTGGCCGCACGGAGCTGTCAAATGTGAAATTGACGACCGGATCGCTGCCATAGTTGAGAAAGACCGCGCGCAAGGGTCCCCAGGGCGTAAAGTCGCCCTGCAAGCCACCGTACTGGTCCATGACGCGAACCAGGGACCCGTTGCCGAAAGTCGGCCTCCAGGCCGGGCTGCCGGCATTTCGGTTGTCACGCACTTCAGACCAATACAGGGAAAAGAAAGGGGAGCCGGCCCACATCGCTCCTTGTATCGGATCGCCGAGCATGTCGAACAAGGGTAGCGTGGCCTGGGAATTGAAAGCACCCTGGCTCAGGCCATGAACATAAAAGGCCGGTCTGTTGTTTTTTGGAAGTTCGGTCCAGTGATCGTAGATTGTTTCGAACAACTCCCTGGATTGGGCAACGCCATAGTCCGGATGTGCCAGAAGCGAAAGAACGCTGGTTAAATATGAGTATTGGACCGAAACGGTTGCCACATCACCTGCCAGCATGAAGTCGAGGGTGTCGTGTGCTCCCGGATCCATCCACCCTGTTCCGACGGGCACCATCACGATCAGGACAGATCTTTCAAAGCCGCCAACGCGGATCAGTTCCTCAAGCGCCAGTTCGGCCCGTTCCTTCGCAGTTTCCGACGAGCGTCTGCCGACGTAAACGCGTACAGGCTCCATGACGGTGCCGGATTGGAATTCGGATATTTCCTTGATTGTTGGCGCTGCGGCAACGAAGTGCCGACCCCAGCGGCCCATTTCGTCCCAATTGACCAGCGAGGCGGCGCTACCGGTTTTCATCGGGTCCTGCGGTTGCGCGATATCTGGTTCTATCAGGATATCGGCAGCTTCAAACGAGGCATCTGCTGCCCGGAACAAGGACCGGACGAGTGCACCGTCGATCAGTGCCCAGAAAAACCAGCCGACGAGCGCAACGGAGAGAACGACACCGACTTTTCTGGGCAAGACACGATCCAGTTGCCAGGCGACAAGTCTGCGGAGCCCGCCTGCAATGCGGAACAAGAACCACAGGCCAAGAAAGATGAGACCGCCGACAGCAAATAAATAAATCGGCGCAGCTGTATCCAGAGGAGGCAGTTCCACCGCCGCACGCGTAGCATTTTGCCAGGATGCGGCTTTGGCAAGCGAATAGACCAGAATGCCGGTACTTGCCGCGAGCGACAGGACCCACCAGACCCTGCGCACCTTGCCTTTGAAATCAGGAATTTCCAGATACCGCCACAAGCTACGTACAAGCAGACCTGCCTCATAACCAAGGCTGGCGGCCACCGCGGCGAGCGCCGCCTGAACATTTGGATCGCGCGGCATCAGCGACGGAGTGAGCGCCGCGCCGAAACAGCTGACGGCGACCACGAGGCTGAAAGCCGACATACCATTGCGGACCAACTGTTTCAGAGCCATGACCATACCCGTTTTCGTTCGATTTACAGGATCGACGGCATAACTATCTGATAACGATGACAGTCTATCCACGCACCGGCAAATGGAATGCGCAAAATTCCAGTGGGTTTTGCGAAAACGGAAACCAAAGTCACAAGTTTCAGATGATTTCCAGATTCACAGCCACGACGAGACGGCGAGAATGTGTACCGAATTTGGTCGCTCCGAAATCTCAATCGGAGCAAAGATCAGGGCAGGCCGGGCGGTAGCAAAGGGTAACCGCCCGGAAGTGCACAATTGTTTATCTTGCCTTGTGTCTCTTCAGGTTCCTGACCACCTTGAAAAGACCAAAACCCACGGCAAGCGACCCTGCCAGCAAGGCCGCGTGAAACGGCGATTCTACAAAGTGTTGAAGAGTTCCTGACCAGCCAGAGACATCGTGATGGTCTCCGGGGTGCGCCATGACCGGTGCTGAAACTGTCGTCAGCAGACAAGCAAGGATAATACGCTTCATTTTTCTATTTCTCCGTGTTTGAGGCGTTCAGTCAAAATGTCAATCAGGTCAATATCGCGTCGCTCTGTGAGGGAAACATAGGTGAACGTCATTGTTTCACGCTCCGACACCATGGCGCCAGGGAAGGGCATATAGACGAGTTCCCTGGAGGCAAAGGCGGGCGATGCTGTTCCGATCTGCCAGTTGGAAACGATCTTCGCATCGACGAGATGCTGGATCAGAGTGTCGGAGCCGGGCCGGTGGAACGGTACTCCGGCAAGCCTGAGATAGCTGGTCTTGTCTTCAGCTGCCCTGAACCCATCGATGAAGCTCGTTGCAAGCGCCTGCAATTCATCCGCTTTTTCCGCTGTCGATGCTCCATGAACGTGCGAATGCAGATGATCGGGGCTTGAATGGTTGTGATCATGCGGATGGGGGTGGTCATGATCATGGTGGTGATCGTGGTGATGATGATGATGATGATGATGTTTCATGGTCGTCACGCCACCTCCGGACCAGCCGGGATCGAAACAGGTTTGTCAATGATCGACTTATGGGATCCCATCTTGCCGTGGGACACCAGCGTCCCAAGAACATCGACAATTACGCGTGTGGCGAGGAGGGCGGTGATGTCGGAACAGTCGTAAGGAGGCGACACTTCGACGACTTCGAGGCCGCAGATCCCTTCCTTGGCAACCAGGGACACAAGTTCAAGCGCCTCGCGTGGCAGGAAACCACCGGGTTCCGGCCAACCGGTTCCGGGCACGAAACCGCAATCCACGCTGTCAATGTCGAAGGAGATATAGACGGCGTCAGCATCTTTCCACGCCAGTTCGAGGGCCCGCGCCGCAGTCTCGGCCAGGCCAAGTTCTTCCACATCGCGCATCGTGAAGATGTTGGTATTGCGCTCACGCGCGACCTCAACGCCCTCGCGTGGCACCTGCCATCCGCCAATGCCGATCTGGACCAGATTGACGGCAGGAACATTGACGAGATCCGTTGCGTGAAACCACGGGGTGGTGTGCATGCGTTCGTCCAGGTCTTTTTCCTGGATGTCGATGTGGCGATCGAAATGGACGATGCCTATGCGCTTTGAGGTGCACTCGGCGATGCCGCGAACGCAGGGAAAGCCGATGGAATGATCGCCGCCGATCATGATCGGCAAGGCGCCTGAGGAGGCAACGTGGGACACCGCCCGGGTGATCTGGTCGAACGTCTTTTCGATATTGGCGGGGATGGTAAAGATGTCGCCGACGTCGCATAGCGTCATCTGTTCCCGCAGATCCACGCCCATTTCGTAGTTGTACGGGGTATAGAGCGCGGAGATCTTGCGCACCCCCTGCGGCCCGAAACGGGTTCCGGGACGATAGGTTGTGCCGCCATCGAACGGGATGCCGATGACAGCTGCGTCATAGGCACCGACCTGTGTCACATCCTCGATATAAGGCGCTTTCAGGAATGTATTGATCCCCGCGTAATGCGGGAGTTCACCACGTGCGAATGTCGGGATCGACTTGTCGGTAAGACTGTCGGATCCCGTAAGCCCCATGCGCAGCGCCCAGGCCTTCTCCTTTTCCCAGGCAGCCGTTGGCAGAGCGCCTTCCTTCTCGGCAGATTTCCAGCCGCGAAGCTGCAGCTTGTCGAAATCGGGGTGATGATTTTTTTTCGCCGGTTGCCGATTGAAAGCACCGGCAGCCCTGGACCGTGTTGCAGGACCGCATTGGTCGAGTTTGTGCATGGACGTTCCTCACGATAGGTTTGATTTTGAAGAGTTGAGAGGGAGCTGTTTCTCCCTTGAAATGGTGCCTGCGATAACCTCGGGACTTGTGTTTTCAGCGCCGAATTCAGGGGCGCTCAGCGGCAGGTCGTAGGTTATCGTCGCACCGAAGGCTTCCGGGGCCTGAGGGTCGTGCCTGATCTTGTCGAACACGAGTAGCCGCGTTCCCAGTTTGAAGGCTTCATGTATGTCGTGCGTGACCATGAATATGGTCATGTCCAGATCCCTCCAGAGCCCAAGCAGCAACTCGTGCATGTCCAGCCGAATTCCGGGATCGAGAGCTCCGAACGGTTCATCGAGGAGCAAAATGCTCGGCCGTTTGACGAGGGACTGAGCAATGGCAAGTCGTTGCTGCATTCCTCCGGACAACTGGGCAGGATATTTGTTGGCAGCCCCGCTCAGACCGATTTGCTCAAGCAAGTCGCCGATGTCAGAGAACGCAGATCGTCTTGAGGATCCGAACAGTTTTCCATTGAGCGGGGCTTCTTCCAGTTCTCGGGCAAGTATCAAGTTTTCCGCAACGCTCAGGTGCGGGAAGACGGAATACTTCTGGAACACGATGCCACGATCCGGCGTCGGTTCCTCCGGCAACGCAATGCCATCCAGGAAGATCTCACCCCTTGTCGGACGCTCCTGGGAAAGCAACATTCTCAGGAAGGTGGATTTCCCGCAGCCGGACGCGCCTACGATCGTGCAAAAGGCACCCTTTTCCACGTCCAGATTGACCCGCTCCAGAACCGGCAAGCCATCGTAATACTTGGCAACACCCTGAACTGAAAGTTTTTGAATGTTCTTTTCGGTCATAGCGCGTCGCCTCCGACATGATGCCAGCGGAAGGCGCGCCGGGAGAGCAGCAAAAGCAATCGATCGAGCAGAAAGGCAAGCAACGTAATCCAGACCACATACGGAAGAATTACATCCATCGCGAGATAACGCCTGACAAGGAAGATCCGGTACCCAAGTCCGGTTGTGGACGCGATCGCCTCAGCTGAGATCAGGAAGATCCAGGCAGGCACCAGCCCTAGGCGCAAGGCCGTGATCAGTTTTGGCAGAACCTGGGGCAAGACAAGCCGTGTTATCATCTGCCAGACGGATGCACCGAGCGTTTCCGCCTTGATGATCATTTCCCTAGGAATGTCGAGGACGGCTTGTGCAGTCGACCGGATCATCACTGGCGCCGTTCCGATTACGATCAATGCGATTTTTGCAACTTCACCAAGACCGAACGTAATGAACAGGATCGGAAGGATCGTGATCGGCGGGATCAGGGAGAAAGTTGCCAGATACGGGGCCAGAGAGCTGCGGATATGCGGAATGAAACCAATGGCAATGCCGAGCATCAGTGCCAGAAACGCGGACACCGCCATACCTGTTCCAAGTCGCCAGAGACTGTCGAACGTGTCGACCCAGAGAAGCAGGTCTCCGGAACGCCGGTCGGGAACCGCGGCCATGCGCCAGAACGCTTGCCCCATGCTTTCCAGCGAAGGGAGCAACTTGTCAGCCGGGTTATCAAGCCGCCGGTAGTGGCTGGCAACCATGTAGGCAACAATGGTTGCCACAAAGGGGAGCAAGCCAAGAGCCAGTGCGGCCACCCTTGAGGGCTTCCGGTTAATAATGCGCATTTCACTGTCCTGACGGCGTCGATGAACGGGACCCGGCCACGTTCGGCCGGGCCGGCAAGTGCGACTGTTGACCTAGAGGGCGCCGTCAGCGGCCATTTGCATGTAAGTCGGGTCAAAGCGCAGCTTTACATTGGCCTTGTCGCCATACACCGAACCATCCGCAAAGGAGACCCCGACAAACTCTGGGCTCGGTGCGCCTTCGCCAAGGATGCCTTTGTCGTAGAGGAATTCGGCGACAAATTTCATGGTTGCCGGCAGTTCCTCAGCACGGGAGAATTCGACTGCATCAGCCGGGGTGTAGAACATTTTTGTCGTCGCCAACTGCGCATCGTAACCAGCAAGGTCGGTTCCAGATGCTTCAGCCATTGCGGTACGAGCGGCAATTCCGGCTTCTGAATCCGTCGCCATGGCCGCCATAAGTTCATACCAGGCACCTACCAGTGCCTTGCCAAAATCCGGGTTGTCTGCAAGCGTTTCGGTATTGACCATCATGACATCAATGATCTCGCCGGGGATCCCGGCACTGTCGAACACCTTGGTCGCATTTGGCTGGGCCTCGATCTCGGAAAGAAGCGGGTTCCAGGTCACGACCGAAGTCACATCCGGTGTCGCGTAGGCAGCAATCATGTCCGCGTCGGATGTGTTTACGACCGTCAGATCCTTTTCGGAAAGTCCGACGGTGTCGAGCGCACGAGCCAGAAGGTAGTGCGATACGGAAAGTTCGACGAGATTGACCGTCTGGCCCTTGATCTCGGCAAGTTCGGTCTTGTCCTTCAGGAGAATGCCGTCATTCCCGTTGGAATAGTCGCCAACGATTAGCGCGGTTGTATCCACACCACCACCAGCGGGGATGGACAGCGCGTCCATGTTTGTCATCGAACACCCGTCATATTCTCCGGCTGTGTACTGGTTGATCGATTCAACATAGTCATTGATTTGAACAATCTCGACGTCGATGTCGTACTTGTCTGCCCACTTCTTCATGATGCCACTATCCTGAAGATAGCCCCATGGCATCCATCCGACGTAAATGGACCAGCAGACCTTGAAGTCCGTCTTTTCTGCGGCCTGGACTGAAGGGATAGAAAGGGGCAGTGAAAGAGCGGCTGCTAGCAGCGAAACTTTTGCGAGTGATTTCAACATCTGTGCGCGTCTCCTGTCTTCGGCCCGCCGGGAGGAACCTGACGGGCTTGAGTCCTGAGTTTCTTGCGCACGTCCGGGAGCAGGTTCGCGCGCGCGAAACCTCGTGCAGTAGTCTCCCGGGTTTTTGTCCCGCCGTGTCACCGGACTATGTCGACTGGAAGGCCGCTGGATGTCCGGTTTGCACCTCTCGGTCCTTTGTCTTCATTGACCGGATCCCTAGGTGCGCTGCACGCATTCATCAAAGCAAACCAGATGCCAGAATTTTCCGTGAACTTTTTATATAATAAAAACAGCCAGTTAAAAGAAGCTGCAGGTCGGCACGTCTCTGAATTGGTCATGCCGATACGAGGGTTGAACAAAAATAGGGCAGCGTTGAGCGAAAATCGTTCAAACTTGTGTTCAGTCGATCAACACGATCGCTGAGAAGCAACCTGCAAATTCAAAATGAAACATAGCGTTTGTCTAATGGACGCAAAACAGTGGCTCACGAACACCGATAGCTCTTGACCTCGGTGACTTCGCAGCCAAGAGCCTTGTCAATCTCACACTTGATATCGTTCCGACGACCCTTGACCTGGCACAGGGAGCGGGCAACCTCGACGAAGTCGTCACCGTAGTCGCCTTGCCGGTCAAGACTCCTGATTTTGTTCTCAGCATCCCAAATCATTTTGTTGGTGCATTTGAGTTCGTCCAGAAGATCGGTGATCTCTGTGTGTCTTGGAACGGAGACGAAGATGATCGCTCGATATTCGGCAAGCGCTTCATTGACGATCTCAAGTTGTTCCTGATCCGAAATCCGCTCACTCTTGATTTCGAGGATAGTAACCCGATCGAAAAAGTCACCCAACGAGATTGGTACGCTAATGGTCATATGTCTTTTGAGCCCGAGCGAAAATGCGCGTATCTCCCTAACGTAAGGAAAGATTCAGGTCGATCGTCAAGCAGATTTCGGATTTTTCCTTAATGCGACGGGAAGAATGCAGTGCATAAATTTGAAGGGGATCACTGACCTGGAGAAACGTTACCGAGCGCCATCGAGTGTATTCGGCAATGACTGAGATCAAGGTTCGGTAATGTGCGGCTGGATGTCGATTGGGTTCAAGGATTTGCCTTTGCGCGGTCAAGCAATTTGTCCTTGATAAGCTGATATCCGTAACCGATGTGAATTCTCTGTATGTAGCCAACCGCTCTGATGTCTTCCTTTTCCAGCGCGACGACAAGATCGGAAGTTTCACTCACAAGAGCTCGCGCTGCCTGTTCGCCAGCGGTCTCCGCCATCTGGTGCCAAAGACTGGCGGCCTGCAGAAATGTCTGGTTCCAAAGGTCGCGAAGAACAATATTGCCGATCAACGAACTGATCAGGATCTGCAGGCGTTGATTCAGTTTCACGAATTCCTGGGGGTCAAACCGATCTTGCAGCTCAACGGCCTGAAGATGAAGCGCGCGCGCCTCGGCTTGTTGTCCTTGATCAATTGCGGCCGGTGAAAGCTGGCCGATCAGAGAGGCAAGTTCCAACCTGGTTTCATAAAGATGCCGGATCCGTTGAGCGGACATTTCCACGACCACGGTTCCCACGCCATTCCGGGTTTCCACCAGCCCCAAATGGCTGATGCGGCTTAGCGCATCACGCACCGGTGTCCGGCTAACCCCGAATTCCTTTGCCAGCACAGCTTCTTTCAATTGATCTCCCGGCGTGTACTCCAGGAAACAGATCCGTTGAAGGATGGTCTCTTGAATGAGATCCACGGAAGGCTTGCGTATTTCAGTTGTACCGGTTCCGCTAAGGTTGGGATCGTCCATTTGGGATTTTTCTTTTTTCGTTCTCAGTTGAGAACATGAGCCTGAAGGTGTTCTTCCTAACACGATCTCATCAAGGTGCCATAGCCAGCCACCCTGTCTCGAATTCCAAGTAGCCTCAGAATATCCCAGGCCATCGCCTGGTTTGAACAGATGACGGGTTTTTTCAGTGTTTGCTCCAGTTCGTCAACAATATCGAGGGAACGCAACGCGCCACAGCTGATGAAGACTGCCTCCGCATCTGTTGTATCGACGGTTTTTGCAAAATCAGCGATCCGCTCAGGCCTGACTCTCACCATCTCGCTGTCATACCGCAAATTCAGTCCGCAGATCCGGGTCACCTCAAATCCTCTGTCCTGCAGATAGTTCTTCTCCCGGTCGTTGACTTCATCAAGATACGGCGTTGCAACCGCTATCTTTGAAACCTCCAGCGCCTTTAGCGCCCTGATGACCGAAGTGATAAGCGATGTTGGCCGGGCCTTCGGTGCTCCTGTCCTGAGCGCATCAACAACCTTGTCTTCTCCCAGGACCAGACTGCCTGAGGTGCACGCATAGCTGACGACGTCCAGACCTGCATCAGGCAAAAGAGTGGACGCGGACCGCGTGAGTTCCCGGGTCAGCGACGAAAGGCAGGCAACCGTGATGTCATCGGCGCTTGAAACACGGGCGAAATGCAGACCGACATCAGCGGGAAACAGGCGGAACATATCGCCTTCGATCGTCTGTTCACTCGACAGAAGCACGAAGCCAACCTTGCCGCGGGTGTGGCGTCCTTCGTCAAACAGGTCATCCTTCACAAAATTCATAGCTGTATACATCTTGCGCCCTTGAAGGACATTAAGGTATCATATTTTTAGATTTGACGCTATGCTGTATGCATGTCAAAGATTTTTTGAATTAATCCGCGCATTCACGATCGATTTTTGACGAAAGCGGATGAAACCAGGTCCAGGAGGCCTCGCAGAAGATACCGCGATCGAATGGGGGAATGGAGATCCCTGTTGTCACCTGTTCAACGGGAGGGAGGACAGATGCTCGAACAAGCAAAAACGAGAACCGCTCAGCTACAAAGGCACATGAAGGACAACGGTGTCCAAAAGGCCGTCTTTACGGATGAAAGCTCGATTGCCTATCTGGCGGGATTCTGGGGGTACCTGGGTATTGAATTCGGACGGCCGACGCTGCTTGTCGTTGATGCCGACGACGAACCGGTGGTCATCACGCCGCTGATGGAATCCGAAATGGTCGCGGAAATGACCTGGGTCACGGATGTCAGGGTCTGGGAGGACATTGGCCAGCGCACCTGGGGCCGCGCTCTTGCCGGCGCCCTGGGTGACAAGCCGACCCGGATCTGGATTGAGCGCAGCACTATTCCGGCAAGTGTACGCAATTTCCTGGACGACACCTATCCAGGTGTTGCGCTCAAGGATATTTCTCCGCTGCTCGGCAAATTGCGCATGATCAAGACCCCATTTGAAATCGGCGTCATGAAGGAAGCCGGGCAGATTGCGGGCGCGATGATGACTGCCGCACACGAGTCATTGCGGGAAGGCGCAAGGGAGTATGAATCGGCACTCGCTGTGATCGAGGCCGGTTCCCGCAAGGCAGCCGGTTTTCTGACCGACGAGGGCTGGGATCGCTTCGTGTCGCCGATGATCCACAATCTCCAGATCCTGCAAAGCGGTGCCGAAACATCAATGGTGCATCGCCGGGCCGGCGTCAGGACATACCGGAAATTCGACCCCGTCTATTTCTGCTTCTGCAACATGGCACAGTTCAAGCAATACAAGTTGGGTTTCGACCGGATGTTTCACATCGGCGAGGTGACCGATCAGGCGCGTCACGTGCAGGAAGCGGCGATCGCGGCACAGCAGGCGGCCATCGCCGCGATCCGGCCGGGCGTACTTGCCCGGGAGATTGCGGCAGCCGCCAATGAAGTCTACCGGGAACGGGGATACCAGACAGGATATCGGACAGGCAGATCGATAGGGGTTGCTTATCTGGAAGCACCTGAATTGAAGGAAGGGGACAATACTGTCCTCAAAGCCGGCATGACCTTTGCCGTGGATGGCGGCATTTCGGTGGATGGTGTCACTGCTGGCCGCATTGGAGACTCCGTCGTCGTCACCGAAAACGGATGCGACTACATCACGGACTATCCGCGAGAAATATTGCTGAGCAAACATTGAAACTGCGCCTTCGTGGGGGACGCCAGAGGGCAATTTGGGGAAAAGCGATTCAATGACGGAAACCGATCCTTTTCCGGCGAAAGAACTGGAACATCGGGTTGCTCGCGTTCGCAGTGCGCTGGCTGACAATGATCTCGACGGCATTCTGGTCTCTGTACCGGAAAGCATCTACTGGCTGACAGGTCTCGATCATTGGGGTTTCTTTGCCGCGCATGTTCTGGTTGTCAATCGCAACGGCGAAATGGCCCTTGTTTGTCGCGGCATGGAAAGAATAACTGTCGAAAACCAGGTCCGGAACGCCACCTTTTACGGCCATGGAGATCACGAAGAGCTTTCCGATTACGTGCTTGCCGCCACAGCCGATCTGGGTCTCAAGGGCGGCCGTGTTGGCATCGAAAAACGTAGCTTGTTTCTAACGCCACGCCATGCCGAACTGATCCAGAAAGGATCGGCCCATTGGGTGGATGCCTCGGGCATCATCGACGAATTGCGCCTTATCAAGTCTGCGCGCGAAATGCAGTATACGCGCAAGGCAGCACGTGCTGCAGACCTTGGAACATTGGCGGCAATCGAGGCGGCAGGCAACGGCGCGAGCGACTATGAGGTCTCCGCAGCCTTTCACAACAGGATGATCCTGGAGGGCAGCGAATACCCCGGCTTCGGTCCATTCATCCGACCGACAACGCGACTTGGAGAAGAACACACGACCTGGCGAGGAGATGTGTTCAAAAACGGCGATGCGGTGTTTCTGGAAACATGCGCTGCCTATCGAAAATATCAGGCACCGATGGGGCGACTGGTCTATGTCGGCAGCGCTCCCGACGGAATAGAGGCCTCGGTACAACTGGCGATCGACGGCATGAAAGCAATCTGTGGCGCGTTGAAACCGGGTCGCAGGGCAGGGGAAGCATATGCGGCGTGGCGTGAAGTTGCCGTGTCGGCGGGCCTGATGGACTATGAACGGCATCATTGCGGTTACATGGTTGGAATAGGATTTCCGCCCAGTTGGACCGGAGGATCGATGGTTACATCGCTGTTCCCTAATTCGGAAAGAATTCTGGAGCCGGGCATGGTGTTTCACGCACACAGTTGGTTCACGAACACCACGGTCCCAGATTATTTCATCTCCAACACCGTTCTTTTGACAGAAAGTGGCGCAGAGGTCCTCACCACGCAGACGCCGGAAACGCTAATTGTCCGGTAACGGGAAAACCAAGGTGGGACGTCTTGGTTCTGAGTGCCGGAAACCGGGAGACAAAAGTGAAACCGCTTGCGAAAACAACTCTTGAAGCGATCTGCGAACAAATGGCGAGCCATACCTGGTTGGACAGGGAACTGGAAGAACTGGTCGATCCGAAATTGGGTATCATTACAGGTTTCCAGGACCTTCTGGAGGAACTGGACATCTTGCGAAATACGGATCTTGGAACCACGCCGCCTGCACTCGGCGTCCAGAAATCATAAGCTCGATGTCCTCAGAAATTGCCTTCAGCGATGTCCGGTCTCTCAAAAGTCTGCTCGACACCGGCAGGATCACGCCCACCGAGCTTGTTTCGATCTTTTCGGAACGCATCAAGTGCTTCAATGACATCTCGCGAGCATTCATAACAGTGACGGCCGAGGAGGCGGCCAACACGGCTGGTTCCTTGAACAAGGTGGATCTTTCAAAGTCATCGATTGCCGGCATTCCCTATGCCAGCAAGGATCTCTTTGATGTCAAGGACATACGCACGACGGCAGGCTCCCGGGTTTTTCAAGACAGGATCGCGACAGAAGACGCTTTTGTGATTGACTGCCTTCGCAGGAAGCATGCAATTGGCTTGGGCAAAACCAACCTCCATGAGTTCGCATATGGCGCAACGGGCGAAAACGAGGTCTATGGCACCTGCGTCAATGCGTATGACCCGACGCGCCTTGCCGGTGGGTCATCCAGTGGTTCCGCTGCGGCCGTCGCATTCGGGATGGTACCCGCAGCACTTGGAACAGACACGGGTGGCTCTGTTCGTGCGCCTGCTGCGCTCAATGGTCTGGTCGGTCTGAAACCGACTATCGGCCGCGTGTCAACACGCGGGGTTGTGCCGTATTGCTGGACACTGGACCACGTCGGCATCATGACCCGAACGGTTGCCGACAGCGCGGATATCCTGGAAATCATCAGCGGATACGACCCGAAAGATCCGGCCTCGGTAAGCCTTCCGGAAGAACCCTATTCTGCGAATCTCGGTGCGGATTTTTCCGGCATACGGATAGGCATCCCGACAAGGTTTTTCTTTGAACGCGCGGACCCCGAAATCCTTGCGGCCCTGGAGCAGGTAAAAGAGCATCTGTCTTCGCGCGGAGCCATGCTGTTGCCAGTTACCTTGCCCGACATGGAACATACCCGAACCGTATCGCTGACAGTCCAGATGCCGGAAGCACTGAGCGCGCACTCGGCTTACCTGGAAGAGCACGGCCATCTCTACAGCCGCGATTTTCGGGCCGGTCTTGCACTGGGGCAATGTCTGCTGGCCGAGCACTATGTGAAGGCAAAACGGTTCATAGAATGCTATCGGCAACAGACCAACGCCATCTTTCGCGACGTGGATCTGATCCTGACGCCGGCAACTCCGGAGATTGCGCCTAAGGTCGGAACGGTGAAAACAACCAGGGACGGCGTGTCCGAGGCCGTTGGAAACGCAATCACGCGCTTCACCAGTTTCTTCAACATGACCGGTCATCCGGCCCTCACGATGCCATGTGGCATGCACTCCGATGGATTGCCGATCGGCCTGCAGCTCGTTGGCAGGTACTTTGAGGAAAGAACAATTTTCCAGGTTGCCTCTGATCTTGACAGGACAGAGGCATTCTCAATCCCGTTGCCAAAAACAGACTGCTGAACGGCCGGCTTTGTTTTGTCCCCGCCGGTCTAGCAATCAGATCGCTTCGGAAGTTCCAAATCGAATTCCGGTTTCAAACCGGCCGGTAGACCGTTCGAGCTCCTGCCGATCTGATTTTTGAAGCTCCGGGAACGCTGGACCCCTGTCATCAGAAATTGTCGTAGAAATTCGAATGCGTCGATTTGCGGGTAACAAATCCCGGCTTTGTTCGATTCCGAGGCGACTGTCGCGTCGTTTATGTTATCGAGATCATGTGTGGTTTTTCCATGCAACGAAACATGTATCGGCCAATCGGAACAGAGAGCGAGAAAAAGTGACGAATACGACGATCGCACCAGAGGACCTCCAAAAATCCATATTGCAACATCTGGAAAAATCGCTCGGCAAGGATACACAAAACGCGACGCTCTACGATTGGCGCACATCCTTGTCTCTCGCCTTGCGCGATCTTGTTGTCGACCCCTGGTTTCGATCCACGCGGAAAACCTACGAAGCGGCCGGAAAACGGGTCTACTACCTGTCAATGGAGTTTTTGATCGGAAGATTGCTCGAAGATGTGGCGATCAACCTTGGTGCCGAAGACGCGTCCCGAAAGGCACTGGCGGATCTTGGACTTGAATACGACAAGGTAGTCCGCGATGAACCCGACGCAGCATTGGGCAATGGTGGCCTGGGCCGGCTTGCCGCCTGCTTTCTGGACAGTCTCTCGACACTCGGCATTCCGGCATACGGATATGGTATTCGATACGAACACGGACTTTTCGAACAGCATTTTGAGGACGGCCGGCAAATCGAAGTTGCCGAAGGGTGGCTTGCCCAGCGCCATACCTGGGAATTCGAACGCCCGGAAGTGACATACCGGATTGGCTTCGGCGGACATGTCAACGGAAACTGGGAACCTGCCGAAACAGTCATTGCCAACGCCTATGACACTCCAATTCTTGGCTGGAAGGGAAGGTGGGCCAACACGCTGCGCCTTTGGTCGGCCAAACCGACTGTCCTGTTTGACCTCGGAAGCTTCAACCGTGGTGACCTTGTGGGAGCCGTTGTCCCCGAGGCGCTCGCGCGCGCGATTTCTCGCGTTCTTTATCCAGACGACACGACCGAGGCCGGCAAGGAACTGCGCCTGAAGCAGGAATATTTTTTCACTTCCGCTTCACTGCAGGACATCGTCCGCCGGTTCGGATCGGAAGGCTATGCCATCGACACGCTGGCCGATCACGTTGCCATCCAGTTGAATGACACACATCCGGCCATTGCCGGCCCGGAACTGATACGGCTTTTGGCAGATGACCATGGTGTCGAAATGGCCAGAGCGATCGAAATTGCGCGCGACTGTCTTGCCTACACCAATCACACGCTGCTTCCAGAAGCACTCGAACGCTGGGATCTCGGACTGTTTGCCCGGACACTTCCACGGCACCTTCAGATTATCGAGACGATTGAAGCAGATCATCTGTCCAGAACCGGCAGTCATGTGCGCATCATCGAGGATCATTCGGTCAAGATGGGTGAGTTGGCCTTCATCATGGCTCATTGTGTCAACGGGGTCTCGGCATTGCATTCCGAGCTGGTGAAAAAGACTGTGTTTGCCGACCTCAATCGCGACTATCCCGGCCGCATCATCAATCAGACGAACGGTGTCACCCCGCGGCGGTGGCTCTATAACTGCAACGCACCTCTCAGGGAACTGATCAACCGTACGATCGGCGAGAACTGGGTCGATGACCTGGACCAGCTCAAGAAACTGGAAACGCATGTTTCGGATGCTGGTTTCCTGGAAGACTTCATGGCGGCCAAACAGGCCAACAAGAAACGCCTTGCGAACTGGCTCGGCGAACAGGTCGGGCAGACGGTCGATCCGGCCGCAATGTTCGATATCCAGATCAAGCGCATACACGAATACAAGCGCCAGTTCATGAACATTCTGGAGACAATCGCGCACTGGAATGAAATTCGGGACAACCCGAATGGTGACTGGACGCCCCGGCTGAAGATCTTCGGCGGCAAAGCCGCACCTGGGTATTTTGTCGCCAAGGAGATCATCCACCTGATCAACGACGTCTCCAGGGTGATTAACACCGATCCGGTGACGCGTGACCGGCTCAAGGTGATCTACCCGCCAAATTACAATGTCTCGATGGCCGAAGTCCTGATCCCGGCGGCAGACTTGTCTGAACAGATTTCAACCGCAGGCAAGGAGGCGTCCGGCACTGGGAACATGAAATTCGCGCTCAACGGCGCATTGACGATCGGGACCCTTGATGGCGCAAATGTTGAAATTCGCGAGCGCGTCGGCGAGGAGAATTTCTTTCTTTTCGGCTTGACGGCCGAGGAAGTCGTGAACCGGCGCACACAGCACGATTTTTCGCGCACGGCCATCGCGAACAGCCCGCATCTGGCACGCGTGCTCAACCAGATTGCCGACGGTTTGTTCTCTGCGGGAGACCCCGGGCGATACCATGGTTTGGTCACGCTGCTCTACGAGCACGACTATTTTCTGGTGACGTGCGACTTCGACGATTACCACGCAACGCAGAACAAGGTTGACACCGCGTTTGTTGATCGGAGACGCTGGTCGGAAATGGCGGCGTTGAATACGGCTCGTTCGGGATGGTTCTCCTCTGACCGCACGATAGAAGGATATGCAAAGGACATCTGGAATACCCCGTCTCTTCTGGACAAATCGGGAAGCTGACTATGAGTGCAAAAGGTCAAGGCGCGTTTCAGGAACTCAGCAGGGGCAGCTTTGACGATCCATTCTCCGTACTTGGGCTGCATGAGATTGACGGTATGCAGTGCATTACTGTTTTTCATCCGGACGCAGATGCCGTGGAGGCAATCGACGTTGAAACCGGACAGTCGATAGCCGCCTTGGTACCGCAACCGGACGCACACGGTGTTTTCCATTCTTCGACAGATAGAACGAAATGGTTTGCATACAGCTTGCGGTTTACACGTGGGACCGAAACCTGGGATGCCGGAGATGCCTACCGGCATGGGCCCGTTCTCGGCGAGTTGGATGAATACCTGATCGGCGAGGGGTCGCACCTGCGATTGTGGGAAAAGCTCGGCGCCCACATAATCGACCACGAAGGAGTGCGCGGCACCCATTTTGCCGTCTGGGCTCCCAATGCGAAACGCGTGTCACTGATTGGCGATTTCAACGCCTGGGACGGGCGCAGGAACGTGATGCGCAAGACTGGTGGCAGCGGCGTCTGGGAAATCTTCATGCCCGGACTGGCCGACGGCACGGTCTACAAGTTTGAGCTTCAGGACGATCAGGGACAATTGCTCCCGGAGAAAGCCGATCCGTTCGGCTTTGGTGCCGAACATCCCCCCAGGACGGCATCGGTCGTGCGCGATTTGCACAAATACGATTGGCAGGACGAAAACTGGATGAAATCGCGCGGTGCAAGGCAGCGCATCGACCAGCCGGTTTCAGTCTATGAAGTGCATCTCGGTTCCTGGCGCCGAATTCCGGAAGAAGACAACCGTCCACTGTCCTACCAGGAAAATGCCCGCGACCTCGTCTCCTATGTCAAGGACATGGGGTTTACTCACATCGAGTTGCTTCCTGTTTCGGAACACCCCTTTGACGGCTCCTGGGGATATCAGCCAATCGGTCTGTTTGCGCCAACAATCCGCTACGGAACGCTGGATGAATTCAGGACATTTGTCGATGCCTGTCATCGTGCCGGACTGGGCTTGATCATCGACTGGGTGCCGGGACACTTCCCGGAAGACAAACATGGACTTGGACGTTTTGACGGCACACCCTTATACGAACATGCTGATCCCCGGGAAGGATGGCATCCCGACTGGCGAACCTTCATCTATAATTATGGCCGAACCGAAGTTCAGAATTTTCTGATCGCCAATGCCCTCTACTGGATGCGCGAACATCATGTCGACGGCCTCAGGGTCGATGCGGTCGCATCAATGCTCTATCGCGACTATTCACGCGCCGAAGGAGAGTGGGTTCCCAATGATCAGGGAGGTCGGGAAAACCTCGAGGCGATCGATTTCCTGAAGCGTACCAATACGCTCGTCTATGCAGACATGGACGGTGTGATGACAATCGCTGAGGAGAGCACCGCATTTCCCGGAGTAAGCACTCCGGTCGACGCAGGCGGTCTGGGCTTCGGTTTCAAGTGGAATATGGGATGGATGAACGACACTCTGTCCTACATGCGGGAGAATCCGGTCCATCGCAAATATCATCACAACAAGATCGAATTCGGCTTTCACTACGCGTTCTCCGAGAATTTCGTTCTGCCGCTCAGCCACGACGAAGTCGTCCACGGAAAAGGGTCAATCCTGGATCGAATGCCGGGTGAGGGGGCAGAGAAGTTCGCCAATCTGCGAGCCTACTACGGCTTCATGTGGGGACATCCAGGCAAGAAACTGCTGTTTATGGGATCTGAATTCGGGCAGGGCTGGGAATGGAACCACAACGAAAGCATCGGCTGGCATCTGCTGGACAATGCTCAGCACAAGGGAGTGCAGACGCTCGTTCGGGATCTAAACCGTGTCTATGCGCAAACGCCTGCACTTTACCAGCTTGACTGCAAGGTTGAAGGATTCGCTTTGGTGGAATCCAACGCGGACGAGTCCGTATTTGCCTGGCTGCGCTTCGACGAGGAACGCAAACGCCCTGTGCTCGTGGTGTGCAACTTCACACCTGTCGGGCGAGAAGGCCGAAGGATAGGTGTGCCTCTCAAGGGGCGCTGGACAGAACGACTGAACACGGATGCAGAATGCTATTGCGGCGGCGGTCTCGGGAACCTGGGAGGAGTAGTTGCGGACGAAATAGCTGTCACAGGTCAACCGTTCTCGCTCTGCCTGACATTGCCGCCTTTGAGCACTGTGATGTTTGAGTTTGAGGCACCGGACACCTGATCGGCGCCGCCAATACGGGAGGAAAATGGATGTCCACGCAAGATCAAGGCAGCCTGGCGCGTCAATCGATGGCATTTGTCCTGGCGGGCGGCAGGGGAAGCCGTTTGAAGGAACTGACGGACAGACGCGCGAAACCGGCCGTGTATTTCGGCGGCAAGACGCGGATCATCGACTTCGCGCTTTCCAATTCAATCAACTCCGGTATTCGCCGTATCAGCGTGGCCACGCAATACAAGGCACACAGCCTCATCAGGCACCTGCATCGGGGCTGGAGTTTTTTCCGCCCGGAACGCAATGAATCCATGGATATCTTGCCTGCTTCTCAGCGGGTAAATGAGGAAAACTGGTATCTGGGCACCGCGGATGCCGTGTATCAGAACATCGATATCGTCGAGAGTTATGCACCAAAATACATGGTCGTCCTCGCCGGTGACCACATCTACAAACAAGATTATTCCAAGATGCTCGAACAGCACGTAGCAACTGCTGCCGATGTAACGGTGGGCTGTATAGAAGCCTCTTTGGAAGAAGCGAAAGGCTTCGGTGTCATGGCGGTCGACACCGAAGACAGGATCACCGAATTCGTTGAAAAACCTGCAAATCCACCGTCGATGCCGGGAGATCCGGATCAGGCGCTTTGCAGCATGGGCATCTACGTCTTCGAGACACAGTTTCTGTTTGAAATTCTCAAGGAAGACGCCGCTGATCCGAACTCAAGCCACGACTTTGGCAAGGACATCATTCCAAGGCTCGTGAAAGCCGGCACCGCGTTCGCGCACCCTTTCAGTCGTTCCTGCGTCTTGAGTGGACTGGAAAGAGAACCTTACTGGCGCGATGTCGGCACAATCGACGCGTTCTGGCAGGCAAATCTCGATCTGACGGATTTCACACCCGATCTGGATATCTACGACACGGAATGGCCAATCTGGACTTATCAGGAACTGAACCCGCCGGCGAAATTTATCCATAATGAGGAAGGCCGGCGCGGTCAGGCAATTTCGTCAATGGTTTCCGGCGGGTGCATCATATCCGGTTCCAGTCTGTTGCGCTGTCTGATGTTCACCGGTGTCCGCTGCAACTCCTATTCCCGCCTTGAAGGAGTTGTTGCCATGCCGCACGTGGATATCGGCCGGAACGCTCGATTGACGAATGTTGTCATCGACCGGGGCGTCCAGATACCGCAAGACCTGGTCGTCGGTGAAGACCCGGAGATGGACGCCAAGCGTTTTCGCCGCACCGAAAACGGTATCTGTCTGATCACGAAAGCGATGATCGACAAGCTGGAGGCCTGACATGAAGGTGCTGCTTGCGGCTTCCGAGTGCGCACCGTTCGTCAAGACCGGAGGTCTGGCTGATGTCGTCGGAGCCTTGCCGAAGGCCCTGGCAGCGGCTGACATCGAATGCCGCGTCATCCTGCCTCTCTACCCGGCTTTGAATGGGCTTGCCAGGAAGGCAACTTCCGATATGGACCTGGGCACGTTGTTCGGCAGTCCCGCGCGGCTGCTGGCGATCGAGGCAGAAGGACTTTCACTCCTTTTGCTTCAAGCTCCAGATCTCTTCGAACGCAAAGGTGGCATCTACCTGGATGAAAGCGGAAACGACTGGACCGACAACGCACAGCGCTTCGCGGCATTGAGCAACGCTGCAGCGCAGGTTTCGCTCACCGGGTACGAAAACTGGCGGCCCGACCTTCTCCATGCTCACGACTGGCAGGCCGGCCTGGCGCCTTGGTATCTGCGGCAGGCCGGTTCCCGCATGCCGTCTGTAATCACGATCCACAACATTGCATTTCAGGGATTGTTCCCGGCCGCGCTGACACGGTTGTTGAAACTGGATCCTGCAGGATACTCAAGGGAAGGATATGAGTATTACGGACAGATAAGCTTTCTGAAGGCTGGAATAATTGCCTCGGAAAGGATCACGACGGTCAGTCCGACCTATGCCAGAGAGCTGATGGCCGCCGAATTCGGTATGGGTTTTGAAGGGTTGCTCCAGTCTCGCAAATCAGACCTGGTCGGTATCCTCAACGGGATTGACCTGAAGGCCTGGGATCCGCAATCCGACACGGCGATTGAAGAAAATTACAGCGCGAGGTCGCTCAAGCGAAAGGCCGCAAATCGGCGAGCGCTTGAAAAACGCTTCGGTCTTTCAGGTAACCCTGACGCACCGCTCTTTTGTGTGATCAGCCGACTGACGGAACAAAAGGGTCTCGATCTTCTGCTGGACGCAATTCCGGCACTCGTGGGACGTGGTGCGCGTCTCGCGCTCCTTGGCAGTGGTGAGAAGAAACTTGAGGAATCCTTTCGAAAAGCAGCGGCGGATCATGCCGGATCGGTCGGAACGATCATCGGCTATGATGAAAACCTGTCTCACCTGATGCAGGCGGGTTCGGACGCTATTCTGGTGCCGTCACGTTTCGAGCCTTGCGGTCTGACGCAACTCTACGGTCTTCGCTACGGGACGTTGCCGGTGGTCTCTCGTACAGGCGGTCTTGCCGACACGATTATCGACGCAAATGATGCAGCCATCAGGGCGGGAAGTGCGACTGGTTTTCAGTTTGCACCAGTCACCGCAGAAAACCTGGTTCACGCGATTGACCGCGCCTGCGATCTCTTTGTCGATCGCAAAATCTGGACTTTACTGATGCGCAACGCGATGCGACATCAAGTTGGGTGGGACGCGTCCGCCACTGCATATCAATCGCTGTTTGAATCTCTTCTGGACGGGGCCGAGAAGGACGCTGAATGAACACCCCGATGCTTCCAGGCACGCCAAGCAGGCTTGGTGCGCATTTTGACGGTGAGGGAACGAATTTCGCATTGTTCTCTGCCAACGCACAAAAAGTGGAACTTTGTTTTTTCTCAAGCGATGGACAATCCGAAACGTCCCGGCTCCTGTTGCCGGAACGCAGCGGTCCGGTCTGGCATGGGTATCTTCCCGGAATACGCCCGGGAACGCTTTACGGCTATCGTGTCCACGGTCCCTATGACCCCGACAGGGGCCATCGCTTCAATCCCAACAAGCTCCTCCTCGACCCCTACACGCGCGAAATGAGAGGAAAGTACCGTTCTTACGGTGACTTACTGGGGTTTATTAATTCTGATCCAAAAGGAGATCTGTCCTTCAACACACGCGACAGTGCACCTTTTGTACCCAAGTCACTTGTGACAGCGCCCGAGACACACGCCCCGTCCAGCGAGCGTCCGGTCCCGCGCTCCGATGAAGTTCTGATTTATGAAGCTCATGCAAAGGGGCTGACAATGGAGCATCCTGCGATCCCGGAAAGCCTTCGCGGAACATATGAGGGCCTGGCATCGGACCCGATGCTCGAGCATCTCCAAAAACTGGGTATCACGACAATCGAACTGCTTCCCGTTCATGCCTTTGTCGACGACGGTTTCCTGGTCGAAAAAGGACTGAAGAATTATTGGGGCTACAATTCAATCGGGTTTTTCGTTCCAGAGCCGCGCTACTTCGGTCCCGCAGGTCGCGCAGGCTTCCGTGCCATGGTTCAGCGCTTCCACACTGCCGGCATCGAGGTCATTCTCGATGTTGTCTACAATCACACCGCGGAAGGGGACCATCTGGGCCCGACTTTGAGTTTCCGTGGCATCGACAACGCATCCTATTATCGACTGGTTCAGGGCCAGCAGCGTTATTACGTCAATGACACCGGAACCGGAAACACGCTCAACGTTTCTCACCCGTACGTCATGAGATTGATACTCGACAGTCTGCGCTACTGGGTTGAGGTCATGGGCGTGGATGGTTTCAGGTTTGACCTGGCAACGACACTCGGTCGGGAGGATCATGGTTTCGATCCAAACGGCGGTTTCTTCGATGCCCTTCGACAGGACCCGATCCTGGCAACAGTTCGCCTGATCGCCGAACCGTGGGACATCGGGCCGGGCGGTTACCAGCTGGGTCAATTTCCTCCGGAATTTGGCGAATGGAATGACAGGTTCCGTGACACGACACGACGGTACTGGCGCGGCGACGACCACAGTGCACAGGAACTCGCTGCCTGTGTTCTGGGCTCGGCCGGGTATTTTGACAGGGGCGGGAGGCCTGCCGGATCCTCGGTGAACCTAGTGACCGCGCACGACGGATTCACGCTTGCCGACGTCACGCGCTATGCGCATCGACACAACCTCGACAATGGCGAAGATGGCAGAGACGGTCACAACGCGAACTACAGTGACAATTTCGGTATTGAAGGCGATAGCGACAATCCCGTTGTTCAAGCCAACCGGTCCCGCCGTCAACGAAATCTGCTCGCCACGCTGTTCCTTTCGCAAGGAACTCCGATGCTATTGGCCGGAGACGAAATCGGAAACAGTCAAAATGGCAACAACAACGCCTATTGCCAGGATAACACGATAGGCTGGGTGAACTGGCAGCACCGCGATGAAAGCCTCGTTGAATTTGTCAGCGGTCTGTCACGGTTGCGAAAGGAACACTCTAGCCTTCGCCAGTCACGCTTCCTGCATGGCGCAGTGCGCGAGAGCGACGGAATGCCCGATGTAGAATGGCTTGATTTCAACGGCCGCTCTCTCGATTGGCGTGACCCCGGTCTGTCCACCTTCGGTCTGATCTTGCGAGGTTCTGGAGAGTGCGCGCCTGAAAGACAGGTTCAGGACACGCTTTTTCTTCTGTTCAACCGGGACGCAGACGACCTGCCGGCAATTCTGCCCGTTCCGCCAGATGGTTATGCCTGGAGACTGGAACTTGACACTTCGGCCGAGATGCCCTTCCCAGCAAGGCGCATTGACAGCGGCAACATGAACATTCAAGGCCAGTCAGTTGTCGTCCTGGCCCTTTCAGCGGACGAAGTCTCATGAGCTCCAACCCATTGCATGAGCTGGCTGAAGCGTACGGTGTCTTGCCCATGTTCCACGACCTCGGCGGACACGAACACTGGACCAATGACGAAACCCGGCGCGCATTGCTAAAGGCGATGGGTGTTTCAGCGGAAACCGACAACGACACACGGATATCACTCGAAGCAATCAGGTCGGAGCAGCTTGGCCACATAGTACCGCCTGAATTTGTGGTGACTGCTGGATATGGTTCAACAATTCCGGTTTTCCGGCCATGCGCATGGATATTGAAGGACGAGAAAAATCAGTATCTTGCAGATGGATATGCAGAAGCTCAGGTAGATCTGCCTGCACTCGAAGTCGGCGTTTATCATCTGAACGTGGAAGCGGAGGGTGAAACGCAAATCGCGACGATACCCGCAGCGCCGGTAAAAGCGCCAATGGTAGACTCACTTGCCGCAAGGGACCGCGTCTGGGGTGTCACTGCCCCGCTTTACGGGTTGCGTTCCAGCCGAAATCTGGGCGTGGGCGACTACACCGACCTGGCAAGTCTTGCCGCAATGCTAGGCGACCGCGGCGCAAGTTTTCTCGGCATCAATCCGATCCATAGCTGGGGCTGGTCGACCTCCGACATTGCCAGCCCATATTCACCGTCCCATCGTGCTTTTTTGAATACGTTGCATATTGCTCTCGACAGCATACCCGGGCTTGACGGCAACACGTCCGCGATCGCCTTGATGGAAGAAGCTCGTGGTCAGCTCGATACATCCGACGACCTCATCGACTATCAGGTCGTCCGAGCCCGTCACCAGTCGCTTCTGCGATCCCTGTATGAAACATTCCGGGAAGCGGCTTCAGAAACTGCCAAGGCGCATTTCGAGGAATTTGTCCGTACATGCGACGACGAACTTAGTCGCTTTGCGGTGTTCGAGGCGCTTGCCGTCAAGAACGGTGAAAACTGGGAAAGTTGGCCAATTGCGCTTCAGGATCCCGCCACATTGCCCGATGATGCCTGTAGCCCGAATGAAACTGAGTTTCACGTCTGGTTGCAATGGATCGCATCTGAGCAATTGAGGCGGATAGCAGACAGCGACACCATGCCGATGGGTCTGTATCTGGATCTTGCAGTCGGATCCCGACGGAATGGCGCGGAAGCATGGATGGGACAAGACTGTGTAGCCAAGGGCGTTTCCCTTGGAGCGCCGCCGGATCATCTCAACCCCCAGGGACAGAACTGGCAACTGACAGCATTCGCACCAAAGCTTAGCGCGCTGAGTGGTTATCGCAATTTCCGTTCCGTGCTCAGGCAGACCATGCGCGCGGCCGGTATCATTCGCATTGATCACGTGCTCGGCCTGAATCGCAGTTTCTGGATTCCAGACGATGGCAGTCCCGGGGCGTACATTCAGCAACCGTTCGAAACGCTGCTTGCGCTTACCGCTATCGAGGCGCATCAGGCAAATTGTGTCGTCGTTGGAGAAGACCTCGGGCTGGTGCCGGAAGGATTTCGCGAAATGCTCGCTGCGCGCGGCATCTACGGATACTCGGTATTGCAGTATGAACGAGAATGGGACGGGTCTTTCCGGGATCCGTCCCATTTGCGCGCGCATAGTCTGGCCTGTTTTGCAACGCATGACACGCCGACACTGCACGGATATTGCGCTGGCCGCGACATTGACTGGTGGCAGCGACTCGGCTGGATCGATGCAGACACAGCAATCCGCCAGCGCGACGAACGCAAGGCGGATGCTGCCGCTCTGGTTCCGCAAGGATCAGATCCGGGTACGGCAATTCATGACCGTCTGGCCCGGTCACCGGCCGCAATGACATCCGTGCAATTGGACGACATCCTCGCAGAAGAGGAAGCTCAAAATTTGCCGGGGACAATTGACGAGCATCCGAATTGGCGCCGGATTTATTCGGTCCCTATTGAGAAACTTGAAGCAAATTCCGCGCTTCCCGACACCGCAGACCTGATGCGCGCGTCCGGACGTGCCTATTTTTATCCGGAAGGAGAAAACTGATATGGAAATCAAAACGATTCCCACCGCGCCGATCGACGGACAGAAACCGGGAACCTCGGGTCTACGCAAGAAGACACGCGTTTTCATGGAAGCGCATTATCTTGAAAACTTTGTTCAGTCCGTTTTCGACGCGATAGGAGGAGCCCAGGGCAAGACCTTTGTTGTTGGTGGCGACGGACGATATTTCAATGCCGAGGCAATCCAGACAATCCTGCGCATGGCCGCTGCAAACGGGGCAAAGCATGTAATCACCGGGCGAGGGGGCCTGCTGTCGACGCCAGCGGCTTCCAATTTGATCCGAAAGAATGCCACCGACGGTGGTCTGATCCTTTCGGCAAGCCACAATCCAGGCGGGATCGACGAAGACTTCGGCCTCAAGTTCAACATTCCAAATGGCGGTCCGGCTCCCGAATCCGTCACGAACGCATTCTTCGAGGCCACCTGCAACATCAACCGGTATCTGACACTGGACACGCCCGCCATTGATCTTGAAACAATCGGTGAAACACTGGTCGGGAAGATGACCGTGAGCGTCGTTGATCCAGTGGCGGATTACGCAGAGTTGATGGAAGAGCTGTTTGATTTCACAGCGATCCGGGAACACATCGCCAACGGGTTTGAAATCCGCTTCGATGCCATGCACGCCATAACCGGTCCTTACGCAAAAGCGATCCTGGAAGACGCGCTTGGCGCACCTTCAGGAACGGCGATCAACGCGATCCCTTCGGAAGATTTTGGCGGTGGACACCCTGATCCCAATCCGGCCTGGGCCAAGGATCTGATGAACGAACTGATGTCGGATGACGGACCTGACTTTGGCGCTGCGTCAGACGGCGACGGTGACAGGAACATGATCCTGGGACGGAACTGCTATGTCTCGCCCTCCGATAGTCTTGCCGTATTGACTGCCAATGCACATCTGGCGCCCGGTTACGCAAATGGGCTTGCCGGCGTTGCCCGGTCCATGCCGACCAGTTGCGCCGTCGACCGCGTGGCGCTGGAACTTGGTATCGAGTGTTTCGAAACTCCGACAGGATGGAAGTTTTTCGGCAATCTTCTCGATGCAGGCAAGGCAACGCTCTGCGGTGAGGAAAGTTTCGGAACCGGATCCGATCACGTCCGCGAAAAGGATGGTCTCTGGGCGGTCCTTCTCTGGCTCAACATCCTGGCATCGAGGAAATGCTCCGTGTCGGAACTTCTTTTGACCCATTGGGAAAAGTATGGACGGAACTACTATTCAAGACATGACTTCGAAGCACTTCCGATCGCCGACGCAAACGCTCTGATGGCGCGTGTTTCCGGGCAATTGAATGACCTTCCCGGTAAGTCCTTTGCCGGACTGAAGGTTACAAAGGCCGACAGCTTCGCATACGAAGACCCTGTTGACGGCTCGAAGAGCAGCAACCAGGGCCTGCGCATTCAGTTTTCCGGTGGCGCACGTGCCGTGTTCCGACTGTCTGGCACGGGAACCGAGGGAGCAACGGTCCGCCTTTACGTCGAATACCTTGAAACGGAGCCTTCGAAATTGAACGGGGACGTTCAACTGGCCCTTGCGCCTGTGATCGAGGCTGCACATGAAATTGCCGATATTGCCAAACTTGGTCGTCCCGGACCCGACGTGATCACCTGATGATTCATACCGATACGGGCAGGATATGTGCAAACAGCGCGCAAGCAGTTGTTTGCACACTTTCCCTTATCCACCCGGATCGCCGGATGCCCGCTAAACGGTTTTCGAGTTGTTCAGTTTTGAGTACCGCCAAAGCCCTGAGAAATTTGCGCTGCGCAATTCATCAGAAGTGGTGCCGCCATTTCGGTATCCAGATCGTCAAGCGCCACAACACCAATTGAAGCCTCAAGGGCAACCAGCCGTTTTCCGGACAAACGAAGGGGAGCAGCAATACCGACAGCACCGCGTTGCAGCTGGCCCCGTGTAATGCTGTAGCCATCACGTCTTGCGGCACGAACCTCATCAATGTCCTCGGGCCGTTCCGCACGCCCTGCGAGAATTGCGATACCGGCGGCACCGCGTGTCAAAGGGTGTCGGCTGCCGACACGGTAGCCGACGCGGATGAGACCTGAGTTTGATTCAGCGACAAGGATGGCAACGGCATCCATCCCGCGCGCGACCGACAGGAAGGCCGTCGCCCGGGTTTCTTCAGCAAGCTTGTTCAGTTCAGGCTCCACGATCGAGCGCAACTGGGGTTCCAGGCTTGAGACAAGCGCAAGGACGGCGCTTCCGAGAAAAATGTTGCCGTTTGCCGCGCGCCAAACAAAAGCATCCGCTTCCAGGGTCGCGACGATTCGATAAGCAATCGCGCGGTCGACCTGCAGCTTGTCAGCTAACTGCGCGACGGAAAGTCCATCAGGGCTGTCTGCTACGTGAGTGAATGCTTCCATCCCTCTTTGCAGGGTCTGCAGCAGATTTCCTTTCGGCCTGACATTGTCTTTCATCAAAACCTTCCGTTTCGAAACGGGACTTGACCGCGAAGTCGAAGCTTGCACAATGATTATAACGCGCAATTTTGTGCGATAAAAGTAAATGACTTCAGGAGAGGCCAATTGGCACGGTCCGAGAACCAGACGGACAACAGGTCCGGCGATAAAAGCGAAGCCGAAGATGCGGCCGGCAAATGCCCTTTCGCCCGGGAAGCTGAGGAATTTGACGCGTTTTCCGATCGCTATCAGTCCGACCCTGCCGAGGCGCTCCGCTGGTCGCGGGATCAGAAACCGGTCTTTTTCAGCCCGAAACTCGGTTATTGGGTTGTCAGCCGTTACGATGACATCAAGGCCGTGTTTCGTGACAACAGCATCTTCTCACCTCGAATTGCCCTTGAAAAGATAACGCCTGCGACACCCGAGGCGGTCGAGGTTCTCAAGACCTACGGCTACGCCATGAACCGGACCCTGGTCAACGAGGACGAGCCTGCGCACATGGAGCGTCGGCGAGTTCTGATGGATCACTTCTTTCCCGAAAACCTGGAAGCCAAGCAGGAAATGGTGCGCAGGCTCACACGGGAAAAAGTTGACGCTTTTATCGATTCGGGACGGGTCGATCTGGTGGAGGCCATGCTCTACGAAGTTCCCTTGAATGTAGCGCTGCATTTTCTCGGTGTTCCGGAAGATGACATCAACGTCCTGCGGAATTTTTCGGTCGCCCATTCGGTCAATACCTGGGGCAGGCCATCGGATGAAAAACAGCTCGCCGTTGCGCATGACGTCGGTCAGTTCTGGGTCTATGCCGGCAAAATCATAGAAAGGATGAAGAACGAACCGGAAGGCACCGGCTGGATGCATGAAACGATCCGCAAGAACGCCGAGATGCCCGATATCGTACCCGACAGCTATGTCCACTCGATGATGATGGCGATTATCGTCGCAGCCCACGAAACCACCTCGCTCGCGTCGGCGAACATGTTCAAGACATTGTTGAGCCACCGGCAGGCGTGGGAAGATATCTGCCAGGACGCCAGCCTGATCCCGAATGCCGTTGAAGAATGTCTGCGCTATTCAGGTTCAATCGTCGCCTGGCGGCGTCAGACAACCGCCAAGACCCGCCTGGGAGGCGTTGATCTGCCTGAAGGTGCAAGGCTTCTCATCGTCCAGGCATCCGGAAACCAGGACGAGAGGCATTTCGAGGATGGCAACACGTTCGACATCTATCGCGACAACGCTGTCGATCATCTGACCTTTGGCTATGGCAGCCATCAATGCATGGGCAAGAATATCGGCCGCATGGAAATGCGGGTATTCCTGGAGGAAGTCTCGCGCAGAATCCCGCACCTGCAGCTTGCCGATCAGGAGTTCAGGTATCTGCCAACAACATCTTTCAGAGGTCCAGACCACGTCTGGGTCGAATGGGATCCTGAAAAGAACCCTGAACGCCAAAAACCGGAAATCGCGGGTTCCGAAGTCCACTATCCGGTCGGCGCGCCTTCGCGTCGCGACATCGCCCGCAAGGTGCGTGTCGCGGATGTTCGGTGGGAAGCCGAAGGTGTCCTTGGACTGACGCTCCAGGACACCAGGGGGCGACCGTTGCCTGACTGGAGTGCGGGTGCCCACGTCGAACTCTGCGTTGCAGACTACGAGCGCAAGTATTCCCTTTGCAGCCGCCCCGGAGCAGAGGGTTACGACCTTGCCATCTTGCGAGAGGATGGCGGGCGAGGAGGCTCGCGGCATATCCACGAAACCGTGAGAAAGGGCATGGAGGTCAAACTGCGCGGCCCCAGCAACCTCTTCCGGCTGGACGAGATGGCGAACTCCTATCTCCTGATTGCCGGGGGCATCGGGATCACGCCGATCATTGCCATGGCAGACCGGCTCAAGGCACTCGGGAAAGACTATACGATCCATTATTGCGGACGCTCGCGCGGGAGCATGGCCCACCTTGTTCGCCTGGAACAGGACCACGCTGGCCGTTTGACGGTTTATGCCGCCGATGAAAACAGGCGAGCAGACCTTGCCGGTCTCGTCTCGGCACTGAAACAGCAGGGGCAAATTTATGTCTGCGGTCCGGAACGCATGATTTCTGCCCTGGAAGACCTCACCGTGGACCTGCCCGAGGGCATACTGCATTTCGAGCATTTTTCTTCGCGGGACACCGGTCTCGATCCGGAAAAGGAAGCAGGCTTCGATGTCGAATTGCAGGACTCCGGACTTTCCATCAAGGTCGCCGCAGATGAAACGCTGCTCGACGCCCTTCATGCAAAAGGCATCGATGTCGCATCCGATTGTCGTGAGGGATTGTGCGGAAGCTGCGAAGTGATGGTTCTGGAGGGTGACATTGATCACCGGGACAAAGTGATGACGCGCTCCGAAAGGGCCGGGAACCGGCGCATGATCGCCTGCTGCTCCCGCTCCCGAAACGGCGGACGTATCAAGCTTGCACTGTAACCGCTTTGGCGGTTCCATTCGCAGTTCCAGCAATGTCAAGACGCAGCGCCACCGGAAAGATTATTGCCGGAAAAGGTGTATCCATCCCGGCATTTCAGCGCATAGCGGCGCGTATGGGATCCGACACCGTGATGCGGCCTCGGGCACGGTGGTCTTTAATTCACAATCACACCAAAGAATATGGGTCTACAACGCCATGGCACTTCAGGGCGCAGGCGAGCCACCCTTGTGGACGTGTCTGTCGATCCGAGTGAATGATCGAATTGAACCCATGGCCAATAATCAGATTTGATCAGGATTGGTCCAGCGATGCTCGATATTCATAAGATTTGATTCTACTTCGATTTCTCGTTTCAACTCGACGAGTCCCTCGCGGTGATAGAACCTCAATGCATCTTTATTCTTTTCATAAGCCCAAACGGTTATCCAGTCACGGTCTGCCTTCGCCAAGTCGAGCAAACGCTTTCCAATACCCGTGCTTCGCTCCCCGGCAATCACGTAGAGCGCACCAATGTTATCGTCATCGCGGGTGCAAAATCCGACGATGCGGCTCCCCGTTTGCGCAACCCATACCTTGTCGGTCTCAAAGATATCTCGCCAGAAAGCCTGCATGGATCCGCGTTCGTCGAGTTCCGCCATCCACGGTGTTTCTTCTGCCCAATCGCGCAGGATATCGACGCATGCGACGACATCTGTTTTTTGTCCGGACCGGAAGTGAGGTGTCATGGAGATGTCGATACAGCACAATTGTGGAAAGGTCCACGATGGCATGAAAGCGAAACAGGAACGTCGGCTTTGGCTTCAACGCCGCCCCAACGCCGATATTCAGTCAATCCGTTTCAGTGTTCGCGACGGTCTTTGCGGAACCAGGACAGCAGCATCGAAACGGGATAGGCCAGGCCCGCTATTACAATGCCAGTACCGATTGACCCGAAGAGCAGGATCGAGGTCCAGAACGACCATGGTTCACTTGCCTGCTCAACGAAACCACTTCTCTGACCAAAGTGCATTCCGGTCTGGAGCGCCAGAACAACGTGTTGCTGGAGGATGTAACCTCCAAAAACGACCACGAGAGCACTCAAACTCCAGCAAAACAGTGCCAGGCGAACCTGTTCGGAATTCCGCATCTTTTGAAAATACACGGTCTGACTTTGTCTCGCAATCGATGGCCGTCCTACGCGTTTCCGAATATCGCTGACAGACCGGCAAGGCACTACGAGTTGGAAGAAACATTGGACGGTATTGGCTGTGTTTCATGGAAACAAGAACACCCATGAACAATGGGCGCGTGAGCTACGTTTCCAGGTACAAATCAGAAAAGAAAATGGCGGTGAGGGTGGGATTCGAACCCACGGTACGCTCTCACGCACGGCGGTTTTCAAGACCGCTGCCTTAAACCACTCGGCCACCTCACCTAAGCAACGGGTATGTCTCGCACATCGCTGCTCGTTCACACCGTTTCCTTTGTCTGGCGCAGAAAGTCAAGAGCCGGTTTTCCGACATTGTGTCAAAACAGAAAATTTGGTGTGGAAGCCGTATCACGGCGGAAGGTAGATGCTTTGGAATGTTCCGGTGCCGGGCGCCTTCAGGGTTGGGTAGGGCAGGACGAGCGCAGCGGCTCCGGAACATTGCCAAAGTGTGGGGGCCGCCGGTCCGGTGTCGTGGGCAGGGTTTTGAACCGACGGCCAATGCTGGAGGTGGGATCCAGCGTTGCTGTGACAGGGCGGTCATCAGCAATGAGGTCACTCTAGGCGGAACTGACAATGGCGGATGTGACGCACATCACAAGCTGATCCTTTGATGTTTTTTTCGCGACTGTGCCCTGTCTGCAACAGCGTAAAATTGCATTTCAATTGAGGAATTTTTCTATTGAAAACAAGTGCTTATTTAACATCCTCAGGAAACCGAAATCAGGCTCGTGAAGTTTCTTGTCCAAACGATCGAAAAACGATCGATCGTGGCCTCGACGGCCTATTTACTTTGAAGTAATAAACTTGCGATCTAAACAGGCGCTATGTGTGGGACGCACCGCGGGGGCAGTGTGTCTGTTAGGGAACCGGTCCTGAGGACCGGACCGTAGCCTGGAAACCGGATCACTTTGCAAGAAGTGCCGGATTATCGCGTGAGCTGCGGGGCCGCCAACGCGTAAGTGAGTAGGACGGCAGAATGCTAGGGACAGGCGTGCTAACTTGCCGGTGGGCAGGATCGTCTTTGGGGAAGCAGACCGGGGAAACAAGAGACCGCAGCAGCTGGCGACAGCTTGGCAATGTGGTGCTTGCGGTTGCCGCGCTTTCGGTTGTTGCCGCCTGCAGTTCGGCACCAAAGCAGAAGGCAAAATTCAGTCCTGAAAAATACGGCGTCAAAGCCAGCCCGCGGATGGTCGCCTCCGGCAAACCCGTTCCAAAGGGTGGCGGGAGATACGTCATCGGCAAGAAATACAAGATTGCCGGCAAGTGGTATTATCCCGAGCATGATCCGAACTACAAGAAAACCGGCCTTGCGTCCTGGTACGGACCGACGTTCCACGGCCGCAAGACTGCCAATGGTGAAATTTTCGATCGCAACGCGCTGACCGCCGCACACACGACCATGCCGTTGCCTTCCTACGCCAAGGTGACCAACACCGCGAATGGCCGCTCGATGATCGTGCGTGTCAATGACCGCGGGCCATTCCACGGCAACCGCGTGATCGACCTGTCCGAACGGGTTGCCACGATGCTGGGCACCAAGTCTGCCGGTGTCGGCAAGGTGAAAGTGGAATACGTTGGCAAGGCACCACTTCACGGCGAGGATGAAGAGTATCTGATGGCCTCCTATAACGGCCCGGGATCCGTTGTGCCGGGCGGCACCCAGCCTGGAACATTGCTGGCCCAGGCCGCGCCACCCCAAATCGTGTTTGGCAAGGTACCGGCACCTGCAACACGGCCGTATTTTGCCGCATCCACGGTCGCTTCCGCTTCCAGAACTCAGACCGGCAGGACTTTCGCAGCTGCCTTCGATCCGGCGATCGCCTTCGAAGCGGGCAACCCGACGATCAAGGTTGCTTCCAACAATCGCTTCAAGCAGGAACCAAGCACGTATTCGTCAAGCTTCGCACCGTCGAACGGCACACTTGGAACCCCTTTTCCCGGCCAACCGGCCGGTTTTGAAACGGGAAGCGCAATATCCTCCTATTCCGCAAACACGCGAATTTCACAAGCGCATGGTCTCTTGTCCACAGCCGGTTCATCCGGACTTTCCATGCGCCAACTGGCTGCTAGTATTCCAGAAGGCAAATAACGGAAAAACGGCATTCCATCATTTGCCCTTCGAGACTGACGTGTCAGGGTGATTGAACGCATGCGTAAACCGGTAGATGGAATTTCGGGACGCGGAATGCTGGCCTTCGCAAAACGCATGGCCAGCCTGCTGGTTGTGACTGGATTCACCGGAATTTTTTCATCCGCGTTCGCGGTAGAATCAATCGTGACGAAAGCGCCGAAGGCTTATCTTCTGGAGCCGAGTTCCGGCACTGTCCTTTATTCCAAGGCGCCTGATGAACCTTTTGTGCCCGGATCACTTGTCAAGGTCATGACAGCGGCCACAGTCTTCCAGCTTCTTGAGGAAGGCGAGGCGAAACCCGATCAGTTATGTACCGTCAGCGAACATGCCTGGCGCACCGGTGGCGCTCCCTCGCGCAAATCCACGATGTTTGCGGCGATCAAGTCGGAAATCGCGATAGAAGACCTGCTCAAGGGACTGCTGGTCCACAACGCCAACGATGCTGCCATTGTCTTGGCGGAATGCATCGACGGATCGGAAGAAGAGTTTGCTGGCCGGATGACGGATTTTGCCCGGTCCATCGGCATGACCAACAGCCGTTTTTCCAATCCGACAGGCTTCACCGAGCAGCCAAACAGCACGACGGTTCAAGATCAGGCCAAGCTCGCTGAATATGTTATCGAAAACCATCCGGATCTTTATCCGCTGTTCTCTCTGCCCGAGTTCACCTGGAACAGGATTTATCAAAGAAACAAGAACCCGCTTCTCGGAGAAATAAGAAATCTGGACGGGTTGGGAGGAGGCAATGTCCCCGAAGATGGTTATTCGGGACTTGCATCCGTGGACCGGAACGGCAGAAGGATCATCGCCGCAGTGGCGGGATTGAATTCCGACAAGCATCGGCTTCAGTCGCTGAACGAGGTTATCGGCGGCGCCTGGGAATTCTACTCGGTTCAGACAATCTATCCGGCCGGTGAAAAAATCGCTGACGGCAAGGTTTACGGAGGTATGGAAAGCACCGTGCCGCTTGTTGCGAAAACCGATATCGACGTTCTGCTGGCGCGTGGAGGCAGCCTGGAGTACCGCCTTCGTGTGGTCTACGATGGACCATTGATGGCCCCCGTTGAAGAGGGAACGCGGGTCGGCGAATTACGGGTCATTGGCAAGGAAGGCATCGTCTACCGGGCGCCGCTGGTCACCGGTGGTGCGGTGGCTGAAGGGACGATGATGAACAGGGCTGTCGACGGTCTGCAGGAACTTCTTTTCGGCTGGATCGGATAACTGCTCTCCGCACCATAAACATTTGCGCAAATCCCTGCTAAAAGCCTGCGGGTCAATGGGTATCCGATCGGAAACGATTGAAACTTGCGAGTGGAGCCAGGAACAGTTTGCCGGGACATTTCATAACATTTGAAGGTGGAGAGGGCGCAGGCAAGTCGACTCAGATTGTTCGGCTGAAGGCCTTCCTGGAGAGTTTCGGGAAATCCGTCATTGTCACGCGGGAGCCCGGTGGTTCTCCCGGAGCAGAAAAGATCCGTTCAATGCTTCTGTCCGGCGGGGCAAAGGACCTGGGACCGCGCGGTGAAGCAATGCTGTTTGCCGCAGCCCGTGCGGATCATGTCGACGTGACCATCAAACCGGCACTGGAACGCGGTGACTGGGTCCTTTGCGACAGATACGCTGATTCAACGCGTGTCTATCAGGGCGAGGCCGGTGTCGATCAGGACTATCTGAAACTGCTCGAGACAGCTGCCATTGCCGGCTTGCATCCCGACATGACGATCCTGATCGATGTTCCACCTGAAATAGGTCTCAGCCGTGTTGCCAAAAGATCCGAGAGCGATGAAAGCGGCGGGCCGGACCGTTTCGAAGACGAGGCTGTCGCAGTACACGAACGGCGCCGGAAACTGTTCCTTCAGTTGGCTCTGGAAGAAGCTTACCGGTTCACCATCGTGGATGGTTCCAGGGACGAGGATTTCACGGAACAGGCAGTCCGCAAGGCAGTTCTGGAGGCATTTTCCGGAGATCTCGTCGACATGGGCAAGTTGTCGCAAAGATCAGAGGTTCATCTCTGATGGCCCGCAGAAACGAACCAGTCGAAATTCCGGAAGTCGATGCAATCGCGGGATATCCGCTGCCACATGAACAGAAATTTCTGATCGGGCATCGTGATACAGAGCTTGCGCTGCTGAACGCCTATCGCTCGCAACGTTTGCATCATGCCTGGATTTTGGGCGGCCCCAAGGGGATTGGCAAGGCGACGCTGGCATTTCGGTTCGCGAAATTCGTCATTGCGAACCCTGACAGGTTCGGAAGTGTTGCCGCTGCGGCGCAGAATCTGAGCGTACCGGAGGACCACCCCGTTACGCGCCAGGTAACAGCCGGTGGACATCCCAACATTCTTCATCTTCGGCGTCCCTGGGATGAAAAAGCGAAGCGTTTCAAGGCGGATCTTCCGGTTGACGAGGTCCGGCGTACAGTCTCGTTCTTCGGCACGACTGCCTCAGCCAAGGCATGGCGTATCTGCATTGTCGATGCTGCGGACGACATGAATACAAGTTCCGCCAATGCGCTTTTGAAGACCCTGGAAGAACCCCCGGAGCGCTGCCTGTTTCTGGTTCTCAGTCACGCGCCGGGACGATTGCTGCCGACGATCCGTTCCAGGTGCCGCCGCCTGGACATGTCCCCCCTCGTTGTGACGGAGATTTGCGAGGGACTTCAGGCTCTTGCCGGCAATGCTGCGCCTGCATCTGACGATCTGACCGACCTTGCCCGCATTGCCGATGGCAGCCTGCGCTCGGCCATATCATTGCTGTCGGGTGACGGGCTTGAAATTGCAAAGGGATTACGCCGTCTGGCCGACAATTCCGCGCAACTGGATCTTGCCGCCGTACACACGCTTGCCGATCTCGTTTCCGCGCGAGGACAGTCGGACAACTGGGATAGTTTCCGGCATGTTCTTGGGGTCTGGCTTCACGAACGCATGCGTCAGGACGTGCAAAATGGAGTGCGGCAGGCCTATCGCTATGTCGAACTTTGGGAAAAGACCAACCGTGCGATAAGCGATGCCGAAGCGCTCAATCTGGACCGGAAACAAGTGGTTCTCGAGTTTTTTTTCGCGCTGCGCGCTGCGTGAGCAACACGGTACTTGGGTAAAAATCCGATTCCGGGTATCAAGGCGCGCCGTAACAAATCGCTTTGCAGTCATTTACAGTTCCAGGACACTTCATGCTTGTCGACAGCCATTGCCACCTAGACTTTCCGGATTTTGACGGCGAGCGAGACGCCTTGATCGCGCGCGCGCATGAGGCTGGCGTCGGCCTGATGGTGACGATCTGCACCCATATCCGAAAATTCGACAAGATCAGGGCGATCGCCGAAGAATACCCGGAAGTCTATTGTTCTGTCGGTACCCATCCGCATAATGCCGGCGCTGAACGCGGAATTCCGGTCGAGGAAATCGTCTCCCTGGCCGCACATCCCAAAGTCGTTGCGATTGGAGAAGCAGGCCTGGATAATTTCTACGACAAGTCCCCGCGCGACGCCCAGGCTGAAGGTCTCCGAACCCACATTGAAGCCGCCCGGCAAACCGGTCTGCCCCTGGTCATTCACTCCCGCGATGCCGATGAAGACATGGCCGAAATTCTGCGCGATGAAATGGGGAAGGGGGCCTTCCCGGCCCTCCTGCACTGCTTCTCATCCGGTCGCGAGCTTGCGATGACCGGCATTGAACTTGGTCTCTATGTTTCCTTTTCCGGCATCCTGACGTTCAAGAAATCCGAAGAATTGCGTCAAATCGCGAGGGTACTGCCGCCGGAACGGCTCCTGGTTGAGACCGATGCACCCTACCTGGCACCGCAACCAAGGCGCGGCAAGCGCAATGAACCGGCCTATACGGCGATGACTGCTGCCGTTCTTGCTGAGGTTCGGGGTGTTTCGGCAGAAGAAATAGCGGCCCAGACAACTGAAAACTTCTTCCGCCTCTTCAAGAAAGTACCCGGAAACGCAGGGCAGACAGGAGTTGTCTCGTCATGAGTGTAGAACTGACCATTCTCGGTTCAGGATCTTCTGCCGGAGTACCCCGAATTGGCAACGACTGGGGCGCGTGCGATCCCGATGAGCCGAAAAACCGGCGCTCACGTTGTTCTCTGCTGATTGAAAAACGCGGTGAATACGGCTGCACGACGGTGCTGGTCGACACGGGGCCTGACCTCAGGCAACAAATGCTTGCAGCAAATGTCCTCCATGTGGACGCTGTCCTTTACACCCACCCACACGCCGATCACCTGCACGGAATAGACGACTTGCGCGCATTCTGGCTTCTCAGTCGTCGTCGCATGCCTGTCTACATGGACACGGAAACCTATCGTCACGCCCGTCAGGCCTTCAAATACTGTTTTGAAAAGCCGGCCGGCTCCAATTACCCGCCAATTCTTGAACATCGGCTGATCGAACCTTGCAAGCATGTCGAGATCATAGGCGACGGCGGAACACTGACCATTGAGCCTATACCGGTAGCACACGGTGAAATTGATGCGCTTGGTTTCCGGATAGACAATGCCGCTTATGTACCAGACGTCTCGGATATCTCCCCAAATAGCCTCAACAGATTGAAAAAACTCGACTTATTGATCCTGGATTGCCTCCGAAGAGCACCACATCCGAGCCATTTCTGCCTGGAAGACTCGCTTGACTGGACGGGGCGCATCGCACCTAAAAGGACCATTTTTACCAATCTGCACTGTGATCTGGACTATCAAACTCTGCGTGACGAGTTGCCGGAGAACATCGAACCGGCGTTCGACAATATGCAGATCGACCTGACCGAGCTGGCCGAAGAAATCCACACACCAACACATGCCGGATAAGTCACGACCAAAACTACCGACCGTGGACAGATTGACCAGAGTGGCGATCCACTATCTGGAACGCTACAATTCATCTGCAAGCAACCTGAAAAAGCTCCTGGAACGTCGGGTTCTGAAAGCTTGTCGACATCATGAACGTGATCCTGGCGAATTCACGGAGATGATCGAAACCGTCGTTGAAAAATGCGTCAAAGCCGGTCTTGTGAACGATCGAACCTACGCGGAAACAAAGACGGCCAGTCTCAGACGTCGCGGCGGTTCCAGGCGCAAGATTGAAGCACAGCTGTCAGCCAAGGGTGTCGATCGCGACACAATCCAATCTGTACTCAACGACGACCAGGCGTCAGATGCCGAAGCAGCTAATGTCTATGCACGACGGCGTCGGCTTGGTCCGTTCAGAAAATCCGCCGACAGGATTGAGCGACGCGACAGGGATCTGGCGGCGATGTGCCGTGCGGGATTTGCGTTCGACATTGCCAGGCGGGTCATAGATGCAACGGACGAAGACGAAGGCGCTTAGTGCGACTTTATCAGGACACGGATGCATAGACACAGCTAAACCTCTGAGAACGCACGTCGTTTCACTTGTACAAAAATATTCCATAATATTGATTATGCGAATTGGCCATACACTTGTGGTCACACCTGTCGATGCCGGTCTCCATCTCCCCTGATGGATGGATCGGATTTCACCCTGATGAAAGCATCTTCAAAACCAACGTCTGGGTGAGACAGCGCGCTCCCAGACACCGGCGATTGGCGGATCCAGATTTTCAAGACCAGTCTAGTAAACGTCCTGGAGCAGACCGATCCCATCACCACCAAGGTCCGGCAAACTTGCCAGCGGCGCAGAGAGTATGCTGCTTGCGCCGTCAAATGCCTTCAGATCAAAGCGCGTAAAATTGAGCGCCTCATAAGCCCTGACATGATAGTGGCAGCGTGCCGTGTCGGAGAGCTGGGTCCACGTGGTGTATTCGGTCGAATTCTCGCTGTTCTCAAGCCCCAGGGTTTCGCCGAACGCGTCGCCTGTTTCGGGATCCGTAACCGACAACCCGCGCACCCGATCGAAATTGTTCATGATATGACTGAGTGTGCGCACGGCTACGTCAGGGTCGCAAACCTTCTCGGCAAACGTTGCAAAATAGGCAGCCTTGACGAACCGGCCGACAGACGTCGTGTCTGACGGAATACCCGCCATTGAAATACCGGCATCCGGCTGGCGTAAATCCAATTGTCCTAGTCTTCCGGCTGACCGGTCCCGATTGTCCAGATGTGCATAGTTGTTGATGTTGATCAGGTGCCAGGAGAACTGCGGTCCGTTTGTCATAACACCGACGGGATTATCGTAAATTGTGAGCTTTCCCTCGTGGAACTCGATGACAATCGCGTCGCCCTCACGGTCGTAGAGCGAATAGTGAAATGGCGGCTGGCTGCCCATTCCGTCAAGTGGTTCCAGCTTCAGTGTAACCGCCTCCAACGCGGCACGAACTTCGTTGACGGTCGAAAACTGTCCGAGCGCCCAGGCGGCCAGATCGATCACATTGAGCCCCGATGCCTTGGAAAGACGCTCCGGTTGCGGTCCGCCTGAATCGGGATACGCGAGGACATTGAATACAAGTCCGGCAGAATTCATGCCATCCACAATGGTATGGTTCTGGAAGGTCCGTGGCGCTGGCCGCACCTCTGGCGGAGCGTAAAAAACCCCGATAATTCCGTAGTTTGTGACGAAACGTAGAGGCGTGTCACTACCTGCTGTTTCAGAAGTCCAGGCCTGGCCCTGTGGAACAAAGGCAACCTCATAGGCCAGTTGCGCACCGAGTTCCATCGTGCGCCCGCAATAAACACGCCCCTTGGCGTCCCTGTAAATCAGTGACGTGCACACAAGCAATCCCCCACCACGTGTTCAAAGAACAGAAACAGCCCCGGCCTGAAACGAATGTACGACCGGAAAAGCCCACCTTTAGTGCTCAGTCGTCCAACTTCCCTGCCCGCCCTCGCATCTTCTTGATCTGACCGCGCTGCTTCTTCGCATCCAAACGTCGTTTTTTTGAACCAAGCGTCGGCTTTGTTGCCTTGCGCGGTTTTGGTTTTTCGGTCGCCCTGCGCAGCAGTTCAAGCAGCCGTTCGAGCGCATCCTCGCGATTGCGTTCACGGGTTCGAAACCGGTCAGCCTGAAGGATGATTTCACCATGCAGTGTCAGCCGGCTGCCGGCCAGTCTTGCGGCCCGGGACTTGACGTCCTGCGGCAAGGTTTCGTTGCCGGCCAGGTTGAACCGCAACTGGACCGCCGTTGAAACCTTGTTGACGTTCTGACCGCCCGGTCCGGAGGCGCGAACGAAATCTTCCGTGAGATCATCCTTCAGGATATGAAGACTTCCGGTAACCGGAATACGTTTGGAGGCAAAACGGTCCGAGGGATCATCGCTCATGTTCAGTCGTCGTTACCTGGTGCTGTCAGGCCGACCCCGTTCAAGATCAGTGTTGTAATAGAGGTTTCCGTTTCCTTGAAAAACACTGGGTCGCTCAGGTCTTTGCCTGTCAAGGCCCTGATCTGGATCGAAAAATCGGCGTAGTGCTGCGTGGTCGCCCAGATCATGAATATCAATTGCACCGGGTCGACCTGACGCATTTTCCCGGCGTCGATCCAGTCCTGGATGACCCTGGATTTTTCCGAGACCAAGCGTCTGAGATCTCCTTCCAGTATCGGAAGGATCTGAGGCGCACCTTGCATGACCTCGTTTGCAAACAGTCTGGAGGCTTCGGGAAATGTCGCCGACATTTCTATCTTTTGGCGAATATACGCTGCAAGCTCCCGCGCCGGCTCACCTCCGGGATCCAGAGTTTTCAGCGGAGCGAGCCAGACCTCGAGGATATGCGCAAGTGTTGCCTTGTAGATCGCTTCCTTGGACGAAAAATAGTAAAGCAGGTTCGACTTCGACATACCCGCTTCTGCCGCGATCCGCTCCACTGTTGCCCCGGAAAAGCCCTTTCTGGAAAACTCACTCAACGCGGCATCTAGAATAAGAGAACGGTTCCTTTCCTGGATCCGGCTCAAGCCTCCGTTCTTTGGTGTATCAGACGCCTGCCCGCCAAGACTCATCATGAAAAATTCCGATCACAGCCGAAATGGCTGCCCTTCCGATTGCCATTTTTGCGGGCGAATCCCCCAACCGAATTCGCTCCGCACCGGATCGTACCAGACGCTTCCGACAGCGTTAGACCAGAATTTGGTCACATAGACCGGAATTGCATCTTGACCATTTGGTCAAATTACACCTAGGGTAAATTGACCAAGTGGTCAGAAGGCTAATCGATCATTAGACGACCCGCAACGGGAGAAGTCTTGAAGGTTCGGCTGGATCTGACCATCATAAACAAAACCGGCAAAAGCCGGACGAGGCCAAAGGCCGGACAGAGGATAACAGGCGTTTCGCTCGGGTTGGATTACCTCGCGAGGCGCTTTGAACAGCGTGGGGAGAGGACCAGTGCTGCCGGAACTGCCGATGCTGCAGGACGGCGAACCGTGACTTTCTCTCCTTCACATGACGATCAACAGACGATCTGCTCAGGCAGACGCAAGGAGGATGCATGTCAGCTCCAAACCATGCTGCAACCAATAACCTCGAAGCCTTCTGGATGCCCTATACGGCCAATCGGCAGTTCAAACAGGCGCCGCGCATGTTCGTATCTGCAAAGGACATGCACTATACCACCGCCGATGGACGCCAGGTTCTTGATGGTACGGCGGGTCTTTGGTGCTGCAATGCCGGACACTCACGACCAAGGGTCGTCGAGGCGGTTCAAAGCCAGATAGCAGAACTCGACTATGCGCCGGCGTTCCAGATGGGACATCCGAAGGCATTCGAGCTTGCCGCCCGACTTGCGGCCATGATGCCCTCTCCGCTCGATCACGTCTTTTTCACCAATTCCGGATCTGAAAGCGTCGACACGGCCCTGAAGATCGCCCTGGCCTATCAACGCGCCATCGGTCAGGGAACCCGGACACGGCTGATCGGCCGGGAACGCGGCTATCATGGGACCGGTTTCGGCGGCATTTCGGTCGGCGGCATCGTCGCCAACCGCAGAACATTCGGTACGATGCTGACCGGTGTCGACCATATGCGCCACACGCACGATCCCGAGCGCAATGCGTTCTCGCGCGGCATGCCGGAAAATGGAGCCGAATACGCGGAAGATCTGATCCGTATCATCCAGCTTCACGACCCCTCAACGATTGCCGCCGTGATCGTCGAGCCAGTCGCCGGATCAACGGGTGTGCTCATCCCGCCCAAGCACTACCTGGAACGACTGCGGGAGATTTGCACGCAGAACGGAATTTTGCTGATTTTCGACGAGGTCATCACCGGATTCGGACGCCTCGGGTCGCCTTTCGCGACCGATTTCTTCGGTGTGACGCCAGATCTGGTAACGACAGCGAAGGGCTTGACCTCGGGCGTCATCCCGATGGGGGCCGTCTTCTGTTCCTCCGACATCTACCAGGCCTTCATGACCGGCCCTGACCACATGATCGAGTTGTTCCATGGCTACACCTATTCCGGTCATCCGGTAGCCTGTGCGGCCGCACTTGCAACACTCGACACCTATGACGAGGAAGGCCTGCTTACCCGTGCAGCCGAACTTGCACAACACTGGGAAGACGGCCTGCATGCGTTGAAGGACTGTCCGAATGTAATCGACGTTCGAAACCTCGGTCTGATTGGTGCTGTCGAACTGGAACCCATTGCGGGAGAGCCGACCAAACGCGCCTTTTCGGCCTTCCTCAAGGCCTACGATGATGGCATCCTGATCCGCACGACGGGCGATATCATCGCCCTCTCCCCACCCTTGATCATTTCCAGGGATCAGATCGACGAACTGTTCGACAAACTCAGGACAGTTCTCAACACCATCGACTGAGCCAGAAAGACGAAAGCTGAGCGTGATGCAAAGACCACCAGCGACCGCCACGCAACTGATCGACGACGACAGGGTCCGTGTGACTCGCTTCGACTTTGAACCGGGTGCGGAAACCGGCTGGCACCGGCATGGTATGGACTACGTCATCACGACATTGACGGACTGTCGGATGCTGCTTGAGGAACCGGGTGGTGAAAGCCGCGAAGTTCTCATTCCCTCCGGCACCGTCTATCGCCGCGATGAAGGCGTGGAACACAATGTAATCAATGGCGGGGACACACCCATGTCCTTTGTTGAAACCGAATTGAAATAGGAGATTTCCAATGGCAGCTCCGGGCGAAAACCTGAGGATCAACGCAGACCGTCTGTGGGACAGTCTGATGGAAATGGCCAAGATCGGTCCGGGTGTCGCAGGTGGCAACAATCGTCAGACGCTGACAGACGAAGACGCCGAGGGGCGCAGGCTTTTCCAGAAATGGTGCGAGGAAGCCGGCATGACGATGGCCGTCGACACCATGGGCAATATGTTCATGACCCGCCCGGGCACGGATCCCGATGCCCTGCCGGTCTATGTCGGCTCCCACCTCGACACGCAGCCGACCGGCGGAAAATACGATGGTGTACTTGGCGTGCTCGGTGGACTGGAACTGGTGCGGACGATGAATGATCTTGGCCTCAAGACCAGGCATCCGATCGTTGTTACCAACTGGACCAACGAAGAAGGCACGCGCTACGCACCCGCGATGCTCGCATCCGGGGTATTCGCAGGGGTCCATACCCAGGACTGGGCCTATGATCGTGAAGATGCGGAAGGCAAGAAATTTGGAGATGAATTGAAACGCATCGACTGGGTAGGTGACGAGGAAGTCGGAGCCCGAAAGGACAAGATGCACGCCATGTTCGAACTTCATATCGAACAGGGCCCGATCCTGGAATCCGAAGGCAAGGATATCGGTGTCGTCACCCACGGCCAGGGCCTTTCCTGGACCCAGGTCACCGTCACCGGCAAGGACAGTCACACCGGTTCCACGCCCATGCCGATGCGCAAGAATGCCGGTCTTGCGATGGCGAAAATCCTCGAATTGGTTGACGAAATCGCCTGGTCTCATGCTCCGCACGCCGTCGGCGCCGCCGGGCATATCGACGTTTATCCCAACTCGCGCAATGTCATCCCGGGCAAGACTGTCTTCACCGTAGACTTCCGCTCACCGGATCTCGCCGTCATCAAGGACATGGAAGACAGACTGAAGTCCGGCGGCAAGAAGATTTGCGACGACATGGGGCTCGAAGTCGAATTCGAGAAAGTCGGCGGGTTCGATCCGGTCGAATTCGATCACGGCTGCGTCGATGCTGTCCGCAGCGCCGCCGAACGCCTCGGCTACAGCCACCGCAACATCATTTCCGGCGCCGGACATGATGCCTGCTGGGTCAACAAGGTCGCCCCGACAGCCATGATCATGTGTCCCTGCGTCGACGGCCTTTCACACAACGAGGCGGAAGAGATCTCACGCGAATGGGCCAAGGCCGGTGCCGATGTCCTGTTCCACGCGGTGGTCGAGACTGCGGAGATCGTGGAATAGTACCGTTGGAGTCGGCCCAGGATCAGGTCCGGGCAGTCCAGAAGAAACCATCGCCGTCTCGGCGCGGAGCCAAGACCCGGTTTTGACCTTTTGCACCGGATCAGAAGCGAATATCAGAAAGGAACCATGGCCTATTTCGTCTACATTCTCGCGGACACGCCAAACGGAAACGTCCATGTCGGATCGGCGAGCGATTTGCGCGAGGGGATCGCACGGGACAGTGCCGCGGCAGTGTCCAACGGCAGTGCGGATGGAGCTCGCTTTGAAACACTTGTCTATTTTGAGGTCCTCTCGGACGAAAATGAAGCCATTCAACAGGAACAACAGCTCAAGAGCGCGCCCAAACAAACGATCAATGACATGATCGCCAGGTTCAATCCGCAATGGAAAGATCTCAGCGGTCAGATTCCTTTTTGATCGGTGCGCTCCAAAATCTCTTCGCCGTCCCGGCCCTGCGCCGAGACCTGAACGCGCAGGAGTTAGACATTCGTCAGATAGAGGCAACACAAAAAGGGGAACGATGATGGCAAGCAAAGTGATCAAGGGCGGCACGGTTGTGACCGCTGACCTGTCCTATGAAGCCGATGTGAAGATCGAGGGCGGCAGGATCGTGGAGATCGGTCCCAACCTCTCCGGCGATGAAACACTGGATGCAACGGGCTGCTACGTCATGCCCGGCGGCATCGACCCGCATACCCATCTGGAAATGCCCTTCATGGGAACGTTCTCCTCCGACAATTTCGACAGTGGCACCCGCGCCGCTCTCGCCGGCGGGACCACCATGGTTGTCGACTTTGCCCTGCCCTCGCCTGGCCAGTCTCTGCTCGAAGCGCTGCAGATGTGGGACAACAAGTCGACAATGGCCCATTGCGACTATTCCTTCCACATGGCGATCACTTGGTGGGGTGAACAGGTCTTCAACGACATGCAGGAAGTCGTTCAGAAGAAGGGCATCAACACCTTCAAGCACTTCATGGCCTACAAGGGCGCCCTGATGGTGAACGACGACGAGATGTTCGCCTCCTTCCAGCGCTGCGCCGAACTCGGTGCCCTGCCCCTCGTCCATGCTGAAAACGGTGATGTCGTTGCAACCCTGCAGCAGAAACTGCTCGCGGAAGGTCACAACGGTCCGGAAGGTCATGCTCATTCCCGCCCGCCTGAAGTCGAGGGTGAAGCCACCAACCGCGCCATCATGATTGCCGACATGGCAGGCGTGCCGGTCTATATCGTGCACACGTCGTCCGAACAGGCGCACGAGGCGATCCGCAGGGCGCGTCAGAACGGTATCCGCGCCTACGGCGAACCGCTGATCCAGCACCTCACCCTGGACGACAGCGAGTATTATCATCACGACTGGGACCACTCCGCGCGCCGTGTGATGTCACCTCCCTTCCGGGACAAGAAACATCAGGATTCGCTCTGGGCTGGTCTTGCCGCAGGATCGCTTCAGGTGGTTGCCACCGACCACTGCGCGTTTACAACTGACCAGAAGCGCACAGGCGTCGGCGATTTCACCAAGATCCCCAACGGCACCGGTGGCCTTGAGGACCGCATGCCGATGCTGTGGACCTATGGCGTCAACACGGGTCGCCTGACACCGAATGAATTTGTTGCTGTGACTTCAACCAATATTGCAAAAATCCTCAATATCTATCCGAAAAAAGGTGCAATTTTGGTCGGCGCGGACGCGGACCTTGTGGTCTGGGATCCGGCAAAGGAGAAGACGATCTCCGCAAACAGCCAGCAGTCGGCGATCGACTACAACGTCTTCGAGGGCAAGCATGTCAAGGGACTGCCGCGCTACACCCTCACGCGCGGTCGTGTCGCCGTGGAAGACGGCACGGTCAACCACCAGCAGGGCCATGGCGAATTCGTGGCACGAGAACCGTTCCAGGCCGTCAACACGGCCCTCAGCACCTGGAAGGAGGTCACCGCGCCACGGAAGGTGGAACGCACCGGCATTCCGGCAAGCGGTGTTTGACATGGATCGCGTCTTCTCATTGAGGGAAGACGCGATCCTTTCCCGTGGAACGGCCCCGACTCGTGTAGCGAGGTAACAAATGACTGCTCTTGCCAGCGCAAAGGACACCGGAATGGTGGAAACAACAATAAGCGCAAGCCCGAACAGGGTGATCGACATAGACAACCTGTCGCTGACCTTCCAGACCAATGACGGTCCGGTTCACGCGCTGTCCGACATCGATCTAAAGATCGATGAAGGCGATTTCGTTTCCTTCATCGGCCCGTCAGGCTGCGGAAAAACAACGCTGCTGCGCGTTATTGCCGACCTTGAACAGCCGACCGCCGGTTCGATCACCGTCAACGGGGTATCTCCGCAAGAAGCTCGGCTCAATCGGGCTTATGGATACGTCTTTCAGGCAGCGGCACTGTATCCCTGGCGGACCATTGCCAAGAATGTTGCTTTGCCTCTGGAGATCATGGGGCTTTCCAGGGCGGAGCAAAAAGAGCGCATCGCGAGGAACATGGAACTCGTGAACCTTGCCGGGTTTGAGAAAAAGTACCCCTGGCAACTGTCCGGTGGCATGCAGCAACGTGCCTCGATCGCCCGCGCTCTTGCCGTCGAACCGGATCTCCTGCTCATGGACGAGCCTTTCGGAGCGCTTGACGAGATTGTACGCGATCACCTGAACGAACAGCTTCTTCAACTCTGGGCCAAGACCAACAAGACTGTGGTCTTCGTCACCCACTCCATACCCGAAGCCGTATTCCTGTCCTCAAAGATCGTCGTCCTCTGCCCCCGTCCCGGGCGCATTTACGATGTCATCGAAAGCAACCTGCCGCGCGAGCGAAATCTGGATATTCGCGAGTCCCCGGAATTCCTGAAGATCGCGCACCGGGTAAGGGATGGTCTCAGGGCAGGACATTCCTATGAGGATTGAGCCAGAGGAAACATACGAGATCCGCAACGCAAACCGCATTGACATGGCGCGGTGCGGAGAGATCCTGAATGACTGGATCGATGAAACCCCCTGGATGCCGCGCGTCCATTCGCATGAAGACGTTGTCCGATACCACCGCGAGTTCGTTTATGAAAACAGCGACGTTCTGGTAGCGGAAACGGATGACAACGAGATCCACGGCTTCGCCGCAACAAGCACCGATGCCTTTGTGACCGGGTTTTATCTGGCCACAAATGCGCGGAACAAGGGCTTGGGTCAGTTGATGCTCGAACGCATCAAGGAAGAAAATCCCGCAGGATTGAGCCTTTGGACCTTCGTCGCCAACTCCGGCGCGCAAAATTTCTACAAGCGGGATGGTTTCAAAGAGGTCAGGCGCACTGACGGTGACAACGAAGAAAACCTGCCTGACATCCTGTTTGTCTGGAAGCCGGACGGAGCAACCGCATGACCGACACCACCCTCCCGTCGCCTCGCAACAACCTCAACCCGTTCGCCGGGCTCATGTCCGGGACCGTCGGGCCTGTAACGGTTGTCGTTCTGTCGATCCTGGCAATCTGGTACATCTCAGCAGCGATCCTCAACACGCCGTTCCAGCAGGAGATGTACGAGCGCGCAGGTCAGGAACATGTCCAGTTCACCCGGTTCATCGCCGATACCTGGGCTCAGGAAAGACCCGTTCTGCCCGCCCCGCATCAAGTCATCGTCGAAATCTGGAACACGACGGTTGAAAAGAAAATCACGTCGAAACGATCACTGATCTACCACAGCAGCATCACGCTTTCTTCCACGTTGCTCGGTTTCCTGATAGGCACTTCGCTGGGAATACTGCTCGCAGTCGGCATCGTGCATTCCAGAGTGCTCGACAAATCCCTGATGCCATGGATCATCTCTTCACAGACGATTCCGATCCTCGCAATCGCCCCCATGATCATCGTGGTACTGAACGCGGTTGGAATTTCCGGACTGCTGCCCAAGGCAATGATCTCCACGTATCTCTCGTTTTTTCCGGTCGCTGTCGGCATGGTGAAGGGTCTTAGATCGCCGGAAGTCATCCACATGGACCTGATGCACACTTATTCCGCAAGCCGTTTCCAGGCCTTCTGGAAGCTGCGTCTGCCCTATGCCGTGCCGTTTCTCTTTACCTCCATGAAGATCGGCATGGCAGCATCGCTTGTCGGTGCCATTGTCGGTGAACTGCCAACTGGCGCCGTAGCCGGTCTGGGCGCACGGTTGCTCGCTGGTTCCTACTACGGTCAGACGATCCAGATATGGTCAGCGTTGATCGTTGCGGCCTTCCTGGCTGGTTCACTCGTCGCACTGATCGGGATTCTTGAAAAGATCGCGCTGAAACGCATGGGGATGGCACGATGACAACGACTGCAGTTTCCAAACGGCGCATTGATATGCCAGCCGTGCTCGCCTGGTTCGTCGTCGCCATGGTGGTCGTCGGCCTTTTCAGCCGAATTTTTCAACCTGACCTTGGTGTCATGGATATACCACGCCTGGCCATATGCCTTGCGATTCTGGCAATTGCCGGTGTCCGCTACGAGCTTGGGTTCATGCGCAACTGGGTCGGTGATCTGATACTCGGCTTGGTGACGGCAATCTCCGCCTGGCTCCTGGTGACAACCGTCTCAAACCATCAAGGCGACGCGGCCCTTGGCTTCTGGGCACTGACAGCCGCGACCTGGGCAGCCTCCTGGCTGTTCGTCGAACGCCTTGCGATCTGGAAAACCACGTCACCCCTCGCCACTCGGATCATCAATCTTGCGATACCGGCATTGTTCGGCATTTCCATTCTTGTGCTCTGGGAAATCATTGTCACCGGTGCAGGTGTCCCCAAGGTGTTGCTCCCTGCCCCGTCCGAAATCGGTGTCCGCCTCGCGACATCGGTTCCGATTCTTTGGGCGGACTTTCAACAGACATTCATGAAGGCCGTTCTGGCAGGCTATGCCATCGGATGCGGATCGGCATTCGTGGCAGCCATTCTCGTGGACCGGGTCCCGTTCCTGAGGCGCGGCCTGTTGCCGGTTGGCAACCTTGTGTCGGCTCTGCCGATCATTGGCGTTGCTCCCATCATGGTGATGTGGTTTGGCTTCGACTGGCCATCCAAGGCAGCCGTCGTTGTCATCATGACATTCTTCCCGATGCTGGTGAACACGGTCGCCGGACTTGCGGCATCTGATGCTATGCAACGCGATCTGATGCGGACCTATGCCTCGAATTATTGGCAGACACTGTTCAAACTGCGCCTGCCGATGGCAATGCCTTTCATCTTCAACGCCTTGAAGATCAATTCCACTCTCGCGTTGATCGGGGCCATCGTCGCCGAGTTCTTCGGAACTCCGATCGTAGGTATGGGTTTTCGAATATCCACGGAAGTCGGCCGCATGAATGTGGACATGGTCTGGGCCGAGATCGCGATCGCCGCGCTGGCTGGCTCGCTTTTCTACGGCATAATCGCCCTCATTGAACGGGCGGTCACTTTCTGGCATCCGTCCGTCCGCGGATAAATTGCCGCTCCACTTGTCTTCCCGGATATGTCAAAAGGCATAATCCGGGATCCGGTGCTCGCCACGTCAACGCAAGTCGACTAGCCGGCGCCACGGCTCAAGCGGTCCCGCCACCGCTGCAATGACAAGCAATCTGAAACAGGTTCTCTCATGACACCAAGCCGTGACATCGCCCGTCTTATCGAAATCATGGCCGCCTTGCGGACACCCGTTACCGGATGCCCCTGGGATCTGGAACAGTCTTTCGAAACGATCTCGCCCTACACCCTGGAAGAAGCCTACGAAGTTGCCGATGCGATCGCCAAGAACGACATGCCGGACCTTCGCGAGGAACTGGGAGACCTGCTCCTACAGGTGGTTTACCACGCCCGCATGGCGGAAGAAGGCAGGCATTTCGACTTCGGTGACGTGGTTGAAGGCATCACCAAAAAGATGATCCGTCGTCATCCGCACGTTTTCGGTGATGAAAACGGTGACAAACCCGAACTGGTCAAGGGGATCTGGGAACGGATCAAGACCGAGGAGAAGTCCGAAAAACGGGCAGAAAGACAGGCGCTGGGACTGGAAGACGCGGACAAGGGGTTCCTGGACGACGTCCCAACCGCATTCCCCGCGCTGCAGGAAGCCGACAAACTGCAACGTCGCGCCTCCAAGGTCGGCTTTGACTGGAATGACGCCCGGCTTGTGCTCGACAAGATCCGCGAAGAAACCCACGAACTTGGCGAAGAACTTTCCAGAGGCGAGCCCGACAAGGATCGCATTACCGACGAACTCGGCGACACATTGTTTGCACTTGCCAATCTTGCCCGGCATCTCGACATCGACCCTGAAGAAGCCCTGAGGCGAACAAACCGAAAATTCCGGCACCGTTTCGCAGCGATCGAGACCCACGCCCGAAAGGCCGACGTGAGTTTGGAAACCATGTCACTGGAGGAAATGGAAAGTGCCTGGCAAGCCGCGAAACGGTAACGACGAAATCAATGCACTGGGAAACAAACGATGGCCTAGGACCTCAGCATCATCGACAGGGTGTTCTTGCTCAGATCTCACATATTGGAAACAAGACAACTGGCCAAAAACTGCTAGGTTTTCATCGGTACAAATCGCGCGGAAGAACGGCACGTAATACTCAAGTTCAGATATGCGGGCAACACTCAGTACCACAAGGTACACGAAATCGATTTCGAGAAATCTGCAGCACTTTTTTCTGAGCTGAGCCCATAAGAATTGAGAATTCAGCCGCCTCGAATTCACGCAATAACAACTTGTAATTGACGTTGAGTTATAATATTAAAATATTGAATTAATATAGATTTTTAAGCGAAAGAGCACGATTACGGGTGTTTATTCAAACAGGCAGTTGTAGTTCAAACTTCGGTCAAGTTACATGACTTGGCTGAGGATATGCCTTGTCTTGATATTTCAGTCTGGTTTCAGCGCGAAAATGGCTCACGCGGAAACCTGGAAAATAGCTTCGCTCGAGTGGCCACCTTATTCGAGCTCATCACTAAGTAGCCAGGGAACGGCGATCTCCCGGCTTCGCAGTCTCCTCGCCCGGGCTGGAATATCACTTGAGGTGGAATTCGTGCCTTGGACCAGGGCACGAACAATCTCCGCATCTGAAGACTTTGTCGGGTACTTTCCAGCCTGGCCTTCGGAGGTTGGTGAGGGTTTTGTTTCCACAAAAACCGTTGCATTTTCAAGGGTTGGTATCGTCAAAAGAGTTGAATCAACACTTTCCTGGACAACCGTTGAAGACCTTTTTGCGAAATACAGGATCGGGTTTGTCCGCAACCATGTTTATCCGGCGGATTTGCAGAGGCTGATCTATCAGCACTATCAGCCTGAAGACGGTACTGAAAACGAGGAAGACCTAGCCCGTATCCTGGCAGCAGGCCGTATCGATGCCGCCCTGACCGACCCGGAAGTCATCCTGCATCTGGCCGACAAGTTGTCGCTGAACGGAATAGATAAAAGTACCGGAATACTGCAAATACAACCTTTGTCGCTCGCGATCCACCGGTCCTCGGGCTACGAGGAACGTCTTGACCTGCTGAATGAGTTAATTGAAAAAGACACCGGGCCAAAGGTCGTTTGCTGTTTGTCGGACACTCCCCCTTCCGACGCTGAAGCCAGGTAACTTCATTTCCGTGTCCTGACTTTGACGGCCTCGAATCCAGCCGCGTGTCTCTGCATATTTGCTCCAACGCGGCAGATCCCATTTGCAGCCCCTTCGGCAATTTCAAGTTCATTTCCAGCAGTTGACGCCGCAGATGGCCTGAACACTTTCGTCTAGAGCCAGAAATTGGTACTCAGGTTTTCCAGCATTGAACAGGCTAGACAATGAACAAGAAAACGGCCTCCAAGGAACGAAGAAACCTTCCACTGCTGACCGGTCAGAGCACTCTGGCTCAGGCTGCATGGATGATGGCCAGCCCTTCAATCGTCCTGACATTTCTCGCCGTGTCCTTGGACATGCCCATCTTTCTCGTGGGCGCCCTGGTTTCCATTCGCCAGGCGGCAAGCTCGCTGACAGACATTTTTTCTTTGACGCAATCGCCAGGATCAGAAATCGGAAACGCGCCCTGTCATTGTCCGACATGACGCTGGCTGTGTGTTTCGGTGCGACGATTGTCGCCGTCCTGTTCGGTGACAAATTGCAGACAATGCTTGTCTTCATTGCCTGTGTATTCGTGATGGGGATGGTCGATGAATTTCAGCAACTGCTGCAGACGGATTTCATCAACGACAACCTGAATTCACGCTCAAGGATCACGCTGAAATATTCACAAATGGCGCTGGGCGGCGGCATCGCGGTCACGCTCACCTGGCTTGCGCATGAATTGACACTCGACTTGCCGCCACTTCACCGGCACTCGATCGTTGTCGCAATTGGGGTCACATGTTTCACACTCTCGGCATGCGCTGTGCTAGCTGTCAGGGATTTTTCTGCCAGTGTTTCAATGAGAAAACCAGCTACCCGGTCCCCGATTGAGGCGCTTTCAAACTACATTTCCAACACAGTCACAATGATGCGGCACGGCTGGTTCAGAAAATTCATTGCCTTGAGACTGATCTTTGCCATCGTCGTTCTCTCTGTACCCTTCTTCTCGCTCATCTCCGCGGAATCGCATCACGCATCGAACAAGGGACTGACGGCTTTGATAATTTCCTATGCGATGGGTTACATAGTTGCAGGACCGCTGTGGGGTGCACTCAACAATGTCTCGCACCGGCTTGTCATGGTCGCAAGCGCCCTGTTGGTGGCCGTTGCAGGGGCGACGCTCGCGATCCTGCATATCTATGACATCGACCATGATGTCAGGATCCACGCTGCGGCACTCTTCACGGTGACAGTTGCCGTCAGGGGAATAATCACTGTGCTAAACCTCTACTACATGGATATCGCACCCAAGGATCAGCGCGTGAACGGCATTGCGGTGGCAAGATCGTTTGTCCGGATCATGATGATTTGCCTTTCGGCAACTCTGGCTGCCGTGGCACATCTTCAGGAAACTGTCTGGGCAATCATTTTTATCACACTCGCCAGTCTCGTTGCCGCAGTCGTGAGTCTTGTCGTGACACGTAACCGGCAAGACGAACTCTCAACGATTTCCGGAAAGATCTAGGTCTATGCTGTTGCCGTAGCATTGGCGAACTCAACCGAAACCCGACTTTGTCATGAATTCGGTTGACCGTCGCCGTCATCAGAAAAAACATAGTCGGAAAACAATTCCCGAAACGGTCCGCGCTGCTTGTCTGAAACACGAACCTCGGCGGTCACGAAGTCTTCCCCGTCAACACGCTCCATCACGTCGGCCATCTGATAGAGTTTGGCGAGCAATGCGCCTTCCACGACCGGCAGTTTGACACTCAGGATATCGTCATGCCTGGCGATAAAGGCATCTATCCTCCCTGCGAGTTGCTCGATACCGGCGCCGGTAAGGGCCGACAAGGCCACCGGCCCTTCCTGCCCTGCTTCCGACAACAGTTTTTCCCGATAAGCTTCGTCAAGACAATCGATCTTGTTCCAGACCTCGACAACGGGAGCGCCTGTCAGGGCATCAACACTCAGGTCACTGAGCGTCTTCTTTACATCTTCGGCCTGCGCTTCGGTGTCGGAGTGGGAAATATCCCGCACATGCAGGATGAGATCCGCTTCGAGAACTTCTTCGAGCGTTGCCCGGAACGCAGCCACAAGATGCGTCGGAAGATCGGAGATGAAGCCGACGGTATCGGAAAGGATAACCTCTTTGCCATGCGGCAGGGTGATCTTGCGCAAGGTAGGATCGAGCGTTGCGAACAGAAGATCCTTTGCAAACACATCCGATTCCGTCAGTCGGTTGAACAGCGTCGACTTGCCGGCATTCGTATATCCCACAAGCGCGACGACAGGCTGGGGAATTTTCTTGCGTTTTCTCCTGTGAAGGTTCCGCGTGCGACGAACGCCATCAAGCTGCTTTTGAAGCGCAATGATCCTGTCCTGGATCTGACGACGGTCGGCCTCGATCTGGGTCTCCCCCGGTCCACCCATGAAACCGGCGCCGCCCCGCTGACGTTCCAGGTGTGTCCACGAGCGGACCAGCCGGCTTTTTTGCCAGGTCAGGTGCGCAAGATCCACCTGAAGGCGGCCTTCCTTGGTCCGAGCCCTGTCTCCAAAGATTTCCAGGATGAGCCCTGTCCGGTCAATGACCTTTGTCTTCAACCGACGCTCCAGGTTCCGTTGCTGAACAGGAGAAAGCGGATGATCGATCACGACCAGATCCAGGTCTTCGCTGGCAACGATACCCGCAAGTTCCGAGACTTTCCCGTCGCCGAAAAGAGTTCCCGGTTTGGGATTGTTTATCTTGACAACACCTGCGTGAAATATCTGGAGGTTGATCGCTGCGCTCAGGCCGATTGCCTCATCCAGGCGCGCTTCCGGGCTTCTGTTGCCGCGCAGGTCCTGCTGACCGGCATCACCACGCAGCTGCAGAACCGGCTCGATGATCATCGCACGGAAGGGTTGGGGCAGACGGTCCACCCCTGTATCTTTCATTCCAAGCGATTTTTGCCCCGGCTCTTCAGCACCGTTTGATTTAGAAAAATCGTCTGCGCGAGACTTCGGTTTCAATCAGCCAGCCTTTTCAGCGTTTTCCTCAGCCTGATCGAACAGTTGAACAGGACCATTTGGCATAATTGTGGAAATTGCGTGCTTATAGACAAGTTGAGAATGTCCGTCACGCCGAAGAAGGACGCAAAAATTATCGAACCAGGTCACGACTCCCTGCAATTTCACACCATTGATCAGGAAAATCGTGAGGGGAGTTTTTTGTTTACGAACGTGATTAAGAAAAGTGTCTTGGAGGTTTTGTGCGCGCTCAGCCATCAGTCTTTTTATCCTGTTTTACCCCCGGATGCGGCCGAGCATCCGGCGTATCGGCAGCTTACCTTCAAAAGCTATTCAATTTCAAACGCTAAGGTTTGACGAACTGCCCGCTTTTAGTTTGCCCACCAGAAAGAGCCGTCTGCCCCAACTCTTTCGTGTCTCATTTATACAGCCAGACAAGGCTAATCGAATCATGCCGTCTGCAAATCAGTAGCAGTATGGAACAATTCACGCAATCGGGTTGCAACCGAACCCGGATGCCCATTTCCGATTATTTTGCCATCGATACGTGTCACAGGCATCACAAGCGTGGATGCTGCGGTCACGAACGCTTCCTTGGCCTCAAAGGCCTCGGCCAGACTAAACGGCCTTTCGTCAAACGTCAGCCCCTCTTTTTGGACAAGATCAAGAACGACTGCACGGGTGATCCCGCGCAGGATTCCATTTTCGGCCGGACGTGTAACCAGTGCACCTTCTTTCGTGACGATCCAGGCATTTGTCGAACCGCCTTCCGTCACATTTCCATCGGCATCTATGTACCAGGCTTCCTTGCCGCCGTTTTCTTTGGCGTGCTGCTTCGCCAGAACATTCGGCAGGAGCGCGATAGTCTTGATATCGACCCGCGGCCAGCGATTTTCCGGATAGCTGACGACAGCGATCCCCTTGTCGGCTTGCACCTGTGATGCCGCAGGACTGGTCGGCTTTGCTGTTACCACGATTGATGGTGCAACGTCTTCGGCAGGGAAAAAATGATCTCTTTTCGCAACGCCTCGCGTCACCTGTATGTAGACCAGCCCGTTGACAACCCGATTGCGACGAATGACCTGCCTAATAACAAACTCGACGGCACTTCTGGCCATCGGCCAGTCGATCCGGAGCTCGTTCAGGGACCTGTGCAGGCGGTCCAGATGCCTGGGCATATCGACGATCTTGCCCTGCCAGACTTCACACACCTCATAAACGCCATCGGCAAACTGATAACCGCGATCCTCTACGTGCACCGCAGCATCGGCATGCCGAACATACTGGCCATTTACATAGGCGATCCGGCTCATGGCCCCTCCAAGCGAAACAAAACAACACGGCCTTTAGGCTCCGATCGCAGTTTTGACTGTTCGGTCGGGTAATTGCAAGAACAGAAAACGGGCAATTCGGCCTAAAAGAAATCGAGACTGACGCGGAACATTTGTTCTACCTGCCGGACCCGGTTCGCCACCGCAAAGATAACGATGCGGTCCTGCGCCTGAATTTGCAGGTCTCCATTGGGCGTAAGCACTTCTCCACCCCGGAAAACGGCACCAACCCTGATTCCAGAAGGCAGGTCGATGACGCGCAACGGTTTTCCGACCAGAGGAGAAGTATCGAGCGCTTCTGCCTCTACAATCTCGGCTGCACCATTTTGCAGAGAATGAACCCCTCTGATCCGCCCCCTGCGGACGTGCTGCAGGATCCTGGAAATCGTCACGGCGCGCGGATTGATGAAGGCATCGATGCCGAGCGCATTGGCAAATGCCGGATAGCTGGGACTGTTGAGCAGCGACAGCGACCGGCGGCAACCAAGTTTCTTGGCCATGACAGACGAAAGAATATTGACCTCGTCCTCGTTTGTGAGCGCGACCATCGTATCGGCGTCGCCGGCATCGGCTTCGTTCAGGATGATCTGATCCAAGGCGCTGCCGTGGAGAATGACGGATCGCTTCAATTCATCGGCAACGGACATTGCCCGTTCTCGTGACGACTCGATCAGCTTGATTTTTGTTCCACTCTGGCGCTGTTCGAGAGCCTTGGCCACGTAAAGGCCGATATTGCCTCCGCCCGCGATTACAACCTTTGCGGCTTCTGGCTCCTCGTGACCGAAAATGCTCAGCGTTCTGCGCACCTGATCACGCCGGGCGACAACATAGGCAAGATCACCGGTCAGAATGGAATCGCTGCTTTTTGGTACAAAAAGACGATGGTTGCGGTAAAGCCCGACGACGACTGCACCAAGGTCCGGAAACAGTTCGGTCAGCTGGCGCAGCGGGGTATCAACAACCGGACAATCCTCTTCACACATGATCCCGACCACAACGACCTGATCGTCCGCAAATCGCACGGTTTCGACAGCGCCCGGCAATGCCAGGCGCCTCAAGACCATTTCCCCAACCTCGATTTCTGGCGAAATGATCACGTCGATCGGCATGTGATCGCGCGAAAAGAGATTGCGCCAGCGCCCCTGAAGATAGGACTGCGCGCGAATGCGCGCGACCTTTGTCGGCACATTGAACAGGGAGTGGGCCACTTGACAGGCCACCATGTTCACTTCGTCATAGAGCGTGACCGCCACGATCATGTCCGCTTCTTCCGCACCAGCTTGCGCCAGAATATCGGGATGAGCGCCGTGCCCGACAAAGCCGCGCACATCGAGTTGATCACCTATGGCATTGATCAGCTGCGGCGAGGAATCGATCACGGAGACATCGTTCTGCTCCGCAGCGAGACGTTCTGCGATGCCGTAACCGACCTGACCGGCGCCGCAAATGACGATTTTCATGGGGAGACCCCTTTTCCGCTATGGACTTCCACGACCAGGCTTCACCGCTCTCAGGTCATTCCGAGTGTTTTCAGTTTGCGGTGCAGCGCAGAGCGTTCCATACCGACAAATTCCGCGGTGCGCGAGATGTTCCCGTCAAATCTCTTGATCTGCGCCTGAAGGTATTCGCGCTCGAAAATCTCTCGTGCTTCTCTCAACGGGACGGACATCAGGTGTTCGCCGGTTCCTGACGTCGGCAGGTTGGGCAGGGTTTCACCGATTTCCGACGGAAGCAGATCAGCGGTGATCGTGCTGTCAGGTTCTCCTCGGCTCAAAATCATGAGTCGCTCGACGTTGTTGCGCAGCTGACGCACGTTCCCCGGCCAGTCATGGGTCTGCAAGACAGCCATGGCATCGTCTCCGATCGGACGCAGAGGTATGCCGGAAGCTCCGGAAATCTGTTCCATGAAATGGTGGACGAGAACCGGAATATCCTCCCTGCGTTCAGCAAGTCCCGGCACGCGCAGCGGAACCACGCTAAGGCGGTGATAAAGATCCTGCCGGAACAATCCAGACGTGATGTGTTCTTCAAGGTTTTTTGAGGTGGACGACAGGATCCGGATGTCGACCTGAACCTTTTGCGTCCCACCGACACGCGCAAAACTCTGCTCGACCAGAACGCGCAGGATCTTGCCCTGTGTCTCGGCAGGCATGTCGGCAACTTCATCAAGATAGAGCGTTCCGCCATGCGCTTCTTCCAGCGCGCCGATTTTCCTCAGATTGCCGTTTTCGTCCTCGATTCCGAACAGCTCTTCTTCCATCCGTGCCGGCGTAATTGTTGCCGCGTTCAGAACCACGAACGGGCTCTTCGTGCGAAGCGACTGATCGTGGATCATCCGCGCGGCGCGTTCTTTTCCCGCGCCGGAAGGACCGACGATCAGGATGCGGCTGTTCGTTCCGGCTATTTTCTGGATCGTCTGGCGCAGATTGTGCGCCGCTGACGAGCTGCCGATGATATCGCTGGTCTCGCCGCTGCGTTGCTTGAGATCCCGGATCTCCCGCTTCAGACTGGACGCTTCAAGTGCGCGTTCGACAATGTGGACGAGACGGTCCGCCTTGAACGGTTTTTCAATGTAGTCGTAGGCACCACGCTTGATCGCCGAGACAGCGGTTTCGATATTGCCGTGACCCGAAATGATCACGACCGGAAGATCCGGGTCTGTTTCCTTGAAAACATCCAGGAGGGCAAGTCCGTCAAGACGGCTTCCCTGTAGCCAGATGTCCAGGATGACAAGCGACGGCTTGCGTTCCTTGACCGCGGCAAGCGCACTGTCGGAATCGCGTGCGGTCCTTGTGCCGTACCCGTCATCATCGAGAATACCCGCGATCATTTCACGAATATCGGTTTCGTCGTCTACGACCAGAATATCATGCGCCATGTGCTGCCACTGCTTGATCTTGTTCTTCGCTTTCCGATGCGGACGCAGCATCAGCTGCCAGCGTCAAACGCACCAGAGTGCCTGTTTCATCGGGGGTTGATTTGGGGGCATCGAGCAATTCGACGCCACCACCGTGGTCTTCCAGAATTTTGCGGACAATCGCAAGACCGAGGCCCGTGCCCTTCTCGCGGGTCGTCATGTATGGTTCTAGCAGTCGGCTTCGGTTTTCTTCAGGTAAACCGACGCCATTGTCGATCACATCAATGACAATACGACCGGAATTGTTATCCGTTTCACCACGCAGATGGACGGAAACCTCACCTTTCGGTGCATCCTCGCCAGAGCGCGCAGCGACGGCCTCCGTCGCATTCTTGACGACATTCGTCAGTGCCTGCCCGATGAGACGCGGGTCGAAAACCGCCTTGACCGGATCACCTGGAACATCTGCCGTAACCGATATCTCCGGATTGGCGACTGATTGCATGAACGCTGCATCGCGTACGGCTTCTCGAAGATCACCGGAAACCTTGTTAGGCTTGCGCATTCGCGCAAAGGACGAAAACTCGTCCACCATCTGACCGATGTCGCCGACTTGCCGGACAATCGTATCGATACACTGATCGAAGACTTCGCGATCTTCTTCGATCCGCTTGCCGTAGCGCCTGCGAATGCGTTCCGCCGACAATTGGATCGGGGTCAACGGATTTTTGATTTCGTGGGCAATACGTCTCGCAACATCCGCCCATGCCGAATTGCGTTGTGCCGATACCAGATTGGTGATGTCGTCCAGCGTTACGACAAACCCATGCTCCCTTCGGGTGGATTGTTCGCTTGTGATGCGAACGCTGACCGTTCTGAGTCGCCCGCCCCTTGTTATTTCGATCTGGGTTTCCGGCAGTTTTTCGTTGTTGTTTTCAAGAACACTGCCGATGCATTCAGCAAGTTCGGGAACTACCTCTGTCAGAGGTTTGTTGAGGATCTGAACTTCGTCAAGTTGCAAGAGTTCGAGGGCTGATCTGTTGATCAGCATGATCGAGGCTTCGTCATCAACACCGATGACACCCGTAGAAACACCTGACAGGACAGCTTCATTGAACCTGCGCCTTCGATCAATCTGCTCGTTTGCCGCAAGCAGCGCATCACGTTGCCCAAGCAATTGGCCTGTCATCTTGTTGAATGTCTGGCCGAGATTGGTCAGGTCACCACCGGATTTGTCGGTCTGTACCTTTACCGCAAGGTTGCCTTTGGAAACTTCATCGGCAGCAGAAATCAGAACCCTGATCGGAGAGACCAGGCGATTTGCGAAACCGAAACCGATCCAGATCGCCGACAGGAGCAATATCAGGGCCACGCCCAGATAAACAAGGGCAAAGGCAATCTGCACGCCGAACCGGCTGCTCTCCATCTGCTGGTACTGCGATGCCCCCGTTTCGGCAAGACGCAGGTATTCCACCACCCGAGGATCAATCACGCGCACTGCATAAAGATAAAAGTCGTCATACGCGGACAGCTTCATGACCCCGCCGACAAGATTGGACTTGCCGGGCGCAATGAGGATGGGATCCCCCGACTTTGCCTTGAAGAAACTGTCGGCCGGTGGCAAAGGGATCTTGGCGTTGGGATCAAGTATGACCCGTGTCACGACATCACCCTTTCCGTCCAGTATCATCGCGCCAAGGATCCCGCGAAGCGATACTTGTGTCGCAAAGAACTGGTCAAAGCGTGTCGGCTCGAATTCGTAAATCGCCTTGGCGCGATCGATATCCTTCGTCATTGCGATCAGATCGCCACGAAGCACTCTGGCGTGCTCCTGTAGATAGGCCTGCGCAACTGTCAGGGCATTGTCGATGATTTGCCGCGTACGATCCTCAAACCAGCGATCAAGCCCCCTGTCGAGCGTAACCGCTGCCAGGATTGCCATCATCACAGCTGGCACCGCTGCAACCAGGCTGAAGAGGGCAACCACACGAACATGAAGCCGCGCAGCCGCGCGCCCTCGCCTTCGCGCCTGCCAGAGCTTCACAATTTCGACGGAGACCACGCCCAGAAGCACAACGGCAAGAGCACCGTTGATCGCCATCGCCGTCATAATGACATTTCGTGTCGGATCGACCGAGGTCAGCCCCATCAGGATGACAAATGTCACCGCAATGGAGATCAGCGCGACCACCATCACCGCAAGACCGGCTCGTCGCCAAAGCTTGCCCGAAGCACTTGATTGCACGACGGATTGCTGAACTGTTTCCAGTATCATGCAGCCTCTAGAACATCTCTGGCCGCTGAATGAATGCGGCTCGAACGAATATTTGCTGCAAACTTATCACACAATGTTGCGAAATTACGACAGACTTGTCCCACGCCCGGAATTTTGCGGTGGACGAGCGGTGTATTCTAGTCAAACGCCTGAAAAATCGGACAGATTCAGCTTTCTTTCGTAACCGAATTTGCCTTGTGCGACTACAACATGTCGTGAGATTGCCTCGGGATTCGATATGGAACACCCCTCCCCGCCGCTCCCACGAGCTGAAGACGGAATAGAGCCGCGTGCATGAAACCTGGTGGATAGTCCCGCTTATCGAGCCGAACGCAGAACCTGAATGTCCAGATCCCTGATCTTTTTCCGCAAGGTATTTCGATTGACACCCAGGAGCTCTGCCGCCTTGATCTGATTACCCCGGGTTGCGGCCAGTGCTGCACTGATCAATGGATATTCGACTTCCCGTAAAATGCGGTGGTAAAGCCCCGGAGGTGGAAGTGCCTCCCCAAAGGTATCAAAGTATCCGGAAAGATATCTCTCGACGGCTCCTCCCAAATTGATTGTCTCGGTGACTTCCTCTGTTGCCGTCGCAGTTTCCTGCTGGCTGAGTTCCTGCTCCAGAAGGCTTTCACTGATAACATCCTGCGGGTAGAGCGCTGCGAGACGGCGGACGAGGTTTTCCAGTTCTCGCACGTTTCCCGGCCAACGGTAGCGCCGAAGCATGTTCAGCGCGCCCTGATCTATCTGTTTGGCCTGCAGGCCTTCCTTTTCCACGAGGGAGAAAAAATGGCGCGCCAGATCCGGGATGTCCTCAACCCGTTCGCGCAGCGGAGGCAGTCGGATTGGAACCACATTCAACCTGAAATATAGGTCTTCCCGAAACAGGCCCTGATTGATCAGGTGCCTGAGGTCCTTGTTCGTCGCCGCAACAATGCGAACATCGGTTTTGATCGGTGTACGCCCGCCAACGGTCGTGTACTCGCCCTGTTGCAAGACGCGCAGAAGCCTAGTCTGTGCCTCCATCGGCATGTCGCCGATTTCATCGAGGAACAAAGTACCACCGTCTGCCTGCTCAAAGCGGCCCGAACTGCGGTTCTGAGCGCCGGTAAACGCTCCCTTCTCGTGCCCGAACAATTCAGCCTCGATCAGGTCACGAGGTATTGCGGCCATGTTGATTGCCACGAACGGACCGTTTCGCCGCTTGCCATAGTCATGGAGCGCGCGTGCCACGAGTTCCTTGCCGGTTCCAGACTCCCCATTGATCATCACTGTCAGGTCGGTTTGCATAAGGCGCGCCAGGACGCGATAGATCTCCTGCATCGCTGGCGATCTGCCCACGAGCGGCATGCCCTCGCCTGCATCGTCCATGTCAAGCGCCGGCCGTTTCTTCGGCTCCTCCATGGCCCTCTGGACGATGTTCGTGAGCTCTTTCAGATCAAAGGGCTTTGGCAGATACTCATAAGCACCTTTTTCGGACGCCTTGATTGCCGTCATGAAGGTGTTCTGGGCACTCATCACCAGCACAGGCAACTCGGGCCGCATTTTTTTCATGCGTGGCAGGACATCAAAGATGTTTTCATCCGGCATCACGACGTCGGTAATCACCAGATCCCCGTCACCGGACGAGATCCAACGCCAGAGCGTCGAGGCGTTCGAGGTCAGGCGAACCGTATATCCCGCCCTGGACAGCGCTTGATTGAGAACGGTGCGAATGGCAGCGTCGTCATCTGCAACAAGGATTGTACCCGTCGGCATTGTCATTCAATTCCTCGGCTATTCAGATCGGAAACCGGATTTCCACCTTCGGTGAAAGCCGGCATCAGGATGCGGAAAACGGTTCTTTCGCGCTGGCTGTCGCACTCGATGACGCCGCCGTGATCCCCAATGATCTTGGCAACCAGTGCAAGGCCCAGCCCGGAGCCGTTTGTCTTGGTCGTGATGAAGGGTTCGAAAAGGTGCGGCAGTAGATCGTCCGGTACGCCGGGACCATTGTCCTGCACGCAAAACTCCAGCGGCAGGCTCACGCGGGCCTCGGTGCCGGGCACAGACAGCCTGACGCCTGGACGAAAGGCCGTTGAAATCCGGATTTCTCCATCCGGGTCATCGCCGATTGCCTCACTGGCATTCTTGACCAGATTCAGAAAAACCTGGATGAGCTGGTCCTTGTTCGCATAGACCGGCGGCAGAGACGGGTCATAGATTTCAACAATTCGCTTGTTGCGTGCAAACCCTTTGTCGGACAGGCTTTTTACGCGATCCAGGACTACATGAATGTTGACCGGGTCCCGTTCGATAGGCCGCTCATCGGAAAAGACCTCCATGCGGTCGACCAGTCTTACGATACGGTCTGTTTCGTCCATGATGAGCCGTGTCAGGGATCTGTCGTCATCTACAACAGATTGCTCGAGCAATTGGGCCGCACCTCTTATTCCCGACAAGGGATTCTTGATCTCGTGCGCCAGCATCGCGGCAAGGCTCGTTACGGTTCTCGCTGCGCCTCTCGAAGTCAGTTGCCGATCGATTTTTTCAGCCATTGTGCGTTCTTGAAACATCAACACGACCGCGCCGGGACGATCGGCGACCGGGGCGGCGTTGATGTCGACAATCTTGGGTGCGCCGATGCGAGGCGAACCGATATCCACCTTGTACTCGTTGACCGGAGCAGCCCTTTCACGAACCTGATCGATCAACGTCAGCAAGGGACTGCCGAAGGGGACAAATTCACTGATGGGATGGCGCCGGAGAAAGGACGCGCTCGACCGCATGAATATCTCGGCTGCCATATTGGCGGATTCGATCACACCGTCAGGGGCGACAAGCAGGACCGGGTGCGGCAGCGCATCCAAAATGGTAGGTCCGTCACTTGCGAGCAAGGCCGCTCTGGCGCTCTCGGATGTCATTTCACTCACGCAGCTACCCGATCTTTTGAAGCAGAGAACCAATCTGATGCAAGGCGCAAAATTTCTGATGGCTGGTTCGAGGTCATGAGAGCCTTCCGTTCCGCTCCAGGCATCTGATCTCCTCCAAGCAAACACGCCTCGTCGAGATACCAGCCCAGGTGTTTGCGGGCGATGCGCACACCTGCGAACTGTCCGTAGTGACCAAGAATTGACTCGTAGTGTTCCGAGACGAGATCCGCGAGCTCGTGCCCCGAAGGCGGAGAAAGCTTTTCTCCTGTCGCGAGATAATGCCCGACATGCCCCGGAAGCCAAGGACGGCCATAAGCGCCCCGTCCGATCATCACACCATCAGCGCTGGAGGCTTCGAGCATGGCTTCCGCGTCCTCGATGCTCTTGCAGTCGCCGTTGGCAATCAATGGCAGCGAAATCGCCCTTTTAACGTCCCCGATTGCGCACCAGTCCGCCGTCCCCTTGTAGAATTGGCAACGTGTCCGGCCGTGGACGGTAATCAACTGAACACCTGCGCTCTCTGCGCGTCGCGCCAGCTCAGCTGCGTTGAGAGACCTGTCGTCCCAACCCAGCCGCATCTTTACGGTCACCGGAACATCGACAGCTTCAACTGTCGCTTCAATGAGCGTCAGCGCATGATCCAGGTTTCGCATCAACGCCGACCCGGAATAACCGGAGGTCACCTTTTTGGCGGGGCATCCCATATTGATGTCGATCACATCGGCACCCATGTCCGCGATGACCTTGGCTGCCTCACCCATCCAGCGGGCTTCCCGGCCGGCGAGCTGAACAACGTGCAGTCCGCCATTCTGGGCTTCGGCGCGCATCTGGGTTTCGGCATCCCCCTTCACAAAGGATTCGCTGGCCACCATTTCACTGACGACCATGCCGGCGCCAAACCGCGCGGCAAGCTTGCGAAATGGCAGATCCGTCACGCCCGACATTGGCGCAAGAACCGCACGGTTCGGCAAAACGTGTTGACCGATCGTAAGAGTTTTCATTGGTTCCGGCACAAGGCTCTCATATCTGCTTATTACCTGTGCAAATTTTAATATGCCTATATAGTAGACATTTTCTGCAGCGCAACAAGTCAAAATTTGCGAATTGACAACGTTCGTCGTTAAAGACGGTCAGTGATTTTATCCGGACCGGGTTCAAGGAGATCGCATATGGAAAAAACAGCTGCTGCTCTTGTCGTTGCGGCAGGGCGTGGCGCACGCCTGGCAGATCCTGAAAACACCCAGCCGAAACAATACCGGCATATTGCCGGTAGGCCGGTCCTGTCACATACATTGGACGCCCTGGCACGTCATCCCCGAATTTCCGTTGTCCTGACCGTCATTCATCCGGACGACGTAGCGCTCTATGAAGCGGCTGTCGAAGTGTCGGCGCCTGAAACGTCCGCAAAGCTGCGGCCCTTTGCCTATGGTGGGAAGACCCGCCAGCAATCTGTATTGGAAGGCCTGAAGACCCTTGGCGAGACCGGATGCGATTTCGTTCTCATTCATGATGCCGCACGCCCGTTTGTTTCACCTGTTGTTGTCGACGCGATCCTGTCATCGCTTGATGACGGTGCAGACGGGGTGCTTGCCGCTGTACCGATTGCCGATACTCTCAAAAAGACAGTTGCACCCGACACTCCGCTTGAAACAATTGACAGAAACGGCTTATGGGCGGCCCAGACACCTCAGGCCTTTCCGCTGGAGAAAATTCTGACTGCGCACCTGAAAGCCGCCGAGGAAGAAAAGACGGAGTTCACGGACGATACCAGTCTCGCGGAATGGGCCGGGGAAACCGTACTACTCAGCGAGGGCGACCCGCAAAACTTCAAGATTACAACAGCACGTGATCTCAAACGCGCAGAACAGCAGGCAAGACAATATTCAATGGCAATCAGGACCAGTTCAATCAGGCCACTGTCTGAACTCCAGGATGTACGCACAGGCATCGGCTATGACGTGCATGCATTCGACAAAGGGGATGCAGTCATACTCGCTGGCACGAGCATTCCTCACACACGGAAACTGAAGGGGCATTCCGACGCCGACGTTGTGCTGCACGCGGTAACAGATGCAACACTTGGCGCCATTGGTGAGGGCGACATCGGCAGCCACTTTCCTCCAAGTGATCCGCAATGGAAAGGCGCCTCGTCAGACATTTTTCAACGCGATGCGCTATGCAGAGTGAACAAGCTCGGCGGAAGACTTGCGCATGTGGATGTGACAATCGTCTGCGAGGAACCGAAGATTGGACCATATAGAAGCGAGATCCGTGAATCGTTGGCCCGGATCTGCGACATTCCCGTGTCCCGCGTTTCAGTAAAGGCCACGACCTCTGAAAAACTGGGGTTCACGGGCCGCAGAGAGGGGATTGCCGCTCTTGCAAGTGTTACGGTGCGTCTGCCTTTCGACGAAAACGAGCAACCCCAAGATGACTGAAAAAATACTGACTGGATTGGATGACCTTGCACCTCTTGCTGTCAGGGTTCTGGACGAGCTGAAGTCCAGGGACAAAATGATTGCAACAGCAGAATCATGCACGGGAGGCCTTATTTCCGGGACCCTGACCGAAATAGCCGGGTCATCGGCTGTGGTCGACAGGGGCTTTGTCACCTATTCAAACGAAGCAAAAACGGAACTTTTGGGCATCCCGGCAAATCTCATATCAACCATGGGTGCCGTCAGCAAGGAAGTTGCCGTTGCAATGGCAGAAGGAGCGCTGTCCCGCTCCCGTGCGGACATTGCTGTTTCAGTCACGGGCATTGCGGGTCCAGGAGGCGGTTCACACGAAAAGCCGGTCGGTACGGTTCACATTGCAATCGCAACACGTGATGGGTCCACCCGGCACCTTCACTGTTGGTTTGCAGATCGCGGTCGACAGGCAATTCGTCTTGAGACAGTGAAGACTGCACTTACGTCAGTTCTAAATTCGCTTGATTCTGAAAGCACTTATTAACGCTCCCTCGCATTCTTGCTGGGTTCTGATCCTGTGACAGAGTATAGTCCACGAAGATTGGGCGACAACTTTTCCCGGACAGATCCTGCAAATGAAAACCCGTATAGCGATCCTTTTTGCCGTCTTGAGCCTGGCCACATCGGCACTTGCCGAGACGATACCGCAACCGGGCGACTATTACCTGATCTCCAGAGATCCGGATGGCAAGTTTCTCGGCAGCCACAAACTGTTCAAGGAACGCGCCGCCGAGACCCATCTCTTGGCTTACTGTTCCCGTCGATACTTCGTGCGCGGCAATTCGATTGCCTGGACACAGATCGAGGTCGAACGCGGCAATACGGTTCACGTCGAGTTCAATTTCGGTCGCGGTTGGCGTCCTATCTGCGCAAACCCCGAGCGCCAGGTCACACTCACTGACATCGGAGTTAAACTGAGCGCCCGCGAATATCTTGCGAGCCTTGAAGAAGGCGAACCACCGATCAACCGCCTTGCAGCAATCGGCGCAATTTTTCGCGCAGAAACCACAGATAAATCTGACGGAAGCTTCCACAGCCACTGAGTCTGGTCGATGCCAGATCCGAACCTGGGAAGACGTAACTCCTGGTATTTTAAACTTTTAATAAAACGCCCTGTCCACTCTCAATCTGATCTACAAGAACCCATTTTATTTTCAAGCAAACAAGAAAAAAATTCTCGTTGGACAAAGCAATGACGCGAACGGATTTCGCGATAGGGATAGCTAATCATGTGGTTTCAAAAACTATTGTTCACGACAGCAATTCTCGTTGCTTCTGCCTCCGGTGCCATCGCACAGAGCGCAATCCCGAAAATTGGCGATATCTATATTATCTCGCGGGACGACAACCGGATTTTTCGAGGGTCACACAGGATTTACACAAGGCAAGCCGACGGATTGGTTGAAGTCGAATATTGCAACCGATCCTATTGGGTGCGTGCCGCGACTGTCGCGTGGACACAGCTGGAAGTAGAGCAAAGTTTTGTTGTGCGCGTGGAGTTTAACCGGGGCAAAGGCTGGCGTCCCATTTGCAGCCATCCGGAAGAACAGGTCACGCTGAGAGATCTTGGCATTACTGAAGATCCGAGGGTCGTTATCCAGAACGACGGGCCGACCGTCGACAAGGTCAAGCGTTTTGCGGCGATCCGAAAGGCATTCAACCCGAAGGGAACGGAAAACGCTGCACAGTCGTTCCATGACGAGTAAATCGAATTGTCGATGAGTCGGTAACGATCGAGTAAGTTAATAAATGCATAATCAAGCTTGTTGGGGGTGAAACCGGGCTCGTAGAGGGAATTCGAGCATGAAACACTCTGTGGCATGTCTGATAGTTGCGTTGGTAACCGGCTCCGCTTTTACGAGCACTGCATTCGGTCAAAGTGATTTTTACATCCGTTCCCAGTTTTCCAATGGGAAATTCACCGGGTTTCATGAAATTCTGACCGAGCCGGAACCCGGTTACCACCAGGTAAGCTACTGCGACCGGGTTTTCTGGGTATCCTCCACCACGGTGATCTGGACCGAAGAGCAAAACGCTGCGGGCCAAACCCTCGTTCTGGAAGAAAACGACGGCTCCAGCAGAACCATCGTCTGCTCGGACAACGCAGCCTTTGCGACGCTTGACGACCTAGGCCTTTCCAGGCGAGAAGTCGCGAAAATTCGGCGTGCAAATGAGCCGCTCGATATGAAATCCAGTCGGCTGCGTACAATCCGCGACGCATTCAAGCAGTTCAAGTAAGCACTTTCAGGAGTTCGCGTCAGGTGCCATAAACATCGTCGGCACGCGCCTCGAAGGCACTGGAAAATTTCCGGAACGCCTTGTCGAACATGACGCCCATCAGGGATCCGAGTGTTCTGCTTTTGAATTCGTAGGTAATGAAAAAGCCGACATCGCAGCTCCCTTCACCCTTGTCTTCAAAAGTCCATTTGTTTTCCAGGTGCTTGAAGGGGCCATCCAGGTACTCAACGAGAATCGAACGGTCCTCGGGACGCAATTCTACGCGGCTCGTGAAGGTTTCCTTGAACAGCTTGTAAGCAACCGTCATGTCGGCGACAAGCACCGTACGGCCATCTTCCATCTCTTTACGGCCCCGCACATGCAGCCCCTGGCAGAGCGGCACGAACTGGGGGTATTGCTCGACATCCGCGACAAGACGGAACATGTCCTCGGCGTTGTGATTGACCCTGTGAGTGGAAGAAAAACTCGGCATGCAGTTTTAACCGGTTCCGTTCAGTAAGTGTCTTCAATGACCGAGTTTGGCTTTCCGGGCAGCCCGCAGGTCCGCAAAATCCTCACCCGCATGATGTGAGGACCGCGTCAACGGGCTGGCCGACACTTTCAGAAAACCCTTTGCGTACGCAATCCGCTCATAAGCCTTGAACTCGTCCGGCGTTACGAACGACAAGACCGGATGATGTTTCCTTGAAGGTTGCAGGTATTGACCAATTGTAAGGAAGTCCACGTCTGCAGCACGCAAGTCATCCATCAATTGCAGAACCTCGTTTCGAACCTCGCCAAGCCCGACCATGATACCGGACTTTGTAAACATCTCCGGATCAAGCTCCTTCACCTTCTGGAGAAGACGAATGGAGTGAAAATACCGTGCACCTGGCCGGACGGTCAGATATTTCGAAGGGACTGTCTCGAGATTGTGGTTGAAGACATCCGGTTTCGCGGCCGCCACAATTTCCAGGGCACCATCCTTGCGCAGGAAATCCGGTGTCAGAACTTCGACTGTCGTCCGCGGCGCGGTTTTACGGATCGCGGCGATCACATTGGCGAAGTGTCGGGCGCCGCCGTCTTCCAGATCGTCACGATCGACGGAGGTGATAACGACATGTTCCAGACCCATGGTCGCCACGGCATCAGCAACACCTTGCGCCTCGTTGTGATCAACCGGTCCGGGCATCCCTGTCTTAACATTGCAGAAGGCGCAGGCCCGCGTGCAGGTATCCCCAAGGATCATGAAGCTCGCATGCTTCTTTGACCAGCACTCGCCGATATTGGGGCAACCGGCTTCTTCACAAACAGTCACGAGGTTGTTGTCGCGCACAACGTCTTTCGTTTCGCGATAAACCTGTGACGTCGGCGCCTTGACGCGGATCCATTTTGGCTTGCGCTGGATTGGATTGTCAGGCCGATGAGCCTTTTCCGGATGGCGCGGACGGGCAGCCGTTTCCTGCTGCGGGCGATTGAGCGTGTCGACGATCGTAACCATGCGCCTTAAGTGTCGTTATTCCGTTGAAAGGTCAAGCCATAAAGGCGTTGAGACTGCTATGTGCTGAGTGCAGATCTGCGAAGGTCTGAGGAGGTCCGCCAACAGTCGACGGGCAGTTTCCGACAATAGGGGGACAACTCAATCGTCTTGCCCCCGATACCTGTTTGTTTGTTTCGTCGATATTGTCACTTGAATACCTTTTTCCAGACAAACAGAAACAAGACTGAACCGACGATAGCGACGATCAACCTGTCAATCATGCCTCCGGCCAGATTGAGGTTGAGGATTGAAGCCAGCTCACCACCAATGAGGGCGCCGATCAATCCGACCACGAGGCTCCCCAGAAAACCGCCGCGGCTGTTCAGGACACGATGCGCAACCGCTCCGGCGATCAGGCCTATTATTGCTGAAATTATCAGCCCCATACCTATTTCCTCTCAGGAATCATTGACCCAGGACGCAGTCAGAAGAATGTTGTTCGGTATCCCCAGGCGTTTCAACGTCACCCGGAATTTTTCGGTCGAGTGCCCTGCCAATCCCGTCCCGACTGGCGTCAGGTGAAACGTGACATGGGGATGCGTGCGCGCATATTCAACGAAGCGCTCGATTGAGGGCTCTATCTGATGCCATTCCAGAAGTTCAAGGCGTTCCCCCTTCGTCGGGATCGCGTATGCGTCTCCCGTCCGCTTATTGCTGAAATTATCAGCCCCATACCTATTTCCTCTCAGGAATCATTGACCCAGGACGCAGTCAGAAGAATGTTGTTCGGTATCCCCAGGCGTTTCAACGTCACCCGGAATTTTTCGGTCGAGTGCCCTGCCAATCCCGTCCCGACTGGCGTCAGGTGAAACGTGACATGGGGATGCGTGCGCGCATATTCAACGAAGCGCTCGATTGAGGGCTCTATCTGATGCCATTCCAGAAGTTCAAGGCGTTCCCCCTTCGTCGGGATCGCGTATGCGTCTCCCGTACGCCCCTCGCCAACTCCTTGTTGCGCACCAAAGTGTTTTTTTGCGTAGAGCGCAGCGCCCTTTCCGTGCCGCCCGGCCCTGTTTGACCCAACAACAAAGACTGCCAAATCAAAGTCTCCTCGATGAAGGCAGGTTTATCCGCAATCAATTCGGCAAGGCGTTCCGCGTTTTGCGCGAACGCGTTGCCAAAATTTTGGTTCAAGCGGGAAAGAAGCGCAAGTGCGGAACTTAACCCAGAAACCTGGCGATCAGTACAACGACAACCGCTCCGATCGCGGCAACCACGATTTCATTCACATAGGCATTGCCGAGGTTGATGTTGATGCCGGCGAACTTGAAAATGAACCCGCCAACAAACGCACCGATAACGCCTGTGAGCAGGTAGCGAATAATGCCACCACCGCCAACGAGGAAACTCGCCAGCCACCCGGCGATTATTCCGATAGCGACCCAGATCAGAATTGCCTTTGCGTCCATGACATTTCCCCCTCTCGTTCCGTCTTCCTAATCAGGACCGTGCTCGGCCCTATTGAGAACATCAGTGTAGCTAAAGGAAGACTCTTCACAACTCACGGAGGCTACTTCGACCGTCATATTCTTGAAAAAACTGCTCGGCTTTGGAAATTCAAGCCCAAAAACGGTGCCTTCATGCAAGACGCATTTGGCCCTCACCTTGCGTTTGCCTGTCCTCAGCTTCACATCGATGAAGTGGTCACCATCCCCTAAGCGCCCGTTGAACCGCAGGTCGGGTTCCATCCGATAATATCGAAAGCAAGGTATGCGGCCATGCGATTGACGTTCGACGAAAAAGCGTTGGGAAAGTTGTTTGCGTGCGAGATCAGCCATATCGGCCGGCATCCAGTTCAATGCCGCCTCAAGCGTCATCGCTTCGTGCGGTTTGAGCGACCAGCTCCCCTCAAAAGTTACGAACTTGAGTCCATCGAGGAGATAGGTAAACACGTGAACGCCTCCGTGAGGGAGCAAGGTTGCCCCGACTTGCCAAGTCGGGACAACCCGCACATCCTTGTCACATGTTCAGTGCACGGCCATAGGCGTCCAGCACGGACTCCTTCATCATCTCCGACAGTGTCGGATGCGGGAAGACCGTGTGCATCAGGTCTTCTTCCGTTGTTTCAAGGTTCATTGCAACGACATAACCCTGGATGAGTTCGGTGACTTCGGTGCCGACCATGTGTGCGCCAAGCAGTTGTCCTGTCTTGGCGTCAAAAATCGTTTTCACGAGCCCTTCCGGTTCACCAAGCGCAATCGCCTTGCCATTGCCGATGAACGGGAAACGGCCCACCTTGATGTCGTATCCGGCTTCTTTCGCCTTTGGCTCCGTCAAACCGACAGAAGCCACCTGCGGATGGCAGTAGGTGCATCCCGGGATCATGGACTTGTCCATGGCATGAACGTCCTTGCCGGCGATCTTTTCGACGCAGATGACACCTTCGTGCTCAGCCTTGTGCGCAAGCATCGGCGGTCCGGCGACATCACCTATGGCGTAAATTCCTGGAACGCTGGTGCGTCCATATCCATCGATCACAACGCAGCCCCGGTCGGTTTTCACGCCGAGTTCCTCGAGCCCGAGGTTTTCGATATTGCCGACCACACCGACAGCTGAAATCAGTTTGTCAGCCGTCAGGTCCTGTTTCTTGCCGTCCTTGGTCTCCACGGTCGCAGTTACGCCATTCGCGACCTTCCTGACTTGAGACACCTTGGCCTCGAGCAGGAACTTGAGGCCCTGTTTTTCCATCTGCTTCTTGGCAAGAGCAGAGATTTCCGGGTCTTCAACCGGCATGATCGTCGGCATCATCTCGATGACCGTCACATCGGCGCCCATGGTCTTGTAGAAAGACGCAAATTCGATACCGATGGCACCCGACCCCATGACAATCAGGGACTTAGGCATTGCTGGTGGCACCATTGCCTCAAAATACGTCCAGATGTCCTTGCCATCGGGTTCGATCCCCGGAATGACCCTCGGGCGGGCGCCGGTCGCCACAATGATGTGCTTCGCTTTGTAAACGCCCTCACCCTTCGTTCCTTTCGGCACAGGATGTTGAGGTTCCATTGCCTTCTTGGACGTTTTGGAAACGGTGACCTCACCGGCTTTCGACACCTTGCCTTCGCCCCAGATGACGTCGACCTTGTTCTTCTTCATCAGGAAGCCGATACCGGCATTCAGCTGGCCGGAGACGCCGCGTGAGCGCTTGACGACTGCGGCGGGATCAAAGGAGATCTTTTCGGCAGACAGGCCGTAGTCCTTGGCGTGCTGCATGTAGTGGTAGATTTCAGCGGACCGCAGCAGCGCCTTGGTTGGAATACAGCCCCAGTTGAGGCAGATGCCCCCCATATGCTCGCGCTCGACGATCGCTGTCTTGAGACCGAGTTGTGCGGCACGGATTGCAGTCACGTAACCACCCGGCCCGGAGCCGATGATGATCACATCGTAGTTTGTATCAGCCATGGTGTTTTCCCCGGCGAAAGAAGAAGTCATCACTCAAAAACGGCGCGGCGTTGCCGCCGCGCCGGAGAGCATGGATCAAACCAGCATGCTCATCGGGTTTTCAATGTAGCCCTTGAACGCTGCGAGCAATTCCGCCCCCAGGGCACCGTCAACACAGCGATGATCGGTTGACAGCGTCACCGTCATGACGGTCGCAACCGCCAGGGCGTCGTTCTTGACAACGGGTCGTTTCTCACCCGCGCCGACCGCCAGGATCGTCGCATGCGGCGGGTTGACGACGGCCGAGAAGTCTTTCACGCCCATCATGCCCATGTTTGAAACCGCAGTCGTACCGCCCTGGTACTCTTCCGGCTTCAGCTTGCGTTCCTTTGCCCGTTTGCCGAGATCTTTCATCTGGTTGGAAATGACGGACAAAGGTTTTTCTTCCGCCGCGCGAATGATCGGAGTGATCAAGCCGCCCGGGATCGAGACTGCGACACCGACATCGGCATGCTTGTGCATGACCATGTTTTCGTCGGTCCAGGAGACATTCGCATTGGGAACATCACGCAACGCCAGGGCAAGGGCCTTGATGGTCATGTCGTTGACCGAAAGCTTGTAGGCGGGCTTGCCTTCCTTGTCCGTTGCCGCGGCACCATTGAGCTGAGCGCGCAATGACAGGAGCGCATCCAGTTCCACATCCACGGAAACATAGAAATGCGGAATTGTCTGCTTGGACTCCGTCAGGCGTTTGGCGATCGTCTTGCGCATACCGTCATGCGGCACGAGCTCGTAGGAATCCTCGTCGAAGAGCTTGAGAACCTGATCTGCGGACGGCCCGGTTGCCGGTGCAGGCGCAGCGGCAGCCTTTGGAGCTTCGGCTGCAGGGGCAGCTTTCCCGGTGCCTGCGGCAATGGCGGTTTCAATGTCCCGTTTGACGATCCGGCCATGTGGACCGGTGCCTGACAATGCCTTGAGATCAAGACTGTTCAACTTCGCCAGACGCCGTGCAAGGGGCGATGCAAAGATACGGGCACCATCGGCGGCGACGGGCGCTGGGCCTGCCGGCGCCGGTGTTGCCGGAGCAGCAGTAGATGCCGCTGCTGCCGGCACCTCGGCGGCCGCTGGTGCTGGAGCCGCACTACCAGCGGATGTATCAATGGAACCGGCATCCTCGCCGTCTTCAAGAAGCACGGCAATCAGCTCATTGACCTTGACGCCTTCGGTGCCCTCCGGCACGACGATCTTTCCGACCGTGCCTTCGTCAACCGCTTCGACTTCCATCGTTGCCTTGTCGGTTTCGATTTCGGCGATGACATCGCCGGACGAAACCTGATCGCCTTCCTTGACCAGCCATTTGGCCAGGTTGCCCTCTTCCATGGTCGGAGAAAGGGCCGGCATGGTGATATTAATTGGCATATCCGTCTCCCTCGCCTCAGGCTGTGTAGGTCACGGCCTTGACCGTTTCGATGACTTGCGAAACGCTCGGCAACGCGAGCTTCTCGAGATTGGCCGCATAGGGCATCGGAACGTCCTTGCCTGTGACGCGCATGATGGGCGCATCGAGATAGTCGAATGCCTGTTCCTGGACCTGATAGGCGATTTCCGAAGAAACAGAGCACATCGGGAAGGCTTCCTCGATCGTCACGACCCGGCCCGTCTTGCGAACAGAGGCGAGAACCGTTTCGATGTCGAGCGGACGAATAGTGCGCAGGTTGATGACCTCGGCAGAGATCCCCATGCCGGCCAGTTCGTCCGCGGCCTGCAACGTGTAGGTCATGCCGATACCCCAGGACACCAGCGTGACATCGGTGCCACCGCGCTCGATCTTCGCCTTGCCGATCGGCAGGACGAAGTCGTCCACATCCGGAATTTCGAACGAGTGTCCGTAAAGAATCTCGTTTTCCAGGAAGATGACCGGGTTCGGGTCACGGATGGCTGCCTTGAGCAAACCCTTGGCGTCGGCTGCGGAATAGGGCTGTATCACCTTCAGTCCGGGCACGTTTGCATACCAGGACGCATAGTCCTGCGAATGCTGCGCACCCACGCGGGCGGCCGCGCCATTGGCTCCCCGGAAGACGATCGGAGCACCCATCTGGCCACCGGACATGTAAAGCGTCTTGGCGGCCGAATTGATGATCTGGTCGATTGCCTGCATGGCGAAGTTGAACGTCATGAACTCGACGATCGGTTTCAGTCCCGCCATAGCGGCCCCGACACCGAGGCCGGTAAATCCATGCTCGGTGATGGGCGTGTCAATCACTCGCTTGGCGCTGAACTCGTCGAGCAGGCCCTGGGTGATCTTGTAGGCACCCTGGTATTCGGCGACTTCCTCACCCATGACGAAAACGTCCGGATCGCGGCGCATTTCTTCAGCCATCGCATCACGCAATGCTTCACGCACGGTAGAGCTTTTCATCTGTGTTCCGGCCGGGATTTCCGGATCTTCCGCAGGTTCGGAGACGACAGGCGCGGCTGGAACAGCAGACGCCGCCGGCGCACTCGGCTCTGCCGCCGGGGCTGGAGCCGCGACCGGTGCAGAGGCTGACGCATCGATTGCGCTCGCGTCTTCGTCTTCATCGATGAGAACGGCAATCTTCTCATTTACCTTGACGTTGTCCGTTCCTTCCGGAACCAGGATCTTTCCAAGAGTTCCCTCGTCAACCGCTTCGACTTCCATCGTCGCCTTGTCGGTTTCGATTTCGGCAATCACATCGCCAGCAGTAACAGCATCGCCCTCGGCCTTGAGCCATTTGGCAAGCTTGCCCTCTTCCATTGTCGGCGAGAGCGCCGGCATCAAAATATCAATCGGCATATTGTCCCCCGGCGTTACAGCAAGATATCGGTGTAGAGTTCAGACGCATCCGGTTCCGGATCGTTCTGAGCAAATTCCGCTGCTTCAGCGACCCGGGCACGCACATCCTTGTCGATGGCCTTCAGGTCGTCCTCGCTTGCCCAGCCTTTTTCAATCAGACGGCTGCGGACCTGCTCGATCGGGTCGTGCTCGGTTCGCATCTTCTGGACCTCGTCCTTGGAGCGGTACTTCGCCGGGTCGGACATGGAGTGTCCCCTGTAGCGGTAGGTGATCATCTCCAGGATGTAGGGACCCTTGCCGTTCCGGCACCAGGCCAGCGCCTTTTCGGAGGCCGCCTTGACGGCGCGCACATCCATGCCGTCAACCTGCTCGCCCGGAATACCGAAGGACGCGCCGCGTTGGGAGAGATCGGTTGTTGCAGAAGCACGGCTGATGCTTGTGCCCATGCCGTATTTGTTGTTCTCGATCACGTAGACAACCGGCAGCTTCCACAGTTCAGCCATGTTGAAGCTCTCATAGACCTGCCCCTGGTTGGAGGCACCATCGCCGAAGAAAGCCATCGAGACATTACCGTTTTCACGATACTTGTTGGCAAAACCAAGTCCGGTTCCAAGCGAAACCTGCGCACCGACGATACCGTGACCACCGTAGAAATGCTTCTCCTTGGAGAACATGTGCATCGAGCCGCCCTTGCCTTTGGAAAGGCCGCCTCGCCGTCCGGTGAGTTCCGCCATGACGGCACTCGGTTCCAGATCCATCGCCAGCATGTGGCCATGGTCACGGTAGCCGGTGATCATCTGATCCCCGTCTTTCTTTGCCATCTGCATACCGACGACGACAGCTTCCTGCCCGATATAAAGGTGACAGAACCCGCCGATGAGGCCCATGCCGTACAATTGGCCGGCTTTTTCCTCAAATCTGCGGATCAGAAGCATTTCGCGGTAAGCGTGGAGTTCTTCGTCCTTGTCGAACTCGGCGATTGCAGGCTTCGCTTTCTTGGCGGAGCTGCGGGTCCGGCTGGCGCTCTTGGAGCGAGCGGGAGTGGTCTTTGATGCTGTGGCCATAACCCTCTTCTCGGCGTGACGTTTCCCCTAAGACAGGTAGCTGCAACTTATCCTGTTGCGCCTGTCAATCCAATCTATTCAATATGGGGAGTTGAAGCGATTTAAATATCTGTAAAAAATAACAAAAATAGTGTTTAACTATATTATTGTTAATCTCAAGAAATAAACTGTTTTTCAGTTTACGTTGTAGCGATGCCCGGGACGAAGCACGACGAGTTCGTTGGTATGCACGAGGTTGAGATTGAGCCGGGCACGTTCATCAAGCATATCCGGATCGAGGCTTTCGGGCCGCAGCAGTCCAACACGAGCGACGAGCTCCTGTCGCTCAGCCGTCAGAAGCTCAAGCTCTGATTCCAGTTCGGACACCTGACGTTCGATCATAGCTCGCCCGACCATACCGAGTTCACCGCTCATGGCATGGAAGCCGAAATACCCCAACGCGGCAATCGCGATTGCAGGCGTGACAAGGCGGCGAATGAAGGATTGTTTTCGCTGACGGGTAGCTGCTCTGGGCACTCTATGGGACCTTAACGCTGAACTCATGGCCTCTTCGTTTCACCACTATGCGGAGTTAGGCTTAATAGAGTCTTGAAGCAGCCCTTCAATTGCACGCAATATTCACGATGGCTTGAGGCACGGGCATGGACCGATTTGCAGAAAACAGGGAAAACATGGTTCTGCGTCAGCTTGAAGGTCGTGGTATTCGAGATGGGAGAATTCTGGCTGCAATGCGCAAGGTTCCCCGGCACCGGTTTGTTTCTCAACGGCTGCAGGATCATGCCTACCGTGACATGCCGCTGGCCATCGGCCATTACCAGACAATCTCCCAGCCGTACGTCGTTGCCCTGATGTGCGAACTGTTACAGCTCTCTGAAACTGACACAGCGTTGGAGATCGGGACCGGGTCCGGCTATGCAGCCGCTGTTCTTTCCCAATTGTGCGAGAAGGTAGTCACCGTCGAGCGCATTCCGGAACTCGCGAACAAGGCAAATTCTACACTTGTCGAGGCCGACGTTCCGAACGTAGAAGTCCATTGCGGCGATGGCAGCCTGGGTTTTCCTGATCAAGCACCTTATGATGCGATCCTTGTCTCGGCCGGCGCCCCAACGACACCGGATTCGCTAATGCAGCAACTCAAACCAGGCGGCCGCCTGGTTATTCCAGTCGGCACCACACAATCCCGTCAGGACCTTCTCCGGATCAGGAGAACTTCGGAAACCTCGTTCGAAACGGAAAACCTTGGCGGTGTCGCTTTTGTGCCGCTGACTGGTGAGATGGGTTGGGCAAACTAGGAACTTTCGCTCAAACCAGCTCGATTTTCATGGAGCGATGTCCTCAAAGTATCCGATTGGAAACCACACGCCACGAAACACCATCGGTTTCATATTAGGAACAACATGATTTTGGTCCAGATCGTCAATCTTCACAGCTCTTTTGAATACTGAAGGAGTTGGTGGCTTGTTCCCTTTGAACGGACCATGCTGCAACAAGAAAAATGCGTCTTTGTCGCTTTCCGCAGTTATTCCAACACCATATCGGCAGTTCGCTGGGATTGCATTTTGATCGGAATCCGCAAATTCAAACCAAAATGTTGTCAAATTTGGGTTCTTTATCAAAGCAAACCTCTCGCATCTCGCTTCTAGGTGGTCAATTCTTCCCCTACGCAGCTGCCAGTTTCGACAGCTTCGTCAAGATTGTGGCCGTGCCCTTGAGCCGCGAATCTGTCTTTTCCCAGTCCCGGGTCAGCACAACACGCTGATCCGGACGGATCTTGGCAAGAACTCCCTGCTCGGCGATATAGGAGACGAGACCGGCTGGATTGGCAAACTCGCTGTTGCGGAAAGCAACGACGATGCCTTTCGGCCCCGCATCCACCTTCTCCACATTCGCCTTGCGGCACAGCCCCTTGATATAGACGATCTTCAACAGGTGCTGGACCTCTTCGGGCAACGGGCCGAACCGGTCGATCAGTTCCGCACCGAAAGCATCGATTTCCTCGGCCTCCGTGACATCGCCCAGCCGTCGGTAGAGTTGCAGGCGCAATTGCAGGTCGGCGACGTAGTCGTCCGGTATGAGCACAGGCGTGCCGATGTTGATCTGCGGCGACCATTGCTCCTCGCCGAAATCGGCACCGCCATCCTTGAGCTGAGCCACCGCCTCTTCCAGCATCTGCTGATAAAGTTCGAATCCGACTTCCTTGATATGACCTGACTGCTCTTCGCCGAGCAGGTTCCCTGCCCCGCGAATATCCAGATCGTGGCTGGCAAGCTGAAAACCGGCGCCAAGCGTTTCGAGCGACTGCAGGACTTTCAGGCGCCGTTCCGCTGTTGCCGTCAGCGTTTTGTTGGCCGGGACCGTAAAGAGCGCATAGGCCCTGGTCTTTGACCGGCCGACACGGCCGCGCAACTGGTAGAGCTGTGCAAGACCGAACATGTCCGCGCGGTGAACGATCAGCGTGTTCGCGGTCGGAATGTCCAGTCCCGATTCGACAATCGTGGTGGACAGGAGAACGTTGTATTTGCCCTCGTAAAAGGCGTTCATCACGTCTTCAAGCTCACCCGGTGGCATCTGGCCATGAGCTACAGCAACCTTCAGCTCCGGTACCTGCTCTTCCAGGAATGCAAGCCGGTCGGCAATGTCCGAGAGCCTCGGACAAACGTAAAAGCTCTGCCCACCGCGATAGTGCTCCCGAAGCAGAGCTTCGCGCACAACCAGCGGATCGAAGGGCGACACGAAGGTCCGTACCGCAAGTCTGTCGACCGGCGGTGTTGCGATAAGCGACAGCTCACGGACACCGGTCAACGCCAGCTGCAGCGTACGCGGGATCGGTGTCGCTGAAAGCGTCATCACATGGACGTCGGACTTCAGTTCCTTCAGCCGTTCCTTGTGCTTGACCCCGAAATGCTGCTCTTCGTCGATAATCAGGAGCCCGAGATCGCGGAACTGGATCGACTTCCCCAAAAGCGCATGCGTTCCGACCACGATATCGATTGACCCGTCGGCGATACCCTTCTTGGTCTGGGTCAGCTGCTTCGTCGGCACAAGTCTTGACGCGTGACCGATATTGATCGGAAGGCCGTGAAAACGTTCACAGAAGGTCTTGTAATGCTGACGCGCAAGCAACGTCGTTGGAACAACAACAGCGACCTGGCGTCCTGACATCGCGGCGAGGAACGCCGCACGCAGCGCCACCTCCGTCTTGCCGAAACCGACGTCGCCGCAGATCAGGCGGTCCATCGGCCGGCCGGAGGCCAGGTCGTCAAAGACCGAATCGATGGCGGTAAGCTGATCGTCGGTTTCCTCGTAGGGAAATCGCGTCGCGAATTCGTCATAAACCCCGTCCGGCGTTTCGACCACGGGCGCGGTCTTCAAGGCGCGCGCGGCGGCCGTCTTGATGAGGCCGTCGGCGATTTCGAGAATACGTTTCTTGAGCTTCGCCTTCCGCGCCTGCCAGGCGCCACCACCGAGCTTGTCCAGCTGGGCTTCCTGATCTTCCGAGCCGTAGCGCGACAGAAGTTCGATGTTTTCCACCGGAAGGTAGAGCTTGTCACCACCCGCATATTGCAGTTCCAGGCAATCGTGCGGCGCCCCCACGGCTTCGATGGTCTTCAGCCCGACGAACCTGCCTATGCCGTGTTCGACATGGACAACAAGGTCCCCTTCGGAGAGGCCTGTGGCCTCCGTGATGATATTTGCACCCTTGGACTTGCGGCGGGACTTGCGCACCAATCGGTCGCCGAGAATGTCCTGTTCGCCGACAAAGGCAATCTCCTTCAGCTCGAAACCGTGTTCGATGCCCAGCACACACAATGCGGAGGTTTTGTCTGGAAGCTGTTCCGCTTCCCTCAGCGTGTCGACCTCCTGCACGGAACCGAGGCCGTGATCGCTCAGGATCTGTCCCAGACGGTCGCGAGACCCGTCTGACCAGCAGGCGATCACCGTTCGTTTGCCTTCAGACTGAAGATCTCGCACATGCGTTGTCAGGGCGTCGAAAATATTGACGTCTCCTGCAGCACGTTCCGCGGCGAAACTGCGGCCCTGCCTGCCTGCCAGCTCAATAACGATCTTGCCGGTTCCCGGCGGTGGCGTGAATGGATCGAGCGCCGCGCTGGCCCGATCCGCAATCGCGGACACCCATTCGCCTTCTGAAAGGTAAAGTCTCTCGGGCTCGATCGGCATGTAAGGCACAGTGCCGGAACTGGTCCCCAATTCCCTTGCGTCCTGACGCGCCTTGTAGTGCTCCGCAATCTGCTCTGTACGCTCGCGAACAGCGTCCGCTGCGTTTGTGTCGAGAACGATGGGCGTATCGCCGATATAGTCGAAAAGCGTTTCAAGTCGTTCGTGGAACAATGGCAACCAGTGTTCCATGCCCGCGTATCGCCGACCGTCACTGATCGACTGATAGAGCACATCATCACGGCTGGTCGCGCCAAAGCTTGCAAGATATGACCGGCGGTATCTTGAGATTGCCTCGTCTGAAAGTACAACTTCACTCATCGGAACAAGATCAAGCCGCTTGAGCTGCTTCGACGTACGTTGTGTTTCGGCATTGAAAGAGCGAATTGATTCCAGCGTATCGCCAAAGAAATCGAGTCGGACCGGTTCTTCGGATCCCGGCGCATACAGGTCGATGATGCCGCCGCGCACCGCATATTCACCCGTTTCCCGGACCGTCGGCGTACGGGAGAACCCGTTCATTTCCATCCAGCCGGAAACAGCTGTCATGTCGACCTGGTTGCCGGGCGCCATCGAAAATGTCTGTTCGGCCATGAACCCGCGTTCCGGCATCCGCTGAACCGCAGCATTCAGCGTTGTCATCAGGACCGTCTTTCGGCCGCCCTGAATTCCACGCGCCAGCATACCGAGCGCCAGCAATCGCCTGGCGCTGATCGACGGGTTTGGCGAGACCCGGTCATATGGCAGACAGTCCCAGGCGGGCAATTGCAGGATCTCGACGTCGGGCTCGAAAAACGCCAGCGCCTCGCTGACCATGGCCATGCGGGTCGCGTCGCGTGCCGCGAACACCAGTGCAAGACCGTCATTCTTGCTTTCCGCAAGCAGTCTGGCGAGCGCATAGCTTTCAGCACCATCGGGAACACCGGCCAACGTGACGTTGGTCTGGTCTTTGAGCAGGCTGTCAAACACAGCAAAACGTCCTGTTGTTATTTGGCGAAACCGGCCGGGCCGGCCACATCGTGATAGGCAATTATACGTCGGTAAAGCGGACCGTCCCATTCCGCCGGCAAAGGCTTGCGCCCGGTCATCCAGGCATAAAGGTCCTGATCGGGCGCGGTCAGAAGATGTTCCAGTTCCAGGAGCTCATCTTCCGAAAGATGGTCGATTTCAGCATTGGCGAAGCCCCCCAGAAGCAAGTCCATTTCCTTCATGCCCCTGTGCCAGCAGCGGAACAGTATCCGCTTGCACCGGGGATCGCGGTCTTGCTGTATGGGCTCTTCTGTGCTGCCTGTCGGATTGGACATGAGTGGCCTATCTGAAAATGAGCCGGCAGGGACTGGAGACGGGGTGTCTCTACAGATTGCCGACCCGGTGTGAAATCGTGACGGTTATATAACGCTGCAAAAGAAGATTGTCAGCGCTTTCTCGACTTTGAACGCAGTTATTTGTTCACATATTGTTCTACCTGTTGCACCGATCGTTCGCTTCATGGCAAAACAGACACTGTGTTCCAACAAGTGAGCACTGCAAAAGGATAGGTCCTTTAGGAAAAGATGCGCCCGCCGATCCTCGACCCGCTGTTTGCCCCCGTCTCAACACTGCCCGGGATCGGACCCAAGATCGCCAAGCTGGTCTCGGGCCTGGTTGGTGGCCAGCCGGACAGGGACGCGACGGTTTCGGATCTTCTGTTCCACATACCGCACAATCTTATTGACCGGCGGCACCAGCCGGGAATTGCCTACTCAGAAAGCGGTGACATCGTCACCCTTGATGTCACGATCGGCCGGCATCAAGCACCACCCAGAAACTCCAAGGCACCCTACAAGATCCCGGCCCATGACGAGACCGGCGAGATCAGTTTCGTATTCTTTCATCCACGCAGGGACTGGCTGGAAAAGACATTCCCCGAAGGTGAGCGGCGTATAGTGTCGGGCAAGGTCGAATGGTTCAACGACCGCCCGCAAATGGTACACCCGGATTATTCGCTCAAGCCGGAAGAGGCCGCCGAAATGCCCTCGATCGAGCCCGTCTATCCCTTGACGGCTGGTGTTGCATCCAAAACGCTTCAGAAAGCCATGCGCGCCGCTCTGGAACGTGTTCCGATTCTTCCTGAATGGCTCAACGATGCGCATCTGCGTCAGACTGGTTGGCCGGACTTTCGCGATGCCTTGCAGACGCTGCACATGCCGAAAGAGCGCCAGGACATGGAACCGCAATCAATCTACATGCAACGTCTGGCCTATGACGAGCTGCTCGCCAGTCAGCTCGCGCTAGCGATGGTCAGGGCCAATATGCGCCTGCTCGGCGGTATCGCCCGAAAACCGGACGGCGCCTTGCAGCAGAGCGTCATCGATGCCCTTCCCTTTCATCTGACGGACAGCCAGTCAAATGCCATCAGGGAAATCAACGAGGACCTCGCAGAACCTACCCGGATGCTAAGGCTCCTCCAGGGCGATGTCGGTTCCGGAAAGACTGTTGTCGCCCTTGCAGCGTTGGCCCAGGTGATCGAAACAGGTGCTCAGGGCGGCCTGATGGCACCGACCGAAATCCTTGCGCGCCAACACTACGCCTCGATGACGCCGCTGTGCGAGAAGGCCGGCATCCGTCTCGCGCTGATGACGGGCAAGGACAGCCAGAAGCAACGACGCCTGCTCCAGGAAAGACTGGATGCAGGGGAAGTCGATCTCGTGGTCGGAACCCATGCGCTATTTCAGGGCTCCGTATCGTTCAAGAACCTTGGCATGGTCGTTGTTGACGAACAGCACCGTTTTGGCGTCCACCAGCGGCTGGCCCTCTCGGGCAAGGGCCAGGGGGTCGATGTCCTGGTGATGACCGCAACTCCCATTCCGCGCACGCTCGTCCTGACCTGTTTTGGCGACATGGATGTTTCCCGCCTCACCGAAAAGCCTGCCGGACGAAAACCGATCAGGACCGTCTCCGTGTCGCTCGACCGTCTGGACGAGATCATCGCGCGCGTGGGCGCGGCTATCTCCGAGGGTCAAAAAGTCTACTGGGTGTGCCCGCTTGTCGAGGAATCGGAAAAGATCGACCTCGCAGCCGTTGAAGACCGACACCGCGTTCTGGAGCACGCGCTAAGACAACCCATCTCTTTGGTGCATGGCCGCATGGGCGCGGACGAGAAGGACAGTGCAATGTCCGCCTTCAAAAACGGAGAAACAAAGGTACTTGTTGCCACAACGGTGATCGAGGTCGGGGTCGACGTTCCGGACGCGACCATCATTGTCATCGAGCATGCCGAGCGTTTCGGCCTTGCCCAGCTTCACCAGCTCCGCGGACGGGTCGGGCGCGGTGACAAGCCATCATCCTGTGTCCTGCTCTACAAGGGCCCATTGGGCGAAACTGCTGGTGCACGCCTCAACATCATGCGCGAAACCAATGACGGCTTCTTGATTGCCGAAGAGGATCTCAAGCTGCGAGGAGGAGGTGAGATCCTTGGTACCCGCCAGTCAGGCACACCTGGTTTCCGCATCGCGCGAGCGGACGAGCACGCCGATCTTATGGAAGTCGCCCGCGACGACTCGAGGCTCATCCTGGAAATGGATCCGGAGTTGAAGTCCGAGCGCGGCGCGGCGCTTCGATGCCTGCTATACCTGTTCGGCAGAGATGCCGCGATCAGGTTGTTGAGAGCGGGTTGATCGTCGGGAATTTTTTGTGAAACACTGGTCTGAGATCGTGTTTCAGGAGCCGGTATTGATTTCCAGAGATGAAGCGCGGGCAATCGCGCAAAAACGCATTGATACCTGGAATGCTAGCAACGCAGATTTCGTAGCACGGCTTGATGTAGATTTACCTGTATGTGTTTTGTTCGAAGCGCCTTTGGCAGAAGGCGCTGACAGGCTGTCGGCAATCAAGGCGATCCGAAACTCCATCGGCTGCGGTCTGGCCGACGCTGCACAGAAAGTTGAGCTTTGCTTTCTGGGCGCAAGACCGACAATCGATTGCCGAACCCGCGCGCACGCGATTGATCTCGCATCAGAGCTCAACGGAATGAATATCCTCGCAAAACAGTTACCCGATGAAGAAACCTTCAAAGCCGATTGTCAAAATTGATCAGGCACTCTCCCTGTTCCGGATCTCTTCCAGTTTTTCCGGTTCGGCAATGACATCTTCCAGGATATCCGGAAGATCAGGACTGACAAGACCCGCCGAAATGACCAGTTTCGCCGCGTCTTCAACACCCATGCTGAGTTCGATGATGTCTTCCTTGGGCACGAAGAGCAGGAAGCCGGATGTCGGGTTGGGTGTCGTCGGCAGGAAAACGGAGACTGTCTTTGCCGTGTCTTTCAGACGCTTTGCGACTTCTCCTTTGGTTTCCGTCGAAATGAAGACGATAGCCCAGAGCCCCTTGCGCGGATATTGGACAAGTGCCGCCTTGGTGAAGCTGTTTCCGCGTTCATCAAGCACTGTCTCAAATATTTGCTTTAAGCCACTGTAAATATTGCGAACAAGCGGCATTCTTCCGACCACTCCTTCGCCGAAAGATATCATGCTCCGCCCCAGGAAATTCGCCGCGAGGAATCCGACGATCGTCAGAACGAAGATCGCAACGATCAGTCCGAAGCCGGGTACAGGAAACGGCAGGTAGGTTTCTGGATTGTAGACCTTGGGCACGAAGGGCTTCACCCAGCCGTCAACCCACTTGATAAAGGTCCAGGTCAACCAGAGTGTGATACCGATCGGGCCGGTGATCACGAGGCCGGTCAAAAAATAGTTTCGCAGGCGAGTTGCCGCACCCGGCCGATGGCCTATGATCGACGTGTCATCTGATTTATGTTTATTGCGGCTCATGGATGCAACCTGACTAGGGTCCTTTTGAGTACTCGTCTTACCGTGTAACACACACTAGATAATTATCTTTATCTCGGTGCGGTATCCTTGGCTTGACTTATTTTTCAGCGATATACCCTAAAAATGCCGATTGCGGAGGCTGGATTGCGGCGGATCACATTCAAACTTCTGGGAACCGGATGTGTAGGCATCGGAATCGCCGGCGCTTTTCTGCCGCTCCTACCGAGCACAATCTTTTTCATCATGGCCGCCGCCTGCTTTGCCAAGTCCTCTCCGGCCCTTGAAGCGAAGATACTCGATCACCCTGTATTCGGTCCGCCGGTGATCGCATGGCGGGAGCATGGTGCCATTCAGCCAAAGGCAAAGGTGATTGCGATCATGGGCATGATATTCGGATATGCAATGTTCTACTGGTCCGCTTCGCCTGCTCTCTGGCTCGCCGTGATCGTGGCTCTCTTCATGATCGGCAGCGCGGCCTATGTGCTTTCCCGCCCCTCCGGACCCAAGGCACAGACCCCGGGTGCATCGCCAGGTTAATGTTGGGGCATTGAGAGTCGGGCTGCTGGCACGCCAACAAACAACAGATGCAGCAGGGATAAGATCAATCGTCCGGAATAAGGCGTTTTCCAAGCGGCATCGCAGCGTCCTGTGAAAACCCGAGATCCTCATAAAAACGCAGTACGGCCTCATTGTCGCTTCGTACGAACAGATTGATTTTGGGGCAACCGATTTCCAGCAGAAATGTTTCGCAATACTCCATCAGCTGCTTGCCAAATCCCCGCCCCTGAAACTCGGGATCAACCGCCAGGTAATAGACAGATCCCCTGTGACCGTCATAGCTTACCATCACCGATCCCACGACACGCCGTCCGACAAGAAGAACAGGAAACCTGCCGTTCCTGTCGGTAAGTTTCCTGTCGATATCCTTGCCCGGATCGTTCCAGGCGCGCACAAGCCCGCACTTGGCCCAAAGTGCCAATACGTCTTGCCGGAATTGTTCTTCGAAGGGCACGATTGCCGTTTGATTTTCAACAGACATCTGTCATTCCACCGTCACCGACTTTGCCAGGTTGCGCGGTTGGTCGACATCCGTTCCCATGAAGACAGCCGTGTGATACGCAATCAGCTGCACAGGCAAGGCATAGATAATAGGCGCCACGATGTCGGACATGTCCGGCATAATCACCGTGTTTTCAGCCGCTCCGCCGCTTTCCTCCGCGCCCTTACGATCTGTGATGAGCACGATCCTGCCGCCGCGAGCAGCCACTTCCTGCATGTTGGAGACGGTTTTTTCGTAGATCGAGTCATACGGTGCGATGACAAAAACCGGCATATTCTCGTCGATCAGTGCAATCGGTCCGTGCTTCAGCTCACCGGCGGCGTAACCTTCCGCGTGGATGTAAGAGAGCTCCTTCAGCTTGAGTGCACCTTCGAGCGCAAGCGGGTAGTTTGTCGAGCGGCCGAGATAAAGAGCATTGTCCGCTTTGGACAATGGCTGCGACAGTTTCTCGATTTCGCTTTCTGCGGCAAGTGCTTTCAAGGCCAGGCTCGGAATTTCGGTAAGTTCCGAAACGAGTTCCTGCTCGCGTTCGGCCGACAATACGCCACGCTCCCTGCCGGCATGAAGAGCAAGCGCAGCCAACACCGCAAGCTGACAGGTGAAGGCCTTGGTCGACGCGACACCGATCTCCGGACCTGCAATGGTCGGATAGACCATATCGGCCTCCCGCGCGATCGTGCTTTCCGGCACATTCACCACGGCACCGATCGCTGCACCGTTCTCCTTGCAGTACCGCAATGAAGCGAGCGTATCCGCGGTTTCTCCCGATTGTGAAATGAAGAGCGCCGCATCATTCCCGCTCACAGGGGTCTCCCGGTAGCGAAACTCGCTGGCAATATCGATTTCGACAGGCAGGCGGGCGTATTTCTCAAACCAGTACTTGGAGACTAGACCGGCAAGGTAGGCCGTTCCGCAAGCTGAAATTAGCAAACGGGATAGCTTGTTGAAATTGAGTTTCTCTGCACCGGCGACGTTCGCCGTGTTGGTGGTGTAGTCGAAATAACGGGACAAGGTGTGCCCGAGCACTTCCGGCTGCTCATGGATTTCCTTGGCCATGAAGTGCTTGTAGTTGCCCTTGTCCATAAGGCTGGAGGTGACCGACGATTTTGCCTCGGGACGCTCGACCGGTGAGTTGTCGCGATCGAAAATCTGAACCCCATCGCGCGTCAGGACTGCCCAGTCCCCTTCATCCAGATAGGTGATCCGGTCGGTGAAGGGAGAAAGGGCGATCGCATCCGATCCGAAGAACATTTCTCCCTCACCGTGACCGATAGCCAGTGGTGATCCCTTTCGTGCACCGATCATCAGGTCGTCCTCACCTGCAAAGAGCAGTGCAAGCGCAAATGCGCCCTTCAGACGCGGAAGGGTCTCCGCGACCGCCTCCCTGGGAGACAATCCCCTCGTCCGCGCAAGGTCGATCAGATGTGCAACCACTTCCGTATCGGTATCGGTGCTGAGCACGGCACCTGCGCCAACGACTTCGTCACGCAGTTCAAGATAGTTTTCGATGATACCGTTGTGGACGAGTGCCACCGATCCTGCCTGATGCGGATGCGCATTGGACAAGTTCGGAGCTCCGTGGGTCGCCCAACGGGTATGGCCGATGCCGGACGTTCCGGAAAGTGGTGACCGTTCCAAAGCGGCCTCAAGATTGCGCAACTTGCCTTCGGCCCTTCGGCGCACGAGGCCGCCATCGATCAGCGTCGCGACGCCGGCAGAATCATAGCCTCGATATTCCAGGCGTTTCAGTGAATCGACAATGCGCGGGGCAGCTTCAACATTTCCCAGAACACCAACAATGCCACACATTGAAAAATCCTTCTCAAATCATCGAAAACTGCCCTCCTTTAGACGAGGGAACACTTCCAATGGAAATAAATACGTGTTTCAGAAAATGACAGAACCGGGTCGCGAACTCCTTACCTGGACTTCGCATCCTTTTCGCTCTGCAACCTGCTTCGCAGCTGCGCGGCCTTGCCTTCCTTGACGATCTGTCTCGATCTTCCGAACGCCATCGCATCTCCTGGAACATCATCCGTGATGACGCTGCCGGCAGAGACAAACGCGCCGGCATTCAATTGCACCGGTGCCACCAGCGTGGAGTTGGACCCGACAAAACACCCCTCACCGATCTCCGTTCGGTGTTTGAGATATCCATCGTAGTTGCAGGTGATCGTTCCGGCGCCAATGTTGGATCCGGAACCAATGGTGGCATCACCTATATAGCTGAGGTGATTGGCCTTGGCCCCTTCCCCGAAGGTTGCGTTTTTGACTTCAACAAAATTGCCGACCTTGGTCTTTGTGCCAAGCACGGCTCCGGGACGCAAACGTGCATATGGACCAACAACGCTTCCGCTTCCAACGTCTGCCCCTTCAAGATGGCTGAAGGCACGAATAGTGGCACCAGAAGCAACTTTCACGCCGGGAGCGAACACGACGTTCTGTTCGACTGTCACACCCGTTTCGAGGATCGTGTCATGCGAGAAAAACACGGTATGCGGTGCCAGAAGCGTGCACCCGTTTTCCAGGGCGGCAAGACGCATCCGGTTCTGGAAATCTTCCTCGCACGACGCCAGCTGGGCTCTGGTGTTGATACCTTGTGTTTCCACTTCGGAGCCGGCAACGGCAACAACCTTCAACCCTCGCTGATTTGCAATCTCGACAGCGTCGGTCAGGTAGAATTCGTTTTTGGCATTCTTGTTGCCGACACTTTCCATCAGGGCGAGTGCATGTGCGCCCGAGAATCCCATGATGCCGGAATTGCAGAAGGTTGTTTTCCGTTCTTCTTCCGAAGCATCCCTTTCCTCGCGGATAGCAACGAGCCTGCCATCATCGATGAGAAGACGGCCATACCCGAGTGGTTCGGGAGTTTCGAACCCGAGCACGACGAGATCTGCTCCTTCCGCCAATTGCCCGCGTACTTTTGATATGGTCCCGGATGTGACGAGCGGTGTATCGCCGAAAATCACCACAACATCATCTGCCGCGCCTTGCAAATCCGATTTGGCGGCAAGCGTTGCATGCGCGGTTCCAAGACGTTCTGCCTGGACATGGCAATGTGCCGTCGGCATCAGTTCATGCACCAAAGATTCGAGATTCGGCATATCGGGACCGGTAATGACGGAGACGCGTTCCGACCCGGCTTCCTCGAGCGCTTTCAAAACATGACCAACCATCGGCAGGCCACCAATCTGGTGAAGGACCTTGGGCATGTCCGACTTCATCCGGGTCCCCAGACCTGCGGCAAGTACAATTGACAGGCAAGTGCGTGCGGTCATGAAAATTCCATCTTTAACAGTGCGCGTGCAAGACCAACGGGCGGACCTCTATATGCCCCGATCCACAGAACATTGAAAGATCTGACCGGTAGGGCATTTCCGTTTTTGTTTCGTTAACCATAATGAACCTCAGATGCAGTATCGTTATTCAGATTCGCCATCAGGATCCGGAAAAGACGCCTTGTTCGAACCACAGGCCCCAAAAACGAAACGCGCAGTTGTCCGGGACACGTTCACGTCTCCGCGGATCGGTATGCTGTCGTGGGCTTTTGCTGCCATCCTGATGGGCACAGTCGGAGTTGCTTCCTATCAGTTCAGCGGTGGATCCTTTTCACCGGGAATGGTTTCGGGTGTGGCTCCCGCCGGAATGCGCCTTCCCGACAACGGCAGTGTCGAGACGACGGCGTCGATCGGAATCAACAATCCTGTCGCAGTAATGAACTTGCCCGGGAGCCAACAGCGTGGCGTCGCGTCAAGCATAGAGCAAAGCCAGATCGAAGTTCTTCAACGGGAAGTCGTCGGGTTGCGCAGACGTCTGGTGGCGCTGTCGGAGCAAAACCTGATCTATTCCAGGCGCATTGCAGCTCTCGAGCAGGAAGTTGCCAGAACCAAGCTCGCTTACGCCGGCAAAACCACATCCGCAGAAGAATTGGCTGCCATCCAGGAAGTTGTCCCCCGCCCGGGAATTGTCGTGACAAAAACACCTCGGAAACCTGTGATCGCGAAGCACGAGCCAGCCATGCCTTCGGCAAAACCGACATCGAATGCGGTGGGCCAGGTTCAGAAAAACCTGAACTCCGATCCGATGAAGGCTGATCATGCAAAGGCGGAGCCCGTTCCCAAGGCGCAGACTGACGTTTCCCGACATCTTCCTCCGCCAGAAACCATTCCGGCTCCTGAACTCGGCACCGAAGAGCCGGTGCGGATCATCACACAATCCAGAAATGAAAGCGCACCCTTGACGACGGCATCCATACCGCCGGTCGTTGACCAAGAAACTGAGACATTCAACGAGATCCCGACGCGCTCAGGACTCGCACCCAAAGTGGTCACACCTTCGGACCCCGCCGGTCAGATCCGCGGTGGTGGAGACAGCCAGATAAAGCGCAGCGACTTTGGCGCCGTCATCGGCCACTACAGGACCAGCGCCGGTGCGGCGAAGGCCTGGGCGGATTTCAAGGAACAGAATGAGGATCGTATGCGGGATCTTCGCCCTCTGATCAGGGAGAGGCAAGCACCTGAAGGCGGCGTCGCGCTGATGATAGGCCCGTTCGCAAACGCCGCGGACGCTTCTGTCGCCTGCTTGCGCCTGCTGGATACGACCGAGGTGTGCCGACCTGCCCTTTATGCAGGCGACCCGCTGGTGACCGCCGCCGAATTCAGGGATAGCGCGTTTTGATCACGCGCCTTGGCTCGCTGTAAAAAAGACAATCGAACAACGCTCATCCCTGAAGTATCGCTCCTTAGCCGACCGCCTGAAGCACGGGAAAGGTCTCCAGGAGCCAATAGGACATGCTCGCCATATGCCCGCTCAGGAACAGAATTCCTGTCAGAACCAGCACACCGCCCATTGCCTTTTCAACCGCTCCCATGTGCTTGCGGAACCGTTTCATGAAACCGAGAAACGGTCCGGCGAAAAGGGCCGCCAGTAGAAAGGGAATACCAAGCCCGATCGCATAGGCACTCAGCAACAGAGCGCCCTGCCCGACCGTGTCTTCAGTACCGGCGACAAACAGGATCGCTGCCAGGATCGGACCGACACACGGGGTCCAGCCAAATCCGAAAGCAAGGCCGATGACATAGGCCCCGAGAGCTCCTGCCGGTTTCTTTTCGACGTGAACACGCGCTTCCTTGTAAAGAAGACCGATGCGGAAAACGCCAAGGAAGTGAAGCCCCATGACGATAATCGCCGCTCCGGCGATATATCCGAAATAGTCGAGATAACCTCTGATAAACTGACCAAGGAAACTCGCGGTCGCTCCTAAAATGACGAAGACGGTCGAAAACCCGAGCACAAAGAAAACAGCGCTGAAAAACACCCTGCGCGACGCCGTTTGATCTTCGTCGTCTTCTCCGGTCAACTGATCGAGCGACACGCCGGCCAGGAAACCGAGATAGGGCGGAACAAGCGGAAGCACACAAGGAGACACAAAAGACAAAACCCCGGCAAGCAGGGCCCCAATTATCGTCACGTCCTGGATCATTTGTACTTCCGGCCTGGTTCAATGTGATTCCGGTATAGACCGGTCAGCTTCAGATGCATTGATTTAGCTCCAACACGCACGATCACAAAGACAAAATCCGCTCACCTTTTGGAGAGCAGATCGATATGAAGACCGTGAACCGGCTGATGCAATCAATCAGCCGGCAACAAACCCTGACTTTGAAAATACTTCAATGCGCCAGGATGAAGCGGCGCGGCAGCCTCGAACGCGACCATGTCTTCACGGGTCAGGCGGTTCAACGCCGGATGCAGCGTTGAAAAGTTTTCGAAATTGTCATGGACGGCCGCGACGAGTGTCGCCACGATCTCGTCTGGCATTTCGACCGAGGTCACCACGGTGGCAACGACCCCGAATGACCCGACAGGTTCGGCGAGACGGTAAAGACCCGCGGGTATGGCCGCCGCCATGTAGTAAGGCTCCTCTTCGACAAAGGCATTGACGTCGTCACTTTCAATACCGATCAGGCGGATATCGCACAGATCCTGCGTCTCCTCGATCAGGGCGGCAGGATGGCCGATCAACGCAAAATAGGCGTCGATCTGGTCGCCGCACAGGGCTTCTGCAAGTTCGGAACTGCTGCGGTTTGTAAAGTTTTCCCGATCCGCCTCCGTCCAGGCCAGTTGACCGACCAGGGCATTCCAGGAAGCTGCCGACCCGGACCCCTTGCTGCCGGTACTGATCTTGGCACCTTTCAGGTCCTCAAAGGAGCGAAAGGCGGATCCGGCCCTGACCACAATGGTTGCGACCTCAGCATGAAGAGAAAAGACTGTTCTGAGATCTTCAAAGGCTTCGGCGTCATCGAACACCGACGTTCCGAGAAAGGCATGATGCTGCCAGTCCGACTGGGCAAAACCGAAATCGAGTTCACCGGACCTGATCTGCCTGATGTTCGAAATGGAACCGAGTGAAGATTCCACGGAGCAGCGCACACCGTGCTCGGCTCTGCTCTCGTTGACGATCTTGCAGGCCGCAATTCCCGATGGATAATAGACACCGGTCACGCCGGCGGTTCCAATCGTTACGAACTGTTGTTCGTCTGCGTAGCCGAACCCGAACTGGAAGAATACGAGTACTGCGCTCACACTTGCCAGAAACCGGCGGCGGATCAAACTGGAAAGCTGATCGCAACTCAACGCGGAGAGCAGCTTGTTTGTGAATTTCGACAGACGCATGAGGTACGACACCTGATCACAAGGCCAACACCGGACGGCTTGACTGCTGTTACGCATAACAAAGCTGCCGGACATTGACCAGCAGGCTTCACGGGAACTGGCTGCATTGCAGGGACAGGACTTCAACAGAATCAAAAAAGGCGCCTGAGCGCCCCGGACAGTTTCATCACCCTGGTCAAATGCTCCGGCCCCCAACCCATGGCCGAACACATTTGGAAATTCAGTTTGATCTGCCTCCCCGGATAACCTCGAAAAGCATGCCTTTCAGCTCTTCATCGGAATCCCCGTCCCGAAGGCCCTGGCGCCACTGATCCAGGATCAACCGCAGACCGAGTGTTTCGCGATTGTGGGGAAGTTCACCGATAAAGGCCGCAAAGAACGCATCAAGCTGTTCGCGGTCAATCGCACCTTGATCGATCAGTCCGTGAATCAGCGTCATCGTTGCCGCTATGTGGCCCTTGACGAAATCGAACTCGACCGAGTTCGTGTGTGTGTCTATGGGTGTCGAGTGCATGTAACCTCTCTGGTTACTGGTGAAGGTACATCACAAAACTATATTGCGCTACCTGACAGTTTTTGCAGGAGAATGATCTTTATTTTCTTAATAACGAACATACTGAACAAAGATTCATAGAATAGAGTGAACTGACTGTAAATTATACTACCAATCGGTATTCATAAATCATTATTTATACTCATGAGAACATTTATCTAGCCAAATTTACCGTTGTCAAATCAAGTCGAATGCTGAAACCTGCCAGTTATCCGCCATGCTGTTGAAAAAATGAAATTTGCCTCTTGCAATGTCCCCTATGTCGGCATAAACACACGCCACCAACGCGGCGGCGCAACACACAAAGCGCTCGACTGCACCGGAATTTGGTGAGAGCCGATAGCTCAGCTGGTAGAGCAACTGACTTTTAATCAGTAGGTCCAGGGTTCGAGCCCCTGTCGGCTCACCAAAAATTCCACATAAAAATCAAGCTAGTACCATTTGCCTCAAGAAAACTGGATTAGGCCGTGTGAAGCCCAAAAGGCCTCACTACTCACACGTGTGAAATTTTGTTTCGCTCTAGGCTTATCATTGGCATTCACCCCGCTTCTGGTCCGGGCTCATGCGACTTTTCGGGTTCAGATCAGTAGGGCCGCAAAGCCGCTCAGTGCCAGGTCCTCAGGCCAATGCGAACATCTGGACGGATTCTGAGAGCCGGCGCAACTGCTCTTGCGCGATCGCATGATGATCTTTGAACCGCGTCCATATCGACCAGCGCTTACCACGATATCTTGCCCTCGGCGAAGTGTTCAGACATCCGGCCAGAGCCGATCTTGATGTTCTCGGTGGATCCGCCCTTGATGACCACAGCGTTGTCAACCGCGTGGGATATTCCGGCTCGCTCCGGCATGTCGCTCGAATTTGGGATTTCAAGGCAGACTTCGGGACTTCAGCCGACTTCAGGCACTGCACTCGGGACTGTTCAGGTGGCTCAAAACGCTCAGTCCACCGCTTTGTGTTTGGCCAGATGCTGTCCCTAAACCGGAATCGAAAAAGCCCCTGTCTCCGCAAATCGTGCCTTCTGCCAAAAATACCCCTTTGAGTGGCTTGCAGAGACTGACGGTAGCGGGCCTGGGAAGGCAGGTTGTATTTATCCAGACGTGAGCCTGGAAATTGATCTCCCACGCAGACTTAAAGACGAAAGAGGAGAGGAATACGGTTGTACTTATGCAACCCGGGCATAGATGTAAAAGGGCTCACCCTTTTGGAGATTTCGATGCGAAAGTCAATTCTTGGCACCTTGATCGCAGTTGCTGTAATGTCCATTTCGGTCGCAACTGCCCAATCAGATGGAACCACAACCGGAAATGTGGTTGAGATCGATGTCCCGGCGCCAGCACTCGATGGCAATCTTCTTGACAGCTCTGTTGTCCAGGAGGCCGCCGTCTACCTTCCGCCCGGCTATGACGAAGACCGGGATCGCCGCTTCCCCACTATCTATCTTCTCCATGGCATATTCGATGATCATGGCGTTTGGGTTGAAAACTTCAATGTGCCGGAAATTCTCGACCGATTGATTGCGGATGGAAAAATACCTGAACTGATTGTGGTCATGCCGAATGGCGGCAACAAGTATGGAGGCGGATTCTACCGCAATTCTCCGGTGAGCGGCAATTGGGCAGATTACATTGCCGATGACCTCGTCTCTTTCATCGATGAGAATTATCGCACGCTGTCGGATCAGGAAAGCCGCGCCGTGGTCGGTCACTCGATGGGAGGCTATGGAGCACTCAATCTGGCCATGAACAGGCCCGGATTTTTTTCAGTGGTCTGGGCGCTCAGCCCGTGTTGCCTTGCCGCCGTTGATGACTTGAGCTTCGGAAACGATGCGTGGCAGCGGGCCGCGAAGATCAAGGGACCAGAAGATCTGCAAAAACTGATTGATAGTCGCGACTTTTATCCGATTGCAGCGTTGGGCCTATTGGCAGCATTCAGTCCCGATGTTGATGCTGCGCCCATCTATGGAAAATTTCCATTCGATGTTGTGCGGGGAGAGATCGTCATCGACGATGTTCAATTCGACAAATACCTAGATGCTTTGCCAGTACGGCAGGTGCGCCATGCCCGCAAGAACCTCCGGAGCTTGCACGGTTTGGCACTGGACGTCGGTCTTGGTGATCAGTTTTTGCACATCCCGACAGGAACACTGGAATTCTCGCAACGGCTTGGGGATGAACGCATTCCCCATCTTCTGGACATCTACGCGGGTGATCACCGGCAATTCATTGGTGAACGACTGGAAGTCATTGTCATTCCCTGGGTTGCCGATCGAATGCGATTTGAGACAGACGACTAAGCAATATACTCAATGGTGACAAAGGCTGGGTATCGCTGCCGGCGCGAACTGAATGTCATGACAGCTTTCGCCCTAACCTCCACCGCGTCGATCCGCAAATCTTCCGTCCTTCGTTGGCTGGGGTCACCGCTACATTCGCCTGTTCGCGTCTGACCTTGCGCCATAGCCCTTCCGAAGGATCCGCCTAATCGCACTGAAATCAGAAAACAAATTCACCGCTCGAGGTTTTCAGCAGAGGCTTGTCAGCGCTGTCCACCTTCCGGACAAACTCACTCCGCCCGCGTGCTCCCCGCCAACACCCAGTATCCAGACAAGCTGATTGCCCAGGTACAAGGCTTTGGCTCATTTCCACTTGTCGGGAATGAACTATGAGACAAAAGAGCGAACATCACCGGGATGCGATCCTGTCAGGCCGCAAACAGAGCAAACTCATGATTGCGGACAATCGGGGAAGTGGTTCAATTGGACCCTTCGGCAAACAGGATTGTGATGTTCTCCAACTCAAGGACTTTCAGAATTTCATGCCTGCTTTTCAGGAAACCACTATATCTGATCGGAAAAGGAACTGTTTTTAACGAGGGAAGCGGCACGGATGAAAATCCAGATACCGGACGAGCCGACGCACATGGTCACCGCAATCGTTGCTTATGCTGGCATCGCCAAGCGGCTCTACGTTGAGCTTGAAAAGCACGCTGACGGCAACATCGTGGATCTTGATGCCATCAAGGCGGATTTGCTCAACGAGGCCAAGAAGGCGGTGCCTCACGGCGATTTCGCGAAAGACGAGGTCGGCCTCTACCATACGATTTTCCAGGCCATCGAAACGGTTTTCGAATCCGTCGATTGACCCGTGTGGACCGCACACTGGCCTGCGGCGATGCAATTTCCAGCCAGCCGGGACTGCTACAAAAAATTCAGTGCTTTAAGATGAAACACACCGGGCGGAACACTGTTCCGCCCGGTGAATTGACACGAAATTGTCCGATCCGGACTAAGTCGCCGGAGCGCTTTGGGTTACCTTCTCTTCCCCACCGAACATGCTCTTCACCTTTTCGCGCAGATACTGCAGGCAGACATAGAGGATCGGGATCATCAGCACGCCGATCACGGTCGCAAACAACATGCCGCCGAAGACCGCAAAGCCGATCGCCTTCTGACTGGCAGCGCCCGCGCTCGAGGCCGTCATCAAAGGCACGACACCGAGCAGGAACGACAGCGCTGTCATCATGACGGCACGGAAACGTAGATGTGCCGCTTCTGTCGCCGCCTCGGTGATGGATTTACCGCTGTCGCGCTGCTCCATCGCAAATTCAACAATCAGGATGGCGTTCTTCGCCCCCATGCCGACGAGCATGATCATCCCGATCTGCGTATAGAGATTGACGTCCCCGCCGGTCACGAACACGGCCACAAGCGCCCCCATGATCGCAAAGGACACCGACATCAGGATAGCAACCGGCATCGTCCAGCTTTCATACTGGGCGACAAGGAACAGATAGGTGAACAGGATCGACAACATCAGGATAAACATGACGATATTGCCGGACCCGAGCTGCTGCTGTGCTGTTCCGGTCCATTCATAAGAATAGCCGGGCGGCAGGGCTTCCTGCGCCGCGCCTTCAACCTCGTTGATAACAACACCCGTCGACGCCCCGGGCGCAGGATCCGCCATCACGGCGGCTGCGCGGAACATGTTGTAGCGCGTCAGGATCTGCGGACCGAGAACGTTTTCCGTCGTCAGCACACTGCGCAGCGGCACCATCGTTCCATCCGTCGAGCGCACATATAACCGGCCGATGTCCTCGATCTTGTCGCGGTACTGGCCCTCGGCCTGGATCATGACCTTGTACACACGGCCGAATATGTTGAAATCGTTGATGTAGTAGGATCCGAGATAGGCCTGGAGTGTTGTGAAAACATCCGCCACGTTGACGCCGAGCGTTTTGGTCTTTTCCCGATCCAGGTCGACAAAGACCTGCGGAACATTCGCCCTGAAAGTGGAATAGGCCCGCGCGATTTCCGCGCTCTGGTTGGCTGAATAGACCATTGACCCGACAGCTGACGCAAGTTCCTGAGGCGTTCCGCCACCTGTTTGCTGAAGCATCATCTGAACACCACCGGTTGTCCCGAGACCCGGGATCGGTGGCGGATTGAATGCGATGATGTTGGCGCCGGGAATGGTCGAGAACTCGGCCCAGAAATTAGCCAGAATCGCGTTGATTTTCAGATTCGGTTCCTGCCTGTCCTCCCAGTTGCTCATGGTGGCGATCACCAGGGCGGCGTTGGAGGACGTCGCGCCGTTGAGGATCGAGAACCCGTTCACGATCACAACATTCTCGACGCCCGGCGTCTTTTGCGTCAATTCGACAACGCGTTTCGTTACCCCCTCGGTGCGTTCGAGCGCGGCCCCGTCCGGCAGTTGGACATCAACCATGAGATATCCCTGGTCCTCGGACGGGAGAAAACCCTGAGGGAGCGTACCGCCAAGCGTCACGATCACGGCGATCGCCCCGCCGACAATGATGATGGCAACGAACGCAACCCGCACGAGACGCCGGATGATCGCTGTGTAGCCGTCGCGAATACCGGTTATGCCGCGATCGAACAATCCCATGATGCCGCGCGGCGGCCCCGAACGGGCCTTCAGGATAAGTCCGCACAGCGCAGGTGAAAGGGTAAGCGCGTTGATGGAAGAGATCACCACGGATACGGAAATCGTGACCGCGAATTGCGAATAGAGCCTGCCGGTTATACCAGGCATGAAGATCGTGGGCACGAACACAGCCAGCAGAACCAGGGTGGTTGCGATAACCGGGCTGGTGATCTGTTCCATCGCCTTTGCTGTCGCGTCCTTTGGAGAAAGTCCCTCCTCCGCAATGATGCGTTCAACGTTCTCAACGACCACGATCGCGTCATCAACCACGATACCGATTGCCAGAACGAGGGCGAACAGCGAAATCGTGTTCAAGGACATCCCAAGAGCAAGCAGAACCGCAAACGTCCCGATCAGCGATACGGGAATTGCAACCGTTGGAATGATCGTCGCTCGCCAGTTGCCGAGAAAGATGAAGACCACCGAAACGACGAGCAGAAACGTGAGGAACAACGTGGCGATCACGTCATCAAGCGACGCCTGAACAAAGTCGGTCGTGTTGAAAGGAACCGCATACTCCATGTCATCCGGAAACGCCTTTGACAGGCTCTCAAGGCGCGCAAGAACGTTTTCCGACACCTGCAGGGCATTCGCACCTGGAGCCTGATAGATTGCCAGGACGGTTGACGGCTGGCCGTTGTATTCACCCGACGCATTGTAGAACTGTGCGCCGAGTTCAACCCGGGCCACATCGCCGATCGTGACAACAGCTCCGTCTGCACCGGTTCGAAGCACGATTTCTTCAAATTCTTCAGGTGTCGACAAGCGGCCCTTGGCCTTGATCGTATACTGGAACTGCTGGCCGTCAGGCACCGGTGGCGCGCCGATCTGACCGGCAGCAACCTGAATGTTCTGGTCTTGAACGGCAGCGATGAAATCGCTGGGTGTCATGCCCAGGCTGGTGAGCCTGTCCGGATCAAGCCAGATGCGCATACCGTAGGCGAAATCCGTCATGACGTCGGCGCGTCCGACGCCTTGAACGCGCGCGAGGGAGTCCTTCAGGTTTATGGACGCGTAGTTGGACAGAAAAACCGGGTCAAAAGTACTGTTTGGCGAATAGAGCGTTATGACCAGCAACATGTTTGTGCTGGCTTTTTGCACGGTCACGCCATTGGCGGTCACTTCGCTCGGCAATTGGCTGGTTGCCTGCGAAACACGGTTCTGCGTATTGACCGTGGCGATATCCGGGTCTGTCCCGACAGCGAATGTCACGTTCAGCGAATAGTTGCCGCTGTCGTTACTGGTCGACTGCATGTAGATCATGTCGTCGACGCCATTCACCTGGCCTTCGATGGGCGCCGCAACCGTTTCTTCGAGAACCTCCGCATTCGCACCGGTATAGGTTGCCGAAACATTCACGACCGGTGGGGTAATATTCGGAAACTGTTCGACCGGCAGCGACACGTATCCCAGAATGCCGGCAATCGTAATGACAATGGAAATGACCAGCGCGAATTTTGGCCGGTAGATAAAAAAGCGAGAAAACATTTAGCTTTGCTCCGCCGGCTGAGATGCAAGCACCGGTTCAACTTCCACGCCCGGCCGCACTTTCTGAAGGCCCTCGGTAATGACCTCTACGCCCTCTTCAAGTCCCTTGGTGACAACGAAATTCGTCCCGATCTGCTGACCGAGTTCGACGTATTTCTGTTCGACCTTCTTGTCCGCCGTAATGGCAAGCGCAAATGCACCCTGCTGATCTCGCTGGATCGCGGCCTGGGGCACCACAAGCGCAGTTTCGGTATTCGGAGCTTCGAGCAACACGGTGACATAGGTCCCCGCCAGGAGACGAACGTCCTTGTTTTCAAATTCTCCCCGGAACGAGATCGTGCCGGTCGCCGTATCGATTTCATTGTCGATATAGACGATCTTGCCCTTTTCTCCGTAGTTGTCACCGTTCGGCAGCACCAGGCTGATAGACGGCGCTTCCTCGGGAGACAAATCCGCAGGGCTGATGTCGTGTGTCTTAACGGCGTTGAGATACTGCGCTTCGCTCACGGAGAAATTGACATAGACCGGCGCCAGGCGGATCAACTTGGCCAGTGCATTCGTGCTCGGACCGACCAGTTCACCGACACTATAGGTGCTTTTGCCGATCTGGCCGGGAAAAGGTGCTGAAATGTCGGTGTAGCTCAGGTTCAATTCTGCCTGCTGCAAACCTGACTGGGCTGCTTCCACAGATGCTTCCGCCTGTTGTTTCTGGGCGAGTGTCGCTTCATAGGCAGCCTCGGAAACATGCCCTTTTTCCAGAAGGTCCTTGTCGCGTTTTTCGTCCGCCGCCTTGAGGGCTGCATCAGCCTTTGCACTGGCAAGATCCGCCTTCGCCTTGGTCAGCTGCGCTTCGTACTCGGCCTTCTCGATCGTGAACAGCAAATCGTCCTTCTTGACAAAGGAGCCGTCAGGAACAGCCTTGTTCTCGAGAAAACCACTGACGCGCGCCACAAGGTCAACCTGGTCAACAGCCGCGATCTGCCCGACAAATGTTTCGCTTTGGCGCACATCCTGAGACGCTACCTTGGCAACTGTGACTGAGGGTGGAGGCGCTGCCGGGGCCTGGGCCTGCTTTGAATCGTCCGAACAGGCTGCGAGAAAGCTCAGCGCAGTTGCTGCTAGAACGAAGCGGCGTGGAAATGGGGCAAAACGCAAAAATGGCATTCGAGAACTCCGCTGTCAGACCTGTGGGTCGCGCGTTTAATCGGAGTTCACTATAAAAGGACTGATTGATTCAACAAGCGAATTTTCTCGTTTGAAGCCTGTTCGCAGCCAAGAAAATTACCCTGCGTTTTCAATCCTCATGACCGGTTCGGTTCTTTTGCGGATGTTCTTTGTAACAGCCCGTCTACTGTTTGCTTTCAGGTGAAAGAATCAGTGTCAGGCCCAAAAATTGATTGGCCGGAAGGATCTTTGGCTCCACTACCTTGGCTGAAGTTATCTCGATAGCAGCAATCTGCGGCAATCTCCCTTGAAGCGCGTCAGCGGCATCCTCGCCAACCAGTGCCCGAAAAGCGTCCGGATTGAGGACAGAAATATCGCCTCTTGGTGTTTGAACCTCAAGTCCAAGGCTGGTCGCTCTCATTTCGCGTTGACCGGTAAAGCCGCCGAGGAATTCATGGTGGTCTGAGGGGTCGCCGGCGACCAGGAAAACGGTCTTGATGTCCCGTGCTCCGTTTTCATGTTTTTGAAATGCCGGCTTCCAGAAGTTTTCCGGATACTTGTTGTGGCAGGTGAAATAGCCGATCCCCGGACTAAGCGGATCTTGAAGAATGGTAAGATCGAACGCAACTTTTGCAGTTTTTCCATCCGGCAGGTTGGCGACACGTTCAAAGGAGAACGGATCAAAGAGTTTCAATCCCGCCTTCTTGAAATCTTCCCGGTCCTGAGCAGCATCATGGCTCTCCAGCACCAGCATGCTTGCCCCTTCCCGGTTTTTCAGGAAATCCCTGTTGAAAGCGCCGAAAGAAAATGCCGTACCATTGGTCTCTGCAATCGCCTCCGGTTCCTTGACCGTCAGCAGTTCGATGAAAAACCCGTCGAGCTGAACAAGCCTGTTCGCAGTGCCCCAGGGGTGCTGGTTCTCAGGCGTGACCGTAAATCCTATGGCCTCATAGGCCCGGCCGGCTGCCTCGAGATCGTTTACCGCAACGACGAGATGATCAAGGCCACGCACCATGGGTGTTCCTTTCGGGGTTCGAGCGTCAGACCAGACGGCTCTGCTGCAACGCTGCGCCGATAAAGGACGCGAACAAAGGATGCGGGTCGAATGGACGTGACTTCAGTTCCGGATGATATTGAACTCCGATGAACCAGGGATGATCCTCGATTTCGACTGTTTCAGGCAGAACACCGTCCGGCGAAGTTCCGGCAAAGATCAGGCCACAGTCTTCCAGTTTCTCACGGTAGCCGATATTGACCTCGTAGCGGTGCCGGTGACGCTCCGATATGTTTGTGGCCGCGTAGATATCCGCAATACGGGACCCTTGCTTCAAAGCGGCGGGATAGGCTCCGAGCCGCATTGTGCCGCCAAGATCACCGTCTTTGTCGCGGACCTCCATTTCATTGCCTTTGGTCCACTCTGTCATCAGGCCGACCACGGGTTCAGTTGCTGGACCGAATTCGGTTGAATTTGCCTCTGAGATACCGGCCATGTTGCGTGCAGCTTCGAGAACGGCCATCTGCATTCCGAAACAGATGCCGAAATAAGGTATCTTGCGGGTGCGGGCAAAATGCGCGGCCGCGATCTTTCCTTCCGCGCCGCGTTCACCAAAGCCACCAGGTACAAGGATGCCATGCACGCCTTCCAGATAAGGGCTCGGGTCTTCCTTCTCGAAAGTCTCCGATTCTATCCACTCCAGATTCACCTTGACCCTGTTGGCAATACCACCGTGTACCAAAGCCTCGATCAATGACTTGTAGGCATCTTTCAGGACCGTGTATTTTCCGACAATCGCTATTTTTACCTCTCCTTCCGGATTGGCAATAGCGGCAGAAATCCCTTCCCAACGATCCAGAACCGGCGTCGGGGACCCGGTCAATCCGAATGCGGCGAGAACTTCGTCGTCAGCCCTTCCTGATGATAGGCGATCGGCACGTCGTAGATGGACTTGACATCATAGGCCGGAATAACGGCGCTTTCGCGCACGTTACAGAAAAGAGACAGCTTCCGTTTTTCCGTTTCCGGGATCGGCCGGTCGCAACGGATCATCAGGATATCAGGTTGAATGCCGATCGACCGTAGTTCCTTGACCGAGTGCTGTGTCGGCTTGGTCTTCATTTCACCGGCACTGGGTATGTAAGGCATCAGTGTCAGGTGCACATAGACTGCACTGCCGCGCGGAAGGTCGTTTCCGAGCTGACGAATCGCTTCAAAATACGGCAGTCCTTCGATATCGCCGACCGTGCCGCCAATTTCAACGAGCACGAAGTCGTAATCCTCGTTGCCGGTCAGCACAAAATTCTTGATCGCGTCTGTGACATGAGGAATGACCTGAACCGTACCGCCGAGGTAATCTCCGCGCCGTTCCTTGGCGATTATGTCCTGATAAATGCGACCGGTGGTTATATTGTCCTGCTGGTTTGCCGGACGTCCCGTGAAGCGTTCATAGTGACCGAGATCGAGGTCCGTTTCCGCCCCGTCGTCAGTCACATAGCACTCTCCGTGCTGGTAGGGGCTCATCGTCCCCGGGTCCACGTTCAGATAAGGATCGAGCTTGCGCAAACGAACCTTGTAGCCCCGTGCCTGGAGCAATGCGCCCAAAGCAGCAGAAGCAAGACCTTTTCCAAGCGAGGAGACCACGCCGCCGGTAATGAAAATGTATCGCGCCATGGACCAATACCATATCCTTGCCGAGCGCCGTTTGGCCACTCGGGAGTTGCGTTCTTAACACATAAAAATGCCCTGCGAGACAGGCCGCAGGGCAGATATCGATTGAAAGGCCCGGAGGCCGCCGGAGCCGCTTACTGTGCGGCCGGGACCTGTGGACCGGAAGGTTCGCTCTGCTGTTTCAGCGAATCAAGGATACCACCGGAGCCACCGGTCGTGCCCTCACCCGTGACCGGGGTGCCATCGGATGCCGCCGGCGAGGCGTCCAGAATCGAAGAGGGGCTGTCTTCGTTCTGCGCGATGAGGCTCAATGTGAGCGATGTGGCAAAGAAGGCCACAGCAAGAACTGCCGTCGCCCGCGTCAGAACATTTGCCGTTCCACGACTGGACATTAGCCCTCCGCCTCCGCCTCCGCCAATGCCGAGCGCTCCGCCTTCGGAGCGCTGCAGGAGGACAACAAGCACCAGGGCCAGGACGACCATAAGGTGGATTACGATGACTACGGTTTCCATCGAGCGCCATTCTGTATTGAATTCAGGTTTGGCGGCCTTCTACACCAGACGCCGCCAGCTTTCCACCCTTCAATTGAGCCTTCGTCACAGAAGCTTCAAGAGCCTCGTGATCACGAATAAGCGTCAAGGATGCCCAGGAAGTCTTCAGCCTTCAGGCTGGCACCACCGACAAGAGCCCCGTTGACATTGGAAACCGCCATGAGTTCAGCGGCATTCGCCGGCTTTACAGAGCCGCCATACAGAAGGCGCATCGCTGCCCCGGCATCTGAGAATCTGCTCGCCAGATTGTCGCGCATCGCCTTGTGCATTTCCTCAACATCCTGGGCAGTCGGCGTCAGGCCTGTCCCGATTGCCCAGACGGGTTCATAGGCAATGACCGTGTTTTCCGCTGTTGCTCCATCAGGTACGGAATTGTTCAACTGACCTTGAACGATTGACACTGCCTGCCCTGCCTTGCGTTCGGCTTCTGTTTCACCAACGCAAACGATTGCGACCAGCCCGGCCCGCCATGCTGCTTGCGCCTTTGCGTTGACAACACCATCCCCTTCACCGTAATCGGTCCGGCGCTCCGAATGACCGACAATCACGGCAGTGGCACCTGCATCCTTGAGCATCTCGGCAGAAATATCTCCGGTATGTGCGCCGGATTTTTCTCCGTGGCAGTCCTGGCCGCCAACCAAAATCGCGCTCCCTGCAGCGATGTCGGCCAGCGCCGGAATCAGCGTGGCCGGAGGGCAGATCATAATATTTGCGCTATCGGCCAGAGTATCGGTCAATCCCGCTTTCATTTTATGAAATTCGGCCTGGCTGGTCCTTAGACCGTTCATTTTCCAGTTCCCGGCCAGAAGCGGTTTGATCTTCACGCTCATTTGTCTTCATCTCCCGCTGATCAACATTGATTTTGCGCCTATAGAGCAGAAGCTTGCGTACGTTGCAATCACTCAAGGTCGTGGAAACCTGTTTCTGATCTGAACTTTATGCCGGGCCGCCTTGCGGCGAGGCTTCCACGTCATTATGATCCGCCCGCTCCGGTCGCGGCAGGTCCTTCGGCCTGACGTTGAGAAACGGCTGATGAAAAGAAAAGAACACGGGAGTCGTCATGCTTGACGCGCTGCGCAAAGGCGCCGGTACCTGGCTTGCCAAACTGTTTATCGCACTGTTGATTTTTAGTTTCGCCATTTGGGGCGTAACGGATTTTCTGCAGGGTTTCGGTCAGAACACGGCGGCCAAGGTAGGTGACACGGAAGTTTCGCTCCTTGAATTCGACCGCACCTACAGGCAGGACCTCAATCGGCTGTCGCAGCAGTTGCGCCGCCCGCTCACGCGCGAGGAAGGGGCTGCTCTTGGCGTTCCCCAGCAGGCATTGGGCAGGTTGGTCGCAGAAGCTGCGCTGAACAATACAGCTCAGGATCTGCAACTTGGCATTTCGGACAAGCGGTTGGCCGCTCTCATTCAGGCCGACCCGGCATTTCGCGGGCTCAGCGGCACATATGACCGCAGCAGACTGGATCAGGTCCTCCGGGCAAATGGTTATCAGGAAGACGAATATGTCGTGCAGCGCCGCAAGATAGCGGAACGAAATCAGCTCGCTGAAGCTCTCGCCGGCAACATGAACGCGCCAATCAGCTATCTCGAGGCCTTGTCTGCATATCAATCCGAGACCAGAACCGTAGATTTTCTTCTTGTAACTCCCGAATCTGTTGGCGAGATCGAAGATCCGTCGCCAGATATTCTCAACGCGTATTTTGAGGAGAACAAGGCTGGCTTCAGGGCACCGGAATACCGGGAAATCAAGTTTCTGGCGTTGACCCCGGAAACCCTTGCACGGCCCAATGACGTTGTTGAAGAAGACGCCCGCGCCGAGTATGAACAAAGGGCATCGGACTATTACCAGCCTGAACGCCGCAAAGTTCTCCAAATGTCGTTCCCGTCCAAGGAGGCCGCGGAAGAGGCCGCCTCCGAATTGGCCGGCGGCAAGACATTCAGTGAGCTGATGAGCGAGCGCAACCTGACGAACAACGACGTCGCGCTCGGCGTAATGGCAAGAAACGACTTCCTGGACGAAACCCTCGGGAGTGCCGCATTCACACTTGAAGAAGGCGCCTCGAGCGGTGCGGTTGAAGGTCGGTTTTCGACTGTCATCCTGAACGTTGAGGAAATTCTGCCGGAAAGCACTCGTCCTTTTGACGAGGTAAAGGACGAAATCATCCAGGCGCTCGCCACCGAGCAGGCCGAGCGCGAGATACTCGACCTGCTGGACGAAGTCGAAGACGCGCGCGCCGGCGGGGCTCTGCTGGAGGAAATCGGCGAACGCTTTTCATTGCCGGTCGTGTCGGTTGAAGCATTCGACCAGAACGGGAAGTCCAGTTCCGGTGGCGACGTAGACCTGCCTGCTGCCGACGGACTAGTCGCCGGAACTTTTGAAAGCGACATCGGGATTGAAAATGATGTCCTGCAATTCGGAGAGCAGGGATTTCTCTGGTACGAAGTGGACAAGGTCATTCCTGAACGCGACCAGACGCTCGATGAAGTCAGGAACGAAGTTGTTTCAACCTGGAAATCAGACGAGATGACCAGGCGGCTGAACGAAACGGCGTCCGACTATCTGACCAAGCTGAACAACGGAACATCTTTTGAAAATCTTGCCGGGGAAACCGGACTGGAAGTGAGAACGGAAGAGAACATTGCTCGCAATGCCCCGTCCGGCTATTTCAGCCAGGAAGCAATTTCGCAGGTCTTTGGTGGTCCGGTCGGTACAAGTGCGGTGGCAAATTCGTCGGACGGGAACACTCGTCTGGTATTGAAAGTGTCCGCGGCCAATGTACCTGCCTTCGATGCCGCATCGCCGGCCATTGGGGCGCTCGACGAGCAGCTGTCTCAGCAGATGCGTGACTCTCTCATTGGTCAATTTATCACTGACCGCGAAAATGAAGCTGGCGTCGAGATCAACCAGGCAGGCGTTGCCCAGGTGATCGGCTTGACACAAAACTGATTCTGGTACGGATGAATAAACACCATGACTGTGTTCAAGGACCTCATAGCCAAAGTCGCTGATGGTCAGACACTGACACCGGATGAAGCCCGGCAGGCATTTGAAGTCATCCTCTCCGGGTCGGCCACACCGTCACAGTTGGGCGGCTTCCTGATGGCGTTGCGCGTGCGTGGTGAAAGCATCGCCGAAGTGACGGGCGCCGTTGCGACGATGCGTTCAAAGATGCTCACCGTCAAAGCACCGGCAGACGCAATCGACATTGTTGGCACCGGTGGAGACAGCTCGGGCAGTTACAACATCTCGACATGCACCGCAATCGTGGTTGCCGGTTGCGGTGTACCTGTGGCCAAGCACGGCAACAGATCCCTGTCTTCAAAGTCCGGGGCTGCAGAAGCTCTTTCCGAACTGGGCGTTAATATCGACATTGACCCGCAAAAGATTTCGCACTGTATCGACAAGGCAGGCATCGGTTTCATGTTTGCGCCACTTCATCACGCGGCGATGAAGCATGTTGGTCCGACCCGCATGGAGCTCGGAACACGGACAATTTTCAATCTGCTCGGGCCGCTCTCGAACCCGGCAGGTGTCAAGCGACAGATGGTCGGTGTCTTCGCAAGAAAATGGGTTGATCCCGTGGCACAGTCTCTCAAGGAGCTCGGTTCTGAAACAGCCTGGATTGTTCACGGGTCAGACGGCATGGACGAGATAACGACGACGGGTCCAACCTTTGTCAGCGAATTGAAAAATGGCCAGGTCCGGTCCTTTGAGATTTCACCTGCAGACGCAGGTCTGCCTCTTGCGAAGGCCGAAGAACTGAAAGGCGGCATGCCCGCGGAAAACGCGAGGGCGTTGCGCGACGTTCTTTCCGGTACGAAGAACGCTTATCGCGACATCGTGCTTTTCAATTCTGCAGCTTCACTCCTGGTCGCCGGCAAGGTCGGTAGTCTGAGCGATGGGGTTGAAATGGCCGCCTCAAGCATCGACAACGGTTCGGCGGCCGACACCCTGGAAAAGCTGGTCGCAGCGTCGAACGGATAGGGCCATGGCTGACATTCTCCAGAAAATCGAAGCGTACAAGCGCGAGGAAATTGCGGCAGCGAAGATTGCCGTGCCGCTTGGCGATCTCAAGAGCCGGATTGCGGACCAATCTCCTCCCCGCGGTTTTCAGGCTGCCATCGAGGCAAAAACCGGTGCTGGCGAATATGCTCTCATCGCAGAGATCAAGAAGGCCAGTCCTTCAAAGGGCTTGATCCGTGCCGACTTTGATCCGCCCCTTCTGGCGAAAGCCTATGAGCAAGGAGGAGCTGCTTGCCTGTCGGTGCTGACAGACGCCCCTTCCTTTCAGGGAAAGCCTGAATTTCTGACAGCTGCAAGGAATGCCGTATCTCTTCCGGCACTCCGCAAGGACTTCCTCTATGATCCCTATCAGGTCTTTGAGGCACGGGCATGGGGTGGCGACTGCATCCTGATTATCCTGGCAGCTGTCGACGACGACACCGCACGAGCTCTGGAAGAGACTGCATTCGGCCTCGGAATGGATGTCCTGCTGGAGGTACACGATCAGGAGGAGTTGGAGCGGGCACTCAAACTGACCTCGCGGCTTTTAGGCATCAACAATCGCAACCTGAAGACCTTTGAAACCAGGCTTGAGACCAGCGAGGAACTGGCGTCACTGGTTCCCTCAGAGCGTATCATTGTCGGCGAATCCGGCCTGTTCACGCCGACGGACCTTGAACGAATGAACAAGGTCGGAATAACGACTTTCCTGATTGGCGAAAGCCTGATGAGACAGGACGATGTTGCTGGAGCGACCAGAAGCCTGCTCGCGCGATCATCTTTGCCCGAAGCGGTTTGACATCCATGTCAGATAAAGACCCCAAGCTCACGCATCTGGATGAAGCAGGTGCCGCCAATATGGTCGATGTCTCGCAGAAAGAAGCGACACACCGGACTGCGGTTGCACGCGGAACTGTCTCGATGCGGGTCGAAACGCTTGAACTCATTCGCTCCGGCAACGCAAAAAAGGGCGACGTGATCGGCACGGCGAGGATTGCCGGCATTCTGGCGGCAAAAAGAACTCACGAACTGATACCGCTCTGTCATCCTCTGATGCTGTCGAAGGTCAAGGTCGATATCGAGGTTGACGACCACCTGCCTGGCCTTGTTGTTACGGCAACCACGAAGGTAAGCGGACAGACCGGCGTCGAGATGGAGGCTCTTACCGCCTGTTCCCTCGCCTGTCTGACGATTTACGACATGGCAAAGGCGGTCGACCGCGGCATGGTGATTGGCGACATCCGGCTGGTTGAAAAGGCTGGTGGAAAGTCTGGCCACTGGACGCTTGAAAAAGATGGCAGCGAAGGCGGAACCTGATGAGCTTGATGCCGGTCGCCGAGGCACTTGAAAAACTTCTCTCCGATGTCGATGCACTCGATACCGAATTTGCGGGGCTTGATCAGGCAAACGGCCGTGCCCTGGCGGAAAATCTCCTTTCCAGGCGCACACAGCCACCTTTTGCAGCCTCTGCGATGGACGGGTACGCAATTCGTCACCTTGATGTTGCCGGCGGCGGAGCGCAGCTGAAAGTTATTGGTGAAGCACCTGCAGGTCATGGCTACACCGGCTCCGTCGGCATCGGCCAGGCGGTTCGTATCTTTACCGGGGCACCGTTGCCGGACGGAGCTGACACGATCCTCATCCAGGAAAACGCCAACCGGCAGGAGAGCCGGATTTCCGTCCTCGAAATTCCGGACAAGGGGGCATTTGTGCGTCCTGCCGGACTTGATTTTCAAAAGGACCAGGTCCTTCTGGCTCCGCCTTTGAAACTGACTTACCGGCACTTGGCGCTGGCCGCGGCCATGAACTATCCGCAGATTCCGGTCGTGAGACGGCCGAAAGTGGCAATCCTTGCGACAGGTGATGAACTTGTCCGCCCCGGCGATGAACCGGGACCGGACCAGATCATCGCGTCAAATCATGCAGGCATTGCAGCCATGGTCGAAGACTGTGGCGGGATTCCCCTGGACCTTGGTATCTCTCCGGATGATCCGGTTGAACTTGCCAGTCATGTACGCAGGGCCAAAACGGCAAGGGCTGACATCCTGGTGACACTTGGCGGCGCGTCGGTCGGAGACCACGATCTGGTTCAGGAAGTGCTCGGGCAGCAGGGTATGGATCTTGCCTTCTGGCGCATTGCGATGCGCCCGGGCAAGCCGCTCATGGCAGGCAAACTTGGAACAACCAAGGTTCTTGGGCTTCCCGGGAACCCGGTTTCAAGTCTCGTCTGCGGACTGTTGTTCCTGAAACCGCTCCTCCAGAAAATGCTTGGCTACAGGGCCGACACAACGGCCCCCAAACAGGCAATTCTCGGACAAGACATTCCGGAAAACGACAGGCGTCAGGACTACATTCGCGCAACACTGCACGAAGACCCGGACGGCAGGCTTGTTGCGACACCGTTCACCAAGCAGGACAGCTCCATGCTTGCACTGCTTGCGAAGTCGGGAGCCCTGATCATCAGGCCACCACACGCACCTGCGCAAAGTGCCGGCTCGGGAACTGAGGTCCTCGTCCTTTAGAAATCGAAGAGGCAAACGGAAGCGGTTGGCTTCGCCAACGATCGACAGGCGGGAAATTCCCGCAAATCACCGCTCCCGCATTGCGTGCGCTATCTGATCCGTAACCGGCTTGACGAGATAGCTCAGGATCGTTCGATCACCCGTTTGAAGAAATGTCTCGACAGGCATTCCGGGAACCAGTGTCTGCGTTCCCAGTTTTTCCAGTTCCTTGTCGGCGATGATGAGCTTTGCCGTGTAATAGCTCATTCCGGTTCGCTCGTCTTCAGTCAGGTCGGCCGAAACCGTCAACAGTTTTGCACTCAGTTCCGGAGTTGTTCTCTGGTCGAAACTCGGGAACCGGATCCTCGCTTCCTGACCGGGTGCCAGCTGATCGATATCGACCGGTTGGACCTGGGCTTCGATAATCAGCTGGTCTTCGCGTGGAACGATGTGCATCACGGTCTCACCGGGTGCGATTACACCGCCGATCGTGTGTACGGAAAGCTGATGCACAAAACCACCTCGCGGTGCGACGATGTCGACCCGGGTCAATTCGTCTTCTGCGGCGATCTTCTGCTCTTCCAGCTGAGCGATGCGCGAGCGGGCCTCCTGCAGCTGTTCCAGAACTTCCGCCCGATAGGATTCCTCGATCTGGAGCATCTGGATCTGGCGCTCGCTGATAGCCTCCTTTGTTCGCGCAATCTGCGCGATCAGGTCACCATACTCGCCTTGCAGGCGCGCTTTTTCACGTTGAACAGCCGTAACACGGCTTTTTGGAACAAGATTTTTTTTCAGCAGTCCTTCAAGGTCAACAAGTTCTTCTGCGATAAGCTCGATCTCGGTGTCCTTGGCTGAAACCTGCGCATCAAGCCCACGTGTCTGCTGGTTGAACTGCCGGATCTGCTCTTGTAGCTGGTTCTTCCGGCCGTCCTTGGATTTTTGCCGGGCTTCCAGCAGCAATTGCTGGCCGCGCTCGATATCTCCCAGCGTTTCAATGCGGTCTCCGGACCATGAAATCGCCTGTTTGTCATCCCGCTCCGCTTCCAGGCGAAGCTCCTGCGCCGTCAGCTCCCTCAGCTGTTTGGTAATGACGGCAAGGTTGGCCCTCGTGACGGTATCATCGAGGCTGATCAGAAGATCGCCGGATTTGACGACATCGCCATCCTTGACCTTGATTTCGCTGACGATCCCGCCCTCGCGATGCTGAACCTCCTTGATATTTCCCTCTACGACCACCGTGCCGGAGGAAACCACCGCACCCGAAATCTCCATGAATGTCGCCCAGCCACCGATGCCAACGACCACGAACATCGTGACCAGCACCGCAAAATAAAGATGACTGCGGACCGTCTTGCTCAGGGCCTCATCTGCCGGGTTGCTCGGCGACGCATCGTTCTGGGTGTTCGCATTACTCATTGGGCAGCTCCTACTCCCTGGCGTACAGGTTGTACGGGTTGAACCACCTGCCTGAGAACTTCTTCCTTGGGACCGAAGCCCGCCATCTTCCCGTCTTTCAGACAAAGGATCTTGTCGACAGTCGCAATCGCGCTCGGTCTGTGAGCAATGACCACGACAATCGATCCCTTTTCACGCATGGCCTTGATCGCGTTTGTAAGAGCGCTTTCTCCAATGGCATCAAGGTTGGAATTCGGCTCATCCAGAACCACCAGGAACGGATTGTTATAAAGTGCCCGGGCCAGGGCCAGCCGTTGGCGCTGCCCGGCAGACAGCGACCTGCCACTGCGACCGATCATCGTGTTGTATCCCTCCGGCAGCGCGACAATCATGTCATGCACATCCGCGAGTTTTGCCGCCTCGATAATTTTCTCCGGTTCTGCATCTTCCCTGAATCGCGCAATGTTTTCTGCAACCGTCCCATCAAACAGCTGAAGATCCTGTGGAAGGTATCCGATGAATTCACCGCGCTTTTCGTTGTCCCACTGGGCGAGTTCGGCACCGTCGAAGCGGATCACTCCCTTGAGCGGCAAGGTGACACCGACCAGGGCTCGGGCAAATGTCGATTTGCCTGAACCGGACGGGCCGATCACGCCAAGGCCGTCGCCTGCCTGAAGGTCCAGCGTCACATTTTGTACATATGGCATGGTTTCCCCGAACGGGCCGCAATAGACCTGTTCGACGGTGATGCCTTTTTCCGGTTGCGGCAGGTCCATCTTGGTTTCTTCCGTCTCCGAAACCTGAAGAATTTCCCGAAGGCGCCGCAGAGCCTGACGACTTGCAACAAAACCGCGCCACTGGGCAACTGCCTGCTCGATCGGCGCCAGGGCGCGCGATGTCATGATGGATGCCGCAATCATCACACCGGGTGTGATTTCCTGCTGAATCGCAAGCCAGGCTCCGACGGCAAGGATCGCTGACTGCAGAATGAACCGGATCGTCTTGATGGTGGTGCCGAAAATCCCTGTCGTGTCCGCCGCGCGTCTCTGCGTGGCAAGATACTCGGAATTTTGCGCGTCCCACTTTGCGGTGAGCGTGTTCTGCATGCCCATTGCAGCCACGACTTCCGAATTGCGTTGACCGCTTTCAACCGCGGCAGATCGACGGCCGGCATGACCCGCGGCCTCTTCAGTCGGCCTCCGGGACATGAATTCATTGAGGCCGATCAGCACCGAGATGATGACGGCACCGGCAAGTCCGACGAGGCCCAGAAGCGGATGAAACAGAAACACGATACCGAGGTAAAGTGGCAACCAGGGAATATCGAATATTGCCGCGGGACCGGGGCCGGAAAGGAACTGCCGGATCGTATCAAGGTCCTGAACAGGGCGAAGACGCGCTGCCTGGCGTCCCAAACGAACGGGCAGACTGTTTGAAACCTTGTAGACAATGCCTGACAATCTGGCGTCAACGCGCTGACCGAGACGAGACAGGATACGTCCCCGGACACCTTCAAGAATTCCGTAAAAGATGTAGAGCACTATCGCAAGTGCGCCAATGACGACCAATGTGGGCACGGAACCGCTGGCTAGAACCCGGTCGTAGACCTGCAGCATGAAAACAGGACCGGTCAGCATCAGGATATTGATGACGAAGCTGACGACCGCGACTCCCCAAAAGGCAGAACGAATTGGTCGGAATGCAACAGAAACGGGATTGTCCCGCCCAGTGCTCGATTTGGGAGCACGCTGATTTGTTCCAGCCATCTATACCTCTATCCCGCCGCTCATTGCCTTCGGGCACTATGCCAACCAACACTGAAGGTCAAATTAATCCAGGCGTGTGCCTAGATGTCCAATATGTGCGTTTTTGGGCTTCACTAGTCTTTTTTACCCGAGTTTCAGTGCTCTTGTTAGCATTTAGAAGACGCTGAAACTGTGACCTCTGTCATACATAATTCGGATCTCCACAACTCTAATCTTGTGTCGATTTGATATGAAAAGTTTTGGATAACGGACCAATCAACATCAAAAGCCCGGCTTGTAGCAAGCCGGGCTCTCAACTTCATGACGACTTGGGCAAACCTCTTACCCAGCGGCTTTGACGGCGCGTTTTGCCATGACCGTGACGAGGTTTGCGCGGTAGGCTGCCGATCCGTGGATGTCATGCAGCATGGAGCCGGCGTCCACCTTGATGTCTGCAACGGCGTCCGGCGACCAGTTGGCGGCAAGCGCCGCTTCCATGCCGTCGACCCGGAAGACGCCGTAGTGGCCGGCTCCGGTGACCGCCACCCGGACCGAGCCGTCCTGGTGCCTGGCCACATACACACCGGCCATGGCATAGCGCGAGGCCGGGTTCGGATACTTGGCATAGGCCCCCTTCTCGATCAGCGGGAAGCTCACCGAGACCACGATCTCGTCTTCATCCAGCGCCGTGTCGAACATGCCGACGAAGAAGTCCTCGGCACTGAGCGAGCGCTTGCTGGTCACAACCGTTGCCCCCAGAGCCACAAGCGCCGCCGGATAGTCCGCCGCCGGGTCGTTGTTGGCGACCGAACCGCCGATCGTTCCCATGTGCCGCACCGCCGGATCGCCGATCCCGCCTGCAAGACCGGCAAGGCTCGGCAGCTTCGCCTTTACAAGATCGGACGAGGCAACCTCCGCATGGGTCGTTGCCGCCCCGATCGACACACTGCCATCGCCCTCGCCGATGCCGTTCATTTCGGCAACCTTCGTCACATCAACAAGATCGCTCGGCGCAGCAAGCCGCTGCTTCATCGTCGGCAGAAGCGTCTGTCCGCCCCCAAGAACCTTGCCGTCATCCGCCTTCGACATCAGATCCGATGCTTCGGCAACAGAACCTGCGCGGTGATAAGTCGTTTCATACATGTTTCATCTCCCAGTTCATGGGTTCAAATTTCATTCATCAGAATTCACTTGACTGACAGGCCGAAACGGGATCGATCTAAGGTCCCGTTCGAAATTTTCTCGATCGCTTGTGACGGCGATCTGCTCTCCTAAGTCCATAGCGATTTGCCAGTTTTCGACTGCTTCAGTGCTCTTTCCTGTGAGTTCCAGCGCACGCGCCATCAGTTCATAAGCGTAGGCATGGTCAAAATCCTGCAGGTCCGCAGAATGGATCTTTGTTAGTTCGAGCACCCGGGTTGCAGCCCGAAGTGCTTGATCCCTCAACCCAAGAACGACATAGACCCTTCCGATCAACCATTCCCCTCGTTGCTGCTGGATTGGACCTCCAGCTTGCAACCAGTGCCATAGGCTGGCATGCGCGGCGTGGATCATCTCGTCGCTTTCATCAACAGACCGGTTCTTCTTCTCCAGCAAGAACCAGGTCCGTTGATTAATCGAAATTGCTAACGCTCGATGATCCACGTCCGTCGTCTGCACTTACTCAGCCGCCTGTTTCACCGCGCCCTGGCATAGCTGCCAAACCTTCTCGGGCGTTGCCGGCATCGTCAGATCATTCGATCCGAGCGCATCCGTGATCGCGTTGATCACCGCAGGCGGAGACCCGATCGCACCGGCCTCACCGCACCCCTTCATCCCAAGCGGGTTGCCCGGGCAAAGCGTCTCGTGCGTCGACAGGTTGAACGAGGGCACATCATCCGCGCGCGGCATCGTGTAGTCCATGTAGGACGCCGTCAGAAGCTGACCGTTCTCGTCATAGGCCGCGTTCTCCAGAAGCGCCTGGCCGATCCCCTGAACAAGACCGCCATGCACCTGGCCTTCCACGATCATCGGGTTGATCACCTTGCCGAAGTCGTCCGCCGCCACAAAACTCACGATTTCCGTCTGGCCCGTCTCCGGATCGATTTCAACCTCGCAAACATATGTGCCCGCCGGGAACGTGAAGTTGGTCGGATCATAGAACGCCCCCTCCTTCAGACCGGGCTCCATGCCTTCAGGTAGATTGTGCGCCGTATAGGCCGCAAGCGCCACTTCCGTGAACGAAAGCTTCTTGTCCGTGCCCGCAACCTTCAACTCGCCACCCTCGATCTGGATGTCGCCCTCGGCAGCCTCCATCAGGTGCGCCGCGATCTTCTTCGCCTTCGCTTCAACCTTGTCCAGCGCCTTCACGATCGCAGACATGCCGACTGCGCCCGACCGGGACCCGTAGGTGCCCATGCCGAACTGGACCTTGTCCGTGTCGCCATGCACGATCGAAACCGCATCGCTGTCCAGACCGAACCGCTCGCTGATCAGCTGCGCAAACGTCGTCTCATGACCCTGGCCGTGACTGTGCGAGCCCGTCAGAACCTCGACCGTGCCCACCGGGTTCACCCGGACCTCGGCCGATTCCCAAAGACCCACACCGGCCCCCAGAGACCCCACCGCGGCGGACGGCGCAATGCCGCACGCCTCGATATAGCAGGAAAGACCGATGCCGCGCAGCTTGCCGCGCGAGGCAGCCTCAGCCTTGCGCGCCGCAAAGCCCGCATAATCGGCAGCCTGAAGCGCCGCATCCAGCGTCGCGTCATAATCGCCCGCGTCATAGCACATGATCACCGGCGTCTGATGCGGGAACTCCCGAACGAAGTTCTTGCGCCGGAAGTCCGCAGGAGACAGACCCACCTCACGGGCCGCAGTCTCCATCATCCGCTCAACAAGATAAGTCGCCTCCGGACGCCCCGCACCCCGATACGCATCAACTGCCGTCGTGTTGGTATAGACCGTCTTCACATTCGCATGGATCGCCGGAATGTTGTACTGGCCAGACAAAAGCGTCGCATAAAGATATGTCGGCACCGAAGAGGAAAACAGCGACATGTAGGCGCCAAGATTGGCGATCGTCTTGACCCGCAATCCCGTGATCCGGTTGTCCGCATCCAGCGCAAGCTCCGCCTCAGAGACATGATCGCGACCATGCGCATCCGTCAGGAACGCCTCCGTGCGGTCCGACACCCACTTCACCGGGCGGCCGACACGCTTCGACGCCCACAAGCACACCATCTCTTCCGGATAGATGTAGATCTTCGACCCGAAGCCACCACCCACATCCGGTGCGATCACCCGAAGCTTGTGCTCAGGCGCGACATTGTAGAACGCCGACAGAACAAGACGCGCAACATGCGGGTTCTGCGAGGTCGTATAGAGCGTGTGATGCTCTTCCGCATCATTGTAGCTGGCAAGCGCCGCCCGGGGCTCCATCGGGTTCGGAACCAGACGGTTGTTGCGGATCTCCATCTTCGTCACATGCGCGGCACTCGCAAAGGCCGCATTCACAGCAGCCTCGTCGCCGATCTCCCAGTCGTAGATCAGATTGCCTTCCGCTTCCGGATGGATCTGCGGTGCTCCGGGCTCAAGCGCCGCAACAGCATCAACAACAGCCGGAAGCTCCTCGTAATCGACAACAACCGCATCAGCCGCATCGCGGGCCTCCGCCTGCGTATCGGCAACAACAACCGCAATCGCCTGACCGACATGACGCACGACTTCCGGCTCAAGAGCCCGCCAGCCGCCCATCTTCATCGGCGTCCCGTCCTTGGAATGGATCATCCAGCCGCAGATCAGATTGCCAATGCCGTCACCGACAAGCTGGTCCCCCGTCAGAACCGCATCAACACCCGGCATCGAAAGCGCCGCACTGGCATCAATCCCGAGCACCTTCGCATGCGCATGCGGCGAGCGAACAAAAGCCGCATGGCCCATGCCAGGCAGAACCATGTCGTCCGTATACTGACCCTTGCCGGTTATGAAGCGCTTGTCTTCCTTGCGCAGCGCCCGGGCGCCGATCCCCTCAATAGCCATCTTCTCTCTCCCAAATATCAGCTCCGGGTACTCCACCCGTTCGCGCCGCGTCCTCCCGGCCCTCGGTGAGCTGATTGGTCCTAAACTGCCTCACGCGCCAACCCGGACACGCATCGAATTCCCAAACCAGGCCGCCTATTCAGCAGCCTGAGACATCCCCGCCATCTGATCCGACGCCGCCTTGATCGCCTTGACAATGTTGTGATAGCCCGTGCAACGGCAAATGTTGCCCTCAAGCTCATCGCGGATCGTCGCCTCATCCAGATTGCCGGCACCATGACGATTGATCATGTCAACCGCACTCATGATCATCCCCGGCGTGCAAAAACCGCACTGAAGACCGTGATGCTCACGAAACGCAGCCTGAACAGGATGAAGCGACGTCGCAGTCCCGATCCCCTCAAGCGTCACCACATCCGAACCAGACGCCTGAACCGCAAGCATCGTGCAGGCCTTAACCGCCTTGCCGTCAACATGAACAACACATGCACCACACTGAGACGTGTCACAACCAACATGCGTGCCCGTCAATCCACGAACATCACGTATGAACGAAACAAGCAAAGTACGGTCCTCAACATCCGATGAAACCGTCTTCCCGTTCAAGACCATCGATACCTTCGACATAAAATCCTCTCCCTAATGATACTGTCAGGACCAGATCCGAAATTCCGGCCCGGTCAATCTGGTTATTCGCGTCTCTTTCGTATCCCTTGGTGCCATTTTTCAAAGGCCGGTCACTGCAAATGATCTCAGCTTGCAAGCGCAAGCACGAGGATCAGCACGCCAAGCAGCGCTAGGCCCCACACCATCGGTCCGCCATATGCGTTGCGCCCCGCGGCAACCTCCAGATTTTCTTCCGCCTTTTGCAACGACTCCTCGACCGCATGCTCGGCTTCCTCGATCGCATGCAGAACTTCACCGGGTGTCTCTTCAATCGCTATGCGCTTGGCTTCCTCGGCAACCCCGGCATCCAGTTCATCGTCGGCAGGCGGGCTCACCTCTGCTGCCCCCTGTCCCTCACCGACCCGCTCGGTGAACTTGGTGAAAAACTCGTCAGCCAGCTTTTTTGCAGTTGAATCGACCAACCGGCTGCCAAGCTGCGCAAGCTTGCCGCCGACCTGAGCTTTCGCCTCATAGCTCAGAACTGTCTCAGCCCCTTCTTCCAACAGCCGGACTTGCGCCGATCCCTTGGCAAAACCGGCAACGCCGCCCTTGCCTTCTCCCCTGATCGTATAACTCTCGGGCGGGTTGAGATCCTCAAGCGTGACCGCTCCCTTGAACTTCGCCTTAACCGGCCCGATCTTCGTCGTCACCGCAGCATTCATTTCCGTCTCGGACGTCTTTTCCAAGCTCTCGCAACCAGGAATGCAGGCCTTCAGCACTTCAGGATCGTTGAGAGCCTCCCAGACGGCCTCTCGTTTTGCCGGTATTCGGTGGGAGCCGTTCATATCCATAGTGTTCCCCCTCAAATCGCGTGTTGTCGCGCTTGTCCGTAAAATCGATTTGGATCTATGAGAGCCTGCCTCGCCACAAATTTCAATCACTTATGTCCCGGTTACGAAAGAAAACCGGACAACCGGCAGTCGCACGGGGTTTGCGCACCGTTGTTGCAAGAAGATTTTGGAGCAAGGCGTATTCTTGTGCGATTTCAGCCGGCCGCAGCGCCCGGGACTACGGCAGTTTGAATAAAGGGGCCGAGCTCAGAACTCGGAAGAGGTTTGGCATAAAAATAACCCTGAAGAAAATCGCAGCGGAGTTCCTGCATTATTTGCCGCTGATCCGATGTTTCGACACCTTCGGCCGTGATACTCAGATCCAGCGCCTGCGCAACCGCGATTATCGACTTCACCACTGCCAGCGCATCCGCATCCTGCTCCATGTTCATGATGAAGCTTCTGTCGATCTTGATACCGTCGACGGGCAACTTGCGAAGATAACTGAAAGAAGAATATCCGGTCCCGAAGTCGTCGATCACCACCTTTGCGCCCTTGTTGCGCAGCCAGGTCAAAAGCGACATCGTTACCTGGTCGTTGCTGACGAACAGTCCCTCGGTGACTTCAAACACAAGCCGGTCCAAGGTGAAGTTGGCAGCCGCAGCCGCATCCTCGATATCCTTGTAGATCCTGTTCGCCTGAACTTGTCTGGGGGACAGATTGACATTGAGCCTGACATGCTCCGAAACGCCACTTAACTGACTGAATTCGGAAAAAGCGGTCTTGAACATCCAGGCGCCGATTTCGATGATCAACCCGCTGGCCTCGGCCGCCTCGATCATTCGCGCTGTATTGAGGAAACTACCGGACTTTGTCCTGAAGCGCATCAAAGCTTCGAAGGAAGCGATGCTCTCGTCTGTCGCGTGCATTATCGGCTGATAGTTCAGAGAAAACTCGGTCTGGTTTCCAGAACCGGTCAGGAGCGACGCCAACCGCAATCTTTCAAACGCGGCCTCCTGCATAAGCGGGTGAAAAACGGCGTGGTTCGTCAATCCCTTTTGCCGGACATCGTTCAGTGCGATCGAAGCATACCTGACAGTTTCCTCAGCGCCCCTTTTTTCATCGTCAGCAGCGGCAAAACCCAAGCGTAATCTTAGCGTAATCTGATTTTCGTGGAGCGTGATCGGTTCCTGGAATGCCTCTTCAACCCTGGCGACAACATCCTGTATCTTGTTTTCTTCACCACCCTTGAGAAGAATGAGAAATTCATCCTTTTCCTTTCGCGCGATCGTCAATGCATCGGGGAAAGTCTGGGATAGCCTGTGCCCGGTCCGCTTAAGCACGGCGCCGGCCTGTTCATCACCAATGCCGTCGACAATGACACGAAACCGTTGAATGTCCGAATGGACCACCAGGAGTGGGCGGCCATCACCAGCATGGCGCTGGAAGGCTTCAATGAAACCCGAGAAGGTCGACAGCCCGGTCATCCGGTCGACATAGGCCAGGTTCCGAATATGTTCGAGCAAACCGGTTTTTTCATAACCCAAAGCAACATTGGAGACGAAAAGCTGAACGACTTCAGACCCGATCCGCTCATCCAGTATGCCGAGGGGAAGTGCGACGTAGAGCGCTCCAGCCATTCCGTTCCTGGTTACCAACGGCAACGCCACGCCTTGAGCTGTCGAATGGGTTCCCTTGCTCTCGATACACTCCAGGATCGATTTTCGAACGAGATCTTCGCCGATGACCTCAAGAGGCAGGTCGACCTTGTCTTCAAATTCACCTGCAGCAGCAAGAACGCGCACCATTGAAATGTCAGCGGTTCCGTATTCGGGCATGGCTTCAAGGCCGCAAAGCAACCCATCAATCGGCTCTCCGACGAGATCGGAAAAATGCACAAGCACGGTTGACGCGAATTCGCTGAGGGCGTTCTTTTCAACAATCGCGGAAAACTGGGTATTCAACTGCTTCAATTTCCGCCGGTTGTCCTCCAGCGACATGACGAGTTTGTAACCACGCAACGCCGTAACGATCGCCGTAATCAGTTTGGTTCGGGAGAGTTCGGCCTTTTCCGCGTAACCATCGATATCAAATTTCATGATCACGTCTGTTTGCGGAGCGTAGCCCGGTTGGCCGGTTCTCAGGATAAGACGCGTAAAATTGTTTTTGAGCTCCGATCTGATCCAGCTGACAAGAGCAAGCCCTGCCGTGTCGCTCTCCATCACGACATCGATCAGCGCAACGGCAACATCGTCATGCTCCACAAGCAGCTGTCGCGCCTCCTGTGCGGACAAGGCATGCAAGAGATCGAAGGAACGGTCCTCGAATGAGCATCCGGCGACCGCAATCCTCGTCACTTCGTGCACATCGGGATCATCGTCAACAACTAGAATTTTCCAGGGGGTTTTCGTATCCCTCTTGTTATCGGGTTCGGAAGGCGCAAGGAAATCCATCACCATTTCAGTGCACCATCTCTCTCGTCGTTGATTTGTTGTGCAGCTGCACTTTGACTGGAAGCTCGATGACGAACTCTGTTCCGGATCCGACCTTGGAAGACACTGAGATTGATCCCTTTAGCGCTTCCGTCACGAGCTGGTAGCATATCGCCATTCCGAGTCCGGAGCCCCCTTTGCCAAATTTGGTTGTAAAGAAAGGCTCGAAAACTTTCTTCAGGTTTTTCTCCGGAATTCCGACCCCGTAGTCTTTGCAAGTAAACACGATCTTCTTTGTGTTGCAGTCACACCCATCATTGGCAATGAAAGGCCTGACTTTCGAACAGAGTTTGATGACGCCCTCGCTGCGGCCTTCATATGCGTGCTTCATCGCGTTTTCAACGAGATTTGAAACAAGCTGGCTAACGGCGCCGGGATAACTTTCGATCACCTCGTCGGCATCCAGGTCGAGCTCGACTTTGAAGGCGGTTTTTTTCAAGGTTGGCTGAAGTGTTGCGAGCGTCTCGCGAACAATATGATCGAAATTGAACGACCGCATTTTCTCGCTTTGACGGTCAACTGCCACCTGCCTGAAGTTTCCGACGAGTTCCCTTGCCCGCCCGAGAGTCTTTTCAATAATGTTCGCGGTATCCGTAATTCTTTGAACTTCGCTTTCCAGCGTTTCCTTGCTGAGGCGCTGTTCATCAAGTTCGGTCCTGAGATAGTCGGTTGCATCCTTGATTGTCGTCGCAGCCATGAGCGCATTGCCCAGTGGTGTATTCAGCTCGTGCGAGACACCCGCAACCAACGCACCGAGCGCTGCAAGGTTGTCGGCCTGGATAAGCTCTTCCTGAACAAGTTTCAGTTGCTCTGTTCTATGTGCCACCAGATCTTCAAGGTTCGTCTGGTATTCCTGAATTTTCTGAAGGTCGAAGTGCCTGCGCTGCACCATTGACTGAAGGCTTGAAGCAAGTATTCCGATTTCGTCCGCTCTTCCCGGCATAAGTTGCGCATCAGGTGGCGCCTCGATCAGACGCGGGGTTGAGAGATATCCGACGATTGTCGACAGAGGTCGCCCGATCAGGCGGCGAAACACAGCCCGGATAACGACAGCCAGCAGCAAAAGATAGACAATGATCGCCGCAACGATGTAACCCACGGTCGACACGATTTCACGAGAGATCGTGCTCCGGTCGATCAGGATGAAGACCTGGCCGATTGCGTCCTTGTGCAAGATCGCACTTGGCGAATTCAAGGTGTAGCTCAGTGCCTCGCTGCGACGAATTCCTTCAACCGGTTCTCCGAAATTTCCGGTGTCAGGCGTCTCCACCCAGACCCGTTCCACGACTTCCAGACTTTCCAATCCCCGGATGAGTTGCAAAGTCGCATCCGCATTTACTGTCCAGATCGCCCTTTCAAAAGGACGTTTGGTTGCCTGAAAGAACGCTTCGGTCACGCGGATTGCCCGAGCGTGGGAGGCGTCCCAGGTTATTTTTGTCAAAATGGCAATGAAAACTATGCCCAGAACAGCGAAAAGGCCCAGTGTGTAGAGAATAAACGTGCGGGACAGACTGACCCGCCCCATCTCCTTTGGAGCATATGGCAACGACGCGCTGTCGCTAACACTCAAGACATTCACTCCAGACCAGCGGAGAGAAACTCTCCGAAATTCGCCCCGAATCGTACCTGCCGCCATCTAGTTCGAGCAAATTGCGTCGCCTTTCCGGACAATCGATTTCATACGCCACCCGGGACGATTGATCAGCCCATGACGCAACACTTTTCTCAAGATGGCCAGTTCGATTTATTCGCCTCTACCCCTGAATACGCATTTTGCTCAGGTTTTCTAAATTTTCCATAAAAATCAATTGTAAATTGAACCAGTTCGACTCTGAAATTTATTGACGGAAAACTTGATACCAACAGTGTTGCACCGAGATCGGCAAAGTACTTTTCCTCGAGTGAGCCACCAAGACGAAACCCGAATTTCGGAATGAATATTAGACGGATCCTTCCTGTTCGGCAGATAATCCAAACAAGTCAAAAATGAAAACTAAGGATTTAGCAGCAGCACCTCAGGATTTGGCGGTAGGTTTTCGTTCAGATTTATTTTAGAATAGAAATGCTGTGATTTGGTCTGCCCTCCGTTTCCAAGGCCAATACTTGGAACTATCGAGCATGTATCATGATCGAAAGAGATCGACATTTTTTTGAATTACCGGACAAAATTCTGACTTCCCTGCCGACAGGTGCTGTAAAAGACACGGTTGAACAATTGGGGCGGCGAATAGTCCTTGGTTACTATCCCTTGGGAAACACGCTCCCGAAGGAGGAGGAACTTGTCGGTTCGCTGGGAGTTTCAAGAACCGTAATTCGCGAGGCCGTGAAGGTACTTTGCGGCAAGGGACTTGTGCGGACTGCGCGCAGGTATGGCTCGAGGGTCTGCCAATTCAGTGACTGGAACCTTCTGGATCCCGATGTAATCCGCTGGCACACACCCGAGTGTCCAATGACGGCAAGGATTTATGCCGAAGCAACCCAGCTGAGATTTATCTTCGAGCCCGAAGCAGCCGCACTGGCGGCGCTCAATGCAAGCCAAAGGCAAAGAGAAACAATTGTCGCCGCTGCCAGGAACCTTCACTCCAATGATGGTGCAAATGCCATGATCGGCGCCGACTATGCCTTTCATTCCACGATCCTGCAGGCGAGCGGCAGCCTGATGCTGGCGCATTTTCAAAACCTGATCCATGCGGTTCTGGTGTTGTCTTATGCAGCTGGCCGCAACGGGGTTCCCGAAGAAACACTCTCGCGGCAAAACCATATCAATGTTGCAAATGCGATATATGCTGCGAATGCCGAACAGGCCCGTGCCAAGATGCGCAACATGCTGATGTTGAATCAGGCAATCGCCGACAGGATAACAGCCGATACCTAGCGCGTTGGGTCGAAAACTGCGTTCACTCCCCGACCAATACGCTCATCAGTTCGCTCTCGGCGATTTGCAAGTCGTCAATAACATCAAAATGATGTTTTCCCGGTTCCTCGTGGTACATGACATCCGGCCAGGTCTGCGACAACAGGCGCGACTGCCGAACGAATTCCGGCCGCTCCAGCGAACCGACCCACGCAGTCACGCTGCAGTTCTTCTTCGGCTTTTTAAGCGCGGCACTTTCGGCAACCGCGTCATCTTCAGACAATCCAAACGAGAGGTTCATCTTTGTCTTTCTGAGCGGACGCAGATCGTGAAGACCACTGATCGAGACAACGGACTCAATCCGGTTGAGGACGGCATCGGAAAGCGGAGTATCGTCACAGACCATCCGGGTCACCAGATGCCCCCCGGCAGAATGGCCTGTCAGCCTTATCGGGCCGTTGACACGTTCCCCCGCAAGACAAATTGCAGAACCGATCTGTCGTGTGATGTCACTGATCCTCACGTCCGGTGAAAGGTCATAGCTGGGAAGGCAGACTGTCCAGCCATGTGCCAGTGCACCGCTTGCGTATTTCGACCAGTAGCTCTTGTCGAACTTCAGCCAGAACCCACCGTGGACGAAAACCACGAGCCCCTTGGAGGCTTGTGTGGGAAAGAAAAGGTCGAACTTCTGCCGGCTCGATCTTCCATAACCGATATCCAATTCCTTTGAGGCCCAGTTTTTTCTGAACGCGGCAGCACCGTCAGCCCATCTGGGCAGGAAATCTTCAGCTCCCTCGATATGTGCTGCATTCGCGTAAGCGTCGTCCCAATCGGTAACCAGGTTATCCGTCATCAAGAAGCCTCGGCAAGGAAGTGGTTTTCCAAACATGTTTCATAAAGTGCGGGCGTTTAGAAATGCGGTGCAACGGGATGGCTTGTCAAATAATGCATGAGCGGCCTAACGTCCCTGAACGGCAATCAGGAACAAGGGAATGACACTCGGATGACGGAACGCTGTTCCAATCGCGTAACCAATCTGGCGCACTACCTGACCAGAAACGCTGCCCGCTGGCCGGATCGACCGGCAATCATCTGGGAAGACCGGACATGGACCTGGAAGGATCTGGACCGTCGGGTCTCGGCACTTTGCCATTCGCTGCAGGAAGAATTTGAGGTCACGAAAGGTGATCGAATTCTCGTTCAGGCGCAAAATTCCAATCAGATGACCGAAATCATGCTCGCAGCCTTTCGATTGGGTGCGGTTTGGGTCCCTTGCAATTTTCGTCAAGCGCCCGGAGAAACGGCATTTGCCAGCGGGAAAGCACGCGCAAAAGTCTTTGTCTGTGACGCCGAATTCAAGGACCAGGCCAAGGCTGTGCAGGACGCACAGCCGGCTCTTTCCGGAACTGTCACTATCGGCGCGTCAACATTTGGCAGCTCTTATGAGGAGCTCATCGATCGTTTCTCCGGGAACCGGTTCAAGGACATTTCCGTCGACTATGACGACCCGTGCTGGCTGTTCTTTACATCCGGATCCACCGGCAGACCCAAGGCCGTTGTCCTGACCCACGGTCAGATCGGTTTCGTAACCGTGAACTATCTTGCAGACCTGCTTCCCGGTAGCAGCGAATTGGACGCTTCACTCGTCATTGCACCTCTTTCGCATGGCGCAGGGCTGCAACAGATCGCGCAATTGCCTGTCGGGTCCGCTCATGTCCTGATGCCGGGTGGAGGGTTCAGTCCGTCAAAAGCATTTGAATTGATAGAAAAGCATCGGATTTCCAACATGTTCACGGTTCCGACAATCGTGAAACGCCTGGTCGACGACCCGGCTGTCGACCGCTACGACCATTCCAGCCTGCGCCAAGTCATTTATGCCGGTGCACCAATGTACCGGGAAGACCAGAAACAGGCACTGAACAAACTCGGCGCCGTTCTGGTTCAGTATTATGGCCTTGGCGAAGTGACCGGAAACATCACTGTTTTGCGGGCGCAGGACCACTGCGCCGATGATGTGCCGCATGCACGAAGCGGAACATGCGGAACAGAGAGAACAGGGATCGAAATCAGTATTCAGGATGAGCAAGGAACAATCCTTCCGCCCGGCGAAACGGGAGAAGTCTGTGTCATCGGCGCGGCGGTGTGTTCCGGTTACCTGGAAGATGAGGCCGCGAACGCAAAGTCCTTTCGAGACGGCTGGTTTCGTACAGGTGACCTGGGCCACATGGACGAACAGCGGTATCTCTATCTGACCGGACGCGCTTCGGACATGTACATTTCCGGAGGATCCAACGTTTATCCGAAGGAAATCGAGGAAGTTCTGCTCACTCATCACGGTGTTTCGGAGGTTGCGATAATTGGAATTCCCGACCCACAATGGGGCGAAGTCGGGTTGGCGGTCTGTGTCGCGAATGTCGAACTGCAAACTCTGGAGGCTGAACTTGCCGAGTTTCTGACCGGCAAGGTCGCCCGCTACAAGATGCCGGCCAGGTATCTCTTTGTCGACGCGATGCCGACCAGTGCATACGGCAAAGTTACCAAGAAGCTCGTCCGGGAGCATTTGACCGAACAGGGGCTGATATGAGGCGCCCTGCACCGAAAAAACTGAGTGACATACAACATCCCGGCCCCAGATGCCCGGACAGGTTACCCTACAGATTGGGCAGGGCGGACAAGGTTTCGTTTAAACCTCCCGAAAACGTCCCTCTCTTGAGAGCCATATCGGATTGGATTGAAACAAGGGACTTTCATTCAGCCGTTCTGGATCTTTCCGGACTGTCACTCGAATCATTTCGATATGTGATGCCTGACCGGGCGGTCGATAGCAGACATGCAGCCTGGTACAGCGATACCAGATCATCTGAAGGTGCGAGACTGAAAGAAGCAGTCGCAATCGTCGGACGAAAGGAAGGTGACTGGTTCGCTCATATTCACGCCTTTTGGAATGATGGTGGCGTTGGTCACCTCGGTCATCTTTTGCCGGACAGTCTGATACTCAAAAAAAGTACGGAAATCAGCGGCTACGGCATCACAGGCGCCGCCTTTGTTGCAGCGCCCGACCCTGAAACTGAGTTTACGCTTTTCAGGGTCAGGGGCGTTGAGGGTAGCGAAGAGGAAATCGTTCCGAACGCGCTCATTTCAACGTTGGCTCCATTCGAAGACCTGACTGTGAGTATCCTGAAACTGGCTGAAAACCTGAACACAAGATCCATAGAAGTTCTCGGCCTTGGCAGTCTCGCCGGAGCGGCTTTTGAGGACGCAGCGCCCATGAAGGGTTTGATTTCAGAAATATTGCTTCAACCGACATGCAGAGTACAAGCCGACAACAAGTGCACAATCCCGATACGCTGTGTTGACCTGGATGGACGGCTTCATCAGGGGAAATTGCAGGCAGGCGAAGCTCCGACACTTGTGACCTGCGAACTCCTATTGATTGAAAGCAAGCAAAATTGAAATGGCAGTCCGCCAAGTAATATACGTAATGCAATCACATGAAATTTACCCACTTACTGCACATACGCATACGAATCAACCAATCAGAGTAAGTATTACAACGTAGCAATTGTAAGTTTTAACAGGAAGAAACTTACGACCTTTTCTTTACTGAAAGACCTGATTGTTCCCTGATCATCGTCAGCATCGAAATCATTCCAGCTTCAAACTGGAAATGTGTGGCTTGCAGTCGGCGTATGTCACAAGATTGGGATTGTCAGTATGACGCGGGATGTTGAAGTTTTTGATTGTCGCCTACGCTTTGCGCAAGTGGACGAAACTGTCATTTTGGGGCTCCAGTCTCTTTGGCCGGTCATCGAAAATGACCTTGATTGCATACTGACCGATTTCTACGATCATCTGCTGCAGTATTCAGAATTGGCGACAATGATCGGAGAGCAGCAAGGCAGGCTGGAAACCGCCCAGAAAGCCCATTGGGAAAAGCTGTTTTTACAAGGCTTTGATGATGACTATGTAGCCAGTATCAACCGGATCGGCCGCGTACATAGCCGGATCGGTCTGGAACCCAGATGGTACATCGCAGGGTACAAATTCGTTCTCGTCAGGCTACAGGATCTGATCGTCAGGAAGTTCCGTTTCTCGCCCGGCAAACTGTCCCGCGCGCTGTCTCATGTAACGACAGCCGTGCTGCTGGATCTGGACATGGCCATCTCGACCTATCAGGCGATTCTCATGGAGGCACAGGAAACCAGAACACGCGAACTCGATGATGCCATCGAGACATTCCAGGCGTCGGTCGAGGACCCCTTGGCAAATATCGGCATCAGAGCCGGTACGGTCGCTCAGGACGCGGGGCAGCTCCTGCAGGTCTGCGGATCCGCGAAATCCGAAACCGGATCAGCAACAGCTATATCGGAGGAAATCGGTATCAACGTCCAGACAGTAGCCTCTGCGACGGAAGAACTTTCTGCTTCAATACTGGAGATATCCAAGCAGGTGACCGGTGCCTCGCAAATCGCAAACCAGGCGCGCACGAATGCCGAGAGCACAAGTGGGGAAGTGGAAAGTCTCTCCGGGGCTGCCCAGAAAATTGGAGACGTGATTGGGCTTATTCAGGCAATTGCAGAACAAACCAATCTGTTGGCACTCAATGCAACCATTGAGGCTGCAAGAGCCGGTGACGCAGGAAAAGGGTTTGCGGTCGTCGCTGCGGAGGTAAAGGAACTCGCGACACAGACGTCCAGGGCAACCGAAGAAATCAGCCACCAGGTAGCGGAAATTCAGGGCGCCACAACAAACGCGGTCTCCTCGATCGGAACTATCGCCAATGTTGTTAGACAACTCGACGAAATGACGGCGTCAATTGCTGCCGCGGTCGAAGAACAAGGTGCGGCAACTGGCGAAATCTCAGCAAGCGTACAAACCGTTGCCGACGGCACGAACGTTCTTACAGGAAACATTTCCGGTGTCCTTCAGGCGATCGATTCCGCAGACGATACAAGCAACACCTTTTTGACAGCCGCACAGGAGATGGAACAGAGCGTCGAGACGATATCGTCGGAGATAACTGGCTTCTTCAACTCGGTCAGACAAATCCGCTGACGCCCGACCGACGGGAACGTATCGCACTGATCCTGATTGATAGCATCTGACATATCACTCCACAGACAGCAGCCAACTGTTCACGAAACTATGTGTCCGCAAATGAACACAGAAATGAAATACACTATCGAAAAAGTAATATTTTATGATTTCTCTGAAACATCAAATAGAATCAGAAATCAATCATGTTTAATCGAAAAATTTTTACAATGTAATTCTGAGGAGTTTAGCTAAAAATATATTTGTCATCTGTTTGAATATCTCCGTTTGGGCGAAGTAAATACCGGCGCTGCAAATCGGGTTGCAAATTTCGAGAGGGGTCACGGCAATCCTGCGCACATCGCAGCAAACTATCGCAGATTGATGTTTGCATGAGAAATCAGCCCCAACTCGTACGCAATCGCAATCATCTGAGCTTTGTTTTGAGCGTGCAGCTTTCTGCTGAGCGATGCGAGGTAGCCTGCGACCGTTGATTCGGCAACACCCAGGATAACTGCACATTCGGCGGAGGTTTTGCCCCTTGCAGACCACACCAGGCACTCCATTTCCCTGGCACTGAGGACAGTTTTGTCTCCAAGTTCGCTGATCAGCGCATACAAGCGGGAAAACGCGTAGAGGCCCATCATGTGCAACAGCGCACCTTCGCTGGGGGAAGGTATTGAACGTGTCCCGGAAAACCCTATCGCTCCTCGCCTTCCGGTCTTGTCGTGACAAGGAACGTAAAAATGGCGCGGCATTTTATGCTCCAGGAACAGGCTGATGGTGGCACTTTGCTCGTCCATTGGCCGCTGAACGCCCCCTTCTTCAAGGTCCACCACGATCGGGGTATGTTTCCTTCGCAATCCGTCGATGATTGGACTGTTTTCCAGCAGACCCAAACGATCATATTGGGCAACCAGGCTCCGTGGCCAATTGGATGCAATGAAGCTGGGGCGAATAAATTTCTCGGTAACCTGAGGAACGTTCAGTGCAACGTAATGATCAAACTGAAATTCCTGAGCGATCAGTTTCAATTTCCTGTAAAGCTCGGACGGGGTTTGCAATTCGTTTATCGACGAATAGAAATCGACAACAGATTCGAGTTGCGAATGAGTTGCTTCGGTCAATTACATACCCCACCCTGTCGAAGCTACCGATATTCCCAAGTATTTAATCGAGAAGTCGACGTCAGCAATCGATCTGTTCCTCGAATTTCGGCTTCGCCTGTTATTGAGGGAGTTCAAATACCAGATTAAGTTCGAATTCCTGCAAACGAATCGTCGCAGTGCAATTCAATTGCAACCGATAATTAGTGCAGCTGCCTTGAACGACAAGAACCTCCAGTCCACATCCCCGAACATTCCGCGAAAACGGGCGCTTCGACACCTGCAGAGTTGCAACCGATTGCAACAGGCCGTCCTGAAGACACTTCAATTGGACTGTCGCAAATAACCACGATGCAAACATCGGCACGCCCGAAAATCATCTGCTGGGAATCGCCTTTCGGGAATTGCCTGCGGACCAATCATCCACGAAAACAAATAACTTGAATCGAATTAATCGAGTTCGGTTAAGTTGACTGGCGCCACGTCCAACTTGGTCGCCTGACGACAACATTTGGCACCAGAAAATTCGTTCTCCCATTTGTTGCGACACCCGAAACCCGGCAATGCGAAATGACCTTCCGCGCATACCAAAACAGTCCGCAACACATTCAAAAAACACCTGAATCCAATTGAGACTGAAGTTGGGACCCAGTGCCAAAAGACCCGATGCCGCAAAATGTTGCCGGAGAGTTCAAGTCGGCTACGGTCGGACCGGAATAGAACAGTAAGAGAACATTTACCCTTGCAGAACACAATGGGAACAGGTAGATTGTTCTTGATTTGTACCAGCCCGTTCTTGTGGTCAGGGGAAGCCGACATGCTCACGCGCAAGCAGTATGAACTGCTCATGTTCATTCATGAAAGACTGAAGGAAACCGGTGTTCCACCCTCTTTCGATGAGATGAAGGACGCACTGGATCTTCGATCGAAATCCGGAATTCATCGGCTGATCACTGCACTTGAAGAGCGTGGCTTTATCAGACGGTTACCGAACCGGGCGCGGGCGATGGAAGTTGTTCGGCTGCCGGACTCGATTGCTCCGGGCCTTGGAACACCCAGACCCCGCGGGAGTTTTTCACCGGAGGTTATTGAGGGGTCACTGGGGAAATCCGAGCCGGCGCGCACCGCGCCTGCCCCCGAAGTTGCCGCGACCGAAATTCCCGTTATGGGTCGAATTGCGGCCGGTGTTCCGATCGAGGCCATTCAGACACACAGCCATACGATTACTGTCCCTCAGGAACTCCTTGGAAAAGGGGAACACTACGCATTGGAAGTGCGCGGTGATTCCATGATCGAGGCGGGTATTCTAGACGGCGACACCGTGCTCATCAGGCGAACGGACAGTGCCGACAGTGGTGACATTGTTGTGGCGCTGGTCGACGAAGAAGAAGCCACTTTGAAGCGGTTGCGCAAGAAAGGTGCCTCGATCGCTCTTGAAGCAGCCAATCCCGCATACGAAACCCGTATTTTCGGACCTGGTAGAGTTCGCGTGCAAGGTCGCCTGGTTGCGCTGTTTCGTCAGTATTGACACCCCTGTCCGGTCACATCGGCTCTCGTTGAAGCCGGAAACGGCATTCTAAAACTGGATCGCAGTGCGGTGGCGTGCAGGGTTGCACGTCGTCATTGCAATTCGGCGCGCGTCACACCCCCTCGCTCGTGCCATGGTCGTGGCGCTGCAGCGATTGCATATCGAATCTTGGTGACGTGGATTGCGTTGGCAATCTCGGTGTCATCATAAGTGGCTGGAGTATCTGGAGAGGAATTGATCTCGGGGAGAACCTCCGCGCTCAACCAGAGCGAGACTGCACCCCTGCCCTGCCTTGTGCCGCCGTCGATAACCAGCCTTGCCCCGCATGTCGCTGGCACGATTAGATCGCTTACGATCAGATCGGCATACCTGCAATCCAGCGCAAGTGCTTTCTGCGATTTGGGCATTGCTATCAGAAGCGGTGCGGGAGGACTTTCCAGCTCCTCGTCTCCGCCTACAGCTGTATATGCCTTGATGACACACCCATCCGGATCGCATGTCTTTTGGGGCGATTTCATCTTGTGCGACATGATTTCGTGCGCTGGAACACCTTCGGTCTGATACCAGACATCAACCAGGAACGTTCGCCTTCCGCCGAGCCAATTCAGATCTCCGTTGATGTCCCTCGCCGATATCCTTGTTCCGGTGGCAGCAATTTGAACATCAGGGGGCTGAGAAAACAGAACCAGAATCAACCCGACTGTGAACGGTACCAATGCGCATGATCGCCACCATCCCCGCAGTAGCAGACAGGCAAAAAGTGCGATCGAAAAGGCAAACGCCTCGAATGCAGTCAAGCGTCCGATTGCGCCGGCGCCTCCGTCAAGTTCGGCAACGAAGGCCGCGATCTTGAGCAAGAGAGTGATCCCCAGGGACATGGCCGCAAGAGGAAGGGATGCCAGGCCGAAAGGCATCATTATCATTGCGAGAACACCCATCGGCATCACCAGCAAAGTGAATACCGGCATGCCGAGAAGATTGCCCAGCATGCCGAGAGGCGCTACCCGGCCAAAATGATATGCGGCGATGATGCCTGTTGCCAGGCCGGCAACAAGCGCGGTGATGACGAGGCCGGCCATCCAGTTTGAAATGGTGGACCCGACACGGCCTGGCAGGTTTTGCTGACGCCGGTTTTTCCCGGCAAAAGGCTCGCGGCGATCGCGCCACGTTTCGTAAACAGCTACGAGGCAAATGACCGCGGCAAAAGACATCTGGAAACCGGGGGAAAACAGTCTCTCCGGGGCAAGCAGCAGCAACAGCAAACCGGCAAGCGCGACGCTACGCAGAGTTAACCCCCTGCGTCCGACGAGGATCCCCAGAAACACAAGCGTGATCATCAGGAACGAGCGCTGTGTCGCGACAGAAGCACCTGATACGGCCAGATAGAAAATAGCCGCCAGAAGAGCTGCAACGGCTGCAAACTTGTGAATTGGCCAACGCAGGGTCAACGGCGGCAGAAGAGCAAGAAGAAACAGAACAGCGGCATATGCACCACCGGCGAACAGCGCCATGTGAAGTCCAGATATCGCCAGGATATGGGCCAAGCCCGCCGCTCGCAGGTTTTCCTCCTGGGTCTCGTCAATCCCGCTGCGGTCTCCCACAAGCAGGGCAACAACAAGAGCAGTCTCCTGGTCTGCGGGCAGATGTGTCGCTATCCTGTCAGCAATCCGTTGACGTAAGACCTGAATCAGAACATCGGCCTTTTGCCAGACAGGCATTTCGCCATCTGAAAGCAACTGCGGCGCTCCAAAACTGAACCCGGTAGCGCCAATCTGCAAAAAGAACGCACGAAAGGAAAAATCATACCCGCCAGGCAGGACTGGACCTGACGGCGGGAAAAGACGTGCGCGTAATCGCACTCTGTTTCCGGAATTTGCCAGCGTTGCAGCAGGAACGCTGACACGCACTTTCGCCGGAAAGACAATATCCTCAATCGGGCGATCATTGATCGTTTCAACGGCGAGAACCAATCGGACACTGTTGGCTCGCTCCAATCGTTCAAGGACACGGCCGGTCAGGGAAACGTTCATTTCTTCGCCAAGACGCGGAGCGCTGACATAGGCTGTTCGAAGAGTAGCGCAGGTAAGCCCGGCCCAGAAGGCAACGCCCAGAAGGATCAGCGGATTTAGTCTGTCGCGGTATCCTCGCCAGACCGAAAACAGCACGCACACCAGAAGCGTAAGCACAAGAAAAGGCCAGAAAGGTTCCACCGGCAGCAAAACGTAACCTGCAATCCCGGCAGCAAACGAAAAGCAGATCCAAAGCAGCGCCTGATTTTCCCAGTGACTGACCGTAAACAAATCCGACTGCTGTTTGTTGAAATTCGAAAAGAAACGCCACACAGACTTCCGGGGCGTCCTTCGCCGATCACTTCCGCTGCCGCGGTCAGTTTCTATTTCAAATTGGGAATCGTCATAGGTAACCGCAGGCAGGCGATTTTCATTCTTTTGCGGTCGATCGTTACCGATCCTCAAGTCGCAGCTCTTCCCGTGCTGACACAAGAAACGAACGAGACACTATTTAGCCCCGACCGCGCCTGTGTTAAGACCGCGCCACACACTTGGCGCAGCAGGCGCTCCCATTCATAATGAGACTTCCAAAAAAATCACCATGACACAAGAGATCGTCACGCGCTTCGCTCCTTCCCCGACAGGTTTCCTGCACATTGGCGGAGCCCGCACAGCATTGTTCAACTGGCTGTTTGCAAAACACAATAACGGAAAAATGCTGCTGCGCATTGAAGACACTGACCGCGCGCGCTCCACTCCTGAGGCAGTTGATGCACTGATTGACGGGCTATCCTGGCTTGGCCTCGATTGGGAGGGAGACCCCATTTCCCAGTTTTCCCGTGTCGGCAGACACCAGGAAGCCGTCGAGCAAATGCTGTCCTCCGGCACCGCCTACAAGTGTTACAGCACGCCGGAAGAGATTGAGGCGATGCGTGAGAAAGCGCGCGCTGAAGGACGACCGCCACGCTATGACGGCACCTGGAGAGATCGTGACCCTTCCCTGGCACCAGATGGCGTCAATCCTGTTGTCCGGCTCAAGACGCCCCAGGAGGGTGAAACGGTCATCAACGACATGGTCCAGGGCCGCGTTGTCATTCCGAACAAGGATCTCGACGATTTGATTCTCCTGCGTTCGGATGGAACCCCAACCTATATGCTGGCGGTCGTCGTCGACGACCATGACATGGGTGTCACACACATCATTCGCGGTGTCGACCACCTGACCAACGCGGCAAGACAGACACTCATTTTCAAAGCCCTCGGATGGAACGTGCCTGAAATGGCGCATATTCCGCTGATACACGGACCGGACGGCGCAAAACTGTCAAAACGTCATGGCGCAACCGGCGCAGAAGCTTACCGAACGCTGGGGTATCTTCCTCAAGCCATGCGGAACTATCTGGCCCGCCTTGGCTGGAGCCATGGCGATGATGAAATCATTTCACTTGAGGACATGATCGCCTGGTTCGGAATGGATGCAGTCGGGCAATCCGCGGCCCGCTTCGACTTCAAGAAGCTTGAAAATCTCAACGGCCATTACATGCGCGCCACCGGGGACGCAGAATTGCTCGGGCACTGGAAGATTTATCTTCAACACGCAGATGGCGGCGACGCTGCGCTCTTCTGGCTATCGCAAAGTGACAATGAGCAAACGGCTCTGACGGCGCTACCCGGCCTCAAGGAGCGGGCAAAAACACTCGTGGAACTGACGGAAAGCGCGTCTTACCTTTGGCGGCAGCGACCATTGGACACGGACGAGAAGGCACAAAAGATCCTCAATGAGGAAGCCCGGACAATTCTCAAGGAACTGCACAACGTTCTTTCCACGGCGCCGAACTGGGGCTCGGAGACGTTGGAGGCATCGGTAAAGTCCTATGCAGAGGAAAGAGAACTGAAGCTTGGAAAAGTTGCACAGCCACTGCGTGCCGCGCTGACCGGGCGGGGAACATCACCCGGAATTTATGACGTTCTCATTGCGCTTGGCAGAGAAGAATCTCTCAAACGCTTAGAAGACCAGTCCGCTTGAGACTTTTCAGGCGGGTTGCAGCATTCCTCGTAGGATTGAAGTCGAGCCCGGTCTGGCAACCGGGCAAGTCCGCCTTTGACCAAAGCGTTATAAGGGTCAGCTTGCGGCAGTGCAGTAAATGGGCTACGCAAGACCCGAAAATTTCTCAAGTGCCGTCCGGCAACGAACTCGCTGGTGGAAATTGCGAGGTCCAAATCTGACGGGACACCAGGATAACGCAAAGGGGTTTCTGTATGGCCGACAACAACGCCAAGCTCAACGTCCGTGGCGCCGCCCACGACTTCGACGTTCTTGACGGGTCCATCGGACCGTCAGTCGTGAACATATCGTCCTTGTACAAGGACACCGACATGTTCACGTATGACCCGGGATTTACTTCAACTGCATCCTGTGAGTCCAAGATCACCTATATCGATGGTGATGAAGGCACGCTTCTCTACCGTGGTTACCCTATTGAACAACTGGCGGACCACGGGGACTTCCTGGAATCCTGCTATTTGCTGCTTTACGGCGAATTGCCGACGAAAGTTCAAAAAGACGATTTTGTCAGTCGCGTGACTTACCACACGATGATTCATGAGCAGATGAATCGCTTTTTCTCCGGCTTCCGCCGCGACGCCCACCCAATGGCGATCATGGTCGGAACAGTAGGCGCATTGTCCGCATTTTATCACGATTCAACCGACATCGCCGACCCGCACCAGCGCATGGTCGCGTCGCTGCGCATGATCGCGAAAATGCCGACCATTGCGGCAATGGCCTACAAATATCATGTTGGCCAACCGTTCGTGTATCCGCGCAACGACCTGGGCTACGCTGCGAACTTCCTGCACATGTGCTTTGCGGTTCCATGTGAGGAATACAAGGTCAACCCGGTTCTGGCACGCGCTATGGATCGTATCTTCATCCTTCATGCCGATCATGAACAGAACGCGTCAACGTCGACGGTTCGCCTTGCAGGGTCTTCTGGTGCCAATCCTTTTGCCTGTATCGCCGCCGGAATCGCCTGCCTCTGGGGTCCGGCACACGGGGGCGCCAACGAGGCTGCTCTCAACATGCTCTCTGAAATCGGGTCCGTGGACAATATTCCCGAGTATGTCGAACGCGCAAAGGACAAGGACGATCCCTTCCGTTTGATGGGTTTCGGCCACCGGGTTTACAAGAACTATGACCCACGCGCCCGTATCATGCAGAAAACAACGCATGAGGTTCTCGGAGAATTGGGTATCAAGGACGATCCGCTTCTTGACGTAGCCATTGAACTGGAAAAGATCGCGCTCAACGATGAATATTTCATCGAAAAGAAGCTGTATCCGAATATCGATTTCTATTCCGGTATTACACTGAGAGCGCTCGGCTTCCCGACAACCATGTTCACTGTTCTGTTTGCCCTGGCGCGTACTGTTGGCTGGATCGCACAATGGAAAGAAATGGTTGAAGATCCGTCCCAGCGAATCGGTCGTCCGCGGCAGCTTTACACCGGTGCAACTAAGCGCGACTACACTCCAATCGACCAACGCCGCTAGTGTGGGGCGCTTGATCTTCCTCATTTTGCCAATCGACAAATGCTCCCGAACTTCGGGAGCATTTTTATTTACGCAAAGGAAAAATAGTTGGAAAAGGAATAATATTCCTCCAAACGCCTTAAGTTAATAGAGCTGAAATTTTCATGATGGCAACCATAGAGTGCTATTGAATATTCATTTTCGAATGAAAAACAACGCCAAAAAAATCACCAACACCCTTCACCATGAATATGTATTATTCGTTTTTATACTCCATTTTTCATGTAAAAATAAGTGATTTGATATTTACATAAGTAATAAACCGTTTTTTTTCAAACAGATTTTTGAATTACACTAAATAATAAGGAATCATTGCTTATCCTCTGAACAGATTATTTGACGTTTCGGCGTCTGGGGCTTCGAGGGGATGACATGAAGTTTCTGAAATTTGCAACCGATCTCAAATTCGGCGTGAAAGTTGGCGGAAGTTTTGCTGCCGTGGTTGCTCTCACGGGGATCGTCGGCGGCGTCGGTGCCTACAGTGTCATGACCCTGTCGGAGAGAATGGAAATTTCAAAACAGTCAACATCCGCAATTGCGCAACTGCAAAACCTTGCCGGTAAGCGCGAAAGCTTCCTCGCGTCCCGAAATGTTGAAGCCGCAGATGCCGCACTTGTTGACATCGACACGCTTGGACAGGAACTGGCAGTCCTTGAAGAACGTTTGAAAAGTGAAGACACCGCAAAAATTCAGGTTGCGGAAGCTGCTACCGCAGTAACGGACTTCCGCAAGATCTTCGAGAACGTCGTTGCCCTCACCCAGTCGCAAGCTGAAAAAAGAGCACAGCTGGAAGAAGCCGTGACCGGATTTGAAGCAGCTGCAGGGGATATTCTCGGCAAGGCGATCATTGCCCGGATTGGTATCAGTTCTGACGATACAAATGCGCGCAAAACGATGGTTGGCGCCAACAAGGTTGGTCAGGCGGCAGCGAGTTTTCAGGAAGAAGTTTTGACCCTGCAAAACCTTTTTGCCGCCGCTGCAAACAATGCCGCGCAGATCGCCGAGGTAAAGGCCCGGTTGCAGGCATTGTCGCCTTCAGCAATGGCTATGGCGGGAAACAGCTTCGACGGCATCGATAGGGAGGATTTCAAAAATCTCGCTGCAAAGACGGAAGAAGTTGTCGCAATTCTCGACAAATTGTCGACGACGAAGGACTACATCGCAATCTTCGACCTCACTGACAGCGCAAAACTTGGTTTCGATGAATTGGTTGCCAACGTAAAGAAAATCCAGACGGATACGGCGGTTGCGATCGATAGAGTCAACAAGCAGGCAGAGGAAATCAATCAGAATTTCTATGCCGCGGACAACGTGTCCGGCACCGTGATGCAGCTCGAAGCGGATGCGAACGCGGTCAAGGCTGCGATCTTCTATTTCATGGTATCACCTGATGAAGACACGCAAAATGCAGTGTTGACGGGTCTTTCGAGTTTGAACGACCTGACGACGCGTCTTGAAGAAAGTGCGAAGGATTTCCCGGCAATCGTCGAGAAAGTCCCCGATGTGCTTTCCGCTCTGACCACCTATGGTTCGACGTTTGAAGGCCTTGCGGCCAATCAGTTTTCGCTCGCCTCTGAAATCAGCGCGATGAAAGACCTGTCCGAAACGGTCCAGGCCCGGATTTCAGCCATCTCGGCCGGCCAAAGCGCAGCAGCACAAGCCTCCAGCACAAGTGCATTGAGTGTCATAAGCATTGCTCTCCTCGCAGCAATCGCAGCCGGAGCAGGCCTCGCATTTGCGCTCAATTTCGCTGTCACAAGGCCGCTGAGACGGACAACTCAAACCATGTCCCTGCTTGCAGACGGTGATACCGAAGTTGATATCGAGGGTACGACCCGAGGCGACGAAATCGGTGACATGAGCCGCACCCTGCAGGTATTCCGGGACAACGCTGTTGAGCGTGTCCAACTGCAGTCGGACACGGAGCACGAACAGCAAATTCGCGAACAGCGCCAGGCAGCGATCGAGCAGCTCATCACCGGATTTCGGGAAAAGGCTTCAACCGTCCTCAATTCTGTTGGTGAAACCGCAAGCACCCTTGATGGCACGGCTCAGGATCTCAATTCGATCGCCAGCCAAAACTCCAGTCTCGCAGACAGCACTTTCGGTATAACCGACGAAGCAACGCAAAACGTTCAGACGGTTGCGAGCGCGGCGGAAGAACTGGCTGCGTCTATTGCCGAAATCGCCAGGCAGGTCAGCCAGACGACACATGTCGTTGGACGCGCGACGGAAGGTACTCAAGTGACCAACGAAAAGGTCCAGAGTCTTTCCAGTGCTGCAACGAAAATCGGGGAAGTCGTCAGTCTGATCCAGGCCATTGCAGAACAAACAAATCTGCTCGCGTTGAACGCAACGATCGAAGCTGCCCGTGCCGGTGAAGCCGGCAAGGGATTTGCCGTTGTGGCAGCTGAAGTCAAGGAGCTTGCGACCCAAACGTCCAAGGCAACGGAAGAAATCGGTTCACAGATTTCGGAGATCCAAAGAGCAACGAATGATGCCGTCTCCGCGATCCAGGAAATCACCGACACCATGGAAGAAGTCAACGAATACACGTCAACCATTGCTGCAGCCGTTGAACAACAGGGCGCGGCCACCAATGAGATTTCAGTGAATGTTCAACGCGCCGCCGAAGGAACCGGCTCTGTGAAAACCAACATGTCTGATCTTTCACAGGCCGTATCTCAGACAAGTCAGTCCGCGAGCCTGGTGCTGAGTGCTTCCTCGGAACTGGCCCAAAAAACTGAAGTGCTGAACCAGGAAGTCGGGCATTTTCTGGACAATGTCGCAAACGCTTGAGAAGACCGGTTTCGGCACAAAACGCGATCGTTCAGCCATGAACCAGCCGAAAGAAAAATATTGTCAGATGTCGTTTTCCGGTTTCACGGGAGAGCCTGTTTGGCCGGTCGAGCCATGAAAAACCCGTAGATCCGGAAAACGTCAGCCAGAGCCGTTCCCTGATCCATTCAACCGCGCTGCGATCTACCTGGTCGAAGACCGGTAGAACCGAGATACGCGCCCTGCCGGTCGGGAACCGGGTTGGTGGAGGCAGGCATCCATTGCATTGATTGGTTTTCGCGCAATTTTGCTGCGCCGCTGCCGCTCGTGCAGAACCGGAAACTGAACCGTGTCTGCTCTCAAGTTCTCATTGTGCGAATGACGATCTCAGCAGCTGTGTCGCTTTGACTGTGCCCATCCGGCAGCCGCATGAGATCATCCAGGCGCGAAAGTTCCGCCAGCTGCAAATTGCGCTCAGGGCCGTCTTGCAGCAATTCTTTCAGATGGCCGGCAAGAACGGCCGGCACGACCTCTTCGTCAAGAAATTGTGGAATTGCCTTCTTTCCAAGGATGATATTCGGCAGCACGAAATTATCCACTTTGGCCAGCTTGAAAACACGATTGAGTTCCTTGAGCCTGCGGAAAAACCAATCGACCTTGTAGGCCACGACCATCGGCACGCCAGACAGTGCCAGTTCAAGCGAGACAGTTCCGGACGCCGCAAGTCCGGCATGCGCCCTTCGGAAAGCGGCCTGTTTTGCCTGCGGACCTGTCACGATCTCAGGCTTGCATTGCCAGTCGGCGACACCGTCCCGGATCCTGCTCTCAAGATGTCCGACCGCTGGAAGCAACACTTCGAGCCCCGGAACGTCCCTCTTCACAAGCGCAACAGTCTCACCAAATACGCCCAGCAATCGGTCAACTTCGCTGCGCCGACTGCCCGGCAACACGACCAGAACGCTCTTGCCTGCGCTCAACGCTGTTCGTTCCTCACCTGATGGTCGAAGATCAGCAATATTTTCGCTCAGAGGATGACCGACATAGTGAGTGGGAGGGCCACCGAGTTTCCTGTGTTCACCGGGTTCAAATGGCAAAAGAGCGAGTAACTCGTCTACATAAGCGCTCATTTTCTTTGCCCTGCCCGGCCGCCAGGCCCAGACGGACGGAGAAACATATCCGACGATGGGAATGTGCGGAGCGCGTTTTCTGACCCGCCTGGCAACACTGTGAGTAAAGTCCGGGCTATCGATTATCACCAGCACGGAGGGATTGGAGGCAACAATTGCATCAACCGTCTGGTACACGCGCCGGACGATCAAGGGCAAGCGTGCCAGCACCGCGCTGATCCCCATGACCGACACGTCCGACATGTTGAAGAAGCTTGTCAACCCGAGCCTCAGCATGCGTTCACCGCCAACGCCGCAATACCGTGCGCTGCCGTCCAGCCTCCCGTTCAAAGCCCTCATCAGCTCGGATCCGAGTTGATCTCCCGACTCCTCTCCGGCAACCAGGCAGATTGTCGGTAAGCTGACGCTCACTTGCCTGCCTCTTCGGCTTCACTGGAACCGTCAATCCCGATCAGGAACAACCCTTCGGAATCGGCTTTTTTCAACGTTTCTTCCTTGTTGGAAATCAGAGCGCCATACGCCTCGACGGCAATTCCGCAAAGCCCTGCCGACACGGCAAGCTCGATCGTTTTTGGTCCTATAGTCGGCAGATCAACACGCAAATCCTGACCAGGCTTTGCTGTTTTTACGAGAACCCCCGAACGGCCCTTGTTTCTTACCCGGCCGCTGTTCTTCAAGTCCGCACACCGCACAAGCATTGCATCTGTGCCTTCAGCACCTTCGAGCGCAATGACCCGTCCACCAACGGCAACTGCCGCTTGTCCGATATCCAGTTCGCCTAGTTTTTCGGTCGCCTTGAGGGCAAGTTCAAGGTCGTGCCAATCTTTCGATTTCGGTTGGACATTTCCGAGGACCCCGCTCGATGCCAATAGCTGCGGCACAACGTCCTTGATACCCACGACACGAAACCCTTCCTTTTCAAAAAGACGAATGACCTTGGTCAACAGACTGTCGTCCCCGCCAGTGAGTGCGCGAAAAATCGACGGCAAGCGCCTGAACGTACCAAAGTCTCCGAATATCGAGGTAAAGTCGGGTCTGCGTGTCACGCCACCAATCAGCAGCACGTCATCACACCCGTTGTTCTTCAGAAAGTTGTAAAGGCGTCCGACTTCACCCCAGCCAAGTATGACCCCTGCCATATGTCTTGTCGCGGCGTCCGCCTCGCCTTTTATCGCCACAACTTCAAATTCCCGCCCATCACTTGCGAGAGCGTCAGCGATTTGTCCAGGCAAACTGCCGTTTCCCGCAATCAGGGCAAGGCGTCCAATCTGTTCTTCGACCGGGTTGGCCATCGCATCAGTCTTCAGTACGCGGTGTACAGAACCGCCGATCTTCCTTTTCCAGGATAAAATCCGTCACCGTTTTGACAAGGGGCTGATCTGAACTCTCGGCGGCAAGTGTTTCCGCTCTGCTGCGAAGCGTGCCTTCATCGCTCTCAAACAGCGCTCGATAGGCTGCGCGGAGCGCATGTATCTGATCGCGGGGCAGGCCTTTGCGCTTCAGGCCCACCAGATTGAGGCCGGCAAGCCGTGCTCTGTCACCAATCACCGAACCATAGGGAATGACGTCGAATTCAACCCCCGTCATGCCGCCGACAATTGCGCCCGTGCCGATGCGCGACCATTGGCGGACCGCACTCAGCCCGCCCAGAATGACAAAATCGTCCAGTTCAACATGCCCAGCCAAGGTAGCATTGTTTGCGAGAATGGCATGATTGCCGACCTGACAGTCGTGCCCGACATGGGAGCCCATCATGAACAGGCAATTGTCGCCGACTGTTGTCACGCCACCGCCGCCTTCAGTGCCCGGGCTCATTGTCACATGTTCCCGGATCTGGTTGCTCGACCCGACTTCAAGTCTCGTCACTTCACCGGAGTACTTCAGATCCTGTGGCTTGTGTCCAATACTCGCGAATGGAAAAATATGGGTATTCGATCCGATGCTTGTGTGACCGGCAACGGCAACATGAGCTTCAAGAATTACGCCATCCGCAAGTTTGACGTTCGGTCCGACAATTGAATATGGACCGATGCGAGCACCCTCGCCGATCACGGCCCCGTCTTCAACGATGGCCGTTGGATGTATATCTGTCATTTGTCCTCACGCATCTACCAGCATGGCGCTGACTTCTGCTTCTGCAACCTTTGTTCCGTTCACCTGGGCGACGGCGTCGAACTTCCAGATATTGGAGCGTTGCTTGATTTTCTTGACGTGAAAATAAACCTGATCACCCGGCTCTACAGGTTTGCGAAATTTTGCTTTGTCGATAGTCAGAAAATACACCAGTTGCGGAGGAGCGTCGGCACCCCTGGCATGGACGCAAAGCGCTCCCGCCGTCTGTGCCATCGCCTCGATCAGCAACACGCCTGGAAATACGGGTCTTTCAGGAAAGTGACCGGTGAAATGCGGTTCGTTGATTGTGACGTTTTTTATTCCAATGCAACTGTTATCCCCATCCATCTCGATGATCTTGTCGATAAGCAGGAAAGGATACCGGTGTGGCAGAAGCTTCATGATTGTCATGATGTCTGCACTGGCAAGCGTCTGTTTTTCTGCGTCTTCCATGAAGTGCCCCTTGGCGGATTGACTCCGTAAAGTTCTATTTCATCGGCCCGTTTACGACTCGTCGCCGCGTTCTGCAAGTTTTCTAACAGCCGCGACTTCCCTGAACCACTGTTTGACCGGTTTTGCGGGAGTCCCGCCGTAGCGGCCGCCGGCTGCCAGATCGTCGTTTACAACACTTACAGCGGCCACCTGAGCACCCATCCCGATTGTTATGTGCCCACGAACACCGGTTTTGCCGCCAATGGCGACGAAGTCTTCCAGCGTGCAACTCCCGGACAGCCCCACTTGAGAGACGAGAACGCAATGGCGCCCGACAACCACGTTGTGACCAATCTGTACCTGGTTGTCGATCTTCGTTCCCTCGCCAATCACGGTGTCCCGATTGGCTCCGCGGTCGATCGTGGTATTCGCACCGATTTCAACATCGTCTTGTATGATAACGCGTCCGACCTGAGGAACTTTCAGGTGTCCCTGTGGTCCCATCGCGTAACCGAAGCCATCCTGACCGCTGCAAACACCGGGATGGAGACAGACACGGTTTCCCAAAACGGTGTGCTGGACCGTGCAATTCGCCCCGATGACACAGTCGCGGCCGATCTTGACACCCCGCCCGATAACAGCGTTCGCCCGAATTACGGTGCCCGACCCGATTTCAACATCGGCACCTATGACAGCACCCGGTTCAACGGTGACATTTTCTTCAAGAATTGCGGCAGGATCAACAACTGCACGTTCGGAAACACCTGATATCAAGGGATCCTTGGGCGTCATGGCAGCCGGGTACAGATGTGCCAGAACCATGGCCCAGGATCGGTAGGCTTCCGAGCAGACCAAAACGGCGACACCTTCCGGGACTTTCTCCCTGTGCCGCTTTCCGACTAAACAGGCTGCGGCACCTGTTGCTTCGAGCTGGTTCAGGTAGGCCGTGTTATCGAAGAACACCAAGGCCCCGGCACCGGCATCTTCCAGCGGCGCAACTTCCGAAATCTCGAGCGATTCATCTCCCCGATAAATCTCCGCATCCGCCCAGGCGGCGACCGTTTTCAGGGAAACGGAAGCTGGTAGTTCAAAAAACCTCGGCTCGGACATGATGTCATCCTTGTTACCAGCCAACAAAAAAGGCCGCCGTAGAGACCCGGCGGCCGTTTTCTACCGTAAAAGACCGCAGTTTAGAAGCGGGTACCGCCGCTCAATCGGAACAACTGCGTCTTGTCTGAGTCTTCCTTTACGAGCGGATATGCAAAGTCCGCGCGGATTGGACCGAATGGCGATCTCCAACGAATACCGGCACCTACGGATGCCCTGACGGAGAAATCGTCAGAGTCGATCGTGCCACCGTTGTTTTCAACGAGACCCACCAGATCGCTGTCGGCGTTCCAGAGAGAACCTGCATCAGCAAACACGGCTCCGCTCAAACCGAATTCCTTCGGTAGGACCGGGAACGGGAAGGTTCCCTCGGCGGTTGCTGCAAAGTAGAACCTGCCGCCGATTGCATCATCTGTTGAGGCATCCCGCGGCCCGATGCCCTGGTTCTCAAAACCACGGACCAGGTTACCACCAAGCATGAACTGTTCCGACACGCGCAGACGCTCGTCGCCGATGGCCATGATGTTACCACCGCGAAGCTGCAGGCTGCCGACGAGCCCATAATCAGCAAGGATTTCCTTGTAAGCGCGGGCCTGGGCTTCTGTTTTGATGTAATAGCTGTCGCCACCAACACCTGCAAATTCCTGACCGAATGAGGCAAATATGCCGTCGGAGGGATCGATGTTGCGGTCGAGCGTATTGTAGCGCAGATCGTAGCCGACAAGCGACGTCAGATAGGTACCAAGCGAGTCACAGACGGCGAGAGACAGATTTGACGTGTTACAGTTGTTGATGCTCGTAGACTGGTTATCCGGATCGGAGTTCTCTTCCTGGAAGATGCTATAGAACAAACGAAGCGAAAGTTCTTCTTCGCGCAGCGGCAAGGTAAAGCCAAACCCACCGCCGGTTCTTTTCTGGTCAAACGATCGATAGTCGTTCGCATCGTCGACTCTTCTATAGACATCAAGATCCAGTGCAACGCGGCGCCCCATGAAGAAAGGCTCAACGAAGCGGAATTCGTAGGACTGCGTGTCCGTGCCTCCACCGATGGAAAGCTTCACGAACTGCCCCCGGCCGAGGAAGTTCTTTTCGGTGAGCGACACGTCACCGATAATACCGTCAACGGTCGAATACCCAACACCGAACGAGATTTCACCGGTCGGCTTCTCTTCCACCCGCACGTTGACGACAACGCGGTCCGGCGCACTGCCCTGCTGCGTCGTGATCGAGATGTTTTCGAAAAATCCGAGATTGCGAAGTCTGCGTTCTGCCTTGTCAACCAGTGCACGATTGAAGGCGTCGCCTTCGACAATATCAAATTCGCGACGAATGACGTATTCACGCGTCCGGTCGTTGCCGATGATGTTGATACGCTCGATATAGGCCCGTGGCCCTTCCTCGATGTAATAGATCAACGAAATTGTATTGTCGTCATAGTTGCGTGCACCACGAGGACGAACCCTTGCGAACGCATACCCCTCTTCCGACACGCGCAGCGTAATGTCTTCAACGGACTGCTCGACACGCAGGGAGTTGAAGGTCTGTCCGCTACGCGTCCGTACCAGTTTGCGCAGATCTTCCGGATCCACCTCGGCAATCGTCGAAACGAGTTCCACTTCACCGATCTTGTACTTTTCGCCCTCGTCGACTGTAAACGTGACGTAGAAAATATTCTGCTCACGATCGAGATCGGCGCTCACGGAAACAATACGGAAATCGGCATAGCCTTTTTTGTTGTAGTACTGCCTCAGCAGCTCCTCATCGGCAGCCAGACGATCAGGGTCGTAGGTATCGGTGCTGCGAAGGAAGCTCAACAGGCCGCTTTCGCGTGTGCGGATCACGTCACGAAGACGACCATCGCTGAACGCGCTGTTTCCGATGAAACTGATACGCTCGACGCCGGTTTTGGACCCTTCGTTGATCTCGAACACCAGATCGACACGATTCTGTCCGCGATCAATGATCTGCGGCTCAACGGACGCACCAAAGCGACCGGAGCGACGGTAGGATTCTAGAATATTCTGGACGTCTGCCTGAACCTTGGCACGTGAAAGTGTTGACCTCGGCTGAGAACGGATTGCCGTTTCGAGCGCATTGTCCTTGATTTTCCGGTTACCCTCAAAGGAAACCCGGTTGATAATCGGGTTTTCGGAAACCGTCACAATGACAGTGCTGCCACGCGGGGTGATATCAACCGTGGCAAACAAACCCGTCGCGTAGAGGGCTTTCAGAGACTCATCAATGTCGAACGCACTGTAAGAGCGCCCCGGGACAATCGTCATGTAACTGATGACTGTCTCATCCTCGATACGGGTATTGCCTTGCACCTGAATGCTTCTGGCGACGGCTGCTTCTGCAACATTTACAAAAGATAGTTGCCCCACAAACTGAGGCAGAACCGACCCGATTGAAAATACGGCTGCCGCAAGAAACACGGCCCGTGTAAGTTTCTGCAATCGCTGCATTATTGCGCTATGCCTTTTTTTAGTACCCCATCCAAGAAATCGCGCTCACCCCAGCGGATTCTCGGAACCGACGATCGTTTTATAGGTTTTTGCCGATAACGCAACAGCCGTTCGAGGCCGAAAGCGATTTAGTCTGAAGACGTTGCGTCAATGTCACGGCTGCTAGGAATCGTTTGATACGAGACGCAAAATATCCCTCCAGGTTACAAAAACCATCAGCATAAGTACCAAGCCCAATCCGATCCTGAATCCGACATCCTGAACGCGCTCACTGAGCGGCTTGCCACGCAAGGCTTCAGCGGCAAAAAAGACCAGGTGCCCGCCATCAAGAATTGGTATCGGGGCCAGATTTATAAGTCCGATACTGACCGACAGGACCGCTGCAAGCGAAATCAGCGGAATAATTCCGTGGTCCGCAACTTTTCCCGAAATCTCCGCCACCCGGATCGGTCCTCCGAGCTGGTCGGCTGACTGACGCTGAGTGATAACACCCCAGATGTAACTGACTGTGCCGTCCATTATCCGGTAGGTTTCCTTGACGCCTTCGCCGAGAGCCCCGATCGGACCATACTTGATATGAATGATGTTCTCGGGATCGGCATTGCCACGCAAACCGATGTCACCTGCCATCTGCCGTTCACCGAAGAAGACTTCCTTTTCCTTGGCATCGGGCGTTACCGTCAAGCTCACGAGCTTTCCGCCACGGTCCACTTCGAAAACAAGCGGATTGTTCGCGTTCATCAGAACGATCTGCCGCAGTTCTCCGAAAGTGTGGATCTCTCGCCCGTCGATTTCTTTGACGATATCTCCGGCATGAATACCGCCGCGCTCTGCAGCGCCGTCCGGAAAGACCTCGTCGACGACAGGAACAAGACCCTGTTTACCCGCGGATGCAAACAGAGCTGCAAAAATTACGATGGCAAGCAGAAAATTGGCAATCGGGCCGGCAGCAACAATTGCTGCCCGCTGCCAGACAGCTTTCGCGATGAAAGCCGTTTTTCTCTCTTCCTCACTCATGCTTGCAATGAGTTCCCGACTGGGGACACTGGCCGCATTTTCGTCACCGGCAAATTTCACGTACCCGCCCAAGGGGATCATGCATAGTTTCCAGCGCGTACCCTTCTTGTCATACCACCCGAAAATTTCCTTGCCGAACCCCACTGCAAATGCATCAACCTTCACGTTGCACCAGCGTGCAACCGCGAAATGCCCAAGCTCATGGAAAAAAACCACAATTGTCAAAACGAACAGGAAGGGAACGATCGTGCCGACAACGAGGGAATAAGCAGAAACTAGTAGATCCATGAAGGGGTCCGATCTGACGCAACTTGGCAATTATCGCACCACTCTATTAATAAGAGAATTACGGCGCGTTAATGGTAGGACACATTATTTTCCCGCCGCATCAATGCGATGACGGGATCGAATTCACCCATTCTAGGGTCTTTTGCCGAGCTTCAACATCCAGTTTGATCACGTCTTCAACACTTTTTGAAACCGAAAGATGACCGCTTGCCGACAGCTGTTTCAATACAGCTTCTATTGCCTGTGGGATATCAAGAAAGCCGATCTTCTTGCAAAGAAACGCCTCAACCGCAATTTCGTCGGCCGCATTCAACGCAGCAGGGGCTGCACCGCCTGCCCTCATGGCATCCAAAGCAAGTTGCAGCGCGGGAAACCGTTCGGGATCGGCGGGTTCAAAGGATAATGTTCCTAGGCTGGCAAGATCCAGGCGTTTGACCGGCACTGCCATGCGCCGCGGAAATGCCAGGCAATGGGCAATCGGAGTGCGCATGTCCGGGCTGCCGAGTTGAGCGAGAAGCGATCCGTCTTTGTATTGGACCAGGCCATGCACCGTCGATTGAGGATGAACAAGCACATCCAGCTGATCATGCGATACCGGAAAGAGATGTGAAGCCTCAATCACCTCCAGGCCTTTGTTCATCATTGATGCACTGTCGACCGTGATGCGTGCGCCCATGTCCCAGTTTGGGTGGTTGAGTGCCTGCTCGGGCGTGATCCGGGTCATGTCGTCATGCGACCACGTCCTGAAGGGGCCGCCCGACGCAGTCAGTATGACTTTTTCGACCTGATCTGCCTGTTCCGTTTCAAAAACCTGAAATATCGCGTTGTGTTCACTGTCCACCGGCAGGAGTTCTGAACCGGTTTCACGGATACGGGACATGAAGAGCTCGCCTGCACATACAAGACACTCCTTGTTGGCAAGCGCAATTCTTCTGCCTGGCTTAATGGCGCGGAAAGTCGGCTCCAGCCCCGCAGCGCCGACAATCGCCCCGACCACTATGTCGGTTTCCCTGTCCACTGCTTCAAACACTGCATTTCGACCGGCTGACGCAGCAATACCCCGTCCGCTCAGCTTCTCAACCAGTTCCAGGTACCGTCCCTCTTCTGCAAGAACGGCAGACGACGCCTTGAGCCGAATTGCCATCTCGGCAAGTGCTTCGGCATTCTTGTTTGCAACAAGTGCAACGACTTCAAAACGGTGAGGATTTCGTTCAATCAGGTCTGCCAGACTTTGGCCGATTGACCCCGTTGCACCCAGCACTGTTACCCTGACAGGTCCAGACACACCCATCTTTTCGGCCTGAGCCGTCATTGATTATTCTCCAACTCAACCAAGCCCCAGGCCGGCAACTGGATCCGAGAGCGAGCCGCCTGACACCAGTCCGATAGCAACTGCAAAGATTGCTGCTGCGACCAAACCGTCAATTCTGTCCATGATCCCGCCGTGACCGGGGATCAGACGACTTGAATCCTTCACGTCAAAGCGCCGCTTTATGGCAGACTCCAGCAAATCCCCCGCCTGCGATACAATCGACAACACACCGGCCAGAGCCGCCCAGGCAAGCAGGCTTTGAGACCCGGCAGCAAGAGCAACGCCCGTTCCGAACAAGGTTGCGCATATCAACCCTCCGAGAGCGCCTGACCACGTCTTCTTGGGAGACACTCGTTGCCACAGTTTGGGTCCGCCGAGCGCGCGACCGGTAAAATAGGCAAAGATGTCGGTCGCCCATACGACAAACATCAGGAAGAAGGTGAAAAGTGTACCGTGGGTGCCATCTCTGATGACAAGCAGCGAATAGAGCGCCAGTCCGCTGTAAAGCACGCCTTCCGCACCCCAGCGACCAGCCCGGCCAAGACCGGCGGCGGCAAAAGTCGCGATTGCGCCTGCCAGCATCGCAAGCAGCGCAAATCCGGGCATGCCTGCAAGCTCCAGCCCGGCAAGCAAGACAAGCGTGGCAAGGCCGACTACCGGAACGGCGAACGTCTCGCGAGTTCCTGTAATGGTGATCCATTCCCAAAGAAACAGCGCTGCAGCGACAAGTACAAGCAGGACGTAGGCTGCTCCCCCGAGATAAACGACAAACAGCACAAGGGGTCCGAGGATCACTGCCGAAATCAGGCGCAACCGAAGATCCGACGACGTATTCTGTTTCTTTTCAATGTCAGCCATCAGGCAGGCCGCAAGTCATAAGGCCTTGGCATCCAGACCGCCATATCGCCGTTGACGATTGCCAAAGCATGAAAGCGCCTCGTCAAACGCGGCCTCATCAAAATCAGGCCAGTTCAGATCACAGAAATAGAACTCGGAATAAGCTGCTTGCCACAACAGGAAATTTGAAAGGCGTAACTCACCGCTCGTTCGGATAATCAGATCCGGGTCTGGCAGCCCACCAGTGTCCAGGCTTTGTGAGAAGGCCGCTTCGGTAATCTCTTCCAAACGTATGTCACCATCCTGAACACGTTGTGCAAGATGCTGGGCGGCCCGCAGGATTTCGGCTCTGGAGCCGTAGTTAAACGCAACAACCAGCTCCAGACCGGAATTGCGGCGCGTCAATTCCTCCGCTTCTTCAAGCAGAGACAGGATGCCCGGGTCCAGATCGCTCCTGCCCCCAATGATGCGTATGCGGACATTTGCTTCGTGCAATTCACTCAGGTCGCGTTGCACGAAACGTTTCAAGAGCCCCATCAGGAAGGAAACTTCGGTCGCCGGACGATTCCAGTTTTCAGACGAAAAGCTGTAGATCGTGATGATCTCCACACCAACCTTGCCCGCATGACGGATGATACTGCGCAAGGTTTCGAGTCCCTGGCGGTGACCTTCCGTTCTCGGCAGCCCTCTTGCGGTGGCCCAACGTCCGTTGCCGTCCATTATGAAGGCAACGTGTTTCGGCATCTTGCCGCTGGAGCTATCTTCGACAGGTCTTTGCGGATGTGGGCTGACGCTCATCGGCTCCCCCAATTCACTGGTTCAAGAAACACTCAGACCTGTGAAATTTCCTGTTCTTTCTTCTCCAGCATGGTGTCCACTTCACCAATCATCTGATCGGTGAGTTTTTGGACTTCCTCCGAGGCGACCCGACTGTCATCCTGAGAAATCTCGCCGTCCTTTTCAGCCTTTTTTGCGTCATCCATTCCATCACGCCTCACGTGGCGGATAGCGACTTTCGCCTGTTCGGCATACTTGTGCGCCACCTTGATAAGTTCATGGCGACGTTCCTCATTAAGCTCTGGAATGGGAAGACGAAGAAGCTGTCCATCGACGACAGGATTGAGGCCGAGATTCGATTCGCGGATAGCCCTTTCGACGGCAGCAACCATGCTCTTGTCCCAGACTTGCACCGCCACCATGCGCGGTTCGGGAACAGACACTGTTGCGACCTGATTGATCGGCATTGCCTGACCGTAAGCATCGACGGAGATCGGATCCATCATGGACGCTGAGGCGCGGCCGGTACGAAGGCCGGAAAAATCTGTCTTCAGTACAGAAAGAGCCCCTTGCATACGGCGCTTCAAATCATCCAGATCGACACCTTCTACCGACATTTTGTCCTCACTATTGATTTGTGCTTGGCTAAATAGAGTCTCAGCGCGCGCCAACATGGCACAAACGCGCTGAAACACAAGAGCTTGAAGGCTGAACGGGCCTAAAAGTTTCAGTCTCCAACGACTGTATAAGTGCCCGTTTCCTGCAGCACACTCACCAACGCACCAGGCGAGTGGATTGAAAACACGATAACCGGAATTGAATTGTCACGCGCCAGGGCGATCGCCGTCGTATCCATGACTTTCAGATTGCGTGTGATGACTTCTTCATAACCGAGGGTCTGGTACCGTTCCGCTTCGGGATTGACCTTGGGGTCTTCGGAATAGACCCCATCCACCTGTGTACCTTTCAAAAAGGCATCGCACTTCATTTCGGCAGCGCGCAGGGCAGCACCGCTATCGGTCGTAAAGAAGGGATTTCCTGTCCCTCCGGCGAAGATAATGACATCTCCGTCTTCCATGTAGCGATCGGCGACACGCTGGGAAAAGGTTTCGCAGATCGAAGGCACAGCGACGGCGGACAGAACACGCGCATTGACCTTCAGACGGCGAAGGGCATCCGCCAGCGTCAGGCTGTTCATGATAGTTGCAAGCATGCCCATATGGTCGCCTGTGACCCGGTTGCCGCCCTTTGCAGCAACCGCGACGCCGCGGAAAATGTTGCCGCCGCCGACGACGACACCGACCTGTGCTCCAAGAGCGACGGCATCGGCAATCTCCTTGGCGATCCTTTGCACAATGGCCGGGTCAATTCCAAAAGCCTGCGAGCCCATGAGGGCCTCGCCGGAAAGTTTCAGAAGGATCCGTTTCCAACGCAAAGAATTCGACATGGGTTCACCTGATTTAGAATTGTCTTCCTAAAAAAAAAGCGCCGGTCTTGCCGGCGCTTTCCTTGAGCTTACTGCCCGGTGGCTGCCGCCACCTCTGCGGCGAAGTCCTGTTCCTCTTTTTCGATCCCCTCACCCAATGCGAAGCGAACGAAGCCGGAAAGTTTGACTTCTGTACCCAGTTCCTTGGCAAGCGCCTCTACAGCCTGTTCAACCGTTTGGTCCGGGTTGATTACAAAAGCCTGTTTCTCGAGGGTAACTTCCTCGTAGAATTTGCGCAAACGTCCTTCAACCATTTTTTCAATGATGTTGTCCGGTTTTCCAGATTCACGCGCCTGTTCGGAGAACACCGACTTTTCACGCTCGACAACCGCCTGGTCCAGCTCTGCAACATTCAGAGCGAGCGGGCTGGTTGCGGCAACATGCATGGCAATCTGCCGGCCAAGCGCATCAAGCTTTGCCTGATCACCTGCCGACTCAAGCGCAACGAGAACGCCGATCTTGCCGAGACCCTCGGCAACCTTGCCGTGAACGTAGACCGATACAACGCCTTCGTTGACTGCAAGCAAGGCAGAGCGACGAAGGGTCATGTTTTCGCCGATGGTTGCAATTGCATCGGTGATCGCATCGGATACCGACTTGCCATCGAGATCAGTCGCAGAAACGGCTTCAACCGAACCATCGGTTCCGACGGCTGCCTTGGCAACTTTGGTGACAAGTTCCTGGAAGCCTTCGTTACGCGCGACGAAGTCGGTTTCGGAGTTCAGCTCGATCACGGCAGCCTTGCCACCGTCAGCAGCAACACCTACCAGGCCTTCAGCAGCAACTCGGCCTGCCTTCTTGGCAGCCTTTGCCAGGCCCTTGGTGCGCAGCCAGTCGACGGCCGCCTCCATGTCACCGCCTGATTCGCTCAGAGCGGTTTTACAGTCCATCATGCCAGCGCCGGATTTCTCACGGAGCTCTTTTACCATCGCAGCGGTAATGCTCATCGATTGCCTCGTGGATGGGAGGTTTCAGATAAGACGCGGTTTAGCCCATTGCATCGCGCGTCTATATGACGGGACTGCAACAAAGTGCAGTCCGCCTTGCGAATTCAACATAAAACTGCCGCGAGAGCCGCGGCAGAAATATCCTAGGCTTCAGCCGCGACAGGCTTGGCTTCAGCCGGAGCTTCTTCAACTGCAGGCGCAGCTTCTTCAGCGACCGATGCCGCTTCTTCAGCTGCAGGCGCAGCTTCTTCTGCGGCAGGTGCCGTTTCTTCAGCGACCGGCGCAGCTTCTTCAGCAACTGGTGCAGCTTCCTCGGAAGATTCAACGAGTGCTTCTTCCAGCGGAGTCTCCTCCGATTCTCCGATATCCATACCGGCCGCACCCTGTGCACGGGAAATGCCGTCGATCGCTGCACGGGCGATCAGATCGCAATAAAGCGAAATCGCACGGCCGGCGTCGTCATTGCCCGGTACCGGATAGGTGATGCCATCCGGATTGGAATTGGAGTCCAAAATAGCAGCAACCGGAATACCCAGACGGCGGGCTTCTTGAATGGCGATAGCTTCCCGGTTTGTGTCAATCACGAAGATCAGGTCGGGAATACCGCCCATATCCTTGATACCACCGAGGTTCCGTTCGAGCTTCTCGCGCTCGCGGTCCATGAACAGACGCTCTTTCTTGGTCAGAGCATTTGCCGCATCGGAGGACAGGGTTTCTTCAAGTTTGCGCAAGCGCTGGATCGACTGGGAAATGGTCTTCCAGTTGGTCAGCATACCGCCGAGCCAGCGAGCGTTGACAAAATACTGGGCAGAGTTGCGTGCAGAAGACGCGACAGCGTCCTGTGCTTGACGCTTGGTCCCGACGATCAGCACGCGGCCACCGCCAGCGACAGTATCGGATACTGTCTTGAGCGCCTGGTGCAGAAGCGGAACGGTCTGGGACAGATCCATTATGTGAACATCGTTGCGTACACCAAAGATGTACTGACCCATGCGCGGGTTCCAACGGTGTTTCTGGTGACCAAAGTGAACGCCGGCTTCGAGCAGCTGACGCATGGTGAAATCGGGCAATGCCATGGCCCTTAATCTCCTGAGTTTTCCGGTTTAACCTCCGCAAGAGGAGTATGGGCCGGAGGATCACTCCTTTCGGCCACCGGATGGACCCCGATAAGCTCAGGTTCCGCCCCTTGCGTGTGGAATTGGCGCCTTATAGTTGGGGCGGGAATTTATTTCAAGACCCAAATCCCGGTTTTCTTTAACGCATTTCGGAAGATTGGGTCACTACGACAAAATTCCAGCCACGCCCATATCCTGGCGAGCGCAGAAAACCGGACTCAGATGAGCGGAGAGAGAAGCAAGCCCTACGAAACGCTTCAAACATATAGCACGGATGGAAGAACGACGATCCCGGGCAATCTCAGTCGCACTCAGTCGATGACACTCGCGCCCTGCGAGCCGGCAGACCAGTGGTCTGGCTGGACGCGCACAAAGACCTGCGCCCGACGCCGGTCGTTGACCTCGGCATCTTCGGCCGAATCTTCAGCACTGCGCAGGGCCAACGCGATCGAACCTACCTGTTGCGCCTGAACAACAACTTCGGATTGAAACAGGGTCAGTTCCAGCGTCGCGGTTCGTTTGGGCGAAAGGTTCTTGGTATCCTGCTCTCCGGCGGTTGTACTGTCGATGGCCAGAACGCGAATGTTTTCCAGGATCGTTTCACTTGTCACCCCGACACCATCGACGCGTTGCGTCAGGATAAGATCGACCTTGTCTCCGGGAAGAATGAAGCCGCCTGCTGAGGTTTCCTGCTCCACCTTGACAGCGATCGCCCTCTTTCCCTTTGGCAGGATCGTCGCCATGTATCCCTTGTCTGTTCGAATCAACCGTTCCCCGCGGATCGGTTCACCTGAGTAAATTGCTGACTTGGCGATACTGCCGAGCACTTCGGGGTTTTCGATATTGTGGGTTTGCTTGGTCAATGCGCCATTCGGCACAGCGTTTTTCGGCCATTCCACCCAGGCAAAGTCCCTGTCGGTGATCTTGCCACCTTGTGGAATATCCTTGGCAGCAACCAGAACCTGCGCGTGCACGACCGGTGCCGGAGGTGGCGGCGCAATGGCGACCTCCTCAGAGTTCCTTACAAACTGGAAGGCTTGATATCCCGCGCCAAGGGATACGAGCAGTACAAATATCCTAGCGAGCGTCGTCCACAATTTGCAAATTCCCAGCACACACTTTTGTTTTCATCTTGACAATACAGGGAACTGGTTCCGAATATAAACAACTTCGCGATAGAAACTAATTCTACCATTAACAATTTGCCAAAATTTCAAGTACTGTTCAAAACATTAAGAACTTGGAAGAACAATTACTCTAACATTGCATTAATAAAGTCATTTGAAATCTAAAAGTCTGCTCCAAAACCTCAATTGCGAAACTTTCTCAATCCAATAAATTCGATTCAATCCTGACGCGTCTCGCCTGCCGGTCAATTGCATGCACCGGAGAATCGTCTGGTTGAATGGAAATTTACCGATCAAGCAACCTGAACATCCGTCACCCCAGGGACAGCCTTCAGCGCCCCCGCGATTTCTGGTGACAGGCGAAATCTTCCGGGAAGTTTCACCTCGACTTCGCGTGCCCCGTTTTCCAGAAGCACAATCACCGTAACGTCCCCCTCGCCTCTGACGTGAAGCTGTTTTGCAAGGCTTTGAATCGGACGTTCGTCGCGAACAAACACGCGCATGCTTTTCTGGAGACGAGCAGCCACCTTGTCGATCGGATCAACTTGCTCAATGCGAAGCGAAGGTTCTTCGTCCCTCATGTCGGCACCGACAAGAACAACGACCGACCGGCCAGCCTGAAGCACATCGCGGTACTGTTCCAGTTTTTCCCGAAACAAAAGTGCTTCGTATTGGCCGGTTGCGTCCGAAAGCCGGGCAATCCCCATTCGGGTCCCGGATTTGGTTTTGCGTTCCTGCATGGAAACCACCGTACCGGCCAGGCGCCCGTGCGATGCACCGCGCTTCACCGCTTCGGCAAACTGCGTCCAGGGCTGCGCGCGCATTTTTTCAAGGACACTTGAATATTCATCAATCGGATGCGCGGAGAGATAAAACCCGATCGCGGAAAGTTCCCGTTGAAGTTTTTCTTCGTTGGTCCAGCCATGCACCTCATCGAGCTGCAAGGGTTCCTCACTGTCGTTGCCCCCAAACAGCTCATCCTGACCCAGCGTCCTGTTTTCTTCCGTTCGCTGTGCCAATCCCATGATCCGGTCAATGCCTTCAAAAACCCGTGCGCGGTTCGGCTCGAGCTCGTCAAAAGCGCCTGCAGCAACAAGGTTTTCAAGTGTTCTTTTGTTGAGTGCTTTCGGCGAAATTCGGCGTGCGAAATCGCCAAGGCTCGTGAAGGGTTCATCGCCACGGACGTCTACAATATGTTCAACGGCCTGTTCGCCGACCCCTTTGATCGCGCCCATTGCATAAAGGATCCTGCCGTCCGCGACGTCAAAAAAGACCTGGCTGCGGTTGATCGATGGCTGCTCGATGACAATCCCCATCCGCCGTGCTTCCTGCCGAAAGTCTCCTAGCTTGTCGGTATTGCCGAGATCGAGTGTCATGGAGGCGGCCATGAACTCAACCGGATGGTTCGCCTTGAGCCAGGCGGTATGATAGGAAACGAGCGCATAGGCCGCAGCGTGAGACTTGTTGAACCCGTAATTGGCGAACTTGGCAACAAGATCGAAAATCGTTCCTGCCTGGGCCTTGTTGATGCCGCGTTCCACAGCACCGTCGACGAAACGGGCTCGCTGGATTTCCATTTCAGCGGCAATCTTTTTGCCCATCGCCCGACGCAGCAGATCAGCTTCGCCGAGCGAGTATCCGGAAAGAACCTGCGCAATCTGCATTACCTGTTCCTGGTAGACGATAATGCCGTTCGTCTCCATCAGAATTGTTTCAAGTAGAGGATGCAGGCAGTCAGGATCCTGTTCGCCGTGTTTTACCGCATTGTAGACCGGAATGTTTTCCATCGGGCCCGGGCGGTAAAGCGCCACAAGTGCAATGATGTCCTCGAACCGGTCCGGCTTCATTCCTGCAATGGCTCGGCGCATCCCCTGACTTTCCAGCTGGAACACGCCGAAGGTTTCGCCGCGCGCAAGCAGCTCATACGTTTTGAGGTCGTCAATTGGCAGGCCGGCAACATCAACTTTCACTCCGCGCCGTTCGATCAACCCGACCGCAGTATCGATGACCGTAAGGGTCTTCAATCCGAGAAAGTCAAACTTAACGAGGCCGGCATCCTCAACCATCTTCATGTTGAACTGCGCAACCGGCATGTCGGAGCGGGGATCGCGATAGAGAGGCACCAGTTGTTCCAACGGCCGGTCACCGATCACGACACCCGCCGCATGCGTTGACGCATGCCGGTAAAGGCCTTCAAGCTTCTGCGCCATTCCCAGCAGTCGTTCGACGATCTCCTCTTCCTTGGCTGCTTCACGCAGGCGCGGTTCGTCCTCGATGGCCTGGGCAAGCGTGACAGGGTTGGCCGGATTTGCCGGAACCAGCTTGCACAACCTGTCGACCTGACCGTATGGCATCTGCAGCACACGCCCGACATCTCGCAGCACCGCACGCGCCTGCAACGATCCAAAAGTGATGATCTGGGCAACCTGCTGACGCCCGTATTTTTCCTGTACGTATCGAATGACTTCTTCGCGGCGGCTCTGGCAGAAATCGATATCAAAATCCGGCATCGAGACCCGTTCCGGATTGAGGAACCGTTCGAACAGCAACGAAAACCGCATCGGGTCCAGATCGGTAATTGTGAGCGACCAGGCAACAAGGGAACCAGCACCTGATCCGCGCCCCGGACCAACCGGTATATCCTGTGCCTTGGCCCATTTGATGAAATCGGCGACAATCAGGAAGTAACCGGGAAATTTCATGCGCTCGATAATGCCGGTTTCGTAATCGAGACGCTCCCAATAGTCCTTTTCTTCAAGGCCTGGCGCCAGTCCGTGGGCATCGAGCCGGGCCTGAAGCCCTTCCCTGGCCTGACGCTTCAATTCCTCGGATTCCGCGCGCTCCGCTTCTTCCGGGTCGGCATCGGCGCTGGCAAACCTCGGCAGGATCGGCTCCCGGCGAAGTGGCCTGAAGCTGCACCGCTTTGCAATTTCAATCGTCGAGGCGAGAGCTTCCGGCAAATCCGCAAACAGCGCGCACATTTCCGAACGGCTCTTGAAATAGTGTTCCGGTGTCAGGCGCCGCCTGTCATCCTCGATCAACACCCGTCCCTCGGAGATACAGATCAGCGCGTCATGGGCCTCGTAGTCTTCTCTCTTGGGAAAAAAAGCCTCGTTCGTCGCAACAAGCGGCAAACCGAACTCATAGGCAAGATCGATGAAAGCGTCTTCCGTCTTGCGTTCGCCTTCCATGCCGTGTCGCTGAATTTCAATATAGCAGCGCTCAGAAAATCCCGTTGAAAGCCTGTTCAGGCGTGACCGTGCAATGTCTCTTTGCCCGGCCAGAAGTGCCGCGCCGATCGGTCCAAGGTGCCCACCTGTCAGAACGATCAGGTCTTCTGACTTGGAAAGAAGTTTCTCGATCGTGACGTGGGGTTTGAGACCGGTATCGGTGTCGAGAAAGGCTTTTGACGTCAGCTCCATGAGATTGCCGTAACCGGTTTCCGTCATGGTGATGAGCACGACATCGGCAAGCGCGAGTTCACCGCGGCGGCCGCTCTCCAGGCCATCGTCAAAATGGATCGATAGCTGACATGCAGTGACCGGCTGGATACCTGCGCCCCAGGCTTTCGCGGAAAATTCCTGCGCGCCAAACAGATTGTTGGTATCGGCGATCGCAAGCGCAGGCTGCTCGTCCGCCTTGGCAAGGTCCATCAGCTTCTTGATGGGCAAAGCACCTTCAAGGAGTGACAGCGCCGAATGCACTCTCAAGTGAACGAAACCGACCCCGGCGTCTAACCGCTCCTTGACACCTGAACCTTGTAAAGAACCAGCAGGTGGATTGTCGACGTCGGTCATATCGGGGCTCGTTTCAATTCAAGGAATCAGCTCCTAGTGAAACGTGTCTGCGGGGACCTGTCGACCCGTCCGCAAACTTGTACCCGATGTTCTTTCCTGGGTTTGGATCTTCAATTCGAACAGCCGTACTCGCAAAAGGTCAAACTTGTCGAGCGACCGGTCCAATTCAGCTGGCAGCGAGCAACACATCACCCCAAACGGCAAGTGTGGTGCAAAAAAAGACCAGGGACGCAAATGCTGCAAAATCACGAGCGATGTGGAACATGTTGTCCTCCAACTTTCAATCCTTGCTTAAGAATGACTATGTTCCATCTTTGTTCTATATGCAAGCACTTTTTGTTCCCCTTGCCTTGGGGGAGATCAAAGGCTTTTTAAACATTACGTTTTTGCTTTGTTCCTCGGACCGAGTACATGGACGATATGCCTGAGCCAATCGCTGCGGAAATCTACCCCGTCGTGCTCAGGGGTTGAACCAGGCCGTCTTCCAGAGTGATTGCACGATCCATGCGTCCGGCGAGCCCCAGGTTATGGGTGGCAAACAGTGTCGCGACACCGGACGCGCGCACAAGGGCTGAAAGCGCTTCAAACACATAGTTGGCGGTGTTTGGATCAAGGTTGCCGGTCGGTTCGTCGAGAAGCAGAATTCGCGGTGCATTGGCAACCGCCCGGGCAACCGCTACCCGCTGTTGTTCACCGCCCGACAGTTCCGACGGGCGGTGGCTGCCGCGCTCACCGAGGCGCAGATACGCCAGTAGCTCGTCCGCCCGTTCGGCGGCGACCTTGCGGGGCAAGCCACGGATCATCTGCGGCATCATGACGTTTTCCTGCGCAGTGAACTCAGGCAGCAGATGATGGAACTGATAGACAAATCCGATATCGTTGCGGCGGATCGCGGTGCGTTCGTCGTCGGACAGATCCGAACAGTTTACGGGCCCGAGAAAGACATCTCCGTCATCAGGCCTCTCCAAAAGACCGGCGATATGAAGGAGAGTGGACTTTCCTGTACCGGACGGTGCAACCAGGGCGACCATCTCCCCTGCCTCGATCCGCAGATCAGCCCCCTTGAGAATGTGAAGCTCCCGGGCGCCTTCGTCAAAGCTCCGGGTAATACCAGAAAGCTGCAGCGCGGCCGGTGCAAGTTCGGGAACCGGTTGCGGATCAACTGCCATATTCATCTCCCGCTCCTTACTCATATCTCAGAGCTTCAACCGGATCGAGACGCGCCGCCCGCCATGCCGGATAGAGCGTTGCCAGCAGCGAGAGAGCCAGGGCCATCAGCAACACGGTCATGGTTTCACCGCTGTCGATCTCTGCAGGCAGTTTGGACAGGAAGTAAAGCGTCGGATCGAAGAGTTGGGTCGATGTAAGCCATGAAACAAACTGACGAATGCTCTCGATATTCAGACAGACGATCAGTCCCAGAAAGAACCCGGCAAGCGTACCGACGCATCCGATACTCGCCCCGGTGATCAGGAATATCCGCATGATAGAGCCCCGCGTTGCACCCATGGTGCGCAGGATGGCAATGTCCCTGCCCTTGTCTTTCACCAGCATGATCAGTCCGGAAATGATGTTCAGCGCAGCGACCAGAACGATCAGGGTCAGGATTATGAACATCACATTGCGCTCCACCTCCAGAGCCGAAAAGAATGTGACGTTCCGCTGACGCCAGTCCGTCACGAATGCCGGGCGGTTCGCGCCTTCCTCGATCGCATTGGTCATCACTCCGACATTGTCCGGATCGACCACATAGATTTCGATACCGGTTGCCTTGTCACCCATGTTGAAATAGGCCTGCGCTTCTTCCAAAGGCATGAACAGAAATGTGGAATCGTATTCGCTCATGCCGATTTCGAAGATCGCTGAGACCGGGTAGGCTTTCACCCGCGGCGTCACCCCCATCGGCGTGACGCTGCCGCGCGGTGAAATGATGGTTACGTTGTCGCCGACGACCAGGCCGAGTTGCTGTGCCATCCGCGACCCGATCGCAACGCCTTCCCCCGCATCGAAGCCATCGATCGTACCGGAACGCATATTGTTGGCAATCAGCGGTATCCGACGCAGATCGCTTTCGTAGACCCCGCGCACCAGAGCCCCGAGGTTTCCTGCCGGTCCTGACACAAGGGCCTGCCCTTCGATGAACGGAATGGCGGCGACGACGTCTGGAACACCTTCAAGGCGCGCCGACACTGCATCATAGTCGTTCAGCGGCAGGTCAATGGGTTGCACCAGCATGTGACCATTGATGCCCAATATCTTGCCGAGAAGTTCGGATCTGAAACCGTTCATCACTGCCATGACAATGATGAGCGTCGCAACCCCGAGCATGATTCCGGCAAACGAAAATCCGGCGATCACCGAAATGAACGTCTCTTTTCGGCGGGAACGCAGATATCTGCCTGCAATCATCCACTCAAAGGTGGAGAAAGCCCGAGTGGGCTGAGCCGCTTTCCGGCCTTGGCCAACGTCCACAGTGTCTGTTGCCGTCATCGTAAATCCACTTCAGCAATGCCCGAGCAACCGCACTTGTTGCGGCCGAATCCCCGCCTAGAGGATCACCGGACCGGATCAGTCCGTCAATGCCGCCGTGAGTTTGTTCAAGGTTGCTTCAGGGGTCAGCATTTCCTTTTCCCCAGTTGAGCGTTCCTTGACTTCAAGCAGGCCGTCCCTCAGTCCCCTCGGACCGACGACAACCTGAAACGGCAAACCGATCAGGTCCATTGTGGCGAATTTCGCTCCGGCGCGTGTATCCGTATCATCATAGAGAACCTCGATCCCGGCTGCCTCGAGCTTGGAATAAAGGCTTTCCGACGTCGTATCCGTCAGCTCATCTCCCGGCTTCAGGTTGATCAGACCGACATGGAAAGGTGCAACTGATTTCGGCCATATGATTCCATTGTCGTCATGATTTGCCTCGATCAAGGCGCCAAGAAGGCGCGATACGCCAACACCGTATGATCCCATGTGAACCGGGACCTCGGTGCCCTCCGTCGTGGCTACCTTCGCACCCATCGGTTCAGAATATTTCGTGCCGAAATAAAAGGTCTGTCCGACTTCGATACCCCTGGCAACAATCCGCTTGTCTTCCGGGACGCTGGCCTCGAACTCCGCCTTGTCAACTATGTCTTCTGTCGCCGCATAGTGCGAGGTCCAGTCTTGCACGATTGGCGTGAGATCATCGTCGAAATCGACCTCTTCACCCGGAGTGTCCTTGGTCAGATAGTCGGAATGACAATAGACCTCGCTCTCGCCGGTATCAGCCAGAACGATAAACTCGTGACTGAGGTCTCCACCGATCGGACCGGTCTCGGCCCGCATCGGAATCGCGGTCAGGCCCATGCGCTTGTATGTACGCAGATACGCGACAAACATCCGGTTATAGGATTCAACGGCCCGCTCCTGATCGAGATCGAAGGAATAGGCGTCCTTCATCAGAAATTCACGGCCACGCATGATGCCGAAACGCGGACGGACCTCGTCACGAAATTTCCATTGTATGTGGTAAAGATTCAACGGAAGGTCCTTATAGGAGCGCACATAGCTGCGGAAGATTTCCGTTATCATTTCTTCGTTTGTCGGACCGTAGAGCATGTCACGCTCGTGTCTGTCCGTTATGCGCAGCATTTCCTTGCCGTAAGCATCATAGCGGCCGCTTTCACGCCAAAGGTCGGCGGATTGAATTGTCGGCATCAGAAGCTGTATGGCGCCGGCCCGCGCCTGTTCCTCCTCAACGATCCGTTCGATCTTGCGCAGCACCTTCAGACCAAGCGGCAGCCACGAGTAAATTCCTGCCGACTGCTGCCGGATCATTCCGGCGCGCAACATGAGCCGGTGGGAGACAATCTCGGCTTCCTTGGGAGTCTCTTTCAGGATGGGCAGAAAATATCTGGAAAGACGCATCAATATACTCTCGATTTGCGCTTGGCCTAATTTGTGCGCAGTCAAACCGCATGACGCGCCTAAAAACAAGCCCTTTACGCAAACCACCCATTCATTTGCCGAAATAGTCTTCTTTGCAGACTGAAATCGGGAGCAATCCGTCGATTTTCTACCCCTGTCTCGTCGAGAATTTCAGCCGAATGGCGAACGCTCGGGACTGCAAATTAATTAGGCAAGCAAAAAAAATAGACTCAGTGCGACAAACAGGTGACAATCATAAAACAATCCGATAGGTTCCGTCCTCATAACAAAAAGAAGTCTCGGCAGAAATGCCAAGATGCTCAAGGACATCGCGGTCTGAGTCTTGGGAGGAAGGGCCCTCTGGCGCATCTTCAGATTGCAGCCGCCCGACCAGGTTGGTCAAACAGCCGGTAAGGGATTGGGGTCAATTTAGACGCGGAACTACCAAAGGCAGAGCTTGGCTCTGCCTTTTTCTTTTTTTTCAACGCTTTACGACGACTGAGATCGGGTTCCTTTTCGGACACACCGAAACCTTCCACAACATTTGCAACACTTTTGCCGCGGATTGTTACGCGAGCGGGCAAAACAGATTAACCATAGGTTGATTTACAAAAGAGAATCCGCATAAATTTCATTGAAAATAATACTAATGACTCTTTTTGGGGAATGAATCGATCCATGCTTAGATCTTTCACGATGGGTGTAACATTGTTGTTTGCCGGAACAATCGTACCGGCAACTGTGCAGGCTGGCCCGGTCAACGGAACGGGTTTGGTCACACCGGAAGTCATTTTCGGTTCCGGCAACGCAAATGGCGCGTTCACAGGTGTGAATGCCAACAATGTTGAATTGGGTCTTCGAGGAAAGCTTCGCTACAACAACAGTGGGCTTCCGGAAAATACCTTCAATTACGACGGCGATCGCACCTACACCTTTTCGCCCGCATCAAGCAATGCACCCTCAAATCGCTCTGCATTCAACTTCGAATGGTCAATAAACTCAAATGTATCGGGCATCGGAACGCGTAATTTGACCGACCTGACATACCTGTTGCAGGTCGACCTGGATCCGGGTTCTGGAACAAGTTTCCAATCCTTCGACCCAATCAACACTCTCTTTGCAGATCATGCCCTGGGGAACAACTCCACGGCGAACGGTGCTGGTGTTTCAGACCTTTTTTTGTATTCCGCTATCGTCGGAAACTACAATGTCGCACAGAACTCATGGAACCTGGGATTCAGCACCCTTTTCCCCGGCATTGCTGATCCACAGGCCGAGGGCCTTTACACCATAAATCTGTCTGCCGCGCTGAATGGCGATGTTCTTGCCTCGACATCCATAGACATCGTGTACGGGGTGACACCTGTCCCGGTGCCTGCTGCGCTGCCACTTCTTGCAGGAGGACTGGGTCTGCTTGGCTTCGTGGCGCAGCGAAGAAGACGGCGTCAACACTGACCTTCAACGTCCGGCATCATTCTGGACGAACGCAGCGGCCCTCAGGGGCCGCTTCCACGAACGATTGCCTTCTTGTTTGAATTCAGGGTCCGCGAATTTGCGATGGCATCAATCAGTTAGACTGTCGCTGCTGCTTGGAGGTTTCAAGAAGGGTATATCGTCGAGACCGAAGCCGGATTGCCGCAAGGCGATGTAGCTGCTGAAAACGATTGTGGTTACCACCGTTGTCAGCACGATTACCCTCAGAAATCTGGGCTTGTTCGGCGCGCTTGCCTCTGTACCGGGAACAATGTCTCCGGCCTCCTCCTGGGTACGGTGAATCCCGAACGGCAAGATCGCAAACAGGATGATCCACCAGAGCATGAAATAGATTGCCAGTCCGAACGCCACCGACATTATTCAGGCCTCTTCCAGTTCCGTAAGTGTGCCGAGAAAATCTTTCGGATGAAGAAAGAGGACCGGCTTGCCATGCGCCCCGATCTTCGGTTCACCATCGCCCAGGACCCGTGCACCATCCGCCACGAGCTTGTCCCGTGCAGCCAGGATGTCATCGACTTCATAGCAGACGTGATGAATTCCACCGGAGGGATTCTTCTCCAGAAACTTGGCAATCGGCGAGTCGTCACCCAGGGGCTCCAGCAGCTCGATCTTGGTGTTCGGCAAGTTAATGAACACAGTGCTCACACCATGATCCGGCTGTTCTTCCCTCGATGAGACGTCCGCTCCAAGCGTATCCCGGTAAATCGCCGTTGCAGCATCGATATCCGAGACAGCAATGGCCACATGATTTAGCCGACCGATCATATCACTTCCTCCGCATGGGCGGCTGTTATGGCCGCCGGATGGACTATAGTTGGGTCACCATCACCTTACAGAGCGTCTTTTTGCCCCACACGTTGAGGATCTCTGCGCGAGCGGCCCGCCGGGCAGCTTCCGCGACCAGATCCTTGTCCTTGCGCCGGGACTTCGGAATACTCGTTACCGCGCCTGTCACAGCCTTGACAACGATGGCTTCCATCGGATCACCGTCATCATCCGTGTCCGGCAACCCGAGCAGGGTAACGTGCGGATCAGTGAGCAGTTCCCCTGCCCGGTTGACAACCAGTGCAATCACGGCAGCGCCGGCAAACGACAATTTGCGCCGCTCTTTCACTCCGGTCACTTCCGGATCGTCAAGAATGTCTCCATCCTTGACGAGAATTCCCGACGGCGCTTCGTCAATGACCGCAGCCTTGCCCGCATTCAGACAGATGATGTCCCCGTTCTTGCCACGCACAACTTCGGGAACACCCTGTTCCTTCGCAAACGCGGCATGTGCGGCAAGATGCAACGGTTCGCCGTGTACGGGAAGCACGACTTTCGGGTTGAGCACTTTGTATAGTTGCTCCAGCTCGCCCCTGCGCGGATGACCGGACACATGCACAAGCGCGTCCTTGTCCGTGACGATCCGGACATCCTTGTCGGCAAGGTTGTTGAGCACCTCTGCAACCACCTTTTCATTCCCTGGGATGGTCCGGGAGGAGAAAATCACGGTGTCACCTTTCGAAAGCGCGACATTGCGATGGTCGCCGGCGGCAATGCGCGCGAGTGCAGCCCGGCTTTCGCCTTGCGAACCGGTGCATAGCAGAACTGCCTTGTTTCGCGGCAGATAACCGAAAGCTTCTTCATCGTGAAACTGCGGCAAGCCATCCAGGTAACCAAGTTCGCCTGCCACTTCGATCACGCGGTGCATCGACCGGCCTACGACAACAACATCCCTCTCATTGGCTACCGCTGCTTCTGCAATAGCTCGTATCCTCGCGACGTTCGACGCAAAGGTTGTAACCGCGACACGCTGTTTGGCCTTCGCCATTACCTTCTTCAGCTCTTCGGCCACATCCGCCTCACTGGGACTGACACCATCCCTGACCGCATTGGTGCTGTCGCACACAAGAGCCATGACGCCTTCCCTGCCCAGCTCGGCCAGACGGTCCATATCAATGGGCAAGCCGACGCCGGGCGTCAGATCGATTTTCCAATCACCGGTGTGCAGCACCAGTCCGGCCGGTGTCCGGATCGCCAGTGCACAGGGCTCCGGTATCGAGTGCGCCATTGCGACGAATTCGACATCGAACGGACCGATCTTGTGCCGTTCGCCTTGTTTCACGACAGTTACCGGAACCTCTTCCGCCCCCGGTTCGCTCTCTGACTTCGCAGCCAGAAGCCCCGCAGTAAATGCGGTCGCGTAAACCGGAACCTTCAAAAAAGGCCATAGATGCAGTATGCCGCCATAATGATCCTCATGCGCGTGGGTGATCACCATCCCGGCAATATTGTCGACCTCATCTTCAAGAAACTTGATGTCGGGGACAATTACGTCGATGCCGGGCAGATCCGGCCCCGCAAAACTTACCCCGCAATCAACAATCAGCCACGTGCGGTCGTTCGCCGGACCATAGCCGTAAAGACCGAGGTTCATTCCTATTTCACCGACCCCGCCAAGAGGCAGGAATACGATATCATTCTTATTCTTGTTGGCCGAAGCCATGGATTGCTCCTTCAAACCTGTAGGCAGGCAATTTGCCGGAACTCATTCGCCGGACAAAAACACGTCGCCTGCATAAATGGTGCGCATTCCGCCATCATCCTGCTTGAGCACGAGATGGCCACGCGCATCCAGATCGGCAAAAATGCCGGAAATTTCTTCTCTGGCTGTCCTGACGGTAATTTCTTTGCCCAGATGGGCCGCCCGTTTGAGCCATTTCTTTTGGATCGTTTCAAATCCGCCCGGTTTCCGCCAACCGTCAAGCATCTCCGAGAAAGATGACGCCAGCGCCTCGAACAGACGCTCAGCCGACACCTGGAACCCTAGGCTCCTGAGATCGGTTGCCTGATACAGCGAAAGCGGCGGGTGGGAAATACAATTGACCCCGAAGCCGATAACAACAGCCTGGCGGCCATCGGCAAGCACTTCTGCCTCAAGCAGAATGCCCGAGAGCTTAGCCCCGTTGACCAGAAGGTCGTTCGGCCATTTCAATTCCACCAGATGGAGCGTTCCGGCTGCTTTGTCAACTGCTTCCGCTAGAGCAACCGCCGCAACAAGAGGCAATTCACCGATCCTGTCAGCGGGTTTCGGGTCGACCAGAAGCAGACTGGTGAAGAGATTTCCCGTCGGGGAGGACCATTCCCGACCCCTGCGCCCACGCCCCTCGGTCTGTTCCTGTGCACGGATCCAGAGTCCGCCGGCATGACCCATTCGAGCCCGTTCGAAGCAAAGGGCATTGGTGGATCCGACGATTTTATGGTCTTCAAAGAGAAAATCCGGCGCACCAGGCGCCGGACGTTCGGAATAATGATCTGCCATGCGCTTGGTCAGAACAGTGATTGTGCCGCGGTGCTGGCCGCATTGACGACCTGTCCCGGCGCGAGCCAGAAAAGCACCACGAAGACGCTCGACAGGCCAAGAACCACGCGCAATTCCATCGGCATGGTTTCAAAGCCCTCTACCGGCTCGTCAAAGAACATCACCTTGACGATGCGCAGATAATAGTAGGCTCCGACTACGGACATCAGCACACCGATAATGGCCAGGGGATAGAGACCGGCCTGAACGGCAGCCACAAAGACGTACCACTTGCCGAAGAAACCGACGAGCGGCGGAATACCGGCAAGCGAGAACATCAGGAGCGCGAGCAGGATCGCCATGGGAAGATTGGTCTGGGACAATCCGGCAAGGTCATCGATCTCTTCGACCATACCGTCCTTGCGGCGCATTGACAGGATGCAGGCAAACACACCAAGCGTCATGCCGAGATAGGCAATCATGTAGAAAATGACGCCTTCGACGCCGGTCTGCGTTCCCGCGGACAGCCCCACAAGCGCATAGCCCATATGCCCGATCGAGGAATAGGCCATCAGCCGTTTCAGGTTGCGCTGACCGATTGCGGCAAAGGCACCAAGCGCCATGGAAGCAATCGAGACAAAGACGATAACCTGCTGCCAGTCACTGGTGACAGGATGAAACGCCTCGATGACGATCCGCACCAGCATGCCCATCGCGGCGACTTTCGGCGCCGCAGCCAGAAACGCTGTCACGGGTGTCGGTGCACCTTCATAAACGTCAGGTGTCCACATGTGGAACGGCACGGCGGATATCTTGAAGGCGAGACCTGCCAGGATGAATGTCAGGCCAATGACAAGACCAATGGACGCTCCGTCATCCGTGAGAACTTCCGCGATGCCCGCAAAGGAAATCTGTCCGGTAAAGCCGTAAACCAGCGACATTCCGTAAAGCAGCATGCCTGAGGACAGCGCCCCGAGAACGAAATACTTCAGCCCGGCTTCCGTTGATCTCACACTGTCACGGTTGATTGCGGCCACCACGTAGAGCGACAGGCTCTGCAGTTCCAGACCGAGATAAAGCGCAATCATGTCGTTCGCAGACAGCATCAGCATCATGCCGAGCGTCGCAAGAATGATCAGGATCGGATACTCGAAATGATCGAAGGACTGGCTCTTGGCATAAGCCCAGGACATTGCAATGGCAAAGAACGAGCCAACCAGCACCATGAGTTTCAGCAAATAGGCGAACTCGTCCAGGACGAAGGATCCACCGAACGTCTCGCCAAATGTCGGAACGAGCAAGAGGATCAGGAACGCTGTGCCAAGCAGGCCCATAGCAAAGCCGAAGACCGCGTAGCTAACGCCTTTTCCACCGAAGGCGCCGATCATCAGAAGCACCATGGCGCCGACGGCCAGGATGATCTCCGGCAGAACCGGCATGAGATCTGGCAATTGAGTCACATCTGACATAGCTCTGTCTCGCCCTCGATACCTTAATGCGCCGCTGCAGCTGCCGCGGCGTGCTGGGTGACCCCGGCCGCCTCGAGCGCTGCAGTGTAGTGATTGATGAGATTGTCCACGGAGCCCTGTGTCACATCCAGGATTGCCATTGGATAGAATCCGAAGAAAATCGTCAGGACGATCATCGGGAACAGTATGACCTTCTCCCGAAGATTGAGATCCAGCATCGACTTCAGGCTTTCCTTCTCCAGCGCGCCGAACACAACACGGCGGTAGAGGTAAAGCGCGTAGGCTGCAGACAGGATCACACCGGACGTCGCCAGGAACGCGACCCAGGTGTTGACCTGGAATGCCCCCATGAGCGTAAGGATTTCACCCACGAAACCGGACGTGCCCGGCAGGCCTACATTGGCCATGGTGAAAATCAGGAAGGCCACGGCGTATTTCGGCATGCGGTTGACGAGCCCTCCGTAAGCGGAGATTTCGCGGGTGTGCATCCTGTCATAGATAACCCCGACACACAGGAAGAGCGCTCCGGACACGATACCGTGCGACAGCATCTGGAAGATCCCGCCCTGTACACCCTGCTCTGTCATCGTGAAGATACCCATGGTCACGTAACCCATGTGGGCGACAGATGAGTATGCAATCAGCTTCTTGATGTCTTCCTGGGCGAGCGCAACCAGCGACGTGTAGATGATCGCCACAACGGAAAGGGTAAAGATGAACGGTGCGAACATGTCCGAGGCAATCGGGAACATGGGCAACGAGAAGCGCAGGAAACCGTAACCACCAAGCTTCAGGAGAATGCCGGCCAGGATGACCGACCCCGCGGTCGGCGCTTCCACGTGGGCATCGGGCAACCAGGTGTGTACCGGCCACATCGGCATCTTCACTGCAAAGCTGGCAAAGAACGCCACCCATAACCACGTCTGCATGCCGGACGGGAACGTATGCGCCATCAATTTTTCAATGTCGGTTGTGCCGGCGTCCCAGTACATCGTCATGATCGCGATCAGCATCAGGACCGATCCGAGCAGCGTATAGAGGAAGAACTTGTAGGACGCGTAGACCCTGCGCTTGCCGCCCCACACGCCGATGATCAGGAACATCGGGATAAGGCCTGCCTCGAAGAAGATGTAGAAGACGAAAAGGTCAAGCGAACAGAACACACCGATCATCAGCGTTTCCAGAACCAGAAACGCGATCATGTACTCCTTCACGCGTTTCTGGACACTTTCCCAGGACGCGAGAATGCAGAACGGCATCAGGAAGGTGGTCAGGATCACGAACAGGACGGAAATCCCGTCGACACCCATCTTGTAGCTGATGTCACCACCGAGCCAGTCCCGGTTTTCCACGAACTGGAAGCCTGGATTGGCGTAGTCGAAATTGCCCCAGATGAACAGCGACAACAGGAACGTCACACCTGTGGTCACCAGTGCGACCATCCGGATGTTACGCTTGCTTCCTTCGTCATCCCCCGAAACGAGCAGGATGAAGAGCACGCCAAGCAGCGGCAGAAATGTCGTGAGTGACAGAATTGGCCAGGCAATCATTAGTGCGCACCCCCGCCGGTGCCGGCACCGGTGAACATTGACCAGGTAATAAGCGCTGCAACGCCGATCAGCATCGCAAATGCATAGTGATAGAGATATCCAGTCTGAAGCCTCACGACCCAGGACGTGACGTTCTGGACACGTGCGGAAATTCCGTCAGGACCGTAGCCGTCGATGACCGTACCGTCGCCCTTCTTCCAGAGAACACGGCCAAGCCACATCGTGGGACGGACAATCAGGAAATCGTAGATCTCGTCGAAATACCACTTGTTCAACAGGAACTGGTATAGGCCCTGATGGCGTTCCGCGAGCTTCTTCGGTGTTTCCGGAGAGCGGATATAGAACTGGTAGGCGACCAGGAAACCGAGAGCCATCATCACAAATGGTGACACTTTCACCCAAGCGGGGACAGAGTGCATTTCGTGAAGGACGTGATTGGCTTCCGACGTGAAGAGCGAGCCCTTCCAGAAGGCTTCATAGCCTTCACCATAGAATGAACTGTAAAAGATCATTCCTGCAAGCGCAGCACCGGCCGACAGGACGAACAAGGGGATAGTCATCACAAGCGGCGATTCATGAACATGTTTCATCACGTCCACCGGAGCACGTGGCTTGCCATGGAAAGTCATGAAGGTCAGGCGCCAGGAATAGAACGACGTCAGCGCCGCAGCGATCACCGTCATCCAGAAACCGTATAGCGCCATCGGGTTCGCATGTTCACCACCGGCACTGGCGTAAGCGGCCTCGATGATCGCATCCTTGGAAATGAACCCGGCAAATCCGAGATGCGTGAGTGGGATACCGACCCCGGTCAGTGCCAGCGTGCCGATCATCATCGTCCAGTAGGTGACCGGGATGTGCTTGCGAAGACCGCCCATCTTGCGCATGTCCTGCTCATCGGAAACTGCGTGGATCACGGACCCGGCGCACAGGAACAGAAGCGCCTTGAAGAACGCATGCGTGAACAGGTGGAATATGCCGATCGAATAGGCTCCAACACCGAGTGCCACGAACATGTAACCGAGCTGCGAACAAGTCGAATAGGCAATCACGCGTTTGATATCGTTCTGGACCAGGCCGATCGTTGCAGCGAAGAAAGCGGTTGTCGCACCGAAGAAGATGATCACCGTCAACGCGGTCTGGGACAGTTCCATCAGGGGCGACAGGCGTGCCACCATGAAGACACCCGCGGTCACCATGGTTGCTGCATGGATCAGCGCTGAAACCGGTGTCGGACCTTCCATTGCGTCCGGCAGCCAGGTGTGCAGCAGGAACTGGGCCGACTTGCCCATCGCTCCCATGAAGAGCAGCAGGCAGATAACCGTCATCGCCGCTTGCGGGTCAAGGTGATACCCAAGGAAGGTCATCACTTCGCCCTGCCCCTCGATGAAGGAAGGCGCGTCGTTGAAGATCGTTGTGAATTCGATGCTCTGGAAGATGAAGAAAATGCCGAAGATGCCGAGTGCGAAGCCGAAGTCGCCAATCCGGTTGACGACGAAGGCCTTGATCGCAGCCGCATTCGCTGACGGCTTCTTGTACCAGAAACCGATCAGCAGATAGGAAGCCAGACCCACGCCTTCCCAGCCGAAGAACATCTGAAGAAGATTGTCTGCCGTTACCAGCGACAGCATCGCGAAGGTGAACAACGACAGATAGGCGAAAAACCTGGGACGGTGCGGATCGTGGTGCATGTAGCCGATGGAATAGACATGCACCAGCGCGGAAACCGTGTTGACCACGACCAGCATGACCGCTGTCAGGGTGTCGACCCGAATGGACCACATGACTTTCAGGTCACCTGCGTCCATCCAGCGGAACAACGGCTCGATCTGCAGTTCGGAGCCGCCGAGCCAGAAACCGAAGAACGTGATCCAGGACAACAGGGCCGCCAGTATGACCAGCCCGCTCGTGACGTATTCGCAGGCTTTGTCGCCAATCGCACGGCCGAAAAGGCCGGCAATCAGAAAGCCTATAAGCGGCAGGAACAGGATTGCGGAATACATCAGCTCCTACCCTTTCATCACGTTGACGTCTTCCACGGCAATGGAACCGCGGTTTCGGTGGAACACTACCAGGATCGCAAGCCCGATTGCCGCTTCCGCGGCGGCCACGGTGAGGACCAGCATGGTGAAGATCTGCCCCATCAGGTCGCCGAGGAACGACGAAAAGGCGACAAAGTTGATGTTCACCGACAGCAAAAGCAGTTCGATGGACATCAGGATGACAATCACGTTTTTCCTGTTCAGGAAGATCCCGAATATTCCGATCGTGAACAGGATGGCCGCGACAGACAAATAGTGCGACAGACCGATTTCCATGGGCGCCTCGCCGTGCTCCCCTCGTTTACCCCACTGGAAACCGCACGGAGGAGCGTGCCGGTTACCAGACTTTCCTAAAATGACGCAGTGTTCTGCGTCAGATACCCTTGCCCGTCTCCACCTTCCGGACTTCGACGGCCGACTCGCGTGTGCGTGCGACCTGATCCGGTATGCTTTGACGTTTGACATTCGGCTTGTGGCGCAGGGTCAGGACAATTGCCCCGATCATCGCCACCAGCAGCACCAGGCCTGCGACCTGGAAGAAATAGATGTATTTCGTGTAGAGCACCGACCCGAGCGCCTCGATGTTGCTTGTCTGGGCAAGGTCCGGTGTCGGTTCCGCGCCATGCCCAAGAACGTCAGGTACGATGACCCAGGCTCCCAGGCCCATCAGGAGCTCGACCATGAGAATGAGGCCAACCAGACCACCGATCGGAAGATATTGCAGGAAGCCTTGCCGCAACTCGACGAAATCAACGTCCAGCATCATCACAACGAACAGGAAAAGCACCGCGACTGCGCCGACATAGACGACCACAAGAAGCATCGCCAGGTATTCAGCACCGAGAAGCACGAACAAACCTGCTGAATTCACAAAGGCCAGGATCAGGAACAGAACCGACGTCACCGGATTTCGGGCCGCGATAACCATGAACCCTGACGCCAGTGTGACACCGGCAAACAGGTAGAAGAAGAGGGCTTTCAGGATCATTTCAAAGACCTGTCTGTCGTGTGGCCCGTTCAGGCCGGAAATGCGGAGCCCGACCGGATTGCCGGGCTAACGTCGAAGTGTTGGGTTAGCTCCTAGCGGTAAGGAGCATCCATTTCAATGTTCCGGGCGATTTCGCGTTCCCAGCGGTCGCCGTTCGCAAGCAGTTTTTCCTTGTCGTAGTAGAGCTCTTCGCGGGTTTCCGTGGCGAACTCGAAATTCGGCCCTTCGACAATCGCATCCACCGGGCAGGCTTCCTGGCAGAAGCCGCAATAGATGCATTTGACCATGTCGATGTCATATCGGGTGGTCCTGCGTGTGCCGTCATTCCGGCGTGGCCCTGCCTCGATGGTGATCGCCTGGGCCGGACAGATGGCTTCGCACAACTTGCAGGCTATGCAGCGCTCTTCGCCGTTCGGATAACGGCGCAAAGCATGTTCTCCCCGAAAACGCGGGCTAACCGGTCCCTTCTCGAAAGGGTAGTTGACCGTTGGCTTCGGCTTGAAGAAATAACGCATCGCCAGAATGAACGCCGATACGAATTCCTGCAGAAACAGCGATTTGACGGCTTGATTAAGTCCCATCGCTTCTTGCCTCTCTTTCCTCAACCAGCCAGCTGGCTGGCGGCCCAATAACCGACAATCGGGAAGCCGATCACCGGAACTCCAAAAATCAGTGCGCTCAAGGGCGCTTTGTACCTTGCGGCCCGGCCACCGTCACCGCCGGCCTGCCTGTTCTTCGTCTCTGTTGCCTGAAGCATGCCCTTCAGGATCTTGTAGTCGAGCCAACCGACATAAAACCCGATCGCGGCACCGATCACTCCGGCAAGCGACACGCTCACGATGCGCCCGGTGCCCAACCCGTGGCCATCAGCACAGCTGCAACCACAACCACCATGCCAAGCGACAGCGGCAGGAAGACCTTCCAGCCAAGGCGCATGAGCTGATCATAGCGGTAGCGCGGAACCATCGCCTTCACCATGGCGAACATGAAGAAGCCGAGCAGGCATTTCAAAATGAACCAGACAATCCCGGGCACCCATGTGAAGGGCGCGAAGTCGAAGGGTGGCAGCCATCCCCCCATGAAGAAGATGGTCATCAGCGCGCACATCAGACAGATCGCGACATACTCGCCAAGCATGAACATCATGTACGGAGTGGATCCGTACTCCACCATGAAGCCGGCGACCAGTTCCGATTCAGCTTCAGCCAGGTCGAACGGGGGCCTGTTTGTCTCTGCGAGCGCAGAAACGAAGAACACCACGAACATCGGAAAGAGCGGTAACCAGTACCAGTTCAGAAATGACAGCCAAGGCACGCCGAGCAGGGTCGCCAGACCTGTCTGCTGCGCCTCGACAATTCCGGACAGGTTCAATGTTCCTGCACACAGAAGAACGGTCACGATCACGAAGCCGATGGAAACCTCGTAGGACACCATCTGTGCGGCGGACCGAAGCGCGGACAGGAACGGATATTTCGAGTTGGAAGCCCATCCGCCGATGATAACGCCATAGACTTCGAGCGAGGACACGGCAAAAACAAACAGGACGCCAACATTGATATTCGCAATCACCCAGCCGTCAGCAACCGGGATCACGGCCCATGCGGACAGGGCAAGCAGCACGGAAATCAGCGGAGCCAGCAAAAACAGGATCTTGTTCGATCCGTCCGGGATGACCGGCTCTTTCAGGACAAATTTCAGAAGGTCGGCAAAACTTTGCAGAAGGCCCCATGGTCCGACGACATTGGGACCGCGGCGAATCTGGACGGCGGCCCAGATCTTGCGGTCGGCATAAAGAATGTAGGCCACGATCACCAGCAGCACGACCATGAGCAGAACGCTCTGAAGCGCCATCAGGAGAAACTGACCCAGGTAGGTCGTCGTGAAGAACTCAACCATTTCGGTCCCCTACCCCTTATTCAGCTGCTTCTGCCGCTCGCGACTTTGCGAGCGCCGAACACTCGGCCATCGTTTTCGAGGCACGAGCGATCGGGTTGGTCAGAAAAAAGTCTCGGATCACATTGGCAAATCCGGCACCGTCCATGCGGGCAGACGTGTCGGCGAGCTTTTCGACATCCGCGCCATTACCCGTCTCGATCATATCGATACCGGTCATGTGAGGATGGGCTTCGAACAGTTTCGCACGCAACTCGGCGAGCGAGTCGAATTCCAGCGTCTGATCGAGATTTCCGGAAAGCGCCCTCAGAATGGCCCAGTCTTCTCGCGCGTCGCCAGGCGGAAACGCCGCCCGGTCGGCCATCTGGACACGGCCTTCGGTATTAACATAGATCCCGGATTTCTCGGTGTAGGCAGCGCCCGGCAGGATCACGTCGGCACGATGTGCTCCGCGATCACCGTGTGTGCCCTGATAGACCACGAAGGCACCTTCCGGAACATCAAGTTCGTCGACACCGAGCAGGAAGAGCAAATCAAGCGCTCCTTCTTCCAGCATGGCACCAGTGTCTTTGCCGTCTTCACCCGGAACAAACCCGATATCGAGCGCGCCGACCTGGGAGGCTTCTGTGTGCAACACATTGAAACCGTTCCAGCCTTCCTTGATAACTCCGAGCGATTTTGCAGCTGCCGCCAGAGTGGCCAGAACGGCAGCTCCATCCGGACGGTTGAGAGCGCCCTGCCCGATGATGAACATGGGACGCTCGGCCTTTGCCGGAGCGTGGTCGACAAACTGCTTAAGGCTTTCAGGCCCGGCACCCAGGTAAGTCACCGGATACGTCAGATCGGCGTTTTCGCCAATAAGCCCGATATGAACATCGCCCCTCGTCCAGCGTGCGCGGATACGCGCATTCAGCACAGGCGCTTCCTGCCGAGGGTTGGTGCCGATCAGCATGATCGCGTCAGCGTCTTCAATGCCCTGGATCGTGGAGTTGAAAATGTAGCTTGCACGACCATTTCGAGGATGCAAAGGCGACCCCGGGAAACGGCTGTCGATATTCGCAACGCCCAGCTTTTCCATCAGGCATTTCAGCGCAAACATGTCTTCGACACTGGCCAACTGCCCGGCGAGCGCACCGATCTTGCCAGCCGACGTAGCCTTCACCTTTTCGGCGATGATCTGGAAAGCTTCCGTCCAGGAGACAGGCTGCAGCTTGCCGTCCTTCTTGGCATAGGGGCGATCAAGGCGTTGCGTCTTGAGACCGTCCCAGATGTACCGGGACTTGTCGGAGATCCATTCTTCGTTGACCTCCTCGTTCAGGCGCGGCATGACGCGCATGACTTCCTTGCCACGGGAGTCGACACGGATCGCGGATCCGACCGCATCCATGACATCCACGCTCTCGGTCTTGGTCAGTTCCCATGGACGCGCATGAAATTCATAAGGCTTGTGCGTCAGAGCACCGACTGGGCACAGATCCGCCACGTTGCCCTGCATCTCCGATGACAGGGCCGCTTCAAGATATGTGGTGATCTCGGCATTTTCACCGCGACCGACAAGACCCATGTCGGTTACGCCACACACCTCTGTGGTGAAGCGGACGCAACGGGTGCAATGGATGCAGCGGGTCATGATCGTCTTGATCAGCGGACCGATTTCCTTGTTCTCGACCGCACGCTTGTTTTCGTGAAAGCGCGACCCGTCGACCCCGTAGGCCATGGCCTGGTCCTGCAGGTCGCACTCGCCACCCTGGTCACAGATCGGACAATCGAGCGGGTGGTTGATGAGCAGGAACTCCATCACTCCTTCGCGCGCGCTCTTGACCATTTCGGATTTGGTTTCGACGACGGGAGGCTCGCCATTGGGCCCCGGGCGCAGGTCTTTTACGCCCATGGCGCATGACGCGGTCGGTTTGGGCGGCCCACCCTTCACTTCCACCAGGCACATGCGGCAATTGCCGGCTATCGACAGCCGGTCGTGGTAACAAAAGCGCGGAACCTCGGCGCCCGCCTCTTCACAGGCCTGAAGCAGCGTGTAGTCCGCCGGGACTTCAACTTCCTTGCCGTCGATGATGAGCTTCGTCATCCGTTGCTCTCCAAATCCCGTTCCGCTCACTCAGCCGCCACCATTGTCGAAGACGTCTTCGACTTGGCAACATAGTCGTCGATGCGTTGCTCGATGACCGGCCGGAAATTCTTGATCAAACCCTGGATCGGCCATGCAGCCGCATCCCCGAGCGCACAAATCGTATGGCCTTCGACCTGCTTTGTAACCTTGAACAGCATGTCGATTTCCTCGTAGGAGGATTCGCCCTTGACCATGCGTTCCATCACCCGCCACATCCAGCCTGTGCCTTCCCGGCATGGCGTGCACTGACCGCAGCTTTCATGCTTGTAGAAGTAGGAAAGGCGCGCGATTGCCTTGATGATGTCGGTTGATTTATCCATCACGATCACGGCCGCGGTTCCGAGGCCAGACCCCATGCCGCGAAGGGTGTCGAAATCCATCGGCGCGTCCTTGATCTCGTCCGCCGTGCAGCAGGGAACCGAGGACCCACCCGGGATAACCGCCAGAAGGTTGTCCCATCCACCGCGAATACCGCCGCAGTGCTTGTCGATCATCTCCGAAAACGGAACCCCGAGTTCTTCTTCAAAGGTCGCCGGCTGATTGACGTGTCCGGAGACACAGAAGAGTTTCGTGCCTGTGTTGTTTGGCCGCCCGAGAGCGGAGAACCAGGCGGCTCCCCGTCGCAGGATTGTTGGCGCCACGGCAATGGACTCAACGTTGTTTACGGTCGTCGGACAGCCATAGAGGCCGACATTGGCCGGAAAAGGCGGTTTCAGACGCGGTTGGCCTTTCTTGCCTTCAAGACTTTCCAGCAGCGCTGTTTCCTCGCCGCAGATGTAGGCACCTGCGCCGTGATGGACATAGATGTCGAAATCGTAACCGTTCTTGTTGTTCTTGCCGATCAGTCCGTCATCGTATGCCTGATCGATTGCCGCCTGCAGTCGCTCTCGTTCGCGGATGAATTCGCCGCGCACGTAGATATAGGCGGCAATGGCCCCCATGGCGAAACCGGCTACCAGACATCCCTCGACCAGCGTATGCGGGTCATGACGCAGTATTTCCCGATCCTTGCAGGTTCCAGGTTCGGATTCGTCGGCATTGACGACGAGATACGCCGGACGCCCGTCGGTTGCCTTGGGCATGAATGACCATTTCAGTCCCGTGGGAAAGCCTGCACCACCACGGCCACGCAGACCGGAATCCTTCATTTCCTGAATGATCCAGTCACGGCCCTTGTCGATCAGCCCCTTGGTATCGTCCCACTGGCCGCGCTTTTTCGCACCGTCCAGTCCCCAGTCGTGCAGACCGTAGATATTGGTGAAGATCCGATCCTGATCTTTCAGCATCTCTTCCCCCTATTCTTCGCTCTTCGAGGAGGCCACTTCACCGGCTTCCACGCGCTTGGAAAATTCAGTGTCTTCACCGGCAGCAAGAGTTCTGGCTTGCTCGATCCAGCCATCACGCTCGATACGGCCCTTGAACTTCAATCTGCTATCCACCCAGGCGACTTCGGCCGGCCCCCAGTTGGCAACCTGATCAAAGTGATAAAACCCGAGTTCGTGAAGCGTCGCCTCTAGTTTCGGTCCGACACCCTTCAGTTTCTTCAGATCGTCCGCCTTGCCACCACGAGGCCCATCCAGTGTCTCGGGCGCTTGTTCTTCAACTGCGGGCGTTTCGGCTGCAACTTCTTTCGGTTTTGCAGCAGCGGTGCCCTTTTTCTTCGCAGGTGACGTCTTTGGTTGTTCTTTCTTCGGTGCAGGAGCCTCGGCCTTCGGTGCAGGAGCCTCGGCTTTCTTCTCGGCTGCAGCCGGAGCCGGAGTTTCAGCCTTTTTCTCCGCTTTCGCAGCGAACTCCGCTCTCACCTTCGCGACGGCATCTTCAGCCGGCGTCGGCACACCGTCATAGTCATTGCCACCCGTGTTGATGGCGGCACCTGCAAACTCGTGCGACGCCTTTTCCGCGCCGTCAACGACATGCGGCAACGGCAGAACACCCTTGGTGTCATCGTCAAGTTCGGTCAGGCTTGTCAGGCCACCCTCGGCCATTGCAAACCGGCGGCCATTCTGTGGTCCCGGTGTTACCTCGTTACCGGCTTCAATGTCGTCAAGCAGGCTTTCAAAGCTCTCCGGAGTCAGGTCTTCGTATGTATCCTTGTAGATCTGCACCATCGGCGCATTGACGCAGGCTCCCAGGCACTCGACTTCTTCCCAGGAGAACATGCCATCCTCGGAGATTTCGTGCATGTGATTCGCAATGCGGGACTTGCAGATCTTGATCAGATCTTCTGATCCACGTAGCTGGCACGGCGTCGTTCCGCAAACCTGAATATGCGCTTTCTTGCCGACAGGCTGCAGCTGGAACATCGTGTAGAATGTCGCCACTTCCAGGACACGAATGTTCGGCATGTCGAGTAGTTCGGCGATGTACCGGATGGAAGGCTCGCTGACCCAACCATCATTCTGCTCCTGTGCGCGCCACAACAGCGGAATGACCGCGGAAGCCTGACGGCCCGCCGGATAACGATCGATCAGCTTGTTTGCCCATGCGAGGTTCTTCTCGGTGAACTCGAAGCTTTCTGGTTGTTCCGCGGCAAGTCGGCGAACCGCCATGGTGTTATCCCCGTTCTGTCACAGTGACCGGAGCCGGCTCGGCGGCTGCCAGGGTCGAATTAGAGTAGTTGGTCGCCGGCATCAGCGGTCGACCTCACCGAACACGATATCCATTGAACCAAGCACCGCCGAGACGTCAGCGAGCATATGGCCGCGGCAAAGGAAGTCCATCGCCTGCAGATGTGCGTATCCGGGTGCCTTGATCTTGCACCTGTACGGCTTGTTGGTACCGTCCGAAACAAGATAGACGCCAAATTCCCCCTTTGGCGCTTCAACGGCGGCATACACCTCCCCGGCTGGGACATGATACCCCTCGGTGTAGAGCTTGAAGTGGTGAATTAGCGCTTCCATCGACCGCTTCATTTCACCGCGCTTCGGTGGAACGATCTTGCCGTCTACCGAAGAAACAGGTCCTGTTTCCACAGTCAGTTTCTCGAGGCATTGTTTCATGATCCGAACCGACTGGCGCATTTCTTCCATGCGAATGAGATAGCGATCGTAGCAATCACCGTTCTTGCCGATCGGAATGTCGAATTCGAGTTCGGGATAACACTCATAGGGTTGCGACTTGCGCAAATCCCAGGCCGCTCCTGACCCGCGCACCATGACACCGGAAAAGCCCCATGCCCAGGCATCGTCCAGATCGACGACACCGATATCGACATTGCGCTGCTTGAAGATCCTGTTGTCGGTCAGCAGTCCTTCAATATCATCCAGTGTCTGCAGAAACGGGTCGCAAAAATCCCAGATATCGTCGAGAAGATCGCGCGGCAGGTCCTGATGAACCCCGCCTGGACGTACATAGGCGGAATGCATGCGTGCGCCACAGGCACGCTCGTAGAACACCATCAGTTCTTCGCGAGGCTCGAACCCCCAAAGCGGCGGCGTCAGGGCACCGACATCCATCGCCTGTGTCGTCACGTTCAAGAGGTGCGACAGGATGCGACCGATTTCAGAATACAGAACCCTGATCAGCTGGCCCCGCTTTGGCACCTCGATCCCAATCAGCCGCTCGACAGCCATCGCAAATGCATGTTCCTGGTTCATCGGCGCCACGTAGTCGAGGCGATCGAAGTAAGGAATTGCCTGCAGATACGTCTTCTGCTCGATGAGTTTCTCGGTTCCCCGATGCAGGAGACCTATATGCGGGTCGACGCGGGTTACCACCTCGCCATCCAGCTCCAGCACCAGGCGAAGAACCCCGTGTGCCGCCGGATGCTGCGGTCCGAAGTTGATGTTGAAGTTTCTGACCTGAGCCTCAGCCATTTTGAGGATCCTGCTTTTGGACGTAGTACGCGAAGACTTCCGGACCGGTCATTTTGCGGGTTTCATTCGCAAACGCGTAATTTTCCGGTTGCTCATCCACGAAGATTTCAGATGTGAATTTGAAGATCGAAGGATCGTCGAACGCCTGTGCCGACATCGACGTGTGGGAGCCGTCCCGCAGGCGCCAGGCGATTGTGGAGCCACAAGTCTTGCAAAACACGCGCTCCCCATAGTCCGATGACCTGTAGACGCCGAGCGCTGCTTCATCCTGAAACGAGACACTCGTGCCACAGGAAACTGCCATGTAAGTGCCGCCGGTCCAGCGTCTGCACATTTCGCAGTGGCAGACACCCATTTCGCCATCGGTGGGAACAGCGGTAAACTTGACTTCCCCGCAAAGACAACCGCCAGTTAGCTGCTCGCTCATCCCTGCCCGCCTCAATTCGTCGTTGCTTTTTCGTCGCCTGGCAGCACGTAGTCAGTGCCCTCCCATGGCGAAAGAAAATCAAATGAGCGCATTTCCTGGTTCAGCCGCACCGGCTCGTAGACAACACGCTTCTTTTCGTCGTCGTAGCGGACTTCGACAAATCCGGTAACGGGGAAATCCTTCCGTAGCGGGTGACCGTCAAAGCCGTAGTCGGTCAGTATCCGGCGGAGATCCGGGTGGCCGGTGAACAGAATGCCGTACATGTCATAGGCTTCGCGTTCAAACCATTCCGCGCCGGGAAACAAGGGCGTGAGCGAAGCCACAGCTGTGTCTTCGTCGGTTTCAAGCTTCACGCGGACCCGCTGATTCTGGACCGGGGACAAGAAGTGATAAACGACATCGAAACGCTTTTCGCGTGCCGGATAGTCGACTCCGCAAATATCAGTCAGATTGACGAACTTGCATGAACTGTTGTCACGAAGAAAACGGACCACATCGAGAATGTCGGTCGCGTTCACGGAAAGCGTCAGCTCACCATATTCGACCTTGTAGGACACAAGAGACTCACCCAGGCCAAGCTCGATATGCTCAGCGAGTTCCTTCAGCGTCTCGTCCATCGTGTTCGACCTCACTCCCCAGGAGCCATTTTCAAAAGACGCGGAGCGCCTGTCTTATTACAAAAAATCCGACACCAAATCATTGGCGAAAGATCTCTTACCGTTCGATCGTTCCCGTGCGACGGATCTTCTTTTGAAGAAGGAGAACACCATAAAGAAGCGCTTCAGCCGTCGGAGGACAACCGGGCACGTAAATGTCGACGGGCACAACCCGGTCGCAGCCACGCACCACAGAATAGGAATAGTGATAATACCCGCCGCCATTCGCGCAAGAACCCATCGAGATGACGTAACGCGGCTCGGGCATCTGATCGTAGACCTTGCGCAGAGCCGGCGCCATCTTGTTGGTCAACGTGCCGGCAACGATCATCACGTCGGATTGCCTGGGGGATGCGCGCGGGGCGAAACCGAAGCGTTCAGCGTCGTAGCGCGGCATCGACATCTGCATCATTTCAACGGCGCAGCAGGCAAGCCCGAAAGTCATCCACATCAGGGATCCCGTGCGCGCCCATTGAATGAGATTGTCGGTCGACGTTACGAGAAAGCCCTTGTCCGCCAACTCATTGTTCACTTCCAGGAAAAAGGCGTCGTCTTCTCCAACAGGCTTGCCGGTGTTCGGATCAATGATGCCCTTCGGTTGCTGTGCAACGAGCGGTTCTGTCGTGGTCAGTCCCATTCCAGCGCTCCCTTTTTCCACTCATAGATGAATCCGACCGTCAGGACGCCGAGAAAAATCATCATCGACCAGAACCCGTACCATCCGAGTTCACCGAACACGGCCGACCAGGGAAACAGGAAAGCAACTTCGAGATCAAAGATGATGAACAGGATCGACACCAGGTAAAAACGCACGTCAAATTTCATGCGCGCATCGTCGAAAGCGTTGAAACCGCATTCGTAAGCAGAGAGTTTTTCGGGATCCGGATTCCTGTAGGCCAGCAAAAACGGAGAAATCAGCAGCGCAAGGCCGATCACCAGCGCAATGCCGACGAACACGACAATCGGGATATATTCCCGCAGCAATTCTTCCATGTCTTTCGCGTCCTTGCATTTGGAGGCGGATCGGGAGGCGATCCGGAGCCTGGGCTCCCGCGCATCACCCCTCCCAGCAGGCAGATCGTGCAGAGCCCGTCGGCCAATTGAACCAACATGCGAGCGCACGCTTAACTTACGATATGGTGCAACGCAAGACCCCCATACGGTCAAACTCTTGCCACACTCAAACCAAATTCCAGAACACCCTCTTCAACTCCCCGGTTCCAGCCAGTTTGCACCAATGTAAATTCTCTTCACAAGTCGAGCGCAATTATGCCGCACCCAACCCTGATTACCACTCTAAAGCAGGAAAGTGGATTGAGTCGCCCGAACCAGCAAAAATACAATAAATTGAACACATTGCACCTGTCACTCGTTTACAGGCGTTTTGAACGGTTAATGTCGGGATACGAAAACGGGAAAACACAGCCAGAACCACGTGCCAGTCGTTCACCGTGGGACTGCCGTTCAACGAGGCATTGGGGAAAGATCCAGGTACCGTGAGTGGCGCGAGTGACGGGGCTCGAACCCGCGACCTCCGGCGTGACAGGCCGGCACTCTAACCAACTGAGCTACACCCGCACATTCACGGTAGTTTGCGCCATCCCGATCCGGCCGCTTTGACCTTGGTTGGGAAGTGGCGCGAGTGACGGGGCTCGAACCCGCGACCTCCGGCGTGACAGGCCGGCACTCTAACCAACTGAGCTACACCCGCTTCGTTCAGCGACGAGACGTCGCCCTGAAGTGGCGCTGATGTACGGCGGCTGGATGGGGAAGTCAAGCGCCCTGTCGCATCCAAATTGCCGATTTTTGACAAAGCCGCGGACAACCAGCTTTTTCCACTCCGGATAAGACGATTTTTCAATGTGGAAAACCTGCCCCCGGTAGCCGAATTTACAGACATGCATCCCGGTTGATTTCGTTACCCGGCTCAATTCGAACAGTGACGAACAAACAAAGGTTCTGTCCGTTTTGGTGTTTACTTTCAGTAAGATATCTATTCGGCCGGAACCAGTCGGCTGTCTCTGAGCTGCCCTTCCCTTGCCAGGATAGGGACAGCGGCCGTCGCAAAAAGAGAATTGATCTCCTTCAGGCTTCTGACAACTTCCATATGCGCATTGCTCGATTCAATGCTCTCAGGCAAACGGGACTTGAGCCGGTCCAGATGTCGATCATGACATTCCTTTTCCAACAGACGCATCATGTCTTTTTCCGCTATCAATTCGCGCGCGGAAGCCACATCACTCGACACAAGTACATTAAGCGCCAGCTGCATGTTTGCCAGAACCCGATCGTGCATTTTTTCCAGCTCCCTCCGACCTTCCTCTGAAAAGCTGACACTGTTTTCGAGAAGCCCCAGGGCCCTTTCCAGCAGGTTTTTCGAAACGAGATCGCCTGCACGTTCCAGGTTGATCGCAAAGCTTGCAAGTTCAAGACTTTGCTCGGCCTCTTCGGAGGTGAGTTCTCCGCGGTTCAACTCCGCAATATAGAGTTTGATGTCCGAATGGATCACGTTGATGCTGCGATCCATCTGCTGCAGTCTGCGAATTTCCGGTACGCTGCCATTGTCCAGCATCATCATCACAGGCTGTGCCATGGCTTCAACCTGCTCACCCATGCGAAGCAACTCGCGCGTTGCGCTTGCAAGCGCCAGGCGAGGCACGTGCACGACCCTTTGATCCAGGGCACTCTTGGGCGCATTGGGCTCACCTTCACCTGTTGACACGTCCTCGGGCAAGATGCGTTCGACCAACCAGGCCATCGGAGCAGTCAGTGGCGTACAGATCAATACCAGCGCCAGATTGAACAGTATGTGAACTGCAACAAGCTGTTGCGCCGGCAGACTGCTGATTTCCTCAAGCGGCAAATGAACCGAGGTCACCAGCAACAGCGCGGCAACCGCCCCGGCAGACCTGAAAATGAAATTTCCAAGCGGCAGAAGCCTTGCTTTTCGATCCATCCCTCTTGTCAACCAGATCGCAACGGCTCCTGCACCGGCATTTGCCCCGAGAACCAGCGGTATCGCAGCTTCAAGGGGAAGACCGGCCTTCTGCGCGAATGCTGCAATCATGAGCACGGTCGCCACGCTTGAATGCATCAGGAAGGCAAGCACGGCGCCCAGTGCAAGAGCGGTGAGCGCGTCGGATGCCAGATACGCAGCGATTTGAGGCATGAACCGCGCTTCTTTCAGTGGCGCAGTCGAGTCTCCAATCATTTGCAGCGAAATCAGGACCAGCGCGATTCCGACAAGAATCCGTCCGGTTTGCTTGGCAGTGCGATACTCAATCTTGAGAAACAACCAGGCTCCGACCGCCAACAACAGCGGTACCAGCCAACTGAGATCAAAGACCAGAAACTGAACGACGAGCGACGAACCGAGATCCGCCCCCAGAAGAACCGCAAGGCCGGCGGCCGTGGTCAAGATTCCGGACGTCGCAAAGCCGGCCGCCAGTACCGCGACTGCCGTTGCGCTTTGAAGCAAGACTGCAACCGCCATTCCGGAGAAAACACCGGTCACGCGACCGGACGCAGCCTTGCTTATTGCACGGCGCAACGCCGGACCTGATGCTCTTTCAAAACCTGTCCGGACCATGCGAACGGCATAAAGCAGCAACATCACCGCGCCGAGTATTTTCAGCAAAATTAGAAAGGCCATTTTTGATAAGCTTTTAATTTTTCGGGATTTTTTACTTAGCCAGTGAAATGTATAGACCGAGGAAACGAGAAAAACAAGAAAAAAGCGCACTCAGTGCAGATTGACTGTTTTCAAGGAAGTTTTGCACATGGTCACCACGAAAATCCTCGCCTCGAGAGGGTCTGGCCACACCCGGCAGGATCAAAGGGAGCTCAATACGGATTCGCAAGATCAGCCGATGTTTGCACAGCCGCAAGAACAGACAACCGCAATTGGTGGCCCAGCAAACGAGATACGAATTGATCGTATCAGCGTACATAGAATCGCATTGAAAAATCGGGGGAAATGGTGGGCGATGAGAGACTCGAACTCCCGACATCTTCGGTGTAAACGAAGCGCTCTACCAACTGAGCTAATCGCCCTCAACGAGGTGAGACGCCTTTTAGGTCGTCCGATGAAACTTGGCAAGAACAAATTCGAAAAAATGCGTGGCTTGTATTCGAATGTGGATGAAGCTCACGTGAAACATGAGGCCGGCATTGTCGGACTCGGCATTCGTTACGGATCTACAGCCTTGCGAGAACCCTTCCGGATGAACAAATTAAACCCCGCATCCGGCAATCCGGATGCGGGGTTTAAAAAGACGAGTCGTCTATGAACGCTTAGCTGTTAACAGCGTCTTTCAGGCCCTTGCCGGCCTTGAACTTCGGCGTCTTAGAAGCCGGGATCTGGATCGTTTCGCCAGTCCGCGGGTTACGGCCTTCAGTCGCTGCACGTTCGGAAACCGTGAAGTTGCCAAAGCCGATGATGCGGACTTCGTCGCCGCCTTTCAGCGTTTCCGTGACTGCATCAAAAGTCCCGTCAACTGCTTCGCCCGCCTGCGCCTTGGTCAGGCCAGTCTTTTCTGCAACAGCTGCGATCAGATCGTTCTTATTCATAGCAGATACCTTTCTAAGAAACGGCAGAGTGCCGACGATTCTTGTCAGCGCCGTTGCGCGAAATTCGGGCGAATTGAAACGAAACGCAAGTGGTTTTTTCGCAGAAAACCGCCATTTCGACCGATTATTCAAAAGAAAAGCCCCGGAATCTCCGGGGCTCGCCTTTTTGTGCGGTGCAAATTAGACTTTAGTGGGCCAAAACACCGGTCTTGTCTTTGTCCGACTCAGCTGCTTTTGCGGCAGCTTCAGCAGCATTTTCATCCCACTCGATCGGCACCGGTTGACGCACAAGCGCGTTTTTCAGCACCTCTTCCACACCCGAAACCGGGATGATCTCGAGCGAGTTTTTGACCGAGTCAGGAATCTCGGCAAGGTCCTTGGCGTTGTCTTCCGGAATCATCACCAGCTTGATGCCACCACGTAGCGCAGCCAGCAATTTTTCCTTCAGGCCGCCAATCGGCAGAACGCGGCCCCGTAGCGTGATTTCACCGGTCATGGCCACATCCCTGCGAACGGGAATACCGGTCATGGTCGAGATAACCGCCGTTGCCATTGCGATGCCGGCCGATGGACCGTCCTTTGGCGTTGCGCCTTCCGGTACGTGCACGTGGATGTCGGTCTTGTCGAATTTCGGCGGCTCGATCCCATAATCGACCGCACGCGAGCGGACGTAGGATGCGGCAGCTGAAATCGACTCCTTCATCACGTCTTTCAAGTTGCCGGTCACCGTCATTTTGCCCTTGCCCGGCATCATCACGCCTTCAATCGTCAGCAATTCGCCGCCGACCTCTGTCCACGCAAGCCCGGTCACCACGCCAACCTGGTCTTCCAACTCGACTTCACCGTAGCGATAACGTGGCACGCCCAGATAATCCTCGACCACCTCCGGGGTTACCGTGATGCTTTCCTTGTCGCTCATCAGGATTTCCTTGACCGACTTCCGGGCCAGGGTCGCCATTTCGCGTTCAAGGTTACGCACACCGGCTTCGCGAGTATAACGGCGAACGACAAACTGGAGTGCGTCGTCCTCAATCTTGAATTCGCCTTCCCGCAGGCCGTGATCCTTTTCCGCTTTCGGGATGAGGTGACGGCGGCAGATCTCCACCTTTTCCTCTTCGGTGTAGCCGGCGATCCGGATGATCTCCATACGGTCCATCAGGGGACCCGGGATATTCAGCGTATTGGCCGTTGTGACGAACATGACATCGGAAAGGTCGTATTCGACCTCCAGATAATGATCCATGAAAGAAGAGTTCTGTTCAGGATCAAGCACTTCGAGAAGTGCCGAGGACGGATCGCCACGGAAATCCATGCCCATCTTGTCAATCTCGTCGAGCAGGAACAGCGGATTGGATTTCTTCGCCTTCTTCATCGACTGGATGACCTTGCCGGGCATCGAACCGATATAGGTGCGCCTGTGACCGCGGATCTCGGCTTCATCACGGACACCACCAAGTGACATGCGAACAAATTCACGTCCTGTCGCATTGGCAATGGACTTGCCGAGAGATGTCTTGCCAACGCCCGGGGGCCCGACAAGACAAAGAATCGGTCCGCGCAATTTGTTGGCGCGGCTTTGAACGGCTAGATACTCGACAATGCGCTCCTTGACCTTGTCGAGACCGTAGTGATCCGTGTCGAGAACCTTTTCGGCAAGCGCAAGGTCGTGCTTGACCTTGGACTTCTTGTTCCACGGAATGCCGATCAACCAATCCAGATAGTTGCGAACGACGGTCGCTTCCGCGGACATCGGGCTCATCTGTTTGAGTTTCTTGATCTCGGCTGCTGCACGCTCACGTGCTTCCTTGGTCAGCTTGGTTTTCTTGATCTTTTCTTCAAGTTCGGCGACTTCGTCACGCCCGTCCTCGCTGTCACCGAGCTCTTTCTGAATGGCTTTCATCTGCTCGTTCAGATAGTACTCGCGCTGGGTCTTCTCCATCTGACGCTTGACGCGCGACCGGATACGCTTTTCAACCTGCAGGACGGAGATTTCACTCTCCATCATGCCAAGAACCCGCTCGAGCCGCTCAGCAACGGAAACGACGCCAAGAATCTCCTGCTTTTCCGGGATCTTGATTGCAAGGTGCGATGCGATCGTGTCTCCAAGCTTGGAATAGTCATCAATCTGATTGACTGCGCCGAGAACTTCCGGCGAAACCTTCTTGTTGAGTTTCACGTAGTTCTCGAATTCGGAAACGACGGAGCGCGCCAGCGCTTCGACTTCGATATTCTCGCCGTCACGCTCAGGCAGCACCGTTGCGGAGGCTTCGAAATAGTCGGACCTGTCCGAATACTCGCCGATCTGCGCGCGCGCGCCGCCTTCCACCAACACCTTCACGGTGTTGTCCGGCAACTTCAACAGCTGAAGCACGGTAGCGAGCGTGCCGACATTGTAGATTTGATCGGGATTGGGATCGTCATCCGCCGCATTCATCTGCGTTGCCAGAAGAATGTGCTTGTCGGTCGTCATCACCTCTTCCAGCGCCTTGATCGACTTCTCGCGGCCAACGAAGAGCGGAACGATCATATGGGGAAAGACGACAATGTCGCGCAGGGGCAGAACGGGATAGACAGCGGTGCTGTCCGGATCGGTGGCGCGGATTTCTGCGTCGCTCATTTTTTATCCTTTCTCAGCGTGTTCCGGCCCCATTGTAAAAAAGCAACCAGAACACTGGAAAACGGCTTTCGGAAACTCTCCCGACAGGCCGAACCACAGCACCCCGACTGGGCGCGCTGACGGTTCGCACGAGCCGTCCTTAAGGTCTATTAGGTGGACACCTCACCTGCCGGTGTCAAGGCAAGGCTGTGTCCCAAATAGGTCTAGTCTGTTGACGACTCGCACAGCCGGTGGAAAACACCGGTGCTGTTTCACAAACAGATACTAAAAACAAAATGCCGCTCGTTTAGAGCGGCATTTATTCACTTATATCGAAAAGTGCAAGACCGGAGGTCAGGCACTGGTCGCAGATGTTTCTTCGCGGTCCTCGTAAATATAAAGAGGCCTGGCTTCGCCTTTGACGACCTCAGGCGATATCACCACTTCCTTTACACCCTTGAGACCCGGCAACTCGTACATGGTATCGAGCAAGATCGCTTCCAGAATCGATCGCAGTCCGCGAGCCCCGGTCTTGCGTTCGATTGCCTTGCGGGCAATCGCCTTGAGCGCCTCGTCGTGGAAGGCCAGTTCGACCTGTTCCATTTCGAACAGACGCTGGTACTGCTTGACCAGAGCATTTTTCGGCTCTGTCAGGATCGTCACCAGGGCATCTTCATCGAGATCCTCGAGCGTCGCAATTACCGGCAGACGGCCAACGAATTCCGGAATAAGGCCGAATTTCAGAAGGTCTTCAGGCTCAAGTTCAGCAAACAGTTCACCGATCCGACGGTCTTCAGGGGCATGGATCTGCGCCTGAAAACCAATGGAGGTTTGCGTTCCCCGATCCGAGATAATCTTGTCCAGACCCGCAAACGCCCCACCGCAGATGAAAAGGATATTGGTCGTGTCCACCTGCAGGAATTCCTGCTGCGGGTGCTTGCGACCTCCTTGTGGTGGCACGGAAGCGACCGTTCCTTCCATGATCTTGAGCAGGGCCTGCTGAACACCCTCGCCCGACACGTCACGGGTAATCGACGGGTTGTCGGCCTTGCGGCTGATCTTGTCCACTTCGTCAATATAGACGATGCCTCGCTGCGCACGCTCGACATTGTAGTCGGCGGACTGAAGCAGTTTCAGGATGATGTTCTCGACATCTTCACCAACGTAGCCGGCCTCTGTCAGCGTGGTCGCATCAGCCATGGTGAAAGGCACGTCCAGGATTCGGGCAAGTGTCTGCGCAAGAAGCGTCTTGCCGCACCCTGTCGGTCCCACCAGAAGTATGTTGGACTTAGCCAGTTCCACATCGTTGTTCTTGGACGCGTGGTTGAGGCGTTTGTAGTGGTTGTGAACGGCGACCGACAGGACCTTCTTTGCGCTGCCCTGTCCGATAACATAGTCATCGAGAACATCGCGAATTTCCTGAGGGGTCGGGATACCGTCCCGTGACTTCACCAGCGAGGATTTGTTTTCCTCACGGATGATATCCATGCACAGCTCGACACATTCATCGCAAATGAAAACAGTCGGGCCGGCGATCAGCTTGCGAACCTCGTGCTGGCTCTTGCCGCAAAAGGAGCAGTAGAGCGTATTCTTGGAATCGCCGCCGCTGGCCTTGGTCATGTATTCAACCTCGCGTTTATGGGGCCTTCCCCCTTATGTTTCCGGTTACGGCCAAATTATGGCTTATCCGGATATGAAGCTTCGCCCGGAAACGTTACTTCATTATATAATGTCATCATGCTTCACCATTAAAAATCAATATAGGTTTAAGGCGAAGATGAAAACCCGGCATCAATTGGGGAATTTCCGGTCTATTGGACGGAAATTGAAACCTTCCTTAAGACCGGGTAATTCCTATCAGGCCTCGCTTTCGCCGCCAAGCGACGTGCGATCGGTTATGACATTGTCGACAATGCCGAATTCCTTGGCCTTTTCGGCAGTCATGAAGTTGTCACGCTCCAGCGCCTCTTCAACCTGATCGAGGCTCTGACCCGTGTGCTTCACGTAGATTTCATTAAGCCTGCGTTTCATGGCCAGAATTTCCTGTGCATGAAGCATGATGTCGGCTGCCTGACCGCGGAATCCGCCGGAAGGCTGGTGCACCATGACACGTGCATTTGGCAAAATGAAACGCATATCCTTCTGACCGGCCGCCAGAAGAAGGGAGCCCATCGAAGCTGCCTGGCCAATACAGAGCGTGGAGACCGAGGGCCTGATGAACTGCATCGTATCGTAGATCGCCAGTCCGGAGGTCACGAGACCACCCGGAGAGTTGATGTAGATCGCGATTTCCTTGGTCGGGTTGTCAGCTTCCAGGTAGAGAAGCTGGGCACTTACCAGGGTTGCCACGTGATCCTCAACCGGACCGGTGAGGAAAATGATGCGCTCCTTCAACAGGCGCGAGTAGATATCGAAGGCCCTCTCGCCGCGATTCGTCTGCTCGACGACCATTGGCACGAGAGTGTTCATGTAGATATCGACAGGATCCTTCATACCTCATCCATATGCTTGAGATGATGCCCGGGGACACCGGGCAGGACACAGACCCTAAAAGCGCATCGATCAAGGGTCTGACTCGAAAAAAGCGACACCCCGTATATATGGGATGTCGCCCTTAACGCAAACTCATGGCAGACGCGGTATGAAGGCAAGGTTAAGGCCATCACCGCGCCTGGGGATTACCGGCAAGACGATTATGCGTCTTCCTCGTCTTCCGCAACCAGTTTCTCCAGCTCTTCCTTGGTCACCGTCTTGTCGGTAACGTTGGCAAGCTCGAGCATGAAGTCGACGACTTTTTCCTCGTAGATCGGTGCACGGAGAGACGCCAGTGCCTGCTGGTTGTTCTTGTAGTAATCGAACACCTGCTGCTCCTGACCCGGAAACTGACGGACACGGTCATAAAGCGCGCGCTGCAGTTCCTCGTCGGTCACCTGGATGTCGTTCTTCTCGCCGATTTCCGAAAGAACAAGTCCGAGACGGACACGGCGCTCGGCAATCTTGCGGTATTCCGCCTTGGCCTCGTCTTCCGTGGTGTCTTCGTCCTCAAAGGTCTTTTCGTTGCGCTTCATGTCCTCTTCGACCTGGCGCCAAACGATTTCGAATTCCGACTCAAGCAGCTTTTCGGGAAGCTCGAAGGAATAATGATCGTCGAGTTTGTCCAGGAGCTGCCGCTTCACGCGCTGACGAGTCATCTGACCGAACTGGCTCTCGATCTGGCCTCGGACAATTTCCTTCAGCTTGTCGAGCGACTCAAGGCCGAGACCTTCGGCGAACTTGTCGTCGATGGTGACTTCGCCGGGTGCCGCAACTTCCTTCACCTCGACGTCAAAGGCTGCAGCCTTTCCGGCCAGATGCGCAGCCGGATAGTCTTCGGGGAAATTGACTTCAACGACTTTCTCATCGCCGGCCTTCAGGCCGGTCAGCTGCTCCTCGAAACCGGGAATGAACTGTCCGGAGCCCAGAACGAGCTGACCGTTTTCATCCGCACCGCCGTCGAACGCTTCGCCGTCGATCTTTCCGAGATAGGACATGGTGACCCGGTCACCGTCTTCAGCCACTCCATCCTTGGTGTCGAAAGGGGTGTTGTTCTTGGCGATATCCGCGACCTGGGTTTCGACTTCCTCGTCGGCGATTTCAACGACCGGACGCTCGATGTCAAACCCGGCGAAATCAACGATTTCGAAGACCGGCAGAACGTCGTAGGTCATCTTGAAGGACAGATCGGCGTCGCCAGCCATGATCTTTTCGGCATCTTCTTCCGGCAGATCGATTTCTGGTGTCAGAGCCGGGCGCTCGGAGCGTTCCTCGACAACATTCTGGGTCGTTTCCTGGATGGTGTTCGACAGGATCTCCGCCATCGCCTGACGGCCGTACATTTTTTTCAAGTGTCCGACCGGCACTTTACCCGGGCGGAAGCCCTTGATGTTGGCCTTGGATTTCAGGTCGGCCATGTAGTCTTCGAGCTTGGTGGCAAGATCACCGGCCGGAATATCGATTTTGAGCTCTCGCTTGAGGCCCTCGGAGAGGGTTTCGGTTACCTGCATGGGTTTTGTCGTCCTCGGTCCTGAGCGCCAATTCGCCCTGGAGGTTTTGTTTTCAATCCCGTGTGCCGCGCCGCTCGCGCTCCCCTTTTGCCGGAAGCGTTCAAAAAGCAGCACCTCGCCCCGAAGCGGACTCCGGGACGCACGATGGGAGCGCGATAAAGGCTGAGGCCCAAAGTGTCAAGGGGAGAGCGGGGAATTTGGCCGCCGCCCTGCCTGATTGTGGCCGTTTCGAACACCATCAAAAGCGGAAATGACATTATTCCAGGACCCGCCTGAAAACGGGTCGTCGTTATCTGACGACCGGACTCGAATGGAGGGATGAAAAGCCTGGATCGACAAGATTCCCGATACTGTTTCCAATTCGCGCGGGAAAGGCGACGACATCCTCAGCCGATCACAAGTGGCGGAGGCTGATGACGCGTCGGATTCATTGCCTCGATCTCGATTCGGTAAAGCTTGTTCCCCTTCCCGCCGGCATACATCAGTGCGTCAGAGTAGGGATTGTGAGATTCGGGTTGAACGATGTCGTTGCCGTGTACATAGATCTGCCCGATGAGCAGGTGACCAAGTTCGTGGCAGAGCGTATGCGCCAGACCGTTCACACCGGTAAATCGTCCGATGGATCGATCCTGCATGACGCACATTCCTGAACTGCTGTCCATCGCACCCCACACCTTGATGGGACGCTTGCCCTCTTCCTGAACACTGCGCATGTTTCGCACGATGAACAAATTGACTGTTGTTGTGGGTTCAGCGCCGTTGGGTTGCGGGAATTTCCTGCTGTTCACGAATGGTCTGAGATACTTCCACTCGTCTTTCTTGCTGTTGAAGGTATCGTCGCGAACGATCGCGCCGAGATGTTTGCCGATATCCTTGTGTGATAGCGCGCGCTGATCCTTCAGATCAAATTCCACATTGCATTGTGGCCGCAGTATCTCGGAGTTGGCAATCTTCAACACAGTTCTGAGTTCACTTGCAGACACGCGGGATTTCATCCCCGGTCCATGTTCGACATGAAAAACGAAAAGAGGCACGATTCGCCGTGGTTTTACCGAAACGTAGAGTCTCAGATGCCGCCCGTTGCTGACGATGTCGACCTTGCAGTTCTTGCAGGGATTCAATCCCTTGATGGTCAGGTTCTGCCCATGCGACGTTACCTTGATCAATTCCTGTTTTCTGAATGATCTCACGACACCGTTCTCATCGACGCCGTTGCTGACGAACTCTACCGGGGCATCAGGTGAAATTCCAAGGCGTATTGTTCTTTCGCCACCGTTTGGAACCATGATCCAGGCACCGTCCCTGTCGACATTCGACGTCACCTGCGTTGGCCCCAGCACCTGGACAGGTGCCGGATAGCTGTCGAAACCGCCCTTTTGGTCAATCGGCCCATGGACAACGATTTTGGGCAAGTCTTCCGGATTGACAGGATTCACCGGCTTCGGTTTGTCGGGTTCGACGGGTTTTGGAGTATCCGGAGTGATTTTCCACTTCTGCCTTGAAGCTTCATCATTCAAAGCCTTGATGGTCTTTGCACCGGGGTCAACGCGATGGTCCGGAAACTGAAATCCAAGAACTTTGCTCTGGAAGTCCCCGATCATTTCTTTGGTATTCGGACCATAAAAACCGTCTTCAACCAGGGATGTCCGGCCGGGATCCAGAAGCAGGTTCAGCTGGATCTGCACCTTGCGCACGTCCGCAATATTGTTTTGCGCCCGATGCCCGACAGAACGGTCAATCTGAATTTTCGGCAGAGTACTCATAATGAACTCCAGACAGTGACATGAAAAATGCGCCGATCCTGCTGAACGATCGAAACTGGTCACATACCCTTACGCCCATTCGTCTGGCCGAATGGTGATAGACATCACGTTGAGACGCAACAAGTGACCTGCCGCACCCTCGCCGCAATGTGTGCCGTTGAGCGTGGGGACGCTGCTGAACACGATGAATTCGAAGCAATGGATATGCGCTCCCGGTCCCGGCGCACCTGGTCGCGCGCAAACGCAAATACGGACAACCGGACGATCTAGGTCACCAGATACCCAAGTCACCAGATATGAACTGAACCAACGGCAGCCGATTTCGAGTGTCGGCAGTGCCGGCACCGGGCACAAGTGATTGGACAGGCAAAATCTCAAAAGTATTTGATGGTTCGGATGGAGGGACTGGAGCGAAGAATTGAATGCTTATTTTTCAATAAGTTATTAGAGTTTACTTAGAGCTGTACATCATTTTGTGCATCAATTTCGACGCTGTGGCGCGGAGTGATCTCGAACCAACGACTCCTTAAAAGCCACGTTATCTTTTGTCGCCAACTGGCAAGCAGCATAGATCGCGAAGTATTTTCCACTGAGTTCGTTGTGTCGACAAATGCACTGCCCTCGAACCTTGCTTGATATCAAACTTGTGAGCAACCGTTTGAAAATCCTCTCGACGCGTATCTAGGTATCGCCCAGCCTAGACAACTGATCAAAGAATATTGGTTCGGAATTGTAAAGACTGCCTGCCCTCGTAGATGCGTTGTCAATCTATTGATTAGGCACTGCAAAACTGTCCCTTTGCAGGCTCAAAGATACACTCTCTTTTGCATGAGAGCCCCCTCATCTCAAGGTGTAATCCATATTTACCAAGCTGTGGTTGTAGTTTATGTTGCAAAACTTACTTTCGTAATTTCTTTCAGGTGCTTCTTATGAAACTCAAACAAGTTGCCCAACATAATGTTCCTTTGATTCCGCAACCAACAAAAGCCACATGTTGGGCAGCCGCGATCGCGATGCTAAAGGGCAAAACCATTACAGAGATTGTAGAAACAACACCTCGCGAATTGATCAATCCAAATGGGGGACTGCAAAACCACAGCGGGTCAAGTGACATAGTTGAGGAAACCAAGAAGTTCGCTGCAGCCCACAACCTAAAATACTCGATACAACAGTGCTGGACCCTGCCCGCACTTCACGCGCAACTGATGAAAGGCCCCATGGCCCACAGCTTCATCAACAGCATCTCAGACTACTTCAGCAATGACGGTGGCACAGGACATATGATTGTGATGACTGGGGTAGAACCAACCAAAAACGGTATGTCCATCACCTTCAACGACCCCTCGCCAGTAGGCAAAGGGATGATCGCCACAGTGGACTATCACAAGTTCGAAAAAATAGTCCCCACTATTTCATATAGAGCATTTTGGATGTAGCAAACAACTTGGAGTGGTCGAAGACTCCCGCAACGTCGGTTTACACACGAAAATCTTCAAGAAGAATTTCCCGGCATACAAAAACGCCGGAGATGTCGCCGATGTTATTGATGATCTTAAAGAGAAACTCATCGGCGACCAGACACGTTTTCCCATGCGGCCTGCGTTGAGGATCGCCGAGGCATGACGATTGGCTTACCAGGTTGTCCCACCGATCTTGATTGTCTGTACTGTAGAAAGAAAACTGCCATACACAGCCTCATGAGCTGCCCTTCTCGCTTGTCCGTAGAAAACTTAAGCAACGTTCCAAATCAATATGAACCAAAGGTCATCCCCCATTTGGGCGATGCACGCGAAAATTTATCAATCCATGATGCGACCTACTTTGAATTTATTTGGGTAAATGTAGAAAAATTTAAACTTACAAAAATATCCGATAATAAATACAGGAGATTGTTCATGAGTAAACTTAAAACCGTTCTGTTTACAATTGCGATTCAGTGCTTCTATATCGCGTCGCCACAGGCCCAAACTCTCGATGGATTGAGTCAGGATGTAAACAGCACAAAGCCTGCAATTACCGCTACTTCGGAATCTACTAGCGTCCTTGCTCAAGCAACGTGCAACCTCTCAGCATTCAATGCCTGTGGCGTTAGCTGCGACACACGATGGAAGGCTTGTACTGGCAACCGAGGTGGAAACGACAGCACAGTGCAAGCATGCAGAAAGACATATGAAGCATGCGTTCAAGGATGCAGAAACAGACATAACTGCAACTAGTTAGCCAATTGGCGCCACAGCATTTGCAAGTTTCATTGGCGCCATTTTATTGCCTTGCACCGTGTCTTATTGACAAGGCTCGATCAAGCCAGGATCGTTGCCCATCCTGGACGAATTGGCCTCCCGGCCGACACGATAGTACTTGAAACTCGATCCGAGATTGTCGGACAGAAGCGCCTTGGCATCGCACACATATAAAAGATCGGACTTATTTCAGAATTGGATGACTTTCGCCACAGAGTAGATCAATTAACCAAACCAAAAAGAGAGTGGTGCGCGTGGAGGGACTCGAACCCCCACAGGTCTCCCCGCCAGAACCTAAATCTGGTGCGTCTACCAATTTCGCCACACGCGCATAAAACCAATTCTCAACGTCATCCTAAAAGTAAGAATTCTTCTAGCGTATAGAAGAACCCTCACGCCTCGCGGCACCAGAACCTAAATCTGGCGTGTCTGCCAATTTCACCACATCCGCGTCGCGTCAGGCCGCTTGGCCCTGCGTCTAAAGCGGGGGTTCTATACCACCGCAGATTTGCCCGTCAAAGGAAAAAGATGCGTTCACCTGTGTCCAACGCTGCTCTTGTCCACAACTCCACGGATCACTGATTTGAGTGCAGGCGCGAGATCCTCGGCGGTAAGGCCCGGACCGGATTCCAGCCCCGCCTCCCCGTGAAGCCAAACAGCCTGGCAGCCGGCCTCGAAGCCCGGAACACCCTGGGCCAGCAGACCAACGGCAATTCCCGCCAGGACATCACCAGACCCGGCAGTAGCCAGCCAGGGGGGCGCATTCCGATTGATAGCTGCACGGCCATCAGGGGCTGCTATGACGCTGTCCGGACCTTTCAGCACCAGGATGGCACCGGACCTTTCGGCAGCAAGCCGGGCCCGTTGAAGTTTATCGCCGGCGATATCAGGAAACAGTTTGGAAAATTCGCCTTCGTGCGGCGTCAGCAGCACCGGTCCGGGGGACGACCGTATCATCCCGAACAAAGCGTCCGGATCTTCGGAAAAACTCGTCAACGCGTCTGCGTCGAGAACCATTGACCGCTTTGCGGCCAAAAGCGCTTCGACCACCGTGCGGGTTTTTGCCCCGACGCCAAAACCGGGTCCGATCAGCAATGCATTCAATCGCTCGTCCGTGAGGAATCCGGTGATGGAACCGGTATCTGAAACCTTCCTCAACATGACAGCGGTCAGATGGCAGGCATTCACCATCATCGCATCCGGTGGCGAAGCAAGGGTCACGAGCCCCGCCCCTGCCCTCAGCGCGGCCCCTGCAGACAGTCGCGCTGCCCCGGTGGATGACATCGGCCCACCGAAAACAACCGCGTGTCCTCTGGAATACTTGTGCGCGCTCGTCCCCGGACGTGGCCAGGAGCCCAACCAGAGCTCCGGACTGTTGCGGAAAGTGTCGGGAGAGATCTCCTCAAGCGTCTGTGCAAGAATGCCGATATCGGCAACCCTGGTTTCACCACACAGTTCCCTTCCTGGCAAAAGAAGATGTCCGGGCTTTGCCCGAAAGAACGTTACCGTCGCGCACGACTTGATCGCGCCACCGAGGATCAGTCCGCTGGCTCCGCTCACGCCCGACGGCAGATCGACGGCCAGTACCGGAACACCGGACTGGTTGACGAGTTCCACCAACTGTAGAACGGTACCGGCAAGCGGCCGGTCGAGCCCGGCTCCGAAAAGCGCGTCAATGACAAGGTCCGACGACCCGAGACTTGAGATAAAGTCGTCTGCGATATCATCGCCTTCGATCGCTTTTCCACATTGATTGCTTGCAACCGGACCGAGTCGTTCAAATGCCTCGAGCGCATCTCCCTTGAGTTCGGCAGGGTCCTTCAAAACAAAGATCCTGACGGCATATCCGGCGGCCGCAAGACACCTGGCCGCTATAAACCCGTCGCCGCCATTGTTCCCGGGACCGCACAAAAACAGCACTTTGTCGCCAGTGGCAACACGTTCTCCAACGGCGCGCGCGACAGCTTGTCCGGCTCTTTCCATAAGGACGATACCCGGCACACCGCTCTCGATAGTCAGCTTGTCCGCACGACCCATTTCCTCTGGCGTCAGGAGAGCCGCTTCGGAATTTCCGGTTTCGAATGTCATTTGGTATTATTGCTCCAGACAAAAAAGAACACGGCGGTCAGGGTCTGAATTTTACGGATTTCATCCGACTGATGACAAGCTAATCGATTTTCTGCCTATTTTTTTGTCGTTTCGCATAATTTTTGAGCAGCATCTCGTCAAGTCCCTGCGTGTGGCATCCTTTTTTGGATTCAAAATGCCGCTTTTCTTGGCGGAATTCCCGGACTCATGAAATAACGAAATCAACCACGCAAGGTTGGCACGCATCGTGCTTTCTGGGGCTTATCGGTTCGAACCGGTGAGCGGGAACGCTCGTCCCGGCCCACCGGACTAAAACGAGCCCGCCGACAAGTCCGGCCTGTTACGTGGAGAGAGAAACAAGGTGATGAAAAAGATCGAAGCGATCATCAAGCCCTTCAAACTGGATGAGGTCAAAGAAGCTCTGCAGGAAGTCGGCCTTCAGGGTATCACCGTCACCGAAGCCAAGGGCTTCGGCCGGCAGAAAGGCCACACGGAGCTTTACCGCGGCGCTGAATATGTCGTTGACTTCCTTCCCAAGGTCAAAGTCGAGATTGTACTGGGCGACGACATGGTTGAAAAGGCGGTTGACGCGATCCGTACAGCCGCCCAGACAGGCCGAATTGGCGACGGCAAGATCTTCGTTTCAAACATCGAGGAGGCCGTGCGCATCCGGACCGGAGAGTCCGGCATCGACGCCATCTAACCCTCAGAATTCCGGCATTCGCCGGTAATCCCAACTCCGGCTTCTCAAGCAGGGAAACGCCTCCTTGAGGGCCCGGACCAAAACCCAACCGTTCACAAGATAATCAAGGAATGGACATAATGACCACTGCCGCTGACGTCCTTAAGGAAATTCAGGAAAAGGACGTGAAATTCGTAGACCTGCGTTTCACGGATCCGCGCGGCAAGATGCAGCACGTTACCATGGATGTTGCACTTGTTGACGAAGACATGTTTGCGGAAGGCGTTGCCTTCGACGGCTCCTCGATTGCAGGCTGGAAGGCCATCAACGAGTCCGACATGATGCTGATCCTCGATCCGGAAACAGCACATATGGACCCATTTTTTGCGCAGTCCACCATGGCAATATTCTGCGACATTGTCGATCCGATCACAGGTGAAGGCTACAACCGTGACCCGCGCATGACTGCCAAGAAGGCAGAAGCGTATGTGAAGTCCGGCGGTTTCGGTGATACGATCTTCGTCGGCCCGGAAGCCGAATTCTTCATGTTTGACGATGTTCGCTTCAATGCGGATCCCTACAACACCGGCTTCATTCTGGACAGCTCTGAATTGCCATCCAACATGGGTTCCGAATACGAAACCGGCAATCTTGGCCACCGTCCGCGCACCAAGGGCGGTTACTTCCCAGTTCCACCAGTCGACAGCGCTCAGGATATTCGCTCCGAAATGCTGTCCGTCATGAGCGAAATGGGTGTTCCGACCGAAAAGCATCACCACGAAGTGGCTGCAGCTCAGCACGAACTCGGCATGAAATTCGATCATCTGACGCGCTGCGCCGACAACATGCAGGTCTACAAATACGTCGTTCATCAGGTGGCTCACGCCTACGGCAAGACCTCGACCTTCATGCCCAAGCCGGTCTTTGGCGATAACGGCACCGGCATGCACTGCCACCTTTCCATCTGGAACAACGGTGAGCCGACATTCGCCGGCAACCAGTACGCGGACCTTTCCGAAACCTGCCTTTATTTCATCGGTGGTATTCTGAAGCATGCCAAGGCCCTGAACTCCTTCACCAACCCGTCCACCAACTCCTACAAGCGTTTGGTCCCGGGCTATGAGGCTCCAGTTCTTTTGGCTTACTCTTCGCGCAACAGGTCTGCGTCCTGCCGCATTCCGTTCAGCTCCTCTCCGAAGGCAAAGCGTGTTGAAGTCCGCTTCCCGGATCCGACCGCGAACCCGTATCTGTGCTTCTCGGCCTTGCTGATGGCCGGTCTTGACGGCATCAAGAACAAGATTCACCCGGGCGATGCCATGGACAAGAATCTCTACGATCTCCCGGCTGAAGAACTGTCCGAGATCCCGACGGTTTGCGGCTCGCTCCGCGAAGCAATGGAAAGCCTTGATGCAGACCGCGACTTCCTGAAAGCCGGCGGTGTCTTCGACGACGACCAGATCGACGCCTACATCGAATTGAAGATGGAAGAAGTCGAGCGTTTCGAAATGACGCCGCATCCGGTCGAGTTCGACATGTACTACTCGGTCTAAGAACCACCACTCTTCAGACAGCGGAAAACCCCGGCCACTCGGCCGGGGTTTTTGTTTGAGCCAGGAACTTTCAATCCGAACCGTTGAGCCAATCTCTCAAGGAGGGCCGGCTGCGCCCTTTGTGCCCACGCATTGCCGGTGCCGAAATCATGGCATTCAGCACGGCTTCCTGGGTCGTTTCGGCCACCGCCTTGAACAGGGCATCGATTCTGTCTTCCTGCAATATCTCGCGCGCGACAAAGTCGCCTTCGATGAAATGCGGCACTCTGTACGCAGTGGTAAAAGCCAGTGAAATATCCCCGCTGCCATTGCCGTAAAAGGCTCCCAGTCGTCCGAGACCGGCGGCTGCTCTGCGTGCAACGCGCTTCAACTGGCGGCTTTCCAAAGGCACATCGGTCGCGACTACGATGATCACCGATCCCCGTTCTTCTGTTTGATCGGTATTATTCGGATGCGGCTTGCGGCCATCGGGAAGTGTCAGATCACCGGGCTTGCCGAAATTTGCCTGTACCAGCGTTCCAAGCGTGAATTGTCCCCGGTCGAGTTCAAAAACACGCGAAGCCGTTCCGATTCCCCCCTTGAAACCGAATGCGCTCATGCCGGTCCCGGCACCGACGTTGCCCTGCTCAAAGTCACTTGAGGCGGCTGCAAGCGCGGAAAACGCGTCTGCTTCAGTCAGTGCAATTGCGTTGATATCGCTTAGATAACCGTCGTTGCACTCCATGACGAGCGGATTGACAGTTCCTCCGGATCTGTCGATCTCCGGATTTTCGGCAAGTTCCCGCCGGATCAAGGCGTTGATGCCAGCGCCAATGCCAAATGTGTTGGTCAGCAGGATCGGCGTTTCCAAGGTGCCGAGTTCCTCGATCTGCATGAGACCGGCGCTTTTCCCAAAGCCGTTGATCACATCCGCAGCCGCGGGAATCTTTTCCAAGAAGATGTTACCGGAATGGGGCAGAACTGCCGTAAACCCGGTTCTGAGATTACCCTCAATAATGGTCTGGTGTCCCACCTTTACGCCAGGAACGTCCGTGATCCTGTTGCCCGCCCCGGGCAACATGTCACCGCAAACCAGACCATGGGCGCGCGCGGGAGAAGTGGTTTCTAAGGACATTGGGCACCGGATTCGAGAGACGATTTTCTTCATTGAATGGGAATTTGAACGCCCTCACAACACGAAAAAGCCTCCCGAGAAGGAGGCTCTTCGTTATGTCCGGTTTTCAGCGGCAGAGCCGCGAGGGTTTCTCAGGCTCAATAGCAGACCTGGCGGTACCCGACGACGACATACTGACGGTAATAGGGATCCCAGCGGCGGATAGGCTGATTCTGGCAGCGAACGGGCTGATAGTAACGCGGCTGGGCCTGAGAAGCGATTATGGCTCCTGCGGCAAGCCCGAGAATTGCACCTGCGGCAATAGCGCCTCTCCGGTTCTTGGCATATGCGTCGGTCGGCGACATGGCGACTGCCGCGGTCGCGACGGTGGCGACAGTAACGGCGGCGATAGCAAATTTACGAAACATAACAAGTCCTCTCAACTGATCCTTAGAAGTATCTTTCTCGCTGATGAAAAGACCTTACGATCAACTGGCGCGTCCTGTTGTGATAGTCATCACGCTACGTCACATTCACTTGAATCAATGAAATTGGCAGACAGGTCCGAAGCAAAGGAACTTCAACACAGACGGTCGTCATGTGAGTGATTTCGGGGTAACCAATCGGGTTCTGTATGGATCAAACGTCTGACCTGCAAGGCGACCTGCGGACTTGTGAGCCTCGCCGAAACAGCCCTGCATCACGCGGGAACATGTTGTGCCAAGTAGCGCGACACATAGGATTACTGGTCTGCCACGCTTCAAACCAAAACGACCGTTATTCGCTCGACTGCCGGTTTCGTTGACTTTCACTTTTGGCCACGGCACGCTGCCCTTCGTCGTAAATCGTCCGGAAATTTTCGATGCTCCAGGGTGCCATGATCGTCTGGTTTCTGCTGACGGCCGCCAGTCTCGTCTTCGTCATCTGGGATTCAGTTTTCAACGGTGTGACAAGCTGGGTTCAGAAACTCGCCTGGATCCTCGTGGTTGCCTACACCGGGCCTGTCGGCTGCTTTCTTTATCTGATGACCTGCCGCCGGCCATTTCCGGGCGGCCATGACGAATTCACCAAAAAGACATGGAAACAGTCGGTCAACAGCGAAATGCATTGCCTGGCCGGAGACGCCACGGGCATTGTCATTGCCGCCATGATTGTTCCCGTTTTCCATTTGACCAACGGATGGGACAGTGTCGTTGAGTACATTGCGGGCTTCATTTGCGGACTGTTCATTTTCCAGGCACTGATGATGCGCGGCATGTATGACGGCGACTATTGGAAAGCGGTACGCAAGACGTTTTTCGCAGAAACCGTGTCCATGAACTGCGTCATGGCAGGCATGCTGCCGACCATGATCGTGCTTGCAAGCGTCTGGCCCTCGTCAACAGAACCGTCCGGGCCGGAATTCTGGTTCCGGATGAGCGTTGCCTCGATTGTCGGTCTGTTCACGGCCTATCCGGTCAACTACTGGCTCGTGAAATCACATCTCAAACACGGATGCATGACCCTGCCCGGAGCAGACACACCGGCTCTCGGTCACAGATCTCCGGAACCGGCAATGTCCGGCCACCTGCACCAGGGGCATGAGGACGTGGCGCAGGACCAGCCACACCGGAAACACGATCGCTCCAGGATGGAAATGGAAAAATTGGCCCTGCCGACACAAGTAATTCTGATTGCCATCTCTTTCGCAATCCTGATCGTGGCCGGATTGGCCACCAGTCTTTTCGTGCCCGTCAGGTTTGGGTTGACCCACTGATCCGCGCGCAGGTCCGCCGTGCCGAAAGTTGGCGCAGAACCCGCACACCAGCCTGAATTCAGCCCTTCTGCAATTTACAACACTGATGTCTCGCGCTAGAGCACGTTTGATGACAGGCCAGTTGGCTGGAACCAAAGACAGGCACGGACGAAAATATGAGCAAGTTCAAATCGGACTTTCTGAACGTTCTCTCGGAACGCGGCTTCATTCACCAGATCTCGGATCCTGAAGGGCTCGATGAATTGTGTGTCAAGGAAACCGTCACTGCCTATATCGGATTTGACTGTACTGCTCCGAGCCTGCACGCAGGGTCTCTCGTTCCGATCATGATGCTGCACTGGTTCCAGAAAACAGGGCACCGCCCGATTGCCTTGATGGGCGGAGGAACAACGCGTGTCGGCGATCCGTCCGGCAAGGACGAAAGCCGCAAGATCCTCACCGAAGATGTAATCGAAGAGAACAAGGCCGGTATCCGGAAAGTTTTCGAGAAACTCCTGACATTCGGCGACGGTCCTGGCGATGCCATCATGCTGGACAATGCAGACTGGCTCCTCAAGCTGAACTATGTTGATTTTCTGAGAGATATCGGTCGGCACTTTTCGGTCAACCAGATGATCCAGCGGGATTCCGTTCGCCTGCGGCTTGAGCGGGAGCAGCACCTGTCCTTCCTGGAATTCAATTACATGCTGCTTCAGGGATACGATTACCTGGAACTCTTCCGGCGCACGGGCTGCCGCCTGCAGATGGGAGGTTCCGACCAGTGGGGCAATATTCTGTCCGGCACCGACCTTGTTCGCCGACTATCGGAACACGAAGCCTTCGCGCTGACTTCCCCGCTCCTCACGACAGCTTCCGGCGCAAAAATGGGCAAGACTGCGGCGGGCGCCGTCTGGCTCAACGAGGAACAGCTATCGGCCTATGATTACTGGCAATACTGGCGCAACACGGAAGATGCTGACGTCGAGCGTTTCCTGAAACTCTTCACGGTTTTGCCAATCGAAGAAATCGCAAGACTTTCCGCACTGGAAGGGGCAGAAGTCAACGAAGCCAAGAAAATTCTGGCAACAGAAGCCACTGCTCTCATCCACGGGCGTGACAAGGCGGAAGAAGCTGCGGAAACCGCACGCAAGGCTTTCGAGGAAGGCCAGTCCGCCGAAGGTCTTCCAACTGTCGAAATTCCAAAAGCGGATCTGGACGGCGGTCTCGGTGTCCTGTCCGCATTCGTGACTGCGGGTCTTTGCGCCTCGAATGGTGAAGTGCGCCGAAACATCAAGGGCGGTGCCGTCAAGATCAACGACCAGGGCGAGCAGAACGACAAGCGTATGCTCATGCCCGAGGATGTGATGGACGATGGCATCATCAAGCTGTCACTCGGCAAGAAAAAACACGTTTTGCTCAAACCTGTCTGAGTTTCGTTGGAACATTGAAATTGCCGTTACAACTCCGGCTTTTTCAGTTCTGCTGAAATTCGAACATTTTCCGGAAGATACCGGGGGCAATCGCGGATATCGGATTGACCGACAGCACCGGGTCCGACACCGACCCGGACAAACGATATGTTACACCGATAAGTCCTTCGCCCGAGTTGCCGCCGAGTGCAAAACCCAGGATCGGAATTTTCGCGAAGAAGTTGTTCAACGCATAAATCGGCACGAATGTTCCGCTCAGGCTCAATGTCTGTTCCGTGAGGTTCACTGTACCGCTGACTGTGCCGCCAAGCACATTCCCTTGCAGCGCACCCCGAATAATCGTCAGTATGTCGCCTTCGCGAGTGAAATTGATATCCATTGTGTCGAAGTTTGCAGAACCATCCGTTTCCCTCGCAGTGGCAATGGTACTGTCCGGATCAAGATTGGAGCGTTCCCGTTCACGGATGCTCTTGATTGCGGGATCCTCGGTAATTCGCAGTGACCGAACCTTGAAGTCACCTGCCCAACTGTCTTCATCCGCCATGGCCACGCTGAGAACACCCCTGCCTCCCTGCATGCGTTCATAAAAATCCAGGAATTTCAACGTCGCGCCCGTGTCGGCAAATTGGCCGGTTGCGAGCTGGCTCGCCCCTTGTTCAATGACCTTCAACTCAAAGTCGGACTGGCCGTTGATCTTTCCGTTCAAGTCCGCGGTTCGAAGTCCCTTGCGGCCTGTCTCGATCTTCCCTGTGAAACCTTGAAGCGTCTGGTTGTTGAACCCGGTCACGCGGTCGATCGACGCGGCTATGCGAGCACCCTCCTCAAAGTCACCTGCCCCCTGGCTGCCACCAGGACTTGTCAGGCTTTGTATCAACCCTCTGCCATCGAATGAACTTCCGGAAAAAATGATGTCATAGCGCCCATCCGTAGATCGCTGGATGGCAACATCCGCATTGTCACCCGGTCGCAATTTGAATGTATCGAATGAGGCTTCTATCAGTTCACCGGATTTGGAAAGCAGCATCGATCCGACAACACTTGCTCCCTCCGACGTAAGCCTGAAATCGCGAACCTGCTGAGCCTTTTCCGTCTCGACCAGCTTGAAGGTGGCCGTGGCCGGAACACCTTTTGCCTTTCGCCAGCCAAGCGCCTCCAGCTTGATAACGCTTTGCCTCAAATCTACGGAAAATGCCTGCCCTTCACTTGAACCGGCAACCTCCAGCCTGAGGCCACCGTCCAGGAAGGCGGTCAGGTCAATTCCTTTTTCTTTCAATTTCTTCGCGGTAACAGCGACAACGACATCCTGCTTCCCGGCAACGCCGGACTCACCAATCGGCACGACAAGATCAATATCAGCCTGCAATCCATCCAGGATGCCGTTGCCTTTGATTGCGACCTGACCGGGATTCGCATCGATCTGGACATCGGCGTTTTTGATTGTATGCCCCATGATGGGATTGGTATCGCTAAAGCCATCCAGCTGACCGCTGGCACGCCAATCGATATCTTCAACATCGATATTTTTTCTCAGGGGAAACAAAGCGACAACGTCGATGCTTCCGGTTCCGCTGGCTCCGTCTTTTTTCAACCCGACACGGTCAATCACACTGAGGGGTTCACTGTTTGCCACGGCCCCCAGATCTTTGGCAGCACCTTTTACATTTGCCGAAATCTTGGCGGTCTTGCCGTCACGAAGCGGTAGATCATAGATCTCGAACACACTGCCCGGGACTGTTACCTGTCCGCCGCTCGAAGCTGTCGCATCTCCATTGGAAGCGGAAACGGTCAGTACCTCATTGGCGACCGTCATGGTTCCTTCAAGCCCGGTCACTTCGGGCAAGTCACCGAACGGCGTGACGGCACCTCCTGAAAATGACATGGTCATACGCATGTCGTCACCGGACCAGCCTGCATCCGGGTCACGGTGATTGAAGGCCGGTGGCCTGATGGCAGCCGTATAGGAAAACTTGTCGACGGTTCCCTGCTTGATGTTTTCAATCACCCAGTTGCGCGCCGGCGGGACAAGTGTGATCGGCCAAACCTGTTTGGCAACGCCAATCGGGATATTTTCACCTTCGGCTGCGATCGCGAGATACGGCCCGTCCGCAGCAATCTGAATATTGGCCACCCCTTGAGCGATCGCCTTGCCCGACTTGGCAATAAAGCGGTCTACTGAAATCAGCCTGTCAACCGGATTGAACCTCGCACGGATCTTGACCCCGTCAAGCATCTGCGGCGGCTCTTGCACATCGGATGAACCAAACTGGGGGTGGTCCATGTCGATGCCGACATTCCAATCCATGCCACCGTCTGCGTCAGGCTCGATCAGGCCGGTAAAGAAGATCCGGGTGTTGCCGCGGATAACATGGGACTTTGTGACTTCAATGGCTTCCTGCCCGCCCTTGAAGAGCAACGACAGAGCAGCATCGTCGAAGGCGACGATCGTTTTTCCGAGCTGAAACCATCCGTTTCGAACACGGCCAACCACATTTGCCGAAACAAAATTGCCGTCCCCGTCTAGACGCGTTTCAACCTTTGCCGAGGCTGGCAAACCAAGGCCCTTGCCTTGTCTTTCCAGAGCGTCAGGACCCAGCAATTCGGCAAGTGTGATACCATTCACCACCACACCGATGTTTTTGCCTGATCCGTCTTCCGGAGCACTTCTGGCTAATTCCAGACGCCAAGTCGAGACGTTTCCCGTGACCTTGGCATTGGCCCGTATAACCCGATTTTCGCGGCGCACGACATCAGCGTCGATTCCCTCGAAGCTGCGCGGAAATGCTCCCGCCAATTCGAAGGACCCGTTTCTTATCTTGACGAACCTCAGTCCGCGTCTTGCAAATTGGTCGTCGACGACATCACTCGTCCGGTCGACGGCCTCCATGAGTGGACCGATTTCAGGAACCTTGGCCGGACCGCCTTTGAGCGCAACACGCACGCGCGGTCTGTCAAGCAGCAGCGAGGAGAACCGCAGCTTGCCGGCCAGCAGCTCATCCCGGTCGAGCGGAACGACGAGCCTCGGCAAACTTATGTTGACCGGTGCAGGCCCTCCAATATCGACGGATGCATCTTCCAGAATGATCTCGATACCGTCGTGAGCTGTGAAATCAATGCGCGCCAATTCGACGGAAAGCTGCACGGGACCACGCGTACCCTGTGATGCAAGCAAACTTCCAAGAAGAGGGATCCGCACCGGTCCGGAGGCAAACAGAATTGCAAGGCCTGCGACCACGCAAATAACAACGAAAGCCGCCAGGTACCAGAAGCGTCTGCGAAATCGTCTCTGCGTACGGGTCTTTTCCTGCCTGGTATTGCCGCCAGATCGTCGAAACAAATTCAGTCCATTCTCCTGACCGTTGACAGCCAACAGGCCCGCGGCCTTTGCACAGCCTCAAATACCTGCTTCAACGCGCATTGAACGAGTCGCAGCACGTCCTATGATACTTCGAATCTCGCAGCAAAATCGACAGCTGTGTACATATCGGATTCTGGTTCCGGCAATGACGCTTAAATTATGACAGAAGGATGACAGAATGCAGCAGCTGGCGATAGGTGACACCGCACCAAGTTTTGATCTGGAAAGTGATGGTGGTGCCCGCGTTTCTCTGGACGCCCTCAAGGGAAAACCGGTTGTCGTGTACTTTTACCCCAAGGACAACACTCCCGGGTGTACAAAAGAGGCTATTGCGTTTTCCGAATTGATCGAGGACTTCAATAATCTGGGCGTCACGATCGTAGGGATGTCACCCGACTCCGCAAAGAAACACGACAATTTCATCGCCAAACACAATCTCGCTGTTCGTCTCGGAGCGGATACCGACACATCGACCGCAGAGGCTTATGGTGTCTGGGTGGAAAAATCCATGTACGGGAAAAAATACATGGGTGTGGAACGTTCAACCTTCCTCGTGGACAAGACAGGGAAAATTGCCCAGATCTGGAGAAAGGTAAAAGTTCCCGGTCACGCTGAAGCAGTCCTCGAGGCTGCAAAGGCTCTGTAGAACCGCCATCAAGTTCAATCCTGCCAAGGGTGCCATGCCGCAATCTTCTGCTCCAAGTCAGCCTGCCACGCTCGTGGCAGGCGCGCGGGCCATCGTTTCAGCGTCTGACACGACTGAAAAAGTCCGTTTGGCTTATGCGATATCAAAGTCCTGGTTCAAGCGCGATCTTTCGCTTGGAACCCCATCAAGGGACGGTCATATGCCGGACAGACCAGGCCGCCCGGACAAACCCGAGCTCCGGGCGCCACGTGACATGCCCAAACGTAATCTGGGCGGAACTTCCGGTCGTGTCGCGCTGCTCCATTCACTCGCCCACATCGAATTGAACGCCGTGGACCTGACCTGGGACCTTGTCGGCCGCTTTGCGCATGTGCGTCTGCCACGTTCCTACTATGACGATTGGGTTCGTGTTGGTCTCGAGGAGGCCAAACATTTTTCGATGCTTGAAGACCGGCTGGCAAAACTCGATGCCTGCTATGGCGACATGCCGGCACATGACGGCCTCTGGCAAGCGGCACAGGATACCGGACATGATCTGGCTGCACGTCTCGCCATCATCCCCCTGGTGCTCGAAGCGCGTGGCCTCGACATAACACCCCCCATGATCAAAAAGGCACGCGACATCGGAGATGAAGACACCGCAAAATGTCTTGATGTCATCTATCGCGATGAAAAGAATCACGTTGCATTTGGTGCCAAGTGGTTCCGATTCTTGTGTGACCGGCAGGGAATCAGACCTGAATCGGCCTTCCACGAATACGTTCGCCGGCATTTTCGTGGCAATTTGAAACCGCCATTTAATGATCGAGCAAGGTCTGAAGCAGGCCTAACCCCCGGATTTTACAAGCCTCTCGCCCGACTCTCGGGATAAATTAACCTCGATTGCAGACGATTTATTAACCTTACCAAATTCTAATCATCCTCAGTTCATTTGCAGAATGCAGACAGTGACTGAGTGATCATGCGACAGCGCCAAACAACGACGCAAACAAATCGAAAGCCAAGAATGGCGACACACCATTCGTCTTTGGACAAGAGTGCGAAATCCACGACCTATAGCGTGCGGCCCATTCACCTCATATGCGGCGCCCTCGCCTGCGTCGCGGCGACACTCGGCGTGAGCGGAACAGCCGGCTATTATTTGGTTCGCGGCGACATGGTGGCGGAAGCCACCGCGGAGCGGACCGAATTGGTTCTGGAATATCAGGATCATATCGACCGGCTGAGAGCGGAAATCCAGAAGCTGACGAGCCGCCAGATGGTGGACAGGGAAACTGTCGAAATCCAGGTCATGGATGTTCTTCGCCGGCAGCAGGATCTCAATCAGCGCCATGCAATCGTCGCCGACCTTGTTGCGCGCGCCGAAAGTGTCGGCATTTATCTCAGCAATGACAAACCGCTTCCGCCGCAAAAGCCCTCCCTCGACTCACGGAACCTTGCCTCGATCGGAACCAATGACAAAACGGCGATCGGTGGGGAAAGCGAACTGATTGACGAGCCTGTGAAGGCGCTGGGATTGCGTGAAAGCACTCCCAGATCCATCGATCCGCTGTCCTTGCTGCAAAAACCCGCGAAAGACACTGCGGAAAATCCTCAAGAGTTAAAAAAAAACACTGAGAAACGGGCAGCACTCGACGCGGTGAAAGCCGATATCTCCGAGATGGATGTGGAAAGCACGGCTGCGGTCGATGCCATAACCGTCGCCACGGAAGGCCGGATTGAAGATATCCTTTTAACGACGAAGAACATTGCGCCGGCTCTGAATGCCGCGCTACGCGAAAACAGCTCCATCGGCGGCCCTTTTGCACCTATATCGGAAAAGACCTTTCCCACTCGGCTCCAGCGCGCGGAAAGTGCCTTGAAAACGCTACGGCGCGTCAAGTTCACCGCACTGAGATTGCCTGTGAAGCGGCCGGTTCGAAACGGAAGCATATCCAGCAGCTATGGTCCGAGAGTTGATCCGTTCCTCAGGCGCCTTGCCATGCACACCGGGATCGATTTCAAGGCTCCCTATGGGGCTCGTGTCTACACTACCGCACCCGGCACGGTTTTGAGCGCCAAATGGAACGGTGGTTACGGCAAGATGGTAGAGGTGCGCCACGCAAACGGTTTTGTCACGCGCTATGCCCATCTGAGCCGGTTGCACGTTGCTGAAGGTGATCATGTCCTTGCAGGCGATTTGATTGGGAATGTCGGATCGACAGGACGCTCCACCGGCCCGCATCTTCACTATGAGATCCGCAAGGACGACAAACCTCATAATCCAGCAGCATTTCTCACCGCTGGCGAGAAACTGGCCGAACTCGCCCTTTGACGAAAACGGGACCCGAAGGCCCCGTTGACATTGGATTGATTTGCCACACGACCTGTCAGTCGCTGCCGCCCGTGTCGGCCGTATCTCCATCAGAGATCCGTTGCGCCAGAGACGCCTCCATGAACTTGTCAAGATCGCCATCGAGGACGTCGCCAGGTGATGTGCTTTCAACACCGGTTCGGTTGTCCTTGACCAGCTGATAGGGCTGCAGAACATAAGATCTGATCTGGTGCCCCCAACCGATGTCGGTCATCGACGCAGCTTCTGCGTTCGCTTCCTGTTCACGTCGTTTTAGCTCAGCCTCATAGAGCCGCGCTTTCAACATGTCCCAGGCAGTTGCGCGGTTTTTGTGTTGCGACCGTTGAGACTGGCACTGGACCACTATCCCGGTTGGCTGGTGCGTTATGCGAACAGCCGAGTCGGTCGTATTGACATGCTGCCCACCAGCACCAGATGCCCGGTAAGTGTCGATCCGGCAATCGCTTTCGTTGATATCGATCTCGATGGAATCGTCAATCACCGGATAAACCCGGGCACTGGAAAAGCTGGTATGACGCCGCGCGTTGCTGTCATAGGGGGAAATTCGTACCAGACGGTGAACACCGGACTCCGATTTCAGCCAGCCATAGGCGTTTTCGCCCTTGACCAGAAGCGTTGCCGATTTGATACCGGCTTCTTCTCCGTCCTGGTGCTCCAGGACCTCGACTTTGTAGCCACGTTTTTCGGCCCACCTGCGATACATCCGCAAAAGCATGGAAGCCCAGTCCTGGCTTTCAGTCCCGCCAGCACCCGAGTGGATCTCAATATAGGTGTCGTTGCTGTCCGCTTCACCGGAAAGCAATGAATTCAGCTGAAGCTTGTCGACCTTTTCCTTCAGCTCTCGAAGCGCGTCCTCCGCGTCTTGTATCACCGAAGAATCGTCTTCCATCTCGCCAAGTTCAATCAACTCGACATTGTCGGAGAGGTCCTGTTCAAGCTGCTTGACACCATTGATGCCGTCGTCGAGGTTTTGCCGTTCCTGCATCAGCTTCTGCGCCTTGGCGGCGTCATTCCACAGTTCCGGATCCTCAGAAAGAGCGTTCAGTTCTTCCAGACGGACAAGAGCCTGATCCCAGTCAAAGATGCCTCCTCAGCAGGCTTATGGCCTGCTTGATTTCATCTACGATCGCTTCCGTTTCGGCGCGCATCGGATACCTCTCTGTTTTAGTGAAACGGCCCGGCTTCCGTCAGGAGCACCGGGCCGAGAATTGGAGCGGGACATTAGCCGCGGAGCCGGTCACTGTAAACCGGCTATCGAAAGCAGGTCAGCTGCAGATGATGTTCCGCTGGCTCGAAGAAAATCAGTAAAGGCCGCCGGTACCCACAGTCACCGCTTGCTGCGCTGCGGGTGAAACGGCAGTCGGTACACCCATGGTGTCCTGAAAACCGATTACCGAATAACTGTCCGGCGGTGCCATACCGGGTTTGAACGATTCCAGAATTGCTCCAGGTGTCCCGGCTGCGGTACGCAACCCGGTCTGACGGTTGATCGGGATCAGCTGAAGACCGCGAGGAACGCGAAATTCGACCGGAGGCTTGTCGACCAGCGCTTTCTTCACAAAGTCTGTAAAGATCGGTGCTGCAACCTGCCCTCCGGTTGCTCCGCGTCCCATAGGCTTGGGATTGTCATAACCAACAAAAACACCGACCGCAATATCCGGTGTGAAACCCATGAACCACGCGTCTTTCTCGTCATTCGTCGTCCCGGTCTTGCCGGCCACTGGTCTTTCGACCGCCCGCACGGAAGTTGCAGTACCACGCTGGACCACACCTTCCATCATCGAGGTGATCTGATACGCCGTCATGGGATCGAGAACCTGTTCTCGATCATCAATCAGCGTCGGTTCCTGCTGCCCTTCCCAGACGTTTTCGGTACATCCGTCGCAGATACGACTGTCATGCTTGTAGATTGTACGCCCGTACCTGTCCTGAATGCGGTCAATCAGCGTAGGGCGAACTTTCCGCCCGCCATTGGCGATGGTCGCATAGGCCGTCGTCAAGCGAAGAACCGTTGTTTCTCCCGCGCCGAGCGACATGGACAGGACAGGAAGCATATTGTCATAGATACCGAACCGCTTCGAGTACTCGGCGACCAATGGCATGCCCATGTCCTGTGCCAACCGGACGGTCATCACGTTTCTCGACCGCTCGATGCCCGTTCGCAACGTCGACGGTCCATAGAACTTGCCGCCATAGTTTTGCGGCCGCCACGTTCCCAGACCGGGTCCCTGGCTTATCTCAAGCGGCGCATCCATGATGACCGAAGACGGTGTATATCCATTGTCCAGTGCTGCGGCATAGAGGAATGGTTTGAAGGACGATCCCGGTTGCCGGTAAGCTTGCGTCGCCCTGTTGAATTCGCTCTGAGCAAAGCTGAATCCACCGACGAGGGCCAGAACACGTCCCGTGTAGGGATCCATTGCGACCAGGGCGCCGGAGACCTTGGGGATCTGTCTCAGTTCAAACGTCCCCGGAGCGACCTGACTTTCCTGGACATAAACCACATCGCCTGGTGCCAGCACATCCGAGACAGCGCTTGGCGCACGACCGTTGACACGTGCCCACTTCATGGCGTCGAGAAACAGGGGGCCGCTCTTTCGCTCGTCCGAAAGTTTGCCGCTGACGAGCGTTTCCGGCTGAACGCCCACTGTTGCCTGGTCGCTGCCGCTTTCGAGAACCACTGCCAGCGTCCATTCGGGAATGTCGCTAAGTGCTTCGACCTTTGCGAGATCGACACCCCAATCGGCACCGATCGTCAACCGATCGACGGGACCATTCCAGCTGCCGCGTTGGCGGTCGAAATTGATCAATCCGTCCATCAGCGATTTGCGCGCCATGTTCTGCAGTTCCGGATCGAGGGTTGACCGAACCGACAAGCCGCCCTCATAGAGCCGCTTGGTCCCGAAGATTTCCGCAACTTCCCTGCGAACCTCTTCGGTGAAGTATTCTGCGGCGAACAGCCGTGAACCAGTTTGCCGCGGCTTTACGACAATCGGCTTCTTTTTCGCCTCCTCGCCTTCCTCGAAACTCACATAGCCGTCGGCAACCATGCGGTCGAGGACATAGTTTCGACGTGAAATCGCACGATCTGTGTGTCGGAAAGGATGGTAGTTGTTGGGAGCTTTGAGAAGCGCAGCCATGTAGGCAACTTCGTCCAGCTCCAGTTCATGCACCGATTTATCGTAGTAGATCAGTGCTGCTGCCGCAATTCCGTAGGCCCCCAAGCCGAAAAAGTTCTCGTTGAGATAAAGCTCGAGAATTTCGTCTTTCGTGTAAGCCTGCTCGATACGCAGGGCGAGTATTGCTTCCTTGATCTTGCGAACGATGGAAAGATCATTGGTAAGCAGAAAATTCTTTGCGACCTGCTGCGTTATGGTCGAGGCGCCTTCCGGTCGCCGGCCGGATCCGTAATTTTGTACAAATCGAACGGCCGCGCGTGCGATCCCTTCAGGGTCGACCCCGATGTGAGAGTAAAAATTCTTGTCTTCCGCAGAGATGAAGGCTTGTTTCACGAGGTCTGGCATGGCCTGGATCGGCAGGAACATGCGCCGTTCGGTTGCGTATTCGGCCATGAGACTGCCGTCTGCCGCATGTACGCGGGTCATCACGGGCGGCTCGTAATTCTTCAGGGTCGTGTAATCCGGCAAGTCTTCATCAAGATGTTGCAGATACATCCACACGCCTGCTGCAACCAGCAGTGCGAGCGCGGCCCCAATTCCGAAAAGGTAACCGAAAAATTTCACCAAAAACTTCATAGTGCGGGCTCGTCTTTCCCCGTCATTGCTGCATATCGCGTTCTAGCACGGAAACATTCATACGGCACCTTCAGGCACCTGTTTTCACAATGTCCTGATTGTTACCTCGTGCACCAATATGGCGATGCTGAGGCAATCGGCACACAAGACGCTCAATTTACGTGACAATTCAGCCTTTTCACTGGGACGGTAATTCCTGTTGCCGCGCAAGTCTTGGGCGGAAAAACCCGTGAATCGCCTCGTTCATGGCATTTGCCATGCGTTCCCGCCACTCCTCGGTTACCAGAAGCTTCTCGTCATGCTCATTGGACAGATAACCGAGTTCGACCAGAACAGAAGGCACATCGTGCGCTTTCAAAACCCGAAAACCCGCTGAACGATGCGGATTGTTGATGAGCCGGACTGCGCTCTTGAGCTCGCTCACAAGCGTCTTGGCAAAGTAGCTCGAAAAGGACCTTGTTTCCCTGCGCGCCAGATCAAGCAAAATGTCCGTCACATCGGTTGGTTCGTCATCCAGTTCAACACCCGCTATGACATCCGACATGTTTTCCACTTCCGCAAGTTCCTCCGAAAGCTGGTCGGAAGCCTTGTCTGACAGCGTGTAGACGGTTGCACCACGGGCGAATTTTCTGCCGCGACGCACCGAATCGGCGTGAATGGAAATAAACAGGTCGGCTTCAAGTTCGTGGCCGATTTCCACGCGCCGTGACAGAGAAACAAAGGTATCGTCCTCTCGGGTCAACCGGACCTCATAGAGGCCTGTTTCCTCGAGCTTGCTCTTCAAAAGACTTGCAAAATCCAGCACGATTGCCTTTTCGAGGGTACCACCGACACCAGTCGCGCCATTGTCGATGCCACCATGACCCGGATCCAGCACAATGAGAGGCTTTTCCCTCGCCTTCTTCGCTTTCATTCGGTCGGTTTTCGGCGCTGAGTTCTTGTCCTTTGCCGGTCCGGCACCGCGAGTTTCCTGTATGAAGGCGTCAAATTGCTCCGGTGTCGATCGAACAAGGTCCACAACCAGGCGCGCCGGTTGATCATCGACAGCGGGCAGGAAGAACGTCTTGTCGACGCGAACGGGTCCTGACAGATCCATAACGATGCGGGATTTTCCCGCTGCGAACAGACCGTACCGCCAGTCTTCAACCATCCCTCTGCCGGACATTCCCGTATCATCGGGCAAGGAAAACTTCACTTCGGGCAGATCGAGAATGAGCCGATAGGGTTTGGCGAGCCCGGATATGGACGGGGTCACCTGTGTATCCATATCAAGTACGAATCGGGTTCGGCTTTCATCGCCGGCGACGCGAGCCCCGATCACCTCGGGCATTGCCGCTTCGGCACCCGATATGAGACCGGATCCGGGAATGTTGAAAAAAAACAGTGTTATCAGGGCAATGGCCAATGTGACGGCCCTGCCGAAAGTGGCTGCAACACCGGCCACCTTAGGTTTTGTCCCGATTTTTTTCACAATTTCTCCGGCCATGTCGCTCATCATCTGCCAACGCTGAGGCCCCGCAGCTCCCCTCATACGCTATATGTGTGCGAAGGAAAATGGCATATGCATTTCACATTGCTTGCAAAGCCAGTCAGCGGATCGTAAAAGTACCTTACGGATTTCGGTTCAAAACCGATACCTTCCCGGATGACGCAACGGGGTATCTATCCACAACGTCATCGCAATCCAAGGCCTTCAAGCGACGGAACAGAGGCCGTTCTGCCGTTTCGAGAGGTGCCTTGTTGCTGAAGAGAAGGTAGCGGCAAATCTTTGAGACCGCGATGTCTCGCCAGATTGAAACCTGCCTTTGCGGCAAGGTTCAGAGCGAGATAACTGGCGGAAAACAAAGACGAATCTTTCCGGAACCGGCGATAGCAGACGAAGCGGCATTCCCCTCCCTGCTCTCCGGCAAAGGTACAACGACTTAACTTAAGGGCCTGCGTTGCCCCGAAGGACCCGCGCGATGAACACAGTGACCAACACAAGGCAAGGCTCCGCTTCAGCGGCCGCTTTTGTTGGTCTGACGACCGCGCAGGGCGCAGACGCCCTTCCCAATCTTAGCAAAACAATTACGGCAGCCCTTCTCCTTTCGGGCGATGCGCGTTTACGAAACGCGCCCAGCAACGCTGCCGTGGAGACGTTCAATAATGGCAAACAAAATGCTGATCGACGCGGGCCACCCGGAAGAGACCCGGGTCGTCGTCGTACGTGGCAATCGTGTTGAAGAATTCGATTTCGAAGCGGCGAACAGGAAACAGCTTCGCGGTAACATTTATCTGGCGAAAGTAACACGGGTCGAACCCTCGCTACAGGCAGCTTTCGTTGAATATGGCGGAAACCGCCACGGTTTCCTGGCTTTCAGCGAAATTCATCCCGATTACTATCAGATCCCGGTCGCCGATCGGGAAGCGCTGCTGGCTGCAGAAGCAGCAGAGCGCCAGGGTGAAGATCAGGAAGCTGAAGAAAAGCCAAAGCGCCGCCGCCGCTCGCGGGCAGCGAAAAACGAGTCATCGGAAACTGTTGCCAGCGAAAAAGTGGAAACCGCTGCTGATGATGACTCCGACAACGCCGATGGCGCAGCTGATCAGGACAACACCCAATCGGCAGGTGCTGAAGACGGTGTTGCCGAAGACCCGACCAATGCTGAAGACATCACGAGCGACGGCGATGAAAATGCAGCCGGAGCAGAAACTGAAACTTCCTCGGATAATGACGAAACAGCCGTAGAAGAAATTTCAGCCAGGTCCTCCGAAAATCAACCGAGTGACGAAGACCCGGAAGCGTCTACTGCAGACGATTCAAATTCCGAAGTCGATGAGAATGCATCCTCCGACGCTTCGAGCGATGACGAAGAGGCCCCTGTAAGAGCACGTAGCCGTCGCAGGCGGCGCAATCGAGACGACGACGACGAGATTGAAAACGACGATGACGCCGTTGAATCCGTTGGTGCCGAAGACGCGATGGAAGAAGTTCCGGAACGTACTGTTCCGCTTCGCAAGCAGTACAAGATTCAGGAAGTTATCAAGCGCCGCCAGATCATTCTCGTTCAGGTCGTCAAGGAAGAGCGCGGGAACAAGGGTGCTGCTCTAACCACTTACCTGTCGCTCGCGGGTCGTTACTCCGTGCTGATGCCGAACACCGCGCGTGGTGGCGGAATTTCGCGGAAAATCACACAACCGACAGACCGCAAGCGCCTTAAGAAAATTGCCTCCGAACTCGATGTGCCGGAAGGCATGGGTGTAATCCTGCGAACGGCAGGTGCCAGCCGGACGAAAGCAGAAATCAAACGCGATTTCGAATACCTGATGCGGCTTTGGGAAAATGTCCGGGAGCTTACACTCAAATCAAGTGCCCCAAGTCTTGTTTACGAGGAAGGCAGCCTTGTCAAAAGATCCATAAGGGACCTTTACAACAAGGACATAAACGAAGTCCTGGTTTCAGGTGACGAAGGCTATCGCGAAGCCAAGGACTTCATGCGCATGCTCATGCCGAGCCATGCCAAGAATGTTCAGCCATACCGCGATCCCTCACCTCTGTTTATCCGCAATGGCGTCGAACCACAGCTCGATGCGATGTTCTCGCCTCAGGTTACACTGAAATCCGGTGGCTACATCGTAATCAACCAGACGGAAGCACTGGTGTCGATCGATGTGAACTCCGGCAAATCGACGCGCGAACATAACATCGAGGATACGGCGCTTCAGACGAACCTCGAGGCTGCTGAAGAAGTTACCCGCCAGCTTCGTTTGCGGGATCTGGCAGGTCTGGTTGTTATCGACTTCATCGATATGGAAGAGTCGAAAAACAACCGCTCGGTTGAGCGAAAGCTGAAAGACTGCCTGAAAAACGACCGTGCGCGCATTCAGGTTGGACGGATTTCCCATTTTGGCCTTTTGGAAATGTCGCGCCAGCGTATCCGCACAGGTGTTCTGGAGAGCTCGACAACGCCTTGCCCGCATTGTCAGGGCACCGGCATGATCCGTTCCGTCGAATCGGTCGCACTTCATGTTTTGAGGTCCATTGAAGACAATCTTCTCAAGGGTGCGACACACAACCTGATCATACGTACAACGACACAGGTCGCGCTTTATATTCTCAACCAGAAACGCTCGAACTTGTTCGATCTGGAAACCCGTTTTGCCGTTGAGATAGAAGTAAATGCCGACGACATGGTGAATGGTCAGCTGTATGTGCTTGAACGTGGTGCACCCGTTGATCGGGACCGCATTCCGGCACCCCCACCGATGGTGCAACCGGACACGGTCGAAATAATCGACGAAGACACCGAGCAACCTGATGTCGAAGAACAGGCGCAAGACGAGGACGGTGGAGACCGCCGCCGCAAGCGACGCCGGAAACGCCGGAAAGGCGGGTCCGACAATGGCGACGAAAGCAATGATGAACGTCAGGTAGCATCCAGTTCGGAGGATGCAGATAGCGACGAAGCTCCGTCGTGGCCGTCGCGGCGGACGGCGTGGTCGACGCAATGGAGAAGGTACGGAACTCCAGGGCGACGACATGTCCGACGGAGATGTCCAGCAATCGGCCGATGCTGAAAGCGGAACCGATACGACGGAAGCAACCGACCCTGTTGAGACTGAAACAGGCGAAGCCAATGCCGCAGTTCCCGAGACCTCGGTAACACCGGAGACGGGTACAGAAACATCTGCTGGTTCGGAAGAAACAGACGCTTCAGTTGAAGCTTCCGCCGAGGCTGATGAGGTACCGGACGTTCAGGCAGCTGTCGCCGAATCCCGCGATAACAATGGATCTGATGCACCTGAAGTCGAAACATCGGCTACAGCGGAAACCGCGCCCGAGAACATTGTTGTCGAAACCCCGACATCCGAACAGCCTGTCCCGAACGAAACGACCGAGGAGACGGCCGATACCAAACCTTCAGCGCCTGCTGAGCCGGTTGTCACCAGCGAAACTTCTGATGAAGATCAGGAAGGCAAGCCGAAGCGGGTCGGTTGGTGGCAACGTGGCCGATCGTTTTTCTGATCATGCCCGGTGAATAGGAAAAAGGCGGCCGATGGCCGCCTTTTTTGTGTTCCGAACGAGAAGAACCATTTGAACTACTGGTCCGAAATTCAATTTTTCAGCGAGACAAGAAATCCGACATGCGGACAAGAGCCTCCTTCATGTTTTCATGCGCGCCGGCAAATGAGAACCGCAGGAATTTATGGCCGTGCACGGGGTCGAAATCGACGCCCGGAGTTGCTGCGACACCTGCGTCATGCAGCATTTGTCTTGCAAACCGGAGGCTGTCGTCACTGAGACGGCTGATATCCGCATAAATGTAAAAGGCGCCATCAACAGGGAGTAACTGATCGAAACCGATTGCAGGCAGCCCTTCAAGCAACAGCTCTCGATTGGCGACGTACCCGGCCTTGACTGCTTCAAGTTCCTGAACAGAGCCCAGTGCTGCGGTTGCCGCAAGCTGAGACATCTCCGGTGCGGAGATATAAAGGTTCTGGGCAAGGCGCTCTGCCGGACGCACAAGTTGATCTGGTAAAACCATCCAGCCTATGCGCCAGCCAGTCATGCAGTAGTACTTGGAAAAGCTGTTAATGATTATCGCATTATCCGAAATTTCAAGGGCTGACTTCTGGTCTCCGGAATAATCAAGCCCATGATAAATCTCGTCTGAAATGAACCAGATCTTTTCCGCTTCGGCAAACCTGATCAATTCGGTCAGCGCATCGGAGCTCATCATGGTCCCGGTTGGATTGGCCGGACTTGCCACCAGTATCCCTCGTACGGGCCCGTCCTTGAGGGCTTGCTCAATGTGTTCCGGCGTCAGGCACCACCGCGTTTCCTCACTCACTTCTATCTCAACTGGAACCAGACCCAGCGATCGCAGAATATTGCGGTAGGCCGGATATCCGGGTGCCGTCAGCGCTATTCTGTCTCCAGGGTCGAATGCGGCGAGAAAAGCAAGGTTGAACCCGGCAGAGGAGCCGGTCGTCACCATGATGCGGTCCGAAGGCACCTCAACCCCATATTCTGTTTTGTAGTGCTCGGCGAGCGCATGACGGAGCGGCTGAATGCCCGCAGCTGCCGTATAACCGAGACGACCATGCTCCAGTGCCTTTCGTGCCGCCTCAAGTGCCAGCCTGGGGGCTGGAGCGGATGGTTGACCAACTTCCATGTGGATGATCGATCGTCCCCCGGCTTCAAGCTTTGCAGCTTCCGCGAGAACATCCATGGCTATAAAGGGAGCAACGTCGCTGCGCCGAGATGGTTGAAATGCTTCATTGGTCATGGAGATGCTGTACTTCCGGCCTATTCCTGTCCTGCTGACCGTATTGCGGATTTTCCGCACGCTTGCAATGCATCCCGGAATCAAAGCCGTGGCATATGAGCATGAGACGACCAAACCTTTCCGAAATGTCATGCAGGAATTCTTGACCCGAACCGAACACGTCCATACTTTCGCCTCACCTTGAATTGTTTAATCTTCCCGGTACCGGACAGGAGTTACGACTTGCTGCTTTCCTCGCCCGCTTCTGCCTTTTTTCCAAAGCAGTCGCTTTTGCGTCTCCTGCGCAAGGCAGTGGCTATTGTGTGTTCCTTGGCAATTGTGTTGCCGATGGTCGTAGTTCCCGCAAATGCTCAGCGGGGCAAGATTCCCATTGTTCGCGACGCAGAGACGGAAGCTCTGTTGAAAGACTATGCGAAACCGATCTTCAAGGCTGCGGGCATTGCACATTCGGAGCCGGAAATCATTCTGGTCAACAACAAAAGCTTCAACGCCTTCGTTCCCGATTCACGCCGCATGTTCATTAACATCGGTGTCCTTATGGAAGCCGAGGCGCCAAGTGAAGTGATCGGTGTCATTGCCCACGAAACCGGTCACATAGCCGGGCGACATCTGGTTCGCTTGCGTGCCGCTGCTGCAAATGCCCAGATCATAGCGGTTATCGGCATGCTGTTGGGTGCAGGCGCAGCCGCAGCGGGCGCTGCTTCGGGTTCAGGCCAGGCCGCGTCCGGCGGCGCTGCTGCTGCTTTGGGAGCAACATCAGTCGGCAAAAGATCATTGCTTTCCTACCAGCGTGGCGAAGAAGCCGCGGCTGACCGGGCAGCTCTTAAATATCTCAATGCAACCGGGCAAAGTCCGCGGGGCATGCTGAAGACCTTCCAGCGCATGTCCGAACAACAGTTGTTTTCCCGTCAATATGCAGACCCTTATGCACAAAGCCATCCAATGGCCCAGGAACGGTACAACGGTCTTTTGAACCAGGCGCAGAAATCCAAGTACTTCAATCAACCGGAAGACTATGTACTCCAATACCGGCACGATCAGGTGCGCGCCAAGCTTTTTGCCTTTTCCAGTCATCCTTCGGCGACATTGCGCGCCTTCCCTCGAAGTGACAAGAGCCCTGCTGCACAATACGCGAGGGCAATTGCGGCAATGAAAAGCCGCGGCAAAGGTGCCGTAAAGGAAATCGATGCCCTGATCCGGACGCAACCCAACAACCCGTACTATTACGAACTGAAGGGTCAGGCGCTGCTGGAAGGCGGAGACCCGAAGCGGGCGATTGCGCCGTTCCGCAAGGCCTTGTCTTTCAAACCGAACGAACCGCAGTTCCTCGTTTGGCTCGGTTATGCTCTGGTTGGCGCAAACAATCCGGCCTATCTGCCGGAAGCAGAACGCGTGCTGAAAAAAGCCATTCAACGGGATTCAAATTCCGGCGTTGCCTATGGCCAGCTTGCCATAGCCCATGGCCGGCAAGGCGAGCGAGCCGAAGCAGATCTGGCAACGGCGAAAGGTTTGATGGTGCGCGGCGACTTCGACGCAGCGAAACGCTATGCGGCGCGTGCTCAAAAAAGTTTGAAGCGTGGATCGCCGGCATGGGTTCAAGCAGACGACATTGTAGCGTACAAACCACCGGATCTGCCGAATCGCCGGTGATACCGAAAATCACGCATGGTGGTGGAGACTGGACATTCCGACCACCAAAGGAGTTTTCAATGGCCCAACTTTTCACACTTTCGCAGCGACTGTGTCCCCCAGTGGTTCTGCGCATACTTTCTGCAGCGGCACTGATCCTGTCCTTGATGGCGGGAACCGTGGCGGCGCAGGACCTCAATCGCGGCGACGTTGAAAAGATCGTGCGTGATTACCTGCTCGAAAACCCGGAGATCATAGCCGAGGCTCTCAACGAGCTTCAGCGCCGCGAACAGGAAGCCGAAGAAGCCGCCCGTCTGCAGGTGCTCAGCGATAGTGCCGACGTCCTTTTCAATTCCACCCGTCAGGTGGTCCTCGGGAATCCGGAAGGGTCTGTCACAATCGTGGAATTTTTCGACTATAACTGTGGCTACTGCAAGCGCGCCTATGGCGACATGGTCAGGCTGATTGATGAAAATCCTGATCTCAAAGTCGTCCTGAAGGAATTTCCGGTGCTTGGTCAGGGCTCGATCGAAGCCGCACAGGTGGCGGTCGCCGTAAACTCGGTCGCGCCGGATAAATACGGTGATTTTCACGAAGCTCTGCTTCTGAGCCGTGGCCAGGCCAACCTGTCGAGCGCGATGGCTGCTGCGACAGGAGCAGGTGTTTCCGAAGCCGATCTCCAGGCTGCCATGGCAACCGATGAGGCGGGCCAGACCATCGAGGAAGTCTACGCGTTGGCAAACCGTCTCGGACTGACAGGAACACCATCCTACGTCGTTGGAAACGAAGTCGTGATGGGCGCGGTGGGATATGACCAGCTGACCGCCAAACTGAGTGCCTTGAAGAATTGCGGCGAGGCAACCTGCTGAGCAACAAACACGCAAGGCTGTTGGAAACCGCATCCCGGCGTTATCAATGGGAAATCAGGGGTTTTCCTGACACAATTGAATCCCTATAAGAAGCTTGGCCCGCATTCGGCCGAATGCGGGCCAATGATCTGTTACCGCCACATTTTGGCGGAACAAAAAGTGCGGATTGAACCGGATTTTGCTTGGAGAATTCCTCGTAAAACCCGGAAACTGCCGGAAGGACGTCGCCGAAGAGGGGCATCCGGTATCAGTCAATCAGATTTCCCCGCTTTTTGTGGAGCGAGTACGAGAGCCAAACGATATGATGCGTAATGATAACAAGAAGTTCGACACGGCCCTGATCCGGGATCTCGCAGTTCTGCTTGACGAAACGAACCTTTCCGAGATCGAACTGGAACAGGGCGATACACGCATCCGTGTTGCCCGCCAGGTATCGATAAATGCACCGGTCAACGTTCCCGCGTCGGCAGCCATCGCTTCGGCGGCCCCTGTCGCTTCCGCACCTGTGGCAACGCCGGTGGATCCCGTCGCGGAAAAGCCGACACAGTCGGGACTGACCGTCACTTCGCCTATGGTTGGCACTGCTTATCTTTCGCCTGAACCTGGCACTGCAGCTTTCATTCAGGTTGGTGACCAGGTCACCGAGGGCCAGACGATTTTGATCATTGAAGCCATGAAAACCATGAACAATATTCCTTCCACCAAAACGGGCACTGTCAAACAGATCCTTGTCGACGATGCCCAGCCGGTGGAATTCGGCGAACCGCTCATAGTCGTCGAATAAGGAGCCGCCAGGGCCATGTTCTCCAAAATTCTTATCGCCAATCGGGGTGAAATCGCTCTGCGCATTCTGCGCGCGTGTAAAGAGCTCGGCATTCCAACGGTTGCCGTACATTCGACGGCGGACGCCGATGCCATGCATGTGCGCTTGGCAGATGAAAGCGTTTGTATCGGACCACCCGCTGCCCGCGACAGTTATCTCAACATTCCGCAACTGCTCGCCGCGTGTGAGATAACCGGTGCCGATGCCGTCCATCCGGGCTATGGCTTTTTGTCCGAAAATGCCCGCTTTGCGGAAATACTGGAAGCACACAATATCGAGTTCATTGGCCCGACCGCTGAACATATTCGCGTCATGGGAGACAAGATCCAGGCCAAGCAGACTGCCAGGGATCTCGGCATCCCGGTGGTTCCGGGATCTGACGGCGAAGTCACTGCCGACGACGATGCCCATGCGATTGCCAGGCAAATCGGCTATCCGGTGCTTGTGAAGGCTGCGGCCGGTGGCGGCGGACGCGGCATGAAGGTTGCCAAGAGCGAGGCTGAACTGGATACGGCGCTGTCCACCGCCCGCTCTGAAGCCAAGGCATCGTTCGGCGACGATGCTCTTTACATGGAAAAGTACCTCGGCAAACCCCGCCACATCGAAATCCAGGTTCTGGGTGACGGCAAGGGAAATGCCGTCCATCTCGGCGAACGTGATTGCTCCTTGCAGCGCCGCCACCAGAAGGTCCTTGAAGAAGCCCCCTCGCCCAGTCTCAACGCAGAACAGCGTCACAAGATAGGTCAGATTGTCGCCGATGCGATGCGCGAGCTGAAATATCGGGGCGTCGGTACCGTTGAGTTTCTTTACGAGAACGGCGAATTCTATTTCATTGAAATGAACACCCGTCTTCAGGTCGAGCATCCGGTCACCGAAATGATCACAGGCATCGATCTCGTCAACGAGCAGATCCGCATCGCCGCAGGCGGTGATCTGGACATGACCCAGGAAGACATTAAATTCGACGGCCATGCTATCGAATGCCGCATCAACGCGGAAGATCCCGTGACTTTCGCTCCATCACCTGGAACGATAACCTACTATCATCCGCCAGGAGGTCTTGGTGTGCGGGTCGATTCAGGCGTCTATCAGGGCTACAAGATTCCACCCTATTATGACAGTCTGATCGGCAAGCTGATCGTTCATGGCCGCAATCGTGTGGAATGCATGATGCGCTTGCGCCGATGTCTTGACGAATTTGTGGTTGACGAAATCAAGTCGACTATTCCGCTTTTCCGCGATTTGGTGGACAATCAGGATATAGCGAACGGTCAGTACGACATCCACTGGCTGGAAAAATACCTGGCTGACAAGTCGAACTGACCGGGTTCTGGCGAAGGGGACAGTCCCTTCCACCCGGAAAGCGAGGCCTCATGGCTGGTTACAAAGACGATATTGTAATGGAAATAACACCGCAGGTGCTTCTCAAAGCCTATGCCTGCGGCCTGTTCCCCATGGCTGAATCCGCAGATGATCCGGGCTTGTTCTGGCTGGAGCCTGAGCACCGCGGAATTCTGCCGCTTGCCGATTTTCATATGCCACGGCGATTGAGACGCACGATACGAAATGATGTCTTCGAAATTCGGGTCAGCACTGATTTCCAGGGCATTATTGACGGTTGTGCGGAACCGATGCCGGGTCGTCAGAAAACCTGGATAAACCGGGAAATCCGACGGCTCTACGGAGAGCTGTTCGAGATGGGGCATTGCCACACGGTCGAAGCCTGGCAGCACGGCGAACTTGTGGGTGGACTTTACGGTGTCAGCCTGAACGGTGCCTTCTTCGGCGAAAGCATGTTTACCTTCCGGACCGATGCGTCAAAGGTGTGTCTTGCACATCTCGTCGCCCGACTGATCGTCGGCGGTTACTCCCTGCTGGACACCCAGTTTGTGACCGATCATCTGACCAGGTTCGGCACACAGGAGGTCTCGCAGGCCGACTACAACAGTCTGCTGGCCGAGGCTCTCAAGCTCGAAACCGACTATTACGCGTTATCGCCCCAGGCAACTGGCCAGGAGGTATTGACAGTTCTGGACTCCTGGCATTCCGAATAACTGTTTGTCATCCAGGCTGAATTCGTGCCTTCCGCAGACAACCGCTATTGCTGACATTTGAGATTGGTCTCCGCGCAACTCCTGCGAGCTTACTTGGTTGTATTTGCTAAAAAAACGATTATTGATAGAATTCCCCAACGTAATCCTTGTTTTAGGGAAACAACATGGCTGGGGACATCAAGGACGCCGCCGACAGCAAGGCGGCGGACAAAACCAAACTGGACACCCGCGTGAGCGGTCAACCCAGGCAGGGGCATCAACCTTCGACCGAGAAAAACATTGCCGGACAAGAGACCGGTGAGTTGACCGACGCGTCTGCAACAAACGAGTCGACAGGTTTTCGTTCGGATTTCAAGCAAGCAACCGGGAAGATCAAGGACATGGCGACGCTCATGTTCGCCGACGCCGATCCGCCCAGTGATCCTCAAAACATGATCAAGGACGAAAAATTCAATGAGGATCTGAATACCCTCACCAGCTTGCATTCATTTCTGATCCGCGAAGCAACATCCCTTCCGGAAAATTTCAAGCTCGGACGGCTGAACCGTCTCAAGGCTGCTGGCCCCGGTCAAAAGGGCCGTGCGCCCGATCAAGGCGAATGGGAAGCACTCGAGGAGAAAACACAGGTCCTGTTTGCACACTTGAGCGACGCCGACAGGAAGAGTTACCTGGCTTCCCAGATGCCTAACTTTCTGCCCAGACTTGCGGTCTGGCTGGTTGTTGTTTCGATCGGATCAATGATCCTGTCGGTTTTCATGGCGGAAGTCACGCTCCTCAGCAAAGGCCTCGACGGCGCGCTCATGGTCCTGTTTTTTCTGCTCTGGCTCATGTCTCTGGGGGCAATTGGCTCTGCGGCATTCATAGGATTCAACGCAATCGCTGTGACAAGTGATATCACGTTCGATATCTCCGACTCCCGTCTCATTGTGCAAAGGATTGTGCTTGGTGCGCTGTTTGCACTTTTTTTCACGCTTCCATTTGGTTTTCACGAGTTTCTTGCGTTTGTAAAAAGCCTCAGCGCCGCGGCTCTCAACAAGACAACCGTTCCGACAAAGTCGGAAGTTGCGTTCACCAATCAGTCCATGCTGCTGATCATGCCCTTCGTGCTGGGTTACAGCACCTCGCTGGTCATCCTGATCCTGAACCGGATCATCTCGTCGGCAAGCACCCTGTTCGGTGCCCACGAAACACCGGCAAAGGCCAAAGCCAGAAGCAAGTCGGCTTGAAAGTCGACCAGTCTTTGATGCTGTACACGATCACACAAAAAAAGCCCCGCGAAAGCGGGGCTCGCCTGTACTTGCAATATCGGTCACTCAGCCGCCCGGTGTCCACGCATCGTAGTCACCAGTCACTTCGGGACGTTTTTCCGGTGTCAGAATCGAACCGTGTGGGCGGTAGGCCGCCGGTGATCCGGTGTGGTTGACCTCATGCGGCTTCTGCCAGTGTTTCGGATGGTAGGTCTCGTCTGAAGGAGGGGTATCGACCCTGTGGTGCATCCAGCCATGCCAACCCGGAGGAATTGCCGAGGCTTCTGCGAGGCCGTTGTAGATCACCCATCGTTTCTTGCCGCCACGTTCCTTGTAATACTTGTTGCCGGCTGTATCCTCGCCGACAAATTCACCTTTGCGCCAGGTGAAGAAGCGGGTTCCCATGGTCTGGCTGTTCCACCAGGTAAAGACTTCAAGCAGCAGGTTTTTCATGGCCCTTGAAAGGTCCCTTGATAGCATATGACTTGAGCCCGGACGGGCAATGCCCACGGCCGGATTTTGGCGGACTATGGCGTCAAGAGTAGCGTCTGTCCAGTGCCGGGCTGCCGCAGGGTCGGAGAAATCGACCTAATCCGCACGACGATCTGCAAACGAGGCTGCCGGATTGGATTTTCCGGGATATGCCCTGCTGGTCAGTGCAGCTTCAGGTCTTTGGATTTTACATATTCCGCATTACGGATGTGTTTGGCAGCGGCGGACTGCTGCTTCTTCACACCACCTTTCTTCACCCCTGCAAACACGGGCTCCTTTTTCTCTTGCCTGTCAAATTCCTCTTCGACAACCTCCTCAACCTCAGCGCGTTTTTGTATCGCTTTCTTGTGTTGAATGCGTGCACCGGCCAGCGTTTGCATTTTTTCCGCCTGCTCATCCATGGATTTCTGGATGCCATTGATGTTGTAGAAGCCGGAATGCTCAAGGATCATCGGCCGGTCGTCAGTCAACAGCCATCTGAGTCGCTTGTACAAGGTTGACGGCGAAAGCGGCTTGACGAGTACATGGTGTGCGCCTGCACGCAGGGCCTTGTCGACCAGGGGTCGTGTACCGTGTGCCGTGATGAAGAGAATCGGCACATAGCAAAGGGGTTCCATGTGACGGTGCCGGACGAGTCGCAAAAACTGGTATCCGGATGTCGGTTCCATCCGCCAATCGGTCAGAATCACGTTCGGTGGCTCAGCGAGGCTCGCTTCAAGAGCCTCTTCGACCGAATCAAACACCCGCACCCGCGCTACCTTGAAGCTGAGAAGAATCGATCGGATGATCGTCTGCATTGGCTTGCTGTCTTCCACGACGACCGCGTCGATATCTTCCATCGCAAGGCCAAAGGCGGCGTGATGCTTCATGTAATGCGGATCCCTTTCCCTCTCGTTTCCGCACTTAATCAGACCTGGCTTAAACCGGGTTGAAACCACCGACCTCCATTTTCGTCAAATTTTCATAAAAGCGGGATGATCGTCATCCACAGCGAAGTTCGGGCATGGGTCCGGCACTTCTGCAATGGGAATGCAAGCGCAAATTATCAAGCGTTCCTGCTGTCCCCGCTCCACTCCCCGCAATCCACACAGGCACACAATATTTTGCGTTTGCCCACAATGTTGGCACAAGCTGTTGTCACTCACGCCTTGACCTTAAGAATTCATTTACATTACCTTTCCTATCATTGCGATGTGCGTAGTCGGGAGCCTTTCCGGGCGCTCCGGTCATCCAAAACACTAAAGTATCAGCGTACAGCTTCCGCGTTTTACAGGTAAACCGGGAGAGGAGTTTCTGCGCGCCGAATACAAGGCGCACATCGTGACAAACCTGTTGATGAACACTATATATAGTGCATCACGATGAAAGAAACGCTACATACAGACGGCGCCAGTAGGCGAAAGGGTGACGCCCGGCGATGGGACTGACGACATCGTCTTTCCGGGTGAGAAGCGGAATACACCGGTTCGGGCCGAACCGGTCGGGGACACAAGGGGACTTAGAGAATGCGGATTGAGCGGCGCTATACCAAGGAAGGGCAATCGCCCTACGCCGGCATTGAATTTCGGACTGCGACGAGCGAGATTCGCAATCCGGACGGATCGATCGTCTTCCGTCTGGAGGACATCCAGGTTCCAGCCCAGTTCTCCCAGGTTGCCTCGGACATTCTGGCTCAGAAATATTTCCGCAAGGCAGGTGTGCCTGCCAGACTGAAACCGGTCGAAGAAAACACCGTCCCGTCCTGGCTGTGGCGCCGTGAAGCTGATGACAGCGCAATGGACGACCTGCCGGAAGATCAACGCTACGGCTCTGAAATCGATGGCCGTCAGGTTTTTGATCGCCTCGCCGGCACCTGGACCTATTGGGGCTGGAAGGGCGGCTATTTCGACCAGGAAGCAGATGCGCAGGCGTTTTATGACGAATTGCGCTACATGCTGGCGACTCAAAAGGTGGCACCGAATTCACCGCAATGGTTCAATACCGGTCTGCACTGGGCATATGGCATCGACGGTCCGAGCCAGGGGCACTTTTATGTCGACTTTCAGACCGGCAAGCTGACCAAGTCGAAAACCGCCTACGAGCATCCTCAGCCGCATGCCTGCTTTATCCAATCCGTGCAGGATGATCTCGTAAATGAAGGCGGTATCATGGACCTTTGGGTCCGCGAAGCGCGCCTCTTCAAATACGGTTCCGGCACCGGCTCAAACTTCTCCCATGTCCGCTCCGAAGGCGAAAGGCTCTCCGGTGGCGGCAAGTCTTCGGGTCTGATGAGCTTCCTGAAGATCGGCGACCGTGCAGCCGGTGCGATCAAGTCCGGTGGGACGACCCGCCGTGCGGCAAAGATGGTCGTCGTGGATGTCGATCACCCCGATATCGAGGAATACGTCAACTGGAAGGTCAAGGAAGAGCAGAAAGTGGCGGCGCTCGTCACCGGCTCCAGGATCTGCCAGAAGCACCTGTCTGCCATAATGCGCGCCTGCGTGAATTGCGAGGCGGATAACGGTGACTGCTTTGATCCGGCCAAGAACCCGGCCCTGAAGCGTGAAATCCGTGCCGCGAAAAAAATGATGGTGCCGGAAAACTATATCCAGCGCGTCATTCAGTTCGCCAGACAGGGCTTTACCAAGATCGAATTCCCGACCTACAACACGGACTGGGATTCCGAAGCCTATCTGACGGTCGCCGGACAGAATTCCAACAACTCCGTACGTGTGACCGACGGTTTTCTCTCTGCCGTCATCCAGGACAGCGAATGGGACCTGACTGCGCGCCGCACGGGTAAAACCCTGAAAACCGTGAAGGCAAAGGAACTCTGGGAGCAGATCGGCTACGCGGCCTGGGCCTCAGCCGATCCTGGCCTGCAGTACCACACGACCATCAACGACTGGCATACCTGCCTTGCTGATGGCGAGATCCGTGCGTCGAACCCGTGCTCGGAATACATGTTCCTCGATGACACGGCCTGCAATCTTGCCTCCCTGAACCTGATGCAGTTTCGCAAGGAAGATCGCTCTTTCGACATCGACAGCTACGAGCACGCGGTACGTCTGTGGACGGTCGTGCTCGAGATCTCGGTCCTGATGGCGCAGTTCCCTTCCAAGGAAATCGCGGAGCTGTCCTACAAGTTCCGCACGCTGGGTCTCGGCTATGCCAATATCGGCGGCTTGCTGATGACTTCCGGTATTCCTTACGACTCGGCCGAAGGCCGCGCGATTTGCGGAGCACTGACCGCCGTCATGACCGGTGTTGCCTACGAAACGTCCGCGGAGATGGCCGGCGAACTGGGGTCTTTCCCCGGCTACAAGAAAAACGCCAAGCACATGCTCAGGGTCATTCGCAACCACCGCCGCGCCGCTCATGGCGAAGAAAGTGGATACGAAGGTCTCAACACGAATCCCGTTGCTCTCGATCATGCGTCCTGCCCGGACCAGGTGATGGTGGAGCGGGCAAGGAAGGCCTGGGACCGGGCTCTTGAACTCGGCGAAAAGAACGGCTTCCGCAACGCCCAGTCAACCGTGATTGCGCCAACAGGCACAATCGGGCTTGTCATGGACTGCGACACCACGGGCATTGAGCCGGACTTTGCTCTTGTCAAGTTCAAGAAACTGGCCGGCGGCGGATATTTCAAGATCATCAACCGTGCTGTTCCCGAGGCCCTTCGCGCACTTGGATATTCAGAAAGCGAAATCGGCGAAATTGAAGCCTATGCGGTCGGTCACGGAACCATTGACCAGGCCCCCGGAATCAATCCGGCGAGCCTGACGACCAAAGGGTTTTCCGAGGAAAGTCTCGGCAAATTGAAAGACGGCATGAAGTCGGCCTTCGACATCAAGTTCGTTTTCAACCGCTGGACCCTCGGCGATGAACAGATGAAGGCACTTGGCGTCTCCGACGAGCAGCTGGAAGACCAGGAATTCGATCTTCTGTCCTTCCTCGGCTATTCAAAGAGCGAGATCGAAGCGGCCAACACGCATGTTTGCGGCGCGATGACCCTGGAAGGTGCCCCCTTCCTCAAGGAAGAGCACTACCCGATCTTCGATTGTGCCAATCCGTGCGGCCGTATCGGCAAGCGCTTCCTGTCGGTCGAAAGCCACATTCGCATGATGGCAGCGGCTCAGCCTTTCATTTCCGGCGCGATCTCCAAGACGATCAACATGCCGAACGATGCAACGGTTGAGGACTGCAAGGAAGCCTACATGCTTTCCTGGAAGCTGGCCCTCAAGGCAAATGCGCTTTATCGTGACGGCTCCAAACTGTCCCAGCCTCTCAATTCCCAACTCCTGGCCGACGACGACGAAGATCAGGATGAGGTTGCTGAAGAACTTGCAGCCAAGCCGTTGGCGGCGAAGGCTGAAGTTGTGGCAGAACGCATCGTCGAACGGATCGTTGAACGTGTTGTCCGCGAACAGGAAAAACTGCCGGCGCGCCGCAAGGGCTACACCCAGAAGGCCAAGATCGGCGGCCATACCGTGTTCCTGCGCACGGGCGAATACCATGACGGTCGCCTCGGCGAGATCTTCCTCGACATGAACAAGGAAGGCTCGGCACTGCGTGCCTTCATCAACAACTTCGCCATCTCCGTCTCGCTCGGCCTGCAATACGGTGTGCCGCTGGAAGAGTATGTCGATGCGTTCACCTTCACCAAGTTCGAACCGGCTGGCATGGTTCAGGGCAATGATGCGATCAAGAACGCAACGTCGATCCTCGACTACGTGTTCCGGGAACTTGCAGTGTCCTACCTTGGGCGTCACGACCTCGCCCATGTCCCGCCGGAGATTTTCGGCACCTCTGGAGACAACGCGTCTTCCGGCGACGATCGCGGTCAAAGCGGCCAGATTGTCTCGCACGGTCTTGTCCGCGGACAAACCGAACGCTTCCGGCTGGTGTCCAGCGTGGGTGAACCTGCAGGCGAAACCACCGAGGCCATCTCGGTCCAGACCGCCAATACACCCGCCGCACAGGTCTCCGCTGTTGCAACGGCCTTTGCACGGGGCTCTGAAGGCGTCGCAGCTGTTGAAATCAGCACGACCCCTGCTCCGCAGGTCTCCTCAGCGGCCCAGCAGATCGCCCAGGCGCGCATGAAGGGCTACGAGGGCGAAAGTTGCGCCGAATGCGGCAACTTCACCATGGTCCGCAATGGTACCTGCCTGAAGTGCGACACCTGCGGCTCGACAAGCGGCTGCAGCTGACGGTTCAGTCGGGAGTGCGCCAAGGCCGGCAACCACCGGCCATAGCGCGGCTCCCGGCGCCCAGACAAGACCCGCCCATCGGAAACGATCGGGCGGGTTTTCGTTTTCAGATATGAACTGTAGAGTTTCGCCGAAAGCAGCTGCTTGAAGCCGATGTGACGAAGTTTGAATTGCCACTTGAGAGGCTCTGGCCGATGACGTGTCGCCACCAGTGCTCCTCAATTCGGCATTTGTGCGCCTGAAATGGCATGCCAAGACAGAATTATTCAGGTTCCCCAACGGGTAGAGGGCAAAAAATGGAAAAACGCAAATTAGGGAAAAACGGGCCTGAAATCGGGGCGATCGGTTACGGTGGAATGTCCTTTTCCGACATGTATGGTCCCACGAACGAGGCAGAGAGCCACGCAATTCTCGATACCTGCCGTGATCAGGGTGTCACGCACCTGGATACAGCCAATGTCTATGGCATGGGAAAATCGGAAAACGCTATCGGAACCTATCTGAAGGCCAATCCGGGTGCGCGTGAAGAGTTTGTGATCGCAACAAAGGCCACCATAACCCGCGACCCGGACGGCAATCGCTTTTATGACAATTCAGCAGAGCATCTTGAGTCCGAACTGGACAAGTCGTTGCAACGGCTCGGTCTGGACTGTGTGGACCTGTTTTACGCGCATCGCCGTGACCCACGCTTTACACCGGAAGAAACGGCGGCAAATCTTGGTCGTCTGGTTGAAAAGGGCAAGGCTCGCGCGATCGGGCTGTCCGAAATTGCGCCCTCGACCTTGCGCCGGGCGATGAACGCCTTTCCAGTCGCCGCCGTTCAGTCGGAATATTCACTCGCCACGCGATTTCCCGATCTTGGACTGGTTCAAACCTGCGCGGAACTTGGCGTCGCCATGGTTGCTTTCTCGCCTGTTGGTCGCTCGCTGCTGACGGACAACCCGATCTCGCGCGACCGGATAAGGGACCTGCCGTTCCTCGCCGGCAACCCGCGCTTCACCGAGCCGAACCTGTCTGAAAACCTGCGCATTTCAGAAGGCTTCCGAAAACTCGCGGCAGAGATGGGAACTTCGGCGGCGGGACTGGCGAATGCCTGGTTGCTGTCGCGCGGACCTCATGTGATCCCGATTCCCGGCACCCGGTCTGTAGAACACTTGCACGAATGCATCGCGGGGGCAACGCTGAACCTCACGAAAACGGATCTGGACCGTATCGAGGCTGTGCTGCCCGTTGGCTGGGCCCACGGGGATCGTTATTCGGCAGAGCAATGGATCGGACCTGAACGATATTGTTGATGGAAATTCAACGACGAACAGTTGATCGCAAAATACCGCACACATGAATGACCGGCGCGAGATCGCAGCGTGCGATCGATCGCAGGTCGTTCAGATGTCAGCTCTGAATTTTCGGAAATCAAGTTTTCGGTGTCTCAAACACTTGTTATGCAGACAATCCAGTCCTGTTGTCCTGCAGAAAATCGAGTTCGATGCGCCACCAGCCGAACCTGGCGATCAACACGAGGTCAGCTGGAGAGCATGCCTCGCTGCCAGCAGTACTGCCGTGTTCCGCCGGAACCTTTAGCGAAAAGCCGTTTGGCCTTTGTGATGGCCGTCCTTGAGCGCTACAACCAGTGTTGCCAGGACGATGCAGGCCGCAGCGGCATAAAACGCTGGCTTTGGCAGAATATCGAAAAACAGCACATCTGCGATCACAGCAAAAACGAGAGACAGGTATTCAAAGGCGGCCAACTTGGAGACTTCGCTATACTGGTAGCTCAGCGTCATCAGGATGTGCGCAATACCGCCGGCAATTCCCGTGCATACCAACAGGCCAAGCTGATTCCAGTCGGGCAGCGTCCAGCCGAACGGCAGTGTGGCAAGGCCAGCAACCGTGCACGTGAGTGCAAAGTAAAACGCAATGGCACCGGCATTTTCCGTCAGCGCCAGACTTCGGATTTGAACCTTTGCGCCTGCGGTCAGAATTGCCATTGCCAACGCCAGACCGACACCAAGAAAATATGATGTGTCAACATTTGCCTCGGCGATCGTTGGAAGCACCAGAACGAGCACGCCGGCAAATCCGAAGAGGACACCAAACCAGCGGGCGCCGTTGACGGTTTCGCCAAGCAGGATTGCCGCCAGAACAACAGCCAGAACCGGTGCCAGATAGCCGATGATGGAAGCATGAGACAACGGCAGGTACTTCAGGCTGGCAAAACTTGCAAACATGGCAAGGCAGCCCAGGACGCAACGGATCACATGACTTCCAGGCCGGTTCGTTTTGAGGCCGGAAGGAAAATCTCGTGTCCAAACCAGGAACAAAACCAGCGGAATCAGAGCAAAGGCGCTTCTGAAAAAGACTACTTGTCCAACAGGGACCGTGTCGGACAGCCATTTGATGAAAAGGACCATCAGCGTAAAGAATGCCGTTGCGCCAATCCGTAGACCGATTCCCTTGAGATCCATGATCGTTATTTGCCCGTCCCGACTGAATTTCCGCCCAGAAAGTCGCGCAACCGATCGCCCGCCAGATTGATGGCAAGAACGCACAAAAGAATGGCCGCGCCTGGGAAAATCATGAGATAAGGAGCCGTTTGCATATAGGCCTTGCCATCGAGCAGCATGGCACCCCATTCCGCATTCGGGGGCTGCACTCCGAACCCCAGAAAGCTCAAGCCGGATATGGACAGAATGCTTCTGGACCAGGTGTTGGTCCATAGCACCAACAGGCTGGGTCCGATATTCGGTAGTATGTGACGCCACAGGATGAGCGTGGATGGCAAACCATTCAGGCGAGCCTGCACCACGAAATCACGATGCACCAGGTCAATGCTGAGGCTTCGAACAAGCCGTGCAAATTTCATCCAGCCGACCAGAATGAGGGCTAACACCATATTGGCCGTGCTCGGACCCAAAACTCCTGCGATGGTCACCGCAGCGATCAATTCCGGAAAAGCAAAAAAGCTGTCCGTCATACGCATCAGCACAACGTCGGCCGCCCGTCCGAAATGGCCCGCCACAAGGCCGATCATTGTCCCCATGACGGCGCCAACAAACGTAATCAAAAATGCCAGCCCGAGGGACCAAATGCCTCCGTAAAGCAGTCTTGTCGCAATATCGCGGCCAAGCTGGTCGGTGCCAAGCCAATGAGCCTGCGAGGGCGGAGAAAGTCGATTCAGAAAATCGGGCGAATTTGGAGCATAGGGCGATAACAGGAAGCCGGTGGTCGCGACTGCCAGCACGCAAAGAACCATCACCCCAAGCCGGAACACGAACCGGTTCAGGTCCTTGCCGTGTTTGGTTTTTTGCAGATCGGTTTCTTCGGAAAACCCGGCCTGGATTTGAAATGTCATGACCCGGCCTCATATGATCGATCGTGTTTTGGTGGCTTGAGAAACGAAATCCTTGGATCCAGCGCATCCTGTAACAGCTCAATCAGGGAATTGATGAAGACGTAGACAAGCGCAGAGAACATCACCAGAAAAAGGATCATGGGATAGTCCCGGGAGAGCACGGAGCCGGCCAGGAGCGAACCGATACCTCCACGTGCGAAAGTCAACTCGACGATGACGGTCCCTTCAAGGAGGCTGGCAATGTCCAGACCAATCATGGTGAGCGCGGGAATGGCCGCATGACGAAGGATATGGCGCCAGAAAATTTCACTTTCGCTCACACCGCGCAATCTCAATGTTTCCACAAAAGGCGCCGACTTTGCTTCCAAAAAGAATGCACGCAAGAGCCTGGTCTGCGATGCGGTGATCCAGAACGCCAGTGTGATCGCAGGCAGCACCAGATGCTGGGGTGAACCCGTGCCATAGGCTGGAAGCCAGTTCAAATGAGCTGCGAACAAAAGGATCAGAAGCAGACCGAGCCAATAATTCGGCATGGCCGCACCAATTGACGCCAGGGCGACCGCGGCCCGGTCGAAATGGCTGCCCGGTCTCCAGACAGCAACTGAACTGAGTGCGAATGCGGCAAGCAGCCCAATAAGCAGCGCAGTCGTTGTCAGCGAGAGCGTCTCGGTGACATTGCCGACAAATATGTCCCAAACCGGCGTGTTGGAGGCGAAGGAATTGCCGAAGTCACCCTGGACGAAACGGAACAACCAAAGGAAGAACTGAACGAAAAACGGCTCGTTCAACGAGAATTCCTCCCGAATTCCTTCCAGAATTTCTGGCGGAAAAGCCTGCACATCCGGGTAGCGGGCATGGGCAATTGCTGCGGCTTTGTCACCCGGTGCAAAGTAAGTCATTGCAAACGTAATGAGACTAACGCCGAACAGGACGCAGAAAAGGCTCAGAAGTCGGCGGAAGAGTGCAAAAAGGAAAGTTGCAACACGGAGGCTCGATGTCAACATGATCGAGCTTCCCCGGGTCCTTGTTTTGCTGGAACGACCTCTGGTAGTCCACCCAGCTCCCTGGCAGCCAGAATCAATTCTTCGCAATATCGGCTTTCCGGGGACCTGAAGAAATTTCCGGCGCTTTGGTTGGCCTCTATCTTGCCATTTCGCAAGACAAGCACATGATCGGCATAAGTCGCCGCAAATCCGAGATCATGGGTCACGATGATAAATGTTGTTCCATAACGCATTTGAATACGCCGCATCGTGGCCGCCACCTGCTTTTGAACGATTGCATCGAGTGCACTGAGCGGCTCGTCGAAAAAAATGAGGTCTGGCCGGGCAACCAGCGCACGGGCAAGACAGGCACGTTGCGCCTGCCCCATGGAGACTTCAGAAGGGCGACGGACTGCAAGCTCTGGAAGAAGTTCGACCTCGGAAAGTGCGTCTGAAACCGCATCATTCAGCTCTGCCGCAGAAAGGTTCTTTGAAAAGACACTCTCTCCGATGGAAACTCCAAGTGGCAACTTCGGATTTAAAGCGGCAATCGGATCCTGCATGACCCACCGGCTACCTGGCAAACCGCGAACACCGCGCCATCGTCCTTCAAGTTCGGTCGGCTCGCCAATTGTGGGGTGAAATGCCAGGCTTCCAAATTCCGCCGGCAAAAGTCCGTTCAGAGCACGCAACAAGCTGCTTTTCCCCGAACCGCTCTCACCGGCGATGCAAAGAGTTTGTCCCTGTTGCACACAGAAGGAAATCGCGTCCAATATTGTCTCGCCGTGAATGCGGACACCAAGATTTTCAACACGCAACATGATATCAGGTCATTCCGCAGCCGCGGAAACGGTATCTCCATGACTCACGGCAACCTCCCAGTTGCGATGACTCACAAGCAATTTCCCATAAGCCGTGTTCGGCTCGTCCAGCAGTTTTGAAGTTTCGCCAAATTCCACGATTTGCCCGGCTGTCATAATCGCGGTTCGCGTCGCATAGCGCGCTGCAAGAGCCAGGTCATGCGTTACGATCAGCAGTGCAATATCTTGCTCTTGAGCGTAAGTCATCACCGTGCGCATGACCTGGGCTGCAATCAACGAGTCAAGCGCGGATGTGGGCTCATCAAGGATCAACAACCGCGGTTTACCAAGCAGTGCAATTCCCAACAACAGCCGTTGTTGCATGCCTCTGCTCCACTGGTGAGGAAAGCTGCTACCAAAGGAACGAAGGCCAAGGCTATCCATCAGGGCCTGTTGCGAAGCGTTGAACGCGGAACTTCCGGTGACGATTCGCGCAGCCTGGCGCCATTGCCAGTTCAGACGCTTGAGGGGATCAAATCCGTGGTCCGGATTTTGCGGGACAAAAGCAATACCTTCTGGCCTGGCGTGCTGCTTTTTCGATGTAAAACAACGTTCCGTGCCGCCGAACCACAAGGAACCGCGATAGGGGATCGCCGGGCGCGTCAGACCCATCATGCATCTCAGGAGAGTTGATTTACCCGCTCCTGAACCACCAACAACCGCGACGCATTCACCCTGGTCGACTTCAAAACTCAGATTGTCGAGCACCACCTGCCGGTCGATACGCGCCGACAGGTTTTCTACTTTTAGCAGCGCTTTGTTGTCAGTCCGCAAGCGTCAGGTCCGGTGTTACAAGATAGGTTTCAGCCGGATGGATCCGGTAGCCGTCCACTTTGCCATTTCCGACAGAAACCTGAGTTTTGTGAAAAACCGGAATCAGCGGCAGATCCGTGTTTATGATTTCCTGGATGCGATCATAGTAATCCTTGCGCACTTCATCGTCGAAACTTTCACGGCCCTTCACCAGAAGGTCGTCAAGTTCAGGATTTGAGTAACCGGAAAAATTATACCCGACGCCCGATTCAACAAGTGTGCTCGGGAAATAATTTGGGTCACCGAGTGGTGCCGTGCCCCAAGCCTGAAGGTGCATCTGGATTTCGCCAGCTTTCAACGCCTCGTTATTGGCATCATATTCGGCCATGGAAATCTCCGACCTGATACCGATCTGCTGCAACATCGCCTGGGTGATTTCCAGCGTGGGCCGCAGGGCCGCACGACCTTCGTATGAGCGAATCTTGAGTAAAACCTCGACACCTTCAAGCTCACGATTGCCATCGCCATTGGTATCCTTGATGCCGGCCTGATCCAAAACCGCTTTGGCTTGTTCGGGATCGTACTTCAGGGACAGACCGGAATTTACCCAGGATTCCATTGAGGTCGGGAAAATGCCGTTGGCGACTTCTCCACCCACCCCATTCAAGGAAGCGGCAACAATGGTATCCCGATCCAGACCAAGGGATATCGCCGTGCGCAACGTTTCATTGGCAAGCGGCCCATCGGCGGTCCGGACCTGAAAAAAGAAAAGCCTCGTGGTTGGATTGGAAAACAGTTGTCCTTCGCCCTTGTTTTTCAATTCCGCAAAATCCGGCTCGGGATAGTTGGTAACCAGATCGACGTCTCCGGCTTGCAATGCGAGAGCTGCAACGGATGAGTCTGAAAGTGCGTCCATGACGATCGCGTCGAGCTTTGGATCCCCACCCCAATAGTCTGCAAACTTTCGTGTCCGATAGGTCTTGTCGGTTTCGGCAGTGACAAAAACAAATGGACCGGTGCCAATAAGCGGCAGGTCGTCAGTGCCCTCTCTCATGACTGCGGCCGATGGTTCGGTCAACGACCATAGAAATGCGGAATTTGGAGTTTTTGTCTTGAACACCAGCGTGTGAGGGTCCTCAACTGTGATAGCGTCCAGTCCAAGCAATTTCGACAGGCGCGGATTGTGTGCCGGATGGCCCTCCTGATCCAGCTTTTCGAACGAGGCCCTCACATCCTCAGCCGTCATTATCGAGCCGTCGTGAAATTTGACATTAGGTCGAAGTGTCAGCTTCCACTCGGTCGGAGACACATTTGAAAAGCTCTCGGCAAGCCGAGGCTGCAATGCCATGTCATAACCAAGGCTGATCAACGTTTCGGAGACGCCGGCACGGTTGCTGAGCCACCCATTTTGCCTTGCTCGGGGATCAGGTACACTTGACTTGGGTCCGAATGGTACAGCAATACGCATTGTTTTATCAGCGGCTTGCGCACGATTATCGGGAATGACAAACGCCATCGCCGCCAGAGCAACAAGGCTCAACGAAACGGTGAAGACAGATTTGATTTTCTTGTTTGGCAAGGCGGTCTCCAGAACACTTGAAAACATGAATAACTGGCACAGCAATGCCTAGACGTAATTTTATAACATTTCAAATACAATCTTCACCCGTCAACCAAATCCCTGGCCACCAACCGCCTCAAAATTCAAAAGAAAAGTCCGCCCCCCTGAGTAAATTCGTAAACCGACCGGTCGTTGGGTGACCATGCACGTTCTCAGGACAAATATATGCCTGGTTTAGAGACCAATTTTCTCAATGCGAGCCCTTGGAAGGCAAAGAGTCATGTTTTGGAGCTGCGGCAAACCGACTTGCAGGAACGTTTTTGATAATTAAAAATGTATTATCTTACAGCGACTTAATTTTACAAAACCGGAAATTTTCCGACGCCTCTCCACTTTTTGCATTCCAAGGAGTTGCAAAAATCTGAAAAGGAACAAATGATGTAACCAATTCAAATTGGTTCCATAAAAGATTCCGCCATGACAGAAGATCGTCCAACGCAGCGCAACTCCAGCCTGGCACTGGAACGTCTGCGTATTCTCGTCGATCAACTGGCATTGGACGGCGTGCGCCAGTTGCCGACGGAGCGGGACCTTTCCGAGCAAATTGGTGTCGGACGCCGGGCCGTTCGACGGGCGCTGGAAGTGCTTGAAACCGAAGGGTTCATCTGGCGACGGCAGGGTGCCGGCACGTTTATCGGCTCCAAACCGAGCGAAGGTGATCATCAACTCAGTAAACTGCCGGAAATGAGCAATATGCTCGAAGTCATGGAAGTGCGCCTTCGCCTGGAACCAGCCCTGGCGCAACTGGCCGCTATCCGCGCAACCTCGCAGGACATTGTCCAGATGCGTCACATCGCGGACAAGGTCGGTGAAGCGCACGACATGGACGGCCGAGAATTGTGGGACGGTGCCCTCCACCGGGCAATTGCAAAGGCCGCCGGCAACGCCCTGTTCCTGGCACTCTTCGACGTTGTCGACCGCATGCGGCAGAACGAAAGCTGGCGTCATGTGCGCGAAGCCTTGCGGACCCGCGAAACGGTCACGCAATACAAGGCACAGCATACCGACATTGTGGACGCCATCGAACGTCACGATCCTGTCTCTGCCGAACGCCTGATGCGTCAGCATCTCCTGACTCTCCAGGAACGGCTGCTTTTTCAGACATCGGAAACTGCCGACAATGGTTGAGAGCCTTGAAATGCAATCGGATGTCACCGCCGGATCGCGCCTGCTGACGGTCGAAAATCTTGCAATCCGCTTCAAGAACGCGACTGCAAACACGGTTGACGGCATTTCATTTGGTGTCGACCGCGGGGAGACACTGTGCATCGTTGGAGAGAGCGGATGCGGCAAATCCATCTCCGCGCTCGCACTGATGGGTCTCTTGCCGATGCCCCCGGCGGAGATCGCAAGCGGGCGCATCTCGTTCGATCAGAAGGACTTGCTGTCCTTGCCTGCAAAAACCCGTGCGGATTTGCGTGGTGATCGCATGGCGATGATTTTCCAGGAGCCCATGACGTCGCTGAACCCTTCCTTTCGTATCGGAGACCAGATCGCCGAAGGCGTGCTCCGTCACAGGGCGGTCAGTCCGGCAGATGCGCGCCGCCGAGCGCTGGAAATGCTGGAACGGGTGAAAATACCTGCCGCATCTGAAAGGCTCGACGACTATCCGCATCAGCTTTCAGGCGGAATGCGGCAGCGGGTGATGATCGCCATGGCACTTGCCAATGACCCTGACCTGCTGATCGCCGACGAACCGACAACCGCGCTCGACGTGACCATCCAGGCGCAGATTCTTGATCTAATGAGAACGCTTCAGCAGGAAACCGGAACCGCCCTGATCATGATCACGCATGACCTTGGCGTTGTTGCCGAAATCGCCGACCAGGTGGCGGTGATGTATGCCGGGAAAATTGTTGAGCAAGGACCGGTTCAGGCCATTTTTGATGACCCGCAGCATCCCTACACCATCGGCCTGATGAGCTCCCTTCCCTCCCTTGGCGAGCGGCAAAGCCGCCTGACAACAATCGCCGGGATGGTTCCGACAATAGACAGGATGCCCTCCGGTTGCCGCTTCGCACCTCGCTGCCCGTTCACGACAGTAACCTGTGAGGCGCAAGCTCCTGCACTGTCGGCAGTGTCGGACAGGCACCTGGCGGCCTGTCACCTCGCACCGCTCGAAAACCATTTGGCGGAAGCGTTATGAAGCACTTTGCTCAGGACACCATTTTGGAAGCGCGTGGGCTCGGACGCACGTTCACGCGAGGCGGCGGCCTGTTCCAGCAAAGAACATTTGTCAGAGCCGTCGATGGCGTAGACCTGGCTGTCAGACGCGGTGAAACGCTTGCAATCGTGGGTGAAAGCGGTTGCGGAAAATCCACGCTTGCCCGAACTCTTGTCCGTCTCCTTGAACCGACGAAAGGTCAGGTTCTATACGAAGGGAATGACATTGCGCATCTTCCAGCACGCGACATGCGCCGCCTGCGCAAGGATTTGCAATTTGTCTTTCAGGATCCGTTTTCGTCGCTCAATCCGAGAATGACGGTCGGTGCAATCGTTGAAGAACCGCTGACTGTCCACACGCAGGACAACAAGACCACACGGCGGCAGAAGGTTGCCGGCCTGCTGCAAAGGGTTGGCCTTCGTTCCAGCATGGCAGACCGATACCCGCACGAGTTTTCGGGCGGTCAGCGGCAGCGCATCGGCATCGCCCGCGCTCTGGCTAGCGATCCAAGTGTGATCGTTGCCGACGAGCCCGTCTCCGCACTCGATGTTTCCGTTCAGGCACAGGTCATCAACTTGCTTGAGGACCTGAAGTCCGAATTCAACCTGACGCTGATCCTGATTGCTCACGACCTTGCCGTCATCCGTCACATGAGTGATCGGGTTGCGGTCATGTATCTCGGCGAAGTCGTCGAAATCGGCGACACGGAGACCGTCTATGGTGCTCCCCGGCATCCTTACACCCAGGCCCTGATGCGCGCGATTCCCGTGCCCGCCCCCGGCATGCGTTCGATGCATGCCGACCTTCCGGGAGATATCCCCTCGCCGCTGAACCCTCCGTCAGGATGCCGCTTCCACACGCGATGCAGACAAGCTGACGAACGGTGCGGAATTGACCGCCCCACGCTGGAAACCGCCGACGGAACGCGACAGGTGGCTTGTCATCACTGGCGGAAGGTCACCGAAGACCAGACCCGACAAAAAAAAGAGCCGCCTCGAAGTGTGGCCACTGCGAAACGATTTTCCCTTTACCGGGAGTGGAGCCGGAAAAAAATGTCAAATGGCCCATCCTCCTCCCCCGTTGTCACCACCACCCAGAGGAAAGACAAAAATGCGTAAATCTCTCCTAGCAGCACTGCTCCTCAGTGCCTCGACGGTAATCGCTCCTGCCATGGCAGCTGACCTTCGCATCGGCCTGCAGGAAGATCCTGACGTTCTTGATCCGGATCAGTCGCGGACATTTGTTGGCCGTATCGTTTATGCGTCCTTGTGCGACAAGTTGGTCGACATCACGCCCGATCTCGAAATCGTTCCTCAACTGGCCACCGGCTGGTCATGGTCAGACGACGGCCTGACGCTGACGATGGATCTGCGCGAAGACGTCACGTTTCACGACGGCACGCCGTTTGATGCGGAAGCAGTCAAGGCCAATATCGACCGCTCCCAGAACCTGCCGGAAAGTCGGCGCAAGAGTGAAGTCAAAACCATCCAGTCCGTTGAAGTCACTGGTCCGCACCAGGTGCAGTTCAAGCTCAAAGGGCCCGACGCGACCCTTCTGGCACAATTTGCCGACCGATCCGGCATGATGCTGTCGCCAACAGCCGCCGCCGCGGCCGGTGTGGATTTCGGTGCAAATCCCATATGCTCCGGTCCATTCAAATTCGCGGAAAGGATCGCGCAAGACAGGATCGTGCTCGAGAAGTTTGGCGACTATTGGAATGCGGACGCCATCAATTTCGAAAAGGTCACCTTCCTGCCGATTCCGGACACGACCGTCCGCCTCGCAAATCTGCGCTCCGGCGATCTTGATATGCTCGAGCGTCTCGCGGCAACGGATGCGACTTCAGTGAAAGGTGATGATTCTCTGCAATACGAAGAGGCAGTCAGCCTCGGCTATCAGGGCATTACGGTAAATGTCGGCAATGGTGACCGCGCCAACAATCCTGTCGGTCAGGACGCAAGAATTCGGGAAGCATTCAGCCTCGCTCTTGACCGCGACGCAATCAACCAGGTCGTTTTTGAAGGTGCATTCGCACCTGGCAACCAGCCCTTCCCCCCGACAAGTCCCTGGTACGACAAGGACCATCCGGTTCCGTCCAGAGATGTCGAGAAGGCAAAGGCTCTCTTGAAAGAAGCCGGTCATGACAGCCTTGATGTTGAAGTGCAGGTCGCAAACAACCCGGTTCAAACACAGCTCATGCAGGTTGTTCAGGCGATGGCCGCGGAAGCCGGTTTCAATGTCAAACTGAAGTCGATGGAATTCGCCAGCCTTCTGTCGGACCAGTCAGCGGGCGATTACCAGGCAAGCCAGATCGGATGGTCGGGACGCGTAGACCCGGATGGCAACATCCATCAGTTCGTGACCTGCGAGGGCGGTATCAATGACAGCAAATATTGCAATCCGGAAATAGACGACCTTCTGGACGCGGCCAGAACATCCACGGACCTGGAAATCCGCAAGGAGAAATATGACGCGGCGCGTGACATCCTGAATGCGGACATGCCGCTCATCTATCTCTACCACGTCACCTGGATTTGGGCACTTTCGGACAAGCTGGAAGGCTTCACCCCCTATCCGGATGGCATGATCCGTCTGGAGAACGTGAAGTTCAAGTAAGACCAGAAATTCAAGGGACCCGGCATTTTCGCCGGGTCCCGGTCACCGGCGGAACCCAAAAATGCTGTCTTTCATCGCAAGACGACTGGCAATAGCCATTCCGACCATTGTTCTGGTCTCGGTGTTCGTCTTTTTCCTGCAGAAACTTCTTCCGGGAGATCCGGCACTGGTTCTGGCGGGAGAAGAGCGCGACCCGGAGACATTGGCGTTTATCCGGGAAAAGTATCATCTCAATGAGCCGATCCTGACGCAGTATTTTTATTGGATCAGCGCCATGTTGCAGGGAGACTTCGGAATTTCGCTGCGAACCAACCAACCTGTTCTGGAACTCATCGCAGACAAGTTGCCGGTGACAATCCAGTTGGCTGTAATGGCTATGTTCATCGCGATGATCATCGGCATACCCGCGGGCATTGTATCCGCAGTCCGGAAAGGTACCGCGGTCGACTATGCCGCAAACATCATTGCGCTTTCCGGCCTGTCGATACCGAACTTCTGGCTGGGCATCATGCTGATCATGCTTGTTTCGGTCAATCTCGGCTGGCTTCCGGCATCCGGTTATGAATCTCCTTTCGTCGATCCGGTCCGATCCCTTGAGACCATGATCATGCCGGCCTTTGTCCTCGGCACTGCGCTGGCTGCAACACTGATGCGCCACACGCGTTCGGCAATGCTCGGAATCCTGCGCGCAGACTATGTCCGCACGGCCAGGGCAAAAGGACTGCGGGAACGCGTCGTTGTCCTGAAACATGCCTTCCGTAACGCGCTGCTTCCCATCGTGACCCTGAGCGCCCTTTTGTTTGGCGAACTGCTCGCGGGTGCAGTCCTTACCGAGCAGATTTTCACAATACCCGGCTTCGGAAAACTCATCGTCGACGCGGTTTTCACGCGGGACTACGCGGTGGTCCAGGGTGTCGTCATGTGCACTGCCGTTGGCTTCATCCTCATGAATCTTATCGCCGACGTCCTGTATTTCTTCCTGAATCCACGCATGAGGACCGCATTGTGAGCGTCGCTGTCGATATCCCTGCTGCCGGTTCCGAAGAGCAGCCACGGTCTGGAAACCGGGCCTGGAACAAACTCAAGGCCAACAAGAGTGCCTTTGTCGGCTTTCTGCTCGTCGTGTTTTTCATCTCGATTGCCGCTCTCGCTCCCCTGTTGCCGATTGCCGACCCTACGGCGACCAGTTGGGGTGCCATTCGCAATGCCCCCTCCGCAGCCCACTGGCTTGGCACCGACGAACTCGGCCGCGACATACTCTCCAGGATGATCTGGGGCGCACAGGCGTCACTGCTTGCCGGTGTGGTTTCAGTTTTGATCGCCGTTTCGGTCGGTGTTCCGTTCGGATTGATTTCAGGCTATTTCGGCGGCTGGATTGACCAGATCATATCGCGTGCGACAGATGCACTTCTGGCGACACCGTTCCTGATCCTGGCGATCGCGCTTGCCGCGTTCCTGGGTCCGAGCCTGACCAATGCGATGATTGCGATCGGTCTTTCGGCAATGCCGATTTTCATTCGACTGACCCGCGGCGAAGTTCTGGCAGTCAAAACGGAAGACTATGTCGAGGGCGCACATGCGATCGGTCTTCCGACCCCGATCATACTGGTGCGCTACATTCTGCCGAATGTGTTTGCGCCAATTCTCGTTCAGGCGACCCTGACAATCGCAACGGCAATTATTGCAGAAGCAAGTCTGTCGTTTCTCGGACTCGGCCAGCAACCTCCAGCACCCAGCTGGGGATCAATGCTGAATGTCGCCAAGAATTTCATGACTCAGGCTCCCTGGATGGCAATGTGGCCAGGCATTGCAATCTTTCTGGTGGTCCTCGGCTTCAACCTTCTGGGAGACGGGCTGCGCGACGCGCTCGATCCCCGAGAAACATAAAAACAATCAGGAAACGCTCAAACCCGGATTTCCATATGACAGCTTTTACCACCAGACCCGAGATCAAAGGCACCTTCGGTGTCGTCACGTCGACACACTGGATTGCCACCGCAGTGGGAATGCGCATGCTGGAACTCGGCGGCAATGCGTTCGATGCCGCTGTTGCCACAGGCCTGGTTCTTCAGGTTGTAGAACCACATCTGAATGGGCCTGGCGGCGATCTCCCCATCCTGCTGCACAATGCAAGCCAGAATGAAACCAAGGTCCTATGCGCACAGGGGCCTGCCCCGGCCGCGGCGACGATTGGCCACTACAGGTCAGAGAACCTGGATCTTATTCCGGGCAATGGCCTGCTTGCGACTGTCATTCCTGGTGCTTTTGACGGCTGGATGCTGCTCCTGAGAGACCATGGAACTCTGCCATTGAGAACTGTGCTGGAACCGGCAATTCATTACGCAAACCAAGGACATCCTCTGCTACCGAGGGTCAGCGCGACAATCACGGGACTGAAGGACTTCTTCGAAACCGAGTGGCCAACGTCGTATCAGACCTGGGTGCCCGGTGGCGCTGTGCCGAAAGCGGATTCGATTTTCAAGAACCCCGTTCTCGCGGAGACCTGGTCAAGGCTTCTGCAGGAAGCTGAAACCCAGTCCGTGCGCGAACGACAAATCGATGCGGCTCGCGATTGCTTCTATCGTGGCTTCATTGCCGAGGAGATCGGCAACTACCTGAAGACTGCAGAAGTCATGGACGGTTCCGGAGCCCGCCACAAGGCCGTACTTTCAACGGATGATCTTTCCGGATATTCAGCGACCTACGAAGATCCGGTCAGCGCCAGTTACAAAGGCTGGACGGTTTTGAAAACGGGGCCGTGGGGCCAGGGACCGGTGCTGCTTCAGTCTCTTTCCCTCTTGCGCGGTTTCGACCTTGAATCCCTCGACCCGTCCGGACCGGAATTCGTTCATCTTGTGACCGAAGCCATGAAACTTGCCTTTGCGGACCGGGAAGTCTACTACGGCGATCCCGATTTCTGTGATGTTCCGCTAAACGTTCTTTTGTCGGATGACTACAACGCAGCACGGCGATCCCTGATCTCCGAAATTGCATCTGCCGATTTGCTTCCAGGCACGATTCCAGGCTTCGAGACCCAGGTCCAACGCACACTGGAAGTCATCAATGGAGCCGGGATTTCCGAATCCGGTGTTTACGAACCGACGATGGCTCATCTGTCCGAGAAGCGGGGCGACACCGTCCATATCGACGTGATTGACCGCTGGGGTAACATCGTATCCGCAACACCGTCCGGTGGCTGGTTGCAGTCATCCCCGATCATTCCAGGTCTCGGTTTTGCACTGAACTCCCGCGCCCAGATGTACTGGCTTCAGGATGGATTGCCAGGATCCCTCGCCCCCGGCAAGCGTCCACGCACGACGCTCACACCAAGCATTGCGTTTCACGAGGACGGTACCGCACTTGCCTTCGGCACTCCGGGTGGCGACCAGCAGGATCAGTGGCAACTGGCCCTCTTCCTGCGGCTCGTGCATCACGAAGGGAACCTTCAGGCAGCCCTCGACATGCCTCTGTTTCACACCACCCACTTTCCGGCATCGTTCCATCCGCGTCAGCGACAACCGGGCCATATCATGGCGGAGGAGAGTTTTGGCGCAGACACGCTTGCTAGCCTCAGGAAACAGGGTCATTCGGTGGAAGTTGCCGATGCCTGGACGATCGGTCGGCTGACTGCGGCGGCACGTGACCCTGGTGGCCTCCTGCGCGCAGGCGCAACCCCGCGCCTGATGCAGGCCTACGCAGCCGGGCGATAAGAAAAAGGGACGCGATATGACATTTTCGATTGTCGCCCAAGACAACGGGACAGGACATTACGGGGTCGCTGTCGCCAGCCGGTTTTTTGCCGCAGGGGCCGTCGTTCCACACCTTGCTGGCCGTGTCGGGGCAATTGCCACACAGGCACTCGTCAGCCCGATCTACGGAACGGAAGGGTTGATCATGCTTCGTTCTGGAAAGTCGGCGCAAGAGGTCTTCGATACCGTCGTTGGTCGCGACCAGGGAGCTCATTCCCGCCAGATCCATCTGATTGACTCCAAAGGCCGCACGGCAGCCTTTACCGGCGAAAAATGTGTCAGCTGGTGCGGACATCTTGTCGAGGAAGGTGTCACCGTGGCAGGAAACATGCTCGCCGGACCACAAGTGGTTGAGGCTGCGATGGAAACCTATCAGGCAAACATTGCCTTGCCGCTCGAACAAAGATTAATGACTGCCATGGAAGCAGCCGAGACTGCGGGGGGAGACAAACGCGGGCGGCAATCAGCAGCCCTGAAGATTGTTCATGATGATGACCATCCCTGGCTTGATATACGTGCTGACGATCATGGAGACCCGCTGGCCGAGCTACGTCGATTGCACGCCGTCGCGCAGGAACGCTACCTGCACTTCGCCGAGTTGATGCCGAGCCGCAATAACATTCACGGCCTGCTTGATCGCACTGAAATCGATCGCAAGATTGCCCGGCTTGAGGCAGAACGAAACACGCAGGGGATAGCCAGCGCCTCTTTTGCGACAGCTGCTCCAGTCTCCGGAGGCTGAGATCCAATCCGACGGTGCGTGAGAGTCCTGAAGCGGAACACTTGAACGCAGACCTGCGCTACGACACTGTCCGCTCTTCGAGCTCCGAAACATTCGTTGCGACACCATCAGTTGCACCGCGGTTGCTTGCCATGTTCGGACACATGGTGAACGCATTCTTGGTGGGAAGAACATTTGTGATGGCTTTCCCCGGAATATCAAATGCAGTCCCGTGTGCCGGCGTCGTGACCCGAAGAGGCAATCCGGCCAGTACGGAAACGCCCCGATCAAAACCGAGCAGCTTGATCGCGACTTGCCCCTGATCATGATACATCGTGACGACCGGATCGTATTGTCCATCTCCGACCTTGAGCCACAGCGTGCCAGAACCAACCAGGAACATCACGACGCCTCGGCTTTACAAAAGCGCCTTGAGTTGCGCGGCGACCTGCCCGGTCATTGAAAGATCATTGCCGCCGACAAAAATAAACCGGTAAGACCCGTCCTGCCATGCGGTCGTCGCCAGTCCGTGAAGCATTTCGGAACTGGTTTTGTCGCCTTCAGCTGGTTGCTTTGCAGTGGTGACACAAAGCGCAAATGGAGTGCCGTTCCCATCCTGGTAGACAATTTGTATCAACGGAGCATCGTCAAGACCGAGAACCTGAACCCTCGCCAATCTGAGTGCTTCCGGGGCCTCCAGCGACGATATTTCCAGCGGGCGTCCCAGGCGTACACTGGCTGCATCGATTTGCCGTTTCAAAACGTCGGACGTGGCGGTCGTCAGCCGGACTGTATCGGCGACATAAAGTGACTGATATTGCGCAACGCGCCCTCGCCAATCTTCGGAAGCGGGCCTCCCGATCCACATGGCGCTGCCACCCATAACAGTTCCAAGTACCAGGGCAGCCGCCAGTTTCAGCCATTGCCGGCTTTTGCCGGCTGATACATCTGAAACGAATGCTGATTTTTCAAGGTCCTTTAGAATGTGCCTGCCTGGCAGAGCGATCATCGCCTCTCGAACCGGTGATGCAACCGGGTCCAGCGCCATGACCCGGCTTTCCAGGTCCCGGTCCACACGCATGGTCTGTTCGATTTCGGCAGCCCGTTTGCCATCGAGGTCGCCGTTCAGAAAGGCCAGAAGTTCCTGATCCGAATAAGTCACTACTGCTCCTTTCTCTTTTCACGCTTCGTCACCCCGGCAAATTCCTTGAGCGCTTTTCGCGATGCGTGCAGCCGGCTCATAACGGTGCCGATAGGGATGTCGAGAATGACCGCGGCCTCCGAATATGTGAATTGTTGGACGAAAACCAGCTCAACCACGCTTCGTTGCGCATCAGGCAACGTCATGACCCTGGAAATGATTTCCTTGGCATAAAGGTTGTGTTCTATCCCGGGGGCCAGATCCGGGATCTGATCGACATCAAGGATTGCGAATGCCTTGTCTTGCCGACTTGCCCGGCTACGCAATTCATTCAGCCAGATCGAGCGGCAAATCTGCAGGCACCAGCCCTCAAAACTTCCTGACGAGCGAAATTGATCAGCTTTCTCGACTGCGCGCAGGCAGGTCGATTGCACCAGATCGTTGGTCATCTCAACATCACCCGTCAAGCTGAGCGCAAATCGCCATATGGAGGGCAAAGAACGCGGCAGCAAGTCCCTGACGGAGCGAGGTTTCATGTGATCTTCCAGCACGCCGGCGGCAGAAACGCCGCCGGAAATTGCATGGGATTACTCTACCGTGATTGTTATCACGTCAGAGTAGATGGGCGGATCATGTGGAACGTGATTGAGGTCCCCGAGTACCAGCTGCAGTGTATGGGTACCGGGAGCCAGTTCGAGCATCGTTTCGGTCTGGCCACCGCCATAGTGGATGTGGTTCTCATCTGCCGGAAGATTGTAGATGAACTCATCCGCGCCGTCTTCTCCCTGACCGATCGGAGGGCGGTTCAGAAGTAGATGGTGATGGCCGGTATTGTCTTTTTCGGTTCCAGCCGGGGCAACTCCCATACCGTTCAGGCCGAAAACCACTTTCACCGGACCGCTGACTGAGTCTCCGTCTTCAAGATTTACAAAATAGACTTTGGCTTCCGGGTTGGAAGGCGTTTCACCCGCGTATGCCTGCGCCCCGATCATGCTCATCGCAGCGACAATTGGTGCAATAACAAATTTCATTTCATTCTCCCGCTTTAAACTCGATGCCCTGTAGACACCTGGAAATCGATATTATTCACTGGAACTCAAATTTATTTTCCGCCCGCCTCTTTCACGTTTTCAGTGGCACGATCACGTTGTCGAACAAATCGGTTCATCAAGTTCAATATGATGCAACACCGCGCGAACGGATAGACATGATCAGCGCGCGCTCGGGCCAGGTCTCGCGACCGCCACGGTTGCGGATCTCCCGGAGTTGTTTGCCCGCCGCGTCAAGCTCACCCATTTCGGCAAGCCCCATTCCAAGATAGGCGCGCGCCAGCACATTGTCCGGATCGGCCGAAAGCGCCAACGCATAGTAAGCCTCGGCTTGGGGCCAGTCTCCGGATTTGCGCGCAATGAACCCGCGATAAGTAAGAACACGGGAGCTCGACTGATCCGAGATCGCGTCCAAAGCGCGACCCGCTCCAGTCAGCGTGCCTGCATAGGCCAGTTCTCGTGCAGCAAGATAGCGATCCCTGTCGGTGAATATCCGGGCGTCGAGATCAATGCAGCGACCAGTGGCACCATCCCAGGCTTCGCCATCGGGACACTTCGTCGAGGTCGGTGTCGGTTCCGGAGGCGTTGATCCCTCATCTTCGGGATCCACTGCAAGGACCGAAACCGTCGTCAGCGCCAAAAACAGGGCTGCAAGTGCGAACCTCATCGCTCACGTCTCCCGTTTCCAATTTGCTTCTGGGCCGATGCGACGACAAGGCAGTGACAACGGCCCGAGACAACTCAGCCGGCGACATTCTCGACAATGACGGCGATGCCCTGCCCGCCGCCGATACACATGGTTGCCGCACCCAGTTGTTTTTCTGTTCTGACGAGTTCATGCACAAGCTTCGTCATCAGGATTGCTCCCGTTGCACCGATTGGATGACCAAGCGCAACAGCGCCACCATTGGGGTTCACTTTCGCATCCGACAGGCCAAGCAGATCATTGACCGCACAGGCCTGCGCGGCAAAGGCTTCGTTGCTCTCCACGACATCCAGGTCGTCGGCACCGATGCCGGCGCGTTTCATCGCGATCTGCATTGCCGGAACCGGACCAATCCCCATCACGGCCGGATCTACACCTGCCACCCCATAGGACCTAATCCGTGCGAGCGGCCTGACACCAAGCTCTTCCGCTTTTTCTGCACTCAGCATAATGATGGCGGCAGCGCCGTCATTGAGACCCGAGGCATTCCCCGCTGTAACCATGCCGTCTTTCTTGAAAACCGCCCGCAATCCGGACATATCGGCAACCGTGGCTTCATGGCGGACATGTTCATCGGTATCAAAAACCTTTTCCTTGCCCCGCCGTCCGACACTCAGCGGCACGATCTGATCCTTGAAGCGCCCTTCACGAATGGCTTCGCTGGCACGACGATGGCTCTCAACGGCGAATTCGTCCTGCCGTTGACGGGATATCTCGTATCTGTCTGCCACATTCTCCGCTGTAACCCCCATGTGCCCGATCCCGAACGGATCGTGCAGGGCGCCGGTCATCATGTCGACAACCTGTGCGTCGCCCATACGCTGTCCCCAACGGCCACCTGGCAGCTGGTAGCCTGCCCTGCTCATGTTTTCGGCGCCTCCCACCAAAGCCACTTCACCATCTTTCATCGAAATGGCCTGGACAGCCGAAACGACAGCCTGCAAGCCGCTGCCGCACAGTCGATTCATCGTAAGGGCTGGTGCATGATCAGGTACTCCGGCCTGACGCGAGGCTACTCTGGAAAGATACATGTCACGCGGTTCGGTATGGATCACATTGCCGAAAAAGGCCTGATCGACCTGCTCCGCCTGAATGCCGGCCCGTTCGATGGCCGCCTTGGCAACTGTGGTTGCAAGTTCACAGGGCGGCGTATCCTTCAACGCCCCACCGAAACTACCGACAGCGGTACGCGCAGCACTTGCAATCACAATCTCTTTCATCGGTCTAATCCTTTGCGTCGCGGTCGGTTCAATTGAACTTGAGCCATTCCGGTTCGGGGAGTTTCTTCATTGTGCAGCATGCCGCGAACAGAACAACGAAACAATTCCGCCAAAAGGTCACTGACGGAACCTCTGGTCATGAGGTTTTGAGAATGACGGAACCCGACCTGTTCCCTGATGCAATGATCTCATGCGCCCTTGCGCAGTCTTCCAGCGGAAGAACGTGCGATATCTGGAAATCGAGCACCTTGCGGTCCAGTAGCTCCGCAAGGTTCCCGATAGCTGCCGCGCGCTCTGCCTCTGACAAAATATAGACAAGGACCAGATCGATGGTCACAGCCTTGAACATCAACGGATAGAAGGGCAGCACGGGTGTCATGTCTTTCGCCGAACCGATTGCGGCAATGGTTCCTCTCTCGGCAATGATCTTTGTGTTCATCTCGATGTTTTTGCCGAATTCAACTTCAACGATACGGTCAATCGGGCGACCTTCGGTGACTTCCAGGATCTGGTCAGACAGGTTCTCGGCGGAATAATCGAAAACCGCTTCTGCACCGGCATCTCTTGCCGCCTGTATTCCCTTTTCGCCTCGCGCCGTTGAAAGTACCTGTGCTCCCGAAGCAACCGCAACCTGAATGGCAAGTCGCCCGACTGTCCCTGCTCCGCCACTCACAAGTACCTTCCGACCGGCAACCGTCCCGCCTCCGAGAACCGCGTGGCAGGCTGTTATCCCCGGAATACCGAGGACGGCACCTTCTTCGAAGGAAACATGGTCTGGCAGCGCCACAGCCTGATCTGCCGGAAGCGCGATGTAGTCGGCAGCCGTGCCAAAAGCCCGCTGCCATTGACCATTCCAGATCCAGACCCGTTCCCCGATCCGGCTTTCGGGAACGCCGACACCAACGGCCTCGATCACGCCCGAGCCATCGCTATGGGGCGTGATCTTCGGGAAAGGAGGCTTGGTTACACCCGGGCGGCCGCCTGCGCGAGCACGAACATCGGACGGGTTGGCCCCCGACGCATGCAAGCGGACAAGCACTTCGCCATCAGCAGCCTCGGGAATCGGAAGCGCCTCCAGCTGCAATACCTCGGTGGCATCACCGAAACGGTCATATGTAATGGCTCGCATGTATTTGCTCCCGGTTTTTCCAGATTTGTCGGTCGATTCATGCAAACTGCCAAGTGCTGATTTGCGACAGCCTGTTCGATTGCGCAAAACTGGCAAATATGAAAACCCGCCGGAATGACCGGCGGGTTGGAAGGAAACCTGTGATGAAACCGGCCGACAAACCGGGTCGCCCGCCGGTTCAGCAGCTATGTCAGTGACAATCCGGACGGTCGCCAGGGATCAGGACCTTGTCGATCACATGGATCACGCCGTTGTCCGCCTGGATATCCGCGATGATGACGTTTGCGGTCGAGCCGGTTCCGTCGGCAATATCAACCGCCTTGCCTGATCGGGTGATGCACGTGCGTTCGCTTGTCAAAAGCGGCTTGAAATAGTTGGATCCAACCGGGATTTGGTTGGACGTCAACTTGCGATCATCAACGTGATAGAGAAGCACATTTATGAGCTGGTCCTTGTTCTCCGGTTTCAGCAATGTTTCCACGGTGCCTTCAGGAAGCGCCGCGAAGGCATCATTTACCGGAGCAAACACAGTAAACGGACCTGGCCCCTGGAGAGCGTCCTGAAGTCCGGCTGCCTGAACGGCGGCAACAAGCGTGGTGAAACGCTCATCGCCCGCGGCGATTTCAACAATCGTATTCGCATTTGCTTGGCTGGCAAAAAGACACACTGCTCCAACAAGGGCCGAAAGGCTCTTTTTCATGACATCTACTCCAAGTGTCGATTGATTACAGAAGCGTTACGCCACAATGACGAAGTCAGATCTTACTTTTTTGGAAAAAATCGATATTTATTATTTCCCTTGTAATCATGGATGCAAGTCAACAGACAGCATCTGCTCATTCCAGCACCTCATCCGGCTCCATTCGGCATCGTCCAGGGCTGTCCGCGATCAAGACCGTCTACGTATCCGCCATTCGTGATGTCGTGGAACCAATCCTCAAATCTTCAAAAGGCTTTCCCTGTCGGGATAGGCTGTTTCGAAAGGGAGTGTAGTGACACCATTCAGAATGCGGTCCAACAGCGCATCAAGCAATTCAGTGCGCAGATCGAAATCCCGGTGAGGTCCGAACAGCTTCTTGAGTTCTACGCCTGGCTCACCGGACAAATTTGTTGCGGGCGCACCAAGTGCGAGCAAACGAGCCTGTTCACGGTTTTCGCGCCGGTAAGTCCCGCCGGTCTCGAGTCCCGAATACCCCCCGTTGGCGCGCCTTTCAGCCATCGCGAGCACGCGCCCCCAAAGCAATGGCCAGTTGCCACCGTATCCTGGAAAAGGCCGATCTTCTCGCATCGCATCTTCACTCTGGAGATAGAGATCGACCTTTTCAATCCCGACATCTGAGCCACGCGCCTTGCGGCTGACCGGCAGATCACGCGGGTGATATAGTCGCTCAACGAAACTTTTGCGGAAAAGCTCTTCAGGTAGCATGGGTGAAAACAGGCTGAGAGAGGAAAAGATCGGCTGCCGGCTCCAGTAATCCGTCTGTCTGAACAATTCGGCCAGCAACAACGAACCGAACCCGTGCGCGGACATATGGTATGAAATCTCACCCTGGCGATACCGGGGCTCAAGCGCGCTGAACAGATCATTGAGGATTTGCAAGCCTTCGCCGAGCGTGTTTTTTTCGCTTTTATAGACGACAGACATCGAGCTACGCCGGATTTCCTCGACAATTCGAAGCGCGGCGCCAGACAACTGTCCCTCGATGTGACGATCTTTTTCAGGGCTCTCGCCCAGGCCGATGAGCTTGTTCGCGCGTCCCACTTCTGCTTCCACCATATCGTGTACCGCAACACACAAATCGTTTTCGACAGTGACAAAAAACGGATAAACCCCGTTCTTCTTGAATACGGGAACTGCATCACGGAGCGCCGACATCGTCGCGTTTTCGTGCCGCTGCAGCCCCATGAAATGAATCAGGATGTGTTTGTATTTGGAGCTTTCAGCGAGGATCCTGACTGTCTCTTTCAACGTTGCCATATCGATATGGTATGGACCGAAGCGATCAAGCTTTCCGCGTGAAGTCGACGCGATATGGCCGAGGACGTCGAAGCGGGTGGGTGGTGAGACAGGGTCAATGGATGCATGGTCGAATGCGCCCTGCCCCAGCTGCGCTCCGCGTGATACGGCGGCCTGAGCGCTGCCAATAGCAGAGTGACTGGCGATCGGAACTGCGAGCCTGAGAACCCACATGTCGACGACACTGGACGCCCAGTCTTCGTAACTCCAGAGTGCCACCCCGTCTTCGCCCCAACTGGCGCCCCACGAATTCTGCACGAGAAATCCGCGTTCCGTATATCCGACAAGGATAAAGGCATGACGACCCAATTTCTCGGACTTCGTTTTGGGAAGACCGATGTGAGCGGTTTTGGTTGACCATCCTTCGTGGATATCGGCGGAAGCAAGGACCAGTCCTGCCTCGCAAAGGGCTGCATGTACATCCGGCAGTCTTGGTCGGACGCGATAGTAGGCACCAAGCTGAACCTTGCGCGCACTTTCCAGGATTTCCCTGGTCATGTGCCATTCGCGCCCCGATAGTCCCTTGGCGACCGTGTCCGCGCATGCGCCATTGAAATAGAATGCTTTCAAAGCCCCGCGGATCGACGATCCTTCATAATTCTCACCAGGAAATCTGTCGTGAAATCGCGCAATGTTGTACAACATGTTTGCTGAAGCCCAGGGTTTTCTGTCTCCCTTGCCCAGCTTCGTTTTCGAGGATTTGTCGAGCATACGATCGCGCACACGAAGGTGATCGATAATGCCTGCCAGTGCGTGTGCGGTACAGCTTCCCGCGTCACCCTGATCGCGGATGCGGCCACTGCTCCACCAGAGCGAGTTACCCGAGCGCGGATCGACCTGGCGCGCCAATCCGGACAACGCGGGCTGGTATACGTAATCTCGTACGTCTCCGACGTCCGCGCTGGTGGTCAGCAAACGTTCTCCGCGAAACAGGAGACTTGACTTTGCGGCACTCAAGTTAGTTTCCCTCCGGAAAACCTGTCAGATCACGTCTTCGACGGAACCCAGCGGTTTGATGTGGTCCGAGGTATCGGTGATGAGGCCGGTCGTCGTTTCCAGACGTTCCTTGTGCTCAACGCGCATTTCCTGGGTCACCGCGAATGTGTCGGCATCTCGCAAGGAACCGAAATCAAGTCCGGTTAACCGCTCAAGTTCTTCAATCGTGACCTGGTGTTCTTCGAACCCCTGTCCGAAGACGAGCTCCAGGTCTCCAGGTTTTACAAGATGTCCCTGGAACAACAAAAATGCCTGGGCCTGCAGAACGCGCCGGCTGGATCGGCCCCTTTGAGAACGACCTATCGATGCGACAACTTTCCAGAAACCCATGGGAACCTTGACGCCGCTCGGTTTTTGAACAGGGTCGCCATCGTCAAACAAACACCCGACGAAAACGGATATCTTCGCATCGATCTCATCCACCCGGTCAAGAATGTGTTCTTCCAAACGAAGCCAGATTTTCTGGTTGAGTTTCTTGTGTTGCGGAGCGATATTGGGAAAGAACATGGAGTCCCGGTTGGCCTCGTCGGCTTCGGACTTTGTTCCCCAACAGGGATCGAGCCTCCTGATGAGATGACCGCGGTCCAGGTCATTGTCGAAATAGAGATCTTCTCCCGCCTGTTTGCCTTCTGCAAGGCGAGGATCGAGCTTGAATGACTTGATGCGCCGCGGCCTGCGCAGTTCGTTTCCATCAATATTTGCAGCGGCATAGAACGCCAGTTGTCGCTCTCCATTCATGACGACTGAAAAATGCCTGTATTTCAGCTCGCTTTCACCTGCATCTGTACGCGCAAGTTTGCGCATTTGCATGCTGTTCAGCTCCGGCAGCGGTACACGCAATGAACCGCGTCCAAGAAAGTCCGGCTGATATCCCTCTCGGTCTCCAAAACGTCCGGCATCTTCCGAACTGGACCCACCGCCTTTGCCTGAACCGGAATTTCCGCCGGACCCATCCATCTCGGAACAGGTCGTGAAGTAGACTGATCTGCGGCGCAGTACATCGGCAACCGTACCGATTTTCACTGCGTAGTTCTGCGTGAGCGCACTGCCTGCGAAGTGAAGACCGGCAGCACAGCCGGTCTCGACATCAATGATGACCGAACCGGAGTTTCCGCCGAGTGTGGTTGCGTTGTGGGTGAACACCGAAGACGAATGGTCTTCATCCATGATCCGCCCGGGTGCAAATCGCTTCACATTGTAAATGTCGCCAAAATAGCGATCCATCGCGTCCACGGGATTGTCGCGAACCGCTTTCGCGGGATACCCGATCACGCCGATGGTTTCGGGTCTTTGTCCATCCAGTTGCAAGGATATCGGGTCGGCCATGCCGCTCAACGCAGAACTTTTCACGCGCATGATCGCGACATCGGGAAGACCAGTCGGTTCAATGTGCAATATCGATGAAACCAGCAATTCTAGTTGCTCGTCGGACTGGTGTTCTTCCTTCAGGTCCATGTAGACCTTGATGCCCGGCGCCACGTCCCAACCTCCCCGGATTCGGCGTGAAAAATATTCCGCAACATGCCTGTTGGTGACAAATGTGTCTTCATTCACCCGCCAGCCGGTGCCGATCCATTTAGCATTGGGATCATTCACCAGATCGACACGCCCGACATTGGCAATTGCGTTGTTGATCAGGTCACGTCTGGGCAGAAGTACCTTTTTCCAGTGATCGAGTTTCGGATCTTCAAAAGTGCCGTTCTGCACGAGCAACGACGGAAAGCCGGTGCGCATGACAATCGCTTCGGTATAGGTCGGGGCGCCAAGATCCGCTTTTCCCGTCCTGATACGATCGACCGCTTCTTCGAGCGAGGCCGAGCCGGTTGTCTCCGGGCTGGCGCCTTCCAGCCCCTCGCTCGCCGTGAATGGCGTTTCCGCAACAATGTACTTCTCGTTGTCGAGAAGTTCCTCGACTGTCTGCAATTCTTCTAGCTGGGACTGGAACACTGATTTCATGACTGGAATCCAAATCTTGAGTTATAAAAAAATCAGAAAATGCAACACCCAAAAATACCCTGGGTTGAGAATTTGAAATTATACAATATTTTGAGTGCCATTTAAAGTTAGGTGCAAGCAAGAATACAACCAAGACGCAGATTTTTTACAACTCAACTCCAAAAAATTCATGTTTTTCAGTAAATTAAAAGATCTCTGTCGCGTCATTCCTTTGCATCCAGGATTCACAAAGAAGGACCACGGTCACTGTCCCTGAATATGCCGAGGCGATACACGAACGATCGATGCAGACGTGATGTGCACACCGAGGGGGAAATTCGGACACAGCTCCTTATATTTTGCTAGGTAACGACTTGAGCACCTCAGGTGAACACCAGGACAGAATTCATGACCGTCAATGCACCACTCTTCCAGTTCGATAATTCCTACGCACGTGACCTTCCGGGTTTCTATGTTGCGTGGGAGGGTGCAAAGGTTCCAGCACCCAAGCTGGTGCTCTTCAACAGGAAGCTTGCAGAAGAACTCGGGCTGGACGGTGCGGCGCTTGAAACGCCGGATGGCGCGGCGATTTTTGCGGGATTGAAGTGTCCGGATGGCGCATCTCCCCTGGCGCAGGTTTACGCGGGACATCAGTTCGGAGGCTTTTCGCCGCAGCTTGGCGATGGCCGTGCACTCCTCGTCGGAGAAATCATCGACAGGGCTGGGAAGCGTCGCGACATCCAGTTGAAGGGATCGGGCCCGACACCCTTCAGCCGCGGCGGAGACGGCAAGGCAGTCATAGGGCCCGTCTTGCGGGAATACATCATGGGTGAAGCCATGCACGCCCTCGGCATACCCACAACGCGTGCCCTTGCCGCTGTCACGACTGGTGAAACGATCTACCGGGAAGGTCCCAAGCCTGGCGCTGTCCTGACACGGATTGCAAGCAGTCATCTTCGTGTTGGCACGTTTCAGTTTTTCGCTGCACGTGGCGAAACCGACAAGGTTCGACAGCTCGCAGACTACGCAATTGCGCGCCATGACCCTGACCTTGAAAACGAAGACGATCGTTACCTGAAACTTTTCTCCCGGGTGATGGAACGGCAGGCCAGGCTGATCGCACACTGGGTGCTGGTTGGCTTCATCCATGGCGTCATGAATACTGACAACACAACGATATCCGGGGAGACGATCGATTACGGTCCATGCGCATTCCTCGACACCTATGATCCTGCGGCGGTCTTCAGTTCAATCGATCATGGCGGTCGCTATGCTTTCGGCCGGCAACCGGTAATAGCTCAATGGAACCTGGCGCGCCTGGCTGAAGCCATTCTGGCCCTGATCGATCCGGATGATATCGACAAGGCGGTGGAGCGCGTCAGCGAGGAACTCGGACGTTTCCCGGATATGTACAAGACGGCATGGCTTGCCGGCATGCGCAGGAAAATCGGCCTTGAGACAGTCCAAAGTGACGACCTGCCGCTGACCGAGGACCTGCTGAGCCAGATGCAGGCACAAAAAGTGGATTACACGCAGTTGTTTCGAAACCTGGCAGATGCAGCGACCGGTGACGAGAAGGCACTTCGCAAGCAGTTTCAAGAGCAGGAAGGCATTAATGCTTGGCTGAAGCGCTGGAAGGACCGATTGCAAAGGGAAACGACAACGTCAGACAAGACACGCGACGCAATGAACAGGGTCAACCCGGTCTACATCGCCCGAAACCACAAGGTCGAAGAAGCCCTCGAGGCAGCCGAAACCGGAAACTATGAACCCGCACGGCAACTAATGGACGTACTGGCCACACCATTCACCGAACAACCTGGCATGGATGCATATTCCGGCCCGGCACCTGTTGAATTCGGTCCATACAAAACATTTTGCGGAACCTGAGAAAAGATCACTCCGGCCTGAATTGGGCTTGCTACTTCGCCGCCAGCCTCTCAACCAGGAACATCATTTCCCGATCCATCTCGTCGCCCGGCAGGCCGACGAACCGTTCTTCAAGACTGATGGACACCAGCCCGTGGAGTGCTGAAAAGCAGGTTCGGGTGCGTGCAGCCAGCAGGTCTTCAGTAAGGTCGGGATTGAGTTTCTTCAGCGGAACAGCCACAAAAGTCAGAAGATCGACCGTCCCCTGGATGTGGCTTTCAGGCACTGGGCGGCCATCGGGCAAATGATGCGTGAACAGCGTCACCCACAAGTTTCGATGTCGGCGAGCGAATTCCAGATAAGTGCGCGCCAGCGTTTTCAGCTGGTTTAGCGGATCCTCGATACCCTCGATCGCATTTGACATGTCGGTTTTGATGCGCTCCAGCGTAACGGTATCAACAGCCGCGATCAGGGCATCCTGATCTTCGTAGTGCTTGTATACCGATCCGACCGAATATCCTGCTTCGGCGGCAATCCTGCGGATTTGCACGGCTTCCATTCCACCCGCCTCGACGGCCCTTATCGCAGCTTCAAGGACCCTTCGCTGGGTTTCCTCGCTTTTGGCTCTTTGAATTCCCGGCATTAACCAATCCTCGTACTTAAAAGTGAACTCAGTTCATTTTTTTCTTGACCTAGCGCACTTGATGTGGCTTTGTCAAATAGTGAACATTGTTCATTTTTATGGAGGATAGATGTTCGAACCACTCATATCTCAACTGAAGGCATTGTTTGAAACAAGTGCCCAGACCGGCAGACAGCAATCATCGATAACCTCGCTTGGCTGGAACGTGCGTGACGCTGCAACTTCCGTCAGGGCTGCACAGACTGCCTTGGCCAGAGCCAAGGCTGAACAGCACCAGGATCGCAACCGCCTCAGGCAGATTTCAGTATCCATCGAGGATCTGGAAAACCGGGCACGGAACGCACTTCTCAAGGGTGTCGAAACACTTGCACGCGAAGCTGCCGAAGCCATTGCGGTACTGGAAGATGAAAAGGCAGCCCTAGAGGCCGCCATCCTCAAATTCGACGAGGATCTCTTGACCCTGACGGACCAGTTGCACCGGGCTCAGGGCAGGCTGCGCGCGCTCAAGCGCGGCGAACGAACCGCAGAAGTCCGACAGCAGATCCAAAAGGCCCAGTCACTCGGCGCCGTTGCAGGCCAGTCCGCTCTTGTCAGGGCCGAGCACCAGCTGGACGACATTCTGCAAGAGCAGGAGCGCAACCAGTTGGCAGACCGGGCTTTCGCGGAGCTCTCGCCCGCAGAAAGACCCGAAGTCGTGATCGAGAAACTCGCCGATGCCGATTGCGGCGATCCGGTCCGCATCCGGGCAAACGATGTTCTTGGCCGGTTGAAAGCCGAACTCCCCCTCCTGATCGAAACTGACAAATGAGAAAGGACAATCCCATGCAGGAAGCACTCGCAAAACACTCCCAGAACTGGATCATCTTCACCTGGGTCAGCTTTGGCATAGCCGCGGTCATGATGGCCCTCGGGATTTACAATCTGGAAGCCAGTTTTTCGGCCAAGGGCTTTTACACCATGGCCGCGATCATGCTGGTGCACACCTCGATCACGCTCACCAAGACGCTGCGCGACCGGGACGAGTCCGAGAAACTTCACCACCGCATTGAAGATGCCAAGACAGAAAAGCTGCTTTTGGACATCAACAGTCCCGAGCAATCCTGATTTCCAACTGTTTTCCGCGGGTGGTTGCCAGCAACCACCCGGATGGAGGTGACCTTGAGCAAGCCATTGATGACTTCAAAGCGGTTCGCACCGCTGTTCTGGACCCAGTTCCTGTCCGCTTTCAACGACAACTTCCTGAAAAACACACTGGTATTTCTGGTCCTGTTTCAGGTCACGTCGACCGGTGCTCAAACAGGTAACACGGGCGCGCTGATTGCTCTCACCGGTGCGATTTTTATTGCGCCATTCCTTTTCCTGTCGGCAATTGGCGGTGAGCTTGCAGACAAGTTCGACAAGTCTCGAATAGCCAGGCTCTCAAAGGGTATTGAAATCGCCGGGGCACTCCTGGCAGCAGCTGGAATGCTGCTTTCATCCCTCCCGTTGCTTTTCGCCGCACTTTTTCTGTTCGGTGCGATGTCGGCGATATTCAGTCCCGTCAAGTACGGTCTGTTGCCGGAACACCTCGCAAACTCGGATTTGCCACGGGCAAATGCCTGGGTTGAAACCGGAACCTTTCTGGCGATCCTGGGAGGAACAATTTCGGCCGGCATGATCTTCAGCTCCGGTGCTCCCGCTGCTGCCTTTGCTCCGGTCATGCTTGTGCTGGCCTTAGCCTGCTATGCGACAAGCCGCAGGATTCCATCCGCCCCTGCCGCCGCTCCGGACCTGAAGATCGACTGGAATATCGCGACGTCGACCTGGTGCATCCTTGCCAACCTCGCAACGGACAAACGCCTGTTCCGCGTAGCCCTGATGAATGCCTGGTTCTGGCTGATCGGTGCGACGGTACTCGCGTTGCTGCCGCTGATGGTCAAGGATGTCCTTGGCGGGAACGAAACAGCCGTTACCTTTTTCCTGACGGTCTTTGCCGTCTCCATCGGCATAGGTTCCGCGCTGGCTGCCTGGCTGTCCGCGGGGCGCGTGGTGCTGCTGCCGGCCGCTTTTGGAACGGTTTTGCTTGCTGTCTTCTGTTTCGACAGTGCCTGGACCCTTTCGACCCTCTCGGCAACCGGATCTCCGGCAAACCTGTCAGCATTCCTCAAGAGCGACGGTGTGTTTCGCCTGACGATCGATATGGCCGGGCTGGCAATCTCGGGCGCTCTGCTGGTCGTCCCGACCTTCACCGCCCTGCAGACCTGGGCCACGCCGGAGACACGAGCGCGCCGCATAGCAGGAACGAACGCCCTTGGGGCAGCCTTGATGACCCTTGGTGGTCTTGCACTCGCCGGAGCACAAAAATTCGGCGTGTCCATACCGGCAATCATGGCATGTCTTGGCATTCTGAACGCGATGGCAGCCATTATCATGATGAATGTTCTGCCGACAAATCCGCTGCGAGACGCTGTTTCGATCCTCTACCGCGCAATATTCAGGGTCGAGATCAAAGGCATTGAGAACCTTGAAAAAGCCGGTGAAGCCCCAATTCTGGCGTTGAACCACGTGTCCCTCCTGGACGCCGGCCTTGCGCTTACATTGGCTGACAAGACCCCGACCTTTGCAGTCGATTACGAAATCGCCCAGCGCTGGTGGGTTCGTCCGTTCCTGAAACTGGCAAATGCCCTTCCGATCAACCCGGCAAAACCCATGGCAACACGGTCGCTGATCAAGGTGGTGAAGTCCGGTGAACCGATGGTGATCTTTCCAGAGGGCAGGCTTACCGTCACCGGATCGCTGATGAAGGTTTATGACGGCGCTGCCATGGTAGCCGACAAGACCGGGGCCATGATCGTTCCGATCCGCATCGACGGCCTCGAAAAAACACCCTTTTCCTATCTGAACCCGAACCAGATCCGCAAACGACTGTTTCCGAAAGTGAGAGTTACCATCATGGAACCGAAACGCCTGGAGTTGCCGGAAGACCTGAAAGGCCGGAAGCGCCGCGCCGCGGCAGGAAGCGAACTCTACCAGATCATGTCCGACCTGATGTTCGAAACCAGTCGCGCCGACGACAAGACCATACTGGACGAGGTCTTCGAAACCGCAAAGGAACGCGGATATTCTGAACTCGCTCTTGAAGATCCCCTGTCCGGCAAGTTGAGCTATGGCAAATTGTTGACAGGCATTTCCGTCCTTGGTCGCAAGATCCTGGCTCTGGCAGCCAATCAGGAAACCCTCGGGGTCATGTTGCCGAATGCCAATGGATCCGCGGTCACCGTTCTGGCTACGATGTCCGCGGGCAAGGTACCGGCGATGATCAATTTCACCGCCGGACTGGAAAACGTGCTGTCTGCCTGCCGAACGGCAAAGGTCGAAATTATACTCTCCTCGCGCACGTTCATTCGCCAGGCCAAGCTTGAGGCACTGGTCGAAGGCCTGGAGCCTCATGTCAGGTTCATCTGGCTTGACGAAGTACGCAAGGAAATCAGCCTTCTGGACAAATTGAGGGGCTTGAGCATGCGCAAACGTCCCCTCGTCAGCCGGACCGGCAACGATACCGCCATTATCCTGTTCACCTCCGGTTCGGAGGGAACGCCGAAAGGCGTCGTGCTGACACACAGGAACATTCTGGCCAATGCAAACCAGGCAGCTGCACGGATTGATTTCTCTCCGTCTGACAAGGTCTTCAATGTCCTGCCGATGTTTCACTCCTTCGGCCTGACGGCGGGAACAATTCTGCCCCTGATTTCAGGTGTACCGACCTTTCTCTATCCATCGCCTTTGCACTACCGGATCATTCCGGAGCTGATCTACAGTTCCAACGCAACGATCCTGTTTGGCACCGACACATTCCTGAATGGGTATGCCCGGGTTGCCCATGCCTACGATTTTCGGTCGCTTCGCTATTGTTTCGCCGGCGCTGAACCTGTCAAACCCTCGACACGACAGACCTACATGGAAAAGTTCGGTCTCCGCGTTCTGGAAGGCTATGGAGTCACGGAAACCGCACCGGTCATTGCGATCAACACCCCCATGTTCAACAAGCCGGGCACGGTCGGCAAACTGATGCCGGGTATGTCCGCACGCCTTGAACCCGTGCCGGGTGTGGAAACCGGTGGTCGGCTATTTGTCGCAGGGCCCAATATCATGGTCGGATATCTGAAGTCGGACAATCCGGGCGTCGTTGAACCGCTGGTCGATGGCTGGCACGATACGGGAGACATCGTCGAAATAGATGAAGACGACTACATCACGATCAAGGGCCGTGCAAAGCGCTTTGCCAAGATTGGCGGCGAGATGGTTTCGCTGGCAGCCGTCGAGGCAATCGCTGGGCAGGTCTGGCCCGACCATCTGTCAGCGGTCGCTGCAGTCAAGGACCCACGCAAGGGGGAGAAGCTCATTCTGATCACCGAGTGCCCAACTGCAACGCGATCGGATTTTCTGCAAGCTGCAAAAAAACGCGGCGCGCAGGATCTGATGATCCCGGCAGAAGTCCAGGTGGTGCAGAATGTGCCCGTCCTCGGGTCAGGCAAAATCGACTTTTCAGGCGTCAACAAACTGGTATCTGAAAGACGTTCCGCCGAACAAGCCGCCTGATCTCGCCGTACTCCGCATCCCGCGCAAACCGCGGGATGCATCCCTGTAACGTCGTTTCCGTTGCGTACCGGCCTTGAAGTCCGCCCTCTTCCCTATGAAACCAGAACCGCGTCCTTCGCGCTCGCGATTGCGGAGATCAGCCGGTCGACATCTTCATCGGCCGTGGTCCAGTTCGATACACTTATCCGAAAGCCCTTTTTCCCCTGCCAAACGGCAGGGCCGAACCAGGCTTCACCAGAATTCTGAACGTGGGAGGCAATGTCGGAGCACGCGTCTTCATTTCCTGGAAGCGTTGCGAACACCTGATTGAAATGAACGCTGTGCGGAACCTCAAAACCCAGTGTCTTAAGATCTTCAGAGATTCTGACCGCATGATCGTGAAACCGGGTCACCATTTCACACACACCGCTGCGTCCAAGGGACAAAAGCGCGGCCCAGGTTTCCGCGCCGCGCGCAGACCTGCTGAATTCGGGTGCCCGGTCGGACGGGCCCGGATGCGTCGCCGGCAGATATCCTGCTCCTATTGCCATGGAGGCCTCCATCTCATGTGGATGCCTGCAAAGCGCAATTCCCGCGTCATAAGGTGTGTTCAGCGTTTTGTGTGCGTCGACAACCCAACTGTCGGCAAGCTCGAGACCGTCATACGTATGCCGCAAAGGCTCCAGAAGCCTTGCCCAGAGACCGAATGCACCATCAACGTGAAGCCAGGCGCCAGCTTCCTGGCATCTTGTACCCAGGCCCTTGAGCGGATCGACGGAACCCGTGCATACATTCCCTGCTTGGGCGAGCACAATCGTTGTGTCATCAAGTTCCGGCAGGTCACATAGCTTCAGGCGGCCCTGGTCATCGACATCGACCCACTCGATCGTATCGGTGGCCATGCCTGCCATCCGAACCGATTTCAGGACGGTCGCATGGATCTCCGAGCTCGCAACGATTCTGAGAACAGGTGCCCCCAGAAGGCCCATGCCTCGATGGTGCCCCTGGCGGCTCAAGAGCGTATCCCGTGCCGTCACCAGAAGCGTTAGATTTGCCATCGTTGCTCCGGTGGTGAAGGCACCGGACGCTTCAGCCGGCAACTGCAGGAGATCGGCGATCCAGGAAAGCGCAATATTTTCCATCTCTAGAACCGATGGCCCCGTCAGTTGATCTGCCACCTGATCCCAGGCTGACAGCATGACGCGCGCGCCGGAAGCCGCCGGCAGGGTCCCGCCGATGACGTAACCGAAATATCGCCCGGCAGCCGACGCAACCGTCCCCTCACCGCCGATCGTTTCCATGAGGTCGAGGACCGCCATTTCGCCTAGTCCCGTTTCCGGCAAACCGGGGTCAAGGTCAGACAGTCTGGATGTATCCGCGTTGACCTGTCGCTTCCCGATTTGCCTGAGGTAAGACTCGCCTCGTTCAGCGCCGCTGGAAAAGGCTTCCGCAAGACGTTCAAGAGAGCTACTTTGCATGCCGGTTCATCCATCTATATCGAGGAGTTTCTATATAGATGAATATCAATATAGATGCGAAGTCAAGTTCCTCCCTGATGTCGGCTCTCGCAAGCCCGATCAGACTGCAGATCCTGCTTTGGCTTCTGGATCCACGCCCGCACTTTCCAGAGCAACGCGATGGCGATCTCGTCGAGGACGGTGTTTGCGTCGGGTTCATCACCGACAAGATCGGCTTGTCCCAACCAACGGTCAGTTCACACATGAAAAAACTTGCCGATGCCGGGCTGGTCACCGGCAAGAAGTTCGGTAACTGGATGTTCTACAAACCCGACAGGGTGCGCCTTGCCGAACTTGGCAGTGCATTGATTGCGGTATCACGGGCAACACCGCGGAGCCGTTCGCAATTGTGACCGGGCGTCAGGCGAACCGGGACGGTGATTTCCCTTGCTCAGTCCTGGCCTCTGCGATTAGTCTCCGCGCAAGGAATCTGCACCGCAGAGCCCGTCGAATTTCAACTGGAATTTCCATAAATGTCCGCTGCTCAATATGACGACCAGAACGTTTTCGCCAAAATCCTGCGTGGTGAATTGCCGAGCCACAAAATCTATGAAGACGACAAGACCTTTGTGATCATGGACATCATGCCGCGCGGAGACGGGCACATTCTAGTGATCCCAAAGGCACCTTCCCGCAACATTCTGGACATCGAGACGGATGATCTGAACGCCGTTATGGCGACTGTCCAGAAAATGGCGCATACCGTTATCAAGGCGTTCGGAGCCGACGGTACGACCATCCAGCAGTTTTCTGAACCAGCTGGTGGACAGGTCGTGTTTCACACCCACGTGCACGTCATTCCCAGGTTTGAAGGCATCTCGTTAAAGCCCCATACAGGTGAAATGGCAGACAACGACCTTTTGGCAGGCCATGCGGAAAAAATTCGCAAAGCGCTCGTCGCGCGGTAGTCCATACGTTGCATCCCGGACAAGGTGCGCAAGGCTCTTCACGTTTCAAAAGTCCCGCGTCCTGGATCTGTTTGATTCTGAAGGGCGTTACGTGCCCACCTGGGAAGGCACCGGGATCCGGGGAAACCACCGCATCGCCTATGAATTCGTCGTCCGTCAACTGAGACAAATGGAGCTGACGCAGACGGACACCCCTCCGGTTTGGACATATGAAGCTGAACCTAAGGAACTTGACCTTCTTGCCGAGGCCCTTTTGTCGGATCACGAATTGTCCAGGTCCGAATATGTCACCATCGAACTGATGGTCCCGGAGAAATTCATTTTGCGAACAGCCTACGGTGCCTGGTGCGAACTCTATTTTTCGTGCCTTGAAACCGGTGAGATATCGGACGACGGGTCCTGGTTGGTAGTCGACCCGGAACAAGAGAACCATGAAACAGTCCAGGCGATCCTGCCTCATATTCTGAGGTCATGGGTGGTTACCACCAAACCTCTTCGGCTCCAGCATACGTGAAGTCAGTCTCCAGCCTCAGGCTATTCCCGCAGCTATGGCTGCTTCCTCCTGTTCCCTTGCCAGATTCTGGTCTTCCTGGAGAACCTTGACGACCGCCGGTCTTTCAAAGTACCGGGCCGTATATCTCTTGAATTCATCCAATTCAGGCACAATACCGAACATGATGCCCCATCTGAGACCCATCGCCCAAAGAACATCGAGTGCCGTCAGCCTGTCACCAAGTACATATGGGCCTTTTGCAAGCTGCGCTCTCATATTCTCGATGACAGTATCAAAACTTCCATAGGGCGACATTGTCTGTGGCGGCTCTTCCCGTTTCAACGCGCGATCGACCAGCGCGGGTTCGAAGCACGACGCCATGTAGACGAACCACCGCAAATATGGTCCGCGGCGCGGATCATCCAGAGCCGGCGTGAGGCCCTTTTCGGGAAACAGGTCAGCGAGGTAAATGTAGATGGCAACCTGTTCGGTGATAACGGCCTTTCCACACCTTACCGTCGGCACCTTGCCGGCCGGATTGACTGCCAGAAAGCCGGACTGCCGGTTCTCTCCAAGTTTGAAGTTCAACACGTTCAGCGTGTAGGGAGCACCCAGCTCTTCCAGCAGAACACGAACGCCGGTCGCTCGGGTTTGAGGAGCGTAAAAGAGTTCTACCTGATCCGCCATTGCAATCACCTGATCTCGGGAGTGTCTGCTGGTTACCAGACTATCCTATCAAGCAGCCACCAGCCACCGATCAAAAAGGCTTCTGCGGCCAGAACGCCGACAACGACTTTTTGGCGCGAGATTAAAAACGCAGAGAATCCGACACCTGTCGCTGCAATACGCAGCCACATCGGCGTCTCGCTCAAGATGCCTTGCGGAAACAGGATCAACTTGGAGATGAGTCCGGCAACAAGCGCCGTTGCAACGCAGCGCACCCAGATCAGCAGTTCACTGTCTTCCCGGAGTCTGCCGCTGGCGAAAACGCCGATCCAGCGCCAGACATCGGTTGCCAGCCAGCCCGCGACCAGTATCATGACATAGGGCCACCACCAGGTCTCGCGTATCAGACCTTCCGTCATGAACGCCCTCCACGCAGCACTCTCATGCCCAGGTAAGTTGCCGTGCCGCCTACCAAACCTGTCCATAACAGGTCCAGGCCAGGCAGGTAGAGGAAAAAGACCGGTCCGAGCGCCAGCCCGACAACCATCGCAATCTTGTCGACGTTCAGTCGCGCCGCGCCCCACAGCGAGCACAGGAAGTAAACAGGTGTGAGCAGTACCAGCGCTCCTGCCACCACATCCGGCATTCGTTCCACCGCCATGTAGGCAAAGCCTGTCATGCAGAACACGAACGACGTCACCGATGCGCCGAAGCCGGTGAAATACGGCAAGCGCGCCTCACGTGGCAGGTCCGGCAGATTGCGCATGGCAAACACCCAGGCAGTCACCGCAACAAAATGCGAGGCGATGAGAAGATGCCAGGTTTTTGTCTTTCCCGGCACCTTCACCATCGGCATGAGCGCCATGGTCATCGGCATGAGACGCACAGAAGCAAGCGCGACAGCTATCGATGCCGGGAGCAGTCCCATTCCGGAAGACAGAGCTCCGGTTAGAACGACGATGGAAGGCAATGCCCAGATAAGCCCTGTCATCGCCAGCGTTTCGGGAAGAGTCAGCCCGGTCTCGCGAGCAAGACCCGCATAGCCGACAAACGCTGCAGTCAGGATCAGAGCCGGTATCGAAATCGCCGCGCGGGCACCCAGCAGGAACCACTTCCTGCCTGTCTTTGGCGGCTCGTCAGGCAAATTGGATTGCGCGGTCCCATGCGGAACGGTCATTGGGAAAGGACTCGAAAATAAGATAGTAAGGAAGCCTTACCTTTATCAGGTAATCTTGTCCAGTGTACTCAAGTGTCAGACCGACCGCGTCAACCCGCCGTCGATACGGATATTCTGACCCGTTATGTAGGCCGCCTCATCGCTTGCCAGATAGGAAATCAGACCGGCGACTTCATCGGATCGGCCATAACGGCCCATCGGGATACGCTCGCGCCGGTCATCCTTTTCCGGAAGACTGTCGATGAAACCGGGAAGGATGTTGTTCATCCGTACGTTCTGCGCCGCGAACTTGTCGGAAAAGAGTTTCGTGAAGCTGGCAAGTCCGGCCCGGAACACACCGGAAGTCGGAAACATCGGGTCGGGCTCGAAAGTGGCAAAGGTGGAGATGTTGAGGATCGTCCCGCCTCCCTGCTCCGCCATGATCGGGGCAACGATCCGGCTCGGGCGTATGACATTCATCAGGTAGTAGTCCATTCCCCGATGCCAGTCCTCGTCGGAAATTTCCAGGATATCACCCTTGGGACCATGACCCGCAGAATTCACAAGAACATCAATTTGGCCATAAGTTTCCAGGGATTTTTCAACAAACGACTTCAAGTTCTCCGGCTCAAGATTGGAGCCTGTGTATCCAAATCCGCCAAGCTCCTTGGCAAGCGCCTCGCCCTTTCCCGACGATGACAGGATCGCGACTTTCATGCCATCAGCGGCAAGGCGGCGCGCTGCGTCGGCGCCCATTCCGGACCCGCCCGCTGTAATCAGGGCAACTTTCGTATCGGACATGTTCAACTCCTGTTCGGCTTTGTCCCAAGTTAGGAAATCCTGGAACAGTCGACCAACAAATTTGTCGAATGGATTTGGTGAAAGAAGTGAAAGGACCGTTTGTGTCAAAACAAAAGACCCCGGATCATCTCCGGGGTCTTTCGTTGCAATCGCGTTGCCTTGTTCAGTCTGCCAAAGGCACTTTTGGCACGAGGCTCTTTTTCGACGAGCCGCCCTTGTTTCCGCCGGAGGACTTTGTCTGCTTGGCCGCCGATGTCTTTGAAACCGGCTTCCGGCGCCGTTTCGGTTTTGGTTTGGTTTCCGTCTTGGCTTTCGGTTTGGGCGGATTTGCCCGCTCTTCAATGCTTTCCAGCAGCAGGCCCTTGCCATCCTCGGAAACCGACACCTTGACCATGCCGCCCTTTTTCAATTTGCCGAAGAGAACTTCGTCGGCAAGCGGCCGTTTTATGTGTTCCTGGATAATCCGGCCGAGTGGGCGGGCCCCCATTCGGTCATCGTACCCCTTGGTCGCCAGCCATTTCACCGCATCGTCGGTCAGTTCGAACGTGACATTGCGGTCCGCAAGCTGCACCTCAAGCTGCATGACGAACTTCTCGACCACCTTGTAGACAACTTCCATCGGCAGGTTGCCGAACGGAATGATCGCATCGAGACGGTTGCGGAATTCCGGTGTGAACAGTTTGTTGATCGCTTCCGTGTCGTCTCCTTCCCGCTTTACGCGGTTGAAGCCGACAGGCATCTTAGCCATGTCTGAAGCGCCCGCATTCGTGGTCATGATCAGGATCACATTGCGGAAATCGACCTGCTTTCCGTTGTGATCGGTCAGCTTGCCGTGATCCATCACCTGCAGCAGGATGTTGAAGAGGTCCGGATGGGCCTTTTCGATTTCGTCGAGCAACAGGACACAATGCGGATGCTGGTCGACCCCGTCGGTCAACAGGCCGCCCTGATCGAACCCGACATAGCCGGGAGGGGCTCCGATCAAACGTGAAACCGTGTGCCGTTCCATATATTCAGACATATCGAAACGGATCAGTTCCACGCCGAGCGACGACGCCAGTTGCCGCGCCACTTCCGTCTTGCCGACACCGGTCGGGCCGGAGAACAGATAACTGCCGATCGGCTTGTCCGGCTCGCGCAATCCTGCGCGTGCGAGTTTGATTGCCGAGGCCAGCGTTTCGATCGCCGCGTCCTGACCATAGACAACCCTCTTGAGGTCCTTTCCAAGGTTTTCCAGAACCTCTGCATCGTCCTTTGAAACGGATTTCGGCGGAATGCGGGCCATCGTGGCAATGGTGTTCTCGATTTCCTTCACGCCGATTGTTTTCCGGCGTCGGGCTTCGGGAACGAGCATCTGCGACGCGCCGGTTTCGTCCAGGACATCGATCGCCTTGTCAGGCAGCTTCCTGTCTGAAATGTACTTTGCCGACAATTCCACCGCCGTCTTGATGGCATCGTTGGTGTACCGTACCTTGTGGAAGTCCTCGAAATAGGGCTTCAGCCCCTTTAGGATGTCAATTGCATCGGGGATCGAAGGCTCGTTCACATCGATCTTCTGGAAACGGCGGACAAGTGCACGATCTTTTTCGAAGAACTGGCGGTATTCCTTATAGGTTGTGGAGCCGATACACCGGATCGCGCCGGAAGCAAGCGCAGGTTTGAGCAGGTTCGACGCGTCCATTGCGCCGCCCGACGTGGCACCGGCACCGATCACGGTATGGATCTCGTCGATGAACATCACCGCACCCGGATAGTCCTCGATTTCCTTGACCACCTGCTTCAGGCGTTCTTCAAAATCGCCCCGGTAGCGCGTACCGGCGAGAAGAGACCCCATGTCCAGCGAGAAGATGGTCGCGTCCATCAGGACGTCAGGCACATCCTCGTTGACGATACGGTGAGCCAACCCTTCAGCAATCGCGGTTTTACCAACGCCCGGATCACCGACAAAAAGCGGATTGTTCTTCGCCCGGCGGCAAAGAATCTGGATCGTACGTTGAATTTCGCTCTCCCGGCCGATCAGGGGATCGATTTTTCCGTTGACGGCCTTTTCGTTGAGATTGACGCAATATGCCTCAAGCGCATCTGTCTTCTGGCTGGGCTTCTTTTCCCCTTCAGAGCCTGGAAGAATGTCCTCTTCCTCCGCACCTTCGACAGGACGGGCGTCGGACATTCCGGGACGTTTGGCGATGCCATGAGAGATGTAGTTGACCGCGTCGTAGCGGGTCATGTCCTGATCCTGCAGGAAATAGGCAGCGTGGCTTTCGCGCTCGGCAAAAATTGCGACCAGCACGTTGGCGCCGGTGACCTCTTCCCTGCCGGAAGACTGGACATGGATGACCGCCCGCTGGATGACGCGCTGGAATCCCGCCGTCGGCTTTGAGTCCTCATCACTATCTGTCACCAGATTGTCGAGTTCGGTCTCGATATATTCAAGCAGATTGCGTCGGATCGTATCCAGATCCACATTACAGGCCCGCATGACGGCAGCTGCGTCCTGATCGTCGAGCAACGCCAGCAGCAGATGCTCAAGCGTAGCGTATTCCTGTTGCCGTTCGTTGGCGAAAGCCAGCGCCTGGTGAAGGGCTTTTTCTAAACTGCGCGAGAAGGAAGGCACGTGCGTTGGTCCTCACTTTTTTTCCATGACGCATTGCAGAGGGTGCTGATGCTTGCGTGCGAAATCCATCACCTGGGTTACCTTGGTCTCTGCGACTTCATAGGAAAAAATCCCACATTCGCCGACACCATGATGATGAACATGAAGCATGATACGGGTCGCTTCTTCCCTGTTCTTCTGGAAAAAGCTCTCCACTACATGGATGACAAACTCCATGGGAGTGTAGTCATCATTCAACAACAGCACACGATAGAGGTTGGGCCGCTTGGTAACCGTTTTGGTTCGGGTAGCGACAACAGTTCCGGCGTCACCACCGTCATTGTCTTGATCTGAACCCGCCGACATTGCCTTACCTATCGCTTCTCTCATTCCGGAAAACACCGGTTTTCGTTTCCCGGGCCGGAGCGCACATGCAAACCGGTCCGGCTTCTTCAATCCGCAGATTTCAACTCCGCGAATATCTTTTTCTACACCGGTAATCCTGCCGCGCAAGCCGCGCTCGCGCAATGGTCGATTTCATCAAGATTCGGGTGAACCTCCTGTTTCCGACAGAAGCGTCACCGTTAATCGGGAATGTAGGTGTCTGAAAAACGATTAAAAGGTGGGAACGATATGCAAATCCACGTGAACGCGATTTCGTTCCGGCCTAACCGGCAAAATGTGGGTATATCTCGATAAACAAAAGAAAACCCGGCTCGATCGAGCCGGGTTTGAAACGTAATCCGCCAGGTGGCGAAAAAGCAGGGAGGCTTACTTGCCCATTTTGCCAAGCACGCCTTCGTAAGGCTTGTAGGCATCTTTGGACATGTCGGTAACCATTTCACTGATCTTGGTCATTTCGCCGACAAAACCTTCGTACGAGGTTTTGACATAGTCAGCCTGCGCTTCAAACGCCTTGTCCAGGGACTTGGACGCAACAAGCTTTTCAACGGCTGCGGTGCCTTCCTCGAAGGACTTCTTCTGGTAATCTGCTACTTCAGCTGCGATCGCCTGAAAGCCCTTGCTCATCGAACCAAAGGATGCCATGGCGATATCCATGTTGTCCTTGCTCAGCTTTTGCATTTCTTCAAAATTGTTCATCATTTCACTGACCTCTTTCAGCGAACCGGCGCGCAAGGCCTGCATCAAAGGCCCTTGTTGGCAGTCGGCACGCGCATCACGTTACCTATGGGCATTCTCGTAATGCACTGCACAATAACTGTCAAGGCGATTTTGCACTGCAAAAACAACCATTACGAGAAATTAATCCACACTATCTCAATCAGCGAATTTTACATCTGCTGTTGAGGTGGCCTGCTGTCAGTGCACTTTCAATTGCGATCGGCGCTCAGGAAAAACACACAAGGAGTATTCGGAAAACAATTTTTCGACGAACTCAGAAATCGAAAGCACATATCAGTATCTTAACAAAAAATTCAGAATTTTGCTTCCAATTTTTTACAATTGTATTATTGAATCAAAACACAATACTTGTAAAAGCGAATAGACTTGAATTAACGTTTGATTAACTCTAACAAAAAACTATTTTTCAAAGTGCTTTTTCGGCAATCCATTTACACATTTGTAACCGTGATTCCATCAAATGAACTGGACATCACGGAGCTGCGGCTTGAATCGCAGGGGGAAATGATCCAACCCGCCAGGCTTCAATCAGAAACGTGTGACCCGGATTGGGAAAGTAACTGTGTTTGGTATGCGTTTTCTTCGCAATGCAATAGCGATAACCCGAGTGGGAAAAATTCTGGTACTCAGCGTGTTGCTGATCTTGCTTCCAGTCACGGCGATGGCCAATTCCAAATATGCCGGGATTGTCGTTGACGCCAAAACCGGCAAGACACTGTACGCATCATCTGCCGATGCCTACCGGTATCCTGCGTCGCTCACGAAGATCATGACCCTGTACGTGGTTTTCGAAGAGCTCTCGGCCGGACGCCTTACGCTCAATTCCCGCCTGAAGGTGTCCAAGTATGCTGCGGGTCGGCCGCCATCCAAATTGGGTCTGAAGCCGGGAAAAACCATCAAGGTCAAGGACGCAATCCTTGCGCTGGTGACCAAATCCGCAAACGATGTCGCAACAGTTGTTGCCGAGAACATTTCAGGGTCCGAGAAAAAGTTTGCCCAACGCATGACGAGCACGGCGCGGTCACTGGGCATGAAAAAGACGACCTTCCGGAACCCGCATGGTTTGCCGAATTCCGGCCAACGGACAACTGCTCGGGATATGGCGACCCTTGGACGAGCGATTCAGGAACACTACCCGCAGTATTACGGCTATTTCAAAACGCGGTCCTACAAGTACAACGGCCGCACTTACGGCAACCACAACAAGCTTCTTGGCCGTGTGAAGGGTGTTGACGGCATCAAGACCGGCTATATCAGGGCATCCGGATTCAATCTCGTCACTTCGGTCAACCGGAACGGCCGACAGATTGTTGCCGTTGTGATGGGCGGCAGGTCCGGTGCATCCAGAAACGCCCAGATGACCAAGCTGATCAGCCGCTACCTGTCCAAGGCAAGCCGTGGCAAGAAAACCGTTCCCATGATAGCCAAGCGCAGCGGCGCACCGATCTTTGTTGCCTCGGCCCTGGCTCAACCGCCATTGCCAAGGGTAAAGCCGGGTAGCAATCAGAAGCCTGCGTCAGGAGCCCCGATGGTTCTGGCCTTCAATGCGGCTGAAAAACCGATCGCTGCTCCGGTGCCAACACCTTCCGTTGCCTCCGTCACCACAGCTTCAGTCAAGACCGAGCCTGTAACTGTACCGGGTTTTGGAGACGCGGTTCCAATACCTCCCAAAATTGTCAAACAGCGTTTTGACGAGACATTCGCAGTCGCAACCGCGCTGCCGCCAATCCGCCGTGAAAGCCCTGATCTGGATCTGACGACGAATTCAGTCTCGAAAAAAGCACTGCTCGACGCTGCAAGGGCAGATGTGACCAGACGCACCACTTCTCAGCCAGACAGTGAAGGCCGACCAATCCCGGCGAAAACAATCACTGTGGAGACGGTCAAGATTGAAACGGTCCCGGCGCCCGAAGTTACTGCATCGAACGTGAAAGTGGCGGCAGCCTCGGCGACCGCGCTGCCGGTTGTCGAAAGCCAGTCGAAGGATGACACCGTCACTGTTGCGACCAGCGATACGCCGGATATCGAACCGGGCTGGCAGGTGCAGATCGCCGCTTCGGAGACCGAGAACCAGGCCGTTGCACTTCTGAAGAAAGCCAAGGCCAGAACGGGAGCGGCTCTTCGTGGACGTTCACCATACACAGAACCCGTTGAAGCCAACGGACAAACGCTCTACCGCGCGCGCTTTGTTGGCTTCAAAAACAAGACCGCAGCCCGCAAGGCCTGCAGTACACTGAAAAAGGCAAAATTCGCCTGCTTCGCCATCTATCAGTAACTGCGTAACGGATGTCGTCAATGTCTTCTGAGAAGCGTGTCTTTAGCCTCGTTGATTTTCGCCGCGAGGAAACCGGATCCTCCTTTGTCGGGATGAACCCGCATCATGAGCCTGCGATGCGCGGCTCGAATTTCCGCGTCCCCGGCATCGGGAGAAAGCCCCAGGATCTCGTAGGCCTCCTCATCTGTCATGGGGCCAGAGCTCGCCGGGCTTCCCTGCCCCTCTGTTCCATCAGACTGGAAGTGTTCACGCCATCCGGCAAGCCTGCGGTCGAGATAAGCTTCGACTAGCTTGCAACTTTGTTCGTCCTGGCCACATTCCTGCCAGAACGAAAGCAGGTCCTGGTCGCTTAGTTCGTCCAGCCTGCGGCCTTGAAAACCTCCTGCCAGAATCAGACCGGTCATTTCACCGGTATCGTGATCCAGTTCCATTTCGACCATTGCAGTTCGCACCCTGGATCTTTGACCTGATGCCTTGTTCGGCTTGTAGCTTCCTGTCAGGCGACCGAGACCGGCAACCCCAAGAAGAGACAGACCAAACCCTATCAGCGGTATTGCGAACATGAACCGCCCGGTCAGCATGAAGACGGCACCCAGGGCAAGAAGAAGAATTCCGCCGTACTTGCGAAGCTGGCGGGCGAGATCGCCAGGATTGGCCTGAACAAAACTGCGCGCACCCAAGATGACGGCAGTGAGCAGGATCAGTCCGATAAGAAAATAGAACATCAGTCAGATTTGATTTGCTGCAGAAGCAGACGGGCTCCCTGCCCGCCTTTGCGTTCAAGTGCCACAAGTGCGTTGTGTCCGCCACTTGCAAATACCGCAACCGCTTTCAAGAGCTCGGCAAGCTGCTGTGCAGACCCTGCATCAAAGGGACAATAGGCTCCTTTGGACAAGCGTGCCATCTCGCGAAACGCCTGTTCCGCAATGGCGTCTCGCCCTTCCTGAAACAAGAACACCGGTACGCCCATCAACCCGAGTTGTCCGGCTTTGTCGCAAAGAATATCCACATCTTCTTCCATACAATCGCCGACATAGACCACAGCGGCAATCTTGTCGTCCGCGGCTGACTGGAGAGCCGCGGAAAGCACTTTGCTGATCTGAGTACGTCCACCCTGAACGGAGATCCGGCTCATGGCCTTTGCGAGCTCATCACTGCGCTCGAACCAGCGCGACGCTCTGCATTCTCCAAAGCCGCGAAAATAGACCAGCTTGATCTTCAAACCACCGATATGGTCTGCTTCCTGAAACATTTCAGACTGAATGTGGCAGGCCCTGTCCCAGGTCGGCTGTCGGCTCATGGTTGCGTCGAGCGCAAAAATCAGTCGGCCATCGCTCCCTGCTTTTGGCTCGATTTCCTTCGCTTTCTCAAGAAAGGCAGAGATATCGGACGCGGCCGAAGGCAAATCGCCTTTTTTCCGGACAGGTTTCCCCGTCGCGTCCAGATCTGTTTTCGCCATTCATATTCGTCCCTGCTGCGCTCGATACATTCAAATTGGGCCTGCCGGTCTGATTTGGCAAGCACAGCAGCTGTCTTCATCCCAAACTAGATGAGATTTCGATTCACCTGGTTTGATTGGCCAACAGATAGCTTCGCCTGCCACGCATCAGCAGGTATGTCTCGACCAATATCGCATTTGGTATCCAACACGCCCAACTGATGATCGGGTAGGCCACCTGAAACTCAGCGCCCAGTGCCATCGATGACCCCAGATAAACACGCAATGTTACCGCCGCAAAGGTTAAGGCAGCGGAACGGAGCATCCAGTCGCGATGCCTGGCAAACTGCCGTGTGAGCGCAAAATACAGCGCACCGAGTGTTGTCCAGAGCCAGACAACGGCCAACGAAGCAAATCCGGCACTCGCGAAAACACCGGCCGTTGAATGAAACGCCAGCTGAAAACCGGCAACACCGGAAATCACGACCGCCGCAACGTAGATCCGTCCAACCCAACGGTGAAGCGAGGGGTGTTTGCGGCGCAATCCGGACATGAACTGAAACGGCATCAGAAAGAGAGCAACCGGTGCGACGGCGATATGCGCAAAGAGCGCCAGACTGTTTCCCGCCAAATTGTGTGAAACGAAATCCATGGCGATTTCCACGCCGAGTGGAACAAACCTGTAGGAAACAAGCGCCACAAGAACGGACGAAATGACGCTCGCCCAGAACGCAATACGGCCGGTTAGTTTCAAAACCTGTTCCATGCCTCTCCTCCAACTTGACAGTGTCAAGATAAGATCAAACTTGACACTGTCAAGACAATCGATGAAGACGGTCACATGGTGGATGAACAAACGACAAGGCGAAGAACGGATCGCGATCTGAAAACGGCACTGATTGACGCTGGTGTCGAGCTTCTGCGAATACGGGGGGCAGACGGCCTTTCGCTCCGAGAATGTGCTACGATGGCGGGAGTTTCACACGCCGCACCCGGCTATCATTTCAAAAACATAATGGGCCTTTCGACTGCGATCGCTGCGCGTGGCTTCCAGCTGTTTTGCGAGGCCATGACAAGACGGCTGGACGGGGCCGGTCCTTCCCCCCGGGATCGCCTGTCGGCTATTTGCCACGGTTACATCGACTATGCGTCGGATCATCCAGCTTTGTTTCTGTTCATCTTTTCCGGACAGAAGTTCAATGAGAACGACGAGTTTTTCTGCTCGCACTCCGAACGCGCATACGCCATCCTCCGGGAGGCTTGTGCACCTTTTGTCGCCTCCGGGACACCGAAAGAAGACATAGAGGTCCTGGTCTGGTCACTGGTCCACGGTTATTCCCAGCTTTCCATGACCCGCAAGAAGGAAAACCCCAAACTGGACCGGTCGTGGCCGGATTTTGACCAGCTCTTCAAGCATTTGGGTAAGGCGCTGACGCCGAACGACGAAACATGAACAGGCAGTTGGATGCCTTCATGCGATCATAACAGACAGAGTTCCGTCAGATCCTGGCGCATGGCGTCCGACATGGCTTTGGTCTCCGCGGCCAGCCGCATGTCCGCGGGTGCGTCATCCGCTTTCAGATACCGCCATCCCTGAAACGGGCGCCTCGGCTGGTATCTCGTGAGGATCAACCTTGGTTCGAGCACGAGGTCGCATCTCTTGATACCGGCATCGTCCGTGAAGGGACGAATATCGATCAGATGCTGGCGAACCTGGATCTTGCCCTTGATCACCCAATAGAGCGAACCGCCTTCCAGCAAATCGTCCTTGCGGGTCGGTACCATGCGCGTGGTGTGTGTCGTTACTTCCTCCAGCCCTGCCAACCGGGCCTGCTCGATCCGAAAATCGATCGAGGCCTGAAGAGATTCCGCGCTGTCGGCGCCGACACAGAGTTTCACCAGATGCAACGTCATTCTTTTGACCTAGCAGGCCTGTCCGCGAGGTCAAGCTGGCATGAGTAAACGTCGGTGGATTGTGCACAGCTCCCCACATCAAAAACTTGCGTGCAACTCGCGAACAGGGTTCTCTTTTAAGATGGACGTGTTCGTAACCGGTGGCACCGGCCTGATCGGTGCAGCCGTTGTCAAAGAGTTGCTTTCCAAGGGGGCTCGTGTCATCGCTCTGGCGCGATCGGAGGCCGCCTCCGACAAGTTGCGCGCCTTCGGTGCCAGCGCTTTTCCCGGTGACCTGAAACACGCTGAAAGTTGGGTTGGCAGGGCAGCGTCCTGCGACGCAGTCATACACGCCGGTGCGACATTTGCAGCGGATATGGGCAGGATCGACCGACTTTCAATGCTGGCGCTCAAGCAGGCCACCAAGCACAGGAAACAACCCCTGAAGCTTATCTATACCGGAGGCATCTGGCTCTTTCCTTCCGTACAGGGCACACAGGCTATCACGGAAAAAACCCCGTTTGCCCCCGTCCCTGCCTTCCGGTTCATGGCGGAAACCATCCGGACGCTGTCTCATGGCACGGATCTGAACCTTGTGGTGATCCACCCGGCTCTCGTCTGCAGCAGGTTATCAGGACCGATCGCCGAAATGACGGAAGCACTGAAGGCAGGCAGACCATTCAGGACGCGCGCGGCCTCCGAGACGCTTTGGCCGCTTGTCGAGGCAAACGATCTGGCAGCGCTCTACGTTCTGGCACTCCGGCAGGCCCGTTTCAGAATGACATTGATGGCAAGCAGCATATCCGGCATTTCGGTTCGTCATCTGGCTGCCCACATTTCGGCCCGGCACGGTCTGCCCCTGGAAATCGAGACGGTTCAGGCCGACAAGGCCGTTCCTCCGGAAACGGACTGGAGCGCCGGCTACGCGTTGTCCCAAAAAATCGATGTCACCCAGACAACTCGGGCAACCGGCTGGCAACCGGAGCATTCCACGATCGAGGACATGGTCGTTTCTCTGTCGAGATAGCGGTGCAGCAATCTAAAGTGCTGCCGGGCGGGTTTTCGGGCCAACACTTTCTAAATATGTCACACACTATCGTGCGCCGGACACCAATCTGGAGCCGTGCATGGCAAGACATATCGCGACCATTCTGGCTTTCCTGTTTCTGGTAATCCCGACAAGTGCCCAGCCGGAATTGCCGGTGGGCCAATTCAGGATCATCAATACCGCTGCCTTCATGGAGCTCGATGGAACCCGAACGGCAATTGACACAGGCTTGCGTGGCGGCACGGTCGACATTGGTTTTCCGGCCGACGGATCGCTGATCCTGACCCTCGGCGGCACGAGAATAGAGCTCTTTCCGCTTGAGGCGGGTCTTGCCGGCCTCGCCTGGGATGCTGACGGCACAAGTCTGTTGCGTTGGCGCGATATTGAAGCAATGAACCCGTCCTGGTCTCCGCGGGATATCCCGTCCTGGGGTGCGGAACTGGCCTGGCCAGACCTCGGACTGGCACGTTTGGTGATGATGCCATTTGGAAATTCGGGGTATTCCGGGCTCCTGATCAGTTATCCCGGCAATCGCACGGTGGTTCGCCAAGTGGAGTTTCGTCAGGTATACGGTCCACAGAACCGGCCGAACTCTTCACCGACAAACGCTGCAGGTGCTTCAAATCGTTATTGAAATGAAAAAGGCGCAGCCATCGGCTGCGCCTTCAATTGAAAACGTCCCGCTGGCCTTACTTGGCAACGGCGACGGCTTGTTGCGCGCTTTCCACATCGTTGAAAAGGAGGATCATCGTCAAGGCGACACCTACCGCAGCGACAGTCCAAAGAGTGACGCTCCAACAAGACTTCTGCACGTTTTCGTCCATAAAATCCCTACACTTGTTCTCAGACGCCAGTCCCCTGCAAATTGAAATATGGCGCCATTGGGGCGAGGAGGTAAACGATCCCTTACCATTTCGCAAGCGCAAAAAAGGAGCAGCTGCCCCCTGAATTTTGCAGATCAGAAAACCTTTCATTTTTTCAGCCGCTTATGCTTTTTTAAAAATGCTCTGTTTCCAAAAGAAAGTCATTGCATGCACGCACTTTCGTACCTGGACCTTGCCGCGGCCGCGTGGTTTCTTGTCGCCTGGTTCGGCTTCAGCCTGATTGTCGACATCAGTCCCCTGCGCACCAGAACCCTGTCGGCCGTGATGGACGAGTACCGCCGCAGCTGGATGATCGCCATGAGCAAGCGCGAGGTTCGCATCATGGACACTTCCATCATGACCGGACTGCAGCAGGGAACAGCCTTTTTCGCGTCTACAGCGCTCCTCGCGATTGGAGGCGGTTTTGCCCTTTTGGAAGCGACCGATCGCATCGTTCAGATTACAGGCGATTTATCGATACCGGTCGAAAGCAGCCGTGCGCTGTGGGAAATCAAGGTCCTGGGGCTGATGCTCATATTCGCCTACAGCTTCTTCAAATTCGGCTGGGCCTACCGGCTCTTCAACTATGCAAGCATTGTCATGGGCGCCGTTCCGGAGAAGGGTAACGCGGGTGAAAACGAAATTCGGCAAATGGCCGTTCAGGCCGGAGACCTGAATGTATTGGCCGGCCGTCATTTCAATCGCGGCCAAAGAGCCCTGTTCTTTGCAATCGGATTTCTTGGCTGGTTCGCGGGCCCGTTCGTCTTTGCCGTCACCACGCTGGCCGTGCTTCTGGTATTGCTGCGTCGTCAGTTCGTGTCCCGTGCCAGGGTTGCCGTGTTGTCAGGGCAGTATCCCAGCTTGTCCCCCCTGAGCAAATCAGGCGAGTAGACCGAAACCGGATCGTCAAAGCCCTTGACCTGATAGCGACCGAACAGGCCCGACCGGCAGCCCATGATGTCTGACAACGCGTCGGAGACGAGAACTTCACGATGAAGGTCCTTGGCAAGCTCCGCAATTCGGGCTGCCAGATTGACGACCGGACCGACCACCGTGAAATCGAGCCGTGTTTCACTGCCGACATTGCCATAAAAGACATCACCGGCATGCAGTGCAATTCCAACGCTCAAGTCTGGGGTCTGGGCACATTTGTTAGACCGGTTTATCTCGTCAATCCGGCCAAGCGTGTCGCGCGCTGCAAGCAGAGCACGCCTGGCGGCATCACGAGCTTCCTCTTCGGTCTCGTAGGGAAAGATTGCCATGACTTCATCGCCGATGAACTTGAGCACTTCTCCACCATGCGCTTCGACAGCGGCAGTCATGGCACCAAAATACTTGTTCAGGAAATTCACGATCATGTCGGCAGGAAGCGTGTTGGACAATCGCGTGAAACCGCGAATATCGGCAAAGCTTACGACGGCCTTGATCCACTCTCCCTGTCCGCGTCGCGTTGTTCCGTCGAGAACCTTCGACCCCGCACGCGGACCGACATAGGTATCCAGAACCGTTTCCGCGGTTCTTCGGAGCGTTTTCAGTTCACACACCAGTGCAAGCGGACGGATAAGGGATTCAAAAACGCTTATGTGTCCGGACCTGAAGCCGCCCGGCGCCTTGGTCGCAAAGCTTGCGACCTTGACTGATCCGTCCGAAAACGGCATCGGCAACGCGATATAGTCCGTGTACCCTTCCTCGCGGAGGTCAATCGCGACCGGAAACTCTTCTGCGTCCTCGGGACGCTCCGAAATCCGGACCCTCACGGCCTGATTGGTTTGGTGAACGCGTTGGATCGGACTGCTCTGATAGTCTTCGTCCGAGCTGTTGTCGGCAGTATAGAGCCGAAGCTCCTTGGTACCGTCACTGGCCCAGACCGAAGCCTCAGCCCTCACGTTGGGGTGCACCACCCATATTCCGGTGGTCGCCCTGTCGACCGGCACATTCCCGTCGCGCAGGCGCGCAGCCATTTCACTTACAATTTCCAGCGTATCATTGAGATACGACGCATCACTATAGAGCCACTGTACGACGTCTGCCGCGACTATCGGCGCTTCAAGGACCATCTGCCCACGTCCTTTTTGTTCCCTGAGACACCCATCATATGGTGCATTGCGGCGGACAGTAAAAGAGGTGATTTTCAACCAGTGTTAACGGTCCGGGCAATCTTTAGGATTTTGGTTCTGGAAAAAGTGACGCACTGCGCCCCGTCAACCGGTAGACAACAAGCCCAATCCACTCCCTGAATGCCAGATCAAACCGTCTCAACCCTTTCGAAACGCCTGAAAATCCAAGCATTCTGTCCGCTTCTCCACGAGTTCTGTAGTCGACTGGATAGGCAGTCAGGCCGGTCCAGCCTGCTCTTTCGAATACACCCATTGCTCTTGGCATATGATAGGCGGACGTTACCAGAAGCCAGCTTTGTTCAGGTTGGGGATCGACAAGCACCTTTGTTAGTACGGCGTTTTCCCAGGTATTTCTGGACTCGTCCTCCAATATGATTCTGTCCGCCGGAATACCAAAGTCCTCGAACAATCTGGCAGCCCCTTCTGCTTCGGTCGCCTGTGATGCGACGATGAAGCCCTGCCCCCCGGTATGAATCACGACGGCTTTCGGAATCTGGGAAGCCAACCGCGCAGTAATGGTGATTCTCTCGCCGGACGTCGTCAGGGCCGTATCCCCGCGTGCTCCGGTGACAATGGTATCGACGGCGCCACCCAACACTATGATTCCATCAAATCCCTCAACGCTCGCAGGCCGTGGAAACCGCTCTTCGAGCGGCAGGATGATCCAGTTGGCCACCGGGGAAATTCCGCACACAGCCAACGCTACAACACCGAACCACGCCAGGCGGATACCGGTTTTTCGTCGGATGCCAAGTGCGGCAACTGACAATCCGAGCAATGCAAGTACGATGAAAAAGTTGGAAGGCTGGATAAAAAAGTAACCGACTTTTGCAAGATAAAAAAACATGAAATTAGCTCACGGCGTTCATTTTTCAGCAAAAATATGAGTATCTTGAAGTAGACGATTTTATGGCCAAATTGTCCACGGAAACAGAACTTCCAAAAAAAAGTTTTCCAACAAAGACTTCAAGGAAATAATTTCCCCAAGTGCAAATTCACACTTATCAATATTAAAAATAATACATAATTTTTCGCGATATGCTCACTTTTATTCGAGATTTCGACGACCACATTACCGAAACAAATCTGTAATTCGAACGTAACAATATGCGGCGATGCTACCGCCGTTTTCCCACAATCGGGTCAATCCGGCGGAGGATAAACACTCATTTTTGCTGTGAGTTATAATTGTCGGTTTTCACAAAGGTGATAACCGTGATCAAGGTCACAGGGGCGTGAACGGAACTGCGGCATTCTGTGTTCATCGTTGAAAGGCACAGTCGAGGGTATCCAAATGACACTCTATATGAAACTCGGTGGACGCGAAGCGGTCGTCAGATCAATGCCACGCTTGCAGGCGCGGCTGGAGCAGGACCCCTGTTTCGATGTCACAATGTTCCGTCAGGAGTTTGAGCACTCCGACGACCTGACCGAATTCCTGATCTTTCTTGCCGGTGGAGCCCCGTTCTACGATGGCAAGCCGGTTTGTGAACTCCTGTCACCCATCTGTACTTGCACGGATGTGTACGAGCGTTTTGTCGACCACCTGGTCGTCGTGTTTTTTGCCGGCAGCAGAAATGAAAATGATGAAGCCGAGTTCCGCAGTTTGATGGACGCCTTGCAGCCCCAGGTTCTGGATCCGAGGCCTGTCGACCCGATCATGGTCTATTCAGTTGAGCAGGAACTCATCAGCGCCTAACAGCGCGCGGTAGTATCTCGTAACAAAAACGCCGGCGATCCAGCGCCGGCGTTTTGTTCTCGAAATGGACGATTGTCAGCCCAGTTCTTCGACACTCGTAACGACTTTGCCCACAAGGCCGTATTCGATGCCTTCTTCCGGGCTCATCCAGTAGTCGCGGTCCGTATCTTTTTCAATTCGTTCAATCGGTTGACCGGTCGCATCGGCGAAAATCTTGTTGAGTCGATCCCGCATCTTGATGATTTCCTTGGCCTGGATCTCGATATCCGTTGCCATGCCGCCGGCTCCACCGGACGGTTGATGCAGGAGGAAGCGGGTATTGGGTGTGCAGAACCGCTTGTCCTTGGGAACTGACACGTAGATCAATGCACCGGCACTTGCCACCCATCCCATGCCGAGAATGCGCACTTCGGGTGCGATGAACTTGATCGTGTCATGGATCATGTCACCTGATTCAACGTGCCCGCCCGGAGAAGAAACGATCACCGTGATCGGATCATTGGAGACCTGTGCAAGGGCCAGAAGGCGCGCACAAACATCGCGCGCCATGTCCTGGCTCACAGGTCCGGTAATCAGAACAGTTCGCGCTTCAAACAGGTGCTTGTCGACCTGAATTGACGGCTGGCCCTTGGATTTGTCCTCATCGTCATCGTCGAGGCGTGCTGGCACCGGGGTCGAATAGTTTTTCATGCGCAGGATTAAGCTCCCTTGGCTGTTGCACCGGCCGGGCCGGCTGATTGAAGGGCTGGCGAAAAGACAAACGCCATGCCTGTTTGGTCCATGTGTAAGCGAAGTGGCGGTTCCTCGCAAACCTTGAAAATCTGAATAGCGCGATAAGAGTTATCAAATCGGGAACAAGGGTCCATGCGCGCCGGTTATTCTTCGTGCCGGGGGGTGTCCGGAAAAGAAGCACCCTTGCGTCCGACAACGAAATGCCACACCAGCATCACGGCAAACGGAAGCGACGGCCACACGAACCAGAGGGTCGAAAGACCCGACGTCAGAAGGTTCAGGACGAAAAACAATCCGATCATGAAAACGCACGTTCTCACGCGTCGAGGCTGCGCACGCAACCACCGTCGCGCCTGTTCAAACCCATTCGCAACGGCGCGGGTGTCATTGTCCCAGCTCGCCGGGCCGGCTGCGTCATGCCCAGCATCGCCGCTCTCACCCCCACCGTCTGTTTCACCAGGAGTTTCTGCCGGCGCGTTTCGGCCTCCCAGCCTGACGGAGTAGGTTTCAACGGGATCGCTGACATTTTTCACCTTCTGCGGACCAAGCGGATCAAAACCGAGTGCAACCTTCGCTTTGACCTGATCATAGACAGATTGCGACAGCATGATCCCGCCACGCGGGGCGAGTTCCTGAAGTCGCGCGGCAACATTCACACCATCACCATAAATGTCATCGCCTTCGACCATGATGTCGCCGAGATTGATTCCAATGCGAAAATCCATCCTGTTGAGGTCCGGAAGATCCGCGTTGCGAAGCGACAGTTCATTTTGAATATCGACCGCACACTGAACCGCTTCAATCACCGAAACGAATTCGATGATGACGGCATCACCCCAGGTATTGACGATCCGGCCGTTGTGTCTGTCTGTTAGCGCGGACATGACATCCCGGTAAGCTTTCAGCCGGTCCAGTGTCCCGTCTTCGTCCCGCTCCATCAACTTGGAATACTGTGCAACATCCGCGCACATGATGGCCGACAGACGTCGCTTGACCCGTTGCATGCTTAAAACCCCTGACTGCTCATGCTTAGGAATGGGAAGCCAGAGGACAAATTGCAAGAGAAAAACCGGAACTCGGGCCGATCGTGCGCAAAGACCTATTTGTCCATGTCTGCAATGTTTCGCAAGGCCTGAAGCGCCTCATCGGCCCTTTCCGCGGGCACGAAAACATGGTCGTGGAAAAATGCGGCGACCACGTTGGCTGAAATCCCTTCTTGCGCAAGCGCGCCGGCAACCGCAGCCGTCAGGCCGACCGCCTCCAGTGAAGAGTGCACGGTTAACGTGATCCGCCGAAACCATTCGGCATCCGCAAGTCCCAATTCGTGTGCCCTTTCAACGGGCAGGATCGCGGTCGTTCCTTCTGTCTCGGCAAAGAGGGCGACCGGTGCATATTCAGCCAGGTCTTCAAATGTCCTGTTGGCAAACGTACAAAAAACATACGGCTCCGGATCAAGCATCGGCCGCATGTGAGATATCAGGATTTTCAGATCTGTTTCGCCGGTCATGATTGGACTATCGCCTTGATGTTCTGTCAGTTTTCGCGTTTCGTCACAGCCAGCGCCATGTTGCAGAGCATCTCGAACATGATGGAGACCCCAAGAAACGCGGTGCCACCACTTTGATCGAATGGCGGTGAAACTTCGACCAGATCCGCTCCCACGATATTCACGCCATCCAGCATGCGAGCGACCTGAATTGACTGATAGGAATTCGGTCCACCCACTTCGGGCGTGCCGGTTCCGGGCGCAAAGGCCGGATCGACAAAATCAATGTCATAGGAAACATATGTCTCGCCGTCTCCCGCGATTTCCCTGGCTTCAGCCATGACATCCTCCGCACCGCGCTCATGAAATTCCTCGATCGGAATGACCCTGATGCCGACGCTCTTCGCAAAGTCACGGTCTTCGAAGTCATAGGCGGTACCACGAATGCCGATCTGAACAACGCGGGCGGGATCGAGCAATCCTTCTTCGACGGCCCGCCTGAATGGTGTGCCGTGCGTGTATTGCATGCCGCCGAAATAACTGTTGAACAGATCGGTGTGGCTGTCGAAGTGAATCATTCCCAGCGGCTTTGTCTTTGCGAGCGAGCGGAGAATCGGCAGCGAACACAAATGATCTCCACCTGCGGACAGTGGAACTATACCGGCTGCGACGATTTCGTCATAGAACGCCGTCATGCGATCAAGGCTGTCATCGACACTTGCCGGGTTTGGACCGACATCGCCCAGGTCGGCGCAATTGACGAGTTCAAACGGTCTTACCCCGGTCGCTCCGTTCTGGGCGCGAATCATTGTCGAAGCGTCCCTCAGCTGCCGTGGGCCGTGACGCGGACCTGGCCTGTTCGTTGTCCCGCCATCCCATGGCGTCCCGATCAGGCCGATCTGCACCTTTGAAATCCTCGGATCGTCCAACCCGACATGCGGCAATCGCATGAAGGTTGGTACTCCTGCAAAGCGCGGTAATTCAAACCCGGAAACCGGATGAAAAAACGGATCTGTCATGCAAGCCACCTTTAGACTGCGCCGCCGGGATCATTCGGCTCGGTTCTCTATTACTGTCAGAAAATGGCAAGCCTTCAACAAAAACCGGCTTACCAGGGAATGACAGCGCCCCGATGATCGAAAAACTGACCCGACTGTTCCGGTGAAAGTCCATCGATGACCGACAGGAGGCTCTGCGAAGCAGCCTCCGGCTCCTGAACTTCAAGACCAGTCTTGGAGAAGCCGTCCGTCAGAGATGTGCGAACAGTTCCCGGATGCAAGGCAACGCAAATGGCGTTGGGCTTCTTTCGCGCCAGTTCCACCGCTGCGGTTCGAACGATCTGATTGAGCGCCGCCTTGGCAGCACGATAGGCATACCAGCCACCTGCCCTGTTGTCGGTGATCGATCCCACTCGCGCCGACAAAGTAACAAAAACACTTCTGTCCTCCTTCGGGAGGATCGGGAGAAAATGTTTCATGAGCAGCGCGGGACCGATCGCGTTGATCGCAAATGACCTTGCAAAATTGGCCGGATCAATCTCGCGCATGCTTTTCTCCGGACGCACTCCCTCGGGCGTCAGCGCACCCGTCGCATCGAAAACCAGTCCGACTGAGCCTGAAATTGATCTGGCACGGTTGGCGCATGCCTCGACGGATGCTTCATCGAGCAGATCAAGGCCGGGAACCGTCGAGCGGCTGAAACCGATCACCTCATCATACTGCTCGGAGCGATCCAGGGATCGCATGACCGCAGAACCGATACCGCCTGTGGAACCTAGGACCAGGGCAATTCTTGAAGACATGTCTGTTCCCGAAAACCAACTTCTGTCAGTACGATCAGTTCGCGCGTGGAGATCAATACATCTGAAAAAGTCACAATCTAGGCAGTAACAGTTGCCTGCCAGATGCCATCGACATATTCAGCTTCGTCATCACCCGGCCAGGGTGGCATCGAAATGCAGATGAACTTCAGGACTTCCTTGTCGTCGCTTCGGTACTGAAATGCGGTTCCGACGGGAATGTCGATCGAAACACCTGGCAAGAGATCGACAACGCTCTCGCTGTGACCGTCAGATCGCCAGATCTGTCCTTTGCCATCCAGCACATGCCAGAATTCGCTGACTGTCTTGTGCCGTGTCGCACGATTGATCTGCCCCGAGGGCACCGTCGAATGGATCATGTTGCCGGTCGGACCATCCATGATGAAGCGGATGTCGGCACCTGCAGGTGATTTCGCGTCGAATTTTTCATTCAGTCTGCTCTGCTTCACGACACACCCGCCGATCTTTCAATCTTCATTTGAAGATACCCGGAAAACCAGCCTTCATACCGCTTTTGAAGCTCGGCGATTTTCCAGTCCTTGCCGGAAATCTCGTTCCTGCACCTCGCCGACCCGCATCGGCAGATCATTGTCCAGTCATCGTCGTCGCCGGTCGCATAGTCAAAAGTCAGTTCTTCTCCGGGCTCAACAACATGCATGGCATGAAAACAGATCTGTCCCCTTATCCCGACATTGGGATCACAGGAGTGATTGAGATGCATCATCGAGCCCACTCTTTCTTCCGGCGTCAGAGGTCCGATGAAAAGATTGTCACCTATCTGAATTTCAGCAGGACCAAGCGTCTCTGCCAGCCTATCGCGGGCAACGCGGTCAAAAATGTGCCCACCCTTCACGACAACCAGTTCACCTTCGTTGATCTTCTCCTTTGCAAAAAGTCCTGTACCATCCAGTGGACTGGTCCGTTTTTCCACTTTTTGCGAAAACCAGCTCGCTCCCATCGTTTCCTCTGCCCGATGCTCCGGTAAAATCCGGCTTGTTTTCACATCATGTGGTTTTGTTGAAGATCTCCCGCCCGATCAGCATCCGGCGGATTTCCGACGTCCCTGCCCCAATCTCGTAAAGCTTGGCATCGCGTAAGAGACGTCCCGTGGGGTATTCGTTGATATAGCCGTTGCCGCCGAGAAGCTGGATGGCGTCGAGCGCGACCTTCGTTGCATTTTCCGCAGCATAGAGAATAGCCCCCGCAGCGTCCTCTCGCGTTGTTTCTCCTCGGTCACAAGCTTTTGCAACCGCATACACATAGGACTTGGTGGCGTTCATCGTGACATACATGTCCGCAACCTTGCCCTGCACGAGTTGGAAGGTTCCTATCGGCTGCCCGAATTGCTCGCGTTCATGCACGTAAGGAACAACAACATCCATGGCCGCCTGCATGATGCCGACGGATCCGGCTGCGAGCACGGCGCGTTCATAGTCGAGACCCGACATCAGGACGTTGACACCCTTGCCCACTTCTCCAAGAACGTTTTCTTCCGGCACTTCGCAGTCCTGGAAAACCAGTTCACCGGTATCGGAGCCACGCATGCCCAGCTTGTCGAGCTTTTGCGCAACGGAAAATCCGGGAAAGTCCTTTTCGACCAGAAATGCGGTAATTCCCTTCGGGCCCGCATCCGGGTCGGTCTTGGCGTAGATGATCAGCGTGTCTGCGGTGGGACCGTTGGTAATCCACATCTTGGTACCGTTGAGAACGTAGCGGTCGCCTTTCCTTTCGGCGCGCAGCTTCATCGACACGACATCGGATCCAGCCCCTGGTTCTGACATGGCCAGGGCACCGAGATGTTCGCCGGTGATCAGCTTTTCCAGATACCGTTTTTTCTGGTCTTCGCGCCCCCAGCGTCGCAGCTGGTTGACGCAAAGATTGGAATGGGCGCCATAGCTCAGTCCGACCGAGGCCGACGCACGGCTGACTTCCTCCATCGCGATGCAATGCTCCAGATATCCGAGTCCGGAGCCACCCCATTCTTCCTCAACGGTTATGCCGTGCAGGCCGAGTTCACCCATTTCCGGCCAGATTTCCCTCGGGAACCAGTCCTCGCGGTCTATCTTTTCGGCGAGCGGTGCAATCCGGTCCTGACTGAAGGAACGAACCGTGTCTCGAAGCATGTCGGCGGTTTCGCCCAGGTCGAAATTGAAACCGGGAAAATCGTTGCGAATCATAATCTTACCTCCCGACGCACCTGTCCTCAGGAACGTACGTAGCGAATGTAGTCACTCAGCTCGCCGATTCGATCGTAGAGCATCTGAGCGCGTTTGTTGTCTTGATTTGTGTGCCAGTAGACCTTGTCGTTTGCGCCAGGCTCCAGATCCGCTGCAGTGTAGACGGCCTCGATGAGTTTTCGGCCGGCACCGCCCCCTCTGACCTCCGGGCTCACGTAGAGGTCCTCAAGGTAGCAGACCTGATCCAGTGACCAGGAACTGTCATGAAACAGGAAGTGGACAAAACCGACGATCCGGTCCTGCTTCTCCGCGACAAAAGCACTATGGGACCCGGCTGAAAGCAGCCGCTCGAACAGGCCGTCGGTCACCTCTTGCGAGAGATCCTGCTGATAGAATTCCAGGTAGCTTGCCCAGTGTTGCTGCCACGCCGACTTGTCTGTCCGCGCCAGTTTTCGAACCAAGATGTCAGACATCGATCAATCCTTTACGCCGGAAACGCTCACCAATGTGAACAGGCCGGTTGCCACATGAACCTGCAGACCGTCGTCCAGCCCGTAGACATCTGCCTTGGCAATGGTCAGCGTCTTGCCCGGCTTGACAACACGCCCCCTGGCCAGAAGGACTGGCTGGTTCGCCGGGTTCAGCAGGTTGATCTTGTATTCGCTGGTGAGAACACCGAAGTCCGCAGCGAACAGGGAAAGCGCAGCATAACCGGCAGCGCTGTCGGCAATCGAAGATGTTGCCCCGGCGTGGAAAAAACCGTGCTGTTGTGTCAGTTCCCGGCGCATCTTCAGTTCAATATCAACGGCACCGGGTGCAAGATGCACCAGTTCCGCACCCAGATGCGTCATGAAGTCCTGAGCAGCGAAACTGTTCCTGACGCGGGTGTTCCAGACAGGGTCTCTGGGGTTGAGATCCATCACTCGGTCTCCACATGCATCTTGGTATGCAGTTCGCTCATGCGCGCCTTCGCACCGCTTTCAACCTCGTCGAGTTCGAGCAAGGTGAGCTCGATGTCCCGCTGTTTTTCGAGCAGTTCCTCTCGACGCGCGGCGATTCTCTCAAGCAGCAGTCGCAATTGTCCGGTTTCACCCGGTGAGCTGCCGTACATCTCGATCATTTCCTTGATTTCATTCAGGGAAAAACCGAGCCGTTTGCCACGCAAGATGAGTTTGATGCGCGTCCTGTCCCCTGGCGTATACAGACGCTGTCTGCCACGTCGCTGAGGTAACACCAGGCCCTGCGCCTCGTAGAAACGCAGGGTACGCGTCGTGATGTCGAATTCCTGTGTCAGCTGGGTTATCGTGAAATAGCGCTGCATGCCCGCTCCTTGTTGCCGGCACATTTCAGTCTTTTTACGTTAAAGTCAATAGATCAATTTTTTTCTATTATATTCAATAATTTAACTTCTATGATCGCAGTTCATCGATGGTCAAGTCAGCATTCAGCACATTCATATCGACATTGCCTGAAATGCCTTCAATCGTTCCGCTGTCCTGATACTGCCAGAGGATCCAGTCCTTGGTGTAGGAGGGCGAGTGCCAGATCGAGCGGGTCCACAAACGCCGGTTCAGACCCTGTCCCTTGAGATAGGTCCTGAAAAACTCCTCCGGCGCATAAAAAATGACCTGTTTTCCTGCCGACCTCTCAACCAGGGTAACGAAATCCGAGATCTCCTGAAGAACCTCGTCTACCGGCGGGCGCTTGGTGCAGTTTCCCGTAAATTCAAGATCCAGGACCGGCGCCAGCATCTGTGGGTCATCCGGCAGCACGCTCAGAAAGTTTTCCGCCTGTTCCTGCCCCGGCTTGCACAGGCTGAAATAATGATAGGCACCTCTGGCCAGTCCGGCCGCTCCGGCACCAGCCCAGTTCTGCACAAACGCACTGTCCTTGAAGTCACCACCTTCGCTGGCCTTCATGTAGACGAAGGCGACATCGTCAGCAGAAACCTTGTTCCAGTCGATTTTACCGAGATGATGTGAAACGTCGATGCCGCGTTTCGGAAATTCGTCCCGGTCCGGTTCCCAGTTCATGAAAAAAAACGCTGCTCCTGCGATCGAAATAACGCCTCCGACCACAACGTAGAACACCGTGCGAAAAATTGCCTGCAAGAACTTCATATTGCCACCCACACCCTAGGCGACACGAACTTGCCGGAAATTTCTTAAAATTCACGATAGAAAATTCGGCCAGAGCGGCGGTGCAGCCAATTCAAGGATGTTGCCGTCGGGATCCTTGAAATAAAGGCTCGTTCCACCGGTAGGCCAGACGACTTCGCTGATGACCGAAACGTCATGATGCTTCAGGTATTCGCGCCAGGCCTGTAACTCATCCGTCGATATATGAAACGCAAAATGACCATGCCCGGCCGTATCGTGCCCGGGGACGACCCCACCCGGCGTCGCAACATCTTCCCCGGTATGGCCGCGATGAAAGACGAGCAACGTCTGGGCCGGGCCTGCGTTATAGGCAAAGAGCCTGTCACCGGCCACCATACGTTCCAGGCCCAGGACATTGCTGTAAAAAGTATGTGCGGCTTCCATGTCATCAACATAGACGGCGGTTTCCAGAATGCCGGCAATGGCAGGCGGTTTGCGGGTCATGGTGTCCGTTCGATCTTTCGTGCTGTTTCGACACTATCATGTCGCGCCTGGTCTCCTCGGATCAACGGAGAACTTGGCTCAACGCCCCGCGGATATGCGGGACGTTGTCGAATACCCGTCATTCGGGAGAGCCGTTACACGACTGTCAGTTTGACATTGATGTTGTTGCGGGTCGCATTCGAATACGGACAGACCTGATGCGCCTTGGCAACAAGGTCCTCTTTCACCTGACCGTCCAGACCCGGAAGTGAAATTTCAAGCGCAACTTCCAGACCGAAACCGCCCTCGGATCGCGGTCCGATACCAACCGTCGAAGTTATTGATGTGCCGGCTGGTATTGCGACACCTTCCTGTCCGCCGACGAATTTCAACGCGCCGATGAAGCAGGCCGCATAACCGGCCGCAAACAACTCCTCGGGATTGTTGCCGGCGCCGCCGGCACCACCGAGTTCCTTTGGAGTCGTCAGATCCACCTTGAACGATCCGCTCAGGGTTTCGGCCTTTCCGTCTCGCCCGCCCGTGGCCCGCGCCCGGGTCTCATAGAGAACTTCCACCGTCATCTCGTTTCTCCTTATCAGTCTGAAAAACAGACATTTTTTATCAGAATATTTTCAACTTATATCGTGCACGATATATTTTACACACATATACTGGGGCTGCGATAGCGTCAACATGTTGCGACCATATCGCGCACGACTTATAAGTTTTGAATGAGTGAGACGACAGATCAGATGTCTCTGTTGGACGCGATCGGTATTTCCGCGCCCGAAGAGACCAAAAAACCCAAAAATGACACGTCTGAAAAAGCGAAAGCATCTTCAGGACAGCCATCGCGCAAGCGACCCGTGCGCACGAAAACCTCCAGGAAATCCGGTGCTGATCCGGACCCCATTGAAGAGGTCCAGGAGAACGCGTCGGGGAAAACTGAACGAGCCGACGGAACGGTTTCTTCAGCTGTTGACGACGGCATTCCGGATGCAACGGCGCCATTGCCGCTGGATCGGTATCTTTGTTTCGCCCTTTACTCGGCGAACCATGCCATGCACGGCGTCTACAAGGGATTGCTGAAGGAGATTGGGCTCACCTACCCCCAATTCCTTGCCATGACCGTGCTTTGGGAAACCAACAACGTGCCGGTAGGAAAAATCACCACCAAACTGCAACTGGATACCAATACGCTGACACCATTGCTGAAGCGACTGGAAGCTATGGGTCTGGTGACGCGGACGCGCAACACGAAGGACGAGCGCCAGGTCATTCTCAAACTCACCCGCAAGGGTCGGGCACTTCAGAAAAAAACCGAGCATTTCGGCACTTGCGTCCTCTCGTCCACGGGGACCAGCATGGAAGAGGTCATGGATCTGCAAGGCAGGATCATGAAGCTGCGAGACAATCTGCGAGCAGCCGGATCGAGCTGACGGAAATCAGGTTCGGGAGACTAGAACGGTAACCCGAACCAGAGCGCTGCAATCCCCAGAAATGCAAAAAAACCGACGACATCGGTGACCGTCGTGACGAATACGCTCGAAGCAATCGCAGGATCGACGTTCAGCCGGTCAAGCGCAATCGGGATCAGCAGGCCGGAAAACCCGGCAAAAAGCATGTTGATGATGATTGAGCCGGCAATCACCACACCGAGACCAGGACTTGCAAACCAGAGCCAGGCGGTTATGCCGATCAACAGCGCCAGGGCGACACCGTTCACCGCACTCACCAGGATTTCACGGTTGAGGACGCGCAAAAGGTTCCGGGCGCCCAATTCCTGTGTCGCGATGCCGCGCACGGCCACCGTCATTGTCTGGGTTCCGGCATTCCCGCCCATGGACGCCACGATAGGCATCAGAACCGCGAGGGCGACCATCGCCTCGATCGTGTCCTCAAAAAGTGCGATCACGACAGATGCGAGAATCGCTGTTCCCAGATTGACCACCAGCCACGCAAGACGCGAGCGCGCAATCGTAACGACCGTGTCGGAAATCTCTTCATCGCCCACCCCGGCCAGGGCACGCAGGTCCTCTTCCGCCTCTTCCTGAATCACGTCGACGATATCGTCAACGGTCAGAACACCGACCAGGCGTTCGTTTTCGTCAACCACAGCAGAGGAGACCAGATTGTAGCGCTCGAATCGTCGGGCGACCTCTTCCTGGTCCTCCGTTGCCAGCACCGCCTGCCGCGTCTCCTCCATGATCGAGGTGACCTTTTCGGCACGTTTGGTCCTCAGGATCTTGTCCAGGTGAACAGACCCCAGCAACTTGAAGGCCGGATCCAGGACATAGATTTCGTAGAAGCTGTCCGGAAGGTCCCGAGCTTCCCGCATGTAGTCGATGGTCTGTCCGACGGTCCAGAACGGCGCAACGGCGATGAATTCGCTCTGCATGCGCCGGCCGGCGCTTTCTTCGGGATAATCAAGTGCTTTCTTGAGCTGCGCACGGTCGGCATACGGCAGTTCTTCCAGGATTGCCGCCTGATCGTCTTCATCCAGGTCTTCCAGAATGTAGACGGCATCGTCGGAATCAAGGTCTTCCAGACCTTCTGCAATGACCTCGTTGGGCAGGTCTTCCAGAACCTGTAGGCGAACGGCTTCGTCGGTCTCAGTCAGCGCCGTATAGTCGAACTCGTCCCCCAGCAATCGGATGAAGGCGGCGCGTTCATCGGCATTGAGTGTTTCCAGAAGGTCGCCGGTGTCAGCCTCGTGCAGATCGCCGGCAAGCTCTTTCAGCGCACCCCTGTCATCTCCTCCGATCGCCGCCTCAACAGCAGCGATGAAGTCCGGATTGAGATGCTCGTCCTCGTCGCGCACGGGGATTACGGGTTCCGGAGAAGGCGTGACGTCAAGCTCGGCCGCTTCGCTCATCCATTGCCTCCCTCGATCTGAATTACCCGTTGCTGCTGTCCAGAACTAGCCTTTACCGGTACAAAGCGCCACAGCAAATGCGGCACCGGTCCACAGGCGCTCTCCGTTTTGGCCGGAGCGACTTTTGAGCAGTTATTCAAAGCGGTCTGAATAGTTCAATATCCGGCGCAAGACTTGCTGCGCGCTGCGTTCCTGAGCTGTGTCAGATAGTCCTGCGTCTTCTTCGGCAAGATGGCTTCGCTGGACGAAATGCAGCGATCCGCCCGACTGAAGGCCCGTTTCGCGCGCGTGCTCTTCAGGCACACCCTGCCCTCAGCCAGTGTCTTTTGCTCGACATACCAAAGTTGCTGACAGGTCATCGCACCGAACCGGCCGGGATCGGTAGCAAAGGCCTGTGACGAGACTGGCGCAAGCAGAACAAAATGAGCCAGACCAATTGTGAAGAGCAAGCCGGAAGCGGTACGTCTTGATGAGGAGAAGACTCTGGTGGGCATCATTGGCCTGACTTGTTACAAAATTCTTCAAGCTTGATTGACGGCAATTGTCGGGAAACAACTCTGTTTTTCCAAGGGCACTGAAACTCCAAACACGGAGAGAGAGCGCTCACCGGAAAATCACTCCCAGCGACCCAATAGCTCCGCATGAGGCACAAAATGTGACGCATATGCATCAGCACGTGCTTGCAGGAGAATTCTGCGCCCTTCTTTCGACCTGACCGAAACAAGATCGGCGGACGAAACAAGATCAGTCCAGCGTTCCAGAAACACCTCCGCAAACGCCCTCTTTCTGGCGATCCTGTCCGGAACCGGGTGGTAGTCGACTGTCTTCTGGCCGAAGAGGCCGACACGGCGAACGATCATGTATTTTGGATTTTCAATTGGCCCCAGCAATTGCTTCATGGCGTCCAGAAACAAGGCACATTCCTTGGCATCAGCGCCCTCGACCGTACAAAAATAGTCACCATGATGCGCTCTGACGCTGAGCTTCAGTTTCTCCTGAGGCGTCTTGATGTCGCCGGTGTGGATCATCGTCTCCAGGACGGCCTGACCCAGTTGTGCCAGGTTTCCGCGCAGGGTTCTGTTTTGAATGGTCAGGCGAACCGTGCGCAAAGGGTTGCCTCCCATTTTCAGCACCAGGAAAAACACCACGACAAAAGCCAGACCCAGGAATGCGGTGAAACCTGGTGGTTGATCCTTGTGTGGCAAAATCGCGAGAAATACCGCTCCTAGAAGTGTCCCCAATCCAAGCGATCCGATGTTGCTCCGGTAGACCCAGGTCTGAGGAGCCCTGCGCACTGTTACCATGCGTTTCAGGAGGGCTTTGTCTCCAAAGTTCTCCAGAGCCTTGTGCCATCGCTCATAAAGCAGGTCCCGGTTCGCGCATCTGGTAAATGCCCCCGCATTCTGCTGGTCCGGGGTCTCGCTGGTCCAGCCGGATGCGGGAAAAGCCATGCGGCCCATGCCCGTTTCAATGTAGGGCGGATCTGCAACACTCAGTCCCTCGAATGCCCGGAACCGGCGACACAGATCATCCCAATCATCACCCAGCAGCCTGCTCAGGTAGCCAGGAGTGGGTGTCGTCGTTTTGAGCGGGTTGAGGGAACGGATGTCTCTCTGCACACCATCCAGTGAAAATTGCTTTTCTAGGCTGTTCACGCACGCCAGATGCCAGATGTTCGCGGTCTTGTTCGGCTTGTCAGGGTCAATCCGGATTGCCCGTCCCCGCATCTGGTTGGACAGCATGAACGAGCCGACCGTGGTGGCAAGCACCAGACTGTTGATGCAAGGCGCATCCCATCCCTCACCCAAGAGTGCCTGTGTTCCGACGAGGATCGTAACGCCCCCCTTTTCAAAAACCTCGGTCACAAGGTGAACGATTTCGTGTCGGAAACGCGATTTCAGATCGATCTCGGCGTAGTCAGCATCGTGTGGCAAGGATCGGAGTTTGAAATCCTGTTTTCGAATACCCTTCTGGGCCGCAGCGGTCTCAAACAATGGAACGGCGTCGACAGGCAAAATCACCAGGGAGCCGGTGAGCAATCCGACCTTGTAGATATAGTCGCCCTTCTCCCGAAGCATCTCGAAAAGCGGAACCGCTCCGATCTTTACCGGTTCATAATGGTGTTGTCCCGGCGACGGTGCCAGATCGCGGTAAATGTAGTCCGTGAGCACCACCATGCGCAGCGCTTGCCCGAGACCGGAGCTTTCCGCTGCGACAATGGATTGAATGCTCTGGATCTTGCCGAGACTGTTTCTCAGGCACCGATCGATTTCCTCCACCTGGGCCAGCATGGGTTTTCCGCGCCGCAACGCTCCGAAGGATCGAAGGTCCTTCAGGATCTTCTGCCTTAACCCATTGTCTTCGAACCACTTTGACGCGTCCCCGGACGTAATGCCGGTGACCAGAGTTTCCAGAAACTGGCGATCCAGTGCAGGCAGATCCTTGTTGGCTGTTGCAAACAACGCAAGCGCGTCCCCGGGAACAGGTCTTCCTGCTGCCTTCAGAAACACCAGTGCTGCAATAAAGAAGGCGGAATTCGAAAAAATCTCGTCTTCGTGTTCGAAAGGCGCTGAAAACCAGGGAATGTTTTCAAGGCACGAAAGAAATGTCACATCCTTCAACAGCGCATGCGCAAAGGCATTCAGGCTGTTCCAGAATGCGTCGATGAAGTCCGTTTCGGAGGAAGTCGGTGAGGACAGGCAAATGAGGTCCTGATGCGGACAAAGATCACCGGCCCTGACCAGTTCGGGAACCGAAATCTCGCAATCGATTGGACCGCACAGATCTTCATAATTTGCCCATTCCGAAGCGCTGACGTCGTAGGGAGGCGTGGCTGTCAGGGCAACCGTTGTCACATCACTCGACAATGCATTCTTCAGATCGACAAGAGATCTCTGCCAGTCCTTGCGCAGGTGATGCGCCTCATCGAAGATCAGGGTGCCAACGCCGGCATCCTTGAAGTGACTGACCAGATCCAGGTTCGCGGTATCAACCGCCTCGCCGGTTTCTTCATCGACCGCACCGGCAAGCGCGGCATGAAACCCCTGATAGGTCGTGATGGTGAGCAACTTCGGCCGCCTGACATCCAATGAGATCCAGCTCTGGTCCGCCCCGTCCTCAAGAAACAGGTCCACAAGTCGGTTTTTCCATTGGTTCCGGATCGCAAGTGACGGCGCAAAGACAATTGCAGGCTTTGCAAGCCTGCGCATGACTTCCAGTCCGAGGACGGTTTTGCCGGACCCCGGCGCGGCAACAACATGAAGCTGCGCGTCATCGAGATGGGACGTCAGCTCATCAAGAACTCTTTGCTGATAGGTCCGCCAGGGATGTTTGAAATCAAGGTTCTTCAACGCCTACCCGGACATTTTTCGGAATTGAAACTATACAAACCCAAAGTAGCCCGCATGAGCCTGCCCTGAGTAGCCCGGCAACCACAAAGATCCACAGCACAGTTCAACACTCGCCGCGCAAACGCACAACCCCGACCTGATTTTCAGACCACTGGTGGCAAGAGGTCATCATGCTGCGAAACTTTCGGAAACTCGAAATACCGGTCAACAAACAATCGCAAGGCTGCACTAAATGACGAAGGCGTGGAAGGCTTAACAAGGAAGAACCGGTCAAATGAATGGTGCGGTCGAGAAGGTCTCCGAAGTAAATTTTCATGTAATTTTACAATACCTTAAGCCCGTTATTCTATAAAATAATATATCTTTTGCTATGTCCACTGCACCATCTTCAACGTAAGCAGAACCGCTCCTTACAAAACCCCGGCTATTTTCGGGATGAATTCCGCCATTCCGAAAGTTTCAAATCCGCGAAATAGCCCAAAGCAGCACTCGCCAGTGCGGCGAGCAGCGAGATAATAAGGCTGAAACCATAGTGTTGTAATGCCCAGAAGGCTATCAAACCGGGAACTACTAGCACCGGCAAAACATTGATCAATCGCATGCACGGCTCCTTATGAGTCTGTTGCAAGCAAGTAGAATTGTCACCCAGTTTGCAAAGCAGAAGTGTCACCACCGGGCGCGACGGAAGCAAGGCTTAGCAGCCCGGAGACATCAAATATCGCAGGGCTGAAAAGCCTTGCGGGGCATGTCTAGGTCAATCGCTTATCTTGTGTGATGACGGCATCGAAGATTGCAAACACATGTGTCGCGAGATCGGTTCCTATTATCTCTTCGCGTGTGAGAGCTTGGGAAACCAAGCCGCTGGTTGTGATAGGGCGATCTTTTGCGTCGATAACCATGACGCCTGGGCCGTGTTCATTTTCGAAGTGCAGCAATGAAATTGCACACCTATCAGAGCTTGATGTGCCGTCACCCCATCGACCATAGATCAAGTCGAAGTTGGCTGGATGTGTCTCGAGTGATGCCCCGACCGTCCATTGCATGAAGTAGCTAGCGACCGTGCCTTGGTCTTCGTGAACATATCCCCAAACCGTGCGGGTTTGGTGCCCGCAGCAGTCGCAGTGACCGCCGCTCTCTTCTGTGGGTTCGACTTCAATCAAGATACTACCTCGCCTGCATCGTGAGGAACGCCTGGGGCCTGCGAACTGAACGCCGCACTGACTGCAAAAGTTCCAATAGCTATTATCGTGCGGCCAATCGTTAGACCGTTCTTCTTCAAGAAGCTGGTAATCTCGCCCTGCTCCACGCATCGGAATCATGCCTCGACTCCTTATGAATCACGCTTGAATTCTCTCATCGCACCATCGCAGCGGCTCATTGGGCAGCACAGTCCAGGCGGGACATCCTTGCTTTGATAACCGCAGGTTTGGCACACAGATTTAATGCGAATGCTCTCCGCAAAGCTCTCGCGCATGTGCTTTGCAGCAGTCAGCAATTCGAAGTCTTCTTCGGAGATTTCCGGCATCTCGGCTCCTTATGAGTCACAGTTTCCATTCGTCAGAGGTCTCAGATTTACGAGCCCCAATCGCCATTGGCAGCCTAACTGTTGTGTCGCGGTCGGCTTGAATATCAGCCATGAGCCTTGAGGTGCTTCGAAAGCCCTTCGGAAATTTTATTCGATTTTCCTGAAGCTTCTTCTTTAACCGTCTCTTGCGTATCCAATCAAATCTTAGCAATCCTAGCTTCGCGAAAGTTGCCTCAAAAAAGCCTGCCGAAACGGATTTTATCGGGTCTTCCAATACCTCGGCTCCTTATGAGTCACGGTTAAAATTCAGACAGCGGCGGCATTAGACAAGTCGAACAACCGCTTCGAGCCCATTGTGTCGTGCGTGCCGCTTACGAGCGGCTTTGCAGCCCGCAGCAAAGCAAAAAAGTAATGTTGCCATTCAACAAACTTCGCTAAAAAGTATAAGCTCAATTTTCTGTTTTGAAACAAATTCATCTCATGCTGTAGCGCTTCAATACCGTTTAAAGGACTGAAGATGTTCCGCTTTATCAGATACGTAGCCTTTTTCCTCTCGACATTCTTTTCTTTGCCGCAGGCGGCCTATGCTGCAAACTTCGGATTTGTCCGTTGGCCAGACTACCTCGATATGCCGATTGCATCGTCGATGATCGCGACGGCTGTATTTTTTGTTGTGTTCAAAGCAATTTTGCCCAAGGGCGCAAAGGACTACGTCTCAGTCCCGAAGGAAGAACGACCCCTGTTGCTGAAGGCAACTGGTTTATTCATGCTCGCGTCGCTTGGCATATGCATCGGCCTGATTTTCTTAGGCATGGGTTTGCAGCGCGCATCTGAAATGTGACTTTGTGGCACTTTTGGAAGCCTACCTCATCGACTTAGTTCACCCTTTCGTCAACTACTGCTTCGTCCGCAGTGCTGACCTAGGCGTTCGGTTGAACTTCTACGAATGTTTCGCCGAAAGCGGTCATCGGTGCCCGGTTCCTTATGAGTCACACCTATTTATTCAATAAACAACTTTCTCTATTGCTCGCTTGTATGCGCCGGCTGCAACAACAACGTTCTGAAGGTCAACCCTTCCCGTTACAACGCTATCGTTCAAAATATCCACGTTTGCTAGATAGCTTTCGGATAATTTTTTCTGCAGTTTTGTAGCAATCTTTGAGTTACCAACATCAACGCTAAAAGTTATTTTATAGCTTCGGATGTTTCGCTTATTCTAATTAAATCGTTATATTGTAGTGGCTTTACATAAAGCATTTCCCATAACACTTGATGGACGATCCACGAAACAGCCAAGGTTCCAAGTAAACTCATAAATGTCATAGCAACAATAGGAGTTGTTATCGACGAGCAAATTTCTTTTTGCGCGCAAGATTCTTGAAAAGAAAAATGCAGTGTGATCAATGCGTATAAAGAAAGGCATGCAAGTCCCAAAAATGTTCCAAGCGTAATGCGATTTCGGTTTTTCTTGATCAAATCTGGGCTCCTCATGAATCAAAGTGGTTGTTCTGCATTTTCGCGCTGCGGCTCAAGCGCGGCGTCCCATCCATCATTGAAACCGAGAATGTAGGGACGATCTGAAACCAGTCTGGCAATCCCAGCACGAAGGCGCTTATTTTCTTCCATCAGTTTGACGTTTTCACGCACCTGAATCTTGAAGGCGGCGTCGTTCAGATTGAAGAGAGCGACAAGTGCTTTTTTTTGCGGTTCCAGCTTTGGGAAGCGCCACTTTTGTGTCGCCAATCATCGAATCCTTAAGTCACACATCAATATCTCTGATACCGGATAGCCGCGATAAGTACGCCCTGCCGTTACCGCACTCCCGCCATGATAGGTATCTACCACGCATACACGTTAATAGCGTGTTTACCTAGGGTAGATTGTGTGGTTGTATTTTTGCTATTGGAGAAAAATTGCTTTCAAATCCCAGGGGTGCCCGGGTATTCGCCCCTGGGATTTTTTCGAACGCAGCCTTGCCTCGGCTCTTTGTGAGTGACTGTTTCATTTCAAGTGTGGAATGGTCAACGCAGCCTCAAGAGCGTCCATCGCAATCTGTTTGTATCAGTTATTGAGATTTGGCGGAAAATGAGGGCACGTTGTCAGTGTTGCTACAAAACTAACTGTTAATCTGTCCGAAGTTGACCTCGGCTGGCTCCTTCTCGATTGGCTCCTTGGTGTTTTTGTCGCACCAACATCGCTTCAATAGTGGCCACGGCGACATCGAAATGCAGCTTCGGTCCTGTCGTTATTCCTAGTTTTGAACGCCTGCTAGAGCAGAATATGTATTGACCATTAAGTGAATAAACATAACGCATCGGGAAACTTCTGGGGAGCATGCGAAACCATGGGATTATCTGACGACATTTACAACACGCTTGAGACCACCTTCACTGACCCGTTTGCAGGCGCACGTTTGCAGAAAAAACACTTCGATACATGGAAGCGAGATTGGGAGGCAGGACACAGCAAGAGCGACATGAAAGTAAGAGAGGTGCTGCAATGGGGTAGTGCTCTCGTAAGCAAGATAGACACGTACAAAGATCTTCACCCTCAGCTGAAGGAACTCTCAAAAGAGACGTCAACGTTAAGACGAATTTTCAAGGATCTCGATGCGGGATTCAAGATGGGAGACAAATTCGTCGCGGCGTACAAAGACGCTAACCGAATAATCATTGCAATGGAGGCGATCGAAAATCTGGGGCCTCAGGGAAAAAAGAACTCCAAAGCGTTGGCTCTTGCTTACGGTGATATGATTTACGGCTTTGCCTGTATTGTCGAGAAAAACAAGATTGTTGGCTTTTACGCCGAGCCTTTGAAGAGAATCTCGAAAGTCGTCGCCGGAACCAATGAAATTTTTGGAACTGGAAGACCCATGTGGAGGGGGTATGAGGACTTGGCCAAAAAAATCAGTTGGTAGCACTCCTTTTGCGTCACAATTTGAATTCAAAAATGTTTCCTTCTACAAAAAAAGGCGACCCATTGGATCGCCTTTAATTTCTACTTTCCGCAATAAAATTATGCGGTAGCGCTCTTTCTGCGGCGCCAACCCGCGACACCAAGCAGACCAATCCCTCCAGCGAGAAGTGGCAATGCAGCTGGTATCGGCACTGCTGTTACCTGAAGATCATAAAGCGCCGGGCGGCTCTTGTTTGGCCCGACTGAACCATCAACAACCAGTGTATATTCGCCGGCAGCAATGTTGCTAAATATTGAACTGACCGCTCCAAAGACGACATTGGTTGTGTAAGATTGGCTGACCACCTCGGTCAAACCCTGGAAAAGAGAGATTTTTACGCCCTTGCCCCCTCCAGTAGTGCTGGGGTCTGTACCAGCATTCACAACACTCTGATCTATCAACCCGGACCAGCCTTGCGCAACAGTTCCATCAACGGTCTCATAGCCATCAAAATCAAAAGACACGTCAAAAGCAGATGCAGACGAGAAGTCAAAACTGAACCGGTCTACCGAGCTTACGATGCGTCCATAGATGCCAAATGTGTCTCCCGCCCCCAAAGTACCAAGATCAAATCCTGCGCCTCCAGGCGCGGCATCTTCAAGGTCAATCGAACCCACGATCAGGGGTCTGTTCGAACCAGTTCCTTCGGTAAAATTCGTAACCGCTGCATTCGCAACACCTGCTGTGAACAAAACAGCACTTACGGCAATGATTGACTTTCTAATCATTAATCCAAACTCCTCAACCGTATTGGCAGATCGGCATTCCGATCCACAACACACATAGTTACCGCGCCCTTAACTATAGGGAATTTGCAACCAAAGCAAAGCAAAATTTAAACTTAAGCGAGCTGTACGGTTGCAACTTAGATCTATATGGCCGCGGTCATCGAAACATCATGGTTCCGCACTGCAATAAGACTCTACCCGGCATTGGCTCGGCTCGTATTTTTTTAACCGTGTTTTCTAGAATAGGCAGCGCAGAACTCGCCAGCCAGGTCCTTATTGCCGCGCATCGGTCAATCTTCCAAAATCGCATCGTCATGGCAGTCCAAAAACGTCGCGTATTTTTTTCGAACAAGTTCAGGAAATTCATACGCAACGGCGGTAACTGCTACGCCAGGCAGAAACCCGCCAGCGATAGAACTGACATCCAAACGCTTAGTCACCGCTGCAACATCAGCCATCCCGGCTCCTTATGAGTCACTATCCTGGCAGCCATCGTCACCTCTTGGTTTTTCAGGCTCAACTCGAACTCGACTAGGATCTATTCGTTCAAAACAACTATCGGGATCCACACGAACATAACCGTATGTAGCGCCGGGTGTGCGAGCATCTTCAAGAGCTTGTTTTAGAGCATCCATGGAGAATTCTAAGTTCTCTTTGTATCGCTGTGCGTGCGCAGGTATTTCCGGCTTGTCCGACATGTCGGCTCCTTTGATCAGGCCCCGTGTTTTCAAAACACTTGACCTTTGCACCAGTCTCATTTTTGCAATTTTCTGCCACAGATAATACGCAAACTTTCTTTAGCGACAAAACGTTGGCCAGTACCTCTCGTGCCAACTACGTAAAGGTCAAAACCATGGCTGTCAGAAACTTGTTTGTTTGGAATTAGTATCGATGTTGCGCGATTTTTCGAACGATCAATTTCGACAAATTGATGAGCAGCCTCCAATGAAGGAAAGACTGTTGCACTCCTCTCGTCACCGTTGAATCCAACGATGACAAACCCGTTCTCTTGGACCTCAGACTTACGAAGCTCGAACCCCACTAGCGGCGCCAAAACCCGAACGCAAACGCTCTCATCACATGCCTCAAATGGGCTACAATGCCAAGGCGGCGGTCCAGGTTCCAATCTTGCGAATGCAGGCAGTGAAGAAAACAAGAAAACAAGCAATAAAGTCAATCTCATAGCAGCTCCCACGGGTCAGGCTCCTCTAATCGCCTTTTGAATTTTTCTGATTTTTTCGCCAAACGGTTTCTTCTTCCAATTGCTCGTAGTAGCCGGCCCAGCTACCTGGAAGCGGGTATTTCTTTTGGTAATCACGCTGCTCGTCGCCCGAGAGCTCCGTAAACCAATCCACGAAAGCAGAACGGTAGTCTTCACCGCCTCCCATGCGCCAATGCATGCTGAGCATCTCAACTCCGGGATAAACCACCCAAGGTGGCCTCGGCTTGGGCCCTTCCCGCTCAAATCTAGATGGCCTCTCGAGGACTCGGTCCACCAGTTTTTTGATGTGGTCAGGAAAACGGAACTCTTCTGTCAACTCGGCTCAGCTCCTTATGAGTCACTATCGGATTTCCTATTGGCCGTTCGGCCCTTCAATCCTCGATAAGGGTTGAGTTGCCCTGTGGAAAGGTCACAGATTCGAATTCCGGGTACGCCAGGCGCAGTGTCTGCAAAGTTGGCCCTTCGGCCACGCGCGACAGATACCATGTGCCGTTTTCCTGAAACGCGAGCGTGAAAGATCTCAGATGGTAGGTCTTGTCCTGAAACGTCACCACCGTTTCCGTTGGGATCAATAGATACGCGAGACCAGTTTTTGTCTCGGCGAATTGCGCTGCGGACAGATCAAGTTCATTGCTCCGAAACTCTTGCTGGGCATATGCCTGCCTGATTGCGGCTTCGACCATCGCGCGGACATCCGGAGCGGTGGAACCGGTCTGACGCACGATGGCCGGGATAACTTTGGGTGGCATTTCAGACATCAGGACGCGAATATCGCCTTCGACCCGGGCGATCTCATGCGCGTCAATGCGGGCCTGCAACGCAGCTTTTTCGGCAGAGTTCAACGTCTCGGCAAGTGCTGCTGACAGCGGCAACAGTACGAACAGTAAGGCGGTAAGAAGCGGGTGCATCATCATGTTCTCCGTGCTGAATGCACGCCACAGTCCACGGTCTCCCATCGTCTCGGCTCCTTATGAGTCACACACAGTTTTCTAGGCTGAACAACCAACTAGAACCTACACCCACCACGGCTTGTGGCTAGTCCAAGCCTGCTCCGGCAGGGGCATCTCGGCGCATCGTTCAGTGCTGGAAGCTTAACCTGCGACTCCCCCTTGACCCCCAATTCGAACGTGTGCTGTGCGACGATCAGCGCAAGCTTTATGCAACTGTGGTATCCCTCAAGGAAACTTCGTTCCGAGGAAGATTTCTCAGAACGAAAGAGCAAGTCGCTTGCCAACGCGTTTTGATAGGCTGCAATGCTCTCATGTATCTGAGAACTCAATTGGATGAAGTCCACCTTGCCAGGAGAAGTCTCGTCTGACTGATCTATGCGCGCTTCTGCCTTCTCTATCGAAGCATACATCTGAACTGCCAATCTAAGTGCTTCGGCTTCCGATGTTGGGTGATCCGCATAAGTGATCAGCCCCACTTGAGTGGTCCGTTTTGATTGTTAGTGCAAGACTGGGCTTTGGTCCATCCGGACGATGGTTTCTGGTGCCGGTGGTCGGTAGCCCAAGGCGCTATGTGGACGCTTGGTATTGTAATGTTTCCTCCATTGTTCAATCAGGATTTGTGCTTCCTTCAAGCTGTAGAAGATTTCACCATTGAGTAGCTCATCTCGGAGGCGGGCGTTGAAGCTCTCGCAGTATCCGTTTTCCCATGGCGAACCTGGTTCGATGTATGCGGTCTTTGCACCCACAGCGTTGATCCAGTCCCTGACGGCTTGAGCAACGAACTCCGGCCCGTTGTCTGATCTGATGTTGGCTGGAACACCTCGAAGGATGAAGAGATCCGTCAGCACATCAATCACGTCAGTGGAGTTTAGCCTTCGCTTCACCCGGATTGCCAGGCACTCTCGGGAATACTCGTCCAGGATGTTCAGAGTCCGGAATGCCTTTCCTTCATTGGTTCGGCAATGCACGAAGTCATAACTCCAGACATGATTGGGATACTCTGGTCGCAACCGGACACATGATCCGTCGTTCAGCCAGAGCCGCCCTCTCTTTGGTTGTTTCATAGGAACTTTCAGCCCCTCTCGTCGCCAAAGTCGGCGGTTTCCGACCTGGCACCGCGAACCATGATCACACGCGACGCCGGAAAGCGCCTCGCCCATCCCCAGACATCGGTCGTATAGGCGTTGCCGTCGATTGCCGTCATGTCGGGTCTGAGCCGATGCCCGTACGCATTCATCCACTCGTTATCAACCAGCGCGTCGAGCATGCCTCGGGTCGAGTTTTCGCCGACATAGCCAGGAACAACCCCGTAATCGATCACGAAACGGCGGAGGTTCCGCTCCCAGCCGACAAGTTGCCATTCCAGCCGATCGCCCTGAACGTCGATCCCGAGCGTGATGAACACCGCTCCCGCTGGAATCTGCCCCTTGGAATACTCGGAAACCGCGGCCCGGTCGCGAAGGTCCTCCCAGGGCGGCGCGTCGCCGGCGGCCTCATAGGCGAGCCCGACGACATCGTTCATGAACGCCTGCTCGCTGGCCGGGTCTCCCTTGGCCTTCAACCAGGACCGCGCGATCCGCTCAAAAGTCTGCAGAACCGAATAGGCCGACCAGATCCAGAAAGACCGGTGCTGACGTTTGGCGTTCTCATTGCCCGCACGCCATTCAAGCTGCTTGAGCATCGCTGGCCGGTGATGCTCTTCGATCACCCCGCCGCACTCAGGGGCGGTGCAAACGAAATGCGCCCGCTCCGGATGCTCTTCATCCAGGTTGGCCAACATATTGTCCCACTCAAGGACCTGCATGTGACCGCAATGCGGACACGGCACGAACGGTTGCTCCTGACTGCCGTCCTCATAGTTTCGCGAGATCCGACATCCGGGAAGAACCATCGGCGTCGAGATCTTCGCAATCTTGGCAAACTCATGTGCCTGGCTGCGCGAATCCGCCTGCGCTTCCGGATCGCCGGCCGAATTGGTCTCCCATTTCGCCAGGTCATCCTGAACCTGGTTCTTCATGGTCACCATCGAGAGCGATGCCGGCGAATTCGCGCCGGATATCTGGATGGCGCCCCGGCCGTCGCGTCGTTCCTTGTAAAGAACCGAGTCGCCGCCATCCCGGCTCTTTTGTGAGAACAACTCCCTGAGCGAAGCGGTGTTCTTCAGCATCGGCGCCAGTTTCTGCTTGGACCAGCGCTGCGCGTTGCCTTCCGTCGGGTGGACGTAGAGGAAATCGCCCGGCACCATTTCGAGCGAGCCGCAGCAGAAGATGTTCGCCAGGACGGTGCCACCGAGCTGTGCGCTTTTTTTCAACGTCACGATTCGGCACGGATCATCCGGCGACATCGCCCGCAGGACCTCGTCAAAATACCCGAAAAGGTCCCGGTTGTACGGTCCCGGATACGGGCTTTCCCGTTGGGAAAGGACGATATTGTCCTCTGCCCATTTCAGGTAATCGACCTTCGGCGGCGGCATCCAGGCATCCGCCATAGCCTCATGGGCCAGCCGCTCCGGGTTCGCAGTTAGCGCAACGTGGCAATTCACTCGGCTGCTTCCATCATCGTTTCGCCAACCTCCGTCTCGCCGATATTCGTCTCGACAGCCGCCGGCAGGGCTTCTGCCTTCGCCCTGGATGCTTCCGCCGCCCGGCCGCGCATTTCGGTAAACTCGGACCGCAGCTCATGGAGCACGTCGCGGACCGGCAATTCGAATTTCGAGGCGATCTTCGCGGCCATGGTCGGCAATGAACCCTCGAATGTCTGGATCATCTGGACCGCAATCCGGGTGTTGCTGGCCCTGACCTCTTCGGTCGGTGTGAACCGGCCCTTGCGCGCCTCTTCGTCCTCTGACGCCTTCCGGCTTCGGATTTGCTCCTGAAACAGCCGCTCCTGCTTGAGCTTGTCCTCGATCGAGGGGACCCGCGGATCCGGCAATTCAGGCTTGGGTTCTTCACCCTGCGGTGGCACCTGGTCGAAGGTCAGTTCTGCCGGTTGCCCTGAACCCGTCAGGTTCGTTTCCAGCCCGTTGCCGATCATCTGGCCGATATGCAGAACGAGCCGCAACTGCTCTTGCGCGATCGGCCTGTTGATCCTCGCACCACGACCCGTTCCTACCAGAGCATCGCCGTAGATCTTGCCCTCGGCGATATTCTGCGACACCCGGCCAGGGGTGACGTTGATGTATTTGGCAAATTCGCCCTTGGTGACAACGACGTTTTCACCCGCGTGTGCTGTCACAGGTTCGCTCCGGCGTGCTGCGCGACTTTAGGTGTTTAGGGCTGAGTTTAGGAGTTTAGCCGAGTTTAGGCTTCGAATTTAGGGTCAGACTGGCGACATTAAACGCTCAGTCCCCCCGTTTTAGGTTTGGTGGGATACGGTCCCTAAGCACTTACTCAAATTTTTAAAAAACAGACATCTTGAACTCAGAACTTAACCCGCAATGTGCCCTTCATGAACTCCTCGGATTTTTGATCTTTGTAATTTTCACCGTTTGTATATTCAAAATTCAAACTGGCGTTTCCCTGCTTATTTAGTTTCCAACCAACTCCGGATGTAAAACGTGTTGCTTCGTGTCCGCGAATTACGTCGTGGTAAATCTGACCGTTTAGAGTCGCATACAGCCTATTGTCGAAGATCGCAGGAAATGGCCAAACCTTAAGCGTCGCGTCTATGCCCAGCCAATAGTGACCCTGACCTCGTTTATAGTTGGTTGTGCCTGGATCGTGCACCTGAATGTAATCTGCACCAGCAGTTGCTTGAATTGTGTATTCAAATAGGTCATCGAACGGATTCTTGATACTACCCAAGCCAACTCGTAGCAAATGAGGCTGCCAAAAGGTGCCGACTCCATAAATTTCTGCACGCCCTTCGAAATCTGTTTGGTAATAGGGGGTGAAATTGAGACGCTGAAGGTCGAATGGACCACCAATCGCCTCCAAACCTGCCATGGCTCCGAACTCGACTACACTGTCATCCGAACTAATCTGACCTTGAGCATCAACATAGGGTCCTAAATTGAAGCCTGTTACTGCAAACTGACCTGCTCTGTAACCTTTGCTTGGTGTAACGTTTTTGTGCCAGATGAGACCAAATGCACCATTTATGGCAGCGACTTGCTCGCCACCGTTTTCGATGTCATTGCTCCAGGAGAATGCCGCGCCGTTCGAGGCCTTGAACTCGTCAGTGCCAGCCAGAAATGGAAGTTCCGTCTTCTTTTCCCTCAAAGGAAAAGCTACAAAGTCTTTTCGCAGTTTGACTTCCTCGCGAACGGGTGGAGGAGTATCATCCAGTTCTAGAGGGATACCAGCGCGGGCGCGAGCGCCATATCCAAGAGACTCCCGACTTCGGGTCAAACCCTCGAAATATTTATTAAGCTTTTCAAGCTCATCCAAGTCTATTTTACCATTAAGATTTTCATCATACTCAGCAAGAACGTGATGTTTATCTAAGATATGCTTTATGTATTCATCCGCCTTATTAACATCTACAGTTTTGTTATCACCGGCATTGAAGCGGTTTAACTGTTCTTTCGTCAGCTTCGCACTAACCGCTTCTTGAGGGAAAATGACTGCTGATGTAAACATGAGCGCAATGATTTTGAGTTTATACAAGCAGAAAGTCATGAAACATCCCACCCATTTTCTTGATAAATATAAATAATTGCATTTAGAACATCTTGAATAAATTCAGCATTATGAAGATGTAATGGCAATATTATTATTTCATCTTCAAACATCGGCCACGCGAGGTTAAGTTGATTAGCCAAGGCACTTGGATCACTCACATACGAGCTTAACTTATGGGTCGAGTGAATGAGGCCCCATCTCGATTCTTTGTTGTATTTGATCAAAGAAATGCGCTTGGCCATTCCTTCGTAAATATCATACGGATTTCGATAACTCATACAATTCGCCCCATCCACAATTATTGGTTGCTATTCAAGCAAAGGGGAAGTTATTTGTCAAACTCTAGCGGGGATTTCTTCAAGGTAACGTAGAAGTAAATCGCAACGAAAACAGGAAGCAAGATCCGACAGTCAAAAATTAAATTTGGTGGAGCTTCGATTGAATATTGGTTCCCGCCATACAACCCCATCGCACCAACTCCGCATATCCTGTGATCCTCCCCCTTTGAAGTGGTCCGCCGTTATGTTTAGGAAAACGGAGGATCAAAATGGCTACGAAACGCCACAAGCCAGAAGAAATTGTCTCGAAGTTGCGACAGGTTGAAGTCCTTGTCGGCCAAGGAATGCCGCGTATTGATGCTATCCGGCAGGTTCGTATCACCGAGCAGACGTATTACCGGTGGCGAAATCAGTATGGTGGGATGGGAACCGACCAACTGAAAGAACTCAAACGCCTTCAGAAAGAGAACGAGCGGCTGCGCAAGGCGGTATCCGATCTGACCCTGGACAAGTTGATCTTGTCAGAGGCCGCAAAGGGAAACTTTTGAGCCCCGCCCGTCGTCGCGCCTGCATCAATCACATTCGTCAGCATCTCGGCGTGTCAGAGCGCCGAACCTGTCGTGTTCTGGGTCAGCACCGGTCCACGCAGAGGAAACGTCCAGCAGGGCGTGCTGACGAAGAATGTCTTGTGGCGGATATGATCGCACTCGCCCGTGAGTATGGCCGTTACGGTTACAGGCGCATTGCAGCTCTGCTCAGAGATGCTGGTTGGCATGTGAATGACAAGCGCGTCGAGCGGCTGTGGCGACGAGAGGGGCTGAAAGTGCCAATGAAACAACCGAAGAGAGGGCGGCTCTGGCTGAACGACGGATCATGTGTCCGGTTGCGACCAGAGTATCCTGACCATGTCTGGAGCTATGACTTCGTGCATTGCCGAACCAATGATGGAAAGACATTCCGGACGCTGAACATCCTGGACGAGTCTACCCGAGAGTGCCTCGCAATCCGGGTGAAGCGAAAGCTGAATTCTACCGAGGTGATTGACGTGCTGACGGATCTCTTCATCCTTCGAGGTGTTCCAGCCTACATCAGATCAGACAATGGGCCGGAGTTCATTGCTCAGGCAGTCAGGGACTGGATCAACGCTGTGGGTGCAAAGACCGCATACATCGAACCAGGTTCGCCATGGGAAAACGGATACTGCGAGAGCTTCAACGCCCGCCTCCGAGATGAGCTACTCAATGGTGAAATCTTCTACAGCTTGAAGGAAGCACAAATCCTGATTGAACAATGGAGGAAACATTACAATACCAAGCGTCCACATAGCGCCTTGGGCTACCGACCACCGGCACCAGAAACCATCGTCCGGATGGACCAAAGCCCAGTCTTGCAATAACAATCAAAACGGACCACTCAAGTGGGGCTGATCAGGGAGTTTGGTGAGCACCTCCTCAAAAAGTATGAGCCACCCAAGAAATGACGCCGAAACTCGCCGCTGAGTGGATGCTTGCTGAATTCGAAGCAAAACAATTCCTTTACCAGGAAGAAGCCGCAACGCATCTGCTCCACCTGCATGATGAGGAGCTTGCATACTACGACGGCAACGGAAATGTGTGTGTAGGAAGAAAAGTGCTGGCTGAGTTCAACAAATTAGCGCCTGATATTGTTTACGAGCGAGCAGATAAGTTCTGGCGCGAGCGACTTCCAAGCGATCAACCTGGACGTCAACAATAGCGACGAAGTTTGTTTTTGAGGCGAGGATTTGGCGAAAGGATTGGTCGGCATCCCCGACTTTGCAATAGTTTCTGCCGACAGTAGATGTGAGCCACACAAATGGGCGACCAAACATACACGTATGTTCCCCCGTTCTAACTACTTGAACAAACAGTTTCGAACGGCAAACACAGCCTCTGAGTTTCAATCAAATAATGTCCCAAAAACTGGATGTGAACTGGAGCAACGTACCGCGTCTCTAGCGTCATTGAGCGAACACACACCTTGAGGGAACAGCAAATTCTGATGAAGTTTTGTTCGGATTGGAAGTATACCCAATGGCAATCGGTTGAACGGGTTGCTAACAATGACTTAACTCGGGTCGTGATATTGGTGCCAATTGTTGGGTATCTTATCTTGTTCAACGACCAAATTGCAGAAATTGCATCATTTCAAATGATAGCAGGAGTTGAACCTGGAGCGGTTTCACCGTTTTTTGTTAGTGGATTGACCAAGATGAAATTTGTCTTTCTTGGTAGTTTGTTTCTGCTACTTTCAAACTTGATCTTTAGGGTGTTTCGCCCGCAGGTATTGGAACTTGCGAAGGGAGATATAGAATTTTCCGCCCGAGTAAGTGAACGTTACACTGTCCATGAACTTGCGAAAATCGAAAGCCAGGTTTTTTCTGAACTCTGGAAGCCGAGGCTATCATTGTTTTGGCTAGTGCAAGACAAGATCCGAGCCAAAAAAGCTGTGGTTTCTGGATATAAGCCAGAGGTTCGATCAAAAATGTTTGCGGATCGTGGCGACTACATAAGCTTCCTTGTACGGGAATGGTGGACAGGTGAGATGCACACGTTCAGAGCGGCGCGCTTTGCATCGCTTTTTCTGGGTGTGACCGGCGTTATCTTGCTCGCTATTCCAACGCTGGACATCTCACAAGCCGTAGTCAGAAACGTTTTTCTGAGCTTGTGGTGACTTGGTTAGCAATAGTCCTCTTATTCTTTGATGACGAAAGACCACCTGGGTCCTACACCATCATTGCGCCTAAAGGTCAGAGCGACGAATTTAACCAGTATTTCAGTAGTTTGTCCCGCGCAAAACCAACGCCCAATTTCAAGGTCAGTCATTGAAACGGCAGACGACAAATTGAGGGCGCTTTGCCAGCCTATTTGGCAAATGCACTGGATAAAGAAGTCCCACAGAGAACGCTTGTCGGTTCTGACTGTAAACGAACATCGGGCACCGTCAATTTGCGGCATTCATTCCCCCAGCAATGAAACCAACCCGCAATCGTAGGGTAACTCAATCCGCTTCAACAGTTCCAGCCGAAACGCCAGGTCGCCGCCCTCGCCATATTCCGGACGGTCGATCGAATGCCCCATCAACAGACGCCGCATTTCCGGATCGACATGCGCCGACTTCAACCGATCCTCGAAAGAATGCCGGATTGAATAGACGAGGTGCCTTTCAGACGGCAACAGTTCGCGCCGGCGCAAGTACTTGAGCATGGCGGCGGAGAACGAATTTTCCTTGTCCCTGTATTTAGGAAAGCCCTGCCGCGCGTGTTTCATGGCTTCATGCGCAATGCCGACCAACGGAATGCGCCTAGTGCTGGACTCTGTCTTGATTTCCCGGCTTTCGTCGAAGTCGACAACGATGTGCGGGATCTCATGATCCAGGTGGATGCGGCCAGGCTCGATGTTGCAGATCTCGGACGGCCGGCATCCAGTCTCGATACAGGTCAGGAAGATGCCAAGGGCCTGGCTGTTGAGCGCCCGGTGCTTGCCTTTCACCGCGGCGTAGCTGTCGGCGAAAAGCAGCTTGTCCCTGATCCAGGACACCGGAAACGGCGGCGGTGTTTCCCGCAGGCGTTTCGGGTCCTGAAACGACAGGCCATCAAACGGATTTGGCCGCTTGCGCTCGCCAAACCGGGCATAGACTTCCCGGTAGATCCGCCGAAGGTTGCCGATGTCCCGGTTGCCGGAATTTCCGGAAAGCTTCCTGTCGCCAGTCTTCCCGGTGATCCGGCCCTGCCACCAGTCATGGAACCGGACGGCATCTTCATCGGTAATCGAGTCGAGCGTCTTGTCACCAACAATCTTGATGAAGTTGTTGACCGCGCGCAGCTTGACCTTCTTGTACTGCTTGATCTGGTTCGTGCTCTTGCCCGACAGTTCTTCCGCCGCACAATGCTCGATGAAAATGTCATGAGCCTTGGAGAGCCTTACCCTGGGCGACGGAACACCGCCGAGCAGGGCATCGGTATCGACGTCGAGCTGCGGACCGTCCTTGCCGCGCAAGGCAACGATGCGCTCGACGATCTCTTCCAGCGGCGCGTCCTGGACCAGGTCGTCCAGCCGCTTGTAGGCGTGCCCGAGAACCTTTGCCCGCGCCCTCGCCGCTTCATAGCGCGCTTCGGCCTGGTCGCCGCCGCCGGCGACGAGTGACGCCCAGTAGAGATTGCAGGCCTCTTCCAGCGCGTCCCGGCGAATGCGGGCCGTCTCGATCGAGCCGGTTCCAAGCGCTTCCTGAACCACGCCGCGTGTGTCGAGATGCTGAACGGATTTCGGTACCCGGCGATAGAACCGCCAGCGGCCCCGGAACAGCTGCAGATACCGGTCTTCTTTCGCCATAAAGAGCACTCCAAAAGACGCATGTTATGTCTTTTGTTATGTCCTTTGTAATGTCTTTTCAAGAAAAGGTGCGAAAACTTTAAAGGCGCCCCGAAAGGCGCCTTTAAAATCAATCACTTGGTAGGTGATTTATGGTGCGGTCGAGAAGACTCGAACTTCCACGGGTTTTACCCCACAGCGACCTCAACGCTGCGCGTCTACCAATTCCGCCACGACCGCATATTCGATTGTTTCCCGAAGCTGTCAGCGTCGAGGCGCCCCGTGTAGCAAAAGGAATTTGGGCGCGCAAGAGCCGATGCCGCAATAATTCACAGGCGCACGAATTTTCTTCACGCCGGGGTTACAGCGGACCGTCGATCCGCATCGGTCTGATTTCCGGCGGACGCATCAAAACCTCGGTGATCGAGATGCCGATCCGCTCGCCAAGCAGCACGACCTGCCCACGCGCCACCAGCGTGTTGTTGGCGTAGATCTTGACGTCGTCGTCCTCCGACACGTCCAGATCGATTACAGCACCACGGCCCATGCGCAGAAGCTGATGAACCGGCATTTCGGATTCGCCAAGCACCACGGAAATGTCGACTTTGATTTCGTCAAAGGTGGTCATAAGACACCAAGATCCTTAAATAGGGCGGAACCCGCCAGCGCCCCACCATATCACGGCCCGGCAAGCCAGCTCAAAAAACAAAGAAGTGTCATCCACATGTCACCAGCCGATAGAGACGAGATTTCCCTCAGTTTTCTGCCGAAATCCGGGTCTGACCCGGTTGAGTGGAAAATTTCGGACGAGCTTGTCGACTATGAAACCGCGCTTGCAGAAATGGATGATCGGGTCGAGAGAATCATTTCCGGAAAAGCGCGCGAACAGGTCTGGCTGCTGGAACACCCCCCGCTTTACACCGCTGGAACCAGGGCGGAAGACACTGATCTCGTCGCGCCAGACCGCTTTCCCGTCTACAAGACCAAGCGCGGTGGCCAGCATACCTATCATGGGCCGGGTCAACGTGTAGCCTACCTGATGCTGGACCTGAAACGGCGCAAGCAGGACGTCCGGGCCTTTGTTGCCGCCGTAGAGAGCTGGCTCATCAGCTCCCTCTGGCACTATCACATCCGTGGCGAGCGCAGGGAAGACAGGGTCGGTGTCTGGGTGCAGCGTCCCGACAAGGGTGCAGCAACGGAAGACAAGATCGCGGCCATCGGGATCCGGCTTCGCAGGTGGGTCACCTTTCACGGGGTCAGCTTCAATGTCGAACCCGAGCTCGAGCATTTCTCCGGCATCGTGCCCTGTGGAGTGACCGATCACGGTGTTACCAGCCTGGTCGATCTCGGCATTCCCGTGAGCATGGCAGAAAACGACATGATCCTGCGCGCCGAGTTCGAAAAGGTTTTTGGGCCGGTCGTTTCCGTTGATACCGACTAGACCTCGGTCCTGCAACAGCAGGCTTCCAGGAACGAACTCAACCTGGACATACCGCCGGGCTTCCATCCGAGCGCGTGAAGTTTCTCCGTGTCCATGGTTCCCGGCAAGGCCGCAGACTTTGGCGGCAGTTCGCCTCCCCGGCCGCAGGTAGCCCGCAGCATTTTCAGCAGCGCATGTCGATCAAGCACAAGATCGGAAACGTTGAACACTTCAAAGTTTTTTGTCTCCGGGGAACAGGTAGTTGTCAAAGCAACCGCCGAGGCAAGGTCATCGCCATGGACTTCTGTTCCGCATCTGGGATCGACCGGACTGCCGGACAGAAAGTCATCGAACAGGCCGGACCATTTGTGAGATGATGCGCCGGGAGCAAGCCCATAGATGCCGGTCGCTCGGAGCACGGTTCCGTAAAATCCGTCGTCGCAACAATCCGCCAGCAATTTTTCGCCGGCCAGCTTGACCTTGCCATAAAGCGTGTCCGGCGACGGATCGTCGGTTTCCAGCAACACCTCGCCAGCCCGATGATCCCCGTAGACTGCCCTGCTGGAAAGAAAAACAGCCTTTCGGCAGCCGGCCTCTCTTGCTGCCGAGAAAAGTGCCTTTGTTCCCTCGACATTCAGATGCCGGAACCGTTCCGGATCCTGCCCTTCACCGCCGCGGAACTTGCCCGGCTCATGCTGTAGGGCACAGTGGACGACCACGTCTGCAGCGGGCAGCACAGGTGCGGGGTCTGAAAGATCATAGGGAGAATTGGCGACCGGCAATTCCTTGATCGGAGCCCGGCCAAGGGCCGTGACACGGTGTCCTTTTCCAAGCATGTGGCTGGCAACAAAACGCCCGACCGTTCCGCTTGCACCGGTGATCAGAACATGCATCTCAGGACGCCTGTTGCTCGGCCCAATCCGCGGGACCGGGCAACCGGGTCGTATCCGCCGGCATGCCGTCTCCCGTCGCAAATGACTGCCAGAGTTCGATCAGCGGCCGAAGCCGTTCGGCCTTGTCGTGCCCTGCCTGCCACGGCTTTTCATACTGGTAGTGGAGAATATGGATCTCCTTCCAGCTCCAGAGATCGGGCAGATTGAACCAGACATATTGCAGCATGTTGTAGAAAACCGGCAGCCCGTGCCAATCGGGAAAGTGATTTTCCAGAAAAGTCTGGTCGGTCCGCCTCCAGAATGCGTCCGGCCGGTCCAGTGCCGTCAGCATGTTCTCATAAGTTTCCAGGCTTGGCCGCGCGGTGAAAACACCGCTGTTGAGACGGTGAAAATCGGCAAGTCCTTCATAAACATTGGGAGCTGCGCAGAATTCGGGATAGTCGAACAGCCTGTCGCAATTCTGCAGGACCAGCGCGTCGGCATCGATAAAGACCACGCGATCATATTCCGCAAGTTGCCACAGGCGGAGTTTCACGAAGTTGTCGAGCGGCGTATGAAAGACCGGCTTGCCACCTTTCGTGAAAGGCGCAGCCCTGTGCAGGCGGCCTTTCTCGTGCCTTTCGTTGAAATCGCCGGAGGTCGGCAGCCGATCGCAGCGTCCCAGGCGTGGTTTGAAGGCCTTCAGCGCGACAAGATCTTCATCATCGACGCCCGGCGTGTAGAGCACGACCAGGTCGGCTTCGGTATTCGTCCTGCGGAGCGATCTCAAGAGAGCCGTTGCCCCGAGCACGTAGTCCCGATTTGTTACGAGGCTCACATAGGCATTGCGAGCACCAGCCGGGCGATCGAACTGAGGTCCGTTTACCATCTGCCTGCCTTCAGGAAACTGATTTCAGACGCGGATGCTCCGGATCATGCTCGATTTCGGAGGCGATTTCCCGTGTCCAGGCCGAAACCGCCGGCACCCGGCTGCGGTCGACGCGGTAGGCGAAGGCCTTGGCCACATCGACAACTTCCTCAAGCAGGCCGTCTTCGAGCCGGATCGGATCAAGGCCCAGCTGAAGAAACTGTCCGTTTTTGACGACAAGATCGTTTTCAGCTGCCTCTTTGCGCGGATTGGGCAAGTAAGCGACCTTTGCGTCCGTCAGACGGGAAATCAGCTCCGCGAGATCCCTGACGCGGTGTGTTTCCGTCATCTGGTTGAACACTTTCACACGGTCACCGCGCTGAGGTGAATTCTGCAGCGCAAGTTCGATACAGCGTACTGAATCCTGAATATGAATAAAGGCCCTGGTCTGGCCTCCGGTACCATGTACGGTCAGGGGATAACCGATCGCTGCCTGGATCAGGAACCGGTTGAGCACCGTGCCATAGTCGCCATCATAATCGAACCGGTTGATCAGCTGTTTGTGGCGCCGTGTCTGTTCGGTATGCGTGCCCCAGACGATTCCCTGGTGCAGATCGGTAATCCTGAGACCGTCATTTTTCGCATAGAACTGGAAGAGAAGCTGATCGAGGCACTTGGTCATGTGATAGATCGACCCGGGATTGGCCGGATAAAGGATCTCCTGAGCGGCCTTCTCGCCCGAAAGCGTCTCAACTTCCACATCCAGATAACCTTCCGGAATGGCAGCACCGACACTCGAATAGCCGTAAACACCCATGGTTCCGAGGTGAACCAGATGCGCGTCAAGTTCAAGCTCGACCATCGCATTCAGCAGATGATGCGTCGCATTGACGTTGTTGTTGACGGTGTAGTTCTTGTGCTGGTCCGATTTCATCGAATAGGGCGCAGCACGCTGCTCGGCAAAATGAATGATCGCGTCCGGGCGATTGTCGGCCAGCCAGCCCTTGAAGACCTCATAATCGTCCGCAATGTCGATCAGATGGAAATGGATTGTCCTTCCAGTCTCCTGCTTCCAGATGCGCGTGCGCTCCTGGATGGAGTCCATCGGAGTGAGTGACTGTACACCCAGCTCGGCATCGATCCAGCGGCGGCTCAGATTGTCGATGACATGAACTTCGTGGCCCTGATCGGACAGATGCAGGGATGTAGGCCATCCGACGAAACCGTCACCACCGAGAATCGCAATCTTCACGAGAAGTCTCCCTAGTTAGGCAGCAAAGAACAAAAGCGCCGATCTGATTGTTGCACACGAGAAATCAGATCATTGCGATAATTCAATGACAATTCAATGCCAAATCTCCCAATTGATACACAACTTGGTGGAATCACAGGCGCTTACGCAGTATCCCTGATCTCGAACGGGCCGTTTGAAGGCTCAACAACGTCGAGTTCGTTCACAGTCCTTACCCTGGCAAATCTCGGGCCGTGCCACACGGCATCGAGCATATCCGAGACTGTTTCCTTGTTACCGGAAAACACCGCCTCCACCGCTCCCGATTTCAAGTTGCGCACCCAGCCGGACAGATCCCGGGCAATGGCCTCATCGGCACACCAGGCCCGATATCCGACACCTTGAACCCGGCCTTCGATCAGCACATGAACGGTCAACAAGTCAGACATTGCACCCCTTTCCAATGGAAGCGGAGATCGTAAATCAAGCTCGCCTTGTTCGGAAATGTCACTTGTTCAATAGCAACTGGTCAAGGCTTGCCAGGTGCAGCAATCTCGGAGCTCGTTCGTTTTTTCTCGTCCAGCATGACCAGCAGCGACGCACCGACGATCACAAGCGCTCCCGGCCAAAAGGTACCCGTGGGAGCAAAACCGAACGCAAGGAAACCGACAGCGATATTCAACGGCAACTTCAGATGATCAAAAGGCTGTACAAACGCCGCGTCCGCACTCTGATAGGCCAGTGTCAAAAGGTAGTTTGCCAGAACCGTCAGGATACCGGCGCCGACCAACAGCCACAGCGCTGCCCCCGGTGGCACGAGGCCTCCTTCGCCCAATGCCAGGAGGGCGTTTACCGGCGTCAAAAGAAGAAGCAGATAGACCGTTATCGAATCCGCATTCTCACTTGCCGTAAGTTTCTTCGTCACAAGAGATGTTCCGGCCCAAAACGCTGCGGCTCCGAGCGGTAGCAACGCGCCCCAGTTGAATGTCTCGGTCCACGGTTCGAGAATTACCATTCCTCCGCCGAAGCCGGCGATGGTCGCAAGCCAGCGAACCGGGCCAACGCGCTCTTGAAAGAACAGTTTCGCGCCAATGATGACGAAGAAAGGGGATGTCATGACGAGTGCGATGGCCTGCCAGATCTCAACGCGTGCAAGGCCGGCGACCCACAACTGGATTCCGATCACCGCGAGAAAACCGCGGAACAGATGCCAGCCGATTTGTTGTGTTTTCAAGGCGGTAACACCGCGACGCAAAACCCAGGGCAACGCCACGGCCAGGCCGATTGCATATTGCCAGAAAGCTGCGGAAGTCGATGACACCCCGAGTTGCATCGTCGATGCCTGAAGGGCACCGTTGACAAGTGCGAAGGACGCGCCCGCCCCGACCATTGCCAATGCTGCGAACAGCGGTTTCCTGGAGGAAAAATTGTATTGTGCCGACATTGTCCATCTCGTTCCAGTTGTTCGTCCAGAACAGTCTCAAAAGACACGTGTCAGCGGATCCGAAAGTCGGACCGTAACCAAGTTCTCTATCATCCGGACTATAACCGTCGGCCCCGGCATCTCACCGGATCTGCTGACCCTCGGCATTCGCTGAACCTGCCAAGGCGCTCGCGGGCTCCAGGTTTCCCTGATACCGCCGGTGGGGACTTTCACCCCGCCCCGAGAACTGTTCTCTTACGGCTTATCTATCCGGGAAAAGCATGAGTGACAATGCCAGTCGGGCTACTTTTTCAGTATCACTGAAATATCGGTAGGGTTCTTGGCAATCAGAACCGGATTCTCGGCTTCGAATTCTGTTCGACTTCCATCGCCCGAGAAAATACCGATACCGGCAACGCCGTTCTCATTTGCGCCGATAGGGTCATGTGTCCGATCACCGATCTTCGCCATGTCTGCAGCAGACAACACTTTGCCGCCGGAGTATGTGCCACAGGTCTGCCCGGACAAACCTGTGGCCACTCAACTCCGGTAGCCGGGCTTTCCCGATCTACGACATCATGTAGAAGTGCTCGACATTCCGAATTACCTCATGCGCTTCTGTCTCACCCGGTGGTTCAAGTTTCTGCACAAGATTGGTCAATGCGGTATCCGGTATGGCCGCAGACCTGTTCCGGTTCTGATCGTAAAGCACGGCCAATGATGGCTCCACGTAGACGATTTCGACGCGAGCGCCGTATTCTCTGAACAAACGGATGGGTTTGCCCCTGAGTTGTTCGGAGATGTTGGTGGCATTCCAGACGAAGTCCTGTCCCTTTCGCAGATAAGAGCGCGCCAGTTCGTAGGCGGCCTGTATCACCCTTCCCTGGTTGCCGGTCGCCCGCCCGCCCATGCTTTCTCGAATCGTATCGAGGCTGACAACAGGCAGGTCAGGTCGATTTGACCGGATCCAGGTGTCTTTCCCCGCACCGGGCAGTCCCGACATGAGGGTGACATTGCATTTGAAGCTTTCGTAGGCTTCGAAAAAAGGATCCCGATCCTGTTTTTCAAAAAAAGCAACACGGCTCTCGTCATTGGCGAAGGCAAACGGCTCGCGGAGACTGCCGTTTTCCTCAAACAGCTGTTCGGCCAGGGCAACGTTGTCCAGAATGGACCGCTGATCTGCACAAATGCGACCCATTGCGTCGGCTTCGGCATGAAGACAAACAAGGTCAGCCTGGCATTTCCAGGAGGTCTTGATGGCCTGCCTTTGGCAGTCTTCCCGTTCGATAAGCCAGAATGGAATCTGATGGCAGACAATCAATCCGCAGACTTGCTCCCGCCAATCGAACGGGGCTTCGGCTTCCCACAACAGATGCCTTGCGATTCGCGCACCGACCCTCGAATGCCCCCGCGACGAAATGCGACCATTTTCCTCAAAGCTCGTAGTCGCCGGCTTGCCTATGTCGTGCAAAACCGCAGCCCAGAAAACGCAGGAGCGTTGCATGGTTGAAAGGTCCCGCCAACGCTGCAGCAACACCAGGGCCTCCACGACCATACGTGTATGGGTTCCGACATCGCCTTCGCCGTGATGGTGCGGGTCCTGGGGACAACTGTCCAGGGCACCGAGATGTTGCCAGAGCGGCCAAATCCGCTGCCAGTCCACCTTCCATACCGGCGCGGTCGGTACAAGTTCAAGGAGGGTCTCATAGGAGGTCCGAGCAGGCTTACTCGTGCTCATCATACGCTCCTTTCACACCCAGAACCGCCGCAAAGATATCAATGCCATCGGCAAGTTGATTGGGCAGGATCGGTCGCGACTGCCAGTGACTGTCGGAATCTGAGAGAGTTTGGATGAACCCTCCCCTGACAAATTTGAACCTGTCCAGAACAAATCTCTCATCTTCCGTCTTGATGTAGAGACCTTCCGCGAGATCGCTGTCTTCCGTTTGCTGGTCGACCATATCAAGCCGGTTTTTCGAGGCTTCCGCCGCCCGGCTCAAGGCGTCCTGCCATTCCGCCGACTTGTAGAGAGACGGCTTCACCAGTTTCTCCACTTGCGCGGCAGAGGTCAGTTGTCCGTCATGAACAACTGGCACCGGCATGACGGGAAGCCCTCCGAGCAGGTTTCTTCGACCAGTGGTACTGAGAAAACGGGCTTCTTCCCGGTCGTAGACATCAAACTCGAGAAAGTAGTGCGGCAGCCGATCGTAGAAGCTCGTATGTTTGGCATAGAGCCACTCACCAAACATGATGTACCGCGTTCCAAGCACTTCGCGGAATGCCGAAGCGTGAATGGATGCCCATGTTTTGAGGAGGTTGAAATGGCGTTCGCGATGACCGCCGGTCAGGTAGTGGCCGCGACTTTGAAGGCGCAGTTCTCCATTTGCACTGAAGGAAACAGCACAGTTGGCACCGTCGATCTTTTCTTCGACAACAACGGGTATGCCCGCCAGTTCTGTGACAGGCTTGTCTTCTCCAATGTCACCCTGCTGAAGACGCGACCCCTCCAGGTGCCGCGTACGCGGGTATTTCACAAGTTCCATGATATCGCTCGATCTTGTCCGGACAAAATCAACCCAATTGGTCAAGCGTCATCATTCGCTGTATTAACAGGCGTTGAACAACTTGTCTGGTCTGACGTCCGGTATTGCAAAATCGTCAATCCCTATCTTTCGGATCGACTTGTTTTTGGCAAAGTGCGCGAGCGGATTACATCTTGAATGCTCAAAAATTCGAGTTGTTTGTCCCTGCTCTTCTACAATGATCAGAGTGTTGCGAAAAGCCGGACATGGTCTGCAATGTCCAATTGCCTGCAACATGAGGAGAATTGGCAACAGACAAAATCTTGCACTTTCCGGATGGAACGTCTGGAATCAAGCCGCTTTCTGCACGTGTTGCAGGATTTCGGAGGGCTTTGCCGCGACCAGAACCGGCCCTTCCCCTTCCAGTTCCTCACGACTTCCATAGCCCCAGAGAACACCGATACCGGCAACGCCGTTCGCATTTGCCCCGATAAGGTCATGCTTTCGATCACCGATCATCAACGTTTGCGCGGCAGATAGTCTCTCTTCTTCCAGAATATGGGCGATAAGGTCTGCCTTGGCGGACCGGTGTCCGCTCAATTCGGAACCGTAGACCTTGCCGAAATGCGGCATCATGTCGAAATGTTCGACAATTTTTCCCGCATAGGCATGCGGCTTCGAGGTACACACGTGGAGATCAAGACCGGCCTTTCGCAACGCCTCGAGCAGGTTGGTAATCCCGTCGATAAGCGTGTTTTCGTAAAGCCCCGAAACCGTATACCGCTCCCGGTAGTAAGCAACCGCTCTATCCTGCACCGAGCGATCACCCGTGTTCAGCAAAACCTCGAAACTCTCCCAGAGCGGAGGGCCAATACACCAGTGAAGATCCTTTGCCTCGGGCACAGGCGCGTCCATCTTTTCCAGTGCGTACTGGATGGACCGTGTAATGCCGTCAAATGGATCTGTGAGTGTACCATCAAGATCGAACAACAGGGTCTTGTAAGGCATGGAACCTCGATGACTACCGATGGAATCGGCCCGGACAGAAGTGTCGCGGGCCGCTGCATTAGAACCGGAAAGAAGACCCTGTCAATCTTTCGCGTCAGGAAAATTCCATGATGACGGCGTCAACGGCGAGACTGTCTCCCGGCGTCGCCTTGATGGCAGAAATCACGCAGTCGCGCTCAGCACGGAGCACGTTTTCCATCTTCATTGCCTCGACGACCGCCAGCTGTTCGCCCGCCTTGACTTCCTGGCCTTCTTCCACCGCGATAGATACAACGAGCCCTGGCATCGGACAGAGCAGCATCCTGGATGTGTCCGGTGGCAATTTCTCCGGCATCAACCCGTCAAGCTCTGCAACACGCGGCGTCATCACACTCGCGACAACGGAATAACCCTGCCAATCGAGGCGGTATCCGCCGGTGACCGGCCGCACCTGCACTGTCACATCCCTGGAGCCGACTTTCCCGGACCAGAGAACATCACCGGGACACCAGTCAGATTCGACATTCATGATCGGACCGTCACCGATGGCAACATCCAGTTCGACCGGTGTGCCCGGGAACCCGGCGGCGAGCCGGATGGGCACGTAGGTCTTGTCCAGTTTGACGACCCAATCCTCTCGAACATCCCCTGAATGCGGCCGGAGCCGTCCGGGAAGATGGTCGAGCCGTTCTCGTTCCAGGGCACCCATAGACAAGGCGACCGCGGCAAGCACCGAATACGCGGGATCGTCCGGAACTGCCGGCAAGAACCCGTCCGGATATTCATCGGCGATGAAACTCGTTGCAAGTTCTCCCGAGCGCCAGCGTGGATGGTTCATCAAGGCGGTCAGGAACGGGACATTGTGCTGGATGCCATCGACATAGAAAGCATCAAGCGCGGAACTCATCGCATCGATCGCTTCATCCCGGGTCGGAGCATGCGTGATCAGCTTGGCGATCATCGGATCGTAGAACATGGAAATTTCCGACCCCTCGACGACACCCGTATCGTTGCGGATCGTCACATCCTCGCCGGCGACTTCTTCTGGCGGCTGGTACCGGACAAGACGCCCTATGGAGGGAAGGAAATTGCGGTAAGGGTCTTCCGCATAGATGCGGCTTTCAACCGACCAGCCGTTCAATTGCACCTCATCCTGGGTCAGGGCGAGTTTTTCACCGGCCGCGACACGGATCATCTGCTCCACGAGATCGACACCGGTAATCAGTTCGGTAACCGGATGCTCTACCTGCAGGCGCGTGTTCATTTCCAGGAAGAAAAAGCTTTTGTCCTGTCCTGCAACAAATTCGACAGTTCCGGCACTGTCATAGTCGACGGCCTTGGCAAGAGCCACGGCCTGCTCGCCCATCTTTCGGCGGGTTTCCTCGTCCAGAAGCGGTGATGGAGCTTCCTCTATCACTTTCTGGTTCCGCCGCTGAATGGAACACTCACGTTCACCAAGGTAAATCGCGTTGCCGTGCTTGTCGCCCAGAACCTGAATTTCAATGTGCCGCGGGTTTTCAATGAACTTCTCGATAAAGACCCGGTCGTCGCCGAAGGAAGACGCAGCTTCCGATTTCGATCTGGCGTAACCGTCCCTTACTTCGTCGGCGTTCCAGGCAATTCTCATGCCCTTGCCGCCACCGCCGGCCGATGCCTTGATCATGACCGGAAAACCGATGTCCTTTGCGATTTCGACGGCCTGCTCGGGTGTCTCGATGACACCAAGATGCCCGGGAACCGTGCTCACATTTGCGGCGTTGGCGAATTTCTTGGACTCGATCTTGTCGCCCATCGCCTCGATCGCCCTGGTATTGGGGCCAATCCAGACAATGCCTTCTTTCGCCAGAGCGCCGGGAAAGCTGGACCGCTCCGACAAGAAGCCGTAACCGGGATGCACGGCCTCGGCACCGGTCTGCTTGCAGGCCTCGATGATTTTTTCGGCGACCAGGTAGGACTCCGCTGCCGTCGCCGGGCCAATATGGACGGCCTCATCTGCCAATTCGACATGAAGCGCATCCCGATCCGCGTCCGAGTAGACCGCGACAGTGCTGATCCCCATGCGCCGCGCCGTTTTCATGACCCGGCAAGCGATCTCGCCCCGGTTGGCAACAAGAATTTTCGAAAACATGTATTTCCACCCAACTGGATCATTTTCTCGTTTGTAGGCCGCACACCAAACCAGCGCAACTTATCCAAAGGGCGAGAGGTGGTAATACGGATGGCTGGGATAGGTGCGGGAAAGAACCAGTGCCGCTGCCACGTACATGCCGACGACCTTCAGGATTTACCCCGCGTGCGCCAGGCGCGAGCCAGGTAGTGGCCGACATTGGCATTCAAGCGGCTCGAGAGGAAACTTACGCTGGTGCATCAGTCGGTTAAATGGCACTTTATGTGGCGCCGATCACACTAATTACACAATGCCTAAAGCACACTTGAAAGTGTAGAGCGCCCCTGAACGGGCGTGACTAGTTTTATGACAGGGTGAAGTCTGAAACCCGAAATGGGGTTGGGCTTGTCTTTTCAAAGCCAGACACCAACGGAGGCAGAGATGAAAAAGTACCGTTTAGCGACCGTTGCTCTAATGCTCGGAAGCATCTTTATGGCAACCGCCGCCGAAGCCAGGCCGGACCTGCGCCAGATGTCCTGCCAGCAGGCACAGAATATGGTGAGACAGCATGGCGCCGTGGTTTTTACAACCGGTCAACACACCTATTCGATGTTTGTCTCGAACAGAAGTTACTGCGACTTCAATCAGGAACTTTTCGTTCAGTATGGCCCGACACGCGACCATCGCAAATGTCCGGTCGCCTACGAATGCAAGGAACCGCTTTTCCCGCGAGGCGGCTTCAATCGCTGGAACTGATGCGAAACGGGCCGGTTGAACCGGCCCGCATTCGTTAGTCACTGTCCTGGAAATCAAGGCCCTGTGTTCAGAGCGGAATATTGTCGTGCTTTTTCCACGGCATCTCGTCTTGTTTTGACCGCAGCAAGGCCAGCCCTTTGGCAACACGCCTCCGCGTTGAATGCGGTCGGATGACATCGTCGATATAGCCGCGCTCTGCTGCCACAAACGGATTTGCGAAACGGTCTTCGTAGTCCTTCGTCCGTTGAGCAATCCTGTCTGTGTCACCCAATTCGGAACGATAGAGAATTTCAACCGCGCCCTTGGCTCCCATCACCGCAATTTCCGCACTTGGCCAGGCATAGTTCAGATCGCCACGAATATGCTTTGAGCTCATCACGTCGTAAGCACCGCCGTAGGCCTTTCGGGTGATCACCGTAATTTTCGGCACCGTCGCCTCGGCGTAAGCAAACAACAACTTGGCGCCGTGTTTGATCAGACCGCCATATTCCTGCGCGGTTCCAGGGAGGAATCCGGGAACGTCGACAAAAGTCACGATCGGTATGTTGAAACAGTCGCAAAAACGTACGAAACGTGCGGCTTTCCGGCTGGCGTCGGAATCCAGCACACCTGCAAGCACCATCGGCTGGTTTGCGATGATCCCGACCGACCGGCCTTCCATGCGCCCGAACCCGGTAATGATATTGCCGGCAAAATTCTTCTGGATCTCGAAGAAGTCACCTTCATCGACAGTCTTCAGGACAAGTTCGCGCATGTCATACGGCTTGTTCGGATTGTCAGGGATAAGTGTATCCAGGCTCGTGTCGATGCGATCCGGGTCATCGAAATGTGTCAATTCCGGCAGGTCTGCCTGATTGTTCATCGGCAGGAAATCGATCAGCCGGCGCATCTCCAGGAGTGCCTCGACATCGTTGTCAAAAGCTCCGTCAGCTATCGATGATTTCGCGGTGTGAACAGAAGCTCCGCCGAGTTCTTCAGCGGTCACGGTTTCATTGGTCACGGTCTTCACGACATCGGGCCCGGTGACGAACATGTAAGACGTGTCACGCACCATGAAAATGAAATCGGTCATGGCGGGCGAATAAACATCGCCACCGGCACATGGCCCCATGATCAGGGAAATCTGAGGGATCACTCCGGACGCCAGCACATTGCGCTGAAACACTTCACCATAGCCGCCCAGCGCCGCGACGCCTTCCTGAATGCGCGCGCCGCCTGCATCGAACAAGCCGATGATCGGCGCCCTGTTGCGGAGTGCCATGTCCTGCAGCTTGGTAATCTTTTCGGCATGCGTTTCCGACAGCGATCCGCCGAAAACGGTAAAATCCTTGGAAAACACATAAACGGTGCGTCCATTGACCGTGCCCCAGCCTGTCACAACGCCATCGCCAGGAATGTGCTGCTCTTCCATACCGAATTCGGTACAGCGATGCTGCTTGAACATGTCGAATTCTTCGAAGGACCCTTCGTCGAGCAGGACCTCGATCCGTTCACGCGCCGTCAGCTTGCCTTTGGAGTGCTGCGAATCTATCCGGCGTTGACCACCACCAAGTCGAGCCGTGTCACGCCGCTGTTCCAATTCGGCCAGAACTTCTTTCATCCGGTCCTCCCAATTCTCATTCACAGAGGCCGTAACATGTTCCAGGTTCAAGGCAAAGTCAGCACATGGGCTTATGGGAGACTACGTCAATCCTCAAAACCCGGCGAATTTGAGGGAAATTTACAAAGGTTTTCGTTACACCGTTGTGTTTTGCCGAAGGGGATAGGATTATCGGGTCTGACGCAGCGTAATTGTTCATTTTCCGAGGTTTTATCATGTGAATTAGGGCGGCCTTTGCAGCCCCGCAGGAGGATTTGAAATGTCTTTATATAACCCCGACACGACCTGGATCGCCCTTTTGGGTGGTGGATTTTCCGGTTCGGTACTCGCCGGTGGCAGTGTCTTTCAATTCGATCTCTGGAACATGGGAAGCAAGCGGTTGCCCGTACAGGTGCTCGTGGTCGGAAAAAGAGCCGGCATCATGGCTGAGATCGGATCAGCTTTTGCCTTGCTGCTGGTGACCGGGTGCAAGACCGAAAGGGAGATGGACGGCATCACGTCGTCAGGTGTCGATTGGGAAGCGTCATTGGTTGGAGATCTGGACGCCAGCATCAAGTCCGGGGCCAAGCTTTTCAAGGAAGTCATGAAGCATGCGGGCAAAAAGACCGGCGAGTGGGCCGTTCAGGAATCCGGCAAGCGATTGGCTCAATACATTACAAACGATCTTGGTGTCGTTAAATCCGGACCGCAATTCAATCTGCTCCCCACCCCTCTTTCCGTTTCCGCCGGCGCCGGTATCTTTTATGAATGGCAGAAGCTGCATCTGCTCGATAACGAAATCGGCTGGAATTACATTTCTCCTAAGTATTCGGTCGAGAACAAGGGCGGTGCGGTCTACATGCAAATGAAGGACATTCCGGTCAAGGACGGAACAACCATTCACCTCGGTTTCGGCGTGTCGGAGTGGCTTTCCATCGATCCGGACATCAGATGGGCGCCGACGCGAGGTGGTCCAAGTATCGGCCGCAGCAAGCTGCATATTGATTGTGTGGTATACGGCGGTGTTCTGTATCAGTCCCGCAACAAAGGCAGCCATCCCGGCATCAACTTGAGCCAGCTCCAGCCTGCGGGGCGCAGCGAAACCGGAATGTTATCGGTTACACAGACGAAAGAAGTCGCCAAAAGCGGCAAGCTGACCATTTATCCGAAAATCTTCAAGTTCACCAACTACGCCTATTGGAGTGCCGACGACACAATGAAGGTCCATGTGGACAGCAAGGGACAATTCACAAAGGTCGAAGGCACAGCCAGTTACAGAGACTAGATGTCTTCTGAGTGACATGACTGCCTAAACACTGGGCAACTGCGCCGCGAGAATGTTCTTTGACACCTCCCGGAATTTTGCCATGATTGCGAAACAAGCAAACAAGGCTAAGGGGAGGCAATGGCGGACGATCGGACTTTCTTCAATGAAATGCTCGACGATGCCGGTGGCGCACGCTCGCCCTATTCAAGGCTGGCCACGTGGCTCGAAGATAAACCGGCAAATTTTCTGACCAAAAAAAGCCGGGATGCGGAAATGGTATTCCGCCGACTCGGAATTACCTTCGCAGTCTACGGCGCGCAGGAAGCAACCGAACGTTTGATACCGTTCGACCCCATACCCCGTATCATCTCTGCTTCGGAATGGCGCAGGCTTTCTGCCGGCATCGATCAGCGCGTTCGCGCCCTGAACGCTTTCATGCACGACATCTATCATCGTCAGGAGATCCTCAGGGCGGGCCGAATACCGGCAGACCTTATCCTGCAGAACGAAGCATTTCTGCCTGAAATGGCCGGGTTCACCCCGGCACGCAAGGTCTATGCGCACATAATCGGAACCGATCTCGTACGTGTTTCCGAAAACGAATTCTACGTTCTGGAAGACAACACCCGCACGCCATCCGGCGTTTCCTACATGATGGAAAACCGGGAAACCATGATGCGTCTGTTTCCCGAACTCTTTCAGACGCACCGCGTTGCACCGGTCGAGCAATATCCCGAATTGTTGCGAAGGACATTGGAGAGTGTCGCGCCCGACCCGTCGAAGTCGGCGCAAACGATCGTATTATTGACCCCCGGCATCTACAATTCCGCATATTTCGAACACGCCTTTCTTGCCGACTCCATGGGTGTGGAACTGGTCGAGGGACGCGATCTGTTCGTCGATGCCGGCAAGGTCTTCATGCGTACGACCCGCGAACCGGAACAGGTGGATGTCATCTACCGGCGCATCGACGACGCCTTCCTTGACCCCCTCACCTTCAATCCGGACAGCATGCTGGGCGTTCCCGGGCTGTTCGATGCCTATCGGGCCGGCAATGTCACGATCTGCAACGCGCCCGGAACCGGCATTGCTGACGACAAGGCAATCTACGCCTACGTTCCTGATATCATCGAGTTCTACACGGGACAGAAACCGATACTGAAGAATGTCCCGACCTGGAATTGCTCAAGAGCGGATGATCTGGCTTACGTTCTCGACAATCTGGAGAAGATCGTCGTCAAGGAAGTTCACGGCTCGGGCGGTTATGGCATGTTGATAGGCCCAACGGCGTCCAAACGCGAGATTGCGGAGTTCCGGAAAGTTCTGGAGGCCACGCCTTCAAACTACATCGCGCAGCCCACCCTGGCACTTTCCGCCTGTCCGACACATGTGGCATCCGGTGTCGCGCCGCGCCATGTGGATCTAAGGCCCTTCGTTCTGATTGGCGACCAGGTTCGCATCACCCCTGGTGGACTGACCCGCGTAGCCCTCAAGAAGGGCTCACTTGTCGTCAACTCAAGCCAGGGCGGCGGCACCAAGGACACCTGGGTACTCGAGGACTGACTGTTTATGCTCGGAAGAACCGCTTCTTCGCTGTTTTGGATGTCCCGCTACCATGAGCGCGCCCAGAACGTTGCCCGGTTGCTGGAAGTCGCCTATCGCGGGGCAATGATGTCCCACAGGGGCCAGGAACACGGAACGCACTGGACCTTCGCGCTCACCTGCTCCGGCTGCGACGCTGATTTCAGTGAAAAATACGACGAACTGAATATCCGGAATGTGACCGTTTTCCTCATGTTCTCAAAAGAGAACCCGGTAAGTGTGCGCAACAGTCTCGAACTGGCCCGCAACAATGCACGAGCTGTTCGCACCGGCATCACGGCTGAACTCTGGGAAGCTATCAACACCACGTGGATAGAATTCATAGAGGTCAATCCGCAGACGATCACGCAGGAACGGTTGCCGGACTTCCTTGCCTGGGTCAATCAGCGTGCGCACTTGTTCCGTGGTGCTCTCCTGAACACAATTTTGCGCGATGATGGTTATTTTTTCTCGCAGATGGGCAATTTCGTCGAACGGACCGACAACACCGCCCGGATCTTGAACACGCAGTATTGGGCGCTTCTGCCTGACAGCGACATTGTTGATGACGGCTCCATGGAACGATACCAATGGTCAGCCATCCTCCGGGCTCTTTCCGGCCGCAGAAGCTACCGGTTCGCCTATCCAAATGCCAGGCTCAAAGCGTTTAACATTGCCGAGTTCCTGATCTTGAGAAAGGAAATGCCGCGGTCCTTGGCCCATTGCTACAACTGGATAGCCGATACAGCCGAAGAACTTGCGCAGTTCTATAGTTCCCGGGAGCCGAGCCTGGATCTTGCCAAGGAAATCGCCAGCGGTCTATCCGAGAAACAGATGCGCGAAATCTACCATGATGGCCTGCACGATTTTCTGACCGACTTCATCGGCAAGAACAACCAATTCGCGCTGCAGCTTTCGAAAGACTACAATTTTGCCTGACCAACAAACCCTGTTTTCCGGTGCCGCATGCAACTGAAAGTCCGACACACGACCCGCTACCGCTATGACGTCCCGCTCGCCAACGCCATGCAGCAGCTGCGCCTGACTCCGGAAGACGGGCCTTCGCAAAAGGTTGTCGAATGGGAAATCGACGCACCCGGCATTGCAAGGGCAACCACCTACAAGGACGCATTTGGCAATCGTGTACATATGGTGTCACGCAGCGAACCCGTCGAAGACGTGGAAATTACGGCGACAGGTATTGTAGATACGGTGAATACTGACGGTGTGCTCGGTCACGAACCCGATGCCGTGGTCCCACCGCGCCTCTACACCAGGGTGACCCCCCTCACCCAATCCAACCAGGCCATCCGAAGACTTGCCACCCATGCAGAAACCCACGACCGGATTTCGGGGTTTCACGCGCTCATGCACGCGATCCGGGAGAAAGTGGACTACAAGATCGGCGTTACGGAAACGCACGCGCCTGCGGCATCGGTACTGGCGGCCGGTGAAGGCGTTTGTCAGGACCACGCCCACATTTTTATCGCTGCAACCAGGTCAATTGGCGTTCCGGCCCGTTATGTATCCGGTTATCTTCTTCTGGAAGACGAACAGGCCTCCGAAGCACACCATGCATGGGCGGAAGTCCTGATTGAAGGGCTGGGCTGGACTGCATTTGATGTATCGAACGCCATCTGTCCGACGGATCGGTACGTTCGGCTGACGACCGGTCTTGATTCCCGTTCCGCTGCTCCCATCCGGGGCATCCGGTTCGGAGGCCTGGAGGAAAATCTTCAGGTTGAAGTCGACGTTTCCCAGGCAGCTTTTCAACAACAGCAATGAATGTCGTTTTCCGACACGCTAATCCCGGTCCACTGTGCTAAGACCAGCCGAAACAAACAAAGACCTATCTAATGTCTTCTTTCGATTGGTGTTGCAGGTCATTGGAACAGTCTGAGGGGCTCTGGGATGACGTATTGTGTCGGATTGAAACTGGATCGGGGTCTGGTGTTCGCAGCGGATACCCGCACCAATGCCGGCGTCGACAATATTGCTACCTACAAGAAACTTCATGTCTGGGAAGAGCCCGGCGAGCGCGTGATTACGCTTCTTTCGGCCGGTAATCTGGCGATAACGCAGGCTGTCGTTTCACTTCTCAGCGAACACATCACATCAGCTGACAATGACCGTGCCACGCTTTTGACGGCCAAGACCATGTTCCAGGTAGCCAGGCTTGTCGGCAGTGCGGTGCGCGAGGTCAAGGAAATTGACGGTGAAGCCCTGGCGACCAGTGCCGAGAGTTTTTTCGTGACGTTCATTCTCGGCGGACAGATCGAGGGCGAAGAACCGCGCATGTTCCAGATCTATGCGGCGGGCAACTTTATCGAAGTGGCCGAGGACACGCCGTTTCTGCAGATCGGTGAACATAAATACGGCAAGCCCATCCTCGACAGGGTAACCCGGTCTGACATGCGCCTTGGCGAAGCCGCCAAGCTCGTTCTGCTGTCTTTTGATTCGACATTGAGATCAAATCTTTCCGTCGGCACGCCGATCGACATGTTGCTCTACAACAAGGACACCTTCTCAACAGAACGCCAGGTCCGTATCGAACAGGACGACCCGTATTTTCAGAAACTTTCGCATGGCTGGTCTGAAAAACTGCGCGACGCTTTTGGAGAACTGGACGAATTCGACGTCTGAACCTTCGAAACACATGTCAGCAAGCCGTCACAAAGCAGCATTAGAAGCGGACCGATCAATCCGGAGGCCTTCATGAGCAGCACTGCGAGCGAACTTGAACCCGTCGCCTGGACAAGGGAAACGTCGCAGGAACCTCTGGAAACAAACGACGATACGCTCAAAGCCGTCAGGGAAATGATCAAGGCGGGCAAGAGAACCCAGATCGTCGAACTGCTCAAGAAATGGGATCCGATCGATGTCATGCAGTTGCTGACGCGGTTGAGATTGAAGCACGCCCGCAAACTGTTCCAGTGGCTGCCCGCAAATCCGTCGATCAAGGTCGTCGCGGAACTGCGTCCCGAATTCCGCTCGATTCTCATGGAAGCCACCACGCTTGACCAGTTTCGCGACATTCTAGCCGGTCTGGATCCGGAAGATGCCACTGAAATCCTCAACGAGTTTCCTGATGATGTAGCCGACGAACTCATCGCCCGCCTGCCGGATGTCGAGGAAATCGCGACCAGGGCTTCCTATGCCGACGATACTGCCGGCCGGGTCATGGCGCGCAAGTTCGTTGCCTTGCGAGAAGATTGTACGGCCGGGGAAGCCGTTGAACAGATGCGCGAGGAAGCCGATCGGATCCGCAAGGTTTTCACGGTTTACGTAACCGACTTTGATGGCAAGCTGACCGGCACCGTCGAAGTCGGCAAGCTGCTGCTTGCACCGGACGAGCAGACGCTCGGCAAGCTGATGAACAGGGACGTGATTGCCGTTTCAACCGACACGGATCAGGAGGAAGTGCTGCGCCTTGCCCGCAAACGGGACATGCGCACAGTTCCGGTCGTGAGTGGCGAAGGTCACCTGATCGGCAGGATTACGCCAAAGCAACTGACCAGGATTGCGGCGGACGAGGCCAATGAAGACATGCTGCTGATGAGCGGTGTCTCAGGCGAAGCGCGTTCGGATGACACGGTCTTCAGAATTGTGCGCGGCCGCCTCCCCTGGCTGCTGGCGGGTCTCGTTGGTGCAAGTGTCGCGGCAACCGTGGTCGGTTCTTATGAAGATCAGCTTGCCGAAGCCGCCATCCTTGCGGCATTCATTCCCGTCACCATGTCGATGGCCGGAAATGCCGGACTTCAGGCTTCCGCTGTCGCCGTGCAGGGCATCGCCACCGGCGCACTTTGGTCAGGCGACATTTTGTTTCGTCTTGTGAAGGAATTTTTCGCGGCCTTGTTCAACGGCGCGGTTGCCGGTGTGATACTCGCAGCCCTTGTGCTGATCGCCTCCATGATCGTGCCATTGGAGGCTCCTGGTCGCCTCGCGATAGCGACGTCACTTTCGCTCCTGTGCGTCACAACGCTCGCAGCGATGGTCGGCGCGACCGTTCCCATCATTCTTGACAAGATCGGCATCGATCCCGCGATGGCGATCGGCGTTTTCATCACTTCGTCCAATGACGTTCTCGGCGTCCTGATCTTTTTCCTGATGGCGACGACGTTCTACATGTCCTGAAACCGTGCTGACGGCCTCAGGCCTTTTGCAGGATCAGGACCGCGGCATCGAATTCGGTGCGTTTGTAGGCTCGGATCTGCGCAGCCTCCGCATCTTCACCCCATCGATCGATGTTGAAGTCTTCCTCGACATGCGCTGCAGTCCATGCGTCGTCAGCGCCAAGATGGTTTTCCTTCACGGCGAGAGCCAGCAGCGCGGACCCCGTCAGACTGGTCGCCGTGTGGAGCGCGGCAAGCCGAAGCGGCGTTTCATCAGATATCCTGGTCTTGAAAGAGCTCAGCAGGTGATCCGGCTGTGCTGCGTGAATAATGCCTTCAATCAGCACAAATCGCCCACCCAGTAGTCCACCGGCCCAGTCAACCACCGGATCCCAAAGATGTCTCTGGGTGTCCACGAGACTTTGAGGGTCGTCAGCCCGGTAGCACAACGCATCGTTTCCGGCAAAACCGACGATGTCATCCGCAACCTCTTCGAAACGCCCGGAAACCGCGTCCTGAGCGGAATTGGCCATCCTGGTCAGCGGCATCGTTGCGGGATTTATTTCCTTTTGCTGGACAGCCCATTCCGCCGCGACCGCCTCGGCAATAACCCGATTGGGCAAAAGCAGCGTCGCCTTTCCGGGCGTTTTCACGGTTCGGCCGTCCAACTGTATCGAATAGCCATCCTCCGTTTGTGCGCAGGATGCCACTTCATAGAAACGTTTCGGCAGTTCGCGCTTTGAAAGTTCTCTAGCGCGTTGTTCCGGATCCTTGGCCAAGTCTTCATGTAACTTATCAAGAAAATCACGCATCAGGCTGTTTCCTTGTCATATTTCAATATCTCATTCAACGCTTGATCCAGTTGATCGAAGGCGTGAATAATCTTGTCCGCTCCCTCTTCGGCGAGCCTTGAATGATCATGATACCCCCAGGTCACGCCAACCGCATGAACACCTGCAGTCCTGGCCATCGCGATATCAAAGCCAGTGTCTCCTATCATGACCGTCCTGGAGCGATCCGCACCGGTTTCGGACAAGGCGCGTTCGATCATGTCCGGGTGCGGTTTGGAGGGCGACGTATCGGCTGTCTGGATGGTTACAAACCTTCCATTCAGGTCGTGGGTCTCCTGCATGTGCCTGACCCCGCGCATGGCCTTGCCGGTCGCGACACCCAGCAAAAAGTCGTCTCTTGCATGGAGCCGCTCGATTGCCTCCTTCGCACCTGGATAGAGCGGATCCACCTCGAGCCCCTGTTTACGCCTGGAGATCTTGGACTGACGATAGGCGTCGGCCATTGCCGGCACCTTGTCCAGATGCCCACCTCCGACAAGATCCGCGAACGCTTCTTCCAGCGACCTACCGACGATGGAAAGGGCGGTCTTGCGATCCGGCATGGGCAATCCGACAGCCTCGAACCCGACCTGTAGCCCATGAAAAATTGTATCCTGACTGTCGACCAGGGTGCCGTCGACGTCAAAAATGATCAGGTACATGATGAGCCTTTTGCAAATGCTGTAGAAGGCTCGCATGTGCAGGGTTTTGCGCCCGGGGTCAAGAGCCGTCGGATTGAACCGGGTCGTACAAGACAGATTGGCGCCGTTCCCGCCAAACACCCGGAACGAACGAGACCAAAAGGCAATCCACAGCCGGTCGTTTCAAAGCCGCTGACTTTGGGACAATTCGAAATTCGAACAACTGCCTGAAATTCGCCTCTTTATGGTGGTTTTCGAGGGGTCAGCCCTGCGTAAGGTTTGATTAACCACGTTTGTAAACCAGCCGGTTACCATAGCGCTGGATACTCGTGTGCGGGTGGGCAAGGTCGATTGGGGCAGTTTGTCGCCAGATCGAAAGACTTTCGGAACGCAGTTTGAGCAACTGCGGGCAACAGGGTGGTTTTGCCTGAATGCAGCAGAATACAAATCAGACTGATCGAACGGACCGGAAGCGTGTCCATCGTGTTTTCCATGTGCTGATTGCCGGAATGGCGATCGTTCTCGGTGGTCTCATAGCCTCAGTCACGTTGTTTGACGCGCCGCGGACACCTTCCCGCGATGCCGCTGCACACGCCGCTGGCGACAGCCAGTTCTTTGCGTCGGTCACTTTCAATGACGAGGCTGCCCGTGTCGGCAACTCTCAAGGTGTCGACGATCAGGCAGGAAACGAACAACAACTGATCCGATCAGCCACCGAACAACTGGGTTCCGCACTCCCGCAATTCACGAGAGAAAAAGAGGCGAAGAGCGCAGCCAAACGGAAACTTGCTGAAAAACTCGCACGGCTGAACCTTGCACTTTCGCTGACCGAGAGGCGAACGGAACCGAATGAAATTGAAACGGCCTCCGGCGTCTCCGGATCCCGCTTAGCAGAACGTACGACGGCAGTAGCCGAAGAAGAAACGATGGTAACGGGTTCGCTCCCGTCGCCCCGCGCGATTGCCAAAGATGACGTTTCCGGCACGGGCGAGACGCTTGCGGAAACCGAAAAGCCATCGAATGCCGCCGAGGCCGAACTGGAGGTCACTGCTGCGATCTCCCATCCGGTTCCAGGCAGCAAACCGGCACCTCCTGCAGAGACGGCTCGAGCAGCGGTCGGTGATGAAAGTCAGAAACGGCAAACACCGGCTCCCGTCCTTGCCTATGCGACACCGGGAACTCCGGAAACGGAAAACAACGGTGCTTTCGGCGGTATCGGAAAGCTGTTCAGCGGTCTCAAGGGCGGTCTTCCCGGTCGTGGCCGCGGCGTAGCGGTATATGACATCAGCGCCGCAATCGTCCACATGCCTGACGGTACCAAGCTGGAAGCGCATTCCGGCATCGGGCACCGCAAGGACAATCCGAAATATGCACATGTGCGAAATCTTGGCCCGACTCCACCGAATATCTATGACCTGAGAATGCGCGAAAGGCGTTTTCACGGTGTTGAGGCCATCAGGATGACGCCGCACGACAATGCGGCGATGAAAGGCCGCGATGGCATGCTGGCGCACACGCCATTGCTGCGCCGGTCAAACGGGTCGCATGGCTGTGTTGCCTTCAAGGATTACAACAAGTTCCTGAAGGCCTTCAAAGCCGGCAAGGTCAAGAAGATGATCGTCGTTCCATCCATGGATAAACTGCCGAAATACATGGCAGCTCTCAACAAGGGCGCCGGCGCATAGACGGCTTGCGGTCCGTCGGCAGATTGTTTAGAGCGGGTATTCCATCGTCCTGTCCGGAGCCTTTCCTTGACCAAGATACTGGCTGTTCTGCTGATCCTGATTGCCGCGATTCAGGTCATCAAACCCCTGGGCTGGCCTGGCCTTCAAAAACGCTCTGACGCCTGGAAGCTTGTTGCCGGCGTTGCTGCCGTCACAATCCTGTCCGTGATTGTGAGTGCACTCTTCCAGGGACTTTGACCCCGCAATGAGGTTCGAATAGCCTTTCTCACCTGTAGCAGTTGAGACCAGCCAATGCGCAACGAGACGACCCTGCATCTGATTTGCGGAAAAGTTGCCTCGGGAAAATCAACGCTGGCGCGATCGCTGGCAGAAAATCCCGACACGATCCTGCTGCAGGAGGATGTCTGGTTATCAGGCCTTTACGCCGATCAACTCAAGACGCTGTCCGACTATGTCAGATACTCTGAAACGCTGAGAAACACGCTGGAGCCGCATATCGTGGATCTCTTGCGCGCCGGTCTTTCCGTGGTACTCGATTTTCCTGCAAACACGCTTGAATACCGGCGTTGGATGCGGCGTCTGTTTGAAACGGCAGGTTGCTCCCATCAATTGCACCTGATCGATGTTGCGGACGACATTTGCAAGCAGAGGCTTCGGGCGCGCAACGCCTCTGGAACGCACGAGTTTCAGGTATCAGACGACCAGTTTGACCGGATCACGAGCCACTTTCAGCGGCCGTCAGACGTTGAGGGGTTCAACATCGTTGTCCATGGATCCGAACGTTAAACGGAGGAGACCGGTCAGCGTTTGATGACCGTCTCGTCGGGATCGTCGGCCTCAGGATCGTAGTCGCTCGCGTTGAAGCCGAGAAGGTTCCAGGTCTGCTGCATGTGCGGCGGCAACGGCGCCGACACGTCGATCTTGCCATGACCCGACGGGTGTGGAATGACGATACGGCGCGCAAGCAGGTGCAGGCGGTTTTGAATGCCGCCCGGCAATTCCCAGTTCTCGATATTGAAATACTTGTCGTCGCCGATGATCGGATGACCGATATGGGCAGCATGCGCCCTCAGTTGGTGCGTCCGGCCGGTAACGGGCTTCATGGTGACCCATGACAGTTTTTGCGCGGACTGCTCGAATACGGAATACAAGGACACAGCATGCTGGGCATCATCTTCCCCCTGCCTCACGACCTGCATCCGTTCTTCTGCCTCGCTGCGGGCAAGAAACGTCGAGATGCGGCCCTGTTTGGGCTTGGGCACGCCTGCGAGCATCGTCCAGTAGATCTTGCGGGTATTGCGATGCCGGAAGGACTTTGTAAGTTCCTGCGCTGCCTGACGTGTGCGCGCGACAAGGATGATGCCTGATGTCTCGCGGTCGAGACGGTGAACCAGGCGCGGCTTGTTGCCCTTCCTGTCCGTAAAGGCTTCCAGCATACCATCCAGGTGGCGCTTGAGACCGGACCCGCCCTGGACAGCGAGACCGGCAGGCTTGTTAAGGACCATGACCTGATTGTCCTCGAACAGCAGCATCTCCTCGATGGCCTTACGATCGTCGGCAATCAGTTTGGTGGACTTGGGTTTGGCATTCTTCTTGTCGTCCGCGGGAAGCTCGACACCCAATGGTGGAATCCGGATCATCTGGCCCTTGGCGACCCGTGTGCTGGCCTCAACGCGCTTGCCATCCACCCGCACCTGGCCGGTGCGCAGGAGCTTCTGCAGCCGTCCGAACCCGAGACCGGGATAATGTGCCTTGAACCAACGGTCGAGGCGCATGCCCGCTTCATCGGCGGTCACATGTTTTTGTTCTACTGCGGACATATTGTTCTCAAATCAGGCTGCGGGCCGCAAAAGGCCACTGTCAACCAGGGCACGGGACACGAGCACCGCGCGGACATTCGTTCCGGAGCGTATAGGCGTAATCAGGGTGAAATGAAAGGGAAACTTAGGAGACGACCTGGCGGGCTATCATCAATCCTGCGAAGACCGCGCCAATCGACAGAAGGACGGACGCCAGTACATAGAACATCGCAAGATAGGTATCTCCCCGCTCCCACAGCACCGACGTGTCCAGCGAAAAGGCGGAAAATGTCGTGAACCCGCCGAGTATGCCGGTGGCAATGAAGTACCGGACCGTCTGAACATGCTGAAAATCGGACTTAACCAGCCATCCGATCAAAAGCCCCATTGCAAGCGAACCGACCACATTGACGGTGAGCGTCCCGACCGGAAAGCCGGCACCAAAAACTCTCAGCGTGAAAAGGCCAACCAGATGGCGCGCGCCGGCTCCGAGCCCTCCGCCGAGCATGACAAGAAGAAGATGTTTCAAGTGATTTCAATCTTTTTCAAACGACAGTTTCCGATTTGCGCAGCAGTCAGCACGAAGTTCGTAACTTGTAGGACACCGGCAGGCAAGCGGAAGTGAGGAAATGCCTTCCAGTCACTTCCGATCGAGAAGCTTCCTCAAAATCTTGGCTTTGGAATGCACCGGAACACCATTGACAAAAATACCCATCGGGTCTCCATTGATTTCGCCAATAGGTTGACGTGTTTGACATGGATTATTGTTCAAGCTCTCGGACCTTTCCGAGTTCTCGACAACATCTGCGAGGTAAAAATGAGAAGCGCCATAGGTCTGCTGTCCGGCCTGGTTTTGACCGGTTGCGTTGCGGACGGGTCTCCTTCGGGATCACAGCCCAGCAAGGATGAGTTGCTTTGTATCGAATCTGGATTCGTCCCGGGAACATTGGAATTTTCGCAGTGCCTGGCAACTGCAAAAATTGCCCGGGAAGCAGCCGCCGACTACGAAAAGGAACAGCAAAAGGAGAGAGAAAAACGCGATACGATCAGCGACGAAATGGCCAACAGGATCTGCGTCGACTACGCCAAAAGCCAGATGCCATTTCCCGTAATCAGGAACCAGAGTTCACCTTTCAACGTCAATGGCGGATACGAAAAAACAGTGAAGGTGAGTTTTGAACTTGATAATCCGAAGACATCGTATTCCAGCAGAAGTGCCGTTTGCAAAATTCGCGGCAGGGATATTATCGACTTTAAGATCAACTAGGCCGCATCCTGGCAATTTCTGACATCCGAATTTACCGATTGAGCGGGATTAGGCCCTGGAACGGATAAGAACTCGAAGGCTGACAATTCATGTCAGCGATGACCCAACACATCGCTTTGGCCAATTGGAGGACAGGATCCATCCATGCCCCCTGCAGTGACATATCAATCTTGTTTATCTGAAACCGTGCCTGTCGAAGTTCGGCATGCATCGTCGCAATGTAGACAAAATCGACCTGTCCGCGGACATCGGATCGGTCCGCCGAGTTTGAACAATCTTCCAAATTTCGGCAACCTCTCCAGGGTCTCGTTGATAAACCAGAGTGCGAGGAGCGGCATAAAGACGAGCACCCGAAGACAACATTGAATGGTCCAGGCAAAACGATCAGTATGACGGTCATAGAAGTCATGATCGGGAGCAAGAAAATGAAGAAATTCCTACTGCCTGACATGTTGAGGTGCTCAAAGGGAAACCTCAAAATCCGTTTGACGCTCCTTCGAAACGCCACATCGCAAAGCTCCCTGGTCAGCTCTTCCTGGCTTCAAATACCCTGCGCCAGATAACTGCAAAGACGACATAAAAGACAATTGCCGCAAAAACCATGAGTGCGTAATCGACCCATGGTTAAATATTTATGTAAGAGGCAAACTTTGCGCCCAATGCGGCGCCTACCAAACCGAAAAGAAATCGGCCGACAGATGCCGGCAGATCTTCTGGGCTTGTCAACAATCCCAAAAATTCAAGAAAGCCAGACAGACGCCCTCTCCTTATGAGTTGCAGCGAAATTTCCTAACCGGCTCTTTGAGCACTTGCGTTCCAGTGAGCCTATTCTTGCCCATGCGGTGCTCGGGTGCACATTTCGTGCACCCCGCGCCATTCTTTGGACCGTTACATGTGTATGCAGGACCTTTAGTAAGTTGTCACCCTAAGATCTTTCGGCACTTCCAGCCTGCCAGTCGCATCGTTACGGCTGTAGCCTTTGCCAGCAATACAATTGTCCCAAATGTCATCGTTGACACCAGTTTCACTACCATATTCCGTTTGCCGAATTCCCTTTGCCTGGGCGGCACAATCAGCGCGATCAGTAAAAAGCTGTTGTTGACTTGCTGTTGGATGATCGTAAGCCACACGATCCACAGTGGTGCTTGTTACACATCCCCCCAGAGTCAACAGACCTAAAATAATAACTATCGAAAAAGCAATTTTCACCGGACACTTCCTCTAAATTGTAATAATATTGGAACGGAAAATCTTTCAAGGCATAAATCTTTACCATAATTCAATCATCGTTGCACCATTGCGGCACCGACTTTTGTAAATTGCGCACGATCGCCCTAGCCTCTTCAACATTGCGAGACACACCAACTCTGTTTTCGCCGCCTTTGGAACTTGACCGTACGGGTCAATGCGACCTGACCCGGTGCCCTAAGGTGCCATTCGTCACCCCGAACGAAGATTATTCTTGGTTTTCCTGAAAACGCGTGGCTTTGGCTAATTCGTGATGGTTGATCTCTCGCTATTTTCAGTTATCGCCGCTCCATGTTCGCAAGCAGAATTTTCAACCAGATCCTGGCAGAGACCGTCCACGCTCTCTGAGTCGCGCGCATCGAACTCAACCATTTAGCGGCTGACAGCAGGCATGCACAAAACAGCGAAGCCCGGTCCCACAACGATGAAAAGTACCGGCATTCGAGGCCCGTGCCTCAACTTGACGGCCATGATGTGCCATCCAAAAAACGGACGGAGAACGGCAAGGCAACCAATATACCGATTGAGCACGTCGGTGCCCGCAACTCATGGCGGAAAAACAAATTCCCGAGCCAGTACCATGCTTGCTTCCTTCACCGCGTTCCTTGTGAACCATCGTTTGATTTTGACCACGCCTTTGGCGTGGCACGGCACCTGCGGCCTGATGAAGAATTGTCAAAAGCTGTGACAGGCGCAAGCAGGGTGATGGAGATCATGCCGGTCATGACATTTTCCAGACTATCGCCAGGGAAGAACTGGGCATTTGAACAATCAAAACTATGCATGAACCCGAAACTGCATTGAAAGCAGCGCCATGCTCCAAATACACTCGGCACCGCGAAATTCATTTGGACCCTTTTGCCGAGCTGTATCTCAGATGATTGAAACCCGTCCGATAAACTCGAATGATCTGGACCTTGTCTGTCGCCACCGCATTTCGATGTTCTGTGATGATGGCAGACGAAAAGCGCCGGAGCTTGAAACCATGGATCGCTCGTTCCGGGCGTGGCTGAAGCCGCGTCTGGTTGACGGAACATATTTTGGTTTCATTGTTGAGGACGACGGCAAGCCGATCGCGGGCATTGGATTGATGGAGCTGTCGTGGCCACCTCATCCGCTGCATCAGGATGATGGCCGGCGGGGGTATGTCTTGAATATGTTCGTCGAGCGCAGCCACCGAAAGCGGGGCATTGCAAAACTGCTTTTAGATCTGGCGGATCAGGAATTCAGCCAGCGGAAACTAAAATATGCGATCTTGCATAGCACATCGGCCGGTCGACCTGTTTACGAGGCGGCGGGATGGCAGCCAACCTCTGAAATGGCCAAGGTGATTGAATAGTCCACTGGAACTGCCACGTATGTTATCCGTCTGTTCAATCTACAGAATTTCTGGCCGTATCAGACAGGCAACCAACCTCATTCAGCAAACAGGAACTTAATTTGGCAATCTTTTTAACGGGCTGCACTCATTTCGGGCACGAGAATATTATCAAACTGGCCGGACGGCCCTTCGAAAACGCGCAGGAGATGGACGAAGCGATTATCAGAAACTGGAATGCCGTCGTCGGTGAACGCGACACCGTTTACCACCTTGGAGATTTCGCATTTCGGAGTGCCCCTGGAGAAGAGTATTTAAAACGCTTGAACGGCAAAACCGTTCTGCTGCAAGGCAACCATGACCCCAAAGGTTGGGGTGTCGACTACCAGACATTGAAGCACAAGCATCAACGCTGCATCCTGTTTCACTACCCGATCGAAGAGTGGGACGGTTGGTATCGTGGCTCAATGCACTTTCACTGCCACACTCACAAATCTGTTTTTCTATCAGGAAAACGACGCGGCAATGTTGGCGTTGACGCCACCGGTTTTACACCGATTAATTTGGAAACGGCGATCGAATTGGTTCAGGCAGGTGAATAGAGCGCGAAACCCTGATCAAAGAGTAGGTCTGTGACATCGCAAGAATGACAGCTTGTTGCAACTATGGCAGCCCCTAGCCCCGGGTCTCACGCCTCCTCTTCCACATGCGCGAAATCCGGATAAATCGAGCGTATCAGGTCGTCGACCCGGTCGATTTCTTCAGGGATCGTCGACAGTTTTTCGCGCTCCTCCTGAAGGATCGCAAGGAAGATCCGGGCCCGTGCCTGGTTGACCTGTGGTTGCGGCAGAACGCCCTCGCCGGCGGCCGACAGGACGATGCTGACAAGCCTGTCGGCGGCATTGAGCCGTCCCCAAAGGTAGTCGTGCTCTCTCCAGCTTCGATTGAAGAATGCGCCGAAAGCGTTCAAAGACTTGCCCTTCAGTTCAAAACCTTCGGTGTAAAGACTGTCGGCGTCTCTCGGACTGATCCGGTCGACCAGGATTTCGGTCACCTCTGAAAAGTCGTTTCGCTGCAGGACGGGGAATGTGATCAGGTCATAGAAGCCGAAACCGATATAGGATCGCAGCAACGACATGTGCCGGTCCCGGTCGAGAAGGTCTCTCGCCGTTTCGGCGAAGAGTTCGTCGTGCAGTCGGTCGAGATCGGCCAGGCCCATCATCTTGGTCAGACTGTCCAGCAACGGCTCGACATGGTCTTCAGCGCCGTATTGGCTGCCGGCCGCCGCAGCCAGGAAGGCTTCCGACAATTCCTGGCTCTTGCCGCCGAAGAACCTGTCCGTCCAGCGCCAGCCAAGATGGTCAATCTGCTCGTATAATATACCTTTCAGGTAGTCGAGCGCATTGGCATCGGGCGGTGGTAACGTGCTGTCCTTGTCCGCATGATAGAAGCCGTTAAGCTTGCGGATGGCGAACCGTAGCCGGCGGATCCGATAGTCTACGTCAAGGCCCCTCAGGAGCGCGACGATGTGCGGATCCGTGCGTCCGAGCCCGTCCTCGCTGTCCGCGGCAAGCTTGTTGAAATGCCTTGAAAACAGGGAAAGCGCGGCTTCCTCCCGCATCTGGACATCAGGGGACCTGCTTATGCGTCCGGTCAGGCCGGCGAGCCGCTCTGCAAGCGCATGCAGTTTCAGGGACTGGTAGTTCAGGAAGGCAAACCCTGCCTGTTCGAAGGCTGTGGTCGTCGCATCCCGCCTGCATCTGGACAACACTTCTGCCGTGATCGCCCGCCGTGTCGGCAACAGGCTTGAAACGGCCTTTTCAACGACCGGCCCCGTCGCGTCGATCAACTGGGAGAGCCAACGGCTTCGCCTGTTGTTCTGCTCCAGTTCCTTCAGGTCGTCTCCGATCGGCTCGTTTCGAGGGATATGCGCCAGGGATGCGAGGATCACCCGGAAAAAACCGGGAAGCTCCAGCGGGCCTTCCCTGGTTTCGCTTACGTCAACCGGTGCCGGGTCGACATAGATCAGCCGTCTTGCAACCTCGCGTGCAGCCGGTCTTTCCTCGATGATTTCAATAACCGGTGCAAACGGCTTGTTCATCACGACACTGCCGTCGACGAAACAGTGTTGTGCCATCGTCTCGGGTGTCAGGCAAAGTTCACGCCCGAGAAAGTCGTCGCGATAGGGCCAGGCAACCCCTTTCCTCGACAAGACACGCTCCATCTCGGCCACGGTTGCAGGCGGAAATGCCCCCGGGAAGGACGATGTGGCGCGGGCCGTAAAAACGAGTTCCGGTATATTGTCCGTGTCGAACTGGCTGTCGACATATCCCGGTGTGCGGTGGACAGCGCGGAAATTCAGGATCCGTCGATGATCCCATTCCTCCACATATGCAGGGTCGTCCAGCAAAATCCGTCGTTTGACACCGTTGTAATCGGTAATCGTGACGAAGAGATTCAGGGTCTGCCCACGCGGAATAAGCGTCCTTTCACTGTCGTCGCCATTTTCCATCTTGCGGCAGGCATCAAGCATCCAGCTAATGAAACGCTCTCCGGAAAATGGCGGTGAGAACCACCTTGCCTGCATGAACTGGCGCAGCTTTTCCCGGGTCTCCACACTTTCAATCTGCTTGTTCAGCCGCGTTGATATCAACTGGTCGAGAACAGGTGAGATGGAGAGTTTCAGGTATCGGGACAAACCCGACTGGGGGCGTGAAAGCCGGGTAACATCCGCATTTTCAAGCCACATCTCGCTATGGCTTTCGAGCGGCAGGTCATGGGCGATCGCCCGGGCCAGCATGATGCCGTTGACACCACCGGCCGAGGCGCCTGCGATGGCATCGACAACGACCCGTATGTCGGCAACACCGGACAGGAGGTCGAGCAGGTCCTGATAGGCACACTGCACCGGCTGCAGTGGATGTGTCTCACAATCGTTGGAATTGCCGCCGTTTCTGTCCAACCTGAAACTGGAGGCGCGAACAAGATTCAGAATCTCCCGGCTCACACCATGCATGTAAATGGCCAGCGAAACGCCGCCATAAAGCACGAGTGCAAGTCTGAGTTCGATTTCCTTCATGAAACTGCCAACCGGATTGTTATCAAGGATCTACCAGAAAAGGATTGCCATAATCCTTAAGTGGCGACGAAATGAATTGAACAAAGACAAGCGAGACTATGCAGCCATCATACCTGATCACACTTGCGCGTGAAAAAAGTGTAGCGGATTTGTTCAAACAGGTCGCAAGGCAATCAAAATCGGACCCTTTGTTCAGCGTCGCACGCACTCTGCCGCGGCATTCCGGGACATATGCTTGCACCAGATGCTGTTTGCCCGGTACCAAGCTTGCATTGATCACGTCAGGGAGAAAGCAGGAGCGATCTTTGTATCATTCGCGTAGGATCAGAATCCGGTAGGTTGCCTGGCCCGTCAACGATGAGATGCCAGGATCGCGTTTGCTGGATTTGGAGGGCATTGGCCGTGGAACTCAAACAAGTGCTTGCATCATATGGTGCGGCCTGGAACGAAACCGATCTTTCGAAACGCCTCGGATTTCTTGAATCCTCCTGGAGCGACGGCGGCCGATACATGGATCCTGCCGGAACCGCGCAAGGTCGAGATCAACTGGCGAACTATATTGGCGAGTTTCAGGCGCGAATGCCCGGAGCACGCATAGAACTCACCAGTGACGCAAGCCAACACAACGCGCGTATTTATTTCAAGTGGCGTCTGGTGACTGCCGATGGAAACACGGCGATCGACGGTGTCGATTTCGGCACGCTTTCAGACGACGGGCGTCTTCGTGAAATCGTCGGATTTTTTGGAGCGCCACCAGAGCGGACAGGCTGATGGTCCTGTCACAATATTAGATTGCAGATGCAAGGAATTGACCAGTCAGCCTCGTTCCTTGCGCAATCGGCTCCAGTAGTCCAGCCTCTTGCGAAGATCCCTTTCAAAGCCCCGCTCCGGAGGATCGTAGTAGGATTGCCGTCCAAGTTTTTCGGGAAAATAGTCCTGCCCGGAAAATCCGTCCGGTGCGTCGTGATCGTATTGATATCCTGCGCCGTATCCTTCCTGCTTCATCAGCTTGGTGGGCGCATTCAGGATGTGTTTCGGCGGCAAGAGCGAACCACTTGATTTGGCGTCCCGCATCGCAGCCTTGTAGGCAACGTAAGCACCGTTCGACTTTGGTGCGGTCGCGAGATAGATCACCGACTGGGCAAGCGCCAGTTCACCTTCGGGCGATCCGAGCATCTGATAGGCGTCCCTTGCCGCATTGGTCTGGACCAAGGCGTTTGGATCTGCAAGTCCGATGTCCTCAACGGCCATTCGGATAAGCCGGCGCGCGAGATACATCGGGTCCTCACCGCCATCCAGCATGCGGCAGAACCAGTAGAGCGCAGCATCGGGATCGGATCCGCGTACGGATTTGTGCAGCGCTGAGATCAGATTGTAATGACCGTCCGCGCTCTTGTCATAGATGGGAGCCCGGCGCTGCACGATCTCCTGCAACCGGTCGGCATCGAATATTTCGTCTTCTGCCGCAGCGCGCCAGACGTCTTCGGCAAGCGTCAAGGCGGATCGGCCATCGCCATCTGCCATCCGCATCAGCACCTGGCGCGCATCGGGCTCGAGCGGCAGGTCCTTTTCCTCCGCGTCTTCCGCACGGTTGAGCAATTGCCCGATCGCCTCCAGGGAAAGCGAGTGAAAAGTCATCACATGCGAGCGGGAGAGCAGCGCCGCGTTGAGTTCAAAAGACGGGTTCTCCGTTGTTGCCCCGACAAGCGTGATCGTGCCGTCTTCCATGACCGGCAGAAAGCTGTCCTGCTGCGCACGATTGAAACGATGGATCTCATCGACAAACAGAAGCGTGGCCCGACCGCCCATGCGTCTTGCCTTGGCAGCCTCGAACACTTTCTTCAGATCGGCGACACCGGAAAAAATCGCCGAAATCTGTTCGAACGCAAGATCCGTTTCATTTGCAAGCAGGCGCGCAATCGTCGTCTTTCCAGTGCCCGGAGGACCCCAGAAGATCAGGGAACCGAGCGATCTCGTTTTCAACATGCGTGACAGCGTGCCTTCAGGCCCGAGCAGATGTTCCTGACCGACGACATCATCAAGCACGGCGGGACGCAACCGGTCAGCCAGTGGGCGCGGCCCGGCTTTCGCAAGCCCGGAAGCTTCGAACAGATCGCTCACATCACGCTCTATCTGAGTTCGAGTTTCGAAATCTTGCCATCACGCTCGACCTCCAGACGCCATACACGCGGAGGTGTCTTGGTGATCGTTTCAAGCATGCGCGTCGATTCCACTTTCTGATTGTTGACGACACGAATGATATCGCCGGGACGCATGCCCACCTGATTGGCGGCACTGCCACGATTGACAGATGCGATGACGACACCCTCAAACAGGCCTTCCAGACCCAGTTCCTCTGAAACCGCCGGAGACAGATTCATAACGGTCGCGCCTTCGAACGGCGAATATTCACGCAGCACCCGTGCGTCCCGAGGAACGGTTTCCGGAGCAGGTTGCAAGGACACCGGAATGGCGATTTCCTGCCCTCCCCGCACGACCAGGAATTCGGACGTCTCGCCAATCATCTTGGTCGCAAAGCGGTATCCGAAGGAATTCGGGTCAATCACCTCCTTGCCCTCGATGGCGATGACAAGATCGCTGACCTTGAGGCCTGCATCATGGGCAGGAGAATCGTCAAAGACAGCAGTCACCAGGACGCCGCGTGGACGCTCAAGCGACAGCGCCTCGGCAATTTCAGCGTTGACCATCTGAACAGTGGCACCCAGCCAGGGCCGTCGAACCTTGCCACCCTGATCGGCTGCCTGGGCGACGAAACGGGCCATATGAGCCGGAATGGCGAAGCCGATGCCGTTCGACCCGCCGGAGCGTGAGAAGATCGCGGTATTGATACCGACGAGCTTTCCGGTCATGTCAACCAGTGCGCCGCCGGAATTGCCCGGGTTGATCGCTGCGTCGGTCTGGATGAAAAACTGGAAATCCGTGACACCGACCTGCGTGCGCGCGAGCGCAGAGACAATTCCCTGGGTGACGGTCTGCCCGACGCCGAACGGATTGCCGATCGCAAGGACGATATCACCGACCTCCAGACTGTCTGAATTGGCAAAACTCACGTGTTCATACGGGCCTTCTCCCCGGATCTTCAGCACTGCCAGATCCGTTCGTTCATCCATCAGAACGATGTCCGCATCGAATTCCCTGCGGTCGCTGAGCGCAACCCTGACGGCATCAGCGCCCTTGATGACGTGATGGTTGGTAATCACCGTTCCGTCCGCAGAAATGATCACGCCAGACCCCAGCGACGATTCCACCCGTTCGCGCGGACGGCCAGAGCCACCGGGTTGCCCGAAAAACCGGCGGAAAAACGGATCTTCGAAGAAGGGTGAAACACGCTGACGCTGCACGACCTTGCGACTGGCGTAAACGTTCACCACCGCTGGCGCGACCTGCTTCACCACGGGCGCGAACGAAAGCTTGATCTGCGCCTCGTTTTGCGGGATCAGCCTGAGGTCCGCCGGTGTCGGCTCAACCGTTTGCGCGAACGTTGCAGTTGCCAGGAGACCGGTCAGCGTCGCCAGCAGAATGCGGCACAAAGGGCGAAATCGGTTGGAATTTGCCAGGCGCATTGCCAGAGCCCTCTCTTTCGATTCTTTTTCAGTATCGGCGATACATGGCAGATAGGGTGGAATGGAGGCAATTGCAAAAGCAACACATCGCCAAAATGACGGCCAGATTTCACAATTTCCTATCTCAAACCACTTGCTGCATCAAATGACGGCATAATCGGCCAAATGCATTCGCACACGAAAACTTTGAAGTCCAAAGCCAGATAAAATGCTGTTTCTGTGCGTCATTCCAGCGGTTCTGCTGCGGTCTTCTTCACAGGGCGTCCGTATTCTTGCAGATCCGGCAAGGGTGCTTATGACGAACAAATCGAAAAACTCAGTCCCATCAGTGGGACCTTGAGGATTACCAAAACGCGTATCCGGCCAGCAGTATAGACAACGCGAAACCACGCGATCACAAGCGTATGCGTGTCTTTCCGATTGTCTCCGACTTGCACCCTCTTCAGCTGTCAATTCCCCTGCCCCAACGGATAAATTCGAGCCGATCATCAGCCGGTATTCGTAAAGATTTGCAAGTCGCACCTGTGAGCAAAAAAGCGTTAGAATTCTGCAATGTGACCAACCGAAAAGAGGTCAAACAGCAATCACCCAAAAGGGACACACTGCTGCAAATTGCGCTAGAACAAACCAACAGAGGTCTGAAATTTTCCCAACAAAGAGCTCAATCACAAATTCGATCTGTTGCGCAAAACTCAATAAAAGCAGTCGTTCGATACGGTATAGAAGGAAAACTTCACGCCTGTTTCAACTCGCATGGCACCAACTAGCGAACCATTTCCTTCGCTTTTTCAAAAGAAGGTGCTGCGTCGTCTTTTAAAGTATCGCGGATGGCCTCCCAAAGACTCACGAAAGCTTGCGATTTGGCAGCGTTGGTTGACATGATTTTCAATGCTTCAGCGTTACCGACAAAATCGAAGTGTCGCGCAAAAAACGGCAGCTTTGCAGCATAGTCAATCTGACCCGCCTTCAATTCAATGTTCTTCGCGATATGATGTTGTGCACCGAGACCCCAAGTTACGAGTGCTTCGCTTTGCTCTTTGAAGATGTCGTCAACCCGTTCATCGTATTCATTTTTGTTGTTTCTCAAATATTCGAGTATATCCTTGCCAATTGGATCCTTGGATAATTCGTTGTATCCCTTCTGGCATAAACCAAATATCTGGGTTCCCGTTTGCGCAGATACCTTCCCGCCTTGCGACGCAACACTTGCCAGATCTGGCGTTTTCGCAAGCATTTTTAGTACTGGAGATTTGTCAAAATGAGCTACCTTTTCCATTAGCCATTTGCTCGCATCATTGACGCCAGGTGGCTTTTTGGGACCAGGACTGCCTATGAACGAGAAAAGGACTGTAAAAAAAACTGCTGATCCCATTCCTTCGAAATTCATGGGTTTTTTCATACCAAGGTCGCCTGACATGCGGCGTATCAACAACACTCCCAAACCAGCCGACAGGCGAGCCAGAAAACCGCCCATCGCCTTGCCTGCAGTCCACCCCTCGGCACCCATGGAGGAAAATCCCGCAACCTTGGCAACGCCATGCATGAACCCGCTTATGCGACTTCCTTCGCCCCCGAGTAGAACAAGCCTGCCTCCTACTGCGGAAGCTGCCCTCGTTCCGCTCAGCCAAGTAGCCGCCCCCATGGTAGCGGCCGCGAAAGCTGCTTGAACACCAATTTCCTGGCAGATCGCAGACGCCGTCATGACATTGTTGAAATCCCTCAGGTCATCTTCGAACATTTTTAGATTGCTCTTGTGCAGTTTGAGCTGCGCATCAATCTTTTGCTGTACGGTCCAAGCCATAACTTTCGCCCCTCACAAAATTGTCCAAACACAATACAAATAAATCTTTTATCAAAAATCTATTATTCCATTTATCACTAGATGTATTTTGAAATACTGAATTACCGAATTAAATCACATACATTAACCAATGAAAATGAACTAAAATTCCGAAAACATGACAGTTTTTACTTAAGCTCAAAGGCGTGATGAAATTCGGTATTTCCAACACTTATCCAGAATACTTTCTATGAGAATGCTACGCATGAATATTACACACCGCAACTGAAAATGCGCTCAACAGCACGTTCTCACCTGGTGTATTGAAACGCTGTGTCTGCTTTTGCAGAGCATCGGATTTTGGAACGAAACTGGAAAACGGGAACTCTGCCCACACAGATACCACTCGTCCTCAACTCAGTGCGTGGCAGCAAACGTGCAAAAGCCGCGAACACGCCCATCTGATCGGGGTGTTTGCGGCTTTTTCGAACTTTGCATTGTCCACTGGAGGCGGTTTACGCCGAGCGAACCTGATCCAGGAAACTCCGGACTTCCCGGTCCAGTTGCTCTGCCTCTGTCGCCATGTCCGCGGCTTCTTCAGAGAAGTTCTGGGCCGCCATGTTTGTGTCGTTCGACAGGCTGGATACGTTGCGGATGTCTTCCGTCACCTTGGACGTGCCACCTGCAGCCCTTTGTGTGTTTTCGGCAATGCCTTGCGTCGCGTAGCTTTGTTCTGTAACGGCGGCCGCAACCTCGCTCACCGATTGGGTGATCTCGTCGATGGTTTTCTGAATGTCGCCGATAGCCCCGACGGCATCGTCCGTTGCTGTCCGGATCGCATCAATCTGCAGCTGGATCTCACCGGTTGCCTTGCCCGTCTGTGATGCGAGATCCTTGACCTCCGAAGCCACGACCGCAAACCCCTTGCCGGCTTCGCCCGCTCGCGCTGCCTCTATCGTGGCGTTGAGCGCCAGAAGATTGGTCTGATCTGCAATGTCGCTGATAAGCGTGACGACCTCACCAATCCGGTTCGCAGCCTCGGCGAGCGATTTGACGGTTTCATTGGTGGTTTCGGCGCGCTTGGTCGCCGCGGCGGCCACACTCGAAGACCGCTCGATCAGGCTGGAAATTTCCTGTATCGAGCCGGAAAGCTGATCTGATGCTGCAGCAATCGACTCGACTTCCGCAAGCGCCTCTTCGGACATGGTCGCTGCATTGGCCGACGTCTCTCCTGCCGTATCGGTCATCTCGCGCATCTTGTCAGCGGATTGCCTGAGAGACGCAGCCGAGCGGGCGACCTTGTCTACAACCGTACCGACCGTCGCCTCGAATTCACCGGCCAGGTTGGCCAGCATGTCGTGCCGCTGTTCCGCCTGGATGCGTGCCGCATCTGACTCTTCCGCCGCTCTTCGTTCGTTTTCCTCAGTCGCATTTTGGCGGATCTGCAGCACCGCACGTCCGATATCGCCGATCTCGTCCTTTCTGCCAGCCGCTCTAATCTCCGCTCCAAGGTTACCCGAGGCAATGGCGTTCAGGGCACCAACGAGTGCTGACAGCGGTCCGGTAATCGACCGGGAGAAGAAGAGTGCAATGACAGCGGCGACCGCGATCGTTATCAGGGACCAGATAATCATCTGGTTCCGCATGTTTGTGACTGCGGCAAGTGTTTCACCGACGCTCTTTTCTGCAACGATTGCCCAATTCTGCCCCTGGAAAATCAGGGGGCGAGCAACCACCAAATCAGCCACTCCATCCGCTCCTGTCACGATTTCAGCAGATTCCAGTCCACCGGTGGCAGCGAGTATCGGGGCGGCTTCGGTTGTGAGTTTGAGTGCAGTCGGTTCTGCGGCAAGCGGCAGGTCAGACAGCACAATTCCGTCCTGCCCGACAATATAGACCTGCCCGGTTTCACCAAGATCATCCCGGCTTGCGACAATGGCATTCAAATTGGACGTGTTGAGGCGAACGACAACCACGCCACTTAGGCTTACGGTGCCGAACGTATTCAAAAAAACGGGGGATGCCAGAAACAGCGATCCTTCACTGCCTGACGGCTCGTAGGACGCAAAGGATGTTGATGCGATTTCTCCTTCACCCAGTTCCAGCGCAGCATTGAAGACCTGTTCCAGACCGGTGCCTTCGGCGGGGCTGCCTTCGCCGAACTGCCTCAGAAACTCATCTCCCTTGGTCACCGAATAGAGGACAAGTCCGGCGGGATCGAGCAAGTAGATATCGGCGTAATCACTGTTCTTCCAGAGATTGTAAATTGCCGGATGCGCCTCCGAATGGCGCCATGCATACATGGTTTTTTGCTCACTCCCTGAAAGCGACGCCCGTTCACTGGCAGTCTCAGCAGCTTGAAAATAACCGAGGATCTCCTCCCGTTCCTTCCCAAGATTGAGCGAAGCCTGACCGAGGGTGTGCAAAGCATCGGCAACACTTGAGGCCAGGGTAACCACTTCACCTTCCGCTGATTTCAGTTTGCTCTCAAGCAATGCAGACCGTGCGGTAATGACCATACCGAGTTCCGCCTCGGCTGCCTTCTGCAAGCCGTCCTTGCCAGTCATGTAACCGATGACACCGACAGCTGCGCATGCTGCAACCGTAATGACGATCATCAATGCCGGAATGACAAAGGAAAGACGAAAAGATGATTTCGTCCCCGATGAGGATGATTTTGAAAACACGATATTTCTCCCAGCCCTACCACAACCTCAAGGAGGTGTTGCGGCAAACCTAGGTAGTTTTCATTAATGCAATGATAATCTGGGGTTTCATTTTTCAATGATAAAACCGGCGCTGGACTTGTCAATTCGGCAACAAAAAAGGCGGGCAAGCTGCCCGCCTTTCAAGTCTGTTACGTCGCTGACTTCTTACGCTGCGTTTTCAGCAGTTTCTTCAGCCTCGGCACGAGCACGATCGTCAGCACCACGAGCATCCGGGTCACGATCGACCAGTTCGATGACCGCCATCGGTGCGTTGTCGCCATAGCGGAAGCCCGCTTTGAGAACGCGCGAGTAGCCGCCGCTGCGGTCCTTGTAGCGTTCGCCGAGCGTGTCGAACAGCTTGGCAACCATGGCCGTGTCGCGAATCTGCGAAATGGCCTGGCGGCGTGCATGCAGATCACCACGCTTGCCCAGGGTGATGAGCTTGTCGATGATCGGCTTCATTTCTTTAGCCTTCGGCAGCGTCGTCACGATCTGTTCATGCTTGATCAGCGAAGCTGCCATGTTTGCGAACATAGCCTTGCGGTGGCTAGAGGTCCGGTTGAGCTTGCGGCCGGATTTACCGTGGCGCATGGCCCTCTCCTTTTTCTTTCAGGCAATCTGCTCTTTCACTTGTAGCATTTGCCCGGTTGAGCCCTTAGGGACGCGTACGCCCCTTAATACTGATGGTCTTCGTAACGCTTGGCGAGATCGTCGATGTTCTCCGGCGGCCAGTTGGCGACTTCCATGCCGAGATGGAGACCCATCTGGGCGAGAACTTCCTTGATCTCGTTGAGCGACTTGCGGCCGAAATTCGGTGTCCGCAGCATTTCCGCTTCGGTCTTCTGAATGAGATCGCCAATATATACGATATTGTCGTTCTTCAGGCAGTTTGCAGACCGGACAGACAGTTCCAGTTCGTCGACTTTCTTCAAAAGTGCCGGATTGAAAGCAAGTTCCGGGACAGTGTCCTCGGCGACTTCGCGTTGCGGCTCTTCGAAGTTGACGAAGATGGAAAGCTGATCCTGCAGAATGCGTGCGGCAAATGCCACTGCATCATCCGGCTTGACGGAACCATCGGATTCGACGGTCAGGGTCAGCTTGTCATAGTCAAGAACCTGGCCTTCACGGGTGTTTTCCACCTTGTAGGAGACCTTCTTGACAGGAGAGTAGAGGCTGTCGACAGGAATAAGTCCGATCGGAGCATCTTCCGGGCGGTTGCGGTCGGAAGAATGATAGCCTTTACCGGTATTGACGGTGAATTCCATGCGAATTTCCGCGCCCTCATCCAGTGTGCAAAGCACCAGATCCGGATTGAGCACTTCCACATCACCAACGGTCTGAATGTCACCGGCGGTCACAACACCTGGGCCCTGCTTGCGCACGACCATGCGCTTTGGACCTTCACCTTCCATGCGGATGGCGATTTCCTTGATGTTGAGCACGATATCGGTGACGTCCTCGCGAACACCGGGGATCGACGAGAACTCGTGCAGAACGCCATCGATCTGAACTGCAGTCACAGCCGCCCCTTGCAGGGAAGACAGCAGAATGCGGCGGAGCGCGTTGCCCAAAGTCAGGCCGTAACCGCGCTCAAGAGGCTCGGCAACGACGGTTGCCAGAAAGCGCGGATCATGACCCGGCTTGATCTCGAGTTTGGTCGGCTTGATCAATTCTTGCCAGTTTTTCTGAATGGTCACGTTTTCGTCCCTTCGGCTATCCCGCCCGGCTCTTCAAGGCCGGGCCATTCTTTGCCATTTGGAGAAACAGGTACCTAAAGCCGGAAAGCCTTAGACGCGGCGGCGCTTACGCGGACGGCAGCCATTGTGCGGAATCGGTGTTACGTCACGAATGGACGTAATCAGGAATCCGGCAGCTTGCAACGCGCGCAGAGCAGATTCACGACCTGAACCCGGACCACGGACTTCGACCTCAAGAGTGCGCATGCCGTGTTCAGCAGCTTTCTTTGCAGCATCTTCAGCAGCAACCTGGGCAGCATACGGCGTCGACTTACGAGAGCCCTTGAAGCCGAGCGCACCAGCAGACGACCAGGAAATCGCGTTGCCCTGTGCATCGGTAATCGTAATCATGGTGTTGTTGAATGTGGAATTCACATGCGCAACGCCGGAAGAGATGTTCTTGCGTTCGCGGCGACGCACACGCGTCGTGTCTTTAGCCATTCTTGTATCCTTGTATTGATCTCTTCACTGCCGTAATTCCGGCAGCTCCACCACCAATCGCGGCGCTGATGATTATTTTTTCTTGCCAGCGATCGGTTTCGCCGGACCCTTGCGGGTACGTGCGTTCGTATGCGTCCGCTGTCCACGAACCGGAAGTCCGCGGCGGTGACGCAGGCCGCGGTAGCAGCCAAGGTCCATAAGACGCTTGATGTTCATTGCCGTGTCACGGCGAAGATCACCTTCCACCATATAATCGCGGTCGATGGTTTCACGGATGGACAGAACTTCAGCATCGGAAAGTTCATTCACACGGCGGGATGTGTCGATATTGTTCTTTTCGACGATTTCCTGGGCGAACTTTGCGCCGATGCCGTGAATATACTGAAGCGCGATGACAACGCGCTTGTTTGTCGGGATGTTAACGCCAGCAATACGTGCCACGTTTGTCTCCATGTCTAGAGCGGTCGGCCATTTCGGCAAACCGCAGTGGTTAAAGCCCGCGTCCGGTGGAGTCCGGCCCTTGCGGGGTGCGAAATGCCGGGAACTCCCGGCACAGAGAATGCCGGTCCCACTTACATGGAACCGGCCAAACTGTCTGATAGAGCGCGTCCCTTAACGCTCTTAAACCTTCTCGTCAAGCCCTTGAAGAACGGATTCGATAGAAGCCGATACTTCATCAATGGCCTGCATGCCGTCGATCACCGAAAGATGGCCTGATTTCTCGTAGTAAGGCACAACGATTGCGGTATCGCGGTTATAGGCTTCAAGACGCTGCTTGAATACTTCAGGGTCGTCATCCTTGCGGACTTCCTGACCGGCAGCCTTGGCATCTTCTGCCCGCTTGATGATCCGGTCAACGAGCTTTGTCTGATCAACACGCAGTTCCAGAACCCGATTGAGCTTCAGGCCGCTGTCTTCAAGCATCTCGTCCAACGCCTCCGCCTGTGCAAGAGTGCGCGGGAAGCCATCCAGGATAAAGCCGTTTTCGGCATCATCTTCAGCAATCCGGTCCCGGATGATACCGACGACGATTTCGTCCGATACCAGACCACCGGCATCCATGACTTCCTTGGCTTTCAAGCCGACAGGGGTCTGCGCGGCAACCGCCGCACGAAGCATATCTCCGGTGGACAGCTGTGGGATGCCGTACCTTTCGACAAGGCGTGCAGCCTGTGTCCCTTTACCCGCCCCCGGCGGTCCAACCAGAATTAGCCTCATCGACGTTTCCCCCTGAGTTTAGCTTTCTTCACCAGTCCCTCATACTGATGCGCAAGCAGGTGGCCCTGGATCTGCGACACGGTGTCCATTGTCACGCTTACGACAATCAGCAAAGAGGTTCCCCCGAAATAGAACGGAACGCCAGTAGCCGAAATGAGGAATTCGGGTAATAGACAAACGATGGTGATGTAGATCGCACCCACGACAGTGACGCGTGTCAGGACATAGTCGATGTATTGCGCAGTCCGCTCTCCAGGACGGATGCCCGGGATAAAACCGCCGTGTTTCTTGAGGTTATCGGCTGTATCGCTCGGATTGAAGACAATCGCCGTATAGAAGAAACAGAAGAAGATGATCATGGCTGCGTAGAAGACCATGAACAGCGGTTGTCCGTGACCAAGCGCCGCAGTTATGTAAGTCAGCCATTCGTTGCCGCTGCCTTGACCGAATCCGGCGAAGGTAGCTGGAACGAGCAACAGCGACGACGCGAAGATCGGTGGAATCACACCGGCCGTATTCAGCTTCAGCGGCAGGAACGAGGTATTGCCCTCGAACATCCGGTTGCCCATCTGCCGTTTCGGATACTGAATCAGCAACCGCCTTTGCGCCCGTTCCATGAAAACAATGAAACCGATCACTGCAACGGCAAGAATTATAACCGCCAGAATAATCCAGGTCGCCAGAGATCCCTGGCGTCCAAGTTCCAACGTCTGCACAACGGCGGAAGGCAGACCGGCAACAATACCGGCAAAGATAATCAGAGAAATACCGTTGCCGATACCACGCGACGTGATCTGTTCACCAAGCCACATCAGGAACATGGTGCCGCCGACCAGCGTAATCACGGTTGAGGCTCGGAAAAACCAGCCCGGATCCGTCACGACGCTCTGGGATTCCAGTCCGACAGCAATCCCGTAGGCCTGGAAAGTCGCCAATACGACTGTGCCGTAACGCGTGTACTGGTTAATGACCTTTCGGCCTTGCTCACCTTCCTTTTTCAGCTGCTCAAGCGTCGGAACAACCGTCGTCATCAGCTGCATGATAATGGAGGCGGAAATATACGGCATGATGCCGAGGGCAAAGATCGCCATGCGCTCGATCGCACCACCGGTGAACATGTTGACCATGCCGAGAATACCGGTCTGGGCCTGTCCAAACACCTGTGCGAACGTTTCCGGATTAATTCCGGGCATCGGGATATAAGTACCCAATCGATAAACCAAAAGCGCCCCTAGCGTGAACCAGATGCGCTTTTTGAGTTCTTCAGCCTTCGCAAAAGCTGAGAAATTCAGATTTGAAGCCAGTTGCTCGGCGGCCGATGCCATGCCCTACTCCGGTTGTATGCTTGCCCAGAAACGGGTAAAGCCCAGGCTGTTAAGCCTGAGCTCCCAGAACGGCAACCTTGCCGCCCGCTTTTTCAATTGCTGCAACAGCGCCTTTGGAGGCACCGGCAACTTCAAAGGTCACTGCCGTTGTCAATTCACCGTTGGCAACGATGCGGACACCGTCACGAACCCGTTTGACTACGCCTGCAGCCTTGAGCACTTCGACGGTCACCGTCTCGGAAGCGTTCAGTTTGCCGGCGTCTATAGCCTTTTGAACACGGCCAACGGACACAGTGTTGTAGTCCTTGGCGAAAATGTTCGTGAAACCACGCTTCGGCAGACGGCGGTGAAGCGGCATCTGACCGCCTTCAAAGCCTTTGATTGACACGCCGGAGCGAGACTTCTGACCTTTGACGCCACGGCCACCGGTCTTGCCCTTGCCGGACCCGATGCCGCGTCCAACGCGAGTGCGCTCTGATACGGCACCTTCGTTGTCACGAAGTTCGTTGAGCTTCATTTTGTTTCTCCTCACCCCGTCCTTATGCGTTGTCTTCGACGACGCGAACGAGATGCTGGACCTTATTGATCATGCCGCGCACTTCAGGAGTATCCTTCAGCGTGGAACGGCGGTGCATCTTGTTCAGGCCAAGACCGACGAGCGTCGCGCGCTGATCCTTCGGACGGCGCAGCGGGCTGCCGATCTGTTCGACCGTAACAGTCTTTTCTGTGTTCGCCATGGAACCTACCCTCTTTCAGCTGGGGTCCGGAGCCGCCAAGGTCAAGCCTCGGCGGCAGCCGGAGCCGCCTCTTCGTTGTTGTCACGACGCCGCGACTGCAGCACTGAAACCTTCAGGCCACGGCGGGCGGCGACAGAACGCGGGCTGTCTTCCTTTTTCAACGCGGCAAACGTTGCACGAACCATGTTGTAAGGGTTCGATGTCCCGAGGGACTTTGCAACAACGTCCTGGACGCCGAGCGTCTCGAACACTGCACGCATCGGGCCACCTGCGATGATACCGGTACCTGCCGGAGCTGCACGCAGCAGAACCTTGCCGGCACCATGACGGCCTTCCACATCGTGATGGAGGGTACGACCTTCGCGAAGCGGCACACGGATCATCGTGCGCTTTGCAGCTTCTGTTGCCTTACGGATGGCTTCCGGCACTTCGCGTGCCTTGCCATGACCGAAGCCGACACGGCCCTTCTGGTCACCAACCACAACAAGCGCTGCGAACCCGAAGCGACGGCCACCCTTGACCACTTTTGCAACGCGGTTGATGTGAACGAGCTTGTCGACGAATTCGCTGTCTCGCTCATCGCGATCGCGATTATCCTGTCTCGCCATTTTATACGTCTTCCGTTCTTAAGAGCGCCAACGGGCGCTGGTCAGAATTCAAGTCCACCTTCGCGGGCTGCATCGGCAAGCGCTTTGATACGCCCATGATACATGTACCCGCCCCGGTCGAACACGACCTGCTTGACGCCTGCGGCTACTGCTCGCTCTGCGACAAGCTTGCCAACGGCAGCAGCTGCTGCGACGTCGGCGCCCGTTTTCAGGCTGCCCTTGAGATCATTTTCGATCGTAGAAGCAGAGGCAATTGTATGCCCCTTCGCATCGTCAATGATCTGGGCATAGATCTGCTTCGACGAGCGGAAGATGGAAAGGCGCGGGCGTTCGCCGGCGGCTTTCCTGATCGAACGACGCACGCGATCGCGGCGGCGTTCGAAAGCTTGTTTGCTGTTCGCCATGATCCAGGTCCGTTACTTCTTCTTGCCTTCTTTGCGGACGATGAACTCGTCTGCATAACGTACGCCTTTACCCTTGTAGGGTTCCGGCGGGCGGAATTCGCGGATTTCAGCAGCCACCTGACCGACACGCTGTTTGTCGGTACCTGTGATGTTGATTTCCGTTGGTTTCGGGCATTTGATGTCGATGCCTTCCGGGATCGGATAGACAACGTCATGCGAGAAACCCAGCGCGAGCTGAAGATTTTGGCCCTGGACCTGGGCGCGGTAACCGACACCGGTGATCGCGAGGTCTTTCTTGAAGCCCTCCGTTACGCCGGTTATCAGGTTCAACACCATCGTCCGGCTCATGCCCCACATGGAGCGAGCAGGCTTGGTATCGTTGCGTGGATCAATCTTGATCCCGTCATCAGTCATTTCGGCCAGAACAAGATCATTGAGCACGAAAGCTTTTTCGCCTTTCGGGCCCTTGACCGTAACTGTCTGACCGTCGATCGATGCCGTTACCCCGCTTGGCACGGGGACTGGCTTTTTGCCAATACGAGACATGTGACCAACCTTGTCGTTGTTTAAAGATAAGGTAACCGCATCAGAAGACGCGGCAAAGCACCTCACCACCTACATTTTCATCCCGCGCCTGATGGTCGCTCATGACACCACGCGGAGTCGATATGATCGACACGCCCAGGCCATTGGAGACATGCGGGATGTTTCTCACCGACGAGTAAACGCGGCGCCCCGGCTTTGATACCCGCTCAATCGTGCGGATAACCGGTTCACCGTCGAAATACTTCAGTTCGATTTCCAACTCGGACTTACCGCCCTCGTAGTCAACCGTGGTGTAGCCACGGATGTAACCCTCTTTTGCAAGCACATCAAGTACGTGTGCACGCAATTTGGAATTTGGTGAATTGACCTTGTTCTTGCGACGCATCTGGGCGTTGCGAATCCGGGTCAACATATCCCCCAACGGATCAGTAATTGCCATCGGAGTTTCTCCTTACCAGCTCGACTTGACCAGGCCCGGGATCTTTCCCAGGGAGCCAAGTTCACGAAGCGCGATACGTGACATCTTCAACTTGCGGTAAAAACCGCGCGGGCGACCGGACACTTCGCAACGGTTGCGAACGCGGTTCGGTGCAGAGTTCCGTGGCAGTTTCGCCAGCTTCAGACGTGCGTTGTACCGCTCTTCCAGAGACAGGCTTTCATCTTTAGCCATCGCCTTGAGAGCAGAGCGCTTCTCAGCATATTTCTTGACAAGCTTCTCGCGGCGCTTGTTTTTCTCGATTGCGCTTTTCTTCGCCATCGTCGGTCCCTTCCTTGCCCGTTACTTCGTGAACGGGAAGTTGAACGCGCGCAGAAGCTCGCGTGCCTCGTCATCAGTCGGCGCCGTGGTGCAAACGATCACATCCATACCCCAGATCTGGTCGACCTTGTCGTACTCGATCTCCGGGAACACGATGTGCTCTTTGATACCCATGGCGTAGTTGCCACGACCGTCGAAGCTCTTAGGGTTCAGGCCACGGAAGTCACGAACACGCGGAAGCGCGATTGTGATCAGACGGTCCATGAATTCGTACATCTGCTGACTGCGCAAAGTCACCTTCGCACCAAGCGGCATGCCTTCACGAACCTTGAAGGTCGCGATGGATTTCTTGGCCTTGGTGATGACCGGCTTCTGGCCGGCAATCGCAGCCAGGTCTTCAGCAGCAATACGCGCTTTCTTGGAGTCTGCAACCGCCTCGCCAACACCGATGTTGAGGACGATCTTTTCCAGTTGCGGAACCTGCATGACGTTCTTGTACTGGAATTTCTCCAGAAGCTGCTCGCGCACGACGTCATTGTAATGCGTCTTCAGACGCGGCACATTAGTGGTCTCAGCCATCGATCAGGTCTCCCGAACGTCTGGCCACACGTACCTTGGTGCCATCGTCCTGCACTTTGAAACCGACACGCGTCGGCTTGCCGTCCTTAGGATCGGCCAGCGCGATATTGGACAGGTGGATCGGTGCCTCTTTGGACACGATACCAGCTTCCTGCGCCTGGGTCTGTTTCTGGTGGCGGCGGACCATGTTGATACCACGGACCAGGGCCTTGTTGTCGGACTTGATCATCTGAATGACCTCGCCGGACTTACCCTTGTCACGACCGGTCAGAACGACCACCGTGTCGCCTTTTTTAATTTTCGCAGCCATCAGAGCACCTCCGGCGCGAGCGATATGATCTTCATATGGTTCTTTGCGCGGAGTTCACGCGGCACCGGACCGAAGATACGGGTGCCGACCGGCTCCTTGTTGTTGTTGACCAGCACGGCCGCATTGCGGTCGAACCGGATCACGCTGCCATCGGGACGGCGGATATCCTTAGCCGTGCGCACGACGACAGCCTTCATCACGTCGCCCTTTTTGACGCGCCCCCGCGGAATAGCCTCTTTGACGGAAACAACGATGATGTCTCCGACCTGGGCGTATTTACGCTTGGAGCCGCCGAGCACTTTGATGCACATGACACGACGGGCGCCGGAATTGTCGGCGACGTCGAGGTTTGTTTGCATCTGAATCATGACTGGCTGCCTTGTTCTTCTAGTGGCGCTCGGGTCACGGGCGCCTGATGCTCACTGAATGGAGCGTGGTCACTGAGCGACCACAGTCCAACGTTTGTTTTTCGAGACCGGCGCACACTCTTCAATCTGAACAGAGTCGCCAACCTTGTACTGGTTGCTTTCGTCGTGTGCGCGGTACTTCTTCGTCCGGCGCACAGTCTTCTTCAGCAGCGGGTGGGTGAAGCGGCGCTCCACGTTAACCGTCACCGTCTTGTCATTCGCGTTGCTGACAACGGTGCCCTGCAGGATACGCTTCGGCATTGCCGTCTCCTTACGCGTTAGTCGACACGCGCTTTTCGCGCATGATCGTCTGGATACGCGCGATGTCCCGGCGGATCTGCCGGACTCGCGCTGTGTTTTCGAGCTGACCCGTTGCCTTCTGAAAGCGCAGATTGAACTGTTCTTTCTTCAGGACTTCAAGCTCACCACGGAGCTCGTCGGGGGTCTTGGCCCGTACATCGGTCGCCTTCATGGCTTAACTCCTCGCGTGCCTTACTCGCCGATACGCTGAACGAAACGGCACTTGATCGGCAGCTTGGCGGCGGCAAGACGCATGGCTTCACGCGCAATGTCTTCCGGCACACCGTCGATTTCAAACATGATCCGGCCAGGCTTGACACGGCAAGCCCAGTAATCCGGAGAACCTTTACCCTTACCCATGCGGACTTCGGCTGGCTTCGATGAAACCGGAACGTCCGGGAAGATACGGATCCAAACACGACCCGCACGCTTCATGTGACGGGTCATAGCACGACGGGCCGCTTCGATCTGACGTGCAGTCACACGCTCTGGCTCCAAAGCCTTCAGACCGAATGCGCCGAAGTTGAGGTCGGTGCCCCCCTTCGACAAGCCGTGGATGCGGCCCTTGTGCTGCTTGCGGAACTTTGTGCGCTTCGGTTGCAGCATCGTTCTTCTCTCGTCTTTCTTGTCTTACGAGCGGCTGGCAGCTTGACTTAAGCTGCGCGCTCGCGGCCCCGATCCCGGCGTCCGCCGCGATCACCGTGGTTACCTTCGGAAGCAGCCGTTGCGCGACGCTCGGACGCCATCGGGTCATGCTCCAGAATTTCACCCTTGAAGATCCAGACCTTCACACCGCACACACCGTAAGCCGTGTGGGCGCTCGCAACACCGTAATCGATGTCGGCACGCAGTGTGTGAAGCGGCACACGGCCTTCACGGTACCATTCGATACGCGCGATTTCCGCACCGCCGAGGCGTCCGCCGCAATTGATCCGGATGCCCTGGGCGCCAAGACGCATGGCGGACTGAACAGCCCGTTTCATGGCGCGGCGGAAAGCAACGCGGCGTTCCAGCTGCTGAGCGATCGAGGCGGCAACCAGTGTCGCGTCGATTTCCGGCTTGCGAACTTCAACGATGTTGAGGTGCACTTCCGAATTGGTGATATCGGCAATCTTCTTGCGAAGACGCTCGATGTCGGCACCTTTTTTACCGATGACCACACCCGGACGGCCGGAATGAATGGACACGCGGCACTTCTTGTGCGGGCGCTCGATCACAACCTTTGAAACCGCGGCCTGCTTCAATTCCTTCAGGAGGAATTCACGGATGCGGAAATCTTCATGAAGAAGGTCGCCGTATTCGTTCTTGTTCGCGTACCAGCGGGAATCCCAGGTGCGGTTAATCCCGAGGCGCATGCCGATCGGGTTTACTTTATGTCCCATCAGGCGGTCTCCTCAAGTTCACGCACGACGATGGTCAGGTTCGAGAAAGGCTTCTCGATCCGACCGACACGGCCGCGTGCACGGGCCTGGAACCGCTTGATGACAAAAGCTTTGCCAACATGAGCTTCGGCAACCACCAGGTTGTCGATATCCAGGTCATGATTGTTTTCCGCATTCGCAACGGCTGACATCAGTGTTTTCTTGACATCCTGCGCGATGCGCTTGCGGGAGAACGTCAGGTCCGCAATGGCGGAACCGACTTTTTTGCCGCGGATCGCAGCCGCAACGAGGTTCAGCTTGCGAGGAGAAACACGCAGCATACGGGTCATTGCCCTTGCCTCGTTGTCAGCGAGCGTCCGCTCACGCTTCGGCTTGCCCATCGTTACTTCCTCTTCGCCTTCTTGTCGGCGCCATGACCGTAATAGGTCCGGCTCGGTGAAAACTCACCGAACTTGTGACCGATCATTTCTTCAGACACCAGCACCGGAACGTGCTTTTGACCGTTGTAGACGCCGAAGGTCAAACCGACGAACTGCGGCAGGATCGTTGAGCGGCGGCTCCAGGTCTTGATGACCTCGTTCCGGCCGGACTCACGTACCTTGTCCGCTTTGTTCAGCAGATACCCGTCGACAAACGGACCTTTCCAGATCGAACGTGCCACGATCCTTGCCCTTTACTTCTTGCGCGCGTGGCGGCTGCGGACGATATACTTATCAGTCTGCTTATTGCGCCGCGTACGCTTACCTTTGGTCGGTTTACCCCAAGGAGTAACCGGATGACGACCGCCAGAGGTCCTGCCCTCACCACCACCATGTGGGTGATCGATCGGGTTCATGGCAACGCCGCGAGTATGCGGACGAATGCCAAGCCAGCGGGAACGGCCTGCCTTGCCGAGATTTATGTTGCCGTGGTCCGGGTTGGACACGGCACCAATGGAAGCCATGCATGTGCCAAGCACACGGCGCTGCTCACCAGACATGAGACGCAGCGTGGTGTAGCCCTGGTCACGGCCTACGATTTGAACGAATGCACCGGCAGACCGAGCGATCTGGGCGCCTTTGCCCGGCTTCAGCTCAATGTTGTGCACGATCGTTCCAACCGGAATGCGCGACAGCGGCGCTGCGTTGCCCGGCTTCACGTCGACGTTTTCACCGGCGACAACTGTGTCACCGACAGCCAGGCGCTGAGGCGCCAGGATGTAGCTCAGTTCGCCGTCTTCGTAACGGATGAGAGCGATGAATGCGGTCCTGTTCGGATCGTACTCGAGGCGCTCGACCGTTGCCGGCACGTCCCACTTGCGCCGCTTGAAGTCGACAAGACGGTAAGACCGCTTGTGACCGCCACCGCGGTTTGGAGACGTCAGACGACCGGTGTTGTTACGACCGCCCTTCTTGGACAGACCCTCGGTCAGAGTTTTGACCGGCTTGCCCTTATGCAGGCCAGAGCGGTCAACCTGAACAAGCTGACGGCGACCTGGGGACGTCGGATTGAATGTCTTTAGTGCCATTTTCTAAGTCCCCGCCTCAGAGCCCGGTGGTCACGTCGATGCCGTGACCTTCCTGCAGCGTAACGACGGCCTTCTTGAAGTCGGACTGGCGGCCAAGACGTCCGCGGAAGCGCTTCACCTTGCCCTTGCGGACCAGGGTATTCACTGCCGTGACCTTGACGCCGAACAGTGCTTCGACAGCGGCCTTGATTTCCGGCTTTGTTGCGTCATTGGCAACCTTGAAGACAACCTTGTTCTCTTCGGAAGCCATCGTCGACTTTTCGGTGATTACCGGGCCAACGATTTTGTCATAGTGAGGAAGTTTGCTCATTTGAAGCGCTCCTCAAGTGCAGACACCGCAGCCTTGGTCAACACCAGGGTGTTGGCCCGCAGGATGTCGTAAACATTGATACCCTGCACTGGCAGCACATCCACATGCGGAATGTTGCGGGACGCCAGTGCGAAGTTGTTGTCGATGTCGGCACCGTCAATCACAAGAGCGCTGGTCAGGCCGAGCTTTTCGAGCTGGGACTTCAGAGCCTTGGTCTTTGCTTCGGCTGCCTTCGCGTCTTCGACCACAACGATGCTGTCAGCTCGCGCCTTCGCGGACAAAGCATGCTTCAGACCGAGGGAGCGAACCTTCTTCGGCAGATCATGGCTATGATCACGAACGCTCGGACCGAACGCCTTGCCACCACCGCGGAACTGCGGGGCTTTCTTGTTACCGTGACGTGCGCCGCCGGAACCCTTCTGGCGGACGAACTTCTTCGTCGAACCGGAGATATCCGCGCGTTGCAGCGTATTGTGGGTACCCGCCTGGCGCTTGGCCAACTGCCAGCGCACCACTCGGTGGATCAAATCGGTGCGCGGCTCGAGACCAAAGATCTCGTCAGACACCGTGATCGAACCGGCCGCCCCACCTTCGAGGGTCTTGACCTGGAGTTCCATCACTCACTCTCCTTCCCGGCAACCTCAGCCGCTTCGGATGCCTTGAATGCACCCGGAACCGGAACGTTTTCCGGCAGCGCCTTTTTGATCGCGTCGCGAACCAGGATCCAGCCGCCTTTGGCACCCGGAACCGAACCTTCGACCATGATCAGGCCACGCTCAACATCAGTGCGCACAACCTTCAGGTTCTGCGTGGTCACGCGGGCATCGCCCATATGACCGGCCATTTTCTTGCCCTTGAACACGCGGCCCGGGTCCTGACACTGACCCGTGGAACCGTGTGAGCGGTGCGAGATTGAGTTACCGTGGGATGCACGGCCACCACCGAAGTTGTGGCGTTTCATCGCACCGGCGAATCCCTTGCCGATGGACGTCCCGGTCACATCCACGAACTGGCCTTCGACGTAGTGATCCGCGGTCATTTCCGCGCCAACGTCAATCAAGTTGTCCGCTGTTACGCGGAACTCGGCAACCGTCCGCTTAGGCTCGACCTTTGCAACAGCAAAATGACCGCGCAGCGCCTTGGGCGTATTCTTTACTTTACGGGTACCCGCGCCGAGCTGCAGCGCAGTGTAACCATTCTTTTCGTCAGTCCGGTGGGCTACCACCTGGCAGTTTTCCAGCCGCAAAACCGTGACTGGAACATGCTCGCCCGCATCGTTGTAGATGCGGGTCATGCCCACTTTCTGAGCGATCACTCCAGAACGCATGATGTGTCCCCTTGACCCCGCCTTAGAGCTTGATCTCGACGTCAACACCAGCGGCCAGGTCGAGCTTCATCAGCGCGTCCACCGTCTGGGGCGTCGGATCCACGATGTCGAGAAGACGCTTGTGCGTACGCATCTCGAACTGATCGCGGCTTTTCTTATCGATATGCGGTCCGCGAAGTACCGTGTACTTCTCGATCCGCGTCGGCAGCGGCACGGGACCCCGCACCTGAGCACCGGTCCGCTTGGCCGTATTGACGATCTCCTTGGTGGAGGCGTCGAGAATACGGTGGTCAAACGCCTTCAGGCGGATCCGGATATTCTGACCGTTCATTGTTATTGTTCCCAATAAGACTGCGGGCCTGCCCGCGCTACGTTTTGTTACACCGGCAGGCCCGGCTGTCGATTATTCGATGATGGATGCGACGACGCCTGCGCCGACGGTACGGCCACCTTCGCGGATCGCGAAGCGCAGGCCTTCTTCCATGGCGATCGGCACGATCAGTTCAACGTCAACGGAGACGTTGTCGCCAGGCATCACCATTTCCGTGCCTTCCGGCAAGGACACCACACCCGTCACATCCGTCGTACGGAAGTAGAACTGCGGGCGGTAGTTGGTGAAGAACGGCGTATGACGGCCACCTTCTTCCTTGGTGAGGATGTAAGCCTCGGCCTTGAACTTCGTGTGCGGGGTAACGGAACCCGGCTTGCAAAGAACCTGGCCGCGCTCAACTTCCTCGCGGCCAACGCCGCGGATCAGCGCACCGATGTTGTCGCCGGCTTCGCCGCTGTCCAGCAGCTTGCGGAACATTTCAACGCCGGTAACCGTCGTCTTGGTGGTGTCCTTGATGCCGACGATCTCGACTTCTTCACCCACCTTGACGATACCGCGCTCAACACGACCGGTCACAACAGTACCGCGGCCGGAGATCGAGAACACGTCTTCGATCGGCATCAGGAACGGCAGATCCTTCGGACGATCGGGCGTCGGGATGTACTCGTCGACCTGCGCCATCAGCTCGCGGATCGCGTCACGGCCGATCGCCGCATCGCGGTTCTCGACAGCTGCAAGCGCTGAACCCTTGACGATCGGAATGTCGTCGCCCGGGTACTCGTAGGAAGCCAGCAATTCGCGGATTTCCATCTCGACAAGCTCAAGAAGCTCTTCATCGTCGACCTGGTCGACCTTGTTCATGAAAACAACAAGAGCCGGAACGCCAACCTGACGGGCAAGCAGGATGTGCTCGCGCGTCTGCGGCATCGGGCCGTCTGCTGAAGACACGACCAGGATCGCGCCGTCCATCTGCGCGGCACCCGTGATCATGTTCTTCACGTAGTCGGCATGGCCCGGGCAGTCAACGTGAGCGTAGTGACGGTTTTCCGTCTCATACTCAACGTGGGCCGTGGAGATCGTGATACCGCGTGCCTTTTCTTCAGGCGCGCCGTCAATCTCGTCATAGGCTTTTGCTTCGGCGCCGCCAGTTTCGGCAAGCGTCATCGTGATTGCAGCAGTCAGCGTCGTCTTGCCATGGTCAACGTGGCCAATCGTGCCAATGTTAACGTGCGGCTTGTTGCGCTCAAATTTTTCCTTCGCCATCGGATTACTCCGTTTCTCTATTTCTTCTTGACGTTAAGAGGTCAGGTTCAGGCGTATTTCGCCTGAACCTCTTCGGCGACAGCCTGCGGCACCTGCTCGTAGTGATCGAACACCATCGAGTACTGTGCGCGGCCTTGAGACATGGAACGCAGATTGTTCACGTAACCAAACATGTTGGCCAACGGAACCATTGCGGTGATGACTGTCACGATGCCCCGGTTCTCCGTACCCGCGATCTGGCCGCGGCGGGAGTTCAGGTCACCAATCACGTCACCCATGTAGTCTTCCGGGGTGACAACCTCGACTTTCATGATCGGCTCGAGCAATTTCGGGCCAGCCTTCTGAATGGCTTCGCGGAAGCCGGCACGACCGGCAATCTCGAAGGCCAGAACAGAAGAGTCGACATCGTGGTATGCACCGTCGGTCAAAGTTGCCTTGATGTCGAGCATCGGGAAACCAGCCAGCGGTCCAGAGGACATGACGCTCTCGATACCTTTGGTAACGCCCGGAATGTATTCTTTCGGAACATTACCGCCGACAACCTTGCTGTCGAAGACATAACCTTCGTTCGGCTCTGCCGGCTCGATGGTGAGTTTGATACGAGCAAACTGACCGGAACCACCGGACTGCTTCTTGTGGGTGTAGTCCACATCGGCAACCTTGGTGATTGTTTCGCGATATGCAACCTGAGGTGCACCGATATTCGCTTCGACCTTGAATTCACGCTTCATGCGGTCGACGATGATATCAAGGTGCAACTCACCCATTCCGGCGATGATGGTCTGACCGGATTCCTCGTCCGTCTTCACGCGGAAGGATGGATCCTCGGCTGCCAGGCGGTTCAGGGCAAGGCCCATCTTTTCCTGGTCACCCTTGGTTTTCGGCTCGACCGCGATCTCGATGACCGGCTCGGGGAATTCCATGCGCTCCAGGATCACCGGCTTAAGCGGATCACACAGCGTGTCGCCTGTCGTCGTGTCCTTCAGACCTGCAATAGCAACGATGTCGCCTGCATATGCAACATCAATGTCCTCGCGGGAGTTGGAGTGCATCTGCATCATGCGACCAACGCGTTCACGCTTGTCTTTCACCGTGTTGAGAAGGGACGTACCCTTGTTCAGAACACCGGAATAGATGCGGCAGAACGTCAGCGAGCCGACGAACGGGTCGTTTGCAATCTTGAATGCCAGCAGGCCAAGCGGCTCTTCGTCCGAAGACTTCCGCTCGACTTCAGCTTCGGTCTTCGGGTCAATGCCCTTGATCGCCGGCACTTCGACCGGGTTCGGCAGGAAGTCGACAACTGCGTCCAGCAGTGGCTGCACACCTTTGTTCTTGAATGCGGAACCACAGAAGATCGGAACGAATTCGCCGCTGATGGTACCCTTGCGGATCAGCTCTTTCAGCTTTTCCATGGTCGGCTCTTCACCTTCCAGGTAAGCTTCCATTGCCTCTTCGTCAACTTCGACGGCAGTCTCGATCATAGCGTCGCGCAGTTCTTGCGCACGATCGGCAAGATCGGCAGGAATGTCGACTTCATCCCAGGCAGCACCAAGATTTTCAGCCTGCCAGATCAGAGCCTTCATTTTAAGAAGGTCGACACAGCCGGCAAATTCGCTCTCGGCGCCAACCGGCAGCTGCATGACCAGCGGAGTCGCGCCAAGGCGTTCCTTGATCATGGTGACACAGCGATCGAAATCGGCGCCCAGCTTGTCCATCTTGTTGACGAAGATCATCCGCGGGACGTTGTACTTGTCGGCCTGACGCCAGACAGTTTCGGTCTGCGGCTCGACACCGGCGTTAGCGTCCAGAAGAGCAACGGCGCCGTCGAGAACACGGAGCGAACGCTCGACTTCAATGGTGAAGTCAACGTGGCCCGGGGTGTCGATGATGTTCAGCCGCTTGTCGTTCCAGAAAGCGGTGGTTGCAGCAGAGGTGATCGTGATACCACGCTCCTGCTCCTGCTCCATCCAGTCCATGGTGGCGGCACCATCATGAACTTCGCCGATCTTGTGGCTCTTGCCAGTGTAGTAGAGGATCCGCTCGGTCGTAGTGGTCTTGCCAGCATCGATGTGAGCCATGATGCCGAAGTTACGGTAGTCCTCGATATTATGCGTGCGCGACATAGCGTCAGCCCTTCGAAGTAACTTTTACCAGCGGTAGTGCGAGAACGCGCGGTTGGCGTCTGCCATCCGGTGCGTATCTTCACGCTTCTTAACTGCGGTACCACGGTTGTTTGCTGCATCGAGCAGCTCGCCAGACAGGCGGTCAACCATTGTGGTTTCGTTGCGGTTGCGCGCGGCGGTAATCAACCAGCGAATCGCAAGAGCCTGACGGCGCTCGTTGCGGACCTCGACCGGGACCTGGTAGGTCGCACCACCAACACGGCGGGAGCGGACTTCCACTTGCGGCATGACATTTTCAAGAGCCGCATGGAAAACCTCGATCGGGTTCTCGCGGGTCTTGTTCTCGACCACGTCGAAAGCACCGTAAACGATGCGCTCGGCGGTGGATTTCTTGCCGTCATACATGATGGAGTTCATGAATTTGGTGACGACCATATCCCCGAATTTCGGATCCGGGTTGATTTCGCGTTTTTCTGCGCGGTGACGACGGGACATCTAATGTGCTCCTTACTTCGGCCGCTTGGCGCCGTATTTCGAACGGCGCTGCTTACGATCCTTGACGCCCTGGGTATCGAGCACACCACGGATGATGTGGTAGCGAACACCCGGCAAATCCTTCACGCGGCCGCCACGGATCATCACCACCGAGTGTTCCTGAAGGTTGTGACCTTCACCCGGGATGTAGCCGATGACTTCGAAGCCGTTGGTCAGGCGGATCTTGGCCACCTTACGCAGAGCCGAGTTCGGCTTCTTCGGCGTCGTCGTGTAAACGCGGGTGCAAACACCACGCTTCTGAGGGCAGGCCTCCATGGCCGGCACCTTGTTCCGCTTCGGCGGATCTTTCCGCGGCTTGCGGATCAACTGGTTGATGGTCGGCATTCTTTGCCCTTTACCTTGTCCATCCAAAAATTCGTATGCAACTGCAGTCCCTCGCCGATCTTGCAAGCCAACAAACATGCAAAATCGCGCCCGCACGCTCTGAGAGCGGCCGGCGCTGCGAAAAACCAGAGGACCACGAGTAAACCCGCGGTCATGCAATCGACGCGTATTCGCCTATCTATACCCGGCAGCGTTTAAAAGGATTGGGTCCTGCGCCTTGGATCAGCGCTGGACGGTTCACTCTTACCGCCTGCCCTTGGGATGCGCGGAACCTACTCATATGCACCCCATGCGTCAAGTGCTTTGTCGAAAAAACCATGATTGCATTGACGATCATCCATCAGTTCAAATTATTGCAATGAATTCAATGGCCTGACATAACTTTGCGCACTATTTGAAGTGGATTCGCGTAATTTTATTTCGTAGCCGAATTCTGCGAGCGATCAAAGCAAGGAATCGTTCGGGTATTCCTTGTTAAATGTCTGTAAGATTCACAGGTGAAACCGGCTATAGGTCAATGCCGACTCACCACAGGTCCCGGCCAACGTCGACGATCGGTCTCGCGCCTCACATTTCCGGCTCGAATATGCTGCTTCGGACGCCTCGCGGAACACGTGCCGCACAACAGCCCGGGAGTGCGTCATCCGTAACGAACCCGGTCAGCCTTCACCGGAAAAAGTCACGATTGCCACATTGCCCGCGAGCGCATCCTGGTAGGCCCCTTCGTAAAGCGGATCGTCGGGTTCCCCGTCCATGACCCCGATCTGGTCAAGCTCGGCTTCGGCAAAACCCTGGCCCTGCAGGGCTTCAAGGGTTCTGCGAACCGCATCATCATCGTCCGGCGCTCTCAGAAGTGCATGAATCGTCACGGCATCATCCGGCAGCGCTTCTTCGTTTTCCCAGACCCGGCCGATGACGATATAGACCACCGGTTCCATTTCGACTTCGTTGTCGTTCATCATATTGCTCTCAACTCTGGTCCATACAGAAAGGCCGCCCGGAGGCGGCCTTTCGATCAGTTTTGCCAGTGCCGATTACTCGGCTGCACCCGTCATATCTTCCAGCAGGCCTTCAGCCGCGCTTTCTGAAGATTGCTGGCGCTGCGCTTCCTGGATCAGGTCATCGCGATGCGAGGCAATCTTGCGGATACGTTTCATGACCCCGCCGGTACCGGCCGGAATCAAACGGCCGACAATGACGTTTTCCTTCAGGCCGACAAGCGGATCGGTCTTGCCGTTGACCGCTGCATCGGTAAGGACACGGGTCGTTTCCTGGAACGACGCTGCAGAGAAGAACGACCGCGTCTGCAGAGATGCCTTGGTAATACCCAGCAGAACGGGAACACCTTTCGCGGGATCCCGGGCATTGTCGATGGCCTTCTCGTTCGCTTCCTCGAAGTCGATCTTGTCGATCTGTTCGCCCGAAAAGAACTCGGTATCGCCCGGATCGGTGATTTCGACTTTCTGCAGCATCTGGCGGACAATCACTTCGATGTGCTTGTCGTTGATGGTCACACCCTGCAGACGATAGACTTCCTGGATCTCATTGACGAGATAGGCAGCAAGTGCCTCCACGCCCTTGACAGCCAGAATGTCATGCGGTGCCGGGTTGCCGTCGAGAATGTACTCACCTTTTTCAATGGCATCGCCTTCCTGAAGGTGGAAGTGCTTGCCTTTCGGGATGAGATATTCGACGGGTTCCGCGCCATCCTCTGCCGGATCGATGATGATGCGACGCTTGTTCTTGTAGTCGCGGCCGAAACGGATCGTACCATCGATTTCAGCGATGATAGCATGATCCTTCGGACGGCGAGCTTCGAACAGTTCCGCAACTCGCGGCAGACCACCGGTGATGTCCTTGGTCTTGGCACTCTCCAGGGGAATACGCGCCAGGACGTCACCAGCTTTGACTGTGGAGCCAGGCTGAACGGACAGGATCGCATCCACGGACAGTATCAAGCGAGCATCGGATCCGCGCGAGTTTTTCGAAATCGTACCCTTGTCGTCCTTGATGACGATGGCAGGCTTGAGATCCGCACCACGCTGCGACGACCGCCAGTCGATGACGATACGCTTGGTGATACCGGTCGCCTCATCGGCAGTTTCCTGAACAGAAGCTCCGTCAACCAGATCTTCGAAGTCAACCACGCCGTCAACTTCCGCAAGCATCGGACGGGTGTAGGGATCCCATTCGGCAATCCGCTGACCGCGCTTGACCGCGTCACCTTCGTCGACATGCAGCTTGGAACCGTATGCGACACGGTGAACTGCACGCTCGTTTCCGTCGCTGTCGATAACAACGATGGACATGTTGCGTACCATGGCAATGAGGTTGCCGTCGGAGTCGCGTTGCACCGACCGGTTCCGGATCTTGACCGTTCCGTCAACATTGGACTCGATGAAGGAGCTGTCGACGACCTGCGCCGTTCCGCCGATATGGAACGTACGCATGGTCAGCTGGGTGCCCGGTTCACCGATGGACTGCGCCGCGATGACGCCGACAGCTTCACCGAGGTTGACCGGCGTGCCACGTGCGAGGTCACGACCATAACAGGTTGCACAGACGCCGGTTTCTGTTTCACAGGTGAGAACCGAACGGATCTTGATCTGCTGGACCTTGGCTCCTTCGATCGCCTCGACATCCTTCTCGTCGATGAGCGTACCCCTGGGCACGATCACTTCGCCGGTCAGGTGGTTGACGACGTCCTCTGCCGTCGTACGGCCGAGAACGCGCATGCCGAGAGAGGCAATGACATTACCGGCATCGACGATCGGTGCAACGGTGATGCCGCGTTCAGAGCCACAATCCGGCTCCAGGATAATTGAATCCTGAGCAACGTCCACAAGACGACGAGTGAGATAACCCGAGTTCGCCGTTTTCAAGGCAGTGTCGGCCAGACCCTTGCGGGCACCGTGGGTGGAGTTGAAGTACTCCAGAACCGACAGGCCTTCCTTGAAGTTCGAGATAATCGGGTTTTCGATGATCGAACCGTCCGGCTTGGCCATCAGGCCGCGCATGCCGGCGAGCTGCTTCATCTGCTGTGGCGAACCACGCGCACCGGAGTGAGACATCATGTAGACCGAGTTCATCGGCTTTTGACGTCCTGTCTCGTCGTCGATCTGAACCGCCTTGATGCGCGCCATCATTTCATCAGCGATCTTGTCGGTGCATTTCGCCCAGGCATCGACAACCTTGTTGTACTTTTCGCCCTGGGTGATCAGACCGTCATTGTATTGCTGCTCGTATTCAGTCGCGAGCGACGAGGTTTCGGCAACCAGGTTCTGTTTGGTATCAGGAATGACCATGTCGTCCATACCAAACGAAATGCCGGCATTACAGGCATTCTTGAAGCCGAGTTCCATGATCCGGTCGCAGAAAATAACCGTCTCCTTCTGACCGCAGGCACGGTAGACCGTGTCGATCATCTTGGAGATTTCCTTCTTGGTCATCAGCCTGTTGCAAGCTTCGAACGGGACTTCGAAGTGCTTGGGCAATAACTCGGCGATCAACATCCGACCAGGTGTCGTCTCGATGATCTCGGAAGTCGGGTTCCCGTCCGCATCAATGGACTTGTAACGACCCTTGATCTTGGTGTGCAGCGTGATGACCTTGTTGGCCAGCGCGTGATGGATTTCACCGATATCACCAAAGGCCATGCCTTCGCCCGGTTCTCCCTCTGCCATGATGGAGAGGTAGTAAAGACCGAGAACAATATCCTGCGACGGAACAATGATCGGACCACCGTTGGCCGGGTGCAGAATGTTGTTGGTGGACATCATCAGCGTACGCGCTTCAAGCTGGGCTTCCAGCGAAAGCGGCACGTGAACAGCCATCTGGTCACCGTCAAAGTCTGCATTGAACGCCGAACAGACGAGCGGATGCAGCTGGATGGCCTTGCCTTCGATCAGGGTCGGTTCGAACGCCTGGATACCGAGACGGTGAAGCGTCGGCGCACGGTTCAAAAGAACCGGGTGCTCGCGGATCACCTCGTCGAGAATATCCCAGACTTCCGGACGTTCCTTCTCCACAAGCTTCTTCGCCTGCTTGACAGTCGAAGAGAAACCCTTGGCGTCGAGGCGCGAATAGATGAAGGGCTTGAACAGTTCAAGCGCCATCTTCTTCGGCAGCCCGCACTGATGAAGTTTCAGCTCCGGGCCAACCGTGATCACCGAACGGCCGGAATAGTCGACGCGTTTGCCGAGAAGGTTCTGCCGGAAACGGCCCTGCTTGCCTTTCAGCATGTCGGACAACGACTTCAACGGACGCTTGTTGGCACCGGTGATGACGCGGCCGCGGCGACCGTTGTCGAACAGCGCGTCCACAGATTCCTGAAGCATACGCTTCTCGTTCCGGATAATGATGTCCGGAGCGCGCAATTCCATCAGGCGGCGCAAACGGTTGTTCCGGTTGATCACGCGACGGTAGAGATCGTTGAGGTCGGACGTTGCGAAACGTCCGCCGTCGAGCGGCACCAGCGGACGCAGATCCGGTGGAATGACCGGGACAACCGTCATGATCATCCATTCCGGACGATTGCCGGATTCCATGAATGCCTCGATGACCTTCAAGCGCTTTGCCAGTTTTTTCGGCTTCAGCTCAGTGGTTGCTTCGGCGATTTCCTGGCGTAGCTTTTCGCTTTCGCGCTCGAGATCCATGCTCATCAGGATTTCGCGGATCGCTTCGGCACCGATCATCGCCGTGAAGGCGTCTTCACCGTAGTCGTCCTGAGCGGCGACATAGTCTTCTTCGGAAAGAAGCTGATGCTGCTTGAGCGGGGTCAGACCCGGCTCGAGAACCACATAGTTCTCGAAATAAAGAACGCGTTCCAGATCCTTCAGTGTCATGTCAAGCAACAGACCGATGCGGCTCGGCAAGGACTTCAGGAACCAGATATGCGCAACCGGAGCGGCCAGTTCAATGTGGCCCATACGCTCACGGCGAACCCTGGACAAGGTGACTTCAACGCCACACTTCTCGCAGATAACGCCTTTGTATTTCATGCGCTTGTACTTGCCGCAAAGGCACTCATAGTCCTTGATCGGGCCGAAGATACGTGCGCAGAACAGGCCGTCGCGTTCAGGCTTGAACGTACGGTAGTTGATGGTCTCCGGCTTTTTGATTTCGCCGAAAGACCAGGACAAGATCTTTTCCGGGCTCGCAAGCGAAATCCGGATATTGTCGAAGGTCTGTGCGGGAGCCTGTTGATTAAACAGGTTCATGACCTCATGATTCATGATCCATCTCCTTCGATGCGCGGCCGGAGAGCGGGTCCAAACACCCCTCTCCGTGACCGGCATGCCAAGTCATATTGCGTCCGTTGACGGGATTATTCTGCGGCATCCGCAGTTTCTTCCTCGCCAATCGCGGGTACATCAGTCCGTTGCAGTTCAACATTGAGACCCAGGGACCGCATTTCCTTCACAAGCACGTTGAAGCTTTCCGGTATGCCCGCCTCGAAGGTGTCGTCGCCGCGAACGATGGCCTCGTAGACCTTCGTACGGCCGGCCACGTCGTCCGACTTGACTGTGAGCATTTCCTGCAGCGTATAGGCTGCACCGTATGCCTCGAGCGCCCAGACCTCCATTTCCCCGAAACGCTGGCCACCGAACTGCGCCTTACCACCAAGCGGCTGCTGGGTAACGAGCGAGTACGGGCCGATCGAACGGGCATGGATCTTGTCGTCGACAAGGTGGTGGAGCTTCAGCATATAGATGTAGCCCACGGTCACCTTGCGGTCGAACTCTTCACCGGTTCGTCCATCAAACAGCACGGACTGACCGCTCGAGTCGTAACCGGCGATGTTCAGTGCTTCGACAACATCGGGTTCACGCGCGCCATCAAAGACCGGCGTCGCGATGGAAACACCCTTCTTCAGCTGGTCGGCCAGGCGAACGATGCTCTCGTCATCGTATTCCTGGACGTTGTCGCCCTTCATGTTGTCGCCGTAGATCTCGACGATCTTTCCGCGAAGCTCGTCAAGCTGACCGGAGCGCTTGTACTCTTCGTACATTTCGCCAATCCGGTTACCCATGCCGCGGCAGGCCCAGCCCAGGTGAGTTTCCAGGATCTGGCCGACGTTCATGCGGGACGGCACGCCGAGCGGGTTCAACACGATATCGACATGCGTACCGTCTTCCAGGAACGGCATGTCCTCGCACGGGTTGATCTTGGAAACCACGCCCTTGTTGCCGTGACGGCCGGCCATCTTGTCACCCGGCTGAAGCTTGCGCTTCACGGCAACAAAGACCTTGACCATTTTCATGACGCCAGGAGGCAGTTCATCACCGCGCTGCAGTTTTTCGACCTTGTCGATGAACCGCTGCTCGAGACGCTTGCGGCTGTCGTCGTACTGACCGCGCAAGGCTTCGATTTCGGACATGAACTTTTCGTCGTCGGTAGCGAACTGCCACCACTGCGACCGCGGGAAGTCGTTGAGAACATCCCCGGTCAGAACAGCGTCCTTGCCAAAGCCCTTGGGACCGGCAACAGCAGTCTTGTCCATCAGCATTTCTGCGAGACGGCCATAGACGTTGCGGTCGAGGATTGCCTGCTCGTCGTCCCGGTCCTTTGCGAGACGTTCGATTTCCTCGCGCTCGATCGCCATCGCCCGTTCGTCTTTTTCGACGCCATGGCGATTGAAGACACGCACTTCGACCACAGTACCGGAAACCCCTGGCGGCAGGCGTAGGGACGTGTCGCGCACGTCGGAGGCCTTCTCGCCGAAGATGGCTCGCAGAAGTTTTTCTTCCGGAGTCATCGGGCTCTCGCCCTTCGGCGTGATCTTGCCGACGAGAATGTCACCCGGATTGAGTTCCGCACCGATATAGACGATGCCGGCCTCGTCGAGATTCTTCAGCGCTTCTTCTGAAACGTTGGGAATGTCGCGGGTGATCTCTTCCGGACCAAGCTTGGTATCACGCGCCATCACCTCGAATTCCTCAAGGTGGATGGAAGTGAAGACGTCGTCGGAAACGATCCGCTCGGAAAGAAGGATGGAATCCTCGAAGTTGTAACCGTTCCACGGCATGAACGCGACAAGCACGTTCCGGCCGAGAGCCAGGTCGCCCAGATCCGTGGACGGGCCGTCAGCAATGATGTCGCCCTTGTGGACCCGATCACCGACACGCACCAGCGGGCGCTGGTTAATGCAGGTGTTCTGGTTGGAGCGTTGGAACTTTTGCAGCCTGTAGATATCGACACCGGACTTGCCGGGATCGAGATCTTCCGTCGCACGAATAACGATACGTGTCGCGTCTACCTGATCGACCACACCCGCGCGGCGTGCACCGATCGCGGCACCTGAATCGCGCGCGACAACCGGTTCCATACCCGTGCCGACAAATGGCGCTTCGGCGCTCACAAGAGGCACCGCCTGACGCTGCATGTTCGAACCCATGAGCGCACGATTGGCGTCATCGTTTTCCAGGAACGGAATGAGCGCTGCCGCAACAGAAACAAGCTGTTTCGGCGAAACGTCCATCAGGTCGACCTTGTCGGACGGAACCATCATGTTCTCACCTGCATGACGGCAGGTGATAAGTTCGGTTGTGAACCGGCCTTCCGCGTCATATTCCGCATTGGACTGCGCCACATAGTGCTTGGCTTCTTCCATTGCGGAAAGATAGATGACTTCGTTGGTTACGACCCCATCATCGACCTTGCGGTACGGGCTTTCAATGAAGCCGTACTTGTTCACGCGAGCAAAAGTCGCCAGCGAATTGATCAGACCGATATTCGGACCTTCCGGGGTCTCGATCGGGCAGATGCGGCCGTAGTGTGTCGGGTGAACGTCGCGAACCTCGAAGCCTGCACGTTCTCGTGTCAGACCACCCGGACCGAGCGCCGACAGGCGGCGCTTGTGGGTGACTTCAGACAACGGGTTGGTCTGGTCCATGAACTGCGACAGCTGCGAAGACCCGAAGAATTCGCGGACGGCAGCAGCGGCCGGTTTCGCATTGATCAGATCCTGCGGCATGACCGTGTCGATTTCCACGGAACTCATGCGTTCCTTGATCGCGCGTTCCATGCGAAGCAGGCCGACGCGATACTGGTTTTCCATCAGTTCGCCGACCGACCGCACACGACGGTTGCCAAGGTTGTCGATGTCATCGATGTCGCCTTTGCCGTCACGCAGCTGGAGCAGGACACGGATAACTTCAAGGATGTCTTCCTTGCGCAGTGTGCGGACCGTGTCTTCACACTGCAGGTCAAGACGCATGTTCATCTTCACGCGGCCAACAGCAGACAGGTCATACCGTTCGTCGTCAAAAAACAGCGACTGGAACATCGCTTCCGCAGTGTCGATGGTTGGCGGCTCTCCCGGACGCATGACACGGTAGATGTCAAAGAGCGCATCCTCACGGGACTCGTTCTTGTCGACCGCAAGCGTGTTTCGGATATAGGCACCGGTGTTGACGTGGTCGATATCGAGCATCGTCAATTCGTGATAACCGCGCTCAACAAGTTCTTCCAGCAGCTTGCCGGTGATCTCGTCGCCCGCTTCCGCGTAGATCTCGCCCGACTGCGCGTCAACGATATCTTCAGCAAGATATTGACCGTGCAGGTCTTCGTCCGTGACCTTCAGGGCCGTAATGCCCTTTTCACTCAGCTGACGGATCGTGCGTGCCGTAATCTTGCGGCCACCTTCAACGACGACTTCACCGCTATCTGCATCGATCAGATCATAGGAGGCCTTGGTTCCCTTCAGGCGAGCACCGTCGAACGGCATGCGCCAGGAACCATCCTTCTGCCGCGTATAGTCGATACGCTTGTAGAAGGTGTTCAGGATTTCCTCGCCGTCGAGGCCAAGAGCCATCAGCAGCGACGTGACCGGGATCTTCCGACGGCGGTCGATACGCGCGTGGACAATGTCCTTGGCGTCGAATTCGATATCCAGCCATGACCCGCGATAGGGGATCACGCGGGCGGCGAATAGAAGCTTGCCGGAGGAATGGGTCTTGCCCTTGTCGTGGTCGAAGAAAACACCCGGGGAACGGTGCATCTGGGAAACGATCACGCGCTCTGTGCCATTGACGATAAAGGTGCCGTTGTCTGTCATGAACGGCATGTCGCCCATGTAGACATCCTGTTCCTTGATGTCCTTGACGGACTTGGCCCCTGTGTCTTCATCGACATCAAAGACGATGAGACGCAAGGTTACCTTCAGCGGTGCGGCGAACGTCATGTCACGCTGGCGGCACTCGTCCACGTCGTATTTGGGAGCTTCGAATTCGTAGGATACAAACTCAAGTAGGGAAGTTCCGGCAAAATCGGAAATGGGAAACACGGACTGGAAGACCGCTTCAAGGCCTTCTATCTTGCGGCCGCCGCCCTGCATCTCATCGACCTGAAGAAATTGGTCGTAGGATGCTTTTTGTACCTCGATGAGATTGGGCATTGCCGCGACATCGCGGATCGATCCGAAATATTTACGGACCTTTTTGCGACCGTTGAACGTTTGGGTCATTGTCGCTCCTCGTATCGGCCGGGTAACGGCTTCCCGAAACGCCCCTTATCCAATCGGGCCGCCCTGCCCGGGCGCTTCGGAAAACCGTCCCCCAAGATCAACCTGCTGCAACCAAAGCGGAAAGGTTGACCGGGTTATGGGGCCCAGAACACCTGACTCGCACGCCGCGAATCAACTTGCCCTAGTGGTGCATTTGCCCCGGAAACGGGTTGGACCCGCCGGGGCAACAAACGGTCCCGACAAACGGGACCGTTCAAAAGGCAAAAGCCTTTGTTACTTAAGCTCTACAGAAGCGCCTGCTTCTTCCAGCTTCTTCTTCAGCTCTTCAGACTCGTCCTTGGCAACGCCTTCCTTGACAGCCTTCGGAGCGGACTCAACGAGTTCCTTAGCTTCCTTCAGGCCAAGACCGGTAATTGCGCGGACTTCCTTGATGACGTTGATTTTCTTGTCACCAGCAGATGTCAGAACAACGTCAAATTCGGTTTTCTCTTCGGCAGCAGCAGCTTCACCGCCACCACCGGCAGCGGCAGCAACTGCAACCGGAGCTGCGGCAGAAACGCCCCACTTTTCTTCCAGAAGCTTGCTGAGTTCAGCAGCTTCCATGACGGTCAGTGCGGACAGTTCTTCTACGAGCTTTTCAAGATCAGCCATTTTTCTCAGTACCTTAAATTCGAACCAGTGTTGGTTTCGTTAGACAGTGTGTTTGGACGCCTTATGCGGCTTCGTCCTTGTCGGCATACGCGCCGAAGACGCGGGCGAGCTGCCCGGCCGGTGCGTTGACTACCTGAGCAATCCGGGAAGCCGGGGTCTGGATCATGCCAACCAGTTTCGCGCGCAGCTCATCGAGCGACGGCATGGTTGCCAGAGACTTGACGCCTTCCGGGTTCAGATTGGTCGTTCCAAGAGCACCGCCAAGAATTTCCAACTTGTTGTTGGCTTTGGCGAAATCGACAGCTGCTTTCGGTGCTGCTACCGGATCGTCTGAATAGACGAGTACGGTAGGGCCCTGAAACAGGTCGGAGAGATGCTCAAGGTCGGTGCCTTCAAGGGCGAGTTTCACAAGGCGGTTTTTTGCGACTTTTACAGAACCGCCGGCTTCACGCACAGATGCCCGCAATGCAGTCATCTGAGCAACCGAAAGACCTGCATAGTGCGCGACAACAACGACGCCGGTGTCAGCCAGCTCGGCGTTGAGAGCCGTCACGAACTCGTGCTTTTCCGCTCTTTCCACTTGCCTTCTCCATTTGGTGGCGTTGCCGCCACCGGTTACCTTTGCCGCACTCGGTCGGTTCCGAACCCGGAACCGCCTCAAGGGCGACGCTCAGGGTCCTGTCCCCTCACCTTCACGCAGAACGCACGGCAAGGTCTGGTTCGAACCTGGTTTTCCGCAATCGCGGAGAATTCGGTTCTCACCCATCTATGCAGGCCGTTTGCTTAAGCCGGTCTCCCGGCACCTGCAGTCTCGGACAGGGCAACCCGGCAGCGAACCGCCGGGTCTATTCGGCCTTTCGGCCGAAATCTTTACTCAACCCGGTCTCCCGGATTATTCGCCTGAAATGCTGGCGAGATCGACTTTCACGCCCGGGCCCATCGTGGAGGACACGGCAATACGCTTCATGTAGGAACCCTTGGCACCGGACGGCTTGGCCTTTTGAACCGCGTCAACCAGAGCCTTTACGTTCTGGGAGATCGCTTCTTCGCTAAAGGACACCTTGCCGACACCGGCATGAACGATACCGGCCTTTTCAACACGGAATTGCACCGCGCCGCCCTTGGCATCATTGACAGCAGCCTTGACGTCCGGGGTCACGGTTCCGACCTTCGGGTTCGGCATCAGGCCACGCGGGCCGAGCACCTTGCCAAGACGGCCAACCAGCGGCATCATGTCAGGCGTTGCGATGCAGCGATCAAAATCGATCTTGCCGCCCTGCACTTCCTGAACCAGCTCTTCGGCACCGACAACGTCTGCACCGGCTGCTTTCGCTTCGTCAGCCTTGTCACCGCGAGCAAAAACCGCAACGCGAACATTCTTGCCTGTTCCGTTCGGCAGAACACATACGCCGCGGACCATCTGGTCTGCGTGGCGCGGATCCACACCGAGATTGATCGCAACTTCGACGGTTTCGTCGAACTTGGTCTTGGAACGCCCCTTCACAAGGCCGATCGCCTCGTCAAGAGAATAAAGCTTGTTCCGGTCAAGGCCTTCACGAGCGGCCGAGATACGTTTTCCAACCTTCGCCATGATCTTACTCCGTTACCTCAAAGCCCATGGAGCGGGCGGAGCCTTCAACCATCAGCATTGCTGCGTCGACGTCATTGGCGTTCAGGTCCTTCATCTTGGCTTCGGCGATTTCTTTCACCTGCGCCCTGGTCACGGAACCCACGGTGCCGCGACCCGGCGTTCCGGAACCCTTCGGCAGCTTGGCAGCCTTCTTCAGGAAGAAGCTGACCGGAGCCGTCTTCACTTCGAAAGTGAAGGACTTGTCCGAGTAGTACGTGATCACGGTCGGGCACGGAGCACCCTTTTCAACATCCTGGGTCTGCGCGTTGAACGCCTTGCAGAATTCCATGATGTTCAGACCACGCTGACCAAGCGCCGGACCAATGGGCGGCGACGGAGTAGCGGAGCCTGCCGGCACCTGAAGCTTCAGGAAGCCTTGAACTTTTTTCGCCATCATTCTCTCCAATCATTCGCAGCTGAACGGCGATCCAGCTGGTTGGGAGTGGTGGTCCGGCCCCTCGTCGACATCCGGCGAAGAATGTCAGAACCTTCCACCGATTTTTCCCGGAAACCGGTCACAGGGACCTGATACCGGGCACTCAAACCGCCCCTCGGGGCGGCAAACGGTCAGAGCTTGTCGACCTGACCGAATTCCAGTTCCACCGGCGTTGCTCTTCCGAAGATGGAAACCGCCACCTTGAGGCGCGCCCGCTCGTCGTCAACTTCCTCGACAAGACCGGAGAACGAAGCAAACGGCCCATCGGACACGCGCACTTGCTCGCCAACCTCGAAGCTGACCGACGGCTTCGGCCTGTCAACGCCTTCCTGCACCTGATTTATGATGCGAAGCGCTTCTTTTTCCGGAATCGGCATCGGCTTCTGGTCCGCACCGAGGAACCCGGTCACCTTCGGCGTATCCTTGATCAGGTGGAACGCCTCGTTGGTCATGTCCATTTTCACCAGGACGTAGCCGGGAAAAAACTTGCGCTCGGCATCGACCTTGCGGCCGCGGCGCACTTCGACAACCTTTTCCATGGGAACGAGGATTTCCTCAAACAGATCGGTCAACCCTTTCTGCTCGGCCTTCTCGCGGATGGAATCGGCGACCTTTTTCTCAAAATTGGAATAGGCATGCACAATATACCAGCGCTTGGCCATGGTTCTCAGTTCCGTTTCTTGTTCTTGTCTACAAACCGGACGGTCGGTCTTACTCAGCCGCCGACACCCAGAAGAGCACCTATCCCCCAGCTCATCAGCTGATCGGCCAGGAGAAAGAAAATCGAAGCGATCAGCACCATGACGAACACCATGGCGGTGGTCACGGCTGTTTCCTTGCGCGTCGGCCACGTCACCTTGGACGTTTCAGCGCGTACTTCCTGGATAAATTTAAAGGGATTGGTCTTCGCCATTCCGGTTCCGGTCTGTTAAATACGAGTGGGCGCGCGAAAAATCTTCGCGCGCCTCACTCGAGGAAACTGTTTAAGCCCTCGAGGCAGATTAATCAAGAGCAAATTGGCAGGGGCAGCAGGGTTCGAACCCGCGACCTACGGTTTTGGAGACCGTCGCTCTACCAGCTGAGCTATACCCCTTCAGAGGATCGCCGACGCGACCTTGCTCCTGATACCCTCTGAAGCCACGCATCGCAAGACTTAAGAGGGACGGTTGCCGGGTACAAGACCCGGCAACCGAATTCATCTTATTCGATGATGGATGCGACGACGCCTGCGCCGACGGTACGGCCACCTTCGCGGATCGCGAAGCGCAGGCCTTCTTCCATGGCGATCGGCACGATCAGTTCAACGTCAACGGAGACGTTGTCGCCAGGCATCACCATTTCCGTGCCTTCCGGCAAGGACACCACACCCGTCACATCCGTCGTACGGAAGTAGAACTGCGGGCGGTAGTTGGTGAAGAACGGCGTATGACGGCCACCTTCTTCCTTGGTGAGGATGTAAGCCTCGGCCTTGAACTTCGTGTGCGGGGTAACGGAACCCGGCTTGCAAAGAACCTGGCCGCGCTCAACTTCCTCGCGGCCAACGCCGCGGATCAGCGCACCGATGTTGTCGCCGGCTTCGCCGCTGTCCAGCAGCTTGCGGAACATTTCAACGCCGGTAACCGTCGTCTTGGTGGTGTCCTTGATGCCGACGATCTCGACTTCTTCACCCACCTTGACGATACCGCGCTCAACACGACCGGTCACAACAGTACCGCGGCCGGAGATCGAGAACACGTCTTCGATCGGCATCAGGAACGGCAGATCCTTCGGACGATCGGGCGTCGGGATGTACTCGTCGACCTGCGCCATCAGCTCGCGGATCGCGTCACGGCCGATCGCCGCATCGCGGTTCTCGACAGCTGCAAGCGCTGAACCCTTGACGATCGGAATGTCGTCGCCCGGGTACTCGTAGGAAGCCAGCAATTCGCGGATTTCCATCTCGACAAGCTCAAGAAGCTCTTCATCGTCGACCTGGTCGACCTTGTTCATGAAAACAACAAGAGCCGGAACGCCAACCTGACGGGCAAGCAGGATGTGCTCGCGCGTCTGCGGCATCGGGCCGTCTGCTGAAGACACGACCAGGATCGCGCCGTCCATCTGCGCGGCACCCGTGATCATGTTCTTCACGTAGTCGGCATGGCCCGGGCAGTCAACGTGAGCGTAGTGACGGTTTTCCGTCTCATACTCAACGTGGGCCGTGGAGATCGTGATACCGCGTGCCTTTTCTTCAGGCGCGCCGTCAATCTCGTCATAGGCTTTTGCTTCGGCGCCGCCAGTTTCGGCAAGCGTCATCGTGATTGCAGCAGTCAGCGTCGTCTTGCCATGGTCAACGTGGCCAATCGTGCCAATGTTAACGTGCGGCTTGTTGCGCTCAAATTTTTCCTTCGCCATCGGCGTCGCTCTCTGTCCAATACTCGGTTCGGTCGATACAGGCTCGAGGCGGGACGCACCCCGACGCCTTGGACAGATCCGCGAGCGACGTTTTGCTTCCCGTAGAACTATGTTCAGGATTTCCGGGCGAAAGAGCCTTCCGTTCCGGATATTCCGGTATGCCCCTTGATGGAGCGGGTGAAGGGAATCGAACCCTCGTCGTCAGCTTGGAAGGCTGCTGCTCTACCATTGAGCTACACCCGCACAACGAGAGAATCAGGAACGATGGTGGAGGAGGTTGGATTCGAACCAACGTAGGCATAGCCAACGGATTTACAGTCCGTCCCCTTTAGCCACTCGGGCACTCCTCCATCTCGTCCTGCTTCACGCCGAAGCGATCAGGATGGCTTACCGGAAAGCCCATCCAAAAGGGGCGAGCAATCCCGTGGCGCGTGTTATGCAGATGCCAACCTGCCCTGTCAACGCCGATTTTGCAAAGAAATGAACAAAATCAACGAGACGCCCGAAACTGCCGCTTCGTGCGCTTAAGATTACCCCGGCTACCAGTTTCACAAGATTGTCGACATGCGCGCTGATTGTCACGGAATCCCGGCATTTTTCCCGCGTTTTGCAAGTTTTTTCTGCGCGGACCTGTGGACAAGTCCAAGGTAGCGCGAATGCCTCCGGTTTCCATGAAGTTCGCGTATGCGGTGCACAAGCACCGGTAAATCCATGCGATTCAGCTTGCTGGCACAATTCACTTGTTGTACCTACAACACATGACATCCACACTGAACGATATCGACTTTGCCGACATGGGCCGCACCTGCCTCGGCCACGCGGCGCGGCGCACGGCCAACCTTCTGACGCGGCACTACAATCGTCACATGGCCGCGCTCGGGCTGGAATTGACGCAGGCCCAGCTTCTGGCGGTCATTGCCGACGGCACCGCACCCTCTGCCTCGGCGATTGCCCGCTATCTCGGCATCGACCGGTCGACCCTTGCCCGCAATCTGCGCCCCCTGGAAGCAGCCGGTCTGATCCGCCGCCGGGAAACGAGGGGACGCACGGTCCTTCCGATCCTCACGCCGGCCGGCGAGCAAAAGGTCGTCGAAATCCATCAAAGATGGCTGGCCGCCCAGGCGGAACTGAGCGCCATGCTCGGGCCGGAGGGTGCCAACGCGGTTCGCTCGCACATGTCAGCCCTGCGCAAGGCGGTCCACATTCTGGAAGACAACGACCGGACAGCAGTCCCCTCACCGTCCCGCCGGGACTGAACGCCATTTTCAAGGACATCTCATGAGCGACACGGAAACCATCACCGAAAACGGCAAGACCCATGAAATCGGCGCGTTGCCGAAATCCGCCTTTGCTACGATGACCGGCCTCGACATATTCGAACGCATGATGGCCGGCGACCTGCCCGCCCCGCCGATCATGATTCATTCCAATATAAGAATGAAGGAATTCGAAGAAGGACGCGCGGTCTTTACCGGGCTACCGGCGAAAGAATTTCTCAACCCGCTCGGAACTGTTCACGGTGGCTGGATTTCGACCCTGATAGACACGGCACTCAGCTGCGCCGTCCACACCACCTTGAAGCCCGGCGAGTTCTATACGACCACGTCCCTCAATGTAAACATGGTCCGCCCGCTTCATCCCGGCAGCGGCGAAGTTGTCTGTGAGGGCCGAATCGTCCACCGTGGTTCCCGTCTGGCCACATCCGAGGGTGATTTGAGGAATGCGGAAGGCAAGCTGATTGCCCATGGCACGGTCAGCTGCATGATTCTGAAACCGTCTTGAGATGGTGTTTTCGGAATTGTGAATGTGACTGTTCCGCGTTTGATATCTGACCTCACCTGTTCATCCAGCGGGCGCGTCAGACCTGACAAAGACCCAATTGCCAGAAAACGATCCCGGCTCAATGCCAGGACGGTTATCATCCTTTGCGGCAATGCAACGCGCCAACCAGATTATGCCCTTCCCCTTCATCAAATTTGCCGCTAGAGCTGCCCCATGAGTGACACCAAGAAACCAGCCCGCTCGGGTGGCAAACCCGGCAATCGTGGCAACAGGAAGTTTTCCGACAAACCCACGCCCCGCAGGCCCGGCCTGCCGCCGGAGGGTCCCGTCTTTCTTTATGGCCTGCACACGGTCGAAGCGGCCTTTGCCAACGCCGACCGAAAGCGGCTGAAGCTCTTCGCCACTGAAAATGCGCAAAACCGGCTCGTGGAGCGCGGTGTTACAATCGACGTGCCGGTGGAAACGACGATGCCGCGCGCGCTCGACAGGATGGTCACCAAGGACGCTGTGCACCAGGGCATGATCCTGGAGGCCGATCCCCTGCCCGCCTATGGTGCCGAGCATCTGAAGGGAGCGCGGCTTGTGCTCGCTCTTGATCAGGTCACCGATCCGCATAATGTCGGCGCGATCCTGCGCTCTGCCGTTGCCCTTGACGCCGATGCTGTCGTCACCACCGAGCGGCACGCTCCCGAAGAAGGCCCGGTGCTGGCAAAATCCGCCTCGGGCGCACTCGACATGATCAAGCATGTTCGGGTGAAGAACATGGCCCGGTTCGTTGCCGAGATGAAGGAGAAAGGCTTCGGCTGCATCGCGCTCGACAGCGACGGTCCGGCCAGCCTTGAAGAGACCGCCTTTACCGACAAGACCGTTCTTGTTCTCGGCTCGGAGGGCAAAGGCGTGCGCCACGGTGTGCGCGAGGCCTGTGGACTGCTGGCGCGGCTCGACATGCCCGGCGAAATCCGCTCGCTGAACGTCTCCAACGCAGCCGTGCTGTCTCTTTATGTTGCGCGCATGAAGATGGGTCTTTGACCCGATCCGGTTCGCGATTCCTGCAACCGGAAAACGTTCGGGTCACTCGCGCCGTTGTGCGACCGTCAGGAGCGGCGCCAGTATCAGGCTGACACCGATCATCGGCAGAAGGATCATCAAGCCGGTCCTGATCCCGTAGGCATCCGCCAGGGCACCGATGGCCAGCGGCCCGACCAGAAATCCCAGGAGCGCGATAAAGGAAAGAACCGCAACATTGGAGGCAGCACTGCGTCCGGGAGCCGCCGCGGCTGCCGTGACACCAAGCGGAAATGCCAGCGCCGCCCCGATCCCCAGGACACCTAGCGCCAGCAACGCCGACCCGGTGCCGGGGGAAAACCAGATACCTGCCACCCCGATCAACCCCGTCAGAGCCAGCAATTGCCCGAGGCGACCGGGTGCCGCGACCTGCCGCAGCCGGTCCCCGAAAAGACGCGTTGTGGCGACGCACAGCGAGAAGACGGCGACCCCCAGGCCGGCCATACCCGGGTTTGCGGCAAAGGTATCGCGCAGAAAAACGGCCGCCCAATCAGCAATTGCCCCTTCGACCAGGGTCGTGCCGAACGTGAACACGCATATTCCGATCAGCAGCGGGTGCGGCAACTGAAACGCCTGTGACTTGGCGGAAGGTTGCGTGTCTTTGCTCTCCTTGGGCAATTTCCCCGTCACCGGCAAAACAGCCGATTGAACGACCAGGGCAATACCGAGACCGGCAAACACCGGTTCAATTCCCAGACCGGCGACACCCGCGCCGATCAGGGTTCCCGCAAGAAGACCGAAACTCCAGAACCCGTGCGCCTTGCTCATGATCTTGTCGCCGGTCCGTTTTTCATGCTCGTCCGCCAGGACATTCAGACCGAGCTCCAGGATGGACATGGAGCTGCCGACGCACGCAAGCACCGCCACGAGCATCCACTGCGACGTCGCCAGAAAGGGCAAAAGCATCACGGTCAGAAAGACCGGGTAGAACAGCTGAATAATACGGCGTGCGCCCATCCGCGTGGCAAGCCTACCCGCAAAAATCAACGTTGAGAGCGTTCCGAGAGGTGCACCAACCAGGGCAATAGCGAGCTCACTGTTGGTCAACCCGAGCGAAGTTTGGACGCCCGGAATATGGGGCAACCAGGCGCCAAGCGCGATCGGCTGCAGAAAGAAGATCAGGCAAATACGGGCTGAGGGCGACATGACGACAATCTGAAAGGAAAACCGGAACGAAGAGAATCGGTCCTGCGGAAAACTGCGGCCCTTCTTATTATCGCCCTCTGATCACCTGTTCCAGACTGTTTCCCTGCCGCTGGAGACAAAGCATTCGCAAGACCTCATGGTTTGCTGGCTTATCGTCTCGCAAGGGACGGTTTCAACAGCCGGACCATTTCATGTGCTGCCGTCCTGTCTCGACAGGCTGCGCGCTCATTTGGCGTCCTGACCTTTCGGCAAATTTCCCAAGCCCTCGGCCTTCTAGGTCGCTCGCCCTGAGCCGGGGTTTCCCGAAAATGAATCGAGGGTCCCGTCATGCCCGGGACGGCAGCCGGGTCGATAATGACGACACGAACAACGCGGAAAACGTCCGCCAGGTATTGCGATTTGCTTGTGGCTTGACCGACGTTCCGCCCATCCCGGGACGCGACATTATCCACAGCGCTCTGGCGAATTCAGGTGCGTTTAGAAAGGGTTGGACATAATTTTTGTCCGTATCACCAATTTTTTCGCATCTGGCATGGACAAGCGCGTGCAATCTGGTAGAAGCCATCCCCGGCGCCGGTATAGCTCAGTTGGTAGAGCACGTGATTTGTAATCTCGGGGTCGCGGGTTCGAATCCTGCTGCCGGCACCAGTCATCCCCCTGAAATCGTTGAAATCTTCGTTTCTCGGATGAGGACATGTGAGCCTCAAGGTATCTTCCACCTCACACGTGTGAGATTTTGTTCCGATTTTTTGCACTGATTTCCGTTCTGTCGCGCACGATATTTAGCTCTCAGGGCCTGTTCCCGTCATTTTCGAGAGGCGCAATGAATGTCAGCTCTGAACCTGGAGTCGGCTTAAGCAGCGCGCTGCACCAACAACCGCAATGCGGGCTTTCCGACATTGGAAACATCTGTGGGAACGGCTGTTAACCGGTTTTGCCCCGGAACAATCGCATTGTATGCGGCGCCTACCGCAGACGACACCTAGAAATTTTCAGATGTTTCCTCGTAGGGCACTCCAGTCGCGCTGATTTTCTCGACGAGCCACGAGAGACTGATGCCTGAATATGATTGAAGCTTGACTGAGTCTCGAGAATGGAAATGGATCCAGTATTCTCGTTTATCAATATCTTCGTGCTTTTGAATGGTCCTGAACTCTATCTGCTTGATTTCCTCCAGCGGAGCTTCAAAACCTTCTTCTTTCCCATGGGCGTGATTTGGGACATGCCATAAGAGGTCACGATCTGTGAGACGGAAATGCCACTCACCGGTGGTGGAGTACGCGCGCGCAGCGAACACTGCCTCCTTCAACAGGCAATAAATCCCGCCACCGATGCATATGAAACCCAAAAAGGACCACACATTCCACGTCTCTACAGCTTCAATATGTAGCTCAAGGACTGTTCCCTCTGGTAACAGCCACGTCCCAAACCCAATTAGTCCAAATGAAATCAGGGGCGCAATAATGAGCCTTGCGATGTTTCGTCCTCGAACGGACTGTCTAATGTCGAAGTGCACATTGTCATCGGTAATTTCAGTCAATTTTTTCTTTCGGCGGGCTCAGGCATGAGGTTCGACTAAAGCATCCAGGACACATCTGGTCTAGATGCAAAACTGCCGCTTGGCTGATGCAACACGCCCTCACATGAACCCTGACACAGTCCGTCATCACGGTAATCGGAACAGATGGCCGTGTGGTTTTCCGGAGAGATCGGCTCATCTTGTTGACTGATTTTTAGCGACCTGATTGCGGTATTGCCAATGCCGTTGATTGAAAGTGTTTCGTTTGATTGTTTCACGCTCGAGCAAGATGGTTTCACCACGCCCGAAGCAGACATCGGCAGGTGTCAGGTCGCCGAGGCTTTTGTGCCTCTCGGCGTTGCAGGCAACGCCTGCCGGTCAGCAGATTGCGGTGATGAACGTAGTGGCTGACAAAGCGTTCGATGCTGGCGTCAATATCCCCCGGCAGGAATTCGTTTTCCAAGAAGATGAGGTTCTTCAAGGTTTGATGCCAGCGTTCAATTTTTCCCTGTTTTTGCCAATGTCAGGGCGCACCACGAACATGATCCGTGCCTTGGTCGCCGAGCCAGTCAGCAAGTTCACCGGAGATGCAACTCGCACAATTGTCGAACTGCAGGCGGGGTTTGCGCCGAACGGTTACCTGATCGCAGCCAAAGGCTTCAAGGACCAATTCCAGTGTCGGTGACATCACCAGCCGACATCGTCGTGCACAGCTGCCACGCAACAACGTACCGGGAGGAGTGTCGTCCAGGCCTTCCTGGAAGAGTTGCCGAAGAACCAACCGCCAGCCAGGCTTTCCAAAGCCGGTGGATACAAAGCACTCACCCAATTTCGGCATCAATTGGTAGCATCTGTTGAACGCCTGACCCAGTGGTCTGGTGTCCCTCAAAACACTACCTGTGAACCCCATTCGCGGAATGGTTCCGGCAACACATAAACTACCTTGCGTATTGATGCATCCAACCGAGACTGCCCTCGGTCGGGCCATCAGGTTTGTATTCTGCCCCAATCGGGCGTCGCCATCCCAGTTCAGAAATTGCCGAAAAAATCGACGGGTAGTGCAGTTCACCATGGTCTGGCTGCGTCCGGTAAGGAACGGAAGCGATTTGAATGTGGCCTACAATCAAAAAAAGGTCTGTCAGGCGGGTTATGACATCGCCCTCTGAACGACCAACATGGTAGCAGTCAAACATGAGTTTGAGGTTAGAAATCGCGAGCTCGGCAATAATGCCGCTTGCCTGCGTCGTCGTCTCGAGGAAGTAGCCGGGTGCATCATGTCGGTTGAGCGGTTCAATCAGAATGGTCCGCCGGGTTCGATCCGCTGCATATGCCAGATTTTCGAGAAAGACCGTGTGCGCCTTTGAGCCTGTCGCCTTTCCCGCCATCACATGGATGGCCGCCGCATCGACAGCGTCGGCGAATTCGATAGCCAGGTCTATTGCTGCGCGTGCTTCGGCCTCACGGCCCGGAAGCGCCGACAAGCCGTTTTCTCCAGCAGAAACATCACCGCGCAACGTGTTCAGTCCAAGCATGGTCAGACCGGTTTCCTCGAGCGCAGCCTTTATCTCTGATGCATCTGTTTCATATGGCCAATGGCACTCAACGGCATGGAAGCCGGAAGCCTTGGCTGCCCTGATCGCTTCGGGCAGAGGCAGATCATTCCACAAAAAACCGAGATTGGCGGAAAACCTGGTCAATCATCCCACTCCACATCAAACTTTGAGACAACTGCCTGAACCTGTTCTGCATTGAGTTCCAGAACATCCGAGCCACGGAGCAATAGTGCCAAACGCGCGGTTGCCTCAAGTTCTTCGATTGCGTTGCAGGCAGCTTCAACATCCTTGCCGGCGACAACGGGGCCATGATTGGCCAGCATCACCGCACTTCTTTTGCCTTCCAGTCCTCGGACGGCTGTTCCCATTGCCGGATCTCCCGGCACAAAAACCGGCAAAAGCTTCACCTTTCCAAGCAGCATGATGCCATATGCCGTCAAGGGCGGCAGAAAGCTGTCGGGGTCGACGTCCGGAAGCATGGAAAGAGCCACCGAATGACACGAATGCAGATGAACAACAGCACCCGCCGTTGAACGGGTGTCGTAGAACGCCGTATGCAAGGGCATTTCCTTCGTCGGCTTGTCGCCTCCGATATGTTGTCCCTGGTGATCGAATTTACTGAGCCTGCCCGGGTCAAGACGGCCGAAACTAGTGCCCGTCGGCGAGACCAGAAGCCCTCCGTCTTCCGTGCGTGCCGAGATATTGCCCGTAGACCCATGCGTTAGCCCGCGTTCGAAAAGCGACCGTGCAAGTAGACAGATCTGGTCCCGTAAGGCCGCTTCGTTCATCCTTGAAGAACCCGGTCTGCTTTTTCGAAAAAATCATCGGCTCCGAAATTTCCGGATTTCAATGCGACGACAAGGTCTGGGCCAGCTCTGAGCGCCGGAACACCTGGATCGATTTCCGGACCGATTTCCAGCGTTTCCAATCCAAGACCTTCAACGACAGCTCCGGATGTTTCGCCGCCAGCGGTGATGATCCGGGTCACACCACCTTCGTGTGCACGCCGCGCGGTTTCCGCAAAAAAGTTCTCCAAGGCATTTGCCGTCCGCTCCCGGCCATGTTTTGCCTGCACTTTCGCAACTTCGACCGGATCTGCGGAACTATAAACCAGAGGGAGGCCCGCGGTGTTGAGAAGCCACTCGGCAGCGACAGCCGGCACCAGGCGGCCTTCCACAACGTCGGCGGCCTCAATCTCAAATGCTGGATAACGGGCGCTATGAACGGCGACTTGCCTGCGTGTCGCGCTGGAGCATGAACCGGACAAGATAACGGCTCTGCCTTGTTGCCCAGTCCAGGGGACCCTGGAGGGTGTGCAACCAAAATTTGCCGGCAAACCAAGGGCAACACCGGACCCTCCCGTGACAAGCGGCAATCCCCGTGCAGCCCGCCCGATCGCAAGCAGGTCCTCGTCTCTGATGGCATCGATCACAATCAGCCGCTTTCCGTTGGATTGCTCCTTATCAAGGGCCTCTCGAATTGCGTCCACACCATCAAACACAGAGCTCGCGGCCACATGCCCAACGCCAAGATTGGTCTGCCGTGCCAGCCAACGCCGGATGTCTGAGTCGGTCATCGGCGTGAGCGGATGCGACTCCATGCCGGATTCGCTCAACAGAGAGTCCTTGACGAACAGATGCCCCTGATAGACAGAACGGCCGGTTCCTGGAAATGCCGGACAGACAATGACTTTCTTCGCGCCAAGGGCATCTGCGAGCGCTTCTGCCACGGGGCCGATGTTCCCTATAGGCGTGGAATCGAAAGTCGAGCAGTATTTGAAGAAAAACTGTTCGCACCCTTGGGTTTTCAACCAATCCAGTGCTTCAAGCGATAATGAAACGGCTTCCCTGGGATCGACCGATCGGCTTTTGAGCGCTACGACCCCGGCATCAACGGTTCGGGCCGCATCGAAACCCGGCGTACCGGAATACTGCGTTACGCGCATACCCTGTTTTGCCAGCGTATTGGCCAGATCGCTTGACCCTGTAAAGTCGTCTCCTATGCACCCCAGCCGCATCAGCTTCCCCCTGGTAGCTGCAAACCGGCGCTGCGGGCATATACCTTTGTGACGGCGGCATCGTCCTCGTGACCCAGCCCCATTTCAACCGCGGTGGTGTACTGACGAAGGGCCGCTTCCGTAATCGGCGTTTCCAGACCGGACTTTTTTGCTGTTTCCAGAACAATGCCAAGGTCCTTCGGCCAGATGACAACCTGGCTGTGCGGCGTGTAGTCCCCGGCAGCAACATGTGGAGCACGGTTTTCAAGCATCCAGCTCGTTCCGGCACATCTGCTGATGACGTCGATGAACTTCTGCGGGTTGATGCCCTGCGTCATGCCGAACGTCATTGCTTCTGCCATTGCCGCGATGTGCACACCCGCAAGAAGCTGATTGACCGCTTTCATCGCCGATCCTGCACCAGCCCTGTCTCCCAGTTGGAAAACGGTTTCTGCAGTGGCATCCAGAACCGGCTTGGCAGCCGCAAAGGCTTCGGGTGTCCCGGCGGCCATTATTGAGAGTTTACCCTCTCCTGCCTTCACTGATCCACCAGACACAGGTGCATCGAGATAATGAACGCCATGCGACTGGCAACGCGCCTCCATCGTCCTGGCAAATTCCGGAGGCACGGTCGCGCATGCCACCACCACAGCTCCCGGCCTGAGTTTAGGAACAAGACCAGCGTCTCCAAACAGGATGGTCTCGATCTGCTCGGCGTTGAGCACAACGGCCACGACCACATCGAGCATGGCGGCTACCGTTTCGACCGCATCGTCCGCACCGCCCTCTCTCCGGAAACAATCCATGCGCTCGGAAACGATGTCCTCCCCGAAAACTTCGTAGCCGCTGCGAATGCATGACTGCGCCATACCAAATCCCATGGACCCGAGACCGACGACGGCAATTTTCACAGGGCCGGTCATTCGGCTCCCCCCTTTGTTTCGCGAAGCGCTTGAGCGGCATCCCTGCAGTTACTATGAACCCGGTAGACCTTGTCGGAGGACGTAATGAACATCGTCTTTCCGCTTTCACCACCGAAACAGACATTGGAAGTCTGTGCAGGCAGCAAGATCTTGCCGACAAGAGCTCCTTCCGGCGAAAGGCAGTGAATACCGTCAAGAGCCGAGGTCCAGACATAGCCCTGTTGGTCAACGCGAAATCCGTCAGGAATGCCGGGTGCAACGACGGCAAAAACACGTCCGTTTTTCAACGTTGTGCCATCGACTTCGAAAACCCTGATATGGTGGGGAAGGTTGTAGTCAATGCCGGGAAAGCTTGCACCGCGAATGGCACCGGAATCGGCAATGTAGAGTTTGGTCTCATCCGGCGAAAAAGCCAGGCCATTCGGCTTGTCGAAATCCGTTGCGACAGCACGTATTTCCCCGTCCACCGACACGCTGTAGACATAGCAACCGTCAAGTTCACTCTCAGCCAGGTAGCCTTCAACGTCGGAGTTGATGCCGTAGGGTGGATCGGTAAACCAGACCGATCCGTCCGAGCGGACCACGACATCGTTGGGGGAATTCAATCGTTTGCCTTCGAATTTGTCGACGATTGTCTCCACAGCGGTCAAGTCAAACGGATCTTGCCGCCGGACAACCCGTCGCCCGCCATGCTCGCAGGACACCATCCTGCCTGACAGATCAAGCGTGTTGCCATTTGCGAACTCGCTGTTGATGAGTGCGATCGACACTCCATCCCGTTCGCTCCACCGCAACATCCGCTTGTTGGGAATGTCGTTGAAGAACAGCCCGCCGTTCAACCAGACCGGGCCTTCCGTCCAGATACAATCCCTGGCGATGACTTCGGGAGCAATCGACGTATCGACGAATTCTTCAAAGAGCGGATCAACCGTTATGTAGCGGGGCGTCATGCGTGTGCTCCTTTCCGCATGGTCTGGAACAAAAGCATAGCAAGAATGATGACACCGAAAACAATGCTTTTCCAGGCGTCGCCGATCTGCATCACAGAGAGTATCGAGGTCAGAAGCGTGATAAACAGGGCACCGCCGACAGTTCCGAACAGTCCGCCCCGTCCCCCCAGAATGGATGTTCCCCCGATAACGACTGCCGCAATGGTCGGCAGGAGAAACGGATCTCCCATGGACTGGTAGGCTTGGTTTGCATAACCGGCCAGCAATACGCCGCCCATCGCGGAACACATGCCCGCCAGCGCAAATGCGGCAAAGACAACACTTGGTGTAGAGACACCAGACAGAAACGTTGCCTTCTCGTTGTAACCGATCGACCGCAAATAGCGTCCAAATGGCGTCCTGGTCAAAAACAGCGTGATAACGGCGCAGACAGCCATCCAGATAAGAAAGCTCATGGGCAGGCCGAGAACACGTCCTGATGCCATGGAAACCATGAGCGGACTCGCTTCCCCTTTCGGGTTGAACCCACCAGTGTTGAGAACCGCGAGCCCCAACAGGATCGAATTGATGGCAAGCGTCCATACCATTGAGGGAATACGGAGGACCGCGACTCCAATTCCATTCACGATGCCGATCAGGGCTCCGAACGCCAGCGCGGCAGGGACAGCCAGAGCCGTCAGCAGCGGATCACCGGAACCGACCAACGCCGTCGACAGAATGGCGGCACCGGTCAGGACCCAGGGCACCGAGAGATCGATGTGGCCCAACAGAATGACAATCGTTGCTCCCGTTGCCAGAAGACCAAGAAATGCCGCGATCTGAAGCTGCTGTGTCAGATAGTCGAAGGTCAGGATTTGCGGGAAGAAGAAGCTTCCCGCGATTATGAGCAAGGCGGTGCCGATATACGGCATCAGACTGTCAGGTGTGATTGCGCGGTTCATCGGCCGAACACCTCAAGTCTGTTGCGTGCCCGCAGCACGTCTGCGCCACCCACTGCGATTGCAGCTGCCAGGATCAGGCCTTCAAACAGGGGTTGCGCAAGCGAGGGAATGCCTGAAAAGAACATGAGCGAAGCGATGGTCTTGAGAATGAAGGCCCCGGCCATTGCACCGACGAGCGACCCGACGCCGCCACGAAGCAGAACGCCGCCCAGAACAACCGCCGCGATTGAATTCAACGTGAAATTCGCCGCTATTCCGGCATCTCCGGTGGTGGTAACGAAGCTGTAGTACAGGCCGGCCACCCCGCCGAAAAGACCGGCCAGCGTGAATGCGGCGATGCGGATCAGCCGTGTGTCCATGCCCGACTGGAAAGCTGCCTGCTCGGAAGATCCCAACGCATAAAGTCCCAACCCCAGTCCTGTTCGCCGGAACGGTATCCAGAACGCGAAGATCAGCAAGCCGGAGAGAACCAGCGCCGTCGGCACGCCGAAAACATCCAGCGTAACCGCGTCCGCAAGATCGTAGTTGATCGCACCGCCCGGGGTCGGCCGAAGCATCAGCGCGACACCAATGAAAATCGACGCCGTCGCCAGCGTAACGACGATCGGTTGAATGCGGCCGTAGACAACAACGAGCCCATTCACGAGGCCGCAGGCCGCGCCGGCGGCCAGGACGGCGACAATGCCGAAACCGATCCCGATAGCCGAGCCGTCCAGCAAGTGTGACGCCAGGGTGTTGGTCAGGGCCATGACGGCACCGACAGACAAGTCGATACCGCGCACAACAACGGCAAAGAACTGTGCGATGGCCGCCAAACCGAGGATGAGACATTGGTTGGCCCAAATTGTCAAAACGTAGGTGGATGCCCCGCGCGGGTGCGTTCCCAGATAAAGAGAAAGAAGCACCAGCAAGACAATTGCGGCAATGACTTCGCGCCTGTTTGAGCGAATGTAATCAAGCATGAACCACCTTGCGTTCTTCAGTGACGTTCAGTGATGCGGCAATGATGTTCTGCGCGGTCATGTTGTCTCCACTCATGGAAGCCGCCAGACGACCGGCATAAAAGATATGGGTTTCATCGCACAGTTGGATCAGTTCTTCGTAGTCCGTGCTGAGGAGCAAAATGGCTGTGCCTTCATCGGCAAGGCGACGCAGCATCTGGTAGATCTGGGTCTTGGTCTTCACGTCTATGCCGCGGGTCGGATCTGCAAGCAAAAGGCAGCGTGGCTTGATCGCAAGCCATTTCGCCAGAACAACCTTCTGCTGGTTACCACCCGACAGTGACGACACCGGCAGCTCCAGGCCGCCATGCTTCAGTTCAAGCCGGTCGAGAGTGCTCGTGTAAAGCTCTGGATCGGACGCATCGAGGTCCTTAAGTCCGAGTGCGGCGAGTTGCAGGTTTTCCAAGATGCTCTGCTCCTGGATCAGACCCTCGGTTTTGCGATCTTCGGGAATGAACGCCAGAGCAATGTCAGGCTGCTTGGCCGCCTTCGGACTTGAGTACGAAACAGGTTTTCCCGAGACCGATATTCTTCCTTCAGCACGCCGCAACAGGCCGAAGAGACCCATCAGAAAAGCCCCCTGCCCCTGTCCGTCCAGGCCACCGAGTCCCACGATCTGGCCTTCGCGTACGCTCAGGCTAACGTCAGCAAAGCGTCCCTCCCATGAAAAGTTTTCAACCTTCAGGACTTCCTTTCCGGTCGCTGAGACCGGTGGCTTGGGCGGAAACAACTCCCCGATCTTCTGCCCTACCATCATGTTGATAATCTCATCGTAGGAATGTGCGCCCTGGTCAAAGGTGGCGACGCGGCTGCCATTGCGGAAGACTGAAATCCTGTCGGCCAAAGCTTCGATTTCGTGAAACCTGTGCGAGATGAACAAGACACTCGTGCCCTGATCCCTTTCCGCACGGATCAGGTCAAAGACCTTGGCCACCACCGAGGCATTGAGAGCGGATGTCGCTTCGTCAAGAATGAGAAGTCTTGGAGCACGCATCAGCGCCTTGGCGATCTCGACCTGCTGGCGCGACGGCAGCGAAAGATCGGAGACCCGCGTGGACATCTTGATGTGCCCGCCATCGATGCGAGTCAGTACATCCTGTGCCTTTGCCAATGCTTCCGACCGGAGCCATCCAAGACCGCTGCCGGGTGCGCCAAGAAGCAGGTTCTCACGCACAGTCAGGTCAGGCACCAGGGAAAGTTCCTGAAACATGCAGACCAGTCCGAGATCCTGAGCGGTGCGCGGTGTTGCAAGCTTGACATCCGCATCGTCCAGAATTATCCGCCCGCCGGTCGGCTGAAGAACGCCGGCGATCAGCTTCATGAGCGTTGACTTGCCGGCACCATTTTCACCTAGAACAGCGTGGATCTCGTGCGATCTGCAGGCGAAGTCGACGTCTTCAAGCGCTTTGGTCGCGCCAAAGTGCATTGAAATGTCCCGCATTTGCAACAGGGGTACATCATGTTGGTTCATCGGGCGTTTCCACGTTTTTCCGGCGGCATTTTGAAAACGCCGCCGGACTGTTGGTATTATGTGTTGTCTGGATCCTGGCCTGTGATTTCCTCAGGCGTAAAGGGTGCAAAGCATTCGGCAAAGCCTGTGCCCGTGTTGAAGGACTTCGGAAGATCGGGGAAGTAATTCACCCCGGCCTCCAGGCCTTCAGCCTTGACCTGCGGAATTGGCAGGTAAATGGTTTGTGGCAACTCATTGCCTTCAAGCAAGGCGACGGCCGCTTCAAGTGCAATCGCAGACATTGCAGGTGCCTGGCTGGCCGAGACACCCGGTATGTCGAGTTCATCCATCAGAATGCGAACACCGTTTTCACCATCGACACCCATGGGCACAATTGGATGCCCTGCCGACTGCATGGCATTGATCGTTCCCGCCGAACCGTGCTGCGACACAACCGCGTCGAACTCACCATGTGTGGCAAGGGCATCACCCACCACTTTCTGGCTGGTGCCAGTGTCCCAGTTTCCGACGACTTCAACGATTTCCAGTCCGTCAACCTGTTCCAGCACGCTCATCATGCCGAGGCGGCGGTCACGATCTGTCGCGTTGCCAGGCAATCCGTTGACCATCAGGACCTTTTTGGCGTTGCCGCCCAAAATATCCATCACTGTCTGCGCCTTCAACGCGCCAAGTTCCTTCTGGCTTTCGTTGACCTGGACGACTTTGTCGGTGTCGAGAACATTATCGAAGGGAACAAGAATAGTACCGGCGCGCTCTGCACGCCGGATAACCGGCTCGAATGCCGTCGGATTGACCGCGATGAAGGTTATTGCGTCATAACCTGCGGCAATGAAATTGTCGATTGCCGCAATCTGGGCTGCACTGTCGTTTCCAACCGACACAATGGAGAACGTATCGACCTTGTCTGCATTCTCTGGGCGTGCAGCCCATGCCTTCGCGGACTGAATTGCCTGGATGCGCCAGTCGTTGCCGGCAAAGCCGTTCACAAACGCTAGTTTGTAAGGGCCGTCCTTCGCATCATATGAGATCGTGGACGTCTCGGGCGCCGGAACAAAGCACTCTGGCCGATAGGTGTCTCCAAATGCCACACCGGCGCTTGCCACCAACATGGTCGCGCTCAAAAGCAAGTTCTTCATCATATCCTCCCTGAATGACCAAAAGGCCGAATTGCTTGCCTGCAACTCCAATGTGTTTACGTAAACACACATTGATATATCTATTATGTTTATGTAAACATTCGTCAAGAAAAAAATGAACCGCGTTGAATTCCAAGACTTTCGATGTCGACCAGACGGAACAGCAAAGCCAACAAGAACCAGCCAACGATGCACGATGTCGCCCGTGTTGCAGGTGTCAGTCAGATGACTGTGTCACGGGTCATGCGGGGTGCCGGCTACATTTCGCGGACAGTGCGCGAACAGGTGAACAATGCTGCGCGTGAAATCGGTTACGTGCACAATCGCCTTGCCGGAGGAATCTCCTCCTACGACAATCCGCTTGTCGGTGTTGTGCTGCCGACGCTGCAGAACCGGGTGTTCACGGAAGTCCTTTCTGGAATAAACGAAACCCTCAACACAGCCGGCCTGCGCCCGGTCTTCGGCGTTTCGGAATATTCCCAGTCAGCCGAAGAAGAACTCGTGTTCGACCTCCTGTCCTGGCGCCCGCGCGGACTGATTTTACCCGGACTGGAACACAACGAATCCGTTCGGCGCATTGTCGAGCAGACAGGTGTCCGGGTTGCAGAAATCATGGACGTCGACGGCGAGCCCATGACCGCAAGCTTTGGCGTCTCGCACGTCGATGCTGGCCGAGAAATGGCAACACACCTGCTTGAGCGCGGTTACAGAACCTTCGGGTACATCGCCAGCCAGGGCGGACACGACCTACGTGCGACGAAGCGGTTCGAGGCATTTGCTTCCCGGGTACGTGACGCGGGCGGACAACTGATCGCGCAACGCATGTCAAACGAGCCCTCTTCCATGGTCGCAGGCAGGCAATTGACCATGGAGGTGCTCGCACATCCCGATCGACCCGACGCCATATACTACGCCAACGACGATCTTGCCGCCGGCGGACTAATGCATTGCCTGTCGCACGGTGTCGATGTCCCCGGTCAAGTTGCAATCGCCGGTTTCAACGGACTCGGTTTCCTGTCGGCGTTGCCAATGAAAATCACAACAACTCAAACGCCGCGCTATGAGATCGGAGTCTCGGCGGCTGAATGGATCTCGACCCCGCTGGATACGCCGGCCGAAAAGCTCATCGAAAAGTTGGACACAGAAATTCTCTTTGGTGAGACCACGTAGTCGAAAAGAATTGTACTCAACCATCGATTCCTGCTGCCAAACTGAGACACTGACTCGAACGCCGGCACAAGTTGGCATGCAGACGACTGATTTACTCCCCGATCATTGGTCAGTTTCCGGCCTAGGTTAAGCTTTTATCTGCACCTTCTGATCGGGTTGGTTTGTGTCGATTGCCTGCCCTTGGACCACGGCAGCCGGTTTGCCGCGAAAGGTTGAGTGCAGGCAATTTCGGTTTAAAATCCACCCACTTTCTAACACGGGCGTTGGCCTGGGAGCCAGATTCACCGGTTTACAGATAGGCGCACTCCAATTTCAGGATACGCCACTGCCATTCGACAAAGATATTGTCGAAAAATCCTCCCTTGCCATCCATTTAAAACCTGGCAGTGCAAGTTTGCTTGCACGAGAGGTGAGATGCGAACGCCCACCCTCTGCTACCGGTCCGTCCATGCAAACGAGGTGAACTGCGACCCCTGATTCATATTCATGATGTCTGGCGTGCCGATTTTTTGGGGCGCTTCATTCATCACCTCCACGCAGAAATCGGCTTCCAGAGTGTTCGAGATGCGCCATGCCAACACCTGGCAAATGAACCAGCCGATGATCGCGACCAGATAGAGCAACCCACGGTGCATCGGCAATCAAGAGATGCCGGACGTCCAGACTTTCGGTAACGGACAGATGAATTTATTTGCAAGAAAAATTGCAATTGTATTTGAATCATGCAAATTTACTTGCATAACGATGAAGGATGATCATGTCGCTCCTTGAGAAAATTTCAGACCAGGCAACCACACTCACTCCCAGTGAGCGCAGGCTGGTTGAGAACGTGATCGACAGCCCGACATCCGCAGCGCTCGGCACCGCCGGTGAGTTGGCTCGGGCTACAGGCGTTCACGAAGCAACGGCATCACGACTTGCCAAAAAACTGGGGTTTGTAAGTTACGCCGCCTTCCGGGACGCATTGCGCGACGAATTCATCGCGACGCGCGAAACCGCTACCCGGTTTGAAAAAACCATCGCGGAAAGCACATCCGATACGATCCTTGGCGAATTGGCCAGGGAAGAAACGCAGGCGCTCGGACGGATCGAAGAATTCATTACGCCGGAGCAGATCTCGGAGGCGGCACAGATTTTGATGAGAGCGAGACGGATCTTTGTCTACGGGTATGGCAATGCGGAAGTGCTCGCGCTCATGATGGTCAAACGGTTCCGCCGCTTCGGCAAAGATACCCACCAGCTTGGCACAGACCCGCGCGGCCTGGCCGAACAGATGCTGGGTCTCGATTCAGACGACGCTGTTTTGAGCTTTGCCTTTCGTCGCCCGCCTCGCGGGTATGCTGCATTGATGGAAACCGCAAAAGAAGTGGGTGCAAGAACCGTCATGATTGCCGGCAAGTCGGGCGCATTGCTGACGCCGCGCCCCGACCGCCTTTTGGCCGCGCCACGATCAGGTGATCAGGATGCCTTCCAGACCCTGACCGTACCGATGACAATCTGCAACGCCATCGTCATCGCGGCCGGACTGACAGCGAAAGAGGAGTCGCTGAAAAAACTCGATCGACTGGGGCAGCTGATCGAGCGTTTTGAATAACAAAAGAAACCCTTAGGGAGGAACACATGAATGTTCTCGAAGCAACACGCCTCGGCGTGATCGGAATGTTTTTGTCTTCGGCCGCCTTGGCTGACGGGCATCTGAACGAAATGGGACCTGAGGAATTGCTTCCACTTGCCCAGGCTGAAGGCAAGGTGACCGTCTATTCCTTCACCAGCCGGATAGGTAAGGTAGAGGCCGCGTTTGAAGAGGCCTATCCAGATATCGACCTGCAAGGTTTCGACATTTCGTCAACGGAACAGATCGCACGTCTCCAGGCGGAATCGCAGGCCGGTGTCACCAACGCCGACGTTGTCTACATCTCGGATACACCTGTCGTGCTGACGGAGCTTCTTGAGACCGGCATCATCGCGCCCTTCGTGCCGCCACGCATAGCCGACCGTGTTCCCTCGGAATATCAATCGCCGTTGTTGGCGCAACGTTTGTCAACCAAAGTGCTGATGTACAACGAAGAAGCCAATCCGGACGGTGCACCGGTCACAAACCTGTGGCAACTGACAACCGGTGACTGGCGCGGTCGTGTGGTCATGGTCGATCCCTTGCAAAGAGGCGACTACCTCGATCTGATGACAGAAATCGTTTTGCGTTCCGACGCTATGGCCGCTGCCTATGAAGACCAGTTCGGAAAAGCAATCGAGCTGGGAGATGCTGCCAATGCCGGTGAAAAATTCATCATGGATCTGTTTGCAAATGATGTGATCCTTGTCGGCTCCACCGATGATGTGAATGTCGCCGTGGGCGCAAAGGGTCAGGAAAGCCCGCCTGTTGGTTTTACCAGCTATTCCGACCGCCGGGACAACGAGGAAGAAAGCTGGGCCCTTCAGGTGGCCAACAGCGTCAAGCCTGCACCGGGTATCATCTTTCCGGCAGTGCTTGCTCTGGCCGCAGAGCCTAACAACCCTGCTGCAGCTCGGCTCGTGATCGACTTCCTGATGGGAGATGAAAGTGAAACCGGTGGCGCAGGCCTCGCACCGTTTTATGTTGCCGGCGATTATGTGACCCGCACTGATATACCGCCTCACCCCGACGCCGTATCACTGAACGATTTCACTGCTTGGCGGATTGCGCCGCATGAGACCGCCAAGATCAGATCCGAGATCGGAGACCTGATCCTGACACTGCAGTAAAACTCCCACCAGGAGCAGGCGTGGCCATACGCCTGTTTCCTGTCTACTCTGAAAAGACCAACAAGGATGACGTTGATGGTGGATGTCACCATGAACAGGCAAGGAAGACGTGTGCTTTTCAAGCACGGATCGGTGCTGAAAACGGTCGTGCTGGCACTGCTGATCGCACTGATCGTTTTGCCGCTTCTCAGAACAGTCCTGTTCACGTTGCAGCCTGACACCATCGAGGCGTGGTCGGACGTACTGACGGGACGCCTGTCGACCAACCTGTTCTACAAACCACTCGGCAACACGCTTCTGATCGGCGTTGTGGTGGCAACGGGGTGTGTATTTCTCGGCGGTTTTCTTGCCTGGCTCGTCGTCATGACCAACGTGCCGTTCCGCAAGACGATCGGCGTCATGGCCACGCTGCCTTTCATGATTCCGTCCTTCGCGGCGGCTCTGGCCTGGGGCGCGCTCTTCCGCAATGACCGGGTAGGAGGTCAGGTTGGCTGGCTCCAGGGCATGGGCCTCGATATTCCGGACTGGTTGGCCTGGGGCATAACGCCGACACTGATCGTTTTGACGCTTCACTATTTCAGCCTTGCGTTCACGATCATCGCCGCAGCACTTGCCACCGTGAACTCCGACCTTGTCGAAGCCGCACAGATTGCAGGTGCCAAAGGAGGCCGGATCCTGATGGGCATTATTCTGCCGGTCACGACACCTGCCCTGGTTGCTGCCGGGTCGCTTTGTTTCGCCGGTGCGGTTTCGAACTTCGCGACCCCGGCGCTGCTTGGTTTGCCTGTTCGAATGCAAACCCTGTCGACACGCCTGTTCGGCATGATCGAGGTCGACCAGGTTGGACGTGGTTATGTCATCGGCATTCTGCTCGTGCTCATTTCCGGAGCCTTCCTCTGGGCAGGGAACCGGATTGTGTCGGGGCGCAGGTCCTACGCCACGATTACCGGCAAGGGAGGCCGCGCAAAACGTTTGGACCTGCGTGGTGCGCGTTGGCCGCTCTGCGCATTGGCAATGGTGGTTCTGGTCAGCTCCACCGTTCTGCCGGTCGTCATTTTGTCCGCTTCAAGCTTCGCGCCATCGTCTGCAAATCTGTTTTCGAACTGGACGCTGCACTACTGGGTCGGTCTCAGCAGTCAGTCAATCGCACAGGGCATTCCCGGCATTGTTCACAACGAAGATATCGTGCGTGCGCTATCCGTCACCTTGGCCCTTGGGCTGGCCGTGGCACTTGCGGGCATGTTGGTGGGGCTCTTGACGTCCTACACCACGGCGCGGTTTCGCAAAGGCTGGATGTCGGCTGTCATCACACAAGTCAGCTTTCTTCCGCTGCTGGTGCCCGGGATCGCATTTGGTGCTGCATATATCGCCTATCTGGGTGCCCCCATCGGGCCGTTTCCGGCGCTCTATGGAACTTTCGCGCTGCTCGTCATCGCAGGGACTGCGTATCTGCTGCCATTTTCTGTGCAGACAGGGCGAGCCGTCATCCAGCAAGTTGGCGGCGAACTGGAAGAAAGCGCTCGCCTTACCGGCGCAAGCTTTGCCCGCAGGTTGTCTGCCATCACTGTACCGCTCGCGATACGCGGCCTGACGGCAGGTGGCATTCTGATCTTCGTGAAAATTGTCCGTGACCTGTCGCTGGTCGTTCTGCTCTTCACGCCAACGATGCCGGTGTTGTCCGTTCTGGCCTATCGCTATGCGTCTGAAGGGTTCGGACAATTTGCCAACGCGATCACTGTCGTCATCCTGTTCATCTCTATCGCAGCCTCGCTGATAGCAAACTGGCTACAGGCCAAATCGCAGCCCTGGCTGAAAAACTGAAGGTAACCCATGCTGGAAATTTGCAATCTGTGCAAACGCTTCGGTGCTTTCGAGGCTGTTGGAAATGTATCTCTCAATGTCCCCGATGGCGCTTTCCTTGTTTTGCTGGGACCATCCGGTTGCGGCAAAACAACCTTGCTTCGCATGTTGGCGGGACTGGAATTGCCGTCCGAGGGGCAAATTGTGTTCGACGGCGAGACCGTGTCGGACGGCGACCGGAGCTGGGCCGTTGATCCGGCGAAACGCAACTCGGGACTGGTTTTCCAGTCATATGCACTTTGGCCGCACATGTCCGTGCGCGGCAATGTTGAGTGGCCGCTGAAGGTCATGATGATGCCGAAGATCGAGCGCGCTGCCCGGATCAACGAAGTTCTGAACTTGCTTGAGATCAGTCAACTGGCCGACAGGTATCCAAACGAGATTTCGGGCGGTCAGCAACAGCGGGTCGCCATTGCGCGCACAATTGCTCCCAAACCGTCTGTCTTATTGTTTGACGAACCTCTTTCAAATCTCGATGCCAAGCTTAGGGTCGAAATGCGCACGGAACTGATGCGTCTGCATCGCGCAACCGGTGCAACAACAGTCTATGTCACCCATGATCAGATTGAGGCCATGACGATGGCCACTCATGTGGCGGTCATGAACCACGGCAAGGTGCAACAGTTCGGAACACCAGCCGATTTGATCAACGCTCCAGAAACTGCGTTTGTCGCGACCTTTGTTGGCACACCTCCCAACAACATGATCCCTGTCGTCAAGAATGGCAGCGGCTACAAGGTCGGTGGGCGGGCCATGCAGCTGTCACCGCCCTCGGACGATTGCCTGGCCATGTACCGGGCTGAAAAGATATCCGTAAGCGAAACAGAAGGCGCCATGACCTTGCCGATGGAACTGGTCGAAACCAGCGCCATTGCCGGGCGCACCATGGTCACGGGGCTGCGCGACGGTCTGCGCCTGACGGCCATTGTAGACAGTGCGCCGCCTGTCCGAATTGGCGACACTGTCCAGTTTTCACTGCCGCCTGAACCGGACTGTTGGTTTAGCCGCACTGGTGAGAGGCTTGGCTGATGCGCTTGCTGCTCGTTCGACACGGACAATCAGAGTGGAACGCCTCCAGGCGTCTTCAGGGACAGGCCGATATCGGGTTGTCCGAGCTCGGAAGATCGCAAGCCGATGCTCTGCGGAGTGTCATCACAGGCATTGGCCACTGCCGGGCGGTATCCTCGGATCTCAGGCGTGTCAGTGAGACGGCTCAGCGAATAGGGGCGAAAAAACCCAGGTTGACAGAAGGTCTGCGGGAAATTGACGTCGGCGACTGGACCGGACGCCCGATCGATGACATTCGAGCCGAGGACGAAGCTGCCTATCTTGGATGGCGGGCGGGCACGTTCGTGCCGCCTGGAGGCGAGGACTGGGGCCCTTTCGCAGACCGTGTTTGCGCTGTCATAGAGGATGAGCTGCGAAATTCCTGCCAGAACCTGCTCGTTGTTTGCCATGGCGGCGTCATTCGCGCGATCTTGCAACGCTACCTCGGCCTTGCTCCTGCCTGCGTGATACCGGTCGCTCCGGCCAGCCTGAGTGCATTGCGAATGGGGAATGGCAAACTTCCGCGACTGGAACTCTTCAACTATTTGCCCGACAGCCTGGAATTCGGAGCACCTGACTGATGCCGACGGAATTTCTGTTCCTTGTCGCTGGCTGCGCCTTGCGTTTCTATGGAGGTGACTGGCTCGTGAACGGGATCGCAGGCCTGGCCAACAGACCCTAGATCGCTGTCAGCAATATTTTCCTAGAGCGTGCGGCCTCAGTAGTTTTACAACACTTGAAATAACAACTTGAAGGCGAGTAAACTGCGCATTCCTCGACAAGGAGTGCGTTTAGACATGAAAATTCTGAAGCTGGCAAAACAAGACAGCAACGAACAGATTTACATTGCCGCCGATAAAGTGGTTTCGTTTGAAAAGAAGGGAACAGGCACTCTTCTACTCTTGTCATATGGCAAGGGACTTGGTTTTGAGGTCACTCTTCCCCCGGAAGAAATCCATAAACTCCTGGATCCCGACAACACTCCTGGTAACGGTGGCGGTGGCGGATGGGGATAATATGCCTCTTGTTACAAGAAACAAACACCGCACATCTGCACAATACCAAGTCAGGTTAATACAGTCTGATTTCCTGTGAGTTTTGCTCACTTAGAGACGACCACCACGAATAACTTATTGATTTTATTGGAAGGTAATGACATTCACAATCTCGAAGTCGCGGTTCTAGTCCTGCTGCCGATACCAGCTTGTGAATATTTTGACGATGCGGTTCGAAAAGGCCAAGGAAACGCGCCGTGCGCCAATCTGGCAAGGATGAAAACCTCCGAAGACCTTTCCCCGTCCTGCCGCGACGCAAATGGTGTGGACCGAACGGGACCGTGCAGCCGTCAGGTTCCCGCAACCTGCCGATCATAGTCTTCCGCATCATACCAACCAAGCGATTTCGTCACCTTGAGATCGTCATCGAGATCCCATTCTTCCCATCCGGAGAAACGGACTTTGTTTCCACTTCCCTTGTGGCGACCTTCGAAGGTCCAGGCATAAATCATGTGGCGATCCGCAACGAGAACCGTATCAAGTGCAAGAACGAGATCTGGAAAGTCGGCCATGAATCCCGCCGCCATGTCGGCAATCTGGGATCGGCTCGTCATTGGATCGCCGCCATTCATGCTCATGGTCGTTTGTTCAGCGTAACGGCCAGCAACCATTTCGGGAGACTGGTTGGTCCAGGCAGCGCAGTGGTCCTGGGCAATTTGGTAGGCCGTAACTGAATCGGGTATCATCGAATGGTCCTGCAGCAGTGAATTGGCAATCTCACCGCATGAACGTTAATGTGACCGGCATATGCAATCAATACAGCCTTCCACAAAGCAAAGTTTCCCTCGCACGGCCGGCTTGCGTGATCAGCTCGCTGACCACTGACGTCCCGGTATCAGTGCCGCCTGCTGCCATTTGATACAATGATCGTTGCAGTTTCATGTTTCTGCAAACGACCACTTGCCAGCACGAGCAGCGATGACCGAATGTTGCTGCCAGAATGCAACCCTCTTTTGAAAAGCGAACACTCAATGACCGAGCTCTTCAATCATCTGCCGGGCGTGCTTTTGATCTACGGTGTCTTCCTGCTTCAAAACGCGACACCCGGACCGAATGTCCTCGCGGTGATGGGAACATCGATGTCCGCCGGCCGGCGCCCGGGTCTGGCAGTCAGCCTCGGAGTAGCCGCCGGCACACTCACCTGGTCCACGGCCAGCGTTCTTGGTCTCTCGGCAGTCATTGCGAGCTATGGCCAACTGCTGATTTTCATCAAGATCGCCGGCGGCTGCTATCTGTTCTATCTCGCATACAAGGCGTTCAGGTCTTCATGGTCCAGCATGGACATGGATGATCCTGCCGTGTCTCGCGCCAAACGGTCTTTTGCCGGCAACTTTCGTAAGGGATACTTGTTGAACCTGACAAATCCAAAGGCTGCGCTTGGCTGGATTGCCATCGTTTCACTGGGTCTGGATGCAAATTCACCTGTGTGGGTGTCTAGCGCCATCATCGTCGGAACGACATCGCTCTCTCTCGGGGTTCACGTCCTCTATACGCTTGCATTCTCGACACAGAAAATGGTCTCGATCTATGCAAGAGCACGCCGCCCGGTTCAAGGAATTCTGGGCAGCCTTTTTTCAATCGCAGGCTACAAGCTCCTAACGGCGAAGGTCGACTGACCGAGTTGGAGCCTTCGGGGCAACTTCAGCACCAATCAGAGAGTTAGCTGGCGATTGTGATGACGCCACTTGCGGCTCTTGGCTGGCAAATTGGATCTCGCTTGAAAGACCGTTCCCGGCACGTCCCCTCACCGCTTCTCGCGCCAGGTGATCAGTGCCCGGTCCGCCGAAGCGCAGGCCATGAGAACCAGGTCACGTGACATGAACGGCCCCGCGCTGCGACTTGATTCGCCAACCGCGACACAGGTGTCAGGCTGGTTCGCCGGGACGATGCGTCCATTCGCAGGCGCAAAGGCAAAAACCTGAGTTTTCGCATCCGAACAATCCCTCAGTCCAAATGCGATTTTCTCGCCCGGGGCGATCAGCTCCATGCACTTGCCGGCGAAGGCAACGGATTTGATCTGGCCCGTTGTCTCGTCAAAGGAAAACTGGACATCGCCGCCCTGCGGCTTGCAGGAATGGGCGTGAAGATTTTCGCCAAAGCCCCGTCCTTGCGTATCGATGCACCAGCCGAGACGGTCGGCCTCGTCCAGATTGTCGGCGAGATAAATCACCGGAGCAGGCGTTTTGAGGTCCGGGGCTTCCGCCAGCGCCGGACTTGAGGCGGCAATCGCAAGGCATGCCGGGATTAGGCCAAGTACGCGCATTTCAAATTCCTTCTTCCGTCAAAGCCTTTAGCGGTGCGGAACACCCTTTTGATTCTCTTTTGCAGCGCCGCGACGGGTGACCCCGTCCACGAGCACGAAGGCAATGGAACATGGCTCTGTGCCCCTGTTGGCCCAGGCATGGTTTGTTCCGCGCTGGATGACGACATCGCCCGCCTTGAGCAGAACATCGTCTTCATCCATCAGCATGTAGATCTCGCCGGTCAGGACAACCGCATAATCGACGCTGTCAGTCCTGTGCATCCAGGGATGACGCGCATCTTCCACGATATTGTCGCCCGCGCCCATTTCGGCAAAGGCGGCCTTACCGTCGAGCATTTTCATCACCTCAGGGTCCTCCGGCATGAACTCGACCACCCGGAAAACGCTGCCGTTTTCCGGTGGATGCAAAGTGAAGGGCCCGTCGCAGGTTTCCGTAGCCGCGTCATATTCGGCCGGTGTTCCGTCCGACAACCAGAAATTGGTCAGCGTCACACCCGGCCTGTTCTCTCGCTGCAAGCGGTGCGTTGCGATACCGTCGCTCTCGACAATCGCCACACCGTTTTCGTCGTGCCCGGTGACAACGCGTCTGAATTCTCTCGCCATGGTCATTCCGTTTGCTTCAGGATTTCAGGGAAACTTGCCGGGCAGCCCGCTGCTGGATGAAAAGCCAGCCGAGCAATACCGCGCCGACAAGTGCGGTGGGCCAGAACTGCGCAAGCAGACACAGCCCGGCGCCCAGTGCGACAGCCCGGTTTGCCGCCGAAAGCGGCGAAAAGAGACAACCGACCACACCGGCAGCAACAGCCCCGACACCGGCAAAACCGGTGATCACGGCAAGAAGATTGCCGAAAACATCGCCCTGCATCAGGAGACCTGGTCCGAAGACAAAGGCAAAGGGCAAGACGAAACTCGTCGTGGCATAGGAAGCTGCCGTCCAGCCGACCTTGTTGACGTCGGCTCCGGCAATACCGCCAGCAACATAGGACGCAAGCGCAACCGGCGGCGTAATGGTCGAGATGCAGCCGTAATAGAAGACAAAGAAATGGGCCGTCAGCATCGGAACACCGAATTTGACCAGCGCCGGGGCGACCACCGTTGCCAGGATCAGATAGGCCGCCGTCGTTGGAAGCCCCATCCCCAGTATGATCGACGCAACCATTGTGAACAGAAGTGCCAGGATGAGCTGACCGTTGGAGGCAACGTCAATCAGAAGCGCTATCTTGGAGCCGAGGCCGGTAATCCCGAGCGTTCCCGAAATGACACCTGCCGCCGCGCAGGCCGCCGAAATGGTTATGACATTGCGCGATCCTTCCGCAATGCTGCCCGCGATTTTCCTGATCAGGTCCAGGTCAATCCGCCGCGACCTGACAATGTCCAGTCCGATCAGCGCCGCCATGCCCCACAGCGATGCCTTGAAAGGCGAAAAACCTGAGAGCATCAGTGCGAGCAACACGGCAAACGCTCCGATGAACGGAGCACCCTGGATCAACACCCGGGAAAGCGGACGCCCGTCGCTCTGATCATCTGCCCTCGGTTCAATGCCGGACTTTACCGCCTGCAGGTGCACAACGAAAAAGGCAGAGCCGAAGAACAACAGCGCCGGCAGAATGGCAACCGCCATGACAGTGGTGTAGGGAACCCCGACGATCTCGGCCATGATGAATGCCGCAGCACCCATGACCGGTGGCATCAGCTGCCCGCCGGTCGACGCGACGGCTTCGATAGCACCCGCCTGATGAGGCTGATAGCCCTCGCGCTTCATGATGGGAATGGTCACCGTGCCCGTGACCGCGACATTGCCGGCTGCGGATCCGGACACCATGCCGATCAGCGTTGAAAACAATACGGCGGACTTTGCACTCGCCGCGCGTAAACCCCGGGTTAGGCGAATGGAAATCTCGAAGAAGAAGTCACCGGCTCCGAACCGGGACAACATCGCGCCGAATATCGTGAAAACGATTATATAGGTCGCGGCAACGCCGATCGGGATGCCGTAGACCCCCTGCGTATCGGTGGTCAGGAAGAGCACCATTCGTTCAAGGCTATAGCCGCGCCCATTCAGAATTCCCGGCAGATAGGGACTGATGAAGGGATAGCAGAAGAAGACCAGCGTGATGATCGCGAGGATCAGCCCAATGCCTCGGCGCGCGGCTTCGAAGACCAGGATGAGAATGACAAGACCGGCATAATAGTCCCCATCCGTCGTCAACCCGCCGCTGAAGGCAATCGACTTCCAGCGCGAGATGAGCCAGAGGCTCGCGCCGAGAATGGCAAGGATCAACACCCCGGTAAGAGCAAGATCTGTCTTTGTGCCTGCCAGACGCTTCGAGGCCGGCTTCAGGGCGAACAGCAGCGAGAATGCCATCGCGACGTGCACCAGGCGCAATGGCATCGTTGAAATCGAGATCACGCCGGAGACGGCTGCAAGATGAAAGAGACCAAGGCAGAACGCCGCGACAAGAATCGCGGTTTGCTTGTCTAGAAGGGATGTCCCGGGCTCCCGCTCCTGCACGCGGTTTTCCTTTCCTCATGATAGCTCACGAGCCCGCTCTTGCGGGCCCGTGGCGATTTTTGCACGCTGAATTCCGGTTACTTGTTGAAGTAACGTGCCGCACCTTCGTGGAGCGGTATGGCAAGGTTCAACGAATTCGCAGGATCGATCTGCTTGGCATTGGCATTCTCGGCCTGGAACTCCTCCAGATTGTCAAAGACCGCCGTCACGATCTTCTCAACGACATCCGCAGACAGGGAATTGGGTACGATCAGCATGTTGTTGACACCGATAACAGTCCCCGGTTCCGCCGTTCCATAAACATCGGCCGGTATTTCAACGGGCTTGAAGGCTCCGTTCTTCTCCAGGGCCTTGTCGAGAATACCGTCCGAAAAATCGATGAACCTCAACTTGTTGCCGGCTGCAGCCTGCATGACCGCCCCGGCCGGATAGCCTGACAGGGCAAAGGCCGCATCGACATTGCCGTCGCTCAGTTGGCTGAAACCGTCCGAATAGGAAAGGAAACTCGGCACGATATCGTCCATTGACATGTCGTGCAGCGGCAGCAGGAAATTCATGAATCCAAGCGTCCCGCCACCAGCCGGCCCGACCGCGACCCGTTTGCCCTTGAGGTCCTCGATGGTCTTGATGTCGGATCCTTCCAACACGATCATGTGCAGCACACTCGGGTGAAGCGCGGCCACTGCACTCATGTCAATCGCACCGCTCTTGTAAGGGCCCTTCCCGTTCAAGGCCAACACAGCCAGATTGTTGTTGGTGATGGCGATTTCGACCTCACCACTGTCAATGAGCCTGGGATTCTGAACAGAACCGCCGGTCACCACGGGGACCATCGAAATGTCATCGCCCGCGTATTTGTTGACCAGGTTGGAGATACTTTGGCCCATCGGATAGAAGGCTCCACCCAGGCTCGCTGTCCCGATACGCAGTTCTTCGGCCTGCGCAAAGGTTGCCGAAAGAAGCAGTCCACAGGCAAGGCTTGCAGATTTTATCATGTCAAACATCGTGTCCTCCCGATTTCGTGATCAGAATAGACGATATTTATCTTGCTTCAATATTTTTATCGATATTTTCGCTTCAGGTCGCTATTCGATTTGCTTATTCAGCGCCATCGGGACCTCGCCGCGTCAGGTCATTCGACATTGCCGATGTATTTTGCCTGATCGATCAGTTCCTGGCATTTCTGTTCGTTGCCGGATTTACGTTCCTTGTTGGCATCTTCCAGCAAAGCGCGCATCTTTTCCGCAACCGTGATGTCTATTCCGGTACGCTTTGCATGGTCGATTGCGTATTCCACCTTGCTGATGTCCTGGGCACAGGTGGCTGAGGCGCTGTGGGCGGAAAGCCCCAACACGACAAAAGAAATAAGCAGCAGACCTTTGAAACCGGTGAGCACACGCATCAGGATTCTCCTTCGGGTTGAACAACCGCGATGCTGACAAGTGATTGTGAAAAACTCTTGTTCATGCTCCGGAAAAATCGACGGGTCTGCCGCTTTTTCCTCGTAAGCCGGGCAGCCGATCATCTTCATGATGATCTGGCACGGGTGAAGTCATGCATATTGGGCAATACCGTTGCCGAGTGACCAGTTCTCCTTGTCGACTTCTACCAGGCTGACAAAAACATCCTCACGTCGGATTTCCGGATTGTTGCCGAGCAGGTCGGCGATACGCCGAAAGAGCGCTTTTTTCTCTTCGGTAGTTCGCGTGTTGTTCGCAGTGATCTGGATGAACACAAGATCATCGCTTCGGGCAATATCGAGATAGGACGCGCCGTAGCGGAAATTGGCTGCTGTGTGCTCGGTGATTGTCATGAACTGGTCGTCTTCAGGCACGTTGAATTCTTCGTTCATCGCACGGTAGACGCCATCGAAAATAGCTTGCCGGTATGCTTCTGATTTTCCGGTTCTGAGTGAAACATGGACGAGTGGCATTCTGGGATCCTTTCCGAATTGTCGGTTTCACCCTAGAGAGATCGCTTACATTAAGATATACAATGAAAAACGATATCAAAAATTGAGAAACTAAATGAATGATCGCCCACTCGATCTTGATGCAGTCAGGACCTTTGTCCGAATTGCCGAGCTCGGCAGCTTCACGCGCGCAGCAGAAGCAACCAGTGCAACCCAGTCGACTGTCAGCCTGAAACTGAAACGACTGGAGGAACGCCTTGGTTGCAAGCTGATCGAGAGGACACCGAGATATGTGCACCTGTCGGCACAGGGCGCAACGTTTCTGGAGCATGCCCGCGAGCTGCTGAAGAAACACGACAGCGCCCTGGCTGCCCTGACCGGGTCCCGCCAACGCCTGACAATCGGGATAAGCGATCACGTCGCAGGTCCTGAATTGCCATTGTTGATCTCCCGCATGAATGCGCAGGATCGTCATCTTCTCATCGAGATCCGGATCGGATCATCCGGCGAGTTGTTGAAATGCTATGACCGGTACGAACTCGATACGGTGATCGTACGGCTGAACGACGGGCGAAGCGACGGCAGGTTTCTTGCGGAGGAGAAGTTCGGTTGGTACGCCGCACAAGGCTGGCAGCATCACGCCAATGAGCCGTTGCCGGTGGCAACCATGCCGGAACCGTGCGGTGTGCGTATCATTGCCGGCAAACTCCTCGATGAGGCAGGTATTGCATGGAAGGAAGTGTTCTCCGGTGGCGGTGTCACCGCAGTATCCGCTGCCGTCATGGCCGAACTGGGTGTGGCAGCCCTGGCCAGACGCATGTTGCCACTGGGAGCTGTCGAGGTCGGTTCAAAACTCGACTTGCCGGAATTGCCTTCCCTGCCGATTGTTCTTCACACCAGAGTGCGTGAGGGCAGACCGAGCGACGCCATCACCGCATTGTCTGCGGCTCTCAGGAGTGCTGTAAAGAATTGAACCAGTCCTGCGATATGATTGTGTGCTTCGGCCGTGCGACCGTCTGTTGAGCACTTTTTCTGCATCCTGTTATTGATCAAGGCAGAGGGAAACAGAGAACTGGTTGCCGACAAACCGCAGGCCCGTGAAGGATGCCCGGCCAGCTTTAAAAAAAATCCACAGGCGCTGACATTTTTTGTAGGCTCCATTGATCGCAAGTTGGACAGGAACTTGCTGCCTTGTGCAAAAATCGGGAGGGAAGTGTGATTAATGAATTCAAGGATTTCATTGCCAAGGGCAATGTCATGGATATGGCCGTCGGTATCATTATCGGAGCAGCATTCACAGCGATCGTGACATCGCTGGTAGGAGACCTGATCAATCCGATAATCGGACTGGTGTCAGGCGGCGTGGATTTTACCAATAACTACGCCGTCCTTGCCGGCGATGTTCCCGAAGGCGCTTCGCTAGAGGCCGCCCGTGAAGCCGGAGCATCGGTATTCGCCTATGGTGCTTTCATCATGGCGGTCATCAATTTCCTGATCATCGCCTGGGTGGTTTTCATGCTGGTCAAGTCCGTCAACAGGATCAAGGATGCAGCGACCCCGCCGGAAGAACCCGCACCCGAAGAACCCAAGGGGCCAACGGCAGAAGAACTTCTTGCAGAAATCCGTGACGCCTTGAAAGCGAAAGCCTGACGCCCGGTTTTCCTTACGTGGCCAGCAGCTTGCAGAAAAGTTGCTGGCCACGATGGATACACATCGTCAGATCGCCATGACGATCCTGCCGTCGATTGTCCCCGCCTTCATGCGATCAAAAATGCTGTTGACGTCGGAAAGCGTCTCTTCCGAATAGTGTGCGCTGACCTTTCCTTCCGCGGCAAACTGCAGGGATTCAGCCAGGTCAAGACGCGTGCCAACGATCGATCCACGGATCGTTTTCCGGTTCAGTACAGTGTCGAAAATGGAGAGTGGAAAGTCCTCGGGCGGCAAGCCGACAAGGCTCATGGTGCCACCGCGTGCCAGCATCCCGACACCTTGCTCGAAAGACTTCCCTGCGACCGCCGTCACCAGGACGCCTTCTGCGCCACCACCGGCCTGCACTTCCGCAACCGGGTCGGTCTCCAGCGCGTTTATGGTCATGTCGGCTCCAAGGGACCTGGCAAGCGTGAGCTTGTCTTCAGCGATATCGACCGCGATAACATGCAGCCCCATCGCTTTTGCGTATTGCACCGCCATGTGTCCGAGCCCGCCGATGCCGGAAACAACAACGGTTTGTCCCGGACGGGTGTCCGTTTCCTTCAAACCCTTGTAGACGGTTACGCCAGCGCAAAGAACGGGTGCTGCCGGTGCAAACTCCAGCCCGTCCGGAATGTGTCCGACATAGTCCGGATCTGCCAAGACATAGTCCGCAAAACCGCCATTCACGCTGTAGCCGGTATTTTGCTGATCGGTGCAGAGTGTTTCCCAACCGCCGGTGCAATGCTTGCAGTGTCCGCAGGCCGAATGCAGCCAGGGAACACCAACACGATCACCTTCCTTGACGGATGTGACGCCCGCCCCAATTTCGGCAACATATCCCACGCCTTCATGTCCGGGAATGAAAGGAGGACTTGGTTTCACGGGCCAATCACCGCCGGCGGCGTGTAGATCGGTGTGGCAGACGCCGGAGGCGACCATCTTGACGACGATCTTGCCGTTTGCAACCTCAGGCTTTTCAACTTCGCAAAGATCGAGCGGTGCTCCGAATTCGCGGACGACAGCGGCTTGCATTGTCGACATGAGTGTCCCCTTTGCCTGGTTCAAGACAAGGGCCAATTTCGCACGAAATGCCACCACCGTCATTGACCCAACGCAATTTTTAGGCGCAATCGGGTAATATTGCATCTTCTTCCCGCGGATGGTCACATCATGCGATGATGCAGATCCATCATGATCCAGAGACTGCCGCCGACCATGATGAAAATCAGAACAGCGGCAAAACCGAGGAAGAAGAGATTTTCAGCAGGCGTCGACCTGAGGTTAAGGTGCAGAAAGAAAACGAGATGCACCACGACCTGCAGCACGGCTGCCACCGCGATGACATAGTAGACCGCAGGCCCGGTCAGCAGTTCGCCCCAGACCAGGGCGAATGGAATCGCGGTCAAAACGACCGCGAGCACGAAACCGGTAAGGTAGGTCGAAAGAGTGCGTTCGGCTGAATGATCCATGGTCCGCTCCTACATCACGCCCGGCAGGTAAACGACCGAGAAGATCCCGATCCAGACTATGTCGAGAAAGTGCCAGAACAGGCCCAGTCTGAAGAGCCGGGACCGGACCGGAATCGTCAGCCCTTTTACAAGAACCTGGCCGATCATGACGCAGATCCCGATGACCCCGAACGCCACATGAAGGCCATGTGTCCCGACAAGCGTGAAGAATGCCGACAGGAAACCGCTCGTCTCCGGTCCCGCGCCCTGTCCGATCATGCCACTGAACTCGATCATCTCCATTGCCAGAAAACCAAGACCGAGCGCCAGCGTTACGAAGAGCCATTGCACCACCCGGCCAGTCTGTCCCAGCGACATGGCAATCGTCGCAAGGCCGAAGGTCAGGCTTGAAAACAGCAACAACGCGGTCTCGCCGGCAGTATGACTGAGATCGAACACGTCCTTTGACGTTGGCCCTGCGGCGGAGTTCTTGGAAAGCACGACATAGGAAGCAAACAGAAGCGCAAAGATAATCGCATCGGTCATCAGATAGACCCAGAACCCGAATTCTCGCGATTCCAGTGATTTTCTTTCCACGTGCTCGAGGAGGTCTTCGTTCATGGTCGTTTCTGACATTACGCCCTCCCCGCCAATGGTGTGCCGGAGGCAGCCCCGCGCGGTTCGAAATCCCGCATGTCGTGCATGTCCACTGGAGCTATCTGGGCAAGGTGCGCCGCCTCGATCCTGGCTACTTCGGCTGCTGGCATCACGAAATCCGTATCATCGTCACAGGCCCTTATGCCGATGCAAATCAGTATGAGAACGAGTGAAAGCGCCACCAGCCACCAAATGTACCATACGAAGGCAAATCCGAGCACGAACGCCATGGCACCGATTACCGGTCCTAGGCCGCTCTTCTTTGGCATGACGATATCTTCGTAATGCGCAGGTGGACGGTATGCGGTTCCGTGAATTTTCATGTCATGAAAGGCATCGACATCCCGGACCTCGGGAAGAACTGCGAAATTATACGGAGCCGGCGGCGAAGACGTCGCCCAGTCCAGTGTGCGGCCGTTCCATGGGTCTCCGGTCACGTCACGTGCGGAGCCCCAGTTTTTGGCCGAAACATAGAGCTGGACGCCAATGCAGACGATGCCGCAAAGGATACAGAGTGCGCCCAGCGCGGCAACGATCAGATAAGGCTGCCAGTTCGGATCCGCATAGTGCTCCATGCGCCGGCTCATTCCCATGAAGCCAAGAACATAAAGCGGCATGAAAGCGAGATAAAAACCGATGAACCAGAACCAGAACGATCGAATACCCCACTTGGCATCCAGCTTGAACCCGAAAGCCTTGGGAAACCAGTAGTTCAATCCGGCAAAATAGCCGAAAAGCGCTCCTGGAATCAGCATGTTGTGAAAATGGGCAACCAGGAACGTTGAGTTGTGCATCAGGTAGTCGGCCGGAGGCAAGGCAAGCAGTACGCCCGTGACCCCGCCGATGACAAACGTCACCATGAAGCCGATGGTGTAGACCATGGACGGGTGAAACTCGATCCGCCCGCGGTACATGGTGAACATCCAGTCGAAGATCTTCACCCCGGTCGGCACGGCTATGATCATCGTCGCTATGCCAAACACGGCATTCACGTTTGCCGATGATCCCATGGTGAAGAAATGGTGCAGCCAGACGGTGAAGGAAAGGATTGCTATGCACGCTGTCGCGTAAACCAGCGACTTGTAGCCGAACAGGCGTTTGCGCGAAAATGTTGCCACCACTTCTGAAAAGATGCCGAAGGCCGGAAGGATCAGGATATAGACCTCCGGGTGTCCCCAGATCCAGATCAGATTGGCAAACAGCATCATGTTGCCGCCATCGCCATTTGTGAAGAAATGGAAGCCGAGTGTGCGGTCCAGCGTGAGTTGCGCCGCGACGACGGTCAACGCCGGAAAGGCAAACGCGATCAGGACCGAAATGCACAGCGCCGTCCATGTGAACAGCGGCATACGCATGTAGGTCATCCCCGGGCACCGGTTCTTGACGATGGTGACAATGAAATTGATACCGGACGCCGTACTGCCGACGCCGCTCACAATCAAGGCCCAAAGCCAGTAGTCGACACCAACACCGGGGCTGAACTCGACGCCGGAGTAAGGGGGATAACCTGTCCAGCCGGCCGTGGAGAATTTGCCGACGACCAGCGACACAAGGACCAGACCCGCCCCGGCGGCCGTCAGCCAGAGACTGACGGAGTTCAGGAAGGGAAAGGCAACGTCTCGCGCACCGATCTGTTGCGGCACGATGATATTGATCAGACCGGTCAGGAAGGGCATTGCAACGAAAAAGATCATGATCGTGCCATGCGAGGAAAAGATCTGCTCGAAATGTTCGGGCGGCAGATAGCCTTCGCTGTTGAGCGCAATCGCCTGCTGGGCGCGCATCATCAGGGCATCGACAAATCCGCGGACGAGCATCACAAGCGCCAGCACGACATACATGATGCCGATCTTCTTGTGGTCGACGCTCGTCAGCCAATCCGTCCAGAGCACTTTCCATGCACGCAGATAGGTAATCAGCAGAAAAACCGCGAGCCCGCCGCAAACAGTAACCGCAGCACCGCCCATGGCGACCCAGGAATAAAGCGGAATGGCTTCGATTGTCAGGCGTCCCAGCATCACGCAGCCCCCCTGCAGATAAGTTCAGCCGCCTTGCTTTCATATGGACCGACGATCGGTGAATACTTGCGCAGGATCAGATTGAAGAGATCTGTCTCGTAAGCGGAATAGTAGGTCACGGGATTGGCAGTGCTCTGTTTGTGAAGCTGCAGATAGGTTTCTGCATCTAGCTTCGCTGTTTCTTCGGCGACCTTGTCCTTCCAGCTGGAAAATCCGTCTCCGCTCAAGGCGTGCGCCTTGAAATGTTGATCGGCAAAGCCGTCGCCTGAGTACATAGTGTTTCGCCCCATGAAGACACCGGGTTCGTCAGCGAGAAGGTTGAGTTCGGAGCGCATGCCCGCCATCGCGTAAATCTGCCCGCCAAGCGCCGGGATCATGAGGGAGTTCATGACAGTGTCGGAAGTGATCTCAATCGAGAGCGGACGATCTGCCGGAAAGGCGAGTTCGTTGACGCTGGCCACACCGAGCTCGGGGTAAAGAAACAGCCATTTCCAGTCGAGGGCGACAGCCTGCACCCTGAAGACCGGTTTGTCGGACACGAGTTCCTTGTATGGATCAAGCCTGTGCGTCGACTGCCAGACCAACGTTCCAAGAACAACAATGATTGCCGCGGGAACCAGCCAGACAACCGATTCGATTTTCCAGGAACTGTCCCAATCGGGCGTATACGCTCCCTTGCCGCCGTCTCTGCGATAACGCCAGACGAAATAGAGTGTCAGGACAATGGCGGGAATGGCCACAATCATCATTACTGCAAAAGCGGTGAACAGCAGATTTCGCTCCGCAAGCGCAACCGGCCCCTTCGGAAAGAGTATCGGTGCGTCCGAAACGCCGCATCCTTGCAGGAGAAGGCAGACGCCCAGAAGACCCGCCATCCAGAAATGATTGGAATTTTTGAGGATCGAGCGCGGTATGGTCACTTCAGTAAATGCTCCCCCGAGACGGGACCGCGTGTCCCGTTTGCGATTAATTCAGTGTCGAAAACAGTCTGAAGCAGCCTACTTTCTGCTCAACGCACTGAGCCGATGTCAAAACGATGAACCTGATTGCAACGGAGCCTAGCCGAGCAAGCCTGGGTTTAAAAGAGGACCGACGAGCGAAATCACCCCGCGTAAGAGATCTACCCACAAAATCGAAACTCTCTCGGGAAAACTGAGATCCGGGCAGTTGCATTTGTATCGTTTTGCGACGCAGGAAACGTATGCGAATCGCAGTCGGCGGCACGACGACTCAATGAAGTTAAACCGAACGGTGCGGCACCATGCCCGGCGTCCAAACGCCGGCTTGCAGGTCTTGTCTGTCATCTGACGGAAACTCTGCACGAGACCTTCATCGTGGACTTGCCAATTGATCACGGAATGTGTCTGTTCGATCTCAACTGCCGCGAGACGGCCGCCAAGTCATCTGGATGCATTCATGAGCAATCGCCCGAACATTCTTCTCATTACGGCAGACCAGTGGCGAGGAGACTGCCTTGGAACAGTCGGACATCCGGTCGTAAGGACTCCAAACCTTGATGCATTCGCTGAAAATGCAACGGTGTTTGAACAGCATTATGCGGCCACTGCCCCCTGTTCTCCGTCAAGAGCATCGCTCTACACCGGTCTGTACCAGATGAACCACCGGGTCGTACGCAACGGTGCGCCCCTGGATGACAGGTTCGACAACATAGCCAGAGCCGCTCGAAGAGCGGGATATACGCCAACTTTGTTCGGTTATACCGACACCTCACCTGACCCCAGGCAACACGATCCGAATGATCCTGCCCTAAAAACCTATGAAGGTGTTCTGCCCGGGTTTGCCGTCCGCCAGAGCCTGCACGAAGACGACAAACCCTGGCTCTCCTGGTTGACAACTCGTGGTTATGATCCGGCTGAATTCGACAAGATCCATCAGGTCGAGCAGGAAGAAGACGAGCGTGTTTCCCTGGCTCCGCCCCGCTATTCCCACGATGAGACTCAAACCGCATTCCTGACGAATACATTCCTGACATGGCTCGACGAACAGAAAGGAGAAGATAGGCCCTGGATGGCGCACGTTTCCTTTCTCCGGCCGCATCCGCCGATCGCTGTTCCAGCGCCCTACAACACCATGTACGATCCTGAGGAAGGCCCTGACTTTGCCGGAGCCGAAAGTGCGGAAAAGGAAGCCTCGGCACATCCTGTCATTGCCGCCTTGCAGGACGTTCAGCGGCTAGCGAGCCACATTCCCGGGGCTTCGGGTCTGGTACGGGATCTTGCCAGGCGGGATCTCGCCCGGATCAGAGCGCTCTACTACGGGATGATCACCGAAGTGGATGCTCAACTGGGGCGGATTTTTTCAGTCCTGGACTCGCTCGAGAACACGATGATCATCTTCACGTCGGATCATGCTGAAATGATGGGTGACCACTGGATGCTCGGCAAGGGTGGCTATTACAAGGAAAGCTATCACATCCCGCTGGTCATCCGCGCACCTTATGCAACCAAAGGAAATCGGGTTACCTCATTCACATCTTCAACAGACGTTTTTCCCACTCTTCTTGACGTCCTGGAAATCGACCCGGAACACGCTCCTGACGGGAGAAGCCTGGCCCCATTCCTGGTTGGTACGACACCAACTGTCTGGCGCGATGCCGCGTTGTGGGAGTTCGATTGCCGCGAGCTGATGAAACGGTGCCCCCACCATTTCCCTGACACCTCCAACCATACCCCGCCCGCGCTTCTGGTGCGAATGGGAGCGGACTGGCAATATGTCCATGTGACAGACCTGCCGGGCATCCTCCTGAAGGACGCCGGCGCGACCGACATTGAAGATTACTCAGATCAATGCCAGGACATAGTCTGTGCCAACATAGAGGCGCTTTTGACCACGCGCCTCAGGCATAATGACGAAACACTCGCAAGGACGCTGGTCTGGGACTACTATGGCCAGTAGAAGGCTTCGCGCTGGATTTTGGTCTTTTTGAACTGCGCAGCCAAAACGTGGCGTGTTTAACAGGACCGGAACCAGAAGTAATGAGTCGAATTGTAATCCGCAGCCAACCGGTCATTTCAGCGCTTCATAAGCTGGTTCGGCTCGCAGTCATATGCCTCGTGGCGGCATCCGCAATCCAGAACTCTTCTGCCGAAGACGCGGAACTCACGGTCATCGACAGCACCGACTATCCCTGGCATTCCATCGGCCGTGTCAATCGCGCGGGATATCGGTCGGTGTCGAGCTGTACGGGCACATTGATCGCTCCCAACAAGGTTCTCACCGCCGCGCACTGCATTGTTTCCAGCAAGACCCAGGAAAAGTTGCCTGCCGACGAAGTCCTCTTCATCGCCGGGGTCCGCCGGGACAAATATGCTGCCAGGCTGGAAGCCGAATGCCTGCTGACAATCGACGGCTACGTCGCCCGCAATCGTCCGAAAGTGGATGAAATTCGCAAGGATCTTGCCCTGATCATATTGAAGGAACCCAGCACACTTTTCCCCTTGCCGCCTTTGACGCCGCAAGAATCGAGGCGCCTGCGCAAGACGACCAGATTCCTGTCTGTCGGATATCGTCGCAGCCGCCCCTACCTGCCGACCGTTGTCCCGTCCTGCTCGGTTCTCGGTAGCCAGGAAGATGTCTGGGTAACCGATTGCAACACCGAGAGCGGCGCATCGGGTGGACCACTCATGGTCAATACGATTTTCGGGCCACGGGTCGCCGCGGTCATGGCTGCCAAAATAAACGATGAACGCTCCATAGTGGTGCCTTTTACGCAATGGCAGGACCTGATCCAGAACGCGTCCTGTGACGGGGCCGAAGAGACCGCGCCACCGGCAGCAGCACAAGAAACGCAAGAGCCGACAAACTGAAGTCGCGGAAAAAAGTCACTGCCCCTTCTTGCAAATCCCGTTATGGTGGTCACCCAGAAACCAAGAGGCTGTGCGTTTCAAAATGGCGCAGCCGGTTGCGGAGACGCTGTCCGCCCAAAAGACCGTTGGACTATGAATCAATCTCCCCTTCCCTTGAAATCAAATGTATTTCGCCCTGGTTCGACGGAAAAGCTGGCATTTGTTGCCAGCGATACCGAGGAGGCGCAACGCGCGGTCGAAGACCTGTCAAATCGCTACGGCAATGTTGACGCCGACGAGGCTGATGTCATTGTGGCGCTTGGTGGAGATGGTCTGATGCTTCAGACGCTTCATGCACATATGGGCAGGGGCAAGCCGATCTATGGCATGAACCGGGGATCGGTCGGCTTCCTCATGAACGAATACCATGAACACGATTTGCGCGACCGGCTTGCAAATGCCGATGTCACGACAATACGCCCGCTGGAACTGACTGCCATAGACGAGACCGGGAAGACACATACGGCACTTGCGATCAACGAGGTCTCGCTGCTTCGACAAACCTCACAAGCCGCGCGTCTGAAAATTTCAGTCGACGACAAGGTTCGCCTCGAGGAACTGGTCTGCGACGGCATCATTGTCGCGACACCGGCCGGCAGCACAGCCTACAATTTGTCGGCACATGGCCCGATCCTCCCGATCACTGCGCAACTGCTTGCGTTGACACCGATCAGTGCCTTCCGTCCCAGACGCTGGCGCGGCGCCCTGCTGCCAAACTGGGCGAAGGTGGACATCGAAATCCTGGAAGCACACAAGCGCCCGGTCAGCGCGTCTGCGGACCACACCGAAATTCGGCATGTCACACATGTCACTGTCAGGGAATCGTCCAAGGCGCAGGGGGAGATCATGTTCGATTCCGATCATGGCTGGGACGAACGCATTTTGACGGAAATGTTCCGTTACTGACAGGAATTCGCCCGAAAATTGATCCTGGCAAGAGCCTGTTAAGTGAGTTCTCCGATACTGTGCACTGGAATTCTCTTCATATCCGCGACGGAGACAGAAGCTGCCATGGCCGAAACTGCCCAGGACCAGAATTACGAAATCTTGACGCCACCGGATGACTTGCGCAGAAAGGTTCGTGAACTGACGCCAAGGGAAGCGAAGAAATTTGATCCGATAAAGGCAGCAGAAGCAGCACTGAACCGTCTGTCCGGTCATTTCGGCAGCTGGATGATCAATGAGACGGTCACCTTGTTGCGTGCCTGGGAAACCGCACAGACCGAGGGCATGACCGAGGAAACTGTCGCCCCGTTGTTCCAGGCCGCACACAATATCAAGGGCCAGGCGCTAACCTTGGGATTCCCATTGGTTGGCCGGGTTGCTGCCAGTTTTTGCCATCTGATAGAAACCGTGCCGTCTCCGGAGAAACTTCCACTACAGCTTACCGAACGTTACGTCGAAGCTATCCGGGCAATGGTCATGGAAGGCGCAAAAGATGACGACAACAGGACCGGCGTGGAATTGCTTGAAACGCTTGATATCGTGACCACCGACTTCCTGAAACAGTTTTCACCGGACACCGGGGGGAACGAGTAGTCCGTTCAATTGGTTTCTTCCGATTGCAGCTTTTGTTCGCGAAAGACAATGTAGCACCCGCTCAATATGATGATGCCGGCGCCGACATAGGTAAGCATGTCCGGTATTTCATCCCAGATGATCCATCCAAGCAAAGTGGCCCAGATCAACGCGCTATATTCGAACGGCGCAACCGTGGCAGCCGACGCGAACCGAAACGCCTGCGTGATCAAGGTGATGCCGGCTGTCCCGAAAATTGCAATTCCGATGAACATCCAGATATCCCCGGATTGAATTTCAACCCAGGCAAAGGGCACGGCAAGTGCGCTCAACAATGCGCCTGCACCGACGAGATAGAGCATCAGTGTCCAGACGCTCTCACGCGGATCGACCCACCTGGCGCTGATCATCAGGACTGCATACAAGAAAGCCGTGGCGATCGGCAGAAGCGTTTCATTTTGAAACGTACCCGCGCCGGGTCTGACAATGACCAGCACACCGGCAAATCCTGCAAGCACCGCAAGCCAACGGCGCCAGCCGACCGTTTCTTTCAAAAACAGAGCTGAAATGGCGGTTATGAAAACTGGAGCCACGAAGACAAGTGCAGTTGCCTCCGCAATTTCAAGGTGTTTCAACCCCGTGAAGAACAGCACTGCTGCCAGCAGCCAAAAGATGCCGCGCAGCAGATGGGCCGCCGGTCTGTAGGAGCGCAACGCGCCCGGTCCGCCCATCGACAGGGCAATCACGATCGCGAACGGCAACGCAATGAGATTGCGTATGAACAGGATCTGTATCGGCGAATATCCGGCTGTCAGAGCCTTGGCAATTGCATCACTGACACTGAGGCTCGCAATGCCCACACTCATGAGCACAATTCCGATGGTTGCCTGCGCGCGTGCGTCGAGCGTTGTGGAGGGCATGGCTGCCTCAATCAATTGGGGCGTCCACAAAAACACGCCTGCATAAAACCGCAAGCCGGATTTGACCTCGAAAGGTTCCGTTCACTTGCACAACTCCTAGAAAGAAATAAGACCAGATCGCTTGCTGGTCAAATTGACACTACTTGTGTGCAACCCTACTCTGCAGCGATTGGTTGGGAGAGCATTTTGAAACATCTTTTGCTTGTTCTTTGGACTTTGCTCGCTTTCGTCACGACTGCTCAGGCGGAACGGCGCGTTGCCTTGGTGATCGGAAACTCCCAGTACGATAACGTCGCTCCGTTGACTAACCCTCAAAACGATGCCTCCGGCATGACAAAAAAATTGGAGCAGCTCGGGTTTGAAGTCACAACAGGCGTCAACCTCGATTTAAGGGAGATGCGTCGAACGATCCACAAATTTGTCAGAACGCTCGAAGGAGCGGATCTTGCTCTGTTTTTTTATGCCGGGCATGGAATGCAGGTTAACGGAAACAACTACCTACTGCCGACGGATACCCAATTGGCATCTTATCTCGACCTTGAATTCGAGACCGTCCCGACAAACCTGATCCTTAACGCTATGGAGCGAAGCACGAAGGTTAACATCATTTTTCTGGATGCTTGCCGCAACAACCCGCTCGCTGAAAATCTGGCCCGCTCCTTGGGAACGCGCTCAAGTGCTGTCAGTAGAGGTTTGGCGAAAATCGGATCAGGCGTGGGTACACTTATTTCGTTCGCTACCCAACCAGGAAATGTTGCATTGGACGGCTCAAACCAGAACAGCCCGTTTACAGCAGCATTGCTCAAACATCTCGGCACGCCGGGTATGGAAATAACAAAAGAGTTGGTCCTAGTTCGCCGCGACGTTCTGAAGGCCACCAATGGCAAGCAGGTTCCCTGGGACAACTCCTCGCTCACCGGCTCGGTCGTTCTGAAACAAAAAGAAGTCTTGAAACTGGCAGAACCGAAAGTCGATCCTCAGATCGAGCTGACTTTCTGGGAGTCAATCAAGGACGGCAGCACCATCGCGTATTTCGAAACCTATCTGAAACGTTATCCCGATGGTCAGTTCGCAGACATAGCCCGCATCCGCATTGTCGAAATCGAGGCTGTTTCCGAAGATGAAAAGAAAAAACGCGCCCAAAGAGAGACTGAAGCAGAAATCACCTACTGGCAATCCATTCAAGGCACCGAGCAAATCGAAATGCTCGAGAGCTACTTGAACCGATATCCCCAAGGTGTTTACGCAGATCTTGCTCGATTGAAAATTACATCCCTAATCAGGAGAAAAGAAAAGGCCCCTTCACAAACGCGCAAAGATGCAAACAAGCAAGACGAAACAGGTGAAATAGAGACGGCACAGCAGATCGCAAGTCTTTCAACCGTGGTAGTTGACGATCAGGACCGCGTGGGAGCGAATGAACCTCTCCCCAGCAACGAAAAGGAGTTGGCGAGAGCCGTTCAAACCGAACTAAATCGTCTTGGTTGCTCAGTTGGAAGGATTGATGGAATTTGGGGAAATCGAAGCCGAAGTGCCTTAAAAAACTATTCAGATGAGGAAGGAATTGTTCTCGTCTCGCTCGCCCCCTCACCAAAGGTTCTTGAGACCCTCAAACAATCGGAAGGACGAGTTTGTCCTCTGGTTTGCGGCCGCAACCAAGAAATCAAGAATGGAAAATGCGTTGCGTTGAACGGTCCTTCTTCATCAGGCTTCAATGAAAGTCGTAGTCAGACCAATTCAGCCAACGTGAGCGCAAGCTGCCCGGCAGATCCAACCCGATACGGGCGCACCAGCATTGGCCTTAGTGCTAAAAGTTACAAAATCTACAAGCATCCATGTGGTCGAAATTTCATGTGCATAGATGCCGGTGGTCTGATGGGTCGAAGCACCAAACCAATGCGATGTCTTTGGAAATAAGGTTACGGTCAGCGATATGAAAAATTTTCCCAAAGATATGCCAACGGACTTGGCGTCCCAAATTCGCCATATCGTCACGCAGCTCTGGTGACCTGCAACGACCCATTCTTCACCATCAGACGTGCTTCCAGCCTGGCGACTTCAATGGCAAAGCGGCGCAGGAAGGCAGCAACGTCCTCATCTGCACCAAGAGCACCGTCCTGCATTTCTTCCAGCAGTGTTTCCGTCAACATTCTAGCCTCGTCCAAGGCAAGGTCATAGGTGAAGTCGGCATGCGCCTGACGGGCAATATCGATCGATAGCAGGAATGCCTGATGCGCCCGAATCGGAAGACCGGCCTTGCGGAGAATCGCCTGAAGGGCCGACCGGCGAACCGTGACCAGAAGCTTGCAAAGCCTTGGAAGCGGCACCTGGCCGAGATTGGCCAGCGCTGCCGCAAAGAACCGTAAACGGCCACAACACACAGCGCGCAACAAAAGCCGGGTGTTCAGCTTGCCGCGCGAACGCAGGTGTTCGACGAAATCCGGAAGCTCGTCTTCACTCGCCTCAAGCGCCAACCGCAAGACCACCTTGTCTTCCGCGTCACTCAGGAAAGTGTGTCTTTGATGTTCGGGCACCCGCTCCAGCACGATCGGATGATCGTCCAGGTTTGCCGCCAGGCGCATCAACAGCTCATAGCGATTGGCAAGAGGCAGGTCCCTGGTTTTCAGCAACTGGTCGCAGATATCCGGTCGGTCCTCAAATCTCTGAGCAAGCCTCAGGAGAGAGGATTGGAGTATTTGCGCGCTGGAATTGTTCAACAAAGCCTGGCAGGCGTCTTCGCTGCCCACTTCACAAAGCGCTGCACTGATCGCTGCCGATATGCCGTGGCGTTCTGCGATTGCACATTGAACCGCTTCACTGCCGCCCGCCAGCAAATCGACCAGCTCGGCATCAGAAAGCAGCGGCGATGACTTGAGGATGATCACCGAAACTTCGTCGATGTCACTGGCAAGGCAGCGCACGACAAGTCCGGGGGCAAGCGGGCTGGTTGCCAAAACCCTTGCTATCGCCTTGCGAACGCCCCGGCTCGGGTCGTCCAAGAGAACTGTCAGTGCCGTTGCCATCTCTGCCTGTTCCTGACTGTCGTCCTCGGCGGCAAGATATCGTTCCGCGAATTCCCGCGCGGCGAGAATGTCCTGAATACGATCGTCATCTTTGTTCAAATGCAAAAGGTCATATTTGGTCATGGCGGCAATCGGTCTTTTCTAGGGTCAGCTTGTATCCTGACACCAAAGACTTAACGATCTGTTCACCATAATTTTGCCAATACCTGAAAAAGTCGAACGGTCAGGCAGGTGGCAATAAATCCTTTTGCTCCTCTTCTGCTTTCAGTCGGAGAAATCTGGTCAGATCCAGCGGACCTCCCTGGTCTGCGAGCGCCAGTTCCTGTGCTGCGACCTGGTTGGAAGCCCCGGACAGGGCGCTGAACATCGCCGCTTCTTCAACAGCCGCAAATGCGGACGCAAAGCGGGGATTCACGCCTGCCTGGGAAGATCCCTGATCGTTTCTGAACAGGGCTTCAAACGGATTGGCCGTTTCTGCGGCCTGGAAAGCGGACAGCACGCGCGAGGTTGGCGCGCTTTCATCGCCTCCGTTGATTGAGGCCTGGCGTGGATCTTGTGGCGCCGGTTTTTCAGCGGAACTGACAAGTGTTTCGGAGTTTGCACTGCCCGCCATTTGCGATTGGCGTGCACTGCCCTGTGGTAATGGAACTGATGATTCGGCTAGATTGACCGGATTTCCCGTCGCGAGTTCTGCAGCGGCAGTCACCTGTCCCGGTGCCGGAGGCTTCGCGCGCATCGCGAATGCTGCGGCTGGATCACCGGCCAGATGATCAAAATTCTGATTATCAATCCCGGGCATCGCGTTTACCGGCTTTGCAGTCGGAAGAGCGGCCACGTTTGTCAGCGCGCCTGACGTCCGCAGGTTCGTCTTGCCGCTCGCTTCGGCAATCATGGTCACGGCGTCATGTTTCGATACGATGACCTCATAAACTTCCTGCATTGAACGGGCTTTGCCGTTGCCGTGAAAGAAGATTGGCTTGTTGGCCCGGGCTTGCGCAGAAAACATCTTGTCTGCACGCATATCCGGACTGGCATTGGTCGCATCAATCAATCGGCTGGCCCCGTTGGCGCCAAGAAAATGGGCCATATAAAGCTCACCATCGGTTGGTTCCCTGCCGATCTTCTGCTCCAGATAGTTTGCGTTTTTCTGTGTAAGGGCACCGGCCATCATGGACGAGATTCCCGGATCCTTGCGCAGGTCGAGTATCTCCAGCCGAGCCTGCGGATCCTTGACGAAATATTTGCCATTCTTGGAACGTTGAATTTGGTCGGAGTATTTTTCCAGGCCGTGCCTGGGACCAGCCTCTTTCATTGTCTCCAGCCAGGTCGACTCGATGAACTGGAACAAACCGGTTGCGCTCGACGTCTTTGCCTTCGCAGACGGGTTGAACGACGACTCGCGTGCAGCGGTCTTCACCAGGTAGTCGAACGACGTTCCTGTTGAATTACTCGCAGATTGAAACGCAAGCTCGATCCGAGACGCGACCGAGGGTGTGTCAGCGACATGCATGACCCTGTCTCCTCGACGGAACAAATTATTACTTCGTTAACTTTCGCGTCCAAATGGTTAACAAATACTTAACGACACCCTGTCCCGGTGCCTTTACGGGGTTTAGATGCTGTTTTTCTTCCGGCACACGGCAGATCTCACGATACGTTCTGCCGAAAAAGTGGAAATCGCCTGTTTTTCTCACAAAACCTTGGGGAATCGAAAGAAACGCGCATCCATGCCTTTGAAACAGAAATGCGCAAACTTGTGAGTCGATTGCCCATGGCAGCGCTCTCAAGGCATTGCCCGTTGACCAGTGATTGGAAGCCTCAAATTGTCGGACGAGACATTTCGAACACTTCCGTTATGGCAGCATACTCCATGTATCCAAGACGGGAGAGCGGTTTGTAGCGAGTGACGTCGACCTTGCCGTTCACAATGATGCTGTCGTCGATATGTATCCCGACCACCTGCCCGAAAACGATCCAGTTGTCCGTCTCTGCTCCCTCAAGATCTGTCAATTTGATCGTCTGGAGATGCTTGCATTCAAGTGCCGTCACTGCCCTGGCGACACGTGGTGTCCTGACCAGCCGGGAGGCTGCCATATCCAATCCCGACAACTCAAACTCACTGGTCTCGCTTGGCACCGCCGCTGACGAAACATTCATTTCGTCTTTCAGGTCCCAACTGGCCATGTTGCAGACGAATTCGCCGGTCGCCTCAACATTTGCCGCACTATCCTTGTAGCCGGATGACGAAAACATGACGATCGGAGGACGATCACCTACCGCGTTAAAGAAACTGTAGGGAGCAAGATTTGTGCGCCCTTCGGCATCGAGTGAAGAGATCCACCCGATCGGCCGCGGAGAGACGATCGCCTTGAAGGGATTGTGAGGCAGTCCGTGATCATTGCTTGAAGTTTCGTAAAACATGTCAGTCGGTGTTTCTCCATTCACGGACAAGATCAGAAAGATCGGGGCGTGGTCTTTCAACCGGTGGCTGGCTGGGCGTTCCTATGTGGATGAAACCGGAAAACTTTTCGCTCCCCGCAACTCCCAGAAACGATGCGGCTTCCTGATCGAAGCTGTACCACTCCGTGAGCCACTGCGACACGAATCCAGCCGCGGATGCCGCAGTCACGAGGTTCATGCAGACCGCCCCGGCAGAGAGTTGCTGTTCCCAGACAGGAATTTTCGGGTGCGCTGCAGCGGTGCTGACAACACCGACAACAACCGGTGCACGCATGAAGCGGGTCGATTCCTTCTGCCGTTGTTCGTCGTCGAGCGGGCCGTTCCTTCTTTCGCAGATTTCAGCAAGCCGGTCGCCGATCACACGCGCTTGTTCCGGCCGATATACAATGAAGCGCCAGGGGTTCAGTTTGCCGTGATCCGGCACTCGGGCCGCGATTGTCAGCATGTCGGTTAGCTCATCTTCATTCGGCCCTGGTTCCGACATCGTCACGGACGGGTGAGAGCGTCGCTTCCGAAGAAATTTCAGCGTTTCGGGGGAACCGTGGCTGAACGTGGACATGACGTTTTTCTCTTCGAACAGTTGCAATTGTGACAATCCACCTAATTCATTGACCGGAATTGTCAACTTTAGTTTCGATGTCTTGAATTCGCCCGATTTTCAAGTCCTTTAGGAGCACTGGAAAAGCTGGCTTTGCCAGGGTCCCGCATGTTTGCCGGGCACTGGCCATCACTCGGCAATGGTCCAAAGGGGGCTAATTGACCTGTCGCATTGTGCAGTCAATCGATTGGGTTTAAACCGGTGTACCGTGGCAACACGAATTGGTATAAAAGACAAAAGACTGTAACTTTTAGCAGTTGATAAGATAACGAAGTGGGCATGTTGGATTTAGGATCAGTTTCAATCGGCGCGGCGACATTGCGTTTTTTGAAAAACGCGACCTGTGCGCTCCTGATAGCTGTCCCGGCAATCGTGATTGAGAGCGCCCCCTTGTCCGCTCAGACAGTCGAAGCACCAATGCCACCGGGCCCGAAACCCGATCCGAATGCGCCGTCTGTCCCCCGAGAAGATCAGATCATCAACCTGCTGGACCGCGAACCCGAACCGCTGTTTTCGGACGCCAAGTTGCCACTCGTGCCGACCCATTCCACGATGACCGGCTTCAGTGACGGGCTGGATCAGGGTGCTCTTTACCTGATGGCAAAACTGACACAGGACAGCCCGCCTCTTGATGACGGTCTGGTCTGGAGGATCTATTCCGAAACCACCAATGCCAACGGCCGCCTTGAACTGGTGGCGACGGCGAATGGTGGCGATGCCGAATTCCGGCTCGATCCCGGTGCTTATCTTGTCCACACCGCCTTTGGTTACGCTCAGTCAACAAATCGCGTTGTCATCGGCAAGGAAGTACAGTCGAAGATGCTGACGCTGAATGCCGGAGGGATCAAATTCGGTGCTGCCATGAAGGACGGAAATGGCATCGATCAGCAGCAGGTCACGTTCGACGTTTACGGGATGACGTTCGATGAGCGTGGTGAACGCAACAAGATCGTCGGCGATGTCAAACCCGGGTCCATCCTCCGCCTGAGTGCGGATACCTATCATGTCGTAAGCCGCTACGGTGACGTGAACGCGGTCATCCGTGCAGACATCCAGGTCCTGCCGGGCAAGCTGACCGAAGCGACAATTCTGCACAAGGCAGCCGATATTACCCTCAAGCTCGTGAATGAACGTGGCGGCGAAGCAATCGCCAACACCACATGGTCCGTTCTGAGTGCTGGAGGTCATGTTGTCGTGGAAGCCACAGGCGCATTTCCCGATTTTGTTCTGGCCTCGGGTGAATATGAGGCTCTGGCAAGGAACAACGGCCGCACCTACCAGCACACCTTCGAAGTTGTGCCCGGCGAAGACCGGGAGGTCGAAGTCGTCACGTCGGTTAGCGAACTCGCTGCCCAGGATGCAGTCGTAAACAACTGACCAATCGACTGATTTTCAGTCACAGAAACTTCGGAACGCCCGGGTGTTCAGGCACTTTTTCATAGGCGGCGCCCGAGAAGGCGTTTTGCGGTTCGCGACGGCGCCATTTCCATGACCTTGGTCTGCAGGAAATCCATGATTTCCTTCTGGTCCTTGAATCCGCCGAGTGTCTCGAACGGAATTGCTTCCCCCGCCCGCGCCGTCATTACGGATCCGAGAATGCGCCTGAATTCACGCACGAGCAGCGCCAGGCGAAGCGTCAGCGAATATCTGCTGACCAGGTGAAACAGCCATGAATTCTGGCCGTCAAAGTAGAGCGGCAACACGGTCGCCCTGGAAGACCGTATCATCTTTGCCGTGAACGTCTTCCAGGGCAATTCTTCTGCGCGCCCGAAGGGCTTCGCGGCAGTTGCAACACCCCCGCCCGGGAATACGATAATGGTCGTGCCTTCTTCAAGCAGCCGCAACGCCTCTTTCCGGGTCTGCATGTTTGTCTTGAGGGCCTGTTTGGTCTCCTCGAAATCAACCGGCAGAGAAAAGGGTCGGACTTCCGGAACCTTGAGCAATTCGTTGTTGATCAGGATCTTGAACGGACGGTCAAGCTGTTCGGCCAGTGACAGAATGGCCAGTCCATCACCAATTCCATAGGGATGATTTGCAATCAGGACAAGCGGTCCATCTGGAAGGTTTCTTGGCGGCCATTCGCCGTTTTCGACAGAAACGTTCAAATTGATCAGACCGAGCAGGTCACTCCAGATGTAGTCCGAAGTGCCAACCATTGTGTGCTTCCACACTTCGTACACGTCGAGGAGCTTGCCGCGGCCGGACAAGCCCTCGATTGCCCTGATCGTCCACCTCTTCAGTGGTGGATGTTCCGAATTGGCGTAGCTGAATTCTGTGTAATCCACGGCGGCCGTCATCTCTGAATTAACGTTCGATCCGGTAAATCTGGAACCAGATACCAGAAGAATTGCTAAGCTGGTGTGACAGCACACTGCCCCAGAGGAAGGGCAGTGTACATAATGTCGGATTTCCCAAAGATCGGGTCGTTCAAGTTTATTTCAAGTCCGGCGGTGTCGCTTCCTCGACAAATGCTGCAAGGGCCTCATCCAGACCCATGGACCTCTGGTCTTTCGACCCGAGGCGGCGGACATTGACGGTTCGTTCTTCCGCTTCCCGCATACCACACACGATAATCACGGGAACCTTGGCAAGCGAGTGTTCGCGGACCTTGTAGTTGATCTTCTCGTTGCGGAAGTCGGTCTCCACCTTCAATCCGCTGGCTTTCAGAAGATCTGCGACTTCCTGACCGTAGGTGTCCGCTTCCGAAGTAATGGTGGCAACAACAATCTGCAACGGAGCGAACCAGAGCGGAAAATGTCCTGCATAGTTCTCGATCAGAATGCCGAGGAACCGTTCCATTGACCCGCAGATTGCGCGGTGGACCATCACAGGCGTTTTTTTCTCGCCGTTATTGTCGACGTAAAACGCACCGAAACGCTCCGGCAACGCAAAGTCGACCTGCGTCGTTCCGCATTGCCATTCTCGGCCGATGGCATCGCGCAGCGTGTATTCGAACTTGGGACCGTAAAACGCCCCCTCGCCCGGCAGGACGTCGGTTTTCACCCGACCTTCGGACTGAGCCTCGATCTGTTCCAGAACGTCAGCCATGACGGCTTCGGCGTGATCCCACATTTCGTCGGTGCCGACGCGTTTCTCTGGCCTGGTCGAGAGTTTGACCACGACTTCGTCGAATCCGAAATCCTTGTAAACCGACAGGATCAGGTCGTTGATCTTCAGGCACTCGTCCGCCAGCTGCTCTTCAGTACAAAAGACATGTGCATCGTCCTGGGTAAAGCCGCGCACACGCATCAGACCATGAAGAGCACCCGACGGCTCATACCGGTGAACCACGCCGAATTCGGCCAGACGCATCGGCAGGTCACGATAGCTCTTCAGGCCATGCTTGAAGATTTGCACATGTCCGGGGCAATTCATCGGCTTCAGGGCATAGACGCGGTCGTCCTCGGAATCCGGATCGGCGCATTGCACGGAGAACATGTTCTCCTTGTACCAGGTCCAGTGACCGGAAGTTTCCCAGAGCGAGGTATGCAACACCTGCGGCGCATTCACTTCCTTGTAGTCTTCCTTCAAGATGCGGCGCTTGTAGGCGATAAGGTTCTGGAACATGTCCCAGCCCTTCGGATGCCAGAAGACAACGCCGGGCCCTTCCTCCTGGAAATGGAAGAGATCCATCTCGCGCCCAAGCTTGCGGTGATCACGCTTCTCGGCCTCTTCCAGCATGTGAAGGTAACCTTTCAGCTCCTTCTCATTGTGCCAGGCAGTTGCGTAGATGCGGCTCAGCATTTCGTTGTTCGAGTCTCCGCGCCAGTAGGCGCCGGCCACTTTCATCAGCTTGAAGGCATCGCCAATCTGACGGGTCGAGACCATGTGCGGTCCACGGCAAAGGTCAAGCCATTGACCTTGTTTGTATATCTTGAGTTCCTGATCTTCGGGAATCGCATCGACCAGCTCAACCTTGTAATGCTCACCCTTGGCGGCGAAATAGGTTTTGGCTTCCTCGCGGCTCCAGATTTCCTTGGTGAATTGCGCGCCACGGGCGATGATCTCGCGCATCTTCTTCTCGATAACGGCAAGGTCATCGGGGTGGAAAGGCCAGTCCTCTCCGGAATCCGGATGCACCCTTTTGAAATCATAGTAAAAGCCGTTTTCAATGACCGGACCGATCGTGACCTGAGTTCCCGGCCACAATTCCTGTACCGCTTCGGCCATGACGTGTGCGGCATCGTGCCGGATCAGTTCCAGCGCGCGCGGGTCGTCACGTGTCACTATCTCGATGCTGTGGTCAGCCGAGATGGCGTCGGAGAGGTCTTTCAGTTCGCCATCCAGCGCCACTGCGACCGCCTTTTTGGCAAGCGACTTGGAAATGCCTTCGGCAATGGCAAGACCGGTGGTACCTGCCTCATACTCGCGCACGGAATTGTCGGGAAAAGTCAGTTGGATCATCATGTGTCTCCTGCTCACTCCTGCAGACAAGGCAGGTAAGCTGTTCGATGGAAAATAGACCGCATGCTGATAGGGTATTCGAAGGCAAACGGCAACCCTTTCCGGCAGAGTTCCGCCATACCGGGATTGCAAAGCTGGCGTGAAACGGACGCCCTCGCGCCTAGTTCACGACCAGAGGCGGCGGCCGGCGGCGGATCGGCTGGGATTTGACGATCGACGTGCTTGTTTCAGCCTTGTCGGCAATCCTGTCCAGAATACCGTCCAGTTTTTCGATCGATGGCAACGCAAGGCGTGCAATGAAGCAATCGTCACCCGTTACCTTGTCGCATTCGCAGAATTCCGGAATTTCCTGGATCAACTGTTGAACGATGTGGAGTTTGCCGGGCAGCGGTCTTATTCGCACGATGGCCTGCAGGCTGTAGCCAAGTGCCTTGGGTTCGATTTCGGCCGAAAACCCGAGTATGACGCCACGCTCCTGCAGGCGGCGTATTCGCTCCGATACGCCCGGAGAGGACAATCCGGCGCACTTTGCCAGATCCTTCAGGGACATTCGGCCATCCCGGATCAGCGCGTCCAATATTTTGGTATCGGTTTCGTCCAATGTCATGATTGCAATCCAATTTCGCTGTTTTCATTTCGATAATAAGGCAGGTTTGATATTTCGCCTAATTTAACGAATGGAACCATGTCACACCCTTTGTCATCCTCGAAGCCTTGAAACACATTGCGAGGCAGAAATGGACAAGACTGTGCGTGGCGCTGCCGAAATGACGGCGGCTATGACCATCCTTGGCACAATCGGTTTTTTTGTCGTGATCTCGGGACAGGCTGCAATCGATGTCGTCTTTTGGAGATGTGCGTTCGGTGCATTGGCCTTGTTCGCGATTTGTGCGGCTCAGGGCCTCTTGCGCAGATGGATATCGCTCAGGCAACTGCTGCTGGCTGTCCTTGGCGGTATCGCTATCGTCATCAACTGGGCGATGCTCTTCACGGCCTATGGCGAAGCTTCGATCGGAATAGCGACAGCCGTCTACAACACACAACCATTTATTCTCGTCGGCTTCGGTGCGCTTTTTCTCGGTGAACGCATAACAGCAACCAAGATTTCATGGCTGGTGATCGCTTTTGCAGGTGTTCTTTTCATTGTTCAGGCAAAGTCCGGCGCCAACCGACCCGACGGCACCGACTATGCACTCGGCATCGCGCTTGCCCTTGGCGCTGCGTTTTTCTGGGCGATTGCCGCACTATTGACGAAAAAACTCACCGGTACACCGCCGCAACTGATCGCGCTCGTGCAGGTCTGCGTCGGCGTTTTGATGCTCGCTCCGTTTGTCGGCTGGTCTGAATTGCCTGACACAGGCGTTGCCTGGGGCGCATTGGTCACGCTCGGCGCCATCCACACGGGCCTCATGTACATCCTGATGTACGGCGCGGTTCAGAAACTTCCGACCCACCTGCAGGGCGCTTTCTCATTCATCTACCCGGTGGTCGCCATCGTCGTCGATTATGCGGCATTCGGACAGGAACTTCACATCGTGCAGCTTTTGGGTGCTGGGGCCATCATCCTTGCGGCCGCAGGCATGACACTCAATTGGAAACTTGTGAGGAGAAAGAAACAACCTGCTTCCACGCTATGAGGCCACGGCCCTTTCCTTGGCTGCTTTGACGATCGATGCATCGCGCGCCGTCTTTGCAACCGCCTCGACACCGCCGCGCGTTTCCTGGATCATGGCAAGAGCTTCCTCGCCGTCCTTCTCGATCTCCTCGATGGCAATATCCGAATAGCTATGCCGCTCCGGCGAAGACTTGACCTTTCGATAGATCCGGTAAACCCGCAAGGTCGACGAGACATAGGCCCAATGTTTGGCGACAATCTCCCATAAATAGCCCGGATAGAATGACAGGGCACTTTCGACCGGCAGGTTGCTGCGGCGATCCTTGCGGAATTTCAGGCGGAAATAGCCGCCCTCCAGGGGATGAACACCTTCGCACTGGATCATCAGCTTGAACCACATCATGAGGAACAGCTTGTTACCGGGCCGGCCTTTCCTGTGCGATGCTGCCCTTCGCAGCACGGTTTCGACATGGGTATCAGAATAGTAGCTTTCCCAGGCTTCCTGGTAAGCTTCTTCCCACTCCGCATCAGTCATTTTCGGATGGTGTGAAACCCGGTGATTGAGATCGTACTTGTTGAGATCCGGGTCCATCCAGCTTCCCTTGGACAGCAGAACCTTGTGGTCCTCCGACCCAGGCAGCGGTGTCAGGTAGAAAAACTCCAGAAGATCGAGCGGCAATTCGTTCTTGATGATTTCAACGTCCCGCAGAACCGATTCCTTGGTATCTCCCGGAAAACCGATGATGTAACCGGCATAGGTGGTCGCACCATTTGCCCGCCACTTTTGCAGCATTTCCCGATATTCGGTGATCTTGTTCTGGCGCTTCTTTGCCGCCAGCAGATTGTCGGGATTGATGTTCTCCAGACCGATGAATACGCGGTTCACCCCTGCGCGCGTGGCTTTTTCGATGAAATTCTCGATCCGGTGGCAGAGCGTATCCACCTGGATGATGAACTTGATGTCGAATTTTTCTTTCTCGCGCAAGGAAATCAGACGGTCGAAAAGCGGTTCCCATTCCCTGTTGCGAGCAAAATTGTCGTCGGTGATGAAAAAGCGGTTGATGCCCTGTTCGTAGTTGTCACGGATGATCTGCTCCAGGTCGTCGGCGGAGCGGAACCGGCTCTTGCGGCCCTGTACGTTGATGATGGTGCAAAAGGAACACTGAAACGGGCAGCCGCGTCCCAGATCGAAACTGGAATGTGATCCCGCGGTGAATTGAATGTGCTTGGACGGAAGGATCGGGGTCGGCTCGCCTTCGAGCGACGGCAGGTCAGCCATGAAGTTGTAGAGCGGTTTCAGATCACCGTTCCAGGCGTCGCGGAAGAACTGATCGAGACGACGGTCCTCGGCCTCGCCGGCAAAGTAGCTGACGCCTTCTGCCTGCAGTTCGACCATTTCGTCCGGCATGTCGTCGAGCATCGAAATGCAACCGGAGACATGAAACCCGCCAATGGCGGTCTGCAGTCCTTCCTTCAGGAACCTCCGGGCAAGGTCCGTTGCACGCGGGAACTGATTGGATTGAACGCCAACAAGTGCGATCAGGGCCTTTCCGCCTTGCCGTTTGATGTCCCGCGCGATCTTTTCGGGGCGCACCCGCTTGTTGGTTTCGTCATAGGTATGAAGGTGTATGCGAACGTGTTCTCCGAGCGCATTGCGATCGCGGGCAGCTTCTGCCAGACCATTCAGACTGGCGAGTGTGTTTGATGGAATGGCTGATCGAAGCCACTGGATCGGATAGCCGTCGTCGTCGTAGTGAGTCGGCTTTATCATCACGAAGTGGAAATCGCGCGCGTCCATGTGCCCTCCCCGGCCTTTCGGCTGATACGGAAACGTCGCATCCGGATGACGTTAGGTCAATGGCAGACAGAGGCTATACCGAAAAGCCTATTTCATGATTATTGGTCATCCAGCCGGTATTTTTCAGGAATGTGCCGTCCCGTCCAACGCCCATAGCGCCATGGCGTGAACCAGTGTGTCTTGTCAGGAAGCGTATCGGGAACAGGGTCAAACCCGGATGCGCCCCAGGGATTACATCTGAGAATGCGCGCCAATCCGATCCATCCACCGGTCCAGAAACCGTATTGCCGGATAGCCTGCTCGGTATAGTCCGAACAGGTCGGTGCATATCGGCACCCTCGTCCCATGAACAGGGATAGGGAATGACGGTAAATCCAGATGAGACCAATCGCCACACGACCGGGAACAGACAAACGCCTGTTCCAACGGGATTCGGTGTCTGGCCGCTGGCACATGGTTCTAACAGACCGGACGTTTGAGAGGAGTTATGCCGCCGCTCCGTCTTTCTCGGCCTTGGCTTCAATCTGGTCGAGCGCATCGACGACGGCGTCGAAAGTCAACATCGTGGAGGCGTGGCGTGCCTTGTATTCACGAACCGGTTCCAGAAACTTCAGATCTTCGAAACGGCCCTTGGGCGGATCGCCACCTTCCTTGAGCATGGCACGCATGGTTTTTTGTGCATCCCGCAACTCGGCCACGCTGGCTCCGACGACATTCTGGGCCATGATCGAGGAAGATGCCTGTCCCAATGCACAGGCCTTTACGTCATGAGCGAAATCGCTCACCACACCGTCCTTCACACATATGTCAACGAGAACCGTCGAGCCGCAAAGTTTGGAATGTGCCTTCGCCGTTGCGTCAGGTTGCTCAAGACGGCCGATTCGGGGGATGTTTCCGGCGAATTCAAGGATCTTCGCGTTGTAGATGTCGTCAAGCATTCTCGCCTCTTCGTGAAAGCCTGTGATGCGCGACACATTGATGGCGCTTTGCTTTCCTATATATAGATCAGACGCCACGGCAATTTCGCAAGGGGCAGAGTGGTCGCAGTTGGTAGTATACGGCGTCGTATGTGCGCTGGAAACCGGCTCAACCCGCTCAGAAACTGTGCGTTCGCTTTTTGTGTGGAGTATGATAAGGGTCCCCGGCCTTCAAGCGAGGACTTCATGATCTGTGCAAGAACGGGCGCCGTATGACGAGTGACAAGGGTAAATTTGCGAGGATCCCGATGGACGCTGTCCTCAAGCCGGTTGAAAAGAGATTTGAGAGAAAATCGCCGGAGCAATTGCTTCGGCCGAGTCGCGAGGAAGTTGAAGCCGCAGTTCGGACAATTCTTGCCTGGACGGGCGACGACCCGGACCGTGAAGGCCTGGTCGAGACGCCGAAACGGGTCGTCAAGGCACTAAGCCAGCTCTATAGCGGCTATTTTGAGGATCCGGCCGAGCACCTGGAGCGAACGTTCGAGGATGTCGGTGGTTATCAGGACATCGTTCTTGTGCGCGGCATACCGTTTCATTCGCACTGCGAGCATCACATGCTTCCCTTTATCGGCGAAGCGCATATCGCCTATTATCCGGCTGAAGGCGTCGTCGGTCTGTCCAAGCTTGCACGTGTTGTCGATATCTATGCCAAGCGTCTGCAGACACAGGAAAACTTGACTGCGCAAATTGCATCGGTCATTGACGATACCCTCGCGCCGCGTGGTTTGGCGGTAATGCTCGAAGCAGAGCATCAGTGCATGACCATGCGCGGCGTTCAAAAACCGGGGGTCTCAACGATCACCACACAGTTCACCGGCGTTTTCCAGGATGATCCGGCCGAACAGGCCAAGTTCATGACCATGGTGCGCAGCAAGGGTCTCTGAACGAGGGCCCTTGCCCACTTGAGTTAGGCAAGGGCTACTTCCCATGTGCAATCCCCAATTATCCGATCGCGGTGACAAGGAAACCGTCGAAAACGGCACATTACTCATGCCGAAATTCGACAGTGACGGTCTGATTGCCGCAGTAGTGACCGATGTTGCATCCGGGGAAGTGCTGATGGTCGGCTACATGAACGAAGAAGCCTTGAAGCGGACAATCGATACAGGCGAAGCCTGGTACTGGAGTCGCTCGCGCAAAAGTTTCTGGAAAAAGGGAGAAACCTCCGGTCAGGTTCAGACCGTGCACGAAATTCTCACCGACTGCGACCAGGATGCGTTGGTGTTGAAGGTCTCGGTTGGAGGCAACGGCGCCACCTGCCACGTCGGCTACCGGTCCTGCTTCTTCCGGAAAGTGGTAACATCGCACAATGGTGCTTTAGGGGTGCCTGTCGGGCTGGAACCTGTCGAGACCGAAAAAGTTTACGATCCGGCCGAGGTTTACAACAAAGACTGAGACCTTGTTTCCGTTTCGACACTAATTCAGGATAATCATCTCTTCGTTGTATTTTTTAGTTATAAAAATCAATAAATTATCATATTTTCGAATTTACAGATATAATTTAATACGTAGTTTCCCTTATACCCCATGAGGTGTTCAGCGGCCTAAGCTCGGTCTCAAGGCTAAAAGACTCGAACAATAGCCGTCTCTGTCTGTCCATGCTGAGGGAGAGGTTATGGCAGAAGACAGTGATACCGGTCACTGGAATGATCGCCACGTGCATCGCCTGCAGTCCGTGGTCTTGGCTTCCGCACGTCAGGTAGTCGAAGCTGCAATCCAGCGGTTCTCCATTCCGATATCAGTTACCTTGCAATCGCCAGGGACGGGTTGACGCCATGTCCAGCCGGCCAGATGTATCAGTGAGCAGGCGAGCGTTCCTGAAGTTTGCCAGCCAACCGAAATCAGATTCGATCAGACCTCCCTGGTCCGACGAACCCTCCATTCTGGCACATTGTACGGAGTGCAAGAAATGCGTCGCATCCTGCCCTGAAAAAATCATAAAACCAGGAAACGACCGCGGTCCGGTGCTGGATTTTTCAAGTGGTGCCTGCACCTTTAGCGGTGCGTGCGCAGAAGCCTGCCCCTCAGGTGCGTTGGACCGCTCCCGTGAGTTCGACTGGCTATGGAGAGCCGACGTTTCGGACAAATGTCTATCTCTTCAGGCAATCACCTGCCGTACCTGCGAGGACGCGTGCGAACCGCAAGCGATTCGATTCAAGCTTGCGATTGGCGGCGCGTCGGAACCAATCGTTGATATTGATCAATGCACCGGTTGTGGTGCGTGCGCTTATGGCTGTCCAGTCGCTGCAATAACATTCAAGCGGCTCCAGCCGGAGCAACAAAAGGACCCGACATGAATATTTGCGGCTGTCTCGTTCATGCGACTGCCCCCGCGGTACCCGAAGTGCGCAAGCGGGTTGAAGCAATGAAGGGTGCCGAAATTCATGCGAGCGACGATGACGGTCGTCTTGTTGTCGTTGTCGAGGACACACCAGAAAAAAAAGCTTCCGAGCTGATCATGGAGATGCATCAGATCCCGGGCGTAGTTTCTGTCACCCTCACTTATCATCACTTCGAAGATCTAGCGGCGGATGATGCCGCCTCTCTGCCAGCCAAACCTAGCCAAGCCGGAGACCAGACCCATGACAACCTCTGAATCCCGCAGGACCTTTCTGAAGGCGACCGCGGCTGCCGCGACGGCTTCCGCAGCCGGTATTTCTCTCGGCAACGAGGCAGCTCAGGCGCAGGTCCAGTCCACCGGTATACGTTGGGACAAGGCAGCCTGCCGCTTCTGCGGCACAGGCTGCTCTGTTCTCGTTGGCACCAAGGATGACCGGGTGGTTGCAACCCAGGGGGACCCGGATGCACCGGTAAACCGGGGCCTGAATTGCATCAAGGGCTATTTCCTTTCGAAAATCATGTACGGCAAAGACCGCCTGACCCAGCCGCTGTTGCGCAAGACCAATGGCGTCTACGACAAGAATGGTGAGTTTGAACCGGTCAGCTGGGACGAAGCCTTCGATGTCATGGCCCAGAAATGGAAAGAAGCACTCGCCAAGAAAGGGCCGACCTCGGTCGGTATGTTCGGCTCCGGACAATGGACCGTCTGGGAAGGCTATGCCGCAGCCAAACTGATGAAGGCCGGCTTCCGCTCCAACAACATCGATCCGAATGCACGTCACTGCATGGCCTCCGCTGTTGTCGGCTTCATGCGGACCTTTGGCATCGACGAGCCAATGGGTTGTTACGATGACTTCGAGCACGCTGATACATTTGTGCTCTGGGGCTCCAACATGGCGGAAATGCACCCGATCCTCTGGTCGCGCCTTACCGATACCCGCCTGACCAAGCCCGGCGCCCAGGTACACGTTCTCTCCACATTCGAGCATCGTTCCTTTGAACTTGCCGACAACGGCATGATCTTCAAGCCGCAAACCGATCTTGCCATCCTGAACTATATCGCCAACCACATCATCTCGACCGGTCGCGTCAATGAAGACTTCATGTCCAAGCACGTGAACATCACCAAGACCGCGACCGATATCGGTTACGGCCTGCGACCTGAAAACCCTCTTCAGGAAGCAGCCGCAAATCCGGATTCCGGCAAACTGGAAGGCATGAGTTTCGACGAATATGCAGCTTCAGTCGCGGAGTATTCGGTGGACAAGGTGTCCGAACTGTCTGGCGTTCCTGCTGAAAAGCTTGAACTTCTGGCAGAACAATACGCCGACCCGGATCGCAAGGTGATGAGTCTTTGGACCATGGGCTTCAACCAGCATACCCGCGGTTCCTGGGTCAACTCGCTTTGCTACAATGTGCATCTTCTGACCGGCAAGATTTCCGAGCCAGGCAACTCCCCCTTCTCGCTTACCGGTCAGCCGTCTGCTTGCGGCACTGCCCGGGAAGTCGGAACCTTTGCCCACCGGCTGCCCGCGGACATGGTGGTGGCCAACGACAAGCATCGCGAGATTTGCGAGACTGCCTGGAAGATCCCTGCGGGGACGATCCCGCCGAAACCGGGATTCCACGCCGTCCTGCAGCACAGAAAACTGAAGGATGGTGTTCTCAACGCCTACTGGGTTCAGTGCAACAACAACATGCAGGCCGCCCCAAATATCAATGAGGAAGGTTATCCCGGATACCGCAATCCGGAAAATTTCATCACTGTCTCCGATCCCTATCCGACGGTCACCGCAGTGTCCGCGGATCTGATCCTGCCGACTGCGATGTGGGTCGAGAAAGAAGGCGCATACGGCAACGCGGAGCGCCGTACCCAATTCTGGCGTCAGCAGGTGTCGGCGCCGGGAGAAGCCAAATCAGACCTGTGGCAACTCATGGAATTCGCCAAACGCTTCACCGTTGAAGAAGTTTGGGGCGAAGAATTGCTCGCCAAGATGCCCGAACACCGGGGCAAGACGATGTTCGATGTGCTGTTTGCCAACGGCCAGGTCGACAAGTTCCCGTTAAGCGAAACCGCGGAAGGTTTCCAGAACGACGATGCCGAACACTTCGGCTTCTATGTTCAAAAGGGTCTTTTCGAGGAATATGCAGACTTCGGGCGCGGTCACGCCCACGATCTCGCACCCTTTGAGACTTATCATCAGGCGCGCGGGCTGCGCTGGCCGGTCGTCGACGGCAAGGAAACACTTTACAGGTTCCGCGAAGGCTATGACCCTTATGTGCCCGAAGGCGAGGAAGTCCGCTTTTACGGCCACAAGGACGGCAAGGCCAAGATCATTTTTGCGCCGTACGAAGATCCGCCGGAGATGCCGGATGAAACTTTCGACCTGTGGTTCTGCACGGGCCGTGTTCTTGAACACTGGCACTCCGGATCCATGACCCGTCGCGTACCGGAGTTGCACCGGGCATTCCCGCTTGCGGTTGTGTTCATGCATCCATCCGACGCCGAAGCACGCGGATTGAGAAACGGTCAGGAAATCCTCGTTTCAACACGTCGCGGCGAAGTGCGCAGCAAATTGGCGACGCGTGGTCGTAACAAGGTGCCCCAGGGACTGGTGTTCATGCCGTGGTTTGACGAGGGTCAGCTTACGAACAAGCTCACGCTTGACGCAACTTGCCCGTTGTCGAAGGAAACCGATTTCAAGAAGTGTGCCTGCAAGGTGGAACGCGCCTAGGCGCGTCCACCCGGACCCGGATCCTTGCCATGGCAATGCCACAGCTTTCACATTCCCGCCGTCGCTTTATGACCGACACCGCGCGTATGGCTTGCGGCTGCGCGGTCGCGGGGCTCGGGCTCGGGTATGTGGCAAGTGATGCGCGGGCATTGCCGGCCGATGCTCTTCGGCCACCTGGCGCCTTGCCGGAGACGGATTTCCTGAGCGCCTGCATTCGCTGTGGCCTGTGCGCGCGCGATTGTCCGTTCGACACTTTGAAACTCGCAGATCTCGGCGAAGAAGGTCCGGCGACGGGAACCCCCTATTTTACTGCTCGCAAGGTTCCTTGTGAAATGTGCGATGACATTCCGTGCGTCGCGGCATGTCCGACCGGCGCACTTGATCCAGCACTGGAGGATATTGACGACGCCCGCATGGGAACAGCAGTCCTGGTGGATCAGGAAAACTGCCTGAACTTCCACGGCCTGCGTTGTGATGTCTGTTATCGTGTCTGCCCGTCGATTGACGAGGCGATCTCGCTGAAGGCATCGCACGACGAGCGCTCGGGCCATCACGCCATTTTTGCCCCGACAGTGCATGCGGATCATTGCACGGGCTGCGGGCTCTGCGAGAAAAGCTGCGTATTGCCAGAGGCAGCGATAAAGGTGTTGCCTGTGCGACTGGCGCGCGGCGAGGCCGCTGATCATTATCGCCGGGGCTGGGAAGAAAAAGAAGCAAATGGCGCTCCCCTTGTCGAAGGCTTGATCGACCTCCCCGATCGCCTGCCGGGGCCGGGCACCGACAATCTTGCCGCGCCCGGTGGTTTCGAACCGACCTTCAAACTTCCCGGAGGCGGCCAATGAGTGTGGAGACGCACCTTCCCGTGGGATTTGAAGCCCTGGAAGAGAAGGGCTGGATCGGCTCCAGGCGCTTCCTGCTGCTGCGCAGGGCAAGCCAGCTGTTGTTCCTCGCGCTCTTTCTGACCGGTCCCCTGTTCGGTCTTTGGATCACCAAGGGAACACTCGCCGGTTCCATGACGTTCGACATCCTGCCGCTGACCGATCCCTTTGTGGCAACACAAAGTTTTGTCGCCGGCCACTGGCCTTCGGCAACTGCGTTGCTCGGCGCCCTGATCGTATTTGTCGCCTATGCTCTCCTTGGCGGTCGGTCGTATTGTTCCTGGGTTTGTCCCGTAAATCCGGTGACGGATGCAGCTCACTGGGTACACCGCCGCCTTGACCTGCCGAAAGGCTGGCAACCAAAACGTTCTACCCGTTTGTGGCTTGTTGGGATCGTGCTGGCAGTCTCGCTGCTAACGGGAACGATTGCCTGGGAAGCAATCAATCCGGTCACAATCATACACAGGGGCCTGGTCTTCGGCCTTGCCTCGGCGTGGATTGTGGCAGCGGGGGTCTTTCTTTTCGATCTCTTCGTCGCACGTCGGGGATGGTGCGGCCATATTTGCCCAGTCGGCGCGTTTTACGGCCTGATCGGGAAAGTGGCACTCGTCCGCGTGAGTGCCGCAAACCGGGATGCCTGCGACAATTGCATGGACTGCTATGCCGTTTGTCCGGAAAAACAGGTCATTTCCCCTGCCCTCAAGGGCGCTCCCGGCAGTTCGCCGATCATCCTTGCAGGTGACTGCACCAATTGCGGTGGCTGTATCGACGTCTGTGCACAACACGTTTTTTCCTTCACCCACCGGTTCGACGAGCGGATTGTCGAACCGAGCCCTCAATCCGCGCCTGAACAGAGCGCCGCAAGCAAGATACACAAGGAGTGTTCTCAATGAAAAAGTCGGTACTCGCGGGTGTCGCCGCCCTCGCAGTTCTTGTTGGCATTGGCGGGTTTGCCGTCGCTCAGCAGGATCAAGTCAAGGCCATGCGATCTGATCCTGTAGACGAGTTGAACAGGCTCGGCCCGGATTTCAAATGGGCGGAAAAGGAAGGCCGAATGCAGAGGAATTACCGCCAGCAACCGCCGCTGATCCCACATTCCATTGCGCAGTACCAGATCGACATTCGCACCAATCAGTGTCTGTCATGTCATGACTGGACCAAGGCTGGTGAACGCGGTGCTCCAACGCTCTCGATGACCCACTATCTCGACCGTGAAGGCAACGAACTCGATCACATCGCGGGAACAAGATACTTCTGCAATCAATGCCATGTGCCGCAAGCTGATGTTCCAGCCCTGGTCGACAATCAGTTTGAACCGTCCGCTCCCATCCAAACCCGCTGACGCGCTGAACCGTTACAAGGAGCCTTCGAAAAATGGCTGAAAACTCAGAAAACGGAAAGCCGGGAAACCCGATCCGCCGCGCCTGGAACTGGTTCTGGACTCCGACCGCAGTACTGAGCGCAGGGTTCGTGCTGCTTGCGGGGTTCCTTGGTGGAATCATGTTCTGGGGCGGTTTTCACTGGACACTGGAGCTCACCAACACAGAAGAGTTCTGCACCAGCTGCCACACCATGGAAACCAACCTCGCCGAATACCGTACAACCATTCACTACAGCAACCATTCAGGCGTGCGCGCGATCTGCTCGGATTGCCATGTTCCTCACGAGTGGCAACACAAGCTGAAAGCCAAGATCATGGCAGTGAAGGATGTCTATCATGAAGTGGTCGGGACAATCAGCACCCCGGAAAAATACGAGGCGCACCGCGGGGATATGGCTGCAGTTGTCTGGCGCAAGATGAAACTGTCCGATAGCCGCGAGTGCCGGAACTGCCATAACTTCAAATACATGGACTTTACGATCCAGGAAACGCGCGCCGCAGCGGAGCACCAGCGCGCTCTCGACGAAAACCTGACATGTATCGATTGCCACCAGGGTATCGCGCACGACCTGGCACCTGGATATCAGGAACGTTACCGGGAAGTTGTTGAGGAATTGCAGGCAAGCAACGCCCTGCCCGTTGACCCGTCCGAAGATGTCGCCGCGATCAGGTCTTACGTCGCTGACTTGTCTGAAAAATAACTTGCCCGGCGCCGGAACACGAATGCCGGCGCCTGCTCACTCTCATTCGTTGGAAAAGGCTGAAGCATGCTTGGTATCCTAGACTTACTTGGAACAATTGGTGGAAACGTTTTGAGCCTGCCGGGGATTCTGGGTCTAGCGCTCGGCATGATGACCCGGAACTGGATACTTGCGGCCGTCATGGGAGGTTTCGTCGGTATTGCGGAGACACTGGTGTTTGCAGGTTTCAAGCTGGCAGAAGTTCAGATGATCGACCTTTTCATAGCGGTTCTGGTCGGTGTGCTTGCAAGCAGCGTCGGGTGTGCCATCCGGCACAAGGGGGCGACTGTCTGAAACCTCTGCCGCGGAGCTATGAATGGCTCGGTATCAAAAAACACGAAAGGCTGGCGCACGTGCCAGCCTTTTTACACATGGAACACGTGTTGTCTCAGGACATGGAAATGTAGTTTCGCATCTGCTCGGCTTCGAGTTCAACCTGGGCAATCTTGTGCTTCACCACATCGCCGATTGAGATCACACCGGTCAGTTTGCCGTCTTTCACCACCGGCATGTGACGGAACCTGCCTTGTGTCATGCGCGCCATCACTTCATTGACACTGTTGCCCTCGTTGCATGTCACGACCTCCTTGGTCATGACGCTCGTGACCGGCAATTTCAGCGCAGATGGTCCCTGTGTCCCGATCACGCGCACAATGTCGCGTTCTGAAACAATTCCCTCAATGGCCTTGTCCCTGGAACAAACCACCACTGCGCCGATCTTGTGTTTTGCCAGGGTTTCGCAAATGTCGCTCAGCAGTGCATCACTGCTTGCTGTAATGGTGTCGTGGCCCTTCCCACTCAGAATTGCGGCAACGGTCATCTAACAATACCTCCCTCTGCGTCAACCAGCCCGTGTTAAAACCGGATGCAGGTATCATGGCAAAAAAATGGGATCACGCAAACCATTAACACTGCGCCATTTCGACCGGCAGGTCAGAAACGCCGCCTCGGTACGGGATCAAAAAACGGGAACAGCGCGAGGCCGGCGGCAAAGCCGCCAATATGTGCCATCCAGGCGACACTTGCCGGCTGTCCGGCAACCGGACCGCTCATGAGACCGAAAAAGAGATTGAGCCCGAACCACACGGCAACGAAGACCAGGACCTGCTGATTGCGGAAACAATCGGCCAGCGGCTTCGCCGGCACCATGTAGGCTTCGCGATCGGTACGACGGATGGCACCGAGCGGGCCGCCCAGTTCGAAGACAAAGCGAATCGCGGCTGCCATCTGACCGGAAATCGCTGCCGACGCGCCAATCATCGGAACGCCCTCACCCCAGTTCGTCGCCAGGTGTGCAAGTGCTCCCCCGACCGAACACAGCGCCGAAAAGAGCAGAAATCGGCTGACGCCGAACCTGCGTGCAACCGCGCTGCCGAAGATCGCCATCCAGAGCAGATTGAAAATGATATGTGTCGCACTGCCGTGCAGCAGGGAATAAGTGACAAATGCCCAAAGCGCCGAAGCCATGTCCAGCGCGGAGAGCCCCGCAAAAATCGAGTATTTCACCGGCCAGAATGCAAAAAGGACGAGGATGAGATTGTCCCAGACAACCGGGAGCAGGAACACCCGCACGAGATGAATCGCAATCAGAATTCCACTGAGCCAGATGATGATATCAGGCAGATTGATCGCAGGCGGGCCGGCAGGTCTTCTGGGCGGTTGCTGCTTTTCGGCTTGTTCACGCCGGCTGCGTTCTTCGTCGAATTTGTATACGTTCATGGAATCTCGCTCTTTCCCTATTTCTTCTAAGCAAGATCCCGGACAAAACAAGGGCGGCTTGATGATCAGGCGATCATTTCCTTCAAATGGTGAATGTCTTTTCAGATTGCCGCAGCGGATTTGCGCGAAAAAAGCAAGGACGCCGGTGCAAACCGAGATCGGATGAGATCCCGGGCGCCGGCGTCCTGTCTTCCCCCCAAAAGGTCGGTCGCGTCCCCACGCGCTCTTGTCAGGTCACTGTTCAGTTTCGAAGAACTTCAGCGCTCAATTGTGTTTGCGCGCTTGCGTCCTGTTTCGCTCCATTGCCGGGTTTTCGGCTTGAAACGCCGAGGCTGTTTGCCTCGCCATAAGTCTGAACAGAACGTTAAGCTGCCAGCACCACCGACTGAAGACAAGCAACACCGAAAATTAACCTTAACACCTGCCCCACCTCATTGTTTCATATCCATCAGCCACTTGGCACGCCCCATGCTTAGTAGAGGTCAGTCAAACACAGGATCGGACAAGCGCCCCATTTTGAAACAGTAGTGTCTTGAGACGATACACGGGGCGAATAATGGCGATGAGGCGAAGCAAGATGAAACACGGCGTAACGCAAACTCTTTATTCTTACTGGGACAACCTGCGCGGCGCCCGTCCAGCCCCGAACCGCAGTGAAGTCGACCCCGGTGAAATTCGCGGTCTGTTGGGAGATACCTTTATTCTGGAAACAAAAGGACCCCAGGACGTGCGTTACCGCCTGGCCGGAACGCGCCTTTGTTCGGCCCATTGCCGTGAACTTAAAGGCAGGAACTTCCTGCGTGGCTGGAGCACGAAGGATCGTGAAGCCCTGGAAAGCCTTGTTGCTGCCATTACGGAAGACGCGGCAGCGGCGGTCATTGGCGTTAGCGGTCACACCGAGCGGGATCAGGTTCTGCATATGGAAATGCTGCTCGTTCCTCTCAATGTGCCTGGAGAAGGCCGGATCCGCATCCTCGGAAGTTGTACACCGATGGAAAAGCCTTATTGGATCGGCCTGCACCCGATTCTGAACCAGTCGATCAGCAGCCTGCGTCTGGTCTGGCCCGACGAGCGGCCCTTCTTTGCCGACGCACCGGCAGCGGTCAATCCTATCCTGCCACGCTTCACGGCAGAAGGCATGAGCATGCCGGCGCCCACCCTGCCCCAGGGTGCCGAGCGCAAGGTCGGTCATCTGACCGTCTATAGCGGCGGCAAGTCCTGACCGCTTCGCAAAAGACGCATCAAACACGCCCCACTATCCGAAAACCCGGAATCAACCGGGTTTTCTAACGCCGCGTCACAATTCTCGCCTCAAACTTGATGTCTGCACCTCTCTCTTTTTTCCAGGAGTGGTAATTTTTCCCGATGCAATTTATAGGAAGTTGCGCACTTTCGTTGCGCCGCTGGGAATCTAATGAAATTTTTAACGTCTAAAAGCAGTTGAGTGCCCCAATTCTTACACATCGTTAACCTCATCTGCCTAATGTATGAGTGAGACGTTTGGGGATTCGGGTTTCGGCCACTTGGTGCGGGACACACTGTTTGGATAGAGCAGGCATGGACGCCGGATTGGCAACAGCACCAGAAGGAAGCAAACCGCTTCAAGTCACGGACCGCCGGCGGCATCAACGTGTTCAGGTCGATATACTTGGCCGTTTCATGTTGGAGGATCGCCGGGAATACCCCTGTCAGATCATCGATATGTCACCAGGCGGAATGGCCATGATCACTCCTGTCGAAGGGCGTGTTGGCGAACGGGTGATTGCTTATCTTGATCATTTGAGCCGCGTCGAGGGACGCATTTCGCGGGTGATTGACGGCGGTTTTGCCGTTGAACTGCGCAACACCGCCCGCAAGCGCGACAAGATCGCGAACGTCCTGACCTGGCTCGCCAACAGGGATGAACTCAATCTTCCAGAAGATCGCCGCCACGACCGTTTCGTGCCGAAAAATCCCATGACGAAGATGATCCTGCCGGACGGTTCGGAACATGTCTGCCGGATAATCGATGTGTCCCTTTCCGGGGCAGCCATCGCAACGGACAGCAGTCCCGAAATGGGTGATCCGATTACTCTCGGCAAGATGCAGGCCCGCGTCGTCCGGCGCATCGAAGGCGGCATTGCCGTCGAATTCGCCGCCGTCCAGAGCCGCGAGTTGCTGGAACACCATATCTCTGCGCCTGACTGAAGCTATTCCTGCCCCAGCCAGAAGATCGAGAGAGCTGCGTTTTGAACGGCTCCCTCGAGACTGAACCTACTGATTTGCCAGGTTACTTTTTCGTGGTTGCACGCACACTCGTGCACAGCGATGCGGCCGTCAGAGCTGCGATACCCACTGGTTTGTATTGGCTTTCCAAACTGCCGGCCACCTGCGGTCCCCGCTTCGGACAGGAATTTCGCGCTAACTTGTTCCTGCGTTCTTGATTCATGGCAGTTTTCAGGTCTTCAAGAAGAATGTTCATTTGTCTGCCTCCAGTTCGTGTGTTCTAGAGTCAGGAATACAAGGAACATGCCAAATGACAGGAGACAAGAAAACATCACTTAAACAATATCTTAGCGGAAATTCCTATTTCCAGAACCGGTTTGTCGCTTCCCAATGACAGAACACGATTCCCATTTTGGGTTGTATTTTGATCGATTTCGAGAATCTGGTGTACTTCGTGCGAATGCGGGCACCGCAGCGATAAACACCTTGACGTTGACAGGCCAATGCAATGTTTGCCCCTATCTGGATTGACGGGAATTTCGTCTCTCTTGGCCGCAATTGAAATTCCAGTCGTTTCCGCCCGGTCTTCATGCCATCTTTCACCTCATGGAAACCGTGGTCACCGCGTTGGATCATTTTGGGCCGCGAAGCGCTTTCCTGAATAGTCAGCTGCGACGCTTTCAGAATAAGTGTTATGCTGGGATATCAAACGAGGGAGCCGGCCATGAGCAGATCTCTTGCTGCCCTGTGCTTGTTGTTGTTGATGACAACAACCGTAAAGTCCGACGTCAGATTCTGGTATCAGGACGGCAACTGGACAGTCTGGAATGAAAAAGCCAAATGCAAAGCGGTCAATCGGCCGGTCATCGAGACCAGCCACGCTCCGTACATGTCTTTCTGGTTTGTTCATGATCTGGCCAATCCAGGCGTTTCGATCGACGCCTATTTTTGGCCCGGAGTCTTTGTCCAGGGCACGAAATTCAATATCAACCTTCTAGTGTCCTATGGCGATGAGCAGATAACGGTTCCGGCTGAGGCCGGACTTGATTTCGCCTTGAGGACGGACAGGCCACTGTCACAGACAGAAATCGATCTTCTCGTGAAGCAAACCCTGTTGATCGTCAAACCGGAGAAATCGTCGTTCAGTATTGCAGTTGATGCCGTCAGGATTCCGATTGTTTTACAGCAGCTGAAAGTGTGTGCTGATGTTCTCGGGAGAGCGGCGCAGAACCCGGAGTGATCTTCGACGTGGAAGTTTTGCGTCTTCTTGCAGGACTGCTCTACCAAGATCTTCGAAAACACCCGGGAAAGCGTCACCCGGTCAGGTGAACGGGTTACATTCTCGGCAGAGCGTACCTTTCTGTGGATTGCCAGAATTTCGCGGATGAGCCTTGGCCGTCTTTGACCCATGACGAGTTGGAGTTCACACCTGAGCGCCCCGTTCGCAATGCTCTTGATCCATTTCCAACTCAGCTGACCTTTCCGGATTGGAAGTCGTGAACATTTGGAATGTGATGACAAACGCCGAAGATACGTCGCCAAGCGCCCCTTTTTTGGGAGAACAATGCCGCTACGGTACCCCGGTTTGAAATTCACTGGTGATCACGCGGCAGTCGATCAACACTCAAGACGAACACAACATTAAAACATTCTCCGCCACCAATTACAGTGTCCGGTCCATTTGCAGTAAATGTAAAATTGGAAAACAAAAAAATAGCTAGATCCTGCATGTATACGCGTGAGAATTTATCTTTATTAATATTTCTTCGTGCTCAGATTTTATAAAAAATCAGAAAATTTTTGCAGTAGCGTATGCTTTCATTGCAATTTAAACATTGCAGATATTTAACAAAATTACGCTCTCGCCGTGGCTTCCGGTTATTGAATAGGCGCACCATGTGCACCAGATGAGTAAAAAGGAGGAAGCTGATGAACCTACACACCGCACATTGTCTATTAGTGCGCGACGGACTGACATTCAACCGTTCGCGACTTCAATGGTTGCCCTGGAAACAATATCGCTCGTTCCGGGACGCCAACAAAGGCAACCGCAAAGACAGATAGAAACCAGTCCTGTCAATCAGCGCCGCCCGATCGATCAATCCGGGCGGCGCTGAGATCTGCGTTCAAACCTGGTTCTTTTTTTCGTTTGCCCGAACGAACCCACATTGCTCGGCCGGAAGTGCCACCGTGTTTTTGAAAAAAATCCGATTGCAGGAAATTATATTTCCGCCCCGAATCGTGCGCCAGACGGATGAAATCCGGATTGCTTCGCCGACCTGGATTTGTTCTCCACCCCGATCCTGACACGGCCCCGTCCAACAATCATCAACAATTTCACACGCTTCCAGGAGATCGATAAAATTTTAGACAAATTCGATTCAAGTTTTCTTAAAAAGAAAATTTCATTTTACTAAAATAAAAATCGAATTAGATTAAAGTATAAATAAGGTTTTACTTCGAAGTTTTTCGCGAAGTAAAAAGCATTGAGTCATCGTTACATCAGCCTTGGGGAGGGTGTTACGATGAATTTACTTGGAAAGCTTCTCTTTATCACAACATTGGTCGCGACGGGTGTCTTTGCCGGATCTCCGGCACTTGCCGACCCTGGCCGTTTCATGGACATGAATATGGTGACCAAAGCACCAATCGGTCACAAGCAATTCTGCCGCGACAATGCCTGGGCCTGCCCGAAAGAACGCTATCAACCGGTTGTGGTCAAGCTCAATGAAGCGCGTTGGAACCAGTTGATCGCGATCAATGCAAAGGTCAACCGTCGTGTAAAGCCGATGACAGACGACGACCTCTTCGGCAAGATCGAGCACTGGTCCTACCCGGTGAATGGTTACGGTGACTGCGAAGAATATGTTCTGGAAAAGCAGCGCGTCCTGATAGAAGCCGGTTGGCCCAAAAGCGCTCTGCTCATCACGGTCGCCAAGGATGTGGACAATGCGGGCCACGCGGTGCTGACCGTCAGGACCGACCACGGCGACATGATCCTGGACAACCAGATCGAGGCTGTCCTGCCCTGGTATTCAACACCTTACCGCTACATCAAGCGCCAGTCCCCAAGTTCATCCGTCAGGTGGACAGGCATCTCCGACACGCGCGTGACCACCGTCAGTTCCGTGTCTCAGTAAGCACAAGGATAGGGATCGGCCTGTTGCAGAGCCGTCAGGACGATCCGGTCGCGTCCCCACCCTCCCCATCCCTACCACGACCGGATCCAGGGAACCGGCCCGCCCCCCGCAGGCCGGTTCCCGTTTTTTTGGTCGGGTGGGAACTTTTTTCGTCTCAGGTCTCCGAGAGGCCATCCCTGTAGCGCCGCCAGTTTCGAACGTAGCCTTCAGCTGACTTGCGGATATTGTCCTTTGCCTCGTCCGGCAGCGTGCGGACCACCTTGCCCGGAATGCCGACAACCAGTGAATTGTCCGGGATTTCCTTGCCTTCGCCGATCAGTGCATTCGCACCGATAATGCAGTTGGAGCCGATAATGGCCCCATTCAGCACTGTCGCGCCCATACCGATCAACGAATTGTCCTTGACGATGCATCCGTGAAGGATCGCGTTGTGCCCGATCGTGCAATCCGCGCCGATCGTGAGCGGGTAACCCATGTCGGTGTGAAAGACGCAGCCATCTTGCACATTCGAGCGCGGACCGACGATCACCGGTTCGTTGTCACCTCTCAAGATGGCTCCAAACCAGACGCTCGCCGCCTCGCGGAGCCTGATATCACCGATGAGGGTTGCATTCGGCGCAATCCAGAAATCGCCGTTTTGAGGAAAATCCGGCGCACGGCCGTCAAGTGCATAAGTCGGCATGGAACCTCAGGTGTAACCGGCGACAATCAGAGCGACATTCATGACCAGAATACCAGAGCACATGCTCCACATCCCGGCAATCGTGGATGACGCCACAAGCCAGCCGAGCGGCCGCTTTTCGATCCTGCGCCCCCGAATGGCGTTACGCATGATGATAAACGGTCCGGCAAAGACGCAAAGGAAAACCTCGATTAGAAAAGCGAGCAGGTTTTCGCCCGAAAAGGAAAATTTTGGCGGTTGTCTGGTGACAAGTTGATAAAGGCTTCCGAGAACACCTGCTGCAACAAAGCCTGCGCTCGCGACATATCCAACGAGAAGAAGAGAGAAGAACACGCCCATTAACCTCTTATTAACTGGTCCGGCCGGAAACTGATTAACAAATTCTAAACGGTCAAATGCAAAGACTGTGCCGGACGGGTAAATGGGCAAAAACCTGGACTTCAGGCCACATGGGGCAAACGACAAGGCATCCTCGATCGGAACACCTGTTCCGTTTCGACACACCCTGTCCCATACCAGAGCACCCGGCCGACGGGATCAGATCCGATGATCCCGATGACGCTCCCGACCGCCAGCGGTGCCAACCCCCGCCGATTCAGGTTGCTGATGCTCGCGATATTGGTCCTTGGCGCGGCACATATCGTGGAACGGGCTGCCTACTGGACCAGCAACTGGGATGCCTACGCATCTTCCGATTCAGCGTCCGGCCCGGTGTCCATTACAATCGGCAATACCGGATTTGTTCTCCCCGTCGACTACATTGCCAGGCCCAAACAACGTTCGCGGATCTTCGGTGGCGAAACAAACGTGAGATCGTTGAAGCTGTCCATGACATGGCCGGGTCTTGCCCCTGTGACAGGATCTCCGGGTGCTGGCAGGTTCGGTGCCACCGGGCGCACGCTGGTTGTAGACCTGGAGCATAATCCGGGCCGCGAGAGCATGAGAGCACGTCTGGACCCGTTTTACAGACGCCTTGCGCGAGGCGGTGAAATGAACGGACCTGATGGCCTCAAGATACTGACGCTTTCATCACGAGGTGCAGCCAAACGTGATCTGATCGTCTACGATCCGGCGCGACCGAACGGCTTCATCGCCCGATGTGTGATTTCAAAGTCGAGGCACGAAGCAATGTGTTACCGGGCGATTGTCATGACGTCAGGTCTGGAACTCAGGTACCGCTTCGATGAAGATCTGCTGGCAAACTGGCGGCAGATCGACGACGCCATTGTCCGCAAGGTAAGAGCATTTCGGCAGAGTTGACCTCAGGCCGCTCGACGCTGGAAGACAGGAAAGGGCAGCCTCTCGTGAGAAAGGCCGCCCTTGTCAAATGGTTCGATTGAGACTCAGACCTCGTCCAGATCGATTTCCAGAATAGCCATCTGGAAGTTCCAGCTCAGATCCTCGTCTTCGTCGTCGCGGAAGATCACGCCGATAAATTCTTCGCCGATATAGACCTCTGCGGAGTCGTCCTTGCGCGGACGGGCCCGCACTTGAAGGCTCTGCAGCTCGAATTTCAAACGCAGGTACGCTTCGATCTTGCGGATTTCATCGGGTTTCACGGCGCTCTCCTTGTAAATGCCGTCTGCTATTTAGTCGCGCGGACCCTATAAGACCAGCCCAAAATGCCAAACCCTTTCCGCAAACTATCCCCCGGTTCCTTTTTCCGCACAGACCTTCAGTCATCACCAAGCAACTGGTTCATGCTGCGTGCCGGTTCCGCACATCCCGCCTTGCCGACGATTCTGGCCGGAACACCAGCCACCGTTGTGCATTCGGGCACATCCGCAAGTACGACAGATCCGGCGGCGATACGCGAGCAATGGCCGATCTCGAGGTTACCGAGGACTTTTGCACCCGCACCAATAAGGACACCGTTCTGGATCTTAGGATGGCGGTCGCCGCCTTCCTTGCCCGTACCGCCCAGAGTAACGCCCTGCAGGATGGAAACATCATCGCCGATAGCAGCAGTCCCGCCGACAACGATGCCTGTACCGTGATCTATGAATATGCCGCGCCCGACCGGAACAGCCGGGTGAATGTCGATCTGGAACACTTCCGACGCGCGGCTCTGCAGATAGAGTGCGAAGTCCTTGCGTCCCTTGCGCCAAAGCCAGTTCGCAAGTCGGTGGGTCTGAAGCCCATGGAAACCCTTGAAATAGAGAACCGGTTCCAGGTAGCGGAAACAGGCCGGATCGCGATCGAAGACGGCCACGATGTCGACACGGAAAATCTTGGCCAGTTCCGGTTCATCTGCAAGCGCTTCAAGATAGGTTTGCCGGATGAGTGACGCGGAGACGACATCTCTTCCGAGCCTGTCTCCCAACCTGTGCAAGACCGCTTCTTCGAGACTGTCGTGATTGAGAACAGTTTCATAGACAAAGGAGGACAGCGCCGGTTCGACGGCAACCATCTGCTGAGCCTCGTCGCGTAACTTCTGCCAGACCGGATCATGGGTCGGAACGCGTTCTACGTCGGGCTTCGATATCGATGCCGACATGGCCTGTCTCCTTTTCAAGCCGTCACAAACGTTATCCTAAAATAGGACTGTCGTCGGATATTCCAAAATGAAACTTGCTGATATCAGATATGAAACCCTTTTATGAAACGCGAAAGTTTAAGATTTCTGGCGTTCTAGCTGCCCGGCGATCACAATTTGAGGAACAAGAATGCCACATGACGGAAACAGTGCCGTGAAAACGGACAACCCGATTCTGGCAATTCGTGGCCAGGTCGCGGAAATTGTTCTGAACGCTCCGGACCGCAAAAACGCACTTTCCTTGTCCGCCTGGGAGCGCATTCCCGGACGACTTCACGAGCTGAGGGCAAACCCGGAAATTCGTGTTTGCGTCATCCGAGGAGTTGGCAGGAGGAGTTTCTGCGCTGGTGCGGACATTTCCGAATTCAAGGCAATCCGCTCGACCCCCGAAGCCGCGATGCGGTATGACGCGATCAACGTTGCGGCCTTCAAGGCGCTCAAGAATGTTGCAGTTCCTGTGATCGCTGCGATCGAAGGTCCCTGTCTCGGTGGCGGACTGGGGCTGGCACTTGCCTGCGACCTGAGGATCGCCTCGCAAACGGCCTTGTTCGGAATTCCGGCAGCCAGGCTCGGGTTGGCCTATCCTCCGGATGCCTTGTCAGATCTTCTGGAAGTTGTCTCCCCACCTGACGCAAAGAAGATCCTGTTCACCGGCGAGCGGTTTTCGGCGGAATCCGCGCTGCAAATGGGATTGATCAGCGAGGTGTTGCCCCCCGACGCCCTTGATGCTCGGATCGAGGCCCTGTGCAACGCGATCTGTGCAAATGCGCCGCTATCTGTGAGGGCAGCAAAACAGGCGGTGAACAATCTGTCCGACAACGCCGCACAAGAGAAACTTGAAAGTGATCGTTTGAACGCCCGGAACTGTATCGACAGCGCCGACTACGACGAAGGCTGCAGGGCTTTTCTGGAAAAACGCGAGCCTGTATTCTCAGGCCGATGACAACGGAAACACTGGTTGCCTGTGCGACTGCCAATATACGCGCAAATAGCTCACCGACGGCGGATTCGTTTTCTCATGAAACCTCCGCAAATCTCTGAGACCATTATCATTACCTGCTCAAGGCAGGGACCGCATCCGCCCTCAATTCGAGCAGGAAGTTCTCCACGGCTGACGCAAACACATCATTGCGGTCTCCGGCAACCATATGCCCGGCATCCTGGATGTCCGTGAATTTCGCATGAGGCACCCGCGCCAGGAATTCCTGTACATGCTCCATCGAGACCAGTTCGGAATTCCGCCCGCGTATCAGCAGAACGGGCAAGGTGAGATTGCCCACAGCCACAAGCATGTTTGCCTGAATCTGGTCTGACGACTTCGGGTCTTCGTGCTGTCTCGATTTCAGGAAAGCCGGATCCCAATGCCAGCGATAGCGGCCATCGCCATGCAAGCGCAGGTTCTTGGCGAGACCCGAGAGATCTTTCGGCCTTGTCCGGTTTGGCAGATACCGTGAAATGGCATCCGCCGCCTCTTCGACATCCACAAAGCCTTCTTCGACCCGGTCTCCCATGAATCCGATGATCTTGCTGACACCACCCATGTCGATCCGAGGTGTGATATCCACCAGGACGAGCGCCGAAAGACCGCCCGGATTTTCCTGCCCTTCGGCAAGCATGCCGGCAAATCCGCCAAGCGAGGCGCCGACAACGACCGGTTTGGCGCGGTGCAGTGCAACGACCTGCCGGGTAACTGCAACAAGGTCCTTGCTGAAATCTTCGAAACTGTAGGTGCCGGATGCAACCCAGTCGCTCTCTCCATGACCACGCTGATCGAGAGAATAGACGGGATGTCCGAGGGTTGCGATCCGCGCAGCCGCAGCTTCCCAGGAATGGCGTGTTTGCCCGCCGCCGTGAAGCAAGATGACAGGTTGATCGCCTTCTCCGTATCTGTCAGCGATCAGCCTGTTCTGTTCAGCCCCCTGAAACTCAACCCGTTTCGGCCCCATGTATTCCTCTGTCATTCGTCGCAAGTTGTACGCCAGCCTCGCAAGGAAGGTCTTACGCGTCGATGTTGTTCAAAAATGCCAGCACGCCCTGTTTGTGAACCTTGTCTCCGACGGCAACCATGTGGTCACGGCCCGGAATTTCCAGGACCTCGGCATGCGGGATGAGATCGGCGAGTTTATGCGGCGACCCGGCAATTTCGTCCTCGGTACCGACTGCAACCAGGACCGGCCTTTCGATCCGTCCGACGTCGTCCTCGCTGATTTTTTGTCTCGACGAGCGCATGCAGGCCGCCAGTGCCTGTCTGTCCGAGCCTGTCTGGTCCGCAAATGCCCTGAAGGCACGTCCGGTGCGATCCCTGATATCCTGAATGCGATCCGTTTCCAGGGCAACTGCGATGGGCTCGGGATCTCCAACACCGGCGACCATGCCATAGCCCAGACCGCTGAAAATCGCCCTGCGAACCCTGTCAGGATGATTGAGCGTCAAAAACGCGGAGATCCGGGCACCCATGGAATACCCCATGACGTCAGCCTGCGGGATTTCCAGATAGTCGAGCAGGTTTCTGGCGTCTTCAGCCATGAGTGGTGCCCCGTAGGCCTCTGGGTCGTGGAATTTTTCACTCTCGCCATGACCCCGGTTGTCGAGCGCAATCACGCGGCGACCGTCCTTGACCAAGAGGTCGACCCATCCCGGATACTGCCAGTTCACCTGCTTGTTGGAAGCAAATCCGTGTATGAGAAGGATCGGTTCCCCCTCTCCTTCATCAAGATAGGCGATCCTGACACCATCGACTTCTGCGTGCGGCATGAAACGAAGTAACCCTTACGTAAACGGAAAACACATTTTCCCTTACCTTAAGGGGAGAAACTCCCATTGGCAAAGGAGAAAACGGCTGCGCTGTGCAAATGTCGAAATGCGGCGCTGAACCGCAGTATCCGAGGACTACCTTTTCATTTCACAAGTGATATTGTCACCGAAATTCGGTATTGGGGAAACCCTCCCCACAGGTCAAAGAGGAACGTCACAATGGCGGATCAGGTTGTCCCGCATTTTCAGAACTCCAGCGGGCACGATTCAGTCGCGATCGGCGCACGCGAATTCATGTGCATCGGCGCAAAACCTCCGTTTGATCATCCCCATATCTTTCTGGACATGGGAACCGAAAACGAAATCGTCTGCCCGTACTGCTCAACGCTCTACAAGTTCGATCCAACTTTGAAGGCGGGGGAATCGTCTCCAAACGACTGCAATTGGACGCCTGAAGCCGCCTGAGAAATGAGCGGTTCATGACCGAGACAGACGACGACGCCCTGACACCCATCGTCATCGCCGGTGGCGGCATTGGCGGATTGACCGCCGCGCTGGCGCTTCGGCAGCAGGGACACAATATCGTGCTCCTGGAAAAGGCAAATGAGATTTCCGAAGTCGGCGCGGGTCTGCAGCTTTCGCCGAACGCCTGCTCGGTTCTGCAAAGACTGGACGTCTTGAAGGATCTCGAGGCGTTCGCCTACGCGCCTGACGGACTCAGGATCTGGTCCGGAGAAAACGGCAAACAACTTGCCAGGGTTGAGCTCGGAAAATTCATCAGGGAACGGCACGGCAATCCGTTTTGGGTCATTCACAGGGCTGATCTTCAACGGGTTTTGCTTGATCGGGCTCAAAAAACGCCGGGGATCACGATACGCCTGTCTTGCGAGGTGCAGGACCTCACACCATCGCCTTATGATCATCTGGTCTGCATTTACCGCCTTGGTGAAGAGACCCCAAACCAGAAGTGCAAGGCGTTGATCGGAGCCGATGGCGTGTGGTCCAGGACCAGGCGTCATGTACCGGGCCACGTGAATGCCCGGTTCAGCGGACAGGTTGCCTACCGTGCGACGGTGCCAATCGACCAGGTGGATGCCAAGTTCGCGCGCGACAGCGGTCTTTGGCTACACAGGAATTCACACCTGGTTCACTACCCGATAAGGGGCGGCAGAGAGCTCAATATTGTCGCGCTTGCCCGGGAGGACTGGAGCGACGAAACCTGGTCGGCCAAGGCCGACAAGGACGCTGTATTGCGGGTCTTCAAGGACTGGCCGGCTGAAACCAGAAACCTGCTCGGCAAGCCGGAACGCTGGCTGAAATGGGCGCTTTGCAGCGTCGATGGGTCTGGCCCCTGGACACACGGGCATGTGGCGCTGATGGGAGACGCCGCGCACGCGATGCTTCCCTTCATGGCGCAAGGTGCCGCAATGGCGATCGAGGACGCAGCCATTCTGGCAAAACATCTGCCGAAGAATGTTCAGAACATTCCATCCGCTCTCAGGTCGTTTGAAAGGGACCGGAAACCCCGTGCCAGCCATATCCAGGGAATATCGCGCGGCAACGCTCGGACATTTCACTACTCGGGTCCAATGGCCTTCGCGCGCGACACTGTTCTCCGGCTCACGAAGCCGAAAAGTCTGGCGGCACGTTTCGATGACATTTATGGCTGGACTCCTGAGCAATAATCCGTCTTTGGCTTGAGCTGAAATGAAAGCTGCGATAAAGCGGGTTCCCAATCGGATTTCAGGGAGTGCGATGATGACCGGTCAGAAGGCAGATGACATTGTGACCGCCGCGTTCCTGGTTATCGGTGACGAGATTCTGTCCGGCCGCACCAAGGACAAGAATATCGGCTTCGTTGCTGACTACATGACCTCCCTTGGAATCGATCTGAAAGAGGTTCGGGTTGTTCCGGACGAGCAGGACCAGATCGTCGCGGCGATCAATGCACTGCGGACAAAGTTCAACTACGTGTTTACGTCCGGCGGCATTGGTCCGACCCATGACGATATCACCGCCGAAAGCGTGGCGGCAGCCTTCGATGTACCTTTGAATCTCGATCCGCGCGCCGTCGCGATCATGGAAAAACACTATGAGCCCGGCCAGTTTACGCCGGCACGTCAGCGCATGGCGCGTATTCCCGAGGGAGCGGACCTCATCGAAAACAAGGTGTCCAAGGCTCCCGGATTCAGGATTGAAAACGTGCATGTCATGGCCGGCGTACCGTCCATCATGCAGGCCATGCTGGACGCCATTGCACCGACCCTGACAACCGGGCGCAAGATGCTGTCCAGGACTGTTGCCGCCGACATGCCAGAAAGCCGCATCGCCGACAGGCTGGCTGCCATTCAGGATGCACATCCTGAAACCCTTATCGGATCCTACCCGAACGCATCTGACGGCAAGTTCACAACCCAGATCGTTATCAGGTCGCGCGACGAGGCAATCCTGACGGCCGCGGCTCAAGACGTGGCACAGGCCGTTGCAGAGTTGCTGGGATCATAAAGAGCGAGAATGACAATGGAAAATTCCACCCAAAACAAGGCTTTCCCGGTTTCATGGGACATGTTTCACCGGGATTCCCGCGCTTTGGCCTGGCGGTTGTCGAGCGAAGGTGAATGGAAGGCTATTGTCTGCATCACGCGAGGTGGACTGGTTCCTGCTGGAATCGTCGCCCGCGAGCTTGGTATCCGGACGATTGAAACGGTCTGCATCGCCTCATATCACGACTATGAAAATCAGGGGCAACTGAAGGTCATCAAGCCAGTCGACCCGAAGGTCGTCGATCTGGAAGATGGTGAAGGCAGTGGTGTCCTTGTGATCGATGATCTGGTCGACACCGGAAAGACATTGAAAGTCGTACGAGAAATGCTTCCCAAGGCTCACTACGCAACGGTCTACGCAAAGCCTGTGGGTGTTCCGATGGTTGACACTTTCATCACAGAAGTATCCCAGGACACATGGATCTATTTCCCGTGGGACATGGGCTGGCAATTCCAGCCGCCGCTTTCAAAAGACACGGCCGGTTGATCGGCACAACAGTTCTTTTGCGTTTGTTCTTTCCTTGCGCGGTCCAGAGCCGGAAAAGCTGCAGTTGAGTACCGGTCCGGATGCGGACCTTGCGGCCTTGACCAGGAAGGTCAAGGCGCAAGTTGTATCGGCAAATCAGCCGATCAGGGTCTTCAGCGCGCGCGGGTCCGTTTCACCGGAAGTCCACCCGAATTCGAACCGTTTGGCTTGATCCTTGAAGCCTTGAACGGGGTCAGCTTGACACCGCCATGATTGGCGCAGGCGACCTCGGCACTGATGGCATCGTCCTTGCCGAAATCGTAGATCGTTCCGTCCGCACACTTAACAACGTGGCTGCCGGCCTGTGCCGTCGTCGGCAGAACTGTAATGGCAAGGCTCGCGGCTGCAACGGCGCCAAGAAGATTCATGTTCAGTTTCATTTCAGTCTCCATCTGTTGCGTCAGCTTGATTGCTGACAACCGACAGATGGGAACCGGACATTTCAACCGTGCATCGGCGCAGGTCTCAATTGTATCGGCCCAGGGCAACACTGATACATTCAGGACAAACAACAATCGCAGTGCGCCAATCCCTGTACAAATCGGATCAAACCTGAAAACCGGAAGCTATATCTCGATATTGACTGTACGGACGGCTTCGATACCGTCCAGCGTCACATCGCACCCGATCGCGTATGTGTTGACGCCCGCCTCCTGCGCAGCCGCAAAAGCAGACGCGTAGGCTGGGTCGATGTCCGAGGCAAGGCTGAGCCGGTCGCAATCGGGTCGCTGAACCAGGAAAACCATCGCGGCCCCGTGTCCTTCAGCAACCATATCAGCGAGCTCGGCCAGGTGTTTCGCACCGCGTGCCGTGACACTGTCCGGGAATTCGGCAAGTCCTGCCTGACGCATCAAGTGGACGTTCTTCACCTCGACATAGGTCTTTTTGCCGTTCCCGTCTTCAAGCAGAATATCAATGCGCGAGTTCTTGCCGTACTTCACTTCCCGGCGCAGGGTCTCGTATCCGGAAAGCGCTTTGATGCGGCCGGCCTCGATCGCCTCTTCCACCAGCCTGTTCGGATGCGCGGTGTTGATACCGACAAGCGCCCCGTCTGCCTCGATGATTTCCCAGGAGTATTTGAGTTTGCGCTTCGGATTGTCCGACTGTGACATCCATACCCTTGATCCCGGCTCCTTCAGTCCGAGCATAGAGCCCGGATTGGCGCAGTGAGCCGTGACCTCGCTACCGTTTTCGTCCAGAACGACATCGGCCAGAAAACGCTTGTAGCGCTTGACAAGACGTCCGCTGGCAAGCGGTGCTGCAAATTTCATTTCGTGATCCTCACGAGCAATAATGGCTGTTTTTCGGCGAAGTTATTTCGACCAGAAATCCGGATCCAGCAGGACAAGGACGGTAAAGAGTTCGAGTCTGCCGACAAGCATGGCAAAGGAGAGCAGCCATTTGGCACCGTCCGGCAGCGGTGCGAAATGTCCAGCCGGGCCGATGACAGGGCCAAGGCCCGGCCCCACGTTGCCCACTGACGTTGCAGCGGCCGAAATCGCGGTTACGAGATCCAGGTCAAAAAAGGAAAGTGCCACGGTGATGATGCCGACCGACCCCATATAGACCACGAGGAAGGCAAGAACCGAAAACGAGAGCTCCGGCGTCAGGCGCGTCCCGGCGTATTCTTCGGACATGATGCGGTGTGGACGTACCATCCTCCGCAAATGCGCGCGCACAGTACCGAAAAACACCAGGAAGCGGAAAATCTTGATACCGCCGGTCGTTGAGCCGGTGCAGCCGCCGACAAACATCAGCAAAAAAGCAATTCCGACGACCGGGGCGCCCCATTGGGTGAAATCTCCCAGAGCGTAACCGGTTCCCGTGACGATCGAGACGACATTGAACGTTGAGCGCAACAACGCTTCCTCGAACGGGAAACGCATGTTGATGCCGAGATAAACCGTAAGCGTCAGTGACACGAGTGCAAGAAACCCCAGCAGCGCACGCACTTGCGGGTCCCGCCACAACTGCAAAGGACGTCCGCGAAGAGCCTGAATGAGCAGAACGAATGGCATGGCGCCGACAATCATGAACAGCACGGCTACCCAGCCTGACGCAGGATTCTTGAAATACCCGAATGACTGGTCATGTGTGGAAAATCCGCCGGTCGCAATCGTTGTCAGGGCATGGTTGAAGGCATCGAATAGCTCCATGCCGGTTGCCAGGTAAGCCGCTATGCAAAGAACGGTCAGGAACAGATAGGCCAGGCCGATCAGGCGGATCAGTTCAACCGACCGGCTGACAATCTTTTCCGATCGGTCGGAACTCTCGCTCTGAAACAGCTGCATTCCGCCGATCCTCAGGAACGGCAACAGAACGATCGCCATGACGATAATGCCGACACCGCCCATCCATTGCAGCATGGAACGCCAGACGAGCAGCCCTGGCGGCAACCCGTCAAGACCGGTGAGAACCGTCGATCCGGTTGTCGTGAAGCCGGAAACCGCCTCGAATACCGCGTCTGCATAACCGATGCCAAGCCACAGGAAAGGCAATGCACCGAAGGCCGGCAGCGATGCCCAAGAAAGTGTGGTGAGAATGAAGGTCTGCCGAGTGTCGAGTCCTTCGCGAAGCGAACCGCCGACCGCGAGCGACAGCAGCATCCCTATCATTCCCGTCAGGAGTGCGGAAAAGACAAAGGCCTGCCAGTCGGCGTTCTTCTGGGCAACGTCAACGATGGCGGGAATGAGCATGGCGGTCGCAAGACCGACATACAAGAACCCGAGAACATTCAAAACTGGTCTGAGAGAAATCAAGCAGAACTCGTCCCGAACACCGTTTCACCAAAAGGAACGGACGCCCGTCTTGGACGCCAGCTCACCGTCGTAGCGCTTTTCTGCCTGATTTCCAATGGTATCGATCAACCTTCCCCCGAAGATCGCTTGTCCGGGAGCTCAGGCACCAATGCCCATCGGTGTGAATTTGCCGGTAATCCAGACGCGTGCGGACCGGTTCGGCTGACTGCCACCCCATTTCTGATTACTGCTTCGCTTCGGCAATCATGTGCCAGTGCCAAGACCCGGGTTTGCGGTGTTCCTTGTCTTCAAGATAGCTGAGTTCGAAATCGTCGAAGAGGTCGACCAGCTCCGCGGCACAACAATAAAAATGCGGGTGGTTCTTGTCGTCCTCGCCATCCTTGACCCATGTGTCAGGGGCGATTTCCCTCCCGATCCCGAAATTGGAATTTCGCTTGGAGAGCATCGTGCCCTGATAAATTCCACCCGGTTTCAGCACCCGTGCTATTTCCGAGATCGCCTTTTGGACCACCGTCGGATCTCCGTGATAAATCACATTGAAGGAAAGAACGTAGTCGAATGTCCCACTTTCAAAGGGCAATTCGGTCATCGGAGCAAGATGCGTGGCAATATTCAAACCGCCGGCATTTGCGCTTTCCTGCAGTTGTGCCAAACCCGCTTCGGAAAGATCAATTGCATGGGTTTCAAAGCCGGCACGGGCGAAGGCCAGCGCGTGGCGACCTACGCCGCATCCAATATCCAGCGCTCTCGTCCGCTCGGCTTGCTGAAACTTGCCGATGAGCGTGGAAACGCCCTCGTTCGCTCGTAACCAGTCCGCACGCCCTTCCTCGGTTTGCCAGCGCTTTTCCCATGCCAGGTGTGCGGTATCAGTCTTTTCTGTAGGAAAAACATTGCTCATCGGGGTGTTCCTTCAAGAATCCTGTTGCGGGCGATGCTACCCAAACGTTCAACACAGAGAACCAGAACGAAGATCATCAGGATAATGGTCATCGCGAGCTGGTAATCAAAGAAATCCATGGCGACCTTCAGTTCAATGCCGATTCCACCAGCACCGACCAGTCCCAGCACCACCGACGAACGGGTCGCCTTTTCCAGGGCAAACAGAGACGTTGTTATGAAGGACGGCATGGCAGCCGGTACCACCGCACAAAAGATCGTATCGAGTTTGCTGGCCCCGGCCGCAGTCAGGGCCTCGCTGGGTCCCTTCTCGACGTCCTCCATGGACTCGGCAAAAAAACGACCGCAGAACCCGACGGTGTCGACCGCAATCGCCAGGGTACCGGCAAAGGGTCCCAAGCCTACCGTAATCACGAAGACCAGCGCCCAGACCAGGTCCGGGACCGTCCGAAAGAAAGCGATCAGCAGCCGCGAAGACGAATAGAAAATTCTGGAGATAGGTGTGTGCCGCGACAGGCCCTTTGCAGCCAGGACCGCGAGTGGCAGGCTGACAACAACGCCGATAATCGTACCGGCAAGCGCCATCTGGAAGGTTTCGAGCAAAGCCGCGGAAAGTTGAGGGAGCCGCTCCATCGATGGTGGCCAGGCGCGCGACAGGAAATCGGCCATGGCAGGGCCACCGGACAATATCGCGGAAAATGACCACCCTGCTCCCTGAAAGGACAAGAAGACGAAACCCACGAGCAACACGTAGGCACAGAACTGGAAGACGCCGGGGCGCTTGAACCGTCCTGGAAGTTCCTCGCCGCGGGGGCGTCCGGTATCAGCCATAATGCTTGCTCAAATCCGACAGGGAGAGTGTGTTGCTCGCCGCATCCAGAACAATGGTTCCCCGCCTGATCGCAATCACCCGGTCCGAGTAAGCCAACGCCTGTTCAACATTGTGGGACGTGAACAGCAACGTGATCCCTTTTTCCTGTGTCAGCTGATGAAAGAGCTCCATCACCTCTTGTCCGGCAATCGGATCAAGGCTCGCCACCGGCTCGTCGGCAACAATCATCCGGGGCTCCTGCATCAGGGCCCGCGCGATGGCAACGCGTTGGGATTGGCCGCCCGACAGCTGGTCGGCCCGTTTCATCGCCTGGTCAGCCAGACCGACACGGTCCAGACAACTCATGGCCCGTTCGCGCAGCGCTGTGCTTGCAAACAACTGCGACCAGCCCCGCATACCGCCAACACGACCGAGATTGCCGTGAAGCACGTTTGACAGCGCTGAAATACGCGGGACAAGGTTGTGTTTTTGAAAGACAAACCCGACATCCGCACGCACTTTGCGAAGACGGCTAGGCTGCATTGACGTGATCTCATCATCAAAAAGGTGTACCGACCCGTCGTCAGGCTCGATCAGCCGAAGTGCACATCGTAGAGCGGTCGACTTTCCAGCACCGTTGGATCCGATAAGAGCGACGGATTCCCGACGATGCACCGAGAAAGAAATACCGTGAAGAATGCCCTTGTCCTTGCCGAATGATTTGACGAGACCCGAGACAGAAAGCTCTCGAACACTTTCCGCCGCGGAGGTGCGGGATATCGTCACCGGCGCTTCCACGCCGGAGACCTGAACCTGAGCTTGCGCCATTATTCGCCGATGAATCTGTCGTATTGCGGGAAACCCGCAGTGGTGTACATCGACCGGACGATGTCATAGGCACCGTCTTTGATCGCTACGAGATCCATTCCGGAATACTTGTCGTTCTCCTCATGCTGAAGGATCGCCTTGATAATGGTATCCTTGTTGTCGAGGATTGCTTCCCGCACGCCATCAACGGTCGCCGGATCAACATGCGAGCCCACCATAAGCATGTCGTTCGGCAGATCACCGGAACGCGCGATGATCCGGAAAAAGCCGTTGGGTATGCTTTCATCCTTGTTGCGCACGCGGATCCAGGAATTGTGGTTCGTGCCCATGCCCGCGATTTCACCTTTTTTCAGCGCTTCATGCGCAATGTTGCGGGACGTGTGGAGCCTTTCGACATCCTTGACCGGATCGATGCCGTAATCCGCCATCAGCTGCATCGGGCAAAGCATGTTCGACGTCGAACCGATATCGCCGAAAACAACCTTTTTTCCCTTAAGGTCTGCTGGACGGGTAATGCCGCTGTCGGCACGCACGACGATTGCGCAGAAATAGTCCGGACGACCAAGACCGATAAGCGGTGCTGCATCCGTCAGCTTGTTGATGACGATGTATTCTGCCGGACCGGTAACGACAAAATCCACCTGCTGCGCCCGCAACGCTTCCGCGGCGGCCGTACGGCTGGTGACCGGAAAAAACTCGAAGGTGTGATCAGTTGCCTTATCAAGAGCCTCTTTGAACGGACCCCATTCAAGCTGAAGCCGCTCCAGCCCCTCCACGTCGGTGACGGCAAGCCTGAACGTGTCGGCAAATGAAGATGAAACGGTAATCACAAGTGCAGCTGCCGCAAGCGCAGCGGATCTAAGGAAACGCATTTTAGGAACTCCCCAACAGACCGACAGAATTTCGGTCAAGCTGTTGGAGTCTAACCACCGCAACGCCACTGGATGTGAAACAAATATGTAGTTTTTACGAATTTATTCGGGACGATAACACGCAAGAAATCTCATTAGTTCAGCTGTTGCGCAATATTGTCCTTTTATTACTTTGCTTTGTTTCTTTCATGGCAAATAAATTTGATATCGATGTCACAAAAAATCACAAAAGTATAATCGTATAGACATCTGAATTTGGAAAAATATTGCTAGTTGCCTCCCGGTTTCGTGGAGGTCCATATGCTGGTTGTCGAGCAGTTATCTAAAGTTTTTGGTGATCTGACCGCCGTTGATGGCGTTTCACTAGCGATCCCGAAGGGTCAGATGGTCGGCGTCATCGGCCGGTCGGGAGCCGGCAAGTCCACTTTGCTCCGCATGATCAACCGTCTGACAGATCCGACAAGAGGATCGATCGACAACGAGGGACAGGATGTTACCGCCCTCAAAGGCCACGACTTGCGCCTTTGGCGTGCTTCCTGCGCCATGATCTTTCAACAATTCAATCTGATCGACCGGATGGACGTTCTGACCAATGTCATGGTTGGCAGGATAGCTCATACCGGTTTCGCAAGATCCATGCTTCGCTCGTTTACAGACCAGGATCGTGTTCGGGCGATCCAGGCGCTCGATCGGCTTGATCTGGTTCCACAGGCATTGCAGCGGGCGGGCACTTTGTCCGGCGGACAACAACAGCGCGTCGCAATTGCCAAGGCCTTGGTCCAGAACCCCAGCATCATGCTCGCAGACGAGCCAATAGCATCTCTTGACCCGGCAAATGCCGTTCGGGTGATGGAAGCACTCAGGTCTATCAACCGTACGGATGGCCTGACCGTTCTGGTCAACCTGCACACACTCGACACGGCACGAAGTTACTGCGACCGCATCGTCGCCATGAAGGATGGCAGGGTTCATTTCGATGGCGCGCCCCGGGCCCTGACGACGGAAAAGGTGCGCGCAATCTACGGAACGGATGATCTGAGCGACGAGATCAATGAGGCGGTGACTTCCACCTCCCTTCAAACAGGTTCCTGCCGACCACGAAGGCAGGCGGTCGGGACCTGACACCTGAGCGAACCGAAGCACGTTTGCGTCAATCGAGCGGCTGCGGCCGCGTGTACCAGCCGTTCCATACGGCAAGCATGGAGTACTATGATGAAGGCTATTTTCGCAGCAGCAGTTTGGACGACCATTCTCGCGGCCTCCCCGGCCCTCTCCGAAGGCTGGAAGGATCAGTACAAGACCATCAAGTTCGGCATCCTGTCCGGTGAAAACGAAAAGGATCGGATCGCCCGCTATACGCCGTTTGAAAAATATCTTGAAAACCAGCTTGGCGTCGAAGTCGAGATCTTCACCGCCGGATCCTATGACGGTGTCATCCAGGCCATCGCTGCAGACCAGATCGAGTTCGCGTTTTTTGGCTCATCGTCCTACGCGGCTGCATACACGGAGACCAACGGTGGTGTTGTTCCGCTTGTCTCGCGTCTGCAGAAAGACGGTTCGACAGGCTACTTTTCCGTTATCGCCGTACGCTGTGACAGCGGCCTGAGCTCGCTGGAGGACTTGAAGGGCAAGACACTCGCATTCGCAGACCCTGATTCCACATCCGGCTATGCTGTCCCCTATTTCAACTTGAGCAAACAGGGCTACGATCCGAAAACCTATTTCGGTGCAACACCGTTTTCCGGAGCGCACGAAACCGGTGTCCTGGGGGTCTACAACAAACAGTATGACGCGGCGGCCACCTACATCACCAATGAAACCAACGGCATTCCGCAACGCATGGTCACCAAGGGCATGATCGATGAGGGTTCGATTTGCACCATCTGGAAGTCCCCGGAAATAACCTCCGGCCCGCTTGCTGCCCGTGCCAACCTGCCGGAAGACATGATCGCGGACATGCGCAAGACGGTCATGGACATACCGGAAAACGATACGCTCGCCTTCATCGAAATGACCGGCGGCAAGGATTCCACTCAGGACGGCTGGATCGAGGTAGATCACGACCGGTACCAGTGGATCGTCGATATGCGCGACTGGCTGAAGAAACAGCGCCGAGGTGGCTGATCTGATCCTGCCAGATGGCGCCTCGGGCGCCATCTGCCCATTGTTGAAAACGGGTCCAGCAATGACGGCACTTTCTCCGGCCATCGAACAATTTGAGATCAACTACGCGGCCGCACGAAAATCGGCGCTGCGAACGAGCCGTCTGTCTATAATTCTGTTCGCAGCCTGCTTCCTTGCAGCGTCCTGGATCGGCGGCTTCTTCGACATGACCGATGTGACGCTTCCCGACGGCACCCGCGTGTCCATGTGGAAGATTTGGGCCGGCTTGCCGCGCCTCGGCGAATACCTCTACAAAACGCTGCCGGTGCTGCACTGGGAAACGCTCGGAACGGATATCGCCAACTGGTTCTGGCGCTGGAAGGTCTGGCTTGAACTCTTGATCGAAACGATCCTGATTGCCTATATGGCAACGTTTCTGGGTGTAATCGGCGCCTTTTTGCTTAGTTTTCCGGCGTCCCGCAACCTGACTCCAAATGACTTCGTTCTCAACGCGACCAGACGATATCTGGAAATCGTGCGAACGGTTCCCGAACTGGTCTGGGCCCTGATATTCGTGTTCTGCTTTGGTGTTGGCCCCCTGGCGGGCGTCCTCGCAATCGGGCTCCACGCGACCGGAGCACTCGGCAAACTTTATTCCGAAGCCAATGAAAACGCCGACATGCGGCAGGTCGAAGGCATCAAGGCGTCCGGCGGATCCTGGTTTGATCAGGTTCGGTACGGGATCGTGCCCCAGGTCGTTCCCAACATCATCAGTTACACGTTGCTACGTTTCGAAATCAACGTGCGCGCCTCATCCATCATCGGCTTTGTCGGCGCAGGAGGGCTTGGACAGGAAATCCGTGTCGCGATGTCCTTGCAGGAATACACCGATCTTTCTGCGCTCTTCCTGATCATATTCGTGACCGTGATCCTGATCGACACGATCAGCGAAAAAGTCAGGCACCGCATCATCGGCCTCACAGGCCAGGGAGTGTAACGTTGGAAAAGGTCACTCGGGATCTCGACACGGCGCGTCGCCAGGTGCCTGGCGCATTTGAATCACCGCGCAAGAAAAGGCTGATCCACGCAGGTGGCTGGACTGCCTTCGCGCTGCTGACATGCTGGTGCCTTTGGGCTTTCGACTTCTCCCCGTCACGTATCGTGAACGGGATCACACGTTTCGGCGGGGTCCTTTCCTTCATGTTTCCGCCCCACATCTGGGAGACCTGGGGCGAATGGCAGGAAATTCTGAAAGGGCTCGGTGAAACGGTCGCAATGGCCTTCATGGGCACATTTCTGGGGGCAATCGTTGCATTTCCTCTCGCGTATCTGGGTGCAAAAAACATTGTGCCGGTATCGTGGTTCCGGCTCGGTGTCCGACGCGGCTTCGATAGTCTCCGCGCGGTTGAACAGATTATTCTGGCCTTGATTTTCATCCGCGCTTTCGGTCTTGGTCCACTCGCCGGTATTCTTGCAATTGCCGTGTCCGAAGTGGGAACACTCTCGAAACTGTTTTCGGAAGCCATCGAGAACACGTCGAAAAAGCCCGTTGATGGCGTGAGAGCGTCCGGCGCCGGAAATCTGCAGACTATCCGTTTTGCGATTCTGCCCCAGGCCCTGCCGGTGATCCTGTCGATCATCCTCTACAATTTTGAGTCCAACACCCGTTCCGGTACGATCCTGGGCATTGTCGGTGCCGGAGGTATTGGGTTCCTGCTTGCAGACCGCATAAGCGCCTACCGTTGGCCGGAAGCCTGGACAATCATTTTTCTGATTATCGTCACGGTATATCTGATCGACGGCTTTTCCGGATTTTTACGTCAGCATGTCATCGGCGCGAAAGAAAGTGGCAGGGTATGAAAACGTTCAATCCGGGCTCCGGCAAGCGTCGGCTTTCGAGGCCACGCAGCTCCGACATGAAGGGGGCCCGGCCCTCCACATCATTCCGGCCTGATTGACCAACAACGGGTTCAAGAAATCCGGTCGGTTACCTCGCCGCCGTCCCGGATATGATCCAGGACCTCGTTCGTCCGGATCCATTGCCCCGGCTCAAGACCTTGGCAGCAATTTCATTGAAGACGATTACTCCATGATTTCCAGGGGCAGGCCCTGGATTGGCTGCGGCAGTTGAAATTCCTTTCAACGCTGCGACGGATTCCACTCACTGAACCCGACACCCCATAAGCCAGGCCATCTTGACGAAAGGATGCCCGTCGTGAAGAGCGACATGCAAGAGGTCCGCACGTTTGCCGACCGCTATTTCGCCCCTGTCATCAAGACCGGAAACTTCTGCTGGCGTCCTGCTCACCATCCGGATCGCCGCGGGCAGGTCTTCCTTGAAACTCGCGTCTGCGGCGATCATGAAGGCACCGTCCAGCAATGACCTCGGCACGTAGTCGGACGCCAGAATGTCAACCAGGCCTTCCGCCATCAGATCGCTCACCGCAACGTTTCCGGATTGCGACCCGCCTCGCAGCACATTCGGCGCGCCTCCGACCACGCACATCTGATGCGCTTTCGCCTTGCGTGCGGCTGCCAGCGTGCAAGGAAACTCGGAAACCGTAATGCCTTCGGACAAGGCCTCATCGACGTGATGAAGCTCCGTATCATCGTGACTGAGCAAAGGCAGCTTGTGCGCATGCGCAAGTGAAATCACGGCAGGGCGGACCTTTTCGCTGATTTCGTCTGAATGATTCAACAGGTTCTGCGTGGTTCTTTCCGCTTCGGCGCGGGACTCTCCGGTATCTGCCATTCTGCGTTGCGTGTAGGCTTCGATATTCTTGCTCTGGCGGCGGCCCGGAAGATGTTCCATCACCGAAATCATGCGAACAATGGACTTACCTATATTTTCTTCCGTTAGCCGCGCCGTTTCGGCATCCGTGATCTCGCAGCGAAGATGGACCATATGCTCGGCTCGGAACATGCCGGCAGCCTGCCCTTTTTCCAGAGCATCAACCATCGGTGCGAGAACTTCACGACGCTCCGGTCTGGAGACCGTTGCACCGACACAGAGACTGTCGAAAACCGTCGTGATACCACTGCCGATAATCTGCGCGTCATGGGCGAGCGCCGCTCTGAGCGGATCCCAACGCACATGGGCACGTGGATAAACATGCTTCTCGAAATGGTCGGTATGAATGTCGACAAGCCCGGGGATCAGGTAATCTCCGTCGAGGTCCTGCCCTGCCTGCGGTGCCAAGCCGGTATCGATGGAAACGATACGTCCATCGGAAATCGCAACATGACCCGTTACGACCTGGTCCACCAGGACGATCCGTGCATTTTTGAGAACAGTCAGTTCACTGCCGGTTGGCAGTGTCTTGTCGGCAAACGTCATGGGTCACTCCGGCGTGGAAACTCCCCGGAAAATACCCGGGCATCTGCAGCTTATATCAGGAAGGAGACCTTCTACCTCCAAATTGGCCGCACATTGTGACAGTTTCTCGAAGAGACTGTGACACTGGAAGTAACAGCAGAGCGATGTTACCGCGAGCGCGGTGCGCCTGTTACCGGACGCACCAAATATCCAATGAGATTGTTCGCCGATTTGGTTTATCGCAATTGTGAAAGCGTCGCCTATCGCACCATCGTCAACCGGTTCCAATCGGCATAATCCGGAGAGCCTTCGCGGCGAACTTCACCCTGATAGCCATATTCGACAAGATGCACCATGACCGACGTCTCGCTGGCCAGAATGACGGAATAGCATTCGTTGAGATCCGACGCGCTCAGGTTCGTTTCATTGGCGAAATCCGGCCAGCCGGCGTGGTTTGTCCCGCGCGGTGCACTGAAGGGAACACCATGGAAGGATCCCGAAAGCGGCAGATGACAGTGTCCGTGGAAGATATGCCGGATCTTGGCACGATGTTTTTCAATGACGTTCCCGAACTCCTCCGCATCCTGCAACATGATCTTGTCCATCGGTGCAATTCCCGTTGGCACCGGATTGTGATGCATGAACAGGAACACAGGACCGGCCGTTTCGTTCAGTCTTTCATCCAGCCAGCTCCTGCGGGTTTCGCAATAGTAACCGGCATGGGAATTGGCGCCCCAGGTGTCCAGGAAAATTGCCTGTCCGACGGGGAGGTCCAGGACGGATTGCACAAACCCGTTGTCGTCGACCAGATCAGGAAAAACGGACACGAACACATCGCGTTCGTCGTGGTTGCCGATACATAGGTGAACGGGCACGGATAACCCGGAAATCGTTTCCTTGAGCCGAAGATAATCTGCACGATCACCCCAGTCGGAAAGATCACCAGTTATGACCAGCGCGTCGGCATCCGGATGATGCGTGAGCGCGTGACCAAGCGCCTTCCTGAAATTGTCGTTCGGCTCGCGCCCTCCGATCGTTTCGCCGGGCGCGGTCAGATGGATATCCGTGAGTTGAAGAAGTTTCACCTCTTCCTCCAATTATTGTACTGACAGGGCCACTGCCCGTCGAAACGGGCAGTGGTGAATTTTTCGGGAGCGATCCGCCTGGCTGCCGGACGGAAGCAGGTCCTCAACTTCTTCCGAAAGCTCTTGCTGCAATTCGCCCATGTCTTCGTATTCGCCGGTGACGATACCTTCGATACCATCATAGATCACCTGCGTGATCGCCAGCCCGTTGTCGCCCGGGTAGGCCTGCCAGTCACGCAGCAGCGGCAACTGGCGAACAGCGGTTTCCTTGTTCGGGTTCTGCTTGTAGAAATCCGCCAGGATCACTTCGTTGGCTGCCTTGTTCGGCGGCATGTAGCCGGTGGTGCGGGCCACATCGGCGGCGCCTTCACCGGAGGTGATGAATTTCAGCCACTTCCAGGCGGCATTCAAAACTTTCGGATCTTCGCTTGTGGACACCAGCATGGCCGCATTGCCACCGGCGGGCAGACCTTTCGGACCGCTTGCTTCCAGCCCGGGAAATTCGTTTGTTTTAAGTTCGAATTCACCCTTGGCGCGCTCAACCGCCCCAAGCGCGGATGTCGACCAGAACATCATGCCGATTTCGCCGGCGGAGAACGATGCAAGTGCCGCTTTCCATTCAATGTTCTGCATGTCGCAACCGCGAAACAGGTTCTTCATCGTCTCGAAGGACTTCAATCCTTCCGCCGAAGAAATCTGGATCGCATTGCCTTCCATGGTTGCCTTGTCCTGGGACCACATCAGTGCCTGCAGGAACCAGTTCCCGGTAATGTTCCATCCCCAGAACATCGGGTTTCTGACGCCGGCGTCGTGCAGCTTGCCGCATACCTCGACGACTTCGTCCCAGGTTTTCGGGAGTTGGTCCATGGACGTGATCCCGGCTTTCGCCATCACGTCCATGTTGTAGTAACCGACCGGCAGAGAGACCGAAAACGGCAGGCCGTAGATGTCGTCGTTGAACGTGCCGAGTGCCAACATGGCATCGTGATAGCCGTCCTTGGTGAAGTCTTCCTCTTTGAGGATGAACGGCTCGAGCGGTTTGGCGATGCCTTTTTCGACGAGGATCGCCTGACGGTTCAAACCCTGCATCGTCACGTCAGGAAGGGTACCGGCGACCGCCTCGCGCAGGATCGTGTTCGTCCCGTCTTCATAAGATTCGTAGGTGGCGCGCATCTTCACGTCGATATTCGGATGCTGCTCCTTGAACTTGGGAAGGATTTTCTCGTACGTCACGTCGAACAAGTGGCTGTACGGATAAGCAAACTCGATTGTTATCGTGTCTTCCGCCTGCGCAGCCGAGGCCGTCAGCAGCATTGCTATTGCGGTGAGGGTCTTATTCATGGAACTCTCCATCTGTTGCCGTGGGAACGGCTGGTCGCCAAACTCGTCCGTTCCCAAGTGATCCCCGAAACGGGATTCAGGTGATGGGACCGCCGGATGGCGGTCCCGCATATTGTTGGGATCATTTCATCCCCGACAGTGTGATGCCTTCAATGAAGCGGCGCTGTGCGATCAGGAACGCCACGATCAGCGGTGCGACAATGATTGTCGCCGTCGCCATCATCGGTCCGAAATTGTCGCCATCCGCGTCACCCTTGAACTCGCGCAGACCGAGTGGCGGCGTGAACAGAGACCGGTCACCGGTGACGACAATGCGCGGCCAGAAATAGTCATTCCAGTGAGCGACCACCGAGAAGATTGCAAACGCCAGCAGCGCCGGAATAGCAGTGGGAAGCATCACGTTCCAGATAATCGAAAACTCGCTCATGCCATCCATGCGCGCAGCGTCGATCAGGTCGTCCGGCACGGTCATGAAGAACTGCCGCATCAGGAAAATTCCGAAAACCGAAATCGTCCAGGGAATGATCAGCGCGGCATAAGTGTTCGTTAGTCCGACCTTGGCGAGCATGATGTATAGCGGCAGCGCAATGGCGTGAACCGGAATGAGCAGACAGAAGAGAACAAGGCCGAATATGGCTTCCCTGCCCCAGAACCGCAGTTTCGAAAGGGCATAGGCACAAGGCAGGGCAACCAGGACCTGAATGAGAAAGATGGACACTGTCACGACCACGCCATTGAAGAGATACCGCAGGAGTGGCGCTTTCTCGAAAGCAGTGGTGTAGTTGTAAATAACCGGCGTCACCATGCAATCCACGGCGTCCTTGCCAAGCTTGATGCAATAGTCGTCTCTGAACAGCTCCTGCATCCCGAAGAAACCGCCTGTGTTCTGCATGATTTCGGCCGGGCTTTTGAAGCTGTAGCTGAGCATCACGTAGAACGGCAGCAGCACGATTACGCTTCCCGCGATCAGCACGATATGTTTCAGGGTCTCGGCACCTGAAAAACGGAATGCAGGCAAGGCACCCGCACTGACTGCCGCTTGAGTTGTCTCACTCATGTGTAGTGCACCCTTTTTTCCACCAACCATCGCTGTGCCAACGTCAGGAACATCACGAAAGCCAGGAACACGACCGTGATTGCCGCCCCGATCCCCATCAGGTTTTGCTGGATCGCTTTTTCGTAGATCGCGAACATCATGACGTAGACCGATTTGGACGGCCCTCCACCCTGCGGATAGAAGGCTTCAACGGTGTCGAAAACCTGAAACGATCGGATGAATGAAATCGTGACGACAAAGACGGTTGTCGGTCCGAGCATCGGCCATGTCACGAGCCGGAACCGGTCCCAGGCTGTCTCTGCGCCGTCCATCTCCGCCGCGTGGTAAAGTTCGCGCGGAACGGATGTCAGGCCGGCGAGATAGAGCACCATGTTGAAGCCGAAACCCTGCCAGATGCCGATAAAGGCAACGGTCCAGATCGCATAGTCCCGGTCCGTCAGCCAGAGCGGGAAACCGCGTTCGCACCCTTTGGCGTACCAGTGCCATGTCTCCAGAAATGAACCGCACCCGCGCTCGAGCGTCGAATTGACAATGCCGATGGTCGGGTGGAAGGCGAATTCCCAGACAATCGCCATGGCGATCAGCGCCGCCATAACGGGCAGAAAATAGATTGTCTTGTAGAGATCGCCGAAGCGTCTGGTCGAGTTGATCAGAAGCGCAGCACCGAGCCCGAGACCAACGGAGAGCGGAACCACGACAAAGACGTATCGGAAGGTGGCGCCGAACATCTTCTCATACGTCGATCGCGTGAAGATCTTTTCGTAATTGTCCAGGCCGACAAAGTCTGCTCCCGGATTCCCCAGGCTGTAGTTTGTGAAACTCAAGGCTCCTGCAATCGTGATGGGCATCAAAAGAATGACCACCATCAGGAACAGAGCCGGTCCGACAAACCACCAATGTGCTTTGGTACCTTGCATCAGGCCACCTCGGCGACGTCTTCGGCAAGCGACCTGCTGAGATCCAGACGCCGTCCGTCATTGCCGAATACCATCGCCTGTCCGCGCTCCCGGCTGACATGAACTGTCTGACCAAATGATACGGTCCGCCCTTCAACTGGTGAGACCCGGACAACAAGACGCTGCGACGCGTTCATAATGGCGACATGGAGATAAATGTCGGCGCCCAGATTTTCCTTGTGTACCACCTGACCCGAAAAGCTCTCGGAGACGTCCTTGTCACAAAGCGACAGATGCTCGGGACGCAATCCGATTCTTACCGGCCCGGCAGGGGCATCGGTTGTGACACGCGACAAAGGCAACTCGAGACAGCGTGCGTGACCTTCCTTGTCGACTGACCCGGGCAGAAGATTGATTTTCGGTGCGCCAACAAATTCCGCGACACGCAGTTCCCTCGGATCATTGTAGATCTCGTCCGGTGCGCCGAGTTGAAGAATTTGGCCGTCCATCATGACAGCCATTCGGTCGGACATGGTCAACGCCTCGGCCTGGTCGTGCGTCACATAGATGAATGTCGTCTTCAAAGCCCTGTGCAGTTCGGCAAGTTCGGAACGCATATGGATCCGAAGAGAGGCATCCAGATTGGAAAGCGGTTCATCCATCAAAAACGCGACGGGTTTGCGAACCATGGCCCGGCCGAGCGCCGCTCTTTGGCGCTGGCCTCCGGAGAGCTGACCCGGTTTTCGGTCCAGCAGATGATCGATCTTGAGAATCTGGGCCGTATCACGAACCTGTTCGATGATCGCCCTGTATCGGGTGCGTGCAATGAGCGGCCCCAACACAGGCAAACGTCCCGCAAGGGGAAGATCCCGGAGTTTCAGCGGCGTCATCATGTTCTGTGCGACGCTCAGATGCGGATAAAGCGCGTAGGACTGGAACACCATCGCCAGGTTACGGCGCGCCGGACGCATGTCATTCACTGCGATACCGCCGATCGCAACAGTCCCGGAGGTCGGGGCTTCCAACCCGGCCAGAATGCGCAACAAGGTTGACTTGCCGCAGCCGGACGGACCGACAAGAGTGAGAAATTCGCCATCTGTGATGTCGAGATCAATCCCGTTCAGAACCGACGTTGCACCAAAACTCTTTTCTATTCCCGATAAGGATATCGCGGTCATCGATCACTCCCGTTGCCAGGAGAGACCTTATTGAGGTTGATTGAACTGTGTGTGACGTAATATTAGTGCAGCTAATAGCAGTTACGGTTTGGCAGCTCAGCTAACACGGAACTGTCATGAACACGTCTCCCAGCCCCTACCAGATCAAGGCTTTCACCCATGTTGCCCGCGAGAAAAGCTTTTCGCGTGCCGCAGGAACACTCGGTGTAACCCAGTCTTCCATCACACAGCACGTCGCAAAACTTGAGGCGTTGATGGGTACGCAGTTGTTTATTCGTCGCCGAGGCGGCCTGGAACTTACCCGGGCGGGCAAGGAGCTCTTCGCAATATCCGATCGGTTGACGACCATGGAACAGTTGGTCAACGAAAAAATCAGTGACTACAGCGCTCTAACCGACGGTCATATCAGGCTGATTGCAAATGCTCCAAGACCTGCGATGCCAATCATCGCGGAATACGGCAAGCTTTACCCGCAGGTTCAGATCGACTTCACTCTCTACAATTGGACAACTGCCATGACGCTTCTGGCCGAGCGGCAAGTGGATATTGCGATCATGACAGAACCGGAAGATGGTCCCGCGCTCTTCACGCATGAATTGCGGCGCAGCCGTTACAAGGCCCACATGCAGGCGGATCACCCGCTTGCGGCAAGGTCCGCCGTCTCCCTGCGTGATCTGCAATCGGAGACGTTGGTCCTGCCCGAGGACGGCTCGCTGACACAGAAAATCGCAAGGAAGAAAATGCAGGAACACGGAATTCAGTTCTCGCGCATCCTGCGAACAACCACATTCCCGATGGTGAAAGAGGCAATACTTCACGACCTCGGGATCGGCTTACTCCTGGAAAAGAGCATTTTCCCGTCCGATAGGCTTGCAGCGGTTCAGGTCGAGGAAATGCCTGAGGAATATCGCGACTGCATTGCCATACCGGCCGACAAACGCGAACTGCGTCTTATTCGCAGCTTTCTCGATGTGGCGGTTGAAGTCAGGGCCGGTGAAGGGTTTTGATCATGGTTGACCAGCGGCACATTTCAGAGGGATATCGCGCTCTTCAATCTGGGCCGCGGATTGGTCAGGCAATGGCAATCGAGCAATAGATTCTGCCCGGAAAGTGCTACTTCAACTTCAAAAACACTTTTTGGTTGCTTTCAATTCTTTCACTTATAGTAAACAAAAATTTAAAATTCGTCTTAAAATCCGGACTTTACACTGAATTCGTTGCGGGATAGCAACACCGGAGGCTATTCCCCGCTCCAAAGCACAACATAAGCATGGGCATGCGCGTGAAGGTATAATAATGTGCGGCGGAACAAAAAACATAAAAGTGGCACCGCGTTCTATGCGTATCTTATCGGCTCTCCTTTTGAGCGCTTGCTTGGTTGAAGTATCTAGTGCGGCGGACCTCCGGCAAGTCGTTCAGGAAGCGGTTTCGACCAATCCGGACATTCTGGAATCCGCGGCCAACCGGCGCGCGCGCGATTACGAATATCGCCGGTCGCAAGGAGCGTTTCTGCCGACCCTCGATCTGTCTGCAGAGCTTGGCCCGGAACGACTGGATCGACCCAATTCCTTTTCTGCCGACGAAAACGACAAATGGCGATTTTCCAAGGAATTCACGGTGACCGTGCAGCAATTGCTGTTCGATGGCTTCACCTCGGTCAACCAGGTCTATCGCCAGAGTGCCCGGGTCGACGGTGCTGCCTTGCGGGTGATGGAGAGATCCGAGGCAACTGCACTCGACGCGGTCGAATCCTATATCGACGTCTTGAGAAACACGGCAATTCTTGCCAAGGCGCGGCTGAACGTCGACAAGCATCGCCGGATCTATTCCGATGTCCGGCAGCGTTTCGAAGGCGGTGAAACCGGCGCCGCCGATCTGGCACAGGCGCGCGAACGCGTCGCGGCGGCCGAAGTTATTGTTTCAGAGGTACAGCAATCCCTTCTGGACACTATCGCCAAATATGAGCGTGTCGTCGGAAAGAAACCTGCTTCGCTCGCACCTGCCAGCCCGGCCAAGCTGCCGGGACGATCGGTTACCCAACTGGTCGATTCGGCGGTACAGGTTCATCCAACGGTCCGCGCGGCGATCGCAGATGCGGATGCTGCAAAGTTCGAATACCAATCCACCAAGGGAAATTTTCTTCCTGAAGTCGCTCTTCAGGGTCAAGCGACAGTCGGCGATGACGTCGGTGGCATTGAAGGGCGAAACAATGAGTATTCCGGAAAACTGGTTTTTTCCTGGAATCTGTACAATGGCGGTCGCGACACTGCCCTCACCCAGGAATACAGCGAGCGCCTGACCGAAGCACAGATTCGTGTCGACCGGGTTCGCAGGGAGTTGAAGGAAGGGATCGAACGGTCCTTTGCTGCCGTGTCGACAACCACCAGCCGGATCAAGGCCCTGCGTGAACAATTGGCAGCGAACAGGCAGGTTGTCGAAGGCTATCGTCAGGAATACGACATCGGCCAGCGCACGCTGCTGGATGTTTTGAATGCAGAGAACGCGCTCTTCAACAGTGAGATAGAGTTGATTTCGGTGCGCGCGGTCTACGCGTTTTCCACTTATCAGCTGCGGGCGACGTCAGGTGACCTGCTCGCTTACCTGAATGTTTCACCTCCGCCCGAGGCGGCAGACGGACAGCGGGACTCCGCGACAGTCCTTCCCAGAAACCTGATAAATCTCGAGCCGTTACGTAAATTCTAACGTTTCACACGCATATTTGGATTGCCGGGCAACCGGTGAACCAATAATTTACGTCTACACACCGCAACGAGGCTTTGCCGGAAAACGTTTGCCTTGTCCGGATCGCCTGTCGTGTTGTGCGGGCCGGATCTCAAAGGCCGGATGCACGGCGAATGACCAAAGCGGTGACAGAGCCCGTGGTCCGCACCAGACATGCTGCAAAAAAGCACCGACGAGAATTCGAATACGGACGCAACGCCGCGGACTTCTGCGACAAGGGACCCGTTGGCGGATGCTTTGAAATACATCGCCCGCGTCCATGGCTACCACGTCAGCGATTCCGTGATCTGGAACGGTCTGCCTCAAACAGGTGACAAACTCTCCGTCGGCGTCCTCGGCCGGGCGGCGGCAAACTGCGGTCTGAAGGTTCTGCCAGACAAGAAGGAACTTGAGACGATACCGCTGGCTGCCTTGCCCTGTATCGTCGCGATGAAAAACTCCGAAATGCTTGTGCTCACGAGCATGAACAAGGAAACGGGAACGATCGAACTGGTCGACCCTGCACGCGGCACGGACAAGCAGCACCACCAACTCGACGACATTCGTGACAACTACAGTGGCTATGCAATTTTCTTTCAGCCAACCGTAGACAAGACCGGTCAGAGCGAGCGGGCGCTCGGCTCGAACGGCCATTGGTTCTGGAGTACTATTTCCAGCTATTGGCGTGACTATGTCCACGTTGCCATTGCCGCATTGCTGATCAATCTGCTGGCCCTGGCCTCACCACTCTTTACAATGAATGTCTATGACCGGGTGGTTCCGAACTTCGCGATCCCGACCCTCTGGGCCCTTGCGGTCGGGGTCATTTTGACCCTGATCTTCGATTTCATCCTGAAAATCGCGCGGGGGCAGATCATCAATGTTGCCGGCAAGCGGGCAGACAATGCCCTTGCCAGCAAGATCTTCGCTCACGCCCTTGCCATCGATTTCGAAAAACGACCGGTAAGCTCCGGCCAGTTCGCCAACCACATCCGTGAATTCGAAAATGTCCGGGAATTCATAACGTCTTCCTCGCTGGTTTCGATCATCGACGTGTTTTTCATCGGAATCTTTGTCGCAGTTCTCTTCCTTCTTGTTGGCCCGATTGCGATTGTTCCACTGGTCGCGGTACCGATCGTGCTTGCGATCAGTCTGTTTGTTCAGGCACCCCTTTCCGGCGCAATAGAACAGTCGCACAAGGAAAGCGCGATCCGGCATTCAATTCTCGTGGAGAGCATCGCCAATCTCGACACGGTGCGGGCGCTGAACGCCGAAGGTCGCATGCAGACGAAATGGGAACGGTCCGTCGCTGCAAGCAGCGCCGCAATCATGAAGGGTCGTTTCTGGGCTCTTGTTGCCCAGTCGGGAACGGGACTGGTCCAGGCATCCGTGTCCATAGCCATCATTGTCTGGGGCGTTTACCTGATCCAGAGCGGGGATATCACAATGGGTGCCCTGATCGCGGCCATGATGCTCTCCGGTCGTGTTCTCGCTCCCCTGGCGAATGTCGCCAACACTCTGACACGACTGCGACAGACGCTTCATTCCTACAAGACCCTGAACGATGTCATGTCGACAGAAACGGAACGCAAGCCGGGGCGGACCTACATCAACAAGCGCATCGCGTCAGGGTCTGTCGAATTCAAGGGCGTCAATTTCCGCTACCCCGGCGCAGAGGACGACAGTCTCAAGAACATTTCATTCAAGATCACGCCGGGCGAAACCGTCGGGCTCATCGGACGCGTCGGTTCAGGCAAAAGCACCATCGGCCGGCTCTTTTCAGGTCTCTACTATCCGAGCAACGGGACTGTGCTGATCGATGGAACGGATACACGCCAGTTTGATCCGGCAGACCTCAGGTCAAATGTCGGCTTTCTGTCGCAGGACAATGTTCTTTTCAGCGGTACAGTGCGCGAGAACATAAGCGCGGGCGACCCTTTTGCCGATGACGATGCCCTCGTCGAAGCCGCCCGGATTGCAGGCGTCGAGGAATTTGTCGCTCAAAGCCCTCTCGGCTACGACCTTCAGGTCGGAGAAGGCGGACGCTTCCTGTCGGGAGGACAAAAGCAGGCTGTCGCCCTGGCGAGAATTCTGCTGAGAAAACCACGAGTTCTGTTTCTCGACGAGCCGTCGAGCCATCTGGACCTGGCTTCAGAACGCAGATTGATCACCAGACTGATGGAATACAACACCCCGGACACAACGGTTGTCATCAGCACGCACCGCATGAGCCTCGTGGAACTCACCGACCGGCTTATCACGCTCGATTATGGCAAACTGGCGCTGGACGGTCCCAGGCAGGAGGTCCTGAAGAAACTTCAGGAACTGGGTGCGGTCAACGCGGCAAATCAGCAGAATTCGCAAGGTGGTGCATGATGAATTCTGGTGACTGGAACTACGCGAACGATATCCGCGATGTCATTCAGACCAAACCGCCGCGTTACACGATCAACGTCATCCGGATCGGTTTGGTGCTGTTTGTGGTCATTCTCGCATGGGCCTACTTTGCAACCCTTGAGGAAGTCACGCGCGGCGATGGTCGCGTCGTCCCTTCCCGCCAGATCCAGGTCGTGCAGGCTCCCGACCGTGGTATTGTCGAAAAGATATTCGTTCGGGAGGGCGACATTGTCGACGAAGGCCAACCCCTTATCGAAATCGACGATACGACCTTCTCTTCGCAACTGGGCGAGATCAGGCAGCGCCGATGGGCGCTGATGGCCAGGCTCGCGAGGCTCGATTCAGAAGCTGACCGGAAATCACTGGAATTTCCTGAAACGCTGCTCAACGAGGCGCCCGGCCTGATCGCGGAAGAGGAAAACGTCTTCCGAGACAAGAAAGCCAGCCTCGAGAACGAACTACGTGTTCTTCAGAACCAGGCGTCCCAACGCGAACAGGAATATCAGGAACTTCTGGCAAAGCAGACCAAACTCGAATCCGTCATTGAGATCCTGGAACGCGAGGTGGAGATCAAGCAAAGTCTCTATGAACGAAGGGTTCTTCCGGAAATCGAATTTTTGCAGTTGCAGCGGCAACTAAAAGAAAGCGAAGGAGAGCTTGCCATCACCCAGGCGTCTGTTCGGCGTGCGGCGGCTGCAAGGGAAGAAGCACGCGAACGCTCCAGCAACGCGGTTGCGACCTTCGTCTCCGAGGCCAGTCAGCAGTTGGCCGAGACACGCGGTGAATTGGCGGTGATCAATGAAACCCTGAAAGGCGCGGCGGACAAGGTGCGGCGCACAGAATTGGTTTCCCCCGTCAAGGGGATCGTCAACAAATTGAACATCACGACGATCGGTGCCGTGGTTCAGCCGGCAGCGGATCTGGTTGAAATCGTGCCCCTTGAAGATACCCTTCTCATTGAGGCCCGCATCCGTCCGAAGGACGTCGCGTTCCTGCATCCCGGGCAGAAGGCACAGGTCAAGATAACCGCTTATGATTTTTCAGTTTACGGCGGTCTTGAGGGAAACCTGGAACGAATAAGCGCGGATACGACCGAGGACGAAGAAGGTAATCGTTTTTTCCGCGTAATGATCAGAACAGATAAAAATCATCTTGGTTCTGATACTGAACCTTTACCAATAATACCAGGAATGGTTGCTTCGATAGATATCTTAACCGGTGAGAAAACCGTTCTGGACTACATCTTGAAACCGATCAAGAAAGTTCGGGACGAAGCACTCCGGGAGCGCTGACGTCTCGACAATAACGAGGCGATCGGCAGATGGATCATGGAGCGACCGCACCGGCAATGCCGGTGGCGAACAGGAAAGTTGTGCGCGCGTCCTGGCGGACGGGATTGTGCGTCATCGCTCTCCACTGGGCCGTGACCCCCGTTCTTGCCGAAAGCGATCCGGCCCAGATTTCAAATTCAGCGGACGCGTTGGCCATCTCCCCATTGCATACGGCGAGACTGGAACCGGACCCTGACAGTCTGAATTTCACGCAAAAACACGAAGATGCGGCTGTCAGCGTTGCAAAGGCGGTAATTCAGGCGAACCTGGTCGGGACACCAAGAACCAAGCCGACAACCGGCCACAAGGCTCTATCTCGTCAGGCTCTCGCTGCAACCGTTTCTGCAGGCAGCAACGGGACGATAGCACCGAGCAAACTGTTCGGAACGCCAGGAGAACCGATCTCCCTGTCTCCGGTCACCAAACGTTGGCAGAGAGCGCTGGAAAACCTGGAACTGGACGCGGATGTTTCGGGGAAAGACCGGAACAGTTTTCGCGCCTATTCGGCCATCGTGAACCAGGTTCGACCCCATCGACGCGGACTGCAGATCCCGAAGATCAATTACATGGTCAATCGCCTCCTTGCCTACCGCGAGGACAGCGTCCTCTACAAGTCTGGAGAATATTGGGCCAGTCCTGTCGAAACATTGTCCAGACGTGCCGGCGACTGCGAGGACTATGCCATCCTGAAATATACCCTACTGCGTGACCTTGGTGTCAAAGACGATGACATGCGGATTGTCGTTCTGCGCGATACGGCCGCTCGCCAATATCATGCGGTCCTTTCGGTACGCCACAAGGGACAGTGGCTCATATTGGACAATCGGTTCTCACGCGTCCGGTTTGAACGCGATCTTCCGCACTATCAGGCTCTATACTCGGTCAACGCAGCCGGAGAGTGGGCGCATGCACCCAGGGCCGGCTCACCGGTTCGTCTCGCGGCAAGACTGAAATCCGCAACCCGGTAAAAAAGGTCTCTTGCAGACCGGAGCTTCCGCAGTCACGAGAGCCATTACGACACGCCGATTGTGTCTCCCAAGCCGGTCCAACGCGTGATATACGCGCGTCATGCAAGCACGAGGTCAAAACGCCGGAACACGGATGCGCGCCCTGTCATCCCCTGCCGTCATTCTTGGAGTGGTCAGTTGCCTGTTCGCTTTAGGTGTTGTCGTGGCCGGATTTCTGTTGGCCGAACACCAGAGAGCAATCCTGAGCACGGACCAAAGGAAATCCGACGCAGAACGCGCGCTCCTGATCAGTGAACTCAAGGATGCGAGACTTGCCGGTCCGAAATTGCGACTTGAGGAACTGGCCGCTCTGCCGCTCATTCCCGAATTTGTTGACCTTTCAAGGCGCCAGCCGGACGGTTTGGAAGCGCAAGAACTTAGAGCCTATCTCCGGACCGTACTTGAGGCTGCATCCAGCGAAACAGGTTTGGCCCGTATTGCGATCGTCGATGCAGAAGGACGACAACTTCTCAGCGCGGATAGCCTGATCTCGAATGAGACTACCGAAGAAAGCCACAGGCTTGCGGCAATTGTGTACGACATCAACGACCCGGCGAAAGCAGCCGGAAAAATCGCGGGTTACGTTCCGAAAACTGCAATGTCAATGCTGCTGCCGTCGGACACGAATTCACCAACAAGTACAGCAGGCATCTTGTCTTCAACCTCGGCGAATTCGGGCACCCGGGCTGTACTTGATATTCCTGGCACGACCCGCTTGCTATCGCTGGTAGCCGGCATTGCGATTGCGTTCTTCGGACTCTCAGGCGCGGTCCTGTTGCGAAGGCAAATTCTCCGAAAATCCTGAAAAACCATCGTCATCTGGTTCTCCACAAACGTGCGTGGGCATCATTTGCGTTGACAATCGTCAAATAAAAAAGGCGGGCTTGCGCCCGCCTTCAAGACATTCAAACGCTAAGAGCTTCAGCCAATGTTTACCGGGATCTGCGCCTCGCTGCCATCGCTGTCCAGAACGACCCGGATCGTCTCGCCCATCGAGGCATGATCTTGAAGCGTCGCCGCGTCCTGCCAGTCGTGTGCCGTTCCATCGCCGTCGCGGTCGATCTTGAGCGTTATCGCACCTTCGGCCTCTTTTTGCGCCTGCACGAATTCCTCGACATCCGCACCCGGTCCAAATGCCCCGTCGAGCAACTCGCCAAGATCGATCCGGTCGCCATCCGCGAATGCGTAATCGGTGATGATATCGGCCTCTGCGAGGGAATTGAGGACAAATGTATCGGCGCCCGCGCCGCCGGTCAGCGTATCGGAACCCAGCCCGCCGATGAGAATGTCATCGCCGTCGGTCCCGACGAGAACATTGTCGCCGTCGTCACCTCTGATGGTCGATCCGGTGATGATTGCACCCAGTTCGATGTTTTCAACCGGGTTGATATCACTGTCGTTCTCGGGTTGATCCTGGATATCTGCCACGACAGTGCCGCTAACGGATGTCGGAGACGAACCGGTCGCTGCCGTGTCAGCTGCCAGGACTTCCAGTTCAACCGCGCGCGTTACCACGTTGCCGTCAGCGAAATTCAACGCGATTTCGACCGAGGCATCTCCAACATATCCTTCGCTGGAAGTGAAGGTGACCGTGAAGTCGTCCGAAACTGTTAACTCTCCATGTTCGGATGCCCGGGTCACCGATACACTTGTCAGTCCCGCTGCAACCTCATCACTGGACGCTGCATAGATCACCAGAGCAACTCCGGCGGCAATAGCCGTCGATTGCCGCGTCGTTTCTTCAGCATCCGGGCCGTCCACGTTGGCAACCGCAAAAGCCGCACCGGCATATTCACCCGTGCTTCCGTCGGTCTTCGTGAAAGTGCCTTCGGCAAATACCGTATTGCCATCAACATCCTGATAGACCGACCGGGCGCCCAGATCGATTGACGCTACACCATGTTCGACAAGCGATTTCAACTCGCCTTCCTGTACAACACCGTCGGAGTTGGCGTCCTGCCAGACCTTGATGTCGTTGAAAGCGGCGTCGCCAGCGTCGATGACCCCATCACCGTTGTCATCGAGTGACGCGAGGGCTTCAAGGGAATCGGCATACGATCCTCCATTGAAGCTTTCCGAGAAGATTTCCGAACCGTTCTCGATTGCTCCTGATCCGTCGACATCCATGACGAGCAGACCATCATCGGAACCAACCCACCCGGTCTGTTCGACAATTCCGTCCGCGTTGACGTCGAATTCGACACCGTTTTCAGCTGAAATCAGTTCAACACCGTCACCATCCAGGTCGAGAATGATCGGATCGGAGGAGAAATTGAAGTCCGAAGCACTAAGTGCTGCCGGCGACACTCCTGTGATAACAGCAACATATTGGCCGTTGACGTTATCGAATATTGTGGCCCTTCCGAAGGCGTCGCTGCCGATCGTCAGGTCGGCAAATGTCAATCCGCCAGTGATCGTGATCTTGTCTGACCCGTCCTGAAAGAAGAAAACTTGGTCGGCATCGGAAATCGAGGCACTGCCTTCGCCGGCAGCGAAAACGAATTCGTCGGCTCCAGTCCCACCGAACAACCTGTCCTGACCAGTGCCGCCCGCGAGCTTGTTGTTACCGAGCACTCCGAAGATATCATCATTACCGGCACCGCCAATGAGCGTGTCATTGCCACCAAAGCCCGCGATGAAGTCATTGCCCTCGCCGCCTGAAATCGTGTTTGCCTGACCGTCGCCGAAGATGGTGTCGTTGAAGTCAGAGCCGGTAACATTCTCGATGCTGACGAGATTGTCGTGATCAATCGTGTCGGCTGCGATTGCGTCCGCCAGAACCGTAAAGCCCAGGCTCTGGTTAGCCAGATCCGTAGACCAGTTCAGGTCCATCCTGACCAGAACAGCTTCCGAATTATTGGAATAGTCCGCTGTATCCGTGCCTTCGCCTCCGTCAAGCAGATTAATCCCGCCGCCTCCGTTGAGCGCGTCGTTTCCACCATTACCCGTCAGTGTGTTGTTGTTGTCATTGCCGACCAGAACATCATCGCCACCGCCACCAATTGCCTCGTCGATCCCTTCCATACTGTCGGCGCCGACAACGGCAGGATCGGCATCATCTCTGTCGGTTGCAGTTTCCCCTGCTACCGTTTGCCCGAGAATTGTCTTTTCAGCGTCGCTCAGATTAACGAACACACCGGATGTCAGGCCGGAATAGTCGACAGAAGTGCCAGTGAGCGTTCCTGCCGCGTCGACGCGCACGGTAAATGCGCCGTCTTCACTGTCATCGCCATCAGCGTCGGTCGCTTTGAAGGAAAATGTCAGGTCCAGGTAACGGTCCGTTCCCACCGAAGTGGTATGATCAAGTGGCTGCAGAAGTTCGAAATCGTAGCTACCTGTTCCCTCGTCGGAGAGCGACACCGTCAAAACAACACTGCTTTCCGTCGCTTCAACCGGCACGGCGGCTCCAACGTATCCGACAAGAATGCCATCGATGATCGCGAAATTGACAAGCTCACCGTTGGAATAAATCTCGGTCAAGGCCCCATCCGCATCGGCAAAGGACACGTTGTCGACAGCAGTCGCCTCGGAAAAGCCGATCGAACGATCGCCAGGTGCGCCATCATCGTCATTGGCATCATCGATGCCCCACTCGATGCCAAGATCGACGGACTCCAGCGTACGAGTGCCGTCTTCTTCTACAACAGTATCGTCAACAGTACCGATTTCCGGACCGCCATCGCGAATCCTGATTGTTGCATTTGCAGCATCGGTGTCCCCGTCTCCATCCGTTACGGTGAAGCGAATGCGGAATATCAGCTGGTCCGCACGTCCTGTCTCTCCTGCATCAGGATGATCGAGACCGACAAACTGCTCGTAGGTGTAGTTTCCATCCGGGTTTACGACGAGTTCAAAGGCCTTGGTTGCGGTTCCTTCCAGAACAGCAGTCACGGTTATCACACCGCCTGCATCCGTCGAGCTGGACCAGATGACGGGTACGCCGTCTGCTGAAAGCGTTCCACGCCGGTCAGCACCGCTGGCATCCGGATCAAACGTACGGATGTAATCCCCATCGGAAATGAACGTGATCCCGGTTACTGTTGCTCCGTCCGCACCGCCATCGAACTGAAGTTGACCGGAAACAATCGAAGTTTCGGTGTCTGCTTCATTTTTCGCAACGCCTGATCCGCGCCTGAAAGCAGTTGGACCGTCATCGTCAAACGTGACGTCTGCGCCAATCGATACGTCATTCGAAACGGTATCGCCATCCGCATCGGTAACGGTCAGAACCGCGGAAATCTTTCCTGCCAGCGAGATATGCTCGTCAGAACTTGTCGGGTCAGGATGTTTGAGTGACAGATATTGCGCGATGCTGACGTTTCCGTCTTCATCGAGATGAATCGCAAACGCTGCATCACCATCCCCGTCAATTCGTCCGACAACGAGGTCGCCTTCCATGGAAAGCGTGATCGCCTTGCCGTCCGTCGTCGTGATCCCGGATGCCGGATCGTCGATGCGCAGGGAAAGCTCGACGCTCGGATCATCATCCGCGCCGCCCTCAGCGTCGAAGCCGACGACACCAAAGCTGGCATAGATCGGGCCCGGCAGGTCTGCGTCGCTACCTGTCGACGTTACGTCGGAAAACAGATCAACGATCTCCGGATCGAACTCTCCTGTCGATGGATCGAAGACATTGTCGCTGTGAAGTCCGTATGTTTCGTCAATCCGTACGTAGTCGACGACGGCAATTTCCGGAACCGGCACGTCGTCCGTTACATCGACAAGGAGTTTGCCGGTAAGGCCACTACCATCGCCATCAGCATCCGTGACTTCGATAACCGCACCGAAATCTATCTCGCTCAGCGATCCCGAAACGGTATCAAGTACCGAGTTTTGTCCGTTCCCGGAGACATGATCAAGCTGATCGTGAAGCCGGACTGCGTAGTCGCCATCCGTCTCCAGCTGAAGACTGATGACCGGACGGTCGACAAACAGATCGAAACTTCCGTCGCCCTCATCCACATAACCGAAGAGAAACGAGGATCCCGCGATTTCAGTGACAGCGAAGGAAAGCGCTTCTCCGCGAGACTGAAGGCCCAGCGCTTCCATGTCCGCTGCAGCGTTTGGGGAGAAAGAAAATCCGCCAGTATCTCCACGACCGTCTGCACCGAAGTCGACCAGGGCCGCAAGGGACCCCTCGGCAAATGCCGGACCAACAATATCGGCAAAGCCCGTTGTAGATCCGTCGGCGTTTCCGTCGCTGGGCTCCGAACCAATCGAAAAGAAGCTGACAATGTCGTCTTCGTCTAGCGTGGCTCTTTCAACCCCATCGCCGACAACCGGCGTGTCGTCGTCAACACCGACAGAAAATGTCGAAGTCGACGTATCGCCGTCGCTGTCCGTTGCAACGTAGAGAAAATCGAGAATCAGGTCGTTTTCGTCGGCACCTTCAAGGTGGTCGAGAGAACCCTCTAGATCGAACTTGAATGAGCCACTTTCGGTGTCGAACAATTCGACCGTGAAAATGACGCGCCCGCCGGCGGTCGCCGTCAAGATGTCGAGAGAGGCGTTCAGCGTGTAGCTGAGTGCCTCGCCGTTGGATGTCAGGCCGAGCGCAACAAGCTCGTCGACTGAGCCACCGTCGCCTTCGACAAAGGTTACTGCACGATCGCCGTTTCCGGCTGAAGTTCCACCATCAGGAACGGAGTTCTCATTGTCGGCCCCCCAGAATATCGCCAGTTCGCCGTAAACGGTCGTCGCGTCACCATCCGTATCGAGACTGTCGTTCGTCACAGTGGCTGCATCGCCGGGCTGGCTGTCCATGTTGCCGGCCGGCAAGTCGTCCTCGTCCACGAGGGCTGCGACACCGCCTGTCTCGATGGTGAGGCTCCAGGACACAAGTGAACCTGTGTCTTTTACGAAGACATCATCAATTTGAAGCGTCCAAGTTCCCTCCTGGTTCAGTCCGTCCAGCAAATCCAGATCTGAAACCGTGGGGCGCCAGCTTCCGGCAAACGGCGGTGTTGCAACTGCCAGACTGTTGGCAGCTTCGTCATCCAGCGTGACCGTACCGTCGACCGCTCCGTCGGCACCGCTGACTTCCACGAGGCGGACCAGAGTGCCATTGGGAGCGATCAGCGTGATCTTGAGATCCCGCATCCAGTCATGATCCAGCACCAGGGAGAGATTCAGGTCCCGGATCGTTCCGCCTTCGGGAACTTCAATTGTCGACGAAAGAACTTCACCGAGATTACCGTCATCGGGAATCGCGAGATTGATTACACCTGAATCGTATGTCACCGGTCCAACGACGCCAATGTCGTGGATGTTGGCCGAGGCAATTGACGGGCTGTCGTCAATAACCTGGACGGTGAACGCGTCGGTCGATGTGTCACCGTCGCTGTCACGCGCAATGAAATCAAAGGACAACGACAGGACATCTTCCTCAACCGAAGACGTACCCTTCAATGGATGATCAAGAGTGTCGTCCAGAATGAACTGGTAAGAGCCTTCTGCATCGTCGGAAAGCGCCACACGGAAAACGCTTCGCTCTTCGGTGTCGCCATAGTTGGCGTAAGCGGTCAGAAGCGTACCGTCGTTGGACAGGACATAGCTCAACGCATCACCGCGCGACGTGAGCGTCGCAGGATCTATTGCAGCCCCCTCGCCGTCTTCAACCGCAATTACACTGGCAATGTCAACGATCTCGCCGTCGGCAGCATCTGAAAAAACGACAGATCTCTGGCCACCGGCAGTGGCCGTGTCCTGCACCGGCAGGCCATCGACTTCAGTGTCAGCGCTGTCGGTATCGTCCGCGCCCCAGGTAATGTTCAACGACGCAGTGGCCTGTTCAGTCAACGGAGTACCGAGATCAGCCGGCAAGCCGTCAATATCAAAGGGATCTCGGTCGTCATTACCCCCGGGAAGATCTTCTTCCTCGACGGCGCTTGCAACCGGCTCACTGGAAAGCGGTGCATCGTCAACGACCGAAACGCGGAAATCACCTTCAACCGTGTCGCCGTCGCTGTCACTTGCTATGACAGCAAAGTCGAGATCCCAGGACTCCGACATTGCGCCTGAGCCGGGAAGATCGTGATCGATATTGCCGAGCAGTTCGAATGTATAGGATCCCGACCCGTCGTCGGAAAGGGATACGACGAAAACCTTGTCAGCGTCGGTTCGACCATCACCCTTGTAGGCAGTCAGAACCGTGCCATCTGAATTCAGGACATAGTCAAGCTCGATGCCATCCGACGTCGTGAGTTGGGTTGGCTGGTCTGCGATGGCGGCGAACACGACCGAACGGTTGCCGGTGCCACCCGGTGTGTCCTGAAGTCCGCCTGTATCCGCCGTGTCGCCGTCATCGGCACCAAAGGTGAAATTCAGGTTGCCGGTTTGCGTCAACGCTGTCGCGTCCGGATCAGTGCCGCTTGCCAGATCGTGTTCCTGCAGCGTCACGTTCTCGGCAATACCTGCTTCCGGTTCGTCATCGACAATCGTGACGCGGAATTCACTCGCCACCGCGTCACCATCTCCGTCACGCGCAACAAATCCGAAATCCAGGTTCCATGACACCATCTTGCCGGTCGACCCCGGGGGATTGTGATCAATGTTGCCGAGCAATTCGAACGTGTAGGAGCCCGAGCCGTCGTCGGAAAGGGACACGACAAAAACCTTGCTCTCGTCTCCGCGATCATCACCCTTGTAAGCGGTCAGAACCGTACCGTTTTCAGAAAGAACATATTCCAGCGCAAGGCCATCCGACATCGTTGCCTGGGTCGGCTGATCGGCGATAGCTGCAAAGACGATGGAACGGTCGCCCGCTCCGCCCGGAGTGTCCTGCACCGCTCCGTCATCTGCTGCGTCGGCGTCGTCCGCACCCCAGGTGATGTCCAGATCACCAGTCTTGACCAGCGCAGACGAATCCGGGTCAGTTCCGGTTGCAAGGTCGTGTTCCTGCAATGTACGCTGCACAGGCTCGCCGGCCTGCGGTTCGTCATCCTCGATTGTTACCCGAAGACCGCCCGTAACCGCGTCGCCGTCACCGTCATTTGCAACAAAGGCAAAGTCGAGGTTCCGGCTCTCGGTCGCTAGACCGCTCTCTGAATCGACATGATCGATGTTGTCGAGGAGTTCAAACGTGTAGGAGCCCGTTCCATCATCAAAAAGCGTGACGATGAAGACCTTGTCCGCGTCTCCACGGTCGTCTCCCTTGTAGGCTGTCAGGACCGTGTCATTTTCCGAAAGTTCATATTGAAGCGCAACACCGTCAGAACTGGTTGCTATCGTCGGCTGATCCGAGATGGCAGCAAATACGACTGAGCGGTTGGCAGTGCCACCTGGTGCGTCCTGAAATGCGGCGTCAACGGCATCATCGGCGTTGTCGGCACCCCAGGCAATGTTCAGTTCACCGGCCTTAGTCAAAGAAGATGCGTCGGGATCGGTTCCGTCGTCCAGGTTTTCTTCCCCAAGCGTAAGTTGCTCCGATTCTCCGGTTTCGGGCTCGTCGTCGATGATGTTGACCGTGAAAGTGTCACTGTCCGCATCACCGTCTGAATCGTATGCGCTGAAGCCGAAGACCAAAGGAATGCTGGTATCCTGACCGTCACCAATGTGATCCAGGTTTCCGAACAGGTCGAATGTATACTGACCGCCGGGTGCTCCGCCGGAACTCACCACGTCAAGCGTGACAGTAAATACGGCCTCACCCGTGCCGGCCTTGACGGCAGTCAGGGTCTGGCCGCCGCCGGGGTTGGTGACAACGCTCAATACCAGAGGCACACCGTCGGAGGTCAACCCGCCAGGCAGACCGTCGAACTCAAGTCGCGGAGTACCGCCGGGGTTTTCGCCGAAGTCGACATCCAGGGTTGCAGTGACCGAAACCGGACCGTCGGGGCCAGTACCCTCTTCCAGGTTTTCCTCATCAAGCGTGCTGTCGACCGGTGTACCGATATCCGGTCCCGTATTGTCAGCGGACTCCGAGAAATCGTCGACAAGAAATGCTCTTTCACCCGGCAATTCGCCACGTAGCAGATCGCCAAATCCGAGTCCGTTTCCAAGATCGCCGATTTCCGTTGGTTCGAAATTCTGACCCGAGCTCTGCGAACTTCCAAGTGCTGTCGCAAGATTGCTGGTTTCACCGGCCGCGGTCTGTATCTCTTCGGCGAGTTGCAGATTGGCGAGTGACACGAAACCGTCGATTGACAGCAATTCGTTGTCGCCAACGATGACCGCCTCGGCACCACTGTCCCCTTCGAAGAAATCCTGGATGATGACCATACCGCCGTCGGCAAAGATCATCTGCAGGTCACCGTCGATGCGGAAAAAGGAAATGTCCTCGTCAAGGATCTGCCGAAAGTCGACAAGCCGACCTGAGTTTCTCAGCACGACCACGCTGCTTTGTGCCGCCGGACGATCCACGACAAGTGGTTCTGATGCACCATCCGCTGCTGCACTGTTCCCTGTCCCGGTGGAAATGTTCGCTTGCGCTATCCGGACAAATTCGTTCATGGCCAAACACTCTGCACTTTTATGGTCAGTTTTTATAAAATCGGCGCTACAACATTTACAATTTTTTCACCAACCATGAAAGTCACGAGTACATTAACTTTAGAAAAGGTAAACGTGTACGTTTGAAATTGAACGAAATCGCAGGTTTGCAATCAGAGGCGATCGCACTCGAACAGAAATAAATTTGTAAAAAGCACTTCTTAGGCGATATTTCTTCAGTGAAAATTGTTAATTTTTCAAATTTTGGAGATTTTCATCAGAATTATTATTGAATCGAATTTCAAATTTTCGATTTTTATTCAAGGAGTTTTACGATTTACATGAAACCGTCTGATTGATTGCCGCTTCAGCACAACTGCAGGAAAGCGGGGCAGTATTCAATCGCAATCATTAGGCTACTGTCCGCAATGGTTTTCTCGAAAATTCATGGCAAACCCGCTGAATTATCAAACAGACAGAACAAATGAAGCGGTTGAATTCAAAACAGCGAGGTTCGATTTGCCACAAAACGGGAATCCGGCCCATTAGCTGCATTTTCCTTTTCATGTTCTGGAAACTTGGACCCGAAAATTTAGGTCAGGCGAAAATCAATTTGCAAAGTGGCATTTTCTTAAGATTATTACTGAAACTCTTCGGGAAAACACGTTGATTTTAACAAAATTCTCGCGATCCGTATCCCAATGCAACGGCACAACAATGCATTCGTTAAGGCGAGACTTGTGGAAATCAATCGTGTCGAATGAAGATCGCAAAGTCGGTTTATGGCCGAAAAGAGGCAATTTCACATAGCCAGCTCACTGAATTTTCGCCTGGATCAGCTGACAAACGAAGTCGGATTGCCGGTGCACCGGTCTTGCATCACCAGCCCCGCTGGCGCTCTCAAACAAGATCGGCTGCTGCCGTTTCCGTTTCCATCGCTACATGAAGTGCCGCCGACACCCGCCTGCATAGTCCTGCATAATGGGCAGACGTCCGGAAGACTTCATCGCGTACAATGGAAGGGTCTATTTCGATCTGGTCGGTAACGCATCCGGGCCGGGACTGCATCACGGCAACCCGCTCGGAAAGAAACACCGATTCAAACACGGAGTGCGTGACAAACACGACTGTCAGACCAAAAGCCTTCCAGATCCTCAACAAGTCATTGTTCAGTTTGAAACGTGTTATCTCGTCGAGAGCCGCAAAAGGCTCGTCCATCAGGAGAACGTTTGGTCTGGTGACCAGTGCCCGTGCTATCGACACCCGCATTTTCATGCCACCGGACAACTCGCGCGGATAACCGTCGGCAGACTGGCCGAGACCGACCATCTCCAGCGCTTCCAGGACGCGGTCGCGTGCGGATGCCCTTGAAACACGAGCGAGGCGCAACGGAAGCCAGACATTCTCGAAAACCGTCGCCCAGGGCATGAGCGTCGGTTCCTGAAAAACGAAGCTCAATTCGTGTTCCCGCTGGTTCGTCTGCTCCTGCGGCCATCTCACCGACCCCGACGACGGTTCGGCCAGCCCGGCGATGATGCGCAGCGCGGTCGATTTCCCGCATCCGGACGCCCCCAGCACGGACAGAAATTCTCCGGCCTGGACATCGAGATCCAACCCGTTCAAGGCAACGGTCCCGTTCGCAAACGTTTTTGAAACGTCCTCAAGAGACACGATTACATCAGTATTTGCGGGACGAATGTTCATTTGCGCAGCACTATCGATTAATTGCCAAGTCTGCAAATATTCCAATTGCACATTGAAATCCAGAAGTCATCTGAACCATTTGAGAGGCTCGGCAAACCTGGTTCTTTTCGGCTAAGTGAAGAGACTTTGGTGCGGGCGACGGGACTCGAACCCGTACAGCCTAGGGCCGAGGGATTTTAAGTCCCTTGTGTCTACCAGTTCCACCACGCCCGCTTGTTCTTTTCACCTATCCGGCCTGAAAAACTTTCGCAAGCCGAACCATGCGCTTTTAGATAATCTTGCAACAAGTTTTCACGGCGGCCTTGTTTTTGCTGAAACCGAAGCTGGAAATTGACGCTGCCGGAAGGTATGTGAACAATTCAATGAGACAGATTAACAGGGTGTTCCGTCCCGTTTGAAACCCGTATTATGTGCGGTACCGCCCACGCAACGAGATACATTTTCCATGGTCAGCTATATCGACGCCGCAGAAGCCCCGCTGAAAAACACCGGTCAGGTCCGGTTGTACGGACCGGAAGATTTTGAAGGCATGATGCGCGCAGGACAATTGACGGCGACCTGTCTTGACGAACTGGCAGGCATCGTCAGGCCGGGAACGACAACGCAGGAAATCGACGATTTCGTGTATCAGTACGGCCTGGATCATGACGCCCTGCCGGCGACCCTGAATTATCGCGGCTATACCAAGTCCTGCTGCACATCGATCAATCACGTCGTTTGCCACGGCATTCCGAACAACAAGGCACTGCGTGAAGGCGACATCGTCAATATCGATGTGACTTTCATTCTCGATGGTTGGCACGGCGATTCCAGCCGCATGTACCCGGTCGGCCAGCTGAAGCGGGCCTCGGAACGCCTGATTGATGTCACCTACGAGTCGTTGATGCGCGGAATCGAGGCTGCGAAACCGGGCAACACCACCGGTGACATTGGCGCGGCTATCCAGACATATGTCGAAGCTCAGCGCTGCTCGGTTGTGCGCGACTTTTGCGGACATGGTCTTGGCCTTCTGTTCCACGACACACCGAACATTCTCCATTACGGACGCCCCGGCGAAGGTGTGGAGTTGAAACCGGGCATGATTTTCACGATCGAACCGATGGTGAACCTGGGCCGTCCGCACGTGAAAGTACTCGGCGACGGGTGGACGGCGGTGACGAGAGACAGGTCTCTTTCCGCGCAGTTCGAGCATTCCATCGGGATTACGCCGGATGGGTGCCAGATATTCACCACCTCTCCGAACGGTCTTCACAAACCCGGACGATCGGGCGACGAGAGCCCGATCTAACAGATGAAGGACCCGGACTCGCCCCCTGCGGAAAAAATGTCTGCCGCCGCGGACAACAAGGGGCATCGCCAACGGCTTAGGGAAAGGTTTCGCAAGTCTGGTGAGGAGGGTCTGGCCGACTACGAACTGTTGGAATTTCTGTTGTTTTCCGCCCTTCCCCGCCGCGACACGAAACCGATTGCAAAAGCCCTGCTCCACCGCTTCGGTTCCTTTTCGGCCGCATTGGCAGCCCCTCGCGCGCGCTTGAAGGAAATTGACGGCCTGTCGGATGTCAGTGTCGACGCCTTGAAGGCCGTTCATGCTGCCATCGCGCGCTACCATCGTGCCGAGTTGAATGAGCGGCAGCTGCTCGATTCCTGGTCAAAGGTCATCAATTATCTGCAGGCATCGATGGAACTGTGCACTGTGGAGCAGTTTCGCATTCTGTTTCTGGACCGGAAAAACGGTCTTATCGCGGACGAGATTCAGCAAACCGGCACTGTGGATCACACACCCGTCTATCCGCGCGAAGTGATACGAAGGGCGCTTGAACATTCAGCAACGGCTCTGATCCTCGTGCACAACCATCCTTCGGGCGATCCGACACCCTCGCGAGCGGATATTCAGATGACCAAAAAAATCATCGACGTCGCGGCCCCGCTGGGAATAGAAGTTCATGATCATGTGATTATCGGCCTTAGAAGCAACGTCAGTCTGCGCGGTCTTCAACTGATTTGAAACCAAAAACTCAATTTTTTTCCAGAAAACCCTATACAAAATCCGGCCCGTTTCCTTGCTCACGGCCAGGGAGAACCAGATAGATTCAATTTTCCCATTATTTTACTAAGATACTGGAAGCATTCATTAACTCGCATCGACAATACTCGCCCGCATGAACTGGGCCTTTACATGAACAGATCGATCAAAAACTCAGGCGGTCAAATCGCCAGTGCGATCATTTTTCCGATGCTGATTGTCGTGTTGACATCTGTCCTCGGTATTTTCGCACTATTGAACTGGTCTGCGCATTTGTCCGATGAAACTGCTGAAGACTCCCAGCACAAGCTCGTCGCTGGCGCGCTGCAACTCACCAGAAACTACATTGCAAAGCAGCAAACCGGCGTTGTTATCTGGGATGAAGCTTATCGCGCTGTGGACGATCCGGAAGCCAACCGGGTCTGGATCCGCAACAACATGATGAACTGGCTGTCCCGGAACCATGGTTTCAACCGATCTGTTCTCTTCGGTTCCGACTTTGAAGTCGCTTCCGTCTTTGCACATGATGATAACACCGAGTGGTTGAACCCGGCACTTGTTGACGAGTTGCAGCCTGCGATCGCGAAAGTTCGCGCCCAATACATAAACTCATTCCAGAAGACACCATCCGGTCTGTTCAGCTTCATGCCAAAGGGGGGTGAAACGCATCTGTCCATAGCGGAGACAGGCAAGGTTTCGCTCTACGGCGAGCCTCACCTTTTTACTGCAGCAGCTGTCGTCCCGCAAATCCAGTCGGTTTTCGCCTCACGCAAACCTCCGGCAGTGCTCGTCAGCCTGATACCCTTGCGCGGCCAGAAACTGAACAATATCTCCAGCATGTCGCGTCTTGCGGGATTTGTTCTGGCGCCGGATCAGGTTGAACGGGATGGGGTTGGAGCCTATCAGCTCAAATCCCCAAGGGGGAACAACATTGGCGTCATTGCCTGGCAGGCCAGCCAGCCGGGTACACAGATGCTTCAGCGGATCAATCCCTTTCTGGCGGTCGCCGCAATGATTATCGCGGCCGTCGTCATCGCCGTGACGGTCTTTACGCGGCAAATGACCAGACGACTTGCAAGAAGCGAAGCCAAGGCGGTTCACTCTGCACAGCATGATGCCCTTTCCGGCCTTCCGAACAGATCAAGTTTTCAGGCAATGCTCACCAGGGTCCTGGAAGAAAGTGCGCAAAAGGGCACCAGCACTGCTGTCGTTTACATGGATCTGGATCACTTCAAGGACATCAATGACACGCTTGGACATTCTGCCGGGGACAAGGTCATTGTTGCCGTCGCCAATCGTCTGAAACACGTGCTTCCGGACAACGGTATCGTTGCCCGTATCAGCGGTGACGAATTCGCGATGGTGATCAGCGACTGCGACAATGACGAATGGCTGGAATACATCCTCGATCAGGTACAGGACGAGATATCGCGCCCTGTCATGATCGGCCGGCGCGAACTGTTTGCAAGCCTGTCGATGGGTGCAGCTATTGGCCCCAAGGACGGCAAGAACCCGGACGAATTGCTGCGCAAGGCCGATATCGCGCTCTATGACGCCAAGGCCAACGGTCGTAACAGGCGTTCGTTCTTCGAACCGACGATGGAGCAGCATGTTCAGTCGAAGGACAAGATGTCCCGGGAACTCAGGTTGGCTCTGCGAAACGATGAACTGGATCTGGCCTATCAACCCCTGTCGGACACCGACGCAAAGAAAATCGTCTCTGTCGAAGCTCTTGCCAGATGGACCAAGGACGACGGCACGGTGGTGCCCCCGTCCCAGTTCATTCCGGTGGCCGAGGAAACCGGACTGATAAACGATCTCGGCATCTGGGTTCTGAACAAGGCCTGCGCACGCGCGCACGACTGGCCGGGCGTCGTCGTCTCTGTCAACGTGTCGCCCAACCAGTTCAAGCATCCTCGGTTTGTCGAAAAGGTCATGGCTATTCTGGCAGCAAACAACCTGCCGCCCGAAAGGCTGGAAATCGAAGTTACCGAAAGCGTCTTTGCCGGACGGGATGACACGGTTTTGAATGCCCTGAGGAGGCTGAAAGGCCTGGGTGTCAAAGTCGCGCTGGACGACTTCGGTTCGGGTTACTCCAGCCTGAGCTATCTGCGCCGCTTTCCGTTCGATACGCTGAAGATCGACCGGGACTTTGTCTCTGACATGAACGGCAACCCGGAAGCGGAAGCCATCCTGGTTTCCATTATCCAGCTCGGCAAGGCGCTCGGCATGACGATTGTCGCGGAAGGCATCGAAACCATCGACCAAATCCGCTTCCTTCAAGCGCATGACTGTCATCGCATGCAGGGCTATTTCATCTCAAGGCCGCTCACCAGCACGGCACTGAGCCAGTTCCTGGAGAACTTTCAAGCCATTGCCGCAGGTGAGTTGCCCGACGGGTTCGAACTCCAGGCTCAAAGCGCCAAAGGTTGATTTGAGTGCATCTCAGAAAAGGCGTTGCCGGATCAGGGAAGCAAAGGAATGGAAGCTCGAAAACGGCCGGCGCCGGGCGAGCAACAACCAATCCTCTCCGCCCTTGCGTTCTGCCATATCCAATCCTGCCATCCCGAATTCGGTGCGCACCATGTCCTTGAACCAGGACACATGCTGCTTTTGACGGGTCTCATCGAGACCCTTTTCGACGAGAGTGTTGAAATGCGCGTCCACGCTTGCCACAAGGTCCGCCACGCCGCGGCCCGTCTGCGATGAAACCTCCACAACGGGAACATTCCAGGATGACCGGGGTACGGCCCCTAGAGACAGGGCGCCGGAAACGTCAGAGGCTGCCCGCCGCGCAAGCGCACCCATGTCTGCCTTTGTAACGGCCACCACATCGGGCAGTTCCATTATTCCGGCCTTCATGAATTGCAGGCTGTCCCCCGATCCTGGCTGGATGCACAACACAACCGTGTCCGCCACTTGCCTCAAGTCGCCCTCCGATTGGCCGATGCCGACCGTTTCGACAATCACCTGATCACAGACTGCCCTGAGAACGGCAATAGCGGCCACGGAGTGATCGGAAAGCCCCCCGAGGCGGTTTCGCGCGGCCATGGAACGGACAAAAACCGCCTCGTCGGTGGGATCTGTCTTGAGACGCGTACGATCCCCCAGGAGCGCCCCTCCGGTAACCGACGAGGATGGATCGACGGCAAGAACCGCCACCCGTTTTTCCTCGGCCCGACAGGTCCTGATAAGTGCATCGGTCAGGCTCGATTTGCCAACACCAGGGGGGCCCGTCAGTCCGAGAACGCAACCGCCCTTCGCAGTGCAGACCCGGTCAAGAAATTCGGCAGTTTCAGCATCCTGGGCATGTGTTTCCAGCCGTGTGAGAACCCGGGACAACAGGCGTTTCCCTCCCGTGCCCAATTCCTCCAGCGTCGGAAACTCACTCACCATGTTCCCCTGGTCGAGATTTCGGTGCTGCGCAAGGTGATCAGCCGTCCCGCCTGTGTTTCAAGGCTGACTGGGCCGCTGCGAGACGTGCGATCGGAACCCGGAAAGGTGAACAGGACACGTAATCCAGTCCGACACTCTCGCAGAATGAAATCGACGCCGGATCCCCGCCGTGTTCTCCGCAAATGCCGAGTTTGATATCCGCGCGCGTCGAGCGCCCACGTTCCACACCGATCTTGATCAACTCACCGACCCCGTCCGGGTCCAGGGACACGAACGGGTCCTGCTCCAGTATGCCCCGGGTTTGATAGGTACCCAGAAACGAGGCGGCATCATCGCGCGAGATACCAAATGTGGTTTGGGTCAGGTCGTTCGTGCCAAAGGAGAAGAATTCCGCCGATTCCGCAATCTCAGCGGCTTTGAGCGCGGCACGCGGCAATTCGACCATTGTGCCGATCTGATAGGTGAGCTCCCTGCCGGTTTCCTCGGCGACCGCCTCAGCCATCGCCTCGATGCTTTTGCGGACGTGATCAAGCTCTCCCTTGAGACCGACCAGCGGCACCATGATTTCCGGAACGACAGGCGCTCCGGTTGTCTTGGCGGCCTCGACCGCGGCTTCGAAGATGGCCCGGGCCTGCATTTCCGCAATTTCCGGATAGGAAACCAGCAGACGGCAGCCGCGATGTCCAAGCATCGGATTGAATTCCTCAAGCGCTAGCGCCCTGTCACGCAGCCGTTCCGGATCGGCGCCCATCGCGTTGGCGACGTCACCGAGTTCTTCTTCCGACTTCGGCAGGAACTCGTGCAAAGGTGGATCCAGCAAGCGGATGGTGACCGGCAGACCATGCATGATTTCAAAGAGGTCCGTGAAATCCTGGCGCTGCATCGGCAGCAGTTTCGCAAGCGCTGCCCTGCGGCCCTCCTCTGAATCGGCAAGGATCATCTCACGGACTGCAATTATCCGCTCGCCTTCAAAAAACATGTGTTCCGTGCGGCAGAGCCCGATCCCCTCGGCGCCGAATTCACGCGCAACCTTGGCGTCCTGCGGGGTCTCGGCGTTGGTCCTGACTTTCATCCGCCGGACATTGTCCGCCCATCCCATCAGCGTGCCGAAATCGCCAGAAAGCGTCGGTTGCAGCATGCTCACTTCACCGGACAGGACCTGACCGGTCGCCCCGTCCACGGTAATCACGTCGCCTTCCTTCAACTGCCTTCCGGCAGCGTTAATCACACCATTGCGGTAGTCGACCCGCAACATCCCCGCGCCTGCCACGCAGGGTTTCCCCATTCCACGCGCAACCACCGCCGCATGACTGGTCATGCCGCCGCGGCTTGTCAGGATGCCTTCGGCAGCATGCATGCCGTGAATGTCTTCCGGACTGGTTTCGACCCTGACCAGGATCGTCTTGCGCCCTTCCGCCTTTGCTTTTTCCGCTTCATCGGACGTAAACACGATCGCACCGGAAGCCGCACCGGGAGACGCCGGCAGTCCGGTCGTGATCACGTCACGCTCGGCATCGGGATCGATCGTCGGGTGCAAAAGCTGGTCAAGTGCACCAGGTTCAACCCGGCCTATTGCCTCTTCTTCACCCAGAACACCTTCTTCCACCAGATCCACGGCAATCCTGAGTGCTGCCTTGGCCGTGCGCTTTCCCGCACGTGTCTGCAGCATCCAGAGCTTTCCCTTTTCGATGGTGAATTCCAGATCCTGCATGTCCTTGTAGTGTGCTTCGAGCTTTGAGCAGTAGGTTTTGAATTCCCCGAAGGCCGCCGGCATCAGCGCTTCGAGCGAAGGACTGGAGGACCCCGCCTCGATGCGCGCCTTTTCGGTGATGTCCTGCGGTGTGCGGATACCGGCAACCACATCTTCCCCTTGCGCATTGACCAGGAATTCGCCGTAAAGAGCGTTTTCACCGGTTGACGGGTTGCGCGTGAATGCGACGCCCGTCGCCGAACTTTCACCCATGTTGCCAAACACCATGGCCTGAACGTTGACCGCAGTGCCCCAGTTGCCCGGAATATCGTGAAGGCGCCTGTAGGTTACAGCTCGCGGCACCATCCATGAGCTGAAGACAGCGCCGATTGCGCCCCAAAGCTGCTCCTGCGGATCCTGCGGAAACGGCTTTTCCAGTTCTTCTTCAACCAGTGCCTTGAACTTTTCAATGATCCCAAGCCAGGCGTCGGCATCGATCTCGGTGTCAAGCGCAAGTTCGTTGCGTTCCTTGTAATCCTCAAGGATCTCCTCAAACTCGTGATGGTCGAGCCCCAGAACCACATCCGAATACATCTGAATGAAACGGCGGTAGCTGTCATAGGCAAACCTGCGATCGCCGGCTTCTCTGGCTATCGCCTCGACAGTCCGGTCGTTCAGCCCGAGATTAAGGACCGTGTCCATCATGCCCGGCATCGAGACCCTTGCTCCCGACCGCACGGAAACAAGAAGCGGGCGCTCGGGATCACCAAATTTGCGTCCTGTGTTCGAACCGATCTTTTCAAGCGCTTCGACGACCTGCGCGCGGAGAGCTTCCGGATAGGTCTTCCCGTGTTCGTAATACCAGGTGCAGACTTCTGTCGTAATTGTGAAACCGGGAGGCACCGGCAGGCCCAGGCTGCTCATTTCAGCAAGGTTGGCGCCCTTCCCACCGAGAAGGTTGCGCATCTCCGCTGCACCCTCTGCCACACCATTGCCGAAACTGTAGACCCATTTGGCCATTTGAAATTCTCCTCGCAAGGCACCGGAGACGCTCCGGTTCCGCCAATTTTTGCACCGCACATAACTGCTACGGCAAAGAAATGTCTTCAAGCCCTTTTTGGCGGATTGCCGATTTGTTTCGATTTAACTCGCAAGAATTTCCACGATGGGCAAAATCAAATGGATTTAAACCCTCAGAAAGTTTCCGGGGTCGCCTTGCCGCAGAGCCTTAAAGACGCCATTCTCAAGAGTAATAAGCAACGATCCAATCTGCCCATCGATCGAAAAGTGCGAGGAATGATGACAAATTTGGCTGGCGCCGCTTCCCTGAAGGACCGCAAGATTTTCAGGTTTAAGGTCCTCGCGCTGGCAAGCGCCATCGCCCTGACGCCTCTCGCAGCCGGTGCTGAAACCGACTCGAAGACGCAGTCATTCGGAACCCCCTCCAATTTGCCGTATACGCTTTCAGGCAGTTATCTTTCAGGCCGGCTCGCAGGTTTCCAGAAAGACTATGGACATGCCGCTGCTTTCTACGAGGAAACGCTCGCAGCCGACCCGACCAACACGATGCTTCTGGAGCGAACCTTTCTGCTGAAGCTGGCCAATGGTGACGTCGAAGAGGCCGTTCACTATGCCGCCGAGCTTGAAAAGGCGGGTCTTGAAAACTTTCTCGCACAGCTTGCTCTCGGTGGTCAGCGCGTTGCAGACGGCAGTTACATCGAAGCGGATCAGGCGCTCGAAAGAGGCAGGAATGGTCCGCTCGCGCAGCTTTCCATCGGGATCTCCCGGGCCTGGTCTTTATATGGCAGCGGAAAAGTCGACGAAGCCCTGGCCATCATCGATGATCTGAAAGGCCCGGACTGGTTTGGCGTTTTCAAGGCGACCCACAAGGCCCATCTGCAGTTCGCAGCCGGCAGAAATCAGGAGGCGCTGGCAACCATCGAGGGTGCCTATGCACTTGATCAGGCAGCGATCCGCGTCGTGGACGCCTACGCGCGCATCTTGGCCGCCAACGGCCGACAGAAAGAGGCCATCGCCGCACTCGATCTATACGACCAGCAATTCAGGGGTCATCCGAAAATCGCCCAGACCAGAAAAGTGCTGGAAAGCGGTGAAATTATTCCGCCCATGGTATCGGACCCGGCCCAGGGCATGGCCGAAATCCTTTACGGGTTGGGCGCGGTCATCGGGCGTGATGGCGGAGAAGAGCTGTCGACGTCCTATCTTCAACTCGCGTTGCATCTGGACCCGAATGCAGAGTTTGCCGCAATAGCACTGGGAAGCGTTTTTGAACGTATGGACCAGCCTGCCCGCGCGATCGATGCCTTCATGCGGGTCCCAGACGATAGCGTCCTGAAACGCGAAGCGGAAATCCAGGTCGGTCTGAACTACAACGCACTGGAGCAAGTCGACGAAGCCAGGAAGCACCTGGAGGCCCTGATCGAGATTGATCCGTCAGATCTGGAGGCTGTCGTTGCGCTTGGCAATATTCTGCGTTCGCACGAAATCTATGACGAAGCCGAAGTCATCTACTCCCAGGGCATCGATACGATATCGGAGTTTGAAGCCCAGCATTGGCTTCTGCTCTACTTCCGCGGCATCAGCCGCGAACGTCTCGGCGACTGGGACAAGGCAGAAGCAGATTTTCGCAAGGCTCTTGAACTCAACGAAAACCAGCCACTCGTCCTGAACTATCTCGGATATTCCCTTGTCGACCAGGGCCTGAAGCTGGATGAAGCGCTGGATATGATCCGGACCGCCGTGGAGATGCGCCCGACCGACGGCTATATCGTCGATAGCCTGGGTTGGGTCTACTACCGGCTCGGCCGATTTGAGGAAGCTGTCAAGGAACTCGAGCGCGCCATCGAGCTCCGCCCGGCAGATCCTGTCATCAACGACCATCTTGGTGATGCGTACTGGATGGTCGGCCGTCGAAACGAGGCCCGGTTCCAATGGAACCATGCCCGCGATCTCGGTCCTGCGGAAAAGGACCTACCCAAGATCCTCGACAAGATTGCCAATGGCATGACCGACGTTCCCGGAACGGATGCGGCAAAAGCCGAAAGTGACCAGAACGGCGGCTGAACGGAATACGCAGGTGACACACACATCGGTGGAGCGCCGGGTTGAACTCGCGCGGGCGAAAGTCAACTTGACGCTGCATGTTACCGGGCAACGTCCGGATGGCTATCATCTACTCGATTCTCTAGTCGCGTTTCCGCAGATCGGCGACCGTCTGTGCGCAGAACCTGCCGACAGACTTGAGCTCATCATCAACGGCCCGTTTGCCAGAAATCTCGACGGTCCTGCGGAGGAAAACCTGATCGTGAAGGCCGTCGCGGCGTTTGCGAATTCCAGCGGGATTCCAGCGCCCAAACTTCGCATTGATCTCACCAAGCGACTGCCTGTTGCTTCGGGGATCGGGGGCGGATCAAGCAATGCCGCAACGATGCTGCGGCTGCTGGAGGACATTACCGGTCAATATCTCGCCGAAGACACTTTGCACGAACTTGCCCTTTCGCTTGGGGCCGATGTGCCAGTCTGCTTGAACCAGGAACCGCAAATCATGGCTGGCATCGGTGATGTCATTCGGCAGGGGCCTCAACTTCCCAAATGCGGCATTGTACTGGTCAATCCAAAGGTTGAAGTCTCAACACCCGACGTTTTCAGATCATTGGCAAGGCGCGACAATCCGGCAATGCCATTGATGCCTGAAGTGTTTGAAAGCCCGGATCATCTGGCCAGCTATCTGGCGACCTGCCGCAACGACCTGCAGGAACCGGCAATCAGCCTCTGTCCCGAGATTGACAGCACCTTGTCAGCCCTCGAAGGCAGTGATCACATCAAACTGGCGCGCATGTCAGGTTCCGGCGCAACCTGTTTCGGCCTTTGTGAACAAGAAGAAGCACTGGAGGTTGAGCGCGCACTTCGAGCCTCGTTTGGGAATTGGTGGATTGCAGCCGGCGCTTTGACGTGAGGTCACGCATGCCCGGCCAAGCAAGAAGCCAGGGCGCACTATTGTGCCGCCTCTTTGCTAGCCGAATTTCTTACTGGGATCTTGTGCACGTCCCGGCAATATCGGGGCCATGTGTTGTCGGAAGCTGTGACCCGGCTCGGCGCGTCGCAAGCGCGATGCAATGCACCAGATAGGATGGAACGTCGCCTGAAACTGCTACAAGGCTCCCAAGGCGCCGGTAAAATTCACCAGCTACCTGTGTTGACCGGCGCCCTCGGTGAGCCGAAATGCGGATCACCATTCGCTGTTTCAGTCGGCGAAATCTTCGCGGTCAATCGATCCGACACTCATAAGGATGTGTTCTAGCTCACGCGGGCGATACAAAACGCCACGGCGTCCGCCAGTGCCTCGTTGTGACGCCCCTGCGGCAATGCTTCGAGTGCCTTCAAGGCCTTGTCACCATAGTCGCGTGCCCTGACGACCGTGTCACTCAAGGCATCATGTTTTTTCAGCAAATCGATTGCCTGTTCCAGGTCGCCGTCTTCAACGTCGTCGCCTTCCAGGCAGCGCTTCCAGAAAGCTCTGTCTTCATCCGTTCCGCGCGCGACTGCCAGAACGACAGGAAGCGTAATCTTGCCTTCACGGAAATCATCGCCGACATCCTTGCCAAGGTCCGCCGTGGATCCGCCATAATCAAGAGCGTCGTCCACCAGCTGGAAAGCATATCCAAGCTCCATGCCATAGGTACGTGCAGCCAGTTTCATGCTGTCATCCTGACCCGCAATCACCGGACCGACTTCTGCCGCCGCCGCGAAAAGTGCGGCGGTTTTGGCCTCAATGACGCGCAGATAATCAGCTTCCGTCGTCGCAATGTTCTTGGCCGCACCGAGCTGGAGCACTTCCCCTTCGGCAATGATCGCCGATGCAGTTGAAAGGATCCGAAGCGCTTCAAGCGAGCCGACATCGACCATCATCTTGAAGGCCTGGCCGAGAAGATAGTCGCCGACCAGCACGCTGGCCTGATTGCCCCAGAGTTTGCGGGCCGCCAGTTTGCCTCTGCGCATATCGCTCTCGTCAACGACATCGTCATGAAGCAATGTCGCTGTGTGCATGAATTCGACACTCGCCGCCAGCGTGACATCGCCGTTGCCCTGATAGTCAAAGATATCGGCCAGGGCCAGCGTCAGCATCGGGCGGAGCCGCTTGCCACCAGAAGCGATCAGGTGCTTGGCGATCTCCGGGATCAATTCAACATTGGAGCCCGCCTTGGAGAGGATCAACTCGTTCACATCGGCCATGCCCGGAGCCACGAGGTCCACAAGCGATTGTATGTTTGGACGGCGCGACTGGCTGTCAGAATAGGTTGCGACAACGGCCACTTATGGCACTCCCCTGAATATTTGTGCGGACAATATGGTGCGAACGCTTCCGGGGCAAGACGCCAGTCCGATGACAAACTGTTGAAATGCCACAAACAGCTGCTTTTGCTGTACACCAGTTCCGCAGGGCGTTTATGGCAAGCGCCCCACTTCTAGCCGCTAAGCCCGGAAAACATATGGAAGAACTTGTCAGAACAAACGATCCGGTCCTCATTTCCTTCCTGGAATCGATTCTCGAAGAGGCAGGCATCAAGCATTTTGTCGCAGATGGCAATATGAGCATCATGGAAGGATCGCTGGCGATGATCCCAAGGCGGATTCTTGTCGATGCGGACCAGATCCACAAGGCACGCAACCTTGTTCGGGACGCTGGCCTGGAACACGAATTGCGACCTGCAAGAGACGATACCTGACATGACGGAGGTGCAGGACCCCGCCTCCGGGGATGTCACGCATGATGCGTTTCTTGGAGGACGAGTTTATGTTTATCAGCCGAGAAAAGACCGGCATCGCGCCGGATTGGACGCTGTCTTTCTGGCCGCTGCCCTGCCCGTGGAAACCACGGGCCGAATTGTCGATCTTGGTTCTGGTGTCGGAACTGCCGGATTTTGTGCTGCTGCGCGCCTGCCGGACATAAGTGTCACTCTTGTCGAGATCGACGAGGCCGTTTTATCTCTCGCTCAAAAAGCGCTTCAGGACCCTGAAAACACCCATTTCGCGGATCGCATCGATTTGCTGCATGCTGATATCACTGCAAAGGGAAGTCTTCGCCACGCCAACGGCCTTTTGCCATCGATGGCTGATCACGCCATCATGAATCCTCCCTATTACGAAGCCGACAGGTTCCGGGCGTCACCGAAATCGGGCCGCGCAGGCGCACACATGCTGGACGAGCGCGGGCTTGAGCCCTGGGTGAAGACTGCCGCGGACATCGTCCGGGAAGGCGGAAGCCTCACGGTCATTTTTCGAGCGGACGGTCTTCATGAACTTCTGAGTGTTCTTCAAGGCCGGTTCGGCGCAATCGATGTCATTCCGCTGCGTCCGCGTCCGGACGCTCCGGCGACACGCATCGTGCTCCGTGCGATCCGCGCCAGCAAGGCTCCCCTGAAACTCATGCCCGGGTTTGTACTGCATGAGAGTGAAGGTTCGGATTTCACTTCTCAATCGAAAAACATCATGCGCGGCGGCCAGGGCCTCGGCCTGACACCGCGCTAAATCCATCGCCTTCTAGTGGACCAGAATTTCACCTTCTGCGTACCGGAAGTCGACGGGATCAATCAAATTCTGATGCGCGACGCGAACAGAATGTATCCGCCCATCAATCTCCCTCTCCCAGAAATCCAGAAACCTGGTCAGTTCGGGAAACTGCGGCGCCAGGTCCTCTGTTTGCCAGAGAAAGCTTTGCAGGAACTTCGGATGATCCGGCATTCTGTAGAGAATCTCGGCTGTAAGAAGCCCGTATCCCAAAATGCGTTTTTCAAAGTCTGAGCTGGTTTTCATGCCAATCCTTTCTTTGCTGCAAAGAAAGAGTGTCACGGATACTCAGTTAACCAAAACCAACTTTTTGCGAATAGTTGTTTACAAACAGCATTTTAGCAGCATTCGCGCAATACTGCTAACAAGTCTACACCACCGTTTTGTTCGGATCTATCTGGCCTGGATTGACGTCAGGTACCCCAGGAATGCGTCGATATCATCCGGTGCGAAAGCGAATTCCGGCATGTTGTCGTGAGCTGTCACGATACCCTCCGCCAGGGGTTCTTCGAGGCTTTCCAGCGGATAGCGTTTTGACAGGTCACGAAAAGCCGGGGCACCATTTTGCGCACTCGTATCGTCAATTGCGACAGCGTGACAAGACGCGCAGTGAATTTCCGCAAGTTCCAGTCCCGTTGCCAGGCTGACAGGATCGGAAGGATAGGCCCCGTCCGAGCCGTGAGCAGCGCCGCTCACCACGACGACGAGTGCGGTTGCCAGAAACAGCTTGCGGTATGACACGGATTTCTCTCCCCTGAATCGCGTTCAATCCTTATAGATGGTTCGCACGCGTGTGCCCATTAGGAGGAACACGGGTGTGCCGGGTCTGGTCTACTTTGGTCCGGGCTGACCTTCTCGTTGTCGCTCCTATATAATGACCACAAATCAGAACACCCCGGAGGATCCATGAGCCAGACTCCCCTTCCCGCATCCATCGACGATACGCTTCATCTCATGGATCAGGCGGGGTATGTCGCGGACAGGTCGCTTGCAACTGTCCTCCACCTGGCCCTCAAGATGAAGCGCCCCCTTTTTCTCGAAGGCGAAGCCGGTGTCGGCAAGACTGAAATCGCCAAGGTTTTGTCGACCACGCTCGGCCGTGACCTTATCCGCCTTCAGTGTTACGAGGGCCTTGATATCGCGTCTGCGGTCTACGAGTGGAATTACCCGGCACAGATGGTTGAAATCCGGGTCGCGGAAGCCGCTGGCGATACCGAGCATCAGGAATTGTCCAAATCAATCTTCGACGAACGCTTTCTCATCAAGCGGCCCGTTCTCCAGGCACTTGAGCCCTCCTTGAACGGAGCACCCGTGTTCCTGATTGATGAACTCGACCGCGCAGACGAGGCCTTTGAAGCCTTCCTGCTGGAGGTTCTTGCAGACAGTCAGGTCTCGATCCCCGAACTCGGCACGGTAAAAGCCGATGAACCGCCCATCGTCATCATCACGACAAACCGCACGCGCGAAATTCATGATGCCCTCAAACGCCGCTGCCTTTACCACTGGGTCGATTATCCTGACGCCGAACGCGAACTGGAGATCGTCCGCAGAAAAGTGCCGGGCGCGGCAGAGCGACTTGCGCATGAAGTTGTCGCTTTCGTCCAGAAACTGCGCGCGGACGAAGACCTCTTCAAGCAGCCGGGGGTCGCCGAAACGCTCGACTGGGCGACGGCCCTTTCCGAACTCAATGAAATCGCGCTCGATCCGGACATGGCATCCGATACGCTCGGCGTGCTTTTGAAGTATCAGGATGACATCGAGCGGGTTCGAGGTTCAAAGGTCCGCCTCATGATCGATGAAATCCGCAAGGATGTGCCTCAAGTGCAATCAATGCCGGCGATCTGAGATTGTGACCTTTGTGAACCATATCCTCTCCTCCCCCGAGTTCCCTCTCAACGGGGCGGCAATTCCTAACAGACATCCGTCAGGCCCTCCTGTTCCATATCAGAGAGGCTCGGGTGTTTGGGCTCCTTGCAATGGGCCGGGGCAACGGGGAGGCTCACTTGCAGGCTCCCGCTGAACTGCGTTCGCGCATAACCGACAACATCGTCTATTTCGCCCGTACCTTGCGCAAGGCCGGCGTCCCGGTTGGTCCGGCGTCGGTCGTGGACGCGGTCAGTGCTGTTGAGGTCTCCGGCATTGAAAACCGTGACGATCTTTACTGGACACTGCATTCCGTATTTGTCCGCAAACGTGAGCACCGCGTCCTGTTCGACGAAGCTTTCCGGATTTATTGGCAAAGCCGCGGGCTGATCGAAAAGATGCTCGCCATCCTCTCTCCGGTTGCACCACCACGCGGCGCACCGGAAAAACCGAAAGCAGGCCAGACCCGCGTGTCCCAGGCCTTTCAGGCTGCCAAGGATCGCGTGGCGCAAGAAACAGTCCCCGAGGTCGAGGTCGATGCCAAATTCACGGTGTCCGGCAAGGAATTGTTGCAGAACAAGGACTTTGCCCAGATGACGGCGGAGGAAGTCGCAGCGGCAAAACGCGCCCTGCGCTCAATGGCCTTGCCTATGGACAAGATCCGCTTGCGGCGCCTTGCTTCTGCGCCGAAAGGACGGATCGATCCCCGGCGAACATTGCGAGCCTCCATGCGCGCGGGTGGTGCCATCATCGATCTCAAACATCGCAAGCCGGCTGAAAAACGCCCGCCGCTTGTTGCGCTTTGCGACATTTCCGGATCCATGAGCCAGTATTCCCGCCTGCTTCTGCACTTTTTGCATGGCATGACGGCGGAACGGCGCGATGTACATACATTCCTGTTTGGCACGCGATTGACCAATGTCACCCGGCAGTTGCGCATGAAAGACCCGGATGAAGCGCTGGAGGCATGTTCTGAAGGCGTGGAAGACTGGTCGGGCGGCACCCGAATAGCTTCGGCGCTGCATGATTTCAACAAACACTGGTCGCGCAGGGTTCTGTCCGGCAAGCCTACTGTTCTGCTGATCACCGACGGTCTCGAGCGGGACACGGATGAGGATCTGGAACGGGAAATGGACCGCCTGCACAGGTCATGCCGGCACCTTGTCTGGCTCAATCCCCTGCTTCGTTTCGAGGGCTTTGAAGCCAAGGCCAAGGGTATCCGGGCAATGCTGCCGCATGTCGACGAGTTTCGTGCAGCTCATTCCCTCGATGCGGTTGCCGATCTCGCCGAGGCTCTCGCCGGCAACCGGAACATCTCAACAAGATTGGAGCCGAAGAAGTGGCTTTAACCCGGTTTCAGCTCTCTTTTCGATAGAGAATTGTGCCGCGCTGGTTGATCAGCAGGACTTCACCCGACACGGGATGCACATAGACCTCGACCCGCTGTCCTTCCGGAGTGGTTCCATAGACCTCCCAGCAGCCGCCGTCCTCTTTCATCCTGCGAACCTGCCAGCCGTCGGACGTCAGTTTCTCGGTGACTTGTGTCTCCGTGAGCCAGGCCGACTTTTCCGTCGCCTCGCACTCGAACATCCCGGTTGCGCACGCAGGAAATGTGAAGATGCAGGTCAGCAGTGAAGTGGCCGTGTGAAACGTGAGGTTCATGACTTCGTCCTTTCAAATTGGAAATGCATCTCAGGCAGGGGCTGCAGTTGAACCGGAACCGAAAACCCGGCTGATCCGGTAGGTTTCCAGCAGCGCCAGCGGCACGAAGTGCACAAGGGCCGGGCCGAATTCATTGTGCACGAACATCCAGTGAAGAAGCGTCGCCACGGCAGCCAGGTAACCAAAGCGCTGCAACGGTTTCCAGAACCGGCCAAGCCTGCGCACGGAAGCGTCGTTTGATGTCACTGCCATTGGGACAAAAATGAAAAAGGCCAGCCAGCCGGTCCAGATGCCGAACGCGAGGAATTCGCCAAGGACGGCCTGCAATGATCCCATGTCGATGAGATATAAAACGGTATGAAAGGCCGCATAGGCAAAAGCCGCGACGCCGAAATAGCGTCTGCGGCGAACCATCCAGAACCAGAAACCGTTTTTTGGAAACATCAGACGGAACGGAGAAATGATCATCGAAATGATCATGAATCGCGCCGCGAACTCGCCGGTTGGATGCAATAGAAATTCGGTCGCCGGGCGCCCGTCCTCGGAAACTGCGCCGTTGGCAAGCGCCAGGATCATCGGAATGGACGGGATCGCCAGCAGCGTCCAAAGGAAAATCCTTGAATTCAGTACGGTTTTGAAAATCACTGCCCTGCTCCGCAAGTTCAAAAACCCAAACTGGGATTTAGCGAAACTTTACCGCACAACTGTCGCAGAGATGTGCCGGATCGATGGTGAGTTTGTCGCAAGATGTAACGGAGGGGTTTTCAAGGCAAAAGACCCCACCGGTTTCGCGTTGGGGCACTGAAACCGGCAAGGTCATTCTGTGGGCCGGAAAGGGCCCGGCTTCAAGATAGTTTCAAACTTTCGAAACTAAATGCGGCAAGCTGTCCCTGCGACAGCCTGGCCAAGCTCAAGGCAGCGCGACCACCGGTGTTCTGACGCCCACTCTTTGAAACAAGTCCTCAATATCATTGTTTGCCATGCGGATGCAGCCATAGGAAACCGCCCGGCCTATCGACCCGGGTCTGTTGGTTCCATGAATGGCGTAGTTCCCGTTTGACAGGGTCATCGCAGCAGCACCCATCGGATTGTTGTGTGCGCCGCCCCGGATCACGTCGGGCAGATGCGGAAAGTCACGGCGCACTTCAGGGGACGGCGACCAGTCCGGCTCGATGTATTTCGCGGTGATGAGCGCCTGTCCTGTCCATGCCTTGCGGGGTTTGCCAACAGCGACCCGATACCGAATAGCACGCTTGCCACGCAACACGAGGTAGAGGCGTTTTTCGGAATTTCTGATGACGATCGTACCTGGCCTGAACCTGTTGTCGGAAAATCCGACAAGTTCGGCGGCGGCCGCGGACGGATGAAAGCCGTTCAACGAAACCAACAGCACAAGCAACACTGCAAGCCGGCAACAAGAGAATAGACGCATGACACTTCCCAGGTTTTCCGGGAATTTATCGCGTTCGGTCCCTTGAAAGAACTGCGGAGCCGCTATTTTCTTACCGAAGGGTTAACGCGGAACTCCGTGTTCACGTGCCGTTCAATCACCCGACATCCGCAAACCAGGTGTTCGAACGCAACGTAGACGAAAGGTGGTCAGGGCATTGCTTGTGACGGACGTCACTGGGCATCAGCGCCTGGAATGCCAAAATTCGCAAGGTCAATGGCCGAGGAAGCAAGGACTTGAAGAGCCCGACGTCGGAGCTTCCAAACGCCAGATTGCCCTGTGATCCTTGAAAGGAACCAAGAAATGTCGTCCATTCGCTCCTCAAACACCATTCTTGCGGGCCGTCTTCCCGGAATTTTGACTGTTCTTGCATTCGTTGTTGCGCTCGTTGCTCCGATGCAACCGGCCGGCGCGGGCCCGATTTCGGGAACCTACACGCTCTCACCGGCCAATATCGACACAGGGTTTACCGTGCGTGTTCTTGGTGGACGTTCAGTGAAAGGCGCCTTCAAGAAAGTGTCCGGCAAGATGATCCTTGATCAGAACAGGCCGGAAAAAAGCCGTGTCAATGTCACCATCGATCTGTCAAGCGTTCAGACCAACAACGACAAGGTGACGGGCTTCCTGAAAAGTTCGGCCATGTTCAATGTTGCAAAGTATCCGGTCGCCAGTTTCCAGAGCACCCGGATCCGTATTACCGGGAAAAACTCGGCGGAAGTGGAAGGTGTCCTGTCCCTGCGCGGCAAGACGAAACGCACCAAACTTGAGGTCACGATCACCGGAACCAAAGGCAACGGCCGCGTCGGTTTCGAGGTCTCCGGCGGTTTTTTCCGCAGCTTTTACGGTATGGAAGCCGGTTTGCCGATTTATGCCGACAAGGTGAACCTGAAGATCAAAGGCACGGGACGCCGCGGCTGACGAGTTTCACACGCTTCCCGAACAAAGAGCGCGCAAGCCCGGGGCTGCGCGCTCTTTGTTCGACGTGTTCAATGCAGGACCGATTTGTGTCACCGTACCCTGGGCGCGCCGTCTCGCCATTCATAAATCACGAAACCAGGTGTGTTGCTGTCGCCTCTCTCGTCAAATCGCACCTCTCCGAGGATCGTGTCGAAAACGTCGTTGGAAAGTGTTTCCGCGATCGCATCCATGCCCGTTTCCCCTGCCCTGTTTGCCGCCTGGGCCCAAGCCTGGACAGCGGCATAGGTCGTCAGCGCATAGCGGTCCGCCGGTTTGCCGGCCTCTTCAAGAGTTGCAACGACGGCAGTCGTCCCGGGAAAATCGCGCGGGTCAACCGGATAGGTCAGCAGGGTACCGTTTCCAGCGGCACCGGCAACCGCGATAAATTCGTCCGCCATTAGCGCATCTCCGGACACCAGCACAGCATCCAGTGCCTGCCGAACCATCTCCAGCTTGATCAGCCCGGCTTCCGGGTGGTAGCCGCCGAGATAAACCACACCGACATTTTCCAGACCAAGTTGCGAAACGAGATAACGGTAGTCATCTTCCCCGGCATCGAAACCGAGCGAAATGCTCTCGGATTTGCCGAGATAGTTGATCGTGGCTTTCACCGCATCGCTCAGTCCCTTGCCATAGGCGGTCTTGTCATGAAGGATAGCAATCCGGGCATCACCAAAATTGTCGACAAGAAAACGCCCGGCAACGTCTGCTTGCTGATCGTCCCTCGGCGCCAGTCGGAAAACACCTGGTCCGGGACGTTCGTCTGTAAACTTCGGCAACGTGGTTGCTGGCGAAATCTGGACGATCCCCGCATCCGCATAGACTTCGCTGGCAGGGATGGACGCGTTGAAGCAGAAATGCCCGGCAACGAAGACGACACCCCTGCCGATGAGCTGATTGGCAACTGCGACAGCCTTGTCGGCATCGCAGCCGTCATCCGCTATTTCAAGGACGAGCTGTTCTCCATTGACACCGCCGGCCGCATTGATGTCCGCCACCGCCTGTTCGGCGCCGGCCCGCATCTGCGCACCAAGATCGCGGAATTGTCCATCCATCGGACCGGCAATTGCAATCGGGATATCAGGGTATGCCGAGCCCGAATAAACACTACCGGCAAGAAAAAGTGCACCGGTCGCAAATTGACGAAATGTCATCCGGATCTCCAGGACGTTGAATACCACATGACCATCCCTACCGCCGGACGTCGGAAATCTCAATCCACGGTAGACAAGTCAGGTGAAGGAAGAAACGTGTCACACAAAACTATCCGCCGGTTTTTCCTAGGCACGGCAGGACCGGCTGATTAAACTCCGGCAACACACTCAGAACCAGCTGATTCAGCCGCAGCCTGCCTTGGGAGCAGAACCTATGCCAACGCAAGACCCGGAACCAAGCCGGCTGCCACTCGACACAACGAGCTTTCGGGAAGCCATGAGCCGCATCGCGGCCGCGGTCCACGTGGTAACGACGGACGGCCCCGGCGGACGGCAAGGTGCGACTGTTTCCGCAGCCTGCTCGGTAAGTGACGATCCGGCAAGCATTCTGATCTGCCTCAACAGGCAGACCCGGATGCACAGTGCCGTTCTGAAGAACCGCTGTTTCTGCCTGAACACCCTGACCCACGATCATCAGGAAATCTCGGATACCTTTGCCGGCCGGTTCGATCTGGAGATACCGGATCGCTTTGTAAAGGGCGAATGGACCAATCTGGCGACCGGCTGTCCGGCGCTGGACAGTGCAAGGCTCAGTGTCGATTGCGATATCTACTCGGTTTCCGAAATGGGAACGCATTCGATCATTGTCGGTACGGTAGTCGACCTGCGCATGACCGATCCGGGCAAATCGCTGCTTTATGTTCGCCGCGGCTACAAAAGCCTCGACACCTGACCGGCGACGGCCCAAACTGCGCTTGCCTCTCACTCCCGGAACAATTCTTCATGCCAGGTGCCCGCAATCTCATCACTGACGTCCCAGGCCTGAAGGTCGGCAACGCGACCGACACGGAGCTTAAGTCCGGGGCGACCGTTCTCGTACCAGAGGAACCAGCCGTAGCCTCCGTTGCCATTCATGGCGGAGCCCCTGGAACGCGAGAAATCGCGTTGCTCGAACCCGAGCAGACGGTCGAGAAAATCGATGCCATCGTATTGGCAGGCGGATCCGCCTTCGGTCTTGACGCAGGCGCCGGCGTCCAGGGACGACTGGCGGAGTTGGGATACGGTTTTGCCGTTGGACCGGTCCGTGTGCCCATCGTGCCGACAGCCATCCTGTTCGACCTGCTGAATGGCGGCGACAAGAGCTGGGGCCAGGCAGCGCCCTATCGCGACCTGGGTCGCTCCGCGCTCGACGCGATGTCATATGATTTCGCTCTCGGATCAATCGGTGCGGGAACTGGCGCAACCACTGCCAATCTCAAGGGCGGCTTGGGATCCGCCTCACAGGTTCTCGACAACGGTGTCACTGTCGGAGCGATCGTGGCGGTCAACGCGCTCGGCCGCGCCACAATAGGCGACAGTGCTCATTTCTGGGCCGCTCCCTTTGAAGTCGGCGGAGAATTCGGCGGCCGCGGACTTGCAAACCCGTTCCCGCAGGACGCAGTTGAGGTGCGCACCAAGCTGGATGCGCTGAAAGCGGGTGCAAACACGACGATAGCGGCAGTCGCAACCGATGCCGTTCTGACCAAGGGCGAAGCGAAACGGCTTGCCGTCATGGCTCATGACGGACTGGCCCGGGCTTTGTGGCCTGCTCATACTCCTTTGGATGGTGATCTGGTGTTTGCGCTTTCCACAGGTCAACGCGGGCTGGAGAGCGGATTGGAAGACATGGTCCGGCTGGGTGCCGCTGCCGCATCCTGTCTGGCGCGTGCAATCGCCAGGGGGATCTACAACGCCTCCCCCGCTGAAGGCGATCCCGTGCCCACCTGGCATCAGAAATTCGACACCTGAATAAATCCGATCGAAGGAAAGCAACGTATTCTGCGCAGGTCGAATGATCAAAGGTCCTGCTTAGATGACATCGTTGCGAAATGCTCTCGTTTGTTCCCTTCTCGTGCTTGCATCGACAGCATCGCCCGCTCTGGCGGGGCAGCTTGTGCTCGAGGAATTCTTTCGCGGCAAGACGGTTGGAAAAGGCGTTTTTGAAAGCAAGATCGCTGGTGTCTATCGTCCCTTCACTGTTTACCTCAAGGGCACATGGAATGCGCGCACCTTCACACTTCGTCTTCGCGAGGACTTTGTTTACGAGGATGGCGAAAGAGATACCAAGACCTGGTTCTTTCAAAAGGTAGCCAACGGACGCTACATCGGTCAACGCGCCGACGTGATTGCCCCGTCAAATGTGAGAACCGACGGGAACGGCGCGCTAAGATTTTCCTATGTCGCGGAACTGGAAACGGAAAATGGTCCGCTTCTTCTGAAATTCGACGACACACTGACACAAATTGACCGGAGAACGGTGCGGAACACCGCCAGGGTCATGAAGGCAGGGTTTACGATCGGCACTGTCGACCTGACTTTCAAAAAATAACTCTACGGAAACAAAGCCCTCTACATTCACACTTGAAAGAAAGCGGGTAGCCCGCATAACATCCCAAAGCATTTTTTGTTTTCGGGGTTTTCAGGCAATGATTTTTACAAGAACTATCGCGGCACGCGCACAGAATATACTTGCACTTCTGTTCATATTGCCGGCCATCCTTGTGAATGCAAGCGCTTTCGCTGACGACACACAACTGGCTGAATCGCTCGAGGCAACATTGACCGAACGGTTCAACGGCGACTTCGAAGCAATTCTCGAACGCGGCTACCTTCGGGTCCTCATTCCGTTTTCGAAAACGGGTTTTTTCATCGACAAGGGTGTTCAAAGGGGCAGTTCCGTTGACCTGATGACGGAACTCGGGAAGCACCTAGATGAATTGCACGGCAAGAAAGTTGCAGACTTCGAAATCGTGTTGATCCCGACGCCACGCGAAAAACTCTTCTCAAATCTTGCCGATGGCCGAGGCGACATGGCAGTCGGCAACCTGACGATTACCGAGGAGCGCCGGAAACTGGTCAGTTTTTCAACACCGCTTCTGAAAGACGTCCATGAAGTTCCGGTAACACTCGACAGCGAGCCGGAACTAACCGCACCTAAAGATCTTTCCGGGCGCAAGATATATGTCCGAAAGTCGGCTTCCTACTATCAAAGTCTGGAAGCCCTGAACCGGAAATGGGCCCGCGATGGTACAAAGACCATGCAAATCGCGCTCGCGGACGACCGTTTTGAAGATGAAGATATTCTGGAAATGGTCGCCGCAGGAACGGTTCCGATGACGATCGTCGACCAACACAAGGCGGAGCTGTGGCTGGAAGTTCTGGAGGGTCTCAAGCTGCACCCCAAGGCTGCGATACGCACGGATGGTGAAATTGCAATTGCAGTTCGAAGCGATGCTCCCACGCTTCTTGCAGAAATCAACGGATTTGCTGCGACGGTGAAGAAAGGGACCCTGCTCGGCAATCTGATTTTCAAGAAGTATCTCCAGGAAGCCGACTACCTCAGGAACATGCGTGACGAGAGCTACCAAGCCGATCTGGAGAAATTCACCGAATTGTTCGAGAGATACGGAGAAGAATACAAATTCGACTGGCTGTTGATCGCGGCGCAGAGTTTCCAGGAATCCAGATTCGATCCCAAGGCCCACAGCCGGGCCGGTGCGGTCGGTCTCATGCAGATCAAGCCTTCAACCGCAGAAGGAGATCCCATCAACATCAGGGGGATTGCGGCAGATACCGACAAGAACGTCCATGCAGGCGTGAAATACCTGCGTCACATTGCAGACCAGTATTTTGCTGACCTTGCCGGCGACCAGGCCGACCAGACCTTTTTTGCGCTTGCAGCTTACAACGCAGGACCCAGTCGCTTTGAAAAGTTGCGCAAACAGGCAGAAAAACAGGGTTATGACCCTGATAAATGGTTTGGCAATGTGGAGTGGATTGTTGCCGCCAAAATTGGCCGGCAGCCGATTGAGTATGTTGGCAATATCTATCAGTATTATGTCGTGTTCCACAACATAAGGAAGCACCAGGAGGCCGGTGCCGCCGCGGAGAAAGCGACGGCAACGAAATAGTCCAGCCGGTCAGGCGGCCCTGCGGCCGAGATGGCCAGCGCGGGACAGCATTTTTGTCCGCTCTGCATCGTCCGATCCATGGATCGGCGAGAACACGTGATAACCCTTTGGCTTGAAACCGCAAAAAGCCAGGATCTGCTTTTCGGTCTGTTTCCTGATACCGGCGCCGTATATCCACTTGAAGATCCATCCGGGGGTATCAGCCGTGACAAGCACCTCGGCCGAGCGCCCCTTGAGGAGCTTTTCCGGAATGGTTTTGCCTTTCACATACTTGAACGCCTTTCCAGAAAGCAGCACCCGGTCAAACAGTCCCTTCAGCTTGGCGGGATGCCCGCCCCACCAGAGGGGGTGAACGATCACGATGTGCTCGCACCATGTGATGTCTTCCCAAAATGCCTGCAGGTCAGGCTCCAGTTGCGGGCCTTGGTCGAAATCCGATGTGCCATAGTCGGGATTGAAGTCCAGCTTTGACAGGTGCCGGACACGAACCTCATGTCCTTTTGTTCCGGCTTCCCGCGAATATTCTTCCGCCAGAGCACTGCAGAAGGATCCGTTCGCAGGATGTCCGTCGAGAACCAGTATGCGTGTCATCTTCTCACTCTCTTGTTGAATGGCTTTTGCCGACATAAAAATTGACCACGGTCATTTTTTGACACTATTATGCTCCAAGGTCAAGAATTATTTGACCGCGGTCATTTTTATGAGGTCACATGACACGCAAACCCCAGCAACGCAGCATCGCCACCCGTGCCCGAGTACTTCAGGCTGCAAGGGAATTGAGCGATAGGCATGGCCTGGAACTGGTGACCGCCGAGGCTGTTGCCACACAAGCAGGTGTCGCCAAAGGAACCGTTTTTTCCCATTTCGGCGATATGGACGGTTTGTTGTCATATGTGCTGCGGGACAGGCTCGAGGCCCTGCGGACGGGGCCGGAAACAGAGGCCAGTCAGCAACTCGACCTATCGGATCCGGTCGGTTTGCTCCTCCTGCGAATGATGGCGTTGATTTCGGTGATCACAGACAGTCCCACGATCCTGCGTCTGTTCCTGGACAATATCGGAGTGACCAAGCCGAATTGCGCGGTTGAATTCGTTGAGACGCTGGATGCCCTCGATGCCGAACTGGCTACTTTCCTCGAAATATGGCAAGGCTCGAAAGCCCTTTCACCGGCACTGCGCAAGGACAGGACCCCGGAAGAAATGGTGGACGGCTTAATTGCCTTCATGATCCATGGTGCAATCCTGCTGAAAAGTCATCAGATGACGGATCGTTCGGAACTTGAAGCCAGACTGCGCCGGCATGTTGAGGCTTTTCTGCTGACAGGCTGAAGGACGGGTTATCAATCCCCACCGGGAAGTTCACCGGGCCACGTCACGACATGATATTCATATTGGTCAAGTTCCATACCGTCCTCAGGAACGGTTTTCCCTCGCACGGAAATGCCGGCCTGATGCACAGTGTCGCTTTCACCGGAAACCAGGGGGTGCCACCAGTATAGATCCAGTCCTTCACGGACCAGTCGATAGGCACAGGTTGGCGGCAGCCAGGTCAGCGTTCTCACTTCTCCCGGTGTCAGCTGAATGCAATCCGGCACGGTAGCTGCCCTGTTTTCGTAGTCGACGCAGCGGCAGCTGTCACCGTCCAGAAGGGTGCAGGCGACATTGGTCCAGACGATCTCGCCGGTGTCCCAGTCTTCCAGCTTGTTCAGGCAACAGCGTGCGCATCCGTCGCAAAGAGATTCCCACTCCCTGGTCGACATGTCGTCCAGCGATTTCGTTTTCCAGAACGGTGCAGTTTCTTCATTATTGTTGGACACAATGGTCATGGGCCTGCCTGGATGAGTGGGGTTGGCCTGTTGCGCCTATCACGCAAAGACCGGCACGGCAACACGGATCCATGTGACCACGATGCGCCCCCTCGCTTCTGCCAACGGGATCAATAATCTGGGAGCAGTTGTTGATGCCCCTGGAGACCGGTTTTCACGCCGTTCAAAAAGAGCTAGTTTGATTGTATTGCACCTGATCCGGAGATCCTGTTCGCGTGGCACAAGAACAGCATTCAAATAAAACCGCCAACAATGGCGCGCCGCACAAGACGCACAGGATCCGGCGTTTTTTTCTGTCGATGGACGCCTTTGTGGATACCGCGCTGTGGAAAAGCGGGTCTGCCCTTCGCCGGTTGTTTGAAGGCTACGATGCCTTTTTGCGCCGGTTTCGCGCAAAAGGAATATGGCGCGGGCTCGCCGAGCTTTCATCTGACGGTCTGACTTTCGGCCTTGGTGGTTTCATCATTGTCCTCGCTTTTGCCCAACCGGCCTTTGAAGCGACCCGCTATGCCGACTGGAAGACGACAGACGACTTTGCAGTCACGTTCCAGGACCGGTTCGGCAAGGAAATCGGGCGAAGAGGCATCGTGCTGAACGACAGCGTTCCGCTTGAGGAAATTCCCGATTCACTCATCAAGGCGACGCTCGCAACTGAAGATCGGCGTTTCTTCAACCATTTCGGCATCGACGGCGTCGGCACATTCCGGGCCATGGTCGAAAACGCCAGGGCCGGCGGTGTCGTCCAGGGCGGTTCAACCCTGACACAGCAGCTCGCGAAAAACCTTTTTCTGACCAACGAGCGCAGTCTGAGCCGCAAAATCAAGGAGGCTTACCTTGCCCTATGGCTGGAGGCCAATCTCACCAAACAGGAAATCCTGAAGCTTTATCTCGACAGGGCCTACATGGGCGGCGGCGTCTTCGGTGTAACTGCGGCGTCCGAATTCTATTTCAACAAGAATGTCCGTGAACTGACACTGGCAGAAAGCGCCATGCTGGCCGGGCTTTACAAGGCGCCTACAAAATTTGCACCGCATATCAATCTGCCGGCAGCGCGCGCACGGGCCAACGAAGTGCTCACGAACATGGTGCAGGCGGAATTGCTGACTGAAGGTCAGGTCATCGGTGCACGTCGCAATCCGGCGCTCGCGGTTGACCGCTCCCAGGATCAACTGCCTGAATACTTCCTCGACTGGGGACTGGAAGAAGTCAAGAAACTCGCCAGGAGGCATCCGGCTCTGGCGCGCGACAGGATCGTGACCGTGCGCACGACACTCGATCCGGCCCTTCAGCGGCAGGCAGATCTCGCGGTTGAAACAATCTTGCGCGAAAACGGCAAGTTGCGAGATGCGGGCGAAGCGGCCCTGGTCTCGATGATACCGGACGGTGCGGTCGTGGCCATGGTCGGAGGCCGCTCTTACGGACAAAGCCAGTTCAACCGGGCCGTCAACGCGCTTCGCCAGCCCGGCTCCTCTTTCAAGCCGTTTGTCTATATGACTGCTTTTCTCAATGGCTACACGCCAGAAAGCATCGTCCCCGACCGTCCCGTCTGGATCGGCAACTGGTCTCCGAAGAACTACACGCGCAGCTATCGCGGCCCCGTAAGCCTGCGGACGGCGCTGACAAAATCCATAAATACGATACCCGTGCGGCTATCGCTCGATTTCGGCCGCGACAAGATCATCGAAACCGCCTATGCGATGGGCTTGACCCATGAGCTGGAAAACTCCATTTCCCTGCCGATCGGTTCATCGGAAGTCACGGCGATCGACATGGCCTCCGCCTATTCGACATTCGCAAACGGTGGTTACGCCGCGCCGGCCTACGCCATTCTGGAAGTGCGCAACAGCGACGGAAAACTGCTCTACCGGCGGGAACGGGATGAAGCTTTCGAGCCCAAGAGAGTGTTGCCGGAAGAACAGGTTCACATGATGAACAGCATCCTCGTAAATGTCGTCGAGGCAGGAACGGCCAGGCGTGCACGGATTGACGGCGTGGTCGCGGCTGGAAAGACAGGAACGACCAACGCCTATCGGGACGCATGGTTTGTTGGCTACACCGGAAATTTCTCGACAGCCGTGTGGGTCGGAAACGATGACTTTACCTCCACCAGACGGGTGACAGGTGGAAGCCTTCCGGCAATGACCTGGCAGCTCTACATGAACTACGCTCACAACGGGATCGAGCTTGCCAAGATGCCGGGCGTCGATCCAGAAACTCTCCCTCGCCTGTCCCGGCCATCTGCGGCAAAACAGGCGGAATCGACAACTGTTTTCTCGCAACCACGTGTCTTGAAGCGGCGCACGCAGGGACTGCTTCTTCGCATCGGTCGGGAGCTGAGGCAATTGATCGAAAAGGAAAACGCCAGGGCTGATAGCGGCGAACCGGCCCCAACCGATTTCGCGGCCGCCCGATGAACGGCACCACTTTGCCCTCTCAGGAAACACATTTCGGCGAAGCGGACTGGCAAAAACAGGATTTGCCCCGAGCCATTCGACCTCATCGGAGCCATCCATTGAGGACGCTGTCATTCCTGACTTTGATCGTGGTACTTGCGTCGCTTCTGGGCATCGGCTCGGCCTACATCATGATCGAGCGCGAACAGCCATTGAACGCCGTTACAATCGGATCCTGGCGGGCCTATCCGAAAGCCGGAACGGCGGAAGCCGACCCGTATTCGGTTGCAATCTATACGAGGGGCGCTGTCGTTCCGCTGGCTTCAGGTGAAGGACTGGCACTGGTCGCCCGCGAAGACAGGTCGGGGCATTTGCTCGATCCAACCTGTATCTACCGGATTTCCGGCCAAACGCCCACGGCAAGACTTTGGACGATGACGGCAACGGACGGTGACGGACACCTGGTGGAGACCCGTCCCGGCAGGGTCCATCTCGACAGCCAGAACCTGTTACGCAATCCGGACGGGTCCTTTGAAATCAACGCGGCCAGCGAACCGCATTCGGGAAACTGGTTGCCGCTAGCCGCCAGCGCAAATGCCAGTGATGGCATGCGCTTCGTGTTACGGCTGTATGATGCTCCGGTCACGACCGGTGCTGCACTGGACGGCATTACACTGCCGGTGATTGAAAGATTGGGGTGCCCATGACGCTGTCCCCGCGTTTTTCAATCACGCTTGCTGTGTTTTCCGTTCTCTTTCTCGCAACGATCGTCCACATACTGGTTGTGATGGGAATTCCGCTGAATGTGCAGCACAGCGCCTATGACAACATCGCGACCTATGGACCAGACCGGGAATTCAACCTGCTTCCCGACGTCCGTCCACAGCAGGAAGCTCTCCCCGATCTTGATCCGGCCATGAAACATGCCACCTGCCGGTTTCAGCTCGCCGACGGGCCAGTCCTCTTCGATGCCAGTATTCCAACATCCTTCTGGTCGATAGGATTGTTCAATTCGGCCGGAGAAGCCGTCTACAGCCTGAACAACCGCACAGCAGGTGCCGAACGACTGTCCATGCTGGTCCTGACACCCGCTCAGTTGTCGATCCTGCGGGAAAATCCGCCGGAAAACCTGGAAGATCTTATCGTTATCGAAACGGCTGATATCAGCGGTTTTGCGCTCCTGCGGGCACATGTGCCTCATCCATCCAGGGCAAACGCTCTCGATCAGGCACTGCTGTCCGCCACCTGCGGAACGATCGGATAACCCGGGCGGGGCGTCTGCAAATCCGGAACGATCAAACTTGCGGTGCCAGCGGACCAAGCGCGTCAAGCAGGTCCCTGTAATGCGCTTCCTTGCCTTGCCATCTTCCCAGCGATGACCTGAAGATCGGCCGGCGCACCTGCGTGTTGGAAAATGTCGTTACCGGGCTTTCACTTTTGTAGAACTCAAGACAACCGTCTTCCCAGTCAAGTCCGGCATGCGATAGCAGAACTTCGCTCTCACTGCGTTGGTTGTCGACAAGCGTTTCGTAGGTCAGCGTGTGAAGATTGACCGGAACCACGTTCTCCCAATGCTCCATCAAGGAGGCATAGGTGCGGTAGTAGCGCCCGACCGTATCCTGGGTCAGGGCATAGTTGTGAGCCGGCGAAAGCGGATGCGACAGCAATGAAATGCAGGTATCGGCCGGAGACCTGTAGCAATGGACGAACGCTGCCTTGGGAAACAGCACACTCATCAGCCAGAGCATTTCATAATTGTGAGGCATCTTGTCGGTAACTCGGTCTGCTCGCCTGTCGACACTGTCCAGCACCTCCAGATATTTGCGGGCAATGCGCTTGAATTCCTTTGGCTCCATGCTCTTCAGACGGTTTTCCAGGGCTGCGCTCGGCTTTCCTTTCAAACCGATATCCTCCTGCAAATGCCTGAAAAACTGGATTTCACCACCGCTTGAAGCGCGGGAATGGCAACTAACAATCTGCTCCACCAGCGTGGTGCCGGACCTCGGCAGTCCAAAGATGAAGACGGGCTTGTCGGAGGTATTTGCCAAATCCGCCCGGCTCGAGAAAAACTCTTCGTTGAAGACGTCCTTCATGAACGCAATTCGATCTTCATAGGCAGCGGGATCAAATGGCGGATAGTGCAGCGTCCGTGCCTTTTGATAATGCTCCAGGCCACGGGAAGTGTCACCGATGTCGTGATAGATTTTCCCTGCTGCCCAGTGCAGATTGGCCTGTTCGGGCCCCGGACGGGGGACACCGTCATTCGTGAGCGCCTCGATCTGGTCAAGCTCTGCGGGCTTTTCCTTGAAGGTCTTTGCAAGGCTGAGGCATTGAAACGCAGTCGGCAGTTCCTTCTTGCAGGCGATCGCCTTTTCAAACCACTCGATTGCCGCATCGATATTCCCGATCGTCACCTCCAGTTGGCCCATTCCCACCAGGCCGTACCCGTTCTCCGGGTCCAGCTTCAGGGCGCGCAGGTAGCTTTGACGCGACAGAACGGCTTGCCTCCTGGCCCTGTAGAGGTCGCCGAGTTGTGCGTGAAAATCAGCTTCCTTGGGCGCTAGCGACACAGCCTTCTTGAGCGATGATTGTGCACCCTCAAGATCTCCCGCATTCATCAGAGCCAGACCGAGGAGCTGATGCACCTGCGGATGCTTCGCTGCTTTGCGCGCGGCAATCTGCAGCCGCTCGATGGCAAGGCCGATCTTGCCTTCCTGGTAAGCTGCAATACCGAGCGAAAAATTTGCCTGCGGATTACGGGGGTCGAGGCGCAGGACCTCCTCGAACATGTTCAGGGCTATGGGAATACGTCCAGCGTGCTGGTGGCTAAGTGCTTCCTGTACAAGCTGCGTTACACCCGGGTTCATGAAAGCTCCTGAAACGTTCTGGGTCTGCAAAAAACAAGGGACGGACGTCGCGGGCAAAGGGTCTATCTGCCTCCACGCGGTCGCCTCACCCTGCAATACTGCCGCGCTCGCAAAAGTGCAATCACAGCCCGGTCTATTTTACCGTCGGATCAATGTCGAATTGCGTGAAATCACTTCTGAACGGGCGGCCGCTCGTTACCCCAACCCGTGTAGATCCGGGACTTCTTGGCCGGCTTGTCCTGACCATAGCGATTGTTCGCCTCACAGCTGGCTTCTGCAAGGCGAACCTGGCCCTCCAGTTCCCGGATGGCGTTGTTGACCTTCCAGACCCTGTCCTGACTCGGAGTTTCGATTTCCAGTCCCTTGAGGGCTTTCTTGTAGGCGATGATCCTGTAACGCAGTGCCTGACCGACCCATTTTATCATGACCCGGTTTTCCCAAACCCGTGCCTTGGCACCGTCATAGGTTTCCTCGGTGGTGACTTTCTGGTTTCTCAGAACTCTCAACCGCTCGTCGTCGGCTTTTTGCACGCGTAGCGCAACTTCACAAAAAGGCATGACCAGTGATGCGTCTCCGGTCGCGTCGGCAGCGATCTTGTCGTAGCGCGCATCGGATGACCGAAACTTGTCGGAACGCAGATAGATTAGATAGAGGTCAGGCGGCACCCGACCTTCTGTTTCCGGCAGGACCCGCGTACGTGACAATTCTACCATTGTCCCGCCGATCCAGTCCTTGGTCCATGGTGGACGGATCAGCGTCCACCCCCGGTCGCGGAGCAGTTTTTCATCATTCGTGTAATTGAATTTCGAAACGGGATCGCCCCGCAACCGTGCCGCATTTTCTCCGACAGCCGGCATAAGATCATCGTGAATGACCGACGGTCTTGCCCTGTCGAAATCGCCTGTTGGGCGTGTGCACGCAGCCAGTGCCAGAACGGACGTCAACAGGATGGCTCGAAACCACCCCCGATCGACTCCGAACCTCTGCCTTTCATCAAAGGCATGGCTTTTCTGAACCGCATTGCCATAGCCCATCGGGCGTGTCTCCAGACCGCAAACGCATTCGTTGTTCGGGCATTACGTCCCGAAGCGGCTGGAAAGGCTTGGACCGTCAGTCCTTGTCGGAACCAGCAGGTCCAGCTGCCTTACCGATGGTCGCGATTCGTGCGGCAAGATCAAGGTCGTGATGCTCGTAACGGACACCTGGAAAGAGGATAACCTCTCCAAAGCTCTCCCGGCTCTCTGATCGTTGCCGTTTTGATTGTTGACCCACACGCGCAGTGGGCCGTTGAGCGGACGAAAAATCCAACAAGGTGCCCATCGTCTCCTCCTTCGGTTCCAGTCGCCTCTCCGGCGTATTACCGGGAGGAAACGGTCAAACGGGCGACGCATTACTTCCTGCAAGCTCATTAAGAAGCTGTCAGGGTTAACAGCATGCTAACGCTTTTGCTGCAATTTGAAGGAAACAACTTTCGACGGTCGATCGGTCTTTCGTATTTTGTAGACGGGTGTCATGCGCCAAAGCCAACGATTCAATCCAAAAGAGCCGCCAGCAACAAAGGCGTCCCGCAGAAGGTCCGCGTCTCGTTCTGCCCGGCACATTTTGCTTTCTGCCACGGAGATCTTTGTCGGCCTTAGGAAGCATACCATTGAAGAAACAGGGATTTTTCTGGAATTGGCGCGAAACCTCCTGCCGGACACTCCCATTGAAGATCGTCGCGAAATTTCAAAACTTCTGTCTGGTCACGCCGAAATACCGGACGATCTGCAGGAGGTTCTCGCGCGCGATGACGATGCGCAGACCGCCGCTCCCGCGCTTCGCAACAGTCCCCGGCTTTCTGTGGATCTCCTCAAGGCACTTGCCAACAATGGCCCGGAGTTATCGAGACAGGCAATTGCCGAACGCCCGTCACTACGCGAATCGGTGATCGATGCCCTGTGTGACCACGCCGAGGCCAGCGTCATCAAAATTCTGCTTGGGCGCGATGACATCACGCTCAGCAAGACCCATCAGGCAAAACTCAGCCGAAGAAGCGAAATCGTCGCGACCCTCGGTCTGGAACTTGCCGGCAGGGATGCCCTTCATCCCGACGGCCTGATGGGTCAGTTCCTGCATCTGCCGGCACCCTTGAAAAAGCAGGCGATCGCCACAGCCGAAATGACCAGCCTCGTCAAACAGGCGCAGACACCAGGTGGAACAATGTCCCAGCGACCCGATATGAACCGTCTTCAGATCCAGGAAGCCCTGGTGAAAGCCGCGCTTGATCAAAACAGAACCAGTTTTGCCACGTTGCTGAGCCAATCCCTTGGTTTGTCGAGACAAACTTGCAACCTTCTGATGCACGAGGACCAGGGAGAAGGTCTCACAATCGCCCTCAAGGCGCTTGGTATGCCAGAGTTCGAGACGACAACAATCCTCATCAGGATGCTGGGCGAAAACACGCAACTCATCGATCTGCGCGGTCTCTTGAGAATGCACCGAACCCTTAGCAACGGAGCTGCGGAAGCGCTGGTCGGACAATGGCTTTTGCACGATCAGGGCAATCAGAGAACCGCAGCCCGCCATTCTTCTCAATATCAGGATGCTTCGGGCCGCAAGCTGCCGGTCAAGACGCCTCTGGCCGACCGTGGAGCGAATACCAGGAAAAAGGTACGTTTCGCAAAATCCAGCGAAGGCTGAACAGATTTTAAAACGTCCTAGATCCGGAAGACATCCGAACCGGGGACGTTTTTCTTCTCGTCTTCTTCGCGCGCGATTGGAAGGTCAATGTCACCGTTTCGGGCTTCGATTTCGACCAGCCAATAATCAGGATCCATGCGGGCTTCATTCTGCAATCGAATATCGATTGCAGATTTTTCGCATCGCGCGAGAACGCTTTCGAAGAGACGTCCCAGGGGCTGTTCGTGGAACATTGCCTGAGGCGCCGGCCCGTAGAGGTCGTAGGTTCCGTCAAGCCGGTCAACGCAGACAAAGACCGCACCGGCCTCCTCCGCACCACGCCTGGAAATTGCCGCAAAGCCCCCCTCCCCGAAAATTCGGCGAACAAGTGCGCTGACAAAGAATTCCGAAGTGACCCGCATCGCGTATCCGTTTCTGGTCAGGTTTAGCCACGACCGCAGGCCTGACTGCAGTCGGACTTAAGCCGTTTCGGAGGTCTTGGCAATTAGCCTGACAGGCTCCGGCCACTGATCATTTCCAGATTTTCGATTGTTTTCGAACCGGGCTCTCCGGTTAACGGCAGGCCACGGTCCAGCTCGAAACGCTTGATGGCAGCTGTCGTATTGGAACCCATGACACCATCAGCTTTCAGCGGCCCATAGCCAAGGTCTGCCAAGGCTTTCTGGATCCTCATGAGTTGCGGGTCGGCGTCGACATCGACATCCGAAGCGACCGGTATGTCTTGCACAGATGTGCCGGAAAAACCCGGCTTGGCGCGCGGGACCGGGACAAACGATTCGGCTGGTTCGTCGCCGTGCATCAGGATCAGGGCGAGCAGGCCTTCGTGAGCCTTGCCTGTTTCCGCTTGCCCCGCACGCCGCTCAAAGGCACGTATGGCGCGCTCGGTTGCAGGCCCGCTGAGCCCGTCGAGAGGTCCTTCGTAAAGACCTATCCTTCGAAGCGAAATCTGCAGGTCGAGCACAAGGGTCGAGATCTCCTGAACCTGCAAGCCGCTGCGCCGGTCATCAGGTTCGGGGACCCGCAGAGCATTCGGACGATCACGTGTCGCAAAGATCGGTGCCGGGTGGCGGCCGGGCTGCAGGCCTATTGCATTGGCAATGATCAGACAGGCCGTCAGCCCCATGACAACGGTGCCTCCTGCAGCAACAGGATTGTCCAACGCCAGGTGCCCGGCCTTCGCCATAAGCGTTTCTTGTGTTTTGGGCGGAGCCGCTTTTGTTTTTGATTTTGCCATCATGCCGCCTATGCCGTTCGCGCCAGCTGTCGAGCCGTCGCTGTGGCGCCGACCGTAGTACCACGCACGTTTCTTTCGAAGCGCACGGGTATTGCCACAACGACGCTCTCGCCTTGGCCAAGCGCCGACCGGAAATCGAGAACAGAACCTGATTGCGCAAGCAGATCCGACGCCTGCTCGAGCACGCCTTGCGATCCTTCCGAACTCCAGTTGGTGCTCGATTGACGGTTGACCGCTGTCAATATCAATTCCAGTCCGCTCTCGACCGGATTGACTGTAACCTTGACACTTCCACCAGCGCCCGTTGTCTCCACCATTTCAGAGAGTATCAGGTGAAGAGCCTGGCGAAATCTCTTCCGGTCGACAAGCGCGTTGGGAAGGTCCGGATCTGCATTTATCTCAATCCCGACCCTCAGCCGTTCGGCAATCGGATAGATGAGGTGGCTGCTGTGTCTGAGACAGTCGGCGACATCGACATTACAGAGATCCGTTGCCGCTCGTGCCGTCTCTCCCGGTACAAGGTCAAGAATTGCACTCAAGGACTCCGAACTGCGGTTTCCGGCAGACCTGATACGCTGCGCAGTCTGATGCAGACTGCCCTCTGACAAGGACTTGCCCCTGGTTTCCACCATCGTGGCAAGATCAACTATTTCGGACATTTGTGCCTGTACCGATGCACCGGCTTCCTCGATGATGTTCCAGCGAACGTTGCCACGTCGCCCCTTTTCGGTCCCGATCTCCGGATCGGCTGGCAGCGTTTTGTCCGCTTCCACGTCGCGAAGGGTGAAGACAACCATTCCGCTACCATCACAGCTGTCCTGTTCACCAGCAGGCTTCATCATCAGTTCGAAGCCACGATAGACCGCTTGACCGTTGTCACCCGGCCGGTTGTCTCCGATACGGAACCGAACCTGGAACAGGGAAGCTTCATGACCTTCCTTGGCGTCGGCAAGCCTGCTCAGAAAGCTGGGCCGATCAGCAACGTGAAGCCGATGGAACAGCCAATCAGCTTCGGTTTTCGACGGCACAAAACCCAGCACTTTCCGAACCGGGCCTCCGATGACCGACACACGGCCATCCTGAGCGATTTCACAGAAAATTTCGGAAATGTTGTCGCAAACACGTCGTCGTAGCGTCTCTGAAGCCGCAACTGCTGCGCGCGCACGCTTGCGGTCGAGCGATATTCTGACCGCCAGCATACCTGTATAGACCAGGGCCGCAGCGGTCGCGATCAGGCGTGTTTCCGGAGAAAGGACCATGAGTTGCGGCACATGGCTGCTGAAAATCGAAACGATCCCGAACAGGCCGCAGCACAATGCAGCAATACCGATTGTGACCCTTCTGCTTGACGCGAATGCCGCCTCAATCGGAGGAACAAGAAGCCAAAGCATCGCAAACGAACTGTCCCCGCCGGTCATCATGCAGATGGTGGCGACAAAGAAGGCAAACAGACCCGACGACGCGGCGATCGCCTTGTCCAGATCACCGGAGCGCGACAGGTAGTGCGCAATGGGCCATTGGCTCAGCATCCATGCCAGAACCAGGATCGTTGCGACATGAGGTGCGCCGGCAAGGGCAAGGTGCAACGGCAGAATGAACAGGGCCGCAGACCCGCTCAAGAAACAGCTTGTCAGAAACGAACGATGCAACGGTGCCGAAAAATTCTCGACCGCAGCCGAGGGGTGAATCATTCCGTCGACACGAGCCGCACAGAACTCCCAAAAATTATGTATTTTTTTCAGAAGGTTACGCACTCTACACTACCAAACGAATATCGCGGATACTTCCGCTCACAACTCCTGTTTGATCATTGTCGGCTCCAGCGCTTAACGAACGATAAAGGTTAAAACCAAACCGGGAAAAAAATGCGAAACCGGCCTGTTTTCAGGCACTTGCCGCAATATAGATAAAATTTGAATCAATATTTCAAAAAATTCGATTTAAATACCTGATTTATTTTATGAAAATTCGCTTCAAGCACTCAACTCGACATTCTCATGTGTCTGCTACGGTTCAACCATAACAAGCGTGCCGGGACAAAAATGGCACGCGGCATAGAACAGACTATGGGTAGCAAAAATGTTGTTTCTTCTGAGGACGGCCTTCTGGCTCACCTTGGTGCTGGTTCTGATTCCGCTTGGCTCGGATGACGAGAGCACAAACGAAAGGGCCGCGGACGTTGATCCGGTGTCGGCCTTCCTGGCCGCGCAGGCGACCATGTCAGATATCGGCGGCTTCTGCAGCCGAAACCCGCAGGCCTGCGAAACTGGCGGCAATGCCCTGAGCGTCATTGGCAGTCGGGCACAAGACGGCGCTCGCATCGTCTATGAGTTCCTCGACACGAAAATTGCGGATCGATCAGCGAATGAAACGCTGACAACCGGCTCCACCACTCCGGTCCGCCCCCTAGCTTCCGGCCGAGGTTCAAACGGCCAGGGGACTTTCAATCAGATTCAAGATCCGGGCTCCCAGGTGGAGACTGCCGGCGGGCCGGTTCCCCGGCCCAAACCACGCTCAGGTCAGGACACCTGAGCCGACAAGTCGTTGTTCGCAGATCGTTGCCTCTGGAACAACGGCTCTTTGCGCCCCGCTAGAGCGATGTTGCACATATGCAGCAACGACGGCTTAACTTCAGCGGCTCGTACCGCTGCGCCGCAGATGGAAAGCTGCCCATTTCATCTGCGGCGATTTTTTCTTTTGCCAAAGTCCTTCAATCTTTTTCGCCCGGCAAATCCTGTTGCCGCTGCCGGGATTTGCACTTTGTGACATGCAGGCTATATGAAGGCTGAACAGCCCTTCAAAGATGAGTGTCATGACCACCGATATCAGCGAAATTCTTGAGACATTCGATTTTCTGGACGATTGGGAAGACCGTTACAAATATCTGATCGACCTGGGCAGGGAATTGCCCGAACTGTCCTCAGACGAACGGATCGATGCGAACAAGGTGCGCGGGTGCGTGTCCCAGGTCTGGCTGATCACGAATGTGAAAGCAGGAGCAGACGGAAAATCGGTCCTGACATTCAAAGGTGACAGCGATGCGCTGATCGTTCAGGGTCTTGTTGCGATTGTCACAACCCTGTTCAACGGTAAAACCGCTCAGGAAATTCTCGATACCGATGTTGAAAGCCTTTTCGCCAAGCTTGGATTGCAGGATCATTTGACCCCGCAAAGGTCGAATGGGCTCAGGTCCATGGTCGGACGTATTCGCACTGATGCGCAAAACGCTCTTGCCGTTGCCTGAATTGGTCTGATCGAACTGCGCGCTCAAGTGCTGACGAAGCAACCATCGCTGAGTTGTATCCCTGGCAATCGAGCGTTTGTGGCAGCCATTTCGCTCCGCCGATGATCAGCGGTGTCCAGGGCCGAGGGTCTTCCAACACTCCCTCACTGTGCGGTTGGCCTCAAACTGCCATACAGCGTTCCTGCGAATTCACGCGTTCAGGCGTTCGGGTGTTCAATGTCCGTCGTCGCATTCAATGGACGGACAGCGCGTGTACGCACGGCCTTCGCCTGCATTCCGCTTCAAGTCACCTTCCCGGTGTTGAAAATCAACTGCCCTTCGACCCAACTCAATTCGGTCAATTTTGAAATTTCCATTGCTGTCACCATCCCCTCTTTCGCAAACACCGGGCACATGTTAAAAGAGAATCATTAATTCTCTTTTCGTGACAGAGGCCCTTCATGGATTATTCCGACAGGTCCGGCGCCGGTCCCATCGCCGACCGTTTTGCACTCATGGATGCAACAGAACAGGCGAACCTGGTCCAAAGTGGCGAGGCAACCAGTCTGGAACTTGTTGAGGCGGCGATCGGGCGGATCGCCGTGTTGAATCCGAAAGTCAATGCAATCGCGTGCTCGAATTTCGATCTGGCGCGGCAGCAGGCGAAATCCGTTACCGGAAAAGAGCCCTTTTCCGGTGTTCCCACCCTTATCAAGGATCTGCTTCCTTATCCCGGGCACACGGCTGGTTTCGGATCTCGCCTACTGGACGGAGCACCGGCACTCACCAGCTCCGACTATGCGGACACCCTTCAGGCAAGCGGCCTGATTGCATTGGGAAAAAGCACCGTCTCGGAATTCGGACTTCTTGGAACAACCGAAACACTCGCCAAAGGCGCGACACGGAACCCTTGGGACATCACGTTGTCTCCGGGAGGGTCGTCGGGCGGTGCGGTTGCGGCGGTCGCCGCAGGCATGGTTCCGATAGCACATGCATCCGATGGCGGAGGCTCGATCCGGGGCCCCTCTTCTTTCTGCGGCCTCTTCGGCTTCAAACCAGGTCGCAACAGAACGGTCTCAAACGGTGTTCCTGCCGAGATGCCAACAGCCGCGCTCCTGGCCGAACACTGCGTAAGCCGCTCCGTTCGAGACAGCGCCCGATGGCTGCAAATGACTGAAAACCGGGATCTTTCGACCAGACTACCGTCACTGGAACACCTGCGATCGTCCTTTCCGAAAAATGTCCGCATCGGATTTTATCACAATGACAGCCTGGGTCTGTCCCCCACGCCGGAGGTGGAAGCAGCACTACATGAAACCGCCCTGCTTTGCGAAACAATCGGCTGCGATGTTTTCGAGATCAAGGCGCCGTGTTTCGATCCCGAGACGACTGTTGACGCATTCTTTGACCTGATGGGATTGATGCTATCAGGTGTGTTCGCTCAAATTCGCAACATGATGGGCAACGCCTATGACGAGGATGGGCTGGAGCCCTATACATTGGAAATTGCCCGGCGCGCTAGTGATCTGGCGCCTGCAGATATCGAAATGGCACAAACAGTGTTGGCAAAAAACGCTACAAACGCAGAACGCTCGATGCAACAATGCGACGTTGTTCTGAGCCCCACGGTACCCTTCGAAGCCTTTCCGCTTGGCCGATATGGTCCGGAAACTGATGTCAAAGTCCTGCAGGCTTTCACCGCAAGACTTGCTGGATACACATTTGTCTCTTCCCTGACTGGCTGGCCGGCGATGACCGTTCCCCTTCACTGGACTGACAAAGGGCTGCCTGTCGGCAGTCATTTCACAGCGCCATCCGGTAAGGATCCGCTCCTTTTTTCTCTGGCCTATCAGCTCGAACAGGCTCGGCCCTGGAAGCACCGTCTTGATGAACTGACGAAAGATCTCTTATGCCACAACGCCTGAAGTCGGAGGTTCGGGAACGGATCCTCCTTGCCGCGGCCGATGTTTTTGCCGAGCATGGTTACAAGGATGCGAAACTGGCGGAAGTCGCGGGCAGATCGGGCACCGCTACCAGCAACATCTACAAGTATTTCGAAAACAAGGAAGTGCTGTTTGAGGCGGTTGTCAGTCCTCGTCTGGCTGCAACATTCCTGAAACTTCTGCGCACGCGTATCCGTGAACTCGGCAGGATCGATCATTGGCCCGGTGCCGATGCGAAGGGATCCGAAAGTGCAAACGCGTTTCTGAACTTCTGCGCCGACAACCGCGCCGTTGTGCTCATTCTCCTGCGCGGTTCAAAGGCAACCAGATTTGCACATGTCCGCAACCTCGTAGTCAACGAAATGGAACGGTTGACGGACGACTTCCTTCGTCACCAATCGGACACACCTTATCCGGATGCCCAGTTGCAGTTTCTCACGCACAAACTCTTCAACAGAACAGTCGAGACCATTGCAGATATCCTCGCCGAATATGAGGATCCTGCCGACATAAGGCATGCATTTGCGCTTTTCTGGCGCTACCAGCTTGCTGGCCTTGAGGCATTGCTGAAACGCTAGAAATATCCGCGCAAAAAAAGAGCTGCCGGTGGGCAGCTCTCTTCATCAGTATTTTGGCCTGACCGGATCTTACTTAGCGCGTTTGCGCTGCTGTCCGAGACCCATTTTCTTGGCAAGTTCCGAACGGGCAGCTGCGTAATTCGGTGCAACCATCGGATAGTCGGCACCAAGGTCCCACTTGTCCCGGTATTCTTCCGGCGTCATGTTGTAATGAGTACGCAGGTGACGCTTGAGAGACTTGAACTTCTTGCCGTCTTCCAGGCAGATGATGTAGTCGGGCATGACCGATTTCTTGACCGGGACAGCGGGCTTGAGCGGCTCCGGCTCCGGCTCGTTGGAAGCGGATGCCGTTTTCTGCAGCGCGCCATGCACTTCATTGATCAGGCTCGGCAGATCAGTTGAAGCAACCGTATTGTTGCTCACATATGCAGAGACGATGTCCGCCGTAAGATCAATCAGATTAGCATCCACCGGATTGTCAGTCATATTTCACCCGTTCTCTTCCAAATTTGAATTAAGCTTCGGTGTAAACCTGCAAGTAATTTGTTCCGAAAACGCTTGAAAAATTACGTTACTTGCGGAATTAGAAATCAATAGCGATTCTACTTTGCAGGTGATTGTCACAGCCTTATATCGCTGCTTTCCTTCTTATACAACCCCGAAAATCAAATAAAAAACATTTCTCGGCAATAATAATCAAATTCTATAAATACCGACTATTTCGTATATATCGAAATCGACAATGGACTAATAGTATTCCCTTACGCCAGTCTTCCGGTTTCGCAAGGCTGTTGTGCGCCCAAGCTCACTCGTTTGGCCGAACGGTCTCGGCCAATGCGTCGATTTTGGTATCAGCGCAGGGGCGATATCCTGCCGCATATGCAGCTTTTGCCAATAAATGGGCCGAAATTGGGGCTGTCAGCAGGAAGAAGACGACACCGGCAATAGCGCGTGTCACAACGGAAAGGTCGCCGGCCTCCACAGCCAGCGCAAGCAGCATGAGGCCCGAGCCGAGTGTGCCGGCCTTTGATGCGGCATGTGTTCGCATGTAAACGTCCTTCAGCCGGACGAGGCCGAGCGAGGCGACAAAGGCAAAACATGCACCTGTGATCAGCATCAGACCGGTTACGATATCAACGATCGCACTCATTGGCCTGCCTCCCTGCGTTTGATGCTTTCCTCGACCTCTTCCATGATGGTTTCGTCACCCGCCATTCCCCGGTTGAGGATGAAACGTGCAAACGCCACCGTTGCCAGGAAGCCGACGAGGCCCAGCGTGATGGCAATATCGATATAGAGATAGATTCCCGTGGAAACGCCGATTGCGGCAATGAAGCCGATACCGACGGCAACAAGCATGTCCAGCGCAACGACCCTGTCAGGCAACCCGGGTCCTTTGACTGTCCTGTAAACGATCACCATGAAGGCGACAGTCAGAATTCCAAGCGAAATCTTGACTGCAATGCCCAGGAACTGAGACGCAAACAACTCAAATGGGGTCATCTGAATGCCTCCATGATCTTGCGCTCAAATCCGTTCTTGATGTCATCGATCGTTGCCTGCGGATCCGGAACGTCAATGCAGTGGATGAAGAGCGTCTTGCGATCCTCCGATACATCCACCGACAATGTGCCGGGCGTCAAGGTAATGAGATTTGCAAGCATTGTGATTTCGAAATCCGTGTCGACAGTCAACGGGAGAGCAATGATGCCCGGTTCAAGCTCGATTTTTGGCCTGAGCACGATCAACGCGACCCTCCAGGCCGACAGGACCAGTTCCCGTACGAAGGTTACGGCCAGCCCGACCGATTTTCCGAACCGCCGAAAATACGCCGACGTGCCCACTTGCTCCCGGATCAGATAGAGCGCCCCTGACCCAAGCACAAATCCGAAAGCGAGATTGACCTCCGAAAAACTGCCTGTAACAGCTCCCCAGGCCAGCGCCATGAGAATGTTGATGAGAAAGAGGCTCGTCATCCCTGCTCTCCAAAGACTGAGCGAATGTAGCCGAGCGGATCAACGACACTGCTCGCACCCTGCGTCGATAACTCTATCATCCATTCCGGTTGGATGCCGAAATAGACGACAAGTGCGGTGAGAATGCCTAGAGGCAGCCAGATCGCACCGCTTGCAAGATCCGATTGCGATGACCCGGACACCTCGACGCTTTTTCCATCGGGCGTGCCTTCCGGCCCGCCCCGCCAGAAAGCGAAAATCCAGATGCGCCCCATGGCAAGTGTCGTCAGGAAACCGCTGACAAGAATGGCTGCTCCCAGCCAGAACCGGTCATCTTTGAAAGCGGCGTCGACCAGCATGATCTTCGGCCAGAAGCCGGAAAAGGGCGGCAGGCCCGACACGGCAAATGCCAAAATCAGAAACACGCCCGCAAACGCAATGCTCTTCTGATAGAGCCCTCCCAGCTTCCTGAGATTGTAGGAGCCACCCATCATGTTCATGATCCCGGCGGACATGTAGAGCGCTGTCATCACAATGATGGAATGCACCGCATAGAAAATTGCGCCCGATATGGCCAGGGTGGCGACCTCGCTGTTGGATGCAACAGCAACGCCCGCCAGCATCGATCCGATCCCGGCGATGACCAGATACCCCAGCAACCTCCTGATCTCGGTCTGTGCCAGAGCGCCCAGCGCACCGGTCATCAGCGTAACGATGGCAACCAGGCCGAATATATCGGCCATGTAGCCGAGTGAAGCAGGCAGGATGAGTACAAAGATCCTGATCAGGGCATAGACACCGACCTTTGTCAGCAGTCCTGCAAACACGGCGGACACAACGATGTTCGGCGTATGATAGGAGGCCGGCAGCCAGAAATTGACGGGAAAGGCGGCCGCCTTCATGGCAAAGGCAAGAAAATAAAGCGCTGCAACGGTTGCAAGTGTTCCCGAGGCCGGGTTTTCCAGTTCGGCAACCTTGATGGCGATATCGGCCATGTTGAGTGTACCGAAAATACCGTAAAGCAGGCCCGTTGCGATCAGAAACAGGTTGGTCCCGACCAGGTTGAGCACCCCGTATTTCACGGCTCCATCCAGCTGGATCCGGTCATTGCCGAGAATGAGCAGGCCGTAGGACGAAATCAGCAGAACCTCGAACCAGACATAAAGGTTGAAGATATCGGCTGTCAGGAAGGACCCGCACACCCCTGTCATGAGCAACAGCAGGAACGGATAGAACCCGTATCTGCGTCCGGAATTGCTGACCGTCTTCATGCCGAACACACCGGCACAAAAGGCAACAACCGAGCCGATGAATGTCAGGGTGGCTCCAAGGGTGTCGGCGGTCACCGCGATCCCGAAAGGCGGCAACCAGTTGCCCATCACCATCGTGATGACGCCGTGGTCCAGAACCCGGACCAGCAATGCAAAGCTGGCCAGAACGAGCGCGCCGAGCAGCGTTATGCCAAGCTTCGGCTGAAGATCGGTGTGCTTGCGCAACATCAGGCAAAGCGCCCCGCCGAGCATCGTGATCAGGGACGGCGCGACAATGAGCCAGTCCCCCGCCGCGATGGGCGTCGTGATCATTGCGTCGGCATAGTCAACGGAAACAGAAGAGCCTGCCATAAAGCTTAGTACCCTTGAGGCGGAGTTTGGTCGTTTTCAGGTTCGGCCACACGCATCTTGTTGACCTCGTCGGTTCCAAGTTCCTGATACGCGCGAAACGCCAGAACCAGGAGAAATGCAAAAAACGAAAACGAGATCACGATCGCGGTCAGAACCAGAGCCTGCGGCAGTGGATTGGCCGTTGCCGTTTCCGGCGTGTAGAGATGCGCCGGGATCAGTGGTGGTATTTCCCGCGTGAGCCGGCCATTGGTGAATATGAGCATGTTCACCGCATTTCCGAGGATGGCAATGCCGAGCAAGATCCGCACGAGCTGCTTGGACAGCATGAGATAGACAGCAACCATAAAGAACAGGCTGATCAGGACTGTGACGCCGGTTTCCATCAGTCCGACTCCCTTTCTTCCAGCGCAAGGGCGATGGAGCCGATTGCCCCGACGACCACGAGGTAGACGCCGATATCGAAGACAAGCGGCGTCGACAGGGCAACCTCGACATCAAAGAAATCGAATATCAGCCACTGGCTTGTCATGAAGGCCTGTCCCCTGAAGAAGGACACGACGCCGGCAAGCGCTCCGATGAACAGCCCGAACCCGGAAATACCCATCGGGTGAAACACGATGGCCCGCCTCACCGAAGCGACACCGCAGGCGATCCCGAAAATCGCCAGCGCCGAGGCCGCGATCAGCCCGCCGATGAATCCGCCTCCCGGCTCATTGTGCCCGCGAAGGAGCACGAAGATGGAAAACAGAACCATCAGCGCAGCAAGATAGGGTGCAATGGTGCGGAAAATGACCGTGCGCATCAGCGAGCCTCCGCATTTTGAGATTGACCGGTGCGTTCAGGCGGCGGGTCCAGCACGGTATCCGGTTTGGTCCGCACCCTGATGAGAGCCAGGACACACAGACCGGCCAGGACGACGACCGCGATTTCACCGAGCGTATCGAATCCGCGGAAATCGACGAGGATCACGTTGACGATGTTGCGTCCGTGAGCAATCGACCGGCTGAATTCCGTGAAGAACACGGACAAGGTACTGTCGAACGGCTGTTGCGTGATGGAAAGCAGCGTCAACCCAAGGCCAAGCCCGACGGCAACTGCAACAACACCGGCCAGCAGTCTCGCCGGAACGGTGCGATGGTCACGTGGCGATAGATTGAGGCGTGTCATAACCAGCGCCAGAATGACGACCGAGAGCGTTTCCACCATGAACTGCGTGAAGGAAAGGTCCGGAGCACCGAACATCATGAAGATCAGAGCCACGGCGAAGCCCTGGACACCAAGCGACACGATGGCTGTCAGCCGGGTTCTGGCAACCAGGATTGCGAAAAGACCGAGCACCGCGATCAGGAGAATACCCCACTCGTAGAAGCGGTATTCTGGAAGTTTCGGCATTGCCGGGAAACTGTTCGTCAGGTAGCCGGGCAGCAGCACCGCCAGTGCCGTGAAAAAGAAAGTCAGAAGCATGTAGGTCTGCATCTTGCCCGTCTGAAGCAGCCTGGTCAGCCATGTGGCGAACCGGACGATCCCGCTCACGAACTGGTCGAACCCCTGGTCCGGTCCCCAGCCGATCGCCTTGAGGATGGACGCGATGATCTCGCGCAGCCTGTCCAGTTGAGTGAACAGAAAGATACCGAGACCGATAGTGATGACCGACAGGATCAAGGGCGCGTTGATCTTGGTAGGCCACAGATGCAAATCCACCTCGGTGAAGGTACCCAACAGCGACGACAGGGTCGGACCGACGAACAGGATACCGGTCGTATGGGCGATGAATGCCAGGAAAAGGCCGGTAAGTGCCAGCACAACAGGCCCGGCAAACAGAAGCACCGGTCCCTCATGCGCATGTTTGGGCGTCTCGACCTTGGGCCCGAAGAACGGCTTGATCGCCACCGCTGCCGCTATCACCAGCATAAGCGAGTTCCCGACGACGGCCGTGATCGTGATTGGCAATCCGAGTTCCAGCCAACCCCAGGTCCCGTAGTAGAGCACTTCCTTGGCTATGAAACCGATAAAGGGTGGCAGTCCGGCCATGGAAAGTGCCGCCAGACAGGCTGCCACGAAGGTGACAGGCATTGCCTTTCTGAGACCACCGAGCTTGGTAACATCCCGCGTCCCTGCTTCATGATCGATCGTGCCGGCGACCATGAAGAGCGCCCCCTTGAAGAGCGAATGGGCCAGCAGATAAAGAACCGCGCCTTCGAGAGCTTTTTCATGACTGGTGCCGGTGAGCATCACGAGGAGCCCGAGCGAGGCCACGGTTGTATAGGCCAGCATCAGCTTCAGGTCCGTCTGGCGGACCGCAAGGATCGTTCCGACCAGAAGCGTCACACCACCGAACAAGGGCAGCACGGTAGTCCAGAGTACCGTGTCTCCGAGAAGCGGATGCATGCGCATCAGCATGTAGACGCCCGCCTTGACCATGGTCGCGGAGTGGAGATAGGCGGAAACCGGGGTCGGCGCTTCCATCGCGTTCGGCAACCAGAAATGGAACGGAAACTGAGCCGACTTCGTGAAAGCACCACCAAGAACCAGCAGGAAAATCGGCAGATAGAGCCCGGAATCCTTGATGATGTCCGGTGAGCCCAGCAGCACGGACATCTCGATCTCGCCGGTCGCGGAGATGATCAGAATGAAGCCTGCCAGCAGGGCAAGCCCGCCGCCGCCGGTCACAACAAGCGCCTGGATTGCAGCTCTTCTGGAGGCAGCACGTAGGTGATCGAAGCCGATCAGCAGGAACGACGTGATCGACGTCAACTCCCAGAAAATAAACAGAGAGATCAGGTTGTTGCCGAGCACGAGCCCGAGCATCGCTCCCATGAACATGAACAGGAATGAAAAGAACCGTCCCTGCTGAGGATGCCCTTTCAGATAACCGCCCGCGTAGAGAATGATGAACGTGCCGATACCTGAGATCAGCAGGCCGAAGAGTGTTGACAGGCCATCGACGTAAACCGAAAAATTGATACCGTAGCTGGGCGCCCACGCCTTGGCCGCCACGAACGTCTCTCCCCGGGACACCGGCTCGATGAAACCAACGAAATGCAGGAAGATCAGTGCCGGCACCAGCGCAAGTGGCCAGGCCGCATTGTGTTTGAGCAAGCGCGTCAAAAACGGAGCGACCACGGCTGCGGCGAACGGTGCCAGAACGGCGTATAAAGTAGTGTCGTCGATCACTGCTGGCGTCATACTGATCTTTCGTCACGTTTTAAATAGACCGACTGGTGTCAACCCGCTCGAATCAACACCTTTTTGCTGAATAATAGCGGGCTGGAATATTTATGACATGTCTAAGGCACACGATTGCGCGTCTTCAAGCGATTCAGGAACGATTTTTCGAATAATTCGACATCGGAACTGCTTCGTTCGGAGGTTACCCTGGTGTTTCGTCACGTGAAAGCTGCCAAAGAGAGCGGATGGTCTTGAAGCGAGCCCGATAAATTCGACGCGTCGGCTATTGTCATTCTGTGCAAATTAACCAAAGCAAAGAGCCTTTTTCGCCTCCCGAGCAAATAGGCCCGTTCGATGCCACTTGATTTCGCAATCCAAATACCGTTCAGTTTTGGTACAGCGAAGCCATGGACGTAGCGTTGCCAAGGAATGCTGAGCGAGACAGTAATGGCGTTGGACCACAACAAGAACAGATCTTCCGCGGCAGATCAGCTGCACGCGCCTGGCATTGATTTCGAAGCAATTGTCAAACTGAGTCCGGACGCCGTCATCGTGTTGTCCCCGGACGGAAAACCAACCTTTGTTTCCCCGGCTGCCGAAAAGCTGTTTGGCTGGTCTTCGGCAAACCTCGCCGATCACATGAGCGATCTGGTTTATATCGATGAGGAAAACGCTGACGCGGAGGCTCTGCATCTGATCTTGTCCGGAAGCGCTGCCCGTCCGGTCTCGCTGCCGAAAGCGGATCTTCAACTGAGGTCAGCCTATGGTTCACTGGTCTGGGCGGAGGTCACCGTGCACCTTTTGGAAGACGGACACGGCGAACCCTATGCCTATGTTGTCTATTTCCGCAGCATTGCAAGACTGCGCGAGTTGGAGAACCTGCTCGAGGCTGCTTCGCAGAGCGATCCGCTTACCGGTCTGTACAATCGTCGTGCCTTTGAAGACAACTTGAAACGGGAATGGGCAATCTCGCTGCGCGAAAAGTCGCACACCAGCCTGATCAAGGTCACGCTCGACCGCTTTGAAGCCTTTGCCGAAAACCATGGGCCCGGCGCGGTGGAAGATTGCCTGTCCAGGGTAGCCGGAATGCTGAAGGAAACAGCGCGCCGACCGGCAGACATTACTGCGCGCACAGCCGAAGCGGAATTCTCGCTTCTTCTGCCCAGAACCCACGAGATGGGTGCGGAAACCATCAGCGCGTACATTCACATAGCCATCCAGGATCTCGCCATACCGAACCCTGCCAACACTGCGGGAAACGGTATCGTCACCGCATCCGTTGGCGCCGCATGTGTCGTGGCAGAACAAACCGGCATATCGGAAAGTCCGGAAGTCATTCTGTCCGCAGCCGAAGATTGTGTTTTCCAGGCACGTCAGGAGGGCGGGAACAGGGTCAAAACCGTCATGCGCACCCTGTCCCGCTAACGCACTGTTGATCCACGCCTTATTGCCGTTTGACTGCAATGTCCTATCTCTTCACATGAAAATTGAAACCAGGAACTTCACAATGAGCGACGACATCACCCACACGGAAGACGAAGCGCCCAAGGTGAGAAAGACCACCGCCGAGTGGATGAATCAGCTGACGGCTGAGCAGTTCTATGTGACACGCCAATCCGGGACAGAACGTCCCTTCACGGGCCCCCATTGGGACAACAAGCTCGTCGGGAGATATGACTGCGTGTGTTGCGAAGCGCCGCTTTTCATGTCGGACACCAAGTTCGATGCCGGATGCGGTTGGCCCAGTTTTTTTCAATCGGTTCATCCCGAGTCAATCCGGGAACTGGAAGACAAGTCACACGGCATGACCCGGACAGAGATCCGCTGTCGTCAGTGCGATGCCCATCTGGGGCATGTGTTTCCCGATGGTCCAAAGCCGACCGGACTGCGATATTGTCTTAACGGACATGCCATGACCTTCGTTCACGGCGGAAGCCGCCCATCAAAGTCTGGCGAAGACACCTGAATTCAACCTGACCGGCAGTTCCGGTCAGGCCGTCCAGGGACAGCGCGACACATGGTGTCTTGTCCAATCAACCGCCGAAGAGTGCCCAGACCATCATGAGGTTGCCAATCAGTGCGACCCCGTAGGCGATGGAACGTGGCCCTGGAATTCCCGATACATAAAGCGGCGCATAAGCGAGCCGCCCCCAGAAAAACAGCTGCGCCCCGATCAGCGCCAGACCGAGGTTCACATTCGGCAAGACAAAAGACAGAACCGCCGGCACGAGAAAAAACGGCAGGTTTTCCTTCATGTTGACGAGAGCCTTGTCGGCTCGCAGCGCCAATCTGCCTTTCTCCGGCAAGACATCCCGCCCACCGGCGAGGCGCACTAGCCCTGCCGATGGCAGATACATCAAGGCGGTGAAATAGATCTGGCCAAAATACAGCACCAGAACTGCAAGGATCCATGTCGTCATCGCGTACTCCAGCGTTCGTGTGTTGAATGAACGTCGGCTGGAGCCTAGATTTTTCTGAACCTGCGGCAATTCCCCTGCAGGGAATAGAGACAGCTTTTGGACCCAAAGATGAACGTGTATGGCACTGCATTCGGAAAGTCTTTGAAATCGCTCCGCAGCGAGCGCAGCCTGAGTCAGGCCGACTTGGCAGGCCGCATCGGGTCGACCCAACGGCACGTCTCGTTCCTGGAAACCGGACGTGCGCAGCCGAGCAGGTTCATGATCCAGCGCATTGAGCGGGAGCTTGCCCTGCCAGTCAGCCGTGGTCACGTCCTTTACGAGACTGCAGGATACGCAAGTCCTTACAAATGCCGTGCCGAAGACTCCCGCGATGTTCAGGATGCGCTGAACCTGATCGAGAACCGGCTTTTGGCGAACTGGCCCTTTCCCGCCTTCGTGTTGGACAAACGCTGGACGATTCTGAGGGTCAATGGTCCCGGCAAACTGTTTCTGGCCGGCATTACGGGAGAACAGAACGAGCCTGCGAACCTTTTCCGGGTTTTTCTGTCGCCTGCCTTCCGGGAAAGGATACTCAACTGGAATGCAGCTGCGCCGGTTTTCGCCGCTCGCCTCTACAGGGAGGCGGCCGACGACCCCGGACTCGCCACCCTTCTGGAAGAGGCTCACGCAAGCGGCCTGCTTGATGGGCTTGATGAGACATTTCGCGAAGATGTGCCGGTTTTCGTGCCTGTTGAGCTGCTCGGGCCTGACGGGGTCCGGCTCCAGGTGACCTCCATGATCGGACAGCTCGCATCCGTTCAGGACGCCGTTGTCGAGGGAATGACCATCGAACTCATGGTGCCGATGGACGCGGCTACCGAAACCTGTCTGCTTTCGGCCGGAGACCAGCCCACCAACCTGAATGCCGCTGAATAGGAGATGGTCTTGGAAAAACTCGTTAGCCTTTCTGTACTGCTTGCCGTCGCGTTGTTACTGCAGCCAGGTCCTGCAAACGCTTCGCCTCTTCCCCAGGCCGTCTGGACAACGGGCAGTGCAAAACCTGCAAACGGCTTGCCGGACGGAAACTACGCCATCTACCGGAACGGCGAGCCAGACGCTGTTGCCGCGTGGTATGGCTCGCCCACCCGAAGGTACCGGCACGGCATTCTGGGAGATGCGATCGAAGCAGGTTCGCTTCATGTCACGGTCCGGAACGGTGGTACCTACGAACTTGTCTTGCCCGATAGCCAGGTGTTCGAAGACAGAACCCCCAGAATTGTGGATCTGGATCAGGATGGAAAGTTCGAGGTGATCACGATCCGTTCTTTTCTGTCGACTGGCGGAAGCGTTGCAGTTTATGGGCTGCGGGACGGTAAACTGGTGGAACTGGCAGCAACAGCGCCGATCGGTCGCTCCAACAGATGGCTCAATATTGCTGGAATCGCGGACTACGCCGGACGCGGGAAACCCCAGATCGCCTACGTTGAAACACCGCATATCGGTGGAACGCTTTATTTCGTGGAGTGGCGTGGTACAGACCTGGTCCCGATCGTTTCGATAAACGGATTTTCAAATCACCAAATCGGCGCCCGCGAGCAAGGTCTTTCCGGTGATCTCGACTTTGACGGAGACGGACGAACTGACATAGCGGTGCCTTCCAATGACCGCCGAACGCTGCGTGTGATCGGGATTCAGGACGGCAAGGTCAGAGAGTTGCACCGTGTCGCGTTTCCAGCAGCAATAAAACGAACCACGCCCGGCGCATTGCCTGAAAAGGCGTGCCTGCGTCTTGAACTTGAAAATCGTAAATCCGCGCAGGTCTGCCGACCTGGATAAACGGGCCGGTCAGGAAACCCCGGCCCTATTCCGATGCGGCTCCACTCACCGATCTTGATGACAGGATGCGCGTGATATTCACTTCGATCCAGTCGGCAAAATCTCTCACTTTCAAGGCAACTTCACGCCCGATCGGCGTCAGGCTGTAGTCAACGTGCGGCGGCACGACCGGATGCGAAAAGCGGTTCACGAAACCATCTGCTTCCAGCGTCTGGAGTGTTTGTGCCAACATCTTTTCACTGACGCCCCCGACCTTGCGTCTGAGGTCCGAAAACCGGTGATCACGATCCAGCAGCGCGATCAGCACCAGCACACCCCAGCGGCTGGTGAGATGTTTCAGGATCTCCCGGGAAGGACAATTCTGATTGAACAACTCCCCTCGCCGCAACATTTCCGACAATGCCTGCCCGTCGCTGTTCGTCCTATCCGGCACCGATACGTCCATGTTCTCCAGCTTCGTCAGACTTTTTTCCTTCATGGAACCTGCAATCTCAAAACTAACCTTTTTGTACGTACTAACAAAAAGTAAGTTTTGAGTCTACATGGGCTGCATCCGATTGATCCTCAGTCAGAAATCCAGGAGACATTCAATGATTGCAGTCACGGGTGCCAGTGGCCAACTCGGACGCCTTGTCCTGAAACATCTTTCGAGCCTCACCCATGAACCCGTCCGGGCATTGGTCCGCTCGCCGGACAAAGCGCAGGATCTCGTCAGCAGCCAGATCAGTGTGTCGCGTTTCGACTACAACGATCCTTCCGGCCTTGCCGAAGGTCTTGCAGGTGTCACACGTCTGCTTCTGATTTCCGGCTCGGAGATCGGCCATCGGGTCGCCCAACATGCTGCAGTTATCGAGGCCGCGAAGTCAGCAGGTGTGAGTTTCATCACCTATACGAGCTTGCTGAATGTACCCAACTCCAGCCTCGTTCTCGCCGCCGAGCACATCGACACCGAGAGTATTCTGTCAAAAAGCGGTATCGCCCATGCGGTTCTCCGGAACGGATGGTATCTTGAAAACTATGCGGGCACCGTTGCAGCGGCGCTTCAGCACGGTGCTGTTGTCGGTGCAAGTGGAGACGGCAGAATTTCTGTTGCAGGACGCGAAGACTACGCCGAGGCGGCCGCACGCGTTGTTTCGGGTGCCGACCTGTCGACGCGGGTGATGGAACTTGCCGGAGATCAGTCCATCAGCCTGTCGGAGCTTGCAGCGGAAATTTCAAGACAGACCGGCCGGAACATACCTTTTCAAAACCTGACCGAGGACGACTACGCCGGCGTTCTCATGGGTGCAGGCTTGCCGGAGGCGTTTGCCAGGGCGATTTCCGATGCGGACCGGGGAGCAGCTTCCGGAGAACTTTACAATGCTTCAACGGCGCTTCGCGCCTTGATAAGACGCCCGACCAAACCTGTTTCAACGTTTGTCGCCGAGTTGCTGTCGTCCGCCTAAACGGTGAGTTTATCTGAATTTGTTGCAGCAGTGCCGGAGACATGCTGATGTCTCCGGCCATTCATTCAGGAAATTGCTCAATCACTTCAAGGATATTTGTTGGCCCGGTTTCATCGAACCTGATACGCAGGTGGCTATACCCAGTTTGAAAGCCAAAGATGTCCGGTCAACCCGTGTCAGATCCTTACGTTCAAGACGGGCCCTATGCCTGGTTCCGTCTCGCGATCTCAATTCTTTTGAGCACCGTAGGCGGTGCCGGAATGTGGGTGGTCGTGATTGTGCTTCCGGACGTTCAGACGGATTTCGGTGTTGACCGGGCCGGTGCGTCGCTTCCCTACACGGCAACAATGGTCGGTTTTGCCGTTGGAAACTATATTCTCGGGCGATTTGTCGACAGGTTCGGCATCGTCCCACCCGTCATCGCGTCTGCTCTGTTTTTGGGAGCGGGTTTTGCACTTGCCGCCGTTTCTCCGAATATCCTGCTGTTTACGGTGGCCCAGGGCGTATTGATCGGCCTCGGAACAGCGGCAACGTTTGGCCCGCTCGTGGCCGACGTCTCGCACTGGTTCCTGAAACGCAGGGGACTTGCGGTAGCCTGCGCGGCAAGCGGCAACTATCTTGCGGGGGTTCTCTGGCCGTCCTTCATTAAATGGAGCCTTGTCAGCAACGACTGGCGAGAAACCTACCTGTTGATCGGTGCGCTTTGTGTGGTGCTGATGGTCCCGCTCGCGCTGGCCTTGCGCCGCCCGCCACCCGCGTCCGCCCTGAGCGCCCTGCCCTCCGGCAACACTTTCGGCGGTCAGCCGAGCGGTCTCTCTCCGACTGCGCTGCAATTCCTCCTTGTGGTCGCCGGTCTTGGTTGCTGCGTGGCAATGTCCATGCCGCAAGTGCATATCGTCGCCTATTGCGTGGACCTTGGATACGGAATTGCGCCTGGCGCCGACATGATTGCCCTGATGACAGGGGCCGGTGTCGTCAGTCGCCTTTTGTCGGGATATCTCGCCGACAAAATCGGTGGCGTGTGGACACTTCTGATCGGGTCGGTCCTGCAATGCGCCGCTCTCTTCCTCTACATTCCATTCAACGGGCTCGCGTCGCTTTACCTTGTGTCGCTGATCTTTGGCCTGTCGCAGGGCGGCATCGTTCCCAGCTATGCGGTCATTGTGCGGGAATATCTGCCCGCGCGCGAAGCCGGGCAGCGTGTCGGACTTGTCATGATGTCAACGATCCTCGGCATGGCCCTGGGTGGCTGGATGTCCGGTCTGATCTATGACCTGACCGGTTCCTACCAGGCAGCATTCCTCAATGGTATCGCCTGGAATTTCCTCAACATGGCGATCATGGTCTTCATCCTGTTCAGCGGCCGCCGCTCCCGGCCCGCGATCGCAACAGGAATATGAAGAACACTCCGCCGATCAGGCCGGTCACGATGCCGATCGGCATGTCTTCCGGTGACATGAGCGTCCGTGCCAGGATATCGGCCCAGATGAGGAATATCGCCCCCAAAAGCAGGCTGGCAGGCAGAACACGCCTGTAGCTTCCCCCCACAAGAAACCGCGCGATATGCGGGATCATGAGCCCGACGAATCCGATGATGCCCGAAAAGGCAACCATCACGCCGGTGATCAAGGCGCCGACCACGAACACGACCAGCCGGAACCGCGCCACGGGGATGCCGAGCGTGGACGCGGTTTCGTCTCCGATGGTCATCGCATTGAGGTCTGCCGCCTTCGCCAGAAGATAGGGGACAGTCAGCACGAGTATGCCGAGAGGAAACAACAGGTGGTTCCACTGCGCCAGCCCAAGTCCGCCCAGCATCCAGAACACAACCGTATGTGTCGCGCGCGGATCTCCCATGAAAATCATGATGTTTGCCAGGGACATGATGATGAAGGAAACAGCGACACCTGCCAGAACCAGTCTGTCGGCGCTTGTTGCGGAGGCAAAATGCGTAACCCCGAGCACGATGAGCGTTGCGACGAGCGCGCCCGCGAATGCCATTAGAGGAACCGTCAGCAGCCCCAGGAACAGTCCCGTGTGCAAAAGAGCCAGGATCGCCCCTGCCGCACCTCCGGACGAAATACCGAGCAGGTGCGGGTCCGCGAGCGGATTACGGGTGACCGATTGCAGCGCGGCACCCACAATAGCAAGGCCTGCACCGACAAAACCGGCCAGCAATGTGCGCGGAAGCCGGATGTCCCAGACAATTGCCTCTCTTCCCCTGGACCAGTCGATTTCGACGGCGCCGGGCAACAGTTTGTTGGCAACGACCCCGAACACCGTACTGGCCGGGACCGAAATGGCCCCCACCGAGACGGCCACGACCACGGAAATGATCAGCACAAGCCCGCCGGTCATCAGCATGAGGCCGAACCCCCAGCTTGATGGCGGCGAACTGCTTTTCTGCACGCTGTCCCTCGATATTTCCGCGGTCGGTCGCTGCAACAAGGTTTACTCTCCCCAGAAGGCTTCTGCCAGTTTCTTGATAGCTTTGATGTTGCGCGGACCAGGTGTCGCCTCGACATATTCGAGCGTAACGAACCGGTCGTTCCTGACGGCGTCGATTTCAGCCAATGCAGGATTCTGCATCATGAAATCTCTCTTCTGCTCAGCCGTCACGTTTCCGTAGTTTACGATAACGATGAATTCCGGGTCCTTTTCGACCACGGTTTCCCAGTCGATCTTGGCCCAGCTCTTTTCGAAATCGTCAAGTACATTGACACCCCCCGCAGCTTCAATGAGTGCCGTTGGCATGGCATAACGCCCTGCGGTGAACGGTCTATCTTCACCACTATCATAGACAAATATTTTCAGAGGCTTATCGCCGGGTCTTAAAGAAGATTTATAGCTATCGAGTTCGGCCTTGTAACCGGCGACCAGATCATGTGCCTGATCTTCGACACCGAAGATCTTACCCAGATTGATCAGGTCATTATACATATCCGCCATCGACACTTTCGGTTTTTCACCGATGTGGATGCACGATTCGGTCAGTTCGTAGACCTGAATGCCGAAGGGCTCGAGCGTTTCCGGGGTCACCTCTCCACCGACCTTCATGCCGTAGTTCCAGCCGGCGAAGTAGAAGTCCGCATCAGCGCCAATCAGGACTTCCTTGGTTGGATACTTTGCGGAAAGTTCCGGTAGTTCCAATACGCCGTCACGCATTTCCTCATCGAGCGTTTTCCATCCTGAAATGCCGGTATAGCCAACCATATGATCGCGGAGGCCGAGAACGAGCATCATTTCGGTGAGGTTGACATCATTGGAAACGGCCGCCATTGGCGGAGCGTCGAATGTCACTTCTCGATCGCAGCTTTTTACCGTGGTCTGTGCCAGCGCAGATCCTGCAAAAACGGTGGTCGCGAGGCCGATTGCCAAACGTTTCATGGAATTCTCCGGTACTTAAAGATGAAAGGTAAGATGTGCTTGTTCGCTCGGCGCAAGTTGTTCCAGTCGCGCCTGCACGGAATAGGCTTTTTCGATGTGGTCCGGTGTCAGAACGTCTTCCGGTTCTCCGAACGCGACCGCCGCCCCTTTGTGCAGCAACAGGACGCGGTCGCAGACGCGGCCGGCAAGGTTCAGATCGTGCAGGCTTGTGACGATAGTGATGTTGAGGCTGGATATCAGCGCAACGATTTCCAGCTGGTGGCGAATGTCCAGGTGGTTGGTCGGCTCATCCAGAATGAGCAATTCGGGCTCCTGGGCAAGTGCACGGGCAACCATCACCCGCTGGCGCTCGCCACCGGAAAGCGTTCCGAAGGATCGCGCGGCGAGCGGCAGCAATCCCATCCGGTCCAGGGCACCTTCGGTAATTTCGAAGTCGTCGCTGCCATTTCCGGCAAACCCCGTCCCGTGCGGACGGCGGCCCAGTGCGACGATCTCCCGGACGGTCAATGCAAAATCAGTGGGCTGCTCCTGCAGGACGGCAGCAACTTTCTTGGCGGTCGATCTCGCGGACATTTTCCAGATATCCTGACCGTCGAGAAAGATCGCACCGGTACTCGGCCTGTGAAAACGATAAAGTAGACGCAGAAGCGTGGATTTGCCCGCACCGTTGGCACCGGCCAGTCCCAGAACCTGGCCTGCGGCGAGATCGAAACTGACGGGATGCAGGATGGTATTGCCCTGCCCCGCGCGCCATCCGGCCTGCCTGGCCGAAAGGGCCGCGCCACTCATGAAACGGTTGCCGTATCTGCTTCGGTCACGCTCATTGCGGCCGGTATGCGCGCGAGTGCCGATCGCCGGAGTTTGCCGGGACGGTCCGCAGAGTTGCACCAGCCATTCGCCAGAACCCTGTACTGCCGGGCAAAGGCAACCAGATCATCAATATCCGTCTCCGGATCGATGTCACCGAAAAGATAAGTCGCCTTTTCATTGGCTCTGTAGGCAACCGTGCAGGGCCGTGAGCATCCTGCCATGCACGCGATACCTGAAACTTCAAAGTCGTTTCCGGCAACCGGTAAGGCGCAGGTCAAGGCCTCCCGCAGCTTGGCGATCAGTTCAAAACCCGGCCGAAAGTCGCTGCCATTGTGCCTGCAGGACGTACAGACGAATATCTTGTGCGATTCACGACTCATCTGCCATCCCCGACGTTTCCACGTGTTTGTCACCGCCCGAATCCGAGCTGCCCGATTGTTCATGATCAGACCGCCGATCCGGAATCTGCACCTCATTTAAAAGGCTATGTCGCAACTTATGTAATGTTATTACATTACGTTCACTTTTCGATGCAAGCGGAAATCTGCAGCCATTGGGGCACATGGCTCTGGCTGCGCGTTCGCCCAAAGCACCGGCCTTGGCTAGAAAAACGGGTATGAAATCAGCATTTTCGTTTCTGGTCCGGTTCATTTCGCCCTCCGCGATTACACGGGGCTTGCAGGAACCGAAGGTCTAACTCTGTCAGCGATCGCTGTTTTGCCATGCCATCCGCTCCTCCGGAACACCCCGTCCGGGTTGAAGTTTGTGATGAAATGGCAGGTCTCCTGACTTGCGGGTCATGGCTTGCCTGATCCTTCCCGGGGTCTCCCCAGTGGCGCTTTCAGGTTTGCTCACCGCTCACAGTTGCGGGGGCAGTCACGGACTTGGTGCCTTTTGGCTACGCCGCACCGTGTTCCCTTTTAATCCCGATCCGGCTCCGGATACGAGAACCATAAGACCATTGATTGGCTGAAATTGAGGAAGCTGTCAATCGACAAACCGACCTGTGTCTTCCAGGCAGCGACATATGGCAATTTCAGCTGGTTTGAACCGTTTCTGTTACCTTGTTGCCGCGGTCCAACTCGACAAGAGTCCAAAGAACCAACAGTGCCGTGCAGATGTAGCCGGGAGGGATTGAGCGGGCTTCGTTGGAACAAGACTTCTCGATCATGTGGAGCCACAATCAAATGTCAGGACCTCAAGACAGGAATGGTTTCGACCAGCCGCCCAGACGATAGTCCAGCACCTCATGCATGACCGGATCATCGCCGGTGAAAAAGTGTGAATGCGCGAGCTCGCGAACATTGGTTGCGTTCAATTCAAGACAGTATATGCGGTATCCAGTCCTTCCCCTTGAAATTTATAGCGCCAAAGAAAAAGAAAATGGGCATTGATACCAAGCATAATCCGAATAATCTTCTACTCACCGGGCAAACTTCCAAATTGATTGCATAAAAGAGAGACCGCCACCCGAAGATGAAAAACCTGATTACTAGTTGTATGATCTTGGTTGCAGTGGTTCTTACCCCGGTATTCGGTGAGGCAGCCGATGACACCAAATCCATATTGATGATCACTTGGCGTGGCCTCACGCCTGCCGAAGAAGGGTTCGTCGAAAAACTGGGCGAACTTGGCATCGATGCCGACATTGATCACTTTGACGCAAACCGTGACCAGACAGAACTGGCCGGGTTTTTACGGGAAAATCTCGACGTTCTGAAAACACGGGACCTGATCTACACCTTCGGAACGACCGTCACGCAGACAGTCAATAATTTCGACATCGCAAATGTGCCCCGTGTGTTCAATATCGTGGCCGACCCGGTCGGTGTCGGACTGGTCGGGTCCCTGGATTGCCCGCCCCCCGGCATGACCGGTGCCAAGATGTCCCTGTCACCGGACGTGAACCTGGAGTTGTTTCGAAAAATTCACCCTGTCCAAACCATGGCGATCCTGTTTGATCCGCGGGAAAACAACGCTGTCTCAGAGGCCGACCACCTCACGATTGCAGCAGAAAAACTCGGCATCACTCCCAAGCGGCTTCGCTTTGCACCGGATGCGGACGAAACCGATCTTCAGCTTTCATCTCTGATCCCGCAGCTTGAAGGCGTCGACGCGCTTTACGTCACCGCTTCATCGTCGTTCATCGCACATTCCGGGATCCTCAAGGAGATCATTCCGGACGACCTCGTCAGCATCGGATCGTCAACGGCCTATATCGACGAAGGAATAACGCTCGCCTTTGGTACAGAGTATCGTGAGCGAGGAGAGGCAGCAGCGGAATTGGCGGCGAAAATTCTGCTGGACGATGTTCAGCCAAACAAGTTGCCGATCGACGAAATCGACGCTGCTGACGCTATCCTCTTCGTGAATGCAGACAGCAAGGCTGCGTCAACGCTTCGCCTTGAGAATGCGACCAACACTGTGGTCTACAAGTAGGTTCGCCTGTCTTGCAGACACATTGAAGGCCCCTGGGACAACAAACATATACAGACCCGGTCAACAGCTGATAGCTTTTCGCGATGCCGCATCTATTTCTCAACAGGCCCAGAAATTTCGATCTGCTGGCCAAGCACGAAACCGTACGCAAGGACCTTGTCTGGGAAAGTCTCAACGCCGCGCTCTACAAGATCGGCGGGGTGATTTTCATCATCGGCAGCGTACTGTTTTTTCCAGCCTTCGCGAAATACGCAGATATCGGCGCCTGGTCCTTCATCGCGGGTTCCGTGCTCTATCTCGTAGTCACAGGACACGACCTTCTGGAAGTTTTCAACGCGGGTCGCCACCGTGAAGGTGAACCCTCTGTCTGGGACAGACTGGAAACCCTGGCTGCACTCACATACGTCACTGGAACGATCCTTTTCATTGTCGGAAGTGTCTGTTTCCTGAAACGGTATGATGCCACCGAGGCGGGCGCGTACTGTTTTGTTGTCGGCAGTCTCCTGTTTGTGGTCGGTGCGGTTGTGAATGTCCTGCAAATCATCACTGCCGGATCTCTGATCAAGCTTCAATTGATGAACCTGACAGCCTTGTCCTTTGTGACCGGATCGGTGCTGTTTGCCGTTGCGTCTGTGCCTTATCTCTGGACGATTGAAAGCAAATCCGATGCGCGTGAACTTTTTTCTTATCTGGCGTTTTTGTATCTGACCGGCAGCATCCTTTTCCTGCTGGGCGGGGTCTTCAACTATTGGCGTGCGCTCCTGGTCATTCGTGGCGTCGCGCGCTCGCAAAAGCTGAAACCCGCGCCGGTGAAATGATCTCCTGCAAGGTCCGGAACGCGGTTTTCATACCTGCGGACCGGAAAACCAAAAGCTGGGTCGCAATGAAGATCAGCGTCTTTCCGAACCGTCAATCGAGACACCGGGCGGCAAACGGTCCAACGGATTGCATCAGGCCAACGCTGTCTGTCATTCGCGCAAAGTAATGGAACGGCCAATTCATTTGACGCAAGGACAACGGCGCGAGGAATTGGCAATGCTGCAGTCACGTTCGTGATGCATTAAGGGGTTGTCATGACGTTTCCTGGCAGATTGAACAACACGCAAAAACTAAATATGCTCAAAAAAATGACCCTGAACAGCTGAGTGTTTCTTCAGCTGTTCAAGGTCCAGGTTTCAGTATCGAGGGCGGCTGCTCAACGCCCGATTGCAGAATAGGTGAGAATTGAGATCTTACGCTATCCTCTCAATATGGGATGGCGCCGGTTTTGATAATCATGTTCCAATAGCTCAACGTGTGTTTTGCAGGTGCTGAAATGACTGACCGTGAGGTCGATATCATTCTCGTGGAAGACGATCCGGTCATGTTGCAGTCCTTGCAGACGAGCATCGGGTCAGAGGGTGATTTTACGGTTCGTGCAGCCTGCGCCAGTTATGCCGAAGGTTCCAAAGCCATCGACACCATTCCAGCGGATGTGTTGATCACGGACCTGAAACTGCCAGACGGCCACGGCTTCGATCTGATTCGGCAAGCCAGAAAAACGCACCCTGAAATGGAAATTATGGTCATTTCCGTTCTGGGTGACGAACAAAGCGTCGTAACAGCCATTGCAAGCGGTGCGTCCGGTTTCCTTTTGAAGGATTCCCGCCCCCTCGATATCGCACAGTCCGTCAAACAACTTGTCGCCGGTAAGTCGCCAATCTCCACATCGGTCGCGCGTTTCATTATTCAAATCGTACAAGGGACCGAAAAGGACAATCAGTCCGATGAACTCCTGACCAAACGGGAGATGGATATACTTTGGGGCATTGCCAAGGGTTTCACGTACAAGGATGTTGCGGAGAAACTCGGCATTTCAAGCAACACGGTACCGACGCACATCAAGAACATTTATCGGAAGCTTGAAGTCAATTCTCGTGGCGAAGCTGTTTTCGAAGCCATTCAGCGTGGATTGATCAACATCTCTTGAACACTTCAGCGAACAACAAGACCGTCTGGCAGCATCCTGTCGTGCTTTTCCTGTGGGCGCTCGGCACCATCGTGATCACGCTCGTGCTCGCCTTCGAAATGCTTCCTCTGCCACAAGGTGTCGCGCCGCTGACGACAATGACTTTTCAGCAAGGCGCTGCTCAGGATCAACAGACCGAGGTCGCGCTACCGGACAACTGGCGTTCTCATCCCGAACGTCCCGCCGAAGCAGGCGTCTATCGTTCCGAATTCAGATACCGGACCGGGGACGGACGCTGGGGTGTCTATGTCCCCAACTACTCCGGTCAGATTACGGTACGGGTCAACGGTACGGAGCTTTCAACCGGAGGGCTTTTGAGTGGAGACCTGATCCCCGATCAAAGTATTCCGTATTTTGCTCTCTTTTCCGGCGGAACATTGAAACCGGGTATCAACCAGCTCGAAATCGACATGACCCCGGGCGGCAAACTGGTGGGCTTTTTGAGCGACGTCTATATTGGTCCGTCGAGCCTTTTGCGCAACAGCTTTGAATGGCACTATCTGCGCGCCGTTCGCCTGCCGGAGTTGATCGTATTCTGGCAATTGCTGCTGGCACTGCTGTTGTTGATACTCTGGATCAGTCGCAAACACGAACCAGCCGCACTTTATTGCGCAATATTGCTGCTTTTCAGCAGTCTTCACGGCATTCCGATCTATCTGCCCAGCTCTGTCGATATCTCGCACGCAATCGCACTTCTCGGCTATGTGGTGAATTTCTGGCTTACCGTTATAGGTTTGCTGTTCAACATCAGTCTCGCAAACCGGAAACTGCCCTTCCCGGCCTGGTATCTCTTTGTTCTTCCGGCGCTTTCAACCATTGGCTTCCTTGTCCTGCCTTCTCCTGTTTTCGATTATCTCGACAGGTTTATCGTTGTGCCGTTTTCGCTGGTGATCGTTTGCTGGACGATCTTTGTACTCGTGCGTGCAGCCATATGGCAGCGCAGTTGGGAATGCGCGCTTCTTCTCATTGCCGCGCTTTGCTCCTGTGGTCTCGTCGTTCACGACACCCTGATCATTGCCAATGTGACACCGGACAGCAATTTCCTGCATTTCCGGATTGTCTACATCCTTATTCTGCCCTCCTTGAGTGTCATTTTCTTCCAGCGTCTCATCCATTCGATGAACCATGTCGACGATCTCGTCAGCACGCTGGAGGAGCGAATTGCGGACAAGGAAAACCAGCTTCGGGAAACTTTCTCACAGCGCCAGATTCTTGAGGGAAAGCAGGCATTGCACGATGAACGCCGGCGGATAATGCGCGACGTTCATGATGGTCTTGGAGGTCAACTGATGTCGATCATCGCGATGAGCAGAATGGGCGAATCCAATCCCGATCAGATCGAGACCTCGGCACAGGCGGCGCTTGAGGAACTGAGGATGCTGATCGGATCTCTCGATGTGGAAAACGACATATCCGGGATGCTTGGAACTTTTCGGGAGCGCGCAGAACAACAACTGGCGCTACACGACATAGAACTCGACTGGCAGATGATTGATATTCCGGCAATAGAGGGTCTCAACCCTTCGCACGCACTCAACATACTGCGCATCCTGCAGGAGGCCACGACCAATGCAGTCAAACACTCCGGCGCCAGCAAGGTTAAGGTCCGGTTTTCACTACAGGCCGAGCCCAGGCAGATGCTGAAGATCAACATTGAGGACGACGGCCGCGGTTTTCAGCACGCAGCAAACAACGGGCACGGTCTGAAGAACATCCGCAGGCGCGCCAGCGAACTTGACGGAAGCCTCGACATCGTCTCCACGAGTGACGGTACCGTCGTTTCCTTTACCATGCCGATCTCGCTGCATTGAGCCCGTCTGTCTCTATGCGCGCTGCCGTTTGAGTCCGGCCTGCGTCTCGAAAACGCAGGAAAGAACTTCAACCTGGCTGCGGCCCACTCGTCCATATGCCCTGCCCGTCTCGCCAAATAGCCAGATCAATCGCTCACATAGATTCATCGCGTTCAGCAAACGGCCGCGGTCCCGCATCTTCAGAAGATTTTCGTCCTGAAGATAAGCGACCTTGATCGCGTTGATGCCGTTGCCCCTTTTGGAGGTCAGCCGTGCAAGAATTTCAAGAGTATCCGCATCCCGGTCATGCGCGATCGAGATCAGCACGCTGAGTATGGCGTCCAGTCCCTCGATCGCGGAGTCCGAAAACGTCAGCTCTGGTCGTTGTCTGCGCAGATAGGCAATTTCGGACCCAAGGTCCTTTAGGGTGTCGCGCATAGCCCCGACCGTATAGAGGATGCGTACCAGCATATCGATCCGCTCATGGTCTTCAGGCAAAAGCGTTCGTCTTGCCGCGATATCGTTGACGGCTTCCTCGATAATCTTGTGAAGTGCTGCGGTTGCCTCCAGGTTTTCATGCAGATCTCCGGATTTTCGTCCAACACGCAAGCAGTCAAATCCGTCGGCGATCAGTTGAAGCAACCGGATCAACTCCAGTTCGACAAGCCGTTGCGCAATGCATGCCGGTTCAGGGAACGGCGGAACCAGGTGTTTTGGCATGGCGCCGACTTCGACCCGGGTTTGCGGACTGATCCTCCTGAGCAGATCGGCACTCTGGTTGAGCAGCAACAAGAGAACCAGCACGGGCAACACGTTGAACAGGACATATGCCAAAGCCGCCTGCGTCCCCGGATTGTCGCTCAGACTTGAAACAAGGAAAATGACCAATGGCAATCCGGTCATGGTCTCCAGGTAGAACAGCGGCACAAGTATCAGCGCAGAACCTATGTTCAATCCGAACTTGTAAAGAGCTACCTGTCTTTGCACGCCCGACAAGTTGATTGACAACAACATCATCAAAATAGAGCCACCGACATTGGCACCATAGACAAACATGATCCCGTCCTGCAGACCCAGAAGACCGGATTGCAGGAAAACAATCATGACTGCAGAAACGGCAATCGATGATTGCGCAAACAGCGTCAGAACAATGCCGGCAAAAAATGCCAGCAGCGGCACTCCGGCAATCGATTCAACGAAATGAACAAACCAAGCCTGTGTTTCAAGCTGCGAAGCGGCATCCCGCATGATCTGCAGACCGAGAAACAGCAAACCGACACCGATCGCAGCACCTGTGATCTGTTCTTTGTGCCGCGGGCCGAAAGCGTAGAGAACCCCGGTGGCCCCGATCAGCAGCAGGACGGCAATCCGAATATCCATTGTCAGAAACAGGACGATCAGGCCGGCTCCCAAATTGAGCCCCAGGATGACAGGTTGCACCTGTTTCAACGTCAGCATGCCGGCACGCAACAGGCCGACGAGCAGGAACACTGCAGCAGTTCCGCTTTGTGTCAGGACGATCAGGATTGCACCGACAGAGAGCCCCGCAGGAGCTGATGACGTCAGCCTTGCGATTCGCTGTTTCAGTTTCTGATCGGCCAGGCGTTTGAGATTGACGCAAAGAAAATGCATCGCGAAGAAAAACAGACCCAGTCCCGCAAACATGGTCGCGGCGATCATCGCTTGGGTCGACATCAGCGGACTTCTCCGCGTGCGCTGACTTCGTCCGGATGAATATCGAGGACGGAAACAAATCCGGACAACTCGAATACTTCCTGCACCCGTCCCGATAGACCGAACACTCCCAACTGGCCGGCTTGACGGCGCAATCGCATCGCGATCGCAAGAAGAACCCCCAGTCCGGCACCCGCAAGAAATGTGACTCTGCCCATATCGATCAGCAAGCTTGTCGAAGAGGTTTCCATCAGGTCCAAAAGGGTTGCTTCAAAGTCTTCCAAAGTAACCAGATCAATGCGCCCGGTCGGACGAACAATGCAAAGAGTGTTTTCTTTATAGATTTCAATATTCACGAAAATATTTCTCCAAACAAATTGAATGAAGAACTAGGAGGGTCGTCATATATTTTTTTAAGATTTCGCCTGACAATCACTTAAATGCAGTCATCACAGGCGATTTAGTTTGTTGTTTTAAAATGCATTCGAACAAGCAATAAGATCACAAATCAGCGAATGCTGCCTCACACAGACACTCCGCTTCACGCAGCGTAAGATTTTCAAGACATTTTGTCACCCCGTCAAATGTATCAGGTCTCTGCTAGCTTCCAATCCAGAGAGCCGATTGCGACATCGCCAACCGCCCAAAGCATGTTTGCGACCCCGAATAGAACACCGACCGTCGTACCAGTCGCAACTGCGGCAATGCCGGTCAACACTCTCCACGGCAACCGTGTCCACATGGATGTCAAAAATGGCGCCGTCGACTTGGTATTTCTCGACACCCAAAATACGGATGGCAGGGCGATGCGCTTTACCAAAACGCCGATCGGCCGATCCAGCCGGGAAACCAGCAATCGCGCGAGCAGCCCGTCCGTCCGAAAGGGATCATTTGAAGAAGGCGCGCCTCCGAGCTCTTCCTGAATGGCATTGCATTCGTAAATCCCGCCCTGATACGTCATGAGGCTCGCGAAAAACACGTAAATACCTGTGAGCACGGTCAATCCCGGCAACAGGGCCGATTGGGTGTCTTGCACGGTGCTCAATCCATAGCCGGCAAGGCCGAAACCGCCCGCTGCCAGCATCAGTCCGCCGAGTTTCAAAAACACCGGACTGGTGCGGCACAATCGTAATAATGCAGACGCGGAAACAAAACTGACCGCTGTGAATGTGATCCAGCTGGCTCCGAAATAGAGCGCACCAAGAACCAGTCCGATCCCGGCCAGAGATGACGTTCTGTCAATCCAGATTTTAGCCTGCCCACTGTCTGGAGCCCTCAAAAATCTTCCCAGGAATATCGTCAGAAGAACGATAACCGCCAGACCCGCGGTCACAATGATATCGGGATAGGTGGAAAAGGCGGTCGCAACTGTAGACCAAAGATTGTCGGCTGGGATTTCGCTTACAGAGCGAAGCCCTTCGTAAAACGCAAAAAAACCACCGGCACCGGCGATTGCGGCCAACACATTTCCGCCTTCGTAACCCCAGAATTGCAGATCAGGTGCGATTTCGTGAATCTTGTATTTGAGCGGTGTAAACATCGCGCCAAAGTGGCAAAATACCGCGCTCGGAGGTATCCCATGACTTTGGGATGGCAGCCGGCAAATTCGAACGTCTGCTCCCCGGATATCGATCTAAAATGCAGCAACACGCGGCTTGTACGGCTTGCTATCGGAAATCTGACTCATTGAGGGGACGCTGCCCTGAAATTCAACGAACCGAGCGTTCCGACAGATATCTCGCACCCAAAGTTGTCTCCTGAAAAGATCTCGATTAAAAGCAGGCATCAAGTGAGCTGCAGAAGAATTCAAGGTCATGCTGCTGAAATATTTATAAGAATCGGATTTTCGGGATGACGATAGCATTCTGCGTCTTCGTTGGTGTACTTGTTTTGATGCTTCCGGAGAAATGGATTTGGCTTCTTGCTGCCGCCAGTTTTTTTGTCCTATTGGCATCACAGATCTTGCCGTTCACGATACCCCGCCAGTGGGATTTGCCGTCCGGATGGCAGCTAACGCAGTTTCTTATCGTCGCTGCTTTCTCCGCTATCCGGTACGGTATCGATAGCTGGCGCAAACGTGGAAGCAGGACTGAGTCGTAAAACTGCGCAAGTTGCAATCGTGTCGCGTCATTCCGGTATTACTCGCGATATGCCACTCGACGCTTCGGAAGCCACCTGCCGTACCAGCTGCCCGCACAGGTGGCAGTTACAGAGCCGGCGATCAAGTTGAAGCCCTGATTGCTCCGTTCAGTGACCAACGCTGACATATCCCCGGGTATTGCCGTCATTGTCGGCGTCGACCGTATTCATTGCATCAAACAGCGTTGCTGCCTCGACCCAGACCGGAGGGTACTTGTACCGTGACACGTCCAGGATGAGGAAACGGTCGCTGTCTTCATCATAGGCGCCGAGTGGCGAGATATGGCCGCCGGATTCCTGGCCGATGGACTTTCGCAGGTAATTCACAAGAATGAACTTGTCATTGTCCCGAAGCTGGGAGACCGCGGTCTTGCGAAACGTATCCAGATCGGAATCGGACGCATGAACCACGTCAACGACGAGATCATGTGCGGCAAAAATACCGCCGAGCTCGTCAAGCGTCATCCCGTATGGCGGATTCACGATCGAAGCAGCCGGTTTCACGGCGGTGGCGGCTGGTGTGAAAATGTTCTCCTGGTCGAACATGCCAAGCCCGAGTGTCATCTTGGAAGCCGGACGCGGTACGTTCAACGCATTAAGCACCATGGCAATCGTAGCCGGCCCGCAATAAGCCGGATTATCCTGTGTCGTGAAATGGATGCTTAGAGGGAAGTAGTCGTTACTCGCTTCCGACCCCAGGAGAAGTGTTTGTCCCTCCGGACTGGTGAGACCGATCAGATTTTCTGACAAGGGCATTGTTTCTGCGTGCGCAACTGAAAAACATGTCATCGCTGCGGCGGCGACGTTGAGGACCATCCGGTACATGCAACTCTCCTTTGTCACCAACTAACCCGAGATAATGTTTCACCGTAGCAGGAGCTGGATCAGCGCGCCAACTGAAAGCCTCGCTCTGCAAATCTTCGACATTTCTGAACACAATGTCACTTGCCAACAAATCCCAAAAATCCTACCTCCTTTGCCATGAAACAGGATGCTTTCTCCCCGCGCGCGCAGGCGCGCCCTCAAACCCATCAGACCCACGGCATCTCCCGGCAGGACGACTATGGTTGGCTGCGTGCGGACAATTGGCAGGAGGTGATGCGCGATCCTTCCGTACTGGATCCCGATATCCGTGCCTATCTGGAGGCGGAAAACGCCTATCAGGACGCCATCATGGAACCGACCAGGGAGCTTCAGGAAAAGCTCTTTGCCGAAATGCGGGGCCGGATCAAGGAAGACGACAGCTCCGTCCCTGCCCCCGACGGCAAATTCGCTTATGGCATGAAGTTCGAAACCGGCGGTCAGCAACCGATTTTCTTTCGCACACCGCGCGATGGCGGTGAAGAAACAATACTTTTGCATGGCGACAAGGAAGCAGACGGTAAGGCGTATTTCAGGATCGGCGGCGCTAGCCAGTCTCCAGACCACAAGTTGCTTGCCTGGGCCTATGACGACAAGGGTTCGGAATACTACTCTCTCCAGATCCGCGACGTGGCATCTGGAAAGGATCTGGACTACAGCATCGCCGACACCGGTGGCGGTGGTGTGTTTTCCACCGACGGCAGATTTGTGTTTTATGTCCGGCTTGACGACAACCACAGACCGTCAAAACTCTTCCGCCACGAAATCGGAACCGATCCTGCAGGCGATGTGCTGGTTCACGAAGAAGAGGATGCAGGTTTCTTCATGGGGGTCGGCAAGACCCAGTCCGGCGACACGATCCTGATTGACATCCATGATCACGAGACCTCCGAGGTCTGGATGATCCCTGCCGACCAGCCCGAGCTCCCTCCGGTTTTGATTGCGCCGCGCGATACCGGTGTTGAATACTCGGTCGAAGATCACGGTGACACGCTCTACATCCTGACCAACCTGGGAGACGCGGAAGACTTCAAGATCGTCACCGCGCCCAAGGCAACACCGGGTCGGGAATTCTGGTCGGATCTCGTCCAGCACAAGCCCGGGTGCCTGATCCTGTCGCACTGCGTCTACAAGACCTTCATGACGCGGCTGGAACGCGAAGACGGTCTGCCGCGCATCGTCATCCGCAGGCTGGCAGACAACATCGAGCATTCGGTGGAGTTTGATGAAGAGGCCTATTCTTTGGGTCTCGGCGGCGGCTATGAATTCGACACAACGGTGATCCGCTTCAGTTATTCGTCCATGACGACACCGTCACAAACCTTCGATTACGACGTGCAAACCCGTGAGCGCCTCCTTCGCAAGGAACAGGAAGTTCCCTCTGGCCACGATGCGTCCGACTACGTCACGCGCAGGCTCATGGCCCCGGCTGCTGACGGCGAAACGGTGCCCGTGTCGATCCTTTACCACAAGGATACGAAGCTCGACGGATCAGCGCCACTGCTGCTCTACGGCTATGGCTCGTACGGCATCACCATTCCGGCCAGTTTCAACACAAATTCGCTGTCCCTGGTGGATCGCGGTTTCGTCTATGCGATCGCTCATATCCGCGGCGGCAAGGACAAGGGTTTTCGCTGGTACAAGGACGGCAGACGCGAGACCAAGAAAAACACCTTTACCGACTTTATCGCGGCAGCAGATCATCTCGTTGCGGAGAAATTCACCGTACACGACCGCATTGTGGCACAGGGTGGCTCCGCGGGCGGCATGCTGATGGGCGCAGTTTCAAACATGGCACCTGATAAGTTCGGTGGCATCATTGCCGAAGTGCCGTTTGTCGACGTGCTCGAAACCATGTTGGACGACACTCTTCCCCTGACGCCGCCTGAATGGCCGGAATGGGGCAATCCGATCACGGACAAGACCGCATACGAGTACATTGCGTCCTATTCGCCTTATGACAATGTCGGCGCGAAGAACTATCCCGCAATTCTGGCGGTCGCAGGCCTCACCGATCCTCGGGTCACCTACTGGGAACCGGCGAAATGGGTCGCCAAGCTCCGTGCCGTCAAGTCCGGCGACAGCCTTTTGATGCTGAAAACCAACATGGAGGCTGGCCACGGAGGCGCTTCCGGGCGCTTTGACAGGTTGAAGGAAGTCGCGTTGGTTCAGGCCTTTGCACTGATGGTGACCGGCAAGGCCTAGGCTCTCCTCAGGCATCACATTTTTTTGAGACCCGGACCGGACCTGCAATCAGGTCCGGTATTTCTTTTGCGGCGAAATAGCTTAGGTTGTTTTCAATATAACGTTACAACGACACGCAAAGGGGATGTCATGACCAAGTCATTGCGCCGGGGTTCTTCATACGCTGCCAGTATTACACTTGCCGCCGCCCTGCTCTCAACTGTCTCGCTTGCAAGCGCTGCCGAATTGCGCTGGTCCTCTCCAACCGACCCGCAAACCATGGATCCCCATGCGGTCAACTCCGCGCCGGTCCTCGGCTTTCTGAACAATGTCTACGAAGGCCTTGTCCGCCGTGACAAGAACATGCAGATCGAAGGATCTCTCGCGGAAAGCTGGGAGCCGCTTGGCGGAGACGGCTGGCGTTTCCATTTGCGCGAAGGTGTCAAATTCCATGACGGTTCGGACCTGACTGCGGAAGACGTGCTCTTTTCTTATGAACGCGCCTCTTCGGAAGCGGCCGATACAAGTTCGTGGTTCGCACCGGTCAAGGAGGTCAAGATCGTTGATGACTACACGGTCGATTTCCTCACCCATGCACCCAACCCGATTTTTCCCGACTCCATCGCCAACTTCATGATCCTGGACAAGGGATGGGCTGAAGCAAACAATGCAGTGCGCCCGGCCAAGGACGAGGAGACATACGCGACGCTGAATACCAACGGTACCGGCCCCTTCATGCTTGCGTCCCGCGAACCTGGTGTGCAGACCGTTCTGGAACCGTTTGAAGGCTGGTGGGATGAACCGGAGCATAATCTGACCAAGGCGACCTTCCTGCCGATTGCCAATCCGGCAACAGCGGTCGCCGGTCTGTTGAGCGGCCAGGTCGACCTGATCAATCCGGTGCCGGTCCAGGATGTCGGTCGCATTGAAAACCAGGACGGACTGACCTTGCACCAGGGCATCGAGGCCCGGGTAATCGTGCTCGGTTTCGGTCACAATCACGACGCCCTCAAATATTCTGACGAGACCACGGACAAGAACCCCTTCCAGGACGTGAAGGTTCGCGAAGCCGTGCAGAAGGCGATCAACGCCGAAGCCCTGGTCGACAAGATCATGCGCGGCAACGCCGAAGTTGCGACTCAGCTTGTCAGCCCTCAGATGAAAGGCCATAGCGATGCGGCGACCGACCGCATCGGCTATGATCCCGACGGCGCCAGGGCACTTCTGGCGGAAGCGGGATATCCGGATGGATTTTCCTTCGGGCTGAAGTGTCCGAATGACCGCTATATCAACGATGAGGCACTTTGCAAGGCAATGGCCGCCATGCTGACACAAGCCGGCATGAAGGCGGATCTAAACGCAATGCCGGTACGCAGCTACTGGCCCGAACTGCGTGCGGGGAACTTCGACATGTACCTGCTTGGCTGGTCCCCTGGCACGTTCGATGCCGAACACCCGGTCCGCTTTCTTGTTACCACCAAGAATGACGAGAAAAAGCTCGGCAGCTGGAATTTCGGGCAGTATTCAAACGCCCGCGTCGATGAACTTCTTCCTCAGATCCAGAAGGAAATTGACGCTGATAAACGTCAGGCCATGCTGGATGAAGTGGCAAAGATCATCCGCGACGACGTGGTCTATGTTCCGCTCCATATCCAGCCGCTTCTTTGGGGTTCGAAGTCCAATGTCGACCTGACCCAGCGTGCCGACAATTTTCTGGTGCTGCGTTGGATCAACGTCAACTGATCTATCAAACCTGTCGAATTCCTGAGGCCGGCGTCCTGGACGCCGGCTTTTTCCTTTTGACTTCAACCGTCAAGAATCCGCTCAAGTATTCCGGTAACCAAAAAAATTAGCGGAATTTTTTCTAATATTTCAAAACACACCTCACCTTCGATTAATACGAAAACCGAATTATTTCTGTTTTTTAATGAAAAACATTTTAGTTGAAGACAGTTTTCCTCCCACCAATTTTCGATTAGCAGGTTTATTTCAAATAAAACCCGCATAACGTCATATATTTTCGGAGAGGAGCCATTATGAATACACATACCAGATTTACGAATACGAACTTTACCAATTTTGACGAACTGCTGGATCAAAAACTCATCGACCTGGCGGCAAACGCCGTGGATGTGACTAAGAGCGGTCCGCCAGGCGCTCCGGTCAATGAACCGGGAACACAGAATGCACCATCGGCGAATTCGGAAAACGGACCATCGGCATACGAACCGCCTTTCCTGGACCTTGACCCCTATGACCTGGAGGGCAAGGACAATCTTCCAACCGGGGATCTAATCGAGGGGCCGCAGGGCTCTATCGGATCCGCGGTTGAATCTGCCGGTGGCGCCGGCCATCAGCAGGTGAATTTCGCGCTCGACATGGCGGGCTATACGTTCCGGTCGGATGCCGGGAGGCTCGATATCATGGCGCTGAGCGAGGAGCGCACGACCGAGATCAAGACCATGACCTTCAACGGACAAGAGGTCGCGGTCGAATACCAGAGTGGCCTCGCCTACCGGTTCGAGGGCAGCTTTTACGACAACCAGTTCAGGGAACTGTATGTCGAATTGAACGCCGAGGTCTTCACTTCGATCCAGACAGAGGCGTTCGACGCGGACGGCAATCCGCTTCTGACGTCCTTCGGATACGAACAGATGCTCGAGGTCGCGGGACAAGCTCACGACTACGGAATCGAAGAATTCTCCATGGCGTTTGAATACATGATCGATATTCAGAGAAATGATTTCGGATTTTACGAAATGACGATTTCGGTCATGTTCGAAGGTGAAATCATCGACATGAACGGAATTGGTCGCGAGTTCCTGTTCGAAGACGAAACGATGTTCCTGTTCTCCGATCTCGATCAGATCAGTTTCGACCAGCTGCCGCAGGGCTTCAACGACGAAATCGCCCGTTTCGCCGCAAACATGGGCGATGCGTGGGATGCGTTCGGTTCCGTAAACGACCAGATTGAGGCCGTTCTCCTGAAACTCCGGGAAGAGGGACATTACCAGGCCTGGGACGACGCGGACCAGGGCCTGAACGACCCGTTCGATTTCAACCTGCCAAATGTCGACCCGTTTTCCTGATGAGGGCCGTCAGCCTCTCGAAAACGATCGATCTCAACGAAACCGGAAAATGCCTCCTCCGTCTGCCCGAACGGAGGAGGTTCCGCTGTTCGTGTCTTGATTTTGCCGCGCTCTTCCGCTCAAGTGATTTGCATTGCAAAACAGTCTCTTGATGCGCCATGCGCCCAAAAGAGAAACATTCGCTGGAGCATTCGATGGATCGCCAATTCCGCACGCGCACGCAAGTTTCCCGCAGGTTCAAGGCAACGTGCCGGAGTTTCCTTGTCGCCGTCGCAGCCATCGGCCTTGCAGCCTGCCAACAGCAGTTTCAAACCCCTTCCGATCTCCTGTTTGCACCGACATTCAACAAGACCCGGCAGAACCTGCCCTATACGCAGAATACCCAGTACGACTGCCGCAACTTTTCCGGGACCGGCTGGAAGGGAATTGCAAGTGGCGTCGTTTACGATTTCAGCAATAGATACCAGATCTCTCAGGCCGGCTGCTTCAAAACACAACAGGAGTGTCAGGCCTGGCTCTCGGTCATGCGGTCCTATATCGATGTTCCACGCTTCATCAGGTGCAACCCCCATACAGCCTAGGGCGTTTTCAGAGCGGAACACCGCCCTGCAGCACCTTGCGTGCGGCCATGAAAGCTTCGATGTGATCGCAAAGGCATTTTGCGCGCGCACTCAACAATCGTCCGGTCGGCCAGACCAGATAGGCATTGCGCAACTGTCCGGTCCATTTTGGCAGTACGATCCGGAGACGACCGGCATCGATTGCGGAAGACGTTTCGGTGACCGGCAATAGCGCAATCCCGTGACCATCGGCAACGAATTGTCGTGCCAACGTTATGTCGTCAACGGCTATATCCGCGTTGAGGTAAATCGTTTCCTCCGAGGCCGTTCCGGTATTCCTTAGCTGCCAGTGCGGAAGCGACGAGACCCAGATCAGCTTGTGGTGGCGTAAATCGTCCAGCTCCTTCGGCTCTCCATTTTCCGTCAGATACTTCGGCGCGGCCACCATCATGGTGGCAACGCTGCCGATCCGCTTCTGGTAAAGTGCCGGATCCGATTGCGCGCCGAAACGAAGCGCCAGATCGAACCGGTTCTCCCTGAGATCCCGGTTATCGTTGCTCAGGCCGAGAGAAAGCCTGATTTCGGGATGTTGTTTCACGAAATCCGACCACATCGGTGACAATATGCCTATGGAGGCATTTGTCGGTGCGGCGACACGCAAGGGCCCGCGAATTTTGTGCAGATCCGCATTCAGGCCTTCCAGCGTGTTTTCAGCCTGAAACATCAGCTCGGCAAGCGACCGGTAATAGGCTTCGCCTTCCGATGTCAGGGTAAACTTTCGGGCTGATCTGTGCACCAGCCTGACGCCAAGCGTTTCTTCAAGCCGCTTCAACCGCCGGGTGACCGTGGCAGCCGGAACGTTCAGCCTGCCTGCTGCAGCTGAAAGGCTCCGGCACTGGGCAATGTGAACAAACAGTGAGATATCGTCCAGCATGATTTCATTTTCGGAATTTAAACTCTCTATTTTTGATATAGATTGATGAAATAGAAATCAATAGATCTCCCATGATCCCACAAGCAAGGAGAGATCAATGCCTGGATATTTCATCAGCGCCGGAATCGAACTCAAGGACGGTGCGAATCTCGACAAGGCAGAACAAGGCCTTCGCCTCCTGACGGAACAGACCCGGAGTGAACCCGGCTGCATTTTTTTTGAAATTCGCCAGAACCTAAAGGAGTCTGGAAAATTCACGCTCTGGGAATGCTGGACGGACAAACAGGCGCTTGCCGATCATTTCGAGGCTGATCACACGAAAGCCTATCTCGCGCAGGACCTGACCGAGGTGAACTATATCGAGGAACTCACCGAAATCGGCGAGACCTCAGGTGCGATTTCAAGCTGAGACAGCCATGAAACACAGGCTGATTTCCACTTTTTTCATGTCGTTCGGCCTGTCTTTCGTGATGTCCTGCTGGGTGACTTTTCTCAATCTTGGCTGGAGCGACGCCTTCCTGGGCCAATGGATGGAGGCATTTCGTCTGGCGTGGCCGGCCGCAGCCATTGCCGCCTTCTTTCTCAGCCCGGTCGTTCAGAAAATTACCGGCATCTTCGCAAAGTACCTGCCCTGATACCTTGGAGCATCAATGACCATTTCACGCCAAAACTTCGAAGACCTGGGAATGCCCGTCGGTCCCTATACACACGCGGTTCGTCATGAAAACACAATCTTCACGTCTGGTTTCACCGCGTTTGGAACGCAGGCTCAGGCAGCATCGGCAGAGGAGCAGACGCACGCAACTCTTTCGCAGCTGAGTTTTCTCGCAGGGCAGTACGGCAAAACACTCTCGGACCTTGTCAAGGTCACCGTGTTTGTTACCGATCCATCCGACATTCCCGGCATTCGCCATGCCCTAACGGAAGCATATGGCAAAAACGTGCCTGCCAGTTCGCTGGTGATGGTCGCAGGCCTGTTTTCTCCGGATTTGCGTGTCGAAATGGAGGCCATCTTCGGACTATGAGGCAGCGAACGGCGTCCTGTCGTTGACAGCAGCCGCCAGTCGCAAGCCTTTCAGACCCTAGAGGGCTTTTCGAAAGAACACAGTCTCGCGGATCGGCGTCTTGTAATAGGCGGGTATTTCCTCGAAGCCGGCAGCTTTGTAGAGCTTTATCGCACCGGTCATCGTCGGCAGCGTATCGAGCAGCATCTCGCGATAGCCGGCTTCAACCGCGGTTTCCAGAATTTGGGAAACGAGAGTTGCGCCGACACCCTTGCCGCGACCGGCCGGCAAAACGTAAAGCCGCTTCATCTCGCATCTGCCATCTTCATCGAAGGCTCTTAGACCGACGCATCCCAAGACATTGCTCCCCGAATCCTTCGCGACAAAGAGCGCACCCTTCGGCGGTGCATACTTGCCCGGCATCCCCGCAAGCTCTTCTTCGAAACCCTGATAGGACAAGTCGATGTCCAGCCAGTCGACATAGGCCCGGAACAGGACCTTTACAGCCTCAAGGTCTGGACCCGTTTCAACAGATGTGATGGTGACGCTATTATCGAATGTCATCGGACCTCGATAATCCGGGACAATTCAGCTGTCAATTTGCTGTCGGAGCGACGACCGGAATCGCCTTGAGATAAGCCGCAATCGCTTCCCGGTCACTTGCAGGAAGCCGGGCCATGTTTTCCTGGACCTTGACCATCTCCCCACCGACAGAATCATATTCCGGCGTGAACCCGCTCTCCAGATAGTAAGCAATGTCCGCCGCGCTCCAACTGCCGAACTTACCTTCAACAGGTGTAATGTCGGGTATCCGGCCTTCACCTGTCGGTGCCGGTGCACCGCCGAGCCAATGCGAGAGAATCAGCCCGCCGGCAATATCACGTGCTGTGTGGCACTCCCCGCAGTGTCCGGGACCTTCCACCAGATATCGCCCCCTGTCCCACAGCGCCTGATCAACCTCGTTGCCGGAAACCGGTGCAGCTATCACAGGCTCCGGATTCAGAAAGAGGCGTTTCCAGAGACCAAGACCGCGGCGAATGTTGAACGGGAACCCGAGTTCATGCCCCGGGGCCTTGCCCTCGACCGAGGGCAGCGTATTGAAAAACGCGTAAAGGTCGCCAAGGTCTTCGACCGACATCCGCGCATATGACGAATAGGGAAACGCCGGGTAATAGTTTGCCCCATCCGGCGATGTTCCGTGTGTCATGGCATTGGCGAAATCCGTCAAGGACCAGGCACCGATGCCATCGGCCTCACTGGAAGAGATGTTCGGTGCAACGAAGACACCGAATGGAGTTTCCAGCCGCAATCCGCCACCAAGATTGAGCAGATCTTCGCCCTTTGCATCCTTTGCCGCATGACACGAAGCGCAACCGCCAGCCCAGAATACGAGTTCCCCCTTCACCGGGTCACCTGTCTTCAGCGCAGCTGCCTGCTGTTCGGTCATCCGCGTAGGTGCGGAGAGGCCCCATCCGGCACCCGCTGCAATGACAGCGAGCACGACAAGGACTATCAATGCCTTTTTCATGGACCTCTCCGGAACCGCCTAAACCGGCATATCGGTAATGCGCCGGTCAGTTCTTCTTACGGTAAGTCTCGTGGCACGATTTGCAAGTGCCGAACACGGGGCCCATCGCCGCCTTGAACGCGTCAAGATCCGCCGGACCGTCCTTGCCGGATGCTTCCATCGCCTTGCCGGCAGCAGCCGAGAATTTTGCAAGTTCGGCAGCAAAGCCATCGGCGTTTTCCCAGATGGCCGGCAACGCGCCGGTATCACCCTGGTCCGATCCTTCAGGGAAAAAGTCGCCGAAAGACGCAGCAGCGGCGTTCATTGCGGCAATTGCGGCTTTCCCCGCAACCGGCGAAAACGTGACTTCGCCTTTCATCATGCCGCCACCAAGGCCGGCTGCCGCGCCGACAGATGACATGATGGCTTGCCGCGTTGCGATTGGATCATCAGCAGCCTGAACAGACCCTGTAAATCCCAAACCGGCCAACATGAAAATGGCCGCAACATTCCTTACGATGCGCATGATCCTCTCCCTCTCGATCAAAACACCGCCGATACGGTGCGCAGGAGTTGGAGTACAGCCAAGAATTGCTCCGGAATAAAATCACGCTCCCGTGATGTCGCCTGTAAATTGTAACAATGTGTGCCCGAAGTCCCCTGGAAACGAAAAACCCCGGCCCTGACGGGACCGGGGTTTCAACTCATGATGAGAGGACCGGCTTACTTGGTCGCAGCTTCATAAAGCTCCAGGACATAGTCCCAGTTCACCATGTTGTCGACGAACGCTTCCAGATATTTCGGGCGGGCGTTCCTGTAGTCGATGTAATAGGAATGCTCCCACACATCACAGCCGAGAACCGGTACCGCACCATGAACAAGCGGGTTCTCGCCGTTCGGTGTCTTCATGATTGCCAGTTTGCCATCCTTGACAGCGAGCCATGCCCAGCCTGAACCGAACTGGCCCATTCCGGCGGCGATGAAATCGGCGCGGAACTTGTCGTATCCGCCAAGGTCGCTGTCGATTGCCGAAGCAATTGCACCCGGCAAGGATGTGCCGCCGCCATTCTTTTTCATCCATTTCCAGAAATGGATGTGGTTGTAGTGCTGCCCGGCGTTGTTGAAGAGCGGAGCATTGCTGCCGAAGCTTGCTTTGACAATCTCCTCAAGAGACTTGCCTTCAAGTCCGCTGCCTGCGAGCAGTTCGTTGCCCTTTGTGACATAGGCCTGATGGTGCTTGTCGTGGTGAAACTCCAGGGTTTCGGAAGACATGTAAGGTGCCAGGGCATCATATGCATACGGCAGGTCAGGCAATTCGAAAGACATGACAAACTCCTCAGGTTTAGTCGGGGACCGGCGGACCGGACACGAGGTCCTTCGAGCCGCTTCGTGCCGCAAAATAGGATTCCCCAGCCAGATCGGCAAGTTCGGAATTCGAAAATAAAACAATTTTTTCCTTATTTTTTTGTCACGTCAAGGATTCATGCCTCCAGGCACGGTCGTTTGGGCCACAAACTAAACCAATTAGTTGACTGTTAAACGGCAAGCTGATAATTCATCCATACGGTTGAATGAAGGTGTGCGCGTTACTTCACAGGCGACTGGATCGTTCGACCGGCCAGATGGCACTGTCCTAAGCGGGAGGCGAGTATGGAATTTGACAATGTGAATTGGATCGCAGTTGTGGTCGGCACGATAGCGGCGTTTTTGTTCGGCTGGCTCGTATATTCACCCCTGCTGTTTGCCAGGGTGTGGGCCGAAGGCTCCGGTGTTGAACTCAAGTCGGACAGCAGACCGCCAATGGGCGCAATGGTGCTGCAGATACTGGGTCTTTTGCTGCTGGCCACCGTGGTCGGTGTCACTGCGACAATTGACGCCCTCATCACCGCAATCCTGGCCATTCTGGCTGCCGCGCTGCTGACCGTTTCAAACGGTGCGTTTTGCGGGAAGTCGACGCCTGCCTTGGCCATCGATGCCGGCTACATTGTCGGTGCTGGAATTCTGATGATCGTTGCACAGGGCATATTCTGAGTTCCGGATTGTTTGTTTTTCATTGGAACAACAATACCGGTCACATTGAATTCAAGGTTTGCGCGTTGTCACCGGTCTCGGCCAGGTGCCGTTTTACCGTCTTCGCGCTGCCTTCCCGAGATCCCGATCACAATGAACTGCGCTCAATTCGCTTTTGACAAGAATTGTTTGTGAGCTGCAGGTCCGGACGGTGAGAGGCTCAAAGACAGAAACAATCCAAACCTGTCCAGGCCAAAAGTCTCGCTCCGTCGGAGGCGACACCTTTGATTGGATGAATGTTGCGGAGACTTGATCAGTTGGTCTTAGCGGTGTTTGTCTATCTGCTCCCGTATCTGTAGCATCATTGCATGTCTGCGGCCCGGTCTGCAGGCCCCGTCCGTTTCACCTTTCCACCAATGATTTCCAGTGACCAAATGTCGACACCAGACCGTTCATTTGTACCCCTCGCTTTTGGTGGCTTGCTTTCGCTGGCTGCAGCAATGGGAATCGGGCGTTTTGTCTACACACCGATCCTTCCTTTTATGCAGGATGGACTGCAACTGCCAGCTGACGATGCCGGCCTGATTGCATCCGCCAATTTTCTCGGCTACCTCACAGGTGCTCTTGCGGGTGCGGCAAGATCATTGCCAGGCAATCCAAGACACTGGTTTCTGGGTGGCCTTCTGGTCAGCGCGTTGACAAGCCTTGCAATGGCCTTGACCACCGCGCTTGCCGCTTTTCTGGTCCTCCGCTTCGTCAGCGGCATTGCAAGTGCCTTTGTTCTCGTGTTTTCAACGACACTCATCCTGGAGCGATTGAACGCGGCGGGACGCGGGGACTTGTCCGCTCTTCACTTTGCCGGAGTTGGCTGCGGCATCGCGTTTTCCGCGATACTTGTTGCAGGTGTAGCCTCCTACTCCGCGGACTGGAGGCTGCTCTGGATTGCCAGCGGAATTGCAACGCTCCTTTTCTTTGCAGCAGCTGCACGTCTCGTCCCTGCCCCCACCGACAGAAGTTCATCCACCCAAATCGATACTCGCAAAGCGGAAACAAGGACAAACTTTCTGACAAGCAGTCTGTTGCGGCTCATCGCCGCCTACGGCTTGTTCGGTTTCGGTTATGTGATCACCGCGACATTCGTTTCCGCTATTGCACGCTCGGAACCGGCCCTTCAGTCGAGCGAACCGTTTGTCTGGCTCACTGTCGGCCTCTTCGCCGCGCCTTCGATCCTGTTCTGGAACAAGGTTTCGGCAAGAACCGGAGGCCGAAAGGCCTTTGCGCTGGCATGTGTCCTGGAATCATGTGGCGTCGCCCTGACCGTTGTCAGCGCTGAACCGTTTCTGTTTCTCCTGGGATCCGCGCTGCTTGGCGGAACATTCATGGGAATAACAGCTCTCGGCCTCATTGAAGGTCGCAGACAGGCAAGCTCCGGTGGCCCGGCCGCCGAACGTCAGATGCTCGCAATATTGACGGCTGCATTCGGCCTTGGTCAGGTCATCGGGCCATGGCTGGCCGGCAAACTTCATGCCGTGACAGGGTCATTCGAGGCCCCCTCGCTCGTCGCCGCGGCAGCGCTGCTGGTAGCCGCGGCCCTCGTTGTTCGCGAGTAGCGCGGACGTTCTCAGGCGTGGGAAAAGTCCCAGTAGAGTTCGCGGGCCTTCGCTGCTACTGGGCCAGGTTGCAGATCACGTTGCTCGATGCGTTTTACCGGAGTTACCTTGCTGTAGTTACCGGTCGAGAATATTTCGTCCGCGTCCAGAAACTCGTCATAATGCATTGTGCGCTCGAACACCTCGTAGCCGGATGAGCGCAGCAGCTGAATGATGCGCTGCCGCGTGATGCCGTCCAGAAACGTACCGTTGGGCGCAGGAGTGTGAACCTTGCCGTCCTTGGCCAGAAAGACATTGGCGGACGTCAGTTCGGCAACGTTCCCCAACATGTCGCGCACGACCGCATTGTCGAAACCGCGCCCCTTGGCCTCCAGCATCGCCCTTGCATTGTTCGGATAAAGGCAACCTGCCTTGGCATTCACCGGCATGCATTCCATTGTCGGGCGGCGGAAGGGCGACAAAGTAATGCTCATGGCCGCATCTTTCGGCGCCATCGGAGCATCGAAAAGGCAGAGGCAGAACCGGGTGCTTTCCGGGTCGCCGGTAATGACCCCGTGGCCATCGGCCTCGACCCAGTACATGGGCTTGACATAAATATGCTGATCGGTGCCGAACCTTGCGCAACCCTCTCGCGTCAGCTCGATCATTTCCCCGACCTTCATGGTGGGTTTCATCCCCAGCGCGACGGCAGAATCGTTCACACGCTGACAATGAAGATCGATGTCCGGCATAACTCCTTCAAAAAAACGTCCGCCGTCAAAAACACTCGAGCCAAGCCAGGACGCATGCGTACGTGGTCCCATGATCGGCGGATTGCCCTCGTGCCAGGTGCCATCGATCCAGGTCCACGTATCACTCAATCCGCTCATTGCTTTTCCCTTTGCGTATTTGGATCGGCATTTCAGCCGAAGACACAACACCGGTGACCAGCCCAGGTCAACAGCTTACCCGATGGAATGAGAAAGTTGCCGCCTTTCTTTCGGTATCTGACGGTGACAGGGATAATTCTGTTCGACTTGTTTCAGAATTTGAAAAAATCTTGTCACCAAAAAAAATGCCTCATCGTGTTTGTTTGAAACGTTCCCGGGCGTCACACTTCAGCCGGCCTGCTCGACGCAAGGCGAAATGGAATTGACAGGAAATCAATTTTGTTCACTATATGTTCCTTTCATGAGTGAGGACCGAACGATGGAACAGCGCATTTCAATGACAACCCTTGCCGTACCCGACGTGGCTCAGGCTCGTCGTTTCTTCGAGGAAGGGCTTGGCTGGAAAGTCAATGCCGCACCGTCGCCCGATGTCGTCTTTTTCCAGGTAATTGGCGGCGTGTTCGCACTCTACAGCCGTGAAGCGCTGGAAAAGGAAATCGGGCGAGATGTCACGAAAGACACGACCGGAGCAATCACGCTCGCCTGGAATGCACGGTCCGAACAGGAAGTGGATGCCATCTTTCAAAAGGCCGTATCTGCGGGCGCAGACCCGGTCAAGCATCCGGAGAAGGCTTTCTGGGGCGGGTACTCGTCCTACGTTGGGGTTCCTGGCGGACACCTGCTTGAAATCGCTCACAATCCCTTCTGGAAAATCGAAGCGGACGGCGCCGTTACCTTGCCTCCGGCACAATAGTCCGAAAGATACGACTTTTGTCGCACCCCTCGGCGCTTGACGTTTCGGTGGCTGCACGGTTTTCTTCCGCAGTCCCGAAACCCCGACGAAGGAATTCCCGTCATGGCGCATGCCGCGTTCGTGTTTGATGCTTACGGCACCCTGTTTGATGTCCATGCTGCGGTTCGCAAGCATGCGGCAAAGCTGGGTCCCGATGCGCAGCGATTTTCTTCAATCTGGCGTGAAAAACAGCTTGAATACTCTTGGGTTCGCGCCCTGATGGGTCAATACAAGGACTTCTGGGAACTAACCCAGCAGGGCCTGGATACGGCATTCGCCCTTGTCCCTTCCGCTGACAAATCCCTGCGCGACGATCTCCTGAACGCCTATTGGGAACTTGATTGCTATCCCGAAGTGCCACAGGTCCTGACGGACCTGAAGGCAACAGGCGCAAAGATCGCAATCCTCTCCAACGGTTCACCCGCAATGCTGGAAGCTGCCGCAAAGGCTGCCGGACTGACGGATTTGTTTGACGAGATCTTTTCAGTAGACGATCTCAGGACCTTCAAGACCGACCCGCAGGTCTATGAAATGGTCACCACTCAATTCCGAATTTATCCGGAAGAAGTTTCATTTCAGTCCTCGAACCGTTGGGACATTGCAGGAGCAACCGCGTTTGGCTTCCGTACCGTCTGGATGAACAGGATGGGTATGCCTGACGAATATGCGGACCTTGCACCGAAAGCCGTGCTTGCCGACCTGACGGGCCTTGCCGCTCTGGGTTGACGGTTTTTTCTTTCGGTCTCGATAATCCTGACGATCCGGGGCTCTGGTGTGGTGTTCCCGACCTTGCCAACGCGCATCCAGACTTCGAGGCACCGTGCCTGGGAAAGGCACTATTCTTTCTGAGCGGTCGGGTGAAGCCGATGTATCGATGACCATTTTTTAACGTCCACCCTGCCCTTCCCGGCATTGCACGTCGCCGGACTTGCGCGCAGCAAGCTGTGCCACGACCTGATCAACCGGATACCAATCCTGGTGTACGGCTAACAGCCGGGTCGCAGTGTCTTGAAAGGAAAAACGGCTGCCTTTCCCTGTCCGGAAGTGCAGCCGAGGCAATGTCGTTCCATTCCAATCCGGAATAGCTAGAATGCCCTTGAAACGCCGATCATGAAGCGTTGGTTGCCCGACGCTCTTTCAACACTTGTGCCGCCGTAGTTCGCCTTGTCGTCGATGATACCCGTCAGCGTGTAATCGGCACGCAGACGCCAGTTGTCCCTGAAGGCAACCTCCAACCCACCCCCGATGACCGGTCCGACCGAGACGGAAGTCCGTTCCTTGCCGTTCGCCTTGAGGCTGTGTTCGGTGGCAGCCAGACCGGCGCTCAGATATGGCATGAAGTTGCCGAGCGGAATACCCGCCCTGGCCTTGGCGCTTGCAGTCCATTTCGCACCGGTTTCAACGGTTCCCAGTGTTGGATGGGTTCCCTTTTCCCGCCCGCCGAGATAGGTGGCACCGCCTTCGACGCCCAGTACGATGCGGGAGACTTGCCAGTTGTAGCCGCCGAACAGGCCAAATGCTGCATCGACCCGCGAAAGATCCTTGGATTTTCCGCCAGCCGTGACGTCGGTAACCGTTTGGGAAGCCCCGGTCTCGAAACCCAGATAGGGGCCTGTCCAGATCGAGCTTGGCGCTGCTGGCGGTTCGAAACCAGGTTCCTGGTAGTCCCCCAGGTCGGCAGCCTGCGCCCCGGAAACCAACACGGCCAAAACAGCGCAGAGTATTGCCGGTTCAAGGAGCCAATGGCACCGCAACCTCCTCAAGACCTTGGCGCGCCCGGATCGGGGAGAAGAGAATATATCATAATTAGCAAAAGAACTTACCATTGTTGATCTCACTTGAGTTTTTGAACTTTCGCTCGAGTTACAACATTCATTTATTATTGTAAAACGATAATTTTAAAAATGTCTGCATTAATTTTTTTGTCAATAGCAATATCAAAATATTTGCATTTCAGTGACTGGCGCTATAGACACGTCGTGCTGGAATACCAATCGGAGCGATCAATGAGCGACCTTGAATGGGCAGAGCGTGAAAAGCGACTGACGAGAATCCGAAGATTGTCGGCATTCATGAAATGGACCGTAACGGTGATCCTTGCCTTCATGGTGCTGTTCGGCGGGCTCGTTCTCGTCGAAATCATCGTGCCGTTTGATCTTCTGATTTCCCCGGAAGAGACGATCGACGTTGCGGATATTGAGCGGCCGATTGATGAAATTCCGCATATTCAGCGGATCGGTGTCGCAGTGCTGTTCTGCATCGCGCTCTCGCTGCTTGCATTGTCAATCTGGAACATCAGGCAGGTCTTCAAGCGTTTCCAGATGATGGAATTCTTTTCGCCGAAAACGCTGGCCAATGTCATATCGATTGGCGTCTGGCTGATCGTGTTCGCAGCTTTCGATCTGATCAGCGATCCGATTGGTTCGGTAATTGTGACCTATGATTTGCCGCCTGGCGAACGTTCGGTGGAAGTCACTCTGGATGGCGCAGAAATCTTCTGTTTCATTTTTGGAGCGCTCATGCTCCTGTTTGGCTGGATACTGCGTGAAGCGGCGCTTATTGCGGACGAAAACCGCCAATTTGTCTGATGCGATGCAGGAGAACCATCAGATGATCCACCATGTGACATCAACCAGATCCAGGCGCCTCCGGCGCATTCAGCTTGGTGCCCGGCTCATGAAATGGGCCGTTTCAGCCTGTGTTCCGGTATTGATTATCCTCACGGCACTGCTTGTGCTTTCCGTTCTGTTTCCCCAGGTGGCCGCGCTCACCGGCGAACAAACAATATCGATCGGAGATTCGGAACGCGCCTTTGCTGACCTTTCTCTCGTCCAGCGCAGTGCCCTGACGATTGTCGCCCTGTGCATGTTCACCTTGTCGTTCGGTGCGCTTTTGACCCTGCGTAGTCTTTGTTTGCAGTTTCAGGCCTTGGAGTTCTTTTCCGCACGGCCGCTCAAAACCGTGGTTTCGCTTGGAACATGGCTGATATGTTGCGCACTATTCGAATTTGCCAGTGATCCGCTCGCTTCGCTTATTGTCACCCTGGACTATCCGGCAGGCGAAAGGATTATTGACGTAACTGTTGATGGCGGTGAAATATTTAGCATGAGTCTCGGGGTTCTCCTGCTCCTGTTCGGATGGATCATGAGCGAAGCCGCTCTGCTTGCAGAAGAAAACAGACAAATAATATAGCAACGGTGCACCGGGAACCCATCATGCCCATCATTATCGAATTGGATGTCATGCTCGCCCGCCGGAAAATGCGGTCCAAGGAACTCGCGGAACGCATCGGTATCACAGAGCAGAATGTCTCCCTTTTGAAATCCGGCAAGGTCAAGGGTGTCCGGTTCGACACGCTCGAAAAGATCTGCGAAGTGCTGGACTGCCAGCCGGGCGATATCCTGATCTATGAGAAACCGGAAACCTGAAGACAGCCCAAGGAAGCATCACTGTTTCAAAATGCGAATTTCCTCAGGCCGAATTACTCTGCCGCCTCCGCCGGCCCATATCCCAACTGCGCGTTCAACTTGCCGATCAGACCGACGGCTGCCTCGGCGATGACCGTTCCCGGCGGAAAGATCGCCGAAGCACCTGACCGGTAGAGCTCGTCGTAGTCCTGCGGTGGAACGACACCGCCGACGACAATCATGATGTCCTCCCGTCCCTCGTCAGCAAGTGCTTTCTTCAGCGCCGGAACAAGGGTCAGGTGCCCTGCGGCCAATGAGGAAACGCCGACCACGTGAACATCGTTTTCGACCGCCTGACGGGCAGCCTCTTCCGGTGTCTGGAACAGTGGGCCGATATCGACGTCGAAGCCGAGATCGGCAAAGGCTGACGCGATCACCTTCTGGCCCCGGTCATGACCGTCCTGACCCATCTTGGCAACAAGAATTCGCGGTCGACGGCCGTCGTTGTCTTCAAACGCCTCGACCAGCTTCTGAACCTTCTCCATTGTGCCGGACATGGCTCCCGCCTCTCGTTTGTAAACCCCGGCAATCGACTTGATTTCTGCCTTGTGCCGGTCGAATACCTTTTCCATGGCAAGCGAGATCTCGCCGACAGTCGCCATGGCGCGCGCCGCCTTGACCGACAGGTCCAGGAGATTCCCGTCTCCAGTCTGGGCGCAATTTGTCAGGGCGTCCAGCGCGGCCTGTGTTTCGTTCTCGTTTCGCTCTTGCCTCAAACGGTTCAGCTTGTCGATCTGCGCGGCACGTACCTGGGCGTTATCGACTTTCAGGACGTCGATCGCCTCTTCGCTCTCCGGCTTGTATTTGTTGACACCGACAACGGTCTGGTTGCCGCTGTCAATCCGCGCCTGGGTCTTGGCAGCCGCCTCCTCGATCCTGAGTTTGGGAATGCCTTTCTCAATGGCCTTGGCCATACCGCCGAGTTCCTCGACTTCGCGGATATGGGACATGGCCTTTTCAGCCAGGTCCGACGTCAGTTTTTCGACGTAGTAGGACCCGCCCCACGGATCGATGACCTGGGTGGTGCCGCTCTCCTGTTGAAGGAACAGCTGGGTATTGCGTGCAATCCGGGCGGAAAAATCGGTCGGCAGGGCCAGCGCCTCATCGAGCGCGTTGGTATGCAGGGACTGCGTGTGCCCCTGCGTCGCTGCCATCGCCTCGATGCAGGTCCTGATGACATTGTTGAAAACGTCCTGCGCGGTCAACGACCAGCCGGAGGTCTGGGAATGGGTTCGAAGGGACAGGGACTTGGGATTCTTCGGCTGGAAGTTCTCCTGCATGAGCGTAGCCCAGATCAGCCGTGCCGCACGCAGCTTGGCCACTTCCATGAAGAAATTCATGCCGATCGCCCAGAAGAACGACAGGCGTGGTGCGAACTGGTCGATATCCATACCGGCCGCGACCCCGGCACGGGCATACTCGATGCCGTCGGCGATGGTGTAGGCGAGCTCCAGATCGGCAGTCGCGCCAGCTTCCTGCATGTGATAGCCGGAAATCGAGATGGAATTGAACCGCGGCATGTTCTGCGACGTGAACTTGAAGATATCGGAAATGATCCGCATCGAGTGCTGCGGCGGATAGATATAGGTGTTGCGGACCATGAACTCCTTCAGAATGTCGTTCTGGATGGTTCCGGACAGGTCCTTTTGCGCGACACCCTGTTCTTCCGCAGCCACGATATAGAGCGCCAGAACAGGCAGAACCGCGCCGTTCATGGTCATCGACACGCTCATCTTGTCCAGCGGAATACCGGAAAAGAGCGTGCGCATGTCGTAGATTGAATCGATTGCCACTCCGGCCATGCCGACATCGCCGGCAACACGCGGGTGATCACTGTCGTAACCACGGTGCGTGGCCAGGTCGAAGGCAACAGAGAGGCCCTTTTGTCCCGCCGCGAGATTGCGCCGGTAGAAGGCGTTGGAATCCTCGGCCGTCGAGAACCCCGCATACTGACGGACGGTCCATGGCTGCTGGACATACATGGTCGGATAGGGTCCGCGCAGGAACGGCGGCAATCCGGGCCAGGTATCGAGATGGGTGAGCCCGTCCAGATCCCCAGCGCGGTAGACCGGAGGTACCTGGATATCTTCGGGTGTCAGCCAACTGTCTTTCGACTGTGCGTCAGCTTCCCCCAGGACATTCTGGAACGGCTTTTCCGAGTAGTTCGGGATCCTGCTCATGATCGAACCTCCAGATCTGAGTTTTCGACGCCAGCAGCCCCGGCCAGCCGGGCGTGTGCGTCCTTCAGCAGCTCAAGAAGGTCGCAACCTGCAAATAGAAATGCATCAACTCCGGCATTCTTCAGTTCAGATTCGCGTTCCCCTGGACGACCGGCCAGATAAACATGATTTGCACCGGCGCCCTTAAGGGCCATCGCTGCCGGCCCCGCTTCGGTTTCGTAAATACCGTCAGATGAGACAAGGCAGGCCAGGGAAGCGCCGCTGTCCTTGAATGCGGCGATCATGTCATCTTGAGACGCGTATTCTGCCGGTGCGACCGTTGATATTCCACCGGCAGCAAAAGCATTTGCCGTCCATGTCGCCCTGGCGGTGAATTGCGCAAGCGCACCGAGGCTTGCCAGGAAAACGACAGGTGCTTTGGAGGTCTTGTCTTCAAATCGGTCTGCTACAAGCCGGAGTTGCTCGAACGGCTCGGCCAGACGCGCTTCGCCAGGCCCGGACGTTTCAAGGTCGGACTGATCCAGCAAACCGGGCAAGGACAGGCCCGCCAGGGCTGCCGCTTTAAGAGCAAGCGTTCGCGCACCGGTACCGGCCTCCGGCAGTTCGGACAAGGACGCAACATTCTTTTCGCAGTGGTGGACAGAAACATCTTCAAGAACAGGCACGGGAGCTTCGGAAAGGTTGGGAAATTCGCTCACACCGGTGATGGGACGTTTTCTGCGCGCAACGTTTCTGCTCAATACGGATTTTGATGAAGCTATTCGCTTCTGCACAAGTCCTCGATGCAACGCCTCGGCAAGTCCACCGCTTGCTTCGATTTCCTGAAAGAACCCCCAAGCTGCCGCACACAGTTTTTCCGTCCTGTCCTCGATCGCGCCTGAGCCTGCTGCCGGGTCGATGACTTTCGCAAGATTGCTTTCTTCCAGAAGAATTGCCTGTGTGTTCCGGGCAAGCCGCCGTGCGAGACCGTCCGGCAGACCAACAGCCAGCGTGTGCGGCAACACGCAAACGCTGTCAGCGCCACCTATTCCGGCGGCAAAGGTGGCTACGGTGTTTCTGAGAAGATTCACCCAAGGATCGCGTGCCGTGAGCATTCTATAGGAACTCGACATGTGCAGCTGCACAGCCGTTTGCGGTAGCCCTGCCCCCTCCAGAACACACGACCAGAGCGCCCGGATGGCGCGTGCCTTCGCAATTGTCCCGAACTGATCCGCATCTGCGACCAGCGTCAGGGACATTTGATCCGACCAACGCTCCGGCGGGACCGTTGTCTGCTCCAGCAACCTCAGCTGCGCAGTTGCCGAAGCCAGAACGAGGCCGAGCTCCTGCGCCGGAGTTGCTCCTGCGTTGTGCCAGGCCTGACCGTCTGAATTCAGCGACCGAAGGCGGCTCTCGAGTTTGGAAGCTGCGTTGGCGAGGTCAGCCGTCTGCAGCAACGCGGCATCGGCGTCAAAGGAAACCGACAGATCACGAGCACCCGATGTGAACGGGTCGAATGCCGACGAAATCTCCACGGATGCCGGATCGGTGCCGGTTTTTTCGATGTAAGCGGACAAAAGGGCAATTGCGTCACAACTCCCCTGCCCGGCGTTGACCCTGGTTCGGATCAGGTCAAGCTGCACACCTCCGAGCAGCTTGTCCAGATCCTTCAAATCTGATGCCCGGATGCCACCACCGGCATTTGCGCGAGCCAAAACCAGCTCGATGCCGTCCGCCCCTCCTTCAAGGTCTTCCAGGATCTGTTTGTTGGCCTTGCCGGGATCCGGAAGATCCACGCGTTGAGTGACCGTCCAGTTTCCTGCACCGGACCGCAGATCGCGCACAGGCGTATCACTGCGGCGCGCGTAAAGTGGCGCAATTTCGAGATCATCGTCGGTTGAAGCAAAAAGCTTCTGTCTCGGCATGCCCTTCAAGGCCTTGTCCACGGACGCCCACCACGTCTCTTCGTCGACAGAGTAGAAGCTATCCGGTCCGGTAAAACTCAGCGTCATTGCAATAGTCTCCCTTGAGCCAAGTTTTAGTCCTCGCCCGGGAAGCTTGGCAACTCAGCATAAAGGGTTAGGTCTGAAAATCGGATGTTTGACTTGCGGCAAACCCTCACATCGCCGCGCATGCGATCGCGATGAACCGTGATGATTCGTTGCCATCGAACCAAAAGCGCAAATTGTGCGCATTGCCAATTTCAGCTCCAGACAAAAAAACAATACGCAAAACAGGTCTGCAGCGGCAAAAATGTAGGCATATTGTCAATTTATTGGCGCAATTCGCAAACTTTGCCAGTTTTCCCTATTGGTACGATCATCAATTGTATTGTAGCGTTATCAGGCCGACGCATGGGGAAATATACCCCCCCAACAAAAATGTGCGGCACCGGGCTTTGATCTTTATCCAAAACGGGCGGGACAAAGTCAGAACTTAACCCATCAGCGGCGTGAGTGGATAATTCCATTGCGATCGCAAGCGCGCGGCAAATTTAGTCGCCAAGGATGTGCACAATGCTTGATCAAACGGAATTGAAGAGCAAGCTGAGAGCTATCTCAGAGGCAAATGCAGCCCACCATGTTCTCGATATACTGGAATCCAATCTACGCCGCATGGGGGCGACACATATTCTGATCACCGGCCTTCCGATGCCGAACCGGCCGATTGACAACCTTGTCCAGCGGTTTCGTTGGCCCGATCAGCGCAATGACGGCATCGAAAGCACGTCATTATCGGCAAATGACAGCGCCCTGATGCTTGGCCTCGGATCGAACCGGGCCCGGGTCTGGACGATCAGTGCCGGCGACATGGAACATTCCGACCTCCTCGCCTCGGCAGGTGAAGGCAGTCAGATCGTCGTGGTTCCGGTAACAGAACTTTATCCGTTCCAGGCGTTCGTTTTCGCAAGCGGTCCGTCACTGCAGGTGAACAAGTACGATCTGGCAAATCTGGAAGTTCTGTCGGCTGCCGCGTTCTCCCGGCTTCGTGAACTCGGCGTCATTTCAGGCCAGCGGCCCGGCGCGCTCTCAAACCGCGAACGCAGGGTTCTCGAATTGACCGCCTACGGCAAGACAGCAGGCGAAATCGCCGACGTGCTGGATATTTCGCAAAGAACCGTCCACGCCCATCTTCAAAATGCCAGCGTGAAACTGAACGCGTCGAACAAGACCCATACGGTTGTCGAAGCGCTGCGATACGGACAGATCAGCGTCTGATTGCTTCGCTTGCTCGATGTGAACAACATAACGTCGGCAGGCGGCATACCGCGATGAATTACAAAAAGGCGCGTCATTGACGCGCCTTTCACTATTCGGGTCTTTGCCGTTTCTGATCAGTAGGTCATCATCGCCGGCAGCTCTTTTGCCTGCTCGACCCATTTCGTCACCTGGCTTTCACTCGGAACCTGACGAACAAGTTTCTTTTCCTCGTTCACTTCGCTCATCTTGGTGGCCAGGTTGGCCGCATTGCGGTGTTTCAATTCCTTCACGGTATCGACTCCAGCCGCTTCGAGCAGCTCGGAATATTCCTCACCGACACCGCTGATCCGCATCAGATCGGCCATGTTGGCCCACTTCAGGATTCGCTTGCCGTCGATTCCGGTATCCTTTTCCAGCGCCTTGCGTCCGCTCGGGTCCTTTGCGCGTTCAAGATATGCTTCCGTCGTCTTGATGCCCAATTCACTCAGTTTCGCTGCGTAAGTCGGGCCGATGCCCTCGATTTCATCGATCGAATAAGACATGCGCACTGAACTCCCTATAAGACCGGCGGTCGAACCCTGGGGCAGTTAGACGACTTGGCTCAACCCCGGAATTTGTGAAATAACTTCATCCACAACGTCGTCCCCTGCTTTTTCCTTAGCATAGGAAACCAGTTCTTTCACAACACTTTGAATTCCGCCCATGTCGAGGCCTGCACCGTTCAACTCGCTGAGCGCTGCCATGGCGCCCATCTTGCCTCCCATCATGTTGCCCAGACCACCCATCAGACCACCGCCCGATCCTGTTTCCTGGCGGCCCGCCACAAGTTCCGCCGCGCCCGGCAAGGCGTCAAATATGAGCTTCATCTTGTCTTCGGGGCCCTCTTTATTGAGGAAATTCAGAATGATGCCGACTGCGTTTGTCGCCAGGTCTTTGTCAATTCCGGCTGCCGACATTACACGGCTGACGAGCTCTTCCATACTGTTCTCCAGCTTGCGATGAATTCTTGTGGTCCAGGTTCGGACACGCTGCCCGGCGTTTCTATATATGCAATTGCCGATCGACGTCGACCGGACACTGCATCACGGGCGCGCTTTTTTTCAGGGCCTTTGCTAGATTTGTGGAAAGTGTGAAGGATTCGGGGGATACCGTGACGGCAAAGAACAGCATTTACATTGGCGCCAGCGCCAAGGACGAAACACTGGCGCTGAAACTTGCCAACCGGCACGGCTTGATCGCGGGCGCCACCGGCACCGGTAAAACCGTTTCGCTTCAGATACTCGCCGAAGGATTCTCAAAAGCTGGCGTGCCGGTGTTCTGCGCCGACATCAAGGGAGATCTGTCAGGGCTCGCCGCAAAAGGGGTATCCAAGGACTTTCTTGAAAAACGAGCCAGGGACATCGGCATCTCGGAGTCCTACACTTATGAGGCGTTTCCCGCCGTGTTCTGGGATTTGCTCGGCGAACAGGGACACCCGATCCGGACCACTGTCTCTGAAATCGGACCGTTGCTTCTGTCGCGTCTTCTGGAGCTGAACGATACCCAGGAAGGCGTTCTGAACGTCCTCTTCGAACTGGCCGACGACGAAGGGCTGTTGCTGCTTGATCTGAAGGACCTGCGCGCCATGCTGGCTCATGTGGCCGAACGTGCGTCCGAATTGTCTACCCTCTATGGAAATGTCTCCAAGGCATCGATTGGAGCAATCCAGCGCCGGTTGCTCGTTCTGGAGCGGCAGGGAGGCGAGAATTTCTTCGGCGAACCGGCGCTTGATATCCGGGACTTCATCCGGGTCGGGCCGGATGGCCGCGGTGTCGTCAACGTTCTCGCTGCAAACAAGCTGATGACATCGCCCAGGCTCTACGCTGTCTTTCTCTTGTGGCTTCTGTCGGAACTCTTCGAGGAACTGCCCGAAATCGGTGACCCGGAAAAACCCAAACTGGTCTTCTTCTTTGACGAAGCCCATCTGCTGTTCAGTGGTGCGCCAAAAGCTCTTGTCGAAAAAGTTGAGCAGGTCGTGCGCCTGATCCGTTCCAAGGGCGTCGGTGTTTACTTCGTGACCCAGAACCCGCTCGACATTCCCGAGACTGTTCTGGCGCAGCTCGGCAACCGGATCCAGCACGCACTGCGCGCGTTTACGCCGCGCGATCAGAAAGCGGTGAGAGCGGCGGCGGAAACATTCAGGCCGAACCCCGATCTCAACACCGAACGCGTCATAACCGAACTGGGCGTCGGTGAAGCCCTGGTCTCGACACTTGAAGGAAAGGGAATTCCTTCGATCGTGCAACGGACACTGATCCGTCCCCCATCTTCCCGGCTTGGGCCGATCACCCAGGCGGAGCGGCGCAGCCTTATCCAATCAAGCGCGGTGTTCGGCGTCTACGAGCGGGCCAAGGACAGAAAATCAGCCTATGAAATCCTGATGAGCCGCGCTGAGGAAGAGCAGCGCCAGGAGCAGCGCAGCCGCGACAAGGAAGAAAAGCACGCCCGCAAACATGGCGAGCCCCGACGCTCCCGGTCCGGCTTTGAATTGCCGGATTTCGGCCGCGACGACCGTCCGAAGAAAGACAGCATCGACAGACGCTCGCGACGCAGAAGCCAGCGGGATACGGTTCTGGAAGCTGGACTGAAGTCGGCTGCCAGAAGCCTCGGAAGCTCCTTGGGCCGTGCGCTTGTTCGTGGTCTGATGGGATCCCTGAAACGCGGAAACTGAGACGCATGGCCGACAACCGGGACACCGAACGCAACGCCCTGACCGTCGGCAAGTGGGCAAATCTGTTCATGGCATTTGCCGGTGTCCTGACAGCCTGGCTCTCAAGATCCGACGCCATGATGGTGGATGGGCTTTATTCAGCGGTCAATTTCGTTTCCGCCATTGCTGCCGCGCGCATCGGAGCCCGGGTCGGATTGCCGCCAACCCGCAGCCGCCCATGGGGCCACGATTTCGACGAAGTACTCTACGTCACCTTCAGAAGCCTCATTCTTGTTGGTATTCTGGTGTTTGCAGCGGTTGTATCAGGCCTCAAGATCTGGACTTTCTTCACCGGCGGAGAGGTACCAGAACTGGTATTCGGACCGATCGTTTTCTACTCGGTCGGAATTGTGATTATCTGCCTCGCGCTGGCATTCAATTACCACCGCGCCTACAAAGCGACAGGCAAGCGCAGCGCTCTTTTGAAAACCGAATCCAAAGCCGCGATGATAGACGGTGCGCTCAGTGTTGGCGCGGGCGCTGCACTTCTGTCACTGCCCTTTCTGGAAGACACGCCACTCGGTCCATATGTACCGATCGGAGACGCGGTCATCGTGCTTGTTTTGATACTGGCGATTATCTGGCAACCAATGGCAACGTTCCGCAAGACACTCGCGGACCTGGCCGGGGTCAGCGCGCCGGGTGACACATACGCCAAGGTCTTGCGCGCGGCACGCGATCTCGCGCGCGAAAAGGGCTTCCGGCTTCAACGGGCAGCCGTACTGCAGGCCGGGCGCATGCACTATGCTGCCGTTTATATCGACCCTGAAAAGCCTGTTCTCGCAATGGAGATCGACGAATTTCAATCCGAACTTTCCGAGCGGCTTGAAAACTTGATTGGACCGACCCGTGCCGAAGTCATCGTGACGGCCCGCGGTCAACTCCCCGCCTCTCAAACGCTTCTTCCAAAAAACGGTTGAAACCGATTGCGCTTCGCGCACGCTTGTGGCCTGTTAGGGCATTCTGACAGGCCAATTATGTTCCGGCCTCACCTATCTGTTCCAAATTCAAGGATCCGTCATGAGTTCCATCGACAAGGTCTTGGCGCGCATTGAGTCCAACTTCGAATCCAGCCTCGACCGCCTGTTCGATCTTCTCAAGATCAAGAGCATTTCCACCGACCCCGAATTCGCCGCCCCGTGCCGTGAAGCAGCCGATTGGCTCGCCCTCGAGCTGAATTCGATCGGATTTGAAGCGTCCGTGAGGGATACCGCAGGTCATCCAATGGTTGTGGGTCACCGCAAGTCGGGAAAACCCGGACCTCACGTATTGTTTTACGGCCATTACGATGTTCAGCCCGTCGATCCGCTGGAACTCTGGGAGCAGGACCCGTTCGAGCCGAAAATCAAGACCCGTGAAGATGGCAGCAAGGTCATCGTTGCCCGGGGCTCTTCGGACGACAAGGGGCAGTTGATGACATTTGTCGAAGCCGCGCGTGCCTATATCGAAGAGACCGGAGATCTGCCGATTGACGTCACGATCCTGTTCGAGGGTGAGGAAGAATCCGGTTCTCCTTCCCTGGAACCGTTTCTCAAATCACACAAGGAGGAACTCTCCTGCGATCTCGCACTTGTTTGCGATACCGGCATGTGGGACGCAGAAACGCCTGCCATTGCCGTGATGCTGCGCGGTATGGTGGGAGATGAGATCATTGTAAAGGCAGCAAGCCGTGATCTTCATTCGGGCATGTATGGCGGTTCCGCTCAAAACCCGAATCACATCGTCGCGGCGATTATCGCAGGTCTTCACGACGACAATGGAAAAGTCACGCTGCCGGGTTTTTATGACGGTGTGATTGAGCTGCCGGAAGATGTCAGCAACATGTGGGATGGACTCGGATTTTCCGTCGAGGAGTTTCTCGGAGAAGTAGGCCTGAAATTCCCACGCGGCGAAAACGATCGCAAGCCGCTGGAACACCTCTGGTCCCGCCCGACTGTCGAAGTCAACGGAATGTGGGGTGGCTACCAGGGCGCAGGATCAAAAACCGTCATTCCCGCACAAGCCCATGCCAAGTTCACATTCCGCCTCGTTGGCGATCAGGATCCGGACAAGATCCAGGCATCTTTCCGCGACTATGTCCGCTCCAAGGTGCCCGCGGATTGTTCGGTCGATTTCATTGCCAAGGAAGGCAGCCCTGCCCTCAGGCTCGACTTCAAGATGCCTGCTCTGGAGAAAGGCGAAATCGCCTTGAAGAAAGAGTGGGGCAAGGACGCTGCACTTACCGGAATGGGCGGCTCCATTCCAATCGTTGGTGATTTCAAGCGCATGCTTGGCATGGACACGCTGATGATCGGATACGGGCTGGAAGACGACCAGATCCATTCGCCGAACGAAAAATACAACCTGACCAGCTTCCACAAGGGCATTCGCTCCTGGGCGCGGGTCCTGGATGAATTGTCGAAGAACTAGAGACCGGTCACTCCCGCGCTCCCAATGGTTTTTTACAGGAAATACACATGAAATCCATCTGCGTCTTTTGTGGTTCCAGTTTCGGCGCGCGCGATATTTATGCCGACGCGGCCAGGGACACCGGTCGCGTTATCGCCGAAAACGGCTATCGGCTCGTCTATGGTGGTGCCAAGGTCGGATTGATGGGTACTGTTGCCGACGCCGCGCTTGCGGCAGGTGGTGAAGTCGTCGGTGTACTGCCCAAGGCCTTGCAGAACAAGGAAATCGGTCACGAAGGCCTCGACGAGCTCCACCTCGTCGGCTCAATGCATGAGCGCAAGGCCTTGATGGCCGATCTTTCCGACAGTTTCATCGCCTTGCCCGGCGGCGCGGGAACTCTTGAGGAGATTTTCGAGGTCTGGACCTGGGGACAACTCGGCTATCATCAAAAACCTTGCGGCTTCCTGAATATCGAAGGCTATTACGATCACCTGATCGCATTTCTCGACCACCAGACTGGCGAGCAATTCACGAAAAAGGTGATGCGCGACATGGTCCAGATCGCCGATACGCCGGAAGCGTTGATCGACCTGTTCAAGGGCTACGAACCTCCAAGCACACCAAAGTGGATCAAGAAGGACGAAACCTGAGCCATTGTTGACGATCCTCAAGGTCCGGTGCCGACTTTCCACAGCACCGGGCTTTGCAATTGCAAAAAAATCCTGAGTCGTTAAACCCTTGTAAGCACCGTGCGCAAAGCACGGCCTTCAATAATTTATGTGTGTCTTGTCTATGTGTCTTCGTTTTTTGAATGCCATACCGGTTATGGCCGCCATTGCCGTATCAGCCTGTTCACCTTCAGCTGACTTCGATGGGACTACGGGTCGACTGGTCCAGACTTCTAACGTCACCCTCGTTCAGATTACCGAGGACAATGTCGGTGGCATCACGCCCCAGACCCGTTACGGTTCGAAGGCGATCGAATCCGCACTGCCCGGCTTTACCACCGAAGGTATTCAGACGGCAGTTGAAAACAAGACCGAATGGGCGCTCGCGGCCTTCAACACGGACGGCTTCCAGGTCCTGCAGGTGTTCAAGGGGCAAAACGGCAAGATCAGATCCGTTCACGGCGTGACCCATCACCTTCAGGGTCCCAACGGAGAACGCATCGGTATGACGTTTTCAGATATCGGTACAAACCGCTCCAAATGCCGGGCCGGCAAGAACCTTTGGCGCGGCATGGCAATCTGCGACTCGACCGGCCATCCGAATGTCGAACTCGTTTATGCCATTCCCGGCTACCAGGGGCCTTTCGACCGCCTGCCCCCATCCAAGGAGCTGCGCAATGCTGAGCTTCAACGTATTCTCTGGACGCCGAAGAGCTAAATTCAGTACGGGAACAGATTGCTGAGTTCGAGAATCGAACCATTCGCCATCTGTCAAATTCAGCCAAGGAAAACTGAAGCAATCAATTCGTTTGAGACCTGTTTTTCAAGCCAAACAGGTAGTCGTGATCGGTAAATTTCTCTATGTATTCATAATCATGGATTTGCAGGAAGCTTTTGATTTCCTCAAAATCGAAGGTTTCAATCAGAATATACTCAAAAGAATACCTGTCAAAATCTATACCTTTGAGTACAGACAGTTCGCCGCCTTCCACATCCAATGAAAACAGGTTGATCAAACCGGGAGCACCCACCTCGTCCAGGATGCTTGTCAGCGTGCGGGCCGGCGCGCCGAAAACGATGGTTTCCTCTCCCTTTCTGAGGAACCGTGAACCCACGGCAATGTGGTCCTGTTTGTTCAAATGACTTGTTTCGGGAATAGTCATGAGGTTGCCGTAGCTCAGTTCCACAAATTTGCCCGAGAAATTTTCATCCACGACTGCCGCAAAACAGAAATCATTTGTTTCCGACCTGTTTTTTCTGCATTCAAAATACTTGTGCGGTATCGCTTCAATCAACAATCCGCGCCATCCATACTTTTCTTCAAGCAACATGGTGTTGGATTGAGAAACGCCGTCATTGGCACCCAATTCAATAAAGTAGCCACCATCGTGGGAAATGTACTTGAGTACTTTCCTGTCAAGCTTGCTTGGTGAGTAGGACAATTCTTCCGGAGTCCCGAAAAGCGACTTGAGATGCGCGCGGAAGCGTTCCTTGACATATCGCCCGAAACCAAACATCGCTCACCCCTTGTTTTTACGTTCCATCGCAATCTAGCTCCGGATTATTCGGTTCGCTGAAAGTGGTCCCACAGTCGAACGGCGCCCTTGCATGCCACCATCTACCGGCTTCCGGTCGCCTCGTAAACCTTGCTTCGGAACGTCCTCAACAATTGAGACACCACACTGTTTCGCGTAAACGCGACATGGTCTCATTCGGCCTGGAACTCCATTTCAAAACATCGAGGAAATTGTTCAAATCGGAGGAGACCGGTCCGCGCGGAGTAAACCTGCCGATGTCGGCACTTTCAGTGCTCAGCCGCCCTTGACCCAAAAGGCACCGTGACCTTTGCCGAATCCTGGTTTAAGCCTTTGACATGACTGCACAGCCAAGAACACTTGATCCTCAATTGCTCGCCGAGGAGCTGAAATCGGGCAAACGCGCCGCGTTGGCGCGTGCGATCACATTGGTGGAATCGAAAAGGGCCGAGCATCGTCACCTGGCGCACCAGCTCATTCAGGACCTGCTGCCGTTGACGGGAAAGGCGTTTCGGATCGGCATCACGGGTGTACCGGGCGTCGGCAAGTCGACGACCATCGACACGCTAGGCTCCAACCTGACGGCCGCCGGGCACAAGGTGGCTGTCCTGGCAGTCGACCCCTCGTCGACGCGCACAGGCGGCTCGATCCTTGGCGACAAGACCCGAATGGCACGGCTCGCGACCGACCCGGGCGCCTATATCCGCCCCTCACCGTCCGCCGGAACTCTTGGCGGCGTTGCCGCGAAAACACGCGAGACCATGCTCCTGTGCGAGGCGGCCGGCTTCGATGTCATCCTGGTGGAAACGGTGGGTATCGGCCAGTCGGAAACGACGGTCGCCGACATGGTCGATTTCTTTCTGGTCTTGATGCTGCCCGGCGCCGGCGACGAACTGCAGGGCATCAAGAAGGGTGTTCTGGAAATTGCCGACATGATCGCTGTCAACAAGGCGGACGGAGATGGTGCCCTGCGCGCGCGCTCTGCCGCCTCCGACTACCGGGCGGCTCTCCACATTCTGGCGCCGAAATCGCCAAACTGGATTCCTCCGGTCATCACGATCTCGGGCCTCTCGAACGAGGGTCTTGATACGCTGTGGGCACAGACCGGGCTCTACAGGGAACGCATGCAGGCCAGCGGTGAATGGCAAGAAAAACGCAGCCGTCAGCAAGTCGCCTGGATGTGGGATCTGTTGCAGCAACGCATGACGGCAGCACTCAGAACCAACCAGAAAACCGCCGAGCGTCTGAATGTCCTGGAAGAGTGCGTGCGGGACGGAACAACGGCTGTTTCATTGGCGGTCGATGAACTGGCAGAACTCATGGGACTGAAAGAATGAAGAACGCCCGCAAGACGGTTCTTGTGACCGGTTTTTCACCGTTTCCAGGTGCTCCGGTCAATCCGACCCAACGTCTTATGAAGCGTCTTCCCCTGAGACTTGGAGGACATCAGGCCGGTGTCGAGTTCGTCTTTCACGTCCTGCCGACAACCTGGGCGGCACGGCACCAAGTCACTGCGGAATTGCGCAATGACATCGGACCGGACGCCATCGTGCATTTCGGTGTCGACGGAACGCGCCGAACCATGAATATCGAAACCCGCGCAGTCAATCGTGCGACACGCGTGCGGCCTGATGCGGCAGGTCAGTCTCCGTGCAGGCCAGAGCTCATGAATGAAAGCGAGTGGGCCAGATCGTCCACCTTGCCTGCCCGCGCCCTTCGCGATGCGGCCCGTGCCGCCGGTGCCCCTGCCGAATTGTCGAGGGATGCCGGGACCTATCTTTGCAACGCAACGCTGTGGGACTCCATCGGGTCCGCCATTCCGAGCATATTCGTGCATGTACCGTCGCTTCCCAGGGGCAAGAGAGATACGAGGCCTGCTTATCCGGTTATTGAGGAAGCTGCCGTCAGGCTGCTGAAGGAGACCGCAAGAAGGTTGCAGTAAGCCCTCATCCGGTAGCCAAAACAAAACCGGTTTCTTGAAGGTGATTGTCGCTCCAATTTCGAGGCAACGGCGCTGCAGTCTTGGCAGACTGACTGGTGAATTTCACCACCCGGAAGCCAGGCCGCCCGCATTTACCTGTCAGAGTCCAGTTTCGGGACGCTGCATTTTCTGTGAGAAAGTCAGACCCGGGTGGGCCGGACTTCTAATCTGGCAAACCCGCTTTTCGAAACAGCTCCCAATATTCCGATTTCTCCACCGGATCCATGAAGGGTGAGTTTCGCATGTGTGAAGACAGCCTGAAGTCCGGGAATTCCTTCAGTATTTCATCAGCGTACCGTTGCGCCTCTTCCCATTGGCCCAAATGACCATGTGCAGCGATCAGGATACGCCGGATCGACGCGCTGGTCTGATAAACCGCCAGAGCCTTCTTGCTCGCCACGATTGCCTTTTCGTGTTCACCGGCAACTTCAAGGACAAAGGCCGCGTTCCAGTGATACCAAACCGGATGGTACGGGTTTTGACGCACCGCCCTTTCGATCCAATCCAACGCCTCCTTGTCGCGGTTCATGAAGCCAAGCAGTGTCGCCATGCGCACCATCATGTCAGCATCGTTCGGGTTGATCTCCAGCCCCTTCGCAAGATTGGCCAGGGCCTGTGTGTGATCTTGATCCGCATAGAGATCGATCTGGCTCAAAGCATGGTAGGCCTGGTAGCTGCTATTATCCAGGGCGATCGCGCGGGCGGCAGAGGCTCGAGCCTGCCGCAACGCCTCATCCAGGTCTTCAGCAAGCGAATGCCGCCACAGCAGCAAGTCATTTTTTGCCTTAAGCGAATGGGCAAGTGTGAAATCCGGGCTCAGGGCAATGGCGCGATCAAGTAATTCATTTGCCGCGTTCAGCCCATCTCGATCAACAGGCGGTGGCTCGGACCGCAATACCAGCTCGTATGCCGTCAAGTCCTCAGGTGTCACAGACCTGGCCCATTGCGATGTGGCCAATTCGACCCGTTGGACAAGCGTCGTGGCAATACGCGAACTCAATTCATTCTGCACCGCCAGCACATTCGAGCGCGACAAGGTGTATTCCTCAGCCCAGACCACCTTGCCATCCGTGGTGTCTGTAAGTTGTGCCGTGATCAACAGCTGTTCCTGGACTGGTTGCACATCCCCGGTGAGCAGATAGCGCACGCCGAGGTCGCTCGCGATTTCTTTCAGTATCTTTTTGCTGGAACGGTACTGGAAGGCCGAATAGCTGGAGACAACAAAAAGCCCTTCGAATCTGGACAGGCTTGTCGTGATCGACTTCGACACTCCATCCGTAAAAAAGGCCTGAGATTGGTCATCACTGATATGCTCAAACGGCAAGACCGCAATCGACGGGCGTGAAGGCATCCCAGAGGGTCGTAACAGCGCCATCCATGTCGCGACAAGCGCTATCACGACCAGCACCGCGAGGGCGGCGGCTGGCAGAAGCCAACGTGAATTCACGCGAGATGCGGTTTCAGGCTCCGGTTGTGTTGGCACCAGTTTGTATCCGACACGCGGTACCGTTTGAATGATTGAGTGGCCTTCGTCCCCGATCGCTCGGCGGATATCGGCAATACACTGGATCAGGCTGTCGTCTGTAACATGTGTCGCACCCCAGGCTGACGCGATTAAATCATTTTTGGATACTGTCTCGCCTTTGTTGTTGGCAAGGACACCCAGGACCGCCAGAGACTGAGGTCTCAGCGGCAGGTCCTGGCCTTGCGCATCAATCAAACGGCGCGCCCCGCGGTCAAATCGCACAGACCCGAGCATCAGGAATGAGCGCTGAGAATCGTCCATGCGTCCCCGGAAATGTGGAAATACTCAACCAGTCATAGCGGATTTCAGGTGATTTCAGGAAGCTGAAAACGAATATTCAGGACGAAGGCGGCGGGAAACCGGGATCTTGTCTGCGTTGAAGTTCGGTTCACTGGTAAACCGGGCGAGCATGCGGAGATCGATATCATGAAGAAACTCATTGCCTTTGTTTTTGCTCTGGTCCCAATGGCGGCATCAGCAGCAGAAAAGTTCGAAGCAACGAACACATACGTCACCGAGACCCAATTGTGGCCTGTTGACGAGTCCTCAGGCTACTGGATGGTAAAATTCCAAGGGGTCAGCCAAGTGACCGAAGGGCCTATTGAATCAATGGCCGTCGAATGCCACGGCGCAGGATTTTGGGGCTCTAAGGGACTTGCGGGAAACGGCATCTGCATGCATGGCGATGGCGAGGATACGTTCATACTGCGCTTCGATACCGAACCGAACGGCAATACCTGGCAAATCCTGAGCGGATCCGGCAGGTATCAGGATCTTTCCGGTGCCGGCACTGCCATAACGGAAGCGCTCCCGGGAAATCGGCGCATTACGAAACTCGTCGGAGACGTCACTCTCGGTGATTAGGCAGGCCCTGGCCGGTCTATCGCGATTGCAGTTTGTCAACGCGGGGATTCAGACACCTGTGTCGGCTGTCGCGTTGCCCGGAGAAACAGTAAGCTCTTCCAGTTGTCACCTTCTCCTGGTGAGCGACGAGTATCCGTCCGGCTGCGCTGATCCATCCGGTTGGCTCCAAGGGGCAGTTTGTGCGCAGACCGGTCAAACCTTTCTTCTTCAGGTCGGGAGGGTCCGTTCGTGAAGCGCGTTCACGTCTTCACCCGGTAGAGGAGCCACTCCACCTGCCGGATGCAATCCATTGCCATCTCACTGGAAAGACCGGCACGTCCGAGAACCCTGAGACCGAAATAGGCGGACAGGATGCCACGCGCCGTTTCTCGCGCCTCTTTCTCACCAGCGGACCCGTCATCTGTCACTGCCTGGAAGAAAGCGTTTTCCAGCCGGTGAACCATGGCTTGCAGCTTGCTTTCGGCCTCGCCTCCTTCGGCTGCCTTGTCAATCAGTGCGTTACAGAGAAAACAGCCGAGCCGGTCACCGTCCCTTTTCACCGCATCCGCAACCATGGCGAACAGGCCGAGTATCCTTTCCCGGCCGGTTCCCTGTCCGCTATCGCCCAGATAGGACACTGTTCCGCTGATGACCTTGCTGTTGTATCGGTCGAGCGATGCCAGATAGACCGACTGTTTGTCCTGAAAGGCCTTGTAAAAGGATCCTTTGGTGATTTCCATCGCGGCAAGAAGTTCTGTCAGTGACGCTTCCTCATAACCAACATCCCAGAAAAGGCCCATGGCCTTGTCCATCGCTTCTTCAGGGTCGAATTCACGTGGTCTTGCCATTCTTTGTCCTCGGCACCTCTTCACGAAAGGCTCACCAGAACCTCACGCGCTTGTGTTTTGTACCGATTGGTTCCTAACCATATGTTCATTTCACCGGCACGGGGTGGGCAGCTCTGTTCAGTTTGGAACCGAATGGTACCGAAAAACTCCTGTCAGCGCAAACCCTGCCGTGCCGGCCAAAATTCAACGCCTGTTTCAGGCAGACTCCTGGGAGAGTTTTATATGCTTAAGAACATGATCCGCGGCTCTGTTGCTGCTCTTGTCGTTGTCTCCGGTCTCGTTTCCAGCGCCTTCGGTGCAGGGTTCGACGTAAACGCCACAATCACCGGTCTTGCCCTGCGTGGAGTTGACCCGGTTACCTACTTCACCAACGGCGCTCCTCAGGACGGCGATTTCTCCATCACCGAGGTCCATAACGGTGCAACCTACCGTTTCGTTTCAGAAGCCAACCGGGATCTCTTCAAGCAGAACCCGGAAAAGTACCTTCCGGCATATGGCGGCTTCTGCGCTTTCGGCACGGCCATGGGCGTCAAGGTGGACGGCGACCCGGATCTCTGGAAAATCGTTGACGGCAAGCTTTACCTGAACCTGTCCGAGAGCATTCAGGAACGCTGGAACAAGGATATCCCCGGTTTCGTCAAGTCCGCTGACGATAACTGGACCAGCATCGAAGAAACCGATCCGAGCGAACTTTAATCGGTCTGAATGCCCCCAAGGATCGATTAAACACCGGCCGGGACGCGTCCCGGCCGGTTTTCGCTTGCGTTTCAGGCCAGGTCTTTCCTTGCGACGTGGGAATGCATCACCGCGCCGCACGGCCTTGAGCCAAGATCCGCAGTCGACCGGGTCAATCTCGTCCCGATGCTTGTTCAGGAGCGAATTGTCCGGGCCAACGCCACAGTCTCAGCCATTCCGGCACATCCCTTGCTGATTTCAGGGTGAAAACCCGAACTGTTTCCCATCCTGGGACGGTCACAGCAAACGGCATTGCCAATGAGACGTGATTTTTCCAAACTGAGCCGCCGGTCGTTTCTTGCCGGGACAGCACTGTCTCTTTCCGGGACAGCAGCGATGGCACAAATGAAAGTTGCGGATCTGAGAGGCTCGATCGATTCAGCCGACCTTGGCCTTTTGCCCAATGCCTCCGACGACCAGACTGCCCAGTTCCAGAACGCCGTCAATCGGGCCGTTGATCGCGGTCGCGCCCTCTTCCTGCCGGCCGGCACCTATCCGGTTGCCAATCTGCGTCTGCCCTCGGGCACATTGATCGTCGGCGTTCCGGGCCGCACCCGGCTTGTCTATCAGGGCGGCGGCGGCCAGCTTATCCGTGCGGAGGGTGTCAGCAACATCGGCATTCAAGGTGTCACCTTCGATGGCGCCAACCGGTCGATCGGCGATTTCACAGAGGGTCTGCTCCACTTTGTCGGTGTCCGCAATCTCGCGATCGAAAACTGTGATATCGCGGGCTCTTCGAAAATGGGTGTTGTCCTGGATCGTTGTTCGGGACGCGTCGAAAACTGCCGGATTTACGGTGCGGCCGAGGCCGGACTGCGCTCGAACGAAGCCGATGGACTGGCGATAACCGGCAATACGATCACCGATTGCGCCAATGGCGGCATCTGGGTGCACCGCTGGCGTGAAGGTGAAGACGGCACCATTGTGTCGGGCAACCGGGTTGAACGCATTGGCGCCCGCTATGGTGGCACAGGCCAGTTCGGCAACGGCATCAACGTGTTCAGGGCCCACGGCGTGATGATCTCCAACAATCGCATCACAGACTGCGCATTTTCAGCCATACGCTCAAACACGGGATCCAATGTTCAAATCCTCGGCAATTCCTGTCTACGGTCCGGCGAATGTGCGATCTATTCGGAATTCAATTTTCAAGGCGCGGTAATTGCGAACAACATCGTCGACGGTGGCACGACCGGTATTTCCATCGCCAATTTCATGGATGGCGGCCGTATGTCCGTCTGTTCCGGAAACATCATCCGCAACATCTCCGAAGACGGTCCATACCCGCCGGAGGTTTCAGGTTTCGGCATTGGCATTGCCGCTGAGGCCGACACGACACTGACCGGCAACGTCATTGAAGGAGCTCCCAAATTCGGCATGCTTCTGGGTTGGGGGCCTTACATGCGCAATATCGTTGCATCCCAGAACATTCTGCGTGACTGCGGAACCGGCATAGCAGTGACTGTCGTTGACGGAGCAGGCCCGGCGGCCATCACGAACAACATCGTCCAGGGCTCGGAACGTGGTGCGATAAAGGGCTATCGCTGGCTGGAACCTGCAACAGGCGAACTGAACAATTCAGCCCGTCATGCCAATCTGACGATCACGGGAAACCAGGTGAGCGCTTGAGCATCAGGTTTCAGGCAAGGCAAAACGCAGGGACAGACAGGAGAGCCCACCGTCGACCTTGCGCGCCTCATGGGTCGGCAGAACCACGGTTTTGAAGCCTTCCTGCTGAATCGCTTCAAGTGTCTTCGGAAAACCCTCCGGAACCAGGACGACGTCGTTCACCCGGATGACATTGGCGGCATATTCCTCACCGTCCGGAACGACAACGACCTTCCGCTCTCCGAAAAAGCCGCTTGCCGCCATGACTTTCGTTGTCAGGATGACGTCGTCGCCAAGTGTGGAGCAGGCGGTTTTGAAATGCAGTACTCCGTCCGGCGTCTCGCAAACCCGGGCATCATAGCCCCAATCCGCCAGAACGCCGGCGAAGGCCTCTGCTCCCGTGCGGTTTGTTCGAGCCGACAGGCCGATCAGGACAACATCATCGAGCATCAATACGTCGCCACCGTCGACAAAGCCATCACCTGGCAATTCGACCACCTCGGCGAAACGGGCTTCGAGAGCACGCCGGATTTCCCTGCCCTCTCCTTCACGGCTGGCTGTCCCAGGCCGAAGCTGGACTGCACCTGAGGGCAGGCAGAATGCCGGATCCTCGACAAAACAGCTGTCAGGATAGTTTTCAAGCGGAGGCAATACGTCAACCTCAAGACCCGCCTCTTGCAGTGCGCGGACATATTGCTCATGTTCCTCCCGAAATCTTGCGCCGCTCGGATCACCGCTGTCGACAGCCCGGATCCCGCTCGCAACGCTGTCAGACGGCGTACGCGTGATTGCATGGGTAAAACGGAAAGACAGACCTGGGCGGGGCGTCATAGGGAAACTCCAGTGAAATCGACGAGCAAAGAAACATCCATCCGCAAGGCGAAATTGCAAGACGTTGCCGTTCTCAAACGTTGCATCGAACGGGCCTATGCACCGGTAAAAGCACGGTTGAGCGACCTGCCGGACGTTTCAGCCGGTCTGGAAGAAGACATCGCGGCAAAAACGGTACTCGTTGCCGAGACAGGCGGCAAGACTTCCGGATGTATCATCTTGAATCTCGATGGCGTTATGGCCCAACTGGTGAACGTCGCCGTCGATCCCGACTTCAAGGGTCTGGGTCTGGGCAGGAAACTGATGGAGAAGGCTGAGGAATTCGCCTGTAAGAGCGGAGCGACAGCAATTCAGCTCGCAACTCATGTAAACCTGCCCGAGAATGTGTCTCTCTACAGTCACCTGGGTTGGCGTGAAACATTAAGAACCGGAAACAAGATCATGATGAAAAAGGATTTGTAGCCTTTTTCATTTGGCTTGTTTCAGGGCGGTCTTCAAAGCGGACAGAAACTCTTCGCCGGGTCTGATATGGCCAGCCTGAACACCCCGCCGGGTCAACACAGGCGGATTGACGAGATTGTCCATAAGAACAGCCTCGTCTTCATTCAGCTCCAGGGCAATTTCCAGAACAGTCGCCATCATGACTTCCGCAGCGCGCGTTGCGCCGTCGTCGCATTTGAGCGACACACCAAATCCGAGTTCGGGTATCGCGGCACAGAAAACACCTTCCGCGCCGGTTTTGACAAAGACCCGACCGCGGAAAGTTTCCATGACCCGGGTGCAGAAGCGATCCGCACCGGCCACCATGTAGGGCTCGTTGATGCAGGCGTCGTAGATCTGCCGGGCCGCGTCGGCACGAAGAGGTTCAAGCCCCTCTCCAGTTCCAAACGAAGCAAAGGCCCGCGCGAAGCTTCGTAGTGGTGAGGCATAGGTCGGTATGGAACAACCATCGGTTCCGCACACATCTTCAGTCAGCGTGTCGCCCGTCATCTGTTCCATCGCGAGGCGGACTTCGCGCTGCACCGGATGGTCCGGTTCGATGTAGCCGCGCGTATCAACCCCCATCGTCTTGGCCAGCCCCAGAAATCCTGCGTGTTTACCGGAACAGTTGTTGTGCAGGCCGCAGGGTACTTCGTCCGCGAGGATCAGCTTGGCGGCATCTTCCATTCGCTGCGGCCATTGCGGACCGCATTCCAGATCATCCTCGTTCAGCCCGGCTTTGAGCAGCATCACCCGGGCGGCGTTTGCGTGAATTTCCTCGCCATTGTGGGACGCACAGGCAAGCGACAGTTCGGCATCGGTCAGATCAAGGGCTTCTGCGGCGCCCGATTCCACCAGCGGCAGCGCTTGTAGAGCCTTGATCGCAGAACGGGGATATACTCTGGCGTCGACATCGCCGATCCCGAAAACAAGAATCCCGCCGGTATCAACGACTGCCACGCTGCCACGATGCAGGCTCTCCGTCAGGTTTCCGCGCGTCACATCGACCAGAGCCGGATTGTCCATGAAGTTTCTCATCCTGATCAAATCGGTTGTTTGAGGCTATGCGGATTCGCCGCCTGCCGCAGTTAAAAATGCAGAGAGCCGCGCCAGGGCTTCGTCGATCACCCAGTCTTTTTTGCAGAAGCAGAACCGGATGTAACCGGTTGGCGCATCCGCACCATAAAAGGCGGAGACCGGGACAGCTGCAACGCCGGCCTGCTTCACGAGGACCTCGCAGACATCGACATCATTATCACCCAGACCAAGTTCTTCGAAACCGCAGGTCAGAAAGTAAGTCGCGGAGCAAGGAAGAACAGAAAATCCAAGTGCCTGGAGCCCCCTCGCCATCCGGTCGCGCTTCGCCTCCAGGTCCCGGGCCAGGTCCTGATAGTAGCTGTCGTCTTTCCTCAAACCATAAGCAACTGCCTGTTGCAGGTTTGGCGGTGTGGTGAATGTGACCCACTGGTGCGCCTTGGCAACCGGATCGATCAACCGGGCAGGACCCGTGACATAGCCGACCTTCCAGCCCGTCAGCGAAAAGGTTTTGCCTGCTGAACCGATACGGACCGTCCTCTCCCGCATTCCGTCCAGTGCCATCAGGGGCCGGTGTGCTGCCCCGTCGAAAACAAGGTGTTCGTAAACTTCGTCACAGATCGCATAAGCGTCAAATTCGCGGCACAAGTCGGCAATGCACTGCAATTCCGCAGCGGAAAATATCTTTGCCGTCGGGTTCATGGGATTGTTGATCAGGATTGCCTTGGTTCTTTCAGAGAAGGCGGCACGAAGCTTTTGCGTATCGAGCTGCCATTCCGGCGGGCTGACCCGAACACGCACGGGAATTCCACCTGCCCGCCTCACCAAGGGCAGATAACAGTCATAGAGCGGCTCGACCAGAACCACTTCATCTCCCGGTGACACGAGCGCCATGATGCAGTCCGCAAGCGCCTCGGTAGCTCCGGACGTCACCAGAACCTCGCTCTGTGCGTCGATCTCAAGTCCGTAGAATCGCCTGTTGCTCTCGGCAACCGCCTCGCGTAGGTCGGGCAGACCCAGCATCGGCGGATACTGGTTCGGGCCGTCCATCAAGGTCCTGGCGGCTACTTCACGAATGTCGTCAGGTCCGTCCACATCGGGAAAACCCTGCCCGAGGTTGACGGCATTGTGAGCCTTCGCCAGCCGGGACATGGTTTCAAAAACAGTGGTTTCGATGCCGGTGAACACCGGATTTGTCGGCTTCATAACGTCTCCCGGAAGTGATTTCATTGGTTCTAATCGTCAGAAAGACGTCCGTCGAGTGTTTTCAGAGTGCAGGAACTCAGATGAAGACCGCCTCAACTGAGATCACCTGAATTTAATTCGGATAACACTTCCGCAGATGCAACCGTTTAGTTGCATCGGCAACGCAGCGTCGAGACCAAATCGGACGACAACACATATGACAGCGTTCTATAATGCTGCACTTGTTTCACGATGCATGGCTGGTATTCGCGGCGAATCTTGCTGCGGCGCAATAAATAGACTAAAAGGTCGTCAATTGATCTAGGTCAATGTGTATGTCCGGTGTTCCTGGGCGACCGTTTCAACAAAACATGAATAGTCTGGAGCCCGTCTTGACTGCACGTGCCGAGGCCGTTGCGCCTGTACAATCGACCAAACTGGATGCCTCGCGCATCAAAACGGAACTGCTGGCAGGTTTGACTGTTGCGCTGGCCCTGGTTCCCGAAGCCGTTGCCTTCGCCTTTGTCGCAGGCGTCAATCCTCTCGTCGGGCTCTACGCCGCCTTTTTCGTCGGGCTGATCACAGCCTGCATCGGAGGGCGTCCGGGCATGATTTCGGGCGCAACCGGCGCGCTTGCGGTTGTCATGGTGTCTCTTGTCGCACAGCACGGCGTTGAATATCTGTTCGCGACCGTTGTCCTGATGGGCATCATGCAGATTGCCGTCGGCATTCTGAAGTGGGGCAAGTTCATCCGGATGGTGCCACACCCGGTGATGCTTGGTTTCGTGAATGGCCTTGCCATCGTGATTTTCCTGGCTCAGCTTGGCCAGTTCAAGGTGCCGGATGCATCCGGCGGCCTGACCTGGATGGGAGGATGGGAGCTCTACCTGATGCTCGGGCTCGTTGCCCTTACCATGGCGGTGACCTGGCTGCTTCCAAAGATCACCACCTCGTTTCCTGCCCCGCTTGCGGGTATTCTGGTGGTTTGGGGCCTGGTTCTCGGCTTCAATCTCGATACCCGGTCGGTCGGGGATCTGGCTTCGATTTCTGGCGGCCTGCCTGACTTCCACATCCCGATGGTCCCACTCACCCTTGAAACACTGCAGATCATCTTTCCCTACGCGGTTATCCTGGCTGCAATCGGCCTGATCGAATCCCTTTTGACGCTCAATCTCGTCGCGGACCTGACAAACACCAAAGGTGGCGCCTCGAAGGAATGCGTTGCTCAGGGCACCGCGAACATTGTCACCGGTTTCTTCGGCGGCATGGGTGGCTGCGCCATGATCGGCCAATCGATGATCAACGTGAAATCAGGGGCTCGAACGCGGATATCCGGCATTGCCGCTGCCCTGTTCCTGCTGTCCTTCATTGTCATTGCCTCGCCCCTGATTGAACAGATCCCGGTCGCGGCTCTTGTCGGCGTGATGTTCATGGTCGTTATCGGCACATTTGCATGGGCCAGTCTGAAGATCGTCCACAAGATCCCGCTGACCGATGCGCTCGTCATGGTGATCGTCACCTGTGTAACTGTCTATGCGGACCTTGCCGTCGCGGTGGTTGTCGGTGTCATCATTTCGGCGCTCGCCTATGCTTGGAATGCGGCCAGCCGCATCAGCGCACGCGTTGGCACGAGCAAGGAGGGCTGGAAGGTATATCGTTTGTCCGGACCGCTTTTCTTCGGCTCGACAACAGGATTTGTCGATCTGTTCAACCCCCAGAACGACCCGGACGATGTGGTTGTCGACTTCATTGACAGCCGCGTCGTCGACCACTCGGGTCTTGAAGCGATCGACGCCCTGGCGTCGAAATATGTGGCCGCCGGCAAGCGTCTTCACTTGCGCCATCTGTCTCCGGATTGCCAGAAACTGCTGAGCAAGGCGGGCAATCTCGTTGAAGTTTCCGTTCTTGAAGATCCCGACTACGAAGTTGCGGTCGACTACGGACACAGGTTCAACGAACCTGAAAAGGCTTCCTGACGTCACATTTCCTGTTTTCTGACGAAAGGCTTCGGAAGCGGACTGCTTTCGGGGCCTTTTCTTTTGTCGGGAAAGTTCGGTTAATGTCCGCAAAGCACCGAATTGGCGAAACGGCAATCAGTCAGCGCTACCGGTCCGGCAACATACTTGGCTGTGTTTTGGGATATCACTGTGCATTTACGCAACAAGCTCTTCATCACACCGACCCTGGCCACTGTTATCGGGACATTCGTGGTCATCACAGCTGCCGCGATCCTGATCATCCAGGCAGTAACCTCCGAACGCGTTATCCGCCAGCTTGGCGGAGGGCTCGTTGATCTTGGAATGGATTCCACTGAAGCAGCGTTTGTCGAGCAGTTGCATGCAGTGACCGAGACGGCGGACTATACCCATGCGAGCTGGGCGCTTGGCGAATTGTCGTTTGACGAACCCGAGCTGATGATCGCGTATATCTACGGCGCACTTGCACCCCAGGATCGTGTCTCATTCATGGTGATGGTCGATGAAAACGGCCGCGGCGTCGATGTCGACCGGGGAGATGCTGACGGAAAGCTGGAAGGTGGCCGGACTGATCTGGCGTCAGAAATTCCAAGCCTGACCCGGTTAACGGGGAAAGCGTCGCGGCAATCGACCCCGTTCTGGAGCGAACCGCTTTATATGCCGAGCCGGGAGCACACGTATTTCATCTACACAACTCCCCTCTATGATAGGGACAAGTACCACGGCAGCTTCATGATCGGCATGTCACTGGAGCGCATTTCAGACATCACGTGGTCCATTTCAACCGAAGACATCATCGTGTTTCTGATGAAGGAAAAGTCTGAAGAGGTCATCGCGCACCCATTGCTGCACCAACGGTTTGAGCAGTTGAGCGAGACTGCGCCGCTTCTCCATGTCAGTCAGATTTCCGATCATTTTCTCACCAGTTTCTCGGAAATGCAGGTCGTGGCAAACGAGGATTACAAAATTGCAGACAACCTCGAACTGCGAACGGGATATGACCGGGAGGGAAACAAGCGTTTCATCATTCTGGAAAAGAAAAACGACAACCTGAAAGGGCTCCCTGCGCGTATCGGTGTGCATTTTCCCGGCGAGTTCCTGGATCAGCCGTTGCGCCAGCTGCTTGTCGCCATCCTGGTTGGACTGGGATTGCTGCTGCTGTCTCTGCTCGGCGCCATCGCCCTTGCACGCCGCATAGCCAAGCCAATTCGCCGGGCGGCCGGTTCGGCCAAGGACGTCGCCGGACTGAACCTGGAAGCATTTGAACCGCTCCCCCCGTCCGTCATCCGGGAGCTTGACGATTTGTCGAGTGGCTTCAACGCGATGGTCGGAGGGCTCAATGCCTTCAACAGGTATGTACCGCGCACCCTCGTGCAGAAGCTCCTGAGTGAAGGCCGCACAGAAGCACCGCCTGAGGAACGCGAAGTCGCCGTTCTCTTTACCGATATCGTCGGCTTTACATCTGCGTCTGAAGGCATGTCTGCGAGCGATACCGCAGCTTTCGTCAATCATCACCTGTCAATACTAGGCGCGGAAATTACCAACCACGGTGGCACGATCGACAAGTATATCGGCGACAGCGTCATGGCGTTCTGGGGCGCGCCGGATCACCTGGACAATCCGGCTGAGCCCGCTGCCGGTGCAGCACTTGCAATGGTCGAGGCGATCGTCAGGGACAACCGGGATCGTGCAGCACGCAACGAACCACCGGTGCGCGTACGTATCGGTATTCACATGGGTCCGCTGATCGTCGGAGATATCGGCGCACCCGGACGCGTCAACTACACCGTAATCGGCGATACCGTGAACATAGCCGCGCGCCTTGAAAGCCTAGGCAAGGAAATTGATCGCACGGCAGAGGTCATTGTTCTGGTTTCCGGCGAGATCGCCAATAGGCTGAACCCGGACATCCTTCAACAACAGATCGGTCCGCAGATGGTCAAGGGCAAGGCCGAACCGATTGACGTGGTCCGGCTGTTGCCAGGCTGAACAGGCCGGTCCCCGCTGAACCCGATTGCGCGCTCACTCGGCTAGGGCTTGCAGACGGACCGGCACATGATTGACCGATTTTTCGATCGCCTCGACGAAGGCACCAAATGTCCATTCGTTGTCCTGAAATTCAATCGAATTGAAGGTTTCCTGCGGCAGGCAGCACCCGAGTTCCAGCTCGACAGCCATGATGAGACCAATCGCATCCAGACTGTCCGCGCCCAACCTACTTAAGGTTGAATTTGGCGTGATTGTCCACCACGCCAAATTCAGGTTCTTCGCAATGACCGATCTGACTACTTCCTTAACTTCAGACATTTATCACCCAATGAATAAATTGATGTGTGCATAAAAAAACTTACTACCTCAAATAACAGTCAGGTTGTAGAAGCGCAATCTTCCTTCGGTAAATTTTACGAGATAACGTTGGGTGAATGCCAGGCTGCGACGCTTTCACGGTCGAAAAGGGAACGTGGCTGTTTTTAGGTCGCTCGTCAGGCAGGCAATCTTTTTCGATGTCTTGATCTGTTCTCTACCAGCCGTGTTGCGAACTTGTAGGCAATGACTGATGTGCCGAATACTGCCAGCAATCCGATCCCGAGATCGACAAAGACCGGATATGGCAAACGGAATGCGAAAGCGAAGATTTCCATATAGCTGGCCGTGAAGGTGAGAAAGAGACCGCCGGCAATCAGGAAGGTGAACCCGTCCTTTGAAAGCAGCCCACGCCGTCTTTTGGACTGGAAGACACTTGAAAGCAGAAAGTAACCCAAAACGCTTGCAAAAAAGACAAGCACCGCTGCAAGCAGCAGACCTGCATCGAATAACACAGACATGGTTCTTGGCCCGATTGGTTTCGATTGATTGATCTGTCGGAAGGTACCCGGCGCAGCAGCACTTGCCTGTCACAGTCGGGATGCCTGGTTTCTGCAGCATCATTCCGCTGCGCCCGCTTACTTAGGAAGCGTGCTAGTCCCAGTCCAGACATCTGGACAATTTGTAATATTCAGCTGATGCGCAGTCGATTGACCAGGTGCAGACGAAGCAGCCGAGGGTGATGTCATCATCCGGTAACGCGGATTTCGCCAACATGTGACGACGCGAGAGCTGAATGTGCCTTCAAAAAAAACGCAGTCAACCCGATCTGAAACGTGTGGCCGGACGGCCCTCATCAGAAATGCACTCAACAAATTTACGGGCACCCAAGGAAAACAGAAAATGACGAACCGCAGACAGTTTCTCGCACTCACTTCCGGCTTCGTAGCCACAACCGTTGCATCAGCCACCATACCCGCATTTGCGGGAAGCAAGACGAGATCCGGCAACTTCTCGGGCCGCAGCGACCATGTCACGACGGGCAAGACCGAACTCAGCAGTAACAGCGTCGTCCTCGAAAGCGATTTCAGCCTCGATGGCGCACCCGATCCACGGGTCGGTCTTGGAAAAAATGGCAAGTTCGACCCGAACGCCGATCTCGGAGCACTGAAGAAACTGACCGGCAAGCAGAGCTACCAGATCGGCAGCGGGATCAACGCTTCCGACTATGACGAGGTTTATATCTGGTGCCGAAAGTTCAATGTGCCGCTTGGGGTGGCAAAGCTCGGCAACTGAGGCGTCTCTGATTACCTGGCCGCCCCGGCCCCGAGCCGGGGCACATGGCTGAAGGGAAGTCGGGCATGCGAACCAATTTGGAACACGGATGGCCGCGCGCGGCGCCCGCATCAACGTTTGACAAGATTATTGGCTATCAGGCTGCCAATGACGATACCGGAGACAAAGAAGCAAAACAGGGTGGCAGCGGGCAGCATGCCGACTGAAACAACACTAAAAATCAGGTACCAGTCCGCAAAGGAACCATTCGCTGTTGGTCCTTGCGGGACTGCCAGCATTCGAAAGACAAAGTATACTGCGACAAGAATGGATATACCGCCCGTGATCGGCGAATTCGGCCAACGTTTGCGCTTTGGTGGCAAAATGGACCAGGTAAGCATGGCAAACAAAAGTGCGGCGACATGAGCTGCGAGCAGCAGATTGTTCAGACCGATGCTGTCGATGAAACTATCCAAATTAAGACCTTGGTCAAAAGGACCTGAAGCTGCCGCAACTTATCTCAGCCGCCTCGGCCTCGAGCCGCTGCCAATTGTCGGAAAAGGTCCCGGATCAGGTCCGGGACGGCACGCTTTCTGTTACTTCTTACCGCACCAGGATGTTCCTGAACTGCCATGGATCCTTCTGGTCCAGGTCTTCCTTGAAGAAACCCGGCCGCCCTTCCAAGGGTGTCCAGTCGGTATAATAGCCCTTGACCGGCCCGAGATAAGGCATCTGGATTTCAAGGCAGCGCCTGTAGTCCATCTCGTCGGTCTCAACGATGCCGGCTTCCGGGTTCTCCAGCGCCCAGACCATTCCCGCAATGACCGCCGACGTTACCTGTAGACCGGTCGCATTCTGATAGGGTGCCAGTTTGCGGGTTTCCTCGACGGAGAGCTGGGAGCCGTACCAGTAGGCGTTTTTCTTGTGACCATAGAGAAGAACGCCGAGCTCATCGATACCGTCGCGGATTTCATCTTCCTCCAGAACATGAAGCTTGTCCTGTACCTTGCCTGCTGCACCGAAAAGCTCATGCAGGGAAAGGACCGCGTCGTTGGCCGGGTGATAGGCATAGTGGCAGGTCGGCCTGTAGGTGACCTTCTTGCCGTCCTCCAGCGTAAAGAAATCGGCAATCGAAATGGCCTCGTTGTGGGTCACGAGGAAACCGAACTGCGCCCCGGGTGTCGGGCACCATGTGCGCACCCGCGTGTTGGCCCCTGGCTGCTCGAGATAGATCGCCGCATTGCAGCCCTTCTTGTGGCTCTTGGCGTTTGCCGGTTTCCACTTCTCGTGCGTACCCCAGCCAAGCTCGGAGGGCTGGAAGCCTTCGGACAGAAAGCCTTCGACGGACCAGGTGTTCCAGAACACGTTCGGCGGCTTCGGCTCCTTGGCCCGTTGCGTATCGCGCTCGGCAATGTGGATGCCCTTGACGCCGACCTTCTTCATCAGCTTCGCCCAACCCTTGCGGTCGGCTGGCTCCTTGAACTTGATGCCGGTTTCAGTGGCCACGTCGACAAGCGCTTTCTTGACGAACCAGGACACCATGCCCGGATTTGCGCCGCAGCAGGAGACAGCCGTCGTGCCGCCAGGCTTCTTCTTCTTTTCCTTGCGGACGGTTTCGCGCAATGCGTAGTTCGTGCGATCGGCGGCCGGAGCATTTTCATCAAAGTAGAATCCGAGCCAGGGCTCAACGACGGTGTCGATGTAGAGGACACCGAGTTTCCGGCACAGTTTCATTAGATCAAGCGAAGAGGTGTCGACCGACAGGTTCACAACGAAGCCCTGCCCCTCCCCCTCGGTGACCAGAGGCGTCAGGATGTCCTTGAAGTTGTCCGGTGTCAGAGCAACTTTATGGAATTTGTAGCCCCGATCCGTCACCAGTTTTGCATCCGTGTCGACAGGATCAATCACCGAAAAGCGTGACTTGTCGAATTTGAAATGACGCTCGATCAGCGGCAGCGTCCCCTTGCCGATGGAACCGAGCCCGATCATGACCACAGGTCCGGTAATCGTTCCGTGAACCGGGTACTTCGCAGAAGTCGCTACGGATTTGGGTGCTTCCTTTCTGGCCGGTGTCTTGGCAGCAGCCACAGGTTTCTTCTCGGAAGGTTTGGTGGCCGCCTTCGCTGCTGTTGAAGGTTTTGACGCCGCAGACCTGGAAGCAGCCGGCTTGGCTGCAACCGGTTTTGATGCTGATGGTTTCGCTGCAGCTGTTTTCGCCGTTGAAGGTTTGGTTTCTGCAGGCTTTGCAGCGCTCTTTGAAGGCGCCTTTGTCTTGGAAGACGATGCTCTTGGTGCGGTTGCCTTTGGCGCGGCTGTCTTTGCAGCTGAGGATTTTGAAGCCGGCTTGGCAGCTGCAGGTTTTGTGGCGCTTGCCCTCGAAGCTGGCTTGGCTGCCGTCGGCTTTTTTGCTGCACGCGATGCAGCGGATTTGGCTGTCGTGGTTTTTCCTGCCGAAGGCTTTGCAGCAGCTTTGGTCGCGGGAGCTTTTGGTGCAGGCTTCGGTGCTGCGGACTTTGCCGCGGGTCTTCCGGCAGATGCTTTGGAGGCCGGTTTCACGGAGGCTTTCGGCGTTGCCGATTTTGCTGCCGCGGGTTTTGCGGCAGGTTTTGCAGCCGCCGGTTTTCTTGCCGCCGGTTTCGTCGTGGTCTTTGGTGACTTGGCAGCCGCAGGCTTGGCCGTCGGCTTGGAAGTTGCCGATTTCGCAGTGCTTGATTTCGCTGGAGTTTTTGCCGCCGACTGTTTTCCCGCTGCAGGTTTGGACGCTGGCTTGGCTGCAGCCGCCTTCGTCGACGGTTTGGCCGCTGCAGGCTTCGCTGCGGTCTTTGTCCGTGAAGAGGCTGATCTTGAAGCGGCCGGTTTGGAATCTGCTGGTTTTGATTTTGCGGGAGTTGTTTTGGATTGTGCGGATTTGGCACCGGTCGACTTGGCAGCGCCACCTCTTGTGGCAGCCGGCTTTGCTGCCGCCGGTTTCCCTCTCGCACTTGTCTTCGATGCAGCCTTGGTTGCAGCTGACTTGGCGACGGAAGTTTTAGCCGCTTCAGGCTTCGATGCTATGCTCTTCGGCTCTGCTTTGGACGCAATGGGCTTTGCTGCGACAGCTTTCGATGTAGACGTCCTGGAGGAAGACGCTCTGGCCCCTGAAGACTTCGTTACCCCGCGTTTTGCCGCATTTTTGCGCGTTGCTCGCGCATTCGTTGCTGCATCCTTCGGCGCGCCGCCGTTTATCTCGTCGGTCATTATCTGGTCTCCAATCTCTTACGTAACCCCATCTTACAATGGGGCATATTTTTCGCCTCGCAGCGAAATTCTCAATTTCACTGTCGAATGCGAAATCTTTTGATTAGTGTTTCGACGCAAACTCTATTTCAGCGTCCTCGTCAAAGTTATGAGAACTTCTATCAATCAAACCAAACAAATGGGCAAAGAAGTCTTTGTTATTGGTTTCGAAAATGTTTCCAGCATAGTCAAAAGTATAGACCCCATCCGACCCATCACCCAAAAAACAATAAAGCCAGCTTGCACCTGAATGAGCGAAAACTATGGCCGATTCCGGGGGATGCCGCCAACCACGCGGGTCATCACCAAAGTCAAATTTGGTGGTTTCATCATATGGATAGTATCCAGCATCAAATAACTCCTCTATGAGGAGATATGGAAGGTGGTAGTCAAGAATGTCTGGATCTTCAATTACACCAAATCTCTCGAGAAAGACCAAATATTGACTTGATATGCCGGGAAACTTATTGTTGATTTCGACAATTTTTTTCTTATCCAAGAGCAAATTATTACTATAGCGTCCAATTTTTTCAATTTTACTCAAATATTCTATGAAAGCACTCATAATCGTCTGTCCTTAGATAAATGAGATTTTTGAAGGAAGCCCCATGGTTACTTGCGTAAATTAATACCGACCAGACAACGAATTGCATACTTCAACGTCTATAAAACCAAGGCACAAAATTTCCATACCTGATCAAGTGGTTTTTGCAACAAAGGGGAAAGACTTTTCTGGCCCTAAGGATTGTTTCACATCAACCGTCCCGGCAGCAACCAGTGCACCTTGCAAGCCTCGAATATGTCCAGGACGAAGATCCAAACACAAAAACCGATGCTGCTCAAAGGGCCCGGGCAAAATGACCCGAGCCAGCTTGCCCGACGAAAAACCGAACCGCTCGTAATATGCAGGATCGCCGACAAGAACCACCGACCCGTGACCATGCGTTGACGCCTGGTTGAGCGCGTGGCGCATCAACCGGTCACCGACCCCTCTGCCTCTGAATTCTGACGCAACGGCCAGTGGTCCGAGCAGCAGGCTTGATTGACCACCCTCGTCCTGCACGGACCAGAGACGCACGGTTCCAGCGAGCTTGCCTTCTTCATCAAGTGCGACATACGCAAACACCGGTATCCTGCCCGCGCGAAGCCGTTCGCACGTTTTCAGGTGACGATCCTCTCCGAAACCGAGGTCAAGCAAAGCCTCGCGGGCGCTGAAGTGTTCCAGCGCCTCGTCAACAATGGTGATCATTTCGGTTCGTCCTAGATGACGTGAGACGCCAATGGCGCAAATCCATTGAAGCCAACCGACGAATAGGTTGTCGTGTAGGCACCACAGGCTTCGATCAGCACCTTGTCGCCGATGGAAAGACTGACCGGCAATTGGTACGGCGTCTTTTCATAAAGAACGTCAACACTGTCGCAGGTCGGTCCAGCCAGAACACACGGTGTCGTCCTGTCGCCGTCGCGAGGCGTGCGGATCGGGTAGCGGATAGCCTCGTCCATGGTCTCGGCAAGACCGTTGAACTTGCCGATGTCGAGATAGACCCAGCGCATGTCGTCCTGAGCGGACTTCCTGGAAATCAGCACCACTTCGGCTTCGATCATGCCGGCGTTGCCGACCATGCCCCGGCCCGGTTCGATAATCGTCGACGGAAGCTGGTTGCCAAAATGCCGGCACAGCGCCTGGAAAATTGCGTCGCCATAGCGCGGCACACCCGGGACGTCTTTCAGGTAGCGGGTCGGGAAACCACCACCCATGTTGACCATTTTCAGCTCGATACCGCGCAGCGCCATTTCGCGGAAGACACCTGCCGCCATGGCGAGAGCGAAATCCCAGGCTTCGAGATTTGCTTGCTGGGAACCAACGTGGAAGGAAACCCCGTATGCAGTAAGGCCGAGCCTGTGCGCGTATTCCAGGACGTCGGTCGCCATTTCGGGATCACAACCGAATTTGCGGGAGAGTGGCCACTCGGCACCGACACCGTCACAAAGGACCCGGCAGAAGATTTTCGACCCGGGAGCAACCCGGGCGATCTTTTCGACTTCTTCAATGCAGTCGACTGCGAAGAGCCGGACGCCATGTTCAAAGGCACGCGCAATGTCCCTCTCCTTCTTGATGGTGTTGCCATAGGAAATACGGTCGGCCGACGCACCGGTCGCCAACACCAGTTCGATTTCACCGACGGAGGCACAATCGAAGGAGGAACCAAGGCTCTCAAGCAGGGAGAGGATTTCCGGTGCAGGGTTCGCTTTCACGGCGTAATAGACCGAAGTGTCCGGCAATGACCTTGCAAAAGCCTGGAAGTTGTCGCTCACGATATCGAGATCGACAACAACGCAGGGTCCGTCGTCGTCGCGTCGGCGCAGGAAGTCGCGGATGCGCTCGCTCATGGGGATCTCCCCTTTCAAATCAGGCCGCAGACACGCAAACTCCGTTTGGCGTGCTGCAGTTCACGTCGCAGGGTGCTGCAATACGCACCGGGCCTCCCCCGGGATGGAACCGGAGGCCGGGTTGACCGCAGCGACGGTTGGGCGATCACGGCATTTGACATGCACGCGATGCTTTCCCGCGTCGGGAATGCCGTTGATTGGATCGGAGATACCGAGCCGCACGTCGGGCAAGGATGTAACAAGTGCCTCTTCAGTGACGCCGGAGGTTGGATACCCCGGCAGAGACCAAAAAAGCCCTCTTACGTCGTTGCTTTAAGCCGTACGGATCTGCTGCCCGCCCCTTGGCGGTTTTAGTGGCAGCGGCCCCTTAAGAGATGTCTTTGTAGCATCCCATGAACGACCTCGGGCACGTGCGAATTTGGGCAGGCGCTATATGCGGTAGTTTGGTGTTTCGCGCAAGCGGAAATTGACCGTTTATGAAGATTTTTTCATCAGGGCTGAATGACGGCCGGGTTCGGCCAATTCGGCCCCTGGTGGCGGGCCCGGATGTTTCCGGTTGACAGCCGTCCGAACCATGCACCGGCCAATCATGCTCAAAACGTTTCGAAATGAATTTTTCCTTCCGCGACACCTTTGTTTTCCAGACTGTCCTTCAGCTCAGCGAGAAAACCCGCGGGACCGCAAAGGTAATAATCTGCATCCAGGTCAGGCATGAGCCGGATCAGAAAATCTGCCGAGATCCTGCCGGTTTCATCGTAATCCCTGCCTTGTTCATCGTTAGGAGACGGTCGACTGTAAAGAATGCGGGTTTTGATATTTGCTGCTGCTTCGGCCAGTCGCGCAGCCTCGTCGCGGAACGGATGGTGGTCCCCATCCCGGGCGCCATGCACGAACAGGACGTCTCGTTCGCTCTTTTCAGCGGCCAGTTGATGCAACATGCTCAACATCGGTGTGACCCCGATCCCGGCGCTGACAAGAACGAGCGGACCATCACCATCCGACAGCACGAAGTCTCCGGCCGGTTTCCGGCTTTCCAGGATCGTACCGACCTCCAGCCGGTCGTGCAGAAAACCGGATGCCAGTCCACGCGCTTCCCGTTTGACGGAGATCCTGTATCGATCCTCCAGCGGTGAACCGGAAAGCGAGTACGTTCTCTGGACCTTTGTATCAGCATCAGAAACCCTCAATTCGATCGGCAAATGCTGTCCAGCCTTGAAGGAAGCCAACGGTCCGCCGTCGCGCGCTTCGAACACAAAGGACGACACGTCGGCGCTTTCTGCCGTTTTCTCAACGAGGCGCAAGGATCGTGCAGACCCTGCATCCTCCTGCCAGCGCAGTCTGAGTGCTGATGACAACTCGACAATTTCATCGATCTCCAGCGACACCAGCTGACGCGCGCCGGGAAATCGGACGACTTCTTCTGAACCGAAATCGATCGTCGCCCTGCCCGTTATCTGCAACAGGCTTCCGGTCGAAAAATCAAGGAACAGAAATCCGGCCCGGCCATCGAGCAGGATATTGCCCAGTGTGTTGTAGTGGCGGTTGCCCGCATAATCCGGAAACCGGATTTGCGTGTCGCTCAGCACCTCCACGAAACCCCGGTCGCCGCCTCGGTGCGAAACGTCCATACCGTTCGCGACATGGTCGCGTGCGCCATTGTGTCCGGACGCGATGAAAAAAGTATCTGCCGCCCTGATCCACTCAATCTGGCTTTCGGTGAGTTGCCTGCCGCGTTTGGCGGTCCCGGCCACAGGTTCGGAGGTGAACCAGTAGTCCCGCTCGCGGATGTATTGCGGGCAATTGCCGAAGGATTGTCCCACTTCAAACCTGATCCCTGACGCGCCGCTTCCACCGACCCGTCCATTCACACGGTTCCGGCGGCGGGTCGCCATCTCGATGCCGAGGATACCGATATCGGCTGCAACATCGAATGCATGTTCCAATGCATCCCCGGTGACCGGTTTCGCGTTGATTTCCAGGCTCTCCGGATCCGGGGAAGAAATGAAGCCGGCCTCACCTTCAAGCAATGTTGCCCAGGGGCGACCTGACCGGTCTCGTGCGGAAACAATCAGGAATGGCTGCGCGGCAAAGAAAGTCCGATGCTGGTCCGGCATGAACGGCCGGATTGCCTTTTTTGCCCAGGTCTCGATGTCGCGCTCTCCCATGCGCTCCTGAATGGCGATTTCACCTTCATGAAACGGAGTGGCGTCCTGTTCTCTGACGCCAGGCAAATCTATCGCTTTCATTGGATCATTCCTTTTGTCTTGCCACGAACCTGTTGCCCGGGATTGGCCTTGGTCTGAACCGGCGTCGTCAGTAGCTGACTGTCTGCTCCCGCACGACCTTGCCGTAACCGCCAGCCATCAGGCCGGAAATCGCACCTTTTTGGAGGGAAAGCCGAACATCCAGCAGACTGACAGAAGCCGGCGTCATGTACCTGCCTTGCTCGATCAGGATGCAAGACGCGCTGACCCCGAACCGGTCATGAAGCAAACAGGCGAGCGGTCCTGCCGCCATACCCGTGGCAGCTTCCTCGCGAATGCCGTAGCGCGGTGCGAACATCCTCGTTGTTGCGGTGATCTCTCCCTCCCCCGGCAACGCAAAGGGATAAAAGCCGATCAGATCGAGATCTTCGCTGATGGCCTCGATCAGGTCCTGGTTCTCGGCAATCCGTTCCAACACGTGCGGGTCTTTCACACCGACCAGCAGGAAACGGTTCCCGGTATCGACAACAACGGGATTTCCACCCGGCAACAGGTCGTCTTGCGTCAGTCCCAGAGCCGTCAGCACATCCTGTTCGCGAACAGCATCACCGCCCCACTCCAGTTCTCCGAAATACGCGGGGGCAAGTTGCTCCATGAAGGCGGCACCGTGCCTGATCTCGATCGCACGCGGCCCATCAACCGTTTCCTTCGAACTTGCGCCTTCACCTACCCTGCCGAGTGAGGCAAGCAGGGAAAACGTACCGACTGTCGCATGGCCGCAATGGGCAATCCGCCGGGTAGGCGTAAAGAAATCCAGTTTGAAGTCCGCAATGTCAGATCCGGATACGAAAGCCGTTTCTGAAAGACCCGTTCCGGCTGCGATTGCCTGCATGTCTGCTTCGCTGAGATGATCGGCGTCAAGCACAACGCCTGCCGGATTGCCGCCTTCTCCATCTCTGACAAAAGCGTTCACGATCCTGACGTCCACGCTGGAAGCCGGTTTCCTGGCTGTATTGGTCATTTTGTCCGCCACTGGTTTGGATTGTCGAAATGCAATCTTCGGGAAAGAGGCGCATGACCGCCTCTTCCTCGATTGTGCCCGTATCTCCGGATCAGGCCGCCAATCCGGCCTTTGTGGCCTGCATCGGCACAAAGCCCGGCAGCGCTTCGATACGGGCCAGGAGCGCGCGGATATTCGGATAGCCGTCGAGCCCGACATTGCCCTCTGGCGCGTGCGCCGTGTAGCTGTAGATGGCGACATCGGCGACCGACGGCCGGTTTCCGACCAGCCAGTCACGACCATCAAGATGAGCCTCCAGCTGGCCAAAGACACCGGCCGCGATCGTCTTTGCCCGGTCCGCATCAAGCGGCGCGCCGAAGACGGTAATCAGGCGGGCTGCCGCCGGTCCATTGGCGATTTCGTTTGCAGCCAACGAAAGGAAACGCTGCACCTCGGCCTCTCCGACCGTGTCTTTCGGCATCCAGTCCGGCGCATATTTACGGGCAAGATAGACAAGAATCGCATTGGAATCGGCGACGACGACTTCCCCGTCTTCCAGAACCGGAACCTTGCCGGCGGGATTGAGACTCAGGAACGGTTCTTTCTTGTGTTCACCCGACAGCAGGTCAACATCGACCAGCTCATGGTTGATGCCGGTCAGGCTGGCAAAAAGCTGCGCCCGGTGCGCGTGACCGGACAGCGGATGGCGGTGAATGCGAATGGCATTGGACATTGCGATCTCCATTTGGATGACTTTCGGCGGCACCCGGAACACCCTGCCCGGTCCGCTGATCGCAATATGCACCTCTTCCAATTCGAAGATAATACTTCAATTCATTCAATGATTATGTATGATTTGAGGATAATATCTGCGAGAGGATCTGACGCCGTGGACAAGATCGAAACCATGCGGGCCTTCGTTGCGGTTGCAGCGGAACAATCCTTCACTGGCGCCGGACGGCGGCTAGGTATCTCGACAAAGCTGGTCAGCAAATATGTTCAGCAACTGGAGAGCCGACTGCAGACGCAGCTTTTCAACCGGACGACCCGGAGTGTTGCGCTGACGGACGTCGGAAATGCCTATCTGGATCGCTGCCGGTCCATCCTCGAGCAGATTGACGATCTTGATTCACTGGTCAGGGAACGGCAGGGTTCCCTTGCGGGTTCCATACGCATGACGGCCCCTACGGTTTTCGGCAGCACCCGGCTGACGGAAGCCCTTGTGCCGTTCCTGAGACAACACCGGGATATCGAAATGGACCTGAAACTCACCGACAGCCGTGTGGCCGTCGTCGAGGAAGGTCTCGACCTTGCCATTCGCATCAGTGATCTGAAGGATTCAGCGCTGATCGCCCGCAAACTCTCCGACATGCCGTTGATCCTGTGCGCCTCGCCCGACTACCTGGACAGGCATGGGCGTCCGCAAACGCCGCAGGCCCTGACAACCCATGCCTGCCTGATCTATTCCAACCAGTCGGAGATGAACATCTGGCGGTTTCATGCGCAAGGTTCCGAGCAGATTGTCAGGATCAATGCGACCGTGCAGGCAAACTCGCCCGGCGCTCTGGCCCGCATGGCCATCGGCGGTCTCGGCGTCACCCGTGCACCGCTCTATATCGTTGAAAACGCGCTTGAAAAAGGCGATCTGGAAGAAGTCCTTCCCGATTATCCGTCGAACGATTTTGGCGTATACGCCCTTTATCCGCCCAATCGACACCTGACCCGGCGGATCCGCGCGCTCATCGATCATCTTTCGGCGGAATTCGGCACCCGCTGGCAGCGAACGGCACACATTTAGCGACGTACATGATGTTTCGCCGAGCATACCGAATTTCGTGAAACGGCGGCGTATCCCAACCCTGAAAGCGCCCGACATTCAACGTTCAGATCACACGTTTCCTGGCATGCGCACGAAACTCGGCACGTCGTGAGCATGCGGCCGCATATCCACGACACTCAAGTACCGGGGAGTTCAAGGCACCGAGTTGTCGTTTGAGACGCAACAAATTTACGAGTTGGGTGGGCAGCGGCCATTCGTTGCAGTCAGATCGAGTGGCCGATTTGCCTGGCTACTCCGCCGGCTAGAGAAGCTCTTCCCGTTGGTTCTGCGGCAACAAGTTGATCTCGAAGAGCCAGGCCGGCCTCGGGAAGTCTATTGTCCGGCGGCAAGTTTATCGGAGAGCACAAGCGTTTGAGCAACGGTGGCTCTGGTTTGACAACTGTTTCAGTCTAGTCGGCTGACGGCGTCCGCCAGCACACGCAGGCCGGTTATCAAGTCGGCCTCGTGCGTGTCTTCGGCAAAATCGTGGCTGATCCCGTCTATCGACGGAACAAACAACATCGCTGACGGCATCAACCGCGCCATGTTTGAAGCGTCGTGCAAGGCGCCCGACGGCATCTCGCGCCATTTACCCGGGGCCTGTGCCTCGGCTGCGGCGCTCAAGGCCGCGCGCAAGTTGGCGTCCATTGGAACCGGCTGCAGCGCCTTGATCGGCACAATTTCAGCCTGCATTCCGTGGTCTCCGGCAATCTCGGCAACAAGATCGCGAACAAGAGACTCCATCCGGGCCAGCCGATCGTCATCGACATCGCGCCATTGCACGTCGAACACCACCTCACCAGGCACAATGGAGGGTGCATTGGGCCTAAGTTGTATCCGGCCAATCGTCCAGACTGTGCGCGGTGTTACAATGTTTCGAAGGCGGTCGTTTAACGCGGCATTGAATGCCGACAACGCCTGAAACGCATCTTTTCGCTGGTGCATCAGCGTGGTTCCAGCGTGGTTTTGCTGGCCTGTCAGCGTAATCTGCAGTTGTCGGGATCCGACAATACCTGTGACAACGCCAATTGCCTCGCCCGCGTCGTGCAGTGTGCTGCCCTGTTCAATATGTAGCTCGATGAAACCCGAAAACTGCTTATGTGGCACACTCACTCCCGCAAGATCCGCAATTGAAGACCGCGCGTCGCGGAAAGAGAGCCCGTTCATGTCCGTGAATTCGTCGGCCTCGGCAAGTGTGGTCTTGCCTGAATAAATGCTGGATCCGGTCAGCGCACCAAACCGCCCTTCTTCATCCTGGAAGTTCACGACTGACACCGGCGGACCACCCGCCTCTTTCGCAGCACGCGCGATCTCCAATGCGACGATGACACCCAATGCCCCATCGAGCCAGCCCCCTTCGGGTTGGGTATCGGTGTGAGACCCCAAAAGCACGGATGGAGCATCGGTCAGGCCGAAAACGTTGCCCGCAGGATCCACATGTGGGGTCAGGCCCGTTACCTCAAACTGTTGGATCAGCCACTTTCGGGCAGCCACATCTGGTTCAGAAAACGCCGGACGCACCACTCCCTTGCCCACGCCACTCGCGCCGAAGGAGCGGAGCGTGAGAAGATCTCTCAAAAACCTGTCTGGCAGAACGTTCATCTTGACCTTCCCAAACTGAAAACACCCAGAATTTGCATGACATGCAGCAATTGAAACTTCTCTTTTGATGCTGCAGCCGAATTGCTCACCTTTCAAGCTCAGGGATCCAAAAGCGCGTCAAACCGCCAGAGCGCGAAACGGGCCATGGCTCCCACGGTCTTGCGGACCGTAATCCACTCTTCCCAATACGTTTCGGTTTCGCGTGGCTGGCGCTGGTGTTTCGCCCCAGGGAACTTCCCAACGCGCCCCCATTCCGGTCATTCAGCGGCTGGGGCTCAAAACTCAAAAGCGGAATTTCATTGCGCCGTTCACAAAGGACTGAGATGCGGACTTTTCGGTCATTCGGTTTGGATAACCATTCCAAGTTAGCGGAGCAGTATTTCCTTGTCGTGCAGTGAAGCCAAGAATTTGTTACTTCAGTTTTATTGATACTGGGAACATCAATCGACAAGAAGAAGGTGCCCAAGATATCGTGCGCGGTCAGAATGCCAGATTGCAAAGCCGAGAGATGACAACATGACTTCCGAAAGCAAACCGGTTTATCTTTCCGACAAGGATTTGGAAGCTTTAGGCATCCAGCCTTCCGAAGTTACGGAAGCCATTGAATCTGCCCTGATCGCCAAGGCGAACGGAAAGCTTCATACGTCTCCCAAGACAGCCATCTTGCCTGGGGATGGACGGTATGCAATGTCAACTTTGGCAGTGGGAGATGATGGGTTCATTGTGACGAAACAGGTGACTGTGTGCCCTGAAAATCCGGCGAGAGGGCTCCCCGCGATTAACGGCGCAATCATGGTTATGGACGCGCAAACCGGCCTTCTCAGAGCTGTATTGGGGGCGAACTGGATAACCGCAATCAGAACGGCAGCACTGTCAATGGTGGCGGCGCGCAGACTTGCAGACCCTGGTGCCGAGACGGTCGCTTTTGTAGGCGCAGGCGTGCAAGCTCACTCCCATTTACTTGCATTTTCAGAGTTATTTCCCCTGAAAAGAATTCGCGTGTTTGGGCGTGGCAAAGCGAATACTGAAAAGCTCTGTGGTTGTGCTCGCGACATGGGCCTCCAAGCTGAAACAGCCGCCAATGCCAAGGATGTTTTGCGAGATGCCGATCTGGTGGTGACATCAATTACATTGGACTACTCGATTGAACCGTTCATAGATGCCCGATGGCTTAAGCCAACTGCCTTTGCTGCGATTACAGATGCCTGCATTCCGTGGTCCCCAAACAGCATGACCGCATTCGAAACTGTTATTGTTGATGACCGAACACAGGAAATTGAAAGTGACAAGCCGATGCTGCCATACGAGCAGATAACCGGCGATTTGACGGAACTTGTCTCAGGGGAAGTCGATGACCGTGCACACCAAAAACCGGCAGCCTTTGCTTTCAGAGGCATTTCACTGGGAGATTACGCAACAGCGGTTCTCGCGCTTCGTCGGGCTGTCGACATACGAAGATTGTGAAGATAGGAAAATAGACGCTGCTCCGCAGAAGTCGTTGACCGCATTGGGCTCAAGGCTGACCTTTACTGCAACTAAATCGGATAGCAGCATTGCGCCCCCATCCTGGACGTTCACAGTATCTAGCACCGATCTTCAAAGCTGCTGTTCGTTGCGCGAGGTGCGAAAGTAAAGAGGGGCGGGAAGTCTGAATTCGCGGCAAGTGCGAGCCAGCCGTGTCACGATGTTTGAAGCCGACATTCAGGCAAGCCTGAAATTGAGTTTCACATTGCACCGCCGCATGACCGCTTTGAGCCCATCTTGCCGTTTTTGACCTTGTGCCTGCAGATCATTTTTAATCGTCAGTGCTCGGAAAATTTGGCTCAAAGGCGACATTCAGATCTAACTGCATATAATGTTCTTCTATAGATTGATCCACGAGTGACTAATGGCGGGATTTTTCGGAACAGCGCAGCAGATGGCATTGCAAGCCGTCGCAGAAGATGCACATGAATGGACGATGAGCACGCCCGGGGCTTGTGACCCCGGACGGTTTTTGGGAACGGATAATCCGGACGCCTTTGGTTGGGACACGATAATCGAGATTGTGAAGCGTGATGGTGCTTTCGGATTTCGGCTGATCCAGGCAGCAGACACGGCCGAAATTTCCCGCAAGCTACAGGAAAATGAGTGCAGAATTGATTTTTGGGATGTCTTTGTGGCCAACCGCAAAGATGCGACAGTGGCCGCGTTAGAAGTTATCTCCTTGGGATTGCCGAAGGGGTATAGCTATCGTCCAGAACCACATCAAGCCGCAGATCAACAGATGTTGGAAGTTCAGGCGTTCATGGCAGAAAATGGGATTGCGCCATTTTCGGGAACAAAGTTAGCTGGCCTTGATGGCCCCGCTGTCACCATCGCGATTGAGGATGAAAGTAACAGTCTTGTGGCAGTGGCGCACGCATATTTCCCACACAACAAGTATAGCCGATACAATCGATGGGCATGGGGTGGTCTTGTTGCCGTATCTCCGTCACATCGAGGAATGGGGTTGGGAAAAATCGTAAACGCCAAGATGGTGTCTGAGTGTTTCTCCCGTTTCGATGCCGATTTTATTTATGAGCTCGTGGCCGCATCAAACATACCATCGCGCAAGATGATTGAAGCAAGTGGGTTGGCCCTTGATCCGATGGCCAAATGCGGTATCGCAATGAGCAGCGGCGAAGAACGTTTTACGAAGTGATGGCTGCTTGTTGCGCATTTTGACATTGCAGGTATTGTCGTCGCCTGAACCTCAGCCCTTGGCATACTAAGTCGCTAAGTCCCGCAGAGCGGACCTTCTGTGCACCTCAAGCTTAGCAGATGCAGCGAAAGTCGGCTTTTGCGGACCGCACCGCAGCGTCGAACGTAGCCAACGAATGTCGGCAATGGGCCGAAAGTGCCAGCATCAATTCGCCGTCGTAATGCCTGCTTTTCTAACCCGACAACCAAAAAAACCGACAGTCCCCTCGCGGCCCCGTTCCGGACATTCGTGCGTGTCGCAACAAACATCCGCTCCCCTGCCAGCTCGAAAATTGTGTATATCGCAAGTCTCGCCCCACTTGAGGGTGCTTTTCCGTATGGCTTGTGATCAATGTTTGAAGAATTAAATGGAATCAGGAACTGATGGGCGAGTTTTGCCTGTAGGAAGCGTAAACGAAATTGCATACGCAAATTGGTGAGGTCTCTTTCGAACAAAATGCCTTAGCAATTGGTCTTTCCATTGAGAAAGCAAATTGTTGGACGCTTCGCTGCAACCCTGAAAAAACGTACGGTCATGCGACATCACGGAACACCCTGGCCAGATGATCGGCAAAGGCACGGACCCTGCGGGGCTGTGCCCGGCCGGGTGGAAACAGGATCTGCAGAGGTGAACTCGGTGGTTCGAAGTCGGGCAGCAGCGCAATCAACCGCCCGTTCCGAATATCACCGGCGGAATCGAATTCCGACTTGAGCGCGAGACCGCGCCCCTCCAGTGCCCATTCGCGTACGAGGGCTCCGTCATTGGCGATCAGGTTGCCGGTTACGGTGACGATGTGTTTCACATCGCCCTGCCTGAATTCCCAGGTGTTGTCGATGTTCTGACCGAAACGCATCAGCAGGCAATTGTGATCCTTCAGATCCGCCGGTGTCTCGGGTTCTTTTTTGAGCTTCAGGTAGCCAGGTGAAGCGCACAGGATACGTTTGCGGGATGCCACATGCCTGACCCTGAGCGAGCTGTCGCTGATCGATCCGAAGCGAACCGCAAGATCAATGCCGAGCCCCACAATATCAACGTAACCATCCGACAGATGCAGGTCGATCGTGATGGAGGGATGCGCCATCTGAAACTCTGCAATCGCACCGGAGATGATGTTTCGTCCGATATCTTCGGGTGCGCTGATACGGATCAGTCCTGTCAGCGTCTTTGCACCGGTCCGGATCCTGCTGTCGAGTTCCTCAACATCACTCAGAACCGTGCGCGCACCATCAACAAGTGCCCGCCCCTCTTCCGTCAGGCTGATGGATCGCGTGGTTCGGTTGAGAAGAACAACGCCATAGTGGGCTTCAAGTGCCACCAGTCTTTCCGATACAGTCGTCGGCGCAAGGCCTGCCTCGCGCGCGGCTGCAGCCAGGCTGCCTTTTTCCACGATCAGCAGGAACAAGGAAATGTTGTCAAGGAGCATTATACGGAAATTCCGGATTATCACTCCGCATCTTGCCCGTTTATCCGAGACCGTCAAGCAATTAAATGAGCTTCAACACCACACAAGGAAACAGACCCATGACCCAACTCACCATCGTCGCCAACATCAAGGCCAATCCGGACAAGATCGAACTCGTCAGATCTGAGCTGCTGAAGCTGATCGAAGCGACCCGCGCGGAAAACGGCTGCATCAACTACGACCTACACCAGGACAATGAAAACCCGGCTCATTTCATGTTCTATGAAAACTGGGAAACACGGGACCTCTGGCAAACGCATATGAATGCGCCTCATCTTGCGGACTACATGACGGCGACCGAAGGCGCTGTTGCCGAGTTTTCGCTGAACGAAATGACCGTTATCGGCTGACGGTGATGCCGTTCCATCCCTTGCGCCCTTGCGATCCATCAGCCCTCCCAATTGAATCGATCTGAGAAAAAAACCATGAAAGCCGTTGCCCTGACTCACTATTTGCCGATTGACGATCCAAAATCGTTTCTGGATGTCGATCTGCCGAAACCCGTGCCGGAGGGACACGACCTGCTCGTTTCGGTGAAGGCTGTCTCCGTCAATCCGGTTGACACCAAGGTGCGTGCCCCCAAAGACACGATCGAGGAAACTCCGCGCGTGCTCGGGTGGGATGCCGCCGGCACCGTCGAGGCCGTTGGCTCCGGTGTCACGCTTTTCAAGCCGGGTGACGAAGTCTACTATGCAGGTGATATCACTCGCTCAGGATCAAACGCGCAATTCCAGCTGATCGACGAACGCATTGTCGGTCTCAAGCCACGCACCCTGAGTTTTGCAGAGGCAGCCGCTCTCCCGCTGACGACGCTGACAGCTTACGAATCCTTCTTTGACAGGCTGGGCATTGATCGGGACGGTGGCAACAGGGGCGAGAGCATTCTGATCATCGGCGCGGGGGGTGGTGTCGGCTCCATCGGAATTCAGCTGGCAAAGGCGGCCGGCCTCAGGATCATTGCAACCGCATCACGTCCCGAGACATCCGCCTGGGTTCGGGAACTTGGAGCGGACGAAGTGGTCAATCACCGGGAGGACATGGTCGCCCAGGTCCGCGCAATTGGTCATCAATATGTCGACCATATCGCCATCTTCAACGACATGCGGCACTGGGAAACAGCTGTCGAGCTGATCCGGCCGCAGGGCGCTATCGTCACCATCGACGACACCAACCTGCCCATGCCGATGGACAAGATGAAACTCAAGGCAGCAAGTCTCCACTGGGAGTTCATGTTCGCAAGGGCAATGTTCCAGACACCGGACATGATCGGGCAACACAAGCTGCTGACCTATGTCGCCCGCGAAATCGACGCAGGGCGGATTCGGACGACGGTCGATACCGTGCTCTCACCGATCAATGCGGAAAACATGCGCAAGGCACACGCCCTTATTGAAACCGGCACTGCAAAGGGCAAGATAGTAGTAGAAGGGTTCTGACACCTGGAGCAGCCGGGTAACCGGCTGCATTTTCCCGCGCGACAGTCTTCCACAACCTGAAGGTATACAAATGGCAGCTCTTCAACCGCCCGTCTGCGACTTCGACTGGCAGGCTCCGCATTTCAGCCTTCCCGGGACAGACGGCAACACCTACAGCCTCACCGATCTCGCCGGTGAGAAAAGCACGCTGGTCATGTTTATCTGCAACCACTGTCCCTTTGTGCTGGCCATACTCGACAAGATCATTCGCGATGCCCATGACATGAAGGCACACGGGATCGGTGTTGTCGCGATCTGTTCCAACGACCACGTTTCCCACCCTGCGGACAGTTTCGAAAACATGCAGCTGCTGGCGGAAAAACATGAATTCCCCTTCCCCTACCTGCATGATGCGGATCAAATTGTTGCCAGAAACTATGACGCGGTCTGTACACCGGATTTCTTCGGCTTCAACAAGGATCTGGGACTGCAGTATCGCGGCCGTCTTGACGCGACGCGGATGGGCACGTCTCCTTCAGACTTGCGCCGCGACCTCTTCGAGGCCATGAAACAGATCGCCGAAACCGGTCAGGGTCCTGATCATCAGGTCCCGTCAATCGGTTGCTCCATCAAGTGGAAATAGGAGATCAGCAAGATGCAGATCCACCAACTCAATCACGTCAACCTGCGCACGACCCGGCTTGAGACCATGATCTCCTGGTATCAGGATGTTCTCGGTCTCACTCTGGGGCCGCGACCGGATTTTCCCTTCCCCGGCGCCTGGCTATACGCAGGTGATACGGCATTCGTGCATTTGGTTGGTATCGACGGCGACCAGGGCACTGGCTCAGAAGTTGAACTCAAGCTCGAGCATTTCGCCTTTTCGGCCACCGGCGCAGAAGAATTCGAGAACCGATTGCGCGAACGCGGCGAAAAATACCAGAAGTCAGAATTGCCGCAAATCAACCTTGTCGCGGTCAACGTCTGGGATCCGGATGGCAATCACATTCACGTTGATTTTCGTATGGACGGGTAACTTCGCCTGAAATTGCCATTGCCGCGATGCTGTCATGCGCTAGCTTCATGACTGGTTCCCTATTGGTTGATATTCCAGTTTCGAGGCCAGACATGATCCGCATACCCATCCTGGCTGCCGCAATGGCAATCGCCGCCACACCCGCGCTTGCCGAGCCACATCGCTATGAGCTCGACCCGACCCACACCACGATCGCCTTTCTGGTGGATCACCTTGGCTATGCGGATACGCTTGGGGCGTTCCTCGAATTCGAGGGAGGTTTTACCTATGACATGGACACCAGGGAACTTTCCAACGTCGAGATCACGGTAAAGACCGCGAGCGTGGAAAGCTTCAATGAAGCCAGGGACAACCATGTGCGCAGCAAGGATTTTCTGGACGTTGAAGCCTTTCCGGTGATGACCTTCAGAGCCGACGGCGGTGCGCCTGCAAACGAGACGACCGGAACTGTTGAGGGCAATCTGACATTGCTTGGTCAAACACATCCGCTGACGCTCGACGTCACGCTCAACAAGGCTGAAAAATATCCCTTCGGGCACGGAAGGTTCACGCTCGGGATCAGCGCGCGCGGCACCGTTCAGCGCAGCGCCTACGGCATGGCCTATGCCGTCGACAACGGTTTTGTCGGCGACGCAGTCCAGCTGATCATCGAAACGGAGGCGATGCGGATCGAGGAGTGACCTGCCTCAGATCGCCTTGTCCATCAGCGGCTGAAGTGCCGGGTGGATGTTCGGGCTTTCCTCCCGGATGAATTTCAGAAGCGCTCTTTCGTTTTCGTGAAGCACGCCGTCACGGCCGATCCGCTCCGCCAGCCAGGAGGCCTCGTCTTCGGTCACGACTTCGTTTGCGGCGATTTCCGCCTCCATCGCAGCTCCCCTTGCCGCCAGTGGGTTGGGAGCATCAGCATAGGCTTCGCGAATACCGCTGACACCACCACTGATCATCTTTCTGAAGAACCCGCCGAGACCTCTTTCATAGCCTCCGGGTTGCCTCAACCAGTCCTCACGCGCGAGCGCGTCTTCCCGCGCAGGCGGCGTGAAGCCGGACATGGCCATCAGATGATTGGCAATCGCCTTGGAAAAGAGTTCCGACCAGGCAGGCGCGTTTTCCGCTTCGACCGTGGCATCGTTCAGGTCAAACAGGATTTCAGCTTCCGCCCTGGAGATGGCGATACCGCCGCACCCGGCTCCCGCATAAAGCACGCGGCGCAAGATCTCCACTTCGCCATCGGAAATGACACCCGGTTTCAGATCAGCCCCTGACCGCGTCGCACCTTTGCCCGAGATGACCGAGTCCGCAACGGCCTGCAGGGCAAACTTCTCCAGACTTTCCGGCGCTTCGCGGGCTTTTTCAAGAACATGCAGGACGGTATCCAGTTCAGTTCGGCTGCAGACATGGCCGTCCGCCGTGATCTGGCCGGTCAGCCAGGCCGCGTTGTCTTCCGAAACGTACCCTCGCGGCAGCGCCTGATGCACAAGAATGTCACCGATCGCCTCAGGAAAAAGCTCATACCAGGTGTCTGCATATGTCAGATCGGCATCGTTCAACCTGAAGAGGGCTGCTCCCTCCTCGAGTGAAACGGCCATGTCGCCGTAGATAAACCGGCGGAGCGTGATGACATCGGCTTCACTCACCTGCCCTTCCGCTATCCTTGCGGTGGCAAACGCATTCAAATCGGGCTTGGCCATGGTATCCCCCTGAAAATTCATGCCGAGAGTATCGCCAGAATTTCTTGAGATTCCCGTAACGTCACATGTTTCCGCAAACAAAAAAGGGAACCGCAAAGCGGCTCCCTTTAGTTTCCCGCACCCGGGGGCATGTTAGTGCGGGAAGATAAACCAGGCTGGCTGTTTCCTGCGCTCAGCCGCGGTGTTTCTTGCCTTTTTTGCCTTTCTTTCCGCCTTTGAAATCGGCTTTGGTGATGACACCATCCTTGTTCCGGTCGGCGCGTTTCATCAAATTGTCCAGACGCTTGTTGGCTTCTTCCTGGGTGATACCAAGGCTGCCATCGGCATCGGCACGCTGGAACATGTCGACTATCCGGCCATCATTGACGGCAAGCCACAGCGGACCGAAATCCTCAAGAGCGAAAGAACCGCTGCCGTTGGTGTCGGCCAGTGCAAACAGTTCCGCACGCCGTGTATCGAAGTCCTCTCGCGTCACGGAACCGCTACCGTCGGTGTCGAACAGACCCATGAACATCCGGGCGGGTCCGCCTCGGCCATGATGCTTGCCACCGTGCCCTCTGCGTTCGCCGCGCTCCGCACGTTGCTGGCGCTCACCATCATTCTCGGCGCCCTGGCCTCGCTGGCCGCGAACCCTTTCCACGGTACCGTTGCCATCACGGTCCAGCCGATTGAACATCCGGTTGGCAACAAGGTCGATTTCCGCCTGTGTCACGGTTCCGTCGCCGTCTGTATCCATGAATTGGAACGCGCGAACCATGCGGTCGCTGGAGCGTTCCATGAACTGGGCCTTGAATTCCTCGAGGCTGATTTCACCATTGCCGTCAGTGTCTGCAGCCGCAAATTCCTGACCGCGAATGTCCTCGATCTCGGCCTCGGTGATCACGCCATCCTTGTCGGTGTCAAAGCGTTCGAACAAACGCTCGGCGCGCTGCCCGTGACCGCCACGGCCGTGACCCCAGCCCCGACGCTCGCCTTTATGCGCCATCTGCTGGCCCTGGGCCTGTTGAATCTTTTGCCCCCCGTCCCCGCTCGCAGTTCCGCTTTGAGCGAAGGCGGGCAGGCCGGCAGTAAGCGCGGTTCCCGCGACGCTCGCAGCCAAAGCGGCAATTGCAATCTTCTTGAACGGTTTCATTCCAACAACTCCTTGGTTCGTTGATGAGCACAAGGTAGGTGGCAATTGTCGCAGGAATACCCTTCGAATGGGCCATAAGTGTCGCGATCTGTCCCGCTGGGCGCGGGCGACACACTTTGTTACAAGTTCAATTCGAAACATCGACCGCCTGTTATTATTTTCGCCTTAGAAACAAGAGCATTGCTGCCGTACCGGTTCCGATTGCGGAATTCAGCAAGGCAGCATAATGAGTCCGGAAAACGGGAGAAACATGTGAGCGACCCGAGCCCGCACATTCTGGTGGTGGACGATCACCGCGATATTCGAGAAACCCTCGCGCGCTATCTAATCAAGAACGGCCTGCGCGCAACGGCAGCTGAAAACGCCGCGCATGCGCGCAAGGCCCTGAAAGCGGCGTCGATCGATCTTGTCGTGCTCGATATCATGATGCCGGGCGAAGACGGGTTGTCGCTCTGCCGTCATCTCGTGGAAACCGGATCGATGCCGGTCATCCTTCTGACTGCCATGGCAGACGACACCGACAGGGTGATCGGCCTCGAGATCGGCGCCGACGACTACGTGACGAAACCGTTCAACCCGCGGGAACTGCTGGCCAGAATTCGCGCCGTGCTGCGCAGAACCGCACTCGTTCCCAAGGAACGCGATCCCATCGAACAGGAACGGCTGCAATTCGACGACTGGTCACTCAACGTGTCGCGCCGCGAACTGACGGACCCGGAGGGCAACGCCATTGCCCTTTCGAGCGGAGAGTACCAGTTGCTGTGCGCCTTCCTGAAACGTCCGAAAATGGTTCTGAACCGGGATCAGCTTCTCGACCTGACCACGGGAAGAACGCCCGCCGTCTTTGACAGGTCCATCGACAACCAGGTCTCGCGCCTGCGCCGCAAGATCGAGATCGATCCCAAGGACCCCAAGATGATCAAGACCGTGTGGGGCGGCGGTTACATGTTTACTGCCGATGTGAAAGACCGAATTGAATGACGGCTGTTGATCATATGCGCAGGATCTTCGGGTATTTGTGGCCAAGGTCACTTGCATCCCAGCTGATCGTTCTGCTGTTGGCCGCCATTTTCTTCGCCCAGGCCTTGAGCATCTGGATCTTTCACGACGAACGCCGCATCGCTCTCGTTGCGGCCGCGCGCGATAACCTGCTCGCACGCGCGGTATCCATTGCCGAGTTGCTCGAAGATACGTCGCTGCCGCTTCAGAGCCGTATCCTGGAGGCCAGCAGCAGCCGTTTCGCCGTCTTCTGGCTCGGAGAAACACCGCTTGCCCGCGACCCCGGACAATCCAGGTTCGAACAACGTCTTCAGGGGATCCTGTCAAAGCGGCTGCAGCACGACCAGACTGTTCACGTCAACATACATGCGGACGAAAAACGCGGCCCCAAGGTTCAGCGAACCAAGGACAACAATGGTGATGGCTCCTACAGCTGGCGCTATGTTCCGAAGAACGAGCGCCCACCTAACCTGCGCAAGATAATGAACAAGCCGGAGGACTTGTCGCTGTCCATCCGGATGACCGACGGACGCTGGCTGAATGTTGCGACAAGCTACCGCCCACCGCCGGGTGCCTACATTCCGCTGCTCGTCCAACTCGGGCTCACCGCGGTCCTGACCGTTCTTATCATCGGATTTGCCGTGCGAAGGGTCACGCGCCCATTGAAAACCCTGTCTGTGTCCGCGGAGAAGTTCGGCCGCGGCGAAGAACAGGAACCGCTGCAATTGAGCGGACCAAGGGAAGTTCAGGCGTTGACGTCTTCCTTCAACAACATGCAGGACCGCCTCACCCGGTTCGTGAAGGATCGCACGCGCATGCTCGCGGCGATCAGCCACGACCTGCGCACGCCGATCACGTCGCTCAGGATCAGGGCGGAATTCATCGACGATGAAGAAAACCGCGAAAAGATGATCGAAACGCTCGACGAGATGGCGACCATGACCGAGGCAACGCTCCGTTTCGCCAGGGATGAAGCACATGCGGAAGGGGCTGAAGAAACCGATCTGGGCGCAATGCTGGAAGGTCTTGCAGGTGACCAGAAGGATCTCGGACACGACTGCGGTTTGAACCTTGAAAAGGATGTCACACTCACCTGCCGTCCGATCGCACTCAAGCGCGCCTTGCGCAACCTGATTGAAAACGGCATCCGCTATGGCGGCGGTGTCTCGATTTTTGCGGCAACAACGAACGGAGAGGTCATCATTCGTGTGTCGGACAAGGGGCCCGGCATACCGGAAGACCGGCTCAAGGATGTCTTTGAACCTTTTGTCAGACTGGAAGAATCGCGCAACGAGGAAACCGGCGGCATCGGACTTGGCCTCGCCATAGCGCGTTCAATTATCCATGCCCACGGTGGAACGATTACGCTGAAGAACGGAACCGCATCCGGCCTGACCGCCGAAGTAAGATTGCCGACACGGTAATCGTGGCTATCTGCCCGGCTCCCTCGACAGAAACTCCAACTGCGCGTCGACGATTTGCCGCCACGCCGGATCCGAAGGCAGATAGACGTGGTTGTTGCTCTCGACCTGAAGAAACTCGGCGCCTGGAATCTCCGACGCCAGCCATCGTCCTTGTGTAACGGGATGAACTGCGTCGGCATTTGCGTGAATGATCAGTGTTGGCACCCTCACCTGCGGTAAACAGGCGGAAACGTCGAACTGATCGAATGCCGCCCTGATTGTTGCAGCGTTCTCCGCAGAGGTCGAGGCGAGCTGAATCTCGACCATGTTGTCCATTTCCTCTTTCGAGGCCCCCGGGCAGAAGACGGACGTGAAGGCCACCATGAAGGGGCTGTCCGGTTTCCCCCAGCCTGACCGGATCAGCGCCATCAGCGCATTGGCCTCGTCGTTTGCATATTGATGATCACGCCGTGCGCGGCCCTGTGCGAAACCGCCATAAAGAACAAGGCGGCTGACCCGCTCGGGATAGGCCGCCGCGAAAACGATAGAAATGGGCACGCCTTGCGATGAAGCAACCAGCGGAAAGGTCTCCAACCCCGCCGCGTCTACAACCGCCTTGAGATCGGCGACGTAGTCCTCGATCCTTGTACCCTTGAGCTCTGCCTCGGAAAGCCCTGTCCCTCGCTGGTCGTAACGGATGAGGCTGTAGCGGGAACTGAGTTCCTTCAGGTAAGGGCCCCACACCGGGCTCGACCAGTCCTTTTCCAGGTGTGTGAGAAAATGTCCGGCCCTCACCACGGGACTGCCATCACCTGATCGTGCGTAGGCGATCGAGGTTCCGTCCTCCGAACGGACGAAATGAATGGTTTGCATGCGTTTCGCCGTCCCGGCGGGCGACGTCTCGTTGCAATCAGTCTCTACCGGGGCGACCAGTTCAAGTCCCCGGCGCTGCACGGTCCGGATAACAGCCTGGGATTTGCCGTTGTCTCCGACAGCGGTCCTGGCGGCATTGATCCGGGCACTGATCGTTGCCTCCGACACGATCCTCCCATCCCAGACACGCTCGATGATCTTGTCTTTCGAAACGAGTTTGCCGGCATTTTCAACAAGCAGAGAAAGAAGCTCGAACACCTGCGGCTCAACCGGAACAGCCGTTCCAAACCGTTGAAGTTGATAGCTTTCCGTGTCCAGGACGCAATCTGCAAATTCGTAGCGCACGCGACCCCCAACGGCAATATTCAACGGGATCAGCGTACTTGAAGAGCACATTCAACGCAATTTGGCAGGTGGAAAATCAAGGAAAACACAAGCTGTTCTAAAGATTCCCTTCAAGCGGGAACCGTCATGGGCGTCCATTCTGCTTGCATCAGTTCAAGGGGAAAGATCATGACCGGACACTCAACTGACTACCGCACGCTGAACGATGGATCGATTGACCTTGCGTTCTATGACAAACGGGCAAGAGCCATTCGAAGCAACGATGCTTACAACATACTTGGGTTGCTTTTCAGCATCCTCCGGTCCTCAAGTTCCTCTCTGTTTTCGAAATCAGGAAACACATTCAGGAATGCGAAACGGACCGCGCAGGGCACGGAAGACCCAGTTTCACTTGCCGTTTCCTGATTTCCCGATTTTCAGGTCTTTGCATAGGTCGCCTCGTCGACCGCTTCGAGCCAGTCGGCAACGGCCCCATCGCTTTCCTCCTGGATCGCGAGATGTACCAGGGAGGTCTGCGGACCGGCACCGTGCCAGTGTTTCATTCCGGGTGGAATCCAGACAACGTCACCGGGCAGGATCGGCAGCTTGTCCTGCCCCCAAAGCTGCACGAAACCAGCGCCATCAAGCACATGAAGGGTTTGTCCCAGCGGATGCGTATGCCAGTGGGTCCGGGCAGCCGGTTCGAAAAACACTCTCAAGGCCCTCACCCGTGCGGGCGCGGGGGCTTCGATCACCGGTTCCTGCCAGACAATTCCGGTGAAATAATCCGGGTTGGCGCGTTTGCTCGGCCTGGAACCGGCCTTGTAAACGGTCAGAAAGCTCATAAGATCCCTCGCCAGTTACTTGACAGCAGTCGTCGATTTCACCGAGCTGCTGCTCTTTGGCCAGTTGATCAGAATGACCCCCAGAATGGCAAGGCAAATTCCGGAGATGGTTTCCAAATCCAGTCTTTCGGACAAAAACATCACGCCCAGGAAAACCCCGACACCTGCGCGCAAGTACGCCTGGCTTGCGGTGCCCATGGCTCCAAGTGTCGAGAGCAAACGGAAATAGATCAGGAAAGCCAGCGCCGTGCAGGCCAGGCCGAGAACGATCGTAGAAGTCCATCCGACAGCATTCGGTGACAGGGTCCAGGGTTCCTCGGTCAGAAGGCTCAGGGGCACAAGCACCAATGAGGAGCAGACAAGGGTGCCGGTCGCAGGCACGATCGGTGGCAAACCCTTGAAAAGTTGCCCTCGAAGGGCCGCCATGCCGTAAAGCGCGGCACTGAAAAAGACAGCGAGTTGCGGAACGAGGTTCTGGCCGAGACTGTCCAGTGCCCCTACACCGATAATCAGCACAACTCCGGTGAAGCCGAGCAGCGCGCCGGTCAATTGACGGCCTCCCGGAAACTGGCCACGTCGCAGCACAAGATAGGATAGTGCAAAGACCCAAAGCGGTGATGTGGAATTGAGGACGCTTGAAACCGCCGTTCCGGCATATTGCTGTCCCCAGGCCAGAAGCAGCCACGGACCGGTGCTGTTTAAAAGCGACTGGGTGAAGAAGAGCCACCAGCTTCGCCGGTCCATCGGCAGACCCATGCCCTGAAACGTCATGATCAGCAAGAGCACGGCCGAAGCCAGCACCACGCGTATGGCCATCAGGGTTGCAGGCGGAAACGTCTCAAGTGCAAGACCGATCCACATGTAGGACGAGCCCCACAACAGGGCGAGACACCCCAGCAGTGCGTATTCGAAAGACCGGTTCTGCATGATCCGAAGCGTCAGCCGTGCACTGCAAGACTGTCAGAAGGCGCAGCTTCGCGGTCATCCATGCCGTAGTCCCGAAGAACATGCGCGACACGCAACCTGTAGTCCTTGAAATAGCTGGTTCGGCCGATTTGCTGCGCTTTTCTGTGTGCGGTCAGCCTGCGCCATTCATTCAGGGCTTCTTCGTCGCGGAAAAACGAGACGGAGAGCAGTTTTTCAGGGTCGCTCAGGCTCTGGAAACGTTCAACGGAGACAAAGCCATCGATCTCTTCAAGAAGCGGGCGTATCTCTGCCGCCGTATCAAGATAGTTCTGCTTTTTGTCCGCATGCGGAATGACTTCGAAAATCACTGCAATCAATTTCCACTCTCCCCTTCGCCATGCGGCGCGGAGGCCAGTGTCAGAAACGTGCGGTCCTCCCGCAAGATGAATTTTTCTCTCATGGCGAATTCATAGTTCATTTGTCCGAGAGGATCGGCGGCAAGTCGCGCGCGATAGGCTTCATAGGCGGCCAGATTTTCAATGGAATAAACGCCATAGGCACGTGTGGTTGATCCCTCGTGTGGCGCAAAGTAGCCGATCAGGTTTGCGCCACAGCGAGGAATCGCCTGCCCCCAGTTTCGGGCATATTCCTCAAAGGCAGCCCTTTTTGTGGGGTCGATGTGATAGCGGATAAAACATGTGATCATCATCCGGTCCTTTTCAGTTGGTCCTGAAGACGGTTTATGCCATGGTCTGCGGTGAGAATGCTTCGATGAGGATCGAACCATGAAAGACGGACCAGACATTGCTCGCATCGGCGCCCTGATCGGAGATCCGGCCCGCGCCAACATCTTGAGTGCCCTCATGAGCGGCAAGGCACTGACGGCAACGGAATTGGCGGCCGAGGCCGGCATCACCGGCCAGACGGCCAGTTCGCACCTGAAAAAACTGCAGGAAGGCGGGCTGCTTGTTCAGGCCAAGCAGGGCCGTCACCGCTATTTCACGCTTTCAGGTCCCGATGTCGGCACGACGCTCGAAGCCCTCATGGGACTTGCGGCCCGCAAGGGGCATTTGCGCACGCGCACCGGGCCTCGCGATCCGGCCATGCGAACGTCCCGCGTCTGTTATGATCACCTTGCCGGCGACATGGCGGTCAGGATCTTCGACAGTTTGCAGTCACGCGATTTTTTGAAAATCACACAGGACAAGGGAGGTTTGGGTCTTACAGCCAGCGGCGAAGATTTTGTCACCGGTTTCGGTGTCGATCTCGCGGGTCTCAGGTTGTCGCGCCGCCCGATCTGCCGGGCCTGCCTTGACTGGAGCGAACGGCGTAACCACCTAGCAGGATCACTCGGAGCAGCGCTCCTGGTCCGGTTCCAGGAAGAAGGCTGGCTTCGGCGCGAAAAAGACAGCCGTGTGGTCCACATTTCTTCACACGGCCACGAAAACCTAAACAGGCTTTTTCCTTCAAGCCTGGACTAGAATCCATCCGGCTCCACGAACTACACGGGACCGGTTTCAGTCAATTCTGTAACTCACTTGGGATTCAATTCTAACGTGCCTCACCAGGTCGACAACAAGAAACGGGTTGCCCTCGTCATCAAAGCCTATCCGGTTGCGCTCATTTTGATCAGCCTCGCGCTGAATCTGGCGGTCTTCGGGATCACCACCACGTCGATTGCCTTGCCTTCGCACGAAATCCTCGTTTCACTTGTCATTGCAGGACTGATGCTTGTCTTGAACCACACCTGGTTGATGACAAGCACCGAGTTGACGAGGCTTAAGTTCAACATTCGCGCAACGCCTGAAGAATGGAAAACCAGCGGCTTCACCAGGGAAGATGTCACGCAAGACGGGTTCGCCGAATTGGAACGGCATCACAATGCCCACAGAAATGCAACGGAGAACACCACGTTGTTTGTCCTGTTGGCTTTCGTATTTTCGCTGGTGTCTCCATCTGCCATGGCGGCAGGCTTCTGGCTGATCGGATTTGCACTTGGACGGCTTGGCCACACATTCAGCTTTTTGACAGGCAGGAGCGGTGCGCGCGGATTGTTCATGAGCCTCAGCCTGCTTTCCCTGTATGGGATGGCAGGGTACCTGGTGATCAGTTTGCTGATTTAGGGAGTTAATGCAGAAAGAAGTGTCGTTGGTCTGGTTTGAAACCGGGAGCGACAAATCATCAGAAAATTTCTCTGCTTGGTTAGGAACCTGATACAGAGCAACCAGATTTCGGGAGACGCCAAACGTCTCCCGAAACCTTGGGATTGCTTCCCGCCAGGATCGAAGCAGCCTAGCTGGCAACTCTGCGAAGCGGCCGCGGTTAGCTGTCTGGCGGTGCTGAACCAGAAGAACTCTGGTCGTGTGCACAGTCTTTTTCTGTCATTTGTGGTCCGCGAATCGAAATCCCCGTCCACCTGATGAGTCTCATTCTAGCGCACTGCGTGCACTTTACAAGAACGCACCTTGTCATTGATCGAGGAAACACCTGTTTGAACTCCCAGACCGTTCTGTTTGCTCACAAAAAACAAGAAAGCCTCCCGTGGTCTTTCCCCGGGAGGCTTCTCATCGACAGGTAATATCAAGGCGGGCAGGACTACTCTGCAGCTTCCATGCGCGCCGGATCGTAGTTCAGTATCGGCGCCAACCAGCGTTCTGCCAGGCCGAGATCCCAGCCCTTTCGTGCAGCATAGTCTTCGACCTGGTCTCTTTCGATCTTGCCGACGCCAAAATAGTGGCTGTCCGCGTGGGCAAGATAAAGTCCGGAAACCGACGACCCTGGAAGCATCGCACGGCTTTCCGTCAGCTGGATTCCGGTGAGCCTTTCCGCATCCAGAAGACGGAACAGGGTATCCTTTTCGGTGTGGTCCGGCTGGGCCGGATATCCAGCCGCCGGACGAATGCCCTGATAATTCTCGGCAATGATTTCCTCGGCCGAAAGAGTTTCATCTGTGGCGTAACCCCACACGTCCTTGCGAACGATCTGGTGCAGTTTTTCCGCAAAGGCTTCCGCGAGCCGGTCCGCGAGCGCCTGGGACAGGATCTTGTTGTAGTCGTCGCTTTCGCGGGCATACCGGGCCGCGAGCTCGTCTTCGCCGTGACCTGCCGTTACCGCGAACCCGCCGAGCCAGTCATCAACACCGCTCTCCTGAGGCGCTACAAAATCGCTGAGTGCAACATTGGCCCGCCCGCCCGCGTTGCGGGACATTTGCTGCCGCAACGTATGGAACGTGGCCAGTTCTGCAGACCTGCTTTCATCGGTAAAAAGGCGTATGTCGTCCCCGACCGCGTTGGCCGGCCAGATACTGGCAACACCGCGTGCCGTCAAAAGCTTCTTTTCAACGATCTCATCCAGCATCCGGCGGGCATCGTCGTAAAGCGCCTTGGCTGCCGGTCCGTATCGGTTGTCCGTGAGGACGCCCGGATACCGCCCCTTGATCTCCCAGGTCGCAAAGAACGGCGTCCAGTCAATCACCGGCACGAGCTCTTCCAGCGGAAAGTCGTCAAACACGGTACGTCCGGGCTTTCTGGGCGCAATCGGTGGCTTGCCTTCAAAGTCGCACTTGAAGGCATTTTTCCGGGCCGTCACGATAGAAGCGCGCTTCTGCGTCCCCCGGCTGGCTGCATGTTTTTCGGCAACGTCGGCATACTCCGTGCGTACATTGGCAAAATAAGGTTCGCGCGCGCCTTCGCTCATCAGTTTGGTCGCAACGCCGACGGCCCGCCCGGCATCGGTTACGTAGATCGCCTGTCCGCGCGCGTAGTTCGGGTGAATCTTCACGGCGGTGTGGATTTTCGATGTCGTTGCACCGCCAATCAACAGCGGCAGTTCCATGTTTTCACGCTCCAGCTCGGCCGCGACATGGCACATTTCATCGAGCGAAGGAGTGATCAGGCCGCTCAAGCCGATCATGTCCACCTTTTCCTCTTTTGCCGTTTCCAGGATTTTTGCTGCCGGTACCATCACGCCGAGATCGATGACCTCGAAATTGTTGCACTGGAGCACGACGCCGACGATGTTCTTGCCGATGTCATGTACATCACCTTTCACGGTCGCCATCAGGATCTTGCCTGCAGACGAATGTCCGGTCAGACCAAGTTCCGCCTTCTCCTTTTCCATGAAAGGCATCAGATACGCGACGGCCTTTTTCATCACGCGCGCGGACTTCACCACCTGTGGCAGGAACATCTGGCCGGAGCCGAACAGGTCGCCGACCACGTTCATTCCATCCATCAGCGGACCTTCGATCACATGCAATGGACGATCGAATGCCTGGCGGGCTTCCTCCGTGTCCTCGACAACGTAGTCATCAATGCCATGAACAAGAGCGTGCTCCAGGCGCTTGGCAACACCCCAGGTGCGCCAAGTGAGATCGGCTTCCCTTTTCTTGCCGCCTTCGCCTTTCCAGCGTTCGGCCGCATCAAGCATCCTGTCCGTCGCATCGTCACGGCGGTTCAGCACGACGTCTTCGCAATGGTCGCGAAGATCGGCACTGAGGTCATTGTAGACTGCAAGCTGGCCTGCGTTGACGATTGCCATATCCATGCCACGCTGAATGGCGTGGTACAGGAATACGGAGTGCATTGCTTCGCGCACCGCCTCATTGCCGCGAAATGAGAACGACAGGTTCGATACACCGCCCGAAACATGGGCATGGGGCAGATTTTCGCGTATCCAGCCGGTCGCCTCGATGAAATCGACACCGTAGTTGTTGTGCTCCTCGATCCCTGTTGCAACGGCGAAAATATTGGGATCGAAGATAATGTCTTCCGGTGGGAACCCGACGACATCGGTCAAAAGTTCATAAGAACGGGCACAGATTTCGGTCTTTCTTTCGAAGGTATCCGCCTGCCCCTTCTCGTCAAAAGCCATGACGACAACGGCGGCGCCATACCGGCGGATCAAACGGGCCTGTTCGATGAACGCGTCTTCGCCCTCTTTCATGGAGATCGAATTGACGACACCCTTGCCCTGGATGCATTTCAGCCCTGCTTCGATGACGCTCCACTTGGAACTGTCGATCATGACCGGCACCCGAGCAATATCCGGCTCGGCGGCAACAAGGTTGAGAAACGTGACCATGGCATCTTCTGAATCCAGAAGCCCCTCATCCATATTCACATCGATGATCTGGGCGCCATTTTCGACCTGTTGCCGGGCCACATCGAGTGCCGTCGCATAATCGCCTTCCTTGATGAGGCGCCGGAAACGGGCCGAACCCGTGACGTTGGTCCGTTCACCGATATTGACGAAATTGGTTTCCTTGGTCAGCACAAACGGTTCGAGGCCGGACAAGCGCATATGCCGTGCGACTTCCGGAATCGGACGCGGTGTCTTGTCGGCAACGGCATCGGCAATTGCCCTGACATGGGCCGGCGTCGTGCCGCAACACCCGCCAACAACGTTGACGAGGCCAGCTGACGCGAATTCCTCAAGCAACCCGGCCATATGTTCGGGACTCTCGTCATACTCGCCGAATTCGTTCGGCAATCCCGCATTCGGGTAGGCACAGACAAGCGTATCGGCAACCCGGCCGAGCTCGTCGACATGGGCGCGCATTTCCTTCGCTCCAAGAGCGCAGTTGAGACCGACGGTGAACGGCTCCGCATGGCGGACCGAGTTCCAGAAGGCTTCCGGCGTTTGCCCGGAGAGCGTGCGGCCGGACAGATCGGTTATCGTGCCTGAGATCATCACCGGCAGGATCCTGCCGATTTCCTCAAAAACCTCGTCGATGGCAAACAGGGCGGCTTTGGCGTTGAGCGTGTCGAAAATGGTCTCGACCAGAAGAATATCCGCGCCTCCGGCGATCAGGCCACGCGCTGCCTCCGCATAGGAAATCCTGAGATCGTCGAAGGAAACAGCCCGATATCCGGGATCATTGACATCCGGCGAGATCGATGCCGTCCGATTGGTCGGCCCCAGCGCTCCAGCAACAAAACGGGGACGCGCAGGGTCCTTCTTCGTGACGATATCGCAGGCTTCGCGCGCAAGTCTGGCGCTCTCCAGGTTAAGTTCGTAGGCAAGTTCCTCCATGCCGTAATCGGCCTGGGCAATCGTCGTGGAGGAGAACGTGTTGGTTTCGATGATGTCCGCCCCGGCCTCCAGATAGTCGACATGGATCTTCCGGATCGCATCGGGCTGGGTCAGGCTCAAAAGGTCGTTATTGCCTTTGACGTCACTCGGCCAGTCGGCAAAGCGTTGGCCGCGATAACCGGCCTCGTCCAGTTTCAGGTCCTGGATTTCGGTTCCCATTGCACCGTCAAGCACGAGGATACGGGTCTTGGCGAGGTCGCGAAGTCGCACTAGGGCGTCGGACTTGATCACGGGTATTTCCTTCCGGACAGTCGAGTTGATTTTGGATCGGCACTCAACGTGAAAGTGCCTCTTGAATTGCCGGGCGAGCTGTCCCTTCCTGTTTCAGGAACAGCTTTTCTTGCAGTATTCGGTTTGACCGAGTGCCCTACGCGGGCCCCTTCCCCACAAGCAGAAGGGAGATTTTCACGGCCTTGGCCAGTTGCCCCCGGTTCCCGTGCAACGCCTGTCTGTCAGAGTTGCCGTGTTCGGAAGCCGAGCCCCTTGTTGTCGAGGGTCAGGTTGAGGGTCTTTCTGGATCGTCAGGCTGCCATGTTCTCCGGTGCCTGCTGTCCCATGCCGAGCATGTGGCAGATCGCGTAGGTCAGATCAGCCCTGTTCATGGTGTAGAAATGGAAGTCGTTGATACCTCGGTCGACCAGATCCATGACCTGTTCACAGGCAATCGCCACGCCAACGAGTTTCCGTGTTTCCGGGTCGTTGTGAAGGCCGGCAAACCTGCGGGCGAGCCATGACGGAATGCTGGTTCCGCATTTGGCCGAGAACACCATGGTCTGTTCGAAATTGTGGATCGGCAGAATGCCGGGAATCACCGGGACGTTGATCCCGGCCGCTGCGATCCGATCCAGATAATCATCGAACATGTCATTGTCGAAGAAATACTGGGTAATGATCCGGTCCGCACCCGCATCAACCTTGCGTTTCAAGTTGTCTATTTCACTCTGCCAGCTGCCGCTTTCAGGGTGTTTTTCAGGATATCCGGAAACGGAAATATCGAAATCGGCAATTTTCTTGATCCCGGCCACAAGATCGGAAGCATAGGCATAGCCATCCTCCCGTGGCACATAGCGACTGCCGATGCCTTCCAGCGGATCCCCGCGCAGTGCAACCAGATTGCGCACACCCAGTTTCCAGTAGTCTTCGATGATGGCATCGACTTCTTTGCGAGACGCGCCGACGCAGGTGAGATGGGCAGCAGGGCTGAGGTCAGTTTCCCCCAGGATGCGCTCGACTGTCTTGTGGGTCCGCTCCCGCGTCGAACCACCTGCGCCGTAGGTTACGGAAACAAAGGACGGGCTGAGCGCTTCCAGCCGCTTGACCGTGCCCCAGAGCGTTTCAGCCATCTTGTCGGACTTCGGAGGAAAGAACTCAAAGGACGCCGTAATTGGCGATAGAGCGGCCTGGTGTGAGCGGCGGTTGGAAAATTCAGACATGTCAGGCGACCTCTCGGGACGTGTCGCGCGCGGGCCAATCGGTGACGATGCGTCGATCCCGGGCAAGCCAAAGCGTAACGGTTAGGTTGTTTTCTGTGTCGTCTCCCGGAACCAGGTCGGTGACCTGTTCCAGATCGAGTTCAAGAGCCTCCAGCCAGCGCTCCATCTGGTCATGGGCAAAGCCGAGCCGGCGGTGGGCATGGTTGTCGCGCAGAAACTCCAGTTCATGCGGTGCGAAGTCGATGATCATGAGGCGGCCGCCGGGCCGCAGGGCACGTGCAGCTTCGGCAAGTGCCCGCGCCGGTTCATCGAGAAAGTGCAGAACCTGATGGATCGCGACAACGTCGAAAGACCGCGGTGGTACATTCAGGGCATAGACGTCACCATGGCGTACCTGTGCGTTGCCAAGTTTTGATTTTGCCAGATTTGCGCGGGCCACCGCCAGCATGTCGTGCGACGCATCAATGCCAAGTGCCGAGGAATACTGCTCCGAAAAGACTTCCAGCAGCCGGCCAGTACCCGTTCCCAGATCCAGAAACGACTGGAACGGCTTATCCCCAAGCGCCGATTGCATGGCTGTTTCCACGTCATCTTCCGAAACGTGCAGGGAACGTTCCCTGTCCCAGGTGAGCGCACGTGCGGCGAAGTAGGAAGCAGCCTCCTCCGCCTTGGCCTTTCGAATGGCCCGGAAACGTTCCTGATCAGCAGCAAGAACGGGATCTTCCCTGGAAATACGTTCAACCAGTCCCCTCGCCAGTTCACCTTCAGGGCCATCAGCCAGGCGATAGTACACCCACGACCCTTCAGGAAATCGCTGTATCAGATCCGCTTCGGCAAGAAGTTTCAAATGGCGTGAGATGCGCGGCTGGCTCTGTCCGAGGATCGCTGTCGCATCTTTCACGGTCAGCTCGCTTTCGGCCAGCAATGCGATAAGACGCAAACGTGTGGCTTCGCCGACGGCCCTGAGGGCGGCAAGCGTGTCTTCCACGGAAAGCGTTGGTTCGTCGGTCATGCGTAGTAGCTTATGCCTTGTCAGCATCAATGTCGATATAAAGATATCTTTATATGAACTTGAAAGCAGATGCAAGCTGCAGAAACAAATACGACGCGAATTGGTGACATTACGGCACCCGATGACGTCCGCGACGTCTCTCAACCCTTTGACTTAAGTCCGTGATGCGGTCAATCATGGCTTTTAAATGCGCTTGAAACCGGCAACGCCACAAGGCTGCAGGCCCTCTGGCGAGCGCCATTCAGCGTGTCGTTTGATCGGAATTGCGTGCTTGCAGGCCGCCCGGGTTTTTACCGCGAGTTCGATCCGCCTTGTGATGCCAGACTTACAATTCACTGCAAGCAAGACCGGCCGCCTGCACGCGGCATCCTCGAATGAAAGCAGACCAATGGACCACAGTGATTGGCAGATCATCCTCGACCAGCCTGCGAAGTCTCCTCAGCTTGGTTTTGACCGGTACGCAAACGCATTTGCCGACATCGTGCACAACAGTCCACCCCGGTTTGCAATCGGCATTTTCGGTGGATGGGGGTCTGGAAAGACCACCCTGATGGAGCGCATACGACACAAGCTGAAACCGAACAAGAATATCGTCAAGGTGGACTTCAGCGCGTGGCGCTATGAAAAGGAAGACCACCTGATCATTCCCTTGCTCGATTCAATTCAGGCCGCTCTCGACAAATGGCTCGAAGATCAGGGGGGAAATGATGAAAAGATCGAATCTCTGATCAAAACGATCGGCCAGGTCGCCTACTCAATCACGGCCGGCCTTTCCTTCAAGGCTGGGCTGGGAGATGCTCTTTCAGTTTCCGTCGATGCCAACAAGATGTTGATGTCGGCAAAGAACATCAAGGAAGAGGAAGAAAAGGCAAGCGTTCCGAAATCGTCATATTTCGCCAGTTTTCGCGCCTTGAGTCTGGCATTTGAAACCTTCGCGAAGGACGACCCTGCACGGCGGATCGTTGTGTTCATAGACGATCTGGACCGCTGCCTGCCGAAAGGCGCGCTCTCTGTCCTGGAATCCATGAAACTGTTTTTCGATCTCGACGGTTTCGTTTTTATTGTCGGACTCGACAAGGACGTTATCGCCTGGAGCATCGACAGCATCTACAAGACCGCGGCCCGTGAAGGTGACACGGACGCTCCGCTCGCCCGTCCCATAGAAGGTGCCGACTACATAAAGAAGATTTTCCAGGTCCCTTTCGAATTGCGACCGGTCAGCAGCGACAATGTTGAAGATCTCGTGAATTCCATGGCCCTTGAGGCGAGGCTGCCGCAAACACAAAAAGACGTCCTCATCGACGATATTCTCCCTCATCTGCGCTATCTCGTTTCGGAAGGCGGCGGGATCAACCCGCGAGACGTGAAACGCTACATCAACAATTTTACAATGGCGTCAAAGACGCGCGACCCTGCCAAGGCATTCGACAGCAATGTTTTTCTGACACTCCAGACCCTGGCCACGATACCGGAGTGGCAATTCGTTTATGACGCCTTCCGGGGCAGTCGAGACATGTTCAGGCTCGCGCTGGATCACTACCTGTCGGACGCCAATGATGCGCGTGAAGCACTGAGGGGCTATGATCCTGCCTTTTCCGCACTTCCACCTCTCCTGGAAGAATACCTTCGCGCACCCAATCTCGGAAATCCCCTCGTGAAGACGGAGACACTGGCGGACTACCTTGAAATCGGAGCCTCTTCACTGGAAAGCTCCGAGGACCTGATCCGGGAGGATTTTGCCAGGGCAATCGCGAACTTGCGTTCTTTGCGCATTGAAATCCTCGATCTGCCCCTTGATCCGCCACCCGAAAACGGCGAACTCACCGAGCTTTCCGAGAAGTTCTCACACGTCCACAGCGGAATGGCGAGCAATCTTCCGACTTGGGAATTTCAGAAGCTGCAGGCCGACATTCTTGAAGTCGACAGACTGCTTGGCTTCCGTTTCCCCGAAAAATCCGCTCAGGACACGACGGGAAGCCGCCTTCCGGAGACCTGGAAGGAAGATCTGGGAAAGGCGTTCCTGCGCATTTTGACCGCCGTCTCATACTATGTGAACGTTGTTAGACGGCGACCGGAGCAGTTCGCAAACACCATGTCGTGAGCGGGCACGGGCGGAAGCAAGTGGAACAAACCCTGCCGCGCTAACTCCGCGCAAGCATGTGATCAAAATTACCGTCCTGAATGCAGGCAGGAAGCTTGGCATGAGGAATGATTTGCGTCCCGACGAGCTCACGCTCGTAAAGCTTTTGAATATCGCTGGTATCGACCGTCTGTCCGTGGACGACCGAGGCCAGCTTGGTCCTGAAGGCCTCAAGACCGCCCATGGAGGAAAAATGCCATCCTGCATCGGGAATGATTTTCACCGGTCTGCCAATACCCGACAGATTGTTGTTCCGTATTCTTAGAAATGGCTGTGTTGCGAAATCCGGAACATACGGCTTCTTGGTCATCCGTGCCTTTGTTCGACGCAATTGCTGAGGCGTCGTCAGATACTTCTTCTCGATCATGCGCGACCCAAGCAGCCAGGTCTTGCCGGGAACGATGCGATCAAGATGATGCTTGTGCAGACTTTGCTCGAACACCAGCAATCTGCCCCTGAAAAGTCGCTCCGCCATGACCTTCGCAAGGATCGGGGCACGAACGATTTCGTCGACATCCGACAATAAGACAAGATCGTCGGGATCACAGCTTTCCAGCGCACGTGAAATGCAGTTTCGCTGGTAGTTCTCGCGTTCCCAGTCCTTTTTCCGGCGGTTCTTGTAGACACCGAGCGCAGGTGGAAGCTGGTCAGGGAACCGAACCTGCAGATCGATGATCTTGTCGGCCCACGGCGCGAAACGGTCTCTGTTTTCATCAAAATAGAACGGCTTCGGTGATCCGCGCTGTGTCTGATCGGCCTCAACGAGAACAAACCGGTCAACACTGTCGCCCATTTCGCGCAAGCGGATTTCCAGGAGATCAAACTCGTTGTGAAAGACAAAACAGTCATAAAGCATCATCTTTAAAGTTCCAGTTCCGCCCGTTACATGCTTTTCCAGAGCCTGAATTTTGCCCGCAGGATCTTTTCCTGCAGATATCGTTTCGCCTTGAAACTCGCCGGCAGCCGCAAGTCTTCCGCCGAATAGGTTCCGGACAGAAAGGCGCTGTCAAATCGCTTCATCACTGCTTCCGGCCTGTAGGGATCGACTGACCGGCTGGCAAGATCGCTATCCATCGGGTTGGGGGCATAGTCTGTCAAAAGGTGAAGAAGGTCCCTGCGCGTGTGGTAATTCCAATCATGCTCGGGAGTGAGAAAGACATGGTTCTGGTCCATCCCCCCTGCCCAGCTGAAGACAGGTTTGCCGAAGTTCAGAAATTCGGCGATCGCCAGCCCAAAGCTCTCGCCAATTTTCTTTGCGTTCAGGCCAACGTCACAGCTGTTGATGAACCGGGACTTTTCCATCGGATTGACAACCGGTGGCAGAAACAGGGCGCGTGGATGATCAAGAAATTTTTCCGTGTTGACGAAAAGGAAGTGCAGATTTGACCTGCGGTCGAGCGCCTCGGCGACGGCCTCGTGAACAAATGGAATATTGAACTGGTCATACCCGCCATAACGTCCAACAACAAATGCATCGTCCGGAATTCCGAGTTCGGAGCGCAAGTCCGCGTTCGCCGCCGGCAAGTCCACGATATGAGGCACGGCCGGAGCTCGACCGGCTGTCATCCAGTTCGAAAGCCAGTCTGAGACATAGGCATAGACATCGCCATGAGGTTCGAAATGCCGGAAAACCGCGTGGACACCGATCCGGTCGGCGCTGATATTCAGGGGCCGGTTGCGCCCGTCACGAATGAAGTAGCAAAAATCCAGCTTGAATGGGTCGCTGACTTTACGCCCATCCTGTTCCAGCGGGACCGGCACCAGTTGCAATGATTTGCGGAATTTTTCGACGACCGCCGGATCGCTGTGGCTATCGCTGTAAAAAACGATGGCCTCATGACCTAATATCTCCTGAACACCGAGGGCATAGTCAAAGAGCGCAACGCTCATCCCGCGCTCGTTTATGGCTCCTGCCTGAAATCCGATCCGCATTCCGGTCCTGCTTGTAATCTTTGGCCGGACCGATATCGGATTTCAGCCGCAAGGTCCATGGATTTGCATCCGGCTGAACAAAGCGCACCAGAATATGCGCCTTTTTCGACTTGCAGATCTAGAGTTGATCGGTGTTTGCGTCTCCGTTCGCATCGTCGGGATCGAATATGCCGGCCGCACCGCCGGCTGCCGCAGCACGAGCCGTGGCCTGGAGGGCGGATTGTGATGCCGACGGCGCTCCCTGGCTGTCTGCCCCTTCATCCTGACCCGCAACGCGCACGGTCACCTGGCGGTGCGCGAATTTGATGCCGTTCTTTTCAAAAAGATCCTGCAGACCCGCGTAGACGATCTTGCGAAGTTCGAACTGCTTGCCCGGCTTAGTCGTGAATTTCACGCGCGCGATCATGGCCGAGTCTTCCATGGACATGATCCCTTGAGATTTCAGGGGAGCCAGGAACATCGGCCCGTAGTACTCGTCATCCAGCAGCTCTTTGCCGAAATTCTTGATGATTTTGCGCATCTTCTCGACGTCCGTGTCGTAGGTGACCCGGAACGCCAGCTTCATGACAGCCCAGTCCCGCGAGAAGTTCTCGACTTGCTGGATTTCCCCGAAAGGGATCGTCGTCAAGGCGCCACGATGGTGGCGCAATTGCATCGACCGGATCGAAATCTTCTCCACAACACCTTTGGCGCTGCCGATGTCGATGTATTCCCCCTTCCTGAAAGCGTCGTCCAGCAGATAGAATGCGCCGGAGAAAATATCGCGGATGAGCGTCTGGGCTCCAAAACCGATCGCAAGACCGACGACACCGGCACCTGCGAAGAGCGGCGCAATATTCACGCCGAGTTCTGACAGTACCACCATCGCTGCAATCACCACGATCGTTATCAGCAGGAAATTCCGGAAGATCGGCAGAAGCGTTGCAATTCGGCTTTCCCCGGTTCCACCGACCTCAACCTCTTCGTCCTGATCGGCAGGTGCCTCCTTGGCAATCTGGCGGTCGATAACGATCTTGACCGCCTCGTAAGCCATGTAACCAAGGAACATGACCAGCAGAACTTCCACGAACGACCCGATGAGTGAACTGCTGCCCGCAAGGGGAACACCCCACATCGACGCCAGCAGATCCAACGATCCGAAAAGCACGATAATCGCGGCGCCGCGGTCGAAAAGGTCCCGGAACGGAGATCTGAGCGCTTCCCTGTCGGCTGCCTCCGCGCGTGCCTGGGCCATCGCGCTTTCGGGATCTTCCTTACCGCCTTCGCTTTCTTCCGAACGCTTGATGTCTTCCGCGATCTTTGACTGCGCATCGGCAGTATCCAGGCGCGGCAGCAGCACCTTGTCGATGATCAGGATCAGAATTCCGTAGACGATCGCCGCAAGCAGCATGACCTGGAGCGGAGCGCCGACAAGCCCGGTTGCATCCGGCAGATCCAGAAGTATGCGGACCGCGGAAATGCCCCAGGCAATCGCGAAGTAGATGATGGCGATGAAGTGCCAGACATTTGCCAGGACCTTGCGCCAGATTGGTGGGTCACTTTCCGCCTCGCCGCGGATGAGACCGGCGATCGTCTTTCTGTAGGCGACCGAAATTCCGATCAGAATAATCATGGACAGGGCCGATGCGCCGATAAGCGCAATCTTGTGCGCATCCAGCGACAGCCCAAGCCGTTCCATCCACAGGCAGAACCCGACGGAAAACAGTGAAACGGCACTGCCTGCCAGAAGAGCCCGGTACAAGCTGCCGGCTTCTTCGCTGGACAGGTTGATCAAACGGTGACTGTCAGCATCCGGGGCAAGCAAATTCAGAAAAATTATCCGAAAAACCAGGAACGCTGCAATCACGCTGAATATCACAAGGGCGGTCTGGTTGGCCGCCTGCAGGCCTGTTCCAACCGTCAGGTAAACGACGACGGCGACTGCAAAAAACAGCACGACACCAACGATCATCAACAGCGCGCGCAACAGCAGATAGGTGATCTTGTCGGATCGACTGTAGACATCGGCCTTGTACATGCTGGCAAACTGACGGCGACCCCAGCGCGCAAGAAGTGTCATGGCAAGAACACCGAAGATGACCCCTGCCGCAATGTCGATAAGGGCAACCGGAATCCACCCCAGGCCCCTGTCTTCCCCTTCTGCCTTGAGCGTCGTGAGCATCGTTTCGTGAATGACGGGAATTTCCTTCAGGATGTCCTTGAAGACGTCACGCGCTGAAATGGCCTGGTCGACAAACACGTCGACGTCCTGAACGAACCCAGCACCTTCACCCTCGTCCGCCAAGGCGCTTTGCTCAGCCGGCGTCTCTTCCGAGGCTGTCTTTGACCCGTCCGCATCGGATTTATCCGCATCGTCGCCCGCAGCCATGCCGGTGATGACGCTGGTCAATCCCTGTGCCTGCACCGTGGGCTGACCGAAACCTGCCCCCGACACCAGGAGAAACAGCACCATCGCTGCGCTGACGCAAAGGCGCCCCACGGAAAGCCGAAACAGCCAGTGTCGGGAATGGTTAAGTTGTGCTTGCATTTCAGCCCCATGCGAGTCGCGTTTTTTGCCTTGCCCCTGTTAAGCACGGTTCCGGAGAATTTAAAAGAAAGCTGGTCATCTGCATCGATCGGGCAGACGAAACAAAGGCCCGGTGGCAAACCGGGCCTTTGTTTCGTCCTCATGGGGAAAGAATAAAGATCAGCTCAGGACGTTCTGGTTCCAGTGCGCCATCTTGCGTTTTGCCTCCGCGACCGTCAGTCGGCCGAATTGCGCCACTGCAGCACTGCGGACTTCAGGCGTAAGGCGGTGGCGCCATGGCCCGATGGCAAGGAGTGCGCCAACAGATATTGCGGAGAAACCGCAAGCCTTGGCAAGAACAATGAACGGCTCGGGATTGGGGCTCACCATGCAATGGCTGATTTCCTCCACATCACCACGCACCATCAGCGCGATTGTGGCGACGGCCTCGGCAAAACGATCTTCGGACGCAAAGCGGCGCAATGCCGCCTCGTTGACCATTCCACGTTTTGCAAGCAACAAAACCCGGGACTTGGCAGCTTCAAAATCATACCGGCCAAGCCAGTAGTTGTTGGACATGTGCTGCGCTGCTATGTCGGCAGCCTCATCAACAAGTTCGGCTTCTTCGGTGCGACCGGATTGGTGCAGTTTTCTGCGGACTTCTTCGCTGGCGATCGTGACCAAACTTGCTATGTGCGCTTCTGCAAGGTCGCCGCGGTCGCTCAGAAAGTTTTGAAGTGTGGCGTCTGAAGCGGCATCGCTGATCAGACAGTGAATGGAATTGTCCGAAAGGTTTGCACCATCGTTGCTGGCGACCTTGCGCTTCACATTCAGGTCTCCCTGTTGCACCAGGACATCGGTCACATTTTCCGAGAGAGCCTCGCGTTGCGCAATCGCGTAGCAGTGAGAGTTCCCGCGCTTTTCGGCGATCTTGATCAGGTCTTCGTCGCTCAAAATGGTCGAGCGGACCAGGATCGGCTCGGCGACCTCGATATCGTCATCGGCAAGCCTGCGAATGGTATCCAGGGGTCCGCGTCTGAGACCGGACATCTGGTCGGCAACATATCGCCGAACCTCCGCCTCCACCATGTCCACGAGGCGAAACAGGACCGAGTCATAAATTCCGACCTGTTCATCGGAGCAACGCTCTGACGTCAACGCAAAAAGGGCTGCAACATGCCGGGCCAGTTCCGCCTTGCGGGCGTTTCCAGCTTCCCCGGTAAGCTCCGAAAAGTTCACCAGTTCTGTTTTCAACGCTTCACTCATGCTTTGATACCAATTCTCAAATTTGTCCTTGGGCGTCGGTATCGAAAATGGCGAGGAGAATTAAAGAAGCCCCCAAAACCTTTGTCTGAAATGTAATTGTCTTTGTGAAAAATTTACTGAAAATTATAATTTGTTGGCTGCCAGTGATATTAAGAATCTGAAAAATATAAAGAATTTAGCGCGAAACTCCCATAGCCGCAGCGATGCATACAAAGGAAAAAAATTGTAAATTCGTTCGAAAAAAGTTTGTTGCATCTGCGAATTTGCCCCGAATCCAGAAAGCTTTTTCATGACTTCGTAAACCCTTTTGGATTTGCATTTTGCGTAATTTCTGCATTCCGCGGTATTTTAGCCTTTGAATCCCTCGACACGCCTTGTCGTGCTCGCACCTTCATTTTCCCAATGATCGAATCGACGGATTTCAAGAATGACAACTTAATTTAAAAATATTTTTCTTTCTTTATTGAAAATCAGCGCATACTCCCCAATAAAATAAGAGAACTGTTTTTTTATGGAGGAGACAATGCCCAAGGTAGTTCCCTTTTCAACGTCACATCGTGGCAAATCCATTCACGCAAACAGGCCCGTGACCTCTGTATTCGAAATGTTGTTTGCATGGTTCGCGTTCCGCCGGCACCGCAGATCCCTGCGCCTCATCCCGGAAGAGTTGCTGGACGACATCGTTGCGGACGAAGACGCCAGAGAGCGGGAAAAAATTCGCCGCGTGCCGGCACGCAGTGAAACCCGAACCTGGTTTTGAAACAGTCACCGGCTTGACCCTGGATAAGCAATCGATTTGACACCGCAAGAAACCGGCGCCGAAGCGCCGGTTCGGATACGCGATCCGGTCGCGTCAGTTACTCAGCCGCTTCCAGAAACTCGTTCCCAGCTTCACTGCGATCGCCGCCACCGCTTCCGCTCGAATTCAGCTGATCCAGTAGAACGCGCCGCTTCTCAGCGGCCTTCTTGAGATTGGCTTCCTTCACAGGCCCGAATCCCCGGACAAGGTCCGGAACACGTGCCAGCTCGACCAGCAGACCGTAGTTTCCATCCGGCAGTCGGTTCAGGATTTCCGCGATATCGGACCTGTATTGAGAAATCAGGTCACGTTCAGCCTTGCGCTCGGCCGTCCGGCCAAAGGGGTCATACCACTTGCCCCGCGCTGTCTTGAATTTCGCAAGTAGACCGAAGGCTGTGAGAATCCAGGGACCAAAGGCAATCTTCTCCGGGCGGCCGGTTTTCGGATCCTTGCGGTGCGCCAGCATGGGCGGTGCAAGATGAACCCTGATCTTTCTCGGATCCTCGAAACGCTGTGCGACCTTCTGCTTGAAGGACGGATCGGAATAAAGCCGGGCGACTTCATACTCATCCTTGTAGGCAAGAACCTTGTAGAGCATGTCGGCAACGGTTTGCGTCAACCGCAAGGTTCCAGATCCGTGTTCTTCGTCGGCGGCCTTCACTTTCTCAACAAGATCACGATAACCGTCTGCATACGCCGCGTCCTGGTAGGATACGAGTTCCCTTTCATTCAGCGCGATTTTCTCGCTCAAAGTGAGAGCCTGCTGTTTAGCCTCCGATGGCAGTGCATTCAGCAGTTTATCCGGCGCCGCCGCAAGCACTCGTCCGGCCCGGAAAGCCTTGATGTTGTTGGCAACAGCCGCGCCGTTCAGCTCAAGAGCAGTTTCAATTGCATGACCGGAAATCGGTAACGCACCGCTCTGGTAAGCCATGCCGACGAGCAGCATATTGGCGTAGATCGCATCGCCCAAAAGCTTTTCGGCGATTTCCGCCGCATTCATCGCCAGATAACTGCCAGAGGCTTCACGCAGAGCCGTGTCCATGCGCTTTTCGTCGAAGGATAGCGTTTGCTTGAGAACGAACTCTGCGGTCGGTGCCACTTTGGTGTTGGCAACTGTCAGTGTGTGGCCCCGGCGCGCCAGAGCCAGTTGATCCGCGTTGGTGGCAACCACCATATCGCTGGCAATCAGAAGATCCAGGCTTGCCGTCGGCACGCGGGGGCCCTCGATTGATTTGTCGCTGGCGGCAAAGCGGACATGTGATGTTACCGGCCCGCCCTTTTGTGCAAGCCCGGTCATATCCAGCGTCGACGCCTGCTTGCCATCAACGTGAGCAGCCATGGCCAGAACCGCACTGATCGTGGTCACGCCCATCCCGCCGATACCCGCAACCAGCGCATTCCGGGTTTCCTTCAGAGAGGCAAGCACCGGCTGAGGCAACTCAGCGGCCAGAACATCGATATCGATATCGGCCTTCTTTGGCTTTCTAAGGGCTGCGCCATCGATTTCCACAAAGGACGGACAGAACCCCTTGATGCAGGAAAAGTCCTTGTTGCAGCTTGACTGGTTGATCACCCGCTTTTCGCCGAAAGGCGTCGGCAGTGGTTCAACAGACAGACAATTCGACTGAACCGAACAGTCTCCGCACCCTTCGCAAACCCGGTCGTTTATGAAAAGCCGTTTATCGGGATCCGGAAACTGGCCGCGCTTGCGCCGGCGACGCTTCTCCGCAGCGCAGGTCTGGTCGTAGACGATGACCGACACACCTTTGAACGACTGAAAATCCTGCTGGACATCCATCAGTTCGTCCCGGTGGTGGATTTTCGTTCCAGGTGCAACGGGTGTCCAGGTGCCGAATGCCTCCGGGTTCTCGGAAACCACTGCGATCCGTTCAACGCCTTCGGCTTCCAGCTGCCGGGTGATCTGCGGAACGCTCAACTGACCGTCGACTTTCTGTCCGCCGGTCATCGCAACGGCATCATTGTAAAGGATCTTGTAGGTTATCGGCACATTGGACGCGAGTGCCTGTCGGATCGCCAGGATTCCGGAATGGAAATACGTTCCGTCGCCGACATTGGCAAACACATGACTGTCACCGGAGAAAGGCTGTTGCCCGACCCACAGAACGCCCTCACCGCCCATTGCGATCTGACCTTCCGTCGTCCGGCCAGCCATTTCGGTCATCGCGTGACAGCCGATGCCGGGCATGGAGCGCGATCCCTCGGGTGTCTTGGTCGATGTTGAATGCGGACATCCCGAGCAGAAATACGGGATACGGGCAGCCCGTTCGGCATGCCCCTGCGCCCACATGACCTGCTTGGTCATCCGGTTGGCGACGGCGCCCATTTCTTCCGAAACAACTTCCTGGGGCAACCAGGTCATAAGCCCCTTGATCAATTCGGCCACCGAAAGTTCCAGCACATCGGACAGGAACGGTGCACCGTCCGGGCGCCGTTTGCCCCAGACTTCCGGACGGCTCATTTCCGGCCAGTGATAGGAGATATCCTTGATCTGGGTTTCCATGAAGGCGCGCTTGTGTTCAACGACAAGCAAGCGTTCTGCGCCGCGCGCAAACTCCCGTAGCCCAAATGGTTCAAGCGGCCAGGTCATCGCAACCTTGTAAACTGCCAGACCAAGAGACCTGGCGAAGTCTTCAGTGATGCCCATCAGGTGAAGGGCCTGCAACAGGTCGCGGTAAGCCTTGCCGGCGGCAACGATGCCAAGTTTGACCTGGCCTCGTGTGCCGAAGGTCACGCGGTCGAGGCCGTTGGTACGAACATAATTCTGGGCTGCCGGAATGCGGAGGTCCCGGACCAAGCGCTCGGTTTCCAAACGATTGCCAAGCAACAGATCGCGATTCTGGCGATAGTCCTTGCGTGGATCATCGTCCAGCGGACGCATAAGCCGCAACCGGTCCGGTGAAACATTGATTGTCGCAGAAGCGTCCATTGTGTCGGCAACACAGATCAGTGCGGTCCACAGACTGGTAAATCTCGACATTTCCAGTCCATGAAGGCCGTAATCCAGCACATCCTGAATATCTGCGGGATTGAGAACCGGAATTTCGGCATGTTCGAAGAAAAATTCACTCTGAGCCGGAAGGATCGACGACTTGGCAAGATGATCGTCTCCGGCAAGCGCAAGGACGCCGCCATTCCGGTCCGTTCCAGATGCATTCGCCTGGCGCAGGACATCGCCGGCCCGGTCCACACCGGGGGCCTTTCCGTACCAGATGCCGAAGACACCGTCATATTCAGTCGGCCTGCCAACACCACCCTCGCCCCGAAGTTTCTGGCTACCCCAGACCGCGGTCGCCCCGAGTTCCTCATTGACGCCGGGTTTGAAGACCACGTCGGACGCGTCGAGATGGCGTTGGGCTCGCATCAGTTCGGTATCGTATCCGGCAAGCGGAGAACCTCGATAACCGGAAATGAAGCCTCCGGTCTTCAGACCTGCCCGATGGTCCAGGCGCGCCTGGTCGAGCGCGAGTCTGACCAGCGCCTGAATTCCTGTCAGATACACCTGTCCTTCGCTCGCAACATATTTGTCTTCCAGCGAAACGGTTGGCATATGTACATTCATCCGGCGTCCTCCTGAAACGTCGATTCTGACGGCCACGTCCCCGCTGCAGCCTCTGTCAGATAAATATCATCCTTTTCTTGGGCAAATTCTGTGCTATCGTCACGGGTAATCACCCAGAGACCGCATAAAATTTCCCCAAATAGGCAATGACCGACAAATATCTTCTCGACCCGTCTGACATACGTGTTCTCCGAGTCTTGCAGCGGGATGCATCGCTGTCGATTGCGGAAGTGGCAAAAGAAGCCGGAATGAGCCAGACGCCTTGCTGGCGCAGGATCAAACGGCTGAAAGAACAAGGAATCATCCGGCAGATCACGGCGATTATCGACCGGGAGTCGGTTGGCCTTGGTTTTGTCGCCTATTCCTTCGTCAAGCTCGCGGTTCCCAGCCGGGACAACATGGAAACCTTCGACAAGCTGGTGCATCACTGGCCTGAAGTCGTGACCTGCGAACGGATCACGGGAGCTGTTGACTATCTGATCAAGGTCGTGACCGACGACATCAAGACCTATGACAACTTTCTGAGATTGAAGCTGCTGGACAACACGCTGGTATCGGACGTGCAGTCACGGATCGTCGTCAATACGGTCAAGGATACCGTTGCGCTGCCGCTCAGGGAAAACTAGGGACATCCCTGCCGGACGGCCGGCATCGTTTCACATTCGATGAGACGATGCCCGTGAAAGCATGCTCAGTCGATTTCGACCCTGATCACTTCGCCGGATCGGGGATCGACCTTGATTTCCAGTTTGGTGCCATCCAGCAGAACGTCGACTTCGATGCGGTTGTTCTTCACTTCGATCTCGCGAATGTCGTAGCCGCTGGTCTCAAGCTTGTGCGCTATTTGCGAAACGGAGGTACCGACCGTGTCCCCGGTCTGGATTTGTGCAATCGCGACAGCGCCGGTTCCAATCAGGATGGAAGACGCCAGAAGACCGGTTTGCACACTGCGACAGGTTTTTGAATGGGTCATTTTCTTCTCCAGGATCGTGACGGCAAAATGCCGGCTACCCAAAGCGAAATGGGTATTTGAAGGAGACTTGCAAATTAAAGATTTTCCATCAATCGCGAGCGCTTGGCACAAAAAAGGCGGACGTGACTGTCTCAGGCCTGAACCTGAAGAAGCCGGGATCTGCGTTCACTTTGCCCGTTGTTCGTCATTCCATCGGCCAGAACGGCTCCATAGAGAAGCTCGTCCAGGAAAAGGGACAGGAGTTGCGGACGCCCGCTCACGCCTGCCTTCCGGTAAATGGCGTTGCATTGCGCCTTCACAGTCCCTTCGGCCGTCTTTCGAATGCCTGCAATTTCGGCGATGGAAAAACCCTTGAGGCATAGCATTGCAACGTCACATTCGGACGGTGTCAGCGCCCATTCCTCGAAGTGTTCTTCAAGCATGCCGGCAAATTCGCCGGACGCCGCCTTTACCTGGTTTTCCAGGCGCTTTTGCCTGGTCATCACCCTTCTGACTTCCAGACCGGATGCAACGAGACTGACAAGCAACACCGAAATAACCAGATTTTCGAGAATGTCGGTATTGATGACCCCGCCCGGGGTTTCCCCCCAGAACAGATCGGCAAATTCTTCACCCACCAGGAACAGGACGCAAACCGCCTGCAAGCCGACGAGCAGCCATGGCCAAGTGGTTTTCAAACGTTCCGAGGATGGCATGCACATTCCCTTTCGCTTTTGTTTCCGGACAGAACCTGTTCACCGGTTAGTACTATACCAATTTCTTTGAATGCAGGTTTGCAAGTGCCCCGACCGGTGGAACCAGGCTGGTCCGGTCGGGGCCGATACGAATGCTAGTCAGAGATCAGTCGTCGTCTTTGTCGCCGTCTTCATCGTCCTCAAGTTCCACTTCCAGAACCAAGCCGGAACTGGCGTCGACAACAACTTCCATCTCCTGGCCATCCAGAGTGACTTCCGCCTCCAGTCTACCGTCTTCCGTTTCGACTTCCTCAACGGTGTAGCCCTGGCTTGTCAGAGCCGAGCGAACGTCATCTTCCGTGGTGCCGAGATTGTCACCAAGGGAAACGGCAGCCGCGGCAACACCCATGCTGGCGAGCAGGCCCGAGACGGAAAAAATCGTGAGAGCTGAAGAGGTGAAGGTCTTTTTCATCGTGTACATTCCTTGTCCTGATTGGAGATCAGATCACCGGCAAACCACTCACCGGCTTGACCCGATTTGGATCCGGGAATGTTGATTTCGCCATTGCCCTAAGGCTTATAAACCCCGGAATGAACCAAAGTTTATGCGCATAAACCGGGGGCGCATGGCGGGTTTAGGCCGCCCGTTCAGGCTCAGACCGGAAACCGCGCCGGTGAAAACGCGGTCAAGTCCTGCACACTCTCCTTGCCGGCAATCTGCTCCGCCAGAAGCCGGCCGGTTACGGGGCCGAGTGTGAAACCGTCATGGCCATGACCGAAATTCAACCAGAGGCCGGACGTTTGCGACGACTGCCCGCAGACGGGAAGCGAGTCCGGCAGACAAGGACGGGATCCCAGCCAGGGCTGGTCTTGAAGCGCCTGTCCAAGCGGAAACAGTTCAGAAGCCCGCCGCTTCGTCAGTCTGATAATATTCGGATTTGGCGGCGCATCGCGGTCAACCAGTTCCACGCCGGTTGTCAGTCGAATTCCGTTGTCGGTCGGTGTCAGGGCGAATCCGTTTTCGACATCAACGACGGGCCTGGAAAGTGAGGCTCCGGTTCGTGGCTGAAAATGCATGTGGTAGCCACGCTTCGAGACGAGCGGATAATGTTCTCCCAGTTCCGCAAGCAGGTCCGACGACCAGGCGCCCAGCGCGACAACGACATTGGGTGCGGTAATGGTCCCGCGCTCGCTGTCCAGGCTCCACTCTCCTCGCCCCTTTTGCAGTTTTCGTGCGTCGCCGCGTATGGAATGCCCGCCGTCCTGAACAAAGCCGCGCCAGAACGCGTCGACAACTGCTCCCGGGTTGGAAACGGAGCAGCTCTCCGTCCAGTGGACGGCCTTGAAAATCATGTTGCTCAGGCCCGGCTCGAGCACATTGGTGTCTTCTGTTGTAAGTTCCTCGTAAGCAACCCCGAACACGCGCGCATAGTGGCGTTCTATCTCGCTTTGGCGAAAGGAGCCTTCACCTCTGTAGAGATGCAGCCAGCCGCCCTTGCGGTAATATCTGTCGGCCAGCGTCGAAGCGGCCAGGTCAAGATGATCCTGCGCGGCAAGTGCTCTCAGCGGAGCAATCGCTCTCGAATAGGTTTCGATACCGCGGCCACTGCTTGCGGCGTGGTACTGGCGCAGCCAGGGAAACAGTCTGACGAGTGTGGAAAAATCATAGGAAACGGCACTCGATTGCCCAAGCATTATTCCGATCAGCTGCGAGGGGCGAGACGGGATCGCATGCGGGACAAATCCATTGCACTGGACGATACCAGCATTCCCGAACGATGCTTCCACACCGGGATGCTTCCGGTCGATCAGGGCGACATCAAGACCCAGCCGGCGCAAATGAATGGCCGTCGAAACCCCGACTATTCCGGCACCCAGAACCAGAACGTCGAATGATCTGAGTTGACCTGCCTGTCTTGTCATGCCCGTGCCAGCGACTTGTCGGGCGGCCAATGTGTCTGGCATCGGCGTCCCGGTTCCTATAAGTAGCGCAAGGCACCTGCCTCACCTCGCAGTTTCGGGAGTAACACTAGATGATTCGACTGCTAGGGGCAGGTTTGGCATTCACTGGCCGTCACGGAACCGCTGCCCTTGCCGTGACTGTCTTTGTCGGCATGGCCCTTCCGGCGTTGTCGGCCTATCTGCGACCTTATCTGGCAGTTGCCGTATTCCTGCTCCTGACGCTCGCGTTCCTGCGCGTCGACCAGGTCGCCATCAGGAGTCGATTGAAACGGCCCACGATTCTGATCGCCGCTCTGTTGTGGATGATGCTCGGAGCGCCTCTCCTGACGTATCTCCTGATAAAATACACCGGCCTGTCGGCCCTTGGTCCTGACGTCGCCCTGGCGCTTTACATCTCGACCGCAGCTCCCCCGGTGATGGCCGCCCCTGCCTTCATTTACCTGCTCGGCCTGGACGGGACGCTGAGCCTGGCGGTTTCAGTCGCCGCCGTGATAGTCACGCCACTCACTGCCCCTTTCGTCGGAAGCCTGATGCTCGGCCAGGCCCTTCCCCTGAGTGTCGCAAGTCTTGCCGTGCAGCTGTCCTTGTTGCTTACCGGTGCGTTCATTGTTTCCGCGATAGTGAGAAAACTTGTTGGAAAGGACCGCCTGATGCGCGGTGCGCATCACATCGGCGGCTTGAATGTTCTTCTCCTGCTCTTTTTTGCAATTGCCGCCATGGACGGTGTTGCTGCGAGTTTTGCCTCCAAGCCGCTCTACACACTTGCCATCACCGCACTCACATTCTGTCTTGCACTTGTTCAGATTGGGCTTTCCCTTGTCCTGTTCGCACCGGCAACCCGGGAAGATGCCTACGCGATCGCCCATACATGCGGCACGCGCAACATGGGCTTGATGGTAGCCGCCTTTGGCGGCACGCTGCCGGAATTCACGTGGCTTTGGTTCGCGGTCGGACAATTCCCGATTTACCTGCTGCCGATGATCCTCAAACCATTTGTTCGCGTGTACTGCCGCCTGAACGTGAATTCTGTGACATCACAGACCTGAATTCACTGAAAGTTGTGTTTTAGTCTCGGCAAACAGGTCGGTTGCCGAAGGAGAACGCAATGCCACTACTGTCTTCGCTTGCAAGAATTGCCATCAGGTCGATCCCGGGCCTGCTTCCCGCTCTGGTTCTTGCCGGCTCGCTTGCCAATCCTGCCCTTGCGGGAGACACCGCCGAGGCGGAGATCTACGGGTTTTCCAGTCACGGCGAGTTTTTTGCCTTCGAGCAATATGGAACGCAGGATGGATCCGGTTTTCCTTATTCCGAAATTTTTGTCCTCGATGTTATCGGTGACACCTGGGTCAAGCCTTCCCCCTTTCGCCGCCTTGACGAAGTGGACGAGACCAACGGGTACGACGAAGAGCAGGTTCTGAATGAAACACGGGAACGCAACCAGGAAGCCGCCCGGTCGCTGCTGCAGGACAAGGGTATATTCGGCAAGGGAAAAACAGTCGCATTCAATCCACCGACCGAGTTGACCGCCAATCCTTACAAGATGGTTGTCGCACCCAGACTTCCACTCGTTTCCGGTGAAACCTCGATCGAACTGACGCTGACCGAATATCCGTTGAAAAACTCCGAATGTGCCGGGTATGACGTCAACACAAAGGGTTTCCGGCTGACAATGGTGAATAACGGAGTTACCCGAACTCTGAACGACGATACATCCGTACCCGACAGCCGCCGCTGCCCCTTTGCCTACCGGATCGAGCGTTTTTTCACCTACTATCCTGACCAGGCCCCGCCGGTGTTCGCCATTTTGATTCAGATGGAAAGCCTCGGCTTTGAAGGACCGGACCGGAGATATCTGGCAATCACCGGACGACTGTGAAAACGCTCCGTTTCCTGAACGGATTTCCGATCGCAAGTACGTTCCCAAGCAGGTGACCCCGTAGCGAGGCCAGAGTGGCACGTTGGCCAAGGTTCTCTTCAAATCCCGGGACAACGCCATTGACAGGTGGCCACCTTCCGTTCAACGCCGGAAAACAATTGAAACTGTCGCCCGGCCATGTTAGCCGCGCAGGCAACTTGGCCGGCGCGGTTTCTCTGTCGCTCCGGCAGCACATTTTCGGGAGCCTCTCATGCCGCGCGACATCAAAATCGCCCCCTCCATCCTCGCCTCGGACTTTTCAAAACTGGGCCAGGAAATTCGCGATGTGATTGAAGCCGGCGCCGACTGGATCCACCTCGACGTCATGGACGGTCACTTTGTCCCGAACATCACATTCGGTGCAGACGTCATTTCGAAGCTCCGTCCTCACACTGACCGAGTTTTCGACACACACTTGATGATCGAGCCCTGCGATCCTTACCTGGAGGCTTTTGCCAGGGCCGGATCAGACATCATTACGATCCACGCAGAGGCCACAACTCATCTGGACCGGACCCTGCAGGCCATACGCAACCTGGGAAAAAAGGCCGGCGTGTCACTCAATCCCTCAACCCCCGAAACGGTTCTGGAATACGTGATGGACCGCCTGGACCTGATCCTTGTGATGACGGTCAATCCGGGCTTCGGTGGCCAGAAATTCATTCATTCGCAGATCGAAAAGACACGTCGTATCCGCGACATGATCGGCGATCGCCCGATCGATCTCGAGATCGATGGTGGTGTAACACCGGAAACGGCACCGCTGGTCGCTGCCGCCGGCGCCAACGTGCTTGTAGCTGGCTCCGCCATCTTCAAGGGCAGTACAGTCGAGAGCTACGCATCCAACATTTCGGCCATCCGCAGCGCTGTTGCAACGTGACGAACGACAATTGTCTCGACAGACAGATTTAAGACTTTGGTGACCATTTCGGGCAAGGACTGGAATTATTCTTTCCGTTTATAGGTTTTGAAAGCCTGTTCAGACAAGCTCGCGCGCTTGACACCTCGATACTTCGAGACAGACGCCGGGCGAAAATGTTGCGCAAGAGAAATTTATCCAGCCTTCTGATCGATCGCGGCCTTTATTCGATAGCCGAAGCCATGCGGAACCGTGCATTGCGTAGAAACGGCTTCACGCACATATGTATTCCAATCAACGACGTCATCGGAATGCGTTTGTTCAGCACCGGAAGTTTTGAACAAACGCAGTTGGATGGCGTCCTTGATTATCTTGACGATTTCCCTCCCGACCCGAACGCAATTTTTCTCGACGTTGGTGGCAACATCGGCGTGTATTCCATTCTGCTTCGGGACTATTTCGCGCAGGTCTACTCGTTTGAACCGAACCCCGTGACCTACGAAATACTGAAGGCGAATTTCGTGCTGACAGGGGCAAGAAACATCAACGCAATAAACAAGGCGCTCTCGAGCGAAGAGGGACAGGTGCCGATCTTTGTCCCGCAAAACGGCAACCTGGGCTGGGCAACACTCGATGCGCAGCATCATGACATCGCGGTAGACCGAACCGACATAGAATGCACAACGCTGGATTCCTTCGTAAAATCCCACGATATCAATGCCAGGAACATCAGGTTGATCAAGATTGATGTCGAGGGCCACGAGACAAGCGTCATCAAAGGCGGCGCGTCGACGCTTTCTGAATTCAGGATACCCTTGCTCTGTGAAATACTCAGCGACAGCAAGGGGATTGAATTGATCTCCTTTCTTGAAAATCTGGGTTACGTCAAATTCGAAATATTCAAACGCGACATAAGGAATGTGTTTTCAACGACCGTTCGGCGCGAAAAACTGGATCTGTCGAAATCAGACAAGGCTGCACTTGTGCTGGCGACCTAGTACGCGACAATACTGTTTCACACTGGTCGCCTTAAACCGGTGCTTGTCCTGTTGTCCCTGCTGATCCAATGAACTTCCCCTTCACAAAGCCAAATCCCGTCTTCCCGTAAAGACCCTCACTCGGCTAAGGTCTGGCCTGATGCTCGGGAACAGGTTGTGGGGGACACATTGGCACATATGCATCGCAGTATCGGATTGCTGAGTCTGACCTTTGTCGCCATTAGCGGCATTCTCGGCTCCGGTTGGCTGTTCGCCCCCCTTCTCGCGGCCCAGGCGGCAGGTCCCTCCGCCCTGGTCGCATGGGTGATCGGCGGCTTTGCCATGCTGCTTCTGGCAGCAACCTTCGCTGAAATAGCAGCGATCCTGCCGGTTGCGGGAGGTATCGGGCGCGTGCCGCATTTCTCGCACGGTTCGGTAGTCTCAATGACAATGGGCTGGACGGCCTGGATCGGTTACAACACCACCGCGACCATCGAAGTCGAAGCGGTTCTGCGATATTCAAAGACCCTCGCCCCCTGGCTCTATCTACCGGACGGCAAGATGTCCGCCGGCGGGCTGGCAGTCGCCTGCCTGCTGCTACTGGTGTTCACAGTGGTGAATGCTTTCGGCGTGAAATTCTTTGCGCGCATCAACACGGCACTGACGTGGGTGAAAATCGTCGTTCCGGCGCTGCTTGCTGCCGTTATCCTCACATCCGAATTCCGCTACGCCAATTTCAGCGACTACGGCGGTTTCGCGCCGGAGGGCTTAAAGGGCATATTGTCGGCCATTTCCACCGGAGGCGTGATATTCGCCCTCATCGGCTTCCGGCACGTTATCGACATGGCCGGAGAAGCCCGCAATCCGAAAGTCAATGTGCCGCTCGCCCTTGTTCTCAGTCTCGTTATCAGCCTGATCATCTACGGGGGGCTGCAACTGGCCTTCTTGGGGGCCCTGGATCACTCCGATCTGGAAAAAGGCTGGCCGGAACTTCATTTTTCCGGCGATCTCGGCCCGATGGCCTCGCTTGCAACCGCCGTCGGCGCGCTCTGGATTGTCAGCATTCTGGACACCAGCGCCCGGATATCCAGCTTTGCTTCTGGCCTGGTCTCCGTCGGCTCAAATGCCCGCCTCGGACTGGCAATGGCACAAAATGGTCTCTTCCCGAAATTCATGGAAACGCTGTCTGAGCGTGGCGTGCCCCTGTTCGCTCTCTTCGTGAATTTCGTGGTCGCCGCCATTTTCTTTGTGCTGCTGCCCTTCAAGGAAGTGCTTGCGCTGAACACGTCGTCCATCGTGCTGTCTTTTGTTGTCGGTCCCATCGCGGTTCTCGCATTCCGGCGCCTGCTGCCGGACACGCCAAGAGCCTTTGTATTGCCTGCAGCTCCAGTGACCGGCTGTCTTGCATTCGTCGTCGCCAGTCTGATCATCTACTGGAGTGGCTGGGACACGATGATCCACCTCGGGATTTGTCTTCTTGTCGGGCTTGTCCTCTGGTGGTGAGGAATTCCCAGGGCGGCTTTGACAGCCTGGACTGGCGCGAGGCGATGTGGCTTGCGCCCTATCTTGGCGGTCTCGTTCTTCTGTCCTACCTCGGATCCTTTGGCGGTGGGTCCGACGTTATCCCGCTCGGGCCGGATATTCTTGCCGTGGCTGTCCTTGCCACGGGTGTCTATTACTTGGCAAACCGTCTCAGTCTGCCAAAAGGCAAGTTCGACCGCTATCTTGCGGAAGAGGAGCTCGATGAGATCGGCGAGTATGACACCGTCGAAGACGCTCCCGTGGAAAAGCCGGAATTTAAACGGGATTGAACCGGTGAAGATCCCCTTTGGCGAATTTGTCCTGTCCAGGCCAGATGAAACTCGACAAACTCTAGCTGAGATAGGCTGTCGGGCGCGAGACGACATCAGCAATCGAGAGTTTTTCTCTCAAACCGCCGGGATAAAGATCCAGTCCCTTGGCCTCAAGCTCTGCCAATGACACCCATTTGGCCAGTCCATCCGTCTCGTCGCTTTCCTCAAAGGCCATACTGTCCCTTCGGTAAAAGCTGTTATCGGCGAAATGGGCATGACACAGGAAGACGATCTCATGCCCCTGCACGCCATGGTGCTCATAGAGATTTTCAAGGACGAAATAGTTTTCGAGCAGCGTCAGCCGCGCACCGAGTTCTTCCAGAAATTCCCTTTGCAGGGCATCTCGCCAGGGCTCACCGAACTCGATGGTTCCACCAAGCGGTCGCATTCCGGTCACGCGACCGGTGTCATCCTGGACGTCGGACAGGAGCAACGCATCATCCTGCCAGATCAGGGCAAGCGCCTTGACCCGAATTGTGTTTGCGGGACGCCAGATCGGCATAAAGATCTCCGTGAAGGCTGTGTTCCGGGAACCGTCGACATAAATTTCACGTTGTTTGTGCTGCTCGCAAGCAAAAAGCGCTTCGCCGCATTGAAGGCCGCGCGCCCCTCTGCTATTCCGCAGCCAGAAATTCCCTGAAAAAGAGGTTCTGCCCGCGATGATTCCGCGCTATTCCCGCCCCGACATGGTTTCCATCTGGTCTCCGGAATCCAAATTCCGCATCTGGTTCGAGATCGAGGCCCATGCCTGCGATGCGCTTGCCGAGCTCGGCGTCATCCCGAAGGAAGCGGCGGCGACGATCTGGGAAAAGGGCGGCAATGCCACTTTCGACATCGATCGCATCGACGAGATCGAACGTGAGACCAAGCATGATGTCATCGCCTTTTTGACGCATCTGGCTGAAATCGTCGGTCCGGACGCCCGCTTTGTCCACCAGGGCATGACGTCATCGGATGTTCTTGACACTTGCTTCAATGTTCAGCTGGTCAAGGCCACCGATCTTCTTCTCGACGACATGGACGCTTTGTTGGCAGCGCTCAAACGGCGCGCGATGGAACACAAGGACACCGTCTGCATCGGACGGTCCCATGGCATTCACGCCGAGCCGGTCACTTTCGGACTGAAGATGGCCGAGGCCTATGCCGAGTTCGATCGCTGCAGAACCCGTTTGCTTGCTGCGCGCGAGGAAATCGCAACCTGCGCGATTTCCGGTGCCGTCGGCACGTTTGCGAATATCGACCCGCGTGTTGAAGAACATGTCGCCAAAGCCATGGGCCTTGCCGCCGAGCCCGTCTCCACCCAGGTGATCCCGCGCGATCGGCACGCGATGTACTTTGCAACGCTTGGCGTCATCGCATCCTCCATCGAGCGGGTTGCGACAGAAGTTCGCCACCTTCAGCGCACGGAAGTCCTTGAAGCCGAGGAGTTTTTCTCCAAGGGCCAGAAAGGATCTTCTGCAATGCCCCACAAACGGAACCCGATCCTGACCGAGAACCTGACAGGCCTGGCGCGTCTCGTGCGCGGTTATGCGATCCCTGCCATGGAAAATGTCGCCCTCTGGCATGAACGTGATATCTCGCATTCCTCCGTCGAACGCATGATCGGCCCTGACGCCACGGTGACGCTGGACTTTGCCCTCGTCCGGCTGACGGGTGTTATCGACAAGCTGATGGTCTATCCGGAGCGTATGGTCGGCAACATGGACCGTCTGGGAGGTCTTGTTCACTCGCAGCGCATCCTGCTGGCTCTGACGCAGGCAGGCTCCTCGCGTGAGGACGCCTACCGGCTCGTCCAGCGCAATGCCATGAAGGTCTGGGACAGTTACCAGGTCGCCGGCTCGGCTTCAGTGGATTTCCTGACCGAACTGCTCGCAGACGAGGATGTGCGTAAATATCTGTCCGAACAGGAAATCCGCGACCGTTTCGATCTTGGCTATCACACCAAGAACGTGGACGTGATTTTCAATCGTGTATTTGGTGAGAGCTGAAGCGTTCCCGGTGTCTCCGTGTTGTCTTGCCCGGACCCGTCCATGACCAGATCCGGAAGCAACAGCGGCGACTGGAAAAAAGTCCAGGGTCGAGATCGGAATTGCGCTGGAAATCCGGTTTTGCCCCGATTGCCTGGGCCGATTCTTCAGTGATTTAGACGTTAGTTGGCCGGAGCATTTGATGAAGATCGCAGTTGTGTCCGACATTCACGGCAATCTCCCGGCACTGGAGGCCGTTCTGGACAACCTCAAGCGGGAAAGCCCGGACGTGGTCGTCAATCTCGGCGATTGTGTTGCCGGGCCGCTCTGGCCGGAAGAAACAGCCACGATCCTGAGGGAGACGAACTGGCCGACAGTGCGTGGCAACCACGACAGGTTCGTTACCGACGACCCGATAGAAACAATGGGTCCGACTGACCGGTTTGCCGCCGAAAGGTTGTCGCCGGAAAACATGGCCTGGCTCAAAACGGCCCAACCAACGATCCGACTGACGGAAGAAGTCTTCCTGTGTCATGGGACCCCGGATGATGATGACCGTTACCTGAGCGAAATGGTCGAGGGTCCGAAGGGACATCTACCGCGTGAAGCGACGCTTCTTGAAGAGCTCAAAGGAGAGAACTCTCCGATCATCTGTTGCGGACATACACACATTCCGCGGGTTATCCGGCTACCATCCACTGGCCAGACTGTCGTCAATCCCGGAAGCGTCGGCTTTCCATCTTATGACGAAAACCATCCTCTTCGAAAAACCATGGCCATGGGAAATCCACAGGCACGCTATGCAATTATGACAAGAGCGGCGGAAAACTGGACCTTTGAAGACAAGATGGTTGACTATGACTGGGAGACGGCAAGCCGGGAGGCCGACAGGAACGGACGTCCCGGATGGGCCCGGGCACTGAAGCTCGGTTTTTTCGGCCCGCTCTCCTGACCGGACAATATCAAGGGTTCATCATGAAAATTTCTGAGACGGACATCCTGCTTATCCCCGGCTACGGCAAACCTCTTCCGGGGCACTGGATCCTGCGCTGGAGCGACAAGATGGCGACTGCCCGTGTCGTCAAGCAGGCGGAACTCCACGCTCCCGAAAAAAACGAGTGGCTGGAAACCCTTGTCAAAGAAGTCGAAGCCGCCGAGCGTCCCGTCGTTCTGGTGGCCCATTCTCTGGGCTGCATCCTGGTTGCTCACGGAACGCACGTGCTCAAGGACAAGGTCAAGGGGGCCTATCTCGTGGCACCTTCAGACTGGGACCGCGACGGACTGGTCAAGGAATTCGACGGCGGTGACTTCAAGCCTGTCCCGCGCGAACCGCTGCCCTTCCCTGCCCACGTCGTTGCCAGCAGGAACGATCCCTATTGTGACCATGAGCGTGCTCAGGAACTGGCAACCGCATGGGGTGCGACCTTTCAGGACGCCGGCGAAGCAGGTCACATCAATCTGGAAAGCGGCCACGGTCCCTGGCCAGAAGGCATGATGTCCTTCGCCCATTTCATGAAGCGTCTGGGCTGAATGAAACATCGCCTGTAGCAATCGACAGGTGGGAATTCCGTGTGATCGCCTTCAAAACGCTGCCGAAGCGCCATCTGCCTCCGGATGCCGGGTGCTTCCGGTTGTCCGCTGGAAGATGGATCCGGCGAGAAACACCGCGCCCGTCGTGCCGGCGACAACGGCAAGCGCAATGACTTCATCGACACGATAGATACCTGACACGGCAAAAGCGGCAATGGCCACCAGACCTGCCCAGATGACAAACAGATAGAACGCCGGATTTCTCATGATGAACTCCCTTGGAAAATGGCGGCGGCTCCCTCCCGAAGACCCGCTTGTTCCCAAGCGGTCATTCAACCTCGCGAATTCATTGATATGATTGTCTGTACACTCACATGCATGGCACATTGGCGGAATCCAAGTGTGCCCTCTTGCCGCAGCAAACGGCCCCAAGCTTGAATGCCTCCGACTACCACTGCGTCGAGGGGCTTGAATTCATCAGGTTGCCAATGCGTTTTGCGACAAGGTAGCTGACAGGCATTGCAACCAGCCCTCCGGCAGCCGCTGCGCTGATCAGCAGGAGCGGGTCGAAATCAGCGGCCCCAAAGATGCTGAGCGGCACCAGCGCACCGATACCCGCCAATGTCGGGCCGATAATGATGAACAGGATAATCGACAGTTTCCACATGATGCCTTCCTTCCGGGAAAGCGGCGGCCTTCCGTCCGGAAGCTTGGCGTTACGCCAGTTTCCAAAACCGTCGCAAGGGATGATTACCTGTTTGCGAAGTTTCGAAACCTGTCACATTGACGTAAATCAAGCATTCCGCATCAAAGGGCAAATCAGTAGCCGATCCCGGTGCCAGCCTTGTCCTTCGTCCAGGCGGTTTCACCAAGAGCGGTGCGTGCGGCCCCGTCGATAAAGACGGTGTCGATCCCGTAGGACAACAGCCTGTATCCCTGCGCGACAGCCTCTTCAACCTTTTCGGCACTGAGACAGAAAATCCCGGCGATCTTGCCGGCTGCCTTAGCTTTGCTGGCAATATCAGCGCACACGCGGGCAGTCTCCGGCCCGTTCGGATCGAGGGCAGTTCCCTTCGAAAGTGACAGCGACAGATCGCTTGGGCCGACAAAGATACCATCCAGCTCCGGCACTGACAGGATATCGTCAAGTGCCTCGATCGCCTCTTGCGTTTCGATCATGGCAAGGGCAAGCGTCTGGGAATTTGAATTCGTCAGATACTCGTGATCGGTCTGTCCTGAAAGCATTGCGGCACGGCGTGGTGACCAGCTCCGCTCGCCCATTGGCGGGTATTTCATTGCCCGGGCAAACTGCTCTGCCTCTTCCCTGGAATTGATCATCGGGGCGATAATGCATTCCGCCCCCATGTCGATTAGACGGCCGGCAAGCGCATTGTCCGCGACCGGAATGCGGGCAATCCGGTGCGCTCCGCCCAGTGCGATCAGCCCGAGGGAATCGACGGCCGCTTCGAAATCGAACATGCCGTGTTGCAGATCCAGCGTGACCGCCTCGTATCCTGCACGCGCAAACAGCTCCGGAACCATGGGCGCGGACAACAGGCACCACCCTGTCACGACCGGTTGTCCGGAACGCAGCTTGTCAGCAAGAATGGATTTGTCTGTCACGATCGATCTCCCTCAGTCTGCCGCCATCAAATCGGCAGCGAACGCAAGTCGCAAGTGTGCGTGTCATCAATTCCGTTCGTTCATTGTCGAAGTGGAACGATTGACCAAATGCTTGTTTCAAAACTCAATGTACCATTGACACGCTGGTTCATTGATTGATTTCGCAGTTTTTCGTTCTGCAGCGGAAGAGCGAATTTCCTGCGCTTAGCAAAAACGCCCACCGTTTCCGGCGGGCGTTCGAATTCCAAAATGACGATCGAGGGCCGTATCAGCCTTCGTTCTGGAGCTGTTCGATGGCGGTTGCCATCAGTTCATCCATGTTGCGGCGAATCTGATGGTCGGACTGGTCGATGTTGTTAGTATCGAAGTCTCCGCGGATCTTGCGAAAGACATCCTCATCGCCCGGCTCTTCGAAATCCGCCCGGACAACTTCCTTGGCGTATTCCTCGGCTTTTTCGCCTTCATAGCCCAGCAGTCCGGCGGCCCACTGGCCCAAAAGCTTGTTGCGGCGCGCGGTCGCCTTGAACCGCAGCTCCTCGTCATGCGCGAATTTGCTTTCAAATCCCTGTTCGCGCTTGTCGAATGTGCTCATACTCTTCGTCTCCTGAACTGCGCTTATGCACTGCACCCCATATGGGGATTCTTTGGCCTCTTGCATATCCCCGCCAGCCCGCCAAATCAACGCAGTAGATACACACTTGCGTCAAAAGCATGATAAAGCTGCGTTTATCGGAGGTTGGACACACGAATATGACCGGGTCTTGCACGCGTCGGTCGCCCAAAAAAACATAAGATTGTACTTTTGCCGCGCTTCGGGTAAGTTCCGCGCCGCAAATCGGGGAATGCAGCCTTCTTGACACCTGCCGGTTGACGGGAAATGGTCCCGCAGGAAATTTGACTAGGTTGGCAAGTCCCGTCCCAAGGTTTCACGAAAAACACGGTATAGCTCATGAACCGCCGCCGGCGCATTTATGAAGGTAAAGGCAAGATTCTCTATGAAGGTCCGGAACCGGGAACCCTGGTCCAGCACTTCAAGGATGATGCGACCGCCTTCAACAACAAGAAACACGAAATAATTGACGGCAAGGGTGTGCTCAACAACCGCATATCCGAATACATTTTCAACCACCTGAATGCCATCGGCATCCCGACTCACTTCATCCGTCGCATGAACATGCGCGAGCAGCTGATCCGGGAAGTTGAAATCATTCCGCTGGAAGTCGTCGTGCGCAACGTTGCCGCCGGTTCAATCGCCAAGCGTCTGGGCCTGGAAGAAGGCACACAATTGCCGCGGTCCATCATCGAGTTCTACTACAAGAACGACGAACTCGACGATCCGATGGTTGCCGAGGAACACATAACCGCCTTCGGCTGGGCCACACCGCAGGAGCTCGATGACATGATGGCACTCGCCATCCGCGTCAACGATTTCCTGTCCGGTCTTTTTCTGGGCGTCGGTATCCGCCTCGTCGACTTCAAGATCGAGTGCGGCCGTCTTTTTGAAGGCGACATGATGCGCATCGTCGTCGCGGACGAGATTTCTCCCGACAGCTGCCGGCTGTGGGATATCGAGACCAACGACAAGATGGACAAGGACCGTTTTCGCCGGGATCTCGGCGGTATGCTTGAAGCCTACCAGGAAGTTGCCAAGCGTCTCGGCATCATGATCGGCAACGAACGCCCACCCAACTCGGGCCCGACATTGGTGCAGTAAAGACACAACAGCAGCACAATCAGAAGGCGAATTGCGCGGCCTGATTGTAATGGTCAAAAATGCTGATTAAGACGCCTCCTTGGAAATCAAGGGGGCGTTATCTTTATGAAATTACGGAACTTTACGAAGACAGGACTGATGATCCTGTTTTGCGGGTTGCTGGCGGCCTGCCAGACAAGCGGGTTGAAACCCGGCAGCATAGACTCCAGCTTCGCGCCAAGCGGATGGCAGTCGGAATCCCGTGGTGGCAAAACAATCTACTTCTGCATGCCTTCTGTATGCGGCTCTCCTCAAGGCGTCGTAATCGGACCAATGAAAGTTCGCGGCGACGCGGAAGCTGCAATCCGCGAAGACATTCTTTCCACGGAACTCCTCAAAGCAATGGACAAAGTGGTGAACATTGCCGCGAAGGGCGATTTCAGGATGTCGACGGACCGCCGGATTGTGAAAAAGAATTTTTCGGGTTTCGACATGAGCGCTCGGCTGAAGGACCGGAACGGCCGTTACGTATATGCTGCCGCTAGGGTAATCATCCAGAACGACAGGGGTAGCATGGTGGCATCTTTTGCGACAAGTCGCGCAAGGGCTCGAAGCAATTTGCGCCGCTTCCTGAACCAGACGACGATCCGCCGGCTGCCGTAAACCACGGCTTTTGTGCGCATTGCTCTTTCGCTTCAGGGGCTCCTCGTGTATGGGGAGCCCCAAACTGTTTGTCGCTGCACCTTGTGCAGACCATTGCGGGAAGCCAATCATGAAAGCACGCGTCATCGTCACCTTGAAAAACGGCGTACTCGATCCCCAGGGGAAGGCCATTGAGGGAGCGCTCGGCGGCCTCGGTTTCGGCGATGTTGGCTCCGTCCGCCAGGGAAAGGTGTTCGACGTCGAACTGGCCGGTGCAGACATGAGCACCGCCAAAGAGAAACTGGAACAGATGTGCGAAAAGCTGCTGGCCAATACGGTTATTGAAAACTACGCGATCGAAATCGACTGAGTTCGGGGTCCGGACAATGGACGAGGACACCCGCAAGGCCATAACCTTCATGGCGATCAAGGCGGCGATCTTCATCCTGGTACCGGCCCTTGCGGCGCTAGTTGCCGTTCTTGTCCTGCTGTAGAAAAACGGGATCACCCCATGAAGACCGCCGTTATCGTTTTCCCAGGTTCCAACCGTGACCATGACATGTTTCACGCCCTGGAACTGATCACCGGCTCGCGTCCCCAAAGTGTATGGCACGCTGAAAGCACCTTGCCTGATGTCGATCTGGTGGTCGTTCCCGGCGGTTTTTCCTACGGCGACTATCTGCGGTCCGGTGCCATTGCCGCGCGCTCGCCCATTTTGAAGGACCTCGTCGCCAAGGCCGACAATGGTGTTTCCGTTCTTGGCGTGTGCAACGGCTTCCAGATCCTGACTGAAGCCGGACTGTTGCCAGGTGCTTTGATGCGTAATGCGGGCCTCACTTTCGTCTGCAAGGAAGTGCTGATGGAAACAGTCAACAACGCAACCCGTTTCTCCTCCAAATTCACCAGGGGACAGGTCTGGCGCTGCCCGGTTGCCCACCATGACGGCAACTACTTCGCCGATGACGAAACACTCGACCGCATCGAGGACAACGGCCAGGTCGTCTTCCGCTATGCCGACGGCACCAATCCAAACGGCTCGCTCAACGACATTGCCGGGATCACCAATGAAAAGGGTAACGTCCTTGGCATGATGCCCCATCCGGAAAACCTGGTGGAAGCGCTCCACGGTGGCCTTGACGGGCGGCTGCTGTTTGAAAGCCTCGCCACGCGGGCAGCCTGAATTTATTGCACTGGGAGGAGACTTTGAAGGAACTCAAGCTGGACAAGGAAGTCAGGTCTCGTCTCACCACACAGATCCGGAACTACATGGACGAGGAACTCGAGATCGAAGTCGGCAACATGGATGCGGAGTTCCTGATCGACTTCCTGAGCGGCTCGCTCGGCGCTCACTTCTACAATCTCGGCCTGAAGGACGCGCAGGCACTTTTCTCCCGCAAGGCCGACGACATCACCGACGAAATTTACGCTTTGGAACGCAAGGTCGAAGACCGGCAGTGAGACATCAGGCGGCGGCCTGCTTTCTTTTCTGCTTCGGAGGATAGCCGAAGCGTCTGGAAAAGGCCCTCGAAAACGCTGCCGGGCTCGAAAAGCCGCAAATCGTTGCGACCGATTTGACCTGACGGCCCCCTTCAAGTTCCGCGCGGGCAATGTCCAGCCGCCAGTTTGACAGGTATCCCATCGGTGTTGCGCCGACCAGATCCTTGAATGTCACGGCGAACTGGGTCCGGGACATGCCTGCCGTTTCCGCCAGCCTTTCAAGTGTCCAGGCCTCGCCCGGCGCTTCATGGATTGCCACCAGGGCTGCGGCCACCCGCGGATGCGCCAGCCCGTTCAACAGTCCCGTATTGGCCTTGCCTTCTTCCATGGCGTGCCGCAACAACCGGATCACCACCACCTCGCACAGGCGTTGGAAAGCCGCCTGTCCACCGCAGCGGGGCATGGTGGCTTCTTCGATCAAGGGCGTCACTACGGCTGTCAGATAAGGCTCTTCCGACAGGGGAACGGAAATACAGGCCGGCAGCGCGTTGATCAGTTGCTTGCCGATCCCCGATATCGCGATGTTGGCGGCCACCAAAGGTGCTTCGCCCATAACGGGCGCGGTTTCGGGAAAATGCTGTGTTTCCTCTTCTTCCAGCAAGGGGCAATACACCAGCCTGTGTTCGCCTGAAGGGTCTGCATAGATGACCAGATTGGCCATGCCCCCACCCGGTTCGTCCGTCATTGCATTGGCGACCTGCACCCGCAGTCTGTCGATGAGGGAGGACAACCGGTCGAGTTTACCGCTGAATGACGTTCGATAGGCAACCGGCACTTCCGTACTCCTGATCATCTTTTCGGGATGTTTCTTCTTCGTTCGTTCGCTATTTTAAGCGCATCGAAAGGCAAAAGTGAAGCCTTGCTCCAATCAGTATGAGGAAAAAGATGCTAGTCCCACGCCAGCAGGTTCCCGGCCTGACCGTTGAAACCCTTGATTCAGGCACATTTGATCTCGCGCAGGACGGCGCGGAGTTTGCCACGCTCGTCGTGTTTTATCGCGGCCTGCATTGCCCGATCTGTGCCACATACCTGAAAGAACTTGGCCGGCTGACACCGGATTTTGCAGCCAAGGGTGTCAAGACGGTCGCAATTTCTTCCGACACCAAGGATCGCGCCCAGCAGATGGCCGAGAAGGTCGGACACGAAGCGCTGCGCTTCGGATATGGTCTGTCCCTTTCGGCCGCCAAGGAATGGGGCCTTTACATTTCGACGAGCCGAGGCACCACGTCCATCGGTATCGAGGAACCTGCCCTCTTCTCAGAACCGGGTGTTTTCCTGGTGAGGGGTGACGGCACTCTTTACTTCGCTTCCGTACAGACAATGCCTTTCGTCCGCCCGCATTTCCAGGAAATGATCGGTGCGCTCGACTTCGTCCAAAAGAACGACTACCCGGCCCGCGGCGAATATACCGGCGCGGTCTGAGTATCGTATCCCGGACCGGGATCCCACTCCCGGTCCGGGAAATGAAAATACCGGCTTGAAGCAGATTTTTTGCAGAGATCAGAACATTCCGGCCTAGGCACACCACCGACACAGGTCAGCGGCTACTGTCCCAGAACGGCCGGCAGCCTTCCCGGCGCGCTGCCTCCAGTGTCAGATTGAGATCATCCAGTTCCCTGTCCGTCAATTCCAGCAGTTGCCTGCGCGTCCGGTACAATTGTGCCCAGGACACCAGCTTGCTCCAGACAATCCGGCCAAATCGGCGCCGCCGCCGCTGCACAGGAAACTCGCTGACTCGTATTGTCACCATTGAATTCATTTTGACACCTGATTTTCGGGTACAATTTGCTGAAATTGAAGAATTGTTTCGGCTCAATTATATGAATTGACTCTTGAACGGGTGCAATATACTAAATTGTCACCATGACAAATTGGTTGCCGAGCATCCCCGAGGGCCACGGCCCGCTCTACATTCGTCTTGCCGACTGCATCGCCGAGGAAATCGCGACAGGTAAACTCGCTGCAGGTGCAAAGCTGCCGCCCCAGCGAAACCTGGCGTATGATCTTGGTGTAACCGTCGGCACAGTCGGCCGCGCCTATGCGGTCGTTCGTCAACGTGGACTGGTCAGCGGAGAAGTCGGCCGGGGTACATACGTCCTCGGCACCCATGAAGGTGAAGCGCTCGCAGAAGGGACCAAGCCTGCAATCAACTCCCTTTCAAACCCGGGCAACGGCATCGGATCTGCCGTACCGGCAGAGGTTTCCTGGGTTCAGGGCGCGATGAAAACTCCCAAGGACATTGCGTTCGCAGGCACACGTGTTTCGGTGCCGTCCCCAGAAGCCATCCGTTTTGACAGTACATCCGCACCGGAGGTCGGTCAGGCACGGGCGATCCGTGAACTGACTGCCGAGATCACCCGCGATGCGCCTTATGATATTGCCAGTTACACGCGGTCCGTACCTGAACGCTGGCGGGAGGCTGGACGTGTCTGGTTGTCCCGGGGCGACTGGCAGCCACCGGAAGGCTCTATCGTGCCGACAACGGGCGCCCAGGCGGCGATCATGGCGATCATAACGGCCACAACAGCACCTGGAGACCAGGTCGCCTTCGAAGACCTTACCTACAGCTCGATTGCCCGTGGTTCGGCACTTACCGGACGCAGACCCGTGCAGATCACAAGTGATGAGGAGGGTCCTCTTCCGGATGATCTCGCCAGCGTCTGCGCACAGCGCCACCCGAAGATACTGTTCGTCATGCCGACAATGCACAATCCGACAACCAGGCTGATGGGCGTTGAAAGACGCATCGAACTGGTGGAGGTCGCCCGCCGGCACAATCTCTGGATCATCGAGGACGAAGTCTACGGATCATTGCGCAATACCGGACTGGCTCCATTTGCGGAACTCGCTCCGGAGCGCACTTTTCATGTCGGGTCCCTGTCCAAGGCCGTCACGGCAGGAGTGCGCGGCGGCTGGGTCTCCAGTCCCGTTTCTCACGCCCAGCGGATCTACACGGCGCACAAGATGCTGACAGGCGGCATATCGTTTCTGCTCTCGGAACTGTCAGCGCGCCTTGTCCTCAGCGGAACCGCCGGCACCTTGCGCAAGGGCGTGCTGGAGGAAATTGCCGCCCGTCACGGTCTGGTTCAGCAACTACTTGATCCATTCGAGCATGCTTCGGCGGCCGATGCCCCGTTTTTCTGGCTCAAGGTTCCCGAGCCCTGGCTTTCGGGCACCTTCAAGGCTGCGGCCGCAGCCTTCAACACGCTTGTTGACGACGAGGACGAATTCAAGTCGGGACGCTCCGGCAGGGTCTATCATCGTGTGCGGGTCGGCATTACAAATCCACTCACTCGGGAAGAAACGGCCAAGGGCCTTGAAATACTGAGAAATCTTCTGGAAGACAGCGGTGCCGGTTACGACAGTTTTGAATAGACAGGCCCTTTACCAAGTCCTGGACGCATTCAGCCTTTCGCTGTTCTTGAGCCGCAGACACGTCTGAATTCCGATCAAACTACATCGCCGTCAAACCGCGAATATCCGGTCATTGGACAATTCCCGGAGCCAACCGAATACCGCTACGTGCCCCTGTTCTTAAGCATAGTTAAACTTTTAGTTATTTTGACAATGATTACCTTTACAACCCAGATACAACCAATTACTCTACGCCAAGTTCATTTTGAAAAACTTATTTCGACAAACTTATCAAAACAGCGCCATGTGAATACAATGGAACCCCATGATGAAGTCATTGTTTTATTTAAGAAAATACTCAGCTCTCAAGGCAAGAATTTAGAGAAACGAAGTTCTCCTATGCAACCGAATGATCAAATTTCAGCATCAAAAGAATTGACGGCGGAACGGTTACTGTTGCGCATCATGAAGCTTGAGCACACCGTTCAGGAACTCAGGCAGCAAAGCACCTTCAAGGACAAGGAAATCAGGCGACTTGAAAGCCGCGTCCGCGAATGGCAGCAGATCACCTTGAAAATCCAGTCGCGGGTTTCCAATCAACCCTGACATACCTCGACGAAAGCGGTTTTCACCGTTGGCTGGCTGCTCGTAAGATCGAAGCGGCCTGTTCGCGTATTCTTTGAGACAAACTTTCCCCGTTCCTCTCCCAATTCGGCACGCAATCTGCTAAACGGCGGCAACATTGCCCGACCGCGGCTGCTCGGCCCTGAGACAGCAGCCCAAAACACTGGAACGTCATGATCCCGAACGACATCAAGATCACGCCCGACCTGATTGCTTCCCATGGCCTGAAACCGGATGAATACGAGCGCATTCTGGAATTGATCGGCAGGGAGCCGACCTTTACCGAACTCGGTATATTCTCCGCCATGTGGAACGAGCACTGCTCGTATAAATCTTCCAAGAAATGGCTGAAAACCTTGCCTACTGAGGGACCGCGCGTGCTGCAGGGACCGGGCGAGAATGCCGGTGTCGTCGACATCGGAGACGGCCAGGCAGTCGTCTTCAAGATGGAGAGCCACAACCACCCGTCCTATATCGAGCCATACCAGGGTGCAGCGACCGGTGTCGGTGGCATCCTTCGCGATGTCTTCACAATGGGCGCCAGACCGGTTGCGGCAATGAACGCTTTGCGATTCGGTGAGCCGGATCATCCTCGCACACGGCATCTCGTTTCCGGCGTCGTTTCCGGTGTCGGTGGTTATGGCAATTCCTTTGGTGTTCCGACCGTCGGCGGCGAAGTTGAGTTTCATGCCCGCTACAACGGCAACTGCCTGGTGAATGCCTTTGCTGCCGGACTTGCCAAATCGGACGCCATCTTCCTGTCGGAGGCAAAGGGCATCGGCCTGCCGGTGGTTTACCTCGGCGCAAAGACCGGCCGTGATGGTGTCGGCGGCGCGACCATGGCCTCCGCCGAATTCGACGACACGATCGAGGAAAAACGCCCCACGGTTCAGGTTGGCGATCCTTTCACGGAAAAATGCCTTCTTGAAGCCTGCCTGGAACTGATGGAGACAGGCGCCGTAATCGCGATCCAGGACATGGGCGCCGCCGGCCTCACCTGCTCCGCTGTCGAGATGGGTGCAAAGGGTGGCCTTGGCATAGAGCTCGACCTCGACAAGGTCCCGGTCCGCGAGGATCACATGAGCGCCTACGAGATGATGCTGTCCGAAAGCCAGGAACGCATGCTGATGGTGCTGCGTCCGGCCATGGAAAACGAGGCGGAAGCAATCTTCAGGAAATGGGGCCTCGACTTCGCCATCGTCGGCGTGACCACGGACACACTTCAGTTCGTCGTCAAACATCAGGGCGATGTCGTCGCCGACCTGCCGATCAAGAAACTCGGAGACGAGGCGCCCGAATACGATCGGCCGTGGACAGAACCCCGGAAATTGCCCGTTCTTGCTGCGAGCGACGTTGAAGAGCCTGCCGACTATGCCAATGCGCTGAAAACGCTTGTCAGCAGCGCAAATGGCGCGTCCCGCCGCTGGGTCTATGAACAATATGACACGCTGATCCAGGGCAACTCCGCAGCGACACCCGGCGGCGACGCCGGTGTCATTCGCGTTGACGGCACGCGCAAGGGCCTCGCCTTTTCCGTTGACGTGACACCGCGTTACTGCGAAGCAGATCCGTTCGAGGGCGGCAAACAGGCGGTTGCCGAGGTTTGGCGCAACCTGACAGCCGTGGGATCGGAACCGCTTGCGGCAACCGACAACCTCAACTTCGGCAACCCTGAAAAACCCGAGATCATGGGTCAGTTCGTCGGCTGTATCAAAGGCATCGGTGAAGCCTGCAGCGCGCTCGATTTCCCGATCGTGTCAGGCAATGTGTCGCTTTACAATGAGACACACGGCGAAGCGATCCTGCCGACCCCTGCGATCGGCGGCGTCGGGTTGCTTCCGGATGTGACGGTGCGCGCGGGCGCGGCCTTTGCACAGGAAGGTGATGCGATCTTGCTGATCGGCGGTCCTGGTACACATCTGGGTGCGTCCCAGTATCTTGTCGATATCCTCGGCCGCGAGGAAGGTGCCCCGCCGCCGGTTGATCTGGCTGCCGAAAAACGCCGGGGAACAATCGTGCGTCAGTTGATCGGCGCAGCCCGGCTAACCGGTGTCCACGACATATCCTCCGGTGGTCTGGGCGTTGCCCTGGCTGAAATGGCAATGGCGGGCGATATCGGCGCGCATGTCGCAATCGACGGCCCGGCCCATGCAGCGCTCTTCGGCGAAGATCAGGGCCGCTACGTTCTGACCGTTTCTCCCGACAAGGTCGATGCCGTGATGGAAGACGTTCTGGACGCCGGAATCGACGTTCAACAAATTGGCAAAACGGGCGGCAAGGATTTGAATGTTGAAGGCATTCTCACCATATCCGTTGCAAACTTGCGCAAAGCACACGAAGATTGGTTCCCGAGTTATATGGCTGTTGCCTGAGGCAGGTGCCTTGGAGAAACTTGAAATGAGGACTGACGTACAATGCCAATGAACGCGAACGAGATCGAGACCCTGATCAAGGAGGCGCTGCCCGACGCTCAGGTGGAGATCCGGGATTTGGCTGGCGACGGCGATCACTATGCGGCAAATGTCGTCTCGGAATCCTTCCGTGGCAAAAGCCGCGTGCAGCAGCATCAGATGGTTTATGAAGCCTTGAAGGGCAACATGGGCGGCGCCCTGCATGCTCTTGCCCTGCAGACAAAGGCCCCTGACTGATCTGACACGATTGTCACATTGCCGCGCATATCGCACGGCCTCTTGAACTTCCGCCGCTTTGAAACACATATGCGGTCAAAGAAACAGGAAATTGGATGGTTTGGCTTCTCTTCACGGTTTTGGTGATCATGCTGGTCATGGAACTGCGCATCTGGAGGGCTGTGGCAAACCTGATTTATCGCACCGGCCGCAACTCACTCGCGCCCGCGAAACACAAGGACAGAAATCCATGAGCATCCAGGACTGGATCAAGAACGAAGTCGACACCAACGACGTGGTGCTGTTCATGAAGGGCACACCGAATTTTCCGCAATGCGGGTTCTCCGGACAGGTAATCCAGATACTCGACTATGTCGGCGCGCCCTATAAGGGTATCAACGTCCTGGAAGACGACGAGTTGCGGAATGGCATCAAGGAATTCACCAACTGGCCGACCATTCCCCAGCTGTACGTGAAGGGTGAGTTTGTCGGCGGCTGTGACATCATCCGCGAAATGTTCCAGAACAAGGAATTGCAGGGCCTGCTCACCGACAAGGGTATCGAGACCGCTCAGCAATCCGCCTGACGCGCGGACTCAATTTTTGAACATTTGACGTTAAGGGGCGGTTTTTCCGCCCCTTTTCGGTTTTCAGATGAACATCTTCACAACAGCAGGCATGCAGTAGTCCCAAACAGGTGTTCCAAAGGAACAATTTTCAAAGTCCTGCCCCCAGGCCCGGGATACGCGTGGCCGGCACTGCAGTCGAAAACAGGCACGGGATATTTGAATGCTGTGCCTGATTTGACCCGAACCGAAGATCAAATGCCTCGTTCCCGCCCTGCCTCGTGGTCCAGGGCACCCTGAATTTGACACTCTCTGTTTCCGCGTGATCACGAGCGAACGAGATACTCGCGATGTCAAAATCGGCCAGAATTTGCGGTTATCCAACGTTAAGCCGAATCAATTCTGGCTGAAATGGGGCACGGGCTCGGCAATTCACTGCGAATCGCCTAACATGAATAGCAGGTGAATGCGGATTTCAGAGTCAGTACAGGTGCGTTCCGCCATTCTCCGACCATATCGCAGGGCCCGACATGAAGACGGGCCGGGAAATGGGACCGGGGACAATGAACAAGTTTGCTATTGCAACCACCTCTACTTTCGCTCTGGCTCTGGCCGGTTTTGGAATCGTCGTATCCGGCGGCCCCGGAACCGACAGCGAATTGCGCCGCGTCGATTGTCAGGCGATCACCATGTTCACACCAGCCCAGAGAAAGAGTGCCGAAGAGCTTTGCGCCAACTATGGCGGCGTGGCCGAAACCGGGGCTGAGCCGAGCAAGTCCGGCCTGGTGATCCTGGTTCGAAATCAGCCCATGGGTGGTTTCCTGGGAGAAAAAACTGTTCGCTAGGCTGGCTGTCTTGCCAGCGCTTATTGACGCTCGGTCGTTTCCGGAGTGATTGCGAACGCTTCGATCGGTTCCGATACATTGCGCAGACTTAAACTGCCGAGACTCTCCGCGGGAAAATCGGTAACCTTTGCCACCTCTTCGGAGACGACAATTGATTTGCCGTTGATCTTGCCGTGGTCGCCCAGACGGGCGGCAACGTTGGCGGCACTGCCGATCACCGTAAAATCCAGCCTCTCCTTAGAGCCGACATTGCCGTAGGTCACGTCGCCGTAAGCAACGCCGATCGCGCAGGAGAGCGACGTGTCCTCCATTTCCGGGTCAGGCTCCGCCAGCGCAGCGACAATTTCCTCCGCGCTCGCAACCGCCTGACTGCAGGCCTGCGCATGCCCTGCACTGGCAGGGAATATGGCGAGCACCGCATCACCGATAAATTTCAGGACTTCACCATCGTGAGCATTGACGATATCGGTCGAAGTTTCAAAGAAGCGGTTGAGCACGGCGACATACCTGTCCCGCCCGAGTTCGGTTTCCAGCCGCGTTGAATGGCGCAGATCGCAAAACAGGATCGCCGCATCGATGACATCCCCGTCACCGCGACGGATTTCGCCGCCCAGGACACGTGCGCCGGTGCGCTTGCCAAGATAGGTCTCCAGCAGCGTCGTTGCGTTGGAGGTCAGCGCGAAAACCTCAAACAATCGGCTGATCAGCGCGGAGCATTCGAATATCAGGCCGAGATTGGCCGTGGTAAACCCGTTGGGGTGATCGGAGGCCAGCGTCAATACGTTAATGCGTCCGTCGGAAAAGGGCAGCGGCATCGCTACATAGTCGGTGACACCCTGCTCCTTCAGATCTTCCATGATCGGGAAATTGAACTCATCCGGATTGGTATCGAGTTTCTGCCGCACACCTCCCAGTCCGTCGGCAACATGCTGGAATGGGCTTTCCTTGAAGATCGGGCTTTCCAGGATTTCATAAGAGGGGTAGCGGCTGGTTACCTCGTCTTCGTCCCGGAGCCAGAGGCAGTTCTGTCCGGCAATCATCGGATGAAGGGACCAGATGAGAATGCTCATCCGGCTGACCGCAATGCCGTCTTCAACCAGCTTGCTGCCCAGAGCGGCCAAAAGCTCTTCGGGAGATTTTGCCAACCAGGCTTCCCGAAGCAGCCAGTCGACGACCGGTCCGGATATATTGCCGGCGGGAAGATCATCGATCGCGGCGCCCTGGTGCTCGATCCGCGTCGCGACCCCCGGCATGAAAGCAAAGCACCCATCAACGGCCTGCCCTTCCGGCAAGGCCTTGGGATAATGCCAGGCGCCGTTTTCCGACAGGTCTTCGCCAAGGCGAACATGGCTATAGGAAGCCGTCCCCTTGAACGGGCAGAAGGTTTTGTGCGCCGGAGCCGGTTCAAGTTCGGCCAGAATGTCTTCTACTGGAAAATAGACCACAGGGGAGAGCCGGGTCTCGTACATGACACGCGCTCTCGTTGAACGTGCAATCATCTGGTCGCCCCGCCAGGCGATCACTTCGCCCGACAGTGGCTCCACCACGATCCCGTAGTCGTTCGAGGTCTGTTGTACGCGCACGGTCATGGCGAAGAGATAGGTAAACGGACGGCAACTGTCCAGCCGATTGACATCGATGCCGGATCGAAAGGCTTTCGGCGGTTGAAGGGCCTATTCGGAAAACCAGCCGTCCCAAGCCTCCCAGTTATTCACAAGATTGGCAATCATCGCATACCCGGTTCCGTCGCAGTGCATCCGGTCGCCCCGGGTCAGACTGCTCATGTAATCCCGATTGGCCAGCAGCGGCGCCTGAAGATCGAAATAGGGAACATTCAGTTTTTCGGCACATGTCTTGAACCGTTCGTTCAGTGCTGTGGCGGCATCTTGCGAAAACGAAATCTCCAGCCCCTCACTCGGTTTCATGGGCGAACAAGCCTCGTTTGCCGGAGGCAGACCGACCCACAGGACCGGATAGAGATCTGAAACTTCCTTCAAGAAGGCTTCCGCTTCTTCCACCGTTTCATCTTCCTCGATCTGACGGCCTTCCCCGGTCACAACACCAATATCGTTTATGCCGAACTGGACGACGACCCGGTTGTCGGCAGTCTCGGGAAAGCGGGCTTCACATTCTGCTTTCCAGCGGGCGCGAACCTCCGCCGTCGTTTCTCCGCGGATGCCGAGATCATAGAAGGACAATCGGTAGTCCCAGGAAAACCGTCGCTCGCACAGGCGGCCGGTCCATCCAAGACAGCGTTCATCCCCTGTTCCATTGATGTAGCTGTCGCCGACGAAGCAGATGCGAAGATCCCGCATGAAGTTCTCCCAGAATTCATTCGGTCTAACCTCACCTGATATGAGCGGCAGGTCCAGTCTGCGTGCAAAATTATTGTGTTAGCGCGGCTTTAAAATTTCTGGCAGCATATCTCCTGCAACGCATTCGTTACTCATTTCATCCTGTGATGGACTTCAGTTCGAGGAAGTCCTCCAGGCCGAATTCGCCATATTCGCGTCCATTGCCAGATTGCTTGTATCCGCCGAAGGGAACATCCCAGTCCGGAGCTGCCCCGTTGATGTAAACACTGCCCGCGCGCAGTTTCCGGGAGACGCGTTTGGCACGCTCGGGACTTCCGGTCTGAATGTAGGCAGCCAGGCCGTAAGGTGTGTCGTTGGCCATTTCAATGGCCTCATCTTCCGTTTCGAACGGGATCATCACCAGCACTGGTCCGAAGATTTCATTGCGAGCCACGGACATCTGGTTGGTGACATCCGCAAAGACCGTCGGCTTGACGAAGTAACCCTTTTCAAATCCCGCCGGCCTGCCGGGTCCTCCGGCCACAAGACGCGCACCGTCGGCGATGCCTCGTTCGATATGCCCCTGGATACGCTCATATTGCAGGTTGCTGATCACCGGGCCGATATGATCTCCCTCCTCGGCCGGATCGCCGACCGTGGTTTCCGCTGCAATCCGCTCCGCTGCTGTAACCGCGCCCTCATAAGCACTCCTTTCGACCAGCAGCCGGGTCGGTGCATCGCAGGATTGGCCGGAATTGGAAAAGCAGCTTTCCAGAGAAAACCGGATCGCCGTTTCAAGATCCGCATCGGCAAAGAGCAGGTTGGGTGACTTGCCTCCAAGTTCCAGCGCCACTCGCTTGACAGTCGCAGCCGCGTTCTGCGTCACCGCAACACCCGCCCGCGTCGACCCGGTAAAGGACATCATGTCAATGCCTGGATGAGCGGACATCGCCGCACCGACGCCCGGGCCATCACCATTGACCAGATTGAAAACACCCGCGGGGCATCCCGCCTCGTGCAGTATCTCGGCAAAGAGCAACGCTGAAAGAGGAGCGATCTCGCTCGGTTTCAGCACCATGGTGCATCCGGCGGCAAGCGCAGGTGCGACCTTTGCGGCAACCTGGTTGATCGGCCAGTTCCATGGGGTGATCAGACCGCAAACCCCGATAGGCTCGTGCCGGAGCAGACTTCCTCCGCGCGGACTCGGACGCTCGAATTCATGCGTTTTCAATGCTTCAAGTGTCGCCTGCAGATGGCCGGTTCCCGAGGGGGTCTGCTGTTCCCTTGCGAAATCGACTGGCGCGCCCATTTCCAACCGGATGGCTTCGTCCATCTCATCCGAACGGCGTTCGTAGATTTCGATGATCCGCTCCAGCAACGTGGCCCGCTCGTCGACACACGTTTCCGACCACGAGCGAAACGCAGCTGTCGCCGCGTCGACTGCCCTGTCCACATCGGCGGCACTTCCAAGAGAAATGACTGCGACGGGTTCCTCCGTCGCCGGATTGATCACCTGGTGGTCCCGCGCTTCCACCGGATCGACCCAATGTCCGCCGATATGGAATTTCCGTTTTTCGATCATCGGCCTGTCGCTTCCCGAATCCCCGGCACGATGGCGTCATCGCGCTTCGGAACGACTTCATATCCGGCTTCTTCCGGTTCGTCGTCAGACATTTCCGGCGGGAAACCGGGAGCACGGACAAGCAGACCGGTCGCTTCCTCCAGCCTTCGGATAATGTTTGGAGACAGCTCACGCGGACCGTAGCGCCCGATGGCGTCCGCAAACAGCTTGTTGAGTAAGGGCGACAGTTCCAGCGGAACGTCATGCGCTTCGGCGAGTGACTGGAACAGGCCGATGTCCTTGGCGACCAGATCCATCGTGAAGGATATGTCGCGCGAACCGTTGAGGATCACCTGGCTTTCGGTTTCATGGACGAAGGAATTCCCCGACGAAATGCGGATCGCCTCGTAGGAAGTGTTGAGATCCATACCCGCAGCCTTGCAGGTAACCAGCGCCTCGGCGAGCGAAACCAGGTTTGCTGTCGCAAGATAGTTGGTCACCACTTTCAAGACAGAAGCGGAGCCGATTTCCCCGGTGTGCAATACGCGGCGCCCGAGAACCGTCAGCAGTGGCAGGGCCTTTTCGAACGTAGCGCGGGTGCAGCCGGCAAAAATGGAGATGTTGCCGGTTGCCGCGCGATGACAACCGCCCGATACCGGGCATTCGATCGCCTCGCCGCCCCGCGCGATGACAAGCTCGGCCAGCCGCCGCGTTTCGTTTGAATCGGTGGTCGACATTTCAGCCCAGATCTTGCCGGGACCCATGCCTTCCAGGATCCCGTCGTGTCCCTCGACCACGGCCGAACAGGCCGCCGGGCTGGGCAGGCAGGTTATGACGATGTCACAGACCTGCGTCAATTGCCTAGGGCTCTGGCCACGATTGGCACCTGAGGCCACGAAATGGTCCATCAAACCCGGATCGAGATCCAGAACTGTCAGGTCGTAGCCGTTGCGCAGGATGCTGCCCGCCAGTTTTCCGCCGACATTTCCAAGACCGATGAATCCGATATGCATCGCAAGCTCCTCCCGAGACGCGAATTGTTTCACTCACATCACTTTGCGCCTCACTGAAAGAGAAGAGAAACGATATAATAAGTGGACATTACGTGATTTTTTTTATTAATTGGAGCAATGCAAGCTCTACCCAACCTGCTCTGGCTCAGAAGCTTCGAAGCCTCCAGCCGATTGGGCAGCTTCACCGCTGCCGGCAACGAGCTCGGACTGACCCAGGCAGCCGTCAGCAATCACATCAGCGCACTCGAACAACAACTTGGCCATCAGCTCTTTGAACGAACCACGCGCAAGGTGGATCTGACAGCAAGCGGGCGTGCCTATCTGCCCGCCGTCAGAAAGGCGCTCCAGGACCTGGCTGTCTCGACGGAGGGACTGTTCGGCAACCGCAGCTCAGGATCGGTCACAATCCGCGCACCGATCTCCGAAGGGACGTTGATCATTGGCCCCGCCCTCGCCGATTTTCAGCGGGAGCATCCGGGGGTCAATGTCAGGCTGCTCTCTGCTATCTGGGCCGACACGGTTTTGGAAACAGGGATCGATATCGAAATCCGGCTTGGGTCGGGCAACTGGCCTGGCGTTCGCAGCGAATCTCTCGGATCGGAGTTCATTGTGCCGGTGTGCCATCCCACTCTCGCGAAGAGACTCAAGAAGCCGAAAGACCTGACCGACGTTGCCCGTATTCACACGCTCGGTTTTGACGACCATTGGGCAAGGTATTTTGAAGCGCTCGGTCTCGATACACCACGCCTGTCCACCAGCATCACTGTTGACACTTCCCTAGCGGCAGTGGAATGGGCATCCTCGCAAGGCGGCGTTGCCTTGCTGCTCGAGCGTGTTGCCTCGAGGCTGGTTTCAAATGGACGCCTGACCATCCCGTTTGAGACGAAAATTCCATCCGCCCAGACACACTTTCTTCTGCACCGGGAAACTTCGGGGCCTCAGAAACCGGCGGCACAGACGGTTGAGGTGTGGCTGAGACAGCTGTTTGCGACCCCCGAATAGCGTTTTGAAGGCGAACCAGTCTCATTCCGCCGCGAACAGCTTCGCCGTCATCGCAAGGCTGGCGCCGCAGGGTTCCTCTGCCTCCCCGCCAGGGTCTTCTGCCGCGCTTTCCGCAGGCCGCAGGTTGGCGAAGTCGTAAAGTGACCTGTCCAGGAGATGAGAAGGTCTCGTATGGCCGAGAGCACGTGCCATGACGCCGAGGCGTCCGGGCGACGCCTTTTCCCAGCCTTGGAGCATGCGCTTGACCTCCTCACGCTGCAGCCCGTCCTGGGAACCGCAGAGATTGCAGGGAATGATCGGAAACTGCATACCACTGGCAAATCGGGCGATGTCACTCTCGGCGCAATAGGCCAGCGGACGCAGCACCAGAAGATCGCCTTCGTCATTGATCAGCTTCGGCGGCATCGACGCCAGACGGCCGCCGTGGAAGAGGTTCATGAAGAAGGTTTCCAGAATGTCTTCCCGGTGATGGCCGAGCACAATCGCCTCACAGCCCTGCTCCCGGGCAATCCGGTAGAGAATTCCCCGGCGTAACCGAGAACATAGCGAACAATAGGTCCGGTGCTCCGGGATCTTGTCGGTGACAATGGAATAGGTGTCCTCGCGCACAATGATGTGCTCGATGCCGTTGTCTTCGAAGAATTTCGGCAGAATGTCGGTCGGAAAACCCGGTTGTGCCTGGTCCAGATTGCAGGCGATCAGTTCAACCGGCAGAAGCCCGCGCCATTTCAGCTCGATCAGGACCGACAGAAGTGTGTAGCTGTCCTTGCCTCCGGACAGACAGACCAGCCATTTCGGCCTGCTTTCAGGCGACGCATCACCGGGCATCATGCCGTAGTCGCCAATCGCCTCGCGAGATTGCCGCAAAAGACGCTTGCGCAGCTTCTTGAATTCGACGCTGGAAGGCGCATTGCGCAGAAGAGCCGGTACGTCCGTATCGGTGCTGTCGGCGATATCGTTCACACAATTAACCCAGTTCAAATTGTCTTCGCATCGACGCGAGGGTTTAAAGGAACCTAAAGGGTTTGAAAAGGTCTGCCGCCGCACCGCGAACGCGCCGCACATCCACCGATCAAACAAATTCGGATGTTTAGCACGGCCACCTGCGGAAACCGGGGCAATACCAAAATCACTCGAAGTTGCCCGCAGCGCCACAATTAAACCAACCACACATCCAATCATGCACCTAATGATATTGCCAGCTTACATAGGTGCGCTCGTTTTATTGATTGCAATATGATCTGCTTTTCGGAAACCGGCACGAACAGATCAAGCGCCCTTATCTGTTGCTTCATATTGATGGAAGGGGCTGGGATCACCACTGGAGTTTCCTGTCCCTGAACTTCGTTGAGCACGAAGATCCGTGGCTTTTTCAACAAGCGCGAAACTTAAATCGCGATCCGGGTACGGATTTCAGATGCGGTTCAGGCTGATCGGCAAGGGGCCACGTCAATCCCCGTCGGTCAACTCAGCCTGCAGCGTGTTGCTGTCTTTGCCGCCCGACAAACACACCAGCTATTTGTGCCTGATTTCGTGTGTCGCACTTTCCGGCAGCATGCCGAAATCTTCAATTGCCTCATGCGCCTGGCACAACAATCGACCAAGCAGTTTCCTGAACTCGACGCTGGAGAATACATTGCGCGGGAGCGCCGGAACATCCCTATCGGTACTGTCGGCAATGTCGTTCACTCGGCGGGTCCGGGTTCGAGAGGTGCTGGTGATTGCCTGCAGCTGAACGGGCCGGAATTGAAAAGACCTGACAGTTTCAGGAGTCCGGTATTTGCTGAAATCTGCACCCCGACGCCTTCCCCTTTTACACGACCAAATTTACTGCCTTTCCGCACGCAAGAATCCAGAAATCGGTAGGAACGTCGCAAACGCTGAATTTCTTGAACTTTGCTGCTCCAGCAAGACTCGTGACATCTTCACTCGTCAGGGTCGCAAAAGAAGCAATTGTTCACCTTTAGTCATCCCGGACCACCATTGGGAGATCCTAGAACCAGCAAACACTGATGTTTCCACTTGATCTATAGCGCTTGTGTTTCGCCGATCCCGTCCAGGCTCCGCCAAACCGGGATGACAATTCACAATCAGTTCCGAGCCCTTTTCACCAGCCCGGAGCGAAGTTCCAATGAGTGGGGGCGAGCAAAAAAATGCATTGCGGCTTGCGGCTTGATCCGTATCTTGCACGGGCGCGGCGCGAGTTTCTGGCTGGACAGGCCACCTCGCGCCGCTCCCTTTGCTCAGACCGCGCGATATCGTTGTGCGACCGTGTCAAATGCGAACCGCGTATCGACTCCCCTGATTTCCGCAATCAGATCGAAATTGTCGCTGCCGGTTGAGGAATAGCCTTCATCGACGTAAAGCTGGCCAAGTCCGTCCGCCGCGATGCTGCCCCACCAGCGATATCGTGAGCCGCCAACCGGGCCGGCAATCTCGATTGCCTGACCGGCAAGCGACGAGATACGGAACATGATCGCCATTTTCGACAAGATCCCGTCCGCATCGGCTCTTACCGGCTGCGCCGATACCAGGGCCTGCTGCAAGGTAAATGTCGAATGAGAGGCGACCAGCTCAGGACTGATATCAATGAGTGCCCTGACTTCGAGCGGCCGCCACCGTTCCACTTCGCGCCGGAAGGCAACAGACCGCCTGTTGCCGCCCACTCCGAACAATGCCCCTGACAAAGCCGGTAAGTCCGGCCGATTCCCGATGCGCTGTGTTGCCGGACGACCCGGAGCATCCTGCTGAGGAGAACCGGTCGTTCTGAGCGCGTTGCGCAACTCATCCGGTGTGAAGACAGGCAGGTTGCGGGCGCGCGCCATGCCTTGAAGACAAGCAAGGGCGCCGGTCACGATCGGTGATGCGCTCGAGGTTCCTGAAAAGGTGTCCGTGTACCACAGGTCCTCGTCACCACCTCCCTGCAGGTCACCGTAGCCGCACGTCGTGACTTCGCGCCCCCACCCCTGGGCATCGACGATCGACCCGTAGTTGGAAAAGCCGAGCCTGGATCTGTCAGGACCGTGGTTGCGCCCGTGTGTGCCGGGAGGAGGTGCACCGGCTCCTACCACAATCGCTCCCGAATCACGATTGGCCCGCCGGAAAGGATTGGTCCATGCTGCCGGAAAACCGAAGCCGGGCGTTTCATAAAGCGCGTCGTCAAGATCTTCGGCCCCGTTCCCGGCCGCTTCCACAATGATGATGCCACGCCTGGAGGCATTCAAAATGGCAGCGAAATCATCCGGCCACCACTCGACCGCGATGTAACCTCGCTGATCAGGCCTCAGCCGGAAATTGTGCCGTGGTCCCGGTCTGTGCATTTCCAGAAGCAGGATATCCCCGGCGTTCAACCGGGCAGCAGCATGATTGATCGCACCCGCCGATCCCAGTGTTCTGTGCGACACCGCCGTACAGATCGCCTCCGGTGAAATGCCTGTCACGCCGAAGGGATTGACGTCACCTCCGTATTCGCCCAGAACCGCCGTCCCGTGGTTACGCCAGCCAACGTCGTTGAATTCCACACCGCCAACAACCCCGCCCTGCCGTTCGATCAGGTCCTCATGGCTGAAGCGCCAGGCGCCTTCGATATCCGTAATATGAATGCCGGTTCCACGTCCGCCAGCCTGGTTCCAGGCCCAGCGCGCATCGATACCCGCAGGTGCGGGATCCAGATAGATCTGCCTTGCGACAAAGTCCGGAGTTGCTGGTGGTGGAACATCCGGCACCGCCACCATCTCATTCAGCGAGGCAACATCGACAGCCTCTTCCGGCAACTCGACCGGGGGTTTCACGAACACCCCGTCAAAAAGATCGTTGTCCAGAAGCTCCTTTTGAAGATCTTCAATATCTGCGTCCGGCGCCGACAGCTTGTAAAAACCGGAGAGGTTTTCCAGAGGAGCCATCGCAAAGGGAGCCTGAGCGGCTACTGCTGCTTCCACCCTTTCTTCCGAAGGGCCGAACAGAGGTGTAGCGATGCAATTGTGCTTCTTCAGGGCTTTTTCAGCCTTTGTGGTTTTTGCCCCGGCAAGCGAGCGCATCGCAACGCCTGCCATGCGCAAACCCACATCGGATTTCGCGACAGCGATGAGTTCCGGCTGACGTGATTGTGGTGCAGTTACTTTCCTGGTCTTCCGGGCCATTGGCTTTCCTCCTGAATAGGAGACGCGCCGACCGGTAATATTATGGAAGCCCGAGTTCCGGCTTCACATCAACGGATAAAACTCCGTCGATTGACTTAACACTCTCAGCAAATTCACCGGCCCGCTCGTCTAAAATGAACGTCACAAAAAAACTGCCGCTCGCATCGGAATTGGGCGTTGCCAGATCAATATTGGAACGCGCGTTAAAATCCCGGCTTTTTGCTGCCAGCACCGAGCCCGTGCTTTCTGACGGATCGCTTTTTTGCAAGTCGGAAAAAAGCAGGGCAGACATGAGGACAACGACTTCAGTCAATGAAGAAACTTTCTGAAATCAACGAACGACAAGCGCTCAAGTCGGCGTCAACTTTGTGGCGGAAGTTCGATCAACAAGGCAGAAAAATGGCAAAAAAATCAAATTCAACCTAAACAACAACCGGAAGATGACGCAGAGGAATATTAGTTTAATCATCTAAACTTTATAAAACGATAGCCAAAACGTCAATAATAGGAATAACTAGAAGGTGTAATAGAAATTCAAATCCGAATTAAACAACGACAGATTGCATAATAAGTTGCAACATTTTTTATCCAGTCAGGACAATGCGGTCTTTAGATAGTCCACCTCGAACTCATATCCGAGGTCGGTCGCGCACAAGAGGACGTTCGCAATGACGATTACACTGGACATACAGCAGCCCCAGCCTTTCGATCTGGTCGGGTCGACAATCATGATCGCCGGAAACGCTGCAGCATTCGAAGGAACATTGAGCATTCGCGTTTCTGAAGGTCACGATGAATACGCTTCCTTTACAAATGTCGGATCCCTTGGATTGAAGCAATTTCAGGCCTCAATAGATATTCCGGACACCAACACATTCCAGCTGAATCGGCTATTCCTGACACTGGCAGACGATTCAGGCAACGAGAACGGTCCATCCGTCGTGATCCCGGTTCTCTTTGGTCCCCGGATCCTGCCAGGTTACGGTGGCTGGCAGCCCTACACGGTCAAGTCCGGCGATACTTTGAGCCAGATTGCGCAACAACAATACGGCAACTCAGACTATCAGCCGATTTTCGAGGCCAACCGGCATATCCTGAGTGATCCGAACGTGATCTTCCCCGGCCAACTGCTTCGCATCCCGCGAAACGACATCTGACCTGCTGTTGCGACAGCAACCCGACCGATCTCTATCGGTCGGGCTTCGTCCGTCCGCGTCAGCCGCAGCAGCCACCGCTCTTCGAATTTGAAGCGTCTGCATCTTCCTCGTTTTCATTCGCTCCCCGTCCGAGCCAGGTTCGCTCCGAGAGGTAGAAATCGGAAAACCTTTCGACGAAATCCTCAGGAACGGACTTTTCTGCGATGCCAGTCTTCAGCAGCGCTGTTTGCCAGGCCTTGACCTTCGGAAAACCTTCCAGCATGTCGTAACCGCTGGCCTTTTCCAAGATTGCCGAACGGTGCAGCAACGGCAGCCAGGCCAGATCGACATTTCCCACAGTGTCGCCGGCGAAATAAGGGCCGTCGCTTAACTGCTTTTCCGCACGATCGAATGATTTGTCGAGTTTCGAAATCCGTTCATTCAACACATTCCGGTCGACGCTCTGCATTGTGCTGCACTGGACCAGATAGTGCTTGGAAGCCTGATAACTCCACGCCCGGTGGATCGCCCGCGTTTCCGGGGAAAGGCCATCCTGCAGCGCTTCGGAGATTTCGTCGATATATTCTACGATTGCATCGGATTCAAAAAGGGGTATCCCCTCCTCCGTAATCAGGAGCGGGACCTGCCCGACCGGCGAAATTTCCAGGAACCAGTCCGGTTTGTTTTTGAGATCTATATATTCAATCTCGTAAGGCATTTCTTTCGCTTCGAGCATGGCAGTGACCCGCTGCACAAAGGGACAGATTTTGAAACTGACAATCTTGATCATGGTGTCGATCCTTTTCTTGAGGTGTTCGACCTGTTAGACGTTGAGAGTGGAAAAAAGACGAAGCTGCTGGGCAAAAAAATTACAACTCATTGGAAAACAACATTAAAATTTGACTTCGGAGATGATCATGACGGCAGTCACGGACCGCGCTGACCCGGAATCCTCCCCGGATTTCAATGCCGTGTGGACCGATTATCGTTCAGTACTTTCCGCATTTCTTCACTCGAGGATTTCAAATCCCTCTGACGCGGAAGAAGTGCTCCAGGAGATCCTTCTCAAGACCCACGGCAGCCTGGGCACACTCAAGGACGGAAGCAGCCTGAAATCCTGGCTGTTCCAGATCGCCAACAACGCCATCATCGATTTTTATCGCATGAAGAAGAACGATCGATCATTGCCGACTGTGGACCTCTGGTACGAAGCCATGGAGGATGACGAACGGCACATTCTTGAAGATTGTGTGGCGCCCTTCATCGACGCGCTGCCCGAAGAGGCGGGACAGCTGCTGCGCAAGATCGAACTGGAAGGTGTTTCCCAGAAGGACACCGCCGAACAGCTCGGGATCAGCTATTCCACTCTCAAGTCCCGCGTTCAAAGCAGCCGTGCCAAGCTTTTGGCATTGTTTCAGAATTGCTGCGACTTTTCACTTGATAGCCGTGGAAACATTGTCGGCTATCAGAGCAAAGCGTCTGTGTGTGGCGATTGCAACTCTGACTGAGACACCGCGTCATCATATTCCAGGAAAACATGATCCCATGCCCCTGCCCCGGATATCTGCCCTGTCCCTCAATGTTTCCGACCCATCAGGTCTTTCCCGGTTCTATTGTGATGTCCTCGGCATGAACTTGCTCGCGAATGCCGGAGGAGCTGTCTCACTTGGATACGCAGGCGAAGACGCTCGACTGGAATTGGTGCGCCGCGACCAGTCCACTCCCTATCAACCGGACCGGAACGACCGCTATTGGAAGATTGCCATCACGCTGCCGGACCTTGACGTTGCATTTGCCCAGCTGCGCAGCACCGGTATCGACCTCACTGAACCGGCGCAGTTTCGCGACATCGCCTATATGAGCCATCTCGCCGACCCTGAAGGTCATGTCATCGAGCTGATCCAGCACACCTTTCACGGAAAACCAAAGACGAAACAAGGCAATGTGGAACTTCCCCTCGGCGGAGGGCCCCGCATTGGACTGATCACTCTGCGGACTGATGACATCGATTCGGAGCTCATGAACTGCCACGACACACTCGGCATGAGGTATCTGTCCCGGCAGGACCTGGCCGATCTTGGATTTTGCCTCTATTTCCTTGCCTATACAGAAGACACACCACCGGACACAGACGTCAATGCTGTCGAAAACCGCGAATGGCTCTGGCAACGCCCCTATACGGTTCTTGAATTCCAGCACCTGTTCACTGGCGAAATTCAGCAAAAGAAAGCCGGAGAACGCGGCGCCTCTTCTGTCCTGATTGATGAACCGGGTGGAGAGAGAAGGGTAATCCGATAAGGGACTGACGCCGAAGGTTTTTTATCTTTCATGCCAGTCAACATAGACGCCGGCAAGATTGCATTTCCTACATAACCCGCCGATATAAACCCATCTGACATCATCAGAACCGTCGTCGTAGACGGCGACGCCAATGTTGAGCAACAATTCCTTTTGGCAACAGCTACACACATTGTGAAAGAGATCTTCCACATACTCACGACTGTCCATTATATCGATCTGCGTTTGACATGTTGGACACTCTGCATAGGCTCCGCCTTGCGTGTCGTCGCTGAAAAGCCGCAGCTCCGATTGGCCGCATTTGCAGCGAATATTTTCGTAGCGGGAAATGGGATAGCCATTTGCTTCGGAATAGCGCAGCATCCTCTTTCTTAGAGCTGCATAATCATCTTTTGTCACGTTCAGAATCCATTTACAAATCGGAATGCAATCAGTGATAGCATGACCGGAAAGTGATTGCTAAGTTCGCAGTTCATGCCTTATGCCAATCCCCCAATCGAGTTTTGCCACGTGACAGATTCATTTTACGATAGAGTAATGAGCGTCGATTGGGCCGGTTACTAAACAGCCTACGGATGAGCTGAGAGAGTCGGTTCGCAGCTTCTGGCCCTAAACTCGGCTAATCACCATGCGGCGATGGATGCGTCGCACGATTTATGGTGTGGACTTTGTCATCAGCATGCATCCGTTTCTTCGGCAGCCATGCCTGCCTATCCGTTTCTCGTCGAGTTTCTGGCCGACGCTTGCGACACGCTAAAAGTCGAAATCCTCGACATACTTCTAGGTTTCGCGATTTGTTCAATGCCCGATGTACCCGTTACAGCTGCAAATGATCTGAAATGGCGAAACGCGCTCCATTCAGCTTTTGTAGACGACATTGCAATCTACAAAGAGCTCGCAAGCAGTGAAAATGGCGAAATAGTTGATTTTGCCGAGCGTATCGTCTCATGCCTGCTTTCGGACAAATTTGAGCAATTTGAAAGCCGGTCCGACATTTTCAGGGAAACACAACCCAAGCGCCGGCGTTCCTTTCTGAAACGTCTTTTGCGCATCTGACCACTTCGTCGAAACGCGCCCGTTGCGAAAATTGCCCAGAAAAAGAAAAGGCCCGCCGAATGGCGGGCCTTCCTTGAACAATATTCGACGCTGATTAGCGCGAATAGAACTCGACAACCAGGTTCGGTTCCATCTGTACCGGATAGGGCACATCGGAAAAACCCGGGATACGGTTGTAGGTCGCGGACATTTTGGAATGATCGGCGTCGACATAGTCCGGCACGTCACGTTCTGCTGACTGGATAGCTTCCAGCACCAGTCCGAGCTGCTTGGACTTTTCGCGAACTTCGATGACATCGCCCGGGCGCAACTGGTAGCTCGGGATGTTCACGCGCTTGCCGTTGACCTTGATGTGGCCGTGGTTGATGAACTGACGGGCCGCAAACACGGTTGGAACGAACTTGGCACGGTAGATAACCGCGTCGAGGCGACGCTCCAGCAGGCCGATCAGGTTTTCGGAAGTATCACCTTTCAGGCGCGATGCTTCGGAATAAACCTTGCGGAACTGCTTTTCGGAGATGTTGCCGTAATAACCCTTCAGCTTCTGCTTGGCGCGGAGCTGAACACCGAAGTCGGACAGTTTGCCCTTGCGGCGCTGGCCATGCTGGCCCGGGCCGTATTCACGCTTGTTGGCCGGGCTCTTCGGACGACCCCAGATGTTTTCGCCCATCCGGCGGTCGATTTTGTACTTAACGCTGTGGCGCTTTGACATCGCGGTTTCCTTTGAATTCGCGTTGTTGTTCTAAAAGGAAACGCGCCCTCCTTTATCGTTGCAGAAGTGATTAAGCTCCTGCTCGGATCGACAGGGACCCAGCTAGACGGCGCCGGCTGAATACCCACGGGTGCGTAGACCCGGAAGGCCTGAGCCTGCCGGATCGCGCGGAGATACAGCGTGCACTTCAGAATGTCAACGCCGGCATCTCCTTTTGCGCCAGCGTCAGCAATAGAAACCGGCCATTTCGGGCAATCGGACGACACAACCAAGTGCCGGACAACTCGTGACCGATCTTATCAGAAACGGGTTTCCGGCAACTCCGCGTGTGTGGCAGTTGCGATTCGGACTGCTGCGCTTTGCTCGGCACCAATCCCATAGCCTAAGTGAAAACACGTAAGAATTGGCAGAAATTCGCCAAATTTGCACGAAATTTGGCGGACTCACCACACGAATTGCTTCAAAAGTTCACATTTGCGGAAAAACAATGCATACATTTAGAAAATGTTAATTGCAGCTTTTCACTATGCAATCCGCGCCACAACTATGGATAATAATACCAGTGGCCATAGTGAGCATTATTCCCATCCATTCAGCATCAAAATGGAAGCCCGACTTGGACTAAGGATCAAGCATGTCATCACAACGCAATTCAGAACCAGAGACTGGCAAGGACAGTGTGAAACCGTTTCCGCGGTCTCGCGACGCCATTCTTGAAGGTCTGGATTACGCGCTTCAGCCGATTACCGACATTGGTACAGGCGTCGTCTATGGTTATGAAGCACAGCTTGATAATGGCGACTGTGAAGACGCACCCACGATTGATGAACTGCTTGATGATGCCTATGCGGAAGGATTCCTGCCCGATCTCGAAGCAAGTCTGTTCGCAAAGGCTCTGAGCCGTTTCGGGAAGCTCCGCACGGCACAGGGAACCAAGCTTTTTTTCAGAATTGACGGACGCGATCTCGGACTGCAGGCGGATCCACGCATGCACCTGACAGAGCTCGTTGCAGCGGCCGGTTTGCAGAACAACCAGGTCTGCATCGAATTTTCCGAACGCAATCAGCACTCCATCGCCGACGCAACGCAGCACGCCATCAGCGATCTGCGCCAGATGGGTTTTCTCGTCGCATTGGACAATTTCGGACGTGGATCGTCGGAGCTGCGCCTGTTGCACGACGTCTCTCCGGACTACGTCAAGATCGGCCGGTTTTTCCTGAACGGCGTCGACAGCGATCCGCGCCGGAACCTGTTCGTCACAACCGTTGCCAATCTTGCGCATGTTCTTGGTGCACGCGTGATTGCTTCAGGGGTGGAGACCGAGCGGGAATTCAAGGCCTGCAGGAATATTGGCTGTGACCTGGTCCAGGGCTCCTTCGTTGCCCGGCCCTTTCACAAGGCGGCGTCGGCAAAGCTGTTCTACGATCATGTCCGGGAGCCGGGCGCCGGACACAAACGGCGCGCGGAACAGGACAGGATTCGGAACGAATTGCTGCAGCTTCCCACCATCGGCTTCGGCGCAACCATGACCGAACTGCTCGACATGGTCGTTCACAACCAGGAAGGAAACGTCATTCCCGTCCTGGACGAAAACCAGGAACCGCGCGGCCTGATCCACGAACGCGATCTGAAGGCGTATCTTTATGCCGGTGGCAAGGATGACGACACCGATACGCGGATCGCACTCGATTTCCCCTTGCGCTCATTCGTACGCGCCTGCCCGATCGCCGACATAGATTCCAACGCCGACATGCTGCTGGTAACCTTTGCCTCCTCGATCAACTCCGATGGCATCATCATAACGGAGAATTTCCGCTACGCCGGTTTCCTTTCAGCCACGTCTCTGCTGAAGATCATTCACGAAAAACGCCTTCAGGAAGCCCAGGACCAGAACCCGCTGACCCGTATGCCGGGCAACGGCGCAATCTCGCGTTATATTTCGGAAACCGCCCGGAAAGGCACACACGACCGTCATCTGTGTTACCTGGACTTCGACAACTTCAAGCCGTTCAACGATACCTACGGCTATCGCCAGGGGGACCGGGCGATTATCCTGTTCAGTGAATTGCTGCAGCGCCATGTCTCCGGGTCCGGAACATTTCACGGGCATATCGGTGGCGACGATTTCTTCGCCGGATTTCAAAACACCGACCAGACGGATGTGGCCACCCGCATGCTCGCCCTCAAACGTGCCTTTCGTGTCGATGTGGAGAGCTTTTACGAAACGGGGCACAGGGAACTGGGTTACATCGAGGCGCAGGACCGCTTCGGAACGACCCGCCAGTTTCCACTGTTGCAATGCTCGATTTCGATCCTGAGCCTGCCAAGAGGCATGGTCATTCACCCCGACACGCTGAACGACGAGATCAGCGAATTGAAACTGGAAGCAAAGCGGGCCGACGACGGAATAGTCGTCAAGAAACTGGCCGCCTAAGCTCCGTTTGCCGCGCTGAGCATCAGGCCGAAACCTGCCAGCAACCGCGAAAGCCCCGGATCATCGGGATTTGATGTGAACAGAGCGCGATCCGGATCACTCGACGGGCTGCTTGCAGCCTTTGCTCCAAGCACACGAACAAGCTGACGCGCGATTGCTTCTGCGGGATCAAGCCAGTCGACCGGCCAGGGCGCGATCCTGCGGAAACGGTTTGCCAGAAACGGATAATGCGTGCAGGCCAGCACGACAATGTCGGTCCGCCGCCCGTCGCGTTCCAGGAAACAACCCGAAATCTCGGTGAGCAGCTCCTCGTTGGAAACAGTCTCGCCGCGCAAATGACGTTCAGAAAGTTCCGCGAGGTTATCCGAACCGACAAGACGCACGTGGCATTGCTTGGCAAAGCTGTCGATCAGGCTCCTGGTATACGTCCTGCGCACGGTTCCAGGTGTTGCCAGCACCGAAATGAGACCTGAAGACGTTCGTTCTGCCGCCGGCTTGATCGCAGGCACTGTGCCGACAAAGGGCACATCCGGGTAGGCTTTGCGAAGCGCATCGCCTGCCAGCGTAAAGGCCGTATTGCAGGCAATGACGATCGCCTTGGGCCGTTGGATGGCGATAAGCTCACCGAAAAGCGACAGCATGCGGTCCCTGAGGTCCGCTTCCGGCCAGCGGCCGATCGGAAAGGCCGCGTCATCGGCGACATAAAGCAGGGTTTCGTAGGGAAGCAGATAGCGCGCTTCGCGCAGCACCGTGAGCCCGCCAAGGCCGGAATCGAAAATCAGAACCGGACCGTTCGAGCCCAAATGCCCTCTCCTACTCTTCGCCGCCGTCAGTGCTGCGCTCCTTGCGCACCCGGGTTTGCCGTTTTTCCAGGGACGCGACAACACCTCGCAACGCCCGGACCTCCTGTTCCGTCAGCTCCGCCTTCTGGAAAATGTTTCGAAGCGTGCGCACCATATGCGGGCGCCGCTCCGGTGGACGAAAAAATGTCGCTTCGTCGAGCGCACCTTCCAGATGCTCGAAAAACCTCAGGAGATCGTCTTTTTTCGCCGGCGGATGTTCATCCTTCGACAGGATGAAAGGCAACGCGCCGGACGTTGCCGTCTTGCGCCATTCGTAGGCGCACACCAGCACAGCCTGGGCAATGTTCAGAGACGCGAAATCGGGGTCAACGGGCAGCGTGACAATCTCGTCGGCCAGCGCAACTTCCTCATTGTTGAGACCCCAACGCTCGCGTCCGAAGAGATAGCCTGTAGCCTGACCCTTTTCTCCGAACTCGACCGATTTCCTTGCAGAATCATCAGGGCCGCGAACGGGTTTCGGCACTTCGCGAGACCGCGCGGTCGTTGCAAAGACGAACTGCAGGTCCGCAATCGCCGCCTCAACGCTGTCAAACACCTGCACCTTGTCGATCACATGGTCTGCCCGGCTTGCCGCAGCACGCGCCTTTTCACTCGGCCAGCCATCGCGCGGGTTGACAATTCGAAGGTCGACCAGACCGAAATTCGCCATTGCCCGCGCTGCGGTTCCGATGTTTTCACCCAGCTGCGGCTCGCACAGGATCACTGCTGGCGGCCGGGCAGTCACCGTCCTGGCTTCGTCCCTGATTTTTGCGTTTTTGCTCATAATGCCGGGGTTTAGCCCGTCTTCCTGAAAATGAAAAGCTGGCCGCGTTCGATTTCAACGCCGGAATGAACGCCTTGCCACATCCCGAAACGCTTTCGTCTTGCGCCCCGCCCGGCTTTCCGGCGCAAAGACAAACCAGACAGGTGCTTCGGGAGAATGAAGGCATCCGGGCAGAATTTCGACCAGGATACCCTTGTCGAGTTCGTCCTTGACGGCCATGCGGGATTTGATCGCAAGACCGAGTCCTTCGACCGCACCGGCTGTCAGCATGTCTGAATTGGAAACGGCAACACTCCGGCCAACCGAAAAGGAACGCTTTCGGCCTCTTGCGTCGTTGACATCGAAACGTGTCTGCCAGGGAAGGCAGACCCAGGGTGCATCTTTGAGGTCCTCCACGGATTTCGGGTCTCCCGAGCTCGACAAAAGATCCGGGGATGCGCAGATGATCCGCTCGTTGTCGCTGAGCTTCTGGGCAACCAGGGAACTGTCATCCAGCTGGCCAACCCTGATTGCGCAATCCTGACCCTCCTCAACCAGCGGCACAAACCGATCGACCGCCAGGAACTCGATTGTGAGATCAGGATGGTGCTCACGAAATTCGCGCATCTCCGGCATGATGAAGCGCGACAGGATCCAGGGCGACATCGTCACACGCAGATGGCCGCGTAAGGATGCAGTTCCACTGCCGACATCGAGTTCCGCCTGTTGCAGGTCCTCCAGAACGGTATCCACGCGCTCCAGGAATACCTGCCCCTCGTCCGTCAGGCGAAACGTGCGGCTGTTGCGGTGAAAGAGGGTCACTTTCAGAACCCGTTCCAGCTTTGCGATCCGGTGACTGGTCGTTGCTGTCGAGATACCGAGATGTCTTGCGGCGGACGTGATGCCACCGGTTTTGGCAACAGAGACAAAGGTCTGCAGATCCGGAATACTGTACATTCGAATTTTTCTAACGCTGCTTTCGAATTTCAGGGAGTTCTGTTCGAAATCTAGAACAACTAAACCCTCCTGATCAACATCCGGAGGACCCCATGAAACGCTTTTTGGCTGCAGTCGGCATCAGCACCGCGCTGGCTTTTCCAGCAACCGCAGACGGACTGGAAACCTATCTCAGCTTTGACAAGTCAATGCCGCCGGGAAACCTGGCGATTGCTCCGGACGGCCGCATGTTCATGTCCGTCCATGAATTCTATGGCCCAGAACTGCGCGTCGTCGAAGTCCTGAAGGATGGGTCGACCCGGCCCTATCCAAATGAAAGCTGGGCACATGCGCCAAAGGAAGACGGCAATGGCCTCAACGGGGTTCTCGGCCTGCGTGCGGACCGTGACGGCATATTATGGATGCTCGACGGCCAGGGCGAGAACCAAACGGGCCGCATCGTCGGCTGGAACACGAAAACTGAACAGCTGCACGCAATCCACTATATCGGTGCACCGGTTTCCCGGCCGACCTCCTTCCTGAACGATCTGGCCGTCGACCGGGATCATGAGGCGATCTACATTTCCGACACCGGAGACGGCGTGAATTCCGCGCTCATCGTCGTCGACCTTCAAACGGGCCGCGCCCGTCGTGTTCTGGAGGGCTCCGAATTCACAACGCCTGAAGACACACCCATGGTGATCGACGGACGTGAAATCCTGCTCGGCGGCAATCCGGCAAAGATCGGCGTGAACCCGATCACGGTCGACCCGACCAATACCTGGGTCTATTTCGCGCCGATGACCGCAAGTGCGATGTACCGGGTCAGGACATCCGATCTTCTCAATGAAGAGTTGGGCGATGAGGACCTTGCCGCGCGCGTCGAACGGTATGGTGACAAGCCGATCTCCGATGGCTCCACGGTCGACACTGGAGGCAATGTTTACATCACGGCTATGACCGACAACGCTATCGGCGTGACCAAGCCGGATGGCAGCTACGAGGTACTGTTCCAGTCCGACGAAGACCTGCCCTGGCCGGACGGGTTCTCGATCGGTGCGGACGGCTATGTCTATGCGACCATCAACGAACTGCACCGCTCGCCGGTATTGAACGGCGGCGAGGACGCCTCGCTCGGGACCTACCGGATTGTCCGTTTCCCAGCCCTGAGCGACGCCGTCAGCGGGCGCTAGAACCGGCCGCTTTCCGAACCTGTAGACCGTCCGGCAAGACACCCATACGTCTTGCCGGGCTCGGCTTTCATGATTTCGGCATCTCCCGGACCGGCACGATCACCTGCGTCCTGTCGAAACCCTTTAGTTCGAAGGACGGCGCTCCGGCCTTTGATAGTCCGGCCAGATCCGCAACCCGCTCAGAGACAACTGTTTGACCATCGACAAGGACCGCAGAGGCGAGCAAGCGCGCGGCAAGGTTCACCGTCGGCCCTATGGCCGTGAAATCCAGCCGGTCGGACGCTCCGATATTGCCGTATTGCAGCGGTCCGATATGGACGGCAGCCCGGAAAGGAGGAACGGTCTCGGAAAAGACCGGCGTCCACGCACCGCCAGAGGCAACGCTGAGCGCCTCCAGGGCACGTTCGCAAGCCGTTTTCTCGTCAACCTCATCGGAAATCGGAAAAATCGCGAGCAGGCCGTCGCCCATGAATTTCAGGATCTCGCCACCACCTTCGACAATCGGCGGTACAAGACAGTCGTAGAAGAGATTGAGACGTGCAAGGACCTCTTCGGCAGACGCATCGTTGGAGAAACGCGTGAACGAGACCAGGTCGGCAAAGACGACGCAGGCGGAAATCTCCTCTATGTCGCCGCGATGCACGCGGCCCGACAGGATCCTGTTGCCGCTGTCCCGGCCCACATAGGCGGACAGGAGGTTGGCGGCGTTGAGACGCAGCATGTAGGTTTCGGCCAGACGGGCGAGTGGCAGGCGGACCTTTTCGAGCGCCGCTATCATCTCTTCGTCAAAGCCGCCATCGGCCTTTGTCGCCCAACTGACCAGATGCGTTTCACCGGTCGTGAAGAAGAGCGGCTGAACGACATAGTCGGTAACGCCTTCCTCGCGGAACTGCTTCAGAATGAGAAAATCATCCGGACTGCCCGGATCGCAGAGTTTTCGCCGCAAGGGCTTGCCCGTTCGCAGAACTGTCGGTAGCGGGTTGTCGTGGTATTCGGCCCCGTCAAAGGCCTTGAGGTCCGCATCGGACTGGTCAACCCCCTCGCCTTTCAGCCATCGGAACCGGCGTCCCTGAAGGTTGGGATGGAGCGTATAGATAAAAAGCGCAAACCGCTCGACGGGTACACCGGCCGCCAGCAACCCTTCACAGATCCCGGAGACGATCTCCCGCGCATCCGCACTCGGCCGCGCACCATCGAGCATCCACAAGAACAGATCTTCGAGTTTTTGTGTGTCTGGCATCGACGGCTCCAGGTGACGCAACCTCCGCGAAACTCATTTAGTCATCCCGGCGCAGCGATGCCAAGGCCGAAAACCGAAACGCGCAGCACCCGCCTCTGGCCGGCGACACCGGTATTTCCCGGACCAAGCATCACTGCACTGCTGTGCCCGAAGGGAAAAGGGTCGGCATTTTTGTCTTCAGTTTGATAAAATAACCTTCACCAAGCTTGTCTTCGCCGCGAAGGCTAGGGTCAACTAAATACGGATTCACCGTTTCAATCCGAAACCCCACGGAATACTGGTTCCCGGCTCGCGCTGCGCTTGGCCGGGATGACAACAATCGCGAGGTCGAAATACTCCAGCAAAAAAACAAGATCCTGTCTTGTCATCCCTGCGCAGGCAGGGGTCCAGTAGACGCAGAACCTCCTTTTCAGACCGAAACCTCACGGGTCACTGGTTCCCGGCTTGCGTTGTGATTGGCCAGGACGACCGGGGAAAAAGCCGTTTCCTTGAGTTCAGGAATGCCCCTGGACCCAATCTTGTCACCCCTGCAAAAGCAGGAATCCAGAAGACATGGACCCTTCGTTTCGAACCAAATCCCGTCGATTTACTGGTTCGCACTGCGCCTGGCCGGGATGACAACCCGGGAAGGAGCCGTTCCCTTGAGTTCAGGAATGCCCCTGGACCCAATCTTGTCACCCCTGCGAAGGCAGGAATCCAGAAGACACCAACCTCAAGGCTCATCAAGGATTTGGCCCGATAAAGGACCGCGTCTAAAAAACACTGTTCCCGGTATGACAAGGACTTTCACGAAAGCCCTAATGAAAGATCATCCCAGTTGGGATTGCGTTCTTCGATCAGGCTTATCTTCCAAGCCCGTTTCCAGCGCTTGATCTGCTTTTCACGCTTGATCGCCTGCTCGATCTCCTCATGGATTTCGAAATAAACGAGCCTATGGGCACCGTATTTCGCGGTAAACGCGCTGCCTCTTCCTTCACGATGCTCATAAAGGCGCTTTAACAAGGCATTGGTAACACCAACATAAAGCGTTCCGCCAAGGTCGCTCGCCAGAATGTAAACTTAGTACTGCTGATCGAGATGCAAGCCTGCCTCGCTTCTTCGCCAGAATGTCTCAGAATACCCAGATTTGTCATCCCTGCGAAAGCAGGCATCGAGTAAACACAAATCGCTTCGAACCAAAACTCTGCGGGTTACTGAGATTACTGGTTCCCGGCTCGCGCTGCGCTTGGCCGGGATGACAACAATCGAAAAGACTATTTGCTCCAATTCAAGACAACAACTCTCTCCAATTTGTCATCCCTGCGCAGGCAGGGATCCAGTAGACACCAAACCATGAAGTTGGCATTGAAAAATCGCGTCCGGAGTTTGGCGCTTTCATACTGTAAATGCTGTAGGAAGACTATCTAAGCAAATTGACGGCAAAACCATTTTGGATTCGTTCCACGAGACCGTAACGCACAATTAAAACTTGGAGTTTATATGGCACATCGACCACAATCGCCCCAACATGAACTCCGAAAATGCAAATTGATCCCAGCGAGACCATCAAGATCAGACGTTCAGTCAGATATCTCTTACTTGGCTTTGTAATATCGTTGCCTTTATCAATACTGTGTGCGTTTGCTTGTTATCACTCAATTGCAACAGGAGAATTTCTAACCAAAGGAGGACTGTCTACGGCGTTTGGAACTCTCTTTTTTGGTGCGATTGCTTTTTTCAGTATTACGCAACTGTGGAATGCGGACAGACCAGTCATCATGATCGGCCCGGCCGGTTTTTTCGATAAGCGCGTATTCGAGAAAGCAGTTCCCTGGCACGAAATAACTGAAATACGTGTTGATGAGTTTGGATTTTTTGGTGCCCTTTTTATCGAAGTAACCGATAGGATTTATCTTCTTCCGCGCTACCGGATACTGTTCAAAACGTGGTTCAATCAAGGGCCTGGTGCCAGTGGTTCTTATCCGCTCGACGGGTTGGCCTTTGATCGCGAAAAGTTAGGTTTTCTTCTTGATCAATATTCATCCGCTTGGCGCCACCCGCCAGACAACATGCAGCCATCCGCTCTGAACGTTGTCGATAGACATTTCCCGCCCGTTTGCTAGAACGTGCCCGATCAACGGCCTTTGTCTTTAGAAGGGCTGGCTTTTGATTGCGTACAATTGTATACGCTGGTCGAAATTCCGTCCGGGGACGCCGAAAAGTCCTCGCCGACCCCACTTCGAACACTGGGAAATGTGAGCACCATGGCCGATATCATCTACACCAAGGTCGACGAAGCGCCCGAACTGGCAAGCGCCTCGTTCCTGCCCATCATCCGCACCTTCACCAAGGCGGCCGGGCTCACTATCGGCACCCGGGACATTTCTCTCGCAGGCCGCATCCTGGCGAATTTCCCCGAGTATCTGACCGACACTCAGAAACAGTCCGATGCTCTTGCGGAACTTGGCCAGATGGTGAAGCAGCCGGACGCCAACGTCATCAAGCTGCCGAACATCTCCGCTTCCCAGCCTCAGCTGAATGCCGCGATCGCCGAACTCCAGTCGCAAGGCTATAAGCTGCCCGATTATCCGTCTGACCCGGCGAACGAGGAAGAAAAGACGATCAAGTCGAAATACGACGCCATCAAGGGCTCCGCCGTTAACCCGGTTCTGCGCGAAGGCAATTCCGACCGCCGCGCACCCAAGGCAGTCAAGGAATATGCCAAGAAGAACCCCCACCGCATGGGGTCATGGGCGACATCTTCAAAAACACATGTCGCCACGATGGGCGAAAATGACTTCCGCTCGAACGAAAAGTCGGTCACGGTCCCGGCCGTTTCCACCGGTGCCGCCAAGATCGAGTTCGACGCAAAAGGTGGCGACCTGACGGTACTGAAAACAGACTGGCCGCTGGAAGAAGGCGACGTCATCGACGCGACCTACATGAGCGTCAAGGCGCTGAAAGCGTTTCTTGAAAAGGAAATCGAGGACGCCCGGGACCAGGGTGTCCTGTTCTCGCTGCACCTCAAGGCCACCATGATGAAGGTCTCCGACCCGATCCTCTTCGGCCATTGCGTCAAGGCCTTCCTGAAGGACGTCTTTGAAAAACACGCCGCCACCTTTGCCGAACTCGGTGTCAACCCGGATCTCGGTGTCGGCGACCTGGAAGCCAAGGTCGCGACGCTGCCGGCGGACAAGCGCGCCGAGGTTGAAGCCGATATCAAGGCAGCACTCGACAACGGCCCGGACCTCTACATGGTGAACTCCGACAAGGGCATCACCAACCTGCATGTGTCTTCTGACGTCATCATCGACGCTTCCATGCCGGCGCTGATCCGCGCCGGTGGCAAGGGCTGGGGCCCGGACGGCAAGGAACAAGACGCCAAATGCGTCATTCCAGATTCCTCCTACGCCGGCGTCTATTCCGCCGTCATCGATTTCTGCCGTGAAAACGGTGCGCTGGATCCATCCAAGATGGGGACAGTGCCAAATGTCGGCCTGATGGCCCAGAAGGCCGAGGAATACGGTTCTCACCCGCAGACCTTCAAGGCGCCTGCCGACGGGACCATCCGCATTGTTGATGAAGCCGGCAACACGCTGATTTCACACGAAGTCGAGGAAGGTGATGTCTGGCGCGCGTGCCGCACAAAGGATGCGCCGATCCGTGACTGGGTCAAGCTCGGCGTCTCCCGCTCGCGTCTTTCCGGCATGCCGGGCATCTTCTGGCTCAACGAGAACCGCGCCCATGACGCGGAGCTGATCAAGAAGGTCAACACCTACCTGCCGGAGCACGACACGTCCGGTCTGGACCTGAAAATCATGGCTCCGACGGAAGCGGCAAAATACACCACCGAACGCATTGCCCGCGGCGAGGACACGATTGCAATTACCGGCAATGTCCTGCGCGATTACCTGACCGACCTTTATCCGATCCTGGAAGTCGGCACGTCGGCGAAGATGTTGTCGATCGTCCCGCTGATGAACGGTGGTGGCCTGTTCGAGACCGGTGCCGGTGGCTCCGCACCCAAGCACGTCCAGCAGCTTCAGGAGGAAAATTACCTCCGCTGGGATTCACTCGGTGAATTCTGTGCCCTTGGCGCGTCGCTCGAACATCTCGCCAATGCCAAGGACAACGCCAAGGCACAGGTCCTGGCAGATGCTCTCGATACGGCGATTGAAGGCCTGCTCGACAACGGCAAGTCGCCCGCGCGCCGCGTCGGCGGCCTCGACAACCGGGGCAGTCATTTCTACATCGCGCTCTATTGGGCAAAGGCGCTTGCCGCCCAGGACAAGGACGCGGAGCTGAAGGCTCACTTCACACCGATTGCCGAGGCGCTATCCTCCAACGAAGACAAGATCGTCGGCGAACTCAACAGCGTCCAGGGCTCTTCGGCAGACACCGGCGGCTACTACCACGCGCCGCAGGCGAAGGTCGACGCAGTGATGCGCCCGAGCGCAACGCTGAACGGCATTATCGGCTAAGCAACAAAACATGATTGCGATCGCGAGGGGCGGAATTTTCCGCCCTTTTGTTTTTTAGGATGAAGTTTGAAAATCCTGCACATCGTGGACAGTCACAACTCGCGTCGTCCCGGATCTTCGCTCCCCCGCGTCCGGGGTCGCCCCTGAAGGACAAGGTGAACAACGGTGTTTCTGCGCGTCCCCGGGGATTGGTGACAGCACTGTCTCGAAGGATGAGCTCAAAATCGGGAAGACTGCAGCCCTTTGTCGACTGCCGGACATGGGTTGGCGGCCATCAGCACGAAACCATCATATTCGCTCCGCAGCCACGTCCGCCCCCATGCGCCGCATCTGGCCCGGTGTCTGGTTGAACTGGCGCTTGAAGGCGCGGTTGAAGGCAGCTTCCGAGGCGTAGCCGATATTCTCCGCGATATCGATCAGCGGCAGGTCGGTGTCGTGGATGTCCCGGCGGGCCTTTTCCATGCGCCAATGCGTGACATAGGCAAGCGGCGTCATGCCGACGAGATCGGTAAAGCGTTCGGCAAACACGGTGCGTGACATACCCGCCTCACGAGCCAGCGTTTCCACGGTCCAGGGCTGTTCGGGAGCCAGGTGGATCTGGGACATCGACCGCCCCAGCTTCGGGTTGAGCACTGCGGCGAGGCACCCTGCCCGGTCACCCTGCTGGTCGACAAATGTACGCACAACCTGGATGAAGATGATCTCCGTCAGCCTGTGGACGATGGCGTCGGAGCCGGGCATGGTCGCGCGAACCTCGCTTGCAACGAAGCGCATCACCGTTTCCAGCCAGAAGGCGTTCATCGTCTGCGTATTGGGAACATGAATGACCTGCGGCAGCGCTTCCAGAATCGGATGAACCGAGCCGTCCTCGAACTCGAAGTGGCCGCAAAAAAGCTTGCAGCTCTGCTCTTCTTCCGGGCCACCGAAATACAGCGCACCTTCCCCCGTATAGCCGGTCTCCTGAAGCACCCGGTCGACGGAAGTGGGTTCCCGGCCAAGCTCGTCGCACAGGATATGGGCTGCACCGTGCGGAATGACCACCAGGTCTCCGGTCGCAAGATAGATGGGCGAAGCATAGCCCTCAACCTTGAGCCAACAGGCTCCACGCATGGCCATGTGGAACCGGGCAACATTGCCGAATGCCGGTACCTGCACTGCCCAGGGCGGTGAGAAGTTGGTGTGAAAATAGATCGACCCACGCAGCTTCAGCGCGTCAAGGATCTGGCTAAGGGCGTCATGTCTCATGCGTTTCCATCTTCGGTAATGTCTCCCCCTGTTGTGCGGGATTTACCTATCTATCGCAAGTGTCCCGGACGATCAGTCAATTTTCAGGGACTTTCGTGCATGGATCAATCGGATGGTGCGGATCATCTTAAGCCACGAGAGGCACACGCCTCCAACCAGCCTTTATCCAGGAGCCTGACATGAACATTCGCTTTGTCACAAAAAACATCCATGCCTATCTGGACTATCCGGTCGCGCTCGGCCTGATTGGTTTGCCGGTGGTCCTCAATCTCGGCCAGTCCAACCCGCTCGCTTTCTGGCTGTCGGTTGTCACCGGCGTTGCGGCATTGATCCTGACCATGTTGACCGATCACGAAACCGGCCTGATCCGGGTCGTACCCTATTCGTTTCACCTGATCGTCGATTTTGCGGTCGGTGTCGTCTTCCTGGCCGCTCCGTTCGTCCTCGGCTTCAAGGGCATCGACTTCGCCTACTACGTCGTCAACGCCCTCGCCGTTCTGACCGTCGTCTCCCTTCACAAGCCGGAAGCCGCCGAACCGCAGGCCGCGTAAAATGTGATGACCTCACCTGCGATCAACGCCTTCCCGGCATCTGAACCTGAAAAGCACCGGCTCCCCGCCGGTGTTTTCTTTTTGCGTACAAGCCGGACGATCGGCAAATTCTGGAGGGGTTTTGAGCATGGATCAATCAAAATTCTGAACGCAAAGTACACATGTCTGGTGCAAAGACCGGCCGAACGACTTACAGATCCAGATTAGGAGAATTCAATATGTCCCTGTCCAAGACGCTTGTCGCCGCAACGCTTCTGAGCATTGCGAACCTGTCCAGCCCGGCCTTTTCGGCCGACGAATACAACACATCCAGCGGCCTTACGGCTGCAGGTGCCCCGCTTGGCATGCATGGTGTAGATCCCGTCACCTTCGTCAATCTCGGCAACCGGATTGACGGCGCGGCCCGTCACACGGCGGTTCACGACGGTGTTGCCTATTATTTCTCCTCCAAGGAGACCATGGACAAGTTCACCGCAAAGCCGGCTGCGTACTTGCCGCAAAACGGCGGCTTCTGCACGTTCGGCGTTTCGGTTGGCAAGAAGTTCGACGGCGATCCCCAGTTTGCGGCCATCGTCGACGGCAAGCTCTATCTCTTCCTGAACGAGGAGATCTTTCGTGAATTCCAGAAGGACGAGGCAGGGACCATCGCCAAGGCCGACGAAAACTGGAAAAAGATCCGCACAACCGCCGCCAAGGATCTTTGATCGGTTTTGATCCCGACGGCAAGAAACAGAGTCACTCCCTGACGATTTCAGGCGCGCCCAGTGGTGCGCCTGATCTTTTTCGTCCCCGGGCATGTCCGGCCGGCCTGACCTCGTTGCACAACCACAACACCCACCAGCGAACTGTCCGCTCTGAAGGCTGGCGGGTTGTGGTTTGCGTGGCCAAGGCTTATGTGACTGCGACCGCGCCAAGCGGCACAATGACTTTTGAAGACGGGACAGAAAGACATGACGATCATGTTGCGCGCGCCCAGGACGGCGGCAAACCTGTACTGATCCGCGCTCGCGGTGCGGTGGAGGCAATCCGGTGCAAGACTGACTTGCACCCGATGTATTTCCTGTTTTCAAAAGGGTTCCCAAATGGGCACTTCTCAAAAGGAAGGGCTAGCGTCTTCAAGTGATGCTGCGCCCATCCATCGTTTCTATTCCAGGACCACCTGGATCGAAGGCGCGGCTGAAGAACAGCTCGATCTTGTCTCCAGGTTGGCCGGTGTGTCGCATGTCGCCGCGTTTCCGGACCTCCACCCAGGCAAATACGGCCCGGTCGGCAGCGCAATTCTGGCTGACCGCATCTATCCTCAACTGATCGGCAACGATATCGGCTGTGGCATGAGCCTGTTTGCGCTCGACCTGCCGGCCCGCAAACTGCGGCTCGACAAGGCCGCACAGAAAATCCGTGTGCTGGAAGAACCGTGGCATGGAGACCCCGGCGCTTGTCTTGCAGCTGATGGCCTGCCGACTGATCTTCATCCGGTCGCGCTTGGGACCATTGGCGGCGGCAACCATTTCTGTGAATTGCAGGAGCTCGACAGCTTGTCCGATGATTGCCTGCTTGCGGGCACGGATATCAGGAAAGGCGACCTGATGCTGCTGGTGCACTCCGGGTCCAGATCACTTGGCATGGCCGTGTTCGGTACGGTTCTGGAGAGTTTTTCCGGGCTGGACCTCGACAGCACCGTCGGACGGACCTACCTGGCAGCGCACAACGACGCGGTTCGCTGGGCGAGCCTCAATAGAAGGCTGATTGCCGAAAGAGCCGCGCGTGCGCTCCGCTCGGACCTTCGGCTGGTTGCGGACGCACCCCACAACTTGATTGAGGAGCACGACGACGGGCTTCTGCACAGGAAGGGCGCGGCAAAAGCCGACATGCCGCTGGTTCCGCTCGCCGGATCCCGGGATGCCCTTAGCTATCTGCTGGTGCCAAAGGCCAACAGGCCGGAGGCACTCGCCTCGCTTGCCCACGGCTCGGGCCGAAAATATGATCGCCGGTCGATGGCCGGTCGCGCCGGAACGACCCGTTCCGACCGGGACGGATTGATCCGGACATCGTTTGGTGGACACGTCATCTGCGAGGATCGCCAGCTCCTCATCGAGGAAGCACCGAACGCGTACAAGGATCCTAACCAGGTGCTGGACGACCTGCGGACGTCCGATTTGGCACAATCTGTTGCAACGCTGAAACCGCTGTTGACGTTCAAGAAGGCGGTGAACCGGGAACTCGCAGCCGCGCGGCGGGACAAACACGGTCGCCTGAAGGATAGGAGGGCGATGCGATGAGCACTTCCAGTCGAAAGCACCTCCTGGTGACAAGCGGTGACGGTCCCCGTGAATGCCGCAGGGCCGTCGCCCACGTTCTTCGTCAAATGGAACACGAGGCAAGGCGAGCCGACTTGCGGTTCAGTTCAGATGTGTCAGGTGGCTGCGACGGCGCGGATCCGTCATCCGCGCTGGTTACACTGTCCGGAAATCAGATGCCGGAATTCACGAACACCTGGATCGGCACCGTCCAATGGATCTGTAAAAGCCCCTTCCGCGCACATCACAGACGGCAGAACTGGTATGTCGGCGTGTTTTCGGTCGACAATTCGGACCTGCCGGAGATCGATCTGGAGACCGGTGCGCTCAGGATCGAGACCTTCCGCTCCGGTGGTCCCGGTGGTCAGCACCAGAACACCACCGACAGTGGAGTCCGGGTCACACACCTGCCGACCGGACTGGTTGCCGTCTCCACCGACGAACGCTCTCAACACAGAAACCGTAGAGTTGCCCTTGACCGGCTGGTGGCACGGTTCATCCTCAAGCGAGAGGAGAACCTTGCGCGGGACCGGTCGGCGCAGAACCAGTTGCACAGGTTGCTGGAGCGCGGCAATCCCGTCAGGGTCTTCAAGGGTGAACGTTTTGCCGAAATGAAAAATCAGTCTGGAGGCCGCAGATGACGTTAGCAGCAAAGGAACGCCTGGCCTTCGACGCCCTGCTTCTGGCAATTGCATCGGCTTTCAGCGCGGAAGGAAGATCGGGCGGTGACGCAGCCGCAGTCAGGCTTAGAGCTGCGTCGAAGCGGCCTTTTTACGCAAGGCCTGCACGAGACCACCCCGGTGCACTGCTTCGGCAGGTATGTGCACTCGACAACGCCATCGACTGCGCAAGGCTTGTGCTCGGATGCGCGGCCAGTCTCGACTGGGAACACTGGCAAGGCACCGGGCTTGCCGACGACGTTTCAAACAGCCTCTACACCACGGAGTTGCTCGGTCCGGACGGGCATGTCCGGGACAACGAGGTTCGCGTTGGCCTGCTCGTCTCCGAGGCCGGGACCGACTACCCGCCTTCCAGCCACGCCGCGGAAGAAACATACTTTGTGATCGCCGGGAATGCCGAGTGGGTTCTCGAAGGCGCGCCATATGGGCAAGCGCCGCCCGGGTCCTTTGTTCATCATCCGGCGGGGGCAGTACACGGACGCAGGACATTGTCCGAACCGTTTCTCGGTGCATGGCGCTGGAGTGGAAATCTTGATCTGGCGAGCTTTGGGGTTGCTCGCCGGTAGAATTGCCGTTGTTGTCGCAGCCGCTGATTTTTTTTCACATCTGAAAATGCCGCTTTTGCGATCTCCCTGCAGAGAGAAATTCGAATAGAGTGCCGATGTCACCCAAAGAGTCAAAGCACACATCAGAGGCCCGCATGACGTCTGAAGAACTGCGAAGAAAAAAAGCCGCAACAAAAGCGATCCTCTTCGACAAGGACGGCACCCTGCTCGACTTCGACGCAACCTGGACACCTGCCTACGAGGAAGCGGCGAGGCTGGCTTCAAGAGGTGTGACAACCGATGCAGAGCGGTTTCTTGAGCTGACCGGACTGGATCTTGCAACGCGCAGATCGGAGGCCGGGTCGCTGCTTGCTGCGGGCAATTCTGAAGAAATCGCCGAGGCCTGGATAGCCGGAGGTGCGGATTTTGGCCTCGCGGATCTGACCACTGAGCTCGACCGCATATTTGTTTCAAAAATGCATGATGCCGCCCCTCTGCCTGGCATTCGAGAGGCAGTGGATGCGCTCCTGGCGCGTGGCTTCAGGCTGGGGGTTGCTTCAAGCGACAGCGAAGCTGCAATCCGCGCCTTTCTGGAGGGCACGAACCTTGCACCGAAATTCGACTTCGTGACGGGGTATGACACAGGTCACGGTCCCAAACCTGAACCCGGCATGGTGCATGGATTTGCCGACGCGATCAGCGTTCCCACGTCTGGAATCGCGGTCATCGGCGACAACACCCACGACATCGAAATGGCTCATGCTGCCGGTGCCGGCCTGACGATCGGAGTTCTGACAGGAACGAGCGCACGGCAGGAACTTTCGCCGCATGCGGATGTTGTTCTGGAAAGTGCAGCCGACCTGATCGGGTTTTTCCCCTGAACCGATACCACCAGTGCCATCGCCAAAAAAAAGGGCGGCCCGTTGCCGCCCTTTCCCGTATTTGAAAACAGCCCGCGTTTCAGGCAGCAGGTTGGTGAAGACGGCTGTTGAACGCCATCGTTCTTGTGAATGGTGCCAGTGTCTTGGCTCCCGCAAGAACGGCCAGGTCCAGAAGGGGCTCACCCAGAACGACCAGCATGTAGGCAATTCCGAAAGTCCCGACTGACGCCAGGTTTTCTGCGCCGAAACCCTGTCCGTAAAATGCCCAGAAGGCGACCCAGGCGACAACACCCCCCTGATAGGTCGTCGACAGCGCCAGGGCCTGCGCATAGGAGACATCCACATAGGCCGTTTTTTCAGGGATGATTTTCTTTGCCAGCAGGCTCACGGCCCACAGCGGCACGATCAGAGTTGTCACGTTGATGCCGTATTGCGGCAGATCGAACGGAGCGATGAGGAAACCCTGCAGGGCAAGGCCGGCGGCCAGGCCGATCGCCGCAGGTCCCGCACCGAACATCAGGAACAGGGTTGCGCCGAGAATGAAGTGCACCTCGGACACTCCGACCGGGTAATGCGGCAGCAGCTCGAAAAAGCTGAAGACCAGAAGCGAGGTAATCAGGGAACGGACGGCAAGACCGGAAACACCACTTTTGCGCACCGTATCAAGCGCGAGTTTTCCGAGTAGACCGAAGGAAGCGGCAGCCGTGCCATAGCTGAGTACGATTTTGGCACCATCAACGATGCCAGGTTCGATATGCATGTTTTTCTCCTTTGCGCACCCTCCGTGCGCGATAGGTTTCCTGAATTGGTCGGAGCGACCGTTTGGATGGCAGGTTTCCTGGCTTACGGGTCCTTGCGCAGCCCGCCTTCCCGGCCATATCGGCCAGTGGCATGTCGGGCTTTGCTCGCCGCTCACAGTTGCGGGGGCAGCCACGGTCTAGGCCCCTGTTGGGTACGCCTCACCGTGTTCCCATTTCATCCGCCTTCACGTTCGTATCGGCGGAACCATCCATAAGCGAGGATTGCCTCTTTCCAGGAACAGGTGCAAGCGCATTTTTGCCGTGAGCCGTCGAAATGCGGCATCGTCACATATTTTCCACGGGCGTTGCCCGGTCATGTCTTGAACGAAGCCGGCTGATGCAAATTTGACGCATGACGGAAGTCACGGGAGCCGACCTGGCCACCCTTCCATCACGCAAAAAGGCAGACAGGAGATCCACCTGTCTGCCCGGTCCACGGTATCGCAGTGCCGATAAACGGATCAAACCATAAGGGTCATATCGTCAAGTATGACGCCATAATTGGACGTTACAACGACCTCATCAACTTCATCGAAGATCTCATCGGACAGGGAAAGCGTCTTTTCTTTGTTTGCGCGAATGCGGAAATCTTCCACACCGACGAGTTCGCCATCCAGATAACCTTCTACGGTGACAGTCGCCTTGCGCCAGCCCAAAGCCGTGAAGGTTGCTTCTTCGAAATCGAAGCTTTCGCCGTCGGCACGCGCAAATGAAAGGCTGTCACCATAGCTGCGTCCTGCGTAATCTCCTTCCGAGACACCCCGAGTGCGGGCCGTCACGTAGGTGTTGGTGAAGACGAATTCATCTTCTTCGTCAAACCAGCGACACGGAGAGCCGCCTTCGAAACCGATGTGGGTCTCCACCGGTGACGTTCCCTCGCCATTGAGGGTTATTTCCACTTCGGCCGTGTCGGTTCCGCCATTGCTGTCTGCAACGTCATAGACAAAGATGTCGGTTGCCGTTTCACCGTCGGAAAGATGGTCAAATGCACCATTCGGATCATAGCTGAACGTGCCGTCGCTCGCGAATGTGACAATGGCGCCTGAAGCGAGAACTGCCGTGCCGTCGGATCGGCCGGCAACGGTCTGCAAGGACATTTCGCCACCGTCCGGATCATTGTCGTTGCCCAGAAGGTTACCGCTCACAACACCAGATTCGTTCGTCGCGAAACTGTCATCGAACGCGACGGGCCCCTGATTGCCTCCGGACGGTCCTTCCGTCTGCGTCACCAGTGAGATGTTGTCGACATAAAAGGGTTTGTCCCTTCGGCTGCTCACCACCACTTCATCGACGCTGTCGAACCTTTCATCCAGTTCAAGTTCGTAAGTGCCTTTTGAGTTGATGCGAACCTTCATCGATCCGACAAGAACACCGTCATCATAGGCTTCAACAGTCACGCGCGCCCTGCGGGTCACGGATTGAAGCAAAATGCCGTCAAGATCGAAATCCGAGCCACCTGCCGAAATCGTGAAGCCTGATGTCGCCCCGGACAGGGAGCCTGCCAATTGGCCATCTGTCGTGACGTTGATCCCCGCGAGTGAGAATCCTGCCTCGCCCATGTATTCACCAGGTGCCAGACCTTCGAAATCGATGACCACCGGCTTGTCGGTGCCCGGAACCGGATCCGGAATCGGGTCCTCATCGGGTGTTGTCTCACCGTCAATGGTAAGGTTCACCGTCGCCGTATCAAGGCCACCGTTACCGTCCGAGACCTGATAGGTGAAGCTGTCGGCGCCCTTTTCACCGGCGTCGAGTTCGTCAAACGCGCCATTCGGATCATAGTCAAATGTTCCGTCGGCATTCACCGTCAGCAGCGCACCGGAATCCAGCACGATCTGCGAGCCGACCGAAGCGGAAGAGCCGTTGACGGAGGCAACCGACAGGCCGTCACCATCTGCATCCGTATCATTGGCAAGAAGGTTCTGGCCGGAAAGCAGGCCATCCTCACCGACAGTGTAGCTGTCGTCGGCCGAGACCGGTGCCGTGTTGTCATGCGATCCTTCAATGGTGATCGTCACCGTTGCCGGTTCGGAGTTCCCCTCGCCGTCGCTGGCAACATAAGAGAATGTCTCCGTTGCGGTCTCTTCATCGTCCAGGTGATCAAAGGCACCGTTCTGGTCATAAGAGAATGTGCCGTCGGCATTCACCGTCAGCAGTGCGCCGGAATCCAGCACGATCTGGGAACCGACCGAAGCGGAAGAGCCGTTGACGGAGGCAACCGACAGGCCGTCACCATCGGCATCCGTATCATTGGCAAGAAGGTTCTGGCCGGAAAGCAGGCCATCCTCACCGACAGTGTAGCTGTCGTCGGCCGAGACCGGTGCCGTGTTGTCATGCGATCCTTCAATGGTGATCGTCACCGTTGCCGGTTCGGAGTTCCCCTCTCCGTCACTGGCAACATAGCTGAAGGTCTCCGTTGCAGTCTCTTCATCGCCCAGGTGATCGAATGCACCGTTCTGGTCATAAGAGAACGTGCCGTCGGCATTCACCGTCAGCAGCGCACCGGAATCCAGCACGATCTGCGAGCCGACTGAAGCGGAAGAGCCGTTGACCGACGCCACCGACAGGCCTTCTCCGTCGGCATCCGTATCATTGGCAAGAAGGTTCTGGCCGGAAAGCAGGCCATCCTCGCCAACAGTATAGCTGTCGTCGGCCGAGACCGGTGCCGTGTTGTCATGCGATCCTTCAATGGTGATCGTCACCGTTGCCGGTTCGGAGTTCCCCTCGCCGTCACTGGCAACATAGCTGAAGGTCTCCGTTGCAGTCTCTTCATCGCCCAGGTGATCGAATGCACCGTTCTGGTCATAGGAGAACGTGCCGTCGGCATTCACCGTCAGCAGCGCACCGGAATCCAGCACGATCTGCGAGCCGACCGAAGCGGAAGAGCCATTGACCGACGCCACCGACAGGCCGTCACCATCGGCATCCGTATCATTGGCAAGAAGGTTCTGGCCGGAAAGCAGACCATCCTCACCGACAGTGTAGCTGTCGTCGGCCGAGACCGGTGCCGTGTTGTCATGCGATCCTTCAATGGTGATCGTCACCGTTGCCGGTTCGGAGTTCCCCTCGCCGTCACTGGCAACATAGCTGAAGGTCTCCGTTGCGGTCTCTTCATCGCCCAGGTGATCGAATGCACCGTTCTGGTCATAGTCAAATGTTCCGTCGGCATTCACCGTCAGCAGCGCACCGGAATCCAGCACGATCTGGGAACCGACCGAAGCGGAAGAGCCGTTGACCGAGGCAACCGACAGACCGTCGCCATCGGCATCCGTATCATTGGCAAGAAGGTTCTGGCCGGAAAGCAGGCCATCCTCACCGACAGTGTAGCTGTCGTCGGCCGAGACCGGTGCCGTGTTGTCATGCGATCCTTCAATGGTGATCGTCACCGTTGCCGGTTCGGAGTTCCCCTCGCCGTCGCTGGCAACATAAGAGAATGTCTCCGTTGCGGTCTCTTCATCGTCCAGGTGATCAAAGGCACCGTTCTGGTCATAAGAGAATGTGCCGTCGGCATTCACCGTCAGCAGTGCGCCGGAATCCAGCACGATCTGGGAACCGACCGAAGCGGAAGAGCCGTTGACGGAGGCAACCGACAGGCCGTCACCATCGGCATCCGTATCATTGGCAAGAAGGTTCTGGCCGGAAAGCAGGCCATCCTCACCGACAGTGTAGCTGTCGTCGGCCGAGACCGGTGCCGTGTTGTCATGCGATCCTTCAATGGTGATCGTCACCGTTGCCGGTTCGGAGTTCCCCTCTCCGTCACTGGCAACATAGCTGAAGGTCTCCGTTGCAGTCTCTTCATCGCCCAGGTGATCGAATGCACCGTTCTGGTCATAAGAGAACGTGCCGTCGGCATTCACCGTCAGCAGCGCACCGGAATCCAGCACGATCTGCGAGCCGACTGAAGCGGAAGAGCCGTTGACCGACGCCACCGACAGGCCGTCACCATCGGCATCCGTATCATTGGCAAGAAGGTTCTGGCCGGAAAGCAGACCATCCTCACCGACAGTGTAGCTGTCGTCGGCCGAGACCGGTGCCGTGTTGTCATGCGATCCTTCAATGGTGATCGTCACCGTTGCCGGTTCGGAGTTCCCCTCGCCGTCACTGGCAACATAGCTGAAGGTCTCCGTTGCGGTCTCTTCATCGCCCAGGTGATCGAATGCACCGTTCTGGTCATAGTCAAATGTTCCGTCGGCATTCACCGTCAGCAGCGCACCGGAATCCAGCACGATCTGGGAACCGACCGAAGCGGAAGAGCCGTTGACCGAGGCAACCGACAGACCGTCGCCATCGGCATCCGTATCATTGGCAAGAAGGTTCTGGCCGGAAAGCAGGCCATCCTCGCCAACGGTGTAACCGTCGTTTTCAGCATCGGGCGCGGAATTCGTGTCCGCCTCGAGCGAATCCAGGATGGACTGATGGCTGACTGTCTGATCTGCAAACCCAAGCCACTCGACCGTAAACTCCACAAGGTCCACGGCAACATTGATGACCTGAAGGAACGAGCCGCTCACTGCAAAACTGTAGTCCGAAAAATTGCCGGAGAAGATAGCCGTATCCGTTCCCGATCCACCGAGATAAGTGTCATTGCCCGCGCTGTCGTGGAATGTATCGTTGCCACCATTCCCGGTCAGGGTATTGTCGGCACTATTGCCATGGAACGTCTCCGCTCCCGAACCGCCGATCGCGTTTTCAATGATCGTGCCTTCCGCAATTGTCAGGTTTCCGGTTCTGCCGCCGATGCTTGATACCGAAGGTCCCGTTGACTGACTGTCGCTTGGCGCAAGGTTGATTACGGAATTGTTGCCATAGCCCGACAGGTCGAGCGTATCGATGCCACCGCTGTCGACAATTGTTGACGCGGTCCTGTGCGCATAGCTTGACCATTGCGCCCAGATATCACTCACATCGGACGTTACCGTCGTGTTGAAGCCCCAGGTCGTGTTTTCTGTAAATGCATTCGAAACGCCGTAACCTTGTGACCCGTAGATCGCATCCAGCGCCATCCAGTCGACGGACATCGGTGTTTGCAAAAGCGCACCCGACGCATCTACATTCGTATTCTCTGTCTGGCTGAAATAGGACATCATCGATGCCTGCCAGCTGTCATTTGCAAAATTGTTGCTGACACCGAAGGTCGCAGAGCCGTTGTAGTTGCCCTGGTGACCGAGGCCGAGCGCATGACCGATCTCGTGGAAGATCGTTTGCAGCGTGTAGTCGTTGTAGGTCGACGTTCCCCCCGACCAGGAGCTGGCAACATTCACATAGCTCGCCGCAATTGTGCCGCTGCTGTAGTAGCTGTAGTTGGCCCAGGCACCGGAGGAATTGTCGCTGAAGAAAAAATCGACTTCAGACGTGTTTGTCGAAGTCGTTTCTTCGAAATCAATGCCAAGCGTCGCTTCGAACAACTTGAAGGCCTCACGCACCAGAACCTTGCGTTCTTCGGTGATGCCATTGCTGTCGGAGGAAAAACCGGAGAGGTTGTAATGGAGAACGCCATTGTTGGCGTCGGTTCCGGATGTTCCAAGATTGTGGGACAATGTCCCTTCCGAATTGGAAACATTCAGTCCCTTGTCCGCCCAGTAACCGCTGGTCAGATAGTCTGCCATATCTCCCAGCGTAGACGGCGCGGAAGTCGTTCCAGTCGAGCTCAGACCCGCTTCAGAATCCGCATTGAGCGTCACGCTGCTTTCTTCCCGGGCACCACATCCCGGGCATGGGCAGGTTTGATCATGCAGGATAATGCCGTCGTCACCAACCGCTGGGGCAAAGGCTTCGAAAACCGATGCCGTGCTGTCGCCTTCCCCCGGCTGCGCAGCCTGCTCAGTGGAACGGGCATCATGATCGGTGTTTTCGGTAGCGCCCCCCGGTTCAGCTACCGGGGTATTTGTGTCCGGTCTCGCAGGTTGGTTGCCTTCACCGTTCGCGTCAGGTTCGCCATCAAAGAGTGAATCGAAAAGCGCCTTGAGCGGGCTGTCGTTTCCGGCATCGCTCATGTCAGGCTCAACAGAAGAACCAGAAGCGTCGTCTTCCACTTCAGCGACATCAGTGTCGGTAGGATCTTCCTTGCGGGATCGCGCTGATTTCCACGCCGGGCCTGATCCGAGAAACTGTATCCAACGTGCGCCGAACGAAGTTGCGCCGGAAATGTCCGTGTCTTCCGGGTCGATCGCCGGTGTCCCTTGAGAAATCTCTGAAGACCACCGCCCCGACTTGAAACTCGCGGCAACGGAAGACCCGAAGACAGCCTGTGGAATGACTGGACCGTTTTTGAACCCAAAATTAAATGCCGGATGCATGAAGCCTCTCAAAACAGGTTTCCCTAGATCCGCAAAATCAAAAATCCTGCAGCAGACGGCCCATACTCTGGGTTACGGAAAGCAAGCTATCCACCAACTTGGGGTATATAAAAAATAGTATTGCAAAGTATAATTTTTTAAAATTTGAATTTTATTTGTGTATATTCTCAAATTCTATAAGTTAACAAAATGTAAATAGTCAAAATACATTCATTTGAACAAGAGTAAACACTTTGAAGCAAAATCTCTTTCGGGCTGGAACACCCGCAAATTTACCACTGATAAAGGTTATGAAAGCGCTTCACCCATTGTTCATTCGATATCTTTCAAAGCATGTCAGAGGCAAAAAAAATCAGATTATCTTTCATTTTGTTCTGTAGACGCGCTGTTTCGAAGCGTCATATGCCCTAACCGGCAAAAAAAACGCAATCTCAGTCGAGCGGGAATGGAGCGTGTTGCATTGCAAACTTCGATTGTATACAAGCGCGCACAATTGTTTTCCGGTACAACTCTGTATCGCAAGACTTCGTTCGCCGATCCCGGCACCTAATCCCGCGAGGCACATCCGTCCATGGCAAAGATCAAAGTCGAAAATCCGGTCGTCGAACTCGATGGCGACGAGATGACACGTATCATCTGGACCTTCATCAAGGACAAGCTGATCCATCCCTATCTCGACATCGATCTGCAGTATTACGACCTCTCCATTCAAAAGCGCGACGAAACCGACGACCAGATCACCGTCGACGCAGCCAATGCCATCAAGGAGCACGGGGTTGGGATCAAATGCGCAACCATCACGCCCGATGAAGCCCGTGTCGAGGAATTCGACCTCAAGCGCATGTACCGGTCTCCCAACGGCACGATCCGCAATATTCTGGGAGGCGTCATTTTCCGCGAACCGATCATCATGCAGAACGTCCCTCGGCTGGTTCCCGGTTGGACACAGCCGATCATCGTCGGCCGCCATGCCTTTGGCGATCAATATCGAGCGACAGATTTCACGTTCCCGGGCAAGGGCAAGCTGACAATCAAGTTTGTCGGCGAGGACGGAACCGAAATCGAGCGCGACGTCTATGACGCCCCCTCCTCCGGTGTCGCAATGGCCATGTACAATCTTGATGACTCGATCCGTGATTTCGCCCGCGCGTCACTGAACTACGCGCTGCAACGCAAGGTGCCCTGCTATCTTTCCACCAAGAACACGATTCTCAAGGCTTATGACGGGCGTTTCAAGGATCTTTTCCAGGAGATCTACGATGCCGAATTCAAGGACGGATATGCTGATGCGGGTATCTGGTATGAGCATCGCCTGATCGATGACATGGTCGCCTCTGCACTCAAGTGGTCAGGCGGTTATGTCTGGGCCTGCAAGAACTATGACGGTGATGTCCAATCCGACACAGTTGCGCAAGGGTTCGGTTCTCTCGGTCTGATGACTTCGGTTCTGATGACACCAGACGGCAAGACCGTGGAAGCGGAAGCTGCCCATGGCACGGTTACGCGTCACTATCGCCAGCATCAGAAGGGCGAAAGCACGTCGACCAATTCGATCGCCTCGATCTTCGCCTGGACCCGTGGCCTTGCCCACCGGGCGAAACTAGACGGCAATGACAAGCTGGCCGGTTTTGCCAGGACGCTTGAAAGCGTTTGTATCAAAACCGTTGAATCCGGTTACATGACCAAGGATCTTGCCTTGCTCGTGGGTCCGGATCAGGGCTGGCTGACGACAACGGGTTTTCTCGACAAGATCGATGAAAACCTGGCGAAGGAAATGGCGGATCTCTAGTGCGTGGATCCGCGTCGCAATGTCAAAAGAATGAAGGCGATGGTGGTACGATCACGTCCGCGACATAGTCGCTGACATTGGCCGGCATCCGGGTGGCGTGGGCTGCAACACCCACCGCCTCCGCACCGGCCTCAATTCCGAATGTCTCGACAAATTTCGTTCTGGACCCCTCGATTGAAATCGTCGTCCCGTCATCTCCGGTGACCCGAAAGCCAAATCCTTCCAGCGCCTTGCGCGCGGTGTCGCGGACTTCCGGGGGGACCCTGTATTTGTCTATCACGCTGGCGGTCAGCGCCTCTTGTGCATCCAGGATGGACGTTCCGTCGGCTCGTTTGAGCACCACCTGCGCGCCGTAGACTGTGTCGTCGTCCGTCATTGGTCTCCACTTTCAGGACAAATTGCCGACAAAGGCATGCGCACCGTGCGCATGCCGATCTTTCCTCAGCCTGCTACAGGCCTTACCTTGAGCGCAAGGTATCTATCATGTCGTCGATAAACTCCTTGGAAAATTCCGGCATGGAGCCCGACGTCACCATTGCCAGCTGTTTCTCGCGTGTGGCGTTGAAGAACGTAGCTGCAACGTCACCCATCGTATTGATATATGCCCATTTGGCATCTGCAAGCCCCGCTCCGGTCGCAAGATCGGGACCGCTCGTGGCGGTGTGACCCATTTGGGTTGTGCCCTTTTTGACGTCACGGGCACTCTTGATCAGGCTGTCCTTTACCTGTGCAGGCGTAAGCGACGCATCCTTTTCAAGGATCAGGGCGCAAATTCCTGCGATCTGCGGACACGCGGCGGAAGTTCCGGAAAACAGTCCCCACCCGTCCGTGTTCGAGCCGGTTGACGGTGCGATGCCATCCAGAGACGCTCCCGACTGGACCGGCAACATCAGGCTTGGCGCTTTGGTTCCGCCGATATTGACGCCTTTGCCGGTCAGCCCGCAAAGGTCGGGCACCTGGCGCCCCGGATACCAGGTTGAATTGAAACTTGAGGCATAACTGGAAGCTTCAAAGTCGTTCTCATCAGGAAGGTTCACGTGGACACCACCGACGGATATCACGTCCGGATGGCTTCCCGGGAACCCGAAGTGACCGTTACCGGCCGAAAAACACACGACAACACCCTGGGCTACCGCATTGGCAACCGCTGCTTCCAGGGGCTTCAGCCAGTTCGGGATCGTGGTCCCGGGTGTATCGACGCTGTAACCCCAGCTGTTTGTCAGAATTTGTGGTTTGGGGTTGGCATTCAACGCCGCATTTATCGCCCCAACTGTATCGTTACCCATCTTGGTCATGCGCAATTTACAGTCCGGCGCACAGGCGAACACGTTGGCACTTTCTCCTGTGCCATGGCCGTTGGTGTCATCGGCCGGGTCCGTCGCCCCCGGGGCCAGGATCGTGGACAGAAGCCTGTAGCCGCGGGAACTGAAAAACGGGTGCCGGTAGTGGCCGGTATCAAGCATCCCGACCACAATGTTCTTGCCTGTCACTCCGAGCCGGTGAACCCGGGCCGCTCTCAACACGACGGCAACACCATCGGGGACCATCAGATAGGGGTAAGCATCCTTGTGAACCGATGCGAGCGGCGGGATCGGGTGAGTCGCGAAATAGGTGGGAGGACGTGCAACAACTGCGCCTTCGATCAGCTTGCTGAATTCGTCGGGCGCATTCATGAGGGCTGCCTCCGGCTCCTCGCTTGTCGCCATGAACTCGACAGTCGTCTCCGGACGGATTTCCGCTTTTTGCTTAGTCAGTTTTGCTCCGAAAAAATCCTTGAAGAGCTTCGCGGTACCGCCGATTGATATTGTTGTTTCGTTCGACGCCTCTTCAAAGACATGGAACCCCGCCCGGCTCAAGGCGCGCTTTGTATCGCGGACGTCCGAAGGATCGGAGTTGAACTGTTTTACATTGTCACTGGTGATCGCTTCCTCCGCGTCAAATAATGTTGTCGGGCCAAGCGAGCGAGGTGAGACCGTGGCAATAACTTCATATTCTCCATTGCTCATGATAAATCTCCCTATAAAAGTCGTTTTTCCATGAAATATAAGACCTGCAGAAATGATGCAGGAGGGTACAATTATTAACAGTACCAGAGAGCTCAACACGAACTAGAGAATAAAAGTATTATTCGAGAACAAAATTCCTCGAAACTATTATAATTTTGTCTTATTAATACAAAAGAACACAACGCAATTACACGTAAGAATAGTCCTGAGTTTTATTCACCTCGGGAACGTCTAAAAAAAGAAACGTAATTGCTTGGCGATAACAAACAAGTGCGCCACAACCTGGAAAAACCTCGCGATCAAAGGCTTTGAACAGCATTTTTCGGCTTGTTCAAGACACGGAAAACAATCGCGTCGTACCCCTCCGGAAAATTAACAGGGCTGAGGCCCGTTGTTCAGTCATTTGACGCAAGCTAATGTCTCTATTGACCGGTCCCTGCTCCGGGGACATGCAACATCGACGGAACCACCAGGCTGATGCCGGCCAACAAGATGAGCGGACACAGATGATCGAATTATTCGGCTCGGACTATTCAGTTTATGTGCGCTCAGCCAGGTTGACGCTTGAGGAAAAGGGCATCGACTACACCCTGTGTCCGATTGATGTCTTCGCGCCCGGTGGCCCACCGGACAGCTATCGGGCGCTGAATCCCTTTGCGAAAATCCCCACTCTAAGGCACGGCACATTCGTCATTTACGAGACCGGCGCCATTATGCGCTATGTCGATGAGCAGCTTGAAGGCCCCGCGCTTCAGCCTGACGACATTCAGGTGCGAGCACGGATGAACCAGATCCTGTCCATCCTGGACGCCTATGCCTATTCGACGCTTGTCTGGGAGATCTATGTCGAGCGTGTGGTGAAGCCGCGCGACGGCAGCGCTCCGGACGAGGTCAGGATCTCATCGGCAATCGGTCAGGCCCGACGAATTGTCACGGCGCTTGAAGAATTGACGCGGTCCGGGCCGTTTCTTCTCGGCAACCAGTTGACCCTCGCTGACTGTCACGCGGCCTCGATGATGCATCTGTTTCAGCAGGCGGAAGAAGGTGCCCTGCTCCTGAAGAGCGCTCCGGTGTTGTCCCGCTGGCTTGAGATGTTCAGATCGAGAGCAAGTTTTGTAAAAACCGCGCCGACTGCCGGCGACTAGAACGCAGTATGATGATTTGAATGTCGCTGATCACCTGGATGAGAAGCAGGAATTTCGATCGATCATAAAAGCCGCAATGCGCTCTTGCAGGCCCAAGGAATTTCCGGTCCGAACCTGACCACAGCCAGGCTGCAGGATCCGATCTGGTCAGCTCCAGAGGAACCCAGATGACGATAGCGGTACTGGCTCGGCGCGTTCAGCCTGAGGTCAATCTGAACAGAACCCGACTGAAGCCTGCATTGCATTTCATCGGTTTTTTCCAAGCACGCAAACACTGCTGGAGTAGTTGTCAATGACGATTGCTACCTGTTTCGCCAGTTTTCGGACGATCACCGCCTCGCTCGGATTTGTTTTTGACAATTCGAGCATTTCAATAATGTTGCGCGACAGTGCAACCACTTCGCCGGACTTGTCGAAATAGCTGTCGACACCATCGGCTTCCCAACAATCCACCAATCTCTGAAAACCGGCGATCAACATTTCATTTTTGGAACTGTCGATATCATCAGAAGGCAGAAATCCCAGGATTGAAACCACTTCACCCATCATTCCCTCCTATTGTTCGCCAGATTTTTCGCCCGATCGATTGTCAGGAAGAATTTTGAAAGGGAGCTGAGATCCACAACTCCCTCCATTGGATCAGGCAGCTCTGACTTCGGCCAGGAACTTCTCGACCTGTGCCTTGAGCTGTTCGGACTTGCTGCTGAGTTCAGATGCCGTCGCTGTCACCTGTGTCGCGGCCGATCCGGTTTCGCTGGCGGCTCGGGTCACCTCCAGAATGTTGGAGGTCACTTCACCGGTTCCAGCTGCTGCCTGTTCGACACTGAGAGCAATTTCCTGAGTTGCAGCGGTCTGCTCTTCGACAGCCGAGGCAATTCCCGAAGCAATCTCGTTGATGTCCGCAATCGTCTTGCCGATACTCTGAATTTCGGCCACCGCGCCTTCTGTCTCTGTCTGAATGCTCGCGATTTGCTGACCGATTTCCTCCGTCGCCTTGCCTGTCTGACTGGCAAGATCCTTGACTTCAGCCGCAACAACGGCAAATCCCTTGCCTGCCTCCCCGGCCCGGGCTGCCTCGATAGTTGCATTGAGCGCAAGCAGGTTGGTTTGCTCCGCAATATCGGAAATCAGTTTAACGACATCGCCAATCTTCTGCGCTGCTATCGCCAGTCCCTGTACCTGCTGGTCGGTACTTGTGGCCTGCTCGACAGCCCGTCCTGCAATTTCAGCGGATTGAGACACCTGGCGGGAGATTTCCTGAATTGAACTGCTCAGTTCTTCGGTCGCACTCGCCACCGTCTGAACGTTTGCGGAGGCATTTTCTGCAGCATTTGCGACTGTCGATGCCCGGTCGTTTGTGTCACTTGCAATGTTCGACATGGAATGAGCGGTTGATTCCATTTCGGTGGAGGCCCCAGCAACTCCTCCCAACAAGTCGGAAACACTTGTGTCGAATTCCTGTGTCAGGTTCTCGATTGCTCGGGAACGGGCTTCCCGCGTTTCAGCCTCCTTGGCCTCTCGATCGGAAAGCTCGTCCGCCTTGATCATGTTTTCCTTGAAGACCTGAACGGCTGCCGCCATCAGGCCAACCTCATCCTTGCGGTTCTGATCCGGAATTTCTGCGGTCTTGTCGCCTTCCGCCAGGGATTTCATCGAGACTGTAATCGAATTGATCGGCTTGGAAATTCCCATCCCGATAAACCAGGCAGCCAGGGAACCAAGAAGGATACTGACGGTGACGATCGCAATCGTTACGGTAACGGCAGTTTCAAGGGCGGCCGTTGTTTTTGGGCCGAGCGAATCCTGCTCTTTTTTCACGCCCAGCTTTAACTGCTCCATTTCCGAAGCAACCTTTGGCCCAACCGTATCAAGCGTCCCGGCGATGATGGCATTTCTCTGAAGTATTGTCTCGCGAACGTCGTTGAAGGCAGAAACGTACTGTACGAAGAGTTGTTCCGCTTCCTGCGCCAGCTCTCTGCGTTCCGAATTTTGCAACGAAGCGATCAGGGTTTCGTAATTGGCGGTAAATTCTTCGGATTCCTTGATTGCCCGTTCGAAGTCCGCCTGCTTGTTGGAAATCAGAAACTTGCCGGAATACAAACGCATCAACAGCAAATTGCGTTGCACGTTCCCGGCATAATAGGCAGCCGTCGCATCATCGTCATCATGCGCGCTTTTCATCACGGCAGTCAGGTCGCGCTCAATTTGCGGTCCAAGAACATCAAGGGAGCCAAGAACCAGCTTGTTTCGCTGCTCCTGAAGCGCTGTGACTTCACCAAACGCCTGGATATATGCCTGCATTTCTTCGGACGCTACGGTGACCGTCTGTTTCTTGGCATCTGAATCGACCATTTCACCAAGTCTTCCGGCGAGATCCAGCGTGCTGGCCGCACGTTTTTCCACTGTCGCAATTGCGTCTTCGGAACCGTTGATAATGAAATTCTTGACCGCCAGCCGTGTTTCCAGAAGGTTCGCCTGAACCCGACCCGCCTGGTTGGCTTGCAAGGCGATTGAGCGGTATCGTTTGAACTGATCATTGCCGCTGCTCAGGTTCAATGCACCTGTCGCCCCCGTCACGACAAGAAGCAATAGTATTATTCCGAAGCCGCCGAAAATTTTCAGCGTGACGGGTATATTCTTGAGCATTTTTTCCACCTCGGAATACGAAAGAATGACTAGCGAACTGAGCGAATCGATAGCGATCGTGTAAGCGCTTACGTAGATGGAGCATAAATTCGCACTTAAGAAATTAACGCATCCTTACGGATTAACTTTTTCAACTTTAGCTAATTGAATATTCAAACACACCTGCGAAAATTGACAGGTAACTTTCTACCAGGTGATGAATTCCGGCGACCCGCTAAACCTTGAATATACATGGCCTAAAGTAGGAGGCGCTTCGGCATCCGGTCGACTTTTTTCGACAGGCCAACCGCTCCCCTGACGCAGTCCGAAGATGTCCGCATGGCCCGATGGCCAACCCGATCTCGGCCCACCGTACAATTGGCTCCCCATGAAATGGCCGCAGAAATCTCAAGAATTGGCGCTGCCGAACTAAACAACACAAAAATTCTTACTAGAAATTAAAGATATAAATGCGATATCTTACATAACAATTTCATAATTTATTTCTTAATTACTTTCAAAACACTCATTATGCGAGGCAGATCAATGCGGTCGTCAGAAGCAGTGATGCAGCTTGGCGTATCCCTATTCGTGAAGCAGGCCTGTCACACTTGAAATTCACACGATCAACCGGTTTCCAGCGCGAATTTCAACGCTGCCCGAGCATGCAGAGCTGTTGTGTCAAATGAGGGAATGCTGAAGTCATCGGCTGATACCAGAAGCCCGATTTCCGTGCAGCCGAAAATGACACCGTCCGCCCCGGCTTCGTGTTCCTTTGCGACGATTTCAAGGAGCGTCTGCTTTGAGTCGGCCCAGATCTCTCCCTTGCACAACTCTTCATAGATGATGCGATGAATTTCCGTTCGGTCGTCCGCATCCGGCACACGCACGTCGATGCCGTGTATGTCTTTCAAGTGTCCCTTGTAGAAGTCCTGCTCCATCGTGTAACCGGTTGCCAGGAGCAGAGGTGTCTTGCAGCCGTTTTCCGTGATCGAAGGCGCCGTCGCATCGGCAATGTGAAGAAGCGGAATGTTGACAGACGCCTCCACGTCTCCGGCCATCTTGTGCATCGTGTTTGTGCAGATGACCAGGCAATCCGCCCCGCCCCGCTCCAATTGACGGGCAGCATTCACCATCATGTCAGTCGCCCTGTCCCAGTCCCCCGATGCCTGTGCAGCCTCGATCTCGGCAAAATCAAAGGACCAGATGAGACATTGCGCCGAATGCAGTCCGCCCAGCTTTTCGCGGGCCATTCTGTTCAGGAACTGATAGTAGGTGACCGTGCTTTCCCAGCTCATTCCGCCAAGCAAACCGATGGTTTTCATGTTAGCCTTTCCGGGATTTCAGGAAGCTGACTTTTTGATTCTGCAGACGGGGGAAAGCATGCTTGATTCAATTTCTGAAGTTCGATTTTTTGATCATTTTTTTCAGAAGCTTACGAGAATTCTCTTGGGTGCCTTCCTCCTGATTTCGATCAGTCTAGGGGCTTCGGCACAATCCGTCTACGAGCCAGGACGCGGGACAGCGGACCGAAGCGGCATTTTGAACGCGATCCGTCCGATGCTTGAAGCGCGCGTCGGACCACCTGTTGAATTTGTCGTTGACTGGATGCGGGCCGGATCAGGCTGGGCCTTTGTCCAGGTCAGTCCACAGCGCCCGGGAGGCGGCGTCATCGACTTGAACAGAACGACATATGCCATGCAGGCGGAATACATGGATGGCCTCATGACATTCGCCCTGCTGCGTTACCAGTACAATCGATGGAACCTGATCGACTTTGCCGTGGGTCCGACCGATGTTTTCTGGCATGGCGATCCGCTCTACGCTCAGGTGCCGCCAGGCCTGCTGCCATATTGAGTGTCACGTTCCTGGAAAACAGCATCCTGATCCCGGGCGAGCGCTCCCCTCGCGGCAAGTCTCCTGGTGCGCCATGCACGAGCGCAACAACGGAACCACGCTCATGAATTCGACAAGCGATACAAAAGACCCTGCTGCTCACTACTGGCATCTTTGGACCGATATTGACGGCGTCACACACCAGTCCCATTGCCGGTTCTCCAATTTTGAACTCCAGAGTTTCGCCCCACCGGCCAGCGACCTCTGGGTAAAACGCCTTGCAGCCGATCCCGAGGACATCACGATACTGGTCCTTCAGCCCGGGACGTTGAGGTGGCACCGCAATCCGAAGCCGCAGTGGATCGTTCCGCTCTCGGGAACCTGGTTCGTTGAAAGCATGGATGGGACCCGTGTGGAAATGGGGCCCGGCATGGCTTCCTTTGGTGAAGACCAGCTCTCCAGGCCCGGTGCCAACGGACAGGAGGGACACCTGTCGGGTGTTGTTGGCGATGAACCTTGTGTCCTGCTGTTGATCCAGGTGACCGATACTCCGAGGACAGACGCTGCTTGCAGGCTGGACTGAAATCTGACCGGCCCTCTGAATAAAGACTACCGGGCGGGATCCTTGTCCGTTTCATCGTCCTTGTCGAATGAAAGCTCCGGTTCTTCGCTCATCTCGTCTGCAGAAGCATAGACCCCGGCCTGCTGAAGCTCTTCTTCCGCAAGTTCGCCAAGCACCTTCTTGCCGGCAGCGACACGCTCGCGCGCTTCGTCCATGATCTTTTTGGCAAGCGTTTCGTCCCTGTTCATGAGTTCCTGGAGTGTGTCGGACTCAAGCACAAGCAACTGACAGTCCCGGTAGGCCGTTACGGTTGCCGTTCGGCGGCTTTGATTGATGAGAGCCAGCTCTCCAAAGAAACTTCCTTCTCCTAGATAAACCGTTTCATGTTGCAGCTTGATCGCCACTTCACCTTCCGAAATGAAATACATCCGGTCAGCCACGTCGCCTTTTTCTGCTATCACCCCGCCTTTGCGAATTGCCTGTGCCTGCAGGAGTTTTGAAACTTCCGCGATTTCGGTTGCCTTCAGGTCTTCGAACAGCGGGACACGGGCGACCATCGACCAGGTGACAACAAAATCCCTGCTGTGAATTTCGCGCGCGAATGCGGAAGCGATAATTCCCACGGGCAGCGCAATCAGGCCATACCCCATCAGCATGACCACGCTGCCAACGATTTTCCCGAGGTTGCTGACCGGTACGACGTCCCCATAGCCCACAGTCGTGATCGTCGTGATTGCCCAGTAGATGCCGTGAAGAATGCTACGGAATTTCTCGGGCTGAACGTCATGTTCTACGAGATACATCAGGGTCGCCGACAACAGGATCACACCGCTGATGATCATGCTTGAACCCAGAAGCGCCTTCCTCTCACCGACGACAGCCGAAATCAGCGACCGGAGCGCCGGTGAATAGCGTGCGAGTTTCAGGAACCTGAGCAATCGAAGGATGACGACGATTGTGAAGGCCTGATTGGGCAGGAAGAGAACGAACAGAAGCGGAAGGGCTCCGATCAGATCGATGATCGCATCGGGATGAGCCGCATAACGCAGTCGAGACCACAACGGACCATAACGACGAAGCGGCGGGTGCAGATCGGCAACATAAAGCCGCAATATGTACTCTATGAGGAAAATGAACCCGCTGCCGAGCTGAAGAAACCGCAAATGGTGGCCAAAAGTTGTGCGCACCTGAGGCACCGTTTCCAACACCGCCAGACCTATGTTCAGCAGAATCAGGAAAATCAGGAAATGACTCAAAGTACGGGCTGCGACCTTTCGTTTGCCCGTGTCCTCAAGCACTTCATAAAGAGCCCGTTTGAAACTTTCGTCCTGCACTGCGCGCTCCGTATTGAAAAATCAGCGATTTCATGAATAGCCGAATATCGTTTCAGGACAAAATCATCCGTTCGGGTCTTCACGCATACCGCGCGATTCCGTGAGAGCCGGTTCCGCGAACGTGATTGGGCAAATTTGTCGCAGGCCCCATTTCTATGGATGTGGGCGACACAACTCGTCAGGAGGGAATTATGACAATTGAAACCAACAAGGTCCGCGCAGCGGAGACGTCACCTCACCACATCGTGCTGAAAATGCTGATCGTGTCGACATTCCTGGCCGCAATCGCGATGGCCGTCACCGCAGCTCTGAACTGACCGGCACCACGGTCCTGATGAAAAAAGCGTGCCCAGTTGGCACGCTTTTTCATTTCTCAAAGTCATCGATACCAAATCACATTGCGCTCAGGTGAGTCTCGATCGCCGCAATCGCGCTGTCCGCCTTTGCGCCATCCGGTCCCCCGGCCTGTGCCATGTCCGGACGGCCTCCGCCGCCCCGTCCTCCAAGCGCTTCCGATCCGATGCGCACCAGATCCACCGCGTTCACCTTTTCCGTCAGATCCTTGGTGACTGCGGTCACGATCGCCGCCTTGCCATCTTCGGCGACGTTGATCAGTACGATCACCCCTGACCCGAGCTGGGCCTTGGCCTCGTCAGCCATGCCCTTCAAGTCCTTCGGATTGATGCCTTCAACCGTGCGTGCCATCAATTTGAAGGCACCAGCATCCTTGATCGGCGCAGTTCCGTTGCCGCCTCCGCCCATCGCGAGCTTTTTCTTGGCATCAGCAAGTTCCTTTTCCAACTTGCGGCGTTCATCCACAAGCTGGGAGACCCTGGCCGGCACATCATCGGCGCCGATCTTCAAAAGTGCCGCGATTGCGCGCATGCGCTTGTCCTGCGCATCAAGATAGGAACGCGCTTCAGCGCCCGTAAGTGCCTCGATCCGGCGCACACCGGCGGCAACTGCACCTTCGGAAACAAGCGTCACCAGTCCGATGTCGCCGGTCCGCTTGACATGGGTACCGCCGCAAAGTTCCAGGGAATAGGGCTTGCCTTCCCGTGACCCGTGCAATGCCGTTCCCATCGAGACAACGCGCACTTCATCACCGTATTTTTCACCGAAAAGCGCCATCGCACCGGCCTCGATGGCATCATCGACCGCCATCAGGCGTGTCTCGACCGGAGCATTCTGCAGGATGATCTCGTTTGCATAGGTCTCGACTGTCGCCAGTTCGCTGTCATCCATCGGCTTTGGGTGAGAGAAGTCGAACCGCAAACGGTCCGGCGAGACCAGAGACCCTTTTTGTGCCACATGCGTACCGAGCACTTCACGAAGAGCCTCGTGAACAAGGTGTGTCGCGGAATGGTTTGCCCGCACAGCGCTGCGCCGGGCGTGGTCAACCTTCAGCTCCAGAGCAAGGCCGGGGACGAGCTCTCCGTCCTCAACCGTGACACTGTGGACAAAAAGACCATCGGCTTTTTTCTGCGTGTTGGTCACCGTAGCTTTCAGACCGGCTGCAAGCATCTCTCCGGTATCACCGACCTGACCACCGCTTTCACCATAGAACGGTGTCTGGTTCAGAACGACGAAGCCGCTTTCACCGGCGGACAGTTTTTCGATTTCCATATCTTCAGAGGCAAGTGCAACAACAACACCTTCCGCGCGCTCGGTCTCGTAGCCGAGAAAATCCGTCGCGCCGTGTTTTTCCTTCAAGGCAAACCAGACGGCCTCGGTAGCGGCCCCTCCGGCCCCGGACCAGGCAGCGCGAGCTTCGGCTTTCTGGCGCTCCATCGCGGCATCAAAACCGTCGGTATCGACGGATATGTCGCGCGCGCGCAGCGCGTCCTGTGTCAGGTCGAGCGGGAAGCCATATGTGTCGTAAAGCTTGAAGGCCGTTTCACCGTCAAGCTGGCCACCGGCCGTCAGATCGTCCGTTGCGGTGTCGAGCAACCCAAGGCCGCGTTCCAGCGTCTTGCGGAACCGGGTCTCTTCCAGCTTCAGCGTTTCGGTGATCAGGTCCTCTGCGCGAGACAGTTCCGGATAGGCACGTCCCATTTCACGCACGAGTGTCGGCACCAGCTTGTGCATGAGGGGTTCAGCCGCACCAAGGAGATGCGCGTGGCGCATCCCCCTTCGCATGATACGGCGCAGCACGTAGCCGCGGCCCTCATTGGAGGGCAATACACCATCAGCGATCAGAAAACTTGTCGAGCGCAGATGATCAGCAATCACCCGATGACTGCCGAGCGCAGCACCGGCAGCTTCGACATTCGTTTCATGTTCCGACGCAGCGATCAGCGCCTTGAACAGGTCGATATCGTAGTTGTTGTGGACGCCCTGCAATATGGTCGCCAGTCTCTCGATACCCATGCCCGTATCAATCGAGGGACGCGGCAGGTCGAGACGTTCATCGCTCGTCTGCTCGTATTGCATGAAGACGAGGTTCCATATCTCGATGAAACGGTCGCCATCCTCTTCGGCGGAACCTGGAGGACCACCCCAGATATGATCGCCGTGGTCGTAAAAGATTTCCGAACACGGACCGCAGGGTCCCGTATCACCCATGGACCAGAAGTTGTCCGACGTTGGAATACGGATAATCCTGTCATCGCTGAGGCCGGCAATTTTCTTCCAGAATCCGGCAGCTGCCTCGTCCTGAGAATAAACGGTTACGAGAAGCCGGTCCGCGGGCAACCCGTATTCCTTCGTGATCAGGTTCCAGGCAAGCTCGATTGCTCTTTCCTTGAAGTAGTCTCCAAAGGAGAAATTGCCGAGCATCTCGAAGAACGTGTGGTGACGGGCCGTGTAACCGACATTGTCCAGATCGTTGTGCTTCCCGCCGGCGCGGACAACCTTCTGGGCGGTCACAGCGCGCGAATAGGGGCGTGTTTCCAGCCCGGTAAAAACGTTCTTGAACTGGTTCATGCCCGCATTCGCGAACATCAGGGTCGGGTCATTGCGCGGAACCAGCGGTCCGGACTCAACCACTTCGTGATCGTTTTTCTTGAAAAAGTCCAGAAAGGTAGAACGGATTTCATTTACGCCGGTCATTCGGGTCTCACATCAGTGCCTGCCCTTGGTAATTCGGGCCAATTGAAAATCTAAAGGTGCGAAGGCCCCATTTCAGGGTCCGCACCGGAACTGCCTTTTAACTTTGACCTCAAACCCTGTCCAGCAATTGAGCACGTCCTGACAAAGTCAGAGCACTCCATGAGCGCTGGTCCTTTTCCGATAGACAATGAAAAAGGCTTTCTCCGAAACGGGAGAAAGCCTCTATCAAATCGCGCAAGTCACCGATACTAAGTATTCAAAAACAATATCTTAGCCTTGGTCATCAACCAGATCTTCAGCGCTTTCAGCCGCTTCAGGGTCAATGATCGCTTCCGCAATCAGGCCTGCATTCTGACGGATGGCCAGTTCAATTTCCTCCGCAATTTCCGAATTGTCTTTCAGAAACTGCTTGGCATTTTCCCGGCCCTGACCGAGGCGCTGGCTGTTGTAGGAGAACCACGAACCGGACTTTTCGACAACATTGCCTTTGACGCCGAGGTCGATGAGCTCACCCATCTTGGAAACGCCTTCGCCATAGACGATATCAAATTCAACCTGCCGGAAGGGAGGGGCAAGCTTGTTCTTGACCACTTTCACACGTGTCTGGTTTCCGACGACCTCGTCACGATCCTTGATCGCGCCTATCCGGCGAATGTCGAGACGGACGGAGGCATAGAACTTCAGCGCATTACCACCTGTTGTGGTTTCGGGAGACCCGAACATCACACCGATCTTCATACGGATCTGGTTGATGAAGACGACCATGCACTTTGACTTGGAAATCGAAGCCGTGAGTTTGCGCAGGGCCTGGCTCATCAGGCGGGCCTGCATGCCGGGCAAACTGTCACCCATCTCGCCTTCCAGCTCGGCCTTCGGCGTCAGAGCGGCGACGGAGTCAACGACCAGTACATCGACCGCGCCCGACCGGACCAGCGTGTCGGCGATCTCCAGAGCCTGTTCACCGGCATCCGGCTGCGATATCAGCAAGTTGTCGATATCGACACCAAGCTTACGAGCATAGAGAGGATCAAGAGCATGCTCTGCATCTATGAAAGCGCAGATACCGCCCTCTTTCTGGGCTTCGGCGACGGTATGCAGGGCAAGCGTTGTCTTGCCGGAAGACTCAGGGCCGTAAATCTCGACAACACGGCCGCGCGGCAATCCACCGATCCCGAGTGCAATATCAAGACCCAGGGACCCGGTCGAAACAGATTGAACCTCAACAACCTGCCCCTGCCCCATCCGCATGATGGATCCTTTGCCAAAGGAGCGTTCAATCTGGCTGAGCGCTGCATCCAGCGCTTTTGTCTTATCCATCTGGCTGCTTTCTACGAGACGAAGTGTATTTTGCGACATAGCTTACGCTCCTTATTCCACGACGGACGCGTTGTTTCAATGGATGGGTTTGTACACTATTTGTTCTCAATAAACAAGAACAACAAACTGCTTGGTTTTAATACGGAAATTATACTTTGTTTCCAATATGTTCTCATTTTCGTCAAATAAGATACCGTTGCGTTAGAAAAGAATGGAAACATATCGTGATTCTGTCTTCCGGCAGAATCGCGTCACCCGCCGAACAGGTTGCCGCAGTCTTGATGATCTGCTAGCCCGCAGGTTTTCTCGGTCCCGGTCAAAAGACCGGCCTGCTCTAGACGGAAGTGCCATACCTGTGTTCTCCACACCCGAATATCGATTGGTTTCCATCGGTGCGGTTCACTACGATACGATTGCGCATGCGGTCACCAAAATTCATCGTGAGACATCGACCCCTGCCCGCTTCAGCGCCAGACCGGGCGGCGTTGCCACCAACATCGCCCGCGCCGTTTCACAGCTTGGTGTTGAAACGACTTTGATCGGAGCAGTCGGTGGAGACGGTGCTGCTCATATGCTTGAAGATCAACTGACACGGGAAGGACTTCGCCTGAACCTGGTGCAGCGCCTGGATCATTCGACAGGACAATATCTCGCATTCCATGACCCTGGCGGAGAACTTGCCGCGGCCTGCGTCGACGATCGTGTCTTGTCCGAAGCACCGGACAATCTGTTCGACACTCTCCTGGACAAGGAAACAAAGGTATCAACCGAAAAGACCCTTTGGTTTCTTGACGCGAACTTGCCCGAAGCGATGCTGCAGCACACCATCGAACGTATCGGCGGCCAGTTTGTCATCGCCAATGCGGTCTCGGACGCCAAGGCACCGCGTCTCGGACCTGTTCTGAAGGGTCTCGATTGCCTCACGCTCAACAAAAGCGAAGCAGCATCTCTCCTTAACAGGCCTACCGAGACACCCGCCGAAGCGTTGGCGCAGGCATTGATCGACAGCGGCCTGAAGTCGTTCATCCTGACCAACGGTGGCGGCGAATTGCGGGTATTTTCCGGCGAAACGCTGCGCAGCTTCGCTCCTCATACAGCCGAAATCGTGGATGTAACCGGCGCAGGCGATGCCTTGACCGCCGGAATGATCGCGGCACTGGCAAGAGGGTATGACCTCCTCGATGCGACGCGCTTCGGATTGTCGGCGGCGGCGCTGACCCTGAGGTCTACCGGTGCGCTTGCCGGCGATTTGTCCTGGCAAAATCTCGAGATTTTTGACCAGTCGGACAAATTGTAGCCTTGGCGCAACGCCACGATCTCCCTATAAGGCGCTCAACTCACGTCCCAACAATTTTGGATGGGACAGCCTCAACAACAAAGGCCTCACAACGTGACCCAACCTTCCAACGCCGCCGCCGTCCAAACGTTGATTGTCTATAGCGAAGAAGTCAGCGAGGCCCTTGCATCCGCCAAACCCGTTGTTGCGCTGGAATCGACAATCATCACCCACGGCATGCCGTTTCCCCGCAACGTCGAAACCGCGCGGCAGGTTGAGGCTGATATTCGCGCGGAAGGCGCCGTACCCGCGACAATCGCCATCATGGACGGCAAGCTTCACGTTGGCCTGAGTGATGCGGATCTCGATCGTCTCGCACAGGCAGACGACGTTATGAAGTGTTCACGGGCAGACATGACTTTTGCTTTGGCGACAGGCCGTTTTGGCGCTACGACCGTTGCAGCCACGATGATGGCCGCGCACCTCGCCGGCGTAAAGGTTTTTGCAACCGGCGGCATCGGCGGCGTTCACAAGGGCGCCGAAGAGACCTTTGATGTTTCTGCCGATCTCGACGAACTTGCACGGACGCCTGTTTGCGTTGTCAGTGCAGGAGCAAAAGCGCTGCTCGACATTCCGAAAACACTCGAGGTACTGGAGACCAAGGGCGTTCCTGTGATCGCCTATGGAACAGAAGAGCTTCCGGCTTTCTGGTCACGCAACAGTGGACTTGTCGCGCCCTATTCACTGAACTCGGCAAGTGAAATCGGCCGGCTTTTGAACATGCGCGCCAAATTCACTGATCACGGCGGCGTACTTATAGCCAATCCGGTCCCAGAAGCTGACGAGATCCCGCGCGATGAAATGTCCGGGTACATTGATGCAGCAATCAAAAAAGCCGAAAGAGAAAAAATCAGGGGCAAGGACGTCACTCCCTTTGTCCTTGGTGCAATTCTTGAGCTGACCGATGGCAGGAGCCTCGACACCAACATCGCCCTGGTGCGCAACAACGCGCGGCTGGCGGCAAAGATCGCTGCCAATCTTGGCTGAAATCCAACCCGGTTTCACAATCGGAGCAGCAGAGACGCCTGATCCCTTTTGACAATCCCCGTCGTTCGATATGACGCCGTCGCAATTGTCGCCTGCGGGTTGTGTGCGCGCAGATTGTGACCGGCGGCAAATTTCCTGTCAACCGACGCTAAGCCGTTGACAGAGCGGCGTTAGCCTGCCCTTACTTGCAGCATATGATTGTCAACGGGACGGCAGGGCGAACCTCAGGGAATGTGCCCCCACCATTTATAAAAGCCGTTTCGCACAGGAGGCTCGAAAATGACTGACGCGTCAACACCGGAAACCACCGGAACGGCAGCAACGCCGGCGGGAAGCTTCTCACCGCTTCAGTATCTCGATCGCGCATTGTCGACACTGCGCGATATTGGAATTACGCCGGAATCTGAAGCGGACGCACCTATCAACGCGCTTCTTGAACAGATTTCGGAGCTGTCTCCCGACAAGGTGCTGGTCATCTCGCGCACGCTCAGCCAGGCTTCCAATTTCAACGAGGTTGTCCGCACGCAGGTCCAGCAGATGGATATCGGTGAGCGATACGAGGAAATCACCAACGCCTTCAATTCCATCAGGGACGACGCCAAGTCGCTGGTGGATCAGCTGGCAGACGGCAAGATCTCCTTCACGGAAAACCTGTCGAACAAATGGCGTGACATGCGCCGGGGCACGATCTCTGACCGGTTTCAGGATATTCGCGGGACGTACAAGGAAGTCGCCCTTGCGACCAAGGACCAGATCGAGCGGGAGCAGACAATCCTGGACTCTTATCGCGACTTTCGCGGCGCCCTGAAACAGGCCGAGGTGACAGCGCTGGAGTTGCTGAACATGGCAACCGAAAAGCTGAATGGCAAAAAACTCGCGCTGGAAGCCGCTTCCAAGGAAGTGGAAGGCTATGCCGGTGACGATCCGGCACAAAAGGCACGGCTGGAGCTCACCCGCGACGAACGCATGCGCGAGATGCAGGACGAGGAGAAGCGCTATCAGATTGCCAAGGACCTATCCGACAATCTGACCATAGGCTACAACACCTCGGAAGTGATCATGGCGCGTCTTGTGCAGACCACCAACGCCAAGGAACGTGTTTACGCGCAGTCCGTCAGTTTCTTTTCGACAAACGAATCCGTCCTGACAGCTCTCAACGCGTCCTTTACCGGATTGCAGGGCCTGCACGAGTCCACCGAAACCTTGAATGCCATGAAGGAAGGTATCAACAAGAGCCTCGAAACTCTGGCTGAAATCGGCGACGCCGTGCAAAAAGAGGCCCTTAAGGCAGGCTATGGCCCGACCGTCGCCGCAGCATCAGTGAAAAAACTGGTCGATTCCGTGGTGAATTTCCAGGTCCAGTCCCGCGAGATCATTTCCGAAATGCGGGACATGTCGACCAAGAATTCCGAGGAAATTCGCCACGCGGTCGAAGAAGGCAAGCGCCGGCTCGCAAAACTGACTGCACAGGGTCAGGGTCTCTGATCACGAAAGACTGTATCGGGCCGGCAAGAGGTCGGCCCGACCGATGCAAGAAGACGGGTATTGATGGCAAGCAGGACTGACAAATCCGACGCGCCTCTCGACGATCTGATGATGGTGATGGACGTGGTGGATACGCTGCGTCACGAAGAAGGTCAGGTTGCGCGGGAGTTGAAGACGGATGAGCGTGACGCCGCGATGGTCGAACGGCTGCGTCATGTGTATGCCTCGCAAGGTATCGAGGTCCCCGAGCACATCCTGAAAGCCGGTGTCGAAGACCTCAAGCGCGATCGCTTTGTCTATTCGCCGCCCAAGACCGGATTTCAGCGCACGCTGGCGATGATCTACATTTCCAGAGGAACCTGGTCCAAGTGGCTTGCGGCGGCCGCCGCTTTGCTTTTTGTGGTTGTCGCCGCCTGGTATTTCCTCGTCATATTGCCACAGCAACGCGCCGAAGCGGAGCTGACCGCGCGGCTTGAAGCTCTTCCTGCGACGTTCACCGAACTCGTGGAGCGCGTCGAGACGCTGACCGAAAATACCGAGGTTGAAGCCGAGGCAAACTCGCTTGCTGCAGATGGCCGCCTTGCGCTGGAGGACGGCAAAAACGAAGCGGCCTTCAAGGCGGAAGCGGATCTGCGCCAACTCGCCGGGCGGCTTCAACAGGTGTTTGAGGTCCAGATCGTCTCGCGCGAGGGTGAACCGACCGGCCTCACACGTATACCGGAAGCCAATCCGAACAGCGAGAATTTCTACATTGTCGTGGAAGCCATCGATCCGGACGGAAATGTTCTCAAGCAGACGATCCAGTCTGAAGAAACGGGCAAGTCCGAATCCGTTGACAAATGGGGGCAACGGGTATCGGAAGCGATCTATGACGCTGTACGGCGCGACAAGATCGAAGACGGCATCGTTCAAAAGGGAGTTCTCGGTCAAAAACGGCGTGGCGAACTCGATGTCAAATGGCGCAGCGGTGTTCAGGGCGGAGCGATTACGACATGGTAGCGCAGGTTAAGCCGTCATTCTCGCCGGAGGACATCTCATGTTGACGGGACGGCAAACACTCGGGACGATTGAGCAGTCCATGGCAGATCTCCGCCGGGAAGAAGCAGAGCTGAGCAAGCGCATCGAACGTTCGACGCGTTCGGTGACGGACCTGCAGGAACGGCAAAGCGAGGCTTATCGCGACCTCGCCCGATTTCGTCTGGACACTGATGCGGCCGGAACACTTAACACGCGCCTCGACAGTGCTGCTCGTGAGGCAAGACGCCTGCTCGACAAGCGCAGCGACGATTACAAGGTTCTGAGCGAACAGCTTCGCCAGTCTGAATCCGAACGGAACCAGAAGCACAAGCAGCGCCAGGAGCTGGACACGTCGCGCGACACGGCAGAAAACCAGATGGACGACCTGATGGAAACGGTCGACGGTCGCCTGGAAAACGACAGCGCTTACCTGGCTCAGCGCGAAACCGCAGAACAGGCAAATGCGACTGCCGAGGCTGCGGCCGAAAAAGCGCGTACCGCCCAGCAGGACCAGGAACAGAAGGGCAAAGCCTATGATGCCGATCCGCTATTTGTCTATCTGTGGCAGCGTGGTTACGGGACGCCTGACTACAATTACAGGGGACTGACCAGGTCACTTGACCGTTGGGTTGCCGGACTGATCCGCTATGATGATGCACGGGCAAACTACGCCATGCTGACAGGCATTCCCGACCGCATGGCAAGACATGCCGAACGTTGCGCCGAGATTGCCGCGCAGGAAGAAGAAAAGCTTGCCGAATTCAGCCGCAATGCCATGAACGATGCTGCGGGCACGGATCTGGTCGGATCGATCGAAGGCTATAGTGACGAGATCGAGCAGATCGACACGGACCTTGAAAAACTTGACAGTCAGATTGAAACACTCGCTGGCGCACTCGCGGAATTCTCCAGCGGCGAGGATTCCGATTTTCAGAAGGCCGAGGGGTTTTTGTCGGAATCCCTGAAAGCCGACGATCTCAATGACCTGTGGCGAGCCGCAATGGACACCCCCTCTCCGGAGGACGAGAAGATCGTCCAGCGCATAGAGGACTTCAGGGAGCGCGTCGAGCAGGTTGCCCGGGAAATCCGGCAGGACCGCGAACTGCAGCGTGACATCAGCCGCCGGAGAGCAGAACTCGCCGATGTCATCAAGCGCTTTCGATCGAAAGACTACGGTAGTTGGGAATCGACATTTTCCGATGACAAGCTCACGACGGTTCTGCTCGGCGAACTTGTCAAGGGCGCTATCACGGGCGCCGACTACTGGGCGCGAGCGGAACGATCTCATCGTCGCCGGAAACCGCGCGGCCGCAAGGTTGCCTTTCCCAATGGATCCGGATTACCGAAGTCCATGGGTGGTTTCGGACGCTCGGGTCGCCGGTCTTCGGGATCTGGCGGACAATTCGGCGGTGGAGGCTTCAAGGGAGGCGGCAGTTTTGGCGGCGGCGGCTTCAAAACGGGCGACCAGTTTTAGTTGGAAATCTGCCCGGTCTTTGCCACAAGGTTTCGTTAGCACTCTTGTAGAAGACTTGAGACATGGGACAGGAAGAGATTCTGACTTGTTGTGTCTGAGGTTGGACCTGGACTAAAACACGGTAAATACCGGACCTTTGAAACCCCTTTGGACTGTGGACCACCCGATGCGACATACAGTAATCTTCAGCATTTGCGCCCTAACCCTTGCTGCATGCCAGTCCGGTTCGAACCGGTCGGCCTCTCTCGGTGATCAGCCGAGACTGGATGTTCCCGCAGGGGCCCAGAGCGTGAATATTGCGGCGGACCCGGTTACCGTTCGCAGTGCCCTGGTCTCCAGCGCAAAGGAAAGAGGAACGGTGGTGCTGCAGGATCAGCCCAACATGATTGTTCTGGAACGTCCGATGGCCGGCGAGAACCCCGCTCTGGATTCAGAATTCGGACCTTCCGACAACGGCGACAGGGTGATCCGTATCCGTGTGCGTTTCACCGGAAACCAGTGCCAGACCCTCGCGGTACAGGATCTTGCCGTCATCAACAACGTTCGCACCGCGCTGGAACAGAGTTTCGTCCTGCCGGGCAATCCAAACACGATGCAAAGCCTTCAGGGCCTCAAGTCGAGAGCCGAACAGAGTAGTTCGTGCCCGCGTGTCGCTTCCTGACAATCCGGCTGAACACACGGCAGTTCTTGGCATCTTCATTGAATTTTCAGATCTTGCGGTCCATCTGACTGAAGGTGCAACTGGTCCCGGTACTATGGTAACGGGATAACAGGCTTGCCTGAGCGTTTCGCGACGTACTGGGCAGCCATGAGAGATTGCTGATGAGGCTGATCGCCAAAGCTGTCAGTAAGGACTATCTCGATGTGTCGTTCCAGAGCGGCACCAATACCGTTGAAATCGTCGAACGTCCGGGCCGCTGGATGACCGCTGACCGTCTGGAGAAGCTCCGGTCGGACCTGACCGGGATCGCAACGGCAACACTTGAAACCGGGGCACTCGACTACGGAGTGTTGTCAGGCAACCGGGAGCGCCTGGAAAATGCGATCGTAACGCTGGTAAGGCGAACAAGCGACGGCAAACCCGTTGCATTCAATGCACTTTCATTGATGGACTGCAATCAGTCAGCCTCAAGGTGCCGGATAATTCACCTTGGTCTGGTCATGATAGATCCGCAGGAACGTCAGAAGGGGCTTTCCTGGATCCTCTACGGACTGACGTGTCTCCTGCTCTTCATACGTGGTGGCTTGCGGCCGCTTTATGTCTCCAATGTCACGCAGGTCCCGGCAGTGGTCGGCATGGTTTGCGAGACGTTTTCCGAAGTGTGCCCAAGCCCAGAAGAACCGGAACCGAGTGACTTCCGAAAAATCCTGATTGCGCGCGAAATCATGCAGAACCATCGTCATGTGTTTGGCGTGGGCGCTGACGCGGATTTCGACGAAAAGCGATTTGTCATTCGCAATGCCTATACCGGTGGATCTGACGACCTGAAAAAAACGATCGAACAAACCACCAGGCATCGTGACGAAAAATACAACACCTGGTGTCGAAACGAACTCAACTACGATCGTGGAGACGATGTCTTGCAGATTGGTCTGATCGATCTGGCAGCAGCTCAGCGGTACGTAGCGCGCGCGGTTCCCAGAGGATCTTTGATGCAGCTGGCGGCGCTGGGCACTTTGGTATTTGCGCGGCGTGTATTTCTTCCCGCGGCGCACTGGTTCAATTCAGAAAAAGACTACGGTCTACTGCGGGCACGATGACATTCACCTACTCGGAATTCACCACACGGAACATCGGATTTGTCACCGAAGCCGAACAGCAGATGTTGAAACAGGCCTGCGTATTCGTGTGCGGGACAGGCGGAATGGGTGGAGCTGCGATCCAGTCGATCATTCGGGCAGGTGTCGGTAACCTCATCCTCGCGGACCTTGACTCCTTCGAGACGTCAAACCTCAACCGCCAGGTCTTCGCCAATCTCGATCACCTGGACCGGGACAAGGCCGAAGCAACAAGGGCCCAGTGCCTCAACATCAATCCCGATGCCAATATCGACGTCTACGACCAGACCTGGACTCAAAGCGCCACCGAGCTTGTCTCGAAGGCTGACGTGGTCATCAACGGTACCGATGATCTTGCAGCCACGCTCCTGCTCTATCGCACGTCACGAGAACTTGGCCGTGCCGTCATAGATGCTTACGCTTCCCCGCTGCCGTCGATCTATGTAACCCGTCCCGGAAGACCGATGCCGGAGGAGCGTCTTGGTTATCCGACAATCGGAACCGACTGGAATGCGCTTACGAAAGACCAGTGCGATGCTTCTTTCTTCGCTGAAGCCGTCTATGTCATGCTGAACTCTTCATCCAGGCACCATATCGATCTGGATCTTGCAGCCGATGTCGCTGCCGGCAGGCGAAGCCGGATGTCATTTGCGCCCATGGTGATCAGCACGGGGACACTGATGGCGTATGAAACGCTGGGCCTGTTGCTTGGCAGGACGAGCAATACCGACGAGAACGGCTGGTTCCTCAACCCCTATACGGCCAGAATCGAACGTCCGCTCCCTCGCCTCCTGTCCGGAATGTTGAGGCCGTTCGTGCGGCGAAAGCTTACGGGCATGGTTGAGGCAGCCGATGGATGAATCGCAACTGGTTACAGACCTCACGGTCACCCTGTCCGCCGTCGTCGGTCTGTTGGTTGTTCGCTGGCAGATCGATCCGGCCAGTGGTGGTGTTGCCGGCAGGTTCCGTTTTGCGCTGCTTGTGGTCGCTGTCTTTTATTTCGTGCGCGCTGCCGACTGGCTGACAGACTTCGGTCTTTTCAGAACGGCAACCTTCGTTGCGGCGGCCGTCATACCGTTCGCCGCGTTATTGCTGACGGAGGGTTTCCTGCGCCGTCACGCACCCCGTTTCGTGAAACTGGTCGTTGCCGCCGGAATGATAGCCACGGGGTGCGCCGCGGTGCTTTTACCCGGCTCAGTCGCGTCCTCTCCAGGTTTTCTGCTTCTCCTGGCCGCGTACCAGTTGATGTCCTTCACCTTGATATTCGTGATGCTTCTGACGCGAGACAGATCCAGCCTGACTGCAACTGAAAATACGGCGATCAACAGATTTGCCATTGCGATCCCGATCGTGATGATCCTGCTGTTGTCGGACTACGACCTGCTGCCACCGGAAAACCTGCCCTATCTGTCCGGACTTGGGGCGCTGACGATCGCCTGGGTCACCGTGACGCTGGAAGCCAGGATAGCCAGTGCCGCACGCGTGTTTTCTGCTGTCGCTTCGATTGCCTTCATAGGCTGCCTTGCAGCCTGGCTTGTCAAACTGCAGACGGGTCTGTCTCCCGAAGAGACACTTGAGACTTCGGCGATTGTCGTTTCGCTTATGCTTGTCCTGGTCCTCGGCCTTTCGTCCGCAGCCATTCGCCGCGACCGCCGTCAAACATCCCTCCTTGCCGCCATGCGACATGCAAAACGTCTCGACGACTACCTGGCCGCTCTCGACAACAACGGCTTGACGGCCGGTTATACAATTCTGCGAACAAACGAGCTTCAGGACTATGACGGCGATCTAATGGTGCAGGTGCTTAAACCGACGGGATCCCATAACATGTCCGATCTTCCGAAAAACCGCTCGCTGGACACGGCAGCACAAAGCCAGATCAGGGAATTGATCGCGCGCACCGGTGGAAACGAGGTTTTGCTCGTGGCAGAAGAACCGCTGATGGTCGCAGTCGGGTCCCCTGCCGGTTTTTCAGCAACTTCAAGCAGCAGCCTGCGCTCCGCTTTCGGCTTTGCACGGGTGATCGCGGAACGCGACATGGTCCGGAGGGGAACCTCATGACAATCCGTATCGAGACCGGCAATTTCGACGCCTTCTTCCAAGCACCCTTCAATGCCTATGGACCCGACAGTCTTTATGTGTCTCCTCTACGCGCGGATCTCCTTCGCTTCGTCTCACACGACAAGAACCCGTTGTTTTCCGGTCCTGACGACATTTCGATCTTCACAGCCTTTCAAGGCGAAAAACCCGTCGGCCGCCTCACTGCACATGTCCACAACGCGTCCAACAAGAAGTTCGACTGGCGGCGCGCCTATTTCGGCTTTTTCGATTGTACAGATGACGGGGACGCAGCCAGCGCCCTGCTGGCCGCTGCCGAAACCTGGGCACACACCCGCGGGTTGGACGAAATTGTCGGAAACATCAACCTGACAGCGATGCAGCAGATTGGTGTCGTTACGGACGGGTTCGAAAACGCACCTTACACGGACCAGGTCTGGAACCCTCCCCACATACCCCGGCTATTGGAAGAAAACGGATATGCGCGTGACTTTCCAATGGCAACTTTCGAAGTTGATCTGACGTCGTGCGCACCTCCGGCAATCGGACCGAAACAACAGCAGGTACTTGACGATCCGGACTATGCTTTTGCCCGAATTTCACGCTGGAATGTCCGCGAACGTATGGAACAGGCGCGGCTCCTGCTGAACTCGGCCTTTGCGCAAAATCCGATGTTCGTCCCGGTCAGTGCCGACGAATACAGTTTTCAGGCCAAGGATATGGTCTGGATAATAGACCCGCGTATTTCCGCACTCCTGACTTACAAAGGCGACCCGGTGGCGACCATCTTGTGCATCCCGGATCTCAACCCATTTCTGAAAAAGATCCAGTCCCGTCCAGGGCTCACGATGCCGTGGCATTTTCTCCGGCACAGGTTTGCCAACAAGCGCGCCGTGCTGATCTATTCAGCGGTCCGCGCGGACATGCAGGGCAAGGGCATCAATCCCGTTGTTCTGCGGCATGTGATCCTGGCGATGAAGAAGGCCGGTTACAAGACACTCGGCAACACCTGGATCGCTGACGTCAACGCCGCGAGCCTGGCCCAGAAGACGAAGGCCGGTGCACACATGCTTCACCGCGCGCACCTCTACCGGAAGGCGCTGACGTGACCCCCGAATTTCTAGAAAAGATCGCGGCGGAAGCCAATCTCGCTCCCTCGGCGCACAACACCCAGCCGACCCGCTGGGCGATGGACGGTCAAAAAACCATTGTTTTGTCCCTCGACCCCGCCCGCCTGCTCCCTGTGGGTGACCCGGAAAACAAGGATGCACGATTGAGTGGCGGTGCCGCACTTTACGGAACGATGCTTGCCCTTGCCCGCCATGGCCACGGCGTGTCGGGCTGGGAAATTTCTGACGACGTCGCCCGCCTCGCCATCGCCGGCCCACCCGGACCTGTCCAACCGATCGAAACCCTGAAAAGACGGACCACGTTCCGCGCAGGGTTTGCACAGGCCAGCCCGGAGCTGCGCAAGTCACTCAGTGGCATGTGTGCCGGCCGTTCCGACACGGCGCTCACGCAGGACGCGCACAGGATTGCGATGCTCTCGGAATTGAACGACCAGGCAAGCCTCGCAGTTATGCGATCTCCGTCATTTCGTAAGGAGTTGGTGGACTGGATGCGGCTTCGCGCTTCGGACCCGCGCTGGGCCCTTGATGGTCTTTCCGCTGAATCTCTGGCGTTGTCAGGCCTCGAAGCGCGTGTGGCAGGAATTGCGCTTGGACGTCCGGTGTTTGAAATTCTCGACCGGCTTGGGTTCGGCAAGGCGATCGTTTCAGAACACGGCAAAACCGTCACGGCTACCGGGCTCGTCGCCTTTCACCGTCCGGCAGAAGAAGATCGCTGGACAAGCGGCGGCAAATTCTATGAATTCTGGCTCGCGTTGACCGCCGCCGGATTCGCGGCCTGGCCCATGGCCGTCCTCGCCGACGATCCCACGGCACGGCGGGAGGTGATGAAACTGTTTGAGCTCGCCGAGGAGCGCGAACTGATTACGGTCTTGCGTGTCGGACCCCACCCTGGAAACAGGCAGCCGGAAAAAGCCAGACTGCCAGCCGACCAACTCGTCACAAAAGCTTGAGATATTCCAGAAGTGCCGCCTTGTCGTCCTCGGACAGGGAAGAGAACGGACGCTCGTGACCCTCGTTCCCCAGGCCATACTGACTGACGTCGATTTCTGCCGAAAGTGCCCAGGGTTCATAATCAGGCGGCGGCATCCAGCCTCCTTTCTTATCTTCCGATCCGCGGAGCCCCACCAGTGTCATGTCAAGCGCATGGCCGCCGACGACAAAACGTTCGGGCCGCTTGTCCGGACGCATGAGGTGCCACAGTGTCGGAACACTGCCGTTGTGAAGATAGGGAGCGCTGGCCCAGATACCGGTCAGCGGCGGCGCCGCGTAGGTGCCGGTGCTTCTTGCACTGATATAGCGTCCGAAATGACCGGAATTGACGGCGGCAGCGACGTTTTCACCGGTCAATTCCAGACGGCGCCGATCGGTTCCGATATCTCCCTGCCAGTTTGGAAATGCGACCAACTCCGGTTTGGTGAGATCCTGGTTGTATACGCCGTGGCATTGACTGCAGTTGTCGGCATAAACAGACCGTCCATCGGTCAGAAGATGTCGGTTGATCTTTCCAGGAAATCTCTGCGGCTCATAGTCTCCAAGCCAACGCAGTACCGCTTCAGCATCCGCAATATGGGCCTCGGCTACTTCAGCGCTTACCCCCATACTCGGAACCGTGAAATAGGCGACGATGGATGCCATTTCCTTCAGATGGTTTTCATCGAGATCCTTCGGAACGGTTTCCGAGAGGGGATCAACGCCCGGCGGCACGTAGGAGCCGGTGTTGAGGAAGCTGCGCCGCCAGAGCCTCCCACCAAGCTCGGGAACCGAATTGAAGACGCTCTTGTCGACAACGGTACCCTCGGGAATAAGCCCCAGCCGGTTGCGCAATGCATCGAGACCGTTTGTTGCACCGGGTAACCCGGCCACGAACGGAACAAGTCGACCAATAGTCCTGTTCCTTTCGTCCATTTCCTGTTGAAGCATTGGCAATATCGCGAAACGAAGCGTTTGCCGTTCACTCCAGCCTGTCTCCGGAAACAGGATCTCGACAGCCTCAAACAGCTTTGCATCGTCATGTCCGTAAGTCCGGAACGCTGCGTAGAGCGCAGCGGTATAGGCTTCCAGATTGATCGAACTGTTTGGCATGCCCAACCAGATTCTTGTCGTATCCGGTGTGCCGTCTTCCCGGTAGGTCACGCCCGAATGACAGGCCGCGCAACCGGTGTTTCCAATGGTCACGGCAATCGGCAGGAGTGTATGCTTCGCAAGACCGGTATTGATCCCGACCGGTTTCGAGAGATCCGGCCTGGCAAGTGTCGGCGGCCAGTTGGCGATCTGCGTCGGACTGTGAAATCCGAACCTGCGATAGATTGCGGCAATATCAATTTGCTTCAATGCTGCAACATCGCCGGCGGTTTCCTGGAGCGCCAACGCTGAAACTGCAAGTTTCCAGGGTGCCGCCGACGTTCGCAGCGTGTCCGAACTCAGACCGCCGAAGTCGCCGAAACCGAACAGAGCAATACCCTCTTCTGTCCCGGACATCGCGCCGGTTTCAAACCGTGTCAGCGACGCCGATGATGTTTTGAGTTTCGTGGGATCACTGATCCAGACAAAAACTGCCAAGGCAATGAGCATCAGCAACAAAGCTGTCCCAATTCGCTTCATGTGCCCCTCATCATCCAATCCAAAGCGTGTCCTGCCTCTGCCGGTTGGCCGCACTTCATGTGGCCATTTGGTTCAGGATTGCAATTTCCGGCAGCGCTGTCCCGAACTTGAAACCGACCGCGTCGCCACAAGCGAAGGTTGATCAGACAGCAAGATAAGTAAACATTTTCAGAAACTTGAGACGTTTTACTTCTGCGCAGGAACATCCATCTTTATATACGAAAGCCGATTTGCTGCCTCGAACATTGGGTTTCTTTCTTCCCCAGGCAAATGCCGCGTCGAGTTGGTTTCGTCTGAATTGCCTGAAACGCCAGGATGAAACAATCGCGGTATCAGGTACCCGGCATGTAACGGATCGCCGACAGCTTCACAGGGCTGCGCATTGCACCTGCGGCCGGCGGCTGTTCCTGCAGTCGCGCGCATGTTCCGATCCACAGATGTTCCAAAACTGGGAACCGGATTGCCGAAAGCGGCAATCCGGGAGAAGACTTGAGTGTCTCGCTGCCGAAAAAAACGTTCTTCCGCTTCAGTCGGTCACGCCGGGACCGCGTCCGGCGAATACTGCGCGAGAAACTCAGCGCTAGGCGGAATGGGCGTGATCACGTCGATCAGGACACCATTTGGATCCTGCGTGATGAAATGGCGCTGGCCGAAAGGTTCGTCCTTCAAGGCCAGAAGAATGGGTAACCCCTTTTCCTTGAGCCGGTCGTATATCGGGTCCACGTTTTCGACTTCAAAATTCAACAGCAAGCCTCTTGTGCAATTGCCGCGTCCCCGCTCTGGAATGGTCGGGTGATCCTTGTCGAGAATGGCCAGGTTGATTTTCTCGTCATCTTCCGACTGCAGGTGAATGTACCAGTCCGCCTCAAAGGCTGCCTTGAATTTGAAATGATCGCGGTAAAACCGGGCCGTCCCGGCAACATCGTCTGTCATCAGAACCGGGTAGTACTGGGTGGCTTTCATGGCGTTTCTCCCTTTGTTCGTGAGTCGCTTTCAAATCCCGGCATTGGAACGCCGGGGCTTTTCAGGCGCTCTAAAAAGACATACAGTTTGTATGTAACTCGAATTAACATACAGGCTGCATGTATGCAAGATGCAAAACCACGCCGAAAACAGGCCGAGCGCAGGGCAGAGACCAGACGCGCCCTTCTGGACGCCGCCAGGAAACTGATCGTTGCCAAGGGCTACGCCGAGACAGGAACGCCGGAAATCGTGAAATATGCGGACGTGACGAGAGGTGCGCTCTATCACCACTTTTCCGACAAGGCAGACTTGATGCGCGCGCTTGTGCACCAGGAGGCAGCCGCCGTTGCATCGGAAATCAACGCGGATACGAGTACGGATCAATCCCCGCTTGATGCATTCATGGCAGGAGCAAAGGCCTATTTTTCGGCAATGTCGGCGCCGGGCCGGGCAAGGATCCTGCTGTTGGAAGGGCCCGCAGTGCTTGGTCTGGGCGAAATGGCTGAAATAGACCGGGAAACCGGCGGCGCAACCCTGCTCGAGGGGCTTCGCCACGCAGCTGCCCAGGGTGCCATAGGAGACATTCCTCTGGAGCCGCTTGCAGACCTGCTCTCATCAGCGTTTGACCGGGCGGCTTTGGCGATTGCAAACGGAGAAGACAGCGAGGCCTACGAACAGGCAACCAAGAAATTGCTGGCAGGAATTTTGAAAGCATGAGGAAACCTGGCCCTCGCTTCGCTCACATCGAGCCTAGATGCCATGTCAGCAAGACTTGCAATGCCGTTTCTGCTGTTTCAAGTAACGTTTCTCCTTTGACGTCTCCATCGGCGACTTTATTGCTTGGGTGGCAATGCAAAAACTGAACGGGTCATACGCCTGAATGGTCCGGATCGAAGGAGCCGGAACAACTTATTTCGTCAGAAAGCTTCGCCTGAGAAACAAAACCGGCCCCTGCCCCATTCCTGACTCAGAATCCGCATATTCAGGTCAGCGGGCGAGAAACTATGGATGGCGGATGAAGCGACGCGAATTTCTGATCGGGGCAGGTATTGCCGCAGGCAGCGGCCTGACTGCAGCTGCGATGATACCCGGCAAACTCGAAGCCGGATTGCAACTTGCACAAAACGCGATTGAAAATCACGACGAGCCACTGGTCAGGATTACTTTTCAACGGGATCTTCAGCAGGCCGAGCCCTGGGCGGAAAAACTGATAACAGCCGCCGAAGACCAGATCGGGGTAACGCTGATCTACGACCCGGCTTATGTTGGACTGGGTTTTCCCAATGGTGACCTGCCGCGCGAACGTGGCGTTTGCACCGACGTCATCGTCCGGGCCTATCGCGATGCCTTCGGTTTCGATCTTCAAAAAGAGGTCAATCGCGATATGAAATCGCACTTCAGGGCCTATCCGAAGATATGGGGCCTCAGGCGACCGGATCGGAACATCGATCACAGACGGGTCCCGAACCTGCAGACCTTTTTCAAAAGACAGGACGCAGCGCTCCCGGTCAGCAACGGCGCGTCAGACTATCTGCCCGGAGACGTTGTCTCGCAGATGTTGCCTGGCAACCTGCCGCATATTGCTATCGTCTCGCACTACCGCTCACAGGATGGCAATCGTCCGCTTGTCATACACAACATCGGTGCCGGTACCCGCCTGGAAGACAGGTTGCTCGAATTCCCGATCACCGGCCGTTACCGTTTCAAGCCGGGTGTCAGCAGCTGAGTCTCACTCTGATTTCCATATTAGGTGTGCCATCTGGTCGTCCGGCAGCTAAAATCCGCGGTCAACGAAGGCGCTGCCAGATAGTACGCGCGAATAGGCTGACAACGAACCCCGCGCGTCCATTGGTCTTGATGACAGCTTCCCGTCCTCAAATTGATCATTCAACTGCTGAGGTTCGAACACAGATCCGCACATTCATTGCTTGACGAGCGAACGATCGGGTTTTGGACAACTCAGCCGTTCTTGTTGTTCAACGCAATTGCCACTCTTAGAGCATTCGGCGTTTTGCCCCGATGAAACCACTGATTTGAAAACTTGAGACAAAGCGACAAGACTGCGCGCAAATCAGTGATTGCGCTGCATGTCCAGTCAGTCTGGATCTTGTCGGAAAGGCATTACCTCAAGACGCGTCCGATTTCGATATGCCCCATTCGAAAGCTGTTCGGCGACACGCCCGTTTTGGATTTGAAGAACCTTGTGAAATGCCCTTGAGCAGAAAACCCCAACAGTTCAGATATTTCCGCAATCGTAATGGCAGGGTCACTAAGAAGGTGCGATGCGCGTTCGCAGCACAGGGTATCCAGATAAGTTCGTGGCGACAGGCCAGTGCATTGGCGAAAGCGTGCATAAAACTGTGACCGCGACAATCCCACATCCCGTGCTACATCGTTCAGGTCCAGTTCCTTGGAAGGTTCCTGGCGAAATGCCTTTACCGCTCTTCGAATTCGGTGGTCGCTTACAAACAGGCAGTTTGTGCTCTGCTCCGACACAGCGTCGGTTTTCGAACATTGGAGTACTGACCAGACCAGGTCACGAAGCAATGTGTCGAACTGCTCTTCATCGCTATGCATGTCCATCATCTGATCCGCAAGTTTCACGGCCTGCTCCTGCAAGCGGGAACTGACTGTCGCCGTTGATTTCGCGAAAGGAAGGTTCTTGAAGCCGGCAAGTATCTGATTGCCGTTCTCACCGAACCACAGCGTGTCGATGTAGAGCGCCAAGAGAACCGTCGGCTCTACACCCGTAGACCGCTGATTGGAATGAACGACCCAGGGATTGACCAGCACCATTTGGGTATCGGTTAGCCGCGCGCCTTTACCGTCGACGCTGTAGACCGTGTCGGGCCCTGTAAGTTTGATGAGCGCATGAACCTGGGAATGGGCGTGATCCAGAACCGGCTCCGTTGCGGACAGCAAGGCGACGCGCCCAAACGCTCCTACAGCGATCCCAAGTGCGTCAGCCACGGCATCCCTTCGGCATTTGCCTCAATTAATCGGACAAAAAGGTAAATAGCACGAAACCGTGGCAAAGACCACTGAGCAGGAGCGTGCCATCCTGAGGTCAATGAAATCGTGCTTCGCCACCAGCAAAGACAGGGAAAGTTATCTTGGCCCAATTGCCTGATTTTTTGAAAACCGAGAGTTATGTAGGTGGACAGTGGGTCAAGGCTGAATCAGGTGAACGCCTTGAAGTCAATGACCCTGCAACCGGCGAGACATTGGCAACGGTGCCGCGGATGGGCGCGGTGGAAACAACTCATGCGATTGCCGAGGCACAAAAGGCGTTTGAAGGTTGGAGCAACAGGACGGCGGCTGACAGGGCAACTGTACTTCTTGCCTGGGCTGCTGCGATGCGATCCAATGCAGCAGCGCTTGCAAGTCTGCTGACGCTCGAACAGGGCAAGCCATTCAGTGAATCTCTGGTTGAAATCGAGTATGCGGCCAGCTTCTTTAGCTGGTTTGCCGAAGAAGGCCGCAGACTTTACGGAGATATCATCCCCCCGCACCGTGCCGACGCGCGCATACTGGTCACCCGAAATGCACTCGGCGTTGTTGGTGGAATAACACCCTGGAATTTTCCGTCGGCAATGGTGACGCGTAAAGCAGCACCCGCATTGGCCGCCGGCAACTGCTTGGTGCTGAAACCGGCCGAAGCGACACCGCTATCGGCGCTTGCAATCGCCGCGTTGGCCGAACAGTCAGGTGTCCCTGCCGGCGTATTCAATGTTGTCACCGGTGGCCGGGAGGAAGCGCCGCATATCGGCAGGGCGTTGATCGACAGCCCGCTCGTGCGCAAGATCGGGTTCACCGGGTCGACGGCCGTCGGCAAACAGTTGATGCGCGACTGCGCAGGCGATTTGACAAAGGTGAGCCTCGAACTGGGTGGCAACGCTGCATTCATTGTATTCGATGATGCCGATATTGATGCGGCTCTCGACGGCGCACAAATCTGCAAGTTCCGCAATTCCGGTCAGACCTGCATCGCGGCAAACCGCATCTACGTTCAAGAAAGTATTCACGACAGATTTGTAGAGACTCTGTGTGAAAGGGCTCAACAGATCCAGGTGGGTCATGGCCTCGAACGAGGCGTGAGCCAGGGCCCCTTGATCGACCACCGTGGATTGGAAAAGGTGGAACGCCTGGTCGCGGATGCGACGGGTAAAGGGGCAAAAATCTGCATTGGTGGTCAGCGACATGCGGTTGGCGGAACATTTTATCAGCCGACGGTCATGACAGGTGTCACACCCGCAATGGATATCGCTCACGAAGAGGTTTTTGGTCCGGTTGCAACGATCACAAGCTTTCGCAAGGAACAGGACGCGATCGATATGGCGAACAACACGCCATACGGCCTGGCCGGATACTTTTACAGCCGTGATGTAGGACGAATTTTCCGCGTAGCAGATGCCCTCAAAACGGGCATTGTCGGTGTCAACACCGGGCTGATTTCCACCGAGGTCGCGCCTTTCGGCGGTGTGAAGGAAAGCGGCATCGGACGAGAAGGGTCTAAATACGGCATCGAAGACTGGACCGAGCTGAAATACATCTGCCTGGCCGGGCTGGGAGCTGCGTCATGATCGTCGAAGAGCGCATCTACACCCTGCACGTTGGAAAGGTTCCTGAATATCTGAAGCTTTACGAAGCTGAGGGTCTGGCCGTTCAGACCCGGATACTGGGAAATCTTCTCGGATACTACCAGGTCGAATTCGGACCCCAGAACCAGATCGTGCACATGTGGTCCTATGCCGATTTTGCTGATCGTCAGACCCGTCGCAAGGAACTGGTCCGCGATCCCGAATGGACAAGTTACATCAAGAAAATCCGGCCGTTGGTCAGGCATCAGGAAAACAAGCTGCTGCTGCCTGCACCGTTCATGCAGACACGAGACTAGCGTTCGAGGGAAAGCCACGATGGAATTGCACTTGTTTGAAGACAATCTCTCGAACGGTCAAACCGTTGCGTTCGGCAACACATGCTCAAGGGCGATCTATGTGACCGCCGGTGAAGTCACGGTCGAAGGCAACAGCTATGGCCTTGATGAGGGGTTCGTTGCCAGCGGGCCGGTTACACTGGTCGCGGGAACGGAAGGCGCATCGCTTTGGCGTTGGGACCTTTCCGATGCGCCACCTACCGCCCGTCCCCAGCACACGACGAAAAAACTTTCCGGCGAAGTCCCGGCGCAATTGGCAAGGGCAGGCAATTTTCTGCGGCTTGACAGCGTAACATTTCCACCTTCGGGCACGGCGCTGCTGCACACTCATCAAGGTCCGGGTATCCGCTGTCTGCGCGAGGGAGGCATCAGGATTGACACCGGTGGCAAGTCGACCTCCTTCGGACCTGGCGGCGCCTGGTTTGAAAGCGGCCCTCTTCCCGTATTTGCTCAGGCTGATCACGCAATCCAGAGCCGATTCATCCGGGCGATGATTCTGCCTGACGAGTTGCGCGGAAAATCCTCCATTCACTACGAAAATGAAGAAGATCGGACAAAACCCAAGTCCCAAAGCTATCGCAATTTCGGTGAAACAGGACTGTTGCTGTGAACAAGATGCTCCAGACAAGGTCGCTTACCGGAGCACAATGTCTTGTGGACTGTCTGCTTCAACAAGAAGTTGACCAGTGTTTTCTGGTTCCCGGCGAAAGCTACCTGGCCGTGCTCGATGCACTGACCGATGCCCCTCAAATCGACATCACCGTTTGCCGTCAGGAAGGCGGCGCGGCAATGATGGCCGAAGCATTCGGGAAACTGACAGGCCGGCCCGGCATCTGCATGGTCACACGGGGACCGGGCGCAACCAACGCAAGTGCCGGGCTGCACATTGCCCGTCAGGATGCGACGCCGATGATCATGTTCGTAGGACAAGTTGCGCGAGACATGCGCGAACGCGAAGCATTTCAGGAAATCGACTATCGCCGGATGTTCGGCCAGGTTGCCAAATGGGTCGCGGAAGTGGACAGCCCCCACAGAATTGCCGAGATGGTATCGCGCGCCTTTCACGTTGCCATGTCCGGACGCCCCGGACCGGTGGTTCTGGCGCTTCCCGAAGACATGTTGGTCGAGACAACGGATGTGATCCCGCCGAAATTGGCTGTTGCCCGACCAGCCAAAGCTGCTCCGATCGATACAGACGTCCAGAACACTCTCAACGCACTGGTGACAGCCTCAAACCCGATGATCATTGTCGGAGGGGGAGCATGGTCGGAGAGCGCGCGGCAGAACCTTCAGAACTTCGCAGCCAAATGGGATGTTCCGGTTGCCGCTTCGTTTCGATGTCAGGATTTTTTCGACAATGCACACCCCTGCTACGCAGGCGATGCCGGCATCGGGATCAACCCGGGTCTTGCCGCACGGATAAGCGCGGCCGACGTTCTGGTCCTGCTGGGCACTCGGTTCAGCGAGATGGAATCCGGCGGCTACCGACTTGTCAATATTCCCAAACCTGCTCAAAAACTCATCCACGTTTACCCGGATCCGGAAGAGATCGGGCGGGTTTACGCGCCCGACATAGGCATTGCCGCACCTGCAGCAGAAACTATCGCGGTACTGAACAACCAGGCCCCTCCAGTGGAGGGATCACCTGAAAGGCGAGCCCATGTCGCGCATTGCAATGCCGACTATCGCGCATGGTCGACGCTGCCCGTGGGTCGTGGGAAACTGGCCATGGCCGATGTCATGCATCACCTGAAAAACGTTCTGCCGGATGATGCCATCGTAACCAATGGTGCCGGAAACTACACCGTATGGGTGCATCGATACCTGAAGTATCGCCAATACCGAACCCAACTCGCACCGATCTCCGGGTCGATGGGATATGGACTGCCCGCCGCCGTGGCTGCTGCCAGAGCCCATCCAGGACGGCAGGTCGTGTGCTTCGCAGGTGACGGATGTTTCTTGATGCACGGACAGGAATTGGCAACCGCCGTGAAGTATCGCGCCAATCTGAAAGTGATCGTCGTCAACAATGGAATGTACGGTACGATCCGCATGCACCAGGAACGGAGCTATCCGGGCCGGGTCAGCGCGACGGATCTGGTTAACCCCGATTTTGCAATGTTGGCAAAGTCCTACGGGTGTCACGGCGAAACAGTGACGCGCACTGAACAGTTTGCGGCAGCTTGGGAGCGTGCTTGTGACTATCCCGGGCCAAGCCTGATTGAGCTTCAGGTAGATCCTGAACTGATCACTCCGACACAAACCATCGAAGACTTGCGGCGCGCCTCGCCAGGCCAGTAAACGCCTCAAGTCTTACGGGAGAAGAGCAATGGATGAAAAGAAGGTTGTCATCGTGACCGGTGGAGCCATGGGTATTGGACGCGCCATCGCCGACCGGTTTGCCAGGGATGGTTCTGCCGTCGTGATTGCCGATGTTTCGGGAGCGAGTGAAGCGGCTGCGGAAATCTCGGCAACAGGCGCAGCCGCGATAGGTGTCTTTTGTGACATATCCGATCCGGCTTCATGCAACGAGATGGTCGCTGAAGCCCTGAAAGCCTTCGGACAGATCGACACGCTGGTGAACAATGCCGGTCTCTATTCCACACTGAAGCTTACGGAATTCACCGACATATCGCCTGAAGAATGGCAACGGGTGTTGAACGTCAATGTTATGGGTCAGGCGTTTGTTACTGCCGCGGTGTTGCCGGCGATGAAGGCACAGGGCGCTGGAGTGATTGTCAACATGTCTTCGGGCACCCCCTTCAAGGGTGTGCCCTACCTGCTGCACTACGTCGCCAGCAAAGGCGCGATCAACGCCATGACCAAGGCCTTGGCCAAGGAGCTTGGTGCAGACGGTATTCGCGTCAATGGTGTCGCTCCTGGCTTTACCATGTCCGACGGTGTCAAGGCGAACCCGGATCAGATCACAAAACTTCAAGAAATCTCGCAAAAGGCACGGGTAATTGCGCGCGACCAACTGCCTGAAGACGTCGTTGGTGCTGTGGCGTTTCTCGCTTCGCAGGACTCCGCCTTCATGACCGGCCAGACGCTGGTCGTCGATGGCGGAGCATATTTTCACTGACAAGAACCAAACCAAAAGGGGAGAAATCAAATGGACCGTCGTACCTTTCTGAAGACCACTTCACTGACAGCCGCAATGCTTGCCGCACCGGGCATCGCCAGCGCTGCCGCGGAAAAAACACTCCGCATCGGCACGATCACGCCTGGCAGCCACTTCTGGACACAGACCATGGACCGGGTCGGGGCGTCGATGGCGGAAAAGAGCGGCGGCAAGTTCGACACTCAGGTATTCCCGTCGGGCCAGCTGGGCAACGAGGCAACCATGATCCAGCAGCTCCAGTCCGGTGGTTTGGACATGGGCTTCCTGACGGTGGCGGAGTTCTCAAACCGTCTTGATGACATGGCAGCCCTATTCACACCTTATCTGGTGCAAAATGTCAGCCAGGCGTCCAAGCTGCTGACCGGTCCCACGGCAACGGGAATGCTAGAACAGTATTCAACATTGGGCATGAAGGGTCTTGGTTTCGGACTGGGTGGAATGCGTCACCTGATATCGCGCGAGCCGGGATTGTCGTCGGCTGATCTGGCCGGACGCAAGTATCGCATCACGCCATTTGCACCGCTGCGGGACTTCTATGAGCTGATGGATGTAGCCCCCACACCGGTGCCCCTACCCGGTCTGTTTGATGCGCTCGCAAATGGCCAGGTCGACGGCGCTGATATCGATCTGGAGTTGGCCTGGAAGCTCAAGCTTTATGACCAGGCGCCCAATCTGACGATCACAAGCCAGATGATGTTCCCGGTGGTTGCCGTGGTTTCCGGCCGGTATTGGGCTGCTCTGAGCGACGACGAAAAGCAGATGCTGTCGCAATCTGTCTCCGAGCAGATCGATTGGCTCTTCGCCCAATATGTCGAGTTCGAGCCGAAATGGCTGAATGATCTCAAAGGTACCGGGATCAATGTTGTCGATGCAGAGCCTGGTTTCTTCGGGGACACGATTTCCGAATGGAAGAGTATCTGGGAACCAAAGGCACCGTCCATCGCAGCATTGCAAAAGGAAGCAAAGATGCTTGCGGGTTAAGTCAGACGCCCACGTTCAGGCGTGGGCGGTCAACCTGGGGACCAAAGAGGATCACGCTATGAAGATGGTGCTGAAAACATCTGACTGGATCGCCGGAATCGAGGCGTTTCTATTGAAGATTCTGGTGGCGGCCGTACTGATGTTGATGATCCTGAATGTCGCCAGCCGTGCAGTGAACTGGTCACTCTACTGGGTGGATGAACTGGCCATCAACCTTATGGTTGTCTTTGCATTTGTCGGATCCAGCCTGATGTTTGCCCAAAGGCGAAACTTTTCGGTCACCCTTCTGTCGGATGCGGTTTCAGAATCTCTCCGCCGCCGGATGTCAATCGCTGTGCAGTGCGTCAACCTGGGTTTCGCGCTGTTCTTGGCCTATGCCACCTGGGTCTGGTTCGATCCCGTCACGATGGCCCGGAGTGGGTTCAACCTGCAGATATTTTTCGAGAGCACATACAACAGCGTGTATCAGGAAGTAACCAACACCATCGGCGTACGGCGCTTGTGGTTCTTTTTGGTGATGCCGCTATTTGCGTTCACACTGACGATCCATAGCACGGCTTGCCTGCTGCGAGACCTCCACGGCACCCCGGCCACGGGTACGCCGCGATGATTACGGCCCTGGTCTTTGTCGTGTTGCTGTTTGTCGGCGCGCCGATCGGCATCGTTCTTGCGGTCTCCGCGGCAATCTATGTGTTGGATACCGGCAACACCGCCCTGATCGGCTCCTATGCGCTTCAATTGCAATCGGGCATCGGCAAATACGGATTGTTGGCGATCCCGCTTTTCATGATGGTTGGCGAGATGATGAACGGCGGCGGCATCACGGCCAGGCTGATAGGCATGGCGCGAGCAGTCGTCGGCACGATGAAGGGCGGATTGGTCTATGTGAACATTCTTGCCAACATGATGATGGCCTCAATTCTGGGATCGGCCACGGCACAGATTTCGATCATGTCCAAAGTGATGGTTCCCGAAATGGAGCGGGCCGGATATCAAAAGACATTTGCAGTTGCCACAACGACTTCGGCGGGGCTGCTATCTCCAATCATACCTCCGTCCATGATGTTCGTGGTCTATGGTGTGCTGGCTCAGATCTCGATCGGGGACCTTTTCATCGCCGGAATTGTGCCGGGTCTGTTGATGGCCGCCGGCTTCATGATCGTGATCTTCCTGATCGGTCTGTTCAGCCCATTTCCTGTGGCTCCACCGCTGACGCCGCAGGAACGGGTCGGGTTGCTGCGCGACGGTCTTCTGACGCTCATCATTCCTGTTTCGATCATCGGAAGCATCTTGCTCGGTATCGCCACCCCGACTGAATCGGCCGCCATAGCTGCACTCATGGCTTATCTGATCGGCAAATTCATAACACGCGAGCTTTCGGACCGGGATATCCCGAAAATGCTGCTGACTGCCGGTTCAAACGCAGCGCTCGTCCTGTTCATGGTTGCCACCGCGAACGTCTTCAGCTGGATATTGATTTACGGACAGATCCCTCAAAGCCTGGCGGAGTGGGTCGTAACGGTGGCCGAGCATCCGATACTGTTTCTGCTTCTGGTCAATTTGATCATGCTGGCTGTCGGCATGATCATTGATGGCATACCGGCCCTCATCATGGTTGTGCCGATCATTCTGCCGGTTGCGACATCCGTCTATGGCATCGACCCTTATCACCTGGGTGTTGTTCTGTGCCTGAACCTGACACTTGGACTGGTTACTCCGCCGGTTGGCGTCGCCCTCTACGTGGCTGCGACCGTGTCCGATGTGAAAGCCGGCGCGATCTTCAGATCCGCGCTGCCCTTTGTCGCGGTGGCCGGAATAGTCGTGATTTTGCTTAGCGTTTTCCCTCAAATGGTGTTTCGCTGAGAGTAGCAGGGACCGCCTTGCGACGATTGAACCGATACATGCCAATTGCGGCATTCGATAAAGTTCGCTCAATCGATTTCCGCAACACTGTGATTGAAATTCCCCTCGCCTTCATTTGTTTTTGGACAAGTATCACCGAAAACACGCTGTCTCCTCTCGAAATTCTGAAGCCACAGGTGCCCTTCTTCCCTCAAAACCAATACCGGATCGACATTCGGCATTCGTCGGTTCGGCCACGAGTAGCCAACAAGTCACTTCTCGACTGCCAGGGGCAAGGCTTGAGACGGTCTGCGTCAAACGCGAAAACAAATGCGCTCACGTAAAGTTGCATTTGACCCTGTTCGCACCCGCCATTTCCAAAACGTGAGGCGTTTGCTTGATCTCTCGGCAAAAAAGCGAAGGCACAATCTTGCCCTTTTGGTAAAAATCACACGATTCCCCTTCGTAATTTCAACCAGTAATGGCAAGGTGGGTGTATTTATACCAGAAGAGGTCTTTCATTATGACAAATCTTGAAATTCTTGAAACCTGGTTTCAGCGTGTTTGGAACGAGGAAGATGAAACAGCCATCGATGAAATGTTCGTCAGGGACGGTCGGGCTGTTGGACTGGGAGCACAGACCCGCGTTGGCGGAAGCGAATTTCGCGAACATGAAATGCTGGGACCGGACGAATTCAAGGTTTTTCAAAAAGCTCTGCTCGGCCTTTTGCAGGACGTAAAAATAAGCGTCACGCACCACATGACCTCCGATGAATGGCTTTGCGCGCTCTGCGTCTTCGAGGGAAGGTCGCGTAAAACGGGCGAACCCATCAAGATGACCGGTACCGTTTATGGCCGTTTCTCGGACGACCAGATTATCGAAGCCTTTAACCATTTTGACTTTCTCAGCCTGTTTCAACAGCTTGGCTCACTGGACGGAGATACTTTCGATCGCTGCCTTTGCGGCAAGCAATAGGGGCGTCAAATCGCCGGGCCATGAAAGGTTCAGCAACAGCTCGGCTCAACACGCCAACGCTCTGGCTGAATTCCCATTTTCTGGATTTGGAGGGAAAACTCATGACAACCGAAGAGGTCGTTCGCAAAGCCATTCAGTCTTACAAAAGCGGGGATGCAGAAACAGTTTCCTCGCTGCTTCATGATGAAATTCGTTATTGCATCCACGCCAATGCGGAAACAGGTCCCTATTGCGCCGATTGTTGTGGCACCAATGCATTCTGGGAAACGATAGGCCGGATACAGGCTGACTGGAGCATTGATGACTATCGACTGACAGACATTATCGTTTCCGGCGAGCGCGCCGCGACCCAGATTGGCGTCACAATCACCAGCCGGCACACAGGTGCTACGCGAGAAACCGAGTTGGCCCTGTTCTGGACGGTGAAAGACGGCTGCGTCGTGGAGCTTCACGAGTATCATGACACTGCCGCGGCGGCCCGTGCAAAAGGGTAGATGCGCTGAGTGCCAGTTCGCAGGAATAGGCCTCGGCGACATCAGGCGCATTTGATTTGAACGAAATCTGGCGATCTGCCGTTCGTCAGATCACCTTTTCGAAATAGACACGTTCGAAGCCGTCTTCGGTTACACGGCCGGTCTCCTTGTATCCAAGGTGGGGATAGATCGACAGGTTTTCGGTCATTTTCTCATTCGTATAGAGTTTGATGGATCGAGCGCCCAGTTTCCTGGCAGACGCCTCGCAAAACGCGATCAACGCCTTTCCTATCCCTTGCCCTGATGCACTCGCCTTGACAGCGACATTTTCCAGCAGGACGTGCTGATCAGTTGGATAAAACACGACAAACCCGAGAACCTCATTGTCCGGATTGACCGCGACATGCACGTGCTCCGCTGCAATCAGGGCTTCAAAATCTGCAACCATTGGGGCAGGTGCTTTGCCAATTGCGTCAACATACTGCTCGTAAGCTCCCTCGGCGCATATACGTACGCTTTGGACATCACGCCCGACAGCGGGCCGAATTCTGAGTTTGTTATCCAAGGATACCTCGAACTGATAAATCCGCGCGCATAGCCCTTGCATGCCGCGATTTCCCATTAGGCCAAAATCTGACCTTCGCTCCAGAGACCTCTATCAACGGCCAGGAGAAGGAAGGTATCTTTAGGTTGCTCCTTGTGAATGTCCACGTCAAAAACGTTATGCGCAAAAACCGACATTGAACAAAGCCAGTGCACGACCTGCCGGGAACGCTATCCGGCGGCCTCATTGCTCGCGACCAATGTCAGCCATTCACAAACTGCCGCCCTGCCCGGCTCGCCCCTGTGCACTTTGGTCCACGTCTCCAAACTCCAGCGCCACCTTCTGCGCCACCCGCGCGGCGCGGGAGATCAGTTCGTTTCTCGGTTCGCCAATATAGGTTGCGGTGAAGTTGAGAGGCGTGGCCTGCCAGCCTGGGTCGAAGGTCGTTATCCGTTTTTCCTCCACCAGGCGATGGCCCAGAACGTGGGGCAGGATGCCGACGCCAATCCCCGAGGCGACCATCTCGAACCCGGTCGAAAGCGAATTCGTAGGGAAGATCTGGGCGGTGCTGCCGTACCTGTCGCGGAGTTGCTGTGTCAGTTCGCGGTGCGGGCGGGAATTCCGGTTGTAGGTGATGACCGGTGTCGTGCTGAGGTCCGGATCGGCAAGATCGATCGGCCGGTACCATGAGAGTTCAAATGGCGGCAGGTCCAGATTGTCAACACTGTAATCAGATATCGGGCCCATCAGGATGGTCAGGTCGAGCGACCGATCCAGCAGCAACTCCCTCAGATTGACGGATATGTCGACTGAAACCTCGATCTTGAGCCTGGGGAAACTGCGATGAAGAGCGCGCAGAAAATCGGGGAGCCAGGTTTGCGCCACCGTCTCCGCGACACCGAGGCGCAACAGGCTGCTCACGCTGTCCTCTGCCATGACGTCCCCCTTGATCCGTTCCATGATCTCCATGATCTGCTCGGCGTGATTTCTGAGCAGAACGCCTTTTCGGGTGAGGACGACGCCTGTCGATACACGGCTGAACAGTTCAGTTCCCAGATAGGTTTCCAGACTTGAAATCCGTGTCGAAACAGCCGGTTGGGAGACATTCATCTGCTCGGCAGCCTTGCGTACACCTCCCATGCGCGCAACGGTCAGGAAGGTCTTGAGTTGCTCGAAGGTCATGTTGGTCACTCCGGAAAAGTGATCCAAAAATTTGATCACTTTGGACAAAAAATCACGATTTGACTTGATAATAGATCCACCGCAGCATTTTGCCACCAACTTTCGAGGTGGAAATGACCAGCGGACTTGCCCAACTTCCAGATCTGTTTGACATGGAGACCACTGCCCAGCGCAGGATGATCCGAGACGGGCTGTATTCGGGTCATACGGCCGGACTTGCAAAGGGCAATCTTCAATGCAATCTGGCAATATTGCCCGGTGAACTTGCTGATGACTTTCATGCCTATTGCCGACTGAACCCGAAGGCCTGTCCACTGGCTGGCGTTTCGCGCGCAGGCGAAGCTTCCATCGATCGACTTGGCAATGACGTCGACATGCGGACCGACGCAGCGCTTTACAACATTTACCGCTATGGTGTTCTGGAAAAGCAGGTCAATGACCTCAAGGCGCACTGGCGCGACGATCTGGTCGCATTTGTGATCGGATGTTCCTTCACCTTCGAGGACGCCTTGCGCAAGGCGGGAATCGAAATGCGCCACATTGATCGCAACGTCACAGTCCCGATGTTTCGCTCGTCAATCGAGACCGTGGCAAGCGGACCGTTCGAAGGCGGGATGGTGGTTTCGATGCGCCCGATCCCGGAAACAAGGATCGCGGAGGTCTTCGAGATCTGCAGAAAGTATCCACTGGCCCATGGTGCACCCGTTCACGTGGGCGATCCCGCAGCGATCGGCATTTCCGATATCGATAAACCGGACTGGGGCGAAGCCGTCGATTTCAGTTCCGGTGAAGTCCCTGTCTTCTGGGCCTGCGGAGTAACGCCTCAAGCTGCGATCATGAGATCCAGACCACCCCTTTCCATTACCCATGCACCTGGCGCCATGCTCATTGCCGATGTCGGCGAGCACACGGGTCCGATTTACCCCTATAACGATAACTAACTGAAAAAATACGAAAAACAGAGGATGAACGCTATGAACAGACTGGTATTGTTATCCGCGATCTCACTGATTGCGTTCTCGGCAGGAACGAGTGCAAAAGCCGAAGAACTTGCTGTTGTCGGCAGCTGGAGCGGGTTGCCATTGCACAAGCAATACGAAGCCCCTTTCTGGAATGAAAAACTCCCGGAATTGTCAGGAGGAGATCTGACGGCTGCATTGACCACCCATGACCAGATGGGTATCTCCGGCGGTGACGTCTTCCGTCTTCTGTCCCAGGGTGTCTTCGATGTCGGCATGACGGTTGCAGATTATGCCGTATCGGACAGCGTCGCTCTTGAAGGTCTCGATGTACCGCTGATCGCGACCGACGCACCAACGGCTCAAAAAGCGGTCGAAGCGGCACGACCGATGGTCGATGACATCTACCGTGATGTGTTCAATGCCAAGGTGCTCGGCATTGCGCCCTATCCGCCCCAGGTCGTTTTCTGCAATGCCGACATTGGCTCACTGGACGATCTGAAAGGCAAGAAGGTGCGCGCTTCAGGCCGTATGACGGCCAAGTTTCTGGAAGCGCTCGGCGCCGAAGGCGTCAATGTCGGTTTCGGCGAAGTGCCGGGTGCACTGCAGCGGGGCGTCGTGGATTGCGCCATCACCGGCGCCGGCTCGGGCTACAATGCCGGCTGGTGGGAAGTCTCCACACACTTGATGCCGCTGCCGCTTGGTGGTTGGGACCCGGTCGTTACCGCGATAAACCTTGATAAGTGGAACGCGTTGTCGGACGAGCAAAAGGCGACACTGGAAAAAGGCGTCAAGGAGGGCCTGGAGGCTCCGGCTTGGGAAACAGCCCAAAATGCTCTTGAAAATGACGTCGCCTGCCTGACCGGCAATGGTGAATGCCCCTATGGCGATGCACGTGGACTGATCCTGGTCGAGGCAAGTGAAGCTGATCAGGAAAAGGCCAGGAACGTGCTGATCACCGAGGTTCTTCCCGATTGGGCCGAACGAGCCGGAGGCGACTGGGCCAAACGCTGGAGCGACAGTGTCGGCAAGGTCACTGGCGTGAAACTGGAAACCAACTAAGGCAGGATTTCAATGACATCCCTGGCAACCCTCCTCAGGCGGATAAACGACCGAGTCGCAATCGCGGTCGGATTGGTACTGCTCGCATGTGTGGCGTTCACGCTTATCGAGATTGTAGCCCGCCGGCTGGGTGGTTCGCTCGGGGGTGTCGATGAGATTTCCGGCTATGTCATGGCCGTCACGACCAGCTGGGGCATAAGCTACGCGCTGACGGAACAGGCACATGTGCGCATCGACCTGCTCCGCCAGCGTCTGGTCCCTTTTGGCCGGGCGATCTTTGACATTCTGTCAATGCTCTGTCTCTCCGGAACGGCCATCGTTGTCGCCTGGAGAGGCTGGGGTGTCCTGGAAAAAACACTCTCGACGGGTGCAAGTGCAAACACACCACTGGAGACCCCTTTGTGGATCCCGCAGTCGCTCTGGTGGGCCGGCTGGGTCTGGTTCGCGCTGTCGGCAAGCATATTGCTGATATCCGCTCTCACGAATTTCCTCGCTTCCGACTACAAGTCCGTTGATGCAATCGCCGGTGCGCGGGGGGAAGCATGATCGCGTTCACCTCCGTAGGCCTTCTCGGGCTTCTGGCACTGTCCATTCCGGTCGGCATCGTCCTGTTTCTCCTGGCCTTCGGGATCGACGAGTTCTTCAGCCCGTTCCCGCTGATGCGCGGCCTCGGGCAAGTCGTCTGGTCCTCGTCAAATTCGGCCACGCTCATTGCCATCCCCTTGTTTGTTCTTCTGGGAGAAATTCTGGTTCGCAGCGGTGTTGCGCGGCGCACCTACGCGGCGCTGGAAAAGTGGGTGGCGTGGATGCCCGGCGGGCTGATCCACGCGAATATCGCGACATCAACGATGTTCTCGGCAACCTCCGGCTCATCGGTTGCAACAGCCGCGACGGTTGCAACGGTCGCCATGCCGCAGGCGCAGACACTGGGCTACAATCCGAAACTCTTTTCCGGCGCAATCGCGGCCGGCGGAACTCTCGGGATCATGATCCCACCCTCGATCAACCTGATCGTCTATGGGTTCCTGACAGAGAGTTCCATCCCGCAGCTCTTTCTGGCCGGGCTGGTGCCGGGGCTGTTTCTGGCTGGTCTTTTCATGTTGATCACCGTCATCATGTGCATCTTCAGACCTGCCCTGGGCGGACCGCGCCAATCCAGCTCCACAAGGGAAAAACTGGAAGGGCTGACCGATCTGTTGCCTATTTTCGGCCTGTTTGGCGCGATCGTGGGGTCCATCTATGCAGGCTGGGCAACCCCGACCGAGGCGGCGACAGTCGGAGTTGCCATTGCCCTTCTGATTGCCGCCCACCAGAAAGCGCTGAACTGGGACATGCTCCAGAACGCCTTGCGTGGCGCAGTCAAGACTTCATCCATGATCGTGCTGGTCGTGATCGGCGCTTACGTGCTGAACTTTGCGCTTACGGCGGCCGGTGTCAGCCGCGCTCTGCAGGATCTTCTCACCGGTCTCGGTCTGGGACCGCTCGAAACGCTTCTCGTGATCATTCTGATCTATATCGTGCTGGGTTTCTTCATCGAAACCCTTTCCCTGATGGTTGCGACCATTCCGATCGTCGTGCCGATCATCGTGCAACTCGGTTATGACAAGATCTGGTTTGGCATCCTGATGATAATCCTGGTCGAGATGGCGCTGATCACTCCCCCTGTGGGCCTCAATCTCTACGTTGTCCAGGCCGCACGGAAGACCGGCAGTTTCAGCGATGTCATGCTGGGCTGCATTCCTTATGCGCTCGCCATGCTGGCCATGGTTGGTCTGCTCATCCTTGTTCCGCAACTGGCCCTGTTCCTGCCCTCAACCCTTTAAGAGATCTGTCGATGAAATTTCAGACTGTCACCGGAGTGCTCGACTGCACTCCCGACCGGCTCATCGTGGCCGGATGGACCGGACGCGACCGGGCTGCCGTTGATCATCACATCGAGGAACTGGCGGCAATCGGAGTTCCTGCTCCGTCGACCGTTCCCCTCTATTACCAGTGCGCTCCTGCCCTGCTGACACAGGAACCTGAAATTCAGGTCCTTGGACATGAAACGTCAGGTGAAGCAGAACCCTTCCTGATGCGCATGGACGGCCGGCTCTGGATCGGTCTTGCCTCGGATCACACGGATCGTGCTCTCGAGACGCATTCGGTTGCCGCCTCCAAGCAGATTTGTGCCAAGCCGGTGGCTGACAGGCTCTGGTCCCTTGATGACATCGAGCCGCGTCTCGACAAACTTGTACTGAAATCGTGGATATTGGAAAACGGCGACTGGACTGCCTACCAGGAAGGAACTTTGTCATCCATCCTGCCTCTGCGTCAGTTGATCATCGGGGCCGAACTTGTTGACGGTAGTGCCATGCTGTGCGGAACCCTTCCGGCGCTCGGCGGTGTGCGCCCAGCATCCGACTTCCGGATGTCGCTCATCGATCCGGAACGTGACCAGGCAATTGACTGGCGCTACCGAAGCTCTACTCTCCAGATCATCTCGTAAACCTCCCCGGCCTGCATTTCAAATCAAGGACACCACCAGATGAGCGCATCCTTTCCCTGGGCACCTGAAACTGCCGGAAAAAGGCTTGAAACCGCACTTGAGCGTGCCGCCGGGGATGATGCGGCAAAATATGTTTTTCTGAAGCTTCTGCCGGACCGTGCAAGAAAGCAGGTCACCCAGGCAGGCAAAACGGATCACCCGCTGGCAGGAGCGCTCATCAGCGTGAAAGCGTTGTTCGATGTTGAAAACGAAACGACGACAAGCGCGACCAGGGTTCTGGTTGAAGATCCGCCGGCAACGTCGGACGCACCGGCCATCGCGCGTCTGGCTGCCGCGGGGGGTATCTTTGTCGGGCTCACCAACATGTCCGAATTCGCCTATTCGGGCATGGGGCTCAACCCGCATTACGGTACGCCCAGGAATCCGGCCTATCCCGGCTGCGTCCCTGGAGGATCGACAAGCGGCGGTGCCGTTTCCGTTGCCCTCGGCCTCTGCGACATCGCGATCGGCAGCGACACCGGCGGTTCGCTGCGGATACCTGCGGCATTTACGGGCATCACGGGCTTCAAGCCAACGCAGGGTTCGGTGTCCATGGAAGGCGGCAAACCGCTGTCCGACAGCCTCGACAGTTTCGGACCGATGGCAAGAACCGTGGCAGAATGCGAATTGGCATGGCAGGTGATGTCGGGGACACCCGCTTCGCCTGCTCCTACCGCACCTCGAAGACTTGTCGTCCCGCTCAATTTCGGCCTATCGGAAGCAGATACAGAGGTGATTACAGGCTTCAATGCGATTGTACGGAACCTTCGGAGCGCCGGGCTGGAGATCGTGGAAAAGGAACTTGCCTCGATTGCACAATACGAAAGTGTTCCACCCTGGCATATGACATCGGTGGAATCGCGCGCGCATTACGAACCCCACTTCCAGGCTTCACCTGATCAGTTTGACCGCCGCGTTCATGCCCGCATGGCACTCGCCGACAAGCTGTCTGCCATTGAGTACCGCAGGACCTTGAATCGGCGGGCCGAGTTCATCGCTTCATTCCGCAAAGAGCTTGGCAACGACGTGCTTCTCATGCCGACAACGCCCAAGCTGCCTCCAAGGATCAAGGATCTCGAGGATGATGAGGAATTCAATCGCCTCAACCTTCTGGCACTTCGAAATCCCTCTCTCGCCAATGTCGCCGATGCCTGTTCCATTGCCCTGCCCTACCAGCACGACGGCAAGACGTTAAGTGCGATGCTGGTCGCTGGCGGCGAGCGCGACGAAGACCTGCTGGCTTGCGCGAAGGCAGTCGAGGCAGTCCTGTAAGCCCCACCAAAATCAGAAAAACGGCTCACGCATTTGGCAGCGCGTGAGCCTTGATCCTCTGCGCCTCAGACAAATGCAAAATCATCTGCCTGCAGCACCGTACCGTCCGAGAATTCGAAATTGTCGACATAGACACCAAGGTCGTTGATCTTCACCTGGCCAGCACCGCTCGCCCAGGACAGGAGCATGTTGCTGTCGCTGTCCGACGAAGCTTCAACGTCCGAGACCTGCAGGTCCTTGAAGAACAATGTGTCGATGCCATTGCTGATCAGTTCAACGATATTGATCCAGCCACCATTCGACGAAACGACATAGCTGTCGTTGCCTGCGCCCCCCTCCAGGTTCTGCCAGCCACCGGAGGAAGAACCAGCATCCAGAGTGTCATTGCCTTCCGCGCCGATCAGCGTATCCGTACCATCGTTTCCTTTCAGGAAATCATTGCCGCCGCCGCCGTTCATCCAGTAGTCGACACTGGCATCGTTGCCGATCACCCGGTCATTTTTTTCCGCACCCTGGAACTCTTCAAACCCGTACCAGGAAAGCCCCGAAGTGTTGAACTTCGATCCGGATTCGATGATCAGCTTGTCGATACCGGATCCGCCCACATCCTTTGGAGTGCCGCTCTCCCAGAACAGGTCGCCGCTGGCATAGTAGATCGTATCGTTCCCCGCTCCTCCCGATACACTGTCGTTGCCCCAACCGCCTCGGAGAAAGTCATTTCCGGCTCCGCCAATGAGTTCGTCGTCACCACCGCTGCCGATCAGCGTATCGTTGCCGCCGCCACCGTCGAGAACGTAGTCGACCGTGCCGTCATTGCCGACGACCCGGTCGTTTCGCCCCGCACCGATGAATTTTTCAAATCCGTACCAGGAAAGACCGCTGGTATTGAAAACGGACCCGCTTTCCATCACCAGTGTGTCAGTTCCGCTCCCACCGACATCCTTGGGGGCACCGTTCACCCAGAATGTGTCTCCATTGGTGTAGTAGATGGTGTCGTTGCCGGCGCCGCCCGACATGTTGTCATTGCCGTAGCCACCACGCAGGATGTCGTTGCCACCGCCACCGATCAGGTCATCATTCCCACTGTTACCCAATAGCGTGTTGTCGGCATCGTTGCCGATCAGCTCATCATTGCCACCACCGCCATATGCATTTTCAATGATCGTGCCACGAGCGACAATGAGATTGCCGGTTAGCCCGCCGACATTCGAAATGGCTTCCTGGTTGAGGTCTATGCGCTGATTGGCTCCAACGTGGGAAAAATCGAACAGATCCGTTCCACCATTGTCGTAGATTGTCATCGCAGCTGTTTGATTTGAATCGAAAAACGTCTCCAGGTAACCACCCGCATTTGAATTGTTACCATATATGGTCGCGCCGGTTCGAATGCTGGCAGGTGTGCCGTACAGTTCCTGTATCGCGACGATATCCGCGACCATCGGAGTAATCACGTATGCGTAGCTGGCGTTGACATAGGTGTTTTCTGTCTGGCTGAAATAGGACATGACTGTCGCTTGCCAGGAGTCGTTAAGGTAGTGATTGTCGACGCCATATGTCGCCGACCCGTTGTAGTTTCCGCCATGCCTCAATCCAAGCGCATGACCGATCTCGTGAATATAGGTCTGGAAGGAATAGCTGTTTATGCCGGTGCCGTACGAACTCAGCCATCCCTTCGACACATTGACATCGGCCGAGATCATGTCGCCGTTGCTCCACCAGGAATAACTGGCATAAGCACCGGAACTCTCATCATCGAACGTGATCTGCGCACCGCTTGAGACGAATGAGAAATTGATCCCGGTGACATTCTCCCACGCTTCCAGCGCATTCGTCGCCAGGAACTTTCCGTCATTTGTCAGGCCGGTAATGTCGACAGTGATCGTATCGCCCGGACCGGCATTGAAGGCAATCGGCGAGCCGTTGGAGGTTTCCTGTGTCAGTTGATCTGCGATCTGGTCGTTGCTGAAGACCGGCAGAGGCGCAGATAAAACCGCTGACCCGTCGGCGCCGGTACTTGCTGCGGTTCCACTGCCGTCAACGCAGCTGAATCCTGCGACATAGGGAATTTCTTCGGTACGGCCGGTGGCGAAACAGAGTTCACACATGTCGAATTTGCCTCATTTATGTTTGTCAGACCCATGAAACGCAACGCAGGTGGAGCCCCGGCCACAACGACAAGGCCCCGCTTCCAAGGCACAAATGCCATTGAGCTCCGTATCTGCAAAAAGGGACCCGGATGCCCGTATCCCGCTTGCCCTGGAGCATTTCACGAAATCCAGACTAAGGAACGAAGGGAGCGCCCTCAAGTAAAATACAAATACATTTCAAAATATAAAAAACATTTTTCAGGTAAAATCAGAAAACAATTCGATTTTATCTATATTTTGCACCAAATAGAGCGCCTTCATAAGAGCATAATTTTCAGAAAACAAACATCAAAACACGATAAACTTTAAATTTTCGATTCTACAACTTATGTCAATTCACGCAGCTTCCGTCTTGCACGGAGCCGGTTCGTTGTGGTCTGTTCGAACAAGAAAAGGAAAAGCCTGCAAGCTGCTGGAGCCTGGTTTATGAACCGAATTGCTGGATCGATCCTCGCGCTTGCATGCGCCTTTGCGTTGGGGATTTGGGTTTCCTACAGCGGTTTGTTCTTTTCCGCGAGCAACAGTTCCGAACAGGTTTCTGCGGTCCGGACCCAGGACCGGGAGACCTCGCAGGAGCCAGGTTTTCCCGACAATGCCGTGGTCGTCACGACGACTGAAGTTGCCTTCACACCTCCAAGGTCCCGTATTCAATCGATCGGAACCGGCAAGGCGATTCGCCTGATCCACGTCACCGCTGACGTTGCCGGTACGGTCGAACAAATTCATGTTCAACCGAACACGGACGTCTCTGCGGGAGATCCGATCGTTACGCTGGAGCGCAAAACGCAGGAAATTCTTCTGGACAGTGCCAGGGCAGAACTCGAGCAGCAAACGGCTTCGTACAACAGATACCAGACGCTTCTTGATCAACGCAGCAATGCGGTATCACAAGCTCAGGTCGATGAGGCACGGGCGTCTCTCGCTGTCGCGAACGCAAAGGTAGCCGAGGCTCAATACGAGTTTGACCGCAGGATCATCAAAGCGCCCTTCGCCGGTCTGATCAATCTCAACGACCTGACGGTGGGCAGCTACCTGTCGCAGGGTGCCGAGATCGTTACCCTGGTCGATGCCAGCAGTCTTCTTGTGGAATTTACCGTCCCGGAAACGGCAATCAGCCAGATCAGCACAGGCGTTCCGGTACGTCTGACGACGCCTGCCCTTGTCGGACGCGTCTTCAACGGAGAAATCACGGCCTTTGACAGCTCCATCGACGAGGAATTCAGAACCGTCCGCGTGCGCGCGGAGGTTCAGAACCCGCAAAACCTCCTTCTCCCGGGCATGACATTCAGTGTCAGCCTCGCAAGTTCGGATGAACCGATGCCGATGGTGCCGGCCATTTCCATCCTCTGGAGTCCCAACGGTGCATATGTCTGGAAACTCGGCCAAGATAATTCTCCGCAGCGCATAGACGTGGTCTTGCGCCACCGCCTCGGCGACAATGTCTGGCTTGAAGCCGACCTGAAAAAGGGTGACATCGTTGTCAAGGACGGCGCCTTCAAGGTCAGCCAGGGCATCTCGATAGCCGTTGAAGTCGCGGAGACGGTTGATGGCTGATGCTTCGCCGGAAAGGATGACCCGGGACCGGCTCGGTTTTGCGGCAACCTTTGTCGGTCGCCCCATTCTCGCGCTCGTTCTCAATCTTCTGGTGATCATCGCTGGAGTCACGGCGCTCAATGGAGTCGAGGTCCGGGAGTTGCCGAATGTCTCCAGGCCCGTCATTTCAGTCCGGGCAACCTATCCGGGAGCCGCGGCAAGCACCGTAGATTCGGAAGTCACAAGCGTCCTGGAAGATGCACTGGCACGTCTTGAAGGGCTGCAGAACATCTCCGCGACATCTTCCTACGGCAGTGCGAGCCTCACGCTGGAACTGAGCAGTTCGACGGACGTCACGGATGCCGCCAATGACGCACGCGACCTGGTATCGCGCGCGCAGCGCAACCTGCCGGATGATGTCGAGGACCCGACGGTGCAAAAAAGCGATGCTGACGCAGATCCTATCGTTCGGCTCGCACTCAGCGGCTCACTCCCGCTGACAGAGCTTGCATCGCTTGCCGAAGGCATGGTTTCAGACAGGCTTTTGGCCATCGACGGTGTGTCTGAAGTACAGGTAGCGGGCGACTATGCGCGTATCATGCGCGTTACATTTTTCCCTGTAGCGCTAGCCAGTCGCGGAATTTCGCTATCCGACATGCGAACCGCCCTCGCCAGCGCCAACCTGGACATTCCGCTCGGCGCTCTGGAAACAGGCACCCAGGAACTAGTCGTCCGGTCCGTGGCCTCAACAACAACCGAAGAGGCCATCTCGTCGATCCGCCTCAACCGCGAAACGGTGATCGGAGATGTTGCCTTCGTGCAATTCACATCCGACGACCCGTCAGTGATCACGCGCATCAACGGCCAGCCCTCAGTGGGGCTGAATGTGATCCGTCAGTCCCATGCCAACACGCTGTCGATCTCGAATGCAGCGCGCGCTGCCGTCGCCGGTCTGCAGGATGATCTTCCGGACGGTGCCAGCCTGATCATCGTTGCCGATGACGGCGTCTTCGTGGAGCGCTCCATTACTGGGGTTGTCTCCAGCATCGCCATGGCCATCGTGATCGTCGTCGCCGTCATCTTCCTCTTCCTGCAATCGCTTCGGGCAGTTGTCATCCCTGCGGTCGCTGTTCCGATTGCCCTCGTTGGCACGCTTGGCGCCATATGGGCTGCCGGCTTTTCGGTAAACACCATCACCTTGCTTGCCCTTGTTCTGGCCACCGGGATGGTCGTCGACGACGCGATTGTCGTGCTTGAGAACATCGTGCGCCGCCGCAAGGAAGGGCTTGGCGCATTTGCGGCTGCGGCAATTGGAACAAGGGAAGTTTTCTTTGCCGTCATTTCGACGACGGCAACCCTTGCCGCCGTCTTCATTCCCATTTCCTTCCTGCCGGGACAGGCAGGTGGCATTTTCGGCGAGTTCGGATTTGTTCTGGCGTTTTCCGTCGCCCTTTCATCCTTCGTCGCGCTGACGCTGTGTCCGGCCCTGTGTGCCATTGTCGATCCCGGGAAACCGGAGGTGAATGGCAAGGACGGCGAACACGAGGCGCGCACAAACGCATTCCTGGCAACTTTCGCCACGTTGATCGATTTCATCCTGAGGGCGCGGTACCTTGTTCTGGCGAGCGCTCTGGCATTTGCCGGTGCCTCCATGGCACTTTACGGTTTCCTCCCCCAGGAAATCACGCCGTCCGAAGACCGCGGCACGATCATGGTCGCCTTGCGAACCCCCTCGACGGCCAGCCTCGACTACTCAAGCCGGCAGGTCGCCAGCGTCGAGAAAATCCTCGAACCATATGTCGCATCCGGCGAAGTCGTGGCGGTTCAATCCCTCATCGGACTTAGATCGACCAGCTTCGCACTTGTTTTCGTCCGGCTGGCACAGTGGGAAAACAGGGATCGAAGCCAACATGAAATCGCCGCGGAAATTCAGGGACCCGTCAGCAGAATTCCGGGTGCCTTCATTTCGCTGCGCGCGTCGAACAGTCTTGGCATCCGCGGCGCAGGACGTGGTGTGCAATTCGCAGTTGTCGGCAAGGACTACGATGTTCTGGGTGCCCTGACCAATGAGTTGATAGCCAGGATGGAGGGCGATGCGACTTTCGAAAATGCGCAGCTGGTCAACGAGGTCAATCAGCCCCAACTTCTGTTGGAAGTCGACCGTGACCAGGCCGCCAATCTGGATATCAATCCGAGAGATGTGATCGAGACACTCAACACGGTCATTGAGGGCAACAAGGCTTCCGAGATCTTTCTGAACAACGAATCTGTCGAAGTCAGACTTGAGCTTGGCGGACGCCCGATCAATGACCAGGGAGATCTTGAAAACACCTTCCTGCGCGCCGGAAACGGGCAATTTGTGCCGATATCTTCTGTTGCGACACTCGCGGTGGCCGCTTCCGCATCCACATTGAGCCGCGAGGCGCGTGAACGGGCAGTAACGGCCCAGGCCAATCTTGGCAAAGGTGTGGACCTTGGTGCTGCCGTCAACCGGCTCCGGGAAATCGCCCCGGATGTTCTCGGCAGCGAGGGCCGGCTGGTGTTTCTCGGCGAGGCCGCGACGCTTGAAACGGGCGAAACAACAACCTTGCTGGTATTCGGCGCTGCTATTCTCATCGTTTTCCTTGTGCTTTGCGCCCAGTTCGAGAGTTTTTCCAGCGCACTGATCATCCTGATCACCGTGCCATGCGGTCTCGGGACCGCCTTGCTGGCGATCCTGATGTCCGGCGGCAGCCTCAACTACTACAGTCAGATCGGTCTGGTGATCCTCGTCGGAATAATGGCGAAGAACGGTATTCTGATCGTGGAATTCGCCAACCAGCTCCGCCAGCAGGGAGAGGATGTTGATACGGCGATCCGCAACGCAATGCGCATCCGGTTGAAGCCGGTGATGATGACCATGGCATCGACGGTTGCAGGCAGTATTCCACTGGTTCTGGCCACCGGTGCCGGGGCCGAGGCAAGAACGGCGGTTGGCTGGGTTGTCGTCGGCGGTTTGGGGCTTGCGACCATCTTCACACTTTTCCTGACGCCTGCGATCTACCGGATCATTGCCGGTTGGACACAGCCACCCGGAGCTCAGGAAATGCGCCTCGAAAACGAACTCGCCGCCCATCGGGAAACCTGACCGCAGACCCTGGAAGACCCGCTCCACGAAAGAGCGGGTCTTCCTGCCAGATCACAGCAAGGCAAAATCATCGGGTTGATAGACCGCTCCGAACTGGAACACAAATTGATCCAGATACTCGCCTGCATCATTGACCGTCACCTGGCCCGCACCGTCATCCCATGAAAGAACCATTTTGTTGTCCGCATCCAGCGAGACATCGACATCAGACCTCTTGAGATCCTTGAAAATCAGCTTGTCATTGCCGTTGCCAGCCAGTTCGACGATGTCGATCCGGCCTCCATTCGAGGTGACGACATACGTGTCGTTACCGGACTGACCGAAAAGTTTCTGCAGCCCGCCGGCGGACGCACCGGGCTCGAGCCTGTCGTTGCCCGTGCCACCGAGCAGTGTATCGTTTCCGGCGCCCCCCTTCAGCAAGTCATTGCCACCGCCGCCATTCAGGACATAGGCAACCTTCGCATCGTCACCGGTGACCCGGTCGTCCTTTTCCGCTCCCTGGAACCTTTCAAACCCGTATTTTGACAGGGCCGAGGTGTTGAACCTGGATCCTGCCTCCACAACGAGTGTATCAATTCCGGCCCCGCCGACATTGCGCGGAACTCCGCTGTCCCAGTAAACGTCTCCACTGCCGTAATGGATCGTGTCGTTTCCAGCTCCACCGAAAACTACGTCACGCCCGGCGCCGCCCTTGATCGTGTCATTGCCGGCTTTGCCGTAAAGGCGGTCATTGCCGCTGCCTCCGATCAGCGTATCGTCACCAGCGTTGCCCTGGAGCGTGTCGTTTCCCGACCCGCCATTGAGCCAATAGTCGACATTGCCATCATTGCCGATCACCCTGTCATTCTTCTCCGCTCCCTGAAATCGCTCAAAGCCGTACAAGGAAAGACCGGACGTGTTGAACACCGAGCCCTTGTTGACGATCAGCGTGTCTGTTCCCGCACCGCCGATATCCTTCGGCACCCCATTGGTCCAGAAATCATCCCCGTTGGTATAATGGATCGTGTCGTCGCCATCGGTACCGACCGGTGGCGGAGGCGTTCCGCCGCCCTCAGATCCATCCTTGACGTCGAGTTTGACGTTCTTTCCGGAGATGGAAAAACTCTTCTCGATGGTTCCGTCGATACCCGCGCCGGTGAACTTTGCCGTATAGGAGCCGTTGGCGAGCGCAATGCTGTAACCACCACCTGGGTCGGTCGACTTTGTGGCGACGGTCGATCCGGACGAGTTGACGATGGTTACCTTCGCCGCCCCCAGCGCCTCACCCATATCGTAGAACTTGTCACCGTCCGCGTCGTCAAAGACAACACCGGTCACATAGTTTTTCGTCGTCCCGGCAAAATTCTGCGTGGCATAACTCGTCGAATGATCAGGAGAACTGGGATGCCCACCGATGGCATCACCGACACCCAGCATCGTATAACCTGCATTCAGTATATTGGCTCTGTGACCGGATGAATTCATCCAACCCGTATGCATGTCCTCGATGATCTTTTGGGGGACATATTCACCTGACGCCGGCCGGCTCTGATTGAAAGGATTGTAGGCAATATTCTCGCCCATTGGATACTCGGTCCAGCCTTCCGCCTTCATCCTGTCCCACGGGCTTGAGCCTCCCGATCCTGTGTGATCAAGCCGTCGACCGTCCGCCATCCATTCGGAATGTTTTTGAGCCGCTGCGTTGAGCTGAGATGCTGAAGCGACCGGTTCCAGTCCGGCTGCCTGCCTCTCCTTGTTGACGAGTTCCAGGATCAGCTGCTCGCTTGAACTCAGCGTGTTCACCGGATTGTCCACCATTGCGTTTCCTTTCGTGCTTCGCATTGCGCACGAAAGGCTCGCGGTGAAATCCGGCGAAAGAATCGCCGCTTTGCGGATGGAATTTGCTAAAGATGTGTCAGAAAAAATGTATCGCACCGCGCGCATCCCGGGTTGTCGAACATTCGACCAATCGCAACAAGGTCAAGTGCCCCCGAACGCTGCGTTAAAGGCGTCACGCAAACAATTTCAACACCAGGGCTCATTCGAAAAACGAGATATGTTAAGTCAATCAAAAATATCCGGTTGCGAAAAATGAAAAAATACTTCCAACAAAATCCAAAACTACAATAAATCTAAATTCAAATCAAAATATCTGCACCGATAAATTAAATATTGCTTCTCTCAGATATTTGGAACCAGCAACGGAAAACACTTCCAATCATCAGGAGTACCGTTTCATGGTATCAGACGGTCTTTCACCGAACATCTTGCGATAGTCGAGCGCAAATTGTCCGACATGGGAAAATCCCGCCTCGTCCATAATGTCGGCAATGGACCGCGCTGCTTCCGAAGCTGTCTGCAGCTTCCTGCGCGCTTGCGCCAGGCGGGCGGATTTCAGGAATGCCGACGGTCCGGTGCCGAACTTGTCATGGAACGCGATTTCGAGTGCGCGCCGCGAGATATTGGCCTTCTGACAGAGGGTCGAGATCCGGATGTCTGCAGCGTCTCCGGATGCTATCGAAGCGAGGATCTCTTCGATCACGAAGCGCGAGGAACTGGGCGCCACTTGACGTGGCTGAAGACCTGTCTGCATCACCCAGCAACTGACGAGCCTTTCCACAAGTGCATCGAGCGAGCATGGATCCACAAAACGCGGATGCCGGCCAAGCCGACCGAGAACCGCCCTGGCATTTCGCAGGACGTGGTCAGGCGCTCGAAAGACACTCGGAAATCTTGCAAGCTCAATTTCCCTGAAGCCGCAGCGTTCCAGGTATTCCTCGATGACAGGCACATCAACTGCGATCAGATACACCTCGAAGTCCTGAGCGGAAATCGATCTGAGTTCCGTTTCGGGCAGATAGACCAGAACATCGCTTGAGCTGGTGAATTGATCGCGCCACCAGAGTTCGTTCAGCTTCTCACCGGGAATCGTGAACGTCACCTTCCCTTGAGGCGGCGCGCCTCTTTGGTCGAAATTCATCCGGAACCGCGCGTATGTGCATTCAAAACGGGACATATTGCCCTGAACAATGCGTGCGATTTTTTCGTCAGGCGGGATTGAGCCAAGTGGCTGGAACCGGAGGTCCCAGTATTGAACGTCATGACATAACTGGTCGACGTCCAGAAACTCCGCAACGAGTGTTGTTTGAAATTCCGGACTCTCCAATGAAACCTTGCCTCTGTTTCGCAATTTCGATCATGGGAACAGCTGATGCGCCCTAGAGTCAATTCAGCAAAAACAAAAATAACCGGCTCCTGGAAGGCATCTCAGCATTTCTTACAATGAAATGCTGATTTTCGAGCAAGCAATGGAATAGCAGTTGATCGATATTCGTCAAAATACTGCGTATATGAATTTGTCAGACAACTCAATGGTGCTGGAAAAATGAAGGTATTGTCCGCATTTTTACTTATGCTCTGCATCGGAATTGCCAATTCGTTCGCGCAGGATGGCCCCATCATCCGTGACGGTGAGTTTACGTTTCTTCTGGCTCAGAAAGGCGATGAATGGAAAGAGCAGGATCAGAGGATCGATGCGAGACTGGAGGAGATCCGTGCGGCGAATGACGGCAGACCTCCCAATATCCTTTACATTCTGATCGACGACGTAAGTTTTGGGCAAATGGGAAACCGGACCCTCAACTACGTCACTGGTATCGAGACACCCAACATCAACGAGCTGGCAGGTGAAGGTCTGTCACTGATGCGGATGTACACGGAACCTTCGTGTACCCCCACACGCACGGCCATGCTGACCGGGCGCCATCCTGTTCGCGCCGGTGTGGAAGAGGTAAAGGTAGCGTTGGTCGGCGAAGGTCTTTCGGCGGAAGAAGTCACCATTGCCGAAATCCTCAAGGAAGTGGGCTACAACACCGCACATGTCGGCAAGTGGCATCAGGGCGACATCGAACAGGCTTATCCGCACAACCAGGGTTTCGATTGGGCAGCATTCCCGTTGCATCAGCAGGTTCAACTCAGCCTGATGACCCGGGAAGCTATGACCGCCAACAACATGCTCGGATTTCACGCCTCAGGCCAGAACAACCAGTTCGCCATCGACCAGCGTTTCAAGCCTTACGGACTGGTAACCGGTGTCGAGGCTGAAGCCGGCGCCAAGGCAAGGGAAGTCGGCATGGATCCCGGGGAAGAATGGACCCAGGCCAAATACGAGGAGATGAACGAACGCTACCAGCGTCAGATCCTCGAACAACTGGAGCGTCTAGCCGGCGAGGATGCTCCTTTCTTCCTGCAATACTGGCCGCTCTATCCACTGAACTTCGTCTATCCTGATCAGGCGATTTCCCGAAATGGCGGATTTCATGCCGACAAGCTCCAACTTCTGGACGGGTGGATCGGAGATCTTCTGGCAAGGGTCGACGACTTGGGACTGCGCGACAATACCATAGTCGTTCTGATGGCTGACAATGGACTGATGTATCACTACGAGGGCACATCCGGTCTCAACCAGCTTATTTACAGGGGCGGAAAGACCCAACATCTGGAAGGCGGCGTACGTACTGACGCCTTCATTCGCTGGCCCGGCGTCATCGAACCGGGCAATGCGGCTGGCGACATCATTCATGTGTCTGACCTCTTCACCACGTTTGCCCGTATAGCCGATGCCACGGACTATATACCGCGCGACCGGGTGATCGATGGCCTCGATCAGACAGCACTGCTCCTGGAAGGCGAAGGCAATTCGCGCCGGGATTATGTTTATGTTTACGAAGGCACTGTCCTTCGGTCAGTGGTCAAGCAGGAATTCAAGATGCATCTTCCTGCCCCGGGTCAACCCGGCGCCGCGGCACCGGTCTTCAACATCTACCGCGATCCGCGCGAAGAACATCCACAGGTCGGCTATTCACTTTGGTCCGGTGCCTCTTTCCAGGACATGGTCAAGCGGCATCAGTTGACGATAGCAAATCATCCACACCTGCCGCTCGGCAAAGGCGTTCCTTACGAAGGGATTGAGAACCTGCGTCCCGAGAGCGAGCTCACAAGGGAAGTTTTCGCAAGCTGGCAGTGACAGACAAGTTATTCGGATGGTCGACCGAGTTCACACAAACAGACATCCGAGCGCAGTTCTTGGTGTTCCGTTGCCGAGTGACATCTCAGGAACAGACCTTGTCGAGATATGCAACGCGACGGTGACAACGAAAACCCGTTAGCCCCCGGGAGATGAGGAATACGCCATGGCTGTTATCGGAAACCTCTTTTTCTATGGCGGCCTTGCTGTTTCACTTGTCATCGGCCTGCTCTATTTTCGCGATCTCGGCGACGTCACGCAGATGGTTCTGAAAGTGAAACGGGCGAACATGGTCCGGTTCATACGCAACGAAAACCGCCTGCTAGCCGCTGGTCTCGCAGGTGCCGCCATCATGACACTGGCTCACTTCAGTGTTGGCGGGGGCCCATTCTGGCTCTGGCTCGCAGCGTTTCTGCTGCTCGTTGTCCTCTATGGCTTTCCCTATGTCTGGGTCCATGTCGGTCTCCGAAACCAGAAGAACACCGCGCAGTACCTCCCCATCAAGGAAGCAATGGAATGGGTCAGTCCCTCAAGTCCTGTCCTCGTCATTGAAAACAACGGTGTTGCCCGGGCACATCCGGACGCGCAGATCATGCGTCCGCACCTGGCCGGCAATCGGGAAGGCCTGGATGGCGAGAATGTCATCATGACCTATTGCGCCATGGCCAATCTGGGGATCGGCTATACGCCGTCAATCGAGGGGCAGGAGCTGGACCTTGAAGTGCTGGCGCAACATGGCAACAATCTGATCCTGCGCGACAACAGGACTGGCGAACCGGTTCAGCAGATCTACGGCTTCCGGGACCGGGACAGCAAAGAGAGCGAAAATGGTCCGGCCTGCCCTCTTCAGCCCCAGCTTGCCATGCGTCCGTGGCCGACATTCCGGATGACAATGCGTGGTTTTGCAAAGGCTTATCCTGATGGCAAGGTTTTCATCAACAAACCCTCGAAGAACCCGATACTGTTTTTGTTCGACCTGGCTATCGAGACCATCTTTTCATCCGAAATTTCCCGCCAGCATCGCGTGAATGCACCCATCATCTCGAACATGAACCGCAACGGCGACGACCGCCTCCACAACAAGACCTATGTCTGGGGCATCGACATAGACGGCGATGTGGTGTGCTGGACGGACGACTTTGTGATCGAAAACGGCAATATCATCAACGCCAAGGTGGGCGGAAAGGATCTTGTTGTCGTATGGGACCCGAAGGTCGAGAGCCTGGGCATCTGGTACAACGATACCGCAGCGCCAGTTACCGACATTGATTTTTTCGGCAAAACACCGGCCGGAAAACTCACGCGGGTCGAAAATGTCCGCCCCGGGATGTTCTGGCACGTGTGGGCCGAGTTCTTTCCCAACACCGAAATCAACCGTACCGGCACAGCTTCAACGAAAAGCGCCCCAGGCGAGACCGCAACGGAGGCAGCTCAGTGAACAATCTGTCCCAAAGCCGATCCGGGCGATGCAACGGTGCAATTTGCAACACCCCCAAATCAGCAAAAATCAATCAGTTTCAGAAACTTGCGTTTACAACACCTCGTGGGAGCCAGGCATGAGAAAACTGCTAACGGCAATGACATTCGCTCTGTTGATCACCTCGGCACAGGCCCAAGACGCCCCGATCGCACATGATGCGGAGTTTTACATCCTGCAGGCCCAACACGCCGATCAATGGACCGAGGATGACGCGGCCGTAGACGCTGCATTGGCACAATTCCGAGCCGGCAACGATGGCAAACCACCCAACATCTTGAGCATACTTGTTGACGACATGGGCTTCGGTGACATGGGCATTCCGGAGCTGAACGCCGTTCGCGGCTACGAGACGCCCAACATAAACCAGTTGGCCGACGAAGGCATGCGCATGGTGCGCATGTATACCGAACCTTCGTGTACGCCGACGCGGGTTGCACAGATGACCGGCCGCCTGCCGGTACGCATGGGGATGGGTGACACCAGCGTGGACATCTCCGGGTTCGGTCTTCCAGGCAACGAAGTGACCTTGGCAGAAGTCCTGAGCGAGGGCGGTTACAGCACATCGCATGTCGGCAAATGGCACATGGGCGACATCCCGGAAAGCTGGGCCATGAACCAGGGTTTCGACTATGCACAGCACGCCGTTCACCAGCAGGGACAGCTGACGATTTTCCACGACGACGCCATCCGCGAACAGGTTTCCGTCGGAATTGCCGACTTCGATCCGGCCTACACTCTGGACGATCTCTTCAGGCCCGATGCCTCGGCGATGGCAACCGTTATCGAGGGCAAGCCGGGTGAGCCGATCCGCGAAATTCGAATGGCAGCAGGCGAGCGCTGGACGGCCGCGAAATATGACGAGATGAATCAGGCATTCCAGGACAAGACACTGGATGAGCTGCGCCGATTGGCGGGTGAGAACGAGCCATTCTTCCTGCAATACTGGCCAATGATACCGCTCGACAACACACGCACCGGCCGGGACGGTCCAGACAGCCCGAACGGTGGTCTTTATGCTGACAAGATGCAACTCCTGGATACCTGGGTTGGCGACATCATGGCCGAGTTGGATACCCTGGGCATTGCGGACAATACGATTGTCGTTCTCATGGGTGACAACGGTCACTTCACGAAATATGCCCCGCAATCCGGATTTACGCCGATGATTTACAAAGGTGGCAAGGGCGACACCAGCGAGGGTGGCGTCCGGGTCGATGCCTTCATCAAGTGGCCCGGAATGATCGCGCCAGACTCCATGGTGAACAACATCATCCATGTATCCGACCTCTATACGACCCTGTCTCGCTTTGCCGGAGCGGATCAGTTCATTCCAAGAGACAGGTTGGTGGACGGGGTCGACCAGTCCGCGTCACTCCTTTTTGAGGACGAAAGCAAGGGACGGCGGGACCATGTCATCGTCTATTCGATCAGCACACCCAAAGCGATCGTAAAAGACAAGTTGCGGCTGAACCTGCCTGGCCCCGGCGAGAGCCCGATCCTCGCAGAATTCTTCGATCTCTATCGCGACACCCATGAGAAATATCCTGTCTCCACCGAGGTGGGTGCATGGGGTGGCCAGGAATTTGTCCGCATCCTCGGACGGCATATGGCGCGCAAGGAAAAATATCCGGATGGGCCTCCGGCCTACGGGGTTCCTTATGAAGGGATCGAAAACCTGCGGCCGGAAACGCAGGCTGCGGTCGAAGCCTTTGCAATCAAGCGTGGATCCGTGACGAAATAAAGCCTGGAGGATGTCATGATCGACAGGGAGCGGCGAACTCTCAAGGTCTCCAAAAGTTTTGCTGCCGCAGTCGCGGTGATAACTTTCACAGCAGGTCTGTTTCTGGAGATCAGGCGTGACACCGCCACACGGTCGTTATCCGCACCTGCGGTGACGACCGCGGCGGCACAAAAGCCAGGAACCGTACGTCGATCGGCACGCCGTACCGTGCGCCGAACAACGCGGAGAGTGAATGCCTTGCCGTCCGGATGCAGCAAAGTCGTGGTCGATGGTGTTGCATATCAGCAATGCGGCGGGAGTTATTACCTCGCGGACGGTAGCGGTTACGTTATTGTTGTGTTTGAATAAAAAAACCGATTCATCTGTAGGTGAACCGTGAAAATGCTGAGAAGGGCAAGAATTCATGCGTAAAAATTACAATATCTCGAAATTATTCCGAGATCTTGGATTGATTTTATTCGCAACCGGGTTGCCTTTGACCATGGTGCAAGCTGCTGACCTGCCACCATCACCTATCGTGGAAACCTATCCCGCCAACGATCGGATCAACCGGACCTGGGAGTTCCTGATTGCGCCTTATTTCGTGGCGGCAAACATTACCGGAACGACGCAGGTCGGACGTTTGCCAAGCACGGATATCGACGTCGGCACTGACGATATTCTTGAAAATCTGCGATTTGGTGCAATGGTTCGCGCCGAAGCGCTTTATCAGCAGAAATTCGGCGCGATGCTGGACGTTGCCTACATGGGGCTTGGTGCGTCGGCGGATTCGCGCGTTGGCGGCGGACGGATCAGCGTCGGGGTTGACCAGCTCATCGTCGAAGGCATGCTGTTCTATCGCGTCCACAACTCTCCTCAGACTTCGGTCGACCTCTATGCCGGGGGGCGCTATTGGGACATCAACCTCGACCTGAACGCCAACGGAACATTTGCCGGCAGTTTCGACATCTCAAGAGGCGACGACTGGATCGACCCGGTCATCGGCATACGCGCTATCCATCAGTTCAATGACAAATGGTCTGCGAATGCCAGGGGTGATATCGGCGGTTTTGGTGTTGCTTCCGACTTCTCCTGGAACGTTCAGGCAGGTGTCGGCTACCACTTCAACCAGACCTGGTCGGCCCACCTGCAGTACAAGGCGCTGAGCGTCGACTACGACAACGACAAATCCGGCGCGAACAGGTTCGCATACGATACCATCACGCATGGGCCGCTGCTCGGTGTCGCCGCCCGCTTTTAGTTGAAACAGGCATGTGTCACCGGAAGCCGCCGACTTTGGCGGCTTCGTCAATTTAAGGGGACCATGCATCAAGCCGGCGCGACTTCAACAGTTGGAGATTTTCCGAAAACTATCCTTCGGACATCCTGCGAGATCGCCAGCAGCACCGGTATCAGAATCAGGGTGATCAAGGTCGCGAAAATCTCGCCATAGGCCAGGGAAACAGCCGCCGGGATAAGATAGCGGGCCTGCTCGGATGTTTCGCTCATGAGCGGCAACAGCCCGACAACGGTGGTTGCGGTCGTCAGAAAAATAGCCTGAAAGCGGTCCACGCCGCATCTGAACGTTGCTTCCTCACTCGGCATCCCCTCTTCCCTGGACTGGACATAGAACGTCATCATGACGAGCGAGTCATTCACCACAACCCCGATCAATGCCAGCACGCCAAAAAATGACAGGAGTGAAAACGGCAGGTCCATGATTGCGTGGCCTATGACCGCTCCGACAAATCCGAACGGAACCACGGACATGATAATCAGCGGCTTCCAATAGGATTTGAGCGGTACTGCCATCAGAATGTAGATCAGGAGACAGGCAATGATGACGGCGCGCAGAAGACCACCTCTCATTTCGCCAATCTCTTCCAGCTCACCGCCCCTGTCGATTGCGAGACCCGGATACTTTTCTTCCAGTTCCCCGGTGAACCCGCCGAACAGTGCCTGGCCGATCTCTTCCGGTGATACGACTTCGCGATTCACGTCGGCCAGCACGGTCGCAACAAGATCGCCGTTCCGGCGCTGGACCTTCTCCGATACATATCGTGGCTCAATTTCCGCAACGGTCGAAAGCGATATCCAGTCCCCTTTCTCACTCTTCAGCCGGAGTGCCATCAGGTCTTCGATACGGTCACGAGAATCTCGTGAATTGCGCACCACGACCCGGACTTCGGAGGTACCCCGCTGAATGCGCTGCGCTTCTCCGCCGCCGAATGCATAGCCGATCTGGCTTGCCAGACGTTCGGAAGTAAATCCGAGCGCACGTGCTTCAGGTTTCAGTCTGAGCCTGAGTTCCGGCTGCCCGGTCAGGAAGGTATCGCGGACGTTTGACACTCCCTCGAACTGTGCCAGCCGCTCTTGCAGATCCAGACTGGCATCTGCCAAAAGCTCCTTGTCCGGACCGATCAGTCGGATCCGGAACCCTCCGCCGAAATCCTCAAATGCGGAAAATGTGAGTTCCGAAACCCCTTCCAGGGGACCGACGCGCTGTTTCCAGTTTTCAAGAACGTCCGATGTGGACAGTTCGGGCCTTGCTTCGGAAGGTGTCAGCTCCAGGTAAAGCTCTGCAGACGCCGTTCCATTCAGAAACGCAAAGAGGTGTGCAACCGGGCCTGCCCCTTCAGCAGTGTGCAAGGCCGGATCTTCGTTCAGGGCCAGCCCCGCCTCCTCAAGGATGGCAACATTGCGTTTCGTCAGATGTGCCGGAGCGCGTTGATCCATGGTCAGGGAAACGGAGATGACCTGGCCGGGGACATTGGGGAAGAACGTGGACTTGATCTGGCCTTTTCCCATCAGGCCGAAAACCAGCGTTGCCACCGCGACAAAAACAACGAGAACGGAGTACCGGTTTGCGAGCGACCACTTGAGCACAGGCGCATAGACCCGGTCCCTGAACCCCATCAGGCATCCGCGTGCAAAACCCTGAAAACGCGCCCACCCTCGTGAGAGCGGGTTCGACTTTCCTGTTTTATCCATGGAAATGTGAGCAAGGTGCGCCGGCAGGATAAGCTTGCTCTCCAGCAGCGAGAACAACAGCGCCAGTATGACGACGCCTGCAAAACCCGCCAGCACTTTGCCCAGGGGACTGTCGATCAGCAGCATCGGAAAGAACGCCGCTATTGTCGTGAGCACGCCGAAAACCGTGGCCGTCGAAACCCGCGCGACCCCGGCCTCGGTGCCGCGCAAGGGATCAACGTAACGTTTTCGCTGCTCGTGCACGCTTTCACCCACAACAACGGCATCGTCCACCAGAATGCCCAGCACGATGATGAAACCGAACGTGGTGATATCGTTGAGCGAATAGTCGACCCAGCCCGTGGTCGACACGGCCAGCGCCCCCGCAATGGAAATCGGAATCCCCATGGCGACCCAGAAGGCGAGTTTTACATTCAAAAAGACGGCCAGCATCAAAGCCACAAGGACAAGACCCTGAATCGCGCTGTTGCTCAGAAGTTCCAGGCGATCTGAAATGTAATCGCGGGAGTTGCCCCAGACGGCAATTTCGACGCCTTCTGGCAGGGTCCGTTCAACTTCGCCAACAATGGCGTCGGCAGCCTCCGAGACGCGCAGCAGATTATCCTTGCGCCCGATCAGGACTTCCATGCCGACCGATGGTTGACGATTGAAGCGGGTTTCAATGTCGATTTCTTCAAATCCGTCGGTGATTTTCGCAATGTCACCAAGCAAGGTCGTCGTTCCGTCAGGCCATCTGACAACGGGAATGTCCTGGTAGTCCCGTAGCGAATTTGCCTGACTGTCGGCTCGCAGCGAGATGTATCCCCCTTCCGTTCGCAAGGTGCCGCCTTGAAAATAGAGCGACGTTTCCCGGATACGTGTCATGACATCTGCAAGTGTGAGGTTCAGGCGCTCCAGTGTGCCGGGCAGAAACTCGATGGCAATTTCCTGATCCTGCAGGCCCCAGTTGTTGACCCGGGAGATTTCAGGACTGGCAAGCAGATCGGCCCTGAGCCCGCGGGCAATTTTCTGCAAGGACTTGAGATCGGTTTCGCCGAAGACCTGAACATAAAGGGCCGGCACATCGAAATTGTTGGTCTCGATCACCGGTCGACGGGCATCTTTAGGAAGATCTGCCAGTCCGTCGATCTTCAAGCGGACGTTGTCGAGCAGTTTTTGCAGGTCGTATCCGTTGTTTTTCTGAATTGAAACCAGCGAAAAGCCAGGTTCGGAGGTCGACCGGACGGCCTTGACACCTTCGAGCCCCTCGATCGCCTTTTCCATCTTTTGCGTGATCTGCTCGTCGACCTGTGCCGTGTAGGCATTTGGGAAGAAAGTCGACACGGTCACCGTATCGGCCGGAATTTTCGGAAAACCTTCTATTCGGATCGTCAGGAGCGATGTCACGCCGGCAATCAGTATGAAAACCATCAACAGGTTTGCTGCCACCGGATTGCGGATAAACCAGTTTGTGAGCCAGGTCATTCGCCCTGTCCTCCGCTTACCGGTGCCACCACTTGCCCCGGAAGATAAGCACTCATGGGAAGTCGGACGATCCGCAACACGTCTCCTGTGGACGCATCGTCTGGCGCTTTCACGACAACATCTCCGCTGTTGCGGAACAACGCGGAGGCTTCGTATCTTTGCAATCGGTCAGCCGGATCGACAAACCAGACAAAACCGTTTTGCGTCAGCGCGCTTTCGGGAATCCGGAGCGTGTTTTCGACCTGTTGCCCCTGCAGGGCAACGCGGACAAACTGTCCGGGCAAGGCAAGTGTTTCTGCGGACCTGTCAACCTCGAGGAAGAGCTGGTATCTGCGCGACTGAGGTTCGAGGAAACCTCCGCCGCGCTTCACCTTTGCGGTTCCGATATGAGAACCGGCATCGTCAAAGAGATCCGCGCGCCCGTCTTCCCAGTTTGCCGCCAGCAATCTCCACTCATTCGGGGAAAGAGACACGCGTATGTCCAGTTGGCTGTCATCAAGCAAGGAAAACAGCACGTCCCCCTCGTTGACTGATTGTCCTGGGCTGACGCGCCGCTTCGTCACGATCGCATTGAACGGGGCCCTGATTGTCGTTGACCGCAAATCGAACTCAGCGGCGCCAACACGTGCCTCGGCGGCCGCGACGGATTGCTCGGCAACCCGGACCTCCGGCAGGTGAATGGCCATTTCCGGCGGTACTTCGTCCGGATTGACCGCTCGCCAGTCCTTCAGCGCGATGTCGCGCTTGTTTTCTTTCTGACGCAGCCCGAATTCGGCATTCTTGAGCGTATGGCGTGCTTCTTCAACACTTGCGAGAAATGGAGCTTCCTCCAGCGTCAGAAGGACGGTGTCGCCGGGAACCCTCGATCCGCCCAGCGCCAATGGAGAAATATCCTTGACGATCCCTGCAACGCGAGAGCGCAAGTCGACCTGCCAGCGCGGAACGACCTCCGCAAAAACCGATATGGTTCCCGCGTGGTTGCCAATCCTGGCGTCAACGACGGTCACGGGTCTCGGGGCCACCTCGGCACCCGTTTCGGTGACTTCGGCAACATCTTCAAGCGTTTCCAGATAAAGAACAACGCCGACAAGGGCCACAAGGGCCAGCACGATCCAGATTGCCTTTCTCATGTGCAAGGCTCCTTGAAAGTCTCGATCTTTTGCCAGGTCAGCTTGTGCGTTTTCGTTCGCCGCGCTTCGAAAACGCGTAACTCGAGAGCGTGTCCCACGAAGTTCGCCTGAAGGTCGTGGACTTGCCCGGTCTCGGGATCCAGAATTTTCCCGTCCTGCCAGAATTGGTTCCCGTCGCCTGACTGCAGGTCCCAGATCAAGGGCAATCCGCACAGCTCGGAGCGGTAGCGTTCGAGTTCGGTATTACTGGTCGCGCCTGGCAAACCCACAATTATCCCGCAGAGTTTCACACTGCCCGCTTCACAGGCGCCGATGGCAACGACGACACTCTTGTCTCCGTTAAGCCAATAGCCTTCCGGTGGTGTCCCGGCTTCAACAAGCCCTGGCAGCAACGAAATGAAGGAGGCGAAGGAAAGAACTGCAAGCAAACGGTCTGGCTTGATCGCCATATCAGGCATTTGAGTATCCGTCGTTGTCAGAGTTGATACGTGAGATGATTTCGCTGAGGCGTGACCAGCTCTGAAGCGCGACCGGAAGCATCAGTGCTGCTTCGACATACTCCCAGGAATAGCTTGCGATCGAGAAGATCTGGCCGGCTGTCACGTCCGGAATTCCGGCACCCTGGAAGAGATTGAAAGCGACAAAGGCGATTTGAAGCAGGAAAATCCCGCCATAAACGAGTGCTTCCGTATCCGATATGGAAACTTCGTGTCTGCGCAATGCTCGCAGATGACGGAACACGCCAAGCCGGTTTCCTGCAGCAAGCAGATCAACCTGCTGTTCCTTTTGTTCGTTCAGGCTGGCGTTGAAACGGTAGAACCGATGGTGGAAACAGCCATAAACGGCAATCATGCCGATCACGACGATGACAGCAGAGACACCCAGCCGGATGTCGAAATAGGTCAGGATGGCAAAACTGACTGCGATCTGGATAACCGCGGTGATCAGTTCAGGCGCGTCCGTTTCCAGAAAGTCGACCAGTTCCCTGGACATGTCGATCCGCGCGCTGCGCTTGGAGACCTGAAGAGATGACGTTCTTTTCTGGAGTTGCGAACCCAGATGCAGCCGGATGGTGCCATAGGTCCGCGTGTCGTATAACCTGCGCGCAACGGCGATGATCCCCAGCACGACAAGAATGGACATCATCCAGAACAGCTCGGTCATCTGCCCTTTCAGCAACCCATCGATAGTCCTGCCGATGAGCAAGGGGACAAACGCAATCAGCACATTTTCGACAAGGACAATGCCCCAGGTCAGCGCAATCCGGCTTCTGAATGTTCGCAGAATAAATGGAAGATCAATTTTTATGTGCATTGCCTAAACGTCTCAAATCAACTGAAATCCCTTTGAAAAGGGAAACCGAACGAGTGACCGCCGCTCTGGCGGGCCGGGTCGCATTGCACGGCGACAAAAAGGCCTTTATTAGATTATGAGCGAACGATCGTTCATTATGTAGTAATGAAATTCGAGAGTGCCAATGCACAAAACGAGAAAAGTCGGATGAGCGAAAAATTATCGCGCGCGGAAACCGCAGATGCGCGCCGGAAACACATCGTCGAAACCGCCGCTATCTGCTTTATCGAACAGGGGTTTCATCAGACCGGCATCCGCGACATAGCCAAACGAGCGGGCGTTTCCCTTGGCAACATCTACAATCATTTCGGTGGAAAGACCGAACTCATAGCGGAAATCGCCACTCTCGAAGCCGAAGATCTTGCCGAATTGCAAGAGGGCCTGACGACCAACACGGACCCGCTCGCCGCGCTTGAAACATTCGTGGAACGTTATCTGAAGCTGTGCAGCCAACCTGAAAACGCAGCTCTCACGATCGAAATTCTTGCCGAAGCCATGCGCAACCCGGTTATCGTGGAAGGCTTCCTTACCAATCGGGACAGTCTCCTATTGGCCCTCGAAGATCAGATTGCAGCCATTCGTAAACTGTCTGGCGGGAATCCGGACATACCGGACCGGGACTGCGCGAAGTTTACGCTTGATCTCATTGAGGGTTTGTCGATGCGTATCGCCTTTTCCGAAAGGAAGCCGAGCAAGAGAGAGCTGAACTCTTTGAAAAAGGCTGTCAAACGTCTAGTTTAAGCTCCCCTTGGCTCGCCACTCCGGCTCGTCAAACCTCTCTTGGCGAACCGGATGAATTTTCGGTCTTGTAAAATTTTCGCGTTCATTGGCCACTTCGGACAAACTTAATATGCCAACCATTTACCAGCTCAAATCCCGCTTTCAGGACATGCTCCGCCCGGTATGCCGCAAGCTTGCAGCAAGCGGTGTCACCGCCAATCAGGTGACGGTTTCGGCAATTGTCCTGTCTGTCCTGCAAGGAGCGCTGCTTTGGCTCTTTCCGGGTGCAGCCCTTCCCTTGCTGCTCCTGCCTGTCGTTCTTTTCCTCCGCATGGGTTTGAACGCCATCGACGGCATGCTTGCCCGGGAACACGATCAGAAATCTCATCTGGGTGCGGTTCTGAACGAGCTTGGAGACGTTGTATCGGACGCGGCACTCTATTTGCCGTTCGCCGCCCTGCCCTTTGTTCCAACCGAACTCGTCATCGGGCTGGTCGTCCTGGCACTCATTGGAGAAATGACTGGGGTCATTGGCGTTCAGGTCGGCGCGAGCCGCCGGTATGACGGGCCCTTCGGCAAGAGCGACCGTGCCGCGCTCTTCGGTTTCTGCGGGTTTTTGATGGGGATCGGGCTGACCACGCCAATTCTCTACCAGGTCCTGTTCGGTGTGGGTCTCATCTTGTCCGCACTCACGATTCTCAATCGAGCCCGCAATGCACTCAGGGAGCTGGAAACCCGATGAAACTACTCGCTATTCACTGGGCTCTGATCGGCATCTGGGCTCTGCTCACACTTGCCAGCATTGTTGTATTCGTCGTTTCAAAGCGTTCAAGCAAGGACATGAGCGAGCTCGTCCAGCGTACTCAGAGCTGGTGGGTCATGGTGGCGATCTTCACAGTCGCCTTCCTGGTCAGCCAAACCATTTCGATCATCGTGTTCGCACTCATCAGTTTCCTGGCGCTAAAGGAATATTTTTCGATGATCCCAACCCGCAGGGCCGACCGGCGGGTGCTTTTTTGGGCATATCTGTCGATCCCGGTTCAGTATTTCTGGGTCTACGACCATTACTACGGCATGTTTGCCGTCTTCATCCCGGTCTACATGTTCCTGTTTCTGCCTTTTGCAAGCTTGCTGTCCCAGCAGACAGACGGATTTCTCAAATCGGTGGGCACGCTTAACTGGGGACTGATGCTGTGCGTCTTTTCGATCAGCCACGCGGCATTTCTACTGATCCTGCCTGCGACGCCTGAAAGCAGCGCCGGCGGCGCCGGCCTGCTTTTGTTTCTGATCTTCCTGACCCAGTTCAACGATGTCGCCCAATACACCTGGGGCAAGCTCTTCGGGCGTCGCAAGATCATCCCAGGTGTCAGTCCCAACAAGACCTGGGAAGGTTTCCTTGGCGGTGTAGCCACCACATTCGTTCTCGCCATGCTGATCGCACCGCTTGTCACGCCTCTTGACCTGGCCCATGCCGCAGCGGCCGGCCTGTTGATTGCCATTGCCGGTTTCGTCGGCGATGTGACTGTTTCCGCTCTGAAGCGCGACCTCGGCGTCAAGGATACGGGCAGCCTCATTCCCGGACATGGCGGCATTCTGGACCGTATCGACAGCCTCACCTTCACGGCACCGCTGTTCTTTCACTTCATCCGATATTTTTATTACTAGGAGGCCGAATGCATGCTGCAAAAAGCCTTCTATTCATTCGTCAAGATCGCGGTCCTGTTCCTGTTGGGCCTGAACGTCCGGCGAAAGGATCTTCTCCCTTCAAAGGGACCGGCAATCATTGTTGCCAACCATAACAGCCATCTGGACACGATGGTGCTGATGGCCCTGATGCCGCTCTCCAGGCTCAAGGACATCAAGCCCGTAGCCGCTGCCGATTACTTCTTTTCCTCTCCTCGCAAAGCCTGGCTGTCGGAGCACGTCCTCGGCATCATACCGGTGGAAAGAACCAGCGCCGATAAATCAGTTGATCCGCTGGAGGGGTGTTACGAGGCTTTGGCGCAGGACAGGGTTTTGATCCTTTTTCCCGAGGGGTCCCGCGGCAAGCCGGAACAGATGACGGATCTGAAAAAGGGAGTTTCATATCTCGCCGAACGGTTCCCCGATGCTCCGGTCGTTCCCGTATTCACTCACGGCCTCGGCAAGGCCCTGCCCAAGGGATCCTTTATGCTGGTTCCGTTTTTCTGCGACATTTTTGTCGGTGAACCAATCACCTGGCCGGGAAACCGGACTCAGTTCATGGACAGTTTGAAAGAACGTTTCAGCCAACTTTCATCTGAAAAAAATTTTGCGTCCTGGGAGTGAGACACTTGCTGCCCTTCGCTGATCTTCAAACGCACCCCTGTTCTTCATTGTTCAGGCGCCACCTGATGAAGGCGCTCCAGAGAGCGCCATTCCATCGCAGTCATGTTCATTCCAATACGGTCTCTTCAGCACCTGGTTCCGTTGCACCCGCCTCATCAATATCTTCAGGGGCCCAAGCCTTTGTCTGATCCTCGGCAGGCCTTTCGACCTCGACCGTCACTTCGGCGGCTGCCTCCGGTCAATCGGCAGCGACAGTATCTCCGGTTCCGGTCTCGCCCTTCGGTATCTCTTCCCACAGGCGTGCCTCAACCAGCTTTCTGATCGGGCAGCGCAGTTCCCGCGCACCGAAATCGGCCCGGTAGTCTTCCGATGAAACATCGGTCAACTCCAACGACATCGAGCCCGGAAACCCAAAAATCTGAAAGAAGGAAAGACGGCAGGTCTGGCCGGGACGCACTATGAAAACCAGAAAACCGACCGGGCAGCGCCTTCAGCCGCGCAATTGATACCGGTCCGCTTCTTCAAAAACGTCAATTGCCTTGCTGCCCGCCTTGATGACGGCTCCGTGCTCAACCCCGCTTGGAATATCCCAGACAGCGCCAGGACCGAGCGTGTTTGTTTCGCCGTTGATCGTGAATTCGATTTCACCATCGAGCAGTGTTCCCCATTGGGCAAGATGGGAATGGGGCGGCAGTACAAAGTCTTTGTGAAACTCAAAGAAGACGACGAGACCGGCGTCAGAGCGTATGGCGTGAGTGCTCACGGTCTCTTCTGGAAATGGAATATCGAGTGCGGGAAAATTCTTTATGAAATCCGGTAACTGCATGCTGTTTCCTCCAAGCGGGACTGTGTCCACAACGCGTGCAGAGTGCACGGTTGCAGTAACCCGTTCAAGGCTTCTTTCACGAGAGACAGAGCAAGCGCCGATCCAGTTGGCACAAAGGCAATGCAATACCTCCCCGCGACAGCGCACACCGAAGAAACCTCCCTTAAAACAGGGAGTTGAAAGCAAAACCGGAATCAACACGTGATGAGATCGCAGGACAAATTTTCATTGCCCTGCGACTTTGGAAGGCTCAACCGACCTGGGACAGGAGCACGCCCCCCAGCGCGGCTGCAAGCAATGTCCAGATCAGGTTCGCGTGCAGACGCAGCAGCAAAAAGCCGCACAGGGCTGCAAGCACGGGCACCCGCCAGTCGAGGCTGCCGACATCCGGAACCCAAAGTGTCAGCCAACCCCATTGCAAAGATGCGACTGTCTGAAAGAAGACATGCAGCGCAAACCAGACCGACAGGTTGAGAACGACACCGACGACAGCCGCGATGATGGCTGAAAGAGCGGACTTGAGCCGAGGTTGCGCGGAGATCCACTCGATATAGGGCGCTCCGGCAAAGATCCACAGGAAGCAAGGGACAAAGGTTGCCCAGAGAGCCACAAGGCCACCTGCTATTCCCAAAGCTGTCCCGCCTTCATGAAACGCTGCGACATACCCGACGAACTGGGTCACCAGGATCAGGGGACCGGGCGTCGTCTCCGCAAGACCGAGCCCATCCATCATTTCCCCGGCACTCAGCCAGCCATGCAAGGTGACGACGTCCTGTGCCATATAGGCCAGGACGGCGTATGCCCCGCCGAAGGTGACAACAGCCAGCTTGGAAAAGAACCAGCCGATATCGCTCAGGATCGGGTAACCGGTAACCCATTCAAGAACCATGAGCGGCCCAAGCCATATCCCCAGGCTGACGACGACAGTTGCCAGCGTCCTTGAGGGAGATGTTCTGACACGAACCGGTTCTTCGACTGTTTTCCCGGCGACCTTGTGGCCGAAGGCAGCACCATAAAGTCCGGCGGCCAGCACGATCATCGGAAACGGCAAGGCGAGAAAGAAGATTGCGACAAAGGCCAGGCCGGCGATCACCCATTGCCGTCGTTCTGTCAGGGCCCTTTTCGAAAGCCGGATAAGTGCTTCCAGTACAACAATCAGCACGGCCGCCTTGATCCCGAGAAACAACTGGCTGATCAAGGGAACATTCCCGAACGCGGTGTAGACAGCGGCCAATGCGAAGATCGCGAGCGCTCCGGGCACGACAAAAAGCAGTCCTGCCAGCAACCCACCGGCAACACCGCGCAGTTTCCAGCCGCAATAGGTCGCAAGCTGCATGGCTTCCGGACCAGGCAAGAGCATGCAGAATCCGAGCGCGTTGACGTAGGTTTTTTCCGACAGCCAACCGGTTTCGTCGACCAGCTTGCGATGCATCAGTGCAATCTGGGCCGCCGGTCCGCCGAAGGACAGAACGCCGATACCGCCGAAAACGGACAAGAGCCGTTGCCATGACGTATTTTCGGCATCAGGCCTGTCTGGACCTCCGGCCGATACCCCGGCGGAAGTTGTGTGCGTTGACATGACTTCAGCCCTTTTTGCTTGCAGTTGGCCAATCATGTCCTTCGTCGGCCGCGTCGCGCGCCCATCGGTAAAAGGCATCGTAGAGACCCATACCTGCTTCCAATTGCTGCAGATCGTCTTTGTACATGCGCGACAGTCCCAGCGAGGCGGCCAGAAGACCGGCTGCTTCGGGTGCAAGATCATGACGATTTGTGTCTGCTGCACGCACTATTGTGGCAAGCCGGGAAAGCGGCTCGGTCTGAAGCGCGAACTCCTCCACCATCGTATCGAAGCTGCAGAGTTCTCCGCGGTGGCTCCAGAACGATCCTTCGATATCGAAGGGTGTCGCGTTGAATTTTTCGGCTACGGCTTCTACCTGCGTCGGTGATACGAACAGGAAACGGGCATCGGGATCCACAAAACGGCGGATCAGCCACGGACATGCGATCCGATCGATCTTCGGCCGGTGGCGCGTCACCCATACCGTTTGCCCGGCCTCATTGCATTCAGGCAGCTTTGCCGCCGGGATCATCGGCAATCCGGCCTCGCGCCAGGCAATGCAGCCGCCTTCAAGATTTTCGGCAGAAATTCCGTCCGACCTCAGAGTTGCGGCAACGCCCTCGGAAAGCTTCAGACCTCTCCAGCACGCAATCGCAACCTTGCGGCCTTTCAGCCGGTCCGAGATCTCGCCGATTTTCGAATACGGATGCCGGAAGGATCCCGGAATGAGGTGCGGATCGTCGTTAAAGTCCTCGTCAATACGCACATCGACAATCACCGGAGACTCAGGGGTTCCGATCAGTTTGGAAAGCTGGGATATGGATATGGAATTCAGAGACGGCATGGCGCGTCCTCCCGTTCAATTGGGTTTCAAGGACGCGAAACTTCAGCTTACGCCTCACGGGGTGTTCGCTCGCCCCATCGGTTTCTAGTGCCAAATCAGGGAAGGTCTGTCAAGGAGGCCTGAGATGAGATTTGCCTCACCCGTTCAGGACATCCTTCACGGTCGTCGCGAGCTGCTTCAGCGTGAACGGTTTTGGCAGGAAGAAGAATTGCTCGCCTTCAGGCAGGTTTTCCTCAAAGGCATCTTCCGCATATCCGGAAACGAAAATGATCTTCAGATCGGGCTGGGTCTTGCGCAACTCAACCAGAAGTGTCGGTCCGTCCATCTCCGGCATGACCACGTCGGAAACAACCAGATCAATTTCACCATCCGTCTCTTCCATGACTTCAAGCGCTTCATTGCCGGTTCCTGCCTCGTGAACAGTATAGCCTCGCGACGTCAATGCACGAGCGGCAAAAGCCCGGACGGCTTCTTCATCTTCCACAAGAAGGATAGAGGCGGATCCGGTGAGATCGGCAACCTTTTCCGGCTCGCTTTCCTTGGGTTCCGGTTTCGGTTCATCGACCACGTCCGGAATGTGTCGCGGCAGGAAGAGCCGGAATGTCGTGCCTGCATCAACTTCGGAGGTACAGAAAATAAAACCGCCTGTCTGTTTGACGATACCATAGACTGTCGACAGCCCGAGGCCCGTCCCCTTGCCAACTTCCTTTGTGGAGAAGAACGGGTCGAATATCTTCTCCATGATCTCGGGCGGCATTCCGTGACCGGTATCGTTCACTTCGACAAGCGTATATTCACCCGGCGGCATCCCACGCGTGTTCTCGAACTGGGTGGATTCGGCTTCCTCGACATTTCGAGTGCGAATGGTGAGCCGCCCGCCTTCGGCCATGGCATCGCCGGCATTCACCGCCAGATTGACGATGACCTGCTCCAGCTGGTTGAGGTCTGCCATCACCGGCCAAAGGTCGCGGCCATGAACAACCTTCAACTCGACTTTCTCACCAAGAAGCCGGTCCAGCAGGATTGAGAGATCGGCCAGAACGTCATTCAGTTCAAGTCGCTGCGGCCGCAATGTCTGGCGACGAGAGAATGCCAGAAGTTGCCGGACAAGACCCGCGGCCCGGTTGGCGTTCTGCTTGATGTTCATGATGTCCTGGAAGGACGGGTCGGTCGGCCGATGGCTGGCAAGCAAAAGATCGGAAAACCCGATGATCGCGGTCAGAACGTTGTTGAAGTCGTGCGCAACGCCACCAGCCAGCTGGCCGATGGCCTGCATTTTCTGGCTCTGCGCGAATTGTGCTTCCAGGGCACGCTGTTGTGTTGTTTCGAGCGCATAGACGATTGTGGTTTCGCCGTCGCCTTCACCGTCCTGAACGGCAGAGACATAGAATGTGGCGGAACGCGGATCGTTTCCTTCCACGAGCGGAATGTCGATCGGGGAAACTTCCCCGATACCGTTCGCCGCAGCCGACAATGCCTTGGAGAGTTCCTCGCGGCCGCTCTCGGCAACATAGGCTTCCAGTTTTGGCGACTCTTCGACCGAGTCCACCGCACCGAACAGCTTCAGGAACGGCGCATTGGTGCGCAGAACCCGGCCGTCGTTGTTGAGCGAGGCAATCGATATCGGCGTGTTGTTGAAGAAGCGCGCAAAGCGGACTTCCGCTGCGCGCAGGGCCTCGGAAGCCTCCTCCCCGCGCGACCGGTTCAACACCAGCGTCCGGCTGTCGCCGGGTTGTCCGTTTTCGCCGAATGGAACACGGTGCAGAAGGCGCACTGGAAGTCCGCGTCCATTGCGGGTGACGAAGTCGAGATCGAAGGTCTCGCTTTTGACTTCTCCCGCCTGCCCCTTGACGGAGCGGATCAGTTCGGTGCCGTCACCGCGTACGATCTCTGACAGATCAAGGTCGCCGGCATCAAACTGCGCCAGATCGTAACCAAGCCAGTCGGCAAGCGTCGCATTGAGATAAACAAGGCGGCCATGCGCATCGCTGGAAAAGAAACCGGCGGGTGCATGATCGAGGAAATTGATGGCCCGCTGCAGCTCCTGGAAGGAATTTTCCTGCTCGGCCCGGTCCCGGGTGATGTCGGCCAGTTGCCAGATCGCCCTTTGCCTGCCGCCGCGTTCGTGTTCCGGCTGCAGGGGGCGGACGGACACACGGTACCAGCGAGCCGTTCCTTCCACCCGACCAAGCGGGAACGGCATGCGGATCTCTTCCTGCGCCTTGCGCCCGTCTCGCATGGCCTGCGACAGCCGGAAAATCGCATCCGCCGCATCCGGATCAGAGGAAAACACCCGTTCCACCACAGTGATGTCGGCCGCGCTATCGGCCCCGGTAAGATCGGCATAGGCCTTGTTGGCATAGACCAGCCGTCCGTCCATGTCCGTGATAAGTGCGCCGTCTTCCATCGTGTCGACAAAAGCGGCCGCGAGCGGATTTGCTTCGCCAGGGCGAGCCGACAGGCGCAGGAATCCGATGGCACCGGCAAACAGGCAGAAGACACCGACAACGGCCAAAATGCCCAGCAGCGCAAGTATGAACGGCTGTGCCACTTCACGGTCCATAACCGCAAAGGCCGCAGCCGCACCGACGAGCAGCAGTGCCAGACCTATCAACAGGCCAATATTTCCGGAACGCTCCGGCCGGCTGATCATCGGCCCGCCCGGCGCCCCGTCCATGTCACTCATACGTCCTGTCTCCCCGGCCCGATTCGGTTTACAAGGGACCGTGTGTAAGCATTCTGTGCTTAATAACTAATTTCAACTGATATGAAGCTTACTTCTGTTGAAATTCGCCCGTTTGGCCGCACCAGGCGCGTGAAATTTCCACAAGATGCAGAAAGTGCGTTCCTAGTTCGCCCTCCAGGAAGCGCGTCGGCGCATGCGGTACACAAAGCCGATCACCTCTGCAACCGCCTTGTAGTGTTCCTCGGGAACCTCCCGATCGATATCAACCGTAGCATAGAGCGCTCTTGCCAACGGAGGATTTTCCACTACCGGAATTTCGTTTTCCCTGGCAATTTCCCGCATTTTCAGGGCGATTGCGTCCGTCCCCTTTGCAAGACAGAGCGGGGCACCCATACCCTCTTCATACTTCAGCGCGACCGCGTAGTGAGTCGGGTTCGTCACGACCACAGTCGCCTGCGGCACGGCAGACATCATCCGCTTGCGCGAACGTTCCATACGCAGCTGACGGATCTTGCCTTTGACCTGCGGATCGCCTTCGGTCTGCTTGTACTCTTCCTTGACCTCGCGAAGCGTCATCTTCTGCTTATTGAACCACTTGTTTTTCTGGTAGATGAAATCCGCGCCCGCCACCACCGTCATGACGGCAAGAATTGCTGCCAGCAGCTGCAGAATTAGAACGCGCGCCTCCTGGAGGATCACGCTCGTTTCGGCAAAGATAATGATCTCGGCTTCGTCCCTGTGGGGCCACATGACGGCGACCATGACGGCGCCAACGATCGAGATCTTGAGCATTCCCTTGGTGAAATTGACCAGGCTGTCTGCAGAAAACAGGCGCTTGAAGCCGGAAGCCGGAGACACCTTGGAAAGCTTTGGTTTGATTGTCTCGCCCGTGAAGAGGGGTTGATGCTGTATGAGATTGCCCGCGACCGCCATCAATACCAGTGCGATCAGCGGCACGCCGACGATCAGGGCGACTGACTGGCCGGTATCGCGCCACAGCGCTTTCAGCGCATAACCATCCACCGGAATCTGGTGGGCATGCTCCAGGTAGCCGCTCATCAACTCTCCCAGCGAGGCAGCTGCGCCAGGTGCGAAGATCGCAATCATCAGGGTTGCACCGGCAAGCGTGAACCAGGTGCTGACTTCTTGCGATTTGGGAACGTCCCCCTTGTCATGCGCTTCCTTCAAGCGCTTTTGCGTGGGGTCCTCTGTCTTTTCTGAGTCGTCGGTATCGTCAGCCATTTTGCGGCGCTACCCCACGATAAACTTGCCGAGCGCTTCCTGGAAATGATCGAGATAGAACATCATCAGGGTCGCAATCAGCACCATGAGAAGGAACAGCCCTACCGCGATGTTGACCGGCATGGCGATGAAGAAGATCTGCATTTGCGGCATCAGCTTGTTGAGCAGGCCGAGACCAAAATAAAAAACCAGACCGACAACAAGGAAGGGAGCGCTCATTCGCACGGCAATCGTGAAGACATGAGCAACGGTATCGGTCGCATTTTGCGCGAAATCAGCAACCGGAGGAGCGTTTCCAGGTGGAAAGATCGTGAAACTGTCATACATCGCGGCAATGATCAGGTAGTGCGAGTCCGTCACGAACACCAGTGTAATGCCGAGAACTGCTAGGAAGTTGCCGTAAAGGGCCCCCTGCTGGCCTTCATTGGCAATGTCTGTGCCGAGAGCGAAGGCAAGCCCGGACTGGTTTGCCATGATGACGCCCGCGATCTGCAGGACCGAAGTGATCAGCCGGGCGCAAAGACCGATACCGAAGCCTATCGCAAGTTCGCCACCAAGCATGACGAGAAGCTGCATCATGTTGGCTGTGAGGTTGGCCGGGTAGAGCGAGGCGGCCACCGGATACATCACAAGCGTAAGCGCAAGCGCGATGGTGAGGCGGAAACGCATGGGAATGGAACTTTCCCCAAGAGCCGGCAAGAGCATCAGCATTGTGCCGAGCCGCGCGAACATCAGCAGGAACGCTGCAGCAATATCAGGCAGAAAATCGAGCTGAATGGTCATCAGGCCCCTTGCGCTATCCTCCGGTGGTCAGGATCATTTCGGTCACGCGCCCCATGAAGCTCTCCAACACCTGGCTCATGAATGGCAGCGTGACCAGGATCGTCACAAAGATCGCAAGAATTTTCGGAACAAAAACGAGCGTCATTTCCTGTATCTGGGTCAACGCCTGGAACAGCGCGATGACCACGCCGACAATCAGCCCCACCACCATGGTGGGACCTGCAACCAGGATCATTGTCCAGACACCCTCACGGGCAATGTCGAGCACTTCACCGGCGGTCATGTTTCGCCCCCGCAAATTGGAATCAGATCGGCATCCGCATGATTTCTTCGTAGGCGGAGATAACCCTGTCGCGAACAGCAACCATTGTTTCCAGGGCCAGTTCGGTTTCCGCCACGGCCGTCACGACGTCGACCACACCGGTCTTGCCTTCGATCATGCCGATAGCCATGTTGTCGGTCTGCTGCCCCTTGTCGACGACGGTCTCGACGGCTTCCTGCACCATCTGGCCGAAGTCAACGGCTGAGCGATCCGGTACCGTTTCCTCAACCGCGCGTGCCTGCTGCTGCAGCTTGGCAGCAATCTGATAAGCATTGTTTGCAATAGACGGTGTGGTCACTGCCCCTGCCCCCTTCAGTGGTTAGCCCCCGGATCACGCCCGCAGGATGTCGATGGTTCGCTGCAGCATCCGCCGCGTCGATTCAATAACGTTCAGATTGGCTTCGTAGGAACGTTGCGCCTCACGCATGTCGGTCGTTTCGACCAGCGTGTTGACATTCGGTTGGAGCACGTACCCTTTCTCGTCCGCGGCCGGATGCCCGGGCATATAGGTCGACTTGAAATCCGACGAATCCTCCGCGACCTTGCCAAGTTCGACTTTCTCCGCGCCCAGCTCCTTGTCGAAGTGGCTTTTGAATGTCGGTATTTTCCGTCGGTAAGGTTCTTCTTCGGGCGTGCGCGCCGTCGAATTCGCGTTTGCAATATTCTCCGCGATTATGCGCATGCGCCCGTTTTGCGCTTTCAGCCCGCTCGCTGAAACAAACAGAGATTTGATCAAATCCATCTTGCCGGTCCTTTTTCAGCTGTCACGGATCCTAGACGCTCTTTGACAGAGCCGTCCGGATCAGCCCCAGTCCCTTGGTGTAAAGGCTCGTTGCAGCCTGAAAATCCATCTGGTTCTGCGTGATTTTCATCATCTGCTCTTCCAGATTGACGTTGTTGCCGTTTGGCGTGATTTCAAATGAATCGCGCTTTTCTATCTTGGTGGACAGGTTTCCGGAGACAGCTCCCGAAATGTGCCCGACCTTCGTTGTTTTCGTTGTCAGCGCGGATTGCTGAAGACCGATGTGATCTTCAAAGGAATACGTTTTGACGTCCCTGGATACATATCCGGGCGTATTCGCATTCGCGATGTTTTCCGCCAGAACGCTCTGACGTGTCTGGTGCCATCGCATTTTCGACTTCAGCGCCTGAAACAGAGGCAGGTCCGTAGAGGCCATCCCATTCACCATCCGTTAACCAACTAGGCAATGATTGCCGCCTCAATGGTTAATGAATGGTTAACGATCACCCACCCCTGCACCGCAACCCCTTCAAAAATCAGTGGAAGAGAGCAACATTCCTTTGCATTTTGCAAATTGAAGGTGTGCTGCAACAGGTAAATTTTGCCCGCTTCTGTTAACTTCGAGACCTAGAGAGATTCGCGTGGCTTCGGCAAGGATTCCTGAAAAACCGCCATCTGGTCCCCAGAGTAGCCAGCGCTGAAAGCGGAACATTTGCAAGCGGTCGGGGACAATGATGCGAAACAGGGTCATATCCCGATTTGCTGGGGATAAGCGGAGCGCTCCCCAATTATGGCGGAAGTCCAGAGTAACCGAAGATCAAAATCAGTCCGCTGGCGGGGCGGCACGAGGTAAACATGTACGACTGGATTGAATCGACCTTCAACGTAAGCGGCGGCGTTACTCAGGTTATCGCGGTTTTCATCGCACTGGCCGTGGTTCTGCTGCTTTTCAGCCTGTTTGTTTTTGTTCTTAAGCGCCTGATGGGATCCAGGGCACCGCAGACACGGAACCGTCAGCCGCGCGTCGCGGTGATGGACAGTTCTCCGGTCGATGCACGCCGATCGCTGGTGTTGATCCGCAGGGACAATGTCGAGCACCTTTTGCTGATCGGAGGACCCACCGACGTCGTCGTCGAACAGAACATTGTCCGCAACGCTCCGATTACAGCCTCGCGTCAGGCGGCCAATACCCATTCGACCCACGCCGGGACGGGTTCAAAAAAAGTTCCGACGGCCCCCGGACCCAACATTCCGGCCAGACCGGATGAAGCCGTTCCGGCGCCTGCACCGGCTCCGGCCGTCGGCGCTTCGGCGCCGCAGACAATACGTCAGACGTCAATCGGCACCCCGAGACCTGTTCAGCGGAGATCCGAGACGACCGAAAGCCTCATTCAAAGATCTTCATCGGTGAACAGTCCGCAGACGGTCGTCGAACCGGATGTTTCCAGCGCAGCGCGTCCGGTCGACAAGCCTTCTGGTATCGTCAGGGGCGCCGGCACGGCAGCAGATCTCTTGCGGGCAGCAACGCAAAACGGTTTCAACCGCTCGACAGCCTCGCAGCAAAAGACCCAGGCTGAGACGATTTCGCCCCCCTTGGCGGAAATGGAAGCAGAGGTGGCAACTGCAAGAGCTCCGGATGTAAATCCCGAACCGTCCGTTTCGATCACGCCTGAAACCGGCGACGTTGGTGAAACCGGATCGACACTGAAAAGTCTGGCACGGTCGATTGCCACCCGGGAACGCTCTCCAAAGACGGGCCATACGATCTCGCCGCCGTCATCCGGCCCGGCGGCCAGGGCAAAAACAGCACTCTTCAAGCCGGTTGACCCGGAACCGGTGTCGAACAAGGTCGAACCGGTCATGTCCGATCCGTCGGTAAACAGCGCCGGCATGGCTGTGACCGGTGTCGACGCTACTCAGGACCTGCCAGTCGCACCGGCTGAACCGGAGATAGCGACTTCGGCAGAAACCCGGGACGCGGCGCCTCCGGCAGAAGGATCAGACACATCGCTTGTGGTTCAGGAAGACACGTCCCTCATTCCGGCAATGGACGATAGCTCCCAGGTGAATGGTACCGACGCGATACTGGAAACGGCCTCCCCAACCGTCGAAACCGAAACGCAAAGCTCCGCTCCCAGGGAAGTCAACATAAACCTGGATCTGGGTGACTTGCTCGACGATGCGGCGTCAGAACCAATCGGTGAACCGCAGGTAGATGAATTCAACTGGATTCCGGACCCGCAGGTTCAATCACAGGATCAGGAAAATACGGTTCAGTCTTCGCAGTCACCGGCGACACTGGACATTGTCCCTGGCGTGCAGCCCACGCAGCCGGAAAAACGAAACGTGCAAGGGTTGGGTGACAAGAACCCGATCGAAGACGAGATGGCGAAAATCCTTCACGAATTGGGTGGACAGCCAGGTCGATGATTGCAGACCGTCGTGCCAAGTGGCTGAAGCGGGTCGTTCAGGTCACCATTGCCCTGGCCACATTCTGGGTTCTGTTCGCAGGGCCGGCAACAGCGCAGGAAATCTCGGTCGGTTTCGGTGACGATGCGAGCCTGACGGAGCGCGCGGTTCAGCTCGTTATCCTGCTGACCGTTCTGTCCCTTGCTCCTTCCATCCTTGTCATGGTGACCAGTTTTACGCGTATTGTTGTCGTTCTGTCGTTGCTCCGGTCCGCCATCGGGCTTCAAACAGCTCCGCCCAACATGGTCATGGTCAGCCTCGCGTTGTTCCTTTCAGCCTTCATCATGATGCCGACCTTGCAGGCCGCCTATGATGCCGGGGTCCAGCCGTTGATCGACGGCGATATCGAATTCGATCAGGCATACGAGCGGGCATCCGACCCGTTCCGGACGTTCATGTTGTCCCAGGTCCGGGAGAAGGATCTGGCGTTGTTTCAGGAATTGTCAGGCCAGGACACTCCGGAAGGGCCCGAGGACCTGTCCATGTCGATACTTGTCCCGGCATTCATGATCTCCGAACTCAGGCGCGCTTTCGAAATTGGATTTCTGCTTTACCTCCCCTTCCTGATCATCGACCTCGTTATTGCATCTGTCTTGATGTCAATGGGTATGATGATGTTGCCGCCTGTCGTGATATCGCTTCCCTTCAAGCTCATTTTCTTTGTTCTCGTCGACGGTTGGAACCTTGTTGCCGGTTCTCTGGTAAAGAGTTTCGGTGGCGGCTAGCCACAGTCCGCATTGCTAAAAGTAGAACAAAATTAAGATAAATATGTAATAGTCGTGTCTTATTTGCAGGACCTCTGCCTTCTTAAAATTTATATGGAAAACCGGTGATACGCGACCAACTCGAACAACTGGCAAGAATCAGCGAACCCGAAGCAAGGTCAAAGCTTATTCGCGCGCTTGTTGGTGAGTATGCCCGTTCGGAAGAAAACGAACCGACCGAGGTTGAACGCGAGCTGTTTTCAAGAATTGTCCTGTCGGTCTTCGATCAACTCGACAAGGAAGCCCGGTACGAACTTGTTGTCAGACTTGCCAAGACTGACCGGATCATACCCGACCTGGCCGATCGGCTCGCCCAGGAAGACTACGAACTTTCCGAACCGGTCATCGAGTGTTCACCCATGATCAGCCAACCGGCCCTGATGCGCATTGCCAGGACCGGCGGCAACGACAAGAGGCTGTCGGTTGCGCGTCGCGCTGATCTGAATGAGGAAATCTCCGACACCCTGGTTGCACGAAGCAGCCGTGACGTGGTTCATGCACTGCTGGACAACAAGGATGCCCCCTTTTCCGTCAAGGGAACGCTTGCACTGCTGATCTTTGCTAACACGGAAATTGAAGTGCTGGCTGGAATTGCAAAACGCGCCCTGAAGGATGAAGAGTTTCTGGAAACCCAGAAACTGGTTCTGGAAACGAATTGTCCGCTCATTCCCGCGCCGCTCCGGAAAGCCCTTGAAACCGGGGATCTGGAACGCCTTGCGACCACGATCGGTGATCTCGAACGCGACGGGGACATCGAGATCGACGGTGTACTCTACTCGCGGCACGAGGCCAGCATCCACATCGCGAATGGTGAAATGTCCTTTGACGCGATCCTGCGAACACTATTCGAAGATGATCGCATCGATGCGGCAATCTGGTTGATTGGTCGAAAACTCAATCTGAGCGACGATGTTGTTGCAGATACACTGAAATCGGATGCCGACGGGGCGATCATGCGTCTTATGCTGCAAACCGGCATCGACGAGAAAACCTATCGGGATTTCCTCAAGGCCCGCTGCAAGTGGCTCGACCGCAACTCCCGCACCATCCCCGAACTGGTTATGCGTTACAAGGCGGAGCTGAAGAAGCCGCGCGCGAATGCCGATGCCTCCTTCGCCGGAAGTGCTCTCAACTGATCCCGCAAATCCGCCTGTCACACAACAATTGCACGGGACCTGGCTGATTGCCGGTCGAAACTGCCAATCTACCCGGCAGGATCATTTCCGGCAGGCACTGCTGCAGCCTGATCTTCTTGTGTGCGGGTCGGCGACATGTACTGCCGGCGATATTCCTTGAGAAAGGTCTCAAGTGAATCCGTATCGGCCAGCCTGTTGGCGACCTCCAGAAACTCCACGCCCTGTGTCTCTATGGGCCTGGTGACAACTTCAAAGGCCAGTGCCTCCGGGCTTTGAGCCATCTTGCCCGTGTATTTGGTTTGAAGCCGTTCCAGGCTCAACTGGTCGCCTGCGAGTGAAAAGGCGATCCCGGCACGCAGGATGTCCCGTCGCTCCAGTTCGTCCAGGGGAATGTTGTCTGACCAGCGTGACCCGTGCATTGCTTCGAGTTGCTCACCGGCATCGCGCCAGCTTTCCGCGGCCCAGAAGGTATCGGCGCGCAGGCGATCCACATCCGATCCTCGCATGTTGCGTACGAGTTCAAGTGCAAGGTCCGGACGACCGTTTTCGGTGAGCGCGCGTGCTTCGACAATGTTGCGTTGTCTTTCCAGGGTAGATGGCAGACTTGCCTGTCTGGACCTGTTCAACACCCTCAAGGCTTCGTCGGCCTTCCGGTCCATCAGGTAGATTGCGGCAAGATCGGCGGCGATCTGAGCGCGAGCGGCACCTTTCAGACGGTTGTCAACCTGGTGACGCAGCAATTCGGTCGCCTGATCCAGGAGGTCCACCTCCACAAGCCGCTTTGCAAGCTGGCGAACCATTTCATCACCCTGACGGCCAATTGGTGTCAGTTCCCGGAAGTCATAGTAGAGTGCAAGGGCTTTGACCGGTGACATTTCGTCCGCCTTGCCGTCAAGGAACAGGGCATTGAAAAGGCCGTTCATTTCTTCCTGCAAAAGGCGCGTCGTGTCTGAATCCGGATCCGCCTGGACCGCCGACTTCATCGCTTCGAACGCTTCCCGGTATTGTCCCCGCTCGGCATAGAGCTGCGCAAGAAAGCGCAGTGTCTTGAGTTCGACTTCATCCCCCCGCCAGGACGTTGCAAGCCCGGCCAGCTGGTCGATCGTCTCGTCGACGCTGCGCTCACCGTCCCGGTAGCGGATCCGCAAGGCGCGGTATTCTGCCTCAGCGGCACGGGGACGGTCGTCGGAGCGCGTCACCAGATCAAAAACAGTCAGCGCCTGTTGGGAACGGCCGGAAGCATCGGCAACGCGTCCGCGCAAGATGTCGTAGCGCGCTGCCTGTGCCGGAGTGACTTCGCTTGGTTCAATCTCGGCCAGAACGCCATTGGCGACACCGAAATCGTTGACTTCAACCATCGCCTGCGCGGCGGCAAGTTTGAATTCGGTCTGAATGGCTGAGGGATAGTTGCCGACCACAGTGCGACCCCGCGGCATGGCGATACGCGCGGGTGTCCAGTTCCCGAGCTTGACGTCGACAATCGTCTGCCAGATGGCTGCGTCGGGGTTGTTTTTCAGATCGGGGCGATTGAGATGAGCGTAGGCCTCCTGCGGCCTGCCGGCCATCGTCTGGGCCGCACCCATCATCAGGTTGAATGAGGTATCTTCCGCGAGCGCCGGTTCTTCCTCCAAAGCCAGGTTCATCAACCCGAGCGCTTCCTGTGCAAACTGGTGCGCGAGATAAAACCGCGACAGTTCGATCAGTGGTTTTCTGCGTTTGCCGGCGGGCGACCGTGAAAGCTTTCTCTGGAGCTCGATAAGTCTGGACCGATAGGCTCCCGGGCCTTCGGTGCTCAGGGACACGAATTCGACATTGGAACTTTCAGGGTCGACGATCGTGTTCAGGGCGCCTGTACCGCCGCGCAGATGGCGGTTCGAAAGAGAAAGTCCTCCCTTTCTTTCGATGATCACATCGTCACCCAGTACCTGCATCTTGATACCGTCTGAGCGGGTAACGATCGCTATGCCCTGTGCAGAACTCAATGCTTCAAGGTCGACGAATTTCTGCGGCTTGAGCAAGCCGCGAGGTGGCCCGAAACCCGTGACCAGCGAAATGGTATCGCCGACGAACGGATCGGTGATCTCCCGAATATGCTGCGGATCCCGGTAAAGAACACGCAGTACCGATCCGCCATCGCCGCGAACATTGCGTTCAAGCTGCAGCGGGATGGAAGGTTCCAGGATCATGTCCCCGATCACAAGCGACCAGGCATTGCCATCAACACCGACGGTCGCAAGCACCGGATCATTCATGTCCAGTCTGAGAATCTGATAGTCCTCGAACTGTTCGACATCGATCCTCTCCGCAGTTTCGGCAAGGGCTGATACCATTCCACGTGTATCGATCGTCGCATCAGTATCGAAAACAAGCCAGATGCTGTCATTTCTCCTGAAGACCGCACTCGATACCGGCTCCGAGAACGGAAAGACTACCCGCACCGTGTTACCGATTCTGCGTGCTTCTGCCGAAACGAAATTCCTGACTTCCTCGGCCACATTGTCGGGCGGCCGCTCAGGAGACGGGCGCTCGTCGGCGAAAACATCCCCCCCGGTCGCGCGCCAGACTTCCGGCGCTGCAGTGGTCCTGCTTGGCAGTTGTATGGCCGCTGGCACCTCGCCGGTACCAAGCGTCGCTCCGCCTTCCATCTGAACAGATTCACCAGGACCAGGTCGATCCGATTGCATATCGGCAACCGGTTGCTGAACAGGTTTCAGCGTTGGAATGCCATTTCCCTCTTGAACTGGTACGCCCTCCTCAGGCGCTCCGATCTTCTTCTTTGAGAGATCGAGCATCGGCGCTTTGCGCACGACGCCCTCGTTTTCAGGCTGGGTCTCTGCAAGCGGCAGGGCACCAGGAGAAGTCTGGGCAAGAACAATCGGCAATACACCGCTGTCACCTGCACCGGCGCTTTGTGTCCCGTCAGGCAATATGGCGGATGTGACAAGCTCCCCCTGGGGACCGCTGCCAACGCCGCCCCCTTCTTCTGCAGACCGGGCAAGTTCAGGAGCTGCAAGCGTTTCGACCGCCGAAGCGGTCGCCGTTGATACCGGAATTGCGGAAGTCGTGTCTTGCGGGATCACTATCGGTAGTTCGCCAGCCGCCGTTTCCAATTCCTGTTCAGGTGGCCCTTGCGACCGTATCGCGGGTTTCACCCTCGGTGCCGCGCCTGGCGACCTGCCGGCCGCATTTTCCGTGACAGAGACGTGCTCCGGTGTCCCGGCAACAGGCACATTTTCAATCGCCGCGGCCTCTTTCGTTTCAGGACCGGGCTCACTTGCCTGCGACTGCGTTTCTTCATCCGGAAGCGATCCGCTTAGTGGAAGAACAGTATATGCGGGCGATTCATCTGCCCGCGATTCCTTCATCACGCCGCCCGAGACGTTTCCGCTGCTGATTGGCGGCAAGCCACGTGGATTGTCCACTTCACGCGTGTCACGCAGACCCGGTGCCGTGATCATGTTCTCGCGGTTTTCGTTGTCCGCGACGGAAAGCTCCTTGTTGATCAGAGCATTCGCCGGATCATTGGGCTCCATGTTTTCCGGTGTCACATCGATCACATAGGTCTGCTCTTCTCTGAAAGCGCGAATATCGACCGACGGTTCGACGCGCATCAGGAACTTGAGTTTTCCCTTGTCCAGAAATGATGTCGCATCGATGACCCCTTGCGGCAGATGTGCACGCAAGTGGGAAATATCCAGCTGCGCCGGATGGTTGAACGTCAGCTTGATGATATCGTTTTCCCGAACGAAGGCGGTGTCGAACTTGATCGACCAATCGAAAACGAGGCGTGTGAACGTTGGATGTTCACCGACATGCAGCGTGACTTCCGGACCTTCCTGGGCCTTCAGGCGCGCCTGCTCCAGCGCACGCACCTTTCTCATTGCGGCTTCCGCCCGCTTCGCAAGATCCCGGACCACGTCGTCCGGCAGTCCCGGTGGCAATCCCTGCCAGTTCATCGGCAGTATGTCGACGAAGAGCTTTTCGCCTGCCTCCAGCGTGTTGATCTGAAACTGGTTCTTCAAGGCAAAACGGATTGCACTTCCATCAGGATCGCGGCGCGCGATGGTGACGTAGTCGCCGAGGTCCAGCGGCACGTCGTCGACCTTGATGTCGACGGGGTCCTCGAATGAAATTCGCAACACACCGCCGGTAATCACCGCATCATAGATCGGCAGCAAGGTCCGGTCCTTGAAAGTCAGGACAATACGGCCATAACCTTCCGCCGGAACAACCTGAAGGTCCACCGGTTCCAGTGTCTGGGCTCTGGCGGCAAATGGAAGAGCGGTTGACAAAAGGCAGACCCAGATCGCCATCAGGACAGAAAAACAGAAGGCCCGGCACACCTTTGAGGCGTCCGTGAGCTTGCAGTTTTGTCGCGATGTCAGGATGGGTGCCTGCAAGTCGTTCAGTCCTCGGATAGCGCCAACACTCTATTGTTAGGTAAGTGTTCTTAACGCGCCCTTACGTGTGCCCTTCAAATCCGAAAGAAGTGCTCAGTTTGAAGGAATTTTCGGCAGCATTTGCTGGGCCGGGGCCGGAGCGCTCACCGGTTGCACCGGCTGCGGGGTCGAGCCCGTGTTGCTGGCAATTGCAACGGTCAGTCGTTCTGCTCTTTCCGGAGACATTTTTGCCAAGATATCGGCCATTTTTCTGGGTTTCATCTGGCGCACGACTTTCAGAAGAATCGGCAGACTCAGCCTGTCGAAGATACGGGCTGCGTCCTTGGGCTTCATTGTCTCGTACATGGTGACAAGCCCAGCGACCTCATCCTGCTCCTGCTTCTTCTTTTTCTCTACGGCAGTTTCGATACGCTGCTCCAGTTTCTTGAGCTCATCGACCCGTTTCTGAATCCGCTCCTCGGTCGCCTGGAGCAGCTTCTCGCGCAGATCCAGTTGACCTTCTTGCTGCTGCAGGGTCTCGCGGCGCTTACCGAGGCTTTCCAACACCGCTCTTTCAGCAGCTGAGCCGCCGATTTCAAGACTGTCGGGCAGTACCGGTGGCTCCGAGAATTCCTCTTGCGCCGCCATTTCGTTTTCAAGAGGTTGGTCGTTGACTTCGGCAGTCATCTCCTCACCTGGAGCAATACCTTCCGCAGACGTTTCCTGCGCAACCGCACCATTGATGGGCAGGTTCTCGCTTTCCGGTCCGAATGCGAGCCCGAGCAATTTCAGGGCAAGAAGGGCACTTGCCGAGATTCCCAACAAAGGCAACAGTCTCAAATTCATGCAGCAGCACCGTTCCGTCTACGGAATTGTTCAAGTCTTGCAGTCGCCTCTGCCGCCGCACTTTGTATGTCCGCCGCACGGCTCGTCCGTTTGCGCTCCGGCTCATAGACCGGAGCTTGAGGTGCCGGCGCGGCCTGAGTCGACGGAGCAGGATGCGAACCATGCCCCGCAGGCTGCTGCCCGTATGCAGCAACATCCGTCGGAGACCTGACGGCATAGGCGTCACTGCGCGGTGCCGGTTCCTGTTGTGAGGAAGCAGCCCTTGCAGCCTCTGCAATCTGCGAAATCCTGGTAAAGATTTTCTCACCTTCACCAATCTGTTCTGCAAGACCGCCGGACATGGTTTCCGCTTGCTTAAGGCGGGTACCAAGAACCTTGTCGGCCTCTGATGCCGTAGTCTTCAGACCGAGGATGGCCCGCTCTGCAATCTCCGTCGCAGTCATAAGTTCGGAGATGGTTGCCCGTAACACTTCTTCGTCGGCTCTGAGGCGTTGCAAGCGCCGATTGAGCATCCAGCAATAGCCGATCGTGACCAGCAATAGCACCGCGACCAGACCTTCAATGATCATTCCGATTGGCAAAGTGCTCATGGTTGCTCCATTTCGTTCTGCATGGCCCGCTCGAAAGCCGCCAGCGTCATTTTGGGCTTGCGCAAGTTCTTTGCGACCCGGATGGCAATGGAATCCTCGACCTTGCCGAGAGTACCTTCGGTCAGCGGGACATTTCCGCACTTGATCGTCACCGAATCCGCCGGAGCGACATCGAAAACCAGTGTCTGCCCAACGTCCAGACTGAGGACCCTGCTCAACGGCAGGTGGGTTTCATGCAACACCGCATCCACCTCGATTTCGGCTGCATGAATTTCACTGGCAAGGTGCCCTTCCCAGATCGGATCGCGGCCGAATTTCTCCCCCATGAACATCTGAAGCAGCAGATCGCGGATCGGCTCCAGTGTCGCGTAGGGCATCATGATCTCGACGGACCCGCCACGGTCCTCCATATCGATCCGCAGCTCAACGAGAATCGCGGCATTCGCCGGGCGGGAGATAGCGGCGAATCTCGGGTTGGTCTCCAGGCGTTCAAGATTGAAGTGAACCGGAGACAACGGTGCGAAAGCATGTTCCGCATCCTGCAGTATCAGCGCCACCATCTGCTGCACGAGGCCGGTTTCGATCGTGGTGTATGGACGTCCCTCGACCCGCACCGCAGAGGTCCCGCGCCCGCCGCCGAGCAACACGTCGATGATCGAATAGATAAGGCTGGACTCAACCGTGATCAGCCCGAAGCCGTCCCATTCCTCGGCCTTGAACACTCCAAGGATCGCCGGAAGCGGAATGGAATTGAGATAGTCGCCGAACCGGACGGAGCTGATGGAGTCGAGCGACACTTCCACGTTGTCAGACGTAAAGTTCCGCAACGAGGTCGTTGTCAGCCGCACCAGCCGGTCAAAGACAATCTCGAGCATCGGCAATCGCTCGTAAGAGACCATCGCCGAATTGATAAGTGCCCGGATACCGCTCTGGTCGCCGGCAATCGTATCCTCGATATTGAAGCCCAGGAGATTGTCGATTTCCTCCTGATTGAGAACACGATCCGCACCACGGGTCGCGTTTTCAAGGTCTGGCTCGCTGTCGTCGATCATCGCCGCCCATTGGGCAGCCATGTCGTCGGAACTGCCGGCACCCTGCTCTTCAAGCGCAGCACCCCAGGCGGCGGCTAGATCGTCATCATCATCACCACCGGCGCCCTGCTCCGCAAGAGCGGCTCCCCAGGCATCAGCCATGTCTTCTTCGGACAGATCGTCGTCTTCGTCGCTATCAGCCATTCATCGTGTCACTGCACAAGGATTTCCTTGAACAGAACCCCTTCCACTTTCGCCGGATACACCGACAAATTGATCCGTCTGAGCAATTCTTCCTTCAAACGGAACAGACCGGCAGACCCCTCCAGGTCCGCAGGGCGCAATTCGCGCAGATAAATTTGAAACGCATCCAGAATGCGCGGCAGAAACGGTTGAATCTGATCGATCATCGCGCGATTTTCGACTTCCAGCGCGATCCTGACCTTGAGATAGGTCGTCCGTCCTTCCGTCGCCAAATTCACCGTCATTTCCGGCAGATCGAAGAAGACCACCGGCTTTTGAACCTCGACAGGCGAACCTGCATCGTCAGGCATCGTCGTCGGCGTTGCGGACCCCATCAGAAAATAGTAGGCCGCGCCCCCCGCGGCCAGCAGAACCACCAGGCCGATACCGCCAAACAGAAACAGCTTTTTCTTGCTGCCACCCGCAGTGCCTTCACTCTCGCCCTCGACGTCTTCATCAGCAGCAGCGCTTTCGTCAGCCATTCCGAACTCCGCATTATCCGGCGCTCGCGCGCGATAATTATTACTAAAGAGTTAATGGTTAACGAATGGTTACCAAGCCGTTAACGCGAGTCACCAGGCAAAAATTGCCAAGTGGTTAACTTCTGCCGGAATCTCTTGCCGCACGCACCCTGCTGTTTCGTCTTTTACCCAGATTTTCCAAGGATTTAAAAACTGGCACGGCACGTGCATTAACCTTAACGAGCCCGCAAGTCTGGGGAGACCGAACGGCTCATCGGGGAGCAAAAGGAACCGTTCACATGGAGAACGCACAGCTAATTGGCCTTTCCAGGCAGACCGCCCTGCGGAATCAGCTGAATGTCATCGCCAACAACATGGCGAACATCAACACATCGGGTTTCAAATCGCAAAACCTGCTGTTTGAGGAATATATGATGCCGGTGGCCGAGGCGACCGAATTCGAGACGCCGGATGAAACACTGTCCTATGTTCTCGATTATTCCTCGCACACCGATTTTGCCAATGGCAGTTTCAAGCTTACCGGCAACGAACTCGACATCGCTCTTGAGGGCGAAGGGTTTTTTGTGGTGCAAATGCCGGACGGCGGTGAAGCCTTTACACGCAACGGCGCTTTTCACCTGGACGCGGACGGACAGCTTGTAACCTCCGAGGGCCGACCGGTCATGACATCCGCCGGTCCCCTAACCTTCACCAACGAAGACGGCATCATCGAAATCGCCGAGGATGGCACCATTGCCACCGAACTTGGCGTTCGCGGTCAGATCCGGGTCGCTTCGTTTGAAAATGTGCAGGATTTGGAAAAGCTCTCCGAAACCATTTTTGCAGGCGAAAATCCAGGCGTTCCGGCGGCGACCAAGGTCGTGCAGGGAGCGCTGGAACAATCGAACGTGGATGGCGTCTTTGAAGTCACGCGCCTGATCGAAGTCACCCGATCATACGAAGCGGTATCGAAGATGCTGAAAGACATCGATGAGCTGAGCCGGCAGGCCATCTCGACGCTCGGAAGAGTTCAAGCCTGACGGGCTCCAGAGGATTTAAGATCATGAAAGCACTGCAGATCGCCGCCACCGGCATGAAGGCCCAGGAACGGAACGTCGAAGTCATCTCGAACAACGTTGCCAACATGAGGACAACGGGTTTCAAGAAACAACGGGCGGATTTCCAGGATCTTCTCTATCAGAACCTTCGCAGGATGGGCACCGAGACCTCCGATGCAGGAACCATAGTTCCAACCGGCGTTCAGATCGGTTCCGGTGTAAAGATCGCGTCGACCGCGCGTATCATGTCCCAGGGTTCTCTTGAACAGACAGGCAAGGAACTGGATGTCGCCATCCGCGGCGAAGGCTTTTTCCAGATCGAACTTCCGGATGGAAACACCGGTTATACGAGGGACGGCTCATTCGAACGCGATGCCGACGGGCAACTGGTCACTGTTGACGGTTACACCGTCAATCCGGGCATAACGATTCCGGACGGCACCCAGGACATCACAATTTCAAACACTGGCGAAGTTCAGGGCATCAATCAGACCGGCGGCACCGTTACGCTCGGACAGATCCAGCTTGCCCGTTTCGTGAACAAATCAGGCCTGGAAGCCATCGGCGACAACCTGTTTCTGGAAACCAATGCCAGCGGCACGCCGCAAACAGGCAATCCGAACGACAGCGGCTTCGGCAATGTTCAGCAGTACTTCCTTGAAATGGCAAACGTGGACGCGGTGACCGAAATCGCCGACCTGATCTCCGCGCAACGTGCCTACGAGATGAATTCAAGGATCATCAAGGCGGCAGACGAGATGTACTCAACCACCGCTAACCTCCGTTAACGCAGGAAAGCCGAGATGATGAAACATCTGATCAAAGCTACGCTTGGCCTTCTGTTCATGGGGTTCACCGGGCTGTCTGCAATCGCAGAAGTCCAACCGGTCCTGCGTTCCCAGGTCATGACACTTTCCGAGATCGTGACTGTAGGCGATTTCTACTCCGATGCCGGTGCCCATGCCGCAAAACCGCTCTTTCGCTCGCCGGACATGGGCACGTCGGGCAATGTCCCGGCCAACCTGGTCGCTGAAAGGGCGCGGGCCGCTGGTCTGACCACTGCCGGTACTGACGGTCTGAGAACCGTTGTCGTACACAGGGGCGCGACTGAACTGGGCAGAGACCAGTTGGCAAGCCTTGTGCGCAAAACGTTGGCCGAACGGAACGCAGGCATCGACCCGAACAATCTGGATGTGAAGCTCATTCAGGCACCCAACCGCGTTCTCGCCGACCCGAAAGTTGCAGAACCGATCCGGTTCGACCGCGTTGACTGGGTGCAGGCAAGCGGGCGCTTTATTGTTCAGGCCAGCGTTGCCGTCGAACATGGCACCGAACCGCTGACACTTACAGGCATTGCCCACGAAATGGTCGAAGTCGTCACGCTCGCACAGCCGCTTCGCCGGGGTGACATCCTGAAGGAAGAAGACCTGACGGTGATGCGTCTTGCCCGCTCAAAGACGCCTGCGGGTGCCGTCATCGACCCATCGGAAGTTACCGGCATGGCTGCCCGTAACAGCATTCGCGCCAACATGCCGCTCTCCCGCAGGAATTTCCAGCGTCCGGTCCTGGTAACACGGGGAGACAAGGTCACGGTGACCTTCAACATGCCTGGCTTGAAACTGACTTCAAGGGCAAGAGCACTGGAAGAAGGTGCCAAGGGTGATGTCATAGACGTCATGAATCTCCAGTCACGACGTATCATTCCAGCAACCGTCATGTCACGTGGGCAGGTACGTGTCCACACCGCCAATCCTGTCGTTGCAAGCCTGAACAGCGAGACGAACTAATGTTGACCTCCCTTCCCCGCCATCTTTTGGCAAGTATTGCGCTGGCGTCGCTTGCTGCAGGCTGTGGTACCGCAGACCAGCTTGCGCAAGTCGGTCAGCAACCTGCCCTGAATGCAATCCAGGATCCGACAACGACACCCGGATACCGGCCGGTCCAGATGCCGATGCCGGAGCCACAGCAGGTTCACTACAATCCGAATTCACTTTGGCAGTCCGGAAGCCGGGCCTTCTTCAAGGACCAGCGGGCCAGCCAGGTCGGTGATATTCTGACTGTCGTAGTCACGATTGACGATGAAGCAGAGATTGAAAACGAAACCGAGCGCAACAGAACCGAGACAAACGGCGCAGGAGTTGGTGGCGCACTGGGAACGGCGATCGATACGATCTTCCTGCCGGCAGACATGGCGGCCAGCAATCTTGGCAATGTCAACAGCAACTCAAGTTTCCAGGGAGCTGGCAGTGTCGACCGGGAAGAAACCCTCCAGACCTCCATTGCCGCAGTTGTCACCCAGGTTCTGCCGAACGGAAATCTTGTCATCGAGGGCAGGCAGGAAGTTCGCGTGAACTTCGAAGTCCGCGAACTGATTGTCGCCGGTATCGTGCGGCCTGAAGACATCACCGCAAACAACCGGATTGCCAGCGAACAAATAGCTGAGGCCCGCATCGGATATGGCGGTCGCGGCCAGATCACTACGGTTCAGCAGCCGCGTGTGGGCAACCAGGTTCTGGATATCCTGCTGCCGTTCTGATGATCCCGGCACTGGAAACGATCCCCCGGCCAGCCTCGGTCAAAGTGTTCTAGAAACTGGGACTGTGGCGGCTGACGACGGGCACGGTATCTCGCTCCCCGAGTGCCGTGCCCGTTCTCGTTTCGGAGGATTTTGGACTTTCCGAGATGACGTGGCGTCATTTTGATTTAGAATGCCGAAGGAAGACAGCTCGATTCACAGGGGGCTTCATGCAAATTGTCTTTGTTTCTATTGTCAGCTTTTTCCTGATTTTAACCGCACCCGTTTTCGCGGCCACTTGCGGGAATGGCCCCGCGGGGTTTGAAGTCTGGAAACAGGACTTCATCGCGAATTCGTCACGCTATCGGTTGAAGCAACGTATCGTGCGGGAAGCTCTGAAAAATGCGAAATACAGCTCGAAGGTCGTCCGCCTCGATCGCAACCAGAAATCGTTCAAGCTGAGTTTCAAGCAGTTTTATGCAAAGCGGGTCAACAATGCGATGATCCGAAGGGGAAAGAAACTCGGCGAGACATATCGCAGGCTGTTTTCAAGAATCGAAAAGAAATACGGCGTCCCGGCCCCGGTTATCCTGGCAATCTGGGGGCTGGAAACCAACTACGGCGGCTACTCCGGCAAAATGCCGGTCCTGCAGTCGCTGGCAACGCTCGCATATGACTGCCGCCGGTCGAAGTTCTTCACCAACGAACTCGTCAATGCTCTGGTCATCGTTCAGCGCCGCGATATGTCGCCAGGAGAAATGCGCGGGGCCTGGGCTGGAGAAATCGGCCAGACCCAGTTTCTTGCCTCCTCCTATGTCAAATACGCGGTCGACTATGATCGTGACGGCCGCCGCGACCTGATCCGCTCCATTCCCGACGTTCTGGCGTCCACCGCGAACTATCTGAAGAAGAAAGGATGGCGGCGCGGTCAACCCTGGGGTCCGGGCACGGCAAACTATCGCGTCATCAAGGAATGGAACAAGGCCAGTGTCTATCAGCAGACAATTGCCGTAATGGCCGACAAGATCGCCAACTGACTGGATCTGACAAAGAAAAAACCTCCCCTGGAGGGGAGGTTCAAAAGTTGCTCGGACTTGCCGTATTCAGCAAGCCAGCCGTTTCTGGAAATCAGTCGTCGCGATACACTTTCTCGCGACGTTCATGCGCTTCCTGGGCCTCGATCGACAATGTGGCGATCGGTCTGGCCTCGAGGCGCCTCAAGGAGATCGGTTCACCGGTCTCCTCGCAATAGCCATAGCTCCCGTCAGCAATACGTTCCAAAGCATCATCGATCTTTGAAATCAACTTGCGTTGACGATCCCGGGCGCGCAGTTCAATTGAGCGATCTGTCTCAGAAGACGCACGGTCGGCAAAATCTGGGTGGTTCTGGCTTTCTTCCTGAAGGTTCGTAAGCGTTTCCTTGCTTTCTTTCAGGATCTCGTCTTTCCATGCAAGCAGTTTATCTCGAAAATACTCTCGCTGCCTGTCGTTCATGAACGGCTCGTTGTCCGAGGGTCGATATTCAGACTCAATTTCTACCGTCATCGATAGCTCCGGATTACCGTTAGGCCGGGCGCAATATATAGCCGGTTCTGTTCCCCGACAACGGTTCATTTCCGAAAAATAGCATTAAAGAAATGTCATATCTTTCAATCCGTTGAGCGCCAATTGAACAGTTTTAGCGCTATTTTGACCCGATTGTGACCATCACCGGTCGGTAAAACGTCCAAGCTTTGCGAGCTCAACTTTCACTCGCAATTCGATCTCTTCAAGAACCGAATCGATCTGGTCATCCCCGCTGGTCTGCCGGTTTGTGACCTGGCTTGCCAGCACCTCCAGACGTTCTTCCGACACGAAGCCTGCCAACAGATCCGCACGCACCGCTTCAAGCGTATCAAGCAGCGAATGGCCGCGGCGCGCAGCCCGGGATCGACGCTCTGCCCGCTCATCAACCTCCTGCAAGGCAAGCAGCGCGTCCATGCCCTGAATTGCAGTGCCACCGGCCGTCTGCGACGACTGAGTCACCTCGCTTCCAAGATCGGGCGTAAACTGCTCACCGCCGGTGGTGGCCTGTTTCCGTGCCCCCTTGCCCTGAACGCCCGTGACGGGTTTGTTACCTGTGATGCGCATGATCATTTGCCGTTCCGGCTGACGATTGGTTCGACCGAAATCTTTCCGGATCTGTCCTGTTACGTGTCAGATTCTGCCGGGAAGAGTAATTGAATCCTTGCAAGGGAGGCAATATTTGCCTGCCTGGAAAAGGATTTCATTAACTAAATTCGACATTCTTGTCCGGTCCGGAGGGAAACAATGCGCCACGAGCCGCAGAAAACAGCCACTTCCTCAAAAAAGGCGATCACGGCGCAAATGTGGCACGGCTCTCGCATAACGCATTCCAAACTCAGGTGACCCGGCGATCTGGCCGGAAACGAAACCGGACCGGAAACAGTGATGCGGAACATGGGTGGCAAAATTTCTCAGTGGTTTGGACGGCTCACTTTCATTGCCGTCCTCGCGCTCATCGGAGCGAGCATTGCGGTTTCCAGTGCCGAAGCGGCATCCCGGATCAAGGACATTGCAGATTTTGAAGGGATCCGGGAAAACCAGCTCATCGGTTACGGACTTGTTGTTGGCCTCAACGGTACCGGCGACTCGCTCGGCAACACGCCCTTTACGCAGCAAAGCCTGCAGGCAATGCTTGAACGTCTTGGTGTCAACACCCGGAACATCGCACTGAATACGGACACGGTTGCCGCGGTGATGGTGACCGCAAACCTGCCTCCCTTTGCCACTCAGGGAACACGGATCGACGTCAATGTCAGCGCACTTGGCGATGCAGACTCGCTTCAGGGCGGTACGCTGCTTGTCACGCCACTGGTTGGTGCCGACGGCGAGGTCTACGCCATTGCCCAGGGGTCTGTGGCAATCGGCGGGTTTTCGGCACAGGCGGACGCTGCCTCTGTTGTCCGCGGTGTTCCGACCGCCGGTCGCATAGCCAATGGTGGTCTCGTCGAACGGGAGCTGGATTTCCAGCTTGCGTCCCTGACCACGCTGCGTCTTGCACTGCGCAACCCCGATCTTACGACCGCACGCCGCGTCGCGCTGTCCATCAATGAACTGATCGGAATGCCGACGGCCGAGCCTCTTGATCCGGCAACCGTACGTTTGGACCTGCCGCAACAGTATAACGGCAACATCGTCGATCTTCTGACGGATATCGAACAGCTAATCGTCGAACCGGATCTTGCCGCCCGCATCGTGATTGACGAGAATTCCGGCATCATCGTAATGGGCCAGGACGTAAAGGTGTCGATGGTGGCCGTGGCTCAGGGAAATCTGACGGTTACGATCGCCGAAACGCCACAGGTATCCCAACCCCTGCCCTTTGCCGACAACGGCCAGACTGTCGTCGTGCCGCGTTCCGAGGTGTCGGTCAACGAGGACGGAACGAAGCTCGCAATCGTACCGGAAACGATCACGCTCAAACAGCTGGTGGATGGACTGAATGCGCTTGGCATCGGGCCGCGCGACATGATCTCGATCCTGCAGGCAATCAAGGCGGCAGGTGCCTTGCAGGCCGAAATCGAGGTGCTGTGATGATCCAGTCGATCGCCCCTGCCACCAGTCAACCTGACCCGCTCGACGCAGTCCGTGGTGTGGATACCACGAGCAAGAGTGCCGTTCGTGACGCGGCCGAAGGCTTTGAAGCCGTGTTCCTCAACACCATGCTTCAGAACATGTTTACCGGACTGAACGAAGGTGGAACCTGGGGCGGCGGTACCGGCTCCGACGCCTGGCAGAAACTTTTGATAGACGAATATGCACGTACAATATCCAAAGCAGGTGGCATCGGCCTGGCCGACAGCGTCGAGCGCGAGCTGCTTGCATTGCAGGAGGGGGGCAGATGACTGCACAACCAAACGCGAATTCGTTTCCATTTTCTCTGGATCGACCGGCAAGCAAGCAGGATGCAGACGGTTTCTGCTCTGCCCTGTCGGGCACCATGGAAGCGCTCTTGTCCGTCATTGAAATGGAAACAGATCTTGTGCGGGCCGGAAAACTCAAGGAAGCCGGTGAACTTCAACCGGACAAGGCTCGGCTGATCCACGAATATACGCGCGGCATGATGACAGCCAAGGAACATGCGGTTGCCCTCGGCAACCTGTCCCCGTCCGCAACACAGTCGCTTCGCCGCCAGCACAGTGAATTCCAGCCTGTCCTCAGGATCAACCTGGCCGTTCTATCGACTGCGCGGGACGTCGCGAACAGCATCGTTTCAACGGTCGCGAAAGCGGCAGGTGCCAAGAACGCGACAACACCGACAACCTACGGCCGGGATGGCGGTGCCCCTTCAGGCCCACAGTCGGCGCGCGGGATCGCGGTGAACCAGGCCTTGTAGGCTTCCGCCGATTTCAGCAGATCACCAAGCTTGAAAGGCTCTCCACTCGAGAGCCTTTTTTCGTTGTGTCATTGAAAGCCTGTGTGGCCTGCCATGGGAAAACGAATCAATTCGACGCACCGACTGCACCCGGCAAATTCTAACCATTTCGTTAACAGAAGATTCATTTCCTTGAATTAAAGTCGAGAGCGTACGGGTGTTTGTATCGAGTACACCGGAGAGAAAGATGTTGGATACGGGAATTGCCCGGCCGCCATCGCCGACATATACGGCGATTACGCCGGTTACGCGGGCTCCGGAAAAGAATGTGCCTGCAGCGAAAACGGATTTGCCTGCCAAGGAAACTGTGAACCCATCAAGCGAAACGCAGGATGGACGCAGGTCGGCAGACAATGAGCAGTCTCAACGGGCCGCACAACGGACCACGCCGCAGGTTGAGCGCCGCAATGTGGTCGATCCTGACAGCGAAAGCCTGGTCTTCGTCGCCACAAACACCGATACCGGTCAGGTACTGCGCCAGATCCCAAGCGAGACATTGTTGCGGTTGCGTGCCTACGCTGAAACGGTCGAGAACCAGCAAACAGAAGAATCTTCTCAACCGGTTCAACTCGTCGTTTGATCGCGCACGCAGATTTCACCACTCGGACACTGCCTTTTTCACAGACCCGACACTAGTTTCGGCATTTTCCTGAGGCGGCTGCAAGGCGTCTTTGCCTGAGTGGAGTGTCCTGTTTGTATGCGTCGCGTCAGACGATCACGGCAACTTTCTCCTGAACCGACATGCGCTCGCCAGTCTGGCAAAGGTCTTGCGACGTTATTCTACACGCCACTTGCCACCAGTCCGTCATACCGTGCCGGCTTTTCTTGAGAATGTGATCGATGCCCTCTTCCCGCCCGCAGCTTGGCACGCAATGTCGGACAGAAAGTGGAGCACTGTAACCGGCGTCACCATGCCGGGTGAAACGTTGTCCAACTCACGAATGGCAGCGCCGAGTGCTTCCACCCAGGGCATTGCGGCTCAATGGCAATGACGAATTCCGCTTGTTTCCGTAACAAAGACCTCAGCACAGCAAATATATCGTGCTTTCAACCATTTACGTTCCATTAGGGTTAAATTGCGCTAACCAAGTTTCTTTAGGTTTTGTTACCTCGGTCGGCCGCTTGATGTCTCGTGGACCCAGGAAGGGTTCCTACATCATGTTCCTAGAAAGGATCTAGACTATGGCTGACATCACGCTGTCCAGCGCGGTTCGTGCGAACCTGAATTCACTCCAGTCAACTGCGGAACTTCTGTCCGATGTCCAGAACAAACTGGCCACCGGCAAGAAGGTCAATTCTGCTCTGGACAATCCAAGCAACTTCTTCACCGCTTCCGGCCTCACGTCCCGGGCAAACGACCTCGGCACACTGCTCGACGACATGGGCCAATCGGTCCAGACCCTGAAGGCAGCCGACGAGGGAATTGCCTCGATCACGACACTGGCTGAATCGGCGAAGGCGATTGCAAACCAGGCTCTGCAGACGCAAAGCCAGTACGAGCGCAAGCAGTTTGCCGCCCAGTACAACGAACTGCTCACGCAGATCGAGGACATTGCCAAGGATTCTTCCTACAAGGGCAAGAACCTGCTTGCAGGTACCGGCAACGACCTCACCACGATCTTCAACGAAGATTCCACGTCCAAACTGAACATCTCGGCTGTCGATTATACCGACAGTACCTTGTCCACGGGCCTCAACCTGTCGGACCTGGCGGAAGGCGAAGGATCTTCCACATCGCTGCAGCTTCAGGGCGGCAAGACGACCATCAACCTGACGGATGGCACGTCCACCCTGAAAACAAACTCCACCCTGTCGGATTCCAACGCGATCTCCACGACGACAACCCTGTCCTTTGTCAATGACACGGCAACAGCACCTGCTGCTCTTTCCGGCGCAAGTGACATCACGGCAGGCGCGACCGTCCAGGATCTGGTTGACGGCCTCAATGCCATAGCCGGTGTTCGTGCCGAGTTCGACAACAACACGGGTGATCTGACTGTTTACAGCGATGAGGACTTCCACATCACGGACGGATCCGTCACCGCAACACTTGGTTCGTTCAACTTCGACGCAAGCGCGTTGACGGCAACGACCCAGTTGCTGTCGGAAACAGGTTCGTTCTCGGTTGGTGACACGCTGACCCTGACCGACGGCAATGGTTACGAACTCGGATCGCTCGAGATCGAAGCCGACACTTCGGTTGGCGATCTGGAATCCTTTGCTGACGATTTCCAGGGCGTCTCCGCCGACTTCGACACCACATCCGGCAAGTTGTCCATCACGTCGGAAACCGATCTGTCACTGACCAGCGACAATGTTGACTTTGCGAGCGCAAACTTTGTTGCGGACACGGACGGCATCACCCTGTCGGCGATCTCCGACAGTGGCTTTGCCACCGACAGCGACATCAACCGTGTGGTCGACAAGCTGAACACGGCCCTGAGTTCTCTCAGAACCCAGGCGTCCTCGTTCGGTACCAACCTGTCGATCGTCGAAAACCGTCAGGACTTCACCAAGTCCCTGATCGACACGCTTGAGGAAGGTGCAGGCAAACTGACCCTTGCAGACACCAACGAGGAAGGTGCAAACCTTCTGGCGCTGCAGACCCGTCAGAGCCTCGCCTCCACGTCCCTGTCCTTTGCGGCTCAGGCAGACCAGAACGTTCTGCGGCTCTTCTAGGACCCAAAGAACTTTCAGCAAATTCAGAGAAGGCGGGCCCCGGCCCGCCTTTTTTGCGTCCGGACGAAGCCGGATCAGACTCTCGCAAGATAGACGTCATACTTGTCGCACGGCGAACAAAACAAATTCATCGACCAGAGAAGGAATAATAAGTATCGGAATATTCAAAATAACAGGAAGTATATTTCCTGAGATAACAAATCAAGATCCCAGAAATTTTCATGAGTCGAAACAGTATTTGAATTTTTCTCGATTTTATAAATAAAGAATGCGAACAACCTTCATTCGAGTAGAGAATTTCCTCAAGAAAGTAATTTACATCGCGTTAGGGTTAAATAACGCTAACCTTTTTTATTTATCCAATATTTCCTCCCCTAGATGTTTTCTAGCAACGCGTTCCCAGGATGGGTTCTGTATCTCGTGTTCCTAGAAAGGATCAAATAATGGCTGACATCACACTGTCCAGCGCGGTTCGCAAGAACCTGAATTCACTCCAGTCAACTGCGGAACTTCTGTCAGATGTCCAGAACAAACTGGCCACCGGCAAGAAGGTCAATTCTGCTCTGGACAATCCAAGCAACTTCTTCACCGCTTCCGGCCTCACGTCCCGGGCAAACGACCTCAGCACACTGCTCGACGACATGGGCCAGTCGGTCCAGACCCTGAAGGCAGCCGACGAGGGAATTGCCTCGATCACGACACTGGCTGAATCGGCGAAGGCGATTGCAAACCAGGCTCTGCAGACGCAAAGCCAGTACGAGCGCAAGCAGTTTGCCGCCCAGTACAACGAACTGCTCACGCAGATCGAGGACATTTCCAAGGATTCGTCCTACAAGGGCAAGAACCTGCTTGCAGGTACCGGCAACGACCTCACCACGATCTTCAACGAAGATTCCACGTCCAAACTGAACATCTCGGCTGTCGATTATACCGACACAGCCCTGTCCACGGGCCTCAACCTGTCGGACCTGGCGGAAGGCGAAGGATCTTCCACATCGCTGCAGCTTCAGGGCGGCAAGACGACCATCAACCTGACGGATGGCACGTCCACCCTGAAAACAAACTCTACCCTGTCGGATTCCAACGCGATCTCCACGACGACAACCCTGTCCTTTGTCAATGACACGGCAACAGCACCTGCTGCTCTTTCCGGCGCAAGTGACATCACGGCAGGCGCGACCGTCCAGGATCTGGTTGACGGCCTCAATGCCATAGCCGGTGTTCGTGCCGAGTTCGACAACAACACGGGTGATCTGACTGTTTACAGTGATGAGGACTTCCACATCACGGACGGATCCGTCACCGCAACACTTGGTTCGTTCAACTTCGACGCAAGCGCGTTGACGGCAACGACCCAGTTGCTGTCGGAAACAGGTTCGTTCTCGGTTGGTGACACGCTGACCCTGACCGACGGCAATGGTTACGAACTCGGATCACTCGAGATCGAAGCCGACACCACGGTTGCTGACCTGGAATCCTTTGCTGACGATTTCCAGGGCGTCTCCGCCGACTTCGACACATCCTCAGGCAAGCTGTCCATCACGTCGGAGACCGACCTGTCACTGACCAGTGACAACACTGACTTTGCCAGCGCGAACTTCGTTGCGGACACGGACGGCATCACCCTGTCGGCAGTTTCCGACAGTGGCTTTGCCACCGACAGCGACATCAACCGTGTGGTCGACAAGCTGAACACGGCCCTGAGCTCGCTCAGAACCCAGGCGTCCTCGTTCGGTACCAACCTGTCGATCGTCGAAAACCGTCAGGACTTCACCAAGTCCCTGATCGGCACGCTTGAGGAAGGTGCGGGCAAACTGACCCTTGCAGACACCAACGAGGAAGGTGCAAACCTTCTGGCGCTGCAGACCCGTCAGAGCCTCGCCTCCACGTCCCTGTCCTTTGCGGCTCAGGCAGACCAGAACGTTCTGCGGCTCTTCTAGGACCCAAAGAACTTTCAGCAAATTCAGAGAAGGCGGGCCCCGGCCCGCCTTTTTTGATTCCTGCAATGGGCTGAATCTCTCAGCATCCCCTTTCCTTTTGCATTCAGCTTGTTCTCCCGGATTTCCGCCAATTTTCTCCACGCTCTCAAGGCGTTAATACCTCGTTAACCCTATAATGCCATCCAATTAACCAATGATTAGGGTTAACGGGAGATGATCCTAATCAACCTGCTCAGGAAGAGCAGAAGTACAAGTTGACCCAGGAAAGGGATATTTAAGATGAAGGACATCACCCTGTCAGCTGCCGTGCGGCAGAACCTTCTCACACTCCAATCCACCGCAGACCTGATGTCCGGCGTCCAGAACAAACTGGCGACGGGTTTGAAAGTTAACTCCGCGCTGGACAATCCGAATTCTTTCTTCACGGCATCAGGCCTGAGTTCCCGCGCCAGCGATCTGAGCAATCTGCTCGACGACATGGGCCAGTCGCTGCAGACGATCAAGGCAGCCGACAAAGGTATCCAGACGATCAACGACCTGGTTGAAACCGCAAAGGCGAAAGCCAACCAGGCCCTGCAGACGCAGAGCCAGTTCGAGCGCAAAACATTCGCAGCGCAGTACAACGACCTTCTGGAACAGATTGAAGACGTTGCGAAAGACAGCTCCTACAAGGGGAAAAATCTCCTGGGTGGCATCGGCAACGATCTGACGACGATCTTCAATGAAGATGCGACTTCGAAACTGACCATTGAATCCGTCGATTACTCCGACACGGCACTGTCCACCGGACTGAACTTGTCCGACCTCGCTGAGGGACAAGGCAATACAACGACCCTCCAGCTTCAGGGCGGCAAGACGACCATCAACCTGACGGATGGTACGTCCACCTTGAAATCCAGCTCCACCCTGTCGGATTCCAACGCGATCTCCACGACGACAACCCTGTCCTTTGTCAATGACACGGCAACAGCACCTGCTGCTCTTTCCGGCGCAAGTGACATCACGGCAGGCGCGACCGTCCAGGATCTGGTTGACGGCCTCAATGCCATAGCCGGTGTTCGTGCCGAGTTCGACAACAACACGGGTGATCTGACTGTTTACAGTGATGAGGACTTCCACATCACGGACGGATCCGTCACCGCAACACTTGGTTCGTTTGCCTTCGGAGCGACCGCGTTTTCAACAACGACCCAGCTTCTAAGCGAATCCGGTTCGTTCGCGGTCGGTGACACATTGACACTCACGGACGGGAACGATTTCGAACTTGGTTCTTTTGAAATCGATGATGACACGACGGTCGCGGACCTCGAGAATTTCATCAGCGACTTCAATGGCGTATCGTCTGACTTTGACGCTGGCTCAGGCTTGCTGACGATCGAATCCGAGACCGATCTCACACTGACAAGTGACAATACCGACTTTACCAGCTCCAACTTCGTCACCGACACCGACGGCATCACGCTGGATGCGCTCTCAGACTCTGGTTTTGCTACCGACAGCGATATCAACAGGGTCGTTGACCGCCTCAATACGGCGCTCTCCAACCTTCGCTCCCAAGCGTCAGAATTCGGTACCAACCTGTCTATTGTTGAAATTCGCCAAGATTACACGAAGACGATGATCAATACTCTTCAGGAAGGCGCGGGTCTCTTGACCTTGGCCGATACCAACGAGGAAGGCGCAAACCTGCTGGCTCTTCAGACACGGCAGCAGCTTGCTTCGACATCTCTTTCCTTCGCCTCCCAGGCGGACCAGACGGTGCTATCCCTCTTCTAGGACTGAAAGAATCAGTCGGACACACGACTCACAAAATGAAGATCAGAAACGGCGGGCCATCGGCTCGCCGTTTTGGTTTCCGGTCTCGATTGAAGTCAAAGCTCGAATTTTTTCATCATATTTTTCAAATAGATAAAAGAAAGCTTTTGGTAACTTTTATTTACATCGCGTTAATTCGTGCATCACCGATTAACTTTCCATTTAGATTTACGTCAAAGGAGCGCGCTCATCTTGATGCTCTTGAGTAGCGCTTTCGGCGGACACTGAAGTAGGAAAAGCGGTGAAGTCTGATGTCTGATATTGTTCTATCCAGCGCGGTCCGGGACAATCTCCTGTCGCTCAAGCAAACTGCAAATCTTCAGTCTGTGACACAGACACGGCTTGCCACAGGCATGAAGGTCAACACGGCGCTAGACAACCCGAACTCGTTTTTCACGGCGCAATCGCTAAACGACCGGGCAAGCGACCTGGCCAATTTGCTCGACAATATGGGTCAGGCAGTACAGACCATCAAGGCGGCCGACAAGGGCATAACGTCGATCACCAAGCTGGTCGAATCAGCCAAGGCGATCGCAAACCAGGCGCTTCAGACATCAAGTGAGTTTGAAAGAAAACAGTTTGCCAGCCAATATAATGACATCCTCGAACAGATCGAGGATATGGCAAGAGACTCGAGCTATAAGGGCAAGAACCTTCTTGCCGGCGCCGGCAATGAGCTGGAAGTAATCTTCAACGAGGACAGCACGTCCAACCTCACGGTCAATCCGGTCGACTTTACCGACACAACACTTGATGACGGTCTGAACCTCGACAATCTCGACACCGGCGGTACCGGCACGGCGTCCTTCAATCTCTTCGGCGGAACAGGCACACTTGCGCTGACCGGTTTGCAGGCATCCTCCAACCTGACGGATCTGGCTGCATGGTCAACCGGTGACCAGGTCACCATCACGGACAGTTCCGGAACCACAACCCTGACGGTCGGCACCGACATAACCACGGTTCAGGACTATGTCGATGCGCTGAACGACTTGAGCGGCGTTCACACCAGCTTTAACGAGTCGACGGACTCGATATCAATAACATCAGGCAATACAAATCCGATCTATGTTTCAAAGGACAACGCAGGTGGCGGAACCGCGACGAGCGGTGGTGCAACGGGCGGAACGACAACGACGCTGACCGTCTCGTCCCTGAGTTCAACAGCGACTTTGATCTCTTCGGGTGGCTTCCAGGCGGGTGATACGATCACGATTACGGACGGAAATGGATTTGAACCAGCGTCTATCGAGATCGATTCTGAAACGACAGTCAGCGATCTGGTCTCTTTCATCGATAATGTGAAAGGCCTGGATGCGACTTTCTCCGGCGGCAGTATCAGTCTGCTCGGCGAAGTCTCGTTCGACATCACGAGCAGCAACGCGGACTTTAACCGAACGACACTTGGAAGCACTTCCGGTACCGTAGGACTTTCGGCGGCGGCATCCGAATTCAAATCAGACACTGACATTGACCGGACGCTGCAAGCCATCAATGCAGCGCTCGACGAACTGAGGACGGCTGCCAGATCGATGGGTACATCACTGTCAACCGTCGAAATACGAACAGATTTCACACAGAACATGATCAACACGCTAGAAGTTGGAGCCGGCGAGCTCACCATTGCCGACATGAACGAAGAAGGTGCAAACATGCTTGCCCTTCAGACCCGGCAACAGCTGTCTTCCACCGCCCTGTCGCTTGCCAACCAGGCAGATCAGAGCGTTTTGAGCCTGTTCGGTTAACAGCTGGAATGAAAAGCTTTAAGGTATCGGCAAAGGGCGTTAACCAGTTCGTTAACGTTTGATAGCGATACTCAAGCGTGGAGGTCACGGAATGGCGCTCAAGGTCGAGCTAAAACCGGGCGAAAGGATTATCATTGGTGACAGTGTCATCACAAATGATAATCAGCGAACCCGCCTGTTTATCGAAGGCCAGGCACCTATTCTTCGAGAAAAAGACATTCTCACGCCTACCACTGCGGATACACCGGCAAAACGGGTCTATTTGGCCGTTCAACTGATGTATCTGTCGACGGATATGGAAAAAATTCAGGAGAATTACTTCACTCTCGTCAACGATATTGTGAAGGCAGCACCAAGTACGATCCCATATGTTACCAGGATCAGTAACGCGATAATAACCGGTGCCTTCTATAAAGCATTGAAAGAAGCACGAAAGCTCATCGAGTATGAAGGGACGCTGATCAGTCATGTACAAGCAGGCAGCGCAAGCTTACCAGAAAACGAGCCAGGTGGCGGTGTCACCGAGAGAACTGGAAGCGAATCTGCTGATGAAAGCCGCAGCACGGCTGCAGCTGATCAAGGATGAATGGGGCGAGGCCACACTTGCGGAAAAAGACGATGCATTGGTCTATAACCGCAAACTCTGGAGTATTCTTGTAACCTCTGCGACCAGCGAAGAAAGTCAATTGCCGCAGGACATCAAGAACAATATCGCCTCACTGGCTGTTTTTGTCTTCAAGCAAACGATAACGGTGATGACGAGCGACGATGCCGAGAAGCTCAACACGCTTATCAGCATCAACCGGGCGATAGCCGAGGGGCTGCGCGCGCGGGTGGAAACCGAGTAGTCGGCGACAAAATCCAGAGCAGTGAAGCCGGTGCGCGCAGCGACCGGCTTTTTTCGTTGATGGCGGTGCGTCCCATCTTTTCTCATAGATCGACGATGTTGTTCCCCGTCCGAGCGATGTAACGCTTGTAAGTTTACCCAATTGGGTAACGCGCCGGGTCCATTTGGTGGCTACGGTGTCGATATCGCCTGCAAAATGCATTTGGCGTGATCCAACTGATTATTTGATTGTGTTCTGAACTGGCTTCACCGACCACATCTACTTGGATGAAGCAAATTGAATTTCAAGTTTTATCGATAATATGAGTAGTTCCAACGAAAATCGAATAAAAATAGGTGTATTAAGGATAAAATATTCCCACAAGAATCTAAAAATGACACAAAATATACAATAATCAGGCTGCCTATTGGATATAAATCATAAAATACGCGTTAAATCGACAGTTTAGTCTTGAGTTAGATCTAATTAATGCAATCCGTGAGCAGGAGTTCCAATGACAAAAATAGACTCCAATCAGTGCTACAAGTGTGTTTCCATCTGGTCCAAGAAGGCTCTTCCCACGCCCTGCAAGAAAGCTTATCGAGCTGCGTTGAAGACTGGCCGTCCGCAGGCCTATATGTATAAACCGGATGACATTGGCCAAAACTGTCCATTCACGCGACCCTGGAATGAGGTCTGGCCCAGGATCAAACCGGGTATGGGGTATGACACGGACGATTGGACGCGTGGCCGCCTCTCCGTGATCACTAATCTGATTATGAGACCGTCAGGTCTTTACAAGATCGATCCGAGCGACCGGGGCAAAAACAGAACCGGAAGCCGCGCCGGATATGTGTGGGATGAATCAACCGGTCGACACGGCTTTGAGGAAAGCAATGGCACTATTCGGCCTGTTGTGTTTTTCAATCCAGACAACCGATCCACGGTTGCGATGATGAAAAACGACCTTGTCGGCAAGATCCTGGCTGATGAGCGATCGACTTGGTGCGGTTTTGTCACGCGATTTGCGAGCGGGATCGGTATCCCGAAGGCATCAAAGGGCTCGGAGTATACAATCGGCGCCCTGTACAACTGGCAGAAGCTTCTGGAGGGTATCACGGACGCACACTCTTTTCAGGCCCAGTTGACCCGAACAGGAACATGGGGAGCGGATGCAACATCCGGCTTCAATTTTGCCGTGGTCACGGGAATGCCCGATATTAGCAAACTGAAAGGTCTCGAGTTTTCCGGAAGCGATATAAATCTCGCTTTTATTGTGAGCGCCAAGGCGCTGAAAGAAATGTCCAAGGGACCGATCTATTTTAAATTGGCACAGAAATTTGCCAAGGGTGCCGAAAGACTTGAGGCCGCCGAAAAGAATATGATGATCGAGCTCGTTCAACGTATCGCCGGTCATGGACAGCGCGTTGGAGGAGGCCTCTCTGCCGCAGCTGCCGGCCACAGTATTCAGTTGTCATACATCGATATCGGCCTCGTGACCGGAGCAGCTGCGAGTTACACGAATTGGACAGGAAAGGTAATCTCGGTCGACCACGGCTGATTCAAGAACAGTCTGATTTCACTTGTGGGTCGTCGACTTGAGCCTCCCTTCTGAACCGGCCACAGCTAAATTCAGGAGACGAGGCGATAACTTCAGCGACAACACGGCTGGCGCCTGTCAGAAGTTCCAGTCCTGTAACACTGGCACATCCGGGATGGAAACAACTCCAAAAAATTTGCAGAACCGCACGGCGTTTTCAACGAAAAAACACCCCCGACCGGCACTTCAAAAGCGCATCGTCAAGATATGAAGTACCCTTGGAAAAGCAGCATATTACCCCGATCAGAGATAATCGGACAGGCTGAGATTGAAGACGATCGAGGACGCACGGTAGGACACTTCAATATTGTTTTGGAGCTGCAGAATTTCCGTCGCGACCAGGTTCTTGTCGATGCCCTCGATTTCCGCAATCGTCCCTTCATAGGTACTTTTCATCTGCACGTGCCGTTCGCCGGTCAGGGAGACCGTCCGTTGCGTGATCGCGATGTCCGTCGCGATATCGACGATACCGGACTGATCGACCCCAACCGGTTGCAGGAGGCCGCGCATGTTGGCGGAAAGTTCGTTGTAGTATTCCTCGTCCGTCGATGTTCCGCCGGAAAAGTCGGCTGCAACGAATGTTGCCAGAGATTTCACAAGCTCCTTGAGTGCCGTTTCATTCGCCCTGACGCCGTAGCTCGCGGTCAGGTTTGAATCGATAACAGCATTCTTGTCGGTGCGCGCGTCGGTCGTGGTCGTATTCCGGCCGGTGTACCATTCAACTGTCGTGGAGGCGCCGGAAACCTGCGTGGTCGCGGTGGTGTAAGGAGGACCGCTGACCCGCAATGGTTCTTCGCCGGAAAACGTCGTGAAAAATTCGTCGGCAGCCCACTCGTCCGAAACTGCGCGGAGCTTTGTCTGGGCGGCATTTTCGATTTCCGCCGTAAGCGAGTTCAGCAGGTTTTGCGCTGTTTCTTCAAGATCCGCGCCAATGGCAAATGTTCCCTCCGCCTCATCGCTGGAGGCCGCCGTCAGTTCGATGGACACTGTTTCCGTGTGGGACGGCGGCAGCGTCAAATCAACCTTGATGGTTTCACCAAGATTTGGCTGACCGGTAAATTGCACGTCGAAACTGTCGGGATCGGTGCTTGTGGGTCCGGTCAGGGCGGCATTGCTCAGTGTCGACGTCACGCTTGAAATGTCGAAACCGAAATCGTGTGCTCCGTCTTCCGAGATCGTGAAGGTTGAATCGGTCGGCACTGCGCCTGCGTAATTGGTCGTCAAAGCCGATATCGCCAGTCTGCCGTTGTTCGATGCCCCCAGATTGGCCTGTGAGTATTCGCTGAGATATGTCTTCAAACCTGCCTGGCTGCCACTGCCATTCATGATGACGTCCAATGCGGCAACGGGATCCGAAATCGAGTCTGTTCCACCGAAAATATAGTACCCGGCAATTTCGGTATTCAGAATGTTGAGAGATTCCGTCAGAAGAAGTTCTGCCCTGGACTGGGTTTGGGTCTGGCCATCGCTCTGCAAAACAAAATCGTTGGTATCCATCGCGGATTTCGAATCTTGCCGGATGGACTCCAGCCGTTCCAGAGACAACGACAGGGTTTGAAGATGCAGATTGGAAATCGTAATCGTCTCCTGGTAACTCTCGATAAAGCTGACTTTTTGGGTCAGCTGAATATCGAGCAGTCGACTGTCACCAATCTCGCCGTAGGTACTGCCAACCTTGCCTGTTGCGAGCTGTGTCGTCTTCTCGGACAGGAGGTTGTTCAGCTGCCCCAGTTGCTGAGTGAGGTAGGAACGGGACGTTGTGATTGAAGAAAAAGTCATTGAGCACCTTAAACGATTCTCAGAAGTTCATCGAAAAGCTCTTTGATAGTCTGCATCACCCGGGCATTGGCTGCATAAGCGTTTTCCAGCTGCACCATGAAGGCGAGTTCGGTATCCAGATTCACCGAGTAGCTTTCCTCGTATCGAATAGCCAGATTGGTCGTTAGCGTTTCCTTGGCCGTCGCATAGGTCTTCGCATCTTCCGCCTGGTTACCTTGAAACGCGATCGTATTGTTCACGTAATCGATAACGGTTCCCTCAAATGGCGACGAGGTGCTGCCGATCCCTGCGCTCGGATCGAAGTGAACCGTGCCGGAGTTCAATGCGTTGAGCAGGAACTGCGGGCGCGCCGGGTCATTGGGCGTGTTGGCAGTCGGCGTTGTCTGGTAGTTCACCAGCAACGCACTGTCGGCAAGAAGGCTTGGGTTGACGCTTATTCCGCCGGCATACCCCACCCTTTGACCACCGTCTTCCAGAGCATCGGTAAAGATCTCCGTTCCGGCGCGCTGGTCCACAAAGATTGAAAGGCCGAGGCCCTGGTCGGAATCAGCTGTAACGGTAACACTCGCGGTAAGGCTTTCAACGCTCGTAGGTGCGCCTGAATCACCGAGCACCCGGAGTTCATCTGATCCGTTATTGCTTACCAGGAGACCGGTAGAGCCGAGAGCCGCATTGATGTTGGTTATGTATGTTGCCGGCAAACCGCTTGAGATATCAAAGCCATAAACTGTATCGTTCGGGTCAGATGTCGCCGTGTTATCAAGCGGTAAAAGGCTGGGATCCGAAACGGCCATCAGCGTGACTGTTTGCGCCACTCCAAGGGTATCAGTGTATTCCAGCGTTATCGTGTTACCGGCCTGCAGGCCTGACACGTCAAGATCGAACCCGCTGTCGGCTCCGGCAGTTACAGCAGTGCTCTCCACCGTCACATTTGAAAAAGCCAAGGAGATCTCGGCAGCGATCGTGTCGAGTTGCTTCTGTGCTTCGACCAGGATCTCGTCTCTGAGTTCCGCGGTTGCCACCATCGCTCCCGAGCTGGAGGCAGCAATGAGATCGTAGGTGGTGCCGCCCGGCGTTGTCGCCAGAACGGTCTGACCGGATACCCCGGGCTGAAGCAGATGTGTCGGTGTGAAACTGATGTTTGCCGCCTGACCATCGGAATACAATTGCTGGCCATTGGCGGTCTGAATGAAAATCGTGTTGTTGGTTCCGTCCGAAACCTCAATATCAAGATAGCCGGAAAGCTGTTCCACCAGCCGATCGCGTTCGTCTTCCATATCGGCGGTTGAAATATTCGCCTGTGTTGCGTCCCGAATGGCTGAATCGATATCATCGATGCTCGTCAACAGGTTGTTCACGGTCTGGGCCTGGAGCGACAGGGAATCGTCAGCCTCCTGCCTGAGATCGGTAATCCTCTCGTGTGCACTGTTGAGTTCGCGCGCAAAGGCTTCGGAAGCGGCGATGACTTCCTTTTGAGCAGTGTAGTTGCCCGGATCATTCATAAGCGTCGACAGCGCGGAGGAAAGGTTTCCTATCAGGGAGGAAAGGCTGCTGCTGTCGCCGATCGTCCCGAATATCCCGTCCAGCCGCTCCGTGAAATTGGCGATCTGCTTGGCATAGTTCGTGTCGGTAAGTGAGCTGAAATAGTCGGCCTGAAGTTGCTCGTCGACAACGCGCCTTATTTCCGTGGCTGTAAGGCCTGCGACGTTTCCCTGCCCGTCAAAATATGCTGTCGCAGAAATGGATTTCTTCGAGTACCCGACCGTATCCGCATTGGCGATGTTGTTCGCCGTCACGTCCAGCTGCCGCTGGTTGTAGGTAATACCGAAAACCGCGGTATTCAGGGCGCTTGTCAGACCCATGGCAGGTTCTCCTTTAACGAACGCGGGCTCGCCGGTCTTGCCAGCGGATCATGATCCGCTGGCAAAAGTGTCACTACCGGACCATGTTGAGGGCACTGTCGAGCATCTCGTCCGCCGATGTGACAATCCGCGAATTTGCCGAATAAGCCTGTTGCGTGATGATCAGCTTCGAAAACTCATCGGCAATGTCGGCATTGGAAAGTTCCAGGTTCTTGGCGAGAATTTGCCCGCCGCCTGTAAGGTCTGCCTCGCCGGATGACGTCGTTGAGGCAAACGCTGCGCCATCTACCCTCTTCAGGTTCTGTTCGGCTTCAAATGTCGCCAGAGGTATCTCGAAAACGGCCCGCTGCTGGCTGTTTGAGTAGCTCGCGATCACGCGGCCTGACTGGTCCACTGCAACGCCGGTCAATTCACCTGCCGGATATCCATCCTGATCCAACGCAACCGAACTTGCGGTCCCGTCCGGATCGGAATACTGGGTCAGCGAATTGCCCGCGAAAGAAACTTCGACATTTGTCGCGGTGGTTCCGTTGATCGTCAGCGAGGCCAAATCAAATCCGTCGCTTGAAGAATTGACCGTTCCGATAACGCCGGCGGTCATGTTGGTCAGCGCGCCCGTGCTGTCAAATTCCAGATCCCCTACGTCGAAATACGCGTTCGTCGCATCGCCGCCTGAACCGACATACATCGTCCAGGTATCATTGACGGCCGGAGGGCCCGCGGCTGCATTTGCCGTTTTGGCATACCGGACCTCCACGTTCATTGCCGTGCCGTTGGTGTTGTAGATCGTCACGGAACCGCCCGAAATCGAGCTGTTCAGAAATGCGGTCTCGTTCGCAACCGCGACATTGCCTGTTCCAACGGCAGCGGCAAGAAGCGCTGTGGCCGGATCTGAATCATCATAATCGTTCGTATCCGGAACCCGCGGGAGGTTTGCCTGATAGTCGATCTCGGCTGTTGCCGAAGCGGCAAGCGGCTGGTTCTCGATCTGAATTACTGTCGGATTATCACCGACCGGGTTGCCGGTAGCAGGATCCAGAGGAAAGCCCTGCAGGTAATACCCGGCGCTGTTCACGAGATAGCCGTTTTCGTCGCGCTCGAAATCGCCCGCACGGGTGTAGAAAGTCTCATCGGCGAAAGTCGTCGACCCGTCAACGACATCGGCTGCCTGGGTCACGACAAAGTAACCCTCGCCATTAATGGCCATGTAGGTATCGACGTCGACCTGACTGATGTCGCCCTGGATGGTATTCGTGGCACGGGAAGTCGCAAATGTTGTCCCGGAGACCTGAGACCCCTGGGTCGCACCGCCACCCGAGACAAGATCGGAGAACGTCGTATCCAGACGTTTGTAGCCGGTTGTCTGCGAGTTGGCCACATTGCCGGAGATGTTCTCCAAGGCAATGGCCTGCGCAGTCAGTCCGGAAACCGCTGAGTTGATAGCCCCATAAATACCCATATTTCGTCCTCTTGATGCTCGGGCAGCGCGTAGTCGGGTTTTCGCCCATAATCGCGGCTACACCGCAAAGGCCGTGCCAGTTTTGTGTTTCACCCATTTAGTTGTTTGTTTTCTGATAGTTATTGAAAATTTGAGATTCTTTTTCTGAACTGATCAGTCGGCAACCTTCAACGGAACGGGCAAAAACTTCCCCTTTGATGGGCAAGACTGTCCCTCCGATCGAACCAATGGTGCATCGCGTAAATTGCGGGCTTGCTTCCTGACGCCGGGCCTGCCAGTTTTTGCGCAACGAATAAACGACGGACGGCCAGATGCGCTTTGAAGGAACTGAAAATTACATCGCAACAGAAGACTTGCGTGTTGCGGTCAATGCCGCTGTGGCCCTTGAACGACCTCTGCTGGTCAAGGGTGAACCTGGCACCGGCAAGACCGTACTGGCGGAACAGGTAGCCGCCGCGTTGGACGCAGAACTGATCGAATGGCATGTGAAATCCACAACCAAAGCGCAGCAGGGCCTTTATGAATATGATGCGGTATCGCGCCTGCGAGACAGCCAGCTTGGCGACGAACGGGTCAAGGACATCAACAACTACATTCGAAAAGGCAAGCTCTGGGAAGCGTTCGAGGCAGCAGAAAAGCCGGTGCTTCTGATCGACGAGATCGACAAGGCGGATATCGAGTTTCCGAACGACCTTCTACTGGAACTCGACCGGATGGAATTCCACGTCTACGAGACTGGGCAGTCCGTCAAGGCGAAGCAGCGACCGGTGGTGATCATCACCTCCAACAACGAAAAGGACCTTCCCGACGCCTTTTTGCGGCGCTGCTTTTTCCACTTCATCAAGTTTCCGGACACGGAAACAATGGAGGAAATCGTTGAAGTCCATTTCCCGGGCATCAAGAAACGGCTGCTGTCAGAGGCTTTACGCCTCTTCTTCGATGTTCGAGAGGTTCCCGGCTTGAAAAAGAAACCGTCGACTTCTGAACTGATCGACTGGATCAAGCTCCTGCTCAACGAGGACATAGATGCGGAAACGCTTCGTCAACAAGATGGCAGCAAACTGATCCCGCCGCTGCACGGTGCACTTCTGAAGAATGAGCAGGACGTGCATCTATTCGAACGCCTGGCATTTATGGCGCGCCGCGAGCGTACATGACCACTTGGAGAGCGAATTGGCCAACCGACTCGCAAGACTGCTTGCATGGGGGCTCTTCAGTGCCCTGCCGCTGATGGGTGCCTCTTCCCTCCCCGCGTCAGCGCAGGTACCACCTGAGAAAGAGGCTGGCTGGCAGAGTGATGTTGAAGGGCTGCGGCACTTCACCGGATTGCGTTGTCCGGACCTGATTGGGCCGTTCTACCGGATCAAGGTTATGGAGGGAGACGCCTCGAGCGTCGCAAGCTGTATCTATACCGGCCGTGATGGAATGACGGCGGTTGTGCGCCAACATCTTCAGGCCTCTGGACGACGCGAGGCACTGAAGTTCTCGCGCGCCTACAAAGCTGCCGGCTTCGAGCCGATCAGCCTGACTGGCGCTGCTGCGTCCGGCATATCATTCCGCACCCGCAACTGGACACCCACCAGCCTGTGCGAAACGCTTTGGTACTTTACCGGTGAAGAGGCGGATTTCACATTGTGGCTCTCCTACACGCTCCCGACCCAGAATGAAGAGATCGGACCGGCTGTGGCGGCCTTCACACAGGCGCTTGCGCAGCAAAACTGAATTTGTCATTTGCTTAATCGGGTTCCCGTCATTTATTGAGACGGTGAACAAAACGGAACCCTGACATGCGGCTACTCCTGCTACGACACGCCAAATCCGACTGGGGCGATCAACAACTCGCCGATATCGACAGGCCTCTGAATTCCCGTGGCAAGACGGCTTCGGTCACGATGGCCCGATACATCCGTGACAACAGGCTTTTGCCGAACCTGGTCCTTTGCTCAACCGCGCAGCGGGCACGCGAAACGCTTGCCCTCCTTCTTCCCTGCATGCCGCAGGAAGCGCATATACAACTGATCTCGGATCTTTATTGGAAGAGCGAGGACGGCTACAGCACTCTCATTCGCAAACACGGTGGACGTGCCCAGAATCTGATGCTCGTCGGACACAATCCGGCGACCGAGGATACAGCGCTCGACCTGGCCGGGACCGGCGCTCCGGAGGCCATGGAAGACATTCAGGAAAAATACCCGACCGCGGCACTTGCAGTTATAGACTTCGATATCGCGGACTGGTCTGAACTCGGCTCGGGGACAGGCCATCTCGAACGGTTCGTCAAGCCGCGCGATCTCGAGAGCGACGCCTAGGAACTCACGAATACTTTCCGAACAACGTCAACGACCAAAAGGGCAGTCTTTCGACTGCCCTTTTCGAAGCATTTGCTGCAATTTCGGAACAAAACTGCGTTCAAGACCCTCAGATGAAGTCCGTTTCCGGAATTATCGTCCCGACTGCTTCAGTGCCATGTCCCAGTGCGACAGTCAGATCCGCGTTGGCGGCATCTGCTTCCGATGAGCCGAACGCACCAAGCGTTTCTGCCGCACCGGCCAGGAGGCCCAGGATGTCGCCGGATGCAAGAGTGTCGATGCCGACCGTCACGCTCTCGACCGCAAACGAGAAATCATCCATGGGATCAGGTTCGTCGTAGATCGCTTTCAGATCGAAGACGAAACTGTCGGCTCCCTGTACCACCTTGAGCCATTCGACCGCGGTGGTTTCGTCATCCATTCCATGAACCGTCGCGACGGTCTTGTCGTCGAGTTCGATATGGAGCGCGTCAGCCGATCTTACGAAGTTGAACGCATCCTGATCCATGGCATCGAGTGACAAGCTTCGCAATTCGATGAAATCGTTGCCGTCGGGTGTTTGCGAAATGTCATCAAGAACCGGCAGGTCGACATCGAAACTCTCCAGGAATGACTTGACCCCGTCAGTTGCACGCTCGGCAATGGTTGCCTCACCATTCGCCCAGATCGTGTACGTGTCGTCTCCAGCCTCGCCTGAGAGGAACCCATCACCACCGAGCACATCAGCGCCAAGCCCTCCAAGTGTCACGTTCGCCTTGACCTCATAGGATCCAAGTCCGGGAGCACCGAACTCCGGGCTGAAATCGGTCACGGAGTCGATGAGTTCGGCAATCGGCTCGCTGATGCCTTCCACGGCATTGATTGTTGCGGTCAGCGCGGAACGGAACCCCTGAACCCAGGGCACGTCGGTAAGTGCATCATGAATAACGATCTTGGTGAAATCCGAGATATCCATGATCACATCCGAGCCGGATCCCCCGGCGAAGAAGTTGCCGAGGCTGAAGGACAGCAGTTCGACGTCCCCTTCCTTTTCGATTTCGCTTTTCATCTCGAGGGCGTCTTCCATCTTGTCGAAGCCCGAACTGCTCAGGATCAGGTCATCACCAGCGCCACCCATCACGAGCGAATTCGTGTCGGAGAGAGCCAGCGCAACATCATCGTCGGCACCCCCGTGCACGATCGTGCCGGGTCCACTGGCAACCATCAGGTCTGCGCCTTCCCCGCCAAGCTGCGCAGTGACGACGATTTCCTCAGGCAGAGCACCCTTGATCAGGCCGCCCTTGCGGTTGCCGTCGCTATCCTTGTCGTTGTTAAGGGATACGGTGGCTGCAGCTTCATCGCCAAATGAAAGGCCAAGCATCACGTCTGTGCCGGCACCGCCATATTGAAAGGAAGCAGCAGCCTTGTATTGCGGAGCAACGATCTTGGCCGCCGCCACCATGACATCCGAACCGTCGCCGCCGAATTGAGCAACGCCCTGACCGCCGCCGATAAGGATATCGTTTCCGGCGTCTGCATATTGCACGACACCGATACCGCCGCCAACCATGACGTCATCGCCCTGGCCCATGACCTGGGTGGTCATTCCACCGGCGCCGAAGGCATAGTCCTTGCCCGAACCGCCAAACTGCAGGTTGTTCGTGCCACCACCAATCAGGACGTTGGTACCACCACCCTCGGTTTCGAAATGTTCGTCGAAATTCTCGATCACGTCGGCGAATTTGCCGTCGTCGTCAAAACCGAGATCGGACGGGATTGCGCTCCAGAGATGATCACCGAACTGGATGTTGTTGGCACCACCAGCCATCAGGAAGTCATCGTCCGAACCACCTATCTGGATGTTTGCGCCACCGACGGCGAAGAGTTTGTCCTTGCCTGCACCGCCATGTTGCAGGTTGACCCCGGCGACACCGACAAGCACGTCTTCACCGTCACCACCGAACTGGCCGACATTCACACCAAGCCCATAAAGCTGGTCGTTACCGGCATCGCCGAACTGCAGGTTGCCGTTTCCGGCGGCGGCCAGCAAGTCTTCACCGTCGCCACCAAACTGGATGTTGGCAACGCCGAGTGCCTTCATTCTGTCGTCGCCGGAACCGCCGAACATGGTGTTCACGCCGCCCAACGCCAGCATGTCGTCATCACCCGCATCACCGTGAACCACGTTGACGCCACCGATCGCTTCGATCGTGTCGTTGCCGTCGTTGCCGTTGAGGACATTGACCCCACCGGCGGCCATGATGGTGTCGTTGCCATCGCCGCCAAATGCCGTCGTTACGCCGGCCTTGGCTTCGATGAAGTCGTCGCCGTGATCGCCATGAATGACATTGTTTGCGCCAAAGCCGTAAATGGCGTCATTGTCGTCGCCACCACGCATGACGTTTGATGCGCCTCGGCCTTCCATTCGGTCAACGCCATCATTGCCATACATGACATTCGACGCGCCGATGCCGGTCATCGTGTCGTTGCCTGTGCCACCATGCATGACGTTGGAGGCACCGCGACCTTCCATGGTGTCATCGCCGCTGTCGCCGTACATGACATTGGACAGCCCGTGACCTTCCATGTGGTCGTTACCGGTTCCACCGCGCATGACGTTGGAGGCACCATAGCCATACAATTTGTCGTTGCCGCTGTCGCCGTTCATGACATTCGACGCGCCGTGGCCGTTCATCGTGTCGTTGCCTGTGCCACCATGCATGACGTTGGAGGCACCGCGACCTTCCATGGTGTCATCGCCGCTGTCGCCGTACATGACATTGGACAGCCCGTGACCTTCCATGTGGTCATTACCGGTTCCACCGCGCATGACGTTGGAGGCACCATAGCCATACAATTTGTCATTGCCGCTGTCGCCATTCATGACATTCGACGCGCCATAGCCCTTCAGGGTGTCGTGGTCGTCTCCGCCATACATGACATTGGACGCGCCCCGGCCTTCCAGAGTGTCATTGCCGTCCTCGCCGCGCATGACGTTCGAGGCACCATAACCTTTCAGTGTATCGTTGCCGGTTCCGCCATACATGGAATTGGATGCGCCATAACCATAGAGACTGTCATGGCCGGAGCCACCCTTCATCTTGTTGGTGACACCGTAGCCGTAGAGCTTGTCGTTGTAGCTGCCGCCATCCATGTCATTGTAGGCACCGTAGCCATAGAGCGTATCGTAACCACTGTCGCCGCGCATGACGTTTTTCGCACCGTAGCCGTAAAGCGTGTCATTACCGGTGCCGCCATACATTGCGTTGTAAGCGCCATAGCCGTAGAGCTTGTCCGTGCCACTGTCGCCCCACAGGTAATTCTTCGCACCATAGGCTTTGACCGTATCGCTGCCGGAACCGCCTCGCAGATAATTGAGAGGCGCCCAGCCACCGACGAAGTCGTTCCCTGACCCGCCGCGCAGATCGTTCTTGATTGCCGAATAGCCGTACAGCTTGTCGTTGCCCGAACCGGCATCCTTTGTGCCGTAAAGGCCATAAAGCTTGTAAGTCTGATGAATGCTTTTGGATGAAGAACCCATAACGAAATTTCCTTATAATCGAGAAAAATGAATTACGCCGCGTAGGCGCGAGCCCTTACAGGACGGCCGAATTGGTCGCGTCCGGGGTGTTGGACAATGCGCAAGACATGGCCCTTTCCATCGCGCCGGACCGACCGCAGGGCGCGGTCTGGGAAAATGGTCCGCTTGAGATCACGGGCGGTTTGAAAACCGTCGCCGAAAGGTGCGATGAAATCTATGACAACCGGGTTGTCCCCGCTGTTCCACTGGTCGGGATCCGGTAGATGGTCCTGGTGAAGGACGGCGTTTTCGGTCGCCTCATCGAGCCAGGCCCAGGTCGCCAGCGCGACGGGCAACCCGCCGCGGCGCCAGATGCGAAGCTGACCGAGCATCAGGGGCGGCAGGATCAGTCCTCCGATGTCGGAGATGCTCCGGTCCTTGTGAAGTGGACTTTCCGCCATGAGGGCGGTCGCTTCGCCGAGCATGGCGAAGGTAATCTTCTTATCAAGTTGCCTGCTGGTCATCTTTTAGCTCCTGACAGCGTTTCCGTTGTCAGAAAACTAAGTATGCGTCGGGCAGCTCAGTATGGGGTCAATCCCCCAATCACGCGTGGAGACCATAATGAACCAACCGTCGCCCGGATTTGTGGTTGGCTCGTGTGCTCGCAGGAGCACTCGGTGATTGATGAAAATCTCACAGCTTGAGACCGCAGCCCTCGAACGCGGTTTTGACAGCTGACTTTTCCGCGTCGCTCAATTCCAGCATCGGACGCCTGACGCGTCCGCCAACCTGTCCGAGCAGCTCCAGCCAGTATTTGCCGAATGCCTGGGGCTTGTCCGCAGGACGGGAAAGTTTCATGGCATCACGCACGGGATCCAGACTGTCACGAACCTTGCGGGCCTCCGCAAAACGGCCCTCGAAGGCAAGCTTCGTATAGTCGTTCATGCGTCTGTCAAAACGCGTCTGCAGCTGGTACGGCGGCGAGGAACACAGATATAGCTTCCATCCAAGCTGCTCGACATTGTCCAGCCATTCCTCCTCCGAGGCCGTTGAAACGTGGATCCTGTCACCGACCATTTCGGTCAACCGGACATACATGTCTCTCGGTACGGAGTACTTGATGGCGACAATGTTCGGCAGCTCCGCAATCCTCGCACACTCCTCCGGCTGCATCAGATACCCGGAGTCCGGGTGGCTCCACATGGCGATACCGATGTCTACCTTGTCGCAGATTGCCTTGTAGTACTGGTAAAGTACTTCGCCGCGATCATGAACGAAACTCAGAACCGGTGCGTGAACAACGATATAGTCGGCACCACAGTCCTGTGCGTGTTGCGCCAGCTCAAGCACGGTCTCAAGATTCTGATCGGACACGGACATGATCGTGCCGGCCTTGCCACCACATTCATCCACGGCAATTTCGAAGTTCCGCTTGCGCTCTTCCAGCGTCATGGAAAAGAATTCGCCTTGCTTTCCCGCTATGAACAGCCCCTGAATGTCAAGATCGTCGATCCAGTGGCGAATGTTGGAACGTAGTCCGGCGTCATCAAATGAAAGATCTTCCTTGAAAGGATTTAGTGCTGCCGCCCAGATTCCGCGCATGTTCTCTTTTGCGTAGGCCTTGGCGTCGTGTTTTGAATATTTCATGGAACGGGATCCTGGTCGCTCTGCGCCCGGTGACGGGCAGGCTTCGGCGCGATAGGAGCAAAACCGCATACAAAATCCAAATCCAAAGAACGCATGCCGGTATAACCAGAATGGATATCAATGAGAGGATCTCTGCAGGTATTTTTTGATCAAATTCGAGGTCCAAATGAAAATCGCCCTGATCGGCAACGGCGCAATCGCCCATTATGTCAAACAACAATTGACCACACGCGGCCATCACGTCGCAGCGCTTCTCTTGCGTGCAGACAGGGTAAGTGACGTTGCAGCTGAAGGACAGCTGCTTGAAATTGTTGGCTCAGTCGATGAATTGCCTGAGGAAATTGAACACGTCATCGACTGCGCCGGTCATACCGGACTGCGCGACTACGGCCCGCAGGTTCTCCGCTCCCATCGTGATTTGACGACAGTGTCGATCGGCGCGCTCGCAGACGAGAAACTGTCTGGAACGTTGAAAGAGGCTGCACAGGAAGGTGAGAGCCGCCTGCATCTTGCCAGTGGCGCCATCGGCGCGCTGGATTGTCTGCGGGCAGCTCGTGTCGGGCGCCTCGATTGCGTACGATATACCGGCTGCAAACCGCCCGAAGGCTGGCTGGGATCTCCTGCCGGGACAAAGCTCGACCTCAACGCCCTTCAGGGTGAAGCCCGGACACACTTCAAGGGATCGGCCCGTGCAGCAGCGATTGAATATCCCAAAAATGCAAATGTGGCAGCCGCGGTCGCTCTTTCGGGTGTCGGTTTCGACAGGACCGAAGTCGAGCTGATTGCTGACCCGAACCTATCCCAAAACGTTCACGAGATTTTCGCCGAGGGAGAGTTTGGTGAGTTTCGCTTCCAGATATCGGGACATACCCTGGCCGACAACCCCAGAAGTGCCGCCCTTGCCGCCATGAGCGTGATCAGTTCGCTGGAACAACAGACCGGAAGATTGGTTTTCTAGGTCAACCCCCGTATGAATTGACTCATTCGACCTTTGCAAAAGCGCGCTGGGAAACTGACATGGCCGCACGGCACATCCGAATTGTCGAGCGTGTGCTCACACGCCTGAAACTCAAGCAGCTACGCCTGCTGGTCGCGGTCGGCAAACACAAAAACATCCAGAACGCAGCGCGTGAGCTGAACGTCTCGCAGCCTGCCGCCACGAAGATGATCAAGGATCTCGAACTCGATTTCGAGGTTCAGCTCTTCGACCGCACCAACAGGGGCGTTGTCCCCACCCCATTTGGTGAAGCCCTGATACGGCACGGTAAGCTGATTTTCGCTCAGGTTTCCAATGCGGCTCAGGAACTCGATGACCTGAATGAGGGAAGCAGTGGCCGCGTTGTCATCGGAACCCTTCTTGCAGCTTCTCCCCAACTCCTGCCGCTGGCCATCGAAAAGGTTATGCGCGAACGTCCCAACGTAGCCATCAAGGTCGTCGAAGGAACCAATGAGATTCTCATGCCGGCGCTGCGATCAGGAGAAATCGACCTCGTCGTCGGGCGCCTGCCGACACACCGGCATCGCAGTGAGATCGTCCAGGAGAAGCTATACGACGAAAGGATCCTGGCAGTGACAGGTCCAAATCACCCGCTTGCCGATCAGCCTGACCTCTCCTTTGAGCAGCTGAAGCCCTACGGCTGGATCATGCCGCTGGTGGAAACGAGCTTGCGCCGGCAACTCGACCAGTTTTTCATCGAACGGGATCTTTATGTCCCGCCAATGGTGTTTGAATCCGTTTCTTACCTGACAAACCGCGCCCTGATGCAGTCCCAAAATCTGATCGGCCTCATGCCTGCCCACGTGCCGGCACAGGATATCGAACTGGAATGTCTGAAGGCCATCGACTGGAATGTGCCTTTCGGAACAGGTCCGGTCGGTGTCTCCTATCGCCAGGAAGGACATCCATCACCCGTTTGCCAGGCCTTCCTGGACGCATTGCATCAGGCCGCCGGAGCGATGCGGTAAAGACGGCACGAAGCTTCTTGTCAACCGATGGCGATCTTGTGGGAAACGTTTTTCACCACCGTATAATGGTGCAGGCCTTCCTCCCCGCCTTCACGGCCGTAGCCGCTCGACTTCACTCCGCCGAAAGGCGTCTCGGGCAGTGACGCCTCAAGCGTGTTGATCGACAGATTGCCTGTCTCCACACCGTCCACCAGCTGTTCGACATTTGCAGCCGAGTGGGTAAAGCCATAGGCAGCAAGGCCAAAAGGCAATCGGTTTGCCTGTGCGATTCCCTCTTCCAGTGAGGACACCGGATTGATAATCGCAATCGGACCGAAAGGCTCTTCGCTCATTATCCGCGCCTTGTCTGGTACATTGGCAAGGACTGTGGGCTCGAAAAAGTAGCCCTTGTCGCCGATCCTGTGCCCACCGGTTCTCAGCTCTGCACCGTTGGAAACCGCATCCTCAACCAGTTCCGACATCGCCGCAAGCCGGCGCTCGTTGGCAACCGGTCCCATTTGGGTCTTCTCGTTCAGTCCATCGCCGACAACAATGGCATCTGCACTTGCAACGAAGCTTTGTGCAAATGTCTCGAATTGCGTCTCACCGACATAAAATCGGGTCGGCGACGTACATACTTGACCCGCATTGCGATACTTGCGACTGGCACAGATCCCGCCGACCTCTTCGGGGTCAACGTCATCGCATACGATAACCGGCGCATGGCCACCCAGTTCCATCAGCACGGGTGTCATGTGATCGGACGCCAGCCCCGTCAAATGACGTCCGACGACGGTGGAACCCGTGAAGGCAACCAGCCGGATCTGGTCTTGCGGGATCAGATAGGACGAGATCTCCGAAGGAGTACCGAAAACCAGATTGAGCACTCCGGCCGGCAACCCTGCATCATGAAAGGCACGAGCGATATGCAAGGCTCCTGCCGGCGTTTCTTCAGCCGCCTTGAGGATAACCGAGCACCCGGCGGCAAGGGCTCCCGCGACTTTCCGGGCCGGCTGGCTCATCGGGAAATTCCAGGGCGCAAACGCTGCCACGGTTCCGATCGGTTGCCGAAGGACCGTGTGCCGCAGCCCCGGTGCCCCCGGGATCGCCCGTCCGTAAAGACGCTGGCATTCTCCTGCATCCCACTCGAAGAACTCGCTGCCCCGAACAACCTCCAACTGACCTTGCGTGTAGGGTTTTCCATGCTCGCAGGTGATCGAAAAGGCAACATCGTTCATCCGTTCGCGCAACAGTCGGGCGGCTTTCAAAATGATGTCGCTGCGATCTCGAGGTGACGTACGGCTCCACACCCTGAAACCGCGCCCCGCGGCTTCCAGTGCATCGTCCAGATCTCTTTGATCCGCAATTGGCAGATCACCAATCACCTGTTCATTCGCCGGATTGACGACCGGAAGCGTTGCCGTGGTTTTCCGGAACTGCCCGTCGATATAAAGGTGGAGATCAGGATAGGTGCTCATGGTCTGTCTTGTCTCATTCGGCCATCTTTCCAAAATGACTAACAAGGCGGGCACCATCACATCAATTCATATGAAATGATCCTGTTATAGCATAATTGAATACCAGAACCTGGTGCACGCTATCGCGTCAATATGTTGTTTTTATTGACTTAAAACGAACGGCAATTCCGCTCTGAGAAATTCCGGCAATCACAATGAAAATGCAAATTGATATCAGAGCAACGCAGTCGTCAGACTTGGAAACCAGCTCAGGAGAACCAGGATCAAGGCGACTGCCGCCAGGAAGGGATAAAGCTGCCTGAAAATGGACATTGGCTTGGAGCCAGTCATTGCGGACGTGATGTAAAGACCCGCCCCGACGGGCGGTGTCAGAAGACCAAGCACCAGGTTGAGACAGATGATCACTCCGAACTGGAATGGGTCGATGTCATAGTTGTTCTGAGCGATCGGTAGCAGGATCGGTGCGATCAGGATAAGCGCCGCAATACCGTCCAGCACCATACCGATGAAGAAAAGCGCACAATTGACGATCAGCAGGAAAACAAAGGGGTCGGACGTAATGGTCGTGATCTGCGCCGCCAGTTTTTGAGGGATCGCCTCGTAGATGATGACCCAGCCGAACACGTTTGCCGTGGCAATCAGGAAGATGACGAGGCTGGAATTCTTGGCGGTCCTGATGAAGATCTCGCCAAGACGGGCGAGTTTCAGATCCCTGTAGACAAGCGTCCCGATGGCAAAGGCGACAAACGAGGCGACCGCGGCCGATTCAGTCGGCGTGGCAATGCCGAACAGGATACCACCGACGATCGCAAACGGGATCAACGCTGCCGGCAGGCAGTCGCGCAACGCGCTGATTGCTTCTTGTGCGCTCATCCAGCTTCCCTTCGGAAACTCCTGGGACAGGCCAATCAGCGCTACGATCACGAAAAAAGCCGCCGACAGCAGCAGTCCCGGAATGATGCCTGCCAGAAACATGTCGCCAATCGGGATTTGCGCCAGAACACCATAGATAACGAACAACATGGAGGGAGGAATGATCGGTGACAGCAGGCCTCCGGCTGCGGTGGTCGCGGCGGCGAAATCCCGGCTGTATCCTTCTTTCTCCATTGCCGGAACCATGGCGCGGGACATTACGGCGATCTGGGAGGCCGCAGACCCGATGATCGCCGCCATGAACATGTTGGCCAGCAGGTTGATGTAGGCGAGCCCTCCACGAAAACCTCCGACAAAAACCCGTGCAGCCTGCACCAGCCGACTGGTGAGGCCGCCTTCGTTCATCAATTCGCCTGTCAGCATGAACAGCGGAATCGCCAGCAATCCGTAGTTCTCGATCCCCGAAAACATCTGTTGTGCGAATGAAGAAAACAGGACGGTATTGCCGCTCGCCTGGATGTACCACGCTGCTGAAAGTGCCAACACGATACTGATCGGAACCGCACCGAACAGAAGCAGCAGGAAGACGACACCGGTCACGGATGATTTCTCCCGATACTCTTGTTCGTAAGGAGCCCGGTGAGCGTGCCGATCACATTGGAAATGGCGTGAAGGACGAGGCCCGCGGCGAATATTGGCATGATTGTCCAGATCCAGGCCTTGCCGAAGCCGAGTGTGTTTGTCGGTTCCGCATAGATGAAATTGAAGGTTTCCCCCTGAAAGACCTCCGTGTCGAATCCACTTTCCCAGAGCGCGGCGGGATCGAACCAGATCCAGCAGCACCAGACAATCAGCACTGCAAATACCAGAATGATCAGGTCGACGCCGAGTTGAGCGACTGCAAGACCCTTGCGGGGCAGCAGATCGATCAGAATGCTTACACTGACGCTTGATTTGTAGTGAATGGCTGCGGACGCCGCCAGAAAGGTCATCCAGATCATTGTGTAGATGGCGGCTTCGTCGATCCAGAATATCGCGCTGTTTGCCGCCCGCGTAACCACATTGACAAGAATGAGGAGTGTGACGAGCATCGCACAGAACGCAGCAAGTCCGACTTCGCACTGCGCCCATCGCGCGGAAAACCGATGTAACATTCAAAACGTCCTAAAAAACCGGCCCTCGACAAGGGCCAGTTTCAATAGCATGACCGGTTACTTCGTGTCTTCGGCGACTTTCTTGAGATCCGACAGCGCCGGGGCCTTCTCCGACCAGGTGCTTTCCCAGTCGCCGATGGCAGACTCAAAGAAACTCGCATCGACGACCTTGTAGGTCTTGCCGGTGCCTTCAACATCCTTCAGCCAGCCCGCTTCCTTTTCGACATAGGTATCGATCACACCATCCAGATGCTTTGCCATGATGGACGAGATCATTTCCCTGTCTTCCTTGGACAGGTCTTTCCAGACCTTGGCCGAAACCAGGCCGACCATAGGAAACATCATGTGGTTGGATACGAGGATTGTATCCGCGTGTTCATAATATTTCAGTTTCCAGATGAGTTCAGCATCCATGTCGATCGCATCTACCTGTCCATTCGCCAGCGCATCGTAGACTGCAGGCAATGGCATTGGTGTCGGCGCGGCACCAACCGAATTGTAGAAATCCTTGATCGGCTCAAAGGGTGTAATCCGCAACTTCTTGCCCGACAGGTCATCCGCGCTTTCGATCGGATCGCGGCTCACGATCTGACGAAGCCCGGCCATTCCATAACCAAGCCCGACGACACCAGCCTTTTGTGGCAGGGTATCCAACAATTCCTTGGCAGTGTCGGATCTCAGGATACGCCCGGCGTGGCCAATGTCTTCTGCCATGTAAGGCGCATAGAGCGCGCCAAAATCGGGAACCCTGTTGGAAACTTCCGCGATTGTCAGGAAGGCCATATCCAGTGCACCGGTCTGCAACTGCTGCATCATCTGCGCTTCGTTGCCCAACTGCCTGGACGGGAAAACGGTCACCGAGTGTTCTCCGCCCGATGCCTCGTTCAGTTCCTTGCCGAACTCACCAGCCGCGACGGTCCAGATATGCGGCGGTGGCGTGATCAGGCCAATCCGGAATTCCTTGGCAAGGACCGGTCCGGTTGTCAGAGCCAGAGCCGCGAATGCAACCGGTGCCAGCCTGGTGATGGTTTTTGTGAAACCCATTGAAATTCCCCTCTTTTCGGATCGCGCCGTTCCGGCTCGCGATCACAATTGGCTTGTTCTGCTTAAATCTTGACCCAGCCTTCAGGCGGCTCTTTTCCGGGATGAACGGAACCGCAATTCGGACAGGTCCGGTCTTCCTCGGAGGCATAAAACGAATTGTAGACCGGCGGCAGGTCATCCACGATCGATTCCAGATCCAGTTCAGCGCGATGAACCAGGTGCTGACACTCGAAGCAATACCATTCGATGGCATCAAGCGCGCCGTCAGGCCTTGCCGGTTCGATGACCAGACCGATGGACCCTTCCTGCGGCCTTTGCGGAGAGTGTCGGACATGTGCCGGCAACAGGAAAATTTCGCCCTCCCGGATCGGCACGTCATAAAAATCGGTACCGTCGTAAAGCTTCAGAACCATGTCACCCTTGAGCTGATAAAAGAATTCCTCAACCGGGTCATCGTGATAGTCGGTCCGTTTGTTGGGCCCTCCGACAACGGTGACCATCAGGTCCGCGTCCTTCCAGATCTGTTGGTTCCCAACAGGCGGTTTCAGCAGGTGTTTGTGTTCATCAATCCATTTCTGGAAGTTAAACGCGGCTAATCTGGACACTTTTTCCTCCATCAACGGCAAAAGCTTGCCGCAAACATATGCTTGGGCTCCCGGAGAACCCATGATCGACCGGTTCAGAAGAAAAGATATTGATATTTCATTCAAATACTAAAAATGGAATTCGATATAAATAATCGCAATACCTGATCGATGCATCCGGTGTGTCAATCAGCGCACCCGCTTCCCTTCATGACTCCCCGGATCGCTCTGACAGAACATGGAGTTTTGCGCTGCCTATGGACATATGAAATCGAACTGCCCAACATGAACCCGTGCGATCAACGGCCTGCACGGCCAACGGAACAGGCAGATAGAATTGGCAAGTGTCGAAGGGCAACTCAAGCTGGAGGCATCTCCCGGTTTCTCGTCCTGGCTGGAAAGTCACGACCTGTCGCTGGCCATATCAACTTACCAGGCAGCAAAAATCTTCCTGATCGGCAACAATTCCGAAACCGGCCGCATCTCGATTTTCGAACGGACATTCGCACGTGCCATGGGCCTGGCTGCGTCCGCCGATGCACGGCAGCTCTGGCTCGCATCGCAGTTTCAACTGTGGCGCTTCGAGGATTTTCTGTCCAGGGAACGCACGCAGACTGACTATGACGCGGTCTATGTACCCATTGAAGGCCGCACGGTGGGTGAAGTCGACATCCACGACATTCACCCGAGACCAGACCAACCGCCTCTCTTCGTCGTTTCCCGGTTCAACTGTATCGCCACGCTGGACGCGGACAACAGTTTTGCACCGCTGTGGATGCCCCGGTTCATTGACGCGATGGTAGCGGAGGACCGTTGCCATCTGAACGGAATGGCGGTCGATGGCGACACGCCGAAACTTGTTACCTGTGTTGCCGCTACAAATTCCGGCGGTGAATGGCGAGACCACCGACGCGACGGCGGGATTGTGATCGACGTCGAAACGAACGAGATCATCGCGGGCGGATTTTCAATGCCGCACTCCCCTCGTCTCAAGGACGGCCGATGTTATCTCATCCAGTCCGGGACCGGTGAATTCGGCACACTCGACCTGGCGAACGGCCGCTTTACACCCATTTGCCGGCTCCAGGGATTTGCCAGGGGATTGAGCCTTGTCGGCAACCATGCGGTCATAGGTGTCTCGAAACCAAGGGATGAAAGGCATTTCGGCGGGTTGGCTCTTTCCGACACCCTTGCGGAGGCGGGTCTCGACCCGCTCTGCCATATAGCGATCGTCAACCTGACCTCAGGCGAAATAGAACACAGACTCGTCTTCGAGGGTCTTGTGAGCGAACTCTACGACGTTGCCCTTCTGAACGGTATTCGCAGACCGATGGTCCACGGCTTTGTGCAGCCGGACTTGCGGTTCGTGATCCGTCCGGCTCCCTTCGATCTTGGGCGGCATAACGGCGCCGCCTCATGACCGCTCGCAAGCGAATGCTCATCTGTTGGGAAGTTGGCGCAAATTACGGTCACGCGGCAATGATTTCTCAATTGCTGCCCTGGATTCCGGAAGAAATAGACATTCTTGCTGCCGTTCGCGATCCGGTTTCGTTTCGAGCACAGATTTCCGACCCACGCATTCAGGTGTTGGCCGCCCCCTTTGCGCCGGACATCAAGGTCACCAGAAAAGAAGCTGTTGGCCTGAATTACCCGGATGTCCTGCGATTTGTCGGCTGGAACGATATCAACGTCCTTTCGGCCTATCTGGAATGCTGGGAAGTCCTGCTTCGGGAGGTCAAAGCCGACATTCTTCTTGCCCAGGCCGCGCCGACCGCACTTCTTGCCGCACGTGCCCTCGACATTCCAAGGGTCGTGATCGGTGGTGGGTATGATCTGCCGCCAAGAGCCACACCAATGCCGGCCTTCATGCACTGGGAGCCGAGCGACCAGGAAGAGTTGCTAAGACGCGAGGTCGCTGTCTTGACCGTTGCAAACGCCGCTCTGAAGCAGCGGGGGTATTCCGGCATTGCGACATTTCGCGACCTGCTGGACACTGACGGTTATGTGTTGGTCACTGTTCCCGAGCTCGATCACTACGGTGATCGCGCCGCAATAGAACCGGACCACACCCCCTATCTGGGGCCTGTTGCCGGCCTTCCATTCGGCGAGGAGGTCGCCTGGCGACCGGATGCGGAGTACCGCATCTTTGCGTATCTCCGTCCGGGCAATCCGAGGTTCAAAACCGCAATCAAGGCACTTGCGTCCCTGCCGGCAAAGACGGATATCGTGCTGGCGGCACCGGGCGCTCCCGCCAACCTGCCGGACCGCCTCAAGAGCACATCGCTGCGCCTCTTTACAGGTCCTGTGAACGTGGAACCGTTACTGGCCAGCTGCAATCTTGGCATCAGCCATGCCTCTGCGAACATGGCGGCCAATTTCGCCATACACGGTGTGCCTCAGATCGGATTGCCGAACCACACGGAACAGACGATGATGGCTCATGCGTTCTCACGAAGCCATCTGGGGTTGGGACTGGTAGGAAAAGCCTCTCCGGACCAGTTGATCGGCGCCATTGATCTGGTGCGCTCGTCTGAGAAAGTTGCCAAGGCAGCTGAAGAGTTTTCTGTCAGGTGGACGGCCAATGATGCCATTCGCACTGGCCGGCACGCCGCTGAGCAGGTCACTTCTTTGCTTTAGAAAACGGTCCATGTCAGCGCAGCCATAATCAGGTATTGGTGAAATTGACGATTAGTGCTAACGTAACGTCATTAACTAAACACTTTTTCTTTCCCACGTTGGTTTTCAGGGGGAATTTCGATGGCTCGGGGATTTCGCAAGTCTTTTGACTTCAACAACTTTGACGGATGCGGTTTCTTTTGGAAATGGTTCTACAGGCGCCTGGAACGTGATCTGACCGAAGCGGATGTCGAACTGATCGCGCTTGGCGACATCAACGGCGACGGTCAAACCGACTATTCCCTCTCCCTTTCAAAAAACATTGAATACACCTTCAAGGGGTTTTTTGGACATTCTTTCAGTTGGTCGCGGGAAATCGAAAAGAACCTGATCGTGCTCAGCGGCGATGACGGTCCGAAGGTCAGAGACCTGGAGCGGACGACCGGTGTCAAAGGACCTGTGATTGAAACGCGTGCACTCGGCGATATCAACGGCGACGGCTTCGACGATTTCGCCACGTTTGTAGGCGGTGGCGCATACTACGGTATTGGAGGACCGGATGCCGGTCCGGTCGGCTACTACGGCAAGCTCGTCGATGACGTCTACATAACGTTTGGCGGATCGCGGCAACCGGCAACGAGCGTTGGCGACCTGGACGGAATTGACGGCAAGGTGCTGAACTTGAAGTCGCTCGGCGACATCAACGGTGACGGCATCGATGACATGGCCGCCAGCGTGGGCAGTTACTACGGCCGTGGGGCGGAAGCAGGCTACTATGGCAAGGCGATCGACGACACCTACGTCATTTTAGGTGGCAAATCCGGACTTGCGCCGATCAGTCTCGGCGCCCTCGGGTTCACAAGCAGTGTTCTCGACGTGAACGCGCTTGGTGACATCAACGGCGACGGCTTCGTGGATTTGGTTGCGACCGTCGGAAGCTATTACGGCTACTACGGCAGGGATCCGGACGAGATTTCCTACTACGGTCAGGTCACGGAAGATGTTTTCGTGCTTTTCGGCAGCGAAGACGGCTACCAGGAGAAACAGAGCCTGACCGGCCTCGTCGACATTAAGGCAAAGGTCGTTGGTGTCGACGCGATAGGGGACATCAACGGTGACGGGCTGTCGGATTTCGCTGCAGAACTTGGCGGCTACTATGGATACTACGGCTCTGGCATCAGGGACGTTTTCCTGTTTCTCGGCGGCGACGAAACCCCGGTCAGTCTCGGCAGTTTGGCTGGACGTGAGAAAACCGCAATTGATGTTTTCGACTTGGGAGACATCAATGGAGACGGTTTGACCGATATCGGCATCGGCACCGCAGGCTACTATGGCGGTTATTATGGAGGCTACTACGGCCAGGAAGTGGAAGATGTGCTCGTGCTTTTCGGAAATCCCGATGGCACGCGCGAAGTCGCCAACCTGAATGACTTTGTCGGAAGCAAGGAACCGCTCCACGGTGCGACCGCACTAGGCGACATCAACGGCGACGGGTTCGAGGATTTCACGGTTGCGTGCGGCGGCTATTACGGCCCAGGGATGCCGGGAGAAGCGATACTGGTCTTTGGCGGCCCCGACGTTGCCCTGCAAAGTCTGAACTTGAAGGACTTCGGACTGACGGATGATGCCTTTGGCGACATCAAGGCCCTCGGCGACACAAATGGCGACGGGTTCGCCGACTTCTCGATCGCCGGATACTACGGATACTATGGATCCGACGCATTGAAGGGGTCCAGCTACGTTGTCTATGGCGGCGAGAGTGCTTTGGGCATCGCGGATTTCGCGAAGAATGCCCGTCTCGGCAGCCTTGAGGTCTCCCACAGGGTGGTTCTCGACACCTCCCCACTCGGTGAGACCTTCAACTTCACCGACGATCTCTTCTGAGCCCAATGGGCTCAAGGTCGATGCATTGAATGGCATCCGGTTCCGATGTCCCCCCGATCGGAAACCCGTTCTACGATCGGCCATGATTCCGATCATATAAACTCGTCGAATTCGAGTTCGCGGGACAAAAACCAATGGATTGCAGTTCGCTGCGAGCGGCCTCTATCTTTTCCACCATCTGATCAGCAATTGCACTCTGCGTCCTGCTCGCCTACATGAACGCCCTGGAGGCGCTCTTGAATCCATTGAATACACTGACGGAAGAAACCCGGCTGACATTGGCCAACCTTGCAGATGCCGCAACAGGTCTGACGGTTCCAAGCCTGCGGCTGGGCGTGACGGGTCTTGCGAGATCCGGCAAGACCGTCTTCCTGACGGCCCTGGTGCACAATCTGGTTCATGGCGGCCGCCTGCCGCTGTTCAGCGCATCTGCCGGCCGGCGGATGACCTCGGCGCATTTGCAGCCCCAGCCTGACGACGCGGTGCCGCGCTTTGACTATGAAGCTCACGTGAGCGCCCTGGTGAAGGGACGCATCTGGCCCGATTCCACCCGGCAAGTGTCGGAACTCCGGCTGACGATCGACTATGAGAGCGCATCCTATTTTTACCGAAAACTCGGACCTGGCCGGCTTCATGTCGATCTGATCGACTATCCCGGCGAATGGCTGCTGGACCTCCCGTTGCTGGGCAAGGACTTCGCGACCTTTTCCGCCGAGGCTCTCGAGAGGGCCCGTGCTGAAAACCGGGCGCAGATCGCCGAGCCATTCCTGAAAGTTCTCGCTGAAACCGATCCGCAGTCTGACGAAAGCGAACCGGCAGCACAGGAGCTTGCGCTCCGCTTCAAGAACTATCTTGCAACCTGCCGCGCCGACGCTCATGCACTGTCGATGCTGCCACCGGGCAGGTTTCTGATGCCGGGTGATCTGGATGGCTCCCCGGCCCTGACCTTTGCGCCGCTGGACATTCCAGTCGATGCTGCTCCGGCCCGTTCCGGCACGTTGCGCGCAATGATGGAGCGCCGCTACGAGGCTTACAAGACACATGTCGTGCGGCCGTTTTTCCGCAATCACTTTGCAAGGCTCGACCGCCAGATCGTTCTTGTCGATGTTCTGCACGCCCTGAATGCCGGGCCTCATGCAATCGCGGATCTGGAAGTTGCCCTGAGTGAGGTTCTTGGCGCATTCCGTCCGGGAAAACGAAGCTGGCTGTCCTCAATTCTCAGCCGGCGGATCGACCGCATCCTGTTTGCGGCAACCAAGGCGGACCACCTGCACAGCGCGGATCATGACCGGTTGGAGGCCATCCTGAAGCGGCTTGTGACCCGGGCCGAGGAGCGGGCGCGGTTCAGGGGTGCGCAGGTCGATGTTCTTGCGATGGCCGCTGTTCGCGCGACCCGTGAGGCAATGGTGAAGCACAGGGGCGAAGAACTTCCTGCAATTCTCGGAACACCGTTGCCGGGCGAGCAGCTGAATGGTGAACGCTATGACGGAAAAACCGAAATCGCCATGTTTCCCGGGGACTTGCCTCTCAATCCTGAATCATTGTTTCGGCAAGCTGAATCGTTTTCTGAAGTAACCGGACCCAAAATCCGCCGGGGAAAATCCAGCCTCCAGTTCTTGCGTTTCCGCCCTCCTGAACTCGATACCACGGCTGAGGGCCTTACGCTGTCCCTGCCGCATATACGCCTCGACCGGGCGCTTGAATTTCTGATTGGAGACCGATTGGCATGAGCGGAAACAAGCCTTCCGAAGGCCGCAAGCCGGCCGCCTTTCGACTGGATGACACAAAGGTTCATCTGTCTGACGGCGACGTCCGGATGCCGGTCGCCGACGAGGCCATCGTCACCCAGGCGATTCTCGACGATGACGAGCCCAGGTTGCCGCGCAATGCCAGTACTCCGAAAAGCGGTTTCAGATTCGGCAAATGGCTGATGATCGGGCTGAGCGGACTGGTGTCGCTTGCTGTCGGTCTCGCCGTTGACAGCCTGATCCGGGATCTTTTTGCGCGCACCGACTGGCTCGGCTGGCTGGGCGTCGCGCTTGCAGCAATCGCAGCTCTCGGATTGTTGGGACTGGTGATACGGGAAGTCGGGGGCCTGATGCGCCTTGGCCGGATCGACCATCTGAGAGACCGGCTACAAGATGCAGCGGACGAAGACGACGCGAGAATAGCGACAACCGGTCTGAAAGAACTTCTGGATCTTTATCGCGATCGTCCGGAAACGGCCCAGGGCCGCAAGGCGCTTGCCGGACATATGAGAGAGGTCATAGACGGGCGCGATCTGGTCAAACTCGCCGAACGCGACCTTTTGGCGCCACTTGACCAGGAAGCGCGCAAGATCGTCATGAACAGCGCCAAGCGCGTGTCTGTCGTCACTGCGGTCAGTCCCCGCGCCCTGGTCGACCTGCTCGTGGTCCTGTTTGAAAACCTGAGAATTATCCGTCGCCTGTCGACCCTCTATGGCGGGCGTCCGGGAACACTTGGGTTTTTGAGGCTCTCCAGGCACGTTCTTGCGCATCTTGCGATCACCGGCGGTATGGCAGCCGGCGACAGTCTTGCATCGGAATTGCTTGGACACGGCCTTGCAGCGCGTCTGTCCGCCCGTCTTGGAGAGGGTGTGATCAACGGTCTCCTCACCGCCCGGATCGGTATCGCGGCAATTTCCGTCTGCCGGCCCTCCCCTTTCATCGAGAGCAACGGACCCAATGTGAAGGATTTCGTGGGAGAGCTGATCGCGTCATCCGAAAAGGCCGAAAAGGCAGAGAAAAATCCGCGCGAAACGTAAAGACACCCGGCAATCCGTCTCGCGGAACCAACGCCATTTCATGTCTCGACAGTCCCCCACCGTGCCGCTAGTTTCGGCCCATGTTCATTAGCTTTTTCACCGAATTGAAATCCGCCGGCATTCCGGTTTCTCTCCGGGAGTATCTGACGCTTATGGAAGCGCTGGAAAAGGATCTGGCAGAAAGAAGCGTCGAAGATTTCTACTATCTCGCACGGCTGTCGCTGGTGAAGGACGAGAGTAATCTCGACAAGTTCGATCGGGTCTTCGGTCATGTGTTCAGGGGCCTGGATCTCATGAGCGACGTCCCGGTGACCGACATACCGGAAGAATGGCTGCGCAAACTCGCCGAAAAGCATCTGAGCGATGAGGAAAAGGCGCAGATCGAAGCTCTTGGCGGCTTTGAAAAACTCATGGAGACGCTCCGCGAACGGCTGAAGGAACAGGAAAAGCGACATCAGGGCGGCAACAAGTGGATCGGTACGGCGGGAACCTCTCCCTTCGGTGCCTATGGCTACAATCCGGAAGGTGTTCGCATCGGCCAGAAGGAAAGCCGGCATCGTCGTGCGGTAAAGGTCTGGGACAAGCGCGATTTCAAGGACCTCGACGACACACAGCTGCTCGGCACCCGCAACATCCAGGTTGCACTCAAGCGGCTGCGGAATTTTGCGCGCACCGGGGCTGCAGAGGAACTCGACCTCGACAATACGATCCGTGCGACCGCGCACAGGGGCCTTCTCGACATCAAGATGCGCCCGGAGCGGCATAATGCCGTCAAGGTACTGCTTTTCTTCGACATTGGCGGGTCCATGGATGATCATATCCGCGTTTGCGAGGAGCTGTTCTCGGCAGCCAGATCCGAATTCAAGGTGATGGAGCATTTCTACTTCCACAATTGCCTCTACGAATATGTCTGGAAGGAAAATCGTCGCCGTCACACCGAACGCATCGAGACGATGGACGTGCTGCACAAGTACCCGGCCGACTACAAGATCATATTTGTCGGAGATGCCTCGATGAGCCCCTACGAGATTGCCTATGCCGGTGGCTCGGTAGAGCACTGGAACGAGGAAGCGGGCGCGGACTGGATGCAGCGTGTCACCAATCTCTACAAGAGTGCGGTATGGCTCAATCCGGTCCGCCAGGAGCATTGGAATTACACGCACTCAATCCAGATGCTGAACGAGCTGATGGAAGGCCGCATGTTCCCCATGACAGTGGAGGGCCTGTCCGATGCCATGAAGGAACTGGCGCGCTAGAGCCCATAAATGGAATACGGAACCGCAATGACCGGGAAAGCCACTCAAGAACCTTCCTCCAATGGCCGCGTGGCACAAACCGACGACCACGCGACGACCACAGGCATGACCGGACACGGGTTCTATGACGAAAACTCACAGACGCAATGGAACGCCATTGCAGCGGTCCTGCCCACGCTGGACAAGGCTGTCGCGGCACTTCCGTTGCCGGACAACGGCGTCATAACGCTTGCGGATTATGGTTGCTCGGAAGGACGCAATTCCATTGCGGCGATGGAACGCGCACTCAAGACCCTGCTGCCGCGCACGCCGCTGCCGGTGCAGACGGTTCACTCGGATCTTCCGACCAACGACTTTTCAACCCTGTTCCTGAACCTGCGCCCGAGCGGCCAGTCCGTTTTCGGGACCGACCGGATTTTTTCCTCCGCAGTCGGCGGCTCCATGTACGATCAGCTTCGCCCAGCCTGCAGTGTTCATCTCGCGACAACATTCAACGCCATCGGCTTCCTTTCCAGGCGCCCCGTCGACGAAATGCCAGGTTACATTTTCCCCAACGGTCCAAGCACCGAGCGGAACAACGGGTTTGTTTCACAGGAAGACAGACGTGCATTCGCGAACCAGGCCAAACAGGACGTGGAGGCCTTTCTGAAAGCGCGAGCCAGGGAACTGGTTCCCGGTGGAAAACTGCTGGTGCAGGTTTTCGGAGCGACCGATACAGCATGCACGAGTGACGGCATCTACGATCTTCTCAACGACGCGGTCGTTGCCTTTGTCGAAACCGGAGAAATCTCGAAAGAAACCTACGACCGATATTATCAACCGGTCTACATGCGCCATCTGGATGAGTTGACGGAGCCCGTGAGCGATCCGCGATTTGAGTCGTCCGGTCTTTTCACGATTGATGATGCCCGCGACTACGAAATCACGGTTCCGTTCGTGGAGCGATACAAGGAAGATGGTGACATCGAACGGTTTGCAAGGGATTACGTCAATTTTTTCCGCGCATTTACCGAAGCGGTCCTGCTGCATGCGCTGCCCTCCGGGCCGGGTAGCCAGGATCTGGTGGATCGGATTTACAAACGCGCGGTAGAAATCCTCAAGGCGGATCCCGCTCGATATCCATTCCGGTATGTTGCCGTGCAGATGGTTCTCACACGGCGCGGCTGACGGAAACCAGCCGGAAATCAGGCTGCATCGTCGACTTGTTCGCTACCATCTTCCTTGGCGTCGTCCAGCATTTCGACAAGATCCGTCAAGTCCTCGCCCGATTCACTGGCTGCAACTGTCACCCTGTTGCGACCGCCGTCTTTCGACTGATAGAGCGCGTCGTCTGCGGATTTCATCAGATCCTGCGGCAGGCGTCCGTGTGTCGGATAACCGGCCACGCCACAGGAAATGGTAATCGTGGGCAGGTTCTTTTCACCGTAACGAACCGTGACATTCTCGATTGCCTTGCGCAGCGTTTCAGCGACCTCTGCAGCCATCCCAATGGAACTGGACGGAAGCAGCACCATGAACTCCTCGCCGCCCAGGCGACAGGGAACCTGATCGCCCTGACACGTCTGCTCCAGCACATCACCGACTTCCCGCAAGACCATGTCGCCAGCGTCATGACCGTGATTGTCATTGAATTTCTTGAAGTGGTCGACGTCGATGGAAACCAGCGAAACGGGCTGGCCATTGTGACGCGACCTTTCAAGATTGCTCCTCAATAGGTCTACGAAATGACGGCGATTATAAAGGCCTGTAAGCGGATCCCTGACGGACTGGTTGTGCAATTCATCCCGCATCCGGGTGTTTGCAATCGCAAGGCTCACCTGTTCGGCCGCCATTTGCGCAAGTTTCCGGTTTTTGAGGAAAACCTCATTTGTCGTGTCCGATGCCGGTGTCAGATGCATGAGACCCACGGTTTCGCCATGTGCCAGGATCGGCAAACAAAGATACACGCTTCCCTCTTCTTCGCGCGTGACGTGATCACAGGCAAAACTGACTTCGCCTTCGCCATAGACATACGTGCGGCCACGGCGCAATCCCCAACAGGAGTTCGGCCGTATGTGGCTTTCAATATGACCACCGTTCCATGCGCAGGCGCCGTCAAGAACATCTCTTGAATTTGAATAGACATAGACAGCGCCACTGCACTCCGGCAGCAACCTGGTCATGAACTGGCTGACCATTCCGAACAACTCATCGAGGGAACTGCTGGACTGAAGCCATTCGTTCAACTCAGAAAGAAGCCGAATTTCCCGCGTGAGCGCAGCTTGCCGATCCTGTTCCAGCCGTTCCTGCTCCTGTACATGCATCAGATGTTTCTTGAAATTCCCGAAAGCCCTTCCGATATCGCCGATCTCATCATTTCGATCCGTCGGAAGGTCCGCATCGAAATCGTTTCTCGAAAGCCGGTACAGACTGTTGCAGACATCGATCAACGGAAGTGCAATCGCTCGACGTCCAAGCCAGACAGCCAGGAAAACTGAGAACACCGCGGCACCCAGGGAAATCAGGACCGTGAAGCGGATTGCATCCTGTTCATGTTGTGAAGCCATCTTGGCCGCTGTTTCGGCCAGCGTCTGCACTCTGAAAAGAAGTTCTTCCAGCTCGCTGTTCAGCGCGGAATGGTTTTCGTTGACTTCCGAAAGTTGCTGAGCGGCCTTGTAGGGATTTCCGATTTTTATCTGCGTCAAGGCCTGGGTTGTGACTTTGGTGAAGTCGTGATTTTCCAGAGCGATTTTCTGCAGTATCTGCAAAATATTCTTGAACTCAACGGTTTCAGCCTGTGTGTTGGCAAGCTGAATTCCCTGACGAGCCACTTCCTCGGCTTCAACAAATTCTTCCGTGATCATGCCGGTCAGCAAAAGCAGTCGCGTTTCGCTTTCGGTGTCGAAATCAGGCGATTCCGCTGCTTTGAAGAAGCCCTGCCGCAGCAGGCGTTCTATTAAAAGGGCTTGTTCCAGCCTGTGTGCCGTGACGTGTCCGATCGCCTCCGTCAACGGCACTTCGGCCTCGGCAATGAATTCAATTTCCTGCCCGATTTTCCGGATCTGGTAGATGCCGACACCGGACGCGGCAACGACAAACGAGATACACACGGCAACAATCGTTAGAAGTTTGCCTGTGATCGTGTAACGAACGGCGGAACTCTTGGACATGGGCTACTCCACACAACTTGTCGGAGAGAATCCCGGAAATACGTTAAGATAACATTAGGTCAAAACAAACTGGTTGGATTCTTTCTATTCAGAATACATCAGAATTGAAAATTCAAGATTAATTTTCGTCTTCGAAATCAAAAATTCAGCACAGGTGCAGTCGTTCTGAAATAAATGGAAGACCGCACCTGCAACTCAACTACAATCATGCTCCCGAAACAAAACCATATCATTGCGCCAGGTTTTGTACGCAGGTTTCACATTCGGAAACGGAGCAACAATCACTCAGGTCGCAGAACCACCACCGAACACGGTGCATGTCGCACGATGTGCGCCGCATTGGAACCGATGAAATAGGTCGAAAGTCCGGGCTTGTGGGACGTCATCAGAACCGCATCGCATCCGGATTGTTCAGCTTCTTCGATCACTTCGTGGTAAACACTACCCATCCTGACCCTACAATCCACTGCGCCGGCCGGCACATCGAGATCAGCTCCGATCTTGTCGAGAATGACCGTGGTTTCATCGATTTCACGCTTTTGCCAGCCTTCCGGCAACTGACTGGCCACGAAGCTCTGCACTTCCGGGCAAACACCCAGAAGGTGGATTTTCGCGCCATAGTCTCTGGCCAATTGCGCGGCCTTGGACAGTGCATCTTCTGCAAAACCCGGTTCGGCAGGATCGACGGGAACGAGAATTTTCTTGAACATCGCAGTTTCTCCAAGCTTGTTTGATGACAAGTCTTGGACTTTCGGACCAGCCGCGCCATGAGGCAGATCAATCGTGCTCGCCGGTCCCGAAATACCGCCCCGGCGTCACACCGAATGCCTTCTTGAAGGTCGCCACGAAAGCGCTTGGTCCCTCATAACCCAGCTTGTGCGAAACATCGGAGACCGTGCGCCCCGACGCGAGAAGCTCAAGCGCCCGGAACAGTTTCACCTGCCGGCACCAGGTCCTGTAGCTCAGACCGGTTTCCGCCTTTATCCGCCGTTCAAAAGAGCGCACGGAAGTCGCACACCTTGCCGCCGCTTCGTTCAGTGTAGGAATATGTGCCGGACACCGGACCACCCCTTCGCACAAGCCTCTCAACTTCGCCTCCTGCGGCATCGGCAACTGCAGGGGCGCGGCCGGTAGCATCTTGAGTTGATCGAGAATGACCGCGGCGATCCGGGCGGCGGGCCCGGATTCGGTATCGGCCCGCGGAAAGGACATGAATTCCAGAATGAGCGCGCGCAGCAGGGTCGTAACCTGAATCACTTGCGGAGTTTGCGGAAGATCGAGAGTGTGCTCGATCTGGACGTAAACATATCTGAGATCCGTGTCGGTCAGGTAGCGCGTTTGATGGGCTACGCGTGGAGGTAGCCAGACTGCGCGTTCCGGTGGCGCGAAGAAGGTCCCGCGTTCGGTGTCAATTGCAATGGACCCTTTCACCACGTGAAAGAGTTGCGCCGCATCGTGGGCGTGCCAGTCATTCAAGGCACCCCGGGGCTGCGATTTGGCATAACCGATAATCGGCGCAGCGACGTCCTGCGTCGGAAACTCTGCAAGTTCTGGATGAATGGACATGGATAAGAATGTAGCCTCCACGCATGCCGATTGATACAAGACCTAGCTTCATATTGTGCCCGAAAGCACCGCGGTACTAGTCATCCGGTTCAAAAATCTGTTCGATCGGCAACAGGAAAACCTTGGCTATTCGAAATGCCAATGGCAGGCTCGGGTCATATTTTCCGCGTTCGAGCGCGATAACGGTTTGTCGTGACACATCCAGCCTGTCGGCAAGTTCCGCCTGCGACCAGCCTTGCTCATTTCGCAGTTTCTTCAGATGGTTACGCATCAGATCTTCTGGCGTGCCCATACCGTTGCAGCCGACCAGAAAACAACGAGAAACGAGCCGTACACATCCAGGTCAACAGTGATCACATGTTCAAGCTTCGCGAGAAAAATGGCTAAAAGCACCGCGACAGGCAATGTCACTATTCCTGCCAACGCAAATATGCGCCGTTCTCTTTCGTCGACCCTTCGGAAATACCTGACTTGGGCCCAGAGCGCGAGAATTAACGGTGAAGTCGCCAGAAATGACACCAGGAGATGAAACGCAAGGCTCCTTTGTTCTTCAAGAAAATCCCGGGCCCAATAACTGGTGGCAACAAACAGGGCCGTCGCAAGTATCGTTTCTGCGACATAACGATACGACAATTTGTCAAACTGGTTCATGTCGGCAGCGGGCCTCCGAATACTGTAAAGCGTACTTTACATATATCTCTGCCCGCCGGATCTGTAAAGGAAGCTTTACATCATTGTTTGAAAAGCCGGGCACTCCGACACATTCTCAGGTTCCGCGAATAGATATTTTTTGGCGCATCAGAGATATTTGATGACAAAACAGCGCTAACACGCAAGCCAAATTCGGGATTAGAAGCAAATCAGCAATTTCAGTCGCATATCTCATCCTTGGCAACCGAATGACATATTTCACTCAAAACGCACATCCCGATGAAGCGCCCGGCTGGCGCTCCCCCGCGGTTCTGCTCATGATCATGGCAGGAGCCATGCAGCTGTCGTTTGCCGCCTGGTGGAATCTCATGAACAATTTTGCTGTTCAGGAACTCGATTTCACCGGCCGGGAAATCGGCATCCAGCAATCGATCCGGGAAATTCCGGGCTTCCTGAGTTTTCTTGCCGTTTATCTGCTTCTGGTCATGCGTGAGCAAACGCTCGCCTACGCCTCCTTGCTGCTACTCGGCATAGGCGTTGCGGTGACCGGCTATTTCCCCACCGCGCTCGGCTTCTATGTCACGACGCTGATCATGTCGATCGGCTTCCATTACTACGAGACCATGGCCCAGTCGCTGTCGTTGCAGTGGCTGCCAAAGGCAACCGCTGCAGCCAGCATGGGCAAGATAATATCCGTCGGAGCTTTCGCACAGCTGATCGCCTACGGGCTCATCTTCTTCGCATGGAAGACGTTTGACCTTTCCTTCACGCTGGTTTTTGCGATTGCCGGTGGGCTCACCCTGGTCGTACTTGCGTTCCTGATCATGGCTTACCCGCATTTCAGGGAGGGGATACCTCAGCACAAGAAGATCATCCTGCGAAAACGCTACTGGCTCTACTACGCGTTGACATTCATGGGGGGTGCCCGCCGCCAGATCTTCATGGTTTTCGCCGGTTTTCTCATGGTGGAGCGCTTTGGGTACGACGTTCACGAGATCGCGGGCCTTTTCCTGATAAATGGTGTCTTCAGCATGGTTCTCGCCCCGCAAATCGGCCAGTTGATCGTCCGCTTCGGAGAACGCAAGGCGCTGGTATTTGAATATATCGGCCTTATTGGCGTGTTCGTGGCCTATGCCTTCGTTTCAAGCCCCTGGGTTGCTGCAAGCCTTTACGTGATTGATCACGCATTTTTCGCGGTCGCGATCGCCATGAAGACCTATTTTCAGAAGATTGCAGATCCGAGAGATATCGCGCCGACAGCCGGCGTCGCCTTCACGATCAATCATATAGCAGCGGTGTTCATCCCTGTCCTGTTCGGCCTGATCTGGCTGATATCCCCGGCTGCCGTCTTTCTCGCCGGGGCCGCAATGGCAGCCATAAGCCTCATCCTGGCCTCGCTCATCCCGGGCAGTCCCGAGGAAGGCCGCGAAGTCGACTTCTGGTTCCGCAAACCGTCCACCCAGGCGGCAGAGTAACGGCACCCTCACTTGCCGCAATAAAATGCACAAAGGGAACGCGGACTGTTCTTCGTATCGTCCAAAACAAAAAAACCGCCGAAATTCGGCGGTTTTGTTCGTCATGAAGTACAGTCTGTCAGGCTTGACGCTCCGGAATGTGAACCACCAGACCGTCCATCTCGGACGTAACCTTGATCTGGCACGACAGACGGGATGTCGGTTTCACGTCGTAGGCGAAATCGAGCATATCCTCTTCCATTGGCTCGGCAGTTCCTGTCTTTTCCGCCCACGCGTCATCAACATAGACATGACAGGTGGCGCAGGCACAGGCACCGCCGCATTCGGCCTCGATGCCCTGAACCATATTCTTGATGGCGTTTTCCATCACCGTCGTGCCTTCGGAGGCATCAACTTCGGTCTGGTTTCCATCGAAAGTAACATATGTGATTTTCGGCATCAGTCGCGTCCAAGCCTAGAATTACGGGTTTCAGCTGAACCGACATAAAGCTTCCATCGCAAAGGTCAAGGACCATGACGTTTTCAACGGGCAATCTATCCGGAATGTGACAAACGGTCAGCCGGTGAGCAGGTCCCTGATGTAGCTGTTGGCTTCATCCACGGCCGCCGTCAGACCTTCAGTCGCAGCATCGGACGTTTGCCTCAATCGTCCCTCCAGGTTTTCGCAGACATCGGCAACCCGCCCGGCGCCAATAGCCCTGGCTGACCCTTTCAACGTGTGAACGAGATCGAGCCTGACCGTCGTGTCTGTCTCCTGCTCCAGCCGTTCAAGCGTCGAACAGGACTGCGACTTGAAAAGATGAAGGACCTGAACTTCGAGATCCCTGTTGCCAAGGGTATTTGTTGCCAGTTGCACCAAGTCGATCGGTGCTTGCGGACCGGCACGGCCGCTGACACGGGCCATCGATGAAGGGGCCATATGAGGGCTCCACGCTTACTCAACTTTCGCCCGTCGGCACCCTGCCGCAGGCTTGTACTGCCCTTAAGAGTGCGCTCAACACCCAAACGCCCGGTTAAACCAGGCCCGCGCACACGCCGATCCGGCCGATGTCCCCAAAAAATTGAATTTTTGGTTAACGCGCTTCATTGAGGCGTTGAAAACATATTTTAAAAAAACCTTGCCTTTCCGCCATTTTGAGGAACCGCATCGAATTCCAAACCATGATTCGCCGTTAACTTTTTTTGCGATTTTGACTTGCGGCCAAAACATCAATCGCCGCAGGTGTCAGCTTGCAGACCAGCCAATCGGGCTTGATTGGGTTGGAAAACCAAGGCTCTGCCCAGCCTGCATCGACACAGGCGCGGATTGTCCTGACTGGAATACCGCGTCCGTTTTCATCAAAAAGAGGCAGCTTGCCACCGGGCTGACCAAGCCCTCTTTTCAGCCATCGTTTTTGCGGCGCGGTCAGATTGCCGATCTTGAGAGAAGCCGGATCACCGCCTTCAGAACTGTTTTTCGCCGCGTCAAAAGTCTTCGATTTCGGCATTGAAACCGCCCCCTAAGTGATTCACGCCATTGCCGTTTCTTGTTCGTTAGGAGAGATTGTGCCATTACAGTTGCTGATGCGGCAAGATGGGGAGTGTACCGTCTAGAAATAATAAGACGGTCGGTCAGCGGCGGCCCTCCTTTGGAAACAAGTTTTGTGGTGCTGTGAGTCCAGCGGCAACCGCAAGGTGACGCATTCGGCAACCCCGGCAAACAGCTGCATGTGGTGGCTGTCGGGTTAAACCGGCGTGTAATGAGTACGGACGTGAGGCGATCTTAAATGGCAAATCCGACAAAGGCTAAAGATCCGGCGGAAGCAGCACTGTCAGCAGTTGAAGAAGCCCTGAAACTCGATTTCGGTGGCCCGGATGCAACCTTTAACTTCGAGGAAACGGCACCTGAAGCAAGCGCAGCTGCGGAAGCAGATCCGGAGCGCAAGCCTCAACCGCCGACGCAAAGCGAACCTCACCGCGAGGAACAGCGTGCCTCCCGCAGGCGCGGTCGGGGCGGACGTCCCCCGGCAGCCAACGATGACCGTCGCAGCATCGGCAATCTGATTTATGCGCTGCAACGCCGGCCGTCTTCGGCTCCGTTCTGGGGCGCACTTGCCTTGAGCGCCCTCTGGGCGGCGCTCGGCATAAGCCTGTTCATGTCTGCCTTCTCCGACAAGGTCACTTCTCTTGGCGATCCTCAGGCCCTGCTCTCCTCGCCGGAGATGATCCTGGCAGCTGTCGGTATTCTCGTTCCGATCATCTTCTTTTTCGTCATGGCAATGATGATCTGGCGTGCGCAGGAAATGCGCATCGTCGCCCGAGGCATGACCGAAGTGGCGCTGCGTCTCGCCGAACCCGAGGACATGGCCAAGGAATCCATTCTCAGCGTCGGACAGGCCATCCGGCGGGAAGTCGCCGCGATGGGAGACGGCATCGAGCGCGCTATTGCTCGCGCCAGTGAACTGGAAGTGCTCGTTCACAACGAGGTATCGTCACTCGAGCGTTCCTATAATGATAATGAACTCAAGATCCGCGGCCTGATCGAGGAACTCGTCAGTCAGCGTGAATCCATTGTGATGAATGCCGAAAGGGTTCGTGAGACAATTGCCGGGGCACACGAGAAGTTCTCCTCGCAGCTTTCAAGCACGTCTGGTGAACTCGGTGAGACGGTGGATCAGGCCTCCCATCGCATGATCGAAGCAGTCAACAGCCGTGTCGAAGAACTGACATCGACCGTCGACAGCCGGATTGAATCCCTCGGCGCGACACTCAATGCCTCCGGAAACGAACTCGTCGACAGCCTGACCGTACGTGCGGAAGACTATGTTTCCCGCCTGTCCCTCACCGGCCACGAGCTCGTGGACAATCTTGCCGAGACCGGCGCGACCATGTGGGAAACACTTTCCGACCGCGGCAACCAGGTCAACGAACGGTTTGCCGAAACCGCCACCACATTTGTCGACACACTGGAGCTCCGCGGAAGCGAAATCAACGAGACACTGTCTTCCTCCAGCACATCGGTCATTTCCACACTCAGCAGCAAGGCGGATGAATTCCGCACGACGCTTGAGAACACCGGGATCACCGTCGGCGACGTCATCACGGCGCGCGGCGAAGAAATCAACGCCAACCTTTCCCTGACATCAGGTCGCCTGATCGACACGATCACGTCGCGGACAGAGGAACTCGTTTCAACAGTCGACACCCGCGTGACCAGCCTGGACGAGTCTCTGGCGGTAACGGGCAAGCAGGTCACCGAGAGCATTTCCGAACGCGGACAGGCAGTCACCGACACGATCTCCATTCGAGGCGCGGAAATTGTCGAGACGCTCTCCAGCCGTTCGACTGAAGTTGCCGAAATCCTGCGTGGAACCGGCGAAAGCATTGTTGTCGACCTCTCCCTGCGAGGCGGTGAAATTGCAGCCAAGCTTGATGAGACGGCCGGGTCCCTCACCCAGACCATTTCGGTGCGCGGCGGCGAACTTGCCGAGAAACTGGACAACATTTCCGAGCGCATCTACACCGCCATTTCCATCAACGGAACGGAGCTGGACGAGCGCCTCACGGCCCGCAGCAACGAAATGGCGACCATGCTCGAGCAGCAGACCGTCGGTTTCCGCAACACTCTGGAAAGCGTCTCCAATCAGTTTGCCGTCGGCCTTGGCGAACAGACCGGCTCGCTCACCCAGACCCTGGCAGACACTGGTACGCAGCTCGCCGAACTTATCGGCAGCCGTGGAGACCGCGTCGCCCACGATATCAATCAGGTCAGTGCCCAGATTTCCGATACGCTGGAAGTGCGCGGCGGTGCCCTTCAGGAGGGCCTTTCCTCCAGACTTACTGAACTGGAAACGATCGTTACAGATCGTGGCGGGCAGCTTATCGATGCCTTCGACACGAAATCGCTTCTCTTGTCCGAAGCGATGGATTCCCGTCTTTCCACCCTCGATACCACCTTCGCATCGCGCATCGACACGATGGATGCGTCGCTCGGCAACCGCATCGCGGCAATGGACGCGACGATCGGTGGACACGCCACATCACTGGACGCGGCGATCGGTGGACACGCGGCAAATCTCGATGCATCTCTCGGCAGTCACGCGGCAGCCATAGATGCATCGCTGAGCGAACGTCTTGCGTCGGTGGATGCCGCCATTGGCGGGCATGCAGTAACCCTGGATGCAACGCTCAACAATCATGTGGGCGCAATTGAAACCTCACTGAGCGACAAGCTCTCTGCAGTCGACGCCACGCTTGGAAACCGCACCGCGGAGCTGGATGCTTCGCTTGGTGGCCATGCGGCAGCGATGGAATCCACGCTTGGTGACCGCCTTGCGGCAATCGACACAACCCTGACTGAACGGGCTGCTGCGATAGATGCCTCAATCGGCGAGCGTGGAGTGGCAATGGATGCTGCTCTCGGCAATCGCATTGCGTCCCTTGATGCATCCCTCGGTGATCGCGTTGCAGCCATGGATGCGTCGCTCGACCAGCGTTACAGCGCGATTGATGCAACCCTGAGCGACCGTATCAGCACGATGGACACATCGCTTGAGCATCGCTTCACGTCCATGGATGCGACGCTTACGGATCGCATCAGCACTCTGGACGCTTCTCTGGAACAGCGGTTCACTTCGATGGACATGTCGCTGGGCGAAAAGATTTCCTTCATGGACACGACTCTGGAGAGCCGTTTCAACTCCATGGATGCCTCGCTCGGTGCTCGCGTCACCACGATGGATGCCGCCCTGGAAAATCGCCTGTCCTCCATGGACCGCTCCCTGAGCGAACGTATTTCCACCATGGATGGCGCGCTCGGCGGCCACATCAACACGCTGGATCTGACACTCGACCAGCGCACCGCCACTTTCGAAGCTACACTTGAAGCGCGCACGCAGATCCTCGCGAGTGCCATCGAAAACCGGACCACCGGCATCAGCGATGCGCTTGAGGAAAAGACCCGCAACATCACGGATGTGCTGGCGGATCGCTCGGACGCAATCACCCTGCAGCTTGGTCAGCGGATCGAGACAGCGGGCAACACGCTTGCGGACCGCGCAGCCGAAATCGGTGAGACACTGTCCGAACGCGTTGATGGTGCCGCTGCTTCCATGGCGGAAAAGGCGGAACTCCTTTCCACATCCATGACAAGCGGAACGGACCGGATCGACGAGACACTCGATGCCCGTGCGCGACAGATTTCCGAGACCCTGATTTCCCGGACGAAGGAAATCGCCAAGGCCTTTGTCGATGGCCAGGAGGAAATGACGACCGCTCTCGACAACCGCCTGTCTGAAGCAGGCGACGTTCTCGGCAAGCAAAGCGAACAACTGACGGAATCCCTGTCGGAGCGCATTGCGGAGATCAACGTTTCCCTCGGTGCAAAGGTCTTTGAAGTTGCCGAAACGCTCGACAGCCGTGCAACACAGCTCGAAACCCTGCTCAATGAGCGTTTGGAGAGCATCTCCGGCACATTGACGGGCGAGAGCGAGCGCGCACGCGATATCCTGACGACGGTGATTGCCGAGGCCGGCGCTACGCTTTCAACTGAGAGCACACGCCTTCGCGACGTGGTCCAGGAAGCAACCACCGCAGCCGTACAATCCCTGTCCGACGAACGCACCAAGACCGTTGACATCGTCGACAGCGCGCTTAATCAGGCTACGGAAAAACTGTCTGGCGAAGGCGATCGCATGCGCCAGATCGTTCTTGGTTCCGTCGGTGAAGCCCGTGGTGTGCTCGTTGGCGAGAGCCAGAAAGCTGCCGACACGGTTAGCACGGCAATGCATCAGGCGACCGGGGCCATGTCCGGCGAAAGCGCGAAGATCCGCGAACTGGTTCTTTCCGCCGTCAACGATGCAGCGCGCGCCATGGCCGCTGAAAGCGAGAAAGCCCGTACACTTTATGCAGGCACGCTTGCCGATTTCACAGGCTCGCTCACCGGCGAAAGCGAAAAGGTTCGCACAAATCTCTCCGGCCTCATTGCCGAGATTTCCGGCAACCTGTCCGCAGAAAGCGAGCAGGCACGCATCACACTGACCAACACACTGGAAGAAATCCGCGGCCAGATGTCGAGCGAGGCCGGCATCGTGCGTGCCAGGGTCAACAGCGCGGTCTCCGAAGCGGCCGAACTTCTGGTGGGTCGTGGCAACGATGTCGCCAACGAACTGCTTGAAAAGGCAACAGCTCTGAACCAGGCATTCGGCGAAAGCTCAGGAGAGCTTGCACGCATTGTCGGAACAGACGGCAATGAATTGATCAATGCCATCGAAACCCGCGCCAACGATCTCACAGGTCGCCTCTCCGAAGTTCATGGGGCAATCCTCGATGCAATCACGGTCAAGGGCCGGGATGTCACCGACACGTTTGCACATACCGGACTGGATGCGACACGCACACTTGTTGAGGCTGGCGACCGTATCATTGCCAGCATCAGCGAGCGCAGTGATCAGGCCGCGTCCCTTCTCAGTGACACGAAGAACCGCCTTGAAGCCGACGTTACGGAAATCCTCAACAAGGTAGAGACGTCGAACGCCAATCTTCAGAGCATCGTCACGGCTGCAGGGGAAAATCTCAACGAGGTGGAGGGGAACCTCGCCCGCCGCGCCGGAGAATTCCGCTCCGCTGTCGACCGGGCGGTTCAGGAGACCACCCAGACCACAACACTCATCGACGAGCAGGTATCCAACCTGCGTGACGTTACCCAGACAACACTGGCGGATATCCAGAACCTGACGAAACGCTTCGGCGATCAATCCGAAGAGCTGACACGCGCGGCGCGTCATCTGGAAGACACCAACCAGTCGGTCGAAGGCCGCGTTGCAGAACGCCGAACCGCGATCGAGGAAGTTGCCGATACGCTGCTGTCGAAAACCGAAGCGGTCGACACGCTGATGCGCTCGTTTACCCAGACGCTGTCCGACACGCTGGAATCGGCTGATGACAAGGCGCGCGAGGCAGCAAAAATGCTGGGAGCAGCGGCGGAAGCAGCCTCAAACCAGGTAACCGAACAATTCGAATCCATGCGCCTGACAGCCGGCATGGAGGGTCAGAAGGCCCGTGATGCCATTCGTTCCGCTCAGGACGACATCATTTCGGAAATGACCCGCACGGTCAGCGACGCGTCTGATCGGTTCAATGACGCGGCCGGCCGCATGCGCGATGTTGCCCGTGACGTGCACCGCGAGTTGGAAGCAACGCGCAACGAGCTGAAACTCGGTGTTCTCAATCTGCCTGAAGAAGCGGAAGAATCTTCCGCGGCGTTGCGCAAGGTGGTGAACGAGCAGATCCGAGCCCTGACCGAACTGTCCGAGATTGTTGCCAAGCAATCCAACACCCTGGACATTTCGCGACCTCAGACGCAGTCCGTCGCCAGCGCAACCCCGGCGCCGCAATCTGCTGCATCGGCAAGTTATGCGCCTGCCGCACCTGTTCAGCAACCTGCGTCATCTTCCGGTGACCAGCGGCCCGCACAGCAGAACCGGCCAACAGAAACCCGGCGACAGGAGACCGCACAGCCGCAAGGCGGAAATCCCGGTGGCAAGGGCTGGGTTGCGGATCTGCTTCGCCGCGCGTCGCGCGACGATGACGAAGCAAGCGCCGACACCAGCGTCGGACGGACCCCGCTGCAGACAGTTGAAAGTCTCAATTCCCTGTCGGTCGACATTGCACGTGCGATCGATCACGAGACATTCATCGATCTGTGGAATCGGTACCGGAACGGCGAACGGCATGTCTTCACCCGCCGCCTGTACACGCTTCAGGGACAGCAGACCTTTGACGAAATCCGTCAGAAGTATTCCAGGGATCCGGAATTCCGGACAGCTGTAGAACGGTATGTTGCCGACTTCGAACAGTTGCTGGCCCAGGTGTCACGCAACGACCGGGACAACATGCTCGGCCAGACCTACCTCACATCAGACACGGGTAAGGTCTATACGATGCTGGCCCATGCTAGTGGTCGCCTCGACTAGGATGTCCCTTACATGAATTTAGGAAGGCGGCCGATGGCCGCCTTTTTTTGTCCGGCTTGAAACCCCACCCTGGTAACGAAGAGCATACGGCGCCACTCGCAGTCATCACTTTTGCATATCCGGTAAATTTGGGTTCGTGCGAGCTGACGATTGATCTTCCGGCTCAATTATTGGCCCTGTCGCAACGTATCCAAGATCAGGGGCCAGGTACGCCATCTGTCCGAAGACATTGAAACCCTGCTCTTGCAGGAATGACGGGAAATCACGCGAGGGGAACGACCGTCAGCAGTTGCTTCCTTGGCCGGCCGCCACAGTCAGAAGCTGAATGTCCTTACCCGATAGATTGTCTTCGATTCAAAAGATCCGGGATCAGTTTTCAGCCTCTGCCTCTACCGCCAGATTGTCCCGGATACGCTGAGCGACGGTCAGAAAGTCGGTAATCTCGGCATCCGAAAGGCCCTGCAGCATCCTGCGTTCAACATCCAGCAGTTTCGGGGCAAGATCTTGGTAGACTGCCCTGCCCTCGCTCGACAGTTGCAGCAAAAAGCTTCTTCCGTCCTCCGAATGTGTCTCGCGGATAAGGTAGCCGCGTTCTTTCATGCGCTTCACGGCCCGGCTCACGACAACCTTGTCCATCGAGGACCGCGAAACAATTTCAGTTGCCTGAAGGCCACCGGATGCTGAGCCCAGGATTGCCATCGTCCGCCATTCTGCCGGCATCATTCCATAGTCGCGCTGATAAACCGCTGACAGGGCACTGGTGACATCGTTGTAAAAAACGCGCACCAGGTAGGGGAAGAATTTTTCCAGTTCGAAAACGGTGCCCGCCTCCTCTGGACTCCCGGCGGTTTTTCGCGTGCGCAAGATGGTTTCGGTTTCCGTTTCTTCTGCGTCAGTCATTGGTTCTCGGTCGATTTAAAACAGTGGCGGAATGATTTTACGATTGACTTAGTTTCATTTGCAACTATTTTCGTGTTGCGCGGTCTGAAATCGCTTCAGATCAGCAAGCGATCGGCGTTCAGTCGGCAAACGGGAGGAGAAAACTGTGAAATCCATCAAGTGTCTTTCGATTCTGGCCGGCCTGGCGGCAACGGCCCTGTCCGGTGCATTTTCAGGTGCAGTTGCAGATGAACTGGTGCTGTCTTCCTGGCTGCCGCCGAAGCATCCGATCGTCACCGGCGTCATGCAGCCCTGGGCGGAACAGGTTGCAGAAGCGACCGACGGTCGCGTAACTGTCCGCATCCTGCCAAAGCCGCTCGGACCGCCTCCGGCGCATTACGATCTTGCCGCCGATGGCGTTGCCGATATCACTTACGGCCTGCACTCCTTCACGCGCGATGACCGTTTCCTGCGATCCCGCATCGGTCAGTTCTCCTTCATCGCCGACACGGCAACCGAGGGCTCGAAGGCCTACTGGGACGTCTATGCGGGAAAACTCGACGCGCAGGACGAACATCAGGGCACCAAATTGCTGGGTCTCTGGATCCACGGCCCGGGCATGTTCCACAACAACCAGCGCAAGATCGAAACCCCCGGGGATTTCTCCGGCCTGAAGATCAGGACCCCGGGCGGCTACATCGCCGACCTGTCGCAGGACCTCGGCATAACCACCCAGTTCATGGGACCGGGTGAAGTCTACGAAAAGCTCTCCAGAGGTGTGATCGACGGAGTGACCTTCCCGGTCGAAGCCCTTCAGGCCTTCAAGCTCACGGACTACATCAAGTCTTCGATGAAGGTTCCCGGTGGTATCTACAACACGTCCTGGTTCATGGTGATGAACGAGGATATCTGGGACGGCCTGTCGGACGAAGACAAGGCGGCAATTGAAAAGGTATCCGGTGCAGCGCTCGCCGAGCTTGCCGGCAGTGTCTGGGATGGTTCCGATGCGCGGGGCGCAGACTACATCTCCGACAAGGAAATTGAGATCTATGACGCTCCTGCACCGGTTCTGGACAAGATCAGGGAATTGGCAGCCAAACACGAAGCCGCCTGGGCCGATGCCGTGAAGGAAACAGGATTTGACGGTGCTGCCGCGCTAGCCGATATGCGCGACCAGACAGGTATCAGCAACTGATGACACCGTCAGGACCTGACAATACAGCTCCGCGCCGTTTCGAAAGTCTCCGGCGCGGAGCGACCTTCCTGCTCGGTTTTGCCTGTCTGCTCGTGCTTGCGACCATGATCGGTCTCACCTGTTTGGATGTGGTCGCCCGCTACCTGTTCAACAGTCCCGTGAACGGTGCATACGAATTGACGCAGCTGTTGCTGGCTTCACTGATTTTTCTCGCCCTTCCGCTGACAACGGCAGCCGGCGAACACATCGAGGTGGAGTTGCTGGACGGCCTCAAAAGCAAGGCCTTGAAGTATCTGGGTGCGGTCTGTGCCGGTGTGGCGACCGTGGCCGTTTTTGCAATCGTTGCCCTGGAACTCTCCGAACATGCCGAAAAGCTGCAGCGCCGGGAGCAGGTGACGGACTCGCTCGAAATCCCGCTTTACCTGATCGGCTGGCTCGGAACTGCGTCCTTTGCCATATCCGCAGTCGTAGCCATCTTCTGGACGCTCCGGCGTTTGCGTGAAAAGGCCTGATACGTGCTTGAAGCTCTGATTGGATTTATTGCCCTTTTCGGCCTCGTTCTGCTGCGCGTCCCGATCGCCGTAGCGATGATCATTGTCGGGACCGCCGGGTTCGCCGCCCTGCGCAACTGGAACGCGGCCCTCAATCTTCTCGGCAATGCCGCGTTCGACACGGGATTGTCCTACACGTTGTCGGTGATCCCGCTTTTCATCCTCATGGGCAATCTCCTGACCATTTCGGGTGTCAGCCAGTCCCTGTTCAGCACAGCGCACAGCCTGCTGCACCGCATGCGCGGCGGTCTTGCGATGGCTTCCATCGTCGCATGTGGCGGCTTTTCCGCTGTGTGTGGTTCTTCGCTTGCAACAGCCGCGACCATGTCCAAGGTCGCCATGCCCTCGATGCGCAAGGCAGGCTATGCCGACAGTCTCGCAACCGGCTCTATTGCCGCCGGAGGAACGCTCGGTATTCTGATCCCGCCGAGCGTGATCCTGATCATCTACGGTCTGCTGACAGAAGCCGACATCGGCAAACTCTTTATCGCCGGGATCATTCCGGGTCTTCTTGGCGTTCTCTTCTACCTCGCCGCTGTTTATGTGACTGTTCTCCTGAGGCCAGGACTCGCACCATCCGAGCATGAGGACATCGCGCTGGACCGCAAGGACATCTGGGGGGTGCTTGCCGTCCTTGGCCTTTTCGCCGTGATCATGGTCGGCATCTATGGCGGGTTTTTCACGCCCACCGAAGCAGCGGCCATCGGCGCTGCGACGGCGCTGATCATCGCTTTCCTGTCAGGTGGTCTCACCTTCGAGAAACTCTTCACCGCGGCGCTCAACTGCGCGCGGACCACGGCGATGATCTTTGCCATCATCATAGGGGCGGAAGTCTTCTCCAATTTCATCAGCTATGCCGGTGTCCCTGACGCCCTGCTGAATTTTGTCCAATCGCTGGACGTCAACGCCTATGTGGTGATGCTCATCCTGGTGCTGATCTACATCGTGCTCGGCGCGGTGCTGGAGAGCCTGTCGATGATCCTGTTGACCGTCCCGGTCTTCTTTCCGCTGGTGACCTCGCTGGATTTCGGTGCCGGCATCCTGAGCGATCCGGAAATGGTGCTGATCTGGTTCGGTATTGTCGTCGTCGTCGTGACCGAGATCAGCCTGATCTCGCCGCCTATCGGCCTCAACGTCTTTGTTCTCCGCTCCGTCCTCACCGACGTGCCGCTCCGGACCATCTTTGCCGGTGTCCTGCCCTTCTGGGCAGCCGACATCCTGCGTCTGGCACTGCTGATTGCAGTCCCGGCGCTGTCCCTGATGTTGATCTGAGTTTGCTTGTGTCTTTCTGCCGGCAATCTTACGGGTAGATTGGAGGTCTCAATGACACGCGGTTTTGACGACAGGGATGCGATGACCGAAGAAGAATTGGCATCAATCCGGCAGCGGTGCGAGAAGGCAACGTCCGGTCCCTGGATCTCCTACATCGAAGGGCGTGATCACAGCGGTGGCAGCAACTTCATCATGACAGGCAACGGCAACAAACGCGGCGTGATTGGCAGGAAGACTTCGAGCACGAAAACGGCAACTAAGCGTGTCGCTGTCAAAGCCGCGGAAACGTCTGTTTCGGACACAAGCGGCGGGTAACTTGCAAGAAGTGTTCGAAAACTACCAGTGACTCATAAGGAGCGAATTCCAGAGTTGGCGCCGCTACTCACAACAAGTGGAAAACTCGCAATGCATCAACTTGCTTCTGCTAACACTTCTTGCTCACGCATGAAGTTATCGTAAGGCTTAGGTCTGTAGTTATAAAGCAAATAATCGACACGGTAGTGTTGAATTAGAGCTAGATATAGATCTTCAGAGACAGGGACTTGAAACCGAGACTTCGTCACATTCTCCTTTGGGAAGGGTTCTTGAATTTTCAGACGATTGGCTAATTCACTAGTGTCAAGATTTTCAAATTTGAGCAGAAAATCAGGAGCCTTGTTTGAATGTAAATGCATTGCATATTTGAACTGCGGACCAACAACAAAAATTTGCTCGTTAAACATTCGCGAAAAGAAGGTTAGAGGATCCCAGGATGGCAAGTCTGGATACAACCTTCGGAAGGCGCCCGTATAGTCCTCTCCTGTTAAGTGCCTATACCCCGAAAGTGCGCGTTCAATAGGATCTCTAACTACTACGATCGTTGTGTAAGCGTTCCAGATTTCGACAGGAGTGTTGCTTGTTGGGAAGCCGTGATTCACGCCGTTGTCCAATCCAAGCCACTTTCGAAAACTCATGCCTGCAGCTTTGGGATTGTGCACAAAGTGCAGTTTGCGTCTGTGACAGGTATTGATTTCCATCATTGAACGTCCATCAAGTTTGAAACAATTGACGCGAGCCAATAAACGCGATGATTGCAACTGCAGTGAAAAAACCGAACTTTGCACTCACAAATATGTAGCTGTAATTACAATTGATTTTTATTATTTTCGCTCGAATCGATCATTATCTCGCTCATACAATTATCAAATTTTGATGAGAGCACAAGTTAAAGGTGTGTATCTTCTGATTGTGAATTTCGTTGACGCAACGGCTTCAGCATCTTATGGCAGGCACTGTTTGTTCATAGCCTGATTGCCAGCTAATTTTGTGTTGCCGTTGGTGATTTCATCTTCAAAAATTGAAGCACAATATGCGTTCAACACTTTTATTCACGACCTTGAATGTGGCGAGTTGAGGCATCTGACTGGATGGAAGTTCTAGTGCATCAGGTCGCACATCAGAATTCAAAACTTCAATCATGGAAACTTAATTGGGCGTAATTTTAATACCAATAGTTGCGAAAGCTCAAGGTATCCCCAAAAGGAGCAAAGGTGAAGGTAACAGATCCTAATCCGTTTCATGATGAAGCGCTTCGTAATCTCCAAAACAATGTTGAAGCGGGTGTGTCTCCAATCGATACGTTGGCAAAAATTGCCATTTCATATGTCTAAATCGCGTTGCACGAAACCAACCGCGAAAGAAGCAATGCTCAATTTCGATTTCTTGCCTTGCCGGTCTTCAGATCAAGCTTCCTGACACCACCCTCAACAACAAGAATGACATCCGAACCCGAGACTTCAAAATCCCAAGGCGGTTCGACATCCGCCGACCAGAGTTTTTTGCCTCTAAGAGACCATGCTGAACATTCAGTTTCAGAGGCCATCAGCACGATATCGCCAAACCTGTGCCACCCCCAAAACCCGCAATAGACATAGTCTTCGAAGCTGCGTTCACGCCTTTCAAGATCGTATCCAAGCAGGATCTCGCCAGCTCCAACAAATAGAAATGGGGTTTCAGGTACCAGAAGAACGCCAGGCTCGAACCCGCCATAGTCCTGAAATTTCAAGATAATAACAGCATCCGATCGGTCACTGAAGTCGTCCGCTTTGGAAACACTGACGGAGAGGCACCGGCTCCACTCATCCGGCGCGTAAACCTCGTCGACAAAACGCGCCTTTTCCTTCGCTACATCTTTGATCAGAGGCTGCTGAACATCCTCGAGGCTAAGCTTCCAGTCGCCGACAGTAACACTAAGCACGGCATGAACTCTGCATGAGGATATGGTGATTTCGCGTCAGGTTTGCCAGCCGGCGACCAGTCAAACGTTCTTCAGCGTCCAGGCGGCCATTTCGGCAAAGACGCGATCGGCGGAGGTGTTCATGGCCTCGACGGCCTTGTCGACGGATGAACTGCCGGCAGGCGTTTCGGCGCGGAAGACCTTGGTCGACACAGTCCGGCCATTGCGGTCGTTGACGACGCGCGCGGAAATTTCCACCACACCCCGGTTCCCGGCAACCTGAAGCTCGAACGCCCGGATCTCGGTCTGCAGCTGGTAATCGATCAAAAGGCCGTCTCCGGGAAGGCCGACGCCGCGCAACCGCCCGGTATTCTGCAGCGTTTCCATGAGCTTGAGCTGCACGACGTTCGGAAGCGTGTCCGCCCAGGCAGACTTCGGGTAGTAGCTGTAGATGGGCCCCTTGTCGACGACGGCAATATAGCTCGTATCAAGTGCCTTGAGGGCGCGCGGCGGGGCCACCAGAACCTGGACACGGCTGGACCTGCCCTGAAGTCCGTCGACGTCTGCAGAGGTCAGGCTGTAGAAGGCAGACGGCGCTGTGCTTGTGCAGCCGGCCGTCAACGCACCAAGGCCGAGAACACCCAGAACACCCCGGCGGGTCATGTTGGTCTTTGGCTTCGTCATGAGCCCCTGCCCTTGTTGTTCTTCTTGTTCATCGCCGCCGCCCACCCGTATAGGTCGGAACGTCCTCGCCCCCGAAAATGACCCTGTTCGGACTGCGCTCAAAGCTTTCTGCTGCCCGCTGGATGGCAACCAGCGTCCGGTTGACCTGTCCCAAAGCTGCAGTGAAATCGCTCGACCCCTGTGTCGCGAACTTTGAAAGGCCACCTGCAATGGAGTCTGCGCGGCTCTCGAAGGCAACCGCGATCTTCCGGATGGCCTGTGCCGCAAGCGTTGCTTCCTTGATCAAGCCCTCGCCATCGCCGTCGACCATCGTGGAAACTTTTTCCACCAGGCTCTCGACCCTGACAGACGTCGCGTTCAACGTTGCGGTCATCTGCTTTGCATCGGTAATGATCTGGTCGACATCCGGCGTGCGCTTGGAAAGATCGGCTGTCATCTGCTGAACATTGTCAGCCGCCTTCTGGGCACTTTGTAGAATGGAAGGAATGCCGTTCTGCTGACTTGCTAGTTCGGAGGCAGTGGTTTCGACCGACCCGACGATATTGGCAACTTTCTCTGGATCCACCGCCTTCAGGAGCGTGTCCGCGCTTTGCAGCGTTTCGGCAAAACGTTCAGCTGCAGCCTGTACATCGGTGATCAAGGCCGCAATCCGGTCATCCTGATCGCGAACCGTGGCAGACACGGCCTCGAAATTCTGGACGGTCGATTTGGTAGACGCGATGATCTCGTTGATCTGGCTCTGCTGATTGTTGAAATTATCGATCACGCTGGCAACACCATCGACCGCATTGCCGACCTTCTGAGGATCAACACTCGCCAGCACCTCGTCGACCCGAAGCAAGGACACATTCATGCCTGTGGTGAAGGTATTGACCGATGCGACAACCTGCTCGATCTGCAGCGGATCGATGGCCGCGGCGATTTCAACACCGCGCGAAACGATCGCGTCGACTTTCAGCACAACGTCCCGTCCACCTTCCAGAATCTCGGAAATGGCGCCTTCACGCTGCTGAACAACCGCAACAACCTTGTTGACGTTCTGCATGGTCTCGCTGGTCGATGTGATCAGCTTGCTGATGTCGTTGCTCCGCGTCTCCAGCACATCGCCAAGTGCCGCGGCACCCGTCATCACCTTCTCGACGTCTTCCGGCTTGACCGCCTGAACGATCTTCTGAACGTTGTCGAGGCCGTCATTCATCTTTTTGGTAAATGTTTCCAGCTCCTTCGCAGCGCTTTGTGCGTCAGACATGAGGAGATCGATGTCGCCACTCGCCTTGCCCAGGCTGTCGGAGAACTTGGTCAGATCATCGACTATGGCGGTCACCTTGTCCGAAGGCACCGCTGCCAGCAGGCGCTCGCCCTGGTCGACGAGTTTCTCAAGACGCCCGGAAAGGCTTGAAAATGCATCGGATGCCTGGCCGATGCTTGCCATGAAATCCTTCACGCCGTCGGAATTTGCGGCAAGCGCAGCTGAAAACGTTTCTACGTTCTTGACCGTGTCGTTGATGAGCGGCTTGTTCTCGACAAGAATGTCCTCGATGGTCTTCATGGTCGTGTCGGCGCGTTTCAACACGTCGCGCGCGCCATCGACAATATCGTCGAAAAAGGACCTTTCGGCATAAAGAACGGGTACTTTGCCGTCATCCTTGCCCAGAAGCAGCGGTGACGAAGACGTTCCTCCTGACAGATCGACATAGGCGATACCTGTCAGGCCTGTGAAATTCAGTGTTGCCTTGGTGTCTTCACGTATCGGCGTGGTCGGCTTGATGCCGACTGTTGCCACAACCTTGGTCGGATCGTCCGGGGCAAAATCGAGCGACTTGACGTCACCCACCTTGATACCGTTGAAGAGAACCTGCCCTCCAACCGGAAGGCCTGTGACCGGGCCCGGATAGATGACCATGAGTTCCACATTCTGACGCGATTCAGCTGTTGCGGCCTTCCAGTAGACGAACCCGAACGCGGCAACCAGAATGGCAACCATGAAGGAACCGATCAGAATGTAATTCGCGCGGGTTTCCATTCAGTCCAACCTATACTCGGCGCAACGCCCGTTCACCCCTGAAATACTCCTTAATCCAGGGATCATCATTTTTCATCATATCGTCCAGTGTTCCGATAGCCAGAACGCGTTTATTCCCAAGAACTGCAATGCGATCGCAAATAGAATGCAGGCTATCGAGATCATGCGTGACCATGTAGACGGTCAGTCCGAGAGTTGAACTCAAGTTTTCGATCAGCGAATCGAAGGCTGCCGCTCCAATCGGATCCAGTCCGGAGGTCGGCTCGTCCAGAAACACCAAATCCGGATCAAGTGCAAGCGCACGTGCAAGGCTCGCTCTTTTGATCATGCCGCCGGACAACTCGGAGGGTAACTTGTCGGCCGAATCCTGAGGCAGACCGACCAGCTCAAGTTTCAGCGTCGCAAGTTCATCCATCAGTTGCGGCGACAGATTGAGGTGCTCGCGCATCGGAACCTGGATGTTTTGCTTGACGGAAAGCGAAGAAAAAAGAGCGCCCTGCTGAAAAAGCACTCCCCAACGCCGCTCGATGGTCAGTCGTTCCTTCTCACTCGCCGTGGAAAGGTCATGTCCAAAAACAGATATGGTTCCCGCCCGTTTCGGAGTGAGGCCCAGGATGGTCCTCATCAGAACCGATTTTCCCATGCCGGAGCCACCGACAAAACCAAGCACTTCACCTCGGCGAACATCGAGATCGAGGTTTTGCAGAACAATCTTGCTGCCGAAGCCGACGGTTACACCACGAGCGGACAGGACATTCTCTGCACCTTCTGCGGTGGACACCAGGTCTGTCTCTCGTTCTGCGGCATCTGTCACTGTCATGAATTCAATCAAATTCCGATGGCGGCGAAGAACACGGCAAAAAAGCCGTCGACGACGATAACAAGAAAAATGGCTTTCACCACGGACATTGTCGTGTGACGACCGAGCGATTCGGAAGACCCACCGACTTTCAACCCTTCAACGCAGGCTATCAGACCGATAATCAAGGCCATGAAGGGGGCCTTCACGATGCCCACGGCAAGCGTTCCATTCGTGATTGCCACCTGCAGCTGGGTGAGGAAAGCGGCCGGTGGAATATCCAGATAGACCCAGGTGACAAGGCCTGAACCGAACAAGGCTGCCATATCTGCAATAAATGTCAGGATGGGCAAGGCGATCATGAGCGCCAGAATGCGCGGCAGAACCAGAACTTCCGTGACACTCAGCCCGATAACATGCAGTGCATCCACCTCTTCCTGCATGCGCATGGCGCCAAGTTCGGCCGTGAACGCCGATCCGGATCGGCCGGCCACCATGATCGCGGTCAGGATGACGCCAATCTCGCGAAGGATTAGGATACCGGCCAGATCGACCACGTAAATATCCACGCCGAACTGTTTGAGATAGAACCCGCCCTGCTGGGAAATGATCGCACCGATCAGAAAACTCATCAGGGCGACGATAGGCACCGCACCGATGCAGCTTCGATCGAACTGGACCGCAATGGAGATACTGCGCAGTCGTCCGGGATTGAACAACACGGTCGAGGTAACCAGCCCGATAGACCCCAGGATGTGCAGCATCGCGAGGCCGTCTTTGTAGGCGTCGACCATCTGTCGCCCGGTCGCTTCCAGGAAACCGACAATCGTGAAGCCGCCGCGATCCGGTTTGTATCTGGGTGGATGGTGCCGATCGATTTCATCGAAGAGCATCTGCCTTATGGGCGTAACCCCTGTCAGTCCGACCTTGCGTCCCGCAAATTCCAGTCGCCCACGCGTCCTGTGGATCAGCCAGGCTCCACTGGTATCAAGATGCTCGATCTTCGAGACGTCGATGCAGGTCAGCCGGTCCTTGGCAACTTCGAGCCGGTCAAGACCGGATTCGGCGTTGCCGATTGTGCTCACCGTCCAGTCGCCCGAGAGCGCCAGGTACTGATGATCCGGCCCGTCCGCCTCCAGACTCATCTCCGGCTCGATGTTTTTTTCCAAGAATGCCATTCCGGATGGCTGCCCTCTTGCCGCTGGTTCGATATCCCCCGTATACCTGATGGAGAACTTTAACGTCCAGCAGCCACTTGAAAGCTTTGTCCATGGAAATAGCCCGTCCCTATCTTTTGTTCCTCGGTGACGTTCCAGATGCCCTGGCGGCCAAAACAGCGGTTGGCATCGTAGATTGGCGCAAAGACTGGTGTATTGGCCAGATTCGTCTGCCAGGTTGTGCCGCCGATACAGGCCTTTCCGACATGTCCATAAGTGAAGGCGCAAGCGCCGGCGCAAAGACACTTGTGATCGGAGCTGTGAACGCAGGCGGGCGACTTCCCGATCACTGGATCGCGTCGATTGTCGAAGCACTTGATTCGGGGCTGGACATTGCGTCCGGCCTGCATGTCCGCCTCGGAGACATTTCCGAGATCCGCGAAGCGGCAGACCGCAACAATGCCCAGCTCCACGACGTTCGTCACAACTCCATGACGTTTGCAACCGGCAAAGGTACCAAACGTTCGGGGAAAAGGATTCTCGCCGTGGGGACCGACTGTTCTGTCGGCAAGAAATACACTGCACTGGCAATGGACCGGGCCATGTCCGAGCGCGGTTACAAGAGTTCCTTCTGCGCAACCGGACAGACCGGCATTTTCATATCGGGCCGGGGCATCTCTCTTGATGCAGTCGTCGCCGACTTCATCTCCGGTGCGGCCGAATGGCTCTCTCCCGAAACGGAAGAAGATCACTGGCAGATCGTTGAAGGTCAGGGCTCCCTGTTCCATCCTTCCTTTGCTGGTGTCACGCTGGGTCTCCTCCATGGATCCCAACCGGACGGGTTCATTGTTTGTCACGAGCCGACCCGCACAAAGATGCGTGGCGTCGAGACACCGCTTCCGACCATCGAGCAGGTCATCGAGACGACCATCCAGCTGGGCCGGCTGACCAATCCGGCGATCCAGTGTATCGGCATCGCGGTCAACACGGCAGCTCTTGAAGATGACGAGGCTCTGGCTTTTCTTGCCAAGGTGGGTGAAAAGCACGGTCTTCCGGCCACCGACCCTGTCCGGTATGGCATGGAAGCGATTGTCGACAAGGTCTCCGCAGAATTCGGTGCACCATGAATCGGATTATCAACATAGCAGCGCAGAGCTATGAAATTGCCGGTGGTTTCACGATCTCCCGAGGCACGAGAACGCACGCGCAAGTCGTCGTCGTGACCATTGAGGAAGACGGAGCATCAGGACGCGGTGAATGTGTCCCTTATCCACGTTACGGCGAGTCGCTTGAGACGGTTCAAACCCAGATCGAGGAAATTTCTCCGCTTTTGAAGACAGGTCTTTCCAGGACCGCTCTTCAGAACGCCATGCCAGCGGGAGCCGCCCGCAATGCGGTCGATTGCGCACTCTGGGACCTCGACGCCAAACGCTCGGGTCAATCAGCCGCCGAATTGGCAGGCCTCGGCGCACTGCGTCCCGTCACGACCGCCTTCACCATCAGTGTCGACACGCCTGAGGCAATGGCTGAAAAAACCTCGGCTGCAGCACACCGCCCTCTGTTGAAGGTCAAGTTGGCCGGTCCGGGGGACGACGCACGTATTCTGGCGGTTCGGGAAGCCGCTCCGGGTAGCACCCTCATCGTTGATGCCAACGAGGCCTGGGATGAGAGCTGTTTTGAAGCTAACATGGCGGCTTGTGCGGCAGCCGGTGTTCAGCTCATCGAGCAACCTCTTCCGGCCGGCAATGACGACCTGCTGGCCTCGCTGACGCCACCTGTGGCGATTTGTGCAGATGAAAGCCTCTCCCCCGGCAAAGGACTGGAAGGTCTCCGGGAAAAATACGACGCAGTCAACATCAAGCTCGACAAGGCAGGTGGCCTGACGGAAGCCTTGAAGCTGCTCACCGAAGCGCGCGCAGCGGACTTCAAGGTCATGACAGGTTGCATGCTTGGCACATCGCTTGCGATGGCACCTGCCGTGCTGATCGCTCAAAACGCCGACTACGTCGACCTGGACGGCCCTCTTCTGTTGTCGCAAGACCGCATTCCGGGCTTGAGATTTGACGACAGTACGCTTTATCCACCCGAGCCTGCGCTCTGGGGTTGACCAGTCTATCCCGCTTCCGCGAGCCTTGTTTTCTCGCGGATCAGGGGCGTCAGCAAAAGAACCAAAACAGTTCCAACGGCGGCAACCACAGCCATCAGGTAAAACGGTGCATGCGGATTGTCTTCAAAAAGTGCGCCTGAGACTGCAATCCCGGCGGCCATCTGAATACCGATTGACGCTGTGAACAGGCCCTGCCCCGTTCCGGACCAACGGGCGGGCACGACCTTTGCCAGAATCGCAACGGCCCCAAGGTGAGCGGCTCCAAAGGTCAGTCCGTGCAACAGCTGAAGCATTCCCATGAACAGCAGCGTATCGGCGAACGGAACCAGTCCCCAGCGGATGACCGAAGCAATACCTGCAACAACGAGAAAAACCGGCGGATCGAAACGCAGCGACAATTTCCCGGCTATGGTGAAAAGTGCGATCTCCGCCACAACACCAATGGCCCAGAGCGCGCCGATGGCAAACTTCGGTACATCGATCGATTGCCAGTAGATCGTGCCAAACCCGTAGAAGGCAGCATGTGTCGCCTGGAAGAGCCCCAGAACTGCAAGCACGGGCCAGAACCAGAAACTCCGGAAGGGTGTCACCCTTAGCTGATGGTCATTGGCTGTATCGGCGTGTTCCCGTTGCTGTTTCGGCAATGACATGACGACGAGGCCGGTTGCGAAGGACGCTGCGATTGTCAGGCAGACGATAAGCCATGAAGTCGATTGGGCTGCAAGACTTCCTCCCGCTAGATTGGCAAGAACAAAGCCAACCGATCCCCAGAGCCGCATGCGGGCATAATCTGCTCCGGTATTGCGCGCTGTGTCGAGAGCATATGCATCACTGAGTGGCAGGATCGGGGCCTTGATCACCATATAGCCAACCATCGCGATACTTGCGATGAGGATACCGCCTGGCAGGAAAAACAGCGAAATGAACCCGGCACCCATTATCGAATAGATCAGGATCGACCATCGTCGCTGACCGGTCCTGTCGGCAATATTTGACAAAATTGGACTGGCTGCGATGCGCGCGATGGTGCCGACGCCCAGTATAAATCCGATTTCAGCTGTACTAAGGCCCCGAAATTCCAAAACTAACGGGAAAAACGGTAGAAAAAGTCCAAACGCGAAAAAGTGGCATGCAAACAATGCAGCAACCCGTGCGCTAATACTGTTGAATATTTTTGTCATAAGTTCATTGTCAAGGCTCCAGGCCACGCCGGCATAAAGGGATGTTAACGATTTTCACCCTACGATCGAAGGGAAGTTGTCCGTGTTACGGCAACACACGATCCTTAGGCAAGTTGAGAATCGCGCCCATATGAAAACGGAAACAATTCAGGAAGAGCCAGAGTTGATCGGCGACGCCGAATATCACACTCTCGAACAGACCCTGCTGGAATCCGATCGCGGGCGTCGGTTTCTGAAGGAATATCTGAACCGACACAAGACTCCGGAAACAACGGAGATCCTTGGTGCGATTCACCGGCTTGAGAAAGTTGTGACCCGGGAACGCACGGTACCCGATCTCGACAAGATCCGTCTGGATATCGCCGAGATGCACGAGGCCATCGAACGGACAAAGGCCGAGATTGCCAACATCAAAGACGATGGTGACGAAAGCAACCGTTTCGTCGATGCATCTCACGAACTCGACGCGATCGTCACGCAGACCGAAGGCGCGACCCAGTCGATCCTGGAAGCTGCGGAGCAGATCCAGGAACAGGCCTGGGTGCTGCGGGAAAACGGGGCCGACGGTGCCGCATGTGATGAAATCGATGCGAAAGCCACCGAAATTTTCATGGCCTGTTCCTTCCAGGACCTGACCGGCCAGCGCACGAACAAGGTTGTCCAGGTGCTGCGCTACCTGGAAAGCCGCATCAACCTGATGATCGGCATCTGGGGTATCGAGGAGATGGAGGCCGAAGACACTGCAGGTCCGGTCGATACGCGCCCGGATGCCCATCTTCTGAACGGTCCTCAAAGTTCCGGTCGTGGTGTGTGCCAGAACAGTGTCGATGAACTGATGTCCGTCAGCGACGACGTGTTCGACGCTGCCTTGGAAGAAACCGGTATGGACGTCACGTCCGAAACATCCGCTACGTCCGAGAACGATGATGCGGCCACTGAAACCGATGTCGACGCGATCATGGCCGGAGGCCATGAGCCGATGGACGCTGCAGCCATCGACGACATGTTTGCGTCAGCCCCTGCGGATGCGGTCGACGAAGAGCCTGTTGAAGAAGAACCGATAGACGAAGACCCCGCAGACGAAGATCCGGTTGACGAAGTTGACGAATTTGCAAATGCGGATCCGGATGCCATGCTGGACGAAGCCGCTATCGAAAAACTCTTCGACAGTGAAGTCGACGTGACCGAAGACGAAGCTGTGGTGGACGACGAAGCTGAGGCGGAGGCCGACGTAACCTGGGAGCTGACCGAGGAAGCGGCGGAAGACGAAGCCGCGGTGGAAGGCGATGCTGCCACCGATCCTCTTCAGCAACTCTCCGAAGCCGAACGTCAGGCCCTCTTCAACTGATTTCATTTCCGGATCACTGAACAAGGGCGCAGCTGGCAGCTGCGCTCTTTTTCGTTCAGGTGACGCTTAAGAAAACGGCAAGAAAGCTTCGTTTTTTCAATCTCTTGAGGCAAAGCCCGTACGGATCCAGGCTGCAATCCAATTGTCAGCGCGACAATGCCCTCGACAACATGTCCGGATCGATATTCCCGCCGGTTATCACGAGACCAATTGTCTTGCCTTCCACTGGAAGTTTCCCGGATAGAACGGCTGCGAGCGCTGCCGCACCGCCGGGTTCAACAACGAGCTTCAGTTCCCTGAAAGCAAAGGCAACCGCTTCCAGCACTTCCTCATCGCTCACTGTCAGGCCCTCAGAGGCAAGTTGGCTCAGAATGGAAAAACCGATTTCTCCGGGAGTTTCCGAAAGCAGCGCGTCGCAGATCGATCCGGACCTGGCGGCATTCGACAAGAGGACACCAGCTTCGAGCGACCGTTTGTAGTCATCGAACAGCTCCGGCTCGACAGTGTGAAACCGGGTTGAAGGAGATTTGAACGCGAGCGCAAGCGCTATTCCGCTGGAAAGTCCGCCACCGCCCGTACAAGCCAGCACATCATCGAGCTTCTGACCCAGTTCATCAGCCTGTTGTGCAAATTCAAGACCGACGGTTCCCTGTCCTGCAATCACCGCCGGGTCGTTGAAAGGATGCACGAATGTCGCATCATTTTCCGCGCAAATCGCCGCGGCAATCCTGTCCCTATCCTCGTGTGCCCTGTCATAGGTAACGACCTTCGCCCCAAAATCCCGGGTACGATCAAGTTTGACCCTTGGGGCATCAGCCGGCATCACGATCGTCGCGGAGATGCCCAGAATGCGAGCACTGGCCGCCACTCCTTGAGCGTGATTGCCCGACGAACACGCGACCACACCCTTCGTGCGTTCCTCTTCCGGTATGAGGTTAAGGCAATTGAAGGCGCCACGAAATTTGAATGACCCGCTTCGTTGCAGGCTTTCCGGTTTCACCAGGACCTTTGCCCCTGCCCGCTCGTCCAGTGCCGGGTGCTGCAACAAGGGTGTGCGCACGGCGTATCCCCTGATGCGGCCGGCCGCTTGTTCGACGTCCTCGAAAGTGACCGCCTTGCCTGAAAGGTTCTGCATCTCGGCTGAGCTAGATTGAACAACGGCATCGGTCATTGGCATCCACCTTGAAAAAACTCGTTCCACCCCGATGACTAAATGGGATTTAAAGTCAACTCAATACAACCCCAACATAATTCCGGTGACACATCCGGTCACCACCATGCGAAGGTATCGGTGGAAGACGTTATTCGGCAGCCCTGGCATCTCTTTCCAAGCTGTTATGCCGGTCGCGGGCCTCGATGCAATTGTCCAGAAATTGCCGGGCGCTCGCTGCCCAGGTGTAGTTCATGGCAATTTTCCGGCAATGATCCCGCGGGATCTCCAATGCGGCTTCGGCAGCTTCCTGAAGGTTTTCAGACAGAACTCCGGCCCCCGTATCACCAATGACATCAATCGGCCCCATCACCGGAAACGCCGCCACGGGGACACCGCATGCCAAAGCTTCCAGCAGCACGTTGCCGAACGTGTCCGTCAGCGACGGGAAGACAAATACATCGGCATCGGAATAGTGTCGTGCCAGGTCTTCACCGGTTTTGGCTCCGGTGAAATGAACACCAGGATAGTCACGTCGCAATGTTTCCAGTTGCGGCCCACCCCCGACGACGACCTTGGACCCCGGCAAATTCAGGTCCAGAAAAGCCTTGATGTTCTTTTCAACCGAAACACGGCCGACATACATGAATACCGGCTGCGGCAGATCTGCTGGGAGGACTGTCCCCTCGTACGGCTTGAACACATCCTCATCAACCCCGCGGGACCAACGCATCAGGTTTGCAAATCCGCGAGCCCGCAGGTCGTTTTCCAGCGACCCGGTCGCCACCATGCACCCGCATCCCGAATTGTGGAACCTGCGCAACCATCTGTAGGACCACGACAGGGGAACAGGAAGGCGTGCCGATACGTATTCCGGAAAGCGCGTGTGATAACTGGTCGTGAATGGCATCCCTGCCTTGCACGCGACGCTGGCGGCCAAAATGCCAAGCGGGCCTTCTGTCGCGATGTGCAGGTGCTCGCAGTCGAATTCCCGGATCTTGCGCCGGACAATACCCCGATGTGTCAACGAAAGACGGATTTCCGGATAGGTCGGACATGGGAGCGTTCTGAAAGCTTGCGGCGACAGAACCTCGATCCTTGTGCCGATTGCCGCAAGCTCTTCCGCGGTACGCTCAAGAGACCTGACAACGCCATTGATTTGGGGATGCCAGGCATCCGTCACGATCAGGATGGAACTCATGCTGCGACCGGCGCTTCCTTGGCTTTGGCCGGTGCAATCCCGTCCTGGGTCTTGTCCACCCATCGGATCACCTCAAACGTCCCGTCGTGGTGTTCGGCGACAGCTGTACAGCTTTCCACCCAATCACCGGTATTGATGTAGTGAATACCATTCATATCCCGATTGGCAGCGTGGTGAATATGGCCGCATATGACGCCATCAACACCCTTCCGGCGCGCTTCACCGGAAAGCGCCTCCTCGAAACGGCCGATGAAACTGACGGCGTTCTTGACCTTGAGCTTCGCCCAGGCTGACAAGGACCAGTAGGTCAGGCCTATACGGCGGCGCAGGAAATTGATCCACGTATTGATTCCGAGCGCGGTCACATAGGCCTTGTCACCAAAAAAGGCGAGCCATTTGGCATGCCGGATGACGACATCGAACTGGTCACCGTGAATAACGAGGTAGCGTTTGCCGTTGGCGGCTTCATGCACAAAGCTGTCCGCCACTTCCACACCACCAAAGTGAGTTCCGATGAAGTTGCGCAGGAATTCATCGTGATTGCCGGGAATGTAGTGAATCCGCGCACCCTTGCGGCCCTTGCGCAATATTTTCTGCACGACATCATTGTGAAGCTGCGGCCAGTACCAGGACCGTTTCAGGCGCCAGCCGTCGACAATGTCGCCGACCAGATAAATGGTCTCGGCGTCATGATCTTTCAGAAATCCCAGCAGCAATTCGGCCTGACAGCCGCGAGTGCCAAGGTGAACGTCTGAAATGAACAGGGCCCGGTAGTGACGCGACGTCTCTGCAGCAGACATGGTATTTCTCCACATTCCCTTCAGAAGCGCTATAGACGCGATTCAGGTATCAATATTATGACAGGCAAGATGACTTGCCGTGGAGTTCCCGAACTCCACACCCGATTGATCAATATTCCTGCCGGTCGGCGCACATCTGGTTCGACGGCAAAAGTGGAGACAAGCTATGGATCTGGGTCTGAACGGTAAAAAAGCGATCGTGTGTGCATCAAGCCGCGGCCTGGGCAGAGGCTGCGCCGAAGCCCTTGCCGAAGCCGGTTGTGACATAGTCCTCAACGGCCGCAACGAAGCGGTTCTGGAAGAAACGCGCACAGCCCTGACGGAAAAGTACGGCGTCTCCGTTGTGAGTGTGCCCGCGGATGTGTCGACGCCGGAAGGACAACAGGCTCTCCTGTCAGCCTGTCCGGAGCCGGATATTCTCGTCAACAACAATGGTGGACCACCGAGACGCGACTACACGGAACTTGACCGCAAATCACTGCTGGAAGGTGCGGTCCAGAATTTCGTGACGCCGATCGAACTTATCCAGGCAGTCACACCTGCCATGAGGGCGCGCGGCTTCGGGCGGATTGTCAACATCACCTCGCTGTCGGTGAAAATGCCGATCGAAGGGCTGGACCTCTCGAGCGGAGCAAGGGCCGGCCTGACGGCATTTCTGGCCGGCGTCTGCCGCCAGCTTGCCCCATCCGGTATCACCATCAACAATCTCCTGCCGGGCAAGATGGATACGGATCGGCTGAAGGGTGGATTTGATCGTGCCGCCCAGCAGACCGGAACAAGCCTGGAGGAGATTCGCGCTCAGCAGGCAGCCGAAATTCCCGCGCAGCGCTTCGGCAATGCAGCCGAATTCGGACAGGCATGCGCATTCCTGTGCTCTCGGCATGCCGGTTATATCACCGGCCAGAACATCCTCATGGATGGCGGGCTCTACCCAGCCGCGTTTTGAACGTTGCCAGAAAAACAAAGAGGGCCGGGAAACTCCCGGCCCTTTTGCGTGTTTCATCACCGTATCAGAACTTGTAGCGAAGCGATGCGGAGAGAATGTTCACGTTGCTGTCGACATCGGCCTTGTAGGTGCCGAATGCAGCATTGAAGTCCTGATGGCTCGAGTCGATGTTGATACCCGTCGATTCCGTGATGATATGGGTAAAGCCAAGATCGAAAGCGATGTGCTTGCTGAAATTGTAGCTTGCACCCGCAGATAGCCACCATCGATTGTTGTCCGGCAGGCGGGTTGACCGAATGGCCTCGTCAATCGGAGAGATTTCATAGCCCAGACCTGCACGGAATGTCAGTTTGTCGTTGTAGTCGTATTCGCCACCGACGGAGAAGAACCAGCCGTCATCATAGTTGAAATGAAGCGTGGTGAGCGCCGAACCGGTAATGGACGAGGTCGCGACGGGAGATTTCAGGCGGCTCCAGTTGGTCCACTCGACCGTGCCGAGCAGGCGAATCTTGTCGGTTATCTTCTGCTTGGCGGAAATGTTCACCATATCCGGCGTTACCACGCCAAGATTGATGCCCGCCCTCGTGCCGCCCGCGAAAAGCTGCCCACTCAGGTCATGCCCGACACCTGACCGGTAGCCGATACCGATCTCTGTGCCCTCGATCGGCTTGATTGTGACACCTGCCGTCACGCCGACACCGAACCCGTCTCCCGAGATTTCGTTGGATCTGGGAAAGCCTGCGCCGGACGTCGCGTCCGCCGACTTCAGGCTGACATCCAGATATTGGACCTGGAAACCGACCGCCACGGCAAACATGTCGTTGATCTTGTAGGCAACGTTGGGATTGACGTTGATCGAGAACACTCTTGAAGAGCGGGAATAGAACTGGGCCGCCCAGTTCTGGTTCGGTTTTGTCGTCAGTCCGAACGGTGAGTTGATACCGACACCGAAGACCCACTTGTCATCGGGTCTGTAGGAAATGTAGGTCGCCGGCACGAAGGCGTCCAAACCGATATCACCACTACCGATCGAGGATGTTCCGACCGCGCCGCCGGTCAGCGTGCCGTTGATTTCGGAATTCGGAATAATCAGCGATCCATGTGCCTCCATGCTCCAGCCCTGCTGAGCACCGATCAGGGAGGCCGGGTTCCAGTACATCGCCGAAATCGTCTCGCCCGACGTTCCGTATCCCGCGAAGGATGTCCCCTGAAAATATGCACTCTGCTCGCGGATCGCGAAGGCCCCCGCGTGTGCCCCACTTGCCGCTATGGAAAGAGCAATAGCAGTGGAAGCAAACAGAAACGTCTTTTTATTAGCCCATGTCATGGTGTTTTCTCCCATCCCCCTCCAAATGGAGGAAATCATTTTTCGAAGGATAGGATTTCCAAGACAGGGTTCAGTTGCAAGCTTAGAAATTACCGTCTTGAGGCGATGTATTTTCATGTTGCAGTGCAAAATATTCTACTGTTTCGACAAACACGCTTCGGGAATTCGGTAAAAGTAGGTAAATAGGTCTTGTTCCAGGGGTCTATGTCATGGGAACGACACAGCCTCGCAAAAATGCACAAAGAATAGGCAAACGACAACGGGTTTCCTTTAACGTCACTAATTCCGTGAACGTTGCTGCATTGCCACACATACCCCAACGGCAGAGGCCCTGCCAGATCACACCTAGGCGCTGACACACTGTCAATTAATCGGACAGCCCGTTAAACTCGTGCCCCGGTGACCGGTGCAGACCGACAGGAATTATCGCTCGCTGTCTGACCCGCCGGGAACAAACAGGGCATGCCAGCAACGATGTTGACACACCGGTTGCGCGATCGGCGGCAAGAAATCCCGGATCAGGTGTTGCCATCACGTGCCGACATGAATCGGCGCATTGCGACATCGCTCCAGGGAGCCAGCCGCTGGCGGGCCGCAACATTGCTCTCGTAGATTCGCTTGCTGAGCGCGTCCTTTTCAGCAAATTCCAGCAGAACAGCCACCGAGGTCGTGCGCAAGGCCTGAAGAACCTCGTCGGGATAGGGTTTGATTGTGACTCCATCTTCGTCCTGAAGCAGTTTCAGGCTGCCGGCGTTTTCCCAGTCGCTTTCAGCCAGGGCACGGCCGTTCTCCGCACGGCATGCTTCCAGAACAATTGCGCGCAACTCGTCCGGGAGACCATCAAGGGCAACCTTGTTGAAAAGCGCCTCCCCGGTCCCATTCGGTTCGTGAAAACCGGGCGAATAGTAGTTTTTGGCGACCTTGTGGAAACCCATGGCCCGGTCGGACCACGGCCCGAGGAACTCGGTGGCATCAAGCACACCGGACTGCAGTGCCTGAAACAGTTCGGCTGGCGGCAAGCCGACGGGTGTTGCGCCCAGGCGGCGCATCACCTCCCCGCCAAGACCAGGCATGCGGATCTTCAGACCGGTCAGGTCATCCAGTCCGTTGATGTCTTTCTTGTACCAGCCCCCCATCTGCACACCTGTATTACCTGCCATGACAGGTTTCACACCAAAGGGCTCGTAAAGCTCGTCCCAGAGCGCCTGCCCGCCGCCTCTTTCGATCCAGGTGATATGTTCATGAGGCAGCAACCCGAACGGAATTGCGGTGAAGAACACGGACGCGGGGATCTTCCCTTGCCAGAAGAACGAGGCCGTATGCCCCATTTGGGCCGTGCCAGCTGAAACCGCATCAAACACGCCAAGCGCTGGCACAAGTTCACCGGCTGCATAAAGACGAATGCGGAACCGGCCAGCGGACATTCTCGCCACCTGGTCCACAATCCTCTGCGCGGTTACACCTGGCCCAGGCAGGTTCTTCGGCCAGGACGTCACCATCTTCCATTCGATCGTTGTCTTTTCCTGCGCAAGAGCCGGAGCTGTCAGCAAAGCCCCGCCGGCAACCGCAGATGCTCCCAGCAAGGTTCTCCGGCTCACGATCTTGTCGCTTTTCAGGCCCTTGTCAGACATCTCATTTGCTCCAGATTTGGTGGAAATGGTGAACAGGACCATGGCCGGCCCCGATATCAAGCCGGTCAGCAGCGGCAATAGCCCCGTGGACATATCGCTTGGCGCCGAAAATCGCGTCTTCAAGCTTGTTCCCTGTTGCAAGCCCTGCGGCAATCGCCGAGGACAATGTACAGCCGGTCCCGTGCGTGTTCTGCGTTGCGATCCTTTTCTCGCGCAGCCAGATCGCATTTCCGCCTGTATCCAGGAAAAGGTCCGTGCTGTCCTCGCCAGTCCCGTGTCCACCTTTCAAGAGAACCGATTTGGCACCAAGCCGCAAAAGCTGTTCGGCCTGCGACAACATCTCGGTCTCGCTGCCGGCAACGAGCGCTTCCAGCATGCGCGCCGCTTCGTGCAGATTCGGCGTAATGACATCGGCGAGCGGAACCAGCACGGAAAGAAGGCTTGCAACGGCGCTTTCGGCAAGCAGAGGGTCGCCTGACGCCGCGACCATCACCGGGTCCAGCACGACGGGTCCTGTTGCATGGGCTATCAGCCCGGCAGCCACAGCCTCAATGATCGCAGATCCGGAAAGCATGCCGATCTTCGTCGCATTGACCTTGAGGTCGGAATAGACCGCATCCATCTGCGCCCGAACAAACTCCGGCGGCACGTCCTGTATGGCACTGACGCCACGTGTGTTCTGTGCCGTCAGTGCGGTCAAGACGCTCGCACCATAAACACCGTTGGCGGAGAATGTCTTGAGATCTGCCTGAATTCCGGCGCCGCCACCGGAATCCGACCCTGCGATGGTTACCGCGATAGCAGTCATGGGATCCTCCTGAATTGAAACATCCATTAAAGACACGGCTCAGACCGACTTCAGCCTGATCTCGACATCGCGGGATGTCATCGTATAGAGCGCGTCCAGCAGCTCCGGCACGAGACTTCCCGGACCACCTGCCCGCTCCGCTGCCATTTCACCGGCAATATTGAAGACCGAAAGACCCGCGGCGGCGGCCAGGGCAATGTCACTTTCCAAACTCGCAAAGGCCGCCAGCACCGCACCACCGGCACAGCCCGTTGCCGTAACTCTTGCCAGCAGCGGATGGCCGTTTTGCAGGCGAAAGTCCTCACCCTGGCTTTCGATCTTGTCTTCAGCGCCGGTCACGGCGAGAACGGTACCGGATCCGATCAGTGCCTCGACATCCGACCGCTGCGGGCACAGCGCGGCCAATTCGGGTTCGTTCAGTCGCACAAGTTCGGGTTTGAATGCCATGAGCTCGCGCGCATAGGCGCATCGGACGGGAGACCGGTTGACAAAGACCGGATCGACACTGACGGGACGACCGGCGGCCCGGGCCGCCTCGATCGCGATCGGAATGGCCTCTCGCCTGGCTGAATCCAACGTGCCGAGATTGACAAGCAGCGCATCCGAACTCGACGCAAATCCGGCCACCTCCTCGCTGGAGATTGTCATGGACGGAACAGCACCAATTGCCAGCAGCACATTCGCGGTAAATGTTTGCGCGACGGCATTGGTGATGGTGTGAACGCGCGGCGTTTTTTGGCGGACCCTTTGGAGAAGGTCGAAAACGACCTCTGCGGACAACGACTGCGTGGACGCGGCAACGGACAGGCTCATGCAACTCCTCCGAACTCGGAAGTTTCAACTCGAAGGGATGAAAGGAAGGTTTGAGGCCCTGCGCCTCGAAGATCTTCATCTCAAATCCCTCCGCCGGTACCAACCGGATCAGGTTCAAGGAGTTGGTCTTTTGCCTCTCAGCCCGATCGGTCTTCGTCGGGCACCCCCATGAGATAGTCTGACTGCTATCAAGCCCGGTTTCCGAATGCAAGTCCCGAACCGTCCCTAACTTGTTTCGGCAATTGACTGCGGCGGGAAGATGGGCGATGTCCTTGGGTATTCCTTTTACGAGCAAATCACCGGAGTGACGCATGGTTCCGTTTTTCGTGATGATCAAATGTCAACTGGGCAAGACCTACCAGGTTGCCAATGCCATCGCAGACGCGGAAATTGCCTCCGAGGTCTATTCGACCAGTGGCGACTATGACCTGCTGGTAAAATTCTATGTCGACAACGACGCCGATATCGGTCATTTCGTCAATGAAAAGGTTCATCCGATCGGTGGAATCCAGGACACAAAAACCATTATTACCTTCAAGGCTTTCTAAGGCACCCCAATTCCTCTCCACACGGGAGCTGACAAATGCGATTTCTGACCTCATCAGCGCTTGCAGCAAGCTTGAGTATCATGACACTTTCCATTTCCGGCCAGGCAACCGCGCAGGGCATGCCGCCCGAACAGATCAAGCAGATCCTTGATGTGACCAAGGCAAACTGGGTGGCATTCCGCGACTGGGAGGGCCAGCAGCTGATTTACTTCACCCATCTGGAATCGTGGAAATGCGGCATCGACTTTGTCTTTTATGGACTGAACGATGGACAGCTCGACCAGATGTGGGAGCTGGACGAGTGCGATCCCGACAATCCCAACGCCGTCCTGAAGGACAAGCCCTATATCGAGCTTCCTGCCGGATCGACCCAGTCAATCAGTGTCCAGCTTGTCTATCCTGATGGATCGAAAAGCTCCGTCGAGACCTTCCAGTACAAGCCGTAGCAGATCATTCAATCCGACGCTTGTTCTCCCGGTTTGATATGGCCGGGACCCGGATCCGGCATGTTGGATGATGCCTTGAAACACCAGGGTTGATGATCATCAGGCCCTGACCTTCAGATAAAATACAGAGGCTCGCGCTTGTTTGCAGTCTCGCTATTCCCGCTTGAGCCGGGCCCAAACAACGGCATTTGATGATCCCGGATCAGGTCCGGGAAAGCACCACGCGATTTTCAACGCCAGGGAAAACACCCGGGGCCGTTTGATTTCAAACCAGTCGGTGCAGACAATGGCCGAATTCGTCTCAGGATCGTGACGGCGTCGAGGCCCGCCGCGATTTGGTGCGGTCGAGACCGAGCTTGTGCTCTCGGTAGATGACGAAGACGCCCGCCGCGATAACGATCAGGGCGCCGGCGATCACCTGCGGAACAGGCACTTCGGAGAAGACCACCCAGCCGACAATGATCGCCCAGAGCATGTTGACGTAATCAAACGGCGCGATCGTCGAGGCATCGGCAAAGCGGTAGCTCTGTGTCAGCAGGATCTGTCCGACGCCTCCGGCGAGGCCGATCAGCAGCAGAAGACCAGCTGTTTTCAGGTCGGGCACGATCCACGCCTGACCGGGCAGCAGAAATCCGAGTGGTAGTGTCACCAAGGACAGGACCGTGGCAGACGCTGCAAACCAGGTGACGATGGTAGACGTCCTCTCCGTCTCGCACAATTTACGCACCGTAATCATCGCGAGCGCCGCACAGCCGGCTGCCATGATGCCCAACAGAGCCCCGTACGTCGACGCGCTGTCCAGTTCGTCTTCACCCAGATGCGGCGACAGGACGATCAATATGCCGAGAAATCCGACGCCGACCGCACTCCAGCGGTAGATCCTGACCTGCTCTCCGAGCAGAAAGAATGCCAGCACCACGACGAAGAGTGGCGTTGCAAAACCGATCGCCGTCGCATCCGGCAGTGGCAGCAGGTAAAGCGCGGTGAACGAACAGACCATGGCCGTGAGGCCGATGGCAGCCCGCGTCAGATGGCCTTTCGGATTTTTGGTTTGAAACGCAAGTCCGAGTTCACCCCGCAATCCGACCATGAGCAGCACCGGAAAGAGCCCGAAGAAATTCCGTGCGAAAACAAGTTGGCCGATCGGCACGTCTTCCGCGGCGATCTTCAAGGCTGTCGCCATGATAAAAAAAGTAAAAGTGGAGCTGAGTTTCAGCGCGATGCCCAAAAGGGGCGCGTGTCGTGTCATACCGACGGGCGCAGGCTTGCCGGGACTGCGGGAACTCAGGCTTTTGAACGCCATGACAAGGATCCGGGGCCGGCGCAAAAAGGCAATACTCTCCTGACGCACCGGACCGAAGGATCGGGAAGAGCTACAAAACACCCAGCCTGCAACCGGATACATCAATCGAACACGGTAAATCCGTCAGGGAGTGGAAAGCTTGGGGCTGGTCGAAATCACGATTGGGAAACGCAATATCTCGCGAAGCACGCGTTATTGCAATCCTGCACTCCGGATTTCTTACTCGCCAGCTCCCGTTTCTGCCGCCAATTCCCCTCGCATCATCATCGCTTCACGTTCCGCAATGGCCTGTTCGAAGCCTTTAAGACGCTTGTAGATAGACAACAGTTCAACGATCGTTGGCCAGGAATTGACAAGGAACTGGAATGAGTTGGACACTTGGCTGAAAGCTGTCAGAATTTGCTGGACAATCCCCCATGTCACCTTCTTTGCGACGTATGTCGGAATGAGAAGGAAATATGCAAAGACGTTGTCTGCCTGAAGGTAGAACCCCCTGAACAGGTTGAAATACATGTAATTGAAATACAGGCGGAAATAGTTCTTCCGGACGAAGCCGAACAGCTCGGTAAGCTTTACCGGGTCCGCCCTGTGTTCATGATCCTCGCCGTAGACAAGTTCCTTACGATAGGCAGCTTCGACGCGCTGATTGTGGAATTCAAGACCCGGTAGCTTTACACCGACTGCGGCGAGAACAACGGTTCCGGTGATTGACCAGAAAATGGCCGCACTCAACAACGGTGCCGGTATCTCGCCAATAAAGGGGAGTTCCACCACGTGCGACGACAATGCGAGCAGGATCGGCAGGAAGGCGATCAGGGTCATCAGGGAATCGATCAGGGCGACGCCCAAACCCTCCATGATTGCTGCAAACCGCATTGTATCTTCCTGGATACGCTGGGAGGCACCTTCGATTTGCCGGACGTTGTTCCATTTGGCGACATAGTAGTCGTTCATCGCCGTGCGCCAGCGAAAAATGTGATGACTGATAAAGAACCGCTTCAAAATATAGAGGATGACCCAGACCGACGTGATCTGGAAGAAGATAAACAGCAGCGCGTAGAACTCGTCGGCTGAAACAACGCGAGCACTTTCGTCCAGTGCTGTTTGTACCGTATCAAAAAAAGGTCGACGCCAGTTGTTGATCGCGACGGCAACCTGCACGTCGTAATAGGTCATGAATATTATCAGCGAAGATCCCCAAATGGACCAGACTTGCCAGGTATGCGCCTTCGAATACCACCACCAGAAAGCACCGAATGCGGCCGTAAACAGTCCATAATACACGTAAAACCATAAGAACTCGGGCGTGGTAAAATGCCCGAGACCAATAATTGGCTGCTGCCCTTCCGGTGTCGCGCCGAAGCCGAGCGAACCGCCGAGGTCTGAAGCAAACCCGTACCAGACAGCGACTGCCACTGCGGTCCAGGCAATTGCAGACAGGAAAAAGAGTTTCGGGTTGGGAAAAAATGACTGAAACAAGAGTTGAAACCTGCTGCCTGGAACGAATGAGTCGCGCGCTTTTAGCGTAATACGTCAATTTGGGGCAAGAAGATGCCAATTAAAACGATATTCTCAAACAAACCACAGACACGAATTTGCGAGGCAGCAAGGCTGCGCACAAAAAAGGCGTCCCGTTGGACGCCTTTTCCATTGGAGTGAATTTTCTACTTCGCGGCCTCAATCGCCTCCCAGACCCTGAGCGGCGTCGCCGGCATGTCGATCAACTCGGTCACACCTGCGCCGTCCTCAAGCGCCTTCTGAACAGCATTCATCACCGCAGCACAGCCGCCGATTGTCCCGGCTTCTCCGGCTCCCTTGATGCCCATGGCGTTGGTCGTTGAGGGAACGTTCCGGGTCTCGAAGTGAATGTCGGGCAGATCTGCGGCCCTCAGCAGACGGTAGTCCAGCAGCGAGGCCGTCAGAAGCTGACCGTCTTCATCATAGATCGTCTGCTCGCACAGTGCCTGGCTGACGGCATTGGCCGCACCGCCGATCACCTGACCTTCCAGCAGGAGCGGGTTCACGGTGACACCGAAATCATCGACGATGACATAATTGACCAGATCGACGTCGCCCGTTCCCGGATCAACCTCGACTTCGCAAATATGCGTGCCGTTGGGATAGGTTGCCTCGTCCTGGCGGACTTCTTCGCGCGCAGACAGTTTTTCGCCGGCGGCAACAACGATCTCGGACAGCGCGACCTGCTGGTCCGTTCCGACAACGCGCACGATACCGCTCTCGAGCTCCAGGTCGTCGACACCGGCTTCCAGCTTGTCCGCCGCCAGTTCCTTGACCTTCTTCACCAGGCTGTCACTGGCATCGCGAACAGACGGCAGGCCGAGGGGAATTGACCGGGAACCGCCGGTACCCCCGCCGTTCTCAACGCGATCCGTGTCACCCTGGATGACCTCGACCTCGTCGATCGTCACTCCGAACTTCTCGGCGACAACCTGACTATAAGCCGTGGCATGGCCCTGGCCGTTGGTCTGCGTCCCGATCAGAAGCGTCAGATTGCCCTCCTGGTTGAGTTCAACAGTCGCTTCCTCGCCTCCAGGGAATGCACAGGCTTCAATGTAGGAGCACAGTCCGATCCCGCGGAACTTGCCGGCTTTTGCGCTTTCTTCCTGTCGGGACTTGAAGTCGGCCCAGCCGGCAACTTCCAGAGCCTTGTCGAGGTGGCCCGAATAATCACCGGTATCGTAGAGGCGCCCGGTTTGCGTGGTATAGGGCAGCTGCTCCGGTTTGATGAAATTCCGCTTCCGGATTTCGATCGGGCCAAGACCCGTCTCCTCACCGGCCTTGTCCATCAGCCTTTCGATCAGGTAGGCAGCCTCAGGACGCCCTGCCCCACGAAAGGCGTCGGTCGGTACGGTGTGCATGTAGACGCCCTCGGTCTTCGCAAACACCGCAGGGATGTCGTAAAGCCCCGAGGACATGGCCGTTCCAACCCAGGGAATGAACGGAGCGAACTGGCTGAGATACGCCCCCATGGCTGCCTTCACATGCACCCTTAGTCCAAGGATCCTGTTGTCCTTGTCCAACGCAAGATCTGCGCGGCTCAGATTGTCCCGGCCGTGTGCGTCGGTGATGAAATGTTCCATTCGCTCGCCCGCCCAGCGGACGGGCGTTCCGAGCTGCCTTGCCGCAATCATCAAGAGAGGGTATTCCCGGTAGCAGAATGCCTTGGTACCGAAACCGCCGCCGACTTCAGGCGTGATGACCTGGATCTTGTCCTTTTCCAGATCAAGCACCTTGCAGATAACATCGCGCATCCCGTGCCCGCCCTGCGTGCCCAGCGTCAACTTGTAGCGCTCCGCATCCGGACTGAATTCTGCGACGCAACCACGCAATTCCATGTAGTTGGCGACAATGCGGTTGTTGACGATTTCGATGGTGACGGTCTTGTCAGCAGCCGCGAAAGCCGCATCGGTCCTTGCTTCGCCTCCATGGCCGAAGGTGAACGCGACGTTGCTGCCATGCTCCGGCCAGACTTTCACCGCATCAGGCGCCAGGGCCTCTTCGATTCCGATCACGGCTTCGAGCGGTTCGTAGTCCACCTCAAGCATTTCGGCCGCATTTCTCGCCGTGTTGCTATCGTCGGCGACAATGAAGGCAATGGCATCGCCGACATGCCGCACTTCGTCCTTGCAAAGCAAGGGCTGCGGCGGCAGCCAGTGGTCGGTTCCGTCGATCTGCTTCAACCGGGCCATTGTCGGCAGCGTAAAGCCCTCGACATCACCGCCAGTCATCACAAGATGAACGCCTTCCAGCGCACTGACGTCGGATGCGTTTTCGACACTTATCTTGGCGTGGGCCATTGCCGAATACACCATGACGCCGTGAAGACAGCCTTCAGGCCGATAATCGCCGGTGTAATTTCCCTGACCGGTGATGAGCGGTTGATCTTCCTTGCGGCGCAAAGGCGCGCCGACACCGAATTTCGGAGTGACCATCTTGTTCATAAATCTGGACCTGTGTTTTGGGAGGAGTTTCCCTGGAAATCAGAAGACCGAATGCAACAGATATGCATCCAAGTTGGCCCCGAAGACCACTGTAACCAGTGGATCTGTTGTGTTTTGTGCCTCGGAACCGCCGTGCTGCCAAGTGAAATATAACCGGTTCGGCGGATAAGGCAAACATTGCAGTGACAGCTTTCCTTCCGGTCAAAATGGGCATAGCCTATGCCGATTACCACCTATTGAATGACCGAACGGGCACGCGTGCGCACTCGTATCGTGTATCTGTCCCTGCAACCGTTCGTTCCAGGAAACAACATTGAAACCCGATTGAAAAGCAGGCGCGGACCGGGGCGCCTGCCGCCAGAGGACTTCATTTGCTGAAACGCGTCGAGAAGAAAATTGTGGCCATGACGGTCGATCTTCCGTCCAACACCATTGGTGCGCTGTGGGTGTTACTGGCCGCAGTCGGGTTTTCCATCATGGTGGCAATGATCAAGTTCGTTGGCCGGGATCTGAGTGTCTTTCAGATCCTCTTCGTCCGACAGGCCGTCATGCTTGCCATTGTCGCCCCGACGATCATACGCGGCCTGCCGACCTCGCTGGTCACGAAGCGACCGGGGCTTCAAATCGCTCGTGTTCTCATCGCTGCAACGGCCATGTTGTGTGGTTTCACTGCCGTCATCGAGCTGCCGCTGGCCGATGCAACGGCGATCAGTTTCTCCCGCACCTTTTTCATCACGATTTTTGCCATCTGGTTTTTGAACGAAACCGTTGGTGTCCACCGCTGGGGCGCAACCATCGTCGGTTTTCTCGGTGTGGTACTCATGCTGCGCCCGGGTGCAGACGGCATTGTCGATCCCCATGCCCTGCTGGCGATTGCCGGCGCTGCCGGTGCCGGCATGGTCATGATCGTTGTCCGTATCCTGACGCGAACAGATCCGCCGGTGACCATCCTCACCTACCAGGCGTTCGGGGTCGGTCTGATCATGCTTGTGCCGGCGGTTCTGACCTGGCAGGCACCAAGCTTGCACCAGTGGCTGCTTCTCCTGCTGGTCGGCATTGTTTCCTGGGCAGCTCAGCTTGCAAACATCAAGGGCTACAAGGCAGGCGAAGCAACCGCAATTGCCTCCCTGGACTACACCAGGCTTCTCTACGCGACCATATTGGGCGCGCTTGTCTTCGGCCACTGGCCGAGCGTCGAAACCCTCGCCGGCGCCACCATCATCATTGCCGCGTCAATCTATACTGTTCGCCGCGAAATCAAGCGCGGCCGCGAACTGGCGCGCGCCGCAGAAGGTCGCGGAGAGTCCCACTGAGGCGCGGGATCCGAAAAGAGCGACATCGTGTGTTGCGCATGTTGGAGAATGTTCAGGCGCTTTGCGCTTCGGATTGCGCCCGCTTCTGCGCCTCTTCCTCGACCAGTTCCTTCTTGGAAAGTTTGCCGACCATCGTCTTGGGAAGTTCATCCCGGAACTCGAATTCACGTGGCATTTCAATGGAAGACAGATGTTCTTTCAGGAATGTCTTCATGTCTTCACCTGTCATGGAATGGCCCTCCTTAAGCTTGATAAAAGCCTTGGGAGACTGACCGCGATATTCGTCCGGGATCGCGATGACGATCGTCTCGTCCACCGCTTCGTTCTGGTAGATCGCTTCCTCGATGACACGCGGATAGACGTTGTAACCCGAACACAGGATCAGGTCCTTGATCCGGTCGACCAGATAAATGAAGCCTTCGTCATCCTGATAGCCGACATCGCCCGTATGCAGGTAGCCCTCGGCGGTAATCGTGTCCGCCGTAGCGTCTTCCCGCTTCCAGTAACCCTTCATGATCTGCGGTCCGTGAAGCAGGAGTTCGCCCTTCTCGCCTGCGGCGACCTCGGTCGTCCGGTCTTCGATGCTGACAAACCGGGCGCTGGTGCCCGGCACAAGACGGCCGATGGAACCCGCGCGCCGGTTCTCGTCGAGCGGGTTGACCGCCGCGACCGGTGAGGATTCGGTCAGGCCATAGCCTTCAACCAACACGCAGCCCGTCAGTTTTTCAAAACTTTCCTTCACTTCTACGGGCAGCGGCGCACCACCCGAAAGACACAGCGAAATGCTCGACAGGTCGTAGTTCGCTGTCATCGGAGAATTGTTGATCGCGGTATAAAGCGTCGGTACGCCCGGAAACAGTGTCACCTGCTTGCGCTTGACGGCTTCAAGCAGTGCTTTCAGTTCAAAGCGCGGCTGCAGGACCATTTCTGCACCCAGAATAATTGAAAGGTTCTGGGCAACCGTCATGGCGAAGACGTGAAAGAACGGCAACACGCACAGCATCTTTTCTTCACCGAGACGCGCTTTTTCGAAGACGCAGCGCATTTGCTCGATATTGGCCGACAGATTCTGATGCGTCAGCATTGCACCCTTGGGAACACCTGTTGTGCCACCGGTATACTGAAGCACGGCGATATCGTCATGGGGATCGATCTCGACCGGCTTCGGACTGTTCCCCCTGGTCTGGAGCTCATCGAACCACACATGCGCCTCATCGCGTGGAATGTCCGCCAGTTCCTTGCGCTTGAAGAGGCTGAAAAGCACCTTCTTGATCGTGGGAAGACAAAACGTCATCGGGCACACGATGATCTTGTCGAGGATCTTTTCCTTCCGGACTTCCTCGACCTTGTCGTAGATCACCTTCAGATCCATCGTCACCATGATGCGCACATCGGCATCGCGCGCCTGAAAGGCAATTTCACGTTCGACATAGAGCGGATTGAAGTTGGCGACCGTGCCGCCGATCTTCAGGATCGCGAAGTAGAAGATCGTGTAATAGGGCGTATTTGGAAGGCAAAGCCCTACATGCACGCCCGGTCCGACACCCATGGCCTGAAGGCCCGCGGCCGTGCTGTCCACAAGGTCACCGAGTTCGGAATAGGTCCAGACCTTGCCCATGAAATCGGCAGCCGGCCGGTCGCCGAACTGTGCGACGGTGCTTTCCAGGTATTCGTGTACCGGACGGGCGTCAAATGCCGCGTTCCATTCCTCCGCAGTCGTCATAACGTTCTCCAACGCGTTATTTTCGCTTCAATCTCTGGCAGATGAAATCCGGTCTCGTGCGAACTCCCAATATGTCCGCCCGAAACGATTTCCTCCTCACCGGCACCAGGTAGATTGAATGCGCCACCTCTTCGGGTCCCTTCTGACATGACGCAACCTTCCGTTCACGTCAACTCGCGACGTAACGACATCTCTTCATTTTTTTGCAATCGCGAACCATAAGATGAAGATAAGTCCACAGCACCGGATAGCAATACCGGCGAGAAATCAGAAACTTATCAAGAGCCACGAATCTGGTCTCCGAATTAGCGTTTCGGCCAGTTCCAACGAGGCAATTCTTCCGCGTCGACAACCGTTTCCCCCAGTTCCTTGCGCAACTCGTAGCGCACGCAGCCGGAGAGCTTTGCAAGTGTGCCAACCAGATCATGTGCGTGGGACACCACAATGACCTGGGTCTTTTCCGCAGCTCTCGCAATCAGCCGGGCCAGAGGTTCCAGCAGGTCAGGATGGAGGCTGGTTTCGGGTTCGTTCAAGACGATCAGGGGAGCCGGACGCGGTGACAAAAGAGCTGCCGTCAGTAACAGATACCGCAACGTGCCATCCGAAAGCTCGCTCGATCGAAGCGGCCGCAACAACCCCCTTTGCGTCATGAACAGTTCGAAGTAACCCTCATTGACGGTCACGTTGATCGAGGCGCCTGGAAATGCATCGTCGATTGCTTCGCCCAGCGCGACTTCGTCACCGATTTCCAAAATGGTCTGCAGTGCAGCGGCAAGATCACCGCCATCAGCGCTCAGAACAGGTGTTCTTGTTCCAATTCTGGGAAAACGGGCGGGTGCATCCCGGTCTGTCCGAAGATGATCGTAGAACCGCCAGGCGCGCATGCGCTCACGCATTACAAGAAGTTCCAGTCCGTCCTTCGGATCTGCGGCATGGGTCATCATGCTGTCGAAACGGGCAAGATTCTGGTAGACGGGTATCCGTTGCCCCTGGCTGTTCAGGACCCTCGCCGTCGGCCCGTTTCTACCGGCGATCTCGTTCGAGCGCGACAGGGCCTCGCCTGCCCACAGGACTTCTGCCTTGATCTCCGGGTCCATCGAAAACAGCGAGCGTCCTGCATCCGCCGGCAGTCCAAGATCGATTGCATAGCCATAATCTTCATCCGCGAACCCGAGCTTCAGGCTCACCACGTTCTTGCGTACGGTACCCTGCACAGGCACCTCGCCACTCTTCATCCTTCTTGAAAAGGCTTCCGGCCCGGCCCACAAGGTGGACTGCAGTCCACCTTCGGCGGCCAGCGATGCAATTGCCTGCCCCTGCGCCACTTCCGCCAGCAGCCGGATCGAGCGGTAAAGACTGGATTTGCCGCTGCCGTTTGCACCGGTCACCAGCGTGATCCGATCCAACGGCAGAACAAGATCCCTCAAGGATCGGTATCCGGAGACGGCAAGGGTAAGGATCATCTGAACCGGTGGCTCCGTGAATAGATTTCAGCTACCATTGCGCGCATGTTCTGCAGTATCCTCCGATGGGTGACGGATAGATGTATAATCCCAGAGAAGCCACTGAAGACAGACATACACACAATCTGGCGATTCTGTGTTTTGCAGGCTTTGTGTGCCTTGTAGCGGTCTATTTCCATTATGACAGCGGATTGAAATACTGGCTGCTGGAATTCTTCGGCGAAAAGACCCCCGGAACGATCCTGAGCATTCAGGATATGAACCACGAACAGCTGACCCTGAAAGAAGCTCTTCACAAGTCTCCGCGCAACACATTGAAAAACAGCACTCACAGGTTTACGCACGATGTGCTTGTTGTCGAAGTAACTCAGCCGGGAAACGCACCGCAAGTCCTGACTTTCTGGGTTCCCGGGCAGTGGTCGGCCGGTTTGCATTCAGATCAGACTTCGATCACTTACCTTCCTGTCAACCCCAAAATTGCCTACCCGACAGACCTGCTGGAGAACTTTTCCTTCGACGGAAAGCTGCTTGTCTGGTCATTGATCGCCGGAGCGGTGATCCTGTTTCTTGCCATGAGAACAGCACAAAGCTGGAACAGGTTCAGAAACGGGATGCGCCACTACTGATTGATTTCAAGACCACATCAGGAACCGTGATCGACAAGCTCGAACTTGTCGACGTCGAAGACGCCCAGATCGGTTATCTTCAGATGCGGAATGACCGGAAGTGGCAGGAACGCGACCTGCAGGAACGGTTCCTCGAGCGTACAGCCGAGCAACCTGGCAGCAGCACGCAGGGATTCAAGGTCGGATCTGACAGTCTCGAACGGCTCCAGGCTCATCAGCCCGGCGAGAGGCAATGCGAGTTCGGCCTTGACGCCCTCCGTGTCCGCGACAGCGAACCCGCCATTCATTGCTACAACCCGATTCACGGCATGAGCCATCGCTGCATCATCGGCTCCGACGACACAGATATTGTGGCTGTCATGTCCAACAGAACTTGCGATTGCGCCGCTTCTCATGCCGAAACCATGGACAAAACCGCGGCCGACATGACCAAGCCCCCTGTGCCGTTCGACGACAGCAACTTTCAAAACATCCTGTTCCAGGTCGACCAGTGTCTTGCCCCCGGAGACGGGAAGTCTCATCACCAGATGTTCGGTAATGATTTTTCCAGGCAGAACACCAATGACGGACGTGTCGCTGTTGCGCGCCGGGACGTCGAAAGTACCGGGTGTGACCGGTTCAAGTCTGACACTGTTCAGCCCGACCGGTGCAACAGCCCCCCGGCTGGAAAAGGCAGCGTCGTTCGCAAGTACGCCACCGGCAAGCACCTGTTCGATGCCGCATCCCTCGAAATCGTTCAACAGAACGATATCGGCGCGTTTTCCAGGTGCGATTACGCCGCGGTCCTTCAGACCGAATGCGTTGGCCGCAGACCAGCTGGCGGCCCGATAGGCATCAAGAGGACGGATACCCTTTGCAATCAGGCGCCGGATCATGCTGTCGAGATGGCCTTCTTCTGCAATATCGAGCGGGTTGCGGTCGTCCGTACAAAGAGCGATGAACGCGGAAACATCCGGTGTCAGGATCGGAGCAAGGGCTTCCAGGTCCTTTGATACCGAGCCCTCGCGCATCAGGATTGTCATGCCTTTGGAAAGCTTTTCCAACGCCTCTTCTGCAGTGGTTGCCTCATGGTCCGTCCGGATCCCCGCGGCGAGATAACCGTTCAGTCCGAGGCCGGACAACAGCGGCGCATGGCCATCGATATGTCCATCCTGGAATGCCGCAAGCTTCGCCAGAACCTTTGGGTCGCGTGCCAGCACGCCTGGAAAGTTCATGAATTCTGCAAGGCCGATCACATTCGGATGATCGCGGAATGGCAAGAGATCATCAACTTCAAGGCAGGCTCCTGCCGTTTCAAAGGCCGTTGCCGGGACGCACGAAGACAGGTTGATCCTGAGATCCATGACGGTTTCAAGGGAAGCATCAAGGAAATACCGGATCCCTTCCGCACCAAGCACATTGGCGATTTCGTGGGGATCGCAAATGGCGGTGGTGACACCGTGCGGCAAAACACAACGGTCAAATTCCAGGGGCGTGACCAGTGACGATTCAACATGCAGGTGTGTGTCGATAAAACCGGGAACGGCTGTCAGTCCCGCTCCAGGCAGTGTCACAGCACCCTCGTAGCTGCCATAGGTCCCGACAATACGGTCCCCGGTGACGGCAATGTCCGTTTCGCGGCTACTGCCGTCCATCACATTGAAAAGCCTGACATTTTTTATGACCAGGTCCGCCGGCTCTTCGCCCGCCCCGGTGGCGATAGCCCGCGCAAGAAAAGCTTCGTCTTTTTTGACCGGCATCAACGTTCACTCCGATTCCCTTTTGAAACTCGACAATACGACTCCTGTGACCTCCGGCAATGGGCCTGAATGAAAAACGCATGTTTCCATCCGGGAATTCGCCGGAGATCAATATGCCCAAGCGGAACTTTTTCTGTTATTGTCGAGACGCCGATTTCTGCACGTTTGTCAGCGCCTTACTGTTCCCCGAGGCAAAAAACGTACTGGCCAACTCAAATAAGAATTGACAGATCGGTCTTGCGGGCGAATAATTTCATCAAAATTAATTATTATGGTACCGCCGGTTCAGCGAGACTTGTGCCTTGGGAGGGGCAATGAACGTGGAGGAGACCCGCACATCTGGCCGAGGCTCGAATTCCGCACAGTTGCGGCGCTATAACGAGCGTATCGTCCTGCAGATCCTGCGGCGCGCCGGCGAAGCATCCAAGGCGGAATTGGCCCGCGCGGTTCAACTGACCAACGCCGCAATCGGTGCGATCATTCAGGACCTGATCGAGGAAGATCTCATTTTCGAGGCGGGCAAGCGCCACGACGGCAGCAGAGGTCAACCGGCCACGATACTGAAACTTGCACCAGACGGAGCCTTTTCATTCGGCGTCCGCCTTGACAGGACGAACCTCGAAACCGTCCTCATGGACTTCTCGGGCCATATTATCGACCGCCGTATTCACGACATGATTCTGCCTGCACCGGAACAGGCGCTGGAAATCCTGAAGGAAGACCTGGAAAGTCTGCGCGCATTGTTGGGCGAAGAACTGCAGGACCGCATAACGGGTATCGGTCTGGCTCAACCGTTCAATCTCGACGCCTGGCTTCACGAACTCGGGTTGCCGGAGGCGGATTTCAAGAAATGGAACGACTTTGATCTTGCCGCCGCTCTGGAAGAGGCGACGGGGTTGCCGGTCTTCGGCGAAAACGACGGGACCGCAGCCGCGGTTGCCGAACTGTTTTACGGACACGGCCGGCAGAACGACGACTTTCTGTATCTGTTCCTGGGGCCGGCCATCGGCGGTGGCCTCGTTCTGAAGGGCGATGTCATTCGCGGGTTGTCGGGAAACGCGGGCGATGTTGCATTCATGCCGGTGCCGCCGAGCAGTCTTTCGACCGCGCCGAAACCAAAGCAACCCTGGGATCTGCTGCTGACAAGGGCTTCGCTGGTTTCATTGGCAAGGCACCTGTCTCCGGATAATTTTGCGCAGCTCAGCAGATCTGACCTGCAGGCAGCGGTGGAAGCGAATGATACAAGATATCAGGAATGGCTCGAAGACTGCGCCTCAGCGGTCGGGCTCGCTTTGCGCTCGGCCTATGCGCTTCTCGACATTTCGCTCGTGGTTGTGGACGGCGATCTGAGAGGGTCTTTCCCCGAAGCATTTCAACAGGCGCTTCAAAAAGCCGTGGAACAGGCAGCTCCCGAGAAGCGCAAGTCTCCTGAAATCGTTTTCGGCAGCTTTGCTCATGACGCAGGTGCGGTCGGCGCAGCGAGCCTGCCACAGTTTTTCAACTTCTCGCCAAGGGCAACAATCCTGACGGGCGGGAAGGACAAGGGACCTGCCGGAGCTGGCAGCTCGGAAAACCGAGCCAGCTTTCCGGCAAGGGCAGCACGGTTGGGGTCACATCTGGCCACACCTGACCGTTCCGATTGACAAAGGCCAGGGAGGAAAAACGCAAATGATCCGCAAATTACTCGCGACATGCTCGGTTCTTGCCGCCATGGGAGTTGCTCCTGCGGCCGCGGCAGACATTACCGCCTGCCTGATCACCAAGACCGACACCAACCCGTTCTTCGTGAAGATGAAGGAAGGCGCGACAGCCAAGGCTGAAGAACTCGGCATTGAGCTGAAATCCTTTGCAGGAAAGGTCGACGGTGACCATGAAACCCAGGTTGCCGCGATCGAAACCTGCATCGCCGACGGAGCCAAAGGTATCCTGCTGACCGCATCCGATACCTCGTCAATCGTGCCGGCCGTGCAACAGGCACGGGACAATGGTCTTCTCGTGATCGCTCTCGATACACCGCTTAGCCCGATCGACGCGGCCGACGCCACTTTCGCGACAGACAACTTCCTGGCTGGTGAACTGATCGGCAAGTGGGCTGCCGGTGCACTCGGCGACAAGGCAGCAGACGCGAAAATCGGCATGCTTGATCTTGCGATCAGCCAGCCGACCGTCGGCGTACTGCGTGATCAGGGGTTCCTTCAGGGCTTCGGTATCGATCTGGGTGACCCGAACAAGTGGGGCGATGAAACCGATTCACGCATCGTCGGCAACGACGTCACGCAGGGCAACGAGGAAGGTGGCCGTCGTGCGATGGAGAACCTGCTTGCCAAGGATCCGATGATCAACGTGGTCTACACGATCAACGAGCCGGCCGCGGCCGGAGCCTATGAAGCATTGAAGTCAATCGGCCGTGAAAACGACGTGCTGATCGTTTCCGTGGATGGTGGCTGCCCCGGCGTACAGAACGTCAAGGACGGCGTCATCGGCGCGACTTCACAGCAGTATCCGCTTCTGATGGCCTCTCTCGGCATTGAAGCCATCAAGACCTGGGCGGACAATGGTGCAAAACCTGAGCCGACAGCCGGCAAGGACTTCTTTGACACAGGTGTTGCACTTGTCACCGACCAGCCGGTTGACGGCGTCGATTCCATTGACACCGCAAAGGGCACGGATCTCTGCTGGGGTTAATTCCTGACAGAAAACGGCAAAAAGGGGCGTGGCAATCCTTGCCCCTTTTTTTTAAGCGGCATAGAGGGAAACGGGCATGACCTCAGAAACGAAAACAGCGGGCGAATCGGCGGACTACGAGGCAGCCGCAGACTCCAGTCCGCAAGCTGTGGCCTCCTTTGATGAGCATCATCATGGACTGGGGCACAAGATCCAGCACACTTTGCACCAGACGCCGTCATTGGTTCCCCTGATTGTTCTGGTCCTATCCATCATCGCATTCGGCATTCTGCTCGGATCGAAGTTCTTTTCTCCCTTTGCACTCACGTTGATCCTTCAGCAGGTCCAGATCGTGGGTATCGTCGCTGCCGCCCAGAGCATCGTGATCCTGACGGCCGGCATCGATCTTTCCGTCGGCGCGATCATGGTCCTATCGTCCGTCGTGATGGGTCAGTTCACCTTCAGGTACGGCTTGCCGGTCGAAGTTGCGGTTGCCTGCGGCCTTCTTTGCGGGACGATATGCGGCTACATCAACGGCTTTCTCGTCGCCGTTGTAAAACTGCCGCCATTCATCGTCACGCTCGGCATGTGGCAGATTGTGCTTGCGACCAATTTTCTCTATTCGGCCAACGAAACGATCCGCTCGCAGGATATTGCCAAGACAGCTCCCTTGTTGCAGCTGTTCGGGAACAAGGTGAACATCGGCGGCGCAATCTTTACCTACGGCGTCATATTCCTGGTGCTGCTCGTATTGGTGCTGGCATATGCCCTGCGACAGACTGCCTGGGGACGGCACGTATATGCTGTTGGTGATGACCCGGAAGCCGCCCAGCTTTCCGGCGTGCAGGTGAAAAAGGTCCTGATCTCCGTCTACATGCTCTCCGGTCTCATCTGCGCATTTGCCGGCTGGGCCATGATCGGCCGCATCGGTTCGGTCTCGCCGACCTCGGGTCAACTTGCCAATATTGAATCCATAACCGCCGTCGTGATCGGTGGAATCTCGCTGTTTGGTGGCCGCGGTTCCATTCTCGGCAGCCTGTTCGGAGCCCTGATCGTCGGCGTCTTCACGCTCGGCCTTCGCTTGCTTGGAGCAGATGCCCAGTGGACGTATCTGCTCATCGGACTGCTCATCATCGCTGCCGTCGCAGTCGACCAATGGATCAGAAAGGTATCGGTGTGATGGAACCCGTTTTGCAAGCCCGTAGCCTGGTCAAGCGGTACGGCCGCGTGGTCGCCATGGATCATGCTGATCTCGAACTCTATCCGGGCGAAATCCTGGCGGTTATCGGTGACAACGGAGCAGGTAAATCCACCCTGATCAAGGCCTTGAGCGGTGCTGTCATACCAGACGAAGGTGACATTCTGCTCGACGGCAAGACGGTCAACTTTACCTCACCGATCCAGGCACGGGATGCCGGCATCGAAACCGTGTATCAGACATTGGCCATGTCCCCTGCCCTGTCGATCGCCGACAACATGTTCATGGGCCGGGAACTGCGCAAGCCAGGCATCATGGGCGCGTGGTTACGGCAACTCGACCGCAAGAAAATGGAAGAAATCGCCCGGCAGAAACTCAGCGAGCTTGGTCTTCTCACCATCCAGAACATCAACCAGGCGGTTGAAACCCTGTCGGGAGGACAGCGTCAGGGCGTTGCCGTGGCAAGAGCTGCAACTTTCGGGTCAAAGGTGGTCATCATGGATGAGCCGACGGCAGCTCTCGGTGTCAAGGAAAGCCGACGCGTGCTTGACCTGATCATGGATGTGAGGGCACGCGGTTTGCCGATCGTGCTCATCAGTCACAACATGCCGCATGTGTTTGAGGTTGCCGACCGGATCCACATCCACCGGCTCGGTCGTCGTGCCTGCGTCATCAGGCCATCTGACTTTTCCATGTCCGACGCGGTTGCGATCATGACCGGCGCCATGGATCCACCTGAAGATCTTGCGGCATGAATGATTGTCTGAGAACAAATCCAAGGTGGTCCGGCGCTGCCGGGTCATTTTCCAATCAGCAATGAACAGTCTGGGATCCTGATGTATGTGATCTGCGGTGAAGCGCTCTTCGACCTCTTTGGCGAGGCAGGTGCGGAAGACGGTGTTACTTTTGACGCAAGAATTGGCGGGTCGCCATTCAACGTGGCCATGGGCCTCGCCCGTCTGGGTGAGACGGCCGGGTTCTTTGGCGGAATATCCAACGACGCGCTTGGTGTAAAACTTGTCGACAAATTCCGTAAGGAAGGTGTTTTGGACGATTACATCCTGAGAACGGATTACCTGACAACGCTCAGTCTGGTCCAGAAGGATGCAAACGGCCATCCGGCCTATACGTTCTATGGTGCAAATGCCGCTGACCGCATGGTCACGACAGAAGACCTTCCTGTGTTCAGGGAGCCTCCGTTCTTTTTGCATATCGGTTCTTATACCGCACTGGTCGATCCCATCGCCAGTGCGCTGAAAGCCCTGATCGAACGTGAGCGTCGGAACACACTGATTTCGTTCGATCCCAATATTCGTCCGACAGTGGAACCCGACATGGCCCTTTGGCGCCGGAACACGGAAGGTCTGGCACCACTCGCCGATGTCATCAAGGTCAGCGATGAGGATCTTGCCCTGATCGCACCGGATGAACCGATCGCCGACATTGCGCACCGCTGGCTGTCGAGCGGAACGGCACTCGTCATTGTCACCCGTGGCGGCGAAGGTGCGAGCGCATATTCTGCAGGTTTCGAAACCACTTGCCCAGGCATCAAGGTAAAGGTTGAGGACACGGTGGGTGCGGGCGACACGTTTCAGGCCGCATTGCTTTCCGGCATGAAAAAACTCAATGTCACCGACAGGAAATCGCTGGCGGAGCTTGAAGAGCAGCGTGTCAGGCGTCTTCTTGAATTCGCCATGCAGGCAGCCGCCATCACCTGCTCGCGCCGCGGAGCCGACCTTCCGGTGATCGCTGAACTGGAAAAAGAATGGGCAGCTCTCATTTGAGGGGCTGACAAGTGAATTAAATCGATTTAAAAGCCTCTCGAAACCAGCCGGGCCGTCGGCAGTCCGGGAAACAGTTAGCCTGTTGGAAGGATAGTCTCATGGCGGTACGCGTCATTGAAGTTCAGGAATTCGACCTTGTCGTGTTCGGCGCGTCCGGTGACCTTGCGCATCGCAAGCTTCTGCCGGCTCTCTACCACCGCGACGCAGATGGGCAGATGCCTGAGAACGCACGCATCATCTGCAGTGCGCGCCGTGACTATACCGACGATGACTATTGTGACTGGGCCAGGACGGCACTCCAGGAACATGTGAAGGATCTCGAGGAAGATCATCTTGCCCGGTTTCTGAAACGCCTGCGTTACGTCAAGATCGATGTCGCGACTGCTCAGGGTTTTGAAGACCTGAAAAAAGTGCTGGATGAACGCGAAGACGTTATTCGGGGGTTTTATCTGGCTGTCGGCCCTGATCTGTTCGGAACCATCTGCGAGAACCTTGGCAGAGTGGGAGCGGTCAATGATCATGCCCGTGTCGTCATGGAAAAGCCGATCGGCAAGGACGGTGCTTCGGCCAAGGCCCTCAATGACACGGTCGGCGCGGTCTTCAAGGAAGAACAGATCTTCCGTATCGACCACTATCTGGGCAAGGAAACCGTTCAGAATCTGATGGCACTCAGGTTTGCCAATGCCCTGTTCGAACCGCTCTGGAACGCTGCACATATCGATCATGTTCAGATCACTGTCGCGGAATCCCTCGGTGTCGGTGGGCGCGCCGGCTACTACGATACGGCTGGCGCCTTGAGAGACATGGTCCAGAACCATATCCTGCAGCTGTTGTGTCTTGTGGCCATGGAACCACCGGAGTCGATGAACGCGGACAGCGTCCGGGATGAAAAACTGAAGGTGCTGAAGGCCCTGTCTCCAATCGGCAACCACAATCTCGACAAGTTGACCGTGCGGGGTCAATACCGTGCCGGGGCGTCTGCCGGCGGCGCGGTTCCCGGATATCTTGAAGAGCTTGGCAACGACGAAAGCCGGACAGAAACCTTTGTCGCATTGAAGGCTGAAATCGCAAATTGGCGGTGGTCCGGGGTTCCGTTTTATCTGCGGACCGGCAAACGGCTTGCGCAACGTGTATCGGAAATCGTCGTGCAATTCCGTCCCATTCCCCATTCCATCTTCGGCACGGAAGCGGGAAAGATCACGGCCAATCGCCTGATCATCCGCCTTCAGCCGGATGAAGGTGTCCAGATGCAGATCATGATCAAGGACCCGGGCCCGGGCGGAATGCGGCTGAGACAGGTTCCGCTCGACATGAGTTTTGCCGATGCCTTCAAGGTGCGCAATCCGGACGCCTATGAGCGTTTGATCATGGACGTGATCCGGGGCAACCAGACACTGTTCATGCGCCGGGACGAAGTCGATGCGGCCTGGTCCTGGATCGATCCGATCCTGGCCGCCTGGGCAACGTCCAAGGAAACGCCGAAGGGGTATACTGCAGGCACCTGGGGCCCGTCCGCCTCCATTGCGCTCGTGGAACGCGATGGACGCACCTGGTCTGAAGACGATGCCGAATAAGCAGATTTCACAGGCTTGGGGTCTGTGAAATTTCTGCCATTTAAATCGATTGAATAGAGTTATCGGGCGAAAGCGCGAAATTTGCCCGAAAGCCATGACCCAGCCGTTACCGGCAAGGAAAGGACTTGAAGCATGACTATCCAGGATCGCATCGGCGATGTCACGGAACGGATCGTCAGACGCAGTCACGACAGCCGTTCTCTTTATCTGGACCGGATCGGCAAGGCTGCCGACAAGGGCCCCCAACGTTCGCGGCTTTCCTGCGGCAACCTTGCGCACGGTTTTGCCGCATGTGGACTATCCGACAAGCAGGCCTTGTCCGGTGATGTGGTACCCAACCTGGGGATCATCACTTCCTACAATGACATGCTGTCGGCCCACCAACCATACGAGACCTATCCGGCGCTCATCCGCGAAGCCGCGCACGAAGTCGGTGCTGTGGCGCAGGTTGCAGGCGGTGTCCCCGCCATGTGTGATGGCGTCACACAGGGTCAGGACGGCATGGAATTGTCCCTGTTTTCGCGCGATGTGATCGCCATGTCCGCCGCTGTGGGTCTGTCGCACCAGATGTTCGATGCCGCTGTTTTCCTCGGGATCTGCGACAAGATCGTTCCCGGTCTCGCGATTGCCGCGCTTTCCTTCGGTCACCTGCCGGCCGTGTTCGTTCCGGCAGGTCCGATGACAACCGGTATTTCGAATGACGACAAGGCAAAGGTGCGGCAACTCTATGCGGAAGGAAAAGTCGGCCGGGACGCCCTGCTGGAAAGCGAGTCCAAGGCCTATCACTCGCCAGGTACCTGTACCTTCTACGGCACGGCAAACTCCAACCAGATGCTGATGGAAATCATGGGGCTGCACATGCCAGGCGCCTCTTTCGTCAATCCGGGCACCCCGCTCCGCGATGCGCTGACCAGGGAGGCCACAAGACGCGCACTGGCAATTTCTGCGCTCGGCAACGAGTTTACTCCAGCGGGCGAAATCATCAACGAAAAGGCCATTGTCAACGGTGTTGTCGGCCTGCATGCGACGGGCGGTTCGACTAACCACACGATGCATCTGGTTGCGATCGCCGCAACTGCGGGCATCAAGCTGACTTGGGATGATATTTCCGAACTTTCGGATGTTGTTCCGCTCCTCACCCGGGTCTATCCGAACGGCAAGGCGGACGTAAACCACTTCCAGGCAGCCGGTGGCCTTGCATTCCTGATCCGCGAACTCCTGTCGGATGGATACCTGCACAAGGACGTCAAAACGGTCCACGGCACGGATCTTTCAGGATACACGGTTGAGGCCAAACTCGACCAGGATGGAAACATCGTGCGTGAACAGGTACCGGCGGTGTCAGGGGACGAAACCGTTCTTGCTCCGCTATCAAAGGCCTTCCAGCCGACTGGAGGCTTGAAAATGTTGACCGGCAATTTCGGCAAGGCGGTCATCAAGATTTCCGCGGTCGCCAAGGAGCGGCACGTCATTGAAGCCCCTGCTCGTGTCTTTCATTCGCAGGACGATTTCCTGACGGCCTTCAACAACAAGGAACTGAAGGGCGATATTGCCGCGGTGGTTCGCTTCCAGGGTCCAAAGGCCATGGGAATGCCTGAACTTCACAAACTCACGCCCTGTCTCGGCATTCTCCAGGACCGCGGCCACAAGGTGGCCCTTATTACCGATGGCAGAATGTCTGGCGCATCAGGCAAGGTTCCGGCAGCAATCCACGTCACGCCGGAGGCAGCGAACGGCGGTCCGATAGCGAAGATCAAAGATGGTGACATGATCCGCATCAATGCCGTCACCGGTGAACTCATGGTTCTTGTAGACGACGCCGAATTCAACGCCAGACCGCTTGCGACCGCAGACCTCAGTGAGCATCAGTTCGGTGTCGGGAGGGACCTCTTTGCTGCATTTCGGGCAAATGTTGGCGCAGCAGACGATGGCGCGCACGTGTTTGGTGTGTAAAGCCAATACTATTCGGGAGAAAACAATGGCTCAGGACATTCAGAAGATCGAAGCAGTGATGTGCGCTGCACCTGTTATCCCGGTACTGGTTGTCGAGGACCCCAGGAAGGCCGTACCGATGGCTGAAGCCCTCGTCAGAGGTGGTCTGCCTGCTATCGAAATCACCTTGCGTACACCACATGCTCTGGAAGCAATCGACGCCGTAAACGAGCATGTGGATGGAGCGATTGTCGGCGCCGGAACAGTCTTGAACGGCAAGCAATATGATGCAGCAGTCTCGGCCGGGGCTCGTTTTGTTGTTTCTCCGGGAGCGACAAAGTCCCTGCTGGACGCAGCCGACGAGCACAGTGTGCCGCTCCTGCCGGGTGCGGCTACGGCCTCCGAGGTGATGTTTCTTCTGGAACGCGGATATGAACGCCTGAAATTCTTTCCGGCTGAGCAGGCGGGCGGCACGTCTTATCTGAAGTCGCTGTCCTCCCCCCTTGCAGCGGCCAAATTCTGCCCGACAGGCGGTGTCAGTCTCGACAAGGCACCGGACTATCTCGCACTTCCGAATGTTCTGTGCGTGGGCGGTTCCTGGATCGCCGATGCCAAGGCGATTGCTGCCGAGGACTGGGCCGGCATCGAGGAACGCGCGCGCGCGGCTGCCGGGCTCAACGATTAAAGAAAGGTAGTTGGCAAATTTGCATGAGGCATCTGCTTGTCAGGCGTCCTCGGTTTCCTGAGCCATTAGGTCTTGGTCTTCACCGCTCTCATCGCTCCCGCTCTCCTCCAGGGTCCTGTTCCAAAGGAGGCGTAGACCGGCAGACTTGTCGTTGCGCCAGGCAAATTCTGCGACAACCGGCTTGTCGAATTTTTTCATCGAAATGAGAACTTCTTCGGGAAGCGCAGTTAGCCCCTCGGCCTTGACCTTGCACCCGTTCTTGGCTGCATCCACAATGATACCGGTAATCTCGGTGATACCTTCCAGGTCAGCAATCGTCACGGGAATCTTGACGTCGTTTCGTTTCTCGCGACGCTTGTCGGTGACTGAGCTTTCGTGCGTTGTAAAAACAACGGCTGCGTCTTTGCCCTTGACCGATGTCACATGTGCCTTGGAAAGCTTGCGCGACCCTTCAAGGCGGATCCCGACATTCTTGTATAACTCGCTGACATGTTCCGACGTCAGGCAACAGCCCCATTCACTTACATTCGTAACCACCGCATCAATGATTGCGAGTGTATCGAAATCGACAACGAGCACGTTTTCCCGAACATCCGGATTTCCCTGAAGATGAGCCAGATCATGAGAAGTTTTCGCTGCGCACATTGGGTCTGATTGCCTGAAATGTGAATTCATTGGAATTTCTACGTACCCTTCGGCACGACTTGATAGACGCTACGTCAAAACTCCTAATATCTTATCAATTCCGGACCCAATACAACCACCGCATGAGACACGCGCCATGCAGAATTCAGTTATGCCCCGTCTGCCACCTCGACCAGCCGGCAAGTCGGAAAATCTTTTTCCCTCCGTCAAGTTGCTGTGCTAATTGATGCCTACCTTGCCCAATGACGAAAATTCAACCGGTTAAATCGATTTAAAAGAGGTACTCCAATGGCTCTCGAAGCAGCGTTTGTTTCACTCGGCGAACAGGCCGACAAGATGAGCAACACGACCCTGCGCGAGTTGTTCGCGGATGACCCTGACCGTTTCGAAAAGTTTTCCGCCCGCACGGGCGACCTGCTACTCGACTATTCCAAAACCAAAATAGACCTCAAGACCCTGGACCTCCTGTTTGAGCTCGCACGGGCTGCAGACCTGGAACAGCGGCGATCTGCAATGTTTGCAGGTGAGAAGATCAACACGACCGAAGAGCGGGCAGTGCTCCACACTGCGCTCCGCAACCGGTCCGATCGTCCGGTCCTTGTCGATGGACATGATGTCATGCCAGATGTTCGCGCGGTGCTGGACGCGATGGCAGATTTTTCCGAGGCGGTTCGTTCCGGAGAGTTGGTGTCGTCATCGGGCGCCCCCTTTACCGACGTCGTCAACATAGGTATCGGCGGGTCCGACCTCGGACCAGTCATGGCAACACTGGCGCTTGCTCCCTACCATGACGGTCCGGAGCTTCACTATGTTTCCAATGTCGACGGCGCACATATTGCAGATACGCTGGAAAAACTCGATCCTGCGACGACCCTGATCATCGTCGCATCCAAAACTTTTACGACCATCGAAACCATGACCAATGCCGCAACAGCACGAAGGTGGATTGCGGACACCCTCGGCGAAGAAGCGGTCGGCCAGCACTTTGCAGCCGTTTCAACCGCGCTGGACAAGGTGGCGGCCTTCGGCATTGACCGGAGCCGCGTCTTTGGTTTCTGGGACTGGGTCGGCGGTCGCTATTCGATCTGGTCCGCCATCGGCCTGCCCCTGATGATTGCGATCGGACCGGATGCATTCAATGATTTCCTGGAGGGCGCACACGCAATCGACCTGCATTTTCAGGAAGCGCCGCTTGATCAAAACCTGCCGGTGCTGATGGCGTTGATCGGCGTGTGGCACCGGGATGTCGTCGGATATTCGGCGCGCGCTGTCCTTCCCTACGACCAGCGCCTCGCGCGGCTGCCGGCATATCTGCAACAGCTCGACATGGAATCGAATGGAAAACGGGTCAGGCTCGACGGCAGCCCGGTCGACAGGGAGACCGGCCCGCTCGTCTGGGGAGAACCCGGCACGAACGGGCAACATGCCTTCTACCAGCTACTCCACCAGGGAACGACGGTTATTCCGTGCGAATTCCTTATTGCAGCACATGGTCATGAGAGCGACTTGCAGCAACATCATGATCTGCTGATGGCCAACTGCCTGGCGCAATCCGAAGCTCTGATGCTCGGTCGGACCCTTGAGGAGGCGACGGCGTTGCTAACAGCATCGGGTCATTCCAAGGAAGACGTCGAGCGACTTGCCCCGCACAAGGTGTTTCCCGGTGACCGTCCGTCACTCACGCTCGTTTATGACAGGCTTACTCCCTTCGCGCTTGGCCGCCTGATAGCTCTCTACGAGCATCGTGTCTTCGTCGAAGGCGTCATCTGGGGAATAAATTCATTCGATCAGTGGGGTGTGGAACTGGGCAAGGAACTGGCCACGGCGCTTCTGCCCATGGTGAAGGGCCAGGCTTCGGCAGACAAAAAAGACGCCTCGACCCGCGGATTGCTCGCCATTTTGAAAGGGTGATCCTGTCCCGATGGACAAAAATAGGACGGGAGCACCGAAGCAACGGAAGCGACCGTCATATTTTTGCCTAACGCGGGCTATCTGTTTCACATCACTGAACAACTCGGGTCTCACCGCCCTGAGCTCTTTTGCACGTTGTGGGAATTGATAGATTGCCCCGTCGGGCAAAGCAGCTTACCCTTGGTGAGATTTAAAACTATTGAACGTGCCGCTGAATGTGGTTCTGAAGGGAGTTATCTTTCATGAAGAAGTTTGTTCTGCTCGCAGCGATCGGCGTTGCGTTGGCCGGATGCCAATCTGACAGCCAGACTGACCGGGCCCTCGTTGGCGGTGGCCTGGGTGCAGCAACCGGTGCCGCTATCGGCGCTGCAGCAACCGGTGATGTCGGAGGAGCGCTCGTCGGTGGCGTTATCGGCGCAGCTGGTGGTGCGATTGTTGGATCTGCCACAACACCGAAAAACTGTGTCGCTTACGACCGTTACGGCAACCCGTACCGTGTGGCGTGCCCGTAACAAGGCCCGACACACTGTTCGAAGCGCGATCCGGGAATGATCAACCGGTAGGATGAAAAATATGAAAAAACTTCTGTTTGTTGCCGTGGCAGCTGCCTTTCTAGCCGGCTGTCAGTCCGACAGTCAGACTGATCGCGCGCTCGTAGGCGGCGGCTTGGGTGCTGCAACCGGCGCAATAATCGGCGCAGCAGCCGGAGGCGGAGCGGGCCCTGCTCTCGCTGGCGCAGCAATTGGTGCGGCAGGCGGTGCAATCGTTGGTGCCGCCACCACGCCGAAGAACTGTGTCGCCTATGACCGGTACGGCAACCCCTATCGGGTTGTTTGCCCCTGATCGAATACAGCCCCAAAAGCTCCGATCTTAACGTGCCGTTTAGGTTACGGATTCAATAATGAGTTGATTGGGTTTTGAGCGTTTTGGCTGCTTGTCCAAAGCGAAGGCGTTGAAAATGATTCATTTTCAGCGCGTTCGCCACAGGCAAATGGCGGGAATAGCCAATTCCTGAGGATGCCGGAATGGACCTGCCCGGTAGCGCGGGCGTGCAGGACAAAATGATTTCCGTCCCCCACGTCTTGCCTTACCGAGAGTTTCAGAAACCGTCACCGAATTTCACTCATTTTTGAGGTTATGACCTAGATGAAAAAAGTCATATTGGTGGCTGCAGTCGCCACATTGCTTGCCGGGTGCAGCTCCAGCCGGCAGACAGATCGCGCATTGATTGGCGGCGGCCTTGGGCTGGCAACTGGCGCAGTTGTTGGCGCTGCCGTTGGAGCCGGAGCCGCACCTGTTCTTGCAGGGGCTGCAATCGGCGCAGGCGCTGGAGCTGTTATCGGCGCGGCGACCACGCCGAATTGATTGGCTCCCCTGCCGGTATGGAGTTTCCGGCCGCTGGTGCAAATTCCGGAAATCGAAACTGGATAACCCTGGCGCAGTAAGAAACTGTTAACCATAAATCTTCACCTTTGGCGAAGCTCATTCCTTTGCCAAGGGACCGTGATGAAACCGATTCTAGCAGCAACGGCCCTCGCCTTCCTTCTTGCCGGCTGCGTCAATACCGAAAGCCAGCGGGACAGAATGCTCATCGGGGCCGGCCTCGGGGCAGCAACCGGTGCAACGATCGGCGCCGTTGCCGGGTCGACGGTCAACGCGACGCTAGCCGGTGCAGCACTGGGTGCTGTCGGTGGCGGCTTGGTTGGTATCGTCACAACGCCGCGCAACTGCATAGCGCAGGATCAGAACGGCACCCCCTACAAGGTGCGCTGCCCTTAAATATGCGCTGCCCTTGAGTTTTCGCACATGTCAGCTTTATCCGGCATTCGGACTTGTCGTCAGATAAAGCGGTAATGCCGCTGCTCCCAAGTGAGGTTTTTTGTCGGCTTCGGCGCGTATGAAGGTCGGGTGCGGACCGAAATGATCCTCCCCGAGAGACTTGCTTGCAGACAGCCTCTCGATCAGCTCTGAGAAAATTGCATCCGGCAATCGCCCACCCAGCACGATTGCGTCCGGCGACATGGTCCGGGTTATGACAAGGCTGAGCCATTTGAGTTGTTGTTCAACCCGGTCAACCCAGTTCAAAATGCTTTCGTGCTGCAGGTCTGCCTTGCTGATGTGTTCCAGATTATCGGCAGCAAGCCCGGCCTCTTTTATGGTCGCCAAAAGATCCGATCCTGAAGGTCGCGGTTGCGACTTGGGAAAAAGCCCCCCGAATTCGGCAGCCGACGCGCTTTTTCCCAGATACAGCGATTGGTCAATGACCGCGGCACCACCGATACCGTGAGACAACCAGACGTAATTGAAGTTACGCACGGACCGACAGCTTCCGAACAGAAGCTCAGCAAGACAGGCACATTTTGCGTCGTTCAGCTGATGCACCGGCATATCGAAATAGGGCGCAAAATCCTTGCTCGCATCGATCTCCGGCCATTCGGAAAAATACTGTGTCTGCCGAACGATGCCCGGCTTGCTGGTATGTTGTCCGGGATAACTGATGCCGCACCCGATGAAACGATCCGGCTGCAGTCCAAGCTGCCTGGTCTGCCGGTCAACAGATGCACCGATCAGCTCCATGAGTTGAGAAAACCCGCGATCGGTAATCGATGACGTCTCTTCTGAGAGGACTTCCCCCAAGGCATTGACAATACAGGTGTAGTACCTCTCCGGGTCGATAAACACACCGGCAGACAGCAGTCCCATGGGACGAAGCTGAAGCAATTTTGAAGGATAACCGCGCCGACCTGCGCGGTTCGGGTCCGCTTCCTCGACAACAAGCCCGTCATCCAGAAGCTGATTGACAATCCGGGTTACGGTTGATGGCTGCACATCCAGCAGATCCGCCAGCTTCAACCTGGAAACCGGCCCCTGAGAGCGAAGCAGCTGGATAAGGCGCCGCGCGCTCGGTTTCTGCAGTGTATTCAATTTATGCTCCTAGTCTCCGTGCAGCCTAATAAATTGCACCACGCAAATAAACCTTGATTTTTTAATTTGCGCTTCGCAATATAATGCTTGCTCAGCGTATCCGCCGGGCACGACCTTGTGAGGGAGGAACGAATGAACCCGAAGAAAACTTTGCTGAAACTTGGTGTTGCCCTGACCGCGACGCTGTCGGCCACGATGGCCTTTGCTGACGGTACGGTCACTGTCTACACCGCTGCGCCACAGAATTTTGTCGATGAACTTGTACCGATGTTTGAGGAAGCCTCCGGTACGAAGGTCGAGGTTATCAAGGCGGGTTCCGGAGAACTCCTGAACCGGCTGACAGCCGAATCCGCCTCCCCGGTTGCCGATGTTTTGTGGAGCGTCGACGGCACCGTGGTGGATTTCAATCCGGATTTGTTCACGGCATATGTATCGCCAGAGCAGGCTTCAGTTGATCCTTCTCTGATAAAAAGCGAACTCTGGTCGCCATTTACGGCTGTTGTCATGGCATTTGCCGTCAACAAGGACGCTCTTGGCGACAAGCCTGTGCCGGCAAGCTGGTCGGATCTGGCCAAACCTGAATATGACGATCTGATATCTTCGGCCCGCGCGGACAAGTCCGGCTCGGCCTATATCCAGTTCGCAACAGTTCTGCAGGCATTTGGTGACGAACAATCAGGCTGGGATGTCTATAACGGCATGCTTTCCAATTTTGTCCTGTCCGACAGTTCCGGCGCCGTCCCCCGCTTTGTAAATGATGGCGAACTGCCGATCGGAGTAACACTCGAGGATGCAGCTCTTCGGTACAAGGAGGGTGGAGGACCTGTCGAAATCGTCTATCCGGCCGAAGGTACAGCCATTTCTCCGGATGCAATTGCACTGGTTTCCGGCTCTCCGAATTCCGACGCAGGCAAGAAGTTCATCGACTTCATCCTGTCTGCCGAGGCGCAGAAAGTAGTCGCCGCTCAGGGACGCCGCCCGGTTCGCACAGATGTTCCCTCCAATGAGAGCCTTGTCCCCCTGGGTGACATCAAGGCTGTCGACTATGATTTCCAGTGGGCAGCCAAGGAGCGCAAACGCCTCGTGGAAGCCTGGGGTGAAGCTGTTCTCGACTACCAGTAAGCAAGCGATGCGGCCGGGTTCCCCGGCCGCACTACCAACGGACAATTTGGGAGGGGCAACGACGATGGCATCCGTTGATATCGTCAATATCAGAAAATCTTACGGGCCTGTCCTGGCCCTGTCAGACATCGATATTCAGATCGAATCCGGAGCGTTTTTTACGTTGCTCGGCCCAAGTGGCTGCGGAAAAACGACGCTGTTGCGTACGATTGCGGGATTTCACTTTCAGGACTCCGGCACAATCCTCGTCAATGGCCGGGAAATTCAGAACATGCCCGCACACAAGCGCGGCGTTGGAATGGTCTTTCAGGATTACGCGGTTTTTCCGCATCTGAGCGTCACCGACAATGTGGCCTTCGGTCTCAAGAGAAAAAAGATTTCTTCCGCCCTGATCAAGCCGAAGGTGGCCGAAGCTCTCAGGATTGTTCAACTTGAGGAACTCGCCCACCGCATGCCTCACGAGTTGAGCGGCGGGCAGCAGCAGCGCGTCGGGCTCGCCCGCGCAATCGCGGTCGACCCTACCGTCCTTCTGATGGACGAACCCCTCTCCAATCTGGATGCCAAGCTTCGCGTGGACCTCAGGGGAGAATTACGCCGCATCCAGAAAGACATGGGCATGACAACCATTTACGTGACCCATGACCAGGAAGAGGCTCTTGCCATGTCAGACGTCGTTTGCGTCATGTTCGGCGGGATCATTCAGCAGGCAGCCTCCCCTTTCGAAATCTACCGCAATCCGGCAAACCGTTTCGTCGCCAATTTTGTCGGTGCCAACAATTTCCTTGCAGGAAACATTGATAGTCAAGGCGATGCGATCCTGACCACGTCCGACCTGAAGGTGCGTTCGATTGCAGGAGGCATTTCAGACACGAAGATCGCCGTTTCGGTTCGCCCTGAAGCGGTGAATGTCTCTCGGGGTTCACACGCTGCCAGTGACGACATGCTGACCTTTGACGGCAACATTCGGCAAATCAGCTTCATAGGGCGAGAACTTGAAGTCCATGGCAAGACCCATCTCGGAGACGACGTTCGCGCTATTTTGCGGCCGACATCAGATCTTCTTGGTCTGGCCGAAGGCGATCCGGTCACCTTCGCCTTCAACCGTGATGAAGCAATCCTGTTCGAAAATGGAGAAACGGGCCGGAGGTTGTCATGACAATGACCACCTCAAACCCTCTCTTGAAACCTGTCTACATTTTTGGTCCTGTACGCTTCGATTTCTGGACCGCAATGACGCTGCTCGTCATTGCTGTGCTTTTTGTCCTTCTGATACTGCCGATAGCAAGCGTGTTTTTCGTCAGTTTTCTGGATGAGGACACCGGCGCGTTTACGCTTGCAAACTACGTGGAGGTGTTCACTCGGAACTACTACGTGAAGGGTTTGCGAAACACGCTCACAGTGGGCCTTCTGGGTACACTTGGTGCTTGCCTGATCGGCGTTCCGCTGGCGTTTTTCACCGCAAGGTTTCGAATACGCGGCAAGGCGCTGATCTCGACGCTTGCGATTCTGGTACTGGTCGCCCCACCTTTCATCGGCGCCTATGCCTGGATCATGATGCTTGGCGCAAATGGCTTCATAACCAACTTCTTCAAGGGCCTTGGTCTCAACCTGCCGACGATCTATGGCGCTCACGGGATCATCCTGGTCTTTACGCTCAAATTCTTCCCGTTCGTGTTTCTCATGACGAAAACCGCGCTCGGTTCCGTCAACAAATCGTTTGAAGATGCGGCTGAAAACCTCGGCTGCAACGCCTTGCAGCGGTTCTTCCACGTAACCCTGCCCCTGGTATTTCCGGCGGTAAGCACCGGTGCGATCATCTGTTTCGTACTGTCGATTGCCGACTTCGGGACGCCTGCAATTTTGGGCCGAGGTTTCCGCACTTTGTCGACGATCGCATATTCCGCCTACACATCCGAACTCGGCGGCAAACCCACGATGGCCGTCACGGTTTCACTGGTCATGATGGCGATCTCCATACTGGCTCTTTTCATTCAGCGCCGGTTCTTGTCAAAGCGGCGCTATGCATCCGCCCTCACCAACCGGCCAGTCATCCAGCAGCTGAAAGGCTGGCGCAACTGGGGTGCACACGCCTTCTGCTATGCCGTTGTCATAACCGCGATGTTTCCGACACTCGTGGTCGTCTACACGTCGATCCTTGAAACCAATGGTCCGGTCTTCACTGGCGAATATGGTCTTTCCAGCTATCGGAGGGTTCTGCTGGATGCGCCGGAAGCGATCTTCAACAGTTTCCGGTTTTCTCTGATTGCTGTGGCCGTGATTGCTGTTTTCTCCGGATTGATTTCGTACCTGATCGTTCGGCGGGAAAACGCGGTTTCCGGGACCATCGACGTCCTCATGATGGTTCCCTACCTCGTCCCCGGCGTCGTGATGGCCATCGGCTTTGTGACGACGTTTCGATCAGGCTGGTATGACCTCACTGGTACCGGCTTGATCATCGTCATGATCCTGTTCATTCGACGATTGCCGTATGGCGTCCGGTCAACCACGACCAACCTTCGACAGATCAAACCGTCATTGGAAGAAGCCGCGGTCAATCTTGGAGCGTCTCCGCTGCGGGCCTTCGTGTCGGTAACGGTTCCGCTGATCCTCCCCGGTCTGATTGTCGGCTCCCTGATGAGTTTCATAACCGCGATCAACGAGCTTTCCTCCACCCTGATCCTCTACAACTCCAAAACAGTAACCATGCCCGTGAAGATCTACATATCGGTGCTCGACGGCGAATTTGGCCTCGCTGCGGCTTTGTCCACGATCCTGCTCGTCTGCTCGGGGCTTTGTGTCTATGCGGTCTTCCTGCTCGCTGACGATCGGGAATCGTCATTTGTCTAGTCAACTTCAGCCAAGCACCGGCATACCAATGCAGATTTCATCGCTCACCTATTCGAGAGACCGAACCGGCCGACAGGCGGGAGACGACAGTCTTTTGATCTTGCCGGGTACCTGCGGAGTGTTCGACGGGGCTTCAAGCGGTGCGACTTCCCCCGGAGTTTCTCCCGGTCAGGCGGCGTCCCGAGCCGCGGCATCCGTCCTAGGTGAGTTTGCCGCCACAAGAACCATGACGGATGTCCCGGCTTCGGAAATCTTCTCCGCAATCAGGGAAAGGATTTGCCGGACGGAAAGAATGCTTGGCAACACTTTCCGCGCGTCGACTACCATGGCGGCAGCATTTTTCGACGCAGAAACAATCCGGCTGCTTGTTGTCGGAGACAGCGGTATACGAATAAACGGCGACCAGGTTTACAGGTGGCTGAAACCCGTCGACGACCTCTCAACGACAGCGCGGATTGAGGTGTTCAACCTGTTGAAGGGCAATGGCGGTTCATCTGATGAAGTCGAGGCTCAAACACGAAAAATTTCGTTTCAGGGTTTGGACAATGGTGTGAGTGAAGGCATTCTTGAGGAAGAGGACGCCGCCAGGATATGCACCCTTGTATCGGACAAATACGCTGACATCGTCCCCCCTCGGCATACGGAAGCAATCCTGCGCACGGGCATAAGGAGCCAATACCTTTATGCCAACAGACCGAACCATCCGCTCGGGTACTCGTCACTGAATTGCGATCCCATCCTGATGGATGATGTCATCGACGTCAGCAAACCGATTGCAGAGGTCGAAACACTCGAATTTTTCACTGACGGTTATTTCGATCTCCCTGGAGAAGTGTCTGTTTCCGCCTGGGAAAAAGCCTTCGACAAGTGCGAGACGGTCGATTTTCACAAGACGGAAAGCTTTCCCAGCATCAAGGGATCGACTTCGAAGGAATTTGCAGATGACCGCTCCGTGATTGTTGTCAGAAACTCCTGACGCGGCGTCGACGTACCTCAGACGCATGATCCGGCTCGAAGGCTGCCTTCAGACCGCGGTGAGACCAACACCGTCGCCCGATCGGCGGTCAATTCAACGCCGGCCGGCAAAGGCCTGTTGCGCCTGGTGCCGGGATCGGTGGCAGTGTCATGGCACAGCACATATCCAGCGCATATGATGAACTCCGCACGCCAATCAAGGCTCGTTTGCATGGACGGATCGCTCCGTCCTGTGAGCGGCAAGTGCCATAATTCTTCGGTCCGCCTAGATCGGGGCCTCGATCAGAAATGGACCATCGGTTCGCGCTGCCTGTTCCAACGCCTCGGCAAATTTCTCTTCACTGTCGGCGCGCACTGCCGGAACGCCATGGCCTTTCGCCAGCGCCACCCAATCAAGCAGCGGGTCTTCTATGTCGAACATGGCGCGTGCGTTGCGTCCCGGTTTCTGAGCGCCCTGAGCCTGGAGTTCGGCATGGAGGATCTGATAGCCTCGATTCGCAATGATCACGAATGTGATATTCATTTTTTCGCGGGCAGCGGTCCAGAGACACTGAAGCTGATACATTGCTGATCCATCGCCAGAAACCGCAAAAACCGGCCGGTCCGGGCAAGCCACCGACGCGCCAAGCGCGTTGGGAAGACATTGGCCAATGGAGCCACCGGTATTGTTGAGCCGGTCATGGCTTGCAGCGAAATTCACATGAGGCCAGATTCCGGGCCCGGCGGTAACCGCCTCATTCACCATCACGGCGCCGTCGGGGATGGCGCTGGCCAGGCAGCGCCCGATTCCCTCTGATGTCAGAGACCCTGTCTCCAAGGCCGGTTTTTTGCCCTTGATCCTGGAAACATGTTCACTGCCGTCGACACCTACAGCCTCGGCCATGGTCTGAAGCGTCCACATTGTATCCCAATCGCTGTAACACAATCTGTCCAGGACGCATCCGGCGGGATCGGGCGTTGAGGGCTTGCCCGGATAGGCGAAGAAATTCACCGGCGGATCTTCACCAACAAGAACAATGCGGGACAGGTCGGAAAGAAACTCGATTGTGTGATCGGGGCTGTAAGGCAACATTTCGAAGGCAACGGCATTCTCGCCGAGGGCGATGCGCGGTGCAAAGAATGGCGCCAGCAGGCGGCAACCGGTCCGCGCGGCAATTTGCCCGGCCAACTTCGCCCCCTGCCCGTAAAGCCCGGGTCCGCTCACCAGAAGCGCGGCTCCCGGCAGAGTAAGAGCCTCCGCCGATGCGGCAACGCGATCCGCATCCGGACGATGCTTCGCGACGGGTGGCAGAGCTGTCAGCGCACCTGCTCCACTTTCGCCCCAGGCGCAGTCGGCCGGTAGGATAACGGTCGCAATCTGGCCACCGCGTGCAACCCGGATGGCGTCCGCGCCCGCGCCCGCAACCGTGGAACTGTCTGTTGCCCGCCGCACCCATTGAGAAACCGATGCGACAACACCGTCGAGATCTGCCTGCAAGGGGGCATCATGTTTCAGATGATAGCCTGCGTGATCTCCAACAATATTGACAATGCCGGAATGCCCTTTGCGCGCGTTGTGCAGATTGGCCCAGCCGTTGCCGAAACCCGGCCCCAGATGCAGGAGCGTGCCGGCAACGTTCCCGCTCATTCGGGCATAGCCATCCGCGGCGCCAGTCACACCTCCTTCAAACAGGCAGAGAATGCACCGCATTTCCGGATGGGTATCGAGGGCGGCCACGAAATGCATTTCAGACGTGCCTGGGTTGGCAAAGCAAACCGAAACATCCGATGCCAACATTGTTTCGACCAGCGCTTCTGCACCATTCATCCAGACACCTCCCTTAAAAACTCCGGCAATATTAAGCAGTTGAACGAGCTTGTCTATATCGGCCGCCACCGTGTTGCCGGCGGCGTGTCCAATGATCGGTTGGCCTCGTGCTTCCGCACAATCCTCGCGGAGGCAGGGAATGATGATGCGGATCAAAAAAACGGCCGGTCACCAGGGACCGGCCGTTAAATCTCGAACGCTTTGATATGCCGGATCAGGCAGCCTGGCTTTGACCATTCTGCTCAAGAGCGGTCGCCGGATCAACATAGTCGTAGCCGAGCGCATCAGCGACGGCCTCGCAGGTCACCTGCCCGCCGATCACATTCAGGCCAGGCAGGAAGTGCGGATCATCGAGAAGCGCCTGTTTCGCTCCTTTGTCGGCCAGTGCCAGTGCAAACGGAAGCGTCGCATTGTTAAGAGCATAGGTAGAGGTTTTCGGCACGGCGCCCGGCATGTTGGCGACGCAGTAATGAACAACTTCGTCGATAATGTATGTCGGATCGGAATGAGTTGTTGCCTTGGAGGTTTCAAAGCATCCACCCTGATCGATAGCAACATCAACCAGAACCGAGCCCGGCTTCATGCGGCTGACCAGATCCTTCGACACAAGTTTCGGTGCGGCGGCACCGGCGACCAGCACGGCACCAACGACCATGTCCGCCTCAAGAACATGTTTTTCAAGCGCGGATCTGGTCGAGTAAACCGTTTTCAGTGCAGGGCCAAAGGTTTGCGCAAGCTGACCGAGAACCGCAGTGTTCCGATCGAGAACGGTAACATCTGCACCGAGACCGATTGCCATGGTGATTGCGTGAGAGCCGACAACACCACCGCCAATCACGACAACCTTTGCCGGTTCAACACCCGGAACGCCACCGACCAGGGTACCGGAGCCGCCATGGGCCTTCTCCAGCGCCTTGGCACCGGCAATCACGGACAGACGACCGGCAACCTGTGACATCGGCACCAGCAACGGCAGGCCACCCCCGGAATCGACAACCGTTTCGTACGCGATGCAGGTGGCACCGGACTTCACCAGATCTGCGGTCTGATCGGCGTCCGGAGCCAGATGCAGGTAGGTAAAGAGGATGTGGTCGGGACGCAGCATGGCGCGCTCGACAGCCTGCGGCTCCTTCACCTTCACGATCATCTGTGCGGCGTCGAAGACCTCCTTCGCGGTCGAAAGGATTTTCGCACCGGCGGCTTCATAGTCAGCGTCGTTTGCACCGATGCCGGCGCCAGCATTTGTTTCAACGACCACTTCGTGGCCGTGTGCGATCATTTCGTGAACACTGTCCGGCGTCAGGCCGACACGGTATTCATGGTTCTTGATTTCCTTGGGCACACCAATACGCATAACCACGTCTCCTCTGGAAGCGATTTGATTGCCTCCAAGTCTACGCTTTCCGCGGTCGAATGTGCTTGCGTTCCGAGGGGCTGAACAGGCATTTGACACAATATTGTTGCGTCAATCTGGATTTTTCTCGAATATAGTGCCGCAAAGCTCCGATAAACCTGCAATATGTGCGGTGCAACATAATGAAACTTGATCGTCTGGACAGGAAAATCCTGGACGCCTTGCAAAAGGATGGCCGGATCGCGAATGCGGATCTGGCGGAAATTGTGGGACTGTCGGCCTCTGCCTGCCTTCGCCGGGTCCGTGCACTTGAGGAAGTCGGCATCATCGAGAACTACGTTGCTCTTCTCGACCAGCGCAAGCTGGGGCGGAGGATGGATGTCTTTGTCGAGATCTCGCTGACCGGACAATCCAAGGAGACCCTTGAGAGTTTCGAACGTGCCGTCGCACGCTCGGATGAAATCATGGAATGTTTCCTGATGGCGGGCGACGCCGACTATATCCTGCGCCTCAGCGCAGCTGATCCGATTGATTTCGAACGAATCCACAGGGATCACCTGTCCCAGTTGCCCGGCGTTCTCAGAATGAAGTCGTCATTCGCCATCCGCCCGATCGTGAAGCGAACCGCAATCCCTCTTCAGGCTGAATTCTGACCCTGAAACCGGAATCGTGCCATTCAAGTTAGGAAGGTTGATACGGATCTTTGCAGTCTCGACGGCGGAGGAAGTCGGCTATATAGTCCGCATCCGTCAATTGCCTGGCTTTTCAAGGAACCTTCCTCGGTGTCCCACACGATTACCCGCTTTCTCGACACAACTTATCAACTTGGCGAATGCCCGACCTGGGATGACAGGCACGACCGGCTGCTTTGGGTCGATATTCAGGGGCGCTCGATCCAGTCGATGGACTGGGAGAGCCGCAACATCACCACATGGTACTTCGACAACGAGGTCGGATCGTTCGGCCTGACCGACGATGACCGTCTGGTGGTCGGTGTCTGGGACAAGATCCTGCTGTTCGATCCGAGTACGGAAAAAAGCGAGGTCCTTGCCGAAGTCCAGGCGGACCAACCTGGAACGCGCCTCAATGACGGCAAGATCGGTCCGGACGGCGCCTTCTGGATCGGCACCATGGACACCGCCTCCCCGCGCGAACCGATCGCCGGTCTTTACAGGATCGACGGCCGTGGTGAAGTCGAGGAAATTCGCGACGAACTGCAATGTTCAAACGGTCTCGCCTGGAGCGCAGACGGCACTTACATGTATCACGCCGATTCAACGCCGGGCTGGATCGAGTGCTACGCCTTCGATCCGGCGACGGGCGCACTCGGTTCGAAAATGCTTTTTGCCCAGCAGACCAACGAAACCGGACGCCCGGACGGAGCAACCGTGGATGCAGACGGCAATTACTGGAGCGCCGGTGTTTCTGCGGGGCTGCTCAACTGCTTTGCGCACGACGGAAATCTTCTGGAAGCCATCAGGATGCCGGTCCCCAAGCCGACAATGCCCTGCTTTTGTGGTCCTGACCTCGACCAGTTGATCGTCACCACAATCAAGCAGCCCACCGACCCGACGGCCATCGAACCGGACACGCTGTCAGGCGGATTGTTCCTGGTGGAAGGTCATGGAAAAACGGGGCTGAAGGCGGAACGGTTTAAGACGAAAGCTGCTTAGTTTCAAAAAAGACAGCAGTTTCCTGGTCAACCCTAGCCGCCACTACGAGCGTTGGATCATACATTAGCGCAGGTACACTAATTCGCGGATGGTGGCGTTTCGCATTTTTTGATCTTGGGTACCTCGCGGCTGACGCGTGTTGCCGACCACCTGCAATTTTCCACCAGGAGGGCACCTTCCGCACCGGGAAGACTGTCAGTGACAAACGCCGTGCTGGCGGAAAAACCGAATTTGTCACTCGTCGTGCTCGCCGGGAAAATACGGATCAACTCCTTGTATGGAAACCTGGATTGGCAGGCTTCCAGATAGCCACTTGTAAAGTCACCGGCAGGACTTGCCATTACCAAGCCGTTATATAGAGACGCTTTGTTGCCAAGGCTGGGATCATCTATCTCTGTTGCAATGTGCAGGACGTTTCCGTCCTGCACAAAGTGCAACTCAAGCGCCCGGCCAAATGTAGACGGCGCACCGTTCATCACACGATCGCAAGCAACAAAGCCTTCATAGCTGCCCGTCCACGAAAACGCTTCGCCCGCATTGGCGGAATTCGACAGAGCCAGAAAGAGGCCTGCTGCGAGCGCCTTGTGCATGTGAACTCTCCGTCGCTGCTCGATGTACCGGATGCCGGCAAACTTCAAACCGCTCGTCCAGCCCGAAGCTATGCAAGCCTAATACCGGCAGCCCTTGATTTTCACCGGCTGCCAGACTGTGCGTGCCGGCTGCACCTGCACCCGGCGGTTGACAGTCTTGTAGACGGCCGGTTGCCTGATCACATGGTTGGAGGCCGGTTGCAGCATCACCTTCTCCTTCACCATGCTGTAGATCGCAGGATGCCGGACGGCGACTTTTGACGCTGCCTGGACCTTTACCCGTTCGCTGACCGCCTGATAGACCGGTGGGTGCTTGACCTTGCACAGCGTCTTGCGGCCCTTGATCATCCGGTATTCCCAGCCGATGCTGGCCTGTTTCACCAGAACATGGCGCTGGCGGGTCTGGTAGACGGCAGGCGTCTTGCGATAGGACACCCGCTCCGGCTGCACCAGAACCCGTCGTTTCTGATAGCCGTATACTGCGGCTTTCTTGACGACCCTGTTGCTGGCGGCCCTGACCAGTACACGCTCCTGCACGGTCTTGTAGACTGCGGGCACAGTTGCCTGCTGATAGCAGGCGATTGCCTTGCCGCCTGCCATTGCCGAAGTGATTAGAAATGGAGTAATTGCCAGCGCGAAAACCGCGCTCCAGGAAATGTAACGCATGAACTTGTCCCCCGGGGTCGGGACGCACTAAAGGGTCCGAACCCTTGTCTGGTGCAGGAAAATGACCTGCAACCTGACTTTAGGGAAATTTACCAAGGCATTAAAGCGAAAATGTTAATTTTCGTTAAGAAGTTGCCGTTTTCAGTTCTTCGGCGACAGCCTGCTCCCTGGTGCCCGTCTCGTAATCCGTATCCTCGTTGATGATGTGGCGGGCCTCTTCCGGCACCCATTCGCCCCAACGCGGCTGCAGTTGATGATCGACGGAAACCCGGTCATCAAACACAAAACATTCGCCCTTCCACAGGCTCTGGTCTTCCGGCACCTTTTCCAGGTAGTTCAATATGCCGCCTTCCAGATGATAGACCTCGTCAAAACCGTTCTTCAGCATCCAGGCAGTCGCCTTCTCACAGCGGATGCCGCCGGTACAGAACATGGCGACTTTCGGTTTTTTCTTCAGGTTCTCCTGCTCGTGCACCCAGTCGGGAAACTCGCGAAAGGACTGTGTTTCCGGATTGAGCGCATTCTCGAATGTTCCAAATGCGAATTCATAGTCATTCCGGGTATCGATGACGACAACATCAGGCTCCGAAATCAGGTCGTTCCAGTCTTCCGGTTTGACATATTCACCGACGATTTCATTCGGATCGATACCGTCGACTGCCAGACGCACGATCTCCTGCTTCAGTCGCACCTTCATCCTTTTGAAAACGTGGCGATGCGTCCAGGCTTCCTTGTGTTTCAGCCCTTCCAGACGCGGGTCGGCGCGCAAGTGCGCAAGCACGGCCTGAACTCCGGATTCCGGGCCGCAAATCGTTCCGTTGATGCCTTCGGCGGCAAGCAGCAGGCTGCCGCGCACGTCGTGTTCAACGCAAAAGGACTTGAGAGGATCGCGCATCTCCTCAAAGTCATCGAGGGGCGTGAAGAGATAAAGGGCGGCAACCAGAAAATCGTTCATCGGGCTTGTTCTTTTTTTGTGGCATACGCCCCGACATGGAGGCGTCCCGGTCCATTCGGGACCGACTGGCGCCTTCTATACAGCGATAGAGCCCCGTCTGAAAAGTCCGCAGTAATTCTGACACCGATCGAACGGGTGCAAAGACACGCAGAGACATTGCGCGAACACGCTCCCAGGCGTCTGATCAAACGACCGCAAAGACGCCTTCAGAGTGTGACAACAGCTTTGATCAGGGTGTCGCGGTCGTTTGCAAGAAGTTGAAACTGGTCGGCAATCTCATGGATCGGAATGGTCCGGGAACACAAGGCGTCCGTGTCGATCAACCCCTCGCGGATGGCCTGCATCACAGTCTCGAAGTCTTCTGCCGTAGCATTGCGGCTCCCGATGATCTGCGCTTCGCGCTTGTGAAACTCCGGGTCATCAAAGCGGATCTGGTCCTTGACCACACTCACCAGCACGTACCGGCTGCCATGCGCAAGCAGCGGGAAACCGGCTTCGATCGCCCGAGCACTGCCGGTTGCGTCAAATACGACGTCAAAACCGTCCGTCAGCGATCCTGCGAGAATATCGTCTCCGACGAGATGAAGATTGTCGAAACCGAATTTGGACGAAGCCTGCCGCAACCGTGCTTCGCTGAGATCGAGAAGGTGAACGTCAGCGCCCCGGATTCGCGCAAACAGGGCTGTTCCGATTCCGATCGGGCCGGCACCCGTCACCAGAACTCGCTCGCCCTCCAGGGCCCCCGCTCTCCTGACGGCATGCGCGCCGATCGCAAGAAACTCCACCATGGCGGCTTGCAGTTCGCTCAGGCCGTTTGCTCGATAAAGGTTGCCGGATGGCACCGCGATCCTTGCACACATGCCCCCTTCCCGGTGAACACCCAGAACTTCAATGCGCTCACAGCAGTTGGGCTTGCCCTTCTTGCAGGCACGGCATTCCCCGCACGACAGGTACGGATTTATGACGACCAGTTCCCCGGCCTTCCATTCTCCAGACGCTTCCGCAATTCGTCCACTGAGCTCGTGACCGATGACGCGGGGATATTCCAGATAGGGATGCTTGCCTTCGAAAATGTGGTAGTCCGTGCCGCAAATACCAACCGCGCATATGTCGACAAGAACCCAGCCGTCTGGCGTTTCAACTGGCAGATCGCGCGTTTGAAGCTGAAAAACACCCGGCTCGACGACAACACCGCTGGCCATCTTGACCGTGCCTGCATCTACTGTTGCCGTTTCAAGCGTCATTGCACCATTTCCCTGCCGCGCGGAACCCAGTCGCCCGGCAATTCGCCCTTGATGATAAGGCTGAGCACATCATCCTTTGTAACATCTTCGATCCCGTGCGAGCCGACGTTCCGGCCCTTGTTCATCACGACCACACGATCACACAATTCGAAAACATCGTGCATGTCATGACTGACAAGCAGTATTCCTATTCCCGTGGATCGCAGCTTCTTGACCAGATCCGCGACCATCGCCGTTTCCGATGGTCCCAGCGCTGCGGTCGGTTCGTCCATAATCAGTATTTTCACATTGAAGTAAATCGCCCGGGCAATCGCGATGACCTGACGTTGCCCGCCCGAGAGCCTGGAGACAGGATCGTCAAGGTTCTTGAAATTCGGGTTGAGCTTGCGCAAGACGCTTATCGCTTCGCCCATCATCTTCCGGTCATCCAGGTTACCGAGTTTCGTCTTCAGTTCGCGCCCCAGAAAGAGATTTGCAGGCGCATTGAGATGATCTGCAAGCGCAAGTGTCTGATATATAGTCTCTATACCAAGGTCTCGGGCTTGATGCGGATTCTGGATATCCGCGATTTCCCCGTTCACCCTGATTGTGCCTTCATTGGCAATCATCGCCCCCGACAATATCCGCATCAGGCACGACTTGCCCGCACCATTGTGCCCGAGCACACCAACCACCTCACCGGCATGAAGATCCAGCGAGACCCGGTCAACGGCGCGAATACCACCAAAGTGCTTTTCAATGCCGGTCATCTGCACCAGTGGTGCCGATTCGCCTTGCTGTACCATCGCGAAGCGCCCCTTTATGAAAAAAACGCCGGGAACCCGAGGAAGAAATGAGCTCCCGGCAAGTTAGGACCTGTCAGTAAAGGACGTTCTGAACCTCTGGCTGGTCGATGTTTTCCTTTGTGGCCAACACGACGCCCGTATCGATGAATTCGGCGACGTTTTCGCCGTTCAGAAGTTTCATGATCGCCTGAACGCCCAATTCACCCATCTGGAATGAGCCCTGAACCGCAGTCCCTGCAAGTGTTCCGTCTCTCACGAAATCCTGAAGGTCGGCGTTCCCGTCGAACCCGAGGGCCGTGATGCTGCCGGCCTTGCCGGCTTGAACGATTGCGCGTCCCATACCGATTGCAGTCGGCTCGTTGGCGCCGAAAATGCCCACCAGATCATCGTTGGCCGCAAGCACATCCGTTGTCTGGTTGAGCGCGGTCGCCATTTGGGACTGCGAGTAGAATGGACCGACGATTTCAATATCGGACTTTTCGTTTATGCGCTTGACGAAACATCCCACACGACCGACTTCCGATCCGACACCGGCAACATAGGACATGACGGCAACCTTGCCGGACGTACCGACTTCAGACAGCATCTTGTCGGCGACAAGCTGACCGGCCGCACAATTGTCGGTCGACAGGAACGCTTGGAAAAATTCCTTGCCGTTTTCGGCGAGGCCGGAGTCGATGATGACAACTGGTATCTGAGCTTCAAACGCTTTCTTGACCGCCGGCACCAGTGCTTCGGGATCGGAAGGCGCAAGCACAATGCCCGAGACGCCGCGGTTGACGGCGTTTTCAACAAGGTTCACCTGATCTGCAATCGCAGATTCCGAAGCCGGCCCGTTGAAGGTCATGGAATGCGCTTCCTGGCCTTCGATCGCGGCGCTGGCGCCCTTGTTCACGTTTTGCCAGAAGTTGGAATTGGTCGTCTTCACGATGACTGCAATCTCACCTGCATGTGCCGCGGCGGCCGTGAGCGCGAGCGCACTAGCCATTACCATGGTCGAAATCAGCTTCTTCATGATGTTCTCCTCCGTTTGAAGACTTGCTGTGATAGCTATCCGGCTTGTCAGCGCCGGTTGCGGATCTGATCGATGTAGACCGCCACAATGACGATCACGCCGATCACGATTTGCTGGATGAATGCTGAAACGCCCGCCATGTTCAGCCCGTTGCGCAGAACGCCGATGATGAACGCACCAATCATGGTGCCGGAGATGTTTCCGACGCCGCCCATGAGCGACGCGCCACCAATCACGGCGGCCGCGATCGCATCGAGCTCGTACATCACCCCTTCGTTAGGCTGCACCGTTACAAGCCTGGACATCAGGACGTTGCCCGCCAGACCGGCAAGGGCACCGGAAAGCGTGTAGGCAAAGATCTTGGTGCGATCGACGAGCACGCCGGAAAGCCGCGCGGCCTCCTCGTTCGAGCCGGTCGCATAGATATGTCTGCCGATCTGGCGCCGGTTCAGAAGATAGGCAGCTGCGATCGCAACGGCTGCCAGCAGGATTGCCGGATAGGGAATTCCGGGAAAAACGACTTTCGGAAAGATGCCCCCCGTCTTTTCGACTATCCTGAACAGCGACCCGTTTCCCAGGATGCCGAAGGCCTCCCCCAGCCTGGAAATCGGAGCCGCACCGGTAAGCTGGAGCGCGACACCACGGGCAATCAGCATCATGCCCAGCGTCGCGACAAAAGGGGTGATCCGCATTTTGGTGACGACAAAACCATTGACGAGGCCGCATGCAGCACCGGCAACAATTCCAAGCGCCATCGCCGGGGCAGTCGGGACACCCGCCTTCACCGCAAGCCCTGTAACAACTCCGGACAGTGCCAGAACCGATCCGACACTGAGGTCGATACCGCCGGTAATGATGACCAGGGTCATGCCGATGCCCAGCAGACCGATTACCGAGGTCTGAAGCAGGACCGTCAGGCCGTTGTTGACCGTCAGGAAAGCGTCGTTGCCAAACGAGAATGCGATCGCAAGCGCCACAAGCGTGAGCAAGGCCGACAGCTTGTGGAACGAGCCGGTTGAAAGCCTGAAACCCGTCGGCAACGGTAATGCCTCCCTTTCAAGATTCGCCATGCATCCTCCCGGGCGAAAATGATTTTAATTATTAAATACAAACTGGCAGTCCTCATCTCCTTCGTCAATTGTTTTTTATTAAATTGTACAAAAAGTGGGAATTGTTATCCGAACCGAATATGCTAATTTCACGGGCATGGCTCGAACTGACGACCGATTCCGAAGCGCTTACAATAAGTTGCTGGACATTTGCACCAACATGGAAGTTGGCGGACAATTGCCGGCGGAAGTCGTGTTGGCCGAGCGAATGGAAGTGAGCCGCACAATTGTACGCTCCGCACTGCACAAGCTGGATGCCGAAAATCTAATTCTCTGGGAAGGCAGACGGAAAACGCTTGTGAAGCGGCCGGACAAACGGCACCGCCTGTCACAATCTGAAAGTCTGCCGACCGGAGAAGAGCTGGAAAGGCGGTTCCTGGAGTGGATCTTGCGTTTTGATGTTCCTGCCGGAACATCCCTCAATATTGCGCAATTGTCGCGGCAATTCGGTGTTCCGGCCCACAGCCTGCAGGCGTTCCTGTCCGGATTGAGCCGCTTCGGTCTGGTTGAACGACGGGCGAAAGGCGGTTGGATCCTTTCAGGTTTTACGGCCGAGTTTGCTGTCGAATTGTCCGATTTCCGTCTTGTGCTGGAAATGAACGCCGTCCGGCACCTCTTGTCGCTGCCGGAGGATCATCAGATCTGGGGCAAATTGAAGGAAATAAGGAAAGAACATGAAGACCTTCGGCGGGATCTGAAGGATCGCTACCACGACTTTTCGACACTGGATGAAAAATTCCATACGACCATAAACAGTGTTGTAAAAAACAGATTTGTACTCGAAGCGCAGAAGCTGATCTCGCTCATCTTTCACTATCACTACATGTGGGACAAACGCGACGAACAGGAACGCAACGCGGCAGCAATCGAAGAGCACCTCGATTGGATCGACGCCATGCTTGCGCAAGACAGGGCCAGGTCGGAGGAGGCCGCCCTCAATCACCTTCGTCGTTCCAAGGAAACGCTGCTGGCATCCCTGAAGAACCACAAGCTTGGGTGACAGCCTTGCAGCAGTCACAGGAACCTGGTGCCATGTTCATTGCGCGACAGAGACGCTACGAAGCCGTCTTTTCGACGATCGCTTCAAGGCGTGGTGCCGAGAAATCCGGATTTTCTTGTCGTGACCAGGAAAGGAAGGATGCGATCCTGCGATTGACTTTGTCGCGATGGTTTTGCGCAATATCGGACAGCCTGTGGTCCAGAAACGGGTTCCTGAACCGGTCGAGGGTGGTTTTCACATAGGCATCAGCCTCCGCTTCCCTCCCATGTAATTGAAACCCGGGAATGACTTCGCGGGCATATACGTCTTCCAGATCTGCAGCGACGGCCTGATCACCAAGCATGTCGCGAACGAATTCGTGTTCCGGTACTTCATTGTTCATCCAACGGGACACGAGATAGGTATGTCCAAGGTTGAGAATGAACAGCTTGAGCGTTTCAACCTGCTCCAGATCGGCAACCACACGAACGCTTGGGTGTGTGCATGGCAACACCAGTCCGGGCTGATCCTCGATCGCCCACAGCGCATAAGGTTCGGCAACAGCTCCCGCAGGCTCAAGGGGTTCGGAAACGATCCGGTCGACAAGTGAGTTGACCCAGATGACATCAGTTTCCAGCCAACGCCGGAATTCGGCCGGGTAGCATTCTGCAATACCAATGACGAGCTCGCGCAGCACCGCGCCGTTTTGAGGGACAAGTTCGGTGGGCATGATCTGGATCGGCTCGCCGTGATTGCTGAACCGTCTGAAAAGCAGCCAGGTCAGCTTTGCCGGATAGGACATGTCCTGCGAATATTGCCTCTGACTGTCGGCTTCGGAGGGCCTGAAACCGGCGTCCGCCGTGTTCGACAGGATTATGCGAGCCTCACCGGACACGATATCGCTCACGATCTCCAGATCATGCGGCAAGGACAGCGCCCTGCTTACGCTGGATACGCGGATCTCGCGGTCGACAAGTCGTCCCTGATCCACTCCTTTGATCCTGATCTCGAAACCGTCCTTGGCCGCAAGCGCGGCAAGACGTCCGGAACGGCTCCTGTCACCACTGCTCTGGACAACGGTTATGGGTCCCAGTGCGTTGCCCCGTTGAAGCGCCTCCGACACGAAGAGATCGGCATGCGCCTGAAGGAAACGGCTTGTGCCGAATTGAACAAGCGGGGTTATGGACATCTCGCCTCCAGATTGGAAAATTGTTTTTTATTAATTTAAACTGAATTGGTCAATTGAATTCACACTTTCCGCAAATCCAGTCTCCAATGTCGCAAGTTTCGCCTGGGTCGGGTGCACTCACGCACATTTTGCAGGCATCGTCACGGCACGAAATTATCTGTTGACTATTCAATGTTCAATTTGACTCGGACAATGAGCGCTTCATCTTAGTTAAAACTGGAAAAGATAATAGAAAATCGATATTATTAGACATGGCTATCAAAATGCATACGGATCCGGCGCAAGAGCCATCCGCGACACAGCGCGCATATCTTGCTATCCGGCGAATGATCCTGATCGGTGATTTGCCACCAGGCGAAAAGCTGAAGATCGAAAAACTGCGTTCCATCCTCGAGATGGGAGGATCCCCTATCCGCGAAGCCCTGACGTTGCTTGTCTCCGACCTGCTTGTGGAACGCCTTGATCAACGGGGATTCCGGACCGCTGAAATCAGTCCGTCCAATTTTGCCGAGATCCTGAACCTGAGATGCCACCTGGAAGAAATGGCGCTCCGAGAGAGCCTTTCAAACGCTGACCACGCCTGGGAAGACAAGCTTGTCATCACCCATCACCGGATGATGCGCGAGCCCCGAACAAACGTCGAACGCTTCGAGGAACTCCACAAGACCTTTCACATGAACCTTCTGAGTGCCTGCCATTCACCGGTACTCCTGAAGTTCTGCAATCAGCTCTATGATTTGAATATTCGCTACCGCTATCTGGCCGGCCGGGCAATCGACTATTCCAAACGCGATATCGGCAAGGAACATACCGATATCATGAATGCCGCGGTTGACAGGGATGCGGACGCCGCTTGCCGGATGTTGCTGGACCATTACCGCAACACAGGCGCGTTCCTGGAAAAGCACTTTTCCACGGAAGCCGCCGAATAGGTCAGACAGGAAGTACAGGGACCACATGCGTCTCGAAGCAACATAGTGCGACAGCGCCAATCCGGACTTTGATTGAAAGCGCAGAGAAGGTCGGCTTCGAGCCCTTCTCCCACGTCCACGAAACAAGACCGATGGCTGCTACGTAGCCGCGACGGAATGGTCTTTCTGGGTTGATGGTCTGGTTGCCGCGATCACTGATCCGCCATGTGTTGAACCAGCGCGGTCAATTGCTTGTCGCCGAAACCTTCGTCCCAAGCAGCCTTAGTCCGCTTGTACATAAGCTGCATGAATTCTGCCGGGGCATCCAGAGACTCAAAGGTTTTCAAGGCATCTTCTTGTGCCATAGCATAGACCTTCATTGATGCTTCTGCATTGTCATAGTCTTCGGCGGGAACAGTCCTGGCAAAGAGATTGTGATAGTCATTGACCAATTTGAGTGTTGCGGGAAGCTGGTCCGAAAAGACTTGCAGGGAAATACCTGCCTTTTGGCAGACAAGCGCGCCAAAGATCATTCCGAACATGAACCCTTGGCGCACGGTGAACAACCCGGCAAACAGCGCGGCAAGAGCAGATGGTCGCTCGCCGACATTGGCCGATTTTCCACCTAAAACTCGAATGATGTCACCGTATCGTTCCCATGTACCGGCGTTCCCGACCGTCAGAATTGTTGTGTCCTCTTTGCCAACTCCGGACGGATAGGCATTGATCATGCCCAACATGTATTCGGCGCCCCTCTCGCCAAGAATCGAAACCAGCGCATCTGCATCGGATGTTTCGCCGGTGCTCATGTCGCAGATGGTCTTGCCCCCAAGGGAAGTGCTTAACTCTTCCACCAACGCCACTGTTTCCTTGTGACTCTTTATGCAGACAATTGCAAAGTTGCTAGCGCCGACAGCTTCGTCCGCCGAGGTGCAGACCTTTGCACCTGCATTGGCCAGCGCCTCCGACTTGCCGGGCGTACGGTTCCAGACGTGGACGTCGTAACCTGCCTCCAGCAGACATCGGGCCAGCGCAGACCCCATTGAGCCGAGACCCAGCACAGCAAGTTTCGTCAATCTTTCCTCCATCAGCAGGTAACGGCTATACCGCCCAGCATGCAACGGAACGGAGATTTTTCTTAGTTGTAAATTTTTCTTTGTTGTTAGATCATCTAACGTATGGATTGGCATACGCTCCCCTCGCTGACGTCGCTCAGGGCTTTTGCCGCCGCCGCAGAGTATCGAAACCTGACAAAGGCTGCAGCAGCTTTGAATGTCACGCATTCCGCAATCAGCCAACAAATTCGCGGCCTTGAGCGGCGACTCGGAACCCGGCTTGTCACGCGCACCCAACACGGAATCTCATTGACCTCGCAGGGCGAACACCTTTCCAAAGGGGTGCTTGAGGCCTTTGCCGCAATGGCCGCCTTGACCGAAACTCTGTCAAATGCGGAAACGATGAGACCCATTCTGGTGTCCGCCACGCCGATGTTTGCCAGTGCCTTCCTGATGCCCCGCCTGTCTGGTTACATGGACAATAACCCAAATATCGAGCTAAGGATCGAGTCGACGATCGAGGCGGTTGACCTGAAGCCCGGAGGTGTTGATCTGGCGATCCGCTATGGAACCGGGCATTGGCCCGGGCTTCAATCGCAGCTTTTGCTACCAGGCTGTTTGACGGTTGTCGCTGCAAGGGAGTTGATTGGTGATCGAACGTTCTCCGACCCCTCTGACCTTTTGGACTTTCCATTGCTGCAGGAGCATGCCTCGGTCGAGTTTGACTTGTGGCTGGAGAAAGTGGGCATCTCGCCGAGTGCAAAACGAAAGGTCATCCGATTACCGGGTAATATGCTGCTGGATGGCATTCGTAGGGGTGACGGTATTGGTGCGACGGTACCCGCATTCATTTCAGATGAACTGAAGTCTGGGAAACTCGTGGCATTGTTCGACGATCCCATTCCTGAAATCGGCTACTATCTGGCCACGCTCCCCGGGACGTGTCGACCGGCCTTGGTGCATTTCATGCGATGGCTTTCTCAGTCCACTACCGAATACGAGAAAACCCTGTACAGATGGAAGACGGCCCATTTGCTCTGAGCACCGCAAAACGGTCATTGGCCCAACGGCATAGTGCGCGTTACAGACCTTCAGACACATTTCGGCGAACGGCAGCCGTACGCAGCCCGGACAGGCCGGACAGGCCGGAATCCTCCAGCTTGTCTGATCTGTTCGCAAGCAGTTCCATGTCAGCTGTCTTCCCGCACAAGCACTAGATCGAAATCCGCCAAAAGATACAGCCCCTCCACTTTTCCGGAGAGTTCATATCCTTCTGCCGGAAACGAACCGGCTGGCTCTTCCACATATGTCATCACCAGATCCTCTCGAACGCCGAACACCGTATCCTCGTCGAGATAGGGATCGTCGTCCGGGAAGATTTCGGTCACCAGTGATTTGAAGCCCGAAGCCTTCACGATGTAGTGCAGGTGCGATGGACGCCACGGATGCCTTCCGCTGGCCCTGAGAATATCTCCAACCGGACCGTCACCTGGAACCGTGTAACTGACCGGTTTGACTGTTGTGAAACCGTAGCGGCCATCTGCTCCTGTCGTTTGAATGCCATGGAACGAGTAAGTGTCCTGTCCCGGATCCTGACTGGAATAAAGGCCGTTGGGTGCAGTCTGCCAGATATCGAGCTCAGCCCCTTCGACAGGGGTGCCGTTTTCGTCCCTGATCGTGCCTGTCGCCAAAAGGACCTGCTCCTTGAAGTCCTTGCGCAAGTCACCCCCGAAAGCCAGCGGCGGCGACCCGGTGATGTGAAACGGCCCCAGGACACTGGAAGATGTGCCCTGCGGACTGGAATGAAGCATATCGACAAGGGATGAAAGGCCCAGAACGTCGGAAAGGAGCACAAACTCGTGCCGTTCCTTGTCCGATATGTTGCCTGCCCATTCCAGGAACTCGATGCCTTTGCGCCACTCTTCGTGCGTCAGGTTCGTTTCTCTTGCAAAATCATGCAGGTGCGTGACGAGGCCCTTCAGAATTTCCTTCAGTCGCGGGTCCGTGTCCGGACCGAAGTAACCCATGAAGACATCGGTTATGTTGTCTTTGGTGACATGACGCATGGAACACCTTTTAGTTCAGGATGGCCAGGCTGAGCGACGGCCAGCGGATGAGAGCGATCAGAACGACCAGCATCACCAGCGCGAATGGAAACGCACCGATGAATACATCCTTCAGCGATATGCGCGGATCGTTCAAAGTCGCTTTGATGACGAAACAGGAAATGCCGAGCGGGGGTGTCAGAAGCCCTATCTCGGCTCCGACAACCGTGACGATGCCAAACCAGACGAGCGACAGTCCCATGGGCTCGACCAGCGGCAGGAACAACGGCACGACAATCAGGATGATGGAGGCGGTATCCAGTATCGTGCCGAGGAAGATCATCAACAACACATAGATGAACATGATCCAGAAGAAGGTCAGCCTGGTGTCGGTGAGCAAGTCACCCAGTTCATTGGGCAGTCCTGCAAGTCCCAGCATCCGGCTGTAGATCGACGCTGCAGTGATCAGGAAAAGGATCGATGCTGTGATGTGGCCGGTTTCAAGAAGAGCATGCCAGAGCGTTTTCAGGGTGAGTTTCTTTCTGAATACGGCAATGATCAGACCCAGCAGGGAACCCGTGGCTCCAGCCTCGACCGGTGTTAGCCAGCCGGTATAAATTCCGCCAAGCACGGCGACAATGAGCACCAGTGTTGGAAGGGTCTTGTCGGCGATTTCCATCGGCGACATCCATTCCATCTCATCCGCCGAACGGCCACCCACATAAGAGGGCGTCAGCCGTCCCATCAAAAAGATGGCGACCACATAGGCAATTGCCAGAAGGATGCCGGGTATCACCCCGGCCAGAAACATGTCGCCGACGCTCTGCTCCGCAACAAAGGAATAGATGATCAGCATCGCTGACGGCGGAATGATCATCCCCAGGACAGAGGATCCGGCAACAACACCGACGGCAAATCGCGGGTTGTAGTCGAAGGCCAGCATTTGCGGCACGGAGACCTTCGAGAAAACCGAGGCAGATGCGATGGAAGACCCCGTCACTGCGGCGAACACGGCGTTGGCACCGACCGTTGCCATGCCGATCCCGCCTTTGACCTTCCTGAACCCCGAGTTCATCACGGTGTATATGTCCGATCCCAGCCCTGCCTTGGAGACAATCAGTCCCATGAAGGTAAAGAGCGGCACCGTCGCAAAGGTATACTCCATGACGCTGTCGCCGATTGCGATCTTGAGAAGGTTGACGGCCAGATCGAAATTGTCCCGCATCAGCAGAATGGATACGAAGGAAACGAGACCGAGCGCAATCGGAATGTAGACGCCGAGATAAACCAGAACGACAATCGCAACGACCGATAGAATGCCGATTTCAAAGGGTGTCACGAGTTTTCCTCTGCATGTTCGTCGAGGCGGACAGGCTCAATCTTCTGATCCGGCCTGACGACCTTGATGAAGAACAGGATGGTGCACAAAAACGCACTGAGGTAGATGGCGAGTTTGATCGGCCACCAGGGAGCGGTAAAGATTCCCGGAACCCCGAAGAAGTCCTTGGTTTCATACATTTCGACGAATTCCGGCCAAATGGCATAAGCCACCAACGCCATGAAAGCTGCCGAAACGAGGTTGATTGTCCGCCTGATCGTGTCGGCCAGCCTGGGACGTGTTGTTGACAGGAGGGTCAGAAAACCGTCCGAACGCGTCAACCTGTTCATGCGCACGACGTCGGGAAGCTGAAGGAAGACGATCAGCACCATGGAAAACTGGACGACTTCATAGGCCCCTCTGAAGGGGGCATTGAAGAAGCCGCGCGCCACGACGTCGTAATTCACGATCAGTACCAGACCGAGCACGATGAGTGTACCAACGGCGTTGGCGCCGATCGCAACCCCGTTGGCAAGTCGAGACAAGGCGCGAACGCCAGTAAGTATTGGACGCAGCATACTGGCGCTCCCGCTGTTTACGGTCCGGCTACTGGGACAGTTCAGCCGACCAGTCACGGGTCGGAGAATAACCTGCATCCTGTAGTTTGGTCATGTAGGCTTTCAGCATATCGCTGCCCGGTTCACCCTTGGAGTCCAGCTGAGCGGCCCATTCCACCGCAAGGTTCGGCATGGCTGCTGCCCATGCTTCACGTTCGGCTGCGTCCATTTCAACGATGGTACCACCCGCTTCGACGTATTTGTCGCGGCTGGCCTGCGCGCGATCCATGGCAAGACCGGCAACATGGTCCCGATATTCGACGGCAACCTCCTGCAACACGTCCTTGACCTCATCGGGAAGCTTGTCCCAATAGTCCTTGTTGACCGTGATCGTCTTGGAGTTGACCGCTCCAAGGTCGGCTTTCAACATGTAGGGTGCGACCTCTGCGATCTTGAATGTACTCGCCGCCTCCGGCCACAGCATCGCTTTGTCGACAAGCCCTGTCTGAAGCATGTTGTAGAAATCCGTCAGACCGCCACGCACTCCAGCAGCGCCGTCAATGCCTTCAAGATAGCGCAGGTTCATGCCTGCACCCGCGACCTTTTTGCCTTCCAGGTCCGAAATGCTGCTGATCGGTTCTTTCGAAAACACCTGATATGTGTCCAGCACAACGCCGGTCGCCAGATAAACCTGGTTCTGACTTTCGAATTCCTTCTGCATGGTCGGATATTCTTTGGCGATTTCGTCGACTGCCTTGGCAACCGCCCTGGAATCAGGCGCGATGAAAGGGGTCACTGCGGAAATCGCCTGGGTCGGCAGTTTCGAGGAATGGAATATGGTCGTAACGATGCCGATGTCACCGAGACCCAGCTTTATTCCTTCCAGAACACCCTTCGGCTTGACGATGGACCCGCCATAGCTTTCCTGCCAGTCCATTTCATAGTTGCCGGTTTCCGCCAGGCGCTTGTCGACCTCGGGGATGAAGAAGTTCGTGAACTCTTTAACCCACAAGGCCCGTGCGGGATAGCCGTCGATGACCACCGCCTTGATGGTTTCGGTTGCAAACGCAGGCAGTGACGTGGCGCTCAGGAGCGCCAGCGCAAGAGCACTCCGTCTTGTCAGTTTTCCAATCATGGCATTCTCCTCCCAAAGAAAAGTGACCGATCAGGCTTTTTGCCAGATCGTTTCAAGTGCGGTCCCGGATTGTTCAAACAGTTTGGACAAGGGACAGAATTTGGCGACGTTTGACGCAACCCGCGAAAGATCCTCTTCCGTTGCGGTTCCATCACTTGTCACCACCTGTCGCAGCGCGACGAAAGGGACGTCTATTTCTTCTTCAAGCGTAACGCCGCGGCGATCGAACTCGCAGGTTATTTCAATCGATAGATGTCCGATATCGACACCCAGCTTGCCGGCACATTTGTTGCCGATGACATTCGTGCATCCCGCAAGCGCAGCAAGCGCTGCTTCGGTGGGTGCCGGACCCATGTTGGTGCCACCGCGCACCTCCGGTTCATCAATGGAAAACGTCAAATCCCGGATGGTCACGTCCATTCTGGAATGACTGAGACCGTCACCCTGTGTACGGAGCTTGACGATTGTTTTTTCTCTCAGGGCCACGGTCCAGACCTCACAGAAACTTGCAGGCTTTGTCGAACGGCAAACGGGGCAGTTTGTGAAACAGCGCCGTTTCATCCGCATAACCGAGGTTGCAAAGGAAATTCGACTTCAAGGTCGTGCCAGAGAAGAACTCCTCGTCGACAATCTTGTTGGAAAACCCTGACATGGCTCCGACATCGAGCCCGAGTGCGCGCGCGGCAATCATGAAATATGCGCCCTGCAAGGTCCCGTTTCGAAAGGCGGTCGCCTCGGAATGTTCTGCCTTGCCTTCGAAGTGAGGTCGCCGGTCCTCATGCGGAAACAGGTAGGGCAACTCCTTCCAGAACTCGACATCGTGGGCGATGATCACGGTCACCGGCGCCGACATCATCTTGTCGATGTTCTTGTCCTTGAGAGCCTTTGTCAGGCGTTTCTTGGCTTCTGGCGTCTCAATGAAGAAGAACCTTGCCGGACAGGTGTTCATGCTGGTCGGGCCGGAAGCGGTAATGTCGTAGATCGTTTCCAGCATTTCACGCGGCACCGGCTTGTCTTGCCAGGCGTAATGGGATCTGGCACCGCGCAGGATCAGATCGATACCGTTGTTGTCCAGCCTGCCTATCCGTTCGCGCAAGCCCCGAATTTGGGCGTGTGCTTCGGCACGCAGTTTCTCCAGAGTTTCACCGGTTGGAGCCTTGGACACGGCCATGGTCATTCCGCTGCCTCCGTTGCAACGATGTCCTCTTCGGCAACGACCGGATTGGCACAGATGCCGATACCTTCAATTTCCACTTCAACAGTTTCACCAGGCCGCAGCCATCTTTGAGGCGTCTTGGCGTGCCCAACGCCCGGCGGTGTTCCCATCGCCAGCATGTCGCCCGGCTGGAGCGTCGTGAATTCGGAGATTGTCGCGATGGTCTTGGCGACGCTCCACAGCATGTCGGATGTGGTCGCACTCTGCAGGATTTCCTGCCCGACCCTTGATTCGATCTTCAATCCATCTGCCCCATCGGGCAATTCATCCGGGGTGACGACAACAGGACCGACCGGGCCGGTTCCATCAAAGTTCTTTCCGGGTGTCCACTGATGCGTCTTGCGCTGATATTCGCGAACCGAACCATCGTTGAATATCGTATACCCGAATACGTGCTCGAGGGCGTCCTGCTCGCGTATGTGCTTGCCACCCTTGCCGATGATCACCATCAACTCCGCCTCGTAATCCAGCTGCTCTGAACAACTGGGCCGGATCATCGGTGCGCCCGCAGGGATCATGGAGGTGGTGCAGCGCATGAACAACGCCGGATAGGAAGGAATGTCGTAGCCCCCCTCCTTGATGTGATCGACGTAGTTCAGGCCGAGGCAAATGATCTTTCCCGGACGATCCACCGGAAGGCCGGGCGTCAGCGATGACAGCGGCTCAGCGTCCGTCTTGTCCTTTGACGCGATGACATCCCCCAGGTTGACATCTCCCTGGATCAACGCGCTCAATTCGGTTCCGACGGCGCTGTCGACCACTGTCAGGTTCCAGGCCCACTCGCCATCCACGAGGTAGACACCCTTACCTGACACTCCTGTTCCCACTATGAATCGCATGCTAGCCTCGGTGTTTCCAATTTTTTTGTTACTTTGACGACTATTTTTAATATTGTCAAATAATATCGATTTTTTTATTCTAGGTAAAATTGGAGGTGACACATGCCAAAATGGTCTGACTACAAACGCATTGCCAAGGAGCGGGGAGCTCTGGCACTTGAGCTTTATGTCGTGAACACAACCCCGGCCGGGCCGGACGTCGATTTGCCCGGAACACTGCCGGACCATCTTGCCTATCAGGCAAGATTGGAAAACGAAGGCAAGCTGGCATTTGCCGGCCCTGTGTCCGATTTCACCGGGGAAGACCTGAACGGCGAAGGCATGATTGTCTATCGCGCCGGTTCTCTTGAGGAAGCCAGGCGTTTTGCCGAGGAAGACCCGATGCACAAAAGGGGTGTGCGAACTTTCACGATCAGGCGCTGGCTTATCAATGAAGGCAGCTTCACGCTTTCGGTCGGCCTGTCCGGAAACAGGATCGATCTGTCCTGATCTGGCGGTGCATCGGTCTGATTTTACGTCTTAAAGCCAATTGGGTGACCGGTGACACTGCTCTATGTCTATTGGACAGGCGGCAAATCATCATCCGGTGAAACCGATTGCCGCGGAATTGCGTTGAGACTGTCCAATTCTGGTGCCTGGCAGCAGTCTGGCAGTTATTGGTTCTTGGAGAGGCGTATGACGATTCTCGGTGACTTGCTGTCGACGATCTTTGAACGCAGATACCTGACGGCAGCGCTGGACAAACCGGACGCCCGCTCGATGGAAGAGCTGATAAGTGCCCTTGTCGGGGCAACAGGAGAGGTTTCGGGGCTGTCCGCCGCCAATCATATCTTGAAGCGGTACCGGGAGATGAATGACGAGGAAAAGCTCGCTTTTTTCCGTCATCTTTCCAGCAATATGAATATCGATCCGGACAAGGTTCGCAGCGCGCTGGAAGCTTATGAAGCAGATCCGAGCAAGCAGAGCTACCGCGCATTCATGTCATCAGTCGAGCCGGACAGACAGGAACTGATCCGCCGTTTGAACCAGATTCCCGGTGCGACCGAAGCCCTTGTACAGATGCGTGCCGATCTGCTCAGGCTTGGCAGGGGCGATCCCCGGCTCCAGGCGCTTGATCAGGACTTCCGCCATCTGTTTCTCTCCTGGTTCAACCGGGGCTTCCTCGTTTTGCGCCCGATCAGTTGGGAAAGCCCGGCGCATATCCTGGAAAAGATCATCGCCTATGAATCCGTTCATGAAATTGCCAGCTGGGAAGACCTGCGACGCCGGCTTGTACCGGGTGACCGAAGGTGCTTTGCGTTTTTTCACCCCACAATGCCGGACGAGCCCCTGATCTTCGTTGAGGTCGCCCTGACGAGCGCCGTCCCCGGGTCCATTCAGGATCTTCTGGCGGAAGACCGGGAAACGCTTGCTGCAGACGAGGCCCGAACGGCGGCATTTTATTCAATATCAAACTGTCAGCCGGGTCTGGCGGGAATTTCCTTCGGCAATTCGCTGATCAAGCAGGTGGCGGCGGATCTGGCAACCGAATTGCCTGCCCTGAAGACCTTCGTGACCCTGTCCCCCATTCCGGAGCTGACAAACTGGCTGAAGTCGGAGGACATCCTTTTCGAGGATGCAGATGCAAAACAGATCAGGACACTTGCCGCCCATTACCTGATGTCGGCAAAGCGGCCTGACGGACTTCCGCTGGATCCGGTTGCCCGGTTTCATCTCGGCAACGGTGCAATGATCCATGCCGTTCATGCAGAGGCCGACCTGTCTCCAAAGGGACAGGCCCAGTCGGCCGGTGCAATGGTCAACTATCTTTATGACCTTCCGAAGGTGGCGCAAAACCATGAGCGCTTTGCCACCGCAAAAGAAATCACGGCGTCTTCGGAAATCCGCGGTCTGGATGCCTCAGCGAAAAAGCTGGATCTCAGGCGTTCCGAAAGCGAGCCGGTCGCCAATTGACATTTCTGTCAGCCGCAGAGTGATCACTTTTCCGATTTTTAATCGATGAAGAATTGAACAATTTTTAAAAATCGATATTATTAAAAGAAAAACATTTAAATCGATTGGAGAAGGAGAGAATGTCGCGAACGCTTTTGAAAGCGGCTCTTTTCGGCGCCGGTGTGATCGCTGCGAGCGGAGCACTGGCAGAAAATTGCCTCAAAGTCACGCTGACCGGCACCCAGGGTGGACCTCCCGTATTCAAGGGACAGGCAGGTGCGGGAACGCTTGTTCAATACGGTTCGGTTGAAAACAAATGTGATGACGTGCGGCTTCAGTTCGATACAGGACGCGGCACGACGCAGCGCCTGAGTGAAGCCGGCGTGCCGGTCGGCAAACTCGATGCGGTGTTTCTCACGCATTTGCATTCAGATCATTCCGAAGGTCTCGCCGATATCATGCAATTGCGGTGGCACTTCAATTCTCAGGGGCCGAAAGTTGACCTTGTCTGCAGCGAGGAGACCAAGTCTCCGCTCGGCTTCGCACTGAGTTGCCAACGTTTTGCCACCCATATCGGCGACCCCTTGATAAACTCCGGCGAGATCGCCCAGCGCCTTGCTGAAAACAAGAAACGTTTGCCTGGCGGACCTGCCGAATTGCTTCAGGTCAGGGACTTTTCACCCAAAGACGAGGCAAGCGAAGTCTGGTCGAAGGGTGACGTCAAGGTGAGCGCGATCAGGTCGACACACATTGCCGGTCACGCGTCCTACAGGGTCGACACGCCAGCCGGAAGTGTCGTGATCGGTGGCGACGCAGGCAATGATGTCCGCAAGCCTCCGCGCGAGACCTCGACTTCGGATCAGGTGGAAAAACTGGCAAAAGACGCCGACATCATCGTTCATTCCACAATTCACCCGGTCATGGGGCCGGACGGCGGCACAGGCTTTCCGCCTCCGATTTACTACCGGCAAAGCAACGCGACGGATCTAGGTCATCTGGCTAAACGGGCTGGCGTCAAGCAATTGATGCTAACCCACCTGATCCCGCCGGTTGGTGCCCCCCGTCAGGGCCCCTACAAGCTCCCGAAGGGGGCCCTGACGGACGACGACTACCGCTCGGCAGTCGCTGACAGCGGATTTGAAGGAGAAACGATTGTCGGAAAGGATCTGGTATCGGTGACGCTAATGCAGCAGAACTGAATCCCAAAAAACAATCTGAACTGAAAGGCCGGCCCGTAAACATCGGGACCGGCCTTTGTTTTTGCATCAATTGGAGACTTGGATGGATTTGACGCGGTGAGGTCATGATTTTGACGCATCAGTCTCGCATGGGGACGCCCGGGCTTGAGAAATACCGCTGCAGGTCTTTCGAAAATGGACTGATACCGCCTGTTCACCTATTCAAGACAGCTGACAAGACCGCGATATGACGATCGACTTTTCCAGTATTTTCCATCAGGATTCCGTGCTTGTGATCTTCACGATCATTGCCATCGGTTACCTGATCGGCAACATTCGGATCGCCCGGTTCGAAATCGGTGTCACCGGTGGCGTGCTTCTGTGTGCATTGCTGTTCGGTCACTACGGTTACACGATCGATCCTATCGTCCAGTCGATCGGTTTCACGCTCTTTATCTATTCCGTCGGCTGGCAGGCCGGACCGCAGATCCTGAACGTCTTGCGTCAGGATGGTCCGAAGTATCTTGTTCTGACACTGTTCATGACCGCCGGCTCCTTTCTGCTCGTTCTTGGATTGGCGTGGCTTACCGGCCTCTCCAATTCCTTTGCCGCCGGCCTTATGGCAGGCAGCCTGACCAGCACCCCCACGCTCGTCGGCGCCCAGAATGCCGTTTCATCGGGCCTTGTCTCCCTTCCCACAGGAGAAACGGCAAACAGTCTGATCGAGAGCATCAGCGTTGCCTATGCCATTACATATATTTTCGGAACGGTCGGTCTGCTGCTGGTCGTCAAGCTGCTGCCGAACCTGCTCAGGACAGACCTTGCCGCAGCAGCGGAAACCTTCGCCAACGAGCGCGGGTTCAAGGCGGAAAACGTGGAAGAAAAGATCGAAAGACCGATCTTGCGAGCCTATGAACTGGATGACCCGGGCCTGAACGGCATGACCATTGCCGAAGCTCTGGCGGCCCGCACCACCAAGGAAATCAGCTACAAGTCTCTTTATAGGCTGAAACGGGGGGCAGAGCTTATCGATCCGCAGCCCGAAACGGTGATTGAAACCGGCGATAAGGTTGCGGTCTTCGCGACACCGGAAGAGCACGCCAAGGCGCGAGATCTTTATGGGCTCGGAGCGGAAGTTCTGGACAGGGATCTGATCGATGCGGTCGTTGATGTTGCCGAAGTCGTGGTGACCAACCCGATGTCGGTCGGCAAATCGCTGGAACAGATCGGTACCTACGAACGGCACGGCTGTTATCTGACGCGGATCACCCGCTCCCAGATTCAGCTGCCCCTTGCGCCCGGGACGGTTGTCCAGCGCGGTGACGTCATGATCCTGACCGGAGAAAGACGTGCGCTCGACCGTGCGATTGCCGAACTTGGCGCTGAAGACCGCAAGGCCGTTGAAACGGACCTGCTGACGTTCGCTGCCGGGATTGTCTTCGGCCTGATGCTCGGTCAGATCACCGTCAAGGTCGGCGATATCAATGTCGGAATAGGAACCGCAGGCGGTTTGCTGGTTGCCGGGATTTGTGTCGGTTTCTTGCGGGCAAATCGGCCGACCTTCGGGCGCATGCCGGCGGCCGCCAGATTTATCCTGATGGAACTTGGTCTGCTTCTGTTCATGGTCGGCGTCGGACTGAATGCGGGAGGCGGTATCGCAGAGGCGATAGGATCCGTCGGACCGGTGCTGTTTGTTTCGGGTGTCGTCGTGACGTGCCTGCCTCTGTTGTGTGGATACGCATTCGGACGGCTTGCCCTTGGCATGAACCCGGCATTGCTACTGGGAGCACTTACGGGAGCCATGACCAGCACCCCTGCCCTCGGCATTGTCCAGCAGGCGGCCAAAAGCACCGTGCCTGCACTCGGTTACGCCGGCACCTATGCGCTGGCGAACGTGCTCCTGACGCTTGCCGGCACCATGATCATGCTGCTCTGAATTTTCTGAACCGCTGCTGCCCGCCCGTGCAAGGTCCCGCCTCAAGACTGCGATACCGATGATTTGCCGGATCGATGTCTAAGGTTTCGGCCGGCCCGAAAGCGCTGCTGTCAATCGCGCATCTTCCAGATAAGGATCATGTCCGAAGCGGATCAACCCCTGGCGCTGCACCCAGACCGACTGGTGTGAGACAACTGCCATCAATCCGCCACGAGCCGGAAAAGTCACTGTGTCCCGCCGTGAAATCCGGTCTTCGATACCATCGACCGGCAAAACGCGCGGTTCGATGATCTTGTCCAGGATGTCGAGGCCGTTAACGATCCCGAATGCCGTTTTCGGCAGGTAGGGATTGCAGAAAAGTCCGTCTTCCGGCGCAGCGTCCAGGTCAAAGAGCGACAACCGGTGTTCCTGCCTCAACCTGTAGGCATATTTCCCAAGCGGGTTCTCGCTGGAAGCAGGCAGGTACAACGCATACTGCTCCCGGTTGCTTGCCCGTTCCAGGTCCCGAATGGTTGCCTGTTTCCAGGGAAGCGCATCAAGTGGAACGTCGGCCCCGCTGCGCTTCAGATAATAGCCTGCGGCTTCGACCTGTTCCGGATCCTGCTGCAATCGCGGCAGAAGCTCCTTGCCGAAGAATTCCCATGGCACCTGCCAGGTTGGATGGAATGTCACTGCCTCGATGGTGGTCGCCATCGTCGTATGGTTCCTGTCAGGACAGTTTGGATAGGCCTGGCCTTCCTGGACGACCCGCCCGTTGTCCAGAAACACATAGGTGTTTTCGCCCTTGTTGATATAGAGCTGCAGGCGGGCATATTCGTTTGGAAGCCACCGGATCCGCTCCATGGCATTGGTAAGCTGCTCGATGCGCCTTCCGACCGGTATGTTCAGTGCCCGGATCAGCTCCGGTGTGACCCGCCCGGAAACGTCCAGCCCGTAGCGCTGCCGCGCCTGTCCGACTGCAAAAGCGAGACGCTTGTCGAAAAACTCGTCGTCTGACGCATCCGCAATCAGGCCGTCTTCCAGCAGACGTTTGCGGAGTGCAGGTACTTCTGGAGCGCTCTGTCCTGCCTCGACTGCCTCCCCGGGTTCCAGATAGGTGAAGCCGCCGGATTTCCGGACCTCATGAAGTTGCTGCAAATGCGCTTTCAAGCGTCGATAGGTGTCGTCTTGCGGCTGCCAGTCCGCGATAAATATGTCCATGTCTTCCGAGGCAACCAGCCGTGACAGCGCATCAACCGCATCGATCGAGTTGAACGGCATGTAGGCATCCGGATAAAGAACCCTCGGCGAGACACGACCTGCGCGCAGGTCATGCACGTAGTCCAGGAAGTGCCCGGTATGAAGCAGTTCGACCCACGCAACGTCCGCAGCCGAGGAAAGACTGTTTAGCGAGGCCGTCGCCTTCACAAGCACTTCGGCCGGATAGTCTTCCGGCCGCAATCCCTCACGATCGGCGTTTTCCATGTGACTGGTGAGCTCAAGACTGCGAGGCTGGTTCAACCAGAGGACTTCACCCTGGTCGGAATTGTAGAAGGCAGCAATCTCGTTGCGTCGCTTTTCCACGATAAGAGGCAACCGCTCCGGATCGGACAAAAGCCATCGGACATTTTCCAGAATTTCATTCGCGCGAACGAAGCTGGGGTTGACGAGCAGACCGACGATAAAAACGGCCAGATATCCAGCGACACCCCGATTGACCCAGTTTCGCTTCCAGTTGTCATCGGCATTCATCATCAAATCTCTCGGTCGAATCTGCTTGTGTCGGTTCCAGAGACAATACGCAGCAGCCTTGCAGGTGGATGCCACTGAACATGTTCCCAAACGCCATCTCATGCTTGCGGAATGCAGCCGGTCAGGTACGAAGTTCATTCGTACTGCTTCCAAGGATATTTCACCGGACGTTTCTCCGACATGCAACCCGAAAGAACAACACAGGGTCAGGTCGGGAGTGGAATTGGCAGATCGGGTGCCGTTACCGGTCAACCGACATGCTGACAATCCCGGGCTGTCTTGCTTTTTTATGGAGTGCGAACTCACCTGATTTGTGCGTTAAGCAATATCCCAGATTGTACGGGAAACAACAGTTTGTGACAGACTCTTAAGTTGCAATTTATATCATATCGCGTAATTATCGTTCATAATTTATTAATGTTTCTTACGGGACGCGTAACATGGAATCACCTGCGGGTGAAAATGGCATTGATGTCACAACCTGGGCGGACAACGCCATCGAAGCCAGTGGCATGAAAAATACCGAGGTTGCCAGTCTTCTGTGTCTGACACCCGCATCAGTTTCGCGAATCCGCAAGGGAAAACAGGCACTCAGCGCAGAACACATGCTGTTGTTGTCCCGGGAACTAAAAGCACCCCTTCCCGGCGAAGCACCTCAGGAACCCGAGCAGGTTTCCAGGGGTCTGGACATGGATCTCTACCTGAAGGCCCTGGAGAGCGTGGTTGAACAGAACAATCGCAAACCGGAGCCCCAGCGCATGAACCAATTCGAAATTCTGGAGAGCGTTTTCTTCGTCTATGAGGCCCTCGTCAAATTGAAAAAATAAACAGTAAACGGTAAAAAAATCATGAGTGTGCAGGATTTTACAAAGGAACAACTTGAGTTCCTCGAACTGTTTGAAATAGCCGCCAGGTATGACTGTCTGTACCTGCTGGACTTTCACTGTTTCAACATGTTCAACCACGACCAAACCAGTCTGTTGACGGATGCGGAACGTGCCGAACTTGCCGTGGAAGCAAGAGGTGATATCTTTGCAGAAGCGATCCAGCGTGGTTTCCAGCCCAACCCGGGGCCGTTTGGACAGATCGATGAGCAACAATACCTTTGTTGAGCCACTTCCCCTTTCGAATGTGGAAAGCGGATTGGCCGGCGAGCGGGCGCAGTTCCTGCTCAACACATGGAAAGACAACAGCGGCGTCATGATCCGGGACAGCCGAATGACCAAGCTGAGTCCCTGGCTGCTCCTGACGTTGCCGTCAGCCGAGCCTGGAGACGTTCCCAAAATCACCTTCGCCGGCAACCAGACCACTTTCCGGCGGTTTTTTCCGCATGCGCTGGATTCAGAGGCGCAAAAACCGGCCACGAGCTTTCTGCCATCCGTCTATCGAAAAGGTGTTGCGGATGCCTACCAGACAGCGATCAGGGGAGAACCCTGGCTGGATATTCAAAGGACAGGCAATCGGCTTGGTGCCGGCGTTCCCGACATGACGTTGCAGCGATTGCTTGTCAGGTTCGAGACCCGTTCGGGGATTGTTCGAATATTCTGTCTGATGGAATTACTGGAAATCCACGAGCAACGCGATCTATCAGATCACACACGTCATCCACACTATTGCCCGCAAAAACCAGATTGGCATCCAGCGTACCAGGCAATGGTTCCGCCCATGTCAGAGCGTTGTGCGCGCATCGGGTGAAGCCGCATTCGCGCCAGAACCCGTCAAGAAACGTGTGGCCCTGAATCCATCCATAGTAGAAACCGGCTCCCCAGTCGTGAAGAGCCTCGATCTGGGCGAGTTGGTTCAATAGACCACCCAGCTTGTGTCTGCGCCAATCGCGGGCAACATACGTCCCCCCCAGATAGACAACGTCGCCGGTTATCCGCCGACCGACACGCGGCTGTTCTGCAGCCAGCTCAACCTTGCCGCCCACGGCATTCGGATAGCAGCGATGGAAATACTTGCGCCAGAAATCCGTGAGCGTCATGGGATATTCCATTTTGTCGAACCGGGCACAGACCCGCCCGACCAACCGTCCATCCTGATCGGTAAGAGCAAGCCAGAAGGCCTGGGAAGGCGTATAGGTATTGAGCGTCGGTGTGAAATGCCCTTCGAGCGGCGGAAAACCGCTGGAGGCAGCCATCGCCTCGACGACGTCGAAGTCGGACCCGCGGCGCAGTACCAGACCGAGATTCTGGAACTCACGATCAATCACGCCCCAAGCGCGCTTGACCTGCGCCTTGTCCAACTCAAAATCCAGTCTCTGCATAGACCATCCAGCCTGACCGGCGCCCGATTACGCCACCCGCAATGTCATGTTGCGCATTGCTCAACAACCACCACAATCGCATAGGTTGCAGCAGCGCTGAAGGATGGTATCAGAGTCGGGCCTGGAATTGACGCAGACGGCACGACGTTAAACAGGATTTTTTTGCCCTGACGCACATACAGAAAGTTTCGACAAACCGAATTTTTGCCTTCTCACCACATTTTCAAACCTTGTGGATCAACTTTCTGACCTGTATCTGCTCGCGGCACTACCCCAGAACATTCTTCGGAAAATAGAACGACACCGTCCAATTGGGCATGTCGACGATTTCCGAAATCCGCAGGTCTCCGCAGACAGAGCACAGCATATAAGCGTCGAGCGCGCTCATTCCGGTTCTGGACGAGACCCAGTCGACCATGCCCGAAACCGCGTCGCGGGCTGCCTGCATCAGGTCCTCGCCAATACCGGTCGTGACTTGGTATCCCATCGTGTCGAAATGCCTGGTTACCGGGCCATCCGTCTCAAATCTCGGAAAAGCGAAATTCGCGCCCTTGAGGAGATCCACCTTGATCGCAACATCCATGGGGCTTTCGATCGCCGTGCCGCAAATCTCGCCGTCTCCCTGCGCGGCATGGGTGTCCCCGAGCGACAGAAGCCCCCCCGCGACCTCGACAGGCAGATAAAGCGTTGTCCCGACCGTGTTGTCGCGAATGTCGAGATTGCCGCCGACGCGCCTGGGTGGAACAACTGAATGAAGACCAGGTTCAGCAACTGCGAGGCCGATCGTGCCGACAAAGGGCTTCAACGGAACCGCGCCACCTGGTCCATAGAGTGCGGGTTTCATCGCAACCGCGTCATATTTCCAGATATGCAGCGCCGGATCGGGAAACTGGTCCGTCAGCAACCCGAACCCGGGAATATTCGCGGTCCAGCCCCAGCCGGACGGCTTGAAGTCCAGAAAGGTGATTGCGACGGCATCCCCCGGTTCGGCACCTTCTACATAGATCGGACCGGTGACCGGATTGACCTTGTCGAAACTCAGATTGCCCAGGTCCGCCACTGTCGAAGTTTGGTTGAACTGCCCCCCGGAACTGTCAATCGTCTCGACTTCAATTGTTTCGCCTGGCGTAACGGTCAGGATCGGCTCGATCGAATTGTCCCAGCCGAAATGATGCGCATGTTTGTGGATCGTGTGATTGCAAGCCACGTCTTTCTCCTAGTGTCTTTGCCGGACGAACAGCGTCTCGATTTCCCGGTTTCCCATGATACCAGTCGGACGGAGCGCCATAGTCAAGACAATCACGGCTCCCAGCGCGATACCCGATAGTCCGAGCGCTTCCGGCAGATCAATGCCCAGAAATACAGGCCCCGTTTCCAGATATCGGACCCCTTCAAGCCCGAAGGAAATCAGGAAGGTGCCGAGGACGGCGCCGGTGACGGTTCGCATCCCCCCCAGGATCAGCATCGCAAGGGTCAGGAAAACGTGGTTGAAGTAGAAGGGCCGGGCCGAAATTGTCCCGAGAAAGTAGGCGTAACAGATCCCCGCGACGGCCAGGATAACGGCCCCCAGCACCCAGGCGATCAGGCGAAGTCTGTAGATCTGGACACCCATTGCGGCAGCGCCGACCTCATCGTCCGCACTCGCCCTGAGCTGAATGCCCCAACGGCTCTCCCTGAACAGTCGGCAGACAATCACCACCAGGATCGCTATCGCAATCACCGAGGTCAGATCGAAAACCTGCGGAATGCCGAAGAATGCCTGGTTACCTTTGAAGATATCGGTTCGATAAAGAAAGATGGCGTGAATGATAACGAGAATAGCCAGCGTGACGATTGTCGCGCCGATGCTGGTGAGCCGGACAATCAGCATGCCAAGCAGAAAGGCAAGCACAGCCGTGATCACGACGGCAATCAGCGCGGACAGCACCGGGTCGAGCGAAAACTGCGCCAGGCCCCAGGGAGCATCGGGCAGCGAGATCTTCTTGATGTTTTCCGGCGTAACGCAGAGCGCGGCTGCATAAGCACCTATTCCCATGAAGGCGCTATGCGACAGGTTGGTGATCCGCGCGTTGCCCATGAAGACCTGAAGCCCCAGCACCACGATCAGGTTGACATAGGCCGAGTAAACCAGCCGAACCTGATAACGCGAACCGAAATAGGTGGTCAGCAAACCGATCACGACAAGGACAAGGGCGAGCAAGGCAGCGCCGACTAGTCCGGACTTCTGACTTGAACTCAACCGGATCACAACTTGTCTCCCTTCTCAACGGCAGGAGACAGGATTCCGTCGGGTCGCCAGATCAGGATCATCGCAACGATCATGAATACAAACGCATCTGTCATGCCTCCAAGGCTCTGCGGCAGCATGACAAGCATGGCAACTTCCACAGCTCCAAGAAGGAAACCACCGAGAACAGCTCCGGGAAGACTGCCAAATCCGCCCACAACACAGGCGACGAAGGCCTTCAGGACCGGTTCAAAACCCAGATGCGGATCGACGCTGCCGCGCCGCGCCATAATGAAGATACAGGCAAGACCCGCCAGCAGGCCGGAAATCAGGAAGGCAATGGCGAAGACCCTGTTGGCCCGGATACCCGTCAGCCGCACCATTTCGAAATCGAGCGATGCCGCACGCACCGCGAGCCCAAGCACCGTTCGTCTCAAAAACAGCATCAGGGCAATAATGACGATGATGGTCGTCAGAGTTTCGAAGACCTGAAGCGACGCCAGGCGGATACCCGCGATCTCGATCGACCAGTCGAGAAAATACAGAGATGTCACAGCTATCGGCCGGGGCGACACGAACAGCAAAAAGAGGTTTTGCAGCACGATGGAAACCCCGAAGGCAGTCAAAAGGCCCGTTGTCGGATCCGCCTTTCGCACAGGTCGGAAAGCAACTCTTTCCAGCGTCAACGAAGCCAGCATCGCCGCCAGCACGGCCCCGGCCATGACAATCATCGGATTGCCGATGGCAAGCGAGGCAAAGGCGACCATCGTGTATCCGCCGACTGCGATGATCTCGCCATGAGCGAAATTCACCAGTCCCATGATCGAGAACACGATGGCAAGGCCAAGCGCAAGAAGCGCATATTCCGCGCCGAAACTGAGCGCATTCAATACCTGCTGGACTATGTATTCCATTTCAGGCAACCCCCGTCAGCTCTGCCATCAGCTTGTCGCTCTTGCCCAGGTCATCGGCCGTTCCGTGTGCGACGATCCGGCCGGAACTCATGAGATAGGCGTAATCCGCAAGCTTGAGCGCCTGCGTCGCATTCTGTTCGACCAAAAGGATCGTCATGCCCCGGGCTTTCAGGTCGGCGATCAGATCGAATATCTGCCGCACAATCTTGGGCGCCAGACCCAGGCTCGGTTCATCCAGCAATAGTATCTTCGGGCGTGCCATAAGGGCACGCGCGATCGCAAGCATTTGCTGCTCACCGCCGGACAGTGTTCCGGCGGACTGGTCCCGGCGCTCTGCAAGGATCGGAAACAGAGAAAACCAGTGGTCGGTATCTTTTGCCTTCTCCGCTGCATCCTTCTGCAGGGCTGCACCGAGCGTGAGATTTTCCAGAACAGTGAGATTGGAAAAGATGCGCCGCCCCTCCGGAGAAACGGCAATTCCGGCGGCTATGCGGGCTTCCACGCTTTCGCGTGAAAGATCCCGTCCCTCGAAACGAATGAGGCCGGTCGAGCGGGCGATCCCGGTAATCGCCGAGATAGTCGATGTCTTTCCGGCACCGTTCGGTCCCAGAAGCGAGATGCACTTGCCCTTTTCAACTTCAAGGGAAATGCCATGGACCGCTTCAATCGGACCATGAAAGACGTGTAGATCCTGGATGGTGAGCATCAGATAGGTCCTGCGGCGCGGCCCGTTGAAAGGGCCGCGCCGGAGTTATCAGTTCCAGTCGGTCGGAACATTGGCGGGAATTTCATTGGTCACAAGAACGCGCTTTCCATCCTTGTAGCCGATCACCGGAATGGTGCGCTGAGCATAGGTCTTCGTATCCTTGAACGAGATCGAGTCGACGGTCAGAACCGGCAGGCTGTCGGCGGAACGGATTGCATCGGCGACCGCTGCCGGATCGGTGCTGCCCGCGGTCTCGACACCGAATTTGACCGCCATGATTGTGTCCGCACCCGTTGCCGGGAAGAGGCCGTTCACTTCATGGCCCATTTCCTTGCATTCCTTCATGAAATTCACGACCGCGCTGTCCTCTTGAGAAGGCGCCAGCGTTGCAAAGAAAACCTTGTCAAGAAGACTCGGGTCGTCGGAGCCGATCGCATCCAAAGACGGATCATCAAATCCGTCGGACCCGACCACCCAGGCATCGATACCCGCACTGCGCAGCTGGCGGACAAGAACTCCGACATCCGGCATGATCGACGAGATGTAGACAGCATCCGGTTGAGGATCGAGTGCCTTGATTTCCGCGATCTGCGGCGACCAGTCAGACGTTCCGAAGCTGAAATTCAGCTTGGCAAGAACCTTGCCGCCGTTCTCCTCGATCACTTCGCCGAACCAGAGCGGTGTGCGCGCGGACCATGATCCGCCTTCATCCGATGTGAACAGGACAACGTTCTTCACACCCTGTTTCAGGGCGTGATTGGCGGCCGCCGTGGCGGTAAACGGATCAGGTGAAACGCCGGTAAAGAAGTTGTCCACTATGCCGGCATGCATTTCCACCTGCGTGGACTGGGGCTGGAAGATCGACACACCATATCCGGCCGCGACCTGCGCGACCGGGATCATCGTGTCTGAAAACGGGATCGTTCCGAGCATGACGACACCATCGTCCAGAAACTTCTGGGCGAGAGAAATGGCGGTCTGCGTGTCCGAACCTGTGTCCTGGACGAACAGTTCGATCGGCATGCCATTGATGCCGCCCTCCGCATTGATTTTCTCCGCCATGCAACGCGCACCCTGGAATTCCGAATAAGGCGCGTAGTCGCCGGTCATTGGTACTGCCAGGCCTATCTTGACCGTGTCGGCGGCGAATGCCGGCGCGGCCGCAAAGGCGAGCCCGGCGAGAGTAAGTCCGATTTTTTTCACTGTCCCTCTCCTGTTATTGCGCCGCCTCAGGCGGCATTTGAATGGTCCTCGCCCAGATAGGCATCAATTACGTCTTGATTTGTTGTTATGTCCCGGGGCGTTCCCTCAGCGATCACGGCTCCCATGTTCAGGACCGTTATCCTGTCGCAAAGCGTCATGATGAATTTCAGGTCGTGATCGATGACCAGTGTTGCGCAGCCAAAGCGCGTCTTGACCCATTCAAGACCTGCGGCCAGCTCCGCGGTTTCCTGCTCGTTCATGCCCGCGGCCGGTTCGTCAAGCATCAGAACCTTCGGGTTGAGTGCGAGCGCGCGCACGATTTCCAACCGCCGCAAATGTCCATATGACAGCGCGTTTGCAGGCATTGCCAGCTTGCCTGCAAGATCGAAACGTTCGATCGCTTCTGAAATGGCCGGACTGTCTGCATGTCCTTCGGACTGCGCCGTGATCTGTGCGACTTCGATATTCTGTCCAACGGAGAGGTTCTCGAAGATCCGCAGGTTCTGGAATGTGCGGGCAATGCCTTTTCGTGTGCGATCCGCAGATCCCTGCCCGTTCAGGAGTTCACCATCCAGGAACAAGGTGCCGCTCGTTTGTGTCAGCAACCCGGAAATGAGATTGATCACCGTGGTCTTGCCGGCACCGTTCGGGCCGATCAAACCACGAACCTCGCCCGCGGCCACTTCGAAGCTGACATGGCTGACAGCCCGCACACCACCGAACTGCTTCGAGATGTCTTCCAGAACCAGCATCAGTAGACCTCCTCGTAGGCGGCGCATTTCTGACCGGTATCCATTTCCTCAAGGAAAGCGGCTTCCGCCTTCTTGTGCGAGACGTAGACTTCGGCAAACAACGGATCGAACCAGCCGGCGACGGTCCTGTTTGCGGCAAAGCGATCCAGTGCCTCATCCAACGTCTTTGGCAAGCGCACGAAACCCTTCGCCGCCAGATCACCTTCGTCCAGAAGTGACAGGTCCTCTTCAGTAACCTTTGGCGCGGCGAGCTTTTCCTCAATCCCCTGGCATCCGGCATGAACGATCGCGGCCAGTGCAAGATGTGGTGAGGCTGCCGCATCGGCCGCGCGGTATTCGATGTTGAATTGGCGGGCTATCCCTTCAGGATCCTTCGCGGTCACCGGACAGATGCGCAAGCTGGCCTCACGGTCCCGCAATCCGAGATTGTTGAAGGCGGCACTCCAGCGGTGCGGCGTCAGTCTTTCATAGGAAATCACCGACGGCGCGGTCAAAGCCAGAATGCTTTCAAGATATTTCAGCACCCCAGCCGAAAAGGCTGCCGTCAGCGCAGACATGCCGTGCTCACCTGCCGCATCGTAGGTGATCGGTCCCGCCTCTCCCAGAAAACTCATGTGAATATGGACGCCATTGCCGACACTTGCGACGTCCCGGATAGGTGTGAAAGTGGCGCATTGGTCGACCCTTCGCGCCGTCATCCGGGTCAACTCGCGCGTGATGACCGCCGCGTCTGCTGCTCTCACACCCACTTCCGGTGCTATTGTGACCTCGAACTGGTCCGGTCCATATTCGCAGATGAAGCTGTCGGGCTTCAGGCCTGCTTTTTCAAGTGCCGCCATCAAGGCTTCCCCGAACCGCGCATGTTCCGAATGCCCCTGGAGACCGAAGCCCTGGTGGACCAGTGTAGCCCCCCTGGCAAACTGGAATTCATGTTCGAAGGACGCCTGCAGGCGCGCACCGGTGAGCGTGTTCAAACGTGTCAGCGCCTGCCGCAGGATCGACCGGGTACAAAATCCCCAGGGCGCGCCCTCGAGCGTTCGGATATCGCCCAGCATGAAGTGTTCCCTGGGAGACCCGTCCTCAAAATCGACGGCAACTTCCGCCGACTGATCGGGAACCAGTGCGAGGTCACCGAACGATCCGAACGGACTGTCGGCAATCGTGTCGAAACACGTGATCTGGACATTGGTCGGCACCCATCCCATGCCACTTTCAAGCCGCTTTTGCAGCTGGTCCGCAGGAAAGGCCTTGCCGCGTGTCTTGCCTGAAAGATCGGACAAAGCGGCAAATATCATGGGTTTAGCTATCATTCCCGAGTTCTTGCCTCCCGTGTGCCAGTGCTTCCCACGAAGACACGCGCCTGCTGTGCTTTTTCCAGTCCGTCTCCGCGACCCTCGTCATGATTGCTTCCATGAGCGTGAAACCGGCGGCGTAACTGTCCCAGACAGTGCCGCTCTCCACCGGAACCGCGAGTGTTTCGCTTGCGTGGGCAACCGATGGCGACATCCACTTGTCCGTCAGAACGACAACATTGGCTTTCCGTTCATTCGCCGCCAGGTTCGCCAGATCATCGATCGATTTCTGGTAGCGGCGGAAATCGACTACGAACAGAACATCCTTGCCACGCATTCTCAACAAGTTGTCGGGCCAGGTTTCCGGATCGGACTCCATATGAAACACGTCATCACGCAGCCGCTTCAGATGGCGGCTCAGATGCTGCGCCACCAGATCGCTCACCCTTCCGCCAAGTACGAAGACGCGGCGGTTAGGATCACTCACGAGGCTGCAGACCCGCTCGAACTGCGCGTCCGTTATGGTATTTGACATCTCGTCCATCAGCGCGCTCGCACGCCTGGTGAAATCTCCCAGAAAAGATCCGTCGACCTCTCTCTCCTCCACCATCAGCTCGATTGGAGACCTTTGACTGGCCTTGAGTTCCTGGATCAATTTTCTCTGGAAGTCCTGATACCCCTGAAAGCCGAGCTTCGACACGAACCTCGAGATCGACGGCGAGGAAACACCGGTCCGGTCGGCAAGGACCTGGATCGGCTCCAGCCCTGCGAACGGGTAGTCCGAGAGAAGCGTGGTCGACAGCTTTCGCTCAGTCCCTGTCAGGGCTTGAGACGTTTCGGTAATCAGATCACGAATTGTTCCGTGCGACATCATGCCTTTCAGAGTGTGCTTATAAAAATTTCTTGTCAAGTTTTCACATTTGTGCCGATATGAAAAAAAATTATCAGACGTCTCTGGAGGTCTGCATGCTCAAGGAAGCAGCATATTCCGCGGAAAATCTAGGCAGAAACCTGCTTGGAAACGACGATCCGGATCCGGTGCTCTGCACCAGGCGAAAAGAGAGTGCGGAAGTGGTTCTTGTCTGCGAACACGCTGGCCGGGCCATTCCCGCATCTCTCGGAACGCTTGGTCTTTCCCAGGCGGAGCTGGATCGCCATATCGCCTGGGACATTGGAGCGCTTGCCGTCGCCGAGCGGGTCGCCGAAAATCTCGGCGCCGACCTCATTCAACAAAGCTATTCAAGGCTGGTCTATGACTGCAACCGCCCATTCGAATCGCCGGATGCGATACCTGAAGTCAGCGAAGACGTTGCCGTTCCAGGAAATCAGAGCCTGAGCGATGCGGAACGGATGGATCGCAGGCGATCCATTTTCGAACCCTATGACGCCGCATTGACATGTCTTTTGGAAGCGACCCCGAAACGGGCCGCCTTTTCAATCCATTCCTTCACACCCGTCTATCTCGGCATGCACAGGCCCTGGCACCTTGGGCTGTTGTCCCGCAAGGATACGCGCAGCGCCGAGATCATCGCGGAAACGATCCGCCATCGCGACAACAGGTTGCTGGTCGGCATGAATGTCCCCTACATGATCGAGGAAGACGGCGACTGGTTCATACCGCACCACGCGGAAGCGCGTGGACTGGCACATTGCCTGGTCGAGATCCGCAATGATCTTGTCGACACACCCGAAGGGCAAAAAATCTGGGCAGACCACCTGACGGCTGCCTTTCTTGAGGTTCTGGAGCAGACAAAATGACATTGACACGCGAAGTTCCCCTCGTTCCGGAGCAATCCGCACTCTTGTTCATCGACGTCCAGAACTTTGCCGCCCATCGAAAGGGTGCTGAATTCACCGACCTTTCCGATGCGGAATTCGAAGACAAATACGGCTGGTTCTTTTCGCAAATGCAGAGCCGGGTCGTGCCCAACATGCAGAGGCTCCAGGCCGCCTGCCGGAACAATGGCGTCGAAGTCCTCTATACGACCATCGAGAGCCTGACCAAAGACGGCCGCGACCGCAGCCTTGATTACAAGATTACGGGATTCAACGTCCCCAAGGGTTCGTGGGACGGCAAGATGATTGACGAACTGACCCCCGGTGACGACGAAATCGTCTTTCCGAAATCTTCCTCATCGGTGTTCGTATCGACCCACATTCACTATGTGCTCGGCAATCTGGGTGTCAAGCAGCTGGTCATCAGCGGCATCATCACAGATCAATGCGTTGAAAGCGCCATCCGCGACGCTTGTGACCTCGGGTACCTCGTCACCCAGGTCACCGACGCCTGCCTCACCTATTCACAGGAACGCCACGACCACTCGTTGAGAACCATCAAGGGCTACTGCAGGCAAGTCACAACTGATGAGTTGATCTCGGAACTCGGTCGCTAGGGACATCAGCAAAGAAAGATGCCGTCATGCAAGTTTCCGGCATCTGAGATCTGATCGCAGAAACCCAAAACACTCATTTTTGCCAATTGAAATGCCGAACTTCGAGCCGGATACTGAGACGCGCGCAACTTTCGATCAAATGCGCTGAAAGGTGACAGGAATCACGACTTCATGGCCGCACCTGATTTAATGCGGGCCGGTCTTGTATTCGAGGAACTTGAAGATGCCACTCACCAATCCACAATTTCGCGACAACGCGCGAATTCGCGACGCTGCGGAAAACGCGCCCCCGATGCGAAGAGGCGAACGCAATACCGAGGCAGTCCGAATTCTTCAAAACGCATTGATCGCCGTGAATGCGGCGACGATGCGCCGATCCATTCGCCCCGATGGAACGCTGGACGGAGACTATGGCGGTGAGACCGTTGCAGGCGTCGCCAGGTTCCAGGCAATGGCAGGTCAGGCCGAAGAAGGCCGTCAGGGCGACGGTGTTGCCGGACGCCTCACGTGGCGGGCCCTTGACGAACGCGCGCCACACGAGCCTGTGCCTGTCAGCGTAACCGCCGCACCGAATGTGACCCCCAGGGCAGAAACGACGGAAACCTTGGGCCCCGGCGCCATTCGCCCGCCAACGGCGGCTGTTCTGTTGCGCGAATACCGCCGGTTCAGGGAGGTCAACGGGATGCCGTGCGGTCAGGATATCACCAACCAGTGCGCGATACGCATGAGCGTCGCGTTGATGCGCTCCGATATCGGTTTTCACTTCGACCGGACACGTATCCGCTACACCCACAGCGCCTCCAACCGGCGTTGCGGGACAGGTGCCGCCCACAATGCGAGCGCATCCCGACTGATTGACTATCTGCGGGGTATCTGGACCTTTCAGCGCTATTCCAAGGCCGGCTCCAACGCCATGACGGCGGACCAGATCCAGCGCGCCATTAGCGGCCGGCCGGGCATCATCTATTTTGAGGACTGTTTCGAACGCTCCGACGGATCTGCCGGCGATCATATTGATTTTTGGGATGGTTCCCGGGTTATGAATGATCGGCTGAATTACAACGGTCCCGGCGAACGGGAAGCCGGAGAAGGCCCCTCAAGCGACAGGTGGTTCCGCAATATCAGAAGGGAACTCCTGTTTCTCGCCATATCGGCCTAGAGCCTGAACCGATGAAGCCGCAGGAACCACAAGCTGGCGATCTCGATTGGATCAATCGCAATCCATAGAAAACCCGGCTCCGTTTCCCGGAGCCGAGTTTTTCTTGTGCTCGCTGAAAGGTCCTACCCGAAGATTTCCCTGAACCGGTCGATACAGAGCCGGAAACCGGCCTCGAAATCGCCGTTGCCAGGGTGATAGACACTTTCGAAGGAGATCACCCCGTCATAGGCATCGGCCCGCAGCGCTTCGGCCATCGGCTGGAACTGGTCGGCCAGCTGGCCCTCCCCCATCCGCCGGACTTCCAAGGTCGCGCGCGGCGTGTCCACCAGAACATCCTTGATATGGACATGACCGAGATAACCGCCCCTCAGTTCCTCGTAGCCCTCCGGATAGGCCCGCTCATGGCACCAGCAGTTGTTGGCTGGGTCCCACAGAACCTTCAGCGTATCCTTTGCGTCCAGGTCGTCGATCAGCTTGCGGCCCGTGTAGTTTGAATTGACCATGGTGCCGTTGCCGGTCTCCACCACCAGTGTCAGGCCCTCTGACCTGGCAAGCTCGACGGCCGGAGCGATCAACGGCAGGCTCGCGTCCCAGGCACCCTTGGCGACGTTCCACTTTTCCGCACCGCCCTTGCCCCACAGGATCTGCTCCTTCTTGTTGGTCATGATCCGCACCAGCGGCGAGCCGACGGCATGGGCCATTTCCATGACCCGTTTCAAGGCATCCATGTGCTTCGTGTGCAATTCGTCCCCGGCCCTGTTGGCGGTCGTCATGCCGGCAAAGACATGGCGCGACAGGCAACTGACCGGCTTGCCGTGCCCGTCGAGCAGCGCCTTGATCCCGGCGATTTCCTCCTTCGTGTGGTCACCGACTTCCTTCTCGCCGACAAACTGCAGTTCGGCATAGTCCAGGCCGAACTCGTCCATAACCGTCAGCGCATGCTTCAGGTCCCGGCTGATCCCATCGCAGATAACACCAAGTTTCATGACTTTTTGGCCTCTTCGCGGTGGAGTTCAGCCCCGATGATCTCTTCTATGACCCGGGTGCAGATCCAGTTGTCGCCGTTCGGATACCTGGTTTTCCCTGCATGGAAGACCTGCATCGCTGCCGCCGCGGTGTGCAACGGTACACCAAGTTCTTCCCCAAGGTTCATCGAGATCGTCAGATCCTTGTGCATCGTGTTTATGTGGCTGCCCGTTCCCTCGAATTGACGGTCGATGATCTTTTGCAGCGCATTGTTGACGACCCCGCATCCGGCTGAGGATGTCGAAAAGACGTCAAGGATCACTTGCCCTGGCACACCGGCCTTGGCGGCCAGCGCCGCGGCCTCGAATGTCGCCGAGAACTGCGATCCGATCAGTGACTGCAGGCACGCCTTGACGGTTTGGCCATCGCCGGGTGCAGTACCGACGCGGTGAATGTTGGCTGAAACCGCCTCCATGACCGGTGCGAACTCATCGAGCACGCTCGCCGGCGCCGCCGCCATCATCGTCAGTGTTCCACCCTGTGCGCCCGGGAACCCACCTGAGACGGGCGTATCGATCAAATGGAGGCCCGAGCCTTCCATCATGTCGCCGATTTCACGGGCCTCCCGTGGCTTGATGGTCGCGCTCAGGATAATGGCGCTGCCCGGTGACATCGTCTGACACAAGCCTCCATCACCAAAAATGACGTCTTTCACCTGATCGCCGTTCATGACCATCACGTAGACTGCGTCCGTTCCGGCGCCCACTTCGCCCGCGTTCTGCGCAGCAGTCCCGCCCATGGCGACAAACGCTTTCATACGCTCGCCGGACAGATCGAAGCCTTTCGTTTCAAATCCGTTGGCAATCAGGTTCTTGGCCAGTCCGGACCCCATGTCTCCCAGTCCGATAACACCCGTTTTTTTCATGCATTTTTCTCCGGTTGCACGACAAGATCCTCTGGCAAAACGATAGTTTCACCAGCTCCTATGCGCGGGATTTCAAGCGATGGCAGATTAAACCTCCACCGCCGGGCGGGTCCGGAAGACACCCGCTGCCCATTAATCAATCAGCAGTCACGTCGCAGTTCGCACAGATCCTGCAAAAAACCTCGCCCGGTTTTGCAGCCAATTCGATGTCAATGTGAGCCGAGAATACAACGGCCCACTCAGAATGTTTCCTCCACAAACCCCCACGCAACGCGCAAATGCTCGATCAGGGCAGCCTCGGCGCGCGCCGGATCTCTTTCCAGTATGGCGTCGTAAATTTCCTTGTGAGCGAAATAGACCGTTTCGTTGCGTTCAATGGATCTCCTCATGCGCGCCCAGTTCGGCGAAAGCCACGAAGTGAACCCCTTGTGCATTGCCGGAAAAACCGGGTTGCCGCTTATCCGGTACAGAACGCCATGAAAGTCGATATCCGTCTGGAAGAATTCTTCTGAATTCGTGATCGAATTGCTGTTGGCAAGAAGTGCTGCCTTGAGATCCGAAATATGCTCCTTTGTCGCGTTCAGCGCCGCGTCTCGCACCAGGCCACGTTCGATAAACACCCGGCTTTGATAGAGATTCTGCACACCGGACGGCTCATTCAGCAGGTAGCGGACAATAGTTCCCGTCGCATTGATCAACGTCCCGTAGTCCGGTTTGCGCACAATCGGCCTGAACCTTGGGCGCAGCTCTATGAGGCCGCGGTTTGCAAGTGCGGAAATAGCTTCGCGAACGACCGTCCGGGACGTCCCGAACTCCTCCATGAGGTCGCGTTCCGGCGGCAGCGGCTTGTCGTTCTCCAACTCGCCACGCGTAATGCGCGCCTCCAGAGCAGACACGATTGCGTCTGCCGCACGTTTTGCGCTTCGTTGATCCGGAGTTTCGGAATTTGACAATTTGATTGTACCAAATTGGGGTTTGCCTCGACCAGCGATGCTACTTGCGAGGCTTGCCTGAGGCAAGTTTTTCTAAAAACTCGTCCAATTTTCACAAGAAAAATCCCTTTAAAACAGATATTTATCCAGCCATTTAAATCGATTTAGATAACTGAACGGCAAATGCCCTTGACTCACATTTCAAATCGCGCTCTGCTCAGCCAACTTGGTCGAACCAAAAAACTGTAATCGAATTGTTCTTGGCATCTTTGGGAGGGGTACCTTGACAACCATCGTCAGTGTATCCGTCAATCTGTTTCACATTCCGCTCGCCGAAATTCTGGTGGATGCCAAGCACGGCGATCATACCCATTTCGAATTGATTACGGCGACTGTCACACTTGCCGACGGCCGGGAGGGCACGGGCTATACCTATACGGGCGGTAAGGGCGGACATGCCATCGCCGCCATGATACGTCACGACCTCGCACCCATGTTGATTGGAAAAGCTCCTGACGATGTGGAAGCGATTTATGACGCCATGCAGTGGCATGTGCACTATGTCGCGCGTGGCGGCATAGCCTCTTTCGCGATTTCCGCGGTGGACATCGCCCTTTGGGATATCCGCGGCAAGACGGCCAATCAGCCGCTTTGGAAACTCGCTGGAGGCAAGGGGCGGACCTGCAATGCATATTGCGGCGGTATCGATCTGGGATTTTCCCTGCCCAAACTGCTAGACAGCATCCAGGGATATCTGGATCGCGGCTTTAACGGTGTGAAAATCAAGATCGGTCAGCCGACACTCGAACAAGATGTCGAGCGGGTCGCAGCCGTCCGCAAGTTGATCGGCCCCGATGTCACCTTCATGGTCGATGCCAATTATTCGATGAGCGTTGACGAAGCTGTCGCCGCGGCAAATGCATTCAGGCCATATGACATTTTCTGGTTTGAGGAACCGACCATTCCGGACGACTATCGGGGCTATGCGGCAATCGCCGAAATCATCGGCATTCCGCTCGCCATGGGCGAAAATCTTCACACTATTCATGAGTTCGGCTACGCATTGGAGCAGTCCAAACTCGGTTTCATACAGCCTGATGCTTCCAATTGCGGCGGAATTACCGGTTTCCTGCAGGTCGCCGAAATGGCCGCCGAATTCGGGGTTCCGGTTTGCAGTCACGGCATGCAGGAACTGCATGTCAGCCTTCTTGCCGGACTTGGAAGCAAAGGTTGGCTTGAAGTTCATTCATTTCCGATCGAACATTACACCAGGCGCCCTCTGGAAGTGAGAGACGCTTTGGCGATTGCACCGGACGAGCCGGGCATCGGAGTAACATTCGACTGGGAGAAACTGGAAGCAGAAGATCTGCTGTCCAGAGAGACGCGGGGAGCTGCTTGACCTGATCGCGGTGTAACTGCAGCAAGAAGGCCTTGCTGTCGTGACCGCCCGGGGAAACAACGTCGGAGGGGACTGAAGATCCGCCATCGCCTACGGGCGCGGCGGATGAAATGGCTGGAAAACCAGCGCATTGGGCCGGACGCTATTTTTGGCTGCCGGCCTTTGGAGCAACTTGGGAGGATAAAGAGTATGCTCAAGAAACTGACAAGAAACATGCTTGCAGGGGTCGCGACAGTCGGTCTTGCCATGTCCATGGGCACTGCGATCGATGCAAATGCCGCTGATGGCGACAAGACCAAACTGCGCATTCAAACGCACTTCTCGACGGAAACACTTTCCGGACAGATGGCGCAGGAATTCATTGATGACGTTTCCGCCATGTCCAATGGTGAAATCGAAATCGAGATGTTCTTTGCGTCTTCGGTTGTCAAGTCGGCAGAAACCTTCGATGCGGCAGCGACCGGCATTCTGGACTGCGACATGACCGGTGGTGCCTATCAGACAGGTAAAAACCCGGCCTTCCAGTTCGCCGGCGATCTGACCGGTGGCTATCAGAACCCCTATCAGCAATATGCCTGGCTGCTGCACGGTGGCGGCTACGACAAGCTGAACGAACTCTACAACGCGAACAACATGGAGTTCATCGGCTGGTGGATCCCTGGTCCGGAGTCCCTGTCTTCCACAAAGTCCTTCAAGGGCGTTGACGATCTGAAGAACTGGAAGTTCCGTTCACCTCCAGGCGTCATCACTCTGATTTTCGAAAAGCTCGGTGCATCGCCAATCGTGATGGACTTCAACGAAATCTTCACGGCGCTCGAAACAGGTATCATTGACGGCGCAGACGCCGCCAACATCACCAACAATGTCGGCCTCGGCCTCTATGACATCGCGACCGAAACCAACTACCCCGGTTTCCACTCGATGCCAGCCGACCACCTTGCCTGCCGCAAGGACGTCTGGGAAGCCATGCCGGATCACCACAAGGCGATCCTGAAAGTCGGCATGCAGGCTCTTGGCTTGAAAAACTCCACTATCAACGAAGTGAAGAATGCCCAGACAGCGAAAGAGCTTCGCGAAAAAGGCATCAAGCTGAACACCTGGTCTGATGAAGATCTTGCTGTCTATCGCCAGGCTGTTCAGGAGTCTTGGGTTGAATTCGCGACAACCCCGGAATCCAAGGAGCTGCTGCAGAGCCACCTGGACTTCCTGCGTGATCTTGGCGCAATGCAGTAAGCCATAGCGCTCGTATGAAAAACAATGGCGGCAAGACCCGGTTCTTGCCGCCACTTTCAACTCCGCATCCGGCGTGTAAGATGAATTCCATTGTCTGTCGGCACGCGGGGCTAAAGCGAATTGTCATTGAACTGGCAGGTCGCAGAGAAATTGCACCCCAGACACAATCAGCGTGGCAGCTGTCCTGCGCGCCGTCGATGGGAACGAGGCAAACAATATGGTCAGGGCAACGATTGCGCATCGGTGTCTGTCTCCAGGGGGGAAATGATGGCGAAGCAAAAACCCGGCGGACTGCGGGAATGGGTGATCCCGGTCGCCTTCGCTATTTGTGCAGGTTGGGTCATCTGGCACGGCCCGGCTTACATTCTCGATTTCTTTCCACACGCAAACGAAAGCATGACGGCTCAGATCACGGAGCTTCACCAGCGAAAGGATGTGTCTTCCGGCATGTCAGGCCTGTTCGGCGGCACCATGGATTTCATCGACTGGGCGGCCCTGTTACTTCTTCCCGTCCTGCTGGTGGTCGGTATGCGCAGCGTCGTTCATGCCCAGATGGAATACGCCGACTACACGCGATTTGACTATTTTGCGCTGTTCATCGGCCGCGTTGTCATGCTGCTGATCATCATCATGACGCTGGTCATGCTGTACGAAGTGTTCTTGCGTTATGTCATTGAAGCGCCAACCAAATGGGCCAACGAGCTGACGCTCTGGATCGCCGGATTCGTGTTCCTGCTGTCAGGCCTATACGCGATGCAGCAGCGTTGTCACATCCGCATCTTCATTCTCTATGACTTCCTGCCGAGACCGCTGCGCCATGCCTGCGACGTCATTTCGGTTGCTCTGATCTGCCTGTTCGCCTTTCTGCTGGTTTTCGGCAGTTACAATCAGGTGTTCGGCATCAAGTTTCATCGCTGGGAAATGTTCGGAACAGCGTTTGACCCACCGATCCCTGCAACGATCCAGCCGATGATCCTCATTGTCGTCGTGCTCGTCGCCCTGCAATCCGTTGCCAATCTTATTGCCGACTGGAACAAGCAACCTGCGGAAATGGAAGAGCCGGATATCATCGACGAAGAAGAGCTGGAAGCAATCAAGAAAAGCGTGGGTGCGAAATAATGGATGTCGGCACGATCTCAATTGTCCTGGTTTTCGGGCTCCTGTTTCTGCTCGGCATAGGCATGCCGCTCGGGTTTGCTTCGGCGATACTGGCCGCATTGGTCATGATCATGAAGTTCGAACCCACTCTTCTGACTGATCCGGCAAGTTTCGGCACGGGTCTGCTGACAAGTAATCCGGGTACAGGTCCTCTTTATCTTCTCACTCAGAAGATCTTCGACCTGATGACGGAATATGTCCTGATTTCGGTGCCCCTGTTCATTTTCATGGCAGCGCTTCTGGAGCGCTCCGGCATCGCCAAGCAAATGTATGACAGTCTCGATTTCTGGCTGAGCCGGGCGCGTGGCGGTGTTGCCATCGTAACCTCCATAATGGCGGTGTTGATGGCGGCCATGTCCGGCATCATCGGTGGCGAGGTCGTGCTGCTGGGTTTGATCGCCCTGCCGCAGATGCTGCGCCTAGGCTACAATCAGAACCTCGCAATCGGCACCATCTGTGCGTCCGGTTCGCTCGGCACGATGATCCCACCGTCGATTGTCCTGATCATTTACGGCCTGATCACGGAAACGTCGATCAAGGCCCTGTTCACCGGTGCATTCATTCCGGGCTTCATGCTCGCCAGTTTCATCATGCTCTACATCATCGTCCGTACCCAGTTGGACCCATCGCAGGCGCCACTGCCCGAACCTCGGGAAGGTGATCCTGAGGGCGGCGAAAAGCTGCTTATGTTCGGCGGTTTCGTGAGCGTCGTCACGACCGGTATCATGGCGGTATTGATCGCCTGGACCGCGTTCCTGACGGTAATGGGGCGGAACGATCCAAGTGTTGAGGGTTTCGAAGCGCCCCTTGTAGGTATGACAAATGACCTCCCCTGGCTTATCGGGATAGCAGTGATCGCCCTTGCGTTCATATTCCTGGTTGCAGGGCGACAGAGAACCGCCTCCGGGTGGGAACATGGCAAGGGACTTGTTCCACCGCTTTTGGTCATCGGGATCGTCCTTGGGTCGATCTATGGTGGTGTCACCGGGATCACCGAAGCTGCCGGCATGGGTGCGGTTGCGGTCTTCCTGATTGCCGTTTTCCGCGGCGAAGCGTCCGTTGACCTGCTCTGGGTCTCCATGATGCGCACACTGCGTTCGACAGGCACTATCATCTGGGTGACAATCGGCGCGGCAACGCTCGCCGGTGCATATACGCTTGCTGGCGGTCCAACCTATATTGCACAGCTCATCATCGGCGCAGATATGCCGTCCATGCTGGTGATCCTCACGATGATGTTGATCCTGCTGTTCATGGGTGCCTTCATGGACTGGGTCGGCATCGTGTTGCTCATCATTCCCGTGTTCCTGCCTATCGTGAAAAGATTGCCGATCGACGAAATCGGATTCATCGGCACTTTGTCACCCCAGCATGTCGCAGTCTGGTTCGGGGTCCTGTTCTGCATGAACATGCAGGTCAGTTTCCTTTCGCCACCATTCGGACCCGCCGCGTTCTATCTGAAATCGGTCGCTCCTGCGCATATCTCGCTGACCGATATTTTCCGCGGTTTTCTACCGTTCATAGGGGTGCAGTTGGTCGCGCTCGCAGTTCTGCTGATCTGGCCGACAATCGTCACCCTGCTGCTCTGAGGACTGGAAAGATGCTGAAACAAAGCGATATCGATCTGTTTCAAAAGCAAGGCTATCTTGTCGTCGAGAATCTATTGGACGACGTGGCATTGGAAAATATCCGCAGTGAATACAGTGCCTTGATGGACGAACTTTACGACGGCTGGCTGCAAGAGGGCAAAGTACCCGAAGCAGGCGCGGATATGGGGTTCTGGGACAAGCTGGACCATTGCTACAAAGGCGGTTTTGACTGGTACCAACCCTTCGATATCAGCCTTCCCCACGATGGCATCACGGATGAAACGCCCATGCATTTTGGTCCGGCCGTCTTCGCAATGGCGACACACCGGAACATCCTGGATTGCGTCGAAGCCCTCATCGGACCGGAGATTTCCTCCAATCCGATCCAGCATGTGCGTATCAAGCCGCCGCAGCGCGCGGTCGCGGCCTCCGAAAGCCGAGCCCACGTCGTTGCGACGGACTGGCATCAGGACCAGGGTGTCACGCTGCAGGAGGCTGACGACACCACGTTTGTCACCGTCTGGCTGGCAATCACGGATGCTACAGTTGAAAATGGTTGTTTGCAGGTCGCATCAGGCGCTTACGAGGAAATGCTGCCGCACTGCTCCAGATCCCAGGTCGGTATCGCCGAGAAGTTTCTGCCGAAGGACAACGCCACACCGGCGCCGGTGAAAGCCGGTGGCGCCATCATCTTTCATCCGTTGACACCACATGGTTCGCTTGCCAACAAGAGTGACAGCTATCGCTGGTCATTCGATCTGCGTTATCACGTGACCGGGCAACCTTCGGGAAGAAGCCATTTTCCGGAATTCGTCGCCCGTTCGCGAACCGACCCGGGGTCGGAATTGAAGGATTGGCGCCTCTGGAAACAGATGTGGGAAGACACGCGCCATCACCTGGCACATAGCACACATATTCCGCAGCATCGCTGGGGCAACGACGCACCCTATTGCGCCTGAACATTGCATGAAAAGAACTGTCCAGCCTGGAGTCGGGAATTGAGCCGGAATGATCCCATACGCCTTGTGGTCATCGGTGCGGGCCTTGTCGGTCAGCGCCATGCACGCCACGCCTTTTCCCATCAGGATTTCGACCTGGCCTGGATTGTCGATCCGAATGAAGCCAGACAGGAAATGGCGCAACAATTGGAGTGCCGGTGGGCAGCAAGTCTCGAAGACGTACCAGCAGGAGACTGCGATGCGGCAATCATCGCGACACCAAATGCCGATCACTTGCCGAGCGGTCTGACTTGCCTGGCCCGAAACTGGGCAACACTTGTTGAAAAACCCGTCGCCGAAACAATTGCAAGCGGTGAAAAGCTGGTCAGCGCTTTCGAGGTTGCAGGTCTCCCCCTGCTGGTTGGTCACCATCGCCGCTACCATCCCTCGTTTGACAAGGCCAACGAGATGATTTCCTCGGCGGCGCTTGGTCCGCTGATTTCTGCTTCACTGATCTGGGCGGTTCGGAAGCCTGACAGCTATTTCAAGGCCGGCGCCTGGCGCAGAGACAGTGACGGCGGCCCGCTTCTGATCAATTTCATTCATGAAGCGGACCTGATGCTTGGTCTCTTCGGACCTGTTGACGAAGTCCAGGCCATGGTTTCCAGCCACGCCCGCGGAAGCACGGTTGAAGACAGCGCCGCCATCCTTGTGCGTTTTGCCAGTGGAGTTATCGCGACCGTTATGCTGACGGACGCCGCGCTTTCTCCCTGGAGTTTTGAAGGCGCAAGCGGAGAGAACCCGACAATCGCGGAAACCGGCATTTCGTCCTGGCGGATCGGCTGCACGGCCGGCAGTTTCGAGTTTCCGGGCCTGCGTGTCTGGACCGATGCACAAGGTGACGAAGGTGATTGGTCCCGCCCCTTGAAAAATGAAACAATCGAGACGGCAAGAGTCGACCCGCTGCACGAACAACTCACCCATTTTGCACAGCTCATAAGAGGCCAGGTGGACAAGCCCAAGATCTCGGGTCGAGATGGTCTCGAGGCATTGCGCCTTGTGGAGGCGGTTCGCACCGCAGCCCGGACAGGTCAACCATTTTTCGTCGATCAAACATTATCGACGTCAAACGCAGTTTGAAAATTCTAAAGTTGAGGAACTTCGAAATGACGAAACCGAAGATCGGATTTATCGGCATCGGACTTATGGGTGCCGCCATGTGCAATCGCCTGCTGGACCTTGGATACACGGTGACTGTGGTTGCCAACCGTTCGCGCGAACGGGTTGATGCCCTGGTATCGCGTGGGGCAAGCGAAGTGAAAACCGCGCGGGAAATCGCCGGGGCGAGCGATATCGTCATGCTTTGCATGGACACATCCGCCTCGGTCGAAAGCCGTATGTATGGCCCGGACGGTGTCATTGCCGGCCTTGGAAAGGATGCGATTGTCATCGATTTCGGGACCTCCCTGCCCGCGTCTACCAAGACCATCGGTGCCGCAGTTGCAGATGCCGGTGCGATCTATCTTGATTGTCCGATCGGGCGCACGCCTTCCCACGCCCTGGAGGGCAAACTCAATCTGATGTGTTCAGGCGATGCGGACACCTATGCGCGTGTTGAACCTGTCCTGAAGGACCTCGGCGAAAATGTCTTTCACCTCGGAGACCTTGGAACGGGGCACACCGTAAAGCTGATCAACAATTTCTTCGCGCAGACCGTCGCCAACGGCATGGCCGAAGCGTTCGCAATGGCTGACAAATCTGGTGTCGACCGCCAGAAAGTCTATGATGTGATGGCGGCCGGTCCACTCCATTCCGGCATGATGGACTTTGTGAAGTCCTATGCGATCGACGGTGATCCGAACAAGCTCGCCTTTTCGATCAGGAACGCCCGAAAGGATGTGGGATATTATACCGACATGGCCGAGAGCCTTGGTGTTGATTCCCTGATGGCGAACGGCGCAAAGCAGGCGCTGGACATGTCGATTGCAGCCGGGCGGGGAGACGAGTTTGTTCCCTTGCAGGTCGATTTCTTCGTCGATCTTTTCAAGACCGGCAAGAAAGACTAGCCCGAAGGAGATGGCGCGATTTGCATCCAGGGCCATTGAGGACAAGCCATTTGCCGGCATCCTGCTGATACTGGTCGCCTATCTTCTGTTTGCATGCATCGATACGAGCTCGAAGTGGCTGGGCATCCTGGGACTGGGTGCCCTGCAACTGTCCTTCATGCGGTATTTCGGGCATTTTGTAATTTCCATGGGACTGTTCGCAGCGAGCGAGTTCGACTTCAGACAGTTGCGCTGCGAAAAAATCTGGCTGGTTCTACTGCGGGGAGCCCTTCTGACCGCATCCACTGTCTTCAACTTTGCAGCTCTTCGCTACCTTCCGCTGACCCTCACCTCGACCATTCTGTTTTCCGCGCCAATCATGGTCTGCGTACTGTCCTGGCCCTTGTTGCGCGAGCGGGTCGGGTTGGTGCGCTGGTCGGCTGTTGCCCTCGGATTTGCAGGGGTGGCAATCGCCATCAAACCGTTTGATGACGAATTTCACGTCGCTGTTTTCATGTCACTGACGGCAGCTTTCTGCTTCGCACTCTATTCGGTACTGACCCGGAAGCTGGCCGGGGTCGTCGTACCGGACACGATGCAGTTCTATACCGGGCTTGTTGGCACGGTTGCACTGGCACCGTTCGCTATCGCCGAATGGCAGAACCCTGCAACCGGTTTCCAGTGGAGTGTTCTGGTCGGACTGGGCGTTCTGGGCTGGGTAGGACACCAGTTCCTGACAAATGCCATGAGTTTCGCACCCGCCAACCTGCTCATGCCATTCGGCTATGTCTTCATTCTGTATCTGACGGTTTCCAGTTACCTTGTATTCGATCAATTGCCGGATCAATGGACCGTGGCTGGAGCCGCAATCATTGTGCTGTCCGGATTGATCATCTTTTACCGCGAAAGAATGCTCTACACCCGCCGGTCGCAATAGCCCGCAAATCCGACCGTCTCTCAAGGCAACAGGCTGCTCCAAGACCCTTGCAGGATCCTGTTTCCCGGACCTGATCGACTTTGGCAGCTTGTTTCAGAATTACCGTCTATTTGACACCATTCACATTCAGGAAGATCGAGTAGAGCGAGCTCGTGCCGGCGATGAACAGGCGATTGAGCTTGGGGCCGCCGAAACAGACATTGCCGACCAGTTCCGGAATGCGAACCTTGCCGATAAGGACGCCATCGGGATTGAGACAATGCACGCCATCGGCCGCAGAACTCCAGACCCGGCCGTCGCGATCAAACCGGAAACCATCAAAAATGCCACTGGTGCAGGTCGCGAACACACTCCGGTTTTCCAGGGATTTTCCGTCAGCGCCGACCTTGATTTTTTCGATATGCGCAGGACCGTCTTCGTCATGCGTAATGCCTGTATCAGAGACAAACAGCCACTCCTCGTCGGCAGAAAAAGCCAGACCGTTCGGCTTGTAGAAATCCCTGGCTACGACAGTGACATCTCCGGTTTCCGGATCGGCTCGGTAGACATGACACGCACCGATTTCGCTTTCTGCCCGCTCTCCTTCATAGTCCATCAAAATGCCGTAGGAAGGATCCGTGAACCACACTGATCCATCGGATTTGACCACCACGTCATTCGGAGAGTTCAGGCGCTTGCCGTTCCAGTGCGACGAGATTACCGAAATTGATCCATCATGTTCGGTACGCGTGACGCGGCGTGTCAGATGCTCGCAGGTTACCAGGCGGCCCTGGTTATCGACCGTGTTGCCATTGGCATTGTTGGAACCGGCCCGGAATTCCGAAACCGAGCCGTCGGTTTCATCCCAGCGCATTATGCGATTGTTCGGTATATCCGACCAGACCAGGTAGCGCCCGGCGGGAAACCAGGCGGGCCCTTCCGACCAGCGTGCTCCGGTCCACAGGCGTTCAACCCGCGCATGCCCGACAAAACAGGCTTCAAATTCCGGCTCAATGACTTCGAAGCCGGTTCCTTCCAAAACGCCAAACATCATGTTTCCCGTTGCTTATCAAATGACCGTTGAGGGAATTCGGGCCTCGTCATACCCCACCCCTGCTTTTTCTTCCTGTTCCCCGGGTGCTCCGGGTCCGGGCCCCAGATCGCCTGGTAGGTATCCACCGCACATCCCCGCCGTTGCAGATAAACGGAAAAGCTCATCAGAACAGCCCACCAGGCAGTCAGGAACAACCACATCCAGTTGGGTGCGTTCGCATTCCACAAGCCGGTCGCGATTGCCCCAACCATAAGCGCCAGTGCCAGGTACCCGCAACTTTTGTGAAAACGCTCGAAAAGCAGACGGCGAGGCGTCATGTCATAATGATCACCGTGCAGGGACCCGTCGGGACCCGGGTCGGTCGGACCACCCTTCGTCCCTCTGAAAATTCCTGACAGCCCCTGGATTGCGGCCAGGACCAGGACGGCGTAGCCGAAGAGACGATGCACAACCGCTGTCCCGCTGTTTTGCGGCGAGATCAAAACCAGGGTCAGCGCCACAGCAGACAGAACAAGAACGAGTGTCTGTGTCATCCAGTGGCTTCGCCACCACAGGGTGCTGTCCAGGTCGCGTGGCCAGTTCTGACCAGGGAGAACCTTGAAAAATCTGGCTATCATGACTGCTAGTGGCGCAAGTACGCCCCATCCGAGAACCATGAACCGGGCGTGCCATGACAATGCCATGCCGACTTCGTGCGGTCGCGCCGGATCAAGGGGGGATATCAGCCACTCCAGTATCATCCCTTCACGGCTCCGGCGGTCATGCCCGTAATGATCTGCTTCGACGCAACGAAAGTGAACAGGATCGGCGGAATGGCGAGCAGCATCCCCGTCGCCATGATGACACCCCAGTTGATGTCGTATTCCGTGATCGAATTGACGATCGTGACCGGCACCGTTCTGGTGGATCGGCCGGACAAGGCGTTGGCCAGCAGGAACTCATTCCAGGCAATGCGGAATGTGAAGATTGCAGCGGCAGCAAGACCCGGCTGGATGATCGGCAAGACAACCAGAAAGAAAACCTGAAACGGGTTGGCCCCGTCCATGCGCGCTGCTTCTTCCAGCTGTATGGGCACCTGCACGATGAAGCTCTGCAGGATCCAGATCACGAAAGGCAGGTTCATCGCCGTATAGATCAAAATGATCCCGGTGTAGGTCTGATCAAGCCCGTATTGAAACGTCCAGATTCCGAACACCGGCACCAGAAGAACCGCTGGCGGAACCATGCGCATCAGCAAAGTGGTCATCGAGACTGTTCCACGCCCCATAAAACGGAAGCGTACCAGCGCATAGGCAGCCATGCAGCCAATTGTCAGGGTCAACCCGGTCGAGATCAGTCCGACGATGAGCGAATTGACGAGTGCGCGCCCGAAGGTCGGATCGCAGTAGTCCACATGTGCCGGCTCGTACCAGAGAAAATTACAAAGGACTGTTTCGTAATTCTTGATGGTCGGCGAGAAGAAGAATGCCGGTACGGATACATCATAGACATCGACATTCGTCTTGAATGATGTAGCCAGCATTAGGGCGATCGGACCAACGCTCATGACCACCAGGGCGACGATCAGCGCATAGAAAGCCGGGTTTTGGGTTTCCTTTTGAACAGCCATCAATCGGCATCCTTTTCAACAGCGGCACGTTGCCGGGCCAGCCGGGCTTCCTGAACACGGCTGTAGGCGAACATTCCGATGGTCAACGCCATCAGCATCATCAGAAGGAGGTTGGACATGGCTGCAGCTTCGCCCAGTTCCTGAAACTCCTGCGCCGTACGGAAAATCCTGAGCGCAAGAATTTCCGTTGAAAGGCCTGGCCCACCGTTTGTGAGCACCAGGATAACTTCCAGCACCTTGAACGCATCGATAAGCCGCAACAAAAGCGTGACGATCAGAACCGGCATCATCAGGGGCAGCTTGATCATGACAATCTTCTGCCATTCGTTCGCACCGTCGATCTCGGCAGCCTCAAGAGCCGAGCGCGGCAGCGACTGCATGGCGGCCAGGGCCAGAATGAAAATGAAAGGTGTCCATTGCCAGACATCGGCGATCACAATGGCAATGAACGACCACGTGCTGTCGGAGAGCCAGGGAATTCCCTCGAAACCGAAATTTTTGAGCGTTCGATTGAAGATACCGACGGTCGGGTGATACATGTAGCGCCACATCAGGCCGACAACGATCGGTGCGATCATCATCGGCAGGATGAAAACCGTCCGAAGCATCGCCATGCCCTTGATGTTCCGGTCCAGCAGCAAGGCCAGACCAACGCCCAGCACCATTTCAAGCGTGACGACAATTGCGGCAAAACGAATTGTCACCCAGAAGCTTTCGCGGAACGCCTCGTCCCCCCAAAGATTGACGTAGTTGCGAAATCCGATGAATTCCGCCTGTCCGATCCTCTGGCTAGGGCTCCAGTCCAGGAAACTCGCATAGATCATGTACCCGATCGGGTAGAGCAGCGCAAAGATCAGGATAATCCCTGCGGGCGCAAGAAACATGTATGGGGTCAGCCGGTTGGCCTTGATCGCAACGCTCATTGCGGATCGCTTTCAGTGAGATTGGGGAAGGCCCCGCGGCAATGCCGCGAGGCAGCGTTCGGACTTACTGGGTCCAGGTGTAGTACCCGGCATCATCCATGATCGCCTGGGTGCGCTCGGCGACACCGTTCAAGGACTCTTGAACCGGCGCGTCCTCAACGATGATCTTGGACAAGGTGGTTCCCAGATCCGCATTGATCTTGCCCCAGACCGGGATGATCGGACGCCAGTCGGGGTCAGCATTCTTGAGGGCTTCGCCGAAGGTTGCCATATGCGGAAACTTTTCATTCACATCGGCATCGGCATGGGTCGAATACCTTGACGGGTTTCCGCCAGCCATGGCGATCAGCTTGTCCGCTTTTTTCGACGTCAGCCACTGCATCAGCAGGAAGGCTGCGTCCTTGTTCTGGGCGTTCTTCGGAATACCGATGCCGAAGCCACCCGTCTGGGAGCCGGCCCGTTCACCAACCGGATGCGGCGCCCACTCGACGAGACCAACCACCTTGGACTTGTCAGGATTGTTGACCTGGCCAGCAAAGACCGTGGAGTCGAGGAACATCGCGGAATTGCCCTGCAGGAAGGATGCACCGGCTTCCGCGAAGCCGAAGGTCTTGGAACCTTCCGCACCGCAATTCACGATTTTCTTGAGCGCTTCGGCAGCTTCAACACCGGCTTCGTTGTTGACGATCGGTTTCCACTCATCGTCGAAAATCCGGCCCCCGAGAGGTGCAAGATGAAGGAGAAACGCATGGCTGGCGTGATGGCCCGATGCAGCACGAGACGCCAGACCACCCATTCCAGGCTCGAGTTCGGGGATCAGGCAAACCAGTTCAAGCAGCTCGTCATAGGTCTCCGGGACCTTCAGGTCGTGCTTGTCGAAGATATCCTTGCGGTATCCCAGGATGGATGTCTCGGATCCGAACGGCAATCCGAAAAGCGAGCCGGTTGGTCCTGGCAGATACCCTTTCTTGCCTCCGGCAATGCCGATATTGGCGACATATCCGTCGATCAGGTCTTCAGCCTCATAGTTCGGATCGGCCAGCTTCGGGTTCATGAAAAACCGAGCGAGATTTTCCAGCTGGTCGGCATAGACGTAGTCCGCCTTGGAAAAGACCACATAGGCAATCAGGTCATAATCGCCACGGTTCTTGGTCAGTTCGAGGGTCTGACGCTCGCGCATCTTGAGATACTGAAGCTGATCAACCTCAACCCGGATTCCGGTTTCCTTGGTGAACTCCGGCAGGACTTTCATGACCGCATCGAAATGCGGATGCGCCGGGAAATTGACGACCAGCGTCTCACCGGCAAACTCCTCATAGGGATTGGCAAGGGCGGCCGTGGCCCCCAGAGCAAGCCCCGCGACAGCACAAACCGTCGACTTCAGATATTTCAGCATTCATTCCTCCCTTAACAGCAAGGTTCAGATCACCTGATGGCAACCTCCGTTTCGCGGTCGAACATGTGAATGCCCTCCCTGTTGACCGCAAATCTCAATGTTTCGCCCAGGGCAATAGGCGTTTCGGACTTCAGCTCGACCTCGACTTTCTGACCGCCGCAATCGCAGAGAAGAACTGACTGTGCACCGATGTATTCGGAGACAATCACCCGCAGATCGACGGCTTCCTGATCGGAAGCATCGGGACTGAAGTGCAAATCGGATGGCCGGATCCCGAGCGTCACCGCATTCGAGGTTTTAGACGCGGCGGCCGCCGCCTTCTCTGCCGGCAAGGCCAGCTCAAACCCCTTGCCGCGTACGACAGGCTGTCCCGAGAGATCCTGGATTTCGGCTTCCAGAAAATTCATCGGCGGTGAGCCGAGAAAACCGGCGACAAACTTGTTCGCGGGCCGCTTGAACAGTTCTTCAGGCGTCCCCTGCTGCTGGATATAGCCGCCATGCATCACCACGATCCGGTCGCCCAGTGTCATGGCCTCGATCTGGTCATGGGTCACGTAGATCATGTTCTTGCGGACTTTCTGGCGCATCAGCGCCAGCTCTGCCCGCATCTGGCCGCGTAGTTTCGCGTCAAGGTTCGACAGCGGTTCATCGAACAGGAATGTGCCCGCATCCCTGGTCAGGGCGCGTCCCATCGCAACCCTCTGCCGCTGTCCGCCGGAAAGCTCCCCCGGCTTGCGGTGCAGAAAGTCTGTCAGGCCGAGCATTTCGGCGACATTGCCGACCTTCTCATCAATTTCCTTTTTCGGCCTGCGCTGCAGACGGAGTGCAAAGGACATGTTTCTGGCAACGTTCATATGCGGATAGAGAGCATAATCCTGAAACACCATCGCCAGGTCGCGAGCCTTCGGTTCCAGATTGCTGACCGGCCGATCGTTGATGAAGATCTCCCCATCGCTAACGGTTTCCAGGCCCGCGATCATCCGCAGCGTCGTGGATTTACCGCAGCCGGATGGTCCCACGAGCACCGTGAACTCGTTTTCATCCATATCCAGATTGATCCCGTGCAGCACCTCCACATCGCCGTAGCGCTTTACGAGGTTCTCAAGTCGGATACGCGGCATTTCCCCTCCCGGAGCGTCCAGATTTGACGCACGTCTCTGTTGTGACCGGTCACACACTATACATGTTACCGGTCACATTATCAGATATGTTATCGATAACAAGAAAATTTTTCTTTCAAGGTCAAAAATTCATTCAGGAAATGGATGTCAGGTGCTTTGCCTGAATTCTATTTCGGCGGGAACGTGAATATGGCGAGGTTGATCTGAACCCGCCAGGTCCGAACGAAACAGTGTCTTGAGCAGTTTTCCGGTCTCGCTTCCGATCCGGACCGGATCGACAACAACCGTTGAAAGTTTCGGCACCGCATATCTGGACACTTCGAAATTCCCGAAGCCGGCAACAGCGATATCACCTGGAATGGCGTAGCCTTCCGAAATGAGCCGGCTCTGGACACCGAAAGCGGCAACATCCGACACGCAAAACACACAATCCGTGTCCGGAAAGTCGGCAAGAAGCTGCGCTACGGCTTCCGATCCACTGTCGATTGTCAGCGGCGGAATACCATAGCGGATCATCCGGTGCGCAGACAGATCGGCGTGCCGCATCGCCTGGAGAAACCCGTTCCGCCTGGCCGCGCCGCGCGTCCAGTCGTCCTGCCCTTCCCCGAGAAATGCAATCCGGCTGTAGCCTTCATCGATAAGTCTCTGTGTCATCTGCCGCGCTGCGTCGAAGTTCGAGAAACCGACCGTGTGTTCGATCGGATCCGCAGGCGTTTCCCAGATCTCGATGACCGGAACATTCGCGTCCCGCATGAGCTCGATAGTTCTGTCCGTATGCCCGTCGTATGACAGGACTATCGCCTCCGGACGACGTCTGAGCATCGTCTCCAGAATTTCCTCTTCACGCTCTGCGGAGTAATCGGTGTGGCCGAGAAGAATCTGCAAACCGATTTCCTCAAGCTCTTCGGTAAGAGATTGTACGGTCAGGGCAAAATGGAGATTGTTCAGCGAAGGCAGGAGTGTGGCGACAAAACCGGACTTCCGGGTTGTAAGGCTGCCCGCCATCTGATCCGGAACGTAGTTCATTTCCCGCACGACTTTGAGAATATGTTCCCGGGTTCTAAGCGAGACAGGACTGTCCTTGCGCAGGGCCCGGGAGACCGTCATTCGGGAAACACCGGCTGCCTTTGCGACATCCCGCATTGTAACCGGCCCATGTTTTCCGCCGTCCTTGGCCAAATTCGATCCCCTCGCAAACAGCCCAGGCAGGCAGCAAATCGCGCTACCGGCGAAAAGTATGCCGGTAGCGCTTCTTTTAGCACTGTCTGTCAATCCGTCCACGGTGCAAGCCGCACATGGACGGCCTCAGACAGGAGCCCTTCTATCTTTCGAGCGCGCCAACACCCGAGAAACGGAAGGCTTCGGTCTGAAGTGCATCAAGTTCTTCCGCGCTCATCTGGTCATGAGCGACTGTGATACGACCCAGGAAGACGAGAGGCAATTCATCAGCCCTGTTTTCCAGATCCGCCTTGATGGCCTCTGCGGTGGCAGCACCAACGTCATCACCCATGCGCATTGGCGTTGCATCCAGTTCGCCGCGGCGAATAGCGTCCAGCTCCAGTCCGGTACCGCCCCAGCCAGTCGAAAAGACTTCCTTTTCCTTTCCGACTGCAACCTGTGCCTCAACACTGCCCATGGCCATGGCCGTGTTGGCATTGTGGATGATCGTTGCTTCCGGATAAGCCTGGAGGATCAGGCTGGTACCCTCATACCCACCTTCACGCTGGTATTCGCCATAGTGCTCATAGGCGACTTTCCAGTCGCCCTTTTCCATGACGCAGTCCTTGAAGTCACCCGAACGCTGGTTGTCGGTAATGCCCGGGATACCGCGGTTCATCGCCATCGTGATGCCATTTCCAAGACGCTCCAGCATGTAGTCGCACATGACAAGCGCACCGGCAGCCGACGAGAAGTCGAACCAGACATCAGGCTGGTTCTTCAGATCCTTGAGCGGCGTATGAAAGGCCCAGACATAGGTCGTGAAGTCATCATTGCCTGCCAGCTTGTCGATATTGTCCGCCTGGATGGCAAGCTCCGAAGGTCCGAAGATCACGTAGTCGTAGATGTCACCATCCTGCAGCACCTGATTGGCGTAGGTCGATTGCAGCGAGTGCTCGATCTGACGGCTGGCAAACTCGGTGGTATTGTACTTGATACCGAGTTCGTCGAGGCGTTTTGTCATCGCAAGATAATTGCGGGCCCAGAAGTCCGATGTATCGGCGGACGGATAGATCAGGGCGATCTCAACCGGCTTGTCCTGGGTTCCGGAGAACGCCACGCCTTCTCCACCCACAACAGCCTGCAGGGCTTCAAGTTTTCCTTCGGCATTGACTTCACCCGGCACCCAGTAGTCCCTGTCGGCGTGACCGGGCATCTCTTTCAGGGGCAGATTGCCCTGAGCCAGAGCGCTGGTGCCTGTAAGCATCAGTATGCAAAGCGTCGATTTAAGCAGTTTCATCACTAATTCCTCCCTATTGATGAAGTCCGCGCTTAGAGGACTCAGCCGCTGGCGACAGGATTGCCGGCGAGCAGAGTTCCAATGAGAAGCAAGAGAGCCAGGGCGGCGATCAGGCCACCCGACAGGCGCAGTAGCCGCAAGCTTTCCGGCGTTTTCAGGCCGGCAAGCAGGCCCTTTGCGCCATCACGGTCTTTTTTCTGCAACCAGGTATAGAGTGCGACCGAAGATACGATCACCACGCCGGATGCGACTGACTGCCAGAAGAACTCGATCCGCAATGTCACCAGTGCGTTGATCATCATGGACAGAAGCAGCACACCGGCGAGCGAACCGAGCATCGATGCACGCCCGCCGAAAAGCGACGTTCCGCCGACCACGACCGCGGCAATGACATGCAGATTGAAATACGGCGCTGATGTCGCCTGGATCGCATTGAGTTTGCCTGTCAGCATCACTCCGGCAAGGGCCGCCGACGCACCCATCAGCACATAGGCGTAGATCTTGTAGCGATCGACCGCGATCCCGGTCATTTCGGCGGCTTCCGGATTGGAACCGATCGCAACCGTGTAGCGGCCGAAATAGGTCTTCTTCAGCAGCCAGTACCCGAGAACCATCGTGAACAGGCCGATCACCACCGGAAGCGGAATGAATCCGGGGATCTGCCCGCGACCGATATCCGTCATGATTTCAGGAAAGCGTGCCAGCACCAGACCTTTTGCGATGACCAGTGCGAACCCGCGGTAGACCAGGTCCATAGCAAGCGTTCCGATCAGGTCCGGCACCTTGAACTTGGTGATCACCAGACCGTTGATCAGTCCGAACACGGCGCCAAGCAAAAGCGCGATTGCGATCGCGACCGGTGCGGAAAATCCGTATTGCTTGATCAGAAACGCCATGATGATCGACGACAACGCCGCAACGGAGCCGATCGACAGGTCGATACCGCGCTGGGTAATGACAAAGGTCATTGCCATCGCCATTGGCATGTAAAGCGCTGCATCCAGTAGAATGAGATTAAGGTTCGACAGGCGGAAATAGCGTGCCGGTTCGGCAATCCCCATGAACAGAAGGATTGCAAGGATCATGACCATCGGGCCGATGATGGCCAGGAAGGGTTCGATCCGGTCGGAAAGTTTCATCGGTCCGTCCGATTGTGTAGCGGTTGCCATCTGTGCCCCCTATGCCGCTTCTTCCGCGCCCACGATCAGGGCGAGAACGTCTTGCTGCGTGCTTTGCGAGATGTGGACAACGCCTGCGCAGCGCCCGCGCCGTTGAACGTGAACCCTGTCTGCGACTTCAAAAACGTCATCCAGCGAGTGGGAGATCAGAATGACCGCAAGGCCCTGTGCCTTCAGTGCCTTGATGAGCTTCAGCGTCCGTGCCGTTTCCTGGGGCCCGAGAGCTGCCGTCGGTTCGTCCATCACGAGGACCCTTAGGCCCTCGTGATAGACCGCTCGTGCGATGGCAACAGCCTGCCGTTGGCCTCCCGACAGACTTGAGGTGGGAACATCGAGCGAGCGTAGCCTGACACCAAGTCGTTCAAACAGGACACGCTCTGTTTCCGAGCGCATCCGCTTGTTGTCGAGCATCGTGATACCCAGAACCGAACGGGTCAGTTCGTTTCCAAGGAACATGTTTGACGCGGGATCGAGATGATCTGCCAGCGCAAGCGTCTGGTAAACCGCATCAATGCCTTCATCGATCGCATCTGAGTGACTGTTCATCACCAGCTTCTTGCCGGCCACGAAGATTTCGCCTTCGGTGGGCTGATAGACGCCGGTCAGTATCTTGATCAGCGTCGACTTGCCTGCACCATTGTCGCCGACAATTGCCAGGACCTCTCCCGCATAGGCATCAAGGTTCACCTGTGTGAGCGCTTTCACGCCGCCAAAGCGCTTGGAGATATTGCGCATTGTTACCAAAGGATCGGAGTTGTTCTCGCCGGTAGACATGTCGTCATCCTGAATTTTGGACAAAGCTTTCCCGTCCGCGGCGATGCCGCGAAAAAAAGGAACTGCAGCTGAATTTGTCGGTCAGGTCAGCAGGTCGCCCTCGGCTGCATCAGGCGACCCGCTCCCTGAAACCTATTTGCCCCAGATGGCGGAATAGGCTTCGCGATACGGCGTGTCGGGATCGAAAGAATTGCTGTCGCCCATCTTTTCAAGACCCGACTGCGTCACGAGCGCCGGTGACGTGATGTAGCCCGAACAGGCTTCGCCCTGAACGGCCCGGTTCAATTCGTCAACGAGCTGCCAGCCCTGAAGGTTGAGCGGCTCGGCAACCGTGATCGTCTGGTACCCGCCCGTACGGATCCGCTGAAATGCGGCTTCCGAACCATCGCCGGCCGACCCGGCCTGCGGGCCGTCGGCAGCAGAGATCCCGGCGGAGGCGAGCGCCGGTCCCATGAAGTCGAAATAGAGATCGTTGATTGCGAGCGCGTGTGTCCAGCTGTCCCCGTATTTCTGCAGAAGACTGGTTGTCAGTGGCCCCATACGCGTCGACGTGTCGGCAATCGGAGTGTCGACATATTCAAGGACCTTGCCGCCTGCCGCTTCGACGGTCTCTTTCAGCCGGTCAGCCTTGTCGATCGCGATCTGATAGGTCGAGTCGGTGAAAATGATGACGCCGATATCCTTGCCGCCGTCCTCGATCGCCCAGTTGGCGGCAACTTCCGAGACCGTCATCGCATCGGTTGAAATATTGGCGTAGATGCCCCCGGGAGCATCACAGCCGATTTTCGGACCGGAGTGCCACGCAACCATCGGAATTTTCGCGGTGGCAACGCCTTCCAGGGCTGCCTGCTGCTCAACGGCGTCGAACCCGTTGATCACGATCCCGTCCGGCTGCAAGGCCAGGGCCTGGCCAATGGCTGCCGTGCGCCCCTGAATGGAACCTGCTCCGTCAAGAACACGGACCTCCCAGCCGATCTTGTCCGCAGCTTCCTCGACCCCGTTGGTCACGCCCAGGATGCCGCCGTTCTTGAGATCGGCCGCGACAACGACGATCGTCTTGCCATCTGCGGCTGCCGGCCCTGCCGTCGGCCCATCCCAGGCCGTTTCTGCAAATGCCGGCAAGCCGATGCCGGCCAGCATCGTGGTTGCCAGAACTGTCTTAAGGAAATCGCGTTTTTGCATAGTATCCTCCCTTTGCAAAAATCTTACTTTTTCGCTGCGCCTTTACGGCGTTGCGCATAGCCCGCGATACCGATCGCGATCAGAAGCGTGACGCCGTTGAAGAGTGGTTCGACCCAGAAAGAACCGCCGAATTGCTGAATGCCGGAAATGCCTACCGCGAGAATGGCGACACCAATGACCGTGCCCCAGACGTTGACCCGCCCCGGCTTGATGGTCGTTGACCCGAGAAACGCTCCGACCAGCGCCGGAAGCAGAAATTCCAGACCGACACTTGCCTGGCCGATCCTGAGTTTCGATGCCAGCAATACGCCGGCAAGTGCGGTCATTGTTCCCGATGCCATAAAGGCACCAATCACATATTTGCGTGTAGGAATGCCGTTCAACTGGGCCGCACGCTGGTTGGCACCGATGGCATAAAGATACCGTCCGACCGGTGTGTATTCGAGAATGAGCCACATGCAGACCGTTATCGCGATCAGGTAGTAACCTGTAATCGGCAATCCGAACACGAAGGTGGTGCTCAGGGAATAGAACCCGTCCGGCAGCACACCGACAATCTGCCGCCCGCCCGTGTGCCACAAGGCGATCGCATAGAGCACAGTGCCGGTTCCCAACGTTGCGATGAAACTGTCGATCTTGGCGACTTCAACGAGAAGACCGTTGAAGAAACCACTCATGGCTCCGAGCATGAGCACGATCATGACGGCCATCGGCCAGGGGATGCCAAACACGGTCTGCAGGCTGATCGCAAGAATGTGCCAGAGTACAATGCCGTAGCCCACCGTAAGGTCGATGCGCCCCGCTGCCATGGGTATCATCGCGCCGAGCGAAAGCAACGCAATGATGGCCTTGTCCGAGATGATGGCCCGCAGGTTCAAAAGCGTCGGAAACGTGTTCGGCAGCAGGATCGAAAACAGGACGATCAGAAATATGGTCAGGATCACCAAGCCGTAGACCGGAAGCAGCCGCAACAACTTGCCGCGGACCGACAGGCCTTCGATTTCAGACTTGGTTGGCTCCAGAGCATTGGATTCAAGTGACTGCATAAAAATTACCTCAAGCGGCAGCGACGTTGCTGGCCGACGCGGCCTGGATCAGGTTTTCTGTCGACAGCTTCGTGCCCGACAGTTCGCCAACGATTTTTCCCTGGCTGAAGACGATGGCCCGATGGCAAATGGTTGCGACTTCCTCGAAATCTGTCGACACGAGCAAGATACCGACACCTTCCAGCAGGGCCTTGTTCAAAAGTGCGTAGATTTCAGCCTTGGCCCCGACATCGACACCCGCCGTCGGGTCCTCGCAGATCAGGAGCTTTCTTTTGGTTGCCAGCCAGCGGGCAATGACCACCTTCTGCTGGTTTCCTCCGGATAATGCCTCGATGGCCATGGTCTGGTCATTCGGGCTCAACGCAACTTCGCGGCCGATCTTTTCCGCCATCTTCGTTTCTTCTCGCGGCGTCAGGATCGAGAACAGGCCACGTCCTGTCGCCTCGGGATTGAGAAAGGTGTTTTCGCGGATCGACAACGGCATCGCGACGGATTCTTCGGTACGATCGCGGGCAACGAGCCCGACACCGGAATCAAGAGCAGTTTTCGGTGATCGCAGATCCGGCGCACCCAGCCCATCAAGATCTATGTCGCCCGTTTGCGCCTCAAGGCCGTAAAGCGCCCGGGCTATTTCCTCGTGCCCTGCCCCGCGTAAACCCACAAGCCCAACCAGTTCGTTCCTGTGCAAGGTGAAATCGACCGGACCGGTTGATTTCGTCTTCAGGTTCTTGACCGAGAGAACCGGCTTGCCTGGCGCTTCACTCAGTTTGCTCACTTGCCTGGTCTTGCGACCGACAATCATGTGAACCAGCTCTTCGGTTGTCGTGTGCTGGATGGAACGGACACCGACAAGCTCACCGTCTCTCAAGACTGCGACGCGATCAGCGATCTGAAAAATCTCATCCAGTCGATGAGAGACATAAATCATGCCGACACCGCGATCACGCAACGGCCGCAGAGCCTCGAAAAGCCGCGACACCTCGTCGGTCGGAAGAGATGCTGTGGGCTCATCAAGCACAAGAAAATCGCAATCGACAGCAAGAGCCCGGGCAATCGCCACCAACGACTTTTCCGTCCTCGACAGGTCCTGAACACGCGTGGAAGGAGAGAAGTCGCAACCGACCCGCGCCAGGGCCTCCGCCGCGAAGGTTTCCGCGTCGCGCCATTTGATCAAACCGAATTTCTTGGAAAATCCGAGTGCCAGTGCCATGTTTTCGGCAACCGTCATCCACTCGATCATGCCAAGATCCTGGTGAATGAATGCGACCGCCTGGCGCTGACCGAAACCACCGGGCCGATGCTCGTAGGGCTCACCGTTGATCAGCACCCGGCCCGCATCGGGATTGTGAATACCGCCCAGAATCTTGATCAGGGTCGACTTGCCGGCACCATTCTCTCCCAGAAGGGCGACGATCTCGCCCCTGTCGATCGACAGCGAAACGTCCCGGACGGCGTATGTCCCCCCGAAATGTTTCTGAATGCCGTCAAAGAAGAGACGGTTTTTCAAACTGCCTGGCACGATGTTCCTCCCGATCGTTACCTGCCCCGACTTTCTGTCTCCAATTCCAAGACAGGCGTTGAGTTACCGGTAACGTAGGATTATCATCCGCCTGTCACATATCGAAGTCAACAAAAAAGTTATCGATAACGTTAAATTTGACGGATTTAAAAATCTCTAGCAAAAACAACAAGATAAACCTTTCAGAGGTAGCCAAGGCCGCCGGTGTGTCGAAAATGACTGCCAGCCGGGTCCTGCGCGAGGAGGGCGGTTACTCAGAAAAGACGCGCGTCAAGGTCATGGCGGAAGTCGAGCGTCTGGGGTATCTGCCGAACAGGATCGCAACGGTGTTTGCGGGCGACAAGAACACCACTTTCGTCGGGGTCAGCATTCCGGATCTCGGCAATGAAGTCTTCACGCACGTTCTGGAAGGGATTGACCGCAAGCTTGTCAGTTTCAATCACCAGACAGTTCTCGGAATGACCCAGCACGCATTGGCAGAAGAAGAGACGTGGATCGAAACCGTACTGTCCTGGAAGCCGGCCGGTCTCATCCTGACCGGGCGCGCGCATACTCCCAAGGCAGTCCAGCTGCTTCAGAGCGCGAATGTTCCACTGGTCGAGATCTGGGATCTGAACTCGAGTCCGATCGATATGTGCGTCGGCCTCAATCACTTCGACAGCGGCTACGACATGGGCCGTTTTCTCTTGTCAAAAGGGTATACGCGTTTTGGATATGTCGGAACTTCCCATGATGCTGCCAATGCGGCGACATCCCGCCTGAACGGGTACGCAAAAGCGATAGAAGATGGTGGAGGAAAACTCAGCAAGCAATTATGTCTGAACGACATTCCAGGTTTTTATCCAGGTTTTTATGGAACTGAGCAATTGCTGTCCTCCGACCCGAACGTGGAGGTTATCTTCTTCCAGAACGACAATATGGCGGTTGGCGCGGTGCATTTCTGTCAGGCGCAGCACATCAGCATACCCGGCGACATCGGTATTGCCGGTTGGGGGGAATTGCCTATCGCATCAGTTCTGCCGTACCGGCTGACGACGGTTCAGGTGAACCATTTGCGGATCGGTCAGCTTGCGGCTGAAAATCTGTTGCTGAAGATTTCGGGAGATCAGGCGACACCGGTCAGTGATGTCGGATTTCGGCTCGTCACCGGGGAAACCGTTTGACGTTTCCAGCAGCTCTTCGGTTCACGTACTCGATTCACCGACACTGAGCTGCGGTTCAATCCCGATCCGGATGGCGCCCTCAGTACCGGTGCCCTCACCCCTAAGCAGCGTTCTGATCAGCTCGCCGGTTTTCCGGCCTATCTCCTCCGGATGAGGATTGATCGTCGTCAGCGTCGGGACGCAGATAGACGAAATGTCGTAGGCGCCAAATCCCGCAATCGCAATATCGTCCGGTACCTTCACGCCCTTGCGGGCACACTCGGTCAGGGCACCGAAAGCCGACAGGTCGGATACGCATACAACCGCCTCGGTATCCGGGTGTTCACGCAGCAACCGCGACATGGCGGCAGCCCCTTCCCGCATCGAGATCGGCGGGTCACCCGCACCGATCAGCCGTTCGCTCGACAGGCCCTGCTCTTCCATTGCCGCCATGAAGCCGCGCCGCCGATCTGCTCCCCGGGTATCGCCATCGGTATCACCGCCGATAAAGGCAATCCGGGACCGCCCGGTTCCGACAAGATGCCGGACAAGATCATGCATGGTTGCCGCATTGGAAAAGCCGACGACATGATCAATCGGATCATCCGGCAGGTCCCAGGTCTCGATCACCGGAATTTTTGCCCGTTCAAGCAATTGACGAGTTCTCGGCGTATGCCGCCCGCCCGTCAGCACGATTGCCTCGGGCCTGCGTTTCAGGAACTGCTCAACGATGCCTTCTTCTTCGTGAATATCGTAGTTGCTGTAGCCCAGAAGAACCTGAAGGTCTTCATCCTTGAGAGCTTCGGACATCGCTCCCACGGTATCAGCGAAATTGGCGTTGTTGATCGAGGGAATGGCCACTGCAACGAAACCGGTTCTTTGAGACCGGAATGTTGCGGCGTTACTGTCAAAGACATAGCCAAGATCCTCGGCAATCTGAAGAATGCGCTTTCTGGTTGCCTCACCCACGGAGGCGTGCTGCTTGAATGCACGACTGACGGTCATAACCGACACGCCTGCCTTTTGTGCAACATCCTTCATCGTCACAGCGCGCTGCATTCGTCCCCCACCTGATTCTTTCCGCCTGAATTTATGCAAAATGGGTCTGCTGCTGCAATTGCAGCGGCAGACCCATGGAAAAGAGACACAGATTTCGGCGGCATTGGCATGTTGGTCGCCTCACGGCCTGCCGGCGTACTCATTCGCTTCCGTCACATGATGATGAATTCGTCCGTCGAAGAATTCGGCTACGATCTCGCCTGTCACCTCGCGTGATCTGTTTCTTGCATCGCTTTCAAGTGCACCGGACATTGTTTCCCTGTCGGGATAGGTGATTGCCAGTATCAGCGGGTACTCGGGCGCACCCGCGTCCCTTTCTTCTCCGAACATGACACGTACATCGCTGTTGCCCGGAAACTGGCGCCAGAGCGGTACGAGCCTTTCCGTCACGGCTTCTCGAAAGGCATCTTTCCTGCCGGATTTGACGCTGCCCTCGAACAGGGCGAAACGAGTGATCATGTGAACTGTTCCTTGTCAGGTCCCTTGAAAAATTCCATCAGTGCTGCTTCGTCTTCGCCGCCAAGGCCTGCCGCGGTCAGCATGCGATGAATTTCCGCACAGAGCGATGTCAGCGGCATCGAGGTGTGGGTTCGCCGCGCAAGATCCATTGCACCATTCAGATCCTTCACCATGTTGTCGATCCGTCCGGTCCTTCGGTAATCGCGTTCAACATAGCGCGGCATGTATTCCTGAAGCAGCGCACTGTCGGCACGTCCACCCTTGAGTGCGGTTGGAATTTTTGCGGCGTCGACGCCAGCGTCGAGCGCAAGCTGTGTTGCTTCCGCAACCGCGACGAACCCCAGCGCGCACAGGACCTGGTTGATCAGCTTGGTGGTCTGGCCTGCCCCGACCGGACCCATGTGGGTGTAGTTGGAACTCACATGCTTCAGAACCTTGTGCGCGTCGGCGACGTCTTCCGGCGCACCGCCGGCCATGAGTGTCAACTCGCCGGTCAACGCCTTGGGTGCGCCTCCCGAAAGCGGGCTGTCGACCCAGCGCAAACCGGCGCCGGCAGCTTTTCCGGCAAGCTCCCTGGTCGCCTCGGGATCAATGGACGACATATCAATCACCAGTGTGCCGGGCTTGGCTCCCGCAGCAACCCCGTTCTCGCCGAACACCGCGATGTCGACGATCTTCGCGGAATTGAGGCTTGTGATGACACAGTCTGACTGGTTGGCGGCTTCTGCTGCCGATTTGGCAGCAACCGCCCCCTTTGCGACCAGTGCCGCGACTTTGTCCTGGTCAAGATCGAAGACAAGCAGCCGATTGCCTGTCTCGACTAGACGGGTGCCGATCGCGCCGCCCATGGCGCCTGCTCCGATCAGGGCTACTCTCTCACTCATTGCTGTTTCCTTCGAATACCTTCGAGCAAATCGGCGACCACCTGATCGGGTGTCTGGTCGATCGACGCCTTGACCGTATCTTCACTCTCGCCGGGCGGTTCCAGTGTCGCCAGTTGACTGTCGAGCAACGCGGCGGGCATGAAATGCCCGTCACGATGTTTCATGCGCTCGCTGAGAACTTCATGTGTGCCCTCAAGGTAGAGAAACGTCACCGGCTTTCCTGCCTTGTCCCGAATCCGTTCGCGGTAGATCCTTTTGAGAGCGGAACAGGCAATGACCGTTGGCTCGGAAGACATGGCCAGTTGTTCGCCGACCTTGTCGAGCCAGGGGCCTCTGTCGTCATCGTTGAGCGGTTCGCCCCGGCTCATTTTTGCAATGTTCTCTGCCGGATGGAGGTCATCACCGTCGAAGAATCTTGCGCTGATTGCCTTCGCGAGACCCTGGCCGATCTTGCTCTTCCCGCAACCGGATACACCCATGACAACATAGGCGGCGGTCACAGCGACACCGAGATTCCACCGTCGACAAAGACGGTCGTTCCATTCACGAAGGAAGAGGCCTCGGAAGAAAGGAAAATGCACGTTCCAACGAGTTCTTCAACATTGCCCCACCGCCCGGCAGGTGTCCTTTTTTCAAGCCAGGCGCTGAATTCCGGATCGTTGACGAGTGCGGCATTGAGCGGCGTGTCAAAGTATCCAGGTGCCAGGCCATTGCACTGAAGGCCGTGTTTTGCCCAGTCGGTCGCCATCCCCTTCGTCAGGTTCGCCACGGCTCCCTTGGTCATCGTGTATGGAGCGATGCCCGGGCGCGCGAGAGCTGTCTGCACCGAACAGATATTGACGATCTTGCCGTATCCGCGCCCGATCATGTGCCGCGCAACAGCCTGACCCACATGGAAAACCGAGGCAATGTTCGTCTGCAACAAACGCTCGAAGGCGTCCGCGGGAAAATCCTCAAGTGGGGTGCGATGCTGCATGCCGGCGTTGTTGACCAGAATGTCGATGGCACCGGTTTCGTTTTCAAATCCGTCGACGGCGGCCCGGGTGGCATCGTGATCGGTTACGTCGACCGCCAACTCGTGGATTGTGTGGCCTTCCGATCTGAGCGTTGCTGCCGCCTCGCCGAGTTTCGATTTGTCGCGGCCGTTGAGGACGATTTCGGCACCGGCCTTGGCGAGGCCGCGCGCGAGCGCAAATCCGATTCCCTGGGACGAACCGGTGATCAATGCCCGTTTGCCGGACAGGTCGAACAAGGCGAGACTCATCAGAATTCCTTCTACAGAAACAATTGACACTTTGGATTGTTATGTTATCGATAACATAACTTGTCAACCCGAGAGAGCATAAAATGACCAAGCCAGACATTCTCCAGGTCGGCCCCTATCCCGATTGGGATCAGGTTCCGTTGGACGAAACCTTCAACATGCACAAATATTTCGAAGCGTCTGATCCGGCTGGCTTTTTGAACGCGGTCGGTGCAACCGTCAAAGGCATTGCCACCCGGGGAGAACTTGGTGCGAACCGGGCAATGATCGAAGCTTGCCCGAACCTGGAAGTCATTTCTGTCTACGGTGTCGGTTTTGATGCGGTTGATCTGCAAGCCTGCCGCGAACGGGGCATTCGCGTCACCAACACACCCGATGTTCTGACGAACGACGTGGCCGATCTCGGTGTCGCGATGATGCTGGTGCAATCGCGCGGCATGATCGGTGCCGAGGCATGGGTGCGGGATGGCAGCTGGCAGGAAAAGGGACTGTACCCGCTCCAGTCCAGGGTCTGGGGCAAGACGGCAGGTGTTCTTGGTCTTGGCAGGATCGGTTTTGAGGTCGCAAAGCGTCTGGCCGGTTTCGATCTTCAGATTGCCTATTCCGATGTATCGGCGAAAGACTATGCGCGAGACTGGTCTTTCGTTTCCGACCCGGTTGAACTCGCCAGAAAATCTGACTTCCTGTTTGTTACGCTTGCCGCTTCCGCCGAGACGAGGCACATCGTCAACAAGGACGTAATTGAGGCCGTCGGACCGCAAGGAATGATCATCAACATAAGCAGGGCTTCCAATATCGACGAGGAAGCGCTTCTTGAAGCACTTGAAAGCAACCGGTTGGGATCTGCCGCTTTGGATGTGTTCGAAGGCGAGCCGGCTCTCAATCCCCGTTTTCTGGAATTGAACAACGTGCTGCTGCAGCCACACCACGCATCAGGTACCTTCGAGACGCGAAAGGCCATGGGAAAGCTCGTGCGAGACAATCTGAAAGCTCACTTTGCAGGTCAGGACCTGCTCACCCCGGTTCTGTGAGGCAGACATGAAAACAATCGTCATTCATGAAGCGAGAGACCTTCGCATTGAAGATCGTGACGCAAGCGATCCCGGTCCGGGAGAAGTGCAGATCAAGATCGCGGCCGGCGGCATTTGCGGATCCGACCTGCACTACTTCAATCACGGCGGCTTTGGGCCGGTACGGCTGAAGGAACCCATGATCCTTGGTCACGAAGTTGCCGGTCATGTTACGGCGCTTGGAGACGGGGTCTCCGGCCTGTCCATCGGCCAGCTGGTCGCCGTCTCTCCATCTCGTCCCTGCGGAAATTGCAGATATTGCAACGAAGGGCATCACAACCAGTGCCTCAACATGCGCTTTTACGGCAGTGCCATGCCGTTCCCCCACATCCAGGGAGCGTTCCGTCAGGTCCTGGTTGCCGATGCCGCACAATGCGCTCCGGCGGATGGTCTGACAGCCGGCGAGGCGGCCATGGCCGAACCCCTTTCCGTTTGCCTGCATGCGACCCGTCAAGCCGGCACGATGATGGGAAAATCGGTCCTGGTCACCGGCTGCGGACCGATCGGCATCCTGTGCATTCTGGCGGCCCGCAGGGCCGGAGCCGACCTGATTGTTGCAACCGATCTTAGCCCGTTCACACTCAAGATGGCCGAGGCCGCCGGAGCTGATCTGACGCTCAACATGGCGGAAAACCCCGCTGACCTTGAGCAATTCACGGTGGACAAGGGCACATTCGAGGTTCTTTTCGAATGTTCAGGCGCCGCGCCTGCCCTTGCTGCAGGGATTTCGGCCATGCGTCCGGGAGGCACGATTGTCCAGCTTGGCCTTGGCGGTGACATGAGGCTTCCGATGATGGCCATCACCGCAAAGGAATTGGCACTGAAGGGGTCGTTCCGGTTTCACGAGGAATTCTTCACCGCGGTCAGCCTGATGCAGAAAGGCCTGATCGATGTAAAACCCTTCATCACTCAGACCTTTGCGCTCGACGACGCCGTTGCCGCCTTCGAAATTGCAGGCGATCGCAGTCAAACGGTAAAGGCCCAGATCGCGTTTGCCTGACAAGAAAATGCCTTTGGCGAGATTCCTTGCCTGATATCTGCAGCGGACAGGCCGTGCCGTTTTCTGACGGCCTGTCCACTGCCATTCTTCTCAATTATCCAAGGGGCATTCGAGATCAGGCACCAATGGCGGCCAGACCTGCACTTGCCACGTCGATATCCTGGTCTCCGGAACCCGAACCCACACCAATTCCACCAAGCAGGACACCATCAAGAACAATCGGGAGTCCGCCCGGCAGACCGGTAACACTGCCGTCCGTTGCAAGGCCTATATACGTGCGCACGGCCTCGGGTATGGATGTGGTCTCAACCCCGGTTGACGCCGCCGTCAGGGCTTTCGCAAGCGCACTTTTCCGGCTCAGGAACTTGGCTCCCGTCATCCGGATTTCCGCCAGAACTTCACCGCTCCGATCCACGACGACAATGCATTGCGGCTGCCCAAGGGCTTCTGCCCGCGCTACTGCAGCGTTCAGAATAGCCATCGTACCGCGGTGCGTAAGCAATTTTGTCTCTTCAACGAATTTCATCAGATGTCCCCGAAATCAAGTGATGTTATCGATAACTTAAGTCTTTGAATACAGGACGGCAAGAGGTGACGGCGGTGTTTGTCCGTGCCGTAAGACCATCCGGAGGAAATTGGAATTCTACTGAAACGTCACGCATCTCATTTCTCATGTTGGATTCCAATCGCATTCGCTGTTGCACTTCGACCACCCGATCCGCATCAATGAAGCATGCACGAGCCCGATACTCGCACCGGTTTGTTCCGTTCAGGGGGAAAAACAGATGTCAGAAGCGCTTTTTCAGGATGTGATCCGCAAACGCCGCAGCGTTCGGAAATTCGAGCCGGGCCGAAGTGTTGAGCGTGACGTTCTCAAGCGGATCGTTGATTGTGGGAGGTGGGCACCGTCGGGTGCCAATGTGCAGTGTTTTGATTTCATCGTCATCGATGAACCCGGCATGCGCGACAGAGTGATGGACGTCTTTCTCGGGCAGGCTCAACGGCTGGTCGACCACGCAAAGGGTTTTCCCGCGGTGAAGAAAACCTATCTGGCCAACACGGCTGCCATCATCATCGTCGTCGGAGACCCCCGCTGGAAAGTCTGCTTTCCCCAGCCGACAAGCAAGGGTTGGGAGGCGGAGTATCTCGACAACAATGAAGTGATCTTTCTCAATTCCATAGGAGCGGCCATCCAGAATATCCAGCTTGGTGTTGCGGCTGAAGGTCTGACCAGCGCTTGGTTGTCGGGCGGCGGTGAACCTGTCACCAACAAGGAACTGTCGGAGCTGCTCGGATATCCGCAATGGATGCGCGCCTATGGCACCATTCCGATCGGATACCCTGCTGCAACCCAGAACCGCCGGTATCGCCGACCGCTGGATCAGGCCCTCCATTGGAACGGTTACCAACCCACGCAATACCGGTCTCATGCGCAAGTGGATTTTTACGAAAGCACCTTGCGCCCGTTTGCCATGTATCGTGACGAGGAAAGCATGGAGAGTTGGGACGACCGCGCTGAAAAGCTGGGTGAATGGGAGGCCGCCTTCACGACCGGAACTTCCAATTCGCCGGGTGAGCTTGAACCGGAAGCCGACTTTTCAAAACCGCGTACGACCGGCCGGGCCACAAAGAGACGATTGAAGGACTGATCATGTTTTCCCGTGAAACCATTTCCTACAAGCCCATCCCCCTTCCTGACAGGGCCGACTTTTCGGACGAGAAAGTTCTGGCCGAGGCGAAAGCCTACTATGACCGCATGAAACGCAGACACACGGTAAGGGATTTTTCCGATCGCCCCGTCGCGAGAGAGGTGATCGAGGAATGTGTCCGCACCGCGGGAACGGCGCCCTCGGGCGCCAATCACCAGCCCTGGCATTTTGCCGCAATCTCCAACCAGGACGTGAAAAGACAGATTCGCGAAGCTGCGGAAGATGAGGAAAGTCGCTTCTACGAGGGTGGTGCCGGCGACGAATGGTTGAAGGCGTTGGAGCCGATAGGTACCAATGAACACAAACCGCATCTTGAAGACGCTCCCTGGTTGATCGTCGTGTTTGCCCAGCGCTGGGGCTACTTTGATGACGGCACCCGCTACAAGAACTACTACGTCCCTGAGAGCACCGGCATTGCCTGTGGATTTCTGCTGGCTGCGCTCCATCACGCCGGACTTGTCGCGCTGACACACACGCCCAATCCCATGAGGTTCCTGAACAAGGTGCTTGACCGGCCGGAAAGCGAGAAGCCGATCATGATTATTGCTGTTGGTCACCCCTCAAGCGAAGCAAAGGTTCCAGCCGTTGCAAAACTGAAAAAGCCTCTGCATGAAATCCTGAGTGTTGCGGGCTGACACAGCGCACAGCGGCTTCCTTGAGCAGCAATCTGGCAAACCGCGCTTTGCGTGCTCCATCACCCGGGATTGCCCTGTGGCGGACAGATCCGGCGCTCTCTGGGAGACCTCTCTCTTTCCACCCCTGGTGTTTCATCGGGCATTCCTTGCCAGACAGCTTCCTGTCTGATCGGAAACGGTGTCAGACCGCCTTCTTCACCTGAAAACCTGCAGTACCCGCATAGCCTTTCACGATGGCTTCGCGCTGCGTGTAGCCAAGCACGTCATTGACATCGTCAAACAGACTCGGATTGAGTTTTTCAACTTCGTCGATGACACGTTCAGGTCCGCCCTTGCGGTTCAACCGAACCACTTCGGCGGTTTTGGGAAGACGTTCCTTCTCATAGACATAAAGCGCTTCGCGCGGATGTTCGGACGCCGCCAGTGCATCGGCAAGACAACGGGCATCGAGAATTGCCTGGGAAGCCCCATTCGATCCAACCGGATACATTGGGTGAGCGGCATCTCCCAGCAAGGTGACCCTGCCATGGGTCCACCGCGGCAACGGATCCCGGTCAGCCATCGGGTATTCGTAAATCGCAGGTGTTGCCCGAACCAGGCCCTCGACATCGAGGCCGGGAATGTTGAAGCGCCTGGCATGCGGCAAGACCTCCGACAGGTGCGCCACCTTTGACCAGCTTTTTTCAGGTGGCGGAGAGGTCGCGCCATCGGCAAGGCGCACTCCCACGACCCAGTTCAGGAGCTGTTTGCCGTCTTGGGCAGGTGCAATCGGGTAAAGCACGAACTTGCCGCCCATGCCGCCCCCGATGGCCATGGTTTCACCGTCCTCCCAGACAGGCCATTCGGTGGCACCCCGCCACATGACTACACCGTTCCAGCTCGGTGGTCCCTCTTCCGGGTAAAATGAGCGACGGCCGGCACTGTGGATACCATCTGCGCAGATCAGGATTTCACCTCGCTCCGTCCGACTGTCGCCGCCTGCAACGCTGTCAACAAAATTGACGGTGACGCCTCCTTCATCCTGAATGAAGCCGGCGAGTTGCGTGCCGGTCTGAACGGCATCGGCGCCAAGCCGTTCCAGAACGGCATCATGGAGAACCTTCTGGAGCCTGCCCCGATGAATGGAAAACTGCGGAATGTCATGCCCCGCATGGAGCCCGCGCGGCTCGGACCAGACCTCCTGTCCGTGTTTGGTGAGATACCGCAGCTCTCGGGTTCGCACACCGACCGCATCAAGCCGATCCAGCAAATCGAGGCCGGCAAGCTCCCGGATTGCATGGGGGAGCGTGTTGATCCCGACCCCTATTTCGCGCACTTCCCGCGCCCGTTCGAAGACCGTTGAACGGATACCGCGCTGGTGCAGCATCAAAGCCGTGGTCAATCCGCCTATGCCGGCGCCCGCTATCAGCACTTTCATTTCGGCATCCTCTTAGTCTTCGTCTTCGGGCGGCAGAAAATCGATTTCATGCTCCGCAGAAACGGCAACCAGTTTCGCGATATCCGGATTTGGCCCCATGTTGTGGATCGACCAGAACAGATCGTAAAGCCGCCGCGTCGGCGACACCCAGAACAGTGTCTTTATCGACGCATCGCTCTTGTTGAAGATGCCATGCGGAATGCCTCTTGGCATGTGAACCAGATCGCCGGGCTCTGCAAAGTCTTCCTTGCCGTCCAGAAGAAAGTCGAAACGTCCCTCCAGGATATAGAGAAACTCGTCTTGCATCGGGTGAATATGCGGCGGCACGAATGTGCCGGGTGGCAGTGTCGCGTGCCAGGAAAACGAGGATTCGCAAACCTGCTTGGGCACGTAAGTCTGGCCGAGGATATTCCAGCTGATGCCCTCCGTACCTTCCCGGGCGCGCGTTATTCCAAGTGGCATGTCAATCATCGTTCACCCCATGTTTGCTGTCGGATTAAATGTGCAGATGCGATCGCACCACGTCGGCTTCGGCGGTCAGCCTGGCGTTTGATCCGCTCCAGACCACCTCGCCTTTGTTAAGAACGGTATGCCTGTCGGCAAATCCGGCCAGTGCGTCGATGTCCTTGTCGATCACCAGGATCGCCTGTCCTTCGGTTTTAAGGAAGGCCAGTTTCGCCCAGATTTCCTGGCGGATAAGCGGAGCCAGCCCCTCTGTCGCCTCATCGAGGATCAGCAGGGACGGATTGGTCATCAGGGCCCGTCCGATTGCCAGCATCTGCTGCTCGCCGCCGGAAAGCTGCGAACCGAGATTGCGCCGTCGTTCCTGCAGTCTTGGAAAGAAGGCGTAGACCTTCCCGAGATCCCACTTCCCCGGCGAACGGGCAAAGGCCTTGAGGTTTTCCTCAACCGAAAGCGTTGGAAAAATCTGGCGCCCTTCGGGAACAAGTCCGATGCCCGCCTGCCCGACCCTGTAAGGCGCAGCGCGCGTGATATCCCTGCCGTTGAAGGAGACTTGTCCGCCACTGGGTTTCAACAACCCCATGATCGACCGGACCGTCGTGGTCTTGCCCATACCGTTCCGGCCCAGAAGAGTTGCCGCCTCCCCCTCATCGATGCTGAAATCGACACCGAACAGCACCTGAGACAAACCGTAACCGGCTTCAAGACCGTTGACTTCGAGCAAGCTCATGATGCTTCGCTCCCCAGATAGGCGGCCCGGGCATCCTTGTCGGCACGAACCTCGTCAGGCGTCCCGGTCGCAACGATCCGGCCGGAGGCGAGAACGGAAATTCTGTCGGCCAGCTTGAAGACAGCTTCCATGTCATGTTCGACCAGCAACATTGGCGTCGATTTCTTAAGCGTGAGAAGCGTTTCGGTCAGCGCCCTGCCTTCTCCCATTCCCATTCCTGCCATCGGTTCATCAAGCAACAGGACCTTGGGATCGCCAACCATGGCCATTGCCAGTTCCAATTGACGATGTTCACCATGTGACAGATCCCCGGCCCGCACGTTCTGCCGGTGACCCAGATCGAATGCCGCCAGTGCTCGGCGTGCCTTTTCATTCAAGGCTTCCTCCGCAGCCGCGATGCCGAAGAACCGGTGGCTGGAACCGTCCTTCGCCTGCGCAGAAAGCGCGGCATTCTCCAGAACCGTAAAGCCCGGGATGATCGTCGTGATCTGAAATGTGCGCCCAAGACCCGCAAGCGCACGCTGGGGCCGCGAATAGCTGGAAATATCAGTGCCATCGAGCACGACCTTGCCCTTTTCGACGCCGAGCGAACCGGAAACCAGGTTGATCAGCGTCGACTTGCCGGCACCGTTCGGTCCGATCAGGGCATGGCATTCGTTTGATCGCAGCTCCAGCGAGACATTGTCGGTCACCCGCAACGAACCGAAATTCTTGACCAGGCCTTCAAGTGTCAGGATCGCGGTCATGACCGGCCTCCCAGGCGATCAATCACGCCGGCAAGACCACCCCTGGCGAACAGCACAATAAGCACCAGCATCGGACCGAAAATCAGCTTCCATTCATGGGTGATCAGAGACAGTCCCTCTTCAATCAGAACCACGAACAGCGCACCGAGCAGCGCACCGTTGCGTGTCCCCATACCTCCCAGAATGACCATGATGATGAGATTGCCGGAGTTCTGCCAGGTGGCCGTCGACGGACTGATGAACTCGGCATGGCATGCAGACAGGAACCCGGCGACACCCGCAAGCACGCCTGCGATGACATAAGCGATCAACCGGTACTGGAAGATGTCGAACCCCATGGTCTCGGCACGAACGGGGCTTGCTTTCCCCGCCCGCAGGACCCGCCCGAACCGGGACTGAGCCAATCTGCCGACAAACAGCCAGGTCAATGCCAGTACGACCAGAATGGAATAGAACAGGCCGGACCCGTTCTGGAACACGTAGAATCCGAACAGTTGTGGCGTATCCCAGAGGGTCAGGCCATCGTCACCGCCGTAGTTGGAGAGTGACGTCAGGAAGAAATACACCATCTGGCCGAAGGCCAGCGTGATCATGATGAAATAGACACCGGAAGTCCTGAGCGACAAGGCACCGGTCACCAGCGCAAACAGCCCGCAGACGAGAACAACCATTCCGAGGATCGGCAGGGCACCCATCGTTCCCTCTGCCAGGGCGATACCCGTGACGTAGGACCCCAATCCAAGGAATGCCGCATGTCCGAAACTCACAAGACCGCCATAGCCGATGAGCAGATCCAGGGATATGGCCGCGATGGCAAGGATCATCGCCTTCATCACCAGATTGAGCACATAGTTGCCACCGGCGAATTCCGTTAGCAGGGGCATGATTGCCAGCAGCAATATCAGCGCGAGGCCAACAAGGAGCGCCCGGTCGATCCGCTTGCTCTGCTGAACCGTTTCCGGGTTTGAAACAGACGCTGCTTTCATGCGGCACCTCTTGCGGGAAAGAGGCCCTGCGGCCTGAAGAACAGCACGGCTGCCATGAAGATGTAGATCAGCATCGAAGCCAGTGAAGGACCAATCTGATTGGCCGCGGAAGCGTCGAAGATCAGTTTCATCGCATCCGTGGCCAAAGACCGTCCAAGCGTGTCGATCAAGCCGATCAGCAGGGCTGCGATGAAGGCTCCACGGATCGAACCGATCCCGCCGATCACGATGACCACGAAGGCCACGATGAGGAGATCGTCGCCCATTCCGGGCTCGATCGTGAAGATGGGTGCGGCCATCGCTCCGGCGAACCCCGCAAGCATGGCACCGAAGCCGAAGACGATAGTGAACAGCCGCCGGATGTTCACGCCAAGCGCGCTCACCATTTCCGCATTGCTGGCACCCGCCCGGATGAGCATGCCCACCCGCGTTTTGACGACGACAAGATACAGACCGAGGGCGACTGCTGCTCCGACGGCAATGAGTGCGAGCCTGTAGACCGGATATTTCAGATTGTCGGTCAGTTGCAACGATGCGGACAGGATTTCAGGCGTTGGAAGCGTCAGGGTCGCCGGTCCCCAGATCACTTTCACCGCTTCGTTGACGAACAGGATTATCCCGAAGGTGGCAAGAACCTGGTCGAGATGATCGCGGTCGTAGAGGTGTCGAAAGACCAGCGCTTCAAGGGCAAGCCCCAGGATCAGCGCCGTGATCAGTCCGAGCAGCAGAGCGGAAAAGAAATTTCCGGTCAACTGGTAGAACATGAAGGTCAGGTAGGCGCCGATCATGTACTGGACGCCATGGGCAAGGTTGATGAAGCCCATGACGCCGAAAACCAGCGTCAACCCGGCCGCTATCAGGAACAGCAGCACGCCGAACTGCACCCCGTTGAGAAGTTGGATGAGAAAGAGTGTCGGTGTCATCTGATAACGCCCAGGTAGATATCCTTTCTGTCAGATTACATCTTGCACTCGGCAGCAAAGCTGTCGGTGTAATCGTCGAAAATCTTGGAATCGATTTCCGTCCAGTACTTCCCGTCCTCACGCTGTGCGACGCGCAACAGGTAGAAATCCTGAATCGGGAAGTGGTTGTTGTTGAAGCTGAAATCGCCACGCAGCGACTGGAAATCTGCAGCTTCCAAAGCCTTGCGCAACGCGTCCTTGTCCGAAAGGTTCCCGTCGACCGCCTTCACGGCGCTGTCGATCAGCTGTGCGGCATCATAGGCCTGCATCGCAAACCCGCCCGGGATGTAACCGTATTTTTCTTCGAACGCGGCCACGAATTCCTTGCTCTGCGGCAGGTCCAGGCTGGGTGCCCAGCTTGTTGCACCGAAGAATCCAAGCGCTGCATCCTTCTGGGCAGGCAGCGTTGCTTCATCCACTGTGAACGCTGACAGGAATTTCATTTTGTCTGCAAGTCCGGATTCGCGGAACTGTTTGACGAAACGCACACCCATGCCGCCGGGCATGAACGTGAACAGCGCCTCTGCATCCGATGTGGACATCTGCGCGATTTCAGGAGAGAAGTCCTTGTGACCGAGCGGCGTGTACACTTCGTCGGTGATCTCTCCCTTGAAGTATTTCTTGAAGCCTTCCACGGCATCGCGTCCAGCCTGGTAGTTCGGCGTCATCATGAAGACGCTTTTGATTCCCTGTTCCTGCGCATGCTGGCCAAGCGCCTCGAAATTCTGGTTGTTTTGATAGGAGGTTGAGAAGAAGTAGGGGCTGCAGTTCCGGCCGGCGACCGTCGACGGACCGGCATTCGGACTGATCAGAAATGTTTCAGACCGTGTAACAGGCTTGTAGATCGCACCCAGAACGTTGGAAAAGACCGACCCGACAACGAAGTCCACTTCGTCCTTTTCAAGAAGCCCTTTGACCCGGGTCAGCGCGACGTCCGGTTTCAGCTCCGAGTCGACGACAATCAGTTCAGTATCCAGCCCCCCGATTTTTCCGTCCATTTTTTCGAGCGCCAGCTTGAAGCCATCTTCTATCTGCTTGCCCAGGACTGCAGGCGGACCGGACAGCGTGACAACAAGACCGATCTTGAGATCCTCCGCCTGCGCGGATGTGGCAAGGAGAGCGGCTCCAAGAGCCCCTAAAATCTTTTTCATCTAAACTTCCCCTTTGGTTTCCCTGTTCAGGATGTTCAACCGTTTTCGGTTTTTCTTCTGCTTGTTCTGGCCGTTTGTATCCCGGCCTGCGAAGCCTCCCGTCTGCGTGTGAACGCAAACAAGATGCTCCATAATTTCAGGAACAATCAATGTCTTAGTGACATCTCTTGCCGATCGACTGCATCAGCCACCGGATTTCCCCGTCCATTGCATGCGCTTGAGCACATCGTCCAGCGGCACATCAATGAGATGGTTCGCGTAGTTCGCCAGTGTTTTCATGGAAACGCACAAAACCACTTCCAGCGCGTTCTGTTTTGTAAAACCGGCCCCAAGAAACGCATCCAGATCTTCCGCCGCATGGCCGCGTTTGATGACGACGGCTTCGGTGAATCTGCGAAGCGCTTCGAGACGATTGTCGTCAATCGGTTCTCCGTTGCGCACGGCTTCGATAATGCCCTTGTCGAGCTTGGCCATGCGAGCACCGGATGAATGGGCGGCCACACAGTAGGTGCATTCGTTCTCGACACTCGCCACCAGCAGGATCAATTGCTGTTCGGCCGGAGAAAAACTGGTTTTTGATACAAGAGACGACAGAGAAAAATAGGCTTCAAGCGCCGTGTCGGACTCTGCAAGCTTTGCGTAGAGATTTGGCAGAAACCCCATTTTTTCCGAAGCGTTCCGAAGCATTTCGCCTGACTTTCCCGGCGCTGTATCAGGGGTATAGATCGTGAATTCTGTCATTGCGGTTCCTTTGATTGCGCTCGGATCGTGTCAGGCGATCAATTGTTTCAGTTTGCCGCGCATTATTTTTCGCGTCGGTGTCAAGGGCATTGCCTCGACAAGCTCCAGCCGCTCGGGCCACTTGTATTTGGCAATTCCATTTTCCAGGAGCAGTGCATTCGTCTCTTCAAGCGACATGGATGCGCCTTCCCGGACCTGCACGCACAAACAGGCCTTTTCGCCGAGAATGGCATCGGGATAGGGAACGATGGCGCAGGCCTCTACGGCTTCAAGCGTCGAGATGATCGCTTCGACATCCGCCGGATTGTATTTGACGCCGCCACGATTGATCACTTCCTTGACGCGTCCGGTGAGCGTCAGGTAGCCGTCGTTATCGACAATGGCCAGGTCTCCTGTCCGGAACCAGCCGTCGACAGTGAAAGCAGCCTTCGTCTCCGACGGATTGGCCAGATAACCACCGAAGACAGAAGGCCCCTTCACCTGAAGCTCGCCTTCCGCGCCCGGCTCGAGAACCTGACCCTCCATGTCAACGGCACGTAAAAGCATATTTGCAGACGCACGGCCCGCCGTGGTCAGGCGTTTTTCTTCCGGATCCCCCGGCCGGCCGAATGCGCCGGCTTGCAATTCACTCATTCCCCAAAGCTGAATGACCGTCCCGTTCGACATCAGGCCATCAACCTGTCTGGCCAGGTCGGCTGGAACCGTGGATCCTGAAAGACAGACGAAGCGCGCTGGTGCCAGATGCTCCGGCTTGATGAGACCTCTTCCGCAGAACGGTGCGAAATGCGCGGGCGCCGCGAAAATTCCGTTTGGCTTCATGTGGTCAAGCGCAGGCAGGAAACCGTCCGGGGAGAAGCTGGGCAACAGTGCCTGGGTCGCCCCGGTCGCCAGACACAAATGCATGACGAACAGGCCGTAAAGGTGCGTATAGGGTGCCACGGAAAGCAATGTTTCGTTCTGTAGAATACCGAGTTCACTTGCCGCATTCGAGGCATTGCCAAGAAAGCCCCGATAGCTGTGCGGCACCCCTTTCGGGCTTGCGGTCGTTCCCGATGTGTAAAGCAGCAGAAATGGATCGTCGGGTGTCAGGTTCGGAAGCTCTTCCGCATCACCGGCAATGGCCCCGGACGACGAAAGGGTGGAAAGGGAAACAGCACCTTCAATCGGTTCACCAACACTGATGACCTGCTCGAGCGTCGTCAAAGCCTGCGCGCATTCGAGCATTTCACCGGCCGGGGAAAGATCCTTGAATGCAGACAGTCCAACGGCAAAACGTGCTCCACTGTGCTCAAGAAGGTGGCTCAATTCTGCCCGGCGGTAGGGCATATGGAGTGTCTGCACGATCCCACCGCAGGCAGCAACGGCAAGAAACGTCACGACAAAGGCTTCAAGGTTGGGCAGCTGGACAGCGACGACGTCGCCTTTGCTCAGTCCCAGAGCCTGCAGCCCAGATGCCGCCGAGCGAACTTCACCGGCCAGTTCCCCATAGCTTTTCGTGCCGGAAGCACTGATGGTTGCCGGCGCCTCCGGGATCGTCTCAGCATGGTGCTGCAGCCAGCCCCACAGAGTATTGTTGATCGCGCATTCCATTTTCTTCACCTCTACCCCTCTTGAGGCGACAACCAACATGGTTGGTCAGACAATGGTTCTTACTTCAACTTTTCCGAACCAGTTTGCCCAGGTGCGGGCGACGGTCGAATTATGCTCAAAACACTCCTGTGATCGTCACGGCACGCGCCTCCCCGGTGATCAAAAACCAGAAAGAGGAACAGTCCTATTCCGCCGCCTGTTGCATCGCTTTCTGATGTTGGTTCGGTCGCGCCTTGCGCTGTAACTCGATTGTTGCGTCCCTTGCCTTGGCAAGCTCACGATAGGCCTGATCACGACCTGACAGGTATTGTGGCGGCCAGTGTCCGACCCGCGCGCCATAATGTGCCGCGGCCCGACGCGTGAAATAGGGATCCCACATGTGCGGCCGACCGAGTGCCACGAGGTCCGCCCTCCTCGTATGCAGGATCGTGTTGACCTGGGCAGCATCGGTAATGTTGCCGACGGCCATGGTTGCGATCCTCGGAACGTTGCGGATGGCTTCTGAAAACTGCACCTGGAACATCCGGCCGTAGACCGGTTCCTGATCGGGCACGGTCTGGCCGGCCGAAACATCGATCAGGTCGCAACCGGCTTCACGGAAGGCTTCCGCGATGGCAAAAAGGTCTTTTTCATCAAGTCCACCCTCCTTCCAGTCGGTCGCCGAGACACGCACCGACATCGGCCTGTCTTCAGGCCAGACGGCCCGCATGGCCGCAAATACCTCAAGTGGGAACTTCAGCCGGTTTTCGATACTTCCACCATACCCGTCGCTCCGGCGGTTCGTCAGTGGCGACAGGAATGAAGCGAGCAGGTATCCGTGCGCGCAGTGCAGCTCCAGCATGTCGAAGCCTGCGCGCGCAGCACGCTGTGCAGCGTGCACAAAATCCTCGAGAACTCTGTCCATGCCAGCCCTGTCAAGCTCGTGCGGCACCTGACTGACATCGGCGAAATAGGGGATCGGAGAAGCGGATATGAGCGGCCAGTTGTCATCGGCCGTCTCGATTGGAAAATCCATTTTCTCCCAACCAAGCTGCGTGGATCCTTTCCGGCCGGAATGGCCAAGCTGCATGCAGACTCTGGTATCGGAATTGGCGTGAATGAAGTCGACGATGCGCTTCCATTGCCCCTCCTGTACATCCGTCCACATTCCCGGGCATCCAAGCGTAATGCGCGCATCCGGCGACGGACAGGTCATCTCGGTGAAGATCATCCCCATGCCGCCCAGCGCGTGCGAGGTGTAGTGTGTGAAATGCCAATCGGTCAGATTTCCGTCCTGATCTGCCGAATATTGCGCCATCGGCGACATCACCACCCGGTTGGGAACCTCCATGTCCCGGAGCCTGAAGGGTGTGAACATGGGCGTCGGGCGACTGTCGCGCACATCGACACCGCTTTCCCGGTAGTACTGCTCGTACCAGGCGGTATCGACATTCTCGACATAGTCGGGGTCGCGCAAGATGAGATTGTCGTAAGTGATTGATTTCGCCCGGCACATCACCACCATCGAGAACTGCATGGGATCCATATCCCAGGATCGCCCCATATGTTCGAACCAACCCAGGGATACGTCGGCATTGTGCTGAATGATCTGGCAGGGTGTCCGGCGGGCATCGTCGTAAGCCTTGAAGGCCGCGCTGACCGACTGCTCGCCATGTTTGAGAACCGCTTGTGAGAGCGCGATCCCGCATTCCATGGCAAGCTTGGTTCCCGAGCCGATGGAAAAATGCGCGGAAGCCTTTGCATCTCCCAGAATGACAATGTTCTCGTGGGACCAGTTTTCACAGAAAATCCGGGGAAACTTTCGCCAGTTCGACCGGTTCAGAAGCAGACCGTGCCCATTCAGTTCCTCTTGAAAGATCGTCTCGAGCTTCTCTTTGGAACCTTCCTCGTCAAACTCTTCGAAACCGTGACCCTGCCAGCAGGCTTCGTCCATCTCGAACACCCAGGTCGAGCGGTCAGTCTGGTACTGGTAGGTGTGAGCGCAAATGATCCCGTGCTCTGTCTTGCGGAAAAAGTAGTTGAACTCGTCCATCTGCCGGGTGGATCCCATCCAGCAGAACCGGTTGGATTTGATCGTCACGCTCGGTTTGAAGGATTCGCTGAAATGGTCGCGAATAGCCGAGTTGATGCCGTCCGAGGCAACGATGATATCAGAATCAGCGAAACGGGACTGCAGATCTGCCGGATCGATGCGCTCGCAGAACACCATGTTGACGCCGAGTTCGCGACACCGCTCCTGCAGAATGCGTAGCAGCGCGAAGCGCGACGTTCCACAAAACCCGTTACCGGAGCAACGAATTTCCTCTCCCTTGAAATGGATCGCTATGTCGTCCCAATAGGCAAAATGATCCCGGATCTTGTCGTAGGTTTCAGGATCATGAGACAGGAACTCGTCGAGCGTATCATCGGAGAACACGACACCGAAACCGAAAGTGTCGTCATTGCGGTTCTGCTCATACACCTCAACGGTCCAGTCCGGACGCGCTTTCTTGGTGAGCAACGCGAAATAAAGGCCTCCAGGACCACCGCCCACAACCGTGATCTTCATTCTGCGCTCCCTGATGCGACCTGAACCGGTCCGGAAATTTATCTTATATATTATTATTTTATGTATAAAGTAATTTCAAGGCCAATTATCACGCCAATTTTAAAACATTGTTCTTACTGGTGTTTTTTGACTTCTTCGAATTTCGGCTGCCGATATCAGCGACATTGCGACGACACAAAGCAATTGGCAGATGCCGGACTGGATGATATTTGCCGCATTATGGACGACCAAACGAACAACCCGCTGCGCGGACACCCTGTCGAAGACGACTATGATGACCGTCAACGCCGGGTCCTGCGGTTTTGGCTTCAACTTGTTCGCACATCGCGGCGTATCGAAACCGAAATCGGCGCTCGTATGCAAAAGTCCTTTGGCGTCCGCTTTGTCCGCTTTGATGTCCTGTCCCAGCTCTACCGGGCACCTGACAGAACTCTGTCCATAGGCGATCTTGGCGCAAGCCTGCTTGCTCCATCCGGCAATATTTCCTCGTTGCTTGACAGGATGGAAGCGGATGAGATGGTTCAGCGCGTGCCGGACCCGACCGATCGCCGCCGCTATCTCATACGCATGACCAAGCAGGGACTAGACCAGTTTCACCACATGGCGCAGGCCAACGCCGAGTGGGTTTCAGACGCTTTCAGCAACATTGATGACGACACGTTGGAGCGTCTTCACTCGGAACTGAGTTCGATCGCCAGAAACGCGAACAAGCGAGCCGACTGACACCGCCGCAATTCCGCGTCATCAATGCACTGTGCCATCGTTTTTCCATGCGTCTTCTGAAAAGTATGTGCTGTCCGCCGGCAAATGCCGGAATCCTTGACCGGTCAGGACTCTTTCGGCGCCTCTTCCCAGTTCCGTTTGAGCAGGAACTGGTTTTTGAAATTCTTCAGTCCCAGCATGACCTCTGCATCCGCGATGTCCTTGACACCATGGACGTGTGTTTCCAGAAAGGAAACAAGATCGTCACGTTCATCGCAAACAAGTTCGACCAGCAGGTCGAAGCGCCCTGTCACCCATAGCACATAGACAACGCTCGACACCTTGCCCAATCGTTCCGCAACACTGAACGGAGTGACGCCCGGGGCAACCTTCAGACAGATCATTGCGTCAGCCTTGTATTCGGAGGCCGAGGGATCTGCGATGGCGACGATCCTGAGCAAACCGGCGTCCTTCATGCCGTTTACCCGGTTTCGCACCGTACCTTCCGAAACGTTGAGTTTCTGCGCGATTTCCGAAAACGGCATGCGCCCATCGATTTCAAGCATCTGAACGATCTCGCTGTTCAGCCGGTCTTCAACCGAATGCGTGCTCCGCTGGCGCGTGGATTTTTCCGGTTCCGGTTTTTGCGGTATGTTCACTTTTTTCATCTGCGTTTCCTCGCTGCAATCCGATGAATTGGATCTGCAGTCGGGTAACGATCATAACGGTGTACAAGACACAACATCAAACCGTTCTGCCGTTGGACAAACAAGTCCCGCCACCGCAACTTGTTTGTCCAACGGCAGAACGAGAGAACGAAGAAGATCGTACAGTGTCACGTGGAGAAATCGAAATTTTTCAATCCGCCAAAATGCCGACGCTCTTGCGTTGACCCGCGACCTGCTCGGCCTGACCGTGAGAACCCATTCCGCCGTAGGTCAGGGCCCTTTGGCCCAACATCCGGCGTCTGGATTGAAATCCCGGGGAAGATTGCTCTTCTGTGTGCTTCGTCACTTCCTGTCCGGGTAAAGCAACAGGGTTGATCCGAGGGCTGTCAGGATGGCGTGGTGGAACGATTTCGCGAAGGAACGACCGGCCAGGAGCCGATAGTGACGATCTTGCTCGGCACAGATCAGAAAACAGCCGATATGCTCGACAACGGTTCTCACCGCTGATCCGCTTTCCAGCTTCCACACATCAGCTGCGGTCAAGCGTTCAAACACAGCGGGAAGATTGTCCCCGGTCACATCGAGACAGACCCAACCGTCATTTTGTTCCGTCACGGATGCAGTTTCGCCAAGCCGCTCCTTCAGTTCGCTTGCAAGAAGCTCGTGATTTTCATGCTCGGCCAGTATCATCCATTGATCTGGCCCCATCCAGAAAGCGGCGTGGTCCTCCCCCACGACAAAAGCTCCGGCCTCCGGCGCATCGCATTTCAGAATTTGCCTTAGAACGGCACGGACATCTTTGCCGCGGCCGGAACGGGACGCGACAGAAGCGATTGCGATGTTTCTGTTTTCTTCGATGCCATTGCCGCCAACCTCGATGCGGTCAGCAGCTTCCGGTCCAAGAGCCGGAGCGGGCGAAAGACGATAATCAGGCACGGAGACGCTCTCCTTCCGGATCGATAAAATGCGGACTGACCACCTTGGCTTTCAAGGTAGCACCTTCAATCGGGTTGGCCACTTCGATCTGCTCGCCCAAACGCTCCGATCCCCGCTCCAGGAAACAAAGCGCGATCGATTTCTGCAAATGCGGAGAATAAGCGGTCGATGTGATCCAGCCTTCGTCATTTGCCGCGATGTGATGATTGCCCTCCGTGAACAGATGCCCACCTGCCGGCAAAGTCTGTGTCGGCTCAACAGCTTCCAGCCCGACGAGGCGCAGGCCGGAATCGCTGGACAATCCCTCACGACGCGCAAGCACGGCTCCTATGCTGTCTTTCTTGGTGGAAACCATTCGTCCCATACCCAGATGGGCGGCGGAGGTCTGCCCGTTCAATTCGTTGCCGGCTGCATGTCCCTTTTCGATACGCAACACACCAAGCGCTTCGGTACCGTAAGGCACCACGTCAAATTCCTCTCCGGTCGCTATCAACGCCCGGACAAGACTGTCGCCGTAGCGGGTCGGAACCGCGATTTCGTAAGCCAGTTCACCGGAAAACGAGATCCGGAACAAACGCGCCCGAACGCCGCCACAGACCGTAATCTCCGCACAGCCCATAAAGGGAAACGCTTCGTTAGAAATGTCGAATGCCGGATCGACGATTTTGCGCAGCAGATTTCGCGCATTTGGTCCGGCAACCGCGTATTGCGCCCAGGCCTCGGTTGTCGAAATCAGCTGAACGTCCAATTGCGGGCACAGGCACTGGCGGACAAATTCCATGTGCCTGTAAACGCCGACAGCGTTGGCAGTCGTTGTCGTTACGACAAAATGGTCCTCCGCCAATCTGGCGGCCGTGCCGTCGTCCATCGCAATTCCGTCTTCACGCAGCATGAGCCCGTAGCGGGTCTTGCCCACAGCCAGTTTGGCAAAACCGTTGCAATAAACCTTGTTCAGGAAGGTTGCGGCATCCGCGCCCTGGACGTCCACCTTGCCAAGTGTGGTCACATCGCAAACGCCAACAGACTTGCGCACTGCCAGCACTTCCCGGTCGACACTCTGGCGCCAGTGGCTTTCGCCCGCGCGCGGAAACCACTGGGCACGCAGCCACATGCCAGCTTCCACGAAGACAGCGCCCTGTTCTTCTGCCCAGACATGACTGGGCGTCCGGCGAACAGGTCGAAAGTCCTCGTCCCTGGACCGCCCGGCAAGCGCACCGATGGCCACAGGCGTATAGGGGGGACGGAATATGGTGGTACCGGTCTCCGGAATGGACTTTCCGGAGAGTTCGGCCATGATCGCAAGTCCACCGAGATTGGATGTCTTTCCCTGATCGGTCGCCATACCAAGCGTGGTATAGCGCTTGAGGTGTTCGACCGAGACAAAGCCTTCCTGGTGCGCGAGTTTGACATCCTTCACCGTGACATCGTTCTGGAGGTCAAGCCAGGCGCGGCCTTTGCCCTCCCCCGAATGCCAGAACGCCGAAACGGCGACTGGGCCGTCATCCGGGTCTGGCGTATCGATTGCGGTCGCATCGATACCGATTGCGCTGAGCGCCGCAACGGTCTTTTCCGTCCCTTCCTGCAGGGCTCCGGACGTTGAAAGGGTCCCGTTGGCGGCCCCGGCAACGGTCATGGCGACTGGCAAGCTGCTCCCGGGAACAAATGCGGAAATCTTCTCGTTCCACTGAGGACGGCCACGCTGATGGCACGTCAGTGCAACCGCCGGGTTCCAGCCACCTGAAACGCCAAGGGCTCCGCATGAGATTGTACGGATCGCACCATCGGCGAGCCGCACCTTGATCTCCTTGAGACCCAGGCGACCGGCTGAATCAACAACCCTTGCGCCCGCCAGGAGCGGATAATCCGCCAGGGCTTTGGCGTCATCGCGCACGTCAATGACCGCCTTGACCTCAACGCCCTTCGCCAAGAGATCCCGCGCGGTACGATGGCCGTCGTCATTGTTTGTGAAGACGGCAACGGTCCGGTCCACGGTGACCGACCATCGATTGGCATAATCGCGCATTGCGCCTGCCATCAAGATCCCGGGACGATCATTGTTTTCGAACGCGATTGGCCGCTCGGTCGCCCCGGCACACAACATCGTCTGACTGGCATAGATCCGCCAGAGGATCTGCCGTGGCAGGCTGGGGTCGGGGTCAGCCAAATGGTCGGCAATTCGCTCCACCGCACCGTGGACGCCATGATCGTAGGCTCCGAAAACGGTGGTTCTGGACAGAATGCGCACATTCTTTGAGTTGCGAAGTTCAGAAAGTGTACTTTCAAGCCATTCGCTGGCGGGATGTTCGTTCAGTGCCAGGTTTTCCGACTTCAATCTACCGCCGAGTTCGAAGTCTTCTTCGGCCAGGATTACCCGGACCCCGGCGCGGGCGGCAGTCAGGGCAGATGCAAGACCCGCTGGCCCTGATCCGATGACAAGAAGGTCACAGTGCAGGAAACCCTTCTCATACACATCCGGGTCCGCTTCCATCGAGATGGAGCCGAGACCGGCCGCCTTGCGAATGATCGGCTCATAAACCTTTTCCCAGAAAGCCTTCGGCCACATGAATGTCTTGTAGTAGAAACCGGCAGTCAGAAAATTCGAGAACGCATCATTGATTGCCAAGACGTCGAACGCCAGGGAGGGCCAGCGGTTCTGGCTCATCGCACTCAGGCCCTCGAAAAGTTCCGCCACGGTCGCGCGGGTATTTGGTTCGCGTCTGGCGCCGTCGCGCAATTCGACAAGCGCATTCGGTTCTTCAGAACCGGAAGTGACAACCCCGCGTGGCCGGTGGTACTTGAAGCTCCGGCCCATCAGTTTCACGTTGTTCGCAAGGAGCGCGGACGCAAGCGTATCGCCCTTGAAACCGGAATAGGACGTGCCGTCGAAGCGGAAGGAAAGCGGCCTGGATCGATCGATGAGGCCACCGGACAGCCTGTTCACTTGCGTCATTTGGCAGTTTCTCCTGCCAACGCCACGTCCCGGGCGAGTTCGGCCTTCAGGATTTCATGCGTTGTCGTGTCGCGCGTGACCACCAGCCAGGATCTGTCACCTTGCTCGTGAAACCAGAGTTCCCTGTGAACACCGGCTGGATTGTTGCGCTGATACTGGTAGTCATGAAATGCCAAGGAAGCATCTTCCGCCTGCCAGTCCGGCCGGTCGAGAAGGGATGCATCTCCGAGGTAGACAAATTCCTGGGCATCTCTTGGACCCAATATCGGGTGTGGAATGATCATCTGTCTTGTCCGAGCCCTTAATGCAGATTGGGTTGAGCGCCTGCGCCCTTCTCATCGATCATGAGGCCCTTTTCGAACCGGTCGAACCGGTAGGCGGTGGCAGTCTCATGCGGTGTGTCTGTCGCCAGAAGATGGGCGAACACCCGGCCTGATGCGGGCGTTGCCTTGAAGCCGCCATAGCACCAGCCGCCATTGAAATAGAGGCCATCGATCTGCGTCCGGTCGATAATCGGAGATCCGTCCATGGACATGTCCATGACGCCACCCCACATGCGCAGCAGCCGCGTCCGCCCGATCATCGGCATCAGAGCCATGCCACCCTCGCAGACATCTTCCACAACCGGCAGGTTTCCGCGTTGCGCATAGGTGTTGTAGCCGTCGATATCGCCACCGAACACAAGGCCGCCCTTGTCGGATTGGCTGACGTAAAAATGCCCGGCGCCAAATGTGATGACACCTGGCAGGACCGGTTTCAGACCTTCGGAAACAAATGCCTGCAGGACGTGGCTTTCGATGGGAAGGCGCATTCCGGCTTGGGACATGACCCTGCCCGAGGATCCTGCGACAGCAACGCCGATTTTGCCGGCACCGATGTAGCCCCTTGAGGTTTCTACCCCCAAAACCCTGTTGTTCTCGATCCTGAAGCCGGTGACTTCACAATTTTGAATGATGTCGACGCCGTGCCTGTCCGCAGAGCGCGCGTACCCCCAGGCAACCGCGTCGTGACGCACGGTCCCACCGCGCCTGTGCATCAGGGCTCCCTTGATCGGAAAACGCGCATTGTTGAAATTGAGGAAGGGAGCTTCACTCCGCACGCCATCCGTATCCAGCAATTCAGCATCGGAACCGTGCAGGATCATGCCGTTTCCGCGCCGCCGTGCAGCGTCTCGCTGCGCATCCGAATGAAAGAGGTTCATGACGCCGCGCTGACTGACCATGGCGTTGTAGTTCAGGTCCTCTTCAAGTCCTTCCCAAAGCTGCAGTGACAGCTCATAGAATGGCTCGTTGCCCGGCAGGAGATAATTCGACCGGATGATCGTCGTGTTTCTGCCGACATTTCCGCCGCCGATCCATCCCTTTTCCAATACTGCTATGCGGGACTTGCGATAAACCTTGGCCAGATAATGCGCTGTGGCGAGACCGTGTCCACCGCCTCCGACGATGACAAAGTCATAGCCGGGTTGCGGCTCTGGATTTCTCCATGCCGGCTTCCATCCGGAATGCCCTCTCAAGGCTTCCTTTATCAACCTGAAACCGGAATACGACACCATGACCTCGCGCTTGTTGAGCCTTCAAGTCTGGCATCTGGCGCGGTTAAAGTTTTTTCAATTCAGCCATATTGTTCTCCAATCGCGTCATGGGTATAGAATTATGCGCATGCTCGATACCAAACGGAAAATAGGTTTCTTTTTCATAGAAGACTTTGCCCTGATGTCCGGTGCAGCAGCTGTCGAGCCGTTACGAGCAGCCAATCTTCTTGCAAAAAAGCCCCTCTACGAGATCTGCTATTTCTCCAAAGACGGCGGGCCCACTTATTCTTCTTGCGGTGCGCCCTTCCATACGGAACAGCTCGCGGGTACCGACCCTGATCTTGATATCCTGTTTGTTGTAGCCGGTGGCAATGCAATGTCGTTACAGGACACAGCCGTATCCGGTCTGGTGAGGTCTCTGGCTGCACACGGGACGTCTCTTGGCGGGATATCCGGCGGCCCGGTCCTTCTGGCAAAGGCCGGTGTCATGAAAAACCGGCGTTTCACCGTTCACTGGGAACATTTTGAAGAGCTCAGGGAGTATTCCGACAGGTTTCTGATGGAACGCCGCCTCTACATCATCGATCGGGACCGTTACACCTGCGCCGGAGGCATGGCGCCACTCGATATGATGCATGCCCTCATTCAATCGGATCATGGTATCGATCTGGCGCGTGCCGTGACGGACTGGTTCATTCACACGGAAGTCAGAAGCTCAGAGCAACCACAACGATCCGGATTTGCAGGAGGAAACAAAAACCTCCATCCCATTGTTCTGAGCGCTCTGGACCTCATGGAAAATCACATTGCGGATCCCCTGTCCTTCAAGCAGATCGCAATGCTGGTCGGCGTGGGCGAACGTCAGCTTCAACGCCGTTTCGACCAGGAACTGAACATTGGACCTATGCAATGCTATCTGGAAATACGGCTTGACAAAGCGGATGAACTGACAAGGAAAACCCGCCTTTCCTTCATGGAAATCGCCCTGACGACCGGCTTCGTCAACCAGGGCCATTTTGCAAAGACCTTCAGAACACGTTTCGGCATGACGCCAACGGATCGAAGAAGACTTGAAAAGGACTGAAACAACCCGGGCGCGTTCCTGTCAGCCTACCGTGTTGTCGGGCCGGCGATATCGGTGAATTGGATACAATGGGTTGATCTGACACCGATGTTGTCCGACAAGAGTGCATGTTCACCAGTCTTGCGATTGTGTTTTGAAACAACGAAAGCTCTCACAGGATCCGCACAAGGTTCGCGACAGGGTCGACAGGAACCTTGAAGATTCGATAGGGCGGGAAGTCCGCGCGATCCGTCGCCAGCGAGGCATGAACGTCTCCGATCTGGCCAGTGCCGCGGATCTTTCTGTCGGCATGCTGTCCAAGATCGAAAACGGCAACATCTCCCCGTCCCTGACAACCTTGCAGGCTCTTACCAACGCCCTGAACGTGCCTCTCAGCACGTTGTTCCTTCGTTTTGAGGACAAGAGAGAAGCTGTTCTCACCACCTCCGGCAACGGGGTCCAGATCGAGCGGGCCGGTACGCGCGCCGGACACCAGTACAATCTGCTCGGCCATCTGAGCGCCAACACCACAGGCGTGGTTGTCGAGCCTTACCTGATCACGCTCACCGAAGAATCAGACGTCTTCCCGACATTTCAACATGACGGTATCGAGACGCTGTACATGCTCGAGGGCGAGGTGGACTATCGACACGGTGACAGGCTCTTTCGGCTGACACCTGGTGATACGCTGTTCTTTGACGCGGACGCTCCCCATGGTCCGGAAGTCCTGGTCGAACTTCCGGTCAGGTTCCTGTCGATCATTTCCTATCGGCAATCACGGTAAAGCGGTCAGTCGTTGCGCCCTGATTTCCAGGCTCCGTCCGGCATGTCAGGCGGCCGGATGTCTTTCTGAACCTGCATTGTGTCCATGCTGTCGCGCTGAGAGCGCAATTGGCCTGTTCTGCCTCATTCTTCGAAAGTCATCCGGCGACGTCAGCACCGCAACGGCACCGCGAGCACATTCAGCATCAATCTTTTTGTTTCTTTTAAGGAAAGATTTTTTCTTTAGGGTAGATTCCAAGAGGAAGCTTGGGTAAGTTCCCCTGCAACGAAACATTGAAGGGTCTCAAATTCATGTGTGGGATTGTGGGTCTTTTTTTAAAGGACAAATCGCTTGAGCCGAAACTCGGTGAGTTGTTGTCTGCCATGTTGATCACCATGACGGACCGCGGTCCGGACAGCGCCGGGATCGCGATCTATGGCGATGCGGTAGACGGCCAGACGAAACTGACCGTTCAGTCGGACAATGCGGCAAAGGACTTCGCGTCCCTTTCGAAAGATCTGAGCGAGGCAATCGGTGCCTCTGTTTCCTTGCAGGCCAACGACACCCATGCGGTTATTTTACTGGATGGTCCCAAGGCCGGGGCAGCTCGCCAGGCCCTTGCTGAATTGCGCCCCGAAATCAGGGTCATGTCGGACGGAGATGCGATCGAAATCTACAAGGAAGTCGGACTGCCGAAAGATGTGACCGAACGTTTCAACCTGGCCGGGATGCGTGGCTCCCACGGCATCGGTCACACACGCATGGCCACTGAATCCGCCGTAACCACAGAGGGCGCGCATCCGTTTTCAACCGGAGCAGACCAGTGCCTGGTTCACAACGGCTCTCTGTCGAACCACAACGTGCTTCGCCGAAAACTGATGCGTGAAGGTGTGCAGATCGGTTCGATGAACGACACCGAAGTGGGCGCTGCCTATCTGACCTGGAAAATGCAGAACGGAGCGTCGCTCGGCGAAGCGCTTGAAAGCAGTCTGGAAGATCTCGACGGTTTCTTCACCTTCGTCGTTGGAACCAAGGATGGCTTTGGCGTGGTACGCGACCCGATTGCCTGCAAACCCGCAGTGATGGCCGAGACGGAACAGTATGTCGCCTTTGGCAGCGAATATCGTGCGCTGGTAGACCTGCCCGGAATTGACAACGCCCGTGTCTGGGAGCCTGAACCCGCCACCGTCTACTTCTGGAGCCACTGACATGCAGTCTTATGATGTTGCCGCCGACGGTCTGCGCGGACTGAATGCAACGCTTCAGGCGCAAAAACAGGAAACAAACCAGACCCGGTGGGAGGTTGTGAACCCCAAGGGCAGCCACGCAATCGCGGTTGGTCTGGACGCCCCCATTGACGTTACTGTCAAAGGGTCGACCGGCTACTACTGCGCCGGAATGAACAAGCAGGCAACGATCAGGGTCGAGGGATCAGTCGGCCCTGGCGTCGCGGAGAACATGATGTCCGGAACCGTGATCGTCGACGGCGACGCCAGCCAATATGCCGGCGCGACGGGTCACGGCGGCCTCCTCGTCATCAGGGGGAATGCCAGTTCGCGCTGCGGCATTTCGATGAAGGGGATCGATATTGTCGTTCACGGCAATATCGGACACATGTCCGCATTCATGGCACAGGCGGGCAATCTGGTCGTCTGCGGGGATGCCGGCGATGCCCTCGGCGATTCACTTTATGAAGCGAAGCTGTTTGTGCGCGGTTCGGTGAAAAGCCTGGGGGCGGATTGCATCGAAAAGGAAATGCGGCCCGAGCATCTTGAGACCCTGGGCGATCTGCTGTCCCGTGCCGGAAGCGATGCGAGGGCTGAGGATTTCAGGCGATATGGCTCGGCTCGCGAACTCTACAATTTCGATATCGACAACGCGGCAGCGTACTGAGGAACACGGACATGGACAAGACCCCCGGCACCCTGCCAATTCAGTCGGCAACGTTCAGCAATTCGATCAATTCCGAAATCCGCCGGGCGGCCGCCACCGGTATCTACGACATCCGCGGTGGTGGCGCGAAACGCCGGGTACCGCATTTCGACGATCTTCTGTTTCTGGGGGCATCGGTCTCCCGGTATCCACTGGAAGGTTATCGCGAACGATGCGGAACGTCTGTGGTGCTGGGCACCCGCTTTGCGAAAAAACCGGTTGAACTGGATATCCCGGTGACTATTGCCGGCATGAGCTTCGGCGCGTTGTCCGGCCGGGCAAAGGAAGCTCTTGGACGGGGCGCTTCTGCCGCGGGGACGTCGACCACCACTGGCGATGGCGGCATGACGCCCGAAGAGCGCGGACACTCCACCAAACTGGTTTATCAGTATCTGCCGTCGCGCTATGGAATGAACCCGGACGACCTGCGCAAGGCGGATGCTATCGAAATCGTCGTCGGCCAGGGAGCAAAGCCCGGCGGCGGCGGCATGCTTCTCGGCCAGAAGATCAGCGATCGCGTGGCCGAAATGCGAACCCTCCCCAAGGGAATTGACCAGAGATCCGCGTGCAGGCACCCGGACTGGACCGGGCCTGACGATCTCGAGATCAAGATCCTTGAACTTCGGGAAATAACCGGCTGGCAGGTGCCGATCTACGTCAAGGTTGGTGCAACGCGTCCCTACTATGACACCGCGCTCGCGGTGAAGGCTGGTGCCGACGTGGTGGTGATGGACGGCATGCAGGGTGGAACGGCCGCCACGCAGGACGTCTTCATCGAGCATGTCGGCATACCGACGCTTGCCAGCATCCGCCCCGCCGTACAGGCGCTTCAGGACCTAGGCGTTCACCGCGAGGTGCAGTTGGTGATATCCGGCGGTATCCGGACAGGGGCCGATGTCGCCAAGGCTCTCGCCCTGGGTGCGGACGCAGTCGCAATCGGGACCGCAGCCCTGGTTGCGCTCGGCGACAATGACCCGAAATGGGAAGCTGAGTATCAGGAACTCGGGACAACGACCGGCGCATATGACGACTGGCACGAAGGACGGGATCCGGCAGGTATCACCACGCAGGACCCGGAGCTTGCCGCCAGACTGGACCCTGTCGAGGCCGGTCGGCGGCTGCGCAACTATCTCAAGGTAATGACGTTGGAGGCGCAGACAATCGCACGCGCTTGTGGGCACAATCATCTTCACAATCTGGAACCAGAAGATCTTTGTGCCTTGACGATGGAAGCGGCGGCAATGGCAAAAGTGCCTCTTGCCGGAACAGACTGGTACCCGGGCAAGCCGGGATTTTGATTTGACGGCAGTCTTGCCGACACGACTACGAAGCTCGATCTAATTTGCAAAGACAGGGAAAGGGATATGAACCATGACGACTGATCTGGCGGCCTTCGCGCAGGAAAATGGCGTTAAATACTTCATGATCTCTTTCACCGACCTGTTCGGTGGACAAAGAGCCAAACTGGTTCCCGCGCAAGCCATTTCAGACATGCAGGTCGATGGCGCCGGATTTGCCGGGTTTGCGACCTGGCTCGATATGACACCTGCACATCCGGACATGCTGGCAGTGCCGGACCCGGCGTCGGTGATCCAGCTGCCGTGGAAGCCCGAAGTCGCATGGGTGGCGGCAAATTGTGTAATGGAAGGCGAGGATGTCGCGCAGGCACCGCGCAACGTGTTGCGCCGCCTGATCGGCGAAGCCGCCGAAATGGGAATGCACGTCAAGACCGGGGTCGAAGCTGAATTCTTCCTGCTCACAGCGGATGGCGAGCAGATCTCCGACCCTTACGACACGGCGGAAAAACCGTGTTACGACCAGCAGGCGGTGATGCGCCGCTACGACGTTATCCGCGAGATCTGTGACTACATGCTGGAGCTCGGATGGCAGCCGTACCAGAATGATCACGAGGATGCCAACGGTCAGTTCGAGATGAACTGGGAGTTCGACGATGTCCTGCAGACGGCCGACAAGCATTCCTTCTTCAAGTTCATGGTGAAATCGGTTGCCGAAAGGCACGGCCTGCGCGCCACCTTCATGCCCAAGCCGATCGAAGGACTGACCGGCAACGGCTGTCACGTGCATGTCTCCGTCTGGGACGCTCCTGGCCAGGCGGCCAGAACCAACGTATTTGCAAATACGGACGGCGGTTCCGGCGACGCATCCGAAGTCGGCCTGTCGGAATACGGCAGTCATTTCCTGGGCGGCATCATGCAGCATGCAACGGCCCTCGCCGCGATCACCAACCCGACCGTGAATTCATACAAGCGCATCAACGCACCGCGCACGATGTCAGGTGCGACCTGGGCGCCGAACACGGTGACCTGGACGGGCAACAACCGCACGCACATGGTCCGCGTTCCCGGTCCGGGCCGATTTGAACTCCGCCTCGCCGATGGAGCCGCAAATCCGTATCTGCTCCAGGCTGCCGTGATCGCAGCCGGACTGTCTGGCATCCGCTCGAAGGCCGATCCCGGCAAGCGCTGGGACATTGATATGTATGCCGAAGGCTACAAGGTGCAGGATGCGCCGAAACTTCCGCTGAACATGCTGGATGCTCTGCGCGAATATGACGGAGACGATGCCCTTCGGGAGACGATGGGCGAGGAATTTTCAAGCGCTTTCATAAAGATGAAGATGCAGGAATGGAATTCATTCGTCTCCCATTTCTCACGATGGGAAAAGGAAAACACACTCGACATCTAGACGGCACCACAGCCGGGTGTGACCGATTTCCAGCGCTTGAATTGTGACCGGACAGGGAACGACACTGATGATCTCCAGCCAACTGGCCGTGAGATTTACCGGGGTCGAGGCCGCGATGAAGGCGAGCGGCCATGACACTGGCGCATCAGGGCTGACGGTTGCCAAGATCATCCGGACCAGCCGGATTTCTATCGAGCCCGCGTCCTGGCAGCAGGGTGTCTCGATTGCGATGCAAGCGAATTCAGTCGTACAGGTCGCAGCCAATTCAACAGATACTCCGCGATATCCGGTGCCGGAACCATGACAGGCCGGGTATTGCAAGGCATCGCCATGAGCGAAGGTGCTGGCCTCATTCACGATGCCGCACCGGTCCGTGTTGTCATCGAAACTGTTCCGGTCAAGGCCAGCGATTTTTGACGTACTTTCCGTGAAAGGTCATCAACTGACCGGGCAGAGTGGAACTGCTGTTCATCCATCCAGGAGATTTTCGCACCATGTTGCCTGGCGAAAATGAATCCTCACCGGCATCGCTCGACCTCTTTCTTTCCCGCCGCCGCTTTCGCATCGGCGCAGTTTCCTGCCGGTAGGATTGCGGTCAAACGCAGTTCCGGCTGAAGAATGTTTGCGCATCCAGCTGAATTACGTCTCAACTTTACAGAATAGGCAGAAATTTTTATATTTAAGATAATAATTTCGCACTTTTCTACTTTTTCATCAAAATTTTTATGGACAAAATACGAATTTCGCATTTCACTACGATATGCATGGTTCAGGTCAATTGCCGGCCTCAGCCAGTGACACACTCAAACTCCGGACGAGGAAGCAAATGGGCGCGATTGAAACCCTGCTTGAGCCTTTCTTCGAAGAGACCTCCCCACGGCGTGGTCTGCCTGCCGCTGCCTATACCGACAAGGAGTTTTGGGACGCCGAATGCATGTCGGTGTTCACCCGGAACTGGATCTGCGTCGGATTTGTTCATGAATTGAAAGTGTCCGGCGATGCGGTGCCGATAAAAATTGCCGGTCATCCATTGCTTCTGGTGCGAAACAAGGAAGGTGCAATTCGCGCGTTCCACAATGTTTGCAGGCACCGCTGTCTGACGCTGGTGGAAGAACCGCGCAACGTGGGCAAGCTCATCCGTTGCCCCTATCACGCCTGGGCTTATGATCTCGACGGCAACCTGCGGGCTTCACCGCATTTCGGTGGTGTGAACGAGCACTTTTCCAAAGGCTTTGACCGTAAGCAGAATGGTCTGGTTCCGGTCCGCACACATATCTGGAACGACTGGATCTTCGTCAACATCGACGGTGATGCCGAACCGTTCGAAGATTACGCCTCCACGATCAAGGAACGGCTGAACGGGATCGAGTGGGAGAACTTGAACTGCATCGGCACTCTGGATTTCGGTGAAATTGCCTGCAACTGGAAGTTCATCATGGAGAACTTCATCGAACCCTACCACGTCCAATTCGTGCACGCGTCGACAACCGACCAGCCACTTGAGGATCATTTCACGATCATAGATGGAAACTGTCTGGGCAGCGCAGTGGATCTTCAAGAGGAAATCGGCACATCCGGCAGCCTTGGGGTCAGTTCCCGCTATCTGACACTCTATCCGAACTTCATCTTGGGCCGGTATTTCCCTGACCAGATGGGTGTTTATCTGAATATCCCGACGGGTCCGGGCACCATGATGCAGAAACGGGCGCTCTACACCACCGAAGGTCAGTCCCTTTCGGAGGAAGCCATCCGGGGGCTGCGAAAACTCTGGTGGGACGTCCACAAGGAAGATCATGAAATGACAGAGCGGCTGCAGCTGGGCCGCGCCTCGCAGGTGTCGGCCGCAGGCGGCGTGCTGTCCCCGGCCTGGGAAGACAGTGTGCGGGCTTTCCAGGACATGGTGGCTCGAGACGTGACCAGCAGGAAATTGCCAAAGGAAGGAATCTACAATGACAACCAATAACCTGGAAGGTGGATTCCGTCTGGCGCACACAATGATGCGTGTCACGGATATGGAAAAATCACTGGAATTCTATTGCGGCATCCTCAGAATGCAGGTGCTGCGACGGACCGATTATCCGGAAGGCAGGTTCACGAATACCTTCATCGGATATGGACCGGAAGCGGAATTTCCGACCCTTGAACTGACGGCGAACTGGGATCGGGACGCATCCTACGAAAAGGGCGACGGCTGGGGCCATATCTGCATCGAGACGCCTGATGTCTACAAGGCGTGCGAGGACCTGGCGGTTGCGGGCGTGCCCATCACCCGCCCGGCGGGGCCGATGAAGAACGGCACACGGGTGATTGCGTTCTGCGAAGACCCCGACGGCTACAAGATCGAACTCAACGAATCCATTCTCAAACATCTCGCACAGGAAGGCTGACAGACATGGGCGGCAAACCAAACCTCTTCAAATTCGCCGACATCGAAAATCGTCTCCAGACACTCCAGCCGGGACAGACCTATATCAAGCCGTTTGTCACGAGCGCCGTCAGCGACACCATGTGCGGTGGGTTGAACTTTCTCAACGACGTCAAGGTTCCCTGGGACCTGACATGCGACGAGATCATCTATTGCATGGAAGGCACTTTCAGGCTGGTCTGCGACGGTGAGAGCTACATCTGCAATCCGGGCGACGTTCTCTACATCCCGAAGGACAACCACATCTCCTATGAAGCGGATGAGAAATGCGTGATTTTTTACGCCGCCTATCCCCACAACTGGAAACAGCTCGCCGGCATCACACAGGTGCCGGGCATCGATCCGGATGACTTCGTCGCGGGCTGACCGGCTTCCGGCATTGATGGTCGGACCGACCAGGCCATCCGTCACCAGTCGCATTCAGGAAACAGTCAAACATTTCCAGCAGTGGTCGTGAAACAGAAGATTGCCGCGTGCGGTCGACGGAGTTGCAGAGGGAAATTGCGAAATGCTGAAAACCAATCCGGAAAACAGGATCTATATCGAATGCTTCCAGGACGCCGTCGAACGCAATCGTCCAAAGATACCTGAAACCAGAACCCGCCTTGAAAAAGCAGGTGTCAAATACGTCATGGCCGCCTGGGTTGATCTTCACGGCATTCCCAAGACCAAACCTGTACCCATGAGTGATTTCGACGAACTGTGTCTGGGCAAAGGTCCGCAATTTGCAGTTCACTCGATCTCCTATGTCCCGGAGCTTTCCCCTGCCGACAGTGACCAGGTCGTCGTGCCGGACCTGGATGCCGTCTACATCTGCCCTTGGGATACGTCCACCGCGATCATCTTCTCCGATCTCTATTGGGAAGATGCGCCTTACAACGTTTGCCCGCGCCAGGCACTGAAACGCGCCATGCAGGAGGCGGCAGCGGATGGCTACGCCGGATATGCCGGTGTTGAACCGGAATTCATCGTGATGAAATACGATGAGGACGGGCACCCGGTGAAGGCCTTCGATGATGACCCGGCAAACGGAACGCGGCCGCGCAGGCAGGCCTTCGGGTATGATGTTGAATATTCACTGGATTCCATGCCGTTCCTGAAAGAGATGATCGACATCATCGAAGGCCTGGGCTGGAACCTGCACGACGTGGTCGCCGAAGGCGCCTACTCCCAGTTTGAACTGGATTTCCACTATACCAACGTGCTGGAAATGTCCGATCGGCTGACGTTTCTGCGCATCGTCCTGAAGGAAGTCGCCAAGAAACACGGCATGTTCGTAACCTTCATGCCGAAACCGACAGTCGGGGACTGGCGCTCCGGCGCCCATATCAACCTGTCTCTGCAGCATGAAAGCAGGCCGGACGAGAACATCTTCAAGACGCCGGAGGGCGACTGGTCACAGGAAAGCCGCTATGCGGTCGGCGGCCTGATTGCCCATGCCGATGCCATTACCGCAATCACCTGCCCGACCGTGAATTCCTATAATGGTCTGGTTCCACGGGTCGGTGGTTTTGAGGGTGGCACCGTCACCTGGGCGCCGACGAACATTACCTTCGGTTTCAACAACCGGTCCGCACAGTTCCGGTTGCCTCAAAGCCGTCACTGTATCGAAAACCGCGCCTGCGACATGACCATGAATGTCTATCTCGCCATGGCAATGCATCTGACCTGTGCCGTTGACGGTATCAAGAACCAGGTCGATCCCGGTAAACCCACTGATTTCGATCTCTACTCCAAAACGGAAGCCGAATTGAGCGAGCTTGGCATTCGCCGGCTACCGCGAACGTTGTGGAATGCAATCGAAGCCTTGCGCAGTGACGAGGTCGCCGAGCATGTCATGGGGCCGGTCATGCGCAAATCCTTCATCGATTACAAGACCGACGAATGGGAGCGTTATCACCAGTCGGTGACGGATTGGGAAGTGAAGGAATACCTGCGGCTCTTTTGATCGACGCATCGCATCTGACGGAGGTGGACTGCGAAAAAAGCCGGTGGACCGTCCGTCTCTACAACTGGAGATCCGCAACGTCATGGACTTCGACATTTTCGAATGCGGCGACATTCAGCTTCAGTGCGGTGACACGCTGCGAGATGCGAAACTCGCCTACAAGACCTATGGAACCCTGGCAAGGGACGGCGGCAACGTCGTTGTCATGCCGACATTCTTTACCGGGAGCCACAGCAGGAACGAAGGTTTTTTCGGCCCGGGCCGAGCCCTGGATCCGGCGCGCCATTTCATTGTTTCGATCAACCTGTTCGGTGGCGGGCTGTCATCCTCCCCCAGCACTGCGGCAAGCAGGCAAGAGGCCGGAAACTTCCCGGCGATTGCGTTTCAAGACAACATTGCCGCGCAACACAGGCTGCTGACCGGGCATCTTGGTGTCAAAAAGATCGCCCTGGTTCTCGGCTGGTCCATGGCCGGATGCCAGGCCTATCACTGGGCGGTTCAGCATCCCGATCTGGTCCTAGCAATCCTGCCGTTCTGCGCCTCGGCCAGAACCTCGCCACACAATTTTGTCTTTCTGGAGGGCGTGAAAGCCGCGCTCTGTGCCGATACCCAGTGGAACAATGGAGACTACGGCACGCAACCGGTCGAAGGCCTCAAGGCATTCGGGCGCGCATATGCCGGCTGGGCATTTTCCCAGTCATTTTACCGCAATGGCCGGTACAGGGACCTCGGTTACGAGAGCATTGCAGACCTTCTGGACGACTGGGCTGAAGATCATGCGTGCAACTGGGACGCCAATGACCTGCTGGCCAAGATCGCAACCTGGCAGGCAGGTGATGTCAGCGCCGGACCGGAATTTGAAGGCAACCTTGAAAAAGCCCTCGCCTCGATCCGGGCCCGGACCATCCTGATGCCCTGCGCGCAGGACCTCTATTTTCCACCCGAAGACAACGCATATGAGGCGCAGCATATTCCGGGTGCGAAATTCAGGCCGGTCCTGTCCGAATTCGGCCACTGCGCCGCCAATCCAGGCAACGACGCGGGCTTCACCGCGCAACTCGACACCAACGTCGCCGAACTCCTGAACGCTTGACTGGCAACATGCGCGGATCTCGTCTTGGGTGTGCTGGTTCGTTCAGGCATCAAGAACAGAAAGAATGGCCGGCACAAACAACGACGATGTCATTGCTCGCAATCGGTCATCTTGAAAAAGAAGGCGGAGGCCATTGGGCCTCCGCCTTCAACTCATGCGTTCACCTGTCAGAGAGTACCGGCGCTCATCTCGCTGGCAATGTGATCCGCCTGACGGATCGCGAGAGCGACGATGGTGAGCGTCGGGTTCTCGGCCGCGCCTGTCGTGAACTGGGACCCGTCGGATATGAACAGGTTCGTGATATCGTGCGTCTGCCCCCACCTGTTGACCACACCGTCACGCGGGTTTTCCGACATCCGGTTGGTGCCGAGATTGTGGGTCGACGGGTATGGCGGTGTCGGGAACGTACGTGTAGCACCGACAGCCTCATAAACTGCCTGCCCTTGTTTGTAGGCGTGGTTACGCATGGCGATATCGTTGGGATGGTCGCTGAAGTGGACGTTAGCGACCGGCAGACCCCATTGGTCCTTGACATCGTGATTGAGCGTCACGCGGTTGGTTTCCTGGGGCATGTCCTCGCCGACGAGCCACATGCCGGCCATGTTTTCGTACTGGTCGAGTGCGGAAGTGAATTCACGTCCCCAGGCGCCCGGGTCAAGGAATGCAGCCATGAACGGAACACCGAGTGCAAGGGTTTCCATCTCGTAGCCGCCGACGAAACCACGGGACGGATCGTGACGCGACTCATCCTGTATGATCCCGGCCATCGTCGTGCCGCGCCACATCCTGACCGGCTTGTCGAAGACGGCGTATACGGAACCTGTCATGTGACGCATGTAGTTCCGGCCAACCTGTCCCGACGAATTCGCCAGACCGTCCGGAAACATTGAAGACGCCGAGTTCAAAAGCATTCGCGGCGACTCGAACGAATTTCCGGCAACACACACGATGCGGGCTTTCTGCATGTGGAGGTTACCGTCCTTGTCGAAATATTCGACACCGGTCACCTTGCCGTCGTTGTTGTGCAGAATTCGGGCGACATGGGCACGCTCACGGACTTCCAGGTTGCCGGTCGCTTCGCCACGCGGAATGTCAGTATAGGCAGCCGACCATTTCGCGCCCCATTTGCAGCCCTGGAAACAAAAGCCGGTCTGCTGACATGGCAGGCGGTCATCGTAGTCTTCGGCATTGATTGCCATGCGTCCTGTATGGACGTCCTTGTACCCGAGTTCCCGGGCGCCTTTTTCGAAGACCAGATAGTTGTTGTTGCCAGGCAGACCCGGACGGCCGTTTGTGCGGGTGACCCCCAGCTTGTCTTCGGCCTTGGCGTACCACGGCTCCATTTCTTCCGCGCCGATCGGCCAGTCGAGCAGGTTTGCTCCCTGCACGTTGCCGTATGTTGTCGCGCCTTTCCATTCATGCGGCTGGAACCGCAGCGAAGCGCCCGCCCAGTGCGTGGTCGTGCCACCCACCGCCTTGACGATCCAGGCGGGCAGGCCGGAAAAGTCCTTCGAAACACGCCAGTCACCGCTCGTGGTCCTCGGATCGACCCACGCAAGCTGTCCGAAACTCTCCCACTCGTCATTGACGTAGTCCTCGGGAAGATAACGTCCGCCGGCTTCCAGGGCGACAACACTGACGCCTTTCTGCGCAAGTTCGTTGGCAAGAACGCCACCACCGGCGCCGGTACCGATTACGACAACGACAGTGTCGTCGTTGAGATCAAAAGGTGCAGCCATAGTTCTTTCCTCCCCTATGGCTCAAAGCCAGTTGATGTCGTTGAATCCACGGTCAACATAACCGCCCTTGGAGTAGCTCTCGCCTTCATATCCAAAGATCGGCCAAACCGCTTTCTGGTTGTAGAGGCCTGTTACCAGGCCACCGCGGATTTTCTGGAAAAAGGCGCTTTCCTCCATGTTGCGCAGGATATCCACCCGGTCGCGTTCCCAGCCCGTGTCAAGATATCCGGCATGGCCCCTGCCGCGTGCGGCGGCGTCCAGGACAGCGATGCCAGCCTCGATTTCATCGGAATGATCCGAATTGTCATAGCCTTGAACCGCGATCACATAAAACTCGTCCGCGATGCGGTCGTGCGGATAGATATCGCGTGCCATTTGCACAAGAGTCGCAAATGTTTCCGGCTTCAGGTTGCTAACTTCTGTTGCCCAGGCCGCATCCCGGGCAGCGATGAAACCGGATCCGATCACGAACGATGCACCCGCCACGCTGGCCCGCAACAGCAATTGCCTGCGGCTAAGGCCCTTCGGGCCGTCTGCCTTGTTCATTTCCTCTCCTCCCTCAAGTGATTATTTGAAACGGCCACCCCGCTCGAGAACCTCGATCTGGTATCCGTCCGGGTCCGCAACAAAGAAAAATCGTGCGACCATCTCTCCGGCCGGCGCAAATCCACGAGTTTTCTGGGATTGAGACCTTCCGCCTCGAAACGCGCATGTTCAGCGGCAAGATCTGTTACAGACACGGCCAAATGACCATATCCGTTACCGAGCTCGTAAGGAGCAGATTGCCCCTTGTTCACGGTCAGCTCGAGTTCGAAATCACTTTCCGGGTTGCTCAGGTAGACGAGAGTGAACTCCGGAAAATCCAGCCGATCCTTGACGCCCAGACCAAAAGCCTTCTCGTAGAAGGTCAGTGAACGCGCTTCGTCCAGGACGCGGATCATCGAATGTATTGCCTTGGCCAAAAGACCATCCTCCCGCTGCTGTGACTGCGAGAAAGGCTAGAAGGCACAAGCCCGGGTAAGGTGGTATACTTATACCACCGAGAATTTATTCTCCGGCTCAGTCTCTTCAAAGGTTCTGGACGACATGTCGTGCATGGGATTTCCGGGATTGAGCTCGATGAATTTCAGGCAGGCACAGCGCAAAAGGGAAGTGAAATTGGTCGGTTCTCCACGCAGCTGAAGGACCTCCGAATGCAGCGTGGAAATGAACGTCGGCGTCGAGACGTTGTCGCGTCGGGCGATCTCGTCAATGATCTCCCAAAACGTGTTTTCCAGCCGGATGCTGGTACTTTGTCCGTTCAGGCGCATGCTGCGGGTCTGGCTGGCATACCGTTCGGGATCCTGTCCCGCAAAAATCTGACACATAGTGTTCCTCCCGGTGTCAGTTTATCGGCCGGCAAACATTTCAAACTTGCAGGCATCAAGGTTCGCTCGCGATCGGTACCATTATTATCCAGAGATTGCCCGAGCGCCAGTGTCCTAAAGAGCGAGACGGGAGGCAGGACTCAGCGCTTGCTCAATCTGCCGGTCATGCGCAAGCCATCACGTATGTTCAGACCCATAAGGGTCAGGTTCAATGCGCCTGCAAGAAGTTCAACGGCCTGAACGGCATAGAACTCGGTGTCGAACTGGCCGGCTGAAGCTCTGCCTTCCAGAAAGAAGGCGCATGGAACCAGGATCAAAAGCCCGTTCCCTGCGATGACAGGCATGCGCCTTTTCTTGGCCATGGCGAGTGGATCCGTTCTGGTAGCGCCCATCGCCATGCCCGAGCCACCTGCAACGATCAGTGCCGGTATCAAAATGAACATGCCCATCAGGATGGCGGACTTGACCACGGCAACATCTGTGCCTGTCGCAAAAGTTTCCGAGATCACGGTCGAAGTCCAAAATATCAGGACCATGAGGAAGCCGAGGCCGCCAGCGGCGGCATGAATGCGGGTTTTCATCAGACTGCCTTTCAATGCAGGGTTTGGAATATCGAGGGGTATTCAGATTTATATAGCTTACTATATATTGTTGCGCTCCAGGCAATGCAAATCTAAAACGTCCTATGGAATTTGATCACAACACTTCAGCCGGGTATCTCATCAACCACGTGGCCCGTCTGTTCTTCGAAGGCCTGCGAAAGCGTATCGAACCCTTCGGCATTGTTCCCGGGCAGTTTCCCGCACTTCTGGCCCTGTGGCAAAAGGACGGTCAGACTCAAAAAGAGTTGGTCGAAAAGCTTGATATTGAACAGGCAACCATGGCCAACACACTCAACCGGATGGAAAGGGACGGCCTTATCCTGCGAAAGGACCATCCAACCGATGGACGCGCAAAGATCATCTGGCTGACGCCAAAGGCAAACTCCATTCGGGATGACGCATATAAAGCTGCCTCAACGGTCAACGAGATGGCGCTCGCCGACCTGTCCCCTGATGAACGGAAACAGTTCATCGACACCATGCAGCGGGTCATTCGCACCTTTCACAAGGACTGAACAACCTTGATTTGCCTATCTTGACAACCGCTGCGTTGGGATAGCGGATTTCTCCAGAGTTGCACTGCCTTTCCGCGCATTTTTGCCGAAAGCAGAAATCTCTCGTCAGACACTTGAATAGCTCACTATGCAATAGTATATAGCTAGCTATTCAAATTGATGAAAGGAAACGCCGATGGCAAATTTTGAAGAACTCGACCGGGTCGTATCACTGGCAGATCAGATGAAAGCGGAGGACGGTCCGATCGTTTTGATCAATGTCTTTACGGTAGACGCGGGAGATGAGGAAGCCCTCGTCGCAGCATGGTCTCATGATGCTGATTTCATGAAGGCTCAACCGGGATACATCTCAACCCAGATGCATCAGGGCATCGCCGGCAGCACGACCTTTATCAACTACGCGATCTGGCAGGATGTCGAAAGTTTCCGAAATGCATTCACCAATCCGGAGTTTCAACGCCGAATTGCCGACTATCCCCCCAGCGCTGTCGCCAAACCTCATCTGTTCAGGAAAATAGGTGTTGCCAATCATTGTGTCGCTTGAGACAGGCAGAGACCCGGAATCCGCACGGATATTGCGGACCGTCCGGTCTCTGGCGCGTTGGCATCGGGACCCCGTGTCAGGAAAGCAAGGACGGCCCCTCGCCCCATCGACCGCCCTTGGCAACAGACCTGCTTGATGCGGCAATCGCATAAGGTTCTGGAGACCGGGACGGTTGCGTTCGCCGCCCGGCAACTGGATGGCGGCGTCACGGATGATGCGGACCTTGCATGAAAACATCCATGTTCGGGACCAAGAACTGCCAGCAGTAGTAGACGTCAACAGACCATAAACCGCTGATGCGTGACCTGCATCACTTTCCCGCTATGCGATTAGCGTATGCTTTGAGCTGTAGATTTTGCGCGACCTGTATTTTCACGACTTTGTATTTGAACAGGCATTGCAATGACCAGCGAACCCCTAAGCATCAACGAAAATCCGAGGCTCCAAAGCGCTGCGCGGAACGCTCCCCCCATGTTCAAAGGCGAGCGCGGGCAGGCAGTTGCCATTCTTCAAAAAGCGTATGTGGAGGCCGGTTATCCGATGCCGGGTTCCATCCGCTCTGACGGTTCCGCAGACGGAATATTCGGCAAGGAAACCTACTCGGTCACGCGTCACTTTCAGATTGGGCAAGGGATTTCTGTCGACGGCATCGTCGGCCAGAACACATTGGGCGCCATGTCCAAATTGTTGGGCGGTACCGACCCGGGCAATAGACCGGTCTCCCCAAACCCGAACGCACCCGTTGTTCCGGTGCATCCCGGGGGTATCTTACCAGGTGGACCAACGGTTCCCAGGTCTCCGAGACCCTCCGTCCGGCCCAGCAAGCGGACACATTTCGCAGAAGGGAACATCGCAACCGGCTTCGACAAAACGGCGACGCCACCCTGGCAAATGGTACCAACATCCGGCAAACCGCTGAGCTCTGGAGGTGGCGGTGCGATCGTGAAGCTTTTCAACGGCGAAGGTCTCACCGTGACAAGCAACAACGACCTCATAAAAGTCCACGAACTTCCGATCAGTTTCAAAGATGAATGTCGCCGGTTCCTCCTCACCGGTGAAGTCGACGGCGCTCGCGCCATGATCGAGGCACGCACCGGTTCTCTGACGGTTGCTCGAATGGAAGCTGAAACCACCAAGCCATATGTGTTGACGGTCGACTTTTACATGGTGAGCGACAAGGTCCGCAAAACGTCACGCCCTGTCAGTGAGCTGGCCAAGCTCGTGAACGACACCAGTCAACTGCTCGCCCAACAGTGCAACATCCGCCTCAAAATGCAGTACACATATCCGGAATACAAGGTTGATGCCGATCTTGGCGAAGTCATTCTCGTGCGAGACATGCAGAAAAGATACGAGACGCAAGACGTCTATCTGATCTTTCAAGGTTGCCGAAACACTGCCGATCTCAATGTTTTCTGCGTTTGGGAATACGAGATGAATGCGGAAAATGCCGCGAAGGGCGATGTTCATACGGGCCTTCACTTCGGCCAGGGCCGCATCCTCATCGAGGACGACTACATTACCGACAGTGTCAACAAGAAGGTCGGCAAATGGACGCTTATGCACGAAGCCGGCCATGCCCTCGGCCTCAAACACAAAGATGGAACGATCATGGCGGATATCGGTCAGACCAAGACGTCATATCTGCGCAAGACGCAAATCCATAAAATGTGGAAGAGCGCAGGGAAAACAGCAAAAAAATAGGTTTACTGACGCGTTTGTTCTTAACTTGATGAATGAGAAAGGCTTGTTAAGCCATGTATTCGCAAGGGATTATTCGACTAAGGAACGCGGCGTGCAATTCTTCTCCGATCACCAGAGGTGAACGGGGTGCCGGTGTCGCGTTGCTCCAAGGCGCATATGTAGCACTCGGCCACGCAATGCCTGGTTCAACCGGGGCAGACGGTGCACAGGACGGGATTTTCGGCAAAGAGACCGACGCGGTTACCCGGCATTTTCAATCAAGACACGGCCTGGCAGTCGACGGTGACGCAGGAAAGGAAACAATCGGGCGCCTCAATTCAGAGCTCGGTGGGGCACTTCTCGACGACCCGGCACCCAAGCCGAATGGCCCGCACCCGAAGGTTCCCACACCGGTGACCCCGGATCCCCAAAGACCCGCTCCCAAACGTGTGGTACCTGTCCACCCGTTTCCCACACCGCCCCGCCCCAAGACACCTACGACGGACGGTCACCGGCCGCGCTTTGTTGCCGGCAGAGCGCTCAACGGATTTGATGGAAGGAGCGAGCCGCCCTGGCAGATGGTGCCCGCGAACGGAAATCGCATCGTTCAACTCCTCGGCGGGCAGGACCTCACGGTTACATCCTTAGACCCTGCCGTCACCGTAACGGAGATCCGGCCAAGGGCGATCACCAAAAGCCGGCTGTTTCTCCTGTCCGGTCAGCCAGGTCTCGTCGGCCTCAAGGACCGACGGATCGTTGCACGAGACGGCAGCGGTCAGGTCAAGGCGCAACTCCTCGTCGACATCGTTCGCGACTTTTCCGTCAAGGTGACATTCCACCTCGTACAGGACGAGCATGGGGGCTCGGTACGGTCAGCGGCTGACGTTGCAGCGAGTCTGGAAACTGCGAACCGCATACTCTTTGGTCACGCGAACATTCATCTCCACGCACATGACATCAGCCATGTCGATCATATCTTCGGCAAAGCAGTCAACTACATCGAAGCCAGGGAAAAGAAAGAAGACGATGCCGACGAGTGGGACTACCTCGACACCTACCGGGATCCCACCGCGGACATAAACGTATTTTTCGTCAATAACATTCTGACCTACAAGGAAGAGGCACAGAACAAAAAACTGGTGGCATACGGTGTTACGAGCGGCACGTCGCCAACCATCCTGATCAGAGATCCAACCAAGTACCGTCGCGCTTTCGCAGCAGGCGAAGTCCTGGCTCACGAAGTCGGTCACGCCCTTGGTCTGGACCATCCCGAAGCGATCAACCTGCCGACATTAGGGCCCGGTTTCATGGTCGTACCGATCGACCCACATTTTGGGCAGATCGTGGGTAGCAAGAACCTGATGATGCCGACAATCAGTGAAGTCGATGCGCACAACAACGTTATCAAGACAGACTTCACCCTGATCCGAGGCCAAGTCCGGAAAATGCACCAGAAAGCGACGTTGCTGGGCATTGCAAGCGCTCCCGCGCTCACAAACACAAATGTAGCGCTTCCCGGGTGACCGGGGACATCATCAGACACTCTGGCGTCTGCAGGGCGTACAAGGGTCACTGACGGGGGCCCCGTCGCCTTTTGCCAATCGTTGCATCGGTTGAAGCGGGCGGATTGCCTGCGTGAATTCGATAATCAGGAACTGTTTTCCGTCATCACCCCAACATGGATCTGAAGAGACCGGAAAGTACAAGGTCAACGCTTGAGAGCAGGAGGGCGGTCTCTCGAATAGTGTTCGCTGCAACAAACATCATGCAGGTGCCTGCTTTCAGTGGTCATCCGAGCTCCAGGTCTAGCCCGGTTTTTTTTATCAATGAAATTTGCTGCATGATCTCGTCGTGCCCTTCCGCGACCAGCAGGTTCAGAGAAGCCAAGTCGCTGATGTGATGGGCGGCCCGGAATCCAATTTTGTCCTTTGTTGCAACTGCTATGACCTTTTGTCCCGCCGCAATCATTGCTGCTTTGAAAAGAGCCTCATCGTAGTAGGGCGTCGTCAGCCCCAGTGCTGCATCAATCCCGTGCACACCGGTAAAACAGATATCGGCATGAAGACGCTGGACGGCATCCAGAACGGCGGCACCCGTCGTCATCTGGCTGCGTGGGTCAAACACTCCACCGAGCAGAATGATCTCAACATTCGGATTTTCACTCAGCGACGCCGCAATCCGAGGACTGTTGGTGATCGCTGAAAATGCCAATGTCTTTGGAATTTGCGTGGCAATCGCAAGGTTGGTGGTTCCTCCGTCAAATAGAACGACCTGTCCTTCAAGAACGTGAGCCGCGGCCAACCTGGCAAGCCGCGCCTTGGTGCCTGCGGATATCTTGTAGCGGGAATTGAATGGCTGCGACGCTGAAGAGACCGGCAGAGCTGCTCCATGAACACGTTGAATGAGCCCCTCAGCTGCCAACTCCCTGAAATCGCGCCGGGCAGAGTCTTCCGAAATGTCGAAGCGGGCGGCCAGCTGGGTGGTCGTCAACCGGCCTGATTCCTGTAGTGATTTCAGGATGTAGCGCCGCCGTTCATCCGGGCTAGCAGGTGATTGCATCGACATATCCTCTCGTTTATTGCGTTTTTATGCACGAATCGGCATAAATACGCAATGCATATTCGAACGCAAAATGGAGGCATAAACTTGAGTGATGTTTTGGTTTTCAAAGGGGACCTCGTCCTTCCTGATCGAATTCTGGAAGGCGGTCACGTTGCATGCAGAAACGGTCGGATCACCCATGTCGGCGTCGAAAACCCGTTCAGGAACGTTGAAGCGATAGAGGGGAAATACATATCTCCGGGGTATGTCGATATCCACGTTCACGGCGGTGCAAACGCAGACTACATGGACGGTGACAGCGATGCCGTGTTGACCAGCAACAGGTGTCATGCACGCCATGGAACAACGACCCTGTTTCCAACCACAACGACAGGGACCAGACAAGAGCTGGATGCAATGATTTCCGCATGTCAGGCGGTACAAAATTCCTGGCGATCCAGAGATGGTGCGCGGATCGCCGGAGTTCATTTCTACGGTCCATATTTTGCTGAAGACAAGGTCGGCGTGCATCCGGTCGAAGGTCGACGTGACCCTGTCCGCGAGGAGTATGAGTACTTTCTCAGAAAGAGCATCGTGCGGATCGCAACCTGTGCGGCAGAATTGCCAGGTGCTTTGGACTTTTACCGGTTTGCCCAAAGGTTTGGCTGTTTCATTACGTGCGGGCATTCCAATGCGCACTGGGGAGAGCTCGAACGCGGTTTTGCCGAAGGTGTCCGCCACGTCGATCACTTTTGGTGCGCTATGAGTTCAGTATCCTCTTTGAGAGCCCGATTTGGTACGCCGATGCGCGCAGGCATGGAGCAATACGTCCTGCACAACGAGGACATGAGCACGGAAGTCATCGCGGACGGATATCATCTCTCCGACGAACTTCTGAAATTTGCCTATGACATGATCGGTCAATATCGACTTTGTCTGGTGACCGACGCCAATCGAGCGCTTGATTGCCCGCCGGGTGAATACCGGTTTGGCCCGCAAGGGTCAGGAAGTATCGTTATCAGTGACGGGAATACGGTCAGCGACCCAAACGGCGGGCTCGCAAGTTCCATGCATGGGATGGATCACATGGTAAGAACAATGGCCAGTGCCACCAGCGCCCCCCTCCATACGACAATAAGGATGGCGAGCCTGACTCCGGCGGAACTTGCGGGTATTTCTGCAGATCACGGAAGTCTTGAGGTCGGCAAGACCGCTGACGTGTTGCTCTTGTCAGACGATCTTGAGATAGAAGATGTCTATTTGGGTGGCGAGAAGTTTGATCTCCAGGATGGCGGCAAAACTCCAGGCTGAACTGCGGATCCTGACCATTCACGGCGTAACATGGGTCATGCAATATGGACTTTAAGCCCTTGTTCACGCAATGATGTCCAAAGCCGCTCCAGGACGGAACCTGCTGCCGACACGACAGGTGCAGATACTCGCGCCTATGGTTTCGTTTGCGGGCACCGCCGGTCGGTTGCCTGCTCCGGAGCGGGCTACGCTGTGACCCGCCAATGAGATGTTCAGGGTTGCTTCACGGAGACCGGATCATGTTGCTGAGGACACTGACGGTTGTCGCTGTGCTTCTGCTTGCCAATCAATCGGCTGCAGAGGAGTTTGACTACATTGACCGGCTGTCGAACACGGTTACGACGACGCATGAAGCTGCTTACAAGATCAAGATCAGTGAACCCTTTCGGTCACTGGGAGAACTGCACCATCGTCAGGAGAGCAACGGGCACATGTTCCGGGTGTCTTTTTCAGCCTTTTCGAACGGATCCGACATCATCCTGATTCATGCCGAAACGCTGGAAGATGCGAGCGGCATGTTGAATTACGATCACCTTCCAGCCGGCGAGATCAACGGCGTCACGGTCGGTCTGCGCGAACAATGTCTCCCCAAGGAGGCAGAAGCTTCCCTTGCCGGCAATCGCGAAGCATTGTTCGCGAGGGATCAGGGGTTCGAACTTCAGCTGCCTTTCTTGCTGATGCAACACCTCATTGCGTCGGAAGACGGCAATGCGGAACTTGTCCTCTCCTATGGCCGGCACGTCGAAGACTGTGCTGAAATCTCAGATGCTTTCAGGTCCGAAACACAGGCACGTATAGCGCGCGCCATCGAACTCGAACCAATTCCGGATTAGCTGTCACCCCGGCCCGTATTTGCCGCCTGTTCCGCATTCCCACCATTTGCTCATCCTGCAAGATCCCGTTTTCGGCTTGATCTTGTATTGGGTAGCCGGATGTAAGCAGATCAGAGTTCGGTTTATGTGACCAATTCAGGCTCGGTGTAAATGCCCTGATGCCGACGGGCCCTGTCCGCCCAATATTCGACATCTATCCGAAAGCATTTGAAGCGGAATTTTGTTCTCTAGGTCGAGACGTGTGAAACGTTCTTGTCCGGAGAATAAATGTCCAGGATGTTCCAATGACCTGTGGTCGGGGTCGGGTTGTTGATCATAGGAACGTCCAGAACTGTCGGTTTGCCATTTGCAATCGCTTCCCGGATTGCCGGTAACAGCGCGTCGGCGCTGTCGATCCTGATGCCTGTCGCCCCGTAGGCGCGCGCAATCCGGGCGTAGTCCGGTCCATGTTCGGGAACGGCCGCGGATCCCGGGAAAGTCGTGCCATAGGTCAACCCGTAATGTGCCTTTTGCAGTCCGGCGATGGTGCCGAAGGCATTGTTGTTCATCACCAGCCAGATGATCCCGAGATCCAGTTCAACCGCCGTCGCCAGCATGGATGGATTCTGGCCAAAGCCGCCATCTCCTACAAGGCTGATAACGACACGATCGGGGGCTGCCAACTTGGCGCCGATTGCGCCCGGAGGCCCGAAACCCATCGTCGCAAAGCCACCGGGTGTCAGGACGGACCCGGGTGTCAGAATGTCGAACTGCTGGCCGACACCATTCTTGTTCCAGCCCACATCCGTCGTGATGATCGCATCGTCCGGCAGGGCGTTGCGTGTGTCGGCCAGAATGCGCTCCGGCATCATCGGAAAGTCAGCAGAGGTTGCCATCTCCCGATTGGATGCCTTGAAGTCCTTTCTGAACTCGTTGATTTTCCGAACGAGTTCGGGTCGTTCAAACCCGTCGGGATACATTTCCTTCGCAACGCGGCTCAACACGCGCAGAGCAGACTTCGCGTCGGCGACAACACCGATCTCCGTCGGGTAATTGCGACCGATCTCGGAGGGTTCAATGTCGATGTGAATGACCTTCGTGCCGGGAATGTTGAACGTGTAACCGGGATACCAGCTGGAACAGTCGGCTTCCTTGAAGCGTGTTCCCACCGCAAAGATGTAGTCCGCTTCCAGGCAGGACTGATTGACCAGGCTGGTTCCCCAAAATCCCGTCATGCCAAGTACGAGCGGATGATCGTCGCGCAAGGCACCCTTCCCCATCAGGGAATGGGCGACCGGCAACCCCATATGATCGACGAAGTCTCTCAGTTCCTCGCTTGCTTCTGCGAGCAGGACACCGCCACCGACATAGGCCACCGGGTTTGCAGCCTCTGCCAGACGCTTCACGATTGTTCGCGCGGTTTCATCGTCGATCGAGGGCTTCACCAGAGCCCGCGTGTTGGAGGCGATCCTGTCGAAGCTTTCAGTGGAAATCCGCTCGCTGAAAATGTCCATCGGGACGTTCACCAGAACCGGTCCGGGTTGTCCGCTTTCCGCAAGATGAAAGGCTTTCTCCAGGATTTCAGCCATCAGATCCGCCCGGTCTACACGCCAGGCACGTTTGACAAAGGGCCGATAGATCTCCCACTGCGCCGCATCGGCGTGCAGGTTGACTTCCTGATGCGGGTGCTTGCCGTAATAGTGGGTCGGGATATCCCCGGCGATCACAACCATCGGAATGCAGTCCAGTGCCGCATTGGCAACGCCCGTGGCACAGTTCGTCAGACCTGGAGACAGGTGGGACAGAACAACGGACGCTTTTCCCGTGACCCGCGCATACGCGTCGGCAGCGTGACTGGCGATCTGTTCATGGCGCACTGTCACGAAGTCGATCGGGCTTTCCGACAAGGCTGCCAGAACCGCAATATTGGTGTGCCCGCACAAACCGAATACGTGGCAGACGTTGCGGCGTTCCAGAAAATCGACGATGTGTTCCGCAACGGTTTTGTGTTGCATGCTGAGGGCATCCATCACGCAACCTCCCGACCGTAAAATTCACCGAAGAGCTCTTCGTCCGAAGGTCGGTCTTCCGGGATCGGCCGACTGACCCACGTGTAGTTCATCATGTGCTTCAAGGAGACGTTTTCGTTGGTGATATTGCCTCCCCAGATGCCGCACCCCAACGAACTTGTCATCGGCATGCCGTTGGTGAAACTGCCGGCATTGGCTTTGGACTGCGGCTGACGCACCATCATCCGGCTGACCGGCGCAAGCCGCGCAAGCCGGTCGATGTGGTCATCGTCATGGCTGTAAATGCCACAGGAATGCCCCTTGCCCCCGACCTCGTAGATCCGGCTAACCGTTTCGAGTGCATCGTCGAAGGTCCTGAAATGATAAAGCGCCATCAGCGTCGTGAGCTTTTCCTTGCAGAACCTGTGTTGCGGACCGATCTGGCCCTGGTTCTCGACCATCAGAAACGTCCGGTCGTCGGGTATGGAGAAACCGGCGACTTCCGCGGTCTGCTGCGGGCGGCAGGCAATGGTGGGAAATGTTCTATTTCCCTTTTCATCCCACATTGCCTTCTCAAGCAGCGCCTTTTCTTCATCGCTGCACAGGTAGCCGCCTTCGGCTTCGAGCGCCTTGACCATCTTTTCGTAGACGGAAGCCTGAATGATGATGTTGCCGTCCGCCGAGCATCCAGATCCGAAATCGCTCGTCTTGGACATTCTTGTGTTGCGGGCCGCGATATCGAGATCGGCGGTCTCGTCAATCACGATGGAAGAGTTCCCCGCCCCCACACCGAATGCAGGTTTGCCACTGGAATAGGCCGCCTTGACCATTGGCTTGCCACCGGTTGCGAGCGTCAGGTCACAGATCTCCATCAAATGTTGGGTCAGCGGAATGGACGGATGCGTGATGCACTGGAACAGGTCCTGCGGCGCGCCGACAGCTTTACAGGCGGAACGCAGAACGTCCGTCATCCGGGCGGTTGTCTGCCTGCTTCGCGGGTGCGGTGAGAAGATCACGGCGTTGCGTGCCTTGGCGGCATAAATACCCGTGACCGGCGGCGTCAACGCCGGATTGGTCATCGGGATCAGCGACGCGATTACGCCAGCGGGCTTTGCGTACTTGACCAGGCCACGAGCTTCGTCCACCTCCACGATGCCAGTCGATTTCTGACGCAGGGCATCCCGCAGGACCCCATAGATCTTGAAACGTTTTCCAGGCCGTCCAGCACGATCGCCAATGCCGCTTTCGTCAACACCCTGCTGCGCGAGTTGTGTGAAGGTTTTTTCATTGCCGGCATACCAGCCGATCGCCTGTGCCAGCCTGTCCAGGTCTTCCTGGCTCCAGTGTTCGATCTCGGCCATTGCCGCGCGTGCGCGTGCCAGCATGCCCGCGGCCAGGCCCCGGTCTTCTTCAGTGAGCTCTTTGCCCATAACTTTCCTCTTTGAATTGCAGGTGAACGAGGTCGGCAGCCCGGCGTTGCGACCGCACGGCCCCGAATTTCTGTTTGGCGTGTTGAAGACAGCGGCGGGCGTGTTCCTCGTAGCCGAGTTCCGCGATGCGCGCCGTGTTTGGAAGTTCTATGGAATAGTCGACGGGTGGCATTCGTTCGATGATGCCGGCAAAATCGATCCAGCCTTCGCCCGGATAGAGCCGCGCATCGCGCGCAAGCTGGATCATTCCTTCCCTGGTATCGGCGATACCCGGCAGGCAATCGGAAATGTGAAGGAAGTGCAGAAGGTCGGACGGAACGTGGAGCAGTTCACCTATGTCGACGCGGCTCAGGTGGAGATAAAGCGTGTCCACCAGAATACCGCCATTCGGCCTGTCGGCGGCCCTGACGATATCAAGCGCCTCATCGAGCGTCCTCAAACGGGAGAAGGACGGAAATTCCAGATCCACCGTCAATCCGTACGGTTCGGCCAGATCGCAGGTTTCGCCATAAACGTCGACCAGGAAATTCCTGTCGTCACGGGTCGGCGTCCAGGCACTCATGATCATGCGTTTCGCACCGAGTTCCCCTCCAAGTTCAAGGGCACGCTCGAAGCTGCGCGGATCACAATCTTCTGTGATCCGCGCCAACTCAATATCAAGGACTTTCAGACCTGTTGTTGAAAGTGCCGTCTTGGCGGCTTGTACCTGTGCCCGGTTGACCGGTGACTGTGTGAATTCACCGTCAACATGCATCGGGATCAAACGCGGTGAAACGGCGTCATATCCTGCCCGCGCCGCGATATAGATCAGCTCGGGAACCGTGGCGCTGATCAGCGTCAGGTGGGCGAGCGAATAAAGCGGTGTTTCCTGTATCGCCAGGACTTTCGCGGTCATGAATTGGCTCCGTAGCGCGGCTCGCAGATTTATCCTGCATTTTTAAAAATATCTGATATTTTTATATTTATCAAATATTTTTATTCGCCCGCCAAGTTTTCCCGATTTTGACCGGATCCAGTGACCACAATGTCTGATTAACTCGGATGTGGAGCCAAACGAGTTTCCGGCAGCAACGTCGGGCAGGCAAGCATTCCCTCACCTGCATCAAGTGGCACCGGCCGCACTCTCATGGAGATCCCGACCGGCAAAATCGGTGACGCGATCAGGTAAATTTCATTATATTTTTCAGTGAATTATCATCAATTTGACTACGTGTGGCCAGATCGAGTCGAAAGCCCTGAACAGGCTCACTCAGAATGATCCTCAGGATCATATTCAGGAAGGAAACGGGGTGGCATCGGCCCCTTGTTGCGGCCACCCTGGTTCATCTGTTCCCAGGAATGGGCAAGAATGCCGACGGATCGCGACAGACAGAACAGCCCCCGTGACAGTGGAGAGGGAAACCCGAGTTCGCAGAAGATGACGGCAGTGGCTCCGTCAATGTTCATGGCGATCGGAGTGCCGCGCGCACGTCCGAGTTCTGCCTGTACGGCTTCTCCGATATCGGCGTAAAGTCCCGATACGGTTCCCTCGCTGGCCGCCGCCCGGACCAAGGCCATCAACCGAGGTGCGCGTGGATCTGTCGGCTTGTGAAAACGATGCCCGAAGCCTGAGACGATCTTTCCGTATTCGGACCGCCAGTTGTCGAGGCCTTCCTGGACGGCATTGATAAGCACTGTTCCCTCATCAAGGCGCCTGGAAATGTCATAATAAAGTTCGGCGCATTGCTCGCCGGCACCGCCATGAACGTCGCCCAACATGTTGACGCCGGTTGCAATTGCGTTGTTCAGGCCCACTCCACATGTCGACGCCATCCGGGCGGCCGCGATCGAAGGCGCCTGGGGCCCATGATCGACTCCAGCAACGAGAGCCGCCTCGAACAGGCGCGCCTCCGCCTCGCTTGGCGTTCCGCCACGCACCATCAACCAGATCATTTGCGGAAAGCTGACGTTCCCGATGAGTTCCTCGATCGGTGTCCCGCGAAAGGCAATCTTGCCCGGCTCCATCTCTATGATGGACGTGCGCCACCAGTGCCGGATTGCATCCGCATCCGTGCTCATGCTTCGCTTCCTTCTCATTTCCGGTTTTCGTCTGCCCTGCAGATCAACATGACAATCATCTTCAATCAACAAATACGCCGCTGCAATGCTGTCTTCATCAAAGCGCACTTATGCCTTGCGCTGACACTTCAGTTGCGCCGCCAACCGCATCGACGCATTGGTTGCTCCGTATCCCTGGTAACCCGCCCGTCTCTCGACAATCTCGAAAAAGAAACCGTTGAAGATTGGCCGACTGTAAATCTGGAAATACTCGGCGTCTCCCAGTCGTTCATAGAGGATATTCCCGGCTCGCATTCTATCAACCAGCTCCGGATCCAGTGCATATCGGACACGCAGGTCCTCATAGTAATTCTCGGACACTTCGAGCCTTGCGAAATCCTGACCGTCAAGCGTCGCGGAAGTCTCGAATATGTCGTCCGTCAGAAATGCGATGTGCTGGACGCCGGCTCCAATACGATCCGCGAGGAAGGTTGCTGCAAATGTTTTCTGCCCGGCAGCACCATTGAGATTCAGCCTCAACTCTCCCTCCGGAGATTCAACGGGCTGAGAATGTATGATGCCCGACGGATCCGCCACGCTGACGATCTCCGATTTCCGCATGTCGAACGTCGTCGCATAATAGAGAAGCCAACTCCTCATTTCATCATCCGCCATCGTCTGGGCAACGTGGTCGATGCGTCTGAGTCCGGCCGGGGGGATGGCTGCTGTTTTTTGGACCGGTTCGAACTCGATGTCCCACACGCGATGCAGGTTGGACCTTTCATCGATGAAGTGAACGACCGACCCGCCAACGCCACGAATGGCAGGAATGTCCAGTTCGCCTGTCCCCACCGGTTGAGAATAGAGCTCCGTTCCCAGCGCCGTCGCACGTTCAACCGCCAGTTTTGAATCGTCCACCCGAATCCCCATGTCGCAAACACAGGGGCCGTGATTGGCAAATGCAGAACGCGCATAACCGCTTTCGTCGGAATTGACGACAATATTGATTGCCCCCTGACGAAGCAGCTCGACCGACTTGGCGATATGCCGCCGCTCCATTCTGAAACACATCGATTCCAGAACAGCCACCAGTTGCTTGTGAGTGGTTTCATCGACTGCGAATTCGACAAACTCGATGCCGCGAACCCGGCTTTTTGCCGGCAGACCGGGAGCCGGCAAGGAAATACCGGGCTCCGACCCGAAGGCTTCATCCAGCAAGGACACAAGCGCTCTGTATCCGTCACGGGTGAGCTGTTCGGCGCTCGTTGCCTGCCCCTGTTCTCCGACACGTGCGATAGACCAGGCTCCCTGATATCCAGCGCGTGCGAGCACCTTGACAAAACCATTCAAATTCAGCCGTCCAAGACCCGGCAACATGCCGAATTGCCGCTTCAACATCCTGATGTCGGTATCCAGGCGTGGCGCGTCGCTCAGCTGGACGTGAAAAATCTTTCCGCCGTCGAGGTCACGTAAATCCGCAGGCCGCCGCCCCCCCGCCAGGGAGAAGTAACTGTTGAGCGCGAGACCGAAATTCGACTGCCCGACTGCATCGACGATTTTGCGCGCATCGCCGTCGTGCGTGATCCGCTGTGCCCAGGGCAAGGCCAGATAGGCAAGCCGAATGTCACGATTTGCAGCCAACTCCGCTGCCCGGGCCAGGTCATCCGCAATCCTTGAAAATTCGACACCATCCTTCATGACCCTGGCGGATCCAACCAGCAGAAGGTCCGTGCCCAGAGCTCCCATAAGATCGAATTTCGCCTCCAGACGATCGAATTCAGCAGCCTGGTTTTCCTGCCCTTCCAGATTCCAGAACGGTTGTAGCAGCCCGATCCCAAGTCCCAGTTCCTGTGCCATCGCGCGAATGTCGGACGCAGAGCCGTAAAACCCGGTGAAATCGGGTTCGTGCAATTCCGCGCTCTTGAAACCGGCAGAAGCAATCGCCCGAAGTTTGTCCGGCAAGTCTCCCGGGACCGATGTTGTCGCCATGCAAAGTGTCATCAGCCGCCGTATCCAAGAAGCCTCGGAAGAAACAGAACGATTTCGGGAAACAGGATCATCAGGACCAGAGCGCCGATCAGAACTCCCAGGAACGCCCAGACTTCTGAAATGATCTCGCGCAGCGGAATTCCCGTCACCGCGTTGATCACGAACAGCAATATTCCATAGGGCGGCGTGATCAGGCCGATCATGGAATTGACCACGACAAGAACACCGAAATGCACAAGATCAATGCCGAGATCCCTGCATGTCGGGATGAACAGCGGCACGATCACCAGGATGATCGTTGTCGCGTCCAAAATACATCCCAGCAGCAGAACGAGTATGTTGACACCGATCAGGAACACCAGTGGATGCACATCAACTCCCTGCAGGAACTGAGACATCATTGCGGGGATGTTTTCGGAGATGACCACAAAATTCAGGATCAGGGCGCCACCGATGACAATACCGACGGCCGCCGACGAGCGCGCGCTTTCAACAAAGATCCTGTAAAGACCGTGCCAGGAAAGAGCCCTGTAAAACAGGCCGGCCAGCAGCAGCGCGTAAAATGCGGCAACGGCAGCCGCCTCTGTCGGCGTCGTGACACCGCCGTATATTCCGACGAGCAGGATCACGGGCATCAGCAGCGCGGGGAACGCATTGGCGGTGTATCTCGGCAACTCGCGCAACGGGACCGGCTCCTCGATGGCGAAGCCGCGCTTTTTCGCAAGGTAGTAGTTCATCGCCATCAGTACGCCACCCATGACCAGTCCGGGCAGAATACCTGCCAGGAACAGCGCGCCAATGGAGGCATTGGACACCAGCGCGTAGAGCACCATGGGGATCGACGGCGGAATGATCGGGCCAATCGTGGCGGACGCGGCGGTGATGGCGGCGGCGTAACCCTGCGAATAGCGGCCATCTTTCGTCATCATGCCGATGATGATCTTGCCGATACCTGCCGCGTCGGCAACGGCAGAACCGGACATTCCGGAAAAAATCAGGGATGCGACAACATTGACATGTCCGAGACCGCCCTTGAACCGGCCAACTGCGGCAACGCAAAAGTTCAGAAGCCGTTCGGAGATTGTTCCCGCATTCATGATGTTCGCTGCCGCGATGAACAACGGCACGGCCAGCAGCACGAAACTGTTGTAGAGCCCCTGGAGTATCTTTTCTCCCGCAAGCGCAATGTCCAGTCCCGCAGCGCCGAGATAGACCAGCGAGCCCAGAATGATGGAATAGCCGATTGGGGTTCCGATGGCCGCAAGACCGAACAGGGTCAGCAGACAGAGAGCGAGTTCCATGCTCATACCGCTTCATCTCCCTGCTGGATGGACGGAGCTTCATGCTCGTGACCGGGGATTTCATGTTCACCGCCAGGGGGGCCGTGTTGCTGGATGTCAATGAAGCGCCATGCGTATCGGACAATGACGGCAATCATGAAAACCGCGTAGATCGAGAACACCGTGCGCAAGGGTATCTTCTTGTCGGTGAACGGGTTTTCGACCGTCGCCGTCTTCCGGATTTTCATCCAGTCGATGTAGTCCCAGGTCGGCAGAAACGACCAGACCATGCCCGCGACGATCGCCGCTGCGGAAATCAGGGCAAGCACCTTCTGCACGCCCCGGGGGGCCACGAGATAGAAGATGTCGAAGGTCACATGGTCTTTTTCACGAACAAGAAACGCATTGCCGAAAAAGACGATCCAGACCCAGAGGATCAGGCAGAATTCCAGCGTCCAGCCAAACGGTGTGACCAGGACGTAACGGGAAAAGATCTGCAGAAGAAAAGTGAAGAACATCGCCGCCAGCATGGTGGCGGCGGCGCCCTCTGCGCCGCGGATGAACCATTTTGAAATGCTGTTCATGATAGTTCCCCCACGGCGCCGGTCTTTCGTTTATTTGCCCAGTGCGTTGATCTGCTCCAGCACGCCTTCCGGCCACGTGGCGGCAAACTCGCTTTCCAGGTACATGGACTGGACCTGGTTGCGGAACGCCTCCAGATCCGGCTCGTAGATTTCCATGCCCTGCTCTTCCAGGAAGGCGACGAGTTCCTGCTCCTTTTGAAGCTGGGTCTTGCGTCCTGCGTCTGCAGCTGCATCAGCAGCCGCTTGCACGGTCACCTGCTGTTCGGGGGTCAATGCGTTGAACACTTCCGCATTCATTGCGATGTAATTGAGATCAACCAGGTGCGACGTCAGGATGATCTGGTTGGTCACCTCGTAGAATTTCGCATCCACGACCGTCGGCAGCGGATTGTCCTGTCCGTCGACCGCGCCGGACGACAGGGCTGTGTAGACCTCGGCAAAAGCCATGGGTGTCGGCGAGGCTCCAAGGGCCTTGCCCAGGAACTGCCAGGCATCCGTTCCCGGCATCCGCAGGTTCACACCGGCAAGATCCGCTGGCGTCTTGACTTCCAGTTCGTCCTTGCTCTGGCGCAGGTTGACCTGCCTGCGGCCGAGATACATGACGGACAGGAGCTTCACACCGAGTTCCTCTTCAGCCTTTTTCTTGAAGGCATCCATGAGCGGGGCATTGAAGACGGCGACCTGATGATCGGCATCCTGATGCACATATCCGGCGGTAAAAATCGAAAACTCGGGAAAGAACTGCGCGAGTTCCTGGGCCGAGGCGATCGACATTTCCAGGTTCCCCCGGCTGATCGCGTCGAGCTCGGTTCCCTGTGCGAAGATCGTCCCGTTGTAACTCGGAGAATAGTCGGCGAATTCTGCGACCATGGGTCCGAAGACGTCGCGCATGGCGACAGAACGCTGGTCTGTTTCTGATCCGGATGTTGCAAGCCGCAGCTGGACCTTGTCGGCCGCCCAGGCGCCCGCAGTTGCACCGGCAAGAACACCGGCCGCAACGAAAGCCTTGAGTGCCGTACGGCGAGTGAAATTCACGATCATCTCTTCCTCCCTGAGATTATGTCTGCATTCCTCGATTGCGGAGGATGCCTGATTATTTGATTTATGCAAGATTTTTTTAAAAATATCTGATATTTTGTGGAATATCGTTGCCAAGCGTTCGCGCAATGGTGGCTTCGAAGGGCGGGATCTCGATACGCCGGCGCGTTTGTGCCGAAACCTGAATGGCCTCGATAACCTGCAGCGTCCTGACCCCCTCGGCTCCGGAAACAATCGGCGCGGCGCTGCCGGCTATGACGTCGCAGAAATGCCGGATCTGATTGACCAGGGGATCGGATGCGTCGCGCACAAGGGAGGTCGCGGAAATCGGTGTCCACCAGTCGCGCTGCCGGTCGTTGTGCGACCAAATTCGCAAGTCAGGCAGCGACAAGGACCCTTCAGACCCGCCAATCTTGTAACAGTGCTCGGCCGTGGGCGCGTATTTCGGATTTTCCCGCGCTGTGAATTCCCAGCTCCAGGGGCCGACGATACTGTCGGAAACCGTGAACGACCCGACGGCACCATTGCCGAATTCCAGCAATGCGCTGGCGACGTCTTCATTTTCGAAACCCCTGGCGGAAGCCGCGGAAATGGCCTGCACGGCGACGATCTCGCCGCACAGGTATCGAAGGAGGTCGATGTCATGAACCAGATTGACGGAAATCGGACCGGCACCGGATCTTTTCCGCCACGGCGCTTCGTCAAAATATTGATCGGGTTTGTAGAACCAGCAGGTACCGTGCACCGCCCTTATGTCACCGATCAGCCCGTCTTCGATCGCATCTTTGGCGCGTTGGATCAGGGGATTGTAACGTCTGTGATGTCCGACGAGCAGCGGTGTCCCCTTCTGCAAGGCCAGTGCAACCAGCGCATGGGCTTCCCTCGACGAGGTCCCGATCGGTTTTTCGACGAGCACCGGACAACCGCGTTCAACACAGGCACTCGCCTGGTCAACATGCAGCGGGGTCGGGGTAGCGAGTACAACACCCTCAACCTCGATCGAATCCAGAAGCGCATCAATGGTTTCAAAGCAGTCGACACCCCGCTCGCGGGCTGCCATCCGGCCGCTTTCCTGCGGATCGACCGCGGCGGCAAGCTCGACACCCTGGACCTGGGCTATTGCGTCCGCGTGACGCTTGCCAACCAGCCCCAGGCCGGAAATGGCAAGCCGGAGAGAAGAATTCACCGATATGCTCCCTTGAAAAATCGAAGATGTCCGCACCGCCCTGTTTCAGATGGCAGTTCGGGCTGGCCGCGATGTTAGGGAAAGCATCATTCAATTGCAATAATATCTGATATTTTTATTTTTGACTTATATTATTGCGATTTGTGCGGTTGTTTTCCTTGTGATAAATACAGGATAATTCCGATTTTACCGGTTAAAACGATGCAGAAAACACCAACCACCATTGGGTCCAGCACCTACCAGAAAATCAAGCGGGACATCATTTTCGGTGAACTCAGGCCGGGGGCGAAACTCAAGCTCGATTCTCTGAAACAGCGATACGCAACCAGCCCCTCGACCTTGCGGGAAACGCTCAGCCGGCTGGCGAGCGAAGGCTTTGTCGAGGCACCTGAACAGCGCGGATTTCGTGTGACACCCGTTTCCAGCGAAGACCTCATCGAAATCGGTAATCTTCGTGTTCTCCTGGAATGTCACGCCCTGACCCTCTCGATCGAAAACGGCGACACGGACTGGGAAGGCAATCTGGTCGCCGCGCATCACAAGCTGCACCTGATGGAGCAGAAGATGCTCAGCGGGGATGAGAGCGAAAAGGAAGCCTGGAAGCGGTATGACTGGGAATTCCATCTCGCCATGATCGAGGCGTGCAACAACCGGAACCTGCTGTCCCTGCATGCGATCATGTATGACAAGTATTTGCGCTACCAGATGCTTGTGCTCACATATCGCGGCGAAGAGGCTGTCGAGGAACACCGCGTCATGTTCGAGGCAGCGCTCGCCCGCGACACGAAGGCAGCCACGACAATGCTGGAGCGCCACATCAGCAGCGGTGTCGCCCACACGCTTGCAGCCATGACCTGACAGCATTCCACCTGTCATAAACTGTCAATTGGCACCTGTCCGGAACAGTCGTTGGTTACATCTGCGGATCACCATTCCGGCAAACCGGTCACAGGCTTTCCCTGATCGACGACGCCACGAACACCTGAGCCAAGCGTGACATCGGCACAAAACAACAACAGAACAATGCGTTCGACGTCGGGCAACCGACGGAAACACCCGAATGTTCCCGCCTTGCTCATGACGCACAAATTGCGCATAGCGTCAGCTAACTCAATCATTTCAAGAGGATAGTTTGGTGGGTGAGTGGGGGCTCGAACCCCAGACCCGCTGATTAAGAGTCAGCTGCTCTGCCAACTGAGCTACACACCCATCAAGACCGCGCCGCAACAAGTCGGCGTGCCGGAATGAGCGTCGTATATAATGCACTCCGGCGGCTTGCAACAGCCATTGTGACATTTTTCCGTCATTCCGGCCATGCGGAATTTGCATGTTCCGGCAGAAACACGGCGCCTCGGAAGAAACAGGGTTCTTTCAGTCGCTGAAGGAAATTTTCAAAAACATTGCGCATCTTTCGCGCAACAATCGAAATTTGGGGTTGACCGGTCAGGACCGCCTCACTAGTGTGCAGCGCGTCAAGACCGGGCGGATATGACCGGATTGACGGGGCGGTCTCGAAAAAGAATTGCCTTTTCAGTCATATCCGGCGAAGGTCTTTGACGACCTGCAGTATCGAAGGACCGGGACGACATGCCGATGTCGCTCATTCTAGTAGTGGTAGGAAAGCGCGCCTCCGCGGCGGGATAACCCCGTTCGGACAGGATGGCGCGCGACCAAGGCTCCCCAAGGGGCCTTTTTTTGTACCCGCCTCCTGACAGCACCTCCCTCCCCCGGGTCTTCGTTGCCGCAGGGCAGCAAGACGAAAACAGACACAGACGAGCCACGGCCCGCAAATCGGGCCGCGTAAAGCAAGGACAAGAAGAATGACACGGGAAATGACCGGCGCCGAAATGGTCATACAGGCGCTGAAAGACCAGGGAGTTGATACGATCTTCGGCTACCCGGGCGGTGCAGTGCTTCCCATCTATGATGAGATCATTCAGCAGGAAGGACTTGAGCATATCCTGGTGCGCCACGAACAGGGCGCCGGCCATGCGGCCGAAGGCTATGCCCGCTCCACCGGCAAGCCGGGCATTGCCCTCGTTACGTCCGGCCCGGGCGCGACCAACATGGTGACGGCGCTGACGGATGCAATGCTCGACTCCATTCCCCTTGTCTGCATCTCCGGCCAGGTGCCCACCCATCTCATCGGCAACGACGCCTTCCAGGAATGCGACACTGTCGGCATCACCCGGCCCTGCACCAAGCACAACTGGCTGGTGCGGGACGTTGACGACCTGCCGCGTGTCCTGCATGAGGCCTTCTATGTCGCGACCTCCGGGCGCCCGGGCCCTGTCGTTGTCGACATTCCGAAAGACGTCCAGTTCGCCACCGGCACCTATCAGGGCCCGACACCGAACCCTGCTGCGGCGCACAAGAGCTATCGTCCGCAGGTCAAGGGCGATGCGGCGTCCATCCGCAAGGCCGCCGAAATGATGGCAGCTGCGAAGAGACCGGTACTCTATACCGGTGGCGGCGTCATCAATTCCGGCCCGCAGGCCTGCCAGCTGTTGCGCGAACTGGTCCAGCTGACCGGTTTTCCGATCACTTCGACGCTGATGGGCCTCGGCGCCTATCCGGCTTCGGGCGAAAACTGGCTCGGCATGCTGGGCATGCACGGCACCTATGAAGCCAACATGGCCATGCATGACTGTGATCTGATGGTCTGTATCGGCGCGCGTTTCGATGACCGCATCACCGGTCGCACGGACGCGTTCTCACCGAACTCCCGCAAGATCCACATCGATATCGACCCGTCGTCGATCAACAAGACGATCAATGTCGACCTGCCGATCATCGGCGATGTCGGTCACGTCCTGGAAGACCTGGTGCGCATCTGGCGCTCCTCCTCGCTGAAATCAGGGGAAGCAGCGACGAAAAGCTGGCAAGCGCAGATCGACGCCTGGCGCGCGCGCAATTCGCTGGCTTACAAGCCGAACCAGGACATCATCATGCCGCAATACGCAATCCAGCGGCTCTATGAACTGACCAAGCATCGCAAGACCTACATTTCCACCGAAGTCGGTCAGCACCAGATGTGGGCTGCGCAGTTCTACGGCTTTGAGGAGCCGAACCGCTGGCTGACATCCGGTGGCCTTGGCACAATGGGCTACGGCCTGCCGGCAGCCATCGGTGCCCAGGCTGCTCACCGCGATGCGCTGTGCATCGACATTGCCGGAGACGCATCCATCCTGATGAACATCCAGGAAATGTCGACAGCCGTTCAGTTCGGCCTGCCGGTCAAGGTGTTCATCCTCAACAACCAGTATATGGGCATGGTCCGCCAGTGGCAGCAGCTGCTCCACGGCAACCGTCTCTCCCATTCCTACACCGACAGCCTGCCCGATTTCGTCAAACTGGCAGATGCATACGGCGGCGTCGGCCTGCGTGTCGACAAGCCCGGCGACCTCGATGGCGCGATCGAGGAAATGATCGCCGTCGACAAGCCGGTGCTGTTCGATTGCCGGGTGGCCAACCTTGCCAACTGTTTCCCGATGATCCCGTCGGGCAAGGCTCACAATGAAATGCTGTTGCCGGATGAGGCCAACGACGAAGCGGTTGCCAAGGCAATCAGCGCAGAAGGCAAATCCCTCGTCTGAGGGCCGGGCAAAAAGGACTATTTGAATATGAACGCTCAGAATGTGGATGCGCCTTCAGCCTATTTCCTGGCCGAAGTCAGCAACGAAATCGAAACCCATACCCTGTCGCTTCTTGTCGACAACGAACCGGGCGTCCTTGCCCGTGTGATCGGTCTGTTTTCCGGACGCGGCTACAATATCGACAGCCTGACCGTGTCGGAAACCGAACACGAGAAACATCTGTCCCGCATCACGATCGTGACCACGGGTACGCCGATGATCATCGAGCAGATCCGCCATCAGCTCGACCGCCTCGTCCCCGTCCACAGGGTAACGGACCTCACTGTCCGCGCACGCCGCGCCAACCAGGACAAGCCGCTGGAACGGGAACTCGCGCTCATCAAGGTGGCCGGTGATGGCGACAAGCGCCTGGAAGCTCTCCGCCTCGGCGATGCTTTCCGCGCGACCGTCATCGATGCGACCACAGATCATTTCGTCTTTGAGATCACCGGCCGCACCTCCAAGATCGAACAGTTCATCGCCATCATGAAACCGCTCGGGCTGGTGGAAGTTTCCAGAACCGGCGTTGCTGCGGTCCAGCGCGGTCCTGAGGGGCTTTAGACCCTGCAGACCTTTAACAATCAGGACCCGCCGCCTACATGCGGCGGGTTCTTTGTTTTGTCCGGAGTGTCCCATGCCTTTTGATCTTGACGTTTATCTTCGCCGGATCGGCCTTGAAACATGCACTCCGGATCTGGCCGGCTTGAGGCAACTGCAGACCGCGCAGATCGGTGCAATTCCGTTTGAAAATGTTCTGCCCTTTCTGGGACGCGTGCCGGATCTTGATCCTGAAAGCCTCTGGCGGAAGCTGGTTCTCAACCGGTGCGGTGGATATTGTTTCGAGCTGAACTCGCTCCTGGGTGAGGCCCTTGTTGCGCTGCGTTTCGACGCTCGGCAGGTCCTTGCCCGTGTGCGCATGGGCGAAGCAAAGGGCGGTGCGAGAACCCACCTGGCCTTCGTCGTGACGCTGGACGGAGACGAATGGCTGGTCGACACCGGATTTGGCGGACAGGCACCCGCCGAACCGGTGAAGATTGCCGAAACCGGGCAGCCTGTTCGTGATCAGGTCTACCGAGTCCGTTTTGAAGATGTATCCGGCGAGCATGTTCTGGAGCGGAGCACCGAAGACGGCTGGTTTCCGCTCTACGGTTTCGACCGGGTCGAAGTCCGTCGTGATGATATCGAGGCTTCCAACTTCCTTTGCGCGGCATCGCCAAAACAGTCGTTTTCTTCGAGCATGAAATTCTATCGGCTGAGAGAGGACGGCTTCCTGAGTTTTCTGGACGGCCGGGCACGTCACATCGGAAGCGGCAAAAAACGCGAATGGCAGATCAGTACTTATGAGGATCTGGCGGCCTTCATGAAGGAAGACCTTGGGCTCGGCTATGACGATGCGGACATCGAGGCAATCGCCAGTCGCCTCGCTTCCATGCAACTTTCAAACTCTTAAAGCTGAGCGCTTGTATGGGCGAATTCGCAATTTTGACGGAAAACCCACTGAACACGTCAATCGCCAAACCTGTCTATTTGTAAAACCCCTGGCGTAGATTGATCCCGTGTTCGACAAATGCTTTCAGGCAGCACAACATCTGCGTCCAGCCTTCGCAATTGCCATATGACGCCTCCAGTCCTCCGGCATTATCGCGCCAGCCTTCCTCGCTGATGGTCACAAGCGTCCGGTCACCGTCCAGTGGCTCGAACGTCATGGTAACCGTGGTGTCGTAGCCGACCGGCTCCGGGGCCTCGCCCGTGGAACTGACCTCACCGCTCTCCTGCGCAGCCCATCTCAGGACGATGAGACTGTCTTTTTCGACCCGGTCGATCTTGACCGGAAAGCTTCCAGGAAATTCTGCAAAGGCCCAGTTCACCGGCACACCGGGCTCAAGCCGCCCATCCGATCCGCCAGTCGTGAAATAGTTTGACAGGGTGTCCGGGTTGACGACGGCCTCGAACACCTCCGAGACCGGCCTGTCAATTCTGCCGGCGATCTTGAATGACAATGTCATTTCTTCCTCCAACTAACCGGAACCCGTTTCATTCAGATGGCGTGTTTCAGCGCAGCTTGCCAGACTGCCGAGGTGATGTTTCCAGCCGCCCAGATGTGCCGCTACCAACCGCGCCCGGTCACTTTCCGGTGCGCCGTTCCAGCCCCGATGTGTGAGAACGATCCGGCAGCCGTTTCCGTTTTCCAGCAACCGGACGGCAACGTCTGTCTCGAATGACCAGCCGTCGTCCTTCCAGCTCAATTGCAACAGCCGTGGAGGGTTGATTTTTGCCACCCTTCCACGCGTGTGATGCTGCCCCACCCTGTCACGCCAGGGTTCATGAAAACGGCCGCCCTCAAATGGCTCCAACACGACATCGTCCCCCCACCAGAGCACAGGCCTGATCAGCGTTTCCCAAACCCGGTCAGCCGGCACGGCGCAGCTTCGTTCCAGCGTTATCGCGTCGTCTCTCATGGCTTGGTTTCACCTTTGACCACTTGCTCGCAATCATTTAATGTTATAAAATTATAACATGTCAAGCGATGATGATTCGGACAAAATTTTCAAGGCGTTGGCAGACAGGCGTCGCCGGAAAATTCTGGATTTGCTGAAAAACGCACCGAAAACGACGGGAACGCTGTGCGAGGCGTTTCCGGAACTGGACCGCTGTACGGTCATGCAGCATATGCGTGTCCTTGAAGCGGCCGACCTGATCATCGTCCAGCGGAAGGGCCGCGAACGCTGGAACCACCTCAATGCGCTTCCTATCAAGGATATTCATGACCGCTGGATCGGTGAATTTGCCGAAAACGCGGTCACCATGTTGGCCAGTCTCAAATCCGACCTCGAGGCACGGGAAGACCGGTAAGGTTCCGGTCCAGGCCTGCTGCTTAGACGCAACTCTCGATATTGATCGTCAATGTCTTTCGCAACGGTGCATCGCCTGGCCCGGTCATCGGGGCAACGTGATGCCACGAGTTATAGGTCTTGACGAAAAGCACGCACTGGTTCGGCTCGAACGGAAATGTTTTCACCGTGTCCACGTCTTCAAAAGCCAGTGACTTGTTGAGGTGATTGAAGACCAGGGTTCTGTCCGTCGGCAGGCAGACGGATGTACCGCCACCCCAGGCCATGTCCCATTCATCGGGCCTCATCATGGAGACAACCAGCGTGATGAGCTTGTTGGGCGCGTCCGTGTGCGGCAATATCCGGCCGCCGTCCGCGGGCATCATGGAGAATTCGAACCTGGCACTCAGTTCCGTCTGACGGCGAATACGGCTCAGAAGACTGGCCTTGTGGCCGGTTTTTTCAGAAAGAACCCGAATTCTCCGCAAACCGAGATCAATCTTGTTTGCGGCAAGCATCTCAAGAACCTTTTCGACGAAATCGGCAGATTTCACATGATCGTAAAAGGCTTTCCACACCGGGCTGCCGGCGAGGAAATTCTCGTAATTTTGCCGGTTGTTGACTTCGGAAAGCGAAAACTTGTGCCCAAGTTCCGGTTTGTACTCGAACAGCTCGCGATCCGGATACGTTTCGACAAGCCGCCCGTAGGTGTCCTCGTCGAGCACATCCGTGATGTAGCAGATCGGATAGGGTTCGTAGTCGAAAGCGGCGCTTCCGTAGTTCAGCATGGTCACGGGATACCTGTGTTGCGGCGGACAAAGCGCAGCTTGTGTACTTTGGCACCGAAAATCATTCAACCTGTATTTGAAACGCAAATTCGGACGATGACCTCACCCCTGGATTGGCGGCCTAGACGCGACACGGATCAGCGCGTATACGACACCGACGTTCCGCGCTGTTTCCGGCGCGGAAGACTCATTTCATTCAAGGAAAAGGCTCCAAGCCCATGATCCACGGTCTGTCCCGGCCGAAAAATCAAATCCGATGGCTCCTGCTTGAGGGTATCTCCCCGACCGCGCAAAATATCCTTGAAAGGGCGGGCTACTCGAACGTGGAGGTCCTGCCCGGCGCTCTTGAAAAGGACGCCCTGATTGAAAAACTGCAGGACGTTCAGATCCTCGGCATCCGGTCGCGCACACAGGTTACCGAAGAAGTGCTGGATGCGGCCAAGAGCCTTGTCGCTGTCGGCTGTTTTTCGGTCGGAACCAACCAGGTGGATCTGAACGGCACCTTGAACCGCGGCATCCCGGTCTTCAACGCACCATTTTCCAACACCCGTTCGGTTGCCGAACTGACGATTGCCGAAATCGTCATGCTGATGCGCGGGGTATTCACCAAATCCTCCGCGGCCCATGAAGGCCGCTGGCTGAAAAGCGCTGCCGGGTCCCACGAGATCCGTGGCAAGACGCTCGGGATCGTCGGCTACGGCAATATCGGCACGCAGCTTTCGAATCTGGCCGAAGCCATGGGCATGCGCGTGATCTATTTCGACATGGTCGATAAGCTGCAGCACGGCAATGTACTGCCGACGGACAGCCTGGACATGCTGCTGTCAGAGTCTGACGTTGTCTCCTTGCATGTGCCCGACACAACCGCGACCAGAAACATGTTCCGGGCCGAGCAGATAGCCAGGATGAAAAAAGGCGCGTTCCTCATCAACAATGCCCGCGGCAAAGTGATTGATATAGAGGCCCTCGCCGATGCGCTCAGGTCAGGCCACCTCGCAGGGGCTGCCATTGACGTATTTCCGGTCGAACCGAAGTCCAACAAGGATGAATTCACTTCTCCCCTGCGCGGCCTCGACAACGTCATTCTGACGCCGCATGTCGGCGGATCGACCGAGGAGGCACAGGCCCGGATCGGTGAGGAAGTCTCCAAACGACTGGTGGAATATTCCGACGTCGGCTCAACGATCGGCGCCATTGAATTTCCTCAGGTACAGCTACCGAAGGGAACGGATGCAACCCGCTTCATCCAGGTTCATCACAACGCTCCGGGCGCCATGCGGACGCTCAACGACCTCTTCACCCGTCATGATCTCAACATCCATGCCCAGTTCATGCAGTCGCATCAGGACATCGGCTATGTGGTTCTGGATGTGGACAGCCCCGTCGAGGAACCGGTTGGTATCCTCGAAGAAATCCGGGCCCTGCCGAACACCATCCGGGCAAGACTGCTCAACCGGGTCTGAAGAAAGATGTTTCCGTTCCGGGTGGCCCGGTGGAACCGGGCCTTCTTGGCAAAAGTTTCAAATAATTCATTTGTATCAACCGGACGCCTCCCCACCTAGGTGACCGGGGGACGACCTCCATTGTCATTCACTTGAACGGGACGACCCGTGATGGAGAACCGAAATGGCGTGGATCTTCCTGTTCCTGGCCGGAATTCTTGAAATAGCCTGGGCTTTCGCGATGAAGGAATCGCAAGGTTTCACGCGACTGGTGCCGACGCTCATCATGCTGGGAGCGATGGTGGCTTCATTTGGCCTCCTGTCGCTTTCCATGCGAACGCTTCCGCTGGGAACCAGCTACATGATCTGGACCGGAATAGGTGCCGTCGGCGCTTTCGTGGTCGGGGTCTGGTTCCTGGGTGAAGCGGTGAGTGTTCAGCGCATCATTGCCGCCCTTCTCATTGTGGCCGGAATTTTCACGATGAAACTCGCCTGAGAAACCAGGCATGGTCCCGGCGGGCTCGGTATCAAAGGCTGAAAAACCGTTTCTTGTTCAGACGTTCAGGCCAGAGGCACAGGCGCGAAATTCGCGGACGGCCGGAGCAGCACCGTCGAGTGGAACGACAACTGTCCGCTCGCCAAGAAGTGCCGTGGCGGTGTGGTTGAATTCGAGCCCGTTCAGAACATTGCCGAAGCCGCGATCCGTGACGGTCAGGGTTGCCCCGCCGCCCGAGAGTGCGTGCCGGTCGGTCGAGATTGTGTTGCCGCGCGGCCCGTCAAAACGCATCGCAAAGATCGAGCCCTGCTGCCAGGGCCGCTTCGGCGTGATCGCGATGGCGTATTCGGGGAGCGCGGGGTCGTAGGTAACACGCACCGAAGCGTCCTCACCATCGTGGACCAACTCGCAAATCCGGCCCTGTCTGACCTCCCAGGCCAGCGCAGGCGCCGTGCTCAACAATAGTATGGCAAAGGCGCGCAACATGTCGACCAGTCTATCAGATTCCAAAACTTTGCGCTCTGGATTTTGATCTGCCGCGCTGCGATGGCAATTGGCGGCAAGGTTACCTTGGACCGATAGTGTACTTCCGAGAAGGAGCCAGCGTCGATGGCGAGTTCATCAATCGACGGTTTGAGCCCAACAATCGGCTTTCTGCGAATTCATGAAATTTGGGTTTCAGAGACGTTGTTGGCCTTTTTCTGGCGAAGATCCATCAGTCTTCAAACTTCGTGCTCGCAAGGCAACCGTGGGTCTGCTGTGAAAGACAGCGCAGAAAGCCACTTGGGGTGTTTGTTCCCACACCACAGGAACCCAGTGTCGGGTGAAAAGCCGCACCACCAGTTATTGCGTAAATCTCACGGTCTTCGCCAGATACTCGTTGTCGCAAACTAATTGCGCCGAAACAAGCAGGGCCAGATCAAAATCAGAAGCGACGGCTCCACCGCGACGCGACGCCGAAGCCGACCAGCGCAGTCAATAGAAGGAACATTCCGGCAGGCAGTGGCACAGCCCCAACCTGCGCGATCTCAACGCGGAAATTATCAAATCCCGCAGTGTTGGTCGAAGGCGTGCCGAAGGTGCCGTTACTGGTCAAAAAGCCGAATGACATGACGCCACCAGTCCCCGAGAAATCAAGCGTACCACCGCTGATCGCGGTGAATTGCGCGGAACTCAGAGGCCCGGTTGTCAATCCAACCCAACCCGATCCATTGAGAACCTGACCCAGCCCAAAAGCGAATAAATTCCCGCCCTGGCGAACGACAGCCCCGGCTCCCATCGCACCTGCAGGACCGCTGAATGCTTTCAGATCCAGGCTGAAAGTCAGAGATCCTATCGCCCCCATTCCAGACGGATCGTACGTTGCGGCTTCGTAGATATGTGCGGCCTGGACACTCGAAGCTGCCAACGTGTTGACTTGACTCACAATCGTGCGAAAGGCGCCAGGATTGCCTCCGTTCAAAACCTGTGCACCTGAGAAGACGAAGCTGTTATTAGGTGTTGTGTCTCCAATTTCGGTGGCAGACCAATTGATGTCGACAAATTCGGTATCGCTGATCACCGTCGCGCCAAAAGCAGCGACAGGCGCGAATACGGCAAGAAAAAGTGCTGCCGCGAATGATTTAATCATCTTGCTGTCCTTTTCTGAGCGAATACTAATTGATTTTGTCAATTTCGATCGATCGACATTCTCCAAACAAATTGAATAGAGATAAATACTACCGGAAATAAACAATTTAATCAAATTTTAACATATTTTGTTAGGAAGTATCGGCCAAACACCGGCTCATCGATGCCCCGGTGGCGAATGGCAGAAAATCCGGAGACCGGCGTCTGACCAGTTCGCAACAAGCACAAGCTTGCCGCCTGATGAAGTCTTCAGCCAATCGCTAACTGAAACGGGACCACTTGTCCGTTCTTGAGGCAACCGGAAAGCATCCAGCCGACGCCAAATCCAGTTTTCAGTCCCGGGCCAACTGCCCGATTTCTCTCACCCGATTGGGTCGATCACCAGAAGCAGCCGCGGTCCTGCTCCGATGTCAGGGGCAGGCGACCGGTGAAGCAAGCCGGTGCGCTCGGCCCCTGGCCAGGCACCGCCGCGGAACAACGCGACTGCGCCGCGCGCCACCTGCCCTATCCGCTCTGGATCAGCTTCCCATCCTTCAGGAACATACTGCGTTCCGGTGCCGCGATATGTGCACAGCAGACGAGCCGGAACGTTGTCGACATGGAACTTCGGACACATGACCTCGTCTGAAACATCGAGCCTGATCCCGACCTGCCGCGTTTTCAGTGTCTTTGCGACTAACAGAGCCAGCGCGCCGATGTCACCGGTCAGCATGTCTCTTTCGCGGCCTGAAGGAATGCCCACCTGCTCGCAGGCGGCGATGGCAGCTGCCTCTGCCAGATGAAACGGGACGACTGTGCGCAATTCAGGCAGGTTTTGTGGTGGCATACCGTCGATCCAGCGTTGAAAACCAACGTCGCAGGACCGGTTCCAGATCACCGCTGCAACCCCCGGCAACTCGATATCGGCGAAGATGTCCGGCTCCCGCCCCATCAAAACGTCGCGGGCATCGGAAGCAGTCGCGATGTGCGCTTCTGCAATACTCATGCTGCCTGCTCCGCGCGACGAAACCCGGGAAAAGGATCCGGCAGATCCGCAAAACCCGACAGATCATTTCCTTCTGCTTCCGGAATCAGGCAGCCGTCCAATCTGCGCTTCAGGGTGGGCCAGTCAATATCGGCCCCGATGAAGACGATCTCCTGGCGCCGGTCTCCGAAGGGGTCGACCCAGTGGGATTTGGCATAGGCACGGGCCTGTTCGTCATCCGGCCAGCGGTTCATGGGGACCGATGCCCACCAGGTGCCGATCGGCGCGATTCCGGAAAGCGCTCCGGCCAGGGAAAACTCGATGACCCACTCGGGACGGCTGCCGATCCAGAAATGACCCTTGGCGCGGATCACTCCGGGCAGGTTACCGTTGAGAACATCATGGATTTTCTGTGGCGTGAAGGGACGGCGTGCTCGGTAGACATAGGATGTGACACCGTATTCCTCCGTTTCCGGGACGTGATCGGCAAACCCGTAGAGTTCCTTTGCCCACATGGGATGCTCGTGAGCCCTTTCAAAGTTGAAAAGCCCTGTGTTGAGGATCTCCGACGGCTCTATGGCGCTGTAGTCGGTCTGCAGGATCTTCGCATCCGCATTGAGGCTCCGGATGATCTTGCGCGCGGCATCAACCTGGCCGGGCGAGGCTGCGCCGACCTTGTTCAGAACGATCACATCTGCAAATTCAATCTGGTCGGTCAGAAGGTGCACGAGCGTACGCACATCTTCTTCTCCCAATGTTTCGCCGCGGTCTTTCAGAAAGTCATGACTTGAGAAATCATTCAGCAGGTTGACCGCGTCGACGACGGTCACCATCGTGTCCAGCCGTGACACATCCGAAAGACTCAGTCCGTTCTCTTCGCGAAACTCGAAGGTTGCTGCCACCGGCAGGGGTTCGGAAATACCTGTCGATTCAATCAGCAGGTAGTCGAACCTCCCTTCTTCGGACAAGCGTCTGACTTCAGTCAGAAGGTCGTCCCGCAAAGTGCAGCAGATGCAGCCGTTTGACATTTCAACGAGAGTTTCATCAGTCTTGCTGAGCTCCGCGCCCCCGGCTCGTACAAGATCTGCATCGATGTTGACTTCCGACATGTCATTGACGATGACGGCGACCTTGAGGCCCTCACGATTGTTGAGGACGCGATTGAGCAAGGTTGTCTTTCCTGCTCCGAGAAATCCGGAGAGAACAGTCACTGGCAAACGGGTATCGGGCATGCTGGCTCCTGAAGTGTAAAACGTAATGTTATTACATAACGTATCTGATCCACCACATGGTGACAAGATGTCCGGTCCGGCTTTGCCGACTATTCACAAGTGCCGATTGTCCTGGCCACTGTGAAGGCGGCGCTCAACTGCAAACGCAGTCATAAGCCGGACTGCGACGAAATGAAGACTCGTTCACACCGGAAAAATACGTAGGCTGTCTCAGCATAGTGCTTTTGCAATGACAATCGGAACAGATGCCCCACCGCGAGGGATGTGTAAGCGAGGCGAAACCGCCACCGACACTCGGCGAAAACCTGATCGTTTTCGACGCGGATTGCATCATCTGTTCCCGCTTTGCACGCTTCATGGCAACGCATGACAGGAAGGCCGGATTTCGTTTTGTCAGCGCCCGGTCCGATACCGGGCGATTACTCTATGAACAGCATGGCCTCGACCCTGACCTTCTGGAAACAAACATCGTCATTCTCGACGGGCGGTCCTATACCAAGATGGCCTCGTTTGCCGCTGCAATGAAAAGCGCCGGAGGCCCCTGGGCCCTCTTGTCCGTGGTGGATTTCCTGCCGAAGACCATTTCCAACTGGCTGTACGACCGGATCGCCCAGAACAGGTTTGCTTTCGGGAAACGGTCCTGCCGCCTTCCCTCCCGGGAATTGAAGGACAGACTCATTGACTGACCAAAGCTCTCCAAAGCGGGTTGTCATTCTTGGTGGATATGGCGTTTTCGGCGGCAAGCTCGCCCTGGCACTGCTGCGTGATCAGCAGTTCGACGTCGTTGTCGCAGGAAGAAACCGGACAAAAGCGCAGGCCTTTTGCGAGGTTCATGGCGGTTTGCCCGTGTATCTGGACCGACACGATCCAGCCTTCGGCACGTCCCTTGCTAAGCTCAAGCCCTTCGTGGTTGTCGATGCTTCAGGTCCGTTTCAGAACTATGCCGAAGACACCTATTCAATCGTCATGGCCGCGCTTGCCGCAGGAAGCCACTACCTTGACCTTTCCGACGATGCCAACTTCACGTCGGGCATCTCAGAACTTGAACAGGAAGCCAGATCGGTTGGAAAAACGGCCCTGTCCGGCGTTTCCAGCGTCCCGGCGCTCTCTTCGGTCGCAGTGGAAGCCATGCGCAGCGATTTCTTGCGCCTCGATTTCATTGAAAGCGCCATCCTGCCAGGCAATCGCGCGCCGCGCGGCCTGGCGGTCATGCGGGCCATCCTTGGACAGACGGGTCGCCCCATTGCCATATGCCGCGATGGCGCCCTGACATCAGTTCCCGGCTGGTCGGGTCTCGAACGACGTCGGATTGGACCGCGAAACGGCGGATTGCCCCCTCGCTGGACGAGTTTCATTGGAGCCCCCGATCTTCAGCTTTTTCCCGGGCGCTATGGTGCTCGAACGGTGCTCTTTCGAGCCGGACTGGAACTCTCCGTCATGCACCTTGGCCTTTGGGCACTGTCCTGGCTTACCCGCCTAAGGCTGATCACGTCGCTGGAGCCACTTGCCAGGTCGCTTCGAAAGGTGGCCGATTGGCTGGCGCCGTTCGGCTCCGACCGGGGTGGCATGGAGGTTCGTGTTGCGGGCCTCGACAAGGACGGCCTCCCCAAGGCTGCAAACTGGACGCTGATCGCGGAGGCCGGTGATGGACCAAGCATTCCGGCCGTTGCGGCTACTATCGTGTGCAATCGGCTTGCCGCAGGCTCCATTGCGACGGGCGCAAGGTCCTGCCTCGCCGAATTCAGCCTTGAAGAGATTGACGAAGCAACATCGCATCTGAGCGTGAAAACGTTTGGGGAAACGGATATTGCCCCCTGCTTGTTTCAACAGGCGATGGGAGACGATTTTGCCGCTTTGCCCGGCCCGGTCAGGAACCTTCACACTGTCTTTGACAGGCATGTCTGGTCGGGAACGGCGCGGGTTTCGCGTGGTCAATCGATGCTTGGAAACCTGCTCTGCCGCCTGATTGGTTTTCCGCCTGAAGCTGGCAGCGTTCCCGTTGCGGTGACGATTGAAAGACACGCGGACAAGGAATTCTGGAGTAGAAATTTCGGAGGCAAGACATTCCGGTCGGTTTTGTCGCTTCGCGATGATCAGGGAAAGGGCCACGTTTGCGAGCGCTTCGGTCCCTTGAAATTTGATATCGACCTGACCCGCGATGGAACGAGGCTGTGTTTTCCCGTCGCGCGCGGGAGGTTCCTCGGCTGCCCTTTGCCAAAGTGGATCCTGCCGGAGAGCGAGGCGTTCGAGTTCGAGGAAAACGGGCGGTTTAATTTTGACGTCAGGATCTCGCTGCCTGGCATCGGAATGCTCGTCCGGTATCAGGGCTGGCTGGAAATCGGTACCCCCTGAAAGAACAATCGCTCAAGTATCGAGCCGACACGTAACTGCATTCCATTCCTCTTTCGGGAAGATCAAACTGCAAAAACATTGTCTCTAGTGACAATTTCGCGTTTGACTTCAATAGCTTTTACAACAATCTTGCAAAACTGACCCAATACCTTGAATCAGTTTGTGAACCGCCTCATCCGGACGACCAGCCATGCCTGCCGCCTCGCGCCTTTCCGTCAATGTCAATGCAGTCGCAATGCTGCGCAATCGCCGTGACCTGCCCTGGCCGAGTGTGACCGGCCTGGCCGCAATTGCAATGGAAGCCGGTGCAAAGGGGGTCACGGTTCATCCGCGCCCGGATGAGCGCCACATCCGCAAGACGGATGTGTTCGACCTTTCCGAGCTGATCGAAGACAGATTTCCCAACAAGGAACTGTGCCTTGAAGGGTACCCTTCCCCAGACTTCATGAGCCTGGTCGAGCAGGCACGACCGGAGCAGGTCCTGTTCGTGCCCGACGACCCGGACCAGACAACCTCCGATCACGGCTGGGACTTTTCCAGGGACACAGGTTCGCTTCAAACGGCAATTGCCGCGGCAAGGGAATGGGCGGTCAGCGTCGCACTATTCTGCGACCCCGACCCTGCCGCACCGGAGCATGCTGCCCGTCTTGGTGCAGAGCGGATCGAGATCTACACGGGACCATACGGTGCTTGTTACGACGAGCCGGCCCGGGCCGAAAAGGAACTCGACAAGATTGCCGCCACGGCAGAAAGCGCCAATGCTTGTGGCCTTGGTGTCAATGCAGGCCATGACCTGACCGTGGAGAACATTCCGCCGCTCATTGCAAAGGCGCCCTTCATCCGCGAAATGTCCATCGGCCACGGCTTTACCGCCGACGCACTGGTTCACGGGTTTGCCGAAAGTATCAGCCGGTTCCGCAAGGCAATGGGGGAACTCTGAGCCGCGTCGGAACCCGTTCCTTAATTTCCTCTTTCCGGATTTTCCAAAATGTCTTTCGATCTCTGGCTCATCTTCGTGGCCGTTTCCCTTTTGCCCGCCATTAGTCCCGGCCCGGGCATCATGCTCGCCATCAGCAACACGTTGCGGTTTGGACGAAATGCGACACTCGCGTCCGCGACGGGCAATGCCGCCGGTCTTGTGCTGATCGGCTACGCCGTCGCATTCGGCTTCGGAGCGCTGATGTCGACGTCTGCGCTCGCGTTCACCGTGCTCAAGTTCATCGGCGCGGCTTATCTCATTTACCTCGGGCTGAAGGTCTGGCGCGACAAATCCGGTTTCCAGGTCTCCGCGGAAAATCAGGTCAGCAGAAAAAGTGCCTGGAAACTGTTTCTTGAAGCCCTGCTCGTATCGGTCACCAACCCGAAGGCCATACTTGTCATTACGGCACTTTTCCCCCAGTTCATGCGCTCAGGCCGGGTTGACCTTCTGGAAATCAGCGTCTTGTCCTTCACCTATGCGGCCTTGTGCTTTGCCAATCATGCAGCGATCGCGTTCGCCGGAGGACACCTGAGACGGTTCCTGACATCAGCCCGGCGCATGCGTTGGGTCAGACGGGTAACGGGTGGTCTGTTTGTCGGCTTCGGCTCGGCGTTGGCAACGGCTTCGAGATAAGCCTTTTTGCGAATTGCACCGATCAAAGCGATTTTCAAGAACACCCGATCGTATCTGAACCAACGGGAAAGGTCAGGGCATCTGGGGTATCGGTCAGCTACGAACTTTACAGTCGAAGGATGTACCTTGCGACCATTCGACCATCGCTTCATCACCCTTGATCCAGAAAAGTATTCCGAAATCACCGACATAGCGCGCGCCTGATCCGGTCGGTCCTTCCACGACAATCTCTGTCGTGTCACCTCTTTCAAGACGCGCGGAGGGAGGTGTCGTCGGGAAAAATGTCGCGACGATCTCGTCGGCCGGGTTACCGTTGCACGTGTAAAATACCGGTTTCTGACCCTCAATCAGGCCATAGCGCGCCGTCAGTTCGGCTATACGGCGTTCGTAGGTTTCCTTGATGCAGGCCAATTCGCTGTCCGCTTTCCAGCAGTCATCGCGGCCCTTGACCCACCCTCTCTGAAATGCCTTCAGGTCCGCCAGCGCTTCATCCTTGTCGGCATATGTCTCAACCGCGGCGACGGCATCCTTGTAGGCGCGTGCCAGGTCCTGATCGAGCCCTGCAAGGTCATCGTTGGAACAGATCAGCTCTTCGGCCGAGCTTTCCGCCTTACTGCAATCGAAGGCCGGATCCGCGGCAAAAGAGAATCCTAATGCACAAAACCAGCTGACAAGAAGTGCTCCCGGCAAAATCACAAACCGCATTCTCAACCTCAAAAATTGCAACAGCGTTCCTGTCTATCGGATCGGCTACGTGGCGGACTGAGTGAACATTTGGACAATCATGATCTTCCAGCAACTCACAGCACGCGCTTTGGGCATCAACTGCTGTTGATCCACGTCGGACAAACTTCGCTCCAGGTCACACATACACCCATATGGATCCAGGTGGACCAATGCAAACATTCTGTTTGCAATACCCGACGTGGCAAAGATGACCTTGGATTGACCGTTGGGAGAGATCGTCAGGCAGCCTCTGCCCGCTTCGCCTGCTGATGCTCGTCCTCGACCAGGCCGATTTTCCAGTAACCGGAGATATAGGTGTCCTTCCTGGGAATTCCGCGTTCCTTGTGCAGGTGGGAACGCAGCGCACGGATCACGGAACTTTCGCCCGCGATACAGGTCTGCACGACCCCCGCCCGCCACTGAAGCGAACTCACGAAATCAACTTGTGCCGTTGAAGGGGCATGCACATCCTCCTGGACCAGCCAGGTGATCTCGATCCCTTTCGGAACCGCAATCTCCCGGACATCACTTTCGGAAGGCACCTCAAACACTGCCACACCCCTGGCATCCGGCGGCATGGCCTCCAATGTCGCTTCGGCAACCGGCATGGCCGACAGGTCAGCGGCAATCAGGTACCAATCCGCATAGAATTCGGTGATCTTGGGTTGGCTGGGACCGAAAAAGCCAAGATAAGAGCCTTGCTGCGCTTCCTGCGCCCAGCGCGTCGCCGGCCCTTCATCCCCATGCGCGACGAAGTCGATATCAAGTTCCAGATCGTCCTGCCGGAAGGCGCGCACCGTGTAGGTTCTAACCGGGTGGACCTTCTCCGACGGTCCATCGGGAGCGAAATATGCCTCGAATTCGTCCTTGCCTTCACCGTCACGCGGCAGCACGAGCTTGCAATTGGCACCTTCGTGACCGATCGGGAAGCCTTCCAGTTCCGGTCCTGCAAAGGTCACCCGTAACATGTGCGGGCTAAGTTGCCGGACCTTCTTCACGGTCAGGATACGCGGACGGCGTTTTGCACGGTTGGTCAATTCGCACCTCGAAAAAAGATGAATAATTTTCTCAAGATTTAGCAATGGCCGGACGAAAAGAAAAGGGGTTCATCGTTCGAAAAACCGAAACAGTCCGTCACGCGCGGTTGGTTACACGATCGGCCATCCGGAAATTGAGGGCACACGAATGCCAAAAAAAGCCCGCCGGGTGGCGGGCTGAAACAAGTTGAGAGGTAATGGCAAATTGAAGGAAGCTTCAGGATCAGTTCCTGATGATCGGCTCTTTCAGATCTTCAGGCTTCTTTTCCTTGATGATTTCCCAGTTCAATGTCGCGTTGTTGATGTGACCTGGAACGTCTTCTTCGAAGCGTTCCTGAACCTTCAGGGAATTGTTCAGATAGAGTTTGCCGTCAACTATGGACCAGGCTTCGGGAACAACCGGAACCTTGAATCCCATTGCGGCTCCAAAGGCACAAAAGCCACCATATTGCGGCGCATATTTCGCAGGATCTGCCTCGAACAGATCACGGTTTTCGGCAGAGGAGAATTTCCAGGTCACGTCATCATAGACGGCAGTAAATTCATCGGTGCCGGCAACCGGCTTGCCCTCGGTGAAATAGGCAACCGGATCAGTGCCCCCGATGGCTGTACCACCCTTGGTGAAGGTTGTGATTTCGTCGGCGGAGGCAGTGAAGGCAACCGCCGAGAACAAGGCAGTCAGGCCCAACAGGACGGATTTGGAAGTATAAAGCGGCATGGACGTCTCCACAGGAGCTATTAGAAGGCGTTTTCCGCGCGGCGCGTCTGTGCACCGTGCTGGTGCAAACATGTCTCTTGACGCCCCGTTTGGCCAATAACCTTTGATCACAGAGATGAAAGCACCTCGCTAGAAAATTGTGAATTGACCTTCTGGTGACATCTCCTCAGGTCCCCGGAAGCCCGGAAAAAGGTGCAGGATCACGAGGAGCGACAAGACCAAGGACCAGATGAATGGAGGTCTCGATATCGTCCGCGTTAAGAATATCTCCGTGAAACACCAAACTGAAATAGAGTTGCCCGAGAAGCAGATCAATCCGCGTTTCCATGTCGGCTTCAAACGGTGTCGCGATCAGAATCTGTCGTAACGCCAGCCGCTGGCCTGTTTCCGCTTCATCAAAAACAACGGCAAACTCCGGCTTCTGCCGATACGAGGCAAGTGCGCGCACGGCAGCGCCGAGCGGTGTCTCTGCGAGCGCCGTTGCAAGCCCCGACAGGTATCGCCTCAAATCCTCCGCAACGCTGCCGCGCAGTGGCGGCTCAGTCCTGACTGCTTCAAACCCGTGGGCAAGCGCAGCGGCAACAAGGGCATTCTTGTCCCGATAACGTCTGTAGATTGCCTGTTTGCTCGTTGCAGCCCGCCGGGCGACACCGGCCACCGTCGTTCCGAGATATCCGGCAGCGGCCAGTTCCAGCAAAGTAACGCGAAGCAAGGCGTCACTCACCCGGCCATCCCTTGGCCGGCCCGTCAGCTTGCTTTTCTTGTCCATGGTTGGAGACACGATTTTTTTGGTCCAGCACTTTCCAATACGGTTCCACTGAGAACCGTATAACTCTGATTTTGGTGATAACCAAACCGAATTCACAGCCAGTTCCGTCTGCTCTGGCTATAAGTCAAGACAACCGCACATCCAGGTGCCGAACCTGCAAACGACGCGACCCGTCGGGATCAGTCGGGCGCGAAGAAATATCAAAACGAGGATCCAATGTCTGTTGATACACAAACGGTGAAGCGCGTTGCCCGGCTGGCACGCATCAAGGTCAGCGACGACGACGCAACCCGCATGACCGGTGAGTTGAACGCTATTCTCGGATTTGTCGAGCAACTAGACGAAGTCGATATCGAAGGTGCCGAACCCATGACCTCAGTGGTCGAGCAGACCATGAAAAAACGCGTCGACGGTGTCACCGACGGCAACAAGGCCGACGACATCACACGCAACGCCCCGGCTTCTGAAGACCAGTTCTTCATGGTGCCGAAAGTCGTTGAATAGTTCGACTGTCAACGGGATGAAGCACGCCGCACCGACAATTTCTGTTGAATCGCCCCTGACGGACGACATGATCGGGATGATTGACGAACTGAACGAGTTGCTGCTCACCTTGTCACCTCCTGAGGCCTGCTTTCACATGACGCCTCAGGACATGGCAGGCGACGCGACAACCGTCTTCGTGGCCCGTGTCGATGGCGAGGCAGCCGCCTGTGGAGCCCTTCGCCGGCACGATCGGGGCGTTGCCGAAGTCAAGCGAATGTATACCCGCCCTGTCTTTCAGGGCCGGGGTCTCGGCGGCAGTATCCTTGACCGGATCGTTTCCCTCGCACGCGAGGAAGGCTTTTCTTCGCTGGTTCTTGAAACCGGAGACAGACATCCAGCCGCCTGGCGCATCTATGAACGCGCCGGCTTCAGGCGATGCGGTCCCGTGCTGGATTATCCCGACAGTCCCTATTCCGTTTATTTTTCCCGGTCGCTTGCGACCAGCTGAGAGATCAAAGTCATGACAGACCTGACCAAACTGACCATCGCCGAAGCCCGCAAGGGCTTGAAAAACAGGGATTACACGTCACTCGAACTGACCGATGCATTTCTGTCGAACATCGAGGCCGCCAACGCGCAGCTCAATGCCTATGTTGCCGTAACAGCTGACAAGGCCCGCAACATGGCAAAGGCTTCCGACGAAACCCTCGCCAAGGGAGACGGCGGAGCTCTTGAAGGCATCCCACTCGGGATCAAGGACCTGTTCGCAACGAACGGCGTCCATACCCAGGCCTGCAGCCACATTCTGGACGGCTTCAAACCAGCCTATGAGTCGACGGTCACCACCAATCTGTGGGCCGACGGCGCCGTCATGCTGGGCAAGCTCAACATGGACGAGTTCGCCATGGGGTCCTCCAATGAAACTTCATATTACGGCGACGTGATCAACCCCTGGCGCAAACAGGGGTCCAACCAGGATCTCGTGCCGGGTGGGTCTTCCGGCGGCTCGGCAACCGCTGTTGCCGCACGACTTTGCATGGGTGCGACGGCAACCGACACCGGCGGATCCATCCGCCAGCCTGCCGCCTTCACCGGCACCGTCGGGATCAAGCCGACATACGGCCGCTGCTCTCGCTGGGGCATCGTTGCGTTTGCCTCTTCTCTCGACCAGGCAGGTCCCATTGCACACACGGTGCGCGACAGCGCAATCCTGATGAAGTCCATGGCCTCCGTCGATCCCAAGGATACGACTTCCGTCGATATCGAAGTACCGGACTACGAAGCCGCCATCGGCAAGTCGGTCAAGGGCCTGAAGATCGGGATTCCGGCGGAGTACCGCTTGGATGGCATGCCCGGCGAGATCGAGGAGCTCTGGCAGAAAGGCATCGATTGGCTGAAGGATGCCGGTGCCGAGATTGTCGATATTTCCATGCCGCACACGAAATATGCCCTGCCGGCCTACTATATCGTTGCCCCGGCGGAAGCCTCTTCGAACCTTGCCCGCTACGACGGCGTCCGCTACGGCCTGCGCGTTCCTGGCAAGGACATTGTCGAAATGTACGAAAACACCCGCGCCGAGGGCTTCGGAGACGAGGTCATACGCAGGATACTGATCGGCACCTATGTTCTGTCTGCCGGCTATTATGACGCCTATTATCTGAAGGCTCAAAAAGTCCGCACGCTGATCAAGCGCGACTTCGATCTTGCCTGGGCCAACGGTGTCGACGCGATCCTGACGCCGGCAACCCCGTCTGCCGCCTTCGGCGTTGCAGACCAGGATCTCCATGCAGATCCGGTGAAGATGTATCTGAACGACATTTTCACCGTGACCGTGAACATGGCCGGACTGCCGGGCATCTCGGTCCCTGCCGGACTGGACAAGGACGGTCTGCCGCTTGGCCTTCAGCTTATCGGCAAACCGTTCGACGAAAGCACCCTCTTCCAGGTCGGTCAGGTCATCGAGGATGCGGCCGGCTCCTTCGAACCGGACAAATGGTGGGGCTGACAGGAGCAAGTTGAACCCGCGCGGCTGCGAAAGGAATGTACGGTCCCGAATCTGATCCGGAATCGGAACACAGGTGACGTGAATGCATGACATCGAAACCCTCGTAGTTGGTGCCGGCGTGATCGGTCTTGCGATCGCCCGGGCGCTGGCAATGAAGGGTCGCGATGTCATGGTTCTGGAACAGCACAGCCTGATCGGTTCCGAGACCAGCGCCCGCAATTCTGAAGTCATCCACGCCGGCATCTATTATCCGACGGGCAGCCTGAAGGCGAAGTTATGCCTTGATGGCAAGCATCGGCTCTACGAATTCTGCGCCGACAACGGCGTTGATCATCAACAGATCGGTAAACTGATCGTTGCCTCCTCTCCTGGACAGCTGCCGGAACTGGAACGACTGCAGAAGAAGGCAATCGAGAACGGCCTGCATGATCTTGTGTTTTTCGACCAGAAGAAACTGAATCAGACAGAACCGGAACTCGCCTGCTGCAGCGCTCTCTGGTCACCCTCGACCGGGATCATCGACAGCCACGGCTTCATGCTCGCATTGCAGGGCGGACTTGAAGCGCATGGTGGCCAGGTGGTGCTTAACAGCAGGGTCGTCGGGATCGACCAGGTTACAGACGGGTACCAGCTGCAAGTCGATGCCGGAGATGGACAATCAGCCTCCCTCACCTGCCGGGAACTGATCGTGTCAGCAGGTCACGGCTCCCCCGGTTTGATGGAGAGTTTTACCACCGCCAATGCACCAAAACCCTTTCTGGCAAAGGGCAACTACTTCAAACTCCAGGGCAAGGCGCCGTTTTCGCATCTCGTCTATCCGGCGCCGGAACCGGGTGGTCTAGGTGTCCACCTGACACTGGATCTCCAGCACCAGGCCCGCTTCGGACCGGACGTGGAATGGGTGGAGCGTTTCGACTACGAGGTCGAACCGTCCCGCGGCAAAAATTTCTACAATGCGATCCGCAGCTACTGGCCGGGCCTGCCCGACAACGCGCTGATACCGGACTATTCCGGCCTCCGTCCCAAGATCGTTGGCCCTGGCGAACCAGCCGCCGACTTCCGGATCGACGGCCCCGAGACACATGGGCTGGAAGGTCTTGTCGCGCTCTACGGCATGGAGTCGCCCGGTCTGACCTCAGCACTGGCAATCGGAGATGAGGTGGCAAGGCGGCTCGATTGATTTTCAATGCCAGCCGCCATCGTCAGGACGCGCCAAGGCTGTCTAGCCCAAGCATATTTGTCGCCAAAGCCTTGATCTCTGGTTCTGCATCGTTCAAATCGCGTTCCAGCCGTTCAATTTCGTCCCGCTTCGGGATGAATGCCCTGAGCTGTCTTTTTCTACCCGCCATTTGCCAAAGGCGCTCAAGATCGAAATCCGGATCGTGGAGCGATAGCTGGACGATTGCCCGTACGATGTCCACTGTGCTGCACTTGTCGAGAATGTGTTCTAGGCCCCGCTGCTCAAACTCACCGTTGCCACGCTTGATGACTGCTGCCACCGATTCGAAGTCAGGTTGGAAGGCCTTGCCGACCAGGCCCGCAACGGCTTTTCGGGCAAAGCGACCGTCGTGATGGTTTAGTGCAATATGCAGAAGGTCAACTATCGCGGCCTGATCCTCGATCACGGCCAGCAATTCAAGCCAATTCAGATCAGGTCGCGTGGACAGTCTCTCATAGGCATTCCGAAGATCGGTTTTGTTGTGCGAGTTACCATATCTGGCGACAAGTCGCGCAGCCCAGAAGGGAGGTGTTGCGTCCTGCCGCAGCCTTTCCACCAGGCAATGCAAGAATTTGTCCGGCCCGACAACACACTTCATCCCGAAGGCAGCCCTGTCGGCGAGGCTTATGTGATTTGATGAAACGAAGGGTCGAAAGACACGTTCCCGATGCAAGCGGCTGTGCGGATTGGAAACGACATATTGAAGTGCGACGCGCTGTATATCGGCCGAATGGTCCGAAAGCCCGATCTCGGCCAGATCATCCTTGTCGCAGTCAAGCTCGTAGATTGTTCTTTGCAGGCGCCCCTTGGCCATCCAGGCAAACCCGTTATCGAAGATTGTCTTCAATGCCATCCTTCGAACAGCAGGATGCCTTGCCTCGCTCACGAGGTCGGTTAGAATTTCTGACAATAACCCACGCTTGAGGCCGAGTTTCATGAGCACGCCTGCCCTGTCCAACGGGCTGCGATGCACGATCCTCCTCAGTTCTTCCAGCCCGCCGGTTTCCAGAAGCAACCTGTCGACAATTGCCATCTCAACGGCTTCGGAACGCCCCATCTCCTTGAACCGCAAAAGCAACTCCAGGCATCCGGAGACAATACATGCGAAGTTCCGAGCGGTGTCGGGGGAGTGAAAAACACACCGTTCGATCGTCCGGACGGCTGCGGCCCGTACCTCAGGCACCCAGTCATTCAATCGACGCAGTATCAAGGCAAGTGAAAATGATCCCTCGATCGAGCTGATCTTGTCCAGTGCGCATTCGCGCTCATAACCGGAACTGTGAGTGGAAAGCGCCAGGGCCATCCCAGGATCGGTTCGTGCGAGATAGTCGGGCGAAAATTTCCACACCAGGTCATGCACGAGAGTGCGAATTTGAGATTCTATCAGGGCCACACGGACAGGATCGTGTTCGTCCAACAGCTCTCTCAACGGGGACGAAGAAGCGCTCTTGCTGGTCCTGGTCTCAATCGCGGCGTCCAAAACACGACCAGGTCCCTTCGCGCGTTGAAGGGCGTCTGATGCAGCGTCGGACAGTCTTTTGAATTTCATTGTCGGCTCAATCAATTCACTAACAAAATCATGGTAGTAGCCTCAGCTCCTTGCATGTCATGAAACGTCGTGCACGTGTAGTGGATCAAGAACTGAAATCCTGCGCTTTTAAGACTACTGGATCCGCGAAGCTCCGGCTCTGTATTTTTCGTTTCATGTGCCCCCATAGACTTGACATCAGGTCGCGGACCAATTCCCTTGGCTACCAGAAATTTGCTCACCAGAATGGTATTCTGGCCGCCACACAACCTTGTGACCGGAAGTGTTTTCTGTACCGGTCATGGAAAAATCAACCCTCCCGACGAACTCCTTCAGGAAATTTCACCCGTGGATGTATTTCTTTATGCAGCACTTGCTGCGCTTTTGATTGGCCCGATTGTCATTTGGCAAGTACTTCCCCGCTTTGCTTCCAGTACCGAAGAGCTGCGCGATGACAACTTCCAGAAAATCTATGCGGGTCAGGACAGGTGGCCGGGATCGAAAGAAGCAAACGACGAGGCAAGAGAACTGCTAAGGAAACAGGGTCTCGATCTGGATCAACCGCAGGCAATCATGCACTTTGCAGAACGCTCGGACAATTCAACATCCTCGGATTCCGCCGCACTTCGATCAGCTCTGACCTCCGGCCGATTCAATGAGTTGGAAGAAGACGCGGACGGCCAGTCGGTTTTTTTCAGCGAGATCGCAAAAATCAGCTCCATCGTTTTTGACCGCCGCACGATGGAGCTCAATGATTTTCTTCACGAACACGGTTGGGCCTATCTGGGTTGGAAGCGCGCGGACGACAACACAACCAACTAGGTCCTGGACGGAAAGGCGCCCATCGACAAGCTGATATACACAGGGCGTTTCGATACAGTCTATTCGGATTTCAGGAGCGGTCACTTCGGGAGCTGACGCTCTTTCTGACTGATGCTGTTCTTTGCCAGGACGACGCTAACCAAAATTTGAAAACTGACCTCAAGCCGCTTGACTGTATAATGTAATTTTGTATGCATTATGCATGCAAAATACCGAAATATTGCAGAACATTCAAGATGACATTGTCACCTGCAGGCTTCTTCCGGGATCACCCCTTCAAGAAGTGTCCTTGGCAGAAAAGCAATTCTGTGGCCGGACCAAGATCCGGGACGCCCTGCTCGTGTTGTCTTCCCAGAAATTTGTCGTCCTTGAACACAACAAGGGCGCACATGTTGCCCCGCTCGATGCGTCCCAGGTGTTTTCGATTTTCGAGATGCGCATCGCGTTGGAAAAATCATCCGCTGTTCTGGCCGCAAGCCGGCTTGGCGAAGAGGGTCGGCAGCAACTTTCCAACTATCACGTGACGATACAGCAAGCGAAGCGCGACCAGGATGAAAACCTGTTCTATGAGGTCGACGCCATCGTTCACGATGCGATTGCCTCTGCATCGCTGAACCCGTTTCTGCAGTCTCAGATCGCACTCATGCGGCTTCACACGAGACGATGCTGGTACTTTTATCGTGAGCGCGGCTACCGGGAGGTCGCCGACTACAAGGGCCTGTTGTCTGTCATTGAAGAAGTGTGCGCGGGCAACGCGGCAGGTGCATCTGCCGCCATGTTCGATCATCTTGCTGGTCTTCATCAGTCGTTTTCCGAAATGTTCTCGTCCCAATTGAAAGGCCTGGAACACATATGAGAAAACTTGCCCCATTCTGCTTGTTTTTGCTTTGCTCATTGCCGGTTGATGCGGCCAACGTGACTGAAGGCAGGGTCGTTTTCCCCCTTCCCGTTTCACCGCTGACCAGGCTGGAAGTCGAAAGAGGCATGGCAGGGGCCAACGCAGCCACGCCAGCCACCTTCCAGGGGTTGTTGCGTGTGCCAACTGGCGCCGACAAGGCTCCTGCCGTGGTTCTGGTGCACACGTGCCATGGACCATCGTTTTATCAGCATTGGCTGGAACGCCTGAACGACCTGGGTTATGTCACGCTAAGCTTTTCTCGGTGCAGCACGCCTACGGGCGAGCCCGACGACACCGCACACAGTACGTTCGATTGGAAACGCGGAGCCACGATCGCCTTTGGCGCCCTGCAATATCTCTCAGCTTTGGAAGAAGTCGATCCGTCGCGCATTGCGATAATGGGCTGGTCCCGTCCGGCCATGGTTTCACTGGCCGTCCTGAACTACGAGGGTTTCTCCCAGTTTCATGACCTTCAGTTCAGGACTGCGATAGCCGTTTATCCGTTTTGTTCGTTTGCAAGGGGACCGCATCGCGCACCGATCCTGATTGTTTCCGCAGGACAGGACGACTATGTCGACCCGGTTGTCTGCGGAAGGATCAGCACCTCCACGCGCGAGGATGACTACCCGATCGATTTCAGGGTGATCGAGGATGCATATCACGGATTTGATATCCCGAAATTCGGCCCCAGACATGCAGCAACCCGGGCGGAAATCAACCCGGATGAATACTCGGCAAGTGGCGGTACACTGGAATACCGCGCTGACTACGAAGCCATCCTTGCCAGCTTCGTCGAAGATCATTTGGAGAAGAACATGAAGCCCTAGACTTCATGCTTCGTCTGGCTGCAAGGGCGCATTGGTCTAGGTCGTCCAGAAGTAGACGACCCGTCCCCTTCTCCTGGAGAGTGCCGTACAAGCAACCGATGTCTGCAGACCGGTCAGGCCTTTTCCAGATTGGCGAGAATGATCTCGATCCAGATGCGTGTCGGCGGTATCCAGGCATTCCAGTTGTTATAGTTGCCGGAGTAGATCACCGCAGCGACATCGGCTTTAGGACAGATCCAGAGCCGCTGGCCACCATTGCCGAAACCGGCGGCCCAGTCGGTCGGTCCACCGAGTGCCTTGACCGGTGCCTTGCCGAGAAACCAGAAATAACCGTAGCTCAGCATTTCCGGGGTCTGAATATGAGGCATCTGGGAGGCCCGTATCCAGGCTTCCGGAACAATCCGTTTCCCGTCCCACAGACCGTTGTTCAATACAAGGCGCCCGATCTTCAAAAGATCCGGCGCGGTCAATCTCAGACCCGACGCCGGCGAATGCGTGCCGTCTTTGCCGGCTTTCCACTCGTATGTCTCAATGCCAAGCGGGCCAAACAGAACCTCGCTTGCAAACTCTGGCAGGCTTTTGCCGGTACCGCGCTCGAGTATCCCTCCAATGAGCGCCGTTGCACCACCGCTATAGGTCCATTTTGTTCCCGGCTCTTCAACGATCGTCCGCTCCAGGATAAACCGGTAGCGATCCGGAGCGAGTTCCATCGCGATCTCACTGTTTTCAGGATCCGTGTAAGGTCGCGATTCATCCCATTCCAGTCCGAGACTCATCGTAAGAGCATGTTCGACCGTAAGCTTCATCCGCGCCGGATCGGACGAAAGATCCTTGTAGTCGTCGAAAACCGACAGAATTGGCTTATCGAGCGTCGGGACCATCCCCCGTTCCAGGGCGATACCGTAAAGGAGACTGACAACGCTCTTGGTGACCGAACGAAGGTCATGCAGCGTTCCGGCGTCGAACGTGACTTCACCCAACGGCTGCCCCCAGCTTTCGTCCGGTCCCTTGCTGTAACTTTCCAGAATGGTTTCGCCACTCCGTTCCGCCAGGACAACATGCAGATGCGGCAGCAGGCCGGATTCCACGCCGGCAACCAGCTTGCGTCCGATCATCGGATCGAAGCCGCTGTTTTCGGCAGCAAGGGCATGGGGAGACAGGGAAACGGAGTAGTCTGAAGAGGTCATGGTGATCGTCCCGATCGGCAATGTTTGAGCAATCTGACACAAGGTTACAACCAAATGCGAACATTTGTGCGTCGGACCCAGCATCGGACCAAGTCATTCCAATTGCATCAGAGCCGAAGCCTGACCAGACCTTGACCTTCCAGTAGCTGGAAACACCATAACATCGAGATGCCTCTCTCGATGAATGTGAGCCGGAAATGAAATTGGATCGCAGGTCGTTCCTGAAAACCACGCTTGCGAGCTGCGCGACAGCAGCTGTGCCGCAACTCGCCCTTGCAAAATCTTCCGAGGGTTTCCTGGAACTCAAGGCAGCCAATGGAAAAGCGCATCTTTACGGTGACAAGGGTGGTGCATCCGATCTCTGGCTCTACAATAACCGGCTCCCGGGACCGGAAATCCGGGTCAAACAGGGCGAGAAGGTCAGGGTCCGGTTCATCAATGAACTCGACGAACCCACGTCCATTCACTGGCACGGCATCCGTATCGACAACACCATGGACGGCGTTGCCGGATTGACGCAACCCGCTGTCAAACCCGGTGACAGTTTCGACTACGATTTCGTCGTACCGGACGCCGGAACCTACTGGTACCACGCACACAACATGAGCTGGAACCAGGTGCCCCGCGGTCTTTCCGGACCGCTGATCGTCGACGAACACAAACAGCTTTTTCCCCCGGAAACGGACATCACTTTGGTGCTGAGCGACTGGCGTCTGGATGAAGATGGTGTCCTCGACACTGCAAGCTTCGGCGCAATGCATGACTTTTTTCACGCAGGCAGGCTCGGCAACTGGTTGACGGTCAACGGGGTGTCCCTGCCCGACATTGCGATGAGGACAGGTGTCTGGCACCGGGTTCGTCTGATAAACGCCTCGGCGTCCCGTATTCTAGATCTCGCCCCGGAGCGCTTCGGTGCACGCGTCATTGCGCTGGACGGTCAGGTCTTCTCTGAACCGCGCGACGTCTCAGGTGTCGTGCGGCTTGCCCCCGCACAGCGCATGGATCTCGTCATGCGCCCTACGAAAACCGGAACGTTGCCCCTCGAAATGATGACCGGGCAGCCATTCACTTTCGCCAATTTCCAGGTGACGGAGGCCCAGGGCAGCGATCTTCCCCTGACGCTTCCTCCTGTCAACCGATTGCCGGAACCGGACCTGGAGGACGCGCTGGAACTGCCGCTCGTGATGCAGGGCGGTGCCATGGGCGGAATGCGCTCGTTGCTGGAGGACCGGACGGAGGAAGATGTCCGCAGCATGATGCAGGACGGCCAGTTCTGGACGTTCAACGGCATTCCAGGCATGCAGGACCAACCCATGTTCAGTGCCAGGCGCGGTGAAACCGTCGTTCTGGAAAGCCGGAACGACACCAGCTTCGCCCATGCAATGCATGTTCACGGTCACCATTTCCGTGTTCTGGCGCGCGATGGCGAGACATTGGAGCATCAGGATTGGCGCGACACATTCACGACGGATCCGCGTGAAACGGTAAAGATCGCCTTCGTTGCCGACAATCCCGGCAAATGGCTCATCCACTGCCACATGCTCGGCCATGCCGCCTCGGGCATGATGACTTGGTTCGAGGTGAGCTAGAACGCGAATCCCTTTAGGGTGATGGCCAACTCACCTTGAGAGAATAAGGGAGCGCGTTTGAACGCCGAAACACCGCCTGCGATCTTGTTTTTGCACGCCTTGCCGCTGGACGGCACAATGTGGCTAGGTCAGTTGGACCTGTTTCCCACTGCCTGCTATGCGCCGACCCTCTATCGACATGGCAACTCGATCGAGAACTGGGCAACCGCTGCGCTTAAAGAAGTACACGAAGAAGAAATTATTGTCATAGGTTGTTCAATCGGCGGGTCGTGCGCCCTTGAAATTGCGAAATTGGCACCACATCGTGTTCGAGCCATCGTGCTGGCTGGAACAAAAGCACACAAAAACCCAAATCCAGTTTTTTTGGAGCAAGCAGTCAATCTCATCCGAACGCGAGGGCCGAATGCAGCGTGGAATGCCTTTTGGAAACCGCTTTTTTCAGTTTCCTCAAATGATGATGTTGTGAGGGCCGCGAAAGAAAGTTTCGACAAAAGATCCGCTCGCGAACTCGTTGACGGCACTGTTGCGTTCCATATGCGCCCTAGCAGACTCGATCTTCTGGAAAGCTTCCCTCACCGGACAGTTTTCATCTCAGGCAGCCACGATATCGCCCCCGGTCCGGAATTGACATTCAAACAGGCAAAAACAGCAAGAGATGGAAGCTGTCACGTAATTCCGAATTGCGGTCACTACGCGCCACTTGAGGCAACAAGCGCCTTCAACGCAATCCTTCGACAAGAGCTTCTGGTTCATTTTCCCGCTGAATGCGGATCCTGAACTTTTCAATGTGACCAATGACAAGCAGAAACAAATGGAACCCTATACCGCAATAGGTGCCGCGATATGCGGGTGCGGATCGTAGCCTGTCAGCTCGAAATCTTCGTATTTGAAGGCAAAGAGATCGGAGACGTCCGGATTGATCTTCATTTGCGGCAACGGACGCGGGGTCCGGGTAAGCTGTTCGCGCGCCTGATCGAAGTGGTTGGAATAAAGATGTGCATCGCCGAGCGTGTGCACGAAATCGCCGGGTTTCAATCCGGTGACCTGTGCCACCATCAGGGTCAGCAACGCATAGGAAGCGATGTTGAAAGGCACACCAAGGAAGACATCAGCCGATCGCTGGTAGAGCTGGCACGACAGCTTGCCGTTCGCCACGTAGAACTGGAACAGGGAATGACACGGTGGCAAAGCCATTTCCTCGACCAGAGCCGGGTTCCAGGCGGAAACGATCAGCCGGCGGCTTTCCGGACTGGTGCGGATCATTTCCAGCAGCTTTTCGATCTGGTCGATGGACCTGCCGTCCGGTGCCGGCCAGGACCGCCACTGGTAGCCGTAAACCGGGCCGAGTTCGCCATTTTCATCCGCCCAGTCATCCCAAATTTTCACGCCGTTTTCATTGAGATAGCGGATATTCGTGTCGCCGTCCAGGAACCAGAGCAGCTCATGAATGATCGATCTCAGATGCAGCTTCTTGGTCGTCACCACCGGAAAACCTTCGGCAAGATCGAAGCGCATCTGGTGACCGAAGATTGAGCGAGTACCCGTTCCCGTTCGGTCGCCCCTGTCGGTACCTTCGTCGAGGATTTTTGCCAGGAGGTCGAGATATTGCTGCACGGCAACGGCCTTTGAAACACGGTGAGAGCGTGATGATAACTTCGCAGATTTTCTGAAAAACGCAGCCCCCCGATCACACTTTCCCCAGATCGATCAGGGTTCCTGATTGGCAATTCCGCGGGTTGTCTCAATCCGCTCGCTGTCCGGGTTTGCAATCGGATGCGATGCGCGTTCCGATCTGTTTGCACTTATCGGGAATTTTGGGTCCGTTGCCCGGCGAGCCATTGTGCCTCCGGTTCACGTCTCAAAAACAAGAGGCCTTTTTCCTCCCTGACAATGGACCACGCTCCGGAGGTGATATTCAAAACATCATGAAAATCCGGAAGATTGGAGGGTTCGTCCGCGATCAGAAGAAATCCATCTTTGGCAAGTTTCTCCGTGAGCCTCGCAAGGACCTTCATCCGAGGTGTACGCTCCAGCATATGCAGGGTACGGTCGAAGACAATCACGTCAAACATGCCGCAAGGGTCATAGCTGGCAATGTCGGCGACATCTCCTTCGACCGACAGCCCTTCTCGCGCAGCCTGTTTCAACAGACAGGCGATCCCGGAGGACGACAAATCCACGCCGGTTACAAGATGCCCCAGCCTTGCGATAAACAAGGCGTCCCTGCCTTGTCCGCACCCGACATCCAGTATTCGTGCACTCGGCTTTGAATAAGTCTCGAAGAACTCGCAAAATGCCCTGTTAGGAGCGCCGAGCGCGTCGGGAGTTGTGCGGTAGAGTGCGTCGTAATCATAGGCCATCGGTCATTTCTCGCTACTTGTCTTGCAATTGGGCCTGAAAGGCCGAGTTCAGGAATTCTGCCTTCATCATGTGTGCTTTCATGGCAGGCAAGCCGATCGCCTTGATTGTCAGAATTGCAGCATAAATCAGGGTAGCGGCTGCCAGCGCATCAAGCGTCCACGCGACGGGCTCCCGGAGGACACCAACGAAGGAAGGTTTTTCAGGCCGGGAAGGGTCCAGAATCCGGTCAACGCATGCAGTACCAGCGCAATCCAGAAACCGGCACAGCAGGGGCAATACCACTGGTCGCAGAGCGACTGCAGCGGCCTGGGCAAATTCTCCAGGGGAGTCTTGAACCAGGCTCCCTATTCGGGCTGCTTGTCCCATACAAGAAGGTGGATTGCCGTGCCCATCAACATCAACTCGCATTTCATGCTTCCCCGCATTGCGTTCCATAAAGTTAGTTAGTTTAACTTACTTATTTGATCAAATTTCAGAGTGAACTATGACGCATCCGGCAAATTCCAGACTTGCAACAGTCCGGCCCGTTCCTCGCTACTCAGTTCCAGCATTATCTGGCGCGCAGCAGATGCGTAAATGCCTTTGCCGCAATCCAGCCGGGACTTCCCTTCTGCGGTCAGCAATATGTGCTGTGCCCGGGCGTCATACTGGCAAGGAACCCTGCGCACCCAGCCACGTTCCTCCAGCTTGACGACCATGACGCTTGCAGAAGCTTTGCGAACGCCCATCGCCTCAACCACATCCTGCAGATGCTGACCATGATCGTTCTTGTCCGTTTGCTGGTATTCCTGCTGCTGGATCGCGCTCAGATACTCAAATTCGCTGTAGGACACACCCGCATCCGCTGCGAGCGCATTCCATCGGCGGTGCGCGTGTCGATGCACCAGTTCGAAAAATTCGGTAAGATCCACAACTCAATCCATATAGTTAGTCTCCCTAACTAACTCACAGGCAACCTGCCGTCAACGCTGCTGTCGACCTGTCTTCGAGATGTGTGAGTCTCCTTCCATGTTTTCCCGGCAAATCACTGCATCCCCTTTTCTTTCAGTAACAAAGCGCTTATATCAAGGCTGCTGGTTCGCCAGCTACGGCAATAAACTGTCAGTGCAATAAACCTATCGGACCCGGGGGCGGTACCCGGCGCCTCCACCCAAGCCCGTGAGGCTATCTATCGGAAATCTCACGGGTTTCGGCGGGGGCGAAATAGGATCGACGAGGGCGTAAAGACTGTGCTTTTGCTCGGCATTGTACCACCGTTATCGGGCTGTTCTAATAGTTGCAAACGACAACTATGCTATGGACAACGCTGTCGCCGCGTAATGCAGCGCCGGTAGTCCACTAAGTCCCGTAGGTTAGCACCTTCAGGCGGGGTTCGAAGGCACCTGGCAACAGAAGCCTTCACCTAATCCCCTCCCTTTGGGTTCCCCAAAACAGCCCTTTTCTGGACGTTGTGCATGCATTGGCTTAGCCTTCTCAGGAAAGACTCATTATTCTGGTATCACTTGGAAAATTGGCTTTTCTTTTTGACGCCGGACGGTCAATGTGGGCCGGATAGAGCTAATTAGAACGAGATTCGACGAGAACTGATGTCTGAAGACCTTCTGCGATACGATATCCTTATCCAGGACGCGCTCAGGGGCGCGGTCAAGAAGATTCTTGCCGAGGTCGGACGAACAGGCCTGCCCGGTGACCATCATTTTTACATCGCCTTCGATACCAACGCGCCGGGCGTGCGCATATCCCAGAGGCTGAAGGAACGCTATCCTCAGGAAATGACCATTGTGCTGCAACACCAGTTCTGGGATCTGGCAATCGGCGAGCATGCGTTCGAGGTCGGGCTTTCCTTTGGTGGCGTTCCGGAAAAACTGCTGGTGCCCTTCTCGGCGATCAAGGGCTTTTTCGATCCATCCGTCCAGTTCGCCCTGGAATTCGATCCGGGCAAAACCGCCGAAGAACTGCCGGAAGAATTGCTTGAAGCGGTAGAGGAACTGGCAAAGGCCGAAAAGGAACAGACGGACGGCGAGAGCGATGCCCCGGCTGTGACTGGCGGAGCTGAAGTTGCGGCGGTGGATGCGGCTGAAAGCGAAAAGCCGGCTGAAAAAACGCCTGCCGGTGATAGCGGCGGCGAAGTCGTCTCCCTGGACGCGTTCCGCAAGAAAACCTGATTGCCGGAGGTTTGCATGAGCGCGGAAATCGTCAATCTGCGCCAGGTTCGCAAGCAAAGAAAGCGGACCGACAAGGAAAAACAGGCCGAAGACAACCGGCGCAAATTCGGCCGAACCAAAGCCGAGCGGGATGACGCGCGCAGACGGCGTGAGCATCTGGAAAATCAGGTAGACAGCCACCGGCTCCCCGGACCGGGCTCATCCAGCGAAACCGAGACGGACTGATCCGTATGGCGTTCGTCAAACGGTCCCTCTCCCTGCATGGCCATCGCACCAGCCTTGCCCTGGAACCCGAATTCTGGGAAGTCGTGGATGAAAATGTCGCAGCCGAACAACGATCCCTTGCCAGCTTGATTGCAGAAATCGACGACAACCGGGACCCTGACGATCCGCTGTCTTCAGCAGTTCGCGTGTGGGTTGTCCGCAAGATCAGACCAGTCTAGCTCGTATCAGCCCTACTGCGCCCCGGGCAATACCAGCGGTGCACCGACGTCCTGCGTGATCAGGTCCTCGATGGAGATCGGTGGATCAAGAGGTGGCAGAGCATCCGTCGGCTTGGCGGTGGGTGTCGACTGCGGAATAGACTGTGTCGTCTGCACGTCTGTCTCGCCCAGGAGGGCTCGGATGCGGTCGGCAAACGGCTGATCGCTGCCGGACGGCTCCGCATCACTCTGCTGGCGCGGTATCGGTGTCGGTCCCGGTGCGGGAACAGGGCTATCCTCGCCCTGTTGCTCCCGGAGTTCTTCCAGCACACGTGCCTCTTCTTCAAGCCGCAGTCGTTCTTCTTCCGCTGCAAGGGCTGCCGCCTCGGCTTCGCGCACACGCCGGTCCCTTGACTGTCTCTGTCGTTTCAGTTCGCGAACAAGCCGATCCCTTTCCAGAATTTCAGCTTGCAGTTTCTCAACCCGTTCAACTTCCTGCTCGAAAGCGCGCAAGGTCAGGTAGGCTGTGAAGGGTGCAATATCGACAAGACGTTCGGGCTGCTCAATAGGTCCCTCGAACAACAGGCCAACTTGCGGTTCCGCTCCGGTGACAGCATCTACTCCCGGGTCGACCTTCAGGGAAAAATCGGCATCGAGATCATAGGTTCTGAGGTCGACTTCGCCAGACCCGAAAATCTCGGCTCGTGCCGAGTCCACGACGACATTGCGCGCGCTGAGGCGCCCGCCGACGAGCGTTAGCGTTCCGTCGACCCGCTCGAAAGGCAGGTTCCCGGCGCTCATATGATTGACAAAAACCTCGCGGATCCTGTCGTCCTGCAATTCCAGACCGGCGTCCGCTGCACGCGTGACCAATGGAAACGCCTGTGGATTGAGGCTGCGGAAATCGCCCTGTCCCATGGAAAACGTGCCGCCCCCGTTGAGTCCCGCCACGATCGCGGAAATCGAGCGCCCGGCACCCTCGAATTCCAGGAACAGATCCAGCGTTCCGGAGGCGACAGCACGATTGCCGGGTTTCCAGACCAGCTGGCGAAGGTCGGCATTGTTCAGTTTGACGCGCCCGGAAAAGGCCGCTTCCGCGTCCGAACGCTGAACAGACAGGCTGCCGTTCAGGCTGCCACCGGCAAAAGCACCTGACAGACCGTCAAGCCGCATGAGCGAAGGGGAAAGGCGAAGTTCGCCACGCGGGTTGGCAATCTCGGTTGTCTCATCGACAAGCAAACGGTCCGCTTCGACCTGAAGCGTGACGTCGAGTTGATCCAACAACGGTGCTCCGAATGGTGACGATGGCCAGATGCTCGTCCCGTCACCCACCGAAAACCACTGATCGGGCCCGAGCACAAGTTCGGTCAAACCCCGAAGATCAATCTGACGGGCAAAAAGTTCACCGCTGAACCGGCGGTTCCGTTCTCCGGGCGCCGGTTCAAGATTTCCCGAAACCCGTCCCTCGAACGAAGTGTCACCGAGAGAACCTGTAGCGTTGTCGATCTGCAGGTCACTCCCCTGCCCCTTGAGATCGAAGACGACTTCAGCCGGGATCGTGCCGGTCATGACCGGAAGGACCCTGCCGGCCATCAGTGCAAGAGGTGCCAGATCATCCGTTTTTGCGGAAACACTGGCGCTGTATTCCGGATCGATGTCTTTTTGGAGAACAAGGCTTCCTTCCGCCTTCAGGTCGGATGCACCGATGGTGGCGGCAACTTCGACTGCCAATCCATTTGAAGGAACACCTGTTGCAATCAGATAGATCTGGCCGCTGCTGTTTGTACCCACCGGAATGATGTCGAAGCCAAGCTGCTGCAAAAGTCTCCCGCCGTCAGGTCCCTTCAACCCGACAGAAAAATTCACACCGGCATCGTGCCAATCGTCTACCCGTCCCGTGAGATTTGCGCTGACGACGGCCTCCGCCCCCCCTGCCGTACCATCGAGGCGAAGGGTCATGTCGGTGCCATCACCGACTGCTGCGGCTTTGAGTTCTCCCTGAAAGGTCGCTGGAACGAGACTTCCGGCAGCCTTTTCAAGATGGCGTGCGAATGCCGTATCAGGAAAGATGCTGCCCGCCAGAGCAACAAGGCCGGACAGGTCACGCGCATCAAGCTCACCTGCGACTGCGCCTTCGGGAGCCGAGAACAGGTTACTGATTTCCCCCGTGACATCGAGACGAGCGCCGGCGAGGTCTTCGGCAAACAACCGATCAATCCGGACACCGCCATCGGTATATTCAGCTTCCAGGGCAAGGCCCTTGCCATCGACGCCGCGGGCAACCACTTCCTTGGCGCGCAGCCGCAACGAAACATTCAGCCCTTTGGGATCTTCCGCACTGCCGTTCTTTCCAGGGCTCGGCCGTATAAGACCCGCGAGGCTTTCGATCGCATCAAGGTCCAGTCTTTGCGCATCAAGGCTGAGCGAAAACTCTGCATTGCCTTGCCGCGGTTTGCGATAGGAAAGAGCCCCCCGCGCCTCGGAACCGTCCATGGTGAGGCGAAGATTGTTCAATGCAGCGCCTTCCGGAAGCAGGTTCAGGCGCCCTTCCAGAGCAATCGGCTCCATAGCGGAGACATTGCTTTCCTTTTGCTGCCACCATCCAAGGAAGGACCCGGGCTGGTCCGAACTGATTGAAATGGCCCCCCGGTAACTCATCGAGGGCTCAAGACCGAGATCTCCCTGGGTTGCGACCGTTGTTCGACCAGGCAATCGCCCGGCCAGGCGCGCAATACGCCATCCACCAAGCATTGTCTCCAGATCAAGCCGCACGTTCTGGACAATGCCACCACCGGCAACGAGGGCAGGAACATCGAGCGAGAGTGACCCGTCAATCGCGGGCAGAGGCACCGAGCGCAACGCCGAGATCAATTGTCCGCTCGCCGAATTGAGCTCGACGGGGTTTTGCGGTCCGCCGCCGAGCAACCGGTCCAGATCGACCTGCTTGGACGTCGCCCGGATCTCGAACCGTTTGTTCCCTGCGTAAACCAGGTCTGCGCTGCCGGTTACGCTGAGACGCTTGTCATCAGGCCCGTAGCGAAACTCGAACTCAGGCACGGCGACTTCTGCGATATCAGCCGTGAACCGGCCCTCGGACGTCCAGATGTTGCTGTCGTCTTCCTCCAGAACAATCGACGCGATGTTGAACCTGCCGTCGAAAGCAGGTGCGGCATCGGACTGTTGCAGCATGCCGTCAAAGGCAAAGTTCACGGCCCAGTCGACCGGTGTCATCTCCCCCTTGATGCGAATACCAAGATCCTGTTGGGCGCGACCGGTCGCAATGGAGAGATTGTAGGGCGAACCTTCAAGGGTAAGGCTGCCGGTCGCCTTGAAAGGTCCGGCGAGCGAACGGGCGCTGACCGAAAGGTTGCCATTATCCACACGATGCGTTTCACCTGATCGTGCATCGACGATGGAAAGCGCACCGTCGCGAATGGTGATCTTCTCGAATGCGACATCTTCAGGCGGCACATTTGCAAGCGCTCCATCCGACGTACGCGCGGTCAGCCAGTCCAGTCTGCCATCTTCGTCAAGCGACAACGACAGGTGGGGCCGATCCAGCTCCATGTCGATAACGCGGATCTCGCCCTTCAGAAGCGGCGGCAGCTCAATACGAACATTGAATTGTGAAACGACAAGCAGCGGATCTTCCGCTTCGCCGACCCGCACGTCGGAAAAACTGATGGACGGAGCAGGCAACAGGCGCAAGTCGGCTTCGCCGAGCACGGTTACCCTGTGTCCCAACGCCCGTTCTGCATAGGTTTCAAAGGTGGAGCGGTAAACGGTCCAGTCAATAAAAAACGGTCCGACCAGTGCCGCAACCAGCACCAGAATAACGGAAATTCCCAACGTGATGTAAACGGAGTTCAGGCCTTGTCTCCTTGTTCTCCAAAGTCACCGGACCCTTCACCGGACACATGTAGCGCATCTTTGCTGCACCGCAAATAGAAACAGGGAAAGTTACGCCTGCCGCCTAACATATAAGCTGCCGCGGTTAAAACGAGCTTATCGAACTGATTCGATAGAGTATCATGATTGCGGCAGGATCTTGCCCGGATTCATCAAATTGTGCGGATCGAGCGCTTGCTTGATTGCCTGCATCATTTCGAGTGCATCACCATGTTCCCGCCTCATGTATTTCTGCTTGCCCTGGCCGACACCGTGCTCGCCTGTACAGGTTCCGCCCATATCGAGGGCACGGATCGCGAGCCGTTCAACAAAAGCTTCGGATTTTCGCATTTCCTCCGGATCATCGAGATCAACCAGAATCTGGACGTGGAAATTGCCGTCGCCGACGTGACCCACAATCGGTGCCAGAAGTCCTTCGGCCTCAATGTCCTGCGCAGTTTGGATCACGCATTCGGCAAGCCGCGAGATCGGCACGCAAACATCGGTCGCCACGATCTGAGCTTCCGGTCTCAATCCCTTGCCCGCCCAGTAGGCATCGTGACGTGCCGACCAGAGTCTGGTTCGGTCTTCTGCCACCGTGGCCCATTTGAACGGGCCGCCGCCAAGTTCATCGGCTATTGCAGAAAACATCTCCGATTGCTCTTGAACCCCGGCTTCCGATCCGTGGAATTCCAGGAACAGTGTCGGCGTCTCCGCAAGGTCCAGCTTTGAATAGGCATTGCAAGCCTTGACCTGAAGGCTGTCGAGCAGCTCGATCCGTGCGACCGGCAAGCCCATCTGGATCGTCATGATCACGGCCTGGCAGGCAGCCTCCACATCGGGAAATGGACAGACACCTCCGGAAATTGCCTCCGGTTGACCATGAAGCCGGATGGTCAGCTCCGTGATGATACCCAGCGTTCCTTCGGACCCGACAAACAGACGCGTCAGATCGTAGCCGGCAGAGGACTTCCTGGCACGGCCGCCTGTCTTGATGATGCTCCCGTCAGCCGTAACCACGGTCAACCCGAGAACCGCGTCTTTCATTGTCCCATAGCGAACGGCATTCGTACCTGATGCCCTGGTTGCCGCCATGCCGCCGAGGCTGGCATCAGCACCGGGATCGATCGGAAAGAATAATCCGGTGTCCCTGATATAACTGTTGAGCTGCTTGCGGGTCACGCCCGCCTCGACCCGGCAATCAAGGTCGTCCGAATTCACTTCAAGAACCCGATTCATCCTGCTGAGATCAATCGAAATTCCTCCGCGAGGTGCGTTGACATGTCCTTCGAGCGAAGTCCCTGTGCCGAAGGCGATTACCGGAATATTTTCTGCGGCGCAGAGCCGGACGATTTCAGCCACCTCGTCGGTCGTTTCTGCAAATACGACAGCGTCGGGCGGCTGGTTCGTGAGCCAGGTGGTTGTGTGTCCGTGCTGCTCTCTCAAGGCATGCGATGTCGCGCAGCGATCAGCGAACCGCTCCTTCAGTGCCCTGATAACACCTGCAACGTCATGCTGCTGCTCATTCAGCAGGTCTGCTTTTGCTTCTATCGCCATTTCGAGCCGCCGTCCTTCCTTCCGGAACCTGGATGTGGCCCCGCATTTCGTTATTGAATATGTTAGCGGATGAGGAAAAGGTCAAAGCCAAATCCGGCTTTGGCGGCAGAGCTTTGCAGGAAAATTCTGAAGGAGTCCAGCATGAAGGCTGAGTGGGGTGAAGGACCGGTCGAAAGTGACGTCATGACGGTCAAGGACGAGTGGATCGATTATAACGGCCACCTGAACATGGCTTATTACAACGTTCTCTTTGACACGGCGGTCGACCAGGTCTTCGAAAGACTGGGCCTTGGACCCGAATATCTGAAGACACGCGGAGCCTCCTATTTCACGGCGGAAGTACATGTCTGCTATCTTCGCGAACTTGGTGCAGGCATGCCGGTGATTGGCACACTTCAACTTGTGGACTTTGACTCCAAGCGGGCCCATTTCTTTCAGGAACTGCGTCACGCCGAAGAGCATTGGCTGTCGGCAACCTCCGAACAACTGAGCCTTCACGTCGACATGACCGCCCGCAAGGTTGCCCCCTGGCCGGAAGATATCCTGGCCAATCTGAAGTCATTAAGCGACGCGCAGGCCGCGCTAATGCAGCCCGAAAGAGCCGGCAGGCGCATTGCGATCGCAAAATAAGCGGTTCAAACAACAAAATGGAGTGATTTGGAGCATATGACGGGATTGTAGGCCTGTTCTTTCGCACCGACTCGGGCAAGATGGGCACAACAAGACAATGTCCTCGCTTCTCCGGCCCGACAAATGCGCAAGATAATAGAAACCGCCGGTCAACTTCCAGACATCCTCATCAGCTGGATTACCCCCAACGTGCGCCAGTTCCGGGCAAGCAAACTGCCCGTGGTCTGGCTGCTTGCACTACTTGTCGGTGCACTGGTGGCCTTGGCCGCGATTGCCTTCCGCACCGCCATCGGACTTATCCAGTGGCCCTGGCTGCGCACAACGACTGAACTCACGATCCAGGCTGCCACCCAGCAACCCTGGTGGATTGTCATGCTCGCGCCGGCGATTGCCGGATTGCTGGTCGGCTGGATCCTGCACAAGTACCACCCCTATCAGCGGGCCGGCGGCGTTGCCGACGTTATCGAGGCGCGCGCCTATGGAGGCCGCGGTCTGCCCTTCAAGGCCGGTCTGTGGTCCGCGCTGGTCACGGTTATTTCGCTCGGTGGCGGTGCCAGCGCAGGTCGCGAAGGCCCGGTCGTTCACCTTGGAGCAACGGTAGGAACGGCGGTCTGCGGTTTCTTCCAGCTTCCCGATTCAGCTCGCCGGATCCTGCTCGCCTGCGCCGTGGCCAGCGGTGTTTCAGCCTCCTTCAACGCTCCGATCGCCGGTGTTCTGTTTGCCCATGAAGTCGTGCTGGCGCACTACGCGGTGTCAGCCTTCGTGCCCATCGTGCTGGCGTCGGTCATGGGAACGCTTTTGTCCCGCCTGTGGTTCGGAAACGTTGCAGCCTTCGAAATCCCGCAATACGAAATCACGTCCTATCTGGAAATCCCCGCTTTTGCGCTCCTTGGACTGACGTGTGCGGCCGTCGCCATCATCTTCCAGTTTGCATTGATCGGCAGCGACTGGACGGCACGCAATATAACAATGCCCCTCTGGCTCAGACCGGTTATCGGTGGTCTGGCTGTCGGTGCGATCGGTGTTTTCTATCCGGAGATTCTGGGCGTCGGCTACGAGGCGACGGATCTTGCGCTGAAACACGAACTGACCATCAACACGATGCTGACCCTTCTTGTGGTGAAGACCGCAGCAACGGCAATAACGCTCGCATCGAGGTTTGGAGGCGGCATATTTTCGCCATCCCTTTACCTCGGCGCCATGACAGGCGGTGCGTTCGGTCTGATCGCAGCCTCCGTGTTTCCCGAAATGGCTTCGAGCCATGGCCTTTATGCCATTCTTGGCATGGGAGCGGTTGCGGCCGCGGTGCTTGGAGCGCCGTTTTCAACCACCGTCATTGTCTTCGAACTGACCGGCGGTTACGCCCTGTCGATCGCGCTGCTGCTCGCGGTCTCGATCGCAACGGGACTGACACAGGCCGTTCACGGCAAGTCCTATTTCCACTGGCAGCTTGGCATGCGCGGATGTTTCGTCAATGAAGGCGCGCATCAATTCCTGAGCGAAACCGTGAAGGTCCGTGATTTCATGGATCCACCACCGGAAAACGAGGAAGAGCAGCTCTTCAACCCGGGTGAAGATGGGCCCTATCTGCACGATACCGATACCCTGGAAAGCGCCTTGAAAAGCTTCGATTCCTGCGGCAAGGCCACGTTGCCCGTCGTTCGGAAGGGAGATGCGACCAAGGTTATCGGTCTGGCCCGCCATGTCAGGGGCCTGCGGTACTTCAACGCTGCCTTGATCAAGGCCACCAAGGAAGAGCATCACTAAGCTGCTGATTGTCGTAAATGCGGTTATCCGGACAGTTCGGGCAAGGTCGAGCCAAACGCTGTCATCCCCGCGGTGGCCGGGATGACGGAAAGTCGGGTCAAGAATGTGGCACGTACTCGACCCGATGCGCTCCGTTCGGGCTAGATCGCCTCCGTCGCCTTTTCCAGCCAGATACGTTCCTTTGCCCCGACCAGAGGTCCGACCTCGGCGCGGACGCGTGTGTGATAGCGGTTCAACCAATCGCGTTCGAAAGCTGTCAGCAAGGACACGTCGACGAGACGCAGATCCATGGGAACCAGCGTAATGGTCTCGAAGCCGAGCATCGGCCTTTCCCCACCCGCAATGTCCCGAGCTTCCGTCACAATCTCCAGGTTCTCCAGTCGGATGCCATATTCCCCGGCCGGATAAAACCCGGGTTCATTGGACAGGATCATGCCCGGCTTTAGGGGCACCGTCCCGGTTTTGGCAATCCGTTGAGGTCCTTCATGGACACCCAGATAGGCACCCACGCCATGGCCGGTTCCGTGGTCGAAATCCCGTCCCGCCTTCCACAGATCGATCCGGGCAAGCGTGTCCAGTTGCGCACCTGTCGTGCCCTGAGGAAAACGCGCTGTCGAGATCGCAATGTGCCCCTTGAGAACAAGCGTGAAATTTTTCTTCATCTCCGCGCTCACATCACCAACTGCCAGCGTTCTGGTGATGTCGGTCGTGCCGTCTTCGTATTGTCCGCCTGAATCGATCAGGAACGGCTTTCCCTGAGGAATCCGGAGATTGCTTGTCCGGCTGACGCGATAGTGGCAAATGGCCCCGTTCGGTCCGGCACCGGAGATCGTGTCGAAGGAAATGTCTTTCAAAACACCGGTTGCCCGCCGGAATTCTTCCAGCTTCTCTGCCACGCCGATCTCGTCCAGGCCGCCTTTTGGGGCCTCTTCATCGAACCAGCACAGGAAATTCACAAATGCCGCTGCATCGCGAAGATGCGCTGCGCGCGCGCCGTTGAGTTCCGTCTCGTTCTTGACCGCCTTCGGCAACAGAACAGGATCTTGCGCCTCGATCAGAGTGCCGCCTGTATCCGTTATCGCGTCCGCAATCCCGATACCGGCAAGCGCCGGATCGATCATGACCTTCGAACCGGCCTTTCCGAGCGACGCAAGTCCGGTCTTGAAGTCACCCGGTTCTTCAAGGTCCGTCAGTTCGCTCAAGGTGTCCCGTACCGAATTGGATAGTTTGCGGCCGTCGATATAAAGGGACGGTTTTCCGCTGGAAGGGACGGTTGCAAATGACAGGGGCAGAGGCGTGTGCGTGACGTCCGACCCGCGAATGTTGAGCAGCCACGCAATGGAATCCGGTTGCGTCAGAACACAGGCATCGGCTTTCTTGTCGCTGAGGGCAGACTGAAGCGCAGAGATTTTTTCCTGAGAGGACATTCCCGCCAGTGCAACCGGATACAGCGAGACCTGTCCAAGAGGCGGTTCGGGGCGGTCTTCCCAGACACTGTCGAGCGGATTGTCATCGAGCGTAACCAGTTCTGCGCCCGCTTCCTGGCAGACTTCTCGCAGACGCCGAACCTCACGCACGGTATGCAGCATGGCGTCAATGCCGAGCTTTTGTCCCGGTTGCAAATGCGTCGCCAGCCATTCACTCACAGGCGCGTTGATCAGATGCTGCGCGGGAAACACCTCCATATCCACCTGCTCGCGCACCTGGATCGTGTAGCGCCCATCCACAAAGATGGCAGCCTTGCCGCCCAGAACCGCTGCAACACCGGCCGAGCCGGTAAATCCCGTCAGCCATTGCAGGCGGCAGTCATGCGGCGGCACATATTCGCCCTGATGGGCATCCGCGCGCGGGATCAGAAAGCCGTCGAGGCCGAGGCGGGCGAGTTCGGCCCTGAGAAGCGCTGCATGCGGCGCTCCGCAGGAGGGATCACTGAGATCTTCGAAGGACTGGAACATGAGCGGCACGGTAATTTGACCGCCGCCGCGGATCAAGACGGATAATTTTTCCGTAAAACTCGCTGAATCAGAAACAGTTTAACGTCATTTTGCAACGCAGCAATCTCTTCGCATATGCGAAAGACGCAAAGCTGTCATGCATCTGGAGGCCTACCGGATCCGCGCGTGAACCTGCATATTAGGGACAAGAACAAATAAAGACGTTTCTCCCTAGGGAAGCTCTTCAACTTCAAATGGGAATGATTGAGATGACTATCGCAACCACGACTTCTACCCGCTCCGGCAACAGCTTCATGCGCCGCGCGTTTGACCGTATGGTTGAAGCCCGTTCGCATCAGGCACGCCGCTATGTCAATGGCTACCTGCTGTCCCTGGACGACGCGACTCTTTCCGCTCACGGCTATGACCGTGACCAGCTCGAGCGCGAAGGTGCTGCAGTTAACCCCTTCTGATGCACTCAGCGTTCGGTTGAACGCGGATGAGATGCACAGCCATCAAAAAATGCGATCAATACCGGGGCGTCCGTCTTTCAATGGACCTTCCGTGATCAAATGGGGCTCAGGCGCTCGCAAAGAAGTACTGTGCACGTGAAAAAGGGCCTGCCGGCTGTCCGGCAGGCCCTTTTCGTATCCGGAAGACCGCAGAAATCATAGCCTCAGGCAAAATTGCGGCCGCGCACCAGTGTCAGTGTCAGCCAGCCGTCTTTCTCGCGCTGTCGGTCCAGAACGAAGCCCTGGCAACGATATGCGAACAGGATGCGAGGACCATCCTCAACCCTCAGGCCAGACAGGACCAGGGTGGCGGTCTGAGCCATTTGCGAACCGATCGCCTTGGCCATTTTCATCAAGGGCCTTGCCAGGATATTGGCAATGACCAGATCAAACGGTCCGTAAAGTCGAAACCGCCGGTCTTCCACGCCGTTTGCCGTGAACCCCTTGACGAGGTGGGCTGCCCCATTCAGGCGGGCATTTTCCAGCGCCGTCCGGGTTGCGACAGGATCGATGTCTGTTGCCAGAACCTGTTGACGCGCCTTGAGCGCCGCAGCAATCGCCAGAACGCCCGTTCCGGTACCCAGATCGAGAATGCTGTTGTATTCACGCAGGGAAAGAAGCCTGTCGATTTCCTCAAGGCATCCGGCCGTCGTGCCGTGATGTCCTGTCCCAAATGCCAGCGCCGCCTCGATTTCCAGCCCGATCGCCCCGGCCGGAACCTTGTCCTTGTCGTGACCGCCATGTACCACAAACCGACCGGCGCGAACCGGATTCAAGCCTTCAAGACTTTTTTCCACCCAGTTGATATCCGGGAGTTCTTCGGCCTCCAGCTTTCCGGCAAGTGCATCACCACCGACCCGGCTGCGGACCAGATCCCTGGCGTCGTCAGCTCCCAAGTCGAACACCAGCACTTCGGCTGACCAGAGCCTGTCGTCTTCTGACGTTTCAAAAACGGTAACCGGGTTGCCATCGTCCTCGAACACATGTTCAAGCAATTCTGCAAACCGCTTTGCTTCGCGTTCGTCAGCTACGACCCGTACCCGGATGGTGTTCATGCGTGTATCCGCCTCGATAAGTTGTCGGTCAAGGCGTGCGATATAGCCTCAAGGCAGGCAACACGCCAGCGTCAAGTACATTTGACTGGTCAAATGCGCTCTCCGCGCCATGTTTTTCGGGACGGAGGCATGCGATGACACGAAAAAGGCAGCTATTCTCACTGGCACAGGTCAACCGGCTTTTACTGGGCATCGCGCTCTGCCTGATTTGGCTTACCGGCATTTCTCATGCAGACAGCTCCCGGGACGCGCTTTTCGATGCCTTGAAAAAGGCGCCCAACGAGGCCGAAGCCGAAGTCATAGAAAACGAAATCTGGCGTTCCTGGCTGGAAGCTGCCCCCTCACCGGACCTGCAATCGAAACTGGAGACGGCCATGCGATTGCGGGGACAGTACGATTTTCAAGGCGCCAGAGATCTGCTCGACGAGGTCATCGCGGAAGCACCCGACTACTCGGAAGGCTGGAACCAGCGTGCTTTCGTGCTGTTTCTCCAGGGCAACTACGAGGCCAGTCTTGAAGACATCGACCGGACGCTCGATCTGGAGCCTCGACATTTCGGCGCGCTATCGGGAAAGGCGATGATCTTCATAACGCAGGGGCGTGTGAAGCTCGGCCAGGAAACCCTTCGCCAGGCTGTCGAAATTCATCCCTACCTGAAGGAAAGGTCGATGCTGATTGCCCCCAAGGGAGTGGATCTCTAGGTCCTTTCGCGTTCCATCGGCAGCGTCATACGGACGGTAAGGCCGCCTCCTTGCGTCTCCATGAGGTCCAGTTTTCCCGAAGCCGCCTCCACGATCGCCTTGCTGGTGGACAATCCGAGGCCGAATCCGGTGCCTTGCCGGATCTGACGAGCGGCATCCCCCCGTTCAAAGGGTTCGAGCAGTCGATCCCGCTCTTCTTCCGCTATCCCCGGGCCGTGGTCGACGATATCGATTTGGACCTTGCCGTCCCGGACCCCGGCTTCGATTTCGGCACCGTCGCCATATTGCCTGGCATTGTCGACCAGATTTGACAACGCCCGCAACAGCTCCCCTCTTCGGGCGTTGATCGAAAATCGCCCGCTGCAGCGAAGTTCGATGGGAAATCCCAGGTCGCAATATTGATCGACGAGCGCGTGAAGCAGACTGGGGACATCGATCCGAAGCACGGGTTCGGAACTTTCCCCTTCTCTCAGAAATCCCAGCGCCGCACTTATCTGCTGGTCCATGATGTTCAGGTCTTCAAGGCTCCTGTCCCGGATATCGCCGTTCTCGAGCAGGTCCAGGCGCAACCGGAGACGCGTCAGCGGTGTGCGCAGGTCATGACTGATCGCGGCGAGCGTACGGGTGCGTTTTTCCACGAACCTGTCGATTCTGACCTGCATGCGGTTGAATGCCGCCGCAGCCGCCCGCACCTCTCTGGGCCCTTTTTCGGCAACCGGGACAGGCTCGGTGCCCGACTCGCCAAAGGTAGACGCTGACTGTGCGAGCTCCGCCATCGGCCTTGCCAAAGATCGTGCAGCCCAAGTCAGCAGGGCGCAAAATGTCAGGGCAAGGAAACCGGCAAACAGGTAAAACGGCAAACCCAGCAATGGCGGTGGCGGACCGCGAAATCCCCACTCTGCCAGGACAAGGCTATCGTCCTCGAGCCGGATGAACAGCCGCGGCGGCGCGCCCTTGCCGAGTTCCCGCGGTCCCAGAACATGTTCGATGCGCATGCCAAGAAGCGTGTCACCGAGGCGAAACGGACCAAAACGCCGGCCACGTTCCCCATCAGTGGCAGCAGCAAGGTCACTCTCCTCAACAAGCTTGATGTTCAGGCCAGGCGCTTCCCGCTGAAGGTCTACGAGAACCGCCTTGCGCAAATCTGCCGGTGTCTCGTTGAGCTTTGCCACCGCCACGCTGACAAGATGACTGTTCATCACCGAAAGATTGTCGTCGAGCGCCTGCCGCACAAAGAGCGTGGCGACCACTCCGGCCAGGGTCATGAAGGTGCCGGCAACCACCATCAGCAACAGCAGCTGGTACAGCATGGTATCGGGCCAAAGGCGCCTAATCATCACGTCCTTCACGCGTGACCGGGGCCACGAATTCATAGCCGCCGGACCGGACGGTTCGGATGTACTGGTAGGATGCACCGCCAGCCTCGAGCTTGCCACGCAACCTGCTGACCAGAATGTCCACGCTTCGTCCGTTGGACGCACCAATCTGCCCGAGGGTGAGTTCTATCAGCTGATCCCTGCTCAGGACCCGTCCTCTGCGTTCCACCATAACCTGAAGCAGATTGAATTCCGCCGGCGTCAGTGAAATCACCGCCCTGTCGGCATTGAACAGATACCGGGCACGGCAATCCATTCGCCAGCCCTCAAAACACAGGCTCCCCTCTTCCGCCGGAGCCGCCCGCGCCCCCAGTTCGACGCGGCGGAACAAGGCCCGGACACGCGCAATCAGTTCTCGCGGATTGAATGGCTTGGGCAAATAGTCGTCGGCGCCGACTTCCAGGCCAATCACCCGGTCGATATCCTCGTTTTTTGCAGACACGATGATGATGGGAACCGGGCTTGTGGCCCGCAGGCGGCGGCAGATGCTGACGCCGTCTTCACCAGGAAGCATGATGTCGAGAACAACGAGATCGATACGGTTGCTTGCCAGCAGACGATCCATTTCAGAGCCGTCGCGCGCCACGGTCACCTTGAAGTCGTTCGACACCAGATGCCTTTTCATCAGCAGTCCGATTTCGGCATCATCTTCAACAACGAGTATATGGGACGTCCTGTTCATCACTGGACCTTAAGCGCGTTCCGGGGACAATTTCATCAGGAAACTTCAGAAAATTGTTTCCCCGTGTTTCCGGAAAACGCGATGGAAACACGCTGAAAACAACGCGTTTCCACGGTTAACATCGCGTTAACACTCAAGATGCCAGCCTGAATTCACTCAAGGCAGGACATTCATTTCAGGAGCAGATCAATGATGCCAGTTGGTGCAGGACCGGCATTGCCACCGCCGGGAGCATCCCCGAGAGACCAGGCGGTCAATGCGCTCGATACACAGGTCGAAGATGGTGAAATCACCACCGAAGAAGCCGACGCGATGCTTGCGACCCTGGATGCGATACACGAAGACCACAGAACAGCAGACGCATCGGATTTCGCCGCCGCTCCGCCGTCCGGGGAAGACATTCAGGCCAGGTTCGACACCATGTTGTCCGACCAGGTTGAGACCGGAGCCCTGACGCAGGACCTGGCTGACCAGTTGAGCGCGATGTTCGAGAACGGCGACATCGGACCACCGCCGCCACCTCCTGGCGGCAGCACGGCCGAAAACCCCGGGAATGATATGGATGCCGATATGCGGGAGATCATGAACGCAATACTGGAAGAAACCCGAAATGCGTCGCCCTACGCTGCAAACGGAAGAACCGCGTTCTCCGGTGCATCACCTCTGTTCGCCGATTTTGAGGTCTGATGACACCAGGCTATTCGGCCGAGTTCCCACCGAGGCCGATGTCAAGTCTCTCTCAAAGGGTGTTTCAAACCCGCAAATGACTTAAGAAATGCGAGAGGGAGACAAACCGGCCACCGTCAGGTGGCCGGTTTTACCGTTCGTGCTGCGCGCTAGAGCGCATCCATTGAATGTTGGTTCGTTTGATGCCGGAAAGCAGGTCACTCGGCAAGGCGCGTCACGAAGGGCGATGTGGTGCTTCGGGGTCAAGTGGCGCAACGCTGCCGATGCGCTGCTTTCCGGCATCCGAAGGGCCGGGCTCTTTCTCCCGCTGACTGCGTTGGCTTGCGCTTGTGGTGGGGTACACCGCTGCACACAAGCCGCCTGGGCAGCCAAAGAAAGCGCGCCGGTCAAATGATCCAACATTCAATGGATGCGCTCTAGTGGCGTTCGACGAAACTGTCGATGACTTTCTTCACCCCGGCCTTTTCGAAATCGACCGTCAGCTTGTTTCCCTCTATGGCCGTGATGGCGCCATACCCGAACTTGATGTGGAACACCCTTTCTCCGAGTGAATAGGCCGAAGGTGTTTCGCTGACTGACTTTGCAACCAGTTCGCCCTCGATGGTCAACGGGCCCTGGCGTTTCATGCGCGCAGACTGATACCCGCGTCCGCCTTCCGAAAAACCGTCGTTCGACTTTTTGGCCCGTTGCGCGCGCTGCCAGCCGGGCGTCGAGTAGCTGCCACGTTCGAACGGGTCATTGGTATCGAACCGTGAGGGACCGTATCCGCCACCGGCATATCCGCCGTAATTGGACGATGGTTCCGCGATCTCGACATGGTCCGCCGGCAATTCGTCAAGAAACCTCGAAGGAACCGTGGACTGCCACAGACCGTGAATTCTTCTGTTGGAGGCGAAATAGAGCTTGGCGCGCCGTTTGGCCCGCGTGATGCCGACATAGGCAAGCCGGCGCTCTTCTTCGAGGCCTGCCCGGCCACTTTCATCGAGCGACCTTTGGTGAGGAAAGAGCCCCTCTTCCCACCCCGGCAGAAACACCGTATCGAATTCCAGACCCTTGGCGGAATGCAACGTCATGATCGAGACGGCATCGCTGGCGTCTGCACTGTCCCGGTCCATCACCAGCGAGATATGTTCAAGGAAACCTGCCAAGGACTCAAATTCTTCCATTGAGCGGATCAGTTCCTTCAGATTGTCGAGACGCCCCGGAGCCTCGGCCGACCTGTCCAGTCGCCACATTTCCGTATAGCCGCTCTCGTCCAGAATGATCTCGGCCAGTTCGGTGTGTTTGAGGTGCTCCAGCTGCCGCCGCCAGCGCTCGAAATTGTCGAGCACGGTCTTGAGAGAATTCCGCGGTTTGGGCTTCAGTTCCTCGGTGTCGATGAGTTGCTGCGCTGCCTGGGTCAGCGGGATTCGCTCCGCTCTTGCCAGGCCGTGCACCAGTTTCAGGGTCGCATCGCCGAGACCACGCTTCGGCGTGTTGACGATCCTCTCGAAGGCAAGATCGTCTGCGGGCTGCGCAACACAGCGGAAATAGGCAAGCGCATCGCGTATCTCCATGCGCTCATAAAATCGCGGACCACCGATCACCCGGTAATTGAGGCCAAGCGTGACGAACCGTTCCTCGAATTCACGCATCTGGAACGAAGCCCGCACAAGAACAGCCATGCCGTTGAGGGAATGGCCCTTGGCTTGAAGCGCTTCGATCTCGTCGCCGATGGTCCTCGCTTCCTCTTCGGAATCCCAGACCGACGCGACCGAGACCAGATCGTGGTCCGGTTCCTCAAAGTCGGTGAAAAGCGTTTTGCCGAGACGGCCCTCGTTGAAGGAAATCAGATGTGACGCTGATGCCAGAATATGGCTGGTCGATCGATAATTCCGCTCCAGCCTGACCACCGTTGCACCCTTGAAATCGTGCTCGAAGCGCAGGATGTTGTCGACCTCGGCACCGCGCCAGCCGTAGATCGACTGGTCGTCATCGCCAACACAGCAGACATTCGGGTTGCCCTGGGCCAGAAGGCGCAGCCACAGATACTGGGCAATGTTTGTGTCCTGATATTCATCCACCAGCATGTAGCGGAAGCGGCGCTGGTAGTCCTTGAGAATATCGGGCTGGGTCTTGAAAAGCGTGATCACATGCAGCAGCAGGTCACCGAAATCGGCGGCATTGAGGATCGAAAGGCGTTCCTGGTATTCCTCGTAAAGCCTGCGCCCCTTGCCATTGGCGAATGCGCGCGCTTCGCCTTCCGGAACCTGGTCCGGTGTCAGCGCCCGGTTTTTCCACCCGTCCAGGATTCCGGCAAAGGCCTTGGCGGTCCAGCGCTTGTCGTCGAGACCTTCCGCCTGGATAATCTGTTTGATCAGGCGGATCTGGTCGTCCGTGTCGAGGATGGAAAAACTGGATTTCAGTCCGACAAGTTCCGCATGCCTGCGAAGGATCTTCACGCAGATCGAGTGGAAGGTTCCCAGCCACGCCATGCCTTCAACGTTTCCGCCGACAAACCCCGCGATACGTTCCTTCATCTCACGCGCGGCCTTGTTGGTGAAGGTCACAGCGAGAATCTCGGACGGACGCGCACGGCCGGTTGCCAGGATATGTGCGATCCGGGTTGTCAGGACGCGGGTTTTACCGGTTCCCGCACCGGCCAGCACAAGAACCGGTCCTTCCGTCGTTTCAACGGCAAGTGCCTGTTCCGGATTCAGTCCGGCCAGATAATCCGGGGCCTGCCTGGCTGCCATCGCCCTTGCCGCGATACCACCTTGCGGGCGCGGCGGTACAGGCGACGTGTCCTGCCGCGCAACGCTCGGCTGAAAGGGATCGTCGAAGGAATCGTCATACCCGCCCGGGTCTGCCATGATTTACTGGTCCAGTTGCGTAAGAGCGCTCAAGGTCAGACGGATGTGCCTAAACTTTTCGAGCATCATTCGGCATTCTATTCAATGCAGGATGTTCGAATGAGAACAATATAGCAACAAACTCGCTCTGGCGAGACAGAAAACCAAGTTTTCGTGGGGACAAAAAAGCCGGTGAAATCTGCAAACGACTTCCCGGAGCAGTCAATCCGCACTCAATTTCGGCAAACAGGCATCAGACGTCTTCAGGGGCAATAAAATCCCGGCCTGCCGTTTTGCGGCAAACCGGGATCACAGCGCTTCCATGTTGGGGTGAAGCGGCCAGTATTCCGATGAAGCTTTATGCAGCCTCCTCGGAACGGACCTCTTCCAGGAAGCGATTGACGGATTCGGAAAGGTTCGTGGCGACCTCGCCGAGTTGCTCGGCAGACATGCTGAGCGTTTCGGACTTCTGACGTGTCTGGTCAATCGACCCCGAGACACCGGTGACATTGGTTGCAGCCGCAGTGGCCCCGTCAGACGCATACGTGATGCTCTGGGTTATCTCGCTGGTGGCGGCATTCTGCTCGTCTACCGACACCGCGATGGTCTCGCTGACGGAACGCACCTCCTCGATTCTCTCGACGATTGACCGGATTGCCGCGACAGACTTCTGCGTGGAAGCCTGAACACCGGAAATTTGGCTTGCGATCTCGTCAGTCGCCTTGGCTGTCTGGGTGGAGAGTTCCTTCACCTCCGCTGCAACCACGGCAAAACCCTTGCCCGCTTCCCCGGCTCTGGCAGCCTCGATGGTGGCATTCAACGCCAGCAGATTGGTCTGTTCGGCAATTGCGCGGATGATCTCGACAACTTCACCGATCTTGTCCGCCGTCTCGGCCAGCAGCGAAATGTCCTTGTCGGCAGAAACAGCCGTTTCAGCTGCAACCGAGGAGATTTCAGTGGCGGATGCCGCCTGGCGCGAGATTTCGCCGATCGACGCGGACAATTCCGCTGCTGCCGACGCTACCGTCTGCACATTGGCACTTGCTTCTTCGGTCGCTGAATTTGCAGCACTCGCACTTTCGTCAGCGTGCAATGCAATCTGGACCAGTTCGGAGGCATTTTCGCGAACGCCTTCCGATTCCGAGGAAAGCTGCGCCTGAATGGCGGAGACAGATTCCTCGAAATGATGGATCGCACTTTCCATCTGCTCAGCCCGCCTGCGGCGCTGGACACGCCCGGCTTCGGCTTCTTCCTCCAGTTCCTTCTGGCGGATCTGATTATCCCGGAAAATTTCGGATGCCCGCGCGATATCGCCGATTTCATCCGGACGATCCGTATCGGAAACAGTCACGTCCAGGTTGCCATCCGCGAGACTTGAGATGGTATCGCGCTGGCGGCCGAGCGTCCGGGTAATCGACGTCACCTGGTAGAACACCAGTACAAGGACGAGGCCTGTCAGTACCACCGCAATAACCGTGAGCCAGAAGATCTGATTATCGAGAGCGGCGGTATCAGCGTCCGCTGCAGCCTCGGCCCGGTGGATCAATTCGTCTGAAAACGCCTTCATCAGGTTGAGGCGCTTGGTTGCCGTGGCGAACCAGACAGCACCTTCGACGCCCTTGGCATCCTTTGTTTCCGGCAGATCCTGAATTATGTATCGCCATTCCAGGGCCTTATCGACATCCGGCCCCTTCACCATGTCTTTCCACATGGCTTTTTGCTCTTTCAGGGCAACCGATTTGAATTCCTTCAAAAAGGCATGCTCGCCGCCATAGCTTGCAATGACCTTCTTGAAGAGGCCCATGTCTATCTCGCCCGTTGTATTGAATACATTCAGAAAAGCTGCACCGTTGGCACGTTCGAGACCGCCGGACTCCATGGCTTCGACGATCGTCAGGTAAGGCAGCAGCTCAGCAGTGATTTCTTTCGAGGGGCTGGATTCCGTCGTGATACCAACGACGTGAATGAGTTCCTCGATCTCGTGCGAATAACCTTTCAGGACATCGGCAACAGAGAACTGTCTTGCATCGATGGACTTGCGGAATTTTTCGGTTTTGTGAACCTCTTCGGCCACATGCTGGAGATCTTCCAGCAAGACTTGATCATTCAGGTCGAGAGCGGCGAGGTGATCGTCGAATATTTTCAAGGCAGCATCGGATTTCGGGCGCTGTTCATCAAGCTTCGCCATGATCGCCGGATCATAGTCGGACTTGATGTAGCTCACGCTCATGCCGCGTTCTTTTTGCAGCTCGTGAATCAGATTACCGGAATCCTCGGCGATCCGTGTAAGCGGCTTCATGAATTCGTGGTGCGATCGCTCGATGACCTTTTCAGCAACGCTGAGCGCCGCAAAGCCGATCACCGCCAGCATCGGCACTCCTGCAAGCACCGCGATCTGCAGTTTGATCTGTTTCATATTGGTGTCCCCTCCAGAACAGAGATCTTGACCCCAAATTGCCGCGAACGCCTTACCTGTTACTTAACGTCAGATACAAACTTGACAAAATACGACGGCCTTTTCACAGAATGTCAAATGAATCAATTTCAGGTGGTATAATTATTTTGAATTACCTAAGTATTTTTGCCCATCCGGCAAATCGCAGGGCGAGAGTCGACCACGGATAACTCAACGCATCGGGAAGTTTTTTGCGCGGCTGACTTTGATCGCAGCCACCTGTAATATTCCGGCACAACCAACAAATGACCATTTGTTCACCGAGTGATAACGCGTGTCGTCTTCAAGCACCCGGATGCGTTCATCCAGTCGTAAAGGGCAAGGAAATTCAGAACGCTCGCGAAACAGAAACACCAACCCAGTGACCTTGCCCGTCCTGTTCAGGCACCGACGAGATCGAACCAGCCGTCTTCGGAAACCACGTCTATGTCGAGGTCCTGGGCCTTCTTGAGCTTGGATCCAGCCCCGGGCCCGGCAACGACCAGATCGGTCTTCTTCGAGACAGACCCCGAAACCTTGGCTCCCAGACGCTCGGCCATTGCCTTGGCTTCATCGCGCGTCATGCGTTCCAGGGACCCGGTAAAGACCACCGTCTTGCCGGCGACAGGCGAACCTGTTGCCTGGATCTTCTCCGCATCCTGCGGTGAGACCTCACCCAACAGGGCATCAAGCTGATCGCGATTATGTTCTTCGGCAAAAAACTCGATCAGTGCGTCAGCTACGATATGACCAATGCCGTCAATGTCGTTGAGGTCGGCCCAGGCCTCGCCCGTTTCGTCGTGAGCCGCTTTCATGGCCGCGTAAAACGTTGTCCAGGATCCATAGGCGCGTGCCAGCAGCTTGGCATTGCCCTCGCCGACATGGCGAATACCGAGCGCGAAGATGAAACGGTGAAGTTCGATGCTGCGGCGCGCATCGATTGCCTCAAAGAGGTTTTTGGCCGACACCGCCCCAAAGCCTTCGCGGTTGCGCAGCTTGGTGAGCGACCGCTTGTCCCGTTCTTCAAGTGTGAAGATATCGGCCGGTGCCATCACAAGACCGTCCTTGTAGAAGGCATCAACCTGCTTTTCGCCGAAGCCCTCGATATCGAAGGCATTTCTGGAAACGAAGTGCTTGAGCTTTTCCGTTGCCTGCGCCGGGCAGATCAGACCACCCGTACAGCGCCTGACAGCGTCCTTGCGCCCGGTCTTTTCGTTTTCCTCGCGCACGGCATGGCTGCCACAGGCGGGGCAGACCGTCGGAAACACGAACGGTTCGGATCCTTCCGGACGCTTGTCCAGGTCAATATCGACGATCTGCGGGATGACGTCTCCCGCGCGCTGGATCTTGACCGTGTCACCGATCCTCAGGTCCTTGCCATCGCGGATCGGTTCACCATCCTGGCCGATACCCTTGATGTAATCTTCGTTGTGAAGCGTTGCATTTGAGACGACAACACCACCGACCGTGATCGGCTCCAGCTTGGCAACCGGCGTCAATGCGCCTGTGCGGCCAACCTGGATCTCGATGTCGTTCAGCACCGTGAAGGCCTGTTCCGCCGGGAATTTGTGCGCAATGGCCCAACGGGGCGAACGGGAGACAAAGCCGAGACGCTCCTGCAGGTCCAGACGATCGATCTTGTAGACAACGCCATCAATGTCATAGTCGAGACGCGCCCGGCTCTCCTCGATGCCATGATAGACACCGAGGAGCTCTTCGACAGCCTCGCAGCGCTTCATCAGCGGATTGACCTTGAAGCCCCAGGCTTCGAATGCCTGCACCATGGCGGTCTGCGTGTCGGCGGGCATCTCGCTCATCTCTCCCCAGGCATAGGCAAAGAACCTGAGCGGGCGCGAGGCTGTGATCTCCGATTTCAGTTGCCGGAGAGACCCGGCCGCCGCGTTTCGCGGATTGGCAAAGACCTTGCCGCCATTCGCCTCCATGCGGGCATTGAGGTCCTGAAAGTCCTTGTGCGCCATGTAGACTTCGCCGCGCACCTCGACAATATCCGGAACATCGCCTGCCAGTTTTTCAGTAATGTCCTTTATCGTCCTGGCATTGGCCGTCACATTCTCGCCCGTCGTTCCGTCGCCCCTTGTGGCTGCGTGGACAAGTTCGCCACCCTCGTAACGCAGAGACAGGGAAAGGCCATCGATCTTTGGCTCCGCCGTGACTGCAAGGGCGCCCATCAGCGGGTCGAATTTCAGGAACCGGCGGACACGCCCGACAAAATCCCGGACATCTTCGTCACTGAAGGCATTGTCCAGCGACAGCATCGGCACGCTATGGGTGATCTTGCCGAACCCGGACGCCGGGGTTGCACCCACATGGACTGACGGGCCATCCGCCAGAACCAGATCCGGAAACCGGGCCTCTATTGCGGAATTCCGGCGACGCAGAGCATCATAGTCGGCGTCGGAGATCGTGGGGGCATCTTCCTGATGGTAGCGGCGGTCGTTTTCGGCAATTTCTTCAGCCAGGCGCGCAAGTTCCATGGCCGCCTGATCCGCCGTCAGGTTCTCGACACGGATGTCTTTCGTATCCGGTTTGCCGGTCGTTTTCTCGCTCATGCACGCCCCTATTCCGCTGCGGTCAGAAGTCTGCGGGCCGCAGCCCGGGCTTCCTCGGTAATCACACTACCCGCCAGCATGCGAGCGATTTCCTCGCTGCGATAATCTTTGTCGATCCTTTGGACGCGGGTCGCAACGCGGTCTGCACCCGTCGCTTCCTTGGCGATAAGGAAGTGTCCTTCGGCGCGGGCTGCCACCTGCGGCGCATGTGTGACGGTCAGGACCTGAACCTTGCTCGCGAGTCTGGCCAGACGGACCCCGATTGCCTCGGCAACGGCACCCCCTACACCGGTATCGATCTCGTCGAACACGAGCGTTGGAGCCGAACCCTTGTCCGCGAGCGACACTTTCAGCGCAAGGAGAAATCGCGAGAGTTCGCCGCCAGATGCGACCTTCATCATGGGTCCGGGACGCGTTCCCGGATTTGTCTGGACATGAAATTCCACCTGATCGATGCCCGTGCGGCCGCGCAATTGCGGATCGCTCGACATCTCAACGATGAACCGGGCACGCTCAAGTTTCAGGTCGGGCAATTCGACCGCCACCGCCTTTTCCAGCGCACGTGCCGTCTTTGTGCGTTTGGTGGAGAGGGCGGCGGCCCTTCGGTCATAATCGGCGCGCGCTTTGGCAGCCGCGTCGACGAGTGCCGTCAGCTTGTCCTCTCCGGCATCCAGATCGGCCAGGTCCGCCGTCATGCGATCACACAGGGTATTGAGGTCGTCTACCGGTACGGAATATTTTCGGGAAGCAGCCCGGAGCGCAAACAACCGTTCTTCGACACTTTCCAACTCGCGCGGATCGTGTTCGGTCTCGCGCAATGCTGATTCGAGCCCGCTGCGCGTTTCCTCGAGCTGGTCGAGAGCCTCCGAGAGCGTGCGGACCGGCTGGGCGAGCAACTGCGGCACCTGATCCGCCTTGCGCTCGAGGCGCCGCAAAAGGCTGGCAAGTTCAGAAATCGGAGAGGCCGATCCGTTGAGTGTCTCGAAAGCCTCGCTGAGATCTCCGGCAATCTTCTCCACCTGCATCATGTCCGTTCGCCGGGCAGCCAGATGCTCCTCTTCACCGGCTTCCGGTTTAAGCCGGGAGAGCTCTTCGGAAGAAGATCGAAGATAGTCGGCTTCGTTGCGGGCGGCCTCGATACGCCGTTCATGTTCGACAACGGCTCTTTCCGCTGAACGGAAGGCAGAATGCGCGTCGGCAACGGCGGCAGCGTCACGCGTCAAACCACCGAAGACATCGATAAGGGCCCGGTGGCTTTCAGGGTCCACAAGTGCCCGGTCATCATGTTGCCCATGAATTTCGACCAGCAATCCGCCGGCCTGTCTCAGGAGACCTGCACTGACGGGCTGATCGTTGACAAACGCTCTCGTTCGTCCGTCGGCAGTCTGAATGCGCCGCAAAATGATGTCGCCATCATCATCGACTTCGTTTTCCCGAAGGAACAGACGCACAGGGTGATCTCCTGCAACGTCAAACACCGCCGTAACCTGACCCTGAGCCGCACCGTTGCGGACAAGGTCGGCATCGCCGCGTGCCCCCAGTGCCAGCGACAGGGAATCCAGGAGTATTGACTTGCCCGCACCGGTTTCGCCGGTCAGAACCGACATTCCTGCCGCAAAATCAAGGTCTAGACGATCAATGAGTACGATGTCTCGAATAGACAGCGTGACCAGCATGAAGGCGAGCTCCTCGGACTTTGTTGCAGCCCACCATAACAGTGGGCCGAGTCGTCTTTCCAGAACCCGTTAGATACTCCTGAATGCGCGGCTAATCCAGCTGCCAGAATCTTCTGAAGGCTGATAGCCGCCTTTATTCAGAAGCGAATAGGCATCCTTGTACCATTGCGTATCCGGATAGTTGTGACCGAGCACGGCCGCAGCGGTCTGGGATTCGTTGACCACACCGAGTGCGTAATAGGCTTCCGTCAAACGGAAAAGCGCTTCTTCGACATGGCGGGTGGTCTGAAACTCGACGACGACCGCCCTGAACCGGTTGATCGCGGCAACATAGTTGCGCCGCTTCAGGTAGTAACGGCCAACCTGCATTTCCTTGCCGGCGAGCTGGTCTTCAACGATCCGCAATTTTTCTTCCGCATCCGGTGTATATTCGGATTCCGGAAAACGCTGGATAAGTTCGGTAAAGGCCCCTGCCGCTCTGCGGGTAACCGCCTGATCCCGGGTGATATCAGGCATCTGGCGGAAGTAGCTCTGCCCGGCGAGATAAAGCATATAGGCTGAATCCTCATCGCCGGGATAAAGGGTCACAAACCGTCGCGCAGCCGTAACGGTCTCCGGATACTTGCCGCGCGAATAATTCAGAAACGCCAGGTTGACGAGCGACTTCTTGGAATATTCCGAGTAAGGATAAAGCTTGTCGATTTCCTCGAACTTCTCGGTCGAATCCCGAAGTTTGCCCTGCGCGCGCAACGCCAGACCTTCGTTAAAGAGAACTTCCGGCGGCGTATCGTTCAACGCAAGTTCGTCCAGATCTTCCTTTCCGCTACAGGCGACAAGAAGAATCGGCGCTGCAAGAACAGCCATTCTCAGCAAAGATTTCACCCAATCGGTCCCGCTCAAACCAGAACCAGTTGCAATTCCGTTCACACCCATACTCCCGAGCTGTTTCCAGCCCATGCGGCCGCGCAGGTTTTTCGGCCTTATGATTCATTGACAGGAGTGTTTATCGGAATTCCCCTGTCCCCGTCACGTCCTCAACGGCCATCTGACGGTTTTTTTGAGCATTTTTATGGCAACATGCCCAAATTGCAGTGAATTCTGAAGAAACAGACAGGCCGCCTCAATAAGACAGCCGTTTATCAGGAAATTCAGGAAACGTCGGGCCCGAAAGCAGCAGCTGCCGCAAGACCACCCTTGCCGACCTGACCGACCTGCCGGAATGCAGGTGCCTCAACGATCTCGAAGGCACTCGGGTCTTCGAACAACTTGACCAGAATGGAGTGGTTCATCTTGTGGCCACCCTTGTAGGACCGATACATCCCGAGAAAAGGCAAACCAGCCAGCGCAAGATCGCCAACGGCATCCAGAGCCTTGTGACGGGCGAACTCATCCGGCCAGCGAGTGCCTTCCGGATTCAGAACCTTGTCGTCGGAAATCGCCACGGAGTTTTCCAGGGATGACCCAAGGGCAAATCCCATTTTCCAGAGCTGCTCGACGTCCTTGACATTCCCGAACGTCCGGGCGCGCGAAAGGTCGTCACGGAAGACTTCGGGCGTCATCTCGGAAACATATTGCTGACGGCCGATGACCGGTGTTTCGAAATCGATGGTGATGTCGAATTTGGTCCCTTCATGCGGATGCAATTCACACCAGGCACCGCCATTGTCGACGCGTACGCTTTTCTTGATCTTGAGATAGCGGCGTCCACGGTCAAGCTTCTTCAGCCCAACCTGCTCGATAGTCTCAACAAACACGGAACTGCTGCCGTCCATGATCGGCATTTCCGGGCCGTCGATTTCAACGATGACATTGTCGATACCCATACCGAAGAGTGCGGCCATGAGGTGTTCGACGGTCGCAATCCCGTCTTTGGTCGGATCGCCGAGAACCGTGCAGAGCGCTGTCGCAGAAACCTTGTCCCAGAGAGCGGGAACTTCTGCGGCGCTGTCCTGGTCGGTGCGCATGAAAACGATACCGACACCGGCATCGGCAGGAACAAGTGTAATCGACGCAGGTTTGCCCGAATGAACGCCGATTCCCGTCAGGGTTACCTGCTCGGCAAGCGTCGTTTGTCGGTCAACATGTGTGGTCATTAAACCCAGCCCTTCCGATTTGCGACCGCAAAGCCCAAAATTTGCCCCAATGCTCATACGGACTTTTAACGATCACGAGTTGGTCGCGAAGATAGTCGCGTTCCCCTGTAGAGCGAAATAAAGCTTTATTACGGTTTGTAACGATTCACAGGCAGACAAAACATTGAATTAAAAGAGGAATTTCTTCCGTTACGGAAGCAGCCCGAAACATACGCTCCGGGCTGCTGCGATCAGGGAAGAAGATCGCGAAACGAATCAGTTGGCCTGGCGGCGAAGGAACGCCGGAATTTCCAATTGATCGTCATCTGCGACACTGACCGGCTTGGGCGCAGCACGGCCTGTCTCGTCCAGTTGGCCTGCCGCGCCAGCTGAAGATGCCCTTGCCTGCGGGGCCCGCGGGACGGGAACCGGAGCAGGCTGCATCTGCGGAACCTTGCGGGCAACAGGTGCGCTTGTCTCGACTTCCTGGTCTTCCTCGTCCTCCCGGCGACCCAATCCGCTTGCGAGACGTCGCAGCAGACCCATTGGCCGGCGGTCTTCGTCACCGTATTCCTCAACATCGTCATGCACCGGCGCAGAAGTTGCCGGTTCCGCTGGCTGCTGAGCAGCAGGCTGTTGCTGTGACGGAGTTGCAGGGGTCTGTTGCGCGCGCATTTCACGCTGTGCGATTGGCGGGAAATCCTCAACGCGCGGCATGCGTGGTGCCGGGCTGTGCTCCTCGGCAACAGGTGGAATGTACGGCTGACTGACAGGTTTCTCGTCCAGGGCAGGAGCCGGTGTATCCTCTTCCAGATCAATCATCTGGGACTTTGCCGCCATGGAAGCGCTCGCCGGCTTGACCCGCTTGATTTCGACGTCAGGGTCGCTGGCGACCGCAACGGCTGCCGGTTCCGGGATCGCAAGCTCTTTTTCAAGCTTTGCAACCGCTTGCGCGGCAGCGTTCGCGGCACCGGTCTTTGCAGCCGCAGTCGCAACCTTGGCGGTTGCGATATCCGGTGTGCTTGCCAAAGCCGGAGCATGAGAATTCAAGGTCTGTGCTGCCGCTGACTGAAACGGAACGGCGTCGAGACCTTCCTCCTTGTCAATCCCCGTTGCCACGACGGAAACCCTGATGATGCCATCAAGTGTCTCGTCAAAGGTCGCACCAAGTATGATGTTGGCATCTGAATCCACTTCTTCGCGGATCCGCGTGGCTGCTTCATCCACCTCGAACAGTGTCAGGTCGTTGCCGCCCGTGATGGAGATCAGCAGACCCTTCGCACCCTTCATGGAGGATTCGTCCAGAAGAGGGTTCGCGATTGCCGCCTCGGCAGCCTGCTGTGCCCGCTTCTCGCCGCTGGCCTCACCCGTGCCCATCATCGCCTTGCCCATGCTGCGCATGACAGAACGAACATCGGCAAAGTCCAGGTTGATGAGACCTTCCTTGACCATCAGGTCGGTGATGCAGGCAACACCGGAGTAAAGCACCTGGTCGGCCATGGCGAACGCATCGGCAAATGTCGTCTGTGCGTTGGCGATCCGGAACAGGTTCTGGTTCGGAATGACAATCAGCGTGTCAACATTCCGCTGCAGTTCGTCGATGCCGGAATCGGCAATGCGCATGCGTCGCGCACCTTCGAACTGAAACGGCTTGGTGACAACACCAACCGTCAGGATGCCCTGCTCACGCGCTGCACGGGCAATGACCGGGGCTGCACCAGTGCCGGTACCACCGCCCATACCGGCGGTAATGAACACCATGTGCGATCCGGACAGGTGATCGTTGATCTCGTCGATCACTTCCTCAGCCGCGGCAGAGCCGACTTCCGGCTGGGAGCCTGCACCAAGCCCCTCCGTAACGGCTACGCCCATCTGGACGAGCCGGTCGGAATGGTTCATGGCCAGTGCCTGGGCATCCGTATTGGCGCAAACAAAGTCGCACCCCTGGAGGCCTGCTGTGATCATGTTATTGACGGCATTTCCGCCCGCACCGCCGACGCCGAAGACCGTAATGCGCGGTTTCAGCTCCTGAATGTCGGGCATCTTCAGGTTAATGGTCATATTATCCTCGCGACCCACTGGCTCCCCCGATACGGGAGACTCCTCTTCTTCCCTAATTTCAACTGCCACACCTGGCAGCTCGATTTCCTGGCTGTCGTCTTCTTGGCTCATGTCGTCAGAAGCTTTCCCTGATCCACTGACCCACACGGGCCAGATAACCAGTTTGCCCGCCCCACCCCGATCGACGATTCTTGTGTTCGAACTGTTCGATCTGAGCGACTTGCGGATAAATCAAGAGGCCGACGGCCGCGGCAAAAGCCGGACCTTTGGCAGCCTCGGGAAGACCGGCAACGCCTAAAGGCCGGCCAAGACGGACGTTGCGCCCCAAAATGTGACGCGCAACCTCTCCAAGACCCGTGAGCTGACTGGCGCCCCCTGTCAGCACGATCTGCTTGCCGACCCGGCCTGCAAAGCCGGACGCGGTAAGGCGATCTCTTACGAGTTCAAGGATTTCTTCCACACGCGGACGGATGACCCTGGTCAGCGCCGAGCGGGGGATTTGATTTGGCAGATCACCATCGCTTTCCAGCGGAGGGACCGTCAGCAGGTCCCTGTCGTCCGAACTGGATGCCAGCGGTGAGCCATAAAGTGTTTTCAGGCGCTCTGCGTCCTGCAGGCGCGTTGCAAAAGCACGGGCAATGTCTGTTGTCACATGATTGCCGCCGACTGCAATCGCATCGAGGTGAACCATGTGACCGTCAACAAAGACCGACAGTGTCGTGGTGCCGCCACCCATGTCGATGCAGGCAACACCCAGTTCGGCTTCGTCGTCGACCACGGTGGACAGACCACTTGCAAATGGTGTGGCCACCATCGTTTCCACGTGCAGGTGTCCCCGGTTGATGCACAGTTCGAGGTTTCGAACCGGCGGGTTTTCAGCGGTCACAACCTGCATGTCGACACCGAGCTTGTGCCCCATCATGCCGCGCGGATCGCGAATGCCCCGGCTGCCGTCCAGTGAATAGGATATCGGCAGCGCGTGCGTGACAGCCCGCCCGTCCGTAACCGAGTGGCTCGATCCGGCCGAGAGCACCCTTTGAATATCCGCTTCCGATACACTGTCGCCGGCAAGCGGCACATTGGCGCTGTAGATTTCACTCTGCAGCCGTCCGCAGCTGATATTGGCGATCAGCGATTCAACCGTGACACCGGCCATGCGTTCCGCACTGTCGACTGCCATCCGGATCGCCTGCTCGGCTGCGTCCATGTCGACGACGACGCCGGACTTGATGCCGCGCGAGCGCTGGTAGCCATAGCCGAGGACTTCAACCTTGTGCGACCGGCTCGACAGGATCGAGTTTTCTTCCTGCGGCACCAGTTTTGCGATCAGGCAGCAGATCTTGGTCGACCCCACATCGAGGACCGACATGATGACGGAGCGTCTGCTCGGCAAAGGCCGCATCTTGGGCAGATAAAGGTTCTTGTCGGAGCGGCTCATGTGTCCTGCTCCTTCTTGCCCGACCGGTTGCGGCCTCCGGTCATGATCTTGCGCTGCTCTGCAGCCTCGTCGGACAGGCGCACGGTAACCCTGTCCGCCAGTCGCATGTCGATGGCAACGATATCTCTCGACAACAAACCGCTGTCCTCGTCCATCTCCACGAGATCCGTGAGGGCTGCATTAATGTTTTGTTCCGGAAGGCGCACAGAAATTCCATTTTCAAGCTGTAGATCCCAGCGCCGGTTGCTGACCAGAAACGCGGCCCGCACCCGTGGACGCAGTTCAGGTACTTTTTCCAGAGCCGCATTGATCTCTGCCGCGCGGCGTTGTGCACCATGATTGACAACGAGCAGCAGGTTGGCGTAGCGCCCGTCGACATCGTCGGTGATCACGTCGCCGGCTTCGTTTACAATTGAAACCAGGTCTCCGCGCTGCCAAAGCGCATAAGGTATCCGCTCTTCGATCTTGATCTGCAGCGTGCTCGGATAAAGTTTCATCACCGAGGCGCTCTTGACCCAGGCCATCTCGTTCAACCGCTTACGCGCACCGGGCGCATCAAACAGGGCAAGCGACGTGCCTTCGTGAATCTCAAGTGCCTCAAGGATCTGGAATTCGTTGATTTCACGCTGACCGGAAAGTTTAACAGCCTCGATGCCGAAGCCTGCTGCCGACAGCAGCGCATCGGAGACAATCCGGCCGTGGCCGCCTATGACTATTCCATAACCAATCGTTAAGGTTAAGAAACCAAGGGCTGCCGCGGACCCCGTCCAGCGCGGAAGATGGGCAAGGCGTCCGGCCGAGCGCCAGACCGGCTGCCGGTGCAAACGCGAAACACCACGCCCGCGCGGGGCCAGCTCGGCCTCCAGCGGTGTCAATGCTTCCCTTTTCCATTTGCGACCTAGCGACAGCAACTTGCGTCCTCAACCATCCAACTGACCAGATCCTTGAAACTCATCCCCTTATGAGCCGCCATTTCCGGCACAAGAGAGGTTGGCGTCATGCCTGGCTGCGTGTTCACTTCAAGGCAAATCAGTTCACCGGTTCCGTCTTCGCGCTCGTCGAATCGGAAATCGGCCCGGGAAACGCCACGGCATCCCAAAGCCTGATGCGCCTTAACTGCTAGTGTCTCTATGGTTTGGTAAACAATCGGTGAAATTTTTGCAGGAAGAATGTGTTTTGAACCGCCTTCTACATATTTTGCGTCATAATCGTAGAAGCTGTGACCCATAGGCACTATGTCGATCACCCCAAGAGACCTGTCGTCCATCACGGCGCAGGTCAGCTCACGGCCATCGATGAACTTCTCGCACATCAGGACATCCGGGTAGGGCCAATCCGACCTGTGAAGTTCCTGGGGCGGAAACTCTTGATCTTGCTTGACAATCAGGACACCGAAGCTCGACCCCTCATTGATCGGTTTGAGCACGTAAGGCGGTCTCATGGGATGTTCGCGCTGGATGTCGTGGCGATTCACGACGATGTCTTCCGTCACCGGGACCCCGGCAGCCTGCAGAACCGGTTTGGCCTTCACCTTGTTCATGGCAAGGCTGGATGCCATCACACCTGAGTGAGTATAGGGAATGTTAAGAAACTCTAAAATTCCCTGGATACAGCCGTCTTCACCGAACGGACCGTGCAACGCGTTAAACGCCACGTCCGGTTTCAGCTTCTCAAGGACCGAGGAGACATTCCGGTTCACGTCAATGCGCGTCACCTTGTAACCGGCTTCTTCGAGCGCATCGGCGCAATCCTTGCCGCTGCTAAGACTGACCGGGCGTTCATTGACCCAACCGCCCATGAGAACCGCAACGTGTTTCTTGGTCATTTACGCGACTTCCCCTTCCCGTCCCAGAAACGGTTCGACTGTTCCAGCGGCTCCGAATCGTCCAATCCGCTTGATTTCCCATTCCAGACGGATACCACTGTGTTTCAAGACCCGTGCACGCACGGTTTCGCCCAACATTTCAAGGTCGTATCCGGTTGCCTCGCCGGTGTTGATCATGAAGTTGCAGTGCATTTCGGACATCTGCGCGCCACCGACCTGCAGTCCGCGGCAGCCAGCTGCATCAATTTCCTTCCAGGCCGATGTTCCCGGAGGATTCTTGAAAGTTGACCCCCCGGTCTTTTCCCGTATCGGTTGAGACTTCTCCCGGTGTGCGACAACGTCGGCCATTTCCTGCCTGATTGCCGTTTCGTCGTGCGGATTTCCCTCAAAAGTCGCCGATGTGAAAATCAGATCCCCGGACGCCGAGGAGTGCCTGTAGGCATATCCCATGTCCGCGTTGGACAGCACATGCCTGTTTCCCTCTCGGTCCAGGGCTGTCAATTCCACCATGCGCTCGCGGGTTTCGGTGCCATGCGCGCCTGCATTCATGCGAAGGGCGCCGCCGAGACCACCCGGAATTCCTGTGTAAAACGCAAAGCCGCCGAGACCCGCCCTGGCTGCAGCCTCCGCAAGCCGCTTGTCCGGAACGGCCGCCCCCGCCCTGAGGCGATTCCGGCCCAGATCCTCGATCTCCCCGAAGCCCTTGGCGCTCAGTCGTATGACGACACCTTCCAGGCCGCCGTCGCGGATCAGGAGATTCGATCCCAGCCCGACCGGCAGCACCGGCACATCACCAGGCAGTTTCCTGAGAAACGCGGCAAGATCTTTTTCGTCTGCCGGCTGGAACAACAATTGCGCTGGCCCGCCTGTTCGAAACCACGTAACGGCCGACAACGGCTGGTTCGCCGTAAGTCTGCCGCGCAGCCCTTCGCCAAGAGCCGGATATGCTTCCAGAAGGTCGGGAAAGTTCATCAATCTCGGCCCTATTTCCCGTCAAGCTGTTTCGGCAGTGCATAGGCCCATTGCGTGATGTTGCCGGCCCCCAGACAAATGACGAAATCTCCTGGCTCGGCCAGTTCCTTTATCAAGGCAGGCAGTTCTTCCGGCCCGTCAATCGACTGCACCTGCCGGTGTCCCCTGGTCTTCATGCCAGAGACCAGATCCCTGTGGCTCGCACCTTCGATCGGTTGCTCACCGGCTTCGTAGACGGGCGCGATGATGACCGAATCCGCGTCGTTGAAACAGTTGGAAAAGTCATCGAAAAGGCTGTGAAGACGCGTGTACCTGTGAGGCTGCATCACCGCAATGACCTTGCCCGTGGTTGACTCGCGAGCGGCGTGAAGAACCGCCTTGATCTCCACCGGATGGTGAGCGTAGTCATCGAAGATCTGCACGCCGTTGGCAGTTCCCGTGTGCGTAAAACGGCGTTTGACGCCACCGAAATCCGAAATACCTTTTTTCAGGTCTTCCGATCCGACCCCCAGTTGCGATGCCACTGCAATTGCCGCCGTCGCATTGGAAACGTTGTGAAGACCTGGCATCGGAAGGACAAGATCTTTCAGTTCAACCACCTCGTCCGTTCGGCGGTCCCGGATGGCAACCGAGAATTTGGACTTGCCACCATCCATCGATACGTCGGTGAAACGAACATCTGCTTGCGGATTGGTGCCATATGTCACCACTCGTCGATCCTCGATCGTTCCGATCATGGTCTGAACCTCCGGATGATCCAGACACATCACCGCGAATCCGTAAAAGGGAACATTTTCAACGAATTGCCGGAAAGCAGCCTTTACACCGTCAAAGTCCCCATAGTGGTCGAGATGCTCCGGATCTATATTGGTGACAATTGCAATATCGGCCGGAAGCTTGACGAAAGTTCCGTCGCTTTCATCGGCCTCGACGACCATCCAGTCTCCGCCCCCCATTCGCGCGTTGGTGCCATATGCGTTGATGATGCCACCGTTGATAACGGTCGGGTCAAGACTTCCCGCATCAAGCAGCGCCGCCACCATGGATGTCGTCGTCGTTTTGCCGTGCGTGCCGCCGACCGCAATCGCCTGCTTGAAGCGCATCAGTTCAGCCAGCATTTCGGCACGGCGTACGACAGGGATCAGTTTTTCGCGCGCGGAGACCAGTTCGGGGTTGTCCTTCCTGATCGCGGAGGAAACCACCAACACTTCCGCATCGCCGAGGTTTTCAGGCGCGTGCCCTACCGCGACAGAAATTCCGTGCGACCTCAGGCGCTGGACATTGGCGTTTTCGGCCATGTCGGATCCCTGGACCTGGTACCCGAGTGTTTTCAGCACTTCTGCGATGCCACTCATACCTATTCCGCCGATTCCGACGAAATGAACCGGTCCGATGTCGTGCGGCATTTTCATGGCCGTTCTCCTTGGTTGTCTGCGACCTGTTCAACAAGGTCCGCGAGGCGCTTGACGGCATCCGGCCTGGCAACGCTGTTTGCATTTTCTGCGGCCCTTGCCAGCAAGTCCGGCGCATTCATCAATCGGGTGATTTCGTCGGCCAGCCTTGCCGGGTCAAGGTCTGCCTGACGTATCGGCCACGCACCACCTGCCGCTTCCAGAACCTTCGCATTTGCAGCCTGATCCTGGTCGATCGCTCCAGGAAGGGGTACGAGAAGTGATGGACGTCCCAGGACGCTGAGTTCGCTTACTGACGAAGCTCCGGAACGGCAGATAACGAGATGAGACTGAGCAATCCGGCTCGGCATATCTTTGAAAAAAGACGCGCATTCCGCCTTGATTCCCGACGTGTCATAGGCCGACTTGACGCGTTCCAGGTCTTCGGCGCGGCATTGCTGTACAACAGTCAGACGGCTTCGAACCTCATTCGGCATCAGTTCCATTGCCGGCGGCAGGAGATCGGAAAAAAACCGTGCGCCCTGTGATCCGCCGAAGACCAGAAGGTTAAATTCTCCACCTTCAACTGGCGCTGCATAGGGCTGACCGGCAGCTTCCAGAACGGCATCGCGGACCGGGTTACCGGTTTCCACCTGCTTGGCGGCAAGGTCCGAAGGCAGGTTTTCCAGCGGTATGCTGGTCGCTATTGCCGTAACTCCCTTGGCCAGCATCTTGTTTGCCCGGCCCATGACGCCATTGGCCTCATGCAGGATTGACGGTGTTCCCGTCAGGCGTGCGGCGTACATCGGCGGGAAAGTCGGATAACCACCGAAGCCGGCAACAACGCTGGGTTTCAAGGATTTTATCACAGCCCTTGCCTGGAGCGTGCCCAGGAACAGGTTCAGACCGGTCCTGGCCAGCGAAATCGGATTGCGCCCCCGGATGGTTTCGGATGCGATGATATGAACCTTGCGGGCGGGAAAGGCGGTACCGTACCTGTCCGCCCGTTCGTCAGTCGCAAGCTCGACAATCCAGCCGCGCCTATCAAGCTCGGACGCAAGCGCTTGTGCGGGAAACAAATGGCCGCCCGTTCCGCCGGCTGTCAATAATACTGTTTTGCTCATGCTATCCGGCAACGCTGCCTTACATCAAAGAAGAGGGTGAAAGCCGGCTCACCGTTACCGTTTCCGCCCTGGAAGGCTGGGGTTTTCTGCGTGTCAGGGCAAGGATGGCGCCGGCGGTTATTGCGGAAGACAACAACGATGACCCACCATAGGAAATGAACGGCAAAGTCATGCCTTTCGAAGGCATGAGATGCAGATTTACGGCAAGATTGATTGTCGCCTGCAAGCCGAACAGAACCACAAGTCCTGCCGTCGCCAGACGGCTGAATGCGTCCTGGTCCCGGCCTGCATGGTTGAGCCCGCGAAGCACAATGAAGGCAAAGATTGAAACAAGCACCAGGCAGATGACAACTCCGAATTCCTCGCCGACAACCGCAAAGATGAAATCGGTATGGCTGTCCGGCAAGATTCGTTTGACGGTGCCTTCTCCCGGTCCGCGACCGAACCAGCCACCTGCAAGAAAGGAATCCATTGCGGTATCGACCTGGAAAGTGTCGCCCGAACTGGGATCAAGAAACCTGTCCACTCGATTGGTCACGTGCGGCAGGAAAGCGTAGGCCGCCAAAAGACCTAAAATGCCGATCAGCCCGAGCGCAACGATGATCAGCCACGAAATGCCGTTCAGGAAGAAAAGCCCTGCCCAGACGAGACCAAGCAGCATTGTCTGTCCGAAATCAGGCTGGGCAATCAGCAAAGCTGCGCAGACGGCGAAAAGCACGAATGCAAACAGGACGCCTGGAACTTCACGGCGGCGGCCGCTTTCTGAAAGCAAAAACGCGATCAGTACCACGAAGGCGGGTTTCAGGAATTCCGACGGCTGCAACGAAAATCCGGCAATGTAAATCCAGCGCCTGGCACCCTTGGCTTCAAATCCGAGAAACAGCGTCGCGACCAGCAGGACGAGCGAAACCACAAAGAGGATCAACGCCGCGCGCCGGACCAGGCGCGGTGGCATCAGCGAGCCTGCCAACATGACTGCAACGGCGGGAATAAGAAACAGTGCCTGGCGTTTCACGAAGAACAACGTTTCAAGACCAAGCCGTTCGGCAACCGGAGGACTGGCGGCAAAGGAAAGCACCACGCCACCGACCATCAGAAGACCGAAAGCGGCGAGCAGATAGTGATCCACGGTCCAGAGCCATTCGGCAAACCGGCTGCGATCCGCCCGAGATACCATTACGCCACCTCCTGAGTGTTACCAGCATCAGGCAAGGCACGCACCGCATCTACAAAAGCAGCGCCCCGCAGTTCAAAATTCGGATATTGATCGAAGCTCGCACAGGCCGGTGAAAGCAGGATCGCAATTTCATCCGCGCCATCTTCTGCAGCCTCCCCGGCGGCATCGATCACCGCCTCGGGCAGCGTGCCGCTGATCTTGAACGGGACGCGGCCCTCCAGCGTCTTTGAGAACGCTTCCGCTGCTTCTCCAATCAAAAAGGTCTTCGCGATCTTCGGGAAATACTCGTCGAGCACCGCAATCCCACCCGCTTTGGCGCGGCCGCCGGCGATCCAGTAAATCCTGTCGAAACTGGAAAGCGCGCGGCCGGCGGCCTCCGCATTTGTCGCTTTCGAATCGTTGACGAACAGGATCCGTCCACGTTTTGCAACGATTTCCATGCGGTGATGAAGGCCGGGGAATGTCTTCATGGCCGCAGCAATCCTGTCAGCCGGCAGTTCCAGTGCCCTGAGCGTCGCAAAGGCAGCGGCTGCATTTTGACCATTGTGATCACCGCGCAGACTGTCGATGCCACCCAGCAAAGCGACTTCCGACTGACTGCCGTTGTGCGCTTCGTAAAGCCTGCCAAAACGGGCATAGATCCCGCTGGTCAACTCCCGTTCTCCGGCGATCCTGCAAACGGGCTTGTGCGCCAGTTCAAGTCGATCGGCGATCGCAGACGACAGTCCGTCATCGACACCGACGACAGCCACCCTGGAACCCGCAACAAGCCGTTCCTTGATTGCTGCGTAATTTTCCATCGTGCCGTGCCGGTCAAGGTGATCGGGTGACAGGTTCATGTGGATCCCGACGCTCGGGTCGAGCGTTGGTGCCAGGTCGATCTGGTAGGAGGAGCACTCGACGACGTAGTGGCGCCCCGGCTGCAGCGGTTCCAGATCGAGCACGGGTGTGCCGATGTTGCCACCGACCTGAACATCCAGCCCGAGCTCCTTCAACAGATGCGCCACAAGTGCGGTCGTCGTCGACTTGCCGTTGGTGCCGGTAATTGCGATCAGCGGCGCAGTTGCACATTGCTTGCGCCGCTCGCGGCAGAACAGTTCGACATCGCCGACAATCTCAACAGCGGCATCGCGGGCAAGATCCACGCTCCAGTGGGGAATCGGATTCGTCAGCGGGACACCGGGAGCAAGCACGAGCGCCTCAACGCCATCCCAGTCCAAATTGCGAAGATCCAACGTTGTCAGCCCCTCGGAGGCTGCCTGCTGCACGCGCGCATCATTGTCGTCGTAACACACCACATCCGCACCACCCGCTTTCAAGGCACGGGCAGTCGCCAGTCCGGAGCCCCCGAGCCCGAACAACGCGACCTTCCTGCCTTCAAATGTGGTGATGGGTATCATTCGGACTACCTCAGCTTGAGTGTGGCAAGCCCGACCAGGGCGAGAACAACCGCGATTATCCAGAACCGGATCACGACCTGGCTTTCCGTCCACCCCATGATTTCAAAATGGTGATGGATCGGCGCCATCCGGAAGACCCGTTTGCCGGTCAGCTTGAACGAAATCACCTGCACGATGACCGACACCGCCTCCAGAACAAAAAGGCCACCGATGATCGCGAGAACGATTTCATGTTTCGTGGCGACCGCGATAGCACCGATCATGCCACCAAGTGCCAGGGACCCGGTATCACCCATGAAGATGGCGGCCGGCGGTGCATTGAACCACAGAAACCCGAGACCTGCCCCGATCACAGCACCGCAAATGACGGCAAGCTCTCCGGTTCCCGAGACATGATGGATCTGAAGGTAACTCGCAAAAACAGCATTGCCGGACAGGTAGGCAATCAGACCGAAGGATGCACAGGCGATCATCACCGGGACGATCGCGAGGCCATCAAGCCCGTCGGTCAGGTTTACAGCATTGCCTGCACCCACCATTACAAAAGCAGCAAACGGAATGAAAACCAGTCCGAGGTTCAACGTGAAATCCTTCAGAAACGGAAACGTGATCGCTTCTGAAAACTCGGACGTATCCAGGACAGTCACAACGAAAGCGGCCACAGCAGCGATCAGGAATTCAAGGCCCAGACGCGCCTTGCCGCCGAAACCCTTGTGCGACGATTTCGAAACCTTCAGATAATCGTCGTAAAAACCGATGCCGCCAAAACCGAGGGTCACACCTATGACGACCCACACATAGGGATTGGACAGGTCCGACCACAAAAGCGCTGCAACCAACGCTCCGGAAAGGATCATCAGCCCCCCCATGGTCGGGGTGCCTTTCTTGTTCAGAAGGTGGCTTTCCGGTCCGTCGGCTCTGATCGGCTGACCGTGCCCCTGTCGGATCCTCAGGCTTGAAATGATCTTCGGACCGAACAGAAAAACAAAAAAGAGCGCCGTCATGATGGCGCCACCGGTCCGGAACGTGATGTATCTGAACACGTTCAGCGCGGAAATCTGATCAGCGAACTGCCCCAAAAAATAAAACATCAGCTATCCTTTATGCCGCCGCGGTGTCATCCGCGGGCGGGTATTCCTTCTTCAGGGCTTCGACAAGCGGTCCCATGCGAGTTCCGAGCGATCCCTTGATCATAACGACATCGCCGGGTCGCGCGTCCCTCAAAATGGCGTCTTCCAGACCTTTTGCATCTTCGGCATAGTGCGAACGCAATTCATGCGGGAGCTGTGCCCAGAGCGTATGCATATGCGGGCCCGCGCAATAGACACCGTCGATCCCGGCGTCGGTAACGGGTCCCAGCAGGCCTGCATGCAAACGATCGGCATCGACGCCAAGCTCGCGCATATCCCCAAGAACGGCAATCCGGCGTCCCGGGCGGGAAACAGGCGTCTCACCCAGCACCGCGAGCGCAGCGCGCATCGAGGCAGGATTGGCGTTGTAGCTCTCGTCGATCAGCGTGATTTCACCGGTATCTATCTTCAGATGGCTGACTTCGCCGCGTCCTCGCGGGGCGCGCATTGCATCCAGCGCAAGCCCCGCTTTCGCAAGGTCCGCACCGACATCCTGGACCGCTGTCAGAACCGCCAGACTGTTCTTGATGTGATGCCTCCCGGGAGCGCCGATCTTGTAGGTGATTTCCGTCCCGGCAATCGAGGCGTCAACACTGGATCCACCGGCATAACACACGACGTTCTCGGTATGGCTGTCAGCGCCGGGGTCTTCACCGAAGGTCTGGACATGAGAGACGCCCGCCGCGGCCGCCAGGAATCTCAGGAGATCGTATTGCCGATTGTCCTTGTTCAGGATGGCAATTCCGCCCGGTTCCAATCCGTCAAATATCTCCGCCTTCGCCTGCGCGATTTTCTCCACAGACTCGAAGAACTCCAGATGCACCGCCTGCACGGTCGTGATGATCACCACATGCGGCCGAACCATCCTGACCAACGGCGTTATTTCACCGGCATGGTTCATACCGATCTCAAAGACGCCGAATTCAGTATCTGCAGGCATGCGGGCAAGTGTCAGCGGCACACCCCAATGGTTGTTGAACGACGCAACGGATGCATGCACTTTTCCGGATTGCTCGAGCGTCAGCCTGAGTGCTTCCTTGGTTCCGGTTTTTCCCACGGAGCCGGTTACGGCGATAATCTTGGCATGTGAACGTTCACGGGCCGCAATGCCGAGAAGACGCATCGCCTCCAGCGGATCGGGAACAACAAGATAACGGCCGTCTTCCGGCAGGTCGGACATCCGGCTTTCAGCAACAACTGCAAGTGCCGCTCCAGCTTCCAGAGCGGCCGCGACATAATCGTGCCCATCGAGGCGGTCTCCTCTGATGGCGATAAATGCGTCTCCCGGCTCAAGCGACCGGCTGTCGATCGAGACGCCCATGATTTCCTCGCCAACGTCCCCCTTGAGGCTGCCACCCGCAGCTTCGACAAAGGAGTCCAGTTTCCAAAGAGGGTCGCTCATGTGTCTCCTTCAAGGCTGATGGCACGCTGCACAGCTTCGTGGTCGGAAAAGGGAATCACTGTGTCGCCAACAATCTGGCCGGTTTCGTGACCTTTTCCTGCAACGCACAGGATATCGCCCGCATTGAGCCGATGAATTCCTTCGGCAATAGCGTCAAATCGGTCGCCGATCTCAATTGCTTGCGGAGCGCCTGACATGACGGCTTTGCGGATGACCGCCGGATCTTCTGAGCGTGGATTGTCGTCAGTCACAATGACCAGATCCGCGTTTCGGGAGGCAGCAGCGCCCATGAGCTCGCGTTTGCCCGGATCCCGGTCACCACCCGCGCCCACGACAACGGACAATTTTCCGGTCGCAAACGGCTTCAGCGCAGCAAGTGCATTGTCAAGCGCGTCCGGCTTATGGGCATAGTCGACAAAGACCAGTCCGCCGGAAGCCGTCCTGCCTGCAAGTTCCAGTCGACCCGGTGCACCTTTCAGATTTTCCAGAGACCGCAGGACCAAGCCGCTGTCGGTTCCAGCCGCAATCGCCAATCCGGCTGCAATCAAGGCATTGGACACCTGAAAGCGCCCGATCAGCGGTAGCGTGATCTTGTATTCGCCACGCGCTGTCTGCAGCGTCAGTTCCTGTCCGGCTCCGACCGCACGTATTCCTGTCAGTTTCAGGTCTCGGCCTGTCTCACCTACCGTGAAAGCCGGCAGTCCGCGCCGGCCGGCAACGTCCAGGACCCGGTCTGCATATTTTTCAGCGGGATCCACGACAACTGTTCCACCATCCGGCAACAAATCCTCAAACAGACGGAGTTTGGCGCAAAGGTAGTCCTCGATGGTCGCGTGATAGTCCATATGGTCGCGGCCCAGATTTGTGAAAGCTGCCGCAGTCAGCCGCACTCCATCCAGGCGAAATTGATCAAGTCCGTGGGACGACGCTTCCAGGGCTGCGTGGTTGATGCCTTCGGCTTCCAGTTCGGCAAGCTCCCTGTGAAGCGCTACCGGGTCCGGGGTCGTCAACCCGCCATAACTGATGCCATCAGGTTTGATCGTACCCAGCGTCCCGAGGCTTGCGGCCGGATGACCCGCAGACTGGAATATCTGACGTACGAAATGCGCAACGGAAGTCTTGCCGGCTGTTCCGGTAACGGCAACGACAACATCAGGCTGGGCACCGAAAAACCTCGCAGCCATTTTCGCAAACACTTGCCGCGGTTCTTCAGCCGCAATAACGGCAATATTCTCGGGGATGGCCGCACGCAGCTGTTGTTCCGCATCCTTAGCGCACAACAACGCAACAGCCCCGGCCTCGACGGCACCCGGCGCGAACAGGCTCCCGTCTGTCCTGGCACCCTTGAGGGCGGCAAACAGGAAACCCGGCTCGACGTTCCGGCTATCCGCCGTAAGTCCAGAAATTTTTAGTCCACTCGCCGAGTCTGGCAAACTTGTGCCCTCGGCCAAATATTCAAGCTCCATCTCACCTGATCGTTCGGTTTGTGCGTCGTCATTCAGAAGCCCTGGATCCGGATTGCGGCTGCGACCCCGCCGGAAATCACGACTTCTCCCTTGTCTCCTTAATAGGAAATCTCAATCGGTTCATCCCCCTTGCCGAAACGCGGCATCACACCCAGCATCGGAGCTGCCCTGCGGACGACCGCGGCGACGGTCGGTGCCGCGTTCAGCCCCGCCGTCGCTCCGATCCCTGCGCGTTCCGGTTTCGGTTCGTCGATAACAATCAGAACCACGTATCTCGGGTCGTCCATCGGAAAAGCGGACAGGAATGAATTCCTTCGCTTGTTTCTGACATAACGGCCGTTTTCAATTTTCTCTGCCGTGCCGGTCTTTCCGCCAACCGTATAGCCGGGAACGTCGGCACGGCGCCCGGATCCGGAAAGGACATTGAGGCGGAGCAGATAGCGCATCATGCGGCTGACATCCGCAGAAAGAACTTGTTTTCCAAGAGCTTGGGCCTCCTCCTCGCTTCTCGGCTGGAAAGTTGGCGGCAGCAGGGTGCCACCGTTGACCACGGCCGCGGCGGCAACAGCCGTCTGCATAGGAGTGACAGACAGTCCGTGCCCGAAGGAAATCGTCATTGCGGCAAGTTCGTTCCACTTCGGCGGAAGTAGCGGAGCAGCGTTTTCAGGCAGTTCCGTTTTCAGCCGGCTGGTCAGATGCAGTCGTCCCAGGAACTCCTTCTGGCGCGCAACCCCGGTCGCAAGCATCATCTTGGCGGTGCCGATATTGGACGAATAGATGAAAATTTCCGGCACTGAAAGGATGCGGTTTTTCCCGTGGAAATCCGTGATCGTCCGACCGGCAGCCCTGATCGGACGTGTCGCATCGAAGCTGTCATTGATGGAAACCGCACCGGAATCAAGCGCCATGGCAGTCGTAAAGGTCTTGAAAACCGATCCCATTTCGAAGACACCGCCGGTCGCACGGTTCAACCTGTCTTTCTGGAGCGCCTGCGACCTGTCATTCGGATCATAGTCAGGCAGTGAAGACATGGCGACCACTTCGCCGGACTTGGCATCCAGAACAATTCCCGCGGCAGCAATCGCCTTGTAGCGGTCCATCGCCTTGACCAATTCGTCGCGAACAACATGCTGAACTCGAAGATCGACAGACAGTCTTACAGGTTCCATGGTTCTGTTGGAGGCGAACCCGAGCGACTGCAGATCGGCGAGCCACTCGTCATCGATGTATTTTTCGATCCCGGCAAGGCCCTGATTGTCGACATTCACGGACCCGACGATGTGCCCGGCAGTTGGCCCACCCGGATAAAAGCGCTGGTTCTCGGAAAGGAAGCCAATGCCCGGAAGGCCGAGATTGTGCACCTCTTCGGCCTTGTGGGGCGTCATTTCTCGTTTCAGCCAGACGAAGCCGGCGCCGCTTTCGAGACGGCGGCGTACCAATCCTTCATCCAGTTCCGGCAAGACACGGATCAATCCCTCGACAGCTTCGTCGACATCCAGAATGCGGCGCGGTTCAGCATACAGAGAAGCGGTCTTGATATCCGTTGCCAGGATTTCACCATTCCGGTCGATCAGATCCGGACGGGACGCGGACACGGAATCTTGCGCGGAAATCCAGGCTCGTGAAGGCGCTTCCTCCATCTGGGCCAGAAGGACAAGCCGACCGGCGATTGCGGCATAGACACAGGCAAATGCCAGCATCGCCACGTAGACCCGCGATTTCACCGCACTCGACGAGACCGATCCGCGTACGACCCGCGGGTTTGAGCGTTTGATCTGCAGGAAGCTTGCCGGTTCGCTAACTATCGTCATCCGTCAGCCCTCACTGGATCGCAGCAGATGAGCCGGCATAGCCGCCCATCTGATTGGAGCCACCAATGGGCTCAAGCATGACTGGGCGCGCGGGAAGATCGGCCGGAGCCACGATCTGCTTCACATCAAGAGCCTCAAGTTGGAGATAGTCGTTGTAGCGTTCCACGAGGCCCTGCAGGCGGTCCGGCTTGTTCAGCAGGCTCCATTCCGCCTTGAGGTGCCGGATCGCGTTGCGCTCTTCGTTGATCTGACGCTGCAGCTCGGCGACTTTCTCGGCTGACTTGGTCGCGGCCAGCTTCATGTCGTAAACGGTTGCCGCGCCGATCACGACTGCCAGAATGAACAAAATGTTCAGCGTCCGAACCATCTTCAGCCCCCTAGACCATGAAAATCTGCAAGACGCGGCACGCCCGCAGCATGGATATCCAATTCACGCGCCGGCGCGTCCGTGCGCCGCCCTGCCCTGAGCTTTGCCGAGCGCGCACGCGGGTTTTCATCCCTCTCGAGGCTCGTAGCCTCAACCGCCTTGCGGGTCATGAGCTCGAATGTTGCCGGAGGAACTTCCTCTTCCGGCATGTGTCTGGACCCACCGCCTCGCGTCCGGGTCCGGTCCTGAAAGAAACGCTTCACGATGCGATCCTCCAGGGAATGAAAACTCACCAGAACAAGACGGCCACCCGGCTTCAGGAGACGCTCGGCAGCGCCCAAAGCCGTCGCGGCCTGATGAAGTTCGCCGTTCACATAGATCCGCAACGCCTGAAACGTGCGGGTCGCAGGGTGGATCTGCGCCTTCTTGGGTGAGCGGCCGAGCACTTTCTCGATCAGATCGGCAAGCTCCAACGTGCGGGAGAATGGCTTTTCCTTGCGCGCCGTATCGATTGCGTGAGCAACCGAAGTCGCCCGTTTTTCCTCACCGAGCAGTCCGACGACACGGATCAGGTCTCTGACCGGGAGTTCATTGACGACATCGGCTGCGGACGGACCGGCCTGTTCCATGCGCATGTCGAGAGGACCGTCACGCAGGAATGAAAATCCACGTTCGGCCTCATCAAGCTGCATGGACGAAACACCAAGATCGAGAACAACGCCGTCAACCCTGTCGTGTCCCTGGGAGCGGGCGAGTTCATCCAGATCGGCGAACTGTCCGGAAACCAGCATCAGGCTGCCCTCTGCCTCACTGACCAGAGCCTGTCCGGCAGAAATAGCGTCTGGATCCCGGTCAATCCCGATAACACTGGCTCCGCGTGCCAGCATCGCACGCGAGTAACCACCCGCTCCGAACGTTCCGTCGACGATCACTTCGCCCGGTCGCGGATCAAGCCACTTGAGGACTTCACTCAGGAGAACCGGTACATGGCGCTCGAGTCCGCCAGCGGCAGATGCAGCATTTCTGTCGCCGAGCGCCATCATGCCGGCTCTCCTTGTGAAGGTACGGGGGCCTGCCCCGACAGCATCGCGAGCGCGCGCCTTTGGGCCTCTGCACGGTACTCGCGGAACTTTGCCGGCTCCCAGATCTGAAACTTGTAGTTCATGCCGACGAAGGTGACCTGGTCGGTGATACCCGCGTGGTCACGGATCATGTCGGAAATGGTCATGCGTCCATCTCCGTCTATCTTGGGATTTTCGCTTGCCCCGAAAAGCGCGACTGCAAGTGCGTCATGATCCGGCGAGAGCTTCGCGAATGCCTCCGAACGCTTGTTGATCTCGGCGAGAAGTTCGTTGCCGCCGGCATCGACCGCGTCGCAATGGGCAGAGGTGATGCAATAAAGGCCTTCAAATCCGTCTCTCGCCAGCACCGCGCGGAAGGGTGCCGGGATCGACACGCGACCCTTGGCATCCAGCCGGTTGGTAAAGTGAGAAACAAAACCGGACATAAATCCCCTTCAGACGGGTTCCTAACCGTCAAATTCCCTAATCACCTCTGAGAAGAAACGGCCAGCGTGCGGCCTAAGGACATGCATTTTGCAAAACCGGCTCTTGCCGAGCCGTAAATTTGATGTCCCAGGCCCTGCTGAAATGGGCCCGCCCTCCCCTTTCTGGGTCCTTATGGGATACCATGGGAGAACATGGGCGGTCAATGGAATCTCTTGGATTTTGGCTCGATTTGATCGCACACGCCCTCATCGGATGAGGTTAGTCGAAACATGCTTAATGAAGCCTTGACAGAATGCGAGAATCGGATTCGCAGGATTACGGAGGTTTTGATGCCCCGTCACGCGCAACCCGGCAAGAACTGCCCAGCAGACCATGCTTTTGAATGACCTGTGGAGAACAAAAAACGCCGCGCAGGTGCGCGGCGCTGTGCTCCAGAGAAGCCGTTTCTGTTATCAGGCAAGCACATCGTTGTTGCCGAGCGCTTCAAGTTGATCCAAGACGCCACCCGTATCCGTGACAACCTGGTTCCAGTCGGCCGCTGCCAGGTTGGCAATCGAGAGGTCCTCAGCCTGCAGACCTTCAAGCAACAAGCTATGACCGCCATTGTTTTCGACAGTGATCTTCAGGTCGGCGCCGACTTCCTCGATCCGGACATCAGAAGCCGGCAGGCCGGTAAAATTTAATGAATCCTCCGCGGGATTGAAGGCCTTTACAGCGAATTTCCGACCCCATTCCCAGGTCACGAGCACCGTATCAGAACCCTCCCCGAGCACAATGTCACTGTCAGTTACCGGGGTCACAACAGGCGTTTCCGGTGTATCCGGCGTTTCAGGATCATCCGGAGCATCGGGTTGATCCGGAACTGCGCCGACACCGTCTCGGATCTGGTGACCGTCCGTCGTTTCACCAGGAGGAGCATCAGGGGTCAGAAGAGCGGTGCGCGAAACAAGAGTAACATCGTTCTGGTCGAAGCCGAACGGCGCTTCAAGGTTGTCTTCCATCACCTGATCGTGGTGGAACTCGACATTTCCTGCAATGAGTTCCCCTTTCGAAACTGCCGGGAAAACAAAGCTTTGACCGCTCGGCAATGAACTGATCACCATTCCTTCAGGCGTATCCTCGACGCTAAGGCGTTCGCGGGTTCCAAAATAGAGGAAGCTGATTTTCTGTGTTGCCGGGTCGAAACCTTCGATCACTTCCGAAGCAACGTATTCATGTGAGCGGATATAGACGGTATCCGCATCCCGTGGTCCGATATTGCCCTCCCAAGACAAGATACCTCCTACGTCCTGACGCAGATGCTCGTTCCCGACGACACCGAAGTTCTCGATAGACAATTCCGACAATTGGACGCCCTGAAGGATCTGCATGTCGGGTCCCCATGGATTGTCGATAACCGGCTCGCCGTTCGCCGTCATGTTCAGAACAAGTCCATGCACGGAAGCATTACCGAAATCGATCTCGTCCGAGGCCGGGTTGAACCCTATTATGTCATCTGCCCCGAAGTCGGCAGCCCATTTGACCCCACCCAAATCGCTTGTACCGGACGGAACAGGAGGATTGGAACCATCGGCGTCATATACGACGTCAAAGCCTCCCGTGTCAGGTGTAACCACGGACTGTCCCAGAAGCGTCGCAACTTCGTTCAACGCTGATTCCTCGGCGACCATGAAATTGTTCAAGGTGAGATCGGAAGCATCAACACCGACCAGAACCGTTTCGCTGGCAATCTCACCCGTCGGTGTCAGCACACGCACGGTCAGTCCAGCGGAAACATCGGCAATCGTCGTCGGATATCCGGCGAACTCAAGCCGCTCGGCTATCACACCCGCTTCCAGATGAAGCATGTCGGTTGCCGGATTGAAGTTGTCGATCACCCGCGACGGGCTGTCCGTTTGGATCATGATCATTTGCGGTGCGTCAGGCGTACCCGGGTCAACAGGATCGCCTGGAGCAACGGGATCGCTGCCGACCAGAGACAGAAGCTCCCTGCCTGTTGCTTCACTCATGATGGTGAAATTCGACGGTGAAAGATCACTAAGAGCGAGGCCTTCGAGTGTCAGCGTCTGATTGTTCGACGCCATTGTGAAGACAACATTCCCGCCCACTTCGTCGACATTGATCGCGTCCGGTCCAAACCAGTCGATAAAGATCGTGTCGTTTTGCGGATCAAAGTCGGCAACACTCCTGTTTGTTCCCCAGGACCATGTGATTGCCAGCGTCGCCGTGGCCGCCGTGACACTGGCCGTACCGTTCCAGCTGTCCGGCGTCACCGGCGGAGCAGGCATATCGGGAGTATCCGGCTCGTCAGGTGTTTCCGGTTCGTCTGGCGTGTCCGGCTCGACAGGCGTGTCCGGCTCGACAGGTGTGTCAGGCTCATCCGGTGTATCAGGGATCCCTGATCCGTTGCCAACAAGTCCCAGAACTTCTGCGGCGGTGGTTGTATCAAGGATCGTGAAGTTTTCCCCGCTCAGCTCACTCAGCCGGACACCCGAGAGGGTTGTTGTCTGGTTGTTGGACGGGATTGCAAACACGACACCCTCAACCGTCTCGGAAACCTCGAGGTCATCGGCGCCGATCCAGTCGATAAAGATTGTACCCGATGACGGGTCGAAACCGGTGACAACCTCGTTCTGCCCCCAGGACCAGGTAATCACGACATCCGCATCGCTTTCGGTGACGCCGGCACCGCCATTGCCGCCGTCACTGTCCGGCTGGCCCGGCGTACCGGTTCCGGGCGTCTCGCCCGGTGTGCCGAGACCTTCGTCGCCGGTCAGGCGATCTTCGTAAAAGGCAATCATCTGCCCGATCGAAGGGGCCTCGAAGCCGCCGAACTGATCTATGTATTGCAGGATCGATGTGCCGTATTCGTCCGTGCTGACGGCCCCGCCTTGCAGAAGCGTCGCGGTCCCCCATGCACCGCGCAGATGAGCTGCGGCGAGAATACCGGTCAACGTAAGGTCGACTGTGACGGTCTGGCCGTTCTGGGTGTAGCTCGTCGTCTGACCGATGAAATCGCTCAGCGACTGTCCGCTCCCGGCCAACTGCGTTTCCAGAACCTGAAGATTGTAGCCGAACGCCTCCTGGATCGCGACGTTCTGTGCGTCCCTGGTCATGAATTCTTCCAGAGAATTCACGCCATTCTTGCCAGTCCAGTTTCCGTCCCAAGTATTGGAAGCTGCCCCGTTTCCGTAGAAGACGTCATCGTCATAATAGCCGAGATCAATGAGCAACGCTTCGCCGAACTGAAAACCGACAAACCCGAGCGAATTCATGGACCGGTACGCCATGGTTTCCCATTCCGTGTCGGTCAACTGCGACCAGCTCGTATATTGCGGAAAATGGGTTTCAACCGCACCACCCGCCCATTGGTCGAGCTGCCAGTCCTGAATGACGCCGGCGCTGTAGCGGCCCCTGTCCCAACCCGACTCAAACGCCAACAACGCGGCCAAAAAGTCCTCGAACGTCCCTTCCATTTCGATCCCACCTGTATTGAATACAACGAATCAAGATTAGGAAGGAACAAAGACAACAACATGGACAAAACATTAAATGTTAAAGGTTTTAAAATGACCTCGAAGACACAATTTTATCATATTTAGTCTCACGAAATTTTGCGTAATACATAAAACACGCGACCGAACGAAATCTTCCGTAAATTCAGAGAAAAGTTTTCATGAAGCAATACATGACCCAGGTACGGAACGGCTTGAACTATCCGAACGGGCGGCGGCGTTGAGTTTCCTTTGGAGATTCGCCGAAACAAGCTTTGTATGCCAGTGAGAACCGCCCCGCGTGGCGGTGCCCGGACTTTTCGGCAATGTCCGCGACGGATTGATGTTTACCGCTTGATACCAGCAGGTATCGCGCAAAATTCAACCGAACGTCCCGCAGTTTTTCCATTGGCGTACATCCCAACTCCCGCTTGAAGAGGATCTGCAGATTGCGGGGCGTTGTTCCGGCGAAAGCGCTGATATCCAGAAGACTGATGTCTTGCCCGAATTGCTCGTTGATTAGCGACAACGCCCGTTTCAGGATCGCAGGTGAGGCGCCGCTGCGCCGTTCTCCGAGAAAGTGCGAAACAGTGCTGGGCTGCACCTCCAGCAACGACATCACCAAAGCCTCTTCCAGCTGACTTTGCTGCTGAAGGTCAGACCCGTGAAAAGCCTGTCCGGCCTCCGCCGCCCCGAACAAAGCGCGCAGGCGCCATGCCCATGAGGCGATGGATTCATGGTTCAAATCCAACCCTGGCGAGAAACGGACCGAGTTCACGTCCACACCCGTCATCCTGACGGCGATATCCCGCATGTAGGATTTTTCGATCTGGACCAGAACCTGTTCACAGCCTTCGTGCCAACGCATCGTGGTATGTCGGTCCGGGTTCAAAACAACCCCGACGGAACGTGTTGAGTAAACGGATCGAATTCCGTTCCTGACTTGCGCCGTGCCTGTGATCGGAATCTGTATCAGATAGAATTCCGAAAGTTCGCCCGGATCGATGGTCACATCGGCACCGTAGCGAATGTAGTTCAGCGAGAGTCTTTCGCCATCGACCCTGTTCTGGCAGGCATCGAACCGATCCCCCGAGGACATTCGATCAAGCCTGTGGCTGCAAAAATTGCGCGCAACGATTTCCCGGGCTTCGTCAACGTCAAACGTTTCAAAACACCGGTAGTTACTCAATGGCGGTCTATGCGCGGCCTGGGACATGACAAATCATGCCGTGAGCAGGAAATTCATTCAAGCATTCGGATCCGACAATGCGGCAATTTACTGCATCCGGTCAGTTTTTTTCGCAATCTGGATAAAACAATTTCGAGAAGTCAGTTTAGCATTTTTCCGCCAACACACTGCACAATGGAGGGGAACAAAATGCAAAACGGAGCTGGCATCACATCCGCTGACGGAAGCCTGGGCGACATAAGCTGGAATGTCGTCGGGCATACCTACACACCAAAATTGCACAGCACCAATGCGTTCATCTGGCACGCTGTTGTTCCGGCAGAAACATTCGTCCCACCGCACATCCACCCGACACAGGATGAATGGATCGTCATGCTTGAGGGTGAATTGCAGGTCGAGATGGGCGGCGAGACCCACGTGGCAAAGGCCGGAGACACGGTAAGAATGCCGATGGGTGAAGCCCACGGTATTTACAATCGGTCCGGCAAAACCGCGACCTGCATCTTCGGAGTCGCACCGACACGCAAGCTCTTCGACCTATTCGGCGCGCTGAATGGCGTTACCGATCCGCAGGAACTGGTCAGACTGTCGGCCCTGCACGAAGTCGACTTCCTCCCACCGCCGGACCAGGCCTGACCTGCGCGAAAATTCAGCGAGGAGATCAAAATGACGAAACGAAAGAACGTCGCTGTCATCGGCGGCGGCGTGAGTGGTCTTGCCGCGGCCAAGGCGTTCGATGAACGCGGCCATCGGGTGTTCGGATTTGAGCGAAGCCACGATTTTGGCGGTGTCTGGGAACTGTCCCGTTCCTATCCGGGCGTCCAGACCCAGTCCCCGAAAGATCTTTACAGATACACCGATCTTGCCATGCCGGACGAATATCCCGAATGGCCGAAGGGGCCACAGGTCCATGCCTATCTTCATGCCTATGCGGACAAACACAAACTGGCCAGGCTGTTTCAGCTGAACACGAACGTTCAATCCATGGACCGCAGAAACGACGGCCTGCCCGGCTGGACGCTTACGTTGGAAGCGGCCGGCAAAACCTGGACGCAGGACTTTGATTTTGTCGCGGTCTGCACCGGACAGTTCTCTGACAAGAACATAATCACCCATCCGGGCCAGGACGCGTTTCAGGCCACGGGTCGTGATGTCATCCACAGCTCGGAATACACCGATCCGACCACGGTGACAGGGAAAAGTGTCGTCGTATTGGGAGGTTCCAAGTCCGCAACCGATATTGCCGTCAACGCGGCAGCAAACGGCGCGAAATCCGTAACACTCGTCTATCGGGAACCCGTGTGGCGCGTGCCGTATTTCGTCGGCGGTATCAATTTCAAGCGCCTTTTGTACATGCGGGCGCAGGAGCAGCAGTTCAACGGGTGGAGCCCATCCCCCCTGGGCAAGGCTCTCTTTACCGCGTTCAAGCCGCTGATCTGGGCCAACTTCCGCGGCCTTGAGACCCTTCTCAAGTTGCAGCTCGGCTTGAAAAAATGGGACATGGTGCCCGACACACCGATTGAAAAGGATGCATCCTGCTCGCTCCCCATCGTGACCCCGGGCCTGTTCGAAGGCTTCAAGGACGGTTCGATCAAACCGGTCAGGGGATCATTCGAGCGATATGAGGAGGATCAAATTGTTCTGACGAACGGTGAAAAAGTGCCCTGCGACCTCTCTATTCTAGCGGTTGGGTGGAAACTTGGCGTGCCCTACCTGGCTCAGGAGTACCAGGACAAGCTGATCGAGCATGATGGTCAATACCGTGTGTATCGTCTCGCCGTAAATCCTGACATGCCGGACATGGGGTTTGTCGGGTTCAATTCCAGCTTCTGCACGATCCTGTCCGCCGAAATGATCGCGAACTGGCTCGTTCGCTATGCGGACGGCAAACTTGCCAACCAGCCAAGCGATGAAGACATGAACCGCAATATTGAAGAAATGCTTGATTGGCGCCGCAAGGAGCGTCCGGCGGCAAAGGTTTACGGTGGCCTTTGTTCAGCACCGTTCCACTTCCGTCATTTCGACGAACTGCTGTCTGACATGGGGGCGGGCAAGACAAAACGGTCCAACCCGATAGCAGAACAATTCTCCTATCCGGATGCAGCGTCCTATGGTGAGTTCCTGGCAAGCGCGCCGCAATACACGGCCGGGTGAATGAGAAACGAATTGCCAGCCGGCCTGTAAGCCGGGTTCTGTAAGGCCCGCTTTCGCGGACGCGACAGCCATTCATCTGGGACGCCTGTCACCAGGCGTCTCACGCAACCAACCCGGACAGCTGGCCTGGAAACCGGCCTGGCCCGGAATTGCTTCCGGACCGCACTGCCCCTATTCGGTTTTGCTCCCGGTGGGGTTTACCGTGCCGCTGCTGTTGCCAGTAGCGCGGTGGGCTCTTACTCCACCCTTTCACCCTTACCCCGGCAAGCCGAGGCGGTTTGCTTTCTGTGGCACTTTCCCTGAGGTCGCCCTCGCCGGGTGTTACCCGGCACCGTGTTTCCTTGGAGCCCGGACTTTCCTCTCCTGCGGTCTTTCGACACTTGCAGCAGCGGCTGTCCGGCCGACTGGCGCCTGCGGACTTAAGTGGCTTTCAGACAGAGGTCAAGCAAAGGAGTGATCCAAGCAGCTGTTTTTGTGGAGCTTATGCAGCCTTCAACACCTTGTAGGCAAGGCCTGGCACAAACCTGTGCAACAGGTACAATATCGGCACGCGGCCCAGTCGAATTTCATCCTTGCCCTTGTCCAGGCCCGCTATTATTTTCCCGGCAGCTTCAAACGCTGAAAGCGCCTTGTCTCCGCGGCCTCGTGCCATCCGGGTCACAATCAGATCCGGAACAACGTCCGAGACGCGAATCCCGGTGTCTTCGAGCTGATACCGCAGCGCCATGGCAAAAACCGACAATCCAGCCTTGCTGGCACAATAAACCGGTGCGGACCGCTTGGGAACGCGGGCAAGGGCTGATGAGATGAAGACGACACGGGCGCCCCCTGATGTTTTCAACAAGGGGAGCAGGTCCGTCGTCAATTCCATGGGCGACAGGAGATTGACCAGAAGCTCGGTTTCAATCCTTTCAACCGGCACGCAGCCCTTCACGAAGTCATACGTGAATTGAAGCGCCGCATTGTGGATCAGCAGATCGACTTCGATTTCAAGAGCATGGATCTCCTCCAGAAAGTGCCGTCTGCCTTCCGGTGCCGCGAGATCCGCGCAAACGGCAGTCACGTTCTGATGGGCAGACCTGACTTCTTCCAATGCCGATCGCGTACGGCCACAAATCACGACGTGATGCCCCCTTTCGCAGTAAAGTCGCGTGAGTTCCCGGCCCAATCCGATTGCGCCGCCGGTGATAACGATGGTTTTGTTCATGCCAATGCGTCCTCAGGTCAATGTGAGGGCATCATGTTCAGTGCTGAAACCATCTGCATTAACCGGGGTTAAGAAACGCGCCGACAAGCAAGACGGGACCGAATTCGTGAAAGAGCGACCGGGGTGATGCCGAGATAGGAAGCGATGTGATATTGTGGCAGTCGCATGGCTAACGCGCTGAAATCTTTCAGAAATGCCTCGTATCTCTGTTCGGCATTCTTCAAAAGGAAAGATGCCTCCCGTTGCTCCTTTTGAATGGCAAGGGCCCTGACGAAACGGCCGACCAGCCGTTCCCAGTCGATGTCATCGGACGCCAGATTCCTTGCCAGTTCGATTGGCACTGCAACAAGAACAGTGTCCTCAAGAGCCTCCGTAAAGAACGGTGCCGGTTTTGCCTCCAGAAAGGAAGACAGACTTGTCACGACACTGCCGGAGGATACGAAATTCTTGTTGTACTCTTTCCCCTCGGGTGTGAGGTAGTAATACCGGACCAGTCCGGAATTGACGAAAAACAGCTCTTCCAGTGTGTCTCCAGCCGAAAAGACGGTTTCACCAGACCTGCAATGCAAGGCCCTGGACTTCATCAGCAGATCTTCTGTCTTGTCGGCGGGCAAACCACCGGACTGCAGCAGCCAGCGGCCGAAATCCCGAAGGGCTGTTTGTGTCTCCTGACTTTCCTGGATGACAGTCATTCGCGCTTTGTCCTCCGGCTCTCCGACCCTTGGTCCTTTGTCGGATCTTGGTCTTCAGCTTAGCCCTCGTCGTTCTCACTCGACAAGAAGCCAAGCGTATCACCGTCAAATTCACGATTACTTGAAGAGTTCCAAGAACCGCGGATTCTTGCGATTCCGGAGTTCGATTTTATTTTTGACTACTAAGTACAGAATACCTACATCGCGGTTACCGACAAACGGTAACGACGTCGAATGACGCCGAAACAGGAGATGCAAATGACCGATTTCACACTTCACACGCTGGAATCCGCACCTGACGAGAGCCGTCCACTTCTGGACAATTCCCTCAAGGACTTCGGAATGATTCCGAACCTTCACGCCGTGATGGCAGACTCTCCTCAACATCTTGAGGCCTATCAGAAACTGCACGAACTTTTTCAGCAGACAAGCCTCTCGGTCGTCGAACAGACCGTCGTGTGGATGGCCATAAACGTCGAACACGCCTGTCACTATTGTGTCCCGGCGCATACGGCGATCGCGCACATGCAGAAGGTAAATGCCGGTCTCATCGAATCCTTGCGAAACGGGGCTCCGCTTGAGGATGAAAAACTCGAGGCGCTGCGCCGGTTCACGCTCAAGGTGGTTCGTCAGCGTGGCGTGGTCTCAGAAGAGGACACAAACGCATTTCTTGCAGCGGGCTATACCCGGCGACAGATCCTCGACGTCATTCTTGGCGTTGCACAGAAAGTCATGTCAAACTATGTGAACCATTTGGCAGACACGCCAGTTGACGCCCCTTTCCGGAAATTCGAATGGAATCCGGCTGTCATCGCTGCGGAGTAAACTGATCGGCTCCGGCAAAAAATTGCCGGAGCCAGTCCAGACGAGGGAAAATGGCCGGACGACCCAAATCTTTTGACATGGACGTTGCCCTTAATGCATTCGTCGACGTGTTCTGGACAAAAGGATACCAGGGAACATCCATCGACGATCTGCAGCAGGTGGCCGGAATAAAACGCGGCAGCTTCTATGCGGCTTTCGGGTGCAAGGACGATGTCTTTGCAACTGTGTTGAACAAATACTGGAATGAGGCGACGGAACTCGGCCTGGCACACCTGAAAACGGAAGCAGATCCACGCCGTGCCGTGGCGCAGTTCATCCGCCACGTCGGACTGTTCATGAGCCGGAACACGCCGCGTGGTTGCCTGTTGCTCACCTCATCCGGAAGTCCAGAAAGTGAGACGGGACAGACGTCGCCGCTTGTGCGCGAGCGGATGAACGTGCTCGAAGACCGCATTTTCCACACGCTCCATCGGCAAAATGGTATTCCCGACGAGAAGAGAGCCCGTGAACTTGCGGCCTTTGCCCTTTCCTGCCTTCTTGGCCTCAATGCGCTCGCCCGAAACGGTCAGGACAGCGACAAAATTCTTGCTGCTGCAGATCATGCGGCAAATGCTGTCGAAAACTCAGGGCAGCAGCCCGCAAACTGACACCTGTGCTGTAACTGCCGCGATCCCGTGGACTACCGCGACGCACAATTTTCATTGTCCAACCAGCATGACAAGCGCTAACCTGCTGATGACAGGTTGGATTGTGGGAACGTGCTCATGAAAGAGGCGATCAAGGCAGCGGAAGCTGCTGAGCTAATTCCGGATGGATCAACGCTGCTGATCGGCGGCTTCATGGGCGTTGGATCGCCACACAGGTTGATAGATGCAATCGTTGCCAGAGGCATCAACGACCTGACGATTGTTGCCAATGATACCGCAATGCCTGGGCGCGGTATCGGCAAGCTTGTCACGGCAGGCTGTCTTACCAGGGTCGTTGCCTCACATATCGGCCTGAACCCCGAGACCCAGCAAAAAATGATTTCCGGCGAAATCGACGTTGAATTGGTGCCGCAAGGGACGCTTGTGGAGAGGATCAGGGCAGCCGGTGTCGGCCTGGGCGGGATTCTGACCCCAACAGGCCTCGGAACGTTGGTTGAAGAAGGCAAGCAGATTGTCACTGTCAGTGGCAGGGATTTTCTGCTCGAAGAACCAATCCATGGAGACTTTGCACTGATTGCCGCTCACCAGGCGGATTATGTTGGCAATCTGGAATACTCGCTCACTGCACACAATTTCAATCCCATCATGGCTCTGGCGGGAAAGACCGTTATCGCGGAACCCCAGACGATAGTCCCGATCGGCGTCATTTCACCTGACAGCGTGAAAACACCTGGAATCCTGGTCGATCATCTACTGGAGAGACAGCCCGATGGAAGCTAAGGAAATCATCGCGCGGCGCGTGGCGCAGGAAATCGAGCCGGACACACTGGTCAATCTCGGTATCGGGTTGCCTTCGATGGTTGCAAATTATCTTCCCAAAGAGGTTCATGTCTTCTTTCAGGCGGAAAACGGGGTCATCGGGCTTGGGGCCCGCCCGCCCGAGGGCATGGAAGATCCGGATCTGACCGATGCCGGTGGCGGCTTCGTCACCGCTGTTCCCGGCGCTGCATCGATCGACAGCGCGATGAGTTTCGGCCTGATCCGTGGAGGGCATCTGGACATGACAGTGCTCGGCGGACTTCAGGTCGATGAACGCGGATATCTTGCCAACTGGATGATCCCGGGCAAGATGGTTCCAGGCATGGGCGGGGCGATGGATCTGGTTGCCGGTGCAAAACATGTGATCGTTGCGATGGTTCATACGGCCCGGGGCAAACCGAAGATCCTGCGCGAATGCAATCTGCCGTTGACTGCCCGGCGCCGCGTCAGCCTTATCGTGACCGAAATGGCGGTGATAGAACCGACCGAAGATGGATTGGTTCTGAAGGAAGTCGGCCCGGGGGCCAGCGTCGACGACGTCATTTCAGCAACGGAAGCCAAGCTTATCGTTCAAGGGGACGTTCCCAAAATGTCCCTGTTTTCAGAAAGTTGAGACCGTTGCTTGACTATCGAGCAACGTTCCCAGGGTATCGACACCCTGAGTTATCTGTCTTGCGCTGGCATCCGCAAATCCGATGATCAGGCCGGACTTGCGCTCCTTGCCCTGATAACAATTGCCAAGCGGGGACACCGCAAAACCCCTTTCCTGCATTGCTGTCGCCAGGGCGTTGTCATCTACCTGTTCGCGAAACATCATCGCGACCTGAACGTTTCCGCTTGGCGCTTCCACTTCAACCCTGTTGCCGAGACGTTCGTTCAACGTCCTGACGAGCAGAGCCCCGCGCTCCGCGTAAATCTTCCGGATATGTTTCAGGTGTTTCTTGTAGGCGCCGCTATCCATGAACTGTGCCAGCGCTACCTGAATCTGAACGCTGGCAGCACATCCCATGTTGCGCATGAGTTGTTGAAGCGGCTCGACCAGTTGGGGTGGAACAACGCAGTAAGACAGGCGAAGGCCTGGCATCAGACTTTTTGAAAAGGTGCCGAGGTAGACGACCTGTCCTTCTTCCGCAAGGCCATAAAGAGCGGCGACCGGGCGCCCTGAAAACAGGAATTCGCTGTCATAGTCGTCTTCCAGAATGACGGCGCCTGCCGACCGGGTCGCTTCGAGCAGGGACAACCGGCGGCCCAGCGGCATGCGGACACCCAGCGGATACTGGTGGGATGGTGTCACGTAAATCAGTTTCGGGGAGACACCGGTAGCCGGCATGCGTTCCGCATCAGCACCCTGGTCATCGACCGGAAGCTGGCGAATGCTCAAACCGGCAACCTGAAATGCAGTGCGTGCACCCAGATAACCGGGTTCTTCCAACCACGCTTCATCGCCGGGATCCGACAAAGCCATTGACAACAGCGATAGACTGGCCTGCATCGAGCTGGTGATCAGGATCTGCGCGGGCTCGGTCCGTACACCTCTTTCGGCAGCCAAATGACGCGAAAGCTGTTCCTTGAGAACAGGAACACCCGAATAATTCCGATACTGCAGATCAGGACTGCGTTCCATCCTCGCAGCACGGCGCAGACACCGTGCCCACTCCTCGTAGGGAAAGCTATCGAGTGCAGGCGCACCGGGTTGCAGCGCACCATCACGTGAGGCCCAGGCTTCGCCGCGAACGTTCGTCGACATGGCAAGACCACGGCCGGAAAGGTTTGACTTGAAAGCCGGCGCAACTCGAATGCCCGTATTTCCTTCCAGGGGAAATCCCTCGGTGATCCTGGGAGCGGCGCCGGCCTTCACCGAAATGATACCCTCCGCCTGAAGCAGGTCGTAAGCCGCATTCACCGTGTTTCGTGCGACGTCGAGCGTCGACGCAAGCCTGCGGGTGGACGGCAACCTGGTTCCCGAGACAAGAAGGCCACTGCGCACTGCATCGCGAAATCCTCGATAAATCTGTTCGGCCAGGGGAACCCTTCCGGAACGTTCTAGCGTCAGAATACCCTCGGGAAAAACTGGTTCTGTCATTTTTTAAAAACCGGATCTTTTACAAGTCCAGTTTATCGAAGAAACCAGGCAGCACAAGACAAACCTGGATCAGGAGATACCCATGTCCACGTTGGAGAAGCGCAAGGCCACGAACCTGCCGCGCTATGCAAAGATCAGGCAGATGAACAGAGGCAGCTATGATCGCGCTCTTGCCAATGAAATCCTTGATGCCGGTCTTGTGGCCCATTGCGGTTTCATACACGAAAACAAGCCAATGGTAATTCCGATGGCATACGCCAGGATTGGTGACAAGCTGTATATTCATGGCGCCAGCACAACACGGATCATCAAGGACAATGCGAAAGGTGTTCCGGCAAGCCTGACCGTGACCCTCATAGATGGCCTCGTTGTCGCGCGCTCTGCTTTCCACCACTCGATGAACTACCGCTGCGCCATTGTGCATGGTACCGCACACCTTGTGGAGGATCACGACAAACAGATTGAGGCACTCGCCGCGATCACGGATCATATTCTACCCGGTCGCTGGGATGAATGCCGCGCAATGATGGCGAAGGAACACAAGGCAACCGGGGTCCTTGTCATGGACATGGAGCATGTCAGCACCAAGGTCCGGACAGGCGGGCCGGTTGATGACACGGAAGACCTGGGAACAGACCTTTGGGCAGGTGTGGTTCCCGTCACAACTGCACTCGGGCAGCCTTTCGATGCATACGACGTCCCGGAAGGCACTCTTGTACCGGAGTCGATCCCGGCAGCCAGACGAAAGTTTGCATGAAATAGCTGGTGGCAAACAAAAAACCCCGCTGCCTCTGCAGCGGGGTTTTATATCCCGGTAAGGTCAATCATCCTGTTAGAAATCAATGACCTCACTTACCTGGTCAAAAGATCAGCTGGACGACATGAGGCGCTTGACCTTGCTGCAATACCGACGGCTGACTGGATTCATCCGCTTCGCATAGTGACCCGCATTGTAACGCAGGATCGTGCCACAAAGATCACCGTTGGCCCGTTCATGGGCACCGGCGAGATACTTCATGCCCCACTCGATATTTGTCGCCGGATCGTAAAGAGCTTTCGTGGATCCACGGTAGCCGATACCTCGCGCGGTTGCAGGTTTGATCTGCATCAGCCCAACCTCACCCGCCCGGCCGCGTGCTCTCGGGTTGAAGTTGCTTTCCACTTCCACGACCGCTTTCGCAATTCTGATGGGAACACCGTGTTTCGCTGCTGCCTTGCGGATCAACCTGGAAAACTCCTGCTTCTTGGCCGGAGCATTTGCCGCTCTGACCGTCTTCTTGGAAGAAGCTGGTTTGACCTGCGCTTTCTTTTTGGTCTTTTTCGGACTGGACTTCTTGGCGGTGGTTTTGGTCGCCTTCTTGTTCTTGGAAGTTTCGGTGTTCGGAGAAATGACATGCAGGATCGGGTCCGAACCGGAGCCCACCTGTTCCCTTGATGCCAGCTTCTCGGCACTCTTCTTCATTTTTTCAGGGTCGATGACGTGGAGGATCGGGTCCGACCCCGAACCGGCTGCCATCGCGACGGGTGCAATCGTAGTGGTTGCAAAGGCGAAAAGGCAAAGCGCCCCAGTTAGTTTATTGAATGACCGTAACATTCGTCCAGCCCTTTTGGTTTTCATTCTGGTTAATTTCGGAGCGGAGAAATGCAGGACCTGTGGGACGAAATTTAGCGCAATCCAATCACGTTTTATTTCAAATTGTTACAGAAATTTACCAAAAAATCAGGCCCAAATCGGAAAAAAACGGGGTTTGTGACGAAATCTTGCCGTGCATCCGGCAATTTGCAGACAAACTGAAGACCATTCATGACGCACTGCAGCAAAGTTATCTAATTTGTTGCGGTGCAAAATAGAAAAATCGATGGTGACGGGTGGGTCGATGCACCTATTGTGAACGGCATCCGGTAGCCTGGCCTTCCCGGTCTTGTGTGACCGGCTTCCGACCTACACCGAGAAAGTCGGCAATCGCCGCAGAAGCAGATTAAGCGTTTCGATGGTCGAATGATCTGCGACGCCGTCAACTTTTTCCTGCCGAAAGTGACGCTGAAATGCTTTCACGGCATGACGTGTCTTTTCATCAAAGACACCATTGATGTCGACATTATAGCCGTAAAGCCCGAGCATCGATTGCAAGGCTTCCACCGGTTGACCTCTGTCGCCTTCCTGCATCAGCAATCCGGCGACAATCGCGTGCGGTTCGACATAAAGTCCGACACCGGCTTCAGCAAGCCTGTTCCAGGGAAACTTCTCCCCGGGATCCTCTTTCCTGTCAGGCGCGATATCCGAATGTGCAAGAACCATCCAGGGAAGCACGTCGTGACGCAGGCAGACATCCTTCGATAACCTGACAACCGCTTCAATCTGACTTTCCGGAAACGGGCGATAGCCGAATTCGTGGCCAGGATTGACGATTTCGATCCCAATCGACCGAGAATTGATGTCTTTCTCGCCTTTCCAGAAACTGCGTCCTGCATGCCATGCACGCCTTGCTTCTGGAACGCATTGAAGAATGGTCCCATCTTCGTAGACAAAATAGTGGGCGGAGACCTCCGTACGCGGATCGCACAATCGTTGCAACGCCAACTCAGCGCTCTCCATGCCGGTATAGTGAAGAACGAGCATGTCAATCGGCGCATCCTGAGCCCGCGGCCCGTGGTTTGGTGATGGATGCACCCTTGCATCGACACCGGTGTCCGTCACGACGTTCATATGCCCCTTTCCGCGCGGATTTTTGCCCATGCATCGTTGAGGGCTGCCAGTCGATCGTTTGCAATTCGGACAAACTCTTCCGGGACACCCCGTGCGATGAGACGGTCGGGATGCGTCTCCTGGACTTCCCGCCGGTAATGGGACTTCAAGTCCGCGTCACTGGCTTCCGGTCCCAATCCGAGTACCACGTACGGATTACCGTCGTTCCGAACATGCCGGGCCAGAACCTTGCCAAACTCCCGCTCATCCAGACCGAAAACTTCGGCCACCTTGGAAAGGTAGCCTACTTCGCTCTCGTGTACGACACCGTCAGCTTTTGCAATGTGGAACAACCCATCGAGTATATCGAGCAAGGTCTTGTGATCATATGGGAAAAGATCGGCCAGCTTCTTTGCGTAGACTTCAAAGCCGGCGACATCTTCCTGCGCCAGGTTAAACAGCCTTGAAACATTGCGTTCTTCGCTGGGCGGCACATCGAAAAGTTCGCGGAACGCAAGAACCTCGTCGGTCGTGACGACACCGTCGGCTTTGGCCATTTTTGCGGAAAGTGCGATCATCGCGACGGTGAAGCCGACACTGTTTGTGCCTTCCGGGCGCGCCAGGACAAGCTGCACGAGCCGGTCGATAATTTGAGCGCCGCCAGTTCCGATCGAGCTGACAATGCTGCCGATACTGCTCCAGACGCTCACCTACAAGCTCCCACTATGTCCAAAACGGCGCGACAAAACCCGCCGGTTCGTGGCGAATCAAAGCTTCTTCACACTCTTATCGGCACTTGTCAGCTTTGACTAGAAGCAAGGCTGAACGAAGCACGCATTCCTGAAACGGCAGCGAATTCCACAGCTTCTCTGCAAGTTCGTTAAAACCTAAAGAGAATGTCCTCAGATTCATGATGGTTAAAGGATTTCTGCTTACGATCGCGATACAAGTGTTCGAAAAACGGTACCAAGCCGGATGGCAATCCCACTCGTCAGAAGCAACATTGTCATATTTTTGGTATCCATGTCGCTGGTGCTTGCGCTGGCGCTTGGGGTTTATGTCAGCAATCGCCTGCTCACTCACTGGCTCCTGGTGAGTGGTCTGGAGCAGAACTATGCTGACCAGCAAACCGATATCCAGACCGCTCTGGCAACTTACGCTGTTGAGCTCGAACCGCAGTCCAGCCAGAAGCTTGAAGGATTACGCCTTTCACCACCTGCCGAAAGCAGCGCTGCCGCCCGGATGTCTGGTGAAACACGCGAAAAATTCCAAAAGATGCTGGCACGGCATCATGCTGACTCGATCATTCTGAACCAGGCGCTTGTCTATCCGGCGGGCGCGTCCGCCGAAAATCCGAACCTTCCGGATTTTGCGCAGATAGATTGGCTCGCAAAGAATGAACTTACGTCTGTTCGCACCCTCAATCACGCCTGGGCCGCCTTCAATTCGGACCGGGCCCTGACCGTTGTTCCGGACATGACCTGGCTCGGAGCGTTCGGTTCCAATGCCATTGTCGTCTACAATCCGAAACGAGCGGATGTCGTCGAACCCAGTCTCGTTCTGCTGGTGACGCAAACGGGTATTCTGGAAAACCTTTCAGGATTGATCTGGTCAATCAGCGCGGCAATCGGCGTGCTGTGCCTGCTCTCCTTCGCGTTGGCCGCCATTCTGCTCTGGATGCGATTTTATGATCAGGTCCGCACGAACAGTAACATTCAGTACCTTGCCCATCATGACACTCTGACGGGCCTGCCAAATCGGGCTGTGTTCAATGCCAGGCTCGCTGGAGCACTGCGTAGTGCACAGGCCAAGGCGTCGAATGTCGGCGTCATGCTGATCGATGTCGACAAGTTCAAGGAAATCAACGATACGCACGGTCACGGTATTGGAGATGTATTTTTGCAGATCGTCGCTGAACGCTTGCAGACGGTCTTCCACAAACACCTTGTGGCACGCCTGTCAGGTGACGAGTTTGCAGTTTTGTTGACATCGATCTCAGATCCGGCACGCATGACGCGACTTGCCACAGACATGATTGCAGCGACTTCCGCACCCTGCATTATCGATGGCAAGGATATCAAGCTTTCGCTCTCCATTGGCATTGCGCGTGCCACAGACGGTTCCTGGCGGGTTTCCCGTCTTCTTCACTGCGCGGACCTTGCGCTTTATCATGCCAAACACAACGGTCGGTCCACATTCTCCTGGTATACGCCCGGTCTGGACGCGGAAGCCCAAAAGCGACAGGAAGTCGAAAACGGGCTCGCCAAGGCACTCAAACTTGACCAGTTCAAGCTCGTCTACCAGCCACAATACGCGCTGCGCGACGGTACGCTGCGAGGTTACGAAGCTCTGGTTCGCTGGGAGCACCCCACCAAAGGGGAAATCCGACCCGATCTTTTCATCCCGATCGCTGAAGACTGCGGTCTGATCGACGAAATCGGCACCTGGGTGTTGAACCACGCGTGCCGGGAAGCAATGCTTTGGGAAGATCAGAGCAAAAAGGTAGCGGTCAATGTTTCAGTTGGGCAGTTCGTCGCCGGTGAAACACAGAAAAGAGTGGCGCAGGCGCTGAACAAGTCCGGACTTAACCCGAGGCGCCTGGAAATCGAAATCACCGAGAGCCTGCTCATATCCAACACGGAAGCCGTGATCGAGACGCTGCGTCAGATCCACGACATGGGCGTTTCAATCGCTATGGATGACTTCGGTACGGGATATTCGTCACTGAGCTATCTCAGTCTCTTCCCGTTCGACAAGATCAAGATCGATCAGGCCTTCATCCAGAACCTCGGCAAGGACACGAGCACGGATGCCATCGTCACATCCATCGTGGGACTGGGTCGGTCCCTGAACGTGACCATCACGGCCGAGGGAGTAGAGACGGAAGAACAGGCCATTCTCCTGAGCGCCGCTGGCTGTGATCTCGTGCAAGGCTATATGTTCGGCAAACCGGGCACCGTGGCAAAGCACGAAGCCGCCTACCCGATCTTCCCTCACAATGAGGAAGGCGGATTTTGGTTTCCGCAAAAACGGAAGCAAGTCCTGCCGCCGCCAAAAATTTCGCTTTCGCCCCAACTTGCGCAATACGCAACGCTTGCCGCTCCGGAAGAAACTTCAGAAGAAGAAAACGAGACAGCGACCGTTTGAGCTGCGTCTTCGCGAGAGCATGAATGCAGGCGATCACTGCGTCGGATCTAGAGTCCGGCCCCCTGGGCAACCTGTTCCAGCGCCATGTCCTTTTCACGCGCCGCCTTGCGTTCCGAGTACCTGTCGACCAGATAATCCGATCTGCCGCGAACGAGATAGGTGAATTTCATCAATTCCTCGATGACGTCCACGACACGATCATAGAGCGGCGAAGGCCTCATGCGGCCTTCATCATCGAACTCCTGGTAGGCCTTGGGCACCGATGACTGGTTCGGGATCGTCACCATGCGCATCCACCTGCCGAGAACACGCATCTGATTGACCGCGTTGAACGACTGCGATCCACCGGAAACCTGCATCAGCGCAAGCGTTTTCCCTTGCGTCGGTCTGATCGCGCCCGTACTGAGCGGGATCCAGTCGATCTGGGATTTCAGGACGCCAGTCATCGCGCCGTGGCGCTCCGGCGAACACCAGACCTGTGCTTCCGACCATGTACAGGCCTCACGCAATTCGGCAACCTTGGGATGGTCGATGCCAACATCGTCCGGCAGGGGCAGGCCTGCAGGATCAAACACCCTTGTTTCGGCACCAAATGCCTTGAGCAGTCTTTCAGCTTCCAGCGTCAGAAAGCGGCTGTAAGAACGTTCGCGCAACGATCCGTAAAGCAGAAGGACACGGGGCCGGTGAGTTTCATGCCCGACAGCGTCCCGATGCGAAGGTGCTATCGCGTCCAAGTCGATGGATGAAATGTTCGGCAGATCGGTTGCATTCAATAAAAGGTCAGTCATTCGCGGTACCGGAGGACACCACTTCCCCGTCTTCCTTGGTGAAGGAACCAAGGTCAGCTGGAAGAAGGTCCATAACCTTTTCAGACGGCCGGCAGAGGCGAACACCCTTTTCGCTGACAACGACCGGTCGATTGATCAGGATCGGATGCTCCAGCATGAAGTCGATCAGCTGATCATCGGACCACTTGTCCTCGCCAAGTCCCAGCTCATCATAAGGCGTACCCTTCTGGCGCAGGAGGTCCCTCACTGAACAGCCCATGCGCCCAATCAGGTCGACAAGTTCCTCCCGCTTGGGCGGAGTTTTCAAATATTCAATGACATCAGGTTCCACACCCGATTTTCGGATCATTTCCAGAGTATTGCGCGATGTTCCGCATTTCGGATTGTGGTAGATCGTAATGGTCATTTTGGTCCTGTTTCGTCAAAGACTTGATGATTTGAGGATATTGGAGTGCGACAGGCCGCAAATCTCGGGATTGTTGCCGCAGCAGTCTTCCATCAGGAAACTCAGCAGGCTCTTCATCTGTTCATAGTCGACCGCATAGCGAATATGCCGCCCTTCCCTTTGCGCATTCAACAGGCCCGCCCGTTCCAGCGTGGTCAGGTGAAATGACATCCGCGTCGGCTGTACATCCAACTTCTCCGCGATCGTGCCCGACGGCAGTCCCAACGGTCCATGCGTGACGAGAAGCCTGAAAGCCGCAAGTCGATCTTCCTGTGCGAGCGCACCCAACGCTGATATGGCTGCCTGTTCCTTCATATTTCGACCTTACAAGAAATCTTGTAGTTTGCAACGCACAATAGTGTCGCACTCTATCGATCTTCTCACATGGCAGCAGCGGCCCGTGCAGCCTGATCGTAGTTTCCCGAGACCAGCCGCATAGTGGCAGCCAACCGGGAAAGCTCGCTTTCATCGAGGCCCAGCGCCTTCATTGGCTCGACCAGTAGCGCTTCCCTCAATCTCCTGTATTCCAGGCAGGCTTTCTCACCCTTCGAAGTAATTTCCGCGGTTTTTTCCTTGCCGCGACGACCGGAACTGATCAGTCCGGCTTTCACGAGTTTCTTCAGCGCATAGGTGACCGTATGCGTGTCCTCGATATTCAGGACCAGGCAGATATCGGAAAGCGTTTTTGCGCGACCGCGATGATTGACCGTGTGCAATACCAGCACATCCAGCGGGCCGAGGCCCTCCGAGCCACTGGCCGCCATGCAGCGGACCATCCATCGATGATAGGCATTGACCATCATCGTTACGGCAAATTCGATTTCAGAAAGTGCCGGCATCGCTCCGGAGGCCAGATGAGCCGCCGAAACCACCGGTCCGATGGCTGCACCGGTGTCCGGTTTGGTCTTTGGGGTGGATTTCTCGCTCAAACGTCAGACTTTCAGGGTTCGGATCCTTAAAACAGCGTCAATAGCTTAGCGACAATCCACCGGAGCTGAAATCCCCGACGAAGATAAACTTTCCTCATGCAACTGAATTGTCTAGCTTTCACTCTCAAGCGATCAACCAGGATCTGATGGCGTGCAGCTGGCAGAAAGAGAAAAACCAACCAACCCTGCCGCAGGTATCCTGCTAGTCGTCATTTTGATGATAGCCGCCTTCCTCCGATTTTACGAACTGGACAGAACCAGCCTGTGGTATGATGAGGCGGTCTCGTGGAGCCAGTCGAAGGGAACCTTGGCCGAACTCCTGACATCGGTGGCCGCAGACAACTATCCACCGTTGCACAATGTCATTTTGTGGCTCGCCATGCCTTTGATTGGAGACAGTGAAATGGCGTTGCGGATGCCCTCGGCAGCTCTGGGCGTCCTCGCTGTCTGGTTTGTCTACCTGATCGGAAAGCACCTTGCAGGACGGGAAGCCGGGCTGCTCGCCGCAGCCTTGCTGGCGTTGTCGCCGCTTCACATCTGGTATTCTACGGAAGCCCGCATGTATGCTTTGCTGGCGGCCTGCGGCCTCGTCTTTCTGTTTGCTGTGCTGAAGGTCCTTCAGCGACCTTCATGCTTGTGGATCACACTGCTGGTTTTTGGCGGCACCTGCTTTCTCTACAGCCATGTCTACGCACTGTTCGCCTTTGCCGGTGTCGGTATTGTCTGCGCGAGTTTTGCGCTCGCCCAAATCCGCAGCACGAAGAGCCTAGCCGGAAACAATGCAGTCGTGGTGTGTCTGGCAATGGCTGCCAGCACGATTTCGTTTTTGCCGTGGCTGTATCTGATTCTGAAACGCGCCCGGTCAGTCGCCGACGAAGGTTTCTGGATTGCCTATCCTGATCTTCCGTTTCTGGAAACGCTGGTCTTCGGGCTTGCTGGCTCGTTAGCTCTGTTCTGGGTGCTGACTGGTTTGGCCCTCACCGGTGTCCTGATGGCCTCTTTCAGTCCGCCCCGAACAAATGCAGATGCTTCCGCGCCACGCCAAGAGATCATGGTCTGCCTCGCCTACACTCTGGGGCCAGCAGTCCTCGCCTATCTATATTCCGTGCTTCTGCAACCAATCCTGTTCGACAGGTATCTGATCGCCGCATGGCCCGGACTGATCGTGCTCGCTGCGGTTGGAGCCACCCGGCTGCTTCCCCGTCTGGCGCCTGTTGCTCTTGTATGTGTCGCGATAGTGCTAACCTATCCGCAGCTGGATTTCACCCTGAACACCAAGATCCGGCCAGAATGGCGTCAAATCGCTGAATATTTTGAGGAAAACAGCGGTCCGGAAGACCGGTTGCTCCTTTACAAGGGCTTTGCCGCACCAGTTCTCAGCTACTACCTGCGCGACCCGGACCAATTCAAAGCCGTAGAAGTGCTCGACCAATTGAAGGAAAGCTTGGGTACGCAAAAAGAGTCAACCACATGGTTGCTTCTGGTTCACAGCAATGAGCAAGAGACTTCAAAGGCAGCCGAAATCTTCCTTAGCAACGGCGGGAGCGAGGCTATCCGGGCATTCGGTTGGGGAGCAAGCGGACTCACCCTCCTGACATCGAACCAGAACACACGCTGATCAGTCTTCAAAACGATACCGTATCGGGTGCAAAAGACATCCGCGAGTAACCTCTAACAGATTTTCATCGACAATTTATCGATAAAGTGTCATTGTTAATCGAAACCGAAATTCAAATTGCGTTGTCGCTCCACGCAACTGGCGAACGACCGGCAGGACAAAGGGACAGAACATGACATCCAAGTGGGACTTCTGGATCGACCGAGGTGGCACATTCACCGATATTGTCGGACGCGCACCTGATGGCACTCTCCACCCGCACAAGGTTCTGTCTGAAAATCCCGAAGCGTACCGGGACGCAGCCATTCAGGGAATTCGCGAGATTCTCGGCGTGGATGCCGGTGCCGCGATTCCGTCGGAGAAAATCGCGACGGTGAAGATGGGAACGACCGTTGCCACCAACGCCCTTCTGGAGCGCAAGGGTGAGCGCACGGCACTCTTCATCACCAGGGGCTTCCGCGACGCGCTTGAAATCGGCTACCAGGCTCGTCCGAAGATTTTTGCCAAGGAAATCATCAAGCCTGAACTCCTTTACGAAAGTGTTCATGAGGTTCCGGAGCGGGTCCGTGCGGACGGCACAGTGGAATTGGTCATTGATGAAGATAGTGCCCGAACGCAAATGCAGTCGGCCTGGGACGACGGTATCCGCTCCATTGCGATTGTCCTGATGCACGCCTACGCCTTTCCGACGCACGAACAGATCCTGAAAAGGACCGCAGAAGAGATCGGGTTTCCGCAAATTTCGGTTTCGCACGAGGTTTCGCCGCTGATGAAGCTGGTCGGCCGCGGCGACACGACGGTGGTGGACGCCTATCTCTCCCCGATCCTGCGCCGATATGTCGACCAGGTGCAGCAGGAGCTTGGACAAGGCCCCCGGCTGATGTTCATGCAATCTTCAGGTGGCCTGACCGCCGCGGATCTGTTTCAGGGAAAAGACGCGATCCTCTCCGGCCCCGCAGGAGGCGTGGTCGGCGCAGTGGAAACCTCCCGCATGGCAGGGTTCGAGAAGATCATCGGCTTCGACATGGGCGGAACCTCCACCGACGTCTGTCATTTCGACGGTGAATACGAGCGCGCCTTCGAGACCGAAGTTGCCGGTGTCCGCATGCGCGCGCCGATGATGATGATCCACACGGTTGCTGCCGGCGGCGGCTCCATCCTGCACTACACGGACGGGCGGTTTCAGGCAGGACCGGATTCTGCCGGCGCGAACCCCGGCCCGGCCTGCTACCGTCGTGGTGGTCCGCTCACTGTGACCGACGCCAATCTGATGACCGGCAAGCTCGCACCCGAGTTCTTTCCGAAGATTTTCGGACCGACCCAGGATCAACCACTCGATGGAGAGGTTGTCCGGCGGAAATTCACGGATCTTGCCAATGAGATAGGCGATGGCCGTTCGCCCGAAGAGGTCGCCGACGGTTTCTTGAAGATTGCCGTTGAGAACATGGCCAATGCCATCAAGAAAATCTCGGTGCAGCGCGGTTATGACGTCACAGAATACGCGCTGACATGTTTTGGCGGTGCGGGCGGTCAGACCGGCTGCCGCGTTGCAGACAGCCTCGGCATGAAAACCGTTATTCTGCACCCGTTTTCCGGCATTTTGTCGGCTTATGGCATGGGGCTCGCGGATATCCGTGCCGACCGTCAGAAGGCGGTTGTCAAGGTATTGACCGAAAAGCTGATGCCGGAATTGCACGTTTTGCGGGATCAGCTCGCAATAGTGACGGAAGCAGAGCTGGAACGTCAGCAGATTGCCAAACACCAACGCCACACGACTGCAATCGTTCACCTGCGCTATGACGGCACGGATACACCTTTACCGGTTCACTTGAGCACTGTCGAAAAAATGCGCGCGGCATTTGAGGAGTCTCACAAGAAGCAATTCGGTTTTGCTTACGACAACAAACCCGTGGTCGTCGAAGCGATGGAAGTGGAAACGGCAGGCGGTGGCGCCGGCCTTGTCGAACCAGATCTCGACCTGCAGCCCCACGCAGCGGTTCCGGCAACATCGACAAGAACCTATTCGGAAGGTGCCTGGCATGACGCCGGCATCTACCGGCGCGAAACCCTGAAGCCCGGCATGAAGGTTCCAGGGCCAGCCGTAATCATCGAATCCCACGCGACAATTGCCGTGGAAGACGGATGGCAGGCCGAGATCAACACCAAAGACCATGTTGTCTTGAACCGGGTGGTGCCGCTGAAGCGCGCCGATGCCATCGGCACGCATGCGGATCCGGTGATGCTTGAGGTCTTCAACAACCTCTTCATGTCGATCGCCGAGCAGATGGGCGTCACGCTGCAAAACACGGCCTACTCGGTCAATATCAAGGAACGCCTGGATTTTTCCTGTGCCGTATTCAATGCAGATGGTGCCCTGGTCGCCAATGCACCACACATGCCGGTTCATCTGGGTTCCATGGATCGTTCCGTCGAAACAATCATCAAGCTGAACAAGGGCAAGATAAAACCGGGTGACGTCTTTGCCCTGAACGCGCCCTATAATGGCGGAACACACCTGCCCGATATCACAGTAGTCTCCCCTGTTTTCGATGACGACGGCGAAGACATCCTGTTCTGGTCTGCCTCTCGCGGCCACCATGCGGATGTTGGGGGATCCGCTCCGGGCTCCATGACACCCCGCGCCACGAAAGTGGATGAAGAGGGGGTCCTCTTCGACAATTTCAAGATTGTCGACGAAGGTCGTTTCTGTGAGCAGGAACTGATCGATCTGCTGACCAATCACCCCTACCCGGCGCGAAATCCGCATCAGAACGTTGCTGATCTTTCCGCACAGATTGCCGCGAATGAAAAGGGTATTCAGGAACTCAGGAAAATGGTGGCGCATTTCGGACTGGACGTCGTCCAGGCCTATATGGGCCACGTGCAGGATAATGCTGAAGAAAGTGTTCGCCGGGTGATCGAAGCCTTGAAGGATTCCGAATATGTCTACCCGACAGACCAGGGATCCGAGATTCGCGTCAAGATTACCGTCGACAAGGAGCGTCGCGAAGCCACGGTCGATTTCACGGGTACGTCACCGGTCAAGCCGAACAATTTCAACGCTCCGGAACCCGTTACACGAGCAGCAATCTTGTATTGCTTCCGCGTGATGGTTGAAGGCGACATTCCGATGAATGCCGGATGTCTCAAACCGATCCACATCATCATTCCCGACGACTGCATGCTGCGCCCTTCCTATCCGGCCGCCGTCGTTGCGGGAAACGTGGAAACGTCGCAGCATGTCACGAACACCGTCTTTGCAGCGCTTGGTGCCATGGCGAACGCGCAAGGCACGATGAACAATCTGACATTTGGCAACGACACCTATCAATACTACGAAACCATCTGTTCGGGTTCACCGGCGGGACCCGGGTTCAACGGTACCGATGGCGTTCACACCCACATGACAAATTCACGCCTGACCGATCCGGAGGTTCTTGAATTCCGGTTTCCTGTTCTCCTGGAAGATTTCCATATCAGGAAGGGGTCTGGCGGTAAGGGAAAATGGTCTGCCGGCGACGGCACATGGCGAACAGTGCGCTTCCTTGAAAAAATGGACTGCGCCATCCTGTCGTCGCACCGGACAATCAGGCCCAAAGGCATGAACGGCGGTGAAGACGGAGAACTGGGTCGAACCCAGGTACGTCGCCTCGATGGCTCGATAGAATTGCTGGAGGGCTGCGATCAGACGGTGCTCGACGCTGGCGAGGCTGTTACGGTCATTACACCCACTGCAGGCGGCTGGAGCAAACCATGACCTGTTTCCGCCAATCACACGTCACAAACGGCCGCAATCTTTGCGGCCGCTCACCATGCACGCTATTGTACGATTACATTGAATTTTCTACCAGTAAGTGAAAAATACAACTTGACCAACAACCGAAATTAACCGAATCTTCAACGCTCCCACGTTTAAATTAAACACATTACGCAACGGTCATAAGGCCTTTACGCGGATTGTGAGAGAAACGATGACGCTAGGTTCAAATCCGATTTCAAATTCGGTTGCAGCGAAAATTCTCTCACTGGTTGCGTTTCTATGTATCGGGCTGGTCGTCGTTGCCGCGGTTGCAATCATTCAAATGAACCTCATCGGCAAGGAACTGGCCAACATTGCGGAAAAGGACATTCCGCTTACCGAGGCTATCAGTCATGTGACCAATCATCAGTTGGAACAGGCAGTGCTCGTTGAACGCATGATGCGCATCGCCGGTGTCAGCGATGAAGCCGAAAAATCACATTTCGGCACCATGAAGGAGCATCTTCAGAAACTTGAAAAAAAGGTCGCAGATGAAATTTTGAAAGCCGAGCAACTGGCTGAGTATGCGTTGGCCAATTCGAGCACGGAAGTTGAGCGCAAAGAGTTTGAAATGGCGGTCGATCGTTTGAAACAGATCGAACGGGAATATGCGACATACAAGCTCCATGTCGACGAAATCATGATTTATGTTGAACAGAACGACCTTGAGGCGGCAAACAAGCTCCTGATCACCCTGGAGGAAGAACAGGAACGTCTTGATCACGAGCTCATCGCTCTGCTTGAAGAAATCGAGGGATTTACACTAGCCGCCGCGCTGGCAGCTGAAGCGCATGAAAAGCAGGCGCTTCGTCAAATAACCGTCGTATCGATTGCCACGTTTCTGCTTTGCGGGATCGGTTCGGTTCTCTTTGCCCGTTTCATGATCTCAAAGCCTCTCAATGAGGTATCCGGAGGACTGTTCGAGCTTGCCAGGGGCAATACGGATGTAAGCGTAAGAGTACGTTCACGGGATGAAATCGGCAAGGTCGCCCAGGCCTTCGAGGTTTTCCGGGATAACGTGATCGAAATGAAGCGCCTGCAGGAACAGGCCCGTGAAGAAGAAGCTCAGGCAGAAGCCGACCGTCGCGACACTCGTTTACGGCTGGCCGATGAACTTGAAGGCAAGTTGATGACGAGTTGCGAGGCTGTTGTCACGGCGTTGCAGCATCTGTCGGATGGCGCTCACCAACTGGCAAAAAACAGTGATGAAACCCTTGAACGATCCAACACCGTTGCTGCCGCAGCAGAAGAAGCGACAGCATGCGTTCAATCCGTCGCCTCTGCGTCAGAGGAACTTGCCAGCTCGATCCAGGAAATCAGTCGCCAGATAACGTTCGCCAACACGTCGACCACAAACACGTCAGAGCAAGCGGCAACATCGGATCAAACTGTCAGGCAGCTTTCCTCAGCCGCGGAAGAAATAACAGAAGTGCTGAAGCTGATCAGCGACATCGCCGACCAGACAAACCTGCTCGCCCTCAACGCGACAATTGAAGCCGCAAGAGCCGGAGAAGCCGGCAAGGGCTTCGCAGTTGTTGCGTCCGAAGTAAAAGCCCTTGCCAATCAGACTGGCCAGGCGACCGACCAGATAGGAACACAACTCAGCGGAGTTCAATCAGGGGCAGCCACCTGTTCGGACGCCATTACCAGGGTCGTCACGTCCATGAGCGCAATTCGCGAACAGGTTTCAAGTATCGCGTCGGCGATAGAGGAACAAAATGCGGTGACAGCTGAAATCGCCAAGAATGCATCCGAGGTTGCCCAGGGAAGTGCTGATATTTCGATGAACATCACTGAGGTCAATCAGGCGGCACAGGTTTCCGGTGAAAGGGTGAAAGAAGTCGCAGGCCGGGTTGACGACGTATCGACCCAGATCAACACCATCAGAAACGGTCTCGCCGATTTCCTGGGCCACTTGAGAGCTGCGTGACGCAACCGGTGTGTCCTGAACGGAAGGTGCTCCCGCTCAGGACATTTTCGAGGGATGCGCCTCACTCCATCTTTGGAAAGTTCATCAATCTGTAATTCAGATCAGATACGCGCGTGCACTGTGTCGACCGTATCTCAACAACCGTTCTTTCCTTGATCGGTCGTTTGATCGCCTTGCCGGAACACATTGGCAGATAGATCGCTCCTTCCTCCGCCAGTTCATGTACCACGCCTCTTGAAAGTGACAGCCCTTGTGCCAATACCTTGTCCATTCGCACCGGACACTTATGCGGATTCAAGATGGTCAGGTTTGATTGAGAACCGTTTTCGCTCGTGCGGACCTGCAACCGTTTTGTGATCGAGAATTCGGGACCATGTCCCGACGCTACACAAGCCGAATTGGCGAGAGGATTTGAGGCAATTCGGTGCGCAAGGGACGCGTCGTTTTCCTGAAGTGATACCAGCAGATCACGCGGAATGTTCCCGACCGGTCGTCTTTCGAAAAGGGAGAGGTTCCAGCGATTGTCACATGCAAGACACTTGTAGATCAGCCAGGCATCCAACCGGCTACCATTCGCGTTCAGCCGGAATTTGCCGGTCGAGGCAAACGAACTGATTGCGCCACAGCGGCGACAGGGGTGTTTGATTTGGGGGGATTCGGTTGTCAGGACAGTCCATTCAACACTTGATAACAATGACATTCCGTCGGTCTTCCTGCAAAGGGAAGTCCGTCGACGGGCGGTCGGGATCCTGCCGGCTGGAGAGCCGGCGAAAATCGGTCTGGCTGTGTTGGATATTCAGGATGTTGTGGCGTATCGGAAAACAATACGGCAAGGCCAAGCCACACCGGTCCCGATCCGCCTCATGACGAACAAGTCAATGGGTCACTCCTGCGAGTAACCAGCGGATACGAAGACCGGTCAGAGTGTAGGCAAGACGATCATCCTGATTGAAAAACGGATCGGTTTTTTAGCCGATGCTGACGGGATGGACAAGAGGTACCGGGAAAGCACGATTTCCAGGTGATGCCGTGGCAACACTCAGGCGCCCCTGGCCTCCCTGGCCAGGTTTACAAGCACCGGGCGGACTTCTTCCGGCTGGTCGAGAACATTTGCAAACCACAGCCGCTCAACCTTGTCGCCAGCAACAAGATCCAACCCTTCGGGATCAAGACCTGCGAGACGCCAGTTTGCAGTTTCTGCCTTGCACAGCACTTCAGCATAAAGCTTGACGGCGTCGGCGTGGTCTTCATTCATGTGTGTCACTGCACCACCTTCCATCGCAATCCAGCTTTCAGCATCGCCGAGCGGTGACAGCATGTCTTCAGACTGAAGTTCAAAAGCCTTGCCAAAGCCGCCATTCAGGCTTGCCCGTTCGAGCTCGAGCCGAAAAAAGGAAAAGTCGCCAAAATCGGCATAAAGCTCGGCTTTGGGATGGCGCAACAGGTAGCGGCGACGCAGTCGTTGATGAACGTCGCCACCACGCTCGATCCGGTGCGCTTTGCAGAAAAGGGAGACTCTGGGATGGGCAAGAGGATCGCCTTTCCCGGGCTCCCCGAGCAAGAGGGAACAGACCGGTGTTTCCAGGATCGCGGCCGTATGGCCTGACAAGGTGCTGGTCAATATGACGGGCGTCCCGTCGAGATCCGTTGCAACAGCAACACGGCTGGCAAGCGGAAGTCCTGTGCCCGCTTCCAAAACAGCGAGTGCACCGAAACGGGCCTTCCGGATCAGGGTCCTTGCCAGCCGACGCGACGCGTCATCCGTTTCCCTGACTACTGACTGCGGTTCTCTTTCGTTTTTGTCTTCTGGTTCCAAACCGGTCTCCTGCACTCATGCCGCGTCTCGAATAGCTCCCTCCGGAACAAGAAACACCACAGCAGAAACCTGAACGCAAGATGAACGGCCACATCAGAACCGGTTCAGGGCATCTGTGCGATTGTTCATTCGTCAGCTACGGCGCCAGACAGTAAGGCGCAGGCACCTGGAGAAACAACCGATGAAAAAAATGAGCAAAAGCCTGATTGCCGTCGCCCTGTCCGGCGCTTTATTGGTCCCGACAATTGCAACAGCCGAAGCCGGTCCGAAACGAGGCTGGAACGGTCATCATCACGGTGGGCACCACTACAACCACAGACGTCATAGAAACAACAACAACGTTGGCGCAGCCGTTGCGGCAGGTGTGATCGGTCTCGCCGCGGGCGCAATCCTTCTTGGAGCCGCAAACCGGCCAGCTTATGCTGGACCGCCCCCACCCCCGCCGGCGAACTACTACCCACCTGCGCCCTACCCGGGCCAGGTTCACGGCGCGGTCGGATACCAACCCTGGAGCCCGGCCTGGTACCAGTACTGTTCATCGAAATTCCGGTCCTTCAATCCCTCGACCGGCACCTACACCACCTATCGGGGCGAGCAGCGTTTCTGCCAGTAACTTTCCGAGTTCGTCCCGCACCTTCCGGCAGCAGGCAAACCGTCAGCCGAACTGACCTCCCGTCTGCTGCATTTTTTTCCTGCGAAACTCGTGATACTGGCAAGGCCCAACTACTGGATTGGCATTGACAATCTTAAAGTCAGATGCGCTTCTTAGCTCAATGCATCGGGCTATTCTTCATGGTTCAATCGTCTGTTTCTTGACCCTGCTCACGCAGATCGGCGGGGTGGCCTGGTTGATTGCACTCGTGACCAAACACCGGCTTCTAACGTTCGCATCTCTTTATGTGGCGCTCACGATTGCAACAATGTTTGTGGCTCCCATGTTTGGACGCGTACCAGTGAACTGTCGGTCAGAGGGAGCATTCAAAATGCAGTCTCCGGTCTATTGCGTACTCAACCGGAACTATGTCTCGCCTGAACTGCGCAATGTTGTGCAAGAACTTGCAGATAACGTGTCTAATCAGTTTCCCGGGACAATCACGTTGGCGCTTGATGGAAGTTTCCCCTTTTTTGACAGTTTTCCGTTACTGCCGCACTTGTCCCATGATGATGGGCGAAAACTGGATCTCGCCTTCTATTATCGCAACGATACAGGCTATCTGCCTTGCAAAACTTCTTCGCCAATCGGCTATTTCGATTTTGTAGACGGTGAAACGTCATGCGCCGACAAGTGGCGGTCGTTGCGATGGAATCTGGAGTGGCTGCAACCCCTCTGGCACGATTTTCAAATTGAACCCGCACGCACGCGAGCGGCAATCGCGTGGTTGGCGCATGACCCTCGTGTTCAAAAAATTCTCCTTGAGCCTCACTTGCGAGATACCCTCGCCGTTCGGTTCGACAAAATACGCTTCCAGGGTTGTTTCGCTGCCCGTCATGACGACCATATCCATTTTCAAATTCATTGACAGATCAGATACGTACAGGTCTTGCCATGGCAGCCGATATCCAGATGCATATGCGACTTGTGAAACTCATCGCCTTCCGGGCTGAGAACAGTCGTAAAGCGCTCGCATGCACTCTTGTGAATGGCTTTCAAATACAGTCCTTGCGCGGTTTCCTGTCCCCAGTCCGTTTCTACTGAAACCGAAGATCCGTCGCGCATTTTAAATCCGGAAATATCAACCGCCTTGCCCAGCGCATGCTCGGAGAGTTTGCCGTCAGGCAGGTTGTTGCGCCGGCGGCATTGATAACCCGGACCAGTGCCAATAACACCAACACCTGCCTTGAAGTGTTGCTCAGCCGCAGGCAGGGCGTCAATTTGGAGCCACTTCGTCAAAACCCTTGCAAACTCGCATGAAACCGTTACCGGATTTTTGAAACTTACGGAAGCTTCCTTGTACATTATCGCCGTGAGCCTGACAGGAGCCTCGACGCCGCAACCCGCATCGCCCGACCGTTCTCCGTTGATATCCGGAAGCAGAGAATAGGTCGCTCCTGTCAAGTTGCATTTCATTGGGGCTGCAGATGGCGCGATCGGTGTCTCCGCACGTTCCCTGTCCCGATTGGGTTTGCGCTGCGGGAGGTCAACACCCTCGATAAAAGGCTGTTTGTTCGGGGTTTCCAGTGGCTTGGCGCGTGGCACCGGCTCCAAGGCGTTTACCGGAACCGATAGCATTGCAAGAACTGGCCAAATCACAAATCCGGAAACTGTGACTTTCAGCATGGGCAAACACCCTCTTGCGACAGGAATCAATTTATGGATGACTGCCGACCAGCATCAATCAACGCATATCGATTGTCGAGCCTCCAGAATGACACTTGAATTATATACTGCCTACGTCTTTGCGACACTCATCGTCCTCGCGATACCCGGACCAACCATCATGTTGGTCGTCAGCTACGCATTGACACAAGGACGCCGGTCTGCGTTCGCCAGCGTCATGGGCGTCGGACTTGGCGATGCTACCGCAGCAACCGTCTCACTCCTGGGACTGGGCGCCATTCTGGCAGCATCTGCAACTGCCTTTGCCCTGCTGAAGTGGGTCGGAGCGACGTACCTTGTCTGGCTGGGGATCAAGATGTGGCGCAGCCGCCCGGGATCTTTGGGCGTGCAGCACGTGGAGAACATCCCCGTGCGCAAGATTTTCTGGCATGCCTATGTCGTCACGTCACTCAATCCCAAGGGCATTGTTTTCTTCATGGCGTTCCTGCCGCACTTTATCGCCCCTCAGGCCACGGTTGCTCCCCAACTCGTTCTTTTGGGATCGACATTCGTCGTGCTGGGCATTCTGAACGCTGCGGTCTACGCATTTGCGGCGGCAGCGGTCGGACGAAAACTCAGGAATCCGTCACTACTAAGAATGGTCAACAAGGTTGGTGGCGGTTTTTTGATATCCGCGGCTGCCATGACGGCAACACTGCAACGCTCCACCGGCTAGCATCCTTTGCCGGTCTCATCGGCTGGCGGCAAATGGAACATTCTTTTTTGGACGGCGCTTCGATTTTTCGGTGTTCTCGTCCTCTGGCTTGGGGCCGAAAGTTGCTCCGGACTTTTTTAATGTCTCCAGAGAACGCTTTGCACCCTGTTCGCTGAGCGCATCATATCGCTGGATAGCCGCATTCAGCTCCAGCCCACCCATCCGCAACCGACGAGCGCGCATGGTCAGAATATCCTTGTAGGCAGCCGCGGTCACACCGTTCGCCTTGCATAGGATGATCAATGCCTTGTCGCTTGCACTGAACAGCAGTTGCGATACCGCGGCTTGAGGCAGGTCGCTGACCCTTGCCAGCAACATGCCCAGCTCAGCTGTACGGTCTGCCCTGGCGAAATTTTTCACCGCTTCGTCAATGTTTGTCTTCTTGCTCATCACATCCTTGATGAGCGCGTTTGACTCTTCTCTCGCATCGTCCAGCTTGTGTGTTCGCGCAGCAACTTCTGTTGCTGCTCTTTCTGCCAGCAGATGAACAAGGGTGTTGTCTGCCCCAAGCGCCGTAATCCGTTCCTGCAATGCAGATGTCAAAAACGGCAGCAAGGCATGCGCCGCCTCCTCCGGAAGATCCGGGCGACTGACCAGCGCCGCCTGAATCGATTCATCGGAACGCGCTTTTTCGACAAGTTTGAGGAACGATGCTTCAGCGAACTCCGCCCCCTCGTTTTCCGCGACTTTCGTCAAAACCTTGCTGTCACCCCGGTCAACCAGCACTGACGTCACGGTCTTGTCGACCGTTTTTCGACCGGCAATCGCACCCAGGTGATCCATCGATGCAGAGGAAGCAATCTCCACCAGATCTTCGGACGTCAGCGCCGGGGAGTGTTCAAGTACCGGTTCGGCAACTGCGATCGTATCTTTCGCCAGTTTCACCATAAGCTCGTGAGGAGCACCCTCTTCGTGGCAAACTCTTTTTGCCAGGATCATGCGTGTTTCTTCTTCGAGCTGACCCAGCACCTTCAGAACGATATCGCCAAATAGCAGGCTGATCTGTTCGTCACGGTCGTCACCAGAACTGACAAACAGGTCAGTGAGCGTACTGATCAGGCTCTTGCGGCCGACAGCACTTGTATCTCTTGCCAGCTCCGCCAGTTTCGAAAGATTGAACATCTACACTCCGATGCGCCGACTGCGCTTCGGTTCAAGCTAGCAAGAGCATGTTAACATTACGCTACTCGTGTTTCGCCGTCCGGACGGCGTGTCCGGATCAATTTAAACCGATTGATATTGATTCGAGATTTGGCGCAATGAAAAAAAATCTGACCCAAACAGACAAACCTACGACTTTTGTACAACAGCTTATTTCGTTACCGATCAAGACTTTAAGGATAGAACACACGCACAGTTCAACCAATAAGCGCAATCTTCCGCTGCATCGCAGCATCTTTTTTGCTTCGTTTCCCTAAATCACTGCCTTAATATTGAAGTGTCAAAGTGAGGTAATCGGGAGCGGACAGATGACTCTAGCGCGGAACCTGAACAGGATTGCCTTTATCGCAGCATTCGTATTCTTGGCTGCAATTGTGGTCGGCCTTATCTAAGCCGGTCCGAAATGCGAGTAAATATAACGCTTTAGGGCGTATGCTTGTAAACTGACAAAATGTAATAACGAAAAGTCTTGAAACTCACGCCAGCCGCACCAGAAGGTGTCGGCGGGCAGAGAGTGTTATCATTCGATTTTTCTGGCAAGACAATTGGCGCAAGGTGCCATGACGCGGGCCTTCGCGCTTGCAAGAAAGAATGTTGTCGAGCGGTCAATACGCACAACCTTTAATTGTGCAAATTATCCACAGGGCGATCTGGCCTGATGTGCCCGGCCCAAACCGCGTATCTCAACCGGGAAATCGGTTTGCTACGCAGCAAGCTCAAGCGTCTTCGCCAATGCCGCGTCCCTATTGGCCGGGTCGGCCATCAGTTGATCGGCTGCAACAATCGTAACATCCTTGATACCGACAAAACCGAGTACGTGTTCAAGGTAGGTAGAAGCAAAATCTATTTCGGACCCTACTTTCGTACCCCCGGAAGCTACAAGAACATAAGCTCGTTTGTCTTCCAGCAGCCCGATCGGACCGTTCTCCGAGTAGACGAACGTTTCACGCGCTCGCGCAATCTGATCTATCCAAGCTTTCAGTGCAGCAGGAACGGAAAAATTGTAGATAGGTGTTCCGATCACAATGGTATCGGCCGACTTTAATTCACTCACCAGGGTATCGGAAAAAGCAAGTTTCATACGCTGCTCTGCGCTTCGCTTGGCCGGATCGGTGAAATTGGCTCCAACCCATTCCTCGTCCAGATACGGCAATCCCTGGGAAACATCCCGTACAAGTACTTTTGCGTCGGGATCCTTGCCGATCAGGGTTTTCACCAAGGACTCTGTCAGAGCGCGCGTGACCGAATCTGTCTTTCTGGCAGAGGCATCGATTTGAAGGATAGTGCTCATGATGTTCTCCAAATTGCGAACCAAAGGGCTTTTGTTCGAAAACATGAGATAATCAGTTCGAATGAGGCCCACTAGGTGTTAATTTGTGAACAGTCCGTTGAACGAGAGACGGTTGTCAGCTTAACTCATGCGTTCAGACTCGGGCCTTGTGTTCAGGAAGTCCGGTCGCAGCGTTTTGCTTTCGAAAGTATTCAGGGTGTCAGCGTATCTGTCCGACGTATCGCTGCATTCCGTCCGGAGACGGCATGTTTGCGTGCAAGCTGGCAAATTCTGATAGTTTTTCAGCCACAACCGGCTCAGGCAGAGAACTGCGTCGTGTCGAAAGGTCGACATGCAACAACAACGTCTCCACTGTCGCCGCCAGCTTTTCATCGGCACCTTTCAGAAAATGAAAAAGGTGCAATTTCTTGCCGTCACCATTCAGAACCTGCGTTGTAACCGTTAGTGGTTCACCCGCGCTCAGTTCGTCAAGATGACGGATATGCGTTTCGACCGTGAAATAGCTATTGCCGGATTCGACGTAATCGAAATCGACGCCGATCATTTCCATGAATCTGTCGCTCGCAGCAGCTGCTGCCTCGAGGTAGTGGGCCTCGTTCATGTGCCCATTGTAGTCAACCCAGCTCTGGGGCACTTTCCGGCTTACGGTGACGGGCAGGACTGTGTTCTTGTGAACCGGAAAAGTCGCCTCATGCCGACTGATAACCCCCCCAGCCCCGCTGCCGGTTTTTTTGAGGGCGCGCATCATCCCGACCAGATTATCGTCTCGCAGGTGCTCAAGCTCACGTATTGTCATGTGGCCGGACTGGGCATCTGATTGTCCCGCAATCAGACCCACCAGTTCATCGTCAAACTCCGGCACATCCATCAGTTTCGTCCACGGCCATTCCAGTGCCGGTCCGAATTGAGCCATGAAGTGCTTCATGCCCGCTTCACCTCCGGCAATCCTGTAGGTTTCGAATAGCCCCATCTGCGCCCAGCGAATTCCGAACGCCATGCGAATGGCTTCGTCGATCTCTTCCGTTGTCGCAACTCCGTCCTTGACCAGCCAGAGACTTTCCCGCCAAACGGCTTCCAGAAGCCGGTCGGCAATATGGGCATCGATTTCCTTGCGCAATATCAGCGGGAACATGCCGAGTTTTTTCAAGATGTCGGCAGCCTTGGCGGTTACTCCCGCATCTCCGACCAGTTCGACAAGTGGCAGCAGATAAACCGGATTGAAGGGGTGGGCGACGATTGCCCGAGCGCCTTTGCCATTCAAGTCGGATGGTTTGAAGCCGGATGTAGATGACCCGATCACAGCGTCCGCAGCAGCAAGCTCTGATATCGCACACAGGACATTGTGTTTCAGTTCCAGCCTTTCAGGAATACTCTCCTGAACCCAATCGGCCCCAGAAACGGCGTCGGCCATTTCCGTGTGAAATGTCAGCGTTCCTTCCGTCGGCATCATCCTGTCATAAAGGGAAGGAAGGCTTCTGCGGGCATTTGCGACAACTTCATTGATCTTGCGTTCGGCGTCCGGATCCGGGTCGAACACCGCAACGTTCCAACCGTTCAGAAGAAAGCGGGCCGCCCAGCCTCCACCGATCACACCACCACCGACAATAGCAGCTTTCATTTTGGAGCTTTCTTTGTCAGTCCGAGTTGGGACCGGACTTCGTCGGGGCCCATGACGCGCGCGCCCATTCCTTCAATCACCGACGCCGCTTTTTCAACAAGTTGCGCATTTGTTGCCAATACGCCTTTTTCCAGAAAGAGATTGTCTTCCAGTCCGACACGCACATTACCTCCCGCCAGAACTGCGGCAGCCGCATAAGGCATCTGATCCCGCCCCAGGCTGAAAGCTGACCAGTTCCAGTCTGGCGGGATCGCGTTCACCATCGCCATGAAGGTATTCAGATCGTTCGGAGCTCCCCACGGAACCCCCATGCACAATTGAACGAGCGCCGGGGAGTCCAGGGTTCCTTCGCTCACCAACTGCTTGGCGAACCAGAGGTGCCCTGTATCGAAAGCCTCGATTTCTGGCTTAACTCCAAGGTCCGTCATCATGGCCCCCATCGCACGAAGCATTCCGGGCGTGTTGGTCATAACATAGTCTGCTTCAGCGAAATTCATCGTCCCGCAATCCAGGGTGCAGATTTCCGGAAGACATTCCGCAATATGAGCCACGCGCTCGCTGCCACCAATCATGTCCGTCCCGGATTCATTCACCGGGAAGGGCGATTCGGTTGGGCCAAAGACAATGTCTCCGCCCATACCAGCGGTCAGATTGAGAACCACATCAACGTCGGCAGCACGAATGAGATCGGTTACTTCGCGATACAGGTCGAGCCTGCGGGAGGGTACCCCTGTTTCCGGATCGCGCACATGACAATGGACAACGGCAGCCCCCGCCTTCGCGGCATCTATTGCACTATCAGCGATCTGTTTCGGGCTGCGGGGTACGTGAGGCGATTTGTCCTGTGTGCTCCCTGATCCGGTCACGGCGCAGGTTATGAAGACTTTCCGGTTCATCTGCAATGGCATGTTATGTCTCCTATCGACCTTTCCAGACCGGGTCTCGTTTTTCTGCGAAAGCTCTCGCTCCCTCGAGCTGGTCCTCGGAGCGATAGAGCCGTTCGACAGTTTCAAATTGGCTTTTGGTAATGCGGTTCAACGCATCCTGAAACTTCATGTCTTCCGCCTCTCTCACGACTTCCTTGATCGCCGCATAAACAAGCGGAGGTCCTGACGCCAGCAGATTGGCGAGTTTCCACGTCTCTTCCTTGAGACGCTCAGGCGGATGGATATGATTTATCAGGCCCCAGCGAGCAGCCTCCTCGGCATCAAGCCAACGGCCTGTCAGAAGCATTTCCATCGCGATGTGATAGGGAATTCGCTTCGGCAACTTGATACTAGCCGCGTCGGCAACCGTCCCAGAACGTATTTCAGGCAAGGCAAAAGTTGCATGATCTGCTGCCAGGATGACATCCGCTGACAACGCGAGTTCCAGCCCGCCTCCACAGCAGATTCCGTTGATTGCCGCAATTACGGGTTTGTTCAGACCGCGTAGTTCCTGGAGCCCACCGAACCCGCCCTTGCCGTAGTCGCCGTCGACTGCATCACCGTCTGCGGCAGCTTTCAGATCCCAGCCCGGACAGAAAAATTTTCCTCCGGCACCTGTGATGATTGCAACACGCAATTCAGGATCGTCTCGAAAATTAGTAAACACCTCCCCCATGATCCGGCTTGTTTCCAGATCGATTGCATTTGCCTTCGGACGATCGAGTGTGACTTCGAGAATTCGGTTTTCTTTCCGGATTTTCAGGTGGCTAGCCATCGTTTTACACCTCACATCTGATCAGCGCGTCCGCTGCAATGGCAAAGTTTTCACCGCAAAGGAGCGGATTAACTTCAACTTCCGAAACTGCCGCCGACATGGCATAGGCCTGAACCGACATCACTGCGTCGACAATCGCTGCCCTGTCGCAAGCCGGTTGCCCGCGATAACCCTTCAGGACACACCCAATCTTCAATTGATCCAACGCCGTTTCAACGTCACTCCGGGAAACAGGCAAGATCATCGAGAAGCTGTCTTGAAGCAATTCGGTAAGCACTCCGCCGGCAGCCAGCGTCAGCACATATCCGTGAGCTGGATCCAGCACGACACCAATCAGCAATTCGATCACCGCATCAGAAATCATTTCTTCAACGAGGAACGTTTCAGCAGGCATTGTTGACGCCGCATCAATGACGTCCTGTCTGGTTTTCAATAGCAGTGCAACCGCACCTGCTTCACTTTTGTGCGCAAAACCAACACCTTTCAGGACGACAGGAAATCCGATCTGCACAGCTGCATCGGCAGCGCGTTTCGAAGAATGCACACTGATACTCTTCGGGGTCCGAAGTCCATGACTTCGCAGAAGTGCTTTTGCCTGCGCTTCCCCGATCACAGTTTCTTCCTTTGGCGTTCTGGGAATATGGATCGCATCCTTGGACGGCTCCTTGCCGGCAAATGCTGCAGCTTCGATGGCGGCAAGCGCGTCTTCCAACCCGCATAGCGGAACCAACCCTCGCGCGAACAAATCAAGTGCGATCGCCTCGGGCATTGTCTCTTGCAGGGAGCTGAGAATACCCATCGGCTTGCCGCTCTTTTTTTTCGCAATTTCCACCGCATCAATAACTTGCAACCAATCATCCAAATCACAACGGTCGGAGCGTGGGAAATCAAGTACAACGACACCGAAGGAGGCTTCGCCCTCCATCATGATCGAAAAGACGTGACTCATGGAATCGACGTCTCTCCAGATGTAGGTGTGGTAGTCAAGTGGATTGGCCAGGGCCACCTTGTCGCCGAGCAATTCATTCAGAACCGTTTTTTGTGTGGCACTCAGTGCCGGAAAGGTGATGTTTCTATCCGAGGCCAGATCCGCAATGAGGCTCGCTTCGCCACCTGAACATGACATGGACACGATACTGCCATCGGCAAGTGTCCCGACCATGTGCATCATCTTCAGTGTTTCCAAAAACGTGGAAAGACTCGTTACTTCGGCAATTCCCAGCTTTGAAAAGAGAGCACTTGCACCGACTGCGCTACCCGCGAGCGACGCGGTATGAGACATGGTTGTGGACCGCGCTTGAGCGGATCGGCCAATTTTCAAGACGACAACGGGTTTGCCCGCTTTTTTGGCACGTCGCGCAAAGTTTTCGAATGCCGACAGGTCATCCAGGCCTTCAACATAGAGCCCGATCGCAGTTACCCGCTCGTCGCCAAGAAGAGCTTCAGCGATCGCGGACAACCCGGTCTGAGCCTGGTTCCCTGCGGTCGCAAGATACGCAATCGGCAAACCTCGCTTCTGCATTGTTAGGTTCAGCGCGATATTGGACGACTGCGTCAGGATCGCGACACCGTTGGTCACTCCAACCAATCCGTGCTGATCCGGCCAGAGCGCGGCGCCATCCAGTGCGTTGATGAAGCCATAGCAATTCGGTCCCAAAATCGGCATCTCGCCAGCCGCTTCAACCAGAACGTCCTGTAGATTGTCGGCGTCCTCAAGTTCAGCCGACGCTTCTTTGAAGCCAGAGGCGAAGCAAACGGCACCGCCTGCGCCAATCTTCGCAAGTGTTTGAACGATCTCTATAGTCGAATGGCGATTGACCCCGACAAATGCGGCATCAGGAACGAATGGCAGTTCTGCGACAGAGCGAACGGTGGGCGAACCAGACAGTTCCTTTTTGCTGGGATGGACCGCACAGATATCGCCGCAAAACCCGTTTTTTCGGCACTCACGAATGACATTTTCACACCAGGCTCCACCACCGACAACAACAATGGATTTGGGACGAAGCAACCGTCTCAGGTCACGCATCGACTAAGCTCCAAGCGGTCGGAAAATGTCACGGCTGATGATATGACGCTGGATTTCGCTGGTGCCGTCCCAAATACGTTCCACGCGTGCATCGCGCCAGAAGCGTTCAATCGGAAAATCATCCATCAGTCCCATGCCACCATGGATTTGCAAGGTGGTGTCCGTGACCCTGGCAAGCATCTCTGTGGCATAAAGCTTGGCGCTGGCAATTTCCCTGTTGGCGGACAGCCCCTGATCCAGACGCCATGCACCTGAAAGTGTCAGCCAGTCGGCCGCGTCGATTTCAGTAATCATGTCTGCAACCTGAAAGCTGATCCCCTGAAACTTTGCGATCGCCTGACCGAACTGATTTCGTTCAGCGGCATAGGACACGGCGTGGTCGAAACATCTTCTGGCCCGGCCAACACTCATCGCCGCAACGGTGAGGCGTGTCGCATAGAGCCATTCGTTCATCACCGCAAACCCGCCGTCGACTTCCCCAAGCACCTGGGTGTCAGGCAGTCGGCATCCATCAAAATAGAGAATATAGTTCTTGTAACCGCGATGACTGACCGATGTGTAACCCTCGCGGATCTCAAATCCCGGTGTGCCACGGTCAACCAGAAAGCAAGTGATGCGTTTTTTGGGCCCCTTGGGCGTATCGTCGACGCCCGTCGCCACGAAGACAATGAAAAAATCCGCATGTTCTGCGCCTGAAATAAAGTGCTTTGATCCTGAGACGACCCAATCACCCGCGTCCCGCACTGCCTGACACTTCATGCCTCGCACATCCGAACCCGCATCGGGTTCGGTCATTGCGAGTGCATCCATCTTGTCTCCGCGTACCGCAGGCAATAGATACCGTTCTCGTTGCTCTTCCGAACAGGCCATGAGAATATTTTGAGGACGCCCGAAAAAATGCGTGAGCGCCATGGATCCACGGCCAAGCTCTCGTTCTACAAGCGTGAAATCCAGATGGCCAAGTCCGGCGCCGCCGACGGTCTCCGGAAAATTGCAGGCATAAAATCCAAGATCGATGCATTTGCGCCTTATCTCATTCCCGAGTTCAAGAGGTACCTGGCCGGTCTTTTCAACCAGCGCCTCGTGCGGATAAATCTCATTTTCCACGAACGAACGCACCGTTGAGACAATCATCTCCTGCTCTTCGCTCATACCAAAATGCATCTACGATCTCCTCTTGCCCTACCTGTACAAGAGTGAGACAAGACGACGGTCGAGAGTGTGCAGTATTGGTAGAAAAGTATGCAGAAATTGAAAAAATCTGACATGGTACGTTCCTTGGGTGTTCTGCTCTTCGAGAACTTTTCCAATCACTGCCTGGCAAATGCCATCGAACCTTTCCGTGCAGCCAACGCAATTGCACGACAAACGCTCTACGAATGGCGGCATTTCAGTCAGGATGGGGGAACGGTAACCTCGTCGAGCGGCTTGCCCGTCGAGACTGTTTCACTGTCCGACGTCGCACCAAGGGGCAACTATCTGTTTGTGATGCCGAGCTATGGCTATTCCGAACTGGCCGATCCAAAAATGTGCAAAACACTTCGTGCTGCGCGCAACCGTTTTTCAACACTTGTCGGCATGGACACAGGCGCTTGGCTTTTCGCCAAGGCCGGTCTGCTCGATGGACGCAAGGCGACAATTCACTGGGATGAATTCAACACTTTTATGGAGAGTTTCCCTGACATTGAAGCGGTCGAAGACAGATATGTCATTGAGGATGACCTTGCGACATGCGGCGGGGCATCGACAGCGTTCGAACTGACACTTGAGTTGATCAGACGTGAACACAGTTCAATGTTCGCGCTCGAAATCGCAGCGCTTTTTATGCATGGCGACAAGTTGGAATTGTACGATCCGCTCCGGCGGTGGTCGACTGACGCACTGGTGCGCAGGGCAACAGCCCTTATGCGAAGAAAACTGGAAACCCCTCTGCCGATCCCGGAACTCGCAAGACAACTCCGCTCAGACCAACGCACGCTGGAACAACACTTCCAGCGCAAGATGAACATGACACCTTCGTCTGTGTACCGGGGAATTAGACTGCGCGAAGCGCGGCGCCTGGTCGAACTCACCACTTTGAGCATTGCCGAGATTTCAGAGCGATGTGGCTATCGAAACACAAGTGCGATGATCCGGGCTTTTCGACAGGAGTTCGGTGATCCTCCCGGATATTATCGAAGTGTTCGTTGAAACTTCGGTATCGCCTCAATGAAATTTGCCGATACGCGAAACAGTTGGTCTTTGTTTTCACTCCGTTAGCCTTGATACCGTTCTTGACAAACCGTCCGTCACGAGACCCGATAGGATGAGGTGGAATTGCCGTCAAAGTTCGGCTGCGTCTCATTGAACAACGGTTCTGTAAGACGAAACTCAATCATACCAGGAAGAATTCTGATGATTGCACTTATGCGTGTCGCGGTAGTCTTTCTGGTGACAGGACTGGGAATGCCCTATGCATTCGGGCAGAACGTCGACACGACTGAATACGCTGGATCAAAGACATGTTCTGGGTGTCATGAAACCGAAGCTCTCGCCTGGCAGCGTTCGCACCACGCTCAAGCCTGGGCGAACCCAAGCGATCAGACGGTTGACGGAGACTTTGACAACACTGAATTCACGCACCGTGGACGAAAGAGCCGTTTTTTTCGAAAAGAAAACGGGTTTTTCATCGAGACCGAAGATTACAACGGGCCACCCAAAACATTCGAAGTGAAGGGCGTCGGTGGTCTTGCACCACTCCAGCAGTACCTGATCGAAACGGAGCCAGGCCGTATACAATCCTTCGACGTCGTTTGGGATCAGGAAAAAAAGGAATGGTATCACCTTTACCCGGAGCAGCAATTGCTGCCCGAGGACGGTTTTCACTGGAGTGGCCCCTACAAGAACTGGAATGCTCGTTGCGCCGAGTGTCACTCAACGGGTTTCACAAAAAACTACAGTTTTCCCGACAAACGATATCAAAGTGATTGGGCGGAGATCGGTGTAGGTTGTGAAGCCTGTCATGGACCAGGCGCGGCGCATGTAGCCTGGGCTGAACAGTCGAAACCGAACAAGGAAAACCTGACTTCCGAATTGAAAGAAAATGGCTTGCTGATTGAGTTTACCGACAAAAAAGCCGAAATTGAGATACAGCAATGCGCTGGATGCCACTCGCGCCGCGAACCGTTTCAGAATGCGAGCCCGGTGCCGGGAACTCCGTTCCATGACACCTACCGGCTGGCGCTTCTCCGTGACGGACTATACCATGCAGACGGTCAGATTCTTGACGAAGTCTATGTCTTTGGCTCGTTCCTGCAATCGAAAATGTACCAGAACGGTGTGCGTTGTTCCGATTGCCACGAGCCGCATAGCGGCGAACTTCGGGCGGTCGGCAACAGCATTTGCTCGCAATGCCATTCGCCGGCAGGCAACAAGGCATTTCCCACACTCACCTTGAAGGACTACGACGATCCAGCCCATCACTTTCACAAAACAGGATCGGAAGGTGCACGCTGCGTGTCATGTCACATGATAGAGCGCACCTATATGGGAATTGATGGGCGCCGCGATCACTCATTCAGGATACCGCGTCCGGACATATCCGTGAAAATCGGAACACCAAACGCCTGTACCGACTGTCACCAGGACAGGACAGCAGACTGGGCAGCCAATGAGATCGAACTACGATTTCCAGCAAGCACGCGTCGAGAGGATCATTTCGGCCTTTTGTTTGCTTCTGCGAGACGGGGCTCGACCGGTCTAGGCGAAGATCTTTTAAGTGTGGCAAGACAGGAGACATACCCAGCGATCGTCCGCGCGACAGCACTTGATCTCTTGACGAGAGAAGCAAACCCAGAGTTGGCGAATCAGGTTGGAGAGTTTTTGAATGATCCGGATCCTCTCGTAAGAAGAGCCGCTGTTTCCGGGCTGCAACACGCTTCTTCCGAAATCAGGGCAAAGAACATTGTTTCTGCTTTAGACGACCCTACCAAGACAGTTCGCATTGCGGCGGCACGCCAATTATTGGGGCTGCCGCGCGGCCAACTTCCTCCAGGCGCATCGGCTTCGGCACGTGAGGCAACACGCGAATGGCAGCAATCTCTTGCAGCAAAATCTGACTTTCCCGAAACTCACATGGCTTTGGGTGGCGCTGCCCTGGCGATGCGAAATCCTGCAGCGGCAATTTCCGCGTTTGAAGAAGTAGTAAGCCTTGATCCGCAACTCATTCAGGCTTGGGAGTTTCTCGTTCGGCTGCATCTTGCTCAACAAAATTTTGCAGCTGCAGAATTCGCGCTGCAAAAAGCGCTGGCGAGCAATCCTGAAGATCAGAACCTGCTGGAACTGAAAAACCGGTTTCCAAGGCAATAAGGACGCCAGCTCAACGGGTTGTTGCCCCTTGTCCCTTACACAACCTGCTGAAGTGCACCGACAACCGCAGTGCCATCGAGCGGGATCGCCCTGCCCTTCTGGTCTACGGCAAATTCGGTCTGCCCCGCCGGAATTTTCGGAAGCGTGTTGCTTGCACCGGGCGTATAGTCACCACCGCCAGGACCACCAGTATTTGACGACTGGTCGTTGACCCAATCCGGGTTGACCGCCTGGAACGGGTTGAAGACGTGGTGGAACGGACCTTCTGCATTGGCTGATTTATCATCACCTAATTGCTCGCCAAGCCAAGATTGATAGCTGTAATTATCATTGCCGGCGCTGTCGCGAATAGCCGTAACCTTCGTGTCGACGCCATGACGACTAGCCCAATTGCCCACAATAGGCTGGTCAATGTCGTAGTCGCCTTTCTGGTTGAACTGCCAGTGGTACGAAAGTTTTGACACCCCGTCTTTAGGTATGGATACCGTGCCTATGTCGTTGTACAGGAAGTTAGTGCGCTGCCCGACAATGGTGTTCATAGCCTCGCACAGGTTTTCTACTGTGGATGTGTCACCATCACCAAAGACAAGGAACGCGGTTTGCGAACCGACGAGCGTGTGTATCTCAACAACATTACCTATTACGGCAACGCCTTGGTCCCCGAACGCGTCTCCTTGGAACTGAATGGCATTGCCATTGTTGCCGGACCTCGACACGGTATTCCAAGCAAATACGGAGCCGTCGGCCTGGCCAAGCTGGTGATTATTCGCAGCTATCTGGGCGGCGTTGCAGGCTACCATGTTGTAAGGTTGGTTGCCCCCAAACGCATTGCCAGCGAAAAGCATGCCGCCTTGGGTGGTTCCGAATTGACCGCACAAGCCGATATAGGGACCCGTGCAATTGATAACTGCCCCGCGTCCATATTGGTACGTTAAGGCTTCATAGCTACCTTCACCATTGGCGAACGAGCATGCGCAGTTTTCAAAGGCAAGATAACCATTTCCCGTGTTGTCGCCCCTGAACATAATAAAGTTACGTTCTTTGCGAATGTTGATATCTCGAACATGCAGGATCGGTGGGATCGTGCTGCCGGATGCACTTGACGTTCCATCCGTCAATACTGCGGTTGCGTCTTCACCACGCATGGTGCATGGGAGCTTATCCAGCGCACCGCCCATGCCACTCAGCCTATCGGAATAGGTCGTCCCTGAACTTAGCACCAAGTCAACGCCGGAAAGGTTGTTCCAACCATTCTCAGCCAGGTTGACTGCCTTGGCGGCTGTTGCTGCTGCTGCGAAGCTTGCAAACGGATTGGCCTTTGCTGTGGCCTCATCTGTATTTGCAGCAGGAGACCCCGTCCCGGTTCCGTCCACATAGGCGTAGACCTTGTTGTACATCGTGCCGCCGATGTTGCAGATCGCCCGGAGGGACGAAATATTCGGGCTCGGGTACGCGGCCCCGTCGACAGAGAGCTGAAATGCATCACCGACCCAGGGATAAATGACGGCATCGACTGTGATAAATTCGCCATCCGTCAGGGACGACAGATCCCAATTCGGCTGGAAGTAATTGGCATACAGTCCGGAAGCGCTGTATTGGCTCGTTGTCAGAGCCGAAACGGTACTCTCAACCGTGTTTGTGCCATCAGAGGCAATGAACTTGACGGCACGAACTGGCCTGCCTTGTTGAGCATGGCGATGGTAGACGCACAGTTTTGGAGCCCAGGCAGCGCTTTTGACTTCCTGATCTTCGAGCTCCAGCCAAACGGCTTGAGGCTTTCTGTACGCTTCGGTTGAGCCGTTTGTGACGGTCGCGATTGCCCCGCCCGAATTAGCGCTTGCTGATCCGCCGCTGCCGTTGTCAGTGTAGAGAGAAGCCGCGGCAACGGCCGTTACGGTATCGCCGGCATAAATCCTCGCGGACAGCGACAGAACCACTTCCAGATTGGAAGTCACTTCCGTTTCCTGCAGAAGCGGTCCATTCGGGTACGGCTGGCGAATGACGGAGGTTGCAAACACCGAGCGCTGAGTTGTGGTCTCAACACCGGCAATGTCCCAGGACTTGGATGTTACGGTGAGCAACAGCCCTGGCGATGACGGGTTGTTAAGTCCGCTGTAAGTTCCCCCATCGACCGCGTTCGTGACGGTCATGGTTGCTTTCCAGCCTCCAGGATCGATAACGAGAGACGTGATTTTGTCATCATTCGGCGAAGCTTCCACAACGTTGATTGTGAAAGTTTGCTCGACACCCCCACCACCATTGCTTGCACGGATCCGGATATCATGACTTGCAGGTGCGCTGACTGCGGCGGCAAGTTCAAGGTTGCTTCCGTTAACCAAAAATTTGCTCTCCGGATCTGTAACCTCAACGAGCGTTACAGGCGCATCGCCATCGCTGGAAATCGTCGCGACAACTGATCCAGGCAAAGCGTCTTCGGTAAGCTCGGTGGTCGAAAGGCTAAGCACAGTTGGAGCAACCACAACGTCAATCACGTTGATGACAAACGTTTGTTCGTGGAAGCCCTCAGAGTTTTGCGCTCGAATCCGGACCGTGTGACTCGTGGCAGTTCCATGATCCAGGCCAGCAGCCAGGGTGAGACTTGAGCCAACCACATTGAATTTGTTGTCCGGATCGGAAACTTTCGAAAGCGTAACCGGCGCCGTTCCGTTGCTGAAAATTAACGCGACAACAGCGCCAGGCGATACGCCTTCAGAAACGGACGTTGCAGAAAGACCAATAACGCTTGGCGCCGAAGGAACGCCCGGCGCACTTGAAGAGCCGAACGGCAAAGACAGTCCGAATTCAAACCCCAAATCCATTGGAATACATCCTCTTGTTGGCCGAACCGGCCGAGACCTATTTTGCGACGAAAGAGGCTTTCCCGCCTTCCGGGCAACTGACGATCAGGGATTGACCGACACCCAGAAACCAGCGCGGCGCGACAAGGGGATTGGGTGTCGACCCAATCGCCACATAAACTGCGGCATCGCCGGAGTTCACCAGCCGGGCGAAATCCAGAATTCCGGCGGCAATGGTTGAAGGCGTGTTTGCAGTCGCCATTGTTTCGGATGCACTTGCATTGCCATCGAAAGCAGGCATGGCAGAGCCGTTTGCCGATCGACCCGAGACAGGGGCGAACGTCACTTCAAGTTCAGCGGGCATGTCTATTACTCCTATGAGATTTTGAGCTGTCGCTCAGTCGTGTTTCCCACCGCGCCACATGTTCAAGACCTTGGCAGCGGCCCCCACCGGGTCGCGGCTTGCGCGGATTACAAAGACCGCAAGATTGCGGCCGGTCATCGCGAGAATTCCCGCCATGCCAAAAGCCCAGCTATCGGACATCGCAAGAAGCTCGCGCAGAGGTTCACCAAAAACGAGAGCAGCCATGAAGCCGACAAAGAACGTTGCCAGCCGATCACGCGGTGAAAGATCTTTCGGGAGAGCCGCACCGATCGCCGCAAAGGCTGCAATCACGCCTATCTTGGTCAACGGCATCGACCAAAACCATTCCATCAAAGTTTTCAACGCCGCCCCCGGATCGCGCTTGAGAGTGCTTGAGCCGACGCAACCAGGCCGCCAGATCCGAAGATCGAAGCCACAATGATGTCGACATATGGCTTGACCGACCGCGGGTAATCCGCCACCGACCATGAGAAATCAAAAACCGTGTCACAGGTGATGGCCAGAAACCAGAACCCGACCGATCCGGAGAAGAGGCACCAGATGAACCAGAAAGCGCGATAGCGCCTGGCGTCTGCGCGCTCTTCCGCCGCCGTTTCCGCATAGCGGTTGACAGCATTTGCCCGGATTTCCTGCCGCTTGGTGTCATTGCTGACCGCATGATCGATGCTCTTGAAAATCCGATTGAACGGACCCGACAGGAAAAGAGAAGCGATCTTGCCCCACATCACGCCACCTCGCGGCCACGGAATTTGTTCCAGCGGCGTTGAATGACATCCCGATAGCGCCAGGCGAAATACACAATCGTCAGGGCAGCAACTCCGGCGGCAATCCAAGCCCAGGGAAGGCCGGAGAAGAACGCGCCGACACCAGACACCACCGAAAGCCCCCCGCCCTTCTGCACACTGTCTTTGACTGCAATGGCATCGCGTTGAAGCTGTGCCATCGTGGCAGGGCCAATGATGCCGTCATTGTTCAGGTGCGGGTGTGTCTTCTGATAGGCCAGAACGGCCTCTTTGGTGTTCTTGCCCATCCAGCCGTCAATTTCACCAGGATCAAAGCCGAACCGCTTCAAGACCTCCTGCGCTTCCTTCACGACAGGATCCGGCTCAGTCGGCTTGACCTTGCGGACCTCGCGCTGCGTGCCTTCACCAATGCCGGTATATTCACCGGTCAGGAACAGGTGCGCCTCTTCCTTGCGCCGGCGAACCAGGCCGGGCAGCTTCCGGCCACCCGCCTTGTTGTAGTTTTTCGCCCAATGCTCAGCGGCCAGTTTTTTCTTACCCTCGACCCAAAGCTGAAATGCCTTCCAGCGCGTGAACCGAGCGCCGAGATTGAAGACGGCCGACACAGCCGCATCAAACTCATGTTGCTTTGCCTTGGAAGGCATTGCGTTAAGCACGGGCGGTTCGTATTCGTCCTGAAGCGCCGCGTTCAAGATCTTCCGGTTTTGATCACGCGTGATGGTATCACCGGATTTGAGCTTCCGGCCCCAGAAAGTGCGAAAGACCGTGCTGCTGTTGGTGAACCCGGTTCCGATCGTCAGGACCCCCGTCGGATCGAGGTAAGCACGCGACACAAAACCTTCATGGTTCTCAACGAAAGCCACGCCTTGTCTACTGGTTTTCATGAGACTTCCTTTCAGACACAAAAAAACCGCCTCAAGGGCGGTGTGTTTCGGCGAAATTCGGCATGGCAATTAAGGCCAGTAGCGCTCATTCGTTTTAAAGTCGGTCGGAATTGGGTCCATCGCCTTGATTGAATTGGCGGCAACGACTAGTCGTCTTTCCCGTTCCGCCATGAACTGGCTTAAAGAAAGCAATGTCTGTGCATCCATTGGCACCTTGGTATTGTCCTTGGCGATCCAGGTGAAATCGTCAGTCTGTCCGTGCCAACTGAGGTCGCCGACTTGCGCACCTGCCATGATGGCAGCGATTGCGGACGTCACGACATGACTGATCCTACCCCTGCTAACCTGATCCGCTTGAAAGTTTACGCCCTGGAACACGATATCCAGAAAATTGCGGCGATCTCGCTCGATGTTGACCTCATCGCGTGAAATCGCCCGCAGATTGGGAGACCACGTGTTCGTATCCGGATCGAAGTGATAATTTTCACCTGGTTTCGGTGACGCTTGACGCCAACCTGACGGATAATCCAATAGGTATTCGTCCGAGGGCCACCCTGTTGTTTCCCAATATCCACTGCTTGGATGAAAAAAGCCGTATTGAACCATTATGCAACCTTCCTAAGTTCAAGCCAGGCATGAAGTGTCTCGCCATTCACCGCCGCGACTTTGTAGTACCAGCCGTCGGGAATGACGGCATTTACTCCATCACCAGAAAAAGTATTGTTGGCTGATCTTGATATCTCCATATAAGAAGAAGGGTTTTTACCAGAATATAGAATGAAACCCTGAAAGATCGCAGTACTTCCACTCCCCTGTTGTGGCACCGAGATTGCTATCGGACCACCATCGGTGTTCTGATAGTCGGTATTCAATACTCGCTGCGAAACAAGGTCCTGCCATTCCTGATTTACACCGAGCATCCGATCTGACGTTGCCGCCAAAAATGTCTCCAATATATCGACCTTTGAACTAACCACCCCAAGATCTTGAATGACCGAAACAGCCGTGAGAACGGCTGGATCGTCTATTCCATCGGCGACCTTTACTATCCAAGCCGTCACGACGGATTTCGGACGGGTCTCGTTAGACGTCCGTGCAACTCGTGAGGCATCAAATGATGCACCGACAGCGCTTGTGCCGGTTGCAGAGGTTCTGGTGACGTAGTTGCTGCGTGTTCCCGTGACGATTTCAAATGCGCCTGTAGCCGTATTCAACGAATGATCTGTACGGGCAAGGCTGCTGGAAAATTCACCGGAAATGTTTTGTATTGCATCGTCCTGCACGCTTCCAAGCGTGCCATAGGCGTCCGGATTGATTGCACCAGATGGATCCCAGCCACGAACGTAGCGGCCGGCGAAATCGGGAAAGTTTGCCGTTGTACTCCCGTTACCGTTGCCATGCCGAAACACACGACAAGTCGAACCGTTTGCAAACGCGCTTGATGAAAGGGTGACTTGATCGGGTCCATCGACGGACTGGATTGTTGTATTGGCAAGAATACCGGTGCCCTCAACAGGCATTCCAACTGCCAAACCCTGATCGGAACCTATCCCGCTTACAATTGGGGAGCCATTGCTTAATACAACGCTCCGTTCCGGTGCATAAACATCCAGCAATTGAGGAAAACTAGCACGTAAAAAAGTCTGTCCGACGTCCTTAACCACCACCCAAAATGAATTGGGTGCCTGATCACTTGGCCAAGGCATCGCCGCGCCGACGGGGATTCTCCCATAGCCAAGCACAGAGGTCGCATTCGTTGCCGCGTCAATCACAGCCTGCTCGGCTGCATTTTTTGCGGAAGCGGCCGCGGTAGCAGAAAAGGCCGCGCTTGAAGCAGATGATGACGCTACGGTTTCAGAGTTAAATGCACTTGACGCGGACGCGCCTGCTTCGGTCTGCGCCGTCTCGGCGCCAATCATCGCTGCCTCTGCCAAACTTTTCGCTGACTGGGCTGCCGTTACAGCCGTTGAAATCGCGGCACTATCGATAAGCGCAGGCACAAGTTCGTCGCCCTGGCGAACAATTCCGTATCCGTCTGGTAGATCAGGAACTTCCAGATCTGGTAGGTTCCCCTCCAGGCTTGGTGAAACCCTCAGAGCTCGGCTAACTTCACCTGCAATTGCCTGAACCTGCAAGGCGGTCCTGTCCATCCCTTTTTCCAGAACAGCAGGGTCGATTTCCCCGCCGTCGAGAGTAAGCGTTTGATCATATTTGCTGGTCAACACAATGGTCAGCCGTTCATCTGGTGACACATCTGCACCGTTGAAGTGCACGGTTCCTGGAGCCAGATTTCCACCGGAGTAAGACCAATTTCCCGGAGATTGCTGATAGTTCCATTCCGTATCCACCCCAAGCTTATCGGTATGGATTACCTTCAAGTCACTCTGATCGGTGAATTGGAATGGTATCGTGACACTATTCGTCACCCCGTCACCCGATATTTGGGCGCGGGTATTCGCCAATGCTGAAACAGTCATATTCGAGCCCTTATCTTTCGAAAGTCAAAAAATCAGTTTGTTTGTCCAAAAGAAAAATTGTTGTCTAATATTTCAATAACAGCATAATTTTCCAGAATTATATTTAAATTTATTTAGTACTTACTTATTTATCTTTCTATTTTCAACTTCACCCAAGAACTTATCCTTCGAGAACCACTCCGCAGCCTTTTCTTCTGGCAATCCCTTCGTTTCGGCGAGACCATTCCAGATTTCCAGGGCCTTTTGCGTTGCCAAGTCTGCACCACCTCTGAAAATTCTGCCTGGTGCTGCGGACTCGAGCCTTTTGAGTTTCGCGAACGAAGCCGCAACCTTTGATGCGTCCTGGTTGCGAATGCCATGTGAAATCTCCGCAAGGTAAGACGGTGGCACCTGGCCTTTGTTGTGTACGAGGATTTCCACGAATTCGTCTTTGTTGAACCTGTCGGTATCCAGGGCCTTATAGGCGCGCTCTGCCAAGCCGCTATCTTTGCGCAAGTCAGACTCGCGATTTTCGGGCCTGGAGAACCATTGGATGGCCTCCAGTCCTTTTTCCTGTTTCTCGATCTGATCCTGCATATCCGAAAGCAGTTGCGTCTTCTGACCTTCTTCAAGATTTCCGCTGTCACGAATTTCCCGAGGATCCAGCAAAAACGGGTTCTCTGCAATCTGGCTGGCAATCCTTGCTTCTTCACGATACCCGATCGCGGCTTTCTTCTTCATTGCTTCCAAGAGCAGCTTGTTTTGCTTGTACGGTGGCAACAGGCGCGCTCTTGCTTCAAACAAAGCGGGGAGCTCAGCTTCGGTTTGAACGTTCTGATCAGATTGCAAACCCGTCGCGCCTGCTTCAACATCCGTGGTTTCGCCAACTGCATCGCGCTTGGATCTTAACTGGGCCAAACCTGCAATCTGGTCTTCAGGCGGAAGGGTCTCCAGCCAGGTTTCAGCCAGTGTTTCAGTGACCAGGCGAAGTGCGACTTCCTTTTTCGCCAAAGGCAATGGCGCGATATCGACAAGAGCGGCAAGACGCGCCAGCGATTGATCAATACTATGAGGTTTGTCACGGATTTCCGAAACGGCGAATTCCTTCGACGTTTCTATCCCTCTCAACAGATAGGCTTCACCGTCTGCGGCCTCGTCGGCAGCAAAGTCTTGAAGCAACTGCTCTTTCGAAAATCCTGCCTTGTTCGGGTAACCTTGTCCGGTATCATCGGACGCGCCCTGCCGCGCGCTGATTTCAGTGGATTCTATGAAATCCAGCATTCCTTCACTCAGCCCGGTTGGTGCGGAGCGCTCGTTCTGGCGCTCTTCGGCGCGTTTGGCCTTGGCCTCAAGAATTCGCCGCTCTTCGCTTTTTGCGGCCTCGAACTCCTTGAGGTTTTTCTCACGCTTGCGTGCGCGCGCCGCCAGATTGTCAACTGCCGCCGCTGATTGGCCAAATTGCCTGCCCAATTGCGCCGTCGCAGCACCAACAGCCGTATCCGCCACGACCCCGGGTGTACGCACGCCCGGAAGTGATTGTGTCCCCTGAAATCTCTGCAATCGCGCCATATTTGAGGCCTTCCCCAGTTTGAATAATTCTTGACGCACTCACATCCTGTGCATCGTGACGGACGCGATCACTTGTCGCGCGCGTAAACGGCATTTCCAAGAGTTGTAAATGCGCCCGTCACACCACCCAGCATCGCGCTAAAGGCACCTATACGTCCCGCTTTCCGGTGTGATTGGGCTCGCTGCCGCGCTGCATTGGCTTCGAAGGTCAGGTTGCCCCGTTGTCCCTCTGCGCGATAGCGGATCGCTTCAATACTTTGTGCTGCTTCGAAAGCATTGTCGTCTGCGATATCGGTCAGCGAACCGGTTTCCGACAATCCTCTTTCGGCTCCGGCGGCGCGATTGAAACCAAGGCTCTTTTCGTATTGCTCAAGGGTTCTCTTGCGCTCAAAGGATCCCTGCGTCTGATTGATATCTTTCTGTCGCTCTGCCAGCTTCACTCTTTGCTCTTCTGCTTGCGCCTGGGCCTCAGCCTGTTGCTGGGCTCCTTGCGCCTGTGCGGCGCCGCCGGCAAGCGACCCTGCGATCGAAACCGCCGCCAAAACTGCTGGATGACACATATCAGGGCTCCATATCTCTTCCGAAGTTGAGTGCAAGGATCGTGCAGGGTTTGCCACCCGAAGCCTCGAGCGCAAGTTGCCCCCCGTCCTCCCAGCTCGAGTCAACGATCTGTTCGACAACGCCCGAACGCAGCGGTGCTGGCTCGCCATAGGCGTCACCGGCTTCGTAGTGGATCAGTTCGTCCATGTAGGTGCGTTCGGTTCCGCCCCTGAGCGTTCCAGTTTCGAGAACGGCAATCCTGCAATTATCGATCCGCATCTTGCGGCCAGTTGATGAACCGTCCTGCGTATTGACAGGATACGGCAGGGACATCGCTCTTGCCTGCACATCCAGGCCAATGAGGATTTGGCTCGCGATTCTGCCGTTTGGAAGGCTGACCGTGCCGTCAACGACAGTTGCCGCGTAGTCGGTGCCATCCGCGTAGAGGACCACATCCTTTCCTTCCAGGTGGTCAAGACCTGATACCGTGCTGACAGCAGCACCTTCATAGAATGCTGCACAATCCAGGTGCCAGGCGTCCTCGATCTGGCCGCCCAGAAATGGCCGTTGCATGATCTCGATGTATCGCCTTGTCTCACCGTTGATCGTCCGCTTGACGATCATCCAGACCTCATCGGATCTTGCCCCGGAAAGATCAGCCATGCATTCGATTGCGCCGCCAAAATCGTGGCGGTGCATTCCGTAAACCTGCTGCTGCCGTTCATATGTGAAACCAATCGCGTTACCACTCACGTCCCAGGCCCAGATAATGCTGTCCGGGTATTGCTGATAACAGGCCCCCGACAATCCCTTTCGAAAGAGATGAGACTGTACCTCGCTGACTGACTGCGACACCCTTCCGTCAGCACTCAGATCGTAAGCCAGCTCCCTCATGTCGGTTCCGTAAGGGCCGAAATAGAAGAGCACGGAACCGACCTTGATCGGCGAGATTCCGTTTGTGCCGAAATTTGTTTCCGGTTTTTGCTCAACATTTTCAGGGCCATAGGGGTCCTGTGCAGTGGCCTTTCCAAGTGATCTGACTGCTCGTGTCGTGCCGACGATCAGATCGTTGTCATCGATGAGCCACTGGATGCGATTGACTTGCCCCGACAGGATCCCCGCCGTTACAGCGTCTGATGCCTGAAGAACATGAGACACTGCAAAATTGTTGAAGTCTTCCGTCTGGCTTTCCCAGACCTTTTGCGGTTCTGCATTCGTACCGGCAAATGCTAGACGGTTCTTATGCCAGCCGACCGTATCGGGCCAACCGGTCGTTTCCGACCAGGCCCCCAGACGCCAGATGCTTTGTGCGGCAGTGTCTGGAAGTGTCTGCCCGAAAACCTGCACTTTCACGGCGGTCGGCGAAATGATTTCCGCAATCTTGAGCCATCGCCAGAACCCGTCCGACCCGCGCAGGCGAAGATGCCGACCCGTGTCAGAGGCAATGAATCCGGCCCCACCATTGATACCGGCAACATCCGATGCAATCAGATCGAACGGGGTCTGCGTTGACCCGGCCTGGTGAAAGACGATCTGACCGATAGCGGAATTGTCCGAATTCGATCCGCCGCCTTGCGTGAAACGCAGCCGGTACTGCGTGTACGCGGTTTCATTATGAAAGGCGTACTCCCGCCATTCACTGGACGCCCAGGTATCTTGCCCGTCCTGTGTGTCGAGAATTGTCCAGCCGGCGCCATCATTGGATCCTTCGATATTCCATTGCCAAGGCATGTCGTCATTCTGACTGTTGTCGCTTGGCGCCTGCAGCATATAGGCATCGATGACGACGGCGGCCGGGAATTGATACCGCACCCAGCCGGAAGCTCCGGCGGATAGTATGACTTTGCCTTCCGAACGGTTGAAGACCTGCCATGCTGTCGAGGAACTGTTGGACGAAGTAACGACACCACTTGGTGCGGTGTTCGAGACCATGTCCGGAACAGGGTTGCCGGTCTCGGACGGCGCCAGATTTGTGGCGGAAATGTTCACATCCAGAAATGGGCCGTCTTCAAATTCCATCGGCTCGATGGTCCAGCTTGTCTCGCCGAGCCGTTTGAGAGCGTGCGGACGAACGCCTCCTCCGGTGATGAACAGCGTGTCGGTGGATTGCACGAATTTGAGTTTGGAAAGAACTGTTTTCGCGTAAGGTGTAGAGACCTCCACCGAACCGACGCGCCCGGCATTCGTGTAGACACGGAAATAATAATCTCCGAATTCAAGCATGTAATATTGGCCGTTGCCGAATTCGAATGGAATCAGCCACCCACCGGATGAGCTGTCTTTCAGTTCGGCAATGAACTTGGTTCCGCCTCTGCGGCGCAGTCCGCCCCTCTTGAGGGTAATGAAATTCCGGCATTCGGCGAGCGAGGACCGGAAGAACTCAAGATCGGAGCGGTATATCAGCTCTGGGTCCAGTTCTCCCCGGCTGAAGGTCGATTGAAGTTGATAGCTCATCGGTCCGTAATGATATCCAGATTTGCCAGGGGCAGCGGTGATCCCTGCGCTGCATCGGTTGTGCCGGCACGCTCGAACGCCTCTTGCGTCGCTTGGCGCAACGCCTCCGCGCGACTGTTCTTGCCGGTAATGACATGCGCGCAGCTGGACGCCAGAAAGAGCGCAAGCCCATGCACGAACAGCGGGGGAAACTCGATTTCCCTCGTTACTCTCCTGATGTAGCGAAACGGAAAAGGTGGTTTTTGATCCGACAGGATCTTTTGCCCGACCACCTCGAATGAAACGAGTTGCCCGTCGGGCTTGCCGCCAACCGTTTGTTGTGGAATGCGCAGGCAGTCCACCGGTTTGGGGTACTGATACGACCAGCGAAACGGCGGTTGCGTTGTTTCCGCAGGCAGATTCACCAACGATGTGGCAAAGTCCCAGTCGTGTTGGCCCAGAAAGGCATCCCGGTGAACCGCGTAATTGTTACGAAACCAACGGGAAGCAACGGAAGAATAGTCAAAATCACGAATTGGCGCTTCCTTTAGATGCGCAAGCGCCAGATTCGCCAGATCCACCGAAGTGTGAACGGTACCGGACATGGTTGGTGCCTTTGTTTGGATTATGCGGCCGGCGGCAACTTGAAATCTGCTTCATAGATTTCGAGTGCGCGCAATGCCTCTTGCTTGTTTGCTACGGTTATGCCGGCATAATCGGCGGCCATCGACTGAAGGGTTTTCCAGTGTTCCTTGCGCCAGTCTCTGGGAAGCTGATCGCCTTTTGTCGCCGTACCTGCGTCGATTGCCTCCCCGTCGTTTGCGTTGCGGTCGCTGACCGCCAACACAACGTTCGTTGGGGTTTCGACCGGTTGATCCACCTTGGAGTTTTCGACTGCAAGTCGTTTCTGAAAGTCCTTGTCATGGTTCTCTTCAAGCCACTGCAAGTGCTTGAGACGTCGCATGATGATCTCGTCCATATCTAAACCCTTCATTGAAATAAAAACGGGTGGCAAAGCCACCCGTACACAACCCTAGAGACATGCCCTCACCCCGGGGCAGCGAATTCAGGTTTCGCTTTCGGCACCGGTACATCGGACGGGACCGGGGTCGTACGCGGGATAAATGTTCCGGTTTCCGTCTTTGGCTTCTCTGGTTGTGTCAGGCCGAATTCCTCGGCCTTTTTCCTTAGCTGCGCCATATGGGTCATGCGGCTGCGCTGCCAGGCCCGGTCCACATTCGCCTGGAAACTCTCCGTCACCACACGCCGCTCACCCGCCTCATCGTCATAGGACAGCGTCATCCGCGGGCCATAACCGTCTTCGTCATATCCCCCCTGCAGCCAGTCACTCCCCGTTCGCCGGTTCGGCATCACATAGACCTGTTTCGCCCTGATCCCCCGTTCTGTCAGTGCCTGCTCCGCATCCTCGCGCACATAGCGGAAACCGTCCTCTTCCAGATCGCTGTAGACCTTCTCCACGGGATACTTGATCACCGTGCCGTCCTCATGGGTGGCAAAGGCCGTCAGACCCCATTCAAGCGCCAGGATCCGCGCAGCAGTCACCTTGGCAACCTCCTCGTCGCCCCGCATGTAGATGAGGCTCTGCTTCAGTTGTGCATTGTATTCCGCAAGCGCCTGCGCTTCTTCTTCCGGGCTTCCGCCAAAGCGCCTGATCCGGTCATAGGATGTCTTGCGGCCGGAAAACGAACCTGTTGCTCCAGATCCGGCCTGGCCCGATGCTGCGGCCAAATCATCCGCGCCGCTCCGCCCCGCCCCATGCAGGCGTTCCTCGGGCCAGATCGAGGGCGGCAGGATCGGGTCGGACCCCGGCAACCGGTCGACATCCGACAGCGGTGCCTCGCCCTCAAGCACGCGCCCGGGCGACAGGTCCGGATTGCGGAAATCCGGTTCCACCAGCCGTGCCGGTGCGCTTTCCTCCGCCCGGTGCAGCAGCAGATCGGTGAGTTCGTTCGTGCCTGCGCCGTTGGCCAGCGCTGCGTCCAGCTCTTCGCCGCCGGTCCGGATCGCACCGCGCACCTTGCCGATCGCCTCGGCGGCCTCTTCCTCGCTTTCGGCACTGCCGAACACCCCGTCGAGAACCCCGCCAACCGCCCCGGTCAGCGCATCGCGTCCTTCCACATAGGCAGCCAGTGCTGTGGAGTCCGCCACATCATCGGCGAGCGCCGCCATCTGCTGGATTACCTCGTTGTCCGGGTAGGCTGCACCGTAAAGCTGCATCAGCGACACGACATCGTCGATATTGCCCAGAACATCCCAGGCTTTCTTCAGCGGCCCGATCGGGGTGAAGGTAACGGCAAGGTCGACACCCGCTTCTGCCGCCAGGTCCTTGAGTTCTTCTTCGCCGAGCTCCAGACCCAGTTCGCGCGCTGCCTGATCAAACGGAATGTTCCGCTCTTCAGCGCGCGCCTTGACCATCGAGAACACCGGCGGGATCGCCAGACTGAGCATAACGATAGGCGCACCTCTGCGCAGCATGGTCATGAACCGATGGCCGATCTTCGGCTCTTTCTGAAGCGACCCGCTCGCCTTGCCGCTGAGACCGGTCTCCGGATCGATCCGCTCCCCAATCGGGCCACCAATCTCGCCGCCGCTCTGGCCTTCCGTCAGACCGTCGAGCTGACCCTCGAACGGTGCGCCGGACGGAGACAGGGGCACAGCAGATCCCTGGTCAACCGGTGCAACACCAAGGCGCGCGTCGGCTTGACTGCTGAGGCCAAAGTTTTCTCCGCGCGCTTTTGAGCGAAACGCCCGTTGTCGCAACGCCTCTTCATAGGCTGGGGGAAAGTACAGAGAGCCCTGCTTCATTCCCTGCCAGGAACCGTATCTGTCGCCGTGCCAGTATTCTTCAATGTTCACGAATTGTTCTTTTGACAAATCGAGATCAGGATCGACAACCAGTTCCCCTATAAGCTTTTTCAACGACGTGTAGCTGAATGGCGTGTTGACGATCTTCCGACGCTTTCCCGTATCCGGATCGCGCGTGCCACGGATTTCGTTTTTATAGAAATCCTTGTCGCTGGAAATAACCTCGAAATCATAGTGCGGGTTCTCAGCCATGAACTTGCGGGCGCTCATGTCCCAGAGCTCATGGCCACCCTTTTCCGTCAATCGTTTGTTGTTCGGATCGTATTTTTTCCGGTCGGCTCTGGTCAGCCGTTCAGGTTCGACGATACGGCGAGCCTTGTCTTGCTGCTCATACCAGGCTTCGAAGAGGTCAGCATTTTCCTGTTTTTTGTACCAGGCGCCGTTTCTAAGTTCCGTGCGGGCATCGTCGCCAAACACGAAAAGATCGCCGCGCCGGACAATCGCGTCGAGGCCGGCCACCCCCGTTTGATTGACGATGATGTCGATCTTGGCAACATCAAGGATGATCACCTTCTGCGTCATTCACCCTCCTCCCGGTAGATGAAATGTGGGTAGAAGGTCTTTTCCGCGAAAGCCTTTGCTTCCACATAGTCGAGTGATACCAAATCGCCCGCGACAACGGCGATCGCCAGTTCCTCTGCCTTTGAGAGCGGAAAACCTCGAAAAGGAACACGTGTCTTCGACCCATACCAAGCCATAAATTCTGCAAGAGTTTCAGACGCATCCAGTGGGTTCTTTTCCCAGAATTCATCGTCCTCATTTGTCAGGTCCGGACGGGTCTTCAGAAAAGCCCGAAACTCAACTTCTTGCTTAACCGCGTCCCGAATCTCCTCATGCTTCAGCATCAGTCCAGCGAGTTCCAGAATAACGTCGAATGGAAGTCGCCTTTCGCTGTCATACAGATGTTGCCGAAAATAGGCTTTGCCTTCTTCGCTTTCCTCAAACGCCTCCAGTTCCTCCTGCCAACCGGTGATATCTTCAAAATCTGCCATAGCTCTGTTCCGTATTTCCTACGCAAAAATGTTCATGAATTGTTCTGAACTTCAAGTCCCAACACACAAGGTGAAATCGTCGCTGAAAAAGAAGTAATAACCCCTGCCAAGCAGCGCGGACAGGCCATCCACGCCTGATCGCCGCATGATCGTGAGGATTTGCGATGCGTCGATTATAATGACCTTGTCCATTATCGCATCTCCTGCGGAAAGGCGACTATCCAAGAATACTCGTCTCTTACAAGCTTTTCTGCTTCCGGAGAGCGCAGCGAGGCAAGGGCTCCATTCGCAACGTCATTGGCCAGTGATTTACCAGCGCTGAAAGTTGAGGGACCCAGTGCAATGTTCAGGTTCATGGCATACCAACGTCTGAAAGCAGCAATTTTTTTACTGTCTTCAACCGGACACAAATCCCAAAAACCCTCGTCGTCCTGACCGAAGTCGGGGTTGTCATCTAGATACTTGACGAACCTTGCCGACTTTTTCAGAGCTTCGTGGATTTCTTCATGCCGGAACAGTTCCTCCGCATAACGCACCTCCTGCTCGAAAGTTAGCTTGGAATAGTTCTTCCTGCCATCGCTAAAGAACGTTCGGCCCTTTTCAGTCTTTTCAAACGCTTCCAGCTCTTCCCGCCAGCCGGTGATATCGTCAAAATCTGCCATAGCTCTGTTCCGTATTTCCTACGCAAAAATGTTCATGAATTGTTCTGAACTTCAAGTCCCAACACACAAGGTAAAATCGTCGCTGAAAAAGAAGTAGTCACCTCGCCCAAGAAGCGCGGACAGGCCATCCACGCCTGACCGCCGCATGATCGTGAGGATTTGCGCTGCATCGATGATGATCACTTTGTCCATTATTGTGTCTCCTGCGGAAAGGCGACAATCCAGGAGAAATCCTCCTTGACGAACTTTTCTGCTTCCGGAGAGCGCAGCGAGGCAAGGTCCCCATTCACCACGTCGATGGCCAACCTATCGCCTGCGCTAAAAGTCGACGGGCCCAGAGCAATGTTCCGCTTCATGGCATACCAGCGCTTGAAGGCTTCAACCTTCCGGTTATCCTCGACCGGACACAAATCCCAAAAGCCCTCGTCGTCCTGACCGAAGTCGGGATTGTGATCCAGAAATTTGACGAATTTGGCTGATTTTTTCAGAGCTTCATGGATCTCTTCATGCCGGAAGAGTTCCTCCGCATAACGCACCTCCTGCTCAAAAGTCAGCTTGGAATAGTTCTTTCTGCCATCGCTAAAAAACGTCCGTCCCTCTTCGGTTTCCCTAAACGCCTCCAGCTCTTCCCGCCAGCCGGTGATATCTTCAAAATCTGCCATCAGAACCATTCCTGTTTTTGCCGCCGCAATATGTTCACGAATTGTTCTTAATTGCAACCAATGCGCGCGTAACCGTGCGCACAGCTCAGAAAAAGCTGCTCTCCTGTGTCGTGCGATCCTGGCCGCACTTTCCCAATCTACCGTGATAAAGCCTGTTTTAGCCCCGTTTTGACGAAGCGTCCATCAGACGAAAATGTCTGAACAACCAACTCAGACAGGAAACATCAGAAAATTAATCAATTTCAATGAGTTAAACAAAAAATGGATTGAGCGTTGCGACAAATGAAAGGCTCCTCTCCACATTGGAGAGGAGCTGTTTCACAAAGCCCGTCTAGATATTCACCTTCAGGCAGGCCAGTTTCACATTCTTGCGCGCATATTTGCGGTTCCAGTTGGCCACATTGCGCAGTTCCGCCAATGTCGCTCCTTGCGTTTTTGCAAGCGACGTACCGGTGAAATCCATGCCCGCCGGATGGATCATCTCGAAACGGCGTGTAGTCAGGTAATCGGCCCCGCCACCGTCACCGATATCCGGGTCGCGAGTGATTTCGGTGCCCTCGTTGCCATAGATCGTTTCACGGTTCGGAACCTCGTCGATATGCATGAACGCGCCGGGAGCAAACAGGAAGCAAGAATACTCATCGGAATTGGTGCCGGCAGAAACCGGCATCATTTCTGAATGCATGACCATCATGCCGGCATAGTAAGGCACTTCGAACGGGGCTTCGGAAGGCTTCTTGAATTCGATCTTCTCGTCATCCAGCAATGTGCCGTAGACAAAGCTGTGCATGGCGATGACACGCAAATCGTCTAGATTCTCCCCCATGGTCAGGCGCGCCCGGTTGATTGCCTGGTAGCTGATGCGGTTGCCTGCGGTGGGTGATGCCGTGTCCGAGTAGACGGAATAGACCATGTCACCGCCGTCATTTGCAACATTGTCGGCAATCACACCTTCGGCTGTTGCGATGATGCGTTCCTCCTTGCGTCGCCCCCAGTAGGCGCTGATGCGTTCAGCAACCCGGTTCATCGCACTGTCCCCCCGGCCAGTCGCAGCATAGCTTGCAACCGTCTTTGCTCCGTACTTTTTCGCCAGGCGGTGCTTGTAGGCCTTCATGTCGCTGGCGGTGATCTTGCTCACGGCGATCTTGTTGTCACTGTCGTCGATCACCGTCGGTTCGGTGTCGTCAAGGTCCTCCCAGTAGGGCACCTCGATCTGGCTCCCGCCTGCCTTGAATCGTTTGGCAATGTCGGGCGCGGGCGCTGCAAGAATCCCGGACTTTTCCAGCATGACCAGCTTGGCGGGCTTGTTTTCGGCCATGTAAGGCGTGAAAACACGCGGCTGCACGATGTCAGAAATCTGTGACGTCATTGACTATCCTGTCTTCGATTTTTGGATAAACATCCGGCGATCTCACGCCGGAAACACGGACCTGATTGTCCGAATGAGAGTGCCGCGACGCGGGCCGCGGCAGCCGCCCGAGCGCCAGACGGCCAACAGGCGGAATTCGCAAGGGCTCGGAACATCGCGCCCTATCGGTCTGTAACCGTATTCAGAAGATCAGCGTGTCCAGGACAGCGCTGCCTCTGCCTCTGCCTCTGCCTCTGCCTCAGGACGGCGCGATTTCCGCGCAAAACAAAAAATTTCTGCAAGGTTTCTGCAAAAAAACTCGCTTTGATTGCCGGTAACCAACGCGCGTTGCCCAGTCTGAGGAGCGCTTATCGCTGATGATTACGAGACGAAATTTCATCCGGGGTCTCGGAGCCACCATTCTTGGCGCAGCCAGCCTGCCGGCCTATGCGGTCGGGGTTGAACCCTTCCGATTGCATGTGAAGCGCTATGCGCTCACACCGCCTCGCTGGCCGGAAGATCTGGAACTCAAAGCGGCGCTCATCGCGGATCCTCATGTCTGTGATCCCTGGATGGGACTGGAGCGGCTGCAGTTTATTGTTGAACGCACCAACGCCCTCAAACCGGATATTGTGCTTATGCTGGGCGACTATGTCGCTGGTCACAGATTTCGAACCGGCTCGATCCCGTCAAAGGATTGGGCCCGCGTCCTCACCGGTTTCAATGCTCCGCTCGGCATCCACGCAGTTCTTGGCAATCATGACTGGTGGGAGGACCGCACAGCACAGCTCACCGGAAAAGGGCCACCCATCGCCGGCAGGGCGCTATTGGATGCCGGGATCTCCCTTTATCAGAACCGCGCCGTAAAGATCCGAAAAGGCAGACACGCATTCTGGCTCGCCGGGCTCGACGATCAGCTTGCGCTTGTTCCGAACAGGAAAGCCGGGCGAAAGCGCTGGCAAGGCAAGGAAGATCTGGAAGGCACGCTGGCGCAGGTAAGCGATCAGTCGCCCGTCTTGCTCATGGCGCACGAACCCAAGATCTTTCGAAAAGTACCGGAAAGCGTCAGCCTCACTGTTTGCGGGCACACACATGGCGGACAAATCAACTTTTTCGGGTACCAGCCTGTCAGCGGAACCACGCTCGGAAAAAGGCACAATTACGGTCACATCACATTCGACGCGTCCGGTTCCCCGGGTCAAACAGGGACCCAGGCTCAGAAGCATATGATCGTTTCAGGCGGCCTTGGCTGTTCCATCATGCCGGTACGCTTTGGCGTTCCACCCGAAATCACCCTGGTTCATTTGGCACCCGGGACAGGTTCCAAGTCGCCCCCGCTCCATAGATCCGGGATCGATGCCCAAAGCAATCGATAGAGAAATAAGCGCTATCTGAACCCAAAGAGCTCCGGATCCCGCCCGGCCGCCAGGATCAGCTGCCGGGCGCGCGCCGGATTGCGGTCCAGAAGCTCCGACTGCAGCTGCAAATCTGGCCGTCCCAAGTCAAAGGGATTGGTTGGAACAACACTTCTGGTTCTGAGATCGGTCTTGTTTCGGGTTGGTTTTCTGCGAGGCTAAGGTGCTGGTTTTCGTGCCTCTTTTCACTCACTTGATCTCGTCCTTGTTTTCCCGGCAGGCTTCTTTAAGGAATTGAAGTGTTTCGTTGAAGCTTGGCTCGTTGATGAGGTCTTCAAGCGGTTTCACGTACCCTTTTTCGATTGCCATCTGAGCGCAATCAACCTGCAGGCCTCCCCCCATGCACTGCGCAATTTCAAGCAATGCGGTCTCGCCGAAACGCTCTCGTGGCCCGGGTTCTTTGCTCATTAACTCAAACAGACTGGAAATCTCGTTCCTGTATTCTGGTATGTCGTGATAGGCATGTGTGAGGAACGAAAAAAGTCGATCGATCTCACCTACGCCTTCGTTTGAGGTCACATCCGGGCCATGGGCCCAAATTGCAGTTTTTGAAAACTCCAGAAAAAAAGGTCTGTTTTCCGGATCAATCGTAGAAGCCCACTCATTTTCTTTCGGACAATGCGTCCGGTCGTAGTCTTCTTTACCTTGAACGCCTGTCGCAACGCTCGACAACAGTGCCAGAGCAAGGCAACCTGTAATCGTCGACTTTTTCGTCATGGTTCCTCAATTCAACATTCCAATACCGTTCCCTGTATGTTCTCACGCGCATTCAGAAAGCACAACCAAAAATTGATTACCTTGTGTTTTGGGTCGTCTCGCAGTGTTTGAACAATTCTGCTGTGAACGGACGAACAAGTCGATTTTGACCGACGACTGCTTTCACGCAAATCCAAAGAGTTTCGGATCTCTGCCGGCAGCCAGAATTAACTGCCTGGCCTGGATGGGGTTTTCTTTTATGAGCTGCGCTTGCCGATCGAGATCAGTCCCGTCCAGATCAAACGGATTAAGTCCGCCGGACCTGCCGGTTCGGCCCTGTTCTCGAGGACCCGACGGTTTGCGAGTGGGCACAACCCTCTCTGGTTTAGAACGTGGTTTAGCACGGACTGGAAAGGCAACGTTGCCCATGTGATTTTGCGCGCCCCCAAATTCGGGCTTGCCCCTGGGAGGGCGCGGGTTATTTCCACTGTCGTCGTTGGCGCTAACACTAACCTCATTCCGATGGGATCTATGGCCTGGCTTCCGAAGCGGCACGGGAGTTGCCTCGACATTGAGTAATCCCATTAGATGGGTATCAAAAATCGAAGATGTTCCAGTTGGTTTTTGATTTCCGGAAAGAATGTCTTGAAGTAACGCGCTGTTTTCTGTGTCTTCCTTGAAGCGCAGGAGGGCATCAGAGGGAGGAGAATACTGTTCGCCGATGCGTCGCTCGATATAGGCTAGCTTCTGACCGTATTTCCTATCCGTCGCGTATCCACCAGGTTTCCCATATCGCAAACCTTCCGCAGCATCAGCGAATGTTCGCGCCGACATCGCTTCAGGCCAACGGGTTGACACAGTCTCCACCCAATCCGCAAGACTGTCGTCAATACTGTCGTATTTTCGAAATCGATCAGTCTTATTGACGCGCTTGCCACCGATTTCTTCCCAGGTTTGGAAACTCTGAACATCGCCTTTCCAGGAAGATCTCGCCTTAATGCCGAAATAGTTGTTCCCTTTGACAGACTGGCCGTACAACGTCTCCAGCGAAGCTTGGGCCGCCGCAAGCCGCGCCTGCGGATCTTGCAATCCAAAATTGCGTGCAGCAATATAGACCCGCCTTGAGAATTCGTTTACATGAGCTGACATGAAAAAATTTATCCTTTTCTTTTTAGGATTTACTTCGGCAAGTCCGGCGTTTTCGCAATCTTACTTCTGCCCGGACGAGCTTGTTCCTTACACATTTACGCTTTTCGAAGACGTTCTCATGATAAATCGTGCATATCATCGCGCGTTTTGCCAAAGAAAAGAGGGCATAGAGTATGAATGCCTGGAAAAATGGACCGACGACACGCCTGTAAGCGTTTATTCAATACATGCGAAAGTCGACGAGACCGGTAATTTGGCATTTTGGAACTCGTCGGAAACGCTGGACAAAGCCCCCTGGCTTATCCCTAGATGTGAGTGAAAGTTCAAAAACTTCGGTGCAACAGGGAAATCACTCAAACCCGGAACATCTTCGGGTCCCGTCCTGCGGCCAGGATCATCTGCCGGGCGCGCGCCGGATTGCGGTCCAGAAGATCTGACTGCTGCTTCAGATCAAGACTGTCCCGGTCGAACGGATTGGCACCACCGGTCCCTTCGGCGAGGCCGGACAGTCCGTCTTCCGCGAAGGCGCTGTCATGGATGAAGGTCAGCAGCTTCACCGCAACCGGATCGACAACCTGCTGCAATCCGCTCTTGTCGGCCCTTGAAAGCGCGCCCTTTTCCGCAAACCAGTCTGTCAGGTCTATTCCGGCGGACTTCAGACCCGTCAGCGCCCGGTCGGCGCGGGCAACAGCGTTCTGGTAACCGTCGCTTTCAGGTGGTCCGAAATCCCGTACCAGATCCTGATGGGCGCTTTCGGCCGCCTTTTCCTGAGAAAGGGTTGCGCCGGTTGCCGCCGCTTCATGCGCGGTAAATTGCTCCGCCATCTTGCCGACCCACCTGTCGTGCAGTTTCTGCGCCGCTTCCGGGTGAAGACCTGCCTCTTCGAACCAGCCGCCCGCCTCCCGGGCAAAGGCCTGATCGTAGGGGAAACTCTCCGGCAGGTTCTCGGGCATGGAGAACCGATACCCTTCCTTCGGCGTCCAGCTTTTGGAGATTTCAGAGTAAAACTCCGATCGCTCTTGATCGCTTGCTTCGCTTCCCGGCACCTGAACGGACCCCATCAGCTCGCCTTGCAGTGCCTTGAAACCGTCAAACACACTCGCCGCGTCGCTCCAGCCGTTTTCAGCAGCGAAGCTCCGATGCTCTTCGCTGAGCCCGGACAGAAAACCGGTCTCCATCTCAAGCGGTCCTGTCGCGTTATCTCCAACTGGCTCGAATGTGTCATTAGCGATATTGTCGGAATAGTCTTCCATCATAAATCCTCGTCGGGTCCGAGATCAGGCAGGGTTTCAAGACGCGCGGCTTCCTGCAGGGCCGCGTGTTCTTCCGGAGAAATCCTGATCATGCTGAGAATGCGCGCGTACAGCGCCTTTCGGCCGTCCAGATAGCCGCTTTCGCGTTGCGAAAGTTCCGCCGGTGCCGCCTGGTAGATCCCGCATTCGGCCGCAAGGTCCGCCAGCACCGATTCACCCTCGGGACACAAAAAAACGGACCGATAGGCCCGTTCGATTGCGTCCGCTCTGTTTTCACGTCGCGCGATCCGTTTAAGGGAGTGCCAGACCATCGAGCCCTCCCTCTTCTTCGCCCAGGGTCTTCAGCAGAGGCGCGCCGTCCTTGGCCATCTTCGCCAGACTTTCGCCGGTGGCAAGCTGCTGCTGTTGCGCAGCTTCCTCGGTGCGTTTCTGCCGCAGCGCTTCCACTTCTTCCGGCCGCCGTTTCAGCTTGGCCGGCAGGCCGAGCGAACGCCGGGTCAGGTCATATTCCTCCACCCGGTCGTGAAGGTCGGCGATCGCAGGGTCGGCCTGCGCGGCAATACCAAGATATTCCTGAAAGCCCATGATCGCCTCGAAATGCCCTGCCTCGCGCATCTGGTCGATTGGTGCGGTCGACGTCAGGGTGACGTCACTTTCAAGAACGCTTTTCGGCGGCACCAGGGGCGAGCCCGGCGCAAAGGCACCACGGCGACCGAGAATGCCGACTTCGCGTTCGAAAAGCACTTCATTGCCGGACATGATGTTGGTCGAGAAGGGGCCGATCATGTCGGCCATTTCCTTTCGGCGAATGTTGACCTCTGTCGCGGTGCGTCCATTGCCCTCCAGAAGTGTCTGCCACAGATCACCATAGAGACCGACACGCAGTTTTTCGCGTATGTTCTCGATCTGGGCATCTGCCGCGCCCGGGTTGACTGTTTCCAGCATTGGCCGGAACAGTGGACGGCCCTGCTCGTCGATCAGACCCGGGTTCGTCCGGCCCGGATTGAGGTCTAGCTGCCTCTCCTGGCGATGGGTCGCGATTGGCGGTCGCACGGCCTGTGAACTTGCGATCAGCCCGTCCCGGGTCAGGCTTTGCAGGCTCTTGATGTCGCTCATCAGCTTGGCCTGCGGCGGTGAGCCATAGGGCGACAGGCCGTCCCGGTCCCAACGACTGATCACCAGTGGATATTCAAAATACCCGCCACGGCGGCAGACATGCCCGCTCTCTTCTTCGAAGTGGATGCTTTCGTATCGCGATTTTCTGATGTCGGCAGCCTCCTCGAAGCCGCCTTCACGCAGGAAACAGGCATGGACAAAACGGTATTCGGACGATTTGCGCTTTGGATCCTCCGCGTCGTCTTTCACCTTCTGGGAAACATTGCCGTCATATTCCTTGACCGCCTGCCAGGCCTTCAGCGTGCGCACACAAAAGAAGCCGCAGTCATTGCCTTGCGCATCCACCACCAGAAAGATCTCGTAGAGCGGCACGTAGCGATAGTGGATCGGTGTGCGGATATCGGCCAGGTTCGTTTCATTCTCGATAGGGAACAGAACTCCCGTCCCCAGTTTCACTGTCGACAGCAGCCGGGACCGATTGGCAAGCGCAAATCCCGACCTGCCTGCATAACGCACCCGAAACAGGTGGTCGCGCACAAGTTCAAAGAACTCCTCGTCTTCCTGTCCGGGTGGCGGTGAAAACGGATCGCCGAAGCCAACGCCGTGCCAGTTGAATCCTTCCGGCATGGTCAGTGAACCGACGCCTGAAGCCAGCCGGTCCAGCAACCAGACGGCAGTCGGGTCGTAAAGCTTGCGCGAACGTTCGCGCGCAGCGGAACGGTGGAACACGCTCATGCCGTCAGTCACGACAATACCGCCCGGCCTGTTGAAGGCACGCTCCATATCCGGAGCCGTATAGGTCACATAGTCCTGCCAGTCGTTTTCGTACCAATGGCGTTCGGACTTCGCGCTCTGCAACTCCTGTTTCAAATCATCGACTATTCCCATCTGGATCATGCCCGCCCCAATAGAGTGACACTCGACCGGGAGGCACTGCCAAAGTCGGAAACTCCCAGCGGGCTGGTATGGGTGGTCGCCCGCGTGCCATAGGCCGCTGCTCGGCGTCGTCGGTTCGTTTCCTGGAGGTTTTTCGCCTGCCTCTGCGGATCGGGTTGCCGCGGTGGTGGTGGAGTCGGTTCAGGGTCCGGCTGCTTGGAGCCGCCAAAAAAACACATGAGGTTTACCTCGCTCTGTTTTGACAAGATCTGTTAGGGAATTGAATGCTGCAGATGGTTGCCGCCTTGCATGTCCCTGCCACAGGCGGGAAACATCGAAAGACGATCCCACTCTTCACCAAACACCGTCGGCGGAAAAAGGCGATCAGGCCTCGGGTGTCTGCGTGTCGCGCACGTGGGTTCCAGGTGCGGGCTTTGCTTGCGGCACCGGAATATTGGTTGGATTTGGATCTGCTTCGGGGACCATTGGCTTGGCTTCCGCCTCGGACTGTTTGGGTTGTGTCAGGCCGAACTCTTCAGCCGTTTCCCTTAGCCGCGCCATATGGGTCATGCGGCTGCGCTGCCAGGCCCGGTCCACATTCGCCTGGAAACTGTCCGTCACCGCGCGCCGCTCACCCGCCTCATCGTCATAGGAAAGCGTCATCCGTGGGCCATAACCGTCTTTGTCATACCCCCCTTGCAGCCAGTCACTCCCCGTTCGCCGGTTCTCCTTTGTGTCCTTGGAGAGCGGAAAATCTCGAAAGGGAACACGTGTCTTCGCCCCATACCAGGCCATAATTTCTTCAAGCGTTTCAGACGCCTCCAGCGGGTTCTTTTCCCAGAACTCGTCATCGTCGTTGGTCAGATCCGGACGGGTCTTCAGAAAAGCCCGAAACTCAACTTCTTGCTGAACTGCGTCTCGAAGCTCCTTGTGTTTCAGCATCAAATCGGCGAGTTCCAATACAACGTCGAACGGAAGGTCGGTTTCCCGGTCGTTCAGATGTTGCCGGAAATAGGCTTTGCCTTCTTCGCTTTCCTCAAAGACTTCCAGCTCTTCCCGCCAGCCGGTGATATCTTCAGTATCTGCCATCAAAACCATTCCTGTTTTGTCGCAGCAATATGTTCATGAATTGTTCCAAAATACAGCCAGTGCGCGCGCAGTCGCCCGAGCAGCTCGGAAATAGCTGTTCTCCTGTGTCGTGCGATCCTGGCCGCACTTTCCCAATGTACCGTGATGAGGCCTGTTTTAGCCTTGTTTTGACGAAGCGTCCATCAGACGAAGATGTCTGAAACACCATTTCAGACGAATTTTTCAGAAAGCATAAGTGAAATCAGAGACCTGCAGACTATTTCGATTGAGCGCGCCGGGCAGCGTTTCTGCGCGTCTTCACACACACCCGGAAAGATCCGCGAATCCGGTGAGCTTGGAACCGAAATTCGATTGTCTTTCCTCGCTGCTCCCCCTACAGCATGCAGCAATGATTTTTGCTCTTTCCATCGCGCTTGCCTATGCGCTCACCAATATCGACGGCCTCTTTGCCTTCTTTGCAATAGCAACCTCCGGCAGGTATCGCCAGGCACTGACCGGTTTCCTGATTGCTCAGGCAATTGTTGTCTGCGGGGCCTACGTCACCGGTGTGGGCGTCACGGTCGTGACACCCCATGCACTTGGCTATCTCGGAGTGATCCCCCTCTCGCTCGGCCTATGGGAAGTCTGGAAAAACATGTCCCGCACCAGTGTCGATGCCAGGACATCGAGACCCGCACACTCCGTGTTCAGCGCGATGGTGATTTTCCTCGCGCTCAGCGCCGACACGTTCGTCATGATGGCCGCCTTTTTTGCTGATACTGCCTCGGTATTCGACAGGCACGTTCTGCTCGGAGCCTTTGTCGCTGTTGCAGGGCTTGTCATTGCAGGAACGCTGCTTGCCAAAAGTCTGGGCCGAAACCTGAAGGTCCAAGCCTTCTTCGCAAAACTCTCGCCCTTTGTGATGATTGTCGCTGGTATTTACATCCTGCTCGACACGGCAACGGATACTTTTTGAGCCGCGATATCACTCAGGCTCAGACCGATGCCTACATGAGCCCCAGCCGGCGCAACGTTTGGCGACTTTGCCGGCACAGCGGTTCATTTTTCCCGCCACGATAATAGCTGAGCGCGATCACGGCGCCGTAAAGCGCCCATCCCCTGGCGCGCAGCCAGACCTGATCGGAAATCATCAACGTCTCTCGGAACGCACACCTGGCCTCAGGCGCAACCCACGACCACGCGGCGGCATAATCGGCAGCAGGGTCTCCGACCGCACAAAGTCCCCAATCGATCACGGCACAAAGTCTACCATTCCGTGCCAGAAGGTTATCCGGCTTCAGATCCCCGTGCAGCCAGTTTCCAGACCCATCGAATGGAATGCGACATGCATCTTCCCACAAGGATACGGCAGCAGTCCTGTCCACTTCGTCAGCCAGAATGTCGATTGACTTGCGGGTGTTTTTATCCAGAAGTCCCAGGGCAACACCTCTTTGATGATTGCATGTCCCTGCCACAGGCGCTCCGGAAGGGTCTGTTTCCCGCAATGCTTCTAGAAACCCTGCCAGGTCCAGTGCCGCCTGTTCGGCACTTTCTAGCGCATCTGCTGTTGCCTCTTCGCCGGGCAGCCAGCGGAAAACCGCAAATTCATGTCCGAATGCAACGCTCGCTCGGCCTTTGCGAAAAAGTTCCGGAATCTCCAGCGGCAGTCCGGTGAAGCGCGGCAGCCAGGTCACCTCCTTTTCAAGGAGCGGCACGGCTTCCGGCCGCCTTGGCAACCGCATCACATACTGGCCGCCGACACGGTAGAGTGCATTGTCCGTACCTGATGACGACAGCCGGCGAACCGTCATCCCCCCGAGTTCGGGAAACTGAAGATCGATCAGCCGCCGTGCAGTGGTTTCATCAGAGTAAATCTCGTTTGCGTGCATCATGATTGCCCTTGCCGGCCACTCAGGCAATCAACAGGCAAGCTGTATCACCGTTCCTGCAGGGCAAGCCGGGCGCCGAGCGCACAATAAATGCCGCCGACGACCTTGCCCTGCCATTTCACGACCGCGGGATGCTTCTTCAGGAAACTGCCGAGTTTTCCGGCTCCAACGGCAAAGACCACGGTACTGAACAGGCCCAGAAACACGAAGATCACACCCAGAACGGTCAGCTGAAGCATCACCGACCCGTTTTCCGGTTTCACGAACTGCGGCAGGAAGGCGAGGAAAAACAACGCAGTTTTCGGGTTCAGCACCTCTGCGACAATCGCCTGGTTGAAGGCCTTGCGTGCCGAAATCGGCTTGCTGCCCCGTGCAAGGTCCAGGGGCGTTTTGTCGATGATCGCGATGATCCCGAGATAAATCAGATAGGCGGCACCTGCATATTTGATGACACTGAACAGAAGCGCCGATGTTGCGATAACCGCCGAAACGCCGATGATCGCCATGAAGGTGTGCACCACATCACCGGCGGCAATCCCCGCCCCTGTCGCAATTCCGGCCCGCGTGCCCGAACTCGTCGCCCGCGCAACTGTAAGCAATGTCGCCGGACCGGGTATGAACACGAACCCGAGAACGATGGTCACATAGGCAATCATGGTGGCTGTATCGATCATTTCCATAGTCTTTCAGCTTCCGGGGGTCGAAACGACCCCCCATCCTCCTGGCAGAGGCAATTTCAATTCCGATCGTAAACGCATTTCTCGGCTTCGGACAAATTCCTTGCGCACGGGAAACTCTTTTCTCGGGTCAATTCAATTCAGTGAACGGGAACAAGGCATACGGATCGCGCTCAACACTGTCGGGCTCACACCTGTCGCAGGAACTTCTGCAGCTTCTCCCGTTCCGGATAATCCTTGAGAAAATTTCCGGAATTGATCTGGTAGGTGTGGTCCTTGGTCCGAACGTTGCCGTTACTCATGAACTCGGCTGCAAAGAGAAATGGAAGGCCGGGCTTTTTCAGATCCCACTGCAGAAAACCACCTCCCATGGGGTATTGGTCGGAAGGGCTCATCGCACTGTCGTGACGCGTTGTCGGCAATATTTTCACCAGACGATCAGATCCGGAAACCGCTGTAAAATCCAGGGCCAATTCCTGAAAATCCCGATACCCGTCCTGCCCGCGTTGACCAAGAATGCTGTCATGCACCGAACCGCGACCGGCATCTTCGGCGTCCGTGGATCCGGGCAGGCCGAATTTCCCGCCGGAGCGCATTGTATTGCCATGAAGCTCGAAGTCCTTCGATTCGGGCAATCGCTTCAGCAACAGCAATTTGTAACCTTGTGTCAGTCTGCCCGCGTGGTAGCCGATATTGGTCTCGGTGCGGCGGAAATCTGCCAGAATGATCGCTTTCAGTTGGGTTATGTTTCCGGAAATGGCGGGCGTCATTGCACCAAGCATCAAAGACATTGCAGAACTCCAGGACAATCGAATATCTAAAATATGCCGTCATGAAAAACGGTTTCGCACCCTAATCTTGGTGATCGTCCGGCTCAAGCGCTGTGCTCGCGGTCACTGGCATGACACGGAGCCACTATGTTGCGTATCCACGCATAGACGAAATAGTCCTCCCCGCCCCGACCGTAAGAACGCAATAGCCCCTCCTTTTGGCCGCCAAACGACTCGATCCACCGATGGGCGATATCATGCTCGCAATGAGCAATCACCTGCAGACGGCGGCAGTCCTGTTCGATCAAGGGCCTCAGCCGGGTCAGGTGACGGGTGATCAGCGGAACGCAGCGCCTGAACCGGTCGGTTCCGAAGGCCCAGGCTTGCCAGTGGTCCGGGTCGAAGGCAGATGCCTGGCTGAACCCGTATGCCGCTGCCGGCTGCCCGTCGTACCAGACGGACCAGACCATGCCGGGAACCGCCGTTTCCAATGCACAAATCCCAAGCGCTCGCGTGTCCCAGTTCTTCCACAGGCAAACAATCTCCCGGCGATCTTCTTCACGCATGTTCGCCGCAATGAAGCTCGCGTCACGAACGGTAAGTTTCCGGGTCAGAACCCTCCGAGCGGGTCGTCCAGGGGAGCTGCGCCAATCCGTTGCTCCGACTTCAGAACCCGTGCGATCTCCGCTTTGTCTTTCCATCCAAGTGCCTCAACAATTGCGTCCGCCTCATCAGGTGACGACCCGAGGCGGTTCTTGATGTCTTCCTTGCTCTCGATCAGGATCTTGCCGCCCTTCAGCTTCCAGCGATGAGCAGTCAACTGCGCTTTCACCGTTGCCGAGCGTTTGATGGCAAGTCCCGATCCGCTTTTGGGATGCAGCGCCTCGCGCAGCCGCCAGTAGAGCTGGGCGCGCAGATTGTAGAACGGAATCCGGCTGTCTCTGGCAACTTCACCCGATTGTGCCGAGAACACGCATTTTTCAACCGCAATGCTGTTTTCCCTGGTAAGAAAACCGACCGTGTCCCCACCCCAGCCGCCGGTGCAATCAACAACGATCAGCGCATTGTCCCTGCGCTCCTTGATGATAAGAGCCCCAACGTCGGCTCCATCTCGCGTATCGGTGCCCTTGCGGACTATGCTCTCGTCGAAGCGCCGGCCGCGCAATGGCTGAAGCACGGTCTTGTCCTTGCCGCCCTGGGCCACGTCGACGGCCAGAACATCCATCTTCTTGTCCGCATCGACGCCGTCGTCATGGCGTTGAAAGGCCAATTCGATCCACTCCGAAGGGATCACCTGCCAGTCGTGGTCCTGCCGCGCGGCCTGGAAGTCACCCGTCTTCAGGGCCGTTCGCATCGGCTCCGGCATCTGGTCCAGTTGCGCGTCGTAGTCCTGTCCGAGATAGGCATTGTCCCGGCGTCTCGCCGGTATGAAGGTTCGGCTCTTTGGGGTCCTGACCTCGCCCTCCACTTCCACCGGGCCGGGTCCGTCAACCCACACGGTGCGCACGCTGTCGCCATCGTCGACAAAGACAGCCCAGAGCAATTCTCCGGGCATCACGGTGCCGTAAAGCGGGTGGAGTGGATCCAGCCAGGGCGCGAACCACTCGTTCAGAAAGTCACCCTGGCCACCAAGTGGCGGATTGGTCGCAATCAGACCGCGGCACCGCTGGTCCTTCCGGGTCGTTCGGAGCCATCCGAGCACGAACAGGATCTTGCGCGGATCCATCTGCGCACCTTCGTCGAAAGCCTTGAGATCATGGTCCCGCCCCTGCCAGTCTTCTTCTGAACCGGGGAGCCCGAGATGACCGAATTCGATCATCCGCTCATCAGGCCCGGTCCAGCGTGGCGGATTACCCGCGATTTTCCCGAGCCCGGCGGAGCGCATCAAGGTATTCATGCGCTCGATCAGGCCTTTCAGCGACTTCAGTGACTGCCGGTAGATCGCCGCCTTGTGATGTGCGAACAAGGCCAGACCGGCAATCAGGTCCGTCTTTCCGCCACCTGCTGCGCCGCCGTAAAGAGTGAGGTCGGCTTCTGAAAAATAACCTTCGGTTTGCGGTCCCGGCTGTGGTTGCCAGACATCGAACTGGTCCAGGACACCGGCCTCGTCCAGTTGTTTTTGCAGCGCGACCCTTTCCGGTGCGTCCATGGTTTCTATGTGATCAATCAGGGTCTGAAGGGTTGTCGTCATTCCCTTTTGCATCCTCGCTCGTTAACAGCGCCATCACGCCCAGAGCGATTTCGGCGGAACTGCGTGGCTTGAGTTTTTCAATCCGGGAGGCTTCCTCCGGGCTGCTCAGCACGTTCCATGTGTCAACTTCCGAACGGTCGCGCCATCCGGCCCTGTTCTTCATGTTGAACGCCCAGGCGCTGGCGTTGAATTTCGCAAGATCCCCCCGCGCGCCCTCCTTGCCGATCTTTTCCCATTCCAGCAATCCACGCCGCGCCGCTTCTTCCAGTTGCGCGGACGGGAAATCTCCGGGAAATTGTTCTGCGTAGTAACGCAAGGTTTTCCGATCGGCTTCCGGGAAGCTCTCGACCGAATACCCGGCTGCGATATGCGCACAGAACGCTCCGCACGCCTTCTTCCGTGCCGACTGAGACGGCCATTTCAGAGCTTCTGCGTGCGGCAAGGTCTTTTCTGCAGGCCGCACTGATTTTCTATTTGAGGTTCGAATGACACCCTCCAGACATGAACCGCCCCATTGGGGCGACTGTTTGCGAAACGCGCCCCCGCCGGGCATTTAGGTCATGACCAACCTTGGCATCAGGGTCCTGAATTTGCTCCCGGTGAAGGTTTGGTGCCTGCAACTCCGTAGCCGGAAGGCATTGGCTGCACCCTTGGCATCGGACGCAATTCAGGACTTCTTTCAGGTTGTCCAACTGAATTTTCGGTTGGGTCCGGGTGCTCTGATGGAGCTGCCGGCACACCCTGAGGTGCAGCAGGCGCTTCGGGGACCATTGGCTTGGCTTCCGCCTCGGACTGTTTGGGTTGTGTCAGGCCGAATTCCTTGGCCTTTTTCCTTAGCTGCGCCATATGGGTCATGCGGCTGCGCTGCCAGGCCCGGTCCACATTCGCCTGGAAACTCTCCGTCACCACAAGCCGCTCACCCGCCTCATCGTCATAGGACAGCGTCATCCGCGGGCCATAACCGTCTTCGTCATATCCCCCCTGCAGCCAGTCACTCCCCGTTCGCCGGTTCGGCATCACATAGACCTGTTTCGCCCTGATCCCCCGTTCTGTCAGTGCCTGCTCCGCATCCTCGCGCACATAGCGGAAACCGTCCTCTTCCAGATCGCTGTAGACCTTCTCCACGGGATACTTGATCACCGTGCCGTCCTCATGGGTGGCAAAGGCCGTCAGACCCCATTCAAGCGCCAGGATCCGCGCAGCAGTCACCTTGGCAACCTCCTCGTCGCCCCGCATGTAGATGAGGCTCTGCTTCAGTTGTGCATTGTATTCCGCAAGCGCCTGCGCTTCTTCTTCCGGGCTTCCGCCAAAGCGCCTGATCCGGTCATAGGATGTCTTGCGGCCGGAAAACGAACCTGTTGCTCCAGATCCGGCCTGGCCCGATGCTGCGGCCAAATCATCCGCGCCGCTCCGCCCCGCCCCATGCAGGCGTTCCTCGGGCCAGATCGAGGGCGGCAGGATCGGGTCGGACCCCGGCAACCGGTCGACATCCGACAGCGGTGCCTCGCCCTCAAGCACGCGCCCGGGCGACAGGTCCGGATTGCGGAAATCCGGTTCCACCAGCCGTGCCGGTGCGCTTTCCTCCGCCCGGTGCAGCAGCAGATCGGTGAGTTCGTTCGTGCCTGCGCCGTTGGCCAGCGCTGCGTCCAGCTCTTCGCCGCCGGTCCGGATCGCACCGCGCACCTTGCCGATCGCCTCGGCGGCCTCTTCCTCGCTTTCGGCACTGCCAAACACCCGGTCGAGAACCCCGCCAACCGCCCCGGTCAGCGCATCGCGTCCTTCCACATAGGCGGCAAGCGCGGCTGAGTCCGCGACATCGTCGGCAAGCCCTGCCATCTGCTGGATCACTTCGTTGTCCGGATAGGCTTCACCGTAAAGCTGCATTAGCGACACGACATCGTCGATATTGCCCAGGACGTCCCAGGCTTTCTTCAACGGTCCGATCGGCGTGAAGGTAATGGCAAGGTCGATACCGGCTTCGGCCGCCAGGTTCTTGAGCTGTTCCCTCGTAAACTCGATCCCAAGCGATTGAGCAGCCTCCAGATAGGGAAGTCCGCTTTCCTCCGCTTCTCTTGTAATCAGATCGTGCATCGCATAGGCAGCAGCACCGGTAATAAAGATCGGCGCACCAAGATCGAACAGCTTCCGGCCTCTTTTTGCAGCCCGTTTTCTGTTGGTCTTGCGCTTCTCACGATCCTCCAAGACATTCGTTTGCCGAGCTTCTTCCTTCAGCTTGAGCGCAGCTTCGTAACTTTCCGGAACATCCGGCTGCAGCTTCTCAAGGTGATGACTTTCGCCAAAATGTCCCTTGAGAGCAGTTTCGCGAATGGAATTGAAGTTTGCTTCTGTAAGGTCAACATTCGGGTGCACCAGCAACCAGCTCATGAGGGATTTCATGCTGACGCGCTCGAAGTGAATGCGCTTCAGCGGATGATGTTTTCCAACCCTGTTGTCAAGGAACGCGTGGTCCGCGCTAATGACCTCAAAGTCATAGATGTCCTGGTTCTCCAACATGAATTTCCGGGCACTCATATCCCAGAGTTCCTTGTTGGTGCCGCGCCTGCCGGCCCGGCCCTCCGGGTCGTACCCCTTTTGTTCTTTTTTTGAGGTTGTATCTATGTCGTCGACGGTGACGACTTTGCCGGCATATGTTTTCTCTTGGAGCCACGCCTTGAAAGCCGCCCGTTCAGATTCGGGGATCTTGTCGAAATCCTTGTCCGCCTGAAATGCTTGGGCAGCGAACAGAAACTTGTCGCCCCGCCCGATGACGGCATCAAGAGCCGCAAACCCGCCCGACTTGAGAATCCTCCCGATTTGAGCCTGGTCCAGAAGGACCACTTTTTTCTTTTTCATTGCGACGCCCCTTCATCATCTGCGCTGACAAAAAGGCTGAAATTCTGAAGCAGATATTCCTCGGTCTCGCGTGCGTGAACACCGGGTAGACGACCCTGTAGAATCTTATTAGCGACTTCTTTGGCAACAAAGTTAAAAACCTGGCCAAGATGAGGATACCCGGCCTTGAAACAGAACCATTGCCAGAATTCAATCAGCAACTGGACGGCCTCATCGGGAAAAAGAGCCATTTCAGGGTCGTCATCTTCGAAGGGACCCTTTTCTTCCAAAAGTTCCCACCAATCGGAGAGTTCCTTCATGGCGCTTCTCGTTTCCTCATTGCCGAGCATCACCTCAACCAGATGCAGAACCTGGGAAATCGGGGGTTTGGGAGGCATTCCATGGACAAACTTGTTTTTATGGGCACGCCAAACGCCTCTAGCAGGATCGTCGGTCGCAGCATCAGTGCCGTCACCATATTCAAGATATTCATATTCTTCCCGCCAGCCGGCGATATTGTCGATACTTGCCATGTGTTTCGATCCTGCTTGTCAACACCAATATGTTCGCGAATTGTTCTAGAGCGCAACCTCAGGGCAAATTGCTTGCTCGACGAGCAGAAACTTGTCGCCGCGCCCGACGACGGCATCAAGAGCCGCAAACCCGCCCGACTTGAGAATTGTTCCGATTTGAGCCTGGTCCAGGAGGACCACCTTTTGCTTTTTCATTGCGACGCCCCTTCATCATCTGCGCTGACAAAAAGGCTGAAATTCTGAAGCAGATATTCCTCGGTCTCGCGTGCATGAACACCGGGAAGACGACCCTGCAGAATCTCATCAGCGACTTCTGTAGCGACGTGGTCAAAAACCTGGCCAAGATGAGGATACCCCGCCTTGAAACAGAACCACTGCCAGAATTCGATCAGCAACTGGACGGCCTCATCGGGAAAAAGAGCCATTTCAGGATCGTCATCTTCGAAGGGACCCTTTTTTTCCAAAAGGTCCCACCAATCGGAGAGCTCCTTCATGGCACTTCTCGTTTCCTCATTGCCGAGCATCACTTCAACCAGATGCAGAACCTGGGAAATCGGGGGTTTGGGAGGCATTCCATGGACAAACTTGTTTTTATGGGCAAACCAATCGTCCATGACGGGATCGTAGATCCCGGCATCATAGTCGGTGTCGTCGTCACCATATTCAAGATATTCATATTCTTCCCGCCAACCGGCGATGTTGTTGATACTTGCCATTCATTCGCTCCGTGGAATGTCTTGAATTCTTTTTTCGTTCTAGTGCTCTTAAAAACGTGCGCACACACAAAAAGATCAATTCAAGCATCAGCTCTTTCGGCTAAATTCGGAATGCCACCTATTGGGTCGAGCGCACGAAGTTTGTCCGATTAACCGGTGATATCTTCTAAACCTGCCATCAGAACCAATCCTGTCTTGCCGCTGCAATATGTTCATGAATTGTTCTTAATTGCAACCAATGCGCGTGCAGCCGCTCGCGCAACTCAGAAAAAGCTGCTCTCCTGTGTCGTGCGATCCTGCCCGCACTTTCCCAATGTACCGTGATGAGGCCTGTTTTAGCCCTGTTTTGACGAAGCGTCCATCAGACGAAGATGTCTGAAGTGTGTTTTCAGACCAAACGGTCGGAAAAGTAATTTCAAAACAAGATATTAGCCCAGATATTGTGTTGAGCGCGTAGAAGATGTTTTTTCAAATTCTCCAACCGAGGAGCCGTTTTTCCAGGAAGCCGATCAACGCACTGACGAGAACACCCAGCAGCGACAGGATAACCACACCGGCAAACAAACGCTCCAGATCGTATAGCGACCCGGCTTCCAGAATATAGGCGCCGATGCCGTATTCCGCGCCCAGCATTTCCGCCGCGACCAGAAGAATGATCGCAATCGCAAGGCTGATGCGCAGTCCCGAAAGAATACCCGGCATCGCGCCGGGCAACACGATCTTGCGCACGATCGAGGACCAGGAAAGCCCGAAACTCTGTCCCATGCGGATCAGCGAGCGATCGACATTGTCCACCGCGCCATAGGTCGCAACCACGGTCGGCGTGAAGGTACCGAAGGCGATCAGCGCGTATTTCGAGCCCTCATCGATGCCGAACCAGATCACGAAAAGCGGCAGGAGCGCAATCTTGGGGATTGGAAAAATAGCTGCGACCAGCGGCACCAGTCCCGCCCGGGCGTAGGAAAACAGCCCGATCAGAACACCGATCGCAATTCCGGTGCTCGCCCCGAGTGCTGCTCCGATAACAAGACGGGTCAGCGACGGCTGCAGATGCTTGGACAGAAGACCGCTTTCCCACAGCTCTCGGAAGGTTGCCAGCACATCTGTCGGCTTGGGCAGCGTCAACGCGGAAATCCAGCCACTCTCGGTGCCCCATTGGACCATCGCGATCAGGACGACGAAAACCGCGACACCAACCCAGCGCAGTGACCTGGGTGCAAATCCGCCGCCACGGAACCGCACTTCGATCGGCCCGTCACCATCACGTTTTTTCCCCGCCCCCGTGTCAGCCATCGATCAGCTCCTCGTCCGCAGCTCGCGCTTCCTCGCGCATGAGTTCCCACAGATGGTCGTGTTTGCGCTGACAGACCGGGTCGCCGGCCCGGCGCTCACTGATCGGTGTATCGATGCTGATAATTTCCCGGATCCGCCCGGGACGGCGCGAAAGCACCACGATCGTATGGCCAAGCCGCACGGCTTCAGCCAGGTTGTGCGTTACATAGACGGCGGTAAAGGGCTGGCGCGTCCAGAGGGCGACCAGGTCGTCCATCAGCAATTCGCGTGTTTGCGCGTCGAGCGCCGAGAGCGGTTCGTCCATCAGCATGACGGCCGGGTTGACCGCGAGCGCACGGGCAATGGCCACTCTCTGCTTCATTCCGCCGGAAAGCTGCTTTGGAAGCGCATCGGCGAAATCGGCAAGTTTGGTGCGGTTCAGCACGTCATCGATGATTGCCTTGGAGCGCTTGCCGCGAATGCCGTGATCCTCCAGCACAAGCGAGACGTTGCCCTTCACGGACCGCCAGGGCAGCAGTGCAAAATCCTGGAACACGAAGGTCAGCGGGTTGAGGCTGTCGGCAGGCGGTACGCCGACTTGAAGCACGCGGCCGTTGCCGGGCCTTTCAAGACCGCCGATCAGACGCAACAATGTGGATTTGCCGCATCCCGATGGACCGACCAGACAAACGATTTGTCCCGCGGGGATGTCCAACGAGATATTTCGCAGCACTTCGGTATGACCATAGTGATGGCTGATGCCGTCCAGTTTGATATCCATGCCTACCCGATAGCTGCCTGACAACATGCCCGCATGAGACGAAACGGCGGCCATTTTCGGCCACCGTTCTCGCTGCGTTGATGCTCAGCCTTCGTATGTTTCGACGTAGCTTCCGTCGACCAGTGTGTCGAGCGTGATGTCCTTGCCGACCAGGTCTTCGGCCTGGAACCACTCCAGCTGGTCGCGCAGGGACGCAATGTTCAGCTTGGAACCTTCGTTTATCCGCATCGTGCCGTTGATGATGGACGGCGCAGCCTTTTCGCGCGGACGGTCGGTGTAGACGTATTTGTGGATCAGATCGACCATCTCGTTGACGCCGGCATCGCCACCGGCCTTGTCGATCATGGTCGAGTTGTAGTCGCTGACTCCCTTGCCGAACCCGGTCAGGAAGTCTTTGGTCTGGTCGCGCTCGTCGGCGGCATTCTTTGCCGAGGTGAAGACCGTCGTCACCTGGTAGCCGGGAAGGTAGTCCGAGATATTTCCGATAATGTGAACGGCACCTGATCCGGCCAGCGGCTTGGCAATATGCGGCACGATCGACCAGGCATCAATCTGCCCGGATTTGAGTGCCCCGATGATTGCGCCAACCTTTTGCAGCGGCTTGAAGGACATCTCGACGCCCTCGGCCTCGGCGACTTTCGAGCCCATGTAGTGGAAGGACGATCCAGCCGTGGACATGCCGAACGTTTTGCCACCGAGCTGCGAAGGTGACGTGAGGCCAGACTTGAATGCTGCATCTGACGCCAGGATTTTCTGGCCATCAATGCCCTTTTCTTCGCTGAGCGCACCGCCGATCACCTTGATTGCTCCCTTGTCGGCGAGCGAAACCAGGCCGCCGGACACGGCAGTTACCGCATAGTCGACATCGCCGGACGCGATCGCCACGGCCATCGGCTGCGCCGCCTGAAAGAATTTCAACTCGACATCAAGGCCCGCATCATTGAAGTATCCGCGTTCAAGTGCAATGAAACTGCCGGAATGGGAAGTGAAGCGCAGCGCGCCCACCACGATCTTCCTGTTCTGCGCAATGGCCGGTGCGGCCAGGCTCGTCACGGCAGCTGCCCCCATCAGGCCAAGGGTCTGGCGTCTGTTGAATTTCATCTTTCAATCCTCCCGTTTCATTGCGTTCTTGCTGTTGTCTTGCCTGCACCGAGATCGGCGCGAATGTCTTCTTCAAGCAGCGCGAGTGCACTCACCTCGTCCCGGCTGAGAACGGCTCTTTGAAGCCTCTCCAACCGGTCTGCTCGTTCCAGAAAGTCGATCCGGCCTTCACGCAAGAGCGCAAGACGGAACCGGCGCGACTGATTGTAGAATTTTCCGGCGATCTGGATGAGCCGGCGCGAACCACAAGCGGACAAAAGTGTTTCCGATGCTGCGCGGCAGGCTTCGTCCCATTCCAGCGCGGTGATATCCTCGGGTTGCGCGACGACGGCTGCTTCCGCGCGGCTGAGCGCATGAAAGGCGGCAACCACTCTGGATTCCCATGCGACATCCCCGCGCTCCATCGCCCGCGACAGACCAAGCTTCTCGGTCTGGATCCGCATCAGCAGAATGTCTTCCAGATCTTCCTGCGTCGCGGACATCACTCGAAACCCGCGCTGGCTGGTCGCCTCGACCAGACCTTCCGCCGACAGCATCCTCAACGTCTCGCGCATGGAGTGGTTGGACCCGCCATAGGCTTGGCGGAGCGCTTCGATTTTCAGCTTTTCGTCCGGGGGAAGAACACCGAAAGAGATGTCGCGGCGGATCGCCGAGGCGAGCATGGCCACAACCGTCTCGTCATCACTATTGCGTCCACCAAAAAGCATTCTGTGCCTTAATTACGAAAAAGTTGGATATTTTTTCGATAATCGACAAAGCTCTGTCAAGTGCAGCACCACATGACACCGGCACTATCTGGATTGCAAATTAAGCTTTAGACAGATTGCTTGGGGATCGTGCCGCCGTTCGCTCTCAAGACACGAACAGCGACGGATGATATCAGCGCATCACGAACGGATTGCTCATGGGTGCTTCAGATATGTTGATCCAGGTCGTTTTGGTCCGTGTGTAATCCAGGATCGCCTCTAGCCCCGCTTCTCTGCCATATCCGGACTGGTTGAACCCACCGAAGGGAGCGATCGGGGAAACGGCCCGATAGGTATTCACCCAGCAGATCCCGGCCCTCAGCCGAGAAGATACGCGGTGGGCCCGCGCCACATTCTGTGTGAAGACACCCGATCCAAGGCCATATGGCGTATCATTTGCCAGTGCAATTGCCTCTTCTTCGGTGTCGAAAGGCAGGAGTGACATGACGGGACCGAACATCTCGACCTGAAGTGTCTCGGTCTCGGGCGTTTTGCATTCCACAAGCGTCGGAGCCATGTAGTTGCCAGGCCGATCAAGCGGCGCACCGCCGAACCGTATCCGGGCTCCTTGCGATTTGGCTGCCTCGAGGGTCGCCCCGATCTTTTCTACCTGTGCGCGGGTGCAAAGCGGTCCGACATGGGTCGACGCCGCAAGTGGATCGCCGACGACAATGCCTTCCGACTTCTCGGCTATTCGTCTTGCCAGTTCTTCGAAAACCGGTCTTTGAACCAGTCCGCGGGTGCCGGCGACACAGCTCTGTCCGGACGCACCGAAATTGCCGGCGATCAAACCGTTGGCGGCCCCTTCAAGATCCGCATCCTCAAACACAAGAATGGGAGACTTGCCACCGAGCTCGAGCGTGGTGACCGCAAAATTTTCCGCAGAATTGCGCACCACGTGCCGCGCGGTTTCTGGGCCGCCGGTGAAAGCTACCCTGTCGACATCCTTGTGCCGTGTCAGCGGAATGGCGCAATTTTCCGCGTCCCCCGTGATCACCGAAACGACGCCGGCCGGGAAACCGGCTTCTTCGATCAGCCGCGCAAATTCCAGCATTGGCGCCGGAGCGATTTCGGAGGCTTTCAACACCACGCAACATCCGGCTGCCAGAGCCGGTCCGAGCTTGGTTGCCGTCAAAAACATCTGGGCATTCCAGGGAACGATCGCAGCAACGACACCGATAGGTTCGCGCCGTGTGAACACATGCATGTCAGGCTTGTCGATCGGAAGAACCTGGCCTTCGATCTTGTCTGCAAGGCCTGCGTAGTAGCGGTAGTAGTCACCGACGTATTTTGTCTGGCTGGCGGTTTCGGCGAGCAACTTGCCGCTGTCGGTGGTTTCGATTTCACCGATGTGAGCAGCACGTTCCTCGATCAGTTCCGCCAACCGGTAAAGCAGCTTGCCGCGCGCCGTCTGGGTCATGTCCCGCCATCCGGGATCAGCCAGCGTGCGCTTGGCGGCGGCAACAGCCCGATCGACATCCTCAGCTGCTGCGCAGGCAAATGTCGCCCAGTCCTGCCCTGTTGCCGGGTTTTGCGACGACATCACCTGTCCGGTACGTCCATCCGTCCAGCTGCCGTCGATGAAAAGCTGATAATGCTGCATCATGTCCTCTCAGCCGAACGCCGGCATTACATCGTCGATGAAGCGGCTGAGCGACGCGCGCTTGCGCTCCGCGCTCATGCCGCTGTCGATCCAGAACGAAAACTCGTCATAGCCGAGGTCCTCGTAGCGCTTGATCCGGTCGATGACCTCACTCGCCGTTCCGATCGTGAGGTCCCTGGCAAGGTTCTCCGGCGCCATCATCTGGTTCGCCGCCAATTCCTCATTCGAAAGCTCGGCGATCAGGCCTTGCGACACCGGGCGCTTGTTCTGGAACCATGCGCCAAAGTAACAGTAAAAACGAGAGAGTTCCCGCGTTGCTCTGAGAACATCATCGCTGTCGGAGCCGACATAGGTGTGATGCAGCAGCATGATTTTGGGCCTGGGCCCATCCCAGGACGCGCAGGCGTCGTTGAACCGGCCCATCAGCGTTTCCACTTCATCATGCCCCTGCCATAGGGGCGTGACCTGGATATTGAAGCCGTTGTGAACACCGAATTCGTGACTGTTCGGATCCCGCGCTGCAATCCAGATCGGAGGTCCGTTTTCCTGAACGGGTTTCGGTGATGAGGTGCTTGCGGGAAAATTGAAGAACTCTCCCTCGTGAGCGTGATCTCCTTGCCAGAGCTTTCTTAGGAGTGGTGTCGTCTCGCGCATCCTCTGGCCGGCTTCCCATGCATCCATTCCCGGCATCATCCGCTCGTATTCGTAGGAATAGGCGCCCCTGGCAATTCCAAGTTCGATCCGGCCGCCCGTCATCAGGTCGGCCGCGGCCGCTTCGCCGGCCAGTTTGATCGGATGCCAGAACGGAGCGACGATCGTGCCGGTTCCCAGCCGCACATTTTTTGTGTGGTGCGCGAGGTCGACCAGCGACAGGAACGGGTTGGGGGCTATGGTGAATTCCATGCCGTGATGTTCACCGGTCCAGATCGCCCGCATGCCGCCATCGTCGGCCGTCCTGCAGAGCGCCAGAAAATCCTCATAGAGCTTCGCGTGCGGCTCGTCCGGTGACAACCTCTCCATGTGAGCAAAAAGGGAAAATTCCATGGTCAGGCCTTTTCATTCAGCCGGTGGGTCTCGCCTGAGACCAGATCACCGAGATAGAGATTGAAATTGCGTGTCCGGGCCTCTTCCGCAAACCGTTGCAACATACGTGCGGTCGCGGACGAACTGTATGTGAGGCCGGCAAGGTCGGAAAACGGAATGCGTTCATACTCGCTGACCGGATTCACGGAAGTCGCTTTGCCAAGCAGGTAGGCAAAATGGACTTCCTTCGACCGGTCGTCGAAGACAGAAAAAACCGGTCCAAGTTCAACATCGGTTCCCAGGTGGCTCAGCTCTTCTTTCAGGCACTCCCTCAGGGCGGTCCGGTCAGGCGCAACGCATTCGGGCAGCCGGTAGCCATCCGGCGATGGCTTCAGCAGAACGCCTCCTTCAACCTCAATGAGCGCACCGCAGATATTCTTGCTGGCACCTGGATCACGCGCCTGATGCTCCAGGCCGAGACTGAAGAATTGCCCCCCTGAATATCCAAGTCCCCGTCCCTCACCCTGCTGGAATTCGGTAACTTCACCAATGAGAACAATATGATCGCCGGCCGGTATGACTTGATGGGTCTTGCAGGAAAACGCCGCGATCGCACCGTCTATCACCGGCACCCCGTGTGAGTTTGATGTATGAGCCACCCGTGCGAACCGGTCGCCCTTGTAACCGGCAAAGGTGTTGGCAACATCTTCCTGGCCTTCGCTCAGAACGCTGACAGAGAAATTCCTGCATGCGGAAAACACATTGAAGCTCGACAGGAACTTGCCCGGGCACACCAGCAATAGAGGCGGGTTAAGCGAAACCGAGGAAAAGGAGTTCGCGGTAAAGCCGACGGGAGTGCCATCTCCATCCAGCCCCGTAACCACGGTAACACCGGTCATGAACCGCCCGAAGGCATCCCGCAGGTCACGCGGATCGATTGCACTCATGATTGGCATCCCTCTGCGAAATCTAGCAGGACACGGTTCACTTCCGACGGATGTGTCATCGGCATCATGTGGGCCGCCGTCTTGACAATCCGCGCCGTACCATCGGGAGCAAGACCGGCCATTGCGCGGCTCATCGCCGGAGTGGAGTTCGGCTCGCGGCCACCCGTCATGAAAAGAGCCGGACATTGCAACGCTTTCAGCATCGCGTCGCGTGGACCGTTTTCATTGGAAAAGACAGAATAGGCGGTGCGGTACCCACCCGGATTCACATCGGAAAGCCAGGCATGGCAGGCATTGCGTTCCGGGCACTGCGCCTCGCCGAACCAGCGGGAGAGCGTGGCAGACGGATCGGAAACACTGACGCCATCGAGACCCGCAGCGCGTGCGCGCACCGCAGCCTGCGCAGCTCCGCTTCGCATGTAGATTGCGTTCAGGGCGGCAACGCCTTGAACCTGCCCCGGATATCGCGAGGCCAAATCCAGCGCGATCATGGCGCCCATCGAATGTCCAACAACAACAGCCGGCCGGTCCAGCAGGCTGGCGATCCGGTCGCCATAAGCCTGCAATGCCGGCTCACCTGGCAGTTCTGCGCTGCCGCAATGTCCGGGCAGGTCCGGAGCCAGTATTTCGAAACGTTGGGACAACGCGGCAATTTGCGCGTTCCAGGCCTCCGCCCGAAGGCCGACACCATGGATCAGCAGAACGCGAGGTCCTGACCCCGTCGATACAAGCGCAAGACCGCCCGTCTCAGACCGCTGCCGGGTTGTCCACATCATGGCCCATCTCTTTGAGGTCCTGATACCTGTCGCCAATTCGGTGAAACGGCCGGCCGGTAGTCGCGCCACCAAGCACGACGACGATCTCGTCAGCACGCGGAGCGTCGGGAATTGCGAATTGTATGGTCAGATAGTGAGACCTCCGCCCGGCATCGTTCTTGTCCATCAACGGAACCATGATCGGCGCGTTGGCGGGGCCGCGCGTGTTGGTGAATGCCAGATATGACTTTGCCCCGACTGCTTGCCGGTAGTGGTTGCCGAAGCGCAGCGTATGGATCAGGCCGGACGCGTGCTCCACCTCTCCATCGAGCCCGACGACCGCGGCCTTGCCATAGGCCTCGATAGCATCTCCGGTTCCGGCCAGTTTGATCATCCGTTCCGTCATAAGGCTGCCAAGAACCGGCCCATAGGCCTGGATTTCCGGGGTCAGGTCCTCGACAAAACGTCCGGCCCAGGGGTTGCGGACCACAGCCGCCACCGCAAACATGCGCCAGGGCGTATCCGTTTTTTTGAAGCCTTCGGTCAGCACTTCCTCGTCAAAGGTCACAATTTTCCTGATGTCAGGATCCATTCCCGTCCTCCGTTTGCCCCTCCAGGCTGATCAAACCACTATCGAACGCCTTGACATTTGGAACAAACGAATGATTTTCAGCCTTAGGTATTAGTGCAACTTATAGGTAACTTGACCATGGCACGCACACTGCCACCCTTGAACTGGTTTCGCGCGTTCGAATCCGCCGCCAGAAACCTGAGCTTTACGGCGGCAGCGGATGAAATCGGCATGACGCAGTCCGCAGTCAGCCAACAAGTCAAATCTCTGGAAACTCGTCTTGGCGTCCTGCTTTTCGAACGCAAGGCGCGGGGTCTTGCCCTCACAGATCATGGTCGCCGACTGCTGCCACAAGTGGATACCGCACTGGCAACACTGACCAGCGCGACCGGCGCCTTCGTGGCTGACCAGACTTCGGACTTGCTCACGGTTTCCGCATCAATCAGCGTCATCCAGTGGGTCATCGCCCCGATGCTCCCGGAATTCACCAAATGCCACCCGGATGTTCTGCTTCGGTTGATCGGTGCCGTGTGGCCGGACGAATTCACGCAGACCGCAGCTGACGTCGAAATTCGTTTCGGGTCTCGAAAACAGGCAGGGTTTGACGCCGAACTGCTGGGGTCCGACCGACTGATTGCCCTGAAAGCCCCCAATCTGAAGGGTAAGATCGAAAATCTGCCGTTGATCGAAGCCGTCGGAACCTCGGACGGCTGGAAACCTTGGGCGCAGGCAGCCGATGTCGCGTCGTTGTCGCCATCCTTGTTCGTGGATAGTTACGGACCTGCCCTTCAGATGGCTATTTACGGCAACGGTGCATGTCTCGTTCACAAACTCCTTGCGACCGCGCCGATGCAGCAAGGCCTGATTGAACAGGCTCACCAGGTCTCGATCGCGGCCAATGAGAGTTATTTCCTTACGGTAAAATCGAAAACGAAGGCCGCCCTCACCTTCAGGGACTGGATTGTCGCATCTGTGAGCGGTGATTATACGGCCGGCAGTTCCAGGAAGCAGGCCGGACTTCAACCGGGCGACCTTTGCGATCTCCCCGGTTGAAGGAAACCAATCGACAGTCAGACCGCCGTTTTGAGCCGGCAAGCCAGGTTTTGCAATATCACGCGGTTCCTGCTTGTAACGGTACTCCGCTTCCAGCCGTATTTCTCGCATATCCTGCTGAATTTTCCGCCGCCGGCCTTGCACATAACTTCAAACTGCAGCGCCCGGCGACTGTCCGGATCTTCAATCAGAGAAAACCAGGTCAGGGCTTCCTCTGCACGCGATATCTGATGTGGCGGAAACGTTTTCTGCCGCCGCGCAATCTTTCTCCGGTAATCCGGCCAGGCGGAAAGAATGGACTTGGGACCATCCCCCTTGCCCGTCACGGCGACCACTTCAACAGCCTCGATCAGCCGCTCCAGAACCTGATCAGGAACCACGGATAGATTGGCTTCACACATGTCTACGATCCTTTCTGCAAGCTGGAATTCATAAAACCCGGAAGGTGAGCTCTATTCCAACTTGAAGATCGCCGATCGTACCGGATATCCGGTCGGTCGACTTTGGCGAGCCGTCGTTAATCTGCGTTCGATTCCCGAGCCTTCTGATACCCCTGTTCCCAGAACTCGAAATAGTCGGCCTGACGCGGATAGGGGTTGTCGGTCTGCGACTTGCCCTTCTGGTATGCCTCCACGCCACGTTCGAAGGCATGGACCTGCGCTTTTGTCTGATACGTATTCATTTGCCCCACCGACGATTGCAAGGATTTGCCTCCGGCAACCGCCCTTTGTCTCCACCGGCCGCGCAGCACTCCACACCAATAGCGCGACTTTTTCCAGGCGCTCTACACAGCCAGTGATTGAAGAAGAAAATGTAGCCAACTTTCCCTGCATGACAACCATCCTCACGCCGCTTTCCCCCGTATTTCCACCCTGATTGATCGGTCAAGTTCGTATGAAAGCAACACAGCGAGAGTGATTGTCGGCGCGCTCGGGTTGACTTCTTTTGCTCGTGTCAACAGGGCTTCGAGATCAAACCGATCGAAACACGTTACGAACGTCGGGTGTTCGACCAGATCAGGCTTGTTCAAAACCAGCCAGGAGACGGCTGTCAGAACCGGCGCGGACCAGTTGCCGCGGTTGGAGGGTGTATTGATCAAGCCAAGTACCAGGCGAAGATGTCCTGCACCGTGTTTCCTCAGCAAGGTGTCGCAGGTGCGCCTTGCCTTGGACTGGTGCGGACCTTCGATGCGCTTTGCGGCTGATACGAAATGAATACCGAATTCAGCCGCAATCCTGTCCACCTGCCCACCTGACGTCATCAGCGGTCCTCCGTGGTTTTTCCGACTTCATGTTGCAGGGCAGCAAAAGACGCTTCGGCTCTTTCTCGTGCACTCAAGCTAAGATGTTTATGTTTTGTTCTCATGATTTTCCCGACTTCGGAACGATCCTTGGCATCGTGACGGCTTCTTTCTGAACCGCCCTGATGTCGTTGCCTGGCCACATCAGTGGATTTCAGCTCCGATCTCAAACAACGCAACTCCAGCGTCAGCAGGCGGGTTCGCGCCTTTTCCAACGCATATTCATCCTCCAGGCGCGCGCACGGCCGTTCGGCGCGCAAACGGCAGTGAGCCACTCGATCCATGGCTTCCTCGATTTGCTCTTTAAGTCCGTTCACCAATTGGTCCTCTTGCATTGTTGTTGAACAAACACTTCCCGGCTTCCTTTTGCCTTTCGTAGTCAGTCAAAATATCGTACGTATTTCACGTACACTTGTCAACGCAGAATTCATACGGTAAAAGAAAAAAGGACATCATGAACAACTTGCGGCACCCGGCAACATGGACGAACAAGAACGATCCCTTCATCACAAGCTTCAGAAACTGAAGGAAAGGTCGAGCCTCTCCCTTCGGGCGATCGCTCGTGAAATGGGATATTCCCAGGCCTCGTCTATTCAGCGTTACTTTTCGTCTGACTATCCGGAAACTGGCTTGCCTGCGAATTTCATCAGCAAATTGCTGGCTGTCCTTCCCGGCAGGGGCGACCCCGCGATCACTCGCGAAGAAGTCCTCGCACTTGCCGACGGTTCGGTTGCCGAGATTCAGCGCAAGACGCCGGACCTGCCGAAAACAGGCGTCCCCATCGTCGGCGAGGTCGCAGCCGGGCTTTGGATGGAAGCGGCACTTTTCGAAACTGAAAATTCATTAGAATCAACAATATCCTATGATATTCGCTTTCCCGCCCAGTCGCAGTTTGTTGTCAGGGTACGCGGGGAGTCCCTCAATAGAATTGCAGGCAATGGTGATTTGCTTTTGTGCGTTGACTATCTCGCCGCAGGAATAGAACTGAAGGAAAACGACCTCGTATTGGTCGAGCGCTCACGCGACAATGGCATGACCATCGAACGCACAGCCAAGCGCCTTGTCAGCCTGAATGGCCAATCAGAATTGATGCCGGAGTCGGACGACCCGAGATTTCAGGACACGATCTTCTACCGGGAAGGTGATGTTGACCATACCGAGGTCAAGATCAAGGCCAAGATAATCATGGTCTTTAAGCCACTCTGATTTGGACAAACAGCTCTGAAAACCGCTGGATGCACGGGAGTTCCAGATTCGAAGCCATGCGCCTGTCGTACGCATTCACGTACATATTCATTCAAATTCCTTGCTTTGTACGTATTTTGCGTATAAACTGAAATTGATTTGAAGGAGGCGCATGATGAAACTCAATCTCGATACATCCTTTTTCTCTGTTGTTTGCGAACTAGGGAGGACCTTGTACACGCCAGAGCTCGAGTTGGCCGACATGCACAAACGTCAACTCGTGGAAGACATCAAGACCGGACAGCTCGAACAGGTCAAAGCGATTCTGGAATTCAATCCGGTCGAGGGTTGGTGCAGCGACATCACCGAGGACGTCCTGTCAGCAGCCTTCCCGGATATGCAAGACAGCGACAATGACCCGGCCGGGGAAAACGTCGGCTATCGCAGCGAACGAATTGACGGCCAACTGGCAGGCGTGGCGCGCCGCATTGCGGCCTAATCACAAACAGTTTTGAGGGGTTTGCAAATTGTCAAACCAGCTTTGCCACCGCCTCGCGTGCGCCCAGAAGCTGCTTGGCCAGACTTTCTCGCAATCCAGCAAATCGATGTGAGGGAACCGGCACGGAGATGGCATAGACCAGACCGACAGGGTCCTGAAAGGCAAATCCGGCTGCCGAGATACCTTGTGTATGCTCATCCAGATCCCAGGCAATACCTGTTTCCCTGATGTCTTCAATCTCTTTGAGAAAGTCGGACAGCGGACGCTGACTTTGGCCGGCATTCTTCAGCTCGCGGCTGGCAATTGCAACGACACGATCATCTTCAAACAAGGACAAGGCAGCCTTGCCGTTTGCCGTATCCGTCATCGGAAAAACCTCGCCGACCGCAGAAACGGTCCGGAGCCGATGCGTACCGACGACCTGATCCAGGAACACCATATGATCATCTCGTAAGACGGCAAGATCCACCGTCTCCTTTGTCCGCTTCGCGAGATCCGTCAGAACAGGATGAACAAGTTCCGTCATGTTGACACGGCCGGCCGCGGCGAGCGACTGAATTTCCGAACCGAGACGAAGTCCACCTTCAGCGGATGAGGACATGACGAGGCGTTCCGTAAGAAGGGCGTTGACGATCCGCTGTACCGTAGAGCGGGGCAGATGTACACGTTCGGCAATCTGCCCCAGGCTTAGTCCCGTGTTGTCGTTTTTTAAGACTCGCAGAATTTCGGCTGCCCGTGAAATAACCTGAACACCTTGATTTGTCTGTATTTTCTTTTCTGATTCCATCGTCAAAACCACTTTTTTGCCCCCTCCAACCGGACCCCGGATTCGCCTTTCTGCACAGCGCTGAATGCAGCATATAGGTCAAATTCTGGTCTATGTCGAGATTTCCTATTGACCGCATTATGATGCATCTGTACCGTTTAGCAATACAGTGATACACTGACTGACGGGAGGAACACATATGTCAGTGACTATTCGCGGCATCGAGTTTCAGGAAAACCTGAACAATGATATGGGCGTTGAATTCTACAACCTGTCCCACCGCTACGGCTTTCAGTGCCCGAACTGGCCCTATTTCCAGGATGTCCAGATCGACCGGAAGCACTACATGGCGAAATCCGGCGTGCTCTCACAGACCATCACGACGACGATGCACGTGACCACGCATATTGATGCGCCTGCACACGTCGTTCAGGGCACACCCTTTATCGACGAGGTTCCGTTGCCGCATTTCTTCGGCTCCGGACTCGTGGTCTCGATTCCCAAGCAAAAGTGGGAGCAGATCACCGGCGACGATCTGGAAAAGGCTTGCGGCCATGCCATCCGCAAGAACGATGTGCTGATCATCAACACCGGCTGGCACAAGCAGTATGAGGACGGTGACTACTTCGCCTATTGCCCTGGACTGGTTCCCTCGGCTGCCGACTGGATGGTCGAGAAAGGCGTCAAGGTCGTCGGGCACGACACCCAGGCCAATGATCACCCGTTGGCAACGGCAATCGGACCGCAACGGAACGGGCCGATCATGCCACACCTTGAAGCCGAATACCTTGAATGGTCAGGCGGTCGCGACTGGAAAGACGATTTTCCCGAGTGGGAACCGGTTCACAACACGCTCTTTTCCAACGGCATTCTCGGCATTGAAAATGTCGGCGGTGATCTTGATGCGGTCACCGGAAAACGCTGCACATTTGCCTTCTTTCCATGGAACTGGGATCGCGGAGACGGCTGCATCATTCGTCTCGTCGCAATGACCGATCGCGGGCAACAGTACCGCATAGAGCCCGGCGAAGAGTTCTGATTACCTGAAACAACAGGACCGCCAGGCAACCCTGGCGGTCTCTATTGCCGCGTCTGGGAGGAAGCGATGCACGTAAAGCGTTTTGACGACGCACAGCCATACGAGGCGCCCAATCACAGGGGCGTGGTCGGCTTGCGCCTTCAGGGATTTGAAGATGGTGGTCCGGAAAATCAATGGATCGGCCTGAGCCAGTTTCTTCCGGGCGGTGGCGCCGGACCGGATTCGACCCCGTTCGAGAAAGTTTATGTCGTCCTGGAAGGTGAAATGACCGTCCTGGTCAATGATGCCGAAACAGTGCTGAAAAAATACGACAGCTGCACGATCGCACCGAACGAAGTTCGCTCAATCGAAAATCGCTCCAATCACGTCTGCACGATGCTCGTCGTCATTCCCTACCCGCCGGAGGCAAATTGATGGCTGATGTCTGGACCCATCCGCTCGAATTGTTCGATATCAAGGGCAAGGTCGCCCTTGTAACCGGTGCCACAGGCGCTTTTGGCGCGGTTGCTGCCAATGCGCTTGCGGGCGCTGGTTGCGATCTCGTGCTGGCGGCGGGAAACAGTGATGCACTCGAAAAGATCGCCGGAGAATGTCGCGCCAAGGGCGCGGCAGTCGAGACGGTCAACAAACGCCCTTCCAGCGCGGAAGTCTGCGCGGAAATGGTTGAGAATTGCGTCGCGCATCATGGCTCTCTTGATATCCTTGTTGTCGCATCCGGCATGAACAAGGTTGCCAAAATCAACGACCTGACCCCGGAAGACTTTTCGAACGTCATGGAAGCGAATGTGACCCAGTCCTGGCTGCTGGCGCGTGCTGCCACCTCGCAGATGATGACGCAACCGCAAGGTGGCAAGATCGTTCTGGTTTCATCGGCCAGGGGCCTGCTGGGCCATCCCGCGGGATACACGGCCTATTGCGCGTCGAAGGCGGCCGTGGACGGCATCACCAAGGCCCTCGGCTGCGAACTGGGCGCCGACAACATCACGGTCAATGCAATTGCACCGACCGTTTTTCGATCTCCCCTCACGGCCTGGATGTTTGAAGACGACGAACTGGCAAAGGGTTTCCGCGACGGCTTTCTCGCCCGCGTCCCCAAAGGTCGCCTTGGCGAACCGGAGGACCTCATCGGTCCGCTTCTGTTCCTGTCTTCCAGGGCATCGGACTTTTACACCGGGCACATTCTCTATGCCGATGGCGGCTACACGGCGGGATAGGTGATGAAGGACACAAACAACATTGCGGTCCTGGGCGCCGGGCTCATGGGACATGGAATTGCGCTCACATTCGCTCGTGCCGGACACAACGTTTTTGTCTACGACGCTTTTCCTGCCAGTCTCGACTCACTGCTGGAGCGTGTGCGCGCCAGCTTGACGGCACTCGGTTTGGCTGATCACGAGGCCACCGAAGCCATCGCCCGCATCACGCCCGGAACGGAACTCGCCGAATGTGTAGCCAACGCGGACGTTGTCTTTGAGGCAGCTCCGGAAAAACCCGAACTGAAGCGCGCCTTGTTCGCCGATGTCGAGCGCTTTGCGTCAAAAGACTGCATTTTTGCATCCAATACATCCGTAATCCCGATCACAACGATCATGGCGGATCTCAAGGACCGCTCTCGGGCACTGGGAACCCACTGGTGGAACCCGCCGCACATGATCCCGCTGGTCGAGGTGATCCGGACCGAATGGACTTCGGACGCAGCACTGACAGCAATGACGGATCTCCTGGCGTCGGTGGGCAAGACACCGGTCCGCGTCGAAAAGGACGTTGCCGGTTTCATCGGCAACCGTCTGCAGCATGCCATGTGGCGCGAGGCGATCAGCCTTGTTGAAAACGGCGTTTGCACCGCCGCTGACGTCGACACGGTCGTCAACACAAGCTTCGGCAGACGGCTGTCTGTCCTCGGGCCGATGGCAAATGCCGACCTGGTCGGCACTGATCTGACGCTCGACATCCATGAAAATGTTCTGGCCGATTTGGACAATCGGCCGAAACCTTCCCCTTATTTGCGCGATCTTGTGGAGGCAGGAAAGCTCGGAATGAAATCGGGAGAGGGTTTTCAGAGCTGGACGCCTGAGGAAGCGGACAACGTCCGTCAGCGCGTCGCGGTTCATTTACGGAAGCTTGAAACCATCTTGAGTTGATGTGCCTTGCGACCTTGATCAGCGCATCTGGGAGGAAAGACGATGACGCTAATGGGAAAAAAATTCGGTATTAACCGCCGCCACTTCATTGCCGGCGCCACGGCCGGCCTGGCAGCTCCGGCAATCCTGACAAGAACCAGGGCATATGCCGCTGATCCGGTCATCCGGATCGGTCACGTCAGCCCGCGCACCGGACCATTGGCCGGTTTTGCGGAAGCTGATGAATTCGTTTTGGCCGGCATCGAAAAGGCGCTCGCTGGTGGTGTTGAAAACAACAACAAGTCGTACAAGATCGAGATCATTTCCAAGGACAGTCAGTCCAACCCGAACCGGGCTGCCGAGGTCGCTTCCGAACTGATCCTCAGTGATGAAGTCGACATTCTCGTCGGCGCGTCGACACCCGATACGACAAACCCGATATCGGATCAGGCCGAGCTCAACGAGGTTCCCTGCATCACGACGGACTGTCCCTGGCAGCCATACTTCTTTGGTCGGAACGGCGACCCGGCCCAGGGGTTTGACTATACGTACCACTTCTTCTGGGGACTGGAAGACGTCATCAAGGCATTCCTCGCCCTCTGGGAAGAAGCAGGTGTCGCCCGCAAGGTTGGCGGTTTGTTCCCCAATGATGCGGACGGCAACGCCTGGGGTGACGACCAGCGCGGTTTCCCGCCCGCCCTGATCGGCAGTGGTTTCGAGCTGACCGACCCGGGCCGGTACCAGCCGCTGACAGACGATTTTTCCACTCAGATCTCGGCCTTCAAGGAGGCCGGCTGCGAGATCGTCACCGGCAACATGATCCCGCCCGACTTCGCAACCTTCTGGTCCCAATCCGCCCAGCAAGGATTCCAGCCAAAGGTCGTTACAATCGGCAAGGCCCTGCTCTTTCCTTCCGTTATTGAATCTCTCGGTGACCGCGGCGACGGACTGACTTCCGAAATCTGGTGGACGCCCGATCATCCTTTCTCGTCCTCTTTGACGGGTGAATCCGCCCGGCAGCTGGCGGACGGATATGTCGCGGCATCCGGCAGACCCTGGACCCAGCCGATCGGCTTCAAACACGCGCTTTTCGAGGTCACAACGGACGTCATCAGGCGCACTGCTGATCTCGACGACCCGAATTCCATTCTGGAAGCCATCCAGGCAACGGACCTGCCGACAGTCGTCGGTCACGTCAACTGGGGTTTCGGTCCGGTCAAGAATGTCTCAAAGACGCCTCTCGTTGCCGGACAATGGCAGAAAGGCGCCAATGGAATGGAACTGGTCATTACGTCAAATCACAGTGCGCCCGAAATTCCCACAACGGGCAAGCTGAAACTGCTGTCGTAACGAACCTCCGGCGCGCGGCCTTTGGCCGTGCGCCGTCCATCTTTGTTCCAGTCAAGGGATCTTCATGGCGCCCGTTCTTGAATTAAGGGATCTGTCCAAGTCGTATGGCGCTATAACAGTGGCCGACAAGCTCACCTGTCAGCTCGAACACGGTGAAGCGCTTGGCGTGATCGGTCCCAACGGTGCCGGCAAGACATCCATGTTCAACCTGATCACCGGAACGGTCCGGGCGGATCACGGACAGATACTCTTCGACGGCGATGAAATCACCAGATTGTCTGCCGCCAGAAGGTGTCGCTCAGGCATCGCGCGCTCCTTTCAGATCCCGCAGCCATTCGCCGGGATGACCGTATTCGAAAACGTTCTGGTCGCTGCAACCCATGGCGCCAAGATGCCGGCCCAACAAGCTGACGAATATTGCCTTGAGATGCTGCAACTCACCGGCCTGATCGACAAGGCGAACGATGTTTCAAGCTCTCTTACGCTGCTTGGCCGCAAGAGACTGGAGCTTGCGCGCGCACTTTGCGCCAAACCTAAACTGTTGCTGCTGGATGAAATCGCGGGAGGCCTGACGGAAAACGAGTGTCTGTCTCTTGTCGAGACCATCAACACAATCCGTGCCACCGGAATATCGATCATCTGGATCGAGCATATCGTTCACGCCCTTCTATCGGTTGTCGACCGGCTGATCGTCATTGATTTCGGACGGAAGATCGCCGAGGGCGATCCGAAGGAAACAATGGCGAGCCGCGAAGTTCAGGAAATTTACATGGGGGTGGATGCCGATGCCTGAGTCACTTCTGTCCACCCATGGACTCAACGCCCACTACGGCGATTTTCAGGCCTTGTTCGGTGTCGACATCAACATTCACGCTGGCGAGGTAATCGCGATCATCGGGGCAAACGGTGCAGGCAAAACGACCCTAATGCGCTCAATCACGGGATTGCTCGCCAACAGGCCCGACATGGTCACCTACCGCAATACTCCGATCGGCGCGCTGCGGGCGGACCAGGTAGCCAGGACAGGCATCGCGATGGTGCCGGAGGGGCGTCAGTTGTTTCAGTCGCTTTCCGTGGAGGAAAACCTGATTATCGGCGGCCAGATCGGACGCAAGGGTCCCTGGGAACTGGAAAAGGTGTTCCGGCTCTTTCCGATCCTCAAGGAGCGCCGCGCCGTTCCCTCAACGGCACTATCCGGCGGCCAGCAGCAGATGGTTGCGATCGGCCGCGCACTCATGTCGAACCCGGAACTCATCCTCTTCGACGAAATCAGTCTGGGTCTTGCCCCGATCATCATCAAGTCGATCTACGAGGTCCTGCCGGACATCATCGGCGAAGGCATGAGCGCCGTCATCGTGGAGCAGGACATTGCCAAGGCCTTGAGCGTCGCCGGCAGGGTCTACTGCATGCAGAAGGGCCGGATATCGCTGGAAGGCCGCTCGAACGAACTGACGCGCGAACAGATCAGCGCCGCCTATTTCGGAGTCTGAAACATGAAAGAACAGACCACCACGCCAGATTGGCAATCCACATTCCCGGACCGGGTTCCTGACATTTTCTCAAAAGGTCTCTGAAATGGAATGGATCAACGCAATCGTTCAAGGGGTCCTTCTTGGCGGTCTGTACGCGCTGTTCGCAGCAGGGCTGTCCCTGATTTTCGGTGTCATGCGCCTGGTCAATATCGCCCATGGCGATTTCATTGTCCTGGCTGCGTTCCTGGCCCTGTCGACCACCAGCGCGCTCGGTGTTAACCCGCTTCTGACGCTTGTCGTCGTTGTGCCTGTCATGGCGGTCATCGGATATGTTTTGCAACGCGGAGTTCTCAACCAGACCCTGGGCGATGACATTCTGCCGCCACTGCTGGTGACTTTCGGCCTGTCCGTGATCATTCAGAACGGGCTACTCGAAATCTACAGCGCTGACCCTCAAAAAATGAACGCAGGCGCAATTGAAACCGCCAGCCTTGCGCTTCCGGGGAACCTGAACGTCGGAGTACTGCCCCTTGTCATGTTTGGCGTGTCGGTCGCGGTGATCGCGGGTCTGCAGTGGGTCTTTTATCGCTCAGCGCTCGGACGGGCCTTCCGTGCCGTCTCCGACAAGCAGGACATCGCTCAGCTGATGGGATTGAACAAGGCTCACGTCTTTGGTCTTGCCATGGCGCTTTCGCTCGCGGTTGTCGGCATTGCCGGTGTCTTTCTCGGCATCCGCACCAGTTTCGACCCTTCGATCGGGCCAGGCCGTCTGATCTTTGGCTTTGAAGCGGTCATCATCGGCGGTCTCGGCAACCTGTGGGGCACCATGATCGGTGGCATCATCCTTGGTGTCAGCCAGAATATCGGCGCCCAGATCAATCCGGGTTGGCAACTCCTCGCCGGCCATATCGCCTTCCTGATCGTGCTCGCGGTGAAACCGCGCGGCCTGTTTCCACGGATCGACTGATGACCTCAGCAAACTACACGATATCGAGATCATCTCCCGCAAGCCGCTTTGCAGCGGGGATAGGCATTCTGGTGCTGGCCGCATTGATTGCGGCTCCCTGGTGGGCCGGACGGGCGGACATGCGCCTGTTGAGCGAGATCTTCCTCTATCTGTCCCTCGCCTGCCTTTGGAACCTGCTCGCGGGATACGCCGGGCTCGTTTCCGTCGGACAACAGGCGTTTGTCGGTTTCGGTGGCTACATGCTCTTCGCGCTGGCGATGTTCGCCGGCCTGTCTCCGCTCGCTGCAATCCCGATCGCGGGTCTGCTCGGCGCGCTTGTTGCCATTCCCGTCGCGGTCCTGATTTTTCGATTGCGCGGCGCCTATTTCGCGATCGGCACCTGGGTGATTGCGGAGGTATTTCGGTTGAGTTTCGCCCAGGTTTCCGCCCTTGGTGGAGGATCCGGCACAAGCCTTCCAGTGGCGATCGTCCGCTCCATGGCGTCCAGCCGCTCCATGCGCGAAGCAACAACCTACTGGTTGGCGCTGGGCATGGCCGCAATCGTGATCGCCGTCATCTACCTGCTCCTGCGTTCCCGCAACGGCCTGGCTCTGACCGCCATCCGGGACAGCGAGGTCGCTTCAAACAGCTTCGGCATCGACATCTGGCGTCACAAGTTCTTTGTTTACGTCATCGCCGCCGGTCTGACAGCTTCGACGGGAGCGCTGATTTTTCTGCAGAAACTGCGCATCTCCCCTGACGCCGCGTTCAGCGTAAATGACTGGACGGCGTTCGTAATTTTCATAGTCGTCATCGGCGGCATCGGCACGCTCGAAGGTCCGATTATCGGCGTCATCGTGTTTTTTCTCCTCCGCGAGACGCTTGCAGACCTGGGCACCACCTATCTCCTGATCCTGGGACTGGTTGCCATTGTCGTCATGCTGAAGGCACCAAGAGGCATTTGGGGCTTCGTAAAGGACAGGACCGGCATTGAATTGTTCCCGCTCTCACGTCGAGTTGTTGAAGAAAAATCGGACAGTTAGGAAGCAAAGATGGCCCGCAAACGGAAAAAGACAATCATCACCTGCGCCATCACCGGCGCCATCCACACCCCGACAATGTCGGAAGCGCTTCCCTTTACCGCGGAAGACATCGCCGATCAGGCAATCGGGGCTGCCAAGGCCGGTGCCTCCATCCTGCATTTGCATGCGCGCAATCCCGAAAACGGATCCGTCTCAATCGCACCGGATCACTTCAAGGCGTTCCTGCCGGTGATCAAGCAGGCAACGGACGCGGTAGTGAATGTCTCGACCGGCGGCAGTCTAGTGAACACCATGGAAGAGCGGATCGCACCCGCCAAATGGGCATCACCTGAAATGTGCTCGCTCAACATGGGATCGATGAATTTCTCGTTCCATCCGATCGCGGACAGGATCAAGGAATTCAGATACGACTGGGAAGAAGCCTATATCCGCAACTCCGAGGGCTACATATTCAGGAACACATTCGCGGACATCCGCTACGTCGCCAACGAACTTGGCGGAACGCATGGCGTCAAATTCGAGCATGAGTGCTACGATGTCGGACATCTCTACAATCTGAAATTCTGTATGGATGCCGGCCTGTTCAAGGCACCCGTCTTCATCCAGTTCATCTTTGGCATTCTGGGAGGTATCGGACCTGACATCGATAATCTCATCTTCATGAAGCGCACGGCAGACCGGTTGTTCGGTGACAACTATCAATGGTCCGTTCTTGGTGCGGGTGGTGCGCAGATGCCCTTCGCGACCACCGCGAGCCAGATGGGTGGCAACTTGCGGGTCGGCCTGGAAGACAGTCTCATGATCGCACGAGGCCAACTGGCCAAGTCCAATGCCGAGCAGGTCACAAAGATCAGGCGCATCGTGGAAGATCTTGGTTGCGAAGTCGCGACCCCGGACGAGGCACGAGAGATGCTGGATCTGAAAGGCGGAGACCGCGTCGCGTTTTGATATCGCAGCGGAAGGAGAAAAAGCAAATGCCGGAGATCGAACCGAAGAAACGGTATCTCAAGGACCTTGAAGGCCTGCATTTATGGCATGCCCCGATGTCGAGCTGCTCACAGAGGGTCCGTATCGTGCTCGCGGAGACGGGCAAGGACTACACCAGCCATCTGATCGACCTGGCAGGAGACGAGCATGCGTCACCCGAATACCAGGCGATACACCCAAAGGGACTGGTCCCGGCCTTTGTCGACGACGGGCGGCTCTTCATCGAGAGCGTCGACATCATCCAAAGGATCGCCCAGCCCGGCTCCGATCTTGCCAATTCCACTTCGCAGGACCTTTTGCAGTTGGCCGACAAGGCCCAGGTCGATCTGAAGCTGCTGACGTTTGAATTTCTGTTCAAGGGCGTTGAACGCAGTTCGAAGGAAAGTTTCGATGCCTTCCAGGAAAACCATCAGAATGAGTGGCTCAAGCAGTTCCGCCGGGATTACAAGGCAGGATTCGAAACATCCCGCATCGATGCAGCGGTGACGCGGACCGACGAAGCTTTCAGGATACTGGACGACCGGCTCTCGGATGGCAGGCAGTTTCTGGCAGGTGACACTTTTTCATTGGCCGATGTCGCCTGGATGCCGAATGTCCACCGGTTCAGCCTCATGGACTGGCCCTTCGAGCGGGTACCGAACTTACAATCATGGTTTCGCAGGGTTGCCGGCCGTCCGAGCTACAAAAAAGCGCTCCTCGACTGGCAGAATGAAAAAGTGGCCGGAGCATTTGCGCAATACACGGCCGAGCGCCGGATCAACGGTACAGACATCCGGGCATTTGGCAGCTTGAGTGACTGATGACGGCCGCTCAAGCCTTGATATGGCTATGGCAAATCGAGCGGAAAACCTAGGCCGCCAATGCCTGACGCGCCCGGGAAAGACGACTTTTCACGGTCCCGACAGCGACGCCCATCTGGCTTGCGATCTGATCATGGGACAGGCCGGAGAACACGCACAGCTCTAGAACATCCCGTTCCTCAGGTCGAAGACCCTCGATGCTCCTGGCGACATCGCCCAGTTCGACATATTTTTCCTGTGCCGGTGCAAACGAGGCTTGCTCGTACCACTCCTCTATCGGGACATGATGTCCGCGGCGTTCGGTCTTTCGGTATTCGTCGAGTTGCGCATTGCGGACAATGGCAAACAGCCAGCTCCGCAACTTTGTGCCGTGAACAAATTGGTGCCGGTTGCGCAATGCGCGTTCAAGCGCCGTTTGCATCAGGTCGTCCGCACCTTCCGTCGTGCCGGCAATCGATCGTGCGAACCGCCAAAGATGTGGAATTTCCGACTGCAGGTCCTGTGTGAAACTGTTTTCCATCCGGGTCATCTCGCCCTCCCTTGAGGCTGCTTGGGTGACCCGCATGTAATGTTTACTGCCAAACTATTTTATGGACTTCAAAGCAAGTTCATCATGAGTTGATTGCCAATAGAAAAAAACACGATCACATAAGTGCTTACAAGTTTGTTACTTGAAGTGAACAAGAAAAATCCAAAATTTCTAACACCCGGTTTTGACTGAAGAAAATTTGCAATCGCGGGCCCCGCCGCGTTCCCCGGGCGGCACACTTCAACGAATTCACCCAAATTAACCAACGAAACTCTACTCATCAAGTAAAACGTGAAGAGTGACATATATCACATAAATAAAAAATTGGATATTTCTGTAAAAAAATCCAAAATTCTACATTTGTAGTGAGATCATATAATAAAGCATCCATTTTTTTAAAAAAATTCGGAACCTATTACGATCCAGCACGTTCTTATGTTGTAAGCGCAATGCAGACACCGGGTATACGGAAAGGCATCGCGATTACCGAATTCAATTCAAACAGGAGTTTAACCATGCGCACTCAAAAGAAACTGATCACTTCCCTTCTGGCCGCAGTCTTTGTTTCCGGCGCTTTCGTTGGCACGGCGAACGCAATTGATCTCGGCGGTATTTACGGCGACTCCAATGGTGATGAGCCGGTGTTTTTCACCGACAGCCAGCGCAGCGTCAACAGCAGCCAGCTCCGCGCACCATCCAGAAAAGGCAATCGCGCTGATGCAGGTGTTTTCGCAGACTATGCCGACCAGGCCTATGGCGACTTGAACGGCAACACGCCGGTTTCCGTCCGCCGTTTGCAGGCTGACAATGCACGGGCTCTTAGCGCACGTAACTAGGTCGTCAGTATGAGGACAGGAAAAGGATCCTCTGACATCGGCAGCATTTAAAGCGGCCGAGCAAACAGGAAGGTTCCTCGCTGGAGGGATTGTTCACAAGAAAGGGCCACGCTATCTGCGTGGCCTTTCTGTTTTCATAAATGCAATCTGCGACTTACCAACGGATTTGACCCAAAACATAATCAGGTAACGAGCCGGAGCGGTCTCCTGGCTTCCCCGTCGCCATGAGGAACGCGATTGCGCACGGCATGGCGATAACATTTCGCTCTCCTCGGGATTTTACTTTTTCAGCGCTCTATGGCATCGGATAAGCTTGACTGTGTGCCAAATTTCCTGCCGTCCGCTTCTTACAACTGGACAAAGCAAACCAAACCAATTCAACTCCCCACTTGAGTTCACTTCCCGCTGAACCCGGTTTGTTTGAATGTTGCAATTGACTTGAAGGAAACGAGTAACATGGATGCGACCCCGTTTGATTACTCCGATTACCAACCAAAAGGCGACAAGCAAAACTCTGATTTTTTTGAAGAGTATTTGCCGAAGATTTATGCCCGCCGGAAGGAATCAGGCGTGAATGACCTTGTCGGCCAGATGAAGGCAGTCGTCATTCAGGTCGAGGCGGGGGACGGCGTTGCGACGATGGCTGAACTGCACCGGATGACGCCGAACCGCTATCATTCCAGCTATGTCTCCGGCACACATAAATTTCATGTTCTGCACAACCGGCCCGAATTTCCGGCCGTCATTTTGATGGAACCACTTTCCGACGCTTATGAAGACTATATCAGGCGTCTCAACGTGCTTTATCCATCGTCGCGGTCCAAGCCCAACACGCGCTACGTCGGTGAAGTGTTCCAATGTCCGGATACCGCATCACTCTGCAAAACCCTGGAAGCCCAGAGCATCCGTTTCGAGTACCCCGGCGAAACAGAGAATGATTTTTATACCTCAAAGGGTGTTCTGTTCTCCCTGCCCTCGGATTTCACCGGCAACCGGATCGGCTACAGCAATTGCGATTTCAACGACCCTGAAAGTATCGGGCTGGGTGAGCGGCTTGAATTGACCGACGAAGAAAAGGCGTCCCTTCAGGAAGGCATCTCGTTCGCCGAGGAACACGGACTGGACAAACTGATGCTCGGCTACGACCACATGGCAACACGCATACTTGCCGGGGAACGCGAAGACGCGATTCTGGAGTTCCAGACAATGGTCCCGTATTACTTCTGGGGCGCTTACAACATTTCCGACATGAACTCTTCAACCAATGTGAACCGCTGCCCGATCGTGAGTGACGACAAGCAGTCTCCGGCCAAGGTGTTCACCGCCAACAACACGCCGTCTTTCGTCAATTCCTTCGAGAACCTGCCGATGCCGACGGAAAACTTTGTTCGTAATTTCGGCCGCAGAATGCATCACATGGCAGTTGAGATTCTGGATGGCGATCACCCGTCGAATCAGAAAAACGTCGACTATGTCGTTGGCATCCTTGGCCAGCAGGGCGTTCCATTCCTCGCCCATGTGGTTGGCGAATGCAAAGATTCACCCGATCTGAAGCAGATCTTCTCCAAGCACTCGCCACATACGCTGCTGATCACTGAATACATTGAACGCTGCAAGGCTTTCGACGGATTTTTCACCAAGTCGAATGTAGCCGCCCTGACCGCTGCAGCTGGCAGGGACGAGCGCTACCAGCACGGTCACGTCTTCGACTGACAAAGCCTGCGGTTTGCGAGGCCGGCTGCCAGGTCAGCCGGTCAGTTGAGGTCTTTCAACAACCTGCCGTGTTTGCGGGTCTGCTGAATGACATCACCGAAAGTCCGGTAGCCGCGGGACGACAGGATCGGCAACATTTTGCAAAGTGCTTCGGCGGTCGCCTGTGCATCACCAAGTGCGGTGTGCCGGAGATCGGGTGCAATCGTAATGTCGAGACGTCTGCAGACGGCATCCAGCGAATGTTCTTCCGTGTCGCCGAAAAGCACGGCGGACAGGAGAACCGTATCCAGCATGGGATGATCCCAGTTTAGTCCGCATATCCTGCCGTGACGTTTCAGAAACGCCATATCGAACGGCGCATTGTGTGCAACCATCACACAGTCACGGGCAAACCCGTGAAATTTTGTCACGGCGGTGCCGGCGTCGGGTGCATCGGCGACCATGGCGTCCGTTATGCGATGAACTTTCGTGGAGGCAGGTGGTATGCTCCGGCCTGGGTTGACGAGTTGATCCAACTTTTCCCCGGGAACGATCCTGCCTTTGACGACACGAACAGCTCCAATCTGGACGATTTCGTCCTTGTTGGGCATCAGGCCAGTGGTTTCCGTGTCGAACACGACAAAATTCAACTCCTGCAACGGCCTGTCCTCAATCGCGTGCTCCGTTTTGTGCTCGGTTAGGTCGAAATCGTAAATCAGCGGACGCTCCGCATCCGGCGAAATCCTTGCCTTTGTCCCATCCACCAGGATCATGTAGCCGGGCACCTGCCTGAGTTTCTTCAGGCGGAGTTCAAATCGCAGATTTCCCTGGCTGCATTTAACCTGCGCAAGAGCCTCGGTGCGGCCTTCCGAAAGCTTTTCCTGAGCGGCACTCAATTCGGTTTCGTTAAAATAGTCGAAGACGGATGCACTGAGGCGCGGAACATGCACCTGTCCCAGCACATCTGCTGCCTGCCCGTCATAGAGCATGATCCTGTGGTTCGGACTGACCAGAATGATTGCAACCGGAATCTCGGTCAAAAGCATGGCAAGGTGCGCTTTTTCGGCCATCAGACGCGCTGTCTGAATTGCAACCTCATCATCGGTTTCGGCCGATACCCTGGAAAGTTTCCCCGTCACGGCCTGGACCGCGGGTCCCAGGTCTCCAAGAAAACGGGAACCGTGCAAATCGACCATTGCATCGACACCCGCATGCGCACGCGTTCTGATCCCGGCAGCAAGACGATCGATCGGCTTGGCAACATTTTCGTCGAAAAGCAGCCAGATCGTGGTCGTCACGGCCAGGGTCGCAAACACCGAGAGGAAACCCGAAATCAGAAAGGCGGACGTGACCCCACCTTCGTCCAGCCGGCTGAATGCGAAATAGTGCGACAGTCCGACCAGGATCGAGCAAACCGCCGCAGAACCAGAAAACAGCAGAAAGGTGCGCACGCGCAGGCTGAGCGACGTCAACATCATTCCGCTCCGCAGATTGTTGAAACGATGGGATCGTCGGCAGTTACATGGATCCAGTCGGCCCCGGAAACAACACCGCCTTCTTCGAAGGAAATCGCATCGCTCAGCGCGGCGCGCCGATTGCGTGTGCAGTCGGCAAGAACGGTAAGTTTGTTCACCGGAGCCCATCGACCGAAGAAATAGGTATCGGCAAGCCTTTCATTCGGCCGCTCTGGATGGGTACGAATGGTCTCGACATCGATGGCAACAAACCGCTCTACGAATGGTTGGATATAGGTCCAGGGTCTGTAGACGGCTCTGCTTTCAATCGTCTGCGCGATGACGATGCCTTCCGGCAGGGTTTCTTTGGTTCGCGCAAACCATCCATATTCATTCGAGACAGTGGTCACGATCATCGCTATCCCGGCCGCCACTGGGGCAAACCAGCGCGGCAAACGTCCGCCGAGCACCCTGTTCACCAGCATGACGACGCCCGCGGCCGCGATACCGGCGACAAAGGCTGCAATCAACTCGACAAACATATTCTTCCTCCCGCGCGAAACTTCGGTCTTCCTCCCACCGGTTCGCTTCTGAAAAATTCCTAACCCAGCATGCCGCGCCCGTGCCCGATGGAAGACTGCATTGTCTTGACCACGACAAAGGCGTCCCGCAAATGGCTTCGTTCAAAATCGGACAAGGTCGAAGGCTGAAGGAAGTTGTCGGGTTTCTGGCCCTGCTTGATCAGCCCTGCCTGATGAAGCAAACGCGTTTCGGCAATCAGGTCGTAGGCATCCAGCAGATCGCTGCCGCCTGATTGACTGAGCCGGCCGTTTGCCCTCGCTTCCAGCAAACGTGCCTTGGTGTTCACCGCGCTGATCTGACCTTGCAATGCATATATCCGGGCAAGGTCGACAATCGGTACGACACCATTGAGCTTTGTGTCGAGCGTATTCTTGTGCTCTCCGGACCGGATCGTCGCCAGCCCCCTCACCAGGTTCAGTGGTGGATGATGTTTCAGCGAGTTGCTGACCATGTGCGCCACGAAAATGGAATTCGAAGCCGCGCTCTGGAGCGTGTCCTCCTGAAGGTTTTCAAAGAGCTCTTTGCGGCCCCCGATGGGACGTAGATCAAACATCACCGAACTCAGCATCTGCGCCTCCGGATCCGGCGTTTGGATCCAGCCCTCGAAGTAACTCTTCCAGACATTCACCGGTTGGCACCAGCGCGGGTTCGTCGCCATCATGTCCCCCGGGCAATAGATGTAACCGCAGGAATTCAGGCCATCGCAGACGAACGTCGCCAGATCCGCAAAGTATCCGACCCGGTCGTTCTCGCTCGCCGCATCGTCGAGGAACAGGCAATTGTCCTGATCGCTCACACCCGTCTGTTCCTGGCGTCCCTGGGATCCGCAAGCCAGCCAGAGATAGGGCACTGGCGGCGGACCGAGTTTGATTTCCGCCAATGCCAAAAGGCGGCGGGTTACGGTATCGGCAATATCGGTGATCAGCCGCGTGACCACCTCATGTGGGCTGCCGGCGGCCACAAGCTGCAGCAGAAGTTGTGGAATATGGGCTGTGACCCCAGCCATGTCATCAGCGGTCGCAGCACGGGTAACCTGACCAACCATGTCCGCGGAACTGATTGCCTGAAAACGGGTCAGATCGGTCTGCGTCACCATTCCGACGAGCTTGTCTCCCTCAACAATCGGCACGTGCCCGATCCAGCGTTCCATCATCAGGTGCAGGACATCGGTTCCGATCGCCGATGGCGGCAACGTGACCGGGGTGCTTGTCATGACCTCTGACACGGCAGTATCGCCTTGTCGTCCTTCCGCAAGGATCTTGCCCGCAAGGTCGCGGTTGGTCACGATCCCGAGCAGCCTTTCGGCATGATCTGTCACGCATAGCGAAGAAATGTGGCGGTCTCGCATGACCCGCGCGGCTTCCTGGACCGACGTATCGGCCTGACAGGTAATCGGATTTCGCGCCATCAGCGTTTCCGCCAGGCTCGTGGCAAGATCCCTGCCGCGTGTGCTTGATTTGCGCGCGCGGTCGAAAAAGCGCGCAAAGACCTTGTGTTCATCGAGAAGTTTTCGGAAGTCAGCAGGAGGAAGGACAAGCAGAAGTGTGTGTTCGTCCGCCTGTGCGGACGTGACAGCCGTTCCTTCCTTCAGCAACCCCCGTTCCCCGAATGTGTTTCGCAGAACCAGATGGCTGACGACGACATTGTTCTCGTCCCTGACCTTGACCGCCCCTTCATAGATGACGAAGAGACCGGGAAGGGTCTCACCGAACTTGTAGATATGATCGTCGGGCCCGGCCTTGCGAACCTCGAAACGGTTTGCAAGTGCTTCCAGCACCTCATGCGACAGGGCATCGTAAGGGTGCAGGGTTTTCAGAAATCGCAATATCTGATCGACACTTGGCGACATCAGGGTGACCTCGGCAGGAACGGAAATATCCTGCCCGGCAGCAGCCCGGGCAGGACGCGATCATGGTCATGTCGGGCAGCTGCAAACAGCCGCCCGCATTCGTAGTCAGTGATCCTGCGCAACACCGGCGCCGCGGGGAACCCGGACACTTTCAACCAGGTCCTTGATCGCCTGCGGCGTTTCCTTGGTCATGCCTGTGACCACGTAGGCGACAAGGAAGTTGACCGCTGCACCGATCGCACCGAACGACGTGGACTTGATGGGGCCAAGCAACGGATCGGCATCGGTAAAGCTGTTGGTTCCGGGAATGAAGAACCAACCCTTGTGCAGGAAGATGTAGACCAGGGTTACGACCAGGCCTGCCAGCATCCCGGAAACAGCACCGATGTTGTTGATACGGGTCGAGAAGATCCCCATCATCAGTGCCGGGAAGATCGAGGCGGCTGCCAGACCGAAGGCGAGTGCCACGGTTTGCGCTGCAAATCCTGGCGGATTGAGTCCCAGATAGGTCGCAACGACAATGGCAACCGCCATGGCAATCCGTGCAGACAGCAACTCTCCTTTTTCCGAAATCTTCGGATTGTAGGCCCCCTTGATCAGGTCGTGACTTACCGCAGATGAAATTGCAAGCAACAGACCGGCCGCAGTCGAAAGTGCTGCCGCAAGACCGCCGGCTGCCACCAGACCGATCACCCAGCTAGGCAGGTTCGCGATCTCCGGGTTGGCAAGAACGAGAATGTCGCGGTTGAACTTTGTCAGCTCATTGCCCTTCCATCCCTTTTCCTCGGCAAGGGTCTGCATCTCTGCATTCTTGTCGTTGTAATACTGGATCTTGCCATCGCCGTTCTTGTCTTCCCAATCGAGAAGCCCCGTCTTCTGCCAGGTGTCCATCCAGTCGTATTTCGGGTCGTCTGCAATGGCCTCAACGGAAACAGCTCCGCCATTGATACCGCCATTCGGCCACATCATTTCGGTGATGTTGAGACGTGCCATCGCACCAACTGCTGGAGCCGTCAGGTAAAGCAACGCAATGAATACCAGCGCCCACCCGGCAGACCAGCGTGCATCCGACACTTTTGGTACCGTGAAGAAACGCATGATCACGTGCGGCAGACCCGCGGTTCCGATCATCAGCGACAGCGTGAACAGCACCATGTTGAGAGTGTTGGAATGGTGGGCGGTGTAGGAATTGAAGCCAAGTTCCGTCACCACCTGGTCCAGCTTGGTCAGCAGCGGCACGCCGCTGGCAACGTCATCGCCGAACAGGCCGAGACCCGGGATCGGATTGCCCGTGAGCTGAAGGGAGATGAAGATTGCAGGAATTGTGTATGCGGTAATGAGCACCACATACTGCGCCACCTGTGTATAGGTAACCCCCTTCATGCCACCAAAGACGGCATAGGCGAATACCACGCAGGCACCGATCAGGAGACCGGTCGTGTTGTCGACTTCCAGGAAGCGGCCGAAGGCAACCCCGACACCCGTCATCTGTCCGATAACGTAGGTGGTCGAGGCAACGATCAGGCAGACAACCGCGACGATCCGCGCCGTCTGGCTGTAGAAGCGGTCGCCGATGAATTCGGATACCGTGAATTTGCCGAACTTGCGCAGATACGGTGCAAGCAGAAGTGCCAGAAGGACATAGCCACCGGTCCAGCCCATGAGGAAGGAACTGTTGTCGTATCCGGTGAAGGCGATCAGTCCGGCCATGGAGATGAAGGACGCGGCCGACATCCAGTCGGCAGCCGTTGCCATCCCGTTGGTGACAGGATGCACACCGCGCCCGGCAGCGTAGAATTCCGACGTCGAGCCCGCCCGGGCCCATATCGCGATGCCGATGTAGAGCGCGAAGGAGCTACCCACAAACAGCAGATTGATAGTAAACTGATCCATCTGTTCAAATGCCCCTATTCTTCGTCCACGCCGTGTTCACGGTCGACTTTGTTCATCCGGAATGCGTAAAAGAAGATGATCGCCAGAAACACAAGGATCGAGCCTTGTTGCGCAAACCAGAAGCCGAGATCGGTACCGCCGACGGCGATCCCGCTCAGGAGCGGGCGCAGCAGGATGCCGAACCCGAAAGAAACCAGCGCCCAGATCACGAGGCTGATCGAGATGATCCGCATGTTGGCGGACCAATACCCGTTGTTGGATGAATTCTCGGACATGGCATCTCCTCCACTTCGTCCCGTCGTCTTCCGGAAACCGTCTCGCATGACGGCTCCGGATTTCCTGAACAGCTCTCCCGGTGACCGCACTGACCGAAGCAACATGTGTTCGTCGCAACGCACAAAATGAGCGGCCTGTTTGATAACGGGAGGCTGAACGCTAAAGGGTCAATTCAGAAAGGACGAAGCCGGAGAATGGCCGTGATGATACGACAGACACTGATGAATCCGGCAACACATGGCACGACTTCCCCCTTGCCCCAAACCCTTGCCCTGCCCGCCTCACTCGGGATTCACAAGGGTTTCGGGACATCCTTTCAGACCAAACTGAAAATTGACCAGAACTAAGGTCGGGACCCTACCAGCGGCAAAACCGGATTCAACACTACTTACGAATTACGATACTTAGGTATAATCATACGTAACCATACTATTATCTCAACGGATTAATACTTAGGTATATCAATAAAAATTGGCAGAATTCCGCGAATTTTGAGAATAATTCTCCCATTTGCTTGGTCAAATAGGCGCGTGATCCCCAATCAGGCGGAAACAGGACACAGCAGATGCGGTATTCCTATTCTACCAAGTGATAATGCAGCGCAGCATTCTGGGTCAGGCGACAGCGCCGCGAATCCATCGGCACGGTCGATCACAACGGCAGCACGCTGGTTGAGTCACTGTGCTTCCCATCGGCCCGGTAAACACCACTTAGCAGCCTTCATTACGCCTTCGAAAAACGGTAGGCGAACAACGCACGCGCTTGTGAACGGCGAGACAATTGAATTTGGAACCAACGATAAGGTTCTGGAGATACTTGCCTGTATAGTGTGCCGGATGTGCGTATCGATGCGCGAAGTTGACCGGGTTTTTAGGTGTTATGCGTACTTCATTCATTACTTTTTTGATTCTCATCGGAAGCTTTGTAGCCGTTGCGAACCTTTACCCGATACTCTTCACCCGGGAGTTGCCGGTCGGGAAATTCGCCCGTCTCGATACACCCCGCGATGTTCCGGACTTCGAGTTCTCGGATGCGGAAGGGCAAACCTTCAAATTGGCGGATTTTCGGGGCCAGTATCTGTTCGTCAATGTGTGGGCAACCTGGTGCGAACCATGCCGCGAGGAAATGCCCGCGCTTGATCAGCTGACGCGCGATCTGAGCGGTCAGAATATCCGCATCCTGCCGATCTCCATTGATGTCACTGGCGCCGGTACGGTTGAACGCTTTTACCGGCGATATGAATTGCGTGATCTTCCTGTCTATATCGACCCATCCCAGGCTGTCATGCGGTCTCTGAACGTGTTCGGTATTCCAACGACTGTCCTGATCGATCCTGATGGCCGAGAAATCGGCCGAATGCCCGGTCCGGCGCAATGGGACCGTGAGGAGAGCATTCAGCATTTGCAGGAGATCATGAACTAGCAGTGCGCCCTGCAGTGTTTCATCGCACAGAACAGTCGCGGATTTGTCTGCCATAACAGTCCGGCAATTGGATTTTCAGCACACCGCCATGCGAGATTGAATTTACCCTTTGAGCAACGCGAGTCCGAAAATTTCGGATCCGCGGTCCGGTGCGCTGTTTTTCAATCAGAAACAGCATAGTGCGGGGATTGGGGAACGCTTGGCGTTTCCTGAACACCGGCAAACCGGGTCCGGAAAGGCTTCATTTAAATGCCTTCACAACAACGTGTCCCTAACACGTATGTGTGTACCTTGACATTTTACGCTGGGTTAATTGAAGGTTAAACCAAGGGCAGAAAATTGGGCAATATTAAAAACTACCGCTGAAGCGGGATAATTGATTTTTGGAGTGTGCACATGACAGGACTATTTAAAGCCGCAGCGGTCGTTGCGGTTTTCGCGGTTGTCGCGCCCGCAAATGCGGCCCCACTGCCTCCGCTGAATGGCAGTTACGCTGGCTCGTATGAGACCGAGAGCGTCAATACCGGTTCCAATCTTCATACTTTCTGGCTACCGAACTTGCTCCATGGCGCAAGCAGTTATTGGCAATTCGATACCGCAGGTGGGTCATTCAACTACGACGGCTCAACTGCCAAACTGACCGGTACGATCGTCAATAACACGGATTCCACGAAAAAATTCGGCGTCGATGTCAACCTGAACTTCACCCAAAAAGGCGGCCGCACAGCGAAATGCGAATTGGGTGGTGCATGTTCGTCGCTCCAGTATGCCAATCAGGAAAACTTCTTCGAATATTTCAGCTATGGCAGCGCCACGCTGACCGGCCTCGGTATGCTGGCAGGCTTGCTGCTTGATCTTACCGAGGCTCCTGCCGATGGAAAATACCCGCCACAACTCGGGTATGGCGCAAACAACAAGAACATTGACGAGTTCGGCCTGTCCACGTGGTTCTTCTGGAACACGACCGGCACGAACGCGGCATTGAAAAACGCAAGTGGTCAGGGAGATATCAACGTCGAGCTGACCCCGGTCCCTGTGCCTGCAGCCTTGCCGCTGCTTGCGGGAGGTCTTGGCCTGATGACCTTCATGGGATGGCGCAGAAGAAAGATGCAGAGCTGATCTGATCAGCCTTGAGACCGTCCACCATTGTTTAACGGCCCTTCGGGGCCGTTTTTCGTTGCGACCTGATCACTGTCGTTTCCTGCATCCCCCGTCACCGTGGTCAAATGTTCTCCAACTTGTTGCGCGAGGCTCGCTAGTCGCTCCCGGACAATTACTGTCTCGGACAGGACAGTGATTGCTTCGGCTGCAGTGTTTGCTCCGTTTCGCACGAGGTCGTCTTCAATCTGCAGGTGAGCGTTTCGCATTTGAGCTCGTGTCTCTGAGTGAAGCATTCGGTCGAGGGCCTCATTCAGGCCGAAATCCGCCGAATGTCGAACCAGGCACCCAAGCCCCCGCGCCTCTGCATACCGCGCCCTCAGGATCTGGCGATCCTGCTGGGCATGTTCGTTTGGCACCCAGACCGTTGGCAATCCTTCGGCAAGATGTTCCGCAAAGGTATTGTATCCGGCGGCGGCGATTGCGAAATCGAAAGCGCGCAGGAATTTGCCGAACGGATAATCCGTGAGCCGGGTGACCCCGGCGGGCAGGTCAACCTGTGTATCGGCGATCCGCCACTGTGCAACCGTGGCCCCGACACCGTGGCGACCATGCAGATAGGCAAGAGCGCGGGCTGTCATCCTGCTGGTATCGATATTGTTTCCCGATCCGAGCGCAACCAGAACGTTGGTCTGATCAGGATCCAGACCGATTTCATCACACGCGGCTTTACGCTCCAGCAACTCATCCTCGTCGAGCAGCCGCACCGGTGGCACTTGAAGCGCCTGTTCGCGCCGGGCCACCGTCGGGCCATCGTCCCGTGCCCAGGCATGTTCGCCTGGCTCAAGGATCAGGTCGAAGGCAGAGCCGCGTTCCAGTGCGTCCAGATCGCGATCCGGACCCCAGAGCGCTCGCCGGATCCAAACGCGTGCCACACCCGGGCACGAATCCAAAGCCTTCATAAGTCCTGCAAATGGAACGTTGCCGTCAAAGACCACAACACGCGGATCATAGAACTCGATCGCGGTCGTCAGTGCTTCCGCCAAAGCCGCGTTCCAATGTTCTTTCCGCTCGCCATAGGCAGCATGGTAAGGCAGATATTCAGCAACGTATCCGTAGTCACCCACGACATCCACCGCTTGCGAGTGGCTGACAAACACCGGTGTCAGACGGGCGGGCATCCTGCGTGCGACGGCAAGTTGCCGCGTCAGATGGCCAAGTCCGACGCCGTTTGTTGAAAAGAACAGCGCTCGGCCTCCCGGCATTGCGTGAACGGCGGGAGTGTAGGGATTTGGTCGTGGTGCACCGATCAGATGCTGCACACGCTCAACCGCAGATTGGGGAGAATAAACCTTGGCGACCAGATCCTTGCCACTGTTGCGCAGGTCAGCTGCAAGATCCGGATTTTCATGAAACTCGAGCGCGCGCTGGGCCAGTTCCGAAGGTCGCCCGTAGATGGCAGAACCTGCGAAGACGGCTCTGTACTCCGGTTCAAGAAATGGCACGACGCGATTGCCGAGCGCCATCATGGCTTCGGCCGGACAGGGATCGTCAGCGGCGAGATCGGCATTCGCCAGAATGTCTATACTTGCGAGAAAATCCGCAAGATCGATCTGGTCATCCGGCCAAACCTCCATGGGAGCAGATTGCGGCCAGACGGGACGCTCTGCATTCGGTGCTGCGCGCAACCGCCACATGACCTTCGAGACGCGAAACGCGCGTGCGCCCTCTCTCACGGATACCGGCCAGGTCCCTGGTCTTGAACGCGCAATACGGGCCATTCCGACAACCGGTCGCGCCCGTTCTATCGCGTCACGGGAACGAGGCGGACAATCGGGAACCACCGGGTTCCAGTCCCTATCGGTCGCTGGCCAATGGGGCACAAGCGCAGACAGCGCATCGCGGCTGAGTCTTGAGTTCGGCGCCCAGACCACCGGTCCGCCAAGTGCCTCGCGAGCATTTTCAGCGACACATTCACGCTCTTGCGCAGTCAAGGACGCCAACGCTGCCGGGCGCTCGAGGGTAACGATGCGATGGTCTGCTTTGATGCGGCAGGCCTGGTCCCAGGGCTCTGCAAACAGACGAACGTCGAATGAAAGCGCAAGCGCACATTCCACAATGGCGCCGGGAGCAAGGCGCGTTATGCGATCTTCTTGGAACAGTCTGTGATAGCGAGGGTCGACTGAATAGGCATCCACCTCGATCGTGGAGGGTGCTACCGGCAATACGCCGACGCTGTATCCCGCAGCAACGAATGCTTCGAGAGCAGCGGCATGCAACGGCGCGGCGACGTCCCCTTTGCGGATATCTGCAAATGCACAGATATCAAGCCGGACAGCTGCGGAGCGAGCCAATTACGCGTTTCCGCTCAGGCTGCGCGGCAGGTCAGGCCCGAGCGGAAGGTATCCTGCCCTCGCGGGCCGAACTTGATCCCTCTTAGCGACGACGCACCGCCACCACGCGTCTTGATTGTCACAATGTAAATGCCGTCGCGCTCATGATTGCTGAGCACACCGTCGGCTCCCGGCGAAAGTTTCAGGTAAGCATCGAGCGAAATCGTCTCGCTCTGACCATTGGCGGCACGGCGCCTGGACGGTATGGGCGCGAAACTGCCCGAACCCTGCCGGCATTCGACCGCCCTGGTCATACGACCGCTATAGCGCAGGATACGCGTGCCATCAGAACGCCGTGTCACCTGCCGGAAGCCGAGTTGCTTCAACCGCGCAACCTCCTCATCGACCGAAACATCCGGACGATTGACAGACGAACTGACGCATCCGGTGAGAAAGACCAATAAGACGATTAGAGCTGCACTGCTTTTGATCATGGGGATCCCGCCTGTGTCTCACTGCATTTGCGTCAGTCTCGACAGAATGTCGAGTGTGATGTCATCACCGGGCGCAGCAAGCCCGCGTGAGGAGAATGCGTCGTTCAAGCCCTGCCGCGTGGCAGGTCCGAATTGACCGTCAGCTGCTCCGGTAAGCACACCCAGACGTATCAGCAAGGTCTGCGCAGCCGCAACGAATTCGTTCCGGGTATATGAAGCTGTGCTCTTGTTCACGGCGTCCACCAGATTGACATCGTCACTCAATCCGGTTGCCGTAGCGTACCAGATGAGTGCTGCCAACCTGTCCTCGGGCACACCCCTCCCGGCTTCCGACAGGCGCGCCATGTCCAGCGCCGCCCAGGGAACACCGCCCTCCGCGGCGACACGGAACCAGCGTGCGGCTTCTTCAAAATCAGGCTCGGCACCATCCGAGGACGCCCAGGCGCGGCCGGCATCCCGTGCCGCCCATGGGTTCTTGTCTGCGGCAGCCACGAAGAGATCACGGGCACGCGACACGTCCTTGGAGACACCGCGGCCCTCGAACAACAGGCGCCCGAGATCGCGTTCGGCACCGTAAACCTTCTCTGTGACGGCCCTTTCAAACAATGCAGCGGCGCGGCCAGGATCATCAAACAGCGGATGGCGGGACGCATAGACCCGGCCGAGCCTGTAGAACGCTTCGGGATCGTTCTCACGCGCAGCCCGCACAAACAGGCGAACAGCCGCCTCTACGTCCTTGTCGATCCCCTGCCCGTTCTCATACATGATCCCGAGCCGCGTCAGGGCATTGGGCACTCCTCGCCCCGCGGCGGTTTCGAACCAGAAACGGGCTTCTTCGAAATTTTGCGGAATGCCGTCACCGGTCTGATACATCCGGGCCAGGCGCGTCTGTGCGGTCAGCTCGCCGCTTTTCGCCGCCGCCGTATACCATGTGACGGCCTCGTTCACGTCCTTCTCGACGCCAAGACCCTTTTGATAGAATTCGGCGATGTTTGTCATGGCCCAGTCATTGCCGAGGTCGGCACCCTGCCGGTAGTAGTCCAGAGCCTGGGTATAATCCTGGGCGACGCCTACGCCCGCCCTGTAGATCCATGCAAGCGCGGTATAAGCGGCAGTTTCCCCCCGGTCGGCAGCAATTTCGAAAAGCGCTTTCGCACGAGGATAGTCGCGCGGCACCGCCTGGGCATCAAGATGCATCTGACCGAGATAAACCATGGCGGAGGCATAATCGGCATCGACTGCCTTCTGCTGCCATTCGATTGCCTGATCATAATCACCGGCAGACCGATAGGCACGTGCGAGCTGAGCCCAGAACCGCACCACATCGGGATAGTTTGCAACGGCGATTTCGCAAACCTCGATGGCGGCATCGAAGTTTCGGTCGATAATGAATTGACGCGTGCCGGCAGTGACACGCTGGCTGTCGTAAGGGTTGCCCGCCAGGATGTCACAGGCATCCACGTAAACATCCAGTTGCGCCTCGATCGGATCTGTGTCCCCCTCGTCGCGCAATGCGATGCTGCGAAACTTGTCGCGTCCACCATTCGAACCGACTTGCGGAGTATAGGAGAGCTGATTGTCTTCCGGCAGCCAATGAACCGTTCCGCCATGAAGCGGCTTGCCCGAACCTTCCGTCACCACTCCGAGACGCGACGCACTTTCGACATAGATCCAGCCGTTTTCACCATTCTTGCTGCCAAGGGGCTTTTCGCCGACGCCGATCGGTACGGTCAGTTGCGCATTGTCGAGCGCAGCGACGATCTCCGATCTGGCCGAGCCATTGACCGCATCAACCGGTCGGGAGGCAATTTCCGGCAGCGAGGTATCGGAGACGAGAATATCATCGGGGTTGCCACCCAGTTCACTCAGGCGCTCTTTCGCGTCCTCAAGGAATGCTCCCGTCGGCATGGTGCGGATATAGGAAGCAAATGCCTCCGCCCGGTCACTGTCGCGGATCGAGCGCCAGAAGGTCCTGTCGATGATGCGGCGCGGCGGCAACCCGCCCAGCGTATCGGAGGCAATACTCATACCGGTGGTCGCGCTGCGCAAATCATCCACAAGCGGCATGAAGTAAAAGCGGCTTTCAAGCGTGCTGGTCGTCCAGGTGATCTGTTCCCCTTCGGTTGTTTCGCGCACATGGCCGCGAATTCGGCGGAACAGGTCGATAATTTCAAGCCCGGGCTCGCTGATATTGTCGGAAATTGCCTGCGTGTAGGGACTGTGCTTGCCCTCGCCGTCATAGGCGACTGAACCGGGTGCGGTGGCAAAGCTGATCACTGTTTCAGCATCACCGGCCGTCATTTCCGCCAGCCCGCCACGACTGGACTGTGACAATTGCTCCAGGCCGCGCGAGACTTCTTCCTGGGAAGCTCCCAGGCTTATGGCACGCGAGACGATTGTTTCCGCTTCCTCATCGGTGATTTCGCCAAACGGATTGTTTCGGCAGGCATCGAGGAGAACGATATTAAGCTTCGCGCCCGAGTTGGACATGATGTCGACAAACAGCTGGGCGTCGATCGACTGATCTATCAACTCTTCGACGGATTGCGGCGCCACGGAAACGGGCAGCAAATAGTTGCGTCCACCGACCTGAACACCGTGACCTGCATAATAGAACAGCGCTTCGCTGCCCTCTCGCAGACGGCTGCGGAATGTCGCCAGATCGGCGAGCATCTTCTCGCGGTCACCATCGATCGTTTCGATAACTTCAAAACCGGCTTCCCAGAGTTTTTCCGCGACAAGCTCCGCGTCATTCACCGGGTTGGGAAGCGGGGCGACTGATCTGTAGGCCGAGTTGCCAATGACCAGCGCCACACGCGAGGTGGAATTGGCCAGGGCGTCCGGCGTTTGCGCGTATGAGGGGGCGCACAGCAATACGACGGCCACCGAAATGGCACTTGTCGTTTTCAGCAAAAACCGCATCGGTCGCTGCATTGGAAATCTCAATAGAGGCCAGGTGCCTGAACCTGGCGAACTCCGGTCGAGGCCGAAGTGTTCTGGTTGAACATGTTAATGATCTCGTCCCTCGATAGGCCCGGATTTTCCCGCATCAGCCGAAATTCAACGAGCGCCAGAAAAGCCGCGTTCGCCTCTGGTCCGTCCGGGTTGCTTCGCAAATAGGCGCGTGCAGAGGCGGGCGATTCAAATTGCCGGGAATTTTGTGCGACGGCACTCGTCAACGGAATGCCGAGCACACTCAGCAAGGCCAGCACTTTTCCAAGGACCCAACGAGGCATAACCGAATTTACCCGAATTGATTGACATAAAAAATCAGAAATCCATTGGCGCAATTAGATGCGAGCCTTAGTAACGTGTCAAGGCTAACACGGCACGGTTCAGCAACACGTGATGCTCACTAGCTCGCAATGCGAAGACGTGTAAAGGTGAACACATGAACGATGCGGCCAACGTAACCCCAGTCCCGGTAACGTTTTTCCCGGACTATCGGGCGACAAACCCCTATCAGACGCTTCTTTACGAGAATCTCGGTCCTGCGTTCAAGGCAGAACCGGGAACAATCGAGGATGCACTCGCGCTTCAAAAAGCCTCTCCAGGCAAACCGCTCCTGTTTCATCTGCATTGGGAACACGCGGTTTTCACGGGTTCGGGTGAGCCTCAAGTTGTTGACAGGTTTCTCGACGATATCAGTCGCTTCCACTCGGCCGGAGGCAAGGTGATCTGGTCGATCCACAATCTGAGACCCCACGATGGCCACAAGAGCAATGCCAATGATGATCTTCAGTCGGGACTATCGAAAATGGCGGATGTTCTTCACCTGCACTCGCTCCCCGCAGTTGCCGCAGCACGGGACGAACTGGACCTGCCAGAACGCAAAATCCGGGTGATTTCCCATCATAACTATGAAGGTGCTTATCCGGTATTCCCGCGCAAGGCCGCTCGCGCTGAACTTGGCCTGTCCGGCGCTCGAATGGTTGTACTCTGTCCTGGTCGTGTTGCGCCCTACAAGCAACCACACGAACTCGTGTCGGAATTTCTGAAAGCAGCATCTCCGGAAGATCGTTTGATTATTGCTGGGGAAACCGCTCGAAATTTCGATTTTAACCTTCCTTCGGACGCACGGTTAATTCACCGCGAAGGATTTGCCACTCCGGAAGAAGTCGGGCGCCTGCACGCGGCTGCGGACTTCGTGGTTTTGCCTTATCGTGCATCGCTCACCTCGGGCTCGGCAATTCTGGCCGCCACCCTGGGCAGGGCGGTTATCGGACAGGACACGCCTGGGCTCCGTGACGTGGTCGCGCCGCCAAGCACCGGTATCATCTACCAAAACGGCGGCCTCGCCGATGCCTTGCACAATGCGCTTGATGAAGAGGCAGAGACCTGGGCAGAACGTGGAAAGGCGGCTGCCGGCCTGGCGAGAGCCCGCAACCAGTTAGCGATTGCGGCAACCTGGCGGGACGTCATGAATTCTCTGGTCCGGAAGGATTACAGCCGCTTGGGAGGACCGTGATGTTGAATTTCCTGATTCAGGCGCGCTGGGCAGGCAAACAGGCGCTGGAGATCCTGGATGCGGATGAGGCAGCCTGGCCATTCAATACAGACAGTCCTGTTCTGCAAGATGTCGTTCGCCAGGACAGAACGCTGTCGATCATGCTCGTTAATCTGTGCGGACTGGACTGGGTCGAGATCGAACCGCTTCTGCCCGTCGCGCGTGCAGGAGCCAGGGAGCAGGACATGCTGCCGGTCATCATCGTCGACATGACAGACCTTGTTCCACTGCGAAACACCAGCCTGGCCTATGACGTGCTGCCCAGTGTTCGGGCCAATTCACCAATTCTACCCGATCTTGATTGGCGCGCATATTTTGCCCGCCGGAAAGCTCTATTGATCGAAAAGTGGCAACCCGAGGCGATTGTCCACCTCGGCAGTGATCAGGATTGGTAAGACCGTGCTTGACTTGACGACATGCGATGCGGTTTTCCTGAGTTTTGACGAGCCGAACGCGGATTCGCACTATGACCGTGCTCTGGAATATCTGCCGCACGCAAAAAGGGTGCACGGCATCAAGGGCTTCGATGCTGCTCATCGCCATGCCGGTGAAATCTGCGGCAGCGACCACGTGATCACGATCGACGCCGACAATCTGCTGACGGATGAGGAGTTCTTTTCCGGACGGTTTGATGTGTCCCCCCGTGACAGGGAAGCTGTCTTTTCCTTCAGCGCCCGTAATGTGCTGAATGCCCTCGAGTACGGAAATGGCGGCGTAAAGATCTGGCCGCGGGAAACCCTGGTGACCTTGCGATCGCATGAAAACGCGCGGCGCCCGGAGGCAGCCGTCGACTTCTGTTGGACGACACCCTACTTCCAGGTCAACAGGGTGCTGTCGGAAGTGCATATGACCGATACGCCGTTCCAGGCATTTCGCGGCGGCTTTCGCGAAGGGGTCAAATTCAATCTCGCCGGTGGCACGCTCGCTTACAAGGTCTATCCCGACTTGCCGAAAGGTGAGGCGCTGCTCAGCCACATAGGTGATGCAAATCTTGAACGTTTGAGAATCTGGTGCAGTGTCGGCGCGGATGTTCCGAACGGCGATTGGGCAATCCTCGGCGCACGTCTCGGCTGCGTCATGACGGCACTGGACGGTTTCGAGCATGCACACGTTGCAGACTACGGCTGGGTAAGAGATTTTTGGGAGAAAACAGTTTATGCCGATTGGCAGGATGACGCCCGTCGGCACGAGGCCATCATCGATCTCGGCAATCGGCTCAACAGGGAACTTCAGCTCGAAATCGCCGATCTCGATGCTGCTGCATCCCGCTTCCTCAAATCCACGTACCACCGGCGGCGCGCCTTCGGGATGACGGTCACCGTGTAGTGCCGGACCGGTCACCGGCAACGGCCTCTCCTGAGCTTGCATACAACGTCTGTCCGTCCTTGTGCTTCAAGCCGGCATCAAATCTGGATGCGGGTGATCAGCTGTCGCCGTCACGGACGACGAAAACGGAGCATCCCGCTCTTCTGACAACGCGCGAAGCCGTCGAGCCCAGGAAATAGTCCTGTGCGGAGGGGTGGTGCGAGCCGACAAGAATGAGATCCGTATCATTGGCTTCGGCATATGCGGCAATCTGCACCCCGGGTTTGCCTGTCACCACCTCACAGGCGATATGCTGGTCTTCACCGACCGCGGCGCGAAGCTTCTCCGCAACTTTCTGAGTTAGATGATTGTCGATCTTCAGATCCACGAATTCGGAAACAAAACCGGGGATGCTTTCAAGAACGGTCAGCAAGGTGATCTGTCCGTCCTCCGCCAACAGGTGTCGTGCTATATCGAGTTTTCGGGCGATAAGCGTTTCATGGTCGAGCGCAACCGGAATGAGAATTTGCTTGTACATCGGATCGAACAACCTCCGTTTTTCAAATGCAGTCAGGCGCGGATTGATCCAATCCGCACACGCGCGCGGTAGCACCCTGGTTCGTCACGTTCCAGCCTCCGCAATCTTTCGCAGCGCTTCGAGATAACGAGCCGGAACTTCGATACCGTTCGCTTCCGCCTGGCGGATCGCGGAAATGCGTCTGCTTCCTGGAATCCGCGCACCATCAAGTGTGTCGATGGCGGTCAAGAGCTCCTCAAGGCGTTCAGCGAACCGGTCGTCCTGGGGCCTCATCGCGATCAGGAATTGCCCGACACCGGGTGGCGGCCCGTCCGCGGAGAAGAACGAGGAGGCCTGGGAGCTGAATGATGCACCGGTCATGGCGGAGGCCAGGATTTCCACCATCAGTGCCAGGGCGGTCCCTTTGGCCTCGGCGATGGGAGCCATCGTGCCATCAAGGGCTTTTGCAGCGTCCGTTGTCGGATTTCCGTCCCGGTCGAGCGCCCAGCCTTCCGGGATAGGCTTGCCCGCCTTGTGCGCGCTCATCACCTTGCCCCGTGCGACCCTGGAAAGAGACAGATCGACAACCAGGGGGTCACGGCCCGGACGCGGCGCTGCAAAAGCTATCGGGTTTGTGCCGAAAACCGCTTCCTTTGCCCCATAGGGGGCCATGGCCGCCGGCGAATTCGCAACCATGATGGCAACAAGGCCCTTGCGCGCCAGTTTTTCCACCTGAACCGACAGGGCACCGCAATGATGGGAACGTGTAATCCCCATCGACACACAGCCGGTGACCTTCGCCAGTTCAGCCCCCCGTTCGATCACCTCATCAAGGGCCGGATAGGCAAAGCCGTTTCCTGCGTCCGCAAGCAGGCTCGCTGTCCCGACTTCCCGGATATCAACGGTCGCATCTACCTTGATCTTACCGCTGCGCGCCTGTGCGACATAGTCCTCGACCCGGGAAAACCCGTGCCCCACCTGCCCTTCCGCTTCTGCGGCAACGAGCGCGCGCGCCACGGATTTTGCGTTTTGCTCGGGCACGCCGACGCTCACAAAAGCCGATCTGATGAGATCAGTTGCGTCGTTCAAGCTCAGGCGTTCGCTCGCTTCCATGCGCATTCCTTCAATGCGATGGCCGGCAAGCCGGCCATCTTCCTCCACGCGTCAGGCGCTTCGGTAAAGTTTGGTCATCGAGAATTCCCTGTGCCCGAGAGCTTCGGCCGCAGTGTTGCGGCCGTTGGCCGTACGGCGGATCATGTCGATAAGCTCGTCACCGGCCTCATCGATGGTCATCTCGCGGCGCAAGATGCCCGAGACATCCACATCCACGTGCTCGCTCATTGTCCGAACGGTTCGTGGATTGGCGGTTATCTTGATCACGGGCACGATCGGGTTTCCGACCACATTGCCCTGGCCTGTCGGGAACGTGTGGATCACGGCGCCACCGGCTGCCATCAGGGTCACGCATTCGGCAGCCGCCGAAGACGAGTCCATGAAATAGAGCCCTTTACCGGACTTCGGTGCTTCGGCCGGCTCCAGAATGTCGATGTATTTCGACGTGCGGCCTATCTTTTCCAGATTGCCGAGCGCTTTCTCCTCGATCGTGGTCAGCCCACCTTCGATATTGCCCTTGGTCGGCTGGCTGTCGGACAGGTCATCGGTCTGGTGAGCGAAGATCACATCATCCTGATATGCCTTCCACATCTTGTACCAGCGCTCGCCGACCTCTTCATTGACAGCGCGCTTTTGGCAGATGTGCTCCGCACCTGTGATTTCCGAGGTTTCGCCGAAAAAGCCGGTGATGCCCTCGGGTAGCAGCTTGTCGTACATGTTACCGACGGTCGGACAGGATCCAAGACCGGTCGTGGTATCGCTTTCGCCGCACTTGGTTGAAATCCAGATGTCCGAAAGAGGGCATTCTTCACGCTGAAGCTCAGTCGACCAGTGCACGAATTCCTTCGCTTTCCAGGAAGCGGCCCGAATGGTTTCGAAGTCCCCGTTCTGTTCGATCGAAAACTCGGCAACAGGCTTGCCGGTTTCTCTGATGCCGTCAGCGATACGCTTGGTCCACCCGGGTTCGATCCCGATCACGACAACGGCAGCAACGTTGGGGTTTGCGCCTGTTCCGATCATGGTGCGGAAATGAAGTTCGAGGTCCTCACCGAACTGAAGGCGCCCATAGGCGTGCGGGATGGCAAGCGTGCCTTTCACATTGTTGGCAACTGCCTCACAGGCGGCATTTGAAATGTCGTCAACCGGCAGGATTACGACGTGATTACGCACGCCGACGCGGCCGTTTTCCCGCCGGAAACCCTTCACCGTGACATTTGAGTATTTGGAAGACATGGACACGGTTCCTTACCAGCGTTTGGTTTTGCAGTTGTGGGTATGGACATGGTCACCCTTCGGAATATCAGCGATGATCTTCCCGATGTCCTCGCCATATTTCGTCGCGGTGTCGCCGTCCTTGAGGTCTTTCAACGCGATTTTGTGACCGATCGGCACATCAGCGCCGGCGGTCAGCCTGAAGGTGGAATTGTCATGCGTAACGCAGCACAGCATGTCCGTGCCGGCGGTCAGACCCTCCACGACGACCACACCGACATTGTCGGCATGTTCGTGGACGAGCAGGTGGGGAATTTCAGACATGAAAGTCTCCTTAGGTGTTTGGCGTGAGTAGAATTTTTGGCACTGCAACCTCGCCCGCCCGCAGATCGTTGAAGGCCTTCAGGCCGTCTGACAAAGGCCGGATCTCGACCCAGTCAAGCGATCCAAGCCGTCCGTCGAACATGGCTTTCGCAGTGTCACGAAAGTCTTCGGCAGTGTAGGTATACGTGCCGATAAAGGTAATTTCCTGAAGCGTGATGCGTCGAATATCCAGACCACCTTCAGCCGAGCCCAGACCGATATGGGCGATCACGCCTCCCGGTTTGACGCGGGATGATGCCGCTGCACGTGTCGCCGCAAATCCGACCCCATCAACCACAAGATCGAATTGCCCGCTGGCATCGGCTTCTTCCGGTGTCAGGACTTCAATCCCGCAGCTGGAGGCAAGGAAACGGGCTCTTTCGACATTCGGCTCGACCAACTGGACCTTGTCGATACCCTGAGCCTTGAGACAAAGCGCGGCGCCCAGTCCGATCGCTCCGCCGCCGATGACGAGCGCACATGCGTCGGCCGGATTGCCGAAGAGTGCCTGTCTGGCAAGCCGAACGGCATGCCAGCCACAGGAAATCGGTTCGGCAAGCGCTGCCTGGGCATCGCTGACATGGTCGGGCACGACAACCAGATTGGCTTCCGGCATCGCAAGATAGTCGGCAAATCCGCCTTCGCGGGGCGGCATTGAAATGATCTGACGGTTGCCGCACAGGTTATCCCTGCCGGCACGGCATGCTTCGCAAGACCCGCAGCTGACAAGCGGATTGACGGTGACGCGCTGCCCGGAGAGTTCACCGGATACCACGGTACCGGCAACTTCATGGCCGAGAATGAGCGGCGCGGGACGGCGCTCGTCATGTCCAAGAAATGCGTGCATGTCCGACCCGCAGATACCGGTATGTGCAACGCGGATGAGCGCTTCGCCGGCCGACGGAACCGGGTCGGTGACGTCTCTGTAGGCCTGAGCCTCGGGACCCGTGTAAACGAGTGCTTTCATTTTGCGGTAAACCCTCCGTCGACCATCAGGACCTGGCCTGTCACATAAGCAGATGCGTCCGAGCAAAGAAACAGGAGCGGTCCGTCCATGTCTTCCAGCTTGCCATTTCGTCCGACACAGGTCTGTGCGGCATTGCGCTGCGCCCTCTCATCGTCGCCGAAAACCGCAGCGGTCAACTCCGTTGGAAAAAAACCCGGACCGATCGCGTTAACATTGATGCCATCCTTTGACCAGGCCTCCGCCATCGCCCTTGTAAGTTGGCCGACGCCGCCTTTGGAAGCACCATATGCAATTCCCCCGGGGAACGCCCGAGAGGTCTGCAGAGACGCAAAATTGACGATCCTGCCCCAGCCTTTCTCGCGCATGGACGGAACGAATGCCTGACTGAGAAAGAACGGGACGGACAGGTTTAGTGAAAGTGTGATGTCCCATCCTTCAGGTGTGACATCGTCAGCTGTTTCACGGGTATTGATCCCGGCAGCGTGCACAAGGATCTGCGGTGGACCAAACGGACCAGCGATATTGCCTGCAACGGCCGCAATGGCGTCACGATCTGAAAGATCGGCCGTGACAGCCGCTGTTTGCCCCCCTGCTTCCCGTCTCCAGTCCTCCAGATCGGCAGATCTGCGGGCCACGCCGACGACCGATGCTCCCGCCGACGCCAGAGCTGTCGCGGCGCGCCGGCCGAGACCGGAGCTTGCCCCGGTTACACAGGCAACCTTTCCGGAAACATCAAACAGGCTCGACATGTGATCAGGCCCCGGCATCGGCGGTCAGATCGAAAGTCTCGTCCGGGAAGTATTTCTTGAGCCGGATGTCTGCTGTGCGGGCATGTCCCTCCATGCCTTCAAGCCTCGAGATCCTTGCCGTTGCCTCGGCAACCGGTTTTGCACCGTCACGTGTTGCCCGCTGCCAGGTGACGATCTTCATGTATTTGTGGACGGAAAGACCCCCGGTATAGCTGGCGGCGCCGGATGTCGGCAGCACATGGTTGGTTCCGGAAGCCTTGTCACCGAAAGCGACGGTGGTCTCCTCGCCGAGGAACAGCGACCCGTAGCAGGCCAGCCGACCCAGCCACCAGTCCAGATCCTGTGCCTGCACAGTCAGATGTTCAGGTGCATAGGCGTCGGAAGTCACGGCCATTTGTTCCCGGTCGCCGCACAGGATGACCTCTGCATAGTCCCGCCAGGCCGCCGTTGCGTTGTCCCGGTTCACTTCCGGCAGATCGTCGATCAGCTTTGGTACCAATTCCATGACTTCTTCGGCCAGCGATCTCGTGTCGGTCACCAGCCAGACAGGCGAGTTGTAACCATGTTCCGCCTGGCCGACGAGATCTGCGGCAACGACGGCAGGGTCAGCGGTGCTGTCTGCCAGGATCAGGCTGTCCGTCGGACCCGCTATCATGTCGATGCCGACCCGGCCGAACAGTATGCGCTTGGCTTCTGCCACGAACTGGTTTCCGGGACCGACCAGAATATTCGCCTTGGGTAGTCCGAAAAGACCGAAAGTCATGGCAGCAACACCCTGGACCCCGCCCATCGCAAGGATCTTGTCTGCGCCGCAGACCTTCGCCGCATGAACAATCGCCGGATTGATTCCGACGCCGGGCCGTGGCGGCGAACAGGCGATGATATTCTTGCAGCCAGCCACTTTTGCAGTCGTTACGGTCATGATAGCGCTGGCGATGTGACTGTAGCGGCCCCCCGGAATATAGCACCCGGCTGTTTCGACCGGTATGCTCTTCTGACCTGCGACAAGGCCCGGGATCACCTCGATTTCGATGTCCTGACAGGTTTCTTTCTGAGCTTCGGCAAACCGCTTGACGTTTGCATGCGCAAACTCGATGTCCCGCTTCAGCTTGTCCGGCACCAGGGCGGCAGCTGCCTCGATTGCTGCATCGTCCAACAAGATGTCGCCATCATACTTGTCGAACTTTGCCGCATAGTCGAGCGCGGCTGCATCTCCCCCCTGTTCGATGGTATCGAGAATCTCCTGCACGATCTTCGTGGTCTCGGAGGCGTCGGTCTTCGATGTCCGGACCGCCTTTTTCAGATATTCAACAGACATTGTGGACCTACTTGTAGATGTCAGGAAGAAACGTGGTGGAGAGCGTCGGGACATAGGCGATCAGAAGTGTCACGAGGAGCATGAAGAAGACGAACGGCACGGCACGGGCGGCTATCTTCAAAATTGATTCACCTGTCAGGCCTGACACAACGAACAGATTGAGACCAAGCGGCGGCGTGATGAAGCCGACACCCAGTGCAGTGATCATCATGATGCAGAACTGGATTTCGTTCATGCCGATGTTATCGGCAAGCGGCTTCAGGATCGGTGCCAGGATCACGATGTTCGGCGTGGTCTCCATGACACAGCCCGCGGCGATCAGGATCCCGATCATCAGGAGGATGACCAGCGCCGGTTCGCTCGTCAACGACGTGACGGCATAAACGAACCCCTGTGGAACTCCGAGGATCGCCAGGGCTTGGGCGAGCGGCAGGGAAAACGCGATGATCGGCACGATCACGCCATTGACCTTGGCCGAGCTGACCAGCATGGCCGGGAAGTCCGAGAGTTTCAGCGTTCCAAGCAGAAATCCCATCCCGATCGTGATCATGACCGCCACGGCACCGGCCTCTGTCGGTGTCAGGCGACCGGAAAAGATACCGTAAAAGATCACACCGGGGACGATGAAGGCATACCAGCCCGATTTCAGCGCCTTGCCGAGATTGGCCGCCCATTCACCGAAGGTCATGAGCCCGCCGCCCTCGTAGGCATAGATACGGTTCATGACGATGTTGGTCACCAGAATTGAAAGCAGGATCGCAATGCCGGGTATCAGCGCGGCAAGAAACAGGGTCGAAGCGGAAATACCAAGAACCAGACCGATGATGATGTATGCGATTGACGGCGGGATAAGGATCCCCGTACACGCTCCAGCCGCAACAAGAGCGCAGGCATAGGGGCGTGGATAGCCGCTTTCCACCAGTCGTTCGATTGTCATCCGGCCAACAGCAGCCGCACCGGCGGCATCGGAGCCGGAAATGGCGGAGAACATGCCGCAGACAAGAACCGTCGCAGATCCGAACCCGCCCTTTGCCCAGCAGGTGAGCGCTTCAGCAACATCAAGAAATTTGCGGCTGAGCCCGGTACGTACAAGCACGTCTCCGGTCAGGATGAACAGTGGAACGGCGGTCAGGGCGAAGTGATCGATCCCGTGGAAAAGGCTCTCGCCGACGAGCGACAGCGGCAAGGCGCCGGAAATCATGAGCATTGCGATTGCCGCCGAGCCGATCGCGGCCCAGACCGGAACGGCGAGCGCGATGAGACCGACGAAGATCAGAACGGGACCGTAGAAAGACCACCCCAGTTCGACGGTTTGTTGCTGTAGTTGTTGCCAAAGCATGGTCGCCTCCCTCAGTCGAACAGTTTGTCGCCTTCGTAGACGGGACGACCGTCACGAAAGTCGCGCAGATCGCGCAGGAGTGACTGGGCAAGGCGGAACAAGACCAGACCAAACCCGAATGGAACGGCAGAAAGGAACCAGACTTGGGAAATTCTCAGTCCATGCGTTACGGAGCCGAATTTCGCCGACACGAGGACGGTTTCCAAAGACCAGTAGAAGGCAACGATCGCAACGAAGGCCATGACCAGGTCGCCGAAGATGTAGAGCAGTGCCTTCACGCGCGGCCCGACATACTGCATCAGGACATCGATACGGATATGCCCGCGTTCCTTGACCGCTGCCGCAGCCCCAATCCAGGCCAGGTAGATAAAGGAATAGCGGACGATTTCCTCACCCCAGATGGACGAGTATGCAAAGACCTCGCGCCGGACCACCTCAATAAACATGGTCAGGACAAGCATCACGTAGAAAACCAGCAACAGCCAACGTTCGCCGTTCCGGTCCAGGGCTTGAAGGACATTCGACATGGGCACTCCTCTGCCGTTCCCATCAGCTCGGGGTCTGATGCGGCGGTCGCGCGATTAGGGTGTGTTTGAACGGAACTGAGACCGGCGCCGGTCGGCGCCGGCCAGTCAACGCAACTCGTTATGCGTCGTGGACGTAGTAACGGCCCATTGTGTTGGCTGCGTCTTCAAGGCGGCCGAAGGACTCCATAGAACCGGCGAGTTCAACCTTGAACTTGTCCCAATCCTCAAGCTGATATCCGCCCGTTGCTTTCCATTCCGCGAGCTGATCATCACTCAGCGAGTGGAATTCAACACCGGATTTGACCAGTTCGGCCATCGCATAGGACCGGGCAGCCGGAACCTTGGCGAGATTCTGCTGTGCCGTGATCTCGCCGGCAAACTCGATGCCTTCCTGCACGTCGGCAGGCAGCGAATTGAACCACTCCAGGTTCATGGAGTAAACTTGGCTGTCCGGCACTGCCTGGGTGAACGTGACATGGCTCAGGATGTCCTTGAAGCCGAACACGTAAAGGGCACCGACGGACGGGTCGAGAGCATCGGCCACGCCTTGCTTGATCGCGGACGGTGTTTCACCCCACGCCACCGGTGTCGGGTTCGCACCCACCATGCGGTAATACTGCTGCAACATCGCCGAACCGGGGACGCGGAATTTCACGCCAGACAGATCGGACGGCGTGATCACCTTGTTGCCGCCTTTGCGCACGGCGACGACCCGCGGGTCGATCACGACATAAAACAGTGCCTTGAAGCCGGAAGCCTCGATTTTCGGATGCACTTCCTTTTTCCAGGCGTCGGATGTCACCAGATTGGTGAAGCGCTGGTTGGAACCGCAGAAATACGGCATGTTGATGAGGTCAACAGCAGAGGCAAACGGCGCAAAGTTGGACAGGGAGTGCTGAGCTGCCTGAATTGTGCCGCCCTGAACGGCCTGCGCCAACGCTCCGCCGGCACCAAGCTGGCCACCTGGAGCGAGCTTGACGTAGACTTTGCCGTTAGTGGCGTTCTGTATGTTTTCCTTCAGGTCCAGCTGCATGATCGGATAGCTGCGGGACGCACCGAGCACATAAGCGGTCGCAAGCGTCATTGTGTGTGCTGCAGCCTGTTCGCGCGACCGTTCTTCCTGCGCTGTTTGCGCGACGGCCTCATCGGACCACAGTGTCCCGGCTGCTCCGGCAACAACTGCTGCGGTGAAGCTGCCGGCTCCGGCCAGTTTCAAGAAATTTCTGCGCTCATTCGACGCGATGTCTTCAGTCTTCTTCATCATTTCCTCCCAAAATCCGAAAAGATCCAGCTACTTGCCGGAACGTTCATTTGCTTCTTTCTTCAGAACCGATGCGGTAAACGCGATCGAGACGGCCAAAAGCAGAATCAATTCACCGACATTTCCCAAAGGCGGTGTTGCACCGAAAGAACCGATCGAAACATTGACAACAAAGACCGCAAACAAAACGGCCGCCAAAACCAAAAGCATGATCAACTCCCAACGATCATTTAACCCGGCGAGCCAAAATGTAAGCGCTTACATTTTTTATTGCAAGCAGAAATATTTATTCTCTGAAATTGAAAATACCTGTAAGGCAGGTGCAGTGAACCAAACACCCAGTAGCGCGCGAAGCGTCCGGACGGATGGAAGATAACGCCAAACCTTCAGGAACCGACGTTCCCACACTTGCAGATGTTGCCGTTGCAGCAGGTGTTTCGACGGCCACCGTTTCCAGGTGTCTCAACAGTCCTGACCGGGTGACGCAAAAGACACTGAAGATCGTGATGGACGCGGTCGACAGGCTTGGATACTCGCCGAACTATAGTGCCCGTGCGCTGGCTGCAGGCCGCACGAACACCATTGGCGCGATCATCCCGACAATGGAAAACGCCATTTTCGCGCGCGGGATCCAGGCCTTTCAGGAAGAGCTTCAACAGAACGGTTGCACCCTTCTGGTCGCCTCTTCCTCCTACCGGCAGGACCTGGAAGAAGAACAGATAAAGACCTTGACCGTGCGGGGTGCAGACGCGTTGCTCCTCATCGGGTATCAGCGCGATCCCAAGGTCTACGAGTTCCTCGCAAAACGTAAGATTCCTGCGGTTCTGACCTGGGTTTCGGACCCGGATAGCGATCACCTGTCGGTGGGCTTCAACAACCGGCAGGCGATGAAGTCCCTGGCGGAACTGGTCCTGGAAAACGGTCACAAGGTCATGGGCTGCATCACTGCTGAAACATCGGCCAACGATCGTGCGCGCGACCGTGTAAGCGGCATCAGAGATGCCATGAAGGAAGCAGGTCTTGATCCTTCGGAGCTGCTGGTCGAGGAGACCCACTACTCCATTGAAAACGGTGACGTTGCCTTTCGCAAATTGATGGCAGCGCGCCCGCGTCCCACGGCTGTGATGTGCGGGAATGACGTTCTTGCCGTCGGCGCGCTTCGGGCCTCTTCGGCACTGAAACTCGAAATACCGGGCGACGTTTCGATAACCGGCTTCGACGACATTGAACTGGCCAGCGTCGCACCTGTGCCACTGACCACCGTTCACGTTCCCCACCGTCGGATGGGCCAATTTGCAGCGCAGGCCCTCATGGCGGCCCTAAACGGCAATGCCCCGGACAATATCGAGTTGCCGACCAGTATCTGTTTTCGGGAAACGCTCGGAAAAGCCCCTGCTCCGAACAAACGGTGACTTGGTCAACTCAAAGAGACGCGTGATGTTTCTGAGTTGCCTATTCAACGGCAATCTGTTCAAGCCGGGCGGCCGCGTCCTTCAGTTTGGGAAGCTGGGTAATCAGGCTTTCAACATCGTGGCGCTGCTTTGGCGCATGGATCGAAAGCGTTGTCATCAACCTGCCCCTGTCGTCGCAGATCGCGACCGCAACTGCTGTCATGCCGTCCATGAACTCTTCGTTGTCGACCGAAAATCCGCGGGACCTTGTTTGCGCAAGTTCGTGTTCCAGATCTGCCGGTTCCACGAGAGTCTGTTCGGTCCGCCGTTCGAGTTCGACTGAGGACAGGAACCGGTCGAGCACCGAAGTCGGCAGCATGGACAGATACATCTTGCCGCTCGCCGTGCTGTGAAAGGGTACCTGGGTTCCGATCGGAAGCTGGATCCTGAGAGGCCAATGCGTTTCGACACGATCCAGATAGACCATGCCATCCCTGCCCGGCGCTGCCAGATTGCAGGTCTCCCCCACTTCCGAAGCAAGATCCCGCATCACCCGAAGCCGTTCAGTGCGGATCCGCTGCGAGGAAAGCGTATTTGTGGACAACTTCCGCATCCGCCTGCCCGGTCCATAGGACCGGCCGTCGAGACTACGCTGCAAGAACCCCTCCGTTTCGGCCGTATGCAGCAACCTGTGGATCGTCGGCTTGGGGAGACCAAGCAGGTCAACCAGAGCTGAAGGCGCCACCGGCACCCCGGCTCTGGCGACTTCTTCCAGAATGACCAGCAAACGCAGGTTCGTTGGTATTTTTCCTGCTTCTTCTGTTTCTTGGTCTTCTGACATCAGCGGCAATCATCTGTTCGGCAACAACATCAACGCCAGCTCAGGGGTCAAAGACACGATTATCCAGACACTGATCAGCGCAACAAGGTATGGCACCGTATAGCGAAGTAGCCTGAAATAGGGAACTCCCGTCACCCCGGAAGCAACATATAGGTTGAGACCATAGGGCGGTGTGATGAATCCGATGGACGCGCCGACCAGGAAGATCACGGAGAAATGGATCGGATCGACACCGACGGACGCGGCAATCGGGGCCAGGATGGGTGCCAGGATGATTGTGACCGGAAGGCTTTCCAGAACCATGCCTGAGACGAACACGATCACCATCGACGTGAACAGGACAGCATGGTAGCCCCCCATGGAGGTCACGAAATCTCCGATCGTCTGTTGCGCACCCAGCAGCGACAGGATCTGCTGCATCACGACGGATATGGCGATAAGCGGTGCGAGGATGCCGGTAATCTGCGCTGAGCGGATCACGATGGAAGGAACTTCCGTAACCGTGAAACCTTGCACGACCAGCATTTCCGCATAGCTCTTTTCAGTCACCGGCCGTTCGCTTCGCTTACCCATGATCTTGTTGAGAGGATAGCTGACGAAACCTGCGATCATGCAGAACCCGACCGTTACGCCTGCGGCTTCGGTCGGCGAGAATTTGCCGGTATAGATGCCCCACAAGACCAGCCCGATGGCAAAGAACCCAAGCCAGGCACCGAACGCGGTCTTCAGGATACGATTGAATTGCAGCGGTATCAGGAATCCCCAGCCGTTCATCCGGCAGATTATCCAGCAGGCAACCTGCATGCCGATCACCATCAGTGACCCCGGAATGATACCGGCGACGAACAGGTCGGAAATCGGCAGGTTCATCAGGAACCCGTAGACGATGAAGATAATCGATGGAGGGATGATGATGCCGACCGTGCCTCCGGCTGCTGCCGTGGCGGCCGAAAACCGTTCATCGTAGCCACCTTTCACCATTTCCGGGTGGAGCATGGAACCGATCGTTGCGGTCGTCGCGGAGTTCGACCCGGAGATCGCCGCGAACAGGCCGCAGGCGCCGAGAGAGGCCATCGCCAGCCCGCCACGTAACCAGCCCAGCATTGCATAGGCAAAATCGGAAAGGCGCCGGGCGATTCCGGATCGGTTGATGAGATCCCCCGTCAGGATGAACAGTGGCATGGCCAGGAGGGCAAAGCCCTTGTTGAACACGTTCAGCAGCTCTGCGCCTAGATTGTCGAGCGTCAAGCCCAGCACGAAGGAACATCCGATCACCCAATAGGCGATCACCAGAAGGACGGGAACTCCGATCATGAACAGGACCGTGACGCTGATCGAGATCAGTGTTACCCAGGTTGCATCTGTCATCAGGTGTCCTCCCCGATGACGGCCGGCTTGATCAGCGGCCGGTTGGAGCGCCAGTTGCTGATATCGTCGCCGAGATTCTCGAACACCCGGGCAGCGAGCGCCACGAAAGACAGGGGCGCGGTGATCAGGAACCACCACTGCATGACATTGTCAGTCCCCAGAACGATCTGAAAGTTGGATGCCGACAGGGCCGTCAGCCTTGTTGTGGTCACCAGCACGATGACCGCGAAGGCGAACCACAGGACTGCGTCAAGGAACAGGCACGCCATCTGGGCCCATCTCGGCATGATCATCCTGAATTCGGCGAAGCTCAGATGTGTCCGAAGACGCACGTTGAAGGCCGCTCCGAACCAGGTCATGATCATGAAGAGAAGCGGAGGGATTGTAGTGGACCAGGGTTGCTGGTTGGCAAAGACGAACCGGTCGATCACGCCCCAGAATATGATGAAGGCAATCGCCAGATAGCTCCATACCATGATGGTGCGCTCCAGATGCCGGTCGAGGAGCGGGACCAGGCGGTAAAGAAGCAGCACCAGAAGCCCGCCGGCAGCAGTTGCAAATGCGCCTATCACCCAGGCGGCCTCTGATTTCAGGGCATTGCGGATTTCCCAGCTGTCCTGCGATGCAAAAGCGCTCAGGATCGCACCCAGATCCGACCAGATTGCCATTTGGACCCTCCCATTGCGCCGGTTTTCCCGGTCTGAAAACAAGACAGGCCGGCACGGATACCGCGCGCCGGCCCACAGACTTTAAAGTGTAATCAGCCTTTCCACCAACGGCGCGGCTCAACGTTTTCCGGTTTCATGTCTGCCGGAACCCTGCGCGCGATGTCGTAGATTTCCTGGTAGGTGTCGATGCCACCCGCCCAGCCATTGAGGCGATCACGCCATTCCTGCCACAGCTGCGGCTGGAACTCGGGCGAACACATTTCTTCCGCGAGCTTGATTTCGCTCGCCGGCAGGAATGCTGGACGCACGTCATTTTCGACGAAGATCGTACCTGGCAGTTGTGGATCGGAGAAGCCGACTGTCTTGACCAGAGCAGCTTCGTTGGCGGCCTGCACGTGGGCCTGAGCCCAATAGGCGGATTCCATCACCGCATCCTGCAGCGGACCTTCGAGGCTGTCGAACACGCTTGCAGACATGGAAGTGTGTTCCGTGCCGCAGAAGAATTTCAGGTCGACAGACTGACTGACGACCGGAGACATGTTCGCATAGGCAACCGCGCTCGCCCAGGTTTCCGCGCCATCGATCAGGCCCTGTTTCAGTCCGTCAAGGGTTTCTTCCCAGGCGACGGGCACCGGATTGAGGTTGAGCGCTTTCATTGCGATACGTCCCAGCTGAGTGCCGGTGACGCGGTTTTTGGTGCCGAACAGCTGTTCGAGTTTGGTCACTGTCGGGCGATCCGACCAGCCCAGTCCCAACTGTATTCCACGCAACTCGCAATGGCTGAAAAGGAACTTCAAGCCATGCCGCTTCTCCAGCGGATCACGCAGAATGCGCTGTGATTCCGGGCTGTAGAGGAAGTAGTATTGAGATGCCCTTCCCGGGAACATGAACGCATAATCAAGCACGTTCAGATAGGGCGCGCCACCAGCGGAGTTCTGCGTGGAAGCGGCATAAATGTCGATAATGCCCTGTTGGGTTTTTTCGACACAGGAAAGCTGCCCGCATATCTGGTTGTCGCCAATGAACTCGATGCGGATTTCGCCGTCGGTCCGAGCCTCCAGATCCCGGGCGAACTCAAGAGCGCCGGCCCGCTCGATCAGCAGGTTGCGCGCATTGAAGCCGGCAGCACCGAACTTGAGTGTGTGCTTGGCCGGTTTGGAAAATCGCTTGTCGTATGTTGATTCCGCAGCCGAAGCCAGGTTGGCAAGGCTCATCGCACCGCCGAATGTACCGGCCGCCAGCAATGTCGAACTCATTCCGTAAGTGCCTGCAACACGGAACAAATCGCGCCGAGAAATCCTGCCTAGTTTGCTTCCTACACTCATTGCTTCCTCCCTTTTCGCAATTTTTGAGACGTTTTGTTTCAAAAAATGCTAGTTTATTTTGTTCTTTTTGCATAGGCTTTTTTCAAAGAAATAAAGCGGAGAACAAAAATGGAGGCTGATTTCGTCGTGATCGGGGCCGGTTCGGCTGGCTGCGTCATCGCCAATCGTCTGAGCGAAAATCCCTCCAACAAGGTCGTTCTTCTTGAAGCCGGCGGCCCCGACAGGAACCCGTGGATCCACATCCCGGTTGGCTACTTCAAGACGATGCACAACCCTTCAGTTGACTGGTGTTACCGAACCGAGCCGGATCCCGGCCTGAGCGGACGATCGATCGACTGGCCGCGGGGCAAGGTCCTGGGAGGTTCCTCATCGCTGAACGGTCTTCTATATGTGCGTGGACAGAAGGAAGACTATGAGCGTTGGCGGCAGATGGGCAACGAGGGCTGGGGTTGGGAAGACGTTCTTCCACTCTTCAAACGGTCCGAGGACCAGGAACGCGGCGCCGATGACTATCACGGTGAAGGTGGACCGCTATCGGTCTCCAACATGCGCATTCAGCGACCAATTTGCGACGCCTGGGTCGCCGCTGCACAAACCGCAGGCTATCCGTTCAACCCGGACTATAACGGTGCCAAGCAGGAAGGTGTTGGTTATTTCCAGCTGACAACCAAGAATGGACGGCGGTGCAGTTCAGCCGTCGCGTTCCTGAAACCGGCAAGAAGCCGTGAAAACCTCACGATCATTACCCACGCGCTTGTGAGCAGGATCAATCTCGATGGCAAGAAGGTTACCGGTGTCTCTTACCGGGACAGATCCGGGACCGAGAGGGTTTTGACCGTGAACCGCGAAGTGATCCTGTCGGGAGGCGCCATCAATTCTCCGCAGGTCCTGATGCTATCGGGTATTGGTGATCCGGGTGAATTGCGCGACAACGGCATCGAGCCGGTGCATGCGCTTTCCGGAGTGGGGCGGGGCCTGCAGGATCATCTGCAGGCCAGACTTGTCTACAAGTGCAACGAACCGACACTGAACGACGAGGTGCGCAGCCTCTTCAACCAGGCCCGGATCGCACTGAAATATGCCCTCTTCAGAGCCGGTCCGATGACCATGGCGGCAAGCCTTGCAACAGGCTTTCTGAAAACCCGACCGGAACTCGAGACGCCCGACATTCAATTTCACGTTCAACCCTGGTCCGCAGATTCTCCGGGCGAAGGTGTCCATCCGTTTTCAGCATTCACGATGTCGGTCTGTCAGCTTCGGCCGGAAAGCCGTGGCGAAATTCGCCTCGCCGGACCGGATCCGCGCCGGTATCCGAAGATCATTCCGCGTTACCTGTCTACGGAAACCGATTGCCGGACCATTGTCGAAGCAGTCAAGATTGCCAGGAAGATTGCCAGGCACGCGCCGCTGACATCCAAGATCTCCGAAGAATTCCGGCCGGCTGCCAGCCTTGATATGGAAGACGACGATGGAACGCTGGACTGGGCGCGTCAGAACAGCGTCTCGATTTATCACCCGACCGGAACCTGCAAGATGGGTACGGGAGACACCGCGGTAGTCGATCCGAAACTGAAGGTCCACGGCATCGAGGGCCTGCGTGTTGCGGACTGCTCGATCATGCCCGAGATTGTGTCGGGCAATACCAACGCTCCTGCCATCATGATCGGTGAGAAAGCATCGGACCTGATCCGCGCAAGCCTCGCCGGCTAGGACACACACTCACAAATGAGCTTTTAATTCCGGAGCCTGCCTGATCACCATCGGCGGACAACCAATCGGCCGGAGCAAGGCGAGTTGTCTCCGTCACGTGGACAATGTCTGCTTTCCCTCGCCCTTTCGCAGCCGGTCTGAAAACGCCATGATCCGGGTGACTGCGTTGTCAAGCATCTCTTCGGAAACCGTAAGAGACAGCCGGATCAGACCGGAAGCCTGATGCCCGAATGACGCGCCGGGCATCACGGCAACACGCTCTTCCGTCAGCAGTCGCTCTGCAAATTCCAACCCGTTGAGACCTGTCGCACTGACATCGATGAGCAGAAACATCCCCGCTTCCGGCATCATCGGATGAAGGACCTCGTTGCCTGCCAGGTGATTGAAGATGCGTTTCGCCCGCTGTCCGTAACGTTCACGCATGCGATCTGCCGTATCGAATTCTTCGTTTAGCGCTTTTGCAGTCATGTCGGCAATGAATGGCTGTCCGCCAAACAACATCGTTTCGGATATCGGCAGGAGCCGATCACAGAACTCCTCCGGTCCGACAGCCCATCCGGAACGGAACCCGGGCGCGGCGTGCGATTTGGAAATGGACGAAACGACAATCGTCCGGTCTGCCAGGTCGGGAAGATCAATGGGAGAGGCGAACTCGCCGGCGAATATCAGTTGTTCGTAGACCTCGTCACAGACGATCCACAAGTCATGGCGCACACATACCTCACCGATTGCGGCAATTTCCTCACGTGTCAGCGTAGCACCTGTAGGGTTGTGAGGCGTGTTCAGAAGAAGAACCCTGCACCCGGGCGCAACAGCCTTTTCAAGGTCTCCGGACTGAAGATGAAACTTCTTTTCCGGTCGGAGCGGCACCGGCACCATCGAGGCCCCCGTCGCTGCAACGACACCTTCATATGTTGCATAATAAGGATCGCAGACAAGAACGGCGTCACCGGCCTCCACCAATGCAAGCATGACTGCAAACAGCGCCGTCTGGGTTCCAGGGAAACACAGGACGTTGCGCCTGGAAATGCCCGACCGCCGCTTGCTGTATTTCTTGACGAGCGCGTCGATGACAACTGGTTCTCCACGCCCGTTGGAATACCGGGTGCGCCCGCCGCGCATGGAGCGATTTGCTTCGTCCAGCAAGACTGTATCAGGTCCGATGTCCGGTTCGCCAATGGTCAGCTCTATGACTGCGTATCCGCTTGCTGCCATCTCGCGCGCCTTCAGGTGAATGGCCCATTTGCCCGAGCCCAGATGGGCAAGCCGGTCGGTGATAGAGGCGTAATGCATTTTCGGAACCTTTGTTCAGCTGGCTCTCGATATTTGAGTGGGTGCCGCCTGGGTGATTTTGGAGAGATCGGACCGCGAGGCTGACAAGACAAGTGCCGGAAACCCGATCGTCCATCAGTTTGCTGCCAAGCCGGTGACCATTGATGACACACCGGTCGTTGTGGCGAGCTCATGGCAGCCAACAGGATCGTGCGCCTGCCGACTTGCGATACCACACCGGAGGCAGGTTTTTCCAGCGCCGGATTGGGCAGCATTCGTTGCATAGTGTTTCAGATCCGCAGAAACCAGCCGTGAAGCGATCACAAACCCTGTGCTTCACTTTCGAAATGGCACTTGAACGGTTCAGATACTCTCAGCAAGGGTCTGGCGAACCCAGTTGTGCAGTTTGGAATGGTGCGTGCGTGTGGTCCAGAAGAGATCGATTTCAAGCGGAACCGGAATTGGAACCTCAACGCAGAGCAATGCCGGTTCCAGTGTGCTCGCCAACCGCCTGGGCATGCAGGCGATCAAATCAGATCCCTTGAGATAGGCCGCAATGTCTCCATAGTCGGACAATTCAACCATCGGGCTCAAACTCAGGCCATGGGACTTCAGAGCGTCGATATACAAAGGTTGCCAGCCTCCTGAAAACTGCACAACAAGATGATGAGCACTTCTGATTTTGTCCAGATCCAGGGGACGGCTGGCCAGGGGGTTGTCCGCGTCCATGACATAGACATAGGCATCAGACAGGAGGTGCCGCTTGAAGATATGATCGCCGGACAGTTGAACAGGCCCGATCAGGAGATCACATTCACCGCGTTTCAACTGGTCTTCACCCAACGCGCTGGATGTCATGAACCGGAGTCTGAGGTTCGGCGCCTGCTTGCGGATTTTCGGTATGAATTCCGGCAGGATCGTCATGCGCTCATAGTGATTGCATGAGATCGTGATTGACCCCTCCGCTGCGGCAGGATTGAAATCCGGTTCGCTCGTCAGGCCTTCGAATTCGGCCAGCAAACCGGAGATGTGTCCGACGATCACCCTGCATCTCTGCGTCGGAACAACCCTGTTGCCTTCCCTTGCGAACAGCGGATCTTTGAAAATGGAGCGAAGACGCGCGATCGTGTAACTGACGGTCGATTGCGTCAAACCCAGCCTCTCCGCAGCCACGGAAAACGAACCGAAATCGTGCACATACTGGAGCACTTGCAGCGACGCAAAATTCGTCTTCAGAATTTTCTTGGCCAAGTCCATGAAATGTCTTTCCAATCGAATTTTTCGATAACTTATATTCAGCCCATTGGATTGCCAATATGCGCAATTCGGCCTCACCCTTGATGTTGCCGCCAAATCAGAAGGGAAGGCACAGATGAAACCGCCCCCGGTCCTGTCAGACGTAACCATCGAGGAGTTGGCGAAAGACCCCTACCCGACCTTCGACAGAATTCGTTCGATGGCCTCGGCGGTATGGGTCGACAGTGCGCGAATTCACCTGGTGACACGGTTCGATGACATCATGACTGTAGAGCGCAACCATCACCTGTTTGCGTCGACTAATCCAGGTTCACTCATGAACAAGGTCATGGGGCATTCTCTCATGCGCAAGGATGACGAACCGCACAAGCTGGAACGCGCCGCTGTTGAACCGTCATTTCGTCCCGGTGTTGTGAAACAGCATTGGGCTCCCCGTTTCCGGTCGATCGCAAATGACCTGATCAATCAGTTTGAGGCCGATGGCGAAACGGATCTCTTCAGCAGTTTTGCAGCTCCCATGGCGTCGCTGTCCCTGATCGATTTGCTAGGCTTCGAGGACGTTGCCTGGGAAGACATCGCCTGGTGGTCGCAGGCACTGATGGATGGTGTGGGGAATTACCAAGCCGATCCGGAAATCTCGAACCGCGCCAGGCGCGCCTCTGCGGCCATAGATCAGGCAATCGACCACGTCCTCGCACGGCATGTGGAAACGGAAAATCCCTCTATCTTGTCGTCGATGGCCCATGCCGGACACAAACATTCACGCGAGCAAATTCGTGCCAATATCAAGGTGATCGTTGGCGGCGGGCTGAACGAGCCGAGAGACGCCATTTTGACCACCGTTTTGGGATTGCTGCAAAACCCGGAACAGCTGGCTCAGGCGCAGGCAAACGAAAAACTCTTTGCCAGGGCTTTCGAGGAGTCGGTTCGCTGGATTTCGCCCATTGGCATGTATCCTCGCCGGGTCACACAAGACACCGTTCTGGGTGACACCCGTCTCAAGGCCGAAGACCAGCTCGGCATATGTGTGGGGGCAGCCAACAGGGACACCGGCCACTTCGACCAGCCCGACCGTTTCGATCTCAACAGGACAGCTTCACGGCACCTTGGGTTCGGTGCGGGGCCGCATTTTTGTGCCGGAACCTGGGTCGCGCGGCAAATGGTTGGCGAAATTACCGTACCGATGCTCTTCAACCGTCTGGCCAACCTGAGGCTTCAAGCCGGAAATTCGCCAATCCTGCGAGGTTGGGTCTTCCGCGGACCGATAGCCCTGCCGGTTCGCTGGGACCGTTGAGGACATGACCATGATCAGATTTGTCTTTGTCCAACCCGATGGAAGCGAAGTGCCTGTCTCTGCAACGGAAGGTGACAGCATCATGAAAGTTGCGGTCGACAATGGTGTCGACGGGATCCGTGCCGACTGTAACGGCTCAGCTGCCTGTGCGACCTGTCATGCCTTTTTCGCACAGGAACTGCTTTGCGAACTGACGCCAATGCACGAACACGAAAACGATCTCCTGGATTTTGCGGCAACAGACCGGCAACCCGGAAGCAGGCTGAGCTGTCAGGTCATCGTGTCCCGATGCCTTGAAGGCCAAAAGGTGAAGCTGCCCGACACACAGTAGAACCAATACAAAAACGACCGAGGGAGGAAAATATGAAACTGGTGAGACTCGCAGGCCTGTTCGCTGCCGCTGCCATTGGCCTTGGCGGAGGCACTGCACTTTCAGCTGAACACACGTTGACAATTTCATCGTGGGCTCCGCCATCACATGGCATGAACGCAAAGATGTGGCCGCGCTTTGTCGAAATGGTGGAAGAAGCAACCGATGGAAAGGTCACGGCCGAGGTGAAGCTCGGTCTTGCACCACCGCCATCACAAATGGATCTCGTGATGGATGGCGCCGCGGATGCGTCAATCATTTTTCACGGCTATCAACCTGGCCGTTTCGTAACTACAAAACTGATCGAGCTGCCTGGTTATGAAGGCTCCGCGGAGGCCGCCTCCGTAGCCTACTGGCGGGTCTATGAGAAGTTTCTCTCCAAGGCCAACGAGCACAGGGGTGTCAAACTCATAGGTCTGGTGACCCATGGCCCGGCGCAACTCCATTCAGACAGGCCCGTGACAACGCTGGACCAGGTTGCCGGTATGAAGATACGCATTCCCGGCGGTGTCGGTGGCGATGTTGGCAGGAAACTTGACGCCACCGGCATTCAGGTTCCGGCGCCGAAAGTTTATGAGACGCTCGCATCCAATGCGGCGGACGGCGTGGTGATGCCCATGGAAACGCGGCAGGGATTCAAGCTGACGGAAGTCGCCAGGAACGTCTACTGGATGCCGGGTGGACTTTACCGCGGTTCGTTCGCCCTGATCATGAACGAGGAAGCCTTTGCCGACTTGCCGCCGGAGCTGCAGTCCGCCCTTGAAGAAAAGGTCTTTGGTGAGCCCTTAAGCCGTATGGGAGGTGCGATGTGGGATGAAATCGATCAGGACGGTATAGCGCTGACCCGCTCGACCGAAGGCAACGCAATCAATGAGGCAAGCGATACCGACTTGGCCAGGTTTCAGGATATTTCGGCCGAAATCCGGGAAAAGGTCCTCTCCGAAGTCAACGATACAGGCATCGACGCGCTCGCGGCCTATGAATTGATCAAGACAGAAATGTCTGCAAATTGACGTTTGGACGTTTGGATTTGATCTGACGGCTGCAGCCTTGAATGCTGTGGTTGTCAGATCGGCTCCGGCCGTTTCCCTTGGCAAGCTGACTCTGTTGTCCAACAGTTAGATTGGCTGCCTGCATTCCAGAGCTGCACATTTGCTCTTGTGCGTTCACGAACATGATTGAAGAGCGCCGGTGATCTCTACCGTCAGACCGGTTTGAGTGTACGGAAGCACCTCCGCCTGCCGGTCTCGCCGTCAGTCCAGCACCCCGGCCAGACCCAGGGACAACACCGGGATAAAGGTCACCAGCATCAGCACCACAACCATGGCCAGATAGAACGGCAGCATCGCCTTCACCGTGTTTTCGATCTTCACCCCTCCGATGCCGCAGCCGACCATCAGAGACGTCCCCACCGGCGGCGTACACACACCTATTCCCAGATTGAGGATCATGATGATGCCGAAATGGATCGGATCAATCCCGATCTTCACGGCGATCGGCAACAGGATCGGGGTCATGATCAGGATGAGCACACCCATGTCCATCAGCATCCCGAGGATCAGCAACAGCAGGTTGATCATCAGGAGAATGATCACGACATTCGAAGACAGGCCCAGAATGTGGTCGGCAAGGATCGTCGGCACCTTCAGGTAGGACAACAGAAAACCAAATGCGGACGACGTCATGATGATCGCGACCACCATGCCGAGCGAGGCCAGAGTGCCGGCCATGATCCGGCGAATCTTGGTCCGGTCCATGGTGCGATAGACGAACGCCGTCACCAACAACGCATAGACGACGGCGACAGCCGCGGACTCCGTGGCGGTGAAAACGCCACCAACAATGCCACCGATGATGATCACGATGGTGAACAGGCCGATCGAGGCACGCCCGACGATGCCGAGGCTGTCCCTTAGTCCGTAGACATCGCCCTTGGGATGATTGTGGCGCACGGCGGCGATCCAGCACAGCACCATCAGGGCGCCAGACAACAGCACGCCTGGAACATAGCCGGCCAGAAACAGCTTGCTGATCGGCAGTCCGCCAGCGGCCAGCGCGTAGTAGATCATGTTCTGACTTGGCGGGATCAACACACCCTGCACCGACGATGTGACGGTGACCGCGACCGAATATTCAGGCGTGTAGCCGCGTTTCTTCATGGCCGGTATCAGGAATGAGCCAATCGAGGCGACATCGGCGACCGAAGAACCGGAAATACCGCCGAAAAACGTGCTCGCCACCACATTGCCCTGGGCGAGCCCGCCTCGAAAACGGCCGACAAGAACTTCCGCGAATTTCACCAGGCGGTCGGAGATCCCGCCTTCCGTCATGATGTTGCCGACCAGAATGAAAAACGGCACCGCCAGAAAGGTAAAACTGAACAGGCCGTTCACCATCCGCTGCCCGATCATCAACATCGGCAGACCGAGGTAAAACGCGGTCACGACCGATGACATTCCCAGGGCGAAGGCCACCGGAACCCGTAACACCATAAGGCCGAGAAAGCTGCCTAGCAGCAAGGCGATCGCGATACCCTGCGCACTCATGACGTCGTCCCGGTATCTTCGAATTCACTTGGACGAAGTGACCCGGTCAGAATGTTTGTCAGGGCATTCAGCGCTATCAGGAAACCACCGGTGAGCGCCGAGTAATACAGCAGGGATTTGGGAATGCCCGATGCCGGCAAAAGCGTCACACCGGCCAGGTCGACCAGCTTTGTGCCGCTGAACAGGAGCACCAGCGCGAACCCCAGAATGACAAGATGCGCAAACACGTCGAGGACAATGCCGCCGGTTTCGCCCAGCAGATCGCGAAAGAAGACGATGGCGACATGGTGGTGGGTGCGCACGCAAATTGCCGTTGCCAGCATGCCGTACCAGACCAGGCACAGCATGGCTGCTTCCTCGGACCATTTTGTCGGACTGTTGAAGACGTATCTCAGGACAACCTGCATGAAGGTGATCGCAACGATCAACTCCAGCAGACGGTTGCAAATCCAGCTGGCGATGCCGTTCAACCCGTCAACTGCCCAGGTCAGATTTTCAATGATGGGGGACTTTTTCGACAATGAGCCTCTCCCGAGGGGACGACTGGCCAGGCAATTTACCCAGCCAGACGGAACGTGTTCAGTCTACGGCCCGAATCTGTTCAATAAGGTCGCCAAGGTGTGGGAACTCTTCATAGATCGGCAGGATCGCTGCCTGAAACGGACCATTGTCTATTTCCACGACAGAGACTCCGGCCTCCTCGACCGTGGTGCGCGCCTTGTCGTTGGCCGCAAACATCAGCTCACGCTCATAGATCGCCGCTTCCTTCGCCGCCTTTGAAATTGCCTGCTGTTGATCCTCGGGGAGACTATCGAAGCGGGCCTTGTTCATGATCACTATCGCAGGTGGGCTGAGATGGCCATCAATGACGTAGTTGGGAGCCACTTCGTAGTGGCCGGAGGTGTGAAAACTGACGAAGTCGTTTTCCGCGCCGTCAATCACGCCGGTCTGAAGCGCCGAGAACACCTCGCCATAGTTCATCGGTGTCGGCACGCCGCCCAGCAATTCCACCATGAGGATGGAGATCGGAGAGTTCTGCACCCGGATCTTCAGACCGGATAGATCGGCAAGTTCCGAAATCGGCAAGCCTTCGCGGGTATAGAAGCTGCGCGATCCGGCTTCCATGAAATCAAAGCCGACCAGACCGGCCTCTGCCATGTCGGCGCGCACCTTCTGTCCGATTTCGCCGTCCAGAACTTTGTACTTGTGCTCAGAACCGCTGAATATGTACGGCAGCGTGAACACGCCAACCGCCGGAGTGACATTGGCAAGCGGCACCGTGTTGACGCGGGCAAGGTCAATGATCCCGGCCTGGACCTGCTCGATGGATTCGACTTCCTGACCCAGCTGCGCGCCTGAATAGACATCGACTTTCACCTCACCATCGGTGTATTCGCCGACAAGTTCGGCAAATCGATGCATGGCAACGGTGACTGGGTTGGTTTCAGGCTGGTTTTCCGCAAGGCGCAACACGGTTTCCGCGCTCGCCAGCCCCGTGCCGCTTGCAAGCATGCAGGCCGCGAGTATCAAACCTTTTCTAAAAGTACCGGATGTCATTGGTTTCCTCCCATTTTGACGATTGAAATTCCAGATTATTCAACTGTGAACGGGCCAATATGTGCCCTGCGAACAACGGGGCCGTCCGCCGTGGTCTCCCACTCGACGACACCGTCCGTCGCACCCATAGGACCGGGGTCCTGACGAGTGCGGATGAAATGCAGCGGATTTTCCCGCATGAGCTGGACAAGCACTGGTACGGTCAGGCCATACCAGGCCATCATGTTGCGCAGCATCTGATCCATGGTGACCGACGATCCGGCAAGATAGCTCGAGCCCGGGATTCGGACGGATCCCTCCTGTGAACGCTCGATCTCCGCTGCGCCCAACGTGTAAAAACCGGGACCGGTATTGATCCCGGCCGCGGACACCGCATCGGTCGTCAGGATCGTCCGCGTGTGTCCCTTGGCCCGCAACATCGTTTGCAGTGCCGGTCTGGGCACATGAATGCCGTCGGCGATAAACATCGCCGTTAACCGGTCGTCCGCCAACTGCCAGAAAATCGGATTATCGGTCTTGTGCAGCATTTGCGGCAATCCGTTGCCCAGATGCGTGCAAAGCGTCACTCCGGCGTCGACCGCCGCTGAAATCTGTTGCTCGTTTGCGTTGGAGTGACCGATCGCGACCTGAATTCCCCGCCCGGCAAGCACCCGGATCATTTCGATCGCACCGCTGACTTCCGGCGCAATCGTCACCAGCTTTATCCCGCGAGACACGTTCCGTTGCAGATCATCAATCAGGTCAAGATTTGCCGCTGACATATGCGCGCTGTCGTGAGATCCGCTGAAGCCGTCTTCCGGGGACAGAAACGGCCCCTCGATGTGGTAACCCGCAATCATGAGTGGGCCGAGTCGGCTGGCCGCCACAGCCTCATCAAGTTCCCGCAACACGCGGACCATACGACCGGCCGAGCCTGTGATGATCGCCGGCAGAAGAGCCGTGACCCCCGTTTTGGCCAGCTCGATCAGCGCCAGATCCAACCGGTCGGCGGTGATCCCTCCCCTGTTGAAATCCAGCCCGCCGAAACCGTTGACCTGAAGATCGATCAATCCCCGTGTGACGAAGTCGCCATCCGGGCCGGTCCGCCATTGTTGCTCGGCACTTTCGATCGTTTCCGCCACCAGGCCGCCCTCGGGAGACAGCTCACAGCAAATCGAGGTCTGTCTTGCGGCGCACAGCACGTCAAGAAGTACCGGTGCCGAGCGATTGCGGATGCCAACGGGATTGGATCTGGCTTCAGCCATTGCGGGCACCCGGGCTCAACTCTGTGGCCGCGGCGTCGTCCAGGATCAGGGTGGCATCGGCATGTTCCTGAAGGATCGACGCTGGGCAAAGGTTGCTCACTGGTCCTTCAACCGCATTTTTCACGGCCCTAGCTTTGCGTTGATCCTGAACGGTGCAGACTATCGCTTTCGCAGCCATAATCTGCCGAATGCTCATGGTCAGAGCTTCGGCGGGAACATCGGCCATGGTGTCAAACCAGCCCTCGTTGACCTGCTGTCTGCGGCAGGGCTCATCCAGTGACACCCGCAGGAATGGTGAGGTGGTTTCGAAGTCTGCGGGCGGATCGTTGAACGCCAGATGTCCGTTTTCTCCGATGCCGACAAAGGCAACGTCGATGGGTTCTTTGCTCAACGTCGTGTTCAATCGTGTGATTTCGGCTTCAACGTCACCCGCTTCACTGTCAATGGCCTCGAAGTGGCCCAATCCGGGAACCTGACTGACGAAGCGCGCATTCAGATAATTGACGAAGCTTGCGCGATGGGACCGCGGCAATCCGATGTATTCATCCAGATGGAAAACCGTGCATTTCGACCAGTCGATATCTTCACAGGCAACCAGCGCTTTCAGAACCTCGAACTGACTCGCTCCCGTGGCCAGGATAAGGCGTGCCGCTCCCTGGTCCCTGATGGCCCGCCGAATGTAGTCCGCGCCCCGCAAGGCTGCCTGATGTCCTGCATCCACACTTGTCTCGGCAATTGAAATCTTCATCGGTACTCCTATTTTTTTCCATTAATGTAATTAAATACAAAAATGTCAATAATTATTTTTTGCTGAGTTTTGGCTGGAGTTTCCGGCAATTCTTCTTATGCTCTGCACAGAAAAGGACTGGCTGGCGAATGACTTCTCTCCCGATGAGCGACTACTATTTTCGTCAGTTCGAGCATGATGGCGCTGACGCTCCGGCCGGACGAAAGGGACGGATTTTTTCGGCGATCTGCCAGGGCGATGCGCCGACCCGCAAGAAACTGGCCACGGATATGGCGCTCCGCCCGGCAACAGTTTCAGACCTTGTGATGGAATTGATCCATGATGGATTGATCACGGAATCACGCCCTGCGCAGTCCCTGCAAAAAGGCCGGCCGGAGATCCTGCTCACCCCCGCCCCTGGCCGCCTGTGCGCGGTGATCTTTCATTTCGTGTCACACACGATGCATTGCGCGGTGGTCGATCTGGCCGGAACGATTCTTTTCGAGACGACGGAGCAGGTGCAGGCGGACAAGATCGACAAGCAAGGCTTCATCGACGTGCTTTCAAGCCTGGCCGGAAAATGCACCGCGCATATTCCCGGTTCGGCCAAACAGTGCGGCTATGCGCTGTCCTTGCCGGGGATTGTCGACGAGCCCGGCAAACGCTGGGTCTACTCCGCCTATTGGCCGAAACTGTCCGACTTCGACCTGTCCGAAGTGTCTGAAACCCTCGGACATGACGTCATCGTGCGAAAGAACCTGAATTGCGAATTGCGGGCCCGCACGTCCCGCCGCAAAAGTCTCGGCACCGGCAAGACACTGCTGATACACTGGGGTATCGGCATCGGCGCGGCTTTTATCAGCAACGACAGGGAACTGGTTCTCACCGAGGGCTTTGGTGAAATCGGGCATTGTGTACTCGATCCGCTCAGCACCGTGAGTTGCAAATGCGGCATGATCGGCTGCATGGAAGCCGAGGCCGGACTTTGGGCGCTGGCAACGATGTCACAAGACCAGTCAATCCCGATCAACGAGCAAAAATTCGAGGACTATCTGCAGGATTGCACTGACAAGTCCTTCCTGAAACGGCCCTTGTTGCTGATGGCGCATACGCTTCGCAATCTTACACTGACGCTAATGCCGGACGAGATTGTTCTCACAGGCCCCTTTGTCCAGTGCCCGGAAACCTTCCAACGCCTGACAGAAAGATTTGAACTGATTTTTCCCGAGGGCGCCCTGGTTCGCAAGGGCCGGAAGCCGAAAATCGTTTCAGGACGGCGCAGCAAAAGCGACGAACTCGTCGGCGCCGCCTCCGACCTGTTTCGCACCGAAATCGGCGCCCTGTGCCGTATATGATCATTGCCCGAGGCCAAACTTTCCCGCAAACACCGGGGATTTCGTCAGCTGGGTTCGGCTAAAAGCCGCTCCTTTCAACGGCATTTTCCCGGAAAATTCGCAGGACGTGAAATGGCTGCAGATGAACGCGGTTTCTAGCCGTTACAACCGTTCCCGCCCTTCACGGTTTGGATCCGCGCCTCCGCGCGCAAGTTGTTCGAATTTCGACCAAAGCTGCACCATGGTGGCGCTATTCAAAGTCCCGACTGATCTGCAACGCTTGTCGCGGTTCCCTGGTTCCAGGTAACATTTTGAGTTTGGGTCCAACAGTCCGGATTGAACACCGAAATGTCCCCCTAGAATGTCCCACCTAGGCAATCCGGCAACTAAGGCATTGATTTTAAAGGAAATGGTGGGCCCGGAGGGACTCGAACCCCCAACCAATCCGTTATGAGCGGACGGCTCTAACCAGTTGAGCTACAGGCCCACGGCGCATCTCTGTGAAAGACAGAACGGCGCAGATGTTCCCTATACCACGGCAATTCGTCGGGGCAAGAGGTTTGCGGCATGAAGGTGAAAAAGGTCTTGGAAAGTCCGGCCCCCATGTTGCGCCGTCTGTCAGGGCCCCGGCCCTGGACGGAAATGTGGCTGGCACGATGCAAAACGTTTCCACGCAAAGGCAATAGGCGACCGTTGCCGCACGGCTTGAGGTCTGAGGCGGCTTGAGGTCTAAATGGACCGACACGTGGCGGCTGAGTCGCCGTTACCGCAATTGCCGGAGCCACAATGCGAAGCCCCCTTCTGTCCGCCACGCTGACGGTTCTACTGGTCTGCATGATCGGCTGGCTGCTGGTTATCGGGCGCTCGTTACTGCTTCCCTTCGTCATTGCCCTGATCGTCTGGTACATGATCAATTCGCTTGCGCATCTTTTTGCAAAGGTGCCGATCGGCCGCTGGCGGCTTCCAGGCTTCATTTCCTTCACGCTGTCTTTACTGTCGATCTTTGCTGTCAGCACGATCGTTCTGGACATCGTGACGGCCAACCTGTCCCAGCTCGCCCAGGATGCCCCGACCTACCAGAGACGCCTTGAAGAACTGTTCAACCAGGTGTCGTCTCACCTCGACTTCAACGATCCGATCGAGTTGAAGGACCTGCTGCCAGACTCTGTCGTGCCGCGCATGGTGACGGCCGGCGCCAGTCTTGTGACCGCGCTTGCCGGCTCCGCCAGCCTGGTCTTCATCTATGTTCTGTTCCTGGTCCTGGAACAGTCGACCTTCGATCGGAAATTCGAACGGCTGTTCGCCTCTCCCGAACGCGCCCAGTCGGCGTTTGCGATCCGCGCGGAAATCAACCGCTCGATCATGCATTACTTTTCGATCAAGACCGCCGTGTCCGTTGCCACCGGTGTACTCACCAGCCTGGTCCTGATCCTGATCGGTCTGCCCTATGCCGCCCTCTTCGGCTTCATTGCCTTTCTGCTGAACTACATTCCGACCATCGGTTCGCTGATCGGTGTCATATTTCCGAGCCTTCTGGCGATCGTCTACTATGACACTCTCGGCCCCTTCTTTGCGATTGCCACTGGTCTCGGCCTGATCCAGTTCGCCATCGGCAATCTGGTGGAGCCGAAACTCATGGGGTCCAACCTCAACCTTTCGGGTCTCGTCATCATGCTCTCGCTCGCGTTCTGGGGGGCAATCTGGGGCATTGTCGGCATGGTGCTTTGCGTGCCGTTGACCGTGATGATCGTTATCGTCTGCGCACGGTTCGAAAGCTCCCGGCCGGTCGCAGTATTACTGTCCGAAACCGGCGATGTCGGCTTCAGCGGATCTCAGGATTCCAAAAACTAGGGCCGGAACGCGGTCCGCGTCATTGGAAGTACTAATGCAAGCCCTTGAAAATGAACGAAAGCTGAACCGGCAAGCCTTACCCCTGCCGCATTGGCCAACAATCTTCCCGGTCAAGTCAAATAGTGTTGAAAGGAATTTCACATGTCCGGTTCGATAACGATTCTGCCCATCCGTCCGCTTGCATTGGTGCGCAAAATCGCATTTGCCTCAGTCCTTGGGGTTGCCCTGATAACCGCCAACACCGCTTTGGCACAGGATGCACAAACCCTGGCGGGCAGCATTACCATGGAAGGAAGAGGCACGGTCGCCGTCACGCCCGACATGGCCGTCATCACGACGAATGTCGTATCCACGGCCAAAACGGCCGCCGAGGCGCTTTCGGAGAATTCTGCCTCGATCTCAAAGGTCATCGATGCAATCAAGGGCGCCGGCATCGAAGCCAAGGACATCCAGACAAGGGGATTTGGTATTTATCCGCGCTATGAGCGGGTTGCCAGCGGCTCCGATCAACAGCCCGGGATTGCCGGCTACGAGGTCCGCAACGGCGTTGAGGTCAATGTCCGTGACCTGGCAAAACTGGGTGGTTTGCTTACGCTCGTTGTTGAAAGTGGCGCGAATTCCGTGGACGGCATTCGTTTCGAAGTCAGCGACCCGGCGGACAAGCTTGACGAAGCCCGCAAGAAGGCCGTCGATGCCGCACGTCACAAGGCGGAGATCTTCGCAAGTGCTGCGGGCGCAGAGTTGGGTACCATCATATCCATTTCAGAGACCGGCACACAGATGCCTCAACCGCTCATGATGCGGGCCGGAAGCATGATGGCCGCGAGCGCTGAAGCCGTTCCGGTCGAGACCGGAGAACAAACCATCGGCGCGAACGTAACCATTCGCTGGGCGCTGAAGTAACCGACGGTTCGGAGTGCGGGGCACATGCGCCGGTGCCTCGCTCCTCGCAAGTAAACGCTCTAAACCAGAGACACCTTCTCAAGAACCGGTTTTATCGTGAGGGGCCGGTCTTGCGCTGAAACCTTCAGCCGGCCTGAACTGGAGGGCGATGCCCAGCTGATCGCTCCACTTGTTCACGGTCTTTTCGAAGAAGTCGGTCTGCTTGAGGTCTTCATATGCCCCTTCCCACCGGGCAATGATGTCGGGATCGGTTTCTGCAGAAATCATGAGGTAGGACGGCGAGCGTTTCACGGTGTGGATTGCCGTGACGCTGTCTGCGTCCCGCCCGAGGTCCTTCAGCACCGAGGAGGCCTGCAGTCGCGATGTGATCCAGAGATCGACCCGTTCTGCAAGAAGCATCCTTGCGCCTGTCTCATGGTTTTCCGTTTCAACGGTCTGGACACCGGCATCTTGCAACAGGCGGATCTGCCAGGAACCTCGCACTCCGGCAACGACGAGGTTTTGCGATCTGACAGCGTCAACCGCATCGACGGCGATCTCAGAGCCTTCCCGGGCCATCAGTGCATGTGTCCACATCACCACGGGTCCGACGAAGTGAAATCCCATGTCGACACGCTCCGGTGTACGCCCTGCCGTGAAAAGCAGGACGTTCGGGTCCGATTGGGCAACAAGATATCCCCTCGCCCAGGGAAGGACTTCCACGGGCGTTTCCAGTTTCAACCTGTCCTTGATCGCTTCAATGACGTCGACACTGATCCCCGCAGGAATCCCGTCAGTCCGAATATAGTTTGACGGCGGCCAGGGAGAGGTCAGCAATCGCAATTCCTGCGCCTGTGCCATACCTGATGTCAATGCGGCGAGCCAGATGAGCAACGCAAGCGCCAACGCAAACCGCAACGATCCAGATGGCAATTCCGGGTGAGTGTTACAGTGGTCGTTTTGCTTGTTCATCGCTGCACTGGTGAATGATCCGAACACGGCATGAGAGAATTCTTTCAACCGGATTATTCGAGTGTGGTGACTAGCGCCCCACTTGAACCGGGGTGAATATGGCAGGACTTTCGAATTTGTGCCCGGAACGCTTGGCCAGGCGCACGCGTTCCAGCGCAACTTTCCGTCTGTTCCTAGATGGCTCATGACGGTTTCTTTCTGGCCGGACCGGATTTGATATGGAAGCCTTCCCTGCCGCTGAAGCCAAGGTCCAGGCCGAGTTCCAAGCTCCACTTGTTCGACAACCGTTCGAGGAACACCGTGTCCCGCGTCATTTCGGAGAATACGCCGCGCCAGCGCGCGAGTTCCTTCTCGTCCGTGCCCCTGGAAGCGAGAATGTAGCTTGGGGCAGACCGGAACACGAAAGCAATTTCAATCGCTGACGGATCAGCACCGGCCTGTGACAGGATCGACGGTGCTTCAAGATCAGACGATATCCAGAGATCCGTGCGCTCTGCCATGAGTTTTCGGAAGTTGAGAAGATGCTGAGATGTCGTCTCGACCGTCACACCCTCCGACAATAAAAACCCGGTTCGCCAGTCACCATCAACACCGGACACGGTCAGCTTCCTGGCAACAATATCCTCGACACTCGATATCTCGAAGTTGCTGCCCGAACGAGCAAACAGAATGTGCCTTCGGGTGATGACCGGACCGATCGGTTGGTAGCCGAGTGCTTTTCGCTCTTCTGTCAGGCCGGCCGTGAAGACAAGGCAGTTCGGGTTGCTTTGCGCCTTCAGGAACGCACGCGCAGTGGGCAGGAACTCAATTTCCGGCTGCTCGCCGAGCCGGCGTGCCATTTCGTTGACAAGGTCAACCGTTGTTCCGGAAATCTCGCCGTCTTTCAGATAATTGGTCGGCGGTTCTTCAAGGGTCAGAAACCGGATGTCAGACGCGATCGAAGGCACTACGGTTCCAAGGATGCAAAATACAAACTGAACCGCAAATATCACGCTGTTTCGCTGATTTCGGCCATTTGAGCATGCGCTGAAACGCGATGTCACCGGCAACGGATCGTTCATAGTCTCCTGTACCAGACCTGCATTGGCTTTTCTGTTTCTTCCGCCTCGCCGATATCCAACCACGGGAAGGTTACGATAACGTTTTCCAGCTTTTCATACCCGCGATTGCGCCAGAACGGGTCGAGAGGCCGGTAGTCTGCCGGCTTCATCGGGTGATCATCGGGACGGACAACCCCGCAAAACGCCGCCTGGTCAAATCCCAGACTGCGGGCATGGGCCTCGCGCCCGTCGAAAAACCGATGACCGATGCCCTGGCCCCGATAGGCGGGATCGAGAACGGACTCTGCGAGGTAGAAAATCTTATCGGTGTCGTATCCGCGTTCCCTCAACGGTGCCTGAAACGCCTCGTACTCGTCCCCGAGCGGTTCGCCCGTTGCCGCTCCCACAAGTTTGTCACCGTCATATGCCCCGACAATCACGGCACCTTCCGTCTCAACGTAGCGCTGCAGGTACCTGGCTTCGTACTCCATCGTTCCTTCGTACAGATACGGCCAGTCGTGAAACACAGATATCCTGAGAAGTGCGAGATCCTTCAGCGCGTTTTTCAGATCTTCGCCTATTAAGCTTCTGATTGCGATCGACACGGCTAACCCTTTCAAATGGCAACCGTTTTTCTCAAACGACTGCGAATATCTGGTGCGTTCATATCAGACATGCGTTGGCTGCAGAAAGATTTTGCAGATTTCCCATTGAGATCAAACACTCTTTTTTGTATGGAGTGCGCTCCGGAATTAATACCGGGGACATCTGCTGGTTTGGGAGAGCGATATGGAAAGCAACGCCCTCTTCGAACTGGGGATGGACTTGGAGGTTCGTGTAGCAGAAGACGCAGCGTGCGTTGCCGAACCAAGAAGCACCACCCAGAAGGAAGAAAACGTTTTGACCGCGGCCGCTGGCGTTTACGCAGACGACCGCCTGGATCACTTCATTCAAAAGGAAGGGGTCCACTGCGCTGGTGCGCATCTGATTATTGATCTTTACGACGCCGAAAGGCTTGATGACCTGCCTTACGTCGAACAGGCGCTGCGCTCCTGTGTCGAGGAGGCTGGCGCAACCCTTTTGCATATCCACCTTCATCCGTTCGAACCGACCGGTGTCTCGGGTGTCGCCGTACTCGCGGAGAGCCATATTTCCGTTCACACCTGGCCGGAGGCAGGTTACGCCGCCTTCGACGTGTTTATGTGCGGCGATGCCAAACCTGAAAAGTGTGTCGACGTCCTGCGCAACGCCTTCAATCCCGGCAAGACAGCGGTTTCGGAGTTGCTGCGCGGTCGGGAAGTTGCCAATCAGCTCTCCAAGCCGCACACCCTGGAAGCCGCAGAATGAGCGACGGTCTGGTATTCAACGAAATCCTTTATCCGGGAGTTCAGGTCAGCTACAGCTGCGAGGAAATCCTCTATCAGCAAAAAACGGAGCACCAGGACCTGGTGCTCTTCTCCAATCCCGTTTTCGGCAAGATCCTGATGCTTGACGGGGTGACCCAGGTCACGACCGCGGACGAGTTCATCTATCACGAGATGATGTCCCACGTGCCGATCATCGCCCATGGAGCAGCCAAAAACGTCCTGATCGTAGGCGGTGGTGATTGTGGTCTTGCGGAAGAAGTCCTCAAGCACGCTTCTGTTGAAAAGCTGGTGCAGGTCGAAATCGACGCGTCGGTCGTCGACTTTTCCAAAGAGCATTTCAGTGACTTCAATAAGGGTGTCCTGGAAGACCCGCGTTTTGAGCTGGTCATTGCCGACGGCATGAAATTCGCTGCAGAGACCGACCATCGGTTCGATGTTGTCATCGTCGACAGCACCGATCCGCACGGACCGGGTGCAGTCCTCTTTTCCGAAGAATTTTATCGAAATGCTCACCGCATGCTGACGCCGGGCGGAATCCTGGTGACACAGAATGGCGTCCCCTTCCTCCAGCGGGACGAGTTGGTGACAAGCGTCGAACGTTTCTCCCGTATCTTCAAGGATGCGGCGGCCTATATTGCGGCAATCCCGACCTATTTCGGTGGTCACATGACCCTGGGTTGGGCGACCGACAACCCCGACCTGCGCAGACAGGCCGTACCGGTTCTGGAACAGCGTTTCAAAGCGGCAGGTTTCGAGACCCGGTACTACACACCGGACGTCCACGCGGCTGCATTTGCACTGCCGAAGTTCATTCTGGACGCCGTCGAGGAAGGCCGGACGAAAGTTTAGATCGTCGCCGGGAAGCGCGGTGTTTTCCGGCAAATTCACGAAAGTGGACGGTTTACGAATTCTCTGTGCAGCGCGAATGCGCCAAACGCCTGATGGCGATCATGAAGGTATGAGCACGGGACCGGGGAACCTGAAACTGACCTGAACCGCAGTCCCCGGCTCCAGGGGATGCTGGACGTCATCCTGGACCGCGAACATCGAACCAAATGATGTCTCGAGCGAATATTCCATACGGACACCAACATAGGTGGACTTTGCAATTTTCGCATCAAAGCCCGTACCCTCGTTGAGGGCGATGCGGGCGGGACGGACGGCCAGCTGACCGGCACCTGTCGAAAGGCCGCGTGAAGGAAGCTGGCAACGATAACCATCGACATCGATCTCGGCCATTGATCCGTCCAACGCGGTCACGTTGCAGGGGATCAGGTTTGCCTCGCCGATGAAATCGGCGACGAACGCATCGACAGGTTCATCATACAGGGTTCTCGGGGTTCCTATTTGCGCGATTGCCGCATTGCGCATGACAACAATCTCGTCACTCACCGCCAGGGCCTCTTCCTGATCATGCGTTACGTAGACCACCGTCAGGCCCAGGTCCTGCTGGATGGCACGGATATCCTCACGTACCTGGCGGCGGAGCTTTGCATCGAGATTGGACAGGGGTTCGTCAAACAAAAGAACCTGTGGCTCCAGTACCAGTGCACGGGCAACCGCGACACGCTGCTGCTGGCCGCCGGAAAGCTCACTCGGCAGGCGTTTGTCGTAGCCCTTCAGGCCAACGAGTTCGAGACCAGCACGCGCCCTGTCGCCGGCTTCGGATTTCGGAAACCCTGAAAATCCAAGACCATACGCCACATTTTCAAGAACGGTCATATGGGGAAAGAGCGCGTATGACTGGAACACCATGGATACATCCCGATCGGTCGCCGGGAGTTTTGTAACATCTTCCTCGCCAATCAGGATTTGACCGGAGGTCGCCATTTCCAAGCCTGCGATCATGCGTAACGTAGTGGTCTTTCCGCAGCCGGACGGTCCGAGCAACGTCACCAGTTTGCCCGCCTCGATTTCAAGATTGATGTCATCGACGGCAACCACGTCGCTGCCGTAAACCTTTGTAACGCCGGAGAACTTGACGGGCGCAGCCTTGCTCGAGATTTTTGTCTGGGTCATGGATCAGGTTCTCGTGGCGAATTGAGTGCGGCGGCCGATCTGGGTACGACCGACAATGAACTGCAAGAGAGCGACAACCGACAACATGACGAATATGAGCGTCGTTGAATATGCAATCGCGAGGCCATAGTCGTTGTTCTCCACCCGGCCGATAATGTAGCTGGTGGCCATATCGTATTCGGCGGAGACAAGGAAAATCACTGCGCTGATCGCCGTCATGGCGCGCACAAAGCTGAACACCAGGGCGGCCAGAATGGCCGGACGCAACAGCGGCAGAATGACCTTTCGGAAAGTCTGCCAACTGTTCGCTCCAAGTGTGAGGGAACTCTCGTCCAGAGACTTGTCGAGCTGGCTCATCGAGGCGATGCCGGCACGCACACCAACCGGCATGTTCCGGAAAATGAAACTGACGACAAGAATGATGCCGGTCCCGGTTATTTCGATGGGTGGTACGTTGAAGGCCAGAATGTAACTTACACCGATCACCGTTCCCGGGATGGCAAAACTCAGCATTGTACCGAACTCGAAGGCATTCTTGCCCGCGAAGGTCTGTCTTGTCAGCAAATAGGCCGTTATGAGGCCAACTGCCGCGGTCAGCGGCGCCGCTGCTGCGGCGATCTGGATCGTCGTGAAGAAGCTGTCCCAGGCCGCTCCAGACCAGTGAAGTCCGTGCTCGGTCCAACCGACCGAAAACGCGGTGATATAGTGCTTGAAAGTCAGGGTATTTCGAACACCCCAGAGCTCTACGAAACTCCCGTAGACAATCATGCCGTAGACGATGATCGTAAAGGCACCCCAAATCCCTGCGACGGCAAAAACGGGAAAAGACAGCCTGCGAGGCATGAGCGGGTGCACGCCGGCGTCCCCTTTCCCCGTGACCGTTGTGTAGTTCTTCTTTCCGAGCCAGACCCGCTGGAAATAGAAGGCAGTCAACGTAAAGAACAACAGCACCATTGCCAGGACCGCCGCACGGCTCTGGTCATATTGTGCACCGACGATTGCAAAGAAGATCTCGGTACTGAGCACATCGAAGTTGCCACCCAGAACGAGCGGATTGCCGAAATCCGCCATGCTTTCGATGAACCCCAGCAGGAAGGCATTGGCAAGACCTGGACGCATCAGGGGCAACGAAACGGTCTTGAATGTCTGCCAACGGTTGGCGCGCAGTGTCTGCGCGGCTTCTTCCATGGATGGGCTGACCCCCTCGACCACGCCGATCAGAACAAGAAAGGCGATCGGCGTGAAGGCCAATGTCTGCGCAATCAGTATCCCGGGAAGTCCGTAGAGCCACCTTGTCGGCTGTATGCCGAACAGCTCCGATACAAACACGGTCACGGAGCCGGAGAGGCCGAACAACAAGATGAGTGCCAGACCGATCACGAATGGTGGCGTAATGATCGGCAGAACCGTCAGCGCGCGCAAACCCCGCTTGAAGCGGAAGCCGGAACGCGTCACCACCAACGCAAAAACAAGGCCCAGGCCCGTGGTAATGATGCCGACCAGCACTGCCAGGAACAACGAGTTCCACGCCGCGCCGCAGCGAGCGCCCCAGAAACACCCCAGTCCCCACAGTCGGTCGTCGAAGAACTTCGATACGAATACCGTTATGGAATAGTGGCCGCCATCGGTTACGAAGGCAGCCACAAGCATCCGCACGATCGGGAAAAAGACAAATGTGGCAACGATGATGATAACGCCGCCGATGGCGCTTACGACAAAGACGTCACCGTTTATCGCACCGCGTGCGGCAATGCCCTGCGTGAACAGAAAAAGGAACGCGGTTGCGACGAGCAGGGCCCCGTAGCCCATCCCGAACTGACGATCACCAAGCTCACCAAAAACGGCATTGAGCCATTCATAGCTGAAGCCTCTGATGCCAATTCCAAACCCTTGTGCAATCAGCCAGGCGAAGCCAAGGCCGCCTGCAAGGATCAGCGTTGCCGAATAGACTGGGTCGGATTTTCGCCGACGCAGTACGAACAGCGGGGCCAACAGTGGTGCAATTAATGGCGCCAGCCACATTTTTTCCGATTGAGCGATCAGAAATGCGGCTGGCGCATAGTCTTCATCCAACGGGTATCCGTCGAGCAGCCAGGCGAATGAGAAGAAACCGTCCTCAATCCCATACCAGGGCAATAGGCAAAACCCGGCCCATCCGGCGGCAATCCAGAATATCAGAACGGACAGGCCGGTGTTTTCAACGGATACGTTGCGCATGATTTACTGCGGCAGCGTGGACACCTCCTCGTCCCACTTTTGCAGCAACCGCTTGCGCTCGTCCGATGAACCGTATTTGGCGAAGTCATAGTCAATCAGCTTGATTTGGCTCATATCGGGCGCGGAAGGTGACGTTTCCGAATTCTTGTTGGACGGCACCTGGAACGCGTTGACTTCGAGTGCGAGGTTCTGCGCTTCGGGTGACAATGCCCAATCATAGAATTTCTTGGCTTCATCGAGGTTTCTGGCACCGTCGATGATGGACATGGACCCGATCTCGTAGCCTGTACCTTCGCAAGGGGCGACGACCTTGATCGGGAATCCGGACACCGCCTGCTTGACGGCATCATGCATGAACACGATTCCGATCGTATTCTCGCCACGGCCTGCTGCCTTGATCGGTGCGGAGCCGGATTTGGTGTACTGGTTGATATTGGCGTGCAGACCTTTCATGAATTCAAAACCCTCATCCTCGCCAAAAATCTGCACCATGGATGCAAGGGTTGTATAAGCCGTGCCGGATGAATTCGGGTTCGCCATCTGGACATGACCCTTGTATTCGGGCTTCAGCAGATCTTTCCAGCAGGATGGTTCAGGCAGATTGTTGGCGGACGCCAGGTCGGTGTTATAGCCATACCCAAGTGCACCGGAATAAATCCCGATCGTCCGGTTGCCGGCGCTCTCTGCCTGGGAGATCGCCCAATCGTGCAGCTGATCGCGCATCGGGGAAACGTACTCTTGTGTGAGGCCTTCCTCTGCTGCCTGCAGATGCGGATCGCCGGTTCCACCCCACCACACGTCACCCTTCGGATTGGCCGACTCGGCACGTATCTGCGCAAACGTCTCACCGGACGATTTCCGGGTCATGTTGACGTCAATTCCGGTCGCCTCTTCAAAGCTGCGCGCCATCAGCTGACACCAATCTTCCTGCGCACTGCAATAGAGGGTCATTTTGTCCGCATGCGCGGAACCGGTGGCTGCAGCAAACGCAAATAGCGAGATACCAAACGCAAATTTGATAGATTTCATAGTGACCTCCCAAGATTTATGACATTTTTATGACAATACGTTAGGGCATCAATGCGCCCTCAGCAATCGCTAAATTAACTGTCGTGATTTTGCCTTCTGTCCGGCTCGACATACGTTGTCGATTGCCTGCAACCAAAGCGTTCTCGCAATGCAGGTATCAATCACGGGAAGGTGCAAAACCCTCCCCGGTTGCTGGTTTCCGGATTTGTTGACAGACAAATGAAGTTGGCACAGGCGGCTGCATGCAATCTGAAAGAATGTTCCAGATCAGAAGGCTTCTGAAACCCGAATTCGTGCGGCCAATCGAGGCCAATCTACGTTCGGCCGCGTATGCGTCGATGATAATGATTGCGAATGCGAACCAGAGACAGGTTCGCACGATCTTGCAGAACCGGGTCGCGACCCGGGAACAGACAGCCCAACCAGGCACAACCTGCCTGGTTCACGCCCGGACGCCATAGACATCGCGCGGATCAAAGGTGCCACTGCTCGGCAGTCGACATCAAGCAGCAGCGACATCTCCCAGGAACTCTTCGATGACATCACGAAGCTGTTCCGTGTTCGCCGAAACACCCTTTGCTGCCGACAGCACCTTTTCAACGGAGTCCTGACTTTCATCCGCGGCCTGCTGAACACCGACAATATTCTCCGAAACTTCATTGGATCCGGCAGCAGCGGAATTGACGTTTGCCGTGATTTCCGCGGTCGATGATCCTTGCTCTTCAACCGCCGCGGAAATGGCCTCGGTGGCTGAAGAAACCTCACGCATCGTTTCGGCAATTCCGCGAATGGCATCGACCGAACTTTCGGTCTCTTTCTGAATATCGGTGATCTGGGTAGAGATGGCTTCAGTTGCCTTGGCAGTTTGCGTGGCAAGTTCCTTCACCTCGGACGCGACAACCGCAAAGCCCTTGCCCGCTTCTCCAGCTCTTGCTGCCTCAATTGTGGCGTTGAGAGCGAGAAGGTTCGTCTGCTCGGCAATTCCCTGGATCAACAGAATGACTTCGCCAATCTTGTCTGCAGAGTCAGCAAGACCTGCGATCTTGGTGTCTGTCTCGATTGTTGCATCAGTCGCTTGTTCGACGATGCTCTTCGTCTGGCTGACCTGCCGGGATATTTCACCGATCGATTCCGACAGCGTTTCCGTAGCCGCAGCGACAGCCTGGACGTTGTTCGATGCGTCCTTCGACGCACTGGAAACACTGTCCGCCTGCGAGGTTGTCTGCGAGGCGATGGTCGAAAGGTTGCCTGCCGAAGTCTCCATTTCCCGGTTTTCCGCATTGACTGCTTCAAGCACACCAAGGACGGTTTCACGGAAGTTGCCAATGAGGTCATCGACCTTTGTCTGGCGACCCGCACGCATTTCCTGATCGCGTTCGTTTTCATTCATGAGCGCCATTCGCTCAAGGGACGTGTTCTTGAAAATCTCAACGGTCCCGGCCATTTCGCCGATTTCGGTCTTCAAGCCGATCAATGGAACCTCGGTCTCAACGTCCCCCTCAGCAAGCGATTTCATCGCGTTGTTTAGTCGAGCTATTGGTGACGTGATGCTCCTTCCGATCAGAAAACCGGAAAAGATCACCGCTGCAAGAATGCCAATTCCCGCAGCCAGAAAAGTCTGGTCCGTCGTTTTCATGGTCGAAGTGAAGTGAGCGTTGGCCGCGGCCTGGCCTTCGTCGGCTGCTTCGCGGATCCTCGCGAAATCCGGCTGCATCTCCGCAAAAATCTGACTGAGCTTTTTCGTCTCCGGCTTCAGCAACATGGAGGTTTTGGCAAATGACTTGAAACCTGCCTGATAGGAGTCCATCAGGATCGTCAGTTTGGCGCTCAATTCTTCGGGAAGAGCCGCGTTGCCGAGGAGTGCATCGAACTCTTCGCGTCTTTTATCGATACGCGCGACGTACTTTTCCTTGCCACGCATCATGAAGTCTTTCTCGTGACGGCGCATCATCAGCATCTTGACGGTCAAGGAATCCAGTTTGGCCGTCTTTAGCAGTTCCTCCACGTTATGAACGGCTTGTCTCAGTTCGCCCTCAAGCCCGTCCTTTTCGTTCAAACCAACGGTTTGATGCAGTCCCGCAACCTTGTGGAACTGCTCTTTATGATGATCGACTTCGTTTTGGAGTTTCTCGATATTCTCAAGAACCGCTGCGGAAGCCTCCAGGTCCGCCATTTGCATCAGCGCGGCGTTCACTTTCGAAACTGCAGCATCATATTTTCCGATGTACTTGGTATCACGCCGAAGCAGGAAGTCCTTTTCGCTGCGGCGCATCTGCAAGGCACCGATCTCCACAGACTGAACGAGTTCGTAGAGAGTTGCATACTGGTTTTTGCTCTCAAGGGAATGCACGGTGCCCATACGGCCTACAAGATAGGTAATCCCGAGCGCAGAGACCGCCACCATCGTCAACAGCACAAGCAGATTGATACGCGTACGGATCCTCAATCGGTCAAGCAAGCCAACCTTTTTGCGTCCGTTTTCAGCGAATTCCGTTTGATCAGACATTTGGTGAACTCCCCCCGAGCCAGGTCATCGAACTCGTCACAGTGAAAATCTCCGACAAGTCTCAACCGTCCAAATTTGCAAGTTTTAGTAAAATGCTCGTCAAAAATTACTAAAGTTATAAATATCCCAAATGATGTTTCCACTCGAAACAACAACGTGACATTTGTTTCGAACGTGCGAATTGCGTGAGTAAGAACCGGACTGCACTGTCAGATTTAACTAGAATTCAGCCTTGCTGTTATTTGCAAAATTGCCGATAGATTTTTACACATGGATGTGAGTAAATAAGACTGCTTTCCCAAGCGGAATTCTAAAAGATAAATCAGTAAAAACATTACAAATTACAAACACTATTGCAGAATGAATTTTACACGCTTAAGCTGACGAACAAGGTAATTCACTTGTATGCTGTAATCCGATTTGGGATTTAGCTATATTCCCAGTTGTTCAGCAATGCATTACTTTAATACGCGAACCCAAATTTGCGAGGTACCTCGCGATGATTTCAACCTCGTACTCGGATTTTTTAACGTTAGGTACGGGGCTCCTACGGGTTAACAAAGCGGTTCTGTTTGCCGACGTTGTTGACTCCGTGCGTCTGTTTGAAGTCGACGAGGAAGGGACAATTGTCCGCTGGATCGGCTTCGTCGACGATCTTGAACGCAGGTTGTCCGCCTCCGGACAAGGACGGCTCGTCAAGCGCATGGGTGATGGGCTGCTGGCTGAATTCGACGATGTCAGCTTCGCGGCACGGACCGCACTGGACATTCAGGACGCCATCAGGAAAGTGAATGAAAATCTCGGAACGGATCGTCGCATCGAATTGCGTATCGGCCTGGACGTTGGCGAGATCCTCCACAGCTCCGACCAGGACCTGTACGGACAGCACGTAAACACCGCCGCGCGATTGTCTGCCGCATCGCGAGCAGGACAAATCATCGTCAGCGCTGCAATTCGGAATGTCCTGGCCAGCGATCCCGATTCAGAATTTGAAGACCTCGGCGAACTGCATCTCAAGAACCTGTCACAACCTGTCAGCGCGTTCCTGCTGCGCAGTCCGGACGAGGTTCCGAACCCGTCGCCAAGAATAGCGGCAAAGGACCTGCAGCCGACGATCGCTGTCCTGCCTCTGATGTCTCCGACCGTATCTCAGGAGACCATGATCTGGTCGAACCTGATTACCGAAGATCTCGTCGGCGCATTGGCACGCTCACCAGCGTTAAGCGTCATTTCGAACCTGTCCACCGCCAATTTCCGGGCGAAGCCCGTCGAACTGGAGGACATACGAACGAAACTGAGTGCTGATTTCATTGTGACAGGTTCGTTCCGCCATCACAAAGGCATGACGTTGCTTGATCTGGAGGTGGTTGAAACCCGCACGGGTCTGGTTGTCCTGTCTCAGCGCCTCGAATTCGACACGTCCGAGTTACTGCAGCAAAACACCATCTTCAGCGATCTCGCCAACAACGTGCATGCCGCTTTGCTGAATCGCGAAATGAAGCGGGCCCTGTCGGCGCCAATTCCCTCCCTGGAAGGCTACGCCATTTTGTTCGGCGCCATCGCATTGCTGAACCGACTGTCTCACCAGGATTTCAATCTTGCCGGAGAATTGCTGACCGGCCTGATCGAACGCATCCCCAACGCCCCCACTGCGCTCGCATGGAAGGCCCGCTGGCACGTTCTGAAGGTGCAGCAGGGCTGGGCGGACGACCCCGGACTGGAGGCCCGGTTGGCGCTCGATTGCACCGGGCGCGCGCTGGACATCGACCCGCAAAACTCCGGTGCCCTGGTCGCGGAGGGCTTTGTCCGCAACAACCTCTTGCACGATCTCGACGAAGCCGAGGAACTTTTTGACTGCGCCTTGGAAATGACCCCCAACGATGCGACCGGACGCGCATTGCGCGCTGGTCTTTACACATTCCGGGGAGAAGGACCGCAAGCGGCCAATGACGCGGAACGCGCACTGCACCTGGCACCACTTGATCCCAACCGGTTTTTCTTTCAGGCCATGGCGGCCGGCGCCAATCTCGCCAACAAGGACAATGCGCGGGCACTTGAACTCGCCTCCAGCTCGTTGCGTCTCAATCGGTCACACACGTCGACATTGAGGATCAAGGCCGTCGCGGAGTGGCGCCTGGGCAAGACCGACGACGCCAGGAAAACACTCGCCAAACTTTTAAAGAAACAACCGAATTTCACAGTCAGCTGGTGGCGGCAGTCATCGCCTGCAGCAGACTACGAAATGGGCCGGGCATTTGCCCGCTCACTGAAGGAACTTGGTGTACCGGAATAGACAGACACCTGGGCAATTTATGCTGAAAGGAGCGAATAATGGCACATTCAGGAGGAGTTGGACCCGAAGGAAGTCTCGGAAGTCTGGGCAGCCTCGGCAGCCTGGGAAGCCTTGGGAGTTTGGGGAGCCTCGGCAGCCTTGGCAGCCTGGGGAGCCTTGGCAGCCTGGGCAGCCTCGGATCGGTCGGCGCCAATCCGCCCCTGGTGGCGCAGGCACTGATCACCAGTCGTGACGGGATCGCCGGCACCTGGGAGCCAGTGCAGTACACTGAAGTGACGGCAAACCACCAGGAGGACACCGCCTATCTCGAACGGCTCGCTCCCGCCGTGAGGACGAGCGTCTTTGCGCTCGAAATCGGCTCCCGGATTGGCTTCAATTTCGCAAACGGCAACGCAAAGGTCTTTCACCTGCAGACGGACTTCCAGTTGCCGGATACGAAGTATCAGACACTGATGGAAATGAAGCGTCCCACACGGGAAATTTTCGCTGATCAGCTGACCATGGTCGCAAACTACGCGGACTTGCGCCCGGACCGTTCAGGCGAAATCATCGCGCAACTTGCAACACCGTTGGAGTTTCTGCGCGCAATTGCGTTTGTTGATCCGGAACGCACTCCATTCACTGTCGAATTGCTGGGTATGTCGCTTTGGCTCGCCAACTACGTCGAAATGCGGCTGAAATACTCGTTGTCGTGCAAGCGGCCGATAGAATGGTCGCCGCAAATCCAGCCCATGATCTGGACACCAACCCATGGCAGCCTGCCCAGCGGGCATGCAACGGAAGCGTTCTGCATGGCACAGGTGCTTTGGCTGTTGCTGCGGGAATCCGGAACGAGTCCTTACTCTGGTGACCTGTGGGGCGAAATGATGATGCGGCAGGCCGCGCGCATCGCGATCAACCGAACCGTGGCCGGCGTACACTTTCCGGTCGACAGTGTCGCCGGTGCCGTGCTGGGTCTCAATCTCGGCGAATATCTCGTCAAACGATGCAAGAGAGAACAGCCGGATACCGGCTGGAAATTCAACGGCGAGCAATTCCATGACGGGTCGGGTTCGGCAACGAACATGGATTTCAACTGGAGAGACTATTACGATTTCTCCTCCAGTCCCCCCGGGCTGAGTGACACGACTGGCTGGGTAAGCCGCACTAACTTCCAAAATTCGATCGATGATGCTGTTTCTGAACCTCTCGGGTGGCTTTGGGCCCGGGCAAAGGCGGAATGGCACGACATCACCTGACGAAACCGAATGATTGAAGGGAGGCTCACATGGTCTTCACTTGGAACGAATTCGACGCTGGTGACATCGTTCTGAATCCATCGGCGGATTTTCGCGTTAACACGGTAAGTCGCTCCATTGCCGCGGATCTGGCGATTCCAGAAGATGAAATCTGGTGGCTGATAGCTGCTAATCCGGCGAAAAGAGACAAGGACAGTGACGGCTACTACTCCCTTGACGAAATTTGGGACTTGTCGAAAAAACTGGGGCTGGGTGACGATCCGAAAAAATTCCTGCTGATTCCGCCCGAATACCCGGAAGAAGTGCGAGGAGTCTCAGCCCCCCCTGTCATTTCCCTTTACGCGCGGCGCAATTACATCAACGCGGTGAACGATAATGCGGTGAAAGAGCGTGGAGCCGAAACAGGCATTGCCTGGTTCGAAGTCGGCCCCGCGTTCCGAAAAGACGATATTGTCATGCAGGAAGTACCGTTCAACTTCGACCCTGGACCACCAATCAAGCTTCCCAAGGGGTCGACCGTGGTAGCGGTCATCGACAACGGCATGGCTGTCGGGCATGAACTTTTCCGGCGATTTGACGCTGGAGAAACTGTTTCCCGCGTCCAATTCTACTGGAACATGGACGGTGTCCAATACGACACCTCCAATTTGCCGCCCGGTACCGAACCCAGTACGGTTGGAAACGCATGGACAGGCAAGGGACTTTCAGATCACCTCAATGCGAATATTCACAATGGACTGTTGGATGATGCCGCATTTTACAGTTCCATTGGTGCAACGGACTGGTCCAGTCGCCCGCACACCCCGGTCGCCCATCGTCTTTCGCATGGAACCCATGTCATGGGGCTGGCCGCGGGGTATCCGGCAAATAGTGCAAAGAGCATCGACGAAGCCGCGAAACGTCCGATCATCGCCGTCAACCTGCGGACATCAGATGTGGAAGATCCCTCGGGCAATTTGTTTGCCCTTTGGCTGGAACAGGCCCTCTTTTACATTCTCGGGCGCCACAAACGGTTTGTGATCGATGATCCCCCGGGCGAGGTGCCACCCCTCGTGATCAACTTCAGTTTTGGAAATTATGCAGGCCCTCACGACGGAACCGGGATCGTTGAGACCAAGATCAGGGACGTCCTCCTGAAAGCGGAAGAAAAGTGCTTCAGGTGTGAGTGTGTTCTGCCGGCCGGAAACGGAAACGAGAGCCGTTGTCATGCCAGGATAGAAATAGGAGGCGACACCCATCGAAGCAAAGTTCTCGATTGGCGTGTTCAGCCGTCGGACAGAAGCATGTCGGCGGTTCAGATCTGGCTGGACACGGAAAACAAGGTCGCATCCGATTACGCCACCCTGACGGTAGAGGGGCCGGGCAGCATAGCGCCGGCGAGCGTGCCGACACACCATCCGGTGTCGTGGCAGGAACTCGTCAATGACACGGGTGAGAGAATAGGGCTTGTCTATTTTCTCGGCGCCGGCATTGGTCCGTTCAAGCGCGGCCATTTTGGGGTCTCTCTATATGCGACCGACAGTCCGGCAGACGTGGGACCGTTCGCGCCGTCCGGGTCCTGGAAACTTAAGCTTGAGGCCCCCCAGGGTTCCGGCGACGTTGGTGCAAAAGCCTGGATCATCCGCGACGAAACGTTACCGGGCTTTCCCGTATTCGGACGGCAGTCCTACTTTGACGACCCCGAATATGAGCGGTTTTACCAGCCGGGCACGGACATTTTTCACCTGGATCGACCACTGATCGGGGGACCCCTTGGTTACGATCCCAACATGACATCGGCCTATGTGCGCCGACAAGGCACACTCAGCGGATTTGCCAGTGGCGACAAGCCCGTCGTGATCGGTGGCTTCCGCAGCACGGCCCCGGAAAAAGACAGCCCGATGGCGCTCTATTCGGCCAGCGGACCAACCAACAATCCGAATAAAACCGGACCTGATGCTTCGGCCAGGAGTGACGACAGTATGGTCTTGCCTGGTGTCCTGAGCGCAGGATCCGCAAGCGGTTCATACGTTGCAATGCCGGGAACAAGCGTGTCGGCCCCGCAAGTGACCCGGTGGATCGCCTGCAAACTGGCTGACGGCCAACCTGCGGACCCCCAGGCAGTACACGATGCCGCCGATGGCATGGATCCGGCAACGAATCCGCGCAAGCCCCCTGCCATCCGCTCCGGCGGCGGACGCATGCTCGATCTGCCGATCCTGTTCGGACTGTCCCGCTGGCCTGATCCGCCAACGTGAACAAGGGCTGAGGCCACAGTGCAATTGAGTCTGAGTGATCCGCACCTGCCGAAGAAGAATACGAGGCGGCTCCTAGCCAGCCGGTATCAATCCCGCGCCTCGAGCCAGACCTGCGCCGTCTTCATGTCCTTCGACACGATCCCCTCTGCGAGCTTCTGGCCGACAACGGCACCGAACTTGTAACCGTGGCCTGAACAGGCCGACACGATTGTTGCCCTGTCCTCGGTTGTCGCGAAGAAATGCTCATCGGAAGTGAATGTATAGGCGCATGTCACCACATCATCGACGTGATACTCCGTGATCCTGGCGAACGGAGGCGCAAAGTGATTGCGCAGCGTTTCACCCTCACCTGCCTCCGCCACCCGGTCCTGGTCGGGCGCGGCCTTGTGTTTGTGAATACCTGCACCGAATTTGAGCCCGGTTCCGGCAACCGGCGGCAGAACGTAGCCGTCAATCGGGCCACCCGGATCCAGAATGGCAGGTGATCGCTCCCAGGCCTCGCGCAGGTTTTCCGGCGGCGTCAGGTAGACAACTGCGGTGCGGTAGGTCGTCAGACTGGTGCCAAGTTTGGGAAACAGCCCGAGTGTCCAGGCACCAGAGGTGATGATGAGGTGGTCACCGTTCAGAACGGAACCGTCCACCAACGTGGCGGAGCCTGCAGACGTGTCCACAGCTGTAACCTTGGCATTCTCGCGGACGTCAGCTCCATTCCTGCGCAGCCAGTCACGCAGGTCCGAGGCGATCTTCTGGCACAGCAGTACCCCCCCTTCGTCACTGACAGCCCCGTACCTGATGGTCGACGGATCGATAAAGGGAAATCGCTTTGCAGTTTCTGCCGGTGTCAGGTCTTCAAACGGATAGCCGCCGTCAATCAGTCCCTGCCGATAGATTTCACCGCCATCACCCTGTTGCTGCGACAGCAGCATGAAGCCGGTTTCAACGAGATGCGAGGCTTCCAGATCCGCCCACATTTCATCCCAGGCCGCATAGGCATCCCCGATGCGGCGCTGGTATCCGCCCTTCCCGCCATACGCCCGGCGAATAATGCGATGCTGGTCACCGGAGGCCGAAAGCGGGTTGGGGATCGGTCCCTGCTCCAGCAGTGTCACAGGAACGCCTCGCTTGGTCAGCGCCCAGGCGGTGGAAAGGCCCGAGATCCCGGCGCCAACGATCAGTATTGCCATGTTGGTTTTCCTGCGATGTCTTCGCGAAGATTAACGAGCCGGAATGTCGGTGCAAGAGGCGATTTGCCACTGGCGACGCATACCGGATATGCGGCGGGACCGTGTTCACACAATGGTTTAAGGAGTTAAGGTTTCACCTCGAATACCACAATGAGGCAATCTCCAGAACCTTGCGAAAGAACGCAGAAAACCCAATTTTTCAACACGTTATCGCGGCAATCGGAATCAGTTCAAGAGCCTGGTTCAATCTCCCAGGGGCTGAGGCCCGGTTCGTCCGTGATACGCCGTCAGCGAGGCTCTGATCCGGCGCAGGTTCTCCGCCGTGTTGTCGGACCTGAGCTGCGCAATGGCCATCGCCAGCGCATCGATGATGACCAGATAGGCATAGCGCGACGCCGTCGGCTTGTAGATATCGGGGTCTTCCGGAAGATCTATCTGAAGGGCGCACTCGACACTTCGGGACAGCGTGCTTTCAGACTTTGTGATGGCGATAGTGGTTGCTCCGTAGCCTCCCGCAATTTCCGCTGCACTCAGCACCTCATCAGCTTCTCCGCTCGAGGAAATGAGCAGAATGACGTCTGACTTGGACAACGTTGCAGCCCGCATCTGCAATAGATAGCTGTCGGAAACGGCCACAGTCGCAATTCCGAGACGAAACAGACGGTTGGATGCTTCCTGTGCCACAATGGAGGAGCCGCCCCCGATGCCGCCAACCAGAACGGTCCGCGCGTTTGCGATATGATCCTTTGCAGCCTCGAACTTGTCATTGTCCAGCTGACGGCGCACGACGTTCAATGATGCCGACAAGGCGCCGATGACCTGATCGAGGACCCCTGCACCCGTCTCTGTCGCGGCCCTGTCACCGACATCGAGATACTGCAGGCTGACGGCAAGATTTTGTGCCAGCCGGATCTTGAATTCCCGGAACCCGTCGCAGCCCATGGTCCGGCAGAAGCGGACGACCGTTGGTGAACTTACGTCGCAGGCCCGCGCCACTTCGGCGATCGTCATGGAACTGATCTTTTCGAGGTTTGCCGACACGAAGTCGGCGACCTTCTGCTCGCGCGTGGAAAGCTGACCCTCCGCTTTCCTGAGATTGGAGATCACATCGACCGCTGCGTGTCCCAGATCGTCATCGATTTTCAAGCGTGCCTGCATCATTCCTCCTGCCTGTTCTGTAACTCGGTTACAAAACCGGGTCAATAAATTACCACAGCGGGCCCTTATTGGGTCTATTTTTGTAATTTAATGACAAAAATAACTTGACTTGGCTCCAAATTCGAAGAAATTATCTAACTGAGTTTCATTTGGGAGGGTGCAAGCTTGAAAAGCCTGGCAGAAAGAATCAGCCTTGGCCTGAACCGAGCGATCGAGGCGGTTGTCGCACTGCTGATGCTGGCTTTGGTCTTTGATGTCTGGATTGGCGTTATCGACCGTTACTGGTTTCACTGGCAGTTGCCCTGGCCGGAAACCCTTGCTCGCTACCTGATGATCTGGGCAGCGCTTCTGGCGGTCTCATCCGGAATTGCCCGCCGCGAACATATCGGCCTGACGTCCTTCCTGATGACGTTGCCTGCATGGTTTCGCCGCGCCGTCCTGATCACGATCGACATCCTTGCAATCTCTCTGTTCCTTTACGTGTTCTGGTTCGGCATCGGCTTCGCCCAAAGCGGGGCAACGCGGCAGGCGATGATTTTCGGCGTAACGCTTGAACCATTCTTCTGGGCAATCCCCACGTCCGCCTTTCTCGCGATCATTCAATTGGCGCTTGTCCTGATACGCGATCAGGGCCTGCAGCTTGAACAATCGGCGGAGGCAAGCGCATGATTGTCGCCGTTACATTCGTTCTCCTGATCCTGTTCGGCATGCCTATCGGTTTCGCGATTGGCCTGGCCGGTGTTGTCGGCCTGATAGACATGGGCGGCGGTCCGAATTTCCTGGCCATCGGGCCAAGCAAGATCTTCAACGGATTGAACATCTTTCCATTCCTGGCGATGCCTTTCTTCATCCTTGCCGGCGAGATCATGAATGGCATCGGCATCACTGATCGGCTGGTCAAGCTGGCGCAGGTCCTTGTCGGGCGCTTCCGCGGTGGACTGGCGCATACGAACATGCTGGCTTCGGTGTTCTTTGCCGGCCTGACGGGTTCGGCGACGGCAGATGCCGCCGCCTTCGGTCGCACGCTTGTGCCTGCCATGGAAAAGGAAGGCTATTCCCGCGACTACGCCTGCGCTGTCACGGCAGCCGGTTCGATCATCGGCCCGACCATCCCGCCATCCGGTCTCATGGTTGTCTACGGCTCACTGATGGGCGTTTCCATCGGCGGGCTGTTTGCCGCGGGTATCTTGCCGGGCCTCGTCATCTGCCTCGTCTGCATGGGCGTAATCGTCGTTGGCGGCAAGCGCGAGAATCTGCCCAAGGCGGCACGTGGCGCCACCATATGGGAAGTCTGGGACACGTTCCTGTCTTCGCTCACTGCGCTGCTGATGCCCGTCATCATTCTCGGCGGCATTCTGGGCGGCGTCGTCACACCTACCGAAGCCGCTTCGATCGCTGTCGCCTACGCACTTTTCATCGGTCTCTTCGTCTATCGCACGCTGTCGGCACGCAGTTTCTATTCCATGCTGGTTCGAACTGCCCGGATTACCGGCGTGATTTTCGTAATCATCGCGTTTGCCGGCATTCTCGGCTGGTGGATGAGCTTTGAGCGCATTCCCCAGGAAATTGCAGGAGCCGTGCTTGGCATTTCCGAAAATCCATATGCCGTGATCGCCATTATCATCTGCATCCTGCTGGTTGTCGGAATGGTGATGGACATCACCGCCATTCTGATAATCCTGGCGCCTGTTCTGGTCCCGTTGACAGAACAGATCGGTCTGGAGCCGATCCATGCCGGTATCATCTTCGTGCTGGCACTCAACATTTCACTCATGACCCCGCCGGTCGGAGCGTGCCTGTTCGTTTTGTCTTCGGTCACCGGGGAAAAGCTCGAACGGATTGCCGTCAAGCTGACCCCGTTCCTGATCGCGGAAATCACAATCCTGTTCCTGTTTGCTTTCTGGGAGGATGCGGCGCTGTTCCTGCCCCGCGCTTTCGGATTTGCCCAATAGGCCATGTCTTCAACAGAGGAGGTACTTATGAAGACTTTGAAAATAGGGCTCGTTGCAGGCGCCATAGCGGCGCTCACAGTGACCACGGCACTCGCCGACGGCGGTGTGATCCGCTTCGGTCACGACAACAAGACCGACCCGTTTGAAAACCCGGCGCACGCCTGCACCGCAGTCTTCTCCAACATCGTCGCAGCCGACACCAACGGCAGTGTGACAGTCGAGGTCTTCGGCTCCAACCAGCTTGGTTCCGCAGCCGAACACGTCCAGCAGGTTCGCGACGGTGTCATTCAGGCAACGCTGACGTCTACAGGCGCCCTTGCCAGCTACTATCCGCGTATCGACGTGTTGAACCTGCCTTTCGCATTTGCCAACAATGCGTCGACCTATTCCGTTTTTGACGGGCCCTTCGGCGAAGCCCTTGCGGCGGACATCGAGGAAGCACTCGGTGATGTTGTTGTGCTCGGTTTTCCGGACACAGGAGGCTTCTTCGCGGTCACGAACTCCCAGCGTCCGATTGCAGACCTTGCCGACTTCGACGGCATCCGCATCCGTACCATGACGCTGCCTTCGCACCAGAAGATCGTTCAGGCGCTGGGCGCTGAAGCCTATCCGCTCAGCTGGGGCGAGGTCTATTCCGGACTGCAGACAGGTGTGATCGATGGCCAGATGAACCCGGTTCCGATCATTTCCTTTGCGAATTTCGCAGAGGTTCAGAAGTACATGACGCTCACCAACCACCTGTTTTCACCTTACACATTCATGGTCAACCGCGCCTTCTTCGAAGGCCTGAGCGATGCGGAACAGCAAACTCTTCGCGTGGCTGCGGAAAACTGCGTCGCAGCCAGTCGGGGCCTTTCCCGGATCATCGAAGCGTCCGACCGTGGCCTTGCTGGCCTGATGGACAAGATCGAGGTCACCGCCTTGACCGACGACCAGCGCAAGGCGATGGCTGGAGCAACCCAACCGGCTTTTGAATCCCACGTAGCCGAGAACCTCGACGCAAAGGCGTCCGAGCTTCTGGGTCTGTTCAAGAGCGAGGTCGACGCGGCCAACAACAGCAGTTACCTGAACTGATCTGACAGGTCCTCCCAGGCGGGGGGTGCTCCGGCTCCCCTCGCCGCTCTTTCATTTCAAGCCGGGGTATCCATGCGCGTTTTTTGTGCTTCCATCGCAACTGAAACCAATACATTTTCACCGCTGCGAACGGACTTCTCAGACTTCGAACAAAGCTTCTACGCGCCACCTGGACAGCATCCGGCAACCCCGACACTTTGCAGCGCGGTGTTTCCCGCCCTGAGAAAGCGAGCTGCCGAAGGCAGCATCGAATTGATTGAAGGCACCGCAACCTGGGCGGAGCCCGGCGGGCTCGTCAACGCGCCGACCTGGCTGCGTTTGCGCAATGAAGTTCTCGATCAGCTCAAGGCAGCGTTGCCACTCGATGCCGCGATATTCGGTTTGCACGGCGCCATGATCGCCGATGGCTGCGTCGACTGCGAAGGAGATCTGCTGGAAGCCGTGAGACAGATTGTCGGTCCTGACTGCCGCGTTGGAGCAAGCTTCGATCCGCACAGTCACCTGAGTGAAAAAAGGGTACGCAACGCCGACGTAATCACGGTCTTCAAGGAATTTCCGCACACCGATTTCGTGGAGGCCGGGGAGGCATGTGTCGACTTGACGCTCAAATCCGCGCGCGGAGAAATTACCCCTGCAACCAGCGTCTTTGATGTCCGAATGATCGATGTGCTCCCGACCAGCATTCAGCCCATGCGCGGCTTCATCGACAAGCTGAAGCAGCTGGAGCAATCAGGAAACATCCTGTCGGCGTCCGTAATTCACGGTTTCATGGCTGGAGACTCGCCTGATCTCGGTGCCAGGATTATCGTGGTGACAAACAATGAAAAAACGAAAGGGGACCGGCTGGCGCGCGATCTCGGCATGGAACTGTTCAGTTTTCGCGGGCGGGCGGCACCGGAGTTCCTGACGCCTCATGAAGCCCTCGGGCGCGCCGATGCCAGCTCCAGATCTCCCGTCGTTATCGCTGATGTCTGGGACAATCCGGGGGGTGGCGTTGCTGGTGACTCGACCATCATGCTGCAACACGTGATGGAAATGGGCCTCCAGGGAGTCGCGGTCGGCACCATTTGGGACCCGATGGCGGTCCGTCTCTGCTTTGCTGCAGGTGAAGGGGCGGAATTTGACCTCCGGTTCGGGGGCAAAACTTCTGCACATGCCGGTCAGCCGATCGATGCAACGGTCAAGGTGATCAGGCTCGTCGAAAATGCAGTGCAGAGTTTCGGTACCTCTGTCGTTCCCCTCGGCAACAGTGCGGCGATCCGGATCGGTGATCTCGACATTGTCCTGAACACCAACCGTTCCCAGGCTTTTTCGCCCGATCTTTTCACCAATCTCGGTGTCGATATCAGTCGAAAGCGCATCCTGATCGTCAAGTCGACCAATCATTTCCACGGTGCATTTGCCCCGATCGCAGGAGAAATTCTTTATGCCGCCATCGATGGGCCGTATCCTAACGACCCGCGCCGGACCGCCTACACACGATTGAAGCGCGCGCTCTGGCCAATGGTTGAAGATCCCCATCAAGAGGAACTTGCATGATATTTCCAACCCTCGACACACCTTCAGTCCTTGTTGATCTGGACATTGCCGAGGCCAACATCCGCAAATACCAGGACTATTGCGACGAACACGGACTGAAACTTCGCCCCCATGTCAAGACGCACAAGATCCCGTCCCTCGCAAAATACCAGGTGGCACAAGGCGCCATAGGAATTACCTGCCAGAAGATCAGCGAAGCAGAAGCCATGATCGAGGAAGGCGGAATCGACGATGTCCTGATCACCTACAATATTCTGGGTCACAGGAAGACAGCTCGTCTGCGCGCTCTTTCCGAAAGGGTCAGGGTCTCGGTAGTCGCCGACAACGCGATAGTTGCCACAGGCTTGAGCCGGGCGTTCGCTGATGCCGCCGAACCCTTGTCTGTTCTGGTCGAATGCAACACCGGCGCAGATCGCTGCGGCGTAGCAAGTCCGGCCGATGCCGCCGGTCTGGCACGCCGCATCGCCGAACTCCCCGGTCTGAGATTTGTCGGCCTGATGACCTTTCCTCCCGTCGGCGGTGTAACCAGCGCTGCGGACTGGCTGAGCGAAACCAAGAGCCTGATTGAAGCGCAGGGAATGAAAGTTGAACGGGTTTCCTCCGGCGGATCTCAGGATATGTGGCACGCTCATCTTGCCACTCCGGTCACAGAGCACCGGATCGGCACCTATGTCTACAACGACCGTTCGCTGGTCACTCGCGGAACCTGCACATGGCAGGACTGTGCCCTGACCGTTCTTGCGACAGTCGTCTCCGTGCCATCCGAAACCCATGCGATCGTCGACGCCGGATCCAAGGTCCTGACGAGTGACCTCTTTGGCCTCCAGGGTCATGGCCATGTTCTGAACCGGGACGATCTCGCGATCGATCAGCTCAGTGAGGAGCATGGCCGCATCGTCTCGAGTGGCCCGATCCGTCTTGCCGTCGGAGACAGGCTGAGAATCGTTCCCAATCATGCCTGCGTCGTTGCCAATATGCTCGACAATGTAGATTGCATTCGCGGCACCGACATCATCGGCCCGGTGCCGGTCGCAGCACGCGGTCAGGTCTGGTGAAATCGCAGCAGCCCTGTCTGGCGCGAAAAACCTCTTTGTCCTTCTGTCGGACACGAAGGCAAACCAAGTTGCCAATCGAACGCGTTGGCATCAAGGTCTGATGCATCCGCCTGCAATTCGCTTTAGGGACTTAATCTGACGCAACAACAAAAAGGCTTCCGTTCAATAAAAACGAAAGCCCATTAAGTGTTCAGGATCAAGCTGCAGCGGGCGTTTTCTCGATCACCCGCCGGATTGTGACCTCTGCCTTCTCCAGCCGCGCATCGCTAGAGATCCATGCCGGTTCGCTGACCAGCTTCTCGCAGGAGATCCCGAGTTCGGGAAAGCCCAGACCCATGGAATGGGCAACGGCTACCCTGTCACCCGGTTTCGGATTGAGTCCACAACAAACGTCACGCGTTCCCATCTTCAGATGGTGGGCAATATCCCATTCCAGAACGACCCCGTCATGCCGCGTCACGACCCAGCAGTGGGCGTCTTCACAGCAGCCGCTTTTCTCTTCCGGGAAGAAATAACCGGTAATGTAACCGGCCTCGTATCCGGCAGCCCGAAGGGAGGCGATCAGGTAGGTATTGATGTCGATACACGAACCTTCCGTCAATCCGCAGGCGAGATACGGCACCTCATCACACCCATCATTGAAACGAACCTCCGGATGGGCATACCGGAACTTTTCCGCAACTGCATTCACCAGTGCCTGAATGGCAGCATGTCCATCCGGTTGCGTTTCGGAGATATTGATCGCATCGAAGACAAGGTCTTCGGCCGCCTGCGTATATCTGTTGCGATGCGGTTCAAAAATGGCGTCCGGATAACCCGGACCCCCTTCCTTGAACGAATACCGAACTTCGACCGGTTCCCTCCGCTCAGGTGAAACGAGGGCCGCAATCTGGCCGGTTGTCTCTTCGCCCGTCAGGGAGAATCTCCCACCGGTGACATCGAAATGAACCGGCATCTGGTGCGGTGTCGGCAGTCCGACCGGCACAAGCAGCGTTCGGGTCGCATCTTCGTGCGGTTCAACAGTGACGGATAGGTGTGTGCGCATGTCATGTCCCTCAAATGACAAGCTGGAATATCAGACCGGACAAGACCGCACCGACAAAACCAAGCCCGAGATAGGTGGCAAAGACCTGCGGCTTCACCAGAGACCAGACCGCAGCCATTGCCGGAATGGAGCTGACAGCACCGGCGATCATGAATGCCATTGCAGCACCAGCGCTCATGCCCTGGTCCATCAGGCCTGCCAATAGCGGCGGTGCAACATAGCTGTTGAGGTAGGCAGGCATGCCGACCAGCGCGGAAATTGCGATCGAACCGACGCCCTCACCGCCGACAACACCGGCAATCAGGTTGGCAGGCACATAGGTGACGAGTGCCGCTTCCAGAACATAGGCAAGCGCAAGCCACTTCACCAGAAAGAGCGCATTTGTCTTCAGCTCGACATAAAACTTGTCAGTCCGTTCGGTTTCCCTCCAGAATTTCCAGACGGGACGGCCTGTCTGCGGCGACGCCCCGCATCCGCAACCGCTTGCCGAAGACCCGATCTTGACAGGATTGGCAAAGGCTCCGGTCTTCAGAAGCACGGAGACCAGAAACCCGCCGAAAAGACCAAGCGCAACGGCGGATACTGCTTTGCCGATGGCAAAGGGCCAGCCCAACGCACCGGCCGTGATCAGCAGCGTCGGCGGATCGATAAGCGGAGATGACAGCCAGAAAGCCATGATTGCCGAGAGCGGTGCACCGACTGCCAGCAGACCGGCTATGAAGGGGATGACCTCACACGAACAGAATGGCGCGAGGCCTCCGAAAAGAGCCGCCAGGAAAATGGCCTGCGTCTCGCGGCCTTCGAATGCCCGACCGACATAGGCCTCCGCACCGGAAGCCTTCAGCCACGCAATCAGCGCAACGGCAAAGGCGATGTAGGGCAATGTGCCCAGAAAGGCCTGTATCGCAAATGTTACGAAGGGGACGAACTGCACCTGGTCAAGCAACAGCACCAGCAAAGGACCACCGAGCACGACGGCCCAGGTCGAGAAAATGTAGTCTTTGCCGGGAAATGTCTTCCAGGTCCATTTTGATGCCGGTGCCGTGCAGCAGGCAGTCTTCGGGGCGCCACAACTTGCTCCACCGCTATTCTGATCAAGCTCAATGCGTTCGATCGTGTCTGACATTTCAGTCCATCCTTCTGACCGGGCTAGCAACCGCCCTCGTCCACGCAGCATTCCTTGAGAATGTATCCAGCGAGATTTTCAAGGTGATCGAAGGCCGCGCGGTTGATCACCGACCGGCCGTCCTTTTCCTGAATCACCAGACCGGCGGAAGAAAGAAACTTCAGATGATGGGCAAGCGTGGAGGCCGCCATCCCTGTTCGGGACTGGATGTCTCCAACCGTCAGGCCGGTTTGCCCGGCTTTCACCAACGTCAATACCACCTGTAGCCGGGCTTCCGAGCCCAGCGCAGCAAACCCCTGCGCCGCTTCTTCCAGTACCATTCTCGCCTCACTCAATATAACTATATTCCTAGTTATATAGTTTTAAATCAAAAGTCAACAACGACTGTTGCCCGTGGAAAAATCTGTCATGCGTTGCTTCGACCGCCAGGTGGCCACCCGGTACGGAAATAGACCGACATGAGCTTCACAAGCTTATTGTGAGCCTCGCATTTGTCAGGAATCCCTGGGCAGGCATGACTGAAGACGTTTCCGACTTGTTCCGGGTTTCATTCATCCATCAAGGAAATCCAGGGCGCACCCGTGCCATCTGACCATAAGGCAAGCGGAACATCCGGATTGAATTATCGCCGCGGCATCTTATCTGGTGCTCGTCATCGTGAGTAGGCACAATACATGTCGTTTGCCCTTCCGGATAAGCTCGAGAAACTGATCTCCCCGTATCAGGGAAACGCGTCCATTGCTGTCACCGGCTTTCTGCACGGCGACCAAAATGTCTACAGTTTGTTTGGCGATCCTGCAGACACGCCTGACTATGCGCCTGAAGACCTGATCTTTGAAATCGGATCGATTTCCAAGGTCTTCACCGCACTGCTTCTGGCGCTGTTAACCGAGCAGGGCAAGATCGATCCGGACCGCCCGATCAAGGACCTGTGCGATGAATTTTCGTCCGCGCCACTTCAGCTCACACCCTTGAGCCTGGCTACGCACATGTCAGGATTGCCGCGTCTGCATATTCCGATCTGGAAGGCGATGATCCAAGGCGCCGGCGATGATCCCTACTCTGAATTTTCTCGGGATGATCTGGTAGCCTGGCTTCGGGTCTGGAGCTCACAGGAACCGCGCAAAAAACCGGGGCACGCCTATTCCAACCTTGCTTTCGGGCTTCTGGGTGAGGTCCTCGCGCTCAGTCAGAGCCGCCCGTTTCTTGAAATGTTGCGGGATGAACTATTTAGCCCTCTGGGGATGAATGAAACCTCCGCCTGCCTTAGCCCGCAACAAAAGAAACGTTTTGCCCGACCACATGACAATCGTGGACGGCCTGTGGTGCCATGGTCGTTCAAGGCTTTGGCTGGCGCAGGTGCCCTGCGTTCGTCTGCAGGCGACCTGGCCCTGTTTTCCTCCCGGGTCGCTGACGCTCTCTCAAACCCGACAACAACTCTTGACCGCGCCATAGGACAGTGTGCCGAACCCCTGATCGGACTTGGGCCGCGCGGAAAGAAAGAACCGGTTTCACAATGCCTTGGGTGGCTATCGATGAAACTCGATCCCACCACGCCCCGGATGCTTTTTCACGATGGCGGCACCGCCGGATCAACTGCAGCTCTCTACATTTGCCCGGAAAAACGCGCCGCACTCACAATTCTCGCCAATCGTGGTGTCGCAGCCGGCCTCTGGTCCAGCCTGAAACTCAGCTGGTCCAACCCCCATCGCCTCGCAAACGATGTCTTTGCCAAGCTGTAAGTCGAAATTCGGTGTCTCTCACGCTTTTCGACTTCTTGTAAATGTGGTGGATGCCTTCGTCTGGCGCTTCTTCCAACAATAACCCTGCGATGATGATCACACCACGTGAATTCCAGACTGGATGGGCTGCGTGCAGAGACGGTGTTTCAATCCCGGCTGGACGTGAAACGCGATGTCACCACCTTGTTAAGTGCGATCGTCCTTTGACAGCATGTTCATCACCTGCACAATCGCTGCGACCTTGGCCTTGTCCAGCCCGTCCGCATGCGGATCGGAAAACCGGCCGCTATCATTGTCGAAATACCTGCCGGAGGCATTTGAAAACTCTTCTGAAAGCGCTGCGCGCAGCAGAATATCGACGCCAATGGAAAGATCATTCCCGGCGACACCGAAGCCTTCCTTGACCATCTTGCTGGCAAGCAGCGAACCGGGATTGACCGCAACGACAACAGGTCCTTCCGCACCGAATTGCGCGGCAAGATGCCGTGACCACATCGTCAATGCCAGCTTGCTCTGGGCATAGGCTTCCATCGGGGACAGGTGGACCTTTCCCTTGAGTGCATCAAGATTGACCGGCGCCTGTGCCGCTGAGGACAGATTCACGACCCTGCCGGACGCGTCCATCAGTGGACGGAGCCCCTCTGTCAAAATCTGGGGAGCCAGCAAATTGACCACAAACCGGACATCCAGACCTTCATCCGTCAGATCGTTTCCGGTTCGCAGAACGCCCGCATTGTTGATCAGAACATCAAGCTTTGAATGTGTCGACCTGATCTCCCCGGCAAGTCTCGCAACATCACCTGGTCGCGAAAAATCTGCCTGATAACATTCCACCTCACCATCGGCATCAATCGCAAGAAGCGCTTGCCTGGCTGCTTCGATCTTTGATGAATTACGGCCATGCAGCAGGATCGTATGTCCCTTTGCACGAAGGGCCTTGACCGTTTCCAGACCGATCCCGTCGGTCGAGCCGGTCACCAGAATTATCTTGCTCATCTTTTGAATTCCCTATCCTGAAAAGTCCGGCAAAAGCTCCTCGGCCAGCCGTTTCAGCGTTGTTTCGATATCGGCGTTGTTGAACCTCAGGTTCAGTGCAACGTGGTTCACACCAATGGTTTCGAGCGTTTTCAGGTAGCCGCGAAGGGCGTCGCGACCCATCCGGAACCCGAGATGGATCGGTTCCGGAGCTGCATCCGCAACCTCGGCCAGATCAAGATAGAGAGGCTGCATGACCGGTTTGTCGAAGCCACCGGCATTTCGAACCCTGGTCCTGTAATCCCTGACAACGCGTTCCTGGATGGGAATATTGCGTGGGTAAGTCATCCAGCCGTCACCGTTTTCGGCAACCCAGACCGGGTCCTGTTGACTGCCGCCTGTAATCAGCATCGGTAGCTTGCCGGCATCCGGTTTGGGCAACATGTCCATGCCGCCGCCCGGCGCTCCACCCGTGTTGTGAAATTTCGGCTGAAATCGGGCCATTTGGCGGATGTAGTCCAGATGTTCCCGAAACCGAACACCCCGGTCTTCGAAAAACATGTTCAGTGCAGGATATTCTTCCGGCCGGTCGCCGGAGGCTACTCCGAGGAGCAGGCGCCCTCCGGACAGGACATCGGCGCTTGCCGCCGCCTTTGCCACATGCGCGGGGTGGCGGAGCGGCAGGACAATGCTGGCAACGCCGAGTGCAATGTCATTTGTTCCGGCCGCCAGATACCCGAGATAGACAAACGGGTCGAACACCTGTCCCGCATCGCCGAAAGTGGGCACATTGAACGGCACGTCGCGCAGCCAGATGGATGAAAAGCCAAGCTTTTCCGCAAGTTGCACCCGTTCCAGGTGCTGCTGCATCTGCGGGACAGCGCTCATGCCGTAATTCTCCAGAGGCACGACCAGCCCGAGCGAAAGTTTGCCGGGTTTGAAAACGGAATTGTAGCCCCGGTTGATCTGCTCAAAACCGGATGTAGCGAGACGATCAAGCATTTTCATTTCCCTTGTGCCAATGCTCCAGGTCATGGAACAGGCGCATCGTGAACGACGGTATCATCAACAAAACCTTTATGCGCGCTTGCGGGATTGTTGCACGTTCGAAGCCGGACACTCAGGCCAGGTCATCCTTTCCTTCGATGAGGAAATGGAAGCTGCGGGACCCTTCCGTCCGCGCCTTCAGATGCGGCACGTAATCGGGATCATTCATGAAACGGACCGCCGCCTCCTTCGAGGGCCATTCGATCACGATGCGCAGCGCGGCATCATCTTTGGGGCCTTCAAGCTGTTCATGCGAGGAAGTGCGGGCGAGATACTTGCCGCCATATTGCGCAACCAGCCTGTTCGCAGGTCCGATGTAGTCCGGGATCCAGTCTTCGCTGGTCGGAGTGACGGCAAGCACGGACAAGTATGCCATTTCACGTGGTCCTTCGATTCGGGGTGTGCTGCGGACTTCACAGCGTCGACCTGGAAGATAGGGATCTTGATTTTCAATATAAATAGTCAATAAATGAGTTCATAATTCGGGTTTTGGATATAAACAGATGGACACCAATAGCTTGCGGCTTTTCGTTCTGGCAGCCGAAAAACTGAACATCAGTGCGGCCGGGCGCGAACTCGGCATGCCTCCTGCAGTCGCCAGCAACCGTTTGGCGAAACTGGAACAAAGTCTGGGTTCGGACCTGATGCATCGCTCCACCCGCAAGGTGGCACTTTCCGTCGAAGGCGAGGAGTTTTTGCCTTTTGCCCGGGAAATCATCGCGCAGGAAGATGCAGCACGTGCCGCTCTCGGTCTTTCCAGCCCGCAAGTCAGCGGTCTTCTCCGGTTTGCCGCTTCGAGCAGCTTCGCGCAGCTTTACATCGTGCCTCTACTGCCGGAATTCCTGGCGAGATATCCGGAAGTCAAGCTGGACCTGAAACTCTCCGACACACGATTTGACCTGATTGAAGGCAGTTTCGACCTGGCACTCCGCAACTCTGCCCTCGAAGACAGCAGCCTGAAATTCCGCAAGCTGGCCGACGACATCCGTATCCTGTGCGCTTCGCCGGACTACCTTTCGCGGTTTGGACACCCGAAAGCCCCGGCCGACCTGATCGACCATCAACTCATTGCGTTTCAGGATCTGTCGGCACGTCGACTGACCGGGCCCGGCGCAACAACGTCATCGCATTTCGACCCGCGTGCGGCAGGCAGCCGCCTGGTCATTGACGACGGCCTCTCGCTGAAACTCGCAACGCTTGCCGGTGCCGGCATATCGATGAATTCCCTGTGGAACACATATGCCGAACTCGAGGAGGGAACACTGGTAAGGGTGCTCCCCGAGTTCGAGGTGGATGATCAGTCCGTCCTTTGGCTGGTTTACCCGAAATCGAATGTTCTGACGGCAAAAGTCAGGGTCTTCATCGATTTTCTTTTGGAAAAGATCGGCAAGGGACCCGTCTGGGAAAGCAGATGAATGCCGCCCTCAGGCGCAACAAGACGAGGCAGAAGCAGAACCGCAGCAGCCAGCCGTTTCGGCAGTCGCAGCATGTTCCAACGCCGGTTTGCAATGCGCGCGGATTTCATTCAGATCGACGCCGACCTGGCCTTCATGCAACCGGGGCCTTGAGATTTCATAAATCCGCATTCCCCTGTTCTCATGGGCAAATTCCACGTGCAGCGGACTTTCACCAAGACCGGTCACCCTGGTGATACTCTGACCGAGAATCGAGGAGAATTTGCCGACATTCATGTGACCGCCACCGTGACCGTCGAGAAGTTGCAACGCGGCTTCCCTCCAGGACCTCAGCCGTCCGCCGCAGTCAATGCTGTTGACCTGGGCGAGTTTGAACTCGGTAACATGGTAACCGTCACCGACGTCACCTTCCGCTGTCTGGAACACGAGAGGCAAATCGGCAGGCAGTGTCTGCAGCGTTTCGAGAAGCATCTGGGGTGTCATGATGGCAACCTTTCATTTCAAGTTTTATTGAAATATACTTCAAGCACAGATCGCCTCCCATTTCAAGAAAGTTTGAAATATGAATGAAACCGATGCTCTGGCCGCGTTTGCCTCGATCTCGAGTGCAACGCGTCTCCGCATTCTCAAGCTCCTTGTAGAGGCCGGCACCAATGGGCTTTCTGCAGGGGAAATTGCAGCAGCAGTCGGTGCAACGCCGTCAAGAACCTCTTTTCACCTGTCCAATATGTCTGAAGCAGGTCTGGTCGCCTCCAGCAGAATGGCTCGCCAGATCACCTACCGCCTCGACTTCGCGGTGGTCGGCGCCCTGATGCGCTATATTTTGGAGGATTGCTGCAAGAACAACCCGACAGTAAGGGCGTGTTGTGTGACAGACGGCGGATGCTAGCTGGATTTGTCCAAATACGGTTTTTTCACAAAACACCAAATCGGCTGCCGCTTCGCCAGGCCTATTGAACCCACGCGATGCCGAACAGGCTAGAACCGCTCAACATGCGGGCGCAATTCGATTTCGTTTGTCCAGATGCTTCGGTGCTGCCGGGTCATTTCAAGGTAGGCACGAGCGATTTCGTCAGGATGCAGGGTCTTTTCCGGATCGCTGTACGGTGCGCCCCTGTCCGCACGGTGAATGGCACCGTCAATGACGAAATGAACAACGTGGATGTTCTTCGGATGAAGTTCGCGGGCGAGCGACTGGCACAGGCCTCGCAAGGCAAACTTGCCCATCGCAAACGGAGCCGATTGCGGAAAACCCTTGATGCCGGCGGAAGCCCCGGTAAAGAGCAGAGTGCCCGCTTCTCGCGGCACCATGCGTTTGGCCGCCTCCTGTGCAACAAAAAACGCCCCAAGGGCAGTCACGTCCAGCGCAGCGCGCACCTGGTCTGGGTCCAGTTCTGCAATTGGCCCTCTCGTCCGTCCGCTTGCATTGTAGATGACGACATCCGGCGTTGCGCCTTCGGCATCAAGCGTTTCGAAAAGAGTCTTGACGCTGTCATTGTCCGTCGCATCGCACGCATGCGCGCGCGCCCCCGTTTCCTCACACAGTTCTGCAAGTTTGTCTGGATTTCGGGCAGCAACAGCTACGGTATAACCGGCTGATGAATAGACACGCGCAAGCGATGCGCTCAAGCCTGCACCGGCACCGACGATCAAAACATGTCCAGTCATGAAGCTGCTCCCGAAATACACCGACCGCATCGGATATAGCGCAGGATACTTCGTCAACCAGTGCTCGCGAAAGACCAGACCGGACGAACCTCGCGGGTGACCGCCACGTCAAGATGTTCCGTTGAGATGCGAAGAAAATTCACGGCCCTCGTCGTCGTCCACGGCACATACAGGATCCAGTATTCGACCGAGGTGCACTACGAATAGATACATCGGGAAATTGACGTCACACCTGAAATTCCACTACCGTTCAATACGAGGGCAGACGAAAGCTGGCATTTCAGGGGTCCTGTAACCATTGCACGCCGTATTTCAGGTGTGACGCCGGGGACAGGATCTGAGCGTGAGCAAACGTCAGACCGGGTTAAGTGTGGCAGACGACCATCACGCCCGGTCCCGACTGGCATTGCAGCTGGACGGGCGTGGGAGAAAACGGCAATTCTGGTGAGGACGTGTGTTTATGCTATTGATATTTAATGATTTTATTTTTCGAGCGAATGTCGCGACGATAAAAACGCACTTGCTCCCTTTGTCGGCATCTCCTGATGGCCCGAACGTGATCGGGTCGATCATATGACATTCAGATTCTCGCCGACGTTCGAACCTGGTACACCGCTGTCTTCCCTGGCTGCTTATAGTGTCTTACTTGTTCTGACAGTCCTGATATCGGCCTTCGGCACCGGACGGGCATCCGCCGACTGGATTAATCTCACCGGTGCCGAAACATCGCCGAACATTGCCGAGATCATCGTTCGCGAAGACCGGGTTCACGTCGTTCTGCAATTGTTTGTCGACGACCTTGAAAGCATGGAAGAGCTGCTTTCCGATGATGCGCTGCGCGAAAAAGGCGTTGAACCGCCACCGATGGACGAAAGGATGGAACGCTTCAGCCAGGAGAAATTTCAGGTCATCGTCGATGGCACGACCAACCTGACTGCCCAACTGCGCTTTTCCAAACCCAGGCTTCGCAAAGACCGTTCCTCGCCAGTCAGTGGCATCGTTCATCCGCTCACACGACAAAGCGCGCCCGAACCGCCGGACGACAAACGCATTCTCCATGCCGAACTTGACTATTTCTTCGACCGAAAGCCGAAAACCCTGACGTTCATCCCTCCTCTGGATGAGAACGGCCGCGCCTCGCTCGATATGGGATTTATCGTATACCACGAGAGTGTTCCCGTTATCGATTTCCGCTATCTCACCGGTCCGGTCAAGCTGAACCTCAATTGGGAAGACCCCTGGTTTTCTGCCTTCGACAATCCCAACCTGAAGCGCCATCACCGCTGGCCGATCATGTCATTCCTCTATGTCGAACCCCGTGAAGTCAGGCACGAAGTCGTGGTCAGGCTTAGGGATCTGGAGGACTGGACCGACCTGAAAGTTGCCAGGAAGACACCGATAACCGTGGAGAAACGAGGCGGCATTCTCAACGCTGTCAACCGCTTCTTTGCCGAGAAAAATCCGGTCATTATTGACGGGTCTCCTGCCTCGGCCACAAGCGTCGGTTCCGATTTCCTCGATCTTTCACTAACCGGTATTCAAGTCATAGACGATGATCGGAACCTGGATCCCGCCACGGCCGTTCTCGGGGTCACCCTGTCCTATCCGGTCGAACGGATGCCGGAAGAAGTCACCACGATATGGGAACTCTTCAGCGACAGAATTGAGCGTGTCCCCGTGACTTCCATCGACCCGGTCGGGCCCTTTCCCACAGAGGTCGGCATAACCGAACCTGCACACAGTTGGACGAACCACCTGCTCAGATATGAGGACCCGCGCGTCGAAGCCGTGCCCGTCTCGGATGAAAGGGCACTTAAGCTCCCGCTGTTGACGATCGTGCTCGCGGTTTTTGCCTTGAACGCGGTTGCCTTTGCAATAAAGGCCCGCAGATGGGCGCGGGCAATTGGAGTGGCAACCGCGATCATACTGGTGGCAGGCGCCGCTTCCACGACCAAGTGGGCGATCGCAACCCTCCCCAACCCCTTTGCGAGCCTGCCCGGCAACATGGAAGCCTCTAACGCGGTCCAGGCCGTTTTTGAAAACGCCAGCGCCGCATTTTATGAAGTTGACGACAATCGTCTTGAAACGGAACTCTCGAAATTCGTTGATCCTGGACTGGCACCGATCGTTTCCACCGAACTGGAACGGGCCAATCGGATCGCGTTGGAGGGAGGGACGACAGCACGAGCCGGCAACATTGGCGAAGTCACCATTTCCGAGATCCGCCCGCTTGATGCTGGCCGCGGTTTTTCGGCAGTTGCTGAATGGTCTGCAGAAGCCATTGGCCAGCACTGGGGCCGCCTTCATCTGCGCGATGTCAACTACCGGGCGCGGATCGACATGATTGAAGACGATCGGGTCTGGCGTCTCGCCGGCCTGACCGACCTCGACATGAAAATTGAGCAATAAAGGTGAGGTGACAGGACGTCTTGGACTGACGATCACCATTATCCCATCGATTTGACAGAGGGTTTCCCGGCTACCGGACCTTTCTGCATGGCACCCAGGACCAGCGCGCTGGCGGCGTTGCCCGCAGCTTCCGCATAGTCCGCGTCACGATGCACAAGGATCGTTGAAAATGCACCGTCCAGGAGCAGGACGATGTGACGTGCCAGGGCCTCCGGCTGTTCGAGGTCAACGGCTTGAAATTCTTCCGTGAGCCAGGTCTCGAACTTTTTCTTGTGCGCCGCACCGACTTTCATGGCCGGATGTCCGGGCATGTTGGCAAGCTCCGCTGCGGTGCGCAGGAAGCCGCACCCTTTCCATTTGGGATGACGGGCAGAAACAGCAATCTGAGAGAAGATCGCGGCAACCTTGTCAGGCAGTCCGCCGTCAGCTTCCGAAAACCACTTCCTGTAAAGCGTCAGGTTAGGCTGGTCGCGCGACACCAGATAGGCTTCGACCAGATCATCCTTGCTCTTGAAGTGGTAGTAGACGGTCTTTTTGGTGATGCCCGCCTTCTCGGCGATGTTGTCGAGGCTGACGGCACGAATTCCTTCTGAATAAAACAGCTTGTTGGCGGCCGTCAGGATACGATCCCGCGCATTGGGAGTTGGTCTGCTCATCCGGTAAGTATACTCACCAGTGAATATACATCAATGGCGGTCACAGCTAACGTTTTTTGGTGAATACAAATTCAGGAAACAGATGAAATGACCGATACCGTCCTATTCGATCAACGCGGTGCCATTGCGCTCTTGACGATCAACCGGCCTGAAAGGCTCAACGCGCTCAACTACGCCACCAATGATCTCGTCCTTCACTATCTCGACGAGATCGAACGAAACGACAGCATTCGAGCCATAGTGATAACAGGAGCCGGCAACAGGGCCTTTTCCGCCGGTGGAGACATCCACGAATTTGCCCGCAGCATTGACGCCGGACCGGACATTGCGGTTCGTGATTTCTGCAGGCGCGGACAGCTGATGACAGGCCGCCTCGAAGCTTTTCCAAAACCGATCATTGCCGCAGTCAACGGACTTGCCTATGGCGGCGGCTGTGAAATCACCGAAGCTGTCCATCTGGCGGTGGCCAGCAGGGACGCGTTGTTCGCGAAGCCGGAAATCAATATAGGCATTCCACCGACCTTCGGCGGAACCCAGAGGCTGCCGCGTCTGGCAGGGCGCAAACGCGCGCTTGAACTTCTTCTGACCGGAGACAGCTTCACGGCGACGAGAGCCTATGAGCTTGGATTGGTCAATCTTGTTGTTTCACCGGACAAGGTGCTCGAGGCGGCATTCGACCTGGCAGGTCGCATATTGCGCCACTCGCCCCACGCCGCCGCACGGATCATTTCAGCGGTCACGCGCGGATTGAATACGAGCATCGCGGAAGGTTTGTCGATCGAGTGCGAGCAATTTGCCCGCATGGCAGCAACACCGGACGTTCATGAAGGATTGAACGCCTGGATCGAGCGCAGATCACCCGACTACGGTTGAGCACGAAACGACGGACGGACTGGCTAGGGCTGACGGCGTCTCGCCCTCAGGTTTCCCCGGTCAGGTCACCCGTTTCACCTTCTTCTGCAGACTTTACCTGATCGATCCAGTTCTGAAGGTTGTAATAGGTGGTAATGCGGGCGATCCGGCCGTCGCGGATTTCAAAGAAACTTCCCGCCGGAAGATCGTAGGTTTGGCCATGCGCCGGAGGCAGGTCCTCGTCCGTGTTGATATAGGTGCCGTGAACTATGAATTCGGCGGCAGCACGTGTTCCTTCCTCATTTACGAACAGGACAATATCCGAAAGGCGCTCCTTGTAACACCGCGACATGTGAACGTTGAACGACCAGAATTTGTCCTTGCCGACCCGCCGCTCACCCTGATTGACCTCATGAATGAGATCTTCCGTAACAAGGCTTTCCATCTTCTTGGTGTCACCGGCATTGAATGCGGCAAAATAGGTGTCGATCAGAAAGCGGGACTGTTTGTTTGGCATGACAACTCGCACGGATTGGTTCGCAACTCTGCGGCGAGTTTGCCTGCCGTTAGGGTGTCGCGCAAGGGGGATGGCTTCCGCCGGTCTACAATGCCTTGCCTGTCGAAATCCCGTGTTCTTTACCCGTCTGCCGAGCTCAATGCCTAAATCCAGTATAGTTGTAAAACAGCAACATATTGTGATGCAAATGCACCACATTCGGCATGGCACGGAATTACCACTTGCAGCCACTCGAGAAAACGAGGTATCACCACGGCACCGATCAAGAGGTTGGCACAGACATCAACGGTTAGGCCGTTTTTCTGCCGCCCGCGTGATCCGGCCCTGCCGAGTTTACGTACGGATGCTGTTCTGACAGATCGGAGATCCGCGCATGAAGTTCAACGGTTGAACGCCGGGATGTAACCCGGAGGCAACAGGTTCGACTCCTGTCATGTGTACCATGGAAAGCTCAGTAGGTAGAGCATCGGACTGCGAATCCGACGGTCGCGGGTTCAACTCCCGCTCCACAACCCGGCCTTGAAAACCGGACTGGCTTCTTAAGCCGGCAGCTTTAGGTGCTGTTCAAATCATAGGGGATCTGAAGGGATCTTGCGGACGCAGGACGTGTAGCCCTGTCTTCGGACAAGGCGAGCGGATTGCCGACGCCAGGCGCCCTCGCCCGGTTGCCGTCGAAGGCTGTGCTGCGATTTTGCTGGACGTACCCCTTTTCGAAGGGGCGCAACCCGTCTCATCGCCGCAAGGCCCTCTGGCCGGGAACCCGTCGGGAGCCCTCGTGCACCCTTCAGGTCTCCACAATATCGCTTAGTGTTTTTCGCCCCGGATCGCCCGACAGGCGTACCGGAAACCACCAACTGCAAACAGAACATCAATGTGAAGAAAGGACAGCCAGGTGCCCTAGCGCTATGGAAGGAGTATTGAAATGATGACTATTCTCGACAAGATCCGCGGGCGGACCCGCGTGGTAATTTCCGAAAACGAACGGGCGCTTCACCTCGTAAACGGTGAGCTCCAGGGCATACTTGAACCGGGTGTCCACAGCCTGAAAAACGGACGTGGCACACTGGTGGTCGAACGTCATTCTATGGCGGTGCCCGAGTTCCGTTCCGGTTACGAGAAGGCGCTCTTCGATAAACTCCCAGACGTGGTTGAAAAGCACTTGACCGTCGTGCGGACCCGGTCCGCCGAAGTGGCGGTTGTCGACCGGGACGGCCGGGTTCACAAGGTTCTGGGTCCTGACGAAAGGCTCGTTCTGTGGACGGATACAGGACCGTGGACCTGGGAACTGATCGACACGCAGGACCAGCCGGAGCTGACGCAGAAACTGCTGCGCCGGTTGGGCGATGCGAAGCAGACGCAGCAGTTTGAAATCGTTCGGGTGAGCGAGGGAAGTGTTGCACTGCTGTTTGTCGACGGTGTCCTTACCCGGACACTTCAGGCTGGTGTGTATGCGTTCTGGAAGGCCGGTCGGTCTTTGACGCAAAAGCTCATCGATCTGAAACGGCAGAGCCTCGATGTCACTGGCCAGGAAGTGCTGACGCTTGATCGTGTCACGATCCGGATCAACCTGTCTGCGGAATTCCGCGTGGTTGACCCGGTCAAGGCCGCCCAGGAGGTCAAGGACTTCACTGACACGCTGCACCGGGCGCTGCAGATGGTGTTCCGGAAACAGCTCGGTGCGCTGAAGCTTGACCAGATCCTCGAACGCAAGGGCGAGGTCAATGCGGAAGCAACTGCGCGGATCAAGTCGGACATGGCTGCGATCGGTGTCGAGATCCACGATATCGTCCTGAAGGATGTCATCCTGCCCGGCGAAATGCGTGAGATCCTCAACAAGGTGGTGACGGCTGAAAAAGAGGCCGAAGCCAACGTGATCCGGCGCCGGGAAGAAACCAACGCAACCCGTTCGCTTTTGAACACCGCCAAGGTCATGGCCGAAAACCCGGTCATGCTGCGGTTGAAGGAACTGGAAGCGCTGGAATCCATTGCCGGCAAGGTGGATCGCCTGACGGTCCACAACGGCACCGGTGGCCTGATGAACGATCTCGTCAGGCTTCGCGACGACAGCGCGGCATAAGATAGGATGGCGCGGGGCAACCCGCGCCGTTTTCCTTCCCGCCGCCATTCCGGGACCATTGGCATCAATATCCAGACTGACCCTTTTCCCCGCCGGAGCGGTCAAACGCCCGGCAAAATCGATTAATGAAAATGACAAACGACAAGAAAATTTCCAAACAGATGTCGTTCTGGCTGCGGCACTGCCCCGAAGACGCCGGACTTGAGCTGTCGGAAGCCGGTTGGACCGACGTCACCGCTCTCCTGAGCGCACTTGGTGAAAAAGGCATCGCATGCGACCTGAAGCGGCTGGTGGAAGTCGTCGCCCGCAATGACAAGAAACGCTTCGAGTTTTCCGATGACGGCCAGTCCATTCGAGCCAGGCAAGGACACTCGATTGAAGTCGATCTCGGCTTGCTTCCGATGGTTCCACCGGACTTTCTGTTTCATGGGACGGCGGAGCGGTATCTGAATTCAATCATGCGGGACGGTCTGAAGCCGATGAACCGACACCACGTCCATTTGTCAGGTGATCCGGCGACGGCCAAAATGGTCGGAAAACGTCACGGAAAACCGATAGTCCTCAATGTAGCGGCCGGAAAGATGGCTCGAAACAGGCACAAATTCTACTGCACGGCCAACGGTGTCTGGCTTGTAGATACTGTCCCTCCCCAATTCCTGTCTCTTGTAGAAGACACCGCGTCGATCTGAATAAAATAATAAATTGCTTTCTTTATATGGCAACCTAATATAGAAAGATAACTCTTTCTTTATTGAGGCCGCCATGTCTGTCAGTTCACCAGCGCAATCGCCTGCAACCGGAAATGTAGCCAATTCTGCATTGTTCTCACCCGACAGGATTGCCGGCACGATTGCACTCATCCTTGGCGTCGGCTCCCATGCCCTGAACGGTTTCGTGACGACAGCCGTTCTGCCGGACATCATTCGGGAACTCGGAGGGCAGAACAGGGCATTCTGGGTTTTCAGTTCTTTTGAAATGATGGCCATTCTGGCCGGGTGTCTGACAGGCGCAACAAAGGTGCGGCTGGGGGCCCGGTTGCCGTTCATGGTGGCAACATCCCTCCTTGCAGGCGGCTCTGTCCTGGCAGGCCTGAGCACCTCTCTGGAGGGCCTAATCGCCGGGCGCGCCGTGCAAGGATTTGGTGAAGGCATGATTGTCGCGCTCTGTTATTCGCTGATCCCGGATCTGTTTCCGAACAATGTTGCTCCGCGAGTGTTTGCGATGCTGGCCGGTGTCTGGGCCCTGGCCGCCGGCATCGGTCCTGTATCGGCAGGATTGCTCACGGAACTCTGGTCGTGGCGCGCTGCTTTCCTGATCAACATCCCGCTGACTGTCCTGCTGTTCCTGCTGATGAATTCAGCATTGCCTGCCCGGTCTCGCGCGGAGCCGGATAAAAAAGCTGTTGATACCGGTCGAAGAGGCGGTGACCGGATGGTGCTGCGTTTCACCCTTCTGACTGCCAGCATTCTTCTTTTGACAATGATCGGTGAAGTCCACCAGCCATTGCCGCTCGCCGCGACGATCCTGACAGGATTGATTGCGGCAGCATTGTTGTTGAAAATCGATCGCGTCAGTGTTCAGCGCCTTTTTCCGCTCAACGCCTTCAAGGCACGGACGGTCATAGGTCTGGGCACCTGGATCGTGTTTCTGATCTCGGTCTCGGCTGCCGTCCGTGCCGTTTTCATCACGACATTTGGTCAGGTCTACTGGGACTTGAGCGTCACACAGGCAAGTTATGTCGCTGCCGGCCTTGCTTTTTCCTGGTCCTTTTTCGCCTGGGTTTCGTCGAAGGCCCCCTCAAGACGAAGAGAACTCAACTACCTCGTGCTCGGTCCGCTTCTGATCGTTGCGGGAATGGTGATGACGGCCGCATCGATTGTGATGGCTTCGCTGCCGACTTTCGCTCTCGCAGCCATTGTCACCGGTGCCGGTCACGGACTGAGCAATCAGATCCTGCTTCGGTCTTTGATGTACACCGCCGGCAACCGGGAACAGGATCTTGTATCGAGCATTCTGCCGACGCTGTCGTCTGCCGGCATTGCCATCGGTGGCGGATTGACCGGGCTGATCGCAGTACTCACCGGGCTGGTAAGCGCAGGAGACACCACGCTTGTCTCTGCCGAGGCGGTTTCCCGGTCCGGGGCCGCGATTTTTTACATCAACGCCGCGCTGACAATCGTGCCGACCTGCGCGATGCTGGTTCTCCGGCACAGGCTCATTGGGCTGGAAGCAAGCGAACGCGTGACTTCGAAGTAGGTGAATGCGGTCAAGAAGCACTCCCCGCCTGCAGAAAATGACAACCGCGCAAAGTGTGACGCAGCGGCATTGACTAAACGAGCGGGACAGCCGAAAATTTTCGCAAGATATTTTCAAGAACTGGTTTGTCCATGAAGTTTCCAGCAGCGCGCATTCTTTTCGATATGCATACTTGCCCGATGTGCATGGGCGTTCCCGCTCCCATTGTATGGAAGGGCGCGTGGACCGTGATAACCGGGATGTCACCGCAAGCGCGCGTGACCGACCTGTGCGTCTGTGTCGGCCCGCCTCCCCCCATCGGTGGCGACCCGATCGTGACCGGCGCCTGGAATGTACTGGTGGAAAAATTGCCAGCCGCACGGATGACGGACCTGACATTGAAAGCCGGATCCATCGTTACCGGGTACCCGCGCGTGCTTATCGGCATGAGTGCCGGCGGCGGAGCCGGTGGCGGCGCTGGCGGTGGAGCAGCGGCCGGACCCGGCCCTGTCGGCACAACCAATGTCGGGCCCTCCATCAAGATCGAGGGCACAGAAGAATTCCGGGAAAAAACCGTTCAGGCACTGGCCAAGATTGCCCAGACGCCATCCGGGGCAAAGTTGCTGAACGATCTCCACAAGTCCGGCAAGACGATCACGATCAAGGAGACATCCGGCGGCAACAAGGTCACCGGCTTCAACAGCGACGGTAAACTCGATTCCAGCGGCAAGCCGGGATCCGGCTGCGACACCACTGTGCATTACAATCCGAACCGGACCACCCTCGGCTCGGACGAAGCCTGGAAAACACGCCCTCCGGAAATCGGACTTGCCCATGAGCTGATCCACGCGCAACACGCCGCGGATGGTGAACTGGACTTTTCAAAGGTGGACAATGACAGCAAACCAGATCCGTCTGATCCGACCAAGAAAGCCAAGGTCATCAAGGAAGAAGCCAGAACCGTCGGTTTCCCGCCACACGACAAGGAACCTTACAGCGAGAACAAGATCCGCGATGAATGGGATCCCAAGCAACCTCAACGTCCATACTATTAATCGGCGCAATTTCATGGCAGGTCTGACGGCGTTCGGCCTCACCTGCGCTATCGAGAAAAAGGCGGCAGCAATGTCAGCAATCACGAACCAGAACAGCGACATGACCCTGTCTGCGCACCTGCGCGAGGACAAGGGTCTGCTGCTGCTGACCTATCAGGTAAACAATACGTCCGGCAGAACCATGTATCTCTTCGACGTTCTGCACGGCGAGTTTGACGGTTCCGCCTACCCGCTCGTTGATGCCTGCTATGCGACGATCGAACAGGGTCAGCTGGTTCTGAGCCGGCAGATCATCACAGTCCCGGACGACATCCTGGTCGAATCGGAAAACATACCCTTCGTCACGGCAATCAAGCCGGGCTTCTCGGTCGAAAAGACCGTCCGGCAGGTTCAGCCTGTCTTTCCCTGGACGCCCTACACCGACCACGACAGCATTCCCGAAGCAAAGGGGGTGATGAAATTGAATGTCTGGTTCCGGCTGGGTTATTTTCTGGGCGTCGACGGCACAAACGATCTGGTAAAAGCCATGCCGACCGATCAGGGCACGCGAGCTGCCTTCGACCCGTTCCCCTTCGAGTCCCAGAAGTTGCTCATGACCGGGCCACTCGGATCGGTCGATGTCTACGATCTGAAGTAGAGCACGCGGGTTGTCACTCAGAACTGGGTCAATCCCCGGCGAAGCCATTGGGACTGGGGTATTTCGTTCCCGATTCTGAAACTGAATCTTTCCACTCTTCTCACGTCACTATCCGTTTCGCATCTGAAGGACACGTCGAACCAGCGACCAAGGCTGCGGAAGGCCGCATTGCGAGGTTCCAGCACACTGCCGGGCTGCGGCCGAAATGACGGCAGAAGCTCAGGTGGCACCGCACTGGCTGCCGACAGTTGAGCGCGCAACTCGGTCATGCACAACAGATTGAGACGTTGACCCGGTGACATGCCGCGCATTGCGGTTTGGGATCGCTGATTGTCCAGCAGTGTCCTGGAAAAAAGCTGCCTTGCCTGGACATGACCCGGGCGACGAACGGCGACGGACGACGGTGACGAAGTCGGCGGCGTTGCCCGCGCGACCCTGCGTGCAGGCTTGGGCGCCGGAGCCGCTTGCGTCAAGATCGGCCCAACCGTTCCGAAATCATCCGGTGCAATTTCGTCCGCCTCGCCCACATCGGTCTCGGCCTCTGTTCCGGCTTCCGCTTCCGCCACAGGTTTGGGCTCGGGTGCAGGCGTTTCCGCGGTCCCGGTGTCGTTTACCGGTCCGGCCAAAGGATCGAAATCCTCAGCGACCTCAGTTTCGATAACAGTTTCTGGTTCTGGGTCAGCCTCGGGCTCCACCTGGGTCTCAACCTCAACCTCGGGCTCCACCTCGGTTTCGACTTCGGTCTCCGGCTCCGGCTCCGGCTCTGGCTCTGGCTCTGGCTCTGGCTCTGGCTCTGGCTCTGGCTCTGGCTCTGGCTCTGGCTCTGTGAAATCTTCAGCTTCCTCTGTGTCAAGGTCCGCAGTTTCCTGCGCTTCCTCGCGAGGTTCGCTTTCCTCCAGTTCAGGGACCTCCTCTTCAACAACCTCTTCCAGCGGTTCGGTGACGGGTTCCTGCTCGTTGTTCTGAGATTCGGAATCTTCTTCGGCAAATTCCTCGACTGGCTGCAGAACTGGTGCAGGTGTCTCCTCTTCCGCCTCTGCAGCAGGCGTCGGCTCGGGAGCCTGCTCTTCTGTTTCCTGTTCTTCAGGTGCCGGTTCGGGAGGCTGGTTTTCAGCTTCTTCTTCTGCCGCCGCAGGCTCTTCATCTGCAGAATTCTCTTCGGCCGGTTCTGGCAGCTCAAGCGCGGGAACAGTGACGATCTCCACCTCGATAGGCTCTTGTGCCGGCTCAGTGACATACCCGGAGATACCGCCCAGCAGCACGAGTCCCAGCAATCCGTGCAGCACCAGGGAGGTCATCAGCCCCCAGGCAAATGCTTGCCGATCTTCCGTTGCCGCCTCTGTCATCGGACGGTTGGTATCTGCGGTTATGGCCAAAAATGAGCCCTCGAACGGAAGTCTTCGATCAAACAGAACATTTCCGGGAAAGGTGGAGATCGGAGTTCTGTCTGGAATTACGTCAAACTTGAAGACTAGAGCGTATCAACAGATTTTTAAGTTGGAAAACGCTCCAAAATCCACATGCTCCCAAACAAAAAACCCGGCATGGCAGCCGGGTTTTTAAAAAATGCGAGACGTCGACCGGCCTCTTAACTGTCCAGGAACGAGCGCAGCTTGCGCGAACGGCTCGGGTGCTTCAGCTTCCGGAGCGCCTTGGCCTCGATCTGGCGAATACGCTCGCGCGTCACCGAGAACTGCTGACCGACTTCTTCCAGCGTATGGTCGGTGTTCATGCCGATGCCGAAACGCATGCGAAGAACACGTTCCTCGCGTGGTGTCAGCGAAGCAAGCACCCGCGTGGTGGTTTCGCGCAGGTTCGACTGGATCGCCGCATCGATCGGCAGGACCGCGTTCTTGTCCTCGATGAAATCGCCGAGGTGGGAATCTTCCTCGTCCCCGATCGGGGTTTCGAGGGAAATCGGCTCCTTGGCAATCTTCAGAACCTTGCGGACCTTTTCCAGCGGCATCTGCAACTTTTCGGCAAGTTCTTCCGGGGTCGGCTCACGGCCGATTTCGTGCAGCATCTGGCGCGATGTTCTGACGATCTTGTTGATCGTCTCGATCATGTGCACCGGAATACGAATCGTGCGGGCCTGGTCGGCAATCGAGCGCGTGATCGCCTGCCGGATCCACCAAGTGGCATAGGTGGAGAACTTGTAGCCGCGTCTGTACTCAAATTTGTCAACCGCCTTCATCAGGCCGATATTGCCTTCCTGAATGAGATCCAGGAACTGCAGTCCGCGGTTGGTGTATTTCTTGGCGATGGAAATCACGAGGCGCAGGTTCGCCTCGACCATTTCCTTCTTGGCGATACGTGCTTCGCGCTCACCCTTTTGCACCATTGCCACGATGCGGCGGAATTCGGTGATCTCAAGGCCCGTTTCCGTGGCCAGCGTCTGGATTTCCTGGCGCAGCTCGCGAACGGTTTCCTTTTCCCGGGCGATGAAGTTCTTCCAGCCGCGAGTGGACAGGTTCGCCACCTTGCGAAGCCAGTTCGGGTCCAGTTCCGCACCCTGATACTGCTTCAGAAAATCGGAGCGATCGACGTTGTAGCTGTCAGCAAGGCGCAGCAAGCGGCCTTCATATCCCATCAGGCGCTTGTTGATGTCGTAGAGCTGGGCAACCAGAGCATCGATACGGTTCTGGTTGAGCGACAGGCTCTTCACATCGACGATGATGTCTTCTTTCAGCTTCTTGTAACGGCGCTCCTGGCTCGGTGACAGGGTCTTGTTGGCCAGCTTGTTTTCAACCAGCTGGTCCTGAAGACGGCGCAGTTTCTTGTAGTTGTCCGCAATGTTGTCGAAGGTTTCCAGAACGCCCGGTTTCAGCTCGGCTTCCATCGCGCTGAGGGAGACGTTGGATTCAAACTCGTCGTCGTCATCCTCGTCGCTGTCGCCTTCGCCTTCCTCGTTCTCCGTATCTTCGGAGACGCCGTCCTTGGACTTTTCCTCGCCGGCTTCGCTCGGGGCAACATCGTCATTTGCAACTGCGGGGCCTGCCTTTGCGTCCGGTCCGGCATAAGTGGCTTCCAGGTCGATAATGTCGCGAAGAAGCACCTGGGCTTCGTTGAGTTCATCGCGCCAGATAATGATTGCCTGGAATGTCAGCGGACTTTCGCAAAGACCGGCGATCATGGCTTCCCGACCGGCCTCGATGCGCTTGGCAATCGCGATCTCGCCCTCGCGGGAGAGCAGTTCAACCGACCCCATCTCGCGCAGATACATGCGCACCGGATCGTCGGTTCGGTCGGCGGGTTCTTTGGTATTGGTTGTTTTCGCAACGGCTGTGGTGGTGGTGGTCGCCAATTCGCCGCCATCGACTTCATCCGGGCCGTCTTCAGCGTCTTCGGAGTCGATCACGTTGATACCCATGTCGGAGAGCATGGACATGGTGTCTTCGATCTTCTCTGACGAAACCTGCTCGGAAGGCAGAACTTCGTTCAGCTCGTCATATGTGACGTAGCCGCGCTTCTTGGCGGCTTTGATCATTTTCTTGACAGCGGCATCCGACAGGTCGAGCAGCGGACCGTCCGGTCCGTCCGAGCTTGCTTCCTGTGTCTCGTCTGCTTGTGTCGCTTTGGCTACCATATCGTGCTCCAGTTCGTGACCATCAGGGTCACGCAGCGCCCTATTAACGGCTTCAAACCAACTTACCCTCAGCGCGCCGGCAATACCTGCGGCCGCGTCCGGAAGAATCAGTGTGAATAGGTTTGTAAGCCGTGTCCCTTAAGTCCCAATTAACCGTGCTCTTCACGACATTGACAGTACTCAGCATCAATGAAGCACGCGGCCTTTCAATTTGGCCCTCGCAATTGCAAGCGCCGAAGAGGTATTCAAACGGGTTGCAGCGTTTTTCAGACTATTTGCCGCTAGCTGGCTTTTAAGCTGCGGCGCTTGAGAGCTGCAAAACTTCTATTTAGCTCGGTGCGCACGATTCGCAAGTGTGATTCGTCACCGGTCAATTGGAAAATGCGTTTTTTGTGGTTTTTCACACGTCTACAGGGTGATTTTGCAGCAAAAAAACAATTTCGCCCGCGCTGAGCTCGCCCTCGCATTGGTTTGGACCACGTCCGGCGGCCGCATGGCGGTCATTGTGCCACGGCGACCGGAGGTGCGGTTCTGATTTTCTTGGCGCGTTCTGCAAGATCGGCTTCATCACGCGCACACTCTTCGCGCCTGCGGTTCAAATCCTGTGTCAGGGCCTGGATGCGTGCCCAGGAAAACTCGTCCAGATGTTCATCGGCGGTGACCAACTCGCTGGAAAGCTCCACTTCAAGTGCGGTCAATTCTAGAATATCCAGAAAATGCAGGTACGCCGCCTCGACGAAATCTTCCGGCGGATTGGATTTCAAGAGTGGGAACCGGTGGTTGAGCGCAAAGAACTCCGCCTTGCCCTGCTCCTGCAGACCAATGGTTTCCAACATCAACTCGTGCATGATGTCACGCAGGGGTTCATCGAACGAACCGGTCAGGTCCGCTATCGGCGCCGCTTCCAGATCATCAACGATCCGGCACAGAATATCGCGAAGCTGCCGGTGCAGATCGTTGGTGAACGGCAATCGCGATATGCGCTCGACATTTCTGTCAAGCAGATGCGGAAACCGCATGCACAACCCCAGAACCAGACGCTCTGTTCCAAAGTCGTTGCTGGTGGCAACCCGCTCACGCACCATGCCCAGTCCCGTGGACGTCTCGGCGCTTTTCTTGCCGTCGCGCCGCGATTGCCGGGCCTGCTCGAAAAACAGGTTGGACAGCTTGAATTTCAGGTCGAGTTGATAGCGACGCCTTACCCGTTCGTCCCGGATCGTTCCGATCAGGTCGTCAAAGCGTTTCTCAAGCGCTGCCTTGCGCTCAGGCGTGTCGATACGGGAAACCGAGATTTCGCGCTCCCAGACCGCATCGAACAGTGACTGGGCCTTGCTGACTTCCTGGTGGAACCCGTCCAGCCCGCGCTGCTTGACCAGATCATCCGGATCCATGCCATCGGGCAGAAAGCAGAATTGAAACGAAAAGCCGCTTTTGAGGACCGGAAAGATCCGGTCGATTGCCCGATGTGCGGCAGACACACCGGCAACGTCACCGTCAAAACAGATCACCGGTTCGGGTGCAAATCTCCAGAGCCGGACCACCTGGTCTTCCGTGAAGGCAGTGCCGAGCGACGCGACCACGTGCCGGATTCCTGCCTGCCACAGGGCGACGGCGTCCATATAGCCTTCCACGACCACCGCCTCACCCGTCTTGAAGGCCGGTTCGCGGGCACGATGCGCATTGAAGAGCATGATGCCCTTGTGAAACAGGGGGGTCTCGGGCGAATTCAGATATTTTGGTTGTCCGTCGGGTAACAGTGTCCGCCCGCCAAACGCGACCACTCGGCCCTTGTCATCATGGATCGGGATCATCAGGCGTCCACGAAAACGGTCATAGGAAGGCCGCCCGTCGTCCGGCCGGATGACAAGTCCTGCCTCCACCATTGCAGCTTCCGGAATGTCCCTCGCGGCCAGGAACGTCTTCAGTGCATCGCGGCTGTCGGGGGCAAAACCGAAGCGGAATTCCATCAGTGTCTCGGATGTCAGATCACGTTTGGCAACGTAGGAACGTGCAACTTCGCCTCTGTATCCGGCAAGCTCGGCCTGAAAAAACTGCGCGGCCATTTCGCATATGTCGGCAAGTCCCGCACGCCTCTTCTCCCGCTTGGCCGCTTGCGGATCGGGCGCCGGCAAAGCGACACCTGCCTGTTCGGCAAGGCGTTCAACGGACTCTGGAAAGTTGAGGCCTTCTGTTTCACACAGGAAGGTAAAGTGATCGCCGGACGCACCGCATCCGAAGCACTTGTACCTGTTGCGCCGGTCATCGACATGAAAGCTCGGGCTTTTTTCCTGATGAAACGGACAGCAGGCCCAAAAGTCTCCCTTTCCCGGCTGGGTTTTGCGACGGTCCCACGAGACACGCCGTCCAACGATATCCGAGAGTGTCAGACGGGCGCGGATTTCATCGAGAAGACGCGGTTCAAAACGCATGGAGGACGAACGATCAGCTGTGATTGAATGCTTTTGCCTGACGGTTGGTCTACGCACCTTCAGGATGATCCGACAAAATAGAATGACTTGCCGGTTAGCGCCAGTCTCAGATCTTCACCGGGAGTGGGAAACTGAAGATCTGTTGATAGCCGGGGACAACTTGCAAAGGGTTCCCACTCCCTCGACCCAAAAGCCGGACGCTTCGCAAGTTAGCCCTTCGGGGTTTCGTCCGCACCCTGTTGCTGGTGATGACCATTGCCTTCCGTGCGCAACATATCCTTCACAAGGCAGGACGCCTGAACAAAGTCCATCTTTCCCGGATACCGGCTTTTCAGCTCGCTCATGCAACGCCCGATGTCGCGCAGACCATGTGCCTCGATGTCCTTGACGGTAGCCTCGCAAAGTGTGCGCATCTCGTCTTCGGTAAGCTGAACGGGCAGGAATTCGCGAATGATTTCCTGCTCCACGCGTTCCTGCTCTGCAAGGTCGAGCTGCCCGCTGGTTTCAAACTCGTTTGCCGACGTTACCCGTTGGCTAATCATTTTCTGAAGGATTTCGATGACGTCGCTATCGCCGACACCATCCTTGCCGTTGTCGCGTGCAGAGGCTTCCCTGTCCTTGACGGCGGTCTGGATCAGACGCAAGGTCGCGCAGCGCCGCTTGTCGCCTTCTTCTTGCGCCGATTTCAACGCAATGCCGATTCTCTCGCGCAAGTCGTCGCGCATGGTTCACCCTATCCCTGCCGCACTGAGCCTGCGGGCGTTTTGACGCCCTTTCACATTTCTCAGCCAAGCTATTGAATTTTAATGGTCTTTTTTCAAAGGATCAATATTGACGATCCTAGCCGCTTCCCATAGAGTCCCGCGCTTGATGCAGACGGCCGCATAAAGGCATTTTTGCCAGTCGCAGACGCCTATCCTGCAGCGCATGATGTCACCAACAGACTCTGGATACAAGACATGACGACTGCAGACGCATGGTCTGAGACCCCGGCGACCGCCCTGCTTGTCCTTTCCGACGGCAGCATAATCGAAGGGCAAGGCCTCGGCGCCACCGGCCAAGCCGTTGGTGAGATTTGTTTTAATACGGCCATGACCGGATATCAGGAGATCCTCACCGACCCCTCCTATTCGGGTCAGATTATTACGTTCACTTTTCCGCATATAGGGAATGTGGGCACGAATGACGAGGATATTGAAACCGTCAACATGGCCGCCGACAGCGGAATTCGAGGTGTCGTTCTTGCTGCGCCGATAACCGATCCGGCCAACTACCGGGCTGCAAAACATCTTGATGCCTGGCTCAAGAGCCGGAACATGATCGGTATCTGCGGCGTCGACACCCGTGCATTGACCGCGCTGATCAGGGAGAAAGGTGTTCCCAACGGTGTGATCGCTCATGCACCTGATGGTCGTTTCGACGTTGAAAGCCTGAAAACAGCCGCCGCCAACTGGCCTGGCCTCGTCGGCATGGATCTGGCGAAAGACGCCTCGACGACCCAGTCACACCCCTGGTCCCAGACGACCTGGCGTTGGGACGAGGGCTACGGAGAAACCGAAGGCTCAACCTACAAGGTCGTCGCCATCGATTTTGGTATCAAACGAAATATTCTGCGACTGCTCACCGATGCGGGTTGCGATGTCACTGTTGTGCCTGCAACGGCAACTGCAAGTGATGTGCTGGCCCACGAACCCGATGGTGTGTTTCTGTCCAACGGTCCCGGCGATCCGGCAGCGACGGGCAAATATTCAGTCGACATGATCAGGGGCGTTTTGGACAAGGGTGTCCCGACTTTCGGCATTTGCCTTGGTCACCAGATGCTCGCGCTCGCGCTCGGGGGCGACACGATCAAAATGCATCAGGGCCATCACGGCGCCAATCATCCGGTGTTCGATCACACGACTGGCAAGGTCGAAATCACATCAATGAATCATGGCTTTGCGGTCGACGCAAACAGCCTGCCGGAAAATGTCGAACAAACTCACGTCTCTCTTTTCGACGGCTCGAACTGCGGTCTGGCCATGAAGGACAAACCTGTTTTTTCAGTCCAGTACCATCCGGAAGCCTCTCCGGGGCCGCGTGACAGCCATTATCTGTTCAAGCGGTTCACCGATCTGATGCAGGCCGGCCGACCCGCGTGAATTCAGGGTCTGCCCTGCCGGCGGGCAACCGGTTCCAACACGAATGGAAGTCCGCCTCATGAGTTCGACACACCGCAGTTGGACGCGGAAAAGCAAAACCCCGGCTCATTTCTGAACCGGGGGCATTGCATTGTCTGAATGAGGCGAGTCAGGCGATCAGTTCATCAAAGGCCGACAGGATCTGTTCAACCTCGGCAACCTGCTCATCAAGCATTTGCTTCTGCTCGACAAGGATCTCTTGTTGCCCCTGGCAGATTTCCTGCAATTCCTTGAACTGGTCTTGTTTGTTGGTATTGCTTTCGACCAGCTTGATCACCCGCCGAATTTCAGCAAGTGTCAGTCCGATTTTCTTGGCTTGAAGGATGACCCGCATCCGCGACACATCACGCGTGCCATAAAAACGGCGAGCACCTTTGCGCACAGGGTTAAGCAGACCCTTTTCTTCGTAGAACCGCAGGGTACGCAGCGTTACGTTGAAGCGCTCAGACATCTCAGAGATAGCAAGGGCGCGGTCATCAAGCACCACGTCCTGTCCCGGACCTGCTATGTCCGGAACAACGACCATTTTGGTAGCGACATTGTTCATAATGTTAAGCCCGATCTTGTTTTTTTGTTCCGAGTTCGGTCAGGCTTTGCAGCACCCCTGATTTTCCGGTCCCACATCCGGATCCTCAGGTCCCACTAGTGATGCAAAACAACCTCTCGGTTATTTACCATCGCACACGGCGAAAAGCCCCAGCTCTGCACGGCCGAGACTTAGCAATCAGACTAATACACTGGTTCGATAGTTAAAATCTACGCAAAAATCGGAAATATTGATCATTTTTCGCAGAAGTTTCAGAAGACCGAAAATTAAACCCTGAATTATGACAGAAAGATCACCAAGCTGGCAGTCCATAAACACCCCCACGGACAAACTAGGGGGCATAAATATTAATTATCGATAATCCAGATCCAATAAACCACATTTTCAATTCTCGTGAATTCCGCAGCAGTCCATACTAACTTCACGGGAGCAAGAAAAGGGAAAAATACTTAATTTTCCTCAACTTACCCAAACAAAATGATTTAGGTACCTGATTTTTTTTAAATGATACCTAGCCGGTGGCACGGCCGTTTCGATAAAAACCAATACACAACCATAAATTGAGTTCGAAAAAACAATTTATCAGTGCGCGCATTGCCATAGATTAAATACAATACTGTATTTTTTTCCAAGTGACGTTGAGGATTCCGTTGCCTGTGGAGAACTCACGCTGCCGAAGACTTTCCTCCCTTACCGGAAGGTGAAACTCGCCTCCTCGAATTTCTCCCATAAATGACCGATTGCTCCAACACCTTGTCTTGGACCGGTCGTCAAAACGCTTCAACAAGCGCCTATCGCGCAAAAAAGAGCACATTGTGCACTTCTTGATTGACAAAGACCGATCCAGGTTATTTTTGTCAATCTGATCGGCGTATCCGTTCCAAAGTGCGGTCACGCGGAAGCAAGTTACTCTGGATAAATTGAAATATGGCCGAATCGAAAACAAAAATCTCCGTGCCAGGCATGACTCCGCAACAATTCCGACACTGGAGGCGAACACTCGGATTGAAACAGAAAGACGCAGCTGAGCGGCTCGGTCTGAAAAAACGCATGATCCAGTACTACGAGAAGGGCAATCGCGATGGCCGGCCTGTCGAAATACCGAAATCCATACGTCTCGCCTGCTACGCACTGTCGGAAGGAATCAGCGACTTTGACGGTCTTTCGGCAACACCATTGAAAATCGAACCGTCAGAAACCGACTAATCGCATCAATTCCATTCGGAAAACGTCGTCTTGTCGTCCTGCCGGGGTTTCATAGTGCAGAGCTTTTCCCTATAAGACGCGCTCAGCCAACATCGTCACTTACTTTTAGACAGAACCAGACCGAATAGCGAAAGCGCTACTCCGGACTGGCCACTGCGAGCTGAGAGCCGAGATGCCCAAACGCACAGATATCTCTTCCATCCTGATTATTGGTGCCGGTCCGATCGTTATCGGGCAGGCCTGCGAATTCGACTACTCCGGTACTCAGGCCTGCAAGGCGTTGCGCGAAGAGGGCTACCGGATCATCTTGGTCAATTCCAACCCGGCCACGATCATGACTGATCCTGACCTTGCGGACGCGACCTATATCGAGCCAATCACGCCTGACCTCGTCGCCAGGATCATCGAGAAGGAACGGCCGGACGCGCTTTTGCCGACCATGGGCGGACAGACCGCGCTCAACTGTGCGCTCGACCTGGAACAGATGGGTGTTCTGGAGAAGTTCGGTGTCGAGATGATCGGCGCCCGCGGTGATGTGATCGAAAAAGCCGAGGACCGCGAAAAGTTCCGGGCCGCAATGGACACGATCGGACTTGAAAACCCGCGCGCCGCCATTGCCTCGTCACCCGCCATCCGGGACGAGAACGGCAGGATCACCGGCTACGATCGCAATGCCGGTTATCTGGAGGCGATGCGTGCGCTTGACGAAATCGGCCTGCCCGCAATCATCCGCCCTGCATTTACGCTCGGCGGCACTGGCGGTGGCGTCGCCTATAACCGTGAAGAATTTGAAACCATCGTTCGCTCGGGCATAGACGCCTCGCCGGTCGGACAGGTTCTGATCGATGAAAGCCTTCTGGGCTGGAAGGAATACGAAATGGAAGTCGTCCGCGACAAGGCGGACAACTGCATCATCATCTGCTCGATCGAAAACGTCGACCCGATGGGTGTCCACACCGGCGATTCGATCACGGTCGCGCCTGCCCTGACCCTGACCGACAAAGAATACCAGATGATGCGCGACGCCTCGATTTCGGTCCTGCGCGAGATCGGCGTGGAAACAGGTGGGTCCAACGTTCAGTTCGCGGTCGATCCCGACAACGGACGTCTTGTGGTCATTGAAATGAACCCGCGGGTTTCCCGGTCTTCTGCCCTGGCGTCGAAGGCAACTGGCTTTCCGATCGCCAAGATCGCAGCTAAACTGGCAGTCGGCTATACGCTTGATGAACTTGAAAACGACATTACCGGCGGCGCGACCCCCGCGTCATTCGAGCCCACGATCGATTACGTCGTAACCAAGATCCCGCGCTTTGCCTTTGAAAAATTTCCGGGATCGGAAGCGACACTGACCACGGCCATGAAATCGGTCGGCGAGGTCATGGCCATTGGCCGGACATTCAATGAAAGCATGCAAAAGGCACTGCGGGGCCTGGAAACAGGCATAAATGGTTTCGACGAGACTGAAATTGCCGGTCTCGACCAGGGCGATGACAGGAACGCCCTGCGTGCTGCCGTTTCGACGCCGACCCCGATGCGTCTGCTCAATGTCGCGCAGGCCATGCGCTTCGGCATGACCATCGAGGAAATCAATCAGGCAAGTGGTATCAACACCTGGTTCCTGGAACAGATCGCAGACATTCTCGCGATGGAAGCCAAGGTGAGAAATATCGGATTGCCGCGGGATGCCGCAAACCTGCGTAAGCTGAAATCCATGGGGTTCTCCGATGCGCGCCTGGCAAGCCTTGCAGGCCTTGACGCCGACAATGTCGTCAAACTGCGTGAAGAACTGAATGTTCATCCGGTTTACAAGCGCATCGACACATGCGCTGCAGAATTTGCCTCGCCGACCGCATATATGTATTCCACCTACGAGGCACCGTTCATGGGTGCCCCGGCGTGTGAAGCCAACCCGTCGGACAGGAAAAAGGTTGTTATCCTGGGCGGAGGACCGAACAGAATCGGTCAGGGTATCGAATTCGACTACTGCTGTTGCCACGCGGCATTCGCCCTCGACGAGGCCGGCTACGAAACCATCATGATCAATTGCAATCCGGAGACGGTTTCGACGGACTACGACACGTCCGACCGCCTGTATTTCGAACCGCTCACGGCTGAGGATGTTCTTGAAATCATCCGCAAGGAACAGGACAACGGAACGCTTCATGGCGTGATCGTCCAGTTCGGTGGCCAGACGCCTCTCAAGCTTGCCCAGGCCCTCGTCAAGTCGAACGTTCCAATCCTCGGCACATCGCCGGACATGATTGACCTTGCCGAAGATCGAGACCGGTTCCAGAAGCTCCTGATCAAGCTCGGCCTGAAGCAACCGGAAAACGGCATTGCCTATTCCGTTGAACAGGGTCGCCTGATCGCGGGTCAGCTCGGCCTGCCGCTCGTGGTCCGTCCCTCCTATGTTCTCGGCGGCCGCGCAATGCAGATCATTCGCGACGAGGAAGCCCTGAACTCCTACCTCCTCGGCACCCTGCCCGAGCTCGTACCTGCCGAGGTTCGTGCAAAATATCCAAATGACAAGACGGGCCAGATAAACACCGTCCTTGGCACCAATCCGCTGCTTTTCGATCGCTATCTGCAGGGTGCAATCGAAGTCGATGTCGACGCGCTGTGCGACGGCAAGGACGTTTTTGTCTGCGGCATCATGGAGCATATCGAAGAAGCGGGAATTCACTCCGGCGACAGCGCGTGCTCATTGCCCCCATTCTCGTTGTCTGAAGAGCTCATTGCAGAACTCAAGCGCCAGACAACAGCGTTGGCGCTGGGTCTTGAAGTCGGCGGTCTGATGAATGTCCAATATGCCATCAAGGGCGACGAGATCTATGTTCTTGAGGTCAACCCGAGAGCGTCACGGACGGTTCCTTTCGTCGCCAAGACGGTTGGAGCGCCGATCGCCAAGATCGCCAGCCGGGTCATGGCCGGCGAAAGCCTCGCTTCCTTTGGCTTGAGCGAGAGCAAGCTGGATCACATTGCGGTAAAGGAAGCCGTCTTCCCGTTCGCCCGTTTCCCCGGTGTCGACACCATCCTTGGCCCGGAAATGCGCTCCACCGGAGAAGTCATGGGTCTGGACACGGCATTCGGAACGGCATTTGCCAAGTCCCAGATCGGATCGGGCACCGGCGTTCCTGATCAGGGAACAGTTTTCGTTTCGATGCGCGACGCAGACAAGGAAGGCGTCGTGGATGCCGTGCGCAGCCTGGAGCAGGCCGGATTTTCCATAATTGCCACGGGCGGAACCCAGAAATTCCTGGAAGACCAGGGCATTGCGGTGAAGAAAATCAACAAGGTGCTTGAAGGCCGCCCGCATATCGTCGATGCTGTCAAGAACGGTGACGTCCAGCTTGTCTTCAACACAACGGAAGGTGCGCAGGCCATTGCCGACAGCCGGTCGATGCGCCGGGCGGCGCTCCTGAACAAGGTTCCGTATTACACGACCCTTGCAGGTTCCGTCGCAGCAGCCAAAGGCATCACCGCCCACAAGGCGGGAAGCCTTGAAGTAAGACCTTTACAATCCTACTTCGGCTAAGGCTATTATATACGCGACCGGCCGGGAAAGCGCGCCTTTCCCGGTTGGTTTGTTTTTGTAAATACGTGGTCCTTATAGAGAGCGAAACCAGCTTAAAAGGATCCAATAAGCTGAAGGTCTGAGACCCATGGAAAAAGTTCCGATGACCTCTGCCGGTTACAATATGCTTCAGGTCGAACTGAAGGAACGTACCACGGTTGAGCGTCCGCGCATCGTCGATGCCATATCCGAAGCGCGAGCGCACGGCGATCTGTCGGAAAATGCCGAATACCATGCTGCCAAGGAAGCCCAGAGCCTGAACGAAGGCCGTATTGCGGAACTTGAGGACAAACTGTCGCGCGCAGAAGTCATCGATGTCACCAAGTTGTCCGGCGAAATCATCAAATTCGGAGCGACCGTGTCGCTCATCGATGAGGACACCGAAGAGGAAAAGCGCTACATGATCGTCGGTGACGTTGAATCCGACGTGAAGCAGAACAAGGTTTCCATCTCCTCTCCGATCGCACGCGCGCTTATCGGAAAGTCGGTTGGTGACAGCGTTGAAGTGGCCGCTCCCGGGGGAGCCCGCTCTTACGAAATTGTTCAAGTCAAATTCACCTGAACCTTTGACATTCCAATCAGATAAGGTCTGACACGGCGTCAGTCGATCACTGCCGTTTTCCCTTTGACGCATGCCGGTCAATCGCTAAGGTAGCTACCGGTATGTGTCGGAGGTCTGGTGATGGTCTTTCATGCAATCGGAGTGTGGCTGCTGGTCGCTGCCGTCCCGCTCTGGATCTATCGCTGGTATGTGTATTCCAGGCTGGATGCGCGTGAGCGGCGTGTTTTCACACGCATCGTCAAGCGCCGGCATGAGAATGCCTACGCGTTTGCATTGCAGATGTTCGGTTTTCTGATTGCGCTGGCCACTGCGGTCATTCTGCTCGTTCTCGGCCTCAGATACATCAAGCAGGGCTCGCTGGAACTCGGCGCCTATCGCGAAACCATCCGCAACAGGCTTTATTCCGGCGTCGATCCGATCGACAGGGCGCTCGACGCTTATCACTATGATCAGTTTCTGCCGGTCGCAATCCTGACAACCTGCGCGCTCCTGAGTGTTGCCTTTACACTCGTTGCGACTGCTCTCAGGGACATTTCCATGATGTCCAGGCTGAACAAGAAACTCCAGGGTATGAAAGAGCGTCAGACACAAGCTGCCGCAAACTAGAGCTTGTGATCGTTATCCTGTGATCGGAACCACAGGCTCATCCTTGGTCCTGCGAATGGTCAGGGCAGTGCGCACGCTGTCGACGTTCGGCGCGGCGGTCAGCTCCCGGATCACGAAATTCTGGAAGGTCTGCAGGTCCGGCGACACGCATTTCAACAGGAAATCCACTTCTCCTGAGAGCATGTAACTTTCGCGAACCAGCGACCAGTTCTGCACCGTCTGTTCAAAGGCAATCAGATCCGCCTCTGTCTGACTGTGCAGGCCCACCATGGCAAAGGCGGTTACGTCATAGCCCAGCTGTTTCTCGTCCAACAGGGTCCGGTAGCCCTGGATGAGCCCCGCTTCCTCCAGAGCCCTGACGCGGCGCAGGCAAGGCGGTGCGGATATGCCGACGCGTCGCGCCAGCTCGACATTGGTCATCCGGCCGTCGTCTTGCAGTTCTTTCAGGATCTGCCAATCAATGGCATCAAGCCGCGCTTTCAATCCTGTCTCCTTTGAGGTTTGCCTGTTGACCCGACTGTGGGTAGGTGTTGCTGAACCGGGTTGGCATATTGCAGGAAGCGAGTTCCCCGCTATAAGCTTTTGATGGTGCCGAGTTATGATTATTTGCGCATTTGTGCAAGACTATAACAAAATCGCGCACGATTCCGAAAGATTACGATAGGGGAAGTTCTCCTTAAATGCACATTGAGCCGGAGACCTCCCCTGCATCCATCTGGATTGTGACGGATGGCAAGGCCGGAGACCTAGCCCAGTGTATCGGCGTCGCGAGTGCGTTGGGTGTTCCATACGAGGTTCGGACCATTGCCCCACGACCACCGTTTTCCTGGTGGCTTCCTTACGGGCCAACCGACCCGCGCGAGTGGGAAACACGTCCCGGCAGCCCGATCGCCCCGCCTTACCCTGATATCGTCATTGGCTCGGGCCGTCGCGCCGCGGCTTATCTTCGCCGGATCAAGAGACTTTCAGGAGGACGGACGTTTACGGTTTTCCTGAAGGATCCCAGAACGGGACCGCACGCTGCAGATCTGATCTGGGTGCCGGCGCACGACAGTCTGCGTGGCCGCAATGTTCTCGTCACACCGACTTCGCCGCACCGTTTTTCGTCTTCGACACTCGCTTCGCTGCGCGATGAAAGTATTCCTGACATCGACCGGTTGCCACATCCTCGAGTAGCCGTTCTCATTGGAGGTGACAGCCGCCATCATACCTTCAGCCCGGACGATCAGCAGCACCTTCTGAACAGCTTGAAACGGACAGAAGAGGAAGAAAGCGCCCACTTCATGATCACCGTGTCCCGTCGCACGCCACCGGCACTCTCGTCAGGTCTGGCCGGGCTGGCGACGTCCGGCAAGCATCTGTTCTGGGCCGGCGACGCGCCGAATCCGCTTGGACATTATCTGGCAAAGGCAGATGCAATAATCGCAACGGCTGATTCGACCAACATGATCGGCGAGGCCGCTGCGACAGGAAAACCCGTTCATGTGTTTCACCCGGGCGGCGGTCACGGCAAAATCACCAATTTTTTGGAGAGTTTGGAACGCCAGGGTGTAATACACCCCTTTCCAGGTCCGATAAAAACCACTACCTACGAGCCGATAGACGCGACGCCTGTCATAGCGGATCGCATCAGGAGTGATTTTTCAGCTTCACGACAGAGGGAAGCGGCAACCTGAGTCACCGCATCGTTGACGAACAGGCTGAGGAAGAAGACAGGAAACAGGTAACTTCATGAGCACGGAACACAGCAAGCTTTTGATCGTCGGCTCCGGGCCCGCCGGATATACCGCTGCTATCTACGCCGCGCGCGCCATGATCGAACCGACACTGGTCGCCGGCATTCAGCCGGGGGGGCAGTTGACCATAACCACTGACGTGGAAAATTATCCCGGTTTTGCCGATCCCGTCATGGGTCCGTGGCTCATGGAGCAGATGCAGAAACAGGCGGAAAATGTCGGTACAAAGCTTGTTTACGACACGATCGTGAAGGCCGATCTGTCGCAACGACCATTCCGGCTTGAAGCAGACAGCGGAACGGTGTTTACCGCGGACACACTCGTAATCGCCACCGGTGCCCAGGCCCGCTGGCTCGGATTGCCTTCCGAGCAGGACTACATGGGCGCCGGCGTTTCTGCATGTGCGACATGTGACGGTTTTTTCTACCGCAACAGGGAAGTCGTCGTGGTCGGCGGCGGCAACACGGCGGTCGAAGAAGCCCTTTATCTTGCCAATCTCGCTTCCAAGGTTACACTGGTGCACCGCCGCGACAGCTTGCGCGCGGAAAAAATTCTTCAGGACCGCCTTTTCCGGAACCCCAAAATCGAGGTTGTCTGGGATCATCAGGTTGATGAAATTCTTGGCGGTGGCGAGCCGAAAGGGGTTACGGGCGTTCGCCTGAAAAACACCGGAAACGGCGAACTCCGGGAGATTTCGACCGATGGCGTCTTCATCGCAATCGGACACGCACCGTCCGTGGAACTCTTCAAGGACCAGCTGACGCTGAAACCGAACGGCTACTTGGAAACAGCACCGGATTCGACCAAAACATCCATTCCGGGTGTCTTTGCAGCCGGTGACGTTACGGACGACATTTACCGTCAGGCCGTCACTGCGGCTGGAATGGGCTGCATGGCTGCCCTTGAAGCGGAGAAGTTTCTGGCCGAGCATGAGACGGCATCAACACGACAGGCAGCCGAATAAGGCAGCCTGAACGTCCTGCGGAGGGGCACGCATGGATTGGGACAAATTGCGCATCTTTCATGCGGCCGCTCAGGCGGGCAGCTTCACCCATGCAGGCGACACCCTGCATATGAGCCAGTCGGCCGTCAGCCGTCAGGTCAGTGCTCTTGAGCATGACCTGGGCGTGTCGCTGTTCCACCGTCACGCTCGCGGACTGTTGTTGACCGAACAGGGCGAATTGCTTTACCGAACCGCTGCCGACGTTCTGATGAAGCTGGAGTCCGTTCAGTCCAGCCTCACGGACAGCAAGGACAAACCGTCCGGGATTTTGCGTGTTACCACCACGGTCGGCCTCGGCTCGACCTGGCTGACCTCACGGATAAAGAGCTTTGTCGAACTCTATCCTGACGTCGACCTGCATCTGATCTTCGATGATGACGAACTCGACCTCGGCATGCGTGAAGCGGATGTCGCCATCCGATTGCGCCAACCCACGCAGCCGGATCTGATTCAGCGCAAGCTGTTTACCGTGCATTTTCACGTCTATGCCGCGCCTGAATACATACAGCGGTTCGGATCCCCATCCTCGATTGAAGATATCGACAATCACCGGATCATCACGTTCGGCGAACAGGCTCCGGCTTACCTTCGCTCGATGAACTGGCTGGAAGCTGCCGGCAGGCCGGCAACCGAACCACGCCGGTCCGTCCTGAAAGTCAACAATCTGGTTGCGATCAAACGTGCAGTCCAGTCGGGCGTGGGCATTGCCATATTGCCTGACTACATTATCGACCATGCAACCAATCTGGTGCCGGTTCTGACAGAACAGGAAGACAAGGTCCCCTCGTTCGATACTTATTTCGTCTATCCGTCTGAGCTGAAGAACACTGCACGCGTCAAGGCCTTCCGGGAATTCTTGCTGAGCAGCGCCGAAAAGTGGGTCTATTGAGACAGGCCACGAAAGGCAAGCTGACCGCGGTCTGCTGATTTGGATTTAGGCAAAATCGACTTCGACGAACAGTCAGGAAAACCTGTTTTTTGACATTTGATACGAATGTTTTCAGCAGGATAATCGATTAAATTTAGTTGAAACCAGCTCAACTGGATTGTTAATTATCTGTAATCAAATAACTTTTTGCACGCCAAAATCTTTCGACACATAGCCCTGCGGTAAGTGCATAGCAGATTTGCACCACTGCCACTTGTTTATGCAGCTTGTGCACCGCATATAAGCATCACTGTTGGTCACACGGGTGTCACGTCCTCCTCCCAGTGATGCCCAGACCAGCTGTTCCCCTCTGGAAGGTGATTCCACTGTTTTCAGTGAATCAAAATAAACTGCCGGGTCTTTTAGGACCCGGCTCTTTTTTTGCCCAGAGCATGCTGCGGCGCAGCAAATCACACTGACAATTCCTCACATGAACAGGTTTTCACCGCCCAGATCTTTATAGAGTCCGGCGACCTGTTCCTGGTAGCCATTGTAAAGAAGCGTGTCACGGCGCTCGTCCGTTCCAAGTATTTTTTCGGAAGCCTGAGACCAGCGGCGATGCGGTACTTCCGGGTTCACGTTCGCCCAGAAACCGTATTCCTTCGGCTGGATTTCTTCCCAGAAGCTCACCGGACGCTGATCGGTGAAAGAGATCCGGACAACCGACTTGATGCACTTGAAGCCGTATTTCCACGGTGTCACCAGTCGTATCGGTGCTCCGAACTGTTTGGCGAGCGGCTTACCGTAAACACCGGTGGCCATGAAAGCCAGTTCGTTGGTTGCCTCGTCCAGCGTGAGCCCCTCGACATAGGGCCAGGGATACCAGCTCTGCTTCTGACCGTTGGCAACGGACGGCTCAAGGAAAGTCTCGAAACGCAGATATTTTGCGCCCGACTGCGGTCCAGCCAGTTTCACCAGTTCGGCGAGCGGGAATCCCGACCAGGGCACGGCCATGGACCAGGCTTCCACACAGCGATGACGGTAGAGCCGTTCTTCAAGAGGCATTTTGGACAACAACGTATCTATGTCGACGATTTGCGGATTGTCGACCAGGCCGTCCAGCGTCACCGTCCAGGGTCTGATCTGCAGTTTCTGGGCAGCAGGCCAGATCTGCTTGTGTGATCCGAATTCATAGAAATTGTTATACTTGGACGCGATATCTTCCGCCGTTAGCTCACGATCCAGCTTGAAGGCTGGATTGCGGCTGACAGGATAAAGCCCCGCACTCGGGTCTTCTTCGGCAAAGGCGGGCCGCACGCCAAGACCCGATCCGGCAAGCACTCCACCTCCAACTATTCCGGCAAGGATCTGGCGGCGGTTCAAAAACACGTGCTCCGGCGTTGCATCACGCCCCGGAAGCTCCCAGCTGCGCTTTTTCAAGATATTCATGGTCCAACTCCTGTTTGCCAAAGACAGAACCGGAATCGGCCTTCAAAGGCAAATAACGCCCTGGTGACCGGGCATGGGAAGAACTTGATCGGGAGTGATCAGGATGGAGCCGTTCAGTCTCGTCCAAAAGTTTGTAAACCGGGCTGGACGCCGGTCTTGCCATCGCGACCACGTGATATTGGAGAGGGACAGCTTGACCCCTCTCCGAGCTGCCGTTTCAACGCGCTCCAGTGCCTTCTATGCGGCCTGCTTGCCCGAGCGTTGCAGTGCCTGTTCGGCAGCCTTGCCGGAAAGTTCCGCCATGTGGTCGAATTCCGATACATAACTGGCAACGCCGGCCGTGGCTGATCTGAGTTCGATAATCAGGTCGCCGATTTCTGCTTCCGGCAACAGCGCCTGCACCTCATCCCAACCTGGCCAGCTCGGCCTTGCGTCAAAGCCGAGAAGTTGTCCCCTTCTTGCAGACACGATCGCATTGACCCTCGCGGTGGCATCGTTGGGGCAGGCGATAACCACTTTGTGGATTGGCTCCAGAAGCACCGGTTTGCAATCCGGCAAGCCTTCTCGGATTGCCAGCGCGCCGGCCATTTTGAAGGCCTGGTCCGAACTGTCGACGGAGTGATAGGAGCCGTCGGTCAGGCAGATCGCCACATCCACAACCGGAAATCCGAACGTGCCGCGTCCCAACGCATCCAATGCACCATCCCTGACGGAGGGAATGTACTGTTTGGGTACAACTCCACCGGTGATCGTGTCGGAGAACTGAATTCCCTCGCCTCTGGGAAGCGGCGAAATCTCCAGTACGACATCTCCGAATTGACCGTGTCCACCGGATTGTTTCTTGTGGCGCCCCCGAACCTTTGTCCTGGCACGGATGGTCTCCGCGTAGGGGATATGCGGCGTATGTGCCGATACATCCAGACCGTACTTGCCTGCCAGACGTTCCTGCGCCACCCGCAGATGCATCTCGCCCTGGCCTTTCAAAAGTGTTTCTGCCGTGGTCTGGTTCTGGCTGATGGACAGAGATGGATCTTCTTCCGCTAGCTTGGCCAGTGCAGCGGACAAACGGACTTCATCTTTTCTCTGCACCGCTTCAATAGCGGTCGCAAGGGCCGGGCTGCGCGGCTCGGGCGAGTTAAGCCCGGTAAATGCACCTTCATCGTGACTGAGAAGATCACCTGTTTCCACGTGTTCAAGACGCCCGAGTGCGACGAGATCGCCCTTTCCCGCTGTTGCGATTTTGCTGGCAGTTTGACCAAAGACCGAAAACAGCCCGGAAACCTTGACTTCGTCCCGACCGTTGCGGAAGAGGCTGTCCCCGTCGGAAACCTGCCCTTCCAGAACACGTGCAATGGAAATCTTGCCACCATGCTGTGTGTGCAGGGTCTTGATCACCTGGAGTGCCGCACGGCTGTTGTCATCCAAAATCCGGTTTGACAGGGTATCGACGAAGGGTGCCTCGTGCCGGAGCGCCTTTAAAAGCCGGCTGACACCGTTGCCGTGATCGGCCGATCCGAAGAAGACCGGACAGATCAGTCCGTCCTGCATTTCCTTGACCAGATCGGAAAAAACGAGGTCGCGATCCGGTGCGATATCCTCCAGAAGCGCTTCCATCAGATCATCGTCGTGATCGGCGAGATGTTCGAGCATGGTAAAGCGGGCTTCGTGTTCGCGCGTCCGGTCTTCATCGGACATGTCGATTTCCGTGCTGGGTTCCTTCTCGTGATAGACATGGGCCCGCTCAAGCGCCAAATCGATAAATCCGGTCGCCTGGCTGTCTTCCCAGATCGGGATCTGCCTCAATACCAGCGGAACCTCGGATGCCGGTTGCAGAACGGTCAATACATCCCGTACACGCCGGCTGCTCTTGTCGATCTTGTTCAAAAACAAAACCCGCGGAATGGCGCGGGCTTCGAGAGCTTTCAGGATGAGTTGAAGCGCGGGAACCTTGCGCTCGTCATCCTCCGCCACAACGACCGCCATATCGACGCCGCTGAGCGCTCCGTCCATTTCACTCAGGAATTCAACCGACCCGGGACAGTCAACAAAGACGAACCGGTCGCCCAGATATTCCGTATCTGCAACATTGACCTCCACGCTCATGCCGTGAGACCGCGCCTCCGGCGAAGCATCACCTACAGTATTGCCGTCGGTAACTGTCCCCTGCCGGGCCAGTTTGTCCGTTCGCGCCAGCAAAGCCTCCAAGAGACTGGTCTTCCCGCTGCCGAACGGACCGACTAGGGCGATACAGCGCGGCGTACTGCCGGCAGCTGTTCCTTTTCCGTTAGTAGAGTTTGCCATAAAGAGCCTCCCGTATGCTCGAGGATATCCCCGGAAATACGCGGCTTGGCCGGTGAGGAACGCGGGCCTGCCGCGTCTCGCCCGGATGGGATCGAAGGTCGAAGTCCTTGCCTTGCGGTGCCGGACCTTTGTTTTGACGACACATCGACCAGGGGCGATCACGTATCGTCGCGCCGAACATGACTGCAAAGCAAGGGAATATTACGTCGCAGTGCAGCAATTCAGCCGATCCTCGCACAAACATGAAGCAGAAACAGTTTCTTGCCGTATTGATGTGTGAAGATGTCGAGTGACTGGTTTCCAGCTCCAGGTCGGGAGAAAGTCATCCGATCTTGTGCGTGCTGCTGGCTTCAAGCTAATCTGTTCCGCAAGATTCAAGACGCCCGACAAGGCGCAACGGAAATTCGACTGTGCAGGTGTGTGTTCATGACAATACGTAAGTGCTCTTGGTTCTTCGTGCTTTGCCCGATGTTGTTCGCTGTTCCGGCAGCCGCGCAGAACGTTCAGTTGCGCGGGTTGCCGCAACCTGGAACTTCACTCCTTCCCTCGGCTGAGCAACAACTGAACCAGAACCTCGATCGCCAGAAAACCGATTTTTCAACGCAACGGCAGATCGACAGGGCAGTCCGGCAGAACCAGATTGATCAGTTGAATCGTCGCAATGCTGAAAGAAGTATTTATTCAGATCCGTGCGCGCGCGTGAATTCGCCCTGCGCCACTCAAAGATGAACCGCCTTGTAACGCGGGACACCTGAATATGGTCCGCCCGTTTCCCGGAAGTGAAACGGGCGGAGTTACTGTCTAGTTGATGGCTTCCAGGGTCAGTTTGCTGACGCCGAGCGTCAGGTTGGTGCCGGTCTGACTTTCCAGGCTGAACGGATTGAGTGCGATCGAACGGTCAAACCCGCCCAGTAGCGCGTTGGCCTTGATCCCGGCGCCCAGGCTGGCACCGGCGGTCAATCCACCGTAGGTCCCTGCGAGAAGGCCCGGTTTGCGGTTTGCAGACGGCGCCAACACGCCCCAGACAAGAGTTGCCTCTTTGGTCGTGCCGATATCAAGGCCATAGTCCCTGACATTACCGCGGTAGTACTCGATCTCCCCGCCGTCGACCGGCTTGAAACTGCAACCGAGTTTTGCCGATGATCCCACAATAAAGCTGTGCTCTCCTTCCACCAGGCAGCTTAAGGTACCGATCTCGACCTTTGGGCTGTTTTCCGATGCATGAGCGGAAGCTGTGACAGCAAGAACCGCGGCGGCAAGTGAGACGCTCAAAAAGCGCATATTGAAATTCTCCATGTCAAGAGGAGCCCCGATTGCCTTTGAATGGCAACGGGAGCAACCGTGATATGCAACCCTATCGCGTCAAAATCGGGGCGACGTGAATTCTTCCGGCTCTCTGGCAGATACACAAAACAAAGGGCGGCAAGAGCCGCCCTTCAGCTGTAATCTCGCACTGTCCGGATAGACTATTTCAGGTTTCCGCAGAAACGCTGGATCCTTGTGCAGGCTTCTTCCAGGGCTTCGGTGGATGTTGCGTAAGAAATCCGGAAATTCGGACCAAGACCGAACGCGGACCCGTGCACGACTGCAACGCCTTCCGTTTCCAGGAGTTCGGTCACGAAGTCCGCATCGTCCTCGATCACCTTGCCGGACGGCGCCGTTTTGCCGATCGTGCCTGCGCAGGACGGGAACACGTAAAAGGCACCTTCTGGCACGGGGCACGTAATGCCATTTGCCTGGTTCAGCATGGAAACGACCAGATCCCGGCGATCCTTGAAGACTTCATTGTTCCGCGGAATGAAATCCTGCGGACCGGAAAGCGCTTCGACTGCCGCCCATTGGGCGATGGAGCAAGGGTTCGAGGTCGATTGGGACTGAACTTTTGCCATTGCCTTGATGAGATCGGCAGGGCCGCCGGCGTAACCGATCCGCCAACCTGTCATAGCGTAGGCCTTGGAGACGCCGTTGACAGTCAGCGTGCGCTCGTAAAGAGACGGCTCGACCTGTGCTGGCGTCGTGAACTTGAAGTCGTCATAGACCAGGTGCTCGTACATGTCGTCGGTCATGATCCAGACCTGCGGATGCTTCGAAAGCACATCTGTCAGGGCCTTCAGCTCTGCCTCGGTATAGGCCGCGCCGGACGGGTTGGACGGCGAATTGAAGATCAGCCATTTCGTGCGCGAGGTTATCGCCGCATCAAGCGCTTCAGGCGTGATCTTGAAAGTGGACTTGTCTGCTTCGACGATAACCGGCTCACCGCCAGCAAGCAGCACCATGTCCGGGTAGCTGACCCAGTAGGGTGTCGGGATGATGACCTCATCACCGGGATTGAGCGTCGCGATGAGAGCATTGTAGAGCACCTGCTTGCCGCCGGTTCCCACAGTGATCTGGTTTGTCGCGTAGGTGAGCCCGTTTTCACGTTGAAACTTCTCGGCGATTGCGGCCTTGAGTTCGGGAATACCATCGACAGCGGTGTACTTGGTCTTGCCGTCATTGATCGCCGCGATCGCCGCCGTCTTGATGTTGTCCGGGGTATCGAAATCCGGCTCGCCAGCGCCGAGACCGATTACATCGCGGCCAGCAGCTTTTAGCTCGCGTGCCTTGTTGGTGACAGCGATGGTCGCAGAAGGTTGAACACGCGCCAATGCGTCAGCAAGAAAGCCCATAATATCCTCCAGGGGGAAACGGAATTAACAGCGCGCGGACCGTAGGCCCGTGCGTGCCGGAAGACAAGTCCCAATCAGCTCCCGCAATCCCGTCAAGGCAACTTTTTTGGCGCCAGGACCTGGAGGCGTTTCCTCAGCTTCGCGTCTCAAGGATGAGCTTCGGCTCATCCTTGTTCTCATCGATGAGGCTGCACTTGAATCTCTTCTTTTTTGTCTGACCGTTCAAAGTTGTTACGGGAACGGAAATCGGCACGTCGGATTCCTGCTTGGCAGAGCCGAGCAAAGACTGAAAATCATCGGCTTGAAGCAGAGAATCGGTGATTGCCTTTTCATCCAGACTTTCCGGAGTCAAATTATAGGTTTTCATCGCGGACTGATTGGCGGCAATGATCATGCGCGTCTTCGTGTTGACAACGAGCATCGGCGCGCTGCAAATCTCGAAGACCTGAGCGAAATCGACATCGCCGCCGACGTGTCCTGCGGAAAACAGGACACCTCCCACGGTCCCGCCCATGCGAAAATACATGGCATCGTAATTCAGATCGAGACCTTCGCTGGCCGTAATCAGAAACTTGCCGCGTCCTGTCGCACTCGCCCGCCGGGAAAGCGATGCCAGCACCAGGGATACAATTGTGCGCCCGACACGGTTTTGAATATGGGAGATGTTTCGGCCCAGGATCAGGCGCGCATCTTCAATCTGAAAGCTCTTCAGGAATCCGTCACTGGCAAAACGCACATAGCCGAAATTGTCCGCCAGCAGAACGATTCGGGAGGACGAGGCAACGAAATGCTGCAGGATCGGCGAAAGCCCGAGCGCGATCTGCGCCGGATTGTCCTCATTTTTCCCGATTGACGGAAAGCAGATTGCAAGAATGCGTCCGTCCGGCAATTCATAACGGTACGCAACGATGGGAACACCCGGAATTCTGTGGTCGGGACCTCCGCCGACATCGAATGGCCCGGCCTGTCCTTCGCGTATGGCACCTTGCACCAGACGCAGGATCGTCTTGCGGTCTTCCGGTGAAAGGAGACGCAAAGCCTCGTTGGAAGGTGCTTCCTGCAGGTCCTTCACTTCGCTATCGAAACTTTGAGACCCGACCTCATGCCACAAAATGGTTTTCTTGCTGATATCGGCGATAAAGAACTGAAGACCGGACAGGGAAAGCGCCGGTTTGTCGTTCTGCGTTTGTATCTGCTCCGACTTCTCGGCCGGCGCGGAGGGTCCATCCGTTTCCTGCGGCTTCTCGGCCAGAGCGCTCTGTGCTGCGTTGAGTGTCATTTCTGCCCGACCTGTTTCTCAAAAAACTTTCCAAGACATCGAGTATCGCAGGTAAAAGCAAACAAACACTAAAATGCACCGGCTAAAGTCGCGCGCCCGTCGAAACACAGTGTTCAAGCGAAAGGAACTTCTGTTCCCGAATTCTCTCGGGATCGCGGCCGTGCCGCAATATTGTCACGAAAACTCTCATCCATCGCCAGAATGCAGTCTGTCTGACGGCCCAATTGCAATCGACATTGCAAGCTGGAAGACGATGGAGGTTTCCATGCCGTTATTGACATCACCCGACACGTCTCGCGCGACACCAAAGTCCGGTTTCCGGCCGGTGTTGCTTTTCCCGCTGGCCATCGGTCTGTTGATGATGATGTCGCTGGCGATCGCCCCGACGCTGGCGCTTCCCCTCGTTGCATTCGTCGCCATGGCGGCTGTGACGCGGTTGCTGGGCCTGCGACTTTACGATGATCTGACGCAAGCAGTAGATCACCACGTCTAACAAGAACACGAAACAAAGACCGGCTCGCACTGAACTATGGCAAATATTGAGAACCCGAACGGACGGAAACACGTTTCCGGCGGCAGTGACCTGCGTGACGCCAAACCCCTCTTGCAGGCCATTTTCCTGGGCATGGTTCTTGCCGTCGCACTGGTTGCCGCGGCCACAATGGCGAATTCGGAAGCCGACGAAAACGGGGCACTTCAGGACACGGAAATCGAACAATCGCTCCCTGACGGCAAGGTGAGGCAGGACCCTCACGGACGGTGAGCACGTTGTACTTGCTCTAAACAATGCGGGTCGCAATGAGCGCAACCACCACATATCGGCCGGTTTTGGCAAGCGCCACCAACAGGAGAAATGGCCAGAACCGTTCCCGCAATAGACCGGCAGCAAGCGTCAGCGGGTCCCCGATGACCGGTGCCCAACTCATCAGAAGGCTCCAGCGGCCGTAGCGCTGATACCAGGCTGTGGCTCTTTCAAGTTTTTCCGGTTTGACGGGAAACCACCTTGCATCCGAGAAACGGATCGCACCGCGTCCCAGCCCCCAGTTCACCAGCGATCCGAGCGTGTTACCGAGACTGGCCGTCATTACGAGCAACAAGACGGGCGCGGTTTCCAGGTAGATCAGACCGGAAAGCCCCAGTTCGGATTGCGCGGGTAGCAAGGTTGCGGCCAGGAAAGATATTCCGAAGAGGCCCAGTAGACTGCTGCTCATGATTGAAGCTGCATACACACAAGCAGGCAGGTGAAGCAAGGCTGCGTGCAAGCCGCCGGATTGCTGCCGGACACATCTCTTCAGATGAACTGGCTATTTTGCGATGCCGTTCCCTGCCGTCACAAACAGCCCGCCGGCCTCATCCAGGGTAATGTCACAATCCGTTCTGAGCGAGCGGCCGCAAGACTCGTGGAGCTCTTTGAATGTTCAAGCCAATCAGAAGGCGGCATTCCTGAAAATGGCGCTGTTGGCCGCCACGATCGCTACCGCATTCATTCTGTTCTTGGCGCCGAGGCGGGTAATGGCATTCCGGATGTGAACCTTGACCGTTGCCGTCGAGACACCGAGGTCATAGGCGATCTGCTTGTTCACTTTCCCCTCACAGAGCAAAAGCAGGATTTCAAGCTGACGCTGTGTGAGTTTGTCACTCAGGTTCAGTGGCAGTTGGACGCTGCCTGAAAGAGACTTGCAGAGTCCGGTCTGGGCTTCATGTGTATCGAGTGCAAAATGAGCGTTCATCACCGTGTTCCCACTTGAGGTGTTTCCATCCTTGGTGAGAGGACTTTCCTCCAAAGTGCTTATATTGTAAAATGTTAAAATGTTTACAGATAAAAGCTAAAAATTAGCAATTCACCAATCGGACGCGACGATGAACAGGAAACTCTATTCAGGCCACACCTTGCGCCAGATCAGATCCGACTTTGGCCTCTCGCAGACCGAGTTCGCCAAAAAGATCGGGCTCTCCACCGCCTATGTGAATCAGATCGAGAACAACAACAGACCGGTCACTGCCTCCGTCCTGCTCACTATCAACCGGATTTTCGGCATCGACCTTGCCGCGTTCGAGAAGAATGACCTCGACAGGGTGGTTCAGGATCTGGAGGAGGTTTTTGCCGACACCCAGTTTCACAGTTCTACTGTCAGCCGACAGGAAATTCAGGAACTGGTGACGCGGGCGCCCGGCGTAACCCAGACCATCATGGATCTTTACGGAGCGCTGCGCAGCTACCATGACCGGGATGTGCTTGAAGATGATCTTGTGCAGATGAGCGGAGCCGACGAGGCCGGTGTAGGTGTCCGCAAATCCGCCTATGATGAAGTGCGTGATTTCTTTCACTATACGGACAACTATGTCGACAGCCTCGATCGGGCGGCTGAAAAACTCTCCCACGAAATCAGCCTGCACAATTGCCAGAGCAAGTTCGACATGTTGACCGGCTGGCTTCGCAAGCGCTTCGACATTGGCGTCGAACAGGTTCAGGACTACCAGGGTACGCTGATCCGGCATCAGGACTACACCCGCAAAATCTCGATCTATCGCGCAATCCCCCAGTCCACCAAGAACTTTCTCCTTGGGACGGTCATCGCGGAACTGTGTGTAAAAGATCTGATTTCGGAAGAAGTCAGGCGCGCAAATTTCAGAACCGGCTCGGCGGAGAGCATCGCAACGCTCGCTCTTCGCAACTATTTCTCCGGCGCATTGCTGCTGCCATATGACGACTTTCTGCGCACGGCAACAAAGTGCCGGCACGATATTCAGCTTTTGTCGAACACGATGGACGCCAGCATCGAAACTGTTTGCCACCGGCTATCGACACTTCAGCGCCAGGGCGCAAACGGCCTGCCTTTTTACTTCGTCAAGATTGACCGCGCCGGCAATGTCGTCAAACGGCACAGTGCAACCCGCTTCCAGTTCGCCCGCTTTGGAGGCTCATGCCCACGCTGGAACGTACATCAGGCCTTTGAGCAGAACTCGAACAAATTTACCGCCCAGATCGCGCAGATGCCGGATGGTGTCGAGTATCTTTGCATCGCCACCAGCGTCACCAAGCATCAGCCGGACTATGGCACCGGCGAACGCAGGTATGCGCTCGGCATCGGCTGCGAGGTCAAGTATTCGGACGCGATCGTTTATGCTGACAGGTTGGCGGTTGACGAGACGTCCTTGCCTGAGCCCATTGGTGTCAATTGCCGCATCTGTCCGCGAGACGATTGTGATCAACGGGCTTTCCCGGCAATCGACAAGGAACCCTTCATCGATCCGGGACAGCGCGGCATCGTGCCGTACCGGGTGAAGGCCGCCGGTTAACGACCGGAGGTCATCCATCTTCGGATGGATTGTGCAGGAAAATCGCACTGGTTATTGTCGGGTTGCTGCCTGTGAAGCCGCCATGACGGCGCGCCGTGATGGCAGGTTCAGCCGTTGCAGGACGGCATGTACATGATCCTTGACTGTGGCGATACTGATGCCGAATTCCTCTGCGATCTGCCTGTTTGATTTTCCCTGGATGACAAGCATCGTGACTTGCTTCTGGCGAGGTGTGAGCGGTGCAAGCAATTCGGTATCCGAAGGCTTTTCAACAACGGTCACGAGAGGCGCACCGATCGTCCTGCTGGCATCCAGATCGATCGTCAATTTCGTGCCTCGAATTGCCAATGGCGCCAATAATTCAAGAACAGCGGCTGGCACGGGAGCAGGCGCCGTTTCGCGCAGGTCTTTCAGAACGGCCGTCAACGCTTCGATCACTTCAGGTTCGACAGACATTCGAAAGGACTCCTCATGAGCAACATGCCTCTGGAAATTGCAAACTTCTTCCTGGCAATGCAAGCCGGGCCGTCCGGTGCAGACCTGCTCGGCTCATTATTTGCCGAAGATGCTGTCTATTCGGAGCCCTTCTCCGGCCAGCCCGAACCTCATCGCGGTCGCAGCGCCATTCTCGCAGCCTTTGCCTCCAGCCGAACCGACGCATTCAACGACGCCGTTATCAATCTCGGCGCAGTTGAAGTCGATCACGAGACGATAACCGTGCAATGGACCTGTTTTTCACAGGCCATTCCAGGTGGCAGCGGAAGCGGCAAGAATGTTTTCACCCTATCGAACGGAAAGATCGTCTCGCTGGTGACAACCCTCGACATGCCGTAATGTGAACGCACGCCCCCGTATCAATCGAAGTTGCACGGCCGCAAATCAGCTTTCCAGCAGGCTTTGAAAATGATTGCGCAGTTCGTATTGACCGCGCTGGCCCTGCAAGACCTCTTTGAGCTCACCCTTGGAGTCGAACAGGAGCAACGTGACATGCGGCACGCCGTGGCGGGTTGCAAAACCTTTGCCCTTGTCCGTGCGGATATTGGCGATCACGTAGTCAAGTTGCCCCTCCTCGAACATTGCCAATGCCTCGCGGGTTTCTGCCTGGAGAGATCTGCAAAGCGAACATTGGGGATCATGAACCTGAACGATTGTCGGGAGGCCGTTGCCGACCCGTGTCAGGTCGTGTTCATGGCGCATGCTCGCGAAATTGTTTGCAAAGACGTAGCCGGTACCGCCCAGCAGCACGGCCCCTATTCCGAGATTGCGCGCAAGGCGCAGAAACTTGCGCCTGCCCTGTTCAGCGCCGGACTGCGCGTTCAGCGCTTCGTTTTGCCGGTGTTTTCTATTGGTAGATCTGGTTGATTTCCGTTGTTTCTTCATAAATCACCTGTCTGAAATCTGGACCCGCACGCCCGCGACCCCGGCGGTTGCCGGTTGCGGCAGAGGGGTCACGTAACAATGATTGCGGCCCCCGGGCGGACACGGTCGAAGAGGTCGATGACATCCTGGTTGACAAGGCGGACACATCCGGAAGACACGGCCTTGCCGATCGAGGTCGGTTGGTTGGTCCCGTGCAACCGGTAAAGCGTGTCGACATTGCCCTGGAAGATGTAGAGCGCGCGCGCACCGAGCGGATTGCCTAACCCTGGAGCCATACCGCCGTTTTTCGCGCTGAACTGCTCCAGTTCCGGTTCACGGGCAATCATTTCATCGGGAGGCGTCCATGTCGGCCAGGGCCGTTTCCACGCAATCCGGGCGCGGCCGGACCACTCGAAGCCCTGTCGCCCGAGGCCAACGCCGTAACGCATGGCCGTTCCGCTCGGCTCCACCAGATAGAGATAAAAACTCCCGGTATCGACCACGACGGTCCCGGGGTCCTCGCTGGTCTGGTAGGCAACACGCTGCCGCCTGAAAGCGGGCGCAAGCACCCTCGGATCGACCGCCGGGATCGGAAACTCTTCCTGCGGGCGCGGCCCGTAGTTCTGCAGGAAATTTGCGTCCACCGCCGGCTGCGCCGGTGTCGGGGTTGGAACGGGCGTTGTTCTTGTGGAACAGCCGGCAAGGGTCAGGGCCAACATACCCAGCCCGCCGGACAGCGCCTTACGCCGTGTCACGTTACTAGTCATCGATGTCTTTTCCGAAACGCGGCGCCTAAAGCACAACCACTTGCGTTCCAAGCGGAACGCGATTGTAGAGATCGACGACATGGTCATTGATCATGCGGATGCAACCGTTGGAAACCGACCTGCCAATGGATCGTGGCTGTGTCGTCCCGTGGATGCGGTAATAGGTATCGCGGCCGTTCTTGTAGAGATAAAGCGCACGGGCCCCGAGTGGATTATTGATCCCTCCGGGCACGCCATCGGCATAGCGCGCGTATTTTTGCGGCTCGCGACGGATCATGTTTCTGGTCGGTGTCCAGCGTGGCCATTCCGCTTTCCTGTCGATTGTCGCCTTGCCTCTGAAAGCAAGACCGGCCTTGCCGACGCCAACGCCGTAGCGGCGCGCGCGTCCCCAGCGCTCCATCAGATAGAGGAAGTGGTTACGTGGATCGACCACGATGGTTCCAGGCGCATAGTTCATGGAAAAGAACACACGCTGCGGCGCATACTGAGGGTCGAGTTTAAAATTCTTGTATTTCGCAGTGTGATGCGCATTTGCAAGTCCCGGCTGTGCCAGAACCAGCGCTGCAGCACCGCCGAGCAATAATTCCCGTTTGTTCAACACGAGGATTTCTCCTGATTTTTCAACAACCTTATGGCGAACCTTCGGGTTCGCCTCACAAGACGGTCAAATCAGGAATTGGGTGGTTTGGGTTCCAGCCTTTTCGGAACCGATGTGTGATGACGAACGGAAACCCAGTCGGGGTGGTCCTGAACGTCCCTGGAAACAAATGCAGCCCCGGCCATCACCGCCTTGCATTCGGAGTTCTTGCAAAATGACGGCTTGCTTTCGGCTATCGGCTCCTCGCCACAGCAGGTGTCTTCCTGCAATTGAGCAACTGCGACATCCATTGTAATCACGTCGGACACCCCATCCAGGGACACATCAACCGCCCCGCGCGCAAAACCTTGCTGCGCGCCCGCGATCAAAAGTCCAACAATGAGTAAAATCCGGAACATGAACAACAATTTACAGAAGCAGGTTAATGAAACCTAGACACGTAGCTTCACAGTCCTGTGAGGGGCGCGTGTTACCTCGCCCCTCCGAAAAGTATTTTACCGATCACACGAACTGGAAATCGTCGCTTTCGAGGGAGAACAGCAATGTGTTTTGAAGGGTCAGGCTGTCCGTCTCGCCGAACTCAAATACCGCATCACGACCCTGTTGCGACGCTGTCGCCATCAAGTCATTGAAGTCTTCAACCCCTTCGATCGAAATCGAAACCGTGTCCCCAGGTCTCGACCAGAACCACCAGTCAAACCCTGGATCAAAGTCTTTGACAACGTCAGAGCCGCCGTTGAACACAAATGTGTCCAGGCCCCTGCCACCAATCAATAAGTCGTCACCGGCATCACCCGCGATGACATCGTTGCCGTTGCCACCTTCAATCCGGTCGTTGCCATCACCACCGAAAAGCTTGTCGTTTCCCGATCCCCCGATCAACCTGTCGTCACCGGTTCCACCACTAAGCTTGTCATTGCCGGCAGCGCCATTGAGCCGATCATCACCTGCCCCGCCATCGAGAATGTCATCGCCCCATCCTCCGGAAAGTCGATCATTGCCGGTTCCCCCGTACAGAAGATCTTCACCCCAACCTCCGTTCAGTTTGTCGCTGCCGCCACCGCCGCAGAGAATGTCGTCGCCCCACCCCCCATTTAGCTTGTCATTACCGGCACCACCAGAGAGAAAGTCGTCTCCCCGACCGCCGTTAAGCCGGTCATTTCCGCCCGCACCCGATATGATATCGTCCCCGTCGCGTCCGTTGATGCGATCATCGTCGGCACCACCGCGCAACAGATCGTCATTCCTGGTCCCTTTGACGGGAAGCGAGGCAACTTCGGTGTCGAACGTGGTGAAGTTGAAGGTCGATGTGTCTCCTTCTTCAATACCCTCAAATGTGTTGCCGTCCGAATCGACAAAAGCTCCGTCGGAGATTTCGACCGAGTAGCGAGTGTCAGCCTCGAGATGTTCGGGAGGCGTTACCACCACCGTGGTCCCGTCGAATTGAACGAGGCGCGCGTCTGTCACGTCAATCTGGGTCCGTTCGCCGGTCGAACGGTTCACCAGAGTGAGGAATCCTTCCCCGGCCTTGACCTCTTCGGTGAATGTGAGGGCAAGAGAGGCATCGTTCGAGACATCACGCTCGTTGTCCGTCGGTGTCGCCGAAACGAGATAGGGATCCGCCTCTCCGTCAAGGGTTACTACGACCGGGAAATAGACAGACCCTTCAGATGAAAAACCGAGGCGCCCGTCGGAATTCGATCCCCAGGTGAAAATCGCACCGTCATCGGCAACCGCAATGATCGAATTCGGGCCGGTATAAAGTTCAACGATGTTTACATCGTCGAGCTGCGGGATCAGCGTAGGATAGAAGGACGCATCCGTTTCAGTCGCCGGATCACCGTCAAGACCGCCACTCGGGCCTTCGTCGTTCGGACCCCAGACGTAGACATCCCCGTCTTCGGTCAATGCAGCGCCCCAACGCGCGCCACCTTTGACTTCGACGACATTGCCTGGAAGACCGGGTAGCTCGACCGGGGCAAGAACATCGGCCGTATCGACGTCAAACGTTCCGTCACCATTGTCCGTTCCCTGAAGAAGCTGCCCGTACCGGTTTTCACCCCAGCCGAATACCCGTCCGTCTTCGGTTACGGCGTAAGACGTCTTTGTGTCCGCAGTCACGGAAACAACATTCGACGGCAGGCCTTCGACAAGAACAGGTTCAACGGCGCGGCGTGCGGGAGTTCCGTCGTCCTCAAGCGCATCGGGTGAACCGAGTTGGCCGTCGGTGTTGCTGCCAAATGCATAGACCTGGCCATCGGCGGTCAATGCAAGCGTATGGGACGTTCCGGAGGAAACCAGGACAACCGTTTCGTTTACAAGCGCCTCGACCACTGTCGGTACATGACGTTCACTCTGATCACCGAGACCCAGTTGTCCGTTGGAGTTCGTTCCCCAGGCGTAGAGTGTACCGGTGTCTGAAATTGCGTACGAAACGCCATTGCCGTTCTCGATGGTGGCGATGTTGACATCGTCAAGCGCTTCGACGCGGGTCGCGGTTGTGCGGGTCTCTTCATCACCGGTACCAAGAGGCCCGTTGTTGTTGAAGCCGAATGCGTAAACGTCACCGTCTTCGGTCAGGAAGGTCGTGTGCAGCAGACCAGCGGAAACGGAGACGATCTTGGAATCGAAACCGTCTGGCATCGAGACTTCGACAGGTGTCTTGATATCAAATCCGTTCGTGCCGTTTCCAAGTTGGCCAACGACGTTTTCTCCCGACGTGTAGAGCGTATTGCTTTCCTGGTCGAGGAAGACGGAGAAATGGTTGCCTGCGCCGGCAGTCGCCGATGTGACCTCGGCCTTACCCTCGTAAAATTCGACAGCACGCGGACGGTCGAGTTGGTCGTCATAACTGGAGGACCCGAAAACGCTGGTTTCTCCCGCATCCAGATAGTCGCCATCGCCGTTCAGATCGCTCAGCCGCACGACATTGTTCGCAGCCCCGAATGTATTTGCTGTCAGGGACAGGTTGCCGTCTTCATCCGCCGCGACGGAAAATCCGATATCGGCGCCAAATCCTTCGGGCATCGCCGAGGCATTCCAGACTTCGGTCGCTTCGCTTTGATCGTCGATCTGGCCGGAACCGTCCAGATCTGTCAGTCGGTAAAGCTTGAGTTCTTCTCCGGTCTCCGGAAACCAGGTAAGCGTATAGAGTGAGCCGTCAACAGATACAGCGTTTGCTATGTCAACAGGCGCTCCGAAGTTCATGTCGTCGGAAATGAAGGTCTGGACTTCGCCATCCTGAATCTTGCCGTCGCCGTTCTTGTCCTCGATCCGGTAAATGGCGTCCGTTGCCGCTCCGGTCAGGTCATTGAGGTAGGCCACGTTGCCGTCAAAACTGATATCGAAGGGAACGGCCGTGTCGATGACCGTCTGCACGTCGAGCCAGAGCGTCGCCTCGCCTTCATCGTTGGCATCGCCGTCCCCATTCAGATCAACCGTCCTGTAGATCGCATCCTGCGGTGTGGACCGGGTTCCGGCGTTGGTTACGTAAATGGCACCATCGAGTCCCTCGTGGATCCCGTTCGGAGTGATGGTTGAGAACCCGGCCGCATTGTCGGCAGAAAACCAGACATTTCCCTCCCCCTCGTCTTGCGCGTCACCATCATTGTTCTTGTCCATCAATCGGATGACGGCATCCGCCGTACCATCCCCGTAATAGACGGACTTGTCGGCAGCTTGATGGACGGTGAAGACGTTATTGGTCGGAAGCGAGAGGCCCGAGGCATTGGTCTCGTCGAAGAAGACGGAGGTCTCACCGGCACCGGACGCGGTGCCGTCGCCGTCCAGATCCTGCAAAAGCAACAACTGGTCGTGTCGCTGGTCCCCAACCAGAATGCCGTTGTTAACGCGTGAAATAAGTCGTGCCATTTGAGGCTCCCGAGCATGATGAATATGTGTTTGCCTGGCGAGCCTGCTGGGTTGTTTGCATCCAGATATTTCCCAACCCAAACGTTGTCAATCACAAGAATTTAAAATTTGAATAAAATACTCAAGTTTAGAATTATTCCATATTTATCAGCGAGATGAACAAAATATTGGCGAATGGACTCAATATCGATACGAGTGAAGCCCGCCCTGCACGAAGTTCGGGGTTTCCGGTCGTTTCCGGCCCTGGGCTGGACAACAATTCACTCCGCGATCTATTTGCAAAACAGTGTTCGCCGGACGATTGGGTGCGACGGTACACCAACGACTGGCAGTCATCGATTTCATGTCTGCAGGCATTCAAGCTCGCTGACGATTCTGTGCTTGCCTGCCCTTTGCCTGGCGTGTCGACTGAAAACGGTAACTTGACGCCGCGTTACCCATGCGTCTGAATTGTCTGACACAATTGCGAACCGCCTTGCCTTCCACCGCCCGGAGGCTGCAGGCCGGCGGCAGGCAGCATTGGGAGGCGACGACATGAAATTCGACCTGGGAACCTATTCGCGGAAGATCACGACGAAATCGCAAGAAGCAAAAGATCACTTCGACCAGGGGCTGGTCTGGCTTTACGGCTATAATCATGAAGCTGCAGCCGGCTGTTTTGAAAAGGCCATTGAAAGTGACCCCGATTGCGGCATGGCCTATTGGGGTCTCGCCTATGCGATTGGCCCGAACTACAACAAGCCCTGGGAGTTCTTTGAGCCCGAAGAACGTATCTCGATGCTGAAAAAGGCCAAGGAGACCGTCGAGACCGGCCTGAGCCTTGCAACAAAACTGCAACCGGTTGAAATTGCCCTTCTCGAAGCGATCGGAAAGCGTTTTCCGGATGACCCTTCTGTAGAGGACTATCTCCCTTGGCACGACGCGTTTGCAGACGCAATGCGTCAGGTACATGCTGCGCACGGGGACGATCTGGATATCGTGACGATATTCGCCGAAGCCCTGATGAACCGCTCGCCCTGGCAGCTCTGGGACTTGCCGAACGGGCGGCCTGCGGAGGGTGCGTCAACCCTGGAGGCCCAGACCGCGCTGGAAACGGTTTTCAACGAACGCGCCGACGCCTGGGAACACCCTGGCCTTCTCCACATGTATATCCATCTCATGGAGATGTCGCCGACACCGGAAAAGGCTCTGAAGCACGGCGATCGGCTGGTGGATCTGGTGCCCGAGAGTGGTCACCTTTGCCACATGGCAACGCATATCGACGTCCTGTGCGGCGATTATCAGAATGTGGTCTGGCGAAATCACAGGGCCGCGCAGGTTGACCGAAAATACGAGAATTTTGCCGGTTCGCAGAATTTCTACACGCTTTACCGCATCCACAATGTGCACTTTGAAGCCTATGGCGCGATGTTCCTGGGGCAACCTGAACGAGCCTTGGCGGCATCGGAAGAACTGATGCGCATGTTGCCTGACGAAGTCGTGCGATTTTTTCCGGATTTGTTCGAGTCCTTTTACGGCAAGAAAATTCACGTCATGGTTCGCTTCGGCCAGTGGCGCGAGATTTTGAACGAAATGTTCCCGCAAGACAGGGAACTCTACAGTTACACGACGGCAGCCATCCATCAGGCACGCGCGGTCGCTCTGGCAAATCTCGGTCGTCTGAAAGACGCGGCAGAAGAGCGGGAACTTGCAGTTGCCGCGCGCAAGGCGGTGCCTGAAAGCCGGATGGTTTTCAACAATACCGCCGACGATGTGCTGGCGATCGGCGAAGCGATGATGGACGGTGAACTCGCTTTCAAATCCGGGCAGAGGGATGAGGGCCTGAACCACCTGCGGCGTTCAGTCGAACTCGATGACGGTCTCCTCTATGACGAGCCCTGGGGCTGGATGCAGCCCACGCGCCACGCACTCGGCGCCTTGCTGCTGGAGGACAACCGTTTTGAGGAAGCGGAAGCGGTTTACCGCGCCGACCTCGGGCTGGACGATACGCTGGCCAGGGCCTGTCAGCATCCTCAAAACATCTGGAGCCTTCATGGCCTTCACGAGTGCCTGGTCCGGCGTGGCGAGCTGACAGAGGCCCGGCATGTCAAACTGCTTCTGGACAAGGCCGCTGCACGCGCGACTGTTCCGATCCACGCCTCCTGCTACTGCCGCAGCAGGGCCAAGGCAGCTTGACATCCCCTGGGCGTCTCATGGTCTGACGCGGGTCGTTCCGATTGTCTCAGGCATAACGTTTTGCCCCGGCGACGCAAAGGACAACGAACACCGTCACTGCAATCATCAGTGGCGGCGTCGGCTCCGACAGCAACAGCGCGGACAGGATCAGGCCGAAGAATGGTTGCAGGAGTTGCAGTTGCCCGACCCCTGCCGTGCCCCCGAGAGCGAGACCCCGATACCAGAAAAAAAAGCCGATCAGCATGGAAAACATGGATACGTATCCGACGCTGATCCAGACAGTTACCGGCAATCCGGTCAAGGTCTCCGGCCGGAAGACAAGTGCCAGTGCCGCCATCAGCGGCAGAGCCAGGACCAGGGCCCAGCAGATTACCTGCCACCCCCCAAGCCGTCGAGACAGCATTGCGCCTTCCGCATAGCCGAGCCCGCAAACGACAACGGCCGCGAGCATCAGGGCATCGCCGAGGAGCGAGACGTCTGCATTCTGGTTCAGGGCGAAACCGACAACCGCCAAGCTGCCGAGAACCGAAAACAGCCAGAACAGGGGCCTGGGCCGTTTGTCGCCGCGCAGGACCCCGAAGGCTCCCGTCGCCAGCGGCAACAATCCGATAAAGACAACCGAGTGAGCCGCCGTGATGTGCTGAAGCGCCGAGGCCGTCAAGAGTGGAAAGCCGATCACGACCCCGGCTGCGACAATGATCAGCGACGGAAGATCGGCGCGGTCCGGTTTTGACTGCCGCAGGGCCAGAAGGATCGCACCACCAAGCAGAGCGGCGAGCACAGCGCGTACCGACGTCAGAAACATCGGATCGAGCGATCCGACGGCAACACGTGTCGCGGGCAGCGAACCGCTGAAAATAAGCACGCCCACAAAGCCGCTGCCCCAGCCGGAAAACGAATTGGTCATTCTGTCCTCTGATTTTTTCACTTTCCTATTCCGTGGGGCGTGACAGCGACAGACACAAAACAGTACAATATTGACAAATTGTATTGCATGTTATGCCCATACAGAGGAGTCCATGAAGATGAAAGCCGGACGGCGTACGCTGGTGATGGACGACATCGGACGCCGGATAACCTCCCGCGCACTTGTTGCCGGCGACAAGGTGCCTTCCATTCGGAGCTGCGCTGCGAGACTTGGCATTTCACCTTCAACCGTTGTGGAGGCCTACGACCTTCTTGTCGCCGATGGTGTGATAGAAGCCCGTCGGGGTGCCGGCTTTTTTGTCGCCGACAAGCCTCAACCATTTGCCGTTGCCGAAACGGGTCCCCAGCTGGAGCGGGAAGTCGACCCGCTCTGGGTCGCCCGCCAATCCATCGACACCGGAGAGGAAAAACAGAAGCCGGGCTGCGGCTGGCTGCCTGCGGACTGGATGCCGGTTTCTTCCTTGCGCAAGGCAATGCGCTCGATGTCAAGCGCTCGTCTCGACTTGTTGACCAACTATGGAAGCGCCAAGGGCGAAACCGGATTGCGCCGTTTCCTGTCCCGTCGATTGCACGACCAGGGTCTGGCGGCAGATCCGGATCAGGTCCTGTTGACGGGTTCCGGGTCTCAGGCACTGGACCTGGTCTGCCGGATGCTCCTGAAACCCGGCGACACGGTACTGGTGGACGATCCCTGCTACTTTAATTTTCAGGCTCTCCTTCGAGCGCACCAGGTCGCCATAAAAAGTGTTCCTTACACCGCACTGGGGCCGGATCTGGCAAAATTCGAGGCAGCTCTGACTGAGCACCGCCCACGCCTCTATCTTACCAACTCGGCACTTCACAATCCGACCGGTGCGACGATGTCCGCGCCAACCGCGCATCGGCTTCTGACCCTCGCCGAAATCCACGATCTGGTGATCGTCGAAGACGATATCTTCTCGGATTTCGAACCCGATGTTTCGCCGCGCCTGGCATCGCTCGACGGCCTGGAGCGGGTGCTGCGGGTCGGCAGCTTCTCCAAAACGCTGTCCGCCTCGTTCCGGTGTGGCTACATCACCGCGCGGCCTAACTGGATCGAGGCACTGACCGACCTGCAGGTGGCAACAAATTTCAGCGGTCCCAGTCCGATGGTCGCCAGCCTGCTTTATTCCGTCCTTACTGATGGCGGATACCGCAAACACCTGGATGCACTGAAAACAAGACTCGTTGCCTGTCGCGGTGATGCAATCAAACGACTGGGAGAACTCGGTTTTTCGCCCTGGATCGAGCCTCGCGGCGGTTTCCTGCTGTGGTGCGAACTGCCGGGTCAGCATGATGCCACGGAGCTTGCCCGCGCGGCCTTGCAGCAAGGCCTCGTTCTTGCTCCCGGCAACGTCTTCAGCGTCACGCAGACCATGGGATCCTTCATGCGGTTCAATGTCAGCCAGATGCGGGATCCGGGTTGCTATGAAACACTTGATCGCCTGCTGACCGGAACACTAAACACCTGAAAAACGGAAGTGCTCCGACCCGCTCCCGAACCGCGACTACAAACACTCCAGCTTTGTCCGGACAGCTTCGATCTCCTCGGGCGACAATGTACTTGAAGAAAATTCGCCCAGTTTGCCGTCGATTCCGCATTGAATTGTTCTGGACGCCAGGTCGATCATCCCGGGCCGGTCGGTAAATGCGATCAAACCCGATCCAAGCACGGTGTATAGACCGTCGGGCTTGGGTTCTGAATAAAAGCCTTCGACCTGAACAATACCCACCCGAGCATCGAAAACCCCGCTCTCCAAACGTTCCGCTTCAATGCCACCGGGAACCGGAGAGCCTGTAATGCGGGCAAAGTCGCCGGACGAGAGATGTCTGGGACTGATCCCGGAGATCTCGGTCCGCCCAATTCTGTCCGGCTGACCGGTTGCCGGCCGGAAATACGTTCCGCTGACCTCCGCCGGTCCCTGCCAATCCGGCAGCAGGTCTATCGAAGACGCAGAAACGCGTTCCGATTTCCACAATCCGCTGACGGCGACCCAATCGCCAATGGTCGCATTCAGTGGCAATGCTCCCAGATCGACCTGTGTTCCAAGGACGGTCAGCATCCCGTCACCTATTGCCTCCACCGGCCCGACCAGGGGCAGCACCTGCCGGATATGCTCGGCGCGCCAGATGTCGCCTTCAAGGCGAACGACAACTGCGACCGTGAGACCGGGTTTCAGTTCACCAGCGGCAATGCCGGGAACGGAACCTGTCACCTGCAAATCGTTCGTGATCTCGATCTTCTGCCCGTTGACATAGATGCTGCCAAGCTCGGTGATCACTCCAACAATGCCCGTGCCGACAATACCCCCTTCGCGCTCTTCGCTGTCCTGGGCAAATGTCTGGCCGACGCTGAAAAGCACTGCTGCTACTGCGATGAAACGGAGGAGCACTGTCACCCTTCCTTGTCTTTCGGGATTGTCGGCAGGATATAGGCACCGGCGACAAACCGGCCATTCTGATTGCTGTCCTGGTCCTTGTCTTGCAAATGGCGCGCCCTGGAGTTGATGTCCTGAAGCAGTTGCTGCGCCTTGTCTGCCGACAGGGCGCGCAACTCTTCAACAGATGCAGCAGACAAATGTGAATATCGTACGGCACGGTCGAAATGCCGTTGCGTTTCCTGACCCGCAATCAGGTTGTGCGTCGCGGCAGCCAGATGCGCTGAAAGAGTTGCCCGATACGCGGCCACCTGCTCCGCGCTGCCGGCTGTCGGTACAAAGGCATCACCAAGCAAACGGAGGCTGCCGTCTTTCAGCTTGGCAACGAGCTTTTGATCCAGAAGCGTTTTCAAGACGGTTCCCGGGGCCATGTCGATGCGGGCCTGCCGGACAAGGTCATCAAACCCCGGATCGCTTTCTGACCCTTTCCGGAGCAGATCCTTTGGCTGGTTGTCCTTGTTCAGGTATTGCGGTGCTGTCGACCAGTAACCGACGACAAGCGAAGCTGCACTGCAACTACGCCGCTCGGGTGCATCATCGTCTTCACTGCGCAAGCGTTTGACATCCTTGCGGTGAAGTCCGGTCAAAGCGCTGACCTTGCTATCATTTGGAGACGGGTCGGAAGTGTCTTCAGCCGCTGTTACCAGAGCCTTTTTCAAGGCCTCGGTTGCCGTGCCAATTGTCACGCCACGCGCGACCATCGCTTTTGCAAGCGGTATTAGCAGATCGGCAAGCGCAGTCTCAAACGGGTCCTTTGGTCCGGTCGACATATTAATCCATACAGTTGGTCACAACAGGTATTTAGCACTCTTTCCAGAAGTTCCTGCATTTCGGTGTTCAACATTTTCGTGACGGGGAGTTTAAATATCGTGACATAAAATGGGAATATTTCCCATTATTAATGATCGCGCATCATTGATAAGGGAGGGTGCCATGCCGGAATTTTCACTTCACACGTTGAATGGGTCTCAAGCGATTGACCCCGTCGCTCCGCAATTTCTTGCTGACCCTCTTGTGTGCCTGACGCCGGCGGATCGGCGGAAATTCAGGGGATTCGGTTGGGGCGAAACGGTTCGCCCGCGCCATGCCACGATTGCCGCCGCCTTGCGCCACTGGATGCGCTCGCAACCAGATGCGATCGCCGTTGAATGCACCCGCCAGACGATGAGCTACCGGGAACTTGATGAGGCATCAAACCGGCTCGCCGGATTCTTGAAACGCAATGGCGTCAAACGCGGCGACGCTGTCTGCCTTTATCTGCAACGCTCACTGGAAATGGTGGTGGGCATTGTTGCGACGCTGAAACTGGGAGCTGCCTACGTGCCGCAGCACGTCGGCGTTGCACCTGAAAAGGGCTTGCGTCATATCGCGAATGTTACCGGAGCGAAGGTCATTCTCACACTCAGCGACGTGGCAGACCAGGTTCCGGTCGAAGCACATCAGGTGCTGGTCGAAATTGACAGGCTGGTGAATGACGAAGTGCTTTCTTCAAGCGCGCCGGATCTCATTTCGCACCGGGCTGAACCGGACGACCTGACGATGATCCTGTTCACATCGGGCACGACCGGCGTACCCAACGGTGTTCAGGTAACACACCGAAACCTGGCCAATATCCTTCTGACCTCCCCCGGAGATCTGGGTATGCGGCCCGGTCTCAAGGTCGGACAGATCCTGTCCATCGCGTTCGACATGGCGGCCTGGGAAATCCTGGGCGCATTGTCCAACGGGGCGACCCTGGTAATTCGCGGCAAGTCCATTCAGGAGACGGCAGAAAAGGTCGACGTTCTGATCGCGACACCGTCAATCCTGTCCTCGCTCGATCATGACCGCTGCAAGGAGGTCAAGGCGGCGGCAGTCGCGGGCGAACCTTGCCCCCGGTCCCTTGCCGACACCTGGTCGACATTTTGCACATTCTACAATTCCTGCGGGCCGACAGAGACGACAATCATCAACACTGCAGAACCCCATTTTGTCGAAAAGAAAGTGCTGTCCATTGGTCGTCCGACGCCGAACAACACGGTCTACATTCTGGACGAGGACCTGCGCCCGATGCCGATTGGCGAGAAGGGAGAGATGTGGGCCGGCGGTGATTGTGTCACAGCCGGTTATCTCGCCAATCCGAAGTTGACCGATGAACGTTACCGGCCGGACCCTTTCCGCCCCGGTCACATGATGTTTCGCACGCGCGACCTTGGCCGCTGGACCGAAGACGGCGAACTGGAACATTTCGGACGGGTCGATGACCTGGTCAAGATCCGCGGATTTCGGGTCGAACTCGACGGCGTTTCCAGTGCACTTGAGAGCACCGATTGCTGCAGTCGTGCCGTCACCCTGAAACTCGATGACCGCAACCTGGTGAGTTTCATTTCACCTGCAAATGCGTGTCCCGAGAAAGCCAGGCAGCAGGTCAACGATCGCCTGCCCTACTACTGTATGCCGACTGTTGTGCTCTCGCTGCCGGAACTGCCCCGGACGCCTCGCGGCAAGCTGGACAAGCGCCAGCTTCACAAGCTCGCCGAAGACCATATCGCAAGCGAAGGTGTGGAGCTGAACTGATGACTACACAAACGACAAATCTCGACTACGCCGCACCGAACTGGCGACGCATGACCCGGCATCCCTCGATCATGGAATACAGACGGCTTTATGTTCTTGTCGCCGTCATCAATCTGGCAACCCTGGTCGCAGGCATCCGCAACGGACATTGGTTTGACGGTCAGACCTTCCGCCTGGACGCGATCGCCGACATGGCGCTGATCAACCTCTCGCTCGGCATTCTCATCCGCCAGCAACGGGTGATCAATGCGCTGTTCTGGCTGGCAACACGCATTCCGGTCACCTGGCCGCTTTGGATCAGGTGGGGTGCCGGAAAGGTGTTTCACTTCGGCGGGTTTCACTATGGTGGCACCGTCGCCGGAACGCTGTGGTTCGCGTTTCTGCTCTACGCCATGGTGGCAGACAGGTTGTCCGGATCCCTGCAGATCTCGAACGTGACACTTGGCCTGAGCGGTTTGATGGTAACCTTGATGAGCCTGATGATCGTCACCGCCATGAGCCGGTTCCGAACACGGTTTCACAACGCCTTTGAAAAAATTCACCGGTTTGTCGGTTGGACGGTGCTTGCCCTTTTCTGGGCTCAGACGGTCTCCATTTCAGGCGATATGGGTGTCGCGCTGACAGGCACTCCTTCTTTCTGGATGCTGTGCATCATCACGCTTTCCATCGCTTCGCCCTGGCTGACCCTGAAACGGGTGCGCGTGGAAATCGTCAAGCCTTCAGATCATGTCGTGCTCGCTCGGTTCAACTACGGAGATACTCCGTTTGCCGGCAGCTCAAACGCGATCAGCCACACCCCTTTCGGTGAGTACCACTCGTTCGCAAATATTCCCGCGCCGAACGAACCCGGCTACCGGTTGGCCATTTCCCGCGCCGGAGACTGGACTGGAGCGTTTATCGACAACCCGCCCGAGAAAGTCTGGGTCAAGGGCATAACAACGAGCGGTGTTGCCAGGATCGAGGACCTGTTCACGAAGGTGGTCTACGTCGGGACCGGTTCCGGAATAGGCCCGATCCTGCCGCATCTGCTGAAGCGCAAGGTCCCCAACAGGCTCATCTGGTCGACACGCTCGCCGCGCAAGACCTATGGCGACGATCTGATTGATGAAATCGAATCCCATACGGAAAAGCCGCTGATCTGGGACACTGATGCTCAAGGCAAGCCGGACCTGTCGGCGCTGGCCCTGCAAGCAGTGCGGGAAAGCGGCGCCGAGGCGGTCATCGTGATTTCAAACCAAAAGCTGACCCGAAAGGTGGTTTACGACATGGAATCGCTCGGTATTCCCGCCTATGGCGCAATCTGGGACAGCTGACATGTTTGAGACAATAGAAACCGGCATCAGGGATCGGGTCGCAACAATCCGCCTCAACCGGCCCAAACAGCTGAACGCACTCAATACGCAGGTCATGGAAGAAGTGCTGGAGGCGGCAGCCGCGTTCGAAGCCGACAAAAAGGTCGGTTGCCTCGTGCTCAGCGGAAACGAAAGCGCCTTTGCTGCAGGTGCCGACATAGCAGAGCTGGCTGCCCAGGATTACGCCTCCATGCAGGCAAGCGACTTCTTCTCCGGCTGGGACAGGTTCGCGGCGTTGCGTCTGCCCAAGATAGCCGTCATCGACGGCTACGCCCTTGGAGGCGGTTGCGAACTAGCCATGATGTGCGACGTCATCCTGGCATCCGAAAACGCCAGGTTCGGTCAGCCGGAAATCAAGATCGGCTGTATTCCGGGCATCGGTGGCACCCAGCGACTGACGAAGCTGGTCGGCAGGACTATGGCGATGGACATGATCCTGACCGGAAGGATGATTGATGCCGCCGAAGCCCTGCGCATCGGATTGGTCAGTCGCGTCATTCCACGCGATAATCTGGAAACCGAGGTCAACGAGGTCGCAAAATCCATTGCAGAGTTCCCCCGAGATATCGTTCAGATGGCTCGCGCCTGCGTAAACATGGCCGAGAACAGCACACTGGACATGGGAATACGATACGAGCGGCAGACTTATCATGCGTTGTATGGCCTGCCGGCCCAGCGCGAAGGCATGTCTGCGTTTCTTGAGAAAAGAACTCCGCGCTTCAACGAAGGCTGAACAGCTGAAAACAAAGGTCCGGCACCAAGCTCACGCCTGGTTGCCGGACCTGAGTGCCCGGTCCGCCCCGGAAACCCGTAACCTGCCCTGCACGTCCCGATCCGTCCGCGGTTCCTCGGCGGCGCTCCTTGCGAGCACGATCGCCGCCCACGCGTTGATCCGGGTCAAGGACAGGCATCATTTCGTCGGGCAAGTAAAGCAATGGAGCAATAGGTTCGCAAGACCATCGACCGATATGAGTTGGAAATGCGGGCATTTTAACTGGCCGGAAGTTAAATTTTACAAGCTTACGTGGATAACCCGGGGGAAACTCCAGACGACCTGGGAACCGGGGAACGAGGAAAGCGCGTCATGACCATTGCCAATGATGAAAAGTGGATCGATAAAGAGAAGACAGGTTTGTCGGAGGCAGCCATGGACATCAACCTCACACTTTCAACTGACACGATCCGCATGCTCGTCCAGAAGGCGCGCGCCGCTGCATCGGCCATGAAGGACACGTTCGAGGACGGTCACGACGGTGATGTGGAGTTTGATGCGGACACCCTGGAAGAAGGCCATAACCACGACGGGCTTGCCGAGGAGGAAAGCGACGATCTTTCCAATGAGGAATTGCGCGAGCTGATCGAGGACTTCAATGTCGACGAGGCTGCAGAACTGGTTGCCATCACCTGGATCGGTCGGGGTGATTTTGACGCCGAAGATTTCTACCAGGTCGTAAACGAAGCCCGGGAGCGCGCGGTCGGCTCCACCGCAAAATACCTTCTCGGCATGCCATTGCTGGCCGACTACCTGGAAGCTGGCCTGGACGCGCTGGATCTCTGACGAGACCGTGGACCCAAAGTTACGTAGCCTTGCAGCATCGCCGCGTCTTCGAGAAATGCCGGGAAACCGGCAGCGCGCGCCTCGCTGCAGGTCGCAATGTGCCGGCAGCGCTTGATCCGGATGACCAATCGCCAGACATGGTGTCGCTGCCGCGAGTGGTATGGACCTGGACAATTCAGGATGCGCCGGACACTCTCGAATGCAAGTCTGCCGGTCATTGTAAGCCAGTTAGTCAGGGAGAACCGTCTTGGGAGCACGGGTTTTTCAGCCATCCGGCTCGACTGTCATTCGCATCTCCTGTCAACGCTCTGCAGTCTCTCGTGGTTCACCTGTCAATTTGGTTTCAGATTGATCCTCAGGGATCACTTGTTCATCAATGCGGCTCCACGAGCGCTCCATACAATTCCGGGCGTCTGGTCGTGTTGAAATTGAATTCCTCCTTCCGGCCCGGTTCACATTCCACCATATCGCAATCCGCCACAATCAACTCGTCATCGGAGCTTTTGGCGATTGCAAGTATTTCGCCATAAGGGTTGATAATGCTGCTTCCCGCAATCAATTCCACGCCATCCTCGATGCCCGCCTTTGCTGCGCCCACGACGAAACAACTGTTTTGATATGCGCCCGATTGCATGCACAGAAGATTGTGAAAATTTCGCAATTCGGGAGACTGGTCTTCGCGGGGATTTTGCACGGGAGACGAGTAGCCAAGCAGGATTAATTCGGCTCCCTTGAGGCGCAGCATTCGATATGTTTCCGGCCATCGGCGATCGTTGCATATACAAATGCCAATCTTGCAGGAGTTGAACTCTGCCACCGGGAAACCGAGGTTCCCAACCTCGAAATAGTACTTCTCCAGGTTTTGAAAGGGATCATCTGAAACAGGCGCCGCGCTCCCGGGCAGATGCACCTTGCGATACTTCAGTGTGATGTCCCCGGATCGGTCAACCAGGATCATCGTATTGAACCGTCGGATACGGCCCTCTTCCTCTACAAGTTCGGCGTATCCAAGACTGAAACCAATACCCCTTTCACGGGCAGTATCGAACAGTCGCTGGGTGTTTTCAGATGGCATACTTTGTTCGTAAAAGTGGTCAAACTGCTCCAATTGGGCGACATGAAAGCGCACAAAAACAGGTATCAGTGCGAACTCCGGAAACACGACAAGATCGCAACCTCGGTCGGCGGCGTCGTTCAACAGCGCGACCATCCGGTCCAGGACCATTTTTCTACTCGCTTTATTGTCAATGCTCATGGCGTTCGTAACGCCGCCCAGCTGCGCTGCCGCTACTTTGATCCTTCTCGACATTGGTCATTCTCCTGCCGCACGGCCTCGCTGCATTCAGCTGAAGCTCTCTTTGAAAACGAACGCTAAGTCACTTGTTCGTTTGGGATATCAAAACGGTCAATTGACCTCTTCTGCCGCGGGATTTGCCGCAACAAGCCAATAAATCCGATTGAGCCATCGCCAGCTATTTGTGAAAAAAGTTTACAACATTCTTAAAAAATACCGCAAAAGAGATATTTTCTCAATATCAGGAGCATCAGATCCATCAAAAATGAAAAAAATTTTCAATAAGAAATAGAGAACACCGGATAGAGCGTAAGCGCGGAAATGAGATCGTTACCTAGACTTCCGTCGCAATCCTGCATAATCATCTTTGATGACGAAAACCAGACCAGAGCGGCGCCTTGCTGCAATAGTTGCTGCAGATGTGGTCGGCTATTCCCGGATGATGGAGCAAGACGAAGTCGGCACTCTGAACCGTCTGAAGGATTTTGAGAGAAACGTTGTAGAACCCGCCGTCGAAGAGCATTTCGGACGGATCGTCAAGCGAATGGGCGATGGATACATTGTCCAGTTTCAAAGTATTGTCTCGGCTGTCGAATGCGCAATGGAGTGGCAGAAAGCATCAGATGCACAGATCACTTTTCGCATCGGTGTAAACCTTGGTGACGTGATCGTTGAGGACGATGATATCTATGGTGAAGGTGTCAATCTTGCGGCCCGACTAGAGTCTGTAGCAAATCCGGGCGAGATACTTGTTTCAGAAGACGTGTTCCGTCAATCCGGCGGGAAGGTCAGCGCGACTTTCCAGGACCTGGGTGAGAAGACGCTCAAGAACATATCAGAACCCGTTCGGGTTTTTCGGTTGGCGTCTGATGAACCCAATTCCCCAGACACGCTGGCAAGTCGACCGGCCGATGACGCCCAAACATCCTGGAAAGTCGCGACGGTTTTGGTTTCCCCTTTTCGCCATCTGGGCTCGGGTGGCGACGCAGCGAGTCTCGCGTCCGGGTTGACCGAAACTCTGGCTGCGGCTCTGGCGCATTTCGAGGAGTTCAAGATTATTGATCCCGGGAGCGCGACTCACAAGATCTCGAACCTGGGTACACTCGACGCTGGACGTCAGCTGGGCGTTGAGTACGTGCTTGAAGGTTCGGTTCAGATTTCGGGACAAAAAGTTCGCGTCGGTGTTCAACTCATTGATGTTGCAAGTGGCAGCCGTGTCTGGTCGGATACGATCAACCGCGAATTTGAGGATGCATTCGAACTTCAGGATGACATAACCGCCTTCGTTGCATCCACAATGAGCGATGCAGTTGGTGAAGAGTGGGCCAAGGCGATCCTGGCAAAACCGGATGCCGCGCTCGATCCGCATGAACAGATGATACGCGGTCTTCAATTGCTTCATCGGGGAAACCCAAAAGATTGCGCGAATGCCAGAGCGTTCTTCGAAAAGCTGGTTCAATCCGACCCGAATGGGATGTTCCCAAAACTCTGTCTGTGCTGGACCTATGCAAGCGAGTTGTCGGGAGGCTGGCCCCTTGGCCGTGAAGATGCACTGGAATTTTCCTTGCGCGAAATGCGTGATCTCATGCGTCGGTATCCACGCTCTGCTCATATTCATCGGCTCGTCAGCCGGTTGTGCATTTTCGATGGCGACCATGCTCAAGGTGTTGCACACGCGGAACGGGCCTATGAACTGAACCCATACAATAGCGATATGATGATGGCGCTTGGCCTGGCGAAACTTTGGAATGGAGAACACGACACAGCCGTGGTTCTGCTTGAGAAGGCATTTTCCACGAACCGCTATGCACCTGACATATTCAAGATCTATCTCGCCCTCGCCTACTATCTCACCGGTCGTTTCGATGATGGCCTGAAGCTCTTTGACAGTATCGAAGGTACCACGTCAGTAACGCAGATTTACAGGATCCTGAACCTCGTTGGATTGCAGCAGATCGAAGAGGCAAGGGCGGAAGCACAATCCTGGCTCAACAATAACGCAGGATCGAAGCTGGGCGACGCTCAATCAATCAATTCGTTTAGGCATCAGGAAGATCGTGAGCAAATTTTTGCCGCCTTGCGCATGGCAGGCCTGTCACAATGAAGGTCTGGAGATCCCCGCTTTTGCGCGTTTGGCGATAATCAGAAAGTCAACTTGCTTTGGTTCAAGCGAACCTGAACTTTCATTGCTGGATGACTGCTTCGTCCGCTCAGGCAGCCCTGACACTTTCAGCAACATTCGTCTGCTTCCTCCGGTCCTGTGAATGCATCACAGCCATAACGAAGACCGGCCATTGAGATGCGGCCTCAGAGTGCTGAACGAAGAGTTTGGGGTCTGTTTCGACGACGGCTACACAGCCTGAGCTGGGCACAAACCTTCAAGCAGACGATCTGATAGTGTGGTCGAATGAACGTGGCCAATCACTACAGTTTTCACAGAGCAACCCTGGATGACCTCGCTTTGCTTGAGGCGTGGCAATCAAACCCCCACGTCCTGAAGTGGTGGAGTTCCGACGAGCCGTATGACGAAGCGGATTTGGCGGATCCGCGTGTGGCGCGCTGGATCGTCTCAACAAGCGAACGGCCTTTTGCGTTCATGCAGGACTACTCCGTGCACGGATGGGACGATCACCATTTTGCCGACCTTCCCCAGGGCTCTCGGGGCATCGATCAATTTATTGGAGATCGGGAGATGATCGGAATTGGCCATGGATCAGGGTTTATCGGCATCAGGATGCAAAATCTCTTCGATGAGGGTGCACCTGTGATCGCGACGGATCCGCATCCGGACAACAAACGGGCAATAGCCGTCTACAAGAAGCTCGGATTCAAACCGTCCGCGCCACCGCAGGAAACGCGGTGGGGCGTGATCCTGCCAATGCTGGCGACCCCGTAAACACAAGGCGACCTGCAGCGGGTTTGTCCGGATCTTGGCCATTCATTCTGGTCGCAACGAACGTCATTTATCGGGATCAGGTCATGAAGCCGTGAAGCTCCAATTTGGAGGAGCATTGCAGCAAACGACCGAACAGACCCTAGGCGTCGTCGCTGGACCGAAACTACTTATTTGCGCGATGGCTGCTTTGTTCGCTGCGCCGACAACAGTACAGAATGTTTCGCTACTGAATGACGTTCCAACAGTGGAAGCTGGCGATGCAGCATTGATGACTGCGCAGCACAGACACACTGCAAGTTGCTCGCGTAGCGGTCATGCAAGGCGCGTGCGGACAATTGCAAGCTCAAGGCCACAGATCCCTTCAAAAACGCGTTCGTTTCTGACTAGGATGCGACCAGACGTATGCTGCCGAGACAATGGAGAGGTCGTTGGAACCGTTTCGCGGAGTTTTCACCCAGCAGGAAGCCATACCGGACGATGCGATCGCAGCGGCCGTCGATGTGATGCGTACCGGACGCTTGCATCGCTACAACACGGTCGGTGACGAATTGGGGGCCGCTTCCGAACTGGAACGTGCCTTTGCGGACTATCAGGGCACCCGGTTCTGTCTGGCCTGCGCCTCGGGCGGCTACGCGATGTCGATCGCCCTGCGCGCCGCCGGGGTAGAGCCCGGCGACACGGTTCTGACCAACAGCTTTACTCTCGCCCCTGTACCGGGCGCGGTTGCGAGTGTCGGAGCGCGACCGGCGTTTGTTGAAATCACCGAAGACCTTGTCCTTGATCTTGATGACCTGAAGACAAAAATCAGCGAGACCGGTGCAAAGGTGCTGCTGCTGTCCAGCATGCGCGGACATTTGTGCGACATGGAAGCGCTTGTTGCGCTTCTTGCGGACAACGACGTGCTCCTTGTCGAGGACTGTGCGCATACGATGGGTGCCAGCTGGAATGGCCGGGCGAGCGGCAGTTTCGGCCTTGCCGGATGTTTTTCAACACAGACCTACAAGCACCTGAACTCGGGAGAAGGCGGATTGCTGACCTCCGACGATCAGCAGTTCATGGCGCGCGCAATCATGCTTTCCGGATCCTATATGCTATACAGGCGCCACGGTGCGGCCCCTCCCGAGACAACATTCGAGGATATCCGGCTGGAAACACCCAACATGTCCGGACGAATGGACAATCTTCGCGCCGCGATCTTGCTGCCGCAACTTCAGACATTGGACAAAAATGTTCAGCGCTGGAATGAAAGATACGACCTCATCGCCGATGGACTGTCGGAAGTCCCGGCGATCAAGCTGCCTCGCCGCCCAGATCCGGAGCACTATGTCGGCAGCTCTATACAGTTTCGCCTTCCCACGCTCGACCCGGAAAAGATGCTCCGATTTGTTGAACTCAACAAGGAGATGGGCGTTGAGCTGAAATGGTTCGGAGACAACACTCCGGTCGCCTTCACATCCAATCATCACAGCTGGAAATACACAGACCCGCAAGAGCTCCCAAAAACGGACCATATTCTTGCAAGTTTGTTCGACATGCGTATACCGCTGAGCTTCACCCTTGGCGATTGTGCGCATATCGCACGCATCATCGGACACAACGCCAGCCGGTGTACTTCGGAGGGAAATCTGAGATAAATCGAATAAATCGCATTTATTTCAATATGTTAATTGCGTCAAGCCGTAACACTGTGAGTCGGTGAAAATTCCACACATCGGCGTTTTTCTTGGGAAAACATGGCGCGATGTCATTTGCGATCTTTTCGCCGGCTTCGAATTGCCGCACTCTCGCCTCAGTCATGGTGGGACTAGGGAGTTAAGGGCAATGCTGCAAGACCCGGCGAACCGCGATGTGTTTACCGCTCATCGCCCATCTCCGTGGCCGTTTGTCGGCGCTATGATCGGCGCCACCGCGCTCATTACGACGCTGATTGTCGCTTTCAGCAGCTAGGGCACAATTCTTCGTAACTTGATGAAACGGATCCGTTCGTTTAGCGGTCTGACCATGAAGTTCATTCTGATTCAGAAAGCCGATTGATGGCCGCGCAACGATTGGCGGTGCTGGACCTTGTCCGCGGCATTGCGGTCGTCACTATGGCGATCTACCATTTCTCCTGGGACCTCTCCTGGTTCGGTTTTGTCGACTGGCCCGTCGCACAGGGTTTTGTCTGGCGGTCTTTCGCCGCCTCTATTGCCGGCAGTTTCCTGTTTCTGGCGGGCGTCAGCCTGGACCTGGCTCATCACAAGGCTGTTCGCTGGCGATCATTCTGGCGCCGTCTTGTGGTCGTCATCGTTGCTGCTGCCGCAATATCCATGGTGACCTACTTTACCTTCGGGAACAGTTTTGTCCGCTTCGGAATTCTCCATTGCATTGCCGCAGCCAGCCTGATCGCCCTGCCCTTCCTTAGACAGCCTTTCTGGGTTTCGCTTGCCGGTGCCGTTTTCCTGATAACCTTGCCGGCTTGGGCGAGTTCATCCTTTTTCAACGGCGAACTCTGGCTATGGACGGGACTTGGTACGCCGGAATTCGGCAGCGTTGATTATGTTCCGGTGGCGCCCTGGGCAGGAGTGACGCTGGCTGGCCTGGCATTGTCGAAAATGTTCAGACGGGTCCATATGTGGGACCGGTTGTCCCGGCTTTCATTTAGTGGATCGGCTGGAAAGTCCACACGATTTCTGGGACGGCATTCGCTGCCGGTTTATCTGCTGCATCAGCCGATCCTCTACGGCCTTGTCTGGACTGCGGCAACGCTGGGTCCGCAGGTCGACCGTGCTGGTGATGCGTTTGTTCAAAACTGCACGAAGGCCTGTGTGAACAATGTGGGAGAGGCCGGTGTTTGCGAAGCCGCCTGCAGTTGCACTCTGTCCCACCTGGAAGCCGACGGGACCTGGACACTGCTGACAGTCGACCCTGAAGACCCGGCCTTGCGCGCACAAATGAACGAACAATACAAGCAGTGCCTTGCAGACCCTCAAAGACTGCCAGCTGTTATCGAATGATTTCCTGAGCCCTCTTGAGCGCCCGCTCGCGCCTCGTGCGTGCGAAGGAGCGAAAGTCCGTCTTGTCGCTTCCTCTACAAAGCTGCTCGTGCGCCCAGAGCGATGACACTGCATCGCACTTGGTCTTCATGATTTCCAGCTGTCGTCTGCTAGGGACATGTGCCGGGACACGCTGCCGATAAGCGTTGAGAAACGCTGCTTCCTGAGTTCCTGAAAAACCATGTTCCAGGATGGCATAAGCAAGATCCCAGGCGGGCACGGCCATCGCGGAATATTCCCAATCGATCAACCAGAGATTTCCGGAGCTGGCAAGACAGTTTCCGGGCGAGAGGTCCCCATGGCTCGGAACCGGCATCAGCGCACAAGTTTCGTCTTCGAGCAATCGCAGATCCCGGATCAGTGTATCCAGCAGTCCGACATCCGGTTCATCCTGGCAATTGGACACCAGGGACAGCTTTTGCGCGTTGAAAACGGCATCGGCATCGAGCGTACCTGCAAAGACCTTACCTGATCCGTGCAGCCGTCCGACAGCGTCCCCCAATCTTGACGGCAGATCACCAGCCTCGGGGTTGACCGTCTCTACCGCACCGGTCACAAGAATACCGCTTGCCGGATCGCAAAACAGAGGTGCCAGCGCGATACCGAGACCGGACGCAATCTCGATGTTCCTGGCTTCGGCTTGACGATCCACCATCCCGGCCGTCTCGGCTCTGGGCAGGCGCAGAAAGAAGCTCCCCTTGTTCGTCTCCAGCCGGTAAACGCGGTTACTCAGTCCTGTTTGCGGGACTGCGCGCAAGACGAGACCGCAAATGTCGAACAGGACCGGGTGGACTTGAAAAGCCCTTCGGATATCTGGCGTATCGGATACAGAATGTGGCACAAGCGGAGTAATTCGGTTGTTCTTTCAAAAGGTCTGACGCCATGACCGACGTCCCCGCGCCTCATATCATCATCACCTATTGTCGCCAATGCAATTGGCTGTTGCGGTCCGCCTGGATGGCCCAGGAAATCCTCTCCACCTTTTCCGAGGAAACCGGTGCCGTGACACTGGTTCCGGCGACCGGCGGTACCTTCGTCATTTCATGCAACGGCGTGACAATCTGGGACAGAACCGACGATGGCGGATTTCCGGAGGCAAAGGTTTTAAAGCAACGCCTGCGCGACCTGCTGTGGCCCGACAAGGCACTGGGCCATACCGACAGGCCTTAGATGAAATTGCATCCCTTCATTGAAAATCCCAACGTAACCGAACCAGATTAGGGCTTAGGAAGTCTTGCGGCCTCGGCCTCCGGGAACTTCAAGTAAAACCGGGGCGATTATGTTAATTTCATCAAATGAACAAAAAAGTCGCGACAGAATAGGTGAACAAGTCAAAGAATATACCGCGCTTTTTCGTTCTTTTTAAATATTTCCCGCAAACATGCTCCAGCGATTCAGTTTTCGGAGCCAATTGATGAAGTTTCCGTCCCAAACGTCATGGACCAGATTATTTAAGAGACCGGCCGCGCCCGGGCTTGCGGCAGACAACGCCGCAAAACAGCGTTTTTTCTTCGACTGGTCCATCAAGCGCCAGCTCCAGGTCGGGTTCGGTGTCATGCTGGTTTGTGCCATCGGCGTTGGTGCAAGTGGCCTGATCGCAGCGTCAAAAGTGCAGGATTCCGTTACAATAGCGAAAACGGCAAACGAATTGCTGGGAAGGGTTCCGGAATTGCTCACGGACACTCAGGCATTCAGCCGTACCGGAACACCGGAAACAGCCGGTGCCGTCCGCTCGGAAATTGCCGCTCTGGACAACGACAGTCGTCATCTGGCCGAGGCAGACCACAAAGCGGCCCCGATACTTGACGCCATTGTGTCAGACCTTGAGGTCAGTTTTCACGCCCTGGCGAAAAACCGTCAGGACCGTGACGCAGCGATTGCCAAACTTGGTTCTTTGACAGAAGGCCTGGCCGAAACCACAAACAATGCCATTGCAGAATACAACGCTTTGGCCACCTATCGCTCGACGATCGCCATCACAAATGAAGGCAAGATGACGAAACTGTCCCAGGTTGCTCCCCGCCTCGGCAACATGCGCGTCGTTGCCAGCGTTCTTGAACAGGAAGCCTCCACATTCGCGAGAAATCCGGACACGGCCCTTGCAAAAAGCCTTTCGGATCGGATCAAGGCCCTCGGAAAAGATGCAAAGGCCGTTCGCCGTGCCGTCAAAACAGACGAGATCAAATCCAGCGTCAAAAAACTGATCAAGAGCTCAAAGTCATTTGAAAAACTCCTGAAAGCCCAGTTGAAGGAAGGCCCTGCTGACGAGGCGGCCTGGACGAACGGTTTGCACCCCGCGGTCAATGAACTGACCAGCCTGGCAGTCTCCATCGTTGAAGCCACCGACCAGCCAATCAGGGAGCTGACACGCGACCTGCGCCAGTTCGAACGTGCGAGCAATGAATTGGCTTTGATGTCGAACTATACGCAAGGCGTTGCTGCAAACGTACTCGGACTAAGAAGCGCATATTTCGAATACCTGAACACCGCTTCGGAACCGGCCGCGACCTCGTTTGCCAATCATCTGGATAACGCAACCACCCTGTTGGCAAATCTGGAGGGTGTTCGCGCAGGTGCGTTGAAGCACAGCTCGGACGAGGCACAGGTCGATCTTCTGGAAGGCCCGCTGAAAACTCTGGTGACCGCAGGGCAAACGGCCCTGCCCCAGCTTCAGACCAGTTTCGGCAATGTCGTGTCGACTACTTTGATGCTGCAAACGAGCGAAATGGAATTTGCCGAAGCTGCAGCGGCAATGACGCATGAGGCTGAATCGATCAGCGCGTTGTCCGGTGAAACCGCAGTTGCCGGTGCAGGAGCCGCACGGACGCAGATTATCGTCACCTTGGCCATGGCGCTGATGCTCGGAATCACATTCGTCCTCCTTCTGTCCAATGCCATTGTCCGTCCCATCAGGGCATTGACGACCGCCATGCTGAAATTGAAGGACGGCGAAACGGATCAGACAATTCCGGCCACGCACCGCAAGGATGATGTCGGACAAATGGCGAAGGCTGTCGCGACATTCTGTGACCGCGAGAAGGAACGTGTTCGCCTGGAAGTGGAAACATCGGCCCGCCAGCAGGACGTTCATGACCGGCAGCAGAAAGTGGATGCCCTTGTTGCCGATTTCCGCCAGGATATTGAAGGTGCCCTTTCTGCCGTGACCGGCAACATGCACCAGCTCGACCGGACCGCTGAACTTTTGTCGGGTATTGCCCGCACGACAAGCGGCAAGAGCGAGGAAGTCAGCACCGCATCAAGCCAGGCCAGCGACAATGTGCAGACAATCGCCGCGGCGACAGAAGAGCTGAGTGCCTCGGTTCAGGAAGTCGGCCGGCAGGTCACCGATACGCTGGACCGGGTCGAAAGCGCAACCGAGGCAACACGTACGTCCAACGATCAGGTCAGGGGCCTGTCGGCGTCAGCAGAAAGGATTGGCAATGTTGTTCAGTTGATTCAGGACATTGCGGAGCAAACCAATCTGCTCGCGCTGAATGCGACTATCGAGGCGGCGCGCGCCGGGGAAGCCGGAAAAGGGTTTGCTGTCGTTGCCTCGGAAGTTAAATCGCTTGCCGGTCAGACCGCAAAGGCCACCGATGAGATTTCCAGCCAGGTTTCCGAAATCCAGACATCGACGGATGCGGCAGTCCAGGCAATCAGTTCGATCATGGGCATGATGGAAAACGTCAATGACACCGCCGCAGCCATGGCTGCATCGGTCGAACAGCAATCTGCCGCGACAGCAGAAATATCCTCCGGCGTTTCACAGGCAGCTGCCCAGACCAGCAGCGTTACGGAAAACATCGGCGATCTGTCACAAGGATCGGGTGAAACCAGTCAGTCTGCCCGTGAAGTTGAAGACATCACCGGTGCCGCCACCCGGCAGCTGACCGATGTAACCGACCGTATCGAGCGTTTCCTGCAGGAGGTTGCGGCGGCCTGAATGGCCGCCGCGATGCCTACCGGCTAGTGCGGTCTCTGGCCGGGTATCAGTCGAACCACCAGCGCTCAACAGCCCTGAACCCGTCGAGAGTCCAGTTTGCAGCGACCTGCTCGGGGTGCTTGATCTTGTTGGAATGCGCCATTACGTAGCTCGCGAACATCGGCACGACCACACCGCCTTCGGTGCGCACGATGTTTTGCATCTCGCCATACATCTCGCGGCGTTTTTCCTCGTCGAGCTCCGAACGTGCCGTAACCAGCAATTCGTTGAAACGTTCGTTTTCCCAGAAAGTATCGTTCCAGGGTGCACCGGACGCATAGGCAACGGAGAACATCCAGTCTTCCGTTGGCCGACCGCCCCAATAAACTGCGCTGAACGGTTTCTTCATCCAGACGTCTGACCAGTAGCCATCATTGGGCTCGCGCACGGGCGTGATCTTGATCCCTGCCGCTTCCGCACTGTTGGAATACAGAACAGCAGCATCGACAGCACCACCATAAGCTGCGTCCGCAGCAGACAGTTGCACTTCAACGGAATCCAGCCCGGCCTGTTTCAGATGGAATTTCGCCTTGTCGGGGTCATAGGTTGTCTGTTCCAGATCGCTCGCATGGAACCGGTTTGAACGCCCGATCGGATGATCGTTACCGATTTCACCGTAGCCGAACAGGATCTTGTCGACGAGTTCCTGACGATTGATGCCGTACTTGAGAGCCTGGCGGACATTGTTGTCATTGAACGGCGCTGCGCGCGTGTCCATCGCAAACGTATAGTGCTGTGTTCCGGAAGTTGACAGAATGGTGACATTCGGCGCGCGTTGGAACAGGGCGACGGTCTTCAGGTCAACCTGATCGATCACGTCGACGTTTCCGGTCAGGAGCGCTGACTGACGGGCGGCCGGGTCGAGGATCGTCAGCAGATGGACGCCGTCGAAATGGGCACGGCCCTCTTTCCAGTAGTTGGGATTGCGCACCAGTTCGGCGATCACGCCCGGCTCGTAATTCGTCACCTTGTAGGGTCCGCAGCCGTCGCTGCTTGTCGGGTCGATCTTGCCGTCCTTGGCCGGCATGATGGGAAGGTGATAGTCTGTCATCACGAACGGGAAGTCCGCATTCGGCGCTTCCAGCGTGAAGACGACTGCATTTCCGTCGACTTTCATCTCCTGGATCGGATCGACGAAGGGCTTCGCGGCCGACGTACTCTTATCTCCGCGGTGATAGTCAATCGAGGCGATCACGTCCTCTGGCTTCACGGTGCCGCCGCTATGATACTCGACACCGTCGCGGATCTTGAATGTCCAGACCTTCGCATCGGGAGAGTCCCAGCTCTCGGCAACTTCTCCCGCGAGAGATCCATCCGCGGCAACTTCGGCGAGATAGCCATGGCGCGCAGTCGCAAATACCTGGACATACTGATTGTCCCAGGTGCCAGGATCGTAATTCTCGCTCGTGCTTCCGGCAGCGATACCCACGCGCAACGTCCCACCCTTCTTGGGTGTCGCAGCAGCTGGACCGGCAAGCGTGCCCGCAAACGTCATTGCACCCAGCGCGGCCGTTCCCTTCAAGACGCCGCGGCGGGATATCCCGGATTGAATGATCGGAATTCGATGACTGCTCATATGTCCTGTCCCCTTTTTTTGTTTCGTGGAATTCTTACACGTGTTGTTCCGTGAATAGAAAACCGCTCAAGCGGCCTCGCTGTCCAGTAATTTCTACCGGCAGGAAGGCATCTTTTTCGAATGTAAGTGTTTTTTGATTGATTGATCAATTAAAAAAAAGTTAGGAATTTTGAATGGGATTTCATTCGGTGTTGGGGAGGTAGAATGACCGCTCGCAAGAATATTCTGATCCTGATGGTAGATCAGCTCAACGGCACCCTGTTTCCGGACGGCCCGGCGGACTTTCTGCATGCTCCCAACCTGAAGGGACTTGCTGCACGCTCGGTGCGGTTTCAGAACACTTATACGGCCTCTCCACTTTGCGCACCGGGACGGGCGAGTTTCATGTCCGGCCAACTGCCGCGCCGGACCGGCGTCTACGACAACGCAGCCGAATTTGCCTCAGACATTCCGACTTACGCCCATCATCTGCGCCGGGCGGGCTATACCACTTGCCTGTCCGGCAAGATGCACTTCGTCGGCCCGGACCAGATGCATGGCTTCGAGGAACGGTTGACGACCGACATTTACCCTGCCGATTTCGGCTGGACGCCGGATTATCGAAAACCGGGCGAGCGTATCGACTGGTGGTACCACAACATGGGTTCGGTGACCGGTGCCGGTGTCGCTGAAATCTCCAACCAGATGGAATATGACGACGATGTCGCCTTCCAGGCGATCCGCAAGATCCATGACTATGGCCGCGGCAAAATTGATCGTCCATTCTGCCTGACTGTCAGTTTCACACACCCTCACGATCCTTATGTCGCCCGCAAGAAATACTGGGACCTTTACCGGGACTGCGCGCATCTTCTGCCGGAAGTTCCGGCCAGGGCTTATGAAGAGCACGACCCGCATTCGAAACGCATCTTCGATGCCAATGACTGGCGCAGCTTCGACATAACCGAGGAGGACATACGCAGGTCCCGTCGCGCCTATTTCGCCAATATTTCCTATCTCGACGACAAGATCGGCGAAATACTCCACGCCCTGGAGGCAATGCATCTCGCCGAAGACACAACGATCCTGTTTGTCTCCGATCACGGGGACATGCTCGGTGAACGCGGTCTCTGGTTCAAGATGACCTTCTTCGAAGGGTCCTCGCGTGTACCGTTGATGGTCGCCGATGAGGATCTTGCGCCGGCCCACATCACGGCGCCGGTCAGTACGCTGGACGTATTGCCGACTGTCTGCGACCTCGCAGGCATCGACATGAGCGAGATCATGCCCTGGACCGACGGCGAAAGCCTAGTGCCGCTTGCAAAAAGTGGCGAACGCACCTCTCCGGTCCTGATGGAATATGCCGCCGAAGCCTCCTATGCACCGCTGGTCGGAATTCGAGAGGGCGACTGGAAATACATTCATTGCGAACTCGATCCGCCCCAGCTATTCAATTTGGCGGACGATCCCTATGAGTTGACCAACCTGGCGGACGATCCGGCACACATCGATGCAAGCACCCGCTTCGCCGATGCCGTCAGGGTTCGCTGGGACATGGCCACCTACGATGCGGAAGTCCGTCAATCCCAGGCGAAGCGCTGGATTGTCTACGAAGCCCTGCGCAATGGCGCATATTTCCCCTGGGACTACCAGCCCCTGCAAAAAGCTTCCGAACGCTACATGCGCAACCACATGGATCTGAACGAAGTGGAAGAAGGGCGGAGATTTCCAAGGGGAGAGTGAGTGCGTATGACTGCGCGCCAGATCACTCGGTCGAAATTGCTGAAAATTCCGCTGCCTCTTCTAACCCTCCATTAACCCAGACTCGCAAAACACCGCCTATTTCCTCGCACAAGAACCTCGTTTTCACCGTCCCCATGCCATGACCGGGTTGGGGAACGGACCATTGCGAAACGGGGAAACGGGGCGTGACTGGAGACAAACAGACAGGGACAATACCTGCAAACGGCATTGGCGAGACCGCGCAGAATGTCAGGCTGCGCCACTTTGCCTACGGCTCGATTTCATTGCTTCTGGCCGGCGGTGTCTTCGCCATGGCCTATCTCTTCATGAGCACGACGCAAAGTGCAGACGAACTCGCGTTGCGCCATGAACGCGCGCTGGTCACAGAGGCGCTGGAACATAGTCTGGAACTGGAAGCGCGGCACCAGACTTTCGTCGCCGTCAACGACAAGACGGCGCGGGAAGTCCAGATCGACGACAGGATCGACGAAACGTTTGCGCACGAAATCGCCCGCCAGATGTGGCTCGACTTTCACCACGACTGGACCCTGATCGTTGACGGCAGAAATGACCTGATACTGGTTGCCGCTGAAGATGAAATCGTACCGTCTGCCGCCGGTCAGGAAGTCCTGGATACAACCAGGGACCTCGTTGCCAAGGCCCGCATCGGTTATCAGACCGTCCGCCGTCCATCCGCAGACGGCTTCAAGGTCAAATATGTCGAAAAGGGCAAGCTCGCCCCGATCTATGCGACCGATGTGCGCAACATTGACGGCAGGCCTGCTCTTGTCAGTGCCATGGCCATCGTTCCAGAATCCGCCGACCTTTCGCTTCCCGATGGCCCTCCGGGCGTGATCGTGTCCGTATCCCTGATCGAAGAAGCATTTCTTTCGGAGATCGGCGAGACACTGTTGCTTGAGAATTTCACCTATGTCGCCGGGACCGGTCACCATCAGGCCAGCGTCCCCGTTTCAGCCCATGGCCAACAACCGATCGGCTATATCGAATGGACCAGCGCGGCGCCAGGCAGCAAGATCCGCCGCACGATCGGACCGATTGCCGCGGTTCTGATGCTGATGTTCATCGCCATTGGTGTCTTTTTCGCCCGCAGGCTGGCGCAAAAATCACGCGCACTGGAAGACAGCGAAGCCCTCAATCGCCGCATGGCCAGTCACGACCTGATGACCGGTCTCGCCAACCGTCCTCACTTTCACGCGGCCCTTGATCGGGCAATCGACCAATGCCAGACAACACCATGTGCCGTGATGGCCATCGATCTTGACCGTTTCAAGTCCGTCAATGACACCTATGGACATGTGGCGGGCGACATGGTCATCCGCCAGGTGGCGCAGCGGCTGCGCAAGGTACTGTCGGGCCATGCTCTGATCGCCAGAACCGGCGGCGACGAATTCGTTGCGCTCTTGCGCGGCCCGGTCGACGACAATCGCCTGCGCTGGCTTTCCGACACACTGATAGAGGCCATTGCGCAACCCGTTCCCGTTTCCGGGGGCCTCGCGCAGATTGGCGTCAGCATCGGCTGGGCATCTGCCCCGAAACACGCCGACACCGCTTCCCACCTCCTCGCCCTTGCCGACCAGGCGCTCTATTCCGCCAAGGAAAACGGCCGCAACATGGCGGTTTGCATCGAGGATCTATACAAGCAACAGCAACAGTTGGATCAAGAGGACAGCCGCAGTATCAGACGACGCGCGGTCCGGGGGTGAACCGGGTCAATCGGAGCAAAGGTCAGTTGAACGAGATCTGGCCGCGCATTCTGGCAGACTTTTCCATCACGAAAATATCACCTCGCATGGTCCGGGTATCAATTTCGCATTCAACATCGAGGCCCGCCGCCGCGCACAGTACGGCGCCGGCGGCAATATCCCAGACATAAACGGATTTTTCGACATAACCAGCCATGCGGCGCGAGGCGCAGAAGGCAAGAGAAGCGGCACAGGATCCAAGACAGCAGACGTTGAGGTCCAGTTCTTCGGCTTGGTTTTCCCATGCTATCCGGTCGTCACGGTTCCATTTCGCGTTTCGTCCGACACCAAAAACGACAGCCGGAGCGAGGCTCCTTTCGGAATTGAGCGTCCGCCCGGCATCAGCAATGTGGACTTCCCCCAGGGCCGGCAGGGCGATTCCGCCCAGCCTGGGGGACCCGTCTACCACATAGGCAATCGAAACCGCCCACAGGGGATTTCCGCTCAGAAAGTTGGCACTGCCGTCAATCGGGTCGACTGCCCAGAACCCCGCTTCGGCGACCCCGCCACTTTCCTCGCAGACCAGTGCGTCATCTGGAAAAGCGGTTTCAAGCTCCTGCCGGATCAGTTCTTACACGTCCCTGTCCGCACGACTGACATAGTCGCCGGGTTCTTTCATCTCGATCAGGTTCCCTTCCCTTTTCTGAAAGTAGGTCATTGCAAGATCGGATGCGGCTTCGAGAACCTGTTCAAGTACTTTCTGGCGGGAAACCCTGTTCATGATCAGCCGGCCCGCGCGCTTGCCAGTTTTTGCTCCAGGCCGCGGGCAATTGTTGCGGCACGACGATAAAAGGCCTGTGCACTGACGGCATATCTGTCCTTCGGCGTTTCGAAGTTAAGTGGTGGCTTGTACGGCGTTGCAGCGATCGCCTGAATAATGGCATCCCAATCGAGGCGGCCGTCACCCGGCAGCAGGTGATCGTCTCGAATGCCCCAATTGTCATGGAGATGCGTGGCCACAAGGCGGTTTCCGAAACGGTGCAGCACCGACAGCTTGCCCGGTTCCTGCAGTTCCCAATGGCCGCTGTCGTAACAAAGGCCAAGCACATCCGCGCCGTACCGTTCGAACAAGAGCCCGAACGCCGCCAGCCAGTTGTCGCCGTCAGCCTTGCCGAACAGGTTCTCGATCGCGATCACCACACCCGTTTCTCGGCAAAGCGACGAGAGCTCGTCGAAACTGTCGAATACCGGTTTGAAGAACACGTCGGTTGCCGCGGAAGTTGCAAAGGCCTCATCCGTCACGTCGAGATGCAGGACAACATTCGGACTTGCCGTTGCAACAGCAAGATCGATGCGATTGCGGATCAGTTCCACGCCAGCCCTGCGTTGCCAGTCATTCGGCGAAGTATAGTCCATCCGCCTCTCCATGGTCTCCGCGCGCGCGCCCATTCCCTTGCCGGTAAACTCGGTCACAGGATTGATCCCGTTGGTCGCATGCACCGAATGCATCTGCAGACCGGCCTCTTTCAGCGTTCGGGCTATGAATGCGATTTCCGCATCCGTGTACCAGTAGGACGAGCCGGCATCCGGATTCCAGTTGAGATGGGTAAATCCGGCCTCCCGGATGAGGGCAAGGTCCTTCTTCAGTCCATCGTCAAACCATCGCGGTTCACTCGGCCAGTGCCAGACCGTGATACAGAGTTCAGACATTCGGGTGCTCCTTCATAGTCGGTTGCGTTCCGGGCCGCGCCCCATCGAAAGACGCTCGGCAAGAACGATAATCACCATGGACGCCGCCATGATCAGCGTCACATAGACAAGATTGACGGCCCGCTGTTCGGGGTCGGCGGATCGGGCGCCGTCGACGATTGCAAGCGAGAGGGGTCTGTTGTTCACGTTGAAGAGAAATGCGGAGACAGGATACTCGGTCATCAGTTCGTTGAACTTCAATCCTGCCAGAAGAACGACGGTCGGAAGGATAAGAGGCAGTGAAATCCTCCGGAACCTGTAAAGAGCGGAAGCGCCGAGAGACTGTGCCGCTTCACCGTAATGCGGATCAATGCCGACAAAAGCCGCCCTCAAAAACCGCACCATCAGCGGCATGATGATGACCGTGTAGGCAGCCGGAACGATCCACCAGTTGCCGAGCAAGATCGCTCCGCCCACCAGGGCGTTAGGTGTGTCGAATGCCAGGATCATACCGACCGCCAGCAGAACGCCCGGCAGGAACCACGGCAGAAAGAAGCTGAGATCAAGCGTACGCGCCGCCCAGTTATCGTATTTCAGCATGACCGGAACTGAAAACAGAGTGATGGCCAGGCCGAAAAAGACGGCGAGTCCCGACATCTGCACCGAGTTCAGCAGCGGTTGCAGGACGTCGGCATCGGTGAAGACCTTCAGGTAGTTCTGAAGGGAGAGGCTTGAGGGAATGATCTCGACACCGATGCTTGCCGCCGGAGCAAAGGAAAACAGCACCACCGTGAGAACGGGAAGAACATTTGCCGCAAGGAACAGGTAGGCGATTCCATGCGCAATCCCGTTCCAGACTGGATTGCGGATCGTCTTGAGCTGGATGGGAACCGGAACCTTTGCACCACCGGTAAACCTCCCGCGCTGCTCGACAATCTGCGACGCGATAATCAGGCTCATGACAATGATGCCGAACATCATCGCAAGGATAACCGCAAGGTCCTGTCGCCGCAGGCTGTTCAATTTCAGGATCATCTGGGACAGCATGTGAAAGTCACGCCCGCCGAGGATTTCGGGTACGGCGAAACTTGCCATGGCCGTATCGGTCAACAACAGTGTCACGGCGATCAGCGTCGGCATCACTGCCGGCAGGACAACCCGCAGCAATATCGTGTGCTCCTTTGCACCCAGGCTGCGCGCAGCCTCGACCGTGGAATAATCCACCCGTCTGAGGGCCGCCCTCAGGAAAAGATAATGCAATCCGGTCATCAGGAACGTATGCGCATAAAGAACCGCCCAGAAGCCTTCGAACCAATCCGAGCCAAGATCCGGGAACAGCCATGTCAGCACCGCGGTGACAGATCCGGTCTGCCCGAACACGAACCGGTAGCCGGCCGCAGCCACGACCGATCCGAAGACAAGCGGCACCGCGAACCCGATCTTCAGAAGGGATCGCCCCCGGATGGCAAAATAGTCAAGAAACATGACCTGGAGCACACCGACGACCGTCACGGTGAAAACAGTGGCAAGCGTCATCCAGGCGGTGTTGGCGACAGCCTCCCGTACACGGCGCGCGGCGGAGAGCTCCTCGGCAAGGATGAAAAGACCCTTGGAGTCAGCACCTGGAAAAGCAACACTCAACCCGGCGATAAGCGGAAAAATCAGAAAGGTCAGCAGGAACCAGACGACCCCGCATAGCCCCAACAGCAAGCCTGCGCGTTCCAGCCGGCGCGCGGCGCTCATGAGACAGGTTTCCTGTAGATATGGGCGGCGTTCTCACGTGCAGCCAGATACAATGCCTTGCCGGGCTCAAGGTCGTCATCGACGAGGTGTCCGGCAATGATCACATCCAGCCGCTCCTCACCCAGGCAGCAGGTCAGGGTCGCCTCACGGCCGGTGAAGTCCAATGTTTCCAGTCTGGCCTCGACGGCGTCAGGGTGAGCGCGATCGACAAGCTTCAGATCCTCGCATCGCACATGGGCGCTTTCACCTGTTTGCAGGTGCAATTTCGGGAAAAGCCGTGCCGCGCTGGCTGGCAACAAGGCGTTCGCGGCACCGATGAAGTGGCAGACAAAAGCGGTTTGCGGTGCGCGATAAATCTCCCGGGCGGTGCCGGCCTGTTCAACCCGCCCCCCGTTCAAAACGACAATCCGGTCGGACATGGAAAGTGCCTCGTCCTGATCGTGGGTCACGAAGAGCGCAGTGAATCCCAGCTCTGCCTGCAACCGCCTGATTTCGCGGCGCATGGTCTGCCTGACCTTGGCATCCAGGTTTGATAAAGGCTCATCAAACAAAAGTACCTTGGTTCCCATGATCAGCGAGCGGGCAATCGCGACCCGTTGCTGCTGACCGCCGGACAACTCCGCCGGGCGTTTGGGCAACTGGTCCAGAATGCCGGCAACCTCGGCGATTGCATCGACCTTCGCGCGTATGTCCCGGCTGCCGGTTCCCGCGACCCTCAATCCGAAGGCAATGTTCTCGAAAACGGACATGGTCGGAAACAGGGCGTAGTTCTGAAAGACGATGCCGACGTCTCGATCCTCGGGCGGCTGACGGGTCACATCCTCGCCGTTCAGGCTTATTTGCCCGCCCTTGACCGGCACAAATCCGGCGATAGCGCGCAGCAGCGTCGACTTTCCACACCCGGAAGGTCCGAGAATGGAAACGAACTCGCCCTGACGAAGCGCAAGTGTCACGTCATGGACAACGGTCAGCTCGCCGTAACCGATGGTAACCTGTTCAAGACCGAGAAGCGGTGGTGTCATCGAACTTGTCTCGCTGTCCGGCAGCGCCTTTGCGCTGCCGGGTTTTCGGCACATGTCATTTGATTTCAAGTTCGATACGCTGGATCCAGCCATCGATCTGGCCGGCAACCAGATCCCAGTCGACCGGTTGAGCCGTCACAAGCTTCGCCTTCTCCTGAACCTCCGTCGGTGCAAGCGCGATCGCTTCCGGGTGAGCCGGAGCCTGGTTGAACCGGGTCGCATAGGCGCCCATGAATTCCGGCGAGCCGAACCAGTCGACGAAAGATTTTGCCTGATCCAGCTGGTCAGTACCCTCCATGATCGCAATGCCTTCAGCGATGAAGGGCGTTCCGCCTTCCGTGTCGATCAGTTCAACGGTGTAACCGACATTTTCCGCCTGCCGGTAGGCACCTCCGAACCAGTTCAGGTCGATCAGCGCATCGCCGGAGGCATAGGCCTGGGTCTTGCTGTCTCCATCGTTCGCCAGGATGGCGTTGGCATAGAAAGTCTCCATGAACTTCCAGCCTTCGTCCGAAACCTTGCCGTTTTCATCCATGAAGCGGGCAAGGATACCGGCAAGAAAGGTCCGGGTGGTTTGCCATGACGTCGATCCCACGACGTATTTGCCCTTGTAGGCAGGGTCGGTCAGGTCGAGCCAACTCTTTGGCGCCTCGCCGGCAGACAACTTGTCCGTATTGATCGCGATCACGATCGGCGTCTGCCAGAACTTGTGGACGATGCCATCCGGATCGACATATTCGTCCGGCAGCCCGTCGGCCCAGGTCGGCGTGTAGGACTGGAACAGCCCTTCCGATTTCAGCGTCGACATGGCCATGTCGACAAGGCCAAAAACAACATCAGCCTGCGGATTGTTCTTTTCCGCAAGCAGGCGGTCAAACAATTCACCGCCACCCGCGTTCAGGATTTCTATGTCGTGTCCGGCGGCAGCTGCCTGCTCGGCGATCCACTCCGCGCGTTCTCCTCCCTGCGGCGAATAAACGACCAGCGGGTCAGCCTCTACCGCCCCACCTAGTGCCAGCAGTCCTGCCAGGCTTGTAAGAACTGTCTTTTTCATGAGCCACTACCTCCTTGCTGATTGAGACCCTCCGGCCTGAAAGCCCGGATTTCGTCGCACAACATCATGACAATTAAATTACGTTGTGTAATTTAATTTAAAACCTATTATCCCGAAACGTCGGGAGAATCAAGATGACGGCGCACCTCAGCCAAACGGAGCGAAAGCTGATCGCTCTGATTTTTCGCAACAAGACAATGGCTCGAACCGATCTTGCGGAGGCGACCGGGCTGACGGGTGCGTCCGTGACGCGCCTCATTAACCGATTGCAGGAAGACGGTTTTTTCCACGAAACGCGCACAAGGACGGGCGCCCAGGGTCAACCGAAACGCAATCTGGCGCTGAACCCGGATCGTTTTTTTTCGATCGGCATCGTTTTTTCTCTGAGAACAATGGAATTGGCTCTGCTGAATTTCCGCGGCGCCATCTGCGCCACCCGGCACCGAGTCCTGTCAGGCGCCCGTCCGGAGGACGTTGCCAGGGCGGCCGCAAGCGGTGTTGCGGATCTTTCACGCAACCTCCCTCCGGACTCTCTGCTTGGTGTCGGGGTCTCCCTGCCGGGCAATTTCGGCACCTATCGCGACTTGCTGGTAGCGCATGAACTGTTCGATCAGCTCGGTGACGACCGGGTGATCACGGCCCTCAGGTCCGCATTCGACATTCCGGTTCACATCGAAAACGACGGCACGTCTGCTGCGATCGCCGAATTCATGCTCGGGGAAGGTGTCCGCGACGAGGACCCCCTGTTTTTCCTCCATATCGGCCACGGTGTCGGCGGCGGAGCCATCCTCGATGGCAAGCCCTACCGCGGCGCTCATGGCAATGCCTGCCTGCCGGGTTTCCTGTTTCCCTATGAAGAACTCCGGCCGTCCGGACAGGATCTCCTGAAACACATGAACAACGCCGGTCACAAGATTGAGGACCTTGACGGTCTGACGCAGCCGGCCTCCGGTCTTGCAGCGGACCTCGATGCCTGGATTGACCGCGCGAGCCAACAGATCGCACTGGCACAAAGAGCAATCACCGGGTTCTTCGATCCGGCGGAAATTGTTCTCGGTGGCCGGCTGCCCGGCTGGATCAACAAGGAACTTGTCGAGCGTGCCGCGACGGCGCGGTTACCGGGACCTTCACGGGGATTGCCGAATGCACCGCTCAAGACTTCAGCCTTCGGCCCCGAAGGCGGCGCCATAGGCGCGGCCTGCCTGCCCCTGTTCGAAACGTTTCTCTGATCCGGGCTTCCTGTTGCCTGATTGCATCAGAGACATTTGAGGCGGGAGGCTGACTGGCGGTCCTGAAGAGTTGATTGAAGTGGTCCCTGCCCGTTTTCTACCTTTGCGGCACCCGGCGCGGGACCGACGCAGTCTTCACCTCTGGTTGGCTGACCGGGACCAGCGGTCTGCATGACGGCTGGGGCAAAGCGGGAGATATCTTGCAGTCCTGGAAATTCAAGCGCAGAGAATAACGGCCCCCGGAGCCATCCGGCTGGTAGAAAATGCAGGCTCAACTGCGGCGATTCGCCGATTTCTTTCATTTCAAAGAAGACTTCGAGCCGATAATTCGAACAGGACGCAACATCAACCGAGAGTGTCCACATCTAATCTTGAACACGCGCCATTGTCCTTGCACGAGCAGTCTTGAAACTCTCAACTCAAATAAGAACTATGCGGCAGAGACTTATCCGGTGCGTCAGTTCCATCCAGCTGTACCGCACCGGGTGCCCCCCGCTCGCTGGAACAACCCCGGCCTGCAATTGGTTAACAAACAATTGACACGTCGAAGCCCCGGCCCGGATAGTTGGTAAAAGTGCGTGCCCGCGGCCGGGCGGCATGGGTGTTTCAGCGTATTTACGGAGTGGTCTCATGACGGCCAGCAGGAGTCCGCGCGTTCGCGGACACCGGATTTTTTTGCGCTTTTTTCTGAGCGTTTTCGCCGGGTTGTTGCTCGTTGCTTGCGAACCCGCTTCGCAGTCATTCCTTTCCCGTGGCATCGGTGCAAGCCTGCCCACGACCGAAGCGGACATGACCAAAACACACAGATTGCAGCGGCTCTATTTCAACTACCTATGCCAAGAGGCTGGACTCGCCGGTGCGGCATATGGTGGCCCAGCTGGGACGTGTCACATCGGTGCCGTCGATGCAAAGACATGGACCCTGATAGTTCAACAAGGCCTCAACGATATAGACCGCAGATGCGATTCCTACCTGCAATGGCTGGACAATCGCAGGCGTTCGAACGGTCCGCTAATCAACCAGATTACCTCGATCGGTGCGGCAACGACGGGGATCATGGGAATCACCGGCGCTTCCACACAAGCACTCACGATTGCGGCTCTCGCATTTGGACTGGCCGTACAAAGTGTCGAAAATTACAATGGGCTGCTGCTCAAGATCGATTCGTCGACGGTAAATTCTGTTGTTCTGAACTCGCGTCACACTTTTCGAAAGAACCTTCGAGGGAAACAGTTTTCCAACAAACCGGAAGCCGAATACGTCCTCCGTTCCTACTTGCGCCTTTGCCTCCCATTCGCGATCGAAACAAACATCAACGACTATTCCACCTTCGGTTCTGCAGGCATTCAGCCGACGGTTGAAAACACGATCAACCGGACCCCGGTGGTCGGCAGCCCCGTTGTACGCGCGAACACGCAAGTGCTCCGGCCGAATCGTGGTCAGGGAACCTCAAATTCGCGCACACAGGAGAGGATAAGCCGGGCAATACAAAGCGCACTTTGCCTGCCTCCTGACGGTGTGAAAGGAACTCGCACGACCGAGGCAATCCGCATATACCAGAATACGATCGACACGCAGGTGACAGGAACCCTGTCCACCGGTGAAGAAAATGCCCTGATCAACGAAGCCGGAGCCTGCAATCCGAGCTTCAAGAACTATCTGGAACGAAGCGAATTCCAGAACAATCCGTCAAATCAACAGGCGCTGGCACAACTTCGCGAAGATTTGCGCGAACTGAGCGCGAAGTTTGGTGCAAATGTAGAGATTTCTGACACTGCAACAATCGATACATTGCGACCCAGGATCGCTGAACTCAAGAAGTCGATCGGAAATCAGACATTTAGAACTGGAAACGAAGCTTACCTTAATACACAATACACACCGGATCTTCAGAAATTACTTCTGGAATGACGTAATATTCAGGATTAATCTCAGCGTTCACTAAGATAGCGAGGCCTGAAATGTTCTACAAATTGACGAAAGCTCAATTCCCATTTCAGGGTACGCTACCGGAGTTGAAAAAGAAGTCTCCCAGAATTCCGGTCAATAGTATCGTGGAAGACGACCCGGACGAAGGTGAAAACGAAACGCTTACCGCCGACGGCAAGCTTCGAAAGATCAAGTTCCGGGTTGTTGGCAATATCCGGCGGGGCTGGCTTCCCGTTGAATTTCTCGAGGAGGCAGAAGCCGCAGAACGCCCCGGCGTCATTCCCTGGGCTTTCATAACAACATGTGTCCGCGCAGAAGAGTGGATCAACGCCATGCCGGATACCGGTGTGAACTATGTTCACGCTGATTATCTCATCGCTCTCGCGATTTACGAAACGAAGATGGCAAATGTCGGCAACGAGACGCCAGGCACGGATGCGGTCGGCCCATTTCAGATCACCTCGACCCGCTGGAAAGAGTTCCTGGATGCCTCTGGTGATCCGGATTTTGTCGAAGATGACCGTGACAATATCTCAGACCAGATCTACGGGATGGCCTTCCTGACTCGCGAACACACCCGTACAATAAGCGATGTTATCACTGCACACGAAAAGGCTGCTGGCTCTAGCCCTGATGCCGACAAGGCCGGGCCCTACATTCCAACCTTCGCCGACATATTCATTGCCGCCGTTGTCACGCCTCTGGCAGCTATCGAACTCAGAAAACTGGAACTGAGCGGAAAGTCCGACACGTTGATTACAGAAATCGTCAGCGGCCTTGACGACGACCGAAAGAAGGAAATGCAGCGCATTTTTCGTCACAACCACCACATCCTCAAGGTGGACAAGACAGAGGCCGAAGCGAACGGAATTGCGGCCGGGCCCAGAACCGTCGGCAATCTGTACGAGGTTGTAGAGGAAAAACTGGACAAGCTGTTTGGATCTGCGTTCAAGTTAATGAAGGAAAATGTGCCGGAACTGCTGCCGGTCACAAGTGGCGCCGCCACCTGGCTTCCAACGGCGCTTGCAGAACAGTCCGATCCCTGGAACAACGGCGCATTGAAAGAAGGCACTCAGTTGGGAAGGGATCGTGTCCTGACCTATTTCAAGGCGACGGATCTTGCAACAAACAAGGTACTGCCTTGGTGCGGGGCCTTCGTCGCCTTCTGCATGAAACAGGCCGGCGGTGAAGTTGCCGGATCGATCGTGAAAGGCGCTGCTCGGGCGGCAAATTGGAAGTCCTGGGGCAATCTGTCCATTCCAGTAAAAACCGGGAACGTGCCCGCCGGAGCGGTCGTCGTCATGTCGCCACCGCCCGGTAGTGCCCGCTCGGGTCATGTCGGCTTCTGTTCACCAGACCAGAGCGGGAAAGCCGGCAAGATAACTCTTCTCGGCGGCAATCAAAGCGACACAGTGAAAAACTCAGACTATGACCGGTCCAAGATTGCAGCGATCCGGTGGCTCGGGCCACCACTGGGCAGCTTCAAGGAAGATACGGCATCCGACACCATTCCACCGGGAGACGGCATCGCATGGGGAGGTTTCGTCGACCGAAAATTTGGTAATGACGAATTCAAGAAAAAGGTTATTGAAATTGGAACCCGGATTCAGTGCGACCCCAACTTCCTGATGACGGTCATGGCGTTTGAGACAGGCCGGAGCTTTTCCGCAAAGCAGAAGAACCTTGCCGGTGGCAGCGCAACTGGCCTGATCCAGTTCATGCCGACGACCGCTGCAGAACTGGGCACCAGCACCGCCGAACTCGCCCAAATGACTGAAAATCGTCAACTGGATTTCGTCGAGGCCTATTTGAAGAACAAGGCCAATGGCCGTCCTTTTACAAAACTCGCGGATGTCTACATGGCGGTTCTGTGGCCCGTCGCCTTCGGCAAGTCGGAAGGATCGGCAATTTTCAAGCATCCGGAAAAGGCCTACAAGAGCAACCGGGGTCTCGATCTCAACGGAGACAAGAAGGTCACGGTCGGCGAGGCCGCTGCCAAGGTGAAAGAGCAGTTGCAACGCGGTCTCGAGCCGGAAAATCGGGGTTAGTCGACGCTTTTTTCGGTGCCGTGAATGATCTGGATCTGGCGCGATAATCAGCCGCTCGTAGAATTCGTCACCAGCCCCTCCTGACACCCTTGTGTCAGGAGACTGACAGGAAGTTCCGAAAAGCCGTCTGAACTGGCCCCTGCCCCCTTTTCTCGCGCGCGGAACCGGACCATATTGCTGCCATGCAGAAGCGTTCCTCCAAAACCCGTTCCGAAGACACGTCCGCGCCCGAAGGGTTCGGCGAAGCGCCTCAGAAGCCGCTTTCCGGCACACCGCTCTCCGGCTCCATAAGCGACTGGGCGGCCGAGATTGCCGAAGAAGAGGACAGGCCGGCGCCGAAATCCAAGATCACGGACCCGGCAGCACCAAAGGATCTTGCCCCCGGTGCCCCCGGAACGATCAGCCGGACGGCGCGCACTTCGTCGCGCGAGCGTGAACGTGCAGGCGGCGACGGCGCGGTCGCAAAAGATGTTCAGGAAGGCCGCAAGGCGAAACTGTCTCCCAAGGGAGCGAAGGCCAAGGGCAAGATCGAAAAGCCCGCAAAACCGACAAAGTCCGTACGTGGAACTTCCATCGGCAAGGCTGATAGCAGCACCATGGACCTTGCCTCCGGCAAGTCCGCAAAAGGAAATACAGCGCGCCGTGCCGCAACCGACAAACCACCCAAACCGACAAAGTCCGCGCGGGGAACCTCAATCGGCAAGGCCGACAGCGCGCGCGAAAGGGCCGCGGGCGGGCTGATGCCGGTCGCCGGGCTGGACATGTCGCTGGAAGAGGCGGAACAGCTTGAGGAAAGGCTCAAGCAGCACAAGAAGGACAACAAGAAGAAAAAAACGGAATCCAAATACGGCGAGCTGACCGGAAACCAGGGTGCAACGGCAACAGTCGAGGCCCTGTCAGCGCTGATTGAATCCGGCAACCCTCTCCACAAGAACGGTGAAATGTGGGTGCCGCACCGGCCGGATCGACCGGCAAAGTCGGAGGGCGGGGTCGAAATCGACCTGAAGTCCGAGTATGAACCCAAGGGTGACCAGCCGACCGCCATCGCCGAACTGGTTGAAGGCATGGAGACCGGCGAACAGACCCAGGTGCTGCTCGGCGTCACCGGCTCAGGCAAGACCTATACCATGGCGCAGGTGATTTCCCGCACCCAACGCCCGGCCCTGATCCTCGCGCCCAACAAGACCCTCGCCGCCCAGCTCTACGGCGAGTTCAAATCCTTCTTCCCGGACAACGCGGTTGAGTATTTCGTCTCCTATTACGACTACTACCAGCCGGAAGCCTATGTGCCGCGCACGGATACCTATATCGAGAAGGAAAGCTCGATCAACGAGCAGATCGACCGCATGCGCCACTCGGCCACGCGCTCGCTCCTGGAGCGCGACGACGTCATCATCGTCGCCTCGGTCTCCTGCATCTACGGTATCGGTTCGGTCGAGACCTATACGGCAATGACCTTCGCCATCGAGGTCGGCGAACGCATCGACCAGCGCCAGTTGATCGCCGATCTGGTCGCTCTGCAATACAAGCGCAACGACGCCGCCTTCCAGCGCGGCGCCTTCCGTGTGCGCGGCGACACGATCGAGCTGTTTCCGGCCCACTACGAGGACCGCGCCTGGCGCATTTCGCTGTTTGGTGACGAGATCGAGTCGATCACCGAATTCGACCCGCTCACCGGCAAGAAATCGGGTGAGCTGAAAAGCGTCAAGATCTACGCCAACTCGCACTATGTCACGCCCAAGCCGACGCTGAACCAGGCAATCAAGTCGATCAAGGACGAGCTGAAGCACCGCCTGGAGGAACTCAACAATCACGGCCGCCTGCTGGAGGCTCAGCGCCTCGAACAGCGCACCATGTTCGATCTGGAAATGCTGGAGGCGACCGGCTCCTGCGCCGGCATCGAGAACTATTCACGCTACCTCACCGGCCGCAAGCCGGGCGAGCCGCCTCCTACCCTGTTCGAATACCTGCCGGACAACGCCATCGTCTTCACCGACGAGAGCCACGTCACCATTCCGCAGATCGGCGCCATGTACCGGGGCGACTTCCGCCGCAAGGCGACGCTCGCCGAATACGGCTTTCGCCTGCCCTCCTGCATGGACAACCGCCCGCTGCGCTTCGAGGAATGGAACGCCATGCGGCCGCAATCCGTCGCCGTATCGGCGACCCCCGGCTCCTGGGAGATGGAACAGTCCGGCGGCATCTTCGCCGAACAGGTCATCCGTCCGACCGGCCTGATCGATCCGCCGGTAGAAATCCGTCCGGCCACAAGCCAGGTGGACGATCTGCTGGGTGAAGTGCGCGAGGTCGCCCAGAAAGGCTACCGTACGCTGGTGACCACGCTGACCAAGCGCATGGCGGAGGACCTGACGGAATACCTGCATGAAAACGGCGTGCGTGTGCGCTACATGCACTCCGACATCGACACGCTGGAACGCATTGAAATCCTTCGGGACCTGCGCCTCGGCGCCTTCGACGTCCTGGTCGGCATCAACCTGCTGCGCGAAGGTCTCGACATTCCGGAATGTGCGCTGGTCGCGATCCTGGATGCCGACAAGGAAGGTTTCCTGCGTTCGGAAACCTCGCTGATCCAGACCATCGGCCGCGCGGCGCGTAACGTCGAAGGCAAGGTCATTCTCTACGCGGACAACATGACCGGTTCCATGGATCGGGCCATTGCCGAAACCAACCGCCGCCGGGAAAAGCAGCTAAGCTACAACGAAGAGCACGGCATCACCCCGGAAAGTGTCAAGCGCAACATCGCCGATATTCTCGACAGCGTCTACGAGCAGGACCACGTCACGGTGGATGCGGGCTTCGCAGAGGAAGGCTCTCTCGTGGGCCACAACCTCGCCGCCCATATCGAGGACCTGGAAAAACAGATGCGCGACGCCGCCGCCGATCTCGACTTCGAGACCGCGGCACGCCTGCGCGACGAGATCAAGCGCCTCCAGGAAACCGAACTCGCCGTTGCCGACGACGCCATGGCCCGCCAGTCCGACGTCGACGACCGCACCGGCGGCTTCAAGGGTTCCAGGAAATTCGGCGCCGGCGGAACCAAGGAAGGCGCCAGCGGCAAGAAAAAGGAAACCGCAAAAGACCGCGCCCGCGCAAAGTCATCCAAGGCCCTCCCGTCCCCAAGCGCCAAGGTGCGGAAGAACACGCTGGACGAAATGACGGTCGGCCGAACTGAAGTGCCCCTTGGCAATGATGATCCGGTGCAGCCTGTGCGGCGCGGCAAGATTGGAGCTGGGTCTTATGAGGATCCGGTGGACGAGAAGAAACGTAGGGGACGACCGAAGAAGAGCGGGCGGCCGGGGCAGTAGTCGTTCCAACAGCTCTGGGAACGAGTGGATCCTACCGATCATGCCGGGGATGACAGCTTCTGGATGATGCGATGTCTGTGCCTTCTCAATCGTTCCACGCCTGATGGATTCGGGAAAGACTGCTCTAAGGCCGACTGGCCTCGCCTCGCAAACGTTAGAGATGCTTGTCTCGCGCGCCCGGTCCTGTTCCCTTTGCTACCCCTCTTTTTCCGGGCGATATCCGGAGACACATGCCGTAAGCGACAGGTACAACTTTTTGAATCCTGATGCTGGCGAGTAACCGGCACGCAATTGCGTTTCTCTTAATTCAAACGGAACTGTCTCTTCTTCGCCTTCGGTCATCGACGTCACGACCCGTTTGTGGCTTGAATATTGTCCTGGAAGCATGACTTTCGTCAGCGCCTTTGCCTGGCAGGCGCAAATGGCGACCGGCACGGACTTGTTGGTGCTATTGAGCCGCATTCCCGACATATGATTTTCGCAGGCTTTGTAGGCGGCGAACTGCAGGTCAGAAAGACTGTGATCCTTCATGATCCTGGCGATGTCGGCCTGTCGATCTCGATAGACTCCAATGGCTAACCAGAGGATCACTCCGACAAGACCCAAAGCAAAATAGCCTTTGAAAGGCATCAATCTCTCCGTTATTCAATCTGAAATTGAATAAATGTTGGAGTATAAACTTTGGGTGAAAGAGATCATTCAAATCTTCAATCCAGGGAAGCTGAGAAACAATTCACCCGAGCTAATTATTTTGCATTTCAGGTTCAATTCTCGTGCGTCATCCCCGACTTGATCGGGGATCCATTCCAGGTCACAACCGGATATGGCGTTTTACGTCTATATCCTTGCCAGCCGCCAGAACGGAACGCTCTATACCGGTGTTACCAATGACCTGGCGAGACGGGTACATGAGCACAGGGAGAATTCCGGGAGTGTCTTCACCCGGCGATATGACGTTACCCGACTGGTATATTATGAAATCTTCGACAGCCCGGATGCAGCAATTGCACGTGAAAAACGTCTGAAGCGCTGGCCTCGGGACTGGAAGATCCAGGCCATCGAAAAACACAATCCGGAATGGCGGGATCTCTATGAGGATCTGAACCGATAGCCTCGTACATGTTGACAGGTGGATTGGATCCCCGATCAAGTCGGGGATGACTTGCTGGTTGGTTCCGATGCCTCGCCCCAAACAAGGCGCCGACCCGGACTTGATCCAAACCCTTCGTGTATCGCCGCTGACCAGCGCTCTCTCATTGCCGGCGCGGCAGTGTCTTGTATCGTGCGTGGCTCCAAACTCATAAGTCATCCCCGACTTGATCGGGGATCCATTCCCTTCCAGAGCGCCGCAATCGTTTCCGCGGAGGCCGCCAGTCAGATTGAGACAAACACAGTTGCCAACACGTCTCACCGACCCGGACCTGATCAGGACATCACGAAGAAGCCCGGCTCAAGGCACGGTCGGCGAAGTTCTTTTGGGTCGCGCAGGTTTCCGGTCAATCAGGCCAGATCTGCAAGTTTCGGCAGGCCCTGCGCCGCCAAATCAATTCCCGCTAACCGGAAATCTCGTTTGACAGCAGGAAATCCCGCGCCATGCTGTCAATTGCCGGGCTTTGAACGATGAATCGCTTCGGCAAGGGGGGATCGCGTGACGAGACTATTCATTGCCGCCTGTTTTTCGATTTGCCTCGCCGGACCGGTTTCCGCCGAACTGGCCAGGACAGACTATGGCGACTGGTCCGTCCGCTGTGATGAAAAGACCTACTGCATTGCCGAGACGCAAGGCGAGAGCTCGAACGACGAGGCCTTCAAGCTGAAGCTTGAACGCGGCGCGAAGCCCGGAAGCGATGTCTTCGTCACCTTGCGCCCGACCACAAAACTGGATGTCGGCATGCGTGCCCGCATCGAGATCGAAAGCCTGGAAGAAGACAATTACGGCTATTTCGGCAAGGCCGCCAAGATCTACACCGGCAATGAAATGACCTTCGGCGGCGAGGCCGACCGGGACCTGATCGAAAAACTGCGCCGCGGCGTGAGTGCCCGTGTCGAGATCGACTATGGCGGCTCGATCGGCACCCTCATCTACCGGGTGAGGCTTTCAGGGCTGACCCACGCGCTCCTGAAAATGGACGAACAACAGGGCCGGATCGGCCGTCTGGATGCCGTCGTCGCCTGGGGGGGTGTTCCTGCGGACAGCGCAACAGCGATTGCTCCGGCTGCCACAATGCCCCCGCCTGCTCCCAAGGAGCCCGAAACTGCTGCAGCGCCGCCGCCGCCAAACGACATTCCCGCCCCGGTGATGCCGTCACAGGACGCGTCTTCAGGGCCGAGGGGCCTCGTCTATACGGTCGAAGAGCTGCCGGAATCTGTCCAGATGATGGGTTACCGCACGCTGAACTGCAAGCTGGCGGAGACCCTGCCGGCCTATGGTGCGCAGTATTTTGCAGAGGGCGACGTGGAGACCTGGATTGTGCCCTGCACCGCTGCCGATGCCAACGTGCCCTATTTCATGGCTGTCCACATTCCGTTCAATCCGTCCCTTGACGAATGGAAGGAATTCGAAACACCGCCGGATTTCAACCAGCCCAATCATGCCCTGGTCAACAATCTCTTTTATGATCCCGATACGGGTCAGGTCACCGGCACCACCTATTACTCCGCCAATTTGGACTGCGGCGCCTTCGAGCGGCATGAGGTGATGGCGGAAAGCGGCGACTACGAACTCGTCGAATATCTGGAAAAATCAAGCTGCGACGGCGTCTTCGGAGCGCCGGAGGGCTGGCCGCTCAGCTGGACCATCGACGAAATGGGCGGCTGACCGCAAGCCGTGAAAACCGATCCGGAAGCAAAGGGAGACAGCACATGCGCCTGATGATGACGTTCAAGATCCCCACCGAGGCGGGCAACAAGGCCGGTGCCCAGCACACAATAGGTGCCGCAATTGAAAAACTGATTGCAGACACAGGCGCCCAAGACGCCTATTTCTACATGAAGGACGGCATGCGTGCCGGTACGATCTACTTCGAGGAAACCGATCAGGCAAATCTCACCCGCTACAACGAACCCCTGATGGAAAGCCTCGGTGCACAGATCGACATCATGCCGGTGCTCAATCTGGAGGATCTGAAACGCGGCCTACAGGGCCACTGACCAACCGGTGCGATTTCTGAAACAACATGGACCTGAACTCCCGATGACGTTCCAGGTCAAAACAATGCGAGAAATCAATGCAGTCCCGAAGGTTACAGTTTCTGGGAGCGGCTCTGGCAGGTCTGCTTTTGACCTCCGTGGGTGAGGCCGCAGCAACGCCCAGGGTTCCAGCGGAATGGGAGCCGCAGGCCGCGGTCTGGATGCAGTGGCCGGGCAGATACGAGACAGCCTTGCGCCCGGCTTTTGCGGATATCATCCGAGCCGTGCAGAGGTATGAAAACGTGCACCTTCTCACCGGCACGGAAAAGGAACAGAGGGCTGCAGCGGACTTTCTGGCGAAACGGGGCGTCACGACAGCGAACATCACCTGGCACCAGGTCGCGGTCGACAATGCGTGGATGCGCGACAACGGCCCGATCTACCTGACCGATGGTGAAACCGTCTGGGTCCAGAACTGGGCCTTTACCGGCTGGGACGGAACAACCGGTGCCGAGTACCGGCAGGACAACAAGGTACCGAACCAAGTCGCCGGCCTGCTTGGCTTGAACGTCGTGGACTTGACGGATTATGTGCTTGAAAAGGGCAACCTGGAAGTCAACGGTTCCGGCATCGGCATGCTGAACTGGGATTGTCAGGATCAGCGCAATCCGGGGCTGTCCCGGTCTGAACACGAGCGCATACTTAAAGAGGCTCTGGGACTGACAGAGATCATCTGGTCCTATGGCCATCATCCCGACGATCTTACGACAGGTCACATTGACGGATCAGCGCGGTTCATAAACGCCACGACGGTGGCGATTGCCGATACACAGGACCAACCGGAACTGCGCCTTGCCGAAGATCTCCAGGCGGCAGGCTTCAACGTGGAATGGTATCCCGGTGATGTGAACTGGCTGGTCGGTGACGGCTACATTGTCGCCATGAGTGAATTGGATACGGCGGCAGATCGGGACCTAAAGCAACATCTGCAGCGCTATTTTCCTGGCCGGCAGGTCCACCTGGTCGATGCCTGGTCGATCGCAGACGGCGGTGGCGGCATTCACTGTGTCACCAATGACCAGCCGCAACTTTGACATTCCGGAAGTTTCGACGGCACCAAAGGTGCAAAGACACTCCGCGAAAGTCCGGATACCGGAAACCAGCCCGAGCGGCAGCGAAGCCTGGCAGGCGACGGGGTAACCCAGCTTGCAGAAAACGTCTCGAAAAGCGCAGCAACCTGCCGCTACGGCAATATAGGCAGTTTTTCGAAAGACCTGATCAAGGCGGTACAACCTAGCCTCATCAAATTGTTAACCATAGGTTTAAACCCGGTTGCCGGCCGGGGACATTTCGCTTCTTGGGCCAAGATATCCCGATATATTCTTCATTCCACCCGGTGTGAGTCGTTGAAACGACCGTGGCAGATGGGTTAATAAAGGATTAACATCTAGTAAATTTCGCCGGAGCGGCGCCGGCAGGAAATTCAGGAGACAGGAATGGGCATTTTCTCGAAGTCCCCGCGCCCGGGCGGTGGCCATGAGCAGCGGGCCGAGACAAGCGTGGAAACAGAGAAAACGGCGGTACCGGAAGCGCCGGAACCGACTGGCAACATTGAAAAGCTGTCGCCCTTCGCCCTGAAGATGCAGGAAAAGATGAACCATCTGGACGGGCTCAAGTCGCGTGTCGGCGGGCTCAACCAGATGTTCGACCAGATGGCGGCCTTTGCTTCGGAAAGCCAGACCAGCATCCGCATGATGTCCGAGTACATTGAAACCTCGCGACACAGTGTGGAGACCGAAGTTCGGCTGAAGTCCGAAAATGCCAAGATTTCCACGGACCTGCTTGACGCTGACCACAAGGTCAGGTCTTTGACGACCCAGTTGGAAGACGCCCAGGCGGAAGTCCATTCGCTGCGCAAGCGCGCTACCGAAACTCGGACTGCACTGGAAACAGCCCGCAACGATATCGTCACGATCCGTGACAACAACAAGCGGGTCAATGACGAATACCGGATCCAGAGCGCGACGCTCGTGGAAGCCAATGCCCAGGTCGCCGAACTGAGCGGCAAGCTGAACGACCTGATGGCCAAGCACGAGACCCTCGAGCGGCACTCGGAAGGGCTGCAAGAGGACCTGGATGCGATCAAGCACCGGGAAAAGGAACTGCAGCAGAACCTTTCGGAGAGCGCCAAGCTTCTGGAAGATGAGATCCGCAAGAACAATCAATCAACCAGCGAACTGGAATCGGCCAAACGCGAGCTGATCGAGTTTCGCAACGACAACATTGATCTGAAGTCGCATCTCGATGTTGCCAACCAGGAATTGACCTACGCCAAGTCCCGTCTGGAAGAAGAGCAGCGCAAGCATGACAACGAGATCTATGCCTTGAATGCTGAAATCGAGAACCTTTCCTCCCAGCGCCGCATCGGTGCCCAGTCCCTGCAGGAAATGGCGCGCGAAAACTCAACGCTGAAGGAACGCAGTCGCGATATTCTGAAGCGCATGCAGGAAATCGAGCATCTGCTCGACAGTGCGCAGACCAACCACGAAAAGGACCGCAACGAGCTGATGGCAACCAACGCCAAGCTGCGTGAAGTCAACCTGCGATACAATTCAGCACTCACGGATCTCAATCATCAGCGCAATCAGAACCAGAAGTTTGCCGACAATCTGGAAGACCTGGTCGATGAGAACAAACGCCTTCAGCGTTACAAGATCCAGGTCGATACGGCCAATGAGCAGATCACTCAGCTGAAATCCGTGATCACCAACTATCAGATGGCCATGGAAGGCAAGGGTCCGGCTGAAGAACTCGGCCTCACCGAAACCTATGACCCTGCGACAGAACTCGGGATCACGGAGCCGCTGGACAGCGAAATCGAACCTCTTGACCTGGATGCCGACGCGACGGATGGCGAAGGGCCGGATGACGACGCTCCCGGCAATGGCGACGACAAGATCGTCAAGCTGCGCGACTGAAGACGTTCGGATTGCGCGTCACCGCCAGGCAATCAAGTCCCTGACTTATCGGTCGGCAGAGCACTGTTGACCGATAGTGCAAAATTTCCAACTTCGACCGTTTCTGCTAGGGTTTTGGAGGCGGGTCTGCGCGACCCGGCCAGCGGCTACCCGAAGTTGAGGAGCGCTCTTTGTGAAAAGCAAACTGCTGCCCATCCTCGTCCTGGTCGGCGGCGCCATCGGGATCTTCGTCGGTTCCTTCAGTCCCGCGTTGACGCAGATTCTACAACCGTTCGGTGACGTTTACATCCGGTTGATGGAGGTGGTGGTACTTCCCTACCTCGTGTCTTCCCTTTTGCTTGGTCTCGGTCGCCTGTCGCCAAGCATCGCCCTCACCCTCTTCCGCAAGAGCTGGCCGGTCTACCTTCTGCTTTGGGGGGTGACATTCGCGTTTCTGATTGTCGCGGCCTCAACCGTTCCACTGGTCGGGACTGCAACAGTCGTCGACTTTTCCTCAAGCCTGCCAAATGACAGGGGATCAGCCACCTCCCTGGTCAAATTGCTGGTCCCGGACAATTTCTTCGAAGCTCTCAGCCAGAACTATATTCCATCCGTTGTGCTTATTGGCGTGATCTTCGGCATCGCTATCCAGCACAGCGTAAAGCCGACACCGCTGCTTGAAATTCTGACCATAGTCCGCAACGCCTGCATTCGCATCTGGGGCTGGATCGTTTATCTGGCACCGCTCGGCGTATGCGCGCTCTTTGCTGAATCCATCAATTCCGTCAGCCTGACGGGCTTCGCCGCCCTTTCAATCTATATCGCGGTCGTGATGCTGAGCTCCCTTGTGCTCGCACTCTGGGTTTTCCCGATGTTGCTGACTGTCTTCCTGCCACTCACCTACCGGGAAGTTATGTCAGGATTGCGGGAAGCTTTCATGGTGGCGGTCGTGACATCCCTCTCCGTTGCGGCGCTTCCCTTGATTCAAAAAGCCGCCCAGCAATATGCGGCCAAGTTGAGCAACGATAACGGCGAAGAAAAACAACAAAGGGAAATCATCGAAACATCCTTGTCTGTCAGTTATCCACTTGCCCAGATCGGCAATTTCTTCATCCTGGTGTTTCTGATTTATGCCGCGTTCTACTACTACCTGCCGATCGAAAGGCAGCAACTGCTGGAGCTGCCCTTCGTTACCCTGCTTTCGAGCATCGGTTCGCCAACGTCGTCAATCGGGGCCGTCACATTTATGGCCGACTGGCTTGGTCTTCCCTCCGGCACAACGAACCTCTATGTCGAGACCATGGCGATCACCCGATATGGTCAGGTAATCGCTTCGGTATCCGCCTTCGCGTTCGTGACAACGGCCATTACGTTCATTTTCTACGGCAAGGTGCGCTTTGATCCGAAGGCCCTGGTCCTGATGCTGAGCGTGTCCGCTGCTGCCTTTTCCGGAATCTGGGCGCTCGGAAGTCTTGGTGGCACCCACGTTCCGCTTCATTCGGAAATCAGTTACCGGGCAGCCAGCCTGCCGGACTATGTGCAGCAGTTAAGCAACGCCAATCTTTTGCCGACAAAAACAGAGCAGGCAGCAGACGCCGGTAATCAGGACCCGAAAGTCGGCACCGCGATCAATACGATCGACCGGATCGAAACAACAGGGGTCCTGAAGGTGGGTATCAACCCGAATGTGATGCCCTTTGCCTATGTGAATAATGACGGCCGGCTCGTCGGCTACGATGTCGAGATGATGTATCGCTTCTCACAAAGCATGAATGTCGATCTGGAATTTGTTCCTTACGGATGGCAAAGCCTCGCGGAAAGCCTCGAGCAGAAGAAGTTCGACATAGCCATAGGTGGTTTGTACATAACGGATGATCGGTTGAATTCACTGACAGTCAGTGCCCCTTACTTCGAAAGTCCACTTGCCCTGGTCGTGAAACGAAGCCGGGTCGAGGAGTTCAAGTCAAAGGCTGTCATTGCATCAAACCCCGACCTCACGATCGCGGTTTTTGATGACCCGGTGCTCATACCGCTTGCGAAGCGGAGTTTTCCATCCGCGAAACTCCGTGTCGTCGAGAACTACAGCAATCTTCAAGAGCTGAAGGGGGTCGACGCCGCTCTCTGGACGCGGGAACAGGCTCGGGCCCTGGCCATATCATTGGAAGGTTACTCCGCAGTTGTGCCGGAGGATACGGCAAGCCGCTTCCTGTTCGCTTATCTGATGCCACCTGCTTCACCGGGGTTGGCAGCCTACTTCAACTACTGGATGGACCTGTCCCGAAAAGCCGGTGTTCTGAAGGACATGGACAGCAGATGGATAAGCCCGGTCGACACCGAGATTTCGAATTAGGATACGGACCCGTCCGGCAGCTTTCGGGTTTTCACTCCGGTTCCACGGTGAATTGCAGCGGATAACCCATTTGGCTCGCGGCATCAATTGCGCGCGTTGCTTTCGTTTCTGCAACGTCCTTGGGATAGACTGAGACGACACAGACCCCCTTCTGATGCGCCGTCAGCATGACGACTTCCGCCTGTGCCATGTCCAGCCTGAATTCCGCCTTCAGGATCAGGACGACAAATTCGCGCGGCGTGTAATCGTCGTTTACCAGAATGACCTTGTAGAGTTTCGGCTTCTGGACTTTCGTCTTCTGTTTCAGCTTCAGATCGGTTTCACTCATGGCACTTGTCCGGACTCTATCCCCGGAACCCTGTTCCGGGACATCATGAATGGCGTCAGGTTTTGAATGCGCACTCGGCAGGGACTGAGCATTCAAAATCTGACCTGGCGACTGGTACCGGGTCCGTTCGAGATCCTTTACCGATATCGCGGAAGTTTCGCCGGACCAATTCCGGTGTATCTAGAACTTTTCAGGCGATTGGATAGCTTGGCGCAGCCCTCCGGGACGCCGGTTTATCTATTCCCAGTATAATGCATCGAATTTTCAAAGGAAACATGACTGTCGTGCAATTGCGAGAATTGCAAGCCTGAAGCGTTACTCGGCCAGTTTGAGGTCCTTAAAGCGATCCGGCACGACTTGCCCTGCGTAAGAGCTGGTGTGGTCAATATCAAACTCATCCGAAGGGGTGTCGACGATGTCGCGTAATTCGATGCAAGCCATGAACTGGTCGATATTTGCTTTTTTGTGCCTGTTCTTGTCCGCAACAATTCTCACTCCGACGCAGGCTGCAGCGGATCTCGGTTCCGCCGCGCGTTCCGTCCCCTCCGCCGAACTGGTCGGCAAGGGCCGCATGACCTATCTCGGTTTCAAGGTGTTCGACGCCGAACTCTATGCTCCGAACGGCGTCTACAGTGCCACAAGTCCTTTCGCTCTCAAATTGACCTATTTGCGAAACTTCACGGGTCAGGACATTGCCGAAAGTTCGGTGAAGGAAATCAGGCGTCAGGGCGGTGCCTCGGCAGGTCAGCTCGCATCCTGGGAAAAACAGATGCTTGCCATCTTCCCGAATGTTTCCCCCGGTCAATCAATCACCGGGGTTAGAACGGCAAAGGGAAGTACAGCCTTCTTCCTCGACGGACGCAAGATCGGCACGATCAGCGATGCAGCCTTTACAAGGAAATTCTTCTCGATCTGGTTGGGCAACAAGACGCGGAACCCGGGCCTGCGCACCAGACTGGTCGGATCCGGTTCGTGAACCGCCGCGGGCAGGAAACGACAGCAATATCAGACAGTTCATACCGGCAACCGGAATTGCGTGACGGTGAAGAAGAAGGACCTCACGCGATCCCGGTTGACCGGCACATCGGAAGCTCAAGTCTCGCCCGCTACGGTGCCATGGCGTTTCCCCTGGCGTTCGTCGGATTGCCCATCTACCTGCATGCTCCCGATTTTTATGCCGTGTCGTTGCAGCTTCCCCTGGCGACACTCGGTTCGGTTCTTCTTGCTCTCCGGCTTGTCGACGCCGTTCAGGATCCGTTTATCGGCAGCCTGAGCGACAGGTTCCATACGTTTCGCTCTGCAATTCTGGCATTCGGCACGGTCCTGCTCGGCGCCGGGTTCTGGATGCTTTTTCATCCAGTCGCATCGGCTCCTGTGCTCTGGTTCGCAATTTCTGTATTGATTTGCACCACCGGTTTTTCTGTCGTTTCCATCAACTTTCAGGCTCTGGGCGGTCTTTGGCGAACAACATCCGGCCAACGCACGAGGATCACCGCCAGTCGCGAAGCGATAGGTCTGATCGGACTTCTTTTTGCCGCCGTAACCCCGCCGGTGCTCATGCAGGTTGTCGGCGCCGCCGAGGCATTTCACTGGCTGTCGCTGGTCTATCTACCTCTGCTTTGCGGAACGCTCTGGCTACTTGTGCGATGGATGCAAAATGCTCCTCTTGATGTTCCTGCAAATCAGGGTCAGCGGGAAAGCTGGCTGCCACTTCTGAAAAACAGATGGCGGGCACTGTTCTTCGGGCTTGTCTTCCTTAACACTTTTGCAAGCGCGGTTCCCGCCGTGCTCGTTCTCTTTTTCATTCGGGACCGCCTTGATGCCGAGGCCTATACCGGTCTCTTTTTGCTGATCTATTTTCTTGCCGGTGCGCTGTCGATGCCGCTCTGGACAACCGCGGCGCGAAAATTCGGGAAACTGCGTGCCTGGCAATTCTCGCTCGCGGCAGCGATTTTCACTTTCTGCTGGGCAGCCTTGCTTCAGGAGGGAGATCTGGTCGCATATGGCGTGGTCTGCGCATTTTCAGGTCTCGCTCTTGGCGCGGATCTCGCCCTGCCTCCGGCGCTGCTTGCAGACCATATCGAAGCTGATGGACGGCAACAGGAAGCTTCCAAACTGTTTTCGGTCATGGCCTTTCAGTCCAAGGCTGCGCTTGCTGTCGCAACCGGACTCGCGCTGCCCTTGCTCGGTCTGTCCGGCTACCATCCGAATGTCGACATGACACCGCAATTGAATTTCATGTTAAGCGTCACCTATGCGGGCCTCCCCTGTATTTTCAAGCTTGCCGCCCTGGGAGGCCTGGTTATTTTTGAGAAAGATCTCGAAATTGGAAAATTGACCTCCTGAATGTTGATTGTTCGACATCTTTCAAACAAACATCAGGATATTGAACCTGTTTTTCGGCCGAAGAAGATGACAGTCAGACACCCTCAATTGACGAAGCCCGCTGACAAGGACCCGCTCGCAGCAGCGCTTGAACAGGAAATCTTCAATGAAAAAGCGTCAACACTGTCCCGCCTGATCAAGAAACTGGAAAAGGCTCTCGAACTATTGAATGAACTGGAGAATGACCCGCAAGCAACGGACCAGGTCCGGCTCGACCGGCTGGCGGAAGCAGGAGAAGCGCTCTGGAACGTAACCATCCAGCGCGAGCTATGCGGTCTCCGCCATCACCGTGAATTTAACGATCACCTCCGTGTTCCCCGCGCCGTACGCCTGAATATGGGACCGGCGATCAGCATGAAATACCGTTTCAAATCGCGATCTTGACGCCGGTCACATCAGGAAAAGGATGATTGTGACCGCGATCACTTCCTTGTTGATGGGAATGCCGTAGCGAAAGGTTGCAGTTGCATCTTTGACACAGCGATGCTTTTTACGGGGGGTTATAGAAATATGTGTTATTTACTGTCGCGCTCAGTGAACTATGTAACTCTGCTTGGATTGACAGGTTTGAAGGCCGGTGCCGTGCACCGGGTAAATAATATAGCGCCGAGCGCAGAACGATCATGATGTGCAGGAAGACTGGCCCCTTGAGTTTTTTTCCAAGACTGATCACGGTTTGCATGGCGTTGGGAATTATGTTTTCCCCGGAGCTCCCGATCCTAAGCGTTACAAAGCACGCTCACGCGCAATCCGTCCGCGTTGTTCCCGAAGGCAATCGTTTCAGGAACCAGCCGAAGATTCCCTATGCTTCCGCACGGCGCACGTCGTCCAACAAATCCAGCTATGACGCCAAGTTCAACAAGGTCCTTGCAGTTCTGAAGCGCGACCGGCGCCTGATGTCGTCCATCAAGAGGGTGGCTCGCAGATACGGCATCGATCCGATCCATATCATCGGCGCTATCGTGGGAGAACACACGTACAATTACGACACACTGGACAGTGCCCAGTCGTATTACGTGAAAGCACTGGCATATGCCGGCATCAATTTCGATTTCGAGCTCAACGGGGAACACGTCGATACATTCGTGCAACGTCCGCAGTTCGACCGATGCCGCAAGGAGCACATCCAAAAAAGCAGCGACCGCCGCTGGTCCTGCTACGAAAACGTCTGGAGCAGCAAATTTCGGGGAAGACGCGTTGACGGTGTCCGCTACCCAAAAAAGAACTTCAACGAAGCCTTTTTCCAACCGCTTTATGCCGGACAGAGCTTCGGACTGGGACAACTCAGCCCGCTCACCGTCCTGAAAATGACGGATCGTGTTTCGCGCCAGAGCAATTTCCGCAAACTGAAGGCGTCGAATTCGGACGCGGTCTACAAGGCGACGATGGATCCGAACATTTCGCTTCACTACATGGCCGCGATCATTCAGGATTCTATCGCGGCCTACAAATCGGTAGGCAAGGTGGACATTTCCAAGAATCCGGGGGTAACCGCAACCCTTTACAATCTTGGTGATCCCTGGAGCCGCGCAGCCAAGTTTCGCCGAACCGGTCGATCCTGGCCGCGCGAAAACTACTACGGGTGGCTCGTGAACGACCGCATCGATGAACTGCGCACACTGCTTTGACTCCAGGCAAGGCAACCGCGGCTCGCCGGGAATTCATCAGCGATCTTCAAGTCAGAAACGGGTTTGTCTCGCGTTCTTGACCGATCGTGGACGCCTGGCCGTGGCCGGGAATGAAGGAAACATCGTCTCCCAGCGGCAGCATTTTCTCCTGGATCGACCGGATCAGCGTGTCATGATCACCACCGGGTAGATCCGTCCGCCCGATCGAGCCGGCAAACAGCACATCACCCGAAATCGCAAAGCGCAATTCTTCGTCGAAAAAAACCAGATGACCGGGTGAATGCCCCGGGCAATGCAGCACATCGAACGATCTGCCGGCAATTTCGACTTTGTCACCCTCGACCATCCAGCGGTCGGGCGTTACCGGCTTTACGTCGGAAACGTCGAACTGGACGGCCTGATCGGCAACACGGTCGATAAGCGGTTTGTCCGCCTCGTGGGGACCTTCTACCGGTACACCAAGCGCCGCGGCCAGGTCAGCCGCACCGCCGACATGATCAATGTGGCCATGCGTAAGCACGATATTCTCTACATTGACGTCGTGTTTGCCGATCGCCTCTTGTATGCGCGCAACATCACCGCCCGGGTCGATCACGGTTCCGCGCATGGATTGCGGATCCCAGATGAGCGAACAGTTCTGCTGAAATTGAGTAACCGGAATGACCATCACCTGGATCGGTGGCGTGTCTTCCATGTCTGAATTCGTCGTTTCCTGCGGCACACGCGCCTCCCTCTGCAACAACCTTGCTCAACACAGCAACAAATGCGGGACAAAGCAAGTCGGTGTCGTGTTTCTGTATCATAGCGGCTTCACCTTGCCGCGCGCATTTCGTACAAGATGTATAAGCCCATGAGAAAACGGCAATCAAAATCGGGTAACCGGACATAATGACGCTAAGACTGCTGACTTTCCTGATCACTGCCGCGACCGCGTTGATGACCGCGACCGGAAGCACGGCGCAACCGGGACGGGTTGCGCCGAGTTTTGAGGGATGGACGGTCGACTGCGGAAATACGGGGGCATGCTTTGCATCGTCATTCACCCGAAGCCAATCGGTCTGGGTGGATCTGCGTATCGTCCGGGACTGGCAGGCGGAAGCCCAGCCGCTGATCCGCCTGACAACGAACACCGAACTGCCTCAGGAAGGAACGCTCCGCTTTGATGTGGACGGAGCCGCGATTGAAGAATTGCCGATCGAGCAACTGCGCGAGATGCAATCTGCCATTACCCCGCCTGCCGGCTTCCGCCCGCTTGGCGGTGAAGGCTTCTGGTATCCCGCGGGCCCCGCCTCCGTTACGCTTCTGGAAGCGATGCAAAAGGGCAAGATCCTTACGATTCACCTGGCTGCAGGCGACGGCACGGATCCGACGTCCGTGCCTGTTCCGCTACAGGGTCTCAAGGCAAGCCTGCTCTGGCTCGACAACCGGCAGGACCGAACCGGAACACTTGCCGCGATAGTCGCGCCCGGCACGGACCCTGCCAAAGATGCTCCTCATGCACTTCCGATCCTGAGCGCGGACCAGCTTCCTCCTGAAGTCGCCGCCATCTGGTCGGCAAACCGTCTTTGCTCGGCGATCGATCCGACAATATTTGCAAGCCTGAATGCCGTTCGTGTCCCGCTCGCCGAGAACGCATCGCTTTACATCGTCCCCTGCGGCGCACCCACGCCCTACAACAGCCCCTACGTAGCCATTCTTTCCGGCAAGGATGGAGCAGCCCGTCAGATCCATGTCTCAAGGATGTCCGACAAGGGTCCGATCGCGTCCGATCTGATCTATAACGCAAGATGGATTCCGGCCGACCAGCAACTTGTAAGCTACTTCAAGGGATCCGGCGTCGGCGAGTGCGGTCTCTGGAACCGCTGGGTCTGGAACGGTACGGGTCTTGTTCTGTTGGAGGAAGCCACACGAAAAACCTGTGATGGCACGGAGCCGGACTTGTCCAATTGGTCAAGTACTTGGCCTTTAAAAAACAAGCCCGAATAAAGCTTCCGCCAAGGAATTTCTTGCGATTTCATGCCTCTCGCCCTTATGATGGAGCCGCAGCGGCTGGTGAGGGATGCGGCAAGAATGCTTCAGCCTGACCCCAGAATGTTGATCGGGCGCACTGAGTGCGCCTGCCTGAGGTGACTCGACTGTGAAGGCGGGTGAGATTGGCTGATTTGTGCCGGAGGGGCACAGTAATTAAGGTGATTCTGTAATGCACGATGGCGATTCGGACCGGCGGTCGCGTGGTCGGCGCGGCGGCAAGCGCGAGTTTGGCGGTCCGCAAGACTTCGGCAGTGATTTTGGCGGAAGCGACTTCGGTGGGGGCCGGGATGGTGGCTACCGGGGCGGACGCGACAATGATTTTGGTGGCGGCTACGGCCGCGACAACAGAGACAGTGGATACGGCGGCGGCCGTGACGGCGGCTACGGCGGCGGTGGTGGACGCGAAGGCGGTTACGGCGGCGGTGGTGGACGCGAAGGCGGCTACGGCGGCGGCGGTGGACGCGAAGGCGGCTACGGCGGCGGTGGTGGACGCGAAGGCGGTTACGGCGGCGGCGGTGGGCGCGAAGGCGGCTATGGCGGCGGCGGTGGACGCGAAGGCGGTTACGGCGGCGGTGGCGGTGGACGCGAAGGCGGCGGCTACGGCGGTGGTGGACGCGGTGGATACGGCAACCGAGAAGGCGGCGGCTATGGCGGCGGTGGCGGTCGTGGTGGATATGGCGGCGGTCGGGACGGTGGCTACGGCGGCGGTGGCGGCGCTGGCCGCGGAGCCTACGGCAACCGTGAAGGCGGCGAAGGCGACGGTTTCCGGCAAGGCCGTCCTCCTCGCAGAGATGGACCGCCTGTAGAGCGCGGTCCGCGCCAGAGCGGAACTGTGAAGTTCTTCAAAACCGACAAGGGTTTCGGATTTATCACGCCGGATGAAGGCGACGCAGACGTGTTCGTACACATTTCGGCTGTCGAACGCTCCGGCCTCACGACACTCGATAGCGGCCAGCGCATTTCCTTCGAGACTGAACCGGATCGCCGGGGCAAGGGCCCAAAGGCCGTGAACCTGCAGGTCGTCGAGGAAGGTAGCGAAGCTGCACCCGAGGAAAGTGTCGAAGCAGCGCCTGAGCAAGACGCACCCGAACAGGAATAAGTGGGTCTTTGCCTTTTGACGGCACTGACCGGGACATTGGGCGCAGCTTGTCTGCGCCCTTTCTTTTTCAAGTGACACGAACCGTACCTTTTCATGGGCGCTTGCTCCACCTATAAGGCGGGTCCGCTCAAGTTCAGGTACCATTTGATGTCCGCTACAAAGTCACCCGCAAAAATCCGCCCGTACGAACCGGGTGACCTGAGCACCTTGTTGCTGATGAACAACACCGCTGTACCTGCAGTAAACGAATTAACGGCGGAAGAATTGCTCGATCTTGTCAATCAGGCGCTTGTTTGCCTGGTCGCCGAAGTGGACGAGGCACCGGCCGGACTGCTTCTGTGCATCGCGGACGGCAAGGGATATGAAAGCCCCAACTATCTCTGGCTCTGCGAACGTCTGACAAGCTTTGCCTACACGGATCGTATCGTGGTTGACGAACACCAGCGCGGCTTGAACATTGGTGATCGTCTATACGCGGCTCTCTTCAAACTCCTTGCCGGATCAGGACGCTCCTTTGTATGCGAAGTCAACGAACGCCCTCCCAATCCGGGGTCGCTGCGTTTTCACAAGAACCTGGGCTTTGAAGAAATCGGCAGGGCCAACAATGGTGACAAGTCTGTCGTCTACCTGAAACGCGCGCCCGAACCTGCACCCTGATCCAGCCCGGCATAGGGAATACCAGATGAATTATCGGCATGCCTATCACGCAGGAAACATCGGTGATGTGCTGAAGCACACCGTACTTGCACGTCTGATCGTCTATTTTCAACGCAAGGACAAGGCATTCCGGATCCTCGATACGCATGCCGGAATTGGCCGATACGACCTCACGTCAGAAGAAACCCGCAAAACGGGAGAATGGCAGCAAGGGATCGGCAAAATCCTGAACGCGGATATTCCCCTCCAGGTCGCCGAACTGCTATCTCCCTGGCTGGACGTCGTTCGCAGCCTCAACCCGGACGGGAACCTTCGGACCTATCCGGGTTCACCTGACCTTTCCCGTCATCTCATGCGCACGAACGACAGGCTGACACTGACGGAGCTGCATCCGCAGGATTTTGAAATCCTTTCAGGTCTGTTTTCCGCAGATTTTCAGGTCAAGACCATTCACCTTGACGGCTGGCTGGCGATGGGCAGTTTTCTACCGCCGAAGGAAAAGCGCGGTTTCGTGTTCATCGACCCGGCATATGAAGTCACCGACGAATTCGACCGGATGACAGGCGCTGTTTTGAAAGCGTGGAAAAAATGGACGACCGGCACATACGCTCTCTGGTATCCCCTGAAAGACGCCAGAGCGATCCGACGCATGCACGAGGCGTTTGGTGACGCGGAAATGCGTGATGTCCTGTCCCTTGAACTGAGCGTCGGCAAAAGCGGACCGGACACGAGAATGCTGGGTTCCGGAATGACACTCATCAATCCGCCCTTCACGCTCGCAGATGAAATGAGTCGGATCCTGCCCTGGTATTGCGACATATTGCGGCAAGGACCGGGAACAGGGTGGGACATCACGCAACTGATTGGCGAATAACTCTCGTTCAAGGTCGTTTTTGCCGGATCTGGTTCTTGACCTTCCGGCTCCACTCCCCCATCGTCTGTCGCAAAGATTGCCTTTCGGAGATTTTGCCGTGCATTTCGCCCGTTTCGCCCTTCTGATTTTGTCCGCACTCGCTGTCTGCACAGCTTTTGTGGTGCCGTCTGTTGCAGATGAGAATCGCGCCTACTGGTCACTAAGTGGCAAAAAGCGATTGCCTGACTGCACGGCTTCCTCGGTCCAGAGCGCCGTCGCGGGCTCTGTCGCCAGAGCGAAAAAAGACTACTACGGTGGCAGGACGATACTCGGTATCAATGAAATTCGGGAAGTCGCCTATCACGTCAATGGTGTCAGTCCGCTCGCCAGGCGCTATTGCACCGGTGAAGCCAGCTTGTCTGATGGTTCACTGCAGCACTTGCACTACCTGATTGAAGAAAACGCCGGCTTCGTCGGCGTGAGCTGGAATGTCGAGACATGCCTTGCACCGCTCGACAAATGGCATGTCTACGGCGCACATTGCAGTACGGCCCGGCCGCATTGAAGCTTCCGGAGAGATGACGTCTTCAGGCTGCATAAGGTTGATTTCGGCATTTCTCCTGACGATGCTGCTGCCACTTCCCGCCTCGGCGGATCAGCCCGGTGAATTCGATTTCTATGTGTTGTCGTTGTCCTGGTCGCCGACCTATTGCAGACAGGAAGGCGATGACGCGAACCCCTACCAATGTGATGCGCGCAATCCGTTCCGCTTTGTGGTGCATGGACTTTGGCCGCAGTATGAGCGCGGATATCCGCATTCCTGCGCGGGGCCGAAACGGATCGACAAAAGTATCGCCGTCACAATGGAAGACATCATGCCCAGCCACGGGCTCGTGTTCCACCAGTGGCGCAAACATGGCACCTGTTCAGGTCTGACACCTGACGAGTATTTCGATCTGACCCGGCAAGCATATGAAAAAGTGGCTATCCCCGGGGCCTTTTCCAGGCTGGACAAACGTGGCAAGGCCTCGCCGGAAACGGTCGAAAAAGCCTTTCGACTGGCAAATCCCGGCTTGCGAAACAATGCGATGGCCGTCACCTGTTCCAAAGGTGAACTGGACGAGATACGTATCTGCCTAACCAAGGATCTCGAATTCCGGTCTTGTGCGGGTGTTGACCGGTCCGGCTGTCGCGCAAAAAGCCTCTCCGTACCGCCGCCTCTGAGCCGTTGATCAAAGCGGACTGCCACGCGCAAAGATCCCTCAACCCTGTTCAGGCATCAGAAGGATACATAACAATGAAACTTCGCTCGTCGCCACCCTCCCCTTTTGGCCGCAAGGTAAAACTCGCCATGGCGATGCTGGGCCTCAAGGACAGGATCGAAATCGTAGAGGCCAATACAGCTGATCCTGCAGACAGTCTGAGGGGGCAAAATCCGCTCGGTAAAATCCCGGCGCTTGTCCTTGAAAATGGTGACGTGCTTTATGACAGCGCCGTCATTCTCGAATATCTCGATTTCCTGGCGGGTGGCAACAAGCTCTTTCCTGCCGGCGAGGCGCGATTTGCAGTTCTCCGGGACCAGGCCCTGGCTGACGGCATCATGGATGCCGCCCTGCTGCGCGTTTATGAAAAGCGCTTCAAGCAACCGGGATTTCGGGATCCCGCCTGGGACGCCTACCAGAGCGAAAAGGTCGTGCGCGGTCTCGCTTATTTCGAACAGAACACCCCGCCAGAGCCTGCTTCGGCGAAAGACGTGGATGCCGCCGGTCTGACGCTTGCCTGCGCACTCGGTTATCTGGATTTGCGCTTTGGTGACGGTTGGCGCCGGGATCATCCCGGGCTTGTCAGGTGGCTGGCTGCTTTCGAAGTCGCGGTGCCGGCCTACGCAGATACAAGACAACCGGCAGCACTGCTTCCCGACGATGCTGCAGTTGAACTTAAATAAGACGTGCAAAATGCGGCGGCATGTCGGTACGACGGTCGCTGCCCGTTGCCTGTCCTTTCACTCAGGGACCTATGAAGTCTTGGCCGGGCCACCCGGCAGCGCACGGCGTCCTTTCGCCTTCAGCAGACGGCGTCCGCTCGAAACCGACTGGCCGAAGTCTCTTTGCAACGCAAGCAGCGCTGGCACCAGCAGGATCACCAGGAACAAGCCGACACCCAGTCCATAGGACAGGGTGATCACCGTCGGCTTCAGGAACTGGGCCTGACGGCTGGTCTCAAACAACAGCGGCGCCAGACCGAATACCGTCGTTGCCGTCGTCAGAACAACCGCCCGCAGACGGTCGCAGACCCCATTTACCAATGCCTGCCGGAACGAGTGATTTCTGGCATATTCATCAATGGTCGTGACCAGAACGATGCTGTCGTTGATGATGATACCGGACATGCCGATAAAGCCGACGACCGAGAACATCGACAGCGGAACACCATGAATATAGTGCCCCCACAGCATTCCGATGGACCCGAAAGGGATGATGACCATGATCATCAATGGACGCGTCCAGGATTCAAAAATCCAGCATAGCGTCAGATAGATGCCGGCGAGGCAGAGTGCGAAGCCGATCATTGCGTCGGAGAGGAAGGATTTTTCCTGTTCCGCCAGACCGCTCATCTCGCTCTCAACATCAAATTCGGCAGCCAACTGAGGAAGCAGTTCATTTTCCAGGAGACTTGTTACCCGGGACGCCGCTTCCGGATCATCTTCCGACACATCTCCGCTTACGGACAGCGTGCGCAATCCGTCGCTGCGCCTGACGGAAGCAAAGCCGTAACTGCTGTCGACCTGAACGATTTCGCTCAGCGACACGTGGGTACCGGCATCTGTCCGGATGCGGGTCGTATACAGGAATGAGGCGTCCGTTTCCTCGTCCGGCATCAGGACCTTCACCTTGGCCGTTCGGCGGCCAACCGGGAATTCAGCAACCTCAATGCCTTCCAGACGGTTGCGAAGGATGCGGGCAACATCGTCTGTCGTGAATCCGAGCGCTTCGCCTTTCGGCGTCAACGTCAGGCTTAGTTCCGGTTTGTCGTAGGCAAGCGTGTCTTCAAGCGCACTTACGCCATCAAGCGGAGCAAGCGCCTGCTTCAGGCTTTCAGCAGCGGTCTTGAGGTTTTCCGTCGAGGTTCCATAGAGCCGGACATCAATGGCATCTCCACCCGGCCCGGATCGCTCACCGCGCAGGGCCAGTGTTTCCAGAAGCGGCGGCCGGTTGATCTCCTTTCGCCAATCGCCAATGAACTGAAATGCCGAGTACGGCCTGAGATCAGGATCGATCAATTCGATGGAAATACCGCCGAGTTGATCGACATCCTTGCTGTCCGCCCCTCTCAATCCGCGTCCGGCGGTTCCTCCAACTGTCGACAGGGCGAACAGGACGGCTTCTTCCCCATACTCCTCGCTGTAACGCGTATTGACGACGTCCAGCGCCCGCTCGAGCTCAGCGATCATGTCTTTCGTGTCGTCCCGCTCGGCGCCGGGCATCATCGCGATGCTGGCGGAAACGACCGAGCGTTCGGGGGCGTTGAAGAACCGCCAGCGCACGCTGCCGTCCATGAAGAGGGTCAGCGAAAGCAGAAGGATCATGACACTGAAACCGAGAACCGGATACCTGACCGTGATGATCCAGTTGATGAACCGGCGGAACAGGTGCTCGCGGAACCAGACGAAGCCACGATTGAAAACCCGGTTTGGCAGGTCGTACCAGCGCTGTTTCTTGCTGGCTGACAAGGCGTGGTTCATGTGTGCCGGCAGGATCAGGAAACATTCCACAAGGCTCGCAATCAGAACAACGGCAACGGTGAAGGGTATGTCCGCGATGAGGGTTCCGAAACGTCCGCCGATGGCGATCAGGCCGATAAAGGCAATCAGGGTCGTGATCGAGGCGCTGAAAACGGGTGCCGTCATGCGGCGTGCGGCAAGACTGGCGGCTTCTGCCGGAGGATATCCGCGGCGATGGAGCGAATCCGCGTGTTCGCCGACCACAATCGCATCGTCGACCACAATGCCGAGGCAGATGATGAGCGCAAAGACAGACACCATGTTGAGGGTCAATCCGAAGGCATACATCAGGCCGATCGTCGCCATCATGGCCACCGGAATACCGGCGGCAACCCAGAACGCGGTGCGCGCAGACAGGAACAGGAACAGGAATGCCAGAACGAGACTCAGGCCGAACAGGCCGTTCTCGATCAATATGTTCATCCTGTCGATGATGTTCTGGGACCGTGTTCGCGTCAGCTGAACGACAACGCCCTCAGGCAATGTCTCCTGAAAAGAAGCGGTGATCCTTTCAACGTCCCGCTGGATCGAGATGGTGTCGCCCTGCGCACTGCGGTCCACCCTCAAAACGACGGCAGGCACGCCCTTGTGGTAGTAGGCTCTGCCGCTCTCCACACCTTCCGTAACAATGTCAGCGACGGTGCGCAGTTGAAGTTTCTCACCCTGACTGGGCGCTTTCAGAACAATTTCGCCAAGTTCCTGTTCAGACCTGCGCGTCTGCCCGGTCCTAAGACGGGCACCGCTGCCGCTGACATCACCGGCCGGCGTCGTCTCCATTTCCGCCGAAACGACATCCGCAATTTCGCGAAGTGACAGATCATGTCGCACCAGCATGCTTTCGCCGACATTGATCCGGATGATCGGATTCGCAAGTCCCTGAATCGAGACCCGGGTTACACCACCGCGAAACAGCACTGTCTGGAGATCTTCGGCAAACCGGGCCAACTGGTCGATATCGACCGGACCATAGATGACGACATCGGTGACACGATCACGGTACACGCCACGGCTGACGACCGGTTCCTCAATTCCATCCGGAAGGCTCGAGCGAGCCTGATCAACAGCAGCCTTCACCTCGTCAGTCGCCTGACCCATGTCCCAGCCGTCTTCAAATTCCAGATTTATGGAAGCTCTGCCTTCGCGCGAGACGGACGTCGCTTCGTCAACACCATTGATTGCCAGCAACTGCGGGCCGAGAATCTCGACAACTGAGCGATCGAGATCATCGGGCCCGGCCCCCGGCCAGGAGACATCTACATCGACTTCCTCGCGGACAAAATCAGGAAAAAATTGCGTTCTGATCTGTGTGCCTGCGGCAAGTCCTGCAATCAGCATCAGTGCCAGAAGCAGGTTCGCCGCCGTACGGTGACGCACCATGTAGTCCAGGAAAGACGCAAATCGCGGTCCGCCGGGAGAACGCATTCATTCACTCCATTTGCGGCACATTCGCACGTGCCGTTTCAGACGTGTTCTAGCCCTTGCGGCCGCGTCCCTGCTCGAGCCGGTCAATGAGATCCTTGGGGACCATCGGCTCGTTCAGGAGCGCCAGCAGGCGCGCTTTCCGGTTCTCGGGCATGTTTGAACTGTTCAGTTGCTCGATCAGTGCAGCGCGCCGCTCCGGTTCCAGCGCAATCAGATCTCCCGGAGGCCTCGACGTTGCCTGTGGCACCTGCGCTGCAACGGGCACAGAGTTTTCCGTCTCGGCATCATCGACGCGTCGTGGTGTGACTTTCAGACCTTTGCCGAGTTGCGGAAGACGTTCACGAACATAGTCGGTGCCGAAGGGTACATCAGCCAACAGGACTTCGTTCTTCATGCGCCGCAGCACACGGGCGCGAATCTCGTCGATACGATCTCCGTCACTTACGATCAGGATCCGGCCGTCCTCAGTCACGGCAGCTGCTGGAACAACTGCAATCTGGGAAAGTTCCGGCTCTTCGACATCTACCTTGACGAAATCACCCGGTCGCAACACCGTTCCAACTTCAATATCGAGCGTTGCAAAAAGCGTTCTGCCCGCTTCGCCTTCCGTTACGATCGCAGCAGCACGATCGATATGACCGGGCACTTCGACAGACCTGCCTCCAAGCTGAAGCGTGACGGCAACAGGTGCCTTGATCAGTTTGCCGCTGTCATCCAGCAAGCGTGAAAATTCCGCCGTGGACAAGGAGAATCTGACCTCGAGCGCCGACGGATCGATCAACAGGGCCAGGGTTTCCGACGGACTGACACGGCGCCCCAAAGTCGCATCGACTTCCGCCAGGTATCCATAGAACGGCGCCGTCAGCGTGGTCTCATTCAGTACACGCTCGGCATCTTCCAGGGCGAGCTGCGCACGCTGAACGGTCAGATCCATGCGTTCGATGCGCTTTCTGGCGGTAATTACGGATTGTAGACGGTTGTTCAGGGCCTGTTCCAGCGAGGCTACGGCGAGTTCTTCTGTTTCGACCTGAACTGCGGTTGAATAGCCCTTGTCGCGGAGCTGCAACTGACGCTCACGGGCCTGGCGGCGAAGATCAAGCTGACGGCCCGCGGCTTCAAGTTCCTGTTCAGCGACCACAATCGCTTCTTCAGCCTCGGCCTTTTGTGCGTCCGCGTCTGCAAGTGCGGCCTCCGCATCCAGAAACTGGAATTCGGCATTTGCCGGATCGATACGAAGCAGCAGCTCGCCTTCGGCAACCGCAGCGCCGTCGCGGAATTTGCTGGCGACGTCCACCAGCCGCCCCTCGGAACTCGCCCTGAGCTGGAGCGTCCGCCAACTTTCGATCTGGCCATATGCAGTGGTTATCGGGCTGATCGATTGCGGAGCCAATTCAGCAACATTGACCGTGTAGCTGCGTTCGCGCGCCGGCCGCTGGCGCGCGGTTTCTTCCGCCGTCATCGCGCCATACAGCCTGTAGGCGCCGAACCCGGCGAATCCAACCATGATTGCCATCAATGCCAGACCGACAAGTCCGCGCATCAAAAACCGCATATGCCTCTCCACTCGAACGGTCGCGCCTGTCAGCTGCATCACTCCGACCTGACACCGCATGTAGCGCTAAGTTCATGTTTTACCATGGATGTAAGGCAATTTTCAGAAAAGCTTGTATCCAGGTGTAACAAAAAACCGGCCCCTTTCGGGACCGGTCTTTTTGAAGCCGTTTGTGTTTGATGTCAGAATTTGTAGCCGACACCAAAGCGGACGAGCTGATTGCTGAAGTCCGAAGTCACACCGGTTCCGTTCAGGTTGAAATCCTGATCACCGAAATCCTGGTAGGCATATTCAAGGCGCGCGGTGACATTGTTGGTGATCGCCGCTTCACCGCCAGCACCAAGGGTCCAGCCGACTGCCGTTTTGCTGTCCTTGTCGCCATTGCCGGAAACTTCAAGATCCGCAAGCGCAAGACCGCCGGCACCGTAGACCAGGTACCGGTCGAAGGCGTAGCCGATACGTGCCCGGACGTTCGAATTCCAGTTCGACTTGGAGGTGAGCGTCACCCCGCCGGCAGATTTCGTGTCTTCAAGATCCGACAGCGAGAAATCCGCTTCGGCACCGACCACGATGTTCGGTGTGACCTGGAAATTGTAACCGGTGTAAAGACCACCGGCGATACCATTTGTATCGGTATCCAGATTGGTTCCACCGGCGCGATTGTCGAAATTTCCGAAAGCCCAACCAAGGTTGCCACCGATATAGAGACCGGTCCAGTCGATGCTCTGCTGCTGAGCCGGAACCGCCTCATAGGCCGGAGCCGGCGCCTGGGGCAAGTCCGCAGCCCACACCGGAGCAGTTCCGGCTGTTGCGGCAGTCACTGCCAGGCCTGCGATCGCAAGACGTTTCATGAATGATACTCCAGATCCACTGTATCCATACTGAGTTGGCCAAATTCTTTGGCCGATTAAGAAGGACGGTTTCGTCGCGCCCTCACTCCCCCAATACGGACATATGGGGACCGTTTGTGGCGGATCAGGAATGAGATTTGGGAGTTTTGATGACGAAAGCAGGCAACAATCTGTCAAGGTGAACTTGCCGTTAAGACAAATGCAATTTGCAACAGTGCCGGTGCAAAGATGCTTGTCCTTGGGTTTCCCCATACCAATCTATTGCGTATAAGGCGCCCAACTGATTTGCGTGCTCCCTCCGACAACCATGCGCGCAGGCCGCAAAAAACCCGAACCGGAATTCATAGATGCTGTTTGACTATATTAGCCTCGCAGGCGGATTGGTTGTGCTGATTATTGCCGGCGATGTCTTGGTCAGGGGCTCTGTGGGCATTGCGCAGCGACTTGGAATCCCCAACCTGGTGATCGGTTTGACGATCGTGGCGTTCGGAACGTCCGCTCCCGAGCTTGTCATTTCTCTCAAGGCGGCGCTCGAAGATGCCGGCGGCATCGCGATCGGGAACGTGGTCGGCTCCAATATCGCCAATGTCCTGCTGGTTCTGGGATTGCCGGCACTGATTGCAGCCACGCCCTGCGGCGAAGCCGGCGCAACACGCAACGCCCTGTTCATGGTAGCAGTCACCGTTGTCTTCATCGGAATTTGCTTTTTCACGCCGATCGGCCTGATGGACGGTGTGGCTCTGTTGTGTCTGCTCGCAATGTTTCTGGCCGCGTCCACAATAACTGCCCAGCGGCACCGCAAGGCGCAGAAGAAGATTGCAGCGGCTTCCGCAGGCGCAGCCGTTGCCGACACAGGTGTGGATGCGGATCTGGGCACTGAAGATGCTCTCGACGATGTCGAGGATGTTCCCGATTCTGTCTGGATCGCGCTTGTCTACATTGTTCTTGGCCTCGTCGGCCTGCCGCTCGGCGCCCATTTCACAATTACCGGAGCCACGGACATTGCAATGCACTGGGGCGTCAGCGAAGCCGTCATTGGCCTGACGGTCATCGCCCTTGGTACGTCGCTTCCCGAATTGGCGACGACAGTGATGGCTGCCATCCGTCAGCACGGCGCGGTCGCCATCGGCAACGTAATCGGTTCGAACATCTTCAATCTGCTCGCGATCATCGGCATCACGGCCGTTGTGGTTCCGATAGACGTACCGCCGGAAGTGCTCAAACTGGACGTCTGGGTAATGCTGGCCTGTGCTGTTCTTCTGGCATTCCTCGCGGCCTACCGAATCTGCCTGAACAAGATTTCAGGACTGGCCATGACAGCCGCCTACGCGTTCTACATCACAACCGTCTATATGCTCGGGAATGTCAGCTGACGGCAGGATGTGGCCACTGTAACAAACCCGGCACGGCCCAGCCTCTTCCCCAAACTGGTCTGTGCGCTTAAATGTCTTTCATGCAGGACACATCCGATTCCCGAAAAGCAGCCGGAAACGGTGACGAAGAAAAAACGCCCAGCGCCAAAAAGGGTGTTGACGTTATCGCCAGCGAAGTCAGACGCCTGCCCAATGGGCCCGGTGTCTACCGGATGTTGGACGAGAACGGCGAGGTGCTCTACGTAGGCAAGGCGCGAAGCCTCAAAAAGCGGGTCACGAGCTATACGCGGCTGCAGGGACAGTCAAATCGCATCATGCGCATGATCCTGTCGACGGCTGCGATGGAGTTCGTTGTCACCCAGACGGAACCGGAAGCGCTTCTGCTGGAAGCCAATCTCATCAAGAGGCTGCGCCCGCGGTTCAACGTCCTGCTCAGGGACGACAAGTCGTTTCCCTATATTCTGGTCACGGGCGATCACCAGTCCGCAGCAATCGTCAAGCATCGCGGCGCCAGAAAGCGAAAAGGAGACTATTTCGGTCCATTCGCATCCGCAGGCGCAGTGGACAGAACCATCAACGCGCTTCAGAAGGCCTTCCTGATCCGCACCTGCTCGGACAGCTACTACGAAAACCGGTCCCGGCCCTGTCTGCAGTATCAGATCAAGCGATGCGCCGGACCCTGCACGGGCGAAATCGGCCAGGAAGATTATGCTGGCCTGGTTTCGGAAGCCAAGGCCTTCCTGTCCGGTCGCAGCCAGCTGATCAAAAAGCAACTGGCCCAGCAGATGGAGGCCGCCTCTGCCGATCTCGAATTCGAGCGCGCCGCCATTTACCGTGACCGACTGTCGGCCCTGTCCCATGTGCAGGCCCATCAGGGAATAAATCCGCAATCGGTTCAGGAAGCGGACGTATTCGCAATCCATCAGGAAGGTGGCCAGACCTGCGTGCAGGTCTTTTTCTTCCGCACAGGCCAGAACTGGGGAAACCGGGCCTATTTTCCAAAGGCCGACAAATCGCTCGACGAGCCGGAAATCCTGGAGAGTTTCCTCGCGCAGTTCTATGACGACAAACCCGCGCCGAAGCTGATCCTGCTGTCACATGATCTGGCGGAACAGGACCTTCTTTCCGAAGCGCTCACGGAACGCACCGGTCGCAAGGTCGATGTATCGGTTCCAAGACGTGGTGAAAAGAAGGAACTGGTCGAACACGCCTTGACGAATGCGCGCGAAGCGCTCGGCCGCCGTCTCGCAGAAACCTCCAGCCAGGCGCGTCTTCTCAAGGGTGTTGCCGAGGCCTTCGACCTGACCGCGCAACCGCGCCGGATCGAGGTTTACGACAACTCGCACATCATGGGGACGAATGCTGTCGGGGGCATGATCGTTGCCGGCGTCGAAGGCTTCGCCAAGGGGCAATACCGCAAGTTCAACATCAAGTCCGAAGATCTCGTCCCCGGGGATGACTACGGCATGATGCGCGAGGTTCTGAACCGTCGCTTTTCACGCCTGCTCAAGGAACATGCCCGTGAGGAAAAGCCCGAAGCCTCGCCGGTGGACCCTGAAGGTGACACAGCCGGCAACGAAGAAAACGGCGCGGATATAACTTCTGACATTCCTGCCTGGCCCGATCTGGTTCTGATCGACGGCGGTCAGGGACAACTGACAGCGGCCAGGGAGACACTAGAAGATCTTGGTATTACCGATGTCCCTCTTGTCGGCATCGCAAAAGGCCCCGACCGGGATGCGGGCCGCGAAAAATTCTTCATTCCCGGAAAACAATCCTTCATGCTGCCGGAACGGGATCCGGTGCTTTATTTTGTCCAGCGGCTGCGCGACGAAGCGCACCGGTTCGCCATCGGCAGTCACAGGGCGCGGCGCAAGAAGGACATCGTAAAGAACCCGCTGGACGAAATTGCCGGCATCGGCCCGACCCGGAAAAAGGCGCTTTTGCGCCACTTCGGCACTGCGAAGGCCGTTTCCAAGGCCGGGATCGATGACCTGGCCGCTGTTCCTGGCATTTCCGAAGCCATTGCAAGGCTGGTTTACGATCACTTTCACGAATGAAGCGAATGTCGGCAGCGGATTGTTTACGCGTGCACACATGGTGGGAAAACTGTGCTATGGCAGGGCCAATTCCTCAAATCCGATTTGATGCATGCTCTCCTTTGTCACCCGGCCCCTCAGACAGTTCTTTCCCACATTCGCGTCGCTCGTCTGCTGGTGCGGCTCGCTCGGTGCGCTGACATTCTGCATTCTCGGCCTGTCTGCCTTTGCCGCACCAGACTACTGGTTCGCGGACAACATGAGCTTCTTCCTGCGGCAGTTTCTGGTCGCAGGATTGCTCGGCTGTCTTGCCGGAACTCTCGGATTGCTGATGTTGCACAGGCTGCGCCTGATCTACCGGACTGTCTGGATCCTGGCTGTAGTCTCTTTCCTGTCCCTGGTGGGTTTGACAGCGGCCCGCACTCTGGAGAACACCGCAAGGATCGAGACACCTGCGGCCGGTGAAAAGGTGATCAAGGTCATTTCCATCAACACCGAGCGGATGTTTCTCGGTGACAAGAGACTGACAGCCTTTATGGAAAGGCAACAGCCGGACATTCTCGTCATACAGGAAGCCTTGTGGTGGCTCCAGGAACGTCGCTGGGAACGCCTTGAGCGAGCCATCGGCGGACTGGGTGAAAATGGATATCCGGATCATGTCGAGGTCGGAGCATCAGGCAGCCTGGTGATTTATTCGAACTTCCCGATCCGGCTGGAGAATTCAACGATTGTTCTGGGCGAACTTCATGACACTGCAAGTGTCATTCATGACCCGGACCGGGAATTGCTGCAGGTCAGCCTGGACACAGGCGCGCGCGACCTGAAGCTCCTTGCGGTCCATCCGGACAGTCCGAGGAGCCTTGTCCGTTGGCAAAACAAGCGCCGATACTTCGATGAAGCCGACAATGTCATTCAAGAACTGCAGCAAAGCAGCGGCGATCCGCTCGTCGTGATCGGCGACTGGAACAGCGCGCCCTGGTCCGCGCGCTTTCAGCAAACATTGTCGCAAAATGGCCTGAAGACTGCCTATCCAGGTGGTTGGCCGCGGACAACCAGGTTTTTTTTCGACTACCGGCTGCACTGGATTCTCGGTTCGCCGGTGGACCAGTTTGCGGTTTCCGAAGGCGTCAAGGTGCTCAACGTATCGACCGGTCCGGACATCGGATCAGATCACTTGCCGCTCATCGTCGAACTTGAATTGCCGTCTCCAGGCAATAATTGAAACATTGGCTGTGACTTAATCCTGAAAGTGTTTGAGCCTGCGGCCCGGATTCGGAAGACTGCGTGTTGACCGACACCGATTCCATGACAGTTAGAATGGCCAAGCTTTACTTCAACTACTCTTCCATGAACGCCGGCAAGACGACCGTGCTTTTGCAGGCAGCCTACAATTATGAGGAACGCGGAATGAATGCGCTCCTCCTCATCGCAGCTTTTGACGACCGCGGCGGCAAGGGCAGAATAGCCTCCCGCATCGGTCTGGCAGCAGATGCAGATATCTTTACAGCCCAGGACGACGTGTTCGATCACGTGAAAGCAACGCACCAGACCACGCCGGTCGACGCGGTTTTTGTCGACGAAGCCCAGTTCCTGACGGAGGGCCAGGTCTGGCAATTGGCAAACGTCGCAGACAAGCTGCGCATTCCCGTCATGTGCTTCGGGCTGCGCACAGATTTCCAGGGAAAACTGTTCCCCGGCAGCGCGGCATTGCTCGCTCTTGCCGACAATCTCAAGGAAATCAAGACGATCTGCTGGTGCGGTCGCAAAGCCACCATGGTTGCCCGGCTCGACGGCAATGGCCGGATCCTCGAAGAGGGCGATCAGGTCGTTATTGGTGGCAATGAAACCTATGTGTCGCTCTGCCGGAACCACTGGAGTCGCAGGGAACTGGCGTGACATCTACCGCAATTGGGCGAGTTCCGGCTGTCACCAGGTGCCGCAGTGATCCCGGATCCTGAAAAGGACCTCTCCAAAACGTATCAGGACCGCGTTCTGCGCTAACTCGCACCGTTTCGCCGGTCCGTCTGTTGGCGCCGCGCACCTTTGACAAAGTGGAACGCAATCCGGTCCTTCATCAATCTGGCAGTCTGCCAGCCGTTGTTGGCAATCGGTTAGCAGATATGCATTATGTTGATAATACAGCTGAAGATAAACGATCAAACCTAGTCGGCAGCCGCATTGGAAAGCGAACGAGTATTCGAAATTAGTGTGAGAAACGATCTGTCGGAGATGGGAACCGTAAGCACCACTCTCGACGATATCGGCACACGATTCACGCTTCCCTGCAAGGCGGTAATGCAAGTACAGATCGCCCTGGACGAGGCTTTGAGCAACATTGTCAAATATGCTTGGCCGGAGGGGGGCGAGCACGAAGCTCTGGTCAAAATTGCCGTCTTGCCCGATCAACTTAAAATTCAGATCATTGATGATGGGCAACCATTTGATATCAGCCAGATCAGAACCGTGCTTCCTGCGCCGGGAGACAGCAGAAAGAAGTATGGCGGGCGTGGGATAATCATGCTCAAGAAACTGGTCGACAACATTGAATATGACCGTAAGAACGGCCGGAATTATTTGACACTTTCAAAAACAACCAGTCCACTTCAGTAAGATTGGCCCAGGGTGCGGAAGACATGGATATTGCGGACAATTTAAAAGTAAATCTTGTAGTTCAGGAAAATACTTGCATTGCATCGATCGAAGGCCGAATCGATAGCAGCAACGCAACGAAACTTACAGAATATCTCACCCAGGTCATTGCCGAACGCGGTCCGACCATGATCCTCGATCTGAAAGACCTGTCCTATCTGACCAGCGCCGGCTTCCGCGCAATGTTGATCACGACCGACGAGGCAGAAGAAAAAGGCGGTGCTCTAACGCTTTGCAATGTCAGCCCCGACATGAAGGAACTGTTCGAAATGGGGGGCATGATTGATGTATTCGTTATTCATGAAAACATTGATGCCGCGGTATCATCCCGGCAACATAATGCTTCCATGTAAGTAAAAGAAGAAGCATATAAATAATTAAAGAGAAGAATTGACACCAATTCCACGGGAGGGGAAAATGCTTGTCAATAAATTAATAGTAATATCTTCATTTTTAGCCATGAAGATCGTTGCATTTATTTCGCTGATAGCACTTGCCACCTCTACTTACGCGCGTCCGCTCGACGAGATATTGGAATCTGGTGAAATAAGATTTTGCGTAGTTGTTTGGGGACCAATGGTCGGCGAAGTAAATCCTTCCGATTGCCTTGGAAACGAGTGCACTTTTGAAGGCCCCGTCAAGAACCTTTCGCTCGCCTTCGCAGAGTTTCTCGATCCGCAGCTCGAACCGTCCTTTCGTGTGCTGAAATGGGACCAGCAGTTTCACAATGAGGATGGTGTCACACTTCGCGATGAGAGCTACACCCCTGCCCTCATGTCTTCAGGAACGTGTGATCTGTACACGTCCTTCATGGCCGAGCGCGCCTGGCGGCAAAAGAAACTTGCAATGCCCGCAGTCTGGCCGGGACGATACGTTATCGTTATTCACAAGGACCGTGCGGAAGAGTTTGGAGACTTGAGTTCATTGGCCGGAAAAGTCGGTGCGGTCATCGAAAACTCAACCCAGCACACTGCACTGGATCAGATGAACTCCACTGATTTTTCCGGCAACCCGACACAATACAGCTTCGTTCAGAACTACGGTGAAGGCATTGATGCGGTCGAGGTCGGCGAAGTGGACTATACCGTGATAGGAGCCGACTCCGCCCTTTGGTACGGCCGGAACGAGGCGAAAAATTCTGTTGCCGTCTTTCCGATCGGCCCGGAAAGGATGAACAACTGGGCACTTCACAAGGACTACACCGAACTGCTTGGAAAAGTGACCGAATTCATCGAAATTCAGCAGGTCTCCAAGGGGTCTGCACTGGATCAGTTGTTCAAGGATTATACCGGTCTATCCTATGCCAAGTATCTTCGATTGATCAGTCATGGGATCAGGTAACCCGAATTTCTGAAACGGGGGAGACAAACAGTGTTCGCACGCGTTCGATATAGTCTCCAGACAGGCGTCGTCCTGGCGTTGATACTGGTGGCGTCAACGTCCGATACCCTGCATGCCCGCCCATTGAACGACATCATTGAGAGTGGCGAAATCAGGTTTTGCGTCGCGCCAATTCATCCCTCAATCGCTTCCGCCGAACCTCCAGTCTGCAGGACTGATTGCAAGTTGAGCGGTCCGGTTGTCGAAGAAGCCAGGGCGTTCGCGGCTTCACTGGGCGAAAACATGAAGGTCAAGTTCGTCACCATTGGCTGGGACGAACAGTTTCATGACCAAAGAGGCATTACAGACCGGGCATCCGATTCAACACCCCGGCTTTTGGAAAACGGTACATGTGACATCTATCCCAGTCATCTCACGATCACGGACTGGCGATTGCGCATGATGGATATCGTTCCACTTTTTAACAGCAGGATGATGGTGATCGTCGACAAGGGGCGACAGGAAGACTTCAAGATGCCCGCAGACCTGGCTGGAAAATCCACTGCGGCCGAAAAAGACACCTCGTTTCACAGCTGGATACAGGCTCAAAACGAGGGAAAATTCTCTGACAACCCGATCCTGGTTGAGCTCCTCAGTTCCGAAGAGGTCTTTCAATCCCTTGATGACAACAGGATCGATTTTGTGCTCACGGACGCAAACGCTGCAATCTGGTCCATCCGCCACACACTGAACAATGCTGCGGTCGCCTTCCCGGTAGGTGAAGACGAGCAGATAGGTTGGGGCGTCAGCAAATCGGACAAGGCACTTCAGAAGAAGATCGAGACCTATTTTGCCGAGCAGAAGTCAAGCAACACCTCGACCTACAACAGAATTTGGGAAGACCATTTCGGCGTCTCGCTGACCCGGTTTGAAAATCTCCTCAATTCACTGAGTCAATTGCCGAGATGACGACCACGAGCTCACAGGAACAGATCGATCTGAACCGGCGAAATTCCGGCCTGAAAACCGGGGGTCTGGTCAACCGCTCAATCAGAACCAAGCTGATTGGTGGTACGGTTGTCATCGTTCTGATCATTGTAAGCCTGCTCACTTTCGTTCTCGCCAGAAGCGCGGCAGACCTGCTGGAAAAGGAATCCAGCAATCAACTATCGCAACTTCTGGATCAGAGCACGCTCATTCTTTCAAGCTTTCTGGAGACAAACGAGGCCAATCTCGTGCTCTGGTCGACTGAGCCGCTGGTTCACTCGGTTGCCAACGATCCGGCTCTGGCCGCAATTTTCGCGCTTGGATTGAACGACTATTTCGAGACTCATGTTTCGAACAAACCCTGGATTCGCAATGTCGCGCTCGTCAAAGACGGGACTGTCGTATTTGCACAACACGCCAGCGACGATCTTTCGACAGATACGGCGACGCCCGCTTCTGCAAACCTGTCACAATTGCTCGCCGCTCCCGCGGAAGGCCTGTCGGTCATCAGACTGGCAAGCAATGATGGCGCCGAAGATCGGGCAATTGTAATGAAACGGCCACTTCTGGATGAAGCCGGCCCGAAGGAAAATGCCCACATCGTTCTTTTGCTCGATCTCGACACGGTTCAGGAAGACCTTTTCGGTCAGATCAAGGCTGGCACCAATGGCTTTCTCACGCTGGCGGTCGAAGAGAGGTCGTCCGCAGGCCGGTCGCTCTGGGTTCCTCCGAACCGAAACATCGAGGGGCCGGAAAGCATCGAATTTATGCAAGCGCAAAAATTCCAGGGGTTTCCGGCGCGCTCTGGCGAAGAATATGAGTCTATCGTCGTCGACCATCGCGCACTTGCCGATACGCCCCTGATGATGATCGGAGTCGCCGCAACGCGCGACGTGTTTGAGCCAGTTACAAAGCTCGTGCTCATTTCGGTGATTTGCGGTGTTGTCGCAATCTTCGCCGGTGGCGTGAGCCTGTTCTTCTTTTCCGGTCGGCTGACTGCACCGATACGTGAATTGACCGCCAGGGCTCATAAGTTCGCGTCCAGCCGCCTGGATCCTGCGGTCTCGTCCCCGGCGCTGGAGTCCGGCCAACCGACACCGGCCGAAGCGTTCGACACCAACGGTCACACCGATTTCGAGGAAATCGACAGCCAGGATGAGGTCGGCGAACTTTCCTCTGTCTTCCGCCTTCTCGACCAAAGAACGCAGGAACTGGAGCACGCTAACAGCCTGCTTGGAAAACGGAACCAGGAAATCGACCAGGCAATGCTGGCACTCCAGTCCACGCAGGACGAGCTTGTCACCAACCTGAGCCGCCTGGAGCGTGAGCTCGCCACTGCCCGAGAGCTTCAGTTGAGCATGGTTCCAAGCGTGTTCCCTCCTCTTTCGTCAACTCAGCCGGTGGACATCTATGCGATCATGGAACCGGCTCGAGAGGTCGGAGGCGATCTTTATGATTTCTTCTACGCCGATGACGACACAATCTGCTTTGTTGTCGGAGATGTGTCCGACAAAGGCACATCGGCTGCACTCTTCATGGCAAGAACACGCAGCCTCATCAGATACGCAGTCAACCAATGGCGCGAGACCACCGGTCAGGTTCCCGATGCATTGAACATCATGGCCTCGGTCAACAAGGAACTGTGCCAAAACAACAAGGCCCGAATGTTTGTGACCTTGTTTCTCGGCTTCCTTGACGTGAAGACCGGAGTTTTGAAGTGTTCAAACGCCGGCCACATCACCCCTTACCTCATCAGCAAGGGTGGGGTGATCGATCCGGTATCGGACCGGCGCCCGGGCATTCCGCTGGGTGTCGAACGCAACAGTGCCTATCGCGACGTTACCCGGCAGCTCAAGGAAGGCGACATGGTTTTCCTGTATTCAGACGGCATCCCGGAAGCCATGAACGCCGAAGGTGTCTTTTTCTCGCAGGAAAAACTTCGCGCGCATCTCAGGGAAGCCCATGCGGACTCGCCCAGGGAGATCATCACTTCCCTTCGTGAGAACGTGTCTGAATTTGTCGGCGCAACAGACCAGTATGACGATGTGACACTGTTCGCCTTGAGATGGCATCCCGAACAGCTCAACTAGAGCCTTTTGAACGATGAAGCATCAGCCAACCTCACGGTCCTTGTTGTCTTCTTGTGTAAATTCACTCAGAAGCATGAAAAACCGCTGGCACAGGTTGGTAACCTTGAGAAGGTTCAATTTGGATTCCGCATTCAGATGATCATCGGCTGTCAAATAGGCGCTTCGAATGCGCTGCATGGAATCACCCCGGTCACCCGCGATCTTTCCCAGCCGTTTTTGATCCGATGGACGACCATCAACAACGGCCCCTTCGAGCGTTAGCACGACCGTGTCAAGCGCTTCGATAACATTCTGGTTGAACCGGTTCATGGACCCGAGCCCCGGGCCGGAACGGATCGCCTGAGCAAGCTGATGAAGCGTGTCTTCCACACCCAGCAGAAGTCTTTGCCGGTTCAGCGCCGCATTCAACCGGTCATACAATTCGTGATCATGATCGGTTTCGCCGAACTCATCCAGAAATCCGTCGATTTCTTTCGCCAGAGCCTGAAACGAATTGTGGAGTGCCGTCAGTTCCGAACCGCCGTTCTTGTCGTCGTCCCTGAGATGTTCGAAGTATTTGGTAAAAAACTTGACCAACCGATTTTGTTCCAGGTCGACCAGGTCCAATGCGGTCTCCGGATCAACAAGTGCCTGGTCGTGAATGTAATGAAGCCGGGAATTGTCTTCAGATGCAGTCGCCGGAAAAAGCCATTCCCCAAGACGGCTGAGTGGAGAATTCAGAGCGAAGACGATCACTGCACCGGTCAGGTTGAACAGCAGATAAACATAGGCCATTTGCTGTTCCAGGCCGCCAGGAAACAGGCCCATGATACCCTTCACCAGAAAGAGATCGGTGCTTCTTTCAATGTAAAACAATGGAACAAGCACAAGACAGGGAATGATGTTGAACAGGACTTGAAACATGGCGATTTGCATGGGTCTGCCGCGCAGGTTCCATGACAGTGCCAGCGTGTTGATCGAGCTGCCGAAATTGGATCCGTAGATTGCCATGATCGTTTGTTCGACACTGAAGACGCCTGCCCCCGCAAGGGCAATTGCCAGAATACTGATCGCGGTGGAGGTCTGCGCCAGAAACGTCAACCCGGCCGCAGCCACAAATACCAGCAAAAAGGAGTCCTTGACGCGTTCAAGAACCTGCGCAGCCCAGGGTTGCTGGACCAGCGGCACGGCGCTTTCCTGCAGCGTCGCAATGCCAAGAAACAGAATTCCGAGGCCGAAAAGCGCCGCGATCAGAGGTTGCCAGCGCGACAGCCGTTCGTTTGCGATCGCAAAACCGGTTGCCCCTATCACGAACAGCATCACCAGCTTCATGTTGAGCGTCGCCAGCAACACCAGCACCGATGCCCCGACATTCGCTCCCGCGATAATCGGCAAGGTCGATCTTATTGTCAGAAGTCCTGCAGTGAGCATCCCGACAAGGACAAAGACAAGAACCGACATGCTTTGTGCAATGCCACCGGCAAGAGCACCCCAGCTGAAGGCGATCAGGGGATGCCGGGTCCACCCGACAATGGCGCGCCTCAATCTGCGCCCGGCGAAACGTTTGAGATTTTCAGTCAGCAGCCAGACGCCAGCGAAAAACAGGCCAAGTCCGCCGACTATGCCGCTCAACAAAACAAACAAACTTATTGTCGCCTCCCTGGGACGAAATCGAGCCACATTCTTGTCTGGAGCGAACGTTTTTTGTTCGATGCTGACCCGATGAGAACGGATACTAGAAGGAAACTTCGCTCGATGAAAGCGGTTTCAAGGGTTGGAGAACTGCGGGAAGCCCAGCCTTGTCGATCACTCGAAACCCATCAATGAATACTTGCTTCGCCGCTCGCTGTTCGGCATCGAGCCTTTTCGCAACTTGGCATTCGCAACGTCAGGGCTTCAATCACAATTCGGTCGGGAAGTGCGGCGCCACGCACTCTGACAGGGTCATGAAAGCGTCGTCTCTGTCATGATCCGATCCTGTTCGGGGGCGTTCGTCCAAATCACACGCCTCCATTTGACCTTCGAATTTGCCTCCGACCACTGGGGATCGAAAAGCGCCTTGATGCCCACTTCTTCGCCCCCTACAAAGAGACAAACGGCACGCGCCTTGCTGGTGCAGTGGTGTTCCAAGGCCGGGCGGCGAGCTTGCTCGTCGCCAAACAATTATAACTTTCAAGGGAGTAAACTATGAAAAAAGCAATATTGTCACTTGCGCTCGCAACCACGTTGGCCTTGGGCGCCGGATACGCGTCAGCGGAAACCCGCATCACCTACAAGTCAGCGAAGTCGACCTCTTCCTACTATCAGATGGCCGTACAGATCGCCGAAGCCATGAAGGCCGGCTCCGACGGCGACATCATCGTCACGGTCGAGGAAAGCCAGGGCTCGGTTCAAAACGTGATGGAAGCAAGAGCTCGTGGCGGTGACTATGTGTTCACCACTCCGCCGGTTCTGGTAAGGCTTGCCCAGGGCGGCAAGGCCATGTTCGAAGGCAAGTCCGATCCCAAGTTCGACGAGATCAGGGCGCTTTTTCCCATCCCCTCCCTCACGATGCATTTCGTGATGTCCGAAGAAAGCGGCGTCACCGATTTTGCCGGCATGGAAGGCAAGACGATCCTGCTGGGCAAGGGATCTTTCGGTGCTCGCGAAGGTGAGAAATACCTGAAGCTGTTCGGTCTGGACGGCAAGGTCGACCTGGCGGAAGTCGAGCTTTCCAATGCGGTCGCTGCGCTGAAGAACGGACAGATCGACGGATTTGTCACTGCCGGATCTTTCCCGGCACCCAATGTGATCGAGGCCGCCGCTTCAACCGGTGTCAACGTCATTTCCTTGAGCGACGACCAGATTGCGGAAACCAAACGCACAAAACTGGTTATCCCGGGCGGAACCTATGCTGGGCAGACAGAGGATATCGTCACGACTTCTCTTCCTGTCGTTGCCTTCACCACTTCCGCGATGAGTGACGATACGGCCTATGAACTTACCAAGACCTATTGGGAGCAAAAAGAAGCCATGGGCGGTGCTGCGCCCTGGTGGAACGGCGTCGAAACGGGCCTCATGAGCAATATAACCGGGAAAATTCACCCCGGTGCAGTCCGGTACTACGAGGAAGCCGGATTTGAGCTGACACCGGAGCAACAGTAACACTCAACTGAATATCTGGCGGTCTCCGTGATTTCACACGCGCGGAGACCCGTTGCCCGAGAAAGGTCGTGCCGCCGCCGCCCCGGCAGCGTGACCGGTGGTATCTTGCGCTGTTTCGAGGCGGGAAGGACTTTGACTTGAGACCCTTGATCATCGCAGCAGCGCTCTGTCTGGTTACATTTCACCTCGCACTTATTTTTTCCGGCCTCGTGCCCAATCTTGTCAGCCGTCCGCTTCACCTTGCGCTCGCACTGCCCTGGATACTGCTTGCGGCGCAGCAGGGACTGTTGGCACGGACAAGCGGCATCATCCTGACGGTCCTGGGCATCGGTGCGTGCGTCTGGGTAGCCGTGTCGCACGACCGGCTGTCGGACCAGTACGGATTTCTGGAAGGGTCTTTTCAGCTCGCCATCGCCGTCATCCTGATTGTCGTTGTTCTGGAATCAGCGCGGCGGGCCATCGGCTTGCCGTTGCCGCTTGTCGCACTCCTGGCACTGCTCTACGGATTGTTCGGACAGCATATTCCAGGTGAATTTGGCCATTCCGGCACGCCACTCGCCAGTTTCCTGGGAACACTCACGATCGCAGAGGGTGGCATCTGGGGCAGTTTGACCGGTGTTTCGGTCAATGTTGTCGCGATATTTGTCATATTCGGCGCGGTGCTGAATGCCGGAGAGGCAGGTCAGGGCTTTATGAACATCGCCTCTGCCGCCGCAGGCAGGTTGAAAGGCGGTGCCGCAAAGGTGTCTGTCCTCTCCTCCGCGCTTTTTGGTTCCATATCGGGCTCGGCCTCGGCCAATGTGGCGTCCACGGGAGCGATCACGTTGCCGGCAATGACCCGTCTGGGGTATCCAAAGCGCCTCGCGGCTGCCGTTGAAGCAGTCGCATCGTCCGGCGGGCAGATCATGCCTCCGCTGATGGGTGCCGGCGCTTTCGTCATGGTGGAACTCACCGGCGTTCCCTATACCTCCATCATGGCAGCAGCGCTCCTGCCGGCCCTCCTCTATTTCGTCGCTGTCTGGATTGGTGTTAACGCCTACGCAAATCATCACGATCTTGCGGGTCTTGCTGAAAAGGACCGTCCATCAGGGCGCGATGTGCTCGTCACTTCCTGCTTCTTCATGATCCCTTTCACGGTGTTGCTCATCGGCATGTTCTGGGTTCAGTACACCCCGCAATATTCAGCATCCATGGCAATCCTGGCCAGCTTTCTCCTGTTGTTTTTCAACGCAAGGGGTATTGGTACCGGGAAAGAGGGCTTGGCCCGTGTCGAAAGGGCCCTCGTCAACGCCGCGCGGCAGGTGTCGATGATCGCAGCCATCATAGTTTGCGCATCCATCATAATTGGCGTTCTCTCCATCACCGGTCTTGGCGTCAAGATCACATCACTGATCCTTTCCGGTTCAGGAGGACTGCTGTGGCCGTCCCTGTTTCTGACGGCCTTGGCCTGCATGGTGCTTGGGATGGAGGTCCCAACCACCGCCGCCTACGTGATCTGCGTTTCCGTCGCCGGTCCCGCCCTCATTCAGCTGGGCCTGGAACCCCTGCAGGCCCATCTTTTCGTTTTCTGGTTTGCACTCTTGTCAACGATCACGCCACCGGTCTGCGGTGCGGTGTTCATCGCCGCCGGAATGATCAACGAAAACTGGCTGAAAGTGGCCTTGACAGCGATGGCCCTGGGGATCGGCCTCTACATCATTCCCCTGGCAATGATCGCGAACCCTAGTCTGATCAGGCTGGAGGGCGACACCATGGGCGCAATCTTCGCCGCATTGCAAACCGGTCTGGGCCTTGGTTTGATTTCCTACGCACTTATCGGCTTCAAGAACCCTGCATTGCGTATAGTTTCAGGCGTCGCCGGCCTTGCGGTCGTCTTCTGGCGCGTGATGATCGGCTAATCTGCTTGTTGCCACGAAGCGCAAGAACACAGCAATTCCGCTGGCATTTACCAAAGATAGCCGTCTCCTTTACGTCTCTTGACCAAATCGTAAAGTCATTCCCCTTGATGCCCCTTGCCGCGCCCCCTAAAAGGGAACAAACAGCAAGGAGTGGGCGTCATGCTCGGCAAGATGTTCAAATCCCTCTTCGGAGCGTCCGGAGAAGGTCAGACCAAGAGTGCATCAAAGACCGCGCCGGTCGAACATGAGGGTTTTCAGATCATCGCTGAACCACAGTCCTCGGGCGGCCAATGGCAGGTTGCCGGGCGCATCGAAAAGCAGGATGGCGAGGAAACAAGGGTTCACCGCTTCATTCGCGCAGATGTCATGCCGGGTGAGACCGAGGCGGCCAATGAGATGATCCGCAAAGCCAAAATGATGATTGACCAGCAAGGCGATCGAATTTTCGATTGAAATGGTCGAACCGAATCTGTAACCGAGGCAGGTGCGCGACGCGTAGTGGATGACTGATCGCCTGTCTCCGGCAATGCAATTTCAATTGATTTCGAACATCCGCCAATACCCGCATTCTGAAAGCAGACATGAAACGAAACGTTGCTCTAAGCCTGCCCAACCTGTTGACCTATGGTCGTATTCTGGCGGTGCCCGCAGTTGCGGCATGTTTCTATTTTGAGGGAACCACGCCGCGCTGGATTGCGCTGGGAATGTTCATCGTTGCGGCAATCACGGATTTTTTCGATGGTTATCTCGCACGTGCCTGGCAACAGCAATCCGCGCTTGGACGCATGCTTGATCCCATCGCTGACAAACTGCTCGTATCCGTCTGCCTGCTCATGCTGGCGGCCGACGGCACAATTGGCGGTTGGTCGCTTGTCGCCGCAATCATCATCCTTTGCCGGGAAATACTGGTCTCGGGATTGCGTGAATTTCTGGCAGAACTTCAGGTCAGTGTTCCGGTTACAAAGCTGGCGAAGTGGAAAACGACAGTGCAACTCATCGCGATTGCGTTTCTGCTTGCCGGGCCCGCCGGCGACACGATCTTCGCGTATACGACGTTGATGGGACTGACGGCACTTTGGCTCGCGGCCATTCTTACACTATATACCGGTTACGACTATTTCCGTGCCGGGATCGGCCATCTCATCACCGAATAAGGCACGCTGTGCGGCGTTGCCAGCAAAGCCGTACTATCGGGAGGTCTCATGAATATTAGGTACTTTGCCTGGGTTCGCGAAAAGGTTGGCATAGAGGAAGAAACCATCGAGCTTCCCTCCAATGTGAAAACTGTCTCTGATCTGATCGCACACCTGAAAGACCTCGACGACTATCACGCTTCGGCTTTCGAGGAAGAAGACGCAATTCGTGTTGCACTGGACCAGGAGCATGTCGAACCGGATACGGAACTCGGCGCAGCCAGGGAAGTCGCCTTTTTTCCGCCGATGACGGGTGGATGATGATGCCGGTCACACCAAAGGTGAAAGTTCAAACGGAGGATTTTGACGCAGGGGCGGAGTCCGGTCTGCTGACCTCGGGCCGCAAGGATGTCGGTGCGCTGGTGAGTTTTACGGGCCTGTGCCGCGACGAGGCCGGTACGCTGAGTGCCCTGGAGCTGGAGCATTACCCCGGCATGGCAGAGGGCGAACTGACCCGCATCGCGCAACAGGCAATCGAGCGGTGGCCGCTGACCGGTCTGACGGTCATCCATCGTCACGGCAAGATCCCCCCCGGAGACAATATCGTACTGGTCATAGCGGCGTCCTCCCATCGCCGAGCTGCCTTCGAGGCAGCAGACTTTCTGATGGACTACCTGAAGACCCGCGCTCCTTTCTGGAAAAAGGAACACCTGGCTGAAGGCGGCACCGGCACCTGGGTGGACGCCAAGGACGGGGACGACAGGGACGCTGCACGCTGGACCTGAGCGCCCGCAACGCTTAGACTACCCGTCTCCCAAGCTCGCGTACCGCGCCGTTTTTCCTCTATCACTGCTGCGGTCAATCGACGGCTCACACCTTTGAACTGGTTCCGGTCCCTTGAAACACGACATCGACTCCACCGATGCAGGCACTGCTGATTCCGCCTCCGGGCTGAACCGCCCCCGCGGCGAAGGCGAAGTCTTGCGGGAACCCGGTATTCCATTTGCCGAGTTTGTCGCGATCATTGCGATGATCATGGCGCTTAACGCCATGGCGATCGACGTGATGTTGCCGGCACTGCCCGCCATCGGTGATGCGCTCGATATCGTCGAGGAAAACAACCGTCAGCTGATCCTTCTGTCCTATCTCATCGGTTTCGGCAGTGCACAGCTGTTTTTCGGTCCGGTGACCGACGCATTCGGCAGGCGCAAGATACTGGTTGGCGGCCTCGCGCTCTACAGTCTGGCGAGCATCGGCGCAATATTTGCGGCTGATCTCGACTCGCTGCTCATATCACGCGTGCTGCAGGGGGTCGGTTGCGCCGGAGCTCGCGTTTCCGCGCTTTCGGTCGTCCGCGACTGCTATACGGGCCGGCGTATGGGCAAGGTCATGTCGCTGGTAATGATGGTCTTCATGGCTGTGCCGGTTGTCGCACCGTCCATCGGTCAGGTCGTGCTGCTTGTCGCCGGATGGCACTGGATCTTCGCGTTGCTGCTGTTTTCCGGTGTCGCCATGCTCGTGTGGTCTGCCTACCGGATGCCGGAAACACTGGCGACGGAAAACCGCCGCCCCATGGTGATGTCCACGATCATCAGTGCTTATGTGACCGCTCTGACGACGCGCGTCAGCCTCGGCTACACGTTCGGCACCGCCTTCATTTTCGGCGGCCTGTTCGCGTTTCTGGCCATGTCCCAGCAGATATTCGTCGACATCTTCGATCTCGGGGCTCTCTTTCCCGTCGTCTTTGCCGCAATCGCGATCACCATGGCCGTCGCAGCCTTTACCAATGCTCAGCTTGTGGAAGCCATCGGAATGCGCCGCCTGTCACACGGGGCGACGGTGATTTATACCGCTCTGGGTTTGATCCTGTTTATTGTCTCCACGTTCGGGATTGAAAATTTCTGGCTATTCCTCGTGCTGGTTACGCTCATCATGACCAGCTTCGGATTCATGGGGGCGAATTTCAATGCCATGGCGATGGAGCCACTTGGTGCTATTGCCGGGACGGCATCATCGGTGATTGGGACGATCAGCACGCTAGGTGGCGCAATCCTGGGTTACATCATGGGTCAGCTCTTCGACGGGACGACCCAACCTCTGGGTCTTGCCTATGCCGTTTATGGCCTGTGTGCCATCGGATGCATTCTCTATGCCGAGCGGGGACGCATGTTCCACGCCTTGCACGACGACCAGACATGACAAAGGCCCGCAATTTGGCCAACTTCCGACTTGAAGAAGGGTGCATGTCATTGTGCTCCCCGGCCTTTGACCGGAGTTCGGCTTAACGTCCCGCGCGACTGTCTGCGGCGAAAACGACGCTGCCTTCGGACAATGACACCTCGAGGCCGGTCTCATCGCGGCCGACAGACCATGTCTCCAATCTTGGTGCTGCTGTTCAATTGTGCGAAGCTTTGCAAGAATTCCAATCGGCAATTCTGAAACTTCCCGACGACGCGGAACCGATTTCACATGACAGATGCAACTGCTTCACTGGACACCGGAAAGAATGTTCCAGAACCGGAATACGGCAGCGGTTGGGAGGTTCTGACTTCAGACAATGACCATCTGCAAAAAGCCGGTGTCGGCCGATCCAGAATTGAACGCGTTTTTGAATTGCAGGATTTTCTGTTTGGCGGGCAAAACTGGGCAGCGGTCATTGTTCGTGATGGCCGCATCGTTCACGAACATGCCTCGTTCATGGGGCTTGCAACAAGCCGGTTTGATGTTTGGTCATGCACCAAATCCCTAACTGGAACGGCATGGGGTCTGCTATTTGACGATAGCCGAAAAGGGCTCTTGAAAGGCGGTTTGCAGATCAGCATCGACACGCCCGCCTACCAGTATGTGCCGGAGGCTGCGCCTCTGAGCGATCCGCGAAAAAGCCGGATAACAATCGGACAGCTCCTGTCGATGACGTCTGGAATCAAGGGAGAGGATCATGGGCTTTACGGCGTGCCAACGGGCCCCGATGCAGGACCGTTTGAGCACGCTTTTGGGCATCAGGCCAATCGCTACGGGCGCAGCGCCGCAACTCTTTCCGCGGAGCCGGGCTCCGTTTGGGAATACAGTGATCCGGCCTTTTCGCATTTATCGATCCTTTTTGCGCGAATTGCAGGCATGGAGATGGGCGAGTTTATTCAGCAACGCATATTTGCACCGATCGGAATTGAGCATGCGAGCTTTGGTGTCCTTGGTGGTGCTGGGCACATCGGTCCGCATACAAGTGGTCATGTCGGTCTGGTCATATCAGCCCGAGACCTTGCCCGTTTCGGATTGCTCGCGTGTCGCCATGGACGCTGGGGAGACCAACAGATTATCCCTCAATGGTGGTGTGACCTGGCAACACGGTCGTCCCAAATGCTGAACCACGAATATGGGTATTCCTGGTGGGTCAACGCCAAACGGACCCGTTGGCCGAAGCTCCCCGAGGACACATTTGCGCTGCAGGGTCACAACACCAACAATTGCTACATCGTTCCTTCACTGGATTTGATTGTCGTCAAAATCGGATCTGGACCGACACGGTGGAACGAAGGCGACTTTATCAATGGCATCGTTGACAGCCTGGTTTGACAACCGCTGGTAGGATCCGCCCGATCAATCATGGATCGGTTTGGCGCCGATGCGGCTTGCGATGGCTGTGTTGCCTCACATCGGCAAGCATGGACGTGGTTCATTCGTTGCCATTTCAGGGATCGAGGCCGGTCAACCAAGACTGCCGTTCACGCTTGGACCAACCCGCCTCGCATTGCACGGTTTCATAAAACTGCTTGCGGACCGGTACGGGCGGCAGGGCATCCGCTTCAACGCCGTTGCCCCCGGCCTCATGGAGAGTGCACACGCAGAGTTTCACCCGGAATGGGCTGAAACCGTTCCTATGGGACGGGTGGGCCGCAATGAGGAAGTTGGCCGAACCATTGCGTTCCTTCTTTCAGAGGCATCGAGTTACATAACCGGTCAATGCCTGACCGTTGTCGGAGGTGTGAACAGGCCTGTTGGAAATTGACAGGCATCACCGCCGGCAATGCGGTCGCCGTCAAATGCCAGCGCGGCACCAATCCACATATGCGGTGACGGTTTGCCCCTGAAACAACGCGTTCGCTGCACTCAGGCGCAGCCGGTCGCCGGACATTTCCACCTGGCGGATTTGCTCTGTACCGACCCAGTTGGGACAAGAGGCCTGGGTCACGCGGTGAATGACATGATCTTGCTTGTATTCATACGGTCCGGCGTAGGTAATCTGAGATTTGATAGCCGCAGTGTCCTCCTGAACGGTTCCGCCGAACGGATCATTTGTGGCGTATTGCGTGCGATTGCTGGCCATCATGTGTACAAACACAAAACCATCTTGAGAATAACTGATATATCCGGTCGCATCCTCTCCCAATGGGTAAACACGGCGACCGTCTTCATCTTGATTGAACCAGGCAATCAACGACCAGGTGCCGACCAGAGTCAATTCCGACATAATAAACAATCCAATCATGAAATTGATTTCAACAATACGCTTGTCACGGCATATAGCGTTCGTTCGAGTCGGGTTTCACAATAGTGCAGACGGCACCCGTCAGTGAACCTTGGAAACGGGATCAGGGTCGATTTTCGATTGTGATATCAAGGATTCACTGCCGGCTGATGTCTGCCGTTGGAAGAATACCGCTTGCACCACAAACATTGCATACGGGCTTCCTGCCAAACGAAAACCAACTCAGCCCCGCACCCAACAATACCGGACCGGGAACTGCCACTTTTCGCATCCCGACCTGCTGGTTGCCTGTACTCGTCGTTTACCGCAGCAGCCCTACTCTCCCAGGTAATGCTCAGTATGCCACATGCCCCTGATGGGAGCTGCGCCTTGTTGGGTTACTTGAAATTCCTGCCACCATCTTGCGGCTTGCCAGATCGCTTCGGGGCAACTGGCTCTGCTTTCCAGCCCGGGTGTCAAATCATAACCGTTGGCGGAACATAAAGCTTCGATAAAGGCCGCAGATGGTATTCCATATCCATCGAACAACGGGTTGTCTGCTCGCCCAACCCCCCAGACGTAACCCAGCCAAAGCAGAAGCAGCTCAACACAATCGAGGTCGACACGTTGCTTCTTGAACTGCACTATCGTTTTTTTCATCTCGCTCAGTTTCACTGGTATCCGCATGACCGCAATGTTGGGATACATGTTTTTGCTGGCGTAGTTGGCAAGATGGGCCTGTTCCACGGCGTTGTCTGAAGGCGGGTAACCAAATCCTTCGGCGGGCTCCAGCGAAATTTCCCAGATAGCGCCTTTGTCTGTGGGGCCGGAGCCCTGAAGCAGGACGACATGTGACCAATGGCTGGGGCTCATGTCGTTCCTCAAGTGGCCCTGCGCCACTCGTGTGTGAAAATAGGATTTCTGTTTGCCACCGATCAGAACAAGATAGGACATACCCTTCGCGCCCTCTTCAGCGGCAAGCGTTTTGAGATGCCTTTTGACCCATTTCTCGTTGTCTTCGCTGCCACGTCTCTTTGCCTGAACAAACTCTGGATTATGCGCCTTTGCCGTTGATGCCACAATATTCAGCATTCGAAGTCTCCTGAAAATTCGTTACCTGAGAAGCCCAAGCGCGACGTCCCTGGGTTTACCGGGATGCTTGTGAATTTCGTAATACGTCACCTTTGCCTCGAGTGTATTGGCCGCCTTGCGCAAGGCAAGCATGGCAAATTGATCCCCGGTGTGCTTGTAAATGGTCTCTGTACGATAGCGCTTGCCGAAGACCTGTTGAGCGAAAAACGGTTCCGCGTCGGGAGGCTTTGAATGTCGCGGCCAGCGAGACTTTTCGCCCTTGAAAAACCTCCGAAAGCCGGCACCGATGTTCTTGAGCTGATCGCTGCCGATGGTCGTTACCAAAGACGAGGGCGAACAAATGATTTCAATGAATTTGGTCCGCCCCGCTTCCTTTACCCGGGTGACGCGACCCCAATGAACGTCACCCGTCAGAAGCAATACAGGACGCCCGGCGTCGGAAAGTCTTTGGAGCGCTTTTACAATGCCTTCATAGTCACCGTAATTGGGAAGCATCCAGTCTGCGACGGAACCCTTGTATTCACCGACCGGCTTGTCGAGTAAGGATTGCCCGGTAACGACAGCGCCGACTTTCTTTTCTGCAATCAAACGGTCCACCCAATCGTTCAATTGGGGCAATCCATCTGGAGCAAGGGTAGCGCTGCGGTCTTCCTGTCTCTGCGAGCGTTGATCCAGAACAATGATTGAAACAGGATCAACATTGACTTCTATGTTGTCCCCGCGAACCGCTGGCGTGGCGCATTGGAACGCGTCATAGAGCTGGTCCGCTGCGTTCTTCCAGCGCGCTCGGGAATCCTGTTTCCAGGAATTCTGGATTATCGGAGATCTGTGGGGAAAGTTGTTCCAATATTCATGGTCATCGGGACAAAACACCGCCGGCGATGTTTTCAACAACGCGTCGAGGCCGAGATTTGAGGTCCAATTGGTTCGATAATAGTGTTGAAATCTTTCGGAAAGTTGCGCTTCGTCGTCCGGATAGTTGTTGAGCGTGGGTAGGTCGAGATAGACCTGATCACCCATAAACAACGACAGGTCCTGGCGTTCTGAAGCCGGGATATTCGAATAGGTTCGTGCAACTTGCGCCTGCCGGTTTTCGGCCTGATGGAAACAGGAACACAGCAAAATGCGGAACCATGTGTCTGTCGAAATCGCTTCGGGAAACCGCCTTATGCTTAATTCGGCGGTCCCGCCATTTGCCGTAACCGATACCCGGTCATAATTTGCCTGCGGATCCTCAACCGAAATCTCAAAGACACCGGTGAGCAGTGTCGAGCCGAATTTGTGTGATGGCGCGAGCGGGCGCAGCGCTACAGGCGTGACGGCCTTGCCGTTTATCTTCCATTTTGGTCGAGGGGCAGAGTTTTCGTCATTGTCGCTCTCAACACACAGCCATACTCTTATCGTGTTCTTTGAAGAAACCCGCGCATGTAGTGTTAAGCTGGTCAAGGCTATGGACCTTACGGTTAAAAGCCATAGCCTACTCAATATGCGTTTTCGCAATCAAGAGTTTAATTAATTTTCTCAATCTACTTTTTCGATAAAGATCTCGCGCTTATTAATTCTCGCACCTGACAGGCACCTGGCACGAGTTGCATGAATTCATCTCCAAAGACCGGCATTTGTCAGCCTCTCCCGCTGCCGGCCCTCGCCGCGCATCTGGGTCAGTTCATCAAAAACAGTTGGAAATATCAGGTACGGATCTGCAATTGAACTGATCGGGATTTGACCGCCGGACAAGGCGCCAGAAAATGGCGCCGGAAATGCGGTTAGACTGCAAGCACTGTCTGACAAAGCAGTGGGCTCAGGACGAGACGTTCACCGCCACCCGCACCCGTTCAGGCGGTTCTACGGTGAACAGAGCCGCCCTGGTTTCGATCCCCGACACGAGGATCAGCCGGCTGCCGCCTGCAAGGCAGGTGCATCAGGCCGCACGGCAGCATCATAGTCCTTCATGAGTGTTTCGATGATCTCGCCGACCTCGAATTTGGTTCCGGCAATTTCCGAAACAGGCGTGACTTCCGCCGCCGTACCGGTCACGAAGCACTGCTCGAATTCGGGAATCTCTTCCGGCATGATCGCGCGTTCGATCACCTCGATGCCGCGTTCCCGTGCAAGATCGATCACGGTGCGGCGGGTAATGCCGTCAAGGAAACAGTCAGGTGTCGGCGTGTGGATCTTGCCTTCCCTGATGAAGAACACGTTGGCGCCCGTGCATTCGGCAACACGCCCACGCCAGTCCAGCATGAGCGCGTCAGTATAACCTTTTTGTTCCGCCGCGTGTTTTGACACGGTGCAGATCATGTAAAGGCCGGCGGCCTTGGCCTTGAAGGGTGCCGTTTTAGGATCCGGACGGCGGTACTCCGCCATATCGAGACGGATCCCCTTCAATCTTTCCTCCGGCTTGAAGTAGCTCGGCCACTCCCAGGCCGCAATGGCCAGGTGAATGGTGTTGGTTTGCGCCGAGATGCCCATCATTTCACTGCCACGCCAGGCGACCGGACGGATATAGGCATCGGTCAGCTGCATGCGTGCCAGGGTTTCTTCCTTGGCGGCGTTGATCTGCTCGGCTGTCCAGGGGATCTCGAAGCCGAGCGTACGGGCTGACTCCAGCAACCGCTCGGTATGTTCCTCGGACTTGAATATCCGGCCACCGTATGCGCGCTCACCTTCGAAGACACTGCTGCCATAGTGCAAGCCATGACTCAGGATGTGGAGCTTCGCGTCCGACCAGGGCACGAACTCGCCATCATACCAGATATCACCACTGAGCTGATCAAAAGGCGTTCCAGCCATGTTCCATCTCCAGCACGCTCATTGAGCGATTATTGAATTTTTGTTACAGACGCGAATAACGCCAAAGACTTGCGCCTGTATTTCTGCTGTATATTTTGCACAGCACGCCAACTATCGGTATCCTGATGACCGCGGCAGCGTTGAACGGATTCGTTTATCATCCGATGCCTAAAAATGCATCTTTGAGACCGATCATTTCGCGCGCAGCTTCTGACAAGTAACAATCGACCAGAATTAAGTCAATATGACTGACGTAAATTTCAAACCGGCAATTTCACCTGTCCCGCGGGAAGAGGATGTTGCGTCAAATGATCCGGCTCAAAACGAGGCTGAGGACTCCTTGCCATATGACCTGATCGAGCTTCTGTTTTTCGCCTACAAGGATTTCACCGGCGACCCCGATGACGTCCTTGCCGAATTCGAATTCGGCCGGGCTCATCACCGTGTGCTTCACTTTGTGGAGAGAAATCCGGGCATCATGGTCACAGACCTGCTCGGAATATTGCGCATTACCAAACAGAGCCTTGGGCGCGTTCTCAAGCAACTTGTCGATGCAGGTATCATCGAGCAGCGTGAGGGTCTGAATGACCGGCGGCAACGGCTGCTATATACGACGGAGCGGGGTCACACTCTCGCGGAAGAACTGGCACACCTGCAGCAAAAGCGCCTTGAACGTGCCCTAATTGGATTGCCTGATGGCAGCGAGGAAATCGTGCGGCAGTTTCTGTTGCAGATGATCGATCCCGAGGCTCGCGCGGACATAATGAGACTTATCAAAAGCCCGTTCCCCCTGAAGGACTGACCGACGTCGAGTTAACAAGGAACAAAATGACGACATGAAAGCCCAGGTGCCCGACGACAATGCCAACCATATCCTCCTGGTGGATGACGACAAGCGGATCAGGGATCTGCTCTCAAGGTTGCTAAAGGAAAACGGCTACCGGGTTTCCACTGCCGCCAATTCCGCCGAAGCGCGCACGTGCCTTTCCGGCCTCGAATTCGATCTGATCATCCTGGATGTGATGATGCCCGGCGAAACAGGTCTTGAGCTCGCAGTTTCCCTGCGCGAGGAGTCCGAGGTTCCGATCCTCATGCTCACGGCCAGGTCCGAAGCCACGGACCGTATTGCCGGGCTGGAGGCTGGTGTCGACGATTATTTGCCCAAGCCTTTCGAACCTCGGGAACTGATGCTCAGAATGGCCGCGATCCTGCGCAGGGGGAACACTCAGCCCGCCGTCGCCAGTGAAGAGATCCGGTTCGGACCGTTTTCATTCAACAGCTCCAGAGGCGAGCTCAAGAACGGTGACAGTCAGGTCCGTCTAACGGACAGGGAAAAACAGATCCTGTCGATCTTCGCAGAACAACCGGGAGCCACGGTGCCGCGCCACAAGATCGTTGGCGGCGAAAGCGGCCTCGGCGAACGCACGGTTGATGTTCAGATCAACAGGTTAAGGCGCAAGATCGAAACGGATCCGGGCAATCCGATCTACCTGCAGACTGTTCGCGGCATTGGCTATCGACTGGCGTGTGATTGAGCAATTGTCGAATGGCCAATCCTGAAATCCTGCTCCGGCGTTTCTCACAATCCGCATTTTTGAAGCCGATACTGCATGTCTACAGGGCGGTTTCGCGCTTCATGTACCGGATCATGCCGAAAGGGCTCTATACCCGGACCTTCCTGATCATCATCGCCCCGATCGTCATCCTGCAATCCGTCCTTGTATTCGTCTTCATGGAACGCCACTACCAGCTCGTCTCCAGGAGGATGTCGGAAGCGGTGGTGCGGGAAATCGCAGCCATTGTGTATGTGCTGGAGCACTATCCGCAGGATCCCGACTACACCAATATCGAACAACTCGCCTCAAACGCCCTCGGCATGTCCACCACGATCCTGCCCCTTGAGCCACTCCCGCCGCCGACATCCAAGCCCTTCTTCGATGTGATCGACAAGGAACTCAGTCTCGCGATCAGCCGGAAAATCGGCAAGCCGTTCTGGATCGACACCGTCGGACGCTCCCGATTTGTCGAAATCCGGATCCAGTTGAAGGACTCCATTCTCAGGGTCTTCACACGTCGTAGCCAGACTTTCGCCTCCAACTCCCATATCTTCCTGGTCTGGATGTTTTCCACGTCGCTCGTCCTGCTGATCATCGCGCTGTTGTTTCTCAGGAACCAGATCCGCCCCATTGTCCGTCTTGCCAACGCTGCGGAAGCATTCGGCAAGGGCCGTCCCGTCGACAATTTCCGCGCCAGCGGCGCCCGCGAGGTTCGCCGTGCCAGCCTTGCCTTTATCGATATGCGCCGACGGATCGAGCGCCAGATCGAGCAGCGAACGACGATGCTGGCAGGTGTCAGTCACGACCTCAGAACCATCCTGACACGTCTCAGGCTGCAACTCGCATTCCTCGGCGAAACACCCGAAAGCGAAGCCATGCGCAAGGACGTCGATGAGATGAGCAACATGCTGGAAGACTACCTGGCATTTGCCAAGGGCGACGCGGACGAGGAGACCCGGTCAACGGACATCGCACTGCTGCTGGAAGAGTTGGAAGAAGAATCCGAGATTTCCGGATTTCTGGTCACGACCTCTTTCGACGGGCCATCGGAAGCGGAAGTCAAGCGGCTATCGATGAAGCGTTGCCTGTCCAACCTCGTGACCAATGGCTGCAAATACGGCAACCGCGTAGACGTATCCGGAGGCATCGATCGGGGCTGGCTGACCGTTACCGTCGATGACGACGGCCCGGGCATTCCTGAAGAAGAGCGGAGCCTTGCCTTTCGTGCCTTTTACCGGCTGGACCTTGCCAGAAATCAGGACGAGACGGGAAGCGGCCTGGGCCTTGCCATCGCCCGCGATGTTGCGCGCGCCCATGGCGGTGATCTTTATCTCGAAGACAGCCCGCTCGGTGGTCTGAGGGCCCGGCTCAGGGTACCAGCGTGAACACACACGCCCGAACCATTCTCAATAGAGCCGTCCTCCGATGGGAACATTCTTGTCCGGCGTCAGGAGAACGACCTCACCTTCGTCGTCCGGAACACCGAGAGTCAGAACTTCCGACCTGACCGGTCCGATCTGGCGTGGCGGAAAATTGACGACGGCCATCACCAGTTTTCCAACAAGGCTTTCCGGCGTGTAGTGTTTCGTGATCTGGGCCGACGTCTTCTTGATCCCGATGTCGGGACCGAAATCGATCCGCATCTTGTAGGCGGGTTTGCGCGCTTCCGGGAATTCCTCCGCTTCGACCACCTTGCCGACCCGGACATCCACTTTCAGAAAATCGTCAAAACTGATTTCGTCGCTCATGAACCACCCTTTGCTTTTCACAAGCGAACATGGACTCGCTCCGAACTCGGCGCAAGCCCGAAGCTGCATTAGGCCCTTGCCGGTTCTTCTTCGGCATATCCTGCATCATGATCGGGCTCATCCTCTGAATGCCGACCCTGTCTGCGTCTGCCTTTCGAAGCCTTTTTCAGGAAGGACCGCAGCCCCTTGGCAAAGCCATCAAGCCTGTTCAGGCGCTTCATGAACGAGGTGCCATTGTCCAGTTCCTTGTCGAGGCGTGCCATCGTCCGGGGCATGCCCTCATCCGCCTCGTCCAGCCAGACCCTGACGACACGTGCAAAGGCAACGGCAAGTCCCTGGGCGACGATCCCGCCCTTGAACCCGGACACCTCAATCCCTGCGGCAATCAGCATCCACTTCTGCGAACGGGTTTCCAGCCGGTTGAAATCAAGCGCAAGCGCCGGATCACGGCGTGCGGCCTTGTGCAATGACCGTACTGCTTCCTTGTGGTCCGCAAGCGCATCGATGCGCGCCATGAGCACGTCGAACAGGCGGTCACGAGGCGGTTGGTCTTCCATATCCTCGTCGCGCTCATCGAGCACCTGCGTGTCGATCTTTTCGGCAAACGCGGCGACAAGGTCGAGTTTGGAGGCATAGGAACTGCGCATGTCGGAGAGTTTGACCTTCGCCTTCTCCGCGACCAGTGGCAGCGACACGTCTTCGTAAGGGTGGTCGGAAAGAAGGCCCAGAAACGTCTGAAGGATCTTCTGCTTGGTCTTTGCGGTCGTCATGGAGCAATCTCCCATTGGTCATTGTATGGAAAGATAGGAGACCTTTGCTGCGGCGAAAAGAGCGGCGCTCCGCCGCAGCTCCTGAATTTGCGTGCATTTCCTGAGGAATGTTCGCTCAAAAGCCGCAATCCGGCCCGTCCATCCGGCGTGCAGGATGTCAGCCCGCGAGTTCCCTCGCCCGTTTGATTGCAGCTGCAACCGCTTCCGTCATTACCGGTTGAAGGCCCTCTTCGTGCATCAGCACATCAAGGGCGGCCGCTGTCGTGCCGTTCGGACTGGTGACGTTCCGGCGCAGGATCGAAGGATGCTCTCCGGATTGATGAAGCAGTTCCCCGGCACCGCTGATCGTTGCGACGGCCAGGTCATGCGCAATCTCTTCCGGCAACCCGGCTGCTTTTCCAGCTTCGCTCAACGCTTCTGCCAGGTAAAACACATAGGCAGGTCCCGACCCGCTGACACCTGTGACCAGATCAATCTGGTCTTCGCTATCGAGCCAGACGACCTTGCCGACCGCCGAGAGCAATCTCGCGACATCTTCCTTCTGGCTTTCGCTCACATCGTCAGTTGGAAAAACAGCTGTAATACCCCGTTTTACCATGGCCGGCGTATTCGGCATGCATCTGCACACCGCAACATCGCCGAACACGGATCTAAACTTGGAGACGGGCGTTCCCGCAGCAACGGACATGAGGAGCGTGTCGTTCGCAACCGCTGTCTTCAGCCCGGGCAAGACCTTGTCCATCATCTGCGGCTTGACCGCCAACAGGACGGTTCCGGCACTCAGCGTCTCCGGAACAGCTGTCACGTGACGGATACCGTGTTTTTTCAACAGGGCACCCATCTCGTCGGACAGGCCCGGATCGCAGACGACGATAGCGGAAGGATCAATCCCCTCGGCCATCCAGCCTGACATCATCGCCCCTCCCATCTTGCCGGCGCCGACAAGAAGAAAGGGACGCTCTTTTGAAAAATTCATGCTTCCCCTGCGGTTTCAAACAATGCCGTACTCATGGCATCTGCAGCCGAATGCCCGGCCCAGACCACGAATTGAAAGGCTTGATAGAAACGTTCGCAGTTTTCAAGGGCATTTGTCAGCATCGCTTCAATCTGCGCCGAAGATGCTTCGGCACCGCCGCTTAGCAACAGTGACTGCCGGAACATGATGACGTTCTCTTTGTGCCAGAGATCGAAGTGTCCCATCCAGAGCTGTTCGTTGACGAGGGCCAGAAGCCGGATAACTTCGGTCTTGCGCGGCTCCGTGACCTTCAGGTCGAAAGCACAGGCAAGATGCAGTGCTTCCACCTCCTCCATCCAGGAGAAGGAGACATGGTAATCACACCAGCTGCCTCCCAGCGAGATGGTGATTTCGTCCTCGTCCGAGCGTTCAAACGCCCAGTCGTTCAACGCGGCAACGGTTTCGATGGTATCAACGGGATTGTCAGGTCGCTCGAAGTCGATCTCGATGAGGCTCATGATGCCTTCTCCCCTTTCGAGCCGGGGCCGAATACCCGATCAGGATAACCGGGCGGGCCGCCGGGAAATTTCCCATGCCGGAGGAGCAAAACGCGTCCTTTGGTGGCCCTACTCAAGAGAACCGGTTCCGTCTTGCTCCGACGAATCCCTGTTGTCTTCGAGTATAGGATCAGGAATGATTTAATGGATACATACCAAACCCGATGAATTCGCCGAAACTTGTGGACGACTCAGCTGAAATTCTCGTCAAACTGCTCAAAATCACTGCATTTCCGCCAAGTTCATTCGTCGTATTTCTGTCATCAACAATTAACAGAAAGTGCTCACTTCGACGTCACCCAAGTGCTTTAAGCGTCTCCGTCGTCTCCGGAATTGCCGTTTTCGAGCTTGGCGAGCCGCGATTCGAGCTCTTCGACCCGGTCGAGCGCACGCACCGCCATTTCCTTGACTGCTTCATGCTCTTCCCGGGACACCATATCCATGTCGGACAGGAAACGTTCCGCCTGAGCGCGGAATGCGGTTTCCACCTCACGTCGGGCGCCTTGTGCGACACCGGCGGCATCTGTCATCAGTTTTGCGAAATCGTCGAGAAGGCGGTTTGGGCCCTGGGTCATCTGACCCTCCTTGTTCAGGAACATTTTCAATACCCGACAGGTATGAGGGAAATGCTTCAACTTCAAGAACCAATTCCGTCACACCGCAATTCAATGGGCGGCTCGCGAACGCTTGACGACAGCACGCTTGACGGATGAACGAAGATCGCGCAAGCGTTGCCCCGGATATTCCCCAGCCCAAGTCAGGCTCAAGAAGGACGTCACGTGCCGACAGTTTTCGTTTTGCCGTTTCCGGCAATTGATCCGGTTATTTTCGAAATCGGTCCTTTCGCACTCCGCTGGTATGCGCTTGCCTACATTGTCGGCATCATACTCGCCTGGCGCTATATGCGTACTCTTGTCCGCAACGATCGGCTATGGGCAGGCCTTCAAAGACCCACTCCTGTCGATCTGGATGACTTTGTCCTGTGGGGCACGTTCGGCATCATTATCGGCGGACGCCTGGGGTATGTCCTTTTCTACAATCCCTCCTACTACTTCGCCAATCCGGGGGAAGCTCTTGCCGTCTGGACAGGCGGAATGTCCTTTCACGGCGGTTTTGCAGGCACGGTGATTGCCATTTTCCTGTTTGCCTGGCGCAGGGGGCTGTCGGTCTGGACCCTGTTCGACCTTGCCGGTTGCGCGGCACCGATCGGTCTCTTTTTCGGCCGGATCGCAAACTTCATCAATGCCGAGCTGTGGGGCCGCACGACGGACGTCCCCTGGGCAGTGGTGTTTCCGGGCGCCGGCCCCGAACCCCGCCACCCCAGCCAGATCTACGAGGCCGCTCTCGAGGGCGTCGTATTGTTTCTTGTGCTCCGTCTTCTCAGTCACCGCTTCAAGCTCCTGGAAAAGCCGGGATTCCTCGCAGGCGCCTTTGCGTTTGGATATGGCGTTGGCCGATCGTTCGCCGAACTCTACCGCGTTCCCGATGCACATATCGGTTATCTGTCGGGTTTCCTGACGATGGGAATTCTGTTGTCCCTCCCCATGATCCTCGGAGGCATCGCGCTCATGGTCTGGGCCGCTCGGAGGTCAAACCGAGAGGCTCGGAATTGACGGCGGTGAAGGACAAGATCAAGGCGAGGATCGTGGCGGATGGACCGATGTCGGTCGCGCAGTACATGGCAACCTGCCTGGGCGACCCTGACGGCGGCTACTATGCGACACGAGACCCTTTCGGACGCGAAGGCGATTTCATCACCGCTCCCGAAGTCAGTCAGATGTTCGGCGAACTCGTCGGCGCCGCCTGTGCATCGGCACACCAGGCGCTCGGCGAACCTGACCGGATCAATCTCGTCGAGTTCGGGCCCGGCCGGGGGACGCTGATGGCGGATCTCCTGCGCGTTGCGGCCCTCCGGCCCGCATTCGTGAAGGCAGCAAACCTGCATCTGATTGAAACCAGCCCGCACTTGAGGAAAAAGCAGCGGGAAACGCTGGCAAAAGCACCCCTGCAGCCAACTTTTCTGGGCACATTTCTGGACGTTCCGGACGGACCATTGATCGGTGTCGCCAACGAGTTTTTCGATGCCCTTCCAATTCATCAGTTCGTCAAGACGGAGCAAGGATGGTGCGAGCGCGTCATAGGAATCGACAATGCAGGTGAGCTCGCCTTCGGCGCCGGAACGGCCCGAATACCGAAGAGCGACCTCCCTCCCGGTCTCGCCGGGTCCCCACTTGGAACCATCATCGAGACTCAACCGGCTGCAAATGCGATCGCCGAGCAGTTGGGTGCGAGGCTGGCGCAGTATGGAGGAGCCGTCCTCATTATCGACTACGGCTATTTCAGGACCGCACCTGGAGACACGTTACAGGCGCTTTACAAGCATGTTTACGACGATGTCCTGGCGCATCCGGGCGATGCCGACTTGACCGCACATGTAAATTTCGAAGCACTGGCGACGGCCGCGATCAAGGGAGGTGCCAAGGTTCATCCGCCCATGACACAGGGTGATTTCCTGTTGCGATCAGGTCTGCTGGAACGGGCAGGCTCGCTTGGTGCCGGGAAAACCCAATCGGAACAGGAGAGCATTCGCAACGCGGTCGAACGGCTTGCGGCACCTGATCAAATGGGAAGTCTTTTCAAGGTTTTGGCTCTGACAGGAGAAAATTGCCCATTCCCACCGTTTGACAGCACCGGCTGAGTTCCTCAAGGATCGGAGGTTGGCGACGAATCGATCCAGAAATGGACGCGCAAGGATCTCGTCAGACGACACCGGTTTCTTCAGAAGGTCACCAAATGAAGATAGAAGCAGATGCGCTGAAGCTGGATGGGATACGCCACGGCTTTTTCACGCGAAGAGGCGGAGTTTCAACCGGTATCTATGAAAGCCTGAATGTAGGGCTTGGATCCGATGACACGCGCGATGTCGTGCTGGAAAACCGCAATCGTGTTGCCGAAAAATTCAATGTTTCCGCTGATCGGCTCGTATCGCCCTATCAGGTTCACTCTCCCGATGTGATCACCGTTCAGGGCCCCTGGCAGGACGGTGCAGACCGAAAAGCGGACGCAGTGGTGACCAGCGAGCCTGATCTGGCCATTGGCGTATCGACCGCCGATTGCGGCCCTGTCCTTTTCGCCGACGCAGGCGCCGGTGTTGTCGGCGCGGCACATTCCGGCTGGAAAGGGGCAATTTCCGGTGTCCTGAACAACACCGTGGCGGCAATGGAAAAGCTTGGCGCAAAAAGACAAGACACTGTTGCCGTGCTTGGTCCGACGATATCGCAAGGCTCATACGAAGTCGGAGCGGAATTCCGGGAACGCTTCGTGGGCGTCGCTCCCGAATACGGTTCCTATTTCGTTTCGTCGAAACGCGCCGGACATTACATGTTTGATCTGCCGGCGTTTATTACCGATGATCTTGAACGCATGGGTCTGGGTGCAGTCGCCAATCTCGGTCTTTGCACCTACATTGACGAAGAGCGCTTTTATTCCTACCGCCGCACGACCCATCGAAACGAGCCCGACTACGGCCGCCAGATCAGCGCAATCTCCCTTGGAAACTGACGACTAAACGAGTGAATGTGAGGACACCATGGCACTGCATTTTTCAGACGCTGAGTTTGAGCGCCGCTTTGATGGACTGAAGGCTGTCATGGAAGCCGAAAAGTTCGACGCAATGCTCCTGTTCGCCCAGGAAAGCATGTATTGGCTGACAGGCTACGACACGTTCGGTTTCTGCTTCTTCCAATGCCTCGTGGTCACCAGGGACGGGGAAAAGGTATTGCTGACGAGATCGGCCGATCAACGCCAGGCGCGCCATACTTCCAACATCTCCGATATCCGCATCTGGATTGACAGAGGAGCTGCAAGCCCGGTTCTCCAGCTCAAGGACATGCTCTTCGATATGGATCTGCTCGGAGCTCGTATCGGCATTGAGTACGACACTCATGGAATGACGGGAAAGATTGCCCTTCAGCTCAATTCCGAGCTGACCAGCTTCGCAAATATCAGCGATGCCTCCGCACTGATCCCGGATCTGCGCGCGGTCAAGAGCGAAGAGGAAATCGTCTATGTCCGCAAGGCTGCCGAATTGGCTGACAAGGCCTTTGATGCGGCAATGGAGGAAATTCGCCCCGGCGCCGACGAAGGTAGAATTCTGTCTGCCATGCAGGGTGCGATTTTCGAAGGCGGTGGTGACTATCCCGGCAATGAATTCATTATCGGTTCCGGCCACGATGCGCTTTTGTGCCGCTACAAGGCGGGTCGGCGTGTCCTTGGCGAGAGAGACCAGATCACGCTCGAGTGGGCAGGCAGCTATCGGCATTACCATGCGGCCGTGATGCGCACTGTGGTTGTCGGAACTCCGACCGATCGTCATCAGGAAATGTATCAGGCCGCACGCGAAGCCCTTGCCGCGGTCGAAACGCAGCTTGTCCCGGGCAAGACCTTCGGCGATATATTCGATGCCCATGCAGAACGGATGGATGCCCATGGCATGATGCAGCATCGGCTGAATGCCTGCGGTTATTCTCTCGGTGCCAGATTTACGCCAAGCTGGATGGATACGCCTATGGCTTACCGGGGCAATCCGGCGGAAGTGAAAGCGAACATGGTGATTTTCATGCACATGATCCTTATGGATTCGATCACCGACACGGCAATGACACTCGGGCAAACCTACCTCACGACTGACGGCGCGCCGGAATGCTTATCCACGCTCCCTCTCGACCTGCCGGTAAAGTCAGGCTAAACCAACTGAAATTCGCGGTCCCTCATGCCTTTCGCTCCTGGCATGGCCGGATCGCATTCATATCGACATCGTCTCTCAATGCCGGGCCGCTTCATGCTCTCAACTTCCAGTCAGAAAATTTCTTCGGTCCTGCGGGCATTGGCAGGTTTGCTGCTTGTTGGCGCACTTGCCGCCTGCCAGTCTTCATCACAACCTCCGACACCGATTTCCGGCGCTGTTTCGACGCCGTCGATTGCCGGTCAGGCAGACGAAGAATCCGGAGTGACGTTCGCATTCGAACCCTTTACCGGTGCCCCCGGCAACATAGCCGACGAACTCTCTGAATATATCGGCAATGAAGCCCGTAAACAGGATATCACGCTGGTGCGCCGCGTCGGCGCCGTTGCAACCTATCGCGTCAACGGCTTTCTGGCCGCAACCGGCCAGCCATCCAACGGAACCGTGTTCTACGTCTTTGATATCGTCGACAATAACGGGCGCCGCTTGAAACGCATTTCCGGTACAGAGACGACCGGGGGAGCGTCGGGCGACCCATGGCAGTCTGTCAGCTCTTCCACACTATCGCGAATCGCCACTCGCTCGATGGTGGAAATCGAGGCCTGGCTCAACCGATAATGATAAGTTCGCCGGATTATTATTGCGCCGCGTCATAAAAAATAAAAAAAAGACGGTGTGAAAGCCTATCACCTGTTGTGGTCCGGTTGCTTGGTTGTTACAACGCCGCCGCCTGCCGGGGGTACTTCGACATACCTCATGGCTCCCGGCACTTGACACGACCTAGGCCTTTTCCGTGTGTCTGCAGGGTATGTCTACCTGCACACCCGGTGTCGCACCAGAAGGACTTGCGGCTTATGAAGATCGTCGCGGGCAATTCCAACCGAGCCCTGGCTGAGGAAATCTCCAATTATTTGGACGCTCCACTGGCCAAATGCCAGGTCCGGCGCTTTGCCGACCAGGAAATCTTCGTGGAAATTCAGGAAAACGTACGCGGCGAGGATGTATTCGTCGTACAGCCGACCAGCTACCCGGCCAACGATCACCTGATGGAACTTCTTATCATCATCGATGCATTGCGCCGCTCCTCGGCGCGTCGCATCACGGCGGTGATACCGTATTTCGGCTATGCCCGCCAGGACCGGCGGGCCTCCGGCCGAACTCCGATTTCGGCGAAGCTGGTGGCCAATCTGATCACCGAAGCCGGCGCTGACCGCGTTTTGACCCTGGATCTCCACGCCGGACAGATCCAGGGTTTTTTCGATATACCGACCGACAACCTGTTTGCAGCGCCTGTCATGACGCGCGACATCAAGGAACGATACGCCACTGACAACGTCATGGTTGTTTCGCCGGATGTAGGGGGCGTTGTCCGGGCGCGCGCGCTTGCCAAGCGGATTGAAGCGCCACTCTCCATCGTCGACAAACGTCGCGACAAGCCTGGAGAATCGGAAGTCATGAACATCATCGGTGATGTCAACGGCTACGATTGCATCCTTGTCGACGACATAGTCGATAGCGGCGGCACGCTTTGCAATGCAGCTGAAGCGCTGCTTGCAAAAGGCGCAGAATCGGTAACCGCCTACATCACCCATGGCGTTTTGTCGGGTGGAGCCGTGGCGCGCGTGACTTCTTCAAAGCTGAAAGAGCTCGTCATTACCAACTCGATCGAGCCGACAGCCGCGATAACGGCAGCGGCAAATATCCGTACGATATCGATCGCACCGCTCATGGGAGAAGCGATCAACCGGACCGCTCTGGAGAAATCGGTTTCCAGTCTTTTCAACTGAGACTGGTCCCTGAAAGCAAAAACGTCGGCCCCGCCGGCGTTTTTTTTGCGCTGTCGCGCTCAACAGCTAACTGACAACAATTTCAGCTTTTTTCACTCTGCATGCCTTCAAAAATTTTTCCAATTGTTCAAAAAATCAGCGTTGCACCCCTCTGCACAGCTTGTGAGCACGCATATTTTGTGATCCACTTCTCTGGTAAAAAGAACCTTCCAGGGGATAAAAATGCTCGTTTCAAGACCTTTTTCCAGGGTGCGCAGGACCCTGTTGGCAGCCGCGTTGGCTGTCACGGCGACCACCGCACTTCCGCATGTTTCGGCCCTGGCGGCCGACCCGATCAAAGTGGCTGCGATCTACACTGTACCGGTTGAACAACAATGGGTCAGCCGGATCGACAAGGCGTTGAAAGCTGCCCAGGACCGTGGAGAAATCACGTATACATTTTCCGAAAACGTCGCCAACACCGACTATGAACGGGTGATGCGCGAATATGCCGAGCAAGGCATGGATCTTGTGGTCGGTGAAGCCTTTGCAGTTGAACGCGCCGCACGCAAGGTCGCCGCCGAATATCCCGACACCGCCTTCCTGATGGGGTCGTCCTTCGGCCCTGCCAAACCGAATTTTGCTGTCTTCGACAACTGGATCCATGAACCGAGTTATCTGTCCGGCATGATCGCCGGTTCCAGCACCAAGTCCAATGTGATCGGCATGGTCGGCGGATATGCCATTCCGGAAGTCAACCGACTGATGAACGCATTCATGGAAGGCGCGACCTCGGTCAATCCGGACGTCAAGTTCCTCGTGACCTTCATCAATTCCTGGTACGACCCGCCCAAGGCCAAGGAAGCTGCCTTTGCCATGGTCGACAAGGGAGCCGATATTCTCTACGCGGAACGCTTTGGCGTATCCGATGCCGCCAAGGAAAAGGAAATCCTGGCGATCGGCAACGTGATCGACACTGCAGGCGACTATCCGGGAACCATTCTGTCCTCCGCCCTGTGGCACATGGAGCCGACCATAGACCGGGCGGTTACAGCGGTCGTCGATGGCAGTTTCGAGCCGGCCGACTATGGTCCGTTCAGCTTCATGTCCTATGGCGGCGGCAGCTTCGTCGTTGACGAAGGTCTGGCGGACGCCGACGCGGTTTCCGCGGCAAAGGCAAAAGAGCAGGAAATCCTTGACGGTCTGTTCCGCGTCAACGTGAACGACAGCGAGCCCAAGTCAACGATGTAGTGGTTTCGTCCGGCGGCCCTTGGCCGCCGGCACCACCCTGCCCTGTGCCGCATCTGCGGCCCCAAGAACACAATTCCGGAGGTCCGCATGACGGGACCCACGCAGGAGGCAGACGTCGTCCTCAGGTTGGACGGTATCACCAAGCGCTTCGGCATGCTCACGGCAAACGGCGACGTTTCGCTCGATCTGAAGCAAGGAGAAATCCTTGCCCTGCTAGGTGAAAACGGCGCAGGAAAGACCACCTTGATGAACATCCTGTTCGGTCACTATGTGGCCGACGAAGGGAAGGTTCTCGTCGATCAGAGCGGAACCGGGTTGAGCGAACTGGAGCCCGGATCTCCTCATGCGGCACTCGAATCGGGCATCGGCATGGTTCACCAGCATTTTACGCTGGCGGAAAATCTGAGTGCGCTCGACAACATCATTCTGGGCACCGAGAAACTGATATCGTTGACCTCGGCGCGCGCACCTGCCCGAAAAAAGCTGGCAGAACTGATCACGCGCTCCGGTCTTGATGTCCCTCTTGATGCCCGAATTTCCCAATTGTCGGTGGGTGAAAAACAACGCGTGGAAATTCTGAAGGCACTCTACCGCGATGCCCGCGTGCTCGTGCTTGACGAACCGACAGCCGTGCTGACCCCGCAAGAATCGGACACGCTGTTCGCGACACTGAAGAAACTTTCGGCGGACGGTCTCGCCATCATATTCATTTCCCACAAGCTCGCAGAGGTGATGGCATCGTCGCACCGCGTCGCCGTTCTTCGCGGTGGGCGCAAGGTAGCAGACCTGCCAACCGCGGAATGCGATCTGAGGAAACTGGCCGAACTCATGGTCGGTCACGAAATCGTCGAAACAGTACGCGATGCCGGATCACCGGGTGCTCCATTGCTCGCGCTCCAGAACATTTCGGTCGGCGATGGTCGCGACGCCCTTCACCAGGTCGATCTCGTCTTGCGTTCCGGCGAAATTCTGGGAATAGCGGGTGTATCCGGAAATGGTCAGACAACGCTCGCCCGTGTCATCTCGGGACTGGAGCCACCCGCTTCGGGAACCATCTCCATGGAAGGAGACGACAGGACGGATGCGAACGCGCGAGCGGTGATTAACAACGGACTCGCACGCATTCCCGAAGACCGTCACCGGGACGGCATTGTCGGACCGATGAGCGTGTCCGAAAACCTGGCCATCGAATCCATTCGCAAGCCTGAAAACCAGCGCTTTGGTCTTCTCCGCTTTTCTGCGATGCGCGAAAAGGCACGCAATCTGATCAAGGCCTACGACATTCGATGTCAGGGTGAAGACAGCCCTGCCCGGCTTCTGTCCGGCGGCAACATACAAAAGATCGTCCTGGCACGAACTCTTGATCCCGAGCCAAAGGTTGTTCTGGCGGCCCAACCCTCGCGCGGTCTCGATGTCGGTGCGACCTCGGACGTGCACAAGCGTCTTCTGGCGGCACGCGCACGAGGTGCCGGCGTTATCCTGATCTCAGAGGATCTGGATGAACTCATGCGTCTTTCAGACCGCATTGCCGTCATCCATCGCGGACATCTTTCCAGCGCTGAGGAGACCGAAACGCTCGACCGGGGAACGCTCGGATTGAGAATGGCCGGCCAAGGTGGGGAACAAGCCGCATGATACGATTTGAACCACGAGGACCCGTTTCCGTTTCCCGGATGCTGGCCGTTTCACTTGCCGCGGCGTTTGCCGCGCTTGTTCTGGCCGCCATTCCCATGGCGTTTGCCGGACTCTCCGCATTTAACGCCTATAGCCTCATGGCAAAGGGGGCTTTCGGATCCCTGTTCGCCTTTACGGAAATGCTGACCCGGGCAACTCCGCTCATTCTGACGGGTCTTGCTGCCGCTGTTGCCTTCCGGGCAAAGCTTTGGAACATCGGCGCAGAAGGACAGCTTTACGCTGGCGCACTTGCAGCCGTGGCTGTTGGCACCGGTGCCATTTCCGCTCCAGCCTACCTTCTCATACCCATGGTCGCACTTGCCGGAGCTCTTGCCGGAGGCCTTGTCATGCTTGGGCCAACGCTGCTGAAAACCCGGCTTGGAGTCGACGAGGTCGTCACCACACTTCTTCTGAATTTCATCATCCTGCTCTTCGTTCAAATGATGCTGGAAGGCCCGATGCAAGACCCGATGGGCATGGGATGGCCTCAGTCTGAACCCATCCTGGATGAAGCCGCACTGCCGAAACTTCTGGACCGAATGCGGATACACTGGGGTCTTGTCGTCGCGCTCGCCGCGGCACTCGGCGTGTATTTCCTGTTGAAACGAACGGTATGGGGCTTTGAGATCAGGGCGGTCGGTGAAAACGCCGCCGCTGCCCGTCACGCCGGCATTCCGGTTACCGCCACCTTTGTTCGAGTGGGTCTTCTTTCTGGCGCTCTCGCCGGACTGGCAGGCGTTGGTGAGGTTGCCGGCCTCAAGGGGTATCTGACCGCCGACCTGTCGCCCGGTTTCGGGTATTCGGGCATCGTGGTGGCCATGCTTGCCGGCCTCTCCCCGATCGGGGTTGTCTTTGCGGCCCTGTTCATTGCCAGCATCTTCGTCGGCGCCGATTCAATGTCCCGGGCAACAGGGGTATCCAACTATCTGGCCGACCTGATCGTTGCCATGGCATTGCTGTGCGTATTGGTGTCAGGCCTGTTTCTTCGCTTCAAGGTGAGGTTCATCGGCGCTCCATCGACAAGGGAGATCGCCAAATGATCGAGATTTTCGAAATTCTCCTTTCTGCAAATTTCTGGGCGGCCGCATTGCGCATTGCAACGCCGCTGATCTTCGGTGTGATCGGAGCGCTCATTTGCGAACGCGCCGGAGTGCTCAACCTCGGCATTGAGGGTATTTTCACAGCAGGCGCGATGGCCGGCTGGATGGCAGTCTGGCTCGGAGCGGGATTGTGGGGCGGCGTCCTGGTCGCCGCTTTTGCCGGGGCCGTCTTCGGGCTGATCCATGCAATCCTGACGGTACCGCTCGGCCTGTCGCAGCATGTCTCGGGGATCGGGGTCACGCTCTTTGCAACATCGCTCAGTTACTTCATCTACAGGACCGCGCTTCCCGATGTCTCATCGCCCCCGCGGATCGAAGCCTTTCAGCCTCTGGATATTCCAGTGCTGAGTGAGCTGCCGTTCATCGGACCTGCCTTGTTTCAGCAGACACCACTGACATTCCTGGCACTTTTCCTGGTTTTGGCAACGGCCTACCTGCTGTACCGCACGCCGCTCGGCCTGGCGATCCAGGCGGTCGGTGACAATCCGTCTGCAGTTGAATCACAGGGGCTGTCCGTCTATGCCGTTCGCATGGGAACAGTGGTCGCCGGATCAGCTGTCATGGCCCTCGGCGGTGCCTTTTTGACCATGTCTGCGTTCGACGCATTCTTTTTCGGAATGGTCAATGGCCGTGGCTGGATCTGCATCGCGCTCACCGTTTTTGCATCATGGCGTCCGGGCAAAGCACTCATCGGCGCTCTCCTGTTCGGCGCATTCGACGCCTTTCAGGTTAGGTTGCAAACGGAAGTCGGCAGTTTCATACCCGGGCAGCTGTTTCTCATGATGCCTTATATCCTCTCGATCGCCGCGCTGATTTTCGTCGCAAGACGTGCCGACTATCCAAGAGCACTGCTTGTTCCCTATTTCCGTGGCCAACGCTGAGACAAGATCCGATGAGCTTTGATCTTATTGTTAAGAACGCAAATCTGCCGAACGGCGCAACCGACGTCGACATTGCGTGCCGGAACGGCATTATCGAAGCTGTTGAGGCCGGAATAAGCGCAGACGCAGAGCGGGTCATCGATGCGGAAGGCAAGCTCGTCTCCCCTCCCTTCATCGACAGTCATTTTCACATGGACGCCACGCTGTCGCTCGGCTTGCCACGCATGAACCGAAGCGGAACCCTGCTGGAAGGTATCGCTCTTTGGGGAGAACTGAAGGAAATCCTGACAGTCGAAGCGGTCATTGAAAGGGCACTGAAATATTGCGACCTTGCCGTTTCGCAAGGGTTACTGGCGATCCGGACCCATGTAGACGTCTGTGACGACCGGCTGACCGGCGTGAAGGGTCTGCTGGAGGTTCGCGAGAAAGTCAGGGATTATATTGACCTGCAATTGGTCGCCTTCCCGCAGGACGGCCTTTACCGATCTGCCAATGCGGAAAAGAACCTCCTGAAGGCACTCGACCTGGGCGTCGACATTGTCGGCGGCATACCTCACTTCGAGCGGACAATGGACGATGGTGCCAGATCGGTCGCGAGGCTTTGCGAAATTGCGGCCGAACGCGGATTGATGGTCGACATGCATTGCGACGAGACGGACGACCCCATGTCGCGCCATATCGAAACGCTTGCCTTTGAGACACAGCGGTTGGGGCTTCAGGGACGTGTTGCCGGCTCGCACCTGACGTCCATGCATTCAATGGACAACTACTATGTGTCCAAACTGCTGCCGCTGATTGCCGAAGCTGGGGTTCACGCAATTGCAAACCCTCTCATCAATATCACTCTGCAGGGCCGCCATGACACCTATCCCAGGCGAAGGGGGCAGACACGCGTCCCCGAGCTGCGCTCATATGGCGTCAACGTTGCCTTCGGGCACGACTGTGTCATGGATCCCTGGTACTCGATGGGGTCGGCAGACATGCTTGAAGTCGCCTCGATGGGTCTTCATGTCGCTCAAATGACCAGTCGAGACGACATTCGCTACTGCTATGAATGCGTCACGTCCCATCCGGCCAAAGCCATGGGGCTCGAAGGATACGGGATTGAAAAAGGCTGCAAGGCAGATTTTGTCGTGCTTCAGGCCCGAGACACAATCGAGGCAATTCGCCTCAAGGCCACACGTCTCAATGTCGTAAAAAGCGGCAGGGTCATTGCTTCTACACCAGCCCGGCAGACCGAGTTGTCACTTCAGGATCGACCATCCATGGTTGATCCGAGCAGCTATGCACCAAATGAAAACTGATTTGATGGGGATGTGCCGGGTCGCCCGGCACATCCGGTAGGGCATTGCGCCTAGGCGGCGGCCACCGCCTTCAGGAACCGGTCAACGGTTTCACGCAGGTCCGTGGTGCGCGTGTTGACGTCGGTCGATGCATTGAGCACCTGAACTGCCGAGGAACTGGTCACCTGTGCTTTTTCGGAAATCGTGACGATTGTCTGCGCGACTTCCTGGGTTCCTCTGGCTGCGTCCTGTACATTGCCGGAAATCTCGTTCGTTGCAGCGCCCTGCTGTTCGACCGCGGCAGCGATTGTACCGGTGTATTCGTCGACCTGGCTCATCGTCTCGGTAATCCCGGCGATGGAGGAAACGGCCTCCTTGGTCGCGGCCTGTACCTCACCGATCTGACCTTCGATCTCTTCCGTTGCCTTGGCTGTTTGCGTTGCAAGTTCCTTGACTTCGGAAGCCACCACGGCAAACCCGCGTCCGGCCTCTCCCGCCCGCGCAGCTTCAATGGTCGCGTTTAGCGCAAGCAGATTGGTCTGCTCAGCAATCGCCGAGATCAGGTTGACCACATCACCGATCCGTTGCGCTGCCTCGGCAAGCCCTTCGATCTTGGTGTTCGTCTGCACCGCGGCCTGCGACGCGTCGCGCACGATTTCGGTCGTCGACTGCACCTGCCGGCGAATTTCCTGGATTGACGCGGATAGTTCTTCCGAGGCTGAAGCAACGGTCTGAACATTGGTCGACGCAGCTTCAGAGGCACTGGAGGCGCTCGAGGCTTCGCCTGCGGTTTCATCCGCGACCCCGTTGAGGTCTTCGGCTGCCACCCGCATCTGTTCGCTGTTGCTGTAGACCGCATCAAGCATCTGGGTCACTTCGGACCTGAATTCTGAAATCAGGCCGGCAACGGCGTTTGCCTGTCGCTCCTGCTCGAAAGACGTTTCTTTTTGTTCCGTTTCAAGCCGTTCCCGCTCCTGCGCATTTTCGCGGAATATGCGGACGGAGCCCGCCATTTCCGAAATTTCGTCACGGGTCGATTGAGCAGGCACGTCGACGCTTGTGTCGCCTCCGGCAAGCTTGTTCATGATTTCACTCAGGGTCGAAATTCGACCCGACAGGCTGCGCGCCATCACAAGCCCGATCACGCATGCCAGCACGGCGCAGACGATCGCGATCGCAAAAATCCAGAACTGAAGCGTCGTCAAGGGGGCCAGCACCTCGCCGGCTCCCTGTACGACGACAACTGCATATTGCTGGCCGAATGCCGTAACAGGGACAATCGCGGCAAAGACATCGCGGCCGTTGAAATCGGCCAAACGTGTGAATGTGCTTTCCCCTCCCATGGAGGAGAGAATCTCGGGCGCTGCAAATTGGTCGCTCAGAAGTTCCGATACCTCCGGGGAGCGAAGACTGTCATTCATGACAAGACCGCTCTTGTTGATCAGCAACGTTTCACCGGTGTCACCCAGTCCCGAAAACTTGCCGAGCAATGCGGTGACCTCTTTCGTCGGGGCCTCGTAGACCACCATGCCGATTGTCTTGGAACCAACAGAAATGGGCGCGGCGAGGAAACCCGTGGGTTCGTTGCCGCGTCCCAGGTAGTGAGCCGGATCGTAGGCCAGCATCGCTTCGTGACCACCTGTGACGATCTTGCCGTAAGCGTCTGCCAGCGGTGTGTTCTGCCACGCTTCGGACTTGAGGTTCACACCGAAGTCGCTCAGTTTGCGCGCACTGTAGATGACGTCGCCATTCAAGTTCACGAGCAGGAGATCGGGAAACCGGTTGGCATCGGCAAAGTCCCGAAGCGGCGTGTGATGCTTCGCATGGGCCTTGTCATAGGGTTTTCTTCCCGCCTTGACGAGCTGGTCCCGCTCTTCGATCGGGTGCGGGTTGTCGCTGACATAGATCTTTGTCAGCATGGCGGACGCCTTGTCCTTGTATTTCGCCCAGGCTGTGTCAAAGGCGCTGTAGGCGGCGCGAAGCGTCTTGCCCTGAACGTGGCCTTCGATTGTTCTGTGCTTTCCCTGATAAAGTTCCAGCAAACTGTCGCGGCGGCTTTCCGCGAGCGCCATCAAACGTTGTTCAGCCTGTCCGCGAACCGTATCCGCACTCGAAACGTAACTGGCAATGCCTACACCGGCAGAGCAGAGAAGCGCTATGCCAAGGACCAGCGCCGGAAGTTTTGCCGCAACTTTCACAGAATTCTCCAGGGGTTTGCGGGAAGGCGACGCCCTCCCGCGTGTTTCGCAATCAGAGGTTTTCGACGTTTACGCCGAATGTAACTGCACCGATTGCTTCGCCGCTGGCCGGGTCGACGACAGTTACGCTGACCTGGCTCTGCAGGGTCTGGGTACTGTCGTCTTCTTCCAGCTCGCTGATGTGAACCGCACCTTTGCCGGCAGAATATGTATCCTTCCACTTGGCTTCGTCACCTTGCCAGTAGTCCGAGGTGACATCGCTCTGGCCGACATTCAGGCCCTTGCCGTCCATGACGAAAATCTCTGTGAAGAGGCCATCGCTGCCTTCCTGGACTTCGGCCAGATAACCAGACAGGGGCTTGTCAAGAATGGCATCGATCATAGGCTGGTCGACGGCCTCCGCTTCAGCGCGCCAGGTCTTGTCCAGTTCGTCGATCTTTGCCTGATCGAAAGAACCTGTCTCGCCGTTTTGAGCCTTTATAGCTGCGACAACTTCGCTGGAAGACGCAATTTCCGCGATCTTTCCGGTAGCCAGCGTTTTGAGCTCGCTTTCAAATTCGTTTGCGGATGCGGCGCCTGCGAACAGAAAGCCGATTGCGGTGGCGGTATGAAGAAGGTGTTTCATTGACTACTCCCAAGTTTCTTGTCTCGGGAAATGCTGGCTCGTGCGCATTAAAATTCTATGTATGGATTATTGTTTTCTTGAAACAACTGTACAGAAAGTCAGAAAAAATGAGATATACTGACAATTTACACAATAGAATTTACTTTTATTCTCTATCTATGATTGCAAAATACAATCATTGATGAAAAAGGGCGCGAACGCCCTTTTTAGGTGCATGCCCTAATTCACGCTTCCGGGCAGGCTGAGATCGCCTGACGCAACGTCAAAAACATTCACGACACAAAGCAGAGGCGCGTGAACGTTCTGGTTGACGCGGAGAGCAGATGTAACCCCGTCATATGACATGCCTTCCACCGATACGCCATCGTCGAAAGAAACATTGATCGTAATTTCAGGTCCCTCAAGAACGGGCGAAAATCCGGGGCTGTCAATATAGAGCGGAAGACCGGGCCAGGTCGCAGGCATTTTCGGCGCGGCGCCATCCGGAATGTCCTGTACGGACAAGGAGCCCTCTCCGCAGCTTTCGTTGGGAGCAAGAACCACCCAGTGCGAATGCCACCTGGCACCGTCATTGGCGACATCACCGTCACCGTCTTCATCATAGAGCGGTGTGTCGTCGAAATCCGGATGACTGGTCGCGACAAGTGCCAGGATACCCTCGCCTCCCTCGAACCCGACGCTTTCCGGCGGCAACGATGTCGGCCAGACATAAGCCTCGACAGGCGCTCCGGCCAGTTGACCGGCAGCCTGCGGTATCGTTCCCCCGGCCGACCCTTTGAGGGTCATGTGAAATGTCACGACCCGGCCCTTGCGGTGAACATGGGCGGCCAGGATGTCGTAGTTCGGATCTATGTCGCCTTTTTCGCTCGACAGGACAGCGCCGTCCTGATGCAGCGCCTGATGATCGTGGTCACCGCCTGCAAGAGCGACTGCCGGCATTCCGGCAAGAAGCAAACCACCAAGAAATGTTTTCAGCATGAGTGATACTCCCTGTTTCAAGAATATCACCTTAATAGTAGCGAGTCGAAACTATTGCAAGTTTAATTTCGACTCGCTACATTTCGCACATGAGTGAGCACAAAAATTCACAGGTGATCCGGGATCTGATTGATCGGCTCTCGCGATTGAATGCGGCTGAAGACTGGAATGGCCCGTTGAACCCGTCGCAATTCGCAGCGCTGTCTTACCTGGCGCGTGCCAACAGATTTTCGCGCGCACCTTCTCATGTCGCCGAGTACCTCGTGACGACGCGGGGAACCGCGTCCCAAACCCTGAAGGCACTCGCGCGCAAGGGTCTGATTTGCGAATCGAGATCAGTGACAGACAAACGCAGCATTCGATACGATGTGACTGACCTTGGCAAAGACATGATGAAGGCCCCATCCGGGCTGGCGAATGTCATCGACGATCTCCCGGACGAAATCGTGAATGGCCTGACGGGATCGCTCAAGACCCTCGTCCGGGAGATCTTGAAGACCCGGAAAGGCAGGTCTTTCGGCCTCTGCAGGACTTGTGCGCACCACAGGAAAAGAGGCAACGAAGCCTATTGCAATCTTCTTGATGTACCGCTCGCGCCCGCCGATGCGAACGAGATCTGTCACGAACACATAGCCGCCTAGGAAATCCATCAACATGAACACAACTGCAACAATACTCGGCCTGTTTCAGGGCATGCCGCAACAGCGCTGGGAGGGGAAGGCACCTTCTGCGATCCACAAGACGCGGACTGAAACACCGGTGGAAGTGACCCTTACCGGTCTATCGGGCGACCGGCAGGCAGACACGGAAGTTCATGGCGGACCGGAAAAAGCGCTCCATATATACCCGTCCGAGCACTACGCGCACTGGTTCCAGGAATTTCCTGAAACCACACAGACCTTTCATTCCGGTGGTTTTGGCGAAAACATCTCGAGTTCCGGGTTCACCGAGGAGGATCTTTGCATCGGCGACATTCTGGCAGCCGGGTCGGTTCGGCTGCAGGTCGCACAGGGTCGCCAGCCGTGCTGGAAGCTCAATCTTCACACCGGCAATCCGGCCATGGCGGCGTCGTTTCAGAAAACCGGCAGGACGGGATGGTACTTCAGGGTGCTGGAAACCGGAAAAATTGCGGCGGGAGACGATTTGAGACTTGTCGAGCGCCCTTGCCCGGAGTGGAACCTGATGGACGTCATCCTGGCGCGCTTCAATCCGCGACTGGATCCGGACATCGCCTTGGCGTTGTCAAGACTGGACCAGTTGGCGGAACCGTGGCGCGCCTCCTTTGCAAAAAAGGCCGGTCCGGGCTATCAGGAAGACACGTCCCGCCGCCTGAAAGGTTAGACTGGAGGTCGCGCGGACCGCCGCCTGAATTGCACCGGCTCTTGCATCGCCTTTCCTTTTCCGCTATACGCGCGCTCGCGCCTGCACCCCTGGAGGAGGCGCTTCTGGACCGATCCCGGACAACTCAAGTCTTTCCGATACGGTGGTTCGCCGGTCCGATATCATACACTCAAGGAGTTTTGCCATGGCTGCCAGCTATGAGCTGAAGGCGTCGGCACGGGACCGGGTGGGCAAGGGGGCCGCACGGGCACTGCGTCGCGAAGGCCTTCTACCTGCCGTAATCTACGGCGACAAGAAACCCGCCCTGCCGATCACTATTCCGGTGAAAGAAACCACGCTCACCCTGCACAAGGGCGGTTTCACCGCACAGATCGGCGTCATCGATATCGACGGTAAGAAGCATCAGGTTATCGCGAAAGACTATCAGCTGCACCCGGTGCGCGATGATGTTCTTCACGTTGACTTTCTGCGTGTCGCGAAAGGCGCGACGCTCACGGTCGAAATTCCGGTACAATTCCTCAATGAAGAAGATTGCCCGGGCCTGAAGAAGGGTGGTGTTCTGAACATCGTTCGCCACACCGTCGAAGTGACGGTTCCTGCGGATGCAATTCCGGAAGCTTTCGAACTCGACCTTGCCAATGCCGAACCGGGCGACAGCCTGCACATTTCCGCAATTCAGTTGCCGGAAGGCTGCCAACCGACGATTACCGATCGCGATTTCACCATCGCAACGATCGCTGCTCCGGCGGGCATGAAGGAAGAAGAAGAAGACGAAGGTGCAGCCACCGAAGAGGAAGCTGTGGAAGAAGAAGCTGCAAGCGAGTAAGCTTCTGCTTCGACTGGAACCATTCAGGAGGCGGTTTCCGCCTTCTGACCCAGGCAGCCGCTCGCGGCTGCCTTTTCGTTTCAAGCATGATCTCGAAGGTGGATGATGAAACTGATCGTCGGACTTGGCAATCCAGGCGCCAAATATGCCGGCAACAGGCACAACATCGGCTTCATGGCCGTTGACGAGATTCATCGCCGTCACTCCGGATTCCAGCCCTGGCGAGCCCGTTTTCAAGGCCAGGTTTCCGAGGGACGTCTTGGTTCCGAAAAGGTCCTGCTCCTCAAGCCATCGACCTATATGAACGAATCCGGCCGCTCAATCGGCGAAGCGATGCGCTTCTACAAGGTCGAACCGGAAGACATCGTCGTTCTCTATGACGAGCTTGATCTGCCTCCGGCCAGGTTCCGGATGAAAAAGGGCGGCGGCCATGGTGGCCACAATGGTCTGAGATCACTCACGGCCCATATCGGTGCGGACTATCGCAGGCTCCGCCTCGGCATCGGTCATCCAGGTGACAAGAAGCTGGTTTCCAACTATGTGCTCGGTGATTTCTCAAAATCGGACAAGGATTGGCTCGACCCGCTTCTGACAAACATCGCCGATCATGCCGGTCTCCTTGCTGAGGGGAAGGACAGCCAGTTCGCCAACAAGCTGACCCTTGCACTGGAGCCGGACAAGGCTCGACGTGCGGAAAAGGGCGACAAGCCGAAATCCGACGACGCAAAATCCGGCAAAGCCAGAGGCCAAAGCCACATCCGACAGGCGCGGCAACAAAAAACCCCCGATATTCCCAAGTCCGGCCCCATGGCGGACATGCTGAAAAAGCTGCTGGGCGGCGGCTAGCCACAGGCAGCAAGCGTCTTGTCGCTTGGTAAAAAATACAACTTTAGAGGGAATAAAAAGTGTGATTCGCGTCACAAAATCGACACGACTTATCTGGAATGCTATACTTCACTTCATGGTAATTCGGGAGAGATGCAATGTTCAGATCTCTAATTATTATAGCAATTTCAATCACTTTCACCAACCCGGCTTTTGCTTTCGTCAAACTGGACGGCTATTTCATCGCAGAGAAGGCATGTGAGGCCTACCAGAGCAAGAACAAGCAAACGAATCCGGGAAACATTGTTGTGCAGCCGGACATGGCCTATCAGATGCTCGGCATCAACAAGGAGGGTGGTGACTATTTCCAGGTACATGTCGACGATGCGCCTGTCACGGACTCGCGCTGGGTCAGCAGCTCGTGCGGGATTCACGTGGTTGAGGCCGACACGCTCACAAGTGGGGCTGAAGACGATGCCAATGGCGACGTCGTCATAGATCAGACCGGCGCTGAGTCCACAGACAACCTGCTGACCCTGAGCTGGCAGCCTGCCTTCTGCGAAACACGACCTGGAAAGAAGGAATGCCGGGATCTCAATGACGGGCACCTTCCGCACACGACGAGGCAGCTGTCGATCCACGGCCTGTGGCCACAGCCCAAGGGCAACGACTATTGCGGCGTACCAACTGCCATCAGGAACCTTGACAACCCGGATAACTGGCATCGCCTGCCCGCGCCGCAAATCGACACCGAGACAGCTGACGCGCTGGAGGCCGCCATGCCGGGATTTGCCAGCTTTCTGCATCATCATGAGTGGATTAAGCACGGCACCTGCTATTTCGGTGAAGGCGGGGCCGACGAGTATTACGATGACACTTTGTATCTGACCGCCCTGATCAATGACTCTGCAGTTGGCGACCTCTTCTTCAACAATGTTGGCAAAGAGATCACCGGTGCGGAAATCAGAGCGGCTTTCGATTCAAGTTTCGGCAGCGGAAGCGGCGAGCGGGTTCTCATCAAATGAAAATCGGATTCCGGCAGGACGTTGATCAATGAAATCTGGATAAGCCTCGGCGGAACGATTTCACCGGAGTCGGATTTGGGCGATCTGATGCGCGCCGCGGAGAGCACCGGCATGGGCTGCAAGCGAGGCCTCGTCGACCCTGCCGGATTACAATAGTTCGGTGAAGACAGCTGGAAGGGAGTGCCTTTGGCGTGAAGGAAACGCCAGCAGAACCCGCTGCGAACCCGGCAAGCCTTGACCTGCCGGGCGCGCTCGGGCATGTAGCGCGGCGACAGTTTCAGACACGAACCGAAAGCGATCTCCCATGGGATTCCAGTGCGGCATTGTCGGGCTGCCGAATGTCGGCAAGTCCACACTATTCAATGCGCTTACAAAAACCGCGGCGGCGCAGGCCGCCAACTATCCGTTCTGCACCATCGAACCGAACACCGGCGAAGTGGCCGTACCGGATGAGCGTCTTTATGCGATCCGGGATATTGCCCAATCGAAAGAGGTCATCCCGACGCGGATTACCTTCGTTGATATCGCAGGTCTTGTGCGCGGCGCCTCCAAGGGAGAAGGCCTCGGCAACCAGTTTCTGGCCAACATTCGCGAAGTCGATGCCATCGCGCATGTGCTGCGCTGCTTCGTCGATGACGACATCACCCATGTCGACGGAGCCATCGATCCGCTCGCGGATGCCGAAACGGTCGAAACCGAACTCATGGTCGCTGACATGGAGAGCCTGGAGCGCCGTATTGCTCCGTTGAGAAAGAAAGCCAGCGGTGGTGACAAGGAAGCAAAGGCTGTCCTGCCGATCATGGAAGCCGCGCTTGTTCTGCTTCAGGACGGTAAACCCGCCCGTATGCTGGAAACCGCGGACGCGGAAGAAGCAAAAATGCTGAAAGGTCTGAACCTTCTGACCTCAAAGCCTGTGCTTTACGTCTGCAACGTCGATGAAGCCTCTGCTGGAGAAGGCAACGAACTTTCGCAGAAGGTCGCCGAAAGAGCCAAGGAAGAAGGTGCGATAGCAGTCGTCATTTCTGCCGCGATCGAAGCGGAAATTTCCCAGCTCGACAAGGAAGAGCAGGACGAATTCCTGGAAACAATCGGCCTTGAAGAACCGGGGCTCGACCGCATGATCCGTGCTGGCTACGACCTTCTCGGCCTGATCACCTATTTCACGGCGGGGCCGAAGGAAACACGGGCCTGGACGATTACCGAGGGAACGAAGGCGCCAGGCGCTGCCGGCGTCATCCACACGGATTTTGAACGCGGCTTCATCAGGGCACAGACCATCGCCTATGACGATTACGTTTCCCTGGGGGGGGAAAACCCGGCGAAGGAGGCCGGCAAGGCCCGTGACGAAGGCAAGGAATACATCGTCAAGGATGGCGACGTGCTGCTCTTCAAGTTCAATACCTGATCGGCCCGGGCACCTTTCTCCTGCCCGTACTCTCGCTTAAGCTTCAGGGGCAACGCAGGAGAAGTGCCCGATGAAAACGATCCTCTTGACCGGTTTCGAAGCCTTCGGGACGACGCCGGTCAATCCGGCTGAAAAAGTCGCCCGGCACCTCGACGGAGAAACCGTTGAAGGTGCCCGGATCGTCTCAAGCGTCATTCCCAACACTTTTTTTGTGTGTATTGACGCGGTGAAGGCAGCCATGGCGCAATCCGGTGCCGATGCCGTCGTCATGATGGGAGAATTCGGAGGTAGGGCGACAATCACAGTCGAACGGTTTGCGTTGAATTTCAATGACGCCACACGCTATGGCCTGAAAGACAATGCCGGGGTCTCTCTCCAGGACAAACCAACCGCCCCCGAAGGCCCCCTTGCCTATCAGAGCACCCTCCCCCTCCGGGCCATGGTGAAGGCCATGCGCGATGGCGGTATCCCCGCCGGCATATCCGATGCCGCCGGGACTTTTTGTTGCAATCATCTCTTCTACGGTGTTTTGCACCACTTAGCGCAAACGAACAGAACGACACCCGCAGGATGGATCCATCTTCCGCATCTGCCGGAAGTAGCAGCAATGGACGCCAATCTCGGCACGCCGAGCATGTCGGTCGAAACGGCCGCCGCGGGTCTGCGTCTTGCGCTGTCGGCTCTGGTGAAACATCCGCAGGACATCGACGACGCGATCTCGGGCCGTCTTCAAATCTGAAGTCTGCCCGATCCCTCCAACATCGAAGCCGACACAACCCTTTCCGTTCATCGTTTGGCTGTGTCGTAGGAAACACGTCGCTCCAGATAGGCCGGGAATTCCGAGACCGAGAAGGCGCGTGCAAACAGCACGATCGAGATCAGCAGCTGACCGACAATCACGCGTTTCTCGGCACGAATGACACCAATACGCACGCCGCCAGGTATCTCGGGCAAAGCAGCCCAGAAATGGATCTTGTAGAAAGCCTGGATCGGAATGGCTTCGTATCAGCGGGCCGATCCAACGCAAGGTGAATGGCACAGTTCGGCAGGAAGGTGATCTGAACCAGATGATCTGGAAGATCCCGGAAATGATCTCCTGTCTGTCGGAATACTTCGAACTGGCGGCAGGCGACGTCATCTTGACCGGATCTCCGGCAGGTGTAGGACCAGTGGAACGTGGCGACACGATGAAAGCGACGGTCAACGGACTGCCGGCATTGTCCGTCAAGGTTGTCTGAAAACCATTCTGGAGATGTGACACGAAAAACCCCGCGGGTTTCCCGGCGGGGTTTTTCATCAGCTGCGGTCGAGGCCCATCGTCATCAGCGGGTTGTAACCCTTCTGGTCCGCCCACTTGCGGGCTTGTGCCGACGCGTGACACGGCACTGCCTGAGGCTTCCGTGCACCATATTCACGCATCATACGACCGATCTCATGGTAAGAATTGTTTATCCATTCCATTTCATTCACTCCCTTCGTTTTGCAATGCCGTGTGAGCTTGCTTCTGCAAGGGATATAGTGAGGGTGCATGTCCGGCGTCTGTACGAAAGATTACAAGTCGGACAAGTTCGCTTGGAACCCGGTATTTTTTAAGGAAAACAATCGGAAGATCCAGAAAATTGCGTGAGCTTGAAATGCAGGAAAGACTTCACTCTGGATCAGGTTGCAATTATCAAAAAAACCCCGCCTACAAACGGGCGGGGTTGTTTTTAGCTGCGATCGAGGCCCAGCATCGTCAACGGGTTCGGGCCTTTCCTGTCACGCCATTTGCCTTTGTTCTTGCCAAGTCCAAACAGAGATCCAAGACGGGTTTGCTGGTCTTGTGACGCACGGGCCATGATGTCGACAGTATCAAACTTTCTGCTTTTGTAACTCATTTCAATCACCCTCTTCTATGCAAGTGCATCATTGCCTTGCCGATGAAAGAGATTTGGTCATGGGAGATGTCTGATGCGTGGCCTTGTGATTAACCTTCGGTCATGTTTGGCTCTGCTGAGTCGGCACTCGTGTTTTTTCAGGAGAAGCTTTTCGTGACTTTTGACCAAATCGCTTTGTTTGTTCTTTTCGGAATTGTCTTCGCGTTGCTTGTTTGGGGCCGCATAAGGTTCGATCTCGTTGCCTTTGCCGCCCTGATCAGCGGTGCGCTTCTGGGGCTTGTCCCGTCAAACAATATTTTTTCAGGCTTCGGTCATGCCGCAGTCATTATCATTGCGCTCGTCCTGATCGTTTCCAAGGGCCTGATGAATTCCGGTGCCGTGGAACTGATCGCCAATCGGCTGCTGTCCGCCTCGCGCGCCCTTTCAGGCCACATCACCTTGATGTCCGTCGTCGGAGCAGGACTTTCAGGCATCATCAACAATGTCGCCGCTCTGGCACTGCTCATGCCGCTCGATCTTGAGGCGGCAAAAAAGGCGGGGCGTTCACCCGGCCTGTCGCTGATGCCACTCTCATTTGCAACGATCCTCGGTGGCATGATCACCCTGATCGGGACACCGCCGAATATCGTCATCGCCGAATATCGCTCCGATGCGCTCGGCACTCCCTTTTCCATGTTCGCGTTCGCGCCTGTCGGGCTCTCGGTAGCCGTTTGTGGCATTGCCTTCGTAGCCTTGTTCGGATGGCGCCTGCTGCCTCCCCATTTCCGCGATAAACCGAAGGATGAAGGATTTGCCGAAAGCCTTTATTCGGCCGAGTTGAAGGTCAGCAAGGTTTCAGAGGAAAACCCGGTGTCCGTTGGCGATCTTTACCCGGTTGCCGAGGAAAAGGACGTAGTGATTATTGGCCTCATCAGGAACGGCCGGCGGATCAAGGGTTTCGCGCGCCGGGAACCGATCAAGAGCGGTGACTTTCTCGTGGTTGAGGGCGATCCGAAAGCAATCGAAAGCTTCATGGGCGCTGCCAAACTCGATTTTGCCGGGTCCGAGCGACACAAGGGGGGACTTGGCGGCTCGGCGCTTTCCCTGGCTGAAGCCATCGCGCCTGACAGCGCCCGGATTACCGGCACATCGGCCTTTAATCTCAGGCTGCTCTACGGACATGGCGTCACGCTGCTCGGGATATCCCGGGAAGGCCGCCGCATTCAAAAAAGGGTTCGACACGAAACCATCCGTCCAGGCGACGTCCTGCTGTTGATCGGAACGCAGGAGCGCCTTGAAAACGCCTTTTCCTGGCTGGGTGTCCTGCCGCTTGAAGGTCGCCAGACCGGCATGATCCAGCGCAACAAGGCCTGGCTTGCCATCGCCGGCTTCATCCTCGCCATCGCGGCGGCCGTTGCTGGTTTCGCCTACCTGCCCGTTGCCCTCGCCGCCTGTGTCGTTCTTTATGCCGCAACCGGCCTTGTCAGCGGAACAGAGGTCTACAATGCCGTGGAATGGAAGGTGATTGTACTTTTAGGCTCGTTGATCCCGCTTGGTCAGGCATTCGAAAATGCCGGCAATGCGCAACTGATCGCCGACGGCATTGTTGCAGTGACGGCGGGAGCACCGGCCTGGGTTACGCTCGCCGTCCTCATGGTCGTGACCATGACCCTGTCCGATTTCCTGAACAATGTCGCGACTTGCCTCATTGCTGCACCGATTTCCGTACAGATCGCAGGCAGCCTGGGGGTCAATCCCGATCCTTTCCTGATGGCTGTTGCTGTTGCCGCTTCTTGTGCATTTCTCACGCCGATCGGCCACAAGAACAACACGATCATCATGGGCCCCGGCGGTTACCGGTTCGGCGACTACTGGCGCATTGGTCTGCCCCTGGAGATCCTCGTACTCGTCGTGGCCATCCCGGCAATACTGATTTTCTGGCCGCTTTAGCAATCAATATCAAAAGTTGCGGCTGAAATATTTGCAATTTTCGCGCAAATTAATACAATTATTCCGCGTACTTCGAACAAAACCAATTCAAGATAGATCAGCTGTACGCGATCCTTATTGATGGGGAACATTATGGCGCGATTGATCATTGGCTGCGGCAGAACCGAAGTCATTCACTACAATCCTCTCTTCGTCGACCCGGACTTGGACGTACCGCAAGGTGAGATTCTCGGTTGGGATGACACTGTATTTTATGCTCGAGGCCATGATCACGCTCCGCGCGGTCCACATGGGGATGTTCTCATGGACGTTGATCCGCTGATGCATCCGGACTTTGTCGGCAGCATCAATGATCCGGACAACGAGTTGCTCAACAAGGATAAATTGGCGAATTTTTTCACTGACGTTATCTTCGAGAACATCCCTGCGGACGTTTTTTCATCGAACACCAAATGCAAGGTTTCATTCAACCATGCTTTTCGGGTGTTGCAAGCTGGCGGGAGGCTTAGCTTACGGACCGGAGCGAGCAAAGATGAAGGTTCAGCGGTTCGGACAGCGATTGCCGAAGCCGGTTTTCGCAACGTCCAGATAAATGGAATGGGGACCCTCACCGCCTTGAAGTAAACTAGTCCTGTCACAATTTTTGCAGAAAATCGTCCGGGAGGCACGATAACAAAACTGCTGAGATCGTTTCACGAACAGGTCGTGCCGATTGCCCGAAGGCCGGGTCAATCGGCACCAATTGTCAGACTGAGCCTATTGGGAAGGCTTCAGCGGAAGGCAGATATCGGTCAAAAGATCGGCTGGTGCGGTTTCTCTGGGATTGTTGAGATAGACTTCCATGCAGGGCGCGTCGGCTGGTTCCCGGCCGGATTGGGTCAGCCATTCTCCGAAAAGCCACTCATAGGCCCACTTCATGTCGGCGTAAGGTCCCTTGTAGTGCAAGACGGCATAATCACCGCCGTAGGTTTCGACCCGTTCAAGAGGGGCCTCGACGGGAAACCCTTCTGAAACGGACACCCCGGCAGCCGATTGCAGCTCATCCTCCGGAACATGTGTTGGATCGGAAAAATAGAGACCTTTCATGGCACCGACCTGGCCCATGAGATTGCGGCTCGCAAGGACACCGATGGCTTTTTCGAACGCCTTACCGATCTCCATGTAGGCACCTTTGTGTGGAATGACGGCAAGCGTTTCGGTCGGCAGGGTTTTGATTTCAACTTGATGCATGAGAAGTGATCCTCTGGTTCGGGGAATGGGCGCACCGCCATGTGCGGGCTGAAGGCGGCCTTCAACACCTCCCTCGCGATAGGATGAAGGAGACAGGCCGTATACTTTCTTGAAACTGCGACTGAAGGCTTCCTGGCTGCCATAACCGGCGCGCATGGCAATTTCAGCAATCGGCAACCGGGAATAGGTAAGATCCGCAGACGCCCTGTGCAGGCGCAATCGCTTGACCGTTGCCACGATGGACTCGCCATAAGCCGATTGCCACACGCGATGCCAGTGCCAGGGTGACAGGGCAGCGACCTCGGCCAGCATGGCCAGATCCGGATCCTCGTCGAGATTTGCGTAAATGTACTCGATCACGCGGGTGAAGCGCCGCAGGTAGCCATCGTCTTTCGGCGATATCGACTGCTTTTCGTGATGTGTCATTTGGAACTGCCCTCGCTTGATTGGGAGGAACCTAGCACCGGCCAATCTGACAAATCTTGCGGACTTGTGGCTGGAGGGGTCTTTGTGCTCGAGTTTGCCTGCCTTATGGTCTGGCCTCAGAGGCGGAAAATCGGGGAACAGGCAGATGAGCAGATCAAAACGAATTCTCTTTACCGGTGGGTCCGGCAAGGCAGGTCGGCATGTCGTTCCCTACCTTCTGGATCGTGGACATAGGGTCGTGAATGTGGACCTGACCCCACTTGATCATCCCGGTGTCGACAATCTGACAGCCGATATCACGCAATCTGGCGAAATGTTCAATGTCATGACCAGCTACGCCAATTTTGACGAGCTGGAACCGGGGCAAGGCGTGCCCGCGTTCGACGCGGTCGTGCACTTCGCCGCCATTCCGCGCATCCTGATCCATCCGGACAACAAGACGTTCGAGGTCAATACCGTCGGCACCTACAATGTCATAGAGGCGGCGGTGAAACTCGGCATCCGCAAGATCGTGATCGCCTCTTCGGAAACGACCTACGGCGTCTGTTTCGCAGACGGTATCGCCGACCCGGATACCCTGCCGGTTGAAGAGGAATACGATGTCAATCCGATGGACAGCTACGGTCTGTCCAAGGTGGTCAACGAACAGACGGCGCGATCCTTCCAGCGGCGCTCCGGTGCCGACATCTACGCACTTCGGATCGGCAACGTCATCGAGCCGAATGAATACGACCGCTTCCCGGACTTCTTCGAAAATCCGGCGCAGCGGCGCAGAAACATCTTCTGCTATATCGATGCCAGGGATCTTGGTCAGATCGTCGATCTCTGCCTGGAAAAGGATGGGCTCGGCTACCAGGTCTTCAATGCCGGCAACGATACGAACTCGGTGGACATTCCCAACGCGCAAATCCTGCAGCGTTTCTTCCCGAACGTTCCGGTCAGCCGGGACCTTGCCGACCATGAGGCTCTGTTTTCAAACAGGAAGATACGCGAGGTTCTTGGCTTCCGGGAGGAGCACAACTGGCGCAACTACGTAAGGACATAGAAATAGACGATCGCAACACCCCGCCGCGTCGCAAATGATAAGTCTATCAGAACTGCCCTCGAACATGCTACGAGAGGCACAAGCACAAGTTTTAATCACTCCCGCCGTTTCCCCTACGGCCAATTTGCAGATCAAACAGCCCAGATACATGACCGATCGGACTTATTTTGAAGATTTGGCGCCGGATCAGGAATTCGACCTCGGTGCGATTGACGTGAGCAAGGATGACATCATTGAATTCGCCTCCGAATTCGACCCTCAATCCTTTCACATGAACGAAGAAGCCGGCAAGGCATCCATCCTCGGCGGCCTGGCCGCATCCGGTTGGCATACGGCAAGCCTGATCATGAGGTTGCTTGCCACCAATCTGTTCAACAAGAGCACCGGGCGCGGCTCCCCTGGGGTCAGCAGGTTGAAATGGAAACACCCGGTGTTTCCGGGAGACACGCTGTCTGCAACGGCGAAAATCCTAGAAATGAAAGATCTGCGCTCCAAACCGCAACTCGGTATGGTTTTCATCCGCGTCCGGGCGACCAATCAGAACGATATCGAGGTCATTGAGTGGGACAACCCGGTCCTGTTCGAAAGACGGGAGCCAGCTCGATGATTGCTTTTTTTGAAGACGTCGTTGTCGGCGAAATCCTGGAACTTGGCACCTACACCTTCAAGACCGACGAGATCATCCGGTTTGCGGAGAAATTCGACCCGCAACCCTTTCATCTGAGTGAGGACGGCGCAGCGAAAACCCACTTTGGCCGACTGTGCGCCTCCGGCTGGCACACCGCTTCCATCTTCATGAAACTGTTCGTGGCCAGATTGAAATCCATGCAGGACGACGCGCTTGCAGAAGACATAGCCGTCGCCAGAATCGGTCCCTCCCCCGGTTTTGAGGACCTGAAGTGGATCAAACCCGTCTTTGCCGGCGATACCTTGCGCTACACCCGCACGGTGACAGGCAAGACTGAGAGCCGCAGTCGCCCGGAATGGGGCCTCGTTCATTCCGACATGAGGGCATTCAACCAGGACGGCTTGCTGGCGTTTTCATTCAAGGCAACGGTGTTTGTCGAGCGGCGGCCGCGCTGATCCGGCTTGCCGGTCGAACTTGAGCTATAGCATCCGCGCAAACAGCACTTCGTCGCGTATCTCTATGCCATAGTCGCCGCGCAGGGGAATCTCCGGTTTTTTCTGCCGTTCCGCATCGATCACGCCCTGAGCCACACGCTCGATCCGAAATCCGCGTCGCTGGTAGAACCGGAAAGCGTCCAGATTGTCGTTGGACGTCCTGACAATGAGCCGGGGCATGTTTTTGGCGCGTGCTTCGGTCACGATGGCATCAAGCAACTGGCTGCCGACACCGCCCCAGCGATTGATCGAATCCAGTGTGAGGATCTCCCATTCATTCTCCCGCTTGATCAGCGTCACCAGCCCGACAAGGTCGTTGCCGTCGTAAGCCACAAAACCGGGCAGGCGTGACGCGTCGACGTTCTCACCATCAAGCAGCATCTCCGGACCGGCCCAACGCTCACGCAGGAGTTGGTGCACGTCATCATGATCTTTGTCTTCAGTTGCGCGAATGATCACAGGCATTTAAAGGCTCCTAACGTCGGAATAACCGCGTCTCAAGGGGACTGCGTGCTTGCCAGCGCGCGCGTTCCAGTTCGGGATCCATATGTTCTTCTTCAGGATAACCAACACACAGATAAGCCACGAGCCGCCAGCTGTCGTCAACCTGAAGGATGCTGGAAACCAATTCAGGGTCAAGGATCGAGACCCAGCCAACACCGATCCCGGCTGTCCTCGCAGCCAGCCAGAACGTATGGATCATGCTCACGGTCGAATAGGCAAGCGTTTCTTGCATCGTCGCACGTCCAAGTCCGTGGCCCTGCGATGGATTCTCATCGCTGAATATGGCCAGATGAACCGGCGCTTCCTTGAGACCCGCAAGTTTCAATTGCCGGTATTGCAGCGCCTTGTCCGGCTCGAACTGTTGCGCGGCGGCTTCGTTCTCCATGTCAAACGAAGCAATGACCTGGTCGCGACGTTCCCGGCTTTCAACGACAACGATGCGCCAGGGCTGACTGTTGCCCACCGAAGGCGCGAGATCTGCCATTTGCAGAAGGTATTCCAGTTCATGCGCCGACAGCGGGTCCTTCCTGAAACGACGCACGTCGCGGCGCCATCTCAACAGGTCCTCGAATTCACGGCGGAATTCTTCTGAAAAACATGGCCGCGCGGCCAATCCTTCGGTTTCAGCTGGCATTGGCCTTCAGTGCCCGGGAAATTCCACGAGGGTGCGAACCGGAACACTCAGCTCCTCCAGCTTCTTGCGTCCGCCGAGATCGGGCAGATCAACAATGAAGCAGGCCGCTACAATGTTCGCCCCCATGGACTTGAGCAACTTGCAGGCCGCTTCTGCCGTACCTCCGGTCGCAATCAGGTCATCCACCAGAATGACGCGGTCCCCCGGCTGGATGGCATCCTTGTGCATTTCCATTTCATCCAGACCATACTCAAGCGAATACGCGATCCGGACGGTTTCGTGGGGCAATTTGCCTTTCTTGCGGATCGGCACGAAGCCGGCGGAAAGCTGATGTGCGACGGCGCCGCCGAGGATAAACCCCCTTGCCTCGATTCCGGCGATCTGATCGACCTTGGAACCGGCCCACGGCTGCACAAGCGCATCGACAGCTCGGCGAAATGCCCGCGCATTGCCAAGAAGCGTCGTGATGTCGCGAAACAGAATTCCCTCTTTAGGGTAATCCGTGATCGTGCGGATCGAGCTGATCAGTTCATCCTGGATCGTCTGGTCGGTCATCGAGCTCTCTTTCTTCAGCTGATCGTTCCGGCACATGCCCCGACCGACGCTTATATCAATTTTGCGCACGTGATCGAAGCAAATTCGCCGGTATTAAACGAATGTTGCGGCGGTCTGCCTGCGTTACGATGGTCTGTTCAGAACACGGCCTGCGACGGCGTCCAGTTTTGCCACCAGTTCCGGGTCCCGTTTTTCCGGTGCGGTCATGAAGGCAAATTCCAGCGCCGTATCCGATCCGGCGGGACAGGACTGGTGTTCGCGCGGCAGGTCCCTGGCCACACGGGCAACGAGACGCTGCGCGTTTTCGGCATTGTCGTGAAGCACCCTGATGATCGCCTGGATATCGACCTCGCCGTGATCGGGATGCCAGCTGTCGTAGTCCGTTACCATCGCGACCGTGGCGTAACAGATCTCGGCCTCGCGGGCGAGCTTGGCTTCCGGCATGTTGGTCATGCCGATCACGTCACAGCCCCAGGACCGGTAGAGATGGCTTTCCGCGAGGGAGGAGAACTGTGGACCTTCCATGGCAAGGTAGGTTCCGCCCCTTGCATAGCCGAGGCTTTCCGCCTCCGCAGCAGCTGCAACGGCATCGACAAGCTTCGGGCTCACAGGAGTAGCCATCGACACGTGGGCAACACAGCCCGTACCGAAGAAACTCTTTTCGCGGGCAATGGTGCGGTCAATGAACTGATCCACCAGAACGAATGTGCCCGGAGCGTGTTCTTCCTTCAGGGATCCGCAGGCAGACACCGACAGGAGATCGGTGACACCACAACGTTTCATGACATCGATGTTGGCCCGGTAGTTGATCGTGCTGGGCGAATAGACGTGGCCTCGCCCGTGCCGGGGCAGGAAGACGATTTTTAGCCCGTCAATCTCGCCGATCCTGACCTGATCGGACGGTGTTCCCCATGGACTTTCGACGGTGATCCAATCGGAGTTTTCAAGACCCGGCAGATCGTAAATGCCGGAACCGCCGATAATACCAAGAACCGCATCAGCCATTGCCAAGTCTCCACAGATGATTCCAATCCGATCAGCTGATTATCAAGCAGGACGCATGTTGAACAGTCCTAAAGCAAAAAAGGCGGGCTTGAAGCCCAGCCCCTAACTTAAATGTGGGTGCAAGTAATATGGCATTCCTCTCGTTTCCAAAGCGAGAGGAATGCATAGTATAGGCTTACTATTCGCGGGTCATTGAAGCAAAATTGGCCATTTGCGATTTATGAAGCAAATTTGTCTCATAAAAAGCCCTGCTGTCGCGTCCGAAGGAAGGATTTAATCCCCCCAGAATGTCGGGTGGATTGGTGAGATTAGTGAGCCATTCGAGACGTGCGTTTCGCTTGTTTACTTTGCTTGGCCTCGTGAGCGCGGCGTTGTTTCCGGCTCATGGTCGGTTGGTTGGCTGCACCACGCATGGAGACAGGAATATTTGGCGGTTGATTATCTTCGCGGCCAGGCGCTTTCAATCCGCCGTTGACTTTAGCAAATGATGGCCCGGCTTCACCCCGGTACGGTGGTGGAACCTGCGGCGCAACCGCTTCCCATTCATCCGCCTCGTAAATATCCGCCAGCGTCACCTGACTGCGTTGCAGGACGAAGTCTTCAGGTTTCGGCAAGCGGTTGGTGAAGGTCCAGACAAACGGGGTCTTGGTAATCCCGTCGGAAAGCGCAATATAACCATCGTCAGTCAAGATACCGCCAGCACGCCGAATGATCTCTAAGACAGTGATATCCGCTCCTGTAGGATGCATGAAGCGAGTCCCGAGCCGAATTTGACCGCTCTCAACGACGCGTACATTGTCGGCTCCTGGAACATCCTCAGTGACGATGGTATGAACGAAGCGGTCTTCGATGGAGCCGACGGGAAAATTCGTCGCGGCTCGTTTCATTGAGCCGTCTTCCAAAATTAGCGCACTGTCGGATCTTAAGATGTCGATCATCGGTACATGCTGGCCCTCAAACTTGCCGTCACCGCAAAGCGTGACGTGGCCGGGCGTAGTCATCAGTCCGAAGACATCCAGAATGTGTTTGACCCGGTTTTCCTTGGTCTTCGAGACCCGCCCTGGGACCAGATTTCCGTCCTCGTCATAAGACGTTACCACGTCGCCCGGTTTGACAAACTCAATTGGTTTTTCAGTGCCATCCCACATAGAAATGGGAGTGCCAGCGAGGAAACACTTTGTGAAATCGTATTCATTCGAAAATGCATAATCTTGCATTTGCGTGAGGAGGCCCTTCGACTTCAAATATTCAATGTACTCTTCGAAGCTTAACGTCGTCGTTCCGGGAGTCTTATCAAAAAGCTTTTGCGCCTTAATGTCATTGGTGACAATCTTGACGTCACCGTGATAGTATCCACTTTCCCTCATCTTATTGATAAAGGCTTCGATACTTTTTTCGCCCGCGCCTCTGACGCCGCCAGGAAGTCCTCGCGGTATTTCTTGCGTAACCCAAATATTCACATTTGATGATTGAGTGATATTTGCAATCGCCTGAGCATTAGCAGGCCCTGACTTCATAAGCAGCTCACCCAAAACTGTAGTTGTAAAATTAATACTTTGGTTCGGGTTGTTTACCGTTTCAAGCAAAGCAGAGGTGCTGTTGTTCTTGATGGTGTTAATTACAACATTCGAGTCAATAAAAACTACATCACTCATGTTTCACCTCTTGTAAATACAAAATAACGCCAAACAATTCGAGCCATCGGCAAAAGCAGATAATTCGGTTCAATTCTCAGATCCTTAATTCTCGTGTTTTCAATTATGAAGATTAGTAACTTGCTCTCGATTTGGTTTTTTCTCTCAATATACTCATCCTCTGAATAGTCAGACTTCGAGCTTTCAAGGACCTTAAGTTCTTCTGAAACAGAATGATTTACTACATTAAAGCGAGGGTTTTCGAGAAGTCCATGTGCAAAATTCTTGATATCTAATACTGTTACGCCCTCATCAATAGAAACATGTAACTTCACCAATCCTGAACCATTTTCTTCGATAGCCGCCATTCTTGGGAATAAAACCAAGTCATTATTCAGTGAATCAATCCTTGAATAATCATCTCCCTCAATAATACTTGCTGATATATCATTTAACATTATGGATCGCCGAATTTAATTGCATCGCTGATGAGATTATTGGAAAATGCGGCCATCATCAAGACTGGTTTTGCAGAAAATCGCGCATAGGTTGCGCGGTATTTGCGGTAGGCATCCTCACGTTCTTGGAATATCTTAAATAAATACTATGTAAAAATTAGAAAAATACTTAAGGATTTTCCAAGTGGCTATTGAAGTTGATTGGATTCGTGGCAATTGCCCAGTACAAGCTGTGGGAAAAATTGATGGTGAACCATTTTACTTTCGAGCTCGGGACGATGAGTGGTCTTTGTCGATTGGCAGCGAAGTGAAAGATACCGGAAAATTGAGTATTCACGGTAAAGATGTCGTTGGCAATCCAAAGTGGGAATATGTGGAGCCGTTTGGTACGTCTCAATTTGATGCAGGATGGATGGAAGAAGAAACAGCGCTCCTTATGATAAAGAAAGGGGCGGAGCTTTGGCGATGTAGCTTGGAAAGCAAAAAACCGACATAAACTTTTAGGGGGAGACTCTCTTCTCTATGTCCATGCTTTTGACTCGGTGCGATCGGTGTATTGAATGAAAAGAGCACCACGTGCTCAAAAAACAGAAACGGCTTCGTCAAACTAACCGACGATCGGCCCATCGAGTCCGAAACGTCGCCAGCCTGAACCTGATCATTCGAAATAAATCACATCTTCGAAACGAACAGGTCCCTTTGCCAGTCCGATCCTGACCGCGGGCGTCATCCCGTCTTTCCCTTTGGCGATTTTCAAAGCGGAACGCGTACCGTCATGGGTAAGTAGCCGGACCCGTTTTCCGGGCTCGGATTTCTTGATGAAGGGGTAAGGAGCATCATGCGTTCTAAGATACTCGCCTCGGTCCAGTCCTATTCTCGCGGACAAAACGCTGTTGGCAGCAAACCACGTCTTCCAGGCATCGACTGGATGCAGATCGGGATACGCTGAATCAGCCTCCCGTTTGAGCTTTGCGGCTTCGGCCACAGCAGCGTTTTTCTCGTCAATCGTCGCAGACTTGTTGCAGGTCAGAACAGCAACATCCAGCATTCCACCAAGGAACCGCTCCGTCCAAGAGGCCAGACAGGCGTTGGAGAGGCCGGGATCTCCGTCGAGGGAAAAAAGCGTGTGCTTCGAGCCGCGGCCGACCAGATATTCCAGATACATGAAATGACCGAACATCAGGTAGTCGATGTGCACCATTGCGCTTTGACGCGGTAGCTGGCGGTCGGACGTCATATGTTCCGGGCCGTCTTGATCAATCCGCGCCGGATGGAAAGTACCCGTATCGAGACGGAGGCAAGTGGCATTATCCTCATAGCTCCACAGCCTAGCATAACGCCGAAAGGCCGGGCGTAGCTCCAGGTCTCCACATTCAACAATGGCTTCCTGAATTTCATTCGTATCGAAACGCGGGTCGATCTGAGGGTGGCAAGCGAGAACATATCCGCTGTTCAGGCAGCTAGAGGCAATGGCGCGGAACTGGATCGTCTTTCGCATGGCCTTGTTCGGTCAATTGACCATGTAGTCCTGCATGTCCGTTGCGATCCGGAGTTTTCTGAACTCCATCTCCGGCAAGCGGCCCTCGCGCGACGCGAGGAACTTTCGGCATTGCTCATAGAGGAAGTCTACCTTGTCGTAGACCGTCTTCGGGGCCAACCCAGTAATCTCCGAGATCTTGGACAGACAAACCTTGCCGACAAGCATCTGGAACACAGTTTTGTTTTCGTGAGAGGTCTGTTGTCGTCTGTGCGGACGGCCAACGGAGAAGGTTTTTGTGCATCTCTTGCATTTCAGGCGCTGCTCGCCTTTTAAGGTCATGCCATGGCGGGAATATTCGTCAGGATGGGTATCCAATTGCCTGAAGAAGTTTTCGCAAGAGTGGTTCTGGCAATGGTGGCCCGATGGTGTCGCCAAATAATCGAGAGAACGTTCGAATTCCTCCCAGCAAGCGAGATTACTTTTGACCTTGGAACTGACACCGCAGGCATCGCAGAAAAGCGAAGCCCCGCCATCGCTTCCCGAGACCCTGTAAGTCGAAGCTTTGTTGTCCCGCCGTTTCCCCCGTCGATCTTCAATCTCGGCAGGGCGGCCAAAATTCACACATAGCGGGTTTTTACAGAAATTGACGTTTACACCGCCATGGGGCGGGGGAAGTCGCAGTTTTTTATTTGTTTCAGATTTTTGAAGCATGTCCGAACCCCGAAAGTCCTGCGGGACTAAGGGGTTCGGGTTAATTTTCTACTATGCGCCCACATTTAAGTTAGGGGCTGGGGCTTGAAGCCCGCCTTCCCTATTCACCCAATTGGTGAGGAGATCAATGATCGACGTTGCGCCAGAGCTGTTTCTTCGTGAAGTAGAGCAATCCGGCAAAGACGATAAGGAAGACCATCACGCGGAATCCGATCTTCTTGCGGTCTTCCAGATGCGGTTCCGCAGCCCACATCATGAAGGCGGAAACGTCTTTGGCATACTGATCCACCGTCATCGGCGAACCATCGGTATATTCAACCAGCTCATCGGAAAGCGGCGGTGCCATGGAAATGAACTGACCAGCCAGGAACGAGTGGTTGTAATACTGTCCAACCGGAACTTCGATTCCTTCGGGATCTTCTTCATACCCGGTCAGCAACGAATAAATGTAGTCCGGGCCACTTTCCTGATACTGCGTGAAGATATCGAAGACGAACCACGGAAATCCGCGCTGAGCTGCACGCGCTTTTGCAAGCAGTGAGAAGTCGGGCGGATAAGCTCCACCATTGGCAGCGCGCGCGGCGTTCACGTTCGGGAACGGCGACGGGAAGCGGTCGGCAAGGATCGCCGGGCGATCGAACATTTCGCCATCATCATCCGGACCGTCGACGACGGTGTATTCGGAAGCAATCTGCTTGGCGGCGTCCTCGCTGAAGCTCGGACCGCCATTTTCGGCAAGATTGCGGAATGCAACCTGTTTCAGGCCGTGACAGGCCTGACAAACTTCCTGATAGACTTTGAAACCGCGCTGCAGCTGTCCTCGGTCATAAAAACCGAAAGGTCCGGAAAATGACCACTGTTGCGGATGGATTTCGACGTTTGCGCCTGCGGCGACTGCCGGCGTCGCGATGGCGAGAGCCGCCACCGCTGCCAGGGAACGAACCATTTTGATCATGGTGCTCATTGTCTCAATTAACTCCTGATCCGGTTCGCGTTACTTCGTCTCCGGCGCGGCAGCCGCACCGGAAGGTTTGCCAGATCCACCCTTAAGGACCGATTCTGAAATCGAGGCCGGCAGGGGTAGCGGTTTCTCAAGGAACCCGAGCATCGGCAGGATGATCAGGAAATGAGCGAAATAGTACACGGTGAAAATTCTGGAGAAGATCACGTACCAGCCTTCGGCCGGCATCGCACCCAGATATCCCAGAGCCACGCAGACGCCGGCAAATATCCAGAAGAACTGCTTGAACATCGGACGATAGGCGCCTGAGCGTACCTTCGACGTATCCAGCCAGGGCAGGATGAACAGCACTGCGATTGAACCGAACATGGCAATCACACCACCGAGCTTGTCGGGAACCGCACGCAGGATCGCGTAGAACGGCAGGAAGTACCATTCCGGAACGATATGCGCTGGTGTCACCAGCGGGTCGGCCTCGATGTAGTTGTCGGGGTGCCCCATGTAATTCGGCAGGTAGAAGGCGAAATACGCGAACAGGATCATGAACACGACAATCGCGAACAGGTCCTTCATCGTGTAGTAAGGGTGGAACGGCAGCGTGTCCTGTTTCGTCTTCGGCTGCACCCCTGTCGGATTGTTGTTGCCTGTCGTGTGGAAAGCCCAAACGTGCAGGATAACGACACCGAAGATCATGAACGGAAGCAGATAGTGAAGCGAGAAGAAGCGGTTCAGGGTCGGGTTGTCGACGGCAAAGCCACCCCACAGCCAGGTTACGATGCTCTCGCCCACCAGCGGGATCGCGGAGAACAGGTTCGTGATAACCGTCGCACCCCAGAATGACATCTGGCCCCAGGGCAGAACGTAGCCCATGAACGCGGTACCCATCATGATCAGGAAGATGATCACGCCCAGGATCCACGAAATTTCACGCGGCGCCTTGTAGGAACCGTAGTAGAGCCCGCGGAAGATATGGATATAGACGGCGATGAAGAACATCGAGGCGCCATTGGAGTGAAGGTATCTCAGCATCCAGCCGAAATTCACGTCACGCATGATGTGCTCGACGCTGTTGAACGCTGCGTCGGTGCTGGGCGTATAGTGCATTACCAGAACGATCCCGGTAATGATCTGGGCGATCAGCACGAAGAAAAGGATACCACCGAAAGTCCACCAGTAATTGAGGTTTTTCGGGGTCGGGAAATCCACGAAGGATCCGCGCACGAGCGAAATCACGGGCAGGCGGCTTTCCAGCCACTTGGCCGCAGCGCTCTGCGGGACGTAGTTTGAATGTCCAGCCATGGCTGTCTCCTAAAAATCTGTGCCGTTAGCCGATCTTGATCGTCGAGTCGCTGACGAACTCGAGCGGCGGAATCAGCAAATTCTCGGGAGCCGGGCCTTTGCGAATACGGCCGGCAGTGTCGTAGTGAGAGCCGTGGCAGGGGCAGAACCAGCCACCGAAGTCACCGGCATCACCGATCGGCACGCAGCCGAGGTGTGTGCAGATACCGACCTGCACGAGCCAGTTTTCCTTGTCCTTCACACCGCGGTTCGGGTCGGTCGCCTCAGCGTCCGCCGGAAGGTTCGCATTTCGGGCAAGCCTGTCCGGAAGATCCCCGATCGGGACATCCTTCGCTTCAGTCACTTCCGTTTCTGTACGGTTGCGAATGAAGACCGGCTTGCCTCGCCATTTTACTGTGATTGACTGCCCTTCTTCGACGGCAGACACATCAACCTCGATCGATGCCAGTGCCAAGGCGGAGGCATCCGGGTTCATCTGATCGATGAACGGCCATGCCAACGCGCCGGCGCCCACAACGCCCATTGCACCGGTCGCGATATAGAGAAAGTCACGGCGGTTCGGTTCTTCCGCATCCGTGTTGTGTGCCAAGGTCGCGTCCCCTTCAAAATTCTACCTGTACCGATAGCCCGCATCACGTCCAGACCATCCTTTGCCAGTGAGGATGGACGGAACCATGCCGGGCTCAACGGTGGCCGGTGCGGCAGTTACCCGCATCGGCCAAGCGGCTTGTCTTTTTGCACCCTTCGAAACGCTTGTCCAGATCAACAAACGTGTCAAAACGCATATGTCGCAGGCAAAACAAACCCCGTGCCGCTTTTCTGCCCTTTTTTAGGGAACAAGCGCAAGACCGGAATTCAAATCAACCCCGATCTTGCCGTTTCGTTCTGTGAATTAAGCGGCCTGAACAGGCGCGAGGAAACCACCGGACTGATGCTGCCAGAGTTGCGCGTACAATCCGTTCTTTTCAAGAAGCTCCTGATGGGACCCCTCTTCGATGATTCGGCCCTGATCCATCACGATGAGCCTGTCCATCGCCGCGATGGTTGACAGACGGTGGGCAATGGCAATCACGGTCTTGCCCTTCATCAGGTCGAACAGGCTTTCCTGAATGGCGAGTTCCACTTCGGAATCAAGCGCTGACGTCGCTTCGTCCAGCAACAGGATCGGAGCATCCTTCAACAGGACCCGGGCAATGGCAATCCGCTGGCGCTGTCCGCCGGAGAGCTTCACACCCCGCTCACCGACATGAGCTTCTAGTCCGGTGCGTCCGCTCGGATCCGACAAATCCCGGACGAACTCGAGCGCATGGGCCTTTTCCAGTGCCGATTCCACTTCCTCCCGTTCGACATTCGGCTTGCCATAGGCAACGTTCTCGAAAATCGAGCGATGCAGCAGTGAAGTGTCCTGGGTGACGACACCGACATTTGCCCGGATATCATCCTGGCGAACATTCGCGATATCCTGTCCGTCGATCAGGATCCGGCCGCGTTCGAGGTCGTAAAACCTCAACAGGAGATTGACGAGGGTCGACTTGCCGGCTCCCGATCTTCCGATCAGGCCGATCTTCTCGCCCGGTGCCATCGTCAGCGACAGCTCCTCGATTACGCCGGTTTCCTTGCCGTAGTGAAAGCCGATCCCCTCAAACCGGATTTCGCCACTCGGCACGGAAAGCGGCTGTGCACCCGGAGCATCCACGACATCCCGCTCGCGGGAAATGGTGTTGATGCCGTCCTGAACGGTTCCGATATTCTCAAATAGTCCCGAGACTTCCCAGAGGATCCATTGCGACATGCCCTGAAAACGCAGCACGAGAGCAACAGCAACCGCAATTTCACCGGTTCCGACCCGTCCGGCCTGCCAGAGGCCGATGGACAGCCCGGCAACTGCAAAGAGCAGAACCATGTTGAGCGTCGTCAGGGTGATATTCATCCCGGTGACCAGTCGCATCTGCAGGAACACTGTCTTCAGAAACGACATCATTGACGTCTTGGCATACTCTTCCTCGCGTTCTGCGTGAGAAAACAGCTTCACCGTTGAGATGTTTGTGTAGGCGTCAACCACATGCCCGGTCATGAGTGAGCGCGCATCCGCCTGTTCCCTGGAAACGTTTTTCAGACGCGGAACGAAGACCCGCATCGTGACCAGGTAGCAACCGAACCACACCACGAATGGTATTACGAAGTAGATGCTGGCCTCCGCGACAACGAACAAGGCCGCAAAGAAGTAGACCGTGACATAAACAAGAATGTCGGCAATCCTCGTGACCACTTCACGAACCGCCAGAGCGGTCTGCATCAGTTTGTTGGCAATCCGGCCGGCAAAATCGTTCTGATAGAACGAGATGCTCTGGCGCAGCAGATAGCGGTGAACACGCCAACGCACAGACATGGGATACGTACCCATCAGTCCCTGGTGAAACATGGTTTCCCAGATCGCCGTGATGCCCGGCAGGACGACCAGCACCACCAGCGCCATCCACAGGAGTTGACCCCAATTGTCCTGAAAGAAAGTCTCCGCACTTTCTGTGCTGAGCCAGTTTACCAGCTCGCCCAGGAACGTGAAAATCATGACTTCCAGGATCGCTATGATCGCCCCCAGCACGGAAACGACAAGCAGGATGGGCCAGACGGGTTTGGTGTAATACCAACAGAAGGCCCAGAAACCTTTCGGCGGGACGTCAAGCTCGGTTCTCTCAAAGGGATCAACGAGCTTTTCGAAACGGTCGAACATGACTACCTCTCAGATCCGCTCAACCGCAGCACAGTCAGATGCACGAGGGCATCTTCCTTGCCGACAGGTTGGGATCGCGGACGAATTGTTGCCCCGGCCGCCATGACAAACAGGCCGGTCATAAGACTTGTGAAGGCAAGCGCAATGATTGCTGTGCCCCAGAAAAGGGCACCGAGTTGATCGAAGAACAGGGAAACCGGAATGGTTTCACCGGCAACCTCCAGCGCTTCGATCCGGCTCAGGTTAAAGATGAAGACCGGCACGAAGAGAACCACGGCCACGCCAAGGGTAACGCCGAGAAAAACACCGGCCGACACAAACGCGCGTCCGATCCTGCCTGCCAGCCCCACCTTTGCTTGCGGCGTGGATGGAATCTCGAAATCCGGACGGTCTGCCAGTGCAGACAGGTCCTGCGGATAATGCGAATTCATCGGAACAACTCCGAAAAGGGAACTTGATCAATGGTGACGGCGAACATGCAGACGACGCATGCAGCACGGTAGGACGGCTTGAGCCCGTCACCGCAAAGCTATTTGGAAAGATGAGGTTTGACGGCGCCTAACGCTGCCTGACAATTCCCTCGATGCAACCAGCGTGGGCGGTGGATGCGTGGATCGCGAAATGATCTATCATGTATGCCCTCCTGGTTGCGCGGCCGGGCGGCCGCTGGGAAAAATCCAAGTCAACAAGGTGAAGTTGACTGGTTGCGTTGGTAACCGCTTTTTGTCTGGTTGAAAAGAGGCAAATCACACCAGCGGCGCACGAAGCTGACAACTGTTGCCAAACGGACACAACCCCTCATTTGCCGGCAAGACCCGCCAGCAATTGTCGCTCTACATCGCGAATTCGCGCAGGTGTATCTCCGCTTCCCGCGCTGAAAGTGGCCCGGAAATCAACTGGCCCTGAATGAAGTGACATCCGAAATCTCGAAGTATTTCCAGCTGTTCCAGCCGATCGACGCCTATGGCCATCACCTTGCACTCGAACTTTTCCGCAAGCCTGACGATGGATTGTGTCAAATGACGCTTCTTTGTGTGGGATTCCAGATCTCCAACGAGCCATGGGCTGAGTTTCAGGAGATTTGCATTGACCCGAATAAGCTGTCCGGCTCCGCCGCGGCCGCCTCCAACTTCATCGAGCGCAATCCGGCAACCGGTTCCGGACAAACGTCCTATCGCACATTGCAGACCGTCGTGTTCATCGAAACGGACAATCTGCTCATTCAGCTCGATGGTCAGATCAGCGACTGGAATTTCGGCTTCTTCACACAGTCGGACCAACTGCTCCCCGAAGCGTGGATTGTCAACACTCGCACCGGTCAGATCGACTGACAAGGTGATGGGTCGGTTTGCAGCTTCCCGAAGCCTTCTGATTTCCGACAGGCCTTCCTGCAATGCAAATCGTTCGATCTGCGCAATCCGTTTGGAATCTTCCTGAGCTGACAACATCTTTGCAGGGTCAACCAGTCCTTCTGACGGATGCAGCCAGTGCGCCGATGCTTCGTATCCGGTGATCTGCTTCTGTTTCAGGTCATATTGCGGTTCCATGAGCAGTGTCAGGTTGTTGTTTTCAAGGTCCTGATCGAGCCTGGCCATGTTCATGCGCCGGTGCCGGTGCGCCGTTCCAAGTGCATCGGTGTACCAAGAGAACCGGTCACGACCGGCTTTCTTTGCGGCGTAAAGAGCGATATCGGCCCGGTTGATAAGCTCTGCGAGACTGGTGTTTTCTGTCTCGGCAAGAACAAGACCAGCACTGACTGCAACCTTCAGTCTTTGTCGTTCGACCATGATCGGCTGATCCAAATCGCCAAAGATCTGTTGCACGAGACTTTCCATCTGGTCCGGCCCGTCAGGATCCGAAATGACGGCCAAAAACTCATCTCCCCCAACCCTCGCAACCAGTCCCTTTTCCTGCAGCACCGACTTGAGCACACCCGCGACAAGCCTCAGCACGGCGTCACCGGCACTATGACCATGGCTGTCGTTGATCTCCTTGAAATGATCGAGGTCGAATTGAATGACACCCACCTTGCGCGATTTGCCGTGATCCCGCGACAAACACTCCTGCAGAAAGGACGTGATTTTCGCACGCGTTGCCAGACCGGTCAGTTCGTCGTGTTCAGCCTGATACTTCAGCCGTTTTCGGGTTTCTTCAAGCTCTGCAAAGCGTTCAACCTCGCGGGTCACATCCTGACACAGGATGATCATCCGCGTTTTTTCCTCGGTTTCGCCCTCGACCTTTGCAAATGTTAGCTGGTTCCAGAAAAGCTCACCGTTTTTCCTCCGGTTCTGGATCAGTTCCTTGAATCCTGACGAGAATTTTTTCAGGTCAAACTTGAAATTCTCCAGTTCCCTCGATGAAAGCTGCTTGTCCGGAGGAAGAACAAATTCCTGTGGTTGACGTCCGCGAATTTCCTCGGCGGAATATCCGGTTATGCGTGTATAGGCCGGGTTGGACCATTCGATCCGTCCATAGATGTCCTGCATGACAAGGCCCTCGTGAGCGTGCTCAACGACGGTTTCGAGAATTGCAGCATCGTTTCCGAATTCCGAGGCGGACCTGTTCCCGACTTTCTTGGCGTGCAATCGGCCAAGTAGAAACCCCACGGAGAGGAGAATGATTCCCACACCGCAAAACAAGATCAGATAAATCGCAGGCCAGTCGGTCGAAAATTCTTCCATGCAGATCTGATGAATACTCTGGTCATTTGAGACTATCCTGCCAAAATAACTTGAAAAAAACGCTAAGCAGAGCTCATCAAATTTTCGGTATTTATTGCAATATCAATTCATGAAATCATATGAAAAATCTACGCAGATCTTACACTTTGAAGAAATTGACGCACTTGCGATTGCAGATTGCTCGACAGGTCTCCCAGTTCACCGGAAGCGATTTGCATTTCGCTGGTTGCGGAACGGCTGACATTCATGACTCCACTCAACGTGCTCACGTTGCTGGTGACCAGTCCCGAGCTGACCCTTGCGGTGAGCGCGCTGCTGCTGATCTGTTGTGTTGCAGCTTCCTGCTCTTCAACCGCTTCCCTGATCTTGCTTGAGATATCACTCACCTTCCCGATGGTCTCTGCGATAGTGCGGATGGCATCCACGGAATGTTCGGCAACGTCTTGCACGGATGCCACCTGAGCGGAAATATCGTCCGTCGCGCGTGTCGTTTGTTCGGCCAGGGCCTTGACTTCATTGGCTACCACCGCGAAGCCGCGTCCGGCGTCACCAGCCCTGGCAGCTTCGATCGTCGCATTCAGGGCGAGAAGATTGGTCTGGCTCGCGATCTGGCCGATCAACTCCACGATTTCGCCTATCGCCTTGCCGGTTTCAGACAGCCGGCCGACAATCTCGTCGGTCTTGCGTGCTTCCACCACGGCGACACTTGCGATTTCCGCGGCCTGGTCCACGTCTTCCCGAACGCGATTGAGGGAACCTGACATGTCTTCAGTTGAACTGGTCACCGTTTCAACCGAATTTGTTGCGTCTTCTGTCGCCTGACGCACCTCCTTGACCGCCCGCAGCGAGGAATTGACGGCATCGTCAAGCTTGCCCGAATTAAGCTCAACGCTTTCCGCTGACTGCAACAGCGAAGACACGACGCAGATCACGGACTTTTCAAAGTCGTCTGCGACATCATGCATAAGTGCTTTTCGTTCTTTGCCAAGCGCTTCCTGATGGGCCAGTTCCTGCCGGGCCTGTTCCTTGGCCTGTTGCGCGAGGTTTTCACGAAAAGCGGTAACGGAACGGGCGATGGCTCCGATTTCGTCGCTGCGGTCATTGCCGACAATCTCTATGTCCAGGTCTCCGGTCGAGAGCTTGTCGAGGCCGTTCTGCAAACGTGCGAGGGGTCTGGCAATTCCTATGGCGAGCAACAGCGCCATTGCGAGAAAAGCCAGTCCGACGGGTGAGACGACAAGCCCGATTGTAACCATCTGATCCAGGATCAACGTATCGATGTTGCCGGCGACGTTATCGGACACAAACGCCTGGGCACCGGCAGGCGTTCCGATTTTCTCAAGCATGGCCTGGCGGAACGAGAAAAAGGCAAACGCCGTTCCTGCCATCATGATGACAGCGGCGGTTAGAACCATGGCAACGAAACGGCCCTTGATCGAAAGCATCGCGGTGGAATCCCGATTTTTTGGTAGGTCGTGAACCCTGTTCGCAGGTTTTCACATGCCGGGAGCATACAGCGCGATGCGTAAAAATTCAGTAAGGACAGAGACTTAGGGATAATACGTAGGGATCTGGCCGCGATCGGCTGACCGGCCTTTGGGGAGTGGAAAGAAAGACGCGGGCGGAGAAACCGGTTGGCTCTTCTAAGACACCATGCGCGTCAGAGTGTATCCCATTCCCGCCGAGAACGCCGACAACGCAGTCCCCCAGGAGACGTCCACGACGGTGACGATTACGGGCCAGTTCCTGAGTGTTGCATAGTTGGTCACATCGTAGGTGGCGTAGGTAAAGAACCCGAACATGGCCCCATAGATCACGGCAGTCGCAAGACTTTCGGATTTCAGTGCGGGTGCAACGGCGAACACCACTATGCCGACGACATAGATGATATAAAACGCACCCGCTGCAGCCATGTTGGGTTTGTCCATCAACAGATGTCCTATCCTGTCAAAATAGAACCGGGTCGCCACCTGTGACAACCAGACGTAATCGACCGCAAGAAAAACCAGTGCGGTCGCGATATATGCAATGGCGTGCTGAACCATGAGACCCTCAGTGAAAGAACACGATCTCTACGTTCATCCAGGCGTTCCGGATCAGATCGGAAGATTCGAATCCGCCTGCAAAAACAGTTGTCACGCCGGAACCACATCCGCCTTGAGAAATCCGCCGGACTGCCGGTGCCAGAGCTGGGCGTAAAGGCCGGTCTTGTCCGAAAGCAGTGTTTCGTGGGTTCCTTGCTGCACGATCCGGCCGTTGTCCATCACGATGAGACGGTCCATGGCTGCAATCGTCGACAGACGGTGTGCAATTGCAATGACAGTCTTGCCGGCCATCAGACTTTGCAGGTTGTCCTGAATCGCGGCCTCGACTTCCGAATCAAGCGCTGAAGTTGCCTCGTCAAGCACAAGTATCGGCGCATTCTTCACCAGTACACGTGCAATTGCGATGCGCTGGCGCTGACCGCCAGACAGCTTGACACCTCGTTCGCCGACAAACGCGTCAAACCCCGTGCGTCCCTTCTTGTCTTCAAGCTGCTGAATGAAATCAAGGGCATGGGCCTTGCGGGCAGCGTCAACAAGGTCTGCATCACTGGCTGTGCTGCGCCCGTAAAGTATGTTTTCGCGTATTGACCTGTGCAGCAAGGAGGTATCCTGCGTCACCATACCGATTGATCGGCGAAGAGACTCCTGCGCGACGTTTCTCACGTCCTGGCCGTCGATGATGACCCGGCCGGCTTCCAGGTCGAAAAACCGAAGCAACAAACTCACAAGCGTGGTCTTTCCCGCCCCCGACGGACCTACAAGACCAACTCGTTCGCCGGGCTCAATCGACAGATTGAGATGATCGATGACGCCGCCGTCCTTGCCGTAGTGGAAGCGGATGTTTTCAAATTTGATCGCACCCTGATCAACGCTGAGAGCCTTTGCATCCGGCAAATCGACAAGGGAAACAGGTTTGACGATTGTCTCCATGCTGTCCTGCAATGACCCGAAGTGCCGGAACAGTCCGTTCAGCTGGTTGAACAGGCGATTGAGCAGGATGTTGAGCCTCAGGATCAAGCTGAGTGCGAAGGCAACGTGACCGGTACTGATGTTTCCGTCCTGCCAGACATTCAGTGCCATTGCGGTGATCGAGACGATCATGACCCCGTTGATCAGTGACATGATCATCCGGATCGATGTCAGATACCGGGTAAACTGTCTCAGCTTCGCGGTAAAATTCTCAACCGCCCGCCTGGCTCCCTGGTTTTCCTCGCGCATGGAGCCAAACAGCTTCACCGACTGGATGTTGGTATATGTGTCGACAAGCCGGCCTGTGACCCCGGAATAACTGTGAGCCGTTTCTTTGGAGGCATTGCGGATTCGCGGGACGAAATACAAAGCCGTCACGGCAAAGCAGATGAGCCAAAGCGCAACGATTGCTCCCAGTCTGACGTCAAGCTCGGTGATCAGAACCAGTGTCGTGATTGCGTAGACAATGATGAACCAGACAACCTGCAAGAGATTGATCATGAAGTCACCGGCAGACATTCCGGACTGCATCACCTTTTGCGCCAGCCGTCCGGCAAGGTCGTCCTGGAAATAGCTCAGGCTCTGGCGCATGACCCGCTGATGAGATTGCCACCTGACAAGGTTGAAAAAGCCGGGAACGACTGCCTGCTCTTCAACCAGAGCCATCAGGGAATTGACGATCGTACGCAAGATCAGGACGACGAACACCATCCACAGCAACGTGCTGGCGTGATCGCTGAAGAACGTTGCCCGGTTGCCGTTTTCCAGAAGATCCACGATCCTTCCGAGAAAATTGAAAACCGTGACTTCGACGAAGGCCGACGCTCCGCCGAGCACCAGCATCGCAATGAACGGCCAGCGGACCTGGCTGACGAAATAGAGCAGGAAGCGCACACCGCCGTGCGGCATACCCTTCTGTGGGGGCGCGCGAAACGGGTCGATCCAGGTTTCAAACAGATGAAATAGCGGGGACACGGGGCGTCTCCAAAAGAACGGATACGAATCTGGTTGTTATTCTACGCGCCCTGAACAGGGCACGGTCAAATAAATGCGCATCATAGACATGCGCCGCACATGACAAATGCCGGGTAAACTGGTATCCACCGCGGCCTGCAAGTGCGAGTCATCCAAGCTTATGCCACAACTAGCCCTGTACCAGCCTGACATTCCGCAAAATACCGGCACGATCCTCAGGTTGGCTGCCTGCATGAGTGTCACGGTTCATCTGATCGAACCTGCCGGATTTCCAATCTCCGACAGTGCATTGAAGCGGGCCGGCATGGACTATCTGGAACGGGCAACGATGAGACGGCACAGGAGTTTTGCGGATTTCGAGCTGTTCCGGCTGACGCAGAACAGGAGACTGATACTCCTGACAACGAAGTCGGACACCTTTTATACGGACTTTCAGTACCGTTCCGAGGACATTCTCCTGATGGGACGCGAAAGCACGGGTGTTCCCGAAAGCGTGCACGAACTTGTCGATGCACGCCTGACAATTCCGATGGCCGAAGGAATGCGCTCGATCAATGTTGCCGTTTCGGCTGGCATGGCGCTCGGGGAAGCCTTGCGGCAGACCGGCACATTTCCTAAAAGCGCCTTCTGACATACGCACGTGTACAAGCGGTACATGAATCATCGAAGGCCGATCACATGAATGCACCTTCTCCGGAAAATCGCGGCGGTCCGATCCCCGACGGCATCGAAGACAAGAAACAGACTGCTCCGGCGTGGTTCCAGGAATTGCGAAACCGAATTTGCAAGGCATTCGAAGATCTCGAAGACGAGATCGGCTCGTTGTCCGGCCCGCTCGCAGACCGACCTGCCGGACGGTTCGAGCGCACCCCCTGGGAACGAACAGACAGTTCGGGGGCGAAGGGCGGCGGCGGTGTCATGTCGATGATGCATGGCCGTGTCTTCGAAAAGGTGGGGGTTCACGTATCAACCGTGCATGGCGAGTTCTCGCCAGAATTCCGAGGCCAGATTCCAGGTGCTGCGGAGGATCCACGTTTCTGGGCCTCGGGCATCAGCCTGATTGCCCACCTGCACAATCCGCACATCCCGGCTGTACACATGAACACGCGCATGGTCGTGACGACTCGTCAGTGGTTTGGCGGCGGCGCTGATCTGACACCGGTTCTCGATGCCCGGCGAACACAGGATGACCCCGATACGGTATCCTTTCACGAGGCAATGAAAGCGGCATGCGATGCACATGATGTTGCCGATTACGATCGCTACAAGGCATGGTGCGACGACTATTTCTTTTTGAAGCATCGCAATGAATCGCGCGGCATCGGCGGCATCTTCTATGACTACCTGCACAGCGAAGACTGGAACGCCGACTTTGCCTTTACCAAATCAGTCGGCGAAGCATTTCTCGCCATCTATCCCGATCTGGTCCGGCGGAACTTTGAAAAGAACTGGTCGGAAGCGGAACGCGAGGAGCAATTGATCCGCCGCGGACGATATGTCGAATACAATCTGCTTTATGACAGAGGTACGATTTTCGGGCTCAAGACGGGCGGCAACGTCGCTTCCATCCTGTCTTCCATGCCCCCGGTCGTCAAATGGCCGTAGAATAGAGCCGACTGCAGTTCATGCAGCGGGCGCTTGGCGGGAAACACCTCCAAAGGCGCGTCCAAACAGCATTTCCGCGAGATTGGCCACCATCTTCTGGTCCAGCTTCGGACCCATGTCTTTCAAGACAGACAAGGCGGTTCGCATGGGCATGCTTTCCTTGTAGGTCCGTTCTTCCGTCAACGCCGCAAAGATATCGCAAACGGTGATGAGGCGGACCTTTGGAATGATCCGATCAGCCTTCAGGCGGTTCGGATACCCGGAACCGTCCAGAAATTCATGGTGCTGTATCGCCATCCGCTTGATGTCGGGCGAGACTTCAAGTCTGCTCTTCAAGATATCCCTTCCGAACATCGGATGTCGGTCAACAATGTCGCGTTCTTCCTTCGTGAGCTTGCCGGGCTTGTCGAGGATTGTCAGCGGGATGCGTGTCTTGCCCACATCATGGACAAGGCCACCGGCGATCACTTCCTTGCAGTCTTCTTCGCTCCAGCCCAGATGCTTGGCGAGCATCCCGGCCAGTCCGGCAACCTGCAGGGAATGGCAATAGGTGGCACTGTGATGCGTTCCCACGGCATTGAGCCAGCAGGACAACCCATCCTTGGTCAGAGCTGTCAACATTTCCTCTGCGCTTTCATTCATCAGATTGATGCGGACCTTCGCGCCTTCCACCGTCGAAAAACAGAGGCTTTCCAGGAACGAATTGCTCTTGTTGTAGGCTTCTGCGGTTTGCGTGGGCGTATTTCTCGGCAAGGCCTCGAGAATATCTGTTTCAACGAGTGTCTTGACGCGCTTCAGGAGCAGCGCAAACGGCGCATCCCGTTCAAGCGTTTCGGTGTTGCCCAGCGCGGATGCCTGAATGACCTCCCTGCGCACTTTATGGGAGACCAGGCAAATGACAGGAATGGTCGCAATACTGTTCCAGGATGCTTTCAGGGCCGTCAGGCCTGCGTTGGTTGCTTCCAGCAATTCGACTACAGCAAGTTTGGCATCGCCAACCGTGTCCGGTGACACCTTGTCCATATCGATCAGCCGCGAGGGAAAAAAGAAAGGAAGTTTTCTGACCGGTGAATCCAGCGGAAGTGGTCCGTCTGAAATAAGAACAATTTGCATAGATTGTATTATCCGCGCCCTCAATCCAAAATAGTGACTTAATACCCACCGCACTTACCTTGGGGAAAATCACTCGATATATTGACGCTATTACTTTTAAAAAAACACTAAGATTCAGGACGCGAATGCTCAAGTAGTTGTTGACGTGTCAACGTAAAACCACTCGTTATCCATTTGCTTTCAAGGTGCTTGAGAAGTTTCCCCAACGCAGGTCCCGGTTTATGACCCGATGCGATCAGGTCCGCCCCCTTTATGGGGAACTCCGGAACCGCTTGATGCCTGACCGCCGAGAGCATGTTTGAAAAGGCACCGCGGTCTGCTGAATTCCGGGCGATACGCCCGGACCAGATGGCGAGCAATCCGTCCACCGATGCCTGTTTGCCGAATTCATATGTCAAGGCAGCCGCTTCCGGGAAAGCTTCTGAGTTTCTTAGTTTTTTCATCACTGCCCACGCCGTTTGCATGCGTTTGCGTTCCGCATTGGAAAGGCGCAGCCGGTCACAGATACGTTCCAGATCCTCCCGAACAAAACCTGCAAGCACAACAAGCCCGAGTTCCGGGTCGCGGGTCTCGCGGGCGACCTCGTCAAGCAGTCGCAAGGCTTCGTAGTCCTCAATTCGCGCCAGCCCACCGGTCGCGATTTCCCAAAGACCACAATCATTCATCATCTTGAGGGCATAGGCGGCAAGAGGAGCGCTCAGGAGGCGCCGCATTTCGTGCCCTATCCGTTCGGCCGACAACTGGCGCAGGCCATCTCGCTGCCGCAGACAGGCGCCCAGTCCTTCCCGATCCAGTTCACCCTTTCCATATGCTGCAAAGATACGAAAGAACCTCAGGATACGAAGATAGTCTTCCCGGATGCGGGCATCCGGATCGCCGATAAAGCGAACCCGTCTTGCAAGGCAATCCTCCAGTCCACCAAGTGGATCGTGCAGGTGGCCGTGCCGGTCCGCATAAAGCGCATTCATCGTGAAATCGCGGCGCCGGGCATCTTTCTCCCAGTCTCGGCCGAACACGACCCGCGCTTGTCTTCCATAGGTTTCCACATCCTCGCGCAAGGTGGTCACTTCGTAGGGAAATCCGCCGCTGATGATCGTGATCGTGCCATGATCGATCCCGGTTCCGATCGGTTTGAGACCGGCATCCTGCGCACGCTTCATGACAATTTCCGGCCGCGCCGTCGTTGCGATATCAACATCGGGAACCGGATAGCCGAGAAGGGTGTTGCGGATCGCGCCACCGACAGTTCTCGCCTCGTCTCCCTCCTGCTCTACCGCAGAGAACACGGCCTGAATGCCAGGAGCGCGCAACCAGTCGGATTCGCGAAGCCTATCATCGACATTGAGCGACATTGCCTACTCGAAACCACCGGGCACGAAGACGCCGTCCTTCATTTGCGTCGGTCGGTAGTCGGTGCCTTCCGGACCTCGGTTAAAGGTAGACATGACCAAAAACCCCACAATGACGAAGACAAGGCCCGTCACCGTGAGCCAGGCCAGTGGACCCTTTGCCCAACGATCCGGATGCTGACTCCTTTTGGTGAGCCACAACCAGAGTGCGTAACAGAAAAAGGGAAGTAAAAACAGGATCAGATGTGTCAGTGCAACACGCAACATCAGCTATAGACCGTTTCGTAAAAGGATCGGATGATTCCGGCAGTAACACCCCAGATATACCGTTCACCGAAGGGCATGGCGTAAAAATATCGTCGTTTCCCCTGCCATTCCCGGCTCAGCTTCTGATGATTGGCAGGGTCCATCAGAAAATTCAACGGCACTTCAAAGACATCCTCGACTTCATCGGGGTTGGGATGAAATGGTTCCGCGTCCCGGATGGCGCCGATTACCGGAACCACGCGATACCCCGAACCGGTCAGATATGGCGCAAGATTCCCGAGCGGTTCAACCTGACTGGGCGAAAGCCCGATTTCCTCATCCGCTTCTCTGAGGGCTGCCTCCACGGGACCATTGTCCGTCGGATCGATTTTCCCGCCCGGAAAAGCGACTTGTCCTGCATGTGACTTGAGATGGCCCGTACGCTGCGTCAGGACGACGCTCGGCCCCTCACCGCGTTGCAAGATACCGATGAGGACCGCAGCGTCTCTGGGCGGCCCCTCCCACCTTGCATAGGGTGGAAGATCAGGGTTGAGCACATGATCGCCGGTTTCCAGTCGCCTCTTCTCCCGCTCTGCTACCGCCAACCGGTCGCGAAGGATATCGGTCCAGTCTTCGTCCAAAATTGCCCGTCCTGTCTGCATTGACGTCATTCAGCCTGCCGCTCGGTCTCGAGGCTTGCGCGAACTATCAAGTTGGTCTCCGTTCTAAACCAGCAATTCGGCGTCGATGGCATAGAATTGCCCTCCGCTCCAGATTCCCATTTGCGCAGCGTTCGAACCATCGCGTTCAATGATCATGTCGGCAAGCTGATACATCAGGGCGCGGGTAAACAGTGCTTCTATCCTGCCTCTCACGAGAACATAGGGTTTCAATCCGCCGCTGTCCGGTTCTTTTTCAAATCGCAACGGGTGTTCGGCACCGACTTTGACCAGATCACCGAGATTTGTCCGCAGTGTCAGCTCCTGCTGCGAGCCTTCGCCGGCGACCGCCATTTCGACCGCCAGAAGAGGAGCGTCGTCCACCGTGATGCCGATCTTCTCGACCGGGGTCACCAGGTAGTGCTTGCCGTCTTCATCCTTGCGCAACACCGAGGCAAAGAGCTTGACGAGCGCGATGCGTCCAATGGGTGACCCGAGGTAGTACCAGGTTCCGTCACGCGCGATCCTCATGTCGAGATCCCCGCAAAACTCAGGATTCCACTTGTCGACAGGTGGTGGTGTCTTGTCTTTGGAGTCGGCCCGGCTCATCAGGGCCTTCAGGCCATCCGGCATTGTTTTTCCCATGGGTGCGAATCCGTCGGGCATAGGTTTTGAATTCCTTCAACAACTTATTCGAGGCCTCGGAAAATTTGCCAAGTCCGTGCCTCATCAGTCCGTTTTACTCATGACGGCAACACCAACAGGCCCCGTCTTTTCCCCAATCCGTGGAAAGAATATTGGCCCTTTCCACTGTATGGCGCACAATTGCGCCTTATCTAGAGAATTATATGGTGTCAGACTGCATGAGTCGCAGCAACCAAGGACAATGCCCAGGCGCCTGCCCATGCGTCGGGAACGACAAAACGGGAAAGGTGATTCATGAGTGTTCTTTCTCCCTCCAGCCCCAGCGACGAAGACCTCGCTGCTGTTGCCGAAAACGCAGAGCGCGCTGTCGCCCGCATCAGTGATGCAAAGACCGATATCGCCCGCGTCATTTTCGGTCAGGAGACGGTTGTCGAACAGTCACTGGTGACGATCCTGGCAGGCGGCCACGGTCTTCTGGTGGGTGTTCCCGGATTGGCGAAGACGAAACTCGTCGAAACACTCGGTACCGTCCTGGGGCTTGATGCAAGACGCATCCAGTTCACGCCGGACCTGATGCCATCCGATATTCTGGGGGCTGAAGTCATGGAACAGAGCGCCGATGGCGGCCGTTCCTTCCGATTCATACCGGGACCCGTGTTTTCGCAGCTTCTGATGGCCGATGAAATCAACCGCGCGAGCCCGCGAACGCAGTCCGCTCTTTTGCAGGCAATGCAGGAATATCACATCACCGTCGCAGGCCATCCGCACGACCTGCCGCGCCCGTTCCATGTTCTCGCAACTCAGAACCCGCTCGAGCAGGAAGGAACCTATCCCCTGCCCGAAGCTCAGCTTGACCGCTTCCTAATGCAGATAGACGTGCATTATCCCGACCTTGAAGCCGAGCGCCGCATTCTTCTGGAAACGACAGGTGCGGAACAGGCCGAAGCCCAGGTCGCGATGAAGGCCGAAGAACTGATGGACTATCAGCAATTGGTACGCCGCATGCCGGTTGGCGAATCCGTGGTCGAAGCAATCCTGAAACTCGTTCGCTCGGCCCGTCCGGACGAAGGCTCGGCTGCCGGGGATGTCACCAAGCTGATCGCCTGGGGTCCGGGGCCGCGCGCAAGTCAGGCCCTCATGTTGACGGTACGTGCCCGCGCGTTGGTCGACGGGCGCCTCGCACCTTCGATTGACGATGTGCTTGCACTTGCGGAACCCGTATTGCAGCATCGAATGGCGTTGACATTTGCTGCCAGGGCTGACGGTCATACTGTGAGAGACGTCGTTCAGCGCGTCAAAGAGACAATCGCCTGAATTCAAGTCTTTCGCAGGAGCCCGACGGTATATGGACCCCAGGAACACAACGGCAGGCATTGATCAGAATACTTGGCCGAACGTCATCGGCGAGGCAAGATCAGTTGCGGATGCGCTGCCGGATCTCCTGGTCGAAGCCAGCCATGTCGCCAGCTCGATCATCGCTGGCTGGCATGGTCGGCGCAGGGCCGGTCCGGGCGAAAGTTTCTGGCAATTCCGTCCATTCAACATGGGTGAACCGGCAAAACGCATCGACTGGCGGCGTTCCGCGCGCGACGACCATCTTTATGTCCGCGAGCGCGAATGGGAAGCCGCACATACCGTGTGGCTCTGGGCTGATCTCTCGCCATCCATGGTGTTCCGGTCGCAATTGTCCGAAGTGACAAAGCGGGACCGCTCTATTGTCCTGATGCTCGCTCTCGCCGACATGCTGGCGGAAACTGGAGAAAGGATCGGTCTGCCGGGCCTGACCCGCCCGTTTTCGGACCGGCGGGCGGCCGAACGCCTTGCAGATGCCCTGGCACATCTTTCGAAACCTGTCGCCTTGCCGGATACGATTTCTGTGAAAAGATTCGCGGACGTGGTGCTGGTCTCCGATTTCCTCGACCCGCTGGAGGAGATTGCGGCATGGGTCGCCCGGGTCGCGAGCACAGGTGCCAAGGGTCACCTCGTGCAGGTTCTCGACCCGATCGAGGAGACATTTCCGTTCGACGGTCGCATCGAATTCACCGACCCCGAACTGGGCACGCGAATAACCGCCGGCCGAGCGGAAAACTGGCAGGAGGACTATCACAACAAGCTGGAAGCTCACCGTGCCGAGGTCAGGGACATGGCGCGCCGTGCCGGATGGACCTATGTGCTGCATCATACTGACCGCCCGGCCTCCGAACCGCTTCTCGTTTTGCACAGTGCACTTTCAGGGGCACTCGATGTCATGAACAAGGGAGGCCTCTGACCCGATGTTTGCAGGCCTCCCCCTGACGTTCACCGCTCCGTGGATCCTGACTGCACTGGCACTTCTGCCGGTCATCTGGTGGCTGTTGCGTCTGACACCGCCACGACCGCGGGAAATTGCCTTTCCGCCCATGAGGCTGCTTCTGGACATCGATCAGCATGAGGAAACGCCGCAGCGCAGTCCCTGGTGGCTGACCTTGTTGCGCCTCCTGTTGGCTGCCATCCTGATCTTTGCCCTGGCCGGACCTGTCTGGCGTACAACGGAACCGGTCGACACAGGCCAAGGCGTACTTTGGCTTCTTGTCGACAACGGCTGGACTTCGGCAAAAAGCTGGGAGGCCCAGTCCGGTGCAGCCGAACAATTGCTTACCACCGCCGAACAGTCCGGACAGCCGGTGCTGTTCGCGGCGACCGCTGAAGGTCCGTCTCAGAGACTTGTTCCCGAATCGGCGACGACGGCGCTGGAAAAGCTTCGTGCTCTGGAACCCCGACCCTATCCACCGCAACGCAACGAACTCAGCATCGGATTGCGCAAGGCTGCCCGGGAAGCACTTCCCGGCGCAATTGTCTGGTTATCGGACAACACGCACACGGAAGGCGCCTTTCTGACGGACCTGGCTGCAATGACAGGCGAAGTTCCGATCACCGTTCTTGCAGGCCTCGATACACCGCTGGGATTGAAGGATCTGAAAAACGATGCGGATGCCCTCTCCGTTACTGTTGTGAGACATCCCGACCAGAAACTTGGAACGGCAAAGGTTCAGGCGCTGGATCTGAAAGGTCTCGTGCTGGGAGATGTCCAGGCGAGCTTCGATGCCGGCAACCCGGAAACGACGGCGCGTTTCGAATTGCCGAGTGAGTTGCGAAACGATATCGCCCGCGTCGAGATCGCCGGGGAAGCAGCCGCAGGGGCCGTCCAGCTCGTTGACGACAGCTGGCGGCGGCGCACAGTTGGCCTCATATCCGGCCAGTCGCGCGATCTGGACCAGCCGCTTCTGTCCCCGGTGTACTATCTCGAGCGAGCACTGCTGCCGTTTTCCGATATTCGCCAGCCAAAGGACGGAGACATTGCTCTTGCGGTACCGGCCCTGATCGATCAGGGGATCTCTGTTCTGGTGCTTGCAGATGTTGGTCGTTTGCCGGACACGACGACAGAAGAGTTGCGGGAATGGGTTGAAAACGGTGGCACGCTTGTGCGTTTTGCAGGTCCGCGCACGGCCGGAGGCAGCGATGATCTGATCCCCGTACGCCTTCGTGACGGAGATCGTTCGCTTGGCGGTTCACTGTCCTGGAAACAGCCTCAGCACCTTGCCGATTTCCCCGACGATTCACCATTTGCCGGGCTCAGGATTCCCGAAGAAGTCACGGTGAACCGACAGGTACTGGCCGAACCGACCTCCGATCTGCCTGAGCGGACCTGGGCGATGCTTGAAGACGGCACGCCGCTTGTCACGGCTGCACCACTGGGCGCTGGAAGCGTGGTCCTTTTCCACGTGACGGCAGACAGTTCCTGGTCGAACCTGCCGCTTTCGGGCGTATTTTTGAACATGCTGCGCAGGATTCTGGCGGTATCCAATGTTGCCGCGGCTTCGGAAACTGCGGATGACAGCACCTCGTCAGCCAGCGTGCTGCCGCCTTTGCGCCTTCTTGACGGCTATGGCCGTTTCGGCGCTCCGCCGGTGGAAGTCACGCCCGTGAACGCTTCTGATTTCCGCGAGGCGGCGGCAAGCCGCAGAACACCACCCGGCCTCTATGGCACCGAGGACGGGTTCCGGGCGCTGAATCTGATGCAGGCTGACGATGCGCTGCTGCCGCTCGACCTGACGGCATTGGGTTCAAGAGCGACCCTGACCGCTTATCCGGCATCCGACCCGATTGACTTGAGGGCTTTCTTTTTCACGCTTGCCTTCCTGCTCCTCGTTGCCGACGCGATTGCCGTTTTCCTGCTGGCCGGTGGCTTGAGCCGGATGAACCTTCGCAGCCGAACAGCGGGTGTAGCGGCATTGCTGGCATTGTCCCTGTTGGGATTGTCGGTAATCACACCGGGTCAGGTTGTGGCTCAATCGACGTCGGATGAATTGCGTGCGCTCGAATCGACCCTGGAAACGCGCCTTGCCTATGTCATCACCGGCAATCCGGAGATCGACGACGCCAGTGCAGCGGGGCTGTCAGGCCTCACGCGTTTCCTCGCCGAGCGGACAGCGCTCGAACCGGGAGCGCCCATCGGGATCGATCTGGCAGGCGACGAACTCGCTTTTTACTCGCTGCTCTATTGGCCGATCGACCCGGCCGCGGACAAACCCAACGACCAGACAATCGCGCGTATCGACACATTCATGCGCAACGGAGGCACAATCCTGTTTGATACGAGGGACCACATCAATGCCTCCGCAAGCGGGTTTTCCTCAACACCGGCGACACTGAAACTGCGAGAAATCCTGGAAGATCTCGACGTCCCGCCACTGCAACCCGTCCCGCCCGACCATGTCCTGACCAAGGCGTTCTACCTTCTCGACAGCTTCCCGGGACGCTATGCCGGAAGCCCTCTCTGGGTGGAAAGCCTAGAAGAGATAACGGCCCGGGGTGATCGTCCTGTGCGAGCTGGCGACGGTGTTTCGCCGATCATGATCACCGGCAATGATTTCGCCTCCGCATGGGCGATTTCCGAAGACGGCGAGTTCATGTATCCGACCGTGCCGAACAACCCGGTCCAGAGGGATTATGCCTTTCGCTCGGGCGTTAACATCGTCATGTACAGTCTGACCGGCAACTACAAGGCTGATCAGGTGCATATTCCCGCCCTTCTCGAACGGTTGGGGCAATAGGAGCGCTGATGGTCTGGTCACTTTCCTTCGACCCGTTGCTTCCCTTCTGGGCACTGATCGCCGGTGCCGTTGTGGCGTTTCTGCTCGCCGGACTGTCCGGCTACCTCAATCTGCGTGGCTGGGCGCTCAGGGCACTGACCATGGCCTTGCTGCTGTTCGCCCTGGCCAATCCCGCCGTTGAACGCGAAGACCGGGAGCCTCTTTCGAGCGTTGTGGCGCTTGTGATCGACAAGAGCCAGAGCCAGCGTCTTGCCGACCGGGAAGCGACGACCGAGGAAGTCGCGGCCGAGATACAGAGCCGTGTCGAAGCACTGAAAGGCTTCGACCTTCGTGTTCTCGAGGCCCGCAATTCGGGTTCAGGCAACGGAACGGAAGTTTTCCAGACGCTTTCCAATGGCCTTGCCGACGTTCCTCCCGAGCGGGTCGGCGGCGCGATCATCATCACGGACGGCCAGATACACGATGTTCCCGAGAGTGCTGGCGCACTCGGCTTCGATGCACCGGTTCACGGCGTGATCACCGGTGCGCCGGAGGAACGGGACCGGAGGATTGTGCTCGACAAGGCACCGAGATTTGGCCTGGTCGGTTCGGAGCAGACAGTGAGCCTGACAGTGGTCGACCAGGGTCAGGGCACAGGTCCTGGAGATCAGGTCCGGCTGACCGTCAAGCGTGACGGCGACGTCATCAGCGAGCGCACGGCGCGCACCGGTGAAAAGATCGACATTCCCGTCGAGATTGCCCATGGCGGCGACAACATCTTCGAATTCGAAGCCGAACCTCTCGGCGACGAACTGACCAACCTGAACAACCGCGCGGTGGTGACCATCGACGGCATCCGCGAGAACCTGCGGGTGCTGCTGGTATCCGGATCGCCGCATTCGGGCGAGCGTACCTGGCGAAATCTGCTGAAGTCCGACGCCTCTGTCGACCTGGTTCATTTCACCATTTTGCGCCCCCCGGAAAAACAGGACGGCACACCGATCAACCAACTGTCGCTGATCGCCTTTCCGACACGTGAACTTTTTTCCGTCAAGATCGACGAGTTCGACCTGATCATTTTCGACCGCTATGTCCGGCGCGGCGTGCTGCCAATGCTCTATTTCGACAACATTGCCAGATATGTCCAAAATGGGGGCGCCGTTCTGTTGGCGGGTGGTCCGGACTATGCGGAGGCAGGCAGTCTTTATCGGACGCCGCTTGCACCCATTCTGCCTGCAAGCCCGACCGGCGGCATTCTGGAAGAACCATTCTATGCAACCCTTGCCAGCCTCGGTGAACGTCACCCGGTAACGAGAGGCTTGCCCGGGTCCGAACAGGACCCGCCGGCTTGGAGTCGCTGGTTCCGTGCTGTCGATACCCAGCTTGACGCGGGGCATCAGCTGATGTCCGGACCGAGCGACTCGCCGCTTCTGGTTCTGAACCGCGAAGGCGAAGGCCGGGTTGCCATGCTTCTGTCGGACCATGTCTGGCTCTGGGCGCGTGGCTTTGAGGGCGGCGGCCCGCACGTCCCGCTGCTCCGCCGGCTCGCGCATTGGCTGATGCAGGAGCCTGATCTTGAAGAAGAGGCCTTGAACGTTTCCATCCTCGGGTCCGATCTCGTGATCGAACGTCAGACGCTTGGTGACACGATCGGTGAAGTCACCGTGACCACCCCGACCGGAGACGTGGACGAGGTCGCCATGACCGAGCAGGATCCAGGCCTTTGGCGCGGCACACTGCCAGCCACTGAAACCGGTCTGTTTTCGGTAACCGATGGAGAAATGAGCGCGCTCATTCACGTCGGACCGCAGAACCCGCGTGAATACACGGACGTGCTGTCGACGACCGAAGTCCTGTCGCCGATCAGCGAAGCGACCGGCGGCAGCACCGAGCGATTGAGGGATGTGGGCGGCGACCTGGATATCCCGCGCGTCGTCTCCATGCATCCATCGGCAAGTTACGCCGGCAACGGCTGGATCGGCCTGAAGGCGACGGAAGCCAGTGTCCTCAACGGCGTCGACCGTTACCCGCTGATGATCGGCCTTCTCGGGCTTGCGCTACTGCTCGGCATGCTGTCTCTGACCTGGTATCGAGAGGGACGGTGACCGGAACTGTTCCTCGCTCTGACCCGGTGCAGCATTACCGCCCTTGATTGTGTAGCTGTCGAGCGTCACCTGCAGACGATCCGTCAAGGAGGTGTCTGTTGCAGGGTTGCAGGCCAGCGACAGATCGACTTTCTCAACCGTGAATACGTTTTTTATCGATATCCCCTGCTCCCCGGCAACATATGGCGCTGACAGCAGACCGCCAAGCCAGAGCTGTGTACGACCTTGTTTGAGCATATTCAGATTAAGGGCGTCATCGTCGACCAGCACGAGATTGGGATGTCCTGCCTTCCGGGCTGCCAATGTACTGGTCCAGCCACCGACCGCTCCCGTGGCGTATGGGAAACTGTCCTCCATCTTGCTTAGCGAGATTTCGCTTTCTTCAAGCGCGAAAAAGGCAAAGCCGTCGATCTGCAATGGCCCGACCCAATTGAAGTCAGGCTCTCGCGCCGCAGTGCGCCACAGGGCCATGAAGCAGTGGTTCTTGTTGGTGTTCACGGCATTCAATCCGCGCCGGAACGGGCGTAAATGGATCTCTATCCGTATCCCGGTCCTGTCCGCCAGCGTTCTGACAAGTTCAGTCACTGAGCCTGCCGGTTCGCCATTGTCGCCACGGAAGTAAAACGGTTTGTAGTCTTCGGTGTAAATAACAAGATCGGGTTGCTTTTGCTCAATCGAAAACGCAGAAAACTGTACCTGAAAATATAGTACAGCAGATAACAATACATAAAAAATCAAGCGCATAGGAACTCCCAGATGCCGACGGCAGCTGTATTGCTTCGCGGATCCGTGGTCTATTTGCTTGGATTATAACTCATGATCTTGTTAAGAACAGCTTGTCTGTTCTTCCAACACTCCAATCCAGCACGTTTACACGGCTTGAGGTTACACCGTGCGCACTTGTTCCGGGGCCTTGCTTCTCTGTAGACGGAAACTCAAAGCTTGAAACGACGACTTGGCAACCCGCCTCAGTACCCGCCGTGCACCGCCCCCACAGGCATCTCCGCATCATTCATCAGCGCGACCAGCAGCCTTGCTGGATCAACAGGGCCCGGAAGCGTAATTTGGCCAGGAGGGACCTGCTGGAAACCGAAGGGACTGTAATAGGGCGCGTCGCCGACGAGAAGAACGATACCGTCACCTGCCAATTCGGCTGCGTTCATCGCCGTGCGCATCAGGGCCTTGCCGAGGCCCCTGTTCTTGAAGTCCGGAGAAACGGTCAACGGACCAAGCAACAGCGCTTCCGAGTCGCCGATCAGGATCGGTGACAGCCGGATCGACCCGGCAATGTGGGACCCCACAAGCCCGACAAATGCAAGATCCGGCCGATGGGGAACGTTCTCGCGAATGCGGAACGCTGTCCGGGCGAACCGTCCCGGTCCGAATGCTTCGGCCTGGAGGTCTTCGATGGCGGTGTTGTCTGCGGCATCTTCGAGCCGGATGACCCAAGTGGTCTGTTTCATGAGACTGTTCCTGAACAAGCGATCTTTAACCTAAGGCGCGCCTGCCAAAAACCCGAAGATGTGTTCTGATAGTCCGGGATTAAGTCAGCCGCGACGGAGCGGACGAGAGTTTTCTCGTCGGTCGGTTCGTCGTCGGAGCATCAGACCTGCGGTCATTAATCCCAGTCTCGTCAGTTGCGCCGGGGGAAATACGTCGACCCGGCGGTTCATTCGTGAGGCAAAGCGGTTACCACGCAACACTCTTTCGGTCCAGCGCTTTTTTGCAGGAAGGAAGTCCGCTGTAATTGTTCACCCATCCCGAACACAGCATTCAGTTGATTGATTTCCGGGCATGGCGCACAACCTTCTTCAAGAGGAAACGCAAGGAGCGCAACATGGGATTGCTGGTTGACGGGGTCTGGACGGACCAATGGTACGACACGAAATCGAGCGGTGGCCGGTTTGTCCGCAAGGACGCTTCGTTCCGCAACTGGATCACGGCCGACGGCTCGCCGGGCCCGAGCGGCAAAGGGGATTTCAAGGCGGAGGCCGGTCGGTATCATCTCTTTGTCTCCTACGCCTGCCCCTGGGCGCACAGAACGATGATCTTCCGCAAGCTCAAGGGCCTGGAAGACGTGATCACACTTTCTGCGGTACAGCCGCTCATGCTGGAAAACGGCTGGGAGTTTCCCGAAGCAGAACCTCTCACCGGTGCCAAATACGCATGGAACATCTACGCCAAGGCTGATCCGGCCTATACCGGCCGCGCAACTGTGCCGATCCTCTGGGACAAGACACGGGAAACGATCGTCAGCAATGAATCTTCGGAAATCATCCGCATGTTCAATTCCGGGTTCAACGGCCTGACAGGATCAACGCTGGATTTTTACCCCGAAGACCTGCGTGAGGAGATCGACACGATCAACGAGCGGATCTACCACACGATCAACAACGGCGTTTACAAGTCCGGTTTCGCAACCACGCAGGACGCCTATGAAGAGGCTGTCGAGGCACTGTTTGAATCACTGGATTTCGTGGAGGGTATCCTTGGTTCCAATCGGTACCTGACAGGAAACCGGTTGACGGAAGCGGACTGGCGTCTGTTCACAACACTTGTGCGTTTCGACGCCGTCTATGTCGGCCATTTCAAGTGCAACATCCGGCGGATCGTCGATTATCCGAACCTCTCCAACTACCTACTGGAACTTTACCAGACGCCGGGTGTGGCAGAGACGGTCGATATGGCGACGATCAAGCAGCACTATTACGGCTCGCACGAAAGCGTCAATCCGACGCGCATCGTTCCCGTAGGGCCGGAACTTGACTTCCTGAAACCACATGATCGTGGGCGCTTGCCGGCGGCAGCATGAGCAAAAACGGAAACAGGCCGAAATCTACCAGAATGCACCCGCGGGGTAAGAGCCTGTCCTGAATTCGTCGAGGCGGCGTCCGGTTGCCGGGCTGAGAGTGTCCGGCAAGGCGTCCGGCGCAAAAAAGCCGGCCTCGGCGATTTCCGTATTCGGATTTAGAAAACTATCGGCTTTGCTCCACTCCCTCAGGTGGAACAGGCCGACATGATCGCGCCCGGTTGCCTCCCGGTTGAGATACATGCCCAGCAAGCGCGGCGTCTCGGCAGCGATGACACCCGCCTCTTCCATGACTTCCCGCGCGGCAGCCTTGTCCAGCGTCTCGCCGCCATCAACGGCCCCGCCTGGCAGATACCATCCTTCAAGATAGGTATGACGAACCAGCAGAACCTGCTTTTTCTCGTTTTCAACGATAACCCTGACACCGAGGATGTAGGGGTTCCTGAGCAGCACTGCACTCTGGACGATCCTTTTGGTCCAGGAAGTCGGAAGAATGGACAATAACTTCAACATTTCATCAGATTGCAGCCGAATTCCCTAAAGTAAAACTAAATTAACCCATGCAATCGCTGCAGGGCTGATACGCTGGAATAGCGCTCCTACTTCGTCAAGTCAGTGCCTATATAACGTGCACAATGATGATTTCGAAGGCAGCCTTTGCCACTGCCGGGACCTCCAAAGGAACAAGACGATGTTGAACGCACTCTTCGGCAAACGCCGCACACGCCCCGCCCACTACCAGTGGAAGCCGTCAGTAGACCTCAGCAACCCACGCGTTGCTGCAGCATTGACCACTTTCCCGACCAACTAAGGTCCGGAAAAACCGAGAGCGGAGCAGCAAAGATGTTCGGTTTCGTAAATGTTGTGAATGCGACCCTGCGCGAGACGACCCGTAGCGCCGTAAGCGTGTCGGACAAGGCATCAAAGCCTGTTGCGGCGAAAGACAGCAAGGTCACGGCAAAAGCCTGACCGAAAGAAAATCCTGTTAAGCGTTCAATGCGCCGCGTTATTTCCTTGACGCGGCGCATTTTGATTTGAAGATGCGCCACCATGTTCACGCTTGCGCATCTTTCCGATCCCCATCTCGGCCCCTTGCCCGATCCCAAGCTCATTCAGCTCTTTTCAAAGCGCATTCTCGGCTACCTCAATTGGCAGCGGAACCGCTCCAAGATCATGGGCTCGACCTATCTTGACCAGCTTGTCGAGGACATGAAGGCCCAGGAACCGGACCACATCGCCGTCACGGGTGACCTGGTGAATATTGCACTTCCGCTTGAAATCGCCGGGGCGCGGACCTGGCTTGAGGAACTTGGCGAACCCGACGACGTCTCGGTCGTCCCCGGAAACCACGATGCCTATGTTCCAGGCGCAGTCCGCAAGGCCCGCACTGCCTGGTGGCCCTACATGTGTGCGGACGAGGCCAAGCGTGCACCGCCGCAGGAAACAAGGTCCGAGGCAACTTATCCCTATGTCCGGATTCGCGAAAACGTCGCCCTGATCGGCGTCACGACCGGTCGTGCCACAGCTCCCTGGTTTGCCACCGGCAGGGTTGGCAGCGATCAGGCGAAGCGTCTGCGCACCATTTTGGAGGAACTCGGCAAGGAGAACCTCTTTCGTGTCGTCATGCTGCATCATCCGCCGTTCAAGCAGGCCACGAAATGGCACAAGCGACTTTCCGATGCGTCGCGTGTACGGGCGGTGGTCAAGCGTGCAGGAGCGGAACTGATCCTGCACGGGCACACGCATATCGACAGCTTCGAGGAAATCGAAGGGCCCGATGGTCCCGTTGCGGTGGTGGGCGTGCCTTCGGCCACCAGCGCACCGGGAGGTCACAATCCGGCGGCGCGCTACAACCTCTTCAAGATCGAAAAGAAAGATGCCGGTTGGAACTGCCTGATGGAGGAGCACGGCTTCGAGGCTTCAAACACGCCTGTAACCCTGCTGAATGCCCGGGAGATCGCAGTCCCGAACAGCAATTGAAGCAACGAACGCGCCGTGAGTTCGAAAATTTCAAACTATCCGAATTTGCCGAAAACCGCCAACCAGGCGTTACGGAAGCAATCATTCGAGCAGCAGCCTGAAACTCAGGTTTTTAGCCCGGCAGGTGCCTCAAATCGGATTGGCAAACCACGCAAAGGCGATCAGACCGATGACACCGGCCGCGATACCGATGCCGAACGCACCGGCGACAGCAAGCCAGGAGGTTCTGCTTTCTCTGACCCGGACGACCCTGGATTCCTGGGCGACTTCTTTCAGCCGGCTGTTGAGCCAGTCGCCTTCCAGCGCTTTTTCCCGCTCGATCACGCGCTCGGCGATGTATTCGGTCAGGCAATCGGCCATGTCGTCGATATTCGCTGTCTCAAGAATGACGACCCGGCCCAGGCGGGTGTCCTTCAGGAAACGGTATGTCTTGCGATCGCCCCCGACGGCAACATGACTTGTTGCGTCGATCCACAGGCGCGGCGTTGAGCCGGATATGATCTGCAGTGAAAACTGGTCGTCGTCTTCAGGAATTTCCTTGAAGACGTCCTTGAGCTCATCGGCAAGCATGTCGAGACGCGCGCGCTCGGTATCCTGAAGCTCAACCACCACATCCGATCGTTCGACTTCGCCGAGTTGAACCTTGCGGATGGCATCGCGCAGCGAGCGAATGCGCGTGTGTGGGACGACGTTATCCTGCATTTCAGACATGTGTTGCCTGACTCCGTTCTTTTGCCGTTCGTGGAACAAGTCTTAACTGACTCCCTGCAGCGCGAAACGGCTGCCTCGCCGCATCTGCTGCCTTTCCACCGGCAATGATCCAAAACTGGTTAACGAAGTTTAAGAGATTTTTAACCCTGACGCCAGCAAGCCGGTGCTGGCCTCACCCCAAATCATGGGTTATGCAAAGGTAGAATGCTTTGGTTCCGCCGTGCCCGGGAGGTTACGCCATGAATGTCGATGGCAAGAAATATCGCACGATCTGGCTCGCAAAGGACGGTGACAGTGTCGAAATCATCGACCAGACAAAGTTCCCATATGCCTTTGAAATCGCCAAACTGCGCACCATGGAAGATGCAGCCCACGCCATTCGCGTGATGCAGGTACGCGGTGCTCCCCTGATCGGCGCAACCGCCGCCTATGGCGTTGCGCTTGCCATGCGGGCTGACAGCTCCGACGAAGGGCTTCACAACGCCTGTTCCGTTCTGCTGCAAACCCGGCCGACCGCGGTGAACCTGCACTGGGCGCTCGATCGGGCGCGCAAGAACCTCATCCGGGTCGAGCCGGCATACCGCGCCGCCGCCGCCTTCACGCTGGCCAACGAAATCTGCGACGAGGATATCGGCATCAACATGGCGATCGGCATGCATGGCATGGAACTGATCGCGGCAATTTCCGAAACCAAGCGAAAGGGAGAGCCGGTCAACATCCTGACCCATTGCAATGCCGGATGGTTGGCAACCGTCGACTGGGGAACGGCAACCGCCCCGGTCTACATGTCCCATGAAGGTGGCATTCCGGTTCACGTGTGGGTGGACGAGACGCGTCCCCGAAACCAGGGAGCTTTCCTGACGGCCTGGGAACTCGGCCACCACGGCGTGCCGCATACCGTGGTCGTCGACAATGCCGGCGGTCACCTGATGCAGCATGGTCAGGTTGACATTGTCATCACCGGCACGGACCGCACGACAGCGACCGGCGACGTCTGCAACAAGATCGGCACCTATCTGAAGGCACTTGCCGCAAAGGACAATGATGTCCCCTTCTACGTCGCCCTTCCCTCGCCGACGATCGACTTTGCCCTTTCCGATGGAGTGCGGGAAATCCCGATTGAAGAACGCGACGGCAGTGAAGTCAGCAAGATGACCGGTCGAACCGACCGCGGCGATATCCAGACAATCAACATCGTCGCCGAAGGGTCTGACGTCGGCAACCCGGCCTTTGACGTGACACCTGCCCGGCTGGTGACCGGCCTCATCACCGAACGCGGCATCCTGGAACCCAGTCGTCAAGCCATCGCGCAGGCATTTCCGGAACGGGTCAAGATGAGCGCTTGAAAGCCAAGGTTCCGAGGTACTTGCGTCGACCGAATTTCAAACCGTCATCCCCGACTTGATCGGGGATGCGAACCAGTGACCCGCGGACACGAAACGGGCGGTCTGGCTCGCATGTCAGTTGCGCCTGCCAGCAATCATCAAGCACTTTGGAAACGCGTGGATCCCCGATCAGGTCAGGGATGACTTTCGGGATTTGCGACTGGTTGATGAGCGCTACGGGATTGACACCATACTACCCGTCAATCACCGGCACATGTGGCGCCTTTTCCCGCGGATGATGACCCAGCAGCCTTGGATCATCCGCCACTTCGATGGCGCGCTTGTACGGTTTGAAGCCACAGGACATGTAGAATTTCAAAGCCTGCGGGCTGTCGGCTGTACAGGTATGCAGCCAGAGCCGGCGGGTTTCGGGCCGGGACCAGGCCATCTCGACTGCCTGCGACATCAACCAGCGCCCGAGACCGCCGCCGATCGCGCCGGGAACAAGACCAAAATAGGCAACGACCGGTTCTTCCGGATGTGCATAGTCGAGTTCCAGAATGCCGACGGGTTTGCCGTCTCGCAGTGGCAGGAAGTTTTCCCGCTCTGGCTCGTTCAACAGTTTCGAGAGTGTCGCATCGTCATAGGTCAGGCGGCCGAACCAGATCCAGTCTTCGCCCACTTCTCTGAAAAGCTCGCGATAGGTGCCCGGATCAGGCACATGCCATCTTTCAAGCTTCACGTCGTCTCTTGCCGGGGCAAGAGGCTTGTCGGGTGCTGCCAGCATTTCCAGATAGGTGACGACAAAAGCGACCTTGCCGCCCGGAATTTCCGTAAAGCCATTCAGATCAAGCACACGGTCAGACATTTTTTCCCCGAAAGACGTTTACCAAGCCCGAACCGGCTTAACAGCTGCTCCCCGGTTCACCAAGGGGTCGAATTGCGTATTGCACGCCTTTAACCGTCTGTTAACCACGCCTTGAGAGATTGGCATTGTATCCAGGAAAGATGCGCCCATGCCAAAAGTCGGCAATTACGTCCAACGCGACTATCACAGCAAATACCGGTCACAGGGGAAATCCACCTGGTCCGACTACAATCAGGCATGGAACAAGAAACGCCAGGCTTCCGCACAAAAGATGCAGGAACTTCGGGCTGTCGCCAGTACTTTCACGGCCATTGGCGCACAGGCCACTCAAGCCAATACTGTCTTCGTCATGCAGAACCAGAGCCAGGCAGGCCCATATGCCAACACCACGGCAGTCATGGCACGGGTGAACGTACTGGTTTAACTCTCATAAGGTTCAAGCTTTTCGTCAGACTGTCGCCACTCGCGCCCGGCTTCCTCGATCAGGAAACAGAACAACCTGCCATTTGAACTGCGCGGAAATGGGTGACGCGTGTTGTGCCAATTCGCTGCAGAAGATTGTTCTCATACCACTTTGCAACTACACTTTGAGCCAATCACCTCTCTGCAGGAGTACCTGAAATGGACGGTGACTCGCTGTCGCTGCTTCAGCTGAGCATGGACAGCTCAAAGGAAGTGAATACCTACTGGAATCTTTACATCGCCGTTGCGACTGCAGTGGTCGGCATAATGGCGGCGGGACATCAATATACCAATTCGAAGATTCTCAAGATTATCCTGAGCGGTGCATTCCTTGTATTTGCGATATCCAATTTACTGGCAATCATCAGGCTCGGAAATCTGCGCATGGCTCTTATCAACGCATTCCCGGACGAATTGAGAAACAACCCTGAACTCATGGCGGGTCTGATGCCCGCGGACTGGCTCTCCTATACTGCGTTTCACGGGTTTCTCGATATCGCGGTCATTGCCGCGATCTGGGCCGTGCCCTGGTTCATGGCGCGGGAATCCGGCGCGGACATCGGGAAATGAGATACGGGGCAGCGGGAACAACAGGGAACCAGCGCGATGCCAACCCGGCAAACAAATATCTCGATCATCAGGGCCTTTGTCGACGCATTCAATGCCGCTGATTTGCCCGCCATGGCAAGTTACCTCGCCCAGGACCTTGTGGCGGACGTAACGCAAAGTGACGGCAGCACAAAGCAGTCGAACGGACGCGAAACATTTATGGGTCTGCTGGAAAAACTGGATATTCCAACAGTTCGCCCCAGGCTGACCATCACCCAGGTCGCGGACGTGAATGCGGAACAGGTGATGATGATGGTCGAAGTCCGGGCTGCTCGAAAGGGCCGTGAGCTACATAACTTTGCAGCTTACCTGATGACGCTGCGCGACCAACGGATTGAGCGGATCTGGATGGTAGAAGCGCTGCCGGCTGAAAGCGAAGAGTTTTGGTCCAGATGACTGCTCGAAAAATTCATTTCGCCTGACTGGGGCCATTAACCTCTGCATGATCGCTCCGGCACTTGCCATTTTTGTATCCAGCAACTACGCCATCTGGCTCGATGACTTATCGTGATTTTTATCAGGCTTGCGCAAACAGCCGGCGCTTGGGGAGTGAGCTTTTGAAAAAGTATTTATTCTTGATCAGTCTTTTGTGCTTCTCACAGGTGCAAACAGTGCTGGCGACCGAAGAAAACAATCGAGCGGCCTTTAGTCTCAGCGCAAATCAGTTTCTCAAGCTTCCTGGCGATTTGCAGTTCTTTTACGTCGCGGGTGCTCTGGACGGCATGACGCTTTTGTCCCGCGAGAACGGGCTCAAGACCTACGACAACTTTATTGAATGCTATAGGAGCATAACACTCGGCGCCTTCACCAAGAAAGTTGTCATCTTTATACGCTCAAGCTCGGACAAGGACCTGAGCGTTGCAGAACTCATCATCCAGACCGCGGCAGACACGTGCGGCGATGAATTGATCAAGTGAGGACAAGACTGTCTTCTGCTTCATGAGCAAATGAACCTCCGTCGACAAATGATCATCGTATGTGCGCGGAAGCGTTCGACGAGGGGGCGCACGAAAGGTCGGTCCCTTCCCGATACGGAGACGGCAACGGGGCATTTGCATGCTCTGATCCTGATGTTTCAAGCCTCTGTCTGCAGCTTCCCCCTCGTTGCAACCAAGAGTTATTTTGGATAGAAAAACTGCTCAGGCGTTTAAATTTCAACAAATCGACCGAAATACACTTGGGAAGCGACAAAAAGTGAATAATATTCTTAGGCTTTGTGTTTTTGTTTTCGCGCTCTCAACAGCGGAACAAACACTTGCTGCACAGGATGCCTATTACGCATGTGATACGGCATCGGAATACAAGAGCCTGGTAAAGTATATCAGGAGTATTCCGGATCCATCGGATCAAATGATTTCCCACCTTCGAAAGGAACTCAAGCAAAAGTACAAACACTTGTCGTTCAAGCAGAAAATGCAGAGCAAGGAATACGAGCGTGACATGAAAAAAGCCATGCAGGAATTCCGGCCGACAAAACCGGCACCGCCGAACTTTGCTTGTAAAAAGATCCCCGGAAACACGATCCTGGTGGATAAAAATGGCCAATTCTCCGGCATCGCCTGCGTCAGGCCGCCGTCGTGGAGCAAGTGCAAGTGGACCGGCCGTAACGCGCTCAAGGCCAGATGGAGCCCCACGTCCGACAGAAAGACCTGGCGCAGAAGATAAAGTGCAGCCTCAGACAATCACGAAAAAACTGGTCAAAATCACATAGTTTGGAATTGCACTATTTCATTGTATTATATGCCATATTTCCAATAGGCACGACGATTTGGACTTTTTCGATGTAACAAACAGGGAGCATTGTGAATGACAGCATTGCGGATCTTTTGTGTGTCCCTGGCCGCGCTGGTTCTGGCACTTGTGCTGGCAAACATTTTGCCAGCGCCTTACCATCACCTTGCCGGGGCCACCATCCTTCCGTTGTTTGTCGTCATGCTGATATCGCTGAACGTCGCCAAGAAGTCATTTGGACGTGATCGCACGTCCGCCGCCGATTACGGAAGGACCCACAGGGATGCCGCACTGGGCACTCATTCACCAGAGTGTGGTGGAGTTGATGCAGGCTGAAGTCTGGGCGGAGGAAACAGGCATTTGAGTATGCAAAACGAAGGATGCCAGTTTTCGGAAATGCTCAAATCGACCCGACTGTCTTCAGCTTGATCCGGGGATGCACTTCAGACTGGCTCATGATCGTCGTGTGCGCGCGGAAGCGTTCGACGATGGAGCGCACGAAGGGGCGGGTCATCGGCGATGTCAGCAGCACCGGAACTTCGCCCTGCTGGGCAGCTTCTTCAAAGGCATCGCGCACCTTGCCGACGAATTCCTGTAACTTGCTCGGCTGCATGGCAAGTTGGCGGTCGTCGCCTTCGCCAACAATGGATTCCAGAAAAGCCTGCTCCCATTGTGGCGACAGGGCAATGAGCGGCAGGTAGCCGCCGGGCGCCAGGTTCGCTGCACAGATCTGTCTTCCCAACCGGGAGCGGACGTGCTCGGCAATCGTATCGGTATTGCGCGTCATCCCGGTGGCCTCGGAAACACCCTCCAGAATTGTGCCGAGATCCCGGATGGAAATCCGTTCGTCAAGCAGCGCCTGCAGAACACGCTGCAATCCGGAAACGGTTATCTGCGAAGGAACGAGATCCTCGACCAGCTTGGCCTGTTCGCCCTGCAGTTCCTTGAGCAGTTTTTGAACGTCTCCATATGTGAGGAGCTCGCTGATGTTTGTCTTGATGGTCTCTGTCAGGTGCGTGGAGAGCACCGTTGCCGGATCGACGACCGTGTAACCGCGCAGGGACGCATCTTCACGGTACTGCGCTTCCACCCAGGTTGCCGGCAGGCCGAAAGTTGGCTCCGTCGTGTGCGTGCCCGGCAGTTTCACCTGGCCGCCGGCCGGATCCATGACCATGTAGTGGTTGGGATAGAGTATTCCCCTGCCCGCCTCGACTTCCTTGACCTTGATGACGTAGTCGTTTGCGCCGAGCTGAATATTGTCGAGGATGCGCACGGGCGGCATGATCACCCCCATGTCGCCTGCGACCTGGCGGCGCAGCGCCTTGATCTGTTCGGTCAGGATATCGCCATCGCCCTGCGCCTTGCCGTTGATCAGTGGCAGAAGGGCATAGCCCAGTTCGATCCTGAGTTCGTCCATCTTGAGCGCATCGGTGATCGGCGGTTCGGGCGGTGGTTTCGGAGCCGCTTCCACGGCCTTCTTCTCGGCAACCTTGTCGGCTTCCTTCTTCTTCCGCGCTCCCACCTGAAAGGCGAGATATCCGGCCAGACAGGCCAGCGCGAGAAAAGGAAACATGGGCATCCCGGGCAGGAGTGCCAGGATGACCATCACCGCGGCCGACATGCCGAGCGCCTTCGGATAGCCGGTGAACTGGCTGACAAGCGCCTTGTCGGCGGCCCCGTGCACACCCGCCTTGGAAACGAGCAGGCCCGCCGCGGTCGAAACGATCAGTGCCGGGATCTGGGACACCAGTCCGTCACCGATGGTCAGGAGCGTGTAGTTGTTCGCTGCTTCCGAAAAGGTCAACTCCATCTGGGCTACGCCGATGAAGATGCCGCCCAGAATGTTGATGAAGGTGATCAGAAGGCCGGCAATCGCATCCCCACGCACGAACTTCGAGGCACCGTCCATGGCACCGAAGAACGAACTTTCGTCCTCGAGCGCCTTTCTGCGCGACTTGGCTTCCGTCTCGTCGATAAGCCCGGCGGAGAGATCCGCGTCGATCGCCATCTGCTTGCCGGGCATCGCATCAAGGGTAAAGCGGGCGGCAACTTCGGCGATGCGGCCTGAGCCCTTGGTGATCACGACAAAGTTCACGATCACCAGAATCGCGAAGACAATGATCCCAATGACGAAATTTCCGCCCATGACGAGATTGCCGAAGGACTGGATGACGTTTCCGGCGGCAGCAGTTCCTTCATGACCGTTGGACAGGATGAGGCGCGTGGAGGCGATGTTGAGCCCAAGACGCAGCATGGTCGCAATCAGGAGCACCGTCGGAAAGGACGAGAATTCGAGCGGCTTCTGGATAAACAGCCCGGTCATCAGGATCATGACGGAAAAGATGATCGACACCGCCAGGAACATGTCCAGCATCATCGGCGGCATTGGCAGGATAAGCAGGGTCAGGATCACCAGTATGCCGGTGGCCAGACCGACATCCCCCTTGCGGAGCGTTTCGATGATCTCCTGAACGCTCGGGAACCTGGATAAACCGCCGGCAGGCTGAGCCGCAGCTGCTGTCGCCACCTGTTGTTCCGGTGCCGGATCCGGAGATCCGCCTTGTCCGCCTGCTGTCGTGTCCGACATTCTTTATTCCGGTTCCTTGCAGGTGCCCTGTTACTCTACTGTCGGCGCCCGGCTTTGTTCGAATTCGTGACCTTACGCCCGCGCTTCCCCTGGTCCGGGTACGCTAACGCCTTCATCGGTATACTGATTCAGCTTGTTGCGCAGCGTGCGAATGGAAATGCCCAGTATTTTCGCCGCATGTGTCCTGTTGCCGAGACAGTGATCCAGCGTGTCGAGGATGAGATCCCGTTCCACGTCCGCCACAGTCCGGCCCACGAAAGATCGGGTGACGGCTTCGGCCGTCTGCGCCGCCCGTTCGGCGGGACTACGGGAAACCGACAGTGGAGACCCGTCCGGCATGCGGATCGCCTCGATACCGATCTCTTCACCGGACGCCAGCAGGATGGCCCTGTGCATGGTGTTTTCAAGCTCTCGCACATTACCCTGCCAGGGGTTGGACATCAGCGCCTGCCTGGCTTCCACAGACAATGCGCGCTCCGGCACGCCGTTGGCTTCGGAATAGTGCTTGATGAAGAACTGCCCGAGTTCCATGATGTCCGCCGGTCGCTCGCGCAGCGAAGGCAGCTTGAGATTGACTACGTTCAGACGGAACAGCAGATCTTCCCTGAACTGCCCCTCTCGAACACTTTCGGCCAGATCCCGGTTGGAGGTTGCCAGGATCCTGATATTGACCGGGACCGGTCGCGTGCCGCCGACCCGGTCGATCACACGCTCCTGGATCGCGCGCAGCAGTTTTGCCTGCAACCGCACATCCATTTCTGAAATTTCGTCGAGGAGCAGCGTGCCGCCGTCGGCTTCCTCGAACTTGCCGATTCTGCGTGCGACGGCACCGGTGAAAGCTCCCTTTTCGTGTCCGAAGAGTTCTGATTCCAGAAGATGTTCGGGAATGGCGGCACAGTTGATCGATATGAAGGGCTTCGACGCGCGATTCGAACACTTGTGCACGTGCCGGGCGATCACTTCCTTGCCTGTACCCGATTCACCGGTGATCAGGACCGAGGCTTCGGAAGGCGCAACCTGTTCGGCCAGCTTGACCACCGTGGCCATGGCCTCATCACGGTAGATCAGGTCACCGCGTTCCTGCGCAACGGCCTGGAGAACGGCTGCGATCATTTCCGGGTCGGGCGGCAGCGGGATGTATTCCTTTGCACCGGCCCGGATTGCCGATACCGCTGCCTGGGCATCCGTTTCAACCCCACAGGCAACAACGGGAACATGCACCCGCTCGTTCTGGAGTTTGGCTATAAGCCCAGCGATATCCAGGTGAACTTCGACCATCAGGAGGTCCGCACCACGGCCGGACCTGAGAACCTTCAGCGCTCCTTCGACATCATCTGCATGCGTGACCTGGGCACCGCCCTGCATGGCAATTTTCGATGCCGTCGTAAGCTGACCGCCAAGTGTTCCGACAATTAACAGGCGCATCTGTTCGCTTCCTTACCGGTCGGTCTTGATGATTTCCGTCATGGTCACACCCAGCTTGTCCTCCACTAGGACAACCTCTCCACGGGCGACCAGACGGTCATTCACGTAAATGTCGATCGCTTCGCCGACTTTCCTGTCGAGCTCCAGAACTGTTCCCGACGCGAGTTTCAACAGGTCGGACACATGCATCTTGGAATGTCCGAGCACGGCCGAAATCCTGACAGGGACGTCAAAAACGGCTTCAAGGTCGGCAGCAGAGTCTGCTGAAGGCCCCTTTTCGTCCTCAAGGTCGCGCTGTGGCGCCTCCAGTTCGTCAAGGGGAATACTGGTATCTTGTTCGTCGCTCATACTTCAGGTTTCCTTTCCGCCGAAGTCGCGGACATGCTGTCTGTCTTGGCAACACTGCGTGCGCGCAAATACGTCTTGATGCTTGTGTCGATCTCTTTTTCAAGCGCTTTACGGTCCCGTCTGATACCGCCGTCCGCCCATTCGATATGGCAGTCTCCGCGGTCGATCTCGGGTTCACCGAGAATGACAAGACGCCCGTCAAAGCCTTTTTCGTGTACGATCGGGTCCACCTGTGCCTTCAGCGCGTCGACGTCACCGTCCGCAATTCGGATGACCAGATGCGGTGCTTTTCTGAGCGGCCCAAGGCATTCTGACACCAGGGCGACGGTTTCCGCCAGCGGCTGACGCGCAATCAGGTGCGAACAAAGGCGTCTGGCCACAAGAAATGCGAGGCTTATGGCATCGTTTTCCTGCGCAGCCAGTTGTTCGTCGAGCGTTTCGACTATCTGTCCGACCACATCCACAAGCCGGTTTGCTTCCGCGGTCAGCAATGTCTCCTGCTTCGTCTGGAGATCCTGCAATGCCTGGACGCGGCCTTCCTCGAATGCCTTGGCCCTGGCATCCGCCAGCAGCTTCTCGTGATCGGCCACCGGGATCATCGGAATTTGCGGCTCCGGCGCCACAACCACTTCCGGCTCTTCCGGCGCGGTGAAGTCCATGTTGAACAGAAATTTCGACGGGTTGGTCATGCTGCCCATTGAGTTGTAGGTACCTGCCATCTGGCGCATCAGTAGATAATTTCCTCATCGCCCTTGGATTTGGAAATCATGATCTCGCCCTTCGCTGCCAAATCCTTGGCCTTGTTCACCATTCCTGTCTGCGCCTCGTCGACGTCGCGCAAGCGCACCGGTCCGAGCGCATCCATGTCGTCTTCCAGAAGCTTCGCCGCGCGCGATGACATATTGCCGAAGAAAAACTCCCGTGCCGGATCTGTCGAGCCCTTGAGCGCGATCGCCAGCTTGTCTTTTTCCACATGCCGCAGAAGGGTCTGACAGCTCGCTGCGTCCAGTTTCAGGAGATCGTCGAAAGTGAACATCAACGTCTTGATCCGGTCGGCCGCCTCGCGGTTGTCTTCCTCCAGCGCTGCCAGGAACCGCGCCTCTGTCTGGCGGTCGAAATTGTTGAAGATATCCGCCATCATCTCGTGGCTGTCCCGGCGCGAGGTGTTGGTCAGGTTCGACATGAATTCGACCCTGAGTGTCTGCTCCACCTTCTCCAGGACTTCCTTCTGGACAGCGTCCATGCGCAGCATGCGGCTGACCACCTCAAGAGCCAGCTCTTCAGGCAAAATACCGAGAACCCGGGCGGCGTGGTCGGAATTGATCTTGGACAGGACAACCGCCACGGTCTGCGGATATTCGTTCTTCAGATAGTTGGCGAGAACATTTTCCTGAACGTTGGAGAGTTTCTCCCACATGTTACGCCCGGCGGGGCCTCGAATTTCTTCCATGATGACCGACACCTTGTCGCCGGGAAGGAAGTTCGCCAGCAAGCGCTCGGTAGCATCCACATTCCCGGTCAGCGAGCCTCTGGAGCTGACCCGGCGCACAAAGTCCTTGAAAAGATTTTCCAGCATGTTCGGCGTGACAGGTCCAAGATTGGCCATAGCCGCTGAAACCTGACGAACCTCGATCTCATCGAGCTTTTCCCAGATCGGGGAACCATGCGTTTCTCCCAGCGCAAGAAGCAGAACCGCAGCCCGTTCCGCTCCCTTGAGCTCACGCTCTTCCTCGTCCGAACTGATCGTCAGGTGTTGTTGAAGTTGATCACTTGACATCAGGCTGCCTGCTCATCCAGCCAGCCGCGGACGATTGTCACCGCTTCGGTCGGATGGTCCTTGATCATGTCGCCAACTTTCGAGATCGAACTTGCCTGCATTGCGCCTTCCTGCCGCGCCTGCTCGAGCCACTCGATCACGAATTCATCTTCCTCGTCTTCTTCCTTGGGCACTTCCGTTTCGACCACCAGAGTGCCATCCGGGCCGATCATCAGTTCTTGCGGTTGTTTTTCTTCAGGCGTCACGATCCGGCGCAACAGCGGACGGACGACGAAAAGCAACAGCAGGATTGTGATCAGGAAGAGAACCCCCAGCTCGGCAAATCGGATGATGTCGTCACGTGTGAAGTCGAACAGTCCGTTGCTGTCCGCCATCAGATCGTCCTGTGGCGGCAGTGCGAATTGCAGGTTGACGACCTCCACGAGATCGCCCCTGTTCTGGTCGAAACCGACAGCGGAACGGACCAGAACAGCAATCCGGTCGAGTGTTTCCTGTGAACGGGGCGTGTAGACCGGGGCGCCGTCGCCATCGGGCTGATAGGTACCGTCGACAAGCACCGCCACCGACAATCGCCTGACCTGACCGGCTTCCACGACTTCCGTCCGCGTCGACCGCGAAATCTCGTAGTTGACGACTTCCTCAGTCAGTGACGCCGTATCGCGGCCTTCTTCACCTTCCTGCGCCTGCGCATTGGGAAGCTCGTTGCCGACGGTTACCTGTCCATTCCTGCTTACCGACGATGTCGCTTCTTCCTTTGTCTGCGTGGAACGGACGACCTGACCTTCCGGATCGAATGTTTCGGTTGTTTCCGTCAGACGGTTGAAGTCGACTTCTGCATTCACGCGGACACGCGCCCGCCCGGGCCCGACAACGGAGTTCAGGATCTCCTCGACCTGATTGCGCAACCGGCCCTCAATGGCGGTCGTGCGCTCCTGCAGCGAGCTTGAAATCATGCCATCTTCATCACCGCCCGCTCCGGACGCCAGCAACCGGCCGCTTTCGTCCACGATCGACACTCGGTCCGGATCCAGCCCGTCAACCGCTGTCGCGACGAGGTGTTGAACTGCACGGATTTCGCCCGGGCCAAGCGCCCCGCGTACATTCAGGACAATCGACGCCGACGGCGGGCGGCGATCCCGTTGAAACAATTGACGCTCGGGCACAACCAGATGCACACGAGCATTCCGGATCCTGTCGAGCGAACCGATCGTCCGTGAAAGCTCGCCCTCCATTGCCCGCAAATGGTTGATGTTCTGAACGAAACTGGTGGCTCCCAGTGTATCGCTCCGGTCAAAGATTTCATAGCCAATCGAACCGCCCGTCGGCAATCCTTCGGCCGCGAGCTGCATCCGGAGCCTGGCTACCTGCTCCTTGGCAACAAGAATGGACGCACCCTGGCGCGCAAGTTGAAACTGGACACCCTGGCTCTCGAGCTGCGTCACGATCGCCGCCGAGTCCTCCAGGGTCAATTCGTTGTAGAGCGTCGTCATCTGCGGGGACGTAACGCGAAGAATGATGAATGCGAAAACGCCAACCAGAATTGCGGCAACAGCACCCATCGCCGCGATACGTGCCGGCCCAAGCGTTTTTATGAAATCAATTAATCCGTTCACGTATGCCCGCCCGCATCAGAAGCATGTCTAAGCCGTTTATTATTGGAGTCGGCCAGACACGCCACACCCTCGATGGGCAAAATTTGCCGCCCAGAGGGTTAACAACTGGTTAACGGTTTGGTTGAGAATTATACGGAACGGCTGTTTTCTGCGATTTTCCGGATTGCAAAACGCAAGTGAAGTGGGGAAAAACTGCCTAGCTCATTAATTTTTGGATAAGTTTTCAGATCAAATCACACAAATAAAAAGGCCGGCAGTGCCGGCCTTTTCGGGCGCATTCGGGAATACGCCTGTTTACAGTTTTCGACTGGAGTTCAGCCTCTGTATTGCTGTATGCGCGTGGCCCTAAGCCCGGCCAGTCCATGTTTTTCGATGGAACTCTGCCAGGAGAGGAACTCCTCAACTGTCAAAGTGTATCTCTGGCACGCCTCTTCCAGCGACAGCAGGCCGCCGCGAACAGCGGCAACAACTTCAGCCTTGCGACGGATAACCCATCGCTTTGTGGATGTAGGAGGTAGGTCTGCAATAGTAAGCGGACTACCATCCGGGCCGATGACATATTTTACACGCGAACGAATTTGTTCGGTCATTGTACTCTCACACTAAACCATGACCAAGGTGAGAGGAGACTACTAGACGACGCTTAACAAACGCCTAAAGCAAAGTTGTGTTTTTATTAACTATAAAATCGAAATTTAGTGAATGATATTTAGGAACTTGCAAAGATAAACACTAAGAGTTTTAACGTTAATAGATGATTTTGTTAACCATGATTACTGCCTCGCGCAAATTGCAAGGCAAAACGATGAAACGCGAAACCGCGCACGGCTTCACCAATTGCAGAACCGCCCGAAAAAACCGGCTCAAAGCACAAAACCGCGCCGTTTTTCCTCAACGGCGGGCAATTGCATCGGCTTTTTGATTGGAATTGCAGCCATCAGGCCCGCATTGCAGGCCTTTCTTGTCCCGGAGCATCATTGAGACTGCGGGCGCACTTGAGGGATTCGGACCAGCTCTAGCTCGGCGCGGAAACAGAGGTGACGGACGAGACGGGGATCTTCTGCCCACCGACATTCAGGATCACCTCATTCCCGGAAAGGTCGACGCTGTCCACGACACCTTTTGTTTCGATGAGCACGTTTTCACGATTGCCGTCGGCGTCCTTTACGTCAAAGGCAATTGTATAAAGTCCGTCCGCAGCCTTGCCACCGGCGGTCAACTGCCCGTTCCAGGAGATGGTTCCCTTTCCGGCCTGCAGGTCCGCGTCTCCCCGATAGACCATCAAGCCGCTGGAATTGTAGATCTCGTATGTTCCCGTTGCGCTGCCGCCGAGTTCATAGTCCCAGCTAGCCTGGCTACCGGAAAGCGTAGTTGTAGACGCGTCCGCAACCACCTCGTTTCCAATGTAGCTGACATAGCTCATGCTCATGGTGCTGCTGAGCGAGGCAAGGATCTGCTCCAGGTTCTTGTTTTGCTGGATTGATTGCTCGACATTGGAATACTGGACCAGCTGATTTGTGTATTCAGCAGAATCCATCGGGTCCAGCGGGTCCTGGTTCTGGATCTGGGTGGTCAGGATGCTCAGAAACAGTTCGTAATTCGCCATGAGGCCGGACTGGCTGGCCGTACTGCTGCTTTGCGCCGCCGTAGTCGTGCTGGAAGATACTGTCGTCACGCCTTAACTCCCCGGATGGCAAGCCATCCTCGTTCTCAAATCTTCAGATCAAGCCCGCCCGGCCGAGACGCGAGCGTCATCCGGACAATGTCTTCGGTATCCTCAGGTTCAGCCTCTTCCTGACCCTGATCCGTTTCAGCGGACTGGTCGGACTGGCCGTCGTCTGAGGCAAAATCACGGCTGCCATCCTGTTTCAGGGAGAATTGCAGATTTTCAGAATCCGCATTTAGTCCAGCCGCCTCAAGCGCACGTTCCAGACCACGCTGGTCGCGAAGGAACATGTCCAGTGTCTCCGGGCGCTCCACGATCAGATGTGCATGGACGCCGCCGTCCGCGCCGACTCTCATATTGACCTCAACACGCCCCAGTTCCGGCGGGTCGAAGCGCATCTGGAAGCGGGTCTGCCCATTCTTGAGGTTTCGTGCGATCTCGGCAGCAACCTGTGTCGCAACCTGACCTGCTTGCGCCTGCGTCGGCACCTGCAGGCTTTCTGTCCTCATGGCACCCATTCCATCACCGCCACGCACCGTAGCACCGAACTCGGTACCAAGGCTCGCATCCAGTGGCTGACCGCCTGGCTGAAACTCCTCGGCGGCGAACTGGGATGCAAGGAATGCCGCGGCGACCGGAGTACCGCCGGCAGGTCTGGGATCCACCCCACTCGCCGCAACCTTGCCAGTTGCTTCCGTTCCTGCAGGACGGTTGCTGCTTTCGGCAGCTTTTTCAGTGACCACGCCAATCTGAGCCGGCTTGACATCCTTGGTTGCGGCATCCTCTTCCGGTAGAACCGGGTCGGCGGCAGCATCTTCAAATGCCGGAACGGATTCAGGCTGCCCCTGTGCTGGCAACTTCGGCACGGCAGCGATGCCCGAGGGTTGCGACACCACCTGGACTTGCGGAGGTCCGGAAACCGGCTTTTCAGCAGTTTCGGATACGGCCGGAGCCGCAGCAACCTTGATGACCCCGGTCTCCGAACCGTTTTTGCTGTCATTGACGGCCTGGTTGATAGCCGGAACAGGTCCTTTTGCAACCACGTCAGAAACGTCGATCTCGGCCAATGCCGGTGAAATGGCTCTGGCGGCTTGTGCCTGCGAGGCGGAAATGGCTTGAGCGCCGGTTTCGCCGGAAACGGGGACCGCCGAAGAAACCTCCTGCCGGGTCGGGGCAACGGACTGAACAGGCGTCAAAGCAGGTGCACGCAATTCGCTCGGCAATTCACTTTGCCAACGGCGCACGACCTGTTTTACGGGCGGGACCGCGGCATTTTCGGTTATGACAGGCTTGGACTGCACGGCGGTTTCACCGTCCGTCTCCGCCAAAGGCGCCCTTGCCGATGCACTCGGTTCGGTGACGTGCCGGGAGACCTCCTCGGAAGCTCCCTCGAAGAGCGGAGCTTGTACGGACACCGTCTTCACAGGCTCTGCAGACAATTCGGGAACCGTCGCAGCACCTTGAGACGGTACCGCCGGCAGAGAAACTCTCGCAGACTGGGTGGGCAATTCGGAACGGTTTCTTCCAAATTCGCTTTCAGCCGCATCCTCGACACGACTTGAGACAACGGTCTGGACTGCCGCATCAGCCGGCACCCGCCCACCAATCGGCTCGGCGGACTGTGGCACACTTTGAGGCGAAACCACAGCAGTTGCCGCCGGTTGAGACACGTTCTTGAAGAGCTGGTCTGATGCAGGTGTACCAGCGGCCTTGACAGGGGGAACAGTCGTGCTGCTCGGAGCAACACCGGCAGCGGGAACTGCCTCGCCGGCGAGAGCAGCAACACTGGCGGCCGCCGCGCTTCCCGCAACCGGGGCAGCACTTGCCTGCCTGGCCGCTCCTGAAACAGTGCCGGAAGCAGCAGCAGGCACCGCAACCAGATCATCCGTAGCAGCAATATCATCTGCAGGTCCTGCAGGGACTGCCGGCAAGTCCGATTGGCCATTGCCACCAGGCACTATGCCTATATTCGGTCTGACCTGCTGAATATCGACTTCAAGGGGCACTGCAAACGAGCCCGAAACGATTTCAGCGTTTTCAGCTCCAGCCCCTTCCTCGCCGGCCATTTTTTCAGCAAATGCGCCGAGCTCCGTTTCAAATCCGGATTTGCCCGCAAGGTCGCCGTCTGCCTTGACCATGCCAGGCAAACCAAGTGCTCCCGCAGCAGCAGACCCGGTCGGCACACCGGTAAGTAATCCAAATGGCAGCAAATTCGCCCCCGAAATCTTCGCCCACATGCAGGGCACAATACGTCGCCAATATGAAAGCAAGCATCGGGCCAGTTTTGTGAATTGTCTTAAAGTATTGATTTTACTAGATTTCATAAAAACAAGGTCGTTGTTGAAACGCCTTTTGGGCGGCAAGCTTTGCCGGTCGGGCAAAGCATGCCTGCTCCGCTTTCACAGCAATTGGCTTCACAGGGACATATCTGTATAGTGCCGCCAAATTTGAAACGCCCGTGAGGGTGCGCTGCTTTCAATACATGCGCAAAGAGCCGAGCCTTGACAAGGCCTGCCACCAAAGCGGAAACGACTTCTGGAAGTGTTGAAAAATGCGAAACAGTCTCGATCTACCCGGTCGCCCGGAAGACACGCGTGTTGTCGTCGCCATGTCCGGAGGCGTCGACAGTTCGGTGGTTGCCGCACTGATGAAGGCGCAAGGCTATGATGTCCTCGGCGTCACTTTGCAGCTTTACGACCACGGCGCCGCCGTTGCCAAGGCAAAGTCCTGTTGCGCTGGCGTCGACATTCACGACGCTCGGCGGGCTGCCGAAAAGATCGGCATTCCGCACTATGTGCTGGACTACGAAAGCCGTTTCAAGGAACAGGTCATGGACCGGTTCGCGGACAGCTACATTGCCGGTGAAACGCCCATACCTTGTGTTTCGTGCAATCAGACGGTCAAGTTCACCGACCTTCTGAAAACCGCCAGGGACCTCGGCGCCGATGCCCTGGCAACCGGCCACTATGTCCGGTCTGCCCAGATGGGCAACAAGCGCGCGCTCTACCGGCCTGCGGACCTCGATCGTGACCAGAGCTATTTCCTTTTTGCCACAACACAGGAACAGCTCGACTTCATTCGCTTCCCGCTTGGTGGCATGCCCAAGGTCAAGGTACGCGAACTGGCGGCGGAGTTCGGGCTGTCGGTCGCCAACAAGCCGGACAGTCAGGACATCTGCTTTGTTCCCAATGGCGATTATGCCGAAGTCATTCGCAAGCTGCGTCCCAACGCGGCCGAGCCGGGCGAAATCGTGCATATGGACGGACGCGTTCTGGGAAATCATGACGGCATCATCCACTTCACGATCGGACAGCGCCGTGGCATCGGTGTCGCAACCGGCGAACCGCTGTATGTGGTGCGACTGGACGCGGACCAGCGGCGCGTGATCGTTGGCCCGCGCGCGGCACTTGCGACCAGGACAATCCTGTTGCGGGAAATGAACTGGATCGGCGATCAGCCCCTTGACGAGGGAGACGAAATCGAGCTTTTCGCCAAGGTCCGCTCGACACGTCCGCCGGCCCCGGCAACGTTGCGTATTTTGAATGGCAAGGGCTTCGTCGATCTCGCCAATGGCGAAACCGGTGTTGCCCCCGGCCAGGCCTGTGTCTTCTTCGACAGCGACGATGAAACCGCACGGGTTCTGGGTGGCGGCTGGATCCACAAGACCGAACAATCCGGCGCATGGACCGTTGATTTTCCACAAGCAGAAGCCCCGGTTTCCGCAGCTTGAAGTCAAACGGAAAAGATTGCCCGCAGGCGCGGATTCTATTCTTGACGCCTGCCCACAGCCTCACTATAAGCACCCCACGTTGCGCAGGCCCAACCTTCGGCAGGCGCGTGATGGCGGAGTAGCTCAGGTGGTTAGAGCAGCGGAATCATAATCCGCGTGTCGGGGGTTCAAGTCCCTCCTCCGCTACCAATTTCAGCCAAGACGATCCAAGTTAATCAAGTATCACGCACGGAGCGGATGAACTAAGCGTTCAGCCACCGTTTCAGTGTCCGGGTTCAGCGCCAATGAGACAAATTCGGCTTAACGGATAGAGGAGGATTTTTGGTTCATCGTAGCCCTTCAAGGAGCGAAGATGAGACGGAAATCCGGGACACAGAAGGAGCCGGCGGAAAAGGTCATCAAGGACATCCGCCGCGCCACCCGCAAACAGTATTCGGCGGAAGAGAAGATCCGCATCGTGTTGGAAGGCCTGCGCGGTGAGGAGTCGATTGCCGCGTTGTGCCGACGCGAAGGCATTGCCGAGAGCCTCTACTACAACTGGTCCAAGGAATTCCTCGAAGCCGGCAAGAAGCGGTTGGCCGGTGATACAATGCGTGCAGCCACCAGCGACGAGGTCAAGCATCTGCGCCGCGAGGCCCGCGATCTGAAAGAGGTCGTCGCCGAGCAGGCGCTGGAACTGCGGCTGCTCAAAAAAAGCATGATCGCGGATCGGGGCGACGACGCATGAGACACTCCGCATCCGAGAAGTTGGAGATCATCCAGCTGGTCGAACAGTCGCATCTTCCGGCCAAGCGCACGCTGGACAAGCTCGGCATCCCGCGCGCCACTTTCAATCGGTGGTATGACCGCTTCCTGACCGGCGGCATCGATGCTCTGGAAGACCGCAGGCCTCAGCCGAAACGGGTCTGGAACCGCATTCCCGACGAGGTGCGCGAGAAAGTCATCGATCTTGCTCTCGATCAGCCTGAGCTGTCACCTCGGGAATTGGCGGTGACGTTCACCGACACGCGAGGCTACTTCGTCTCGGAATCCTCAGTCTATCGCCTGCTCAAGGCTCAGGATCTGATCACCAGTCCCGCCTTCATCGTCATCAAGGCCGGCGACGTTACCGACACACTGGAGCTGGCGCTGCGGGCAGCAGGTTGCGACAAGGCCAAGGTGGTGCAGCGTCCTCGGCTGCTATCCGACAATGGTCCGTGTTACGTCGCCGGCGAGCTGGCAACCTGGCTCAACGGCCAAGGGATGGAGCACACACGCGGTTCGCCTTGCCATCCGCAGACCCAGGGAAAGATTGAGCGATGGCACCAGACGCTGAAGAACCGGATCCTGCTCGAAAACTACTTCCTGCCGGGTGCCCTCGAAGCGCAGATCGGCACCTTCGTCGATCATTACAACCACCGACGCTACCATGAGAGCCTCGGCAATCTCACACCAGCCGACGTCTACTTCGGACGCGGCCAGACAATCCTGCAGACAAGAGAAAGGATCAAACGCGAAACCATCAACCAACGGCGCTTGCTGCATCGTAAGAACGCCGCTTAAAATGACAACCCTGATGGGCCAGAGCCTCCACTAGATTAGGCCGCCGATCTGCTCAAAACCTCTGACGACGGACAGTTCAATCTGGATTTGCGCTTCTTTAAGGCTGTAGAAGGCGGGGAAAGGATGTTCGAGGTAAGCTTGTCGGACGTCTGCAATGAGTGCTGTCGTTTCAAGTCGGATGCACCTCAGCTTGGATTAGTGGCTGATCATCCAAGGGCGTTTTGATGGAAAAGTCTTGCTGCCGTCCGCCTGGTATACCGCACTTGAGCGAAAGTTTCCTTTTGATCCAGAACAGCAAGAACAGCCGGCCGGATGACGCTTTCTTGTCTCCCGGTTAACATCCTCACGTTCCTGTTTTGTTGAAAAACTCGGGTTGTGACGCGAGGTTTCGTTACGTTGATGTGCCTGCCTGTCGCTTGTTGATAGTCCTGACATGTTGGGAGCCTGCAGGATTGCGCGCGGGGCTACGGCCTTGCAGGCCGGGCAACTGATCGGAGCATCATGCTCGGACATTGGACGGCGAGCTGAAATCGGCCCGCAGGTTGCGCAAAGATAGTCATAAACGGGCATGGGTTCGTCCTGAACAAACTGATCGCTTGAAGGACCGGAGCAAGCCGGACGACTTGCTCCGGTTTGGTGACGTTGTGACAATCGTCAAAGGTCCGGTGCAAGCGGAACGTCGACCGAACCGTCAAGATACTTGGATGGTCCATCCGCGCCGGGCATCATGTCAAATTCGAAGACATCTGTTGGCAGCCAAAGCGTTGCGCAGGCGTTCGGAATGTCGACGACACCCGAAATATGGCCCTGAACGGGCGCGGTGCCCAGAATTGCGTAAGCCTGGGCGCCGGTGTAGCCGAATTTTTTCATATACTCGATCGCGTTAAGACATGCCATGCGATATGCGATATGGACGTCGAGGTAGTGCTGTGTCCCTGCTTCATCCACCGAGATGCCTTCGAAAATCAAATAGTCATCATATTTCGGCGTAATCGGCGACGGCTTGAAAATCGGATTCTTGACACCGTATTTCGCAACACCACCCTTGATCAGACTAACGCGGATGTGCAGCCAGCCCGCCATTTCAATAGCGCCACAAAAGGTAATCTCACCATCACCCTGGCTGAAATGAAGATCACCCATCGAAAGACCGGCGCCATCGACATAGACAGGGAAGTAGATCTTTGAGCCACGCGACAGATCCTTGATGTCGCAATTGCCGCCGTGTTCGCGTGGCGGAACGGTACGGGCAGCTTCTGCCGCTGCGGCTTGCTTTGCCTCTCCCTTCAACTGGCCCATATGAGCTGACTGGGTGTTCGGCAGTGCCGCCAGCGCAGGAACGCGGTCAGGATCGGTGTCGAAAAGTGCCTTTTCGCGTGTGTTCCACATGTCCAACATCGATCGATCCGGCAGGCAACCGATCAAACCGGGATGAATAAGGCCTGCATATCTCACGCCAGGTACGTGGCGCGAGCGAGTGAACATGCCTTCTATGTCCCAGATCGATTTCTGCGCCTCCGGAAAGTGTTCAGTCAGAAAACCACCGCCGTTTTGCTTCGAAAAGAAGCCATTGAAGCCCCAGAGCATTTCTTCCTTGGCACCGATGTCCAGAATATCGACCACAAGAAGATCGCCAGGCTCCGCACCCTTTACGCCGATCGGGCCGGAAAGATAATGAACCTGTTCGAGTTCGACATCACGCACGTCTGCGGCGTCGTCGTCATTCTTGATCTGACCTCCCGTCCAGTCGTAGGTCTCAATCCTGAAGTCGTCGCCCGGTTCCACCCAGACCGCAATCGGAATGTCCGGATGCCAGCGATTGTGAACCTTTTCATTTGTATGCGGCGACTCGCTCAAGTCCACCGAGATCAATGTATCTGCCATTGGGCTACTCCTCATTAATGCGTGTGGTATGGGTTTTGTTGATCGTGTGTTGGGATCAAACCGACAGGAACGCGGCGACTTTTTCCTCGTCGACGCTTTCTCGCGGCTCATCGTGCACAAGCCGCCCGTTCTCAAGAACGAGCACGCGGTCAGCAACGTCGAGGGCGAAGGACAGAACCTGCTCCGATACGACGATGGAGAGCTCGCGTTCATCGCGGATACGCTTCAGAACGCGGGCCATTTCGCGGATAATCGACGGTTGGATGCCTTCGGTCGGTTCATCGAGCAGCAGCACCTTCGGATTGGTTGCGAGTGCTCGTGCAATGGCGAGCTGTTGTTGCTGTCCCCCTGAGAGGTTGCCGCCACGACGGCTCTTCATGTCGAGCAGCACGGGAAACAACTCGAATATGTCCCCAGGAACTTTGCGTCTGCCGCTGATGGACAGGCCGGTCTCGATGTTTTCCTGCACGGTCATCGTGGGGAAAATCAATCGACCCTGCGGCACATAAGCGATGCCGTTTGCCACGCGCTCGTAGCTCTTCATCGTAGTGACATCGACACCGTCAACGGCTGCTGCGCCATCCTTGGTCGGAACGATCCCCATCAAGGATTTCATGAGCGTTGTCTTGCCCATGCCATTGCGTCCCATGATGGCGATAATTTCGCCAGGGGCGACTGTGAAGTCGAGGCCATGCAGAACTTCGCTCTGGCCGTAGGCGACGTGGTAGTGCGCAACATTCAGCATTGGAGCCTCCTAGTGGCCGAGATAGACGTCGATGACATTCGGGTCTGCTTGCACCTTGGCCATGGAACCCTCAGAAAGGATCTTTCCCTGGTGTAGAACGGTAACTCGGTGGGCGATGTCTTCGACGAACTTCATGTCGTGCTCAACCACCATCACGGAGCGGCCTTTGGTGATCTCGTTCAAAAGCTTCGCGGTCTGCTTGCGCTCCGAAACGCTCATTCCGGCGACCGGCTCGTCCAGCATCAGAAGCTCAGGGTCCTGGATCAGCAGCATGCCGATCTCCAACCACTGTTTTTGACCGTGGCTGAGAAGAGCCGCTTGCTTTTCGAGTAGCTCGTTGAGGAAGACCATTTCGGCGATTTCATGAACACGGATCTTTACGTCCTGGTCTCTCTGAAATGTCAGTGCACCCCAGACGCTTCGTCCCCGCGGGAAAGAGAGTTCTAGGTTCTCGAAAACCGTCAAATCTTCATAAATGGACGGATTCTGGAACTTGCGGCCGACCCCTTCGCGAACAATCTCGTGTTCGCGCATACTGGTCAGTTCCTTGTTACGGAATTTGATCGAGCCGTCTGTTGATCTGGTTCTACCGCATATGAGGTCGAGCACAGTGGTTTTGCCGGCCCCGTTCGGGCCGATGATCACATGGATCTCGTTCTCGTCGACGTAAAGGTTGAGATCGTCAACTGCTTTGAAGCCATCGAAGGAGACCGTAAGATTTTCAATCGACAGCAGAAAATCGGTGTTGTTGTTGAGCGTATTCACTTGTACCTCCTATTCTGCAGCTTTTGCAGTCGTTTCGGCACCAAAGCCTGAGGATGGGGGAGGAGCAGCGTCGGTGCGGCTGTTGCGCTTGCCGGCAGAAACGACGCGGTCCACGAGAGGTGCAAGGTAGGACTGGTAGAGACCCGACAAACCATTCGGAAACACCAGCACCACGGCGATGAACAACCCGCCGAGACCGAAGAGCCAAAGTTCCGGGAATGTCTCGGAAAAGGTCGTCTTGGCCCAGTTGACAAGCAATGTCCCGTAGACGGCCCCCAAGATGGACAACCGGCCGCCGACGGCACAGAAAATCACCATTTCGATCGATGGAACGATGCCGACGAAGGACGGTGACATGAAACCGACCTGAAGCGTGAACATCGCTCCGCCAATTGCCGAAAAAACCGCTGCGAAACAGAAGACGAAGATCTTTATGTTGGAAACGTCATAGCCGGAAAAGCGGACGCGATCCTCCTGATCGCGAACTGCCACGAGCAATCGGCCGAGTTTACTCTTGAGCACGATCTGGCTGAGTAACAGGACGCCGACCAGCAGAGCACCGTTGACATAGTAGAGGATATACTTCGCGTCATCTGTGCGGATGTCCCACCCCTTGAGCGTTCTGAGGTCGGTAATCCCGTTTACGCCGCCCGTATAGCCTTGTTGACCGATAATCAGGATGGTCAGGATTGCAGCGATCGCCTGGGTGATGATGGCGAAATAGACGCCGCCAACCCGCCGTTTGAACATCGCCGCGCCGATGATGAAGGCGAAGACGGCAGGCACAACGATGATTGCAAGCAGCGTGAAAGTCAGGCTATTAAAGGGCTCCCAGAACCAGGGCAACGCCGTGATCTGGTTCCAGTCCATGAAGTCGGGAATGCCCGGCGTCGACTGGATAGCCGTCGCCTCGGGCGTCGAGGACTCCAGCTTCAGGTACATGGCCATGCAGTAGCCACCTAGTCCGAAGAATACTCCCTGGCCAAGGCTCAAAATTCCGCACTTGCCCCAGCACAATACAAGGCCCACTGCCACAAATGCATATGTGAGATATTTGCCGAACAAGTTCAGCCGAAAGATGTCCATTGCGAGCGGCATAACAATGAAGAGAAGTGCCGAAACGACAAGGATGCCTAGTAGCTCTTGCCGGGACATGAAGGACTTGTTGCTTGTCATCAGAACCTCCTCAGCGACGGATTTTGAGTGAAAACAAACCCTGAGGGCGCAACATCAAGATGCCGACGACAGTCAGGAGGGTCAGGACTTTTGCCATTGAGCCTGACAAGAAAAACTCCATTGTCGACTGCGCTTGGCTGATAGCGAAGGAAGAGGCGATGGTTCCAACCAGGCTGGCGGCTCCACCGAAAACAACAATGAGGAAGGTGTCGACAATATAGAGCTGGCCGGCTGTTGGTCCTGTGGACCCGATCATTGTGAACGCGCTTCCTGCAATTCCCGCGATGCCGCAACCGAGTGCAAATGTGTTTCGATCAACCTTTTCGGTATTGATACCGACAGCACCCGCCATGACCCGGTTTTGGACAACCGCACGGGTTTGCATGCCCATCCGCGAGCGGAATAAAATGAAATAGACGGCGATGGCGATGACGAAGGTCAGGACCATGACAAAGATGCCGTTGATGGGAATTTCGATAATGTCAGTCAGCGGCACGGAACCAAGCAACCAGTTCGGCAGCGTCACTCCCACCTCGCGCGCGCCAAAGATCGACCGGTAAGCCTGTTGAAGAATGAGGCTCAGGCCCCATGTCGCCAGCAAAGTGTCGAGCGGTCGTTTGTACAAGTGCCGTATGAGCGACCATTCAACGAGCGCACCGAGCGTTCCGGCAGCCAGAAATGCCAGTGCCATGGCGAAGAAGAAATAGATACCAAAGAGGGCTGGAAGGTAGGCTTCAAAAAAATTGGAGCACAAATAGGTAACGTACGCGCCCAGAATCATGAATTCGCCGTGCGCCATGTTGATCACGCCCATCTGTCCGAAAATGATCGCAAGCCCCAGGGCCATCAACACGAATACGGAAAAGAGGATTAGCCCGGCAAATCCCTGCATGGCGAAAATGGACCCGAGTTCTGTCCAGGTATAGTCGGCGAACATTGCGCACGTCTCCATGTTCCGGAGCAACGCGTTAGGCGAAGCTCCCTAAGGATTTGGTGAAGGAAAATGACTGATGCGGCGCTGCGTGTGCTGCTTTCACGCAGCGCCGGTTCGGATTGCATGTCTAGCCGACAGGCACTCCAGTTCTTCGGGAGAAGCCTGATCGAGGCTTACTGATAGCCTTCCGGGAATGGATCCGGTTCCATCAGCTCAGCTGTCTCGTACACCAGCTCGTATTGACCGTCGGGTTTTGCCAAACCTATCCGCGTCTTGGACCACAAATGATGGTTCTCGTGAACTCGGACATAACCTTCAGGTGCAGTCGTCAGCTCAATGCCAGGCGACGCGAGGCGGACTTTGTCAATGTCGAAACTGCCGGCTTTTTCAACGGCAGCCTTCCAGAGCCAAGGACCAAGATAGGCGGCCTGTGTAACATCGCCGATGACGATATCGTCGCCCCACATTTCCTTGAATGACTTGACGAATTCCATGTTGTTTTCATTGTCGAGCGACTGGAAATATTTCATCGCGGCGTAAGCGCCTTCGATGTTCTCACCACCAATGCCTCGAATTTCGTCCTCGGTCACGGAAATGGTCAGAAGCAGCGGCTTTTCCTTCGTCATGTCGATGCCCGCAGCCTTGAGCTGTTTGTAAAAGGCGACGTTGGAACCGCCGACGACAATCGCGTAAATGACATCGGGCTTTTTGAGCTTGATCTTGTTGATCACCGAATTGAATTGGGTGTGGCCAAGGGGATAATACTCCTCACCGACGACCTTGTGACCGAGTTTTTCAATGTGTTTGCGCGCAATCTTGTTGGATGTCCGCGGCCAGATGTAATCAGAGCCCAGCAGATAGAAGCTTTTGGCACCTTTTTCCTTCGCTACCCAGTCAATCCCGGCGATGATCTGCTGCGTGGCTTCCTGGCCCGTGTAGATAACATTCGGCGATTGCTCGAGGCCTTCGTAGAACGTCGGATAATAAAGCATACCGTTATACTGCTCGAAGACTGGCAATACTGCTTTGCGCGAGGCCGAAGTCCAGCAGCCGAATACTGCTGCGACCTTATCATTCACCAGCAATTTCTTGGCTTTTTCTGCGAATGTCGGCCAATCTGAAGCGCCGTCTTCCTGTGTGTATTCTATTTTTCGTCCCAATACGCCGCCCATGGCGTTGATCTGCTCAATTGCCAACTTTTCAGCCTGCACCGATCCCGTTTCGGAGATTGCCATTGTGCCTGTCACGGAATGGAGAATGCCTACCGTGACCGTGTCATCAGTGACGGCAAGTCCTGTGGTATTCACTTCGTCAGCGAATGTGGGGGCGATGGAACTGCTCGCAGCAAGTATTGCCGCAGCCGCCGTCCCGGCAAGGAGTGACCGCCGGGACAACCGGCTTTGAATAACGTCTTTCACGCGTCGCATACTTGGACCCCTGTCTGGTTTGAAGTTGTAGCAGGGCTCCCTCGAGCGCCGCTGCATGGCCTAAACCTCTCCGAAAATTGTGCAGTGCCGCAATGCGTCAGTTGCTGTGGGTCAATTGACTGATTCCCTGATCTGTAAATTCATGTCAGAGTATTTGATTGCCTAGTAGCGTGATAAAATGGAGTAATCTGATATGAACAAATAAAATACTGTTTTAGATCATGTTTAGTTTTGCCGCTTTTAGGAAAATATTTCAAAATTATAGAAAGTAAAAAATATAATTGCCAAAACAGGCATGAAAATTGCAAAAATAAACGGAATACAAAGATATTTGTTTACGTGAGAGCATTTGTTGCTGCGAGATTGAGCGAGGAAGTGCGATCATCAGGTTGCAATGCACAAAATCTGAGCGACAAATTGAACGGCGACAGCAAGGCGGGGGTATATGGCAGGTTATCAACGAGTTGTCCGCTCGCGCAGAACGTATAACCAATGGGTCGCAAACCAGACCTTGGAAGACTATGCCCTGCGCTTTACGGCAAAGAGCGCCAGACGCTGGTCACCCATATGGGTTGCGAACACGGCACTCGGTGCCATTTCGTTTCTCGCTCTCGAGGCGATTGGAGCTGCGATTACATATAACTATGGGTTCTCCAACGCAGTCCCCGCCATACTGTTCGTCGGCTTACTCATTTTCGTGACCGGACTGCCGATATCCTACTATGCAGTAAAGTACGGAGTAGACATTGACCTGCTGACCCGGGGTGCAGGATTTGGGTACATAGGTTCAACTGTTACTTCGCTGATCTATGCAAGCTTCACTTTCATTTTTTTCGCGTTGGAAGCGGCGATCATGGCAACGGCACTCGAGCTGTTCCTGGGGATCCCGCTCAATATCGGTTACCTGATCTGTTCATTGATCGTTATCCCGATGGTGATTTACGGGATCACGCTGATCAGCCGTCTGCAGGTCTATACGCAACCTCTTTGGATCATTCTCCAACTGGTTCCATTTGCGTTCCTGGCATGGCAGGGGGTGGCACCCATTGAGGACTGGCAGCGTTTTTCGGGCCGGTTTGGCAATGAGGATGGCCAGTTCGAGCTCTTCTATTTCGGCGCTGCCAGCGCCGTGCTGTTTTCACTGATCGCCCAGATTGGAGAACAGGTCGACTTCCTTCGATTTCTGCCTCGGCAAAGACAGGGACGTCGTGCCAGTTGGTGGTTCGCGCTTCTAGCGGCAGGCCCAGGCTGGATTGTCGTCGGTATATTCAAATTGCTGATGGGGTCGTTTCTTGTCGTTGTCGCACTTCAGAGCGGTCTCGAGCCAGACAAGGCCGTTGAACCGACACACATGTATCTGGTCGCCTTCAGCAAGGTAACCACACCTGAAGTCGCGATTGCTCTGACCGGCATTTTTGTTGTCGTGTGTCAGATCAAGATCAATGTCACCAACTCCTATGCCGGTTCGATTGCCTGGTCCAATTTCTTTTCCCGGTTGACACACAGTCACCCGGGCCGGGTTGTCTGGCTCGTTTTCAATGTCGTCATCGCTCTTACTCTGATGGAACTGGGGGTCTACAAGGCCCTCGAGCGGACACTGGGGCTTTATTCGATTGTCGCCGTGGCCTGGATCAGTGCACTGTTCGCCGATCTTGTGATCAACAAGCCCCTGGGCTTGAGCCCGCCTTACATAGAATTCAAGCGAGCCCATCTCTACGATATCAATCCCGTTGGGCTTGGTTCGATGACCGCAGCCAGCGTTATCGCATTTGTTGCCTACTCCGGCTTTTTCGGCCAGACGGCACATGCGCTCGCAAGCTATATCGCTCTGTTCACTGCAATCTTGTTGGCGCCGTTTATCGCCTACGTGACCAAAGGGCGTTTTTACATCGCCCGGGAAGCTGTGGAATTGGTTTCGCAAAGCGGCGAGAAGAAGCAGAAGATCCAGTGTTGCATCTGTGAACACACGTTTGAGCACGAGGATATGACTCATTGCCCCGTTTACACGGGTCCAATCTGCTCCCTGTGTTGCTCTTTGGATGCCCGATGTGACGACGATTGTAAGGAAAATGCCCGATGGGGCGACCAGATTTCCTCGTTGCTGCATGCCATGCTGCCTTCCCAGACCGCCGCATGGCTCGGGTCGCGTGTGGGTATTTATCTTGGGGTCATGCTGATCACAACGGCCTCGCTTGGCGGGATCCTCTATCTCGTTTTTGTGGAAGCGGGGACGCAACCGACATTGGATGGGAAGCAAGGCGTCGCGAGAGCTTTGACCCAGGTATTCTTTATATTGTTGCTGATCTCCGGGGTCATGGCATGGCTTTTCGTTCTGGTTCATGAAAGCCGAAAGTTCGCCAATGAAGAGACCCGGCGCCAGACCGGTCTGTTGATGAAAGAGATCCGGGCGCACAAGCGAACCGACTCCAAACTTCAGAAAGCCAAGGAAGCGGCCGAAGCAGCCAATCAGGCCAAGAGCAGATACGTGGTGGGAATCAGTCACGAATTGCGCTCTCCTCTCAACGCGATCGCGGGCTACGCGCAACTGTTGCGCAAAGACCCTACGATCCCTGCGCATCGCCGGGATGCGGTCAAAGTCATTCAGCACTCCGCCGACCATCTGGCCGGTCTGATTGAAGGGTTGCTCGACATTTCAAAGATCGAGGCAGGTCACCTGACCATTTATCGGGAACGCTTTAACCTGCATGAGTTTCTCACCCAGATCGTTGACATGTTTCGATTGCAAACCGATGCGAAGGCGCTGAAATTCGCGTTCCTGCCCGCCGATAATCTGCCGCGATTTGTCTTTGGTGACGAAAAGAGGTTACGGCAAGTTCTGATAAACCTTTTGTCCAACGCAATAAAATCGACGGAACGCGGGAGCGTAAGCCTCGTTGTGAACTATCACAGCCAGGTCGCCGAATTTTCGATCGTGGATACTGGTATCGGCATTGCCGAGGAAAATATTGATCGCATCTTCAACCCGTTCGAACGGATCGAAGAAGAAGGCAGTGCAAGCGTGCCTGGAACCGGCCTCGGTTTGACGATTACCAAGCTGTTGAGCGAAATCATGGGTGGCGACATTCAGGTCCAGAGCGAAAAAGGAGTGGGCAGTACTTTTAAGGTGCGCATTCTTTTGAGCGCAGCCAATGCTCCCAGGGAAGCCGTGCAGGACGAAAAGCGCGTCAGCGGCTATGAAGGCGCGATCCAGACCGTGATGGTCGTTGACGATGACGCGGCTCAACGGTCTCTTATTCAAGACTTCTTAAATCCGCTTGGCTTCAAGGTTCTGACTGCTGCCAGCGGCCAAGCCTGTCTGGAAAAAGTCGAGACTGAAAGACCGAACGTATTTCTCCTAGATATCAGCATGCCAGGCATGAGCGGTTGGGAACTCGCAAGAATGTTGCGTGAAAACGGTCACAGCGATGCGGTGATCATCATGATATCCGCAAATGCGGACGAGAGCGGTCGTGATCCCCTGCATAGGATTTTTCATGACGACTATCTGGTGAAACCCATCCGATTGCAGGATCTCCAGGACAAGCTTCAACAAGGCCTGAAGCTCGTCTGGCGGACGACGCCGTCCAAGGAGCGTGCACAGTTACATTTCCCGACTTTGGCTTCCGGGCAAGTATTCCGTGAAAACGCCCTACCTTCCATAGAAAGCCTGGAAATGCTGAAACAACTGAGCAGCCTCGGATACGTTCGCGGCATTCGCGCCAAACTTGACGACATAGAGGCACATGAACCGAATGCAGCAGACTTTGTTGACCATATGCGCCGATTGATCCGCGAATTCGACCTCACTCAATATGACAAGGTACTGGAAGGGCTTGGACATGATCATGAATGCTCCTAGTCCAAGTGAAACCGTTCTTGTAGTTGACGATGCTCCTGCGTCCCTGGGCATGCTGACCAGTGCATTGGAAGAGGCCGGTTACACAGTGCTGGTGGCTCAGGATGGCCGAAAGGCAATCGACATCGCCACCAAAGTGACGCCAAGCGCAATATTGATGGACGCTGTCATGCCGGAACTCGATGGTTTCGAGACCAGCAAGCAGATAAAGCGGCACGAAGCGCTTCGCGACGTGCCGGTACTCTTTATGACCGGACTAAGTCAGACAGAACATATTGTGCGAGGATTGGAATCTGGCGGAGTAGACTACATTACAAAGCCGGTAGATCCGGAAGAACTGATTGCAAGACTGCGTGTTCACATCGCGAATGCGCGAAATTCACACAGTGCGCATGTGGCACTTGATGCATCCGGGCGTTTCTTGGTTTCAGTCGATCTTTCTGGAGCGATCTGTTGGGCAACCACGCAAGCCATGGCTCTAATCGACGACAGTTGGCGTCAAGGCGAGGTCCCCTCTGGTCAATTGACACAAGACACAGTCGAATGGCTGCGAAATTACCTCATCGAAGCAGGCAGGGGTTCGCATGTCTCCAATGATGTCGTGACCACCATGGGCGGTACAAAACTGCGTTTCAGTTATGCCGGGCAAATCAGTTCCGGCGAACATCTCCTGCGGGTTGCAGAAATGGTCGACGGCCGGCCCTCCGACATCTTGAGAAAGTCATTTGACCTGACCGGGCGTGAGGCCGAGGTCCTGATGTGGATCGCAAACGGAAAGTCCAACAAGGAAATTGCGGCAATACTTGAGATGAGCCCGCGAACGGTGAACAAGCATCTTGATCGGATATTCGGGAAACTTGGCGTGGAAAATCGGACTTCTGCCGCCGTCATCTCGTTAAAGCGTCTTCTGGAGAGTTGAGTTCCTTGCGCGCGACAACTGCTCGAGACCGCTGATGCGTTGAAGACACGTTATCGCTTTGGCCGTCATCAATTCGTTTCCATTCGGCCGGCAAGCGTTTGTTTGTTGCGATTTGTTGCGTTGTCTGCGCAAGGCCGATGCTTGCGCCACCGGCTGGCATTTCTTGCGGATACCGAATTTCGAAAATGGATGGAATGCTTCTACGGTTAAATTGACGGTGATTGACGCAATTGTTCCGCAAGGGCTGATAGAGTTGAAGTTGAGATGAATCACCCGGGAAGATCTGAACACGACCTTCCAACTCCAGGGCAATGAACCGGAAATTTATGAGAAGGTCATGGTGCCGCTCTGGTTAGGTCGTTGATCTTCTACGCATTTCAGTCCGGCGTGTTCCTGACCAGTCGCAATCTCAATAACCTGCTGATCCAATCCACAGTGACAGGGATCATTGCACTCGGTTTGGTTTTCGTCCTGCTCACCGGAGAAATTGATCTTTCAGTCGCGGCGATCCCCGGAGCCGCAGCGGTATTCATGGCCAAGATGGTTGTGGATACCGAGCTACCGATTCCCCTCGCCATCCTCCTCGGTGTGGGAATCGGTTTGCTGATCCGTATGCTGCTGGTCGGTTACACGATGGGGATCCGGTCAGAACGGCGGCTGTGAGAGGAAGTCCATCTCAATCTGGCCTACCGCCGGTTTTGCCGCCTTGATCTGCGCGATCCAATACCGGACCACTCGACTTTCTCGAAGAACCGGCACGGGCGGTTCCGGGACAGTGATCTGTTGCGGCATGTCTTTGAGACGGTTGTGGCGCGTTGCATCGAGGAAGGACTTGTGAGCGGCCAACGTCTTGCGGCTGAGGCGGGTCTGATCCAGGTGGATGCCAACCGGCAGAACTCCACACCGCAAGCGGACTGGGAGCCTGACAAGATTGATCCTGCCGATGCACCGCGTGCAGTGCGGGAATGTCTGGAAACACTGTATGATGAAGCCTTCGGCGCAGCCAGTCCGGTGGGGCCTAAGTTTACCTCTCATTCCGACCCGGCAACCCAGTGGACCGGCGCACGCGGCGGCCCTGCTTACTTCGCTTATTCCGCAAACTACCTGATCGATACCGATCATTCGATCATTTTGGATGTCGAAGCCACGCGCTCAATCCGGCAAGCCGAACTCGGCGCGATGCGCACCATGATAGACCGGTGGACGACAGGTTTGATCTGACACCCGAGCGCCTGATCGCTGAACCCGCCTATGGTGCTGGCCACATGCTCGATTGGTTGGTGCGTCAACGCGGGATCGCCCCGCATATCCCGGTTATCGACAAGTCCGGGCGCAACGACGGGACCTCGCCACCGGAACTCAAATGTTCCTTCAAACACGCGAAACACGGGGGTTTTTCAACGGAATTGGCTCGAAGCAGGCTTTCGCTGCAGATGGAACCAACAGCAACAACGCGGAGATAGTGTTGAAAAAGTCGGTGGTCTGCCGTCCACCTCTGTCACATCGGTCAGTTTGACGGCAAATTTTGAACCGATAATGGATTCAGTAGTGATCTCATCACCGACATCAACCTGCCCTTTCGCCTGAAGTGTCGCAAGGATCGCGGAGCTGCCCGTGCCGCAGGGTGAACGATCGACACGACCGGGCCACAGCGTACAGCAGGTGCGGTAGCTAGTGTCGCCCATCTTTTCGACAAAGATCGCATAGGCAATATGATCGATTGAGGGGATTTGTGGGTGCTGCACCTTGAATGCGGCATTGGTGGCCTCTTTCAAATCCATACCCGCTTGCACAAGGGCCGCCGTCTGTTCGGGAATGATCGAAAGGCCAAGCTGCTCGACCGGCACCACAGCATAGCCCCCCCCCAAAGGCAATGTCAAAACGCACCTCGCCCCACCGATCTGTTTGCACCTTTTGGTCGAGCCCCTCGACAAAGGAAGGGATCATATCAAGCGCGACACGTTCGCATTTGCCCTCGCGGCAAGTCGCCGTGGCGGTCACGATCCCGGCGGGAGCTTCCAGTCGCAACACTGTTTCCGGCTCCTGCATCTCGATCATGCCCGTTTCAAGAAGCGCCGTCGCAACACACATCGTGTTCGCCCCTGACATTGGATGCGCTTCGTCGGCTTGAAGGACAATGAAACCCGCGTCGGCGGTCGGATCACAGGGCGGAATCATCAGGTTGACGGTCTGGTTCACCGCGCCCCTTGGTTCAAGACAGACAAAGCGGCGCAAGCTGTCGTCCACCTTGTTGATATAGTCCCTTTTATCGGTCATCGTAACGTCAGGAATGTTCTAAATTCCGGATGTTACAACCTTGCCTACTTCGCCCTCGCAATGAACGTCGAGAAGCTGAAGGGTCTTTTTCCAGCGCACTTTTAACCTCTTGTGTCATGGGTTACATATCTTGCTCGGAGGACATTCGCCGCTTTCGCGAAAGAATGCAATGAGGGCTCGTTTCCGACTTTCCCCGCGATGGATACTAGCGACCGCTCCGGGCCGTGAGCGACCAAATTCACAGGAGGGCGGGGAGCGGACTTTTGCTGTGCGTTGTTGGAATGTCCGAAACTGGACCGCAATCGGATTGGTGATAGAAGGAGCCTTGCATGCCAATGCTGGTTTCTGGAAAGGGTGCTCAGAATAGGCTTAAGTCGTAGTAGAATTTTGGCCTTCTTTTTTTCACTTGATGCGCTTCGGGACAGACCAGCGACAATCTATGAGCTCTCAGATCCAACATTTTTGGATGAAGTCCGATCGACCTCCAAATCGTTGAGTGGCCTCAAATCTGATTTGCCGAGCCAGCCTGTTCACATGCTTGTGCCGCTTTGGCCAGTGCCTCATCGGTCTGCTCAAGATCTTCTTCGGTGAGAGCCAGGTGTGCATAAAGCTTGCTGTCCGGCTTGAGGATGCCATTCGACCTGAGGTTTGTGTTGAATGCCTTCGATTTTGCGGTGTCGTTGTTGAACATGTCACGGTAACTCCTGACGGGGCGGTCAGTGAAAACCACGTCAAACAGCATCGGTTCACCAACAATCTTATGTGCCACGCCGGCTGCTTCCAGGTGGGTTCTGAAACTCTGCATGAGCCTCTCGCCATTTCGGCGCAGGGTCTCGTATGCGCCGGAACGTTTCAGAATTTCCAGTGTTTTGAGGCCGGCAACGCTTGCAACAGGATTCCCGCTGAGCGTTCCGACCTGGAATGTGTACCCCTCCGCTCCGACCAAAGATTTGTCGAAGTGCGCCATTATTTCAGACTTTCCTACAATCGCGGCCAGGGGAAATCCGCCGCCGATGATCTTCCCAAGCGTACACAGGTCGGGTACCACGCCGTAATATTCCTGGGCACCGCCATACGCAAACCGGAAGCCGGTTACAACCTCGTCAAATACGAGAACGATGCCATGCTTCGTGGCAAGATTGCGCAAGGCCAGCAGAAACCCTTCCTCAGGCGGGATCAGGCGTTGCAAAGGCTCCACGATAATGCAGGCAATCTCGGCGGCGTGTTCCTCGATCAGCGAGGTTGCGAAGGCGACGTCGTTGAACGGGGCAATCAGCATATTGTCGCGAACGCCGTCCGGAATTCCGGCAGAGTCTGGGACCGCCTGCGGAAAATTGACCAGCTGTGTTGGCGCGAGACTCATCAATGCCTCGCCGGACATTCCGTGATAGCCACCTTCGAATTTCAGGATCTTGTCGCGTCCGGTATGCGCCCGCGCAAGGCGCATGGCATACATGTCCGCCTCACCGCCTGTGGAGACATACCGCACCTGATCTGCACATGGCACCGCTTCCACCAGCACCTCCGCCAGCTCGATGCCGCGTGCATTACTGGTGAAGAACGTCAGGCCCTTGCCCAGCTGCTCCTGAACGGCCTCCAGTACTTCCGGGTGGCCATGGCCCACCAGCATCGGACCCGAGCCGATGAGGTAGTCGATGAACTCGTTTCCGTCCTCATCCCAGACGCGTGATCCTTTGCCTTCGCGAATGATGAGGCCCGGATCGAAATTGCCGAAACCGGCCGCGGGCAACACCTGCGCCGCGCGGTCTTTCCAATCCTGTTGAGAGATCGAGGTTTTCATGGATACGCCCTCCTCAGGCGGCAATGGAAAGAACAGGCACCCCGAGCGCATCCGCATCGGGCCAGACACCGAGGCCAGGTCCGATCGGCGGCGAAATCCGCCCTTTGGAGCGAACGGGAGCATCCGCATCAATACGCGGGCTGACATAGCCCGACAAATCACAAACGTTCATGATGGCTTTCGGCGGTGTAGCGGCCGCAACATGCAGCGCCGCCGCTGTTGCCACATCCGAGCCCCAGGTGTCCTCGATACACATCCGGGCACCAAAATAGAGGCAAAGGTCCCGGGCCCGTCGAAGCTCAGAGATGCCACCGAACTTGCTGAGCTTCAGGGCGACAGCATCCATGCACCCCAGTTCATAGGCCTTCAGGAGCGTTGCCGTGTCGTGAGCATTCTCGTCCAGCTTCATCGGCAGGTTTGTCGCGTGTCTCACGGCTGCGCATTCTTCAAGTGTTGCACAGGGCTGTTCCAGCATGATGTCGAGATCTGAGACAGCACGTCCGACACGAGTGGCATCCAACCGGGACGCACCGCAATTCCAGTCGCCATAGACAAGAGGGCCAGCACCGGCGGCTTCCCGCACAAAACGCAGGCGGGCAACGTCTGCCTCCCAGTTGTCATCAGCTCCGAGCTTGACCTGGATCTGGCGCATGCCGGCAGAGATCGCTTCCTTTGCGATCCGGGCCATCTCCTCCGGCGCGATGCAGGTTATGGAATGATAGAGCGGCAGGTCCTGGTTCTGTTGACCGCCCAGAAGCGTATAGACCGGCACGCCGCAGGCTTTTCCCGTCAGGTCCCAAAGCGCAATGTCGATCGCGGACTGCGCGTATGGGTGGCCCAGAAGATGCGACTTGCAGGCCGCCATCAGGGCGTCCACGCCCACGGGGTTGGCACCGATCAGCACCGGCGCCAGTTCCTCCAGAGCCGGAGCAACCCCGTTGGCGTAGGCCGGCAGGTAATGCGGGATCGGGCAGACTTCACCCCAGCCGGAAATCCCCTGGTCGGTTTCGATCCGGAGCACCATGCTGTCGACCGTTGCGCAGGTTTTGCCCGAGGCCATATTGTATGTCTCGTGGCTGGTCAGCGGCACCCGCCACAGTGTTAGTCCGGAAATGCGGAAATCGGGAAAGTTTGTCACTACTCGCCTCCATAAACAGCAACGGGGTCTCCAAGAAGGCCCGGGTCCGGATTCAGTCCGACACCCGGTGTTTCGGACAGTTGAACAAGGCCGTTTCTGTTCCGCCCGCCCTGGTCGGGCACGGGGTCCCGCGACAGGTGCGCGTGGCAAAGCCAGCTGGCCAGCCTGTTGACCTCCGGCGTCGAAGCCGCCAGATGCAGGGCGGCCGTATCTGCAAAGGCACTGCCGCCGGTATCCTCGATATGCATCTGCCAGCCGACGGAAACACCGAAGTCGCGTATCTGCCGGGCCTTTGTCAGGCCGCCGACACGGTTGGGTTTGACCTTGACGCCCTGGCAGGCGTTGCGTCTCCAGGCATCCAGATGGTCCTGGAAGGTGTGCAGGCACTCGTCCAGCATGATCGGTTGGGGCACTTGCGCAGCGACCACGGCACACTGATCCAGCGTTTCACAGGGCTGTTCGAACCAATCCCTTGCACCGACCGCATTCAGAACCTGCAGCGCAACGCCAGGGGTCCACGCCCGGTTGACATCGAAAGTGACTTGTTCGCCCTCTGGCAGGGTCCGTGAAATGGCTTCGATGCGTTCAATATCGGCTGCAAAGTCACTGCCTCCGATCTTGGCCGAGTGGGTTCGGTAACCTAGCTCGCTCGCTGTTCTGATGTCGGCGATCATCTCCTCCGGTGACCCGGTAGAAATGGAAGAATTGATGTCCACCGGCGCGGCAGCTTCTGCACCCAGGAGACGCCAGAGCGGTTGGCCACTTGCTTTGCCGAGCAAATCCCAACAGGCAATGTCGAGCGGTGACTTCGCGTAAGGGTGCCCAGGCAAGGTGACGTCCATGAGCCGATTGATGTCGTCCAGCGCCCTTGGGTCACGCCCGATCAGGGCCGGTGCGAGCAAACCAAGAGCCGCCCGCAAACCCGATCCGTGCGCCGGTAGATAGGTGTGCCCCCACGGGCAGCCTTCCCCCCAGCCGACCAGGCCCGTGTCGGTTTCAAGGCGCACGAAGGTGCTGTCGATTTCCTCGAATTTCAAACGGCCGCCGGAGAGCCAATAAGGCTTGGAAAGAGGCAGGGACACGGCCCAGACAGAGATGCGGGAGATCTTCATGGCAACACCACGATGTTGCCCGTGTGTCTCTTCTCGATGAACGCGGTCTGGGCCGCATGAAATTCCTCAAGCGGATAGGTCGCCGCCAGGACCGGCCGGACTTCGCCGCGCTCGATGTAACCGACCAGGTCATTGAAGATATGCGGTTCAACGACTGTCGAGCCGGTAAAGGTCAGGTCGTGCAGGTAAAATGTCCTCAGATCGAAATCGACCATCGGGCCCGCAATTGCGCCGGAGCAGGTGTAGCGGCCGCCACGTTCCAGGGCATCAATCAACGTGCCCCAGTACGAGCCACCGACAATGTCGGCGACAACAGAGACAGTGTCATTGCCAATCGCTGTCTTGAGCGCCGCCTTCAGATCCCCTGGAGTCCGTTCCAGAACAACTTCGGCTCCGAGTGCGCGTACGTCGTCATGTTTTGCCGGAGACGCCAGCCCGACAACAGTGGCGCCACGCCGTTTGGCCAGCTGGACCAGGGCCGAACCGACCCCTCCGGAAGCACCGGTGACAAGGACCGTATCATCCCCACTCACATTGGCCCGGCTGAGCATGCCTTCGGCGGTGGTGTAGGAACAGGAGAAGGTCGCCAGTTCGGCATCGCTCAGCGAAGAATGGATGGCAGCTACATTGCGCGCATCAACCTTGGCATATTGGGCGTATCCGCCGTCGCATTCCGACCCGAAGTATCCCGTCTTGTCCCGGTTGAACGGGTCGTCCCAGCTGCGCAGCCAGCAATCCACCATGACGCGCTTTTGCAGAAGATCCTCCGGCGCACCATCGCCAACAGCAACCACTACACCGACGGCATCTGCTCCTTGAATGCGCGGAAACGTTATCGGCCGACCGCCCCAGGTTGGATCGCTTTCGTCTACCTCGTCATAAGCGCCGCCGGTTGTCGCGTCAGCCACGGTTTTGGAGTACCAGCCCGAACGCGTGTTGATATCCGTGTTGTTGAGACCACAGGCACCAACCCGGATCAGGACCTCGCCTGGACCCGGCACCGGCACCGGCCAGTCTTCATGCCAGACCAGTTGATCGAGACCGCCATGCCCTTCCAGAACAATGGCATTCATGGTTGCCGGTGCGTTCATTCAGCAGCCACTCCAACCGGTGCATCCGTGCGTGGCAGAATGCTTTCTGGATCATAGGCCGGGACGTCCAGCACGCGGGCCTTGCGGGTCCCGTTCATGATAACGACTTCGAGCGTCTTCCCGGGAATGGCAGCTTCCGGTTTGACATAGGCAAAGGCCAGGATCTTGCAGACGGTATGCCCATAGGCGACCGAGCTCGTCGCGCCAACGGCTTCACCATCGAGCAGGACCACCTCACCGCCGTGACCATCCTCAATCCCGTCCGGCTCGATTTCCAGGTAGACGCAGACCCAGGGAAGCGCTTCAGACCCGGCACTTTCTTCGGTTTCCGCTTTTCCCAGAAAGTCGCCTTTGTCCAGTTTGACGAAACGCATCACGTCGGCTTCCGGTAGCGTGACTTCGTTGGTGAGTTCACCGGCTCCCTTGAAACCCTTTTCAAGGCGCAGCGCATTCATCGCAAAGGAGCCGTAGTCCGTCAGGCCGAGCGGTTCGCCCGTTGCACAGAGCGTGTCATAGACGGCGAGCATGTCTTCGCGCGGAACGTGTAACTCCCATCCCAGTTCACCGGCGTAGGACATGCGGAAGGCCCAGAGCTTCCGGCCTGCAACTTCAATTTCCTGCGCGGTCAGCCAGCGGAAGGAATGGTTGTCCAGAGGTGCCAAGGTGTTGGGTTGCAAGATCTCGCGCGAGAGCGGTCCGTTGAGCGCCATGGCTCCCCAATCGGTCGACAGATTGCGCAGGGTGACGCCGTCCGCATCAATGTTCTGTGCAAGGTGATCCAGCAGTCTCTGCTCAAAGAACGCGGCACAGACCAGATAGAAACGATCCTCTGCCAGTCTGACCACCGTCAGCTCCATCTCGATGCGACCGCGACGGTTCAGCATTTGGGTAAGCGCAATACCGCCCACCTTCTTCGGCAACCGGTTGGCGACCAGCCTGTCAAGGCTGCCCTCTGCATCAGGCCCGGACACTTCAATCTTGGTGAAGGCCGAAATGTCCATGATCCCGGCGGTTTGACGGACCGCACGCATTTCCTCCGCGACGACGTCGTGCCACGCAGCGCGTTTGAAGGAATAATAGTCGCGCTGCTCCAGGCCGCCACGCGCAAACCAACGCGGTCGTTCATGTCCAAAGACTTCCTCGTAGACGGCGCCCTTTTCCCTGAGGCGTTCGTATAACGGGCTTGGCTTGATCGGACGGCCTTCGAGGCGATTGAAATGCGGGAACGGAATCTCGTGACGAAGACAATAATCTTCCTTCGCCTTGATTACCTGCCAGTCCTTGTCGGCATAGTCGCCGAACCGGCGCGGGTCGAATTCGCGCATGGAAATGTCCGCCGAACCATGCACGAGCCAGCGGGCCAGCTCGCGCGTGAGACCCGGTCCCCAACCGATGCCGATCTGTGTGCCACAGCAGCACCAGTAGTTTTTCACGCCGGGCGCCGGTCCAATGAGCGGATTGCCATCGGGCGGGTGCGAGATCGCACCATGGACCTCGCGCTTGATACCGAGTTCGGCGAAAATCGGCATGCGGTCCATGGCGTTCTCGAGCCACGGCATGATCCGGTCGTAATCGGCCTCGAACAACTCGTTCTCGGCTTCCCAAGGACAGAAATCCTGCCAAACTGTGTTCGGGTTTTCCTTTTCGTATATGCCGATGAGACCCGACTTCTGCTCCATGCGGATGTAACCCGACACAAGCTTGTCATCGCGGATGACCGGCAGTTCCTTGTCGAGTTCCAGGAATTCGGGCACGGTATCCGTGACGATATAGTGGTGAGTCATGGAGGTCATTGGAAGCTGCAGGCCACTCCACTCGCCCATCTGCCGGGCGTATGTGCCACCGGCATTGACGACGTGCTCACAGGTGATGTCCCCGAGTTCGGTGGACACTTTCCACTCGCCGTTCGGCTGCTGCTTGATATCAGTGGTCCTGCAGCGGCGAATGATCTTTACGCCGAGCTGCCTTGCGCCGATTGCCAGGGCTTGCGTGATCCCGGACGGGTCGGCGTGACCGTCGTCGGGCGTGTGCAATGCCCCGAGAACACCATCAAGATTATAGAACGGGTGCAATTCCCGGATGCGATCCGGTCCAACCAGCTCCATCGGAAACTTGAGGGCCCGGCCGACACTCATCGTGTGCCGAAGCCAGTCCATCTCATCTTCGGAATAGGCAAGCCGGAAAGACCCGCAGCCATGCCAGGTGACCGACTGACCCGTCTCGGCCTCCAGCGCGCCGGAATAAAGATCGATGTTGTAGCCGACACATTTACCGAGCCCGAAACTTGACGTGGAATGGGTGATCTGGCCCGCAGCGTGCCACGTCGAACCCGAGGTCAATTCCGCCTTTTCCAGGAGGACGACATCACTGCAGCCCTCATGCGCCAGATGATAGGCAAGGCCACACCCCATAATGCCACCGCCGACAATGACGACACGTGCCTGAGACGGCAATTTCGAGGTTCCTGTATCCGCCACGACGTATCTCCCTGGCCGGTGATTTTTCGATGGACAGCGTAATTGTACAAATGTACTCTCGTCAATCATGAATGATATGAATGTACCAAAACCTGATCTGAAGGCCCCGCAAACGGTTCTGGAAGAACTCGCATCCGAACTGGACGAGTTCACCCCGGAACTGCGTAAGGCCGCTAGTTATGTGCTTGAAAACCCGAATGATGTCGGCGTGAGTTCAATCCGCGAGATCGCCGACGCTGCCGGTGTCAAACCAAACACCTTTGTGCGCATGGCACGTTCCGCCGGGTTCGAGGGTTATGAGGATTTCCGGCATCCCTTCCGGGAAGCGATCCGCAGCAGGGGGACCGATTTTCCCGATCGCGCCCGCTGGCTGCAGTCGCTTGCCAAGGGTGGTCAGCTTGGCGAGTTGTTTGCCGAGATGGCGGCCTGCGCGATCTCGAACATCGAGAATACCTTTGCCTCAACCAATGCCAACGCGATGAAGGCTGCCGCCGACGCCATCGTCAATGCACGGCATACCTATGTGCTTGGTGTCGGCGTCAACAATTCCAACGCCCGCAACTTCTCCTACCTTGCGGACATGGCCGTCGACACGATCTGGACCATCCCGCGCATGGGATCGGTCGCAACCGACGACCTGGCGAGGGCGGACAAGAACGATGTCCTCCTGGCCATGACCTGCAAGCCCTACAGGACGGATGTTGTCGCCGCTGTTGAAGTCGCGCGGGAACAGGGGCTGACAATCATCGCGATATCCGACAGCCCCGCTTCGCCCATTGTTGTAGGCAGCGATCATGCCTTTGTCGTCGATGCGGAAACACCACAATTCTTTCCGTCATCCGTTTCGACGATTGCCCTACTCGAAACACTGCTTGCGCTTGTCATTGCCGATGCGCCCGAGGAAGTCGTGGCCAGCATCGAGCGTTTTCACAATCGGCGTCACGCCATGGGACTTTACCAGGAAGAGTGGAAGGACCGCTCATGAACGTTCACAGCCAGCTCATTCACTCGCTTGAAGCACATTATTATACCGACCCTGCGCATTTTGAGGTCGAGAAGGCGGGATTGCTGGCGCGAACGTGGCAATTTGCGGGTCACAGCTCGCTTCTGGAAAGACCCGGTGACTATTTCACCATTGATATCGCAGGTGAAAGCATCGTCTGTCTGCGGGACAGGCAGGGAGAACTGCACGCCTATTACAATGTCTGCCAGCACCGGGCTCACCAGCTGGTGCAGGGCGAAGGCAATACCAAACTTCTGGTCTGCCCCTATCACAGCTGGACCTATGAACTCACCGGCCGCCTGCGTTCCGGGCCCAATGTCCGGTCCGTGCCGGGCTTCGATCGCAAGCAGATATGCCTGACCTCTGTCCGTATCGAGGACTTTTGCGGCTTCCTGTTCGTGAATCTCGATCCTGACGCCAAGCCGATGGACGACTGGTTTCCGAATGTCCGAAATGAACTTCAAGCCTTCGTCCCGCATATCGACAGGCTGCGGCCGCTCGAATGGGTGGAAATAGAAGAAAACTGCAATTGGAAAGTCTCCGTCGAGAACTATTCCGAATGTTACCACTGCCCCATCAACCACCCCACTTTCGCCTCGGGTGTCGTCAAGCCCGAGACCTATGACATCCAGCCACAGGGTTATTGCCTGCGCCACACAACAGAGTGCCAGAATCTCGAGCGCATGACCTATGACATTGATCTGGAGTCCAACGAGCACGCCGGCGACTACTCTTCCTGGTTCCTGTGGCCATTGTTTTCCTTCCAGGTCTATCCCGGCAACATCCTCAACACCTATCACTGGCGTGCAGTCGACGTGGACCACGTGGCGGTCTGGCGCGGCTGGTACACGATCGATGGCGTTGATTCAGACGTGGTGCGCCGCCTCGCGGTTCAGGACCGGTCAACAACCGTGGAGGAAGACATCTATCTGGTGGAATCCGTTCACAAAGGCCTGCACAGTCGGGGCTACAAGCCGGGACCACTCGTTCTCGATCCCGGCTGCGGCGTGAACTCTGAACATTCCATCAAGACTTTGCAGGCCTGGATGCGGGAAGCCTGATGTCCCAAGCCGCCGCCGCCTCGATGAACATGCGGCAAAAGTGGACGCCGGCGCAGAAACTGTTTCCGCATCAGGTCGGCTACACCTGCCCGCCTCACGACTGGGATGCGGCTCCCTCGGACTTCCTTTCGCATTTCACCCACGCTTTCCTGATCCGGGATCCGGCGCTGACAATCACCTCCATGTATGCCAAGTGGCCGGATTTCGATGCTGCGGAAGTCGGCTTCCCGGAGCAGCGTGCCCTTTATGATTTGCTCACCGCGCTGAACGGAACGCCACCCACGGTTGTTGACAGTGGCGACCTGCTTGAAGCACCCGCCCTGACGGTCAAGGCTTTTTGCGAAGCGGTCGACATTCCCTTTATCGAAGACGCCCTGAGTTGGGAGCCCGGAGCCGACACGGGACAATACAGCTGGTGGGACGGCGGTTCCTTTCATGCCAACCTGAAGAACTCGACCGGCCTGCGTCCCCAGAAGCGGAAATATGTCGAGATCGCCGAGGCGCCTGACCGGGTGCAGCATGTCTACCGGCGCATGAAACCTCATTGTGACCGGCTCGATGCAAACAGGACCAGACCTCAGTGACAGAGATCCCCGCCTACTCGCGCAATTACATCGATGGCGACTTTTGCGACGGCGGCGCCGGTCGGCTGGCCGTTCTCGACCCTGCAACGGGCGAGCCCGTGGCGGAACAGGCATTGGCGGATGCTGCGGATGTAGATCGTGCTGTTTCCTCCGCGAAGGCCTTCAGCGAGACAGGTGGCTGGTCTGGTCTCCGTCCGGTGGAACGCGGCCGGATCGTGCGCCAGATGGGCGACTATCTTCTTGAGCGCATCGACGAGATTGCCCCCGTCCTGACCCGCGAGGCCGGCAAACCGCTGTGGGAGGCCCGCCTCGAAATCGAGGGCGCAGCGCGTTACTTCGAGTATTACGGCAATCAGGCCGAGACCATGGAAGGGCGGTCGATCCCGCTTGGCGACGGCTATTTCGACTTTACCACCCACCAGCCGTTCGGCGTTTCCGCGCAGATCATTCCCTGGAACTATCCGATGGAAATGACGGCGCGCTCCCTGTCTACCGCCCTGGCTGTCGGATGCGCCGTTGTGGTCAAGACGCCCGAACTCGATCCCTTGACCAACCGGTTCATTGCCGAAGCTGCGATTGCCTGCGGCTTGCCCAAGGGGGTCTTGCATATCCTGTGCGGTCTTGGGCGGGAGGCAGGGGCAGCGCTGGCAGCGCATCCGGATGTCAACCAGATCGTCTTTACCGGTTCGGTCGCAACCGGTGTTTCCATTGCAACAGCAGCAGCCCGCAACGTCGTGCCCTGCGTTCTGGAACTGGGAGGAAAGTCCGCAGCAATCGTTCATGACGACGCCGATCTGGATGCCTTTTTGTCCGATATGCGCTGGGGGATCTATTTCAATGCGGGTCAGGTCTGTTCCGCCATGTCCCGCGTGATCGTCCAGGAGAAGGTCCACGATCAGCTTGTCGAGGGAATGATCGAACAGGCCAGAAGCCTGACCGTCGGGCCCGGGCTGGAGTTTCCGGACTTCGGACCGAACATGGGCCCGATGATCTCCGAAGCGCAATGCAAACGGGCCACTGGTATGGTCAGCGACGCCGAGCGGGAAGGTGCACGCATCGCAGCTGGAGGACATCGCATGAACCGGCCGGGCTATTTCCTGGAACCGACTGTCCTTACAGATGTCACACCGGACATGAAGATCGCTCAGCAGGAAGTGTTCGGGCCGGCACTTTCCGTTTTGAAATTCCGCGAGGATGACGAAGCCATTAAGATCGCCAACAGCACCCCCTATGGGCTTGTTGCCGGTGTCTTCACCTCAGATCTGGACAGGGCGATGCAGGCCTCCCGGCGCCTTCGCGCAGGACAGGTCTTCGTCAACGAGTGGTATGCGGGCGGTGTCGAAACACCTTTTGGCGGCTTTGGCAAATCCGGCTACGGTCGGGAGAAGGGTCGCGAAGCCCTTCTGAATTACGTTCAAACCAAAAATGTTGCCATCAAGCTGAGGTGAATTATGGACCAGGATCTTTTTGAAAAAGGCCTTGAACAACGCAAGGCCACTCTGGGAGCCGAATACGTCGAAAAGAATCTGGAAGCAGCAGACGACTTCACCCGGCCGTTCCAGGAAGCCATGACGGCCTGGTGCTGGGGTTTCGGTTGGGGGGACGACGTGATCGATGCCAAAACCCGCTCCATGATGAACCTTGCGATGATCGGGGCGCTGGGCAAAATGACCGAATGGGAGATCCATTGCAGGGGCGCGATCAACAATGGTGTCACCAAGGACGAGATCCGCGCGATCATCCACGTTGTCGGCATCTATTGCGGCGTTCCGCAATCCCTGGAATGTTTCCGCGTCGCCAAGAAGGTTCTTGAAGAACATCGAGGTTAACCGGGCTTGGGTTTGCCGCGCTGGCGTTCGGTCAGCGTACCTGATGAGCCCAAACCAAATGTCCGCTGTTCAGTAAACGACCAGTGAGCCATGAATAGTCAAAATTGGTGCATAAAACCGTCGTTTGGTGACGGAGCGAACGTCTGCAGCAGGCCGAAAGTCCCAGCACACGGACGCAGCTGCGATGTCCGCTTTGTTGATCCAACTGCCAAAACCAGACAGTCAGCAGTCAGCCCCAAATCTGCCAATCATCCTTCACGCCTGTTCCATACCAAAAATGCCGTTCCTTCTTCCTCAAAAAGGGCTGCCCGGATCGGATTGGAAAAACTTGGATCGTCCAACAGCACGCTTAGGTATTCTCTGGACTGGTGGTCGTTGGTCTCCGATTTCCACGCAGCGCCCAGTTCAGCGCGACCGCCGTAGACCCTGAAATCCGGCGCACCTTCGGAACCTTTCTTGTCATTGGCGACAATGTTGACTTTGACGTTGATGGTTAGCGTTCGGATTGTGCCCGTGTAGCCGTCTTTGGTAACGGTGAAACTGCCGATGGTCGCCATTTTCAGGTCTCCGAAACTTGATTTTGGATTAGATAAGAGCGCCTTTCGGCAAGTTGTTTTCGCGCTCGCCTGAACCCGGAGTCTGTCTCCATAAAGGACGCGAGCATGAACGGGATCAGGTCGGACACACTTTCCTTTTGTCCATAAGCCTGACGGTAGATTTCAGCGCAGTCGTTCAGCGAAACTTTGAGCTCTGCATCAGCGGTGAAGGTAATTTTCACAGCTTCACGGTCAGGGAGCTTTGAATAGCCCCGCGTTTTCTAGACGCCATCGGCTTTCATTTTCTGCTGCCGTTCGAACTCTACGGGCGACAGTATCCCGTTTCTGACGTGTTTGCGCATTGGGTTGTAGAACATCTCGATGTAGTCGAACACATCCCGTCTCGCGTTTTCGCGGGTTTTGTAGGTTCGTCGCCGCACCCTTTCCCGCCGATCGCGACCTGATCGGCTTCGACTTTGCCAGCAGTGAAGTCAACGAGGCGCTCGTGCGCCAGCTTCACCGCTGCGAGTTCATCGAGCAGGCTCACAATGCCGTCTTCCTCGGGGGACCCGGAACCGGGAAGACGCATCCGGCAACAGCGCTCGGTATCCAGGCCATCGAACATCACCGCAAGCGTGTCCGCTTCTTCTCCACCGTTGAACTCGTCAATGTGCCGGAACAGGAAAAAGCCCAGGGCAAGGCGGGACAGATCGCCAACCGGCTCGTCCATTCCGGTCTTGTCATCCTCGACGAGCTGGAATACCTGCCGTTCAGCGCATCAGGCGGTGCTCTGCTCTTCGATCTCCCGAGCAAGCTCTATGAGCGCACCAGCGTCATCATCACCACCAACCTGAGCTTCTCGGAATGGGCCGCCGTCTTTGGCGATGCCAAGATGACCACCACGCTGCTCGACCGGCTCACCCATCACTGCCACATCCTTGAAACCGGAAACGAAAGCTTCCGCTTCAAAAACAGCACCGCAAATCAGGCCGACAACTAAGGGAGGAAACCAAAATCTTGACCTCGGCGTAACTGCCGTTCAATACACAAAAGGCAGGTCAATTCCCGGTGGAAATACCGGGTCAGTTCTCAGTGAAAATCAACAGTCCAGAAATCCCCGACGACGGACAAGCTCCCCAAATGGGAAAAATCTGTCCAACACAGAAACTTGCGACAGGCCCGTGAATGGCAACATTGGTCGGAAGCTGAAGATGTTGTTGCCAACTTTCGCAAGCGCGATCAAGGGCCAGACGCCAACTAATCAGGCCGCAAGGCGCGCTTCAATGTCCCTGATCGCGCCGAGAAACTCAGCGATTTCCGGCAGCGTGTTGTAGTGGCACAGCGAAACTCGCACGCAGTCAGCTAGCCCCAGTGGCTCCAGCACGTTGCCGCTATAGTGGTCTGCCTTGCGTGTATGGGTGCGAATGCCCTGCATGTTGAGGGCGTCCACCACATCCGGCGACGCAATACCGGCAACTGCAATCGACACGAGGCCTTCGCGGGCCGGATTTTCGACCCCTGCGATGATCTTGACGTGCTGTAGATCCTTTAGCCCTGGGAGATTGCCGGTGCCGTGGATCATCGCGTCGACAAGGAACCTCTCGTACTGATGGATCGCGCGTCCCGCGGCCTCTATCCTGGCGCGGCGCTCCGTCGCCGGCGACACCTCACCGCCCAGCCATTCAAAATAGGCGACAACATCGGAAATGGCCGCATACGCCCCTGCGTCACGGGTGCCGAATTCCCAGCCGGTCGCGGGAGCATCGATGAGCCTGTCATGAGGGAGCGCGCTTAGCTTGTCGGAAATCCACGCGATCCCATAGCCGTGCCTTGAAAAGACCTTGTAGGGCGAGATCGCATAACCATCGATATCGTAGCTGTCCAGGTCGAGCTGCCCGTGGGCGGCGTGTTGAATTCCGTCGACAATGATAACGCAGTCCGGAGCAACTGCGCGGATCGCCCTGGATATCGCAGCGACATCCAATGCCATTCCTGACACCGGAGACGCATGCAGGATCGTGGCGAGCGCAACATCCGGGGTCATCAACGCGGCATAGTCCCCAGCGGTGACCAGTCCGGTCTCATCGTCGTGCGGGACATTCACATAGCTTAGTCCTGCGATGTCCGCCCAGCGGCGTGCGGCGCTGCGGGTTGCCGGATGCTCGATCGACGAGCCGATAACCTTCGCGCCTTCCGGCGCGTTTACGCAGGCCGTTCTGATCAGCCGGAACAGCAGCTCGGTGCCGCTTTCGCCGGCAAAGAACTGCCCGGAAGAGGCATTCATGAAGAGCGCCAGATCGGATTTCGCCTTGTCGATAGTGGTTTGAGTCGCCTGACCTGCAGGATTGATCCGGCCAGGATTGTCCGGCAACGCGGCGTGGAAAGACGAAGTCTCGACGACGGATTTGAGGGTCAGAGCGCCGCCGGCATTTTCGAAGAAGATGCGCGGTCCCTGGAACGGACAACTGTCCACGTGGGCGAAGCGGTCCCTGATTGCGGCAATCAGGGCGGTGTCGTTCTGAATCATTTTATAGTCCTGAAATTTCTAAAGAGCCCGGCTGACGATGGTGCGGCACAGCTCCGCGATGCCGCTATGACTTTGTCGGGGAAAGCCGTCTACACTGTCGTCGATGATTCCGTGGGTGGAGTTGATCAGACCATTGGCAACCATTGTGTCCAGCAAAAGGGCTTCCCGTTCCGGGGTGTGCAGCAATGCAGAGCTGCCCGCGCGCGCCGCCATGGCGGCACAAATCGCGGTGCACGCCCAGTTTGAGCAGGCTCCGGTGACCAGGACATCGCACCCCGTGACCGCCCCGATGCCGCCGCCGCAGCCGCATTGGCAGCGGTCGCCGTAAGGAACATGCTTACGGACATGTTCCGCAACTTTCCCCATACCGATTTCATTGCCGCCATCTCCAACAGCCACCACCGGAATGCCGCGGTCCAGTGCCTCGTCGAACAGGAAATCCACACGCGCACGGCCCATGCCATAATCGATGCCGCGCATCGAATGGTAGATGCCAAACTCGTTGCGCCCGACGCGCTCGGTTGAAAACAATAAATCCGGCTTCAGTTCGTCGAGAAGAGCTGCCGCTTGTGCCTTTCCGGCCTCGTCTCCGGTCGGATAGGTCCGCATTACGATAGTCGCGAGGCTCTTGTCTGCTCGTGCGATGCCCGCCTGTTCCAGCGTTACCGGAAATAGTCCCGCTGCCTGCATGACATTGCGGATCGCCGTCAAAAGTGTGTCTTCGCAGAGCATCACAACTGTCGCGTTGCGCCCAAGCACAAGCGCGCGGGCAACGGCCGCCGCACCGGAGGGACCATCATTTTCGCCAAGATGAGGCGTTATCCAGGCTCGGGACACCGAACCCGTCGTCATGACAACCGTTCCACCCTCAGCCACAGCCATCAATTGATCGGCCGCTGCCCCGATGAGAGAACCGCCCTGGAGATCCCGGGCGGCAACGAACAGATGCTCAACGCCCCGTTCACCCATATCAATGTTGACGAGTTGGTCGAGCCGGGCGTCCAGCCGCGCGGTGAGTCCGTCTTGCGACATTCATGTGCCTCCAAACAACAACTCTGAGAACCAGTCCGCGTCCTCGAGGTGATTGGCCGTTTCGGTCATGGCGGCCTCAAGGCACTGAGCGATCGCCGAGACACCGCCTACACGTTTCAGCGCACCGGCAGTCGGTTTGAGTCGCAGGGATACGCGCCCTCCAGGTTGACCATGCGTGTTGACCGTGACGATGCCAAGCGTCTGCAGCATGAGCATGCCGATCGCCGCGGTGGTCTCGGCGGGAACACGGGTCGAATATTCGGTGCCGGCAACTTTCAAAACATGCGCATGGGCATCTTCTTCGCTGATTTTCGGTCCGAGCGGCGAGCGCGTAACAGCCCCGACACCGAAAACGCTCTCGAGCGCGTCCGCGAGGAGTTGCCCGTCTTTCACTTCCGCGATCAGAAGGTCCGGTGTGAAGGCCATCAGGGAACGCATCGCTCCAACGGCCACCGGCGCCCGCGCCTCCATGCCAAGTTCCGAGGCCTTTGCGGCAACAGAGACTAGTGCATCGGCCTCTCCGCAGAGGACGCCCGCCCGGGGACCCGGCAAGCCCGCCTTGTCGGTGTTGGTGATGACAAGATCAGCACCGAAGGAAAGAGACGGTGCTCCGTCATGGAGAACCGGCCTGAACCGCGCGCCATAGGCCTCGTCCATCAGAACGCGGGATTTGGCTGCCTTGGCCAGTCGAACTGCCTGCAGCGTTACGCTGTCGGCCAGCATCGAGAGTTCGGACGTTACTGTCGTGATAATCGTCAGGGACGGCAGGCGTGCTTCGAGCACCTTCTTGAGTTCCGGAATTTCGTAGACTTCGATCACCGGAACACAGGCAAGCCGGGCTCCCCGGCCAACCGACGCGTGAGACCTGTCTCCGGAAGGAACGAGCGAGACGACTGGCCGTCCGTCAGACAACGCCAGAACAGCAGCGACAATGCCCGCGCTCGTCCGGTTTACCACAGTCGCTTGTTCATGCCCGCGCCCGCCGAGATGGTTGATCGAAGCCTTTCTGAGATCTTCACCAAAAAGCCCTGGCCCGACCCATTCCTCGCACAGCTCCTGCACGTCCTCCAGGCTTACCGGATAGTAACGCAGATTGCCCGTGAAGACGCCGATGCGCTCCACGCCGTTGCGAGCAACGAAGTCCGCAGCAAGTTTGCCGGCATGTCTCAGGCGCCGCACCTCGTCGGCAGATGATCTCAGCAACTCGCCTCTCGCGTAACCGACGCCTGGGTCGAGCGCATTGCCAAACCGGTCGGATGTCATGCACCGGGCTCCACATTGACCGTGACGCATTTGCGATAGGTATAGGCCTCCAACGCGCCTTCGATGGAGTATTCGCTGCCTGTCCCTGACTGCTTGGTACCACCGTACGACATGCCCGGGATCTGGCCGCCGCCCTGATTGACCTGAATCCAGCCCGCATCGATCGCCCGCGTCAGACGGGTAATCCGGCTGAAATCATGCGTGAAAATAAAAGCGGCGAGCCCGTAATGCGTATCGTTCGCCATCTCGATCACTTCGGCTTCGCTTTCAAACGGAATAGCGGCCATGACCGGCCCGAACACTTCTTCGCGGGCTATCCGCCAGGTGTTGTCAACACCGGCGATAATTGTCGGAACCGGATTGAAACCAGCCGGGTCTTCAGCCGGAATCCCGCCTATCAGGAACTCCGCCCCCTGTTCCGCAGCCTCCACCACATAGGCCCTGATCTCACTGTAGCGCTCCGAATTGACAACAGCTCCCATGTCCACATCCGGGTCGAGCGCATCGCCGACTCTCAACGCCGCCGACTTTTCCGCAACCCGCGGCATCAGAACGTCCCAGACGTCCTTATGCACGAACAGTCGGGAACCGGCGGTACAGCTCTGGCCCTGCCGCGCAAACCGCATGGCGTTGGCAACCTGCTGGGCAGTCGCATCAAGACGCCCCTCTTCGACCGCGTCGGGAAAAACAATCGTTGGCGACTTGCCCCCCAGCTCGAGCGTTAGTTTGGCGATACGGTCAGCCGTTGCATGCCCGATCAGTTTGCCGACTTCGGACGATCCGGTGAAGGAAACCTTGTCGATACCCGGATGCGATGCCAGGGCAGCGCCCGCTTCTTCTCCCAGGCCGGTGACCACGTTGAAGACGCCCGGTGGGAACAGACCATCTGCCAGCTCGGAGAGTTTCAAAATGGCGAGTGGTGCATCTTCGGCGGGTTTCAGCACAAGGCAATTGCCTGTCGCAAGCGCCATTGAAATCTTGACCGAACCGAGCTGCAGCGGCGAGTTCCAGGGAATGATCGAGCCGACGACGCCGTGCGGTTCGCGGGTAGAGTAACTGAAAACCCCCGGTCCGAGCGGTAGTGTCTCACCTTTTTGCTCGACCGCAACACCACCGTAATATTTCAACACGCCAGCGGCCCCTATCGCTTCCCCGCGCGATTGGGTCTTGATGGCGTTGCCGCTTTCCGCAGCAAGGACACGCGCGACTTCTTCCGCATTTTCTTCAAGCCGGCGCCCGAGTTCTGCAAGCAACTTGCCGCGCTCGCTTGCCGGTAATGCCCGCCACGCCGGCAGAGCCTTCCGGGCTGCCTTGACGGCAAGGTCGATCTCAACCGACGTACCACGCCCGACGTCACAGATAGGTTCCCGCCGTGAAGGGTTCTCGATGGTGAGCTTGCGCCCGTCCATCGGCCGGTGCCAGGCCCCATCGATGTAACTTCCGGCAAGGCCCGCTTCAGGCAGTTTGTAGTCGAGCAGCGCCATGGTCAGTCGGTCCCTATCGTTTTTGTCTGCTGTTTCAGCGCGGTGAAATATGAAGAAAAGTCGAGATCCCCTCCGGTCGCTTCGGCAAATCGCGTGAAAGCGCGCGCCGCTTCCGCGCCGAAAGGCGTGACTTGCCCACTGATCTGCGCCGCGGCCTGGGCAAGACGGAGATCCTTGGCCATGAGGCGCGCGGCAAACCCCGGCGCGTATCCGTTCGAGGAAGGTGCAGCGGGAACCACGCCGGGGATTGGACAACGATTTTCAAGGGTCCAGCTTTGCGCGGCAGCGCCTGCGCACAATTCGTAAAACTGGTCGGCATCAAGCTGGAGGGCGTCTGCCAGCGCGAAGCCTTCGAAAACGGCCATTGCGGTGATACCGCAAATCATGTTGTGGCAGGCTTTTGCCGCCTGGCCAGACCCAGCAGCTCCAAAATGGGTAGTCTTCTTGCCGAGGTTTTCCAGCAGGGGCCGAGCCAGCGAAACGTGATCCGCGTCACCCCCGACCATGAAACTCAACTCACCGGCCCCGGCAGCCTCCGGTCCGCCGGAGACCGGCGCATCGATCTGCGCAAATCCCTTCTCCACCGCCAGTTTATTCAGGGTCCTGGCAGTTTCCAGGTCAATGGTCGAGCAGTCGATCAAAACGGCACCCGAGTACGCATTGGACAAAATTGCCCCTTGATAGACATCCATCACCTGCGGGCCTTCGGGCAGCATTGTTACGACGGCATCGACGCCGGAGAAATCCGCTTGCTGAGGCGTCACCGCCCCCGGAAACCGGTCACGTGCGCCTGGGTCCAAATCAACGCCGGTCACTTCATAGCCTGAACGTGACAAGTGCAAAGCCATCGGTGCGCCCATGGCTCCGAGACCGATGATGGCGATGTGTTTCAGCGGATCCATATCAGACCCTGCCACGAACGACGGCCCAGGCATCATCGAGCGCCGCCTTGAAACGGTCTGCGGCGATTTCGATTTCGTCTTCCTTGATGATCAGCGGTGGCATGAAACTCATTCTGTCACCGATCGCTCTTAGGTAAAGTCCCCGATCATGGGCGAAGTTCTGAACGAGCTCACCTACTTTCCAGGAAGGGTCGAACGGTTCGCGCTTTGTGGCGTCCTTCATCAGCTCGAAACCGCAGAACAGACCGACGCCGCGCACTTCGGCGACCAATGGGTGATCTGAAAGCGCGCGACAACGGGCAAGAAAAGTTTCGCTGACCTTGCGCACATGGCCGACAAGGTCGATTTCATCGTAGATGTCGAGCGCCTCCAGCGCGACAGCCGCCCCCACAGGATGGCCAGCATAGGTATAACCATGCCCGAAAACGCCGACTTCGTCGGAGTTTTTCATCATGTCGGCATACATCTCGTCCTTGAACATCAGAGCGGAGATCGGAAAGAAGGCCGCTGAAAGCGCCTTGGCGCAGGACACCATGTCTGGTTTCAGCCCCCAGGTTTGCGATCCCCAGAGATTGCCGGTGCGGCCGAAACCACAGACCACCTCGTCGGCCACAAATTTGATGTCGTATTTGCGCAGGACCGCCTGCATTGCGTCCCAATAGCCTTCAGGCGGCATCAGTGCGCCACCACCGGATATTGCCGGTTCAGCGAAAAAGGCCGCAACGGTTTCCGGGCCTTCGGACAGTACCATGTCCTCGAAGCGTGCCGCCATACGATTTGAAAATTCGATTTCGCTCTCACCGTCAATGTGGAAGCGATAATAGTTCGGCAGTTCCGTATGCTTGAATTCCGGCAGTGGCAGGCCGAACTTCCTATGCATGTGCGGCTGACCGGACAGCGAAACGGTCGCCACCGTGTTGCCGTGATAGCCACGAACCCGTCCGATGATCTTCCTGCGGTTCGGGTTGCCGTTGGCGGTGTTGGTATACCAGAGCAGCTTGATTGCCGTGTCATTCGCCTCCGATCCCGAGCACTGGAACATGACGCGGTTCATGCCGCCGGGAGCCAAGCCGATCAGGCGCTCGCCCAGCTCCGCCACCCGTGGATGCGACCTGTTGTAGAAGGTGGGTGCGAAAGGCAGGGTGTTCATCTGGCCCATCGCCGCATCGGCCAGCCGCTCATTGTGATAGCCGAGACTGACGCAGCCAAGGCCGGAAAACCCGTCGATGATCTCCCGCCCCTCGCTGTCGTAGAAAAAAACGCCCTTACCATGTGTGATCATGGTCGGCCCTTTTTCAGCATGCTGGCGCAGGTTCGACTGCGGGTGAACGTGATGGGCGATATCCGCTTTGATCGAATGCATGGCGTCGGCGTTCATGTCGGGCTCCAATCGAATTCACCGATCCGATTTCGCACCCACCTTGACTGAAAACCAATCTCGAAGTTTTCTCACTTTCGTGAATCAATTTCAGGCTACTCGATGAAACCTCTACTCGATCTGCGACATCTACAACTGATCCAGGCCATCATTGAAACAGGACGCATAACCGACGCGGCTGAAAAGCTCGGCGTTACCCCGTCGGCCCTGTCGCACCGCTTGCGCGAGGCGGAGCGCCGGCTGGACGTGCCGCTGTTCACACGGATGCACAAGCGCCTGCGCAAGACACCGGCGGCCGAACACATGGCTGTTGTCGCGGAAAGGATCCTGACTGACCTCAGTCGCGCGGAACAGGACGTCAGGCGCATGAACGCCGGTATCCAGCACGTCGTGCGCCTGTCGGTCGAAGCCTACAGCAACTATCGCTGGTTGCCTTCCTTCATCCGGTATCTCAAGGCGCGGACCGACGGGATCGATCTTCAGATCATGGCCGGTGCCAGAAGCAATCCGCTCGCCGGAGTCCAGAACCGGCATATCGACATTGCGGTGGTCTCAGGCAATGTCACCCAGGCAGGACTGTCTGCCATCCCGCTATTTGAAGACCCGCTTCTCTATATCATGTCGCCGACGCACAGGCTCGCTGACCGCGACTTCGTCGAGGGCTACGATATCGTCGGCGAACCCTTCATAACCTATACAAAGGTGCCCGAACCCGACCGGGAATTTGCACGCCTGTTTCGCCCCACTGACAGCTATCCTCAATGGGCGGCGACGGTTGAACTGCCCGAAGCCATTGTGGAACTGGTCGCCTCGGACCTTGGAACAAGCGTGCTTTCGAGCTGGGCGCTTCAGACCGCGCTCGACGAAGGACGCATTGTCGGCGCACGTGTCACCGAGGAAGGCGTGACCGTGCCCTGGTGCGCGGTCATGCGAACCGAAGACATGGACGACGACGATCCCATCCACAGCGTTGCCAGGCTTCTGGCCGACTGGTGCCGTGAGCCGGATGCAGGATTCCACCTAAGATAGCGGTGCAGGGTCTCAGCCGCGCATTCTTGAGTTGGACGGATCATAAAACCCGCGCGCACTTGCGAACGCATCAACCGCACGTCCGGCCACCAGGATCCGATAATCGTTGGCGACCAACTGCTTCAGTGAAACACCCTCGGGCCAGGTCACGTAGCCCATACCGATCGCTGACCCGGTTGACCAGCCGTAGCTTGCGGACGTCAATCGGCCGACGATTTCACCGTCCCTCACAATCGGTTCCTTGCCGAAGACCAGCGCATCCGGGTCAGCAAGCCGGAACAGCAACAGCCGGGAATCCGGACCACTCTTCCGTCTCGCCAGGATCGCTTCCTTGCCCCTAAAATCCGTTTCGAAATCGCAGGCAAAGGCCAGTCCCGCGTCCACCGGGCTGTCGAAGGGGCCAACATCGTGTCCCCAATGCCGGAAGCCTTTTTCGATCCTGCAGGAGTCGACCGCCATGCCGCCGCCAAGCCTCGGTGCTTCAGGTGAAGCGGCCAGTGTCTCAAAGACGTGCTGCGCAAACTCGCAAGGAACATGCAATTCCCAGCCAAGTTCCCCGACATAGGTTATCCGCTGTGCGCGAACAGGTGCATAGCCCACATGGATGTTCTGCCAGCTGGCAAACGGAAATGCGTCGCTTGTAAGGTCAGTATCTGTCAGTCCTTGAAGGAAGTCTCGTGAGCGGGGCCCCATGATGGCCAGTGTCGCTTCCGAGGACGTGATGTTGGCGACACTGACGCCGGTTTCCAGCAAAGACGTCTTCAACCAGTATTCTGTCTGAGGCTCAGCTCCCGCCGACGCCATCACCAGATATTGGTTCGCTGAAAGGCGCGCAACCGTCACGTCGGCTTCGATCCCGCCCTGGTCGTTGAACATGTGAGTGTAGATCAGCACACCTGGCGGTGCGGACATATCTGCTCCGCACAGGCGCTGCACCTGTTGTTCCGCATCCGCGCCTTCTACCAGAAATCGTCCAAAGGTCAGGTCGATCATGCCAAGATCGGTCCGCAGCGCCTCATGTTCATCACGCCATGCATCGAACCACGGCTGACGGCCAAACCCATCGGTGAATTCGGCCCCGTAGACAAGCGGCCTCTCCCAACCATTTGCACTGCCGAATTGCGCTCCAGCGGCCTTCAGATGTGCGAAGTAAGGTGTTCGGCGCAGGCCGCGCGCCTGGTCCTTGCGCAGGTATGGCCAATGCATGGCGTAGGCATGGGACAGCGTCTCGGCCGCCTTGACCGCTGTGTAATTCGCCGCATTCAGACCGGGCACGACACGGCGGCTGTCGACATCGGTCAGATCCATGGTCATGTGACCGGCCATTATCCACTCGGCCAATGCCTTGCCGGCGCCTGGCCCGTTTTGAATGCCGGTGGAATTAAACCCGGCCGCTACCCAAAGACCCTTTATCTCGGCAAACGGCCCGAGGTAGTGCCTCGCGTCTGGTGTGAAGCATTCCGGACCGTTGAAGAATTTTCTGATCCCTGCATCTGCAAGTGCGGGAACCCGCTCCATCGCCGCTTCCAGAACCGGATAAAGATGCTCCTCGTCACAGGGCAGTTCGTCAAACTCGAACTGGTCAGGAATGCCACCTTCAGGTAACCATGGCGTTGCATTCGGCTCCGAGCAACCGATCAGCAGTTTGCCGGCATCTTCCTTGTAGTAGGCATACTCGTCCATAACCCTGAGGACAGGCAGATCGCCGGAAAGACCCTCAATCGGGTCCGTGACTACATAATAATGATTAGTTCTGTTCAGCGGCACCTGAACGCCATGCGACAGTCCAAAGTCCCGGGCCCACATACCGGTGGCGTTGACGACGTGCTCGGCCCGTACCATCCCTCTTTCCGTCTCGACGCCGGCAACTTTGCCTCCTTGCACAACGACGCGCTCGACCTTGCAATCTTCGAAAATCTGTGCCCCGCCGGCTCTTGCCCCCTTGGCGAGGGCCATGGTCGTGTCGATTGGATTTGTATAGCCGTCTCCGGGATACCAGAACGCGCTTTGCGCTCCGTGCGCCGACAACAACGGCCATCTTTCCACGGCTTCTGCAATGGAGATTTCTACCGCCCGGATACCGCAGCCATGCGCGTAGTCAACCTTGCGCCGCAATTCTTCGGTGCGCACCTCGGTCAAGGCAAGCGTGATCGAACCGTTGCGCTTAAAACCGGTGTTCTGGCCCGTCTCGCTCTCAAGGCGCTCCATGAGATCGAGACCATACCTGGCAAGCGTACACATGACCGGAACGGCCTGGGTCTCGCTTACAAGCCCGGCCGCATGCCAGGTCGTGCCACTGGTCAGTTTCTTGCGCTCAAAGAGCGCAACGGACCAGCCGGCCCTGGCCAGGTGATAGGCGACCGCACAGCCAACAATCCCTCCGCCGACGACGGCGACCTGAACATCCGTTGGAAGGTGTTTCACCATTGGTCGCCTAGCTCTTCAAGCGAGTGTTTTCTGGATCATAGAAAGGTAATGTGGTCACCGTAGCGCGCTCAGGGCAGCCCAGAATTTCGATATCGAAGACCTCACCTGGCTCAACATCGATTGTGAGGTATCCGAGCGCAATTCGCCTGCCGATGCGAAAGCCGGTGCCGCCGGAAGTGACATAACCGACCGGTTTGCCTTCCCTCAAGATCGGATCGGATGACAGTGGATCGGGTCCGTCATTTTCCAGTACAAACCCGGCGAAATGGTAATCCTTTGGCTGTTTGACTTGTTCAAGAAACGCTTCGCGACCAACGAACCGGTCTTTCTTCTTGCTGACGAACCGGTCGAGCCCGGCGTCGAGCGCCGTATACTCGATGCCAAAATCCGCCCCCCAGCCGTGGTAGCCCTTTTCAATCCGCATCGCGTTGAGTGCGTAGGAGCCAAACTGCACAATTCCTTCACTTCGCCCTTCACGCATGATCGCGCCATAGACCGTTTCGAGATCTTCACTGCGCATGTGAAGCTCCCAGCCTAGTTCGCCAATGTAGGAAACCCGAAGGGCAATTGCCTCCGCATCGGCAATCGTAATCTCCCGCACCGACATCCATGGAGCCGAATCCCTTGAAAGATCGGCATCGGTCAATGGCTGCAGGATATCGCGCGATTTCGGTCCCATGACCAACAGTGCTGCATCGAAGGCCGACCCGCGTTGCAACGACACTCCCTCCTCCGGAAGGAATTGGGTCATCCAGTCATGATCACGCTGATCGGCAAGCGTCGGGCCGCAAAGCAGGAACCTGTCCTCTGCCAGCCGCGCGATTGTCGCTTCCGACCAGACCTTGCCTTTTGGTGTCAGCATGTAGCTCAGCTTGACGCGGCCGACTGCCGGCATCGCGCCGCAAAAGACATGATCCAGGAAATCGGTCGCGCCCGGTCCTTCCACCTCGTAGCGGGTGAAGCCGCCATGGTCCATGACACCGGCACGATCGCGTAAGCCTTCGCATTCTGCGCGGACCGCCTCGTGCCAGACCTCATGATGGAAGGAGAGTTCGCCGTCATCTTTGGCTACATCTGTCTCGAACCAGAACGCACGCTCCCAGCCAGCGACCTGACCGAAAACGGCACCTTGAGCTTTCAATGTGCCGTAGAGCGGCGTCCGCCGGACCGGACGGGCCGATTTCCAGATCCGGTGTGGATAGGGGATGGCGTACTGGTGCTCATAGAGCTCGCTTGCCCGCTTCGCAGTGTAATCGAAAGTCGCCCAGTCGCCGAAGCGGCGCGGGTCCCAATTGGACATATCCCATTCCGGCTCACCCTCGGTTATCCACTCCGTCAGGGTTTTGCCCGCTGCCGCCGAATGAGTGATGCCGACCGGAAAACAGCAGGCATGATAAAAGTTCGGCAGCCCGAAGGCCGGCCCGCAAAGCGGTGCTCCGTCCGGACTGTAGGGGATGGGTCCATTGATGAAGCGGCTAACGCCGGCCTCGCCCAGGATAGGCACATGGCTGAGCGCCGCCTCAAGCACCTTGGCGATGTCATCGATACTATCGGGAAACAACTGGTTGGCGAAGCAGTCAGGTGTTCCGTCCAGCCAGACTGGACGCCCTTCGTGGCCGTAAGAGCCAAGCAGGAGGCCGTTCCGCTCGCGGCGGAGGTAATACATGATGTCCGGATCACGCACGAGCGGGAAATTCTTCGGGTCGGCCTCCAGCTCCGGTAGACTTTCAGTCACCAGATACTGGTGCTCGAGTGTCACCACCGGTAGGCTTTGTCCGACCATCTCGCCGACCGCACGGCCATAGTAGCCGCTGGCATTAACAACGCTTTCACAAACCACATCGCCCTTGTCGGTCGAAACATGCCACTCACCGCCGGGCTGGCGCGTTATGCCGGTTACTTGCGTGAAACGCGCGACTTCCGCACCAAGATCACGCGCGCCCTTGGCAAGTGCCTGGGTCAACTGACTCGGATCGACGTCACCCTCGTAAGGATCAAAGATGCCCCCCATGACGCTCTCTCCGGACCTGAAATAGGGATGCATCGCATCCATCTCTGCAGGCGACAGCATCGCAAGATCGTAACCGAGCCCCTTAGAAATACCGACCAGATGGCTGAAAAAGTCCATGCGCTCGCGCGTGTGCGCTGGCCAGAAGGCTCCCGTATGGCGATATGTGATCGGATAACCGACTTTTTCGCCGAGATCCTTGTAGAGTCGCCAGGCATAGTTCCCGGCCCGCATCCCGCCCCAACTGTTGGCATAGGTCGGAATGTTGCCAGCCGCGTGCCAGGTGGAACCGCTGGTAAGCTCGTTTTTCTCGATCAGCAGGCAATCGCTCACCCCTGCCTTGGCCAGATGGTAGAGGACTGAAACGCCGACGGCACCGCCCCCGATGATGACAACCTGAGCGTGGGTTTTCATGGGCTAAAGCCGTTCTGAAAGATGAATTGGTAGACGCTCGCGCAACGCGGCCTCGATGTCGCCTGGCAAATGCGTCGGCGCCGGCAATGCCTCGATTTCCGAAACCCGGGCGATCGCCTTGTCCCAGACCGTCAGGGCTCCAGCCTCCAGCCAGTCGCTGACGCTCTGACGGTCGCCGAGGCTCGGATAAAGATACTCCTTGGTCATGAGATCCAGGGTCTGTGCGGTTCCAAGGAAGTGCCCCTCGCCGGTCACCACCTGTTCAATCATGTCGAGATCGATAGAGCCGTCGAGCAATTCGACGCCGCGCACCGTGCGCATGATTGCGCCGCACATGTCATTGTCGATGACAAGTGCTTCCTTGCTGGCAACCATGATCGAGCCGAGCATGCCGACACTGAGGTTGATCATGTCCGCGCCTGCCTGCGCAGATAGCGCAATGGTATAGCCCTTTTCATAGCCCGATTGCGCATCGGCGGTCTTGGCGTCAGTCATGCCGGCGGAGACTGTGGAAGGAAGTCCGAGGTTCAACAGCAGTTGGGCTGCAGCCGCATTGGCCACAGCGGCCTCGCCGGACCCGCCTGTCATTGCCCCTGTCCGCAAGTCGGAAACAAACGCCAGAAACGCAAGAATGCAGGGGAATCCGGGTTTCATCATGTTGACCAGCACCAGCCCTGCCAGCGACTCGGCAAGCCCTTGCGCCAGAGCACCAGCGAGAGCGGCCGGGCTCGTCGCCCCGGCCTGCGCAGCAGAACAGATCTGCAGCGGCATTCCCAGACGGACACATTCCTGCATGACCCCGCAGGCCTCTTCAGCAAGCGTCAGCGGTGGCACAACGTGGCAAACCGAGGCAAAGCAGAAGGGCTGCGCGGCAAAGGATGTTTCCCCCAGAGCCGCATCAAGCATTCCGACCACCGGCGCAACATTGGCCGGTTCAAAGAAGCTCGTTCCGATGGGTTTGGACGTTGCCTTCAGCCCCGCAAAGGCCGTGTTGATGTCCAACACAAAAGGATCGGTCATGTCTCGGGCGACAACGGGGCGCAGCGAGTAGTGAATGTTGTCACATGCATCGACGACACGCATCAGGGAATAAAGATCTTCAAGCGTGCTGTCGCGAAAAACCTGCGTCGCCGCCTCCAGAACCTGGACCGCCGCCCCGCCGGTGCCGATGTGAACGCGGCCGCCGCCGACCTCGATCCCGCGCTCCCGTAGAAAGCCTGGTAGCTCCACGCGTTTGCACGCGCGTTCAATCATGTCCTCAACAAGAGCCCTCGAAAAGGTGATCCGTCCGTCGCTGCGTTCTCCCGCACCGTTCTCGAGCGCCAGCGATCGAATGTCAGGAGGTGCACCGCCGACGCCGATCTGTTCCAGAATTGCGAAGGCCGAATTGGTAATGTCGATCAGCTTTTCAGCCGTCAGCGGAGCGAAGCGCCCGCCAACCTGAGGTTGAAGCGGTGTGGCTCTTACACTGCTTGCCTTGCGTTTCAGTCTTGACCGGCGCATCGATGACTTTCCGAATTCACTGCAGTGGATGGAGTGTCCCCGAAGAGTTCCTTAAATCCAATTCAAAAAAAAGCGGAATTAGATGAATCTATTTCACGTAATTCGCAACGCAAACCATTTGGGCGACACTGTCTCGCGCACCCGAAAGCGCTAGTCAAAACGAGCTAATTTTGTGATCTCTGCGGGTCACAGCTGCCAATTCCATTACGTTTCAAACTGACCTGCTTCCAATGATTGGGGCCGTTTGAGGTGATACTTTTCTCGTAAAGTGCCAGGCAAACATCGGCACACTGATTGCGTATGCCATCCTGGTCTTTTCGCTGGTTTATCTGTTTGCTGCAGGACAAGACATTGGCCCTGCTGGAAAGGAGCTCATGGACGGACTCTATTCCAGCTTTGTGCTCCTGACTGTTCCGTTGTTCATCGTCACTGCAAACATCATGAACACAGCTACGATCAGCGATCGTCGATCAGCTTCTGCAGATTTACGTCGCGCTTGTCGGTCGCTTTCGTGGCGGGCTTGAGGGCTACGCAGCTGATAGAGGGAAACAGGTTGGCACAGTGGTTTTCCAAAGGTTTGATGGACACTGGCAACAAACCCGACGTTTATCCGTTTCAAATCAGTTTCTTGCGAGAAAACAAAACCACCACAAAGTGGAAACCACTGGGTTGGGGGTAGTGACTGTAGCGGTCCTCCGCTACCAATTTCAGCCAAGACAATCCAGCTTAATCAAGTATCACGCACGGAGCGGATGAGCTAAGCGTTCAGCCACCGTTTCAGTATTTCGTAATGCCTTTTTCAAAGGTGTGGTCGGGGTAATCCAATATCGCTCCGATCAAAACGATCACTTTTTCCGGAGTTTCGCGACGCCAGAGTGCCAGATCCAGCTGTGCATAAAGGGCTTCACAAAACCCGAAAAGTTGCATGAAAACCGGACCAGAAACGGGGTGAGCTCCACAAACTCAAAAATTCGCAATCAATACGGATCAGTTTCAGGGGGTAAGACCATTAGGAGATGTATGCCAGGAAACAGGATTCTTTGCCGCATGCTGCAGGCAATCCTTAGTCGTGCAAACCTCGTCAGCAAGAAGTTCTTCCGGGGGGCTGCACTGTCACCTTCACCATCATCTGAAACAAATTGGGCAATCTCGACTGATCCACGGGTACCTCCAGCACTGGTTCACCCGGTCGGGCACAGGTGCTACGTTCCGTTGTTGAACACCAACCTATTCTTGTTTGGTCTATGGAAGCTCAGCACTTTGGGAAGGCGCAACGTCGACGGATTCCTGGTGCTGAACACATTCGGGCTCTACGTTCTAACTGCTTCGAACTTTGCCCAGACCTCTTCAAGTTTGCTGATATTGAAGCCTGGTTCGCGCGCCGGTTCCAACACGATGGCTTCACGCGCAATTACACCCTCGATGGCCTCTTTCAAATCGGAAACGACCTCCGCGGGAATAACGAGTGCTCCATGCCTGTCCGCATGAACAAGTTCATCCTGGGCAACCCGCATGCCCAGAATATTCACCGGCGTCCCGATCTCGACCACGTGTACAAACCCATGGCTTGGTCCGACCGAGCCGGAAAGGACCGGAAAACCGTCATCCATCACATCAAGATCGCGCATCACACCGTTGGTGACCGCGCCTTTCAAACCCAGGCCCTTGTGAACCGCGACATGGACTTCGCCCCACCAGCCTGCAACACAGTTTGGATAGTCGACATCCTCAACAACGGCCGCTGTCGGTCCCGAGCCCGCCGCCATTGACCGGAAATAATCGAGACGGCGTTCGCGAATGATTTCAGCAGGCTCATTGGGTGGAGCCAATCCTGATATTTTTGCCGTACGGGCAAACCCGACAATGGCTGGATCCCCCGGTTTGCAATGCTGCATCGTTCCGCGCGTGAAGCGGTTGAAACCACGCTTGCCTTGAGCCACCTCGATTGCGTTGCAAACGGTTGGCGTGTCGACCGAACGAAGGAGATTGAGCAGGTCTTCAGGGATCGTGGTCTGTGTCATCTAAGGTCCTATCTGTTGAAAGTGAGGATTCGGAATTTCAGCGGCCGGCTTGTTGACAAAACCATTCCAGCACTTCTGGAACCGGATGCAAAACCCGAAAGCCAGGCCGCCTTTGCAGCCGTCAAAAATGGAATGATTATGCCGATTACCGCTAGTTGAGCGGCATTGTTTTGCCCGCGGGATCGTTCGTGCTTCTCACACGATACATGCTGGCCTCGCCCGTCATGGATGGTACGAGGGATCGTGACACGCCCGCAGGTACCAGACACGTATCGCCGGGATTGATCGTTGTGGTTCCCCCGTCCCACTCCAGTCGCCAGTGTCCGCGCACCGGGATCAGAACTTCGGCCATGTCGCAATCATAGGGGGCTTCAGAAATGGACCCTCGTGAGATGAAGTCGGCCTCGAAACCAGGACGGTCGCGCAATTTCGCGTCCGGACCAATGACCTTTGCCGGTTGACGGTCCGCCAATGCCATCAGGTCCCAATAGCGCGCGACGTAGTTGGGAAGTACGTCTGTTGTGGTCGGTTCGCCGCGCCTTGCCAGCTCCTCTTCGGACAACAACGGCATGGGATTGACATTATGTGGCAGGACTTCGCCTTTTTTGGAATCGTAAAGAACGCCATTTTCACCCAGAACGAGCCCGTGGCTTCGAGCTTCTTCAATGACTTGTGGGGCCCAGATGACACCACCGCCGGCATCATCTCCCCCCAGCAGCGCCATGATCATTCCGTAGTCTTTGCCGATATTTTCAAATCCCCTGAAAATACCGGTCGGAATGTTGAATATGTCACCCTCCTCCAGCACGACTTCACCGGCAGTCCCCCAACGCCCCCAAAAAAAACGCCAGCGCCCCTTGAGCACAAAAAAGGCTTCAGCCGTGTTGTGGTCGTGCAACGAATTTCTGCATTTCGGCGGCTGTCCGGCCGCACCAATGTTGAACCCCGGAGTCTGGCGTATGTGCACGTGCTGATCAGGACTTTCAGAGACACCGCCACCGATAATTGTAAAATTCTCCTTTTGGTCGGAGCCTGGCGTATGTGCATCGATGAAGGCCGTCTTGCAGGGCACGAGATTACCGTAGCGAACGATTAATTGCTCCATCTCCATTGGTGTCATTATCAAACTCCTACTAGGTTTGCCGGGTATTATTTGATCGGATTATCGGACGTCCATGTTTCGGGAATTCTTGCACTCCCCCGGATGACCAGTCGGCTTTCCACTTCCAATCGGCCAGTCGGCACGGCCCCGTCTTCAATCATGCCCAGAAGCATGGAAACGGTTTCGTTGACCATACGGCTCACCGGTTGGCGCAAAGTCGTGAGATTGTAGATTTTCCAGGCAGCCATTTTGACATCATCAAAACCGACGACGGAAACATCCTCGGGAATACGCAGTCCAAGATCACATTGAAGCGTCTCGAGCACGGCAAAGGCCATATGATCATTGCCCACGAAAATCGCGTCCGGAACGTCGCTTTGCCGGAACAATTCGTGGGTGGCGTTTATCGCCATGCGTCTTCGGTAATGGCTGTCAATGATCTGATACGGTTCAAGTCCGTATTCGTCCAATCCTTCGATGAAGCCCTGCTGACGATCCCGACCGTTCAGCGATTTCTTCCAGCCTGCGATGTGAGCGATGCGTTTGTGTCCACCGGCCGCCAGAAATCGCCCCGCAATTCGACCGCCTTCCAGATTTGTCGCCGTCACGGATGGAATTGAGTTGTCTTCCTGTCCCCTGTTGAACAGGACAAATGGAATGTCCAGGTCCTGCAAGCGGGCGGTAAGCTGGTTCGACATGCTGACGGAGGCGAGAATTATCCCGTCAACCTGGTGCGCGACAAGATCGTCAACGACGCTGTCAACTTCCGTTGCCAGGTTTGCGGCAAAGAAAACGATGACATGATAACCGCGTTCACTAAACCTTTCGGACAGTTTTTGCAGTGCTTCCGGGTAAAACGGATTTTTCATATAGGCGAGCACAATACCGATAGTGAATGATCTGCCGGTATTGAGAGAACGCGCGAGCGTGTTGGGCCGATAGCCAAGTTCTCTTGCGGCATCCCTCACCCGCTTGACCTTGTCGGGCGAAACACTGGAACCATCAGTGAAAACGCGACTGACCGTGGGCTGGCTTACGCCGGCCCTTCTTGCAACATCTGCAGCTGTAATGCGTGTTTCTGCCATCATCTGACCGTTATTCTACCGCTGCTCCGTAAGGCACATTCCTGCCGCCATAGCGACGAACACGAATGTTGCATTGCTCGGCATGGCCGATAAATCCTTCGAGCATGCACAGACGACTACCGTATGCGCCAATTTCCGCCGCAGCCTCGTCGGTATCAACTCGTTGATAGGAATGGGTTTTCAAAAACTTCCCAACCCACAAGCCGCCGGTGTAACGCCCGGCCTTTTTTGTCGGCAAGGTATGATTTGTGCCGATGACCTTGTCACCGTTGGCAACATTGGTCCTGGGTCCAAGAAACAAGGCACCGTAGGAATGCATATTCTTCAGATACCAGTCATCTCGATCCGTCATGACCTGAACATGCTCATAGGTCATGTCGTTTGCGACCTGAAGCATCTCTTCATGGCTATCGCAAAGCACGACGTCTCCATAGTCCCGCCAGCTTACCGAAGCGGTTTCGGCAGTGGGTAGAATTTGGAGAATGCGTTCAATTTCAGAAATCGTTTCTTTTGCCAAAGTTCTGGAATTCGTGATCAGACAGCAGGGCGAATTGTAGCCATGTTCCGCTTGTCCGAGCAGGTCCGTCGCGCACAACTCGGCATCCACGGTTTCATCGGCGATAACCATCGTTTCGGTTGGACCTGCAAACAGATCAATGCCGACCCGACCGTAAAGCTGCCGCTTCGCTTCCGCCACATAGGCGTTACCGGGGCCGACAAGCATGTGCACCGGAGCAATGGACTCAGAACCGATGACCATCGCGCCGATCGCCTGAATTCCACCCAGGACATAAATCTCATGTGCACCGGCTTCCTGCATGGCTGCAACGATCGCCGGATGCGGTGCTCCCTCGACCGGAGGTGCCGACGCAACGATCCGCGGTACACCGGCAACGCTGGCGGTCAGAACAGACATGTGTGCAGACGCGACCATCGGAAACTTGCCACCTGGAATATAACAGCCCACCGACTGGACCGGAATGTTGCGGTGCCCCAAGACGACGCCTGGCAGACTTTCAACCTCTACATCTATCATTGAAGCTTTTTGAACATTGGCGAACCGTCTGATCTGGTGCTGCGCAAATCGAATATCCTCCATTTCGCGCGTGCTAACCTTTTGCATTGCAGCTTCGATTTCAGACGTCGACAACCGGAAACTGTCGGGTGCGTAATTGTCGAATTTCTGGCTGAGTTCTCTCAGGGCAACATCACCGCGTCTTTCGATGTCCGAAAGCGTCGCTTCGACAATTGAACGAACATTTGCGTCGTCGAGAGCTCTCTCATCCTCAGGCTTGGAACGCTTCATGTATTCAATCGCCATAGGTCACCTCCCGATCCGGTTTCCGGTTTTTGGGTCGAACAAATAAACATGGTCAGATTTCAAAGAGATGCTGACCAACTCATCCTGTTCCTTGCGCAAGTGTCTGTCGCCTTTGGCAATGACCCTCTGCTGTCCCCACTGGACCGTTAAGAGCGTAGCTTCGCCGGTGTTTTCAAAGGCATAAATACGAACGTCGATGTCGCCCTGCCCCTCTTCGAAAACTTGCATATCGTCCGCGCGGACACCCAGGACGACCGTTTCCCGATCCTCCGAGTCAACGGAAACAAGTCGTGTTCCGCCGGTGGTGACGAACATGCCTTCCTGCACTGATCCATTGATGAGATTCATGGCCGGTGAGCCAATGAATCCGGCGACAAACAGATTTGCCGGATCATTGTAAATCTCGTCCGGTGTCCCGAGCTGCTGAATCACGCCGTGGTTCATAACCGCCACTCTGTCGGCAAGCGTCATCGCCTCAATCTGATCATGGGTGACATAGACCGTGGTCACTTTCAGCTCGCGACTGAGATGTTTCAGTTCGGCGCGCATCGTGACCCGCAATTTTGCGTCCAGGTTGGACAAGGGCTCATCCATGAGAAACACCTTCGGCGTGCGCACGATGGCTCGTGCCAAAGCGACCCTCTGCCGCTGCCCCCCTGAAAGCGCCTTGGGTTTGCGGTCCAAAAACTGCGTGAGCTCGACCTGAGCGGCTGCCCTTTCAACCCTTGGCCTGATCTCCTCTTTTGGTGTGCCACGGACTCTCAAAGGATAGGCGATGTTATTGAAAATCGTCATGTGCGGATAAAGACCATAGTTCTGGAACACCATGGCGACGTCACGGTCTTTTGGAAGGTCATCATTGACGACCCGATCGCCGATCCGGATCTCTCCGGCGGTGGGCTCTTCAAGTCCTGCGATCATTCGCATCGTGGTGGTTTTGCCACAGCCGGACGGTCCGAGGAGGACAAGGAACTCCTTGTCGTTGATTTCCAATGACTGATTGTCGACACCGACGAAGTCACCCCATCTCTTGGTCAGGTTTTTGAGAATGACCCCAGCCATTAACGTACTGCTCCCATAGTCATGCCTTGTACGAAATATTTGCGGATGATCAGCGCCAGAACGAACATTGGCACCATGATGATGATGCCGGCTGCGCTGAGCAGGTTCCAAAGGTCGCCTTCTTCAGCCTTGAACAGCGCCAGACCGATCGGCAGGGTCACCGCGTTCTTGTTGGTCAAAATCAGCGCGAACAGGAATTCATTCCAGGCGATGATGAAACAGAAGATACCTGCGGTCAGCAGTCCAGGTGCCGCCATCGGCAAGACGATGTTCAGGATCACTTGAATGCGGGACGAGCCATCGACCATCGCCGCCTCCTCGGTATCGAGGGGTATTCCGTCAATGAAGCCTTTGATCATCCAGATGGCAAAGGGCATGACGATGGACAGGTTGACCAATATGAGTCCAATTCTTGTATCCAGCAGCCCGATGTCGCGAAACATTACGAAAAATGGAAGGATGATGACGACTGCCGGTACAAATTGCGTTGCCAGGATGATGACCAGCATCAAGGTTTCGCCACGCAGCCGGAAACGACTGAACGAGTAGGCCGCCATCGTTGCGATCGGAATTGCAAGCAGCACAGTTACAAACGCGACGATCGTTGAGTTCATCAGCTTGTGCCCCAGGTAGTAGGGCGGCTCGAAAACCGTCGCAAAGTTCTCCAGGCTCGGAGTGAAAAACAACTTCAGCTGGAACACGTCGATGTGGTTTTTGAAGGCGGCCATGAAGATCCAGAGGATCGGCACAAGCATGATGAATATTGCGATCAGGATCAACGTGACCTGAAGTGCATCAACCAGCTGTCTTTTCTGCTTTCCTGTCATACCAGTCACCGCTTTTGAAACACGAATTTGGCATAGGCATAGGTCAGGAAAATCATCGGTATCACCATGAGCCAGGCCACGGCAGCGGCATAGCCGATCTGGCCGTATTTCATGCCATTGAAATAGATGTAGTGGCTGAGTGTTTGCGTTGCCGTACCTGGGCCGCCATTGGTAAGCATGAATATCTGATCAAACGTTTTCAGACTGAAAATCGTCTTCAGGATGATGACGACGGCCAGGACCGGCGCGAGTTGCGGAAGCGTCACGTCACGAAACACTCTCCAGCTCGGCGCACCGTCGACCTGAGCGGCTTCGATCGTGTCTTGTGGCACGCTCGCCAATCCACCAATCAACACGAGTGTCAAAAATGGAATCCAGCCCCAGACATCGGCCATCACGCAAACCGCGAAAGCCAGCACCGGATCCGACAACCAGCTTACATCGGCGAGCGGCGGGATCACGGCGCCGAAAAAGGCATCGAAAAGGCCAAACTCGGGATTGAACATGAATCGGAAGCTGACACCGATCAACGCCGGGCTCATTGCAAACGGAAGGATCAGCATGGTTTGAACACCCGAGCGCAATCTCCCGCCCGGCGCAAGCAGCATCGCCAACCCGAGCGCAAGTACTGTCGTAAGCCCTACTGTGAGAACAGTATAGATCGCGGTGACTTGTACCGAGTTCCAGAAGGCCGGCTCATACAGGAATGCCCAGGTAAAATTTTCCCAACCAAGATACTGATCCAGGGAACCCGGCCGATTCAATCGTCCGACGGTAAATGATAACCGAAGACTCTCGACAAGCGGCCAGACCGCTGTCGCGAATACCACCAAGACGGCTGGAAAAACCAAGAGATACTTGAGCGTATTATCTCGCATGATGACAATTCCGGAAAGGACCCATCCCAGAGGGAATCGGGATGGGCCAAGTTGCCCGGCACCAGGCCGGTTCTGGGAGAATAACCGCTTACTGGATACGCCCGGCCCGACGCAACACTCGGTTTGCCTGCTCTCCGGCGTCAAGCATCAATTGCCTGGTATCTCCGCCGGCTGCAGCTTCAGCAATCGCGGCAGACAGGATGTCACCAACCTCTGGCCATTCAGCTATTTGAGGCATGATGTCGGATTCCTTGAGAGAGTCCCACGCCGCTATCTGAATTCCGTCATTTGCCGCGTTCACATCTTCATCCTTCAACGAAGAGATATGTGTAACGACATTGTTGACGATCTTTTTCCCCTTGACCTCACGCTGCGTGGCGTTCGCCTTGTCCATTTCCGGATTGGACAACCATTTCAGGAATTCCCAGGCGGCATCCTTGTTTTGCGAGTACTCCGAAATCGCAAACGGCATGGAGATCGCGTAGGTTTTTGTCGTGCCGGAATATGAGGGCATGCCGACAAAACCGATCTGGTCTTTCGTAAGCGTTGACGTCTCCGGGTTTTGGAATGCGGAATAAAACCACCACCAGCCTGGTATCATTGCCGATTTACCCTGCATGAAGGATTGCCGGGCGTCCTGCTCTACAAAAGCAACCGAATTGGGATTTGCAACGCCATGCTCCGTGAGCAGGGAAACATAGTCCTCGGTTGCCTTGAGTGCGGCCTCGGTAGTCCAGCCTGCCGAGCCGTCCTCATTGAAAACTTTTTCTCCTGCCCCCCAGAGAAAATTCAACCAGATGAACAGGGCTTGCCGGTTTCCGTCGTTGTTGTAGTAGAGCGCGATGGGGGAAATGTCTTCGTGTTCCCAGCTTTTGCCCATGGCGGCAACTTCTTCCCATGAGGTTGGTGCCTTGTCTATGAGATCCTTGCGATAAAACAGGACCTGCGGATGGGCGCGCAGCGGGAATCCCAGCGTTTTTCCCTCGAATTGAGCAGAGCGCGCGAACGCTGCCGGATACCTCTCCATGGAAATTCCGTCGCGTTCCATCAAACCGTCAATAGGCATCAACCAGTGCGCGTTGGGCGGGCCCCAGCTGTCCAGATAGTTCACAACATCGAACGTCCCGTTTGCGGCAATTCCCTCGGCGTTGATCTTTTCCTGCAGGGATCCGAATGGAATGAATGTCCATTCGGTTTCGATACCTGTGAGCTCGGTAAACTCATCAGCACGCAACATCAGGCCGTCGAATTGCGGGGTGACAACGCTCAGGATATTGAGCTTGGTTCCATCATAAGGCTTACCTTCCAGCAAATTGTATTCAATGTCGCTGGCAAAAGCAGTCATGGGGGTGAGCATCATGGCAATCGCTGCGACACTCGCCTTCAAAGCAGTCCTTCTGCGCATTTCTTCCTCCCTAAAAAGACACAGTGGCTAAAGCATAGCCAACCAAGAATACGTATTCAAGTAGTTTCTGAATACGTATTCAGAAATGCAGAAAACCTTGCCTCAAAGATGAGGTGCCGCCATTCTCACCAAGCGCCACTCGAAAAATATACCACAAGCAACGAGAATACTGGGTTCCAAATGAAGGACGAGAATCAAGCGGTTCGGAAATACTGAGAGGTTCGATTCCGACGTCTTTACCTGTTCACTCGGCGGCGGCAAATACCGCGGGCCAAACTTATTGAAGAGTGAGACGTCCCAGAACGACTTCGAAAGCAAGATTCCGCTGGGTAAACGCGCTATATCCCCCTTCTATTTGCAAGCAGCTAATCTGAATATTTAGGCGCGGACAGGAAAAAATTCTGTTGGAGGTGTACCCACGCTGTAACATCCCATTTTGAAAAAGAGCCTTGGACAGCGTTCATGAACCAGAGCACAATTTACCTCAGTTTAGTACAGCCGGTGTCTGCCTCACGCTGGGACAGCAATCGCCGGTCGTGTTCCAAGAAACGGTTGGTTTCAAGTCCCGCTATTCGTTGGAAGGAATGCGAGTGATCCTCCCCCTTTGAAGTGGTCCGCCGTTATGTTTAGGAAAACGGAGGATCAAAATGGCTACGAAACGTCACAAGCCAGAAGAAATTGTCTCGAAGTTGCGGCAGGTTGAAGTCCTTGTCGGCCAAGGGATGCCGAGGATCGATGCCATTCGACAGGTTCGCATCACCGAACAGACGTTTTACCGTTGGCGCAAGCAGTATGGTGGGATGGGAACCGACCAACTGAAAGAACTCAAACGCCTTCAGAAAGAGAACGAGCGGCTGCGCAAGGCGGTCTCTGACCTGACCCTAGACAAGCTGATCTTGTCAGAGGCCGCAAAGGGAAACTTCTGAGCCCCGCCCGTCGTCGCGCCTGCATCGATCATATCCGCCAACATCTCGGCGTGTCAGAGCGTCGAACCTGTCGTGTTTTGGGTCAGCACCGATCCACGCAGAGGAAACGTCCAGCAGGGCGTGCTGACGAAGAACGTCTTGTGGCGGATATGATTGAGCTGACCCGCCAGTATGGCCGTTACGGCTACCGTCGGATTGCTGCTTTGCTCAGAGAGGCCGGTTGGCATGTGAATGACAAGCGTGTTGAGCGACTTTGGCGACGAGAGGGGCTGAAAGTTCCTATGAAACAACCAAAGAGAGGGCGGCTCTGGCTGAACGACGGATCATGTGTCCGGTTGCGACCAGAGTATCCCAATCATGTCTGGAGTTATGACTTCGTGCATTGCCGAACCAATGAAGGAAAGGCATTCCGGACTCTGAACATCCTGGACGAGTATTCCCGAGAGTGCCTGGCAATCCGGGTGAAGCGAAGGCTAAACTCCACTGACGTGATTGATGTGCTGACGGATCTCTTCATCCTTCGAGGTGTTCCAGCCAACATCAGATCAGACAACGGGCCGGAGTTCGTTGCTCAAGCCGTCAGGGACTGGATCAACGCTGTGGGTGCCAAGACCGCTTATATCGAACCAGGTTCGCCATGGGAAAACGGATATTGCGAGAGCTTCAACGCCCGGCTCCGTGACGAACTGCTGGACGGAGAAATCTTCTACAGCCTGAAGGAAGCGCAAATCCTGATTGAACAATGGAGGAAACATTACAATACCAAGCGCCCGCACAGCGCATTGGGCTACCGACCACCGGCACCGGAGACCATCGTCCGGATGGACCAAAGCCCAGTCATGCACTAACAATCAAAATGGACCACTCAGGTGGGGCAGATCAAAACGAGTCGGAAGCCGTGGTGGTTGTTTTCCCAAACTCTCGGCTAGTATCAAACCTCCACCCAAATACATCAATCATCTCGATTAACGCTTGGAGCATCACACTTGTTTCTCCAGATCCAGGCCTTGCCAAATCGCTCTATGGAATGGGCGAGATTATGGTTCTACCCGCAGCAGCGATTGGATGTTACTCAGGTAGGTCAAACACGTGGTCTTGAGCATCAATTATGAGCTATAAAACCAACGGGTTCAAAGCGATCGACCGATCAAACGGACCAAGCCACAGCGTCTGGGGCTTTGCAAACACTGAAGTTTCGCATGCTGGTGTGATTCAAGCTCTGAAAAGGAGCCTCGAACATGCGACACGCCCTCTCCGACTCCGAATGGAGGTTGATAGCTTCAGTCCTTCCTCGCAAACCGCGAGGCGTCCCGCGTGTGGATGACAGGCGTGTCTTGAATGGAATTTTCTGGATCTTGAGGTCGGGAGCGCCGAGGCATGATCTGCCCGAGCGCTACGGCCCCTACACCACCTGTTACAATCGCTTCGTGCGTTGGCGTTGCGCAGGCGTTGGGATCGTATCCTGACTGCCATCTCGCATCGCAACGATGCCAAAGTGCAGATGATCGATAGCACGGTAGTCCGCGCCCATCAGCACGCAAGTTGCATCCAGAATAACGCCAGAGAAGGTTTTGGACGTTCGCGTGGAGGGCTGACGACCAAGATCCATGCCGTTGTCGATGCGAACGGACTGCCGCTCAAAGTCTTGATTGCCGGCGGTCAGCAGCATGACAGTTTGATGGCAGTTGCTCTACTTGAAGGCCTACCAGGCGGCGGAATGATTCTCGCCGACAAGGCCTATGACGCGACCGAGATAAGAACGTTCGTGAGTTCCCGTGGAAGCTGGGCGAACATCCCACCCCGTCGAAACCGGCGCGATCCGATCTGCTTCAGCGCGTACCTCTATCGGGATCGCAATCTCGTCGAGCGCTTCTTCAACCGGATCAAGCACTGCCGACGTATCGCAACCCGATACGAAAAGCGCGCCGCCAACTTCCTCGCCTTCGTCAAGCTCGCTTCCATCCGGCTCTGGCTACGTGTTAATGAGTCCACGGCCTAGTATTCAAGCTACCTACCCACAGTCCACATTTGAAGGATTTTCAATGACCCTGCCTAGACCCAATGTCAACGCTCCGGTGCCCACGCTCAACCTGCCGAAGATTGACGGCGGTTCCGTACAAATCGGTGTGCCAAAGGATAGGTGGACTATGCTGTTTGTGTATCGCGGCAAGCACTGCCCACGCTGCAAGCGGTTTTTGAACAAGTTGGATGCTGCGCTGTCTGATTGGACCGCTGCAATGGATGTGGTGGTCGTGTCGGCGGATACCGAAGAGAAAGCTAAAGCGGACCAGGCTGAATTCAGTTGGAACTTTGATTTGTGCTACGGGCTAACCGAGAACCAGATGCGCGCGCTCGGGTTATACGTGTCCGACCCACTCTCCGAAGCAGAGACATCGGACCGTTTTGCCGAGCCCGGTGCGTTCGGCATTCGCCCTGACGGCACGTTGATGCTGGTTGATATTTCAAACGGGCCAGCTGCGCGCCCAGACCTTGAAGAGTTGCTCGATGGTATGATTTTCAACATCAACAATGACCGCCCAACTCGAGGTACTGCGTAGTACTCTGATGACGGACGTGCAATAAATGAAGAAGATTGGATTGAACGCGCTGTTGCGACGGAGAGGATCGGTCATACGCCTCGAGCCAGGGAACTGGCGGGCAGTGGAATCGAAGGTGACTCATAAGGAGCCGAGCCGGACTTGAGAAAACGGCGATCAGGAAACGTGATAAGATTTCGACCACGGCGGCGAGGGAAACTCTTGCTGCCGTTTTGTTTATTCTGATCATCGGCGCATTTCTCGGAACAAGAAAACAGCTTTCAATTGCCGGTGTGCTTTGTCAGGTCGCTCAGTCATGGTCCGAGGCACAAGCGCCCGACGATTCCAGCTTCAATTTCTGCCGCACACTCTCTCTGCGGTGGAGGGTGACAAGGTCAAGTGCAATGGCGTGAACATGCGCGCATTGGGCGACGGCGCGCCAAACAGATCCGGTTTCGATACACCAGAGATCTATAGACCGAAATGCCAGCAAGAATTGGAACTGGGCCGAACCGCGAAATCGAAAATGCAGGAGCTGATCAACCGGCCGGGAGCCAAAGTAAAAGACTCTGGTGTTCGCGATCGATACCAACGTCCGTTGATCAGGGTAGTCCTTCCGGATGGCAGATCGGCCTGAAGTGTTTTAATCGGTGAGGGACTGGCAAGACGCTGGACACCTGGGTATCGCGCAACTGGTGCACAAGTATTGACGCAGATTTATTGCAGACGAATTGATGGAAAGGGCGTGCACAATGCCAGAGTTTGATGGGCCTAAGTACTGGCCATTGCTAAAGAACTATACGGAGTCATTTACTGTCGAAGTGCTCCAGAATAATCTGAATATGCTCGCAAAGGTGCAGAACCTGCAAAAACACTATTCTCCAAGCGGGAAAGCCCTGTCCAAGATGGGCCACAAAACCTTCAGTGATCTGAAGGACAGCGATCTGCTACTGGAAACGGATGGGAAATACGGCCGCCTCACCGCTGGGCGGGTTGTTATTTTTCAGGACAACTTCAAGCTCCCGACAATTGACGGGATCGTGGGCACAAAAGAGACATGGCCCGCTCTTGATCATGCCATGATGGCTGTCGAGCGCGAAATACTGAGGGCCGCGCTCAACAATAGACCCAATCTCATCAATGCAAAGCAGACTCTGCCCGGTGGCGCGGATTGCGGCTACTTTGCAGGCTACGCAGTGGCAGCAACCGAAAATTCCTCTTTCGGTCCGACCTCGATCAGCTTTGACCGCGACGATGCGCTGGCAGCGCGCGACAAATTTGACGAAACGATTGATGAGAAGGATCACGGGAAGGAAAACACCGGAAAAGACCTGCATGTCCTGGATGCTGCGCGGTATCTGGAAAGCCTGGGCGCAAGTGGGTTCCGACTGCGCGACATGACTTCCGGCAATTTCGCAACTGAAAACAAATTGATTGAGTTTCTGGATGAGCGAACAAATGCGGGGCGATCGCCTGCCATGGTTGCGCTCAACAATGTGATTAGCCCGTCAATTGGGCATTGGGTTGCCGTTTTGGGAAAAAACGAGGTTTTGGGCATCACGCTCTACCTGATATACGACAGCTCGGGACGTTTGCCGAAGGCGATGAAAGGTGCGGGCTCCATCGCCGGAGTGACCTGTGTCTGGGTCGACGAATTCGTTTTGCGCGCCTTTTTCGATGATCGTAGCGCAAGCCGGATCGTCTCACGGTTTTAAGGCGCGTGGGTTTTGAACCCGCCACGCCATCAGCGCTTTTTGATGTGCTCAGGTCTTCAAGTTAAGGATCACCGACGCGCGCTTTAGCTTTTTTGGCTGCAGGCTGTCTGAAATTTTGAAACGCACGCTCAGCGTGCCTTGTTTCATCTCGGAACAGTTCTGCTTTGCCTGTTTTTGGCAGGAATGTCCGACGTCTTCTTCGCCCCGGCGTAACTTCGCTTCGAAGAAAACGAAACCCGGCGCATTTTGCCGGGTATGAAGTTGGAGTGCACAGTTTGAGTGTGGACCTCCTCTGGGCTTATGAGCAATTGTTTCAACGGCTTGCACTGAATGTCCTCTAGATTTGCAGACGCCTTCTTTCCTAATTTTGAGGCAAGGAGGCGATGATGGGCACGAGCAATTTCAGTGACGATTTCAAACAGGACGCGGTGGCACAAATCACCGAGCGGTTATCCGGTTGCGGTTCTTGGACGAACCGGAAATTTGACGCACGGATCGTCCCCTAAACGTAGCCGGCCAATATTATGGGTGAGCATTTTGTCCAGCGGCCTCAAAGTATCGATCCACACAACGCTGAACATGCCGTTCGATCAGTTCGCTGGGCGAACTCGGCATCTCACCGAATTCGAGCCCCATAAATGATTGGGATACGACCGTCTCCGGCGCTGATTTGATGCTGAGTGTCTCAATCAGGTCATCCAGTGCTTCGGCAACCTCGGCATCCGCCCAGTAATACCGGATACGGTCGCTATAGCTGTAGATCTTCAGGACATTAAGTTCCTCATCGCTGCCATTGTAGTAGTCTTGCCAGTAGTAGGGGGCTTCGTTCATTCGGTCGTTGATTATGTTGCGGAGCCGTGACGACTTGCCAGATCCCAGCTGCTCTCCGATGGAGACCAGGGCCCAGACGGCTTCCCGAAATCTGAACGTCAGTTCCGGACCTACCTTCAAAAAGAAGAAGTGGTTCTTGACCAGATCGGTCAAGGCGGCCGTTGACTGATAGTCCGTCGAGTGCGCCTCATAGGTCAGTCCATCTTCCAACAATATCGCTTCGCTGAGTGGACGGGCCTTGTCCGGGACGAATGGGAAGACCGACGTGTGACCAAAGTCCACTCCAGGTTGGGTGACCACTGAAACGATGCGCTGCCAGGCGGCATCCAATCCTCTTTCCGCCCAGGCATCGCGATGCGTCTGAATGGTTTCATGGAAACGCGCAACAGATGTGACATCCAGTGTTTCAGGTTCTTCGGTTTCGCCACCGGGAACCGGAACCTCGGTGCCAATGATGTATATTAATTTGTCCGGATCTGGTGCGTAAGCCTCTGCAGTTGCGCAAAGATCGGCCGCGCGTTTCGCGATCTCACCGAAGCTTGGATTTGGTTCGCCGCCACAAGCCATACTGGCGTCCAGATGAATTTTCGTGAACCCTGCTTCGACGTAGAGTTTCACCAACTCGCGCGCCTTTTCCATGGCTTGTGCGACGGGCTCCGACTTCCACGGATTGGGGCCCAAGTGGTCACCACCAAGGATCAGCTTGTCCATCGAAACACCAGCCTCTTTTGCCATGCCGCTTAGCCACCCCATGAAGCACCGGGGTGTCATACCGGTGTACCCCCCGTCTTGATTGACTTGATTGCAGGTCGCTTCGATCACCGTGGGAAATCCCGTTTCGGCAGCATAGGCAAGAACCGCGCGCAGTACATGTTCATTCGCGGTGCAGAAACACGGCAGGCCAATGGGGTCGCCACTGCGGTTTCGGGCGATCAGGTCATGAACGAGACTCATGCTATGAACTCCTTGGGCTTGGCGCTTTCAAGAAATCTTTTAATTTCACCCGGGCTGGAGTTACCCTCCATTGGGCCTCGCCGTGTCACGGCGATGGCACCTGCAGCGTTAGCTTTCTGCCCTACTTCAAAAAGAGGAACACCTTGTGAAATCAGCGAGACAAAAGTCCCGCAGAAGCAATCACCGGCGCCCGTTGGGTCGATTTCATTCACGTCGTGCCCCGGGAAATCGAACCGTTCGCCTTGTCCGACAACCGTGGCACCGCTTGCGCCTCGTTTGACAACAACAATCTCGGCGCGAGCGTCTAGAAGCCGGTTCACGGCGATTTCTTCAGATAAATCGGGAAACAAAAACTGAAGATCACTGGTACTTGGAAGTAAACAATAACTACAGTCCATTACTTCGTGGATAGCGTCCACTGCAGAAGGATCACTCATCAGTTCGGGACGAGCGTTGGGGTCACATGTGATCCAACCGCCTGCGGCGGAAACTTGTCGAACAGCTGCCAATATCTTGCTGCGCATCGTCTCGGCGCCAAGCGACGAAGCAGAAACGTGGAGGATGGTTTGTGCCGGATCCAGGAGAGAGAAAGGCGTTTCGAATTGATCAGCGGCCGTTCCCGATAAATGAAAGATGAAGTCGCGATCACCACTGTCATAATATGAAACGAAGGCAACACCGGTACTGCGGTTTTCCGAGAACTGAATGCCCCGGGTGCCGACGCCATCCGCATTCAATCGCTTAACGACACTCCGACCGAAGCCATCACGACCCACACCACCGATCATCTCGGTACGAGCGCCCATCCGGGCGGCCTGATCAAGAAATATGGCAGGAGCGCCGCTGGGATAAGGTCCTGAATAGTCTGAAATCAATTCCAGTGAACAGTTGCGCCGGTGGGAAACAAACTCGACAAGGACTTCCCCCACACTCGCAATGGTTCTTGTCTGAGACATGCCTTCCTCCTTTTCGGGGAAGGTGTAGACCATAATTTTACATGTGTCAAAATATTAGCTTCTCACTTTAAAAAAGTTGAAGAATACGATAGCAATTTCGCTGGAAGGAGATCCTTTTGATGGTGAGAGCCAAACAAAAAATTGCCACGATGAAAGAGCTGTCCGAGGCTATCGGCATCTCTCGCCCAACCCTTTCGCGCTATTTTCAAGATCCATCGACGGTAAAGCCATCGACGTCACGGAAAATCAAAGAGCGGTTAGCCGAAGTGGACTATGTTTACAACTTCATAGCGACTCGACAGAACCGAAAGTCCTCCGGCCTGATTGGTGTGATCATTCCGCACTATAAGGACCTGTTTTTCACCAGCCTTCTGGAAGCCATCGAACGGGCCGCAAGGGACGCGGGATACACTGTGATCACTCAGAGCTCGAACGGCAATGCAACGGGCGAGGCCCAAGCCGTCGCGCGACTGCGGTCCATGAGTGCGGATGGCGCCATAATTGCGCCCCTTGGGCTGGAAAGCTCGACAGAGGCGTTTCAATTGGCGCGCGAGGATTTTCCTATTGTCTTTACCGATTCACGCCCTGCGGTGGAGATCCAAGGCTCGGATTTCGTTGGGACGGACAATGCGCAAAGCATTGCGGCAATCGTCGACTATCTTTGCCGGACTGGCGAACCGCCCGTATTTCTGAGCATGCCCCGCGTGAACTCAAATGCCATAGAACGCCAGGACGCCTATCAAGCCAAGATGCATGAATTGGGGTATGAACCGAGGTTTATTGAATCCGGCAGCGCAGATGAATCCTGGCAGTTTGAGGCCTATGGCCTTGGTATCATGGATGAGCATTTCAGCCGCCAAAGATACACGTCGGCTACGATCCTTTGCGCGAACGACCGTATAGCAATCGGAGCGATACGTGGCGCAAACAAACACGGACTGTTTGCGCGAAACCCGGAGCGTCGCAGCGGACTGCGGATCGCCGGGCACGACGATCACCCTTTGAGCCAGTTCATGTTTCCGGCCATCACCACCGCTGCACAAGATATTGAAGGCATCGGCGACGTTGGTGTTCGCATGTTGCTGGAGCGCATCCGAGGAGAACGCGATGATGCATCGATCGCAGTTTTGATGGAAGCGGCGCTCAGGATTCGAGAATCCACCTGAGTGCACGCGGAACAGGAAAACGCGCAAACACTTTTTTACATGTGCAAAAAATTTCTTGACCCCCGGTATTTCTCATGCAATCTTTTACATGTGTAAAACTGGGAGGACGAAGATGTTTATCAAACGCACACTGCTTAGCACGGCAGTCAGCTTCGGACTTGTAGCCGGGATGACATCCGCGGCTATGGCGGAAGAAATCACGATCGCTACGGTCAACAACGCTGACATGATCGTTATGCAGGAGCTTGCACCGCAATGGGAACAGGCGACCGGTAATACAATCAACTGGGTCGTTCTGGAGGAGAATGTTCTTCGTCAACGAACTACTCAAGACATCGCAACGAACGGTGGTTCGTTCGACATCATGTTCATCGGTGCTTACGAGGCTCCGATCTGGGGCGCCAACGGTTGGCTGACACCGCTGGACGATTTCGCAGACGACCCCGATTATGATCTGGAAGATATTTTTCAGTTGGTTCGGAACGGTCTGTCTGCGGACGGCAAGCTTTATGCCGTTCCGCTCTATTCTGAGACTTCGTTCACGTTTTACCGGACGGACCTCTTCGAAGCGGCCGGAATTGAAGCCCCCACAGGGCAGCCCACCTATACCGAGTTCGCAGAAATGGCGGCCAAGCTCCATGACCCGGACAACAGCGTTTACGGAACATGTCAGCGCGGCAAGGCTGGCTGGGGCGAAAACATGGCCTTTGTTGGCACCCTTGCCAATGCATTCGGTGCGCGCTGGTTCGACATGGAGTGGAACCCCCAACTCGATAGCCCCGAGTGGAATGCCGCGATCACCTACTATGTCGACCTGATGACCAACTATGGCCCTCCAGGCGCTTCCGGCAATGGTCACAACGAAAACCGTGCGCTGTTCAAGGACGGCAAGTGCGCGACGTGGGTGGACGCGACCTCGGCTGCAAATGATGTGCGCAATCCCGAGACATCCTCGGTTGCAGACGTTACAGACTTCTTCCAGGCACCCAAGCAGGAAACTGACAAGGGAACCGGCTGGTTCTGGTCCTGGGCTCTCGCTATCCCTGCAAGCTCTCAGAAAGCTGACACCGCCAAGGACTTCCTGAAATGGGCAACGTCCAAAGAGTATTTCGAAATGGTGGGCGAAACCAAAGGCTGGGTCGCCGTGCCGAGCGGCACACGAGCCTCTGTCCATGAAGACCCGCGACTTTTGAAAGCAGCGCCTTTTGCGGAGACCATCAAGAACGCGATCTTCTCTGTAGACCCGGCAGATCCGACCCGTGACCCGGTGCCTTACACGGGTGTCCAGTTCGTCGCGATCCCTGAGTTTCAGGGCATCGGCAACTATGTCGGCCAACAGGTTGCTGCGGCTCTGGCCGGTCAACAGTCAGTCGAGCAGGCGCTTGCCAATAGCCAGCAATTCGCCGTCCGCGAAATGACAAAAGCAGGTTACATCAAGTAACCGCCTCCCTGGATGGGCCGGGGTCACGTGCCTCGGCCCTTTCAGTTCCCGGAAAAGCTTTTTTGGGGCGTTTTGGCAAAGATCTGATTTGGATTTTTTCCCAAATGCGGCAGCGCAATTCGACTTGGGAGGGCGAAACGCATGTCTACGAAAGCGTCAAGATCCGCTGCACGAATGATGATCTCGCCTGCGGTTCTGTTACTCCTCGGCTGGATGCTCATCCCGTTGTGTATGACGGTTTATTTCTCGTTCCTGCGCTACAACCTATTGCAGCCGGGGACAACGCCCTTTGCAGGGTGGGAGAATTACTACTGGTTCGTCACGGACCCGAGTTTCAAGGCCGCAATCACGAACACGCTGGCGATGGTTGGCGGTATTTTGTGCGTCACAACGATCGGTGGCATCGGCTTTGCGCTTTTGCTGGACAAGCCCATGTTTGCGACCGGATTTATACGGATCATGGTTATCGCACCATTTTTTGTGATGCCAACCGTTTCTGCGCTTGTTTGGAAGAACATGTTCATGAACCCCGTGAACGGCATATTTGGCAATCTTGCTACAAGCCTCGGATTCCAGCCCATAGACTTCTTCGGCCAATACCCGTTGGCATCGATCATCTTCATCGTGTCTTGGATGTGGCTGCCATTCGCTACCTTGATCCTCCTGACAGCACTCCAGTCGCTCGATCAGGAGCAATTGGAAGCTGCTGAAATGGATGGGGCCGGTTGGGGAAGCAGATTCTGGTTCATCATGTTACCGCACCTGGCCCGGGCGATAACGGTGGTCATCCTGATCCAGACGATCTTTCTATTGTCGATTTTCGCCGAAATCCTGGTGACCACCAATGGTGGTCCGGGCACCGCGACGACAAACCTCACCTATCTGATCTATGTCTCGTCGCTTTTGCAATTTGACGTCGGCATGGGAAGCGCCGGTGGCGTCATCGCCATCATCCTCGCCAATATCGTTGCGATCTTCCTGATGCGGATGATCGGCAAGAATCTGGACGCTTGAGGGAAGATCGATCATGGCACGCGCAATCTCGACCAAAGCCAAGGTCACCAACACCGCAATCGCTGGAACGCTCGGTTTCCTGATGTTCATACCCATCCTCTGGATCCTGATCCTGGCGTTCAAGACCGAAGAAGATGCGATCCGGGCGCCTTTGGAGATCCTGTTCGGAAGTGGCTGGACAACCGATAGCTTTGGGACGGTTCAGGCCAGATCTGACTACTTCAAGCATTTCTCCAACTCGGTCATTATTTCCGTCGGATCCACGTTTTTGGGCCTCTTGATTGCGATACCAGCTGCGTGGTCAATGGCATTTGTTCCATCCAAACACACCAAGAATGTGCTTATGTGGATGTTGTCGACCAAGATGTTGCCACCGGTTGGTGTGTTGGTGCCAATCTATCTGGTTTTCCGGGATTTCAACCTGCTCGACACTCGTCTTGGTTTGACGATCGTTCTGATGCTGATCAATTTGCCGATCATCATTTGGATGCTCTACACATACTTCAAGGAAATTCCGGGCGAAATTCTGGAAGCCGCCCGTATGGATGGGGCGTCACTGCGTGATGAAGTCATTTACGTACTGACACCGATGGCGATCCCCGGCATGGCGTCGACAGTTCTCCTGAACATCATTCTAGCCTGGAACGAAGCTTTCTGGACGATCAACCTTACGGCCGCAAATGCGGCACCGCTGACTGCATTTATCGCCAGCTATTCCAGCCCTGAAGGACTCTTCTACGCCAAACTGAGTGCCGCTTCAATCATGGCTATTGCACCCATTCTGATCATGGGCTGGTTCAGCCAGAAACAACTCGTCCGGGGCCTGACCTTCGGTGCCGTGAAGTAAGGAACAAGAAAATGGGACGCATTCAGCTGAGGCAGGTCCAAAAAAAATTTGGTGATGTGGAAGTCATTCCACCATTGGACCTTGAAATAGATGATGGGGAGTTTGTCGTTTTTGTCGGCCCGTCCGGGTGCGGGAAATCCACACTCTTGCGTCTCATCGCAGGTCTGGAAGACACAACGTCGGGCATTATCGAAATTGACGGCGAAGATGCGACCGCAACCCCACCTGCCAAGCGTGGTTTGGCGATGGTGTTCCAGTCTTACGCGCTTTACCCGCATATGTCGGTGCGCAAGAACATCGCCTTTCCCATGCGAATGGCGAAGATGAGTGTAGAAGAGCAGGACAAGCGGATCACTGCGGCGGCCAAGGCGCTGAACCTGACAGATTACCTGGACCGACGTCCCGGTCAACTCTCCGGCGGTCAGCGTCAGCGTGTTGCCATAGGTCGGGCCATTGTGCGCGAACCCGCAGCGTTTTTGTTTGATGAGCCGTTGTCGAACCTTGACGCCGCATTGCGGGTCGGAATGCGCATGGAAATCTCCGAGCTGCACAAAAAACTCGACACGACAATGATCTACGTGACCCACGATCAGGTCGAGGCCATGACCATGGCCGACAAGATCGTCGTTCTGCGCGCCGGCGTGATCGAACAGGTGGGTAGCCCGTTGGAACTGTACCGAACGCCGCGCAACAAGTTCGTAGCGGGCTTCATTGGCAGCCCCAAGATGAACTTCATTGAAGGAGCCGAGGCCGACACTCACGGTGCACAGGCAATCGGGGTCAGACCGGAACATATTGATGTTTCAACCACGGCAGGCGCCTGGAGGGGCACAGTCGGCGTGGCCGAGCATCTGGGGTCAGATACGTTCATTCATATCCATGGAATTCCGGGCTGCGACCCGATGACCGTGCGGGCACTCGGGGATGTCGCGGTACAGCACGGTGACACTGTTTTCCTGACGCCGAATTCCTCCCAAATCCACAAATTCAATTCCGAAGGGTTGCGCATGTCATGAGAACGCTCGAAGGAAAAGTTGCTCTCGTGACCGGTGGTGCGCGTGGGATCGGCCGCGCAGTTTGCGAGGCAATGGCCGATGCTGGTGCAAAAGTTGCTGTTGCCGATTTGCGCGAGGATGACGCCGCAGAAACGGCACAGGCCATTGGCGGCCTGCCTGTCGAAATGAATGTGATGGATTTCGACGCGCTTTCGGACAGCGCACAACAGGTCGAAAACGCGTTGGGTGGCATTGATATCCTTGTCAACAATGCGGGTATCTTCAACATGGCCTCGATCGACAGGATCACGCCAGAAGACTACCGCCGCCAATATGACGTCAATGTTGGAGGAACAATCTTTGCCTGTCAGGCGGTCATACCGTTCATGAAAAAGCGCGGCGGTGGCGCGATTATAAACTTTTCAAGCCAGGCCGGTCGTCGCGGCGAACCCAACATCACACTGTATTGTTCAACCAAAGCGGCGGTCATCTCGATTACACAATCGCTGGCGCTCGAGTTGGCAACTGACAACATTCGCGTGAATGCCATTGCACCGGGTGTCATCGACACCCCGATGTGGGACGTCGTTGACGCGCAGTTCTCCCAATATGAGAACAAGCCCCGCGGCCAGAAAAAGCGAGAAGTTGGTGAAGCCGTTCCGTTGGGCCGTATGGGCGATCCTCGTGATATCGCCGATCCATGCGTGTTTCTCGCTTCGGACGCCTCCCGATACATTACTGCTCAGACGTTGAATGTCGACGGCGGCAACTGGATGAGCTGACGCTGAAGCCAATGCAAAAACTCTCAAACGCAGCGCTTATCGACTTGCCCGCAGGTGTTTGTTTTCCTGCCTACAATCGCGCGGCCATCACACCGGGCATCGTGCACATCGGTTTGGGTAACTTTCACCGTGCGCACCAATCTTGGTATCTGCACCGGCTGATGCAGCAGGGAGAGGCGCTGGATTGGGGGATCATCGGCGCAGGTGTTCGCCAGGGCGACGAAGCTCAACGGCAACGGCTGTCAGCACAGGACTACCTGACAACCCTGATCGAGCTGGACCCCAATGGACCTTCAGTGGAAATCGTTGGGTCAATGATCGGCTTCGTGCCCGTCGAGGAAGACAACGCCTCCTTGATACGGCAAATGACCGACCCGGCAATCCGCATTGTTTCGCTTACCGTTACCGAGAGCGGGTATTACATTGACCCAGTAACCAATGCATTCAATTCGGACCATCCTGACATCCGACATGATGCCGCCCATCCCAACAGTCCTCGAACAGCTTTCGGTGCCATGATTGCGGCACTGAAAACACGCCGCAAGGAGTCTACAGGACCATTCACCTGCCAAAGCTGCGATAACCTGCAAGGCAACGGCGCAATCTTGAGACAGACGCTGGTTTCACTCGCCCACCTTTCCGATCCGGATCTGGCAGACTGGATTGATACGAATTGCTCCTTCCCCAATTCCATGGTGGATTGCATTGTTCCTGCTACCGGGCCGAGGGAACTGGAACTGGTCAGGCAATTCTGCATCAATGATGCAGCCCCGGTGACCCATGAAAATTTCCGCCAATGGGTAATTGAAGACGACTTCTGTGCCGGGCGTCCCGATTGGGACAAGGTCGACGCGACATTTACACATGACGTACATGCCTACGAGACGATGAAAATTCGCATCTTAAACGGTGGTCATCAGATCATCGCCGATGCGGGTGAAATTTTGTCTCTCGAATACATTTCGCAATGTATGTCACACCCTTTGATTGGTGCGTTTTTTCGCAAGATTGCAAGGATTGAGATCGCACTTCAGGTAAAAGCTGCCCCGGGTGTAGCACCAGCCTCTTATGTCGATCTGATTGACCGACGGTTCTCAAATCCCGAGATCATCGACACCGTGCGAAGAGTGGCGTTTGACGGCTATTCGCGCCAGACGGGATTTGTTCTTCCAACCTTGCGTGACGCGCTTTCCAACGGTGACGCCATTGACGGTCTCGCGCTGTCCCAGGCGATCTGGGCGAGGATGTGCGAAGGAACACGGGAAGACGGCACTGTCATAGAGCCCAATGATCCTGTGTGGGATAGGCTAGTGGTTACTGCCCGGGCAGCGAAGTCCAATCCGCAAGCATGGCTGGACCAAAGTGACATCTACGGGGATCTGGGAAACAACGCCCTGTTCCAAATCCGGTTTCATACCTGGCTTTCGCTTATCTGGTCCGAAGGTTTGGAAGCGGCATTGGCATCATACCTGCAAGGATAATCACGCTATGAAGGCTGTCGTTTTCACCGGAAAAAATGAAGTTCAGTACAAGGATTTGCCGGATCCCGCACCAGGGCCGGGTGAAGTTGTTGTCGAAGTCAAGGCAAGCGGGATTTGTCACACCGACTATGAAGTTTTGAAAGACAACTATGGGACTGGCGCTTTTCCCGTTGTACCCGGTCATGAATATGTTGGCGTCGTTGTGGATGTTGGGTCAGGCGTAGCAAATGTCACCTCCGGAGACCGTGTCGCTGTTGACCCGAACTTCGAATGTGGCACCTGTCGGGCGTGCAGGCACGGCTGGGCACATCTTTGTGACAAGCTTGGCGCGTATGGTGTAACAACCCATGGAGGCTTTGCTGAGTTTAGTCTCGTGAATGCCGCCAACGTGCATCCCATCGGTGACATGAGTTTCCAGCAGGCTGCTTTGGCAGAGCCCATGGGATGTGTTCTAAATGGCGTCGATGCGGTTCACGCTCCGTGGATGGAAGAGGCATTGATCTTTGGTGCTGGACCGATGGGATTGCTCATGGGAATGGCGCTTAAGTCGACAGGCATCTCAAGGGTAACCTTCTGCGACATCTCGGACAGCCGTCTTGAATTAGCATCGAGCTTTGGATTCGAAGCAATCGCAAGCGGCTCCTGTGACCTGCAAGAGTGGCATCATCGAGCAGATCTTGCCGTTGAAGCAACGGGCGTTCCGGCTGTTGCTGCAGGACTTGCCGACTATATGGCAAACGGTGGCAAAGGTCTTTTTTTCGGCGTCTGTCCATCTGATGCGAAGATTGATCTTAGACCTTTCGAGGTTTTCCGAAGGCAATTGACGCTCGCTGGATCGCATTCTCTAAACCACAACATCCCAAGGTCATTGGACATCATAACGGGCCACGGTTCCGAAATTGACCGCGTTGTTTCGCACAGACTGCCGCTCGAGGAAATTTCAAGATTTCTCGCCAGCGCACCACCGAGCAATAGTCTGAAAGTGCAGTGGGCCTTCGATTGACGTTGCCAGGATTTTTGGAAACGGTAAGGCCCTCGCGACAATCCCGTTCCGCTGGAAATTGCGATACGGGTCATTTTTCGTGTGCCGCTGGTGTCTGCACTTCAATTTGAGAGTCTTCTGCAAGATTGTCTGCGCAGATTAAAATGCGGAAAAACCCGACAGCCTCTTTGAGGACCCCGATTTGGACACTTGTTGATTCCGAAGCGAGAGCTTCATGACAGTTTCAACACAAGCGGTTCAGCAAAACGCGTCGCTTCGTCACTCATATCGATGAGACCAACTTCACCTCATTTCTGCAAAAAGCTAGAGGCTTGCGAGAAAACCACCAATAAAAAATACAACTCATTGGACCGGGGGTAACGGCGGCAGCCCTCCTCCGCTACCAAACACTTCCCGCAATGCTTTGTAGTTCTTAGTGAATTTGCAAGTACCTCGACCGTATCAGCACTAAAGCCGGCATGAGATTGCAACCAACCAGCTGATTTAGTTACATATTTCAGGCAGGAAGTTCAAAACAGGATGTTACCAGGGACATTGCGTGATAAGGCACACATCGCCTCCCTGGACGAGTTCCGAAAGCTGGCTCCAACCCCAGGCTGTTTTCGGGGTGTTTGACACAAATGTCCGCTTCGCGTCGTTCGTTTTCACCTCACTCCTGAAAATCACCATTTATCGTAGACACAGCAAACATCCGCGTTGGGCGCGAAGCGGTCGTTCGGAGTTTTGACAACAGATCAGGCCTGCCCTCTTGATCGCGGGATCTTCCGGTTACTCCGTGAAGCGGAGAACATCTTCGTGGACTGACGTCGACACTGATTTCGACACAAACTGGCATCACCGTGCCCGCGGATGTCAATCATCAGCGCTACTCTTCATCTCGTTGCGCAGAACAATAGCGATCCACAAAAATTCACACGGACCAGTCGGCTCTGTCAGGTCCGTGCTTCCGCGCATTTCTCAACATGCTTGACTTGGCCTGAGAGCCCCGACATCCGACCGTCTCAGTCTTGATAGCGCCTTTTCAAATAATCCGAAGACAAAAAGTAATATGCCTGCGAGGATTCCAGTGAGGTGCGCGCCGATATGCGGTGGCCATTCGAGATTGTCGGAAAGGATTGAGCCAAACAAAGCTTCATATCCAGTCTTTGCAATCAGGAGACTGAGGCCAACAAGCCATACTCGGCTGCGTGTCTCACGCCACATCGCAACCATTGTGACCACGTATAGCGTATTCAGGATTGCCGATAAGCCGCAATAGAACTGCGTCTTGGGATCACCAAGAAACAAGGCGAACGAAATCAAACTGCCGGAAAGAATGAAGCATCCCAACACGAGCCTGCGCGCACCACCGTGCGGGGAGGTTTCATAAAGAAATCCTAACGCAAACAAGGCTCCGACATTCATGAGCAAATGCTTGTGGTCCAGGTGTACGAAATGGCCAGTCGCCAGACGCCAGAATTCTCCGTTTTCAATCAGCTCCCGGTCGTAAATGAAGGCCTCGGGTTTACCACCGAAGACGGCGAAGAGAACCAGGCTTGTGGCCGCCAGGGTGATGGAAACCCATGGCAGCTTCGAGCCGCCATGGGTGAGAGAGGAGAGGATACTGGTCATCCTGCATTCCGGCGACGCATCTTGAGGCCGACGGTCAACGCAGACAATGCCAACAACAGCCCCAAGATGCCCAGCGATCCGGAGCCACCGCCACCGGTGTGGCTTGGTTGGTTCCCCTTGAACATTGGCTTGTTCGTGTCGACGCGGGTCGATTGTACCGGCTTTGCCTTCCGTTTCTGTTGAGCAGCCCGTTCAACGTCAAGACGCTTCTTGTTGGTCTGGTCAATCGCAAGTTCTTCAAACCGCGCTTCCTGAACGATCAACATCGACGTGTAGGGTGACAGAATGCCGTACTCTTTCGACGTGTCGACAATGGAGGTTTTGAGGTCCGGATCCGGGCCAAGAAGAGCCAGGGTCTCCATGTCGTGTTCAATCTGCGCATAGCCCCACAAACGTTCGATTTCAGGGTTGCTTCTGGCTGTATCGGGAAACGTGAAGCTTGTTTCATAACTGACAGGAGTACCCGATATTTCACCTGTGAGCTTGAGCGAAGCCTCGCCATTTCCCCAATAGTGACCAAACAAGACCAATTGCTCGCCGCGATAGAGCGACGGATTGTTGCGTCGCCTGATATCATTGACACGCAGGGACCCGTCTTTCTGTGTCAAATCCAGTTTCAGGCCATGAAGCGCTTGGTGCGTGACCTTTGAAGTCGCCTGCAGGAGGGTGCCAACAATGTCATCAGAATTTGAAACGTTGATGGCGAAGCCGCCTGAAGCATCTGTCATTGGTTGGAGCAAGGGGACATTTGCACTGTTACCCATGATCGCGGTGAACAGACGGACATCCTTTTGCTGCATCAGTTCGAGAAATTTTCTGGTCTCCGTAGTGCCCACATTTGCAACGCCATCAGTCACGAGAACGATGGCGCCCGTGCGGTCAGAATCAAGGGCATCGAGGCCTCTCTTCAGCCCGGCATAAAGGTCGGTGCCGCCACCGGCTTGAACGCTGCGGATATTGTTCAGCGCCTGATTGATCTGGTCGGGGGATGCCGGGGTGAAGCCGCTTGTCAGCTCAATTGTTCCGTCGTTGAAAAAGATGATCCGGAAGCGGTCCTCTGGCCTGAGCTTCCCGAGTGCTTTCGCGACGCCTTCACTCAACGTGGCGATCTTGCCTCCCATGGACCCGGACTGGTCCAAAACAAAGATCCAGTCACGCCCCTCGGTAATGGGCTGCAGATCCATGCCAGGTGTCAAAGTCAACATGAAAGTCCCGCGACCGGATGAGTCTGCCTTGTAGGGCACCAGATCGACGCGCGCCGGTTGGTTTTGCGCTTGCCGCCAATAGACGACGATGTCCTGATCCAGTGTCACGGGGTTGTGGCTTGTCGTTGCCTGGCCTTCTTCGGTGCCGATCTCATCGATGGCGCGCGCATCTTGCAAATCCGGGTCCGCGTCCTTCCCCACACTGTTCGCCAGGCCAGTGTTGTTCATATGAATGCGCCAGCTCCCATCCTGCTCCCGTGTAATTTGAGCTCCCGGGTGCTTCGGCATGCGAACGGCTTCAACCGGATAATCTGTCCGCAGGTGCAAATCAAAACTGAACGTCCCCGTCACGGTTTGCTTGGCGGTCCAGAAGGCAAGCTTTTCTTCGTCGACGCCGCCTTCCTCGAGCGGATAAAGGTATCGCCCAATGCCCGTGTCGAGTTTTGCCGGCTGGATGTAAGAGAAGCGAATATCAACATCGTTGTTGCCGCGGACCGGCCAGACACTGATGTCAAAGGTCTTGTAATCATCCTGCTCTGCAAGACCGGTGTTCCGGCCTGCCTGTTTCTCGCTTTCGTAGATTTGGCGGGCCTTTTCCTTCTCGACGACCTCGGCCGTTACCGGCTTTCCGTCAATCCAGTATGTGAACTCCGAAACAGCAGCCTTATGCGGGACCGGAAACGAATAAGTCGCTTCCATGTCGTGCATGTGCGGATTGCTGAAGGTTTGATTGACCGTGGTCATCACGTATCCGTCTTCCACCACCACGCTCACCTCGTGATTGAGAAGATCCAGCGACTGCGCTTGATCTGATGGTGTGAGCAGGCCAACTGCATTGGCCGGTGTTACAGCAGAGACGCTCAGGCAGAGCCCTGCAGCAAATGCCGTGGCGGCGCACCAGTCTCTTGAGATCTGAACCATTATGAATACTCCCATTCGCGAGGACTTGACGTGAAAAGACTGATAATTGATCAGTGCTCATTTAAATAAATTGATCGCCGTTCAATTTCAAGTTAAAATGTGAACAAAGTTCATTTTTTGATTAATCATGGAGAAATGCATGGCCCGGCGGTCCGATCACACGCGGGAAGAACTGTGGCGGCTCGCCATCGACGCATCAAGGAAGATTGTTGAAAAAGAAGGCCTTAGAGGCTTGCGCGCTCGACAGATTGCACGTGATATTGGGTATACGATTGGGACTTTGTACAATTTGTTCGAGGATCTCGACGACCTCATCATGCATATGAATGGGGAGACCCTGGATCAGCTCATGGAGGAATGTTCAAAGGTCGAACTCACGCAGAACCCGAACATGGACCTGGAACGGCTCGTGCATTGCTATCTGAGCTTCACACACGAAAACCCAAAGCTTTGGAACGCGATTTTTGAGCATAAGTTACCGGAGACCCGGCCGGTGCCCGAATGGTTCTCGGAGAAGGTTTCCGGGCTTCTCTCCACTATCGAGCGCGCGCTTGCGCCCATATTATCGGGTCGAAGCGCTGACGAAATTCATCAACATGCACGCGTTTTGTGGATGAGCCTTTTTGGAATGACAGTCCTGGAAGGTTCAGGCCGGCTGCAGGAAGGTGAAACTTCAATGACCCTGGCAAAGACATTGATCAAGACCTATGTCGACGGCCTGACAAATGGACCAAAGGTTAACTGCGGCAATTATCCAAAAGACAATGGCAAGATACCAAAGTGATTGTGCAGCGAAATGGAACCAAATATGTCCGCATGAATGGAAACAGACTGGCAAGCCGTCGGGCTCGTTTCAGTTCCATTGCAAACATTGGCGGAGCCCGTAATGAGAGTTCAACAAGTGGATTGCACCAAACGGTTCGGTAAAACGCTTCACGTATGACCACTCATGCCCTTGAGCACAGTTTATCCTGACTTCTGCTGAAAGTAAGTGCCTCTTGAGGGAATTGCCACCAGGGAGAAATGCATTTGCCTGAACCGGGCATTGTGGCGGCAACGGCCCCCTCCACCGAGCAATTCTCGTAAGCCCATGTAGATTTTATTGATTTTTTTCAAAGCCTTGACTGCAGAGCTCAATCATTATCACGCCGAAGCGAAAACAGACTGAGGACTGAGGACTGAGTATTGAGTATTGATACCGGTTATCAACCCTGGGCGGACGATTGACGAAATGCCGAAAAATGCCCGGTTTATCCGCCGCCTGAACTCTGGTTCCAGTCATTGGTTGCTCATGGCCTTGAGCGGTGGGGAAACGTTCTTCGAGATGGGGCAGTCATAGGGTTCCTTTTCAAGTTTTGAGCGATGAGTTTCGATCGCACGCTGCAGCACTTCGCTGTCCTCGAACAGGTCCACCGCCGTTCCCGCGATGATCTTTGCGGCATGGGTCATGCCCTTGTGCGCTGCCGGCGCTTTCCCTTGAGCCGTCAGTTGCCAGGTGTGGAAGGGTGTTCCAACCGCACAGGTCGCAACACGGGCCTGAACTGTCGGGACGGCCCAGCTGACATCTCCAACATCGGTCGATCCTTCACCGCCTTCGCTTTGCCGCTCAAGAGGGACCACAAAGTTGCAAAGAGCGAGTTCCGGATCCACCTCCATTCCGACCCTGCGGAACGAGACAGTGATGTTGTCCTCGCTGAGCGTCGCGCGGATTTTCTCGGCAAACGCGCGATCCATATCATCGAATTCGGGCGCGCCCAGGCGCTCCATATTGCGCTGCATCGTTTCTTCCAAGGGGCGATTGCCGATCAGGTTGGAAACGCCGCTGACCACCCGGGATTCAACTGTGGTCTCTGTCATCAGGGCTGCGCCTTCGGCAACCTTGCGCACCCGGTCGATCAGCCCGTGCAGCTCCTTCAGGTTGCCCGCACGAACAAGCTGGCGAACGGTAGCACGCGACTGGACGACGTTGGGTGCGATCCCTCCGGCATCCAGATACGCATAGTGGATCCTGGCATCGTCAGGCATGTGTTCACGCATGTAGTTGATGCCGACATTCATCAATTCGATGGCATCCAGCGCGCTGCGGCCAAGTTCGGGAGCACCGGCGGCGTGGGCAGCCCGTCCATGAAACGTGAAATCGATACGGGTGTTGGCGAGTGAACGGGCTTCGTTGACTGCCGTAAAGGTTGCCGGATGCCAGGAGATAGCAGCATCCACATCGTCAAAAAGACCTTCACGCACCATGAATGTCTTGGCCGCCCCCCCTTCCTCGGCCGGACAACCATAGTAGCGCACGCGGCCCTTGATGCCCCGTTCCGCAAGATAATCCTTCACGGAAGAGGCCGCCATCAGCGCAGCCGATCCCAGCAGATTGTGCCCGCAGCCATGCCCCGGACCACCTTGCTCGACCGGCTGCTGTTCCGCGACACCGGCAACCTGACCCAACTCCGGAAGCGCGTCGAATTCGCCGAGAATGGCAATCACGGGGCCTTCGTCACCTGCTTCTCCCACAATTGCAGTGGGAATCCCGGCGACACCTTCCGTGATCCTGAATCCTTCCTGTTCGAGCATCTTCCTGTGCTCTGCAACGGACCTGAATTCGGTATAGGCAATTTCCGGCTGGTCGAAGACACGATCGGAAAGGCCGATATAGTCGTCCCGCCGGGCATCAACAAAATCCCAGACACGATCGGTGTTTTTCATTGCTTCCTCCAGAATTTCAAAGCGTGCCGGCGCCGCCCGCGCAATGCGGTTCAGCGCCAGCTTGAGTTACTTGTCCCGGGTTCGCTGGACGGTTCGCGCAATAGGGAATGCACTATCGAACGCAAGGCTCTTTCAGTCGGTCAGGCCAATCCGGAATGCGGGGGGCATATGTCTTTCCAATAGTGGCAGGCGACCGAGTGGGTCTCGCCGAATGTTTCAAGAACAGGCTGGTCCGTGCGACAGAGAGCCTGAGCGTGCGGGCAGCGCGGATTGAAGAAGCAACCGTCCGGCGGCGACAGGGGTGACGGAATCTCGCCTTCGATCGGGGCAAAGTCACGCTTCCGCTGATCCAGCCTGGGCGCCTCCGCCAGGAGAGCCCGGGTATAGGGGTGTCTTGGCGCGCTGAAGATTTCTTCCGTTGTTGCACTTTCAACAATCCGGCCCAGATACATGATCGCGACCCGGTCCGCGATATGCTCAACCACACTGAGGTCGTGGCTGATAAAGAGGTATGTCAGACCAAACTCCTCGCGCAGATCCATGAACAGGTTGATGACCTGCGCCTGGATCGAAACATCCAGTGCCGCAATGGCTTCGTCGCAAACAAGAAACTTCGGTTTGACGGCCAGCGCCCGCGCTATGCCGATACGTTGGCGCTGCCCACCAGAGAACTGGTGTGCGTATCGCCGTTTTAACGAGGGATCCAGTCCAACCTTCCGCATGATGTCATCGACATAGTCCGACGCCTCGCTCCGGGAAACGATTCCGTGAACTTTCGGGGCTTCGCCGATGATGTCCTCCACGCGCAATCGGGGATTCAGACTGGCGAAAGGATCCTGAAAGATCATCTGGACCGCGAGCGTTGCCGCCTTCTTGTCTGCAGTCGACATCGCCGCCACATCGTTGCCCCGGTAGAGCAGCTGACCGGTACTCGGCGCATGGATACCGGCAACAACACGGCCCAGCGTGGACTTGCCGCAGCCCGACTCCCCAACCAGGCCCAGGACCTCGCCCCGATTGATCGTAAGATTGACCGCATCAACGGCGTGCACGATTTCTTCACGCACGCTGGCACCCAGTTTCCGGGCGATTTTTCCGGCAACATCCAGTCGCTTGGCAAAGCGTTTTGAGACGTCGCGGATCTCTACCAGCGGAACCGTCATTGAGCTGCCACCTGCGGCCGGGGGTGATAACAACGAAGTTCGCGGTCTGCCACATTCTCGATCGGAGGTGGGGTCCTGCAGACATCGCTTGCCGAACCGCACCGCGGAGAAAAGGCGCATCCTTCAGGCAATGCCAGCATGTTCGGCGTCATGCCCTCAATCTGGAACAGCCGTTCCCCACGGTTGTTTGCTGTCGGGACAGATCCCAGCAGGCCCACTGTATACGGGTGGAGCGGCCGGTCGATCACATCGTCTGTGAGCCCCTGTTCGACGATCCTGCCCGCGTACATCACCGAGATCCGGTCGGCGAGACCTGCCACAACGGCAAGGTCGTGCGTGATCCAGATCATCGCCGTTCCCGTTTGTCGCGTCAGTTTCTGCGCCTCGAAAATTATCTGCGCCTGAATGGTAACGTCAAGGGCAGTTGTCGGTTCGTCGGCGATGATCAGATCAGGTTTGTTCAGGAAGGCCGTTGCAATGGAAACACGCTGGCGCATGCCTCCCGACAGCTGGTGCGGATAGGCCCTGAGGCGCTCCTCGGGCGAGGGAATGCCGACAAGACCGAGTGCATCACGGCACCGCTCCCAGGCCTCTTTTCTGGGCACCTGTTCATGCGCAAGGATTGCCTCCATCATCTGGGTGTCGATGCGCAAAACCGGATTGAGCGTCATCATGGGATCCTGGAAGATCATCGAAATCCGGTTGCCCCGTATCGATTTCAGTTTTTCCTCGGGCGCCTTGGCAATGTCTTCACCATTGAAACGGATAGCGCCTTCCACGATCCGACCCGGCTGGTCGATCAGACCAATGATGGAAAACCCCGTAATGGATTTGCCCGATCCCGATTCACCGACAAGGCCCATGACCTCGCCCTTGTTCACGATGAAATCGACACCATCCACAGCCTTGACGACACCGGCGTGAGTGAAAAAATGCGTCTTCAGGCCGCTCACTTCCAGCACCGCGGTCATTTTTTCATCCTCGGATTGAGAACGTCGCGTAGCTGGTCGCCAACAAGATTGATCGATGCGACGGTCAGGAGCAGTGCGATGCCGGGAAAGACCGAGATCCAGTACCGTCCGGACATCATGTATTCAAAGCCGTTGGCGATCAGAACACCGAGCGACGGTTCGGTTTGCGGCAATCCGACACCGAGGAACGAGAGGGTCGCCTCGAGGGAAACGGCGTGAGCCGTCTGCACGGTTCCGACCACGATCAGGGGTGCCATGCAATTCGGCAGGATGTGCCTGAAAACAACTCTCATTCTGGAGAGGCCAAGACATTGCGCAGCTTCAACATATTCCTTGCCGCGCTCGACAAGAGCGGTCGCACGGACAGTTCTGGCATAGTAGGCCCACTGGGCGACGACAAGCGCAAGGATGATCTTGTCGACCCCTTTCCCCAGTGCGGCGACAAGCATCAGCGCAACAAGTGATGCTGGAAACGAAAGCTGAAGATCGACAACACGCATGATGACGGCTTCCGTCCTGCCACCAAGATATGCAGCGATCAGACCGACGGTCATGCCGATGAAAAGCGCGATCACGCCTGAAGCCAGACCAACGGAGATCGAAATCCGGAGGCCATAGAGGATCGCCGAGTAAAGGTCCCGTCCGGCGCCGTCCGAGCCCAACCACATGGTGTATCCGGCAAAGGCCTCGGAGCCGGGTGGCAACCGTCCGTCCAGAACATCGACCTGTGCCAGGTCATACGGGTTTTGCGGTGTAATCCACGGCGCCAGGATCGCCAGCAAAACGATGGTCACAAAAATGAAAAACGCGGTCGCCGCAATGCGGCTTTCGAAAAACTCGGCGCGAAATCGCTGAAACGGGGTTTCAACCTTTGCCGGCGCGGTACTTGCGGACTGCATCGCTGTATCGGTCATGCACCCTGATCCTGAAGACGGACCCGCGGGTCCAGGATTGAATAGAGTATGTCGACCACCAGATTGATCAGAACGAAGAACAGAACCATGATCATCAGGTAGGCAACGACGACCGGGCGGTCGAGTTGCAGGATCGCGTCGATCAGAAGCTTGCCCATTCCCGGCCAGGCGAAAATCGTTTCCGTCACGACCGAGAAGCCGATCAGGCTGCCAAATTCCAGTCCCATCACAGTGACGACCGGGATCATGATGTTCTTCATGACATGTACGAAGATAATGCGTTTTGTCGAAACACCTTTGGCACGGGCATATTTGACATAGTCCTGCCCCATTGCCTCGCGGACACCAGCCCGGGTGAGACGGATTGCAAGTGATATTTTCAAAAGCGAGAGATTGAGTGCCGGCAGAAAGATATGCCGGATGCCGTCCCACGTGGCGAGACTTGTCTGTATCCCGAACACGGTGCCCGTATCTCCGCGACCGGTGGAGGGAAGCCACCCCAGTTCGACGGCGAACAGCAATATGAGCATCAGACCGACCCAGAATGTCGGTAGCGAAAACCCGAGAATGGAGCCGGCCATGATGCCCTTCGACACCGGGTTGTCGGGATAGAGACCTGAAAACAGACCGAGTGGAATGCCAAAGACGATTGCGAGAAAGAGCGCGCTGAATGCCAGTTCCAGTGTCGCGGGCATATGATGCAGGATCAGTTTCAGTGCCGGTTGGCCGAAGACAAAACTGTCTCCCAGATTGCCCTGTGCTGCGCCTTTCAGGAACAGGAAGTACTGCTCCCATATCGGACGGTCGAGCCCGAGGCGACGGATCGCCGCTTCGATATCAGCCTGGTCCGCGTCGGGGCTCACCAGCATGTAAACCGGATCGCCGACGATGTTCACGCCGAAGAAGACGATTACCGACATGAGAAAGACGACAAGGAACGCCTGCATCAGTCGCCGGATGACGAAAACAGTCATGAGGTTTCTCGACTCAAGGAAGGACCGGGCCGCAGCAAGCAGCGGCCCGGGAGAGGGTTGCTATTCCTTCACCACACCCATGGCGAGGGTGTATTCGTCGGTCCGTGGAATGTACTTCAGACCCTTTTTCGCCGCCCATGTGTTGACCTGAAAGTGGGTCGGGATGATCGCAACGTTTTCAATGGCCATTTCCGTCGATTTCGCCAACAGGTCCTGACGCTTCTCATCATCGACAGTCCTCAGCGCTTCCTCGATCAGGGCGTCGATCTCGGCATTGGAGTGGCGGCCACGGTTCGAGGAGCCGAAACCCTTGTCCTTGTCGAAGGTATGGATAAGGGATTTCAGAGGCGAAGACGCTTCACCGGAACCTGCACCCCATCCGACCAGAATGAAGCTGAACTCCGGCAGACCGTCCGGGCTGCCGCGCGATGCGCGCCCGAAATACACGGATCTGGGCATCGTTTCGACCGCTGTCTTGATACCGACCCTGGTCAACATCTGCCCGATCGCCTCGGCGATCTTCGAATCGTTGATATAACGGTCGTTCGGACCGTGAATGGTCAGTTGGAAGCCGTCGCCATAGCCTGCTTCGGCCAGCAGAGCCTTGGCACCTTCCGGGTCATAGTCGACGGGCTGCAGAATGTCAGACACGCCGAAGAAACCTTCCGGCAACAATTGTCCGGCCGGTATGGCAACCCCTTCCATAACACGGTCTACAATCGCGTCGCGGTTGATCGCTTTCGAAATCGCCTGGCGGACGCGCTGGTCCATCAGCGGGTTCTTGATATCGCTGCCGTCATTGCCTTTGACATAGGGCGAGTTCTCGCGGAACTGGTCCATATGCAGGTAGATGACGCGATTGGAAACCCCCTGGCTGAGCTGTATGTCGTCCTTGGAGTCCAGCGTCTGGATGTCAGTCGTCGGCACACCTGCGATCATGTCAACGTCACCGGCCAACAAGGCGGCGACCCGGCTCGGGCCGGATTTGATCGGTCGGAATTCCACTTCGCTCCAGGCGGGCTTGTCCCCCCAATAGTCGTCATTGCGAACGAACGTGATGCTCTCGCCGGGCTTGTAGTTGGAAAATTTGAACGGGCCGGTGCCGACAGCTGCGGTTCCGGCATTGAAGTCTTCCGTTGCCGCACCGCAGCCGGCGCTGTCGGAGATCACCGGTATCGTCGAAATGTCATTCGCCATCAGCGGGTAAGGCGCTTCCGTGATGGCATGAACCGTATAGTCGTCGATTTTCTTGAAGGTCTTGCCCTTCAGATAGGTTCCGTATCCGGACGGAGAATTCGGAACGTCCGGCGCACGTTCCATCGTGCAGATGACGTCGTCTGCATTGAAATCGCTGCCATCATGGAACTTCACGCCTTCACGCAGCTTGAATTCCCAGGTCAGATCGTCGATCGGCTTCCAGGAGACGGCAAGACCGGGCGACAGCCGCTGCTTTTCGTCCTGGGCAATCAGCCTGTCGAACATGTGGACCGACATCGCATTGTTCGGGCCAAGATTGTGGAAATGAGGATCCATTGAAGTCGGCTCGGATGCCAGACCTATGGTCAGCTTTTCAGCATATGCCGCTCCGGTGAACAACGCCAATGCGCTTACCGTAACCGCAGCAGCGGCTGTCAGTTTTCTCATGTCTATGTAACTCCCTCGGAAGGCGCGGTGCTCTTTTCGAGCTTTTTTGCCGCACGATGGAAACGATGTTAGCTTGCAAAAAATTCATTGCCAACAGCAAAGTTAATGCAATTTTGCATAGGTCAATCCAACTTGCACGACTGACTCATTCCCCCTGGAAAACCTCGACAAATGGCACAGCACCGTCACAGATTACGAGAAATGGAAGCGCTTCGGGCCCTGGTGACAACAGGAACCACGATCGGGGCAGCACGCAGACTCGGGGTGTCACAATCCTCCATCAGCCGAGCTCTTGGACAGCTGGAGCAACGGGTCGGGCGTGCCCTTTTCCTGCGCAGTTCCGGCCGGATCGAGCCAAGCGCAGCCGCACTCAGGCTCAACGCCCAGCTGGATCCCCTGTTCGAAACGCTGGCATTGATAGAAGGCGCCGAATGGGCTTCCGCGGACGAGGAACCGCTGCGATTGATTGTCCCCCCGACACTCGCTCATAACTTCGTCATTTCAAGGGTCGCTGCTTTTCTGAAGCAGAACCCGGGAAAAAACCTGCAACTCGACATCCAGGCAACCGATGTGCTTGTTTCCGGTATTCTTGACCTTCACTACGATCTCGGTCTGACGAGTGCCATGATCCAGCGATCGGGGGTGACCCTTGTTCCCTGGCTCCGGTCTCCCGTCGTTTGCGCCATGCCGACTGGACATCCATTTGAGGAAAAAGACACCATAACGCCTGCGGATCTGGAAGGGGTGGAGCTCATTGAATTCTTGCGGAGGCTTGGCACACGGGCAATTACGGAACAGATTTTTGCCCGTGCAGGGGTTCGACCGCGCACCGTGGCCGAGACCGCGACCAACATGGCGGCGCTGGAACTGGTACGCGAGGGTCTGGGAGTGACCCTGCTCAACCCCTTCCCGGTTTTGACCGGAGGCATGCCCGGTATCTCGGTCAGGCCGTTCGACGCCCCAATTACCTACAACACCAGCTTTGTCCTGCCCTCCGGACGTCAGCCTTCCGAGCTTGCGCGACAGTTCATGGATTATGTCAAGGTTTCCACACCGCCCGATGACTATTCGGAGTTCGTTTAACCTTGTTCGATTTCGCTCCATGTGGTGTGCGGATCCAGGGGAAAGCTGGGGCGTGGAATGAATTCAAGAGGCCAGCGTTCGAGCACAGGGCTTGTCAGTCCGGCAGTGTCGATCTCGTAGACCTGTTCCGGCGAAAACCAGGCATCGAATCCGGCGCGGAAGTGGCCCCGGGACTTGACGACAACACACTGTGCTCTGCCGATGTCCAGCCCGAGCATGTGAAAGAAGATCGGATCGGCCGTCTGTGTCCTGTCCGAAATAACAACAACTTGGATGCCGCCAAGGTCCAGTGCCGCGCACGGTCCCAGGTGAAGTTGACGTCCCCTGGTCATTCCGCGCTCGCCAACGACGCTCCCATCATGAAGGGCAAGCACCTTCACCTTGGTCTCGAATGCCCGGTCCCACTTCTCCCACGTGCTGCTGCCTCCATCCCGATTGAATCTTGCCGTAAACTCGGCGCCGACACCCATCGCATGCGCTTCTGCCGCAAGGTCCGGGTCGAAAAACGACCCGTAGAGAACATTGACTGCACCACCAGCGTGCAAGGCAGTGAGCAGTTCCGTTGTTTTTCCCGAGCCGCCACCGCCTGGATTGTCGCCCGCGTCGGAGAAGATCACGGATGGCCCTCCGGATTCACAAGCAAGCGCAACCGCCTCGTCAACAGGCGTCAGGTTCCGTATGAACTTCTCGCGTATCGCCCAGGCCCGGTCCGCGATTTCCGAGGCCAGCTTGTCGGCGGCAGTCTGATCGTCGCGCGCAGTCACGACCACGCTCAATCCATTGTCCGGCGTATCGGAGAATACGAAGTTTCCGAAAACCGAAACATTCAGGATCGATCCGCTCAATTCGGCCTGTCTGCGTTGCCCGAGGTCGATCAACTCGCCGTAAGGCGCTTCGGCGGTCAGGAGGGTGACGGAGGCCGGAACGATCGGTGGCTTTTTCAGCGCGATTTTTGGTCGTTTGCCGTCGGCAAGACAACGCCTCAGGGAAAAAGCAGCTTCTTCTCCGCGCTCGATCATGTCGACATGCGGATTGGTCCGGTACCCGACGAACAGGTCACAGGCCTCAGTCATCCTTGGCGAAATGTTTCCGTGAAGATCGAGTGTGCTGACAATAATCGGGTCTGCACCAGCCGCCTCGCGCACGCGCTCCATCAGGATGCCGTCCGGATCGTGGCAATGTTCGGCGACCATTGCACCATGGTTGCAGATGTAGATCGCATCAAGCGGGCCGCTTCTTTCGAGTTGGCGAATGATGTCGCCTGCAATTTTCTCGAAGATGTCCTGCTTGACCGGTCCAGCCGGATGGCTTGCCGCCAGGGTGCATGGAACGGGTTGCCAGGGACCGGTGGCATCCATTGCACGCACAAAAGCTGCGAATTCAGTGGCAAGCGAAGGAGCAGGTGAGCGTGCCTCTTCAAGCAGGTCTTCGCCCTCCAGCCATGTCAGCGATCGAAAATCGTCTTCGCCAGCCGGGCGTGCGAAACGGTTCGATTCCAGTATCATGCCCAGCAATGCAACCTTGGGTGCTCTCACCTGATTTCCTCCAACGTCCGAATATGTACTGAAAAAGGAGCACGATCTCATGGCCGAGATCAATATTCCAAACGAATACCCGGTTGAACTTACGCCGCCCGACCTGTCGGCCTACAAGAACGGCAACACCGGCATCCCCTACGTTTGGCGGTTCGACAGCGGCAAGCCGGGACCGAATGTCATGATCAGCGCGATTGTTCACGGGAATGAACCCTGCGGGGCGATCGCTCTTGATGAATTGCTCCGACGAGACAAGAGGCCGGTTGCCGGCTCGATGACATTGGCATTCATGAATGTTGCTGCTTATGAGGCGTTCGATCCGGCAGATGCGAACGCGACCCGGTGGATCGACGACGATTTCAACAGGGTATGGGATGGGGAAGTGCTTGAAGGAGATCGTGACAGCGTGGAACTTCGCCGCGCGCGCGAGGTTCGCCCGGCCCTGGCTGACATTGACTACCTGCTGGACATCCATAGCATGCAGCATCTGGCGCCGCCGCTGATGATGTCGGGCCGGCACATCAGAGCCAAGGATCTTGCCGCCAGGATCGGCGTTCCAGAACGGGTGGTCGGAGATGCCGGTCATGCGGCAGGACGGCGTATGCGGGATTACGGAGCTTTCGATGACCCGGGCGCCAAGGCAACAGCGTTGCTGATCGAATGCGGTCAGCACTGGCAGGCCGCTGCCGGTGAACTTGCCAGGGAATCCGCTGCCCGGTTTCTGGTCACGACCGGCGCCCTTTCCGAGGAAATCCTGGAAGAGTTCTCCGAAACACCCCCGCCACAATCCAGTTTTACCGTCATCGAGGCGATCACGATCGAGGCCGAGGAATTTGTCTTTGCCGAAGCCTTTTCGGGAGGCGAGATCATTGCAAAAAAGGGAACGTTGCTCGGATACGATGGAGATGAGCCGATCGTAACTCCCGAAGATGATCTGATGCTTGTCATGCCTTCAAAACGCCTCTGGCGTGGCCAAACGGCTGTCAGGCTGGCACGCCGGGATACCTGAACTCAGTTACAAACAATCTGAAGGAAGATCAGAGATGACAACGAGAGAGGCTGCCATCGCGGCAGCGTCCAGATATTTCGACGATGGCGGGTTCCGGGATGATCTGGCCAAACGGGTCGCCGTCCGGACATCCAGCAGGGAAGAACAACACCAGGGTGAGCTGCTGCGGTACCTTGACGTCCTCAATCGCACACGCTTCGAAGCGATGGGATTTGTCGTCGAGATCCATCCCAACGGACTGCTTGAGCGCGCACCCTTCCTGATCGCCAGGCGGATTGAGAATCCGGTCCTGCCAACCCTGTTCTGTTACGGCCACGGCGACACGGTGCCGGGCGAAGAGGGGCAATGGAACGAAGAACGAGATCCCTGGACCCTGGCTGTTGCCCGGACATCGTCCGGTGAGCGCTGGTATGGCCGCGGGACGGCGGACAACAAGGCCCAGCATGCGATCAACATGGAGGCCCTGCGCCACGTCATCGAAACACGCGGCAAACTTGGCTACAACGTCACCTTCCTGATCGAGATGGCGGAGGAAATGGGCTCGCCGGGGCTCGCCGAATTCTGCCGTGAGAACAGGGACATGCTGGCGGCCGACCTGTTGATTGCGTCGGATGGGCCCCGGTTTTCAACCGATGGACCCGACATCAAGCTGGGCACTCGCGGCGGATTGAACCTCCGCTTCAGGCTGGAGTACCGCGAAGGCGCGCACCATTCGGGTAATTGGGGCGGGCTGCTGGCAAATCCCGCAATCGTGCTGATGCATGCGCTCACAACGCTTGTGAGCCGAAATGGTGAAATCCTCCATCCTGGGCTGAAGCCGGACAACATCAAGAATTCCGTGCGCGATGCGCTGGCCAGCGTCACGGTCGTGTCCGGCCAGGACGATCCTGAAATAAATCCCTGGTGGGGCGAGCCCGGGCTGAGCGGTGCGGAGAAGGTTTTCGGCTGGAACACGTTCGAGGTGCTGTCCTTCATCACCGGCGACCCGGAAAAGCCGCAAAATGCCGTTCCGGCCTTTGCCGAGGCCGTTTGCCAGATCCGCTTCGTTGTCGACACCGATCCTGACACTTTCCTGCCCCTGATCCGCAAACATCTTGAAGACGAAGGTTTCGAGGGCATTTCCGTCGAGCCGGCGCGCATGTCGATGCTGAGAGCCTCTCGTCTTGATCCGGAACATCCGGCAGTCGCCTGGGCGGCAGCATCAATCGAACAGACAACGGGTAAACCGGTCACCGTCATACCCAACGCCGGCGGTTCGTTGCCGAATGATATCTTTCTCAACATCATCGGCATGCCGACCATATGGGTGCCGCATAGCTACACCGGCTGTTCCCAGCACGCGCCGAACGAACACGTCCTGCCCCACTTGATGAAGGAAGGACTGGAGATGATGACAGGACTGTTCTGGGACCTGGGTGAGCGTTTTCCGTGAAAGGAAACTCGACCTGGAATTGCCACCAGCACCCTGACGGCAACGCGGCCGGAACCTTCGGCATGCCCCAGAATGTTTAGCTTTCGCTGAACCTCGCGTTGGCCGTTGCTCATATGCACCTGAATTGGGAGGGCAATGGGAGTTTCCCGCGAACACCGACATATCTACTGTCTGTTCGCAAAAGCGGCCAAGCTATCTGGGATCTAAAAACAGGCAGCATCAGGTGGTATTCAATCGATTGACGGCACAGCAACAGGGGATTCTCTGATCTTCCCGTCGCAACTTGGCTCACACCACCCATCAAGGAATTCGAAAAACTTCATTTGGCATAATGCCTCAAGACGTTGTCTCGAATGGTGCAAAGGCCGTTCTGCCAATTTCTTGTCCAGAGCCTGTTATTCTGCTGCCAACAATCCATTCCTTCGGTCCTTCATAGCCAGCATCAGACCCAGCCTAATGAATGGGAGGCAGCACATTGTGGCAGGCTCGATGACTTTCCTCTCTACCGGTGCACGGGGGTTATCGAAGTAGAAGTGCAGCCCCGATCGCCGCGCTGTCTTTAGGTATCGCGCTTGTGAGAATTGGCATGTGCTGACAATCCTGCGCCCAGATATGCGGGCGGGTTCTCTCGCACAACATTTTGAAAAACCGTGGATTGGTTCCCAGCCCTCCGCCAACGATCAGCGCATGAGGATCGAAAATGTTGATAAGTTGCGCCAGGTAACTGCCCAATGCACTGGTTGCCTGGTCAAGCAGTTCTTTTTGTTCCTGGGTCGCCTCTTTCAACATCAGACCGGGCGGTGTGATCTCGCTCCCGGTCCGCGCAAGACAGGTTTCGGTGAGCCCGCGACCGCTGGCCAATGCCTCAAGATTGAACCCTTCTTGAGCGCCACAGGAACTGCAGACCGCCAGGATATCACTTGAGGCAAAATGAATTGCATAGCCATTCGCCCCGCGATGAATTTTTCCATCCTGACAGAATGAGCAAGACAAACCGGAACCGACGGTTACAAACACGAAGCTTGGATACTTTTTGCCGTGGCCGATCTCTGCTTCCGCAAGTGCAACCGTACGCGCATCGCTCTCCAACCGCGCCGGGCAGATCTCGGACAACTCGGCGGCGATGTCCCGCTGATCCCAGTCGAAGTTCCAGTTGCTTTTGATAATGCCGGAATTGTTGACAAGTTCAGGAACCCCGACGCCCAGTCCGACCGGACGAGTGCCTTGTGCAATCAGGCGTTCGGTGGTTCTTGAGACCAGTGCAAGCAGCCGATCCAGCGTGTCACGCCCTCCCCGTTCCCGAAGCGTCGGAATTTCTTCCCGAAACAGGACCCGGCCGTCCTGCAGGTCAACGGCGACAATCGCGATCTTTGTTCCGCCGACATCGGCACCCATTGCGATACGCCGACTCATTACGTTGAACACCCGGCAGCAGCCTGATCAGCATAAAGAACGGGATTGTTGCATTCCCGGACGATGGTCGAAGGCCACTGTGGATCATAACCGACTGTTTGGCTTATTCTTTGATAAGCCAGCTTCTTGTCTTCACCGAACAGTATCATGGCTGCGGACCTGGAATGTCGCGCGATGGTCCCCACTCCTATCGTGACCCCGAAACCGGGCACTTCGCCAAGAGAGTTGAAATCAGGGAATGTCTTCAAGTTATCTTGCCGGGTGAGTTCTGCCAGACGAACGACCCGCGATCCGGTATCACGAGATGTCCCCGGTGGGTTGAAAGCGACATGACCATCGCTTGCTCCGGACGCCAACAGAAACATGTCGATACCGCCGGCAGCTGCAATCCTGTCGTCATATGCCGCAGCGTTTCCGGGATCGGGAAACCAGATATTGTGGGACTGAACTTGTTGTTCTTTCGGTTTTGCATTGTTCAGGACCGCAGCGATCTCCTGAAAGGCAAACCGACGGCAGCTGAAGTGACAATTTCGATCCACGTAGTCAAACGGCGGCGCAGCACCATCGACATAGTCATCCATCATCACAATGATCAGGTCTGACAGGTCAAGACCGAGTTCGTTCGTCAACTTCGCCAGCGCGGTGTAGACCGGTTTTGGGCTGCGCCCTCCCGGGCAACCCAGCAAATACGGGCGCCCTTTTGCACTCGACTTCTGAATTTCAGTCGCGATCCTGCCAGCCAGGACGTGACCGATTTCCTCGGGTGTTTCGTGAACGGAAATCCGCATTTTATTAGCCTGCAAATCGGTTGTCGGGACGCCCGTGGACACCCGGTTCAAAACTGAAAATGTTCCCAGCCTCAGGTGTGCCCTCAAGATCACTTGCGTTGAGCCCGTATCGGGCGGTCGTCACATAGATTGTGGAAAGGTCATCTCCGCCAAAGGTGCAGTTGGTGACTTGCGCCGCAGGTATCTCGACCACTCGATCAACCGTGCCGTCCGGTGCGAAGCGCACAACACAGGATCCATCCCAGCGCGCATTCCAGAGATAGCCATCAGCATCCACCGTGGAGCCATCGGGATGACCACGGTCAAACCTGGCAAAGTCGCGTCTGTTGGAGATTGCGCCGGATGACTGGTCGAAGTCATGGGCAAATATGACGCCGGTGACGGTATCGGCGAAATACATGACTGTGCCATCCGGCGACCAGCAGACCGTGTTTGAAATGGTGATGTTCTCCGCCATGGAGTGGCAGGTGAGATCAGGATCGATGCGGAGCAGAGCTCCTGACGCCGAAACGATGTTTATCTCGCTCCCGTCCGGGGCAATGTTGTTTTGCATGGTGCCAAGCCAGAAGCGTCCTGACGGATCCACTGCACCGTCGTTGCTGCGATTGAATGGTTTCAATGGCTCAGGGTCGAAAAGCCGTTTGCATTCAGATGTATCGGGGTCGAAGTGATTGAGCCCGCCATGGGACGCGATGAGGAGGCCTTCGCCGTTTTCCCGTACGGCCAATGAGGCTATCATCTCGTCCATCTCCCAGGTGTCGACCATGCCGGTGCTCGGGGCATAGCGGTAGAGTTTCGATGGCATCGGAACATCAACCCACCAAAGATATCCATCCCTTGCGTCCCATAATATCCCCTCACCCAGGGTGCAGTTACAGTCGATCAGGCTCTGTGCCGCGTCCATTGTCTGCTCCTCATTTGTCCGTGCTGATCTGATCCCGTACATCCAGTTTGCCCTTGAATGTGCTGTATCCTGAATCCACCAGATGCGTCGCTCCGGTTACGCAGCGTGCAGCGTCTGACAGAAGAAAGGCAGCGTATTCAGCCACGTCTTCCGGTGTTGCAATATCCATCAGATGCATGTTCTCAATCGGCTTGCGACGCTGTGGATCTTCAAGAAAACTTGCCTGATCCGGCGTCGTCACAAAGCCCGGGCAAATCGAGTTGAGACGCACGCCCTGGGGCGACAGGCTTGCGGCTGCAGATCTGACCAGCGACACGACCCCGCCCTTGGCCGCTGAATAGGCATCCACACCCGCCTGAGCAATCAGAGCATCGACAGTGGCCGTCATCACCATCGATCCGGATTTCTGCTCCAGCATCTGGCGTCCTACAGCCCGCATGACGTTGAAAGTGCCGGTCAGGGTGAGACCAACGATGTGGTGCCAGACCTCATCCGACAGATTGGTCACATCTGTGTCGTTGTTGTTTACGTATTTTGCCGACATCGCATTGTGAAACAAGCCGTCCAGGCGCCCATGGTGCGACACTGTTCCCTCAACAGCCCGGGCAACCGATTCCGGGTCCGTGACATCAAGTTTCATGGCGAGCACATCGTACCCGGATGCGGAGAGCTCTCTGGCATTTTCCGCAACACGATCATCGTTGATATCGGTAACGACGACTTTTGCCCCTTGCTGGCAAAACACCCGTCCCCCGGCCTCGCCAATGCCCTGCGCAGCGCCGGTAACGAGTATGACCTTATCTTTGAGCGACGTCATTTCAGTTCCTTTTGGACGGTACGCCTCACCCGCGATACCTGGTGAGCTTCAGCGCGATGACCGAACTGCAAAGTGAAAACACGATCAGCACTGTTCCGATGGCATTCACGCTCGGGGTCAACTGCGTGCGGATCATGCCCCAGACCATCGTCGGTAGGGTGTTGCCCTGACCGATGGTGAAGAACGTAATGATAAAGTCGTCAATCGACAGGGCCACCGCAATCAGTGATGCACCGATGACCGTTGGTCGGATCATCGGCAACGTTACTGTGAAAAAGGCGACCAGGGGTGTCGCGCCCAGGTCTCGCGCACTTTCAACAGCGGTGAAATCAAAGGAGGCAAGCCGCGCATAGGTCACCAAAACCACAAATGGCAGGGTGAAGAGCAGATGGCTGATGATTACCGAAACCAGGTTCAATGGAAGGTTGATGGCATGATAATATGACAGCAGCGCCACAGCCAGAACCAGCGGTGGCATCATCATTGGCAAACTCAAGACGGCCAAGATGGCGGTGGCTGCGCGTGGTTTCATTTGTGCAAGGGCCAAGGCCGCCATTGTGCCAATGATTGCCGAAGCAATGCCAACGCTGATCGCAATGACCAGACTGTTGATCAGGGCGCTTGCGAAACCTGGATGGTCGATCATTTCCCGCCACCAAACCAGCGAGAGGTTTCCCAGGGGTATGGTCGAAAGCGGGTTGTCGGAGAACGAAAACAACGCGACCAGAAAGAATGGGCCGATCAGGAACAGAACGAGACATCCAACCAGAAAGGGCAATATTTTTTCAAACCCGCGTGTCACCTTGGTCTCCAGAGACTGATCAACACCGAAAAGGCTGCGACGAACCCGACGGAGACGGCAAGCGTCACGAAACTCATCGCAGCGCCCAGAGGCCAGTCGAATTTCTGACCAAACTGGGGGGTGATCATGTTGCCGATCATCGAAATTTTCCCCCCCACCAAAATCGGCGTCACGTAGTCGCCGACGGTCAGCAAAAAACAGATAATGAACGCGGAGACAATGCCGGCTCGGCAGCGCGGCACGATGATGTCCTTGAAACGGTGCCATGGGCCGGCCCCAAGGTCGCGGGCGGCGTCCAGTTCGATATCCTCGATCCCGCGCATGCTCGCGTAAATCGGCAGGATAGCGAAAGGCAAAAGGAAATAGACCAGTGTGATGGCCACTGCCAATGGTGAATAGAAGAGCGCGGTCAATGGTCCATCGATCAATCCGATCGAAGTCAGTGCACCGTTTAGTATTCCATTGATGCCAAGAATGGTTTTCCAGGCATATATCTTCACCAGATACCCACCGAAAAGGGTCAAAAGCGGGATAAAGACCAGCACCGTTGCCCAGCGCCCCGCCTTGAAACGCACAAATCCCGCATAAAGCATGCCCAACAAAACGCAGGTCAACGCGACGGCAAACGCGACCGAGAATGTGAGCTGATAAATCGGGATGTATCGTGTCAGAGCCTTGGCATAATTGATCCAGGTAAAATCCGGGCTGAGCTTGTAAAGCTTCACGCTCCAGAACGACAAAACGAAAAAATAGATGAATGGCGCGATGAAGAACAGGGTGAAGACCCCGAATGCCGGTAACAACAGCAACCGTAATTTCCACTCGACTCTCAAGCCACCTTCTCCATCGCGTCTGTTCTCACTGCAAGTCTTTATGCAGACTTGAATCGCTCGTATTCCTCGTTCCAGCGCGCAATGCTCATCAGACCGTCACGGTCCTCCAGCGGCGGGAAGGGGAAAAAGGTTGCGCTGGCTCCAAAGGCATCCATGTCCGCATAGGGATAGAGCCCGGCCGCTTCTGGATTCAGTGCGTCGATCGCGGTTTGCGAGACAATTCCCTGAAGCATTTCTTCGCCGACAAGCAGCTGCGATTCCGTCGACAACACGTGGTTGGCCATCTTCAGGTCAGCGTCGAGATTGGGGGCATCCTTGACGATGCAAACGTTGTCGAGCCAAGCGAACGTACCTTCCTCGGGATAGATGAACTCGACTACTTTGCCTTTGTCGCCGGCAAATTTTTTCATGGTCTCCCAGCCGGAGAAAGTGGCCACGATCTCGCCCCTTGCCATGGCGTCGGCAAGTTCGCCCCATGATGTGGCCACGAGGCGTGCCTTGCCCTTGAGCAGGATGAGATAGTCGATTGCCTGCTTTAGTTGCGCCTCTGTCAATTCGGTGGCCACAGCGGCGTCTGTCGCGACAATCGCGGCGATGGTGATGTTGCCAATAGGATCATCGGAAAACCCGAACTTGCCTTCCAGCTCTGGCTTTTCCAGATCACGCCAGGACTTGGGGACCGCATCACCGAAGAAGGCAGGGTCGTAGAGCATTGGTGCCGCTCCCCATGTGAAGGGAGCAGCGTATAATTTCCCGTCAACCAGGATGTTCGGATCGTTGCGGAAGACCGGCAGAACACTGGCCAGATTAGGCACGCTTGCCTCGTCAATCGGCTCCAGCATGTCCGCCGCAACCATCAAGGGCACATAGCCCATGTAGGGGGTCACGATGTCGATCGAACCGCGTCCGCCGGCCGTGATCTTGGTCAGGATCTCGTCGTTGGAGCCGATATATGTCGGGTTGATTTCCAGATTGTTGTCTTCCAGAAAACTTCCTGCCTTGAACGCGTCGTCATAGCCTTGCCAACAGACCATGTTGATGTTCGTCTTGGACTGCGCGTGGGTGGGTGTTCCCATTAGGGCCAGTCCTGCTGAACCCGCAGCCATGCCCTTTATGATGTCTCGTCTCGACACAAACGAGCGTACAACGAATACTTCACTTTGGTTTTTCTTGGTCATTTACATCCTCCCTTGGAATTGCCTGTTCAGTCATCTTCGTTGAAAAGGATCGGCCCGTTCTTCTGGTAGTCCGCAAAGGCCGCTGCGATTGAACGTTCGTCAATTTCCACACCCAGACCCGGGGCGGAAATGCGTCCCCATTTCGGTGTCGTCGCCGGCGGAAGATCGTCTTGAATTACATCGCTCTTCATCCAGGCCGCCGTGTGCTGATGCCCGATGTCCGCGTTTGGTGCGGCCAGCATCAGATGCTGCCCCATGAAGGCGGCGAGCCCCAATTCACCGTGAGTATGTTTTATGATCTTCCAGCCCCGGTGATGCGACAGCCATGCCATCGTCATCAGTCTGCGGGCGGAGCCGACCCAGTAGGTGGAAAAGCAGAGATAGTCGCCCGGACGTTCGTGGATGATGCGTTGTACGTCCGGTTCGTGCCAAAGTCCCTCGTTGATCGAAATTGATGCGCCGGTACGCATGCGAACATCGTGCATCTGGCTCAGGTCATCGATTTTTACAGGCGCCTCAATCAGATCAATGCCGATCGTGTCTTGCCAGCGGTTCAAAATGCGAACAGCGTCCGGGACTGACCAGGCCTGATTGGCATCAATTCTGATCTGCCGACCGGGACCGATCTCTTCACGGATCAATCGCAGATAGTCTTCTTCCTCCGCCTCGTTGATCCCGACCTTGATGTAGAAAACACGGAACCCCCGACTGATACCGTCACGGCAATGTGCGCGCAGTTCGGCATCATTCGTCAGCGGGAGGTAGTAGTAATACTCCACTTCCTCGCGCATCTGCCCGCCGATAAGATCATGGATCGGCCGTCCGGCAATCTTCCCCTTCAGATCCCAGAGCGCCATGTCGATGCCTGCAAAGGCCAGATTTGCAGTCATCGGCTGCAGGTGCCAGCCACCCCTGATCCACAAGTCCCGGTGCACTGCTTCGTCCTGGAAGACATCTCGGCCGATGAAGAATGGCCGCATGGCAGTCAACGCGGCGACTATCGTGCCTGCATCGGCGCATCGGGTCGCCTCGCCCCAGCCAACAAGTCCGTTCTCGAGCGTAACCTTGACCAGGGTCTCGGTAATTCCGGATCGCGACACGATCGCCGACTTTTCGCGATGCGCATAGTGGATGTTGACCGGGATCAGTTCTATTTCGGCTATTCGTGTATCGTTCGGTGCGGCCGTCATGAGTTTTTCTCTGCTGGAAAAATACGCATGTCGGCTTTTGACCAGGCCAGCTCGATATCCTGACCTACCGCTATCCTGGTCTTGTCGGTGCTGTGGTTTTCGACCGCGCGCAAATCAGTGCCTGCAGCGGTTTCAAAATCCAGTAGTGCCGTTGCTCCCTGATAAGTGCGCGCAACCAGTCGCGCCGGCACGACGATCTCGCTCCTTTTGTCCTGGGCGAACTCAATGCTCTCGGGCCTGATCATGCAGACCAGATCTTCGTCTTCGCCATCTGAATTCCAGGAGTATCCGGTTTCCAGAGTCGCGCAGCCATTCTCGCGACGCCCCGGAATGAGATTGGCTTCGCCGATAAATGTTGAGACAAACTGATTTGCGGGCTGGTCGTATACTTCTGCAGGGTCACCAATTTGCTCAATTGAGCCTTGCCGCATCACCGCGACATTGTCGGCAAGCGACAATGCCTCACCCTGATCGTGTGTCACCACGATGAAAGTACCGCCTATTTCGTCGTGAATTCGCCTCAGCTCACGTTGCATTTGCTGGCGCAGCTTCAAATCCAATGCGGAAAGCGGCTCATCCAGCAGCAAGATCTTCGGACGCATTACCAGGGCGCGGGCAAGTGCAACACGTTGCTGTTGGCCACCGGACAACTCGTCGATGGCTCGATTGACGAAATCACCCAACCTCACGAGATCGATCGCTTCCTGAACCCGGTCGGTCAATTCGCCGCCTGAAACTTTCTGGCGTTTCAGGCCGTACCCGATATTTTGAGGTACGGTCATGTGCGGGAACAATCCATAGCCCTGAAACACCGTGTTCACCGGTCTCTTTTCCGGGCCTAGCCGGGTTACATCCTCTCCTTCGATGAGGATCCGGCCGGATTGTGGCTGTGTGAACCCTCCAATCATCTTCAATAGCGTGGTCTTGCCGCAGCCCGAGGGTCCGAGCAGGGCAAAGAACTCGCCTTTGTCTATGTCGATCGTGGTCGGCTTTACAGCCGTCACACTACCGAAATCCTTGGCCAGTTTTTCAAGTCTCAGCAGGGGCTCAGCCATTGTTCCCCCCCTTGTCGATAGTTCGCAGGAAAACACCTGCAGACCCATCCTTGTCGCCAGCCGCGGAAACCAGCAGGTACCGGGCATCTGAGTATTGAAAGACACAGCAGCAAGTTGCGTTTTTCGCTGCCAATTCAAAGCGCTGCAAAAGCACTGCATCTGGCGACAGCACCTCGACCATGCCTCCACCCCAGTAACTGACAAGAAGATCACCGTTGGGAGTTGCAAACAGACCGTCCGGGTATCCCTCACGATCCGATAGATCGCAAAATCGCTCTGTGAGCCCGGTTTCGAACTCATACCGAAAAATGCAGCGCCCGAAGGTATCGGAGAGATAAAGCATCCGGCCACACGGACTGAATGCCGGGCCATTGGCGACGATTACGCGATCATGGATGCAGTCCCAGGTCCCGTCACTCAGCTTGTAGAAGCCGCCTAGGGGCATTTCCTCGTTCTGATCGCTGATCGCGACGACCACCTCACCGTCCGGGCCTATCGCTCCGTCGTTGATGCAGGTGTCAGCTGACAGCGGCGGCGGGTTTCCGAACTCGGCGAGAATCGCCGTCCCGATATCGAACTGGTAGATGCCCCGCTCCGATCCAACCAGCAGCGCACTATCGGACTGCGATTTTACAAATCGCAGATTTCCATCCGTTTCAAGGTCGAAAACTCTGCAGCTCGATTCGGACAATCCGAATGATCGCAGTGACTTTGAACAATGATCGACCCAAAACACCTGGCTTGTCGCACTTTGCCAGCAAGGAGACTCCGGGAGCTCATCGACCGGTCCAAGAAGGCGTCTGAATTCGACTGTGTCTTGCATCAACGGATACTCACTTGACAATTTCCGAGCTCTTTGTATACAAAATTATAAATGTATACAATATGGAAAACGGTATGCAGTCTAATTTGAAATCGGAAGAGAGCGTGATCGACCGGCTCGTTGATATGATTTCCTGCGGTGAGCTTGGCCGCGCACAGCGCGTTCGCGAGGTTATGATCTCAGAACGCCTGGGTGTCAGTCGCATTCCACTGCGCGAAGCAATGGGACGATTGGAATCGCAAGGCGTGCTCGAGGCCCGGGAACGCGGCGGAATGAACGTCAAGGCCTTCTCCGCCAAACAGATCAACGAAATTTGCCGTGTACGTGCCGCTCTCGAACCGATCGCGATGCGGGACGCCGTCGTACATCTGTCAAGGCAAGAGCACAGGATAACGTTGAACGCGATCATCGAGGAAATGAAATGGGCGGCTGAACACGAAAGCCGGGAGGATGTCGCGAGGGCAGATATCGCCTTTCATCGATTTCTGATCGATCTTTCGGGGAACGACCTCATTCGCAAGATCTGGTCGGGGTTGGAACTGCAGCTCCGGATAATTTTCCGGCTCGAACTTTATGTCCCCACGAACCTGGATGAAGTCGTGCCGAAGCACTTGCATCTCCGGGATGTCCTGTTGAGCGGTGATCTTGAAAAACTGGACTCAACGGTCGCGGATCACGTTTGGCCGGAGTTCGGCGTAACCGAGTAATCAATCCAGGAGGAGAACATGCCAAAACTGAAATTTCCAATGATGGCTGTTTGCTTAGCCACATTTGCCATCGGCAGCACTGCATCTGCACAGGAAGTGCGTTTGCTTGCCTTTGAGGGATATGCCGACGACGCGTGGCGGGTCCCATTTGAAGAAGCCAGCGGCTGCAAGGTCGCAGTCAGTTATGTTGGTGGCGTTGACGAGATGTTCGCCAAAATGGCTGGTTCCGACGGAACAGACTTCGACCTTGTTTCGATCGATACCAGCCTTTATCCGCGTTATGCGGAGGCAGGATTGCTGCAAGCCTTCGACGATCAGAAGTTGTCCAACCTCAACAATCTGCTCCCGGCATTTCAGGAAGTGGCGGCCGTGCAGGATGGTGAGAAAAGGTTGGGCATCCCCATCGCATGGGGCTCGCAGGGGTTGATATACGACGCTGACGAATTGAGCGATGCACCGACATCCTGGGGTGCCATGTGGGATCCTGAGAATGCGCAGCGCGTCATAGCGCTCGACGATTCCAACAACAACATTGTCATGGCAGCACTTTACCTGGGGTTTGATGACCCGTTCGATTTGACCGACGAACAAATGGTGCAAGTGCGCGACAAGCTCATCGACCTCAAGGGCAACCTGCTGAGCTACTACGCCGGGTTTGAAGATGGTGTTGCTGTCTGGGAAAGCGGTGCTGCAACAATGATGCTCTCCATGGGCGAGCCGCAGCTCGGCCAGTTGCGCGAGCGGGGCTACAATGCGGTCTATTCGATACCCAAAGAAGGTGCGGTCGGCTGGCTGGACACGTGGGCCCTGTCCGCAGGTGCCGGTGATCTTGATTGCGCCCATGCCTGGGCAGACTATTCGTTGCGCCCGGAAGTGGGCGAGGTGCTTAACAGCAAATACGGCTATGGGCCGACCACCATGGAAGCCGAAGGACTGGACTATGCCGACAACCTGGTCTGGCTGAAGCCCGTGGAGGACATGGACGCCCGAGTTCGCCTCTGGAATGAAGTGAAAGCGGCAACGAAGTAGACGAAACATCGGCTCCGGGGCGTCGGACTTGACCGCGCCCCGGTAACGGTCAGTATCGAGACCCGTGAAATGCAGATAAAAAATCTCGAGATCCACGTCCTGTTGGCGGATGATTTCGACGAAACACTGACGTCCTCGGCGCAGGACAGCCTCCTTGTTGTTGTCGAAGATGAGCACGGCAACCGGGGATATGGAGAATCGGACGTCAATCCCTGGATCGGGCGCGCCTGTATCGATGCCCCCGGCACCCATACAATGGGATTGTGCCTTCGCGATATCCTGATGTCGGAACCCGTCGAGGATATTCGCGTCTTTTGGGAACGCGCCTATGTCGCAACCGCGATGAACGGCAGGCGCGGTGCCGTCATCCATGCACTTGGTGCCGTCGAGATGGCACTCTGGGACCTGTTGGGAAAGCGCGAGAACAAGCCTGTATGGCAATTGCTCGGCCGGGAACGGCGAAGCGATCCGGTGGTGCCCTATGCCTCTCTTCAGCCACATGGTGTCGGGTTTCACGATTATCGCGATGCACTGTGCCAGGCCGCGGAGCGCGCCAGAACACTCGGTTTTCGCGCGATGAAAGCTGAAATCACAATGAACGGCCCCTATGCTCACGACGGCATGAAAGAGCCATACGACAGGCACACAGAACTGATCAGCGAGGTTCGTCGCACGGTTGGCGATGACGTGACCCTGATGGTTGATGTCCAGTACATGTTCCCCGATGCCGTCAGCGCCGCTGCGGTTATGAAGGACTGGCTCGATTTCGACTTGTTTTTTGTCGAGACCCCGGTCTGGTGCGATGATCTGAGTGAACACCGCAAGCTTTCCGAATTGGTGGATATCCCGATCGCCATGGGGGAGTGGTTGTCGACACGACACGAATTCGCCGACCTGATAGCTTGTGGTGGCGTGTCGATCCCGCAACCCGACATAGGTCGGGTGGGTGGATTGTCCGAGGCCTTGCTTGTCGCTGACATGGCCGCGCGACACGATCTGACCATCGTGCCGCATTGCTGGAAAACCGGTGTATCGACTGCAGCGACTGCACACTTTTCCGCGGTTACACCCCATTGCAAGTTTATCGAATTCCTGCCGCAGGAACTGTGCATCGAGAAACTGCGCAAGGAATTGACGTTGGGCGGCGTGTCCATGCAGGACGGTGTCATTGTCGGGTTGGACGACGCGCCAGGCCTCGGCGTTGATCTCAACTGGGATGCGGTGCGCGCCTACGCACAACCATGAGGACAACATGGATCTTATCCTTGATGAGCTTGGCAAATGCTACGGCAGCACCTGGGTACTGAAGCAGATAAACCTGACGATTGGCTCGGGGGCGTTCTTTTCGCTGCTCGGGGCCAGCGGTTCGGGCAAGACGACACTTCTGAAAGCAATCGCCGGCATTGAAATGCCGGATCAGGGCAGGATCGTGCACGGGGAAACCGACATCACGTCGCATCCAATGGAAAAGCGACCGTTCAACACCGTCTTTCAAGGCTATGCCTTGTTTCCGCACATGACCGTTTTCGACAATGTGGCGTTTGGACTAAGGGTCAAGGGTCAACGCGGCGGCGTATTGAAAAAATCCGTGACCGAAATGATCGACAGGGTTGGACTTTCAGACAGGATCCACGCCTTTCCGGCGCAGCTCAGTGGCGGACAGAAGCAGCGTGTGGCCATTGCCCGTGTTCTGGTCTGTGAGCCCAGGGTAATTCTGCTGGACGAGCCGCTTTCAGCGCTGGATGCCGTCTTGCGAGGCCAGATGCAGCGCTTCTTGAAGGAATTGCACAGGGACCTGGGGCTGACATTTGTTTTCGTGACCCATGACCAGGACGAGGCAATTTCTCTGTCTGATCGTATCTGCATCCTCAATCAGGGACGAATTGAGCAGGTTGATACTCCGGATGCTTTGTATCACGCACCCAGGACCACTTTCGTTGCGGAATTCATCGGACTGAACAACCTCTTTCAAATGGATGACAACGGCGACACGGAGTTTGGCAGGGCGGCAACGCCGCACAGCGGTTCCAACGTACTGACAATACGCCCCGAGTCCGTTCAGGTCGGTGAAACGCATGCCAGGCTGAAAAGCCGTGCTGTTCTCACGGATCGGCGGTTTCATGGCGACAACACCCTGTTGACATTCCGTACGGCGACTGGCCGTGAGATCCTGGTCCGGAGACCGGGACGTGGTGACACGATCGAACTTGGCGAGGAAACCATATTAGGATTTCCGGACTGTGACTGTACGGTCATTCCTGGTGCCGGTCCGAGATGACCGCGCATTGGTTTTCGGTCGCGATCTGGCGTGTTTCCATCTGGGCATTTTTGCTGATGGCAGTCCTGATCCCGATCGCCGCATTTCTGGTCTACGGTTTTTTCGGGGTCGAAGGCGGGTCCATCGTTCATGCCCTGTCCCTCGACAACTATGTCGAAGTGGCAAGTGACCCGGTCTACCGCAAGGTGTTGGGAAAAACCTTGAGGATCGCCGTCGAGGTTTCAATACTCTGCTTCGTCACCGGTTACATTGTTGCGGTGTTCATCAACCGGCAACGGCCAGCATTGAAATACACATTGATCTTTGCGGTCGCCATACCTCTGATGATGAGCTACGTGATCAAGATCTATTCAATGCGTGGCCTTTTGGGACACACAGGCTTTCTAAATCAGTTTCTGATCTGGATCGGCCTGATTGACGAGCCTCTGTCGGTCTTCCTGTTCAACTTGACCGCGGTGCGAATGACGCTCGTCTTCGCACTGGTACCGTTCAGCATTCTGACCACGTTTGTCGGACTGGAACGCATTCCAGACGCAACCATCAATGCCGCACGGGATCTCGGCGCCGGCCCGATCCGTATTTTCTGGACTATTGTTCTTCCGTTGTCCTTTCCTTCTGCAGTCGTCGGAGTGATGTTCACCTTCGTTCTCAGCGTTGGCGATTTCCTGGCCCCCGAACTGGTAGGTGGCGTGAATGGACTGACCTATGGCCGGTTGATTTTTTCCCAGTTCGGCATCGCGTTCAACTGGCCGCTTGGCGCTGCCCTGTCACTGGTTCTGATGGTTCTTTCCTTCGCGGTAATTGCCGTGGCGGGCAAGCTCAGCAATCCAAGATGGCTTCGACGGGAGGGGCCATGAAACCGGTCCGTACACTGTTGAACATCATCGCTGTCCTGACGGTGTTTCTGCTCTATGCCCCGATTTTTCTGGTCGTGCTGACGTCGTTCTTTTCCGTTCGCCGCGGAAAAATCATCTGGGAGAGCTTTTCTTTCAATTGGTACGCCAAGCTGTTTTCCAACGCCGAAATCGGAGCCGCTGTCTTGAGTTCGATCAAGGTGGGAATTGTTGCAGTCACCGCAACGCTGGTGCTGAGTTTGGCCATGTCGATCTACACAAGCCGCGCGCGGACACCACGCTGGGAAAGAACGACAATATCGGCGCTGGTGTTTCTACCCTTTCTCCTTCCACCGATCATTACCGGAATGGCTCTGCTCGTCACGATGAAGGAAGTGGGAATCGCCAGAGGGGTGAACGCCGTGATCCTGGGCCATGTCGTGTTCGTTCTGGCGATCGGATTTCGAACGCTGCAAACCCGGTTATCGATGCTGGACCCGGCTTTGGTCTGGGCCGCACGCGATCTCGGCGCAGGGCCATGGCGTTGTTTTTTTCAGGTCCTGTTGCCGCAACTGGCCATGCCACTGGCAACCTCGGCGATCATGAGTCTTGCGATCTCTTTCGATGAAACAATGATCACGCTCTTTATCGTTGGAGATGGCATGACCCTGCCGATCCGGCTTTACGGCATGATGCGTTACGGGTTCACCCCGGAAATTTCTGCGCTGGTCACTCTTGTCTTGTTGGTCACCGCGATTTTGACAGGGGCACTGGCAATACTCTATCGCGGTCGGACCGCCTCGATTGCCGAGTAATCAGGAGTGAATTTATGCAAGGCAAAGTTATTCTTGTCACCGGCGCGGCGCGAGGCATCGGTAAAGCAATCGCCCAACATCTGCTCGATCAGGGCGCCAGGGTTGCGCTTTGCGATATCGGCGATATCGAGGCGTCGAATTTGCCAGACCATTCCAGCATCCACAAATGCGATGTATCCGATGATCGCGCGTGCGCAGCGCTCGTCGACGATGTCACGGCGCGGCACGGCAGACTGGACGGGTTGGTCAACAACGCCGCTATCGGAGATATTTCGACCTGGGATCAACTGGACCTTGAACGCTACCGCCACGTCATCAACGTGAACCAGTCCGGTGCATTGCATATGTGCCGGGCAGCAACTCCGGTGTTGACGGCTTCCCATGGGGCAATCGTGAATATCGCATCGATCATGGGCATGGTCGGATCAGTGGATTCAGTGCCTTATTCCATGGCCAAGGGCGCCATTCTCAATTTGACGCGCTGCCTTGCCTGTGATCTTGCCGAACACGGGATTCGAGTTAACTCTGTCTCTCCCGGCTTCATCGATACCGACATGGCAGTCATGAACGACGGCAGTCATGAACACGACACGGAATACTTCAAGACAGTGTACCTCCGGCACAGGAAGATCCCGCTCGCAAGACCGGCTCAACCGGTAGAAGTGGCAGGTGCAGTCGCATTTCTTCTGTCAGATGCAGCAAGCTATGTGACAGGTGCCAATCTGCCCGTCGACGGCGGCGTTACGGCAACCTTTTAAGTCTGGGCTGGCCGATGGACTTTGTCACCCTGTGCTCGCCCAACGCTCGTGTTTCTCTGGACCTGAGGGTGGGTCATTTGCGCGACTACTCTGTGTTTCACAACGATCGGTGGCACTCCCCTCTCCATTCGGCTGCGTGGATCGACGATGAAGACACCATGTTTCCCGACGACCTGCCGAAGGTGGAACGATACCTGTCAGGCGATTTTCTCTGCGCTCCCTTTGCTCAAAGCGATGTCGAAGCGGCACCGTTTCACGGATGGTCCGCAAATTCGCGCTGGGACTGCGTCGATGAGACCAGTCGCTCGGAAGCACGTTTCAGACTGCGCAAAACCGTCTTGGGCGCACGAGTTGAAAAACAGCTCCGCTGTGCAAATGATGCTCCACTGCTTTACCAGACCCACAGTTTCATTGGCGGCAGCGGTGCCTTGCCAGTTGCGCATCATGTCCTGACCCGCATGGAAGCCGGCGGGCGCATTTCTCATTCACCAAAATGCCTTGCAACAACACCGGACGCGGCAACGGAACCTGGCCTCAATCATCTGATATGTCCCGCAACTTCCGTCGACCCGACCGCGTTTCCCTCGAGAAGCGGAACGACGGATCTGACCAGATTTCCGATTGCCGATGTTCATGAGGATTTTGTGGTGCTGATCGATGCGCCGGATACAAGACTTGGATGGACCGCTGTACTCCGCGACGCCGAGGATGACATCGTGTTTGTTCTCAAGGATCCCAAGGTCCTCCCGGTGACGATGCACTGGTATTCGAACGGTGGGTTGACCACGCCACCCTGGAATGGTCGCCATCGTAATGTACTTGGGATTGAAGACGGATGCAGTGGTTTGCATTGCGGCCACCGAGCAAGCCTTGCGCCGTCGGAACTCACCAGAATGGGCGTGCCTACGGCCTTGGCGTTGGACCCGGCCGGATCAGTGGCGATCCGTCATGTGATCGGCGCGGTTCAGCGTCCGGTCGGGTGGGATCGCGTTGCTCATATTGAGCTCAATGGTGACGTTCTTCGCCTCGAAGGATCGTCTGGAGAGACTCTCGGGATTCGCTTTGACGGAAGTTTCTTTGAAGGCCCGGAGTGAAGGCAGGCTCGTTGCCAGAACCAGCTATTTGGAAAAGAACGTACGGTTCTCGTCGTGGTCTTGCTGGAAGCCGGCTCGCTTGCGAGCCGCCAGGTCTCCAAAACACCCATGCCGGCATGAACCTTCTTCGGCAGATCGAGTTTGCCTCGGAAATACTCGTCGTCGGGCAAAATTCGCCGGGAAATGTTGTTGAGCGTGAAAACGAAAGAGACGCATACCGGGTCAGGTCCGGAAGTGCGGGAAAGACCGCACCTTCAAAAGAATGACCAGATGCCGTCATCCGGCCTGGAGATTTTCTTCACCGCTGCGTGCCCCCCCGCCTTCAGCCAGTGATCACCCAGATCGACGAGCAGACGATCCGCCTTGCTCATGGCCGCTTGCAGCTTCGCAAGCTCTTGCGACACGCCGGGTTTGCCCAGTTCTTCGACCATTTTCCGGGCGTCCTGTTCGGTGATCGGAATGCCCGCCTGCGCAAAGGAAGTGGTCAGCGATTTCACGATCTCCTGCGCATTTCTTGCGGTTCCGGTTATGGCGACGAGCGGCAGGGTCGTTGCGAGCACCTTCGCGAGAACGGTTACGGAGGTGGAGATGGAAACATCTCCCGCTGCACCCAGACCGCCCATCATCTTTCCCATAAATCCGGCGACATGTTGAGCCGTGAAGCCGTCGGGTATCGATGACAGCGCGGAGGAGAACGCCGAACCGAGGCCGCGCGACAGGTGAGACCAGAAATTTGGACAATTGTTTTTCAAGAACCTGAAGCCCCGGACAATGTCCGGCAGCATAGCTGCAACACCCTTCACTTCCCTTTCTCTCGTTTTGTAGAATACGAGGCCCTTCGTGAAGATAACGGTTGCTGTCACAGCCAGGCCTGCCGTGCCGATGATCGTCGTGCCGAAACCCATGACAAATGCCGCCATGGCATTGCTGGCCGGTTTCACTGCGCGGGTCTGAACATTGATCTCTTTGAAAAGACCCGTCGATTCCAGATTTACGATGAAATCTAGCCCGCGGCTGGCATAAAGCGTGTTGCCGCGGATCCAGAAAACCTTGCCCGTGTCGCCGCCGGACTGGCCTACAATGACCTGCTTGAGTTTGAGATCGACCGTGCCCTTTGGCACCAGGTAGCTGCTGCCGATGAGACCGGTCGTGGACCCCCGGACATCGTCGAGCCAAGAGAGATTCCCGTGCGCGACCTTGAGCGCTTCAGCTCCCTTGGCAACAACGAGATGCCCCTCCTTGTCGCGGTAGGGTTTCTTGCTGGGCACCACAACTCCCGGTGAGCCCCCAATGCCTCCCGTGGTCCGGGGACTGCCTTTCCGTTTCGCGTCAGGACCGCCCACCTCGGCTTTTTCCTTGGCGTCCTTCATCTTTTTCGGCGTGTTGGGAACGTATTGCTGGGGGTCATGGCGCGGATCGGTCCAGCGCCAGGCAGCCGCTGCTGCCGAATTGTTCAACCCGCGCTCCGTACGCCCGCCGGGATCTACGCGTGCGTCAGGCCGGCTGAACCCCAGCGCGACGGCCTGAAAGTCGGCGATCATCCCCTGGGTCAGTGGCCCCGCGATTCCGTCGACAGCGAGGGGAGTACCAGCACGAGGCATCAATTCATTGATCCGCAATTGAACGGCCATGACATCGGCTTTGTCGTTCTTGCCGCCAAGGCCCACTGATTTTTGAATGTTCAAAGTGAATGTAATGATCACCGGCGCACACCTTCTCGATGAATTGTCTGAAAAATCTGCAATACTTCGCGAATGGCAATTTCGGATTGGGTCATTTGCATGTTTACTCAATGTAAATTGATATCGACAAAGTATAAATTTGCGCAATCATGTAATTATTCGAATTTCGATTTAATACAAACCAAAACACAAGAATTGCGAATGAACAAGCTATGGAAAAGCATATGTGTTTTACATATAAGATAGCGACATCGTGTTTTCGGTAGCCTGAATTGGGCACTCGATTGAGTTGCGAACTTGCCGGTTGGCATCGAACCTCGGCATTCGCTTACTGACAAGGCCGCAACCAGCGGCAACATCGAGACAATTTTGTCTGGCATGTGAAGCTTGGCGACGATCTGTTTGACCGGATTCCAAATTGGAATCGCGTGAGCCTTTCCAGTCACGCAACATGGTTCAGGCTGCACGCCTCACGCTGTTCAATCAGATCGTCACAAAGCTTCCCGTATCCGTAAACCTTGCCGCTTTGCCCCGGGCGTTGCCGAGACGCTCGGACTGGCTGGCATCTTTCCGAGCCCGATCGCTCAGCAGAGTTTTCAGCCGGGCATAAACCCGTTTGTATGGAAGCGCAGACAGCAGCTTGTCACCTGCTCCGAAGACACAAGCCACGTCTGGGAGACAAACCCTGGAATGAAACAAGGTTCTCCAGCCCGAGACGAGGTTGCGGACGCGTTGGGGCGGCACTCCGGATCGCCATCGGGGCCTATCTGTTCAGCCGGCCCAATTCTACCAAAACGGCTGCACCGGTTTTGATACCATCGATAAATCGCTCGACTTCCAGGTTTTCATTAGGTGCATGATTGGCTTCATCAGCATTGGCATACGGAATGACAAACGCCGGTTTGTCCAGGATTTTGGTGAACACATAATCTGGCAACGAGCCACCCACAGTCGGATATACGAGAGGCTCGACACCGCGGGCAGATTTGACGGCCTCGATCAGGGGCACGGCGAAACGGCTGGTCAGCGGGGTCTTTGACGGCAACATTCCATTGTGCCGAACAACCTCGACCTCTGGCGCAAAACGCGCCACATGAGCCTCGACCCGCTCGAACACATAGTCAGGTGTAAGTGGTTCAACCAGACGAATGTCGCACTTGGCGATAGCCTCGTTCGGCAGAACCGTCTTGCTGCCCGGCCCGCCGTAACCGCCATGAAGCCCGTTGATGGTCAATGTCGGGTGGAACATCAGTCTGTCCCAGTATGGCCGCTCCTTGGGTCCGTCAAGCTCGGTCAGCTCAAGATCCGCTTTCACCGCTGCTTCATCGTCGGGAAGTCTGGAAATGACTTCCCGTTCCACGTTGCTCGCCGGAATGACCGGTTCCGTAATGCCCTCAACGGTGATGTATCCATCCGGATCCTTCATGGTTGCGAGCAGATGTACGAGCGTCCAGATAGGATTGGGAACGACACCGCCGAAATTCCCGGAATGAACATCTCTCGAAGCCCCTTTGGCCAAAAGGTCGAATGAAGCCACACCGCGGACGCCAAAGGTAATCACTGGCTGTCCGCTTTCGTGGAGCGGACCGTCCGAGGTAACGACAAGATCCGCCTGCAGCCGTTCAGCGTTTTGACGCACGAATTCGGCGATCTGCGGTGAACCAATTTCCTCTTCGCCTTCCAACAGGAAGATGACATTGCAGGGCAAACTGCCATTTACCTTGAGGTGCGTTTCGATTGCGAGCAATTGAGCGAAGTGCTGCCCCTTGTTGTCACCGATCCCGCGCGCCCAGATTCGACCATCTCGCAGGGTGGGTTCAAAGGGAGGACTTATCCAGGCATCAAGCGGATCGGGAGGTTGAACGTCGTAGTGACCATAAAGCAGAACGGTCGGTTTGGACGGGTCGACAGTGAGATGCCCCAAGACGAATGGATGACCAGGCGTTTCGACGAGACCGGCATCAAACCCCAATCCGTCGAGGTGACTGACAAGCATCTCGGCGACTTTGCGAATGCCGATATCATGCGCCGAGATGGACGGATGACGCACGTAGTCCATGACACGAGCAACAAATTCGTCCGCGTTCGCATCGATATGGGCGAAAAGACTGTCGGTCATCCGGCTTCCCTTCTCAGAACGAGTGCTCCCGAACCATGAACACGGGCGATCCACCCCGGTGGGATGATGCAGGTCGTATCCAATTGAATGAGAATGGCAGGTCCGGAAATTCCGTTCCCGGCACCCAGGGATGCCCGGTCGTAGATCGGTGTTTCCTTCTTTCCTCCGGGCCAATGGACTATCTGGGACTGGAGGGGGTCGGGTCGCGCTGACGGATCAAGAACAGGTACCTTGATCGGTTCGGTTGCGCCGACGGCTTCGACCCGGATTGTCACCAGTTCGATTTGTGCATCAAGCACGAAACCATAAAGCGACTTGTGCGCACTGCGGAAATTGTTTTCCGTCTCTTGCGCCGTTTGTCCCCACTCGACGGCGATCTCACCGCCTTGTCCATGGAAACGCAAAAGCGCGAGGGCCTTGAGCTCTCGTTGAGAGGCGGGAACCCCTTCCGCATCCAGCCAGTCTTCTGCCTTTTTTCTGAGACCGTTAACGATGGCTTCGCCTGCATCCTGATCGACGGCACCGGCTGTCGGTAGAGCACGGGTAAATTCGGCTTTCATATCTGCCGCCAGTAAACCGGCAGCGCAAAGCAGACCGGGCGCTGGAGGAACCAGAACTTGCGATATCCCCAACAGCTCCGCCAGTGCACAACCATGAAGCGGTCCGGCACCACCGAAGGGTACCAGGGTAAAATCGCGCGGATCATGACCGCGTTCGACTGATATGGTTCGAACAGCCCCGATCATGTTGTTGTTCATGATGGCGAGGATACCTTGTGCAGCGTCCTCATCGGATAGGCCCAGCGGTTTGGCGACATTGTCGCTGACAACCCGTTTCGCCGCGTCGACATCGAGAGACATGGAGCCGCCCAACAAGGCGTGAGGCAGGTTGCCGAGTGTTACATGAGCATCCGTCACGGTCGCTTCCCTGCCGCCATGACCATAGGCAGCAGGACCCGGACGCGCGCCGGCGGAATGAGGTCCGACCGCGAGCGTGTCATTGTTGACCGCAGCGATAGAACCGCCCCCGGCACCGATCGTCACCATGTCGACCATCGGAAGTGAAAGCGGCCATGCCCCCACCTTGCCTTGCTGGGTCAGAGCGATGCTGCCATTTCGAATAAGACAGATATCGGCAGATGTCCCACCGATGTCGACCGTTATGATATCGCGGATGCCACAGGCGGCAGCCGCATTCACCGCACCGACAACACCCGCAGCGGGCCCCGACAGGGCAGTCAACGCCGGCGCGACACGGATCGCTTCCGTCCCCGCAACACCGCCGTTTGACTGCATCAGCAACAACGGCGATGCCGCCTGCGCTTCATCAAGGCGTTCCTGCAAACGAGAAATGTAGTTGGAGACACCAGGCATGACATTCGCGTTCAAGACCGTCGCCAGTGATCTCTCGAACTCACGAACGACGGGTAGAACGTCCGTCGAACAGGTGATTGCAAGGTCCGGCAACGCCTCACGCAGGATTTCGACCACGCGGATTTCATGCGCGGGGTTTGCATAAGCATGCAGGAGGCAAACCGCGACCGATTCAACATTCTGGTCCTTGAGCGTGTCCGCAACCTGCCGGACGCTGGTTTCATCCAGTGTCTCAAGAACCCTTCCGCCTGTACCGATACGTTCCACGACTTCGTGAATTCTGTCGGCAGGAACAGGACGCGTCGGCTTGACCCATGTGAAGAGATTGGCGTGACGCGGAATATCCTGGCGCCCGATTTCGAGCACATGCCGAAACCCCCGCGTTGTAACCAATGCGGTGCGTGCACCCTTGTCTTCCAGGATCATGTTGGTGGCAACTGTCGTGCCGTGAAGAACCCGCGACAGATCTCTCGCCGCAATGCCCGCGTCTGCCATAACGGCCTCGACACCGGTCATGAAGGCTTGGGAAGGATCGGACGGTATCGAAGGGGTCTTGGCTCGCCACATGGCGCCGGAGTTACGGTCCAGCAGCGAGATGTCCGTGAAGGTACCACCGATATCGACTGCAACGGCGTAAGAGGAACCCGGACTGGTATCAGACGAAGGCATCGACATACTCCTGACGGTGAAAGCGGAGAGTTTTCGGACGGTTGCTGCGCATCGACAGGGTCGCATCATGGTTGAGCCTGCCATCCTCAATCACCACGCCGTACTCGCTCATGGCGGTTTCCGCCTCGACGAACCCACCCAGAACATCGCTCAAAACCTTCTCAGGCGGGCGATCGTAGGGATGTCCGTGCCCACCTCCCCCGCCGGTCTCAATTCGCAATATGTCACCCTTTTTCAGCATGTTACGGTCGGACAGCGGATCGAGGCGGACTTCCGCATCGGTGCCGGGATTGACGATTGCAACACCGTGACGGCCCGATTTTCCGCCATGGATTCCCCAGGGCGGGTTCTTGACGCTGTCGATGCGGATTGCGACCATTGTTTCTTCGGCAAGGATTTCGTACTCGCGAACGATTCCACACCCGCCGCGATACCGGCCAGGACCGCCTGAATCGGTTGCAATTCCATATGCTCTCATGGTGACGGGATAGCCGGCTTCAAGAAATTCAACCGGATAGTTCTCCTGAGCGACGAAATAGACCGCATCGATTCCGTCAGCCGTAGAACGCGCGCCATAGCCGACGCCAATTCCGTCTGCCAGCAAATAGGGTTTGAGCCGGCCGTCGTCAGTCCGATATGTGCCTCGCATGATGTTGACGACATAAGCGGAGTTCGCCGCTGGCGCCTCACCTCCCCCTGCGTTGAGAAGTCCGCACATTGCCGAGATCATGCGCATTGCGGTCAGCCCGCGCAATCCAAGCGGCGCCGGATATTCCGGCTGCAGGAAACTGCCCTTTCGAAAGAGAACTTCATCCAGAGCATTTGGACCTCCGGCATTGCACACCTGGCTCGGATCTCCTCCCAGGTAAAACAATCCGAGCGCCATCCCCGGAACGCCTTCATTCATAAGGTAGTTGATCGGCCCGGGCGCCTGGTCATCGCTGTCGCGAGCATCGAAGGAATAGACGTCTTCACCGTCAGCGCCCTTGGTGCGGGTGAGCGAAAACCGCATATGAAACGGACCGTTTCCGTGTCCGTCAGTATCGATTGCATCGGTAAAACTGTGTGTTCCGTAGTCAAAGGTTTCAGCCAGTTTGCTGCGCACCAGCTTCCGCGTGCGCTGCAAAAGCTGCGCAAGAGCATCTGCCATAACCGCAGGTCCGAACCGGTCCAGGATTTCCCCGACCCTGCGCACGCCCAGCTCGACGGATGCCATCAGGGCACGCATGTCGCCGATGCTCTGATCCGGATACCTGGAATTGCGATGAAAGATGTCGAGTGCGGCCTGATTGACCCTCCCGGCGTCGATCATCTTGGTAACCGGGATCATGATGCCTTCCTGGAAGATATCTGTCGCATCCGGGCTGATGGAGCCAGGACGCAGTCCGCCGATATCTGCGAAGTGAGCCCAGCTCATGACGAAGGCGCAGACCTGACCGTTGCGAAAAACAGGCGCAAGCAGAACCTGATCATTGGAATGGGATATGGCGCCGTAGGAGCCATAACAATCATTGTACCAGTAGACATCGCCCTCCTGCATCGTTTCCATCGGAAACTTCTCGAGCACAGGCCGGGTCATGTCACCAAAGATCGGAACCATCGACCCCACGGCCATCGTGCCGTTTCCGTCAAAAAGCGCCGTGTAAAAATCCTTCTTCTCGCGGATAAAGGCAGAAATGGCCGTGCGCTCTATCAGCGCCTCCATCTCGGATTGAGCCGCAGCGATCGCGCCGCGAATGATCTCAAGTGAGACAGGATCGCAGAGCGGCTGTTCGATCAGGCGCGATTGTTTATTCATGGTCAACTCCGTTCAGAGCGGGAAGTGTGAGCACGGTTTGCCCCAGCGCACCGGCCTCCACGCGAGCGTGTGCGGCGGCAATTTCGGATAGTGGATAGGTTGCCCCGATCCGTGGGCGTAGTGTTGCGGACCGGATCATCTCGTTGATCCCGGTTTCCGCTTCGGTTCGCTGATCAGCCGTCAGCCGAAACCCCTGAATGAAACGGATCTGCGCACCAAGATCGGCGAGCGCGTAATAAGGCAGGACGGGTGCCGGATTTGAACTGCAGGAAAAACTGGCAATCGTTCCGTGCGGTGCAAGACAGGCAATGTCGGTCTCAAGATTGGCGGCGAGATCGACTTCCACAATACGGTCGATGCCCTTGCCCTGTGTCAAACGGGCGATTTCTTCTGCAATGTCCGGTCGGTGGCGATTGAATATCGTGACATCACCGAGCGATGCAACCGCTTCCGCCCCTGCCGCCGTGCCCACAGTACACAAGACCCGCGCCCCGTGGGCCAGCCCGATCTGCACGCAGATCTGACCTACCGCTCCTGAGCCGCCCTGGATCAGGAGCGTCTTGTCCTCGACACTGCCATCACCCAATATCGCGAGCCAGGCTGTCAGCGCGGGAACGCCTAGGCAGGCACCTTCCTGGAAATCCAGCGCGTCCGGAAGATTGACGGCCTGGGCGGAAGGAAGGCTGATGAATTCGGCTGCTGTTCCAAAGGCCCGTCCGGCTTCGCCATACCCGCCTTGTGCATTCCACATCCAGACCCGCTCTCCGATCCTGTCGCTGGAAACGCCCTCTCCGACCGACCGGATGATGCCCGCCCCGTCGCAATGCGGGATGATCAGCGGGTGCGCCATCCTGGCACCGTTCCAGCCTGCTCTGCGCTTGACGTCTGCGGGGTTGATACCGGATGTCATCACCTGAACCAGGACTTCGCCGTCACCGGGCTCAGCGCTCGTCCGGTCAGCAATTTGAAGCACTTCTGCGGCTGGACCGGTTCGGGTGTAAACAGCAGCAAGCATCAGACACTCGCAAAATGACAGGCAACCAGCCGGGTACCGATCCGGCGTGGCTGGGGGACTTCATCGGCGCACCGCAATTGCGCCCTGGGGCAGCGATCACGAAAGACGCAGCCGGAGGGTGGATTGCGGGGGTCGGGTGCGCCCCCGCCGATTGGCAGCGGATCGTGGCTCTGGTCTACATGCGGTGTCGGTACAGCAGCGACCAGTGCCTGCGAATAGGGATGCAAGGGGTCATGGACGATGTCCTCGGTCGGACCGTCTTCCATGATCTTGCCCAGATACATCACGATCGTGCGTTCACACACGTAGCGCACCAGAGCCAGATCATGACTGATATAGATGGCCGTCAATCCCAGGCGATCACGCACATCCCGAAAAACGTTCAGAACGCCGGCCCGCACCGAGACGTCCAGCATTGAAACCGGTTCGTCGGCCACCACAAAATCCGGTTCCAGTATGAGAGCCCGCGCCATGACGACCCGCTGAAGCTGTCCACCGGAAAGCTGGTGCGGATATCGCTCGAGATACTGTTCGGGGTCGCCGAGCCCGACCAGGTCAAGTGCGTCGATGATCCGCTGATGCCAGGTGCTGCGCGAAATTTTTGCATTCGCAAGAGGTTCTTCCAAGGTCTTGCGAATGGAATAGCGCGGGTTGACCGCGTCGAACGGGTTTTGAAAAATCATCTGAGACCGGCTTCTGAATCGTTGCAGATCCGAACCTTTGAGATCCCCGATCTCGTCTCCTTCAAACCGGGCGGATCCACCGGTAATTTCTTCAAGCCGGACGAGGATGCGGCCCATTGACGTCTTGCCGCAGCCGGACTCGCCCAATAGTCCGACACTTTCTCCCTTGCGAAGCGAGAAGCTGACGCCATCAACCGCCTTGACGGTTGTCGAGAGGCCCATCATCGCAGAAACGGCATTCCCTATTTTGTAGTGCAGCTTTGTATCTTTCAGCTCGATAATGGGGTCACTCATGCTGCTGTTCCCCACGTCCCTGGCTGCTTGGCTTCTTCACGCAAAGCCGCAGCTTCGACAGCACGATGACAGGCAACGAAGTGGCCGGGAGCATCTTCCGTCAACATCGGTTCCTCGACACGGCACTGATCGGTGGCAAAGGGACATCGTGCTGCGAAACGGCATCCAGGCGGCGGATTCGCAAGATCCGGCGGACTGCCAGCGATCGGTGTAAGGATCCCGGTTCCTGCCGAATGGAGATCTGGAAACGCGTTTTTCAACCCCATTGTATAGGGATGCAGCGGTTCGTTCAGGAGGGTTGCGGTGTCGCAATCCTCGACCACTTTTCCCGCATACATCACAACTGTGCGGTCGCAGATATATGCCACGACGGAAATGTCATGTGTCACCATGATGACGGACAGGCCCAGTTCGCGTTGCAGGCTGCGCAACTGGTCCAGAATCTGTCGTTGGATGATGACGTCCAGCGCCGTCACCGGTTCGTCGGCAACCACCAGCTTCGGCTCGAGTGCCAATGCCAGCGCAATGGCGGCGCGCTGACGCATACCGCCTGAAAACTGATGCGGAAAATCGCGCAATCGTCCAGGATCGATACCAACCATTTCAAAGAGTTCCACTGCACGTTTTCTCGCAGCGGATTTGCTCAAGCCACCCCGGTCCCGCAGCACCTCGACGATCTGGTATTCGACGCGATAGACCGGGTCGAGTGAATTCATCGCCGATTGCGGGATGAATGCAATGTCGCGCCAGCGCAGAGAATTCATGTCCTTCTCGGACAGCGATACGATGTCCTGACCGGCAAACTGCATCTGGCCGGCCTTGATCCGGGCATTGTCCGCGATGACACGGGTGAGCGCCCGGGCCATCGTGGTTTTGCCGCAGCCCGATTCACCGACAAGTCCCACGATAGAGCCTTGCGGCACGTCAAATCGGGCATTGCTGACGGCGACAATGTCGAGTGCGCCGACCTTGTAGGCGATGCTAACATCTTTGACCGAGAGCAGCGGTGCGTCCATCTTAGCGCCCCAACTTCGGGAAGAGCAGGTTTTCATACCCACGCGAAATGAAAAAACCGGCGCTCACCACCAGGATGATGGCAAGGCCGGGCGGGATGAACCAGTAATAGGCCTGACGGGCGAGTGCCTGACTGGCAAACGCATCCTGCAGCATGAACCCCCAGCTGATGGCGTCCGGATCGCCGAACCCCAGAAAGCTGATGGACGCTTCGGTCAGGATCGCCCAGCCGATCGCTATGGAACCGTAGAGGAACGACAACGGCAGAATGTTCGGAGTGATATGACGCAAGATGATCTTGAGATCGGAAGATCCCACGACGCGCGCCGCCTCCACATATCCGCGCGAGCGGAGCGACAGGACCTGAGACCGGATGACCCTGCCCGTGTCGCGCCAGAGAACAAGGCCCATTGCGATCACCGTGTTCCAGATCGAGGGTTCTGAAAATGCAGAGATGACGATTACGAAAGGAAGAAAGGGGATCCCGAAGGCCACGTCCGCCAGTCGCATCAGGACCGCGTCCACCCATCCGCCGAAATATCCGGCAAGCAGACCAACGATTGATCCGATGAAGGCGACCATGAAAGCGGCTGTGAACCCGACCAGCAATGCGGAGCGCGCACCCCAGACAATCTGAGAGAAGATATCCCGCCCAAGCGAGGTCGTTCCCAGAAGATGTCCTTTCGCACCCGGAGGAAGATCGGAGGCGAGATCGTAGTCGGCCGTATAAAGAATTTCCGAGGGGTCGTAGGGGGCAATGTAGGGTGCACAGATCGCCGTGAAGATAAAGACTGCATAAATCACGAGGCCAGCCAGGGCGAACGGGTCGCCCACGGGCAGGCGTATCGCTGCAAAGATACGGGCAACGCCGCTTTCGTGCGTGTCTGCAACCGTCTCAGGCATGGGAGATCCTTGGATCGAGGAATGTGTAGAGCAGATCCGCAATCAGGTTCATCGCGATGACCACAATTGCAATCATCAGGAAAGCCCCTTGTGCCAGCGGATAATCGGACGCCAGAACGGCGGCGACCAGCTCTCGACCCAGGCCTGGCCAGGAGAACACGCTCTCCACGACCACATTGCCCTGCAGCTGATATCCCACCGCAATGGCAAAGGAGGTGACAACAGGCAGCAGCGCGTTGCGTGCACCGTGACGAACGACGACCGCATAGGACGAAAGGCCCTTGACCTTCGCCATGGTGACGAAATCTTCCTTCATGACGTCCAACATGTTGGAGCGCATCAAAAGCAATGGCAGGCCTTGCGAATAGATCGCCAGCGTCAACATGGGCAGCGCCAGGTGGGAAAGGAAATCAGCAGATGTATAAAGCGCCCAAAGGCTGCTGTATTCCGTGCCGGCCGAGCGCGTTCCACCCGCTGGAAACCAACCCAGAGAGAAGGAAAAGATCGCCAGAAGAACCATTCCGAGCCAGAATTCCGGCATTGCCCGGGTCGCCAGCACGACAGGCAACGCGGCAACTTCAACACGTGAACCACGCCGCCATGCGAGCCAGGCGCCTGCCAGAATGCCGAACACATAGGCGACAATCAGCGAAGAAAACGTCAGGATCAGCGTGTTTGGCAGCAACAGCCAAATTCGCTCGGCAACAGGTGCGCGGTAGCGGAAGGAATATCCAAGCTCGCCCTTCAGAAGATTGACGAGATAGGTGAAATACTGTTGCCAGAGCGGTTTATCCAGACCGAACTGACGGATGAGCGCTTCTTGCTGTTCTTCTGTAAATGTCGGATCGATGTAGGCTGCCAGCGGACTGCCGGGCATGAGCCGGAACATCAGGAAAAGAATGGTCACCACAGCCCAGAGGACCAGCGCCAGTTGCAGCGTTCTGATGAGCAGAGGCTTGAGTGAATTCATCGCATGTCCCGAGCGGTCGCTGACGCGTGCAGCAACAACAAAAACCGAAGTTTCCTGGATTGGAAACGCGCGATGACCATGCCACCGCGCGTTTTGTCGGAGGTCTTACTTGCCCAGGGTTTCCGAGACACCTTCAGGATAGGCAAGACGCTCGCCAACCCCGCCGTAACCAGCTTCCTCGAGGATGCTTTTGGCAACATCCGGACCAGCCTTGAAGCCGTCAACGACATCAGCCGCGTGCCAGTATTCAAGTGCTGGCGAAACCACCGAATTCGATGGAACCGCAAACTTCTTGAACGCCGCGTTGACAATCAGCCGGCGATCCACGGCACTGGACAACGCCCTGCGGAAAGCCGGATCGTCAAAGGGAGGACGCCGAAGATTGAACGCCACATACCGGAACCCGATGTCGACCGTTGAGACAACTTGCAGGTCGCCATCTTCATCTGCTGCGGTAATCAGCACCTGCGGGTCGCCCTGGAAGTCTGTGAGGAAGTTCAACTCGCCCGAACGAAGCATGCCTAGCGCTGCTTCCGCATTCGGAACAATCCGAAGAATGAAGCGGTCCGCTTTGGGGGCATTGAAGTGGTCGGCATTGGCTTCAAGCACAATTTCTTCATTTGGCAGCCACCGCACGAATTTATACGCGCCCGAACCGATCGGCATCTCCTCCTGATGGGATTCCGCATTTTCCTCCTTTGAGGAAAGATCGGCCAGGATAGGCTCCCACACGTGTTTGGGGATGATATTGATCTTGGCAAGGCTGGACGTGAGGAAGGACGCGGAAGGTGTGGCCAGCGTGAAAACGATGACGTTGTCACCCTCGATTTCGATGTTCGTGATGTTCTGCCCGAACGGCGCATACATGGGCGCTTCACCGCCGGTCGTTGCCTGATAGGAGAACACCACGTCTTCGGCTGTGACCGGGTTGCCGTCATGGAATTTCAGGCCATCGCGGAGCGTTACCGCAATGGTCTTTTCGTCGCGCCACTCATGACCTTCCGCAGCCCATGGTGTCGGCAGACCGTCCGGCCCGACACGGTAGAGGCGATCATAGATCAGTTCGGTCAACCAGTTGTCGGTAACACCGGAAATGTAAAGCGGGTTCACCGCGATCACATTGTCGGAACTGTTGACGATGACGTCTTTTTGTTCGCCGGTCGGAGCCAGCGACAACCAGGTCCAGTAGCTGCGGATCCCGATGCCGGACTGATCGACGACCGTCGCCGGATCGAACACCGTCTTGTCAAATGCAAAGGCCTGCTGGGGATGCACAAGCATCATGTTGGGCTGGTCCGCGTCCAGCATCTTCTGTGCCTCGATCACAAGCTTCTGGCGTTTTTCCGGATCGACCGTCACACGCTGCTCTTCCACCAGCTTGTCGTATTCGGGGTTGTTGTAGCCAATGAAATTGTAACCCTTGTCGGCGGTCGATGAATGGAAGAGATTGTAGATGATCTCGTCCGGGTCGGAACGTTCCGGGCGGCCGGTCATTTGCCAGGCGGTCACGTCCCAGTCATCACGATTGTACCAGACTGCGTTGGCCATCTGCGACCACGGCATCACGTCAACTTCAACATCAAGACCCAGTTTGCGCCATTCCTGTGCAATCAGCTGGATCGCCTGGAACTCGGCCGGTTGCGCTGCCTGTGGCCGGGACAACAGGTGAATTGTACGTATTGGATCCTGCGCGGAAACGGACGTTGCATAAAACGACGCCCCCAGCGCGGCCCCCACGGCAATTTTGAAAAAAGTCTTCAAGGTCACTCTCCTGTTGACTGGGCCCGAGCGCAACGCGTTCAGGCCATTTCGGTTGCGCGAGGCCTCCGTCAGCCTTGCCAAGGCGCGGAGCAGGCCGCCCGATCACACCAAAAATCCACACCGGATAAGATCAGTGGTGATCCCTTTGGTGAAGATTTTGTTTTATTCAGTAAAACATTTTTGATATGCTTCAATCAGTAAAACACATAGAAAATTAAAATCAATAGAGTGAAGGAAGAAAATGGTGACATCGACAGCACCAGGCGCAGCTGAGCGGAAGTCGTACCGGATTGATGCAGTGGCTCGGGCATTGCGGGTTCTGGAAGCTTTGGGCGACACCCCCGGCATCGGCGTCACCGCACTGGCGGAGAAGCTGGGGCTGACGAAGTCCATCGCCTTTCGCCTGCTGCAGACGCTGGAAGAAGACGGCTACGTCCAGCGCGACGAGGAGCGAGCGATCTATTCACTCGGCTATCGTGTCGCATTACTGGGCGAACGTGTCGGACGCAAGGGAGCACTGCTGCAGGTCGCACGCCCCGTCATGGACGCGCTAAGGGACGAAACAGGAGAAAACGTCAATCTCGTGGTGCGCGAAGGCACAGCCGCGATTGCCATCGCGACTCGGGAAGGTCTTCATAGCATAAGATTGTTCGCGCAAACCGGCAGGCGCGGACCATTGCATGCGGGAGGCGCGTCCATGGTGCTTCTGGCTTATGCTGAACCCAGCATCCGTGACCGTGTGCTCGACGCTCCGCTGGAACGGTTCAGTCCCCACACAATTACCGATCCTGAACGCCTGCGCGATGCTCTCCTACTCATCCGGTCCAACCGCTACAATGTCGCGACCAACGACCTCGACGATGGTGCCTTTTCCGTTGCCGCGCCCATCCAGAACACGGCCGGTGAAATCGTCGCCGGGATCTCTGTCGCCGGCGCCTCGGCGCGGCTCGATGAAGTTCGCCGTGCCAGCTATATCGAGAAAGTCGTCGAGGCCGCGGCGGAAATCTCAAAGCGCCTTACGCTTGGCTGACACTCATGCCGGATTTGAAATCCCGCGATCTATAGCGCCGTCTTGTTGCAATGACTCCTGATCACACGGGTTGCGGATGATCTCGACTTGCTGCTAGTGTTTTATTCTGCATTACATTGTTTCACTGAATAAAACACTGGAAGCTCCCATGAACGCCACAGAAACTGCTTTGCTTGATCAAGTCACCATCCACGACCCCTGGGCGCTGGTAGAGAGCTTCGCCACCTTCAAGCGCGAACATCCGGACGACGTGAACCGAGGCATGGAGGAAGTTGTTTCGCGACTCGAGGCACACGGTGTCGAAGTCAAGGTTCACGAACCGGATCTGTTTCTGAGCCTGCCGGGAGAAGCGCGAATTGAGGCGGATGGCACGACATTCCGCGCCAAACCTCCCGCCTTCAGCGCAGATGCGAGGACTGGCCTGACCGGTCAACTGGCCTATATCCCCGGCACGACGAACATGGACGAGGAGGATGCCTTCGAAAGTCAGTTGGAGGCGGGGCCGGAAATGGAAGCGAAGGTGCGCGGCAATATCGTCCTGACCGAAGGTTTTGCCAGTCCTGCAATCATATCCCTGATGGAGGGATGCGGAGCAATCGGCGTCATCGCAATCAATCCCGGCATCGATGTTCACTGGGGGATCTGCACGACGATCTGGGGTATACCCGGCGCATCCGACCTGGCCCGGAAACCCGGCATTCCGGCCGCCGCGGTTAACCTGGAGGCCGGCAAGGCACTGATCGAGCTGGCAAGGTCCGGTGGTCATGCGACGATTTTTACCGAAATGGAGGAAGGCTGGTTTCGGTCCAAACTCCCGGAAATCACGATCAGCGGAACTGAGGAACCCGAGAAATACGTTTTGCTGCACGGCCATCTTGATAGCTGGGATGTGGGTGTTGGCGACAATGCAACAGGCGACGCAACGATGTTGGAGATTGCGCGCGTTCTTTGGGCCAACCGGGACAAGCTTCGGCGCACGGTCAAGATCTGCTGGTGGCCAGGCCACTCGACGGGTCGCTACGCGGGATCAACCTGGTATTCGGATACCTTTGCGCTCGACCTGGATGAAAACTGTGTCGCGCAGGTAAACTGTGACAGCCCCGGGTGTCGATGGGCCACGGAATTCATACACGTTTCGGTCATGTCCGAAGCCCATGATTTCCTTGCCGGCGTAATTCGGGATGTTGCAGGCAAGAAACTGCAATCCGAACGCCCCCATCGGGCCGGAGACTATTCATTCAATGACATCGGCCTTTCAAGTTATCTGATGCTGTCATCGGCCATGACGGACGCTCACCGCGAAGAACTTGGCTATTATGCCGTTGGTGGCTGTGGAATGAATATCGCCTGGCACACGGAAAACGATACGCTGGAAATTGCGGACAAGGACATCCTGCTCAGGGATATCAAGGTCTATCTTCTGGCTGTATTCAGGAATGCCAATGCATCGGTACTGCCAATGGACTGGCGGGCAACGGCGCGTGAATTCCAGACAACCATCGACGACTACCAGAACCAGGCAGGAACCGAATTCGACCTTTCCGGCTGTCGTGCGGCCGCGACGGCGCTTCTGTCGGATCTGGAGAGTTTTTACGATGGCGTCGCAAGGGGTATTGTTTCCAAGGCCGCTGCAAATACGGTCATCCAGGAGCTGGCGCGTATTCTGGTGCCCTTGAATTTCAACCGAAGCGACCGGTTTCGGCATGACCCCGCGCTGACCATCCCTCCCCTGCCTTCACTGGAAGAAGCGACGAAAATCGCGGACCGTCCGGTTGAGCTGAAAGGATTTTCGCGCACCGAACTTGCGCGCGGCCAGAACCATGTAATCGCAGGCATCCGGACGGCGCAAAAACTGATCGCCAGGCTATCAAAGTAGAATTCTGTTGCCCGCACCTGAGCACCGGTGAATTGCCGCACATTGGAGATTGCGAGATATATAGGCAACGTGACACTGGGCGACATTTGGAGTTTTGGATGCGCGCTGGTGAACTCAAGCGCCCGCCCCTCCTTCCGCGCAAATTGGCAATGCGATCCTGCGCGGAAGGTCACCATGTCGGCTTTTTCGATGAGATATCAGAACAAAAACGCAAGTCCTGCAGGCAATTCGAGGAACGGCAAATGGTGACCGGCGTAACGCGAATGAGCCATTTCAAGGCTCTGACGGCTAGCGCCGGGTAAGGTCGAAGTTTTCGCAACTGAAGCTCGCCGGATCATTCGGGTCGCCGGACCCGTCATAGGTCACAGTGCCCGGGTGTGCGCAGATGATCCGCCCGTTGCCTGTTGGCTCCCGGGTCATCGGGTTGACGAATGGGGCATCCAGCTTTTCAGGCGCCACACCGGTGTTCAGCCAAATCTCGAGGGCCGCAATGTAGTTCGTTCCGTCCGGACCTGGACCGCCCTGGCAATGCGCGACACCGGGACGGATGAAGAGCCGCACGTCATCTCGCGCGGTCTTGTCAAAGGCAAGTACGTTTTCGTAATAGTCAATCGTCCCATAGGCAGAAAGTGAGCCGTCCATCCAGCCGTTGTCTATGATCAGCTTGCCGCCGTTGGCCCGGAATTCCGAAAGGTTCGGGTCGGTCGCATCCAGTGTCGGCGACAGCCGAGCAGCGTTATGCGCATAATCTGAGAAGTCATAATCTTTATAAGTCCAGTCCGGATCGCTATAGAAGAAATACTTCATCAGACCGGTCGCGAATCCCCACCGGGCGTTCGGAACGGGTGGCGCTTCGAACACTTCGTCCTCAAGACCGGGATGGAAGTCCACCTGTTCCTTGGGTATGAACCCGCCTGTGATCCATCGCTCCCACCCCAGGGGATTTCCGGGAAGCTCGGCGCCATACGGAACGCCTGGCCACTCGGAATTTCCGTAGGAGAGGCTCCCATAGACCGCCTCAGCTACCGCAACCTGCTCTTTGGTAAGGCATTGGTTGGTCCCTTCGGTACCACACTCCAGTGCAGAGACATCAATATCGCATTGCCTCGGGTCGTTCAGTATCCCGTCTGCCAGGCCATCCAGCGCATCACATCGGGCCATGACCGCATTGCCAAGCACCTGAAGTGCACGGGCATCAATCACAGGTGTCGTGATCTGGTCGGGATTGGGGTACATGAGTTGGGCTTCTCGGGTCCAGCGCCCGGCGATCTCATCGGTCCAGCTGTAGGCCGGCGCACCGGCATAAATGCCATCAAAGAGATCCGGTGACCTCTGGGCCAGCATCAAACCCTGTCCACCTCCGCGAGAACACCCGAAGAAAATGTCACGCCTGCTCGGCGTGCCATAGTAGTCTTTTATGATCGCTTTCGCGTGCATCGCCGTCCGATGCACCGCCATGTGACCAAAGTTGACCTGTCGTTCGAGATTGTTCAGGGCCCAACTTGCGCTCAATGCATTTCCCTTGTGTCCGGTGTCGGTTGCGACGGTTGCCCAACCGCTCCCGACAACGTTCCAGAGATCCTGCGCTGCATTCGCGTAGTTTCCAGCGAACCCGCCACTTCCCCCCATGACGAACTTGCCGTTCCAGTCGTCAGGCAGCAGCAACACAAATCCGGTTTCTGTTCTGATGATGCCTTCAACCCGGCAATGGCCGACAGGTTTGGTGAGGAACGTTGCTGAAACAAATGCAACATCGGGATAGTCAGCAAGATTCTGCAGCTCGCAGGCCTGTTCCCGGGCTGTGACATCTCCGGAATTTACGGCAAATGCAAATATTGCGGTCACCGCAATCATGGGCCAATTCGCCATAGCCTTGGATATTCTCGCGAGCATCGTGACTCTCCTCCCCAAACCTGAGTACGTTACCCTCATGAATCGAATGCGCAACCTGGAAACAAGCACCTGAATTGCAATTTGAAATGCGAGGGCAAATGGAAACACCCCGATGCGCATAGGCAGGATTGATCTCGCTCTTCAGGTGCTGATCGGATTGGGCGCAGGCCTTCTTACCGGTCTCTTTTTGGGGGAGCTTGCCGCGCCACTGAATTTTGTCGGAACAGCTTTCATACGGCTTCTACAGATCACCGTTATTCCGTACATCATGGTGGCGTTGATAACGGGTCTTGGCCGACTCGAGATCGCCGAAATTGGCAAATTGGCCCGCACAGGCGGCGGAGTGCTTGGACTTCTTTGGTTGCTGGGGATTTGCCTCGTTCTGTCAATGCCGCTCGCCTTTCCAGACTGGCCGCAGAGATCCCTCTTTCAAAAATCTTCTCTCGAGGCAGGCACGCCCGTCGATTTCCTGCTGCTTTTCATTCCCTCCAATCCTTTCCACGCCATGGCCAACGCAATTGTTCCGGCAGTTGTAGTCTTCAGCATCTTTGTAGGCCTGGCACTGACGGTGACACCACGGCGGGAGTTGATCATTGAGCCCTTGCTGGTGTTGGGCGACACGCTCGCCAGGATCACTGGCGTGGTGTCCCGTTTGTCGCCGATCGGAGTTTTTGCTCTGGTTGCAGCACTGGCCGGCACGGTCAGCGCGGATGATCTTTTTAGATTACAGGTCCATGTCGTGGTTTCCGCTGCCCTTGCGCTTATTGCAGCGCTTTGGCTCTTGCCTGCGATTGTCTCGAGCATCACTCCACTTAGGCATTTTGCAATTTTGCGCACATTACGTGCACCGATGCTGACTGCATTCGCAACCGGGAGCACTCTCGTCATACTCCCGATGCTTGCTGAAGCCTGCAAGCGCCTGATTGACGAGTCCACTGACGAGCGCCCAAGACTGCAGTCGCAGGACGAGGCCGAAGAAGAACGCGAAGTTCAGTCTTCCGTGGATGTTCTCATTCCAACTTTCTACAGTTTTCCAACCGTTGGAAGCGTTCTTGCGCTCGGCTTCGTCGTGTTTGGAAGCTGGTATGTCGGCGCCCCTATGGATGTCTCGCAATACGCCACTATGGTTCTAGGAGGCATTGCCAGTCTCTTCGGTGGCACAGCGATTTCGATCCCGTTCACGCTTGAACTTGTAGATCTCCCGGCCAGTCTTTTCGGTGTATTTTTATCCATCGACTTTATCGGCAGCAGGCTTTCGTCTCTCGTGGGTACGATGCACTACGCCACAATCGCGTTGATTGGTACTTTCGCGCTTCAGCGACAAATATGGTTTCGACTTCCTGTGCTTTTGAAAGGCTTGGTGCCTGGCCTGTTGGTCACAATCGCACTTCTTTTGGGGTTCCGGGTGGTCTACTCCAATTTCATTGTGGTGCCCTACACCGCCGCCGACGTCCTGTCCGAAGCACAGTTGCTTGGTACGGAGACTGAGGCGGTCGTTTATATCGAGGAACCGGAAGCCCCCTTGCCCGGTGGTCCAAGATCCTACGACGACATCGTTTCGTCAGGTTCTATCCGGATTTGTTACATCCCCGGAAATTATCCCCTGTCGTTTTTCAACAGTGCTGACAAACTGGTAGGCTTCGACGTTGAAATGGCGCACCGATTTGCGCTTCGATCCCGTTTGGAGCCGATCTTCCTGCCTCTTGATCAAGTCAGCAAAGCTCCGGACAAACTGGATTCGGGATATTGCGATGCCGTCTTCAATTCGACGACTGTTTCCCTGGATCGGACGACAACGACTTTGCAGACGGCCCCGCTCAGTCTTGCAACGCTCGCATTGGTTGTTCCCGAAAAGCAGCGCAAAAACTATGAGACCTGGGCCGACATTGTCGATTCCGAGGACATGAAGCTCGCGTATAGTGGTTATCACTCCTTGCCACGAGCAGCCGCGACCAGTCTTCCCACGATTGAGTTTGTTCCACTCAAGGGATTCAAAGAGCAACAGGCTTACTTTGAAAACGAAGGAAAAGGTGCAGATGCATTCATTGATACGGCCGAAGAAGGCGCTGCCTGGACCCTACTCTACCCGCGCTTTTCGGTTGTTGTACCAAGGCCAGTGACCCGCGTACCCATAGTTTACCTGACGGCCAAGGACAGCCCACTGCTGCTGAAGGCCCTGAACACTTGGTTACTGATTGAACGTGAAACCGGCGGCATTCAGGAACTTGAGGAATATTGGATTGAAGGTAGGAGAGATGCCGTTGCAACATCGCGTTGGTCAGTAATTCGCAACGTTCTTGGATGGGTCAACTAGCAAGGAGGGGTGTAATAACCACAGGAACTGCTGCACTCAAGACGACCGTGACTGACAACTTGGTATGTCCACGTCCGCTTTCCGCATTTTTTTGGACAAGCATGGCAATCATGCCTCCTGGCTTGGTATTCTTCTGTCCGAGCCAATTCGCCACCTTCCCGATGGCACCATGAACTGCACGTCACGGGGCTAAATTCTCAACTGCCAAAGATTGCATTTTCGTTTTTGCAGCCTGCAATCGACCCACCTTTTTCATTCTGGTGGATATGCAAATCAGGCTCGGCGGCTGATGAACCGGCGTAATGACGACAAAGCAACAGCTGACAATACGCGCCCCGTTATTGCATCAAGGATGTGTAGCTTTTCGCATCCGATGCAGGCCAATCTGGATCAATGCCCGTAATAGGCGGAATAAATGCCAAAGACGCCGACGACGACCAGGCTCAGGGCCCAGACCAGGTCCAGATTGAACCAGGACTTTGACAGGAATTTCAAACCGAGCCACAGGTATCCGGTGACAGCAACAAACCCTCCGGAGACCATCGCAATCAGCATTCGATTCGATTGCGCATCGCGCTACACCAAACATTTAATGAACAGTCTTCACAGTCCCGGTCAATGGTCTTTACGATACGCTCGGTCACACCATTCTCGAACCGAATTCCCTAGTGTTTAATCGGTAAAAAACGAGCGGGCGATACATGTGATGTAGAAATATTTAAGGACCTAAAAATTAACAATAGGCTGTTTACTAGTTAATTTTACTAACGCATGAATATCATCAAATACTTTCTTACTTAATCATAAATTTACTTAGAGCAACTCTAATAAAATCGACTTAAAATTGTATGCGACAGATCACATTATTCATTGATCTGGTGCTGCATTCAACCGTTGCTGGAGGGAGCAGTGGGAATGTTCAATGTCAAAATTGGTGGCAGGATCTATGCCGGGTGTTTTGCGCTTGTAGCCGTTCTGGTTGTTTCGGTGGTGACGACACTCGTGAGCGTCAGGCAAATCGAAACCAACGTTCAAAGGCTCGACGGACTGAGAATTCCCACATCAAACAGCAGTCAATCCATGGTTCGGGACATCTACGGGACTCTCGCCGCGTTGCGTGGATGGATGTTGACGGGAAATCCGGACTTCAAGGTCGAGCGGGAAGCGGTCTGGCAAAACATTGCACAACTGCGTGGAAAGATCGATGAGCTGTCAACGAACTGGACCAATCCGGAGAACGTTGACTCATGGAACGCATTCAAGGTTGTTCTTGACGAATTCGCCGAAGCCCAGAACCAGGTCGAGGCTCTGGCGAAAAGTCCAGATCAGTTTCCTGCGACAAAAATCTTGATCGAGGAGGCGGCCCCTCTTGCAGCATCAATGGTCGCGGACATCACCAAGATGATCGATATCGAAGGCAATTTGCCACCAGCCAGCGACGAGCACCAACGCAAGAAATTGCTTGGCATGATGGCCGATGTGCGAGGCACACTTGGTCTTTCACTGGCGAACATTCGGGCATTCTTGCTGACCGGCGACAAAGACTTCCAGGCAAATTTCGAAACGCTCTGGGTAAAGAATTCAAAGAGGTTCGAGGACCTGACCGGCAGCAAGGATCAACTCAAGCCAGACCAGCTTGAAGCGTTCGAGCGATTTTTGGCGTCGCGCGAAAATTTTGCGCCGCTGCCTGCAAAAATGTTTGGAATCAGGGGGTCTGAGCGGTGGGACGCCGCCAACTATGCCCTCAAACACGAAGCTGCACCTCGTGCCGGAAAGCTGCTCACGACGCTTGTCGGGGCAAAGGATGACAACGGCATCCGTGGTGGCGGAATGGTCGACAATCAACGCGCACTCATGACGCAGGACGCGGAAAACATTGCAGCGAGCGTCGACAGTCTGACCAGGCTGGTCTGGGGTCTGCTCGGCCTCGGTCTGGTGTTGGGTGTCGCAGTCAGCTATTTGACGGCTCGCTCGATCGTGCGCCCGGTGACCGGAATGACAGGTGCCATGGCAAGGTTGGCCGAGAACGACATCTCCACCGAAGTCCCTTCCGTGGCACGGCGTGACGAGATCGGTGAGATGGCAAAGGCCGTACAGGTTTTCAAGGAAAACATGATCCGGGCGGCAACACTTGAACAGGAACAGCAAAATGCCGCTCTGGAGGCTGAAGCTGAAAAGAAGCGCATGATGGAGGATCTTGCCAACGACTTCGAACGGGCGGTCGGTTCCATCATCAATTCCGTGTCGGGAGCATCGACCGAACTACAGACAACTGCGCAATCCATGACCAGCACGGTTGAGCAAACCAGTATGCAGGCAGGCGTGGTTGCAACCTCGTCGGATCAGGCAAACAGTAACGTGCAAACCGTCGCGGCGGCGACTGAAGAAATGGCCGCCTCGGTCCAGGAGATAGGTCGTCAGGCCGAGGATTCATCCAGAAAAGCTCAGGCGGCTTCCGCAGAAGCCGAGGAAACAGTCGAAAAAGTTGGCGCTCTGTCAGAAGCTGCAACAAAGATAGGTGCTGTTGTATCCCTCATTCAGGACATTGCTGAGCAGACAAACCTTCTTGCGCTTAATGCCACGATCGAAGCCGCACGTGCTGGTGAGGCCGGCCGAGGTTTTGCTATTGTTGCCTCGGAAGTAAAGGATCTGGCGTCTCAGACTGCAAGTGCGACCACGGACATCGGCGAGCAGATTAATGCCATTCAGGATTCGACACAAACGTCGGCGGAAGCAATCGGCAAGGTCACTTCCGCCATCAGTGACCTGAACGAGATTGCCGCTTCGATTGCCGCAGCCGTCGAGGAGCAATCCGCTGCGACCAGTGAGATTGCCGGAAATGTGCAACAGGCCGCCGTTGCCTCGCAAGAAGTTTCGGACAGCATCGGCGAGGTCAATCAATCCGCGGCTGGATCTAGTGCAGCAGCAGCGCAAGTCTTGTCTTCGGCGGGCGACCTGTCACGACAGTCAGAGTCACTGCGCAATGAAGTCGACAGATTTCTTCAGGGGATCCGGGTTGCCTGATTTCGTAAATGAGACTGGACGAGTATCCGGACAACCCGGGCCCTTGTGAAGAAGCCGGCGCATGACTTCCAGACGCAGATCAATTTGGATCAATGCCCGTAATAGGCGGAATAAATGCCAAAGACGCCGACGACGACCAGGCTCAGGGCCCAGACCAGGTCCAGATTGAACCAGGATTTTGACAGGAATTTCAGACCGAGCCACAAGTATACGGTGACGGCGATAAGCCCTCCGGAGACCATCATGGCAAGCGTATGCACCGCGGCAACGAGAAAGGCCGTCAGGACATTGTTGTTCATCAGGCTTTGGGCCGCCAGATGGCCGGAATCATCCCTGCCGACCTCGCAGATACCCAGATAGATCGGAACCAGCATCAGGCCTGCCCCATGGGCCATGGCCGCAAGAAACGACCAGAAGGCCAGCCGGGCGGGATGCACGCGTGCCAAAAATTTCGGATGCCTGCGATTGACAAGCAGATACACCCCCATCGCAATCACCAGAAGCCCTGCTCCGATGCGGATTTCAACTTCCCATTCGACGAGGAACAGCATCAGCGAGAAAGGCAGCAATATGCCGATCATCGCCAGGAAATGCCCACATGCCAGCATGGCAAGCGCCCTTGGCAGCGCCTTGTGGTCGCGTTCCATCAACGCTGCCGAAACGGCCAGGGGCCATCCCATGCCGGGATTGATGCCGTGATAGATTCCGGAAATGATGACGGCCCACCAAAGGGCCGTCGTCGTTGCTAGTTCGGGCATGTGTCAGACCGAAGGGTAGCAGAAACTGTCCGTCGAGCAGTCACCGCCCTCCAACCGTATCTGATGCGCGCGCAAACCGTCCGGGAAGTCGATGTAGAAATCCTTGTCGAGTTCCAGTCCGCCATTCTCGCCGACACGGGCCATGACCATCTGGCCGCCCGAGGACTCCGGGTAGAACTGATCGTCCCATGTCGAATAGAGCGAGTTGGTCCAGTAAACGCGTTTGCCGTCACGGCTGATCTCGACCATCTGCGGGCCATAGGCAAAATCCTTGCCATTGGGATGCTTGGCACCCCGCGCGATGCCACCCAGTTCAACCTTTCCGGCAAGAACCGGGTTCATCGGATCGGAGACGTCATATTGATGCATCTCTCCCAATCCCCAGCAGGCGACGTAAAGGTACTTGTCGTCAAGGCTGAGGTCGATATCCGTCACGAGCGGCGGGACAGCCTCGAAGCCCTGCAGCAGTGGCGGCAGGTTTTCCGCCTTTTCAGGACGCGGATCTATGGTGATCGTCTTCTTGGACTGCCACTTGCCGTCATCGTCACGCCACCAGGTGAAGATTGCGCCCTGCAGGTTGGTCGTGTCGACCACGACGCCGCAAAACCCGTATGACTTGGTCGGATCGTGGGCCGGTCGGATTTCCAGCGCCATCTGGTAGTTCTCGCCAAAGTCCATTGTCTGGATGTTCTTGCGCTTGCGCAGGTCCCAGAAGTGGATCGAGTGGCCATATTTGTTGGACAGCAGGTCCTCCGGGACGATCCCGTTCTCAAATTGCGGCGGCAGCCCCCATTCCGAACTCACCATGTAATCCTGTGGCAGGTTCCACCAGAAATCATAATGCTTGTCCTGCTTGCCCCGATCCATCTCGTATTGCCCGATGATTTCGAAGGTTTCGCAGTCCATGATGAAGATGCCGGGAGGTCCGCCGGTACCGTCTTCACCGCGTCCACCCAGGCAGCTGACATAGATGCCTTCAGGGCCACAATGAATTGTGTGAGGTCGTGAGTATCCGGTCTTGGCAAAGACCTCTTCGGGCTCGATTGTCTTGTGGATCTTGGCTTCCAGCGGTTCCTTGACGTCGATCACATAGATGCGCGACGAACGGATGCCGGGCACGATAAGGTAGCGCCTTTCAAGAAATGCGTGACCCGATAGTGGTGACAGTGCCGATGAACAGGCGTTCCAGCCGAAATGATGGAACTCATCACCCTTATTGGGCACGATCACCTGATGCACGATCTGGCCGTAAGTGTCGGAATCCGGCTTGAGGTCGACTACGGCAATGCCATCTGATTGCGATCCATCAGGGCTGAGCATGACCGTAAAGGCGTAGTTTTCCACTGGTGCCTGCATGGCAAGTTTTGGTGATGCGTGAAATGTAGGATCTGGCCTGAGGTTCATTGTTATTCCTCCCTTTCAAGTAACAATGCCCGTTTTCGGACACGCATTATCGAACCCGCTATCGGGCCAAAAACCAGTGCAACGCTCAGACCTCCGCGACATTGCAGAGTTGGATTGCTCCACTGATTTTGTCCGAGAGACCGGTCAGCTTTCGTCCGATCTCATGGCGATAATTCTTTTCAAACCTGCGGATGGGTCCTACGGCACCGACGCTGAAGGTGGCGCCGATATTCCCGATTGAAACCGGCGCAGCAACGCTCGCGATGCCCAGGTCAATCTCCTGATCGCAATCGGCAAAGCCCCGTTCGGATATTTCCTCAAATTCAGCCCGAAGCTCAGCTTCGGTGATCTTGGTGTGCTCGGTATATTGCTTCATGCTGCGGGACAGGATTTTCTCCTGAAATTCAGGTTCCGCGAATGCGGCAATCGCTTTCGAGCATGAACAGGCATGCATCGGGCGTTCACCCAGGCCTGGATGAATATAGGCGCGGCCCGGATCGTCCGGGGTCTCCACGTGAATGATCTCGACCTTGCTGTCGCGAAATCGTGCCAAAAATACTGTTTCGTTGAAATTGGTGGCCGCAGATTTCAAAAGTGGTGCGGCGCAGCGGCGGACATCGACATCCGATTTTCCCAGCAATGCAATCCGGATCAGGCGCTCGCCGACAACGTAGTGGCCATCGTCGGAAGGCTGATCCAGGAGTTTTCTCTCCACCAGTGTCTGCACCAGCCTGTAACAGGTGGGCTTTGGCAGGCCCGTTGCCTTTTGCACCTCGAGCACAGAAACCGGACGCCCGGCAACAGCGATGATCTCCAGAAGATTGATCAGTCGTTCAAGGTGCATGTTGACGGATCTTTCTCAAATTGTAAGACTGATTATCAAATCATGAGAATTTTTTATTCTCAATGCAAGCGAAATATTTGGAGGCAGACTATGCGTACACGTGCCGCCGTAGCCCTTGAGGCAGGCAAACCCCTTGAGATCATGGACGTTAATCTTGAAGGTCCGCGCACCGGAGAGGTGCTGGTGGAAATAAAGGCCACCGGCTTGTGCCACACGGACGAGTTCACCCGCTCGGGAGATGATCCAGAAGGTATCTTTCCTGCAATTCTGGGCCACGAGGGCGCTGGCGTCGTCATCGAGATAGGTGAAGGCGTTACAAGTCTCGAGGTGGGCGATCATGTCATTCCGCTTTACACGCCCGAATGTCGTGAATGCGATTATTGCCTCAATCCCAAAACAAATCTCTGCCAGTCGATCAGAAGCACCCAGGGTCAGGGCCTGCTGCCTGACGGCTCGACACGGTTTTCCATGCTCGATGGAACACCCATTCATCACTACATGGGCTGTTCGACCTTCGCCAACCACACCGTCGTTCCGGAAATCGCGCTTGCAAAGGTCCGAAAGGACGCGCCATTCGACAAGATCTGCTACATCGGCTGCGGCGTGACGACAGGTATCGGTGCGGTGATCAATACCGCCAAGGTGGAAATCGGCTCACGCGCCATCGTGTTCGGTTTGGGCGGCATCGGGCTGAACGTCATCCAGGGCCTGCGTCTGGCAGGCGCCGATCAGATCGTTGGTGTTGACCTCAACGACGACAAGGCCACGATGGGCAAGCACTTTGGCATGACCGATTTTGTGAACCCGTCAAAAATCCAGGGTGACATTGTCGCGCATCTGGTCGAACTGACAGGGGGCGGCGCTGACTATACGTTTGACGCGACCGGCAATGTGAAGGTGATGCGCACAGCGCTCGAGGCCGCACACAAGGGCTGGGGCGAGAGCGTGATCATCGGTGTTGCTCCGGCTGGCGCGGAGATCTCGACCCGCCCTTTCCAGCTGGTTACCGGGCGCGTCTGGCGCGGTACCGCATTCGGTGGTGCCTCGGGCCGCACTGATGTGCCCAAAATCGTTGATTGGTACATGGACGGCAAGATCGAGATCGACCCGATGATCACTCACAAGCTTTCTCTTGAAGAGATCAACCATGGGTTCGATCTGATGCACGAAGGCAAATCAATTCGTGCGGTCGTCGAGTTCTGAGCGACCGGACAGATGATGCCTGGAGGACAATGCTAATGAGGCAATCCCGCCTGATACCGGGCGGGAACCTCTTGTTGCAGTGTTTCAACGAAGCAGATTGTGAGTTGGGCCCGGCAGGGGTCTGTTGAGTGCGGCGGACTGCCGCCCCGTTTCAGGCCCTGTGGTCATCCCCTTCAAGGTTCACGCAAAATCGGGCAGATATTCGCATTCGGACCAGAAGGTCCGGGTTGAACGAGATCCGGACTGCAAATGAGCGAAGCGCGTCGACCGGTCGTTGATACCGCGATACTCAGTTCACATTTCGAAACTGCTCGGCGGCCTCGACAAGCATGACCTTGATTTGGTCGGGTGAATTGGCAACTGCAAAGATACGTTTGTCAGGCCTCAACAGGACGCTCGTGGCACCGATAGCACCCAACAAATCTGCCAGCGACGGTTCAATACGCGCATCGATCACCCGTACGTCCAGAGGGAATTCACCCGGTTCGACGGGATCAACCGTGATCAGTGCCAGTTCATGGCCGATCTCGTCATCCAGTTTTCTTCCGTTCTTGAGAACAGGCTGAGAGAATGTTTTGCCCCTGGCCGGATCGGAGGCTCTCCCTATTCCAGGGCCTATGACGTTCTGCAAATCCTGCATTTGCTGCGGTCTTTCTGCCTTGCCTGAGTTGCCCATTCGGTTGATCAATTCGCCCAGCCGCACGGCTGTACCGATGTATTCTGCCGCGTTCGGTTTCCGCTCCGTCTCATAGGTCTTCAAGAGTGGGATTTCACTCTCGTCGCGGCAACACCGGGCAAGTTTCCAGGCAAGGTTTGCCGCATCCCGGATCCCCGCACACAAGCCCTGCCCCATGAAGGGCGGTGTCAGGTGCGCCGCATCGCCGGCAATCATCAACCGCCCCTTCACCCAGACCCCGGCGACCTCGGATCGAAATGTATAAATTGCCCGGCGTTCGATTTGCGCATCTTCGGGTTCCAGCCACCTCGAAAGGCGCTGCCAGACGTTCGAGATCTCCGATGCCTGTTGATCGGTCTGGTCATCTGGCAGTGCAAACTCCCACCTGCGTCGCAGGCCTACGTTTCTGCAATAGGTTGCCGGTGTGTCGGCATCGCAATATTGCAGCGTAAAATCACCCAGTTGCGGCATCTCATGGTTCAGCATGACGTCGACGACGAGCCAGCGTTGCTTGAATCCCAAAGAGTTCATTTGTGAGCCCATGATGCGCCTGACAGTGGAATTTGCACCGTCACAACCGACTGCAAACCGGGCCGTGGCATGATGGACCGTGCCGCTCAACCTGTCGACATAACGCAACAGGACCTTGTCACCCATATCCTGCAGGGCGTCGAGCTGGTGCGACAGCAAAATGGTGGCTCCGTCGCGCTCGCGCAGGCTATCACGCAACACACGTTCAAGATCAGGCTGATGAAATCTGTAGCTGGCAAACCACCCGTTCGACGTCACCTCCTGTGGACGCGGCCAGTCCAGCAGCACGGTGTTGTTCTTGTCGACGAAGCGCATGCCCTTGTTGACAATCAACTTGTCCTTGAAGCGATCGGCGGCTCCGATCCACTGCAACACGCGCATGACCTCGTCATCGAAATGCACCGCTCGCGGCAGATCGTAGATGTCGGCTTCCCGATCCAGAACCAGGACCCTGCAGCCCATGTCAGCGAGCAGCGCAGCCAGCACTGCACCGGTTGGCCCAAGACCGGTGATCGCAACGTCAAAGTCAGTGTCGCTTGTTGTCATTCTGCCCGACCGTCCTGATTTCAACCGGATTTCGCGATCTCGCCATAGAGCCAGGGACAGTCCACGATTGGTGGCGCCTGAATTCCCCTTGCGGCCAGTTCAAGACGCTTCTCCTTGAATTTCCGCCGCAATTCTTCGGGCAGATATGGTCGGTCATGTCCCCAGAAACTGGGACCGACACTCGTCTCATGCGGTTCCCATGCAGCTGGATCGATTATCCGCCCACCCCACCCGCTTTCGACAAAGAAACCGGACGGGGAACGTGCATAAAATGAGGTAATCCAGTCGTTCGTGTGACGTCCGAGCGTGTAAGCGATCAGGTCTTGTTCGATGGCAAGATCATGCCCCTGACCCACATCATCGAGCGATCCGAACTCGATCATGAAATGATGAAAGCCTGCGCTGCCTCCCCCCACGAGCGCAAAACTGTGGTGACGTCCATTCACATGGAAGAAATAGAGAGGAACAGGCTTGAGACCGTAGTCGCTCAGCTGGAAATCGAGCAGGTCCGTGTAAAAGGGCACCAGAAGATCCGGGTCAGCAACGCACAAGACCGCGTGCCCCATACCGAGTGTTCCGGTCTTGAATCCGCTATGCGGGCGACCCGGCACAAAACGATCGGTTGTGACCATCGGCTTGTAAAACAGCTCGATCCTGTTACCCGCCGGATCATCGAACTGGATCAGTTGCTCAACGAAACGGCGGTCAGCCAGGTCACGGCTGCCTGGCTGAACTGCTATGTTCGCGGTATCGAGCCTTTGCGCATATCGTTGAAGGTCGTCTGCGGTTTCAACTTCCCAGCCCATGAAGGAAAGCGCATCGCCGGGTTCATTCGCCACGACCAGTCTCTGTTTCCGGTCGTCCATGCGAAAGCTCAGGTTTTGACCACCTGCATCGACCTTCTGCATCCCCAAAAGTCCGCCGGCGAACTCCGACCAATCATCAAGATTGTCGGATCGCACTCCCAGATATCCCAGTGCACAGATCGCCAATTTCTTCCCAACCCTTCAGAACTTTCAAGGCGCGGTACGTTCAAAAAGCCTCTTTATTCTTCTGCCAGATTTTAGGAAAAAACAAGCCTATAAATAACTAAATTACCATTTTATGAGAATTCTGTCACATTTTACCCTGATTGAGAATGGTAATTGCCTTGATGTATTCGCCAAAAAAAGGAGCGGCTGGATCCATTCGAATTCGCCTACCGAAGTTTACGCGAGATGAAGCGACGCGTGGCTGGAAAAAGCACCAAACAAGGAAAGAAAGTTTGACATGAACGTCCGTGATGTCTCGCGCGAATTGATGCGTGAATTAGGATTGAAGAAAGTGTTCGGAAACCCGGGTTCGACGGAAATCCCCTTTCTTCAGGACTGGCCAGATGATTTCGACTATGTCCTTGGCCTGCAGGAACTGTCCGTCGTGGGAATGGCGGACGGATATGCGCAAGCTTCAGGTGAAGCAGTATTTGTAAATCTGCACTCCGCTGCGGGTGTCGGCCATGCGATGGGTGGTATCTACACCGCGTATCTCAATCAAACACCCATGATCATCACGGCGGGACAACAGAGCCGCGACTTGTTGCTCAGGCGTCCTTTCCTGGGTTCGATGGAAGCAACAGAACTGCCCAAGCCTTATGTGAAGTGGAGCTGCGAGCCGGCACGTCCACAGGATGTGCCTCTCGCCTTGCTGAAAGCTCACACGATTGCGATGCAGCATCCGCGTGGCCCGGTGCTTGTCTCCATTCCCATGGATGACTGGAATTGCCCGGCCGATATGCCGCATCTGCTACATCGGAGCGACGAACATCCACCACATGTCCAGGCGGTTGAAAATGTCGTGTCCGCTTTGACGAGAACTGAAAATCCGTCTCTGGTTCTGGGACCGGGTGTTGCCCGCAGCGGCGCAAGGCGGGCAGCAATCAAGCTGGCCGAACATCTCGGCGCAACAGTGTACACCGCCCCCATGGCGAGCCGGTCGGTTTTTGATGAAACACACCACTTGTTTGCCGGCCACCTCCCCGCTGCGCCAAGGCCCTTGCTTCAAGAGCTGAAAAAACATGATGCCAGCGTCGTGATCGGCGCTCCCGCCTTCGCGTTCCACGTCTCTGGTGATCTTTCGGTGATTGGAAACTTGCCCACGGTCTTTCAGTTCGATGATAATCCGGACGCCGTGGCAAGCGCGTTCGGCGTACAAAGTACAATGTGTTCGCCGCGCTTGGCTATCGAGGCTTTGCTGCAGCAGACATCACCCGGAAAGCACCGGAAAAAAGAACTCCGACCGGCCCCGCAGACCACGACCGGTTCGCGTTTCAGTGCCGATTGCGTCCTGGAAACCCTCAACGCATTCTTACCAGAAAACGCCGCACTCGTGGAGGAAGCTCCGTCGCACAAAAACGCCTTCAGAACGTTTGTCCCCGATACCTTGCACCGGGAATATTTTGCAATGTCCAGCGGCGGGTTGGGATTTGCTGTCCCGGCAGCGGCAGGCATTGCGCTTTCAGAAAAATTCGACCGTGTTGTTGCCATCGTCGGCGACGGTTCGGCGATGTACTCCCCACAAGCGCTTTGGACCATCGCGCAGCGTGATCTTCCGGTCACGATACTGATCTTGAACAACCGCGGGTACGGTGCGATGCGTGCATTCAGCGAGTTGTTTCAGAGTGACAAGGTGCCGGGGATAGAGATTGACGGCATCGATTTCGCTTGCCTCGCCACAAGCCAAGGCATGACGGCGCAGGTGGCCCGGGACACAGCGTCATTGGAAAATGCTCTCGTGCAGGCATTTGAGCGGAAGGGCCCAATGCTGATCGAGGCAAGGGTCGATCAGACAATCGAGGCACTGTATGACCTGGACTAATCATAGGACCGGGCCTGCCAACACTTCCGCATGCCGCAAGTCATCACAGGTCAGGCACCCAAGCAGCGCCATCGCACGGTCCAGATCATTGCTGAAATGCCGTATCACCCAGTCCGGGCCCGCTGCCCCCGTCGAGATAGTCGAAAACCAGTTTCGGAATACGCCGGCGCGACAACTCGCGCAGGTCATCGATGGATGCGGGGATCACGCGACGGCTCCCGGCAACGGAAAAACCTTGCCGGGATTGAGGATACCGCCAGGATCAAGAACCTTTTTGATCTGCTGCATCATGTTGATCTCAACAGGGCTCCGCGAACGGTCTAGATAGCCGGTTTTCAGCGTTCCTATGCCGTGTTCAGCCGAGATAGATCCGCCAAATTCTCCAACACAATCATAGACAACGAGATCAATCTCGGCCTGGGGAAACGGGTCTTCGCGAACCTGAACAGCAAGGTGGATGTTGCTGTCAACCACATGACCGAACACGATCAGCTTCGCATCGCTCCAACGCGCTTCCAGCCTCCCGCGCAAAGAACTGACAAAGCCATCGATCCGGGTGATTGGAATGGAGACATCAAAATTCGCATTTGGCCAGAAACGGGTTTGCAGGTCGCCGGAAGCATCGCGGATGGCCCAGAAAGTCTCCGCTTCGCGAGCGGACTGCGCGATCAACACGTCCACCATCAGGCCATCTTCGATGCAATACGCCAAGATCTCTTCGAAGCGCATGGCCTCATCTGATCGTCGCTCCTGTTCGATCAGCAGATAGTATCCGAGGCCGTGGTCCAAGGGCGGCTTCAAGGCATGATTTGTTGCAAATCCATAGAACTCCGGCCACATGGCTTCAAAGGCTGAAAGATCTGTTCCGAGCGCTTTCCGTACGCGACGGACAACCTCTCTAACAGCGTCAAAATCCGGAGCCGCGCACAAGGCTGTATCCCTGTGCAACGGTGCATCATAAAGGCGCAACACTGCACGTGTGATGACGCCCAAAGTTCCCTCGCTTCCGATAAAAAGCTGTTTGAGGTCATACCCGGCGTTGTTCTTGAGCATAGTGTTCATCGAGGACATCACGGTTCCGTCGGCCAGTACGACTTCCAGGCCAAGAACCAGATCACGCGCCATTCCATATTTGAGAACATGGTTGCCTCCTGCGTTCGTTGCGAGGTTTCCGCCAATCATGCAGCTGTCACGCGATCCGGTATCGAGCGGAAAGAGAAGGCCTGCCTCCTCCGCCGCCAGCTGCGCTGCCTTCATCGTGACGCCGGCTTCCAGCGTCATTGTTGCAGCGGTGACATCGACAGTTTCAACCCGAGACATGTTTTCCAGCGAAATCCCGACGGACCCTGGCAAGAGGGCTGCCCCGCCGGCAAGACCCGTGCGCCCTCCCTGAGGCACAACGGGTATGGACAACTCATTGCACAGACTGAGGATTTCGGACACTTCCTGCGTATTTTCCGGACGTGTCAGACCCAATGGCTCCGCTCCGGGAAGCGACGGAACCATCCAGTCTCCCCGATAGGTTTCCAGGATCGCTGGATCCGTAACAAGTACTTTTGGCGCGAGCCTCTTCCGCAAGATCAGTTGTGCTTCGTTCGACATGAAATTTTTCCAGTTCAGGTTCAAAGCCCAAGTGGCCAACTTATGCTTTGCTCACTAGAGTGATATTCTGGCTGAATTCAAATACAAAATTCTCATTTAATGGGAATCTTTTAGAAATCGAGAGAATCCAATTGGCAGGCTTTGATCGCTACGACAACATTCTGAAGCTTTTCATTCATCAACGCAGTTCCTGGACAGCGATCGACATCGCCCACGAGTTGGGCGGGGCGCAGAGCACGGTTTACAGAACCGTCCGGGAGCTGGTGGCAGCCGGCTTTCTGGAAAGTACGATCGAGGCCCATTACCGTCTTGGCCCGGCGTTTCTGGAATTTGAATATTCCATGCGCGCCAGTGACCCACTCGTCCGTTCCGGTGCCATTTTCCTGGAAACACTGGTCGAACAGGCTGGTGTATCCTGCTCGGCCGTTCTGGCACGTCTCTACGGCAATAGGGTGATGTGCGTCGCAGATGCGCATTCTTCCGATGTCACGCAGGAAACGAGTTTCAAGCGTGGGCGTCCCATGCCCATCCTGCTCAGTGCAACGTCAAAGGCGATATTGGCAGGATTGCCTGGCCGCCGGCGTGAACAGCTCTTTGATGCAGTGGGGCCGGAAAACCCGGAAGAACGCCAATCCCTGACCGAAGAGTTGAAAAACATCAAAAAGCGCGGGATATCGATTACCAGTGGCGAACTCGACAAGGGCGCCGTCGGGCTGGCCTCACTGGTCCGCAATCAATCTCTGGGAATCAATGCATCACTCAGTCTGATTCTGGCAACGAAGGACTATGACGAGAGCATCAAACCCAGGCTTCTTTCGCTGCTGACCAGCAATGCCAAGTTGATCGAAAACTTCATGGAGGATGCGCACAAGGGAATGCTGCAGCCCTAGGGAACGTGCCGGGTACGTCCAGATAGGAATTGAGGAATTTCCATAAAATACGACTAATTTGCATTTTTTGTTTGCAGAAATATCATAATATGAGAATACTGCCTGGAAATTCTGTTCCCGGGGGTATCAGTGACTCAAACAGCAGTACAGGCGGCGGCCTACCTTCATCATCTGGCACTTGAAAGTTCCACCCCTTCCCATCTGGCCGAGTTCTATTCGGATGCAATGGACATGGGCCTTGCAAAGATCTCGGACGCGGAGTGGCGATGTGAAGGACCCGGCCGTCGAATGATCATTGTTGCCGGCGAGGACAAGAAACTCTCTTTCGCGGGTATGGCATGCCGAAATGCCGACGGGCTCGCGGCGCTCCGCGCGCGCAGGAAGCGAGGGACTTGAGATCCTTCAAAGCCCGTCACCCTATTTTGGCGACGATGCATTTGCGGTTCGGGACCCGAACGGTCACCTGATCTGTTTCGGATTGGCAAAGCCGGACACGATCGCACGCAAGGGCATTCAGGGCCCGACGCAGCATCTTACATTTGCTTCAAATGACGTGAGCGCCTTCGTCGATTTCTATTGCGGAAAACTGGGGTTTTCACTGGTTGATCGCGTGTTGCACGACGATGGCGATCTTGCAACCGCGTTTACCACCTCGAACCACGAACACCACACGATCGCCTGTTTCAAATCAGATCGAAACGGGATTGACCACCATTCCTACGAAGCGGGTGACTGGAACTATATCCGGGACTGGTGCGACCACTTTGCCGACCGCGATATTCAGTTGATGTGGGGCCCGGGTCGCCATGGTCCCGGAAACAACCTTTTCATTTTCATAGAAGACCCCGACGGGAACTGGATCGAGGTCTCGGCTGAACTGGAGGTCATCTATGACCGGCAGGTTGTCGACTGGCCGCAACATCCACGCACATTGAACAAATGGGGCCGCGCAATCTTGCGCTCTTAACTGGGGATCCGGGGAACAGATGAAATTATTGAGTTTCTTGCGTGAAGGATCAAGCGGCTTCGGCGTGGTTGTCGACGGCGGCGTTATTGATCTTACAGGTCGGCTTTCTGGCGAAGTGGTGACACTGCGACAGGCAATCGCCGCCGAAATGCTGGGGGCAGCTGCCGATTATGCATCGGGTCGGCACCCGGACCTGGGCTGGTCGGACATCACCTTTCTGCCGGTCATTCCCGATCCAGCGAAAATACTCTGCATCGGGCTGAACTACCAGAAACACAAGCAGGAAACCGGGCGGCCGGATGTGGAATACCCCACGGTGTTTACCCGCTATGCAGATTCGCAGGTCGGTCATCGGCAGGCGATGATCAAGCCCGGCGTGAGCGAAAGATTCGACTACGAGGGCGAAATGGCCGTGATCATGGGCCGGGGTGGGCGCAACATCCCTGCAGAAACAGCTTTGAGCCACGTCGCCGGTTACGCCTGTTACAACGAAGGGTCCGTGCGGGACTGGCAACGGCATACATTTCTTTTCACTCCGGGCAAGACGTTTCCCGGCACCGGTGCATTCGGTCCGTACATGGTCACCACCGACGAAGTGGGCGATTATACCAGGCTGCCCATTCAGACACGGCTGAATGGTGAAGTGATGCAGGATGCAAAACTTTCCGATCTCATTTTCCCGGTCGAGCAATTGATCGCGTATTGCTCCACCTTCACACCGCTGGCCCCGGGAGACGTCATCGTGTCCGGAACACCAGGGGGCGTCGGAGACAAGAGAACCCCGCCGGTCTACCTCTTCCCCGGCGATACGGTGGAGGTAGAGATTGGCTGCCTCGGCACTCTGCGAAACCCGGTCATGGGAGAGGATGCCGTGTAGTGCCGAAAAACGCCTCTGATACGGACGTGATCATTGTGGGAGCGGGCCCGACCGGGCTTCTCCTGGCCAACCTGCTGGGTACGATGGGCGTGCGCACAACAATCATCGAACGCAATGCCGGCACGGTTGATGAACCTCGGGCCGTGTCCATCGATGATGAATCCATGCGCTCACTGCAGGCCGCAGGGCTTTCTGATGAAGTTGGTGCAATCTGTTCGCGAGGTTACGGGTCGATCTACAAGGGTCCGAACGGCAATGTTTTTGCAACGGTCAAACCGTTCATCAAGGAATACGGATTCGACAAGCGCAACGCGTTCCAACAGCCCGAGTTCGAGGCAATTCTGCGTGCCGCTCTCGAACGCCACGACAACGTCACCGCGCATTTCGAAACAGAGGTCACCGGATTTTCTCAGACATCCAAAGCCGTAAAGGCGACCGTCACTTTTCCGGATTCAGAAAGCGGCACAGTGACCGGGAGCTACATGGTGGCCTGCGACGGCGGCCGGTCGGCAATTCGGAAGGCGTTGGACATCAAGATGGAAGGAACGACATTCGAGGAGCCCTGGCTGATCGTCGATCTGCTGTCCACGCAAAACAGATGCTTCCACACCGAGGTGCATTGCGATCCCTCTCGGCCAAGCATCACCCTGCCCGGCCCGAATGGCGTACGCAGGTACGAATTCAAGCTGCAAAAGGGTGAAAATCCGCAGCAGGTGACAGAGGAAACCTTTGTCCGCCGCCTGCTTGCAGAAACCGGACCCGATGCAAAAGAACCAATCCGGCGAGTGAGGGTCTATACGTTCCACGCCCGGATTGCAGAACGCTGGCGTGAAGGGCGCGTTTTTCTTGCAGGAGATGCTGCACACCTGACGCCTCCATTCGCAGGGCAAGGAATGAACAGTGGACTGCGCGACGCGCATAGTCTGGCCTGGCGGCTTGCCGAAACCCTGCACGCAACCGGGTCGACCGATCTGCTGGATAGTTACCAAACCGAACGCAAGCCTCACGCCTGGTCGCTGATTCAGCTGGCACTGCGTATGGGGCAGGTGATGATGCCCGCTTCACGCCTGCAAGGATCGTTGATCCGCGCGGGTTTTCACGCACTCGCGCTTTATCCACCCGCCCGGGATTACTTTGCGCAGATGAAATACAAGCCCAAACCACGATTTGAACAGGGGCTGATCCAGCATGGCGTTCGCCGGAGCAAACATTCGGTGGTGGGTCGAATGATCCCGCAGCCAGTTGTTGCCGATCCGGACCGCACCCATCATCTGCTGGATGAAGTACTGCCCGACAGACCCGTAGTGCTGCTGTATTCCAAGGCGCCGGACACTGACCTTTCCGAAACGGCGCGGGCTCAATTCCGGAAACTGGGCGTTTCCATTGTTGGTCTTACTCCGGAATGCACCAACCCGGTTTCGGCGGACTTCCCGATTTACAGGGATCAAAGCCGGTTTTTCGCGTCCGAACCTTACAAATTCCATGTCGGACATGCCTTTCTTGTTCGGCGCGATCGATATGTCGCAGCGTCTGTACCGGTTTCCCGGGCCGATAGTTTGACTGAGATGATCTTGCGGCTCAGCCCGCAGCTTGAGCATGCGCAATCATCAGTCGCTGAACACATTTCCAGAAAAAAAGAGACGTCAGGTCCGATACCAAGAACTGCATAAATTGACTTCAGAGGAGGAGAAGCCAAATGTTGAAATTCAAAGGGTTGCTTGCAGCTGCGTTGCTAGGCGCAGGTCTTGCTGGAAGCGCGTATGCCGAGCCCGTAACGCTCAAGTTTCACTCGTTCCCGCCGATGCCTGCAAACTCCAATGCCAAGTTCGTCAAGCCGTGGGCAGAAAAGGTGAAAAAGGAATCAAACGGAGAAATCGACGTCGAGATGTATGTCTCGATGCAACTTGGCGGCAAGCCGCCACAGCTTGTTGACCAGGTTCGCGAAGGTGTTGTCGACATCGTCTGGACCGTGGGTGGATACACGCCCGGCCGCTTTCCGCACCTGGAAGCCTTCGAACTGCCATTCATGCCTGCCTCCGCCGAGGCGACCTCGCAGGCCGTGCATGAATACATGACAACAGTCGGAGCAGAAGACCTGAAGGACTACAAGGTCCTGGCAGTGTTCGTGCATGCCCCGGGGAAAATCCATACCAAGGACAAACTGATCAAGTCGGCCTCGGATCTCGAAGGCTTGAAAATGCGCGGTCCGACCCGTGTCATCAGTCAGATGCTCGGAGAACTCGGCGCAACACCGGTCGGGATGCCGGTTCCACAGGTTGCGCCATCGCTGTCCAAAGGTGTGATCGACGGCATGGTGGTGCCTTGGGAAATCATGCCTTCTTTCAAGCTCGAAGAACTGACCAAGTCGCACTCCGTCGTTACCGGGGACCGTGGTCTATACACAACTCCGTTCCTGTTCCTGATGAACAAGGCGAAATACGAGTCGCTCACCGATGAGCAGAAAAAGGTCATCGACGACAATTCCGGGCTGGCGCTGGCACAGATGGCCGGTCAGCTATGGGACAGCTTTGAGGCGCCTGCCCGCAAACTGGCCGAAGACGCAGGTGGAGAATTCCATGAAATCTCCGGAGCAGAACTTGAACAGCTTCAGGCCACCGGTGATGCTTTCGTTGAAGCCTGGATTGCGGAGGCAAACGAAAAAGGCATGGATGGTGCCATGCTGATCGACACCGCACGTAATCTTGTCACCAAGTATGACAATTGAACCAGACCGGTCGGACATGACATCCGGTCACCCCAAGCGCCCGATCGACCCGGTCGGGCGCATGCTGGAGCGTGTCGCGGTGGTCCTGGCGGGTCTCGGGGGCATTGTGCTGCTGGTCATCGTCAGCATCAGCTTTGTCTCCATCATTGGCCGTTTCCTCTTTTCCAGCCCCCTGTTGGGGGATTTCGAACTGGTCGAGATGGGCTGTGCAGTCGCGATTGCGTCCTTCCTGCCCCTTTGCCAGTTGCGCAGAGGCAATGTGATTGTGGACTTCGCCACCGCAGGTCTGCCACCACGTGTAAATGCTCTTTTGGACGGTTTGAGCGCGTTTCTGTATGCGCTGGTCGCGAGCTTTTTCACATGGCGCATGTATTACGGGGCACAGGACATGTTTCGTTACAGTGAAGAAACGATGTTGTTGCGGACACCGGTCTGGATCCCGTTCCTGCCCGTCGCGTTTTCTTTCTTCATTCTTTCAATCTGCTGCTTCTACACCGCGTACAACAGCTTCCAGCGCACAATGAGACGGATCTGAAGAATGGACCGCGAGACCCTTGGAATCGTCGCCTTTCCGGTGCTCTTCATCATGCTTGCCCTTCGTGTTCCGATCGGATTGGCCATGCTTGTCGTTGGCAGCGCCGGCACTGCAATGATTGCGGGCTGGTCACCCATCTTCTCTCAGGTCAAGACGAGTGCCTGGCATCTGTTCTCCAACTACTCGCTTTCCGTCATTCCGCTCTTTCTGCTGATGGGGAATTTCGCTTCGCGCACAGGCATGAGCGAAGCCTTGTTCAAATTCGCGAGTTCTTGCCTCGGCCACAGGCGCGGCGGCGTCGCAATGGCTGCCATTGGCGCCTGCGCAGGCTTCGGAGCTGTCTGTGGTTCTTCGCTAGCCACCGCTGCCACGATGGGCAAGGTCGCACTGCCGGAACTGCGCCGGCTTGGCTATTCCGGCTCGCTGAGCACAGGTGCGCTAGCTGCGGGCGGAACGCTGGGTATCCTCATTCCGCCTTCGGTCATACTGATCATCTATTCGATCCTGACCGAACAGAATATTGCGAAAATGTTCCTTGCTGCACTGGTCCCAGGCCTCCTCGCGGCCGGTGGCTATATCCTTGCAATCGCGATCTTTGTTCGGCTTTACCCGAGCTCGGGCCGCGCTCGCGAACGGGTCTCGATGCTGGGGCGCCTGGGATATTTCAAGGATATCTGGCATGTCGTGCTGATCTTCACCTTCATGCTCAGCGGCATTTACCTGGGCTGGTTCACCCCGACCGAAGGGGCTGCCGTGGGGGCTGCCGGAACCGGACTCATTGCCGTCTTCAAACCGGACTTCGGATTTCGCGCGCTGATGGAAGTGATCGAGAGCACCGCGATCACATCGGCAATGATTTTTCTCGTGCTGCTCGGTGCCGAGTTCTTCAATGCCTTCATTGCACTCACACAGCTCCCGATCCTGTTGGCAAATTTCGTTGTCGATGGCAATTTCACGCCGCTTGTGGTCGTCGCCGCGATCCTCGTACTCTACCTGTTCCTAGGTTGCCTGATGGACAGCATGGCAATGATCCTGCTGACAATTCCCGTATTCTTCCCTCTCATCATGACACTTGATTTCGGAATGAGCCCTGAGGAAACGGCCATCTGGTTCGGCATCCTTACGCTGATCGTTGTGGAGGTAGGGTTGATCACGCCACCGGTTGGCCTGAACGTGTTCATCATCAACAAGATGGCGGTGGACGTCCGGATTTCGGACACCTTCAGAGGCGTGCTGCCCTTTCTGATCAGTGACATCATTCGCGTTGCGGTTCTGTTCAGCTTTCCGGTAATTACCCTGTTCCTGATCAGGCTCTTTCCCTGAACACCGGCGCTTCTGGGCGGTTGCGAGAACCCGAACGACCCCGCTCCCGCCAGCGTCTTGCCGCTCAACGTGTGAATGCGAGAGTGCGGTCCAACGGATTTTCGTCGGGTTGACTGGCTCCCGAGTACCAGATCGTTTTTTGCTGTTGCCATCGATGAACAATCGCACATCAAGCAAAGTTCGTTTATTGCCGCCTTGCCCGTGCGTACGGCCAGGCCACGGTCGACTGCAAAAACAAAATACGACAAGGCCCTTCTGAGCCCCCCGGTATGAGGCAGCGAGCGCGAAGCCCGCTTTATTCCGGCTCAAGCCGGAAAGATAATTTCCGGTTCCCGATGTTCGCGCTCCTGGCAAGCACAGGGCGCACCAGCAGATCATGACGCCAGGGTCCGAGTGCGCTGCTGGAAAAACATCGCGTATGCCTGAGGCGCCTGCACCGCCGTTTTCTCAAGATATCCGTTTTTCAAATGGGTTGGCGCGACCTGAAATTCGAGTCGATTTGACATGAATATGGAAACGATTTCATATTTCCATTGACACGTTCCATAAGCTTCGATTATGAAAATATGGTAACGTTTCCATAATGAGTGCATTGGAGAAATTTCAATATGAAAGCTGCGCGCATCAACCGTCTCTTTGGCATGTCCGGGAATTGTTTCGACGTCGCCATTGATCACGGAATGTTCAATGAAAAATCCTTCCTTGGAGGGATAGAGAACATGGCGGCAGCCGTTGAAGTCGTTGCGAAGGCTGCCCCGGATGCCATTCAACTTCCCCCCGGCACCGCTCCACTGCTGCAAGCCCGGCCCGGCAAGGACCGGCCGGCACTCGTGCTGCGCACCGATGTTGCGAATGTTTACGGCACGCCACTGCCGAAGCTGCTGTTTTCAGAAGTGATCGACCAACCTGTAGAGCAGGCTGTCCGACTTGATGCGGCTTGCGTCGTCGTCAATCTGCTCAGCTTGCCGGATCAACCCGAAGTCTATCGTCAATGCGTTCGAAACATAAACGGGCTGAAACATCTTTGCGATCTGGCCTCCATGCCGTTGATGGTCGAACCGCTGGTGATGCAAGACAATGCCAGGGGCGGTTACATGGTCGACGGTGATCTGGACAAGATAGTGCCCCTGGTCCGTCAGGCCGTCGAACTTGGTGCCGATATCATCAAGGCGGACCCCTGCACCGATGTCAGCCAGTATCACAGGGTGATCGAGATCGCCCAGGGTGTACCCGTTCTGGTGCGCGGCGGCGGCAAGGTTTCAGACGAGGAAATCCTTACCCGTACATCGGAGCTGATGGTTCAGGGCGCACGCGGCATTGTCTACGGCCGGAATGTGATCCATCACCAAAAGCCTGCGGAAATGACGCGCGCGCTGATGGCCATCGTTCACGACGGTACTTCGGTTGCCGATGCACTGGCATTGGTGGCTTGATCATGAAGACCATCCGATTTGGCATTATCGGTTGCGGCCTGATGGGGCGGGAATTTGCTTCAGCCGCCGCGCGCTGGCTGCATCTGACGGAGAGCCGTGCACGTCCTGAAATCGTCGGTGTTTGCGACACGAATGAAGCCCTTATGGGTTGGTTTTCAACCCATCTGCCGAATTTGAAACAGACAACAACGGACTTTCGGGAACTTCTGGCAAACCCCGACATAGACGCAATCTACTGCGCGGTGCCGCATTCCCTGCATGCAGACTTCTATCCGCAGATAGTTGCTGCCGGAAAACACCTGTTGGGCGAAAAGCCCTTTGGCATGGATGCCGGGCAAAATGCGACCATAACCAAAGCGATAGCCGACCACCCCGGCGTCCTGGTCCGCTGTTCCTCTGAAATGCCGTATTTCCCCGGCGCGCAACGGGTCATCGAATTCGTTCGCTCAGGCGCGGTTGGCGACATCCTGGAGGTGGAATCCGCGTTCTTGCACTCGTCGGATCTCAATCCCGACAAGAAAATCAACTGGAAGCGGATAGCCAGCGTCAATGGCGATTATGGCTGCATGGGTGATCTCGGCATGCATGTCTGTCACGTGCCCCTTCGTCTCGGCTGGAAGCCCTCATCTGTGCATGCAAGCCTCGTCAACCGGGTCACCGACCGCCCCGACGACAAGGGAAACAGGGTTCCCTGCGATACATGGGACAACGCCACAATAACCGGCAGCGTTGAAATGCCCGGCGGCACCTTTCCTCTCGTTCTGAAAACATGGCGAATTGCACCGGGTGAATCGAATACCTGGTCCCTGCGGGTGCTCGGCATGAAAGGCTCGGCCCTGTTCACCACCAAATCGCCGCGGCAGTGGCAGTACATGCACTACGAGGCCGGTGGCGCGCAGGCCTGGCAGGTCGAGGATCTGGGCTATCAATCCCTGTTTCCAGCAATCACCGGCGGCATTTTTGAATTCGGATTTGCGGATGCCATTCAGCAGATGTGGGCTGCATTCATCGATGAACTGGCTGGTGGCGATGCGCGCGGTTTCCCCTGTGCCACCCCGGCCGAAGCGGCTGATCACCACGCCATATTGAATGCTGCGCTGGCGTCGGGACGAACCGGTCAGGTCCAAGACGTGGAATACAGCCAATGAACCGCTCCGAGATCAATCAGGCGCTCAGGGCGGCTGAAGAAACACTCGCCCGGTACAGCTGGGCCTTGCCGGACTGGGCATGCTGGTCGGTTGACGATCATCGCGTGAACGCGAGCCAGAGCAAATGGCTGCGGGACCGGCAACTCGGATGGGATGTCACCGATTTTGGGTCCGGTGCGTTCGCGGACCGCGGCCTGACACTGTTTTGCGTCCGCAATGGCACGCGATCGCCGGGCGAACGACCCTATGCAGAAAAGTTGCTTTTTGTCGGCGTGGATCAGGAAACACCGTTTCACGCGCACAAACAGAAGCTTGAGGACATCATTGTCCGCGGTGGCGGGACGCTTTGCCTCGAGTTGATACCGGATGGCGCAGTTCTGGAAACAGCCGGGACAACTGTCCGGATCGATGGCATGCCTGCGCCCATGTTCGGTCATGTTCACCGATTGACGGCAGGTCAGAGCATTACGGTTCCACGCGGGGTCCAGCACCGGTTCTGGGGTGAAAAGGCGCCCGTCTTTGCAGCCGAGGTAAGCCAGTGCAACGATGACCTGACCGACAACTATTTCCTGGAGCCGTTAGGGCGTTTCAGTGAAATCCTCGAAGACGAGCCTCCCTATCGCCAGCTCTGGAATGAGGTTGGGTGATGGCCGGTGGTCGCGGTGTGATTTGTGCAGGCAACTGGATCGTGGACATCATTCACGACATTCCGGAGTGGCCGGCAAAGTCGGATCTGGTCGTGATCACCGGGCAGACCGTCGGAGTGGGCGGCGGGGCCGCCAACGTCGCGTTTGATCTCGCTGCCCTCAAGAGCGACTACCCGGTTCTGCCCGTCGGATTGCTGGGTCAGGACGAGCATGGCGAGACCGTGCTTCAACACTGCCGGGCTGCCGGACTGAGTGTTGACTATCTCCAGTCGGTTCGCGAACTGCGTACGGCACACACTCATGTGATGAATGTCCCGGGTGACAGCCGCACCTTCTTCTATCACCCCGGAGCCAATTCGCATCTGGGCGTCGACAATCTGCCTATCGGTGCCATGGCTGCGCACGGTCCGCGGATCTTCTATCTGGGTTACCTGAACCTACTGCCGCGTCTGGATGCCGTTGGACCCGATGGCCGCACCGGTGCTGCCGGAATTCTGGCGCAGGCACGGCGTCTGGGGATACTGACTTGTGTGGATCTGGTGTCATCACTCAACGATAGCTATCGCGAGATTGTCTTTGGAACATTGCCGGAAATCGACTGGTTGTTCCTGAACGAGACGGAAGCCGCGCGTGCCACCGGCGTTCCGCTTGAAGGTGAAGCTGACCGGGAAAACATGGCGCTTGCAGCCACGCGGCTGTTGGAAGGCGGATTGCGGCAGGGATGCATCCTGCACACACCCAGACTTTCGCTCTGGAAAACGGCTGATCAGGAGCTCTGGTTCGACGTGCCGCAGCTTCCCAGATCGCAAATCATCAGCCCGGTCGGCGCAGGCGACGCGTTCGCGGCCGGCATTTTGCACGGATTGCATGAAAGCTGGCCCGCGCACGAATGCGTCCAGCTCGGAAACAAAATGGCCGCAGCATGCCTGCGCTCGCCAACGGCAACGGGAGGTATTCCTGCATTGAATCAGCTTTGACGCCCCGGGAGGCGGCGTTGCAGCCGATCAGTCACACGTAACATTGAATCTTAAAGGGAGGAAACGACGATGAAAATGAGCAAGAGAATTTTCCTGGGAGCATCTGCACTGGGCCTCACCATGGCAGTTGCAGGGTCCGCCCTGGCGCAGGATCAACGTGTCATCGCAAGTATTGTCTTTCAGGGCGACCAGTTCATGAAATCGCTGCAGCAAGGTGTACGCGAAGCCGCGGAAGCCCGGGGGGCAGAAGTGCTGGAATTGAACATTGATGGTGACCAGGCACGAGAGGCGCAGGCCATCGACACGTATATTTCTCGTGGTGTCGATGCAATTGTCATAGCGCCTTTGTCCGCCACCAATTCGGCAGGATCCCTGAAACGTGCTCGAGACGCGGGGATCACGGTTGTTGCCTTGAACGGCGGCCTGCAGGACAAATCCATCGCAAACGCGACTTTTTCGACTGCAAACTATGATCTTGGTGCGTCTTCCGGCAATGCAGCGGCCGCGTTCATCAACTCCGAACTCGGTGGCGAAGCACAGGTCGGCATAATGGCCTTCTCCAGCCTGCTTCCTGAACAAAGCGGCGCGCGCACCGGCGGGTTCAAGGATGCGGTAACCAAGGGCAACACCGTTACGGTCGTTACGGAACAAGATGCCTGGATGCCTGAAAAGGCCGTGCAGGTCGCCACAGACATGTTGACGGCAAACCCGCAGATCAATCTGCTGTATGCGGCAAATGAGGGCGGCACGGTGGGTGCGATGCAGGCGGTTCGCAATGCCGGCAAGGCGGGCAAGGTTTATGTGTTCGGCATTGACGGCTCGGAGCAACTCGCGCGTGGATTGATGGCCGGTGACAATGTCCTGCAGGCGACCACCGCGCAGTCGGCAAAAGATATGGGTGCCATGGGAGCCAATGCTGCTCTCGACCTACTGGAAGGTGGCTCGGCGGAGGCGGAAACATCCGTTCCCGCATTGTTGCTCAGCCGTGCCGACCCGGATGGCATCGCCGCATTCGTGGAATCCCTGAAGTAAGCCGGTTCGGCCCTTCGCCAGATATCATGGCGAAGGGCCGGCAAAGGATTTCCGCTATGAGTAACCTTCATTTTGAGGGCCTGACCAAGCATTACGGTGCTGTCAAAGCCCTCGATCAATTCACGCACAAGTTTGAAAGCGGACAAGTTCATGCGCTGATCGGCAAGAACGGCTCGGGCAAAAGCACCTTCATCAAAATGCTCGCAGGCGCCATCCAGCCGACAGAAGGACGAATGTTCCTGGACGGCCGGAAACTGGAATTCCAGAGCCCTGGCGAAGCCAACAGCGCGGGAATCGTCACGGTTCATCAGGAACTGTCCCTTGTTCCCGGTCTCAGCGTTGCGGAAAACATTTACCTGGGCAGGTTGCCAAAGCGCGGCCTGCTGGTGAACTGGAAACAGCTTTATGACGATTCCAGATCATTGTTGGCCGAAATAGGAGCCGCAATGATCGACCCGCGCGCGACAACAGGTGATCTGTCGATCGGACGCCAGCAGATCGTCGAAATCGCAAAGGCGATGAGCCTGGCGCCAAAGATCCTGTTGCTTGATGAACCGACATCGGCACTGGCCCATGCAGAGGTAGGGCAATTGTTCGCACTGGTCGATCGTTTGCGGACGAGCGGTGTCACGATCATCTATATTTCCCACCGCCTCGCGGAATTGCCCAGAATTGCGGATACCGTCACTGCGATCCGCGACGGAATGCTGATCGGCTCGGTGGCAATCGACAAGGCAAGCCCCAAGGTAATTCTGGACATGATGTTCGGCGAGTTGCCGCCTCTCCAACGACCGACCCGCCATATTGACAAAACGCATTCGGCCCTGTCGGTGCGCGATCTCGAACTGGCCCCGTTCTTCAAGGGCGTCTCGTTTGACCTGCATCACGGTGAAGTTCTGGGAATTGCAGGAATGCTTGGGTCCGGACGCACCGAGTTGCTGCACACGATTTTCGGGGCGCGGCGTGCGGATGCAGGCAGGATCGCGGTCAAGGGCAATACAGTGTCCAACCCGTCGATCGCTACCATGAAGGCAGCAGGCATCGGATACGCTTCGGAGGATCGGAAGGTTTCAGGGCTTGTACAATCTGCAGCAAGTCACGCCAATTTGTGTCGCGTCGGGCAGAAGCGGATCGCACCCAGCGGCTGGACCAACCTCGCTCTTGAAAGACCCTTTGTCGACAAACAGGTCGCCGGTCTGCATATCAAGATCGGGGACCCGATGGCCCCGGTGTCGTCTTTGTCCGGAGGCAACCAGCAAAAGATCGTCGTCGGCGGTTTGCTGAACAACGAGCCCGACATCCTGCTTTTTGACGAGCCCGGGCGCGGTGTCGACGTGCAGGCCAAACGCCAGATCTATGAAATCATCTGGGACATGGCGGCGCGAGGACTTGCCTGCATCGTGGTGTCAACGGAACTGGAAGACCTGACCGATTGCTGTGACCGCGTTCTCGTGCTGCACGAGGGCAGGCTGTCCGCCGAATTCCTAAACGAAGATCTTGACCCAAAATCACTTTACGCCGCCTGCATGACCGGCGATGACACCGGAGCCGCTGCATGACCAATACACATCTTGCGACGCAGTTGCGACGCCACTCGATGTTGCTGATACTGCTCGCACTTTATGTGCTTGTTGCCTTTACCGCTCGCGGTTTCATGACGATCGACAATCAGCTGAACATTCTGCGAAACATCGCGGTGCCGGGAATGATCGCATTCGGCATGGCACTGGTCATCATTGTCGGGGAGATTGACCTTTCGGTCGGTTCGATGGTCGCCGTATCCGCGTGCCTGACGGCCTGGGTTGTCGAAAAGGCGTCCGGCGACGCCTTCGAACCGGCCTGGTATTTTGTAGCTCTGGGCATCGCGGTTACCCTTTGTTTTGCGGGATTCGTCGGCTGGTTCAATGGAATGCTGCGTCAGCGGGTCGGCGTTCCGACCTTCATATCCTCGCTGGCGATGATGGCAACGCTGGCAGGAATGGCAAACCTGATCACCAACGGATCGGCAATAGAGGCCTTTCCCTCATGGTACTACATCATCGGCAGCGGTCGCTTTCTGGGTGTCCCGGTCCCGGTCTATCTCCTCGCAGTTGCCTTCGTTTTCACCTATGTGCTCGCGAATTTTACCACCCTTGGCCGTTCCATATATGCGGTCGGGGGCAACATGGAAGCCGCTCGGCTGTCGGGTATCGACATCTGGCGCACCAAGAAGATCTGCATGATCATCGTCGCGCTGTTCGCGGCGACCGGCGGGATCATCTATTCCTCCCTGATCAACTCCGGCAATCCAACAATTGCGCGCGGAATGGAGTTGGAGGTGATCTCGGCAGTCATCATTGGCGGCGTTAGCCTGTTTGGAGGGCGGGGATCAATCTGGGGCGCTTTCGTGGGAGTTCTGTTCCTCGGTGTATTGATAAACGCAATGACGCTCTGGGGATTCAACCCCTATGCCCAGCAGGTCGTCAGAGGTGCTTTGATCCTCGGTGCCGTTTTCGTCAACTTTTACATTGATCGCAAATGACAGGTGACAGAACACTGAAATGGGAGACCGGGCAGGTCACGATGCAGAAACGCGGGGCCATGTTGCGCGACCTCTGCGTGAATTTGCCGGATGGACAGATCGTCCGTCCGTTGCACACGGCACCCTGGGTGGGAAAAGACAATGTCAGCGAACTGGACGGCCTGATGCAGGGATTGAGCGGCGAATGGCCTTGCGTCCCTTTCGGCGCCCGGCATGACAACTTGCCGCCGAGTTGGCCGAGATCTCTCGGCTGGGAGGATACGTTTGCACACGGATATGCCGCCCATCATGACTGGGAGATTTCTGCATCCGCCGGCAGTCTGGATGCACGGATCGAAATGCCCGCAGATCATCCCGTCCACTCACTGCGTCGCCGGGTACAGCCTGAGGCGAACGGGATCGTTCTTGATCTCTGGATCTTGCCGCGACGCGATTGCAGATTACCGGTCGGATTGCATCCGGTTTTTGCGCTTCCGGACGACCCGTTGCGGATGCGGGTCGAGGTAAGCGGAGCCACAAAGGTCATCGCCCATCCGGAAACACCGCCGCCGGATCCAACTCCGGCACTCCCTGGCGCCGTGTCTGAGAGCCTGGACTTGGTCAGGGACACAACAGGCGGTGTCGTGGATTTCAGCAGGTTGCCGCACTCCGGTCAGAACGAAACCCGTTTGATGGCACTGGGAGGGACCGGGCACGTCACGATTACAGATCAATTGACGGGAATTGCCACCAAGCTCTGTTACGATGCAGCCCGGTTTCCCTTTGTGATGTTGTGGATTTCCAACCGGGGCCGTGCCGTCGAACCCTGGTCAAGCCGTCATCTTGCCTTGGGTGTCGAGCCTGTTCGCGCCGCATTCGACCTCGGTACTTGCGTGTCTGCAGATGACAACCCCGTCTCGAGACTGGGCGACGCAACGGCTTTTGATTTCGCCGCAAACCGTGAATTTCACACGACCTACACTATTTCGGTACACGAGCCGTCGACTGCCTCACGTTAAGCGTGACCGGCAAAACGACATCCTCCGCCGTTTTCCCTTTCTCCGGCGTCCGGATCATGCGCAACAATCCTGTAATCGCCTCGTTGGCAATCTGATCGATTGGCTGTGCGACAGTCGTCAGAGAGGGAAAAACGTAGGACGCCATCGGCGTATCATCAAATCCCGTCAATGACAGGTCGCGGGGTATCTCAATGCCCAGTACCCGAGCCGCGTGCAAGATGCCTATGGCTGCCACGTCACTGGTTGCCACGATCGCAGTCGCGCGAGGCGTGCAACTGAGAACCTCGTGGCCGAGCGCGGCGCACCCCTGGACACTGTGTTCGGTCCCCAGCACCGTCCTGGGGGCCGGCAGTCCGGCCGTATTGCAAGCCGCCGCTGCGCCAGCCGCACGCAAGATCACGGGTTCGGATTGTTTTGGCGCTCCAACGACCGAAATCAATTCATGCCCCAGGGTTATCAAATGCTGCGCCGCTATCAGCCCACCCAGATAGTGATCGGCGCGTACCGACTTCGCACCAATCTTGTCAAGCTGCCGGTCGAGCGCCAGAATCGGAATGCCGGCGTCCTGAAGCTTGGCAAAAACCTCCCCTTCACCGTCCACCGACGCAATCAGAACACCGTCCACCTGCTGGGCAAGCAACATGTCGACATATTTGGCTTCGTGTAACGGATCTTCCGCCGTTGAGCAGATCATTGACTGATAGCCTTGCGCAAACAGGGCCTGCTCCAGGCGATGCGCCAAACGTGCAAAGAAGTCGACCTTGATCGACGGGACCAGGATGCCGATCAGGTTACTGCGTCCGCTGCGCATCATCCGCGCACCGGCATTCGGTCGATATCCGAGCTCGCTGATGGCTTTTTCGATGCGTTCACGCGTTGCTTCCGCGACATAGCCACTGTTGTTCACAACACGCGATACGGTAGAAACGCCCGCTCCCGCCTGACGGGCAATGTCCTTTATTGTGGCCATGTTGTCCCAATTCCACGCAGTTAACGCGATTCGCGCCCGGCAAAAGCGTCATCCCGACTCATCAGCAGGTCCTGATAGATGAATGTGGCGGCTGAATGCACGATTATCCAGCCAAACTTTGAATTCCCCGACAAATCGGATCTGAAGTCCGGCAATCCGGTCTATCATTTGATACAGCCGAATTGACCAATCCCCCGATATTCACATGCCGGTTGGAATTCGCGCAGATGGAGATCAACAGCACCCGAGTGCAACTTGAAATCGAGCTGAAGACACCAGTCGAACACTTGCGTCCAAAACCCGGTTTCCTGGTATGGTCAGCTCATGTGATGAAGTGTGCGGTCGGCCATCTCAGTGGTTTGAAAGCCGCGCCATCTGGAGGGCATCGCAATAGCCTTCTTCGGTGCGGACAAAGTCCCGCATTACACCTTCTTCCTTGAACCCGAGAGCCCGGTAGAGTTCGATCGCACGCGTGTTGTCGACCCAGACGATCAGGCTAATCCTCCTGATCCTGTAATAACCGTCGCACAGGCGGATCAACTCCCCGATTAACGCACGGGCGACACCCTTGCCCTGGCTCCGTTCACTTGTGACAACCATGTTCAGTTCCGCCGAGTGTGACGCGCGCGGAACGTTCGTATTCAAGACAAGTTCAGCAAATCCGGACACTTCTCCATCACTCGCTGCGACGAGTTGCACCAGGTTCGGATCCGGGGCCAACCGGTCTTCAGTGTTCTTGAGCCTCATGTGTCGCAGGCGCATCGTTCCAAGAACAACGTGAGGGCTTGTCAGGATTGCGTGCAATGCTGGCGCGTCCGCAGGTTCTGCATGGCGTATCGTGAAAGTCATGAAACCCTCCTTCGAGCGTCGCGGCCGTTCGACGGAACGGCCGCTGTTTGAATCAACATAGGTCCGATCATCCGTGTTGGACCAGCCCTGCATCGCCTAAAGCCCGGTTCGCTTGGGCAGCGGAACGTACATGTGCACATGGGTCCGGGTGGAGAACTCACCTGTCATCGGTCCATGAGTTTCACCGTCGCTGTGCCAGGCAATGGCCAGTTCTGAGATCAGTTGCTCACCGGTCAACTGGAGACAAGGCGTGATCTCCCGGACAAATTTCGCGGAGCCGTTTTCGTCGGCAGCAAAGACATTCTCCGTTCCGTCCCGGGAGCCCAGCGGCGTATCGTAAAAACCAAGAAACGGCTTGGTGGGCGGCCAGATCGCAAAGTCGTGCCACACAGTGTAGAGGCCATTCGGAACCAGGTTCTCGAATTGCAGGCTCACGACACCGCTGCCGTTTTCGCAGGTGTAGTGACCACTCCCCCTGGCGGAGAACCAGTCTCCCAGGGTGATTCCGAGCGGCTTGCCACGCGGCCATGGACCCGTGTTTTCTATCTGAAGGGGCGTATGCGGCACGGCATCAGCTGGCGCATAAAGCGGCGCATCCATGTTTCGCGTGGCTCCGGTCGGTCGAAACACTTCACCCGACCCGGCGACCTTTTCAATGAAAACATCCTGCTCGGCAAGGTCTTCATCGATATGGAATATGAAGGTCAGCGACATGCTTTCGTCCGCGTCATAGGCAGCATTGGCCGAGATCATTTGAACGGCATCGTCGGCCAGGGCAGGCAGAGCGAAAGACAGGGCAAGAGATGCTGCCAGGATAGAACGTCTCATGATTGTTCCTTTCAGTTTTGGGTATGGTGTGCTCAGGCAGGCCAAGGCCTTGAGCCTGGGTGGTGGTCCGCATCATGCGAACCGGGCGGGATCCGGTGTGCGTGACAATCGCACCGGCACTGTCGTTGGCAGTTGGCGGTTGGTGGTTGAAACTTCCCGCTACTGCGCCTGAAGAGGAGGAGGTTGTGGCATCAGTCCGGATGGAACACGCGCCGGAACGAGATCACGCCGATCCCTGAAATCCGGATCGGTCAGGGTGTCGAGGAATGCCAGCAACTGATCGATCTCCCGATCAGTCAGGTCCACCGCCTCCAGGACATTGGCACCGGCGATGCGATTTCGAAGTTCTGCCGATGACTGGACCCAGCTGTCACGGCGATCAAACGCCTCCCGGCGTGCCGGGTTCATGGATCGGAAAATCAGCTTTGATCCTGCACCGGTCTGTTCAATGACCTCACCAAGTTCTGGCAACCGGACAGCACCATAGGAATGGAGCGATTTTCTTGGACTGATATGATGACGAACGACAGCTTCGAGCGTGTCATAGGCGCCTGAATGGCCCCAGGGGCCGGTCAATGCGACGTTCAGCAGGGACGGTGTCCTGAAGGCGAAGAGATCGCCTTCATCGAAGGTCACGCGAAAACGTCCCTCGTCCTCAAGACGATCCATGAAACCGCTTGCACGCCAATAGCTTGTGTCGGCGCCGTGGCCCTTTCCCGGACCGGTCTGCGGCATCGCGATTGCATGAAAGCGGTGATCGGTCAGGAGCGGACCGGAATGACATCCGCTGCAGCCTGCACGACCATAGAAGAGGTCAAGGCCGCTCCAGGCATCATTGCCAAGGCGGGAAAACGACCCGTCACGAAGGCTCTGCTCGAACGGACTGCCATTTGAACGGAACGCAACCGTCTGAAAAGCCGCAAGCGCATTGGCGACCTGAACGAATGAGATCGTACCGGATCCAAAGGCCGCCTTGAACATGTCCCGGTATTCCTTGATGCCAGACAACCGTCTGGCCAGGAATTTCCACGCGTCCTGCGGGCGATCCTCCGCGACGGCGGTCGCCACCGGGTTCTCACCCTTTTGTCCGGCCATTTCGACAGGCGAGAGTACCGGAAACATGGCTTGCGCTGCGAGCGGGCTGTCGAGACCTTCCGGCAGATGCTCTCGGGCGGGACTCCAGAACCCGCTCTGGAAGACGCGGGCAGGGTCCGGTTCCAGACGACCGTCATGAAAGAAGGACTCATAAGCCCTGGCACCTATGTTGTAGAGCGGTTGCGCGTTTCGTGGCACGCGGCCAGTGACGCCGCCCGAACCAGCCCTGCGATCTGCACCGAAACCTTCGCCCCCCTCGCCTATCGAAAGGGCCAGCTCGTCACCGGTTCCGCGGCCCGGGTCGTGGCAAGTGCCACACGAAATGTTCCGGTTACCGGACAAGATCGGGTCAAAGAAGAGCATGCGGCCAAGGTCAACAACCGCTGGGTCGGGCGCCCCGTCGTGGAGATAGTCGTCGTCTTGCAAAGGCGTCGGCAATTCACCGGCCTGCGCACAAGCAATCAGCACGACTGCCACAGTGGAAGTGAGAAGTCCTGTGAGGGTCAATGAAGGCATCTTGCCACTCCATTGGTAGTGGACGAGAAACGGATCAGAAGTTCTCACCGTGTCGGGGCTTGCTCCCGGCGGAACGCCACCAGGCAGGACGATGGCGTCTGTCGACCGAAAAATACGAGCTTTCGGTCCTTGTCCTGGTCTGCACGAACTGGACGATGCTCATTTTGGGTGACGACAATGCGCTGAATAGGCAGGTGAAATGACCCGGAGCGCCTGCGGATTGCGAAAGACGTTCTGAACACGCAAAATCACTCGGAGCTGCGCTTTCCTTGACATCACTTGCGTACGAGTGGCTGGCGGCCATGCAGACGGCCAGAACCATTGGTCCTGCAAAGAACCGGTATGGTGATTTCATCTTGACGTCCTCTGGTTGAAAGGCGGTCTCATCGCCCGGCACACGAGCGTGCCGGGTCAGGCGGCGGTCTGCCTGTCCTTTGCCGCCAGGCAAACCTGTTCGATATGCCGGTGGTCGGTACCGCAACATCCGCCGAGCACGACGAGCTGTGGCATGAGCTCCCTGAGTTCAGCGTAGTCGCGCCCTGTTTCAGCGGGATTGCCGTCGTCCAGCTCCTCAGCCTCATCGAGCTCCGCATGGCTGAGGCGAGAGGCGTTTGCACGGATCCCGCGGATACGGTCGCGCCAGTGGCCGCCCGTGCGCAACGTCTCGCGAAAATGGTCCGGGTGGGCACAGTTCAGCATGAAATAGGCCGGACCATTTTCAGTCCGCAAGTCGACTTCTCTGATTGCGGCACCGAGAGTCTGCCCGGTCGGCAGCCGTCCATCGGTTTCGACGGTAAATGAGATTACCACTGGCAAGCCCTGGCCTTTCGCCGCCCGCACGACACCGATCGCCTCCGGCGTATTGTTGATCGTGATCGCGGTGACCAAATCCACCTCGGTAGTGGCAAAGGTTCTGATCTGGTCGGCATGATAGGCTTCTGCCTCCTCCGGCGACATGATTTCACCCGGGTCGTACCCGTCACCACGTGGCCCGATGCATCCCGACAGAACACTCCGAAGTCCCGGAAACTCTTCACGCAACTCGGCCATCACCGAAACAGAGCACCGATTGAGCGCGATCAGTTCTTCCTGGCTGATACCGAGTTCTTGCGCCCAGTCCGGACTGGCCCGCCATGTTGCACTTTCAAAGACAAAGCCGGTTCCGTGAGCTGCGGCAACAGATGCGTGACTTCGGTAGTAACGTCGCAGCGCTTCTCGGCCATCTTCCGTTGCAAGCAGGGGGAAAGCTGCAAAAAGCGGCAGGTCGATCCCGTAGTCGAATATCAATGTCGTCTCGATGCCGCCATCGGTGACAAAGAGGTCTCCGCTCATCTGCGGCAGCTGTTTTGCAAGGTCATTCATATCCCGTCTCCTGTACGTTCACAGGAGAAGGATTGGTCAGGCACCGTTTTTCGCCCGTCACAAAAACTGGTCGCGGCGCCGGTAACACGTTAAATTTTCGCAAAATCGCGCGCCAAAGCGAGGCTTCTGGATGGAACATGATGATTATCTGGATATCCGGCTGTTAGGCCGGCTCGAGATATTTTTTCAGGAACGGCTGCTGGCGTTCCCAACCCGCCACGCGGCTTTTGTCATTGCGTTGCTCGCACGAGAGGGGCAATTGAGACGTGAAACAGCAGCGGCCCGGCTTTGGGGCGAGCGGGATGAGGTTCAGGCCCGCGCCTCGCTTCGGCAGACGATCTATCACATCCAGAAAGTCTTCGCGTCCGCGGGCGCACCGGAACTCGATGTTAGCCGGCAAACAATAGGATTGCAGCGCGGCAGTTTCCGGTGCGATGTCGAAACCCTCCTGGCGGACCTGACAGCAGATCCTGTTACCGTGACCAAAACGTATCGCGGCGAACTTCTTGGTAATGTGGGTCGCATCGACCCGGCCTTTCAGGACTGGCTCGACCTGGAACGGAAATCGCTGGAAAACCGAATTTCCGAAGCCATGACAATCACCGCCGGAAACTTTCTCGCCGACAGGAACTGGGCAGGTCTTGAAGCAGTTGCCTCGCTCAGATTGCAGATAGATCCTTACAACGAAGACGCGCTCCGCCACCGGATGGAGGCACTCTCGAGAACTGAAAGACGGGCGTCCGCTCTCGCGCTCTTCGAAGAATTCAGGGAAAGACTTGGAGAGACCCTCCAGATTGAGCCGGAGCCAGCGACATACGGGCTTCGCGATCAGCTTTCGGCCCGGACGGCCGGAGAACCGTCACCACCGCCAGAACCGGCACTGCCTGATCCACCGGCTGTTCCGTCAGGTGACCCGGATTTCCGCGAGCGACGGAGCGTATCTCTCCTTGCGGTCGCGCCAATCGCAAGCACTTCGGACCCGGAAGAATTTGCAACCGTTTTTGCACAGGTGCGCGCCCTGCTCGAAAAGACGCTTGTCGATGGTTCGGCTCAAATCGTGGAACAGGCCGGAGCGGCGATTGCATGTGTCTTCGGTGCCTCAGGGTTGGTCGAACGCCACGCCGACGCAGCCGTTTACGCGGCGAGGGCATTGGCAGCGCGCGCCGGTGACGAGGTAAAGGTCGCGGTCGTGTCGGGCGACATAGTGGATAGTGCCACCGAAAGTCCTGCAGTTCCTGGCCATGTTGTCCTGGCGCCTCTCTTGTCTGACGCACAGACCTTGTTGCAGACGGCCAAGCCGGGACAGTGCGTGTTATCACCGGCAACGGAACTCAGGCTGAATGCCCGTCCGCAAAACAAGTCGTTCCTGGCACGTCGTTCGGAACTTGAAACACTGCATGCCGCTTTCCTCCAGGCCCGGCAGGGGAATGCCCAGATCGTTGGTGTCGTGGGAGAAGCAGGGATCGGCAAGTCGACGCTTCTCCGGCAGTTCCTTGAGACTCGTGAAGACGTTCAGATCCTCATGATCGAGGGCTACGAGCGCGAGGCGTCAAGATCATTCGGTGCAATTGCACGATTTCTAGCGACACAGATTTCCGCAGGAGACGAACCAGGCCGGGCGTCGATCGATGCCGCAATCAAAACGAAGCAGATCCGGGCGGTCTATCGTGAAGTGCTTCTGGGACTTCTGGGACTGGCCACTGATGAAGAGCGAAGCCGCCTGGTGCCGGAGGAACAGCGAAGACAGGTGTTCAAGCTGGCCAGCGAAGTCATTCTGGGTGCGTCCGGACGGCAAGAGGTCATACTCGCGGTGGAGGACGTCCACTGGCTTGACCGGGATTCAGCGGAATTTCTCGACCGATTGGTCGGCGAGATTTCGGCAGAGCCGCTGACGGTCATCGCGACATTCCGCCCGGAATTCCAGGTCAGCTGGATCGGTCGGAGTTCATTCCGCCTCATGCGCCTGACACCGCTCCTGAGCAAGGAGGCAGAAGCGCTCATCGCGCCCTGGGCTGGCGGCATGTCGGACGAAACACGTGATCAACTCCTGAGTCGCGCAGCCGGCAATCCGTTTCTTCTGGTGGAAACTGCGCGTGCCATTGCCTCCAGTGGTTCACTTCAATACGCAGCCGTGCCTGAAACGATCCGCGATGTCCTCAACGCGCACATCCATCGCCTGCCTGCAGATGACCGGCGGGTTCTCCAATGTGCAGCGGTCCTGGGTTTCGAAGCCGCCGACAGTGGTATCGCCGATCTTGCGGGCCTGACGGAAGCGCAGCTGGACGAATCCCTGGCACGTCTCAGGCAGGAAGAAATTGTCCATAAGGCAGGTATTGGAACTGCGGCACGGCACCGTTTCCGGCATGCACTCCTTCATGATGCCGTCTACGCTTCGATCCCCAAAACAGACTCTGTCGCACTCCATGCCAAGGCCTGTGCATTGCTTCAAGAACGGACCGACATGGACCCCGCTGCCATCGCACTTCACGCATGGCGCTCTGAAGACTGGCCGGCTGCAGTCGAATGGTACAGCCGTGCAGCGGACCGGTACACAGCTCTTTCCTCATATGCATTGGCCGCACAGGCTTACCGCCAGGCCGTCGAGGCCCTGGAACGGTCCGGCGAAGATACGACACGTCAGAGACTTGACCTTGCGCTCAAGCTTCGTCCGGTCCTCGTGCCGCTTGGTCTTTACGAAGATGCGCTGGAAGAGCTCGACCTTGCCGAGACCATCGCGGCGAGCCTGAACGATGGTGGCTTCCACGTCGCCGTTCAGATCAGCAAGAGCTACCTTTTCAGCACACATGGCCATCTGCACAAGGCAATTGAATACGCCCGGAGCGCTGGAAAGGCGTCCGGAAGGGGCCAGCAGACGGACTATGAAGCGAAGCTGGCGGAGGCGCAGGCCCGGTCTCTCATGGGAGACTGGGAAGGAACGCTCGCGCTTCTGGCTCCGACCGTTCCTTTCTGGGAAGACAACCGGCATGAACGGTTCGGCCACACCGGCACGAGATCCGTCTGGTGCCATGGCCACCTGTCAAACGCCTACGGTCTCAACGGTCAGCTCGAAGCAGCCTTGCGCCATGGTGAACGTGCATTCGATCTGGCCAATGAAACCAAAAGGCCGCTAGACGTGATCTTCTCGCTCCATCGGCTGGGAAGGGTTCACCTCGTCGCAGGCAATGCGGAAGAAGCGCTCGCGCTGTTGATGGATGCCGTTCGGCGCTCTGAACAGATCGATGCGCCGATTTTCCGGTCCTGGTTTGCCTGCGACGCGGTCCCGGTTCTTCTCGCTGCCGGCAGGAACGACGAAGCCGCAAACCTGCTCAACCGTCAACTGGAGGCGGCACGGAAACTGAAACTGCGCCAGTTTGAAGGTTGGCTTCAGTTGAACAAGGCAGAACTGCTTCGAACAAGCCACAGGCTGAGCGAAGCAGAAGCCGAGGCCAATGCAGCCCTTGCCTGTGCCCTGGAAATAGGCGATCTCGTTCTCGAACCCGCCGCCATGCTGACCCTTGCCGCGTTCAGAACAGGACCCGGCAAGTCTCAGGACAAAAAGACCGCAATGGATCTGGCGGAAAAGCGCGGGTTTTCATTTTTGGCTCGGCAACATCTGCATCGTTGAACAACCAGCGCTACCGGACCTTCAAATTCTGTGGTTCAAGCAAAACGCAGCGCGGGCAAAGTTGTTTTGACGCATTTTTTATGCTCGGCGGACGCCTCGCATCGCGGACCGTGCGTGAATATGACACCGATTTTACGATCCGACCTGACAATCAGACCCGAAATCGCAACGAACAGATTGCTCGGACAGCCGGCGGACTAAACGACCAGCAGCACTTAGTGGCTGTATTCACATCACACTTCCTCCGGCTGCTCGGCGCTTCGCGGTTTCGTCCTTTCGAACAGCAAGACGAGTCGGGTTGATGACGATACAAAACATACTCACGGCACATCACATCGCAGCTGCGAACGCTTCGGTTCCGAGTGTTCTGACACCCCAGCAGGCGAAAAAGGCCGGACAGTACAATGCCAAACGCGCACGGCGCATCGGTTGGTCTCACTATTGGTCCGGTGTTTGTCGTGTACTCGGCATATCAAATGGTCTTTTGACGCGTGAGGACTTCAGCCAATACGTCGCAGTCTTCCAGATTAGCAAGAGGATCAGCGGCGATGGAATGCTGGGACCGGACACCTGGCGCCGCATGCGGGCGGAAGTCAGGATCGTTCTGAAAATCTTGCCGCAACCAGGCTGGTTGCCCAAGTCAGCGCCTGGTCGATCCCCGGTCAAGGCGATTTCGGTCGAGGCACTCAATCTGAAGGCGCCCTGGATGGCCATCGCTTTGAACGAGCAGGAGACAAACTGGGTAAACGACGATGGCAATGCAATCTCCGAAGGCGACACGCGTGTCGACGAGGGGTATTTCGAAGCTTGCCCATACATGGGTGGGAACCCTTGGGAGTTGAAACTGAAGCACACCAGAAAAATCAACAACCATCACTGGTGCGCGGCTTTTGTGAATTACTGTTTGCACACCGCAGGATACAGCCACTCCGGCAGCGCCGGTGCCTTTTCTTTCCTGCAGAAAAGAAGATGGCGTTTCAAGGCTTTGAGTGAACCGACCAGAGGCTGCGTCATTGTCATGAGACACAACAAGAAGAACTGGGACCATGTCGCCTTCCTCGACGAAGTCGGCGATCTGCCAAGCAGCCCCGAGGGCAACGTCAATTCCAGGAAACACAAGAACTTCAAACTCCTGGGCGGAAACCAGGGTGGTGACAGCGTGAACTCCAAGACATTCGGCAACTGGACCCTCTATGCGGGTAAGGACGGGTTCGGCAACAAATCGCCTTATCTTTATCCCCTCAAGGGGGAAGGCGACGAGAATTGCAATGTTGAACTGCCGACAGCCGGACCCCACTTTTGCGGAGAACAATGGGTCTAGACCGGCTTGTGCATGGTCATCGAATGAACCCCGTGCGTTGGCAACACGTCGGGGTCATTATCAGCAGACAAACCCGCAAGGCGACGTTTTCATGCAGATCAGATTCGGATGTGCGAGCGCCTGGGCGGTTACGGCAGGCGAACAATCAGCGTGCCGCGATCACCCGCCGCGATAAATCCGCCGTCCGGTGTTGTCGAGACCGCTCGCAAGCCGACATCCGTTCCACCGGGATCCCTGCGCCAGACCGTTCCGTCATGACGATAGATCGTACCCGCCGCACCGACCGCTATCACCTCGCGGTCATTCCCGGTGACGGCAAGCAGGTCGGCTCGCGCCCTGGCCGGTGTGATGGTCCATCTGGTTCCATCGAAGTGGCCAATTGTGCCGGAGAGACCGACGACGAAAATGTCGTTCAGGGCCCGCCCCCAGACATCAAACAGAAAATACTCCGTTCCTGCGTTGAATTCATCCCAGCATTCGCCGTTCCAACGCTGAACCAGACCGAAATCGCCAACCGCTAGGATATGTCTGTCATCCGGTCCCCAAAGACCGTAAAGCGCGCTTTTTGTGCCGCTTGCCGCTCGAACCCAGTCCGCCGATTCCGGCGTTTTGCACAGAACCAGTCCCTCGTCTCCCGCGGCGAAAAATGTCGAGCCGTCCGACCAGAGTGAAAGAATGGTCACATCCATGTGCAAATCGTAGACTTTCCGCCATTTCGCGCCGTCAAACTGGTGTATCTCACCCATCTGACCGGCCGCCAGAAGACCACCGTCCGGAGCTCTGCTCAGCGCATGGATACCCAGGTCATTGACAGGAGGAAGCGCTTCCCACTTCCCGCGATCGAACACAAGAACAGTACCTTCTTCGCCACAGGCAAAGAGTTCATCTTGTCGGGTGTCATGCCACACACCCCAGAGCTGTCGATCGGTGCCACTGGCAACAGGTTCCCAGAGCGTCGCAGCTTCACGGGTTGCAACATAGGGTTTGAAATTCTCCAACGCCGTCGCATTTGCCGTCAAGGCAGTTCCGAAATCTCCCACCGAGACCACCTCGCCTGTCGCAAGCGTGACGATGCCGAGAAGATCGTGATTGGTACCACTGTCCAGTCGCTCGATCCCGTCATGCCCCAGCAGATGCATTTGACCCGCATCGCCGACCAGGATTGCGCCGTGCTTGTAGGCAGCAAGCGCCCGGAACCGTGAAAACGTCTTCTCTGCGAAGAGCGTCTTGAACGACTTTCCATCCCACAGCACGAGATCTCCTCGAAACCCGTTCGCATCCACGAAATACCGTCCCCCTGCCAGCAAGACCGTGTTGTCTTCAAGAGGCAGTGCCGAGGTAAAATTGGAATGGATCGGACAGGATTGCTTGTGCCATTGCCCGTCTTCGTTCCGGATCAGGACGATACCGTCTCCACCGGCTGCCAGAACCCTGCCATCCGGCAAAATGACGACGCAGCGCAAATGTGCGCGAACACCGGAATTCTCCGATACCCAGTCCTGACCGTCAAAGTGCAGGATTGTTCCGCGGTCACCCACGGCCCAGGCTTGGCCATTTGGCAATCCGGCAACGCCGAACAGCGGGGCGTTCTCCGATGCGTCGGAGTATTTTCCGCCTTCATTCGTGACGCAACCACGAACCTTTGTCCAAACCCTGCCGTCATGATGCAGGACCAGCCCCATCCAGCCCACAGCCCACAGGTCGTTTCTTGATGTTCCCCAGAGCGAGTGAACAGGCACCGGAGCGGAAACAGGCTGACGTTTCCATTCCGTTCCATCGAAGTGAAAGATCACACCGTCATCACCGGCAACAAAGACCCCCGCCTCGTCTGCCCAACCGTCCCAGAAGACGTCACCCGCTCCGGCGGAAAGTTCATCAATCTGCAGCCAGCCACCGGGTTCCGATGCCGTCCTGGATATCCGGCCGCGAAAAAAATCCCGGCGCGAAACGTCTTCCGTTACGGTTTGCATCATTCAGCTCCGTTTCGCCCTGTCATGTCCCGCAGCCGGCCTGTCTCCTGGCTCAGCAAAGCTGCAATTTCGTCACCCAGCTCTTCCTGTTGACCTGCCGGAAGATCCGCCAATGCGGTTCGCAGCGCTTCATCCTCGAGATTTGTCTGGAACACCTCGCCAAGAGTATGCGCAACTGCTGCATCGAATCCGGCACGTCCGGTAGCGGCAACAGCCTCAATCAATGGTTCGAATGCACGTGCCACCGCACTTTCCGGTCGCTCGGTAACCACGGGCTGACCGGTGTCCGACCCCATGGCGAGCTCGGGGGCAAGCGGGATAGCCGCAAGACGGCTTATTCCCAGCCCCTCGAGCGCTTCGCCAAGACCCGCATCAGGAAACAGATGGAACTCTTCGCTGCAATGCGGACACACGATCCCTGCCATGTTTTCAACGGCACCGATCACGGGCAGCCCGCGTTCATTGCAGAACCGCCCCGCCTTGAGACTGTCCATTTGCGCGACCGCCTGCGGCGTGGTGACCAGGACCGCAGATACGTCCGATCCTTCAAGCATGTCGCAAAGCGTAATCAGCTCATTTCCGGTGCCCGGTGGCATGTCGACCACCAGATAGTCGAGCGATCCCCAGTCGAAACTTCCGATCAGGTGATGGATGAAGTCGTGCTTGTACGCGTCGCGCCAGACTACTGGTGTGCTGTCATCCTCCAGCATGAAGGCCAGCGATCCGACTTTAACCGGATGGGAAATTCCGTCCGCTTCGAAAGCCAGCGTCTTCAGGCCGTCATATGTCGTGCGGGTCCGTCCACCGGCAAATCCGAAAAACCGGCTCTGGTTCGGTCCGTGGATATCGGCATCGGCAACACCGACCCGAAAGCCGAGCCTGGCAAGGCCGGCGGAAAGATTGGCCGACACCGTGCTCTTGCCGACACCACCCTTGTTTGCGAGCACCACGATGATGTGGCCGATTTCCTCAAGGCGGTTTTCGATGAGACGCTTGTTGTGAAGAGGCTTGTCCAGAGTGCAATGCGTTTCTTCGGGACAAAACTGGCAGGCATGTCCGAGGCCGCAGTCGAGCGAGGTGGTCTTCGGTCCGAAGGTCATGGCGTCAACCGCCGCTCAGGTCGACGAGGATCCAGCCGTCGGACACACGTTTCAGCCCGTCACGCTCATCGTTTGCGCCCTGCCAGAGTGCGAATGCCATCGGCACGATGTCCTGCTCGAAGGATACCTGGTAGTCGCCCTCCGTGGAAATTTCCCGTGACATCACGACGGTCCATTCATTGGCATCATTCCCCCGCTTGTCGAGATACATGGCATCGCCGCTCACCGGCTGATCCTCCAGCGTGGTGGTGCTGCCCGGCCCGCCTGCGGCAAGACTTTGAATGTCACCTTGATCGGAACGCCAGTACCAGATGTTTACCGGCGCGCCGGGCCCGTCTCCCATCACGTAGGACGTCTCGTCATCCCCGAGCGAGAACTGAACGGCAACCGCGTCTCTGAACCGGTTGCTCCTGGTCACCGTGTCGGCCGTTTCGTCGCGCCAGCGCATGCGCACATAGAACCGTTCCGCGGTGCGCGCAAAGGTCAGGAACACGTACTGCCCCTCGTCGTCGTAGTCGACGCGAAGATCGACAGATTCGTGCACTGCAGGCGCCGGGCCTACGTGAACACGATACTCCGGAAGACGCTCCCAGATCACATCGTCAGGATCGTTGGTACTGCGCAGGTAGATCCCATCGGGGATCTTGGAAACCGCGACCGTGTCTCCGGCCTCCAGCAGTTTCACATTCGCATCGACAATCTCCAGGCCCTCGGCATAGGCTGGTACGGTCAAAGATAGCACGGCGGTAACCGCAACTAGTCGGGACAGATGTCTCATGGATGTGATCTCCTTATCCCCAAAGGTTTTGTGGAGCTGACTGACTTGCAGGAGCGGCCTTGTGAGCCTGCTGCGGCGCGTCCGGGTCGTTGAAGGGACCGACGCGTGTTTCAAGTTCACTGATCTGAGCCAGTGACCACCGGTCCATATCCTGCAAGAGCGTGAAAATCGTCGGATCGAGGTTCGGCAAGGCGGCCCGCCGCAGCTGTCCTGCGACCGCGTCGAGGGCCGGGCCAAGATACCGGCACAGAAAGTCACGCTGCGCGCGGCGATAAGGCGAAGGGTCGCGCTCGTTTTTCAGCGCGTGTGCTTCCAGGTGACAAAGAACAGCCATGAACTCCAGCATGCAGGCCAGATGATCCGGTTCGTCGTGGCGCCCCTCGTCCGTGATCGACGGCTTCAGACCGAAATGCTTGTAGAAAGCTGCAATGTTGAGCATGAAGACCGGCCGGGTCAGACCCGCAAGGATGTCTTCGTTTTCCCCGACGAGCAATGCTGCGAGCGGCTTGCCGTTGCGCCCGTGCAGGAAGGCTGAGATGTAGCCCGCCTCGAAAGCTTCGAAATTCGGCGACACATCGGCACCCGGCCAGCCCTGCCCCGCAACCTGGGCCCAGGCAGCACTGAAGGCATCATGAAACTGCCGCGAGGCAACCGCTTCATAAAATTCGGGTGTCGGGTGCCCGCAGGCCAGGGCGGAGAGCCGCCACAGCGTCTCCTTTGCCATGGCCCGCTCCGGGGAATTTCCCATCGGAAGACGGTCTGGAGTGTGAACGGACATGGCTCAGCTCAGCTTGAACATTTCGGCATGGCGATAGCCGATCAGGGTGTCCATCAGCTCGCTGTCGCCTCCGCCGGCCTTTTTCTCGCGCTCTGACGCGAGTGTATCAAGCGCTGCCTTGACACCATTGCCGAACAGGCTCTCCAGATACTCCATCGGCACCCTGCTCTCCGCCGTCGCGCCTCCGCTGCCGTCTATCTTAGGCGGTGACATCGGCGGGACATAGAACACGTTTGGCTTGGTCCCCCATTCAGGATGCAGCGGCAGGGCCACCTTGTATTTTTCAACCAGCTGGTGAATCGGACCTGCTTCGTCATCTCGATAGCCAATCCAGCGAATACGCCCGACACATTGCTTGGCGCAGGCGGTCGGCAATCCCTTTTCGATCCGCGGGTAGCAGAAGATGCATTTCTCGGACTTGGAAATCTCCTCGTTGAAATAGACCTTCTTGTAGGGACAGGCAGAAACGCAATACCGGTATCCGCGGCAGCGTTCCTGATCGATCAGGACGATACCGTCCTCCTGACGCTTGTAGATCGCATTGCGTGAGCAGGCCGCCAGGCACGCCGGGTTTTCGCAATGATTGCAAAGCCTTGGCAGATAGAAGTAGTAGCTGTTGGGATAATCGCCTTCGCCTTCATCCTCGTCCCAGTTCGCACCCCAGGTCGGTTTGACATTCGGGCGCAGCCAGGGATCGGTTCCTGTCATCAGCGCTTCTTCGTAGTTGTACTCCCACGGAACACCGTAGTCCTCCGGCGCCGGTTCCGTTCCCAGGCGCAGAGCACCATCACCGTCGAAACCACCGCCCATGTCGGCGTAGTTCTTCGGATAACCGGTACCTGGCATCGTTTCGACGTTGTTCCAGTACATGTATTCCCGGCCATTCCGGTTGGTCCATTGCAGTTTGCAAGCGGACGTACAGGTATGGCACCCGATGCACTTGTTCAGATCCATCACCATGCTGAGTTGACGTTTCACGGCCATGACTTAAACCTCCTCCCCTCGGTGCCGCTTACGCCGGCTCCACGTCCACACTGCTTTCATGAGCAAGCTGATTTGCATTCCATTTGAAGAGTTTGAAGCCCAGGTGCCCCCAACCGCCTGCGAGTTCCAGAGGCTGGATCAGGGTTGCCATCGCGTCGTTCATCGGCTTCATCTGTTCGTATTGATAGGGCTCCCAGCCATGCTCCATCATGATCGCCGTTTCAGGCAGGCTCGGGTAGAATTTTGCCTGGGCAAAGAACTCGCCGACCCCGTTGAAAATCCGGACCATCGAACCGTCGGTGATACCCTTGCGCGCCGCAAGTTTCGGGCTGATATAGATGTTTGGTTCACCGCGCTGCAGCCTCAGCATGAACTTGTTGGAGCGCCAGTTCGAATGGATGCCCCAGCGGGTGTGCGGCGAGTAGAATGACAGCGGATAATTCGATGCTTCGCGTCCCGCATGGTGCCGGGCAGTCGGAACGGTCGCGCCCATCTTTTCGAAAGTGGGGTGATCGCAGTAGAACGTGATGCGTCCCGTCAGCGTTTCATAAGGTTTCTTGTCCTCTGTTTGCGCGACAAACGGATTGTAGGGTTCGTCCGGTGGGATCGGCTGGTTGTTGCCGCCCTCGGCATTCATGACGATGAACCCGCGTTCCGCGGCTTCCTCAAGCGTGACACCACCCAATTCCGGGCTGTTGTCGACCAACCACTTCGTGGCGTCGTAGTCGGTCATCAAGGTGCCGTTCATGGTGAAGTCGTCGTAAATCGTGTGAAGATCCCGGCTGACATTGCCGTCTTCAAACCCTTCCACGCCCCGCGCGATGGCGCGTTCCTGGATCTTCTTGCTCAGAAGCACCATGATGTCCCAGTCGGGTTTGGCTTCACCGATCGGGTCGACCGGACGTGAAAAGACGTTCACGAACCGATGGAAGCCAACCGATCTCAGGTCCCAGGCCTCATAGTGGCTCGCCGCAGGCAGCAGGTAATCGGCCCACTGGGCGGTGCTGTCCATCCGCACATTGATATCAACGAACAACTCCTCGACTTCGTGCAGGATGTGCTCGCGATACTTGTCGGCAAACTTGTTGCGGCGGAACTTGTTGTCCGCGATCGAGATCAGGCCTTTCACATCGCCGTTATAAGGCATCCAGCCTTCCTGAATGCTCTCGTTGATCGCCTCCTCCATCTCGTCGAGATTGAAGCCGACCCGATCCTTCAGTTTGTCATTGTCGAAATGCTTGCGGGCCTGTTCGAGCATCTTGCCACGCTGGAATTCGCCGAGCCCGCCCGGTTCCAGCCGCGGGAATTTCTCGAAACCGAACAGGGCGAGACTGAGCCAGGGAATGTGTTTCCAGTCGATCCAGGAGGTATCGAGGCCTCCTGTCTTGCCGCCATGCCCGGTCAGGGCAAGCATCAGCGTCTGGGCCCAGCCTGTATAGATACCGTTGGAATAGCGGCCGATATTGAATCCGGTCATCAGGATTGCCTTGCGGGCACCGGCAAAGAGGCGGGCTTCGGCCCGTACCATTTCCGCGGCAAGGCCGGTCTCCGATGCTGTTGCTTCCGGCGAATATTTGGATGCCTCTGCCTTGACCTTCTCAAAGACCGTAGTGACCTCGATGCCTTCGACTGTGAAGGTTCCTTCAAGCGCCGGATCGATACCTTCCAGGGCGAGTGTCTTGTCCTCGGATCCCATGGAACCCTTCACGGCAACGGCCGCACCGGAATTGAGATCCCAGTGGTAGAAGACCTGGTCGGAGCCATCCGCCTTGATGTCGACCTCGCGCAGCATCTTTCCGGTGTCGGCACGGACCAGTACGGGCAGATCAGTCTGCTCCTTCATGAAGTCCGGCTTGTAGAGCTTTTCCTCGATGATCACGTTGACGAAGGACATCGACAGAAAGGGATCGGCCCCCTGTTTGATCGGCATCCACAGATCGGCATGGATCGAGGACGGATTGTAATCGGGTGCGACGGAAACGACGCGGGCGCCGTTATACTTGGCTTCCCAGATATAGTGCGCGTCCGGAATACGCGTGGCATTCGGATTGAACAGCGACATCATGATGTAGTCTGCATCGAACCAGGCATCCGAGGTGAAGCTTTCCAGCGGATTGCCGTACGCCAGGTGGGCGCCCGTGTTCAGATCGCCCACGTCGGTAAAGATATCGAGTTGAACCCCGCCTACCAGGGAGGCAAAGCGATACGGGGCCGCAAACCTGACCATGGACAGATTGCCTGACCCCGTATGTGTCATGAGCTTGCCCGGCCCATGCTTGACAAAGATGTCGATCACCTTGTCTGCAATTTCTTCGGTGATCTCGTCCCATTCCATGCGCTGCCATTTGCCCTCGCCGCGCTTTCCGACCCGCTTCAACGGGTAGCGCAGCCGGTCGGCGTCATACATGGCAGAAGAATGGATCGAGCCTTTCTGGCAGCCACGTGGATTGGCGTCGGGGACGTTCGGATTGATTTGCGGGTACTTGGCAAGCTGCTCTTCGCGAAGAACGATCCCGTCCTTTACGTAGACATCGAACGCGCAGTTGCCGACACAGTTGATGCAATGCGCCGCCTTGCCGATCTTGTCCCAGGTAAATTCACGACGATAAAGATCTTCCCAGTCGCGATACGGGTACTCGGTGTCGAGCGTGTCCTCGATCGGTTCCAGCCGATTGAGTGCCCATGACTTGTCCGCGGCCAGTACCCCGGCGCCGACCAGCGTGGTGCTTTTCAGGAAATCCCGACGCTTCATGCGCAGCATGACTATCCTCCCCATCCACCGCCGTGCCGAAAACGACGCGCGGTCCTCGTCTCTCCGTATTCACGATAGCAAGGGGAAGTGTTTCAAAGGCTGCGAAGTTGTGAACGGATGTAAACAACATGTAAACAGATCCGGAAGCCACTTCCTTATCTGCACCGGATCTGATGTAATCCACTCGAAAGCATAGGTGGAGAGGACGGCCTGCAAGGGCTGCTATGCAGATGACAGCTGATGACCGTTGCGACGGCGGGCTGCAAACCGGTCCGCACAACTTGGCCGGAATAGCGGTCTCGTATCTTGAAAAACGCCAGGACGTACTTGTCGATCGTTCGATCGAGATTGCAAAGCTGAATGGTTATGCGCCGTTCACGACAACCATTCGTGCGGCCTGGGTTTCAGCCGTATTGAGCATCACGGAGTGTCTCGGCAATTATCTTGCAATCGCCGAGACGGACGCAACCGGCCCGATGGCAACGCTCGACTACAAGTCGGATCCTCGCTTCACCCGCATGCGCAAGATTGCGCGTCAGCACCGCTCGCTGGGTATAACACTGCCGATGTATATCGGCCTCTTCAAGCACTTCCGAAATCTCTATGTTTCCATGCTTGAGGACCTGCCGGCCAAATTCCATCCGCAGGTGACCAATCGTGTCCGCGACTTTTTTGACGAGACCGAACTCAGCATTACCGCCGACTGGACCAACTCGAACGAAAACGTGCGACTGCGCGAACTTCAGGAACGTGCAAGAGCGATGTCGCTCGACAAGGATCGTTATTTTGCGGTTTTCGAAAGCCTGCGAAATCCGGCATTTCTTCTCGACAAGTCACAGAATTTACTGAATGCGAACAAGGCTGCTGCAGAATTGTTTCTGGGTGATGCCGAGGCAGGTGAGATTGTCTATCTGCGCTCCATGAGCGAGCGGAAAAGTTCCTTGCAGACCGTTATCGGCCAGATCAAGGCCGCTGCCACGGAGCATGACCAGTCGGTCTGGCTCGAGACGCTGAACGGGACCCGCTGCTTCGACGTTCGCAGGCGGGCACTTCACGACGCTGTCGAGAACATCAAGATCGGGCACGTGGTTCTGTTGAATGACGTCACGCAACACCGGCGAGCAGCGGAACTTGCGCAGCAGTCCGAACGGGGAATGTCGCGCTTCCTCGCAACAATGAGCCATGAAATTCGCACACCTCTTCACAGTGTGCTCGGAGCAACTGAATTGCTGCGGACCGCGGACAATGACAGTGCCGATGATTTCCTCGATGTCATCGAGGCGGCCGGCCAGACCCTGTTGCAGACCCTCAACAATGTTCTGGACTATTCCAAATGCGGCAATGGACCGCCTCCATCGCGGCCCATCGCGATTGATCTCAAGCACACGCTCGGTGAATTTGAACGGATTGCCACCGTTCGGCGCACCCGAAGTACTTCGCACCTGGATTTCAATGTCGTGCCCGAGTTGCCGGCCGCCATCAAGATCGACTGGGCAATGACGCAACAGGTGCTGAGCAACCTTGTCTCCAATGCCATGCGGGTCGACGACGGTCGCGGTGTCAGGGTCAACGTTTCGGAGGCAACCGGCAAAGGCGGCGGGACCTTGCTGCGATTTGAGATCCGCGACCATGGCCCCGGCCTCTCCGCTGACGATGGGGAGGCGCTCTTCCGGCCATTTGAACGAACCAGTGCAAGAGATACGGGAAACGGAGGCACCGGCCTCGGGTTGGCGATCGCACATCATCTCGTCCAGGCCATGGGAGGCGAAATAGGTTACGAAAATCGCGACGTGGGTGCCTTGCTCTGGTTTGAATTGCCGTTCGAGGTATGCGCCGCACCTGTTGCGAAAAATGAAGGGATTTCGCCCTCGGTTGAAGCGCTTCCGCATTTTGCACGCCGCTGTCTGCTCGTTGACGATGATCCGATTGGCAGCACGGTGACGAAACGTTTGCTCGAGCGTCTGGGCTTTCAGGTCGACCTTGCCGCCTCGGTGCATGATGCCAACCGACTCGCCCGGTCATCCGAATATGCCGTCTTCGTGGTCGACTACATTCTGCCTGACGGCGATGGACCGTCGCTGGTCGACAAATTGCGGCAGAATGCGCGCGCACAAGCACGCTATGTCGCTTTGACGGCCAATGTCGAAGCGCTTGAAGGCAACAACGACCTCAGTCAACGCTTTCACCGCATCCTGGCCAAGCCGGCCGACCTCCAGACACTTTCGGCAGCATTGCTGGTTCCAGCGCAGTCATCCGGTTCGACCGCCTCGACCGGCAAGGCAGCACCGAAAGGGAACCTGGATGGGCTGACCCATGATACCGTACGCGCGATGACCGAAGCCTTCCAGGACGCTTGGAACGAGTTCAGATCCGATATCACTTCGGGCAATGACAAGAGGAAATTGGGCCGACAGGCGCATCGGCTCGCAGGAAGCTCGGCCGTTCTTGGATTGCACGAACTGGAAACGCCGCTGCGCGAGCTTGAAAGACGCTGTCAGGAACCCGCCGGCGACACTGAAATCGAACCCCTGGTTGGTCGGCTCGATCTGGATTTGCCAAAGCTGGCAACCTGGGTTGAGCTAAGAAAGTCGGTCGGCTTCTCATGACCCTCGGCACCTACCAGACTCCAGTTCGCCACCACCAGAAAATTCTCGGCTCCGTGCTTTGCGTCGATGACGATCCGGTCGTTCAATTGATGCTGGGGGACATCGTGCGGATTGCCGGTGGCGACTACCACAAGGCTGACTGCGCGCGGACCGCCGAAGACATGCTCGGTCAAAGCCGCTTCGACCTGATCCTTCTGGATCGCAAGCTGCCCGATAGTGACGGCTTGCTGCTCCTGCGCACGATCAAACAGAGCAGCGACTGCCCTGTTATCGTGCTGACCTCGATGAACGAGGATCACGACAAGATCCTCGGTCTGGGGCTTGGCGCTGAAGAATACGTCACCAAACCCTTCAGTCCCGGTGAACTCAGCAGCAGGGTGCGCTCACTTCTTGTACAGCGGCTTGAAAAGCAGCGTCAGACGCATCTGGATCCGATTTCGCTTGGCAGGCTGTTCTTCCAGGCTGGAACGAGATTGCTTCGTGTCGATACTGCCGAAGTCTACCTGCCCCCGGCGGAGTCTCGCCTTTTACATGCCTTTCTGCTCGAACCAGGCGTCCCGCAGAGCCGAGACGACCTCACAAGATATGTTTGTGGCAGGGACTGGACCGCCGGGGATCGTACTGTTGACGTTCTGGTTGCAAGATTGCGGCGACGGATCCCACCAGGCACGGCGAAAATCGTCACAATTCACCGGTTCGGCTATGTGCTCAACCGGATTGATTAAAGCCTTGCAGCAGGACCCGTTGCAAGACCGGAACCTTTGGTCAAGCGCTGCTGTTTTTTGCAAATAGGTGGATCGCAGCGCAGCAACCAAAAACACACTTGAATCTTGAGATGCTTCCGTTTGGACGGGCGCCGGTCAGGAGCCGACTTGAAGTCAAATCAGTAGATTTCCGACAAACGAAGGCAACCCGACGAAAATTGGCTAACGAACACCTTGCCGGGACTGGACCTGTACATTTCGGTTCAGACGTGCCCAGTACGGTCATCCGCTGGGTGCGGTCAGGAATTCACTCCTCCGAAATCTGGAGTTCTGCCACAAAGTCATAAGCATCGCCGCGATACACGGATCGTGTGAATTCAACAACTTGACCAGTAGTTTGATAGGAAACCCGTTCGATCTTCAATCCTGCGGAACCGATCGGGATCTTCAGAATTTCCGCGTCGACCGCCTCCAGGCATCTTGCGGAAATGCGCTGAATGGCACGAACCGGTTGCATGCCTGTTGACCGCAAGACGGCATAGAGCGATGAGGACACTTTTTCAGGGTTCGGCAGGATTTTTTCCGACAGCGACGCCCTTTCAATCGCCATTGGAATACCGTCGGCCTTTCGCAAGCGCTCAACCCTTGCAACTCTCTCTCCCGAACTCAGCCCGAGCGCGAAAATTTCTTCCGGGGATGCAGGAAACAGCCCGCGTTGCAACCATTCACTGCTGGCCGCCAACCCGCGTCGCGCCATGTCTTCGCTGAATGATGTCAGGCTGGAAAGACGTTGTTCGACCTTCCGGACCCTGGGCGCGACAAAGGAGCCGCTACCGCGCTTCTGGACTACGGTCCGGTCCTCCACCAATCCGGCAACGGCCTTGCGGACGGTTACCCGGGACAGGTCCGTGATCACCGCAATTTCACGCTCTGACGGCAGCGGTTCATTCTCTTTCAGCACTCCCTCGTCGATTGCCAGTTGAATGCGCCGCCGCAATTGCAGGTACCGCGGACCACGGGACCCCGTCTGCCAGTCACCGTTTTCCAACATGGAAATGAAGTCATTCATGGAGCGAGGCACCTCGGGTAAAGAAAACAATACCTTTCAGATACCAATTAAAGCTCTCCTTTTTCTGAAAAGCAAGCATCAAAACTTTGACCGGGGCGCAGTATCTGTCATTCAGGCGCTCGGACGTCATCAGCATGCTTCACTGCTGTCCATCAATTGATCGTCCTGACGCATAGCAATTGTCTGGATAAAAACTTTTCTGGAAACAATACCCTGAAAGCCGTTGTACTGACTTGCCGTGCTCGAATTCATCGGCAAATTTTTCTTTTTTGTCGCCAACCAGAACGCCTGCTTCCGTGTCTTGTATTTGAAATCGACTGTAAGGCACGATTTGCGAATTTGTTCGCAAGGCCACGGAGTACGGCGCGCAGATCTATTGAAATGCGAGGTTCAAATCTCTTTCCAAACGCTCCGAATGCGTTCCACGTTCGCGAGCCATTTCGTTAAAAAGACGATGCCAATTATTTTTTTGGTTTACTCTGAGACTGATTGGTTGCATTTTGGTATTATAGAAAAATGCTAAGGTCTACAACCAGGGGCGTTTGAACATGCGATGATCACCTGTCTTGATATCGACAAACCCTTTATTCGCCGCGACAATTCGCAAGGGCACGGCACGGTTCGGAAAATCCGCCCTGCCGCATCCATGGCAATGGTTGGACACGGGTTGTTTCTGACAATTGAGTGCTGCATCGAAAAAGGCAGCGCTCAAACGCCAATGTCGCTGATCAAGGCAAATGATGACGGCTCCTGTGACGCCGATGTTGCCGTTTCTGCCCGCCTGAACAATCGTCCGTTTCAACATCGACCCGAACTGGTGTGTGGCCTTCCGGGTCGCATCATCAACGATGCCGGTGTTATCGCGCGCACCAGGTCCGGACCTGAAAACGGGCCCGTTGCCGATCTCAGTTTCGCGGCCCTGATGCCAAAGCAAGTTTTTCGAAATACCATTGCCCCTTGTCTGGAGACCGCAGGATGAGAACCGGATATGTCGGCCTCGGCGCGCGCATCGCCAATGTCAGCAACTGCTTGCAGAACGTCTCGAGCGAGATCGATCCCTGCGCCTATGTTGATCCCTCACCCGCCGGTTTGAAGCACGTTGAAGCCAGGAGTGGAAACACGCTCACGGCGTATGATGATCTAGAGGGCATGTTGCGCCTTGAAAATCTCGATCTGCTGATGATCGGATCACCCAATTTCATGCACATGGATCACCTCAGAGCAGCACTGAAATCCGACGTCCGCTACATTTTTTGCGAAAAACCGATCGTCACGAGCGAGGCTGAAACCTTTGAACTGCTCGAGCTGATGAAGGCTCATGATGGAGCCAGGCGGGTTCTGGTCGGTCTGGTGCTTCGGTATTCACCGCTTTACGCGGAACTGAAGAAGAGCCTTGCCGCCGGCCAGATCGGAAAAGTCGTTTCCATTGAAGCCGCAGAACATATCGGCCCGTATCATGGCTCGTTTTTCATGCGGGACTGGCGCCGGTACGAAAAGAATTCCGGCGGGTTCATGCTGGAAAAATGCTGTCACGACCTCGATCTGTATCAGGGAGTTGTTGGCGCCAGACCCCGCTTCGTTTCAAGTTTCGGCGGACGCAAGAGTTTTGTTCCGGAAAACAGGCCGGACCAGGATCACAGCTTTCCCGCACCCGAAATCCGGGACCGCGTCGACCCCTTTACACCCCGCTGGGGGGGCGGCAACGCGGACTTCGATTCCGACGGCGACCTGATCGACTACCAGACTGCCCTGATTGAATACGAGGACGGCGCAAACCTGTGCTTCCACACCAACATGTACGTGCCGGATGAGTTCCGCAGGTTTGCGGTCATGGGCACCAAGGGAATGGCCGAAGGCGATTTCATTCGCAACTTTTTCAAGGTCCACGACGCCCTCACGTCAAAATGCCTTGTCGATATATCGGAACTGCCGGGAGAGCGCGAAGGACACTATGGCGCGGACGACGGAATGGCCCGCGACCTCAACCATTACTTCAAGATGGGAGGCGGTCTGCCGGTCGATGTTATGGACGCGCTCGAAGCCGGACTGACTGCGATCAAACTGGATGAAGCGCGCCGTGCTCGATCGGTCCTGGACCTCACCGAAACCTGGCAGCAATTCGACAGCTACGGGCTGACTTAAGGAGCACCCATGGCACATACGGCAAAGCAGAAAGACTATTTTCCATATCTGTTGCTGGTTCCGGCGACACTCGTGATGGTGTCGATAGTGGCGTATCCGCTGATCGAGACATTCAGGCTGTCCTTCACCAACACGGGCATGAGCCAGAACTATGAATATGTCGGGTTGGCGAACTACGAGAAAATCATGTCCCGGCGTTTCCCGGAAGTGATCGCCCGCACATTCTACTGGATGGGTCTTTCAGTCGCGCTGAAAATGCTGATTGGAACACTCGGTGCTGTTCTGCTGAATGCGATGGTGCCCGGAAGGGCTTTGTTTCGTATTCTGGTGATGCCCCCATGGGTCATTCCGATTGCCATCGGTGTCTTCATCTGGGGCTGGATGTATAATGGGCAGTTCGGCATGCTCTCGGGCATGGCGCAGCGCATCGGCATTCTTGACGCGCCCTTCGAGTTCCTGGCCTACAAGAATTCTGCCTTCATGGCGACGATTGTCACTGACGTGTGGATCGGTGTGCCGATGGTTACGCTTTACCTTTTGGCCGCCATGCAGTCTATCTCAAGAGATCTTTACGAGGCAGCATGGGTCGACGGTGCGTCCCGGTTCTACCGGTTCCGGCGTATCACGCTTCCGCTCATCATTCCCTCGATTGCCACAATGGCCCTTCTGTCCGCAATCGCGACGTTCAATTCCTTCGACATCATCTGGATTCTGACGGAAGGTGGTCCACGCGGGGCCACGACCACGATGATCATCGACACCTACAAGACCGCTATCAGCCGGTTCAAGTATGGTGAAGGCGCTGCCCGGACTGTCATGATCGTGTTGTTCCTCGGCTCCTTCACATTCGTCTATTTCGTGCTGCTCTCGCGCCTTGCCAAAAGGAGCCCTAACAATGCTGCATAAGTATCGCTGGTACGAATATGTGCTGATCTATTGTGGGCTGGCGGTCTTCCTGACGTTTGTGCTGGCGCCGTTTGTCGAGGCATTTGTCGTGTCACTTCGCCCGCTCAGCGGCCTGTTTTCCATTCCCTACAGGTTCATAACGGATGACATGAGCTTCGAGGCCTATTTCTCCATGTGGAAGAATGTGCCGCTGCTGTGGCGCTACATGCTCAATTCGTTCTTTATCGCGACCGTGGTAACCATCCTCGGTCTGCTGTGCATCATTCCGGCCGCTTATGCGTTCGCCCGGTTCGAGTTTCCGGCCCGCAATTCGCTTCTCGGGGTCTTCATTGCGGTGAACATGTTCTCGGGGGCTGTCCTGATCATCCCGCTGTTCAAGCTGATGCAGCAATACGGGCTCCTGAACACCTATTTTGCGATGATTGCACCCGGAACGGCCTTTGTGATCCCGACAGGCATCTGGCTGTTGCGCTCTTATCTGGTGCGCATTCCGAAGGAGCTGGAAGAGGCGGCCTGGGTTGATGGCGCGGGCAAGATATACACCCTCGTTCGGGTGATCATTCCAGTCGCATTGCCCGGGATCGTGGTTGTCACGATTACCGCCTTCATCACGGCCTATGCTCAACAATTCATCTACGCGCTGACTTTCAATTCCGTGAACGAGCTGAACCCGCTGCCGGTCGGCCTGTTCCAATTCTTCGGACGCCAATCGGTTGTCTGGAACGAACTCATGGCCGCCAGCCTCGTGGGCATCCTGCCCGTGCTGTTCGTCTATGTGTTCCTGCAACGCTACATCGTCGCCGGGCTCACGGCAGGCGCTGTCAAGGAATAACAACAAGAAAAACCAACCAGAAAGGGAAACAGATGACACTAAAATCAGTGCTTTTGGGCGGAGCTTTCGCCCTGACCCTTGCAACCGCTGCCCAGGCGGAAGACAAGGTCATTCACATGATCAATTGCGGCGACAACACCGGGGCCGGTATTCCACTCCAGGAACAGCTGATCAGCGATTGGGAAGCTGCGAATTCAGGCTACAAGGTCCAGGTCGAATTCGTGCCCTGGGGCCAGTGTCAGGAAAAATCGACAACACTTGCCAGCGCGGGCAATCCTCCGGCGGTCGCCTACATGGGCTCGCGCACGCTGAAGCAGCTTGCCGCGAACGACCTCATCATTCCTGTCGACATGACCGAGGAAGAAAAGGCGACCTATGCACCGCCTATACTTGGCACGATTACTGCGAACGGCAAGCAGTGGGGTCTTCCGCGCGCCTTCTCCACCAAGGCTCTTTACTGGAACAAGGACCTCTTTAAGGAAGCTGGGCTCGATCCGGAAGCTCCCCCGAAGACCTGGGATGAAATGTATAACGCCGCCAAGATGATCAAGGACAAAACCGACGCAGACGGCTTCGGTCTGGCGGCAGCATCCTTCGACAACACCATGCACCAGTTCATGAACTACGTGTATACGAACGGGGGCGAAGTCATCAACGCGGACGGAGAAATCGTCTTCAATTCTCCCAACAATGTCGAAGCTCTTGATTTCTATGGAAAGATGGCCAGCGTCTCACAACCAGGTCCGGTTGCCTATGATCGCGCAAAACTGCGCCCGCTGTTCTCCGAAGGCAAAATCGGCATGTTCATCTCCGGCCCGTGGGAGCGGGTACGCGTGAAGGACGTCAACTGGGGCGTGGCACCACTCCCGCACGGACCGAGCGGTGGCGCAGGCACTCTGTTGATCACAGACTCCCTTGCAGTGTTCAAGGGATCGGGTGTCGAGGATCAGGCCCTGTCGCTGGCCAAGCTCCTGACCAATCCGGAAAACCAGATGGCGTTCGAAATCGCCGAAGGTTACACGCCGCTGCGCGACATGCCGCAGGTCGCGGAAATCCTGCAGGAAGATCCGACCTGGAAAGCCTTCCTGGACGCCATCCCGACCGGTGGCCCAGAGCCGTTTGTAACTGACTACGTCGGGCTCCAGGACACGATCAACGAAGCTGTTCAAGGTGTTGTCCTTGGCGAGGTCGAAGCTGCGGAAGCAGTCGAGATCGCCGCTGAGCAACTTGAGGAATTCAAGTAACACCTTGAGCACTGACCGGGCCCCTGTTTTCCCACGACAGGGGCCCGGCCACCTCTTGTAATAAGGAATGACCATGGGCGAGTTGCAGCTGCGCGACGTGTATAAAAACTATGGCCAGATGGAAGTCATCAAGGGCGTTGATCTCGATGTGGATCATGGCGAATTCATCGTCTTTGTCGGGCCGTCCGGATGCGGGAAATCGACCCTGCTGCGCATGATTGCAGGGCTTGAGGAAATTACAGGCGGTGATATCACGATCGACAGCAAGATCGTGAACAACCTGCCGCCCGTCAAACGCGGCATCGCCATGGTGTTTCAGTCCTATGCGCTTTACCCGCATATGAGCGTTTATGAGAACATCGCGTTTCCCCTTCGGGTCGAACGCCTGTCCAACGACAAGGTCGAGGAAAAGGTCAACGCCGCAGCCGGCATTCTTCAGCTGACCGAGCGTCTGAAGCACAAGCCGGGCGAATTGTCAGGCGGGCAACGTCAGCGTGTCGCGATCGGTCGTGCCATCGTCCGTGAACCATCCGTATTCCTGTTCGACGAACCGCTTTCCAATCTCGACGCGGCCCTGCGGGCCGAAATGCGCGTCGAGCTGGCGAAGCTTCACAACAACCTCGATGCGACCATGATCTATGTTACCCATGATCAGGTCGAAGCCATGACCATGGCAGACCGGATCGTGGTGCTGGACCATGGCATCATCTCGCAGGTCGGGACACCGCTTGAACTTTATCACAAGCCGCAGAACCTGTTTGTCGCGGGTTTTATCGGTAACCCGAAAATGAATTTCATCACTGTCACGGGCAAACAGGCTGACGAGACCGGGATTGTGGTCACCCTCCCCTCCGGCCAGGATCTCGATGTCAAGGTTTTGCCACGAGACGACATAGTCGGCCGATCCTTCACACTTGGTATTCGGCCGGAAGATCTGACCCTGAAACAGGCCGATGCGACCATTGAAATCACACCCAGCGTCGTGGAACATCTGGGCATACACACCGTAACCTACAGCTCGGTGGAAGGTGCCAGCAATACGTTCTGCGCCCTGCTGCCCGGTTCAGCTCCGGCAAAAGTCGGTGCGTCGATTTCCATGGGTCTGAATGGCGCAGACTGCCACTTGTTTGATGAAAACGGCCTTGCATTTGACCGGCGACTGGCGGTGTCAACGCTTGATCCGGCTGAAATGCATCTTTGAAAACCAACCGAAATGAGCAAAAACGGCCTGCTTGAAGGCGGCCGTTTCTGTCTGAACTACAAAGAGGCGGGCAAGTCCTCTGGAGGACTAGACGACTTGCCCACGGGCGGCGACATGCTCAATACGCGTCACCACGCCGTCCCGGTGAAACACCAGTTTGTCAAACATGTTGGAGACCACACAGGTGTGATTGGGGATGATCCGTATTCTTTCCCCAACCTCCGGTTTGCGGTCTGTTTTGCTCAAATCCACCACGGCATGTTCTTCGCTCAACCCGGCAATTGAAGCATCCGGGTACTCAACGATCAGCCCGTGATCGGAAAAACCCAGCAAATCGGAGGTCAGCGCCTTCGAACCGGCGTCGAGAACAGCACGTGTTTCCGTCGGCCGAGAAACCACCGTCGCAAGAACATGCATCGCGCAATCGTCAAAATCGCACATGCCTGCGCGCACCATGGAACGATCATTGAAGATGTAGGTGCCGGCCCTGTGTTCTGTCGCACTGGAAACCAAATCAGAATCATAGAGGCTTGGCGATCCGGCGTGTGAGACCACGGCGCACTGAAGTCCGGATTGATTCAGAAGCTTTATAGTCTCCGAGAAAAACGCCTCGACGGCAGCTTCGGAGCCAGGTTTTGGATAGGTCAGCAAGCCATGGAATGTCAAACCTGCGCACCTGTCTATCTGTTGCGACAGTTCGAGCGCCGCATCCGGCGTCTGGACGCCGTTCCGACCAGCACCGGTATCGCACTCCACCAGGACCTTCAGCGGCTGATCTTCTGAAAAAGTATCCGCAAGTCCATCCACGACGACCTTGTTGTCTGCGACAACCTGCAAGTTCACCCGGGCATGTAGTGCCTTCAACTGCTCCAGCCGCGTCTTTCCGAGCATGTTGAAGGTAATCAGAATGTCGGTGAAACCCGCGTCGGCAAAGACTTCGGCTTCGCTGACCTTCTGACAGTTGATACCATTTGCACCAGCTGCGACCTGTTGCGACGCCAGCGCCGGGATCTTGTGCGTTTTGATATGTGGTCTGAAGTTTCGTCCGATCCGGTCGAAATACTCCTGAGCGACCGAAATATTTGTTTCCATGACGGTTTCGTCGATCACGGCAACTGGTGTCAGCAAATCATGAATGGAAAGTCCGACTGTCATTACTCACCTTCCCGGTTTGCCTGCAATATAAAGCCTGTCTGCCGTCACACTTGCATGGCCAGGATCGCCTTCACAAATTGGCCAGATATCACGAGGCGCCTTTTTGTAAGGCGTTTTACGCGGATCTTTCGGATACGGGCCTCCCGCAGAACAATAAAGGATCAGCGGGCTCACTTTCGCGAAAGACTGATGAAAGTGATTGGTGGATTTCACGACCAGGATCTTCCTGTCTTCGGGAGTGATCCCGAAATTGCGAAACAGGCTGATGTCGAAACACTGGGCCCGGGTCGAGTTCAGGATAATCTCGACGCCCGCCACCCTGATCAGGCTTGCATCACCGATCGGAACAACACTTTCACCGAAACTTTGTTCAGCGTTTCTGATGTTGCGGATCACGACGGTTTCCGCGTCGACCGGATCGCCGGTATCCGGCGCCGATTTCGCCCCGAAGCGCAATTGCATGCGGGCGCCCTCGCCCGCGGCATGACACAACTGCACCGCCACGGGGTCCCAGATAGACCCGAAGGCAATGTTGCTCAGTTGCCGATCGAGAGCTTCCCGCAACAGAACCGTCGCATCACCAGCGGTTCCGCCTCCAGGATTATCCCACATGTCAGCGATTGTTACCGGACCGCCATCAAACTCAAGAGCGCGATCAAAGGCTTCGGCAGGATCAAGCTCGACGCTGCGAACCTTTCCGCGCATCGCGTAAAGCGTCTCTCCCAACTCTCGCGTGATGGCTGCTCCGAGAGCCTTGTCGTTGTCCGTGACAGCCAGGACTTTCGTGCCCATCTCCGGAACGTCACCTGCCATGAAACCATGAATGACGGAAAGAGACAGGAGACCGGGTGTCTCTTCTTCCCTCTTGATCATGCCGTCGACGAATGCGCGCATCGGTTGGCTGGAAGTCGGGAAAACCTCGATCATTTTTGGATCATGGACACTCATGACCGGTGTGACGGCTCCGGCAACCGTTTGTCCGGCAATCTTCCAGGCATCGACGGCCCGGTCAACGAAGTCGGTATGCGGAAATTCCTTGAACGCGATCAGCGCATCAGTGGCGGCAACACGCTTCGCCGTCAAGTGACTGTGCGGGTCGATTGTCGCGACAATCGGGGTGTCTTCGCCGACGATAGTGCGTGCCCGTTCAAGAAAGTCCCCCTCCGGATCGTCATAGCCATCGGCAACCATCGCCCCGTGAAGTCCGAGAACGAGAATGTCAAACGGTCCCTGTGTCCGGATCTGATCGAGAATTTCGTCGCGCAGGCTTTCAAAGGTGGCTCTGGCGACAAGGCCGGCCGGATCAGCCCAGGCTGCGGTTCCCTCGACCAGATCCCAATTGTTTTCCTGCGCAAACCGCCTGCCTTCCGTAATCACGGCCGAACACAGGGTCGGCGTATCGGGGTGCTCACCCGGCCGGGCCAGAAGAGACGCCCTGAAGGCTTTCATATCAACACGGATCGGAGAAAACGTGTTGGTTTCGGTTGCAAGAACAGCGGTGAATGCGCGCGGCGGAGCCATTATCAGGACACGGCTCCGAGTGGATTGGGCAAATACCCCGTGAAACTGCAGATTTTCCAGGACCCGTCACGGCGGACGCAATAGTAAAGGGTCTGCCAAAGCAGACGATCTTCACCGCCATCGACCTTCCTGATTTGTCCGTCGAATTTTTTCCGCGCAATCGCGCGGTCACCATTGATTTCAATGTCGGTCAGCTGTGTGGCACTGAAAATCGCAGCCCTGGCATCTTCGGCAAACTCGGTCTGTGCGAAGTCCCGTGCCTGGCACAACCATTCAGAGCGATAAGTCGCAAGATCGGGAAATCCGAGTGCCCAGTCGTCCGGGTTCGACTGTTTTTTTGCATCCACACCGAAAAATGCATCTTCATCGAAATCTCCAGCGACCATGGACCAGTCTTCGGACACGAATGCATCGATATCGCGCGAAACCAGCATGTCCCATATTTTCGCACGATCTGCGTCCACCTCGGCAAAAGGGTTACGTTGACTATCGATTTCATTGCGCATTGCGGAAACCATTTTCATTTTGACGGTTGCATTTTCGGAAATATAAGAGTGAAATAAAACCAATGTCAAACCACTATGTAAATCATTTTCAGAAACGGAGTCCAACATGACCATCAAACGCTATGGGGCCGAAAAGTCCGGCGCCGGGGGACAGAACCTGCCCTTTGCCCGCGCGGTGGAGGCCGATGGCTGGCTTCATGTGTCTGGCCAAGTCCCCATGAAGGATGGCGAAATCGTCGGCGGCGGCATCGTTGAGCAAACGCACCTGACGATCAAGAATGTCATCTCCATCCTGGAAGAGGCCGGTTATGGACTTGAACATGTGGTGCGGGTCGGAGTGTGGCTCGACGATCCCAGAGACTTCTGGTCATTCAACGGCGTTTACAAGGACTATTTCGGCGAACACCCGCCGGCTCGCGCCTGTGTGCAAGCCACGATGATGGTCGATTGCAAGGTCGAAATCGACTGCATAGCTTACAAGAAGCCGGACTGATCAAATGCGGGATATTCTGTCCGTATTGCAGGAAGTGGAACCGGATCTTTCCAAGTCGGAACGCATTCTGGCAACACTCCTGCGCAGCGAGGCAAATTTTATTGTCAATGCGGGCATCACCGAAGTCGCCGAGCGCGCTGGTGTTTCCCCACCGACAGTAACCCGCTTCTCCCGGCGCCTGGGCTGTGACAGCTTTACCGCCTTCAAGGTCCAGGTTGCCAAGGTTGCTTTTGCCGGGTCCCGATACCTGACTGCAAAGACATCTTCTGTGGCCCCTGTGGATGTAGCTGACAGTTTGCTGGCGCAGCTTCAGGAAGCAGCTGCAAAAACACGGGAAACGCTGGACATCGATGCGGCTTCCAGGGCCGCTGACATGATCGGCGACGCCGGGCTGGTTGCCGCCTTCGGAGCCGGCGGAACGTCCTCGATGATCGCAAACGAAATGCAGAACCGTCTGTTCCGGCTTGGGTTGCGAACCATCAGCGTGACAGATCATGCGATGCAGTTGATGCAAGCCGCGACCCTGCGTCAGGGCGACGTCATTGTCGCCTCCTCCGTTTCCGGACTGAATGATCAACTCGTCCGGGCACTTGAAGCGGGAAAAACATACGGCGCCAGGATAATCGCGCTGACGCGCCCGGGCCGGCCCGTTTCGGACCTGGCAGATATCACGATCGGGATCGACTTGCCGGAGGGTGAGAACATTCTGCGCCCCAGCACGAGCCGATATGCCTACCTTTATGCCACCGATCTGCTGGCGACCTTCGTTGCCATGAAACTGGGTGACGAATCCAGGGAAAGCCTGAGACGCGTCAAACACCAGCTCAGCAATTCTCGCGACGTAGATGACAAGGAAGTTCTCGGTGACTGATGAGAATATTGACCCGGTTGCCATTGTCACCGGCGCTGCCGGCGATATTGGAGCTGCAATTGTAGCCCGGCTGTCAGCGACGCACAAAGTAGCTGCAATCGACCTGGATGCGGACGCTCTGTCTGCTGCAGTTGCACGTCTTGGGGTCAGTGGCTCGAAGGTAACATCGATCCGTTGTGACCTCACGAAACCGGACGAACTTGCGCGCGCGGCCGACGAAGCAGCTGATTTGGGCCCGGTAAACATTCTGGTCAACAATGCCGGTGCAGCCAGGGCCCTGTCCCTTCATGCCATGACCATGGACACCTTGTCTCATGACCTGTCGTTGAACCTCGAAGCGGCTCTCAACTGTTTCAAGTCGTTTGAAAAACCCCTCGTCGAGAGCGGCTCGGGCAATGTTGTAAATATTGCTTCGGTGAATGGGCTTTCAGCGTTCGGCCATCCTGCTTACAGCGCAGCCAAGGCCGGTCTCATCCACGCGACAAAAGCGATTGCGGTCGAGTACGGCAAATACGGACTGAGAGCCAACGCGGTTGCTCCCGGCACGGTCAAGACGCAAGCCTGGAAAGCACGCGAGGCGGCCAATCCGGGTGTCTTCGACGAGGCCTTGAGCTGGTATCCCTTCAAGCTCCTGCCTGAACCGGACGATATTGCTGCTGCAGTAGCCTTTCTCGTCAGTCCGGCAGCCCGTTGCATCACGGGGGCGTGCCTCCCCGTCGACAGCGGTCTTACCGCCGGATCAACGGCCCTGCCGCGAACCTTTACACAATCAGCAGACTTTGACGGATCCTGAAAAATGACCAGTTTAGTTCTCGACAGTTTTTACCGGCCGGCCGAAACCCTTAAGGATGCCCGTCTCGAACTTGCACTGACCAATGTCGGCTCAAAGCCGCTCAAAGCCTTCTCTCTCGCCTATACCGCACTAACCCGCGCCAGCGCGGAAGCTGTTCTTGAAAATGCGGATAGCTTCAGGCGCGTCGCGAACTTCCATGAAATCGCACCTGTCAAAGGGTTGGAGCTGCAGCCGGGAGAAAGCTGGCGGTTTGCCATCAAGGGACTGGTCAATCCCGCAAGACATCGGCTCGATGGTCCCAAATCCGGATATGTCACTGCAAACGGCAACATCATGGAAGTCCAGTGTACTGACCTGAAGGCCCCGGTGGAACTGATCACTGGCGACCGAAAGATCCTTCCCGACGGACGGGCAACGGATCCGCTGCACATCGTGCCCTGGCCTCAATCTGTTGAAATCGATGCGTATCGGGATGATGTGTCGGGTTTTCACATCGCGACCACGACACCAGAGGACCTGGCGGCAGCCTCCAGGATAAATGCCCTCTCCGCCCGCCTGTTTTCAAATGCACCCCTTCCGTTCCTTTTCACGGAATCCCCGAACCTGTTGACGCTGGAATTTCATGAAGATCCGCGACTGGCAAATGATGGCTACACCCTGGACTGGTCAGCTCGATCCGTCACACTTCGCCATGGCGGTGCCGTCGGACGCGACTACGGCCTGACGGTGCTGGCTCAAATCTCCTATGGCGTTTACTGCGCGCCGGAGCGCTTCAAGTTTCCGATGACGGGAACAATTGCCGACGCACCGCGCTTTGCCTGGCGTGGCACGCATCTGGATGTCTCGCGCCACTTCAGAGACGCCAAAGACGTGAAGCGGTTGCTGGATATCCTTGCCTGGTGCCGGATGAATGTCTTTCAGTGGCATCTGACTGACGATGAAGGCTGGCGCCTCGAAATCAGGGCCTATCCGGAGCTGACCACGAAAGGATCACGGCGTGGTCCGGGAACCATGCAGGAGTCGCAACTCGGATTTGCTTCTGAAAGCTATGGCGGATTTTATACGCAGGAAGACGTGCGAGAAGTTGTGGCGCATGCTGCAGGTCTCAACATTGATGTCCTTCCCGAAATCGATATCCCCGGCCATTGCACGGCGGTCCTGAAAACCTACCCCTACATGGCGGACCAGGCCGAACCTCCGGAGAGCTATCACTCCATTCAGGGCTACCCCAACAATGCGCTCAATCCGGCTATGGATGAGACTTATGGTTTTCTTGAAAAGGTCTTTGCTGAAATGGCGGACCTGTTTCCCTTCGAATTTGTCCACATCGGCGGGGATGAGGTCGACGACAGGTCCTGGCTGTCGTCACCGAAAGTGCAACGCCTCATGGAAGAGCGCGGCCTGGGAGACACCATGGAAGTGCAGGCCTATTTTATGGGCCGGGTCAGGGGCATTTTGAAAAGTCTCGGAAAGAACCTGGCCGGCTGGGACGAAGTCTCCCATGGTGGTGGCATCGACCCCGATGGCGTCCTGCTGATGGCGTGGCAGAAACAGGAAGTGACAAGAGAGCTCATCGAACAGGGCTACGAGGTCATTTGCACGCCGGGACAGAATTACTACATGGACATGGTTCAGGGTACTTGCTGGCAGGAACCGGGTGCAAGCTGGGCCGGAGTTGCAACACCCGAGGAAACATATGCCTATGAACCCGCAGCCGGACTTTCCAGCGCAGGCAAGGATCTTCTCCGCGGCGTCCAGGCCTGCATCTGGTGCGAACACATGACGAGCAATGAAATCTTTAATCACATGGTTTTTCCGAGGCTCTTTGCGGTCGCCGAAGCCGGTTGGACGCAGCCCGAAAACAAGGACTGGCAACGGTTTGCATACCAGAGTGCGCTGTTTCCTGCGCTTTGAATGCAAACGGGAGACCGGAAGATGAAGATAGCCGTCGGGGGCATTCACACCGAGTGCAGCACCTATTCTCCCCTGTACCAGGAAATCCAAGACTTTGACGTCGTCAGAGGCACCCAACTGCTCGAGCACGCAGGACTGGGCAAGGACCGTTTTCCCGATGCCACCTTCTGTCCCCTGTTTCACGCCCGTTCGATCCCGGGCGGGCCTGTGTCCACCGGCTGCTACCTGACTTTCAAATCCGGGTTTCTGGCAGAGTTGCAGGCGTCCCTTCCCGTCGATGGCGTGTTGCTGATCATGCATGGTGCGATGCATGTGCCCGATATCGGCGACCCGGAGGGCGACTGGATCTCCGCGGTGCGGGAAGTCGTCGGACCGGAAGTGCCAATTGCCGTCAGCTATGACCTGCACGGAAATGTCACTCAGAAGATCATCGATCAGATCGACATTTTCTGTGCCTATAGAACCGCGCCGCATATCGATGTCAGGGAAACCCATTTGCGTGCCGCAGACAACCTAGTTGACCAGCTCGCAGGCGGACCTCGAAGAACTGTTGTCTGGGCAGCCATACCGGTTCTTCTTCCCGGAGAACGAACCAGTACGGAAGACGAGCCGGTAAAATCGATCTACCGGGAGCTTCCGCGCTACGACACGCAACAAGGCATCGCCGACGCAAATCTGATGATCGGATACGTCTGGGCCGACACCCGCAGGGCAACGGCTGCCGCCGTCGTAACAGGAACTGAAGCCGACAAGGCGGCTTTGGTCGCACAGGAGATCGCAGCCAGGTACTGGGCGGCACGAAATGATCTTGATTTTGGTGTTCCGACAATGCCGTTGCCTGATTGCCTGGACGACGCCGACCGCGCGGAAACTTTTCCCTTCATACTGGCCGACAGCGGAGACAATCCGACAGGCGGCGGCGTAGGCGATCGCACCGATATCCTCAAGGCCTGGCTGGACCGTGGATTGACCGGGGCTGTCTTTGCGGGGATTGCTGACCCCGGCGCCACGGTGAAGGCCTGGGAAGCGTTCGAAGGCGATGTCCTCAGCCTGGATATCGGCGGCTCATTCGGCAGCGATTGCCCGCGATTGACGATCAGCGCGGTCGTCGGAAAAAAGGTGGGTACAAAACCCGGTCGAAACAGGGAGGTGCTGATCCATGTTTCCGAAAACTCAGTCATCCTGACGGAACGCCGTCGTCCGTTTCACAACATTGTCGATTTGACGCGGTTCGGCATCGATCCGGCGCTGACCAGATACCTGATTGTCAAGTCCGGCTATCTGTCACCTGAACTTGCCCCGCTGGCCAACCCCGCCCGCATGGCGCTCACCGACGGAGCAGTCAACCAGGACATTTCCGCATTGAAAAACGAAAACAGGATCAATCCGACATATCCTTTCCAGACCAACTTCGACTGGCATCCAAAGTCACTGTTTTCAAGGCGTCTCATTGTGAAATAGGCGCCGCGCAGGGTCTGTGACCGGGACCTATTGATTGATCCGGAACAAGACTGCAGCAGCAAGGGACATGGCTGACATGAAGGTGCGGGCAAAGCGGTCAAGTCGGATTTCGAGAGCCCGCCAGTTCTTCGGTATCGCGAGCACGTTTTGAGTTTATGACGCTGCTTGTGCAGCATCCTTGATTTGTGCTTGGCGCTGTCCGGTTTGATCCTGGCAGGATGCGGGCATTGATCTTGCGGGCATTCAAACCGATCCGGAACGCTTGGTTGCCGTCATCTTTGTTGCCAATCTGGACCATGGCGCTCGGCAGGCCGGTAAGATCAGCTCGGCTCCCACAAGATCCGGTGGCCGGCCTTCGATCAGGCAGAGAACAGGCCTTCGCTGTGGGCGAACAATCACGTCGCTATGGACGCTGCCGCCGTCGGTGGCGTGTGTTGGGCATCGCTCCATTGCCTCGGAGACCGACCGTAAATGCGTTTGAATTCCCGGCTGAACTGAGATGCGCTCACGTATCCCACTTCCATGGCTGCCTCACTCACGGTCATGCCCCCGGAAATTTTCATTGCGGCGTTGTTGAGACGCATCGACTTCACGAACTGGATGGGTGACATCGTCGTTGCCTGTTTGAACTTGCGGTGAAACACGGCACGGCTCATGCCCGCGCGTTTGGCCATTTCGTCTATGGAGATCGGCGCGTTCAAATTTGCTGAAACATGCGCAATGGATCGAGCGATTGTATTGCCGACACCAAATGCCTGTCTTGCAAAACGTCCTGCCTCGCCTTTCAGGACAGCATAATAAAGTTCTCTCAGCCGAGTGTCCCCAAGCACAGCCGTATCCGTTTCACTATCGCCCAATTCCAGCAGCCGAAACAGCGCGTCCGAGAAGGCCCCATCCCAACCAGCGAGCCTGATCCCGAACGAATTCGGGCTCCCCTTGGCAGTCGGAATTACGCCACCTGCGTTTTCCATTTCGATGGCAAGTTCGCTCATCACGCGCGGATTCAAGGAGATGAAAACACCGAAGAGAGGATTTTGCGCGGACGCTGCTGGTGTTCCTGCCGTCACCGGCATGGACGTGGGACAACACAGATATTGGGTGTTGTCATAGACGTACCGCTTGCCGTCCAGCACGGCTTCTTTGCTCCCGCTCGCGATGGCCACGACACAGGGTTCATAGACCGCAGGAGCACAAGGCACCGGCTGTGTTGCGCGGAACAGCTTCACACCCGTCACACCGGTTTCCACGAGGCCGTCATCGTGGATTCTACCTTCGATGAGTTGCCTGACCTGTTCTTGTTTCATGCGGCCAGGTTAGTTCTTCAATGTCTATTCTTGCAACTGGTTTGATACAATTAGGCAATAATTCGCGACAATTTCGTCTGTTTTTGCGCCAAACAGAGAGTTATCTACAGTTTCAAGGCAGAGCCGCATATCGCTCGATACCTCAGTCGATGCCGAAAGGAACAGGAAGATGGCAGACACCCAATTCGGCCCAGATGGCTGGACGCCCGGACGCCTCGGCTCACTTGCCGGAAAGACCTACCTGATTACCGGAGCCAATGCCGGTGCAGGATTTCAGGCATCCCGGATCCTCTTGTCGAAGGGCGCAAAGGTGGTGATGCTCAACCGCAGCACCGGAAAATCGATCGCCGCTATCGATGAACTGAAAGAGGAATTCGGCGCAGCCGCCGACGTGAGCTTTGTCCGCATGGACCTGGCCGAGCTTGCGAGCGTGCGCGAAGCCGCAGCACAGGTGTTGAGAACTGTCCCACAGGTAGACGCACTGATCTGTAACGCCGCGATTGCGCAGGTGCCCAAACAGAAGCTCACCAAGGACGGCTTCGAAAGCCAGCTTGGCACCAACCACTACGGACATTTCCTCTTGTGCGGAATGCTCTTCGGTCGCATCGAAGACAGCAAAGGGAGGATCGTCGTCGTTGCCAGCCTTGGCTACAAGATGGGGATAAGGACAATCCAGTTCGACGACATGAACTGGGACAAGAACTATCGCGCCAATTCGGCTTACAGCCAAAGCAAGCTGGCACAGATGATGTTTGCATTTGAACTGCAAGACCGGGTCAAGGCGGCAGACAAAAACGTCGAGGTTTATGTCTGCCATCCCGGGTCATCCGCAACGTCGCTCATCAAAACCAGCGGCAGCCTCGCCTCCAGAACCCTGTTTGGGCTCATGTCGTTGTCGCCATTGGTTCAATCGGCTGAAAAAGGTGCCTATCCGGAGGTGATGTGCGCCACCGAGAATGGCCTGGAGCAGCGGGCACTCTACGGCCCTACGGGTCGCATGGAGTGGGTCGGTCCGGTTGGCAAAGGCACGCTGGAACCCTATGCCTGCGACAAGTCCGTACTGGCAAGGCTCTGGCTCAGGTCAGAGAATGAAACAGGGTTCAGTTGGTGCTTGTGAGCGAAAGACGGGCAACGATCTGCCGGCATTTGATGTTCTTGTTTGGCTTGGCGCCTTCCCTGTGAATTTTCCCGGTCGAAAAGTGATATCAGTGGCTGACTTTTGCCTGCAAACTGGTGTATGTTTACGTTAACATCGGAGAGGTTGACGTGACGAGAATTCAGATGGTTCACATCTCGTTCGCGATGGCCAAACGCAAGGATCGAAATGATGCGGCTGAAGTCCAAACGAGTTGTCGTCACGGGAGGATCTTCCGGTATTGGCAGAGCGGTATGCGAACTGTTTGCCCGTGAAGGTGCAGAGCTTGTAATTGGGGATATCGACGACGTCGGTGGCGCGCAAACAATGGCCTCAATTGACAGAGATGGCGGCAAGGCCAGTTTTCAAAAAACCGATATTTCGAACGAAGATGATGTCAGGCTGCTTGTAGAATTTGCCGAGGGCGAACTGGGTGGCATCGACATCGTGATGAACAACGCGGCGGCGTTCGTATTCGGCAAGGTGGAAGACGTCACCAGGGCAGACTGGGACAAGGTGATGGGAGTGAATGTTGTCGGTTCGGCGAATGTCGTGCGTTTCGCACTGCCTCACCTCAAAAAGTCAAATGCAGGCGCGGTCGTAAACATGGCCTCGGTCAGCAGCTTTGTCGCCGCTCCTGCCTTCGTTCCCTATAACGCGTCGAAGGGCGCGCTGTTGCAACTGACACGGTCGCTGGCAATGGACCTGGCGGCTGACGGTATTCGTGTCAATTGCGTCTGTCCGGGTGCCATCTACACGCCCGCAACGGAAAAACATTTCGAATTTACTGGTCAGGACCGGGGCGAATTTTTCGAGCAGGAGGCCAATGAAAGTTTCCTGAAGCGATTCGGAACGCCTGAAGAAGTCGCCTTCGCAGCCTTGTTTCTTGCCTCAGACGAAGCCTCCTTCATCACCGGGGCGCATCTCGTCGTAGATGGAGGGGCGACCGTTTGAACGGATCACTCTTCCATGCGCCAGATCAGGGGCAGCAGAAAGGGGAAATTCGTCGACGGATCGACTTCAACCTTCATGATGGGAGCCATGTATTCATCCCATCTCCGGTTTGCTTCACCATCGTTCAACATTCGGATTGACCGTTCAAGGTCGTCGGTCTCGAAGTAGCCGACAAGGGTCAGGCCATGGCGAAAGATCGAATAGTTTCGTATTCCGGCGGCGCGGGTTTCCGAAACGACTTCCGGCCAGACCTCGTCATGCCGTTTTTGGTATTCGTCCTCGTATCCGGGCCGAAGTTCCAATATCCAGGCATGTTGTGACATGAATTGCTCCTGAGCGGATGCGTGTGCGGTTCATCCGGTCCATGCACGAAAACAGTCGCGCATCTTCACCGTTTCCGACAGGACGTCGTCGAATTGGGAACTGGTGCCGGCTTCGTGTTCATATTCAATCGTCACCCAACCATCGTACCCGCTGTCGCGGAGCGTTCCGAAAAGACCGGGGAAGTCGATGATGCCTTCTTCCATCTTCGACTGGATCAGACCGGGTCTTGCCTGGCGGACGTGCACGTGACCGGTGATACTTGCAAGCGGCTCGATATCCGTCTGACAAAATCCCATTGCAATGAAATGGGATAGATCCAGAACAATGTTCAGGCCCGGAACCCGTTGAACGAGTTCCTGCGTTATGTCGGGCGAATTCAGGATACTGCCGAGATGCGGCTCGATCAGAACGGCGGTTTCATTCCTCTGCCCTGCTTCGACCAACGGCTTCAGTGCCTCCGCCGATGCGTCGATCGCCTGCGAACGGCTTTGACCCGGATTGATCATGCCGGGAAGCACAAAGACCGACGGAATTGACGCCGCCCGGGCAAATTTCAGCACCGACCTCATATCCGCCAGGTGTTGCGGATCGCGGACACGCGCAAGATTTCGATCTTCGAGATCTTCACCGAAAAGATGGAACAGGTTGACCGGTTGAACGGGAAGCGAAGCCGATACTTCCGTGCCATACGCTTCCGGATCCGCCAACACCCGGTTCTTGTCGAGGGACGGTTTGAAAAAGTAACCGAGGTCGATTGCCTCAATTCCAAGCGCCCGGACGACCTCCGTCGCCTCAGCCAAAGTCAGATGCGGAAATGACCAGCTTGATACGCTCAGTTTCATCTTGCTTCTCCACGGGGGCAACCGGTGCCCGGAAACTTTCAGTGTTGATGAGCCCCGGAAACCGGCATCCGATTTCACGGAGCCCCGGCTCACGCCGCTCGTGACGGCGCAGACAATTCAGCGGAGTATTCCTGCGCCGAAGACAAAAGGGCGTCAGTAGGTTGCCCGGCCTCCTGAAAGATCGAAGACACCAGCCGTGGTAAAGCTGTTCTCGGACGAGGCCAGCCAGGCAATCATGTGTGCAGCTTCTTCCACTTCCAGAAAACGGCCCCGTGGGATTTTCGACAACATGTAGTCGATGTGTTCCTGTGACATCTGGTCGAAGATGCGGGTGCGCGCGGCGGCGGGTGTAACGCAATTCACTGCAATGTTGCCACCGGCAAGTTCCTTGCCGAGCGACTTTGTGAAGCCGATCACACCGGCCTTGGACGATGAATAGGCTGCAGCATTCGGGTTGCCTTCCTTGCCCGCCACGGACGCTATGTTGACGATGCGTCCGTAGTCACGCGCCTGCATGTCGGGAACGGCAACCTTGTTCACATGAAAAGTGCCCAGGAGATTGACCGCAACGATGTCGTGAAATTCCCTCACGCAATAGTCGGCGACCGGACTGTTGGAACCGGCGATGCCGGCAGAATTCACAACGACATCCACCGGTCCCAGTTTGTTTCTCGTCTGCGCGTAGGCAGCTTCGACGCTCTCCCAGTCGGCGATGTTCACCGATACTGCCTGGGCGCCGTCGCCCAGCGAATGCGCCGCCTTGACGGCAAGGTCTTCGTCCATGTCCCAGATGGCGACACGAGCACCGCCCTCCGCCAGGGTTTTCGCCACGGCCCAACCAATCCCCTGTGCGCCACCGGTTACAATCGCAACGCGCTGATTGAAATCGTATCTGTTCATCCCAACTGTTCCCGTTTGATGCCGGTCATCCGGCAAGCTCTTTGTATGGTCGCCTCAAGTGCAGCGCCTCACGGTTCAACTCCAAACCGAATCCGGGCGTGTCAGGCAGCGTAATATAACCATTTTCCGGCAATGGTTCGTGCAAGAACATTGTTCCGAAATTCGGCTCGATCCGGTCTGCGCGCTCACTCATCATCATGAATTCAGCCATGCTCACCTGGCCCAGCGCCATGGCCATGTAGTATCCGTAGACACCACACCCATGCGGAACAAGGTCTACCGAATGGGACGAGGCCAGTGCCGCGACACGGAGAAACTCAGTCGGCCCTCCCATCCACATCACATCGGGCTGGAGCAAGTCGACACCGCATTCGATCAGTTGCGCATATCCGAACCGGGTATATTCATGCTCGCCGGTGGCCAAAGCGGTTCCACCGGCTTGCGCGTGCATCTTCCCTGCAAGTTTCGCGTGCCCGGCATAGTCGTCCGGCATCAGTGGCTCTTCGATCCACTGAAGCTTGAAGGGCCGAAGGCGCTCCGCCAGTTCGGCAGCGTAGTTCGCCGACATCGACATGTAGCAGTCGAGCATCAGGGGAAAGTCGGGCCCGACCTTCTCACGCCAGTCGGCAATGAAGGCGACATTTTCGGACATGCCCTTCGCGCCATTTCCAGGGCCGTAGGGAAGCGGGACCTTGGCACCGTGGAAGCCCAGGTCCTGCGCAATATCCGGACGCGAGGTGGTCGCATAGACCGGCACCCGGGACTTGGTACGTCCCCCCATCAGGTCAAAGACCGGCGCACCGACCGTTCTGCCGTAAAGGTCCCAAAGCGCGATATCAATCGCGCTGATCGCGTGAATGGCGAGCCCTTTCCGGCCGTAGTGGATCGACGCACGCCACATCTGCTCCCAGATATGGCACCGGTTCGCCGCGGTCTGTCCTTTCACGAAGAGAGACAGGTGCCGCTCGATAAGAAAGGCAGCTGCCTCGCCTCCCGTGCTGACCCCGATGCCCACCCGGCCGTCTTCGTCTTCGATCTCGACTATGACTGACGGAACATTCGCGACACCCCAGCTTTGACGCGATCCGCAGAATTCGGGATAGATGGACATTGGATTTGCGATCGGTGGATGTGTTGCCACATGATCCCATTTTCCGTCCGGAGCAGGACATCCTGCAATCCAGTGACTGTTTGGTGTGTCGTGAACATCACTTGCACCGTAAATCTCGGGATTGCTGACAAGTGCGCGCACTTCCATGATGGCAGGCTGGCCCGCCTGCGGAGCGACCGCGTCAATTTGCATGGGATGAGAGTACATCAATGTCGCCTTGTCTTTATGCTTGGAATTTGGAGACTTTTTCCTGCCATCCGTCTAACCGTCGTCCACCCTGCCGCGGCGAAGTTCGTCATACAGAACCGCAGCAAGCAGAATGCCGCCCTTGACGACCTGCTGCCAGAACGACGGCACCTGTGCCAGCGTAAGCCCGTTGTTGATCATGAACAGCAGGATAAGACCGATTGCGGTTCCCAGCAGCGTGCCACGCCCCCCTTTCAGGCTGGCGCCCCCCAGGATCACGGCCGTGATCACGTCGAGTTCGAAACCCATGGCGGCAGCAGGACGTGCGTTGCCGGTCCGTGCTGCCAGCATCAGGCCAGCCAGCGCCGCGGTCGCGCCACAGGTTATGTAGATCAGCAGCCGCCACCTCTGCGTCGATATCCCGGCCAGCCTTGCAGCGCGTGCATTCGACCCGATGGCGTAAATGTACCGGCCAAAGGTCGATCGCGGCAGGAGAAGCAGAAATGCAAGGTAGACCAGCACAAGGATCAGCACGATATAGGGAATTCCTGCCAGTTTACCGGTGCCGAGGTTAAGCCAGGTCTGGTTCGTTATGACGATCTCGCGACCGTTCGAGATGACGAAAGCCAGACCGCGAATGATTGCGAGCATTGCAAGCGTCGCGATGAGCGGGTTGATCCGGAAGTAGGAGATCAACACGCCATTGGTCGCTCCGATACTCATGCCCAGTCCGATTGCGGCGCAAAACGCGGCCGCGACACCAAATCCTGAATCCAGCATGTAGGCGGCCAGCATTCCGGCAGCCGCCATGGTCGACCCGATCGACAGGTCAAAACCACCTGCAATGATGACGAGGGTCTCCCCAACCGCGGCAATGCCGACGATGACAAGCGCCTTGGCGACGTTCAGAAGATTGGTTGCCGTCAGAAAATAGGGCGAAATGAAACTGAGTGCGATGAAGACCACAACCACGGCCAGCACAAGGCCGGGGTTCAGTGCAGTTGCACCACGGCCCCAAATTCTTGAATTCATAAACGAGTTCAGCACGTTCACGCTTCTGCTCCATTGCCAACGGTGTCACCGGTCATCATTTCGGTCATCATTGCCATCGTTTGAGCCGGTGGAAGCTCGTGCGGCATCATTTCGCCTGCAATGCGACCGGCGCGCACAACCACGATCCGGTCGCAAATGTTCAGGATGTCGGTGAAACGGTGGCTGACCAGGAGAATGGACACGCCCCGCTGCTTGAGCCGTCCGATCATTTCCCAGAGCTTGCGGATCTTCTCCGCAGACAGGGCTGCCGTCGGCTCGTCCATGAGAAGCGCCGCCGGATCGAATTGCAGCGCCCGCGCCACAGCTACCATTTGGCGTTCACCTCCCGACAGCTGACCGACTTCCCGTTCAACATCAAAGTCCAGCCCCATATCGGCGATGTCGTTGGCCGCGGCCTCTGTCATTGCCTGACGGTCGAGAACCCTGAAGGGGCCAAAATTCTTCTTCAGCTCACGACCAAGGAAAATGTTCTGCGCCACATCAAGATCTTCGCAAAGCGCAAGATCCTGGTAAATCATCTCGACGCCGTTGCGCCTGGCGTCAAGCGGACTGCCGAGGGTGAGTTTCTGGCCTCGAAACAGCATTGTTCCACTGCTGGGACGATGGACCCCCGACAACACCTTCACCAGGGTCGACTTGCCCGCTCCATTGTCACCAATGATGCCGACAGCTTCTGCCTCACCGATCTTCAAATCGACCCCGTCGAGTGCGGTGTAGCCGCCGAATTTCTTGGTGATGCCACGAAGCTCGATCAGGGGTGGCCGGGCGCCACTGTCGGCGCCCGGATTATGTCCGCTCATTTCACTCTGCGGGGTAGGCATCGTTGATGCTTTCTTCTGTCAGGAAAACATGGTCCAGGTGCACCTCTTGTGGCACAGCCTTTCCTTCCAGGATATCGGCGGCAATCGAAACCGCGTAGTCGGGATATTTCTCGGGGAAATAGGCCACGCAGCCAAGGAAGTGGTTGTCTTTCACGGGCACGCGCGTTGCCGCAACGCCGACCTCGTCGCAACCGATGCCGACGGCGACTCCTTCGCGACCGGCCTGTGCGATTGCGTTCGACATTCCAAAACCGCGCGGATCGTCAATTGCTGTTGCCAGGACGAAACCCGCCCCGGGGTGGGCGGTCAGCCAGTCCGTCACCACCGTCAATGCCTGGTCGGTCGTGCCTGCATCGATCAGTTCGTCGTCGATCCTGTCGGCAGGAAGGGCACCACAGACTGTCTGGACACCATCGACAAAACCGGACAGCCGTTCATTGGCGGCCTCCCCCTCACCGGGGTTGATGCCGACGAGCACTGTAACATCATCGCAGCGGCCAAGCGCCTTGGCATGTTCGGCAGCTGCCTGCCCGCCAATCAGGCCACTGGCGTAGTTGTCGGCTCCCAGGAAAATGGCATTGGGATGAACAACGTCGACCGACATGACCGGAATGCCTGCCTCGTTGAAGATATTCATCACCGCTGCTGCTGCACCCGATTGCCAATTGGATTCAATGACAACATCAGCCCCTTGCTGAACCAGAAGCTCAGCACAGGTAACAGCCTGGTCGGCCTTGAAGGCGTTGTCGCAGTAGACCACCTCGAACCCCAACTCACCGGCAAGCTCATAAAGCCTCTGGTTGATCGCGTAAGAGAACGGAATTGCCGCCCAGCCCTCGGCAAATCCGACTTTCGTGCCGTCAGGCAGAGCCCGCGGCGATGCTTCGTAAGCGGCCGAAGCATCTCCTTCGGTGGGTTCGAATTTCCTGGATCCGGTATCATAGACCCAAAGGGAACGCTCTTCGGGCAACAACGCACCCGGGATACCTCCCTTTGGCCGTGCTTCAAAATCCTGTGCGAAGGCTGTCGGAACCAGCATCGTCGCCCCGAGGAACACCTTTGTCATGAGGCGTATAGTAGATGTTAAGCTTAACATTATCAGTCCTCCCTTTTTAGAAATTCTCCACCGTTCTTATTGTTCTTTTTTGGTACGAATGACGCTTGTATCGTGTATAGACAACGAAACCAGCTTGATGTTAAGGTTAACATAGACTTTCACGAAACGAAAATTTAGTCAAGCGCATTGGTTATCGAGGTCGATTTGTCAGACAAAAAAGGGAGTTACAGGCAGGAACGCGCGAACCTGATGGCTGTAGCCAAATATGCGGGCGTATCGGCGATGACGGTGTCTCGCGTACTCAACCAGCCTGGAAAGGTGGCCGAGGCGACCCGCAAGAAGGTCCAGGCAGCGGTCGACGCTCTTGGATATGTACCGAACCTGGCGGCAAACACTCTGCGCCGGGAACGCAGCGGTGTTATCGTCGCGCTGGTCCCAACACTCGAAAACTCCGTTTTCAGCGACACCGTGCAAGGCATTTCAAATGCCCTGGAGCAGGAGGGTTGCCAGTTGCTTCTGGGCTGTTCGTCCTATTCCCCCGAGCGTGAGGAAAAACTGGTAAGGGCCCTTCTCGGCCATCGTCCCGACGGGATCATTCTTACCGGAACCCTGCACACGGCCGAAACGCACAAATTGCTGGAGAGTGCCAGGATCCCGGTTGTCGAAATGTGGGACATTGCAGCTGATCATATCGACATGGCTGTGGGGTTCGACAATTTCGCTGCCGGACATGACATCGCCAGCCACATGATACGTTGCGGCTATGAATCCCTGGGCTATGTCGCAACCAGCCCTGAACACGAAATCCATGAAAATCGGGCCGCCAAGCGCAGCAAAGGCATTTATGCGGCAGTTGCCGAAGCAGGCATCGGGATGCCTGCTCGCCAGAATGTTCGCAATCCCCTTGATATTGCCGACAGCGGAGTGATCGCAGCCGATTTTGTCGTCGCAAATCCCGGTCTGGATGCGATCATTTGCGCAAATGAAATCATCGGGGTCGGCGCGATTGCCGAATTGCAGAACCGGGGTTGGCAGATTCCCGATCAGATTGCGGTATGCGGTATCGGCGATGCCAACATAGCCGCGCTGGTCACGCCTGGCCTTACAACCGTACAGTTTTATGGTCAGGATATCGGGAAACGTGCGGCAGAACTTATCCTGGATCGACTGAATGGACAGCAGGCGGCCGATGGAAAACAGGATGTCGGGTTCAGGATCGTCAGTCGGGCAAGTACGGCTGAAAAACCTTCCTAGACTTCGCCATCGGGCGCGCTTTTCAGACTTGGCATCCGGCCGGAAAAAGTCGCGGACTTACCTGAATAACCCGAAGGAACGCGCACGGACCTTCGGGTTTTCGTGTCAAAGGGATGCCAGATCCCGCAACATCAACGCAATGCCCGGGAAGAATATCAACAAGGCGGACATCACGAACAGGATCACGAAAAACGGGAATGTTCCCTTGATCACTTCCATGTATGGCTTGTTGAATATCGCGATCGCCGTGAAGATGTCACAGCCGAACGGCGGTGTGGCCGATCCGATTGCCATCTGCAGGGTGACCATTACCCCCACCAGCACCGGATCAAGACCTGACGAGTCGACGATCGGCACGAAAATGGGTGTCAGGATGACCAGCACCACCAGCGAGTCGACAAACATGCAGCCGACGAAGAAGCTCAACGCGATAATGGCAAGAATATAGGCGTCGGAAGCCCCCTCCAGATCGAGCGGCTCCAGCAGGCCTTGCGGGATCTGCTCGAATGAGATGTACCAGGAAAATGCCTGCCCCATCCCGACGAGAATGAACACCACAGCCGTGATGAGACCGGTACTGAGGGCCGCGTTCAGGACGTCATTCAGCTTGAGTTCGCGATAGATCAAACACTCGACCACCAATGCGTACAGCACCGAAAAGGACGCCGCCTCGGTTGGCGTGACTGCGCCGGAATAAATACCGCCGACAATCAACGCCGGAAATCCGAGTGGAAGCAGGGCTCTTTTGAGAGCCGCGATCCGTTCCGCACCCGTTTTTCGTTCCACAAGCGCAATCGTGTCGCCCTGAAGCAGGCTATAAACGTAGCAGTAGACCGAAAACAGTACAGCCAGCACGATCCCGGGCCCGATGCCGGCGATAAAGAGCTCTCCAACGCTGGTATTGGCGAGAGTGCCGTAAAGGATGAGCCCGATACTTGGCGGGATAAGAAAGGCAATGTCGCTGGCGTTGATGATCAGCGCCATGACGAAACTGTCCTTATAACCTGCGGCCAGCAGTTTCGGACGCATGATCTGGCCGACCGAAACGACGGTTGCCTGCGTGGAGCCGGAAACGGATCCGAAAAGCGTGCAACTGAGGCAGGCCGTGATCGGCAGTCCTCCCCGGCGGTGACCGAAATAGGCTTCGATCAGACCCAGGAGATTGTTCGCCGTATGCCCGCGCGCCATGATGTCTGCTGCCAGGATGAACATGGGCACGGCGATCAGCGCATTGGGTGAAATGCCGGTGACAATCTGCTGAATGATGACACCGGTATCGATTTGCGAGAAGTGAACGAGCCCCACCAGCGCCGCGACGGCCAGGGGCACCACCATTGGAAAACTGAGAAACAGCAGGACCACCATGGTCACAACAAGTGTGAAGGTGATGACGTAGATATCAAGTTCACCAGCCACGACATCACTCAGGAAATTCATGATATCGCTCATGTCAAACCCCGATGTCTTCTGCGTCCCCGTCCTGGACGGACAAAGACAGATAGGTGCCTTCATGGGTAACGTTCATCAGAAATGCGATCAGGTATTGCAGGCTGGCCATGGCCAGACCGACGGGGATCACCGCATAGATGATATAGACGGGAAACTGCAGCGCCGGTGACAACCGGTTTATATCCTTGACTTCCTGAACATAGATCACTGATTTGTAGGTCAGGAACATCAACAACAGGCCTGTTGTCAGCGATATCAAGGTCAACAGGACCTTCTTGGTGCGGCTGGAAAGTGCATCGTAAACGGCGGTCATTCGGATATTCCTGCCCTTGCGAACCGCGTAGGCAAACCCGACAAATGTGACACCGACGATCAGAAACTGGTTCAGCTCTTCTGCGAAGAACAGGCTTTGGCCGAATGCATACCGACCGATAGCGTTTGCGGTCGAATTCACCATCATCAACAGGATTGAAAAGATGATAATGGCCTTTTCGGCGAACTCGATCCCCCGGTTGGCGGTCAGCAACAACGTCTTCATGATGATCTCCCGATTGCTGGCCGAAGTTCGGCGCAGCCGCGCCCTCCTCGCGCGTTCAAATGCAAAAAGCGCGGGAACAGGTCCCCACGCCCTTCGCGTATCGTTGTTCGCCTATGAGGCGTCTTTTACTTCGCGGACAAGATTTTCCAGGATCTTCCGCGCACGCGCGCGCGCCTCGGATTTCTCTTCCTCGCCGTAAGCATTTTCGACAACCGTGTAGTAGGTTTCATGCAGACCGCTGCTGAGATCCCTGAAGACAGCGCGTTCTTCATCCGTCAGAACCACGACCTTCAGATCCGGGCGTTCAGCCAGTATCTTGTCCATGTTTTCCTTGTTGATCTGGAGCTGGTAGTCGTGTGCGGCCTGTTCGGCAGCTGCAATCGCCTTGTGCACCATCGCCTGCTTGTCGGCGCTCAGGCCATTGAACCATTCGCTGTTGGTCGAAACGGTGCCGACGTAAGGCTGCTGGCCAGGAAACATCAGATAGTCCTGAACCTCGTGCCATTTGGCGTTGTAGATAAAGTAGATCGGATTGACCATGCCATCGACTGTCTTGAGCTGCAGCGCCCCGTAGACTTCCCCCCATGAGAGCGGCGTCGGGGTTGCACCGAAGGCCTTGTAGGTCTCTACCGGGATCGTCGAGGTGAAGGTGCGGATCTTCTGGCCGTCAAAATCGGCCGGGCTGCGGATTTCCTTGTTGGCCCCCCAGGCCATTTCGCCTTCGGAAATCATGGTCAACAGCTTCAGATTGACCTTTTCGAACCGATCGCTGAGATCGTTATAAATCGTTTCACTGCTTGTCAGAACCTCGCGAATGGCATCCACATCGCTGCCCAGCACATACGGAACACTGAGTGCCTGGACTTCGGGAACATAGGATCCCAGATGACCGGTACCGACCGAGACAAACTGGACGGTTCCTCTGGCCGTCAGCTCGACGATGTCGTTTTCGGTGCCGAGCTGGCCGTAATAGAAAATCCGGACTTTGATGTCGCCGTCCGATTCCTCCTTGATCGTCTCGGCGAAGGTCTTGGCGAATATGTCCTGTACATCGTTCTTGTCTTCTTCGGACGCGAACTTCCACGTTTCAGCACTGGCGCCTGTTGCCAGCGCTGCGGCCAGCAATGCCGGAATGGCGAGTTTTGAAATCAGTTTCTGCATTTTGTTTCCTTTCCCGACCCGCTCAGGCGGGTCCCTCGGAGATGATGACAAGGGGCAAAAAATCCTTGCCGGTTGAGCTTTCGGGGACCTGTGCACACAACGCGCCGAAGCCGGCTGCGCCGGATGGAGTGGTGGTTATGCCGAGCTTCGTCACGGCCTCGGCTGCGGCTGCGCCGTCTTCTTCGGAGAGCGTCTGATAGGTGACCTGGCAGCGCTCAAGCACCTGCCATGCGACGATCGAAGGTTCCTTGCAGTCCAGGCGCCCCATATTGGAGTCTGGTCCGTCGGACCGGGTTGCCTTGCCTGTGTCATGACTTGCCTTCAGGCAGGCCGCGGCTTCGGGCTCGACCACGATCAGGTCCGGTTGTACGGTCCAGTTCAGCCTGATCATGTGCGCCATTGCGGCTGCGAGACCGCCGACGCCGGCTTGCAGATAAACGTGGGTAGGCCAGCGTCCCGACACCTCGAACGAGGCGCGCATTTCTTCGGCTATGACGCAGTAACCTTCCATCACCCATTTGGGGATCTCGGTGTATCCGGACCACGTACCGTCGGCGAGCAGAGTTGCACCGGTCCGGGCAGCATCCGATATCGCAGCCGCGACACTTTCATCGTAGACCTCGCCTGACCGCACGACCTCTGCACCCAGCGCGCGCAGGCGCTCTGCAAAGTTCTCCGGAACGGTTTTGGCCAGATGGATACGTGACCTGGCGCCAACATCCTGGGCTCCGGCGGCAACGCCCAAACCGTGATTGCCGGCACTTGCGCAAACAAAGGTCTGCGTTTCGGCCAGCAACCGCACATCCGCATCCTTGAAACGTGCGGGCGTCAGGGTTTCTCCGGTTTTGGCAAACCAGGCTTCTCCGAGCAGCCGGGCAACAGCATAAGGTGCGCCGAGTGCCTTGAAGGCCCCCAGCCCCATCCTGTCGGTCTCGTCCTTCGCCAGGATGCAATAGCCGTCAGGTCCCTGCACTTCCCGCAAAGGCGAGACTGCATAGTTTCCTTGTGCCTGGAAGAAGGCTAGAGCCCGCTCGAAGTCCGGATTAAAATCAAGAATGTCTGCGTGTTTCATGCTCCATGATGTAGCATTTTCACATTATTTGATTTTTTCAATTATCCATCTAAACTCAACTAAATTTCTTGATAGAAACCAAAATCTCGAGAAAAAATATCATGGATGATAATTTTGATGATGCCGACAGAACGATCCTCAGATTGATGCAGTCCGACCGGCGGATCGGGTTGGAAGTCATGGCCGAAGAATGCGGATTGTCGGTACCGTCGGTACAAAGACGACAGAAGCGATTGAAAGACGCAGGTGTCATCAAGCAGGAAGTCGCCATTCTGGATCCTGCCCGGCTGGACTACAACATGACATTGATTGTTCTGGTCGAACTGGAACGCGAAAGCCTGCAGCAACTGGACATGTTTCGCAAACTCGCGCGCAATGAGCCGCAGGTCCAGCAATGCTACTATGTGACTGGAGACGCCGATTTCATTCTGATCTGCACGGCAAGGGACATGCAGGATTTCGAGGAATTGACCCACAGGCTGTTCTTTGAAAATTCAAACGTCCGGCGATTTCGCACTTCCGTGACGATGGAACGAACGAAAGTCGGGCTGACGTTGCCGATCTGAGTTGTCGGTGCGTTCACAGAACGTCGAGCGATACCTTCACCCTGTCCATCACCACCGATGTTCTGAAGCGGCTGATGTTGGATTCATCAAAGAAATGCTCCTGGGTGAATTCTTCATATTCCTTGATATCCCGGACAGTGAGGATAAGCGTGAAATCCGCTTCTCCGGTCGTGTAGTAGCATTGCTGAACACAACGTGCGGAGCGCATCTTGCGCTTGAATTCATCCAGGTGCCGGCGGCTTTCACGTTCCAGAATGACATCGACAATGATTGTCATTTCGCGTCCCAGTCGTGAAGGTGACAATACCGCGATGTCTCTTTCGATCACCCCGCTTTCGCGGAGCCGCTTCAAGCGTTTTTGCACCGCGGGCGACGACAATCCTATTTCCTGACTGATCGTGTCGGCAGTCAGACGTGCATCGCACTGCACAAGGCGAAGTATTTCAAAATCCTTGTCATCCATGGTCCGAATTTGATCGCATTTTTTTCGTGTTTCAATGTTTTTCGTCATCAATCAGACAAAAATCAACGCCCACCAACCGAGCAGACATTGTAAATAGAACTCTGGGATACGGGAGGCGTATGCATGAACGCGCTTGAAGAACGTTTGACGGAGCGGCGGCGGGATTTTCACCGCAACCCTGAACTCGGATTTCAGGAGAACAGAACCAGGCTCGAAGTTGCCCGCGAATTGCGCGCAATCGGCCTGGAGGTTCACGAGGGTGTCGGTGTTGTCGGTGTTTTGCGCAGCGGCAAGGGCAATCGCGCCATTGCATTGCGGGCGGACATGGATGCGCTCCCGATCACCGAGACATCCGTCCATGACCATGTGTCGGAAACACCCGGCGTAATGCATGCCTGCGGGCATGATGGACACATGACAATGCTGCTGGGCGCCGCTGCCCGACTTGCCAAAAATCCGGATTTCGACGGGACTGCCGTGTTTTTGTTCCAGCCCAACGAAGAGCATGGGCTCGGTGCCCGTGCCATGATCGACGAAGGCGTTCTGGAACGCTTCCCGGTTGACGAAGTTTATGCGATCCACAACCTCCCAGGTGCCCCGACAGGACAGGTTTCCTCCCGGACCGGCATCATCTGCAACAGCGAAACATTGTTTGAGATCGAGGTACAGGGCCGCGGCGGACACGCTTCCATGCCGCAAACGGGCGTGGATGCGATAACGGTCGCTTCGGAAATCGTTCTCGCGCTGCAGACCATCGTTGCACGCAAGCTTCCTCCCGCGGCCGGAACAGTGGTGTCCGTCACCGAATTTGTGACGGACGGCCAGCGCAATGTGCTTCCCGGGCAGGCCATTCTGAAAGGCGACTTCCGCGCCCGATCTCCGGAAGATCGGACCGCCGTGAAAAAATTCATGCGTCAGATCTCCGAAGGCGTGGCCGCGGCACATGGCGTTACGGTTTCGGTCAGTTTCGCTGCAGAATTCATCGAGACAATCAATGCACAGGAGCCGACGAACGCGGTTTACCGGGCTGCAGAAGCAGCCGGATGCGAAACCGTGAGAGAACGTCCGCCCATGAGTTTTTCAGAAGACTTTGCGCAATTCTCCAATGCGGTTCCCGGTTGCTTTCTACTGATGGGAAATGGCGAAACGGGTGCACATGGGCAACCGTTGCACGCCTCCGATTATGACTTCAACGATGAACTGCTGCCCATCGGGGCCGAATTCTGGGTGCAACTGGTTCGCGACCGGCTGCCATTTCGAAAGGACTGATCGTGAACGGGTCACCCATGCGCGGATTTCCCGAAGCTGAATTTGCAGCTCGCACCGAACAGGCCCAGGCAGGCATGGCCGCAGCGGGTCTCGGTGGATTGTTGCTGATGACGGAAGCGGAGGTCAGGTATTTCACGGGCTTCCATACCCTGTTCTGGCAAAGCCCGACCCGGCCATGGTTTGTCTTTGTGCCACCGGTCGGCAAACCGGTCGCTGTCATCCCCGAAATTGGTGCGGAATTGATGCGCAGTACATGGCTGGACGACATCCGCACCTGGAGTGCACCCTGTCCGGACGATGACGGGCTGAGCCTGTTGACGGAATTGCTCGCGCCTCTGGCTCAGGCGGGAAAAACAATCGGTGTGATGAAAGGCCATGAAACAGCGCTGCGCATGCCGTTGGGCGACTATGAACGCCTGGTTGCAGGTCTGCCTGGCCTTTCGATAGCAGATGCGACCGCGCTGATCCGGGGTCTGCGCATGGTAAAGTCCGATCGGGAGATCGAGAAGCTTGCACACATTTGCTCGATCGGTTCACGGATTTTTGCGAGCGTTCCCGAACTGGTGCATGAAGGTCAGCCCCTGGAAGATCTGTTTCGGGCCGTCCGGCGTGAAGGCCTTGCCCTGGGTGCCGATGACGTTCCTTATCTGGTCGGCGGCGCGGATCAGGGTGGCTACCGGGACGTGATTTCCCCTCCCTCCCGTCGCCCGCTTGCCAATGGCGACATTCTTATGCTGGACACCGGCGCGGTTTGGGACGGGTATTATTGCGATTTCGATCGGAATTTTGCCATCGGGACAGCCGACGATGCCTCCCGCCGTGCCTATGATGTGCTCTGGCGTGCGACCGAAACCGGAATTGATGCGGCGCGTACAGGTGCGACCTGCCGGCAGCTCTTTCAGACCATGCAGGCTGTCATCGCAGAACTGGACGATCAGGGTGGCGATGTCGGCCGCCTTGGACACGGACTGGGTATGCAGCTCACAGAATGGCCCTCGCACGCTGCCTTCGACCACACTGTGCTTCAGGAGAATATGGTCCTCACACTCGAACCCTCACTGAGTTACGGCGATGGTCGCATCATGGTGCACGAGGAAAACATCGTGGTGCGCAAGGACGGTCCGGAGTTGCTGTCAGAACGCGCTCCCCGCGATCTGCCCGTTATCTGAGGAAAACCCATGAAGCTGGAATTTGATACGGATATCGGGATCGGGACCCGCGCAACGATGGGCATGATCGTGCTGGAAACCGACGAAACACTCGAGCCCGAGTTTTCAAGAATAATGGCACTCGAGGGCGTCGCGCTCTATCACAGTCGTATTCCGATGGTGCCCGAAGTCCGCGCAGACACATTGGCCAAAATGGAAAGGGACCTCCCGGCCTCCGCACGACTTTTGCCGAGTGCGCCGGACTATGACGTGATCGGCTACGGATGCACATCGGCATCCTCGGTGATCGGTTCGGAAAACGTTGCTCGTGCCATCCGGACGGTCTATCCGAACGCTCTGGTGTCCGACCCGCTTGCTGCTGTCATCGCGGCTGGACGCGAGCTCAAGGCAAAACGGCTCGGCTTCATCACGCCGTACATACCTGAAGTGTCTGAACGCATGCGGCGGCGACTTGTCGAAGCCGGATTTGACATCGCCGGATTTGGGTCGTTCGAAGAAGGCAATGACCGGACTGTTGCCAGAATTTGCGAGAAGTCGATCGTCGCTGCGGCAGAAAACATTGCTGCGGCAGCCCCCTGCGACGCGATCGTGATTTCTTGCACCAGCCTTCGAACCCTCAATATTATCAAGGAGATGGAGCGGAAAGTCGGCGTGCCGATCATCAGCAGCAATCAGGCGCTGGCCTGGCACATGCTTCGCCTTGCAAAGATCAGGGATCCTTTGCCCGATTTCGGCCTCCTGTTCGGATAGCGTGAAGCCGACCATTCAAGTCCCTGGCCACGGTCCTGTATCATTCAGCGCCCAACGGTGACGGCACTCACCCGCTGCGAAAAACCCAGCCAGGAATGACCGGCTTGATATTGATGCCCGGGCGCGGCGAGCACACGGATTGCTTCGGCGGATTGCAATTCGCTTCCCTTGGTTCTTGAGACGTCACGGATACGTACGCGTCTCGATCGGTGTCTCGCGATTTTGCTCAGCGACATGTCCAGAAGGGCTTATACGGCGCGGTTGAGCCTTGCCTTCGGGTTCCGTTCGCACGCTGGCCACGTCGCCCTGTTTTGCTGTCACGGCCGGCGAGATAGCCGACAGGTCTCGGATTCGGCCGAAGCTGGCGCTGTGGCCTTGCATCTTGTCGCCAGAATTCCGGAACATGGTCGTCCGTCCCACAGCAAAGGCCGAGAACTATCACTGCTTGTTGCTGCAAAAACAGGCCATTTGCGGCCTGGTTTCAGCGTGACCACCGACGGCAGGACTGCCATGGTGGTGCAAGAACGCCTGAAAAATCGGCTCCGGTGCGAGCCGGAAATGTGTTCGCTCAAGCAGGAAACGATGAATTTCGCACTGTACCCGATGGCCGATAGCCACGATGACCGGAAGTTTGACCGGGAAAAGCCTTTTCTGGAAACCACGGACGATCTAATCTTCAAAAACGCACCAAGAAACATCGCGTCGGTTCTGAGACACCCGCCGTACAACGGCAACCGCGGCTGCGGCAAAAACCATGCTTGTCCTGAAGCGTATGGCGGAGAAGCATTCTGATCATGAACGGGATCTCGATCCGGAAAGCAACGGCAACCGATGCAGATCGGCTCAATCAAGCGCTGCAACAACTATCGGCTGACCTCGGCGAAACACACCGGGCTGGAACAGAGGATCTTGTTACTCATGGTTTTGGCGACAACCCGGCTTTTTTCGCGCTTGTTGCAGAACGAGGCAGCGTGTTTGAGGGCGTCCTCATCGCGTCGCCGGTGTTCTCGACCAGTCTGGGTGGAGCGGGCCTTTATGTTTCGGACCTTTGGGTTTCCCGTCTTGCCAGAAGGCAAGGCCTGGGACCGCGATTGCTGCAAGCCGCACTGGTGGAAGCGCCATCCGCCTGGCGCATATGCTTCTTGAAACTTGCCGTTCACAACCACAACATCGAAGCTCGCCGTTTCTATGCGCGACTTGGGTTTGAAGAACTGCCGGATGAAACCGTGCTTTCCCTCAAGGGAGTAGCGCTGGAAAGCCTGAGGAAACGCTCATGAAAGCCATTTTTGATGACCGTCAGCGGAAACATGATCCGAAGCATTTCATGGCAGCCGGTACGCGGCTTGCCAATCCGGAACAGCCTCGCCGAATAGAGGTCCTTCAAAATGGGGCGATCGAGGCAGGTTGTGTGTTCCAGACACCGACTGACCATGGCTTGGGTCCGGTCGCCGCCCTGCATTCCGCTGAATACCTAGTCTTTTTGCAGACAATCCACGCACGGTGGCGCCGGATAAAGAACGCCTCCGACGAAGTGATCCCGAACGTCCATCCGGACCGGCGAACTGCGAGTTATCCGCGGTCGGCGGTCGGACAGGCCGGTTTTCACCAGGCGGATACCAGTTGTCCCATCGCCGAAGGCACGTGGGACGCAGCCTACTGGTCTGCGCAAAGCGCCGTTGAAGGTGCCGACCTGATGCTTGAAGGAGAGACGGCAGCCTATGTCCTGTCCCGCCCGCCCGGCCACCACGCGTTTTCCGATCTGGCCGGCGGATTTTGTTTTTTGAACAATTCCGCCATCGCGGCAGAACGGTTGCTGATGGCCGGGAGGCGACCTGCAATTCTCGATATTGACGTCCACCACGGCAACGGCACCCAGGGGATCTTCTATGAACGAAGTGATGTTCTTACCGTTTCCGTTCACGCCGATCCGAGCGGCTTCTATCCGTTCTACTGGGGGCACGGCCATGAGCGTGGCGAGGGGCATGGCAGGGGAACCAATCTCAACTTGCCACTGGAACGCGGGACCGGCGACGACGCCTATCTGACAACACTCGACACAGCACTTGAGCGCGTTCTGGCCTTTGGTGCGGACATCGTGATTATTGCGCTCGGTCTCGATGCCTACGAGAATGACCCGCTGAAGGGCCTTGCCATCACCACACCCGGTTTCGCCCGCATCGGAGCGGCAATCGCCGGACTCGGTCTGCCCACACTGTTTGTCCAGGAAGGCGGATACCTGGCCGATGAGCTTGGCCACAATCTGACCAGTGTCCTGACGGGATTTCAACGCGCATGACACTCCGGTCTGAATTTCTGATTATCGGCGGCGGTATCGCCGGCGCCGGCGCAGCTGCGCGTCTTGCGCCAGACGCATCGGTCACTCTGCTTGAGATGGAAGATGCGCTCGGCCGGCATGCGACAGGCCGTTCGGCGGCGATTTTCATTCGCAACTACGGCAATGCCACCTTGCGGGCGCTCAATGTGGCCTCTGAGCCGATTCTGGAAACACCCGAAGGATTGTCCGGCCATAGCCTGCTGACGCCGCGCGGTGAAATGCTGATAGCCACTGAAGAGGAGCTCGGTGCGTTTCAGGCCTATCTGGATGGCGCAGACGGTATGGATCTCTTGACGGCTGAAGAGGCCGTCACTCTATTCCCGCTCCTTAAAAAGGACAGGATTGCTGCAGCGGCAATCGAGCGAGCCGCCAGGGACATTGACGTTGACCGGTTACTTCAAGGCTTTGTCCGGCTTGCCAGGCAGCATGGGGCAAAAATTGTAACACGGGCACCGGCAGAGACGATCCGGTGGGCACAGGGCGCCTGGCGCGTGGAGACACCAGCCGGCAGCTTTGAGGCTCCGGTCCTCATAAACGCGGCCGGAGCGTGGGCGGACGTGATTGCGGCACGGGCACGAATTCAAGGGATTGGGCTTCAGCCGATGCGCCGGTCTGCGGCCATAGTTGCACCGCCGGACGGGTTCGATATCACGTCCTGGCCTTTGGTCGCGAGCGCATCGGAAAGTTGGTACGTGAAACCGGACGCAAGTAAATTCATGGTCTCTCCGGCAGATGAAGACCCAGTGGAGCCTCATGATGCCTGGGTAGACGACATGGCGCTCGCGGAAGGACTGCACCGTTTCGAACAGGCTGTGAAAATGCAGATCACACGTGTGGAACACAGCTGGGCAGGTCTTCGCAGCTTTGTAAGGGATCGAACGCCTGCCGTCGGCTTTGCTCCCGATGGGGACGGATTTTTCTGGTTGGCCGGACAGGGCGGATACGGTGTTCAAACCGCACCTGCCTTGTCGCAGCTCACGGCGGATCTTTGTCTGGGACGGAAACCGGAACTGGCACAGGAGGTTGTGCAGGCTCTCGATCCTTCCCGTCTCAGCCAGAATTGATTGAACGGTTAAGCAAACAATATGACGGAAATCAAACGGTTCGGGATCGGTCCGCGCATGAGCCAGGCCGTTGTCCCTGGCAACATGGTCGGGCTGGCCGGACTGGTCGGTAATTCTGGAAACGATCGAAAGACTTCTGAGTGACGCAGGCAGCGACAATTGCCGTATCCTGCAGGCAAACATCTGGCTTGCGAGCATGGCCGACTTTTTCGAGATGAACGAGGTCTGTGACGCCTCGGTTTATCCGGCCAATCCTCCGGCCCGGGCCTGTGGGCAATCCAAACTCGCAACACCGGACTTTGCGGTGGAAATCATCGCGGTTGCAGTGACCTGATCAGCGGCAGGTCGCTGCGACAGACCCTGGTCAAATCAGGGACGTTCTTGTGCGTGCATCGGGGTAGATCTTGCCGGAATAACGGGTGTCTCAAGGATCTGCTCATTGAAGACATCAACAATGCCGACATCGCTCAGGCGTGGACCGGCATTGCAAACGAGAGATGCTCCAAAGAGCGCCTTGAAAACAAGGTAGGGTGGCTCCCAGTCGACCAACGTGTCGAGTGACCGGCGCAAAGCGGCAAAGCTTTCGGCCGTTTCTGAGAGTGGCGCCTCACTGACAAGGCCTGCCAGGGGTAGGGCTAGATGCCCAAGCACCTTGCCGTCGGAGACGACACACAACCCGCCATTCGATGAGCGGACCGTGTTTGCGGCCAGCGCCATGTCGACCGGATCGCAACCGAAGACGGTGAGATTGTGGCTGTCATGAGAAACGGTTGTCGCGAATGCGCCGCGCCATGTTCCCCAGTTTTCCAGAAATGCCACACGCACGGGCAGATTTCGACCGTACCGGTTGGCGATAGCCATGCGGATCATGTCATCGGGAAGCGACAATTTCCCTGCCTTTACATCCACCGTTCGAGCTCCCCAAGCCGGAAACCTCGGTTTGGAGAGGGTTGCGATCTCAGCTGTTGATCCCTTGGCGGCAACCTCAAAATCATCGGGCCGCAGTTCACGGACCGCAACTGAGTTCCTGAGCGCGACTGAAGGAGCAGCCGCGAGACAAGGCCTGACCATCTTGCCGCCCTCGGAAACCAGGACACCGTCTGCGACTACCAGACTGGCTTTCACGCGCTCGATGTCGTCGAGGATTGCGATATCGGCACGTTTTCCAGGTGCGACAAGTCCCAGATCTGAACGCCGGATACGCGTCGCTGCGTTGAGTGTCGCCGCGCGGTAAGCCCATGAAGGCGGAAGCCCGTGACCGATCATGCGCCTGACCATATGGTCCAGCCCGCCATGATTGGCCAGGTCATCGGGAAAAACGTCGTCGGTGCAAAAAGTGAGTGTCTGAGGAAGATGACCCAGCTCCAGAATTGCCTCCGTGAATTCCGGCAAGAGATGTTCGTGGGAGCCCCGAAGTTCAACCGTCATACCCGCTTCCAGCCGCGCAATCAGGTCCTTCGCACTTGTCAGCTCATGGTCGCTCTCGACGCCTGCCGCCGCATATGCTGCCAGGGTGCCGTCCTCAAGGCCGCGTGCGTGTCCACAGACCCTCTTTCCGCTTGCCAATCCCGCATTCACGATGCCCTTGACCCTGGGATTGCCACTGAGCAGAGGCTGCATTGTCATCAGCTCCGCAGCGCCGTGGATATCTTCGCGGGTCAACAGTTCCGAGAGCACCTCCGGGCCGAAGTCGCCACCGCACGTCTCGAAACCTGGAGCAGAGGGAACACAGGTTGGCGCAAGTGTCAGAAAGCGAAGCGGTAGGTCCCTGCCTGCCGAAACCGCGTAGTCGACCCCTGCAAGACCACAGGCGTTCGCGAATTCGTGCGGGTCCCAAACCACTGTTGTGACGCCTCGTGGAACCACGGCTGCCGCGTATTGAGCCGGGGTCACCATGGAGCTTTCCACATGCATGTGCGTGTCTATCAGACCCGGGACCGCGAAACGGCCACCGGCATCCAAGAAGGCATGCGCCTCACGCGCCCTGTCCGGAGAATGCACGCTGGCAATGAGCCCCCCTGTCACGCCAATATCCGCGTCACGTTCGCGGCCCGTGACCATGTCCAGCAAACGCGTGTTCGCAATCAGAAGGTCGAAGGGAATATGGCCCTGGGCCGCTCTGACTGCCCGGTCTCTCATTTCCGGCGCGTTAAGGTCGCTATCTTGGGCCATTTAAGGCCTCCCGTTTCAATGCGCTGAGACAGAGTTGCGCCAGATCCGCATTCGCTTCGGTCGCAATTCTCGTTGTGGACGAACTTGTTTCGATGACCTTGGTGGCCCCATAGCTTTCGTCCGTTTCCGTCGACACCTCAATCTTGCAGGACGAAAAGCCGATACTGTCCGGATCCGCCACAGCCAGTGCCGCAAGAGGGTCATAAATCGCCATGCCCGGACGAGCACGCTCCAGCGCGATATCGAGGTAGCCTCCCAGCAGGTCGCGGGTCAACTCATCTGTCTCGGGCATATCTTCCGGTCCGAAAGTCACCTTTCGGCAAAACGTAAGGTCGACGATGTCGACTGCAAGACCGGATGCAAGGACACAATCCAATGCTTCGGCATCGGCCACCGCGTTGAATTCGGCCATGGGCGTATGGTTTCCCGCGCCCGCACTTGCCCCCATCCAGACCAATCGTTCGATCCGGCCTTTCACCTCGGGTGACTGCGTAACGAGCTGCGCAATATTCGTGAGTGGACCGAGAGCCAAAATCCGGCATTTCGCGTCATTGGCAGTCTGAAGCCAATCCCGCATCGCGTCCGGTGCGCCCTTGGGCGGTGCACCGGATCTGGAAACCGGCAACCTGGCTCCCCGGCTCCGCATTCCGGTGGGGCCGAGTATGCGTTCAGCGGTCTCCGGCAGGCGTTTCAGCGGCCGATCAGCGCCTTGCCAGACAGGCCAGTCGAAGCCATAGGCCTCTTTGGCTCCCATGGCATTGGCACAAACCTGGGCGAGCGGGGCGTTGCCCGCGACAAGGGAAACACCGGCGACCTCATGTCCCAGGTGCCGCAGCAGGAGAAGCGCCCAAAGGTCGTCAAACCCGAAATCAGTATCAACCCAAATTGCTGTCACGCTGCCAAATGCCGTGCGGTTGCCTGTGGAAGATCGAATGCGACTTGCTGGCCAAGTAACACCTCAGGGAGATCGATGGAAGCGTCCGCCTTGATCTGACCCAACGGACTGTCGATCACATATTCCCGGTGATCACCTGCGAAACTGCTGGCAATCACCCGGCCAACGTGAGGCCCCTTTCCGACCGCGACACCGCCTGGCCGCCAGGCCAGTAGCGGGACCGCAGCTTCGGTGCCGAAGGGTAACCGGCCGTGATCCGAGACCAGGTCCGCACCCTCCAGGCGGAAGATGTTCTCGAAACCCATGAAATTCGCCGCGAACGCGGTGCTGGGCTCGGCATAGAGTTCCGCTGGCGTCCCCAGTTGCTCTATCTTGCCGTCCTTCATCAGCACCACACGATCGGCCAATGCCAGTGCCTCCGATTGATCATGCGTGACAAAGACCATTGTGATCCCGGTGTCCTTCTGGACCCGCTGCAACTCGTTACGCATCTCAAGTCTCAGGCGTGCGTCCAGGTTGGACAGAGGCTCATCGAGCAGCAGAACTTTCGGTTCCATTACGAGCGACCGGGCCAGCGCCAATCGCTGCTGCTGGCCACCCGACATTTCAGAAGGCTTTCGCGTTTCGAAGCCTGTCAGGCCGACAGTCGCCATGCCGGCTTCGGTCTTGGCACGGACTTGCGCGTCGGGCTGTTTCTGGAGCCGCAACCCGAAAGCAACATTCTCGAAGGCGCTGAGATGAGGAAATAGCGCATAGGACTGGAAAACGAGGCCAATTCCACGCTTGTTCGCAGGTGTCCGGGTTACATCCGCACCGTCGATCATGATTTTTCCGCTTGTCGGAGCGAGGAGCCCTGCAATGGCCCGCATGGTGGTTGTCTTGCCGCATCCCGAAGGACCGAGAAGCGCAATCAGCTCACCCTTTCGGATATCCAGGTTCAGCTCCGGCACCGCGACCGTCTGCCCATATGAAAGCGTTAGACCGGTCAGTGAAACGTATGCGTTAGACATAACGAGAAAACCCCAGGAGTCGTTCGGCGACGAAGACGATGGCAACCGACATGAAGGCCAATAGAGCCGAGAGAGCCGCCACGGAAGGATCGAATGTGATTTCCATGTAGGAAAGCATGTCGATCGGCAGGGTGCGCACCCCCGGCCCGGACAGAAAGAGCGAGGCCGGCACTTCATTGAAGCTGGTCACGAAGCCCAGAATAAAGGCTGCAAGGATACCGCCGCGAATATTCGGCAGAACGACTTTGACAAATGCCTGAAAGCGCGTGCAGCCAAGAATAACAGCCGCTTCTTCCATGTCCGCACGCAGGTTGTTGAGGCTCGACGAGACGACACGAACCGCATAGGGCAGGACCAGCGCGGTGTGCGTCACGAAAAGTGCCATGGTGATTGTCACATCAAGCGGCACGACGAAATAGCGCAAGAGCGCGAGACCCACGATAATCCCCGGAACGATGATGGGTGCGGCAACAATCGTCCGGATGGCCTCGGCTCCGGGCAAGTTGTAGCGATTGAGCGCATAGGCGGCCGGGATGCCGATCAGCAGGGCCGTCAGCGTGCCGAAGATCGCAAGGAACATCGACAATGCAAAGCTGTCTCGGAAGCTCTCCACCGTGAAGACCTTGGCGTACCACTTGAGCGACAGGCCCTGGGGAGGAAAGGTCAGAGTTTCCCCCGCAGAGGCTCCTGCGAAAATGACGATCAGAAAAGGCCCGATCAGGAAAGTGAGCGTTGTGCCCAGGATGAGCCAGATTGTAAGGCGGGACATGGTCTAGCTCCGCACCGAGGCAATACGTTTCAGGACCAGATTGGCCGAAAAACACATGACAATGAGGATCATGGCGATGACGCTTGCCGATACGAAATCATTCGACACGTTGACCTTCTGGTAGAGCAAAGTCTCCAACATCAGGACTTTCGATCCTCCGAGAATGGCAGGGGTGATATAGGCTGTCAGCGCTCCGGTAAAGACAAGTGTGCCTCCGATCACCAGCCCTTCCTTGGTGAGCGGCAGAATGACCCGGAAGAACACCTGGAACCAGCTGGCGCCCAGCACGCGGGCGGCTGGAACCACATCCCGCGGGATGTTCTCCATTGCCGAGACAAGGGATATGATCATGAGCGGCAGGAACAGTTGGAGAAGACCGATGAAAACCGCCGTTTCGGTAAACAGGAGGCGAATGGGCGTTTCCGACAAGCCCAGCCCCACGATCACGTCGTTTACGATGCCGGTACGGCCGAGAATGACAATCCAGGCATAGGTCCTGGCCACGGGCGATATCATCAGCGGCAGCACGACAAGGCCGAAGATGCGGCCGCGCGACGATGCCGGCAAATTCACGATACAAAATGCCGCCGCATAACCGATCACCGCGGAAGTGCCGGCAACGAGTATACCGAGCTTCAGGGTGCGCAAGAAGACGCTCTGGTTCAGGGATTCTGAGAAAAAGTCGACATATCCCTGCAAGCTCCAGACCCCGGGTTCAGCCTGGAATGCCGCCGACAGCAGAATACCTACGGGAACCAGGAACACCAGGAAGGTGAAGAGCGCCGCGGGCAGTGCAAGCGCAAATCCTTCTGAGCGGTTTAAAAACATGAAAAGGCTCCGGCCACAGGGACACGCAAGGGCGACCGGAAAGGCCGCCCTCCAACGTGTGTTATCGGATCACTTCGTTGTTCCACTGTTCGACCCAGGCATCGCGGTTGGCGATGATGACCGCCGGATCCAGAATGTTGAGCGAATTGATGAGCTCCGCACCATAAGTGAGGTTCTCGGCCACCTCGTCGCTCACCTTCACTTCCGTGTTTGCAGGACTGTCGATCAGTGCCTCCGCAATGCGGGTCTGCACTTCGGTTGAAAGCCAATAGTCCATGAGCTTGTAAGCCAGGTCCTCATTGCCGTTGTTTGCGGTCATGATCATGACGTTCATGCCACCTGCCTGGCCTTCCTTCGGTTCCGCCCATGCGAACGGAAGTGGCGAACTCTTGAACCGGCTCCAGGCGAAACGCCCCACAGGCGCTGCAATGACTTCCTCCTGGTTCATGAGCTGAGCGAGCTCGGAGGATCGGGAATAGAAAGTGACGATGTCGTCGGCATGTTTGCCGATCGCCGAAATCGTGCCCGAAAATTCGCCCGGTTTGCCGCCCTCGGCCTTGTTGAGCATCATAAGTGTGAGCGGTCCCTGTGTGCCGGTGATATTCGGCAAAGCGACATTGTCGGCAAGCTTTTCACCCAGCAGATCGTTCCAGCTCTCTATGCTCACCAGATCGCTGCGATAGACGATCGAACTCGCATAGAAGGTGTAGCCAACCGCCATGTTGTCGCCGATCGGATCCTGCGCGGCGGTGTAGAGCTTGTCGAAGCTCTGGAGCCTGGATGTATCGATGGGTTGCAGAAGGTTTTTCCGCGCCAGGCTCAGCGCGTCGTGGGAAGAAATCACGGCCATATCGATGACGGGATCAGCGGCATTTGCCTCGATCTTGGCCATGCGCTCCACCGAGTTGCCGGTCTCGATGACCAGCTCACAGCCGCACATCTCTTCGAATGGATCGTAGAGCGCCTCTTTGTAGGCATCCTGAGCGAAAGAATAGACTGAAATAGTGAGCTTTTCTTGTGCCGCCGCGCCGGTCGCGGTGAGAGCAGCGCTCAGCGCAAGGATTGATATGTACTTGGTCATCGAGGTGGTCTCCTGCTGAAAATGTGGTTCGGGATGGATGTCGATTGCCGCACGACGAGCCGCATTGGCACGGTTTCCCCCTCGTGATCCGGCATGTTGCCGCTGATTTTGGCGGAGATGATATCAATCGCTCTGCTTGCGATTTCGTCGACATTCTGGGCAACTGTCGTAAGTGCCGGATGCATGATCGATGAGAACGACATATCATCGAAACCGGTCAGGCTGACCTGATCGGGAACGGATATTTGCGTGCGCATCAGTTCCGTGCGTACCTGAAGAGCAATCAGGTCGGAAGTGGTCATGATCGCCGTTGCACCCGTCTGAACCATGGCGACCGATTTCTCAACACCTGCATCTCCCCAGAATACGTCGACACCAATGTCGGATGGCAGCGCATCGGTCATGCCGGCAATGCGATCGCGTTGCACTTCCGAGACCTGATCTCCGCCAAGGATCACCACCTTGCGATGTCCGATGTCCAAAATGTGCCGCGCAACCAGGGCACCGCCGCCCGAGTGATCGGCCGAAACCGAATTCCCGGGATCTGAAGCTGTGTTCAGGACAGCGACCGGCACGGGCATAGGATCCGGCGTCGTCCCCTTCTGTGGAACGACGATGAGCCCATCCACACCTCTGTCCAGTAGCCTTCGCAAGGCTTCGCTTTGCTCATCTGCACTGCCGCGCGAATCCGCGATCAGAATTCCGAGTTTTCGTTTGTCCGCTTGAATTGACAGTGTTTGGGCAATGCGCGGAAATAGCGGGTTGGTAAGATCCGGCATCACGAGACCCAGTATGCCGGTCTGCCCGGTCTTGAGTGCACGCGCCGCAATGCTGGGGCGATATCCGAGCTCTTCCGCCCTGGTCTGGATGCGCGTGACCAACTCCTGCGAAACACGCCCCTTGCCGGTCAACGCATTCGAAATTGTTGCGGTCGACACGCCCATGTCGCTTGCGATTTGCTTGATGCTGACCATCGAACCCTCTTGCTTTAACGATTAAGCAATCAAGTTCCATCCAAGTCAACGGCTAAGTTAATCGATTAATCAAAATTTTGACGCAAGAACCCAAAAAGTGCAAATGGGACGATCCCACGCTCGCCTTGCCATTGGCCCATGAACGCAAGTTCCAGGATGTTGCTTGTGATGCGTCACACAATAACGGTGACTACCGGCTCGAGACGCAAGGCAGAACGGATATTTCTGGCAAGCTGTGATGGTGGGACCGTGGAGCCCGTGGAGCCCGTTGAGCCTCTCAAACGGTTCCAAGGGCGACACGCCTGATCGACTTCACCGAGTTAACCGGCGATCAGCCATATGGCTCAGCTGTGACGCCTGAGCGGCCGCAGTCCGGGATCAGCCGTAGCGTTTGTGTCGAAAGGATCTGCGGTACCGAGAGCTTCCAGTTTCTTGACCTCGATCACGGCCTGCGTCCTGCTTGAAACACACAATTTGCGCAGGATTTCCGAGACGTGCGCCTTGACCGTCGTTTCACCGACCTGAAGCTCATAGGCAATCTGCTTGTTGAGCAAGCCGCTGCAGATCATTTGCAATACCCGGATCTGTTGCGGTGTCAGACTGGACAGTCGCGCGATCATTTTCCGGGTCTGATCGTCAATCGGTTCATCATCGGTGTCGTTATAGTTCTCCGGCAAATAAGTGGCACCGTTCATTACCTGTTGTATCGCCTGCGCCAGCGTTGTCTTTTTCGATGACTTTGGAACAAACCCCGCTGCACCATAGGCCATGGCCTGGGCAATGATGGGCGGATCTTCCGCGCCTGAAACCACGACAACCGGAAGCCGCGGATAATGGGTTCTGAGATGCAATAGTCCGTCCATGCCTTTGACACCGGGGATGGACAGGTCAAGAAGTGCGAGGTCAAAACCAGAATCGTGATCCAGGAACTCGCAGGCATCGTCGAGCGACGCTGCATCAAGCGTGTCCGAGTTGGGATAGGCCAGCTCCACGGCACTGTGCAGAGCCTCTCGAAACAAGGGATGATCATCGATGATCAGGAACTTGTTTGCGCCGTCAGTCTCAAGTGACATGATCCTTTTCCTCCCGGCTTCGGACGATGGGTACCGACAGGTTCTTCGCGCGCAATTTCGCGCCAAAGACGGATCACTTCCGGCGGCAAGCCGCCGGAAGTGTCGAACCGTTCCGTCTTAGTTCGACGATGCCAGCTGCTTTGGCAGCTTGAACACCCAGATCGAACCACCCTGGTTCAGGTAGTTCACCTTCTTGGCGACTTCGCCACCCCAGAGCGGCACCGCACCGCCCCAGCCGGAAGCTACGGCGATGTATTGCTCGCCATCCATGTCCCATGTAATCGGCTGGCCAACGATCCCGGACCCCGTCTGGAAAGACCACAGCTCCTTGCCCGTGTCAGCATCAAAGGCCTTGAACTGGCCTTCAGGCATGCCGGTAAAGACCAGCCCGCCGGCCGTGGTCATGACACCGCCCCACAGGGGAGCGTTGTTTTTGTATTCCCACTTGATGTCCCCGGTATTCGGATCGATCGCCTTCAGGGACCCTATGTGATCCTCGAAGATGGGCTTGATGGTAAATCCGGATCCGAGATAGGCCGCACCCTTCTTGTAGGAGATGGGCTCGTTCCAGATATCCATTCCCCACTCGTTCGAAGGCACATAAAAGAGACCCGTATCCGGATTATGCGCCATCGGCATCCAGTTCTTGCCCCCAAGGAACGATGGAACGGCAAAGACCACTTCACCTTTCTTGCCGTCCGCTGCCTTGCTGGGGTCGCCCGGGCGGTTGCCTTCGTTGAACTTCGGACGGCCGTCTTCACCGATACCATCCGCCCAGCTGATCTGACTGACGAACGGCCAGGCATTGACGAAGGCGCCGTCGTCACGGTTCAGGATGTAAAAATATCCGTTCCGGTCCGCGGTCGCATACCGCTTGTTGCCGCTTGCGTCCACGAAGGGGATTACCTCGTTCACACCATCAAAGTCCCAGCCTTCTCGCGGGGTCGTCTGGTAGTGCCACTTGATATCGCCGTTTTCCGGATTGATCCCGATCCGCGAAGCGGCGTAGAGATTGTCTCCTTCCGTTCCGCTCGGGTTGCCTGCAGCACGAAGCCAGCTGTTCCATGGGGCCGGGTTGCCCGCGCCAAAGACCAGCGTGTTGGTGTCCTGATCATAGGTTCCGCCCAGCCACGTGGCGCCGCCACCGGTCTTCCAGAGATCACCTGGCCAGGTCGCATTGAGCGTACCCGTCATTGTGCTGTCTTCACCCTTGAAGGTCCCCATGTGACCTTCGATGACAGGACGGGTCCAGACCAGTTCTCCGGTTTCCGCATCGCGGGCCTGCACTTCTCCGACGATTCCGAATTCACCACCGGAATTACCGGTGACGATCAGACCGTTCACGATCACGGGTGCGGCGGTGTAAGAATAACCAGCCTTGTAATCCGCGATTTTCTTGCGCCAGACCACATCCCCGGTTTTGAGATCGAGCGCCACGATACGCGCGTCGAGTGTCCCGAAATATATCTTGTCACCGTAAATGGCCGCGCCGCGGTTGACCACGTCGCAGCAGGGAAGGATACCCTCTGGAAGGCGGGCATCATACTGCCAGATCTCTTCTCCGGTCTTGACGTCGATCGCATAAAGGCGCGAGTAGGACCCGGTGATATACATCACGCCGTCATAAATCAGAGGTTGTGTTTCCTGACCGCGTTGCTTTTCGCCCCCGAGGGAAAATGCCCACGCCGGAACAACATTTTGGACATTGTCCTTGTTGATGATTTTCAATGGTGAGAACCGCTGCTGGTCCCGCCCCATGCCATTGGTCAGAACACTGTCCGTCGTCGCCTGATCCTTTGCCAGATCCTCTTCAGTGACGTCGGCGTGCGCCCCGGTCATCGCGAGTGCGCTGACCGCTGCCATTGCGAAAAACTTCCTCATCCTGTCTCCTCCCAGGTTAAGTTCGGATAGAGCGACGTGTCCGGCATGCGGATCGCCACACATAGCCGCTTCCTCCCAGATTTGCAGTCTAGAGGAAAGGTTGGCACACGAGAATTGCACCATAGTGCACCTTGGAAATCGCGGAATCCTGCAATTTTGAAAGGGTGCAGTGCAGCAAGTCGAAAATCCCGCTCCGTCCGCAGGCATCGGTGAAATAATGTAAACTTGACTAAACATGACGAGGCGTCACGTTCAGCCAACATCGCGTCAGATCCGACCGAAAGTCGAATTCATTGCTGGTGCGTGCCTGCTAAGCTGACTGAAAACTGTACCGGGAGGAAATCATGCATCGGCTCATGAGACTGGTGGCGGTCAGCCTATCGTGTCTGACGCTCAATTTTGCGGCCCACGCCGAAGAGGCACCCGTGCTCAAGGCAGCAGTGCTGAAGGTCGGCACCGTCAACTGGGAGCTCGACACGATCCAGCACAATGGCCTGGACACCCAGAACGGCTTTCAACTGGAAGTTATGGGTCTGGCAGGAAATCCGGCAACACGCATTGCCTTTCAGGGAGGGGAAGCCGACATCGTCGTCGCTGACTGGCTCTGGGTTGCCAGGCAGCGAGCAGACGGACACGACTATGTCTTTGTACCCTATTCGAAGGCAGTCGGAGGCCTGATGGTTTCCTCAGACAGCGACGCGAAGACCCTGAAAGATCTGGCCGGACAGAAGATCGGCATCGCAGGTGGCCCGGTTGACAAGAGCTGGTTGATCCTGAGGGCCTATGCCGAGCAGGAATATGGAATAGATCTTGCGGCCGAGACCGAGCAGGTTTTCGGTGCACCGCCTCTGATCTTCAAGAATGCGCTTGCAGGTGAAACAGCCGGGGCCATCAATTTCTGGCACTTTGCAGCCAAGATGAAAGCCAAGGGCATGCGCGAGCTGATCTCGGTTTCAGACGCCGCGAAGGCACTCGGGCTCGATCCGGAGACGCCACTGCTCGGCTATGTTTTTCACGGTGACATGCTCAAGGAACATCCAAACCTCGTTCGCGGTTTCATGGCCGCCTCGAGAGGGGCCAAGGATATTCTTGCAAACAACCCGCAGGCTTTTGACCGCATCCGGCCGCTGATGCGTGCAAAAACAGATGCCGACTTCGAGGCGCTGAAAACCGGCTTCATCGCCGGAATTCCAGCTCCGGGGCCCGTTAACGAGGAGCAGGCGGAACGCATGCTCGAGGTGATGGCGCGATTGGGCGGTGAAAAACTTGTCGGGTCAGCAAAAACCTTGCCGGAGGGTGTTTTTGTCATCCCGGAAGGCTGATCCGCGGGTCGCCGGCTCCATAAGAACAAGACTGGTCTCGCTGGGTCTGCTCATCATGGTGTGGTCGGTTTTTGCCGCTGTCCTGGCCGACCCGGAAACACTCCCCTCGCCGCTCGAAATCGGCAGACTCACCTTGAAGGAGCTGTTCTCCGGACCTCTGCTCTACAACCTCGGCATCACTTTGGGCCGGGTCGTGGCGGCCTTCATTCTGGCCATGGCGATTGGAACCGCATTTGGGCTTTTGATGGGCCGGCGCAAGTCCGTGGATACCTGGTTCGACCCCTGGCTGCTGTTTTTCCTGAACCTTCCCGCACTGGTGACGATCGTACTTTGCTATCTCTGGATCGGTCTCACGGAAGTTGCTGCCATAACCGCCGTCGCAATCAACAAGATCCCGATGGTAACAGTGTTGATCCGCGAAGGAGCGCGGACATTCGATCCCGCGCTCGATGACATGTCCCGGATATTCAGGGTTCCCCGACTAACGCGGCTGCGCCATATCATCGTCCCGCAACTGGCGCCGTTTTTTGCTGCCAGTGCACGCACCGGCACTGCCTTGATCTGGAAGATTGTTCTGGTTGTCGAGTTTCTCGGAAGATCCAATGGTGTCGGCTTTCAGATCCATCTCTATTTCCAGCTGTTCGATGTGGCCATGGTACTGACGTATGCCCTGTCGTTCATCGCTGTCATGCTGACAATCGAATTTGCGGTCCTTCAACCCTGGGAGCGCCGTGCAAGCCGGTGGCGCCACGCATGATCGGGATAGACATCAAGGGCAAGTCCTACGGGGATCAGCCCGTTCTGGGCAACGTTCGCCTGGAAATAGCATCCGGCGAGTGTGTCGCAGTGCTGGGGCCTTCAGGAATCGGCAAGACGACGCTGCTCCGGATTGCAGCAGGTCTTGATGCGGACTTCGACGGTCACGTCACACGACCGGAACGCATTTCAATGGTCTTTCAGGAACCGACGCTCCTGCCGTGGAGAACCGCGGGAGACAACATAAGCCTGATCACAGGTGCCTCTGACGCGGCGGTGGAAGAAGCCCTCTTGCGGGTTGGACTGGACGGGAAAGCCGACCGCCTGCCCGACCAGTTGTCTTTGGGCCAAAGACGACGCCTGTCCCTTGCCCGCGCGTTTGCCGCCAAGCCGCAATTCCTCGTCATGGACGAACCTTTCGCCTCCCTGGACAAGGGCCTTGCGAACGACATGATCGCATTGACGCTCGAGCTATTGGCGGATGCTTCCATCGCAACGCTTCTGGTTACCCACTCGGAGCACGAGGCGAGCAGGCTTGCCGGTTCGGTCTACCTGTTGCACGGGCAGCCGGCGAACCTGGCTCAAACAAGGCTTCCTTCCGGTTTGTCCTAGTAGACCCGCTGGAATTTCCATTCATCCGCATCTGGAGTGACGGCCTTCCAGTCATAGCCTTCACGCTTCAGTTCCCTGGCCGTTTCAAAACCCTGTTCCGCCGAACGATCGATAAATCTCCTGCCCAGATCAAGGTCCTGATCGACGCCATAACCACGCAGCAGATCCAGCCCGTAGTTGAACTGTCCGACCGGGTCACCGGCTTCGGCCGCCTTCCTGTCCCAGGCGGCGGCCGCTTCCGGATCCTCCGTTTTGCCGAGCCCGTTCTGATCCATGTAGGCCATCCAGGTCATCGTTCCCGTCCAGCCTTTTTCGGCGCATGCCTGGAAGATCTTGCGCGCGGCTTCATGATCACCCTTCTTGGTCATCAGGTAGCCCTGTGCGCAGACGACCATGTCGACATTGCCGTCCAGCGCTTCGGCAATGGACCGGTTCAGGCTCATTTCGTCGGGGTTGAGGGTTCCACCGGTATCGACCTCTTCGGCCAGCGCTCCTGCACCATGGCCGCCTGCGACAAGCAATATCGTAGCAACAATGCGTTTCATTCCCGGCTCCTGTTTCAAATCCCGTCCGGACAGACATTCACGCTTTCCGCCTGACCATGCTGCGCGAAGGATCATAACCCCAAAGGCTGCCCGATAGGAATATGGCGAATGCCACCAGCACCCAGAGGAGCGCCATCCAGTCAACCTGACCATAGAGCGCGAACCTGATCAATTCGACGCCATGCGAAAACGGATTGAAGGCACAGATGTCGCGCAAGATGGTCGAGGCTTCCGCCATTTTCCAAAGAGGATAGAGTGCCGTTGACAGGAAAAACATCGGGAAGATGACGAAGTTCATCACACCGGCGAAATTTTCCAGCTGCCTGATGGTACTCGACAACAACAGTCCCAACGCGCCAAGCATCAGTCCATTGACAATGAGTGCCGGCAGGACTGCAAGATAACCGGCAGGAGAAAAACTGATCCCGGTAAGCGCTGCGATCGCCAGGAAGGTGTAGACCTGAAAGATGGAGATCGCCGTGCTGGCGAAGAGTTTGCAGAAGAGCAGCCACCAACGCGGGATCGGACTGGTCAGCAACAGCCGCATTGACCCCATCTCGCGGTCATAGACAAGACTGAGCGACGACTGCATGCCCGAGAAGAGCTGTACCATGCCGCAAAGACCCGGAACGATATAGATTTCGTACGTGATGTAGGTCTGGTAAGGCGGCTGAATGGAAAGGCCGAGAGCGGCTCTGAACCCTGCGGCAAACACGATCAGCCAGACAAGAGGCCGGACAATCGCGGCAAGGAAGCGGCCGCGCTGCGAAACGAACCGCAGCGCCTCGCGATGAACGATCGCAACAAGGCAAATCAGGGCAGCCCTCATTCGCCACCTCCGGTCATCTCCAGAAACCGCGCCTGCAGCGGGGTATCTCCAGCTATTTCAGCGGCACTTCCATCAGCTTGGATCCTTCCCTCATGCAGGACGACAAGCTGATCGTTTGCCCTGACTTCATCTACCAGATGGGTCGCCCAAAGCACTGTCAGGCCCTGTTCGCTTGCAAGGTTGTGAACGTGACCCGTGATCGAATTCCGCGTCTCCGCATCGAGGCCGACAGTCGGCTCGTCCAGAAGGAGAACCACGGGATCATGAAGCAGGGCCCGGGCGATTTCCATTCGGCGCCTGTGCCCGCCATTGAGGGCGCGAACCTTTTCGCCGGCGCGTTCCGCCATATTCACCTGCTCCAGCGACGTTTCTATTCTCCTGTCGGCATCCTTGCCGGCAAGACCGTGCAGGGCAGCGAAATATTTCAGGTTCCGACGAACCGTAAGATCGAGATCAAGTGTCGGCTGCTGAAACACGACCCCGATCCTGGCAAGAGCCTTGCCCGGTTCACGGGCCAGTGAATGGCCGGCAATCATGACTTCCCCTGCATCCGGCACGAACAGGCGCGTCAGGATAGAGAACAATGTACTCTTTCCCGCACCATTGGGTCCGAGAAGAGCACAAAAAGTCCCCTTATCAAGGGAAAAACCGATGTCGTTCAGGGCGGTCTTCTTGCCATATCGGTGCGTGATGCCCCGAACATCCAGCCCGGATGTCACTTGATGGTTATCTCCACGTTCTGCAGATCGCTGCCTGGAACACCAAAATCATAGGTCCCGGGTTTGATGGCAAGAAAACTGATCTCCAGGGTTCCCGCCTCGTCGAACTCAAGACTGTCGACGCCAAGCGGACGGATCTCGATTCCTTCAATCACGATCTCGTCGATCCAGATAGCCCGGAAAAAGCCGGCCCCGGCAAGCGCAAGTTCCTGGCTGCCATCCGCTTCGATTTCGATCTCGTAGTAGGTCCCTGATTTCAATTCCAGCTTGCCGCTTTCGTTGAGCGGCATTCCGGAAGACAGCGTCAGCGGCGCAAGATCTTCCCGGTTGTCGCGCGACAGAATGCCGGCCGATCCGAAAGTCGGTGCGTCGTCGTCATCATCGCCGTCGGCAAGAACGGGTGCCGTCAGAATGGCAAGGGTCGTGATGCAGGCCAATAGAATTTTCATGTGTTTCCTCCCGGTTGAATTCAGTTTGTCGGCCGGTAAGCCGCACCCCATGGGAAACGACCGACCTTGATGCTCTTGATGGGTTCAAGACTTTCCACGTCGATCACGGTCACGTCGCCCGAAACACCATTGGTGGTGAAGAGCAGGCTTTCGTCACCGTTGAAGGCCATGTGCCAGACGCGCCGGCCAACAAGGATATAGTCCGTCACTTCATAGGTTTCCGGATCAACAACCGCGATGTGATTTGCCGGCCCAAGCGCAACAAAGACGTGTTGGCCGTCCCGGGTCATTTCAAAGCCGACAGGCTGGACACGATCCGGATGGATGCCCTGGATTTCGAATTCGATCTTGGCCTTTTCCTGCTGGTTTTCACGGTCAAAGACGGTGATCGTGCCGCCAATTTCCGAGCTTACCCAAAGCTCGGACCCGTCGTGGGTGAACTCGGCATGGCGTGGGCGCTGATCGACAATGGTATTGGCAAAGAGCTCCTGGGTCCCGGTGTCGATCCAGTGAGCCATGTTGGTGGTTTCGGATGTCGTGATCGCGATCTTTCCGTCCGGCGACACCGCCATGCCCTCCGGCTCGATACCGACGTCGATCTGGGCTATGACCTTGCGTGTATCGGTATCCACCACCGTGGTGATCGCATCATCCTCGTTGGCGATGTACAGATGCTTGCCGTCCGGATGCAAAACGAACTGCTCAGGATCCTCTCCCGATGGCAGTTCATGCAGGATCTTGCCGGTTTCCGGATCTATGACCTGCACTGTGTCACTGTCGGAAGCACACAGATACAAAACGGAATGATCAATGGCGAACGTAATTCCGCGCGGGCGCTCACCGACGTCTATCGTGCGTGTGACTTCGAGCGTGTCGATATCTATCACACTGATCGTATCGTCCTTTTCATTCGAAACCCAGATCTCGTCAGCGGTCGCGATGGAAAGCCCCATCCCGATCGCAAGTCCGGTGATTTGCCACAAGATGCGCATGTTTTACTCCCTGAACGCGGTGCAGGCGCTTTCCGCCTCGTCTATTCCGAGCGTATCCAGCTCTGTTCGCTGATGCAGGAACCCTTCCAGCGGCGCTTGAGCCACCAGTGCCCGGGGGTGTACCAGCGGAATGGGTTGACGCAGTTGACCATTCCAGGTCCGGAAGGTCAGAGGCCTGCCCTTGAACCCGGCAAGCTCGAATTTCTCCGACAACAGATAGTCGCGGACAGCGTCAGCATCAGCCTGGTTGGTCCGCGTCACGGCCTCGCCTATCGCACGCATGGCTGCCCATGCCGCGTAGTCAACCGGCCTCATCGATCTGCTCGCAGTCTTTTCGAAACGACTTTGCAGCTGTGCGGCACCCCATTGTTCCACGGTCCTGTCCCAGGCGACGGGCACAATCCCCTCTGTTCCGCCGACCGGGCGCGGTACCCAGCTGTTATAGGGAACATATCTGCCGAAATCGTCGGTTTCGTCCGCGACGACGACAAGATCATGTTCGGGAAAATCCTGGGTGAAAAGAGGAAGCTCCTGAAACGCGCTGCGGCGCATATCGGCACTCACGTCCCAGGCCTTGCGTTCGCGGATACGGATGCCGAATTTGCGTGCCGATTTCTCAATCGCATCGGCAAATGCCTGATCAGCAGGATATGGACCGGCGATGACGACCCAGTCCGTCCATTTCTTGCGAACGCCGAATTGCGCCAGTGCGTCTGTCAGCATGGCCCTCGAGGGCAACGTGTGAAGAATGTTGCTGCGGCACGCTGCATCTCGGAGACCCGTTTCCTCAGCGCTCGTGTTGAAGAGGATGGCTCCTGCCGCTTCAGGCAAATCAGCCACGCGAAGGAGCTGGTTTTCGGGCGCTTTCACAATCAGGAATGGCGTCACGGCCAGAAGTTCGCGCGCGGCGCTCTCGAAGTCTCCACCCTCCTCGACAACACGGGTCTCCAGAGCATAGGTCTGCTTCAGAAAACGTCCTGTGGTGGCATTGTCCTTTAGGCCAACTTCGACACCGGCAAGCCCCTCGTTTTCCGGAATCGGATCAAGGTTGGAGAGCACTGGAGGTTGTGGTTCAACCTGCTCCAGATAGCCGATTGTAACCGCTATATCCGCATACGCCGCGCTGCAACAAAACCATAATATCACTAAGTAATTCGCGATGACCCTGACAAACATTCAACCTCGCTCCCTGGTCCGAATACGCGCACCCGCAGGACAACTCACAGGTTAGGCTGAGGCAGATCGTCAAGGCAAGGAAACGAGACTTGTCCCTTGGTACAATAGCGCCTCTGTCCGAGCTGTGCGTATTTAAGTTTGACGATCTCGGGAGGAGAGAAATCATGAATTTTCGCAATTGGATGCTGGGCATCTTTGCGGCAGGAACTGCCCTTTCCCTGACATCTCTGGATCCGATCGGACGCGTGGAAGCACATGGAGATGTCGCTCCGCAGGCAGTCGATACGGCCGGTCTTCCGGACCTCGGTGAAGAGTGGCTGGTCGAGAACCCCTGGCGCGACCCGGACAATCAGTTCTGGGCGCTGGCAATCAAGGTTGGTGCCTCGGGCTATAACCAGAATTGTGCGCGTTGCCACGGTCTGGAAGTGATTTCCGGCGGCCTTGCCCCGGACCTGCGCTATTTGGAAGCCGATGACTTTGGCGACGAATGGTATCTGGAGCGGTATCAGAACGGATACACACAGAACGGTGTAACCAAGATGCCGGCCTTCGGTGAACTGCTCGGCCAGGAAGCCGCCTGGGCGATCCGCACTTACGTCGAGACAAGGCCCGATGAAGGTGCTCTTGACACACACTCAGAACGGCTGAAAGCAATCCGGGACGTAATCCAGGAACTTGCAGAAAAGGCAATGCCGGCAGTCGAAGCCGAAGACACAATCGCACCTCTTCGCGCTGAAATGGAAGAAATCGCGGATTCCCTGGAAACAGGTTCGGGTGCTCCACGCGCGGAATCAGTTGCTTCACGCGCCGCGCTGCAGTTGGATGGTTCCGATGATAGTCTCAAGAAAACAGCAGAAATCCTGACGATCGGATTGTCGGCCGCGAAGTAATGCTCCACCCCGGTTTGAAAGTAGGTCCCGCCGTTCTGGCCATGCTTTGCATAGCCGGCACGGCGGCCTTCGCTCAAAATTGCGAAAATGTCCGTTTCGGTGATGAGGCGGAACGCAAGCCGCAGAATTTGGGCCGTGAAATTGTCGGCCAGAGCATGGACGACATCAAGGAACGCGGCTTCATCAAGATAGCCGTCTATGAGGACTTTCCGCCATTCTCGTATGAAGAGAAGGGTGTTCTGAAAGGTGTCGACATCGACATCGGGCGATTGATTGCAAAGGACCTCGGGGTCGACGCTCGCTTCATTGCAACCGCTGCCGACGAGAATGTTGACGGTGATCTGCGCAACAATGTCTGGCGCGGCAAACTGATCGGTGGCCAGATTGCGAATGTCATGATGCATGTTCCCTATGACCGGGAACTGGGCTGCCGGAACGAGATGGTCGTCCTCAACGGCCAGTACTACAACGAACAGCTGGCAATAGCCTATCGGAAGGACGAATACCCTGAAGACCCGCCGGTTCCGGCGTATTTTCGCTTCGACACGGTCGGTGTCGAAAACGACACGCTCTCAGATTTCTATCTTTCCGGGTTTGCACGCGGGCAACTTGTTGCAAACATGCGGCGTTTTCCGACCACGGACGATGCAATGGCGGCACTTGCGGAAGGTGACGTCGTGGCCGTGATGGCACCGCTCTCACAAATCGAACACGGCCTCACCGACGCCATCGCTGTCCACTTGCCGCCCTTTCCGGGACTGGCCAGATCAAGCTGGACCCTGGGCATCGCCGTTCGACACAACTGGCGGCCTCTTTCCTACGCAGTCGACGACGCAATCCGTTACGCCGTTGAAGACGGTCGGATGGCGCGCATATTCAACGACCACGGACTGACGTTCACAAAACCGGACTGGTGACCGACTGCACTCTGATTGCTTGGCGATCAGACCCTGACAAGCGAACCGTCACCGTCCTCCAGCCAGATCGCCTGAGCTGCTCCCGAAACAACACACTTTTCGGCCAGTTCCCTCGACGTTGTAAGCGCGAGCGCCGTCGACAGGCCATCGGCCCAGGTCGCCGTTTCCGCCTGCACGCTCACCGATTGCCATCGTGGTTCAGTCTCCGTCAGATCCGGGTGCATGATATGGCCGCTGCCATTGCTGAACCGCGTGCCCGAAGGCGCGGATGTCGCCACGGCTGCATTCTTCAGGTCGATGCTGTCCAGGATGTTGCCGCTCTTACCGGCGACACCAATGCGTGCACTCTGTTCTCCTGCCCTGTATTCGCCGATGTGAACCAGATAGGGATCAAAGCCATGTGCGCGCAGCACTTCACTCGTGCGATCCGTTGCGAATCCCTGAGCAATACCGTTCATCGTCATCGCCATGCCGGGAATGGAATAGTGAAGTCGGGACGACTGACGGCGCACTTTGTCCCAGCCGACCAGTTCACCCAGTGCAGCCCGTTCTTTGCGCGTCAAGCCGTTCGGGCGCCTGGCCTGCGCCACCATGAGCGGCTGAATTGTAGGATCGAACAGACCTTCGGTTTGTCGGTTTATGCGATCGACATGCCCGATCAGGCGGGCGAATTCCGGCGGCATCTGCAGCGTGCCGTCTGAGTTCAAGCGATTGAGTGCGGAACTGGCTTGATACAGCGAGAAGTGCCTTTCCATCCGGAGGATCGTGTCACGGGCAGCAGTCAGCGCCCGCGCTGCTTCCTTGCTATCCGAACTGAAGAGTTCAATACGGGCCTCGGCTCCCAGCGCTCTTCCGCGCCAGACGACCGGTTCGGCAGTTGCTGGTCTTGAACTTTTCGTCGCAAGAGCGCATCCCGCCATGATGGTCAGGAAACGGCGGCGTCCCCTGTTCATAGCTGCCTCCCTCTTTTGGCAAGCACAAGCGGCACACACCGGGCATCGTCATCATGGATGGTAACGCAATCAAGACACTGGAAACACTCGTCGTATCGAATACCGCCAGTCGGTTTGATCGCGTTGTAATTGCACTTCACGCGACAAAGCTGGCATGGACTGCCGCAGGCATCCCGGCGCGGGATCCAGTCGCGGATACGCAAAAAACCGCCAATGGCCATCACCGCTCCGAGCGGACAGATGTAGCGGCAAAACCCCTTGAACACCATTGTGCTCAACACAAGCAGACCGACGCAATAAAGAACGAAATACCATTCGCGTACGAAGAAGGTCGTTACCGCCGTCTTGAAGGGTTCAACCTCGACTGCAGCATCCAGGTAACCCGGCGCGACGAAGGCCAGAAGAACAAGGCCCGCAAGAATGACATACTTGAGTTTGACCAGCCAACGGTCGATCCTGTCCGGAACGCGGATCTGCGGAAGGCGAAGGCTGCGACCCAGATGATGCATGAATTCCTGCATGGCTCCAAACGGACACATCCAGCCACAGAAAAAGCCACGACCCCAGACGAGGAATGTCACGAGAACCACTGCCCAGATAAGCAACGAAAACGGATCGTAGAGCAGGAAGGACAGGCTCTGTCCTTCGAAGAGCCCCCGCATCACACCCAGTACGGTGACGATGGATAGCTGTCCCTGTCCCCACCAGCCGACGAACCCGATCACACCTGCCAGTATCAACAGTCGAATGGCCGTGTAGTGCCGGTATCCGGCAAACCGGGACTGGCCGAACAAGAGCAACGGCACGAGTGCGGCCAGACCCCCGGCAAGTACCACGAGATCGCCCGATCTTGCCTGCATTGCCTGCCGCCAGACGGGAACCGGTTCGGGAGGTTCATCCCTGATGAAAAAACGTTCATCGGTCTTGTGAGTGAGAGCAAAGTCCACGGTTCCGATTTCCGGTCGGAAAGACCCGTGCTCGCGTGTCGCACGAACCGACAAGGACCAGTCGCCGGTCGGATCGAAGCCAAGCCTGCGGTCCGTGCGCAGAACCATCGCCACTTCACCCGGTATCCCGTCACGCAATTCGATATCCAGATCGGCATCGCGCAGGGAGATCGGCAGCCCGTCCTGACTTGCCGTGATCAGGTCGGGGCTGGTATTGCGCACGAAGTCTTCCGTAACCAGCCCGTGACGCCCGGCGTCGATCACCAGGATCGGTTCATCTTCAGGTGAAAGCTCCTGAAAATTGCGCAACTGGACCAGACTGTCCGGCTCAAGGATGGCTTCGGCGATCGCCGGCGGCCCGATATCGACCACCCACAGATCAAGGTAGGGCTCGTCAGGTTCATCCTTTGCCAGTTCATCGTCGTCTGCCCAGATGGTATCGGCGAAGGCGTCGTCAACCTCACGGTTGGTCACCAGTCGCCGGCCCACGAGACCCTCCTCGACAATGTCATCCCAGGTCAGCTGCTCTGCGTGATCCAGGTTTGGCTCGGCTGCCGCCCTGCCGCCAATTCCTTCGATCTTCTCTCTTGCAACCTTGAACGCGGCCGCCAGAAGCGTCTCGTGTGCAATGCGCACGCTCGCCGTCGCCTTGGTCACGCCGTCCAGATAAACCAGCGACGATCCGCTGCCTTCATCGCCGTAGGGAACGCCGATAACCAGGGAATCGGTGATGGAATAGCCCTTGTACTGGGCAATGAACTCCTGAAACGGAGCCTCTCCCAACCCTGACACGAAAATCGGTTCGTTATGCGAAACAAGATCGACATCGATCAGCCGGCCTTCGAGGGTCAAAATGACAAACAGGTTGATCGGGGCGCCCGAGAAGCCCGGAAGGGGGGCCAGCGGCGTTGTTTCGAAGGCATACCCTGCAACCCTGCCATCCAGGTTGATCAGCTCGTATATTCCTCCGTCGAGCAGATCCCCCAACTGATAGGGTGGTTGAATGTATTGCGCGGCCTCGGTGCGCTCCAGTTCCAGCGCATTTCCGGCAGACATCGCAAATACGAGTGCCGTGACCATGCAAGCCAAATGCTGCGCCAGCACGCCGACGATCTCACGCGACCTGTTGTGAATCTCCTCCATGAAGGGCAGTTTTTCCGCAGGCGAAAGCTGACGCAACTGTCCTTTAGATCAAGACGGCCTTCCGGATCGGTCTTTGCTTGTACCAAAGGCCAAGAATTTTCTTGATCAAGATCAACGTTTCCCGGGTTTGACTGTCGTTTTCTCCTCTCACTCTACGAGAGGAGAAAACGAATGTCGGTCCGCAACCTTCTTTTGGCAGCAATGACGCTTGGTCTTGTGCATTCTGCCCAGGCATCCGAAGTTTTTGAGCAGGCCAAGATCACGGCTGGAGAAATGCTCTACAGGGTGGAATGCCGGCGCTGCCACGCTCCGGACACCAACGACCCGAGTTACGGTCCCCCGCTTGAAAATGTCATTGGCCGCGGCGCCGGAACGTTTCCGGACTACGAATATTCCGAGGCGCTGGCGTCGTCCGGAATTGTCTGGACACCTGCTGCTCTGCGCGCCTGGATGGAGGACAACACCGGGTTTCTGCCGGGCACAAAAATGCGGCATGTCGGGATAACGGACAGGACGGTACAGGACTTCATCCTGACCTATCTGGCAAGCCTGTCGACACAGGCAAGCGATGGAACAAACGTTGATTGAAGGTGTTCCGGCAACAGATCACGCCAGGCGATTTTGGATGTGCAGGCAGTGAATTCGAAGAAACCGCGAGGAGTATACAACAGATGGCCAGGGAGAAAGTCTGTTTGACAGACTTCTGCTTTTGGGGTCCCGGCTTTGCTCCTGGAGGAAGAGTTACCGCCGGAATCCGTACTCCGTCACGAAGAACCGTGGCTGCATTGGCTCAAGGGTACCGCGCAGCTTTTCAAGTTCGTCCTTGGGACCGTGCACTTCCACGCCCGTTATCTCAACCAGCGCTTTTGTGCTTTCAAAAACATGCGCACCGATCTTCATATGTTCGATGATCGCATCGGCACTCACATAGTCTTCGCGGGACACGGCGCCACCGTTGTCATCAAAACTGTACGCGGAAGCAAGATGACCGGGCTCCTTGTCTCGCAGCGCAACCATCTTCTCGCAATTTTTGCGGAATGCACCCGCGTTTTCAGCCGGTATCGTGAAGTACCCGATCAAGGAAATGATATGCGAATATGACATTACAGGCTCCTTATGAGACACTCTGATTATTCGTCTCCTGGCGACCCCTGTAAAAGTCAATAGCAAATCTTATGGACAATATTAATGTCATCACCAATAACCCGAATAGATCTTTATAGAAATACTTTGAATCTCCGCCAGTATACGACCAAATTACCACTATTGTCATTAAATCTATACAAAAACAAGCCTTTGTAACCTAATTACAAATCTATTTCTCTCCTTATGAGTCACGGTTCATCTCGAGAAGTGAAGCAATCTTTCTGGCGTCGGCCTCTTCCCAAATCCGGCAAACTTCCTTGCCAGTCGAATTATCCAACACTGCAAATTCGCAGCAATCGGTCGGCACAAGACCCGTGCCTAAGGCTCAAATCTAGGTTCTGTTGACAAAGCACTTAATTCTTCAACCAGCTATTGTTCAAATACCATCTCTAAGCATTCTCGCGGCCAATTTTAAGAAATGGAAAAAGATAAATGGCGTTGATACAATAATGAAACCTATCCAGAGAACGGTATTGACCGGATGTTCGAACAACATTGAGAGCTCAAGTGCGGCAAACGAGATCCCACCCCAAATCGCAAGAGATCGAGCGTGTTTGTCACTCAGTATCCAATGATCCCACATCTCGGCTCCTCAAAGGCCACTTTGTTTTTCTGAAGTGCAAAGACCAAAACGGGAAACAACGGTCGCTGCCATTTCGTCGGCTGTCGCAACTCCACTATCAAGCATTAGGCAGTTCGGTATTGGCGCAGGAGCGGGAACAAAAATCGAGTTGAATTCGTCCAGGCTCTGTTCCGTTGTGATCTTGCCGCGTTGAGCGCGCTCTGAATTTCCCAATCGTGACAGCACCTCCTTGCGATCACAGCTGATGTGAACAGGGAGTATCTCACCGTGGCATTTGTGCATGACGGCTGCAAGATCCTCGAATTGCAGACGGTCGCTCGCTGAATAACAATAAGTCGTAACAAGCATTGGAATGTCGTGTTTCGCGGCAGCCTCCACGACCGAGCAACGCACGGTATGGACAAGTTCCCAGAACCCGGGAGCACCGAAGTCAAAAACAGTTTGAGCAACGTCAATTGCAACATGATTGTCGAACAGACGACCAGGCACAGCCCTCAACAAAGCCCTGGCGGTGGTCAATTTACCGGTTGCCGGTGCGCCGTGGATAAAGACAAGTTTCATCACGAATACTGCTCTTTGACATTAGCGAAACGGGTCCTCTCAAGGTTCCCGTCTTCAGTACTGACACGGCAATAACCCCGGACCGCGTTACCTTAGGATAGTAACCCTCATTCTTGCCCCCACTTCAATCACACCCCTAAACTCCCGGAAAGCGCAGCTGTCAGGCAACTGGAGACCAGGTGCTTTTCTTTCCATTTCTGCCCAGGGCAACATCACAGAACGAGTTTATCAGTCGAGACTGCTCGCGTTCCTTGAGAAAGGCCAGATAGTAGTTCGTCTGGATATCGGCGTCCGTGATCGGTATGGGGCGCAGGTTCGGGTGCGGAACAAACTCGAAGTCCGCCACGAACCCAAGTCCAAGGCCTTGCTCAACCGCTTTCCAGATGGCTTCCCGGCTGCCCAGTTCCAGTACCGCATCCACTTTTACATCGCGATTGTCCAGCTCTCTTTCGATCGCGGTCCGCGTTGTGGATCCCGCTTCCCGCCGAATGGTTTTCTCGCCTTCCAACTCGTGTATCGAAATACTGGCGCGGTCATAGAAATGATGGTCCGAATTCACGAAGGCAACCACCTCGTGCACGCTGTAAAGCAGGGTTGTCACGCGCTCGTCCACGGGAACTTCGGCTATGATCCCCACATCAGCATCGAAAGACAGGATTTGCTCGAAGCAATGCGTTGAATTTCCAAACTTTACCTGAACATCAATTCCCGGATAATTCTGCTTGTAGGCAACGATCATGTCGGTTGCGTGAAAAGGCCCGACCGCAGCCAGGTTGAGTGCCCCGGCATGGAACCCGCGATAGCTGTTCAACAAGCTTTCCGCATCTGTTTCTGCCTGAACGAGCCGCGAGGTGATCTCCATGAGCTCTTTTCCCGGCCCGGTCAGGTGCACCTCGCGTCCGACGCGGTTGAAGAGTTCCACCTTGTAGCGTCTTTCCAGCGCCTTCACCTGTGTTGAAAGCGTCGGCTGGCTCACGTTGCAAGCCTTGGCTGCATTGGAAAAACCACCAAATCGAGCAACAGCGTGAAAAGCACGGAGTTCGGACTTAAGCATAGATACAGTATATAGAACACATCGAAACAATCAATTTGATATATGCATTAAGGCTGTTCATGCTCTCCTTGAATGTGACAACCGCGTCTCAAGTTTTCGAAATCAAAGGGACAAATATGTGGGCCTATAAAAACCCGGTTAACGTGCTTTTTGGTGAGGATGAATTCTCAAGACTCCCGGACACAATTGGCGGGAGGCGGTACGCGCTGGTGACCTATCCGGAGCCCGTATTTGCGGAACTGGCTGACAAGCTCGCCAGGACGGCCGGGGAACCGGTTGTCAAGATAAGCGATGTGGCTCCCAATCCGGATTATGAATTGCTGCGTGTCCAGTGTGACCGTTTCGCGGTGGCAGACGATGTTGACGTCATTGTCGCGATTGGCGGTGGATCGGTCATTGATTCAGCCAAGGTCTTTGCCGCCGCCGGCGGAGATTTTAGCCGCATTGTGAGGTTCCTGGAGACGAAGGAAGGCGAAGATGAGCTGTCCTTCCTTCCGATCGTTTCCGTCCCCACCACGGCGGGAACCGGCAGTGAAGTCACATGCTGGGCCACCGTCTGGAATGAGGCAGCGGCGAAGAAGTACTCGCTGGCCCATCCCCGGCTGTATCCCGAAATCGCCCTGGTCGACCCGGCCCTGATGCTTGGGAAGCCCTATGGGCTTACATTGGCGACCGGTCTGGATGCATTGTCGCATGCTCTGGAAAGTATCTGGAACCGGAATGCCAACCCGGTTTCCGCGCAGCATGCCGTGGCGGCCGCAAAGCGTATCCTGCCCGCGCTCCCCAAGGTGCTGCGTGATCCAGGCAACATTTTCTTCAGACGCGAAATGGCCGAGGCTTCATTGTTCGCCGGCCTTGCATTTTCCAATACGAAGACTGCGATCGCACACAATCTCTCCTATCCGATCACCCTGGGATGGGGTGTCCAGCATGGCATCGCCTGCTCCTTCACTCTGCCGACGGTGCTGCGTTCCGTGTCCGGCATCGGGGGATTTCGCGAAGATGCTCTCAAGACGATTTTCGGCGGCGACCTTGAGGAGGGTGCTGAATTTCTGACCCGGTTTCTGAAAGATCTGGGTGTGGGAACACGCTTTGTGGATCACTCGGTGCCCGAAGGCAAATGCATGCAGATCATTGACGAGGCCTTTGCCGGGGAGCGCGGCAAGAATTTCATCGGAACCAAGGAGAATTTTCTCGCAGCGGCCCGGCACCAGGGTCTGATCTGATCAACGGATACCCAAAAACAAGCGGGATCAACCCGTCAAATCAACCTACCGGAGGACCAGAAATGAAGCTAACAACCCTTTTTCAGACCGCCCTTGCTGGTACACTTGTTGCGATCGCAGGTGCAGCAAGTGCTGAGGAATGCAAGAATCCGGACGTTTTGCGTTTCTCGATGATCCCTACGGAAGAGACCACCCAGGAACTTGCGCTTTACGAGCCGATGGTAAACCAGCTGAAGGCAGCCACCGGCAAGAACATCGAATTCTATCTTCCCACGTCCTATGCCTCCGTCGTTGAAGCAATGCTTGGCGGCTTTGTGGACATCGGCATGCACGGTCCATATTCCTATGTCATCGCACAGGAAAAAGACCCGTCGCTGCAGGTGTTTGCAACTTATGCAAAACACAAGGGACACTTTCAGGAAGAAGGCCCTGGCTACAAGGCTGTGCTTGTCTCGCGTTCAGATTCCGGCATCGAGAAGATCGAAGACATTGAGGGCAAGGTTGTCGGGCTGACGGATCCCGCGTCGACTTCGGGAAACCTGCTGCCGCGTGTTTCCTTTACAAAAGTCATCGGCCAGGATCTGGAAGACCATTTCAGCCGCGTTGTCTACACAGGCGGACATGACCTTTCCGCAATCGCGGTTCTGGAAGGGCAAGTCGATATCGCCTTCGTCGCCACCCACCGTCTGGACAATGTCATCGACCGTGGACTGGCCAAGATGGAAGACTACAATCTCATCTGGTCTTCCCCAGTTATTCCGCAGGATCCGTTCGTGGTTTCCGGTCAGCTTTGCGACGAGTTGGTCGGTCAGATCACCGAGGCCTTTTTGACGCTAGGCGACAATGAGGAAGGGCAGGAATATCTGAAAAATGTCAACGCCAGCCGTTTCGTCGCCATGTCGGACGATGATTACAACATTATCCGCGACCTGAAAGCGGCAAAAGACGCCAAAAAATAACCAAAAACCTGGTGCGCGCCTTTCACGCGCACCAGATTTCCGAGGGAGGCGGATGATGGCCGTTTTGACCGTCGAGGGACTTAAGGTGCGTTACAGCGCAAAAGGCCCCGAAATTCTCAAAGGCATCGATTTTGAAGTGCAGGACGATGATTTCCTGGCGATCATCGGACCCAGCGGGGCGGGAAAATCCACGCTCATCCGGTGCGTCAACCGACTGGTTGAACCCTCCGACGGCAAGATCGTGCTTCTGGGAGAGGATGTGTGTGCACTCAGACCAAGGGCACTTCGCAATCTCAGACGCAATGTCGGGATGATTTTTCAGGAGTTCAACCTGATCAATCGCATGTCCGTCATGGACAACGTGCTTTCGGGCAGGTTGGGCTACACGGGCAACATGCGTTCGTTGTTCCGTGCCTTTCCTCAGGACGATATCCAGCTCGCGCTGTATTACCTGGACCGTGTCGGCCTCAGCGACCACATCGACAAACGCGCAGATGAATTGTCCGGTGGCCAGCGCCAGCGCGTCGGGATCGCCCGCGCCCTGATGCAAAGGCCCAAACTGCTCTTGCTGGATGAACCCACCTCGGCGCTTGATCCCAAGATTTCGCGGGAAGTCATGGCTCTCATCCGGGACATTGCACTGGAACTGAAAGTCCCTGCCCTTTGCAATATCCACGACGTGCAGCTCGCCAAGGAATTCTGCAACCGCATCATCGGCCTGCAGGATGGCTACAAAAAGTTCGATGGTGCGACAGAGCAATTGCGAGACGCGGACCTGGATGACATTTACGCCATGGAGGTCCTGTGAGCATGGCAGTGATTGACGCAAATCCTGCGGCATTGGACCTGCAATATGAATTGCGCCGGCGTCGCTATGTGAAGATGGGCCTTATCTGGTTGGCCGTCATCGCCTTTGTTGCCTGGTGCGTCAACGGAACGATCATTGAAGATACCGACTGGTCCCGGATTGGCGGCCGCAGCGGTGTTCTCAGTTCGATCGGCCGCTACCTTTCACTCGACCTCGGGCTGTTGCCAGAACTTCTGATCCCCACCCTCGAAACTTTCATGATGGCCTCTGTCGGGACGGTTCTGGGGTGCTTCCTTTCACTGCCTGTTGCCTGGCTCGGAGCAGCGAATGTCACGCCATCGAAAACCATTCTTTATCCTCTCGGCCGATTTCTGATGGTCCTCAGCCGCTCCGTTCATGAAATCGTCTGGGCGCTTCTTTTCGTCAGTGCTGTCGGACTGGGTGCACTGCCGGGCATTCTGGCCATTGCCATGCGTTCGGTCGGCTTCATCTCGAAAATTTCCGCGGAAGCCATCGAGAACATCGATACCAAGCCGGTTGAAGCGATCCGGGCGGTGGGCGGCAGCCAGTTTCAGGTCATGTATTACGGAATTTTGCCGCAGATCTATCCGGTGGTTCTGGCCACCGTGATATTTGAGTGGGATATCAATATCCGCCGTTCCGCCGTTATGGGTCTGGTTGGCGCGGGTGGACTGGGTCTGCTTTTCTTCCGCCAGATGAACAGTTTCAACTATGGCGGCGTCACCATGGTGATCCTGGCAATCCTGTTCCTGATCATCATTGGCGAAATCATCTCTCACTACCTGCGTAAAGCTGTGATTTGAGGAGGCACCGATGACCGATCAGACAGCCAACTCGATTCCCGCGCGGAAGTGGTCGCGGTTCAAATACCCTGACTCCCTCTACAAATACGGCACGTTGCTGATCGTATTGGTGTTTCTGGGTTATTCGTTTCACTTTCTGAACATCGACATCACCAGGCTTTTCGGCGCATTGGGCCGGCTGATGGGAGTGGTCAGCGACCGCTACTATCCACCCGATCTGGAGTACGTGCTGGACAAGGGCTACCTGGCAGCAATTCTCGACACGCTCCAGATGTCATTTCTGGGTGGATTTGCGGGCGTTTGCATCGCGATTCCCCTCGCCTGGTTTTCTGCAGCTAATGTCTCACCCGCCCGTGCCTTGTTTCCGGTTGGACGCCTCGGCGTGATTTTCTGCCGGGCAATTCACGAAACCATCTGGACGATCCTCTTTGTCTCGATACTGGGCTTCGGAATGCTGGCAGGCGTCAGTGCACTGACCATGTTCTGCATCGGCTTTGCAGGCAAGCTGTTCGCCGATGAAATAGAAGCCATTGAAATAGGGCCGGTCGAAGCCATGCGGGCAGCCGGTGCCAATCCGTTCCAGGTGTTCCTCTTTGCCGTCGTGCCCCAGGTTCGCGTGGCCTTCACCGGGATCGCGATCTACACGTGGGACGTTGCTTTCCGCGCCGCCACCGTGGTGGGCTTTTTCGGAGGCGGCGGCATGGGCTGGTACCTGAAAAGAAACGTTCAGCAGCTGGAAAACCTGCGGGTAGCCGCAATAATTCTCTCAATCATAGCCATGGTTCTCATCGCGGAATTCCTGTCCGGATATCTGCGATCAGCAGTGAACCGTGCGAAGTAAGAAAGTCCAAAGGATATCCAAATGAACATCCAGACCGCCGTTGAAGCAAACGGGCGTGTTTACCCTGCTCCGAAGGTAGCGGCTGTTTCGATCTGCCTCGACGGTTGCGAACCGGAGTATCTTGATGTGGCGATTGCCCGTGGTCTGATGCCGACGCTGAAGAGGATGCGGGCGGAAGGCACGGACAAGCTGGCGCATTCTGTCATTCCCTCGTTCACCAACCCCAACAACCTGTCGATCGCAACGGGCCGGCCGCCGATCGTGCACGGCATCTGCGGCAATTACCTGATCGATCCGGATACGGGTGAGGAAGTGATGATGAATGACGTGCGCTTCCTGCGTGCGCCGACGCTGTTCTCCAGGTTCTACGAGGCCGGGGCCCGGGTTGCCGTGGTGACTGCCAAGGACAAGCTGCGGGCGCTCCTGGGTGCCGGGCTGAAGTTTGACGAAGGCCGCGCGATCTGCTTCTCCTCGGAAAAGTCCGATCAGGCAACGCTTGCCGAAAACGGCATCGACGATGCCTCCAGGTGGCTCGGCATGGACGTGCCGGAAGTCTACTCCGCCGAACTGTCGGAATTCGTGTTCGCCGCCGGGGTGAAGCTCTTGACGGAATTCAGGCCGGATGTGATGTACCTGTCGACCACCGACTACATTCAGCACAAGTTCGCTCCGGACCAGCAGGGCGCGCTCGACTTCTATGCCATGTTCGACAGGTACCTGGCACAGCTGGACGAGCTGGGCGCGGCCATCGTTGTCACCGCCGACCACGGCATGAAGCCGAAGCATCTGGCCGACGGCTCCCCCGCCGTCGTCTATGTGCAGGACCTGATGGACGACTGGCTGGGCAAGGACAAGGCCCGTGTGATCCTGCCGATCACCGACCCTTATGTCGTGCACCACGGTGCCCTTGGTTCCTTTGCCACCACCTACCTGCCGGAGGGCGCCGACCAGGCCGGCATCATTGCCAGGCTGCGCGCGACCGACGGCATCACCCATGTGCTGACCAGGGAGGAAGCCATCCGGGAATTCGAGCTGCCGGGTGACAGGATCGGTGACCTGGTGATGGTCTCGGGCGAGAACATCTGCATCGGCACATCCGCGCACCGTCACGACCTTGCGGCGCTGAAGGAGCCCCTGAGAAGCCACGGCGGGCTGACCGAGCAGGTGGTCCCGTTCATCGTCAATCGCAAGATCGAACTGCCGGAGGCACCGACCTTGCGCAATTTCGACGCCTTCTTTTATGCAACCAAAGCAGCGGCCCAGTGAGATGACCATCAACGTAGAAATCCGCAACGAGGGCATGCGCATTGGCGGTGAAAAGGTGTTCACCGACGACGTCGTGCCCGTACATTACCCCTATACGGACGAGATCATCGGAACCGTACCGGCCGGAGGGGCCGGGCACGCCGCGCGCGCGTTCCAGATCGCAGCCGACTACACACCGGTATTGACCCGCTACGAGCGCCAGCAGATCCTGTTCCGCGCCGCCGAACTGATCCGCGAGAAGCGCGACTGGCTGGCAAAATGGCTGACGCTGGAACTGGGCATCTGCCACCAGCATGCGCTCTACGAGACAGGCCGGTCGTATGACGTGTTCACCCTGGCCGGCCAGATGGCGATCCTGGATGACGGCCAGATCTTTTCCTGCGACCTGACCCCCCAGGGCAAGGACCGCAAGATCTTCACCAAGCGCGAACCGGTGCGGGCGATATCGGCGATCACGCCGTTCAACCATCCGCTCAACATGGTCAGTCACAAGATCGCCCCGGCGATCGCCACCAACAACTGCGTTGTCTGCAAGCCGACGGAGCTGACCCCGCTGACGGCAATCGCGCTGGCCGATATCCTCTACGAGGCCGGCCTGCCGCACGAAATGTTCCAGATCGTCACCGGCTGGCCGAAGGACATCGGTGATGAAATGATCACCAACGACAACATCGACATCATCACCTTCACCGGCGGTGTGCCGGTGGGCAAGATGATCGCCGACAAGGCCGGCTACAAGCGGACCGCGCTGGAGCTTGGTGGCAACGATCCCCTGATCATCCTCAACGACCTGTCCGATGCGGACCTGGAAAAGGCCGCGACGATTGCCGTTGCCGGAGCGACCGGCAACTCCGGCCAGCGATGCACCGCGGTCAAGCGTATCCTGGTTCAGGAAAGCGTCGCGGACCGCTTCGTTCCCAAGGTCCTGGAAAAGGCCAGGGCGATAAAGTTCGGCGACCCGATGGACCCGGACACCCAGCTCGGCTGCGTGGTCCATGCCCGGGCGGCCGAACTGTTCGAAAAGCGGGTCCTGATGGCAGCTGAGGAAGGGGCCGAGATCCTTTATCATCCCGGCCGACAGGGCGCCCTGCTGCCGCCGATCGTGGTGGACAGGGTTCCACACGGCTCGGAACTGGTCATGGAAGAGACATTCGGCCCGATCGTGCCGATCGTTCGTGTTCCCGACAATGACGAGGAGGTCATGGCGATTTCCAACTCGACCGAATTCGGCCTGAGCTCGGGTGTGTGCACCAACGACCTCAACCGGGCCATCGCCTATATCAACGGTCTCAATGTCGGCACATGCAACATCTGGGAGCAGCCCGGCTACCGCATCGAGATGTCGCCCTTCGGCGGCATCAAGGACAGCGGCAATGCCGTCAAGGAAGGCGTTCTGGAAGCCATGAAATTCTTCACAAACGTCAAGACATACTCCCTGCCCTGGCCTCGATAGACAAGGACGTTCCCCCCAAACTGCGAGGCCAAAAGGGCCTCGCTCTTTTTTGGCAAACAGAAAGCCAGCTCTGACCCTGATTGTCAGGCAATTGTCAAAACGCCCGTCCAAGAGCAGGACTTCCCGTCACAATTCAAATTTTGCCGGTCAGCATCGAAACAGACCAAAACCAAAGTGATGATCCTGATTCAATCGGCCTGAAGCCTCGCAACCGCGACCGTTGCACACGCGGCATCTTCCGGGCCGGCTGCTCCGGACACACCCAGGGCACCGATCAGGGCGCCTTCGACATAAACAGGCAACCCGCCTTCCCAGGCACAAAGGCGCGGTCTGTTGACCATGCCCAGCTCCAAACCCTTGCCAGACGACATGCGCTCGTTGAAATCCCTTGTCGGTTTCCCGAGTATCGCGGTGTAGGCCTTGTCTGTCGCAAATTCGAGGATGGGTGCCGGAACTCCGTCCATGCGTCCTGACGCGACCACAGCCCCCCAGGGATCAACAGCAACGGCAGCGACCGCCCAGCCGTTATCTTCTGCGTGCGACAACGCTCCCTGAACAAGGTCGGCAGCCGTTGCATATGAAATGACCGCCTGTGTGCGTATGGTCAATGACATGACTATGGGTCCTTTCCCTCAGACAAGATGGTTCTGCAGAGACCTGAAGCAGTGTCATTCAATGTCCGGTTTCCGGCCATGACACGCTCAACAGACTGTCCGGAACCTTTCCACGATCGTGTCCAGAACTTCGCCGGGATCCCGCTGCCACCAGTCGCGGGAGGAAAACACCTCAACCTCGCACGGGCCGCAATAGCCGGCTGCTTCCACAGCTGCCCGCAAGCCTTTCAGATCGGCGACACCATCTCCCATCATGCCTCTGTCCAGGAGCATGTCACCGGTTTCCTCAAGCCAGTCGCACAGGTGAAAGCCATAGATCCGTTCGCCACCTGCTTCCCTCAGGCTCTCGGCAATCGCGGTATCCCACCAGACGTGATAGGCATCGACCGCCACGCCAACATTCGCCGCGCCGACCCAGTTACAAACCCGCACCGCGTCGCGAACGGTCATGAGCACCGTGCGATTGCCGCCGAACATCGGATTGAGCGGTTCGAGCGCCAGCTTCACACCCATGTCTGCAGCATGGTCGCTGAGCACCGCCACGCGCTCTGCCAGGATTTTCTGGCTTTCCAGGATGCCTTTGGTCTCTGGTTCTGTCCCGCCGGTCACGATCGTCAAAACCGGCGCGCCCAGATTCGCGGCAACATCGATCGTCTCTCGCGCTTCGTCGAGCTGCTCCGGAGCTCCTGAGCCGACGATGTAAGGTGTCCTGCACAATCCAACGACCTGCATTCCCACGGCACGGACACGCTCGCCAATCTCCCGGGCCTGATTGTCAAGCTCCCGCCGCCAGAAGACGATGCCCCCGAAGCCGCGCTCGGCACAGGCCTCGATGATCCTTTCCGGCGGCCACCCGGCGCCGAACCCGTCAAGGTTATGGCCGAGCGTTGCCGTGTTCAGCGCAAGCGCCGATGTATCCCTGGAGAAATCCCGCATCACAGGCCGTAGAGCGTCAGAAACGCCTTCATTCTCTTCACCGCAAGATCAGGGTCGCGCAACAGACCGTTTTGCTCGGCCAACTTGAAACAATCGACGAAATAAGGCAGCGGCCGCATCGATTGTGCCCCACCCAGCATGACAAAATGTTCCTGGAACCCGTTCAACCAGGCAAGAAAAACAACACCGGTCTTGTAATATTGCGTCGGGCTTCGAAAGATCAGGCGAGCAAGAGGCACGGTTGGGTCCAGCGTCGCGCGAAACCCATCGGCATCTCCGGCACCGAGTTGACCAACAGCATTTCCGACGGCAACCGCAAGAGGATCGAAAATGCCGAGAAGTGCGTGGGAAACGCCCGTGTCGTCTCCCGCGATCAGCTCCGGATAGTTGAAGTCGTCTCCGGTATACATCTTCACACCGGCAGGTAGCTGCCGGCGCATCAGAATTTCCTTTTCCTTGTCGAGAAGCGATATCTTGATCCCATCGACCTTGGCGGTGTTCGCCTCAATCACCTCCAGGGCGATTGCCATTGCATCCTCAAAGCTGTCGCCCCCCCAATAACCGGCCAGTTCAGGGTCGAACATGTCGCCGAGCCAATGGAGAATGACCGGCTTGTCGCAGGCCGACAGAACATTCGAATAGACACGCAGATAGTCTTCCGGCGAGGCTGCCACACGTGCGAGCGCACGCGACGCCATTACGATCAAACGTCCTCCGACACGCTGTATCGCTTCGACTTGTTCCAGATAGGCAGCCAGAACATCGTCAAGCGTCAACGCATCGGACAGAACAAGCTGGTCGGTGCCACAGCCGTTGAATACGAGGGCGTCCGGAACCTCTTCCTGCGTTCGGCGGATCAGTTCAAGCGCACCGGGCCAGTCGAGCCCCATTCCGCGCTGCGCCGTGTCCATCGCTTCCGCGATCCCCAGACCGAGATCGGCGAGGTGGCGCCTGAAGGCCATGGTCGATTGCCAATCGACCACCGCGGCCCCGGACGGATCTGCTGCAGAAAAGGGGTCGGCAACGACATGAGCCGCCGAAAACACGATCCGTGCGGGATCCGGCCCGAGCGGAACCGCTTCGATCGGCGAGCCTTTCAGCGTGTAGTCGGCCAGTTTTCCGTTTGGGTCCGGCAGGGCAATTCTCATCAAGTGATCCTCAAAAGCGGGGAACCAGCATTCCGGCATCTGCCGATATGGCCTGTCCGGTGGTGTAAGGTAACTTGCCTGATGCCAGCGCGGCGATGATTGCTCCCATGTCCTCCGGCTGGCCGACACGCGGGAACAGTGTCAAACCCGCCCTGGCCCGGTCCTCATATTGGGAAATCACGGGCGCGGTCATATCGGTTTCGACCAACCCCGGCTGAACGTCGTAAACGGCTATGTTTTCTGCCCCCAACCGCACCGCCCAGATTTTCGACACCATCGCCGCGGCCGCCTTGGAGGCACAGTATTCCGAGCGCGGGACGGCAACGGCAACCGCGTTTGACGAGGTCACATTGACGATCGCGTGGAAAATTTCCGGATTGCGCGTCCGTGTCAGGACCCGCGCGGCAAACGCTTTCGTCAAGAAGAACATGGCTTTTGCATTTACCTCAAGACAGCGGTCCCAGCTCTCCTCGGAAACGTCCAGCGGATCTCCACGCTGCAGGACACCCACTCCTGCATTGTTGACCAGCGTGGTGAGTGGTCCGAGAGCTGCTTCGATAGCGTCGAGCGCCGCTTCATGCTTGCCCAGATCGGCAACATCGAAAGGAGCTGCCACGGCGGCAACGCCAATCGAGCGGACCTCCCGGACGGCGTTTCGAAGTTCGTCGTCATCAAGTGGCCCATTGAGCGCAACCGCGAAACCTTCGGCGGCCAACGCCTTCGCAGCAGCCAGCCCGATCCCCCGGCTGGCCCCGGACACCAATACCGCCTGTCCGGTCATGACGCGGCTCCGTGCTTGACCAGCTCACGAGCGATGATCATGCGCTGGATCTGGTTGGTTCCTTCATAGATCTGGGTGATCTTTGCGTCCCGGTAAAGGCGTTCCACTTCAAAGCCCCTGATGTAGCCGGATCCGCCAAACACCTGGACGGCGTCGGCTGTGCGCGCGACAGCCATGTCTCCGGCAAAACACTTCGCCATGGAGCAGGCCTTTGTCGCCAGTTCGCCGCGGTCGATCTTCACGGCTGCTGAATGAACCAGAAGCCGCGCCGCCTCGACATCTTTCGCCATGTCCGCCAACAGCCATTGCACGCCCTGGAATTCGACAATCGGCTGCTTGAACTGCTTGCGTTGCTGGGCATAGTCCACGGATGCTTCCAGCCCCGCCTGACCGATGCCGACAGCCAGGGCCGCAATGCCGATCCGTCCCTTGTCGAGAACGCTCATCATCATGTGAAATCCGCGTCCCTCGTCTCCCAGAAGGGCATCCGCGGGCAACTCAACATCCGAGAAATTCAACGCACCGACCTGACTGGCGCGCTGTCCCATCTTGTGCTCCTTGGGACCCCGCTCGACACCTTCGGCGTGAAGGTCGACGATAAAGATCGACATGCCGCGCCTGCCCGCCTCCCGGTCGGTCCGTGCAAGCACAAACCCGACATCGGCGACCGGTGCATTGTGGATCCAGATCTTGCCGCCATTGAGGATCCAGCCGTCACCGTTCCGGACCGCTTCGGTACGAATTCCCGAAACATCCGTTCCGGCTTCGGGTTCGGTAATGCAATAGGCGACCCTGGTCTTTGCAGTCATCACCCCGGCTAACCACCTTGCGCGCTGCTCCTTCGTCCCGTGACGCACAAGCAGTGTGGAGATCAGTTCGATCAACCCGCACTGATCGGCGACGCTGGCGTATCCTCTCGAGAGTTCCTCCATCACAAGCGCATATGCCAGCGTGTCGAACCCCGGACCGCCCATCTCCTCCGGGACGCCGATTCCGAACAGGCCGAGATCGCCCATCTGCGCGTAGAGCTGTGCGGGAAAGCGCTCTTCGCTATCGAGCTCTTCGGCTGCAGGCCGTATGACCTCGTTGGCGAAATCGCGCGCCATGTCGCGTACCTGAATATGCGTTTCGGTGATGTACATCTGCGTATCCATTTGTAACTATCTAGTTACTTTATCCGCACTCCGATCGCATGGTCAAGTGGTTCCGATTCCAAATTCTCCTTGCAGAGTTGACATTTGGCGAGTTAAATAACCAATTAGTTACTTTGAGGGGACACGGTATGCAGCCTGATGCCAAAATGAAATTCGGACGTGTGGATCTGGAAGTTACCGCTTTTGGATTCGGCACCGCACCAGTTGGAAACATTTTCCGTGAGATCGACGAGGAAACGTCCGACAACATGTTCCAGACCGCATGGAAGTCCGGGGTCCGGTATTATGACACCGCACCGATGTATGGCCACGGGTTATCGGAGTTGCGCACCGGGCATAGCCTGCGCTGGAAGAACAGGGATGACTATGTTCTGTCGTCCAAGGTGGGTCGTGTTTTGAAACCCGCACGCAAGCAGGACATCGACTATGCGCCCTGGACAAATGCCGGCCGCTTCAAAGTGAATTTCGACTATGGCTATGACGGCACGATGCGCAGCTTTGAAGATTCGCTTCAGCGGTTGAATCTCGAACGGATGGACATCTGTTTCATCCATGACATCGACCGGTTCACCCGCGGCGATGAACAACCCGAAGTTTTCAAACAGGCAATGGACGGTTGCTGGAAAGCGCTTTTGGAATTGCGGGACCAGGGTGTCGTCAAGGCGATCGGGGTTGGCGTCAATGAGTGGCAGGTCTGCCACGAAGCCCTCAAGCAACGCGACTTCGACTGTTTCCTGCTCGCAGGACGCTATACGCTTCTGGAGCAGGAATCCCTGAACGAATTTCTGCCATTATGCGAAGAGCGCGGCGCAGCCGTCGTTGTCGGCGGAGGGTTCAATTCCGGGATACTTGCAACAGGTGCCATCGAGGGAGCAAAATACAACTACGCCCCTGCACCTGCCGACATCATGGGCAAGGTCTCCAGGATCGAAACAGTCTGCGCCGAGTTTGGAGTTCCGCTTCCGGCCGCTGCGCTGCAATTTGTGGTCGCGCACCCGGCGATACCCAGTTTCATTGCCGGAACGCGTACCGTCGAACAGTTGCAAAAAAATCTCGACTGGTTCAGCCACCCGATACCAGTGGAGTTCTGGTCAGAACTGAAGGCAAAAGGTCTTTTGCGCGAAGACGCACCGACCCCGTGAGTAATCTACAGCTGCCCCCCGGACGCTACGGCTTTGACGAAGTGGCCACTGGCGACAGAATTCATACGCCGAAGCGCCTTGTAACGGCTTCGGACATTGACGCCTTTGCGTCGCAGTTCGGTGACCGCTTCGAAATCCACATGGATGACGCAGCTGCCCGAAACCACGGATTTCCGGGTCGGGTCGCGCATGGTCTCCTCGTGCTTTCGCTTGTTGACGGATTGAAAAACCAGTCAGACGCCCAGTTCAGGGCAATCGCGTCCCTGGGATGGGATTGGTCCTTCCGCCGCCCTGTCTTTGTAGGCGACGAGCTTGGCGCAATGATTGAAATCATGGAAAAGCGAAAGGTGACGAAACCCGATCGCGGTATTCTGACACTCGCTTTTTCTGTCTCGAACCAGCGTGGCGAGATCGTGCAGGACGGCTCGAACAAGCTCCTGGTCTACCGATAGCGGCAGAGGCCCCGATTTGCTGCCGACGTGTCCGGGTCCGGACTGCCCGCAAATGCTACTCACACCTTGTAGTCACACACGAAAACACCATCGGCTCCCCCCTCAAGCTCAGCGACGATCCGGCTACCGATTGCCTGGTGCACTTCGTCCTGGAGATAGGCATCACGAACGTTTTCATCCTTGAAGTCGAACCAGAAAACATCCCGGAACCCCCGGACCAGCGGATCTTCCACACTGATGTTCGGGCGAACCTGAAAATCGGCGATCCCGACAATGCGATCCGTTAAAGATGCAAGTTCGCTCATCAGATTGTTCTTGACGTCGGCAGGTGTGCCTGCCCGAAAGTGCAAGGCCACGAAATGGCGGATCATTGCCCATCCCCTTTTCCAAATTCAGGTGTTCGTTTGTCGCGAAAAGCTGCAAGCCCTTCTCTCAGCTCCGGAGATTGCGCAGCCACGGTGCCGGCAAGCGCATCGATGACGCGTTCACGCTCTTCGCCTTCAGCGGCATTGATCATCATCTTGACAAGCTCTGTAGCCCTTGGTCCGCGCTGCAGAACAACTGCTGCAATTTCCCGCGCCGCCTGGAGTCCCAAACCGGTCTCAACCACTTTGTCCACGAGCCCGGTCGCCAGTGCCTGTTCGGCACCGTAGGTCTCGCCGAAGACAGCCATCCGCCGGACCACTTGCGCACCGAACCGGCGCACAGCCCGCTGCGTGCCCGACCATCCGGGAATGATCCCGAGACCAGTCTCCGGTTGTCCGATCTGTATTTGGGTTTCAGCAATACGATAGTCTGCACACGCGGCAAGCTCCAGGCCACCACCGAGCGCATGACCGTCCAGGACAGCGATCACCGGCTGCCGCAGTCGGGCAATCGCATCAAAAATCGTGTGCCCGTCGCGCACCCAGTGTCTGCCGAAACGAACAGCGTTTTCCTTTGACCAGGCATCGATGTCACCACCGGCCGAGAAAACCTTGCCCTCACCTGACAGGATGACGACGTGAATGTCCTCGCGGTGCTCGATCTGTCTGCAGCACGACGAAAGTTCTTCGACCATTGCGGTGTCCATCGCGTTCAGTTTTTCCGGACGGGACAGGCGCAGATGTCCGGTCGCGCCCTCCACGGACACGGTAACCTGCCTCATGGCGTCAGCCCGAACGGCTCGGGTCTGAACAGCGCGCCGTTCATCACTTGCAAGTTGTCTGCCACCCGCAGAGGAGTTGACGCCTGCTCGAGAATGTCTCGGTGCAGATCCATTCCCGGAGCAATCTCGGTCACCATAAGGCCATGCTCCGTCAGCTTCATCACGCATCGCTCGGTCACATAGGTGGCCTCCTGCCCCTGCATCAGCGCACGCTTTCCGGAGAACGACACCTGATCGACCGCAGGAACGATTTTTGAGGTGTGACCCTCCCGGTCAATCACCAACCGACCGTCGTCGAGATGCATTTTCGCACCCGCGTTGAACGTGCCGGAAAACACGATCCGCCTGGCCCGCGCGGTAATATCGACAAATCCCCCCGCGCCCGCGGTTCTGTGTGGCGTTGCCTTTAGCCTGGAAACATTGACCGAACCGTCGGCACCTATTTCAAGGAAGGACAAGAGCGATGCATCAAATCCTCCCGCCTGGAAGTAGGCAAACTGGTGAGGGGAAGCAACGAAGGCCTCTGCATTCGCCGCGCAGCCGAACTTGAAGTCGAGAAGCGGAATACCGCCGACAGCGCCCTGTTCGATGACCCAGGTCACGTCACCATGACGTCCCTCTTCCAGGTAAACCCTCGGTACATTTGCAGAAACACCGAACCCGATATTGACCGACCAACCTTTTTTCAGCTCTTGCGAAACACGGCGGGCGATCACTTTCTGCACGCCGAATTCCATCAACTGAAAACTGTCGAGCGGCCTGATCAACTCACCGGATATTGCCGGATCATAGGGTGTGGCGGTTGTCTGCAGCATCTCCGGAGCTTCGACGACAACGTCAACAAGTATTCCCGGAACATGAACGTCGTGAGGTCTGATCGAGCCGTTCTGACCGACCTTGCGTACTTGTGCGATGACGGTACCACCGCAATTGTGCGCTGCCAGTGCCATTTCCATCGCACCGAGATAGGCCCCTTCCGATTCAAAACTCAGGTTGCCTCTCTGATCGCCCGTGGTCGCCCGGATAATCGCGATGTCAGGCTTGATCGCCGGGAAATACAGCCAGTCTTCTCCTTCAAACTCCATGTGACGCACCAGTGGTTCGGCCGCCGCCGCCGGGTTCATGGCACCGCCTTCCAGGTCTGGATCCACAAACGTCTCCATACCGACTTTCGTCAGGACACCGGGCCGGTGTCCCGCGCCTTCGCGCAACATGTCAAAAATGATACCGGAGGGAAGATTGTAGGCTTTGACCTGGTTCTTGATGATCATTTGCCAGATAAGCGGCGGCTCCGCCTTTGATGGGCCCGATGGATAGCTGCCTCCGATGATCTTTGTCAGACACCCGGATTTGGCGATGTGATCAACGCCCTTTGTGCCGAAAAAGTCGCCCGCCGCGATCGGGTGAATCGTCGTCAGATTTCGGGGAGCACCTGCCGCGTCGAACCGTTCGCCGAGCGCCTCCAGCACCGCGTCCGGACAGCAAAGGCCGCTTGAGGAATTCACTGCAACGACGGCGTTGTCGGGGATAAGCGCGACAGCTTCAGCCGCGGTTTTCTGTTTGGTCACAGCGTCCTCCGTGATTCGGATATTTATCCGAAGTAACTAGTTAGTTATTAAACTATGCCAATCCGTGAGCATTGAATCAACCCCGGATTTCCTTTAAAAATCAAACAGTCGACAAATTCCCCTTCCTCTTAAGTAACTAATGAGTTACAAATTAAGTAACCAAAAGGTTACAAGCCATCAGGTTCAAGGGAGGCTGAGATGAATGTATCGTTCCAGAAAACCAACCAGCGTGCATTTGGCACATATCCGCTGACGGGCGACCAGGCAAAAAACGCCATTCTGGCTGCGGCGGAGGCAGGTTATCGTGCATTCGATACGGCCCAGATGTACGGCAATGAAAAAGAAACTGGAGAAGCGCTCAAGGCAACAGGCTTGAAACGCGGGGATCTGTGCCTCACGACAAAGGTGCATCCCGATAATTTTGGTGAAGATGCTTTCCTGGCCTCGGTGGAAAAAAGCCTTCGGGATCTGCAAACGGACTACGTCGACATCCTGTTGCTGCATTGGCCGCCGGTTGGCGGCGATATCACCCCGTCTCTTGAGCTATTGCAGTTGGCCCGGGACAGAAACCTGACGAAGAATATCGGCGTTTCGAACTATACCGTGCAGATGATGAAGGACGCGGTTGCCATCGTCGATGCGCCGATCGTCACCAACCAGGTGGAATTTCATCCGCTGTTGAATCAGGACAAGCTCCTGGCGGGTGCGAACGAAATCGGCATTCCGCTATCCTCCTACTCTTCGGTTGCACGCGGCGAAGTTTTCAAACAGCCCCTGTTTGCGGACATCGGCAAGGCTTACGGCAAGAACGCCGGCCAGGTTGTTCTGCGCTGGATCCTGCAAAAGGGTGTCAGCATAAACACGATGTCGACAAAGCCGGAAAACATCCGCTCCAACTTCGACATCATGGATTTCACTTTGTCTTCGGTGGACATGGCGCGCATCGATGAGTTGACACACCGGAACTACCGGATTGTCACCAGGGATCTCGTTCCATGGGCCCCTGACTGGGATTGATCGGGGGCGGTTACAGACAGGCAAAAAAGAGGGCGATCACCTGATCGCCCTTTTCAGTTGGGGAAGCCCGTTCAGTTATTGCCCCGAATGAGGTCGCTCGCCTTTTCGGCAATCATGATGGTCGGCGCATTGGTATTCGAGCCGATGACACTGGGCATCACTGAACTGTCACATATCCGTATTCCCTCCAGTCCGCGCACACGCAGCAACGGATCGACCACCGCCATCTCATCCACGCCCATTTTGCAGGTGCAGGTCGGGTGATAGGACGTTCGCCCGTACTGACGCGCATATGCCTCGAGGTCTGACCGGGACTTGACGGTGTCATCGGGAAAGCGGGTCGATTTGATGTATTTCTGCAAGGAAGGTTGCTCGAAAATTTCCCGGCTGATCTTCACACCTTCGATGCCCGTTTTCAGATCATCCGGCTCAGCCAGAAAATTCGGATCAACGATCGGAAGGTCGTCGGGATCGGCTGATCTCAATCGAACCGTGCCCCGGCTCTTCGGGCGAAGCGCGTAGGAATTCAACGTGATCCCCGAAGCCCCCTTGCGCACGCTCGGCACGCCTGCCTCGGCGCCCGCGCCTGCCAGGAAGTGGAATTGAAGATCGGGAACCGGTTGGTCGGCGTCGGCGTACCAGAACGCACCTCCCTCGACGACATTGGACGTGATCGGCCCGGACCTGAACAGCAGATACTCCATCCCCGCCCATGCGGCCCAGTGCAGCTTGTTGTATTTGTCGAGACTATCGTGTCCCTTGAGCTCGGCCACGATGTCGATCCCGAAGTGATCGTGCAGGTTCTCCCCCACACCCGGCAGATCATGAATGACATCGATGCCATGCTCCCTGAGATGCGCGGCCGGTCCGATGCCCGAGAGCAGCATGATTTTCGGAGTACCTATTGCCCCCGACGTGACGACGACTTCGCTCTCGGCATTTGCCTTGTGCTTCACATCATCTTTGACGTACTCGACACCGGTTGCCCGATTGCCCTGGAACGTGATTTTCCGGACAAGGCAGCCGGTTTCAACCGTCAGGTTTTTCCGGTTCAACACTGGTTTCAGATAGCCAACGGCGGCTGAACAACGTCTGTAGTTTTTCGTGGTCGTCTGGTAGACACCGCAACCGGCCTGCGTCTCGCCATTGAAATCGTGGCTGAAAGGAATTCCACGCTCCTGGCAGGCCCGCACAAAAGCCCTTGTCATGACTTGCGGATCAGGAATGTTGGAGACACCAAGCGGACCGTCCGTTCCGTGCCAGTCGCCGGAAAGTACTGTGTTGCCCTCCGAGCGCAGGAAATACTGCTGGATTTCACTGAAGGACCAGCCCTTGCACCCCTCCTCATGCGCCCAGCGGTCATAGTCCACAGGGTTTCCGCGGGTGAAGACTTCCGCGTTGATTGAACTGCCCCCACCGATGACACGCGCCTGGGCATATGGAATTTCACGGTTGTTTGCATGCTTTTGGGGTGCCGTGACGAGGCCCCATGTATGCGGACCGGTCGTCATCTTGGCGAAGCCGACCGGCATGTGGATCAAGGGGTGGGAATCCCTGCCACCGGCTTCGAGCAGCAGCACGCGCGCGTCTGCATTCTCGCTCAGCCGACTGGCCAGAACGCAACCGGCTGACCCGCCGCCCACAATGACAAAATCATAGCCGCTTTCAGTCATCACGCCACCCACGGTGTCCGTTTTCCGATCTCAATGTGCACGGATTTGACCTGGGTGTATTCTTCAACCCCGTAGATGCCGGCTTCGCGACCCCACCCGGATTGCTTGAAACCGCCAATCGGGAGTTCCGGCCCGCCGGAGAGGGTGGTATTGATCCAGAAACGCCCGGCCTGCACACGCCGCGTGACGACAAGAGCCTTGTCGATATTCTTGGTCCAGACACTGGCGGCAAGGCCGTATTCGGTGTCATTTGCGATCGCCACAGCCTCTTCGAGCGTATCGAATGGCATGACAGTCAATACGGGACCGAAAATCTCTTCGCGTGCAATTGTCATCTCACTGGTGACGTTTCCAAATAGCGTCGGAGCGATATATTGCCCATGGCCGAAATCAAGCTGCTCGCCCCCATGGATCAGCGTCGCGCCCTCGGCACGGCCTTTCTCGATATATCCCATGATCGTCGTGTTCTGGGCATCGGTCGTGATCGCCCCGACCTGGGTCCTTTCGTCCAGAGGGTCACCAACGCGCACTTTCCTGAACTTTTCCGCGACCATGGACGCAAATTTCTCGGCAACGGTTCGCTCAACGATCAGTCTGGAACCCGAAACACAACATTGACCCGTATTGAATCCTATTCCAAAGGCAACACCATCCGCGGCATCTTCCAGATCCGCATCTGCGAATACGATCTGCGGGTTCTTGCCGCCCAGTTCCAGCCCCAGCTTCTTGAAATTGGATTTTCCCGACGCTTCAACGACACGGCGACCGACCGCCGTCGAGCCGGTAAAAGACAGCATGTCAACCTGCTCATGTTCGATCAAGCCCTGCCCTATTGTGCTGCCGGAACCGGTCACGACATTCAACACGCCTGCCGGCAATCCCGCATCATGCAAGATCTCCGCGAGGATCAGGGTTGTTGCCGAAGTGACTTCCGAGGGTTTGGCAACGATCGTGCAACCGGCCGCAAGAATATACGGAATGCGCTCGCACAGGATCAGGAATGGAAAGTTCCACGGCGTAATGACACCAACGACACCGACAGGTTCGCGTGTTACGACGCCGAACATGCCGTCCCCGAGATTGTTGAAACTGTCGCCGTGAAGAGACCGTGCCAGCCCGCTTGCATATTCGAACATGCCGACACAGCCCCCGACTTCCGCACGCGCCTGTGAGATCGGCTTGCCGTTTTCCAAAGTCTCCCAGTAGGCGATTTCTTCCGCTCGCGTCCGGACACCTTCAGCAGCTTTCAAAAGCACAGCGGCACGGTCAGCGCCCGAAAGACCCGACCAGCGCCGGTCGTCAAAGGCTTTCCGGGCGGCATTAACGGCTGCATCCAGATCGGCATCCGTGCATTTCGGGATCCGGGTAACAGGAACGCCATGCCCGGGCGAAAACCTTTCAAACACCTCGCGACTTTCTATCGGCAACCAGGAACCGTCTACGAAAAACCCGAATGCCCTGGGTTGTTCTGGAAGGCTTAGTACGATGCTTGAATCACTCATTTTCATTCCCCAACGAAGAAACTTCGGAAACCGGATTTGAAGCGAATTGGATTTAAGAGGTTGCGTCGAGGCTGGTACGCCATTCATTCCAACCACCTTCAACCGAAGAAGGTGCGGCATGCCATTCGGGCATCGGCAATCCCGTGGCGGGATCCCTTGAGGGAATGGGGAGCATCATTATTCGTTTGCAGGCTCTTTTGTAGTCTTCGTCAGACAAAAAGGCCTCCTGAATATCATCCCAGTCGCGACCATCCGGGTAGCCGCCGCACATATGGACATTGTCCGACCTGGCGATCATTTCGTGGCTGACCCCGGCAGGCATTAGAATGACATCACCCGCGTCGATCTTCACTTTTGTCCATCCGCCTTCTCCGACAGACAGGCTGAACTCAATCCAGCCTTGTGCGCAGCCCAGGCACTCATGTGTTGTCGAGTGAAAATGTGCGTACTCGTAGATCCCCGGGTAGTCCCAGTTGTTCGACCATCCATTTGATACAAATAGCCGTTTGATTGCATCGGCACCGCCGCCCGGGACAACATTGCGATGCACAAGAAGTGGAAACCGGTTGTTGGGAATCCGGCCCTGCGGTCTGGACATGTAGGCTTCGGTAGTCATTTCAACTTGCCCTCTTCACATCACGATTTGCGTTTTCAAGTCTTCCGGTCGGTCGACCAGACTGTCGAAGGCCGACTGGATGTCGGCAAGCGGAAACGTCGCGCCGGTAAACGCCTCGGTCCTGATACGGCCGTGGGTCAGAAGCGTCAGGCTGTCATGCATGTCCTGCCCCATACCGGCGACGGAGCCCTTGATCGAGTTTTCTTCAAGGATCGTCTGTAATATGTCGACCGGTAACGTCTCGCCGGCTCCGGTCAGTCCGAATGCTGCTATGTGGCCGCCCTTGCGAATGAGCTGCATGGCGGTCTGATAGAGCGAAGGGTGACCGACACTCTCAATCACGATATCCGCGCCACGCCCTTCCGTGGCACGCATCACGGTTGCTTCGAGTTCGGCTGGATCAGTGACACCGTAATCGGCACCCGCTTCCAGTGCCAGGCGAACACGGTCTCTTGAAATGTCGGAGACGATTATCGGTGCTGCGCCGATCGTGCGCAAAAGCTGGACATGAAGATTGCCGATTGGCCCTGCCCCGATCACCACAACCGATTGCCCGAAGGTGATCCGGGCTTTCCGGGCGGCACGGACAACGCAGGCGAGCGGTTCTGTTAGCGCCAGAACGGCTTGTGGTGTCTTGTCCGGAGCAGCAATGACCAGCCGTGCCGGAACCGCAATGAATTCGGCGAAGGCACCGTTGATGGTGATACCCATCTGTTGCATGTCCGGACAGTTCAGGATTTCGTTGCGCCGACACCAGTAGCAGTGTCCGCAGCCGATGTTCATATCGACCACAACCGATTGTCCGACCTTCGTGCCCTCAACATCTTTTCCGGTTTCGACGACCGTCCCGGTGAACTCGTGACCCGGGATCAGCGGCAGCTTGTCGGCCGCGTAGTGACCGTTGAAAATATGCATGTCCGTACCGCAGATGCCGGTTCGGGCAATCTTGACCAGCACCTGATCGTCACCGACCGACGGCATCGGCACGTTGCGCAACTCAAACCTGCCGGGTTTGACAAGATATGCCGCCAGCATCGTCATTTGACTACGCCTCTGAGTTTCGACCGGTCGATCGTCAGTGCGATGGCGGCGATCAGCACGATCCCGAACACCATCTGCTGCTGGGTCGCGTCGATTTCCAGGTAGACCATGGCGGCCCGGATCACCATGACGATAAGTGTCCCGATCGCGGTGTTGAGCACACCACCGACACCGCCGGTCAACGGCGTGCCGCCAACCAGTACGGCCACGATGGCAAGCAGCAGAAATCCGTTCGCCAGGTTGGCATCGCCTCCGGATAGTTTCACGGAAAAGATCAGTCCGGCGACGGCGGCGAAGACGCCGGAAATGGCGAAAGCAAGGATCTTCACTCGGTCGACGTTGAGGCCGGACGCAATTGCTGCAGGTTCACCGGAACCGACCGCTTTCAAGGACCTTCCGAATGTGGTCCGTGTCTGCAGGAACCACGCCAGCACCAACAGAACAATTGCGATTACCAGCTCGTGCGGGACACCCGCCGTGTTGCCGAACATCCAGCCGAAGCTCGAATTCCGCAGCTCGGCATCCATGTAGAGTGCGCGCTGACCGGAAAAATACTTCGCCGCAGAAAGCGCGACGAAGCCCATGGCGAGCGTGGAGACAAAGCTCGGCACATAAAGACGCGTCGTCACGAATCCCGAGATCGCGCCAACAATGAATCCCGCCGCGACAGCAACAAGGGCAACCCCGACACCGAATTTGGCAAGATAGACCGTGGCGATCACGGTCACCAGATTGGCAAGCTGCTGAACCGAGAGGTCGATCCCGCCGATATAGATGGCGAAAGTCATGCCCAGCGCCATGATGAACAGCGGCACCACGTCGGTGACCAGGGACAACAGGCCCGCGGGGTCAAAGAAGCTGGGATTGGCAATACCGACCAGCAGGACCAGCACGAGAAGCGTGATCCAGGGAAGATGCGGCTTGATACGTTCGAATGACATTTTCAGCCTCAGATCATGTGGTGAACAAGGTCATAAAGCGACGGCTTCGCGCCGGGTGCGCAGTCAAAGCGTTTCTGAAACTGGCCATCCTTCAGGACAAGAATTGTGTGACTGAGCCCGATTGCCTCCTCCAGCGTATCAGCCACCAGAACGATGCCGACACCGGCATCCGACATCTCGCGTATCATTTCGTAGACGTCTTCCTTGGCACCGATGTCGAGCCCGCGCGTCGGATGGTCCAGAAGCATGATCTCTGCGCCGCCTGACCGCCATTTCGCCAAAACCACTTTCTGCTGGTTACCGCCGGACAGACCACCGCAATCCTTGTAGACATCAGGGGTCTTGATACCGAGGCGCTCGATCCAGTTGCGGGCAAGTGTCTTTTCTTCGCTCACCCGCAGAACGCCTGCGTTCGCGTATTTGTTCATCTGGCTCAACGTCATGTTTTCATAGACGTTCATGCCGGCAACGATGCCTTCGACCTTTCGTTCCCGCGGGATGTAGCCTATTCCCGCATCGACACCACCGCGCGCGGAAAAACGGGTCACCTTTTGGTTCCTGATCGCGACAGAGCCGCTGGTCGGTGTTTCGAGACCGAAGATCGTGCGCAAGATCGCCTCGCGACCCGACCCCTCCGTGCCGACAAGGCAGAGCACTTCTCCTGGATGCAACGCGAAGGAAACATCCTCAAAGCGCTTGTCGCAGCTCACGCCGTCGAATGTCAGCAACACTTTGCCGGCGTCGTAAGGCCGCTGCTTCTGCTCGCGATAATATTCCTTGTCGACTTCCCGCCCGACCATCTTGTGCTGAATGGCATCCACCTCGGCCTCGTCGTGCGACACAACATCGACAACGGCACCGTCCTTCATCACGTAGATACGGTCCGAGAGCCGCAGGACTTCGTCCATGCGGTGGCTGACGAAAATAAAGCTCGCCCGTTGCTTGAGATCCTTCACGAGGTTGAACAGCAGCTCGACTTCCTCCTTGGCAAGAACCGAGGTGGGTTCGTCAAGCAGGATCACAAGATCCCCATCGATCCGCTCTTCCAGCGTCAGAACCTTGGCAAGTTCCACCAGCTGGCGTTGTGCGAAACTGAGTTCGGACGTCGTCATGCCCGGATCAATGTCCAGCTTGACCTTTGCAAGCTGCATTCGGGCCGCCTCGGACATCGCCTTCCAGTTGATGACGCCGAATTTCACGAACTGCTGCTCGTAGCCAAGGAAGATGTTTTCCATCACCGTCAGGTTCAGGATCAGCGATTGTTCCTGGAACACCATGCCGATACCGTGTTCCATCGCCTGACGGGGGTTTTGAAAACGAACCGTGGTGCCGTCGAGTGCGATGTTGCCGCCGTCCGGCTGGTAGGCTCCGTAGATCACCTTCATCAGGGTGGATTTGCCGGCACCGTTTTCGCCGACCAGTCCAACGATCTCGCCGCGTTTCACCTTGAAATCGACACCCTTCAGCGCGTGAACGCCGGGAAAGTGCTTGTCGACTTGTCGAAGCTCATACATGCACCGCCCCCCTATTTCACGAAGCTGACCGACTTGCGGTCGGTGGACAGAACCACGGCGATAATCACCAGAAGACCAAGAACACCGTCTTGTGCGTAACTTGGAAGTCCGATCACAACCATTCCGTTGTTGATGACATTCACGATCAGAACACCGACAAGAGTGTTCCAGACCCCGCCGATACCGCCCCAGAGTGCGGTTCCTCCGACCACGACAGCGGTGATCGAAATGAACATGAAATTGTTGCCGGTCGCCGTCTCTGCGATCCCGATCCGCCCGACTGCCAGCAGCGCGCCCATGGCAAAGAACACGCCTGCCAGAGTGAAACCCATCAGGCGCACGCGGGTGACATTCAGACCGCTCGCATGCGCCAGTTCCTCTCCCCCGCCGACCGCGTAGAAATTGCGTCCGAGGGTCGTCCTCGACTGGATAAACCAGGCAAGCAGCGTCATCGCCAGCGCGACATAGACCATGATGGGGAAATTGAACCAGCGCACGGTCAGCAGCGAACGAAAGATCTCGTCCTCGACCCGGATGCGGTCACCGCCCGTCAAGAGCAATGCAAATCCCGTCCCGACAAACCCCATGGCAAGCGAAGCCATGAAACTCGGTATCTTGAGCCGGACATGAACCAGACCGTTGATGAATCCGAGGACAGCCCCGACCACCAACGCAAGCGGGATTGCAAGCCACGCCCAGCTTGCCAGCGTCCCGCCCCAGGAAATGAAGGCAAACGCAAAAATCACGGCGCACACCGAAACCGTGCCTTCCATCGAAAGATCGATCGATCCCATGAGGATGATGAAGGTGACACCGATGGCAACCATCAATGCCGGGGTCGACGCGATCAGGATGCGCGCTGCATTCCGGATTGAAAAGAAACGGCTGTCGACCAGAAACAAGTGTTGCTTGCCTTCCTGCAGGTCTTCGAGCCACTCGAAGAACGGAAAGACGAGCGTCAGGAAAACCAGGACCAGAAGAGGGGCCCATTTGATGATCCTGTCTCTGGTCAGAAAGCTCGCCCGCGGGGCTGTCTGGGCGACAACTTCCGTCATGATCCTCGTCTCCTAGCGGGTCGTCAGCGCCGGCACCGGCGCATTGCAATGTCAGAATGGAAAAGAGAAATGATCGCCTGCCCGGTCTCACGGGCGATGCGTCGCTCCTCCACAAACAATCTCGATAAACTGCAAGGTTGGCCGCCACTCGGGCGGCCACCGCAACTGACTATTTGTACTGGATCTGGCCGTTGGCAGGCCCCCAGAAGTCCGTCCAGTCATATGTCGGGACATTTTCGATGTAGTTTGCCTTGAACGCCGCGGCATCGTCCGGTGTGACCATGATGGTCGGCCCGTAGAATTCACGATGCTCCTTGGGTTCTTCGGAAGGTTTGAAAGTGCCGATTGCGGCATGATAGGCGAGCGCCGCGGTGATACCACCACCCCAGTGCGGGTTGGTGAAGACAGTCGCAAGGATCCGGCCCTCGCGTACCAGGTCCACCGCCTGCGGGTTGCCGTCATAGGTTACAATCGGAATATCCATGCCTTCTGCACGCAATGCTTCCAGAACCCCGTATCCGATCGTGTCATTTGCACAATGCACGCCCTTGATCTCGTCTCCATAGCGCGTGATGAAGGACGACATGATCTGGTTTGCCTTCTGCGTGTCCCAATCGGCCGGCTGGGCATCCAGAAGTTCGACGTCGGGATAGTCGAGAAGCGCGGTCTTCAAACCAGCCAGGCGTTCTATTGCCGGATTGTTTGAGGCAATACCGCCCAGATGGACAACACCGCCCTTGCCGCCGATGGCATCCAGCAGAATACGTGCGGTCTGTTCCGCCGGTCCCTCGTCGGACCAGCTCATGTGGCTTACATAATTGTCGCCGAAATCCCAAGGGTGCAGATCATCGGTCTTGTTCCACAAGGTGGAGACATAGGCGCCGGCCTCGACACAGGATTCGACGACCGGACGCGCGTTCGGAGCATCGTTGGTATCAATTGCAAGAGCCAGTTCGCCGTTGGTTTTGGCAAGGAGCGCCTTCACATCCGCAAGCGATTTTTCGGAAGACCCTTCGTTGATCAGATGAGTCAGGTCTCCCTTGGACTTGCCAAGACTTTCCACAAATGCCTCGCCGCCGGACACGATCTCGTTCCAGTATGGGTTTGTGCGATTTCGATAAGACCACGCGATTGTCGGGTCCGAATAGGTTGCCGCCTGCACAGGTGACGGACCAAACATGCGTGCTGCAGCCGCACCTGAAATTCCGAAGGCCGAGGCCAACAGAAAATTCCGACGCGAAACCGTTTCCTGCTCGATGAACTTCTTGATGAATGACATGTGGCTCCTCCCGTTTTTGGGCCTGTCTCGCCTTGAGACAATAGGCCCGCCTCGCTGCACACCAGTCGCGGAGGCCGCTTTCACAATGTGGGCAGCAACTACACCTTGATAGGTAACGCACTAGTTAGTTACTTACAATTTAACTTTCCTGTCAAGTGGGTTATAAGAGCCCATGCGGTATTGGTGGTTCGCTTGGCGCGAAACCTGTGCCAAGTTCAGGGTCAGGCGAAAGCGGGGGTGAATCGTGATGAAGGCAACAACGCGCAAAATTCGTGACGCGGATGCAACCAAGGCTCGCATTCTCGCGGCAGCGAAGTCCGAGTTCGCGCGGGTCGGTCTGGGAGGCGCCCGGGTCGATGAAATCGCGGAAAGAGCGCAAGCCAACAAACGCATGATCTACCACTACTTCGGCGGCAAGGAAGATCTCTTCAAGGTTGTGCTGGAAGAAGCCTACCTGGACATCAGAAACGCAGAGCAAGCCCTTGCACTGGATCACCTTTCTCCCCGCGAAGCGCTTGAAACACTCGTCCGCTTCACATGGCAGTACTACCTCGACAACCCTGAGTTCATAACACTTGTCAACAGCGCAAACCTGCACCGCGGGCGCCACCTGGAAGGGTCGGAACGCCTTCGAGTCGCCAGTCGCAGGTTTGTCGAAATGGTGCGGGATATTCTGGAGCGCGGTGCCGGAGAAGGTACTTTTCGCACCGGGGTCGACCCGGTTCAGTTGAACATCACGATCGCCGCCATCGGGTACTACTACCTTACCAACAGGTTCACCGGTGCAGTCATGTTTGAGCGTGACTACATGTCTGAAGACGCTCTCGAGCAGCGGCTCGCCTTCAACATAGACACCGTCATGCGACTTGTTCTGGCTTAGAAATCGTCCACCTCAGCCCGACTGGTCCGTGATCCCGGTGGCCTTTTCGCTGGCGTGACCGCGGAGAATTTAAAAGAGCGCTTCGTGAATCTCGCGCCATGCCTCCCTGGAGCGCGCCAGTAGCAATCGGCCTTCGGTCATGTCCGGACGGTAAGGTGTCATCGTGTCCACCATTGCAGCAAAACCGCCCGCTTCCCGGTAGATCAGTTCACCCGCCGCATGATCCCAGGGCTTGAGCGGACCGGACATCGAAAAGTCAAGACTTCCTTCAGCGAGGATCCGGTATTCGTGACAAGCACATCTGTAGGACAGCACTCTTTCAAAGGCCACGAACCGGGTCGCGATCCTTTGCCGTTCCTCAGGCGAATAAAGACAATGCGGAACGGCTCCAATCATGTCGGCAAGGCCCTTCCTTTCGGGCTTCGAAAGATGTAGCTGCTTGCGTGAACCGTCGCGGGAAACGTGAAATGCGCCCTGTCCTTTGCGAGCTGTCGTGGCATCATCCATCACTGGATCATAGAGCGCACCAAACACCGTTTCCGACCGATGAACGACTGCAAGGATGACACCGAACAGCGGCAATCCCTTTGCGAAGTTCCAGGTGCCGTCGATCGGATCGATAATGACACTGAGCTCTGAGTCTCCGATCCGCTTCAGAACATTCGGATTTTCCGATACAGCCTCTTCACCCACGATTTCGGCATCGGGCAGAATTTTCGCAATGCCGGCGCTGATCATCTTCTCCGCGCCCTGGTCCGCGATCGTAACCAGATCGCTTGCTGACGTTTTGCTCGCGATGTCATCATGTCCGAGCGCCCGGTACCGAGGGAGAATTTCAGCTCTTGCAGTGGCGCGCAGAAGGCCTAGTAATTCCGATTCAGTTTTTTCCGAGATCATTTCACATCCATTTCGGGTCTTGTGCTGTGTGGACGAATTGACCCGGAACAGTTGCTCAGGGCCCGGGTTGTCTGAACGGCTAAAGGTTTACCGGTATTTTGGACGTCGGCTAAAGCACAAAGTTGCGTGACCGGGACCGGACCTTGCCTCGTCACTCTAGAATTCCGGCATGCTGCACCTGCTCGAGGAGTTGGATCCAGAGCATGATCCCGACGCAGGTCCTTTATGTTGGTGGCACAACATTTCCTGGAGCCATCGCGGAATTTCAAGTCGCTTTGTGGAGACGAGACAACACGCCTCCGAGGTGCCGCGCGCGGTGCGGAGTTCCCGGTCAAATGGCCCAAAGATCAAGACTGGAGCTCCTCGGCACCATTCTTTTCATTCATTTCGCTGCCAATCGGGAACCGCACCGTCAGCCCATGGCTCTGTTACCCAGCCGTCTGAGTTTCGATTCTGTTTTCTGTCTCTGCGTCGAAAAGGTGAACCGCCCTGGGCGGTATCGTCAGCTCGATGGAATCGCCTGCAACTGCGCCATTGTCCCTGGCCATTGTCGCGACCAGGTTTGCTGTCTCGCTCAGATCCACATGGATATTCACGTCAGCACCGGTCTTTTCAACCAGTTTGACCGTTCCTTTTATTTCGCCGCTCTTTGTTGTCACAAGGTCCGACGGCCTCAAGCCGCAGATCACTTTCTGACCCTGTTCCGCCTTCAGCCCGGTGTCTAGCGGCAGATTGATATGCGGACCGACAAAGTGCGGTTTCCCGTCCTCCGCCGTGATGTCACCCTCGACGAAATTCATCGAGGGCGATCCGATGAAATCTGCGGCAAATCGGGTCGCGGGCCGATCGTACAGGTCATCCGGTGTTCCGACCTGCTCAATCCGGCCGCCTTTCATCAGCACGATCTTGTCGGCCATTGTCATGGCCTCGATCTGATCGTGAGTGACGTAGACTGTTGTTGCCTTGAGCCGCTCGTGGAGTTGCCGGATTTCAACGCGCATGTGTGCCCTGAGCTTCGCATCGAGATTCGACAGGGGCTCATCGAACAGAAACACCTTTGCATCGCGCACCATGGCACGGCCCATCGCCACTCTCTGCCGCTGTCCGCCGGACAATTCACGCGGGTACCGGTCCAGATAGTCTGTCAGGTTCAGGACTGCGGCCGCCTCGTTGACTTTCCTCTTGATCTCTTCCTTGCTCAGGCGCTTGACTTCCAGGCTGAACGCAATGTTGTCGAAAACCTTCATGGTCGGATAGAGCGCATAGTTCTGAAACACCATTGCAATGTCACGGTCGCGAGGATGCACCTCGTTCATGACCTTGCCGTCAATGGTCAATTCACCACCGGTGATGTTTTCCAGCCCGGCGGTCATCCTGAGCAACGTGGTCTTGCCACAACCGGATGCCCCGAGCAGCACCGCAAACTCGCCGTCCTGAATTGACAGCGACAGGTCGCGCATGACTTCAACGGATCCGTAGGATTTGCAGATATTGTGATAGGCAACTTCGGCCATTAATGCAGATTTCCTCAGTAGCTTTGCCGCGTCGGTGTCAGGCAGATCTCCTGAACCAGGGCCTTTTGCGGCAATCGATAGGCATTGAGTATCAGGTCGGCGACGATGTCCGCACCGATGCCACCACCCATCTTGACCTTGTTGCTCTTGTAGTTTTCAAGCGTTTCCTGATCCAGAACACCCGAAAGGACTTCAGTCTCAATCACACCTGGCGAGACGACGACGACGCGTACGTCATGCGCGGAAAGATATTCGCGCAGGCTCTCTGAAACCGCGTGAACGAAATATTTCGTGCCGCAATACACCGTGTGGTCAGGATAGACCTTGCGGCCTGCGATGGAGCTCATCATGACAAGCGTGCCCCGCTTGCGATCCATCATGCCTTTCATCACAGCATGCACCGTATTCATCACACCCTTGGTGTTGATGTCGATCATTTCATCCCATTCTTCGGGAGGTTGCCGGCCGATATCGGCCAGACGGGCGATGCCTGCGTTGGCGAACATCATGTCAACCGGACCGAATTCGGCTTCAGCATCCCGTACGGCCGCGGTGATCGCGTTGCGGTCGCGCACATCCACCTGACGAAGAACGGCATTGGGAAGTCCGAGTGCTTCCATCCGGTCCATGCGTCGGGCCATCAAGAGAACAGGATGCCCGGCAGCGGAAAAGGCGCGCGCGGTTGCTTCTCCGATTCCCGAGCTCGCCCCGGTTATTGCAACAAGTGGTTTATCTTCCACAGGATCCTCCCAAACCCAGTGTCCGGGAAGGGTGTTGCCACCCTCCCCTTTTCTTCTTGTCCGGATTGCTTATCCGGATACGATCTTGTCGACGGACACGGCAATATCGTCCATTGCCTCCTTCGGCGAACCGTAGTCGCCGGCAAAGTACTTGCCGAGCCTGACAGGGATCGTGTCGTTGGAAAGTTCCGCCCATTGCGGCAGATCCGGTTCAGAACCCATATCCATAGCGATTGTGTCGCGAACGACGTTCAGGTGGCGTGTCGTGCCCGGTCCAACGCGATTGTTGGCTATGATGCGCGGATCATCATAGACGCTTGCGCGTGTCGGACCTGTACCGCCGCCCAGAGCCGTGATGAGCACTTGCGTATCGTAGCTCGTTGCCCATTGCATGAAGATCCAGGCTGCATCCGGGTTCTTGGAGTTTTTCGAGACCGCAAGCGACGAGCCGCCCTGGTGACCAACACCGGGGATCTCTCCAAAGCCGGTTTCGTCACTGGTACGCAGCGCGCGCGACGGTGGTGGACAGCGAACCGCTTCCATCAGGCCGGAGACTTTGGTTGCCGACGGATCGTCGAAATACGGGAAGAACTCGCCCCAACTCATCATCGACGCGGCAACGCCCTGGGCGACGGATTGCCCCTGGCCGTCCCAAGTCCAGCCGGTGACACCCGGTGGCATTGTTTTCCAGAGGTTGGTCCAGTACTCCATGGCTTCCAGACCGCGTTCGTCGTTGCCGGCGAACTTGCCGTCCGGGGTGAAGATGGAACCCCCATGTCCCCAGAGCCAGGCCGTCCAGTCGCACTCGAGGCTGTAGTGGCCCGATTTCATCTGTCCGGTTGAACCATAAAGATCCGGGCCCTTGGCATCGGTGATCGCCTTGGCTTGCTGGTAGTATTCCTCAAGCGAAGTCGGCGCCTGGAAACCCATTTCTTCCCAGATGTCCTTGCGGTACATCATGATGAAGATCGGAATGTCGTAGGGGACACCGACCCAGCGGTCTTCATACTTGGCGATGCCGTCGACAAGTGCCGGCAGGAAATCATCGATGTTGTAATTCGGCATCGCAAGATCCGGCTTGGCTTCAATCTGCTCGCGCGGATCAAAGACATCCTGGCTCACCGAAGCCGCCCAACTCTGGTCAATGTAGTACAGATCGTAGGTGCCAAGCTGCGAGGCAATGTCCAGCGTCATTTTCTGAAGAACCTGCTCAAGCGGCAGGACTTCGATCTCCACAGTCATTCCCGACGCTTCTTCGAAGTATTTCTTCAGCTGGCTGTTGATTGCATTTGACGGCGGAGTGGACTCGGTCGCCAGTTTCAAAGTTGTGCCTTTGAAGGGGCCGGATACGTCCTTGACCCACTTCAGAACCTCGTCGGATGGTCGCAGATCGTCGGCCGCGTTTGCAGCTGGCATGGACCCCAGTCCGAACGGCCGGCGCATACCCGCACAGAATGCTGCCGCGCTTAGCCCGAGCAGGCCGGCATTTTTCAGAAAAGCCCGTCGCCCCATTCGCCGGTGAACATAGGCGTCCACCATATTGGCCAGATATTGCTTCCTGTCAGAATCTCTCATGACTAACTCCTCCCATGGTACTTGAGTGATGGTCCCGTAAAGACAGTTTCTCCTATTGCTTGAGGGAACCGAGTGTCAGCCCGCGGACCAGCTGTTTCTGGACCAGCAGGATGAATAGGAAAGCCGGAGCCATGGCAGCCACTCCCAAGGCTGCCATGTTACCCCAGGCCGTGCCGGTGGACGTGACGAAGCTCGAGGACACGACCGGAACCGTCTTCAGTCCGGTCTGTGTCAACGTCAGAACAAAAATGAACTCCGTCCACGAAAAGATAAAACAAAGGACCGCGGTCGCCGCGATGCCACCCTTTGCCATTGGCAGAATAATCCGGCGAAAGATCTTCCAGCGCGATGCCCCGTCGACAATGGCGCTCTCGTCGATCTCCCGTGGAATGTCGTCGAAGAAACTCTTGAGCAGAAGAACCGCGAGCGGCAGGTTCATCAGCGCATGGATCAAAATGATGCCCGTATATGAATCCATCAGTCCGATGTCCTTGTAGATAAAGAACATCGGTATCGCGACAGCGACTGGCGGCATCATTCTTGTCGACAGAACCCAGGCGACGAAATGATGTCTTCCGCGAAAGTCCATGCGGCTCAGCGCATATGCGGCGAAGGTGGAGATGGCAATGGCAAGGGCGGTGGAGAAGAGGCCGACGACAATGGAGTCCCAGAGGCGCGGTGCCATGTAGAAGTTTCCGCCACCCGGCAGCACTTCCTGCTGACGCAGGAACCCGAAGGAAATGCCGAACACCTCCTCAAAGTTTCTGAGTGTTGGCGTAAACGACCAGACCGTTGGTGGAACGGAAAAGATTTCCTTGGCTTGCTTGAAGGCCGTTGTTCCCCAGTAGTAGAGCGGAAACACGAACAGCGCGGTTATAAACCACGCGGCAGCCATGCGCGCATAGCGCCGATTTTTGCTTTCAACAATCACCAGCGCACCTTCGCAATCCAGATGAAGAGATTGGCAATCACCAGAATGAGGACCAGGCTCACGAGACTCAGAGTTGCTCCATACCCCCATTTGATGAAGCTGAACGTCTGCTGCCAGGCATAGAGGGAGAGCGTGTAGGTCGAGGTCCCCGGACCTCCGGAGGTCATCACGAACATGTAGTCGAACGCCCGGAACAGATCGATGCCCCGGATCAGAACCGCAACGGCGATCACCTTGGACATCATCGGCAGCGTGATCCGGCGGAACGTCTGAAATGCCGATGCGCCATCCAGCATGGCAGCTTCATACGGTTCCTGGGGAAGTGACCTTAAACCGGCAAGAAAGATCAGTACCATGAAAGGTGTCCACTGCCAGATATCGGCCAGCATCACACCTGCAAGGGCCGTCGAACTTGTCGCAAGGATCGGGTTCTGACCGCTCAGGATTCCCATGCCTTCGAGTATGTAGGTGAGGACACCGAACTCGGGATCTTCAAGCAGAAGAAACATCATGCCGGTTATCGCCGGCGGGATCACGAGCGTCAGCGTGAGCAGGCCTCGCAACAGCCCGAACCCCGGTTCGTCGGAATCCAGAAGAAGAGCAATGAACATCCCCAGCACGATCTGGATTGCCAGGAGGACGAAGAAATAGGTGAAAGTGACGGATAGGGCTTCCCAGAACCGCGGATCTGCAAACAGATTGTTCCAGTTCTCCGTTCCAACATAGACCAGCTGTCGCTTTAAGGGCGCATATTCGTGAAACGAAAGCCAGATGTTGTAAAACAGGGGATAGATGGTGAAGACCATGAGCATGGCGACCAGCGGCGCAAGCCAGGGCACCGGGCTATCGCCCGTGATATAGCCTCGCAATCCTCTGGTTCCTACAAACGCCATTCCGACCCTCCGCTGATCATGGCTTCATCACTTCTTCTTCGCTGCCGGCTTTCTGGGGGCCCTGCGCTTGGGTTTCGGTTTTTTGTCCTTGTCTGAATCTTGAAGGCCGTAGCCGGCGAAACCGCGATGCGTGTCGTCAATGGAGGCATCGCTCAGCAGAACCGGGCCGCCGATTGCAAGGCTCAGGTAGTATTGCTTTGCAATTGTCTCGAGTTCGATTGCACGCCACATCGCCTTGGCAAGGTTTTCACCGATGGCAATCATGCCATGGTTTGCAAGCAGGCAAGCGGTCCGGTCGGTCATGGCGTCGATCGCCAGTTCCGACAGGTCTTCGGACCCGAAGGTAGCGTATCCGGCGCAGCGCACATTGTTGCCACCGAACGCCGCGATCATGTAGTGACAGGATGGAATTTCCTTGCGGGCGATCGCCAGCGTCGTGCAATAGGTCGGATGGGCATGAACGACCGCACCTGCATCCGGACGTCCGCGAAGCAGCTTCTGATGAAATCTCCATTCCGTCGACGGTTTCAACGGTCCATCATAACGGCCACTGGTATCCTCCAGGCCAACGGAGGCGATCATCTCGGGCGTCATCTGATCATAGGGTGTTGCCGACGGAGAAATCAGCATTCGGTCCTCGAACCGAACGGATATGTTGCCGGATGTCCCCTGATTGATGCCGCTCGAGTTCATTTCCCGGCACCGTGCAATAATCTCTTCGCGCAGAGCCAATTCGGCCTTTTTCATGCACTTATTCTCCTGTCTGATAAATTCTTAGCCGCAATCAGCACTTCCGCGATTTCGGCAAAGCCGTCTCCGCCGCGCTCCGAAGCGATCCAGCCCGGCTCCGCCTCGATCCGGCCCTGAAAGTCCAGAACGTTGGCAACACCGCATGCATTTGGAAAATAACCGAACATGGGCGCATCATTTGGACTGTCGCCGCAAAACACGATCCGGTCTTTTTCGGCCTCTAGGTCGACGGCAAGCACATCTGCCGCGAACCTGCGTGTCATCGTAAGCTTGTCGTAGGACCCGTACCATCCGTTGACGTGAATGGAGGAGACCTTGGCGACCGCCCCCTCTTCTTCGAAGATCGCCTTGATCCGGTCGACGTCTTCGCGGCCGAGCGGCGGGACATCTTCACAGAAGTCGATGGCAAGGTCAGCTTCGCGAAACGGCTGGTCAGCCGAGACGGCCGCGCCGGGTACCTCGCTCAAGATGCGTTCAGCGATCTGGGCGTAGCGGACCTGATTGTCGCGGCGGATCGCGTCGCTTGCAGCAAATACCCGGGACATCTTGCGGGCATTGCGGTCATAGGCGTAATAAAGCGCGCCGTTTTCACCAACGACACCGTCGACCGGCCAGAACCGTGCAATCATGTCGCACCAGCCTGCCGGACGGCCTGTAATCGCAGCCACGCGAAAGCCTGCAGCCTTGAGTTTCTCAAGCGCCGAGTAAGCGTTTGACGGCAGGCGGCCGTCGGTTGTCAGCGTATCGTCGATATCTGCCATGACCGTGTGGATGGAAGCTGCCGTCTCAGCCGGCATCTTGTCGAGTGGCCGCATACCGGTCAGACCTCCCTGTCCGCAAATGCGTCAAGAAGGCCCGCATCACATGCCAGATCGGCAAACGAGAACCGGTTTCGCATTTCGTGTGCGTGCCGCACCGCCTCGCGATAAAACCCGGATGGCAGACCCAGTTCCGACCCGCTTGTCGCTCCGTTGACCTGTTTGAGTTTCGCAACCATGGCATCAACCGGATCAATCAGCTTTCGGCAATCCTCGCGCAACTGTGGCCAGATTTCCTGCAGCCGTTCATTCAGACGGGCCGCGCCGTTTTCGTCCAGTGCCTTTTTCCGGTATTCAGCCTCGCACTGTGCGGCAATTTCCGGCCCCATGCGACGCGCCATGTCTTGTCCGTCAACATGCGTCAGGCGTATTTCCGGAGGGCTTTCCTGGTCAAGAAACCACTGTTGAATGCGTCCCATCGTCAACGTCGCAACGCCGACCTGTTCGCCGTGCAACGTTCCCTGGTGCCGGTCACCGGCAAAACAATCGATATAGTGGGAGATCTGGTGCTCGCCCATGGATCCGTGATTTGAAACACCGGTATGGGCGACACCTAGCCCCGACATGACCAGAGCTCTCACAAGATATCCGACCGCCGTGATGTTTCCCTGTTTCAGTCCGTCCGCATGGGCTTCCAGCAGTCCCTTGTCATGCTCGCTGATCAGGTAGGGTTCATTCCAGAACCGGCTGCCCAGCAACTTGTGGGACATCCACCAGTCGATCCTTGCAACGCTGTTGCAAAGACAATCACCGAAGCCGGCTGCCGCCATCCGGGCCGGAGCCTTCGCGATCACGCCAAGGTCGAGAAAAACTCCCTTTGGCGCATGCGCAGGCAGCGAGATCTTCAAGCCGCTTGGCAGCCCCATGGAAGCGGTCGTCGACGCGTATCCGTCCATCGAGGCCGCGGTTCCAAAGACGCAGTAAGAACGCTTGTTCCGAGCCGTGACATATTTCGTCAGGTCGTTCACAGTGCCGGAGCCGACCGCAATGACGGACGAAAAATCCTGTAAACGCGATGCCAGCGCATCTGCTTCGGAAACAGTCGCATGCGGCTTTCCGGTGAGGATGACTTCGTTGACCTTGAACCCGCCCTTGGTCAGGTTTTTGGCAATCCGTGATCCGGCAGCGTCCCAGGTGTTGGCATCGGCGACCATCGCGGTGAAATCGCCGATGCCTACGGAGCGCGCGAGGTCCGCCTCTGCTCCGTCAATAGATTCAGAAATAAGGATTTTGTCGACCGGCGCCCTCGGACCTGCTTCGCCGGTTTCAGGATTGACCCAGCGCCCCTGGTAGACGTCTTCAATATGCTCCATCCAACCGTTTTGCGGTCGTTCTGCTAAAGATGAAGTCTGATGACTAATTGAGGACATTCCAAACCCTTCAACTCACAAATGACAAATGACAGCATCTATTGACATTTGTCAAATCGAATTTCAAACTTCAGGGAACGCAAAGGCGACAGCAAGACGATGTCAGACAAGCAAATCGACGGATCAGACGCGGAAAATGTAAGGTTTGTCGAGGACACAACGGCCTGGGCGACGTGGCTCTACTACGCCGAGTCTCGAACCCAGGCGGAAGTGGCAAAGGCGTTGGGAGTGTCCCGGGCGTCGGTGGCCAACTATCTCGCAGATGCGCGCAGGCGGGGGCTCGTTACCATAAGCCTTGCACCAGACCTTCTTGAGCAGGCGAACTTGAGTCAAAGGCTCGCAGCCCGTTTCGGATTGAAGGGCGCATTCATTGCACCGCATGTCAGTGAAGAAGACGGCGACCCGACCTTGCTTCGAAAACGTCTCGGGATCGCAGGAGCGCAGATCCTCCTGTCGCGTTTGCGAAAAGACATGACACTCGGCGTGGCCTGGGGACGCACGATGCTCGAGCTCGCAAATGCGCTGCCGGAGCGCAACCAGGAGAGCCTGCGTGTCGTGCAGGTATCCGGGAGTTCACTTGGGGATGACGCTTCGTCGCCGGAAGCGTGTACGCTTTTCATCGCAAACCGGCTTGGCGCAAGATGCCACAATTTTCACGCACCCGCTGTTGTCACCACTCCGGAACTGCGCACGGCACTGCTTCAGGAGCCATCACTGAAGCGCCATTTTGAACGCGTTCACAGCTGCTCCACGGTTGTTTTCGGTGTCGGCGAACTCAACGACGAAACCAGATGGGCCGACGGCAACAACCTGATCCAGCCATCTGCCGAGGACTACATGAAAGCCGGAGCCGCCGGCATCGTCATCGGCCGGTTTATCGATGCGCAGGGTGATGCCCTGGAAGGCGCGCTCTCCGGCCTTCAGATCGGCATGGAACTTCAGGACCTGAAAGCCGTTCCGGAACGTATCTGCGTTGCCGGTGGCGAGGAGAAACTCGATGCGCTACATGCATGCCTCACCGGAGGCTATGTCACAGATCTGGTAACTGACAGGGCAACTGCCGACCGGTTGTTGAGGGAGGACAAATGACAAAAGACCTGGTTATCGGGCTTGACAGTTCAACGCAATCGACCAAGGCAATCGCCTGGACAGCGAAGGGAGAGCCCGTTGCGGAAGGTCGTGCCTCGATCCCCTTGTACCAACCTCAACCGGGTTGGGTTGAACAGGATATCGAGGACTGGTGGTCCGCTGCCTGCTCCGCCCTGCGTCAGCTGGCAGGTGAACTGGACATGTCCCGTGTCGCGGCACTGGCAATCTCCAACCAGCGGGAAACGGTTGCCTTCGTTGATGCCAATGGCAACGCGGTTCGCCCTGCGGTCGTCTGGCTGGACGAAAGGGCCAGGCATGAAGTCGAACTTCTTTGCGAGGAGATTGGACAAGACACATTGCACGGTGTTTCGGGAAAACCGGTCGACATTATACCGGTAATTTACAAATTGTCCTGGTTCCGCCGCAACCAGCCAGACATCATGGATCGGACGGCCAGATTTGCGGACGTTCATTGTTTCCTGAGCGGACGACTTACCGGAAACTGGACGTCGAGCTGGACAAGCGCAGATCCTTTCGGTGTACTTGATATCCAGAGCATGACCTGGTCCGAGAGTTTTCTCAACCATCTTGGAATACATACAGGACAGCTGGGCACACTCGCGCGTCCAGGCACGCTTGTTGGAACGATCACTCCGGAAGCGTCAGTTCAGACTGGCTTGCCGGCGGGCTTGCCGCTCATTGCGGCCGGCGGGGATGGTCAATGCGCAGGACTGGGCGTCAATGCGGCTCGCGAGGGCGTTGTGTATCTCAACCTGGGCACCGCGTTGGTTTCCGGGGCCTGGGCACCTGATCCCATGATCAGTCTCAACTGGCGCACGATGACCTCACCGACCGGAAACGGCTATTTTCTGGAAGGATGCCAGCGCGCCGGCGCTTTCCTGCTCAACTGGTTTGTCGACACATTCGCCGGTGGTCGTGACGACCCGTCGGTGTTTTCAAAACTTGAGGCAAAAGCAGCACAGATCCCGATCGGCTCCGAGGGTGTTACGGTGTGCCCCTATCTGACCGGCTGCATGGATCCGCACTGGGATACCGGCGCGCGGGCCAGTTTCAATGGACTGTCTCCGAACCACGGGCTGGGCCACCTCTATCGTGCTGTCCTGGAGGCCATGACCCTGGAAAGCGCGCGAGCAATCTCGTCGATGAAGGAAAGCGGCCTGAAGATAGAAAAGATCGTTGCAGTCGGCGGCGGTGGCAACAGCGCCCTGTGGACCCGCATGTTCGCGGACTCAACAGGCCTGCCAGTCCATATATCTCGAAGCCTGGAGGCATCCTCGCTTGGCGCGGCCATGTGCGCAGCCTACGGAGCTGGCTTGTTTGAGACGCTGGATGAGGCGGCCGCTGAAATGAGTGAAGAAAGCGCGCCTGTCATGCCGGATCCAGGTGTGTATCAGGCGTGGCGCAACCTTTCAGATCGACAGTTTGCAAGCTATCGACCGGAATACAGGAACGCGTAGATCGCACTCGTCAATAACGAAGAGCCTCGATGGAAAAATCGGGCTCCGTGTCTCGCGACGCGCCTTGTGCCTGAACACCGCTTGCAATCAGCAATGTCTTGCAACCGACGCGGGCCGCTCCCGCGATATCATGGTGATGACTGTCGCCGATCATCAGGACCCGGGACGGATCCGGATTCCCGAGAGACTGCAGAGATTTGAGAAAAATTTCCGAACCGGGTTTTCCAGCGAAGGTTACATCTCCGCCTGCTTCGGCGTAATCGGCGGCAACAAGCCCTGGTCCAAAAGCAGCCTTGCCGTGCGAATAAACCATGTGATCCGGGTTTGCGCAGATCGCCGGAATGCCGCGCTCGGCCAAAGGCTTCAGCAGTTGCAGATAGTCCTGGCGTGACAGTTCTTCGGGTTTGAGGCCGGAAATGAGAACGAGCCGGGTCGAGGAAGCGACCTCGTTCGACGCCACAAGTCCGAGGCCTTCCAAAACAGTGACGTCGTTCTCGCGTGTGAGATTCAGGACAGCATCGCCAGGGGTCAGATCACCTTCTGCCAGCATGTCGACAATCCGGCTTCGTGCCACCATTCCCGATGTGACAATGTCTCCGATCAGGTCGGCTGTGAAACCGAAGCGATCAAGTCGTTGCCTGTTGGGCTCTTTCATGCGCCCTGAATTCGTAATCGCAACGATCGGCGTACCGGTTTGCGCCACTTTCCGAAGGCATGGCAAGGCCTCGGGAAATGGTTCATTGCCGTCGTGAAGAACGCCGAACTGGTCGATCAGAATACCATCGAACTGATCCAGAATGTCTCCCAGTCCCGAGATGTTCCTGCTCATGTCTGACCCTTCAGGAATGTCCAGGCGATCCGGGCGGATCCGGCTGCCGCCTCTCCCGATGCAACCGCAGCTTCGGGCGCATTAAGCAGGCGTGTGCGCATGCGAGTCCAGATCCTGTTGCCCGCGCCTCCCCCGACGGTCCGGATGGATGTCAATTTTGGCCCACCGAGCTCGGCAAGCCTTTCAAAACCGAGCTGTTCGATCTTCGCAATTCCTTCCAGCAATCCATGCAGAAACGCTTGCGGCAACTCCGGTCGCGGATCAACCCGAGGCTCAAGGTCCGGATCGTTCACCGGGAACCTTTCTCCGGGCCGCGGCAATGGATAGTAATCGAACCCGCTCGGAACATCCGGATCGATCAGGTCGCTCAAACTGCTGATCTCGTCCGGTGTAAAATGGGCAGCAAGTGCCCCGCCACCACTGTTGGAAGCGCCGCCCGCCAGCCATTGATTGCCGATACGATGACTGTAGATCCCGAATTCCGGTGCGAAAATTGGCCGTTCTGAAAGTAACTTCAGCGTTAATGTCGTTCCAAGTGCAGTCACCGCGTCTCCGGGTTTGGAGGCACCTGTCGCCAGAAAGGACGCACACCCGTCGGAGACACCGGCAATAATCGGTATGCCTGATGGCAAACCAAGAGCACCAGAAGTAACGCCGGTCTTCGTGCCCGTCGCAACGACGTCCGGCAACAGTTTCAATTCGATACCCGTTGCGGCCATCCAGTCCGGCCACGCTCTGGCAATCGGGTCGTATCCCGTTTTGAGCGCATTGCTTTCGTCGCTGGGCAATGCTTTCCCGGCAAGTCTCTCGGCGATCCAGTCTGCCTGATGGGCTATGCGCACGACACCCGGTCTGGTTTGCAGCGCGATGGATCGTGAGAGCGCCGAGCTTGGTCCATGAGCCGCGCTCTGCCGGGGCGCGACCTGTGCAATTGCTACGGGGATCGCCGGATCATCGACAGCGTCGTTATACATCAGCGCTGTACCGAGCGGCTGATCATCCTGGTCAAGCGCAAGCACGGTGCCCGAAGTTCCGTCGACACAGATTGCATCAATTTCCCCCGGGTCGATTGTGTGAAGCATTGAGGACAATGCTTCCGTCAACGCCCGGGACCAAACCGCTGGATCGTGTCGAGGTCCCGAGGAGAGATCCATTGCCGCCTTGGTGACGGCGACGACATTGAGATCCTGTGAGAGCGCGGCAATCCGGACACCTGATGTGCCCACATCGATCCCCAACGCAAGACGCTGGTTCATGCGCTTGCACTTTCAGTCGTGTTCAGGGCCTGACGGATTTTTTCCGCGTCCCAGTTGATCAATTCGTCTTCCTGGAGATCGGTAAGGCGTGTCACTTCGGAGCCGGGAGATACACGCACCAAAACATCGCCAAGGGCACGCACCAGGGTCAACGTCGCCGCATTCGAAGCAGCCGGCACCGCGACGCCCTTGCCGGGGCAAATGACAAGCTTGCGTTCCGACCGTTCTTGCGAACCGCGTTGTGCCGCTTCGTTTACCGTTTCGGCATCCTTGGCAACCACGCAGCCCGGCCCTAGAAAAACGACATGGTCGGGATAAAGCGAGTTACCGGACGCAATCTCGAGAAGATTATCGTCAAACGCAATGGCCTGCGTTGTCTGAAACGGTGCCGCGATCCATCCGGTATCCTGCAGGGACTGAACCCAGTCTCGATCCGGCTCTGCCAAAGTAGCATCGACCGCAGGCTCCAGTCGCCGTGATACTTCCAACAGGCATTTTTTGGCTTCAATTGCACTCGATCCCGTAGCCACCAGACCATGATTTCCCAGGATCAGCACCCTGGTGCGACCTGTGGCGCGTGCCATGATCGCCCGCGCAAGATCCAGCCCCGGCTTCTGATAAGGTATGAAAACCGCATCGAGATCCGCAAGCTTGTCTTTAACCAGATCCTCTGCATCCGATCGAATGGCAATGGCAATTGTCGCAACACAATGCGTGTGCAGGACAACAGGACTGTCGAGAAGCGCGTGAACAGAAGTCTCAATAGAAGAGTGAAGGTCGGGCGCGCCCTCCACCGAGGCAAGAAAGCCTGCCGTATCGGCCGCGCGCTCTTCCCCGGTTTTCAAGGCAGCTGAAAACCGGTCTGCATGAACGGGAACCATGATATCGCGCTCGTCAGCATCGGCAAGCCAGGTACCGGAAGCCTTGATCCACATCCGTCCGTCTTTCTTGAGCGATGTGTTTCCACCTGGTCCTTGCACCTGCAAGGGGTCTTTACCCAGTTCGGCGGAAACAGCACAGAGACTTTCAAATTCCTTGCCGCGTCGCAGATCAAGAAACGGGTTCATGGATTGCCAGCCTTTTATCCAACCAGACTTCAAAACCGGACTTTTCTTCTGGGGTCAGAAACAATCCGTGTTTGGTACGGCGCAGCAGAATGTCTTCAGCGCTGACCGCCCATTCATTCTGCAACAGCCAGACCGCTTCGCGTTCAAAGAAACAGCTCCCGAAATTTTCACCAAGATCGGATAGCTCATTCACACCATCAAGCAGCCTTACCGCATCGGTCCCGTAGCAATGCCCCAGATGGCGCAGCAGTTTCTCCGGCAAAAACGCATACCGTTTTTGAAAGCCCTTGAACCATACCTCAAATTGTTTGTCGGGAAGATCTCCGCCCGGAAGCGGGGTCTTCGCCGTCCAGGATCCGGCCATCTCCGGAAAAAAGGGCGCCAGCATCTGCAAGGCCTGTTCGGAAAGCTTCCGATAGGTTGTCAGTTTTCCGCCGAAAGCCGACAGAAGCGGCGGCAATGCGCTGTCAGGTTCCAGCGACCCGTCCAACTCGAATTGATAATCGCGGGTAACAGCTGATGCGCTTTTGTTTGCGTCGTCGTCAAAAAGAGGCCGTACGCCGGAATAGTCGAAGAGCACGTCTTCAGGCTTGAACGTTTGATCAAAGTAGCTTTCGAGGATACCGAGCAGATAGTCGATCTCGGACGCGTCGATCTCGACATCTTCAGCCCGGCCCTCAAACGGAATGTCCGTGGTGCCTATCAACGCCATGTCGTCAAAATACGGATTGACGAAAATGAGACGCTTGTCGGGTGCCTGCAGCACATAGCCATGGTCGCCCTCCCACCATTTGGGAAGAACGATATGGCTCCCCTTGACCAGACGCACGCTCATGCGCGAATTCACCCCCGCAACCTCGCCGATGACTTTCTCGACCCAGGGGCCGGCCGCGTTGACAATCGCCTTTGCGAACACGACAGAAGGGCTACCGGGATTGTCGCTCTTCAATTCGGCGCGCCAGACTTTTCCGTGCCGCCGGGCCGACAGGCACGCCGTCCTGGTAAATATCTGGGCGCCGCGGCGGGAAGCATCCACCGCATTCAGGACGACGAGACGGGCATCATCGATCCAGACATCCCAGTAACTGAAACCCTTCCGGAATTTGCCTTTCAGCCGCTTGCCCGCAACGTTCGTGCCGAGATCCAGGGAACTGGAGCCCGGGACCCGCTTTCGACCACCCAGATTGTCATAAAGGAAAAGACCCAACCGAATGAGCCATCTCGGTCTCTGTTCGGGGCTGTGGGGAAGCACAAGCTGCAACGGCCAGGAGAGATGCGGCGCTGCTTCCAGCACGACTTCACGCTCATTCAGAGCTTCGCGAACAAGCCGGAACTCGTAATATTCCAGATAACGAAGACCCCCGTGGATGTATTTCCCCGATCGTGACGAGGTTCCTTCACCCAGATCGCCTTTTTCGCAAAGGATGACAGACAATCCGCGCCCGGCCGCATCGCGGGCGACACCTGCACCGTTAATTCCACCGCCGACAACCAGAAGATCCACGGGACGCTCTGCGGATCGTCCCGCCGGTTCATACTTGGAATGGTCAGGTGTCAACAGGTTCATCGTGACCTCAACACGGACTGAGCGGAGGTTCGTCGGAAATCCAGCGCCGCACTTCTTCGGCGATCTTCTTCGCGGCAATCTTCACCGTCTTTCGGGAAGCCCCGGCAATATGAGGTGTAAGCGTCACATTCGGCAGTTGCAGAAGCGGGTCCTCGGGATTCGTCGGCTCGACGGCAAATGTTTCCAGCATCGCTCCACCGAGGTGCCCGCTCGAAAGGGCTTCAAACAGCGCATCATAATCCATCAACGGACCCCGGGCAGTATTGACCACAACGGCACCCGGCTTCATCGCCGCGAATTCATTCGCGCCGATCATTCCGGTCGTCTCCTTGGTGACCCGGGGGTGCAACGTGACGACGTCGGCTTCCTTCAGCAGGGTGTCGAGAGAAACCTGTTCAACACCACCGCGACTGTCGTCGACCGACAACTGGACATAAGGGTCATTGACAAGCACACGGGTGCCAAAGGCGCGCAACAGCTTCACGACGCGCGTTCCGACATTACCGTAGCCGATGACGCCGACACACATGTCGGACAGCTCGTTTCCCGCAATTTCCGCGCGGTACAGATCCCCCCGGTAATCACCTGCCCGCAGGGAATCATGCCCCTTGGTGATATTGCGCGTTTCGGCAATGATTGCCCCGATCGTGAATTCCGCAACTGCGGACGCGTTTCGGCCGGGTGTATTGACAACCAGCACGCCTCTTTGACGCGCCTCTTCCATCGCAATGTTGACCGGCCCGCCGCGCGATACCCCGACCAACTTGAGATTGGGAGCGGATTCCAGAACGCCGGCTGAAACGGGCGCAAGATGCGTCACCAGCACCTGCGCGTCCTGCAAGTGAGAGAGGACCATCTCAGGCGTCCCCATATACTCCTTCAAACCTTCCAGTCCGGGAGCGGCGTATCCATGTTCCATCGGTTCGTCAGGCCATGCCAGATCCATGCATTTGCAAGTGACACGATCACCGCACAGAGCCAGAATTTCTCTCTCGAAAACTGACGACTCCATGAACCGGTCACCAATGATTGCAACAGTCGTCATTTGCTCAGCTCCCGCCTGGCCTGCGCTTGGCTGTCCCACGCCTTCGGCAGGATCAGCCTCGTCTCCAGATAGGTTTTGAAAAGGGTGTCGTAGGATCCGGTAAGCCGGTCATCCGGGAGAATCGCATCGTTCAGGAGCGGGGTAACCCAGGTGTCCACGGCAGCTGCGATATCCTTGAACAGGCCCTGCTGCACGGCAGCAATCATTGCAGCTCCCGCGGCTCCGGCTTCCGGTTGGCCGATTGTTCGAACCGGTGCCTGGAGGCAGGCAGACAGCAGGATCCGGAATGCACGCGACTTTGCGGCCCCACCGGTCAAACGGATTTCTCCGGGAATGCTTCCCATGGTCTGGTAACAATCCCTGGCGGCCAGAACGAGACCGTCAAATACAGCGCGAAGCATATCGGCCCAAGTTGTCGTCTGGTCGAGGCCTGTCCAACTCGCTCTTGCATCGGGGTTGGTGAATGGACCCCGTTCACCGGCCGCCGAAATATAGGGATGGTAAAACGCACTGCCCGGCTTTGCGTCGAGCACCAAATCGTCCATCGAAACAAGGAACTGTTCGGGATCGACGCTGAGATTCTGGGACGCAAAGACCTGTGCCGCCAGGCCGAGCGCCCAGTCTATGTTCAGTGTGGCAGCCATATTGGTCTGAATCTGCGCAAATGCCCCACCGGGAAACGGCATCGTGTAGCCGCACGCGTCGTCGTTCAAAACAACGGCATCGGCATCCCTGACGAAACGCATATGCATTCCGGTTGATCCAAGAATTGTCAGGCCCGGCAGCACTGAGGGGTCGTAAAGTCCCGCGCCGAGTGCGCTGCACATGACGTCGACAAGACCAAGACTGACCGGTGTTCCCTCGACCAACCCGCACAGCTCCGCGGCTTCCCGGGTCAGACCATGGGATATCTTTGTACCGTCAATGATCGGAGGAAGCAGATCCGCGTGATCAGAAAGTCCGAGCAACTCAAGGACATCGGGGCTGTAATCCCTAGTCCGGAAGTCGCCGAACGTGAAAACACCTTCGGAAATGTCTGACGCCAGCACGCCGGTGAGCTTGTAGTAGAGCCAGTCCTTGCAGTGAAGTGCAGACGCACTTTTCTTCAGCAGATCTGGCGTGTTCTCCTGCATCCAGCAAAGATGGGTGCGCATCTGGCAAACATTGATGCCGGTGGCCGTGCGTTCGTAGATGACGCGGCTTCCATCCATCTCCGCCAATCGGCGCGAGGTTGCCGCTGACCGCGAGTCGAGCCAGAGCCAGCCGTCATGCGCGGGTTCGCCGTCCCCGTCGATGAGCCAGGTTCCGTCACCTTGACCTGTGACACCGATTGCCGCGCAACGCCTGGCACAGTCCGGGACCTCTTCCGCCAGTTGAGCGAGCACCTGCGCCGTGTCGTGCCAGGTCCGGTTCATGTCCTGTTCGACACCGCCCCCCGGCAGCGTCGTGTATTCGTTTCGACGACTGGCCAGGGCAATCTGTCGTCCGGCAAGATCAAAGGCCACGGCCTTGATCACCGAGGTTCCGGCATCGATCCCGATAAGGAGATCCTTTGCACTCATGCCAACTGTCCTCCATGACTGAGTGCATCTCCGGTGTTGTTGTCGAATATGTGCAGATCATGTGCCGAAATGGACAGGTTGATCCGATCACCCGGTTTGGGAAGCGCGAGGTCATGAACGACCGAAACGATGCTTCCACCCGCAAAGCGCGCGGCGATATGGGTCTGGTCACCAAGCCACTGATTGGCGTAAACCTCCGCCGGCAGTCCTTCTTCGGTCAATTGGACAGAATGCGGACGTATTCCGATCATCACACCCTGATCCTGCTGGATGCGCTGCTGCAATTCTTCGGAAAACGCGGCTGAGGGATAGGACAGTGCAATATCCGGTGCCAGCCGCAGATCGACACGGTCGGCAACGACCTCGGCAACCGCCGCAAAAAGGTTCATCGGCGGCTCGCCGATAAATGCGCCGGTGAAGATGTTGGCGGGCCTGTTTTTCAGGTTCTCGGGCGTATCGTATTGTTGCAACAAACCGCCTTCCATGACCGCAATGCGATCGGCAAGCGCATTGGCCTCGGTCTGGTCATGAGTCACGAGAATCGCCGTCAACTCATGTTCCTTGATGTAGTGCTTGATCCGGCCGCGCAGGATCGCCCTGAGCTGAGGCTCCAGCTGTCCCATCGGCTCGTCGAGGACATGCAGGTCGGCACGACGGATAAGCGCACGCCCCAGGCTGACCCTTTGTTGTTGCCCGCCGGATATCGCGTTCGGGTGCTTGTCCAGAATGTCGCTGATCTCCAGAAGCGCCGCGATCTGCTCGACCCTTGTATTGACTTCCGCCTGGCGTAACCTTTCAGACTTGAGGGCGAACGCGATGTTTTCGCGGATTGTCAGGGGCGGATAAAGAGAATAGCCCTCGAACGCCATTGCGACGCCTCGCTTTGCCGGCGCGAGCCGGTCAATCCGGCGCCCGTCAATATCGACCTCGCCCGAACTCACTTCTTCGAATCCTGCGATCATGCGCAGCGTCGATGTCTTGCCACAACCCGATGATCCCAGCAATGCAACGATCTCGCCGCGTTCAACCTCAAGATCGAGATCCTGGACCGCGTGCACCTCGTGCGCAGTGCCGGGATTGTATTTTTTGTTGACAGTTTTCAGGTGGAGTTGCGCCGTCATGCTGCTTCCTCCACCCGATTGCCGTCAGGCTCTGGCGCGATCCTGTTTCCCGTTTCCCGATCGAACAGGATCGCGTCCCGCGCCGCGATCTGCAGGTTCACCTTGGGACCGGTCGGAACCGGATCCTGAGCCGGTTGGGACAAAAGAATTTCCCGCCCACGCAATGTCGTCACCAGCGTCACGGTCTTTTCGTTGAACGGGGTGACCGCCTCGATTGTGACCGGAAATCCACCGGTCTCGGTAAATGACAGGGCCTCCGGCCTCAATCCGACAATGCAATCCCTGCCGGCAACGCCCGGAAACTTGCCATGAAAGTCGACCCTCTGATCGGACAGGAATGCGTGCAGGCCCCGGTCGTCTTCCTTGGGAACAACGTCGAGTAGGTTGATGGTCGGGTCTCCGAAAAGTTGCGCAATCTGCGTGTTCGCGGGACGCCGATAAATGTCGTCGGGAGATCCGATCTGGACAATCTTGCCCTGGTCCAGAACGGCGATACGGTCTCCGAGAGCCATGGCTTCCTTGTAGTCCTGCGTGACGTAAATGATCGTCGCGCCACGATCCGCCAGGAGGCGCGGCAACTCCAGGCGCATTTCAAATCGCAATTTTGCATCCACGTTGCGCAGGGGATCATCGAGCAGCAGAACCCTGGGTTCGGAGACCAGGGCCCGGGCAAGTGCCGTACGCTGTTTCTGACCATTCGAGAGCGCCTTGGGCGCGTGCGAAAGGACATGTTCGATCTTCAGGAGCTTCGCGACCGCATCCACTTTCGTGCGGATCTCCGAGGCCGACATGCGCTTCGATGTGAGCGAACTTGCAATATTGTCATACGCCGTCATGTGGGGAAACAGCGCAAAATTCTGAAACGCCATTCCGATGCCGCGATATTCCGGAGGTACGCTCGTCACATCCTCACCGCCGATGACGACGGTTCCGTCATCGGGTTCGATCGCCCCGGCGATGCTGCGCAACAAGACGGTCTTCCCTGCACCGGACTTGCCGAACAGCACGAGCGTCCCCCCTTTCTGCACACTCAGCGATACCTCGTCCAGAACGGTCTCACCGCTGAAGGATTTCGAAAGTGAGGTGAGTTCGAGAAATTCCATCCGCATCAACCCTTCACCGCACCGAGGGAAAGCCCTTCGACAAGATATCGCTGTGCCCACAGGGCGAGCGCCAGTGTCGGCGCGATCGACAGCACGATTGCGGCCGCGATCTGCCCATATTGAATGCCGGACGCAGTCACGAAGGCAAGCGCCCCGACTGTGACCGGCTGCTTGTCTGCGGAGGCAAGCACCAGCGCGAAGATGAAATTGTTCCAGGCAAAGATGAATGCCAGCAGGCCGGCTGCGGCAATACCCGGACCGGCAAGCGGCAAGGCAATCTTGCGGAAAGTGGAAAACCAGCTATGGCCCGCGATCCTGTAGGCGTATTCGATATCCGGTGAGATATCTTCAAAATAGCCGCGCACGATCCACAGGATTAGCGGCAGGCAGATCAGCTGGTAGACCCAGACGAGCCCGAGATACGTATCGGCAAGACCTATTTCCTGGAAGTAGAGCGTCAAAGGAAGCAGGACCAGAAGTGGTGGGGCAAAGCGGAAAGACAGCAGCGTGAAGGCGATATCTTCCGAGCCCCTGAACTTGTGCCGCGCAAAGGCATAGGCCGCAGGCACACCAAGGACCAGGGCAACGGCGACCGAACACACCGACAGGATAATCGAATTCATCAGGTTGTTCACAAAATCGATGCCCATGCTGGCAACGTTTGAATCGAGCCGCCCGGCAATGATCGCCATGTAGTTGTCCAGCGTCGGCGTAAAGGACATCGAAGGCGGCGACCGCAGGATCGTTTCGTTCGTCTGAAAGCTCATGAGCACGATCCAGAAAATCGGAAACATGAAAAAGACGATGATGATGGAGAGCGCGACTCGTCGGAACCAGCGTTCCAGGAAAGAAGTATGATCCATCTCACGCGCCCCCTTTTGCGCGTTCACGCAGCCGAAGCCAGTTTTTGACGAATATGTTGGACAAGAAATATGTGATTGCCCACAGGATCAGCAGCAAAGCCGCAGATCGTCCGACATTGGTCGACTGGAAGAAATTCAGATACGCCTCCACCTGGAACACCATCAGCGTGTCCCCCGGTCCGCCCTGGGTCATCGCATAAATGATATCGAATTGCTGGATTGAATCGAGCAGCCGGAACAGAGCTGCCGTGAGGATATAAGGCATCAGCATCGGCAACGTGATCCGCCAGAACTGTTCCAGTTGCGGCACACCATCAAGGGCAGCGGCCTCGAAGGGTTGGGTTGGCAGCGATCGCAAACCGGCGAGCAGAAGGATCATCATGAAAGGCGTATAGACCCAGATATCGACGAGGATCACGGTAAACAGCGCCGTTCCCGGCGAAGATCCCCAGCGAAAATCATCGAACCCGATCACCTGCATGAAGTAACTCAGGATCCCGAAATTCGGATTGGTCATCAATTTGAACATCAGTGCCGCGAGGGCCGGTGCCGTCATGAGCGGCAAAAGCAGCATGATGGAAACGAAATTGTTGACGGTACTCCGCTTTTTCAGCAGGAGCGCGATCGCCAGACCGAGCAACAGTTCGAGGACCACCGTGGAGCCGGCATAAACCAGCGATACCTTCAGAGTGTTCCAGAAATCGGAATCGGTGAGAAACTTGACGTAGTTCTCACCCCAGTTCATCCCCCGGTTCCAGGGCTGGGACATCCTGTAGCGCTGCAGCGAGTAGAAAATCGCCGTAACGAACGGAATGAGTATCCCTATGCACACAAGAAGCGCTGGAAGACTCAGGACATAGGGAAGCACCTTTGGCGAGATCAGTTGACGTCGCCGGGTCGTCAAGGTGTCGGTCATGGAAACACCAGGCTTGGAGTGTCTTTGTTGATTGGCTCAAGACGGCATGCGCGGTGTTGGGTACCGCGCATGCCGCAGGCTGCGACCTATCTCAATCCCGCTTCACTGAGCTGGGAATTCATGCTCTGTGCGAGTTGATCAAGGCCCTCATCGACCGGAACCTCGTTGGCAACCATCCGCTGCAAGGTGGCCGCCCACTCTGTGGTCAGATCGAAGAACAATGGCTGTGCGGTGAATTTGATCGACGCTCCGGGTGCTGAAACGTCATGCATTTCCACGTAACCCGGATAGTTCTTGTTCAACCGCTCACGGAAGACGTCGCTGTCCCATACCGACTTGCGGACAGGGTTCACGAAGTCCATTTCCGTCGCACCGAACAATCCGTGCTCCGGACCCGAGGCCCACTGCATGAAGTACCAGGTTGCATCAAGGTCCTTGGAGAACTTTGACATGGCCAGGGACCAGATCCAGATATTGGGGGTCGGTGCCGATGCTGCCGGGTTCGCCGCAAACGGGGCAAACTGCAACTGGCCTGCCATCGCGTTCTCGCCGCCATTCATGAAATAGCCCAGGATGTCGGCATCGAAGATCATCGCGGACTTGCCGGCACCCAGATCCGTTCCGACCTGGTACCAGGTATGGGTCGACCAGTCGCTCGCACCGCTTTCCTGGATCATCTTGACCCATTTGGAGTGGAATTCCTTGGACCCGGCCGTGTTCATCGCCGCGCTCAGCTTGCCGCCGTCATTCGACAGGTCGTGCTCGCCGAAATTCGCGTAGGCCGAAAGGAAACCCGGGTGAATCGTCGCCCAGGAGCGTGATCCGCGAACGCCGACGCCGTAAACACCATCATTGGCTGCCTGAACCGCAGCGGCAGCTTCCAGCATCTCGTCCAGGTTGGTCGGCACCTTGACGCCGGCCTTTTCGAACATCGCCGCATTGAAGGTGATGTTGTTCTGCTCGTAACCCCAGGGAATACACCACTGCTTGGCATCGGGCGAACCGAGTTCACCGCCCGGAACACCATTCCAGGCACAGGACTTGCGCACGCCTTCCAGCATGTCGTCCCAATTGTAGTTCGGATTGGTTTTCGAAGGGTCGTTGAGCCATTCATTGTGGTCGACAATCCAGCCCGCCGGACCGTAGGTCCATGTCATGTAAGCGCCGGTCATGAACGCATCATACTCGCTCGAGCGAGACGACAGCGCAGCCGTCACCTTGTCGAAATAGACGTCTTCGGGAAAGATGTCGTAGGAAACATCCATTCCGGTCATGTCTTTGAAGTTCGGCAGGTTCGCTATCATGGCATCCGTATAGGGATGCTTGTTCAGCAGCAGTTTTACGCTCTTGCCTTTATGTTTCTGCCAATCGAAATCGGCGGCATGCGCATTGTTCGCCATCATGTTGTAGAGCGTTCCCGCAGATGCTGCGGTCATGCCAAGTCCGCCAAGACGTCGAATAAGCGCCCTGCGATCCATCTCCCCGCGCAGGAACGCCCCTATGGCATCTTTTTCCTTTTCGTACATCTGTATTTCCTCCCTAGTGAATCCTGGCTCGTCGCGTCATTCGTGGTCTTCTACAAGCGCTTTTGCAGTTACCTCGTCTGTCAGTAGACCGGTCAGATGACCGTTCTTCAGTGCAGCAGTAATCGCCTTGACCTTGTTTGCTCCTCCAGCAATCGCGGTCACTTCGCGTCCTTTCAGGCTTTTGATCGGCGGCGCCATGACCCGTTGGTCAAATTCCGTCTCGATCTGTTGCCCGTCGATGTCGAAGAACTGGCCAAGCAATTCCGCGACAGCTCCGCCTTCACGGAGTTCTCTCGTCTTGTTCGGATCGTCTATCGCCGTGTCGATGATGCTGCCTGAATCCGGATCGAGACTTCCGACACCGAGCACAACCAGCGACGCCTCGTCGATCAGCGCCATCGTGTCGGCAATGCCGAACTGCTTCATCATCACCGCCTTGTCTTCCGCGGTATTTGCATAGAGCGGGGCAGGCAGAAGATGCGCCTCCGCGCCCGTCTTCTGGGCGAGCCGATAGATCACGTCATAGGGATTGGCGGCAAAGGAACGGGTCAGTCCACCAAGCACGGAAACGAACTGCTTGCCGACGACAGGGTCCCGCCCCATGGCATTGACCGAACCGGTAAGCGTCCGGCCATTGCCAAGACCGATCGTCTTGTGGCGCTTGCCGCTTGAAACCTCCATGAGATACTGCGCGCCCACGGTTGCAAGCGATCGAAGAGGCATCGGTCCGCTTTCGGGAATCTCCATTGCGACCCGGCAGAACTTCAGACCGAACCGCTCCATGAGCCGGCGTTCCAGCATGACGCACTCGGTCGCTTCAACATCGACGAAAATCTGGACCAGACCGTCCGCCTGCGCACGTGCGATCAGCCGGTGTGCCCGGGTATTGGTGACGTTGAGATGACGGGCCACTTCGCCTTGCGTGAGCCCGCCGACAAAATGCAGCCAGGCGGCACGAGCAGCCACATCAGGATTGTTTTTTGCCTCTACCGCCATTCACATCGCTCAATTGCAAAATATTGCACTGATGCAAAATATTGCACTTTGAGGTCACGAGGTCAAGTTGCCGGTCGTTCCGGCAACTCAATTCAAATCAACGGCGCCGGAACACCAGTTCGGAATTTTGCGCGGATATCGAGTTTTATTGACGCGTTGCACGACACCATCAGAGGCCAGACGAGCTAGTGCACATCAAGGAAACCGGACAGTCGGCAAGTCGGGAATAACTGCTCCCCTGGGAAGGATCCCTCAGCGGACAATATTGCCACTTGCAAGAGGTTCGCTTCAGATTAGCCGGCGCAGGTCGGCTTCGTTGAAACATTCAATGGCCGCCTGGAGAACAAACTGCTTTTTTGAGCAATGGTCACAGCTATCGCCGCGTTCGCCAGTTCATCGGAAACTGGAAGTTGGCGACCAACTGAGCCGGCAAACTGGAACTCCGGCCGGCTCGCGCCAGCCGGATTTTCGACCGGTCACAATGGAACAATGCCGGATGCCGCTAACCGGTTTCCCCTCCTGGTGCAGAATGCCGTGAGGTTCGGTTGGCTGGCGATGGTGGGCATCAACGCTCGTGCACATTCAAACTGGTATCAGGTCGCCGCGTAAACTTGGTCAGATCGACTGTCGAGCAGTTCTCATCGTGAAAGCCACGTCGAATAAGAGTTCGGCGAGAGTATCACCGGCATGTGATACCTGGCATTGTTGTCGGGCATTCGAAAACGCAGGACGACTTCGCCAATGATCTGATTGTTGTCTGCTTCCGGGTGTATTTCAGCCCAATAACGTCCAGACCCAAGAACCAGTTCGTAGTCGGCCGACGGATCGATCTCGCTTGCGTCTATCGTTTCGACCAAACGACCACCCGGATCCGTTTCGCTCGCGAAGACGCATCTTCTGGACCCGTCTTGGCCTATCTCGTGGAGCACAATGCCGACACTGCCCGCATGTGTTCCATCAACCCCGTTCAGGACATGAGAAGAGACAACGGCCATCACTCGATCGAGGCCTTGTCGCGCTTGTCGGATGTCGCGGCAACAATCGGACTGATAACCCCTCTGCATTTGACATTGACGCATGCCGTCTTGCCGCTTGCGATTGCCCGCTGAAGTGCCGGGCCGAACTGCTCCCTGCGCTCTACAAGTTCGCCGTATCCTCCAAGACCTTCGAACATCGAGTGAAAGGGTATGTCCCTGAAGTCGGTCGCAAAGTGCTGCTGGTTCTTGAACAGTCGTTCCTGCTGCTGGCTGATGCAATCCAGGCCGCCATTGTTGTCAACGACAACCACGATCGGAATATTCTCCTGAAAACAGGTCTCGATCGACAGTCCGCCCGACAAGAACGCCCCGTCACCGGTCACGAGCACCACGGTCTTGTCGGGATGCGTGTTTTTTGCGGCGAGTGCAAATGAAACCCCCACACCCAGCAGGCTGTAGTTGCCCGGGTGAAGTATTCCGCCAAGTGTGCGTCCTCTTGCGGCAGCAATATTCGTGGCGATTTCATTCCAGAAGTGGGTATTGCCGCCGTCAAAGACCAGCCAGTCGCCATCGGTCATGCCGGCCTGGACATCAAGTGCAAGCTGGAGAGGGTGCATCTGGCGGCCCTGCGCGGTGTCTTCAGCGGTTTCTGCGGCAATATGGTCCGACCATTCCGACACCCAGTCGGAACGCCGCCTGCGTTGGAGTTCCAGCCAGTCGGTCCAGGTTTCAGATACACCCGCCAGGGCCTCCAGAAACGCTCCGGGATCGGACAGAAGCTGAATGTCGGCTCCGATATTGTATTCGAGCTCTTCATGGCTGCCGTTCACACAGATCAACTTCGTTTCCGGCGGTATGAACGGCGGATTGCCGAAATTCATCTGGTTGTCCAGTCGGCATCCCACCATCAGGACCAGATCGGCTTCATGAATGGCTGGTCTGGAGGGATGGTACTGGTGAAAGTCGGCGAGCCCCATATAGGCGTCACAATCCTCTCCCAGCATCTTGGTGTGATAGGGCACATTGAAAACGGGCATCTTCAGTCTGGTGCCGGCAAAGCCGAGTTTTGCTTCGCTTCCGCTCCACCAGACCCCGTGCCCGCCAATCATCACCGGCCGTTCCGCCGCCTTCACAAGATCCAGCACTTCCGCCAGTCGGCTGGGGTCCGGCCACGCGCGGGGGAGTGGTCTGTCTGACCGGTCAAACGGACGTTCGGCCCGGCCAGCATCTTCTTCGAATGAAGAAAACATGATGTCCACGGGCAGCGCCAGGTGAACCGGACCGGGATATCCCGTCGTGGCCGCGGTCCAGGCACGATCGACAAATTCGCTGATGCGTGTGCCATCGACTATTTGCGCGGAGTATTTGCACAGCGGTGCGGCAATCGCGACGTCGTCGATCTCCTTGAAACCACCTGCCCCCTGCCGTTTGAGCGTCGACGAACCGGTGACGAAAATGACCGGGCTGCGTTCCCCCCAGGCCTCCAGCATGGCAGGCACCGCATTGGCAAAGCCTTCCGGCCCGACCAGGCAGACGGCGGGTTTGCGAGTGATCCTGGCATGACCATCCGCCAGATGCCCTGATACCTGCTCGTGCGGGCAGTTGATCACGGGCATCTGACATTCCATGAAACCTTCCAGGGCCGGGTTACAGAACCCGCCGGCAAGAGTGAAGACATGGTCCACACCCTTTTCCTTGAATGCACGGGCAAGCAATGCTCCGCCGCGAATTTTCGCAACAGCGTTCATGATTGGGACGCCTCCTCGGCTAGCGCATCAGTTTCTTGTTAAAGTGGGTAGCGACAGGCGCGTCGCTCGTGTTTGTGTCGTCAGGGCACACCAGGACTTCCGCATCCACATCCGCGACGTCACTCAGCCCTAGCTGTGCCAATGTCAGGCTCACTTCTTCGGCAATAATACTCAAAAGCGTATTGAGACCGCGCGCTCCATCCGCCCCCAGCGCGTAGAGAACCGGCCGCCCGATCATGACAAAGTCGGCACCCCGCGCCAGCGCCTTGACGATGTCTTCTCCGTTTCGGATGCCGCTGTCGAAAATCAACGGATAGTCGGGTCCGACCGCTGTCCGGATTTGCGGAAGTATGTCGATTGCCGCGGGGACGCTGTCGAGCTGGCGTCCACCGTGATTGGAGACATAAACCGCGTCGACACCGGCTTGTTGGATGCGGACGGCATCTGCAGGCGAGGTTACGCCCTTGACGACAAGGTTTCCTGGCCACTCCGCCCGCAGCCGCTCCAGAAATTTCCAGTCGGCGCTGGCTCGGCTCGCACTGCGATCGAATTGCGTGGTTCCGTTCGCGGTCTTGAAGTTTTTCGGCTCCGGAGCGCCGTTGAACAGGGTTGCGAGGGACCAGTGGGGATGCAGAACAAAATCGAGCAACAGTTTTGGAGTCATGCGGAACGGCATGTGAAACCCGTTGCGAAGATCCCGCACTCTTCGCGAAACCTGCGGAACGTCGGCCGTCAGTATGACGGTATCGTAACCTGCGCGGCCAGCCCGCTCGATCAGTGACAGGGACTGCTCCACCGACTGTCCGGCATAAAGCTGAAACCAGGCATTTTCGCCCGCCCATTGCCACATTTCCTCAATCGAACTCGAAGCGGCAGAGGAGAGACAGACCGGAATATTGTGGTGTTTGGCGGCCTGAGCCAGATGATAGTCGGCATTCGGCCAGGACAAGTTGCACATGCCCATAGGCGCAATGCCGAATGGCAGGTCGTATTTTTTGCCCAGGAATGGTTTCAGCAACGTCCGATGCGCAACGTCTTCCATGACTTTTGGCTGAAGCATGACATCTTCGAACTTGCGGATATTTTGCGCCGCGGCAAACTCCCGGCCGGCTGCTCCTTCGACAAAATCAAAGATCAGTCTCGGCTGTCGACGGCTTGCAAGCTGACGCGCGTCTTCCGTGGAGAAAATGCGCTTGCTTTGTTCAGCTGTTTTGTCTGGTTCGGTCGCGATTTCAAGGCCCTCGCCACAATCAAGAGGTTGGGCCTATGTTAGTGCGGAAGAGAATTTTTGAACCAATCGAAATAGATCTGCGACGTATTTGAATTTGCTATGAATTGGTCGATGTCTTTCAAAAATCCCAAGTGGGTTCGTCTCTGCACTGCAAACTATCTGACGAAATTGTTAACTGCCTCGACGCGCTCGGACAGTTGCGCAGAGAGAATGTCGGCCAATTCCAGTGCCTGCCGCGACAGGTGTTCGCGCCCTGGAACAATCAGGGAGATATAATAGCGCAGATCCTGTTGGATAGGCCGAAAAACGACCTCTCCCATCCGCACGGCCTGCTCGGCAGAAAAGGGATCCGCGATTGCAAATACGCCCGTTTCACGCACCATGGAGGCCGCAACGGGAATATTGGTTGCGGAAATCCGCGAGCGTCTCTGCATTCTGCGTGAAAGATCACTGTCAATCGAGGACATCGCATCGGGAAACACCCCGCCGAACGTCACGAAATTCTCCTTGTCGACGATCTCCTCCAGATCGACCGCACCAGGCTGGTCCGCGATCGGATGATCCTCCGGCATCAGGCAAACATAAGGTGCAGCGAGTTGCGAAAGAACTTCAACTCCTTCGTAAGGCGGTTGCCGACCCACGATCCCAAGATCGAACTGATGCAACTGCACCGCATCCAGAATGGCAGGCGTATTGCGTGAATGGACCATGAAGTTGATATCGTCATACCGTCGATAAAGCTTGTTCAACGCCTTCGGCAACTCGATTGTTGCGATCGACTGAATGGTTCCAATCGAGATGACCCCACCGGTCGTTGTGCGAATGGATTCAGCCAGTTCCCGCAGCCTGTCCACGCTGACGAACATGCCTTCCACCCCCTGATAGAAGGTCTTTGCCTCCACGGTGGCGGTCAATCCCCGGCCCGACCGCAAGAACAACGGAAATCCGACCGAACGCTCCAGATCTCCGATCAGCCTGCTGACGCTCGGCTGCGAGATGTGCAGCATTTCAGCTGCCTCGGTAATCGACCCGCTGCGCATGGTCGCTCGAAAGGCCTCGAGCTGTCGTAGGTTCAATCTGTCCTCCAGGTATTTGTAGCCCTGCGCCGTCACGGCATCGATGCACTGGCTTGTCCAGACAAGCAAAATCTGGATGCATTCGGCAAATATATTTGAAAACCAAATGAATTGAAAATCAATTCGCGCCAGCCCACCAATCTCGTCGGGCAAACACGACGGAATGTCTGTTTCCTGCCGGAGCAAGACGCCATTTCGAATTCAGACTATCCGGAACTCATGTGCGGCAGATACAAAGAGGAACATCCGGCATCTGAAAACCCGTGAATGATTTCTGTGCCCCAGACTCTGGTCAATAGGGCTTGTCGCCCCTGATCGTTACCCGGTTTCCGGCTCGGGTCTGTGGAAAATAGTCCCACATTGCAATGTGCTGGACGCAGCGATTGTCCCAAAAGGCGACCGAGTTTTCCTGCCAGCGAAACCGGGCATGAAACTGCGGTTGATTGCAATGATCAAAGAGAAACCGCAGGACCATGTCACCTTCCGCAGCCGGCAGATCAAGAATTGCCGTCGTAAACACCGGATTGACGAAAATCAGTTTCCGTCCTGTCTGCGGATGCGTTCGAATAACGGGATGTTCTGCTTGTGGAAATTCCCTGTTTTCCTGCTTCCCGTCCTTCGCGGCTCGCATGCGATAACCCGGTGCTCCATCGTGAACCGCAACCAGGGTGTCCAGGTAGGTTTTCATCCTGTCCGAGAGCGCCTCGTAAGCCGCGTACATGTTTGAAAACAAGGTGTCCCCACCGACGGGTGGCAGTGTGTGAATGTGCAGTATCGACCCCATGGGCGGTTCCGGATCGCAAGAGACATCCGAATGCCAGCGTTCACCGGGGATCTGTTTAGAATTGGCATCGGCATAGATGGGCAACACTTCGGGATGTCCTTCCTGCGAGGCCGCATAAGGATGCACATCCAGGTCGCCGAACAGACGGCCAAATTCCTTGTGGCGCTCAAAAGTCAGCCTCTGGTTTCGAAAGAACAAAACCTGATGGGCCAACAAGGCATGCTGGATTTCCCGGATCTGGAGGGGTGCCAATGTTCTGGTCAGATCAACCCCGTCGACCTCGGCACCCAGCGACGGCGTCACGGGCCGGACCTCTATCGTCTCGTATGTCACGTTGAACGTCCCCTGTCCTCGACCGGCAAAACCAACTGCAGTTTGCGAACATGGCTAATTCGCGAACACGGCGCCGGGATTCATGATGTTGTTGGGATCAATCGCTGCCTTGATAGCGCGCATGGTCGCCTGCTTGACGGGATCGCCGAATTTCAGCAGCGCGTCCCGTTTGACCCTGCCAATTCCATGTTCGGCACTGATTGATCCGCCGCAGGAAGCAGTCGTCTCGTTGATTGCAATATCCAGCTCATTCTGGATGGTCGGGTTCACGAGCAGGAATCGCGACCTGGCAACTCCTTCCGGTGGAAATACGTTCACGTGGATGTTGCCGTCACCGACATGACCGTAGCAGTTGACGCGAAGCGAGGGATTGATCCCGGCAAGTGCGCACTCCACCGCTGCGATGAAGTTTTCCACTTCCGCAATCGGCACCGAGGTGTCCGAGCTGAAAATCACGCCTTCCTGCCTGTTGTATTCATAGGCAAGTTCCCGGAGGTTCCACAGTGATTGACGTTGCTTTCCCGACTGCGCAAGAACAGCGTCCGTGACGATGCCGGACGAAAACATGCGCTCAAGCACCCCTTCCAGCTGCGCTCCGATGCCGATATGTCCCTCAACGTCGACCAGGCCGAACCAGGAATGGGATTGCTCGAACGGATCGCCCAGTTCCGGAAAATGGCGTGTGGCCAGGTCCATCCCGAATCTCGACATCAGCTCAAAAGCCGTAACCGCTTCGCCAACCTCGTTTCGCAGGTCGCCAAGCAAGGCCAGCGCGGCACCTGGGGACGGAAACGCACACATGACTGTTGCAATCTCTTTCGGCACGGGAAAGAGCTTCAGCGTTGCCGCGGTAATGATCCCCAGCGTCCCTTCAGACCCGATCATCAGGTGACGGAGATCGTATCCCGTATTGTCTTTTCGCAACGCCCCGGTGTTCTTCAGGATCGCCCCGTCAGGCAGAACAACCTCGACTCCAAGGCACATGTCGCGAGCGTTGCCGTAACGAAGGACCTGGATACCACCGGCGTTGCTGCTCAGGTTGCCACCGATCGTGCAACTGCCCTCCGAAGCCAGCGACAGACCGAAGCAGCGATTGTGCTGACGGGCCGCTTCCTTGACATTCACCAGAACGCATCCGGCCTCCACGTCTATCGTGTCATTGTCCTGACTGACCGACCGGATCGCATTCATTCGCTCGAGCGACAACACGATGATTTTCCGTCGTTCGAAATCGATATGGCCAGCCGACCCGCCCGTGCCGCCACCGTAAGGGACCAGACCAACGCCGCACTGATTGCAAAGTGCGACGACTTGGGAGACCTGGTTGGTCGATGATGGACGCACGACCAATTGCGCATCGCCGCGAAACCTGTTCCGCGCATCGACAAAATAACCGTCAGCTCGCGTCGGATCGATCCAGCCGGCCGAGCCGACGATGGAATTTATCCGCTCCAAAAACGGTGTGTCCGGCAAGGCGTCAGCCATCACTTGTCCTTCCTCTCCATCGTTAGCCGGACAACCAGACAGAATACCCGTTTGGAGACAGAATGACGGGCATGTGATAGGTCCCTGCCGGGTCAGGCATCTGAAAGCGCAGAACAATCTGTTCGATAAAACCGATGTCGGGTCTGGAACCGATACGGTCCGCCCAATAGGGCGCCGTATCGAAAACCAGCTGATAAACTGAAGCTGCGTCTGCTTCCCGAATGTCGACACCTTCCGACACCCGGCCCGAGGCATCCGTGCGAGTGGCAAAGAGAGGCAATCTCTCAGATCCCAGGCGGGTCAGCCGCACGGCGATGCCGTCTGCATGACTTCCGTCCACGCTGTTCAGGGCATGCGACGTGACGACAGCCATTACTCGATTGACGCCTTTTCGCGCTTGTCGGAGGTCGCCGCAACAATGGGCGATATCACTCCGCGGCATTTCACGTTGATGCAGGCGGTCTTGCCGCTGGCAATTGCCCGTTGCATCGCAGCCGGAAATTCTTCGCGCCTGGTGACCAACTCACCATGTCCGCCGAGACCTTCGAACATGGTGTGAAACGGAATGTCGCGAAAATCCGTGGCGTAGTGCTGCCGGTTCTTGAACAGGCGTTCCTGTTGCTGGCTGATGCAATCAAGCCCGGCATTGTTGTCGACGACGACAATGATCGGAATATTTTCCTGAAAACAGGTTTCGATTGATAGTCCGCCTGAAAGAAACGCGCCGTCTCCTGTCACCAGCACGACCGTCTTGTCGCGGTGGACGTTCTTCGCGGACAGCGCGAAGGAAACCCCGACACCCAGCAGGCTGTAGTTTCCCGGATGAAGGATCCCGCCCAGTCTGCGCCCACGGGAAGCTGCGATATTTGTGGCGATCTCATTCCAGAAATGTGTGTTGCCGCCGTCAAAAACCAGCCAATCGCCATCTTGCATGCCCGCCTGAACGTCCAGAGCCAGCTGCAACGGATGCAATTTGCCACCGTCCAGCTCGTCCTTGGCTGTCTCGGCTGCAATGTGGCGTGACCATTCCCCAACCCATTCGGCGCGGCGAGCGCTTTGCAGTTCAAGCCACCCATCCCATGTCTGGCTGACATCGGACAGGGAATTGAGAAATGCTGCCGGGTCGGACAGGAGCTGCACATCCGCACCAATGTTGTAGTCCAGTTCCTCATGACTTCCGTTGACACATACCAGCTTGGTTTCAGGTGGAATGAACGGCGGATTGCCAAAATTCATCTGGTTGTCCAATCGGCAACCTACCATCAGCACCAGGTCGGCTTCCTGGATCGCGGCTTTCGAGGGGTGATACTGGTGGAAGTCGGCAAGACCCATGTAGGCATCGCATTCCTCGCCCAGCATCTTGCTGTGATAAGGCACATTGAAGATTGGTATACGCAGCTTGGTACCGGCATCGGCCAGTGCGCTTTCCCCTCTTGACCACCAGACACCGTGCCCGCCGATCAGAACGGGACGATCGGCGGCACGAACAATTGCCAGGATCTGCTCAAGTCTTTCCGGATCCGGCCAGGCGCGTGGCACAGGCCGGTCAGATCGGTCGAACGGACGCTCATTGCGGCCGGCATCTTCGTTGAATGACGAGAACATGATGTCGACCGGCAACGCCAGGTGAACCGGACCCGGATAACCGGTGGTCGCAGCACGCCAGGCGCGATCAACAAATTCACTGATGCGCTCGCCGTCCGTGATTTGCACCGAATATTTGGTCAGGGGTGCGGCAATCGCGACATCGTCGATTTCCTTGAACCCTCCAGCTCCCTGACGCTTCAGGGTCGAAGACCCCGTAATGAAGATCACGGGCGAGCGTTCGCCCCACGCTTCCAGCATCGCCGGAACCGCGTTAGCAAATCCTTCGGGACCGACGAGGCAGACCGCTGGTTTGCGGGTGATCCGCGTATGACCGTCGGCGAGATGACCGGCAACTTGTTCGTGCGGGCAATTCACGATCGGCATCTGACATTCCATGAAGCCTTCCAGCGCCGGGTTGCAAAATCCTCCCGCCAGCGTGAAAGCATGATCAACACCCTTTTCCTTCAACGCCCGGGCCAGAAGAGCACCGCCACGAATTTTGGTTTGAACGTTCATGTTCGTCTCCAGTGTCTATTTCTGTTCGGATTGGGACGGCGTCGTGGTTGACGACACGGCTCGCTTCTGGTGCTCCGACCATGCGATGCGGACGACCGCAAATACCGTCATCATGCAGAACAAAAGTGCGATGGGGCGTTGCATCAGGAACCCGACCGGGTCCCCCTGGGCAACCAGCAGGAAGGATCGGAACGACACTTCAAACTCTGGCGCCAGGACAAACCCGATCAGGAATGCAACGAAGGAATAGTCGAATTTCTTCATGAAGAAGCCGATCAGCGCGAAGATGATCATGATGTAGAGGTTGAACAGGCTGTTGGTCGAGGCGAACACACCAGTCAGGCAGGTCAGTCCGATAATCGAGTAGCTGACATATTCCGGGGCTTTCACGATGTGGCTGTAAAGGCCACTCCCCATCAGGCCAATCGCCAGGTTCGCAAAGTTCGCTATGAAGAGAACCGTGAAAATTCCGTAGATCAGGTCCGGTTCGGTCTTGAAGACATGCGGGCCGGGTTCGATTCCGTGAACAAGGAACGTCCCTATCAACAGAGCTGTCGTGACATTTCCCGGGATACCCAGTGTCAACAGCGGCACGAAACTTCCGCCGACAACCGCACTGTTGGCCGCTTCCGGTCCGGCAACACCGTCGAGGACACCTTGTCCGAACTTTTCCGGTGTCTTTGAATATCGCTGCGCTGACCCGTATCCGACGAAAGCCGCCAGAGAGGCTCCGATGCCGGGCAATGCGCCGATCGCTGTACCGATCAGGCTTGACCGCAATACCGTTTTCCAGTGCGACAGGAACACCGGCAGTGACAGTCCGGGCCCGCTGCTTGAACTGATGGGTGCGCTTTTGGTGTCGGGGGAAGCGCGCCTGCGATCAAAGGCTCGCTCCGCGGCAGCCATGACTTCCGCCAGCCCCAGCATACCGATGGCGATCGGCAGCAGAGGCAGCCCGTCAAGCAATTCGACATGGCCGAAAGTCATGCGCGGCGAAGCGGACATCGGATCAAGGCCGACCATTGCACACAAGACCCCGAAGGCACAGGCGGTCATGCCACGCAACATCGACCTGCCCGTCAGTCCGGCAACGAAGGTAAAGGCAAAGAGAACGACAAACGTTAGTTCTGCCGGGCCAAATTTCAGCGCAATTTTCGAAAAAGGCAACGCCACCAGATAAAGCAGGAGATCTGCCAAAATGGCTCCCGCGACCGATGCGAAAAGCGCCATCTGCAATGCCTGCCTGGCCTTGCCGGATCGCGAAAGCGGATAACCATCGAAAGCTGTCGCCGCAGCCTCGGGAGAACCCGGCACATTGAGCAATATCGCCGATATCGATCCCCCGAAGGTACCGCCCTTGTAGATACCGATGAGAAAGGCAACGGCGGTCAATGGGTCCAGACCAAAGGTCAGCGGCGCTAGAAGAGCGATGGCCATAGCGGCAGTCAAGCCGGGTACGGCGCCCATGAAAATGCCGACGAACACACCGGCGGCGATTGCCAGTAACGGCCCGGCGGCGGTGGCGTTTTGAATTCCGGCGATCAGTGCTTCCATTGTCAGTTCGCCCGGAAGATGTTGATTGGCCAGGCTTGCATATGAATGCCAAGGCCAAAACGCATGCCGAGATACAAAACCGCAACGGCAACGAAAGAAATGGCAAGTATTGCTACCGGCTTGCGCCCGCCCAACCCGAACATCAAGGTCAGAACCAGTGCACATGAGGCGGGCAGGTAGCCGATCCAGGGCAAGAGCAGCGTGAACAGGGCAGCACTCAGGGCAACCAGCAGAAGACCGTAGACGAAGCCTGCGGACAGAAGAATGTCATTTGCCCTGAGCGTCTCCCGGTTGGTGTCTGAACGACGTGAAACCAACAGGCTCAGCGCCAGGTCCAGCAATGAAAAACCGCAGATCAGGGCGAGTGCCAGGGCCGGGAGCAAAGTGCCGTTCATTCCGAACAGCTCGTTTTGCCCGCGAACCTGGCCTGGCAGGCCCCAAAGGGCGATGCCAGACAACAAGACGAAAACCAGGGCTGCCTTGTTTCGGTTTGTCAGCGACACGTCTTTGCTCCCGGCTCGGTCCGTTCAAGGTCAGGCTGTTAGCTACCGGAACCCTTGATGACGTTTTCCATCGTCGCTGAAATCGTGTCGATCGAGGAAGCTGTCTGATCTGCACCCATTGGAGGAATGCCGACATGCCGTCCCTGGACCAGTTCCTGGAATTCCGGGCTGTTCGCCGCTTCAAGCAATGCGGATTCGAGCTTGGCCTTCACGTCTTCGGGCAGTCCCTTCGGTGCAGCGATCACGGAGTTGTAGCTCACTGCCGGATAACCGAGACTTTCCATGGTCGCTGCGTCCGGCGTCGCATTGAGAGGCTCAGAACCGGAAGCCGCCAGCACGATCATTTCTCCTGACTGCACATATTTGATATGCGGTCCGCCGCTGAGGCCGAAGTCGACATGACCGCCAAGGATGGACTGCATCATGTTCGCGCCGCCCTTGATCGGAAGCGGTATGATCGTGACGCCCGTCGCCTCCGAAATCGCCTTGGCCTGCAAGCGGTCTGCGGGACCGAGAGACCCGAATTTCAATGGCATGCCGGTGGATTTCGCATGTTCGAGCATGGATGGCAGATCGGTCCATGGTTTGTCAGCCAGAGACACGAACGAAGTTTCGAAGCGAGCCATCGTGAGCAGATAATCGTAGTCGTCCTTGGAATAGGTGACTTCGCCCTGGTGAGGATTGAAAGCAAATGTCAGGCTTGTGGCGACCACGACCGAGTAACCGTCCGGATCTCTTTCCTTGACCGCAGTCGCGGCAATACTGCCACCGGCACCTCCCATGTAACTATGGACGATGGGCTGCCCGAGAGCCTCCGCCAGGGGTTCGGAAAGTTTCCGCGCCATGGCATCGGAAAAGCCTCCCGGTTTGAATCCGATTATCATTTCAATCGGTTTGTTCGGATAATCCTCTGCGAAAACGGTCTGGCCTCCAAGGCTCAGTACGATTGCAGAGATAATTGAAGCACGGCACAACTTGTCGAACATTTTCATTTGCTCCTCCCAGGCAAATAGCGGCGATCCCGATAGTCTCATGCAAGCGAAAACTATACATTGGCATCATTTTTTCTAATTGTTTTCCGATATACATCTCATGCCAAATCGGTATCAGGTATTGAGCATAGCCGGATCAATCATTCGGAAAGCGACCGGAGAACTAAGCTCGACATGCGATGATATTTGATCCTATCCTCTCGCACTTGATAGCAATACAGCATCACCGAAGAGCGGGTTGAATATGAAACTCATTCAGTTGCAATACTTTTGCAGCATCGTCGACCAAGGCGGCTTCATTGCCGCGTCGCGAGACCTGAATGTCGCCCAGCCAGCCCTGAGCAGACAGGTTTCCGACCTTGAAAACGAACTTTGTTGCCAGCTGCTAGTTCGAGGGCCGAGCGGAACCTCGGTGACCGACGCTGGACAGAAGTTCTACAATCACGCGCGGGAAATTCTGGAAAAGATCGACACCGCCAGATCGGACATGCAACTGAAGTCCGAATTGCTTACCGGAGATGTCATCATAGCCCTGCCGGTTGGTCTTGCCGCACAACTTGCAGCTCTCATCGTCCAGCAGGTCGCCCGGCAGTATCCCGGGATATCGGTGAAGCTCGAAGACGGTCTTGGCTATCAGGCAGGCCAGTCTCTTGAAGCGGGCAAGGCAGACTTCGGTATTCTTGCAAACGTGGGAAATCTTCAGAACGTCACATTTGACCCGGTCCTTGAAGAGAATTTGTTCTTCTTCAAAAAACGCGAAGAACACGAGCCCGTCACAACCGACATCGACCTCATAGACCTGCAGGCGGTCCCGTTGGTCATGCCGAACCGCAAGGTCCACGTCCGGCGCAATCTTGAAAACATGATGATCAAGATCGGTGGACGGCTCAACATCTGTTACGAGCAGCAGTCGCTGCTGACGATAAGAAGCATGGTGAAAGCCGGGATCGGAGCCACCGTCATGAATTGGCCGTCGATGTCGGATCTCTGGTTTTCAGGCGACGTCGATGCCCGCAGGATCTGCAAACCCAGCCTTTCCAGAACGGTGTGCCTTGCTGTTCCCAATTTTCGTCAGCTGTCGAATTCGGCGCAAGTGACCTACGAGATCGTCCGCAAGATACTGGCAAGCGAAGTTGCGAACGGGAATTGGAAAAGCGGCAAGATTCTTGAAAATCGCACGATGAACGCCGCCGGCTTCTAGCGTAATAGCAAGTTTAGATCGGGTGGATCACCAATTGGAATTGGCGCAGTCGTCAGTATTTGGTTAGTTCATCAGACGAAATGCCAATTCATCTCCGGATCTTCTCGGAACGTCGCGTGAATGTATTCAAGATCCGAATGAATTGTAAATCAAATTGGATTAGTGCGCTGCAAAATTCCACCCTAGATTTGCGCCAAATTTGTCGAATACAGGACATCGCCGCATGGCATTGGAATTCCCCAAATCTCCATGGATGAACGAGGAACTGCTTCTTCTTGAGGATGCGTGCCGGCAGTTCTACGAACGCGAATGCGTCCCGCATTATGAGGAATGGGAAGCGCGCGGAGATGTCGGCCGGGAAATTTGGGAAAAGGCAGGCCAGATGGGTCTGCTCGGCGCTGAGGTTCCGGAAGCTTATGGCGGACCGGGCGGAAGTTTCGCCCACGACGCCGTCATTGCCTACCAGGGCAATCTTGCGGGCATCGACGGGTGGGGCGGTGGCCTGCACAACTCCATCGTCATTCCGTACATCATCGACTACGGCTCCGAAGAACAGAAGCAAAATCTGTTACCGAGACTGGTCAGCGGAGAGCTGATTGGCGCAATTGCGATGACCGAGCCCGGAGCTGGATCGGATCTGCAGGCGATCAAGACCAGCGCCATCAAGGACGGCAACCACTACAGGATTTCAGGATCCAAGACCTTCATTACCAACGGGGCTCTTGCAAATCTTGTCATTGTCGTCGCGAAAACCGACCCAAAAACGGGCGGCAGGGGAATATCGCTGTTCCTGGTGGAGACTGACACTGTTGAAGGTTTCAGGCGCGGCCGCAACCTGGACAAGCTCGGAATGAAGTCCAACGACACATCCGAAATGTTTTTCGACGACATGCGGGTTCCTGCATCCGCACTCTTGGGCAGCGAAGAGGGCCAGGGGTTCGTGCAGATGATGCAGCAACTTCCCCAGGAGCGTCTTCTTATCGGCGTTTATGCGGTGGCTCGAATGGAGCGCGCGCTCCGTTTGACACTGGATTACGTGTCGGAAAGGTCTGCTTTCGGCAGAAAGATTTCTGAATTTCAGAACACCGAATTCGTTCTTGCGGAATGTGCGTCCGAGGCGACGGTTGCCAAGGTCTTTCTGGATCATTGCATTTCGGAACACCTGGAAGGCCGGTTGTCGACGGAAAAGGCATCGATGGCCAAATACTGGCTGACCGATCTCCAGGCCAGGATCATCGACAGATGTCTCCAGCTTTTCGGTGGTTACGGTGTGATGAGCGAATATCCGATCGAACGCATGTATCGCGACAACAGGATTGAACGCATCTACGCCGGCACCAACGAAATCATGAAAGTCGTGATCGCCCGTGGACTTTTCAGGGACTGAGAGATGTCAGGAGAACACATTCTGTTCGAAACGCGGGTCGGCAGCCTTGCCCGCCTGACGCTCAACCGGCCGGCCGCGCGAAACAGCCTGTCGGTCGCGATGCTCGAACAATTGCATGATGGGATATTGCGTCTCGGAGAAACTCCGGATGTTCACGTCATCATCCTGTCCGGTACCGGGCCTGCATTTTGTGCCGGCCATGATCTCAGGGAACTTACTGCCGCGCGTCTGCAGCCGGACAAGGGGCAGCCCTTTTTTCAGGAAACGATGAGCAAGTGTTCGCAGTTGATGACGGCAATTGTCCATTGTCCCAAACCCGTGATTGCACAGGTACACGGCATCGCGACTGCCGCCGGAGCACAACTGGTGGCCAGTTGCGATCTCGCGGTCGCGGAACGGGGAGCCCGATTTGCGACCCCTGGCGTCAATATCGGGTTGTTCTGCTCGACACCCATGGTGGCGCTGTCTCGCAATGTCTCGCGCAAGGCAGCAATGGAGCTTCTGTTGACTGGTGAAATGATCGAGGCGGACGAGGCAAGACGCATCGGCCTGATAAACCGGATTGCCGAAACCGGATCGCTTGAGGAGGTAACGGAAGACCTGGCTGCCCAGATCGCCTCGAAGGCACCTGCCACGCTCAGGATAGGCAAGGAGGCGTTTTATCGCCAAATTGAAATGCCGCTCACCGAGGCCTACAGTTTTGCTTCGCAAGTGATGACGGCCAACATGATGCTACCGGATGCCGAGGAAGGGATTTCGGCTTTTCTGGAAAAACGCGAAGCGAACTGGCAGCGTTAGTGAATGACGCGGACCATCATAACAAATGGCGGGAGTAATTGACGAATGGCGAAAGCATGTTGCGGACCAGGCTATGCGAGTCCCGCTGAAGCGATGCAGGCCCCACGTGAAAAACTTCTCTATACGATCGCGATTTACACGGGCACCGGCATCCAGAAACCGGACTATCTGTGTACGATCGACGCCGACCCCGAGAGTCCGACCTATTCGCAGGTGATCAGCCGGCTGGAGATGCCCGGCATTGGCGATGAGTTGCACCACATGGGCTGGAACGCCTGCTCTTCTTGCCATGACGATGAAAACATGGAACGCAAGTATCTGATCGTGCCCGGTGTCCGGTCAACAAATCTGCACATCGTCGACTGCGGCACGGATCCGAGCAATCCGACCCTCTTCAAGGTTATCGAAGGGTCCGAGATCAAAGCCAGGACCAATCTGTCAGCGCCTCACACCGTGCACTGCCTCGGGTCTGAAATCATTATCTCCATGCTTGGAGATGCCCAGGGCAATGCACCTGGTGGATATCTTCATCTGGACAAGGAATTCAACATCATCGGCCGGTGGGAAAACTCCATGGGCGAGATCAAGTTCGGTTACGATTTCTGGTACCAGCCTCGACACAATGTGATGGTTTCATCCGAATGGGCCGCCCCAAACACCTTCATGCCGGGATTTGACCTGGAGGAGGTCGGACATCTCAAGTATGGCCGCGAATTGCATTTCTGGGACTTCGAGAAGAAGGAACCAAGGCAAACCATGTATCTCGGGGAAGACGGTCTCATTCCTCTTGAAGTTCGCTTTCACCACAATCCCGACAGCAGCCATGGTTTCGTTGGCGCCGCCCTGTCCGCCAATATCATCCACTGGTGGAAAGACACGGCCGGAGAATGGCAGTGGGAAAAAATCGTCGACGTTGACAACGAGCCGCATCCGGACTGGCCGATCCCGATCCCGGGCGTAATCTCGGTCATTCTTCTATCCATGGACGACCGGTTTCTCTACCTGTGCAACTGGCTCCATGGAGACATAAGGCAATATGACATTTCCGATCCGCACAAGCCGGTTTTGACGGGACAGGTCTGGATGGGCGGATTGCTTGGAAAAGCTCCGGAAGTCAACGGCGTCAAGGTAACCGGTGGTCCGCAGATGATCCAACTCAGTCTGGACGGGAAACGGCTATTTGTGACCACGTCCCTCTTTTCGACCTGGGACAACCAGTTCTACCCGGAGATCCGCACCAATGGCGGTTGCATGCTGATGGTCAATTGCGACACGGAAAACGGAGGGATGGAAATCGATCCGGACTTTGTGGTCGACTTCGGCAAGGAACCGAATGGCCCGAGCCGGTGTCATGAAACGCGCTACCCGGGCGGCGACTGTACAAGTGATATCTGGATATGACCAAGGTCACCGTCACGCTGGCCAACCGGCAAGGTCAGACATTTGAGGTCGATCCTCGCAAAACCCTGCTGGCATCCTTGAGCGAGCAAGGCGTCGACCTGCCATATGGCTGCAAGTATGGCGGATGCATCACCTGCGCCGCCAGACTGATGAGCGGCTCGGTCAATCAATCGGCGCAGGTTGCATTGAACAACCGCCAGATAAATGACGGCTACATCATCTTGTGTGTCGCACGACCGCTGAGCGACTGTTGCCTCGAGATAGGCGTCGACAGTCATGGCAAACTTTATCGCAATCCCTTCCTCGACCCGTTGGCTGATCATGAATTGAAGGCAGACATTGCGGCGCCCATGAAGGAAAACACATGAACCACGACGAACCCTACACAGAAGCCTACCTTCAGGGGATTCTGAAATCCGTCAAGACGATCGCCATGGTCGGCGCGAGTCCGGACAAGACCAAGTTCAGCTATGGCGTTTTGAGGGTTTTGCACGAAACCGGATATGACATGATCCCGGTGAACCCGCGTACAGGCCTCACGGAAATCCGGGGCATCCGTGTCTACCCGACACTCCAGTCGATTGACCGTCCTGTGGATATGGTCGAAGTGTTCCGGCGTTCGGAAGACCTTTTGGGAATTGCACGTGATGCCGTCGCCATTGGTGCGAAAGTCCTCTGGGGCCAGATTGGTGTCCGCGACGACGAAGCCGCCAGGCTGGCGGAAGAAGCCGGAATGAAGGTGGTGATGAACCGCTGCCCCAAGATCGAACTGTTCCGCCCGTTCTGGAAGCCGAAACTCCACCTTTCGATTTGAACAATGAGAACGAAGACGGTTGAACTTCATGGCAGCACCAGCGTGGGCACACCTGCTGCTGTCCCGGTGCTGCACCGACCCGGCTGCCCCGTCCACCTGGTTGGAGACGCTCTTTCAGCCGCTGTCAAAAAAATTTCGAACACTGCATGTCTGCACGAAGGAGACCAGCGCGATGGCCCAGTCGATTACCGTCGGGATCAAGCACCTGCTCGAAGAGGCCCGGAAAGAAGTTACGACCCTGCCACTCGATGAAGCTGTCCGGCTTTCAGATAGGGATGATCACGTCTTCGTCGATTTGCGGGATATTCGCGAGATCAATCGGAACGGCAAGGTGCCGGGCGCATTTTCCTGTCCGCGCGGCATGCTGGAATTCTGGATCGATCCTGAAAGCCCGTATCACAAGGAGATATTCAATCAGGACAAAACATACGTCTTCTACTGCGCAAGCGGCTGGCGATCGGCACTGAGCGCAAAAACAGCAATGACGATGGGCCTGTCCCCGGTTGCACATGTTGACGGCGGGTTCACTGCCTGGATAGCCGCGAATGGGCCGATTGAAACCATAGACTGACATCGCGCCAGCCGGCGAGCCGGCGGCACGCAACTCAACTTCACTCTCAGAGGGACTTATCGTGCTCGAAAACGTCGTCATAGCATCCGGCGTTCGCACTGCCATTGGTAGCTTCGGAGGCGCCCTGGCAGGTACAACACCTTGCGATCTTGCCCGGGCCGTTGCCGCCGAGGCAATCAGCCGTGCGGGAATAACACCAGATGCGGTTCAGCAGGCCGTTTTCGGCAATGTCATCCACACGGAACCGCGGGATATGTATCTTGCACGCGTTGCTTCAATCGGTGCAGGCATGCCGGTTACGTCCCCTGCTCTCACGCTGAACCGCTTGTGCGGCAGCGGGTTGCAGGCCGTTGTGACGGCAGCAGAAGCAATTGCGCTCGGCAATGCCGAGGTAGCGCTCGCAGGTGGCGCTGAAAACATGAGCCGTGCCGGACACCTGATCAGCCCGTCCCGCTTTGGACAAAAAATGGGAGACATCTCGGCAACCGACATGATGGTTGGGGCGTTGTCGGATCCGTTCGGCAACGGGCACATGGGCGTCACAGCGGAGAACATTGCCGTCGGCGAAAGAATTGACAGAGACACCCAGGATGCACTCGCGCTGCGCAGCCACAAACGGGCCGCCGCAGCGATAGGGGCTGGACATTTCAAAGATCAGATATTGCCGTTCGCTGTGAAAAGGGGCCGAAGGGAAACTGTCTTTGAAATCGACGAACACGTCAGATCCGATATTTCGGCGGAAGACCTCCGGAACCTGCGGCCCGCGTTCGCGCGCGATGGCAGCGTGACAGCTGGCAACGCATCCGGCATCAATGATGGTGCCGCCGCCCTGGTGCTCGCGTCTCGCGAAGCGTCCGACAGGTTCAAACTGCCGCAACTTGCCTTCATCCGGTCCGCTGCGCTGGGCGGCGTGGCACCCGAGGTAATGGGTCTTGGGCCGGTGCCTGCCGTGACAGAGGCGCTCGACCGCGCCGGTCTGGGCATCGGCGACCTGTCGGTAATCGAATCCAACGAAGCCTTCGCGGCGCAGGCCTGTGCTGTGGCCGAAAAACTCGGTTTCCCGGAAGAGATCACCAACCCGAATGGCGGGGCGATCGCGTTGGGACATCCGGTTGGCGCTTCCGGCGCAATCATTCTGATCAAACTTGTCTTCGAGCTGCGGCGGACCGCGGGCCGCTTCGGTCTTGCCACGATGTGCATCGGCGGAGGTCAGGGCATTGCAGTAATTGTCGAAAACGCGGAGCACTCAGCATGACGAAAATCGAAACCGTTGCGGTTGTTGGTGCCGGAACGATGGGAACGGGTATTGCGCTCTCAGCTCTGCGGACCGGGTTGAACGTCATTCTCGTCGACGCATCAGGTCCTGCACTGGAACGGTCTCTATCGAAAATGAAGAGATTCTTCTCGCGACAGGTCGAAAAGGAAAAGATGAGTGCAGATGCGGCATCGCTTGCCCAGGAACGTTGTTTGTTTGCTGAAAACCTGGAAGAAGTCAGCAAGGCCGAACTCTGCATTGAAGCAGTCTTTGAGGATCTCGCGCTGAAACGGCAGGTTTTCAAGGACCTTGAAAGGGCCGTTGGTCCCGACACCACGCTTGCGACAAATACCAGCGCATTGAAGGTAAGTGAAATCGGAGCTGGTCTCGTGGCTCCGGAGCGGCTTTGCGGCATGCATTTCTTTAGCCCCGCGGAGGTCAATCCCGTTGTGGAGGTCGTACGCGGGACGAAGACAGCGGACACGACGATCCTTGCCGTTCTCGATTATCTGAAATCCACCGGCAAGGAACCGATTGAGTGCCGTGACCACGCAGGGTTTGCGCTCAACCGTTTCTTTTGCCCCTATACCAACGAAGCAGCCCGATGCGTTGACGACGACCTTGGAACCCCGGCCCAGATCGACGAAATCGCCATGGAGGAGTTCGGCGTTGGCATTGGACCGTTTGCGGTCATGAACATCGTCAAGCCGCGGATAAATCTTGCCGCGGTTCGCAACCTTGCCGAATTGGGAGAGTTTTATGCACCCGCAGACAGCTTGCAGAGATTGGGTGATGCCGACGGATACTGGGATATGAGCTCTGCAAACGCACCACTGGACGAAAATACGGTCAGGCGAATTGGAGATCGTTTGAAAGGCGCGGTTTTTCTGGCCGTGCTCGAAGAGCTGGAGGAGCGGGTTGCCACCCCTGAAGCCATAGACAACGGTGCCCGCAAGGCATTCACGTTCGCAAGGGGCCCGGTTGAACTCATGCATCTCTCCGGCGAGCAGGAGGTCCACAGGCTCGTCGAGCTGGTCAAGCCATGCTCTTGCCGTCAGGCAGCTCCTTGAGGGCCTCTGTCTGCCGATCAAATCGGCAACTTCCCGGCACTTTCCAGGGTGCCGGGGCTGCAATCTTCAATCAGGACCGGGCGGAACAACACATAGCAAAACCGAATGAGTTTTACTGATGATTCTATTCGCTAAATGAGTGACGACGGCTTTACCCTGTCTGGGATACCCGGACTGCGAGCGGTGAATTGCCGATGGCCGAAACTGCAAACCAAAGAGAAAAGTTGGAACGGGTACTGATGTCAGGGAGGACACCATGAAGCAGCTAAACAAAGGTGCGAAAGCTATCCTGGTAGGCGCTATCGTTTCTGCCGGTTTTTTCGCCGGATCCGCCTTTGCGCAAGAGCACACCGCACGACTTTCTTTCCACTGGAGCCCCACTCATCACAGTGCAATACACGCACAGATGTTTGCCGACGAGGTCAACAAACGTGCCGATGGTCGTTTGAAGATCGAGGTTTTTCCTTCGGGACAGCTCTTTGGTATTCGCGAACAACTCGGCGCGATTACGTCCGGTGCGGTTGAAATCGGTGGCATTGTGCCAATCGTGAGCTTTCCACCGGTCAACAAGAACTACAACGTTGCCGCCTTTCCCGGCATGTTCAATTCCTATGACCAGCAACGCCGGTTCTTCGCAGAATCCGAAGCAGGACAGGAAATCTGGAATGACATAACCGGAAAGTCGGGCACCACGCTGCTGATGTACAATCCGGTCGGTCCGGTCATGACATTCAGCGGTGCCCACGAACTTGACAGCCTTGAGGCAATGAAAGGGCTGAAGGCACGTGCGCTCATCAAAAGCGAACGGCCAATGTGGGAAGCATACGGTGCCAACACGGTCTCCTTGCCGACCGGCGAAGTCTATACCGCACTTCAGACCGGGATGATCGACACCATCAACAGCCCACCCGGCAGCATCAGGGCCTACAGCTGGTGGGAGTATCTGGGATATGCCCAGCTTCCGTACCAGTATTTTTCTGACGCCTATCTGATGGCAAACACCGAATGGTACAACAGTCTGCCTGCCGACCTGCAGCAATTGCTTCAGGAAGTCGGGGCGGAAGTCGGTGCGATCTCGACCGACAAGATCATTGAAACCGGTGAGGAAACCCTCGCGCAGTTCAAGGAACGCGGCGGCGTCGTGACGGAACTGTCGGGTGAAAAAAAGGCTGAATTCGACGCCTTGATGGCGGCCGAAGTCGTGCCTGCAATGGTTGATCTGATTGACGATTCAGTGCTCGGTGCAGCACAGGAGTTTGTTTCCGAGTAGACTGTTTCTCCCAATGACGGCGACTGTGCCCACACAGTCGCCGTTTGCTTGAAAGTATCATGGACAGGTAGATCGTATGAATGGCCTCTTGCTGGCGCTGCGTCGCGTCAATGGCGTCTTGGCGCGTCTGTCAAACTACTTGGGGATGACTATTGTCGCCATCATGGTGACGGCGCTCACCGCCAGCGCAATAACGCGCTACATATCCGGCACAGGTTACGATTGGCTGATAGAACTGCCCCCTGCCCTTGTCCCCTGGCTGGTGTTTCCGCTTTTGGGCCCTTTGCTAAGATCCGGTGATCACATCAAGGTCGATCTTCTTCCGACCTTTCTTCCGGCACGGAAAACGCTGTATCTGAATTTGTTCTGCTACACGCTCACATTTATCGGCGCTTTGATATTTCTTGTCGCCGGCAACGAGGCCGTGGCCCTGTTCCACAGGCTCGGACAGTTGATGGAACTCGAAATCGAAATTCCCATCTGGTGGATGTATCTCGCCTTCCCGGTTGGCTTTGGCATGCTGGCGCTTTTCGCGCTGGAACTGATCCTTGAGACGCTACGGGCACTGTTTGCCGGCACAAGGGCCGAGACGGCGGGAGAACCCTCATGAACCTGCTGGCAATCGGTTTCTCCACCATCCTCCTGTTCCTCTCGGTTCCGATCTTCATGGTTTTTGGTCTGGGCAGTTCGGCAAGTGCTATCTGGGGTTTGAACCTGCCCTGGTCCACTCTCATCCAGGTCGCATTCGGCTCCATGACCAAGCATGTGCTCATTGCCGTTCCCCTGTTCATATTCACGGGTATGGCAATGTTGCGCGGCGGAGCCGCTGCGCGTCTCGTGGGATTTGCGACCGCTCTTGTCGGTCACTGGCCAGGCGGACTTGGAATTGCGATGGTGATCGCAATGGGATTCTTCGCCGCCTTCTGTGGCTCCATTCTCGCAGCCATTACGGCAGTGGGCACAATCATGATGCCCAAAATGATCGAGCAAGGCTATCCCAAGCCGTTTGTTATTGTGCTGGCTGCCTCCGCAGCTCTGCTGGAGTCCCTCATTCCCCCTTCGAACGCGGCAATTCTGTTCAGCGCGCTTACGGATGTTCCCGTCGACCGGACGTTTGCGGCCGGCATGATACCTGGTCTCATTCTCCTTGTGCTCATGTCAGCGGTGGTCATGTGGAAGTGCCGGCACTTGCGAAATCCGGTACGCTCCAGCGGATCCGAAAAGTTGAACGCCTTCTTCGCCTCGATTCCGGCCCTTTTTTCTCCGGTAATCATTCTGGGTGGCATCTATGCCGGGTTGCTGACACCATCTGAATCTGCCGCCATGGCAGGGGTTTGGGCATTGTTCATCGGGTTTTTCGTCTATCGGGAACTCACGATCGGCGGCCTGATGGAATGCCTCAGACAAACGGCAAAGATTACCGCGGTGATTTTCGCCATCATAGCGATGGCAACCTTCCTGAGTGTCGTACTGACCTACACCCAGGCGCCCCAGAAGATCATCACCTACTTCACGGAACTCGGTGGAACGCCAATGATGTTCTGGCTCGCAGTAGCCATGATCTGCCTCATCCTGGGAACATTCGTTGAGATCGTCCCTGTCTTTTACCTGACGGTGCCGATCTTCGCTGCCCTCGCATTGTCACTGGGTCTGGACGTTCTGCACCTCTACGTCGTTTTCGTCGCGTTTGCCGGTATCGGCATGATCACGCCGCCGGTTTGTGTCGGAGTTTACACAGCCGCAGGGGTCGTGCGGGAAAGCCCCGAAAAAGCATTCCGAGAGGTGCCCCTGTTCATCCTTGTCGGCATTGTCTTCGGCCTGATCCTGATCTTCCTGCCGGGGTCCGCAACCTGGTTGCCAAGCGTCCTGAATTGAGAGAACAATTCTATGCCCGAGAAGGATATGGCGCTTACCAGCACCCACTGGGGTACCTACCGCGTGGAGGTTTCCGACGGACGGGTTGTTGCCCTGCATCCGTTCGAACGTGATCCTGACCCCTCGCCGATCGGACATGGAATTGCGGCGACGATTGATGATGACAAGAGAATTCGCAGTCCCATGGTCCGGCGAGGCTGGCGAAACGGCACGTCGAAATCGGCAGACGGGGAACGAGGACGGGACACTTTCGAAGCGGTAAGTTGGGATGAAGCCGAAAGTCTTGTTGCGGACGAACTCAATCGCGTACGCCGTACTTTTGGAAACAGCGCTATCTACGGAGGATCTTATGGTTGGGCATCCGCAGGCAGGTTCCACCACGCGCAAAGCCAGATCCATCGGTTCCTGAATTGCATAGGTGGCTATACCCGCTCCGTGAACACCTACAGTTACGCCGCGGCCGAAGTCGCGATCCCTCATGTGCTCGGTGACTTCAAGACCTTTGTGAATTCAACGACCAGCTGGAGTTCGGTGTCTGGGAATACCGAACTGTTTGTCGCGTTTGGCGGTGTGCCGGTCAAGAACGGCCAGATAGACAATGGGGGTGTCGGTGAACATGGTCAGCGCGCCGGCATTCTGGAAGCCGCCCGCAACGGCACGTCTTTTGTAAATGTCAGTCCCACGCGGGCATCCATGCCCGCAGAGGTCAATGCCGAATGGCTCGACATTCGCCCATGCACAGACACGGCGCTTTTGCTTGCTCTTGCCTATGTCCTGCTGGAAGAGGGTTTGGCCGATCGGAAATTTCTGGAACGGTTTACAGTCGGCATTGAGAAAGTTGAGCAGTATCTTCAGGGCCGGATTGACGGTGTCGCCAAAACACCTGATTGGGCAGCCGGCATCTGTCAGATCGCCTCTGAAGACATTCGAAGCCTTGCTCGCAAGATGGCAGCAAAACGTTGCAAGATCTCTGTGAGCTGGTCGCTGACCCGTCAACAATACGGCGAGCAGCCGTTCTGGGCCGGGATAACCGTTGCCGCGATGCTGGGGCAGATCGGATTGCCGGGCGGCGGCATCGGTTTTGGATACAGCGCCACAAACGGGATAGGCGCCCAGTATCAACGCCTGCCTTATGCAAGTCTTCCCCAGGGTGAAAATCCGGTCTCCGGCTTTATTCCAGTCGCGCGCATAGCCGACATGCTTTTGAATCCGGGATCAACCTTCACCTATGACGGAGAAACACACACCTATCCGGACATCCGGCTGGTTTACTGGGCTGGCGGCAATCCGTTTCATCATCACCAGGATCTGAACCGCCTGGACCGGGCGTGGCAGGTGCCTGAAACGATCATAACGCATGACTGGTGCTGGACGTCGACCGCCCGCTTCTCCGACATCGTCCTTCCCTGCACAACACACCTGGAAAGAGCTGATTTGGCCCTGTCTCCGCGCGATGCCTATGTCGTGTCCATGCAACAGGCCATCCAGCCCACGGGGAATGCGCGCGACGACTATTCGATATTTTCCGCAATTGCGCGGAAAATGGGCCTGGAGCTCGAATTCACAGAGGGGAAGACTGCCGAGGAGTGGGTCACATGGATTTATGACAGTTCGCGACAAAGGTTTGCCCGGGCGGGGCTCGAACTCCCCACACTCGACGACTTGAAAAGCGCCGGTTGGCACAAGATTGACATGCCCGACGAGCCAACGGTTATGCTCGAAGCCTTTCGAAAATCGTCCGAAACTGCTCCGCTGAAAACACCTTCGGGTCGTATCGAACTTTTTTCCGAAAAGGTTGCCGCTTTCGGTTATCGCGACTGTCCGGGTCATGCAGCGTGGCTACCGCCGGATGAATGGTTGGGAAGTCCTGATAAGGAACGCTATCCATTGCACCTGATCTGCGTTCAACCCCAAACGAAATTGCATTCGCAGCTTGATCACGGGCCGGTCAGTCAGGCCGCAAAAATTGACGGTTGCGAACCAGTGCATATCTGCCCTGCGGATGCGGCTGCCCGGGGAATATCCAACAGGCAACGCGTAAAGATCTTCAACGAGCGCGGCACATGCAGGGCGGCAGCGGTTCTGGACGATGACATTCGTCCAGGCGTGGTTCAGATCAACACCGGTGCCTGGTATGACCCTGACGAAAACGGGACATGCAAAGGCGGTAACCCGAACGTGCTTACACCCGATATCGGCACGTCCAGTCTTGCACAGGGTCCTTCTGCGCATTCCTGCCTGGTGGAGATTGCTCCCGCATGAACTCCGCAATGCTCCTGCATTCGCAATCACGCACGCATGCACGGCAAGAACCCGGTTCAATCCGGGAGACGTGATATTGGAGGTGCACTGCAAGCAGGGAAAAGTCGGTGGTCTGAACAAAGCGCAGCAGCCTGGAGGTTCCGGACCTTATATGCGCGTTGCCTGCCTAAACCAGTCGAGGCCATCTCGGGTTCCGTTTCACGGAGTGTATTTGCAACCGACCCAGCCTCCATACCCGATCTCGTCCATGTGCCGAAAGATCTCGGAGTAGTTCAGTTCACCCGAATCCGGCTCGTGACGATCCGGAACGCCGGCAATTTGAATTTGATCGATCCGGTCTGAGCAGTTCGTCATCGACTGAATGCCTTTGGGCGACAAGCGATCGGCCGCGTGGTGGATGTTGTCGATATGGACCTGCTCCGTTTCGGCAACACGATCCGCTATTCCCGCCATGACATGAAGCTGCCATGCACCTGTCGCCTCCGCTCCAGTTTCCCGGATGAAGATTGAAAACGGATATGACGAGGCCGTTTTCTTGCACCGCGTTTCCCACCTCATCGGCTGAAAAGTCGTAGGGAAACAGAAACTCTACAGCTTCGAAGCCGGATTCCCTGGCCGCAGCAAATCGCGGCACATTATCCTCCGTGGTGAAAACGGGTATTTCCGATCGCTATTCTTACCGGTGGCCAATTGTTTTGGAAGCACAGCGCCGCACCGAGGCAAGACAGATGCATCTTGGAAGGTGGCGATGGCCGTGTGCAATCACTCATCGACAGGTAGGCGCGCGGACCCGCGAACAACCAGCGGTCCATCGAGCGCAATACGGCAAGGTAACGATTCCTCGTTTTCGATCATCTGCAATAGAATACGCACGGTCTCTTCGGCCATGCGATTGGTGGGTTGTCGCACAGTGGTCAGATCGAAACACGGCCACTCCGACATTGCGACGTCGTCGTAGCCGACAATCGAGATGTCTTCCGGAATTCGCAGTTTGAATTCAGAGCGAATGACGTCCATCACGGCAAATGCCATGTGGTCGTTGGATACGAAGATTGCATCGGGGCGTACTTCGGCCCGCAACAGCACACGCGCCGCTTCCTGCGCCTGATCACGGTGGAAATTGCCGCAGCTTCTTGCGAACAGGGTCATTCCATGGGCAGCCAGTCCCGACAGAAATCCTGCCTCGCGGTCGCGCTGCGTCGATGCACCGTCCCATCCCGCAACATGCGCAATCCGTTCATGCCCGCCGCGCACCAGAAACTCGGCAAGTTTGCGGCCTCCGGTAAAGTTGTCCGACGTCACAGCGGACAATTTGTCGTCGTTTTGATGCCGGTTGAACAGCATGACGGGAATACCGGCAGCTTCGCATCTTTTGGTCAAAACATCTGTCACACCGACAGAAGCGGCAATGATTCCGTCGACCTGGTAGTCCAGCAGGTCGTTGATCACCGTCTCGGGTGCTTCCGTTTCGTCCCAGGACATGAACATGAGCACGTGGTAGTCGTTTGCTTGCAGTGTATTGGCCAGTTTTTCAATGGCCTCCGGGTAAAACTGGTTTTCAAAATAAGCGACGACCAGACCAATAATGCGGCTTCGCCCCGACGCCATTGCACGTGCGAGGGTATTCGGTCGATATCCCAGTTCCTCCGCCGCCTTGCGAACCTTGCGCGCGGTTTTTTCAGAAACGGAGGAACCTGGCTTGAAAACCCTGCTTACGGCCGACTGGCTGACCCCTGCCCTTTTCGCCACCATATACGAGGTGATTTTTTCGCCCATCTGAATTCCTTCACGACGCTCCCGGTGGGATCCTGGCCCCTGTATCAAAGGCCTCCCAGCCATGACCGTTGAAGACATCTGTGCCCAGTTGCGCCAGCACATCCGCAAAGTCCACGCTTACGCGGTTTTCAATGATCTTTCCATCGGCAAATCGCCAAAAGTCAATATAGGGAATGCGCACGGATTTGCCTGTTGGAGCAAGACCCATAAACGGTCCGTCATGCGTGGCATGGCAGGCGCCAAAACAGGCAGCCCAGTCCCCGTCTGCCAGATATCTTTCTGTCTTGAATACCTGGTTTCCGAATATCGCCCGCCAGGGTCCATACCAATTTCGCTCAAACACCTCCAGACCGTTTTTTGTGCCGCATCCCTTGTTGGCGCTCCAGACAAAATCATCGTGAAAGAACTCCGACAAGTCGGTCTGGCCACGACCGAGTGCGGCCTCCATAGCTTTGATAATTTCCAATGGGTTGTTCGACATACCAAATTCTCCGCTTCCGTTTGCATCATTTTTTGCATGCGCAGTCAAAATGTCAATCTATCTGTTTAATGTGATCAAATCCGCAGTGATCGCGACGCGGTTTTCCTCCTGACCAAAGGCAACGCGATGGAGCAATTTTTATCGTTATTCAATGTATTTGGGCGTTTTTGACTTGGTATCAGATAAACCATTGAGCAAAAAGATCCGTTTCAGTCGAGCAGTTTTCGATCTCGCTATTTTGAATTGCTTGGGAGATTGCTATTGTGTTTTTGGATTTTTTGTCCAATAATTTGACTACGCATGCAAAAATACGCGAGCGACCTGCGTCAATTCAAGTGACGCAAACCCTGGGAGGACATCATGGGGAAATTTCGGATATTTGGGGCCGTCGCCGCCCTGTCTCTGACTGTCGGCATGGCACACGCAGATTGCGGGATATCGAGTGGCAACATCAGCGTACTGGCCAATGATTTTCCAGCGCTCCACGCGGTGGTCTCCACCGCCGAGAGCTGCGCCGGCGACGGGATCACGTTCAACAAGAACCACACGGCAAAGCACAACGAAATCTCGGTTGCGGCACTGAGCGCCGATCCTGCCGAATACACGTCCAAAATCGTTGCGAATTCCTCGATCGTTCCACTCCTGAACAAGGATCTCATACGCCCGCTTGACGACCTCGTTGCCAAACACGGTCAAAGCCTGAAGCCCAACCAGCTGATCCGGATAGACGGAAAGGTCATGGCCGTGGCATTCATGGCCAACGCGCAACACCTGTTTGTGCGTCAGGACATCCTGGACCAGATCGGCATGCCTGCCCCCACGACATGGGAAGAGGTGCTTTCGACCGCCAAGGCGATCCGTGAAGCCGGCATCATGGAGTACCCGTTTGCAGCGCTCTTCAAGTCTGACTGGAACCTGGGCGAAGAGTTCGTGAACATGTATGTGGGACATGGCGGAAAATTCTTTGAACCGGGAACTGCAAAGCCCGCCATAAACAACGAGACCGGCATTGCAACGCTCAACATGCTCAAGGCATTGACCGAGTACACAAATCCGGACTTTCTGACCTACAACACGTCTACCGTGGCACCATTGTGGGAGTCGGGAGAAATCGCCATCGCCCAACTCTGGGGCTCGACGGGCGGACAATTGCTTGATGATGAGGGATCAACGCCTGAGGTTGTCGCGGCAACTGTTCCGCTTGCCGCGCCGACGGTTGCCGGTGGCAACACGCCCGCATCCACGCTGTGGTGGGACGGCTTCACGATTGCAAAAAACATCAGCGATGAAGACGCCGAAGCCACATTCATCGCAATGGTACACGGTATTTCGGACGATATGGTGCGAGCCAACAACGACAGTGCGGTCTGGCTGATGGACGCTTATGTTCCAGGCAAGGCGGCGGAAGGCGTTGCCGCGACGGCTGCTGCCGGCGCAGAACCATATCCGATGCTACCCTTCATGGGCTTGATGCATCAGGCACTCTTCCAGGAATTGCCTGACTTTCTTCAGGGAAATGAGACCGCCGAACAGGCTCTCGCCGATATCGAAGCTGCCTATGTCACGGCTGCGACGGAGCAAGGCTTCTTGAAGTAACGGAAAACGCGTGACGGCGCGCGTGCCGTCACGCTGTTTCATAGCGGGCCGACCATGCCACATCGATACTTTTTCTGGTTCATCCTGCCGGCACTTGCAGCGATGGTCCTGTTCATCGCCTTGCCGATTTTCTCCGTGGCAATCCAGTCGCTGTTTGTTGAACACGAACAGGTCATGAAGGAAGTTGAAAACTGCGGCCCGTTCAAGTGCGAGACAGTTCTTCAGGTGGACAACGAAACCACGGCGCGACTGCAGGAAGAAGCCCCGCTCGGGCGTTTCAACGGCCTTGGAACCTACACCAATCGAGCTCATTTGGCATTCGAGGAAGTGGGGCAAATCTGGGCAAAGACAGAGACTTGGGAGGACTTTGTTGCAGGTGTCTACAACTTGCCGCTTTACAAGGCGCTGTTCTTTACTCTGAGCTATACAATCGTGGTCACGCCGCTGGTTCTGATCCTCGGCCTGTTTATCGCCCTGGGTGTGAATCGCCTGCCTCCGATCACAAAGGGGCCGACAATTTTCGCGTCACTCCTGCCGATGATCGTCACGCCGCTCATCGGTTCCCTGATCCTCTTCTGGATGGTCGACGCCGACGGCATTCTGGGGGCAACGCTGCAGGTTTTGTTTCAAGACGGCGATCTTTCACTCAAGGCGTCCGCACCATTGACGTGGATCATGCTGTTTGTTTACGGCGTCTGGCACAACACCCCCTTCGCCTTCGTCGTGTTCTACGCCGGGCTCCAGGCGGTGCCGCACGAAACGCTTGAAGCCGCCAGGATTGATGGAGCTTCGCGCTGGCAGCAGGTGCGCTATGTCGTTGTACCCTTCATGATGCCGCTGGTTATTTTCATCACGCTGATGCAGCTCATGGACGGTTTGCGCGTGTTTGAGCCCATCGTCGGATTTTCGGCATCGGCAAAGGCCACATCGCTGAGCTGGATCATCTTCAACGACCTTTTCGGAGACAGCAAACTCTACGGCTCTGCCGCCGCCACTTCGGTGATCACGATAACAGCCGTTTGCATCTTGCTGACGCCCGTGTTGATCCGGACCTGGCGCGATTTCCACCGCAAGAGCACTTGAGTGGGGAGAAAAATGTCCACAATGGCAAAAGGCAATTACGGATTGTTCGGCTGGTTTGCAACCAGCATGGTGGTCTTTTGGCTTCTGATCGCTATCGGGCCATTTGTGTGGACCTTGTGGGGCTCGTTCAAGGTACAGGGAGACTTTTTCTCCAAGGCCGATTGGCGCAATGCGATTTACGGGGTGATGACCACAATCGAAACCGGTGAGCCTTTTACCGGCAACGGTTACTGGGGCGCCTGGGTTCAGGAAGAATTCTGGCGAAATGCCCTGAACACTGCCGTCGTGGTTGTCTTCACAGTCATTATTTCGCTAACGCTCGGCACTCTCGGGGGCTACGCTCTTGCCCGCTCGGGATACCGCTATGCGTTCATTATCCTGATTGCCGCGCTGATCTTTCGGGCAATGCCCCACATCACCCTGGTCTCAGGTTACCTGCTTCCCTTCTTTGAATGGAATCTCTGGGGACGTCTCAGCACCACGATCATTGTCCTGGTGGCCATCAACCAGCCCTTCACCCTCTGGATGCTGCATTCCTTTTTTCTCAACATCCCGCAGGAACTGGATGAAAGCGCACTGGTTGACGGCTGCACCCGTTTTCAGGCCTTTTGGCATGTCATCGTTCCGGTCATGTGGCCAGGTGTGATTACCACCGGACTGTTCAGTTTCCTGCTTGCCTACAACGACTTCGCCGTTACCTCGATGCTTCTGAGTTCCGAGAACCAGACCATGGTACCGCGTATCGCAAGTTTCCTTGGAACGGTGCGCGAGCAGGGCAATGTGATGTTCGCGGTGTCCGCGGTCGTCAGTGCCATTGTGCCCCTGTTCTTCCTTGTTCTCTTCTTCCAACGCCAAATCGTCAGCGGCCTGACCGCAGGCGCCGTCAAAGGATAATCAAATTGGACTTTCAATCTGAAAAGCAACTCGTTCGCGATTTCTACGTCGCATTGGACGCGGCTCCGGAAAACGAGCTGGTTGCGGTCATGGATCGTTTTGTTGGTACGGATTACCTGTGGCGCGGCTACCATCCTTTTCACGAGCAGAGCAGCGGCAAGGCAGTCGTTGAGCAATTCTGGCAACCTTTCCGCAGCGCCTTTCGTCACATGCAGCGCCGAATGGACATCTTCATTGCCGGAAAGAACGAGATCGACGGCTTCAAGTCGACCTGGGTGACTTCCATGGGTCACCTGATGGGAAATTTCGATGCACCCTGGCTCGGTATCCCGCCGACGGGCAAGATCGCGATGATGCGTTATTGCGAATTTCACAAGATTGAAGACGGCAAAATCACCGAAACGGCGCTTTCTTCGACATTCCCCAGGTGATGATACAGGCAGGGCTCCAACCGTTTCCGCGACAGACCGGTGCCCACCTGATCCAGCCCGGGCCCGCCACCCACGAGGGCCTTTGCTTTGAACCGCAAGACCCTGTCGAGGGCGACAATACCCTTGGCGCAATCAATTTCATGATTGGCGACATGGGCGATTGGGAAGGCAAGGAAGAACGCCCCCTTGAGGTCGAGCTGCCGCGCAGCTGGCACCACGATATGATCTGGTGGGGTCCGGCCGGCATCGGCGCGTCCTACACCATCGAAGGCTACATCAAGGGACACTCGGGACCCTTCCGGGACGGTCTTGGTACCCGGCATTTCAACGGACATGTCTGCCGTATGGCGGAAGGCAAGTTCGGAGGGTTCTTTGGCTGGCCGAATCTGACCCTGACACCAACGGGCGGCTTCATGGGTATGCCTGCCACAGGCAAACCTTCTGATATGCGGGTCATCGACATGTATCGCAGGGATGGCGACAAACTTGCCGAGAACTGGATTTTCATCGACTTGCTGCATTTCTGGAATCAGCAGGGCGTAGATATTCTGGCTCGTTGCCGTGAGGTTGGCCGGACATGACGAATTTCTCAACCAATCGCGACCAAGGTTCACACCATCCTGCTTCCGCCTTGAACCGTGCTCACATGCCAGACGGCTATGATGTCTCTCTTGCGGGCTACACAAGTGGCCGCACTGTTCGCATTCCTGAAAATTTCGGACCACGGCAAAGCCTGGAAGGATTTGATCCGGACTATCGCAATATTGTCGACTACATCGTTCGCATCACGCATAGAATTTGGGAGACCGATGCAAACGGCGTTGAGTATATTGCGGACTGCTACGCGCCCGACAGCCTGGTTTATGACGACTATGGGCTGCAAACGGGCAACAAGAAGATCGTGGCCGACACGCACCACACCACACGCGCTTTTCCGGACATCATACTGGACGCCGAAGAAGTCATCTGGGCAGGCGACGACACGATCGGCTTTCATACCTCTCACAGGACTCGCATTATCGGCACCAACACCGGTCCCAGCCGGTATGGCGCTCCAACCGGTGCCAGGGTCAACTTGCTGGTGATCGCGAATTGCGTCGCGCTCGGAAACGACATCTTTCTGGAGCACGTGCTTTACAACACATCGGCAATGCTGAAGCAGCTTGGTGTCGATCTGTGGCAGGAAGCAGAGCGACTTGCGGCGGATCCACCCGCCGGCTGGCCACGCAGCAATCAGCTATGGAACGATCTGCGCCGCGCGGTTGCCCCGGACGAGCCTCTTTCAGTTGCCGATCCCATTGCCGGCTTTGATCCCGACCGGTTCGCACGTGCGGTCCACGACAACATCTGGAACGGTGACCAGACGACAATCGTCACCTGCTATGCGCCGGGGTTTGAGTTTGAGGGAACCACGGAAAGACGATTTGCCGGGCACGCAGCCTTTCTCGGCTACACAAAGGAAATGCGTGAGGCGTTTCCCGATTTGAAGCTTCATGTGGACGAGGTCTATTGGATGGGGAACGATGAAGACGGGTGGCTCGTCTCAACCCGCTGGAGCGCGGAGGCCACCCACACGGGAGGAACGCTTTACCGGTCTCCCACGGGCAAGGCATGCCAGATTTGGGGAATTACCCAGTGGCAGGTGGAAAACGGCAAGATCACGAAGGAATGGCAACTGTTCAATGAGCTTGACCTGATGATGCAGATTGCGGCCGCGCGGATCTGATCTTCAGTTTCGAACATCCGGTTCATGGCTGTTTGGGCAGCTACATCTTGGCACTCCAGCACCTTGAAACACATTTCAGCGCTGGCTGACTGCATTCATCTTTCTTGGGAATGAAATCGGACAGCCTGACTGTTGCGGAGCTTCCGGGCACCAACAGCACTTTCAGTTACTCGAGTTGCCAGTTTCCGCCCCGTCGACGGGAACAACATCCCTCTCGGGTTGCGTCGTCCGGTTTATGCCGGACCACTTTATTCACGTATTGGATTTGGACAAGCGTTCACCGAACGGGCGAGTGAATGGTGCCGGCCGCTGAAAGTCCGGCGCATGACCTGCTTGCAGATATCCCAATCCACGCAATTCCTCTCTGTGTGTCGACCCGGTTCCGTAAAATTATCCAATTTAATTCAATATCGGACTTTATTTGTTCGACATCGGACTATATAGTCCGAATTCGCACTATATTGAAATCCCCTTTCGGTCACACAGACAAGGTTGAGCGCGATGACGCAAACAAGGAAGTCAGCACGTCTCCTGGCACCGGTCGCCTTTTGGCTCGCAATGCTGGCAACATTCATCTGGGCAAATGGTTCGGCCGGCTTGACGCCGCCAATCGCCGCAGAAGGGTTACGCGATGTATGGCAGTTTTATCTGCCGCTAATGGTATTCACGTTGGCCACCGTGTTCTATTTCACACGGAACAGAACAAGACCGACATGGCAAGGTTTTGCGGTCGCGAGGCATTCGATGACGCGAGACCTTGCTTTTGCGCTTGCTTACCTGGTTGCGGGCCACCTGATTTTGGGCGCGGTCTTCAACACCGGGCTGCATTTTCCCGGACCCGATGTCTTTGAAAACGGAAGTCACGACCATCAGGAGGTCATCCGGTGGGCTGCCCTCCAGGTAACCGTTTTCGTGCTTTTGCCCTATATCTGGCTTCGACGACGCGGCTTTAGTTTCAGAAAACTCATAACCGGCATCGACTGGAAGCGCGACATCTGGCTGATGATCGCTTTTTGGGCTGGGGAATTCCTGTCGGTCGCCTTCATATCCGACTTCTTCGATGTCGCGCCCGCGGACTATTCCTATGCAATTCCGTTCGGGATTATAGCCAATACGATCGGTGCAGGTTTGCCGGTTCTGGTGATGATCCATCTGATCATTCTGCCGCGCCTGAGCCTTCTCCTGGACAACCAGTTGCTTGTCATCATGCTTGGCGGGCTCGTCTATGCAACGTTCAGCCTGTTTGATCCGGGAACGAGCTATTCGAGCGCTACAAACGGATGGGTTTCGGTGAGCTACATTTTCCTCACTCAGACACTCATCGGCATGGGCAAGGCTGTGTTCACGGTTCGGACCGGAAATCCGTTCATACACTTCACCAGCTATCACATACTAGGCGCTCGTGTTGCGTTCGACACATCCATGTATGCTGACATCTTCAGAAGATGATTTCCATATACTGCCGTCTGACTATCGTTGCAGAACGGAACGGCGGAATCGTTCGGCGTCCGGGGCTGAGTTGAAGCCGGGTCTCAATGTGGAAGGAAGGACTTTATGAGCTTTGAAGGAGGCTGCCTTTGCGGGCAAGTCAGATATACAAGCAAGGCCGCGCCGATCACCACGGTTCATTGCTGCTGCACCGATTGCAGAAGGATTGGCGGCACCGGTCACGCCACACACACTGTCGTCACGACGGATGCATTCGAGTGCTCGGGTGCGTTGACGGAATATGAAAAAGTCGCCGATAGCGGCAATCGCATCAACAGGCGTTTCTGTCCGACATGCGGCAGTGCAATCTTCCACACCCGCGATGGTCTCGAAGGCATGGTGGTGCTGAGGACATCTTCGCTGGATGATCCCGAGGCCGTTAAACCCGAACGGGTCCTGTACACCGGCAGCGCAGTGTCCTGGGACGTCATCGACCGGTCGATCCCGGCATTCGAAAAGATGTCGAGACCGCCAACGCGTCGGTGAATTCTTGGTCAGGCGTCCCACGAATTTATGACTTCAAAACGGGACATGATCTTCGCCTTTGAAAAGGCACGGCTCAGGACGAGCCAAACCTTTCCCGATACGCGCTCGGTGAAACCTGCACGTTTCGATGCATGGCGCGCCTCATCCGTTCTTCATCTCCAAATCCGGTCTTTGCGGCAATCGTCTTGACCGGCAACTTGCTGTCTTCCAACAGCCTGCGTGCGGCGTCCACGCGGATGGCCTCGACGGCCTTGGACGGAGACTGACCCGTATGCTGTTTATAGACACGCGAAAAATTTCTGGGGCTCATTTTCGCAATCTCGGCCATGGCTTCAATGGTGATTTGCCGGAAAAGATTGTTTTCAATCCAGTTATGGAGGACATCAAATCGTCCAGCGTTGTCTTTCGACTGATTGGACAAAATAGCGCTGAACTGCGACTGGCCACCAGGCCGCACCATATAGGTAACCAGCGACCGTGCCACTGCGAGCGACGCGGATTTCCCGCAATCCTCCGCCAGCATGGCAAGCGACATGTCGATGCCGGCCGTGACACCTGCAGAGGACCAGACACCGCCGTCATTGACGTAGATCGGGTCCAGTTCAACAAGAATTTCAGGAAAATCGGACTGGAGTTGCGCGCAATCGTTCCAGTGGGTGACGACCCTCCGGCCATCGGTCAGTCCTGCCGCAGCGAGTACATAAGCGCCCGTACAGACAGACCCTACCCGCCGGCAGCGCTGCGCGAGTTTTTCAATGCATTCCACGAATTCTGCATCGCGTGACGCAGCGAGCGCGCCACTCCCTCCCGAGATGATCAATGTGTCGAGCGCAAGATCCTTGAGCTCCTCAAGCCCAACCGTCGCAATTGGCAGAACCGTATCCGATGCAACAAGTCCGCCTCCGGCCGAGGCGACCACCACTTTGTAGACATCGTTCAACTGTTCATTTGCATCTGAAAAAACCTGGAGCGGACCGGCAATATCAAGAAGTTTCACCTGCGGAAAAACAACGAACAGAATTGTATTCCGGGATATGGCATTTTTCGAGGGCATAATGGCATTTGTGCCAAATCCCGTTGCGATAGTCTAGCCGTCTTCTCGTGAAAGGAGCCAGGAATGCTACTTCTCAAGCCAAATTGCGAATGCTGCGACAGGGATCTGCCACCGTCCTCGCCTGACGCCCGGATATGCACCTTTGAGTGTACATTCTGCACAGAATGCAGCGACACGTATTTTGACAGGATCTGTCCGAATTGCGGAGGCGACCAGGTTCAGCGCCCCCGGCGACCCGACCGGCTGCTGAAGGACAATCCACCGTCGGACAAACGGTTCGTCAACACAAACGCCGCCTGGTTCAAGAACCTGTTTCCGGACCCGCGTGAATGACGTGGCCTGCAAGGCATGGCAACGATGTCCAGCGCTTCTTGCGGGAATTCCGGAGGCCATAAAAACTGCAACCGCTCAATGATACGATCACATCCACAGCAAGGTTGTTGACGTTTCAAAACGTGGCGACCATCGGCAACACCCGGAGACATTGCCGCTGAGCAGAGTTACATCGCCCTTGTCAGGATCCAGATGGTTTTTGTCTGGAGATACTGGTCGAGCGCCTCGGTGCCGTTGTCACGCGCCAACGACCCGGACTGCTTGTAACCACCGAAGGGTGTCTTGATATCGCCCTCTGAAAAGCCGTTGACCGATACAGTGCCACAAGGAAGAGACCGGGCCATGTGAAGCGCGCGGTCTATGTCCTGCGAGAAGACCGTCGCATGAAGGCCGTAGTCGGTGTCGCTGGCAACCCGGAGCGCCTCGTCCGCGGTTTTGAACGGCATGATACCCAGAACCGGACCGAAAATTTCTTCCCGCGCGATTTTCATGTCCGGTGCGACGCCCTGAAACACGGTTGGCTTTATGAAATATCCAGGCAGGTCGCTGCCTCCTCCCGTCAGGAGGCGCGCGCCGTCATCGATGCCACTCTGGATGTAGTTCATCACCATGTCCTTGTGGTCCTTCGTGATCATCGATCCGATATCGGTATCCGGATCCAGCGGATCCCCCAGTTTGAACGACTTCACCCTGTCCATGATGCGTCCGGTGAAGTCTTCAACCAGGGGCGCTGCAATCAACTGGCGCATGTTTGCAGAACAATTCTGCCCCCCGTTCCAGAAGGCCGACATGGCGGCATGTTCAATCAGATCATCGTTGAGCAGGGCGTCTTCCAGCACAATGAACGGACTTTTCCCTCCCATCTCAAGGCCGACGCCCTTGAGGTTGCTGTCGCCGGAATACCGCATGAACATGCGGCCAACCTCGGTCGACCCGGTAAAAGAGACGGTGTCGATATCATTGTGAAGACCGATTGCCTTGCCTGCAGTCTCGCCAAACCCCGGCACGATGTTTACGACGCCGTCGGGCACACCGGCTTTTTGCATCAATTCGGCCAGAAATATCGTGCTCAACGGGGTTTGCTCCGCCGGTTTGATGACCGCGGAACAGCCAACTGCAAGCGACGGCGCGATCTTCCACGCAGCCATCACCAGCGGAAAGTTCCATGGCAAGACGGCGCCGGCAATCCCGGCAGGTTCCTTGGTGATCAGCGCCAGGGCCTCGGGTCCGGTCGGCGCGATTTTCCCGAAAACCTTGTCGGCCAGCTCCGCATACCATTGGAAGAATTTCGGCACTTCTCCGCCGATTTCTTCCATGCAGTCATTGATCGTCTTGCCGGTGTCCAGGCTCTCCAGAACCGCCAGTTCATGCGTGTGATCGCGTACCAGATCGGCGATCTTGAGCAAGACTTCCTTGCGAGCTTCGGGCTCTGCGCGAGACCAGACACCGGCGTTGAATGCCCTTCTGGCGGCAGTCACCGCACGGTCCACATCCGCAGCTTTGCAATGCGCGACACTGCACAACACCTGGCCGGTCGCGGGATTGGTTGTCTGAAAGGTTTCACCATCGGACGCATCACAGAACTTGCCGTCAATGAACGCCTGCCCGTTTGGCCTGAGCTTGTTTGCGATAGCCTGATATTCAGCATGCGAAAGGGTCATGGGACTGCTCCACTCTCATCTGGTCAATTGCGAATTCATCGATTTCGGAATCCGGACTAACTGCGCAATGTGCGCGCGAATTTGCGGATGTCATCGAGCAGCATCTCCGGCTCCTCCATTGCAGCGAAATGGCCGCCGCTTGGCATCTCGGTCCAGTGCCGGATGTTGTAGAGCCGCTCGGCATAAGAGCGCGGAGGCCAGTTGAGCATTTCGGCCGGGAACACTGCGCATCCGGTAGGAACTTCAACCCGGCGCCCTTCCGGCGAGAGTATGCGCCCGCCTTCCTCGCGACGTCCGTAGTAGATCCACGACGCCGTATTGAATGTTCGCGTCGTGATGTAGATCATGATGTTGGTCAGCAACGCATCCTTTGAATGAGCGCTCTCGATGTCCCCTGTTTCGACATCCGACCAGTCGTGAAATTTTTCAATCAGCCAGGCCGCGACACCAACCGGACTGTCGATCATTGCATAGCTGAGTGTCTGGGGCCGGGTCGCCTGCTGCGTGCGATACCCGTTTTGCATCACCTGATCTCGATCGAACTGTGCTTCCCATGCCTCCTCTTCAGGGGTCTGGGCACCGTCCGGGTGGCGCATCGTCAAAACGTTGATGTGTATGGCCGAACAGGCCGGTGCGTGATCAAAGCCAAGCCAGGAGCAGATCGCACCACCCCAGTCGCCACCTTGTGCGAGATAGCTTTCAAAGCCCAATGTATCGGTCATGAGCCCGTTGATCACGGAAGCCATTTTGCGCGGTCCGTATGGACGTGGTGGCCGTCCGGAAAAACAGAACCCGGGCAAGGAGGGCGCAACCACGGTGAACGCGTCGCTGACATCGCCGCCGAAACGCTCCGGATGTGCAAGCGGTTCGATCAGGTCAAAGAACTCGGCAACCGACCCGGGCCAGCCATGGCTGATCATCAGCGGCATCGGGTCCGGTCCACTTCCTTCTTCGAAGATGAAGTGCATGCCGATGCCGTCTACCGGCGCCTTGTAGTGGGAAAAGGAGTTGATCCGGGCCTCCTGGGCGCGCCAGTCGAACTCGTCAATCCAATAGGTGCACAGGTCCTTGAGGTAGTCGATGTTCGTGCCATAGTTCCAGCCGCCATCGTCAGGCATTTCGTGCCATGGATAGGTTGCGACGCGGTGCTCGATATTCGCCAGAACCTCATCTGGTACATGAAACAGAAACGGCCTGACATGTGGATTGGATGTAATGCAGTGTTTCAAAAGGCCAGTTCCCCGGATCGAAAGGAAAAGTCACTCGAGGCTGTCTGCCTGGAGCAATTGGTGTTCAGCTAAAAGCAAATCCGGGAACGTGGCGAGTGACAGGTGCGGCCTTTCGAAGGGACAGATGCATCCCATACAGGCAGTTTGTCACATCAGTGTCAGAACTTCGTCCGCGATAACCTTGACGCCATCTTCGAGTTTCGAAACAGGGACATAGGCAAAGCCCAGCCGGAAACTCCGGCTGTCGTCGTAGTTGAGATAGTAGTCCTGACCTCTGTCAATCAGAACTCCCTTTGCCCGCAACCTTACCGCCAGCTCCGACGCGTCAAAATCCTTGGGGCCGGTCAGCCAGAAGGACGTGCCGCCCTCTGAATTCGTCCGTTGCAGCATGCCCAGATGCCTGGACAGCGCGATGTCCATCGTGTGCCACCGTTTCTGGTAGCGCCGCTCGATGTTTCTCAAATGGGCATCGTAATGGCCAAGTTGAAAAAACAGCGCCACTATCTCCTGAACGATTGTTGGCGGATGACGCATCATTACGCCGCGCGCGATACGCGCCTCGCGAATGATGTCGCGATGCGCCACGATAAACCCAAGTCGAATGCCTGGTGAAACCGTCTTTGAAAGACTGCCCACGTAGATCACACGTCCGGACTTGTCCATCGACATCATGGAGGGAGAAGATTTGGCGACATAATTCATCTCCGCCTCATAATCGTCCTCAATGATCAGGAAGTCTTTTTCGACGGCAGTCTCCAGCAGTTCCGCACGACGCTGCTGGCTCATGGTGACCATCGTGGGGAACTGGTGGCTCGGTGTTGTAAACACCAGCTGGCAACTATCCGGTATCGCCGAGGGAATGATGCCGTTCCCGTCGATCGGAACGCCGATCAATTCGCTGCCGACGAGACGAAACGCGTTGCGCGCACCAAAAAAACCGGGATCTTCAAGCGCGACGGGTTTACCGAACCCGGCAAAGATGGATCCCAGGATATACAGCGCGTTCTGAGACCCCAATGTGATCAGGATCTCGTCGTCTTCGGCATAGATGCCGCGCGTGTTCAGCAGACGCTGGCGCAGTTGCTGCACCAGTTGCGGGCTGTCGCTCTCGACGGAATCGCTGGCCCAGACAGGCATTTTCTTTCGTCCCAGTGCCTGCCGGGTACATTCGCGCCAACTGTCGACTGGAAACAGGTCCGGGTCGATCTGATTGTAAATGAACGGGTAGGGATAGGTGTGCCAATCAAGCGGATTGACCACGGGCATAAGGCCATTGGGAGAAAAGGAAACCGGACAGGGAACGACGTCGCCATCATCGGAGTCCGCGTCGTCCTGCGGTTTTCGAAGGTTCGAAATTTGCGGATTGACAAAATAGCCGGATCGATCCCGCGAGACCAGAAAATCGAGATCTATCAGGCGATTATAGGCGGCAAAGACTGTATTCCGGGATACGCCGAACTGTTCCGCGAGTTCGCGGCAGGATGGCAGGGGACGGTCATAAGCCAACGACTCGGACATGATCGCCGCACTAACCACCTCACAGATCTGATCGCGCAGACTGAGGCTCGAGGTTTCCGGGAGTTTCAGAAATCGAGGCGTGGTCGAACTCAACATTCCCTCCTGTGCACTGAAGCGAAAAGTCTTTCATCGGAAACTAGATTGTTCAACACCGGTCGTCAGCGTTGAAACGCATCTGTCCTTTTCATTCAAGTCATCTGTCACTTTCCTTGGTCGGGGCAGCGGTAAAAGATGATTTCCAGCATGCATCATTCAACGGGAGGTGAGTTTGATGAGGTTTGAAACCGTCTGCAAGGCCGTGTGCATTGCGTCCACACTTGCACTTTTTGCACAACCTGCTGCCGCCGAAAAAGTTCTGAAACTCGGTACGGTCGGCTTTTTGGGAATGCCGATTGGCGATGCCATCGACCAGGCCCTGATACCGACGCTGGAAGAGGTCTCCGGCGGCAAGATGACCATTGAACCGCATTACCGCAAATCGCTGTGCAGCGAACAGTCCTGCGGTGAACAGGCCAATCAGGGCCTGATCGCGCTATGGACGAGTTCGACCGCGAATTTCGGCAATTTCGGAACGTCGCTGGCCATTTTCGATCTGCCCTACATCTTCAAGAGCATTGAAGATGCCGATCGTATTTCGTCGGAGTGGCTCGCCAAGAAGCAGTGCGACATCGCGGCCGAGGAAGCAGGCCATGTGTGTCTGACAGTCTATTCCAGCGGCGGTTTTCGCCAGCTCGGCAATGCCCACGGACCCGTACACGTTCCTTCCGACATGGAAGGCATCAAGTGGCGCGTAACCAAAAGTCCGATTGAATACACGCTGGTCAAGAACTGGGGAGCGGTGCCTGTACCGTATGATTGGTCCCAGCTCTACCAGGGCCTGCAAACCGGAGTCGTTTCAGGACAATACGTGGCAACGCCATGGCAGCACGTCGCAAAGTTGCACGAGGTTGCGAAGTATTTCACCGAGATCGGTGGATCCTGGTCAGGCAACCAGTTGTCGATAGACAAACGACAATACGATGCCTTGACGGAGCAGGAACAGGAATGGCTGCAGATTGCCGCCCAGGCTTTCGGACAGAAGGTGCAGGAACTTGACCGCGCCTGGGTCGAGGCCGGTGAAACCGCCATCAAGGCCGAAATCGACGAATGGTATGTTCCCTCCGAAGAAGAGCTCGTACAATGGCGTGCCGGTGCCATCGACGCATGGCTCAACGCAAAGGGCACATATGATCCGCAAACCGCCCGTCGCGTTCTGGAAGAACAGGGAATGACCGGCTTTATCACTCAGCTGGAAGAAGCCGGCGCTCTGTAAGCTACAGCGGATCTTTTCCAATTCAGGTGGCGCGGGTTCAATTCGCGCCGCTTGTTCTATCTGACGCCGACTTCACCAGCCCAGCTGCAAACAGGACTGCCCCTACATGGAAAGCGTTGTGCTTCTGATAATACTGGTGGTGCTGATCATGCTCGGCGCTCCGGTCGGCTTCACCATGGTTCTGATCCCCGTGGTGTATATCCTGATCACCGACGCGGCTCCGATGATCCTGATCCCGAGCCAGATGTTCAGCGCGATCGACTCCGTTCCCCTCACTGCGATCCCGTTTTTCATGCTGACCGGCGAGCTTATGACCAGCGCCACGATCACCGACAGGCTGGTCGAACTCAGTCAACGCCTGATTGGCCGGATGCGAGGCTCGATGGCTCAGGCCAATGTTCTGGTGAGCATGTTCTTTGCAGGCATGAACGGTTCGGTGGTGGCAGACACGGCCACGGTTGGTTCCCTGCTGGTTCCCGCCATGAAGAAGGCAGGTTATCCGGCGTCATTTGCAGCAGCAATCACGGCGGTCAGTTCGACTATCGGCGGCATTATTCCGCCCTCGATCATGATGATTGTTCTGGCCAATGCCGGCGGCATCTCGGTCGGAGCCCTGTTTGCGGGGGGGATAGTGCCGGGCATCATGATCGGCCTGTTGCTGATGATCATCAACTACATCATCGCCCGCCGGAACAATTTCGAACGCAGCGAGGATCCATTCAGTCTGAAAGCCATTGCGATCGTCAGCTACAAGTCTTCGTTTGCGCTGCTGATCCCGATTGTTCTTGTCGGCTCGGTGGTCTTTGGAATTGCCGGTGTTGTCGAAGCCGGTGCCCTCACGGCAACGATAGCGCTCCTGGTCGGCTTGTTCATCTACAGGACGATCACCTGGACCAATTGCAAGAGCGCGGTCGTGCGGGCATTCAGGAACTCTGCAATGGTTTTCATCATCATTGCCGCCTCCGGTCCGTTCAGCTGGCTGCTGACCTCCCTCGGTGCGATCAACCAGCTGGAAATGTGGCTGCTGAGTTATACCCATAACGCACTGCTGTTTGCCCTTGTGCTGGTTCTGTTCATCTGCCTTCTGGGGATGGTCATGGACTCGGCAGCGAATATCATCGTTGTCGGGCCGGTGCTCGTCGACGTGATGGTGAAGGCCGGATACCCTGACGTACAGGCCGCATTGGTCGTCGTGGTCGGGTTCCTGATCGGGTCCGTAACGCCACCTGTGGGCGTTGCATTCTTCACCGCGGGCGCCATCGCCGAAGTGCGTCTGGAAAAGGTGGCCGTCGCCATGTTGCCCTATCTGGTCGCTCTTTTTGCACTGTTGTTCGTTCTGATCATTGCGCCCGATATCACGATGTTCCTGCCACGTTTGTTCGGGTTTTGACATCATGCCATCGCCACTTGATCTCAGGAAGACATAGGAAACCAATGCGATGTTAGCTGCCATGTCGTTCATCGATCGTATCGTCAGAAACACTCTCACGAGCTTCTGTGCGATCCTGCTTCTGCTCATGGTTGCCTTCACCGTCTATTCCGTGGTGATGCGTTATGTGTTCGAGAACCCCCCGGTCTGGGGCGATCTGTTGACCGTTCTGAGCAACATCTGGCTCGTATTCTTTGCTCTGGCACTGACAGTCCGCGACAAGGACTACATTGCCCTGGATCTGATCTATTCCTGGCTGCCGCCGAAAGTCTCGTTCTGCATCCAGCAATTCTGGTCAATGGTCATATTCGGTCTCGGCCTTGTGATGATCATCTGGGGAATTGAAGTGGTCACAACCATGGGCGGGAAATACTGGGAGATGTGGTACTTTGCCTGGGAAGACGGCCAGATTGTCTTCAAGCCGAACTACATGCCCAAGAAATATGCCGTTGCCATCGTTCCGATATCCGGCTTCCTTGTCTGTGTGGCAGCTATCGCTTCGATATGCGAAGACGTCTTCCGGCTAAGGACCGGCACCTACAAATGGTCCAAAAACGTCGACATTCAGAGCTAGATCAACAGCATGTTGCAGTTTCCGGTTAACGTCCCGGACATTCAGATCTTCAACAAGTCGCCCATTGCGCCTGACTTCCGGGTTCGCCTGTCCAGTCGATGTCGCGTTTGCAGATCCTTGAAGTTGCGGCTGTCATCAGCAAACATGACCAGTCACGCGATCTCGGACACGATACGACCAAACCGGTCAACTTCTTCTTCTGTATTGTAGTAGTGCACGGACGCCCGGAGCACCGGCGGCAGATTTCTGCGACCGAGGTCGAGGCGGGCGGATGACGGTTCTGAAACGGAAACATTGCATCCCTGCGCCTTCAGCAATGCAGCAATCTCGCGGGCCTGTTTGTTTGCCAGCGAAAACGTGACAATCCCGCATTTCCTCATTCCCTGATCGTGAACGGTCGCACCGATATCGGACAGCGTCGCACGAAGGCGGGCTCCCAGGCTTTCCACCCGCGTTCCGATTTCGGCGAGGCCAATATCAAGTGCGTAATCCACGGCTCTTGCGAGACCGATCCGCCCGGCGACATAGCTTTCCCAGTTTTCGAACCGCTTTGCGCCTGGCGAAAGTTCATAGGTATCCTCGTTGATCCAGGTGGCGGCATGCAGATCGATGAAAGGCGGTTCAAGCTGGTCAACGATCTGGTTCGAAACATATAGAAAACCTGTGCCTCGCGGCCCGCGAAGGAATTTCCGGCCGGTTCCGGACAAGATGTGACACCCGATTTCCCTGGCATTCACGTCCATCTGACCGACCGACTGGCAGGCATCGAGCAGATAGGTCAGACCATGTTCGCGTGCGACTTTCCCAACTTCGGCTGCCGGATTCACGAGGCCGCCCTGGGTCGGTACGTGGGTAATCGCGATCACCCGTGTTTTGGGAGTGATCAGACTGCGCAAGGCGTCAACATCGATCTGTCCGCTTGCGTCGCTCGGCGCGACATCGATTTCCAGGCCCCGGCTTCGCGCCAGTTGCAGGAAGGCGAGATAGTTGGAAGCATATTCCGAGGTATGCGTGAGTATCCGGTCACCCTGCTTCAGCGGCAAGGCGTAAAATGCCATGTCCCATGCGCGCGTGGCGTTCTCCACATAGGCAATTTCGCTCGCATCGGCATGCAGCAATTGTGCGAACGCTTCATACATGTGCTCGATTGCTCCACGCGCGCTTGCTTCTGCTTCATAACCGCCAATGTCGCGTTCAAGCGCAAGATGCTGAAAAACGGCGTCGCACACGGGCTGCGGCATCAGCCCAGCCCCGGCATTGTTGAAATGCAGAACTTCGGAACAGGCGGGAGTGTCGGCGCGAAGTCTGGCCAGTTCATTGGCTGAAAATGTCATCGGTCTGTGTCTTTCCTTGAAAACAGCTCCGCAATCGCACGACCGCCTTCCGCTATGTGCGGGTGCAGAATTTCGACAGCAAGCTCCGTGTCCCCGGCCATGGCCGCATTCAACAGGGCTTCGTGCTCCTCGCGGTCTTCCTCTGTTACCTGCAATCGCGAGCGTTCGACACGAAGGTAACGCTCGGCCGATTTGATGTGTTGTTCGATCAGAGCCTTGAGGCGCGGCCCCGCTCCGGCGTAAAGCGCGTTGTGAAATTCCAGGTGACGCGCCGGATAATCGCGCTCTGGTGATACGACCAGTTTTTCGTGCGCGCGAGAGATGTGCTCACGCTGCTTGGAAGACAGGCCTCGCAAGGACAGTCTGACAGCGAGGCACTCAAGTTCTGCGCGAATTTGAAAGAGCTCCAGCGCGTCATCGGCAAAAAGCGGCGCAACGATCGCCTTCCTGTTCGGTCTTTCGATCACGAGCCCTTCGGCCGCCAGCGTACGTATCGCCTCACGCACCGGCATGCGGCTGACGCCCAGTCGGCTGGAAATCTCATCCTGCTTCAGCGGTTCACCGTGACGCAACTCCCCCGACAGAAGTTCTTCCCTAAGTGTCAGGGTTGTCCATTCAAGGACTGTCAACGGACGTTGCTCTCTTTTCATAAATAAATCATGGATCCATTTTCTCAGAACGTCAATCCGGTTTCTTTCTGCTCTGTGCCGGCGTCGTGCGAATGCCGAATAAGGCACTCATCCGCCCGAGCTGTAGCCGCTTTCCACAAGGCGGTGAATTTCCGGGTGCTCGGCAAAGCGCTGTTTCTGCCTTAGACGCAGTCGAAACTGCGACGGCGACTGTCCGAACTGGTTCTGGAAACATCGCGAGAACGTGGCCGGATAGGAAAAGCCGGTAGCTTCCGCAATTTCCTTGATCGAATGTTCTTCATAGAAAAGAAAGTTGCGGGCTGCCTGAAGCCTGATACGCAGGTAAAGCCGCATGGGTGACACGCCGAACGTCGCCTTGCAGATCCTCGACATGGTTCGCGACGGCATGCTCAGCCGAAAGGAGAGTTCCTCAAGCGCCAGGGGCGTATCGAGATTGTCCTTCATGAGACTTACGATCCGCGCGGAAGGTTTCAGCGGTTCCCCGTAAAAGCTCTGGTCGCTGCGCTGGCGCGTGTGGCTGCCGCGCCGCGTATGGATGAGCGCATTGGCAACTTCATTTGCCATCGCCTCGCTTGCAAAACGCGCGATGAGTTCGAGCATGAGATCGAGAGTCGCAATTCCGCCCGCGCACTGGGCCCTGTTCTGTGTAAGTTGGAAGATCCTGTTGAGCGGCCTGGCATCGGGAAACCACTCGCGAAATGACGGGACGGCTTCCCAGTGAAGAACGACTTCCGGCGAAGTCTCCGTTCCGACGAGCCCCGTCTGGCTCAAGGCATAAGCCGCACTGTCCAGGCCACCGACCACAGACCCGAAACGCGCTGCCCTCCGAAGGTATCCCAGCAGATGTTTCGACAGGTGTTGCGTTGGAAGATTGCCCTCGAAAAGCAGTGTCACGTCGGCAATTTCAGCCGACGCCAGATCGCAATCGGCGGCAAACCACAGTCCGCTGCTGGCGCGAACATTCCCGCCATCTTCGGAAACAATCTGCCAGTCGAACAGCCGCTGTCCCGAATTCTGGTTCGCAATGCGCAAGGCCTCCGTTGCGATTGTCAGCGTGGTCAGCGAAAACTCCGGTTGCAGGACAAGGGCAAACCGGGCGCACCGGTCTTCCGGCATTTCAACACCTCCGTAAAAATTCGCAAAATTGGCAAGAAGAGTTAAATCGGCAGCCATTTTAGTCAAGCCATTTCAAAAATCCGGGCCGACTATGATTTCACGCCGCGCAAAGGAAGCTCGCCTTGAGCAGCGCGGAACGTAGGGAAAATACTTTTGAGCAGATATTCCTCAGCGCGGCATGCGGCATGCCGCGAACGGCAGAATTTTGCCTGTGGCATGGAGCGATAGACCGACGTGGACCAATTGAAGAAAATGCTGGAAGGGTGTTACGTAACCATACCAACGCCGTTCCACGACACGCCCGACATGGAGCTGAACGTCCAGGCGTTGCGCGCCTACGTGCGATTTCTCGTCGATTCCGGCCTGAACGGCAATTACGCAACCCTGCTTGCCGGCGGGGCCGCCGGGGACTTTTCCACGATGAGTTTTGAAGAACGGTTGCAGGTGGCTGAGATCGTCGTTGACGAAGCTGCCGGCGCTGTTCCGATCGCGATGGGCGCGCAGACGACCAGTACGCTGGAACTGGTTCGCCTCGCCCATGCCGCGAAACGGATCGGCGTGGATTTCATCCAGGTTTCCTGCCCGTTCTACTTCGCCCATACGGAAGCTGACTTTGAGGAGTATGTCCGAGCTGCAGCCGATGCCGAACCCGAATTGGGGATCATCGTCTACAACACCTTCTGGACAAGCCGGGACCTGTCATATTCGATGGTCGAGAGGCTGGCGGAGATTCCGAATGTCGTCGGCCTCAAATGGGCGGCGCCGCGCACCGACGCAATGGAATTCGAGGACGTCTGCTCCCACTTTTCGAGCCGGTTCACGATCATCGACAACAATCTCTTCTTCGGTCTCAGCGCCATGCCCTCCCTCGGTGCGCGCGCCTTTGAGGTGCACCACTGCAATTTCTGGCCCGAGTGGGGCATCAAGCTGATCGATGAAGTCCGGACCGGCAATTATGCCGAGGTCACCCGGATGCTCGTTGAGGAAGGCATGCCCTTCTACAAGCTCTGGATGGATATCGAGCGAAACTACACGTCGGGCGATGGATATCTCGACAAGCTCTGTATGGAACTCATCGGCTTGCCGTCCAGCCGGTGCCGACCGCCGACGCGCGATATCCGCCGGACACATCACACCGCAACCCACGAAATGATGAAAAAGATCGGCGTACCGAGGCTGCGGAATTCCCCCTGAATGGCTGACCACAAAGCCAGCAAAAAAACCTAACAGAGGAAGACGACGATGAAAAAGACTCTCAAAATCGTAATGCTCGCCATGACCGCCAGTGCGGTGGTCGCAACAAGTGCTATCGCGGAAGACGATATCCGTCTGCGGCTGAACTGGATGTACTACGGTTCGCATGCCGGTTTCGCCTTCGGCAAGGACAGCGGCATCTACGACAAGGCAGGTATCGATCTCGATATCCGCTCGGGCAACGGATCAAGCTCTGCGCACCGGCTCGTCGCCAACGGCGACAGCGATTTCGCCTATGGTTCCTGTGGCGCGCTGATCAATCTCGCAAGCCAGGGTGCGGAGATCACCTCGGTGGCAGTCATCGACGCGATGGGCGCGGAAGCCGTGATCCTGCGGCCGGACAGCGGTGTCAGCTCGGTCGCGGACCTCAAGGGCAAAACCATCCTGACCACCGCCAATGCGGGCGTGAACACGTTTTTCCCAATCGTTCTGGCGAATGCCGGATTGACCCCTGACGATGTCACGATCACCAACGTGCCGGATGGGGCACTCGTCTCCAGCTATCTGCAAGGATCAGGTGGAGCGGTCGGCATCCTGGGTGGCCTCGACGACAAGCCGGCGGAAATTCGCGCCAATGGAGGTGAGGATCCTGTTCTGCTCCCCTACTCGGACTACGGTGTCGACCAGGTCGGTTACTGCATTTCAACGCGCAAGGAGCTGATCGAGGAAAATCCCGATCTGGTGAACAGGTTCGTCGACGCGACCATCCAGGCATACAAGCAGACCGAGGCCGACCCTGACGCTGCGGTAAACGCCATAGCCGATATCGTTGGTGGCACCATGGCTGAAGATCAGGGCAAGGCACAGTCGCGCGCAGTTCTCGATGTGACCCTGGGGCTGCTCTATTCAGGAGCGAACCAGGACAAGCAACTGGGTCTGAATGTTGCGTCCGACTGGGAGAGCATGGTCAAGTTGATGAAGGAATACAACGACCTGGACTCATCCGTCAAAGCATCGGACTTCTACACCAACCAGTTCGTGACTGAATAAGTACTTCCCAAGCCGGGGCCTTGCGAGGCCCCGGTCATTCCGAAAGCAAGAGCAATGAGCCATCACATCGAATTTGCCGGTCTGAAGAAGGTGTTTGGAACCGGCCCTGATGCCGTCCAGGCCTTCGGCCCGGTGGATCTGAGCATCGCCGAGGGCGAATTCATTTCGCTTCTCGGTCCCTCCGGCTGCGGAAAGTCCACCTTGATGATGATGACGTCGGGCTTGCTGGAAGCAACCGAAGGCACCGTCACCATCGGTGGTTCTCAGGTAAAGGGTCCGCAGACCGACATCGGTGTGATGTTCCAGGACAACACCCTGGTGCCCTGGCGAACGGTGCGCGGCAATGTCGAGCTGCAACTGGAAATGCGCGGCAAGTCGCTGAAGGAATTCAGCGACAAGATCGACAATCTGCTCGCCTCCGTTCATCTGGAAGATTTCGCGGATAGACACCCCTATGAGCTGTCCGGGGGGATGCAACAGCGTGCAGCATTCTGCCAGGCCATGGTGCACGATCCCAAGACCATGCTTCTCGACGAGCCACTGGGAAAACTTGACGCGATGACCCGGGAGCGGATCCGCAGTGACCTTCAGCGTCTCTGGATGCAGGAACGCGCCACTGTCATCTTCGTCACCCACTCGATCGAAGAAGCGGTCCAGCTGTCCACGAAAGTTGCGGTCATCACGCCGAGGCCGGGCACAATCGAACGCATTATCGAAATCGACCTACCGTTTCCACGTGATTTCGACGTCAAGAATTCCCCGGAATTTGCCGCATACGTACGCGAAATACAGGAGATCTTTCGAGGCTATGGAGTCATTTGACAAGAAACCGATGTTCGCGGCGATGAAACTTCGTCTGCAGAATTCCTGGATGTTCGTGGCCTTTTTCATCGGCTTCTTTCTGGTCTGGGAATACTCGGTCATTTTTTTCGACATTCCGCTCTATATCCTGACACCTCCTTCCCTGATCGTGGAAAAGGGTGCCGCAGATCTCGACCGGCTCCTGTACTACACCTACGTCACCGGAACGGAAGTCGTTCTGGGTTACGGGGTGGCCGTCATTCTGGCGCTGCCCCTCGGTCTTGCAATCGCCTTTTCCAGCCTGCTGAAGCGGACGATCTATCCTTTCATCGTATGTATCGAGATGGTTCCGAAGATCGCCTTCGCCCCGCTGTTCATATCCTGGCTTGGTTTCGGTCTGCTGCCGAAGGTCATAATCGTCTTTCTGGTCTGCTTCTTCCCGATCGTCCTGAACGCAATTCTGGCGTTCAGCTCTCTCAGCGAGGAACTCACGCTGTTCTGCCGATCCACGGGAGCAGGGGTCTGGCGCACGTTTTTCAAGGTTCGGTTGCCGGCCGCCCTGCCCCAGTGTTTCGTCGGATTCAAGTACGCTGCGATCAACGCCACCGTCGGAGCGGCAATTGCAGAATTCATCGGATCCGACAAGGGGCTCGGGTTCTATATCCAGATCGTTACCGGCAACATGAGACCTGATCTGGCCTTTGCGGGAATATTCTTCCTGACATTACTGGGCCTGTCCCTTTTCGGCATTGTGACACTTGCCGAACGTCTGCTGATCCCGTGGCACATCTCGGTACGGCGCACCTGACCCGTCTTCCTGATGCTGGAGAAACAAATGGGCATGACACGTGAGCTGAGCGGACTTCTCGGCACAGACAGCCGCAATCTTTTGATGATTGGGAAAAAACTCGAAACCGGAACCCCATCGGCCTACTCGGGACATGCCGCATGACGAGGGTCGCTCTTCTGGTAGAGCTTTCTGCCGATCAAACGGACCGGCTGCGGACCGGCATAGGCGATGCGGACCTGCGTGAGGACGGCAGCGTCGCCGATTGCGAAATCGCATTCGGAAACCCTGCTCCCCGGGAACTTGCAGATGCCCGGGACTTGCGATGGGTTCAGCTGGAATCTGTCGGTTTCGGTGAATATGTCGATCTTGACTGGACTGATATCGGCGCGCGCATCACCTTGACCAACCTAGCCGGTTTCTTTTCCGAAGCCGTGGCGGAAACAGCCCTGGCGGGTCTGCTCGCCCTCGCGCGCCGGATCGACACGCTCGTCCTTGCTCAAAGCGACGGAAGCTGGCTTGGAGACCCTGTCAGGACCCGGGCCCGAACCGTAGCAGGGTCGCATGTCGTGATGGTTGGCTACGGCGCGATCAACAGGCGCCTCGCCGATTTGCTGGCTCCCTTTTCTTGCAGGATAACGCCGATCCTCAGCACAACGTCGCTTGAACAGCTGGACGACTCCCTGGCGAGTGCGGATATCGTTGTCTGCACGGCACCTGACACACCTGCGACCCGCGACCTGTTCGATACGCATCGGATCGGTTTGATGCCGGACCATGCCGTGTTCGCGAATTTCGGTCGTGGATCGATCGTTGATGAGACGGCGCTTTCCCATGCTCTCAACGCCGGGCAACTGGGAGGAGCAGTCCTTGATGTCACGCGGGAAGAACCCCTGTTACCCGACCATCCGTTCTGGCAATGCCCCAACACCCTTCTCACGCAGCACTCCGGCGGCGGAAGCCACGATGAGCTGGACCGGAAAATTGACGTTTTTCTAACCAATTTATCTCGATACCGCCGAGGCGAACCCTTGTCGGGCGTCGTTGACATCGCAAGAGGATACTGATGTCCAGAATTACGGAAATCCGTTGCGTTCTTTTGAGCTCGCCTTATGCCGACAAGGACGATCCCGAAATCAAGGAGTGCTTTCCAAACGGTCCGAAACGCACGATCGGAATGGTGGAGGTGACGCTTGAAAACGGTGTTACCGGACTAGGGGAAGGATATCTGGCGGTCTTCGCACCGCTGGTCTTCAAATCCATCGTCGAACTCTGCGCACCGCAGGTAGAGGGCAAGGATGGCTTCGATATCGCGCGGCGTGTGCGCGATCTGCGGTCGCTTTGCGATTATTGGTCCCTGCAGGGCGCCGCACGCCATGTGATCGCTGCCTTCGAAACCGCGTTGCAGGATGCCAAGGGCAAGTCTCTGGGGCTGCCGGTTTACGATCTCCTTGGTGGCGCGAAATCCGACAAGATACCGATTTACGGATCGGGTGGCTGCTGCGATGCAAAGGAACAGTTTCGCCGGGAGTTCGACCAGCTCGCTGGCCTGGGGATCACGCGCTACAAGATCCGGTCGGTGAAAACCGACATTCTGCGCACTGTCTGGGTTCTCGAGGAAGCCGGCAAACGCGGTGTCCGGGTCGGCGTCGACATGTGTCAGAACCTGGCGGACCCACCGCAAGCGGTGGAGGATGTCGTCTCATTCGTCGAAGCGGTGCATGCCCGCACTGATCAGCGGATGATCTTCGTCGAGGAGGCACTGGGCCCCGACTGCCCGGATGAATTCAGGGAACTGCGGAGCCGGATCGATGTGCCGGTGTGCGGCGGTGAAATCATCACGACGCCGAAGGAAATGATCGAACGGATCAATGCCGATGTTTATGATTTCGTGCAACCGGATGCATCGGTCATGGGCGGCATATCGGCTGTCATGGACGTGTTTGCAGCTGCCGGAAAAAAAGAGACCGATGTTGTTGTCCACGCCTGGGGCGGAGCTGCTGCGATCATGGCAAGCTACCACGCGGCTTTCGCGGCAGGCGGCAAGCTCGTCGAATATCCGATGCTGGCCTTTCCGCTCGGAGCCGAGATGATTGGCGACCAGGGCAGGATCGTCGATGGCGAGCTGTTGCGTCCGACGGCCGCCGGCCTGGGTTTGACCCTGACACCGGAAATGGAAGCACGCTATCCCTTTGACGAAACGGCCGTCTATTCCTGCGCCTTGATCGACTTCGGCCCGCCACCTGACAGTTATTGGGCGCCCGCCTGAGTGACAACGCCTGTACGATTTCAGACCCGCCACAGGCAGATGGAATGGCGCCCGGCATGGCTAACATGAGCGACCCCGTCGGCCATAGCGCAGTTCCGCTGCCAGGCCTCAATCCGGTCTTGAGCGGCAAGGTCAAGACGGTGCAGGTCCTGGCTGCGGAACCTTCTCAGGTATGTGTGAGCGACCTGATGTGCTCCCCGGTTGCGCCTATTGGATTTCCTGGACCTTCATGACAAGTTCGTTCCAGTTTCTCTGGTTTTCAATGTCGTGTTCAAGGCCCTGTTCGTCCGCAATTGTAAACCGCTTGAGCGCCGGCGTCTTGCTGGTTGCCTGATAGAGCCAGTAGGCTTCCGCCTTCAGGGCTTCGTTGATGGGTCGATCGATGGATTCATAAACGGCCTGTTTGCAGGCGTTGATTGATTCTGCAGGGAACGTGGCGATCCGTCTGGCAAGAGCTTCGACGTAGTCACCGATCTCGTCTGGATCCAGAGCCTTGTTGATGGTGCCGAGGGCCTCTGCTTCGTCGGCATCAAAGTCGCGGGCACTGAGTATGATCTCGAGCGCGCGGCCCAAACCCGTCTGCCGCGCCATCCGCGACGCCCCTCCTCCACAAGGTAGAATTCCCATGCCAACTTCCATCTGCATGAACTTGTATTTTCCGCGTGCTGCAAATCTCATGTCCAGCGCCAGCGCAAGTTCATGCCCACCGCCGCGCGCAAACCCTTCAAGCTTTGCAATTGTAGCCTGGGGAACTTTGCTGATCCGCTCGCAGACCGCTTGCAGGTCGAGCAACTGAACCTCTTCGCGCGAAACCGCCTCGTCTGACATGTCCTTCAGCAGCTCGGTGTCGTAGTGACACACCCAGATTTCCGGATTGGCGGACTGGAATACGACCACTTTTGTTTCGCGGTCTCGCTCCAGTCGCATGGCAAGACTGTTCAGGTCAGCCAGCATCTGCTGGCCCTGAACATTCACAGGTGGGAAATCGAACGTCACCCAGGCGATGCCGTTGTCGGTGCGAACGTTGAATGTGGAGAAGTTATCGTACTTCATCAGGAATTCTCGCTTTCTGTCTCCCGCGACCGCACATGATCTGCAATCGCTTGTTTGGCCAGGATCTGAGAAAGGACCGGAAGAGTCTGGCCCCAACGAGAACATATCTATTATCTATAAATTCAAAAGAAACAGCGCCAAAATAGATTAAGTATTCTGATTTATAATATAATTAAGCACCCGTGCCTTAGATTTGGGGCCAGACGGTCGTGATCGCGGAAAAACTTCCTGATGGAAGCAGGACCCGATTGTGAGCGGGATAGGACACACTCTCCCGGCATGGTTTCCACTTTCCACCATCCGCGCTTTTGCAAATGCCGGACACCTTCCCTTTGGGCCTGGAAAATGCTGCCGAAAATATTTCAGGTTGAACACCTGTAAGCCTTTGCAGAGCTCATTGAATTGAGGGCCTGTCTTTGAGTGACATTCGACGCAAGCGGTAGTGATCCAAAAAGGCGCGAAGCAATCCGAAATCCTGCAGCGGTTTCGGGAAGTAGAGATGAAAACCCGGTCTGCAAGGTGTCATACCGGGCAGGATCTCGACGAGCCTTCCGGCATCAAGGTCCTCGGCAACGCCGCGGCGCAATGACCACCCGATGCCGAAGCCACGCAAGGCAGCGTCGACCACCGTCCTCAAATCGTTGAAGACAAGGTTGCCGGAAACATCGATCGACGTCATCCCTTCTGGTGTTTCGAGCCGCCACGCGGCAATTCTTCCTGTACTCATACCCCTGTGACGAATACAGGCATGAGACAGAAGATCCATCGGTGTGTCGGGTCTGCCATGCCGCTTGAGATAATCCGGTGAAGCAACCAATACTGCCTGCTCGTCTTCGGACAGACGGACGGCAATCATGTTGTCCTGGAGATGGTCACCCAGCCGTATGCCTGCATGGTATCCGCGAGCAACGATATCTGTCAGTGCTTCTTCTATCGTCAGATCGAGTTCGATACCCGGATGCAGGTTCTGGAAGGCCTGCAGCTCCGGCGCAACGACGGTCTGCCACGCCCGGAAAGGCAGCGTAACCTTCAACCGTCCGCTTCCCGCGTATTTCGCATTGCGTGCGGTTTCAAGCGCTTCACTGACTGCCTCAAGCAAGTGCCCGCTGCTGTCGAGAAGACGTTGCCCGGCATCGGTCAACGCCAGGGAACGCGTGGTCCGCACGAACAACCTGGTTCCGAGACGCTCTTCGAACGTCTTGAGTTGGTGAGAAACAGCTGGCGGATTGATCCCCAGGGCGCGGGCTGCAGCGCGCAACGACCCGTGCCTGGCAATGGTGACAAATGTCTGCAATGCCGCCAGATCCGATCGATCCATTATTCGATTTCCTGTAACATTCAATTATTATTAGCACGCCTATTCGAAACAATCTCGCATTGTCAAACTCTGGTTCGCACCCGGGCACAGGGGAGAACACCATGCGCGACCATCAAAGCCACCAGATCCTTTTCGGCATCGTCACAATTCTCGTCACGGTTTTCGCGATGGCGCTCACCGATGCCATTGTGAAGCTCGCAAGCAGTGACATGACCCTTTGGCAAATCTACGTGCTGCGAACGCTGCTTGTTGCACCGGTCCTCCTGTTTCTGGCCCGCCGGACGCTCCGGCCAATTGCCTTTGGATGGGTTCTCCTGCGCAGTCTGGCGTTGACGCTGATGTATCTCGGCATCTATGCAGCGATACCTTTGCTCGACCTGTCGGTGATTGCCGCATCGCTATACACCGGGCCGCTGTTCATCGTTGCGTTGTCGGCACTCGCCTTGCGTGAACCGATCACGACACGACACTGGGCGGCAATCCTGATCGGTTTCCTTGGCGTTCTGCTGATCGTACGGCCCGCTGCGGCGGATTTCTCTCCGTTTGCGCTGATACCGGTCTCCGCCGGGTTTCTCTACGCTCTGGCGGCCGTGATTACCAGGTCCAGGTGTGCAGCCGTTCCCGCGTTCACGCTCGCGCTCTGGCTGAACGTCACATTGTTCGCGTTGGGGGCCACCGCTTCGCTACTGATTGCAGGTTTTGGCGCAGGGTCCGGTATCGACTATCCGTTCCTGTTCGGCACCTGGTCTGTGACCAGTTGGCCGGTCGTGATCCTGCTGGCCGTATTGATGATCGGTATCAGCATTGGATTGGCAAGGGCCTACCAGTCACCCAAACCGCAGGTCATCGCGACCTTCGACTACGCCTATCTGCCATTCGCCGGATTTTGGGGGTTCGTGTTCTTTGGAGAAATCCCCGACAAATATACATTGGGCGGGATGGCTCTGATCGTGTTCGCCGGTTGTGTCGTCTTCTGCCTTGATGGGCGGACAAAGACACAAAAAGGTGCTGACATTCCGGAAAACAGGACCGGATCCCGGTCTACCTAGATGCATATCGCTGCAATCGGGGCGCAGGCTCCGCTTTGAAAGGTCTTTCTGCCAGTCCCTGACGGAACTGAACAAAACCATTCAAAAAGTGATACGGCGAACAGCTGCCCGAGATCACTCAAAGTCCACGACAGGCAAGCAATATCAGGCTTCTCGGACAAGCCCTCTGCCCTCGGCAGCCCATATCGAGCCGCGCCGGATTATTTCCGTAACCTGCGGGATTTTCAGATCGTCCAGTTCATGACCGATGGAGCAATAAAAGACACGCCCCTTGTCCCAGCGTCGCTTCCAGATGACGGGGATAACCGTACCCTCGATCCACCACAGATGTTCGCCGGAAAAAGTCGTGGTCGCAAGCACTTCATTCGAAGGATCGACGAGCATGTAGTATTGCTCGGATGTCAGGCGGAAACTCCTGATGCCCTTGACGATCGGGTCCGCAGGCCGGCAGATGGTCACATCGTAGTCGATATAGTCTTCCCTGGGCTGAAGGTTGTCAGGCCAGCCCGGAGGATGCGCGACGAACTGGCCTCCGATCAGAAAGTGGTAGGTCGGTCGATCACGAAACGCATCTCCCATGTGCCCGTGCCAGCCGGCAAGCCCGCATCCGTTGGAAACAAGCTTCAAGAGCCCGTCTTCCTGCGGCTTGGACATGTTGCCGAACTCCAGTTTGTGCCCGGAGCGGGCGGAGGACCAGATCGGGGTGATCAGATCGACATCGGCAAGGTCCTCCGGTCGTTCCAGTGGCTCCATCGTGTCGTAGACGTCGACCTCGAACCCGTTCTCGCTCAGCAACGCCTCATACCAGTCACTGAATTGCGTGGGGGCGTGGCCTTCCCAACCACCGACAAACAATACGGCTTTCACTTAAATCCCTTTCTCACAAATGACAGGACCGACGCCATGTCGCGGGCGTCATACCCGGCTTCGCAGGCAGCGGTCAGCATGGCCTCGTTCAGATCCGCCTGCGGCAGGGTGATACCGAGCGAACGGGCAAGGTCCAGCGCCAGACCCACATCCTTGCGTGCAAGGGCGACAGTGAAGCTGACATCATGTGCTTCCTCATCAAGATAAAGCCCCTTGCGGTAGGAAATGAATGGGGCAGCGGCTGCCGAGTTCTCAATGACTTCATAGGCCGTTTCCGTGGCAATTCCGGCGTCTGACACAAGCGTCAAGGCTTCTGCTAGACTGTGGTTGAGCCCATGAAGCAGCATATTGACGCCAAGTTTCATGGCTGCCCCCCGGCCAGGTCCGCCAAGCCAGATTGTACGCTTGCCGAGAGCGTCAAAGGGCGCATCGAGCAGAGGGACACTCTTGTCTTCCGCACCTGCCATGATCAGAAGCTGCGCGTCCTGGGCAGCCTTGGTGGCACCTGAGACGGGGGCATCGACAAAACTCAGGCCCGCGTCTGCCATTGCCTCGTGGATCCTCGCCGCGCTTTGAACGGATATCGTTCCCATCTCTGCAAAAACGGATGCGCCACCCGGTCCGGTGAGCAGGCCGTCGGATCCGAAATAGACAGCCTCGACCGCAGCATCATCGGCCAGCATCGTGATGACGACATCCGACCTGGCTCTGAGTTCTGACGGAGACGGCGCACTCTCAGCATTGTGGTCTCGTGCAAAGGCCTCGGCTTTTTCACCGGTCCGGTTCCAGACAGTCACTGTGTGACCCGCGTTCACCAGATTGGCGGCCATGCGCACGCCCATCCGGCCAAGCCCGGCAAACCCTACCCGCATCACGCCACTTTCTCCGGAATGATTCCGGAGATCGCCTGAATGAGATTGTCTTCTGTCACTTCATCGGAGGTGAATGTGCGAATGATCTCGCCGTTGAACATTGCGATGATCCGGTCACTGACATGTAGTACTTCCGGCATTTCCGAACTGATGACGATGACCGCGTAGCCCTGGCTCGCCAGTTCCCGGATCAGATTGTGGATCTCGGACTTGCTGCCGACATCGATCCCACGGGTGGGTTCATCGACGATCAGGATGTTCGGGTGCATGGAGAGCCATTTGCCGATGACAATCTTCTGCTGATTGCCGCCCGACAGGTTGCCGACAAGCTGTTTCCAACCCGGTGTACGGATATCGAGCCGGTCACGATATTGGTCGAAAATGGCAATTTCCGCCCCTTCGGCCACAAACGGCCCGGCTTTCAAGTCGTTGACCTGGGGCAGGGTCATGTTGTCCCGGCAGTTCATGCCGAGAACAAGCCCCTGTCCCTTGCGGTCCTCGGGAACCAGCGAAATGCCTTTTTCAATCGCGTCTGCCGGCGAATGGATCGCGGTTTCCTGGCCATCCAGAAGAATTTGCCCTGCTGTCGGGTCGCGAAGACCGAAAAGCGTCTCGGCGATTTCCGTACGACCTGCCCCGACCAATCCGTAGAACCCGACGACTTCGCCCCGGCAAACGCTGAAACTGACATTGTGGAACAGCTTGCCGCATTCAAGACCACGAACTTCAAGAGCAACGTCACCCAATTCGTGGTGGCTGACATTTCGAGACAGATCGAGCTTTCGTCCGATCATCAGCTGGGTCACTTCCTCTTCGTCCGTCTCCGGCGTTTCGAGCGTTCCGCGATACTGACCATCTCTCAAGACACTTATCCGGTCGGTGATCCTGAAGATTTCCTCCATGCGGTGAGAAATGTAGATGATGCCGACACCATGCGTTTTCAGATCGCCTATGACGTCGAAAAGCACGACCTTTTCCGCATCGGTCAGTGAAGCGGTCGGCTCATCGAAAATCACGGCTTTCGCCTCGACGGTCAGAGCCCTGGCAATCTCGACCATCTGCTGGTTTGCGATGGACAGGTCACCGACCTTGGTTTTTGCATCGAAACCGACCTTGAGCCTGCCGAGAATCTCGTTGGTTTCGGAATAGAGTTTTTGCCAGTCGACACGGCCGAAGCTCTTTTTCGGCAGTTCACCAAGATAGATGTTCTCGGCAACGCTGAGTTCTTCGGCAAGGCTCAGTTCCTGGTGGATGAACATGATGCCCTTGCTTTTTGCCTGCAGCGGCGACGTCATCACAACCGGCTGCTCGTTGACAACGATCCTGCCTTCATCCGGCTGGTAGATACCGCCGAGAACCTTCATCAACGTCGATTTTCCGGCACCATTCTCGCCCATCAGGGCATGAACTTCCCCGGGCATGACGTCAAAGGACACATTGTCGAGCGCGCGCACGCCGGGAAATGTCTTGACGATTCCTTCAAGGCGCAGGGCCGGTGTTTGACTGCTCATATCCTCAGTGCCTCCCTGCCCTTCAGATTTAGCTGGCGATCGAGAAACAGGACCGCGATCAGGATCAGACCGATCACAAGATTGACCGTTTCCGTATCTGCACCGATGTGCCCCAGCCCCTTGCGCAGGAGCTGGATTGCCAGCACCCCTCCAAGGGTCGACAGGACCGAGCCTGCGCCACCGGTCAGTTTCGTTCCTCCCAGGACCACCGCCGTAATGACCCAGAGTTCGTACAGCTCACCGTCATTCGGGTTCACCGACCCGGATTCGGAATAAAACACCACGGCGGAAAGAGACGCGAGAAAGCCGATGATCATGAAGTTGATCATCATGTGCGGTCCGACCCGAATGCCGGCATTGATGGCCGCTGTCCTGTTGTCACCGATCGCATAGGCATTGCGGCCATGCACCGTCCGGTTCATGACGAACCAGATAACGGCAGTCACGACGAGCAGAAACCAGGTCGCCGTGTGAAGCCCCATGAACTGGGCTTCCGCGAAGTCGACCAGGGTCCAGTTGAGGTGGGAAGTCGGCTGCTCGCCGTTATACATGAAGACGAGCCCGCGATACCCGAGCATGGATCCGAGCGTGACGATAAACGCGTCGACACCGGTCTTCCAGACGATCAGGCCGTTGAGGGCACCCAGCAGAATGCCGGTCACAAGAGCAAGTGCCCATGCAATCGGAATGACGCCGTCGCCGAGGCCGGCAAACACCGGCCATGTCATGCTGTTGAGCAGCACGATGGCACTGAGGGCAAAGGTCGCGCCGACGCTGAGGTCGATGTTGCCGTTGACCATGATGATCGTCATGCCGATGGCGATAATGCCGATTGGTGCCGACTGCTTGAACAGCAGCAGCATGTTGTCCAGATCCATGAAGGCCTTGTCGCTGAGCGACAGGTATTCGCCGGCGATCGAGAAGAAGAGCAGCTCGACAACGATAAATCCCCAGATCGCGCCGCGTTTCAAAAAGGTACTGAGAGTTCCAGGTTCCATGTATCCCTTCCTCACGCGATCGGTGACCAGAGTTTGCCGCGCTTGGCGGCAACATCGAGCCAGACGGCAAGTATGATGATGATCCAGGTCACGACGTATTGGACGTAGAACTGAAGTCCGACGAGGAGAAGTCCGTTTTGGATGAAACCAAGGATCAGGACGCCAATGACGGTCTTGAAAATGGTGCCCGACCCGCCAAGCAGGGACGCACCGCCCAGAATCACCGCCGCCAGAACCTCCAGTTCAAGCCCCTGCCCGACCGTGTTCTGACTTCCAAGAGATCTGCTGGCCTGGATGAGGCCGGCCGTAGCCACGCAGAAGGCAGACATCAGGTAACAGGTAAACACGACCCGGGCTCTCTGGATCCCGGAGAAGGTTGCGGCCGTGCCGTTGCCGCCCACAGCATAGACCTTGCGCCCGAACGGTGTCTTGGCCAGCACGATGCCGAGCACCGAGGCGACAAGCGCAAAGAGCAGGATCGGAATTGGAATACCCAGTGCGTCCGACTGACCGAACATGCTGAACCAGGTCCCTTCCTTGTCGGCGATATCCATGTTCTTGCCGCCGGAATAGGTCAGCGTCAGCCCGTGAATGGCCGACAACATGCCAAGCGTCACAATCAGCGAGTTGAGCTTGAGGTATCCGACAAGAAATCCGATGAAGGCACCGAGACACAGGACCATCGCATACATGGACGGGATGGCAAGTGCCGGGCCGATCTGGTCGTGAAGATCCAGAACCACGATCGTTGCGAAAGACATCATGGATCCGACTGAGAGATCGAGATTTCCGCTGATGACGACAAACGTGACGCCCAGCGCCATCACGCCGAGGATCGCTGAAGAGCGCACGACGCCCATGATGTTGTCAGGGGCCAGAAAACGCTCATTGGCGATCGTGAAGCCGATGATGAACAGCGCGAATGCGACAAGTATGCCCTGCTTGGCCAGAAATCCGCCAATGCCTGACAGGTTGAATGGCCGCATCGTCTTCTCCTTCGATCCACTTTCGGGACCGGCTGACTTGCTTGAGACGTCAGACAACAGATCCTCCCTAACCTGTTGATTTCTATAAAAGCGTCATACCGCCATCGATCATCACAATCTGCCCGGTCATGTAATCGCTTTCGCGCGAAGCCAGAAAGGTCGTCGTCCCGGTGATATCCGCAGGGGTCGCGACCCTGCCGCGCAGGATGTCCGCGGAAAACTCTTCCATGGCCTGACCCGGACGCTCTGCGGCGCCGATCTGCATGAGATCCTGATCCACCTGTTCCCACATTTCCGTGGCAACGACACCCGGTGCAAACCCGGTGACCGTTATGTTGTGTTTCGCCAGATCCCTTGCGCCCGATTGCGTCAACGACACGACCGCCCACTTGGAGGCGCAGTAGGGCGCCACGTTATCAAAGCCCTGGCGGCTGGCTATGGAAGCCGTGTTGATTATCTTGCCACCCCCGCCCTGCGCGATCATCTGCCGGGCGGCCTCCTGCGTCCCGATCAGGCACCCAAGGCCGTTCACGGTCATGATGGAGTTCCAGTTGTCCTCGGTCACATCGAGAAAATTCATCGGTTTGTTGACGCCGGCATTGTTGAATTTTACGTCGAGTTTGCCGAATGCCGCCACTGCCTTTTCAATCATCGCACAGACCTGATCCCGCCGGGTCACATCGACCTGCGCCCAGGTGACGTTGGCGTGATTGACCCTGGCGCGGGCTTCATTGGTCGCGGCAACCGATTGAACGAGATCGCCGTTGATGTCGGCGAAACAGACGTCGGCACCTTCGCTCAGCAGTGCTTCGCCGATGGCCCGGCCAATACCCCTGGCCGCGCCGGTCACAATACAGGAACGCCCGGACACACGGCCCATGGTTTTCCTCCCGGTTGAAATATCTCATGAAAAAAGGCGCGGGAGTTTCCCGCGCCGTTGGGATCAGAATACCGGTTTGCTGTATTCAGCCATGTTGTCCTGTGTGATCTTCGGTGTGTCGAAGTAATTCAGGAACGGGACTTCGGTACCGGAAAGAACATCGATTGCAGTTTTCAGGGCTGCTTCCGCGTCATCCACCGGAGACTGGTAAATGGAACCCCAGTATTCACCGCGCTCCATCGCTTCGTATCCGACGGAGAAGTTGGTCGCCCCCACAAAGATGATCCCTTCGCGCCCGGCAGCCTTGGCGGCATTCAGGGCACCAACGCCCATGTTGTCGTCGCCTGAATAGACACCGTCGATGTCATCATACTTGACGAGGAAGGCTTCCATGACCTTCTGGGATTTTTCGCGGTTCCAGTCGCCAGGTTGCGTTTCCACCAGGGTGACGTTCGGACAAACTTCCGGGAGCCGATCTTCAAAGCCCTTGGCGCGTTCGATCGCTGTCGTATATCCCGGCTGGCCGGAAATCTGGACGATTTTGGCTTCGTTCTCGATGCCCATGTCCTTGAACTTGTCACACATGATCTCGGCAGATCTCGACCCTTGGGTGATGTTGTCCGGCCCGGAAAAGGACTTGACGAAATCGAACCCCTGCTCGGCGATGTTCGAGTTTGTGACAATCACGGGAATGCCCGCCTTGTGCGCCTTGCGGACAGCGGGAATGACCGCCTCGCCATTTGTTGGCCAGATGATGATGGCGTCGACTTCCTGCTGGATCAGGTCTTCCATCTGCGCAATCTGGCGCGCAACGTCGCCACCGGCGTCGAGAACAACAGCCTCGACATCCGAATTGGCATCCGAGGCGGCAATAAAGGCCTTTTCATAGGTCGTCTGGTAGCTGTCCACACCGACATTGTTCTGCGTGATGCCGATTTTCATCGATTCAGCAGAAGCTGCGCCGGTCAGCGCCAGACCAGTGATGGCAGTCGTTGCCACAAGCAACGAACGAAACTTGCTCGTCATTCCGAAATCCTCCCTTGGGAACCCTTGAAGGTTCTGTCATGTCCGCGTCCCCTCCGGACGTGGAATGCGCACTCATCGCGAGCGTCGTTCTTAAACCTGCACAGCTCTTCGTGATGCTGCCCCATCGAAAATATCCAAAATGGATGTTTTAATATTCAATATGAACATTTTGCCGGTTTAGCCTCGATGCAGGCTCACCCACTCTTTGGAGGAAGGTCAATGTCGATCCAAAAAATATTCATTTTGAGGAAATGCAAAAGTGGTTTGTCCCGTCCGGAAACTGGAGACGCGAGATGAACCATCATAAGGGAGAGCTGGTTCAGGAGACGTCTTTTCTCACGCCTCAGGCCAAAACGGAAATTCTCAAGGCGCTTACGTTTCTGGAGAGTTTCGAAGACGAGCTTGACGGTCTGATCGAAATTTCGGCTCCCAACCCATATGTCAAAATGTCGGCATACCTGGTCAGGAGACATCTGGAGGCAAAGGTCGTGACGCCGACATCGCTGATCGGCGCTTCGGGCGTTCCGTATGCAACCGCCACCCGGCGTCTGAGGAAGATGATCGACGACGGATTGGTCGAGCAACGGCCCCGAACCTCAAGCGGACGTTCCTTTTCTCTTCATCCAAGTGCAGAGATGCTCGAAGCCTGGACCCAGTTCAGTGGCAGGATGCGCAGGTTGGCGGCACAGGCCTTCGGGTCGGACGCTCCCCGGGCCGACACGCAGGATTACTATTTCGCGGGCTCCTACCTGGAAGCCCAGACCATCCAGCCTCCGCAGGTTCTGCTCGAACCTCTCAAGCTCTCGGGCGGGCTGCGGGTTCTGGTTCACGGTGACCCGACCTTCATGGTCATGCACGGGCTCAAGCGGCAATTCGAACAGGTCGTCGGCTGCCCGATCCAGCAACGGGCGTTTTCAATTGACCGGCTTCACGAAGAGGCAGTCAAGAACGCCCAGCGCACGACCAGCAGGTATGACCTGATCGCGCTTGACCTGCCCTGGGTCGGAGAATTCGCGGCGAAGGGCTACCTGCACCCGATCGATGCAGTTCTGGACGTCGAACGGCTGAGCCCAAGCGATTTTCACACAGCCGGTTGGATGGCAGCCCATTGGGACAAGCGGCCTTTCGGCGTTCCCTCGCAGACAACGCCTGAACTTCTGTTCTACCGCAAGGACTTGCTGGCAGAAGCCGGGCTTGAACCCCCGCACACGACCGATGCCCTGCTGGAGGCAGCCGAGGAACTGCATGAACCGACCAAGGGACGCTACGGCATCGCCTGGAACGCGGCCCGCGGCACAGCGCTCGGCCACACATTCATGATGGCCTGTGCCGACTTTGGTCAGCCTGTACTTGATCTTGCAAAGCAGGCCGGTGGTTACGATGCATCCAGGCTCGCACAGGAAGACTACCGACCAACGATCGATACCGAGCGCGGTCTGCTTGCCGCCGAGTATCTGATGGCGCTCCTGCGCTATTCTCCGCCGGATATCCTGTCCATGGCCTGGTACGAACGTGTTCGGCCCTTTGCCAACGGCAAGGTTGCAATGGCATATGGCTATACCTTGCTCGCCCCTTATTTCGAGCAGAACCCTGCCTGCGCTGCCTTTGGAAAAGTCGGTTACCTGCCACATCCGTCCGGATGCAAGGCACCCAATATCGCACCGGTCGGCGGATACCTGCTCTGCATTCCGGCCAACATCGCGCCGGACCGCCTTGAAGCCGCCACCGAGGCCCTGATCGTTTTCACATCGCCTGAAGCGCAAAAGCTCTACGTGGAAAACGGCAGCCGGACGAATCCGAGATACTCCGTGGGCGCCGATCCCGAAGTACGCAGGCTCTCACCGATCTTCGAAGCCGTGGATTCCATGTCCTGGCACGACGAGCTGCAATTCTGGCCGCGGCCGCCAATCCCGGAAATCAACGACATCATCCGCATCTGCGGAGAGGAATGCCACGACATGCTGCGCGGCGTTCAATCACCAAAAGCTGCGCTTCAAGCAGCCCAGAATCGTGCCGACCGGATCTTGAGGGAGGCAGGAAAACTCTAATGGGAGGAACTCATGGACCCCAATCGTCTTAAGGGAAAGAACATTCTGATCACCGGAGCCGCACAAGGCATGGGTGCAGCGAATGCCGAATATTTTGCCGCACACGGCGCCAATGTTGCGCTCGGCGACATCAATGTCGACGGGGTCAACGAGGTTGCCGGCCGGATCAATGCCCGCGGCAACGGCAAGGCGATTTCCATGAAACTCGACGTGACCAAACGACCCGACCACACAGCCGCGGTCAACGCCACGGCAGATGAATTCGGTTCGATCAATATCATGCTCAACAATGCCGGCGTGAACAAACCCAAGATGTTCCTCGACATCGACGAGGACAACTGGGACCTGATCATGAACATCAACGCCAAGGGCATGCTGTTCGGCATGCAGGAAGCGGCCAGGAAGATGATCGATCAGGGGCCGATGGATGATCATCCTTACAAGATCATCAATGTCGGCAGCATCGTGTCCCGCACCGCGTTTCTGGATGTGGTGCCGTACTCCTGCTCCAAATACTGCGCCCTGGCAATGATCATTGGCGGTGCAAAGGCTCTCTGGCAACACAAGATCACGGTCAATGGCTACGGGCCGGGCGTCGTGAAGACAGAGCTATGGGAGCAGCTCGACAAGGATCTCGTCGAGATCGGCATGTTCGAGAAGGAAGGCCAGTCGATGGATCACCTGGCAGAAACCATGATCCTGATGAAACAACTTTCCACGCCAGACGACGTCAAGGGAACCGCCGCGTTCCTGTGTTCCGACGAAAGCGACTACATGACCGGCCAGCTCATCATGATCGATGGCGGCATGATCATGCAATGACCTGAAAACCCGTCAATCTTGAAACGTAACATGCGGCGGTAACAACGCCTGCAGGAGAGACTTATGTCCCGCGCACTGACACCACACGTCCTGACCCCTCAGGACCTCGAACCAAACTGGAGATGGGAAGGCCGTTTGCCGGCCTGGGGCCACACGTCGGTGGATTTCGAACGCCGAATAGACCATGACAGACTGCGCCGCTACAGGTTGTCGCGCACGCGCCAGGCCCTGAAGGCCTCCCCGGCGGGAACGCTTTTGTTGTTCGACGTGAACAACATCCGCTATGTGTCGGCAACCAAGATCGGCGAATGGGAACGGGACAAGATGTGCCGGTTCTGCCTGCTGACCGGTGATGATTCCCCCTATGTCTGGGATTTCGGTTCCGCCGCCTACCACCACAAGAAATTTTCCGACTGGCTCGAACCCGATCATTGCCTTGCGGGCGTCGTCGGAATGCGGGGTACGATTCCACCGGAATTCGGCCTGATGCGCAAATACGCAAAGCAGATTGCCGGGCTCATCAAGGATGCGGGCATGGCCGATATGCCGGTGGGTGTCGACTACGCGGAAACGGCAATGTTTCACGCATTGCAGGAAGAAGGACTGAATGTCATTGACGGGCAGCAGATCATGCTGGCCGCGCGAGAGATCAAGAACTGGGATGAAATCCAGTTGCTCACCCAGGCTGCCTCCATGGTCGATGGCGTCTATCACATGATCTACGAGGAACTGAAACCGGGCATTCGGGAAAACGACATCGTCGCCATGTCCAACAAGATGCTTTACGAGATGGGCTCGGACGATGTCGAGGCGATCAACGCAATCTCGGGCGAACGCTGTAATCCGCATCCACACAATTTCACCGACCGCTATTTCCGTCCGGGCGATCAGGCCTTCTTCGATATTCTTCAATCTTATCAGGGGTATCGGACCTGTTACTACCGAACGTTCAACATTGGCCGGGCAACACCGGCACAGCATGATGCCTATGTAAAAGCGCGCGAGTGGATCGATGCCTCGATCGCCATGATCAAGCCGGGTGTCTCCACGGACAAGGTGGCCGAGGTCTGGCCGAAAGCGGAAGAATTCGGCTTTCCGAACGAAGATGCTGCCTTCGGCCTGCAATTCGGTCACGGCCTGGGTTTGGCCTTGCACGAACGTCCGATCATCTCCCGGGCCATTTCCCTTGATCATCCGATGGAAATCAAGACCGGCATGGTGTTCGCGCTGGAAACCTACTGCCCTGCCGCCGACGGCTATTCTGCTGCCCGTATCGAAGAAGAAGTGGTCGTGACCGACACGGGTGTCGAAGTCATCAGCCTGTTCCCGGCAGAGGAACTCCCGATCGCGAACCGGTACTGACTTCCCCAACTTGCCCGGCCCTCCAGGGGCCGGGTCCTTTTCTAGGGACAAAGACATGAGTGCTGCCAAGAACAGGCACAACACCGAAGATTACCTGCAGATGTACAGGCAAATGGTTCGTATCCGCGCCTTTGAAGACAATGCGAACCAGTTGTATCTCTCCGCCAGGATGCCCGGCCTGACCCATATGTATTCCGGGCAGGAAGCGGTGGCCGTCGGCATTTGCGAAGCCTTGACCGATGAGGATCGCATCACATCGACACACCGCGGGCACGGTCATTGCGTTGCCAAGGGCGCAGACCTCAAGACGATGTTCTGCGAATTGCTGGGCAAGGCTGAAGGCTACTGCCGCGGCAAGGGCGGATCGATGCACATTGCAGACCAGTCCCATGGAAATCTCGGCGCCAACGCCATCGTGGGCGGATCCATGGGCATTGCCACGGGCGCTGCGCTTTCGGCCAAACGTTTGGGCAGGGAGTTTGTGACGGTCTGCTTCTTCGGGGACGGCGCCACTGCCCAGGGTCTCTGGTATGAAGTGATGAACATGGCTGCACTCTGGCGGCTGCCGGTCATTTATGCGTGTGAAAACAATGGCTACAGCGAATACACCCGAACCGAGGAAATCGCGGCGGGTTCGCTGATCGCGCGTGCGCAAGCCTTCGGTATCGAAGCCTTTCAGGTCGACGGACAGGACGTGCTTGCGGTGAACGAGCTGACACAACAGCTCGTCGGTCGTTGCCGAAAGGGAGAAGGCCCGTTCTTTATCGAGCTGGACACCTACCGCTATCACGGTCACCACGTTGGAGACATCAATCGCGACTACTACCGCTCCAGGGACGAGGAAGCCGAATGGAAGAAGCTCCGCGATCCGATCACGAATTTCGGCAAATGGCTGATCGACCAGCAGATCATGTCCGCAGACGAGTTGGTGGCGATCAACGGAGAAATAAGCGCTGACGCAAAGGCAGCAGTCCAATACGCGCTGGACGCACCTTATCCCGACGTCAACGAGGTCGACATGCATGTCTTTTCCGGTGTCGACCACGCACTGGAATATACAGGAGGAGCGCACCGATGACCCGCGAAATCACTCTCTCCAAAGCGGTCAACGAGGCGATCGCTGAAGAAATGCGTCGCGACGCATCTGTCATCCTGCTTGGCGAAGATGTTGCCGAAGCCGGAACGCCATTCAAGGTCCTTTCGGGACTGGTGGAGGAATTCGGGACCGACAGGGTCATCGACACGCCGATATCAGAGCCGGGTTTCATGGGCATCGCTGTCGGGGCCGCCATGACGGGCCTTCGGCCGGTGGTCGATCTCATGTTCGGAGATTTTTTGTATCTGGTCATGGATCAACTCTGCAATCAGGCGGCAAAGACCCACTACATGTCAGGTGGCAAGCTGACGGTTCCCCTTGTTCTCAGGACGAATATGGGTGCGACACGCCGCTCCGCAGCTCAGCACAGCCAATCCCTGCAGGCTCTGGTCGCGCACATTCCCGGACTGAAAGTCGCCATGCCGTCGTCGGCCTATGAGGCCAAGGGCCTCCTGAAAACGGCCATTCGGGACGACAATCCGGTCGTGATCTTCGAAGACAAGCTCATGTACCAGGACAAGGCGCCCGTGCCGGAAGAAGAATACCTTATCCCTTTCGGAAAGGCGCATATCAAACGCGAAGGTCGTGATGTGACGCTGGTCGCAACGTCCTCAATGGTGCAGGTTGCGGAAGAAGCTGCCGAAGCGCTGGCCGGGGACGGGATCAGCGCCGAGGTCATAGATCCTCGGACGATCGTTCCACTGGATGAACAAACGATCCTGAATTCGGTCCGAAAGACCTCCCGCGCCATCGTGATCGATGAGGGTCATCAAAGTTACGGTGTGACGGCGGAAATCGCTGCACGGATCGGAGAAAAGGCTTTCTATCATCTGGACGCCCCGGTGATCCGGATGGGCGCAATGGATGTACCGGTTCCCTTCTCGCCTGCCCTTGAGGATCTGACGGTGCCCAACGCCGCCGGCGTTGCCGAGAACGCACGCAGGATCTGCCGCGGAGAGTTGATCCATGCCGCATGAGGTCATCATGCCTGCCCTCGGCATGGCCCAGGACACCGGGCTCCTGGTCGGCTGGCTCAAGCAACCCGGTGAAGCGGTAAACGCCGATGATGTTCTCTTCGAGGTCGAAACCGACAAGAGCACCATGGAGGTCAATGCCGGTTTCGACGGTTTTATCGCCAAACTTCTGGCTGAAGCCGGCCAGGAAGTGCCCGTCGGCGAAACCATTGCCGTCATTAGCGCAGAACAACCCGACCTAGCGGCGGTAGAGGAAGAAAGTTCCGGGCCGATTGTTCCTGACAAGGCTGCCGGCAACACGCCCGTCGAGGAAGCACCGGGGGCATCAGACGGTCTCAAATCCGCGAGGTTGCCGGAAAAGGCACCAATCGCCATTCCGCGAAGCGAGGGGAAAATCCTGGCTTCGCCCAAGGCGCGGCGGCTCGCCGGAGAAATGGATCTGGACCTCAATCGCCTTGTCGAGGCAGGCCATGTTCAACCCTTCCACGTGAAGGACCTGGAAACGCTGAAAACGCTGCCGCCAATCGGAACCGCGGCATCGGGCCCCCACACGGTACGGCGCCTCGTTGCCGAAACCGGGGACGACGACGCCTTCGCCGATTTTGCAGGTTGGGCGGCAACCACCGGGGCCTGTCAGGATCAAGGGGCACTGCTTGCGGGATTTGCCGCGCTAAGTCTGGGACGCTTGCCGGCAAACGTTGCTGTCGATCGTGCAGGTGACCGGACGATCTATGCGGTTCCCTCGACCTGGCTGGGTCAGGTCGTCGCTGCGGAGAGTAGCAAGCCCTTCGATCTTCATGTGCGCGACTTGCGTTTCACCAGGGTCAGCTCCGTTGAACTTGGCGCTGAGGATTGCCCGACAATCAGCATTTCACGCGCGGGACGCGGCCTGCGCCTGACACTTGAAACTGCAGGTCATCGTCTCACCGCAGAAGAGGCTGTGAACCTGCTTTCCAATTTCGCGGGTCGGATGGAGCAACCGCTCCGCCACCTGCTTTGACCCGTGGGGTGCATCATGGACTTTTCCGACCTTTATATCGATGGCGCCTGGCGACAGGGAGCAAGGGGCGAGCGTTTCGACGTCATCAATCCGGCAACCGAAGGCGTGCTTGCGTCCGTTGCATCGGCGGACATCGAGGATGCAGACCTTGCCTTGGACGCAGCCGAGCAGGCCATGAGGGACTGGACGGCCAGGACACCACGGCAGCGTTCTGAAGTCCTGCGCAAGGCCTGGGAGCTGATGACCGCGCGCCTCGACGACTTTGCGCGCCTGATCACTCTTGAAAACGGCAAGGCACGTGCGGATGCCTTGGGCGAAGCGGCCTATGCAGCGGAGTTTTTCCGCTGGTTTGCCGAGGAAGCCGTCCGCGCAGATGGCCTGATCACGACTGCCCCGGCGTCCGGGGCACGCATCATCGTGCAGCACAAACCCGCCGGTCTGGCTGTTCTGGTAACACCTTGGAACTATCCGGCTGCCATGGGCACCCGGAAAATCGCACCTGCCCTCGCCGCCGGATGCGCGGTCATCATCAAGCCGGCCTCGGAAACCCCGCTTACAATGCTTGCATTGATGCCGTTGCTGGAGGAGGCAGGCGTGCCCCTCGGGCTGGTCAATGTCCTGCCGTCAAAGCGCACGGGTGCGCTGGTCGATCACATGTTGCATGATCCGCGTGTGCGCGTCGTATCCTTCACCGGATCGACGGCGGTTGGACGCAAGCTGCTTCATTCTGCGGCCGACCAGGTTCTCAAGCCGGCAATGGAACTCGGAGGAAACGCCCCGCTGATCGTCTTCGACGATGCCGATCTTGACGTTGCCCTGGAAGGCGCAATGCTCGCCAAGATGCGCAATCTGGGAGAAGCCTGCACCGCGGCCAACCGCATCTATCTGCATGAGGCAATTGCGGAAGAATTCACCCGCCGGATGGCAGAAGCCATGGGCAAATTGAAAGTCGGTGACGGCACGGATCCTTCCGTCGATGTCGGGCCACTCGTCAATGCTGAAACACGCGACAAGGTTGCAGACTTTGTCGCGGACGCCGTGGCAAAGGGTGCGCGCCTCGAAGTCGGGGGCAAGGCTCCCGACGGCAAAGGCTTCTTCTATACGCCGACCGTGCTTTCCAATGTGCCCGAGACGGCCGAGTGCGTTCATGACGAAATCTTCGGCCCTGTGGCCGCTCTCCAGACATTTTCTGACGAAGACGATGTCATTCAGCGTGCAAACGACACGGAGTATGGTCTGGTGGCATATGTATTCACCGGGGACATGAAACGCGGTCTCAAGGTTTGCGAACGCCTGGACTACGGCATGGTCGGTCTCAATCGAGGCCTGGTTTCGGACCCGGCTGCCCCGTTCGGCGGCACCAAGCAATCCGGCCTCGGACGCGAAGGCGGGCATGAAGGCATGCTGGAATTCATGGAAACCCAGTACATTTCTGCTGGCTGGTAGGGGGCAATATGTCTGACATCATCGCCCCACCCTCCGTCAGGGCGCTCGCGCGCCAAAAGGGGATCGATATCGAAGCGCTGGCCAGGGACATCGGCCGAACGTCCATCGCACGCGAGGATCTGGAAGCAGATGGTGCAGCTCCGGCCGCGACGCAGTTTGCGGCCTCCGACAGGTCCTACTGGGACGTTGACCATTCTCAATATGGACCTGTGCGGCAAGAACCAATGAGCCGATTTGCCCAGGTAGCCGCCCGGAATATGGCGGCAGCACAGGCGCTCATTCCGGCCGTGACCCATCACGACCGGGCTGATGTCTCCGTGATAGAGGAATTCCGGAAGGACCTGAAATCCGAAGCCAGGGATCGCGGGCTCAAGCTGACGGCACTTTCCTTTTACGCGAAGGCGCTTGCCAGGGCCTTGCGTGAATTTCCCTGGTTCAACGCATCCCTGAGCTCCGACGGCAAGACCCTTTTTTTGAAGGACTATGTTCACATCGGAATTGCGGTCGATACGAACCATGGTCTCATGGTGCCGGTCCTGCGGGATGTTGACAGCAAGGGTCTCTGGCAGATCGCGCGCGAGATTACCGATCTTGCCGCAAGGTCTCAGGAGCGGAAGGTCCGTCCGGACGAAATGGGCGGAGCCTCAATGACAATCACCAACCTGGGAGGCATCGGCGGCACCGCTTTCACTCCGATCGTCAATCCGCCGGAAGTCGCTATTCTTGGCATCACCCGAACCGAAATCGCCCCTGTCTGGGACGGTGAAGTCTTCCTGCCCGCACCAATGGTTCCGCTGGATCTCAGTTACGATCATCGCGTGATCAACGGAGCGGAAGCCGCGCGGTTCCTGACATACTACGCTGGTCTTCTCAAGGACCCGAGACGCATGTTGGTCTGAAGATCGGTCAAATGAGCAAGGGTAATGAAAAGAGGCGGAAGCGATTCAACCCGCTGCACCAGCACCGGATTGAATCGCTTCCAATAACCTGATCGGCGTTCTTCCCCTGCGATACCAACTCATCGCCGATGCAAAGCGCCGGATATCCCGATTTCAGTGCTGGATCTAGAAATCACACACCGATGACACACCGCCGGCTGGGTTCGACGGACAACAGGCTCAAGCGGCGAACAGGCGCTCGATGGGCAGTTCTGCGGCCTCTTTTTCAGGGCGAGACAGATAAAATTCGGCAAGGAGTTCACCATCAGCTTCCTTCCCGGTCGCATCGATTCCCTCGTCGCTCAGCCGCGCCAAAACCTGGTCGCGTTCTTCCGTCGATGCGAAGTCGCGTTGAACGTAGGTCTGGCCTTCATATTTCTCCGTGACGTAGCCAAATCGCGAGAGAGACTCCTCGATCGTGTCAAACGGAAACATCCGCAGCACAAAATTTGCGATCCAGGGTTGGCGTCCGCGGGTGATCGTCGGCAGCAGGTGATCGAAGCTCTTTTCCGTGATGTAGCCAACGCACCCCGTCGACGTTACCAGATCGACAGCGGACAATTCTTCTTCTGCCGATGCCGGTACCGGTTGAGCTTCCAGGTTGCAGGTCAGGCCTTTGTCCAGGAGACCTATGTCTTCTGCAAAGGAGACCGCGTTTTCTGCCACATCAAGTCCAATGACTTCAATGGCTTCAGGGCCATCGAGGTTGGCGAAAAAACGCTTGTGATACTCTACGTTTTCCTTCGGCGTTTCGTCCGTTGTTCTTTTCTGACCCCAGTGTTGATAGAGCTCCGACATCGACAAGTCGTGCTTGAGAATAGCCGAATTGACGCCATAGGAGCAGCCCAGATCCAGAAGTTTGACGGCGCCCTCCTGCCGTTGCTGCAGGTGATCGATCAGCTTTTGAAAAACCGGCTTGGCTTCGTTGGGAATTGCATAGCCGAGTTTTTTCAATTCACGAAAATAGGGCCTCGGGTCAGCCTGATCATAGATGTTGTCCATGCAGGCCTTGGCTTCATTGATCTCGTTGAAATCGGAATTGCTCGTCATCTACTCACTCCATGGATTGCCCGCAGAAACACCCTGCGACACTGCGAATGCCGCGGGTGTTCTCTGCAAATTCAGGTTTGAATTTCACTCGGCCGCGTCGGCGCGCGCGCCAAAATGAAGTGCCAGATCCTGCGCCAGGTCTGTCCGCTCCCAGCCAAATCCGCCGTCTTCATCGGGAGAGCGGCCGAAATGGCCGTAGGCTGCAGTGCGCGCATAAATCGGTTTCGACAGGCCGAGATGATCACGAATGCCGCGTGGGGTCAGACGAACCGTCTCTCGCAGGACCTTTGCAAGTTCTCTCTCGTCGACCTTTCCGGTGCCGTGCGTATCAACGTAAACGGCAACCGGGTCGGGAACACCGATTGCGTAGGCAAGCTGGATCAGGCAGCGGTCCGCCAGGTTGGCGGCAACCACGTTTTTCGCCAGGTATCGAGCGGCATATGCCGCCGACCGGTCCACTTTGGTCGGATCTTTTCCGGAGAAGGCACCCCCACCGTGGGGAGCCGCGCCGCCATAGGTATCGACAATGATCTTGCGGCCCGTCAGGCCGGCATCGCCGTCAGGCCCGCCGATCACGAACCGTCCGGTCGGATTGATGAATATTCGATCCTGAGGAACGCTCCAGCCGACCGGCAGTGCATGCAGAATGAACGGCAACACCGCATCGCGAACATCATCCTGGCTGACATCTTCACCATGCTGTGTGGAGACGACGACGGCGTCGATCCCGACCGGGCGACCGTTTTCGTATTTTAGCGTCAGCTGGCTTTTCGAATCCGGACCTAGACGCGTTTCTTTCCCGTTTTTTCGTGCTTCGGCCATTGAGCGCAGAATGTTATGGGACAGCAGAATTGGTGCAGGCATGAGTTCTTCGGTCTCGTTACAGGCATATCCGAACATGATGCCCTGATCGCCTGCCCCCTCTTCACCCTTACTGCCTTCATCCACGCCCATGGCAATGTCTGCGGATTGCTGGTGCAATCTGTTGACGACTTCCAGCGTCTGCCAGTGAAATCCGTCCTGCTCGTAACCGATGTCCCGGACCGCATCTCGTACAAGCTGCTCAACGTCCTTCAACACGTTTTCAGGTCCGCGCACCTCGCCGGCAACCGTCACGTGATTTGTCGTCGTCAGTGTCTCGCAGGCGACGCGGGCATGCGGATCAGCGGCGAGAAACGCATCAAGAATAGTATCGGAAATACGGTCGCATACTTTGTCGGGATGACCTTCTGACACGGATTCACTGGTAAAAAGCCATGTTCTACTGCTCATTAGTCTTCCTTTTTCAGTTTAAAAGTACCTGTGAAAGGCAATGGTTCAGGCGCAATACAGCTCACGTCCCGGAACGTTGTCCGTTCCGGAGCCAAAGAGACCTGATTGCGAAAAACCTGTTGCTCCGAACGCACGAACCCGACCCGATCGAGAAAGACCCGAACGGCTCTTCTGGAATTCCTCGCTGGATGCGCTAGCGATTACCGGTGGGTGCAAACCAGGTGGACTGTTTGCGTAACCCGGAATAAAGGCGCTCTTTACTTTCGTGTCATGCGATGCGTTCAACAAATTTCATTCGGATTTCGTCGACGATTGCCCTGGCTGCGTGGCCCCGATCTCCTATTTTGAAATCCGAATGTACGGCGCAGTGCAAGACGCATACGCGTTGGCAAACCGCCTGCGTGGCAGGTGGCTTCAAACGGATCTTTTCAGCATTGCGTCCGGCCAGAAGTGCATGGCAAATGCACGGAGTGGAAAGATGCCCCTGAGATAGGGCCATAGCCGGACCTGGAGGCACGATGCGCACATCGGCAGAGCAGGAGGCCCCGGCCAGCTGCGGCGACAGATTCAATCTCTGTACTTGCAGCTTTCAGTTCGCACGCATCTTGGCGCCAAATTCTGCGCGGACATTAACAAGCTGAGGGTGCATTGCAACAGCCGCCCCTCAACTTATGCTGACAAAATTGACAATTCTGTACGTAACTATATGAAAAGAGTAACATAATTTTTTTAAGAAACTTTTGTTCGAACCGCAAAACGTCAAACAACCGCCCCGCACGGCGTAACTCCGTGTCGGCGAATAGGCCAGGAAATCATGATCTGCGCAAACCAAGTTCGACTGATTTCCAGGATAACCGTCCAGACGGTTTCCGACCCATACCTGGCGTTTATCTGATCGGTGCCTGCTGTGTCGCAGCTTCCTTAATCCAGTAATTGGCCATCAGTCGTTGTGGACCTCATTGAGGTCGAAATTTTCGGGTCGGGTCCTCTGAAACGCTCCTGAATGTCGCATTCGTAGGATATGAGATCTGCCGCAATGTTTATCGTGCAGGTGAAACTTCATCGAATGGCAGGACATGACATCTCCAACTCCTCCCACGTCCGCCGCGGATGCTCACAAATATGGTGTGCTTTTCGTCTTTGCGGCAGGGGTTCTGTGGTCAACGGTCGGTCTTGGCATTCGCATGATGGAAGACGCCGTCGTCTGGCAAATTTTGCTCTACCGGTCAATCAGCATGTCGCTGTTTCTCTACGTGGTCATTCGGGTGCGGTCGGGCGAAAGCCCCTTTGTTCAGGTTCGCCGCCTCGGCTTTCCTGCAGTTATCGCCGGTTTTTCACTGGTTGCAGCCTACTCCGGTGGGATCTACTCGATCCAGAATACATCGGTCGCGAATGCAATGCTGCTTTTTGCAACGGCACCCTTCATGGCTGCGGTCCTGGGCTGGATAATCTTGCGTGAGCCAGTGCGCGTGGCAACCTGGGTTGCAATCGCCGTTGCCATTGGCGGGATCGCAATCATGGTTGCCGACCAGTCAGGCAGCATCGTCCTGAAAGGCAGCCTTGCCGCGCTCGGGTCCGCATTTGGCTTCGCTGTCTTCACCGTGGCCTTGCGATGGGGACGAACCGGCGAAATGCTCCCATCTGTGTTCCTGTCAGGTCTGTTCGCTGCCTTCGTCACATATGGAATTTGCCAGTTTTCGGGGCTGTCTGTCTCTCTCGGCATTCGCGACGGCGCAATATCCATGGGCATGGGCGTTTTCCAGGTCGGGGCCGGATTGATCCTCTACACGCTTGGATCGCGTAGCCTCCCCGCGGCAGAGCTTGCCCTGCTCTCACTTGCCGAGGTTTTGCTTGGCCCGGTTTGGGTCTGGCTTTTCCTTGGCGAGATAGCAAGCCCGAACACGCTGATTGGCGGTACCGTGCTGCTTGCTGCGATTGCCGGAAACGCAATCTCCGGCAAGCGTCGCAAACCTCCGCCAATCATTGCACCTTAGGGAGACCGCGAACGCATCTAACGATGGATGAGTGGTCCAGTTTGATGGTGTCATCGCTACCATGCAATCTGGCCAAGAACTCTTTTGGCGATTTGTTTTTGCCAGATATCCTAGCTGACCAGTTGCTCTGCAAACCGAGTTGCAGCGGCAACTCCGTCGATAACAGGAATTTCGAATTGTCTTGAAAGGTCTGCAGCAAGATCAGCCATGCCCGCGCAACCGAGAGCAATTGCACCAACGTCATCTTCCTTGATCGCCAGATTGATTTCCGCTTCAATCCGATGACGCGCCGGGCTTTCAGGGTCTTCCAGCTCCAAGACAGGTACATTGGAAGCACGAACCTTTGCGCACCGCCTGGCAAGGCCGATGAGATCGAGGTTCTTTTCCAGAACCGGCACGGAAACCGGTAGTGTCGTGACAACGGAAAACCGCTCTGCATACAGGCTGGCAGCATGATAGGCCGCTTCGCCGATACCTAGGACAGGTACCGGGCTCTTGCGCTTCAATTCCCAAAGCCCGGTGTCGTCAAAACAGGCGATGATGACGGCGTCGACGCCGCGATGTTCAAGAACATGGTCTTCGAACGTTTTGAAAAGACCCGGCAGTGCATTTCTGCCGTCCTTTGCCCCTTGAATTGCCGAGGGACCGGTCGCGGGATTGACCGCCGTGATTTTCACAGCAGGTCCGGCCGCATGTCGGGCAGCCGCGCCGATTTTTTGCGTCATGGAACTGGTCGTATTCGGATTGATCAGCAGAATGTGCTTTTGCACCATCTTGTCAGCTCTCCTAAACCAGTCCCTGACCGGCGTCCGAACCATGGCGGGTCTGACGCTTCTTCATCAGCAAAAGGATCAGCAAGAAAACGGCAATCACCCCGAACGAGAAGGCGGTCGTGAGCGTGCCGAGCGCGAAAATCACCGGCGTCGTCACGTTGGTTGTCATGCCGTATATTTCCAGGGGCAACGTATTGTAGCTGCCTGCGGTCAACAGCGTTCTCGCGAATTCGTCATAGGAAAGGGTGAAGCCGAACAGAGCCACCCCGATCAGCATCGGCGCGATGATCGGCAAGACAACGTGCCGGACCGTCTGCCAGGCGCTTGCTCCCTGATCCCGTGCGGCTTCTTCATAGGATTTGTCGAAGCGGTTGAAGACCGCGAACATGATCAGAAGTCCGAAGGGCAACGTCCATGTCAGTTGCGCGCCAAATCCGGATGTCGACCAATGCACCGGCAGGCCGGATTGGGAGAAGATCAGCCCCACACCCAGTGAAACCAGGATTGACGGGATCACCAGAGAAGTGATGATCAGGTAGAAGATCACGCTGCTGCCGGGAAATTTCTTGCGGAAGGCAAAACCGCCCATCACCGACACGACAACCGTTGTGGTCATCACCATCAGGCCAAGGACAAGCGATCGGCTGAAACTGCCCCAGATATCGCCGACGGCCTGTTGCTCGAACAGTTCGCCAAACCAATGGAACGATGTCCCGCGCATTGGAAAAGTCAGACCGCCTTGCGGCCCCTGGAAGGACAAGATCGCGATGGTGATTGTCGGTCCGTAGAGAAACAGCAGGAACAGCGCAAAGAACGTTGCGAGGACGTAGAAGGACCGCGGTCGTTTTTCCATGGTCAGAGCTCCTTCCGGATGTCAACAAAGCGCAACAGGGTGGCAATGACGATCAGGACTGTAATCAGCAGGATGACCGCCGTTGCGGCCGCTGACGGGTACTGCAGAAGCGCAATGTCATTGGAAATCAGCCGGCCTACATTTGCTTTCTGGCTGCCGGACATGAATCGCACTGTTATGAAGTCGCCCATGACGAGCGTGATCACGAAGATCGACCCGATCATGATCCCCGGCTTCGTGAGCGGGAGAACGACATTGGTGAGGGTTTGAAATCCGCTCGCACCGGCATCATAGGCCGCCTCGATCAAAGACCTGTCGATGCGCATCATCGTGTTGAAAATCGGTACGACCATGAACAATGTGTAGAGATGCACGAACGCCAGAATTACAGAGAAATCGGAAAACAGCAGCCAGTCGAGTGGCTCGTCAACCACACCCAGTGAAATCAGCGCCGAATTGGCAATTCCATTGCGACCCAGGAAGGGAATCCAGGAAATCATCCGGATGATGTTGGAGGTCCAGAAAGGGATCGTGCAAAGTAGAAACAGGACAATCTGCCAGGTCAGAGACCTCACATGAAAAGCCAGGAAATAGGCGATGGTGAACCCGATCCCCAGCGTCAACGCCCAGGTGATCAAGGCGTATTTCACCGTGTTCAAGAAGACAGAATAGGTAACTGGAGACGTCAGCAGGAATTCATAATTGTCGAACACGAATGCCGGGTAGATCGAGAATTCCGTGGCACCCCAGAAACTGACCACCACGATCATGATGATCGGCAGCACCAGGAAGAACACGAGAACACCGGCCATCGGCAGAGACATGAGCCACCCGGACACGGCATCCGACACCGGTTTTCGGACTTTTGCAGATACACCTGGTTGCAGGCGTGTTTCTTCCTTGCGATCAGTATCGTTTGAAACGGTCAAATCAGTCATGAACGGGAGTGCCCAATGGTTTAGGAAACGTCCAGGGCGAGGCCCTGGACGCCAGTTTCTTGCGATACTTCAAGCGGCGATAAATTCGTTCCACTTGCGAACCATGTACTGGTTCTCGTCCATGACGGCGTTCCAGCACGCCACGGCGCCCATTCGCTCAAGGAAAGCCCCGCCATCGCGGGTGTCACCGGCCTTTGCCAGCACATCTCCGAACGGGCTGGTGATATCGCCGGTTGCTTCCTTGCCTTCGAACCAGTAGCCCCACTCGTTCTCGGACATGAAATTCTTGGAGGTTTCCGGAACGGCCGAATAGTAGCCCTGACGCATCAGGAATCCGCCAACCCAGCCATCAAGATACCAGTTGATGTATTCATAGGCGGCTTCCAGCTCGAGACCGGACAAGCTCTTGGATAGGCCGATACCGCCGCCCCAGGAGCGATAGCCTTCCTTGAGTGGCTGATAGACGCACGGAATTCCGCGGGACTTCACCGCTGTAATGGCCGGTGACCACATGGACTGGATGATCACTTCCCCGGAAGCCATCAGATTGACGCTTTCATCGAAGGTCTTCCAGAAGGCGCGGAACTGGCCGTTTTTCTTGGCTTCGGTGAAGATCGCCATGGTCTTGTCGATCTCTTCACGGGTCATGTTGCCCTTGTCGCCATACTGGACTTCCCCCATGGCTTCACACACCATCGCCGCATCCATGATACCGATGGACGAGATGTCGAGGATCGAAGCCTTTCCCTTGAACTCCGGGTTGAGCAGTTCCGTCCAGCTTTCGATCGGACGGCCGATCAGGTCCGGACGAATGCCCAAGGTGTCCGCGTTGTAGATCGTCGGGATCAGCGTCATCCAGCCAGTTTCTTCAGTCGCAAAACTCTTGCTGTCGGGTCCGTCAACAAAACCGACAGTGTGTGGCGCCGTCCCCTGTGCAATGTTGGACTCCGGCGTCAGCTTGCCACTTTTGAAAATGCCCACGATCTTGTCGTAATTCTTGATTTTGGACGTATCCATCGGCTGCAGGTTGCCAGTCGGCCAAACCTTTTTGCAGATCCAGTATTCGATGTCGGCAATATCGAAACTGTCCGGCTGTGTGGCCGCGCGCTGTGTCACGGCATCGGAATCCAGGGCCGTCATTTCAAGATTGAAACCGAGATCTTCCTTTACCTTCTGCGCAACCTCATTGAGGTTCGAGACGCCCGTTCCGAATTGGCGAAGGGTCACATCCTTGATGTTTTGCGCCCAGATGGTCGGAAACCCGGAAACGGCACCCGAACCGATCGCCGCGCCAGTTGCTGCCGCGCCGCCTTTCAATATGCTCCGCCGGCTAAAACCTTTTTTGCTCACTGTTTTCTCAATCACTTTCAACTCCTGTTCCCCGTGGAAGGTGTCTTGAGCCCCTTGGGTGGGCTGTTTCTGGCGGCGATTACCCCGCCAAGCGGTGGGCATCTTCCGGCTTCCAGCTGAGGAAGACGGTTGAGCCGATCTCGATTGGGTCTTGAAAGAAAAGCCCGTCGGGCAGAGCTGCTGTCAGGTCACTGCCAGCTCCGGTCTCCAGGGCAAGATTGACAGTCGCGCCGAGATATTCGACATCCCGCACCGTGGCAGCGAGGCTGTCGCCGCTCTCCGCCCCGGTCTTTGCGACCTGCAACCGGTCAGTCCGTAGCGCAAAAGGTGCTCCACGGCTTTCCAGGATGTTGTGACCGCCGATGAAACGCGCGACGAACTCCGTCGCGGGACTTTCAAAGACATCCCGTGGAGAACCGGCCTGTTCGATCCGGCCGTTGTTCATGACGATGATGTCGTCGGCGAGCGCAAGCGCTTCGTCCTGGCTGTGGGTCACGTGAATGAACGATATGTCGAGTTCCCGCTGAAGCCTTTTCAGCTCCAGACGCATCTTTATGCGCATGAAGGGATCAAGCGCCGACAATGGCTCATCAAGCAGAAGAACCGAAGGTTCCGTGATCAAGGCCCGCGCCAGGGCAACCCGCTGCTGTTGCCCGCCGGACAGCTGTTCGGGCAGGCGCGCCGCAAACGCGGCCATATCGACAAGCTCGAGCAACTCGCGCGCCTTCTTCAGGCGTGAAGATTTGTCGACACCTTTCATTTTCTGGGAAAAGGCGACGTTGTCTATGACACTCAAATGTGGAAACAACGCATAGCTTTGGAACATCATTGCCGTGCCGCGGCGGGCCGGTGGCAAGTCGGTGACATTGGATGCACCCAGCAGAATGTCGCCCTCCGACACCACTTCGTGACCGGCGATCATGCGAAGGGTCGAAGACTTGCCACACCCCGAAGGACCAAGCAGGCAGGAATAGGACCCGGCCTGGAAGCGATGCGAGATGGCCTCAACGGCAACCGTCGTCCCATATTTCTTAGTAACGGCAGCGAGTTCGAGATCAAGGGACTTCGCCATTGATGGTGTCTCTCCGAAAGAATTCAATTCCATCGGAATGAGCAATGTCCATGCCAAATATGTTAAGCATTTGTATTAAAATGAATTATTGTATTCCATCGGCATTTCCGGAATGCCCAACGCCCAATAACTCGCACGATTTTTAATCTGATTGAGTACGTTTTAATCACTAATCGTATACAATATATGTTTGCCGCATCAGGCATCCCCGACTATCATCCTGCAAACACCAGCCCGATAGTTCTCAGCAAAGATGCCCAAACCTATCTCATCTTCAAAGTCCGGCTCGGCCAGATCCCTGCACGAGGTTTTTGCCTTGCCCGCAGGCCGCGCCCTCGACATCTGTCTGAAACTGCAGACAGCAATTTTGGAGCACCGTCTCGCTCCGGGTGTGAAACTTTCCGAAGATGAGGTCGGGGAAATCTATGGCGCCAGCCGCACAGTGGTCCGTGCGGCCCTTCAAGCGCTTGCCCATTCGGGCCTGGTAACAATCGAAAAGAATCGCGGCGCATTTGTCGCCAAACCAACGATCCGGGAGGCGCATGAAGTCTTTCAGGCCCGTGCGCTCATTGAACCTGCCGTGGCCCGCCTTGCAGCTGAAACCATCACCGAAGACGATCTTTCCCGACTTCACAAGCACCTCGAAGCAGAGCACGATGCGCTCCACGCGAGCGACATGGGTCGGGCACTCGCCCTTTCAGGAAGTTTTCACACTGAAATCGCGGAGATTGCGGATCACCGGGTCTTTTCCAGCATGGTGCGATCGCTGATCTCCAGATCCTCGCTCATCATCGCACTCTATTGGAAGCGGTCCGACACGGCCTGCGAAAGCCATTCGCATCACGCGCTTCTGGATGCGCTTAAAAACCGGGATGGCAGTGCGGCTGAAGAGATCCAGAAGAGCCACATCATCGATCTGCACTCAGGCCTGGATCTGAAGGAAAAACAATCTTTCAAATCCTCCCTCGCAGAAGCCCTGGCCTGACAATTGAACGCATCTTCCCCGGCAAGCCAGGTGCGCCTCAACGAAAAGGCCCCCTCATTGACACCGGCTTCGGGCCCTTGAACCGCCAAAGCCATAAATCTGATTTCGATTCCAAAAAGCAGTCATTCCTGCAACCCGCTGCATAATTCTGCCTCCAGCCAATACGGACATTCGGAACGGCTGTCGCCAATGCCCGGCAAGAGCCCGCGCGGCAACTATCCAGGCTTTTCTGAATGACGGGAGACCGAACGGGCGAGCTGAATGCGTGGGCGATTTCCCGCTCTCTGGCCATCTCGTTGCCTAACACGGTGCTGGGCCATACCGTGCGCCCGCAACATCACCCAACCACCCTGGGAGTGGTGGGATCATCTCAGATGGACGAAAAATGAGACGTGTCGGATGGGTTTTCTACAGTCATTGGTCGTTTCAGGCAGAACATTCGCACGCAGGTCTGGCGCCAACCGCACCTGGCGACAGCGACCTCTGGATGTGCGGGCCCGACAGCAACCGGGATCCAAAGATCATTCGAACCTGCAATGGATCGTCCTGGATCGGTGCCGGTTTCATTCCGATCTGACAAGTGCCCAGACGGCATTTGACAACGCGGAGCAGCATTTTTCATCTCTGCCTGCCAATACCGAGGCATGGTATGCCAACCTGCGACCAATTCGATTTGCCGCGCATATTGGACTTCACAGCCAAGGTTGATGAGGTCGGTGCTTGGTATGACACGCTTGACGGCAGCCTGATCAACGGCAACTTTCAGCACCGACTTGCCGATATCGATGGAATGACGTTCTCCATATGGAAGACCGACGCTGCCATGCGGAAGGCGGCCTGTGGGGATGGCACACATCGAACCTGTCTCGACGCCCAAAAATCCGACAAACTTGCTGACCGTACATGCTATTTGCGCAATCGCGTGATGGCGAGCAAAGGCACGTGGCGTGGTGTTGATCCGGTAGAACTGACCAGATAGCGATCATTTCGACCGCCTGGTGTGACCCGGGACGAAGTTGAGGTGACGCACCCAGTTGCCGGATCGAGGAATTGACCCTCGTTGTATGGCGGGTCAGGAGTCCAGACGCAGCGATCTGAGAGATTTCGAGAGGATCCGGCACAACGAATTCTCGATGGGGGTCTGGTTGCTGCGGCCCGGGATCAGAATGCCGATCCTGAGATCCTTCAGAAAACTGGACTTGAGAGAGATGTAACGCAACTTCCCGGCTTCAATTTCATTCAGGAACCCGATTTTCGAATATAGGCCAACGCCATGCCCGCTCAGGATCATTGATCGGGCGAGCGGAAGAGAATTCGTGAAGCAGGCCGTTTTCAGCGGGACCTTGTCGTCGGAAAGTGCGAGATTCACGAGCGAGCGCTCCGTAAGCGCATCATAGGAGCGAATGAGCGAAAACGGTGTCAGATCCTCGATATCCAGTGCGTCGCGTTCTGCAAGGGGATGGTTCTTGTTGAGGATCGCCCCGATGGGAGCTGATTTCTCCGTGCGCAGCCTTACGCCCGGGTGAAGGTCGTTACAGAAGGAAACGCCGATCCCGGCATCCCCTTCGGCGACCGCACGAACGATTTCGTCCGGTTGCGCCGTCCTGATTGTATAGGTGATGTCCGGATATTCACGGGCAAACTGGTCGATGACCGAGGGCAGAAGGCTCAAAGCAACGGAATCCAGTGACGCAATGTCAATGTGACCGGCACGCATCTCCCGAATGTCAGCGACAAGATGAAGTATCTTTTCGTAATCGAAAATCGTCTTCCTGCAATGTTCAAGGACAACGGCGCCTGCTGCCGTGAGTTCGACACCTTCCGCATGGCGGTCGAAGAGCCTTACGCCCAACTGCTGCTCGATGTCGAGAATCTTACGGTTCACCGATGACGAAGACACGTGCAGGACCGAGGCGGCGCGCCGGATCGAACCCTGCCGGGCAACCTCATCAAAATAGTTCAGGAACTTGCTGTGCATCCGGCTCAATCCTCAGGCGATGCAAAAAAGGCATCGCTATGTGCAAAACTAAATTCTATCCGCAGCACCCGGCGCGCGTCTAGGCTGAAAGGAATAGGGAGATACAAAAAAAATCACCTACCAGGAGACGGACACATGACAAATTGGGGACTTAATCGCCGGCATCTTCTTCAGGGCTTCGGCGCGGCCGCCGGTCTGGCGACAACAGGTACATTCTTTTCGATCGAACCGGCAAAGGCTGCTGACTTCAAGATCAAGATGCAGCTCGGCTGGCTTGCCTCGAACGGCATCCTTGGCGAGGTCATGGCCGACAAGCTCGGCTACTTTGCCGACGAAGGCCTGGAGTTGGAGATTATTCCGGGCGGACCGAATATCGACGGCGTGGCGTCGGTTGCATCGGGCGCAAACAATTTCGGTTCGATTTCATCGTCACCTTCACTGATGCTGGCGAGATCCGCAGGTCTGCCGATCAAATGTGTTGCAGCCGGTTATCAGCAGCATCCGTTCACCTACTTTTCCATGGAAAGCAATCCGGTACGCAAACCGGAGGATCTGATCGGCAAGAAAGTCGCCACACAGGGCACAGCCAGAATTCTGCTTCGCGCACTTCTGGCCAAGAACGGCATCGAAGAGGACCAGGTCGAAGTATCGGTCATGGGTGGTGACATGGCGCCGTTGAAGGTTGGTCAGGTCGATGTGGCAACAGGCTGGCAGACCAATGTCGGTGCGCTGTCCGTTCTCGGGGACGAGCGGGTCGACATGAAACTCTGGGACGCCGGAATACAGCTCTATGCCAATCCCTACTACACGACGGACGACGTTCTTCAGGAACATAGCGACAAGGTAATCGGTGCGATCCGCGCGATATCCAAGGGCTGGGGTGCCGTCTACGAAAACCCGACCGCCGGTGTCGACGCACTGGTCGAACGATACCCGAACCTCGACAAGGACAGTGAAATGAAAGCTGTCGACCTGGTTCTGGGCTTCTCGTTCAACGACAAGACCAAGGCCGGTGGCTGGGGCATCATGACCACGGAGAACTGGCAGGAGCAGATCGACACCTACAACAGCCTTGAACAGTTCACCGGTGGAGCGCCGAAGGTCTCCGACATCATGACGCTGGACATTCTCGAGGCGACCAAAGATGCCCGTCCAACGTTTGGCTGATATTGCGGACGAAGGTCCACATCAGGACATGGCAAGCCGCAATGTTGCGGCCTGCCTGTCCGGGGCATCGGTGAAGTTCGGAAGCTTCACCGCACTTGAAGACATCAGCCTGGAAATCGGCGAAGGCGAATTCTGGACAATATTGGGACCATCGGGCTGCGGCAAATCCACTATGTTACGGTTGGTATCCGACCTTGTTCCTGCCGCAACGGGAAACGTTGAAATCCTGGGCAAGACAACGGAAGCAGCCCGTCTCGCACGCGAATTCGCGTTCGTCTTTCAAGACGCGACCCTGTTGCCCTGGCGCAGTGCCCTGAAGAACGTGGAACTGCCGCTGGAGATGGGCCGCAAACGGGGTCTGAAAATCCCGATGTCGGACAAGAGCCCGCAGGATCTGCTTGATCTGGTCGGGTTGAAAGGCCGCGAAGACGCGTTGCCGCACGAATTGTCAGGCGGTATGCGCCAGCGCGTTGCCATCGCCAGGGCGCTGGTTTGCAAACCGAAGCTCCTGCTGATGGACGAACCGTTCGGCGCACTCGACGAGATGACGCGCGACCATTTGAATCTGCAGCTTCGCGACATCTGGCGCGAGACCGGTGTCACCATTCTGTTCGTTACCCATTCGATCCCCGAAGCGGTTTTCCTGGGGCAGAAAGTACTCATGCTGCGGGCAAATCCGGGCCGGGTGAAGCAGGTCGTCGACATTGACCTGCCTTCAGAACGCGAAATCGCATTGCGTGAAACCCCCGAATTCAACCGGTATTGCGGCCAGCTTCGCCGGCTTCTGGAGGAGTGCTGATGTCCCTGGTTCAAGTCTCCGCACAATCTGAAGACCCGAAACCGACTGTGCTTGACCAGATCAGGCTGCGCGCGGGCAGCGTAGCGATCCCGCTCGGTACCGCCGTCTCGCTGCTTCTCATTTGGCAGATCGGTGTGAGACTGTTCGAGGTGCCGACCTATATCGCCCCGGCACCTACCGATGTTCTGGCCGTTTTCACCAATGAATTCGCGCTGCTGATGAGGAACTTCTGGCCGACCCTGATCGAGAGCCTGTCGGGTTTCCTGGTCGGTAATCTGGCTGCGATCCTGATTGCTGTCGCATTTGTGCACAGCCGGTCAATCGAAAAAGCGTTTTTCCCGATCGCCGTCTTCATCAATACGATCCCGATCCTCGCCATCGCACCGATACTCGTGCTGATTTTCGGAGCCGGCATGACCGCAAAAGTGGTGATCGCGGCACTGATCTGCTTTTTCCCGACCCTGGTGAACATGGTACGCGGTTTGCAGGCCGTGTCGCCGCAAACGCTTGAGCTTGCCCGGATTTTGTCGGCTTCCAAGTCGGAGATTTTCTGGAAAATCCGCCTGCCGTCTTCGCTGCCGTTTCTCTTCTCCGCCTTGAAGATCGCTGCAACGACCTGCGTGATCGGGGCAATTGTAGGCGAATGGATCGGTGCGGATGTCGGATTGGGTGCGCTGATCATAGACAGCACTTTCAATTTCCGCTCACCGCTTCTCTACGCGACGGTTTTCGTGTCTTCCGGGCTGTCGGTGCTTCTTTTCACTGCCGTTTCTGTCGCCGAGAAACTCGTCATTCGCTGGTAGCGGACCTGACCTTTCAAAAGCGATTGAGATTTTAGAACAAGGAACAAGGATTATGGCAGAGCGTCATACAACCACGGTCCAGGTGGAAGGGGCGCAGGTCCCCGTTGTTGCAGATTGCGATGTTGTCGTTGTCGGCGCGGGACCCGCAGGCCACGCAGCCTCGGTCTCGGCAGCCCGGAACGGCGCCTCGGTAACGCTTCTGGAGCGATATCACCATCTTGGAGGCATGGCTTCAGGCGGCATGGTGCTGGTACTGGACGACATGGTGAACGAGGGCAATGAAATCGTCACGACCGGGGTCGTCAGCGAATTCGTCGAGCGTATGGAGCGCCAGGATGCCGCCGTCTACCCACCGCCGGCAGAATGTCAGACCAATTGGGACATGTGGCAAAAGTGGTCTCGTTGGGGCTGTATCGACTTCCACAAGGCCATGATGCCGCAGCCCATCATTCACGCCGTCGCATTTGACCCCGATGCCTGGAAACGCGTCAGTCTCGACATGGTGGTCGAGGCGAAGGTGAACCTGCGCACACACAGCTGGTTTTCAGATGTTCTGATGGAAAACGGACGTATTACCGGCGTGATAGCGCAGACCAAGCTCGGTCGGCAGGCTATCCGCGCCAAATACGTGGTTGATGCCACCGGTGACCTGGATGTCGGCGTGGCGGCCGGGGCGAAGTACATCGACGGCCAGTATATTGTCACGACGGTGTTCCGCCTCTCGAACGTCGACACCGACAAGGCCGTGGCGTTCGAATTCTCCGATCCCGAGACATACAAGAAGCTCGACCGCGAAGCGCGGCGCCGGATTGGCGGGGCCTGGGGCATGTGGTGGCTCAAAACGCCGATACCCGGCGTTGTGTGGTGCAATTGCCCGCACATGCCCGGGTATGACGGGCTCTCGGTTGAGGACATGGTTGCCTCTGAAATAGAGGGCCGCGAGCGGATGATGAAACTCCACAAGTTCGCAAAAGAGAACATTCCCGGCTTCGAAAACGCCACAATGCTTGGCGCCGCCGAGCAAATGGGTGTCCGGCAGACACGGATGCTGCAGGGCGAGTATGTCGTCAACAAGGATGACGTGAAATCAAGGCGCTATTTCACCGACACGGTTTGCCGTGGCCGCGATTACTACACGCCGTATCGCGCATTGCTTCCCAAGGGCATCGACAATCTGATTGTCGCCGGTCGTCACTACTCGGTTGAAAGTGATGCTCAAAAACTGTCACGCGAAATCCCCCCCTGCATGGCACAGGGCGAAGCTGCGGGCGTCGCAACAGCCTTGGCGCTGAACGGCGACGTTCCACTGCGCATGGTCGATCACACGGCCATCCAGAAACAGATGCGCGCACAGGGCGCAGACCCGGGAGACAGGCCGTCGCCGAACGCACTTATCGAAGACAACGTCGCGGCGGAATAACAGAGGTTTTCATGTCAGAGAATATCATGCCACTCGATGGCATTCGCATCATTGACTTTACGCAGGTCATGTTGGGCCCGTGCGCAACCCAGATGCTTGGTGATTTCGGAGCAGACGTCATCAAGATCGAACGACCGGGCACCGGAGACCTGAGCCGTGGGTTTTATGGATTGCAGACCGAAGAAGCATTGAACAATGCCGTTTTCGCGTCATTGAACCGGAACAAGCGCTCGATCGAGATCGACACGAAGTCCGAAGCCGGACACAAGCAGGTTCTCGATCTGGTCAAGACTGCCGACGTGGTGGTCGACAATTTTCGCGCAGGCGTGATGGATCGTCTCGGCTTCGGGTATGACGCCCTTTCGAAAATCAACCCGAAAGTGATCTGTGCCTCCGGAACCGGCTTCGGATCGACCGGCCCTTATGCCCACAAGGGCGGACAGGACGTTCTGGCGCAGGCAATGACCGGCGTCATGGAAAAGACCCAGGACCCGTCGATTCCCAAGTCGATCTATCCGACAACATTGTGCGACTATTCGGCCGGGATGCATCTGGTTCAGGGAATTCTGGCAGCCTTGCTGATGCGCGACAAAACAGGTCATGGTCAGAAAGTTGAGGTCTCGCTCTACGACAGCATGATCGCGATGCAGATGCAGGAAGCGGCTCAGTGGTCCAAACACAGGGAAGTGTTGAACTGGGCTGCCATGCCCCTGACAGGTGTCTTCGACACAAGCGATGGTGCCATCGTGATCGTGGGTGCGTTCAAGGCGAACCCGCTTCAGGATATCTGCACCGCTCTGGAAATCGAGGACCTGTCTCCCGACTATCCGACCCTGGACACCCAACGCAAGCACAAGCCATTTCTTCAGGCACGGTTCTCGGAGGCGATTGCCGGGAACACGTCGTCCTATTGGCTTGAGAGGCTGGAAGCCCAGGACCTGCTCTGCGCACCGGTCCGCTCGCTTGGGGAAGCCCTGGCAGATCCGCAGACCGAAATCAATGGCATGCTGCAGTCGATCGACCATCCCGTTCTTGGAGACATCACGCTTGCCGGGTCTCCCGTTCACCTGAGCAAAGCACCAATGATCGTGAGGCATCTGCCACCCCGCCTCGGTCAGCACACCGATGAAGTGCTTCAGGAACTGGCGATGTTTCTGAACAACGAGGCGGCTGAATGAGTGTCGAATTCGAAGTTTCGGGGCATGTCGCACGCGTGACGATCAACCGGCCCGACAGTCTGAACGCTGTGGACAGTGCGACCCATGCCCGGCTTGCAGAGGTCTGGGACGAAGTCGAGCGCAAACCGGAAATCCGGTGCGCCGTTCTGACCGGTGCAGGTACGAGGGCATTTTGCGCCGGCGCCGACCTGAAAGAAGAAACCGGACTGTCCGGAATGCAATACTGGAAACGTATCAGCACGTCCGGTTTTTCGGGAATTGCGCTGCGCAGGATGTCGACACCTGTGATCGCCCGGGTCAATGGCCTTGCGCTTGGCGGTGGACTGGAAATGGTTCTCGGGTGCGACATCGTCATTGCCGCCGACACGGCGCGCTTCGGCCTGCCTGAAGCCAAGGTCGGCCGTGTGCCCCTGGATGGCGGCATGGTGCTGCTTCCCCGGTTGATGCCGCGAAACATCGCAATGGGAATGATGATGACCGGCCGGCTTCTGGAAGCATCCGAAATGGAGCGTCACGGGCTGCTGAACGCTGTCGTTTCACCTGAACAGCTGGATGAGGAAACGGACCGCTGGGTCGCCGAACTCCTGAAATGTGCACCACTGAGCCTGCAGGCCATCAAGGCGGTCGCCCGGCAGACGGCGCATCTGCCGTTGCAGGACGCCTTTCAGTACCCGACAAGGGAACTTGAGGCAGCACTGAATTCAAGTGACGCTGACGAAGGTGTTGCCGCGTTCCGGGACAAGAGGGCACCTGTCTGGAAAGGAAACTGAACCGGATGACCCTTGTGATCACGAGCACCTGCATTGATGTCAAGGACGGCATATGCACGACGGTATGCCCCGTCGATTGTATCTACGAGGGCGAACGCATGTTCTACATTCACCCGACCGAGTGTATCGAGTGCGGTATGTGCGAGAGTATTTGCCCGGTAGACGCAATCCGCTATGCCGATGAAGTCGAGGATGCCGAGCACGCCTTTATTGCAGTGAACGATGCAGCCTTCAGGAACGAGGCCGACGCCCTTGTGGAACCGGGAGGGTGGACAAAGGGCGATGATCCTCTCAAGGATCCGCCCGGATTGACGGCCCTCGCCGCACAGCGAGCCGACGCAGGGGCGGTCTGATGGAAGGCGTGATCGCAGCAGTCCCAACGCCGGTCGACACGACCTGTTCGCCGATGCGAGAGCCGTTTATCGAGCATTGCAACTGGATACTCAGGAACGGTGGCGACGGTCTGAATGTTCTCGGTTCGACCGGTGAAGCCAATTCATTCGACAATGCGTCACGGCGGCAGGTGATGGCCTGGGCCGCCGAAGCGTTTCCCAAGGAACGCCTCATGGTCGGCACGGGCACACCATCGCTTCAGGAGACCGTCGCACTTACGACCTTTGCCGATGACCTCGGCTTTCCCATCGCTCTGGTACTGCCACCATACTATTACAAACCCCTGTCACCGTCGGGACTGCAGGCATGGTACCTCGCGCTCCATGATGCTCTTGGGTCACGCGACATTCAGATCTATTTCTACAATTTCCCCCAGATGACAGGAATTTCCATACCTGTCGAAATCATTTCGGACCTGGTGTCGGTCGCGCCAAACCGGTTTTCGGGTATCAAGGATTCCTCAGGTGACCTGGACTATTGCCGCTCGATTGTTTCAACCTGCCCTTCCCTGAACGTCTTTCCGAGTTCTGAAACAGTCCTGCAAAGTGCTGCGGTTGACGGTTTTGCAGGATGCATCTCGGCGAGCGTTAACGTCACCGCTCCGATCGCCGCGCAAGCCTGGTCCAGACGGGCTGCACCGCCAAGGACGATCTGTGATGAAATCGCACGCCAGCGTGGCTTGCTTGCGGGTCCGACACTGATACCCGGCATCAAGTTTCTGGTAGGCCTCAGATCGAATGACATCGGGTGGCGCCGGGTGTTGCCACCCTTCACAGCCTTGCCGGAAACCGTTGGCGAGCAACTGAGCAAAAATCTGGACGGGAGCTGAAGAGGATGGCAGACGCACAGACATGGAACGGGCGCTTCATGGCACTCTGCGACCATATCTCCCTGTGGTCTGAAGATCGTGATTTTCAGGTTGGGTGCGTCATAGTATCTCCCGCTGGCCATGAAATCAGATCGACTGGATACAACGGATTGCCGCGTGGGGTTTCACCCGCCGATCCGGCGAGGTTTGATCGGCAAAGCGGCGAGAAATTCTTCTGGTTCGAGCATGCGGAGAGGAACGCGATCTATAATGCGGCACGTGCCGGGATCTGCCTCGCCGGTTGCACCTTGTATGTCAATCGGTTTCCCTGCGCGGACTGCGGCCGGGCAATCATCCAGACCGGCATTCCACAAATCGTTGCACCGCCCATTCCACAATCGGACGGAGCCCTCGACCACAGTTTTCAGGTGTCACGCCAGATGCTGCACGAGGCCGGGATACGCGTTTTGGAATTCCGGTAAAGCCTGAAAAATACCGGGTGCTGATGACGTGCACCTGCAACCGGGAATGGTCCTGCGGAGATCAGGAACTCGCCGAGCCGGGCGCTTTGTTGTCGCGGTGCCGTGCACCGACCGGCTCACAACCGCAGACGAACGCTCCGGCCCGTCGTCAGACGCTTTCTGTCCGGTCGCGCTTCTCGCTGCAAAACATATATTCCGCTGAAAATGATGACCAGTATCCCGGACAAGGTAAGACCCGAAGGCACTTCCGCCCACACAAGAAACCCCCAGAAAACCGCAAGAGGCATTGCAACAAATTCAAACGGGGCAACCACGCTCACGGGTGAAATTCGATATCCTTGCGCAAGGCAGTAGAAGCCGAAGGCGGAAATCACGCCACAAACGGCAATCAGAAACGCATCACCGGCTGTTGGCACAACCCAGTCACGCAGCAGGAAGGCAATACTCGGATGATGGGATGCCGCATCTGTCTGGCCGCCCAGAAACAAACCTGCCAGTCCGCTGACCACGATAAACGTCGACATGGCGTAGAACGCGAGTGATGAACCGGTTTGTGATTTCCCGATATGGCGCGTGATTATGATGCTGATCGCATAGGCCACGGCGGCCAGTATGGGCAGGATCATCTCGGCTGAAACGTCTCCGTCGGTGGGACCGACAATCATCATCACGCCGACAAATCCGGCAAGCACTGCCGCCATACGCCGAATTCCGACAGTTTCGCGCAGCAATATCACGGACAGCAGCGTCACGATCAAAGGCGACAAAAAGAAGATTGCAGTCGAGACGGCAAGCGGCAATGCCTGCAAAGCCATGTAATAGAAAGTATAGGATGTCAACGCGAGAAGCCCCCGCAGGATATTCAACCAGGGGTGAGAAACTTTCAGCGTCTCCAGGCCGCCACTAAAGATAACAAACACAAAAATGGGGACTATGGCCACCATTCCTCGAAAGAACATTATCTCGAAACCCGGGTAAGTACCCCCAAGGGTCCTGATCAAGACATCCTGAATACTGAAAACACTGATACCAAGGGTAATAAGAACAATTCCCTGAACCGACCCGTCAATTTCCGGATGAAGCTTTGCACCCTTGAGCAGAAGGCCCTGCTTGAGATTGGTTGTCATGCCTTAACTGCCTTCCCGATATCGCGGATAAGGCGAATAATGAGCAACAACAATCGATCTGAAAAACGAAATAATATGATAAGCTCAATCGATTATTCCGATTGATTTCGTGGATGCCACATGACACTCGACCAGATCAAAACCTTTATTGTCCTTGCCAAAACCGGCAATTTCAACAGAACCGCCGAAGCTCTGAACGTCACTCAGTCGACCGTGAGCGCGCGGTTGAAGATGCTCGAACAGGCACTTGGTCACGCGCTTTTGATACGCGAGCATTCCGGTTGCCGTTTGACAGCTGCCGGCCATCAGTTTCTGTCACACGCCGCCAACATCCAGATGTTCTGGCAAAAATCACTGCAAACAGTGACGCTCAGGCCCGAGTTCCGGGGCGTGTTGACCGTCGGTGCACAGGTCAGTTTTTGGGACAGCCTGGTGATCGACTGGATGGCATGGATGCGCGATCAGTCACCGGATATCGCACTCGATATACAGGCGGACTATTCACCCGCCCAAATGTCAAAACTGTCCGACGGTCTGATGGACATCGGCATCATGTACCAGCCGCGCCACACAACAGGGTTGACGATTGAAAAGCTGCTGGATGACGAGCTTGTTCTCGTAAGCACGAAAATGCGCGAAGTGTCATCCGGATGGGTCGAGGATTTCGTGTTTGTGGATTGGGGCGACGTTTATCTGGACGCCCACGCTGCAGCCTTTCCGGAAATGGAAACTGCCGCTATTACCGTCGGTCTTGGCGCGTTGGGGCTGCATTACATCCTGAAGTTCGGCGGATCGGGTTACTTTCCAATAAGGGTCGTCCGGGAACTGATCGAAGAGAAAAGGCTTTTCCGACTGGAAGCAGCCCCCTTGCTGAAAAGGCCCGCATATCTGGTCTACCAAAATGACCCCATCGACACCGAGGCCATGGAAACAGCGATCGAAGGTCTCCGGACAATCGCACGGACACTATAGCGTGCGAACCGTCCTTTTCTGTTCCGTGGTGACAGGCCTCGAATTGCTCCAGGGCATCAGCCCTGCTTGCGGCCCGCCATCGCACGTTCCCAGTCCCTAATCAAAACAGTTCTGCGTCCTGGATACTTCCCGCCCAGCACCTTGAGTTCCTGGACCCGGTCTGTCTTGAAATGCCGGAAGTCTTCGCGCGTTTCACACCAGGCAACCAGATACCGGCTTCTGTCGAGAAACGCGATCAGAAGGGGCCAGACAATCCGGTTCGTCGTTCCCTTGTCACGGTCGATGTAGGTCAATTCAAGCTTGTAGCGTTCACGGATGGCATGGCGCAACAGAGCGCCGTCAAATCTTTCGACAACCCGAGACCGTGTCTGGATCGCCTTGGTACTTGCATCAAGCACGACCGGACGAAGTTCTCTCGGAATGGCTTCGGACAATTTGGAAACGAGATCGCGCGCAGCACGCGACAATGTCGGATCGGCCTCGGCGGCGACCCATGCCGCCCCAAGGGCCGCTGCCTCCAGCTCGTCGGCAGTGAGCATCAGCGGCGGCATGTCGTAGCCGTCGTCCAGAACATAGCCCATTCCGGCTTCACCGGTGATCGGTATTCGCTGCGCCATGAGTTCGGCCATGTCGCGATAAAGCGTGCGTATCGATATTTCCAGTTCATCTGCCAAGTCTCTCCCTGTGATCGGTGACCGGGTCGAGCGCAGTATCTGAATAATCTGGAATAGCCTTTCCGTGCGACGCATTTCTTTCCCCTGCTGCCACACTGCTGCCACAACGGTGGCAGTGGGGCAAACTTAATTTGGCTGCGGACACACAAAACCGCGCAGGATTTGCGCCATATTGAGGGAACCGATGATGATCCGTTTTCAACGCAATCGAAAAATTGAAGCCACTCCAGACGAAATCTGGAATGTTCTGGGCCGCTTCATGAATGTCGACGATTTTTCACCGGCAATTGTTTCTGTCGATGCGCTGACGACAGGCGACATCGGCGTCGGATCAAGACGGCGGAACAACTTCGAAAACGGCACGTCCGTGGTCGAGGAGGTAATCGAATGGAAACCGGGTGAAGGTTTTACAGTGCAGCTGTCCCAAATGGCCGCCATGCCGCTCCGTGAAGCCAGGGCACACGTGAACATTGCGCCTGACGGCGAGCATTCCAGCGTGACATGGACATTCGACTATCGGGTCAAGTACGGCCTTCTGGGGTGGCTTATGGGCCAAACCATGTTCAAGTTGATGATGGGCAAGGTGCTGGACAAAGACCTGAAAGCTCTTGAAGACAAGGTTCTCTCCGTCCGCACGGCTTGAGACACTTTTCCGGTCACCAATGTGAAAGAGGCATTCGCTTTCTGGAGCTGAAAACGGTTTTGTTTGCACTGTCAAACGCGACACAACCTGGCGTTTGATCCTCCTGCGCAACGAATACTGCTCCGGACCGATCAGTTACAGCAACATGCACCCCGACAGATCCGATAAGACGTTCTGCAATCATGTGATTTCAGCCGGCAGCAGTTATTCAGTCGCGGTCACCCTGGCCAGTATGCGTTTGATCAGGTCGTCAGAAAAGTCTTCATTGAACATGTCCTGTCCGTGCGCGGAGCCGGGGTAGATAGCCAGTTCTTTCGGCTCGGACGCCTGTTTGAAGCTTGAGTGTGTGCGAGCCCGGAAGAAATCCCTTTCGGTCACGATGAACAGCTTGTCGACGCCGACAGCGTCTGACATGTCTCCGTGGGCTGTCCCCAGCAGGATTACGAGATCGGCCAAAACTTCGCCTTTGTGCAAGGCTGCGCCCTGTGCAGCAGCACCGCCAAGACTTGCACCGATCAACACGATCCGACGCTTGCCTCGCTGACGGAGAAAATCGATCCCCGATTTGACGTCCTCTACCGAGACCGACTCAAGTGATATCGAGGCGACATCTGCCTCCTGGAGCTGGATGGCAATGTCGGCCCAGCTGGCGGCATCATTCCCCGACTGGTGAACGAGAACGACACCGGTGGAACCGGGTGCCTTGTGAAAAAGTGCCTGCCGCTCGATCACATTCCTGATCGACAGTGTCACGTCTTCCTGGGCGTGCGCGGTTGGCATCCAGAAAGCAACTGCCGCCAACAACAGAAATTTCAAAATCTGCGTCATAGTCCAATCCGTCCCATCGGCGCCTGCATGTGCCCCGGACATCGTATCGAAATTCGTGGTTTGGCCTGGGCGCAAGATCATCAATTTGCGGTACTGAAAGAATTACGTCCGCCGCTTTGCCGGCAAAGCAAACGTTACTGATCTCTATCTGACTGCCTGCGATCCGCGACTAGGCCACCCGAACTTCCAGATTGGCAAACAGCGTGGAAAATTCATCCGGAGGAACCCGATCGGTGACGAGGTAATCTCCGGGCTTCAGCGTAGGCTGACGAAGCACCGGTTTGCGGACCTGCGGCTCGAACTTCGAGTGATCGACTGCCATGATCGCGCGTCCCGCATTGGCCAGCATCGCACTCGCGATGTCGACCTCGCACTGCTCGTGAACGAGAAAACCGTTCCGGGCATCAACAAGCGATGCGGACAAGAGTACGTAATCCACCTGCATCCGGTCTATGACGTCAAATGCCGAACGGTCAAAGGATGCTCCGTCGTGATCCCGCAACTGTGTCCCGGCCATGGAGACATTGTTGCCCGGAATCATTGCAAGCGTGCTCGCGACATAGGCTGAGTTCGTGACAACGGTGAGTTCGCGCAGGCTGCGAAGGGCCTGTGCGACAAATCCGGACGTCGACCCGGTATCGATGGCAATGCTGTCGCCGTCCTTGATGATCTTCACGACTTCTTCGGCGATCGCCACCTTGGCCTCGCGATTCAGGTTCATGCGGGCCAGATAGGGCAGGTCCGGTGCCGACTTGGTCGATACCAGTGCACCGTGCACCTTTTGCAGAGCCCCCCGGTCGACCAACGGCCGCGAGACCCTCCGAATGGTCTGATCCGATACCCCAAGGATACGCGAAAGCTCCTGCACGCTGACTGTGCCGCGCATATCCACTGTCTGTAAGAGCGTTGTTTCGTATTTCGACATGAGGCCTGTTTACACCAAAGTTCCTGGTCGAATAAGGCTATTCTGCACCGCGAATTCAACAAAAATCAACAATACTATTGTGAAGATGTTGATTTTTGTTAGGATTTGTTCCGACGGACAGCATGCGGACCTGCAAATATGACCCAACACTCTGCCAAACATCTGATCATCGGCGGCGGCATCATCGGTTGCTCGATTGCCTATCATCTGACCCGAATGGGGGAGAGGGATGTGGTTCTTCTGGAACGCGCTGGCCTGACGGAAGGGGCGACCTGGCACGCGGCCGGTCTGGTCGGACAGTTGCGCTCGTCACGCAACACGACCCGCATGCTGAAGAAATCCGTCGAAATGTATGACCGCCTTCAGAACGAGGAAGGCATGCAATTCGACTGGAAGAAAACCGGCTCGCTCAGACTTGCGGCAACCAGGGAGCGCCTGCTGGAGGCCAGACGGCTGGCAACAATGGCACGCAGTTTCGATCTGGAAATGCAGATAGTCTCGCCCGGAGAAGCAAAGGATCTGTTCCCTCTGATCGAGGCACGCGGCCTGGAAGGCGCAGCGTTCATTCCCTCTGACGGTTATGTTGATCCGGCCTCTCTCTGCCAGGCCGTCGCGGGCGCTGCGCGTCGCCAGGGAGCCGACATCCGCCAGGGATGCGAGGTGCGCGATTTTACCGTCTCAAACGGACGGATCACATCAGTCGAGACGAGCCAGGGAACATTCGAAGCAGATACGATCATCCTGGCAGCCGGCATGTGGAGCCGTGAACTTGGAGAAAAGCTGGGCATTCGTGTACCTGCCTGCGCAGTCGAACACCAATATATCGTTACCGAACCCACCGGAACCGAAGTCGGCCATTTCCCGACACTTCGGGATCCGGAACGTCTTGTGTACTACAAGCCGGACGTCGCCGGCCGCCTGGTCATTGGCGGCTATGAAGAAGGCACCCTTCCCTTCGGAGATCATGGTATTCCCGGATCTTTCGTACGCCAGTTGCTGCCTGAAAATCTGGATCGCTTTCTGCCGTTGGCAGACCTTGCCAGCCAGGTGACACCAATCGTCAATGAAGTCGGCATCCGCCAGGTCATCAACGGTCCGATCCCCTATTCCGCAGACGGTGACTTTGTCATGGGCTGGCAACCCGGCTTCGACAACCTAATGATGGCAACGGGATTTCTCTATGGCATTGCCGCAGGCGGCGGCGCCGGGGAGATGATTGCCGAATGGGTAGTTGAAGGACGCCCGTCGCTGGATCTCTGGCCCCTTGACGTGCGCCGCTTCGGACCGCATCACGGAACCCGGAGCTTCATGTATCCGCGCGCTGTCGAGCACTATGCCCATCACTACAAGAAAAGGTATCCGGGACAGGAGCATGAAAGCGCCAGGCAACTGAGATTGTCGCCGCTCTACCAGAAACTCAAGGATCGCGGAGCTGTCTATGGCTCGAAGAACGGTTGGGAACGGCCGCTCTGGTTCGCGCCTGACGGGGTTGAGCCGGTTGATCAGCTGGACTTCCTCGATCCGGGCTGGAAAAAATATGCCGCCGAAGAGCACAGGGCTGTGCGGGAGAGGGTCGCATTGATCGACCAGTCCAGCTTTTCGAAATTCGAGATCATCGGTGCCGACGCGCTCGATGCATTGCAGCAGATGGCCGTCTCCAACATGGACAAGCCGGTCGGCTCGGTCATCTATACGCAATTGTGCAACGGGTCCGGCGGCGTGGAGGCGGATGTGACCATCATCCGTCTGGATCAGAACCGCTTCTATCTGGTGACCGGATCCGGTTTTGGCGTCCACGACAGCGACTGGGTCAGACGCAACCTGCCGGAGAATTCTTCTGTGCACATTGTGGAAGTCACGAGCGGTTATGCCGTGATCAACATTGTCGGTCCGCAGTCGCGCGATGTTCTGGCAGCGGCTTCCGAAAGTGATGTCTCCAATGAAGCCATCCCTTTTTCCACGATGCGGGAAATTGTCGTTGGCGCGGCGCCGGTACGTGCAGCGCGGATCGGTTATGTCGGAGAACGCGGCTATGAACTGCATGTCCCGACGGAATTTGCGGCTCATGTCTACGACACACTCTGGGCGGCCGGAGAAAAACACCGCATCGCCAATGTCGGATACCGGGCGATCGAGAGCCTTAGAATGGAAAAAGGCTACGTCTACTGGTCGGGTGATGTCACACCGGATTACACGCCGATCGAGGCAGGTCTCGGGTTTCGTGTTCACCTGAAATCCAAAGGCGATTTTCTCGGACGGCAGGTGTTGGAAGACCAAAAGAAGAATGGCATTGAACGCAGGCTGTGTACCTTCGTGACACAGGACCATCTGCCGCTCACGGGTGGCGAAACCATATTGCTGGGAGATCAGGTCGTCTCGTCGACGACCTCTGTCGGCTTTGGTTATACGGTGAACCGCACGATTGTGCGTGGTTATCTGGACAAGGAGCATTGGGACCGGGCTGAATTCAGTCTGGAGGTTTTTGGCGAGCGTTACCCGGTCACGCAGGCGGAGAGCCCGCTCTATGATCCGGACGACACCGCGCTCAAGGGATGAACGGGGGAAACATGACTGAACATGCTGAAAAAGTACTCGAGGCACTGCGCTCTGCGCCGCAATTTGCACATGTCAATTCAGCAAGGCATGTCACGCGTCTCGGCGGCCTGACCAACCTGGTGCACCGTGTGGATCTTGCCGACCAGTCAGTCATCGTCCGCATTCCGGGTGAAAACACCGAAGAATACATCGATCGCGCCGTGGAAAAGCACAACGCGGAAGCCGCGGCCGACGCCGGTGTCTCCGCCGATGTTCTTTATGCGGATGCTGCAACCGGCATCATGATCACGCGCACGATAGACGGGATCGAAACCATGACCCCCGATCTTTTCAGGTCACGCACCGGTTCCCCGGGCCGCGCGGGGATGGCGCTGGCCAAGCTGCACACTTCCGGCGAAACCTTCCGGTTTCGATTCGAACTTTTTTCCATGATCGATGACTACCTGAAGGTTCTTTCAACCAAGGATGTCTCGCTCCCGGAAGGCTACCAGGATGTCGTCGCAGCAGCGATGCCCATCGGAGACGTGTTGGCGGCTGCCGATCTGCCACTTGCTCCGTGTCATTGCGATCCGCTTTGCGAAAACTTCCTGGATGACGGCACGACAATGTGGATCGTCGACTGGGAATATTCCGGCATGAACGATCCATTGTGGGATCTTGGTGACCTTTCGGTCGAAGCCGGCATGACCCCAGAACAGGACGCAGAGATGCTGGAGGCGTATTTCAAACGTGGTCCCACGGCGGCAGAAACGGGCCGCGTAGTGATCTACAAGGCCATGTGCGACCTGTTGTGGACCCTTTGGGGGCTCATTCAACTTGCCGACAACAATCCTGCCGAGGACTTCTGGGCTTATGCGACCGGTCGGTTCGACCGTTGCCGCGCGTTGATGCAGGACCCTGCCTTCGATGCCCATGTGGCTGCCGTCAGGGCTGGTTGAGCAAAGCCAGGATTTCGGCGTGCAGCTCCCGGGTTGCCGCTGTGACAGTTCGCCCGTCCGATGCCATTGTCAGCCGGTTGCCCTGCCAGTCGGTCATGATACCGCCGGCCGCTTCGACCACGGCGGAAACCGGCAGATAGTCATAGGGTTGCAGATCGTAGTCCACGACAGCATCCGCAAGCCCGCGTGCCACAAGCGCGTGCGGGTAGCAGTCAGCCGCCATCCTGCGCAACTGACTCGCACGAACGAGGCGCTGAAATGCCTCAGGTTCGCGTACGGCCAGCTTGTCACCTTCATTGACAAAGAGACGTGCGCCATCCAGCGAACGGCATTCGCTGACCCTGATCGATGTCCCGTTGCAGGCGGCGTGCAGCCCCTCACCTCCTGAATAGACTTCATCGAGCGCCGGCATCCGGATGACACCCATTTTCGGACGTCCTTCGACCAGAAATCCAAGCAGCATTCCGAAAAGCGGCAATCCGGCAATGAACGACCGCGTGCCGTCAATCGGATCGATGATCCACATCTTGTCACCATCTCCGGTCTGGCCGAATTCTTCACCGAAGATCGCTTCACCCGGAAAGTTTCGTTGAATGCTGTCCCTGAGGGAATTTTCCGTTGCCTTGTCCGCGAGCGTGACCGGGCTTTGATCTGCCTTGGTTTCGGTTGCAGGATCATTCCGGAAATAGGCGAGACTGACAGCTGCGGCGTCTCCTGTGATCTCCAATGCCTTTTCCAGTCTGTCCGAATAATCCGGCATACTGTGAATCTCCCGTGTTTCTCATGTTTTTTGTCTGTTGAATGAACGCTTAAGGCTCAAAATGTATCTAAAATCCACAAAAGTCGAACCTAAATGTTGCTTTTTGTTGATTTATGCTGACAGTCTAGGGAGTGTTTTGCCAAGTTGGCTAGCTGCCGAGAGCGTGACGCATGCGCAGTTCCGTATTGGCAATTCTCGACAGGGAGGAAATTATGAAGCGCGTTTCATTAGCACTGTCCGCCATGCTGGCCGTTGCGCCTGCACTCGCAGCCGAGTCCAGCGATCCGATCAAACTTACTCTGCACGACTGGTCCGGCCAGTTGATCACGACCAAGCTCATGGGCGAAGTCCTGAAGGAAGCCGGATACAATGTTGAATATGTCCAGGCTGACTACATCGCCCAGTTCGCAGGATTGAAGACCGGCGACCTGCATGTCGCCATGGAAATCTAGGAAACCACCGGCCGCGAGGCAATGGATGAGGCATTCGCGACAGGCGACGTCGTTAATCTGGGTGAAACCGGTCTCCAGGCGATCGAGGAATGGTGGTATCCGGCCTACATGAAGGAGCGGTGCCCGGGCCTGCCGAACTGGGAAGCGCTGAAGGATTGCGCAGAAGAATTCTCCACGCCTGAAACAGCCCCCTTTGGCCGGTATCTCGGTGGTCCGGTTACCTGGGGTGGCTTTGATGAGGAACGTGTCGAGGCTCTGGGACTGGACTTTGAAGTGGTCCATGCAGGCACGGATGCGGCTCTGTTCGCTGAACTGGAAGCAGCGTATCAACGGCAGGACCCGATCATCCTTTGGGTCTATGCGCCACACTGGGCGCCTGCAAAATACGATGGCGAATTCGTTGAATTCCCGCCGTTCTCGCCCGAGTGCTACAGCGACCCATCGGTCGGGGTAAACCCGGATGCAGCCTATGACTGCGGCAAGCCGCGGGGCCCGATCTGGAAAGTCAGCTGGGCAGGTGTTGCGGACAAGTGGCCCGGAGCCGCGAAGGCGATCGAGAACTTCAAACTCTCCAATGCCGACTATGGTGCCATGGTCACCGAAGTCGATCTCGACGGCAAGTCGGTCGACGATACGGTTGCAGCTTGGATGGCTGACAACAAGGACACCTGGTCAGGCTGGATCGCCAAATAAACCCGTCCCATAATTCCTGCACGCACCAGCCTGAGTTTGGTGCGTGCCGGACACTTGTCCGGATGACAGCCAAGACAAGTTTCCCGACCCCGGGAATAAACCTCCACCGAGGACTGGATGACGAAGCCCGTAATTCTCGATTGCCGGAACGTATGGAAGCTCTACGGCGCACAGGCCGATACGTTTTTGAACACCAACCCTGACCCGTCCTCAGCAGATCTGGAAGCGGCAAATCTCATCGGGGCGGTGCGGGCGGTCAATCTCCAGATCCGGAAGGGCGAGATATTTGTCATCATGGGGCTGTCGGGCTCCGGCAAATCGACGATTGTGCGATGCCTGTCGCGGCTTGTGGATTCCACTGCTGGAGAAATCCGCTTTGAGGGTAAAGATCTTCTCAGCGCAAGCGAAGAAGAACTGATCCAGATCCGGCGCAAGAAGATGGGCATGGTGTTCCAGCAATTCGCGCTCCTGCCACACCTGACGGTCCTGGAAAACGCGGCTTTCCCCCTTGAAATTCAAGGCGTCGACAAGAAGACCCGTGAAGCACGCGCGCATGAAGTTGTGGAACTGGTGGGTCTCAAGGGGCGTGAAAGCTATTTCCCGCGTGAACTTTCAGGTGGTCAGCAGCAGCGTGTCGGCATTGCCCGCAGCCTGGCGGCCGAACCTGAAATCTGGTTTCTCGACGAGCCTTTCTCGGCGCTTGACCCGTTGATCCGCCGCGAAATGCAGGATGAATTCCTGCGTCTGCAAAACATCCTTCACAAGACGATTGTCTTCATTACCCATGATTTCGACGAAGCCATCCGTCTGGCAGATCGCATTGCAGTGATGAAGGACGGGATCATTGAACAGGTCGCGACCCCAGAGGACCTCGTCCTGCAGCCTGCAACCGAATATGTGGCGGAGTTCACGCGGCATGTAAGCCGTGCGAAGGTGATACGCGCTGCCTCGGTGATGGAGCCCGTGAACGGCGACAGCTTCGCCGGTGAGGTTGCGCATGATGCCGTGATCGAGGTCATTGCGGATCCGGTGGAAGCCTCCGACCTGCCTCACAAGGTCATGGAAGGCGACAGACAGGTTGGTCAGATTTCCCGCAAGGCGGTGATTGATGTGCTGGTAGGGCGCAGATGATCCCCCGCGCTCTGAAATCAGACGCACTATTCTGGGGGGTGCTGTTCACAAGCACCTGGCTTTTATCGACTTATTCGTTTCAACTTTACAAGGCACTTGATGCCCGCTGGATCGTCCGGTTTCCCAAAAGCTGGCAGTTGCCGCTCGAAAACCATATCAGCGAGTTCCTGGACTGGCTGGTCGGCAGTGCCGGATTCTATTTCTTTTCGTTCCGTGATCTCACCCGGGCCATTTCTGCAATGATCGAAGCCCCCTACCAGGTGTTGCGCAACCTGTTGGTCGAGGGGTTTACCAGCGGTGTCGGGGAGACCGCCGTTCAAGTGGCACCTGCGCTGAGCTGGATCGCGGTCATCGTGACGATCATGGCGGTCGGACACTATGCACGCGACTGGTTCCTGTCTGTTCTTGTCGGCGTCTGTTTTCTCTACCTCGCCGTCTTCGGACAGTGGGAAAGTGCCATGATCACGCTTGCCTCGGTCTTGATTTCCGTACCGATCGGGGTGGTTGGCGGCCTTCTTCTCGGCATTCTGGCATACCGGGTAGGCTGGTTCGAGCGCATATTGCGACCGATCCTGGACCTGATGCAGACCGTTCCGGTGTTTGCCTATCTCGTCCCCATCCTGATCCTGTTCGGCTTTGGTCCCGTCGCTGCGCTCGTCGCAACCGTGATTTATGCCATGCCGCCCATGGTTCGCATCACCATTGTTGCGCTGAATTCGGTTCCGAAGGAAGTGATCGAAGCCGGTCGCATGGCCGGGTGCCGCAATCGCCAGATGATGTGGAAGGTCCTTGTTCCTTCTGCAATTCCAACGCTGATGGTTGGTGTCAATCAGGTGATCATGCTGACGCTGAACATGGTGATCATCGCTTCCATGATCGGCGCCGGCGGCCTCGGGTTCGATGTTCTCTCCAGTCTGCGCCGGCTGGATATCGGTGGAGGGATCGAGGCAGGACTTGGTATCGTGGCCATGGCAATCGCGCTCGACCGGGCAAGTCAGGCCTTTGCGAAACGCAGCATGCGCCATCCCCTGGAAGGCAACATCCTGCAACGCCACCCATGGACCGGCACCGTCTTTCTGGTGATCGCTTCAACCTTGATCCTCGGACAGTTCGTACCGGCCGTTCAAACCTATCCGGACGCCCTCACGCTGACGACCGGCCCGTTCTGGTCGAATGCGATGGAATGGATCAACGTGAACTTCTTCGACACGTTCGAAGCCATAAAGACCGTCATCCTGCAGTGGTTGCTCATTCCGGTGAAGAAATTTTTCACAGGAATTCCATGGGCATGGGGAATTATCGCAACTGCCCTGATCGCCTGGAGGGTCGGTGGTTGGAAAATCGGGCTGCTCGCCGGTTTCCTGATGATGTTCATCGCAGCGTCGGGACTTTGGTCCAAGGCCATGGTGACGATCTACCTGTGCGGTGTGTCGGTTCTGATCGCGACCATTATCGGCATTCCGCTTGGCATCTGGGCGGCCGAAAGCCCGCGGGCCGGCCGTGTCATTCTCGGGCTGATGGATACCCTGCAAACCCTGCCGAGTTTTGTTTACCTGATCCCGGTCGTCATGCTGTTCCGGGTCGGTGACTTCAGCGCGATGATCGCGGTGATCCTCTATGCATTGGCGCCTGCGGTACGCTACGCGGCGCACGGCCTCAAGGAAGTCCCGCCAGCCTTGATCGAGGCGGGTCTTATGTCCGGCTGCACCCGTCGGCAACTGCTGTGGCGCATCAAGCTGCCACTTGCCACACCACACCTGTTCCTTGGCCTGAACCAGACCATCATGCTCGCGCTTTCCATGCTGGTGATCACGGCGCTCGTGGGCACAAGGGATCTCGGCCAGGAAGTTTACATCGCACTGACCAAGGCGAACGCCGGGCAGGGCATTGTCGCCGGTCTGTCGGTGGCGTTCATCGCGATCATAACGGATCGGGTCATCAACGCGCTTGCATCCGGTCGGCGTGAAAGATTGGGGATCTAGCAATGTCTGAAACCGCAATTGCCCGCGCCGCGGCGCTTGGCTGCTTTTCCGATCCTCGGGACATCACTCCGCTGGGAGGAGGCATCACCAATGTCAATCTCATCGTGCGTGACGGCGACCGGCGCTTCGTTGTCAGGCTTGGCGATGACATACCCGAGCATGGTGTCATGCGATGGAACGAGCTGGCTCTGAGCCGCGCCGCCGAACGTGCCGGACTTTCGCCTGCGGTTGTCTACCAGGAGCCCGGTGTTCTGGTGCTGGACTTTCTTGAAGCAAAAACATTCGGGGAGGCCGACGTCAGGGAACCGGAAAACCTTCAAAGAATTGTTGCCCTGATCTCCAGGGTGCATCACGATCTTGGCGCCCACCTGACAGGACCGGTGCTGGCCTTCTGGCCATTCCAGGTCAATCGGACCTATGCCGCCCGCCTGAGTGCTGACCGGTCCCCTCATTCGGAAGTGCTGCCGGGTCTGATGAACACTCTGTCTGATCTCGAGGCAGCGGTCGGACCGGTCGATCTTGTTGTCGGTCACAATGATCTTCTTGCCGCCAATCTGCTCGATGATGGCGACAAACTGTGGCTGATCGACTGGGAATATGGTGGTTTCAATTCGCCTCTGTTCGATCTTGCCGGACTTGCCTCCAACAATGGCCTGACCGAATTGCAGGAACGCGCCATGCTCGAGCAGTATTTTGATGCCCGCCCCGAAACAAACTGGCGTGCCTACAAGGCCATGAAATGCACGTCCCTGATGCGTGAAACCCTTTGGTCAATGACCTCCGAAATCCACTCGGACCTGGACTTCGACTACGCCGCATACACAAGCGAAAACATGGACCGGCTGAACGCCGCCCTTTCCGAATTCCGTGAATTGTGAGAGCCCTCATGACACTCCCCTCATCTTCGAAGATCATTATCATTGGCGGCGGTATTGTCGGATGTTCCACGGCCTTTCATCTGGCGCAGATGGGTCAGGAAGTCCTGCTTCTGGAAAAGGCGGCCCTGACGTCCGGATCCACCTGGCATGCTGCAGGCCTGGTTGGTCAGCTGCGCTCCAACGCCAATATTACCCAGCTTCTTGGCTACTCGATCTCGCTTTATGACAGGCTGGAAGCAGAAACGGGGCAGGCCACCGGCTGGAAGATGAACGGCGGTCTCCGGCTCGCCTGCAATGAAGAACGCTGGACAGAGGTGAAACGGCAGGCGACTACGGCACACAGTTTCGGCCTGGACATGCAGCTTCTGACACCAAAGGAAGCGCAGGACCTGTGGCCGCTCATGGATATCAGCGATGTCGTTGGCGCCGCCTTTCTGCCGACGGACGGTCAGGCAAGCCCTTCGGACATCACCCAGGCCCTTGCCAAGGGAGCACGGGCTGGTGGTGCGAAACTGGTTGAAAACATGCCGGTCACCGAAATCCTGACCGAACATGGGAAGATTACAGGAGTACGCACCGCGCAAGGCGATATTGCCTGTGAAAAGCTGGTTCTGTGCTGTGGCCAGTGGACACGCGAACTGGCAGCAACGATTGGTGTCACGGTGCCCCTCGTGTCGGTCGAGCACCAATACATGATCACGGAAGCCTTTGGCGTCCCCTCGAACTTGCCGACGCTCCGCGACCCGGACCGGTTGACATATTACAAGGAGGAAGTCGGCGGACTTGTCATGGGCGGTTACGAGCCCAATGGCATTTCCTGGGCCGTCGGCGGTGTGCCGGATCCGTTCGATTTCCAGCTTCTGGACAGCAATTTCGATCACTTCGAACAACTGGTGGAGCTGTCGTTGCCCCGCGTTCCCGCTCTGGAAAGCGTTGGCGTCAAACAACTGGTCAACGGACCGGAAAGCTTCACCCCGGATGGCAATTTCATTCTGGGCGAAGCACCCGAAATGGCGAATGTCTTCATCGGAGCCGGTTTCAATGCCTTTGGCATTGCAGCAGGCGGTGGCGCTGGAATGGCACTGGCTGAATGGGTTGCCAAGGGCGAACCACCCTATGATCTCTGGCCGGTTGATATCCGGCGCTTCGGCCGCCCGCACACGGACACGGACTGGGTGCGGACCCGCACACTGGAAGCCTATGGCAAGCACTACACAATGGCCTGGCCATCGGAAGAACATGACAGCGGTCGGCCCTGCCGGCGGTCTCCGCTTTACGACCGGTTGAAATCTGCCGGCGCCGTATTTGGTGAAAAACTTGGCTGGGAACGCCCCAACTGGTTCGCGGAGGCCGATGAGGAAGCGCGTGATATCTATACGTTCGAGCGACCGAACTGGCACGATCCGGTCGGGCGTGAACACAAGGCTGCCCGTGAGGCCGCCGTTCTGTTCGACCAGACGTCATTCGCCAAATTCATCCTGAAAGGGCCCGACGCGGAAGCGGCCCTGAGCTGGATTGCCGCCAACCGCGTGGACAAACCCGTCGGGTCCATCATCTACACCCAGATGCTGAACGATCGAGGTGGCATTGAGTGTGACCTGACCTGTGTCCGCACGGCCATTGACGAATATTACATCGTCACCGGGACTGGCTTTGCCACGCATGACTTCAACTGGATAAATCGCAACATACCTGATGGGTTGAACGCCCAGCTTGTGGATGTCACATCGTCAAATGCCGTGCTTTCCCTGTTTGGCCCGAAGGCGCGCGACATATTGGCGGGCTGTACGCGCGCCGATGTCAGCGACGGGGCGTTCCCATTCGGCCAGGCGCGCCGCATCGGCATCGCCGGCTGCCCGGTGCTGGCGCTTCGCATTACCTATGTCGGGGAGCTCGGCTGGGAACTGCATCTGCCGACCGAATATGCGCAAACGGTTTACGACGCGTTGCACGAGGCAGGAATGCCGCTCGGCATGAGAAATGCCGGTTACCGTGCAATTGAAACCCTGCGTCTGGAAAAGGGCTATCGCGCCTGGGGGTCCGATATCGGCCCTGATCATACACCCGATGAAGCTGGTCTCGGCTGGGCCGTCAAAATGAAGACCAATGCCGATTTCAAGGGGCGCAGCGCCGTTCAGGCGCAGCGTGAGGGCGGCGTGAAGAAAATGCTCGCAACGTTCACAACCGACGGCGACGTTATCCTGTCAGGCCGGGAAACGATCTATCGCGACGGCGAACGTTGTGGTTGGCTCAGTTCGGGAGGATATGGCCATACGCTTGGAAAAAGTATCGGCATTGGTTATGTGCGCCATCCCGGCGGCGTGACCAGGGACCACGTCCTTGACGCCGGCTATGAGCTTGAGGTTGGAACCGAACGCGTGAAAGCGGTGGTTACGCTTGCACCGCTTTACGACCCGAAAATGGCAAAGATCAAGATTTGAGAAGCCGGGTTTCTCCAGAGTTGCGGTAGTTACCCGAACCGATGACAGCGGCGGTGTCACCTGCTGCCGTCTGTCCGGCGAGTGATGAGACCGTGCGCTCAGCCGTGGTCACTTGCACAGCCTGTTGACGTTTTGCACGATTTTTTCACTCTCCGCCGTGCAGGCGTCAACCAGCAGGTTGAGGCGGTCTTTCAGCGGGTTTTCATCATTGGCAAACAGTCCCCAGGCGTAGCTTATTTTTGCGGACAAGGGCCGGATCGACACGCCGTCAATCGGCACGCCCAGCGCGGTGACCGGGTCGCACAGGGCAACGCCGAGACCTGCCCGCGCGGCCATAGCCGCACTCAAGGAAGAATTGGTGGCAATTTCGGAGGATGGTTTGATCTTCTGCTTTTCAAATGCGCGGTTGATTGCGTCACGAATGCCATATCCATTGCAAATTGTTGCCAGCCGTTCGGTGTTGAAAATTGACAGAGGAATTGGCCCGTCGCCATCAAGACGGCTGCCTTTCTTGACCACTGCAACAACCAGCGATTCAAAGCGTGCAAGACACTTCAATTGATCATGGTCCCCTGGATAAGCGGAAAATCCCAGATCGGCCGTACGTTGACGAAGGGCATGCAGAACCCGTTCGGAGGTCGTCGTTTCGACATGTACAAAATCGGGCAGAACATCCGAGACACGCGACAGCACAGGCCCCACAAGACCAGCCGACATTGTCGGGGTTGCGACGATATCTATGGCCGCAATTCTTTCGTCCCTGATTGCGTGCGCCCGTTCGGTCAACTGCGACAGGTTCGCCATGACCCGCTGCGATTCTTCGAAAAACTTGATCCCTTTCTCCGTGGGAGAGATTTTGGGTCCGTTGCGTTCAAAGAGCGCAAACCCCACACGCGCTTCCAGATCTCTTACCATTCTCGTGACCGCAGGCTGGCTCACTGACAGCTTCTGGGCAGCAGCCGTCATGGATCCATATCGGACCACCGCAGCAAATGCTTCCATTGAGCGAATGTCAGGTCGCCCATTATTCTTTGTTGACATACTAGAGAACCTATCATTACGGTAAGCTATCATTGACGCATGAATATGCAGAATTAGCATAGCAAGCTACTGTGCAATCGGTAAGGGGACCGGCGCAATGACATTTGGATTTATGAATGCGGTTGTCTTTGGGATGTTCAGATCGGAACGGAATAAGGCCATCGCAGCAGTCATGAACGTGGTCGTCGGCAGGGTTTCAGGCTCTGGCGTATCTGACCGGCGCACCTCACCTGTATTCGTTCCCCTGTTGCGCTTGCAAAACACCCCTGCCCGTATCGCGGTGTCAACGAACCACTGATCGTTTGAGCTCTGTTTCAGAGAAAGTCCTGGATGGCCTGTACGATGAATCAAATTCCATCTTCTATTGACTCGAAAGGCTTGGCGGTGCTTGAGGCGCGGCTCAAGGATGATCTGGATTTTCTTTGCTATCCTTCCAAGGACTGGGTACCGCAACAAGACGGTGTAACCGATGTCGTCATCATCGGTGGCGGCATGTGCGGCATGGTCGCCTGGTTGGCAATGACAACCGGTGGCATACGCAATATACGCATCCTGGACCGGGCCACCAAAGGATACGAGGGGCCATGGCTGGGATATGCGCGCATGGAAACCCTGCGGTCACCAAAATTTCTGACCGGACCAGCATACGGACATGGCTCCCTGACGTTCCAGGCCTGGTATCGCGCGCAATTTGGGACTGAGGCCTGGGACAGCCTGGACAAGATACCTCGCACGATGTGGATGGACTACCTGTCCTGGTATCGCGACGTTCTTGAGATACCGATCGAAAACGGTGTTTCCGTCGACCACGTGGAGCCGGAAGGTGAATTGCTGAAGCTGACCGTCTCGGGAGCGGAAACAGGCACGATCATGACCCGGAAGCTGGTCTTTGCTACGGGCCGGGACGGTACGGGTGGTCCGAACATTCCAGATTTCATAAAGGGACTTCCGGCGCATCTGTGGGCGCACAGCGCGGACGAGATTGATTTCGCCAGCCTGAAGGACAAACGCGTTGCCGTTATCGGCGTGGGAGCATCCGCGGTGGATAATTCTGCGGAAGCGCTCGAACACGGTGCGACGGAGGTTCGTCACCTGGTCCGCCGCAAGGAAATGCCGACGATCAACAAGATGATGGGTATCGGCAGCTACGGATTTACCGCCGGCTATGCCGAGTTGCCCGACGAGTGGCGCTGGCGCTTCATGCAATACAGCTTTGCAACGCAAACCCCGTCACCACGCGGGTCGACGCTGCGTGTCAGCCGTCATCCGAATGCGTACTTCCATTTCAACAAGGCGACCACCCGTATCGAGCAAAGCGGCAACTGTGCACGCATCCATTTTGCCGACGGCACATCATACGAGACGGATTTTGTCATCCTGGGGACCGGTTTTGTCATTGACCCCATGGCCAGGACGGAATTTGGCGATAAGGCAGCCGAGATCCTTCTGTGGCACGACGTGTATACTGCGCCGGACGGTGAAGAGTCCGATGACCTGGGACGTTTTCCCTATCTGAATTCCGATTTCACCTTCCGGGAAAAGACACCCGGCAAGGCACCCTGGCTGAAGAATGTCTACTGCTTCAACTACGGCGCGTCCGCGAGCCTGGGCAAGGTGAGTGGCGACATTCCGGGAATTAGCGATGGAGCCGCCTGGCTGTGCCGCGCCGTTGCAGCCTCGCTCTACAGCGAGGATATCGGGGCCCACTGGCAGGGGATGCAGGATTACGACACGCCTGAACTACTCGGTGACGAATGGGAACCGACGGAGCTTCAGGCCGGCGCACGACCGAAAGAGAGCCAGGCGGTATGAACATCTCCGACATGACGATCTTGAGCAAAGCCGGCGTGACACACAACAGCGCATTGTCCGGCGTCGTGTCTTCGCGCGGCAACATAATCGGAATGGCACAAGTTGCCGAGGAAGCCGTGCTGCGTCCGAAGGACTCTGGAGCATTCGCGCATGACCTGCGCGCCGCAATTGCCGCGCGCGTCGCCCGCTTGGCCGGCGACGAGAGGCTCGCGGCCTACTATGTTGCGGATGCGGGGCAGTATTCAACTCTGGCTGACCCTGAAGAAACAAGAGGTCAGCAGGACGAATTGGCCGCCGTCTTGTCCTTCGTCGACAAGGTTGCGAACCAGACAAGGGAAGCCGCCGCGGAAGATGTTGCAGGATTGCAGGCTGCAGGTGTTTCCGACGCCGATATCGTGCGGCTGTGCGAACTGGTCGCATTTCTCGCTTTCCAGGTGCGCGTGATCGCAGGATTGCGACTGATGCAAAGAGAGACCGCATGACCCGTATCGTCCACAAGTTCACCCGCAAGGTTCCCGAATGGCAGCCCCGCGTTGTGCCGGTCAAGCTTGAGGAAGCAACTCCGCAACAACTCGATGCACTCAAGGTCACCCCTTCCAACACGAAGGTGTCGGATTACGTTTTGACCCTGGCCCATGATGTTGAAAGCCTGTCCGTTCGCTCACCGCTGTTCAACGCCATCATGTATGACCGTGGCGGCATGTCGCGCGAGGAACGCGAACTTGGCGCCCTTGCGGCTTCGATGGTCAATCGCTGTGTCTATTGCGCGGCGGTTCATGCAGACCGTCATGCAAAACTGTCAAAGGATGAATCCGTAACCGACGAGCTGTTCGCCAAGGGTGAAAAGGCGGACCTGGACCCCAGAAACAGGGCTATATTCGATTTCTCCCGAAAGGCCGCCGAGGCGCCGCCTTCTGCAGGTCCGGAAGACATCGAGGCCTTGGCGAATGCCGGCCTGTCCGACGAAGAGATCTTTGATCTGATCCTGTCTTCGTCTCTGTTCGGATGGGCGAACCGGTTGATGCACGTTCTGGGTGATCCGGTGAGCCGAAAGGAAACGGCATGAAAAACCCGATGCGCATAGGCATTGCTGGTGCGGGTGCGATAGCATGCGGTACCGCAGCGTTATTGCACCGAAACAAGCACATACCCACGCTCTGGTCGCCTTCCGGCACGAGCACGACAGTCTTTGAAACCACCCCCCTGCTGGCCCATGGCGTGATCGAAACGGAATTCACGCCGGACATTGCCAATTCCGCGCAGGAACTGGCAGAGGGTTGCGACGCATTGATCCTCGCGTTGCCCGCGACCGGACACAAGAGTGTCATGGATGCGCTGGTACCCCATATCCGTGAGGGTCAGCATATCATCATCTCCTCCCATGCTTCCTTCGGTGCCGTTTACCTGACACAGGCCCTGATGGCGCGCGGCGTAAGCGCACCGGTCACCGCGTGGGGCACAACCATCGTCTCCGGCCGCCGGCTTGAAGGAAACAAGGTACGCGTCAACACCATTCGCAATCGCGTTGACCTGTGTACGGTGCCTGAGGCCGCATCCGATGATGGACTGGATTTGTGCCAATTGCTGTTTGGTGACCGGTTCAAACCACGTGACGGCTTGCTGGCCATCTTGCTGTCCAATCTCAATCCGCAGAACCACCTCGGGATTGCTCTTTGCAACATCACCCGAATGGAACGGGGCGAAGACTGGAGCCAGGGCCTGAACGTGACACCGAAGGTGGGACGCTTGCTGGAACAACTTGACCTTGAGCGGCTTGCAATTGCCAAAGCACTGAATTTGGATGTGAAAACCATTTTCGAGCACTTTCACCAGAGTTTTCATGTGCCCATCGGGACGATCTCTGAAATGAACCAGCAAATGCACACGCACGGCTACGGCGGTCTTGGCCCGTCGACGGCGGACAGCCGCTATGTCACCGAAGATGTTCCCTATGGACTTCAGGTGACAGCTGCACTGGGCCGGCTGGTAGACAGACCCGCCGCGTTGCATGAGGCCGGGATTAGGTTATTTTCGGCAATGTATGGCCGGGAATTCGCGCAGGAAAACGAATTTCTCCATGCGCTGGATATGGAAAGCTACAGCCTTTGCGACTTGCAGCATGCGTCCCGGACCGGGGTGCTGCACAGACCATCCACTCCAGAAACATAATGCAAAAAGGATGGATCAAACTTAACCGACTAGGAGACGCTAAGATGACCAAACTTACCATTAACCGCCGACGCTTCCTGGGGACTGCCGCCGTTGGCGCGGCAACTCTGGCCAGCCCAGCCTATCTCCGCCGCGCGAACGCCGCTGGCGGTGAAGTGAATATCTGGACGTATAACGACTTTGTTCCTGAGGCCTTCAAGAAGCAGTTTGAAGCGGACACCGGTATCAAGGTGAACATCTGCCTGGTGGACGACCAGGGCAAGCAGTTCAACCTGCTCGCCGCCGAGGCGCCCAATCCCACGGTGGACATCATGACTGTGGCAGGTCACCGGTTCCTTCAGTTCATCGACAGTGACCTTCTTGCTCCGCTCGACACCGGCCGTCTGAGCAATTGGGGCAACATCAATCCAACGTTCTCGGAAAGCGACTGGTCGACGATCAACGGCAACAAATGGGGTGCGCCGATCCTGTCCGGCATGGAAGTCCTGTCCTACAACACGGACCTCGTCAGCCCCGAGGAAGCCAGGAGCTGGGACGTTCTGTTTTCCGAGAAATACAAGGGTCAGACCGCCTATATCATCCAGGACATGATGTCGATCGTCATGCTCAAGATGGGATACGACGGCAACATGGTCGCATATCTTGACGATCCGGAAAAAGCAGCTGCAATCGTCGAGGAAGCCAAGGCATTCCTGATCGAGAAAAAGCCGCTGGTCAGAAAGTATTACGACAGCGGCGCCGAAGTGCAGCAGATGTTCATCAACCAGGATATCGCCCTGGGACACAGCTGGAACGGTCCGGCGGCAGCTCTCATCAATGACGGCTTCCCGTTGGCCATGACCATACCGAAGGAAGGCTCCTACGGCTTCGTCTATACCTACAACATCGCCAACAACGCACCCAATGCGGACAATGCCTATACCTTCCTTGACGCCATCCTTGCCTCTCCGGAGATCGGCGCATCGATGACCAAGGCGTCCGGCTTTATCTCCACCTACAAGGATGCGTCGCAATACCTGACGGATCTGGAAAAGAAGTCGACTTCGTTCTCGGATGACGAACTTGAGAACCTTCAGTTCTTCCGTGCCGAGGCAAACGAGATGAAGTACGGGCTTGTCGATCCGGCGGTTGAAGCCATCAAGGCCGCCTGAGCCGTTGCTCTGACCGGCAGATGTACCCTTGCCCGCCCGTCGGGCGGGCAAGGCATTCAAGATTGATTGGGAGAATCCGGCATGAGCGATGACGTCGCTCCACGCGCTGGTCGCGGCCCTGACACCGCGGACAGAAAGCGTCTGACGTTCTGGGGTACATTATCAAGCTGGACACCATACCGGTTGGTGGTCGGGCTTGCGACTGCATCACCACGCCGCCAGTTTCTTATTCTCGCGGCATTTCCGCTGTTATGGGTGCTCACCCAGCACCTTGGACCCATGCTGCAGATGCTGCGGGTGAGTTTTACCGACGCCTATCCGGTGGCACCGGGGGTCGAACAGCATTTCACCCTGGACAACTATGCCCGCTTTTTCGGTGATTACATTTTCTGGCAGCCGTTTTTCCGGACACTCACCTTCGCCGGTGTCTTCACCTTCTGCACATTGATCCTGACCTATCCGGTCGCCTACTTTCTTGCGCGCCATGTCAGTCGCAAAAACCAGATGCTGATGCTTCTGCTGCTGCTTATCCCGTTCTGGGTCGGTGAAATCGTGCGCACCTATGCCATCATGATCCTTTTGGGAAACACCGGCGCGGTAAACCAGTTGCTCAAGTGGCTCAGCCTGATCGATCGGCCAATCCCCTTTATGTACACAAGCTTTTCCATGGGCGTGGGGATCGTGTACCTGACCGCGCTCTACATGCTGTTGCCGCTCTATTCCGCGCTGGAGAAACTTCCCAGAAGTTACAACGAGGCTGCAGCAGACCTCGGCGCTTCTGCCTGGACACGCTTTCGCCGGATTACGCTTCCCTTGACGCTTGAAGGGATCTCATCGGGATGCACTCTGGTGTTCCTGATATCGACCGGATTTTATGCAACTCCCGTTCTGCTCGGAGGACCGTCCACGACGGTGTTTGCAGAAACGATTGCAGGGTTCTTCCATGTTGCAGGCGATGAGTGGCCGACAGGTGCAGCCTTTGCAACAATCATGTTCATCGCCGCAATCTTCCTTACCGGTGCATTCCAGAAACTCATGAACTCTCTGCGCAAAGGAGACACGAATTGAACCGGGGTAACCGCATCCTGCTCTCCTGCGTCTATTGGGCATTTGTACTCTATGTTTTTGTTCCCCTGCTTCTGATGATCCTCATGGGTTTCAAGGACAGCAAGTTCATAGGTTTTCCGATCCGGTCCTGGACTCTTGACTGGTATACCGGGGTCTTCGACGACGCCGCTGTACCGTCTGCGTTTGTCTATTCGGTCGTCATTGCGGTGCTGGCAACCATGATTTCCGTCTTTGTGGGAACCTGGATCGCAGTTCTCCTGGAAGGCCGGAAATTCCTTGGCCGGACCGCGATGTTCGGTCTGACCGTCTTGCCTGCGCTGGTCCCCGGCATCATTTCCGCAATTGCATTTCGAATTTATGCCCGGTGGCTCGGTATCGAGCCGGGAATGGGAGCGATCGTCTGGGCGCATGCGGTCCACAACGTGCCATTTGTGGCCCTCGTGGTCATGGCGCGATTGTCGACATTGCCGAAAAGCCAGATTGAAGCTGCGCGCGATCTGGGTGCGGACCCGATCATCGCCTTTTTGCGGATTACTTTGCCCTATCTTGTGCCGGCCATCCTCGGCGCCAGCATCTTTTGTCTGCTCCTCAGTTTTGATGATTTCGTTCGCTCCTTCTTCCTTGGAGGTTACGAACCGACCCTGCCCGTTCTGATCTTCGCCAAACTCAGGTCCGGCATGTCACCTGAAATCAATGCCATTGCGACGATCGCCCTGGTTCTGACGGCGGCAATCGGCATCTGGGCAGAGCGTTTCACGCGTCGAATGAGCAAGGATACCTGAAATGACCGATTCCAATCCCCTTGTTCGTATTGAGGGTGTCACCAAGAAATTCGGCGACACCGTTGCGCTGGACAACCTCACGCTGGATATCGCGAGAGGCGAATTCGTCACTTTCCTGGGACCGTCAGGTTGCGGCAAGTCGACGACACTCCGCATCCTGGGCGGGTTCGAGCGTCCGACGGCTGGCCGCGTCATCCTGGACGATTTGGATGTGACACTGCAGCCGCCGGAAAAGCGGCATGTGAACATGGTGTTTCAGGACTATGCGCTCTTTCCTCATATGACCGTGCGCCAGAACATTTCTTTCGGGCTTGAACTCAAGGGCATGAGCAAGGCCGACATTCGCCTGAGGCAGGACGAGATCATGTCCTTCCTGGAACTGGATGGTTATGGCGATCGATATCCGGGTCAGTTGTCCGGAGGACAGCGACAGCGTGTGGCTCTGGCAAGGGCGCTTGCACCTGATCCCGCGCTCTTGCTGCTGGATGAGCCATTGGCTGCGCTGGACGCAAAACTGCGCGGTCAGGTACAGCAGGAGCTGAAAGCGATCCAGCGGAGAACGCACAAGACCTTTTTCTTCGTGACCCATGACCAGGAAGAAGCCTTGACGATGTCCGACCGAATTGTGGTTATGAACCATGGCCGGGTCGAACAGGACGGCACACCTGAAGAACTGTATTTCCACCCGGCCACACGATTTGTCGCTGAATTCATTGGCGAAACAAACCTGTTGACCTGCGAGATGCGCGGTCAGGACGGTGAAGCGATCGTGATGGACTGGTTCGGCCAGACCCTGAAAGGCCAATCACAGGGCCATCGGCCCCGGGTGGGTGACACCATCACTGCATCTGTTCGACTGGAGAAGTTGGGGTTTCATGCGGCCCGCCCCGATCACAAAAATGCGGTGAAGGGAACTGTTGTCGGCAAGACATTTCTCGGGAGCCGCATGTCTGTCGATCTGATGATCGAGGAAGCGCAAGGCGCAAGGCTGCGCGCCTTTGTGGATGCGGATGTCGGTCAATCGGTCGGCTCCGAACCCGTATGGATCGGATGGGACAGCGACAGCATGGCGGTCTTGAGAGAATAGCCGAATCTTGAGTTCCGCGGAAAGACATTTTCGGGCGAAGACTGAACCGATAGCCAACGGTCTCCAGCTCCCGCTCAGTCCTCTGTGTATGTTTTGACCCTATTGACGCTTGAAATAGCCACGTCACGTAGGAATAATTTAAAACATATTGTCATTTTTACGAAATAGAATTTGCTAGTGCATTTACCATACAATTTTAACTAGCGTATATTTTTGAAATTTATTTCAAAATAGTCAGGTATATTTTCCATATTATTGAAAAAAATCCAACTAATAAGTATTTGCACCTAAATAAAGCAATTTTCCCGTTAACCCTACCTTAGGTTGCTCTCGCATAACGTGTACCGAGTTGTTGCTGCCGCAATTGGGCAGTGAATCCGGATTTGCGCATCACGTTCGATGGGTAGTCGAAAGGAAAATTCCATGTTCCTTAAAAAAGATCAGAAATCACGTGAAGGTCTTTCGAACAAAAGAAATCTTCTGACAAACTTGAAGGTTGGTAAAAAGATAGCATTGGGGTCAAGTATAATACTTGTCCTCCTGGCAATTGTATCTGCCGCTTCGTATTTCGGTCTTACTCGCGCCAATCAGGACTTTAAAGACTACAGGACGCTTGCACGCCAGACCAACCAGATGGGCCGCATACAGGCAAACCTTCTGTCTGCGCGTCTTGGTGTCAAAGACTATATCATCAAGAATTCCGAAGATGCTGCTGAGGTTGTTAGAACCCGCGCAGAAGCAACCGAAAAAATCATCCAGGAAGCAGAAGCCCTCTTTCAGGACAGCGAGCATCTTGAAACGATCGTCTCTGCGATTGACCAGATCGCGATTTACCGCTCGTCCTTCGACCAGGTCACCAAGCTTGTTGGAGATAGAAACGGATTGGTAGACGAACTGAACACTGTCGGACCGGAATCAGAACGCACGCTGACCAGGATCATGAAGAGCGCCTACGAAGATGGTGACGCATCTGCCGCGTTTTCAGCAGGTATCTCACTGCGTCATCTATTGCTGGCAAGGCTCTATTCCAATCGCTTTCTTGTCGACAATGAACAAGCCAGTGCGAACCGGTCCAACCAGGAACTCGACGATTTTGAAAAAACAGCAGCAGAGATGCTCAAGGAACTGCAAGATCCTACGCGCAGGCAACTTGCTACGGAGCTGGTTCAGCTTGCTGGCGGCTACAAATCGACATTCAAAAAGGTTGTGGAAGTCATCCAGGCGCGCAACAGCGTCATTGCAAATACGCTCGACAAGATCGGGCCCAGGCTTGCTGACGAAATGGAACAAATCAAGCTGGCAAACAAGCAAACCCAGGATACCGTCGGGCCGCGATCCACTGAAGATATTCAAAACGCGGTTGTCACGGTTGAGGCTGTTGCGGGTGCGGCCATCGTGATCGGTGTTTTGCTTGCCTTTTTGACCGGTCGTGCCATCTCCAGGCCAGTCGTGGAAATGACGGCATCCATGGAGCGGCTTGCCAGTGGAGATACGTCCGCAACGATACCGGCGCGGGGGCGCCGGGACGAGATAGGACAAATGGCGGATGCGGTTCAGGTGTTCAAGGAAAATGCAATAGAATCCGAGCGTTTGCGCGAAGAGCAGACCCGGAATGAATTGCGAGTCGAGGAAGAAAAGCGAAACGCAACGTTGGAAATGGCCGACAATCTTGAAGCCAGCGTAATGAGTGTGGTTGAAAAGGTGGGATCTGCAGCAGATGAGATGAAAGCCACCGCGCAATTCATGTCGGAAGCTTCTGAACAAACCACGTCTCGTGCAACCACTGTCGCAAGCGCTTCTGAAGAGGCTACCGTCACAGCACAAACGGTTGCGTCCGCCTCGGAGGAATTATCGAATTCCATCCAGGAGATCACACGTCAGGTTGATGACGCCAAGGGACTGGCAGCCGAGGGCAAGGAACGTGCGATATCGACCAACCAGGCGGTGCAAGGTCTGTCGGATGGCGCACAAAAGATCGGTGACGTGGTTGATCTCATCAACGCGATCGCAGAGCAGACAAATCTTCTGGCGTTGAATGCGACGATCGAAGCTGCAAGAGCGGGCGAATCCGGGAAAGGCTTTGCCGTGGTCGCATCCGAGGTCAAGGAACTTGCATCGCAAACAGCAAAGGCGACTGAGGAAATCAGGCAGCAGATCGGTACCATGCAGGAATCAACGAACGTTACTGTTGGCGAAATCGAAAATGTTGTGCAGGCAATGTCTCAAATCAGCGAAATGACAGAAGCGGTCTCATTCTCCGTCGGAGAACAGAACGCGGCAACCCGCGACATTGCGACAAACATCCAGCAAACGGCATCGGGAACGCAGGATGTTTCCGAGAACATCCTGGAAGTTAACAGCGCTGCGCAACAATCCAGCGAGGCTGCCGGACGCGTTGTTTCGGTAGTGGACGACCTCAACAGTCAATCCGATGTTCTGAAACGCGAGCTTCAGCAGTTTCTCGCATCCTTGCGCGCCGCGTGAATGGCAATGACGCAAACTCCCGGAAACACCCGCCTCCATGAATGCAAGACTGGATGACACGGGGTTTTCGGGGGTAAGCACTGCGGATTGAGCAAAGCACCTTGAAAAGGGTACTTCGTGGATCCGATGCCGGGATAAATCGTGACAGGTCACAAGTTATCCCTTTACCGCTCCAGCAATCATTGACCGGCTGATGTGCTTGTACATCAGGATCCCGAGGACCACGGGCGTGACGGACGCCACGATGATAACGGCTGCTGCAACACCCCATTGAACGCCACCACCACCGGACGAAAAGAAAAACGATGCACCAACGGTCATCGGAACGGCGTCCGTCGTGGTCAGCATCAGACCGAAAAGAAACTCGTTCCAGGCCGTAATGAAGCTGAATATGAAGACCGTCGCCAAGGCCGGAAGGCAGATGGGAAACACGATCTTCAGCAGGATGACGAAGATGCGCGCACCGTCGATCCGCGCCGCTTCATCCAGTTCGAACGGAACATCGTTGATGGCGTTGACAAGGATCAGCAGCGCAAGAGGCAAATTGACCACCGCAAGGATCAAGCCAAGTCCAAGTGGTGTGTCGAGCAATCCAACGCTTTGGTACATCATGTAAAGAGGGATCGCGAAGATGATCAGCGGCATCGCCCGCAGGTTTACGACGGTCGGAAATATCAAACTCTTGCCATAGCCCCGCCGGGCAACCGCATATGCAAGCGGAAAACAGAGAACAATCGGCAGCACGGACGCGATTGTCGACGCTATCAGACTGTTCTGGAGATAGGAAAAGATGTTCAGACGCTCGGAAACTTCCAAAATCGAAGCATAATTCTCAAGCGTGGGACTCTGCACGAAAATCCCCGGATTTCGGCTGATTTCAGCCGCTGTCTTGAGTGATGCGGACAGAGTGGCAAGGACCGGAAAGTTGATGATCAACGCTACCAGAATGAAAACCAGCCAACGGATCAGATTTTTGACCTTCTGACTCATGCACCGCTCCTGCGAAGCAGCCGTCCCGCAAAAAACAGGGCCAGAAATGAAACACAAAACAGGATCACGGATGCGGCAATCGCGTTGCCAATTTCGCCGGACCTGAAGAACGAAAGATAGATGTAGATCGACAGGGATGTCGTCGCCCCGCCTGCACCAGCGCCGGTCAGGACGAAGATATTGTCGAAAACACGGAAGCCGTCGATGAACCGGACGAAGAACGCGACTGCGATCGTCGGGAGCATCATGGGCATTTCGATGTGCCAGAACATGCGCAGCCCGCGTGCACCATCAACGGCGGCAGCCTCCCGCATTTCTCCGGGGATGGCCTCGTAGGCCATGAAAAACAACAGGAATGCGAATGGTGTCCATTGCAGCGTTTCGATCGTGAAGACCGTCGTGAACACGTTTTCCCTGCTCAGGAATGCGGGACTGTCGCCCAGCCAGTAGAACATGTAGTGCGGCAGGGCACCTACAAACTCATGCAGCAACAGCCGGTACATCAGCCCCATCATCGCGGGCGCGATCATCATGGGCATGATGAGGACGGCAATCATCCAGGTATTCTTGCGAATGATCGGTGCAAGGTACACGGCAAGAACAAGGCCCAGGATGCATTCGGCAAACGCGGTTGCCAAACCGAATTTCATCGAAAACCAGGACGCCGACCAAAACTCGGGATCATTGAGGATGGAAATATAGTTCTGACCGCCATTGAATGTTGGAGAGCGCAGGTTCTCGAAGGAAACCTCGGAAAAACTGTAGATGATATCCAGGATTGTCGGAAATCCCAGCATCACCAGAAGGAACAGAACCAACGGGGTCGCCAGGATCCGATTCTCGGTCGATCGGGTCATGTCTCAATCCAGAATTTGTTGCAGCCGGCCCTGAAAAAAGACCGGCTGCACGAAGCTTCAGTTCAGAAGGTCTGCCATACCGTCTTTGGTTGCGGACAGCGCCTCATCCAGCGATTTTCCACCTGACAGATAGTCAGTGAACTCCTTTGCCTGCAACTCGTAAACAGACAGGGCCTTGGCGGAAGTGCCGCCGTTCATGACGAAGCCGTAGTTGGACGCATATTCACCAAGCGGTACGAGGTCCGGGCGCTCGTTCGCAATGTCGGAAACCACGCCCGAGGTCAGGCCTGTGGCACCGCCTGCCAACGCATACGCTTTCGCGGCGTCTTCAGTTGAGAGCCATTCGATAAATGCCTTGGCACCATCCGGGTTCTTGCCGTTTGCGTTTACTCCAAGACCCAGACCATGAACGTGGGTAAAGCGGCCGTCCGGCCCGGTCGGCGGCGCGATTGTCTTGGTGACATCGGCTGTGACCGGTGTTTTTTCCGTATCGGTCAGATCGGCGGCGGCGGCATTCCATTGAATCATCGCGGCAACCTGGCCAGATCCGAACGCCGAATTTGCCTCCGCATATTCATAGGAAAACGAATCCTTGGGCGTTGCGCCTGCTTCCACAAGAATCTTGTACATCTTCAGTGCTTCCCGGTAGGCGTCCGAGTCGACCGTGATGTTCCCGTCCGCATCCATCCAGTCCGCGCCATAAGAACGTGGCAGTGAATGGAAGACCATGATGTTGAAAAGCAGGTTTTTCAGCTGCAGCACGGTTCCGTAGCGGGTCGGACTATCGGGGTTGACCGCTTTGGAAAAGTAGAGGGCGTTGGCGGCGAAATCCTGCCAGGTCCAATCGTCAGGGCTCTTGGGTTCCAGCCGCACACCGAGATGTTTCTCCGAGATGTCGCCATACTTCGCGGCCGCAGATTCATCTGCAAGCAGTTCCTCAATCAAATCCGTTCTGTAGTAGAGGAAATGCAGGGAAAGATCCGTCGGGACCCCGTACTGCTTGCCATCGAATTGCATGGTCTTCAGCACACTTTCACCGAACACGTCCGCCGCATCTTCCGACAGGGAAACAGGGGTCATGTAAGGCGCGTAGCGACCAATCGAATATGTTGCGAGGAGATTGGCGTCGAATGCGTCGGTTCCAGCAGCAAGGTCTGCCTGCAACTTGTCGAAAAAACCGTCACGACTGAAGAATATCAGCTTCACTTTGTCATCTTCGGCAACTTCGGCGCGCGCGTTGTATATTTCTGTTGCGGCACGCAAGGCGGTTTCCTCCGGCCCGCCTGGCCATCCAAGTACGGTAACATCGGCCTGCGCGATCGAAGTTGCCAACAAAAGGGCGGATGCGGCGCCGCCGTAAAACAGTTTCCTGACCGTTCTCATCTTATTCACCTCCATTTTTCAGATGAGTTTGCGCCGCGAATGCGGCGACACCCACAATCCCGGCATGCTCCTGCAATTCGGAAATTAGGATTTCTGGTTTCTGGCCAGGCATTTGTTCGGCAAAGTGCCGCCTGACGCTGTCGACATATCCATCGGCCAATCCGACACCGCCGCCGATGACGATTATCGGCGGATCGATGGCAAACGAGATGTCCCTGCAAAGGCTCGCAACCCGGCTTGCGGACATTTCGACAATCCGGCGAGCCCATTCCTCACCCGTGCGTGCCTGTTCGAAGACCGATTTGGCGGTTTGCGGATTTTTGGATGCCTCGCTGCCCGCACGGGCGATCCAGGGCCCGGTCGCGGCATTTTCAAAGGGTTGAGGATTATTGTCGCCGGAAAGCAGATCTTGAGAAAAAAGCCCGAAATGACCGGCCAGTCCGCGATGACCTTGCAGCAATTTTCCACCGGCGACAATGCCCCCGCCCAGTCCGGTCGACACCGTCAGGTAGACAAGGTCCGACCCGGGTACGGAGCCGTAGATGTGTTCGCCCCAGGCTGCTGCCTGGGCGTCGTTGAGAATTTCGAATGGCACGCCGAATTTCGAAATCGCTGCTGCCAGGTCAAATTCACTCACGCGAAGCGTATCGTGATTGACACCTTTCCAGAGTCCGGCGTGAACCTGTCCGGTAACAGTGATCGCAGCTGCCCTGTAAGCGCCTGACCATTCCTGCGCAATCTCCAGAACAGATGCGACCCAGACATCGGGAGTGGACGAGCGTTCCGTCGGAATTTTCCTTGAAGCGATTATGTCCCTGCCCCGAACCAGCGCGACAAGTGTCTTGGTACCGCCGATATCGGCGGCCAGTACGGTCGGCTCCTGCGATTGAGGCGAGACCGTCATCGTTTCACACCTGCTTCATCCACCGCATCGCGAAACCATCTCGTCACCACTTCCAGCCGCGTGATCGCCGAGCCGACCACCACGGCGTCGGCTCCGGAGCGGATGGCCCTTGCTGCAAGGTCAGGTGTGTTGTAGCGGCCCTCGGCGATGACAAAGGTGCCAAGCCTGGAAAACTCTCCTACGAGCTCCAGGTCCGGCTCTTCAGGCGTTGTGCGTTCGGTGTAGCCGGACATGGTCGTGCCCAGGATATCCGCACCAAGTCTTTGCGCATTGACCCCGTCTTTTAGGTTCGAGCAGTCGGCCATGAACAGGCCACCGTGCTGCTTGGTAATCTCGATTGCAGAACCAATGGTTTCCGGGCGATCGCGATCGGTTGCATCGACCGCAACTATATCCGCTCCAGCAGAGATCAGATCGACGACATTCTGTGCGAAAGGAGTGATTTTAACCGCGCTGGTTTCAAGAGCCACCTTGACAATACCAATGATCGGGCACGCAACAGCTGCTCTGGCGGCCGCGACATTTGCAACGCCCTCCACCCTCACGCCGGCAGCTCCTCCAGCCACCGAGGCTTTCGCCATGGCTGCGATGATCGCTGGTGAATCCATGGGTCCGCCGACGACAGGCTGGCAGGAAACGATCAGATTGTTCTTCAGGTTTTCCAGCACAAATCACCCCCCAAAGCCGGAAGGAAATAATACCAGTTAAGGTCCAGTTGTCAACTGGTCATAACCTGTTCTAACGCTGAAGCTCGTTTGAGAAGTCAAAAGCCTCGGCGTTGTAACAGGTTAGCGTGTATTCAATGGGAATACCGGACGCAGTTTCACAGCAACGCTCGATGACAAGAGCCGGGGCGCCGACCTTTGTTTCCAGCAATTCTGCTTCCTCTTCGTCCATAATCTTGGCGGTTATTTTCTGAAACCCGCGCTGAGGAGACATTCCAAGCGCATCCAGCGTCGCGTAAAGGGACGGACCGATGGCATCTGGGGATTTGACGACCGAATGGGGAATGGCGGCTCGCTCGAGCGCGATGGGACGGTCATTTGCCAGCCTGACCCGGTGCAGGCGAATGACCCGGTCCCCGGGGCCCAGCTTGAGCCTTGTGCGTTCCGCCTCATTGGCCTCAACACTTTCCGCGCTCAAAAGTCTGGCGCCAGGGGTCATGCCGCGGGATCGAATGTCTTCGGAAAACCCAACCAGATTTGAAATCTGTTTCCTTACCTTTTCGGAGACACTGGTCCTTGCGCCGTGGCGACGCACCAGTTGCCCGTCGCTAACCAGTTCATCGATGGCATTGCGAACGGTGATGCGGGAGATATCGAGCAGGTCAGCCAGTTTCCGCTCTCCCGGAAGGGTTGATCCGGGCAGCAGGATATCCTCCTCAATCGCAATTTTTATTGCATTGCAAAGACCTTCGTATTTCGATGTCGAAGCTGAACTCGATGCGAATTGCGATCTGATGAAGTCAATGACTTGATCGTTGTGTGTGTTCATGACCTGGTAATTCCACTTTGGCCGAAGCTAATTAGCACCGATCGTTTTCAGCGGCAATTCGCGGTTGTCATGTACGACCTTTCAGGATCCTTCAACCGGCTATTGCTGCCCGGCCAGTCAGGATTGTCTAATGTGAACACATGGCTGTTGACGTGGCGTGTCTCCATGCCCTTCTTTTTCCCGGTTGAAAGGAGTTCCGCACCTGAGCTCCAGAACGTCGTCGGGCCGTCAGTGTGTCGAACTGCCTGCAATTGTCGCAAGGACAGACAACACACTGACGGCCCGGCTGATCCGGGATTCGTGACCCTTAAAAGTGAGCCGATCGGGTAGCTGCCGGTTTTTGCAGCGGCGGAGCGAACTTGGTCAGATCGATCCCCTCAACGGCAGTCTTGTACTCTTCAACCGTCGGTGTTCTGCCAAGAATGGCCGACAGGACAACGACCGGCGTTGAGGCCAGCAGGGATTCGCCCTTCTTGTCGCTTGCATCTTCAACGACACGTCCCTTGAACAGGCGTGTAGAAGTCGCCAGAACGGTGTCGCCTTTTGCTGCCTTTTCCTGATTGCCCATGCACAGGTTGCATCCCGGGCGTTCAAGATAAAGAACGTTCTCATATTCAGTCCGGGCAACGTGTTTGGGCGACGAATCATCGAATTCGAAGCCGGAATATTTCTGCAGAACGGCCCAATCGCCCTCGTCCTTCAGCTCATCGATGATGTTGTAAGTTGGTGCTGCCACGACCAACGGCGCCTTGAATTCGACGCTGCCATGGCTGCTTTCCAGATTGCGGAGCATTTGCGCGACGATTTTCACGTCGCCCTTGTGAACCATGCAGGACCCGACGAAGCCCAGGTCGACCTTCTTTTCCGCCCTGTAGTAGGAAATCGGCCTGATCGTGTCGTGTGTGTACCGCTTGGAAACATCCGCGTTGTTGACGTCAGGGTCGGCGATCATCGGTTCATCGATCTGATCCAGGTCGACAACGACTTCGGCGAAATACCTGGCATTGGTGTCAGGAGCCAGCGCCGGTTTGTCCCCGGACCTGATTTCCGTAATCCGCTTGTCGGCGATGTCGATCAACCCTTGTAGCATCTGGTTGTCGTTGTCCATGCCCTTGTCGATCATGATCTGGATGCGGCTCTTGGCGATCTCGAGTGACTCGATAAGCACCTCGGGCTCTGAAATGCAGATGGACGCCTTGGCCTTCATTTCTGCCGTCCAGTCCGTGAAGGTAAACGCCTGATCTGCGAGCAGAGTTCCAATGTGGACTTCGATAATCCGGCCCTGGAAGACGTTGTCGCCGAACTGCTTCAGCATCTGCGCCTGTGTTGCATGGACCACGTCGCGGAAATCCATATGGTCTGCCATGCTGCCCTTGAAGGTCACTTTCACGGACTCAGGAACCGGCATTGTCGCCTCCCCTGTCGCCAGAGCGAGCGCAACGGTTCCCGAGTCGGCTCCGAATGCAACACCTTTGGACATCCGTGTGTGCGAATCGCCGCCGATGATGATGGCCCAGTCGTCGACCGTGATGTCATTCAGAACCTTGTGAATGACATCTGTCATGGAATGGTAGACGCCCTTCGGATCGCGCGCGGTGATCAGACCGAACCTGTGCATGAACGACATGAGTTTGGGAGTGTTGGCCTGCGCCTTCAGATCCCAGACCGATGCGGTGTGACAGCCGGACTGGTAGGCACCGTCAACCGTCGGAGACAGGACGGTGGCCGCCATCGCTTCGAGTTCCTGCGAGGTCATCAGACCGGTCGTGTCCTGCGATCCGACAATATTCACCTTCACCCGGACATCTGACCCGGCGTGCAGAACGGTACCTTCCTTCACTCCGACCGCGTTTTTGTTGAAGATCTTTTCAACCGCGGTGAGGCCCTGCCCTTCATGAGAAATTTCCTTTGAAGGTGCAAAAGCGGACTTCAGTTCGATCCCGAGCGTTTCACAGGCAACACTCTGCAGCTTCTTGCCGAAGACAATCGCATAGGAGCCCCCGGCCTTGATGAACTCGAGTTTCTGCGGCGTAAAGGAGGAAGACACTTCAACAAGCTCTTCGTCACCCGCTTCGTTGTAGAGTTTCTTGTCCTTTGTGTTGATGGTCAGAACGGTTCCCGTTTCGACGGAGTATTTCTGCTCAAGAACGGGATTGCCATCATTGTTCAGGATCGGATTGCCGTCCTCGTCCAGTTTCTTGACCCAGTTCTTCAGGTCAATCCCGATGCCCCCGGTCACACCTACAGTGGTGAGAAAGATGGGTGAAATCCCGTTGGTTCCGGCAACAATCGGAGCAAAATTCACAAATGGCACATAGGGGCTGGCCTGCTTGCCGGTCCACAAGGCAACATTGTTGACCCCGGACATCCGCGACGAGCCGACACCCATTGTGCCCTTCTCGGCGATCAGCATCACAACCTTGTCGGGATGTTGTTCCTGCAACGCGCGGATTTCGGCCTGCGCTTCGGGCGAGATCAGACACTTGCCATGTAGTTCCCGGTCTGAACGGGAGTGCGCCTGGTTTCCTGGAGACAGCAAATCAGTGGAAATATCGCCTTCTGCGGCGATGTAGGTCACAACCTTTATCTCTTCATCGATATCGGGAAGATTGGTGAAAAATTCGGCTTTTGCGTAACTTTCAAGAATGTCCCTGGCGATTTCGTTCCCGTCCGAATAGGCCGCCTTCAGCCGATCGGTATCCACCTCATACAAAAAGACCTGGGTCTTGAGGACCTCAGCTGCGTCTCTTGCGATTGAGGGATTGTCGCCAAGAGCCAGATCGAGAAGCACCTCGACCGAGGGACCGCCTTTCATGTGAGACAGCAGTTCAAAGGCAAAGCGTGGCGGAATTTCTTCCACGACCGAACTGCCGAGAACGATCTCTTTCAAGAACTTGGCCTTCTCGCCCGCGGCACTCGTTGTTCCAGGTAATGTATTGTAAATAAAGAACTTAAGGGAGTCTTCCCTGTGTTCGTTACCGAGATCCTTGATTTGCGATACGATCTCTTTTACCAGCGCGCCGTCTTCAATAGGCTTGGGATTCAAACCCTCGGTCTTTCGGGTATCGATCTCATTCAGATAGTCGGCATACAAACTCATGATTATCCCGGCGCGTTGATGGTAGTGGGAGCTTGAACACCGGTTCGCTGAATTTTCTGGCGCGCCGGAACAAGCTTGCTTGGGGCACTCATATTTCAGTATACAATGGTATGCAATATTTTTTTGGTGTCGCCATCCCGTGCAGGTTCCAATCGGGGTCAACACGCGCGGCCCGCGCTGAACACTCCACCCCGCACACTGGAAAAGAACCCAATCCAAACCAGGGCAACACCTCGCAAACATGATGTGCCAGGCTACTGTTCCCGACGGAAAGGCATCCGGCATGACTTGCAGGGTCTATGGCACAAACCCGTTTTCTCTTGTCCAGCCGGCACCACCAGACGATTGAACCGCCAGAGCCCCATACTGGTTTCCGTTTTCAAGACAGGAAGCAAGCTTTTCATTTGCCAGCCAGGCGGACAGGAAACCGCCATTGAACGCGTCCCCCGCCCCGGTTGCGTCAACCACTTCGACCTCTTGGGCTGCCACATGAATTCGGCTTTGCCCCTGGTAGGCAGCGGCACCCGCAGCACCCTGCTTTACAACAATGAGCGGACCACTTTCCGGCGTCAGGCCAGACGCCTCCAGCGCCTCGAATTCCTGCTGGTTGGGCAGGAACACATCAACGGTTCGGATCAGCTCGGAAATTCTCCGGCCCTGACGCAGCAAGGCGTCGTCCCAGCTGCAATCAAGCGAAACCGTCCATCCTGCCTGACGTGCAAGATCGAGTATCTCTGGTGTTTCGCAAAGGCTGCTCAGCTCCCCGATATGAAGGTGCTTTACAGACCGGCAGACCGGTGCGGACAAATCCGGACAAGGGAATGCGGCGCCCGATTTCTGGCTCAGGAACGACCGGTCGCCCTGCAACGCGATGGCAACCGTGATCTGTGGTGAGGCATCAACGCTGGCCGGCACACACAAGGACAGGTCCAGATCCATCGACCGGCCTTCCTGCAAGATCTGATCCTGGAAGGGAGCAGCAGGCAAAACACCGCATAAAGCAGTCCTTCGGCCCAGCGCCGAAAACGCCGACGCCGTGTTGAAAGCACCGCCACCTGCATGCAACGTCACGTTTTCGGCAAACACCTCCGATCCGAGACTGGGCATCCTGGAAACGCCGGAAAACACCAGATCACAGTAGATCCGTCCGACGCACAGGATTTGAGGCGAGGTGTCCGTGTTCGGCATCAGACCAGCGCGTCCCCGGTTTCAGTGTCGAAGAAATGAAGCGCCTCCGGGGTTGCCCCAAGCTTGACTTCATCGCCAACCTTAACCCCGCTCTTGCCGGGAACCTTGGCGACAATCTCGCCTTGCGGGCCACTGACGTAGATAAGAGTTTCCGATCCGAGCGGCTCCCGCACCACAACCTTCCCGGTCACGATCGGGTTTTGATCGTCAACCGACAGATCGTCCGGACGCACACCCAACAGCAGAGGCCGGCCGGTTTGTGTCTGCCGTCCCGGCTGCATTTTGATGCCACTTGAGAGCGAAATTTCATCGCCGGCTCCGGTGACCTTCAGCATGTTCATGGAGGGTGCGCCGATGAACTGCGCGACAAAGGTATTGGCTGGCGCGTGAAACACGTCTTCCGGCGTCCCGACCTGCTGAATATGGCCGTCTTTCATGATCACGATCCGGTCGGCAAGGGTCATTGCCTCGACCTGATCGTGGGTTACGAAGATGATCGTATTCCCGACCTGCTGGTGAAGTTTCTTGATTTCCAGACGCATCTGTGTGCGCAACTGTGCATCGAGATTGGACAGGGGTTCATCAAACAAGAACACCGCGGGATTGCGGACCATGGCCCGGCCGATCGCAACCCTTTGACGCTGCCCTCCGGAAAGTTGTGACGGCTTGCGTTCCAGGAGCTCGGACATATCGAGGATACGGGCAACTTCTTCGATCCTGGCTGCCTTTTCCGCCTTGCTCAATGGCGCGTTCCACAAGCCGAAGGCAATGTTCTTGCGAACGGACATGTGCGGATAAATGGCGTAGTTCTGGAACACCATGGCAATGTCGCGGTCCTTGGGCTCAAGGTCGTTGACCTTGCGGTCTCCGATCCAGATTTCGCCGGACGTGATTTCTTCCAGTCCGGCGATCATCCGGAGACTGGTGGATTTCCCGCATCCCGAGGGACCCACGAAAACGACGAATTCGCCGTCGTCGACATCGAGATCGATCCCGTGCAGAACCTCGACCTTGCCATAGGATTTGGTCAGCTTTTTCAAAGACAGTTTCGCCATTGCCTCAAATCCCCAGCAGGTCACCAAACGCCTGGTGAAGAGTCCGCCTGGCCTCCTCATGGCGTTTCTGCCGCATCGATTGTTGTTGTTCCAGGTCGGCCAGTTGTTCGCGATAGATCTGCAGCGCGCGGTCAAGTGCCTCCGGTGCCGGCCCTCCCGGTCTGCTGCGACACGAGATAAAGCCTTCGAGCGTGACAGCTTTCTGGAACGCTTCCCCGGTAATGGCAGGCATGCGTCCGGTCTCATTCCGGAACGCGCCCTGAAACGCCTGATATCCCTCCGACAAAGCCTGGCCGTCAGACAGAACGGACCTTGAGGTCGCGGCGGCAATCTCGTGTGCCTGCCTGAAACTCAAGTCTTCATCCCTGACAAGCGTGTCGGCCAATTCAGTGACGGTGACGCAGGCGGCATCCGCATTGGCTCGAACCCGTTGCGGGTCGATCTGGCATGAAGAGACAAACTCCGCCAGCAATCGCAGCATCCGTTCTCCCGACGCAAAGGCTTCATAGCCCGACCGTTGCACCTCGCCTTCGCTGTCATTCATGTCGGTGAATGGCGTGTTGTGCATTGTGTTGACGATTGTGTCGCAGCGCCCTGCGCTCAGGGAGGCCAGCAACCGCATGTGTTCAATCGGGACCGGATTGCGTTTTTGCGGCATGATCGAACTGATCTGCACAAACTTGTTCGGCACGTAAAGCTGGCCAACCTCGAACGATGACCAGAAGGCAAGATCCTGGATCAGACGACCGAGATGGATGAAGATCAGTTTCAGTGCCGAATAGAGACCGGTGACATAGTCTACCGAGGCAATGCAGCCATAGGAATTCAGGAGCGGTTCGGAAAACCCGAGTAGCGACGAAACACGCTCCCGGTCGATCGGAAATCCTGTTGTGGTAATCGCGGCGGCGCCCATGGGGCAATGATCGAGTTGTTCCGCTGCCAGGTTCAGACGCTCAAGGTCTCTCAGCAGCACTTCAAGGGCCGCGCACAGATAGTGCCCGAACGTGGTTGGCTGGGCGGGCTGGCCGTGCGTATAGGCGACAATGACGGTGTCCCGTTCCTGGCGTGCCTTCCCGATCAGCGCGTTTGCCAGGCCGGACACATCTTGCCAGAGCGATGCCAGACGGGATCTGAGCGCGAGCTTGAACAGCGTGTGATCCATGTCGTTGCGCGAACGCGCGGTGTGCAACATGCCGCCAAGATCGCCGAGCTTACCGCGCAACTGGGCTTCGACGAAAAAGAAATAGTCTTCGTGCTCACCGGTATAGGACAGGGCTTTTACGTCGGTATCCCTGTCGATTTCATGGAGGGCCTGCGCGATCTGCGGCCCCTGGACCGCACTCAATATGCCCGTTTCCGTCAGCATGATCAGATGGGCCTGATTGATCGCCTTCATGTGGCCGGCATAGTGCTCTTTTACGCCTTCGAACAACTCCGACAGGACGGTCTGCCGGTAAACCGGGTCGGGAAACTCGGTGGCGTCCTTGATGGGTCCGGTCATCCCTTGAGCCCCGCCATGACAACTCCGCGAATAATGAACCTTTGAAAGATCAGAAAGACCACGAGCGTAGGCAGCGTGGAAATCGCAGCACCTGTCATGATCAGCTCCCAGGCGACGTCCACTTCATCGCCAAATCCGGACAGCCCGACCGGCACGGTGTACATTTCAACCGAATTGGTCACGATCAGCGGCCAGAGGAAGGCAGTCCAGTTTCCGAGGAAAACGAAGATCGCAAGCGCTGCCAGGGCAGGCTTCACCAGCGGCATGGCGATTTTCCACCATATCTGAAACTCGTTCAGACCATCGATCCTTGCAGCTTCCAGGAAATCATCCGGGACGCTTTCAAAAAACTGCTTCATGAGAAACGTACCGAATGCGGTCATCAAACCCGGGAACATGATTCCCCAGTAACTGTCGAGCCAGCCGAACGACTGGCTCATCATGTACCACGGGATCACAAGCATTTCCGTCGGGATCATCAATGTCGACAGAATGGCGATGAACACGATGTACCGGCCCGGAAAGCGGAACTTGCAAAGCGTGTAGCCTACGAGACTGTCGAAAAACAGGTTCGACACCGTCGTGATCACCGCGATGATGATCGAATTGACAAACCAGAGATAAAACCGGCCGTCCTCGAGCACATAGGTGTAGTTCTCGATTGTCGGCTCTTCGGGAATGAGATTGACGTTGTAGATTTCGTGAGGCCATTTCAGCGACGTGGAAATCATGTAGGTGATCGGAGCGATCATGAGCAGGCCGCCCAGGAACAGCAGCAGCCAGCGCAGGATCTGGCCCAGATTTGCCGGCTTGCGCGAGCGGGCCGACAACACGGTTTCGGCCTTCACCGACGGCAGCTCGCTTGTGTCGGAGACAGCGGTCAAGAATTGTCCCCCTTCAGGATCCAAAGCTGCAACAGGCTGACCAGCAGCAGGATCAGAAACAGGACAACGGTCTGCGCGGCCGCGTATCCCATATCGAAGCTGCCGAACGCCGTTTCATAAATCATCAGCACCAGCGGCTTGGTCGCATTCAGCGGCCCTCCCGGATTGTTGGTTGTCATGTTGAAAACATGATCGAAGATGCGCAGAAAACCGATCGAAGAGAAAACCACGATGAAGACGATGGTCGGCTTGAGCAACGGCAATGTGATCCGTGTCAGAACTGTCCACCAGCCAACGCCGTCAATCTTTGCAGCTTCATAGTAGCTCCCCGGAATGGCGCGCAGTCCGGCCATGAAAATAATCACCTGAAAACCAAGTCCCGCCCAGACTGCGGGCGCAAGAACCGCAGGCAATGCATTTGTTGTCGAGTTCAGGAATGCGATCTGGGGTATTCCCGCTGAAGCCAGGAAATTGTTGAAGAGGCCGATTGGAACGGGTTGGTAGAACCACCGCCAGACCCAGGCCATGGCGACAGCAGAGGTCATGAACGGCAGAAAATAGAGCATCCGGAGAAAACCGTGCATGAACCTGGTTTTGTCCAGGTGATACGCAATGACGAAACTGATGACGAGCGAGACAGGTGTTCCAAGGATCAGGTAGGCGAAGGTATTTCTGAACACCTTCCAGAACACGGGATCGTTCCAGAGCTTCTGATAATTTGAAAGCCCCGTCCAAGTACGCTCACCGAGGAGATTCCAGTCCTGGAACGAAATCACAAACGCGGTTCCGGTCGGATAGAACCGGATCAGGCCGTAAAACAAGGTCGGAATGGCCAGGAACAGCCACGCCCAGACAATCTGCTTTTGCCTGATAGAGAGTCTTTTATAGGCAGACATTTGTACCGCGCCATTCCCGCCGGAGGAGTTGCCGCATGGCGGCAGCTCCCTCGCTTAAGCCGTCACTTCTTGTAGTATTCGTCGAGGACCTTCTGCTCCTCGGCGGCGGCCGCAGCCAGGCTCTCCGCAGGATCCTGTCCTTCGATATCGATACGGGCAACCATGTCCACCATGGCCTGACGCTGAGCGGACTCGTTGGCAAACTTGGTCGTGTTGGCGTATTCAAGCCCCTTGATGAAGGGACCGAATGTCGGATCATTCGCATTCTCTTCAATCAGGCCGACAGACGGTTTGGCAGGCAGTTCTCCGACCACGTCCAGCCACAGCTGCATTGCTTCATCGGACGTCAGGTACTGCAGGAACTTGACGGCTGCGTCATATTTTTCGCCCTCCGCCTTGGTCGTGATACCGTTGACCCAGTAGGAAGAGTAATTGGACTTGGTGCCGTCTGGTCCCGCGGGCAGTTCAGCAACGCCCCATTTCAGACCACGCACCTTGTTGAGCGATCCGATCCGGAATGAGCCGTCGATATGCATTCCGGCGCGCCCGCCCTTGAATGCGGCTTGCGGCTCGTCCATGAAGCCAGACTGTGTGACCTTGTGGTCCTTTTCCAGGCCCACATAAAAATTCAAGGCATCAAGACCTGCGTCTCCGGTGTAGTTCACGGTCTTGTAGTCGTCCGAATAAGGGTCGCCTCCGAACTGGCGCACCAGAACTTCACGCCACCAGTGATGGTCCTGGGCGGTCATGCCGGTGGTGATACCGACCTGGGTGAGGTTCCCTGCGCCGTCGACCTTGGCAAGCTTCTTCGCCGTTTCCACTAGTTCGTCGAGGGTGGCGGGCGGGTTTTCTATACCGGCTTCTTCGAACAGACGCGTGTTATAGAACAGGGCAAGCGAGCGAACCGCAGTGGGCAGCGCGTAGTAAGATCCATCGCGCTTCATCGCCTGGACCATCGGGAAGAATTCCGCGTCAATCACCGCCGGGTCGAAAGCGTCTTTCGGCAACGGCTGAATCAGGCCGGCCTCGATGTAATCATTCAGCCAGCCGTAGAAAAGCTGGACCACATCCGGACCTTCTCCCGCGGGGATCGCGGCTGCAACCTTCGTGCGATAATCCGCATAGGGGAAATGCGTCATCTTCACGGTAATGTCGGGATTGGCTGCCTCGAATTTTTCGATCAGCTGCTCCATGGCGTCGACCCGAGCGTCGAAGAAATACTGCCAGTATTCGATCTCGACAGCCATTGCGGAACTGCCGAAGAGGGTCGCCAGAGCGGTTAACCCACTCAACGCCATACGCTTCATGTATCTGGACATTGCTGATGCTCCCGTCTGGAATCGTGCACATTTGTATCTGGAAGAACGGTCTTTGCCGCCTGTTTCAAAATTGATTAAGTCAAATAAATTGAATTGTCAATTATCTTGAGTTAATAGAACAGTTATGAAGATCGACACTCAGATTCGAGGTTCAAATCCACTGCGCAGCCGGAACCGCAATCGGCAGGCGGTGCTGGGGAGCCTTCAGGCCGCAGGCACGATGGGTCGGGCGGAAATCGGACGTTCGTTGGGACTGACCACCCAGGCGGCATCCAATATCATCGCGGAGTTGCTTGCTGACGGTCTGATTGAAGAAAAGGGCGCCCGTGTCTCTGGACGCGGACTTCCTGCAGTGCAATACGGGTTGAATCCAAAAGGGGCTTACGCATTTGGCGTTGAAATTCGGCCCGATGCGATATTCACGGCGCTGCTTGATCTTTCCGGCACCCGAATCGCAACGGAACGTACCAACCTGAGGGACAATACTCCGGAAGCGGTCTCCACCCACGTGCTTCGGCTGCGTGATGCCATGCTTGCTTCTTCATCCGTTTCGATGAACGCGATTCTGGGAACGGGCATTGTCATGCCGGGACCGTTCGGCGATACCGGTTTGAGTGGACGCAGCTCCGACCTGCAGGGTTGGGAGAATGTCGATGCGTTGCCCTTGTTCAAGGAAACCCTGGGCGGTGTGGTCGAGCTGTCCAACGACGCAAATGCCGCAGCACTCTCGGAAAATCTGACGGGCCTCGCACAGGGCATAAGTTGCTATGCCTATATCTATTTCGGTCGCGGACTCGGTCTTGGAATTGTTCAGGATGGACGGCTCGTTTCAGGAGCTTTCGGCAATGCGGGCGAAGTCGGCCATATTCCCGTTCACGGACCTGGCGGGCCTGTCCCGCTGGAAAGCCTTTTGAGCCGCGATTCCATTCAGGCCTTCATCGGTTGCGATGAACCTCTGGACCTTGATCAGCTTTCCGAGCTTTTCAGCGCAAGGGATCCGCGCCTGATCGACTGGTTGGACCGGGCAGCCAAGGCCCTGGGACATGCGGTTCTGACCCTGGAAAATCTCCTCGACCCGCAAACCATTATCCTGGGTGGCGCGATGCCTCCCGAGCTTATCGATCATCTGATTTCGAGATGCCCGCTTCCGGCGGGTTCTGTTGCCAATCGCAATGACAATTTGTTGCCTCGGCTTCAACGCGGCGCTTGCGGCCGGCTCACCGCGACACTCGGAGCAGCTTCGTTGGTGCTTCACAGCGCCTTCACTCCGATAACCGTTTCATGAACCTCAGGACCAATCCATGCCATTGACCGATCTGCAGCGGATTGCCCGGCAAAAGGACAATCCATTCCTCACCCGTCTCTGGCGCGCGCTGGTCCCGTTGAAGTCCGTGGTTTCATTCATGAACACGGGTGCGCATCCGGATGACGAAACTTCGGAAATGCTGGCGTCTCTCGGTCTCGACCGCGGACTCGATCTCTCCTATGCCTGTTCGACGCGCGGGGAAGGCGGTCAGAACGTCATGGGCCGCGAGGCGGGAGCCCTGCTTGGAATTCTGCGCACCGCGGAGATGGAACAGGGCGCGGAAGCCCTCGGGCTCCGTCTCTATTGGTTGTCGGAAACCCCTGACGATCCGATTTTCGACTTCGGTTTTTCCAAGTCTGGCGTCGAGACGTTGCGGAACTGGGGGCACGAACGAACCTTGAAACGGTTCGTCGACATCCTGCGCGCCGAGAGACCTGACATCATCTGCCCGACGTTTCTCGACGTGCCCGGACAACACGGGCACCATCGCGCCATGACGCAGGCTGCCGAAGAGGCCATGGCGCTGGCAGCGGACGTTGGCTACAAACACAGCGATCTGCCGCCATGGCAAGTCGCCAAGATGTATCTGCCCGCCTGGTCAGGCGCAGGCCAGTCCTATGACGACGACCTGCCGCCGCCACCGGCGACCATCGAACTGTCCGGCCGGGGACGCGACCCTGCCACGGGCGCATCGTTCCTTCAGTTGGGCGAACAGAGCCGTGCGTTCCACAAAAGCCAGGGCATGGGACGGTGGGTCCCGCATGGCAGCGAGCATGATTGGCCGCTACATCTGAAGATCTGCAATGTCCCGGACGGTGCAGTTTCTTTGGAGGCAGGCCTTGCATCCACCCTTTCGGATTTGGACGGCGGCCCGGCGCTTGCCAACGCGCAATCCGAAATGGATGCGGCTCTTGCGGCCTTTCCGGATGCAACTGCAATCCTCAAGCACGCGAGTACCGCTCTTGCAGAACTGCGCCTCGGCGCAGCAACACTTGCTCCCGGACAAAGGCACAAGGTCGCGCGCAAGCAAGGCCAGCTCGCAAAACTGATCCGAATTGCTGCCCAGGTCGAGTGCCATGCGTGGCTCGGCAAGGACGTTCTCGGTCCAAACGATCAGGCAACGGTGCATACACAAATCGATCGGGGAAATGCGGAGAAACTTGATGTGTCGATAAACCTTCCCGAACATTGGGAAGGCGATCTGGCATCGACCCGAACCCTGGGAGCTCCCGTGAGCGATCCGTATCCGGCGCGACATCTCCCGGACGAACCTGAAGCACCATGCCTGAAAGTCGGAATTGTGACGCACGGGGTCTCTAGTGAAACCCTGGTTCCATTTGACATTGCGCCTTCTATCTTGCCGGAAAAAAGCGCGACCCTGTCCCCTGCCTCGACTGTGGTGAACGTGGCTGCGCAGCGGAATGAACTTCAAATCGGGTTGAGTGACTTGAGACCGGTCGGCACGAATGTCTCTCTTGATGTTCCGGACCGGTGGTCGGTTGTCAGGACGGATCAGGGTTTCGAGATTGCCGCTCCGGAATTCGTCGAGGCAGGACTCTTCAAGGCCAAATTGTTTCTGGACGCGAGACCGGGCCAAAGCGTTCAGCCCGTCACACGTGACGATCTTCCGTCCCGCGCCCTTTGCCTGCCGTCGGAAGTCTCCGTCAGGGTTGTCAACGCAGGTACGACGGCAGCCCGTATCGGCTATATAGGCGGCGGCAACGACAGGGTGGATGACTGGCTGAGGCGCTTGGGCCTGAATGTCGCCGGGATTACCGCCAGTGACCTTGAAAGCGAAACCGCGCTCGCACGTTTCGATACGATCGTCATCGGAATCTTTGCGATGAAGACACGAAGGGACCTGTTCGCGGCTTTGCCTCTGCTGCATCGCTGGATATTGGGCGGCGGCACGCTGGTGACCCTCTACCATCGGCCCTGGGACAACTGGCTTCCAGATACGACACCGCCGGCCCGTCTGGAAATCGGTCAGCCTTCGCTGCGCTGGCGGGTGACCGACCAGAACGCCGAAGTGAAAGTCCTGGAGCCCGACCACCCTCTTTTGAATACGCCCAATGTCATTGAAAAGGATGACTGGGCTGGCTGGCACAAGGAACGAGGGCTCTATTTTGCGAAAAGCTGGGATGCCGCCTACGTCCCCTTGCTGGAAATGGCCGATCCAGGAGAAGCACCTCACAGGGGCTCGCTTCTGGCGGCCGAAATCGGCAAAGGCCGGCATGTTCACTGTTCGCTCATCCTCCATCACCAGATGGAGAAACTTGTGCCCGGCGCTTTCCGGCTTATGGTGAACCTTGTCACCCCCCGAAGCCTGAAAACCTGACGATTGATCAACGTGGTTCTGGACAATCAGATCACGAAGTTCGCGATCGCCTCGTTGAAGGTTATGTCCTCCCAGCGAACGTCGGAACGGTCGAAACTCTCGTGCAATGCCTGAAAGTTTTCCGGCCGTTTCGTTTCGATGCCCAAAAGCACGGATCCGAAATTGCGGGCTGACTTTTTCAGATATTCAAAACGCGCGATATCGTCTTCCGGACCAAGCAAAGACAGGAAGTCCTTCAGGGCACCCGGCCGCTGAGGCAGCTGAATCACATAATATTTCTTCAGGCCGGTAAATTTCAGCGCCCGTTCCTTCACTTCCGGAAGCCGCTCGAAGTCGAAATTGCCACCCGAAATGACACAGACGATTTTCTTGCCCCTGACCCGGTCCTCCGGCAGCCTGTTCAAGGCATCGACGGCCAGCGCTCCGGCCGGTTCCAGAACGACCCCTTCTATATTGAGCATGTCGATCATGGTCGCGCAGACGCCGTCCGTCGGCGCCAGCACCACCTGTTCCGGGGAGAGTCGGGACAGCTGTTTGAAATTCTCCCGGCCGATCTGGGCGACGGCCGCCCCGTCGACGAAGTTATCAACCCTTTCCAGACGGACACGTTCACCGGCCAGCAGACTTTCGTGAAGGCTGGGCGCCATGTCAGGTTCGACGAGAGTGAATTCGGCATTCATGCCGGTCTCTTCAAAGTATTTCGTAACACCAGCCGCGAGTCCGCCGCCGCCCACCGGCATTATCAGGCGGTCCCAGGTGTATCCGTCCGGGCTTTGTTCAAGAATTTCCTTTGCTACGGTTGCCTGACCACGAATGATTGTCGGATGATCAAACGGCGGCACCATCAACCCGTTGTGAGACGCGCAATAGTCGATGGCTGCATTGTTCGCAGCGTCGAAGCCGTCTCCGAGCAGCTGGATCTCGACCAGCGGAGCACCGAAGGATCTTGTCTTCAGAATTTTCTGCTGCGGTGTCGTCAAGGGCATGAAGACCACACCCCGTTTGCCGAAGTGACGACATGCAAAAGCAAACCCCTGTGCGTGATTGCCGGCAGACGAGCATACAAACAGAGACCGGTCCGGTTCGCTCTCCAGGGCTTCGCGGATGAAGGCATAGGCGCCGCGAACCTTGTAGCTGCGCACGGGAGTCAGGTCTTCCCGCTTGAGCCAGATGTCTGCCTGATGAAGATCGGAAAGGTACTGGCTTCGCTGAAACGGAGTTGGTTTCAAAACGTCAGACAGCAGTTTGTGTATCCGGTTCGTATCGTCTGCAAATTGACCCACGTCTTGTTCTTTCCCTGATTTTCAGCACCCTGACACGTGACACCAAACTGTACGCGAACGGACAAGGAGACAGACCGAAATCCCGCTGTCCGGCTCTAAGGACATCGTGATCCGTCCGATCTATCGGATTCCGCAGCCAAGTGAAGGGTCAGTTCGACCAAATCCTGTAATTTTTCCGCCAGACTTCGGGTTTTGGATCGAAAAACGCAACAGCCTGTTCCGCAAACGACCCGGCAGGCAAGCCGGCAGCCTCCTTCCCCCAATCCCCTGGTGTCCAAAGTCGAAAACCGAAATCCTTCTGCTCATTGTCAGTATCGGACTTTGAGAAGCCGTACCGGACCGGATTGTCTTTTAGGCAAGGTTACAGTAGAGCGTTTTGCTGATCGATGTGTCCGACCAGAATGAGGGTGACGCTTGGTAGACTTCCTGGATGCCGCAGACGCTTTGGCGCGAGAACTGGAGCTCCTGGAGGACGTCAGCCTCAACCCCGAACATCGGCACCTGTGGTTCTGGGAATGCCCCAGATGCCTGGTCGCGCCGAAGAACCTGACCACCAATCCACTCTTTGAACAGGCATCACACAAGCTTGAAACGAAAGGCTGGCCGGTGAATGTGCGCAGTACAGGAGGCGACGTGACCCCGCAGGGCGCAGGCATACTGAACGTGTCCCACGTCTACGCCACCCGGTCCGGTGCATCGGTCGATCTGAAACAGGAATACGATCGTCTTTGCACACCAATCGAAGAAGCTCTTGGAACCGGTGCCAACCGGGGGTGGAAGCCGGGCGCCTTTTGTGACGGTGAGTACAATGTACAGCTCAACGGCCTGAAATTTGCCGGAACCGCCATGCGGATCCGCCGAAGCAAGGCCGACAGAAGCCGAAACGCCATTCTTGCGCATGCGATCATGCTCGTCGACCCGGTCTCGGTTGAAGCGATCGACGCCATCAACATGTTCCTGAATGCCTTGAGTGAGCCGCGCCAGATAGACATAGCTGCTCACACCAGCCTTCCGGACGCGTACACCAAAGATACCTTTGTCGGAACTCTGACCACCGCGTTTTTGGGATGCTAACGATCTCAATGCAGTCAAATTGATACTAGAAATCTTTGCTCGCCGATCCGTGAGAAGACGCTTTTTGCTGGAATTGTATCGCAATTTCGACATTTGCTTTCTTGCGAACCGATTACTTTGCAACCCGGTTTCTAGGTTTCGGACCTGAGAAGAAGGACGCCAATACGTCTTCTTCCACCGGTTCGCGAACCCATTTCCTCTAGCAAGCTGGGAGTCAACGTGTCCGATTTAGCTGCGCAACGCGAACACTGCATTGAAATGACCCGCAAAGGGCAACCTGCACGCACCAAGAACCCCTTTTTCGGCGTCGGCCCGATCACCGACATGGTGCTGGACGACGCGGAAGGTCGCAAAAATACCCTCGCGTTCAATCGTTGGCTTGAAAGCACGTATCGGAAACTGGATGACAAGGGCAACGACATCGGACCGTTCACCACCTCTGAAATCGGCAGATCCATGCACCGTGGCTATCCGGCGGATGCCATCCTTCTCGATATGATGCACCACATCCACCGCTATTTCGGTTTCCCGAAGTCCAATCAGGTTGCTGTCGGTCTGGGTGGTGGGCACAGCGGCTTCACGGTCGCCATCATGCACATGATGAACCCGAATCTTGAGGGGCAGAAGCTCTTTGTCGATACCCCGAAGCCTGAATCGGACGACGCCAGGGCCGGCGGTTTTTTCCGCCAGAGCTGGGGCACGCAGATTCTGGAGCTGCAGCAGTTTGCAAATAACGGCCACGCGGACAAGGTTGTCTTCGCCGATCGTGAAGGAACGATCCCAAGCGCTGATCAACTGGAAGCCCTGAACATTTCTCTCTTCGTTGGTGTTGGTCACGAGACCACCGGTGCAACCACCTACACGGAGGAAGAAGTTGTTTCGCTGCTCGCCTGGTTGGACCGCGACCCGGAAAACCGTCACGCAATGATTGATGCAACATCGATGCTGGGTGCCATGCCCTGGTCGCAGGAGGTTGTGGATGCCTTCATGTCGAAGTGCTGCCTTTTCACGCCGTTCCAGAAGGCGATCGGCGGGATTTCGGGTTATTTCCTGGCCTCTTTCACTCCCGCTGCCATGCAGCTAATCGAGGACAACCAGAAAAATCCGGCCTGGGCCATTGCACGCCAGTTGAAACTAGTCGTGCCGAAAGACGCGAAAAAGCCTCTGACCGGTGACAAGACCGTCGGACTAGGTCCATTCTATGATCCGGACGCCAACAAGATGACCGGTGGTGTGATCAACACGTTTTCCTCCCTTGCATTCGCCGAGACCACATACGGTTTGCTGCGCGTTGAAAACATGTTTGGGCCGGTCTCCGTCATGAACCGGCGCTCGGCTGCAAACCGCCAGTGCATCAATGACTGGCTCGCCGGTCAGAGCCTGCTGGAGCCAGGTGTCGACAATGCTGAAAAGCGCGGCGCCGCCGTCACGTTGCTCAGGATCAATGACCCCGGCATCACCGATCCCGACATTCACAACCGCATCATTTTGCGGTCCAAGCAGCTACTCGGATACGAAGGCCTGACCCATCCAAACGGCTGGCACGAGCCCGGGCTGGACGCTGCGCGGTACGTCAATGCCTTTCCCGGAACCCCTGGCGATTACCGGGCCTGGATCGGAGGTATTCGCGATACAGATGACATCGTCGCCCTTCTCGAAAATATCACCTATGCCTATTACCGCGCCAAGGTCGTTGTTCTGGAAGAAGTCCTGGCCGAGACCGGCACGACATTCGAAGTCGAGGCGACAGGAGAAACCACCACACGCAAGGACGATCCGAACCGCGCCTATCGCATTCTGATCGCGGACCTGGTCGGCTTGAAGCCCGGTGCCGACGGCCAACCCGACCCGTCCGAGGTCAGGGCCCACATTGAAGCCCGGGGTGCCACGTTCACTCCGGGAGGTTGGGACGGGTCGAACCTTCCGGCCGGTCAGCATTTTTTCTATTTGCCGGACCTCAGCACGCACGAAGAACTGACCGCAGCATGCTGCGGCAATCAGTATGATGCGGTGATCGCAGCGGCGACATTCTTCCCTGAAAGTGCAACGTTCCCAGAAGGCGGCGTACGCATCGGTGCCGGCACCGGCAACATGACCTGCGCCTGCTGGGGCGGCGGCAACGGCACCGGCGGATCGGCTCCGCTGATGAATACACCGAGTTTCAACAGCCGGGCGACCGCGCAGATGGTGATGAAATCCCTGCTCAAGGTGATGCCGGACCTCGACGTCGCCGAAATGCATGACCGCGTTGTCAAGGGTGACTTCGACACCGGCAAGCACCTGCGCGACTATCCCACCGAAAAGCTGGAAGGCAAACGGATGGGTGTGATCGGCTATGGCAATATCGGCCGCGAAGTTGCAAAGCTGGCGAAGGCCTTCGGCATGACGGTCACCATCCATGCGCGCGCGCACCACCGGGACTGGATCGAGTCGGAAGGATTTGTTTATGCCGCAACTGCCGAAGAGGCAGCGGCAGGAGCGGACGTGCTGTCGCCGCACACCGGTCTTGGCGCTAAGGGAGCAGACGGAACCTTTGCCAATGCCGGTCTTGTCGGCACATCTGTTTTGAGCCGCTTGAACGACGGAGCGGTTCTCGTCAACTACGATCGCGGCGAAGTGGTCGATACCGATGCGCTCGCAGTGGCCCTGGCAAGCGGCAAGGTCCGCCATGCCGCCATCGACGCCGACCTTTTCGTGGCCGACGACGGCAGCCTGTTTGGTCCGATGGTGCCGTACCGGCCACTGATTGAGTCCTATCCTGACCGGTTGGAACTGCTGCCCCACGCTGCAGCCGATACCGAACATACATCCCGGGTCGAAGGTGCCAGGCAGGCTGTCGACCAGATCCTGAGTGCAATCCGCTATCGCAAGGTGATCAACGTCAAGGGCGAGGTCCCGGACGGATACGTCGGTTCCGGGGTACAGACGGTTCCAGGTGTTGGTGCAGTGTCCGCAGGAAACATTGCCAGGGCTGCGGAAGACACCGAAGCGCTTTCGAAACTGCGCGAGACATCAGAAACGCTGTCGGCAATCTGGGGCGCAATTGAAGCCACGCATGATCCCGTCCGCCGAACGGAATTGATCGCGCGCCATGGCAAAGCCCTGACGCTCGCCGCCAATGTTCTGCAGCGCGAATGCGATACATACGGTCTGTTCGGTCGCTACGAAGACTGACTGGAACAGGCAACTCAGGTCGCATCGACTTTCGTTACATCGGAAAGCGAGGCGAGCATCTGGGATCGAAACATTACATCTGACAAGGCACCCGGAGGTGGTTCATCGCCCCCGGGTTTTTTGCCGTCTGAGAAAAGAACCTTTGCGTTTTCGCCGGATTTTCGGCGCACCGATCCCACCGAGATCATCATAAGTCATTGAAAAAATACAACAACATACGCCCCTCCCAATAGCATCCATTTCGACGTTTCGTCTGTTTCCGGAAGGCGGACTGAATGCCGCCTTGTGCTCTTTGAGTTAAATTGGTAAGAAAAATATACCAATCGCGATTTTCGCGACTGTTCTGGCCATTGGGAGTGCTGGTGTGAAACTGAGTGACTGCAACAATTTCCAGGATTTCAGGAAACTCGCGAAAAAGCGTCTTCCAGGTCCGATCTTCCACTACATCGACGGCGCAGCCGACGACGAAGTGACCTACCGCCGCAACACCGAAGCCTATGCATCCTGCGACCTGGTTCCCAACGTTCTTGCCGGCGTCGAAAACGTCGACATGAGTGTTGAGGTCATGGGTCAGAAACTCGACATGCCCGTCTATTGCGCACCGACCGCCCTGCAAAGGCTGTTTCACCATGACGGTGAACGCGCGGTCGCGCGTGCGGCAACGAAATACGGGACGATGTTCGGTGTGTCTTCGCTTGCCACCGTTACGGTCGAAGAGATTTCAACGATTGCCAACACGCCGAAGATGTTCCAGTTCTACTTCCACAAGGACCGTGGCTTGAACGATGCCTTGCTGGAACGTGCAAGGGAGGCAAATTTCGAGGTCCTGGCGCTTACCGTTGACACCATCACCGGCGGCAACAGGGAGCGTGACCTGAGGACCGGCTTTACCTCGCCGCCGAAACTCACTCTGGAATCCCTGTTGAGTTTTGCCGCGCATCCCATGTGGGCGTGGAACTTTTACACCAAGCCCAAGTTCGACATGCCGCATCTGTCCGGTTACGTCAGCGAGGGAACCAATGTCGCCGTTTCCGTCGGCAACTATTTTTCCACGATGCTCGACCAGTCCATGAACTGGAAAGACGCCGAAGAGCTCTGCGCCAAATGGAACGGGCAGTTTGCTCTTAAGGGCATCATGAGCGTTGAAGATGCCAAGCGGGCGGTTGATATCGGCTGCACAGGGATCATGGTGTCGAACCATGGCGGCAGGCAGCTGGACGGTTCGCGCAGTCCGTTTGACCAGCTTGCCGAAATCGTCGATGCGGTCGGCGACAAGATAGATGTGATCTGCGAAGGCGGTATTCAGCGCGGCACGCATGTTCTCAAGGCCCTGTCGGTCGGTGCAAAGGCATGCTCCGGCGGCCGTCTCTACCTCTATGCGCTTGCCGCCGCAGGCCAGGCCGGCGTCGAACGCGCCCTGGGCAATCTGCGAACGGAAATCGAACGCGACATGAAGCTGATGGGAATCACCAGTCTGGACCAGTTGAGCCGGGACAATCTGCGGTTCCGAAACGACATCTGACGACGTCCGCTTTGGCGACCAATTCCCGATACGGGCAGCGCGTTCATTTGTGAACTGCTGCCCGGCACAAGCGCTGCGAACCGGGTTCTTTGGAACCGTCGTTTAACTCGCCTCTGCAAGCAGACTTGCATTGCCACCGGCGGCCGTCGTGTCGATACACACATGCCGCTCCATCCGGCACCGTGCCGCCAGATCGTCTTCCGCAAGGAGCGGGATCAGGCGGCCTGACCGATTGGCCAGATGCCTGCGGGTGGTTGCGAGATCGTCCGTTTCGCTCCAAAGCGCGACGGCATCAAAGCCGTCGATGTCTTCCAGCGCCTTTCGGGAAAGGAACCCGTCCACGCTGCTCACACCGCTGGCTCCAGGAACAACAACGACCGCAGTGCAGCCATTTGCCCGTGCCGTATCTGCCTGACGATCCGCGGCAGCCGCTGTTGGACCAAGGCAAAGAACAGTACCCCGGCCAAAAGTTGAAAGCCGGTTGGATTCACCGGTCGGACCCGGCAGGGAAATCGATTCCAGTCTTGGATACCGCTGCTGCCTCGCCTTTGCGAGCAGCGCAGTCACGTCCGCCGGGTCAGCTTCGGGTCCCGAAACAGGTTTCAGGGTCTCCATGCCCGGTTTTGCAAACCGTGGCACATAGTTCGGGCCGCCTGCCTTCGGACCGGTGCCGGACAGCCCCTCACCGCCAAACGGCTGGGATCCGACAATCGCTCCGATCTGGTTCCGGTTGATGTACATGTTGCCGACATTCAGCCGCGACGTGACCTGTTCGACCCGGTCGTCGATCCGCGAGTGCATGCCGAAGGTCAGGCCGTATTCGGTCGCGTTGATGGCATCAACAACCGCATCCAGTTCATCAGACCGGAATGTTGCGACATGCATCACCGGTCCGAAAATCTCCCTGGTCAGGTCCGCGATGCCGCCGACCTTGATGACAGCAGGTCCGACGAATGTTCCTTCGGAAGGTGTGCCCAGTTGCTTGAGAAGGCGCCCTTCTTTGCGCGCGGTTTCGACATGCGCATCAATTTCCGAACGCGCACCTTCGTTGATAACCGGACCGAGATCCGTGCGATAGGACCAGGGATCACCCACAACGAGTTCGTCCATGGCACCGTAGAGCATCTCCAGAAACGGCTCGGCAATATCTTCCTGAAGATAAAGTAGGCGCAGCGCTGAGCAGCGCTGACCCGCCGACTGGAAGGCGGACGCGATGATGTCCTTGATCGCCTGCTCCGGCAGCGCGGTACTGTCGACGATCATCGCATTCAGGCCACCGGTCTCGGCGATCAGCGGCGCCGAAGGATCGAGGGCACCGGCCATGGCCCGGTTGATCGTCTGCGCAGTCGCCGTCGAGCCTGTAAAACACAGTCCCTTGATGCGCTGGTCCGCGCTGAGTTTCGCGCCGACCACTGACCCCCTTCCAGGCAGCAATTGAAGGCAGGCTTGCGGGACTCCCGCCTTGTGCAACAGACGAACCGCGACACTGGCGGTCAGGGATGTCGGGTCTGCAGGCTTTGCCAGCACACCGTTTCCCGCGGCAAGCGCTGCTGCAATCTGTCCGGTGAAGATCGCAAGTGGAAAGTTCCAGGGCGAAATGCACGAAACCAGGCCGCGTGCCGGCATCCGGAGTTCCTCGGCCCGGGCGGAGTAATAACGCAGGAAGTCCACCGCCTCGCGCAACTCGGCGATCGCGTCGAGCGGTGTCTTGCCGGCCTCCCGGGTCAGGACGGCAAAGAGTTCGCCGAAATTCGCTTCATAAAGACAGGACGCACGTCTCAGCACTTCCGCGCGCATGCCCGCGGACGCCGGCCACGCCTTCGCACCGGCAAGCGCTGTCTCGACGTCCGTTTCCGAGGCAAGCACCACGCTGCCGACTTCATCCTCATGGTTCGCCGGATTTATTACCGGCTTCACCTCGGCGCTGTCGACTTCGCCGAGGATCAGCGGTTCCACGTGCCACTTGTGTGTCCTGAAGGGCGAGCGCGCGGCCTCGATCCCGGCCAGATCGTCCGTATCGTGGAGATCCCAGCCCTTCGAGTTCTGCCGTTCGGAACCATAAAGATCAGCCGGTTCGGCGATCGGGCTTTTTCCGGCAGCCGTTCTCAGCGTTTCGAATGGATCCGCGGCCACCGTTTCCGGCGACACCTGCGTATCGACGATCTGGTTGACGAACGAGCTGTTCGCACCGTTCTCCAGAAGCCTGCGGACAAGGTACGCCAGAAGGTCGCGATGGGCACCCACCGGCGCGTAGATCCGGCAACGGCTGTTGCCTGCGGCCATCACATGGTCGTGCAGCGCTTCGCCCATGCCGTGAAGGCGCTGGAACTCATAGGCGGACGGATCGGCCGCCATCTCCAGGATTGCCGCAACCGTGTGCGCATTATGGGTCGCAAACTGCGGATAGATCCGGTCGGTCATGCCCAGCATCTTCTGCGCGCAGCAGATATAGGAAACATCTGTCGCTGCCTTGCGCGTGAACACGGGAAATCCGGACAGTCCCTCGACCTGCGACCGCTTGATCTCCGTGTCCCAATACGCTCCCTTGACGAGGCGCACCATGATCTTTCGGTCGAGCGCGCTCGCCAGTTCGTAGAGCCAGTCGATCACGGGACCTGCCCGCTTGCCATAGGCCTGGACGACGACACCGAAACCATCCCAGCCCGCCAGCGACGGGTCGCGTAGCACGGCCTCGATCACGTCCAGCGACAAGTCCAGCCGGTCTGCTTCTTCCGCATCGATGTTGAGCCCCATGCCGGCATCACGGGCCATTTTCGCAAGCTCCAGCGTGCGCGCAACCAGTTCGCTCATCACCCGGTCACGCTGACCGACTTCGTAGCGCGGATGCAGCGCCGACAGTTTGATCGAGATCCCCGGATTGTTGCGGATGTCATCTGACCGGCAGAGCGGGGCAAGGTTCCCGATCGCGTCGGAATAGGAGGTATAGAATGCGTCCGCGTCGCGCGCGGTCAGCGCCGCCTCGCCGAGCATGTCGTAGGAATAGGTATAACCCTCCTCTTCCTTCTTCGCGCCACGCTTGACCGCCTCGGCAATCGTTTCGCCAAGCACGAATTGCCGTCCCATTTCCTTCATTGCCCGCCCGACGGCGGTGCGGATGACAGGTTCGCCGACGCGCTTGATCGCGCTCTTCAGGATGGCCGCCATGCCCTGACCCTCCTGCAGCACCTTTCCGGTCAGCATCAGGGCCCATGTGGACGCATTGACCAGGGACGAACTGGACTTGCCGAGATGTTCACCCCAGGCCGATGGCGCGATCTTGTCCTCGATCAGCGCATCAATGGTTTCCGCGTCCGGCACACGAAGCAAAGCTTCGGCAAGACACATCAGCGCGATGCCCTCTTCGCTCGAAAGGCCGTATTCGGCCAGGAAGACTTCCATCAGGCCAGGCCTGGTGTCCGATCGAATGGCCTCGACCAGCGTGACTGCCCGGGTTTTTGCCTTTTCCCGGACATCGGGTGGCACGGGCGCGGCCCCCTTGAGGTCCGCAAGGACGGCGGCTTCACCGCGCAGGTGATTGGCACGGATGGAAGAGCGGATATCGGTCAGGTCTGGCACGGAAAACCTCATCGGTGAAACTTTCCGCCATTATACTCAATCTTCAAAAGGCACTTTTCCCGACATGTGCTATCTTGCAATCAAGAAAATCAAAATTACAGGGTTTGACAGGGCATATGACGGCAAAAGAGACAGAAATCGGGAAACTTGACCGCTTCGACCAGAAAATCCTGAAAGAACTCAGCCGGGAAGGCCGTTTGCCCGTGACGGACCTTGCAAAACGCGTGGGACTGTCGAAGAGCCCCTGCCAGGTGAGGCTGAAGCGGCTGCAGGCGGAAGGCTATATCCGCGGCTACAAGGCGGTTATTGATCAGGCGAAACTCGGGCTGGAACACATCGCCTTTGTCGAGGTCAAGCTCAAGGACACGACCGAACAGGCGCTGAGCGCCTTCAACGACGCCGTCCGCGCGGTGCCTGAAATCGAACAGTGCCACATGATTGCCGGTGCTTTCGACTACCTGCTGAAGGTGCGCACAAAAGACATTGCCAGCTACCGCGCCATCCTCGGCGAAACCATTTCCTCACTGCCCCATGTCGGCAACACCTCCACCCACGTGTCGATGCAGTCCGTCAAGGACGATGCGGGTTGAGCGCAGAATGAGTGCAGCGGGGGTCCTGTTCACGACACAACGATGCAGGGCATAAGACCGGTTCTGCCGATTATTTTTCAACCACTGCACGAGATTTTACACGCTCTCTCTCGATCTCGGCATCGGTGACCAAGAAACTTTTCCCTCAAATGCAAGATTGGAGTTATTTGGTGCGGTAAAATCTGAGTGGCGACGGTGATACGTCGTGTTGCAGAATGATCTCATGCAAAGCATCAGAAACGAATGCATTTCCAGGCCCAAATGCCTTAGGACTAAGCCACAAATGACGATCTTTGATCATATCTTCATGCAGCGCTATTTCGCGTTTACTCTCAGATAAAAAAACCGTACTGACTCTGGTGATTTGTTTTCCAGAGGGATTCATTCTGATGTCAAGGTTGATCCTCCCCCTTTGAAGTGGTCCGCCGTTATGTTTAGGAAAACGGAGGATCAAAATGGCTACGAAACGTCACAAGCCAGAAGAAATTGTCTCGAAGTTGCGGCAGGTTGAAGTCCTTGTCGGCCAAGGGATGCCGAGGATCGATGCCATTCGACAGGTTCGCATCACCGAACAGACGTTTTACCGTTGGCGCAAGCAGTATGGTGGGATGGGAACCGACCAACTGAAAGAACTCAAACGCCTTCAGAAAGAGAACGAGCGGCTGCGCAAGGCGGTCTCTGACCTGACCCTAGACAAGCTGATCTTGTCAGAGGCCGCAAAGGGAAACTTCTGAGCCCCGCCCGTCGTCGCGCCTGCATCGATCATATCCGCCAACATCTCGGCGTGTCAGAGCGTCGAACCTGTCGTGTTTTGGGTCAGCACCGATCCACGCAGAGGAAACGTCCAGCAGGGCGTGCTGACGAAGAACGTCTTGTGGCGGATATGATTGAGCTGACCCGCCAGTATGGCCGTTACGGCTACCGTCGGATTGCTGCTTTGCTCAGAGAGGCCGGTTGGCATGTGAATGACAAGCGTGTTGAGCGACTTTGGCGACGAGAGGGGCTGAAAGTTCCTATGAAACAACCAAAGAGAGGGCGGCTCTGGCTGAACGACGGATCATGTGTCCGGTTGCGACCAGAGTATCCCAATCATGTCTGGAGTTATGACTTCGTGCATTGCCGAACCAATGAAGGAAAGGCATTCCGGACTCTGAACATCCTGGACGAGTATTCCCGAGAGTGCCTGGCAATCCGGGTGAAGCGAAGGCTAAACTCCACTGACGTGATTGATGTGCTGACGGATCTCTTCATCCTTCGAGGTGTTCCAGCCAACATCAGATCAGACAACGGGCCGGAGTTCGTTGCTCAAGCCGTCAGGGACTGGATCAACGCTGTGGGTGCCAAGACCGCTTATATCGAACCAGGTTCGCCATGGGAAAACGGATATTGCGAGAGCTTCAACGCCCGGCTCCGTGACGAACTGCTGGACGGAGAAATCTTCTACAGCCTGAAGGAAGCGCAAATCCTGATTGAACAATGGAGGAAACATTACAATACCAAGCGCCCGCACAGCGCATTGGGCTACCGACCACCGGCACCGGAGACCATCGTCCGGATGGACCAAAGCCCAGTCATGCACTAACAATCAAAATGGACCACTCAGGTGGGGCAGATCATCACGAGATCTCGTCAACTAGTCTTCAATGCGGGAATAGCGCGACAATACGGTTACGACCTAAGTGCTTTTGATCTACTGGCAGCAGCAATTTTTGTAGCGACCGATGCGTCAGATATCGAAAAACGGCAACTTCTTGTCACGGCGATAAATGCTCTGTTTTCTTGGAGACATCAGCTTTCAAGAAAAAAATTCATAGCGCAGGCCTACTGATACCTGAAGCATCTGCGTGTTTTTGTAGCATGTGATCTGCTGCTTTGTTTGTCCTTGTTTTGAAGTTAGGCTATTTCCGATTTGGAGTGATTACTCAACGTGCCGCCCGAAACGCGCTTTAGAGCGGAGTGCGCCCCATAGTATCTGGGGTGGACTAGGCCGTGGACTCATAAACGCGTAGCCAAAGGCGGATCGCCGCGAGCTTCACGAAGGTAAGGAAGTTGGCGGCCCGCTTCTCGTAACGGGTGGCAATGCGGCGGCAGTGAAGGTGTTTTTAATAGTCTAACGCGCCATCGATGATCGCTTATCCGCAGGTTGTATCTACAGCTTCTGGAAGTCTTCCAGAATATCCAGCAGCTCCGCCAGGCGCTTCTTGCCGATGACCTCCTCGATGCGGGTCGCGATGGCCTGTGCCTGGTCCAGCTTGTCGTGGATGATCGCCTGACCGGCCCCGGTGATGGCGACCGTCTGCTTGCGCCGGTCCTTCTCGTCCGCCTGTCGGGTCACAAGACCCTTTTCCAGGAGCGTCTGCACGATCCGGGTCTGGCTCGGCAAGAGCAGGCAGGCCCGCTCGGCCAGTGATGACGCGTCCTGCGGACCGAACTCCTCAAGAACCCTGAGGATCCGCCACTGCTGCTCGGTGATGCCGCAATCCGACAGCATCTCGCGGATCGGCCCCATGACCTTCTCCCGCGCCCGGATCAGCGCAATCGGAACGGAGCGTTTCGTCGAAGGCAGCGCAGGGGCGCCAGTGGTATTCAGGTCGTCGGTCATTGTCGGCTCATAGCGAATTGTGGTGCGGTTGGACACAAAAAGTTTGACATCGTCATCTCAATATACTTAACATAGCAAATATTGTGCTGTTAAGAAAAAATTGTGCCGCTCATAACGCCCGAACTTTCCGCAACCCCGGCCCGCGGAACGGTTTTCAGGTTTTTTGACATTCTCGGCGCACCCACCGTCAGGCCCCTTCGAGGAACATGAGAATGCGGTTTTCGACCTATATCACGGATGGCGAGACCTTTTACGGGGCGATAACCGATGCCGGTGCGATCTGCCTTTCCCCTCTTTTTCCCGAATGGCCGACCCTCTATGACGCAGTGGCGGCCAATGGTCTGGACACCCTCTCTGCCGCCGCCCAGGGACGGCCGGTCACGCACGCAAGTTTCTCCTACGAGATGGTCCTGCCGAATGCGCCACGGATCCTGTGCGTCGGCGTCAACTTTCCGGATCGAAACGCGGAATACAAGGATGGCAGTGCGCAGCCCGAATACATGTCCCTTTTCCCGCGCTTTGCCAGCGGCTTTACCGGCCATGACCGCCCCCTGATCCGGCCGCCTGAAAACCACACGCTGGATTACGAGGGCGAGGTCGCGATTATCATCGGCAAGAAAGGCCGTCGGATCCGCGCGGAAGACGCATACGACCACATCGCCGCCCTGACCCTGTGCAACGAAGGCACGATCCGTGACTGGGTGCGGCACGCCAAGTTCAATGTCACCCAGGGCAAGAACTGGGACAGGTCCGGCGCCCTTGGCCCCTGGCTGGTACCGTTCAGGAATGCTTCCCAGCTGGATGAAGCCCGGATTATCACCCGTGTGAACGGAGAGGTTCGGCAGGACGATTATCTGAAGCGCATGATGTTCCCGGTCCGCGAGGAGATTGCCTATATCTCCACCTTCATGACACTCATGCCGGGCGACATCATCGTCACCGGAACGCCGACCGGCGCCGGCGCGCGTTTCGATCCGCCGCGTTATCTGAAACCCGGCGACGTGGTCGAAATAGAGGTGGACGGGATCGGTGTTCTACGCAACGGCGTGGAGGACGAACAATGACACCGGACGATCACGCAAGAGCAGCCGCCGACCTGCTTGAGGCGGAAAGGACCGGAGAGCAGATCGGGCTTCTGTCGCTGCGTCATCCGGAAATCGGCATGGACGATGCCTATGCCATCCAGAATGCGATCTATGCGCAAAAGCTTGCCGAGGGACGAAAGGTCATCGGCTGGAAGATCGGCTTGACCTCCAGGGCCATGCAATCCGCGCTCAGGATCGACATTCCCGACAGCGGCATCCTTTTCGACGACATGGCATTTCAGAACGGGGGAACGGTTCCCGGCGGCCGGTTTATCCAGCCGCGCATCGAGGCTGAAATCGCTTTCATCATGAAGGCAGCAATCGGTGGTCCGAATGTGACACGGGATGACGTTCTGGCGGCCACCGGGCATGTCGCCCCGTCCATTGAAATCCTGGACACCCGGATTCTGCGGGCCGATCCTGAAACAGGCAAGGTCCGGACGGTCCATGACACCATCAGCGACAATGCCTCCAATGCGGGTGTGGTTCTCGGTAACGAACGTCATCCGGCAGACGCCTTCAACCTGCGCTGGGTCGGTGCGCTGGTGTTTCGCAACGGTGACATCGAGGAAACCGGCCTGGGTGCCGGCGTGCTCAACGACCCGGCCGAGAGTGTCGCATGGCTGGCGCGTCGCATGGCCGGATATGGCCTGAACATCGAACCCGGAAATATTATCCTCTCCGGTAGCTTCATCCGGCCAATCGAGTGCCCCGCAGGCACTGAAATACATGCCGACTTCGGACAATTCGGAACAGTGGACATCAAGTTCGCCGAATAACATCAACGTAACCGCGCTCAAATGGCACCGCGCCACGGCATCTTCATGCTGCCAGTCGAAAAAGAAATTCCCCGTCGGGAATAATCCCTCATCCGATCCGTTTCCCTCATGACCGCGCTGTTGCGGCTCGATACTTTTTGAGAGAGACCGATATGGAACCGATTGCCCCTTGCCGCCTGATGGCAGCCAAACGCTCTTATGCCGTGCGCCGCGTGAACCTTGCCGAGTGCACCCACATCGTCAAGACGGCCTTCAGGCCGGAGCCGGGCGACCTGGTTCTGGCACGGGTCCAGGCAATCGGATCGCACAAGCGTATCGAACTGCCGAACGGCCGGAAAGCCACGCTGCACGAAGGTGACGAAATCCTCCTTGCCTACGGCAACAGGTATGCTCCCGATCAATACGAAGCCTACGTCCCCGAAACGCTGGAACCGTGCCACATGGTAGCTGCCGGCGGGATTGCGGCCTGCGCGGTGTCATGGCACGACAGGTTGTCCGGGCCCACCGGGATTGAACCGGTTGGCGTCCTGTGTCATTCCGATGGAACGGCGGTCAACCTGAAGCAGTTCGCCCTGCCGACGGTGGCTTGTCCGATGCCGGCCGCTGTCTTCGGCGTTTTCGGCACATCCATGAATGCCGGCAAGACAGCGACTGCAGCCTCCCTTGTGCGCGGTTTTGCGGCCAGTGGCTATACGGTGGGAGCCGTAAAGGTCACCGGAACAGCCGCCGGCGGAGACCCCTGGCTGATGCAGGATTCGGGTGCTGCCCACGTGCTCGATTTCACCGATGGCGGCCTCGCCACAACCTTCGGTACGCCGCTCGACACGATCGTCGGAACAACCCGGAACCTGTTGAGAACGTTGCACAGGTCCGATTGCGACGTTGCCGTCGTCGAGATCGCGGACGGCCTTTATCAGGACGAAACACGTCAGCTCGCGGCAAGCCCGCTGATGCACTCCCTGTTTGACAGCGTCGTCTTCGCGGCCGGAGATGCGCTCGGCGCTGTTGCCGGGGTCAACAGGCTCGAGGCTCACGGCTATCAGGTGCTCGGAATTTCCGGTTCGGTGATGCGGTCGCCTCTGGCTGTTCGTGAGGCGACGGTGAACCTGAACATACCTGCGTATTCCCTGGCAGACCTGCAAAGCCCCGTGACCATTTCCGGCATCATGGACAACACGGTGTCCGGCCGGCTTGTCGCGGCGCAGTGACATGCCGCGCCAAACAGCTGATCCGGGCATTCCACCCCTGTGGAATGTCCGGCGCGTCATCGTTTGCACCGGGTTGATCCTCATCGGGATTGTTCAGACGCTTGGCGCAATCGCGCTTTCAAGCAGCGCCGCCGCTCTTCTGACAGGAGCAAAAGACATCCATGGACTGCCCGTTGCGCCGGCTCTTGTCGCCGCGGCCCTCACCGGGTTCGTTTCATTTGTTGTCCAGCACAGGACAGCCGAGCGCTTTGCTCTTTCTTACGTGCACGATGTGAGGGTGTCTTACGCCCGGCATGTGCTGTTGCTGCCGTTTGACGGCAAGTCCCCTGAACTCGGACTGTCACTGACGCGTCTGGTAAATGACCTTGGTGCCGTCAAGCTCTGGCTCTCCAGAGGTCTGCTGGCCCTGGTAACGCTGGCAGCTTCCCTGCTCACATTGACATTGTGGCTCGCACTGGCGGAACGTTCCTTCCTGGTCCCGCTGGTGTCCTGCCTGGCCCTCTGGACGCTCGGCATTGCCCTCGCGCTGGCCCCGCTGCGCAAAAGCATCAGGCGATCGCGTCAGAAGCGCGGACGTCTCGCCGTCCTGCTGGGACGGGCACTGCCAGAGCGCTTGCCGCTGTTGATGCATGGCAAACTCGCACCCGTGACAGACAGGCTCACCCGGACAAGCACCGAAGTTTGCAACCTGCTCGTCACCCGCGCGACCTGGTCCGGCGCGATGCGTGCACTGAGCCGCGCAACATTTCCTTGCGCCGCTGGTGTCTTTGCGCTGACGGAAGGCATTGAGGACGGAAAAATTGCGCTATTCCTGTTGATTTTCGCTTTCGTGTCAACGCAGCTCGAATCCGGAGCTGCAGGACTGGAGTTCTTCGAGGCGTACAGGGTTGCGCGTGACAAACTGCAAAGGGTCTTCAATCTGCCGACGCTGGCACCATTCAAGACCGTGGCGGAACAGGTCCCTGACTGGCAAAAGTCGATCGAAATCGTCTTGCTTGAATTGCCGTCGGGCGAAAAATTGTCGGCCGGAATTGAAGCTGGCGCCTGCACCAGGATCTGCCGCGACAACACAAGGGACCTGAGGCACATCGCCTTGAGCCTGAGCGGTCTGACCAGAAGGCCGTCACAAGAGCGAATTTTGATTGACGGTGTCACCTTCGCCGATATCGGCCGGAAATCGCTTTGGCGCAACGTCGCGCTGCTCTCTCCCGAAAACGGGATCCCTGCCTATCAGAAAAACCGCCCCGCCTTCCTGTTCGGCGCCAGAAGGGATCCATGCGGGGACGAGCAGGCTGCCGTCAGATCGTCCTTGGGACTGGACGAAGACTGGACGGCAGACGTGACACAAAAAATGCCTGAGTCCGAACGGGTCAGGATCCGTATTGCACGTGCTCTTTTGAGAAAACCCAAATTGCTCATCGTTCATGACGACAGCCTGAGCAGCAATGACTGTCTGGCGTTGCGCTTGCAGGAGCTTGCAACTGACCACGGAACAACACTTGTGATTCTGGCGAAAAATGACCCTTCGTGAAATTCGATCAACTCACGGAAACACCGGTTGTCATTTTAGAGAAAACCCGGAAGCAGACGTTCTGCTTCCGGTGTGCTCAGCAAAGACCCTCCGCCTGCAACAACCCTGCGCCATAAACCGGATCATGGCCGCTCTCCCCCAGATCGTGCGCGCTCGCCCTCAGAAGTTCGTAAATCTCTTCAGGTGTCTTTTCGGTGTGACGCGCCCGCAGCAAGGCGACAGCTGCCGATGCAAAGGGGACGGCAAAAGATGTTCCTGTTTTCCATTTCGCCCCCTTGACCGAGGCAGCGGTCCAGACATTCACACCCGGGGCTGCCAGATCGATATAGGCACCCCGGTTGGCGCGGCGATAGACGCGCTTGTTCCGATCGACCGCGGTGACCGCAAGCACCTCCTCATAGGCTGCTGGATAGACCGGCTCCCCATTCGGTCCGTTGTTTCCCGCCGCAGCGACGATGGCAACGTTCTGTTGCCTGGCCAGATCCCGCAGCGCCGCACCGACGACGGTGTTTTGCGGTCCAGCAAGGCTGAGGTTGATCACGGAGACATTTTGCGCGGCAAGACTGTAAAGCGCAGCCACAAGCGTAAAGGCATCTGCCCGTTCATCACGTCCCGCCCGGTGGAATGCATCAACGGCGACCAGGCGCACATTTGGCAACAGTCCCGGAACCCGCGTTCCCGGCTGTCCGACCAGCAACGCTGCAACCGCGGTGCCATGACTGGCCTTTGAAGCAGGACGCTGGTCACGCGTCTGCCGCTGGACGGTCAGGTCGGCGCCGGCGAATACAGGATGCTTTTCGTTGATACCGGTATCGATCATACCAATGGCCCCGGACCGGGTGCACGAGGCTTCGTCCCGGCGAACCGGGTCAGGCCAGTTTACAAGCTGAAAAGCTGCACACGTCTCGCCGACGCATGTCGTGCCCTCGCTCTCGGGCCGGTAAAAATGATTGTAATCCGTGTCCCCGACCGAGGGTAGCGACCGGACGGCATCTCGTGCATCCTGCAGCGGCAGGCCGTCGGGCACCGCCAGCCGGTAGTAGTCTTGGCCGCGCACGACGGAGCGTTGCTCCAGAACCCTGTAACCTTCATCCAGGAGGCTTTGCAGATCTTCGGTATTGATGTTCAGAACAATGATTTCGCCGGCCACGAAAAGAACCGGTGGAGCCGTCGTCCTGCGCGGTTGCGACGCCGGCCTGTCGCCCGCGCCAAGCAACCTCCGCAATGGCGCGAAGATCGAGCCCGCACCTGAAACACCGGAGGCCGATCGGTCCGAACGCGGCAAGGTCCGTTGCTGCGCGCCAGAACCTGAACCTGCTCCGGTCCCTTGTCCTGAGTTCGTGTCACTGTCATCGTCGTCGTCGCCATCATCATCGCCATCGTCGTCATCCGCGATCGCCGATGACAGGAACAGCTCTTTTGAGAGGCCGGTTTCAAACACGGGAAAGAAGAGGAAAAATGCGAAACCAAGGGCGATCAACTTGCTCATTTTCAGTCCTTTCAGGCACCGGCACTTTTTTCGGGAATAAACCAGTGTGTCATTCGTATTCCTATCAATTACGTTTGAGCGGCCTGAAAATTCCATCGGCTGCCTGATTTCCAGAAGGTTGTTGAATGCCGGATTCCTTCCACATCGCACTTACCGAAAAATTGCCCAACCTCAGGCGGTTTGCGCTATCACTGTGCAAGGCTTCACATCTGGCCGATGACCTTGTTCAAATCACGGTGGAACGGGCGCTGGTAGCCAGAAACAGCTACGATCCCGCATCAAGAATAGAGGCCTGGCTCTTTCGCATTCTGAAAAACGCCTGGATTGACATCACCAGGAAGCAGCGCGTCAGAGGACAGGAATTCGACATTCACGACGCACCTGATCTGGCCGGACAGGAAAACCACAAGGGCGACGACAGATTGATGGTTGCCAATGTCGTGGACGCTGTCGAAGCTCTCCCCCTGGAGCAACGCGAAGTCCTCATCCTCATATGTTTCGAAGAATTGAGCTATGCAGAAGCCGCCGAAATTCTTGACATTCCCAAGGGGACGGTCATGAGCCGGCTGTCGCGTGCACGCACCGCCATCGCCGTGAAAGTTGGAATAAAATGAGCTTTGAAACGTATTCCGCCCAGGACCAGACCAATGACGGATAAAACAAAGATGACAGATGAACTCATCATGGCCTATGCGGACGGCCAATTGCCGGATGCGGAGGCACAAGAGGTCGAAGCCGCTGCGCGAACGGATGCGGTCATCCGCGAAAAAATTGATCTCTACAAGGAAACCGCGCACAGGTTGAAGGCAGCCGCAAAGGACATCCCACCGGTTCCCGACGCTCTGGCCCAGCGGGTTTCGTCCCTGCTCGAAGCCGACACTGCGGAGCGCAATCTTGGTGCCTCGGACAATGTCGTCGCCTTCGCACCGAAAAAGTGGATACGCCAGTGGCCCGCAGCGCTTGCAGCCTCCATAACGCTTGCCATCGGTCTCGGTACCGGTATCGCGATCGGACCATCCGGCACTTCCGCCGGCAAGCCTCCATTCGGAATTGCCGCACTTGCAGATCCTGAAATTTCGGAAGCGCTTTCCAATGCTGAATCGGGCAGCAGTATCGCCCTGGACTCTGGTGCAACACTGAACCTCATTGCGTCCTTCGTCGATGCGGATGATGAATTGTGCCGTGAGTTCGATTATGAAAAGGCCACAGGACCATCCATCGTCTCGGTCGCATGTCATTCAGGCGGCACCTGGCATCCAAGGATCGCGATCGCCGCCAATAAGGAGCAGTCAGGCGATTTTGCACCGGCATCGTCACTGGAAGCCCTGGAAACCTGGTTGTTGTCTTCAGGCCTCGGCGAGCCACTGGACATCGCAGGTGAAAGCAGGCTGCTTCGCGAGTTGGGCATGAAGCCATGAAAATCGGGATTGACGGGCGCCGCCGCACTACGCGCGCCAAACGTCATACATGCGCCGGAAAAGCAGAACCGGCCAGTGGTTCGAAGCTGTCAATGTCGCTTCAAACCGAAAACATCCTGTTCATCCGTTGGATCGCTTGAACAGAGCCGGCGTTGTCCCCGTCCATCGCTTGAACGCTACCGAAAAAGCGGCCTGGTCGGAAAAATCGAGCAGGAAAGCGACCTGGGCAATGCTGCTTTCCCCGATCAGAAGACGCTTGGCAATATCGCATCTTGCAGCCTCTGCAAGCGCCTTGTAACTGGTTCCTTCCGCGCCGAGGCGACGCGTCAGCGTCCGCCGGGTCATGAACAGCTGCTCGGCAACTTCGTCCCCGCTGGGCAGATGCCCCGGCAGTTGCTTGCGGACTACGGCGACGACTTTTTCCGAAAGGCTCTGACTTTCTCGTGGCATCTGCTCAAGGCGCGCATCGCCGTGGGCCTGCAGATGATCGAGCAAGGCGGAATCGAATGTGGGGATCGGATAGCTCAGACCATCTCGCGGCAATTGCAGTCCGCTCATGGACTGACCATTGACAATCTCACAACTCACGAACTCCGACAGCCGCTTGCAGTGAGCCTGGTCGTTGCAGTCCAGATGAAGCGTCAGGGGACCGAAATCAGGTCCGGCAATCTGCGTCACCCTCTTGTACATTCCAAAAACGAGAAGTTCCCGATGACGCGGCGCCTGATGACCTGACAGCACGGCGCTTTCAAGCGCAACAATCGGCCCGTTCTCGTTTTTCAGGAGTTTGAACTGCAGATGCGGGTCTTCAAGCGCATAGTATTTTTGGGCAAATCCGAAAACCTGACCAACCGTTGCACTTGCATTGGCCAGATATGCCAGAAGAGTTTTTGAACCTGGCGTCGCGAGCCCCGTTCGGGCTGCAAAGGTCTGATCCTTCAGCGCATCGCACGCCTGTGTCACCAAGGCGGCTTCAGCCGCCAACTCCACCTTTGAATTTTGATCGGTCAGCACGGAGGGTTCGACACCGGCATTTTTCAGAAAATCCGTGAATGGCTGCACGGCTCCGGGCTCTTGCGCATACACCCGGGCCACGTGCTTCAGTCGGTAGGCGCTAATTTTCGGCATTTCTCTATACCACCCCCGGTTTTCCAGGCGAACACCTCTCTTCCGCTGGTCGATGCTGCCTGATTGTCCAGAAAAATGAAATACGTGGCCAGACCTCAAAAGAACGAACCACGAGTTTTCACCATCTCACCGGTGTGAACAGACATTGCTGCCCTTGGGGGGTGGCTTTACCGAAAAAGCAAGGGACACATATCGTGAAAAAACTCGCACTGCCGACACTCATGTCAGTCGGCGCAATGACCACGCAGGCCACCGCAGCCGGAAGCGATCCGAGATGGTGGGTCTCACCGGGAGAAACCGACACCTACACCTGGGTCGGATTGATAATCTTCCTGCTTGCGATATTCCTGGTGGTGCACCTTTATTCCCAGTTCGATCACTATGCAGAGCACCGCGCCAAGGGCACGCCGCTGCGCACCACTATCCCGACGATGCTGACGGTTGCGCTGGCATATGAAATCATGCCGGCACTCGACCATTTCAGCATTCTGCTGCCAGCTGCACTCGTCATGACTGCCATTGCCCGAGACTTCATGCTGTGGTGGCGGCCCGAAGATGCGGAGGCAGCACGATGATCGAGATCCTCGTAACTTCATTCCCGTTTGTCTTGCGGGTGATGTATCTTCGTTGGCGTGGGATGCCCGTCACCCTTTACAACGTCCACCGGGCCCTTTTCCTGTGGTTCGTTCTGGCCCTGATCGTCTTCTTTGCCGTCTTTTACTACTACCCCAAGTCCTATACCGGCCTTGTGCCCTACCGCACTGTTCCGGTTGTTGCCGAAACCGGCGGCACCGTAACGGAGATCTTTGTCAAAGGTGGCGACCACGTGAAAGCGGGCGATCCGCTTTTTGCGATCGAAAATACGTCTGAACTCGCCAAGGTTGAATACAGCCAGCGCAAGGTGGACGAGGTTGACGCTGCCATCGATGCGGCGCATCTGGAGGTCGAGACCGCCGCGGCGTCGCTTGCGGCTGCACAAGCTGCCTTGAAGCAGGCGGAACTAACACTCGCAGATCATCTCGAACTTCAGGCCCGGGGCTCGGCGGCCTATCAGCACAGCCAGATGGAGCGTGCAAAGTCACAACGCGACAGCCGCAAGGCAGAAGTTGATGCGGCGGCAAGCAGGTTGGCAACTGCCGAAATCCAGGAAACTGCAATCCTTCCGGCGCAGCTTGAAAGCGCCAGGGCTTCACTGAAACAGGCGCAGGTGGAGCTGGACAAGACCCGTGTGCATAGCTTTGTCGATGGAACTGTTGAACAGCTGGCGCTGAATGTGGGTGCCCGTGCCGCCCAGGCGGCAATGAGCCCGGCGATGATGATCGTCCCGGATCGCAGCCGCAGGGAAAAGGCAAGAATCGTCGCCGGGTTTTCCCAGGTGTCACGCACCGAACTCTATGAAGGCATGGCCGCCGAAATAGCGTGCGAAAGCAACTTCAACATAGCGATGAAAAACACCGTCCTGCCGGCGCGTATCACACGGATACAGGAGCCGATCTCATCCGGTCAGATGGCCCCCACCGGCCGGCTGATGGAACCCTCGGAACGCGCAAAACGCGGTCAGGTCGTGGCGCATCTGGATCTCGTGCACCCTGAGCACCAGGACCTCCTCGTCCCGGGAAGCGGGTGCATCGTCCAGACCTATACCACTCACCTCAAGGGCCCTCTTGAGGGCAGCATGACGGCGCACGTGATCGAAGCACTCGGCATCATCAAGGCTGTCGGCCTGCGCATAAAGGCCTGGCTCGGTCTCGCATCCGGCATCGGCCTTGCGGGCTCAAGCCACTAGATCAGACCATATCTGGTCGGGTCTCAAATTCGACTCCCGGTGCAACTGCCGGGAGTTTTTTTGTGCTCTTGCCTCTGCTGGCGCTGGGCTGCAAACAGCTGCGTGATTAACCATAACTCTTTGACAGAAATGAATATTTTGAAAAATAAACTGAACTCTACAGCGTGATTGGATGACGCCGAAACTTGCTGTGAACATTTTGGCCAGAACAAAAAAACACATGGCCAGACGCCTAAAGAAGCAGCCCTGAAGTTCAACCATATTCCGCTTGTCAACAAACAAACTGCCCTTTTGGGGGGCGGTGAACATCTAAGGAGCAGTCCCATGAAAGCTAAAGCACTCACCCTCGCAGCAATCGCCTTTTCGATCGGCTATGTCAGCGAAGTCAACCTTTCCTCCATCCCGTCAGGCGCACCCGTTTCGTTTCAAATGAGCGAAGCCAACGCACAAACAGCATCCCAGAATGCAGCACGCCGCACGTCCCGCCGGACGTCACGCCGCGTGAACCGCCGCCATGAAGCAGCAGAAAACGCAAACGAAAACAACTGAATTCTGACGCCAGTTGCTGGCATCAGACAACTATCTATCAGCCGCGCGTCCAAAACAGATCAGCATCGCGGCACCCAAATCAAAGGAATAGTGAAATGAACACAAAAGCACTCACACTCGCAGCAGCAGCATTTTCAGTCGGATATGTCGGAAACGTCGATCTACCCTCTCCCCAGTCAACTGGATCCCTTTCATTCAAGGTAGCCGACGCAAACGCCCAGACCGCTTCGCAGAATACCGCCCGTCGCACAGCCCGCAGAACGTCTCGCAGGGTCAACCGGCGTCAGTCGATTTCAGGCTGCACACCTTACAACGCCTACTACAATTGCGGCGGCGTCTACTACCAGGCCGTGACGCAGGATGGAACCACTGTTTACGTGGTCGTCAAACCCTAGTCAGCGGCAACAAATCATATCGACTGATCTGCCGGAACCGGGGAACCGTTTCCGGCAGCAGTCGTTTGGGAGACAGCTTGCACAAAATCCCGACTTGCGAATTTTCTAATTAAAGCCTGTAAGCAATGCGAGCCTTCGCGAGCTCCGGTTCAATCCGCCAGACCATCGCTTCGGGCATATTTTTCCGCATCGATATGGGTCTGGGTCACCCGGTTATGCACTTTTCTGGTACGTTCGACGCGGCCAATAAATCCTGGTTCCCGGGCATAGCCGAAAATCACCGTGTGGCGTTCGCCTTTGCCTTTGACAACACGGTGCAGCGAGAACCTGCCCTTGAAGATCTGAAGATCTCCCAATTCAAGCGACAAGTGCTGGACACGATCGCTCTTGCCGTCCAGCACGTTTTCCACTTCTTCATAACACTCATCTCCGGGCCGGCGTAGACCCGGTACATATTCGAAAGTGCCACCCTGGTCCGGCTTGCGCGTCAACAGGCTGACGATAAACTCGTTGGTGTCGTAGTGCCATGCCAGCTGCTGGCCCTCTTTCATGACATTCACCACGACACCGGCAAGCGGATCGTCGAAAGTGAAAAGTTGCTCCTCTTCAAGGCTGTCTGCAATGAACTTCTGGAAGTGGGCGCTTCGGTAAAGCGACAGGCTGGGCCCGTATTCGGGAAACCGGTCCATGGCAACAAAGCCGTTGGTATTTTCCGAATATCGACGACGCGGATGGCTTGGGGGCAGCGACGGATCATCTTGCGTGAAATAGGGGTTGATGGAGGAGCTGGAAAAATGCGCCCCCGGAGCAATACCGGTCACCTCGGCATCGAACATTTTCCGGCAGTCCCGACGAATGAAACCATCGATCCGGGCACACCCTTGATTGCGTAGGGCAGCTCGCACTTCTGAAAGCCGTCGACCATAGGCGCTACTGTCGGGTTGATGGATTGGCCAGCGCTCCAGATCGACACAGGCAAGCGCTGCGATTGAAGGCGCATCCTTATCATGCTTCATGTCATTGTCCCTCGATAAGAATTAGTCAACAAGATGAATGACATTTCCAATTCCGCCGGTAAAATGGGTTCTACATTCAAAAACATAAGTCAGACTAATGCATTTGTTAGACGTCACTCATTGGTCGCTCCTCTTCGCGCTAAAAGACCAGGAGACATTGTCAGCCGCTGCAATCGGTCTCGGAATTACGCAGTCGGCAGCGACCCAACGGCTGCAGGAAGCCGAAAGACGTTTGGGAGTTTCGCTCACACACAAAGTTGGCCGGACACTTGTTCTCACCGAAGCCGGGCTGATACTCGCGCAGGCAGCGGCCCAGACTCAGCCCATCCTGCTGCAGGCCGAAAACGATGCGATCTGGCAGGGAAAGCGGAATTCAAAAAGGCTGCGTGTGGCAATGAGCCAATTTGACCCGCCGGCGCTGGCTATGAACCTGATCGACATGTGCCGGCGTGAGTTGCCGGATTTGTCGGCTGAAATCACACGCGTTTCAGCCGAGGGAATCGTTGCTGCCATCAGGGACAAGACAGCTGACCTCGCATTGGTCCCGGGTAAACCGCGACTTCCCGGCCTGGCCTCCAGACCGGTTTTTTCCGACAAGCTTGTTGCCATCTTTTCGAAAGTCGACTTCTCGGGTGAGGCCGTGCCTGTGCAACCTCAGAATTTCGCCGGAAAAACTTTTCTGACATACGACCTCAGGCCGGAGCCAGGCTGGGAGTATGACAGCTTCTTCCAGCGAGGAAGATCCTTTCCCGCAGAAGCCGTAAAGATAGAATCCACGGAGCTCATCTGCAGACTTGTTTCACAAGGATCCGGTGCTTCCATACTTCCGGGCCTTTGCATCGGCCTGTCCGACTATGCGGACCGCCTTGCCGCCGCCGATCTCGACTGTGAACCGATCCGGTTCGAATGGCATTTGATCCATGCACAAGAGGTGCCGGAACACCTGCTGAACCGGATCGCTGAATATGCCACGCAGTGGCCGGCCGCGATTTGAGGATAATATTTGGAAGAGTAGTTCCGTTTACAGCCAGGCCAGGACCGAGCGCGATTTAGATCAATTTTGTAGAATTCAACATTTAAATTAAGTATAAAACGAAAATAACTAAATATTTAAACGTCACATTTTAGACAAAGGACTGAAATTAAAAGCTGTCATCAGTTTCACAGGACGCAACTGATTCATTTGCAATACGGGGGTCTTATGACAGTTCTCATTACCGGCGGTGCCGGTTACATCGGATCGCATTGCTGCGTTGCCTTTCAGCAGGCCGGTTACGACATTGTTGTGCTTGACAATTTGTCCAACGCAAGCAGCGCCAGCCTTGAGCGTATCGCTGCGATCACCGGTCAGAAAATTGCGCATGAAATCGCCGACATCAGGGATCAGGCTAGACTTGAGCAAATACTTAGGGACTATAACTGCACCGCAGTCGTCCATTTTGCGGGCCTGAAGGCTGTTGGTGAATCGACCAAGCTCCCGCTCGTCTATTATGAGAACAACGTCGTCGGCACGCACAGGCTACTGTCTGCCATGGCCAATTGCGGCGTCAGGCAGATGATCTTTTCGTCTTCGGCGACAGTCTATGGTGAGCCCCAGTTTCTTCCCCTCACCGAGGATCACCCCACCAGTGCCGTCAACCCTTACGGCCGGACCAAGCTTGTGATCGAAGACATGCTGCGCGACGTCGCCGCCAGTGATCCTGCCTGGCGTTTCGGGATCCTGCGGTACTTCAATCCGGTCGGCGCGCATCACAGCGGCCAGATCGGCGAAAACCCTCTTGGGATACCGAACAACCTGATGCCGTTCATCACCCAGGTTGCTGACGGGCGCCGGGAGAAACTGTCGGTTTTCGGCAACGACTACGACACCCGTGACGGAACAGGCGTGCGCGACTACATCCATGTCACCGATCTGGTCGAAGGACATCTGCGAGCCCATGAGGTTCTCGCATCAGGATCTGCTCCCTCCAACTGCTTTGCGGTCAATCTCGGCACCGGCAACGGTTACAGCTTTCTGGAAATGGTGAAGGCGTTCGAGCGCGCATCGAACAAGGAGATCCGTTTTTCCTTCGCCCCCCGGCGCGATGGCGATGTCGCGGAATGTTACGCAAACACGGACCAGGCCGAAAAACTGCTCGACTGGAAGGCTGAACACGACCTGGATGCCATGTGCCGCGACACCTGGAACTGGGTCTGCAAAAACCCCCGCGGCTACGAAACGACGGCGTCCTGATCGAAGGTTTCGTTCGATCTGATAGGCGGTGCACCGGAAAGCACATGTCTTCGCACCACAATGATCGTGATTTGAAGGCAATCAGTTCAACAGGCACCTGGTGCAGATCGTATCTGTGACGGCGGCTCATCTGCGCCACTCATTTCCACGTCACACCGGGAGTGTGACACCCAACAGGTTGGCCAGGGCAGCCTCACGCTTCGCAAGTGTGCCATCGGTTGCTGTGGCCAAAACCAGCTTGCGCCGCAAATGCTTTGGCGAAGGAACGGTTTGCACGGATCCGGATCGGTATCGTTGGACATCCGGCTCGGGAAGCAATGTAAAGCCGAGGCCCGCAGTAACGCATTCCATGATCGCCTCGAGATTATCCAGCATCACCGTATTGGCATTGCGTGGGCGATCATGGGTCGCCATCTCCGCGGCAATGAGCTTGCCAATTCCCGTATCAGGCATGAAATGGAAAAAGGAATGGCCCATCAGGAGGCCCTTCAGCCCATTGGCGAGAAGATCCTCGTGAGCCGCAAAGACGAGCGGTTCCTCGCGAATGATGCGTCCGGAAAGAGCGTCAGGCAAACCGTCGGCGTCTGTCACAACGGCAGCATCAATCTGACCGTTAACGACCTTCGTCTGCAGGGTTTTGGAAAGACCCGTCTCGAATTCGAAAGCCGCATGTGGCGCTTTGCGCTGGGCATTCTTGAGAAACTTGGGAAGCAATCGCACGGCTGCTGTCGTGACAAAGCCGATCCTGAACCGCCCGACCAGCGTGTTGGTCGGCCGGCAGATCTCCAGCAGACTTTCCTCGCGGCGCAGCAGCGGGATCGCCTCGGTCACGATGGACCGTCCTATCGGCGTCAATCTCGGTGGCCGGACCGACCGATCGAACAGGTCAACTCCGAGCTCGGTTTCAAGCGCCTTTATCTGCATTGAAAGCGCTGAAAGCGTCATGTTGAGTTGCTCTGCCGTTCTGGCAAAGGAGCCAATCTTCGCGATTTTCACGAGACTTCTGAGCGATCGCGTCTGCACAACTCAAACTTTCCTGTATTTGATATACATTTTTATTCGATTGTCCTGAACTTTAGCAAGTGTATTCTCACGGAAACGTTATTGAAGGCTACTGTCATGACGCATCCGCTGGTGACCATCGCGAAAGAACTGTCTTCAGGCTTTGAAAAGCGCGCCGCCGGATGGGACAGGTCCCGCACATATTGCTGGCAGAATGTCAGCGAGCTGGCGCATGCAGGGATCATGGGAATGTCGATCCCGAAGGAATATGGCGGTCAGGGAGCGAGCTTTCTCGACGTCGCCATGGTGATCGAAGAGATAGCCAGGGCCTGCACACTGACTGCCCGAATTGTCGTCGAAGGGAACATGGGCGGCATCAGCGCCGTCATGGGTTACGGCAGCGATGCGCAAAAGGCATTCTGTGCACCCCATGTGCTGGCAGGTGACAAACCTGCCATCTGCATAACGGAACCGGAAGCTGGAAGTGCCGCAACCGAAATGCGAACAACAGCGCGCAAAAAGGGAAGCAGGTTTGTTCTCAACGGGACGAAGCACTGGATCACCGGTGGCGGCGTGTCGAAGCTGCATCTTGTCTTTGCCCGTGTGTTGGACGAGGCAGGCTGTGAGCAGGGCGTCGGCGCGTTCATCCTCTTCGCCGATCCTGCCAACGGGAATTCCCCCGAGGGTTTCAGCGTCGTCGGGCGCGAACACACGATGGGGCTCTGCGGCATGCCCGAGGCTGAGCTGCAGTTCGACAATGTTGAAATTGATGCAAATTGGCTGCTTCACCCGCCATCCGGCTTGAAGCACGGCTTTGCCGATCTCATGAACGCTTACAATTCGCAGCGCGTCGGTGCCGCAATGATTGCCGTTGGGGTTGCCGCCGGAGCGCTCGATCATGCCAAACGCCACTTGCTTGACCGGAAGCAGTTCGGGCGTCCACTCGCCGAATTCCAGGGGTTGCAGTGGATGCTCGCAGACATGGATACGCAGATACATGCCGCCCGCCTGCTTGTTCACGAAGCGGCGCGTTCCCGCGGTCCAAACGGAAGTCGCTACCCGGACATGACGATGGCCGCACGCGCAAAGCTTTTTGCTTCTGAAATGGCAATCAAGGTGGTCAGCGACGCGCTTCAGATGTTCGGCGCACGCGGTTACGGCGATCAGGAACCCCTGGAAAGGATGTACCGGGACGTGCGTATGTTCACCATCGGAGGTGGGACAACGCAAATCCTGCGCACGCAAATCGCAGGAAGCATCCTCGGCATGAAAACACCCCAGACGCGCGACGGTTACACGTGCCTTTCGGAGACGATGCGCGACGCGGCGGAATAGCTGCCGCTCACCGATGTCGCCAGATGAACTAGGCGCTGAGATCCTGGAACACGCGTACGTTCCGCACGGTGGTCGCAGCGCCCGCAACATCGCCGTCGTTCTTGCCGGCAAAGGGTGCTACGGCGTTGCTGAACAGGAGCATCGCCGGTGTGTGCGCGAATGAATTTTCCACGTCAAAGACCTCCAGATCGTCCACGTAGAACCGGAATTCGTTCTCGTTCCAAAGCATCGCGTAGCGGTGAAAGGTCTCATCCAGCCGCATGTTCGACCGGTACGTGGCGGCAAGAACGATCTTTTCGGGTTTCCATCGCCGTGCCGAAACCTGAACGATGTTCGGATACTTGACTTCGGCCACATCCAGCTCGAATTGGGTGTCCCCTTGCAAGGACCTGTCGGAAACCATCCAGAAAGCATTGTTGACACCCGCTTCATTCGCAATGCGCATTTCGCATTCGAAATATCCGTATGTCTGCCGGAACGAACGGGACCGGATATAGCCCCCGGTAAACGGTCGCTTGGGATCATTCTGATGTCCGAGATTGAGATCAAGCTCGCCGTCTTCGACCACGACATTGCGGGGATACCGCATCGTCAGATGTTTGTGCCCGCCGCGTTTGAGAAGTTCCCACATCGCGTGAAATCTTACAGAATCGTTGAAATCATCCTCGAATGTCAGCTTCCAGTCTCCGCTGGCCTGCTGCAATGGCGTCGGCAGGTCTCCTCCCGAAAACGCCGCAACATGTCCTGGTACAGCCAGAACTGCCAGGGTGGACGCACCACCCGCCGCGGCTTTCAGAAAGCGGCGGCGGCTGAGTGTCTCATAGGGCGACAAACTTGACGTCATCGCCTTCAACTTGCCAGCTTGGCGTTCGGTTTCGGAGCCTTCAGTTCGCGAAGTGCCAGCTCCAGTTTCCAGGCACGGTCGCGCAGGGTCTGGATCTCGCCTGTCATGTATCCCACCTCATCCTGGAACCAGTCTGTGACCTCACCAAGGTTCTGGTCCGTCTGAACAAGGTTCGGCTTTTCAAGCGCCTTCTTGGGCGGTGCGGTGACCGGATTTGCCAGCACGTGGTTCAAGCCATTTTCCGTCAGGAACCGGTGATATTCAGCATAGTTCAGCCGATAAACATGCTGCACTTTCGAAAAGTCGGCCTTCTCGAAAATGTTCTCCAGATTGATCGGCATGTAGTCCTCGACCTCGACCGAGGGTATGGCGAAGAGTGTCGAGAGTTCGCGGATGCGGGAATCGTAGGTGAAGAACACCGCCGGAATACCCTGATGAAGACCGATCACGTTTCCATGGAGCCGGAAGCCGACCAGAACGTCGACATTTTCCTTGGCGTCCGCGGCCCACTCGTCGACATCAAAGAAGGCCTGCATCCGGTCGCTCACCAGCGCTTCGACATCCTTGTCACCGTCGAGATTGTACTTCTCCAGGATTGACTGGATATGTTTCTGCTTTTCCTCACCCTTTGCGAAGATGGCAAGTGTCTCTTCCCGCTCGCCCTGGGAATAGAGCCGGTTGACCGGCCGCTGGGCAACAGCCTGGATCAGCGCACGTTGCATGCGGTTGGTCTTTGTCGCGTTGGATGCATAATCCGCTGAAAGATACCGGTTGAGCGTCAGACCTACACGGGCTTTTGCCGGATCGATCGGACGGATTTCAATCGACGGACGCAGATTGCGGTAGAAGCTCGGGCAGCCGATGATCCGGACATTCTTGATGCCGATGTCGTTGAAGACCTCCGCGCTGTAGACACCGCGAACACCGATCGTTTCGCATTTGTCGGCAATGATCTTCCAGGCTTCGACACTGCCTTTCGGCAATTCGAGTTTCTTGTACTTTGCCGCCTGAGCACCCACGCCGACCGGGACGATCGGGCCCTTGAGCTTTTTCAGAAGCGGAATGACATTGCTGATATCAACGGTTTCGGTCAGATAGTTGGACCCGCGAATGACCGTGGCATCGTAGTCTTCCTGCGGCCAGAGCTTCTCGTCACCAGCATGCGCAAACTGCAGGTTCTTGATCTGATCGTAGGCCAGCGCCTTGAGCATCGCGTCATAGACCAGTACGTCGCCCGTATTGATGCCGCCGCGGGAGAATGAAGAAAGAGGATCGTCGATTTTCAGAAATGCGGATTTATTGCCTGGCTTTACGGCAGCGCCGCCATTCAATACGAAGAGCTTTTTCATGTGAACTACACCTTCCAGTATTTGGGCCACAAGCGCCCTTCTTGTTAACGGGCTGAGGAATGACGGTTCAGCGGTGGCATTTCCGGATCTTTGCGATATGCCCCGCGAACCAGGGGAGCATCTGATAGTTTGCCGGCTTGCGACTTGATAACTTTGGTCCGCCTGATGCTTTGAAGCCGGTCGGGGAACCACGTGTGCAACTGCCTGAGCAGCGGCTGCAGGCTTTTGTCCCAACTTCGATCCGTGGATCTTGCCGCCGCCTGTTTGGAGAGTTTTTGTAGGAGACCCGGCGATTTTATGATGCCTTCGAGCACGGCTGTCAGGTCATGGGTCACGACCCCGTCGTCGCTCGATCTCAAGAGCAGCCCGTCAACTTTGTGGTCGATCAGTTCCGAAACGGCACCGACATCTGTGGCAATCGGCACGCATCCAAGACGCTGTGCCTCGATGATCGCGAGCGGCGCTCCTTCCCATCTGGAGGGGAGAACGAAGACATCGGCCCAGGTAAGCAGCTTGCTCAGATGACGGCTGTCATAGACGGGCGGTTCGACACGAATGCCAATTTCGGCGAAACGGTCTTTCCAGGACCCTCCCGCACCTGCATCCATGATGTCGGATCCAACGACACGCCAGTCGATCTCGACACCTCGCCTTTTCAAGGTCCGCGCGGCGGCGAAGATACGTTCTATGCCCTTCTGGCGATCCAGCCGGCCCAGGAACAGCGCTCTGACAGCTCCGTCCCGTTCGCCCGTTCGTCCGGCAGTCAGCCGTTTGACCTCCTCCGGAGCAAGCGGGTAGCCGGCCGCGTTGGGGATATGAAGCAACTTGGCGCTCGGAACACCCATGCCGTGCAGCCATTCGGCCATATCCCTCGAACATGTGAGGACGCTGTCATAGATATGCTCATAGGCCAGCGTCAGATAGGGATGGCCGGCCGGACGGCCGCTTTCAGACGCGTCCAGCACATGCACATAGTTCACGATCTTTGCGCCGCGCCGTCTGAGTTCACCGAATATGGCATTTGCCGGTGCGAGCTGATTGTTGATGATCACATCGAGACCGGAAAGAAAGCCGATTACCTCCTCGGAGCGCGCGTCCGCGTCATGACCCATCAGGATGTCATGCCCGGAAAATGTGTTCGGTCCGCCCCAGAGCGGATAATCATCCGCAAGGAAGTTTATGCTGTCGAAAATGCCGTCATTGTCCGGAATGCGATTGTAAACCGGCTTGCCGAAAACGTAGAGATGGACCTCGCAGCCGGCGCTTTTCAGAACGCGCGCCGTAGCATAGGCCACCTTTTCAACCCCGCCGAAACTCGCTATCGGCAGCAGAAGCCCTACCCGAATCGGGCCGTTCTCCTGTGCCAGTCTCGGCATCAGTGGCGCAGCGCCAAGTGAATGGCGCAGAAGTTCGTAGTATTTGCTCCGGTCCGGGAAGTAGGCAGACCGCCAGATCCAGCGCTTGTCCGTACCGCTCCGATAGCCGGAATCCCGCAATGCACCCAGCGTCGCAAGCAGACTGTTGGTCGAAGAAAGCGCAGTCCCCTGCATATCGTCGGCCGAAAAGGGACCACTCACAACGATCTCTGCAATCTTGGGGGATGGTTTCGCCTTTCCGAGCGTCCGCACCCAGTCATCCGACTTGTCCTCGACGCATTGCTGGATAATCCCGAGAGAGCACATCCAGCCAAGTGGCTTCTTGTTAAGTTCCCTGTCGTCGCCGAGCGTGGCAACCTCAACACCCAGTTTGTCCCTGTCGCTTTCAAAGCGGATGGCGACGAAGTGGTGGGTCTGGGAAAGGCGTTCGCCCAGCCACAGAACATTGTGAAGCAGCCCGAAATCCTTCAACGCGTCCCGATGCGCCGGTGACATCCAGAGCCAGAATGGTGGCACCCCGAATGTTTCCGGCTCGGCACGCGCGGCCCAGAACATTTTCACGAACTCTTCAAAGCCGCGCCTGTCATGCGAAACAACCGGATCCGTGAACAGGTCGACCAGGTAGGAATCGGTGCCGAAGGCAAGATAGCGAGGCGTCTCCTCATGCTCCCAGCGCAGAAGCGTGTCCGCCGAAAATAGCTTTTTGTGCTTTGTTCGGATGTAGCCCAGAATGCTCTCGCGCGTGCGGTTGGAATCCCGCAGCATGCTTTCCGCGCGCTGCCGGTATTCAAATCCGAAAAACGGGTAGTTCGCCCCTTTGAAACCTTTGGAAATTGCCTGGAGCCAGAACTCCCAATCCTCGAAACCGGATTTCATGGTTTCGTCAAACCGGACATCGGCATCGAGGATAGCCTTGGAAACCAGGCTTCCGGCTTCGCAGATATTGTCGAATGTCACATGTAACAGACGGGAATACTGCGCCGTGTAATTCCCGTTCCATTCAATTCCGAACTTGTCGATATTGGGATAGATCCAGTCGATGCCCTTGTTCGCCCGCAGATACTCCAGGAGAACGCGCATGGCCGTCGGCGTGATGCGGTTGTCGGCATCCAGGAAATAGACGGCCTCGAGATCTGCGAATGTGCGCAACGCGAAGTCGATGCCGTAGTTTCGCGCCGAACTCAATCCGCCATTGGGCTTTCTCAAATAATAGACATTGTCGTGCGCGAGCGCATACGCCTGCGCGACCTGAGCCGTTTCCGGAAAGGGACAGCCGTCATCAACGATGACGACTGCAATATTGAATGGTGCCTCTTGCGTGAGCGCTGAATCGATCGCTTCCGTCAACAGGACGGAGTGTTTGAACACCGGAATGAGAATGGCAATCGTGGCGGATGGCTTTTCGGAACTTCCAAACTGGGCATAGCGCACATTCGGATGACCCTGACCAGCTGCGGTCTGACGAAGCATGGTCGTCATCCGTTCACAACAGCGCGGAAATTCGCAAATTTTGCCCAGGCGAAATCATTGCCACCTGCTTCATTCATCCTCGTTGCGAAATAGACATTCTGCCAGGCACCAACCTGCTCGCTGGCAAATGCACTCAAGTGGGCACTCTCGCCGAAGGACACGGTTTTCCATCCGGAAAAGGCTTCACCGACAGTCTGTTCCCGTTGTTCACGGAACAATGCCTTGGCCGCTTCGAGATTTCCGGCAACCGCTATCGCAAAATCGATATCGGCGGCACGGCTGTTGTCGATGAAGGCCTTGGCGGACATACGGATGATTTGCGGTGGACACGCGGCGGGCAGTTCTCCGATCGTTATCCCTTCGGCCGGTGGATGGCAGCCAATGGCCCGTTCCGCAGGCAAAGGCATGATCGCTTCAAAATCAAAGGAGACTTCATCCGTGTTTGCGAGGCTGGCATGCTCAAGAATGCCAGGGGCAATCGGCATGTCGCGGAACCCTTCGCTGAGCCCGACTTGCTGCGATTGTGCGGGAATGTAGTTTGCCGACGGCGGCATGGACACGCCCGGGATGCCACCCCAGACCTGCAAGGCCAGGCTGTTCTTCAGAACGGGCATGCCGTTTGCCGCATCCCGCACCTGAAACATCTCGATCGGCTGCAGGCTTCCCAGCGACAGAAGCGGCACGTCCTCATCAGCGTCTTCGACCTGAAGCCGGAATTCCAGGGTGCGGTTGAGCCCAGCCGTTGACTTGGACAAGCCGAAAATGTTCCAGCCGGTTGTCAGGTCACCGCTGGAAATCTGCCATGTATCGACAATGCGCAGGTCCTCGAGAGTGACAAGTTGCGCGCGCAACTTGAGATCCTGGCGGCCCACCGGCTGGTCAAGATGAACCGAAACACCGCTCACGCCCGAACTCGGCACAGGCAGGATCTGACTGATCCCGTCGCGCGAAGCACTGGCCAATACGTTGGCGTTGAGTGGATTTTCCGCCGGTTCATTGCTGAACACCAGATCGAGAGGTTGAAGGCCATGCCTGTTCAGGAACGATTCAATCGCGGCGAACCGGTTCTGCAGATCATCGTTCAGGTTCCGGAGTGTCCTGAGTTCCCTGTTTGACAACACCAGGCGTCTGGCGGCCGATTTGACGTGTTCTGCCACCAGTGCAACGATCGAAGAAATCGCCTCACTTTCGCGCCCGCGGGCCCAGCCGACGACGGAAGGAAGCTGCACGGCGTCCTGCCGATGCAACCATTTGTACAAGGTGTCCGCTTCAGGTGACGCCCCCGGATCAGCCAGGATTGCCAGCGGCAAAACCGGTGCCTCGACGACTTGAAAAACCGATCCCTTTTCGTCGGAAAACAGAGCATGTCCGTCCGACACGCCTTCGAACCAGACTGTTTGCACTGCACCCAGCAGGGCCATTGGCAGCTCCTGCCTCGCAACTCCGACGACGATCAGTGTCAGGTCCTTGAGGAGGCGCTCCTCAATCGCCGGTTTGTCGACTGGATATGCCTCTTGCGTGGCCACGACTGTCATAAACGCCCCCAAAATTTGTACTGCTTTGGCATAATTTTCGGGAAATGCCGCCGCAAGATAACCAAGTACATAGCCAGAAACTCATGCTATTTTGTGACGACAATACGGCATATAAAAGTAATATTTCAAGTTTTTTATGTATTTAACGTCTTTTATTAAATTAATCTATTAGTTTATTTGCAAAATAGTCAATTAGTATTCATAAATTACGATGAATTTCGAAATATTATTTGAAAATTACACGGTAGCAGCCTTTTTGAATTGGGAAATTTCACTACTCTTACCCATTTTATGATCAATGTTGTTTTCATTCAGGAAATTTTGCATTGCAGCAAAAACCTGCCGGTAAGCGCCGTTGAACCCATCGAAGCTGGATTGATCCCAAAAGTCGCTCAACCGGAACACTTTGTCTGAAAAAACGTCGAAGCTGGGTATCTTGAACGTATCTGCAAACTCGCGGGTTCGACTGTCATAAGTGAAATAAATCGACGGAATGCCGTTCGCCAGCGCCATGAGGTTACCGTGTAATCTGTAACCGAGCACCAGGTCGCATGCGCTTACTGCTGCGTCGTAGTCGGCAACCACGTCCGAATAGAAAAGACGTGTGCGGTAGAGCCGCTCGACGTCTTCATCCATGTACCATTGCGAGACCCATGAATTGTCCTTCAAGGACGATATGGCCTCCTCTTTTTGGTCCGGTGTTCCGAGAACGAGCTTCTTTTCCTCGATCTCGCCCTGGGCAAACAGAGTAGTCTCGAACCTTCCAGCGAACGACTTGATCAGGTTTCGATGAAAAGTGAGATATTGTCTGATGTCCCTGGCATAGGCAGGTGAAACCTCTCGCCGAATCGTGAGACCGATCTTTCTCACCTCATCAACTTTGGGAAGCGAAATCTTCAACTCAGGGTCATTCTTGCGAAACGCCGTGGGGCAACCGATGATCCTCGCGTTGCGAATTCCAAGATCCGAGAGAACCTGCGCCGTGTAAGCACCCCTGACACCGACACTTTCTGTGGAATCTGAAATCAGCCTCAACACGTTTTTGGTGGATTCAGACAGTTCGATCCTGCCGTCAACCGGCGCTTGCGCACCGATACCGAAAGCCAGAACCGGCAATCCAAGACGTTTTAGAACCGCCTCGGCACACTCCCAGTCCATCTCGCTGTGAATGTAGTTTGAGCCGCGCAGCACGACATAGTCGAATTCCTCACGAAGCCGGTCGACATCTTCTTCGCGGAATTCGCTGATCGTCAGCGTCCGTAACTTGGTGAAATTCAGCAGCTTCAGCGTTGAATCGAAAACAAAGGCATCACCAATATTGTGGTAGTGATTTATGCTCCTTTGAACATCCTGATACCTGTACCAGCGCACACTGTCGTGATTGTAAACTTCACCCGACGGGATCATGACCAATACGCGAGGCATCTCTGTTCCTTTTATTATTTTCACGCGCTTTGCCGCAGCTCACCGGGGAGCGCAGGTCCCGCGGAAAACCGGTTTCCAATGGCTGAGCGATAGGACGCCAGGTGTTCCCGGGCACTGGACCGGTAGTCCTTCGGCTCCTTGATACCTGCTCGCAGCGTGTTCCAAAGATCTTTGTTTTCAAGAGTTTCCGACATACGATCCGACAGGTCTTCCGGACTGCCTGCCAGAAAATGCAATCCGTCGACGCCGTTACGCACCTTTTCCGCCATCCCTCCGATACCACTGCAGATCAGTGGCCGGCCGTGAAAAAAGGCTTCCTGGATGATGACCGGCGAATTCTCCCACCAGACAGAAGGCATCAGGACCCAATCAACCTGGCGCATGAGGGCCGGCATATCCTTGTTCTGGTATGGACCGGCAAACCGGACCCGATTGCCGGTCCTTTCGATGAGATCGGCAATTTTCGCCCGGAAATCTTCGGGTTGCCGCTCGAGGTTGCCACCAAAAATCGTCAAGGAAGCATCGTCGCCCCAGACGTCCTCCGGAATACGCTGCACGGCATCAAGCAAAACATCGACACCCTTGTAGGGGGTCATCTGTCCGAAGAAGGCGAAACGCGAGCGACGATCCCCATCATTTTTCAGCCGTCGCGGCTCCGCTTTTTCTCTGACGTTCAAACCGTTTTCGATAACCGAAATCTTGTCTCCGGGAAGCCCCCATTGCTGATATCTCTCGGCAAGAAACCTGCTCGGCGTTATGAAGCGGTCAGCCAGACCCAGCATCGATTGAACGAATTGCTTCCGACGCAGGAATGTCCCGGGTTCAATGTCCGGAAAACAGTTGTGGCACGCGATCGGCGAAGCCGTCCGGCACAGCGCATGCGTCCCGGTTTTGACCATCTGGCCATGGTTGTGACAAATCGGCAGAAACTCGTGAAGAGTGACGAAGATTGTACTGTCCGGCAATGCGTCGCGAACGACGTGAAGCGCTTCCAGCCCCAACCCGATAAAATGGTGAAAATGGACAATGTCGGGTTTGAGAGACCCGACAAAGCGGCGCAGGTCAGACTGCAGATCTGATGTGTTGCGATTGGAAATCAGGAACGGGTCATATTCGTCGGCATGAAAGAGCAGTTCATCTTCCGCGTCAGCAACACCCATAAGGGCGGACCTGCCATGCCTTGGATATCCGTCTCCTACACGCGCCAGAAAAAAAGACTGTGAACCGGAAACCGACTTCAATCCCTGATGCAGATTGTAGGACGCAACTTCGGCACCGCCGAGTGAAAGTTCGGGATGTCCGTGCGATATGACCAGCACGCGCACGGTTTCGCTTTCCGGCTTGTCGTCCGATGTCGCTGCCGTCTCCATCACGATGTCTCCTTCAACCCGGCAAACGACGTTGTCCAGGTGCGCTCAAACTGGCTTCGGTCGTGCTGGCCGACAATCTTGTTCCAGAGGCGTTCACTGCCACGTCCGTCTTCCGGGTGAACCATTTCCACTTGAGGCACCCAGTAGGACTTCAAACCCCAACGCCTCAGCTTCAGCGTCGCGTCCATACCTTTTTCATCCGTACCGAGATAGCTGCGCGCAAAGCCGCCGGATTCCGGCAACGCCGACTTCGGCAACACACAGCAATCGAAGGTCGATGCGACCACTTCGCAGCTTTCCGCCCCAAGAAGGGTTCGCCGCGGATACCCGACATAATGCTGCTTCAGGACATGGCTGCCACCTTCCTTGTCGATCCAGGTTCCTGCCCAGCGGATCGTATCGTCCTCATAAAGGATTGTCGGTGTCACGAGACAACTGCCTTCTCGTTCCTGGTAAGCAGATACCAACGGTTCCAGCCAGCCGGGCACCAAGGGTACAACGCTGGAATTGAGGCAAACAACCATATCGGAAGGCGCCGTTTCCATCCCGGCCTGGAGGGCGTCGAGTTTGTCCTCAACGTTTCGGGCTGCAACAGTTCGCACCGCCATTCCATACAGCGTCGCGATCCGTTTTATTTCCTGGAGCTGTTCACTCAGCACGGAGGAAGAAGCCGACAACACGATCGGAGTTCCGCGCAGGAACGGATCGAGTGCCAGAATAGGGAGGAGTGTTCTGATCTTTTCGACCGCACCGTCCAGACCCACCACAATGGATCTGGATGCCGTTTCGGGAACGGCACCAATATCCAGAAAATCGGCGACCGAGGGTTCGGGCGAAACGGCGGTGCCCAGAATGGGCAAAAACTGGCGTTCGATAATGTCTGTCTCGGAAGCAACCGCAGGATCAAGCCCGGCGACAAGCCGGCGCAGCGCAGACCGCAGCGTTGTCTGCCCGAGGGCAAGCGGCGCATAGGCAGACCGACCATCCTTCAGAACGATCTCCAGATACGGCTTCTCCTTCAGGCAGGTATCCAATTCCCCGACGCACACCAGGAACCCATGACGATTTTGCCCGCCGGCCCCGCGCAGGAACGGTGAAAGATCTTCGAAGGCCTTGGTAACATCCGGACGGTTCAAAGACGTCCATGTCTCGTCGAGCCGCGCAAACGTGTTTCCGGCGCGAAGATGAACCGCATCCACATGGTCCTCGGGATTGAGCAGCCAGCCGCACAGAATAACCTCTCCCGTGTTTGTCGCGGCACAAAAATCAATGCCGACACGGACCGGCACATCCAGTTCGCTGACGGTCTCCCGACCATCAAACCGTTGAGCAGCTGTTTCAAGCCTGCTTCTTCCATCCCCGGCAACGCCGAGCCTGGGAAGGAGAGCCCGGATTTGCCCCGGAAGGGCACGCGCAGTTGAGATTGTGCGCTTGTCGTGGACGTCAACTTTGTTCCAGCCGGAACGTCCACGAAAAAACAGATTGCGTATCGATGATGTGGCCAGCGGCTCACCCGGATCGAGAATGCCTGAAAAACCTGCCGCCTTGCCTCCCGTGTCCTTTCTCTCGAACAGGCAACAGCTGAAATCCGCCACGTTGAGGGACCCGTCGAAAACGAAGACGCGGTTGTTTCCGGCAGGCAATTCCTTCGACCAGCCCTGGACGTAGATATCGCCTTCGTCAAACTGGCCGATCATTTCGACAAACCCGTCCCGACGGGCAACATGTCCAACGAGTTTGGCAGCCAATTGCTGACTTTTCGCTTCGGTTTTTCCCGAAAAAAGAACATCGATCAGCTTGTCGACGACACTCGTTTCGGATTGCGGGGCAGCATCGGTAACAAGCTTCGCAAAAGTATCGAATTCGACCGGGCCATATTTGACCGTGTAGGGATGAGCATGTCCCTTGGCACGAAATGTCACGCGTTCCAGTTTGGAAGGCGCCGCAGAATGCAGGAACAGGATCGCAAGAAACGGCGCCGATTTCTGGGTGTTGCCGGACAACATCACCATTGAGGCCTGTGCCGTGTCACTCGGGTCGTCATTCAACACAGCCGGGAGGTTCAGCGCGAAATTTTCGCCTACCCCCGCAACGATTACCGTATCGTGATCCAACACAGTGTAAACAACGCTTCGGCCGTCAAGAGGAAGAACGGGTACCGGCTGACCGGAGGCTCCCGGAGCGATACCCCTTTGTTCCAGGTTCGTGCCGGTCAGTTTCTGTGCTCCTTCGAGTGTGACGACCTGTTCCATTGCTCTAGCTCCACAATCCGCCTGCAGCGGCAAACACCATGCCGCCGACGAAGCCGAGCAATATTGCGAGCAAAAGCAGATGCACCTTGAGACCGTTCCGGTTTCTGTCACCGAGCGCGATCAAGCGGTCGTCAAAGCTCTTGAGCGTCGTATCGAAACGCAGCAGAAACACCTCGAGTTCCTTGACGCGCTGCGCAAGATCGCCCTGACCGTTCTTGAGAATGGCCATTGCCTCGCCAAGCTCTCCTTCTTTCGAGGCAAGAGTGTCGATCCTCTGGGTTGTCTTCTTCAGCAATTCGGTTGCGTCCCGCTGGCCGATTGCGCTCTTTCCCTGAATGGAGATCACCCGGTCCAGTTTTTTCATCACCAGCGACAATGGCAGCGCGATTGCTGCCTCCGCCGCGCGTTCTTCCACGCTCGGACGCGGCAGCGTCGATTGCGTTCCGTCTCGTGGCGATTCGGCGACAATGGACAGTCCCTCAGGTGCCGACGCCGCAGCCTGGGGCAGTTCAAGATCAAAGGCGTAGGCCCCGTCGCCGATCCCGTTGCGTTGCAGGTCTATACGCTGTGCATCCGCGGTCTTGCTCATGAGACGTTCGCCGTCATGAAGCACATGGATCGTCATCCGGTCTGCAGGGTTCGCTGCATCCCAGGCCCAACCGAGCAGGCGGCCCTGTTCATACGCATCCACCCGCCCCTGGATCTTCGGAGCGCTGTTCTGGTCTGCTTCTGCCTGCGCAGTTTTGTCTTCCAACTTTGCTGCGGTCATGATCGTCTCGCTAGGCTGCCGGGTCACTCACTCTCCGGTGCTGGTCAATGAACAACTCAAGATACTGTTTCGCCACCGTCGCCACGTCGGGCGGCCGTCGTGTGTTTTCTGCAAGGTTGCGGTAAAGGCCCGGATCGTCTGCGGCAGCCTTCATCACGGCGGCCAGGCTGATCGGGTCATTTCGACGGATATGCAGGCCATCTGTGCCGTCCCGGACGGCCTCGGCCATGCCTCCGACTCCAGTGACGATCACCGGCCGTTCATGCTGCTGTGCCTCGGCAATGACAAGCGGAGCATTCTCCCACCAGACCGATGGCACGACCACCCAGTCGACAGGACCAATAAGGTCTGGAACATCATGAGGTTTGTATGGACCAAGCCTCACGACATGAGGCGCGGTCGCCTTGAACAGGGTTTCGATCCTTTCGATAAACTCGGTGCTCTGAAACGGTGCCCCGCCGTGCACGCGCAATTCGAATTCGACTTCGCGCTCGATCAGGACCTGCGCAGCCTGCAGCAGAACCTCAATGCCTTTCCAGGGCGTCAGATTTCCGAAGAAGCCGAACACTCGCTTGGGAACGTCGCTCGACGCGCGGCCCGGCACCGGTTCCACGTCCGGCCTGCCGTTGCGAATGATGCCGATCTTGTCCGCAGGCAGACCCCAGCGGACATAGACATCCCGCAGGAATGCACTGGGTGCAACAAACTGGTCCACCGCACCCAGATGGGTCTTGATGAAACGCTCACGCAATCGCATGTCGTTGGGCTTCGCAGCCTCCAGGCACTTGCACAAGCCACCTGGTCCCAAAGCTGCGCAGGGTTCATCGGGGCTCTGCATCAGGACGCCGTCATTGGCACAGATCGCATAGTAGTCGTGAAGCGTCATGACGATGCGAACGTCTGGCAGGACGCGCCGGATCAGAACCGGCAACTCAACGCCGAAAAGCAGCAGATGGTGAATGTGGATGACGTCAGGCCGGTAGCTTTCCAGAAGCGCTGTCATGTCTGGAACAAAGGCACGCAGATCCACCTGGCTCATGTTGAACCGGTCGAAGTGCCCCGCCCACATCAGGAGTTCGTCGCCGCTGTCACTGATCGCCTGAAAACTGGTTCCGGGATGCGGCTCCCGATGCAATTGATTGGTTGCACCGACAAAAAGGGCCTCGTGCCCCGCTTCCCGGTAAGCCTTCGATAACTCGAGTGCAACGGTCTCGGTTCCACCGGGATGAAGTTCGGGATGATTGTGGGCAAAGACCAGAATTTTCATCAACGCCGGCCCCGCGATGTTTTCACCGCGACGAACATGTCTTGGTAGTGTTGGCTTCCGGTCTGTCCGCGCCAGTGACCGAGTTTCTTCAACGCGATTTCAAAACCGGCCGCGTTCAGGGCCCTGTCCAGGAAACCGTCATCAAATGCCACTGCTGCCAGCGGGGCTTGCGCGTTGCCGTACCAGGCGGGACCCGCGCCTGCGCGCTGGAACCGGATTCTGGGAGTGAGTTTTTCTGAGCCGGGCTGCGTGTCGGTATTCATGATGAATGCCGACAGGAACAGCCGCCCGCCCTTGTCCAGCAGCCGGGACACTTCGTGAAAATAGGGCTCGATTTCAGTTGGCGGCAAATGGGTTACGACGGAGGTCATGATTGCGTAGTCAAAGGACCCGTTGGCGAACGGCAACTTGATTTCCGCGCCTTTTATGTAGCCGTCCGGATTGTAGAGATCGTTTGCAATATCAAGGTGCATGAACCGGAAGTTCGGATAGATGGACCCGATCTGCCGCGTGCACCATTGAATGCCGGGAGATGCGGGATCGATACCGGTGTAACGCCCTCTGTCAGGATCGAGATATTGGGTCAGAGGCACCGCCATGCGCCCGATCCCGCAGCCGATATCCAATACCCGTTCGTGCTCGTTCAATCCGCCGAGTTCGACAAAATATCCAAGAAATTCAGTACCGATTGCCAGAAAATCTCCGTCACCGACGAAGTTCTCCTCGCTCGGTGGTACCGGCAGATACCGGTTGCGCTGAATGGTCTTTTGAAGAAGCGCCAACCGGTCGCCCGCGATGGCGGCGGGTTTTAGTCTCACGGTGTCTTCGATCATGACGGGAGAGTTCATCAGATTGCCATCCCGTCCCGAGCACCAATCGAGGACATCACATCCATTATTTCCTGTTCCCACCTGAATTGCTGAAGCCAGCGATTGTATTGAGAAGCAACACCGCGCGTGTAATCCCCATTTTTGCTTATGGAAACGCGCTCAAAATGATAAAGCTCAACATCGCCAAGGTAATAAATCTTTTTATTACTGCTTCTCAATTTCAAACAAAGATCACTGTCTTCATAGTCACCAATGATGAAGTCGGTCGTATATCCTCCCGCCTCCTCGAAATCGGAGCGTGACAGAACGAGACAGGCGCCCGTTACCCCTGGGACCTCGCGCGAGGTGCTGGCTTGCGGGAAGTGACGCGGAAACCCCTTGAAATAGTGATGATTGAACCAGCGGCCTTTTTCATCCTGAATGAATTTGAGACCGGCATGCTGAATGGCATTGTCGGCATAGAGCAGTTTGGCCCCCGCCGCACCGACCTGTTCATCCATCATCAGACAGGCACACAGCTGCTCCAGCCAGCCGCTGTCCAGAGGCACCACATCAGAGTTGACCATCGCCAGGTATCGGCCGTTGGCCTTTGAAGCGCCGGCGTTGCAGGCAAGCGCGTATCCGCCGTTCTGTTCCATCACGATCATCCGGATCGGCAAACCATAAAGAAGGTGAAAACCGATAAGCAGGTCTTCGACATGCGTCGCCTGCTCCGGGGAATCGAGCACAAAGATGATTTCTGCATTTTCAGCAAGCCATCTGTCCGCCGCGAATGCGGCGAGTTGCGGCTTCATGAATTCGTAGATCTTGTAAAGCGGGATCACGATGGAAACGACAGGATTTTGTGTCTGCGTTCCGATCAGAATCTCGGTTGGACCACCGACCTGCTTGCGAAAGTTGTCCTGCAGGTCTGCAAGAGGTTGTGCCAGGCATCCGGAGATCAGCGCATCTGTCGCATGCCGGGGCGGAATAATGGAAAGAGCGTTTGCGCGGCTTTCTGCGGCATCGCTTGGTTGCGGCGGAGGTACAAGCGAGGTCCGTTCTCCGGACGCGAGTCGAAGCTCGAGACGTGGCTGGATGTGGTGCCTCAGCGCGCCTCCGGTCGGCGCGAATGCAACGAACTTCTTGATCGGGTATCCACCCTGCGTTTCCGGCAGAACGCCGTCAAACGCATGCAGCTCAAGGGGAACCGGTTCCGTTTCGACCGTTAGAACATCCAGGCCCTCGATCGATTTGCCTGGATCCCGCATCCAGCCCCCGACCAGAACACCGCTGTCAACGGATATCGCCGTTTCGACAGCACAAAAGGCCGCGGTTTCGCCAAGCGCACCATACCGCCGTGCCGGCATGGGTTCAGCAAGTTGCAGATCACGTACGGCTGCCCTTGCCGTCGGCGTTCTTCCGCCCAGTCTGGTAATGAGATAGTCGCGCACTTCGGGAAGTTTGCGCGCGTTGGAAGCCCACCATGTTCCGAGCGAGCGCGCCGCGCCCTCCGCTTCCAGCCGCCGGATCGCAAGTCCCCATGGACCGGACAACACCAGATGGCTTCTGGCAGGTGGCTGCGCCAAATCAACAGTGCCCAGGAACAGCCGGTTCCGGCCGTTGTTGTAAGACTCATTGAAAATGTCGCCATCAAGCCGCTTGACACCGGCGTCACCGATCAGGATAGCCGACGAGATTTCTGCGCATTCACTATTGAGAAATGTTTCCAGAAGGTACGTCCCGCTCACCGAAGCAACGCAGTCGGCAACACTCGGCGCATCATTGACTGATTGGAGCAATTTGGTGGCGAAGCCGACGAAACTGCGTGATCTCGCCAACTTGAACATGCCTGCCCAGGTGTTCAGGATCGTTGTGACAAGCGACGCGCAGGCGTTCTGTGTCAGGCCATTCGTCAGGGCGAACGGGTCCACAGCACTTACGGACTGACTGAAGTCCGCCGTGAGTTCCGCTCCGGATCCGATGGTTCCTGCCGTCAGTTTCAAACTCAGCCTGGATTTGTCTTTCGGAGCAAGCGCCCAGATTATTCTCGACCGTCCATCCAGCAACGCCAGACGAACACTTGCCATTGCGGAAAACTGGGCGCTCCCGAGTTCTTCCAGCCGCGGCGCTGCGTTGACTGCATGTGGAGGATCCCAGGCAACAAGATAAACATCGGGCGTCAGCTGCAGAAACTGCGGCGCATCAAAGGGTGATTCCGCATATGTGCCGAGAGTTTCGAGCATGTTTAAACTTCATTACGCGAGAACAAATGCCGGGCACACAGAGGCGCCCGGGCAGAAAGGCACTGCCCCGAACACCCGGCAAGCCGGGCGCCCGGGGACAGTATGTTATGTCACGACAATGAAGCCTTCCGGATTGTCCTTCAGGTCATCTGTATCGATGTTGTTGAGCGTGACGGTGTCGCCGTTGCCCAGATCGATGACCGTATTGTTGCCGACCTGTGTTGCGCGATCCGCAACGTCGGCAGCCGAACCAATTCCGGTGCTGTTGATGTTTGCGGAGATCTGAACCAGATCACCCACCTGGAAGTCCATGATAATGTCGTTGCCGCCACCACCACTGAAAACGAAAACATCGTGGTTTCCGCCACCGAACATCACATCATTACCGGCACCGCCGTCAATGATGTCGGTTCCTTCGCCGCCGAGGATGATGTCGCCACCATCTCCGCCTTCGATATAGTCGGACCCCGAACCGCCAAAGATGATGTCGCTGTGATCTCCGCCAAGAATAACGTCGTCGCCACCCTGCCCGAAAATCTTGTCAGCTCCGTCACCGCCAACGATGAGGTCACCGCCCTTGCCGCCGAACAAAAAGTCATCGCCTTCGTTGCCGACGATGACATCCGACGCGCCCAGACCGAAAATGAAATCCTGGGCATTTGTGCCCGATAGGAAATCCTCGAAAGCACTGCCTTCTATTGTGGCCATAGCTTACTCCTGAAGTTAACGTCACTCAAACAACGCCCCGGAAACCGTGGCACCCCGCGCCGCACAAACCCCGTTTTCTTGCGATGCAAAAGTTACAATACACATTTATCTTTCAATTCAAAGTGATGAATAGTGAAAAAAGTAAGGCAATATTTTGTTTATTGAGTATTTTATATAATATTACTCGAATGATGTTTTTAAATTACCAGACTATTGTGCATTTTTTACATATAAATTCGAATTAATATCAGCTAAACCCGACTTGCAACCAAATATTGAAAATCTTAATTTTATCAATTAATTCTGATAGTTATCATAAATGCAATGAAATCCTGCCGAATCCGGAACGCTCGCTCTGATAGAATGTACGATTGTAATTCTTGAGTAGAAATAAGCGCGTGCCGGTTTTTATACCGCAGTGCACAAATAGCATGCAGCGCGCTGCATGCTATTTTTTATATTGATGGATATGCCGGATATGCGATCGGAAAAGGTCAATCTTCCCGGAAGGCGCGATTGAAACTTTCCGTAAGTGGCTCAAGCAGATATTCCATCGCTTTTCTCGCCCTGCGAACAATAAGCACCTCCGCAGGCATGCCCGGATAAAGCGCGACCACAGGGTTGTTTGCCAACTCCTGCGGACTGACTTCCGCCCTGACGACATAAAATGCGGCCTGCGTCTGCTGGTCGATGCTCTGGTCGGCGGCGACGTAGGTCACTTCTCCATCGAGAGCACGTACATTTCGCCTGTCATAGGCGGTCAGCCTGATGCGCGCCTCAGATCCTACCCGGACGTGATCGATATCCTTGAGGTTCATCCGGACTTCAACAAGCATCTTTTCGTCCTGCGGGACAATATCCATGATCGCCTTGCCCGGCTCGACCACGCCTCCGGGTGTCCGTTTCTCGATATCGTAGACGATCCCCCCCTGCGGTGCGTAGACCACAAGCCGGTCGAGTACGTCCTTGGCAGAAATGATTTGTTCGTTGGTAATGTTCAGCTCCAGCTGTGCCTGGAGTATCTCGCTTGCAATTTCGCTCTGAAGTTCCTGCTCGGCTTGCAGCAAGGCAACTTCCGCCCCCTGCTTCGCCTTTTCCGACTTGGCCTTTTCCGCCGCCAGTTCGCCGCCGTTGCCGATCAGTTCACTCAACTCCAGTTGGACCTCACTCAGCATGGCCTTTGATGCGAACCCTTTCTTCGCAAGGCCGCTCAGGGCATCCACCCGCTCTGCCATCAGGGACTGACGGTGCGTATTCGATTTGATCTGCGCTTCGGCGGCTTCAATCAGCGCTGCGAATTGCTCGATTTCCTTTTGCTGGAATGCCACCTTGCCTTCGTAGACCTTGCGGCGCTTTTCGAAAAAGCGCTCCTCGGCGATCATCACATCCGACACGGTTTGTGCATCGCTGCTCAAAAGCTCGGCCGGCATTTCGATCTCGCCCTTGAGGTCGCGCTCGGCGCGCAGCCGCGCCAGCGTTGCCAGCAGGCTGATTCTCTTGCCGCGCAACTGCGCGAGATCCGCTCGCGCCCGCGTATCATCGAGTTCCACAAGAGGCTGCCCCGATTTCACGAAGTCGCCTTCCTGCACGAGCAGCCTGCGCAGAATCCCGCCTTCCAGATGCGTAATCGTCTTTCGCTTGCTGTCGACAACCACCTTTCCGGTCGCCACGGCGGCACTGTCAAGATCTGCGGTCAATCCCCATAGCAGAAATCCGCCAAATCCAATCCCGACCGCAAGGAAGGCCGCGATGAGCGGACCACGCAGGCTCGAGGTCTTGTTGTGTTCAGGAGGTTCCGGTTGTTGCCAGAATGGCTTGACCGCAAGGTCCGGCAGCTTTGCCGGAACCTTGGTTTCGCTGTCCGCGCGCGACGTCATGCCACTTCTCCACTTGCAGGCAGGGCACGATCTGCGCTCGGCGCAGGCAATCGCCTGGTAATATTGCTAACGACTTCGGTTCTTTCACCGAACTGGCCGATCCGCCCGTCTTCCAGGACCAGGATCTTGTCAGTCGCCTCCATGATCGCCGGGCGGTGCGCGATCACGATCACGATTGCTCCGTTTTTCTTGGCGCTGGAGATCGCCCTGAGCAGCGCAACCTCACCTTCCGTATCGAGATTCGCGTTGGGTTCATCCAGCACAAGCAGCCTCGGACGTCCGAACAGGGCCCGTGCGAGCGCGACACGCTGCTTCTGCCCTCCAGAAAGGGTGTACTTGTTGTCGCCGACCGGTGTGTCATAACCAAGCGGCATGCGGCCGATCATCTCGTGAACGCCAGCCGAGCGGGCGGCGTCGATCACCATTTGCGGATCTGCATCATACATGCGCGAGATGTTTTCGCGGACGGTTCCGTCGAGAAGCGAAACCGATTGCGGCAGATACCCGACCATGGCCCCGAAGGAAGCCCGTTCCCAAAGATAGACATTATGCCCATCGAGGAACACGCCGCCCGTTGTCGGCTGCAGAGCTCCGACCAGCAGCCGGGCAAGGGTGGATTTCCCTGCCGCCGAGGGTCCGACGATGCCTAGAACGTCACCTGGATCCAGGGTGAACGAAACGCCCTTGATGACCGGAAGCGGAGTGTTCGGCGCGACGAACACCAGCCGGTCGACCTTGAGCGGGCCTTCACTCGGCGGCGTTGGAATGGACTGTCGGATGGAGGAATGGTTCTCCAGAACCTCGCGCACCCGTCCCCAGGCCGTGAAGGCAAAGACCCACTGCCGCCAGTTTTCGGTCATGTTGTCGAACGGCAGCAGCAATCGTCCGGTGATGATGCTCGCGGCAATCATTGTTCCGGCCGTCACCTCCCCCTGGATAACAAGGTCGGCGCCAAGAGCAAGCACGGCGATCTGCATGCCGAATCGCAAACTGCGCGTAAGCGCGTGGATGGCCTTTCCCCGTCGGCTACCATGCGCCATCAGCTCGCTGGCATTCACCTGATTTTTCCGCCAGCGCCGCGCAAGCGCAGGCATCAGCCCCATCGCCTCGATCGTCTCCGCATGGCGCAAAGTGGACGCCATGGTCGCGACATTTTCGACATTTGCGGTATTGGCTTCTTTCAGAAGCGAACGCGTCGCCATGTCGGAGATGATGTTGAGGCCGATGAGAACAAAAGCCGAAATAACCGCCAGGAGACCATAAAGCGGGTGAAGTATAAAAAGCACCGCAAGGAAGATCGGCACCCAGAGGGCTTCCAGGGGGGCACTGATCGCGTTGCTGGTAATGAATGAGCGCAGGTCATTCAGATCCCGGAGCACTTCCGAAGCCAGACTCCCCCCTTTTTCCAGAGATGACTTCACGCCTGCTTCGATCGCGCTGTGATTGAGCCTGCGCACGAACTCCGTGCCCATGACCTGAAAAATCTGACTGCGAATGAACTCCAGAATACCGTAAAGAGCGAGCGAACCGGCCGCGATTACGACAAGCATTCCCAGCGTGTCCAGGCTCTGACTGTTCAAAACACGGTCGTGAACCTGGAGCATAAACAGCGGTGCGGTCAGCTGCAAAAGCGTGATGAACCCGCTCAAGATGGCTGCCGCGATCAGACCAGTTGCAAAGGTCTTGCGAGCTTCCCGAACCAGCCGGGACGGGTCTTTTGCGGCCGCTTCCACCTGCTCAGCCATGCATCATTCTCCAACTATTCAACTCAAAGACGAATTCGCAGGTGCGAAAAAAATTAGTAATTGCCTAGAAAACGACACATCTTTTCCCTATAAATGGCGAAGGTTTGTAGACTAAATTGAATGAAGTTTGGGATTTAATTGTGGCATGCGATTGATTCCCATGCAAAAGATAAAATTATAAATAAAAAACGAAAGCCTCGCGAAGACAAGGAGCAACTTGGTAATGAATTTATTTCGAATTTAGTTCGAAATTTGGTGGGAGTTAGGGGCATATGCACAAAATCTTCACTGATGCACCACAACAAATAAATGGTCGAATCGACATCCCTAAACCAAAGGTGGAAAGCAATACGTATGATGTAGCGGAAACCGGCACACGTGCCGATTTGAATCCCTACGCTCACGCAAACCATTTCGAACTCGTGCGTGTGATAGAAAGAATGTACCGGCGATATCTCGACCGGTTGCGGGTTGATCTGATCAGGATCGGTGCCGATGACATCTCGCCGTCGCACGCCATGCTTCTGTTTACGATCGGGGACGACGATCTGTCTGTGCGCGATCTGATGGATCGTGGTCACTATCTGGGATCCAATGCTTCCTACAGCCTGAAACAGCTCGTTCAGTCCGGATATGTCGACCGAACGGCATCGGCAAGAGACAGACGCTCAGCCCGGATCAGGCTGACCGAGAAAGGCAAGCTCCTTTGCAAGGCGATCAAGGCTGCTGACGAAGTCAATCAGGCGCAGATTGTCCGCAATGAACGCGACCGGATGGCCCTGGAAGAAACCTTTGCGCTGCTGCGAAAGCTTGAAGTGATCTGGGCAACGGATCTCCAGCAGGGGAACGGCCGTCTCATGGGGAACGGTTTCTGACCAGAGTCTCTGTCCATGCATATTGTTTTCGTGCACCGGCGCGGTCCCGGGCAATTCGTTCATATTGCCCGCCGCCTCATTCTGGACGGGTGGACTGTTACCCTGGTGTGCGAAAGCGTTGACAGGCCCGTCCCGGGACTTCGGGTGCTTCGCTATGCAAATGGTGCAGCAGCCGACTCCGGGCGAGCCGTACAAGGTGACGTGGCGGTTCCCTATGTGGAAGCCGGACGACGGGTCGCCGATATCCTCCAGCGGCTCGCCCGGCACGGCCGCCCCCCCGATATCGTCATGGGTCATATCGCCTGGGGCGGCATGATGTTTGTCAAGGATGCACTTCCCGACACGGCAATGGTCGGATTTTGCGAATACTACTTCCAGCCGAAAGGCGGCGACGTCGGTTTTGCCCCTTCCGAGGAGATGGACATTGCAAGGCGGCAGACACTGCGCCTGCGCAATGCCGTACAACTTTCCACACTCGATCAGATGGATTGCGGCGTCAGCCCGACTCAATGGCAAAGAAGCCGCTACCCGAGCGCCTATCAACGGAAAATCGTCGCGCAACACGAAGGCATCGACCTGTCACGGGCGCGACCTGATCCACTGGCCACATTCCGTCTGCCGGACGGGACACTCCTCAGCTCAGGCGACCCGGTTGTCACATTCGCCGCGCGCGATCTTGAACCATACAGGGGTTTTCCGCAGTTCATGCGAGCTGCTGCCATCGTCGGCAAACGAAATCCTCAAGCAAGGTTCGTGGTTGCCGGTGGTGATGGAGTCAGCTACGGCAGCGGACCGGAAGGCAATTCCAACTGGCGGAAGCTCCTTCTGGAAGAAACCGGACTTCCTCCGGAGCGGATCCACTTTCTTGGACAGATACCGCATCGGGATCTGCTGCGCCTGTTTCAGGTATCAGCAGCTCATGTCTACTTGACCTACCCGTTCGTGTTGTCCTGGTCGTTTCTCGAAGCCATGGCCTGCGGGGCCCCCATTATCGCTTCCGACACCCCTCCCGTCCGAGAAGTTGTCACAGACGGTGTCAACGGCCGGCTCGTGGATTTCTGGAAGATCGAAGAGTTTGCAGAAAGAATTGAAGAGGCACTCTGGAAACCTGACCTGTTCCACGCGATGCGCACGGAAGCAAGAAAAACCATAGCGTCCCGATATGAGCTCAATGAATGCTGTGTGAAAACACAGCGCCTGCTGTCACGGGTGCTTGGATCGCGTGCGCAATCGCCTCACGCCCAATCGCGGGACAGGGAGATCCCGGGTCCCGACAGGAAAGAAGAAGTTACATAGTTCCCGGTTCGATCGCTCACAACACGGCTTGAAGGTCGACATTCATGTTCTTTGCGGCGACATGCTCGCGCAGGTGTACCTTGAATGCCCGCATGAGTTCGCTCTCATTCCGACCCGAGAAAGTTATCATGCAGATCACCTGCACCGAGTTGGGCAAATCGACCGGCGCGATTGCCATGCCATCACTGTTGTCGGAACAGATGGCATAGCGAGGCAGAACGGTCAGCAGATCGGTATTGCGAAGAACCTCGATGATCGCGTCCGCCGATCCGCTCTGAAAGGCCAGATGCAAATGCCGCAATCCCAGGAGCTTCAGCGCTGTCTCCATGTCGTAGCGCAAGACGCTGCTGTCGGAGTGGCCTATCCAGGTAACGGCAGACAAGTCCTCTGCAGTGAGTTGTCGCTTGCCAAATAGCGGATGTCCGGCGCGGCCGACGATCACGTTGGTGTCTTCGAACAACGGCTCCAGAATGAAATCCGCGTTGCTGTGATCGACATATTTCGATGGTGCGACAATCACATCGATCACATTTTGAAGCAGCCTTTCCTGCAGACCCGAATAATAATCAGGCACAAGTTCGATATGCGCTGCCGACTGCTCAGACACGAATTTCGCCACCGCTTCCGAAACCAGTCTCCGGCAGAGAAAAGGCGGTACACCCACCTTCAGGAACCCACCCCGCCCCTGCGCTGCAAGCTGTACGCATTCCATCGCTCTGCGCTGTGCGGATTTCACGGCCTTGCCCTGGTTGGCGAGTTCAAGACAAAGACGCGTTGCTTTGAGAGGCTTGCTGTCTCTGTCAAACAGCGTCATGCCCGAGCGCGCTTCGAGCGACTTGATCATGCGGCTCAAGGCCGGCTGGGACGTCCCGATTTTGTCCGCTGCTTCCTGCAGTGTCTCCGAATCGACGATGACGGCAAGCTGCTCAAGGTGTCGTGGGTCAATAAACATATCAGATTCACATAATATCGTACCAAAATAACATTAGACGGATATGTTTTTTTCGTCAAACATCTAAGCAGGGGTAGAATATCGATAAAAAATCGCCCGATTTCGAGGGAGGAAACCCATGAAACTGCATGTTGCCGCGATCACGCTAGCGATCGCCATGACCGTGTCCAGCCTGCCCGGAGCCGCAATAGCCAAGACACGCCTGATCGTGAATTGCTTCTGGCCGCCTCAGCACTTCGTCTGCACCAAGGTTCTGCCGGGATGGATCGAAGAAGTCGAACGGGTTACAGAGGGACGGGTGACCGCGAATATTCCCCCGAAATCCGTGTCACCACCGCCGGAGCAACTCGCTTCCGTTGAAAAAGGCCTGGTCGATGCGGCTGTACAATTCAATGGCCTGATCGGTAACCGCGTCACCGGTGCCTTGACAGCGATGCAGCCGTTTTCCGGCACACGCAACAGTATTGCCATGACCGAGGCGGCCTGGGAAACCAACAAGAAATTCTATCCGGATGAATTCGACACCGTCGAGCTTCTCGCCCAGTGGGTGATTACTCCGGGTGACATTTACTCCGGTACGGACACACCGATCATCACTCTAGAGGACTTTCAGTCACGCAAGATGTGGGCGTTGCCCGGTCCCTTGGCGAATATCGCAAAGGAACTCGGAGCAGGAGTTGTCGCAACGCCTGCTGTCCGATCAAACGAGGTCATCGCCAACGGCGTCGTGGACAGCCACATGGGTCTCAATGGAGACGGTTTGAAAGCCTTCCAGGTCCTGCCTTACACAAAGTCCGTAACGCGTGTTTCGCGTCCGGTCTACACGACTACCTTTTCGTTTTTCGTCAACGCGGACAAATGGGCTGAAATCTCGCCCGAAGATCAGGAAGCCATTCGCGCTATTTCACAGGCAAGCGTGGGAAAGGTCGCTGCGGGTCTCTGGGACAGCGTGTCGGAGGAAGTTCAGGCCACGTTTGATGAGCAGGGCATTCTGGAGCACAAGATCGACCCGGCTCTGGAAGCAGCGCTTGTCAAAGCCGCAGAGCCCATAACCGAAGCCTGGCTTGCAAAAGCGTCGGAAGCCGGCATCGACGGCCCTGCGGCGCTTGCCCACTACCGGAAACGGGCTGCGGAACTTTCCGAATGAGCGGCGCGTCCGAAAACAGGGCTATCGTCAGGTCCTCTCTTACGACAGCGGTCACGATCCTCGAGAATATATCGGGCTTCGTGATCCTGATCATGATGCTGCTGACCTTTATCGACGTGATCGGACGCTACCTCTTTCACAGCCCGATTTTCGGAGGAACGGAAATCATTTCCGCCCTGCTCGCACTTGCAATCTTTTCCGGATTGGGTGTCATCAATGCGCGCGACGACCACATAACCGTGGAACTGTTCGAAGCCCCCATCAAGCGAGTGATGACACCGCTGGTCTACGAAATCACGATCCAGCTCTTTTCGGTCTTCTGCATGGGACTGATTGCGTTGGTGCTCTTTGAACATGCTTGGGAGTCTTACACCCTCAACAAACTGACGGTCGTGCTTGAAATGCCGCTCTACTATGTCACCGCGTCCATCGCCGTGTTTGCGGTGATCAGCGTCGTATCGCAGATCGCAGGTGTGGCGTTCAAGATTCTCAACGTCAGGAAGTCGGCGGCAGGTCAGCCCAGATGATCACCGCCCTCCTTGGTTTTGCCGTGCTGCTGGCACTGTGCTTTTACGGCTTCCGTGTCGGTTTCGCGACCTTGCTGGTAGGTTTCGTCGGCTTTGCGCTGGAGCGAGGCTGGTCCGCGTCGCTCACAATGGTCGCGCAGCAGGTCACGGAGGACGCACAGAACTACAATCTCTCGGTGATTCCGCTGTTCGTCCTGATGGGTGTATTCATCTACCGTTCGGACATCAGCCGCGATCTCTATGATGCGGCCTATGCGGCGCTTGGAAAGTTCAGGGGTGGGCTTGCGCTTGCGACAGTGCTTGCCTGTGGCGGCTTTTCAGCCGTGTGCGGATCAACTTTGGCAACCGCCGCGACCATGTCGAAGGTCGCGATGCCACAGATGAAAGCCTACAATTATTCAGACCGCCTTGCCGCCGGAACCATCGCTGCGGGCGGAACCTTGGGCATCATGATCCCGCCTTCCGTTCCGCTTGTGATCTACGGCATCGTCGCCGAACAGGATATCGGACTGCTGTTCATTGCGGGCATCCTTCCCGGAATGCTGCTCGTTCTTCTGTTCCTGCTCGCAGTTGTCGTCACGGTGCGTATCGACCCGGCTTCTGCACCGGCTGCGGCCGACCTCGACCAGGAACGCAAGCGCAACGCGATCCGCGGAACATTGCCTGTGCTGATCCTGTTCACAGTCGTTCTGGGGGGCATTTACGGCGGCGTTTTTACGGCAACCGAGGCCTCGGGCATTGGCGCTTTCGGAGCTGCTGTCATAGCCGTGATCCGCGGTCATCTTCGGTCGATTGGCGCCTTGCGCGTCTGTTTGGTCGAAGCAGCGACGACAACCGCAAAGATATTCATCGTCCTGTTCGGCGCCGTGGTCTTTACCCAGTTCATCAACATGTCGGGAATGCCATATGATCTCCTCGACTTTGTCGACGACGCCCAGTTTTCGCCTACAGAACTGGTTGCCTTCATCTGCCTGATCGCCCTGTTGATGGGCATGGTTTTCGAAACCATCGGCATCGTCGTTCTTCTGGTGCCTGTCTTCCTGCCTGCTCTCTACGCTACCGGTGTCGACATGATCTGGTTTGGGATCATCGTTGTGCTCGTCACCGAGATCGGGCTGATCACACCGCCAATCGGCATGAACGTCTTCGTGGTGAAATCGGTTTTGCCACGTGTCAAACTGACCGACATCTTCCGTGGTGTCACAACCTATATCGTTGCACTTGGTATTGGTCTGATCACTGTTTTTGCCGTCCCGCAGATCGCAACGTTCCTTCCGTCAATCGCAAGGTAAGCCATGCCCAAGATCAAGAATATCCTGTTCATCATGGCGGACCAGTTACGTTGGGACTACCTGTCCTGCTATGGTCATCCGCATCTGAAGACACCCAATATCGATCGTCTGGCCGAGCGGGGTGTCCGCTTTGATCGCGCCTATGTCCAGTCGCCCGTTTGCGGGCCTTCGCGCGCTTCGTTCTATACCGGCCGCACGGTCTTCAGCCACGGTGCCACCTGGAACATGGTCCCGCTGCCGATCGGTGAACTCACGCTCGGAGATTATCTGCGACCGAATGGCGTGACCACTGCCGTTGTCGGCAAAACGCATATGATCCCGGATCGTGAGGGTATGGCACGGCTTGGGCTCAACGGGTCGACCGACATAGGTTGCCTCGTCAGTCAACCCGGCTTTGACCCTTATGAACGCGATGACGGTTTGCACCCCGATCCGCTTCTGCGCAAAAAAGGGGGGAAACTCCGATACAATGACTGGCTCCGTTCGCTCGGATATGAAGGGGAAAATCCCTGGAACGACTATGCAAACGCGGGCGAAGGACCTGACGGGGAAGTACTGTCCGGCTGGTACCTGAAAAATTCCAACCTGCCCGCCCGGATCAGGGAAGAGCACTCGGAAACCGCCTATATGACGATGCGGGCGCGTGAATTCATCTCAGAAATAGGCGACGCGCCCTGGCTCTGCCACCTCAGCTACATCAAACCGCACTGGCCTTACATCGCCCCGGCGCCCTATCATGACATGTATGGGCCCGGATCTTTCTCGTCTGCGCATCGGTCCCAGGCCGAAAGGCGCGATCCCAATCCCGTATTTGAAGCATTCATGAAAATGGAAGTCAGCCGGACTTTCTCCGAACAGGGTACTCGCGAAACGGTACTGCCGGCCTATATGGGATTGATCAAACAGATTGACGATCACCTGGGCCGTCTGTTCGGCTGGCTGGAGGAAACCGGGCGGTCGGACGATACCATGATCGTGTTCACGTCCGATCACGGCGATTATCTGGGCGATCACTGGCTGGGTGAAAAGGAACTCTTTCACGAAGAATCCGTGCGCGTGCCGCTGATTGTCTGCGATCCACGCAAGGAAGCGGACGCAACACGCGGCACGGTTTCGGATGCCTTTGTCGAGGCGATCGACCTTGTTCCGACCTTCATGGAGGCAACTGGCGCCCGCGCAGCTTCCCACAGGCTCGAAGGACGTTCGCTGATGCCACTCCTGCGCGGTGAAACGCCGGAAGATTGGCGCGACAGTGTATTTTCCGAAATTGACTACGCATTTTACGCGGCTCGCGAAACCCTCAAACTCGGCCCTTCGGATGCCCGGGGCTACATGATCCGGACGGACCACTGGAAATACATCCATTTCAAGGGGTTTCCGCCCCAACTCTTCAATCTGGGCGAGGATCCCGACGAGTTCATCGACCTCGGGCGTTCATCGGGTCATGAACAGATCCGCCAGGAAATGCACAACAGGCTTCTGGAAAGATTGTTAGCCAGAAAGAACCGGACCACCATGACCGACGACGAGGTCATGGAAATTCGGGACAGGGAAAATGAGAGCGGGATCATAATCGGCAGATGGCAGGAGCCGGCAGCCGCTGAATGAAAAATGCGCAAGCTTTCGGCTGGGTCACCCATCGGTGAAAGGCCCTGTCGCATCGCGCGCCTTTCCAGCCGATCAGTTCCAGCTTGCATTCGGGTCGACCTTGAAAAGATGTTCCATGAGAAAGACGCGTCACTTCGGAGGGCTTGGATGCGCGTGCCTGGTCGCGCTGGAACTCGGTGGGATCGGCATTCCAGGCAATCGGCTCGATGCCAGCCTCGATCATCCGCCGAATTCCATTGTCACGACTGATCTTTGAGAAGCTGCCGACTGTGTCCAGATGCATAAACCGCATGGTCGGCGTTGCGGGAGACTGGTCTCCAGGCAACTCATGGCATTGCTGAACAGCAGTATGATGCGGGTTTCAGGTCGTCTGGCCGCCAATGAACCGGGCTTGGTAAAGGCATCCGTTCTTGAAGGACAGGGCAATGCGCTTCTGCCGTCAGCCGCGGCTTCCGGGGAACTGAACACCGGAATGCTCATACCGGTTCTTCAGGAGGGCCGGAATTCATCGATCCGCAAGTGCACATCTTCATTGTTTGCGCCGATGAAGTCATGCTCCGGAAAATGCCCGCGCCCTACGGCCTGGAAACAAATCGGGCGTAGTGAGGTCTACATCAGTGACCGGGAAGCTTCCCTGACATTGCTGGTGGTTCCGTCCAGTTGCGAGGCAGCTGACGAGATTGCCTGAAGATTTGTGGTCACAACGTCAACACCCTGGGCCGCGGATTGCATGTTCTGGGAAATGTCGTTGGTAACAGCTGTCTGCTCCTCGACGGCGGACGAAATGCTGGTTGCAATCTCTGCAATGTTCTTGATGACCCCCAAGATGGACGTAATTGCGTCCACGGCTCTTTCGGTGGTTTCCTGAACGGAACTGACCTGCGCGGAGATTTCTTCCGTCGCCTTGCTGGTTTGCGAAGCCAGGCTTTTCACTTCGGAGGCAACAACCGCAAATCCCTTGCCCGCCTCACCTGCGCGGGCAGCCTCAATGGTCGCATTGAGCGCAAGGAGATTGGTCTGGTCGGCAATCCCGTCGATCAGTTCGATGACGGAGCCGATTGTCTTGGCATCTTCGGAAAGGCCGGACATGATCTCGCTCGATCGCTCCGCCTCGCCTTGTGCATTGCTTGAGACTTCCATGGCCACCTGGACCTGCCGGCTGATCTCCTGAATGGAGGCGACAAGCTCTTCCGATGCGGCAGCGACTGTCTGGACGCTTGAAGACGTCTGCTCGGATGCTGATGCCGATTCACTGGCCTGGCGGGCTGTTTCCGAAATCGATTGCGCCATTTCGGTCAGATCCGCATCGATCGTCTCCTGAACCTGCCTGCGGCGCTGGCGTTCAGCAACTTGATCCGTGATGTCTGTTGCAAATTTCACCACTTTGAATGGACGGCCTGTCGCGTCCATGATCGGGTTATACGTCGCCTGGATCCAGATCTCGCGCCCGCCCTTGGCAACACGCTTGAATTCATCAGCCTTGAATTCACCTCTGGCGAGCTCCTCCCAGAACCGGCTGTATTCGGCGCTTTCCCGATACTCCGGATCGACAAACAAGCTGTGATGCTGTCCCTTGATCTCGTCGATCGAGTATCCCAGGGCACCTAGGAAATTTTCGTTGGCATCAAGGATAGTGCCATCGAGTTCGAAATGGATCACCGCCTGCGACCGGTTGAGCGCATCGACCTGACCTTCAAAATCGGCATTGCGCATCTTCTGTTCGGTAATGTCGGAGGCAATCTTGACGACCTTGACGACTTTTCCGGCAGAATTGACGACCGGATTATAGGACGCCTGGATCCAGACTTCGTTGCCGTGCTTGTCGAACCGCAGGAATTCTTCAGCCTTGAATTCACCTCTTGCCAGATCGGCCCAGAAGTCGGCGTATTCCTGGCTGCTGCCAAAATCCGGGTCGACGAACATGCGGTGATGCTGGCCCTTGATTTCGTCCAGCGTGTAACCCATCGCACCCAGGAAATTCGGGTTTGCATCGAGAATGTGCCCGTCCGGGGTAAACTGGATCATGGCCTGGGAGCGGCTGAACGCCTCGATCATTGCCTTCGAGGAATTACCGAAAAAAATCGCCATTTTTGTCCCTTTTGAGAGCATGAATTGCACCTGACGGAATATTACGCACGGGAAGGTAAAAGAAATATTGATCCAGATTACCGAAGGAAGCGTAAAAATTGATTTTCTAAATATTGTGGAAGAATTATATAGACACAATCACAGGTTTAGAAAATCGAAAACTATACAGGAAAATACCTATAAAAAATATCAAGTAATATTTGTATCAATACGCCGGGAGATAGAATTTGCAAAGAAAAACACAAACTGAGGTTGAAATCGAACCTGCACTCCATACGCAGTTCTGGCGCGACAAAGTCTCTCATCGGCCCCCGGATGCAACCAAAGTTCAATAATTTTCTCAAGAGCAAGTGCCCGATTTAGGGGCTGAAATGAAGCAAATGTGCTTCACCGCATGCGTCTGCGCATATTGATTCGCCGAAAAGGACCGAATTGCCACGTTACCGAAAATGGCCGAGGCATAAATGCCCCGGCCTTCACTTTATTTCCGCAGGGTCATCGCCGGGTTATGGGCGAAGAAGTTGAACGGAATGATGTGAACTGTCTTCCATTCCGTCGACATGACCGGCCAGTCCTCCATGCGGGGAATATGGTGGAAGCCTGCAGTGAACCATGACACCACGTCCTGTCCCATGAGTGGCTTGTCCTCCTTGACCCATTCGGCCAGCGTATCCGTCCCGTCGCTCTGCATTGCATATTTGCCGCCGGCGTAGCGCTGGTCCGGATCGTGAACCGTCGTCCAGGCGGAATATTCGATATAGGCGTTCCGCTTGAACGGCGGATCGTTTTCAAAATCGAATGGTCCATAGGCAATCGAGCCGTGATGGATCATCCATCCAGGTGTCTGCCCGAGATAACCTTCCCGTGCCGGATTGGAAATATGCACATGCTTCGGCTTCGCCGCACTGAACCGGTAGCGGGCGTCAAGCTCGCTGTCGGGCATTTCATGCTTCCAGGTCCACATCGACTTGCGCGGGTGGTTCGGATCGACTTCCGCCGGAACAATTTCCATCGTTCCCATGTGATTGACCGGTTGATCGATATCGAAGTCGATCCGGAAATTGAAATAGTGATCGTGATTGGCCGCGACCAGATTCGGTGCGACCAGCGTGCCGTACTTCGTGTCTTCAGCGGCCGTTGCATCGTTCATCGACGTGGAGGCGACACCCTTGACCGCATCCAGCCCGGTTGCACCGATCTTGATGAAGATCTGCCCGTCCTGTTTCAGCCTGTAGTCAATCAGGTAGTCGTAGTTGCCGACTTCCGAAGCAGTCCGGACGACAAGTTCCGTCTCCGGCCGGCCTTCGGCGGGTGTGAACTGATCCGGTCCCTGTGCAAAGATCTCGAAGTGACGCCATGCGGGGTCACCGATATTACGTTCGAAAATGCAGATCGCATCGGGAATTTCCAGCGGGCCACCACTGTCATCGGTGATCAGTGCGGGAAGAAAGGTCGCATAGTCCGGACAATCAATGCCGGCCCTCAAGGGTGTCAGGAACAGCCCGAACCCGTATTCCCCGCTGTCCATATAGGTGCGCCAGTACCAGCCTTCGGTCGGATCCATGTAGGGAACGAACACTTCCGACAAATGCATCTGGTAGATCACGGAACGCCAGGTCCCCTGATCGTTGGCATCTAGATTGGAGATTACCAGTCCGGGACGCTTGTCGACACGGTAGTTGAAACGCCAGATATCCCACTCGACATGACTGCCGTCGATCTTGTAGTTGGGGTCGCCCTCCTGCTTCAGAAGCACGCGGTTGGTTTCGGGACGCAGCGGGGCACGTTCGGCGATTTCCTCTTCCGTATATCCCCAAGGGTCCGCCGGTATCGGCACGGCGCCCGTGTCGACAACTTCGATGACTTCCTTCTTGCCGACATCAAACAGCGTGAAAAGGCCTTCGATGGGCTTGGCGTAGAAATTCGAACCGGTCGGATTCTGGTAGCAGGGGATCTTCATCAGGCGCGAATTTTCGAATTCCGGTGTGAAGAAGTTGCCCGCCGTCAACGGAAGACAAAAGGCGTCTTCCGGCTTCAGCCCGCGTGCCTCAAGTCCTGCAATCATGTCCGGATGCGTCAGGCCACCTTCCAGAGCGGTCATGAATTCGGCAAACAGGATCATCGGCTGGCCGGAGTCCGGTATCGCCGAGCTGCTTTCAACGGTTTCCTGTGTAATGTTGACGAGAGCCTCGCTGAAACCGTCTGCCGTGGTGAACTGCACCATGGCCTTCCGATCGAGGTCATCGCCTTCTTTCCAGGAAAGCACATCGGCTTTTGGTGGTTCCTTCAGCTCGATCAGCGGAAACAACGTCTCGTCGGTCACGGTTCCGCTGTCTTTCAGGATCTGGCTGATCTTCTGGTATTCCTCAGCCGTCAATCCGTCCAGCGGATGCGCCAGAGCACTGGCGGCAAAACTGGCCACAAGCGCACTTGAAGCCAGGATCTGCTTGATTGTCATGAACCCTCTCCGGTTTCTCTTTTCTAGAGCCCGAAACCGGATCACTGAAAACACGTCAGATAAGCCGGATCACAAAACGTCCTCCTGTTTCGTGATCAAATGCGTGTTTGAGCGGACCGGTTCCCTCACGGCAAACGATACCTGAGGAACCGCAGCAGTCTTGGGCGAGGGCGCCAAAGGCTTTGGTTCAGAGCGACACTTTCTTTCGAATGTCTCCGGGCGGCATGCCAAATCTTTCGCGAAATGCCCGGTAGAAATAGGAAAGATCATTGAAACCGCTCTCATAGGCGACCGCCGCAATCGTATTGCGCCCGGAACTTTCATCGCCCGCATTGAGCCGGGCTCGCGCCGTCTCGAGCCGGACAGCCAGGAGACGCCGGCCCACCGGTTCTCCGAGCATTCCGAATTGCCTTTGAAGCGTCCGCGGCGAGACCTGAAGCAGTTCGGCCAGCCTTTGGGGGCCGAAATCGGGGTCCATCGCATGTCTGTCGATCAGGGACAGGGCGCGTGAAAGCACACCTTTGGACGTTCGGTCCCTGAGCGCCTCCTGATGTTCGACGCTGTGGAAGTAAGCCCCGAGAATGCTGAGAAAGGCTTCACCGTGATGCGGGGCAACGCTGATATCGTCTGAAAAGATTTTGGTCAGCACCGCGCGCATGGCCAGGAACAGGGGATCCCCCCGATCAATGGCAATCCCACCGGTGCACACCCGGCCAAAGCGATGCAGCATTTCCTCACGAGGAAGATGGATCGACACCTGTCGCGCGTCCACTCCATTGTAGACAAACTCAGAACTGTGCGCGCTGTCCACCAGATACATGTCACCGGGTGTCAGTTGAACAGATGTCTCATTCTGGTGGATCCAGCAATTTCCCTTGTCCTGGACCACCAGAAAAAGGTGCTCGCCCGGATCTCGCCTGATCATGCGCTTGTCACGCAGGACCCGTTTCGCATTCAGCGATACAATAGCCGTCTCAAATCGCGAGACGCTGATTGTCGAGACGTCGCCAATGACGCGGCCGGTTGAAACATCAGCCGGTTCGATTTCGAAATCTCCACAAACATTACGGATATTGCTCGTCAATTCGTCCACGGATTGCGCGCGAGCGCGCGTCCGCACGAGGGGAGAATTTGCAAGATCGACTTTTTCTGGTCTCATTCGATCGACCGGCTCGCTGCAAGGACGGATCCCGTCAAGATTAGACACACCAGTGCCCTCCGGTAAAGTGCTGCGCGCCCGATCGATCACGCACAATTGTCATCGCGACAAATACGGAGCGTCCAGCGGCGTCAGTCTGGTTGCCTGGCCCGGGGTCATCAGTCCGATATCGGCCAACGGATCATCACACGTCGAAAGCGCGGCGCGACAAAAGCGGTGTCGGTCAAGCTCGCATTGCCTGCCGGATTGGCGCCGGTAACATGAAAGTCGGAAAATGCCGCAGACTGATTGACATATATGTTCCCGGTGAGATTGACCGAGAGATTGACGCCAGTCCGCGCAAATGACACGGCAGCCCCATCTATCAGGTGCTGATCGGTCGCATAAACCGCAGCGGTAATCGCTCCCTTGTCACGGGCAAGACAGGCTGCCCGATCGATTGCCTCCGCCGCCGTCCCCGTGGCAATCGCAAAGACAACCGGCCCGAAGCATTCCTGTTCGTGCAGTTTGTCTTCGTCGCCAACCGCGACTATCAGCGGCGTCGCCGAACGTCCGGCGCCCGCCGTGCCGCTGTCTCGCACAATCCGGCCTGCAGACCTCGCGGTCTCGATACGCTTCATCGTTGCCGGACTGACGATGGTCCCGCAAATACTTGAGGCCTGTTCCGGATCGGCGAGCAGATGGTCGATCGCTGCCGCGATTCCGGAGATCACCTCATCAAAGGATTTGTGCCCTTCGTCCGTATCGATACCCGCCTTCGGCGCATAGATGTTCTGCGGCGAAGTGCACATCTGACCGGAATAGAGCGCAAAGGAGAAGGCGAGATTGGCGCACATGCCGCTGAAATCGCCGGTGCCGGTGATCACCACGGAATTCACGCCGGTTTCCTCGGTGAAAAGAAGGGCGTCGCCGGCATTCTTGCGGATCCATCCACCGAAAGTGGAAGATCCCGTGTAGTCGACGATCTTGACCGCAGCCGCCTCAACAATCTCCCGGGTGACTGGTGTTTCCGGTTCATCTGCGGCCAGCAGGACCGTATCAACAGGCAAACCTTCTTCGGCAAGTACTTCTCGCAGTACCTTGACCGTGATCGCAAGCGGCAGGATAGCCATCGGATGCGGCTTTACGATTGCCGTGTTACCGGTGGCAAGGCTGGCAAAAAGCCCCGGATAGCTGTTCCAGCAAGGAAAGGTATTGCAGCCGATTGTCAGGGATATGCCGCGCGGTACAACCGTCCAGTGCTTTCGCAGAACAATCGGCTCTCCCCTTCCCTGCGGCTTTTGCCAGACCGCGTCGAGCGCGCTTGCCGTCATTTCCGAGTAGGCTGCGGCAACGGCTTCCAGGCCGCGATCTTGCGCATGTGGGCCACCGGCCTGGAAGGCCATCGGAAACGCCTGCCCGGTGGTATGAACCGTTGCATGACCGATCAGAAAACTCTTCTTGTTGAGGCGGCTGAGCACTTCCAGAAGAACCCCGACCCGGGTCTCGATGTTTGTTTGGGACCACTTTGCGAATGCAGCTTCGGAAGCTGCAAGCAATGTCTGTACCGGTGCTGCCGGATAGCTCAGATCAAGCTCGAGTCCCCAGGGAGATTGCTCCTTGCCAAGGTGAACGTCATCCGGGTGATCCGGAATGTTGAACGGTTTGCCCACAAGAGCGGCAAAGTCGGCCTCGCCGTCTGCACGCGCAGTCTCGCCATAGATCTTGCCCGAAGGGACTTCCGGAAACGGCGTCCAGAACTCGCGTGTTTTCATCGCTTGCAGAGCGCCGTCCAGCAGGGCACGATTCCGTTTGAAAAGATGCGGCATGGGTTCTCCTCAACACTGCCGGGTGCATTTGCAGATGCAATTGTTATAATTGACCGACCGGACGGTTTATGCAACAATTTGTTTGGAGGCCCGTGAAGACGATGGTGCCAGGGAGATGAGAATGACGAAAAATCAAACCGTTATATCAAGCCTGGATGACGGCGTATTGAAGCTGACCCTCAATCGTCCTGACAAACTTAACGCCTTTAACGAAGACATGCACCTGGCTTTGCGCAGACAGATTGAGCGGGCGCACGATGACAGTTCTGTGAGAACAATTCTGCTGACCGGTGCCGGCCGAGCTTTTTGTGCTGGCCAGGATCTCGGTGACCGGGATCCACGCAAGAGTGAGGAAAAACCTGACCTTGGTCACACACTGGACACCTTCTACAACCCGACACTGCGTCTGATACGTGACCTGGAAAAACCTGTCGTCTGTGCCGTGAACGGTGTCGCCGCAGGTGCAGGTGCAAACATTGCCTTTGCCTGCGATATCGTATTCGCCGCCAGGTCAGCCAGGTTCATCCAGGCTTTTTCGAGAATCGGTCTGATACCCGATGCCGGCGGCAGTTGGTCCCTCACCCGCATTCTCGGCGAGCCGCGTGCCAAGGCCCTGGCCCTTCTGGCCGAACCATTGATGGCAGAACAGGCCGAAGACTGGGGCCTGATCTGGAAGGCGGTCGAAGACGACGCGCTTCTGGAAACCGCGACGGCAGTTGCAGACAGGCTGGCACTGGGCCCGACAATCGGTCTCGGCCTCACCAAGCGTCTGATCCAGGCCGCCGGAACCCAGGATCTCGACACCCATCTCGACATGGAACGGGATTGCCAGCGTGCTGCGGGTTTCACGAACGACTATGCTGAAGGTGTAACAGCGTTTCTTGAAAAGCGTCCTGCGGTCTTCAAAGGCAAATAACATGAAAAGCGTATCGGAGATGACCCCGCAGGAGTTGGCCGAAACCTGTGCCGGGATCATGTGGGACGGTGACAATGCCTCGCAGGAACTGGGCATGGAAATCACGCGGATAGCGCCAGGCCAGGCCACTATCCGCATGACGGTCACGAAGGCCATGACAAATGGTCACGGCAACATGCACGGCGGTTACCTGTTCGCACTCGCCGACAGTGCCTTTGCCTTTGCCTGCAACACCTACAATCAGATGGCTGTTGCCCAGCACTGCTCGATCACCTACATCGCACCAGGATCCCTTGGCGACATACTGACGGCGGAAGCACGGGAGGTCTCAAGGCAGGGACGCTCCGGCATTTACGACGTCAGGCTTGTCCGGAAGGACGGAACCGTGATCGCAGAGTTCCGTGGCCATTCCCGTACCATCAACAGAACTTTCTTGACCGAATGACGAAAACCGGCGCGACCCGCGCCCTGGGAGGACCTTGAATGATCGACCTCACTCCTGATCGCAACAGTCTCGACCCGATCGAAATCGCAAGCCGCGACGAGATTGCCGGGTTGCAGGAAAAGCGCCTGACCTGGACGCTTGATCATGCGTACCGGAATTCGGACTTCTTCAGGAAACGCTTCGACGATCACGGCGCCCACCCGGGCGATTTCAAGTCTCTTGCCGACATTGCCAAATTCCCTTTCACGGTGAAACAGGATCTGCGCGACACTTACCCCTTCGGCATGTTCGCAACCCCGAGAGAGGACCTCGTCCGCATCCATGGATCCTCCGGCACGACCGGCAAACCGACGGTCGTTGGCTATACCGCAAACGACATTTCGAACTGGTCTGACCTGATCGCGCGCTCGATCCGTGCCGCCGGCGGGCGCAAGGGAAACATTCTTCACAACGCCTACGGCTATGGTCTTTTCACAGGTGGCCTTGGTGCCCACTACGGTGCAGAGCGCCTCGGCTGCACTGTCGTACCGATATCGGGTGGCATGACGGAACGACAGGTAACCCTGATCGAGGACTTTCGCCCGGACGTGATCATGGTAACCCCCTCCTACATGCTCTCGATCCTGGACGAATACCAACGCCGCGGCCTTGACGCTCGCAAGTGCTCCCTGAAAGTGGGCATCTTCGGTGCCGAACCCTGGACCAACGCCATGCGGGAGGAAATTCAGGAAGCCTTCGACATGCACGCGGTCGACATCTATGGCCTGTCGGAAATCATGGGGCCTGGCGTCGCGCAGGAATGCGTTGAGACCAAGGATGGCCTTCATGTCTGGGAAGACCATTTCTACCCTGAAATCATCGATCCGGTGAGCGAGGACGTTCTGCCGGACGGCGAAATGGGCGAGCTGGTATTCACCACCCTGACCAAGGAAGGCCTGCCCATGGTCCGCTACCGGACCCGGGATCTTACCCGCATACTTCCCGGCACGGCACGATCCATGCGCCGGATCGAGAAGATCACCGGTCGAAGCGACGACATGATCATTTTGCGTGGGGTCAATGTATTTCCGACGCAGATCGAGGAACAGATCCTGAAATGTGACGGTCTTTCCGCTCATTTCCAGATCGAGCTTGTGCGTACCGGACGCATGGATGCGATGATCGTTCACGCGGAAGCAACGCCAGCCGCCAGCAGTGCGGAGGCCCGCAGCGCCTCGGAACGAGAGCTTGCCCATCACATCAAATCGACCATCGGCATCTCCTCGAAGGTCGAGATCCATGAACCCGATGGCGTCGCCCGATCGCAGGGCAAGGCACAGCGGGTGGTCGACAACCGTCCCAAGGAATAATCACGAAGGCCAAAGGCCTCCAACGTCCCGTACGAAGAAAAACGCGGAGCCCGTTGCTCAGTTCAATCGGTCGGGAAAGCACCGCAAAGAGCAAAAGGCTTGACTACCAGGGATCAAGGGTCCCGAAGAAACAGCGTCCCGGCCGATCCACCGTTAATTGACGGACCGGCTGGTCAATCCTGATCGATCAGGCTAAAAACGCTATCAAGGCGCGACCTTAGGTCCGAAAACGGAGTCCGATACGCATGGCAAGAACCCGCGCCAGTGATTTTGAGGAAAAGCAGCACGGCCTCTTGCTGACGGCGGCCAATGTCTTTGCGACCCAGGGCATGGAAAAAGCCTCCATGTCACAGATCGCACAGGAGGCAGGTGTCTCCAAATCGCTGCTCTATCACTACTATCCGTCCAAGGGTGCCCTGATCTTTGCGATCATCCATTCGCACCTTGCGATCCTCGACCAGGCGCTGGAGAAGGCAGATGATGCCTCCCTTCCACCCGAAGCAAGGCTTCAGAAGCTGGTGATGACGGTATTGGACAGCTATCGCGGCGCCGATGACCAGCACAAGGTCCAGCTAAACGCGGGTCCGGCACTTTCTGACGAACAAAAGGCTGAGATCATAGCCATTGAACGCCGGATCGTACGCCACTTTTCCAGTGCCCTGAAGACCATCCACCCAAAGCTGGAAGACCCGGACCGCCCCCTCCTGATGCCGGTCACGATGTCGCTCTTCGGCATGATGAACTGGGTCTATATGTGGTTCAAGGAAGGCGGCCCGATCTCACGAGAGGACTACGCCCGGGTCGCAACGACCCTGATCCTTGAAGGTGTGAAGAAGGTTAAGTAGAGCGGTTTTTGTTCCGCGGGAACATTAACAAACTCCCGGTTCCGCAACGTCCCGGATGCGCGGACAGTTCCAAAAGTCGATGCCTGGCGGTCGAGCATGCCGAACGTGGCCCAGGGTGATACCGAAGGCGTTCCGTCTTCGTTGACCGTCGCGGCTGCGGAGAAGCATGGAACAAGCGTTTGCTTTTCATCGGTCGGCATCTGGCCATCCTCACGTCCGTTTGGGGGCAGCCAAGCCGTCTTTTTGCACACGCAACAGTGCCATTGTCGCCTCAAAGGCTGCTATCACGACAATCAATCCCAGAAGCGGCGTAACGCCGACGTCGACAATCATCCATCCTGCGACCAACGGAAATCCGAAGATACCGATGAAATATGTCAATGCAAAAAGCTGGAGCGTTTGCGGCACCAGATCGTGGTTCGCATCATTTGCAGCCATGGCGACGAGGATGGGATAGGAAGCTCCGTAGCCGATCCCGAACAGGATTGCGACAACAACATACGCCGATTGGCTGGTTCCCGAGAAGATGAACAATAGAACGCTGCCTGCCATTACATATTGCAGCAGGGCGATCGTCAGATAGGGATGCCTGCCACCCTTGAATTGCGCCAGCGCAATCCGGCAGATCACCACGGTGATCGTGTAGACCAGAAAGAAATCCGCGTAGTCCAACCCGCGCTCATCGGCAAAGACGGTCTGGAAATTGTTCAACCCTGCGAACACGCTGGCGCCAAGAAAAACCATGACGACCGGAACAAGCGCGCGGGAACGCAATATTGTTCCGACACCGTTCAAGCTCAGCCTTGAACTGGCTTCCGGGCCGGCGTTGATGGCATGAGATCGGACCGGCCGGATCAGCACGAAGAACAGCAGAGCACTCACCAGGCAACCGATAGCCGTGATGAAAAACGCATCCGACACGCTCCCACCTGCCTTCTCGATTTTAGCCGCCATGACCGGCGACAGGCCAAATCCGGCCATCAACACGACTGAGTGTAACGCAAAATAGCGTACTCTTTCCTGCGCCGAGACAAGTCGTGTCAGGACAACGGGAGCAAGGGCATAAGTCAAACCCCAGCCTGCTCCCAGAAGAATGCTTGCGATCACCGTGAGCGACCCAACGGTGACCGCAAGTCCGAACAATCCGAGTGCTGCTCCGATAGACAGACAGGCCATGCCAAGCGTGGCAACACGGCCGAACCAGTCCGACAAATGTCCCGCATAATAGACGGCAAGCAATGTTGAGACCGTCGCTATGAACAACGATACCCCGACCGCTTTCTCATTCGCACCGAAGCCAGAATAAAGACGCGGCAACATGAAAGTCAGACCGTAAGCACCTGCCTGCAGAAAGACTGCAAGCAGATAGACACAGAAAGTCGAGATACGGGACAAAGGCCTATGCTCCAGGGAAAGGACAAGTGAATACGGACAAGGAACCGACGGCACGATGTAACGCGAGGCCTCTCCGCTCCATTGCACACAACCTACAAACTTGAGTGGTCTTTCAAAATGTCCAATAATTGGAATATGAATAAGGCCACTTCAGAAGCTGCGATCTTGTCTATCTCTTTGGATCGCTCGTCGAAAATTCCATTGCAGACACAACTTTCGCACGCTCTTCGGGAGCTGGTTCATGCCAGCCGCCTTCGCTCTGGAGCCAGGCTTCCCTCAAGCAGGAACCTTGCACTGGAACTTGGGGTATCGCGGGTGACGACGACTGCCGTCTACGAGCAACTTGTTGCAGAAGGATATCTCGAGGGACGCCGGGGGTCCGGTGTCTTCATTGCTGCCGACCTGCCTAGTTTGCCGGTCCGGACAGCGAGGGATGGGTCCCCGGATTCACGACAAACGCTGCCACTGAATGACCCCCTGGTGCCATTTGATGTCGGTTTTCCTGATCTTGAAACGTTCCCTTACCGTGAGTGGACCCGCATCCATGACCGCATTTGGCGTGCCCCGAACGCCGGTATCCTTGGTCGACCGCCCGCGATGGGATTTGGGCCGCTGCGGACCGCCATTGCCCAACATCTGAATGAGTGGCGCGGCATTCTGTGCTCACCTGGGCAAATTGTCGTGACTTCGGGCCTGGTGGAGGCAGTCGAGTTGATTTCAAAGGCTGCCTTTGCGGCTGGTGACACAGTCCTGGTGGAGGATCCCGGTCACAAGGTGATGGCCAATGCACTGGCTGGAAGCGGCGTGACGTGCAATCCGGTCTGCGTCGATGCCCAGGGCTTCAACCTGTCCAGCGGTGATCAGGCACACCTCTGCGCAAGCGCCGTCGCGGTCACTCCTTCCCGGCAATATCCGCTTGGCATGACCCTTTCCCTGACACGTCGGCTGGAATTGCTGGACTGGGCAAAGAATTGCGACGGTTTCATTCTGGAGGATGATTACGATGGGGAGTTTCGCTACCAGGGGCAACCGCTTCCGGCGATGATGAGCCTGGATGACTCTGAGCGGGTCATTTATATCGGCAGCTTCTCAAAGGTCATGTTCCCGGCACTAAGACTTGGCTACATGATTGTCCCGTATCGTCTCCAGAAAAATGTCGCAGCAATTCTTGGCCGGATCGGCTCGAAGGCCGCTCTCCACGCGCAGCCGGTCCTGGCAGAATTTATCGCAAGCGGTTCGTTCGCAACGCATATTCGACGAATGCGCAGATTGTATGCAGAACGCCAGAAGGCTCTCTTGAACGCATTGCACACACATGCTTCGGGTCTTCTTTCTGCCGATCCAGAAACCAGCGGCATGCATCTTGTCGCTGAACTCGGTCCCGGGCTTGCCGGCAGAATGCGCGACATCGAAGTCTCTGCACGCGCTCATGAGGCTGGCCTGCGTCTCGCTCCCCTGTCGAATTTCTACTTTGGTCCGGCAGCGCGGCAAGGCCTGGTGATGGGGTATGCGGCGTTTCCACCGCAGGCACTTTCCGATGGTGTGATCCGGCTTGTAGCAGCCCTTTGTGACTGATGAACAGAGAATGGGACCGATCACGACATCCCGATTAAAGACAGCCAGAAAGATTGGCAGGAAGGACAAACCAGGCTCCTGCAACATAGAGCGTCTGGGCGAAGTCCGGATAGTCACCGGCAAGCGTAACTGAAAATGACGAAATCGATATGATGGCCGCTCCCTCAGGTATGTCCATTACGAATGAATCTGATGGAAACAGGACTGTGACGGTTGGTGGTGTAACCCATCCCGCTGCCACAATTGCCGCCCAAAAACCATACCAAACAGTTAGTGCCGCACCGATCGGCGGCAGTAACCATTTGACTTGCGAAATGGGAGCAATCCAGGTGTGGAAGAGAGCTGAATTCAATGAGCGGCCAATCATGCGGTTGCACTGTGTTTGGTTGGCAGCAAGTACCAGATCACGACACTCGAGATGAACAGGATGGGTACATCACCGACAAGGTGACCATATTCGCTCGGATCACCGGTGGCTTGTATTCCCATGATGACCGAGTGCACGATATTCACAAGGATTGCGAACCAGATAAATGTCTGATGTTGTGGAGCCGACGGGTTTCTTGCTGCATAGATCAGGAAAGCACCAAGCGTGGCGTAGATCCCGCCAATCATCTGGAAATAATATTCCCCTTCACCTCCATGCCAGACAAAACCTGATGGCCAAACTTCGCCGATGGGAATCATCAAGATCGATGTTATCCCCGTCAATATCATCATCAATTTCAACAGCTTCTCTCGTGTCGTTTCGCTCATGCTGTTCTCCGTGTTTTGCAATGGTGCTGACAGGTTCTTTTCGTCGACTTTCGCAAACGCATTGTGCGCAATGCAAAAAATGTTTACAGTGACAACATGAATGAAAATAGTAACAGCGTCAACATTGATCGGAGTCATCGCAGCTACCATCATGGAAACTTGCGCGCTGCGCTTGTTTCCGAAGGCCTCAATGCCTTGCGAGAAGAGGATGCGGATGACATTTCGCTTCGCGCGGTCGCACGCCGGATCGGTGTGAGTGCTACCTCTGTTTACAGGCATTTTCCTGACAAACAGGCCTTTATTGAAGCCTTGTGTGCCGAAGGAAGCCGGATGCTTGCGGCAGCACAACGCGAAGCGATGCTGTCTTCAGGTGGTGGTCAGACTGGGCTGGATGCGACGGGCCTCGCTTATGTGAATTTCGCACTCGCCAATCCCACGCTCTTTCGTCTTATGAGCAGGGCGGCACCATCCGAAACGGGTCTTGGCGGCGCCAAGGATCCGGCCATGCAGGAACTGATGTCGAATGTGGCCACCCTGCTTCCGAAAAATGTATCGGAAGAGCGACGGCGTATTCGCGCGCTGCACGCGTGGTCTGTCGTTCATGGTATTACGATGCTGGTTCTGGAAGGACGCCTGCCTCGCGACAATGAGATGATCAAAGGAGTTATTCAAACTCCCGTTGACTAGAGAGCCCAACTGGGGGTGCGTCCACCTCACAACACAAAAGTATCACATGACCTTCGACCGCTTTCTACTGGCCTTTTCCGCCACCGGACTCATTCCGATTGCACTCGGATACGGTGCCGATCCGCACGCATTGCTGCCTTTTCTATATGGTTTTGATGTCTCAGGAACAAATGAACCGCATATCTTTCGAGCCGTAATGGGCCTCTATTTTGCGCAAATCATATTCTGGTATCTTGGCGTCGCCTTTCAGGTTTTCCGGCAGCCGGCACTCTATACCCTGATGGTGTTCATGTTCGGCCTGGCATTCGGCCGGGTCCTAAGCCTGATCGTCGACGGAACACCCAACAACTTGCTGCTATTGTATCTGTTCCTTGAGTTTCTGCTGGGAAATTTAGCCGTTTACGCGCTTCTCAGAACTCTCAAGGCAGACAAAATCGTGTCTTCCGTTTAGATCCGGCAAACTTCACCGTGTATATCCAATCCCTTAACTTGGGCCTGCGTTCCATCTCAACCCGCGATGCAACACAGGTATTTTTTGCCAAAGCGAAAAAGCATCCTAGTATTGCGATACACGACAAGGTGTTGATCGAATTTTCAAGAAGGAGAAGTTCTGATCCTTCAATGTCACGCCTCCTTTGATCGTAGAGGTATCAACAAGGTAACTGTCAGCAGAATAAATTGCCAACATGCCGAGAACTCATGGCTGGTTCGTAAACGACGCGCTCTTTTTCGCCGGGATTGTCACAAACATATATTCGCTTGATCATAGTGAGGTTCAGGTGAGCTCCCTGCGTCCGGACGGCGTCATGATACTTGCCCGATAGCGGATTTGGGTACCCGGGGTGACATCAGGAGGGCGATCCGGTGACAGCTCGCGATAAAGCTTTGCCACGGTATCGGGGTGCGGATGCTCAAGCGTCAGCGACAGAAGGCGTGCACCCATATCGGGGATGTCCGACATCGACGTCGGATCGCCTTGGTGATCGATGAGCGAAGGCGCGCCACCGTCAAGGGGAAGCGACCCGTCATCGGGGATCGAAAACGCAAATTCCGGTCGATTGAACGGAAGCGCGACGACCTCTCCGAAGATCTTGTCATGCTTTGACACAATGACCTGAATGTCGTGGGTACTGGCGACCCAGCCGCGCAGGCGCCGACCGTCGTCCCAATCCGTTCTGACCTGTTCCTGATCATCGAGCCCGAACCATCTTGCACGGCCAGGTGCTTGGCCGTCCGGATCAAGCGCAACGATCTCCAGATAGATCCTGTCGCCGAGTTGAAGCCTGTGGTTATGGGTGCCCATGTAGTCATGGCGTGTCCCGAAGGGCACGTCGAGATCAAGGCACTCACGGACATGCGACACCCCTTCGGTCAGCGTTGGGGCAATCACGGTCAGGTGGTCGAGCTTGAGCACTTGCGGAAAGCTCCAATACTGTCTGAGAAGCGCGGTGAAAAAGCGACAACGACTATCGATCAGGAGAGCCGCTGCGGCAACCCCCGGCCGTTGTTCCACCAGCGATTTGGATTGTCGCTTTCGGGATCATAGGCCGCCCTGCTGGCCCAGTCCTCACGCAGGAAGATCACAGGCTCTTCGTAATGGTGTGCATGGAGCACGGCATCCATCACTTTTTCCAGTATGCCGAGATCCCTTTCGATGGATATTTTGAGCTCAACCATCGGATAGGTTTCGGTTTCTCCGGCTTCGAAACCATCGACATGCGTCGTCGTTGTCGACCCCGGTTCGGGTTGCGATGTTTCCATGCCGACAGCGGAGATGCTCGCATTACGCTGATAACGGCCGAAACTCATTGGATGAACCTTTTGAACTTCATCAAGGATACGGTCGGCATCCTCCGGCAACGTCTGAATCTCCAGTGTCCAGACAGGCAAAAAGGTGCCTGATTTTGCTTTGTACCGACGAAGGTCTGTCACGATGGCTGCTCCCTCACGACGCCAAGTTTGTTCCTATTTTGTTCCTTCGCGGGTCCTAGGTCAAGCCGTCAATTGCGCATCTTTTCATCTTGCCCGGCGCACCGATATTGACCGGAAACAAAACCCCGCGATCCGGGAAATCGCGGCGGTCGGGCAAGTAAAGGTGCCCGGACCGACCCGATATCAAGATCACACAGCCGAATTCACCCTGGCCAAAGCTCTGTCTGAGGATGAAACTGCGACCAGGCAAACCAGAACGCCTGATGGCTGCCGAGGTCCGAACCTTGTGCGTCAACCGCCCTGACCCCACCGGCGTCCAGCTTGAGGCGCACGTTCTCGTATGCGATATCGTCGCCTTTTTTCAACGCAGCAACAGCCTTGCTCCGTTGAAACGCTACCGGTTTTCCCGATGCGGTGACGACGCCGATGATATCTTCGTGTACCGGCAGCCGGGGGTCGACATCACCCACCGGGAAAATCGGTCCGTTGGCATCCCGGCCATTGCGGAAATCAAAATCCCGACCGAGCGCCAGCGGCTCGATCAACACCGTTGTCTCAGGATGGGCTTCCTTCCAGGTTCCCCAGTCCGTTGTCACGACACTGGCCTGCTCCAGCTGCAGGTTCTTCTCCGCAAGAGGACCGGTCACCGCCTTGCCCAGGAATGTATCGAACACCGAATAGGAATTGACGTCATACATGACCTTGTTTGAACGGATGAGCAATCCGGACGTGCGCAGAACAGGGCGCTCGATACCCTCCGGCAACTGATCGGTGAAATAGGCCTGTGCCGCGCCGCACAAGGTGCAATACGGAATTCCGAGATTGCGTCCACCCAATGTGTCGTTGACCATCTCGCGCACCTCCATGATACGCCTCGGGTAGGCCCGGTACTCGCCGTTCACTTCAACGCCGAAAACAATATCATCATCCTTCAGCCATTTGGCCTCTTCGACGGTGCTTACAGCCGGATTGTCTGCCGCCGGTATGCAGTTGCACACTTCATTGGTCTTGTCGTAGGGACGGTCATCGATGAGAACGCCCCCCCACGAAACGTGCCTCCAGTCGATTTTCCCTTCGACGAAGATCTTGTCCCAGCCTGGAACGATGGTTGTGAAAATGGCGCGTTTGACAGGGAGATAGTCAGGAGGTGCCGGTATGTCCCACGCGATCAGGTGATCCGTGACAACACCCCAGTTGTTGCTGGTCGGAATGTCTTTTTCCAGCAAGCTCCCGGCAGCATCGGTGAGTGAAGCACTCAGTTGAGATCCGGACGTGAAGCGCATCAAGTCGGCGATGATCCAGACAAGGCGCGGATCTTTCGATGCGGCGACTTCCCCGAGTGCGATTGTCTGGTCCCGGCCCCATGTCGATTGTGTCAGGCTGTCGACAAAAGCTGTCTTCACGGCCGCTTGCAACGCTTCGGGCAGATCGCCCTTCGGTATGGCCGGTGGCTCGCCGTATTGCTTGATCACATAGTCCGGCAAGGCCTCCCGATCCTGGCTATATGAAACGGACGTCCACATCAGGGCAAAGGCTGCAAGCAACGCAACAAGAGCGTTGCGGGATTGGGAACACGTCGCATTTGCCATGGAAACACCTTTCGACTGCTGTTTTCATCCGATGAAGCACGCGCGCGGCTTGAAGCCTCGCGTGTACAACCACAAGCACATGGAGCATGCGAACCCGGCCGGGAACCAGTTCCGTGTAAGCGTGCTGGCCCTATAAAAGAGGCCTCGAGGCCCTTCGCTTCCAATCACGATGCATCAGCATTTGGTGAGGAACTGAATTGGAAATGCGGCAGGCAAGCAATCACGTGATCGGCTGCACCTTCCCACCTGAAAGGAAGAAACGCCGCACCGGCATGCGGGCCAGACAATTTCACCTCTTCTCGCGCTCTTGACTCTTCTCCAGTTATATCAGATATTTCTGTCATGACAGAAATTACCGACAAAAACGACAATTCCTCAAGAGCTCAGTTCATTCTGTACTGGGGCGACATGGGCACTCAGTGGGGCGTCAACCGCTCGGTGGCCCAGATACACGCGCTGCTCTACCTCAGCACAGACCCGCTGAACGCCGAACAGATTTCCGAGGAGCTCGGAATTGCGCGGTCCAATGTCTCCAACTCCCTGAAGGAACTTGTGGGTTGGAGGTTGATCCAGCGGGTTCCCGTCGCCGGTGACCGGCGGGAGCATTTTGTCGCGGAAACCGACGTATGGGAAATGGCGCTGCTGATTGCCAGGGGCCGCAAGGAACGTGAGATCGATCCCGCCATCCGTGCGATCGACATGTGCGTCACCCAGGCGGAAACCGAAACCAAGCTCGATCCCGCGGTGCTATCCCGGATGCACGCGATGCAGGACTTTCTGGCCACGGCCGACAAGTGGTCGAACCAGATGCTGAGCGTACCGAAATCAAACCTTTCCGCTTTGATGAAGATGGGCACCAAGGTTTTGACTCTTTTGAGGGTCGGCGGCGGAAAAACGGACTAGGCAAATTTTTTAAATCTAAATTTCTCTTTATACAGAAATAACGGATATGACAGGAAGAACGGTATGAAACAGGCTTGTCGTCAAATCCATCCTCAGGATGTTGTTCCAGATTATCGTTTCCACGATCTTGTCGGTGAAAAAGCGTGGAACACGCTCCCGGTATCCGTCCGCCGTCGCTTCGGCAAGCGCCTGAAGGGCGGCGCAAGTGTCGTCTATCAGGGTGTCGTTGTTTCAATGCGCAGGAACCTTGCCGGATTCTTCTTGTCACAGCTCGCCAGGCTCATTGGCGGGCCCCTTCCCCATGACCTGTCATCCGTTCGGCAACCGGCAGTGGTGTCGGTGACAGAGGATTGCGCTGGCGATGGCCAGTTCTGGATACGTCAATATGGCCGGGCGTCCGGTTTCCCGCAGGTCATACATAGTTCCAAGAGATTCTCCGGCCCGACCGGCATTGAAGAATACATCGGCGCGGGATTGGGAATAGCGCTGCGCGTCGGCATCAACCAGAACGGTCTGAGTTTCAAGAGCGATCACTATTTCCTGCAGATCCGAAACAGGAAACTGCGGCTTCCCGCCTGGCTCAGCCCAGGCGCGCTCACCATCAGCCACCGGGACCTCGGCGAAACGCGGTTCCTGTTTTCACTCACATTGAAAAGCCGGCTTTTCGGCGAACTCGTCCATCAGGACGCCCTCTTTCACGACATGGAGCAATAACAATGGAAAATCCCGTTCTGTGGACACTGATCTCCATTCAGATCTTCATGGGTCTCTACGATACGCTGGTTCATCATGAAGGTACCGAACGGCTTGCCTGGCGTGCCTCCCAAAAGCTTGAATTGCGCCTGCATGGGGTGCGCAATTTCTTTTACGCTCTGATCTTTCTCTGCTTTGCCTGGATGGAGCCTCACGGCGCTTTCGCGATCTCACTCGGCTTTGTTCTGCTGGCCGAAGTCATCATCACGTTGTGGGACTTCGTCGAAGAGGACATGACACGCAAACTCCCCTGGACGGAACGCATCAACCACACTTTGCTGACCCTGAACTATGGCGCGATCCTTGCGTTTCTCGCGCCTGTGCTTTGGCACTGGTCGCTTCTGCCGAGTGCAATCATCCCCGTCAGCTATGGCTGGTGGAGCGCAATGGCAACAGTGGCTGCCCTCGGCGTCGCCATTTTTTCGGCACGCGACCTGCTGGCCGCTGCCCGCAGCGAACGTATTGGGCTCGCAGACCCCGCATATCTTGCGGAAGGTCTGCCGCCGCGGCGACATGTTCTGGTTACCGGTGGAACCGGCTTTATCGGACGTCGGCTGGTGGAAGCTCTGGTCTCGAGCGGGCATCACGTCACCGTTCTCACCCGTGACCTGCGAAATGCGGACAAGCTGGCCCATCCTGTGCGGGTGATTACCAACCTGGACCGGATCCATGCCAGCGACCGCGTGGACGCGATCGTCAATCTCGCAGGAGACCCGATCGCAAATGGCCTCTGGACCAAAAAGAAGCGTGATCGGATCATAAAGTCCCGGGTGGAGATGACCGAAGCGCTCCACAAGGTTGTCAAACGGCTGGAACACAAGCCGGAATGCCTGATCAGCGGGTCGGCTATCGGGTGGTACGGTTTGCGCGGCGAGGAAGTTCTCACCGAAGAATCCGCGCCGGCGCCCGCTTTCACGCACGAGGTGTGCGACAGATGGGAAGCTGCGGCCAATCAGATCTCTGCGGAAAACATCCGTGTTGTCGTTCTGCGCATCGGTCTTGTGCTTGGCGTTGATGACGGCATGCTCGCAAGGTTGCTCACGCCGTTCGAATTCGGCGGCGGCGGCACGATGGGTACAGGACGCCAGTGGATGTCCTGGATAGAACGGGACGACCTCATTCGCGTGATTGTTCACGCGATGGCAGACGAGAGCCTGAAAGGCAGCCTGAACGCGACGGCACCGGAACCGGTCCGCAACAGCGAGTTCACTCGTGATCTTGCAAGCGCCCTGCACCGGCCCGCGTTCTTGCATTTTCCTGCCTGGCTGTTGTCGGCCCTGCTTGGTGACATGGCCCGTGAAACCATGCTCGGGAGCGTGCGTGTCGCACCGAGGCGGCTCCTGGATCGTGGTTTTGAGTTTCACCATCCCGAGTTGGGACCGATGCTCGAAAAAATCACCGGCTCTACCCATGCGAAAACGCCCCGACTGGATCGACAGGAGCACGCCGTGGTCTGACATGATTGCACCTGGGACGCGGCACCGCGTCGACTGGTCAGGCAGCGTATTCCAAAGTCGCTTTGCGGGATCGGAAACCGGCGGAACGGGACGGCCAAAGGGTTGGCCCGTTCTGCTTATTCGATGACGAGCCTCGGAAGCCAATGGCTGTCCGGATCGCCCGCCTCAAGATCCGTTTCGCCAACAGGTCTCAGATCTCCTGCCTCGGGAGGAACACCCAACTTGTCCATGTCCATCTCGTGAAGCGTTCCCACCAGCTGATTGTCTTGTTCCGCGAGCTTGTAGTAGATCCCGTTCCAAAGGTTGACGCCGTATTCGTTTGACCCCTTCCACACAAACAGAAGATCGTATTCCAGATCCGTGAAATCCTGCTTGGAAACGGAGCGCCTGATTTCATACGGGTAAGGTACGCGGCACCAGTATTTTTCCGGCCCCTCGAAACATTTGAAGGGTCTCATGGAAAGGAAATGGTCTGCGAAGGCCTCTTCGTGCCAGTCGATGCTGTAGGTTATGTCCTTGCCGGCGCTGTCAAAGACGATAGTCGCCACCTGATGCCTTTCACCATTCTGGTCAACCAGATTGACGGTCTTTTCGCCCCCCAGTGAAAATGCAAAAGCCGAACCGGTGTAAACACCTGAAAGAAAGAACAGAGACCAAAATACCGCGGTTTTCATCGTGCCCCCCAGGAAACAGTACCGGATTGCCACCACCCCCAATCACCAGCCTTCCCTCAGCGTGTTGGCCTCAGATGGACAATCGAGGATCCGGCGAGGACATCGCCGAGAGACAGACCAGGCAAAATTCGCATGTCTCGATATCGCGCCAATGGCGGTTTTCGCCGGTTTTTGCCATTTCTCGATCAGCCTAGCACGAGGATTGTGGCCGCCTAGTGCACTTTAGGACAAGCGTTCGAAGGGCAATGTGTTCCGGTTGACAAGGTCAAACAAATTGTCGGCAAATCTGGTTTTGCAGAAAGCTTCGGCAAACCGATCAGATCAAACTGGACCGAAGCTAACCACAGGGTAAGTTTTCCGGGCGTAGGGTGTCGGCATGGCGCGCATTTTGGAAACCGAACTCTACCTTCCGGTAAAGACTTTTCTTGTCGGACAGGGCTACGACGTGAAAGCCGAAGTCGGGGCTGCGGACGTTGTCGCCTGCCGGGGTGATGCGGATCCCGTGATCGTCGAATTGAAGACCGGATTCACCTTGAGCCTTTTTCATCAGGCCATTGCGCGCCTGTCCATGACCGATGCGGTCTATGTCGCGGTTGCCAGGGGAACCGGGCGGCGATTTCAGCAATCGCTCAAGAGCAACACCAAACTGGCCCGGCGTCTCGGTCTCGGTTTGATGACAGTCCGGCTTTCAGACAGTTTTGTCGAGGTTCATCTCGACCCCGCGCCATATGCACCGCGCAAGTCCAAGCCGCGCAAGGACAGGCTGCTCAGGGAGTTTTCCCGCCGCGTGGGTGATCCCAACACCGGCGGGTCGACGCGTGTGACCCTGGTTACCGCCTATCGACAGGATGCGCTTCGGTGCGCCTCACATCTGGAAGCCAACGGACCGAGTCGCGGCACGGATGTGGCAAAATCAACAGGCGTTGATCGGGCGACCAGGATGATGGCCGACGACCATTACGGCTGGTTTGAACGTGTTGAGCGTGGTGTTTATGCACTGACACCCAAGGGTCGGGCAGAAACAAGGAACTTCAAGGAAGATCCTCAATAAATCTCCTTCGGACAGACAGGCAGACGGGTTGCTGAACATCCCGGTTTGCGAACCGGTTGACCGCAACAATGTCCATCAACGGGGTTCGGCAGAGGCGTTTTCCTCACGTGAAATCGACAGGCTTGCTGTTCAGGCGCTGGACAGTTTCCGGTTCCGCGCGCCGGCATGCGACAGGTGGCAGCCCCTTGGCAATCTGGTCGAGATCCTCCAGCGTCAGCGCGCCGATCTGTTGCAACGCTGATGCCAGTGCACCTGCACGATGCGCGGAAAAGAGAATGCCGGGAATGCTGCGAATTGGATCGCCTTCGGGAACCGGTTCCTCGGGAAAAACATCGGTCGCGATCCGCAACCGACCGTCGCTGGCCTCCCTCGCAAGAGCGTCGAAATCGACAATTGCAGCACGGCTCAGCAGTATGAGCATTGCGTGATCCTGCATCTGCGCGAGTTTTTCACTGTCCAGAAGATACGCGTTCTCGGTCGTGATGGACGCCACGACAAAGATCACGCGACAGGTTTGCAGCACCTTGTCCAGTGGCGCGGGGTGAACACCAAGCCGACGCAGGTGATTGTCGGGCAACCAGGGATCATAAGCCAGTATGTCGGCCTGGAAGGGAGCAAGCAGCTTGTGCAGCGCCTTTCCCAGATCTCCAAAACCGATGAATCCGATCCGGCTTCCGGTAAGCAACTCGGCATTGGCGTTGCCTTCAAGACCGTATTTCTCCTGCCCGGTCAGAAAGTCACCATGGCTGGTGTGAACACCGCGTGCCAGGGATAGCGCCATGCACAAACCGATTTCGGCAACAGGCAACGCGAAAACCGAGGCGGGTGTCAGAACGTGGATTCCGCGTTGAAAACAGGTGCCATAGTCAATATTCGGGAGAAAATTGGTTTCCACGTTGACGATTGCCTTGAGACCGGGTGCCTGCGCTAGGCGATCCGCTCCCATGGGTTGCTGGCTGATCAGGACATCGGTCGTCGGCAGATGGCGCAGGTAGGCTTGTTCCCTGTCGGCTGGATCAATCTCAACCACCTGAAATTTCGAAAAAAACCTGTCCCTGTCCGCATCGCTGAAGATCTCCTCGGTTCTGCGTGGGGCCGGATCGTATAGAATGCGCATCACCGCTCCTCTCGAAAAACGATTTACAACATAAAACGTTTTTTCTAACATAAGTGCAAGGAGGAGGACGCTGATGTCCGGCAAGACTGAAAAAAGGCAGTCGGGAGCGAGACCGTCCATTCGCGATGTCGCGCGACAAGCGGGTGTTTCACCCGGATGCGTTTCCAATGTGATCAATGGCAGGCGACGCAATGACGACCCGATCGGACGTGCCGTCTTGCAGGCCGTGCGTGAACTCGGCTATCGCCGCAACACGATGGCGTCCAACCTGAGGCGCAGCCAGAGCCGGATCATCGGCCTTGTCATTCCCAATTTCGAAAACCCGTTTTTTGCAGAGCTTGTGGCAAAACTCGAGCATTGCGCGGAAGCCACCAACTACCGCATCGTCGCAACCTCCAGCCGCGAAGATCCGGAGATTGAAGCCCGTGAAATAGACGAGCTGATTGGTTGGCGGGTTGCCGGAGTTCTTCTCATTCCATCGCTTCAATCGCGTTCAGCGGAGTTGATCGGTTCAAGCGAAACACCCTTTCTGGTTCTCGACCGTCTGCTGCAGGATTCAGGTGCGGACAGCGTTGGCGTGAACAACGCGGATGCCAGCGCGATGATGATGCAACAGCTCTTCGATGCCGGGCATAACCGTATTTTGGTCGCCTATCTTGGCGACGGACTTGACAACGTCGCCGAACGGCTTGCCGGTGTTCGAAAGGCCGTTGCCGACCATGGACAGCAGGTTGTTGTCGACTACCTGCCGACAGGCGACAGCGTCGGTGGAGCTCGGTCGGCCCTCGAAGAATATCTCGACAACAATCCGGCACCCGGCGCTGTTTTTTGCCTGTTCAACACCGCCACGCTGGCAAGTTACGGCCTTCTCCAGGAGCGAGGACATGTCCTGGGGAAGGATACCGCACTCGCAGGTTTCGACGACAGCGCCTGGATGGCGCATGTCCACCCGCCGGTTGCCGCAATTGTTCAGCCAGTGGAAGAGATTGCCAGGACCGCCTGGGAGCGGCTGCTGGCCCGAATAGAAGGTGACACGTCGCCCCCGGCGACCGTCCGTATCAATTGCCGGCTCGAAGCCAGGGGCACACTGATCCCGGCGCAGTTCGAAGCCGGTTGGAAGAATACTGTCGGCAGCTATGCGGCCGGCAGAAATAGAAGGTGACGCAGAAGCGCCAGTACGCAGAGACGAAAAGTGGAGGAAAGCAAATGTTCAAGAAACTGACCGTAACTGCCCTCGTGGCATTGCTCGCCGTTCCGGCTCAGGCTGAAACGTACGGTGTTCTGATGAAAACCCTGTCCAACCCGTTCTGGGGCGCGATGGAACTCGGTGTCAGGGATGGCGCGAACGAGGCTGGTGTGGAGTATTACCTCCAGGCAGTTGAAAGCGACCAGGCCGCCGAGCCGCAGTTGAATGTCTGCAACACGATGCTGGAGCGCCAGCCGGATGCGATGATCACCGCCGCGATCAATTCCACCATCCTGCTCCCCTGCCTGAAACGTGCGACCGAAATGGGCATCCCCGTTGTCGACCTCGATGGGAACCTTGACCACAAGATCGCAACAGATGCAGGTGTCGATATCGCCTTCTCCATCGGCTCGGACAATGTCGCGGCAGGTGCACAGGGAGCAGAATGGCTGGTCAGCCAGGTTGGTGCGGACGCAAAGGGACCGATCCTTGTGATAGAAGGTCTTTCAGGCAACGTCACCGGCCAGAAACGGGCTAACGGCTTTTCTGAAAAACTTGCCGAACTGGCACCCGGACTGGAAATCGTGGCGTCGCTGCCGGGCGACTGGGACCGCGGCAAGGCAGCCAACATCACCAACGATATTCTGACCGCCAATCCGGAGCTTGTGGCCATCTTTGCCGCCAATGACGGCATGGCCCTGGGAGCGGTTGAAACGGTCTATGCAGCCGGAAAAGGCGATCAGGTGACCGTGATTGGCGTCGATGGCAACTCGGATGCGGTGAAATCGATCAAGTCCGGACGTCTTAACGCGTCCGTCGCGCAGTTGCCCTACCTCGTCGGCAAGCAGGCAGTCGAAATGGTCAAGGCCGGCGGCGAACAACCTGACTGGATTTATGTGCCGACCATGGTTCTGACCAAAGAAGTCCTTGATGGCGGTTCCGACCCGATGCTCGAATACGTCAAGTAACAGCAACAATGCGGGCCCCGGGTCAACGGATGTTCAATCGAAATCGATTGAACATCCAAAAGTTGTTCGGTTCTCAAGTGATAGAACATCTTTGTGCGTTCGTTTGAACGAAAGACACTCCAGGCCCGCATTTATCGGTTAGGCATATGCTGAAATTTCTCGAAAGAACGCACGTTCGCGTTGAATCGCTCGCGGTGCTCCTGGCACTGATCATCGTCATGGCATTTCTGTCTCCGGTGACCGGTTCCGGCGTACGGGTCTTTTTGACCGCGAACAACTTCTTCAACATCATCCTGGCCAGTGCCACGTTTGGCATTCTGGCGATCGGAGCCACATTCGTCATAAGCTCGGCCGGGATCGATTTGTCTCTCGGTTCTGTTCTCGGCCTGGCTTCGGTTACGGGAGCGGCACTGGTCGTGACGCTCGAATTGCCCTGGTACTTTGCAATCATCGGCTCGCTCATGGCCGGCGCAGCAGCGGGTGCAGTCAACGGCTTCATCATCACGCGAGGACATGTTCCCGCTTTCATCGTCACCCTCGGCATGCTCGGGATCGCGCGTGGTCTGGCACTGATCATCTCAAGCGGCCGGGGCATTTACGGGTTGCCGGAAGAGATCCTGTTTTTGGGCCAGGCCCGCCCGTTCGGCGTCCCGACACCTGTTTTCATCATGCTGTTCGTCGCCCTGGCCTCGCATTACGTCCTCGCGCACACCCCGTTCGGGCATCACACCCTCGCGCTTGGCGACAACGAGAATTCGGCCCGGGCCACAGGTATAAACATCCGCCGTCAACGCATGATGCTCTACACGATTTCGGGGCTGATGGCGGGGATCGCCGGCCTGATCTTCACGGCGCGCGTGAACACCGGAGATCCGACGGCCGGCCTGAACTACGAGCTTCTGGCCATTACCGCGGCCATCATCGGCGGAACCAACCTGTTTGGCGGACGCGGCTCGATCCTCGGGACCATGATCGGTGCCCTGATCATGGGCGTTCTGCAAAACGGCCTCAACCTCATGGCCGTACAGGCTTACTACCAGCAGATGGCAATTGGTGCCGTTCTGATCGCCGCAGTCTGGCTCGACCAGATCCGGACCAGAGGGAGGTCGTTGCAATGAGCCTTCTGGAGCTTTCAGGTGTCGAGAAAAGTTTCGGCCCGGTGCAGGTTCTGCACGGAGTGAACCTGTCAGTGGCGGCCGGTGAAGTTGTCGGGCTTGTCGGTGACAATGGTGCGGGCAAATCGACCCTCATGAAGACCATCACCGGGGTCTACACCACCGACAGCGGCCGCATAACGTTTGACGATCAGGATGTCACCGGCCGCGATCCGGGCGAAAGGCGCGAACGGGGTATCGAGATGATCTATCAGGATCTCGCGCTTGCACCGCAACAGGATGTCGCCAACAACATTTTCCTGGGAAGAGAGCCGACCAAGAGATTCCTCGGGATCCTTCCACGTTTCGTCGACAAGGCAAAGATTGACGCCCAGGCTCAGGAGATGATCGACCGTTTGGGCGTTCATGTCCCCTCGATCCAGATTCCGGTCGGCATGCTCTCCGGTGGTCAGCAACAGACCATCGCCATTGCCCGCGCGCTGACGTTCAAGCCGAAGCTCGTGATCATGGACGAACCGACTGCGGCACTCGCGGTACGCGAGGTGGAAAGCGTCCTGAACCTGATACGGCAGATGCAGGAAGAGGGCATTGCGACCATCCTGATCAGTCATCGCCTCAACGATGTATTCGAAGCCTGCGGCCGCATCGTCGTACTCCGCCGCGGCAATGTTATTGCTGACCTGAAACGGGACGAAACCGACATGGCGGAAGTCGTCTCCTATATTGTAGGCGCCCACGGATAGGAAAGCGTATGCCCCGACTTGGACTACATGGCCTTGCCTTCACGCCTCTCTGGAACCCAGGCGAAGCCGATCGCCTGCTGCCACCGATCACTGCCCACGGCGTGTCGGTCATCGAGACGCCCCTGCTGGATCCTCAAAACTACGACAGTACCGGTACCAGACGCGCCGCGGAACGCAACGGTGTCGAGATCGTCTGCTCGCTCGGACTTCCAGCGGAATTCGATATCGTCCGAAACCATGGCGATGCCGTCGACTATCTTGGCTTTGCTCTGCAGGTCGCACGGGATGCCGGTGCCGCTTCGCTTTCGGGTGTTACTTACGGCACCATCGGCAAGACCTCGGGCGGCCCCGTCACCGAAGCCGAAAGCGATGCAATCTGCCGTCTTGTCGACCGGGTTTCCCAGAAGGCGAGAACGCTCAACATGCGTCTGGGACTTGAGCCTTGCAACCGGTACGAAACGCATCTGCTCAACACAGCGAGACAGACTGCAGGGATCATTGAACGCGTCGGTGCTGCAAATGTCTTTATCCACCTTGATACCTATCACATGAACATCGAGGAGGCAGGCATGGCAGCCGGATTTGAAGATGCGGGCGAGCACCTTGGGTATGTGCACCTGTCAGAATCCAACCGCGGTGTCCCGGGAAAGGGAACGCTCGACTGGGCAGCAACGTTCAAGGCTCTCGCAGACATTGGCTATCAGGGCACAATGACCCTGGAGAGTTTTGTTTATCTGGCTCCGGAAATCGCTTCGGGGCTTGCTGTGTGGCGCCCGGTTGCCGATCGGCCGGAAGATGTCATCGATATCGGGCTCCCCTTCATTGTCGAACAGGCGCAAGCCGCCGGACTTGATCTGTCATGAACGATACGCGTGAAACATCATTTGAGGAACTTGTGGCCACTGCGCTGGAACGCGGCTCCAAAGCGCGCAGCATCACTGCTGTCTGCGGAGCCCCGGGTGCGGGAAAATCCACACTGTCCGACACGCTCGCCGCGCACCTGAATGACCGGGAAACCGACAGCGCTGCGGTCTTTCCGATGGATGGCTATCATTTCGACGATCTCATTTTGAATGCTCGTGGCTGGCGCGCACGCAAGGGAGCGCCGCATACGTTCGATGTCGCCGGCTTTGCGCAGATGCTGATACGCCTGAAGCGAAACGAAGAAGCGGAGATCGCAGTTCCGGTTTTCGATCGCAGCATCGAGATTGCGCGAAACAGCGCGCGGATAATTCCCCGCTCCGTTCGCCATCTCGTCGTTGAGGGAAATTACCTGCTTCTGGATCAGTCGCCCTGGCATGAACTGGTACCGCTGTTCGATACGACGGTTTTTCTTGATGTTCCCCTGGATGAGCTTGAAAGACGCTTGTCGGAACGCTGGCAGGACCTCTCTCCTGAGGATTGCCGAAAAAAACTTGCCGAAAATGACCTGCCGAATGCCGAGCTTGTTTCGACCAAAAGCAGACCGGCCGAATTTGTCCTGCGTGCCTGATTTTCTTCGCGCTCAGGCACATTGGACAAAGACGCTGCGCGAAGACATCCAAACCTTGCTGTCCTGGATCCTGAACCGGATGCACGCACGCATGAAAACGGGACAGGACGATGCGCATTTTTGAATTTGAATGGACATGGCCACGATGATTCCATGATTTTGCACCACAAATCGATTTCATGATTTCATTCGCAAAGCTCTTTCTTCGCTTCTCTCGCCGGCTGCTGCTTTTTTTACTGGCCGTATTCATATTGCCGGCCCTCCTCCATCTCGGCGTCTGGAGCTTGACGGACCGGCCTGACGGATGGCGCCAGGCGACCTGGTCCAGTGCCGGTATCTTGCCGCTGACCCCTTCGCCGGACGAAGCGACAATTTATGTCATGACCGCCCGTACCGGCGGGATCAAAGGCGCATTTGCAACGCATTCCTGGCTGGTATTGAAGCCGTTGGGTGCAAGCACCTACGACCGCTACGATGTTGTGGGCTGGGGAAATCCGGTGCGCAAAAACGCCTATGATGCGGATGGTCATTGGTATTCAAACAAACCCATGATCAGCTATAGGCTGACCGGCAAGAAAGCCGAACTATTGTTGCCGCAGGTGGAAAAAGCCATTGCTGCCTATCGCTGGCGCAAACGCGGTGACTACACGATTTGGCCCGGCCCAAACTCCAACACGTTTGTCGCAAGCGTGCTGGGGCAAATTCCCGGCCTCGCCGCAGCCACGCCCAGCACCGCTATCGGTCGGGATTTTCCTGCCGATGGCAGGTGGATCGGACGTCGCAAGAACGGCGCACTTTTCGCGACACTGGGCGGATATTTCGGTGTCGTTGCCGGAGGCGGACGTGGCTTGGAAATCAACTTTCTGGGTCTTGTCGCCGGGATTAATCCAGGCGCGCTGGAGGTGGCAATTCCTGCTTTTGGTGCTCTTAGATTTCCAGAATTGGATAGCTAGATTGCTGCTCCCCATGTTCGGCTACGTCCGATTGTCCGGAGCCCCGCGAAGTCCCAGCTTTTTCAAAAGCCGGTCCCGTTTCATCAGCCACCATCCAGACTCCATTGGCCACATTTGATGGCCTTCATCCAATCCCAGTTCCTCCGCGACATGAAGCGGCCAGTTCGGGTCATCGAGCAATTCCCTCGCCAGCGCGATCATGTCGGCCTTCCCGCACGAAACGATGTCCTCACACGCTTTGCCACCCCACAGGAAACCGACTGCCATGGTGGCAATACCTGCCGTCTTGCGCACCTCTTCGGCAAATGGCGTCTGGAAACCTTCTTCGATGACCATGCGCCGCGGCCTCTCCTTTCCGCCAATGCCTCCGCTCGAACAGTCGATCATGTCGACGCCGTGCGATTTCAGCGCCTTCGCCGTCTCCACCGTCTCTTCAACTTCAATTCCTCCGTCAAGCCAGTCAGTTGCTGAAAGTCGAAACGCCAGCGGAAATTCTTCCGGCCAGTTTGCGCGGATTGATCGGGCGACTTCAATTGCGAACCGGCGGCGGTTTTCCGGGCTCCCGCCCCACCTGTCCTCTCGCCGGTTCGAGATTGGAGACAGGAACTGATGAACCAGAAACCCGTGGGCGGCATAGACTTCCAAAATCCTGAAACCGGCGTCTCCTGCTCTGCGGGCGGCCTGCCCGAAGGACCGGATCACACGCTGAATATCCTCCTCGGACATCTCGACCGGAAGTGGCCAGCCGTCAGCATAGGGTATCGAGGAAGGCGCAATTGCCTGCCACGGCGCCTCGTTTCTTTCCGAAACATCTTCGAGATCGACCGGTGTTTCGCCATGCCACGGACGCCGTTCCGAGGCCTTGCGGCCCGCATGTCCGATCTGAATGCCTGGAACCGCACCTTCGCGGTCAATAAACGCCGCAACTGGTTTGAGGGCGTCCACGTGCGCATCGTCCCAAAGACCGAGATCTCCATGTGTCCTGCGCCCGTCCTTTTCCACCGCAGTGGCTTCGGCATACACCAGCCCGGCGCCGCCCATGGCAAAGCGACCCAAATGAACGAGATGCCAGTCATTCGCATATCCCTCACGGGATCTGTACTGGCTCATCGGGGAGACGGCAATACGGTTCTTGAACGTGATTCCGCGCAGCTTGAAAGGGGAAAACAGACTGGACAACTCTAACCTTCGATTTTCTGGCGGCCTCTAACGGCACGCAACATTCGTGATAACCGGCATTGAAGCCTGAAGCCTCAGATTAGGGCCGGGGATTGATCTTGTCCGGTGGAATTCGGCCTATCAACGCAATGTGAAGAAAGAGAGGGAATGTGAATTTGCGCCCGCTCGCATCTTCCCGATCCAGACCCGGATACAGGCAAAAAAACAGCGGCAGAGAGACAAAAGATCCTCCGTTCTGTCATCAAAACAAAATGGAGCGCGATATACCGTGACAGCGCGACGAAGGCCTCACCTTATGGGTGTACACATGAAGCACTCTGCGGCACACTCTTTTTGCCACCTGACAGGAAAGTACCCGTTTCGGATGCAAATTCCGACAGGGCGGCGGCGTCAACTCAGTAGCCAGCTAATCATCTGATAAGCGAGTTAGGAAAACCGATGAAAGACACCGAGAACCACACGCTCTCGTTTGACGATTACGACGAGATGATCAACCCCCGCCCGGAAGAATGCGACTTTGACCGGATTGTTGAAGCAGCCCTCAGCCGTCGTGGTTTCCTGGGTGGCGTTCTTGCTTTCGGCAGTTTTGCCGCCGTCGGTGGCGGGTTCTCGCCCGCAGAGGCAGCTTCAAATCGCTTTGCATTCGAGGCAATTGGAACATCCGTGGCAGACGATGTCGTTGTTCCGCCCGGATTTAAAGCAGAAGTTCTGGTCCGTTGGGGGGACCCTCTCTGGTCAGACGCGCAGGAATTCGATCATGCCACCCGTGGCACGGCAGCAAGTCAGGAGCGTGCGTTCGGTGACAATACCGACGGAATGGATGTCTTCTTCCACAACGGTAAGACCCTTCTCGTGGTGAATAACGAATACACCAACCGGGACATCCTGTGGGGCAACAATCCGGATGCCAAACCGGCTTCGGACGACGACATTGCCAAGGGCATGATGGCGCACGGCGTTTCTGTCGTCGAAATCGCCAACACGGACGGCAAGTGGCATATCGTCAAGGACAGCCCTTACAACCGTCGCATCACACCGAACACCGAAATGGAACTGACCGGCCCGGCCGCAGGCCATGACCTGATGAAAACCGCTGCTGATCCGGCCGGAAAGAAGGCGCTCGGCACCTGGAACAACTGCGGCAACGGTGCAACCCCGTGGGGCACGTACCTGGCTTGCGAAGAAAACTTCAACGGCTATTTCTCCTCCAGCGAAGACGTTCAGGACGACAACCCGAAATCCATTACTCCTGAAATGAAACGCTATGGTGTCAGCACCAAGGACTGGGGCTACGGCTGGGCGAAGATCGACGAGCGCTTCGACGTTGCCAAGCACGCCAATGAACCGAACCGTGCGGGATATGTCGTGGAAATCGATCCCAGCGACCCGAATTCAAACCCCAAGAAACGCACAGCCCTCGGCCGATTCAAGCATGAAAACGCGGAAACTGTCATCAACAACGACGGACGTGTCGTCATTTACATGGGCGACGACGAACGTGGTGAATTCCTCTACCGATATGTTTCGAACGGGGTCTATGCAGCTGGCGTCGATACCGACGAACTGATGGAAAACGGAACCCTTTCAGTCGCCAAGTTCAACGAAAACGGTACTGGGGCCTGGATCCCGCTAACCCCGGAAACCACTGGCTTGGGGTCGCAGGCAGAAATCCAGATCCACACCCGTCAGGCCGCGTCAGCCGTTGGCGCGACTACAATGGACCGTCCGGAATGGGTTGCGGCAAACCCCAAGGAAGCAGAGATCTATTGCTGCCTGACCAACAACAAGAACCGCGGCGTGAAAACCAATGCCGGAGGTGATGAAACACCGGCCATGGGTCCGAATCCGCGCGAAAAGAACAACTACGGTCAGATCGTCCGCTGGCGTCCGGATGCAGGCGATCACACCACGCCGGGCTTCACCTGGGACCTTTATGTGTTGGCCGGAAATCCGACCGTGCATTCCGATGCCTATGCAGGGTCTTCAAACGTCAATGCCGACAACATGTTCAACTCGCCTGACGGCCTCGCATTCGATGCCAACGGCCTGCTCTGGATCCAGACCGACGGCAGCTACAAGAACGAAGGCGACTTTGCCGGTCAGGGTAACAACCAGATGCTTGCAGGCGACCCTGTCACCGGTGAAATCCGTCGCTTCCTCGTCGGGCCGAAAGAATGTGAAGTCACCGGTCTTTGTTGGTCGCCGGACCGCCGCACCATGTTCGTCGGCATTCAACATCCGGGTGAACGCGGTGACAGCCACTGGCCGGAGGGCGGCGACGCTGTGCCACGTTCGGCAATCATCACGGTAACCCGTGACGATGGTGGCCTGCTCGGCTGACAATAGCCGGCTAAACAAACAGATTCGGCCGGTTCTTCACCGGCCGTTTTTTGTGGGTTTGTCAGCATAAAAATGCGGCAAGCCGGTGTTACGACCAGGAGACATCCCTGACAGTTTCCGGGGATTGCTCAAGTGACCGGTCAAACACGATATTCAACGATCTGCGTATACAGGACCAGTTTCAAATGTGGAGTGATCGTGATCTCGCAGAGTTCAAGCTGGTCATACCGTTGAACCAGATCGACGCACCGGCTCTCCCTCCAACAGCGACATCTTCAAGTGAGACGGCGGACAAAACCGATATTCTGGACATCAAACGCAATCGGCTCAGAATGTATCAGCCTGTTGGCGGTTTCAACGATCCGCACTGCTGCATTGAGTGATCAACCTTCCTTGCCGTGGTCATACCAGACCGCTTCAATATTATGACCGTCGAAATCCAGGACGAAGGCCGCGTAGTATCCGGGCCAGTATTCCGGTCGGTATCCAGGCTGGCCATTGTCTGCCGCGCCCGCGTTCAGGGCTGTAGAGTAGAAAGCCTCGACCGCCTCACGGCTGGCTGCCTCAAAAGCAATATGCGTTGGAACGACCGGGTCTTTTACCACCCAGAGGTCAGTGTGCCTGCCGTCAAAGAAACCTGCCGCCTCTCCGACCTCCATGCTGACCGTATAGCCGAGGGTCGCCAGCACGGTTTCATAAAACGCTTTTGATCGCGCGTAGTCGCTGACATGCAGATGGGTATGGGCGATCACCTCTGAAACTCCACTCCAAGTACCTGCCGGCAGCAGATGCACCACCCGACGACATTCGATCTGAACAAGATACATCGAAACGTACCGGCAATTTCTTCGAATGTAACCCGAATTTCCGCTGCCCCGGCAACCTCGTCAACTGGCTACAACCGGCCACTCCTTTGCCACCATGGTCAGGACATCATATTGGGCGACGACTTCATCGCTCTGATTGGTCACCTGGCAGTCCCAGCGTACTTCACCATGTTCGGCGTTTTCGCGCGGATTGATTTCCTTGCAGGTCAGACGCACCTTCAATGCGTCACCGAAATAGACCGGCGTGAGAAATCTCAGATTGTCGACCCCGTAATTTGCAAGAACCGGTCCCGGATCCGGATCGACGAAGAGACCGGCGGCAAAGGAAGCGATCAGATATCCGTGGGCGACCCGATCTTCGAAGAACGGATTGGCCCTGGCCGCCTCGGTGTCCATATGGGCATAGAACGTATCGCCGGTGAACTCGGCGAAATGCTCGACGTCCTCTTGCGTGACTTTTCGCGCCCTGGTGACGATCTGATCGCCGATTTTCAACTCCGCCAGCGACTTGCGGAAAGGATGGACATCGGTACGGACACCGGCGCCGTCCATCCATTGACCGGTGATCGCAGAAAGCAGCTCCGGGGTCGCCTGAACCGCCGAACGCTGCATGAAATGCTTCACGCCGCGCATGCCACCCATTTCCTCGCCGCCCCCGGCCCGGCCGGGACCGCCGTGAACGAGCGGCGCCAGCGGTGAGCCGTGACCAGTCGAACTCTTCGCCGAACGGTGGTTACCGACAAGGACGCGCCCGTGGAATGGCGCGAGACCCGTAACGATGTCCCGGGCCACGTTTCCGTCATTGGTAAAGAGTGAGGAAACCAGTGATCCGCGCCCCTTTTGTGCGAGAAAAACCGCTTCGTCATTTCCATCATAGGCCATGACGGTTGCGACCGGTCCGAAGGCTTCAACGGAATGCACGGCCTCCGCAGAGGCCGGATTGGCGCAGCGCAGGAGCACTGGCGACATGAAGGCGCCCCTGTCGGCATCTCCCGAGACAAGATCAACGGCATCTATCGAACCGGAGACGATTTCCGCTTCCTCTGCCAGGACACTCACTTTCGACTTGACGTCATCTCGGTCCTTCAGGGAAACCAGCGCACCCATACGGGTGTTTTCATTGTCCGGCAGACCGATCGGCGTGGATGTCAGTCGGGCGGAGAGCGCTTCGACGACCGCTGACTCATGTTCCCTCGGCACGATGATCCTGCGAATGGCGGTGCATTTCTGCCCTGCCTTGACCGTCATCTCGCGACTGACTTCCTTGACGAAGAGATCGAATTCCTCCGTTCCGGGCGCCGCATCAATTCCCAGGATTGAGGCATTGAGACTATCGGCTTCCATGGTGAAACGGACGGAGTTCTTCAGGATCGCCGGGCCGGATTTCAGTTTCTGTCCTGTTGAAGCCGAGCCGGTAAAAGTGACGACGTCCTGTTCAATGACATGTTCCAGAAGATCACCGGCTGATCCGGTGACGATCTGCAGTGCTCCTGCGGGTAGAATGCCGGTTTCGAGGATCCTGCGCACCACCATTTCGGTCAGATAGGCGGTCTGCGAGGCAGGTTTGACCAGACAGGGCATGCCTGCAATCAGGGTCGGAGCGATCTTTTCCAGCATTCCCCAGACGGGAAAGTTGAAGGCGTTGATATGGACGGCAACACCCTGCAGCGGCATCAGGATGTGTTGTGCGGCAAAAGAGTTGTCGCGGGAAAGCAACTCGACGGGACCTTCACTCAAGACCTTCGTGTTCGGCAGTTCACGCCGCGCCTTGGACGCGAAGGTCAGAAGCGTTCCAATGCCCCCGTCGATATCGATCCAGCCGTCCTTGCGCGTCGCACCGGTGGCAAAGTTCTCCAGATAGAACTCTTCCTTAAGTTCCATGAGTTTCAGGCCGACTGCCTTGAGCATCAACGCGCGTTCATGGATCGTCATGGCGCGCAGAGCCGGGCCGCCGACCTCGCGTCCCCATTCAAGCGCACCCTTGAAATCAAGGCCTTCCGTGCCGATCAGGGCGTGCACCTCACCGGTTGCCGCATTCAGCACCGGCCTGCCATCGCCGTCACCCCGCCGCCATGTGCCCCCGACATAGCTTTCCAGCCGGCGCTGAACCGTTCCCGTCCCGTCCATGGATCGTCCTTTCTGAATGTTCAGCCGAGTTTCAGCTCGGCCAGCCTTGCCTCGGCGTCGGCTTTCCACGCGGCACGCAGCGTCTCGTTGTCAGTGTGACGCAGGCCCAATTTCTTCATCCGCTCGAAACGGTCTGACTGAGCCGGGCCGAAAGTTTCCGCCACGCGGGGCAGCCAGTAATTCACCGAAGCCAGAACCTCGGCACGGGTTGTATCGTCCTCCGCCAGATGCTGAAGGCCCTCCAGCCCAAGTTCCATATGGCGCTTTTCCCTCGGCAGGATCTCCCGAAAGACCTCGCCGAGCGGCTGGTAGGAAGTCAGGGCCTGTTCCTCAAGCTGATAGACGGTCGCCATTCCCATCAGCGTGTTCATGACAACAGCATCGGTCCAGCTTTCAAGGGGATAGTGAAAGACAGACAGGCGCATGTCGCCCCCCTGCCGTTTCGGGTCAATCCGGGCATCGCGCGGTTGCCGCGCCGACCAGGCGTGCGTCTTGTTGTAGAGCGCCTTGTCCGTGCCGAATTCGCTCATCAGATCGAGAACACGTTCCGCGTGATCCACCTTCTCCAGGGTGATCCGGCTGGCTGCGATCCTCTCCTTCAGGCCCGGCGCCCAGTTGATGGCATCTGCAAAACCCGCAGAACCGGCGAGTTCGCTGTCCACGAAGGAAGACATCAGGCGCAGAAGCTCACCACGGTAGCGCGGCGAAACGTTTTCCGGCGATGTCAGCTTGCCGCCCCTTTCAAGATAGTCGGAAAGGGACATGGCGTCGTCCTGCGGAAGGATTGCTTCACTCGTCATAGCTGATCACCACCTTGTCGGAAACGGGGATGCACTGGCAGGAAAGGACGTAACCGGCACGGACCTCGTAGTCCTCCAGCGCATGGTTCACTTCCATCTCCACCTCACCCTCGATCACCCTGGCGCGACAGGTGGAACAGACCCCCGCCTTGCATGCAAATGGAGCGTCCATGGCATTCGCGACCGCAGCTTCGAGCACGGATGTCCCACTCTTGTCCATCTGGAAGTTGCGCGTCGTACCGTCGAGCGTAACCGACACCTCGCAGGTGCCCGATCCGGCAGCGACCGCCTTGGAGGCAACCGGGCTCTTGGTGCGCCCGGGTTGGGTAGACGCGAAAAGTTCAAAACGGATCTGGTCATCGCCAAGCCCGTGACTGCGCAGGCTGTCGGCGATCGTCAGCATCATCGGTTCAGGTCCGCAAATGAATGCCGCATCGACCTCTTCCGCATCGATCCAGAGACGAAACAGCATCTCCATCTTCTCAGCGTCGATCCGGCCGGTGAACAGATCGATTTCCTGGGACTCCGTTTCCAGAATATGGATCAGCGAGAAGCGGCCGAGATACCTGTTCTTCAGGTCTTCCAGCTCCTCTCGGAACATGATCGAACTGGTTTGACGATTGGCATAGATAAGTGTGAAATTGCTATGCGGCTCCCGCGCCAGCACAGTCTTGATGATGGACAGAACCGGGGTAATGCCCGAACCACCGGCAAAACCGAGATAGCTCTTCGCAGCCCCTGGCTCCAGCTCGGTAAAAAATCGGCCCATCGGCGTCATGGCCTCCAACCGGTCGCCGACCTTCAACTCCTCGTTTGCCCATGTTGAAAAGGCACCGCCATCGACCCGCTTGATGCCAACCTTCAGACAACCCTCGTCGAGACCCGTGCAGATCGAATAGGACCGGCGCAGTTCCTCGCCGTCAAAATTCCGGCGGAATGTCAGATACTGGCCCTGCACGAAACCGAATGCGTCGGCCTCCGTTTCCTCGGGCTTGAGCGTTACCACGACCGCGTCGCGCGTATCGCGGCGGATGTCGGTCACTTCGAGCGAATGGAAACGAGCCATGGGCGATACCCTCCTTCGGGTTTCAGATACACTTGAAATAGTCGAACGGTTCGAGACAGTCCTTGCAGCGCCATGCAGCCTTGCAGGGTGTAGATCCGAATTGGCTGATCCTCTCGGTCTGGACCGAACCGCAGCGCGGACACGCAACACTGAGACTGTTTTGGCCGGAAAGCCGCGCGGCCTTGGCGCTCATGCCATCCGATGCCGTTCCGTCGATCGGCGGTGCGATGCCGAAGGCCTTCAGTTTTTCCCGCGCGGCCTTTGTCACCCAGTCCGTTGTCCAGGGGGGTGACAACCGACGCTCCAGTCGCATGTCCGCCACACCCTTTTCACGAAGCTTGTCCTCGATCATCAGATCGATCACTGCCGTTGCCGGGCATCCCGAATAAGTCGGTGTGACGGCCACAACCAGCGTCTCATGTTCGTAGCGAACGTCTCTCACGATCCCGAGTTCCGTCACCGAGACAACGGGAATTTCAGGATCGGGAACCTCTGCAAGCCAGCTCCAGACCTCGTCGATCGTTGGCAGAAGCGTGGTGGACATCGCCCGCTCCTACCAGCTCGCGCCGGGATAGGCACGTTGCAGAAACTGCATTTCGGCTAGAATGAAACCGAGATGCTCGGTGTGCCGCCCCTGCTTTCCGCCCAGATGGGCGTAACCTGCCGGATCCGGCATGGTCAGAGTGGCTTCTTCCAGAATGTCCCGCACTTTTGTTTCCCAGGCGCCGCGCAATTGCGCAAGATCGGGAGCAACTCCAGCATCGGAAAGCCGCTCGTCGACTTCATCTGCCTTGAACATCTCTCCGGTGTAAGGCCAAAGCAGTTCGAGCGCGTCCTGCATCCGGCGATGGCTTTCTGCAGTACCGTCGCCAAGACGGACGACGATATCGGAAGCCCGGTCAAGATGATAACTGACTTCCTTGACCGCCTTCGCGGCGATTTCAGCAACGCGCGGGCTGCTGGAATTGCTCGACAACCAGGTCAACAGCAGATGATGATAGGCGTCGAAAAGGAATTCCCGCATCATCGTCACCGCCATGTCGCCCTTGGGCAGTTCGACCAGCAGGATATTGCGGAATTTCATCGCGTCCCGAAGATAGGCGAGAGTGTCGGCGTCGCGGCCTTCCCCTTCCAGTTCGCCGGCAAGACCCAGCCACATCTGGGTATGTCCGATCAGGTCCAGTGCCGTATTTGCAAGCGCGATATCCTCTTCCAGAACCGGGCCGTGACCACACCATTCGGACGTGCGGTGGCCGAGAATCAGCGCATTGTCTCCCAACCTGCACAGCCATTCAAAAAATGCGGGCCGCAGGGCAGCGTCAGTCATGATCGGATCGTTCGCTGCGACGTCCACTGTTGTTTCAACATCCGGCATCACATTTTTCCAACTTCATCGGGAATGTCGAAAAATGTCGGATGACGGTAGGTCTTGCTCTCGGCCGGATCGAACAGCGGGCCTTTCTCGGACGGGCTTGACGCGGTAATTTCCCTTGAAGGCACTACCCAGATCGAGACGCCTTCACGACGGCGGGTGTAGACGTCGCGCGCATGATTGATCGCCATTTCCGCGTCGGGTGCATGCAGGCTGCCAACGTGACGGTGGTTCAACCCATGCTGACCCCGGATGAAGACTTCCCAGAGCGGCCATTCTTTCTTGGACATGGCTGGTTCTCCCTCAATAGCCCATTGTCTCGATTATTCGGCGGCGACAGACGCAGCCTTGCGGCGGTCGGCGGCTTTGTCGGCATAGGCGTTGAGGCCGTCGCGGAACCATTCACCGTCCTCCCAGGCCTTGACCCGGGCATCCATCCGTTCCCGATTGCAGGGCCCGTTGCCCTTGATCACCTCGAAGAACTCCGACCAGTCCGGTTCTGAGAAGTCATAGCCCTGCTTCTCCTCGTTCCATTCCAGCTTTTCGTCCGGCACGGTCAGGCCGAGATATTTCGCCTGCGGCACGGTCTCGTTGACGAATTTCTGGCGCAACTCGTCATTGGTGTTGATCTTGATCTTCCATGCCATGGACTGGGCCGAATGGACCGAGTCCTTGTCGGACGGGCCAAACATCATCAGCGACGGAAACCAGAACCGGTTCAGCGCGTCCTGCGCCATGTCTTTCTGATCCGGCGTGCCCTGGGCCATCTTCATCATGATCGCGTAACCCTGGCGCTGGTGGAAGCTTTCTTCCTTGCAGATCCGGATCATGGCGCGGCTGTATGGCCCGTAGGAAGTGCGCTGCAGCGGTACCTGGTTCATGATCGCTGCCCCGTCAACGAGCCAGCCAACAGCCCCGATATCCGCCCAGTTCAGCGTCGGGTAATTGAAGATGGAGCTGTATTTCATTTTGCCGGAATGGAGTTTGTCCAGCAGTTCGTCACGGGAAACACCGAGAGTTTCCGCAGCCGAATAGAGATAAAGGCCGTGGCCTGCTTCATCCTGGACCTTCGCCAGCAGGATCGCCTTGCGCTCCAGTGTCGGCGCCCGTGTGATCCAGTTTCCCTCGGGCAGCTGACCGACGATCTCCGAATGTGCATGCTGGCCGATCTGGCGCACAAGCGTCTTGCGGTATCCCTCCGGCATCCAGTCTTTCGGCTCGATCTTCTCACCGTTGTCGACGCGATCCTGAAAAGCCTGCTCTTGCGGCGACATTTCCTCACGTGATTTGAGACCTTCAGATTTCACGAGCTGCGCATACATGGCATTTCCTCCAATAGTGCCTGTTCAGGCCCTGATCTCTTTCAAACCTACACCCGCTCCAGCACAAGTGCGATGCCCTGCCCTACACCGACACACATGGTGCAGAGCGCATAGCGACCGCCTGTTCGCTGAAGCTGATAGGCGGCATGCAGCACAAGCCGCGCGCCCGACATGCCAAGTGGGTGGCCCATGGCAATAGCACCGCCATTGGCATTCACATGCGCCGCATCGTCCGGCAGCCCGAGTTCCCGCAGAACCGCCAGCGACTGGGAGGCAAAGGCTTCGTTGAGTTCGATCACATCCATCTGGTCGAGGCGCAGTCCCGCGATCTTCAGAACCTTTTTTGAAGCGGGCCCGGGCCCCATGCCCATGATCCTGGGAGGCACACCGGCTGCAGCCATGGCAACGACACGTGCCTTCGGCACAAGACCGTTTCCGGCCGCCGCCGCGGCCGAGGCAACGATCACGCCGGCGGCACCGTCATTGACGCCGGAGGCATTGCCTGCAGTTACCGTCAGACCGGGGCCATTGACACCGCGCAGCTTCGCAAGCGCTTCAAGGCCCGTTCCCGGACGCGGGTGCTCATCCTTGTCGACGACGACGGGGTCCCCTTTGCGCCGGGGGATCGTTACCGGAACAATCTCTTGAGCGAAGACACCCGCGTTCTGTGCCACCTCCCACCGGCGCTGGCTTTGCGCGGCAAACCGGTCCTGGTCTTCCCGGGAGATGTTGTAGTCTTCGGCAACGTTGTCCGCCGTTTCCGGCATGGAATGCGTTCCGAACGCGCGGTCCATTTCCGAGTTCTTGAAGCGCCAGCCGATGGTCGTGTCATACATTTCCGCATTTCGCGAATACGCTGTCCCCGCCTTTGCGACAACGAACGGAGCGCGGCTCATGCTTTCCACGCCACCCGCGATCATGAAATCGGCATCTCCAGCCCGGATGGTGCGGGCCGCAAGTCCGATGGCATCCATCCCCGAACCGCACAGCCGGTTGACCGTCGTCCCGGGGACGCAGACCGGTAGGCCGGAAAGAAGCACCGCCATGCGTGCGACGTTGCGGTTGTCTTCACCTGCCTGGTTGGCACAACCCAAAATGACATCGTCGACCGCGTCCCAGTCCACGTCCGGATTGCGCTCTTTCAACGCTGCAAGGGGTATGGCTGCCAGATCATCTGCTCGCACGGATGCAAGGGCGCCTGCGTAGCGTCCGATAGGCGTGCGCACTGCATCGCAGACAAAGGCTTCCGACATTCTTCTCTCCCAACGCAGCCTCTTGGTCGACGCAAAATTCACCGACCGATCGGTCAGTGTTGTAGCATTAAAACATCACACCTCAAACTCTTTTTTAGATATATACGTGATGCTTTTCAATCACGGAACAAATTGTCTTTTTGCATCAGCACGTTAGCATTGCCATCTCTCGCTCAAGTCGATCGAGGCGGAGGCAGGTCTCTTCGGTGGCCGATGGCAGCAGGCCGATGGCATCACGAAATGTCAGGCCGATAAAGGCGTCCGCCTCGGCAGTGAGCGACAGATAGGCCCGGACGAACAACTGTCTCGCCTCTTCTGCGGGCCAGTCGGAAGGCCAAGCGTCACGCGGCAGGCGAGGATCCTTGAGCGCTGCCAACCGGTAGTGATGGACAAGTTGCAGCCGCAGGGCCAGGGCCTCCTCGCCTTCAAGGTCAACGGTGCCATTGCCAGATTTCAAGAGCGCGCCGAGAGCTTCGAAGCGCAACAGGAAACGCTTGTACCGGTCGGCAACGCCCTGAAGATCCCAGTAGTCCGCCGCCAGAGCAGGCCAACCTGCCGGATCCCCAACGGTTTCTGCGGAAAGCAACGGGCCGGCAGGAAAAGCAATGTCTTCACGATTGGGGGCGATCGCGGCCCCCTGCCCCAGGGATACCCAGCCTTCCGGAAGGGCCTCGGCAGCCTTGGCAGCAACCAGCCAGCCACGGGCGGGAGGCGGCGGCGCATAAAGAACCCGGGCAGCCTGCCTGAACTCCGCCCGCGCCTGCCCGGTCAACCGGTAGAAGCTCTTGCGTCCGATGCGTTCACCGAAAAGTTTGCCGGCGGTCACCAGCCGGGAAACCGCGGTTCTGACGAGACTTTCGCTGATACCCTGACGGGCGCAGCAAGTGACAAGATCCCCCATCCAGAGCGTGCCGCCACGCGGCTCGATCGCGTCCCCGTAAAGCGTGACGATAAAGACAGGCGCACGTGGAACATCCGCACCCGGCAACATTTGGAATTTGGTGTTTACTTCGGCGGTCGACATGCGGCTTCCAGTTTTCAGATCAATAAATTATATCACACAAAATCATTTTTCAGACAGTTTCTGTAGTGAATTTCAACCCTGGTGTGAACTAGACCTTCAATACCTTGATCACCACGAAAGGCGTTGAACGAACCGGTATTGAATAAGCACTCCAAACAACAACCATTCCGCTGAAAATGTTCTGCCGGCCCCCATTCCCGGAGCGTTGCGATTTGGGCAACCTGATGGCCGCGTTGGTTTCTGTTGCCGCTCAGGGACAATTCAAATGGGAAGGCATCGAATTCGAAATATACAGGAATAAAAGTTCACCTTCCCCTGCGGAGTATTTCATCTTAATCTCTTGCAATACTTGAAAAATATGACTTAATCTCGGAATATAGAAAAACGAGGGGGAAAAACGAGATGACTGTATATCGATTTACTGAATTTTCTTCACCGGATATGGGAGCGGCAATGGTGGCCGCCGAAGGTTTGCGTGGCGATCTCGCAGATGCTGGTGCAGTCTTCATAGATATCATCGATTTCGGCGATGGAGCCGGACTTGTCGTGGCAAAGTATCCCAATGAAGCCGCGATGGAAGCAGCGGGGGCGATTGCACAGGCAGCTTTTGGCAAGATGGTTCAGGCGGGCGTCATCGACCCAGCGTCCATCAAGCCGAAAACCGGTGCCGTCGCTATTTCATACGTGTAGGATCGCCGGTCCAATCGAACCTCGCGAACCGGATTGTTGGCCATGACATCAATCCGTTTCGCCGCAGATGCGAAGCGTCACCGGCCGGACATCCAGTCGGTACATCATCTACTCAAGAGTTTCCGAAACTGAAAGGTTCAGGAAATCCCATGGCAATTCAGGGCCTGAAACCGAAATGGCTGTTGGCCGTTTGCGGGAGAACAATTTTGTCCCTGGGCATCCCTTGCGCGAAGCCTGAACAATGGGCAGGTACAACATTTCGGCGACAAATTCCGATATAGAAATGTGAACTTCTTTTCTAATAATTCCGCCAAGTCTGATCCATTGCGCCATCTTACAAAGATTTAATTGTAAGGACCAAACCTTCCAAAACAGCCGGAAAGATCTCGCCGAATTTCGAAGGTTTCGCCTCCTCGATGTCGTGTGACTTGCCGCAACACGGCGCTTTGCCAGATACCACGCCTTGCAGTCATTGAAACATCTTTGTTACGACATGAGAGACGTCGGCAAGGCAATTGCCAGAACCATTCAAGTTATTGTAAAAATTAATATTTCTGAAAAACGTCAAGCATATCGGTTCAAACATGACCGCCTCGCCGAGGCCACCCGGATTGCCCGGTCCTTTCACCTGATGAACAGGAAGAGATCGATCCGAATGCCACATCACGTGTCAGGCGACACCGTGATTTCGATGGTCGGCAGCAGGGTGTTGATCGTTCGAAAAAAACACATGCATCTCGACGCCCGGGATCCCGTTGGCTGGTCTCTGCCACATTTCGTCCCCAGTTGCTGATCAGCCGCCCCGGCATGGGGCAGATACAACTTGTGAGGAGAATTGAACATGATGAAAACCCTGCTTCCTGCCGCCGTTTTGGCAACCACGTTGGCCGCCGCGCCGGTCGCTCTGGCCGCGAGCAACGACAGCACGGCGATCGAAGGCACCTATCTGCTGGTGCAGCCCAACGAAAGCCAGCGGGTCCTCGCCCTCAACCCCGGCGGTTCGGTCAATCTTGTCAGCCAGGGACAACAGGTTCGCGGTTACACATCCGGACTTGGAAGCTGGAAAATGACAGGACCGGACACGGCACGCGCTGCCATCATCGACTTCAACGACCCGGAAACAACAGCCGATGGCAATGGTGCGTCGCAAATTGTCTATGACCTGACCTTCTCCGGCGAAACCGATGGCCAGTTCCAGAGTGTTACTGGACAGTTTTCAGGCCAGGCATTTGCCAAGGGTAAGAACCCCCTCGCCGAAGATGTCCAGCCGGCCCGCAAATTCGGCAACCGGTTCGATGGCATGCGCATCGGCGTCAACTGACCCAGCCGGTTATGCAAGGACCGTCAGGATAAACTCGTGCAGACCGGGTGCGACAGGCGGCTCGGCTTGTGGACATCAACCGCATGAAAAATAGTGCCGGTGGTCACAGGCCACTGGCAGGCTCTTGGCGTGCGACCCCGGTTGAGCACTTGCCTTTCGGCAAATGTCGTGAGCATCGGTTTCACAAAGATGCTGCCCTGAGACTCACGAACCAGGGCAGCGTTTCAACGGCCCGCTTTTGTGCGGGAAATTCCAGCGCAGGATCAACTCATCGCCGGTGAGCTGCATTCCGATGAGATAGCTGCGCACGGAATCTTCACCGCATTGCGCATTAGCTGCAGTGAATGCACCGTTCTTTCTCGCCTCGACCGGCCCCCACCTGAGAGCGCACCAGAGCTGCCCTTGTCTGAGCCAGTTCCGCGAGATCTCGAACGGTTCCGACAGCACCGTCCCGCCGGGCTGGACCGGCGCCCTCGCGCACTGCGCCTTCGTACCCCAGGTTCCAAGAAAGGCGACGTGTTCACTCGCGTTGGCAGGGGTGACAAGAACCGCGAACATCAGAATAAGGTAGCGCATGAGAAAGAGTTACCAGTGGCTCTCCGGGCCGCTTAATCAATTCGTCTTGAGCGTCGGACCTGGCACGCACGGAACTGTCTGACGATCGGGCACTTCGGTCTCACGACAGGGTCTAACGCTAAACTGGAACCTGCAGTCCGACTTTCACACGGTTCACCACGACGTTGGAATGAAACCGGCGGATGTTGGGATTGTCCGTGAACACCTGGCGGCTGAAGTCTTCATACGCCGCCATATCCGTTGAAGTCACGACCAGGATGAAGTCGGTATGTCCCGTGACGTAGTAGCACTGCTGAACATCCTTCAACTCCATCATTGAGCGCCGAAATTCATCCAAAAGATCTGTGCGCTCCCGCTCCAGTTCCACTTCGACGATGAAGGTCATGGGACGCCCGACCGCCTTGGCCGACAGAACTGAAATATCCGCCTCGATAATCCCCTCGTCCCGAAACCGCTTCAGACGACGTTGAACGGATGACCGCGACAATCGGGTCTGTTCGCCCAGTTCGTCAGCCGTCAGGCGATTGTCTCGCTGAAGAATCTCAAGAAGCCGCTTGTCAGCATCATCCAGGACATTGGGCATTTTGCTTGCTCTCGTACCAAATTTTGCAACAATTTACTCTATCAGGAACGAAAAAACAGGCAAGTTGCTCAATTTTCTTCGCTAGTCTTTGCCAAGGAACCCATTGCACCAATCGAAGGCCTGATCATGCGCAAACTGCCTGAATTGTCCCTACGTCACATCGATCACCGCGCCTACCCGCCGGGAGTGGCATATATGGACGGCCAGTATCTGCCGATGAACGAGGCAAAAATCTCGGTTCTGGACTACGGATTTCTCCACTCGGACGCGACCTATGATGTGGCTCATGTGTGGAACGGCTCGTTTTTCAGACTGCAGGATCACCTGGACCGCTTTTTTCGCGGTATGGACGAACTGCATATGTCCATCGGCTACGACAAGGAACAGGTTACGGAGGTTCTCCGCAATTGCGTGGCCTTGTCCGGGTTCAGGAACGCCTATGTCGAGGTGATCTGCACCAGGGGAACGTCGCCGGAATTCAGCCGGGATCCGAGGAATTCTGAAAACCGCCTCATCGCATTTGCCCTTCCGTTCGGGTCCGTGGCCAACGAGGAACAGATGGAACACGGTCTGCATCTGGCAATAACAGATGTCCTGCGCATTCCGCCGAGCTCGGTCGATCCGACCGTGAAGAACTACCATTGGCTGGACCTGGTGAAAGGCCTTTACGCTGCTTATGAACGCGGTGCGGACACGGCGGTTCTGGTTGACGGCAAGGGCAACATATCCGAGGGGCCCGGCTTCAACATTTTCGCGGTAAAGGACGGCCTGGTGACCACGCCGGACACAAGCATCCTGTTGGGCGTTACCCGCCGGACCGTCTTCGATATCTGCGCAAGGATGGATCTCACATGCCGGTCTCAAGACATTTCGGTTAAGGACCTGAGATCAGCGGACGAGGTCTTCATAACGTCAACCGCCGGGGGGATTATGCCGGTGACACGCATTGACGGAAAGTCGATCGGATCGGGCGCAATCGGCCAGCTTTACAAGCACATCAGGACTATGTACTGGCAAATGCACGACGCCGCTGAGCATCGCACGCCCGTCTCCTATCCCATGAAGGAGAGTGACTGACACCGTTCAAAAAAGTCCGTCTGGTGCGCAGGACCGGCGGCTTCACGACAAGCCTCTTGGTGCGAGGTCGCCAATCGAGCCTTCTTCAACTTCCGGCGGTTGCTGTCTCTCGGTTTTTGCGGTCGCCGGCAAGGGCGTGTCGAATACATAGTCCGGGTCGATCTTCTGCCGTTCCCAGGTGTCAAGCATTTCGCGCCAGGCTCCCGTAAGAGTGCGCGGTTCAGGCATGTCGTCCCTGATCTCTTCTGCCAGCATCGGCAGATTGTAGCAGGGAATGCCCGCATACATGTGATGCTCGGCATGCCAGTTCATGTGCCAATAGAGAAATTCGACGAATTTCGGCAGACGAATGGACCGGGTGCTTTTGCGGAAATCATTCGTGCCTTCCATCAATCCGCAATGCTGCGTCAGCCCGACAAAATAACTCAGCCAGTTGGCGATAAAACTCGGCACCGTGATGATCAGCGGCAATACCCACAGACCCGTGACCATCGCGACAATGAGCACGGTGCCGTGAAATGCCAGCTGGATCCTGGACCAGCGGATCGAGTTCCTGTGCTGGTCCGGCTGGTCCTCATGCAGCGCCTCGAGCCATTCGTTGGCCGGAACCTCGACCGGGCCGGTCTTGCCGAGCGCGTCCAGTACCGTCAACCAGACGGCCGACACAAAACCGCCCTTGCCGAATGTCCTCCCCGGCTGGGTCATGATGTTGACCGTGAACATCTGCAACAGGAACGTCCGGCCCACATTCGGGTGCACAGGCAGCAGGACTTCCCGGTCACCTTCCGGATGCAGGGTATAGCGATGATGATAGGTATGGCTGGCGGCATAGTCGAACGGGTTCCACCAGGAAATCAGGCTGAAGAGATAGAGAAAGAAGTCGTTGAGCCACTTGGTTTTGAACACTGTCCCGTGGCCGAGTTCATGGACAGCGGTACCCTTGAAGAATGACGCCACGGTGCCGTGAGCAAAGAGCGCGATCGCGAACAGAAACCAAAGGTTCAGCGCCCAGGTCAGATAGACCGCCAGACCCGTGAGGCAGAAGAGGGCGAAATGGCCGCCCGCCTGGAACCAGCCCTTGGCGTCGTCGCGCCTGGAGAGCTCCCGAAACCTGGCCGGCGGCATCTTCGAGCGATACCATTGCGGCTTCAGGGTTTCCCGGACCTCCGATAACGGCTGATACGACATCCCTCTCCCTCACATCACCAATATCCGCTCTTGCACTAACGAACATAGCCATTTCCGCCCCGCTCCGCCAAGGGTGACGACAGCCGTACTTCAGCGTCAAAGGCAGACTGAACGCCTGAGGCTGCGAAGCCGCCTTCCCGTTTTCGTCTTCCCGCGTCCAATGGCTGCGCTCAACCAATGCGTTTAAGACGCTGCTACATCTCAGCCCTCTGCAACGGTGACGGTGCTTTCCTCCGCACCTTTGCCCACCTCGGCCCGCAGGCGCTTGCCGACAGAAGGACCGAGGTTCCGATTGGTTTTGACATCATCGCGAGCGGACCGGTGCCTTGGGGGTCTTCAGTCAGGGAATTCGGACATTCCCACATCCAGAACGGACCGTCGCTGAAGGCCCTTTCCAGTTGCGTGCATTTTCCAACCATTGCCGACCTTGAGAAATTAGGTCCATATGCGTTCCAGGATAAAATCCAACAGAGAATCACAAAGGCGATATGCAACAGAATTCAGAAGCGAATGCACGTGGCATCATCCTGATGGTTCTGTCCATGGGCGCCTTCGCAATGGCCGACACGTTGATCAAACTTGTGTCGGGAGAAGTCGCTCCGGCACAAATCATGTTTCTGATGATGGCCGGTGGCTCGGTCATGTTTTGCCTGATGGCCAAGGCGCAAGGTGCGCGGCTGATTGATCGCCGTGCAATCGCGCCCGTCTTCCTGGTTCGCTATCTCGCAGAAGTCGTTGCCATGGTCGGCATGGTTATGGCCTTGGCCCATGTGCCGCTGTCAGCGGTAGGAGCGATAATCCAGGCGACGCCCTTGCTGGTTGCCCTTGGAGCCGTCTTGTTCCTCGGAGAGAAAGTGAGCTGGCGGCGCTGGAGCACCATTGTCCTGGGATTTGCCGGAGTTCTGCTCATCGTTCAACCGGGTGCCGAAGGCTTTGATGCCCTGGCCCTTTGGGCGGTTTTCTCGATGGTTGGATTGTCTGTCCGCGACCTGACAACACGCATGACGCCACCCGACATGGCGTCCGCAAGCCTTGCTGCCTATTCGGCGGTAGCGGCGTTGCCTTTTGCCATGGCCTGGATCCTTCTGGATGGAGACAATTTTCTGCCACCGGAGGCAGACTGGGTGATGCTGATCTCCATCATCCTGCTGGGGTCGCTGGGATATTTGCTGCTCACCGCATCCATTCGCGCGACCAGCATTTCGGTCGTTTCTCCCTTTCGATATGCCCGCCTCGTCTTCATGTTGATTTTGGGCGTGCTGGTCTTCGATGAGCGCCCTGGCCTCCCGGTCCTTGCAGGAGCATCGCTGATCGTCTTCTCGGGTCTCTACATGATGTGGCGTGAGCGTGTCCTGAAACAGTCGGGCTAGCCCGGCCTCCGACACAACAGCCACGTCTCTCCACCTTGTCATCCCGAACAAGGCGCAGGGGAGATCCGGGATCCGGCACGCCATGAGACCGGCGAAAAAACAACACGGTCTGGCAAACGTCTGCCGGATATCCGCCTTCGCCTGCATGACAATCCGGAAGAGGATGGATCAGCCCGGGTCTTTCCTCTGAAACCTGATGGAGGAAATATTCACCCGGCCCCAGTCATCCAGCGGTATCGACTCCTGCGTCACATCATCCCTGACGGACCAGTTCGTGTCATCCAGCGCCAACCCGACCGGGTGGATTGACAATTCGTCCGGTGTTGCGAAACGCAACCTGACCTTGGTGCCGGCGCGTACCGCCAATGACATGGCGCGGACACGCGGATCATCCACCGCAGTGTTCCGGTTCAGGCTAAACTGCTCCGTGGCTGTCCTGACTTCCAGCCGGGTCTTGTCCGGCAGGCTTTCGATCAGCTTCGCCTGGGCGCGCTTTGCCGCATTCTCCAGACCCAGGGCAGACACCATGGGTGTCTCGGCCGACAGAATGAGGCCAAGTGCGGTCGCTTCGTCTTGAGCAAGTCCCGTCAGGCGCGTGCGATAATTGAACCCCAGCTCAATGCCGCCGCCATTGCCCTGGTAGACGACGATCGGCAATCCGGCCTCGGTCATGGCATCCACGTCGCGCAGGATGGTGCGCGGGGCAACCTCGAGCTCCTCTGCCAGCTGAACCGACGTCTGCCGTCCCCGGTTTTGCAGGATAAGCAGGATTTGCAGCAAGCGGGCCGCGCGCATGAGAAATCTCCAAACATGACATAAGATGTCATGTTACCTCCTTTAAGCGTTCCTGTGTCAATCAAGAGGAGCGGCATGAAAACCTACAGGAAATCCATCGACATCGACGCCCCGATCAGTGAGGTCTGGCAGGTCTTGACCGAAGACCTGCCGCGCGATCCGGATCCATTCGGCATTCTTCGGATCGACGGCACACTTGCTGCTGGGAGCCGCATAAAGCTCTGGTCCGAAATTGAACCGAAGCGAGCATTTGCGCTAACCGTGACCGACTTCCAGCCCCCTCACACGATGGTCTGGCGCGGGGGGATGCCGTTGAGGCTCTTTACGGGAACCCGGAAATTCTCCTTGTCGACGGCTGGCGGGACGACGAGATTTGACATGGAAGAAGTCTTCAGCGGTCTGTTGTCCGGTCTGATCGTGAAGTCCATGCCGGACCTGACAACGAGTTTTGAAAAATTTGCTAACGCACTGAAGGAAAAGGCAGAGCATCATGGATGATGTCGTATACGGTTCGGGCACGCCGGAAGATCCGTGGATTTTGAAAACCCCCCCGCTGACCTCAGAATTCCAGGTCTGGAAGGATGAAGCGAACGACCCGCCTGCTCTGGTCGTGCAAGTTGGCAAGACCCGCCTCTCCTATCAGCTCCGCGCTCTGGAAGATGCACATGAAATGCTGAAAAGCCATGGAGACTGGATGCCGCTCGGCAACGCAGACGAGGGAAAACCGACCAAACCCGAAACCCTGGAAGACTGGGCGCGTTCCAGGGACAACCCCGTCGGCGGCTACTACGGTCTGCGCAAGGGTTACCGCGGTCGCTTCGCAAATTATGTAGGTCCGACGCTGGAACTCCTGGGACTGGCCGAACTGGAACACAACGCTCGAAACAACCGGATACGGGCGATCTGAGAGCGTGGTCATCCAGGCGGTCATCTGCCTTCATGACAACAAATGTCAGTTTTCTGGACAGGCTGTTGAGCTTCAGGCACCCGGTGCATACCCCACGTCACGGACGTGAATCTGGAACCTCTTGCTGAACTCGGTTGCGACCGGTCGTTCGCCGCATTTGCGATCGGCGGCCGGATCTCGAAGCCAGTCCTGCGGGAAGTCCGTGCGTTCAAAAAGGAGAACCATCACCAGTCGGGTAATTTGGCATTTGCAGTCGGTTGCTGAAAGTTTTGAGACGAAGGCCGAGACTTCGCACGAGGATCGATACGGCCGCCACGAGTTGGCGTGGTTTGATTCGAAACATGGAGCTTGTGGTGCATGGCTTCACGACCGGTTCCGCATTAGGGACGGTTGCTGAGATTCGCGTGCCCCAGGCATGCAATCGCTTCCGGCCCTCTCCGGGCATTGCTCGCCTTGCCGGTCAATGTCTGCTTCTCCGGCAAATGGCCAAGCACGCGAGGCGGCTTACCGCCACCCCGCATAAGCTGTCTCTAACCGGCCTGAAACGATGCAGAGCTAACCCTCGAAGTCGGGTAAAGGCGGAAGGCTTCGAAGGTAGAGCACTATCGCACTGAGGTCGTCGTCGCTCATCTGTGCCAGATTGCCGTAGGGCATCGGCGGGAGCATTGGTTTTCCGTCCGGTCGCTTGCCTCCGACGATCATCGTTTTGATTTCGGCATCCGTGTAATCAGCCAACCCATCTTCATGGCTCGTCAGGTTGGAGGCGACCGACACACCCCACGGACCATGAAATTCGAAGCCTCCCGCACCTAGGTGGGTCTCCACCATCGGTCCTTTTGGGCTCATCGGAGAATGACATTCCATACAGTGCGCAACTGGACCCGCCAGGTATCGCCCATACTCGATCGTAACACCTTCAGCCGGCTGCGCCACGGAGCCGACGGGAGGCCCATATGCCGGTGGCAAATCAATCTTGTATTCGCTCTCACCCGGGTCATTTTCAACCGCCGGGATCGTTCGAAGGTAAAGGACCATGCTCATCACGTCGTCGTCTGACAGACCGCGATACATCGTAAAGGGCATTGGTGGTCCTATCAGGGATCCGTCAGGACGAAGACCTTCCCGGATCGAGCGTGCAAGCTCATCATCTGACCAACCGGCGATCCGTGACGTCGGTGTAATATTCGGAGCAATTGCTTTGAACGCGGGATTTTCTTCAACAAGGCGCCCGCTCAGATTTGCGTCCATGACTGGCCCATTGGGTCCCATGGGCGTGTGACAGTTGCCGCACCCGGCAATACCTTCGACGAGATAGCGTCCGCGATCAACACTTGGTTCCGCCAAGGTGATGCTCGGCATGATAAAAAGACCCAGTGCGCCAAATAGAAAAATCGCTTTCATGATGTGTTCCCCCTCCACAAGACAAAAGCTTACGAGCAATGATCGACGGATGGCAAACCATTAATCGGAGAGAGGAAATGCTGCATGGTTGGTCTAGCCAGCCAAACCCAGCTCCACGTCGGATGCTGTTCCGGAATACTTGTCTCTTGCTGGCCAGGGGCGGTCTTGCCACTTTGGCTCAAAGGCAAAACTCGAAACGGCCCTGCCAGCGACCAAAGCCCCGTTGCCGGCTCCCAGCGCATAGTCATAGTAAAGCTTGACGATCTCTTCTTCGCTCACCTGTTTGGTAGCCGGATGCAACATGCAGGCTTCTGACCACACACGCACCCGAGCGTATGCATTGTCATCCGGAAGTTCGAAACCCTCGTAGTAGCCGAGGAACCAGAAGCGTTTGAACATCGGTGTAAACACGGCCTCTGCAAGTCCGAAATCGTCGAAGAGATACGTTCCGTTTGGATTGTGCTCCATTAGAAAACCATCAATGTCCCGGTAAAGGCCAAGCAGTTTGTCACGGTATTCTTTGCGGCGACCTGGATCCTGGTTCATGACATAAAGATATCCTGCCATCGTGAATGGGCCTTCACGAGCGATCAGCATCGATTCGATTGCATGTTCCAAAGGGGCGCTCCGCCGGAGTGCCTGCCCTTCAAGCACCTCGTCGAGATACCGAAGAATGACCAGACTTTCCTTGATAATTGCGCCTCCGGATGTTTCCAGAACAGGTAGGGCTGTTGTCCCTCGGGTTTTCGCCAGCAGCTCTGGATCCCGCGGCTTGGTGATGTCCACCACGCGAAATTCAACGGCATCGTCCAGGCCCCGTAACGCCAGCAGGATCTCCAGCCTTTGCGAAAACGGACAAACCGGTATGTGATAAACAACATGTTTTCCGGCCATGAAACCTCCTCGATATCCGACACATTAATGCCAAGGATAGTCCGAACATTTGTTGGCCAGCAAATCCTACTGTCATGATGGAAAGATCGGCCCGAAACAGCCGTTGGTCACCAGTTCAACGAAAGACGACCAAAAGCCTATTGGCAAACACTGCGGCGTTCTCGAATGGCCGGTATGGTGAAGCGCGAAGGCTTCACCATCTGGCGCGCGGCTATTCTCCCGTGGCCGCTGCGGAGAATTTCTCCAATGCACCCCTCATCGCCAAAACCGCCGGGTGATCTGCCGCAAGCCCATGAGACGGTGCAATCGTTGTCGGGTCGTCATAGACCGCCCAGGTTTGTCCATTTGCATCTTCAAAAAACAACATCCGCAGCGGCAGATTTAGCGCCATGGTCTGACCTTGCTGCAGTGCCTTGGCGCCAATTTTTGGACTGCCGAAAATGACGACCGTTGTCGGGCGCAAGGCTTCGCCAACCGATGCGGATCCGCGGGCAAAATCGACCTTTGTAAAAACGTGTGCACCTGCCCCTTCCACCGCGTCGACCAGGCGCTGCACCGATCGGTCAACGTTTGCGTTGCTTGCCACATTGATACGTTCTGCCATGGCGGTGCCTGCGAATGTTGTCGCGATAAGCGCTAGTGCGATAAGTGTTTTCATGGTTGTCTCCTGGGTGTCCATTTTCCCGAGCGGTACCGGGACCGTCCAATGTCTAGACCCTGTGAGAACCGGATTCTGGAGGATTTTTGGAGGAATGTTTTTGACCCAAAATAACTCTCAGGTCTGGACCTTCGGTGCTTTCGCACTTGATGAGGCGTGCAGCGAACTCACACAATCTGACGTCCCGGTTGCCATTGAACCGCAAAGTCTACGCATCCTGATCTTTCTTATTCGTCACAGGGATCGCGTGGTTTCCAAAGACGATTTGATCGAGGAAATCTGGCAAGGCCGAGCGATCAGTGACTGGGCGATTTCGGGGGCGATCAAGGCCGTTCGGATTGCGCTTGGCGATACCGCTCGCGACCGGAGTTTCATCAAGACGATCCATGGACGAGGGTTTCGCTTTGTGTCGGATGTCATTTCCAAAACACCCGAAAAGCCTCCTGCGCCGAAACCAACAGTCCTGATCCGCGTTTTTCGGTCTGCAGGCGAGGAAACGCAGCTCAACTATCTCGCGGACGGACTTGCGGAAGATCTGATCAACGGCTTGTCCCGAAACGGAGCATTGAACGTGCTGTCATACAACACGTCCCAAGCATTGAAGGACACTGTTCCGGCAAAGGTTTACGGCGTCACCCACATCGTTGATGGCAATATCCGAAAAAGCGGATCGCGCACGCGCGTGACCGCAGTGATCCTGACTGGAAATGGACAACGGCAAACCTGGGCAGAGACATTTGATCTCTCGCCGGAAAGCCTTTTGGCAGGCCATGATCTGATCGCCGATCGACTGCTCGGCGTGCTTGCGCCGGATCATTCCCGACCGGCCCAAAAGCGGCGCGGCACATTGAATTCTCAAGCCTATGATGAATACCAAAAAGGGCGCTACGCCTATTTTCGCTATGAACCCCTGGCATTTGTCAACGCTTTGTCACATTTCACGAAAGCGGCAGAGATCGATCCCGACTTCGCGAACGCATACGCACAACAGGCATATTGCCGCACAACGCTGTATGTTTTTGGATTGCCCGGAAGCGACAAAACGCTTGATGCGGCAGAGAACCTCGCCCGCGAGGCCATTCAACGGGACGAATACTCAGCACTCGGATACGCAAGACTTGGGTGGGTGCTGGGTTATCTTGGGCGACCGGAAGAATCCATTGCCGCATTTGAAGCCGCGTTGACCCGAGATCCGGATAACTCCGAGGCTTTTTTGGCGTATGGCGAAACGATGAACAGGTTGGCACGCCCGGACGAGGCCGGCCCTCTTCTGGACACAGTATCTTCAAAAGACAGTTTTTTGCCACCCAGTTGGGAATTCCCCCAAGGCCATCGCCAACTTTTGCTTGGCGAACAGGAGACGGCCATAGGGCATTTTCGATCTGTGCTTGATCGCGTCGAGCGTTTCATTCCTGCCCGTATCCAGTTGGTGCGTGCGCTTTGGGAGATCGGCGATGCTGAAGAAGCACAGCAGATGGTTGATAGGGTCAGGGAGATCGCTCCCAGGTATGGTCTCGCCCATTCAAAACGCATGTTTCCATATCCGGTTCGAAGAGAGGTTGACGCACTGACGGAAGCACTTACGGGCGCTGGAATGCGTTAGAGTTTCATTGAACGCTTTTTCATGTGGTTTGGGCCGTGAGCAAGTTTACGCGCAACACTTAGTCGGCAGCAACGTCTCGCGGCTTCTTCTTCAACGAAATGAAATTCCGATGCTCGACCTCTCCTGACACCAGCCCGGGTTTGCCGACGCCACGGATGCCATCGGTTCATTTGATGCAGACTGGAATGCCGCTCTTGCGATGAACATCGGTCGCGGTCCTGTTCGCCAGGTTTCCCAGCTGATGACTGAAACGAGCGAATTTGAGCGTGAACAAGTGGTTCACGTCGTCGGAGCATCCGGCGCTTTGAAATGGTCAACTTGGCTTTCGTCTTCGGCAGGTCAGGCACCCGGCAGGCAACCCTGTCTTTCACCTTTCCGCAGCAATCTCGGCATTGGACCTTTGGCGTTCTTTCAGCTGGGTCTTCATGAAATTCACGAGCAGTCTGAGACACTCGACACGTTTGTTCTGCTTTGGAAAGTAGAGATAAAACGGTGGCAGGTCCCTGGCAAATGGCTCAAGGAGCGTCGCCAACTCGCCCGTCTTCAGGTGGTCTGCCATCGTTGCCTTCATCGACCAGCCGATCCCGTGCCCCTCACGCGCTGCCTGAATGACACCCGCCGCTGAATCAAAGATCAGCCGTGCCGGCGGATCTATGCTTATGTCCTGGCCATCTTCCGTTACCCGCCATTCCCGCAGCTTGCCTGATGTCGGGTGCCGGTGCCGGATGCACTGATGATCCAGCAGATCACGGGGGTGTTCGGGAGCCCCAAAGGCCTGGAGGTAGGACGGGGCGGCGAAGAAGACCGACTTGATCGGCGGGGTGATGCGGACCGCGATCATGTCCGGGCTCAGCGCGTCACCCATGCGGATACCGCCGTGGAACCCCTGGCGATTGATGTCGACCAGTTCTTCATCCCACGAAATCTCCAGTTTGATACCGGGGTTCTCGGCCAGAAACGCCTTCAACACGGGTGCGAGCGCTGCCATATAGGCCCCGCGCGACAGACTCAGCCGCAAGGTTCCCGTGGTGGACCGGGCCATCTCCCTTGTCTTCTTGAACGCATAGGTCAGATCACGATGCGCCGGGGCTGCAGCCTCGAACAAGATCTTTCCGGCTTCGGTCAGTTCAACGCTGCGGGTCGTTCGGAAGAAGAGTTCGATGCCGAGCCGGTCTTCGAGCGCCTTCAGTTGCAGGCTGACGGCCGATGCTCCGACCCCGAGCGCGGCCGCTGCCGCGCGCATGGACCCTTCGCGAACGATGGTCAGGAAGACTTCAATGCCATGGGTGGGTATGCGCTCCATTGTTTGAAATTACCAAATAATGACTTCAGTTTGCAATGGATACACAAATCAATGGCATCGCTGTAGTTCTGGTCGACCCCACCCGGAGACAAGGAGATTGCCTTGAGCCACGGCGCAGAGAGCCGCCCGCACAACATTGCCGGCGGGGTCTTGCTGATCGTTGCGGCAGCCTTCACGATCTCGATCCAGGATGTCGTTTTCAAACTCCACAGCAGCGACCTGACCCTCTGGCAGATTTTTGCGCTCCGCGGCATCCTTGCGGTGCCGATGCTTTTTGCATTGCTCTGGGTAAGGGACACCCATCGCGGCGTTTTGCGCGCGGCACTCGGGAAATGGTCACTTCTGCGGTCGGTCTTCATCACGACCACGTTTCTCGCCTTTTACGCGGCGATCCCGTTCCTGAGCCTGTCGACCGTTGGCGCGGCCAATTACATTGCACCCGTCTTCGTGATGCTGCTGTCCGCTTACGCGATCGGGGAGGCCGTCGGGCCTTTTGGCCTGCTGGGCGTGCTGCTTGGCTTTGCAGGCGTCATTGTCCTGCTGCAACCGGGCACGGACGCCTTCTCGGCCTGGGCGATCCTCCCGATTGTCGGAGCCGGCTTTTATGCGCTGGCGCACATCACCACACGCGCGAAGTGTCAGAACACTCCCCTCCCTGCATTGGCCTTGTCCCAGACCATCGTCATGCTGGCGGCCGGCGTCATTGTCAGTCTGTTGCTACTCTGGTTGAAGCCTCAGGGCGGCCTCGCCCGGGACTTTCCCTATATTCTCGGCCAATGGTCTGAAGTCGAATGGACGGACTGGCTTGTTCTCCTGCTGCTCGCAGGCCTTGCAATCGTTATCGGCATGATGCTGGCAGGAGCCTATCAGGCTGCACCGCCCGCCCTTATCTCGACCTTTGAATACAGCTATCTGGCGTTTGTCGCCCTCTGGGACATCCTGGTCTTCGGACTGTCACCGGGCTGGGCATCGGTAACGGGCATGATCCTGATCGTCCTGGCCGGATTACTGGCGCTGAAACGGAGGGCACGTTGACGTTTGATGCTCTTGGCGAACACTTGTCGCCCCGATCTTTCAGCTTGACAGATTGACACGGAAAAACTGCTCAGGCGGGCAGCTTTCCGGTCAGAACAGGCAGCACGACCATCAAAAAGAACCGCGCACATTCCAAAAACCCAACCGTTTCAGGCGCGGCGGAGTGTTACAACACGTCACTTTTTGAAATCCGGTCTGGGCCGGAGAGAATCTGGCGACCGGACGTCTTCAATTCCGCTCGTTCAGGCAAGAAAACTCAAGACAATTGTAAATTTCAGCTTCACTTCAATTTAATCGGAAACACCGAAAAAGGGGAGACATTGTTTCTGAGTCTGACGAGGATTTCCCAGCTTTGTCCGCCATTGACAGAACCTATCGTTACGCGCGCGCCTCCGCATATCTGACAGGTACTGACGCAAGCCGGCTGTCTCTCACCAGCGACAGCACGACCGCGTTCGATGGATTCAAACGTTTTTTGGAAGCACGCGCGCTCATACCCGACATCTCCGCAAAAGGACTTCGGGCGGTCTCGGAGGTGGTGGCCGCACGCTATTACGTTCCCCCTACGATGCTGGCGAAGACCCTGCGCGAGGCTGATCCGGTCGCGACAGTCAGTCCGGGAGCGGTGAGATTCGAAGGGTTCTCCAGCTGCTGCAGCGCATATGCCCGAATGGACCTGAACGAAGGAGCACTTGACGTTTCTTTTCGGCGGAACGGGACCACGAATGTCGATTTTGGGCAGGAGCTTCGCGGGGCACTTGCCAATGTCGGCGCCAACGCGGAGCTGAGACTCAGCATCGAGGAAAACGCCGTCGGTATTACCCGGAACAACCGGACGATCGTTGAAAAGAAAGTGCCGTTGCCGTCCCGCTGGATAAAGGGATTTGCCGAGGTACAGGTCGTCATGGCGAACATGCGGCCAACTTTCCGTTTGCCTCGGGTTGCGGCACAACGGTTTTTGCGGGCGTTGCCGCGCGGCAAAAATGATCAGGTTCAGTTTGTTTCCGTCCGTGGAGGTGCGGCGCAGCTGTCGGCTCGTCCAAATGACGGTTCAATCCCGTTACGGGGCAGTCACAGGCTGCGCGTCCTGGAACCGCTGGTCGGTCGGTCCGAGGGGCTGGAGGTGTTCGCATCCGATGCGACGGGCGCGAGTGCGTGGGCTCTTGATTTTGGCGTTCAGCGCTTCTGGCTGGTTCTGAACGCAGACCCCTGGCGCGGATTTTCTGGTGACGGTGGTACCTTGTCCGGCATGGCAAAGTCAGGTGCGGATGCAGTCTCAGCATTACGCGCACAGCTCAATTGGCAGGATCAGATCGATGTCAGTTCCCTGGCGACGGCAACCGGACACACGCCCCAGATGGTTGAGAGCGCATTGGCCGAGCTCGCGGCCAGAGGCCTCGTTGGTTTTGACCTCAGCCGCAACGGATATTTCCACCGCGTTCTTCCCTTCGACCTGGAACAACTCGACGATCTCAACCCGCGCCTGAAGGCCGCAATCGAGCTGCTTGACGACGGGGCCGTGAAGCTGACGACGGCTGGCGCTGACGTCACAAGCCAGGGCATCGTTCACAGCGTCAATCAGAGCGATGAGGGATGGCGCTGCACGTGTCCTTGGTTTGCCAAACATGGCCGCAAAAGGGGGCCTTGCAAGCATGTTCTGGCGGTCGAAATGCAATTGGAGAAGCAAGCGTGAGCGAAGACAATCTGATTTCGATCATATCCAGGAAAAAAGCGCGCGCAGCGCTTGAAGCCCTGGCTGCTATTGCACCGGCAGAGCGTCGCAAGCATGCAAAAGCGGTGGCCAGACTTTACAATGATCGGGTGTTGTTCGCGTTTCAGCAGGACAAGACCAAGGGCATCAGACCGCACGACCAGGATGCGGTCATCATCGGTCTCTTTGCGACGGCGACACTGTCTGAGCTCAAAAAGCTTGGTTATGTACCAACGCCTGCATCCGTGCCAATCGAAGACGTTTTTCGGGCCCTGGAGCTGAATTGGGCCCAGGATCTGGTGGACTATCTGGTCGAAGACAATCCCAATGCGATCGGATCCATTGCGCCGCTCTGGCAAAGTGGCTTGGCGCAACGGCCGGAAAGTGACGGGATCATTCATGGATACTACGGGCTCTGGCATGCGCGTCGGGGCGTCGACGAAGAGCTCCTGCTCTCCAAAGACGTCTGGCGCTTTTTTGAAGTCGAGGGTGCCGGGGAGTTAAGCCTCGCCAATCACGACAAGTTCGTCAAACCCGGAATGGAGACTTGGTCTACCCGGCTGATCAACTATGCCGAAGAAGGACGGCTCGACCGACAAAGGCTCCTCGACGCGTCTCTTGATGCTCTTGAGCGAGATTTCGGACAGTACCGGGCTGGCTGGTATTCGCGCTTCCATACTGCTCTCGCACCGACCGCGGACGAAATCGCCGCGCGCACCGAACGCTATTTGGGATTGCTGTCATCTTCCGTACCGCCGACTGTTTCCTTCGCTCTGAAATATGTCCAGGCATTGGACAGGAGTTCCCCTGTCGAACCTGCCAGATTGCTTGCAAGCCTTGAACCGGCGCTTCAAGCCCGCGCGAAAGGACCTGCTCTTGCCGCCTTGAAGCTTGTCGAGCGGACGGCGAAGCGAGACAAGGCTATCAGGACCGACGCCGCGCACGCTGCGACACTGTCTCTGGTGTCTGAAGACCCCGCCGTCCAGGGCAAAGCACTGGACCTTGTCGACAAACTGGATCAGGACAATTCTGAACACGTCCGCGCGTCGTTGGCGGACTATGTCGATATGGTTGCCCCGTCACTGCGCACGCGTATCGCCTTGATGGCTGGGACTGCTGTACAACAGGCTGCCCCGAAACCGATGTTGCCAGCAAATATTCCAACGGCAACGCAACTGAAGCCGGTCGCTGGTGCGCAAGATGCACTTGCCCTGTTTCTGACGGTTCTTGAATCGCCGCGCGATCCTTTCGAGGTCGAGCGCGCTGTTGATGGCATTTCGCGGTTTGGCGTCGAACTGAAAAACGATGGGGCGCGCCTTTCCCCTCTCAAGAAACGCGCCGGACAGGTCTGCAAGAACCCTGGCGATGCCGACATCCGCGCCGTCCTCTCACTTACGGGCCGCGCGCTGTGCGAAGGCACGTCTATCGCGGGTCTGAGACAAGAGACCGAAGGCGACTACCGTCGGCCGATCGAAGAAAGCTCGCTGCAAAGCCTGCATCTGGCGCGAAACGGCGAAATGGTTGAGAGGATCTTGTCGGGAACCTCGCTGCCGATCCTATCCCTGCCGAGCGACAGTTCGGGCACAGTCGCTGCCTGGGATTTGGCTGGCCGGCTCGCAGATTACCGTGATGCCGGAGCAACCCCGGGAGTTGCCGACCTGTCATTGGCGCTTCTGCGTCTGGCTGGAAACGCACGGGATTGCGTTGAGGATCTGCCACAATCCTCAGAGGCGGAGCGTGCGTTCGCCTACGCGATGGGCCGCGATGTGGACATCGGGCCAACCCCGGAACTTTGGGCAGCGGCATGGCGGGCCAGGCGGCCCAACAAGGAAGATCAGCGCATTGTATCTCTTTTCGGAACGCAGATGCCGGACTGCGGCGTTCCGGCAAGAACAAAGCTGAATGTCGTTCGGGAGGAAAGTCGCGGCGGCGAATACTTCTGGGTCAAGGTCACTGTTCCGATTGAACCCGAGATCAACGGCGAAAGCATCGTTTTACCTGCGACGCCAACCTGTTCGGTAGGGCGGCGCTATTTCCCGGTTCTCCATTGCGGCCGCACATTTGCGGATGTTTCGTGGGCATCGCTCAGCCTGCCTGCGGCGTCTGACACATTCTTCCGTCAGGCGCTGCTTCATCAAGATGTCTGGCAAAAGCTGACCGACAACCACACGCGTGGTTATCTCGAACCGTTCTTTCGTCCAGGATTTGACGTTAGCTATCTGGCGGCTGGCGTGCTGGCCTATTATCTGGCGGTCGAAGACAAGTCCGTTTCGTCTCTAGCCGCGGAAGCCGCAGTAACCGTCCTGGCAGACGGCCGGTTGTCAGCAAATGTCTTTGCCGATGCCGTCAAAACCTTCATGCTGTCGGGGTCTTTGCCGACTGCGCGCTGGACCAAAGGGTTCACCGCGATGGCTGAGGCAGGCGCTTCCCGGCTTGTATGCGAGGTGATCGGCTTGCTCCTTGATTTTGAACCGGAGCAATGTCCACGCGATCTGGGCGGCATGCTGGAACTATTGTATGAGCTGCATGTAGAGGCCGGAACCAGACCAGAGCGCGCCGAAACGCTGGCCTGCCTCAAGTCCCTTCCCGGCGGCGGCAAGGTTGCCAAATTCTCCGACAAGCTGCGGTCGATGACGCGGCAAGCGGCCTGATTGTGCGTAAACGTGACGAAATTGTTTTTTGCTCGCACCAGCAGGAAGACTTGTGCCTTCATAAGAACGGAATGGATTACGCCTTGACACTGCATTCATCGAGGACCGGTTGAGTCCGACAGTGTATTTCCCGGCAGTCAAGGAGTTCTTTCAATTCCGCCCGTCATCTACATTCGGGACGAGCTTCCTGTATCGACTGAAACATTGTCTCTTATCGGTGAAACACACGGATGCATCGAACGTCCGAATTTGGAGCGCGAAGCGGTTATTTGGATAGATTGCAACGTAGGCCCGCCTTGAGCTCACTTCGACCAACGCTCAAGAGATCCGCCGACCCAATCAGAAACGATACGAACTAGTTTGGGATGGACCCGGCGATAAGCCTGGCGGTTTCGGCCCGTTGTTCCGCCGTATAGATGGCTCCCGGCTTGATCGCGAAGCTGGGAGTGAGGCTCAACCGGGCTACAAACGCCTCGACCGCGACGTCGGCAACCTCCCGGGCAGGTGTGAGTCCGCTGGGGCGCCCATCTCCGACAGGAGCGTCCGAGGCCAATGCGGAGGCGGACAGGGCATGCAGGACCTCAGGCGCATCAATCAATGGTAAGGCCTTGAGCATGAATACGAGGCTGTCAGGGTCGGCCTGGGGGATTTGTGTCAGTAGACTGGTCCGCGCTTGCCCGTCACCCAATGCCGATAGCGCCAGCCGTGCTGCCAAGGCTGCCGGGACAGTCGGCTCCTGTGGTTGTGCCTTGACCAGGCGGGTGCCGGAAAGGTGAGCCGAGAGCACGGCCTCCGATCTGGGTACCAATGCCCCCAGGAGCAATACGCCCCCTTCAGCATCCGGTGCCGCGAGAGCCGCGATCACCGTGGTTCGCAGCTGCGTGGCGACGGGGTCGGCTGGTGGGCCATGGGCCAACACGAATTTGAGCGCAGCAGCGCTGGCGCGGGCTCGCAGATCCGGGTCCGGGGCGCCGACATAAGGTAACACGGGCGCCAGTGCCTCTGCACCGCCAACGGCAGCCAACAGATCCACCAGGTTCGATTTCGCGTCAGTGGTCTCCGCCGCGGCCAAGCGTGCGGCCAGCAGCGCAACGGCAGCCGGACCTGCCTCTACCAGGGCCTTCGAGGAACCTCCGGCCAACGCGGTTTCGATAACTGCCTCAAGGTTCATGTCGTCTGCCATGGTGCTTCCTGCAAGCCAAGTGAACAGAAACGCCCATGCGGTGTTTCTGGCCAGGTTGCGGTGTCGAGCCATTATGTACCCGACGGATTGATAGTGTTGGCCTGAGCGCGCGAAATGAGCTGCCCCGTTCGCACCGCTCCACTTGCGATCAGGTGCGTTGCAGTACCGCTGTGCGGACCGATCCCACGCAGGTGAATGGTCTCGTGCGCCAGGGTTTCAGCATGAGATGAACCAGTGATGACGTCTTGCATCAGGCAGTTTTTTTCGCCCGCCAAAGTTCCGGCACGGGTGTTGTTGACCGCAGGTGTCGCATCCTGCTCATATTGCCATACGAAGAAGACATTGAAGTCAGCGGCAGCGTCAGCGAAGTTCGTGACGTCGTCCCATTCATGTTCAGCGGCTGCCACGCCCGGCAGGTGACTGGAAAACCGCACAGTTGCGCCCAGGTTCTGTGGAACCGTTATAGAGCGCGCACTCTTTCTGTACATCCGCACGTTGGCCTGGGTGTCCAGCAAACGATTGACGCCCCGTATCAGGGCGTTGAGGTCGCCTATGTTGCGGTTTGTCTTGTGGCCGGCGTTGTCTTTGACATAGTGGAATGCCGTATTGATCTTGACTTCGGTCTTGACCGAGATTTCGAGTATGTCGCTGTTGAGGACGGGGCCTGTAAATCCAGCGTTTGGCACAAAACGAATAAACCCCTTGCCGGCCTTAAGTCCTTTGATTGTCAAATGATGATCAGCGCCGACACGGCTATAGGTGATTTTGGCAATGTCGTTGGGGATCAAGTCAGGAATCAGGGCTCTCGCCCCCCGCACCACAAGCGTACGCTCCCACCCCCTCGGGACCATTTGCCACTTGGGTGATGCTGAGGCATCGAAGCCGAACATGGGTATACGCGGGGCGAAGACAGTTGGCATAGGTCAAGTTCCAAATCGTCTATCGTGCTTTCAATGCATTCAATACTTTTGAGAAGCATATTATGCTTCGCTGCGCACAAGAATTGGCGCACCACGGGACACTGCATGACAAGTAACTTCTCTGCATGGTGGATCGACTTGACCGACAATGCAAGACCAACCTCTAGGGGATCTGAAAAAAATTTACCTAGCGTATCAAGTAAAATCACTGTCGGTAAAAGACGATTTCTTAAGTTCGAGATCGACAATTTAGGCAACGCAAGCCGGACGCCTGAAAACCCCTTACAAATCCACCTCCACCACACCCCCGGCTTCTGCTGCCCGGGATTGGCAAAGAATATCCGCCTCTTCCCGCTGCATCTTCGACAGCACCAAGTCCCTGTGCTCGACCTCGCCTGACACCGGCCTGCATTTGCAGGCGCCGCAGATGCCGCCGGAGCATTTGATGTCGATGGGGATGGCGCTTTCAATCAGAACATCTGTCGCCAACTTGTCGGCAGGGAATTCCAGCTCGCGGCCGGAGCGGACGAGATTGCGCGTGAAAGGGTGGTTCACGTCGCCAGGCCCCTCCGGCGCCTTGAAACGGTCAAGGTGGCGTTCTGCCTAGTGGAACGCGGCACACTCGGCGGCAAAAAGCTCTACTGATCCGAGACTCGGTTCGAATTTTTGAGGTTGCGGACCAGCCGGGGGGCGGCGAAGGTGGTGAAGCGGCGGACGTCCGGGCGCTTGAGCGCAGTTGGAGAGGTGATCAGCCAGATCGGCAGGTTGGCGTGATCGGGCGGGTCAAAGCAGCGGACCAGATTCGGGTTGGCATCTCCGACAGTCACCGGCAACGGGCCGATGCCCTGTCCGGTCTGGAGCGCTATCAATATGTCGTTCGATGTCGCACACCGAACAAGGTTATGCCGTTTGCTTTTAACATGGTTCAAAAGATGGACCGTATGGTCTTCCATATCATCGCAATATTCTACCGGAAGAGCATGTTTGGCGGCATAGGCTCCGGACGCATAATAGGTCCATTGGGTTTGACCGACCTTCCGGGCGACCAGTCTGCCATCGGAGATCGCCGGGGCCATACGCAGGGCAACATCAGCCTCTGCCTTCATCATGTCCAAATGCCGTTCCGAGAACACGAACTCAAAACTGATACCGGGGTTCTCTTCAACAAACTCGGCGACCACGGCGCCTATGTTTCCGAAGGTCTCGTCTTCAAACGCGGTGATGCGGATCGGTGCGCTGGCCCTGCCCTTCAGGGCTTCCGCCTCAAACGCAAGAGCTGCCTGCTCGAGGCTTTCGGCATAGGGTAACAAGGTGGTCGCACGCTCCGTCGGTTCTGCACCGCGCGTGGACCTGTCAAAGAGCGTCTCGTCAAAGATGTGTTCAAGAACGTCGATGCGCCGCGCGACAGTGGTCTGGTTGAGGCCCAGATGCCGCGAAGCGGCAAGGGTCGATCCCTCACGCATGACAGCGAGGAATACGCGCACGTCTCCCCAATCTCTGAACCGGCTCTGCATTTTTGCATAACAGCACGGTGCCGTGGCGGATACCAGCGGAACTTTCTTCCGGCGTATTTTGCTTCTGACATATTTTTGGAGCCGAAGATGACTGTTTTGCCCCTTTCTCCGCTTTCGTTTCTCAGCCGGTTCTTTTGGAAGGGCCAACAGAAGGCTGACGAAACCACCCAAATGGACGCCGCCGAACGGCGCAGGATTTTTGGCGAAATGATCACATCAGGTGCTTGCGGGAGCGAATACGGCGCCCTGATGCTGATGTCGATCTTTCCAGACGAATTTTGAACCACTGCTTTGCCCAACCAGACGGGCCTTGTTCACAGAGGATCCTATGGCCAACTGAGTTTCCAGCGCGCCGCGTTGGTGCAGAACACATGCGGCAGGCGGGATCGCCGACAGCTGTCCCGGAATAGTCTGCACCTGCCGACACTCCTGATTTGGCGCATTTTTAACGTTCCATGATCGCGTGAGCGGTCATTTGTGACGGACAAAAAACGGTGTCACTGCATCCATCAAGCATCAGACGATAAAAGCTATCAAGATGGAGACAACGTTCATGTCATGGAAAGTATTTGCCAAGAAGCATGACACTAGGGCCGAGTGGATTCAACTTTACCATAACCAGGACTATCCGGGCGTGGTTTTAGTTGTCCTTCAGTCTGCGGGCGGTCAGATGCTCAAGCAGATAAGGAAATCCGGTATCCAGATGCAATACTCCGATATCGAGATGAAATGCGGGCGCGCACTCTCGATGAATTCAGCTTTCGAAGGGATTTTTTATACGCCGTTGAAGGATCTTCATGGATTGAACTCAGCCGCGGCGCTGGCTGTCAACAAAGCCGCACGCGAAAAGAGGCAGCACGTCACGACCGTTACAGTGGCACCCGTCGGCCTCGAAGCACCGGACTGTTCCTATCAGGCCAGTTTCAACCGGCTCCTGAAGGAGCAGGCCTTCAACGTTATGGTTGGCAAGGTCAACATGAACCCCTTCAAAGGCGTTGCCGGGCTCCAGGACAAGATCAAGAAAATGGTCGAAGCTGAAATGCGCGTTTGCGAGCGAAGCTCATTTTCCAGACTGTGACTTCGGCCAGCATTACCAAGACTATCCGAAATCACCGCCGGCGAGATTGAGCCTCACCGGCGGGATCGGTTCCTGTTTCAGCCGCGGCCGAATTGTGATCGATTGTTGCTGCTGCCGATATAGTGTTCACTGCCGAGACCTGGAAGTCATGGTGACCCATCTGAGGACGCAAAGCCTCCCCCTTACAAATCCACCTCCACCACACCCCCGGCTTCCGCTGCCCGGGATTGGCAAAGAATAACCGCCTCTTCCCGCTGCTTCTTCGACAGTACGAAGTCCCGGTGCTCGACTTCCCCTGACACCAGTCCGCATTTGCAGACGCCGCAGATGCCGTCGGAGCATTTGATGTCGATGGGGATACCGTTTTCATTCAGAACATCCGTCGCCGACTTGTCGGCCGGGATTTCCAGCTCGCGGCCCGAGCTGGCGAGTTTGAGCGTGAATGGGTGGTTCACGTAGTCGGGGACTTCCGGCACGTTGAAATATTCAACATGACGTTCGTCATCTGTAAATCCGGCGCGTTCGGCGGCTTCCATCACGGAGGTCATATAGCGGTCCGGGCCGCAGGCATAGACGTGGCTACTCGTCTGGTATGGGCCAAGAACCTTGTCGAGATCGGCCCGCGTGCCCTGGTCACTGAAATAGAAGCTGACCTTGTCCTTCCAGGGGAAGTCGCCAAAGTCCTCCAGAAACCCGGCATCGTCTTTCCTGCTGCAGGAATAATGCAGCTCGAAGTCGGCGCCCTTGGCATGAAGTTCGTGCGCCATCGCGATCATGGGGGTAACGCCGATGCCGCCGCCCATCAGGAAGGTCTTTGCGGCGTCCTGCAGTGGAAAGTGGTTGATCGGCTTGGAAATGAAGATCTTGCGGCCTTCGGTGAAAATCCGGTGGAGCAGCTTCGAGCCGCCTCTGCCTTCGTCTTCCTTCAGCACCGCGATCTGGTATTTGCTCCGATCTGCCGGATCACCTGAAAGCGAATACTGGCGCAGGAATTCCGGCGCCACGACAATGTCGAGATGGGCGCCCGCCTGCCATTCCGGCAGCGGCGCGCCGTCAAGCGACGCGAACTCGTACTTGGTCACACCGCCTGTCATCTGCTCGGCCTTGACGATCTCGACCCGGATCACCGGCGCATCACCGGCAATCGAATATTCATGGGCAAGACCGTCGGTCTCGCCTTTCTCAAGCCGTGCCTTGTACTGCTCCGCCGTGATCAGGGCCTGGTAGGCCTCGATGCCCTTTTCCCGGTCCATCGGAAACGGAAACGGCCAGGGATGCGGGGCAAGATTGGCGGGATAGACGGCGAGGGTCTGATCCTCGTATTTGAGATCGAGATCCTTCTGCAGGTCGCGCCGGTTCACCGGTTGCTTCGCCGCGCGATAGGCGCCGTCTTCGTCAAGCTCGATGTCCCACCACCATTTCTTGACCGGGTTGCGCTCGCCATTGCCGACCATGTCGTCAAGCTTTGCCAGCGCCGGTGCTGCGCCCGGAAGGTTCATCGCGGCCCACCGGAACAGCGCTTCGGAGAACAGGCCTTCCAGGTTCCACGGGCAGGTCTTCATGCAACGGCCGCACATCGCTCCGCTTTCGTTGGTAATGCGGTAGGTGGTGCATTTCTGGCTGTCGGACTTCCAGATCTCGTAGCCGTTGAACATCAGCTTCGGCCCTGCGGTGATTGCTCCGGCCGGACATTCGCGCGCACATTTGTTGCAGTTCTCGCAAAATGCCTGCAAACCGAATGAGATCGGCTTTTCATGGGCCACCGGCATGGTCGTCGTCACGACGCCGGACTTCAGCCGCGGTCCGAGAAAGGGATTGAGGATAACCTCGCCGATCCGGCTGACTTCGCCGAGGCCGGAAAGCAGAAGCAGCGGCGGCTGCAGCACCTCGCCGTCCAGGACCGTATGGGCCTTTGCCCGGTAGCCGAGATTGCGGATCTGTTTGGCAACAACACTGCCGAGGACCGAAAAGCGCAAATAGGCCCGCATCGACTGCGACACCGCGATCCAGTCGTCACCCGAGGCGCCTTCCATCGTCTCGTAGCCCTGGTCGACGACCATCGAGATCGCCTGGTCATGCGGTGGGTCAAGCGGCGCACCGGTCGCGTCGTGCGAATACCAGGCCCAGTCCGGACACCTGGAGACACCCGCGGCATCGATGCCGAGGAAATAGCACATCGCCTTGAGATTTTCGGCGTTACGCTCCGGCTCGGAAGTCGAACTGGCCTTTTCCGGCACCGGATCACCGTCCTGCAACAGCACGAAGGCGCCGAGCGCTCGTCTCTGCGCCATGGAGGGCGCCGACTTGCGGGCATAGTGGCCGTTGGTCGCCGCCTGCTGGTTCTTCTTGCCCATGTCGCCGAACTGGGAACGGGCGAACATGTCCGTGCGCTTGGGCACCCGGGCGATGCGTTCCTCGTCAAAATAGGTGGTCGGCGTGTCGACCCGCTTCAGCTTTTCAAACGGATGCGGACCGTCGACAAAGCGGCGCTTTGCGTATGGGTCGAGGTTTCCGGCGCTTTTGGCCGTGCGGTAGCCGAATTGCCAGGCAAGCCCGTGGGTCCTGCCCCTCGGCTGCTCGGCCAGCGGCAGCAGCGGCCTGTCATGGGCGAACTCGAAGTCAGTTGTTACGGCGGCAAGGGCGAAGCCGGAGCCGAGATAGGGATTGCGCAGATGGCCATCCTCGACGGTCGCCAGACCGCAGGCAACGGCGAGCCGGTTGAGATCGGCATCGGAAGACGAGTGCCCGTGTGCGCAGGCCTCATAGCCGAGCAGGCGGATATACTGTGCAAGCACTACGGCGATTTCCATCGCGCGCAACGCCGAGCGATGCGTCCCTGCCCCCTTGAGCCAGGCTTCGCCTGGTTCACCTGGCCGTATTTCCCGTGGTGTCTGGATCGCGATAACCAGGGCGTGCTTGTGGGTCGAAACACCCCTTGGCGGCGCATTCATGGCATCTCGCAGATCCGCCATGATCATGTCGATGCCCGAGGCAAGCGTCTTGGTCTGCGAGGTGCGCAGCTTTTCCGCCAGCTTGTCGATATCCGGATTGCGGAACGGCGCTTCGAGGGTCATCTGCGGACCGAAAGCGCAGCTTCCCATCATTGAGGCATCAGAGAAATAGCCGAAGGATTTCAGATGGTTGCTGCGCTCTTCCGGGTCCGATGGCACGTCGGCCCGCGCCTTGTTGACGATGCCGTCACGGATGGCGTCAAGCATCGCCTGCCCCTCGCTCATCGCGTTGATGATGTTTTCAGGATCTTCCTTGAGTTGAAAGGGCATCCGGGTGAAGGCCGGCACGTCTTCGAGGTCGGGCAAACCGGTCGCCCTGGCGAGGCGTTCCATCGGAAACGGACCGAGATGAACCGGCCTTGTCTTGTCGGAAAAGAATTTCAATGTGCCCGTCCCCTCGTTCAGCCTCAAAGACGCATCAGCTGAACCTGTTCGTCCTGTGTCAGTTCGTCGATCGCGGTCATGAAGGTTTCATAAATTCCAGGATCCAGTTTGCCGGCAAAGTGATCGTTCAGCTCGCGCACCAGAACATGGCAGGCCCTCGTCTTCTCCTCGCCCAGCTTCGTCAGCGCCACCTCGGTAAACCGCTTGTCGTCCATTCCGGTGCGCGCAAGAAGACCGCGTTCCTCCATGGTTTTCAGCAACCGGGAAACGGCAGGGCGGGTAATGCAGATGTAGTCGGCCAGTCCGGACGGCGTTGTGACGTTTTCCATGCCGACGCCACGCAGAACGCACCACATCAGCCGCGTGATGCCATGTTCCGACAACTGCTTTTCCAACCGCGCTTCCATGATCCTTGCAAGGCGTGTCACCTTGAACCCGATCCGGTTGTGCAGCGTGTATTCCTCAGCCATTCCACTCCTCGCCGACGAACCGGGTTGACTTGGTATCCACCATATCCTCTTATGCAGTTAACAATGATAATTATTCAAGTTAATTAACTGAGTTATCAGTTTCGGGAGGGAGAAACAATGAACGTGAATGCTCTTGGGCTGCGGTCGAAACTGTCGGCTGCGATCGCGTCGGCAGTCGTTTTGATGGGCATGCAGTCCGCCCTGGCGGACGAACTCAAGATTGCCCACTTCATGCCGTCCATGCATCCGATGGACCGGGGCGTGATGACCCCTCTCGCGGAGGAAATCGATGCCGCTACAAATGGCGAAGTCACCATGCGTATCTACCCGTCGGGCGAGTTGGGCAAGGGTCCGGTACAGCAGTATAAACGCGTTGTGACGGGTGTTGCCGACATCGTCTTCGGCATTCCCGAATACACGCCCAGACAGTTCACGAAAACCGGCCTCGTTCACATTCCGGGCCTCTTTGCCAACGGCACGGAAGCGACCAACGCCCTTTGGGACAATATCGGCCTGATCGAGGACGAGTTCGCACAGGCCAAGCTGCTCGGCCTTTGGGCAAACAATCCCTCCGTCCTGATCACCCGCGACAAACCGGTCCACACGCTGGCGGATATGGAAGGCATGAAGATCCGCACGCCCAACCCGGTCATGGCCGCGCTTGTCGAGGCCTGGGGTGGCATTCCCGTTTCCATGCCGGTTCCCGACGTCTATAACGCCATGAACACCGGCGTCATCGATGCCGTCATGATCGGGCCGTCCGGCATCCGGTCCTACAAGCTCAACGAAACCGGCAAGTATGTGACTACCAACATTCCCTCGGCACTCGACAGTTTCTATCTGCTGATGAACAAGTCCAGCTGGGATGGCCTGAGCGATGAGAACAAGGCCAGGCTGACCGAGCTGACTGGCCGGGAAATCAGCCTGCGCGGTGCCAAGGCCTTTTACGAGGCCGGTCAGGCCGGCTTGAAACTGGCGGCCGACACCGGCCTGGAACTGATCGAGATCACTCCGGACGCAGAAGCCGAGTTCCGCAGCAAGATGGGGCCTGCGCTCACCGCGGTCATCGACGAGAAGGGCAAACAGTCCGGCAGTGACGCGCACGCAATCGTCAAAGCCCTCGGCGGTCAGTAAACCATGGGTTCACCGTCCCCTGAAGAGGCCGGTCCGCACCCTGCGGGCTGGTTCAAGCGGCTGGAAATACTGCTGGTGGTTTCAGGGGCAGCGATCGTCTTCGCGCTCATGGGACTGTCCGTCTCCGATGCCCTGCTCAGGTCGTTCTTCAACAAGCCCATTTTCGGCGCGAACGACTATGCGCAGATCCTGCTGTCCTTTGCCATCGCGATCAGTTTCCCTCTGTGCGTGCTCTCCGGCCGCCTGATCGCCATCGATACGCTATTGCGCCGCTTTCCTGCGCCCGTGCAAAGCCTTCTCGACTGGTCAACGACAATCCTCGGAATTGCAATGCTCGCCTATCTTGCCTGGCGGTCCTTCTTCAATGCACTGGAAGCTGCGACATTCGGGGAAACGACCCTTTTGCTGCAGCTCCCCTTTGCGCCGTCCTACTACGCGGTTGCGATCGGCTGTGGCCTGTCCGCCCTGGTGCTGTTGCTGGAGAGAATAACCAAATGAGCCCCGAAATTTACGGCGTTCTCGGTTTCGCAGCGCTTTTCCTGCTGCTGGCACTCGGCACGCCCGTTGCCATTTCACTCCTCGTCGTCGGCTTTGCGGGAACAGTCCTTCTGTCAGGCTTCACAGCCGCCGCCTTCACGCTGAGCGGCCAGGTCTTTGCGACGGTGACCGTCTATGAACTGACGATCATTCCCTTGTTCATCCTGATGGGAAATCTTGCGTCGTCCGCCGGTCTCAGCCGGGATCTATTCGAGGCCGCCCACAAGGTGATCGGCCACATGAAAGGCGGACTGGCCGCCGCGACGATCATGGGCTGTGCCGGGTTTGCCGCCCTGTCAGGCTCGTCCATCGCTTCTGCCGTGACGATGGGAAAGGTCGCATATCCGGAAATGCGACGGTTCAACTACGGCGCCAGGCTCGCAACAGGGTCCATCGCGGCGGGCGGAACACTCGGTATCCTTATTCCCCCCTCCACCGGCTTCGTGATCTACGCCATATTGACGGAGCAGTCGATCGGCCGCCTGTTCATGGCCGGGGTTCTGCCCGGATTGCTCCTGACGTCGATGTTTCTCATGGCGATTGCCCTCGTCACCTTTCTGCGGCCGGATGAAGCTCCGCGCGGCCCGGAATTCGGCATTCGCGAAAAACTCGCGAGCCTGCTCCGGGCGACCGGGATCGGCGTGATTATCCTGATCACCATCGGTGGCATCTACACCGGATTCTTCACGCCGGTCGAAGCGGCGGGGGTTGGTGCCTTCTTCGCCCTGGTCATGTTGATTGTCCGACGCAAATGCACGCTGCCGGAACTTTATCAAATCAGCGCGGAAACGCTGAAAACAACGGGGATGGCCTTTTTTATCCTCATCGGTGCCAATGTATTTGCGCCCTTCGTGGCACTGTCCCATCTGCCCGCGACAATCGCCGACAGCATGACCGGATTGGCGCTCGGCCCCTACGGCACGCTCTTTCTCATCCTTCTCGGTTACGTCATTCTGGGAATGTTCATCGAAGGGCTTTCTCTTCTGGTCATCACCTTGCCGATTGTTTTTCCCCTGATCGTCGGCCTCGGCTTCGACCCGATCTGGCTGGGTGTCGTCATGGTGATCGTACTGGAGATGGGCCTGATCTCCCCGCCCGTCGGCGTCAATGTCTTCATCGTCAAAAGCGTGGTACCCGACGTTCCTATCGAGACTATTTTTGCCGGTATCATGCCGTTCTGGCTCGCGATGATCGCGACCCTGGCCCTCATCGTGGCCTTTCCCGACATCGCCCTTCTCATACCGAACGCCATGTTCAACTAACCCAGAGACGCTTCCGGATCGGTTGATACAATTGATACATTCGGCAATGCCCAACTGATAAGCTGGCGCTGTATTCGGGTTTGGCCGGTTTGCCACATTTGCGATATCGGTACCGGCAGGCAGGACAGAGTGGGAACTGATGTTGCGAACGGTCGAGGGAAGCGCTGCCAGCCGAAGTGCCGATGCAGAACAGGACGCGGCGGAACTGGCGCTGCTGAGAGAAGCTGCCGGTGCACTGCGGGAAGGCTTTGCCCTCTTTGATTCATCCTTCCGGCTCCGGATGTGCAACCACACCTATCGCAATCTCGCATGCGCAGTGGACGCACCTGCTCCTGAAGCCGGCGAAAGCGCTGAAAATCTCTTTCTGAAAAGTTTCAATAGCGGCTGTTTTGTATTTCCGGAAGAGACCGACATCTCCGCCTTGAGCACAGCCGTTGTCGACATTCTGCGTGACGGTACCAGAGAGGTGGAGGTGAAGCGCGACGATGGCCGCATCGTGTCTCTCACGGGAAGTCTCACCGAAACAGGTGGCTTTCTTGTATCTGCCCTTGATGTCACCACGCAACGGAAGGTCGCGCCGCCCGAACACGGCGAACGGGATCGTGCAAACGCGCAACTGAGAGATGCGGTAGAGGCTCTCGATGAAGGTATTGTTCTTTATGATCAGGACCAGCGGCTGGTCTTTGCCAACAGCCGCTATGCCGAAATGCTGGGGCCGCACAGCTGTCTTCTGGTTCCTGGCGTCCCCATGCAGGTCATTGTCGGCGAAGCTGTCGCCAGCGGGCAGATCTCGATCACCAGGGGTCCCGACGGTGGCATCGCCGGTATACTTCGAGACCTTGAAGGGAGTGGAAATCTCAAGATCGAAGTTGAAGTGGCTGATGGAACCCAGCGGGAGATCACGCTCGCCCGTCTCAGGGATGGCGGCATTGTCGCAACAGCACGCGATATCACGGAACAAAGAACAACCCAGGCCCGCGCACGGCAATTGCTCAACGACGCCATCGAAGGTGTTGATTTCGGCATCGCGCTGGTTGGTGATGATGATCGGCTTGTTTTCGCCAACCGGAAGTTTCGCCAACTTGGCGACCCGAACGGCAATCTGCTGACGGCTGGAAGAACCATGCGCGAAATACATGCCGAAGCCATCAGAACCGGATTGTTCCCGCTTCCACCCGGCGCTGCGCCGGACGCGCTGCTCGATGATCTGGATCAGCTAATCCGGGACGCAGCCAAAGGCTTCCAGATACCCAACAACCACGGCAGTTCACTTGTTGGCAATGTCTACGAAACTGCCTTGCAGGGCCGGCTTTTTACGATCGAGGACATAACGGAACAGGCCCGCGCCGAACGCCTGTTCACAGACGCTGTCGCGCGTCTTCCGGTAGGGGTCGCAATCGAAGGCCCCGAGGGGCAGTTCACCCATTGCAATGACGCATTCGCAGGACCCTTCAATCTGACATCGAAGGAGATCCTGGAATACTCCGATGTCGAACGAATTGCGCTTCTGGCACCACAGATCGCCACGATCAAGGGCATACCCGTTGGAGACAATGCCGCCGAGGCTTTCAGGCAGGCGGTCACGCTGCAGCGTGCAACGCTGATGCCGATGGAGGTCACTTTCAAGGACGGGCGGCACTATGTTGTCGAGCGCGCTTTCACCGAAAATGACGGAAGGGTTGTCGTTGTCACCGATGTCACGGCCCTGAAAAGGGCGGAAACACGAAGCCTCGAAGTGCTCAACGATGCCATCGAGTCGCTCGATGAGGGGCTGGCGCTGTTCGACACCGATCTGAATTTCGTCATGGGCAACCGAAAGTATTTCGACCTCTATTTCAATGACGAACCACCACCTGATGGAAATGAAAATCTGGTCTCTCTTCTGAACCGCTTGTTCGACGCCGGTGTCATGCTGATACCGGAGGGGATCGCCAAAAAGGACTATATTGACCGGTTGACAGGGCTCGTTGGCACCTACCGGAAAAACGAGACGGTCAAACTCGCCGACGGCACAATATTGCTTGCCTCTGCGCACCAGACGGAGCTTGACTGCTACCTTCTCTCATTCACCGACATTACCGAACAGCGAAGAGCCGAAGAAGAACAGCGGGAGGCTGACCTCCTGCTGCGCACGATCGTGGAAGCCTGCCCCGCAAACTTTCTCGTTTCGCGCGTGGAAGACGGCAAGATCATTTATTGCCCGCCTGCCTCGCGCGAGCGCTTCGGCAAGATCAAATCGACCTTGAGCTTCTTTATGCACCCTGAAGATCGTGAAAAATACCTCGAAGCCCTGTTGCCGACGGGATCACTGGATGACTACCGGGTCCAGTTCCGCCGCGCGGACGGCTCGATCATGCAGGGCCTGACAGCGGCGCGGATAACCGACTACAAGGGCGAGGACGTGATCGTGTCCTCGACGCGGGATATTTCCGATCAGCTTGCAATGCAGGAAGAACTGGAAAAACAACGCGAAATCTCTCATCAGAATGAAAAACTGTCAGCCCTGGGGGAACTTCTCGCCGGGGTTGCCCACGAACTCAACAATCCGCTGTCCATCGTTGTCGGCTACGCACAGATGCTGGAAGGCAAGCTGGACGATCCGGTTCTTTCCAAGCGGGTCGACAGAATTGCGCAAGCTGCAGACCGAAGCGCGAGGATCGTAAAGACCTTCCTTGCAATGGCACGGCAGAAACCGGCCAGGATAGAGCAATGTTCGCTCAACGACATTGTCTCGATCGCACAGGAGATTGGCGGCTATGGGCTGCGTGCCAACGGTGTTCAGGTCGTGACGGATTTCGATGAAGCTCTTCCTCCAGTCGCAGGTGACGGTGATCAGCTGGTTCAGGTTTTCACCAATCTCATCGTGAATGCGGAACACGTGTTGACCCCGCTGGGAGAAAACGGTGTGCTTGTGCTCCGTTCCTTCCACGACGTCGACAACGATCATTCGGTGATCGAAGTAAGGGACAACGGTCCCGGTATTGCGAAGGAACTTCAGGCGCGCATATTCGAACCGTTCTTTACGACCAAGGATGTAGGAGAAGGGACAGGTGTGGGTCTGGCTTTTTCTCATCGCATTATCGACACGCATGACGGGGTTCTCGAAGTTGCTTCCGACCCCGATATCGGGACCAGTTTTTTCGTCCGCCTGCGCGCCAAAAGACCCGATACGACGCAACGGCCGATGACGGACGCACCAGCCGAGACTTTGGTAAAGCAGCGTGTTCTTGTCATCGACGACGAACCCGATGTCGGTGAGTTGATCACCGATCTTCTGACGGAAATGGGATGCGAGACCACGTTGGCGCCAGGTGCAAGAGAAGCTCTTTCACTTCTCTCCGACAATGCTTTCGATATCATTGTCAGCGATTTCAAGATGCCGGGCATGAACGGCGAGGAATTTTACGCAGCCCTGCAAAAAAGCATGCCCGGATACATGGATCGTATTGGATTCGTGACGGGAGACTCGATGGGTAAGGCGGTGACGCATTTTCTGACCGAAAGCGAACGTCCCCACATTGAAAAACCGATTTCCAGAACCGAGCTGGAGGCCCTGGTCAGGCAGCTTGGTGCCCGGGAGAACCAGCCATGAATGCAATCACGGACAACAGACTGATACTCGTCTGTGACGACGAACCTCATCTCAGGGAAATGGTAGCCGAATATCTGAGCGAACGGGGGTATGGCATTCTGGAGGCCGCCAGTGCGTCGGATATGAATTCCTTGCTTGAAAGCAGGACACCCGATTTGATTGTTCTGGATATTAACATGCCCGGTACGGACGGACTGACGGCGCTCAGGGAGCTCAGGTCTTCTTCCGAGATCCCGGTCATCATGCTGACGGCGGCAAGCGAAGTGATCGACCGTGTCATAGGTCTTGAAATGGGTGCCGATGATTACGTCGGAAAACCGGTTGACTTGCGCGAACTGGAGGCCCGTATCAAGGCAACCCTGCGCCGCCAGAACCTGGTACATGCGGAGATAGAGCAAAAGGACAAGGTCCGCGGAACAGTTGTTTTTGGGCCATGCCGGCTCGACCTTGACGGAGCGAGACTGTTCGACAAGGGCGGCGATGAAATCCCGTTGACCGCGATGGAATTCAGCCTGCTAAGGGTATTTGTGGAAAACCGCGGCCGTGTTCTCAACCGCGATCAGCTTCTTGAACAGGCCCACGACAAGGGTTGGGAACCTTTTGACCGTTCGATCGACCTGAGAATTTCCAGATTGAGAAGGAAAATCGAGAACAATCCAACCAAGCCCGAAACCATCCGGACCGTGCGTGGTATCGGATACGTCTTCGACTAGACCCTGCACGGGTGTCGTGCGTGAATAGAAACTCCAAGATATCTTTCCAGGGCGCGGGGCGTCTCCTTGTCGGCCAAGGCGGAGGATCAGGTCATCTGACCGCAACGGGTCACAGCAAAACGCTCTTTGAGTTCCATTGTGGCGGGAGCATGAGCTAACGGCCGCAGCAGGCACGAAAACGCTCCGCTGTCGTTGCCGAAGGACTTCGAAGAACGGTAACGTCCGTTCCCACGAACACCAACCGAAGCAACTCGCTCGTCGACCTGTCAAAGACAGGCGCCCTACCTAACGGAAAAATATCCCCGATCCGTCGCGATCGCCGCAACCCGGTCTCCGGCGAGCGAGAGTTCAGTCCTTGGGGATCGATACCGGTTGTCCAGAACAAGAATTGTATCGGCATCGACTTCCAGCGCCATATGCCCTGCGCCGGACGCTGTTTCAAGAATGAGAAGGCGCGTATCGGTTTCCCGATACCCGGCTGCGGTCAGAACGGCACGTTTCAGGAGAACATGATCTTCACAGTCACCTGCACCGCGAAGCAGCGTCGAAAGTGGATTTGCCCAATGGTCGTCGGTTGCCTCGTCCCTGAGATACCTGATGTTTCCATTGACAATCTCCTGGACCAGTGCGGGCTGGCCTGCACGCGGCACGGCCTCGACCCGGGAAACCAGCTTCCGCCAGGTCGCTGCACGCCAGTCGCGGCAGGCACCTTTTTCACAAGATTGCAACCAATCGGCCTCGGTCTGCACCCGCGCCCGTGTCATCGCCCAGCGCCGCGCGAGAACCGTACCTGAGCTTCGTTTCAGCTCACGGTCTGGCTGTGAGTAATGGACGGGCACGAGACGCGAACCGGCAACTTGCCTCTGCCCGTTCGGCGCTACATGTTTTCCGATACCGGCCGCAAACCTGAATTCGAACGCATGTACCTGCGATGGAAGCAGCGCTCCCACACTTGCGCCCAGGATGCACAAAAGCACCAGCACCGGCTGAAAACCGAAAGAAACTCGCATCGACATCTGCCCTGTTCAGGCACGACGATGCTTGCTTATCTTTCGCGCAATGCTTCCGAGCGTGCCTTGATTATTGGCTTCAACAGATAGTCGAGAACCGTTTTATCGCCGGTTAAGATCGAAGCGCTGACGACCATTCCCGGAATTATTGGTAAAGGATTGCTTTCCGACCCGAGCCAGTTCCGGTCCGTTCTCAAGATCACCCTGTAGAAGGTATTGCCTTCTTCGTTGGTGATCGTATCCGCGCCGATGCGCTCAACGACACCTGGAATGTCTCCATAGACTGTATAGTCATATGCCGTGACACGCACACGGGCGGCCTGTCCCGGAAACAGGAACGCTACATCCTGTGGCCGGATCTGTGTTTCGATCAGAAGAGTGTCATCAAGTGGGACGAGTTCAGAGATGTTCTCTCCCGGTGAGACCACAGCACCGATCGTGGCAACCGAGAACTTGTTGATGATCCCGCGCACTGGCGCCCTGAGCACAGTGCGATTGACCTTGTCGCTCGCCGACTTGATCGTTTCGTCCAGGATTGTCAGCTCGTTCAATGTCTGCGTCAGGTCTTCATGTGCCTTGGCACGAAAGCCAAGAACCGCGCTTTCAAGACGTGCCGAGGCTTCCGTGATAGCCGCTTCCGACCGCGGGATGGAGGCATTGAGAAGTTCGACTTCCAGCTTGCCCCCCTGGGCTTCGCGTTCGAGCCGCAGGAGGTCCATCTTCGGATAAGCACCTGCTTCCGAGAGTTTGCGAGCGCTCTGCAGTTCCTCGTTCAGCAATTCTGAAGACAGTTGTTCGCTGACAAGGCGCGTTTCGAGTTCAACCTTTTCCAGCTTCCGTTGGGAAAGCTGTTGTTCGATGACGGAAAGCTCCTGCTTCAATGCGGTCTGGCGTGCGTTGAACAAGGCAAGTTCTCGGGCCGATGCGGGTCGGCCGGCATCACTCTCATCCAGAACGAGAAGTTCGCCGTGGGCCTCCGCTTCCAGGCGCCTGGCTCTTATCACAAGCGCGTTTCGCTGCTCCTCAAGCTCTCCGAGATTGGCCGCAAAGTCGGTATCGTCGATCCTTATCAGCGGTTCGCCGACATCAACAACATCACCCTCCCTGACGAAGATTTCCGCAACGAGCCCGCCTTCCAGAGATTCCACGATTTGAATCTGGCTGGACGGGATCACCCGCCCGTCGCCCGTTGTGACTTCCTCGATCCTGGCGAAATAGGCCCAGACGACAAGAGCGCCAAGCATAAGCAGCATGGCCAGAAGAAGACCCCAGATGCCGGCGTTGTTTCGCCGTTCCAGCGCCGCGCGCACATCGTTGGCAAAATCCTCATCCATCCGGGGCATGACCACCTCCCGGACTTGAAGAAGAAGTCTTGTGTCCTGCCTGTGCACCTGCCTTCAGGCGGGAGACAACATCGTCCTTGGGGCCGTCCATCAGAAGCTTGCCCTTGTCGAGCAGCAGGATGCGATCGACCAGATCGAGAGGCCCGTCACGATGTGTTGCGATAAAGAGCGTGATGCCTTCATTCGCAATCTGCTTGAGTCGCGCGCACAACTGCCTCTCCGACATGATATCGAGATAAGCGGTCGGTTCATCCAGGCAGATGATTTTCGGTGACCGGATCAGGCATCGGGCCAGCGCGACTGCCTGCCGTTGTCCGCCAGAGAGACTTCTTCCACGCTCCTCGATATGCATATCCAGGCCGTCCGGATGGCGCGACGTGAAAAAATCAACACCTGCCAGGTGCACGGTCCGTTCGAGCTCGGATGCGCTGGCGTTGGGGGCCCCCATGAGGATGTTCTCACGCAAGGTACCTGTAAAGAGCTCGGCATCCTGCAGGCACAATCCGACAGTCGACCGCAGGTCGGCGGCAGAAAACTGGCGTGTGTCGATGCCACCCAGCAAATAGGTGCCCGATTGTGGTTCATAAAGACCGGACAGGATGCGCACCAGCGTACTCTTGCCGGATCCCACCCTCCCGATAACGCCGATTTTTTCACCGGTTTCAGCCGTGAAACTGATGTTTTCCAGAGCAGGAACACGACTTCCGGGATAGGTCAGGGAAACGTTCTGAAAGGCGACCCTTGCATTCCCCGATGAGTTCAGGTCACGAGCGGTCACGCCTCCTTCTGTTTCCGATTTCATCAGAACGTCAAGACTTCTGAGCGCACTTCGTGCGTGAAGCAGGCGCGCCAGTGTCTGAGAAATGTTGTTGAGCGGCGCAAGAACACGTCCCGCCAGGATGTTGGCAGCAATCAGGGCGCCCACCGTGATCCGGCCCTCCAGGACCAGAAACACGCCCCAGACCACGATCACGATCGAAACAAGCTGAAACACCACCCCGGTGAAGGATGCCGCGACATTTGCCCAGTATCTTGCCCTCGTGGTCGAACGGCTGGCGGCAGCGACCGCCCGGTCCCAGGCCCGGCGGAACCAGCTTTCTCCGCCACTCACCTTGATGGTTTCCAGAGAAGACACCGTTTCGACGAGTATCGATTGACGACGCGCGGCATCGCTCTGGCTTTCCGAGAGTGCCCTTGACAGCGGAACCTGAACAAGACCGGTCACGGCAATCACGACCGGAACGGCAAACGCCGGAACCCAGGCCAGCGGTCCGACCAGGAACCACATCACCCAGACAAAAATGCCGATAAACAGAAGATCGGTCGCAGCAATGACCGTTGATGACGTCAGAGCATCTCGCACGGAATCCAGATCGCGAACCTGATTGGCGACTCCACCGGTCGACGCCGGCCGCGCCACCATTTTCAGTCTTAAAAAGTGATCGAACATGCGGCCGGCAACCGCCATGTCTACGCGTCTGCCGGTTTCATCGACGATTTTCATGCGAAGCATCTTGAAGATGAAGTCGAACAGAAACGCGATCAGGACACCAAGCGTCAAAACCCAGAGTGTCGGTATTGCCAGATTGGGTATGACCCGGTCGTAGACGTTCATGATGAACAAAGGACTGGCAAGGCCAAGCAGGTTGCCGATCAAAGCTGCAATGATGACTTGAGTATAGTTGGGCCAGAACCGGCGCACGGCAGACCAGAACCAGTCCTTGGGTGTTTCCGGTGAAGCCTCGGCCTGCGCCTGTGAAGGCATAAGACCGACAAACGCTACGACCGGCAGTTTCAATCCTTCAAATGAGGACAGCGGCACATTTCGAACACCCCCGGGCTCAAAAGAAGAATGTATCCGGGCGGTTCCAGCCAAGCGGTCAATCTGTTCCACAACGACTGCCGGCTCATCTTCCACAAGAACAATCACCGGAAGCGTGACAACCGGAATAGAGGCAACATCGAGTTGCTCTATCCGGACCGCGAGCCCAAGCCGACGCGCTGCTTCTTCAAGACTGCTGACTGCAAGCCCCTGCTCCCCGACGGGGAGACCACGCGAGAGTTCGGACGTGTTGGCAACAAGGCCGTGATACCGGGCGACCCTGACGAGAGCCTCCAGAAGACCGTTGGATGCTGGATGCTGGTCGCGAGCGGGGTCCCCGGAACTCGTCACCTGTGTTGGAGCGGCAGGATGACTACCCAGGCGAACTGTCGGCTCCCCTCCATCCACAACAACCGCCTCACCACTTGCGCAATGGTTCTATGAGCCCCCTGGAACCCACAAACCAGGGAACCTCCGCAGACCCTGCCTGGCTCTCCGGAGGCGCGGATACACCGGCAGATGCAAGAAGACTTCCGGTGGAGGCGAGTAGACGGTAGCGCGAGAACACGGAGATTGTTTCCGAACTGATGAGCTGAACACGAGAGGTAAAGGCAGAATTTTGCGCTATCAGAAGGTCCAGGAGATCCCGAAGCCCGGCTTCATATTCCTTTTCGTAACTCTTGATAACGGCATCAGCGGCAACCGTCTGCTCCCGCAGGGCCTTGAGACGGATGTCGTTGGTGACGATATCGCTCCAGGATCTGCGCACGCTTTCATCGACAGATCGCCGAAGATGATCCAGCTGCATTTTGCTTTCTGTGACCTTTTCACCAAGCTGGCGTCGCCGGCTGGTATCGATCGTCCCGTTGAAAAGGTTCCAGGACATGGTCATGCGGACCGCAAATTCATTGTTTCGGCCCGGTGTTCCGTCAAGATCTTCACCGACAGAGGCCAACCCTTCCACACCCAGGTTGGGCAGGAACAGTGACTGGGACTTGTCATAATCGGCCGCTGCCGCGTCGACATCGGCAGACCCGGCCCGGAGTGACGGATGGTTGTTGCGCGCCGTGGCAATGGCAGTGGCCTGGGTCGCGGGAAGAGACTTCGGTCGCCGGGGGGACTTGAGCGACGGTGGCGCGACACCGATAACGCTTTCAAACCGGGCATTGGCCGCACCGAGCTCTCTCAAGACATCCGCGCGCACCGCGTGAACGGCTGCAACCCGCTCTTCCGCCTGACGCAATTCGCTTTCTGTCGCCGACCCGCCCTGCACTTTGGTACGGACAATTCCGAGCAGCCGAACATGCTCGCGAATGTTTGCATCTGCGGCCCTCAGGATCCTGTGGTGCCGGAATACATCGAGGAACGCTTCTGTTGCATCGAGACCGATCAACTCGGCGCGCTCCATGACACGTGCCGCTGATCCGTCAACGCGCGCGGATTGCCGGTAGATTTCGTTTGCCCGCGCGAATCCGTCGAAAAACACCTGGCGTGCAATCAGTGTGGCATCCCTTGCATTTCGCCATTCACGATTGTCCGTGACCTCAAGCGAATTGGGCCGGTCGATATACTGCGCACCGAAGGAAGCTTCCAGATCCACGGAGGGAAGATAGGCGCCCTGCGCCTGATCATATTCGTAATCAACAGAACGCCGGTTTGCAGCCGCAGCCAGAACCTGCGGATTTGTGGTTACAGCTCGCGCGATTGCTTCTTCCAGCGTCATTGCGGAAGCATCGACCGAAAAAGAAACAATCGCGGACAGGGATAGCGCCGTCACACCTATCAAGCGCCGGAAACAGGCAAACGGACGTGGATCCTGAAAGGATAAACTCCCACCTACAAGCTCAAATTGAGTCCTGCACCTCATTCCACCCTGCCAAACGCCAACGAACCAATTCAATCGGAAAGCTCTTTTTCCAACCAAGACAACTAACTTAACGGCACTTTCCCACATTGAACAAGAAAGATTATAATTTGCTCAACCCACCAAATAACCATAACGCAGTTTATTTGGACGCAGCAAAGATTTTTTGTTAAAAAAGTGTTAAGCCTATATTTGGGTTTAACGTCCGCATTTCCTTTAATAGTTGACATACTGGTGAGCGTGGGTCGTGTCGAACATTCCGAACTCCGGAATATCATCGTCGGATACAAAAGAAACTGCGGTGCTAGACGCGGCAGTTCCCCTGCCACCCATTGTGGATGCTCCTCTTCTGTTTCGCGGAGATTATGCCAGGCAGGGATCGGATCTGCTGATCAGCCATCCCGAACACGGTTCCCTGACGATCGCCAACTACTTTCGGCAAGACAAGCTGCCTGATCTGGTTGCGGCAAATGGTGCCGTCCTTGAAGGTGACACGGTCGCACAATTGGCGGGGCCCCTGGCCCCGGGACAGTATGCGCAGGCTGGCTCCGGTCTTGCCGGCGCTCCGATCGGAAACGTGCAGACCTCTGCAGGAACCGTTACCGCGCAGAGAACTGACGGCACCACGGTGACGCTCTCCTCGGGTGATCCTGTATTTCAGGGAGATGTCGTGGAAACGGCCGAGAACTCTTCCCTGGTGATCGTTTTTGTTGATGAAACCCTGTTCTCCCTGTCAGCCGGCGCCCGTATGGTTCTGGACGAGCTGATCTACACGCCGAACGGTTCCGGAAACTCCATGGTAATGAACCTGGTGCAGGGAAGCTTCGTGTTCGTCACCGGGCAAGTGGCTCCGACCGGCGACATGCGGGTCGAAACGCCGACCGCCACGATGGGCATCAGGGGGACAACTCCTATCGTGCAAATCGATGCACTGGATGGCGCGACACGATTTGCACTGGCCGTCGATCCGAACGGTTTGATCGGGTCATATCAGCTGTTTGACCGAATTTCCGGTCAACTGCTTGGAACCGTCGACTCGACCGACGCGACATATTTCATTCAGTCCGCTGGAACAGCCCCCGTTGTCACTCCGCGAACGCCAGCCGAGTCAGCATCCGTTGAAGGTCAATTGCAGCAGGCATTTGACGCCTATTCCGCAGCCGGTCTCGGACAGCAGAGCAGTGATGACGGTGACGATGGCGCTCAAAACGCGCCGGGACCGGATCAGACGGATGCCGGACTTGATCAGCTTTTCGGCGGCCCGGTTCCCGATCTGTCCGATCCTGACCTGTCTCCTCTGGGCGACCGGAACGGGGGACTGAGCAGAGACATCCCCACAGGTTCGGGAAGTGGAAGCCGGTCTTCACCTCTGGTGCCGGAAGCGCCCGCATCTTCGAGCGGTGGCGACCCGTCGGATGATCCAGGTCCGACTGTGCCTTTCGACGACAGCTCCATACCCGACACCGGCGGAGACGATCTGTCTGTCGTCCTGCCGCCCGACCTTTTCACCCTGGAAGACGAGGCGATCACTCTGCGTGGCTTGAATGTCGAGATTCCGGGAGACGGCGAAGGCACAGTCACAATTGTCGCGAGATCCACAGTCACGCTCGCCCGGATTACCGGACTGACGTTCCTTGAGGGCGACGGTTTCGATGACGAGACGGTCGCCTTTAGCGGCACTGAAGCGGACATCAATGCTGCCCTTTCGGGCATGACATATACGCCTTCCCCGAACAGTGAAACAGGTGGATTGAGTCTGACAGTCTTCGACGGAGAGAGCACACTCCTGGCAGACCTTCCTGTAACAATCGAACCTGTGGAGGATGCACCGGCTGTTTTCGATATCAATCTCACCGTAGATGAAAACGGCAGCATCTCGGCACCCTTCGTTGGGTACGATCCGGACGAAGGCGATACCCTCACCCTCTTTGCACTGTCTGAGCCATCCCTGGGCACACTCGAAGTCTTCGACAACGGCACGTTCACATTCGGGACGAATGGCGATTTCGACAATCTGACGGCTGGCACATCCCAGGAAATCAGCTTTCAATATAGCGCAGTGGACAGCACCGGACTGGTTTCGGAAGTACCCGCGACGGTCACGATTGAGGTTCTGGGCCTCAATGACGATCCGGTTGCGCCGGATATCGATCTGAGTCCACCCGGAACCCTCAACGGCAGCTTCAATGACGGCTTTGCGAACTGGCAACAGGTCGTCGGGCCCGAGACCGGTCCGAATGGAGAGTTCATCGCCGGATCCTATGTCACGGCTTTCGATGTCGCGCAGTCCGGTTCCCTCATTCCCGATGACATCATCGTTGCCGTCGTCGAATTTTCCGGTCAGCTCGACGCTTCGTCGGACGGTTCTGAAAGTGCCGCAGCTGCCGGACCATCCTTGATCAGCAGCCCGTTCACCGCCTTTGCAGGTGAATATGTCAGTATTGAATATCGGTCCTTTTTCGGAGCCGACGAGGCTTTGCACACGGCCGAGCTGGTCAATGTCGAAACCGGTGCACGAACCCAGGTCTTTCGCGAATCGACTCCCGTCGATGTGTCCGGTGAAGTGAAATCCGTGGAGATTCAGATCCCGAACACAGGAAACTTCCAGATCGAATTCGGGATCGGCAGTGTCGATACCAATGATGATGGCGCTCTTGGCGCAAGACTGGTCATCGGAAATGCAGGGCTGATCCGAACCGGTGTCCCGGCAGGCGCGACGCAGACTTTCGGACAAATCCGCTTCCTCGAAAACGCATCTGATCCGGATGGAGACACGCTCAGTCTCCAAGGCGTTTCTTCAACGAGCGCGTTCGGAGCAAGCATTTCACTGGTTGGCAGCGAAGTTGTCTACGATACCGGTTCTGCCTTTGCCTTTCTTGCGGAAGGACAAACGGCGACCGACAGTTTCCAATACACGATTGCGGATGGAAATGGCGGGTTTGCGTCCGCAACGGCGTCAGTCGATGTTGTCGGAACCGGGAGCGCTGCCGCAGGTATCCCGCTCCGATATGCGCCGGTTTCTGATCAGACGGCGCCCTTGTCAAATGGCCTGGTTGCAGGCGCAATGCAAACAACGGGAACCGGCGTTCCGCTGCACGAAACTCTGCCGGCAAACACGGTCACCTATGCGTTTCCCGTCGTCGCTCCTGCGAACAACGGACTGGCAAGTTATTCGCCCGCGCAGCAAGCCGCAGCCGTTGCCGCTCTGTCTCTTTGGGCGGACGTTTCAGGTCTCGCGGTAGCAGAAGCGGCAGTGGCTGAAACGCCGACGGCAAGGTTCCTGAATTCGACAAGCGTCTCTTTCGCCGAAATCTTTGAGACCGAAAGCGGCAGCACGATTGTTACCAATCCGGACTTCGCCGAGATAATTTCCCCGCAACCAGGCTCCCATGGCTTCTTCGCTTTGCTCCACGAAACCGGTCATGCCATCGGTCTTGATCATCCGTCTCCGGACCTGACGCAGGCACAAAGCGTCATGTCTTCGGTTTCGCCTGACACCCTCGGTGCGCACTGGTGGAACGATGCGGGATCGTGGATCTACGCACAGACCCCCATGATTGAGGACATCGCGACGGTTCAGCTGGCCTACGGCGCGAACGAAGAAACACGCAGCGGAGACACGGTCTACGGCTTCAACGGCTCGGAAACCGGCACCGTTCATGATTTCGCGGTCAACAGGGACCCGGTTCTGACGATTTACGACGCTGCCGGGGTCGATGCACTTGATTTTTCCGGTTGGGATGCACCTGCGATCATTGACCTCAATCCGGGTTCCTATTCATCTGCCAACGGCATGACCAACAACATCGGGATTGCCTTCGGAACGGTCATCGAAAGTGCAATCGGTGGCGCAGGGGACGATCTCCTCATCGGCACCAGTCTTGGCGAAACACTTGATGGCGGTGCGGGGCTGGATACACTGATCGGTGGCGGCGGTGCGGACACGTTCGTGCTGTCACACGACGACCTTGCCGACATGATTGTCGATTTCAAGAGCGGGGAAGATCGGCTGGATTTGTCTTCCTTGCTGGATGCCAATTTCAACACCGGAGAGGTTGGCGACTATGTCGATGTCGAACAAAGGGGAGACGGCGCGGTTGTCAGCGTCGATCGAGACGGCACCGGCACCGCGAACGACTTCAAAGACGTCGCCGTGCTTCAGTCCGTTGAAGCAGGGGGAATCATTGACTTTGTCTTTTCAGATAACGGGGTTCAGGCAACCGACACGATTGTCGCCTGATAATTCGCAAGGCAAACTCCATATGCCGAGTGCCACCGGTATTTTTCCCACATGAAACGCGGGATCGGCAAATTGGCATTCCTGTTCGGGAGTGCACGATTATCGGCCGTCCTCTTGCTCCTTGTCTTGTTGGGTGTCCGGGTCCTTGATCCCCTGGTTGTCGAGCTCGTTCGACTAAAGACCTTCGACTTCTACCAGACCCTCAAGCCGCGGGACTACCAGGATCTGCCGGTCGCGATTGTCGATATCGACGAAAAAAGCCTTGCCGAACTGGGTCAGTGGCCCTGGGCGCGGACAACCCTTGCGACCATCCTCCAGAACATCGCGCAGGCCGGCGGGATCGCGGTGGCCTTCGATATCGTCTTCCCAGAGCCGGATCGCCTGTCACCCGACCAATACAGCAAATCCATCGGTGGTCTCAGCCAAACACTGAAAGACGAACTGGCCGCGCTTCCGAGCACTGACAAGATCATGAGCGATGCCATGCGCAGAACGCGCGTCGTCGTCGGACAGGCAGGCGGTGTCGACTTTGTCGAAACCGGTCGCCCGAAACAAAGCCAGACACCGGTTGCCCTGTTGGGACCGGACCCGACCGGCGTCATGTTCAATTATCCAAAACTTCTCAGGAATATCCCGATACTGGAAGAGGCCGCAGCCGGAAAAGGGTTGTTTTCCATCTACCCGGACCCGGACGGCATCGTCAGGCGTGCGGCACTGACTGCGTTGGCCGATGGCCAGATCCAGCCGGCGCTGAGTGTTGAGCTCCTGCGTGTTGCTACAGGGCAAAACGCGTTCGCGGTCAAAAGTGACGAAGCGGGTATCAGTGGACTGGTCGTCGGCGGTGTCGAAGTCCCCACGGATCGCAACGGGCGGATCTGGGTTCATTACACGCCGTCGAATGCGGAGCGTTACGTTTCGGCGTCCGACATTGTCAGTGGTGAGTTTGACGTCACCAGGATCAAGAACCACCTCATTTTGATGGGACCATCCGCTACCGGATTGCTCGATCTGAAGGCGACACCGCTGGATCCGGCCATGCCGGGAGTGGAGGTTCATGCGCAAATTCTGGAGAACATTCTAAGCCAGTCATTTCTGACACGTCCGAACTATGCGTTGGGTGCGGAACTGATTGCAACGACGGCTCTGTCCCTGTTGACCGTCCTGCTGGTTCCCATACTCGGTGCGCTGCCGGTCCTCGCCTTCGGCTTCGTTCTTGCCGCGAGTTGGGTTGCCGGAAGCTGGTACATGTTTGCCAGCCAGAAGCTGCTTCTGGACGCCGGGTACCCGCTGTTTGCAAGCTTTTGCGTATTTCTTCTACTGGTCTTCATCAACTATCGCCGCGAGGAAATCCAGCGGCAGGAAATCCGTTCGGCATTCGGCCAGTATCTGGCGCCCGACTACGTTGAACAGATCGCCAGGAACCCTGAAAGCCTTGCCCTGGGGGGCGAACGGCGCAACATGACGGTCCTGTTTTCCGATGTCCGCAATTTCACGAAAATATCTGAAAGCTTCGCTGACAATCCCCAGGGACTAACCACACTGATGAACCGGTTTCTGACGCCGCTTTCGAACGGCATCATGGAAAAGCGCGGCACAATCGACAAGTATATGGGCGATGCCGTCATGGCGTTCTGGAACGCCCCTCTTGATGACAACAATCAGGAATTCCATGCCTGCCAGGCAGCCCTGATCATGGTTGAGCGCATGCGTGCAATCAATCTCGAACGCAAGGAGGAAGCCGAAAAGGAAGGCAGGGAGTTCTTTCCGCTGAATGTCGGGATCGGCATCAACACCGGAGACTGTGTCGTCGGCAATATGGGGTCCGAATTCCGCTTCGACTATTCGGTCCTTGGCGATTCCGTCAATCTTGCGTCACGTCTGGAAGGTCAGACCAAGGCTTACGGGGTCACCACGCTGATTGGCAACAACACCGCCCGGACGGTGAGGGAAAAGCTCGCCGTTTGTGAAGTCGACCTCATCAGGGTCAAGGGCAAGCAGGAACCGGAACGGATATTTACCTTGCTGGGAGACGAAGCCTATGCCGGCAGCAGCGCGTTCCGCGAGGCCAGGTCACATTTCGAAACTATGCTCGAATCCTATCGTGAACAGGATTGGGAGCGTGCAAAATCGCTGTGCGCCGCATTGATTGACCTGGGTAACAGCGATTTCGCAAATCTGGCAGAAACGTTCGGCGAGCGGATCGAGCGTTTCGCAAAGGAGCCACCCCCGTCTGACTGGGACGGCGTCTATGTTGCCGAAACCAAGTAGGGCCGGCCGCGGCCTCAGGCGTTTTTGACGTTCTGGGTCTGAACCCCCAGCTTGTCGATCCCGAGACGCATGACTTCGCCGCCCTTCAGATAGACAGGCGGTTTCTGCCCCATGCCGACACCCGGAGGTGTGCCGGTGGAGATCACATCACCGGGCTGCAGGCTCATGAAGCGGCTGCAATAGCTGACGAGGTGCGGCACCTTGTAGACCATCGTTGCGGTCGACCCGTTCTGATAGCGGTGACCGTCAACTTCCAGCCACATCGCAAGCTGGTCGAAATCGCCGACTTCGTCCGGCGTTACCAGCCAGGGGCCTAGCGGACCAAAGGTGTCGCTGCCCTTGCCCTTGTCCCACGTTCCGGACCGGTTAAGCTGAAAGTCACGTTCAGAGACATCGTTGATCACGCAGAAACCCGCGACATGCTGCAAGGCATCGGCTTCGTCGATATACTTTCCGCCCTTGCCGATCACGACACCGAGTTCGACTTCCCAATCGGTCTTCTCCGAACCGCGCGGAATTTCCACATTGTCATCCGGTCCGACGATCGCCGAGGTCCACTTTCCGAAAACCACCGGTTCCGGCGGAACGTCCAGTCCGGATTCGGCGGCATGGTCCGCATAGTTCAGACCGATGCAGACGAATTTGCCGACATTGCCAACGCACGCACCCAGGCGCAGATCCTGTTGCGGCTGCCCATCGACCAGTGGCAGGTCGGAAATGTTCAGAGCCTGCAATTTTGCAATTGCATCCGGCAGCAAGGTGTCACCGGAAATATCGTTCACATGCGCGGACAGATCCCGTACACGCCCGTCGTTATCCAGCAACCCGGGTTTTTCTTCCCCAACGGGTCCGTATCTCAGCAGTTTCATGTAACAGATCTTTCCTATGTGCTGACGATCCGCCGGTTATCCCGGCGGATCGAATTGTCTTTTCGCCAATCAGTCGTAAAGAACTGCGGCAATCTCCGGATCATCCATATTGGATGCATCGTAATAGAAGAAGCCCGTATCGATAAGATTCGGTACGTCTTGGCCTTTTGATGCGGCAACGGCGGCTTTGACGGTCTCATAACCGATCCCGACGGGGTTCTGGGTAATCGCCCCTGCCATCACACCGCTCTTGATCGCTTCTTTCTGAGCCTTGCCCGAGTCGTAGCCGATGATGACCAATCCGTCCTTGCCGAGTTCCTGGACACCGTTGACGACACCGATTGCCGATCCCTCGTTGGTTCCGAAAATTCCTTTCAGATCCGGGTTCGCTGTCAGGATCGCCTTGGTCACTTCGGTCGATTTCAGATGATCGCCCTGTCCATACTGGATGGTGACAATTTCAATGTCAGGATATTTTTCACCGATACGATTGACGAAACCGTCCCGGCGGTCGATGCCCGTCCGGCTCGTCTGGTCGTGAGCGACGACTGCGACCTTGCCTTTTCCGCCGATCTTCTCGGCCATCTTGTCGGCGGCAAGCGAAGCTGCGGCAACGTTGTTCGTGGTCGCTGTGGCTACCGGAATATCGCTGTCGACGCCACTGTCGAATGCAACAACCGGAATACCGGCTTCCTGGGCCTGACGGAGCAACGGAATCGCTGCCTGGCTGTCCAACGCGGCAAAGCCGATCGCAACCGGCTTGTTGGCCAGGGCGGCCGACAGCATGTCGATCTGGCGGTCCACCATGGTTTCGTTATCCGGACCTTCGAAGGTTATGCGTACCCCTTCCTCGTCCGCCGCCTTTTCCGCACCCAGCTTGACGGCCTGCCAGAACTGATGCTGGAAGCCTTTGGATACCAGCGGAATGTACATCTCGTCTGCAAGAGCGGATGTGGCTGGGATGGACATTGCCAGCGCGCTTATGGCGCCAATTACGAAACGACGTGAAATCATGAAATCTCCTCCTCTTATGCGTTTCAGTTATTTGCTGTTTGTCTGGAACGTCGACCGCTCTCTTCTTGGTTTTCACTTGGCCTGTCTGCGCCGGACCATGTCGGCATAGACGGCAAGAATGATGATTGCGCCGGTCACGACCGTCTGCCATTCCTGGGCGACCGAAAGGACGCGCAATCCATTGGTCAGAACGGCCATGATCAACGCGCCGATCAGCGTTCCGATGATGGTTCCGCGACCACCAGAAAGCGATGTGCCGCCGATCACGACCGCCGCAATGGCTTCCAGCTCGTAACCGAGCCCGAGCGCTGGCTGGGCGGAGTTGAGACGCGACGCGATCAGAATGCCGGCAATGCCGCAGATGCCTCCGGCAAGAGCGTAGATCGCCATTTTCCAGGCGTCGGTATTCACACCTGACAGGCGGACCGCTTCTTCGTTCGATCCAAGCGCAAATGTGTAGCGTCCCAGAACCGTGCGGCCGAGAATGTAAGCTGCCGCCATTGCCACGAGAAACAGGATGAGAACACCGTTCGGTATCGGCAGCGAGGGAAGAATCTCCCCGATCAGCGACCCGCGCGAAATCTGGTCGAAACCGGGCGTATCGTTGAAATAGATCGGGCGCGTTCCCGAAATCACCAGGGAAAGCCCTTTCAGGATAAGCATCATGCCGAGCGTTGCGATGAAAGGCGGGATTTTCATCTTGGCGACGAACGTTCCCGAACACAGTCCGCAAAGGGCACCGGCCGCGATGGCCGCCATCACGCCAAGCAGCAACGGCATGCCGGCATAGGTCAGCACGACACCGGCGATCACCGCACAGAACGTCATGAGCGTGCCGACCGACAGGTCGATGCCACCGGTGATGATCACCAGCGTTGCGGCAATCGCCAGAACGCCATTCACCGAGGTGGCCTGCAGGATCGCGATCATGTTCGAGGTCTGCATGAAATTCGGAGACGCGATCGAAAATGCGATCAGCAATGCAATCAGGGACGCGAAGGCAAGCAGTTTCTGATGCGCTCCGGTATCGGTCAATCTGGAAAGCAGATTGACCGGTTTCGTTTCCTCCACGGTCTTCAAGGTGTTTCCCCCGTCGGTTGCATCGCTGCCTCGCGCTGCGTGGCAAGCTGCATGATTTGTTCTTGAGTTGTGTCCTTGCCGCCGGGCAGAATGCCGGTCAGCCGTCCCTCGCACATCACCGCGATCCGGTGACTGAGCCGCATGATCTCCGGCAACTCGGAGGAAATCACGATTACCGCCTTCCCCTCCTCAGCCAGGCTTTCCAGCAGCTTGTAGATTTCCGATTTGGCACCAACATCGATGCCGCGCGTCGGTTCATCGAAAATCAGGATATCGCAGTTCCTCAGCAACCATTTGGCAATGACTGTCTTTTGTTGATTGCCTCCGGACAGAAGCCTGACCTCCTGGATATCGGACGGTGTGCGGATGCCGAGTTTTCGAATGTAGTCCTGCGCGGTCTTGCGCATCGCGTCATCGTCAAGGACGCCGCCGCGACCGGTGAACTTGTCCAGGGAGGCAAGGGCAATGTTGTCTCGGACATTCATTCCGGTCGCGAGGCCGAAATGCTTGCGGTCTTCGGACAGATAACCGATGCCGGCGGCAACAGCGTCGTGCGGTGTCGTCACGGACACGTCCTTGCCGTGAACCCTTATGTCTCCGCCATCGCGCGGATCTGCGCCGAAAATGGCACGTGCGACTTCCGTCCGCCCCGCACCCATGAGCCCTGCAAACCCGAGAATCTCGCCCTTGCGCAGCGAAAATCCGACATCTCGGATGTCCTTGCCGCGCGACAGGCCTGACACCTCGAGCGCGATCTCCGCTTCTGACAGATCAGGCACATCAACCGGCTCTTCGTTCACCTCCCGGCCGACCATCATTGCGATAATCTTGGATATTGGAGTATCCGACGCGCCGACGGTTGCAACATATTCACCGTCACGCATCACCGTCACACGGTCGGCAATTCTCTTCAGCTCATCCATCTTGTGGCTGATATAGACGATACCGACACCTTCAGCCTTCAGACGGTTGATGATGATGAAGAGTTCGGAGATTTCCGCATCATTGAGCGCCGCCGTCGGTTCGTCCATGATCAAGACACGTGACTTGTAGGAAAGCGCCTTCGCAATCTCCACCATCTGCTGCTTGGCAATCGTCAGGCTGCCGACATTCGCCTTCGGGTCGAGATTGAGGTTCATCGACGCGAAGATCTCGGCTGCATTCCGGTTCAAGGCATTCTCATCGAGCCTGCCGAAACTCTTGCGCGGTTCCCGGCCGATGAAGATATTCTGCGCGGTGGTGAGATCGTTCATCAGGCTGAGTTCCTGGTGAATGATGCCGATACCACGGTCCTGCGCAGCCCGCGGTGAATCGAGTTCCACGCTTTCACCGTCGATGGACAGGTCGCCCGCATCAGACCGATAGATCCCTGCCAGAATCTTCATCAGCGTTGATTTGCCGGCCCCGTTTTCACCCATCAAGGCATGCACTTCACCCGGCTCCAGCTCGAACTGCACGTTCTTCAGGGCATGCACGCCCGGAAAACGCTTTTCGATGCCTGTCATTTTGACGATTGGTGCCACGACCAGCCCCCCTGCCGCTCTAGATCGTCACGCCACCGTCGACCAGCAGCGCCTGACCGGTGACAAACTGGCTTTCGTCGGAGAGGAGATAGACGGCCAGAGGCGTGATGTCTCCAACCACTGCCAGACGCCCCATGGGCTGTCTTGCTACAAAGTCCTTTTCTGCCTGCACCGGGTTGGGAGCAGCATCAATGCGGCCACGAAGCGACGGCGTATCCACCGTCCCCGGGCAAATCGCATTGCAACGGATACCTTTGGAAACGAAGTCCGACGCAATCCCTTTTGTCAGGCCGATCACGGCGGCCTTTGTCGAGCCGTATGCGGTTCGGAATGGAAATCCCTTTATCGAACTGGCCATGGAAGCCATGTTGACAATGGACGCAGACCCTGTCGTTTCCGCCTTGCGCAACATCCCGGGAAGACAGGCGCGGGTCAGCTTCATCATTGACGTGACATTCAGATCGAAACTGAAAGCCCAATCCTCGTCGGATATGTCCAACAGCGATCCGTGATGAACAAAGCCCGCGACGTTGAACATACCGTCCAGGTCCGGAATGTCGGACGCCAGCTGTGCAATCGCAGCGCCATCGGTAACGTCCAACGCCCTGGTTTCCATCGCATCGAGCCCTGCAAGCAATGCTTCGTCCCTGTCGGTCGCAATGACGTGTGCGCCCTCGGCGGCGCATGCTATCGCGCTGGCCCGGCCCATGCCCTGACCCGCCGCGGTTACGAGAATAGTCTTTCCTTGCAGCCGCATTACATTACCGCTCCTATTTGCCAGGGCACGAACTCCGCGCCGCCAAAGCCGAGCTCTTCGCTCTTGGTCTGTTCACCTGAAGCAACACGGATCAGCAATTCGAAAAGCTCTTCGCCTTTTGCTTCAATGCTGATGCCCTCCGTGACGATGTCCCCGCAATTGAGATCCATGTCGCCGGACATTCGTGCGTACATTTCGGAATTCGTCGCCAGCTTGATGCACGGCGTAGGTTTGTAGCCGGAGACCGATCCCCGGCCGGTTGTGAAAATTATGAGATTTGAGCCCGAGGCCACCTGTCCGGTGACGGAACAGGGGTCAAACCCTGGACTGTCCATGAAAACGAAGCCTTTCTTGTCGACAATCTCTGCGAACTGATAGACGTCCGCAAGCGGAGCGGTCCCTCCCTTCGCGACTGCGCCAAGTGATTTTTCAAGGATTGTCGTCAACCCGCCCCGTTTGTTTCCCGGACTGGGATTGTTGTCCATCTCACCGCCATTTCGGGCGGTGTAATCCTCCCACCAGTGGATCCGTTCGATAAGTTTTTTTCCCACCTCGACCGACTGGGCGCGACGGGTAAGCAGATGTTCGGCGCCGTAGACTTCCGAAGTTTCGGAGAGAATGGTCGTGCCGCCGTGACGAACCAGAAGGTCCGAGGCAAACCCAAGCGCAGGATTGGCTGTAATGCCGGAATAGCCGTCGGATCCGCCGCACTGCATACCAATGGTAATTTCGCTGACCGGCGCCGGTGATCTGGTCGCTCTGTTTGCGATTTCGAAGATCCCGCGGAGTTCCTCCAGACCTTTTTCGATGGTCTTCCGGGTTCCACCCTCATGCTGAATTGTCATGTATCGCAATGCGCCATCGGCCCGGATCGACCTGCCGCCGACAAGATCCGAAACCTGCATCACCTCACAGCCAAGCCCAATGAGCAGAATGCCGCCAAAATTCGGATGCTGGGCATAGCCGGACAAGGTTCTGAACAGCGCAGCGTATCCCTCATTCTCACCCGACATGCCGCATCCGGTGCCATGCACGATCGGAACGACGCCATCAACATTGGGAAATTCATCCAGAAGGCCTGTTTTTTCAACCGCCTCCGCAATGAAACGCGCCACTGAGCCCGAACAGTTCACCGATGTCAGGATACCGACATAATTGCGGGTGCCGACCTTGCCGTCCGCCCGGTGGTAACCATCGAATGTGCGCTGGCCTGCAATCGGCTCGAGAGCGTCTTTCTGCGTGGCAAATTCGTAGTCCTGCAGATTGTGGGCGTCCATTCCCAGGTTATGCGTGTGAACATGTTCCCCAGGCTTGATCAGTACTTTGGCCTGACCGATGATCTGACCGTAACGCAGAACGTCTTCGCCGGCGGCGATTGTCGAACACGCAATCTTGTGCCCCTGCATGACGGCCGCAGACAAGGGCTCCGCCACACCTTGAAGCTCCGAGCCGGCCGGAAGTGCACGCAGGGCAATGACCACATTGTCTTTGGCCTGCAGCTTGAGAACGTCGCCTCCACTCATTTGCGCGCCCCTCTCCTGTCGCCGCGGGTTTGTTTCAACCAGGCCAGAGAACTAGCTTGACTTGCAGACTATGTCAACTAACATGTTAGTCAGCAAAGGCGAAAAAGATTCATGCGGGTCAGGACGCAAGCACTCCCCGGCAACTCGACGCTATTGGATCCATTGTACGGGGGATGAAATGACCAGAATAACTCGAGTCCGAACACACGACTTGCGGTTCCCGACTTCCGACACCCTCGACGGTTCGGATGCGATGAATCCCGATCCCGATTACTCGGCCGCCTACGTGATAATGGAAACAGATGGTCGCCATGAAGGTCATGGCCTGACTTTTACGATCGGCCGGGGCAACGAAATATGCATCGCTGCCATCGAGGCTCTCGCACCGTTGGTAGTCGGGCTCGATCTGGCATGGATCACCGAGGACATGGGGCGCTTCTGGCGACATGTCACCGGGGACAGTCAATTGCGCTGGATAGGTCCCGACAAGGGTGCCATCCATATGGCGGCGGGTGCAGTGATCAACGCTGCCTGGGACTTGTGGGCCAGGACCGAAAACAAACCGGTGTGGCGGCTCGTGGGGGAAATGAAACCTGAAGAGATTGTGAAACTCGTCGACTTCCGTTACCTGACCGACGCACTTTCACCGGACGAAGCCCTTGCTATCCTGCGAAAGTCCGAATCCGGCAAAGCGGAACGCGTCGAAAAACTGCACGCAGAAGGTTATCCTTGCTACACCACATCCGCCGGCTGGCTGGGGTATTCCGATGACAAGCTGCGCCACTTGTGCCGTGCGGCACGCAAGGCGGGTTTCACCCATACAAAATTCAAAGTCGGCCGGGATCTGAACGACGATATCCGTCGCTTGACCATCGCACGCGAAGAGTTGGGTGACGAAATGAACATCATGATCGATGCCAACCAGGTCTGGGAAGTCGATCAGGCGATTGACTGGGTCAGAAAACTGTCGTTTGCCCGCCCGTATTTCATCGAGGAGCCAACCAGTCCCGACGACATACTGGGTCACAAGGCAATTCACGACGCCATCGCCCCGGTGAAGGTCGCCACCGGTGAGATGTGTCAAAACCGCATTATGTTCAAGCAGTTTATCACCGCGGGGGCGATCGATGTGGTGCAGATCGACAGCTGTCGGATGGGGGGATTGAACGAGGTGCTGGCAGTCATGCTCCTGGCACATAAATTCGACATTCCGGTCTGGCCTCACGCGGGCGGCGTTGGCCTGTGCGAGTATGTTCAGCACTTGTCGATGATCGACTATCTTGCGATCAGCTGCAAAAAAGATGACCGGCGTATCGAGTACGTCGACCATTTGCATGAGCATTTCGTTGCTCCCTGCACCGTCGAAAACGGCGCCTATCTTCCACCCGTCCAGCCTGGTTTCTCGATCGAGATCAAGGAAGACAGCCTGGAGCGATTCGAATTTCAGCCTTGAGGTATTGCTGCTTCCGTTCCGCCAGTAACACCCGATTCTCCCATCATGCCTGCGACACCGCGGCGCTCTTCGAACTCGCTTGACTTGCTGACTATGAAAACTAACATGTTAGTCAACCAGAGGCGGCAATGAATACGACCGATATCGACGCAACCAGACTTCAGGATATCAGCGCTTTTGATGGATCGCTGGCGCACAAGGTCTACCTGGCACTCCAGGAGGCTATCCTGTCACTACAGTTCCTGCCAGGACAGGTGATACGCAAGGGACCAGTGTGCGAAAAGCTGGGAGTTTCAAGATCACCGGTCTCCGAGGCGATCGCACGTCTTGCAAACGAAGGCCTCGTCGATGTGATTCCACAGTCTGGAACGCGGGTCGCCTACTTTTCGATGGAAGACATTCGTGAAGGCACATTTCTGCGTCAGGCTCTCGAACTTGCCAGCGTGGCCAAGGTTGCGGAAGACCGGAGCGAGGACCAGTTCGCCCAGATCAACAGGAACCTGCGGTTACAGACCCTGCTTGTCGAAGATCTTGACTATTCCGGATTTTACCAGGCCGACGAAGAATTCCATGCGCTTTTGATGCTGTTCACCGGCTATCCCCGCCTGAAGACCGTCGCCAGAATGGTTTCATTGCAGGTTACCCGGGCACGGATGCTGCTGCTGCCGACACCGGGGCGAGCAACGGAGACGCTGGATGAACATCAGGCAGTGGTTGACGCCATCCGGGCGCGGGACGCGGACGCGGCACAACGCGCTATGCGGCACCACCTGGGCCAGCTGATGCCACGTATCGAAGCCCTTGCTGAAACACGCCCAGAACTATTCCAATCCCGTTGAGACAGGAACCAGGCATGAAGGTCACCGAAACCACACTTTTGAACGCCCGGACCAAACGGCCCGTTCCCCTGACGCGCATGGGCTTCGGTGGTGCGCCGCTTGGAAATCTCTACCGCAAGGTCTCCGAGGAAGATGCACAAGCTGCCCTGCAGGCCGCCTATGATGCCGGCATCCGGTATTTCGACACGGCTCCTCAATACGGTCTCGGCCGTTCTGAGGAGCGGTTCGGTGTCGCACTGGAACGGGTCGGTCGCGACAACGTTCAACTGTCCACCAAAATCGGCCGCCTTCTCCTAGACTGCGAACCGCACGAGGTAACTCCGGAAGCCTTTGTCGATGTTCCCCAGAAACGCATTGTCTTCGACTATACCTATGATGGCGTGATGCGCAGTTACGAAGCCAGCCGTAAGCGTTTGGGCGTCGCCAATGTCGACATTCTGCTCGTCCACGACGTCTGCGCCTTTTCCCAGGGTTCACAGGAAGCAAGCGACGCCAAGGTCAGGGAACTTTTTGATGGAGGCGGTTATCGTGCCCTGCGCGAACTGAGAGATGCCGGTGATGTGGCCGCCATCGGCGCCGGTGTGAATGAATGGCAGGTCTGTGAAAAACTTCTCGGTCTGGGCGACTTTGACGGATTTCTGCTGGCAGGCCGTTATACGCTGCTGGAGCAGGAGGCACTGGAGAGCTTCCTCCCGCTTTGCGAAAAACGCGACGTTGGCATCATTCTGGGTGGCCCCTACAATTCCGGTATCCTGGCAACCGGGCCTGTCCCGGGCGCAAAATACAATTATGACGATGCGTCCGACGATGTATTGGAGCGTGTCAGGAACATTGAAGCCGTCTGCAAGGCTCATGACACACCCTTGATCGCAGCTGCGCTGCAGTTCGTGTTCGGGCATCCATGCGTCAAGACCGTGATCCCCGGCGCGGTCAATGCGCGGGAGGTGAGTGCGAATGTTGAGGTTCTGGAAACACCGATCCCTGCCGCACTATGGTCGGACCTTCGCGACCAGGGACTAATCCGTCCCGATGCGCCATTCCCTTCGGAGACCACTCATGCTGCGTAACATCAACCCGATCCTTTCGCCGCAACTTCTATATGTCCTGCGCGCCATGGGTCATGGCGATGAAATCGTCATTTCGGATGCGAACTTTCCCGGCGAAGGCATCGGGCCTGACTGCATCCGGGCGGATGGTTCGACGGCGAGCGAAGTCCTTGAGGCGATCCTCTCCGTCATGCCACTGGACAGTTTCGTCCCTGATCCCGCCCTGACCATGCAGGTTGTCGGAGACCCGGACGCCGTCCCTGAGGCAGTTGCGGACTTTCAGCGGATAATCAACGAAACCGCCGACAAACCGACCGAGATCCAGACGCTGGAACGGTTTGCCTTCTACGAACGGGCTGCCGGGACATTTGCCATCGTGCAAACGGGTGAGCGGCGCTTTTACGGCAATATCATTCTCAAGAAGGGCGTGATCGGATGACACGGATCGATGCGCATCAACACTTCTGGGATATCGCACGTGGTGACTATCACTGGCTCACGCCGGAACTTGGACCCATCTACCGGAATTTTCTGCCTTCGGATCTTGCTCCCAACCTTGAGGCCCACGGCATTTCGGGGACCATACTGGTGCAAGCTGCTCCCACGCTTGCAGAAACCCGTTTCATGCTGTCGCTGGCCGACAATTCCCCGGCCGTGAAAGGTGTTGTCGGCTGGGTCGATTTCGAAAGCACCGATGCTCCTCAGATCATTTCGGACCTGGCCGCCCACCCGGCTCTCGTGGGGTTGAGGCCGATGATCCAGGACCTAGAAGATGACGACTGGATGTTGCGGGACATTCTGACGCCGGCTTTCGAAGCGCTGATCGCAAACGACCTGACTTTCGATGCGCTGACCTTTCCGCGGCACCTTGAAAACCTGTCTGCACTCCTCATCCGTTTCCCGGACATGAGGGTCGTCATTGACCATGGTTCAAAACCTCTGATCCGTGACAGCCTGATCGACGACTGGGCGGCCAGCATGAAACAACTGGCAACAGACACAAACGCCTTTTGCAAACTCTCCGGCCTGGTCACCGAAGCAAAACCGGACTGGTCGGTCGATGATCTGCGTCCCTATGTCGATCACCTTCTGTCAACTTTCGGCCCGCAACGGATTCTCTGGGGCAGCGACTGGCCGGTCTGCCTTCTGGCAAGCAGTTACGAAAGATGGGTCGAAGCCACGGAGACACTTCTGAACGGCCTCACGCCCGATGAAAAAGACGCCGTTCTGGGGCTTAATGCCCTGCGTGCTTATGGGTTGAACTAGCGAAGGCACCGATAATTTGGACGCCGTCGGGATCACCAGTCTGCCACCCAGGATTCATGGTGTTGCTCGACATGGGAATGAACATCGCTCAATCTGAATGGCGCAACACAGCGATCATCTGACGGTGGCGAGAAATCAGAAGCGCCCGACCGGAGACGTGTATTCACGCTCAGCATGAACTCACCCGGTTGCTGGTTTGTGAAATCCCCGCAAACGCTTTCGTTATTAAAATGGACTGCTTGCGCCCGCTTTGCAGATTTGCGATCGCCATGACGATATAGCGTGCGCGGCTAAGCTTGCGACCGGCATTGTTTCTTTATAAAATGCGATGTCTCTTAAATCTCAGTGAAGTATACAACTTGGCGCATTCTAAGACGACAAACATGAATTAGTTCATTTTCACTGAGCTTCTGCGCTGACGACATACACATTGACTGAGAAATACCGTTCAAGGTTGCTATATGACACAGTCCAGCACCGACACTGACGGCAGCGCCTCTCACGCCCGAAAGGAGCTGATTTACCAAATTCTGCGGGATCGCATCTGCGCGGTAGAATATCCACCGGGAAGCAAATTGCGCGAAACCGATCTGGCGGAAGAATTTGAAGTCAGCCGTACCCCGATCCGCAACGTCCTGACCACGCTTGAGCATGATGGATTGCTCGCGGTGAAGCACGGTGTCGGCAACGTGGTTTCACTGGTCGAACCTGAAGAGCTGGTTGAGATTTACACTGTACGCATGATTCTGGCGCAATCCGCCGGGGATTTCTTCGCTTCGCCTTTTCCAGAGGGAACGGCGAGGCAATTCGTCGACTACAAGGAAGTGTTCCAGGCACTCGAACCGGGTGATGTGGTCGGGTTCGGCCGGGCCAATATCCGCTACTACACCGGACTGATATCGTTGATCACCAACAGTTGCTTGCGTGACATGATGCTGAAACTCTTTTTCCAGACTTCCCGCATGTGGCTGATTTCGCTTCCATCTCTGAATTGGGGTGAAGTGATAGTCGCAGTCTCGGATGAACTTGACGAGTTAGCCCGTCTGATCCGCTTGGAAGACCCGATCGGATTGGGACTGGCCGCCCGAAACCACATCTTCATGTCCCGCCGTCGCATCCTGGCGGGGCTCGGCATCAGCCTGACAGAAACAAGAAACCCGCTCTGAACAGTCCAGCCCGACGTTGCCGGTAGTTTCGTCAATGTCTGCGGACATTGCATGGACGCTAATCTGCCGGACCTGACCGGCTGCGCTTGTCCGCGTTCGCAGATAGCCTTTGCCGGTGCGCTTTGTTCCCTGATACTGATTTCTTCTTTGTCACATCGACTTTGAGGCTTAGCGGCGAGCGCAGGTCTCCGCTGCCTGCCAGGCCGGTCAAGGGAGCAACCCGCGTTGCCACGAACATGGATTTGGCGAACAAATCTAGCATTTTCTGGACCTCCTGCGGCAACCGTAGATCCAGGCACATAATTAGAAAAACGAATAATATTGCTTATCGTGATGAGATCTGAAAATGATACAGCATGAAACGTGATCTCGAAATGGACCTTCTGCGATCATTCGTTGCTGTTGCTGCGCATCGTAACTTTACACGCGCTGCCGAGGCTGTCGGACGCACGCAATCGGCAGTCAGTCTTCAGATCAAACGGCTTGAGGACATTGTTGAAAAGCGACTATTCGAGCGAAGCCGTCAATCCGTCTCCATAACGCAAACCGGTGAAGCATTACTGGTTTACGCAAACCGTATTCTGGCAGCAAACGACGCGGCTCTGTCGCATCTTCAGCGCCCGGAGGCAGCCGGACTGGTCAGAATAGGGGCACCGGATGACTACGCGACATTTCTGATCCCCCCTCTCCTGTCCGCCCTGGCAAAGGAGCACCCGCGATTGCAGTTCGAGGTAACGTGCGACAATGCCAGCGACCTGCTGCCCATGCTGAAACAGGGGCAACTCGACGTGGTCATCGCCACACATCGTCCTGATGCAGTTGCCGGACAGATTGCCAGGCATGAACCGCTTCATTGGGTTGCCTCACCCGATTTCATGGACGACCCCGATGAACCGCTTTCACTGGTACTATTCCCTGCCGGTTGTGTCTGTCGAGAGATCGCCCTGGATGCATTGAAAAGCATCGACCGCTCCTGGCGCATCGCATATTCAACCCGAAGCATTGGTCTGATGGAGAAGGCCCTGGCGGACGGATCAGCAGTATCCGCGATGGAGGCATCCGTCATACCTTCCGGCCTCAGGGTCATAGACGGAACAACAGGCCTGCCGCCGCTTTCAGAAGTTGTGATATCCGTTCATCAATCCAGCCCATGCGAAGCACATGTATCTCTCGCGGCGAACTTCCTTCTGACAAAGCTTGGACAAGGCGAACTGCAAGCCGTTTCCTGAGGAAGATGCCAGTCGTATCACGGCCCTGAAACCAGGATTTCTGTTTCTGACCAGATGGCAAGTTAGGGTTAGGGTTGGCGCCAGCGCGGCACATCGCGGGCCAGCTTGTCGAGCAGGTGTTCAAGTGTTTCGACTTCCTGCTTTGAAAGCGTTTCCAGCATCACCTTTTCCGCTTCGGCGAACCGGGCCATCAGGCGGTCGTGAACCGCTTGCCCTTCTTCGGTTATGTTCAAAACGCGGCGTCGCGTATCCACCGTGTCCGGTACACGCGAAATCAGGCCTTTATCACTCAACGAAGTAACTGCACGGCTGACCGTGTTTGAAGGCTGTTCGGTGATTTCACAGATATCACGCGCGTTGAGGTCCTTCTGAAAGCTGAGACACATGAGCACTGTCAATTCCGGACGGATCAGCCCCGTGTCGCGCTCCATCCATCTCAGGAGAGGCTCGCGCCAGAAGTTCGTGAGAAATGAAATTCGATAGCCGATCGGGAACGGCGTCGCATCAAGAATACCAAGCAGTTTCATAAGCATCACGATAATGGAAAAATAAAGATTGCTCCAGATGGAAATATATAGTTCCATATGGAGCTAAAAGGAGAGGCCTGTGAAAGCGTTTCGGGAAGTCAGCCTCAAGATTCTTGCCGCCGGGGTCGTCGTGCTGATGGGGGCGATTGTCCTCCAGGTGGTATGCAGCGCACTGGACATTAATCCGCTGGCTTCTTTCCAGGCCGATATCCCACTTTTGGGCAAGGCGATCACGCTGAACTCGCTGCTGGATTTTCAATGGCATATTCTGGTGATTATCGGACTGGTACCAGCCGGTCTGGTCTGGCTTCAAGGAACGCATGTCCGGGTGGATTTTCTTTACAATCCGATGACGCCTCAATGGAAGGCTCGCATTGATCTGGCAGGCAATCTGCTATTCGCAGTTCCTTTTTTCTTCTTCATGCTGCCGGCTTCGTCAAGATTCATGCTACGCGCCTGGACATCAGACGAAGCCTCGCGCAATGGTGGGCTAAACGACTTGTGGCTGATAAAATCCATTCTGCCAGTCGGTCTTTTTCTGTTGGCGCTCGCCGTTCTGGTTGAATCCCTCCGTCTCATCCGGACCGTCAGATGAGTGAGACGTTCCTGCCCCTTGCCATGGCCGGTCTCACACTCGGCGCGATCCTGCTGGGCTATCGGGTCGGCATGGTTCTGGCCGGTTCGGCTGCCCTGTTCATTCTGATCTCGGATCTGCCGATCGCATTCTTCAACCTCCTGATCAGTCGCATCTATGCCAATGTCCTGTCCAACTGGTTACTGGTTGCGATCCCGATGTTCATTTTCATGGGACTGGTCCTGGAAGTCTCCGGCGTTGCCGAACGTTCGCTCCGCGCCGCGCAGAAGGCACTCGGCGGCAGTGCTGCCGGCATGGGAATTTCAGTCCTGGTCGTCGGGGTATTGCTCGCTGCATCGTCCGGAATTGTCGGAGCCTCCGTCGTGTTGCTCGCCCTGCTCGCGTTGCCCCGGCTTCTGGAGGCCGGTTACGACAAGCGGACAACAGCAGGTCTTGTGACGGCTTCAGGCACACTTGCCATCCTGATCCCGCCGTCGGTCATGCTGATCATTCTCGGCGATCAGTTGCAAACGCCGGTGCCGTCGATGTTCGCCGGCGCGATTGGCCCCGGCCTTCTGCTGGTGCTGGTTTACGCTTTCTTCGTGATCTGGCGGTCACGGGGCCTTCCGCGGATAACCAGGGACGACCGGGCGTCTCCCCTTCAGGTCCTTCTGGACCTCGGCCCGCTGCTCGGGCTTGTGGCTGCCGTTCTTGGCTCCATTATCGCCGGCGTGGCGACACCGACGGAAGCAAGCGGCCTGGGTGCCTTTGGCGCCATTCTGATGACGTTGCTCTATGGCCGGTTCAGCTTCGCAATGGTATCCGACGCCGCCCGCAAGACGGTGATCACCACCTCTACAGTTCTCTTTCTGATGATCGGAGCAACATGCTTTTCGGCCGTTTTCAAGGGAGTTGGCGGAGACGATCTTGTGGAAACCGGCATCCTAGCATTCGGCGATGGGCCCTACACAGTCCTGGCTGTCGTGATGATTTCGATTTTCCTGCTCGGCTTCGTGCTCGACTGGCTCGAAATAACCCTGATCCTGATGCCGATCTTCGCACCGATTGTTTCGGGGCTCGACTTTGGAAACGGCCTTGCGGGCGATGCGCTCCTGATCTGGTTCGGGATTCTGGTTGCCGTCAATCTGCAGACATCCTTCCTGACGCCGCCATTCGGCTTTTCGCTGTTTTATTTGCGGGGCGCGGTCGGTGATCGATTGTCGACACCTGAAATCTATGGCGGCGTCGCTCCTTTCATCGCATTGCAGCTCCTGGTGCTGGCGCTGCTGATCCTGTTTCCCGGACTGATCACCGGGTTGATATGACCAAGGGAGGAATAACCATGAAACGAACACTTATGGCCGCAGCGCTTGTTGCGCTAACCGCATCCGGGGCACAGGCCGAAAAATTCACGCTGCAAAGCGCGTTCGGTGCATTGCCTGTTCTCAATCCGGCAGCCGAGCGTTTCGTCGGCAATATCAGCACCCTGACCGGCGGCGAAGTCGAGTTCGATTACCTGCTCGCCGGAGAGCTGTCACCACCCTTTGAAATTTTCGACAACGTCAGTGCCGGAGCGATCGATGCCGCCTGGTCCTATGCGGCCTACGCTTCCGGAAAAGAGCCCGCTGCGGCGCTGTTCGGCTCCGTACCTTTTGGCGGTGATCCGTTATCTTATGTCAGCTGGTTGCATCACGGCGGTGGACTGGAACTCTGGCAGGAACTGTATGAGCCTTACAACCTCGTCCCGATGGCTTGTGGAGTGATCCTTTCGGAAGCCGGTGGCTGGTACACGAAACCGATTGACAGCCCGGAGGACCTGCAGGGGCTGAATATCCGGATAGGTGGATTGGGCGGCGCAATTCTTGCCAAGCTTGGTGCCAACGCCATGTCGCTGCCTGCGGGTGAAATTTCCACGTCGCTCGAAACCGGGCGCCTGGATGCCACTGAACTCAGCTTCCCGTTGGTCGACAAACTGCTCGGCTTCGACAAGGTCGCAAAGCACTACTATTTCCCTGGCTGGCACCAGCCGGCGGGCTTCATCGAGTTTTACATGAACAAGGACAGGTGGGACGGACTGACGGACGCCCAACGGACCGCGATTGAGGTATCATGTGCTGATGCAAATCTCTACGCAATGGGAGTAGCTGCGGGTGCGCAGAGCCCGATCCTGGAGGAATTCCGGGCAAACGGTGTTGAGATAAAACGGTTCCCGGACAGCGTCATGGATGCCCTGCGCGCAGCCGCTGATGAAGTCTATGCTGAAAAATCTGCTGAAAACGAGATGTTCAGGAAGGTCATCGACAGTTATCGCGCGTTTGCCGCGAACTATAACGAATATCAGAACCTGTCGGATCTGAACTGACTGCAATTCCAAAACACGCACCCCGCCCCTGCCGAGCGGGGTGCAGCCAGCAATGCACCCATGAGTGTGCCGGATATTAGAGGAGCATCAGCGTTGACCTACAGCCTGTCGGACTTCGGCAGTTACACGGTCGCCGGTCGTGTGCACGAGGTGACGGTGGGCGAGCCCCGGAATATCCGGTTCACCCGCTCGGCCAGCTACACCTACGATCCCAAGGGTCACTTTGCGATCGAGCACGCATACGTTCAGTATTTCGTGCCGGCAAATCGCAACAGTTCACCGCCGGTCGTCCTGGTCCATGGTGGGGGTATGCACGGCAGCACCTGGGAAACCACGCCGGACGGTCGCCCGGGTTGGGTCAATCATCTGGTTGGGCTCGGTTACGAAACCCATGTTGTTGACAACGTCGAACGTGGCCGCTCCGGCTTTGCGACCGGGATCTGGGAAGGAGACCCGATCTGTCGTTCGCAGCAGGAAGCCTGGACGCTGTTCAGGATCGGACCGTCAGGCGGGTTTTCAACTCGCACTCCGTTCGAAAATGGGCAGTTTCCCGTGAAGTCGTTCGACGCCTTCTCGCGCATGCTGGTGCCGCGCTGGCTCACCACAACCCCCTTGCACGTTGCCGCGCTGGTCGCTGTTTTGAAACGGCTCGGCCCGGCCATCATCATCTGTCACAGCCAAGGAGGTGAGATCGCCCTGGATGCGATGGCGGAGGTTCCGGACCTGTTCGCCGGTTTCATCGGTATTGAACCATCCACACGCCTGAGCGACCCCGAACTGGCGGCACCCGTTCCAACGGTTCTTTTTGCCGGCGACTTTCTGGACATCGACCACCGCTGGCGGGAAAGACAACAGCACTGGAGCGATTGGGTCGTGACGAACAGGAAGCACGGCGGCAGGGCCACACTGATCCGATCCGGTCACGACCTGAGGTCAGGTCACACACACATGCCGATGCTCGACCATGGCAGCGAAGACTGCCTGTCCGCCTGTCTTCAGGCGCTGGCTTAGGGAATTGCAGGTGACAATTCCTGATCGATTGAACGGTCACCTCCCGACCGCCCTGTTCTGGATCGACAACGCGGGCAGGATCACCCTTGCACCAGTTGAATCCGCCGGCCGGGCGTCAGACCGTTGACCTTTTCGATGATCGAGTCTGCATCAAGGCCGAAGTGACGATAGAGATCACCGATCGTCCCCGTCTGGCCGAAATGCTCGACGCCAAGCGGGATCGTCTGATGGCCGGCAACGCTGCCGAGCCAGGCAAGGGTCGCCGGATGTCCGTCAATCACGGTGATCAGTTTGCAATGGGCAGGCAGGTCTCTCATCAGACGTTCGATATGTGACATTGCCAGATCATTGCCGCGCGAACGCGCCCGCTGCGCCGCGGTCCAGCCTGCATTGAGCCGATCAGCCGAGGTTACGGCGAGAACACCGACGTCCCGCCGGTTGCCGGCGAGCAGACCCGCAGCCTTGATCGCTTCCGGCGCAACGACGCCCTGATAGGCGATCACGACATCACAATTCGGTCCGGGTTTGCGCAGCCAGTATGCGCCGTCAATTGCTCCTTGCCGGAAGGCATCGTCGGCCCGCGCAACCGGCTGTTCGATCGGGTTGGTGGAAAGCCGCAGATAAACCGACCCTCCTGTTTCATCGCGCAACCAGGTGCGTTCATCCGGATCACCTTCACCATCCCTTTGAAGATAATCGAAGGCCCATTCCATGATAACCGCGAGTTCGTCGGCAAAAGCCGGCTCGAACGCGGCAAGACCGTCCTGGCTCATGCCGATCAGCGGTGTTCCGATAGACTGATGCGCGCCGCCTTCAGGTGCCAATGTTATGCCGGATGGTGTCCCGACGATCATGAACCGCGCGTCCTGATAACAGGCATAGTTCAAGGCATCGAGCCCGCGGCAGACGAACGGATCGTAGACCGTTCCAATCGGGATCAGACGTTCGCCGAAAAGAGTATGTGAAAGTCCGGCGGCTCCAAGCAACAGGAACAGGTTCATTTCCGCAATGCCAAGCTCGATATGCTGGCCCTCTGGCGTGAACTCCCACTTTGCGGTGGAGGGAATACGATGTTCGATGAAGGCATCGGCCTTGGCGTGGCGGGCAAACAGTTTGCGGCGATTGACCCAGGGACCCAGATTTGTAGTTCCGGTGACATCCGGCGAAGTCGTAACGATCCGTTGTGCCAGCCTGCTGTCTCCCTTCGAAAGATCATCGAGTATCTTGCCGAAGGCCATCTGGGTCGATGTTTCCCCGCCTGACTTGAGGTCGATCCCGGGCACATCGATACACGCGTCCGAGTAGCGGCGTTTTCCTTTCGAGAAAAACGCGACCTCGTCAAGAAACGCCTCCAGTCCGGCAACGTCCTCAACCGTTGCGAACGGTTCCCATTCGTCGCCTTCGTGCACGCCCATATGCGTCTGCCAGGCACTCATCTGGGCCTTGTTCATCAGGCCGCCGTGATTGTCCTTGTGACCAGCAATCGGTGTTCCCCAGCCCTTGATGGTATATGCGAGGAAACAGGTCGGACGGTCGTGATCGATTGCCGCGAAGGCCCCGGCCATGGTTTCGGTGCAATTGCCGCCGAGGTTTTCCATCAGTTCCGCAAGTTGTTCATCGCTGCGCCGGTCGATCAAGGCAGTGACATCTCCCTGATCTCCCAGATCATCCATCAGACGCTGACGCCAGACCGCTCCCCCCATGAAGGTCAGAGCCGAATATTCCTGGTTGGAACACGCATCGATCCATTGCCGCAAACGCTCACCACCCGGTTCACCGAAAGCGGATCGCTGCAAGGCCCCGTACTTGACCCTGACAACGTCCCAGCCAAATGCGTCGAATATCTTCTCTACCCTGTCGAACAACCCTTCGCGGACAATGCCGTCCAGGGATTGCCTGTTGTAGTCGATGATCCACCAGCAGTTTCGCAGATCGTTCTTCCAGCCCTCCTGCAAAGCCTCGTAGACGTTGCCTTCATCAAGCTCCGCATCGCCGACCAGCGCGATCATCCGGCCAAGCGAGCGGTCTTTCGACCAGGATTTTGCATCAATGTAATCCTGTACCAGGGATGCAAAGGAAGTAATCGCGACACCAAGGCCGACCGAACCGGTAGAAAAGTCGACGTCGTCGATATCCTTTGTACGTGATGGATAGGATTGAACGCCGCCGAAACCACGGAAGTTTTCCATCTTCTCACGCGTCTGGTTGCCCATCAGGTATTGCATCGCGTGAAAGACCGGTGAGGCGTGCGGCTTCACAGCAACCCTGTCCTCCGGTCTGAGTGCGGAGAAGTAGAGCGCGGTCATGATCGACACCATCGACGCGGAACTTGCCTGGTGGCCGCCTGTCTTGATCCCGTCGGCCTTCGGCCGGATGTGATTGGCGTGATGGATCATCCAATGTGACAGCCAAAGCAGCCGTTGTTCGATCGTTTTGAGATGCTCGGTGTTCATTGCGAAGGTCCTGTTAATCCGATGCTTTCGCCCAATTTAGCGACGGAGTTGAATGGGATTCTTGCTATTTCCTACCCATTTTGGCTAAGTTTTGGGGAATACGCCTCACCTGGAGAACGATAGTGGTGAATTCCACCAAAATTGATGCATTCGATATTCAGATCCTGCGGGAGTTGAGAACCGACGGCAGGATTTCCCTGCAGGAATTGTCTGAACGCATTGGGCTCAGCGCCACCCCCGTCGCACGCCGCTTGCGTCATCTGGAAGACGTCGGGATCATAACCGGCTACTGCGCCCTGATCGATGAGGTCGCCCTTGGCTACGAGGTTTCTGTCTTCGTTTCGGTTCAGCTCGACAAGCAGGTCGACGTGACGCTGGACCAGTTTGAAAATGCAATCCAGGCATTTCCTGAAGTGGTCGATTGCTGGCTGATGACCGGCAACCGTGACTATCTGCTGCGCGTGGCAACGACAGGTCTTGCAGCTTTCGAAACGTTCCTGACCGGGAAACTCACCAAGGTTCCAGGTGTTGCCAATATCGAAAGCTCGATCCCTTTGCGCCGCGTCAAGTCGGGGGTTGCCAGAACACCGTAGAACCTGACACCACGTGTCACGCCGCCGCTGCGACCGGTTTTGACGGCATTGCCTGGTTCAGGTCGTCGAGAATGTCATTCAGATCTTCCAGACCCACGGAAAGCCGGACAAGACCGTCGCTGATACCATGCTCTGCCCGTTCCTCGGGCGTATAGGTGGAATGCGTCATCGAGGCCGGATGCTGGATCAGCGTCTCCGCGTCGCCGAGCGAAACCGCCCGCTGGATCATCAAGAGTGCGTTCATCATCTCCCTGCCGGCCTGAAGTCCGCCTTCGAGTTCGAATGCGATCATGCCACCCGGTTGGTCCATCTGCCGTTCTGCCAGTTCATGCTGCTCGAAACTCTCAAGTCCCGGAAAATGAACCTTGCAAACGGCAGGGTGTGTTTCCAGCCATTCCGCAACTCTTTGGGCCGTCGCGCAGTGACGATCCATTCGCAGGGCCAGGGTCTTCAGACCGCGCAGAATCAGTAGCGCGTTGAACGGTGCCATAACTGCGCCGGTCATGTCCTTCATGCCGACGAGACGAATTTCACCGATCTGTTCGCAATTGCCGACCACCAGTCCGGCGACAACATCGCCATGACCGCCCAGATACTTGGTTGCCGAATGCAGAACGATATCGGCACCCATCTCGATCGGGCGGGTCAGATAGGGCGTTGCATAAGTATTGTCGACGACAACGGTCGCGCCTGCCTCGTGGGCAATATCTGCAATTCGGGCAATGTCCACCAGCCGCATGTTCGGGTTGGCAGGCGTTTCGAAATATACGACGCGCGTCGTCTCGGATATGGCCGCGCGCAGGTTTTCCGGATCGGTCATGTCCACATGCGAAATCTTGACACCAAACCTGGACAATCCATGGCGCATGAAGGCAAAGGTGCAGCCGTAGAGCGTTTTGTCGACGATGATCTCATCGCCCGGACCCACCAACGTCCAGAGCGTCGACGTGATGGCACCCATTCCTGATGAAAGAGCCAGTCCTGCCTCTGCACCTTCCAGCTCGGCAATCCGCTGCTCGAGAAGGTCCAGCGTGGGGTTGGAAATCCGGCTGTAGACATGCCCCGAACGCTCGCCGGCAAAGAGCTCTCCCCCAGCCTCGGCGGTCTCGAACACAAAAGTTGACGTCAGATGCAACGGCGGCGTCAATGCACCTTCGTTGTCTCGCGGCTCATACCCATGGTGGATAGCGCGACTTGCAAATCCCTTGGCTCGGCTCATGACAGTCTCCTTCTTGTCTTTAAGCAACATACTTGAAGCCAAGGGGCGATAGATTTCAAAATCTACCAGTATTAGTATTCAAATTAGCAGAATCTACCAATGAGCATTCAAATGGACTCAAAAGACCGCCAGATTATCCGGGCCTTGCAAAAGGACGGACGGATGACCAATCAGGAACTTGCCGAAACCGTCAACCTGTCTCCGTCTCCATGCCTCCGGCGCTTGCGGAACCTTGAAAATTCGGGGGCCATTCGAGGATTTTCAGTGGATGTCGATCCAAAGACATACGGCTTGCCGATTACCGTTTTCGTTCGCATTCGCCTCGAACGACACAACGAGGAGGATGTCCGCCATTTCGAAAGCAGGGTTCAGACAATCGATGAAGTGCTGGAATGCCACGTCCTGACCGGAGCCATGGACTACCAGTTGCGCGTGGTTGTCGCGAGCCTTGACGCTTACGAGGATTTCATCCGCAACCGGATACACCCGATCGGCGGCATTGCCTCCATAGATACAAGTTTCGTCTACGGTACGGTGAAGAAGACCGCCGTGTTTCCGGCACTTGGTTGACGTCACCGAAACCGGAAACCAGTTTCAGCCGAGATGGATCTTATGCGGCCAGACGAACCCCGTCCGGCCCGAAGAGGTGGGCTTTTTCAAGATCGACCGCGATGTTGACGGCGTCTCCGGTTTTCAACGGGAAATGCCCGTGCTGGCGCACCAGAACGGGACCGACACCGGGAACGCTTGCATGAATATTGGTATCGGATCCCAGATGCTCAACGAGTTCGGCCACTCCTTTCATGTGCGCCGCTTCCTCCGGCACGACATCAAGGTGTTCCGGGCGCACACCCAATTCGTGCGCCCTCTTCTGTTCTCCCCTGGATCCGACGTCCAGGATCGTTCCGTCCTTCAGCTTCACCCCGGTCTCCGCGCGGTCGACACCGAGAATGTTCATCGTCGGTGAGCCGATGAATTGCGCGACGAACTTGTTGGAAGGCCGCTCATACAGATCCAGCGGCGTTCCGACCTGCTGGATATCGCCGGCGTTGAGCACAACGATCCGGTCCGCCAGGGTCAGGGCTTCCACCTGATCGTGTGTCACGTAGATCATGGTCGCATTTAGCCGCTGGTGAAGACGCGCGATTTCCAGGCGCATCTCAACCCGCAGGGCTGCATCAAGGTTGGAAAGCGGTTCATCGAACAAAAAGGCACTCGGATCACGAACAATGGCACGTCCCATCGCCACCCTCTGACGTTGACCGCCGGAGAGAGCCCGGGGAAGGCGTTCCGTAAGAGACGTCAACCCGAGCGTTCTGGCCGCGTCGCCGACCTTTCGGCTGCGTTCTTCCTTCTGCGCCTTTCGGATTTCCAGCGAGAAACCCATGTTCCGCGAAACATCCATATGCGGATAAAGCGCATAGGACTGGAATACCATGGCCATGTCCCGGTCACGCGGAGGCACCTCGTTCATGCGCCTGCCGTCGACGTGGAATTCACCACCGGTGATCGGCTCAAGACCCGCGATCATGCGCAGAAGGGTCGATTTTCCGCACCCGGACGGTCCAACCAGAACGATGAATTCACCGTCCTCGATCGTCAGGTTGATATCCCTCAGAACCTCGACGGAACCATAGGACTTGGCGATATTGTTCAACTCGATGCCTGCCACATCGTCCTCCCTGGGGCGTCAGCCCTTTACTGCTCCGGTCGTCAGACCCTGGACCAGGTACCGCTGAATGAAGATGAAGAAGAGACAGGACGGCACCAGTGCGAGCACGCCCGCCGCCATCATCTGTCCCCAGTCCACGGAGAACTTGGACACAAAGGTCAAAAGCCCCACGGGAAACGTCATTGCGTCGTTGGAATTGATCAGCATCAGCGCGAACAGAAGTTCGCTCCAGGCTGCGGTGAAGATAAAGCCGAGCGTGGCACCAAGACCCGGTAGTGTCAGGGGCAACACGATCTTGCGCAGGGCTTCGAACCGCGTGCAGCCGTCGATCATTCCCGCGTCTTCAAGGTCCTTCGGGATACCGTCGAAAAACGACTGCATCAGGAAGGTGGCGAACGGTATGTTGAATGCCGTGTAGACGATGATGAGGCTCGTCAGCGAGTTCAGGAGCCCGAGCGCCGCAACAATCTTGTAGATCGGTGCGATGATCATCAGCAGGGGAAACATCTGCGTGATCAGCATAAGCGCGATGATCAGTCTCTTGCCCCGGAAATCGAACCTGGAAAACGCATAGCCGGCGGCAGCCGCGATCACCGTTGTAATGGCGGCGGTTCCGATGGAAACAATGAGGCTGTTTCGGAAATAGGCGACAAAATCAGTTTGCAGCAGAACCGTCTGGAAATTCTCGAAGGTGAACTTGCTCGGAATGAGCGCGGTTCCTTCGCTGAAAATCAGCTTGTCGGGCGTGACCGCAATCTTGGCAAGCCAGTAGAGCGGAAAAAGTGCGAAGGCCACGTAAAAGGCCAGCGCCAGGTATTTCCCGGTCACGGCCAATGGTGAACTTTGACGCAAGGCATTCATTGCAGGCCTCAAATCTTGACGAGCTTGCGGCGGAGAACAAGCAGCACGACCGCATAGATCAGGAGCAGGCCGAGCAGCGCAACGGCAATCGCGGAGGCATAACCGAAGTCGAGCTTCCTGAACGCGGTCGTAAAGATGTAGGTGGAAAGGATCTGCGTTGAATTTGCAGGTCCGCCACCCGTCATGACGAAGATCAGGTCCGCGAAGTTGGCGATCCAGATGGTGCGCAGCATCACGGTGATGGCGATCATCGGAGCAAGAAAAGGCAGCGTGATCTTGGTGAATGTCTGCCAGGCGGACGCGCCATCGATCTCGGCAGCTTCGTAAAGCTCACCGGGTATCGATTGCAGTGCCGCAAGAAGCGTGATTGCGAAAAACGGAATGCCGAACCAGACATTGGCCGTTATGGGCCCCCACATGGCCAGATCCGGGTCTCCAAGAATATTGTAAGGCTCAGAAAGAATACCGAGCGCTGCCAGCCAGTGCGGCAGCGGACCGATCGTCGGGTTGAAGAGCCACGCCCAGGTCAGCGCGGACAGAAAAGTAGGGACAGCCCACGGCAGGAACACGAGCGCCTGAACGAGCCTCTTGCCGTAAAACCGGGTGTTCAGCAAAAGTGCCAGACCAAGACCCAGGAAAAACTGGAAGGTGATGGAACCGACCGTCCACCAGAACGTGTTTTTCAGCGCGAGCCAGAATTTCCGGTCGCTCCAAAGCGCCTGGAAGTTCTCGAACCCGACCCAGCCGGTATCGAATGGCCGAAGCAGATTGACCGCCTGAAAGGCATAGGAAATGCCGATCACCAAAGGAACGAGCATGACCAGGGCAATCACGATCACCGCTGGCGACAGGTAGAGATAGGGCTCCACCATGTAGCGAATGTAAAATGAACCGCGCGCCCGGGTCTCCCCGGGCGCGTTGTCAGCGCGAGCTGTCATTGAGCTTCTTTCCAACGGCCGTATTCTTCGGTCAGGAATGCGGCCCACTGGTCGGCTACTTCCTGTGCACTGATCTGGCCAAGAAGCGCTTCCTGGCTGGTTTCGAGCGCAATTGAGTCAGCAAAGTAGCCAAATTGTTCCAGGTAGGTCGGCATGACGGTCGGGATGTATTGCTCACCGTTGAGCGTCTCGAACCAACCTGCGAACTGCTCGGTCTTGAAATGCGGATCCTGCTCGGCGCCTTCGTGGATCGGAATGACACCGACACGTTTTGCCCAGGTCTTGTTGGCTTCCGGGTTGGAGAGATGCGCGATCAGCTTCCAGGACAGATCTTCATCCTTGGTGGTGTCGAACATTCCCCATCCGGCAAACCCGATCGTCGGGAAGGCTTTGCCGCCCGGGCCGACAGGCATCGGAACAACGGCAAAATCTTCTGGCTCCATACGCTCCGAAACCGCGATCAGCGCGTCAGGATCCTGATCAAGGAATGCACAGGTGCCCGAATAGAATCCGGCCACGATCTCGTTGAAGCCCCAACTGACGGCATCCTTCGGCGCATACCCGTTCTGATAGAGGTCGATCAGAAACTGGATGCCTTCGACCGAACCCGGCTGATTGAGCGTGCTCTTGCCGTTCTCGTCGAAGAAGGTGTTGTCGCCGTTCATGGTGGCGGCCATCATGATCCAGCCGTTGAGCCCACCTGGGCCGCCGCGAAGGCAATAGCCATACTTGCCATCGAGTTCGGACACCGCCTTGGAAGCCGCCATGAATTCTTCCATGGTTTTCGGTGGCGCCGCGACGCCGGCTTCTTCAAGCAGTTTCTTGTTGTAGAACAGGGCGCGCAGGTAGAACCCGTAAGGGATCATCCGCATGGACTTGCCGTCTGTCTGGCGACCCATGTCGACTGTTTTCTGGGTCAGGGTCTTGCCGTGTTCCCAGCCTGCAATCTTGTCGTTCAGGTCGACAAGCCTGTCCTTGTAGATACCGGCCCACCGATCCGGCATTTCGACGACATCGGGAATGTCTCCACCCGCAACCATCGTTGCGAATTTCTCGAACGCCTGCCCCCAGGGCAAAGAAACGATTTCCACCTCCGTTCCCGGGTTCGCCGCCTCGAATTCATCCACCAGACCTTGAAGAACCTCGGTGCGTTCCGGGCTGGTGATCACCTCGACCAGCTTCAAGGTTTCGGCATGTACAGCAGTCGTGGCCATAACGGCGAGAGCGCTGATCGTTCCAATTAATTTCCTCATAGTCTCCTCCTGGTTCCCTGATGGTTTTGCAACACGCCTTATTTCCGGTTGGCGCTTAAGTTGAGGGCCGCGTCGAAATCGGCCCAAAGGTCTCTGGGGTCTTCAAGTCCAAGGCTCAGCCGCACGATCCGGCCGGACACTCCGAAATGCTGCAGGGAATTTTCTTCCCCGGCCTGGTTGAGTGCGATTTGCGCCGGCAGAACCAGGCTTTCAAATCCGCCCCAGCTCACGCCGAGACGGAACAGCTTCAACGCATCTGCAAAATCCGGAATGCTGACGCCTTCGTCGAGTTCGACGGACAGAAGCCCTGACCGTCCGGTCAGTCCCGGCACAGAATTAGGTCCGGGAGACAGAACGTTTCTGACCAGCGCATGGGCGGAAAGATTGTCGACAAACCGGTTCGCTGTGGACTGATGCTGCCTCATGCGAGCGCCGAGTGTTCGCAGCCCGCGTGTGAGCAGAAAGGCTTCAAAAGGCGCAAGCTTGCCGCCAAGCAACGACAGCGACAGGTCGCGGATCCGGCCGATCAGTTCGGCATTGGCAACAACAACTCCGGCGACCGTGTCTGAATGTCCGGACAGGTATTTGGATGCTGAGTGAAGCACGATGTCGACCCCGAGGGTCAGCGGACGCTGAAACACCGGGGTTGCCCAGGAATTGTCGATCACCGTGAGCGCGCCGTGCCGTTTCGCATGAGCTGCGACTTTCGGCAGGTTCATCGCCTGGAACACCACGGTATTCGGGCTTTCCAGATAGGCGATTTTCACGCCTGCAAGCAGGTCCGGGTCATTCTCGAAATCATCCACCGGATGATAGGTGACGTCCACTCCGAAAGGCCGGAGCAAGCGCTCAAAGAACCGATACGCGTCCGGGTAGACATGTTCTACGCAGGCAATGCGGTCTCCCGGATTGACCAGCGCAAGAACTGTCGAGGAAATGGCTGCCATGCCGGAAGCGAAACCGACGGCTGCCTCGCCTTCCTCCGCGCCGGCAACCATGTTCTCGAACGCCGCCACGGTCGGGTTCTGGACGCGGGTGTAGAGCGGATCATCGGACCGGCCGGCCATCCGGTCCTCGAACGCCTTGTAGTTGTCAAACGAGAAGAGCGACGTCTGCACGATGGGTGGGACAACGGCGCCACCCGCTCCGACAGCGACTGCGGCCAGCAAGGTATCGATAGAAAAATCACCATCAGGACGCTCAGTCATTGCATTCCTCGGCGATTTTCTGGGTTTCGGTACAGACCATGTCGATGATACGCGCGGTCAGTTCGGCGGCCTCTTCCTCGTCGCCGGCGATGATTGCGGCGGCCAACGGCTTGTGCAGCGGTATCGTGTCCTGACCAAGATGGGGTTTTCCGAACGGCGTTTCGTAAATGTCGTGAAAGCACTTCAGGATCTGGTCGATGATCTGTTCGAACAGCAGATTGCCGGTCGCTTCATGAACCGCCTTGTGAAATCGGTGATCGGCCGGGCGCCAGTCTTCACCAGCCTCAAAAACGGCAATAAGTTCCGCAGCACGTGCGTTGATGACGCGGCGTTGATCAGGGGTGGCAAGCCGCGTTGCCAGGCGCACCGCTTCGATTTCCAGCGGCCTGCGGACCTGCTGCATCCTGATCAGGCTTTCCGCTTCGTGCTTGATGGTCAGCGCCACCCGCAACGTGTTTCGGGACATCTCTGCAATCAGCCTGGTGCCCGCCCCCTTGTTCCGGCTGACGACACCCATGCTCTCCCAGGTTTTCAGGGTTTCGCGAATGGTTGATCGACCAAAACCGAGCCGGTGCACGAGCTCCAGCTCCGGTGGCAACCGGTCGCCAACCTGCAGCCCTTCGTCCTCGATCAGCTTGATGAGCGCGTGCGGCACATCACGAGGCTCTTCTGCGGCGTGTTCTTGGGTGGAGAGTTTCTTTGTCGGTGCTTTTCCCGGCATGGACCGATGTCGACCTTTCTGTTGCTGGATCGAATGATATCACTTTGTCAGACATTGTAAACATTATGTCAGACAAAGTTTTTTTTAAAAATAGATTCTCCTATCAAGAGATTGTTTTAATTGATTTTTTAGGTTAAAACAGCAAAATTTCTCAGCGCCAATTCCGGTGAATCCGAACCAAAATCGCGATATCCTTGCTGGAAAAATCCGATGCGTCGGAGCGGCCAGAACAAAAAAACAGCCAGCTTCGGGGAACCTGAAGCCGGCCAGTGCAAACTTGAACTGTCAACGTGTCGTATCAGCCGATCCGGGCAGCAATACTCTTGGTCTTGCAGTAACTGGCCAGACCCTCAAGACCCTTTTCCCGGCCGAAGCCCGATTTCTTGTTGCCACCGAACGGCACTTCAATTCCGCCAGCGAAATATTCGTTGATGTAAATCTGTCCGGCGTCGATCTTGCGGGCAAGCTGATGTGCCTTCGCAAAATTCGAGGTATAGATTCCGGCAACCAGGCCGTATTGGCAGTCATTGGCAAGCGCCAGAGCATGGTCAGCATCATCTGCGACCTGCACCGCCAGGACAGGGCCGAAAATTTCCTCCTGTGCCAATTCGTCATCAGCAGCAACCGAGTTGACGATCGTCGGCTCGAAAAACCAGCCCTGGCCGGTCGCCGGGTCTTCGGTGACCGAACCACCGGTGACGATTTCAGCCCCCCTGCTCCTGGCCCGATCGAGAAAGCCTGCAATCTTTGCCAGATGCTCCGAGGAATTCACCGGCCCGACATCCGGATTGGCGAGTCCGTGCCCCAAATTCAACGCCCTGGTTCGGGCGACAAGCTCATCAACAAACTCGTCGTGAATGCTTTTTTCAACCACAAGCCTCGAGCCGGCTGAACAGATCTGCCCGGCGTTTTCGTAAATCGCACCAAGGACACCGGCAAGTGCCTGCTCCCTGTCGCAATCGCCAAGCACCACAACAGGCGATTTGCCGCCGAGTTCAAGCACCACACGGGTGATATCTTCCGCGGCCGCCTTCATCACCGCCCGCCCCGTCTGAACGGAGCCGGTGAAGGTGATATGGTCGACGCCGGGATGGTTTGTCAGCGGAGCACCGGTTTCCGTCCCCGTTCCCGTGACAACGTTGCAAACACCCGCCGGAAGGCCCGCCTTGTGCAGCAGATCTGCCAGGATCAGGGCGGTATATGGCGTCTGCTCTGCCGGTTTGGCAACAACGGTACACCCGGCAGCCAACGCAGGCGCAAACCCCCGCGCGGCTGTTGAAATCGGAAAATTCCATGGAATGATATGGGCCGTCACGCCAACCGGCTCATGGATCGTATACCCGATATAGTCCGGACCGAGCGGAAAACTGTCCCCCTGAAGCTTGTCGCAAGCCCCGGCATAATACTCGAACGTGCGCGCGGCACCGCGAACATCACCCATTGCTTCCTGAAGGGCCTTGCCGCTGTCCAGCGTCTCCACCACCGCAAGAAGATCCAGGTTTTCAAGGATCAGTGCGGCGGCGCGCTGCAGGATGCGAGACCGTTCGACCGGTGCCATGTCGCGCCAGTCAGCTTCGAACGCCAGTCGCGACGACGCGACAGCCTGATCGACATCCTCCTTTGTGCCGGCCGTGAAGCGTGCGAAAGGCACACCCGTACCGGGGTCGAAACTCTCCATGGTCCGGTTGTGCACCGGTTCGGAGAAAGCGCCGTCGATGAAATGTCCCATCGGCAGCGAGCCGAGCGTGCCGGTGTTGCGGTATTCGGCAATCAGGTCGTTGGCATCGGTCATGTCAGTGCTCCAGGGAACTGATCTTGTAAGCGGATTTCGCCAGCCATTCGGGATTGATCTCTACGCCCCAGCCCGGAGCGTCCGTTACCGTGGCGTGTCCATCGGTGATCGTGTAGGGCGATGAAACGTAAAGATCATATTGCCACGGATAGTAGTCCTCCTGCTCGATGGAAAACTCCAGGTACTTTCCGGCATTCGGGATCGCGCGCAGAAGATGCATGGTAAAGAGCGTCACCAGCGACAGGTTCGCAGCGTGTGGTGTGCAGGGTATCCCGGCTTCCTGAGCCATCTGCGCAACCTTCATTGTGCGCACCATGCCGCCGAGATAGCAGACATCCGGCTGAATGATATCGACGACCCGCTGATCGATCATGCGCTTCCAGTCGACCAGCGAACAATCCTGTTCACCTCCTGTTACGTCGATATCCAGGGCGTCGGTCACCTCTTTGGTCTGGTCGTAATGCCAGTAGGGACACGGTTCTTCATAGTGCGATATTCCGTTGTCCCGGAGGAACCGCCCGATTTCGATCGCCTTTTGCGGCGAGTAACAGGAATTCGCATCCACCAACAGGGCGGTATCATCAGCGAATGACCTTCGCATCGTCGGCACGATCTCTTTCGTGCGTCCCGGCCACTCGTCCTGATCGCGCCCGCATTCGGCACCGATCCGGAATTTGAAAGCGGTAAATCCATGGTCGTCCTGCTGTTTCTTCAGCCGGTCGGCCTCATCGCGAGCTGTAATGTCCCGCTTCATCGACGAACCATACGCGCGTACCCTGCCTGGCGTCCCTCCGAGTAGTTCGCAAACCGGCTTGCCTTCCAGCTTGCCCCTCAAGTCGAACAGGGCGGTATCGAGCCCACCCATCGCCCGGCGCAGGTAAGACCCCGGAAACTTGTGCTCCCGGTCCGGAATGACATCCATGAGCTTCTCGATATCGAGCGCATCCTCGCCCAGTGCATAGGGAGCCACCTGTCGATGCACCACCTCGGCAGTGATATCGGCATAATAGGGTGCGACCTGCCCCCAACCGGTTGCGCCACTGTCCGACGTCACGCGGACGAAGCAGACAAATTCATCTGTAAATGTTTCGATGGATCGGATTTTCATATTCATATCAGGTCCTTGAGGGGGATGTACCCACAGGGCAAATTCGGTTTCCTTACTGCAAACTACTCAAAATTGGACTTGATTTAAGGTCCGTTTTGCTGAAACTCTCATACCAATTGGGAGAGCATCATGAAACGGCACGCCGGCGCTGTCCTGTCATCCATCAAGATCGACAAGACCGCCGAAAAGAAAATCTCGATCCAGCTCTACATGGCCTTGCGCGACCTGCTGCTGACCGGCGCCCTGACACCTGGTGACAGATTGCCGGCGACCCGCACGCTGGCGCGCGAAATCGGCGTCTCACGGACAACCGTGATCGATGCCATCGACAGGCTGATATCCGAGGGTCTTCTGGAAGCCCGCGTCGGATCCGGCACATATGTCAGCGAGGCATTGAATGCCCGCCTGGTTCCCAAGCCTTCCAGCAGCGCTGACAATGTCGTTCCGGTCGTTCCCCGGCTGTCGCATGCATCCAGGCACGCCATACCGGATCTTGCACCGCGGGCGCGGCTGCCACACAAGTCGCAGGCATTTGTGTCGGCATTGCCGGCCCTCGACGCCTTTCCGATGGCGCAGTGGGCGAAATTGTCCGGCCGGCACTGGCGCAAGGACCGCGACCATATCACCGGCTACGGCGAACCATTCGGCTACGCGGGCCTCAGAAATGCGATCGCAAGACAACTCAACGCCTCACGCGGCATCAAGTGCTCGCCCGAGCAGATCTTCATTACCAACGGAGCCCAGCGCGCCTTTTCGCTGATCGGCGGATTGCTGGTCAATCCCGGCGAGCCGATCTGGTTCGAAAATCCCGGTGCGATCGGTGCGCGCAATGCCTTCGTTGCAATTGGCGCGTCACCGGTGCCGGTGAAGGTCGACGAGGATGGGTTGTGCATCGACGACGGACTGTCCAAGTCACCCCATTTCCGGCTGGCATTCGTCACTCCGTCGCATCAGCAACCACTCGGACATGTAATGAGCCTGTCCCGTCGCCTTGCGCTTCTGAAAGCTGCGAACGACGCCGATGCGATGATCGTGGAAGATGACTATGACGGCGAATTCTACTACGGCGACCAACCGCCGCCGACCCTCAAAAGCATCGACACGCACGGACGGGTAATCTATGTCGGCACCTTCTCGAAATCTCTGTTTCCAGCGCTCAGGCTTGGTTTCGCACTGGTCCCCGAACCCCTTGTGGAAAGTTTCGAGCGCGTCTGCCAGACCTGGCTTGCCGGGGTACCCACCGTCACGCAGGCGATCGTTGCCGAATTCATGGACGAGGGCATGTTCGCCACGCATATCCGAACGATGCGTCAGCTTTACAGGGAACGCCACGACACACTGATGGACGAAGCAGGAAGGTTGAAGGGCCGGATCGACCTGCAGCCAACCAGTAGCGGCTTTCATGCCGTCGGGCTTGTACGGCCCCCGCTTGATGAAGATCTGATCGTTGCAAGAGCGGCAGAAGAAGGCATCACCACGGTACCGCTTTCGCGATATGCCCTCGGCCCGATTTCGCAGCGCGGTATTGTACTCGGCTTCGGCAGTACTGGTCCCGATGAAATCCGTAAGGGCATCAACATACTTGAGAAAATTCTCGCGGACTGCCAAAGTGGACGCATATCGGCATAGTCAATTGGACTGCTAAATTATCCGTAATGGCTATATTTCACAGGCCAATTCACTCCTAACCTCGATATCGGTAATTTTGCTGCGTGTATTCATGGAGGAAGTCATGCATTTCAAAACAACTTTAGCCGGACTATTGGCGGCGACCATGCTCGCCGGGGCCGGATCCGCACAGGCGGAAACGCTGCGCCTGTTGACCTGGGGGTCTTATGCACCGGATGAGCTCATCGAAAAATTCGAAGCTGAATATCCGGACATTGATGTTGAAGTGACTTTCTCGAACAACGAGGAAATGATCGCGAAACTGCGTGCAACCGGCGGTGCAGGCTTTGATCTTGCCCAGCCGAGCCACGACCGCATCTATGCCGCGCAGCTGGAATATGACATCTACAAGCCACTGGATCTGTCAAAGATCGATACTTCCGTCATGGAAGCCAAACTTCTCGACGGTGTGAAGGAAAACACCACGATCGAGGGTGAGGTCTATGCGGTTCCGCACCAGTGGGGCACGTCCGGCCTGATGGCTGACAAGACCAAGGCACCGGACCTGAAGAGCTGGGCAGACCTCTGCAATCCCGCCTACGAAGGCAAGACCTCGATGCGCCTCAAGCGCACGATCCTGCTGGGAACGGCATTCTCGATGGGCGAGGATCCCTTTGCCGCCTATTCCGATCTTGATAAGTACCAGGGCATTCTGGACAAGGTTGCCGAGAAACTGATCGAGTGCAAGGGCAACATCAAGGCCTACTGGAAAGGCGGGGACGATCTGTCCGCCATGATGCTGTCGGGTGAAATCGTCGGCTCCGAAACCTGGGACTCCACGGCCTACAAGCTGTTCGACCAGAACGAAAACATCGTGTTCGTGCCACCCAAGGAAGGCGCGCTTGCCTGGATCGACACTTTCGCGCTGCCACGCAAGGCCAAGGCTGACGATGCTGCCTACAAGTGGATCAACTTCGTCCTGCGCCCGGAAAATGTCACGCTGATGTCCGCGAGCACGGGCGCGATCGCAGCCGTCAAGGGTGGTCAGGATCTTCTTCCAGAAGACAAGAAGGCAGCCGTGAATGCGGCCTTCACGGCCGAAGACATCGACAACCTGAAGTTTTTCGCGAACATTCCTCCAGGTGTGGAAGACATGGAAGGCAAGACCCTTGAGAAAATCAAGGCGGCCACCGGAGGCTGATCCGTTCGGGGCAGGTTGAACCCGCCCGTCGAACAAGAGCAAAAAGGCTCAAATTACCTGCAGATGGGGGATACCGCGGCAACCCGGTATCCCCCAACTTTCTGAACTTCCAGTTGGCGTGCCCCGATGACAGACAACCCTTCCTACGATCTTGAATGCCTGGACGTATCCAAGAACTTTGGCTCCATTCGTGCGGTCAAGGACGTTTCGTTCGACATCCCGAGTGGCTCATTCTTTTCCATCCTCGGGCCATCTGGATGCGGCAAGACGACATTGATGCGGATGATTGCCGGTTTTGAAGACCCCAGTGGAGGCGACATCAGGATCAAGGGAAAATCTGTTCTCGGCACACCGCCGAACAAGCGCAACGTCAAGATGGTGTTCCAGCATCTGGCACTGTTCCCGATGATGAACGTCTACGAGAACATTGCCTATGGCCTCAGATGCAACGGCGTCGGCAATGCCGAAATCAAACGCAAGGTTCACGACGTGCTGGAACGCATTGCTCTGCCCGATGTGGCTGAGCGTGAAATACACCAGCTGTCCGGGGGGCAGAAACAACGAATTGCCATTGCGCGCTGCATGGTGCTCGATCCGGACGTTCTGTTGCTTGACGAGCCGCTTGGTGCACTCGATCTGAAGCTGCGCGAAGCGATGAAGATCGAACTGAAACTGCTGCAGCACCAGTTCAACACCACCTTCGTCTACATCACCCACGACCAGTCGGAAGCTCTGGTGATGTCGGACAACGTCGCCATCATGAATCAGGGCGAATTTGAGCAGATAGGCACACCGCAGGAACTCTATCACCACCCCAGCACCGCATTCGTCGCAAGCTTTGTCGGCGACAGCAACCGCTGGTCTGGTGTCGTGAAGTCGAGTGACAGCACGGGTGGCAAGGTGGAAACCGAACAGGGTCTGCCGATGAGTTTTTCCTCAGCCGGTGAGAAAACCATGCAGGAAGGCTCCAGGGTCAACATCTTTGTTCGGCCCGAATTCATCAGGACGGTTCGGGCCGGTGGCGGCGACTTGCAGGACGCCGCAGGTGAAAACCGGATGGACGGTATTGTCGACAGCCTGCTTTTTAATGGTGCGAACAGCCGGGTGCTGGTGCGCACGGGTAGCGGGGAGCTGGTCGAATCCGATGTCACGCTGACAGGTGAAAACGATCTGAAACCCGGCGAGGACGTGCATCTCGTCTGGTCGTCCAAACAGTCCATGTGCTTTGCCGACCAGGGGAAAGCATGATGCAGAACAAGGATATCAAGCGGCTTTCGCTCTACCTGCTGTTTGCGCCTTTCGCGCTCTGGATCATCCTTCTCGTCATCCTGCCGCATATCGGCATGGTTGTCCTTTCGCTCAAGGAGAAAATCGCCCCGCGCGTTTATGAATACAGTTTTGCCAACTATCTGGAATTCCTGAACGAGCCGATCTACTGGAACACGCTCCTGCGCACGGGATCGATGTCCTTGCTGGTAACCGCATTGGCGCTGCTGATCGGCTTTCCGATTGCCTACTACATTGCCAAGATCGCGGGCCCGCGTTCTCGTGGCGGTCTGTTTCTCCTGTGTCTCATTCCGTTGTGGGTCAGCGACCTGATCCGCGCCTTTGGCTGGATTCTGCTTCTGCGCGAAACGGGCGTGATTTCGAATTTCCTGCTCTGGACCGGGCTCATCGGCGAACCTGTCGAATTTCTCTACAATGATGTCGCGGTCATCGTCGGCCTGACCTACACGGTGATCCTGTTCATGATCGTGCCACTGGTTTCGACCCTCGACGGCATGGACAACGCGATGATCGAGGCGGGTTACAATCTCGGGGGCAGCGGGTTTACCGTGCTGCGCCGCATCATCATTCCCTATGCAATGCCCGGCATCGTCGCCGGTTGCATCGTGACCTTCATGTTGACCGCAGGCTCGTACCTCACACCGATCCTGCTGGGCGGAAAGAACTCGAGCTGGTTCACCGAACAGATCTACAACCAGTTCATCACCCGTTTTAACTGGGAAGGCGGCGCGGCGTTCGGCATGCTGCTTCTGTTCTTCACCTCCCTCGTCATCTGGCTCGGCCTGAAACTGAGCGGACAGACGCTGGCCAATACTGTCGCCAAGAGCTGAGGAGGACCGTCATGCTTGTGCAAAAAAAGGCCACGCCGTTCCTGCTCGGTTACCGGCTCTACGTCGTCGCCTTCTTCATTTTTCTGGCAGCGCCACTCATCTCGGCCGGCGCCTTCGCCTTCAACGACAGCCTGTTCCCCGCTTTGCCCTGGCAGGGGTTCACGTTGGACTGGTTCTTCGGTGACACGGAACCGAAACTCGGCATGTTTCATGACCGGCGCCTTCTGCAGGGCCTCTATTATTCCTTTGTCATCGCGATTTTCGTGTCGGCCCTTTCGGTCTTTGTCGGCACAACCAATGCCTTCCTGTTCGTTCGTGGAGAATTTCCGGGCAAGAACTTCTTCTACATCATGATGGTCGTTCCGCTGGTGATCCCCGGTGTGATCCTCGGTATCTCCATACTGGTGCTGGCCAGCGACACGGCAAACTATGTCGAGAACCGGTTCGATCTGGAACTGGAGTTTCTGCGACCCGGCATTCTGCTTGTTGTCGTCGGCCAGTTCTCCTTCATCGCCACCATCACATCGCTGGTGATTACGGCCAGGCTGAAGAAGTTTGACGAGACGATGGAAGAAGCGGCGTTCAACCTGGGAGCTTCCAGGGCGCGAGTCTTGCGCACGATAACGCTTCCATTCCTGCGCCCCGCGATGATTGCCGCGGGTATTGTTGCCTTCCTGGTCTCGTTCGAAAATTTCAACACGACCCTGTTCCTGGTCGGATCTGAAGCCCCGCTTACCATCACCATGTATGACCGCATGGCAAAGGTCGGTTCCACTCCGGTTCTGAACGCGGTCTCGTTCTTCCTGATGGTCGGATCGGGCCTGCTTGCGCTCTTGTCGATCTTGATACAGCGCGACAGGTCGGGCCAATAGGTTCCGCATTCCCGGTTTAGGTAAGGAAACATCATGGCCGAGTTTGACTTTGTCATTGTGGGAGCGGGATCCGCCGGGGCGGTGGTTGCCGACAGGCTCTCTGAAAGCGGGAAATACTCAGTCTGCGTCCTGGAAGCCGGTGGATCGGATCTGAATTTCTGGATCTGGATGCCGATCGGCTACGGCAAGGCGTTCTACAACCGGCACATCAACTGGATGTACCAGACAGAACCCGATCCGGGTCTCAACAACCGGTCCGGATACTGGCCGCGCGGAAAAGTGCTGGGTGGAAGCAGTTCCATCAATGCGATGGTCTATATCCGAGGTCAGCACGCGGATTTCGAGGACTGGAAGGCGATGGGCAATCCGGGATGGGGCTGGGATGACGTCCTGCCCTATTTCCGCCGTTCGGAAACCAATGACGCAGGGTCTTGCGACTATCGGGGCGGCGACGGCCCCTTGCACGTTTCCAGCGTGACCGGGGATGTCCACCCTCTTTGCGCAAACTTTCTTGCTGCCGCGCAGGAAACCGGTTTCGCACAAAATCCGGACTTTAACGGCGCTGACCAGGAAGGCGTCGGGCTCTACCAGATAACGGCCAAAGACGGTTTTCGCATGTCGACTGCGCGCGCCTATCTGTCTCCGGCAAGAAAGCGGCCGAATGTAACGGTGATCACCCGGGCGCATGCCACACGGCTCGTTCTACAGGCGGGCAAGGTTACGGGTGTTGTCTACAGTCGCAATGATGCAGAGACGACCGTGACCGCGCGGCGGGAAGTCGTCTTGAGCGCCGGAGCGGTGAACTCGCCCCAGATCCTGATGCTTTCCGGGATCGGGGATGGCAGCGAATTGCAGGCAAAGGGCATTGAAACCGTTCTTCATCGCCCTGCCGTCGGCAAGAACCTTCAGGATCATCTGGGGCATGACTACCTCTACAGATCCAGGGTCCCGACCCTTAATCAGCAACTTTATCCCTGGTGGGGCAAGCTGGCACAAGGCATCCGCTATGTACTGACCCGGCGCGGTCCGCTGTCGCTCAGCGTCAATCAGGCAGGCGGCTTCGTGAAAAGCAATCCGGAGTGCGCCCGGCCGAACATGCAGCTCTATTTCTCACCGGTAAGCTACACCAAGGCCCCGCAGGGCAAGCGGCCACTGATGAACCCGGACCCTTTCCCGGGTTTCCTGCTCGGCATGCAGCCCACCCGTCCGACGAGCCGAGGCCATATCGCACTTCGCTCGGGCGATCCGTTCGACACACCGGAAATTCACCCGAATTCGCTCAGCACCAACCATGACCTCAACGAGATGGTCGAAGGCTGCAAGCTGCTGCGGCAGATCGCGCAAAGCCCTGCCCTGCAGGAAATCATTGAAGAAGAGATCAAACCGGGTTCCAGCGTACAGTCGGACGAGGAAATTCTGGAGGACGTGCGCAATCGCTGTTCGACAGTCTTCCACCCCGTCGGCACCTGTCGCATGGGCCGGGACGACAACGAAAACGTGGTCGACAACCGGCTGAAGGTCTTTGGCATTGAGGGGCTTCGTGTTGTCGACGCCTCGATTTTCCCAACCGTCACCTCCGGCAACACCAACGCACCTGCGATCATGGTGGGCGAAAAGGGTTCGGACATGATCCTGGAAGACACAAGGGCGGCATAAAGAAACGGGATGCGCGCGGAGCTGTTCACGAACGACTACAAGACAACTCCATATTGGCAGGATATTGCACCGAAAGTGGCGGTGCCGGAAACTTCCCTGCCCGACGAGATCGACATCCTCGTCATCGGCGCAGGTTACACCGGACTGAACGCGGCCCTCCAGACTGCGCGCGAGGGCCTCGGCACCCTGGTCCTCGATGCGGAACACCCGGGCTGGGGCTGTTCCATGCGCAATGGCGGCCAGCTATCCACGAGTTTGAAACCATCCTTTTCGAAGCTTGCCAAAAGGTATGGAACCGACCTTGCAGTAGCACTCTGCCAGGAGGGCCAGACGTCTCTCGATTACATGCACGAACTTTCCAGCCAGGAGGGTCTTGACCTCGGCCTGCAGGAAGTCGGTCGCTTTCACGGAGCGCACAAACGCCATCTCTACGAGTCCCTTGCGAGAGAATGCGAGCCGGCACATCCAGTGTGGAAGACCGATGCATTCATGGTCCCGAAAACCGAGATGGCATCCGAGCTCGGAACCGATGCCTATCACGGTGGCATGGTTCTGCCCCGGCACTGCAGCATTGATGTTTCCAGATACCTTCCCTCACTCCTGAACAAGGTTCTCTCGGTGGGAGCGATCGTCCGCGGCAATTGCCGGGTGAACTCGATCGAACGTTGTGGAAATGGTTTCAAGGTGACAACGAGCGCGGGCAGCCTGAAGGCAGGCCGGATCATTCTGGCAACCAACGGGTATTCAGGAGCGCTGTCCCCCTGGCATCAGCGCCGGATAATTCCGATCGGCTCCTACGTCATCGCCACGGACGAGATACCGAAGGAAACAATCGACAAATTGTTCCCAACCGACCGCGTGCTCTCGGACACGCGCAAGCTCGTCTACTACTACAGGCTGTCACCCGACAGAAAACGGATCCTGTTTGGCGGACGTGTATCCCTGCAAGAAACCGACCCGCACAACAGCGCGGCGAAGCTGCACAAAGACATGGTTGCGCTGTTTCCCGACCTGGCAGACGTCAGGGTCAGCCATGGGTGGATGGGATTTGTCGGCTATACCTTCGACACGCTGGCACATTGTGGGGAGGATGACGGGCTCTATTTTGCAACGGGATATTGCGGCTCCGGGGTTGGCATGGCCAGTTATCTTGGCATGCGGATGGGCCGGAAAGCCGCCGGCACCGAAAAGACGCCGTCGGCGTTCGAACGTATTTCCTATCCGACACGACCGCTCTACACGGGAAAACCGTGGTTCCTGGCTCCGTCTGTCCTGATCTACCGACTGAGGGACAAGCTGGGGGTCTGACCATTTCCCGAACGCACGGTACCGACGGGTTCTGTAGCGCAGCGAAACTGGCACCGATTTGCGCCTCATCTCGAGGTCGTCGAAACTGGGAATTACGGTAAACTGTGCATTCACGGGATGCGTGAGCGCGATAAACAATAATTGCAGAATTAACAAATAGTTATGTTTTGATTTTTTCGCTATCTGATAGACTAGAGACAACAACGAATGACAATTCTCCTTGTTCCGGGGCGGGATATGCTCACCCCTAGCTGACATGCGAAGTGTTGATAATATCGACGCTTCTGCTTCACTCTGGCGATGCAGGCCGAAGGCGGGAAATGACACGGGACACTTCCAGAGATATTGATATTGAAATGGGAGAGCGCCGTCAGATTACGGCCCTGTTCTATGACATGGTCGGTTCCACGACCATGGTCAACAACATGGATATCGAAGACTTCCGTGAAATCCAGCAAGCGGTTCACCAGGCTGCGCACCGCGCACTTGCAGCGTATGACGGACATCTGGACCTTCTGATGGGCGATGGCGGGTCGGCCTATTTCGGCTATCCCGAGCCAAATGAAGATGCCCCCTTTCAAGCGGTGTCAGCCGGACTGGCGATCTTGCGCGAGTGCACAAAAGTCCAGGAGAATTTTGACGAGGCAATAAAAATCAGAGTTGGAATTGCAACCGGAACCGCGGTGGCCGGAAAGGCCGGCAGCGGTGCGCTTGCAACCCGCGATGAGATTGTCGGAATCGCACCAACGCTCGCAGCGCGCATTCAAGGTGAAGCGAATGTCGGAACGGTCGCCGTGTCCAATGCGACTTACAAGGCGACGCGCAAACTGTTTCACTACGAAAGCCTTGGAGCACGGGAGCTGAAGGGATTCAATGAACCCCATGCTCTCTGGCAGCCTCTGGGACGGAGAAAATCGAACGATCGCTTCGAGACATTGCGAAACAAGTCTCAACCGTTTCTGGCTCGCGAGTCCGAATTTTCACACGCCGAGTTGCGCTGGAAGGAGGCGTTTTCCGGCAAGGGGCAGGTTCTTTACCTGCATGGAGAACCCGGGATCGGCAAATCCCGTCTATGCCACCAGGTCGTGGAACTTGCCCGCAACGACGACGCGCACGTGCTCGACTTTCAGTGTGAGCCGGCGAGCCAGGATACACCTTACTACCCGGTGGTAAGGAGCCTGCGCACGGTGCTGCAAAGGCATGACCCTGATTTTGATTTCGAAGCGCCATCTGCCGACGCTATCAGGACCACCCTGTCTCTGCCGGGGGATCATCCAGCCGAGTTTTTCGAATCCATGGCATTTCTGATGGCACCGCTTTCGCAGACAGCTCATGGAGTTGAACCGGACAAGACTGGTCCGGCGCATTCCGCAGTCGAGACGCTGGTCGATGCGGTTATGGCAATCGCGAGCGCAAAGCCTTGCGTGATGAAGATTGAAGACCTGCACTGGGCGGATAGCCAGACACTTGAGATCGTTTCACAATTACGGGCTCGCATAAGATCCTCCCCCGTCTATGTGATTGTCACGTCCAGAAACCCGCCCGAAAGAGAATGGAAAGACGCGGAGAACTTTTCTGCGCTTCAGTTGGCGCGATTGAATTCGGACAGCATCGTTGAGTTGATCCAGAACCTTGCAGGAGCTTCACATCTGCCGTCCAGGCTTGTTGAGGCAATAACTGCACGATGTGACGGCGTGCCGCTCTTTGCAGAAGAGTTGACGCGGTTCGTTTTGGACCGGGGTGCGGATGACGCCCTTGATGAGAAGATGTGGGAAAAACTGTTTGAGTCTGATGAGACGGCAAGTCTTCAGGATCTGCTCGCGACCCGTCTTGGCGCCCTCGGATCCGCCAAATTCGTGGCCCAGGCAGCCAGCGTGATCGGCAGGAGCTTCAACGTCCTCACATTGGTCGCGCTCCTGTCGACAACAGGAACGTCGGCATCAGCGGAAGAAAGCCTCCAACAGCTCGTTGCTGGCGGGTTCATCGAACAGCAGGCGAGTGATATCGAGCATTCCTATCGGTTTCGCCACATGCTGGTGCAACAGGCGGCCTATTCCGGATTGCTGCGATCGAACAAGCGAACGCTTCATTCCGCACTCTATAAGATCGTTACCCAGAACGATGAGCTTGGCAAAACCTTTACCAGCGCTGAGCTGGCCCTGCATGCCGAGCATGCGCAAATGCGCGAAGAAGCCATCAGGCACTATATCGATGCCGCCAGATCCGCTTCGTCCCAATCTGCATTGAAGGAAGCAAGGGCGTTGTTGGTCCATGCCAGGCAGCTCACTGTGAAACTCAGGGACAAAACGGCTGCGGACACACTTGAGCTCGAAATCGTCAAACTGCTGGGACCGGTCGTGGCGACTATGGATGGAACAGGCTCCGAAGAGGCTTCCAAACTTTATCAGCGCGGTGTTGAACTCTTGCATGAGCACCCGGAGACAGACCGCTCCGCAGGCTTTCCGCTCTACTGGGGCTGGTGGTTTACCGCACCCGACTTCCAGGCCCAGCGCGAGCGGGCCGAGCTTATACTTGCTGATCTGGCCGGTTCCAACAATCAGGAAGTCGAGTTGCAGGCCCTGCACTGCAGGTGGGCAACCGCGTTCAATACGGGACAGCATACAGACTGCATGGAGGCGATTTCAAAAGGCCTGGAGCTCTATAGCGAAGACGAAGCGCTCGACCACAGGACGCGATATGGCGGCCATGATGCACGTGTTTGCGGGCTTGGCGAAAAGGCGCTGTCCTCCTGGTTCATGGGGCAGACGGAAACTGCTGTTCGATACCTGGATGAAGCCGATCGATGGGCCCGGCATATCGATCATGTCGGCAGCAACTGTCACGCTCTCGATATTGCAATCATGCTTCATCGCTATCGCGGCGAAATCGATCAGGTCGCGCTTCTTGCGCGCCGGATGCGTGAAGCTGCCGATGAACATGACCTCAAATCTCTTGAGGCCAAAAGCCTGATATTCGGCGGCTGGGCAAATGGAATGGCAGGAGATCCGTTTCATGGACGAGAGTCTCTTGCGCAGGGTCTTGCGATCCAGCAGGAAATCGGCACCGAAGAGGATTTCCCCGTCTATCTGGAAATGGCCGCAGAGCTGGATGGACAACTTGGACAGCAGGAAAAAGGCATTCGGCTCGTAAGCTCTGCAATTGAACGCGCCGAAGCTGCCGGCCATGCGTTCTGGCTTGCCGAACTTTACCGCCGCCGCGCACGCCTGACCTCTGCCTCCGGATCAAATGAGACTGAAGTCGACGCTGATCTTTCCAGAGCGGAAGATATCGCCAGACAGCAAAATGCAAGCGTGCTGGTTCTCCGAACACTGACGGACAGGATAATGCTTCTGCCGGAGCGGACCACTGGTCAACACCGCAGTGACGCGGCCAGCTTCCTGAAACAGCTCGAAGCCGGCCGCGAACGCGATCGCGCCTTGGCACTTCTGCCCGGGTCACGGGGCTGACACCGTGTCCGAATGTGATGCGCCAGACCAGGAATCCCAGCACAGGAAATCGAGTTTTCAGCGCCGGTTTTCTGCAGACACCTTTCTTGAGCGCCTGACGCCGCATTTGCAGTCATTCGGGATAACACGGCTTGCTGACGTTACCGGCCTTGACCGTGTGGGGGTTCCCGTCGTTCAGACGATCCGTCCTCTTGCCAGATCCAACATCGTCAGTCAGGGAAAGGGATTGACGTTGGCAGAGGCCGCTGTGTCGTCGGCGATGGAATCACTGGAAACTTTCGCCGGGGAACAGGTCGACAAGATTGGCAATCGCAACGCCACGCCCGGAGAAACATATGGCCCTGCGGCCGCAGAAATTCTGTGCCAGCATCTTCTGCCCGACGCAGATGACAAATGGCAAGAAACCGGGATGCCCTTTGTCACCGGAGCAGACGTCTTGTCCGGCGCGCCCGTCCCCGTACCGGCTGCACTTGTCAGCACCGACTACACGCCAGCTTCACCTCATGCGGATACACCCTTTCAAAGAACGACAACCGGACTTGGCGGCGGCGCAACCCCGGACGAAGCCCTGCTGCACGGATTGTTCGAAACGCTTGAAAGGTTCAGCACCGCCAAAGCCACCCAGACACACGGTTTCTTTGAAAAGACGCGCTTCGATCCTGATCAGTTCATGGACAGCAACAGCCGTCGCCTTGCGGGAAACCTGAAGGACGCAGGTATTCTCTTCGCCGTTCATGAATGTCCTGCAGTACAAGGCTTGCCGGTCATTTGGGCCCGTCTTCTTGATGCATCCGCCTCTCCAACATCGCTTCCCTTTTGTGCCGACGGATTTGCCTGCCGTGAAACGGTAGCAGATGCGCTCACTGCCGCTCTCCTGGAAGCGGTCCAAACCAGGGTTTCGGTGATCGCAGGCGGGAGGGAAGACATAACCTGGCAGTACTATCCCCGGCGGCCGGACGAAGACCTGATCGCGTTCGAGCGCGCGCAAATGCATCGCAAACCGGCAGGACGACCTCCCTTGTCCGGAGCACCACTCAGCAAGACACCCTCCGATCTGGCCCGGATGCTCAAGGAAGAAGGACAGCAGACCGTTGCCGTGCCACTGATGTCGAATTCGGAAATTCCGCTATTCATCACACGGGTTGTCACGCTCGGCATTCCGAATGCGGAGGGCAACTGAACAGATGCGTCACGTTGTTGTCTTCGCAGGGCCAAGTCTCGGGCCGAACGGACTGCCGGAAGGATTGGACGCCGAGATACTTGGCCCCGCGGCCCAGGGGGACATTGTTGCAGCCGTCCAGCAAAACGAAAAATGTGTAATCGCGCTGATCGACGGTCTGTTTCAGGGTGTGCCCGCCGTCAGGCACAAGGAAATCCTTTGGGCACTCGACCAGGGTGCACTGGTCTATGGTGCCGCCAGCATGGGCGCAATGCGAGCAGCCGAGCTGTCGCTCCATGGTATGCAGGGACGCGGTCTCGTTTATCGGTGGCTGCGCAGATATTCGCTTGTACCGGACGATGCAGTCGCGGTCTTGCATGCTCCGCAGGAATTGGGCGGGGGAGCGATTACAAATGCACTGGTAGACCTCAGAATGAGTTTCAAACGCGCCCTGCGAGCCGGACTGGTCGATCGCGCAACTGCTGACGACCTTGCGAAGATCGCCGAGAAGCTGCACTACACGAGACGAACAATGCCGAATATTCTGCGCGACGCCGCCAGGCTTCGGCCCGAACTAGCGGATCTTGATCTCCGGATATTGAACAGGTCTCAAAAGCAACAGGATGCCGAACTCCTCCTGCACGAGCTTCGCGACCGGCAAAAAGACGGAGTTTGGCCGGTCCTGGCATCTGTTCCAAAGTTTTTCGCAACTGATGTCTTTCTTCATGACATGGTTGCGGGTGGTTTTTCATTGGACACGCTAAAGGTTGATTGATAGCCTCTAGGAATTACCTAGCGTTAAATCGAAAAACTCCAACAGGTCCATAATAATATCGTTCGTTAGGGGCAAAAACATAACAATAAAATTTTCGCGGCGAACGCGTACTTCTTGTATCCACGACACCGGTTTGTCCGGCTGGTTTACATCCGATTTATCGAGGCCAAATTGAGTATCCATCTGGACCAGCGAACAATCTCACCAAAGACAGGCAGTCTGGGAACGCGGTTTCTGATCTATCCTCAGGTTCCCCATCTTGCCGGTTATGAGAAGCCGGAAACAATCTGGATCAGCACCCCTCCGAACGAAATCCAGGCTGGCCCGGCCGACCAGCGCATGTATGTGGTCGATCCGCTGTTTGAGAAACCGGTTTACGAGTATCCCTATCAACCGCCTTTCGTCGGTGAGCGCTTTCCACCGACCGAGGCCGGTCCCGACGGGCATTTTGATCACCTTGACCCGGGCAGCCGGCAATTCGTCTGTGCTCATGTCTTCGCATCGCTCAGGCGTGTCCTGGACATTTGGGAGAGCTATCTCGGTCACGATATCGTCTGGCACTTCGCGCAAACCTACGAGCGCCTGGAAATCATTCCACAAGTGAACTGGAACAACGCCCAGTCCGGTTATGGATACATGGAATTCGGAACGGAACGGGGTAACAGCGAAGATGTTTTCCCATACGCACTGAATTTCGACGTGATTGCGCATGAGTTCGGTCATGCCATAATTTTTGCGGAAATGGGCACGCCCAATGGAATGGCAAGCCGTGAGTATTTTGGCTATCACGAAAGCGTCTCAGATCTTATCGCGCTCATCTCTTTGCTTCATTTCGACAGCGTGCTCGACCGGCTGCTGCAATCGACGCAAGGCAACCTGTTGACAATGAACGAACTCAACAGGATCGCGGAACTTGCGGGCGACAAGCAGATCCGCACTGCAAGCAACGACCGGAAGATGAGCACGGTCAGTGACGCGGTCCACGACCTGTCCAAGCCGTTTACCGGCGCCATGTTCGACACGCTTGTGGAACTTTATCATCGAAATGCCGTGGACCGGGGATTTGTCGATCTGCCTCTGGATGTAAGCCATGACCGGCTGTTCGAACTTGATCACCATGAAATAGAGCTGATAGGCGACCGGTTCGCAGAGGCATTCGATGCCCGGTCCTTCCTGCTCAAGTCAACGCTCGAAGACGCCCGTGACCTGTTGGGGTCAGCAATCGCAAGATCCTGGGCCACTCTGGATCCCAATACGCTCACCTATGCAGTCGCGGGAGCCGCGATCGCGGACCAGTTCGACGCAATGGGCGCACCGGAAGCTGGAGATATCCTTATGGAAAATCTTGAATGGCGGGAAATCGTCGTCCGAGCCTGAGCCAGACGTGGAAACATCGACAAAAACTCTTCAATGGGGGACTAACAAATGACAGATCAGAATTCCAACGACCAGCTTCCGACAATTCAGCCGGATAAGTTTTATGATCCGTCCGAGATCGTTCTGGTAGGCATGAATATTTCAGGGATCAACAGCCCCAGGGCCGCGGATGTCAAGATTGACACCGAAGGCAGCAACAGCTTCAGCCGCATAGCCCTTCAGCTCTGGCATACGCCAAATTGCGAGCTGGCTCTTGTCAACGCCTATATCTACGAGGGCAGGAAATACGAGCTGCCCAAGCCGAAAATCATGGTTGTATCGGGAAAGGGAGAGGAACTCCCGGGTAATTATTTTCCGAACAACCGCCCCCTCAAGTTCTGGCGGATGAGCAAGTTGGCACGCACAGCCGAAGTCACCGTCGAGGAAGGATTGCTGGAGACACTGGTTCTGGAAGCCAATCTGCCTGGCCGCCGTTCGCCGAATTCCTACGCGGCCAATATGCAGATGGCACACAGGTCCGGGCGTCTGAATTCCTGATGGCGGTCGCCTGACGGAGTGTTGGCTTTCGCACGATGCCGCAGTCACTCACACGCTGCTGTCGCGGCTGACTGGCGCACCGGCGATGAGCAGCAAGGGCCAAGACAGATAACGGGCGTACAACGAAAACAATTCCGGCAGGTCGCAACTGGCTTCGAAACAAACCCAGAGGCTCCGGACCGGAGGAGATCAACCTCAAAGGTGAACAGATGGCAAAGGCCAAGACCTTCAACATTGAAGATTACGAACCCTACGAACCAGGGGAATTCATCATCGAAGACATGGCGGCGAACGAAATCGGGGCACCTGCCCTTGTTCCCGGCATCATGCATGTCGTCGCAATCGGGTTCGTCTACATTCCCGGGCACAACGTCGCCGGCAGCAAGCGGGTGACGGTGAAGACCTTCGCCCTGGAAGACAACCTGGCGGGTAACGTCTCTCCCGTCACGGATTTGAAACTGGCATTTGACGGCGGCAATTACACGGGGCAGATGCCCATCCAAAACCCGTTTCGCGTTGAGCAGGAATTTCTGATGAAAGTCAAACTCGAGGCTGACAAGAAGGGTGTCGATGGCGGCTTTCTGAGAGTGATTTTCTATTACGACCACGAAGCTGCCGCCTGACGACGTCAGCCACAGGACACAAAAGTCAAAGGCGCGCAACAATTGCACGCCTTCGCATCAGTCAGATATCGAATTTGACGCCCTGTGCGAGCGGCAATTCCGCTGAGTAATTCACTGTCGACGTCTGGCGGCGCATGTAGCCTTTCCATGCATCCGAACCGGATTCGCGGCCGCCACCGGTTTCCTTCTCTCCACCAAAGGCCCCGCCAATCTCCGCACCCGACGGGCCGATATTGACATTGGCGATACCGCAATCTGAACCGGTTGCTGACAGAAAGGTCTCCGCTTCGCGCATGTTGAGTGTGAAGATGCAGGACGACAGACCCTGCGGCACATCATTTTGCAGATTGATCGCTTGCTCCAGATCCTCATATTCCATGACGTAAAGGATCGGGGCGAAGGTTTCCGTCTTCACAGTCTCGGTCTGACCGGGCATGTCGACAAGCGCCGGGGCAACATAGGCACCGCCCGGCACGCCTGCAGTCACCGCATCACCTCCGTAAACGATACCGCCCTCGGACCTCGCCTTGTCGAGCGCAGCCTGCATGGCATCGCGCGATGCGTCGTCGATCAGTGGTCCGATCAGCGTTCCTTCCGCGCGCGGGTCGCCAATCGGCAGGCTGCCATATGCTTTGGCCAGCTTGGTCACGAGATCGTGCTTGATCGATTTGTGAACGATCAGCCGGCGCAACGAGGTGCAGCGTTGTCCGGCCGTGCCAACGGCCGAAAAGACAATTGCGCGGACCGCCATTTCCAGATCCGCAGAAGGTGCGACAATCATGGCATTGTTTCCGCCGAGCTCCAGAATCGGCCGGCCCCAGCGGGCGGAAACCTTTGGGCCGACGATGCCACCCATTCGGGTGGAACCCGTCGCTGACAGGATCGGAACGTCTTTTGACGTTACCAGGGCTTCACCGATGTCGGCACCACCGATAACAACCTGCATCAACCCCTCCGGCGCATCGGCACCGAAGCGGCTAACCGCCCTGTCGAAAATCTTCTTGCAGGCCAGCGCGGTGAGCGGCGTTTTCTCCGAAGGCTTCCAGATGACCGGGTTGCCGCACACAAGCGCAAGCGCCGCATTCCAGGACCAGACTGCAACAGGAAAGTTGAAAGCGGTGATGACACCGCAAGGTCCCATCGGGTGCCAGGTCTCCGACATCTTGTGACCGGGACGCTCTGACGCGATGGTAAGGCCATAAAGCTGACGTGACAGACCAACGGCAAAGTCGCAGATATCAATCATCTCCTGGACTTCACCAGCCCCTTCGGAGGTAATCTTTCCGGCTTCCAGTGTCACGAGGGCGCCGAGTTCGTCTTTTGCCGCCCGTAGTTCCTCACCCAGCAGACGAACCAGTTCGCCGCGCCGCGGCGCCGGCAGGACCCGCCACTTGCTGAATGCTGCTCGCGAGCGCGCAATCACGTGTTCCATATCTGCCGAAGGCGTTTCGGCCACCTTTGCAACTTCAGCTCCGTCGATCGGTGATCTGACCAGCAGACCACCGCCTGCAAGCTCGTTCTCGGCAAATCCGAGCGCACTTAGAACCTGTGCGTGCTCCATGATTTTCTCCCTTCAGCGCTTATCTGTTGTAGCGAGCGCCGTTCTTCGTTTTCAAAAACGCTTCCAGCGGTACATCTTCCTGCTTCAGGAAACCCCGGGCAGGAAGTGTGCCGTCCCTCACCATCTCGATAATGGCGACGACCGAGGAAGCCGTTGTCCAGGCGATTGCAGTGCGTTCCTTGCCGGCAATTTCGACAGGCTTCAGGCCGCGCACGAATTCCTTGCGCTGCGTGCGCCCATCGACCTCGCCTTCCGCCGCGACGTGGATATAGACGATATCGTCACTGACGGGCGGCTTGGCGTTGACCAGGATCTCACCGGCTTCCAGTCGCCGGTCACGCATCAGAAGTTCGTGGAAAAAGAAGTTCATCAGCTGCACGTGGCCCGGATATCGCATGGTCTTGTAGTCCATGTTCGGAACCCGTTCGCGATAGGTTTCACACATGGTGCCAAGCCCGCCGGACGTGGTGAAGGCCTCGAGCTCTATGCCGCCGATGACGATTTTCTCGATCCACTCCATCGGCGAAACCCATTTGATTTCGCCATCTTCAAGGACTTCGCAATCATTGAGATACTCGTTCACCACACCTTCGGGAGACCAGTTGAAGGAATAACCCATAAGGCCCGTCGGATTCTGCGGCAGGGCACCGACGCGCATGCGGCAGGAACGGCACGAGTCAAAATCCTCGATCAGGCTGGCTCCCACGATTCCCACGAAGCCCGGCGCAAGGCCACACTGCGGTGCCATCAGTCCCTTTGAGGACTTGGCAAGTTCCATGATCGCCTTGGTGGTCGGCACGTCCTCGGTCAGATCGAAATAATGCAGGCCCAGCTCATGCGCCGTACTTGCAACGCCGACATTGAGGAAATACGGCAGGCAGGACAGGACCGCGTCGAACTCCGACAAGGCGTCCTTCAACCTGTCCAGATTGCCGACATCAACCTGTTTCGTTTCGAACGGCAAGGTGCTCATGACGTGGGTATCAAAACCCGTCACCGCAAAGCCGCTTTCATGAAGCAACTCGCTTGCAAGCGTACCGACCTTGCCTAGCCCGAGAACCGCTATCTTTTTCATGTGCGATTTTTCCCTGAAGAATTTCTCCGATCAGAATACTCGCCCTTGACCGGCACAAAAACACCTGAAAAATAGTTATATTCATGACTATTACTCATATCTTTGGATAATTTGATGGAACGCGACATACCGATCCCCAGCATTTCGGTCCTCCGCTGCTTCGAGGCCGCCGCCAAACACCAGAGCTTCACCGCAGCCGCGGAAGAGCTCGGATTGACGCAGAGCGGCGTCAGCCGTCAGGTCAAGGAATTGGAGGACCAGATCGGTGCAACACTCTTTCGACGGGAAGGGCGGGGCATTCGGCTGACCCAGGCCGGCAGATCCCTGGCAGACGGCGTTTTCTCCGACCTTTCAAGATTGCGCAGAACGATCAGTCTGGCCGTCGCTGCGGGTGAGACCCAGGAGATCCTGACGATTGCGGCCCTGCCGACATTTGCCACCCGTTGGCTTGTGCCGCGCTTGAGGGACTTCAAGATCCGACGCCCCAATCTGAACCTCATGGTCTACAGCCGCTCCGAGCCGTTCGATCTCGTCGAACTGGGAATTGACGTAGCAATCCATTTTGGCGCCAACGACTGGCCCGGCGCGAAACTCAGTCCGTTGTGTCCGGAAGACCTGATTGTTGTCGCTGCACCTGCGCTTCTGGAAACCCATCCAGTGGTGAGTAAGGCAGACATTCTGGAAATGCCCTTGCTTCACATGACCTCCCGGGCGCACCTATGGAAGGCCTTTCAAAAAACGGTTCAAGACGCGACCGCGCATGTTCAGACCGGCAGTTATTTCGACCAGTTTTCGCTCGTTATCTCGGCGGCGGCGAATGGAATGGGCGCGGCCATTCTGCCGACATATCTGATCGAAACCGAACTCGCGTCCGGCGACCTTGTCAATCTGGCTTCCGTTCAGGACGGATCGGGTCACAACTACTATCTTGCAACCCCGGCCGGCGAGCTCAGCCCGCCTGCCGCCGAGTTCCTGACCTGGATCCGCGGACAGGTCAGCCGGAGGGTCAGACCTCTCTAGGTGACGCCTCGCTTCAACCTCGTCGGTAGAGGCAATGTGCGCCTAGATATTTTAAGCTTAAAATTTCAGCCTTGAAACAAATTCGAAAACGTGTTTCGCTGTGAGCGTCGACATTGGGAGGAGCAAATGAGGACTGTGTTGTTGAGGGGTGACCCGAGCGGCCGTAACCTGACACGGCGCCTCACCGACAAAGTCGCAGGGAGCCTGGGTGCATGAGCGTTTCAGGGCGTCACGCCGTCGTTACGGGTGGCGGAACAGGCGTCGGTGCGGCCTGCGCGCACTACCTTGCTGAAAAGGGTGCCCGCGTGACAATCCTTGGCCGGACAGAAGAAAACCTCGCCGCACAATCCCTTCCCTATCAGGTCTGCGACGTAACCAAAATCGATGATGTCGAACGGGCGTTCGGTGCAGCGCGCGAACTCGCAGGCCCGATCGAAATCGTCATTGCGAATGCGGGGGCTGCAGAAAGTGTCCCCTTTGCCAATATGAAGCCGGATGTGCTTCAGGCCCTGCTGGCCGTCAATCTGATCGGTGTCTCCAATGTCTGGCAGGCCGCGCTTCCGGACATGAAATCATCAGGCGGGGGTCGCATGATTGCAATCGCTTCAACTGCCGGATTGCGGGGGTATCCATATGTGAGTGCCTATTGTGCTGCCAAGCATGCCGTCGTCGGCCTGACCCGGGCGCTCGGCAAGGAACTCGCCAAAACCGGAATTACCGTGAACGCGATCTGTCCAAGCTTCGTTGAAACACCCATGCTCGAACGCTCCATATCAAAAATAGTCGAAAAGACGGGCCTCAGTCGGGAGGACGCAGAAAACACGCTTAAAGCCGACAATCCCCAGGGCCGCTTCATCCAAACGGACGAGGTTGCCGAGATGGCATACTGGCTTTGCACGAATGGAGCCCGGTCCGTCAACGGCCAGGCACTCAGTCTCGCGGGAGGTGAGTTGTGACCTCGGACACGGAATCCCTTTCCAAGGCACGTTTGCGCGTCTGGTTGAAACTCCTGAAGACCGTAAACGGCATTGAAGGCGAAATCCGCCGCAACCTTCGGGACGGTCACAAGACGACATTGCCGCGTTTCGACGTCATGTCCGCTCTCGCCAGGTTTCCCGACGGATTGAAAATGAGCGATCTCTCTTCATTCCTGAAGGTCTCGAACGGCAACGTGACCGGCATTGTCGACAAGCTGACGGAAGAAGAACTCGTTCAGCGGGTCCCGGTTCCCGGCGATAAGCGCGCTCAGATCGCCCGGTTGACATCGAAGGGCGAGGCCGAATTCGAAACGCTCGCCGGATATCACGAAGGCTGGATCGACACGCTGCTGGATACGTTGGCGATGGAAGATCTCGAAACCCTTTCCGATACTCTCGAAAGAGTGCTCACCCAAGGCACTGAAAAGGAGCGCGCGGATGCGTAGCGACGTCAAACATTTTCGCTGTGAAATCGCCGACGGAATCGCGCGAATAGCGCTCGACAGGCCGGAACGGAAAAATCCACTCACCTTCGAAAGCTATGCAGAACTGCGCGACTGGTTTCGCGATCTTCACTATGCGGACGACGTGCATGCCGTGGTGATCATGCCCAATGGTGGCAACTTCAGTTCCGGTGGAGATGTCCATGACATCATAGGTCCGCTGACCCGCATGTCCATGAAGGAACTCCTCGCCTTCACCCGCATGACGGGCGATCTGGTGAAAGCAATGCTTGGATGCGGAAAGCCGATCATTTCGGCCGTCGACGGAATCTGCGCAGGCGCCGGCGCCATCATGGCGATGGCGTCCGATCTGCGGATCGCAACACCGGACGCCAAGGTCGCCTTCCTGTTCAACCGCGTGGGCCTTGCCGGCTGCGATATGGGGGCCTGCGCGATCCTTCCCAGGATCATCGGGCAGGGACGCGCCGCCGAACTTTTGTATCTCGGTCGCTCCATGAAGGCGGACGAAGGCCATGCCTGGGGTTTTTTCAATGCGGTGGTTGAAACGGGGGACCTTGAGGCGACTGCCTTGAGCATGGCCGGACGTATTGCCTCCGGACCGACATTTGCAAATTCAATGACAAAGACGATGCTTGCCCAGGAATGGTCGATGAGCCTGGATCAGGCGATCGAGGCTGAAGCACAGGCCCAGGCGATCTGTATGCAGGGCAATGATTTCCGTAGAGCCTACGAGGCCTTTGCCGCGAAGGAAAAACCCGTTTTCGAGGGCGACTGATGGCAGACAAGACTTTCCTTACCTGGCCGTTCCTCGACGACCGGCACCGCGCACTTGCAGCCGATCTGGAGACTTGGGCCGAGGCAAATCTGGACCACCTTGATCACAGCGACACGGACACGGCCTGCAAACACCTGGTCGCCGACCTTGGTCATGCCGGATTTCTGCAACACACCGGGTCACCGGGTGGCACCCTGGATGTTCGCAGTCTCTGCCTGATCCGCGAAACGCTCGCGCGCCATGACGGGCTCGCTGATTTCTCATTTGCGATGCAAGGTCTCGGAACGGGTGCAATTTCCCTTTTCGGCACCGATGCACAAAAGCAAGAATGGCTTCCGCTCACGCGAAACGGAAAGGCGATTTCCGCGTTTGCCCTGACCGAACCGCAATCGGGGTCTGACGTCGCCAACTCGACCATGACCGCAGAAGATGACGGCGACGCCTATGTGCTGAACGGCGAAAAGACCTGGATCTCCAACGGCGGGATCGCCGACATTTACACACTGTTCGCCCGAACAGGCGAAGCGCCCGGCGCAAAGGGGCTGTCTGCCTTTTTGGTGACACCGGATGTTTCAGGTTTCGAGGTCGTCGAGCGTCTGGAAACCATCGCACCGCACCCCCTGGCAACACTGCGTTTCACGGACTGCCGTATTGCCAAATCCAGCCTGATCGGCACACCGGGCGCGGGTTTCAGGATTGCCATGTCCGTACTGGATATCTTTCGCTCAACGGTCGCCGCCGCTGCGCTGGGGTTTGCCCGCCGGGCACTCGACGAGGCCCTGCACCGGGTAACGACCCGGAACATCCAGGGAGCTCCGCTTTTTGATCTTCAGCTTGTCCAGGGACATATCGCCGACATGGCGCTGGACATCGATGCCGCGGCTCTCCTGATCTACCGCGCTGCCTGGGCCAAGGACAGTGGCGCACCACGGGTCACGCGCGAGGCAGCCATGGCCAAGCTGTTCTCCACTGATCAGGCACAACAGGTGATCGACAAGGCGGTTCAGCTGCACGGCGGTGATGGTGTACGCTCGGGCACAACGGTCGAAAAACTGTATCGGGAGATCCGGGCCCTGCGCATTTATGAAGGCGCCTCCGATGTTCAGAAAATCATAATTGCGCGCCAGACCTTGCAGCAAATCGTCTGAATTCGAACCAGAAAGAGAGACAGGACCATGACCAACAAACTTGACGGTGGAATTACTCCGAACGGTGAGGGTTTTGACGGCGTAGAACTCAACATTCTCGGCCAGACCTATTACCCCAAGGCATGGTGCGAAAGCACGTTCGCTTTTGAGACAAATTCCATGCCCGGTCAGTTCGTTCCTGTTCATATTCACCCGACCCAGGACGAATTTATTCTCGTCCAGGAAGGCGAACTCGACCTCAAGCTCGACGGGAAATGGACCAAGGCGCGGGCAGGTGATCTCGTGCGCATGCCGATGGGTGTTCCGCATGGCTATTTCAACAAGTCGGAAAGCCCGTGCCGTGCACTTTTCTGGGTGTCCCCGGCAGGCAGGCTCAAGGAACTTTTCGACGAGCTGCACGAGATGACGGACGTGGAAGCTGTCGTGCGTGTCTCGGCAGAACACGATGTGGACTTTCTCCCGCCGGAAGCCAACGACTAGGCCAGGCACAGGAAGTCTCAACGTTTCAACAGCGCCGGAACCTCCCGATCCCAACCGATCGGAAGCACAAGGTTCTGGCGCGACAGGCAGCCGACAAGGAGCACACATCGATCATGGCCGGTGCACTCTCGCCTTCCGCGCATGTGGATACTTTCGCGCGCGACAACCTTCCGCCCGAAGACCAGTGGCCGGAATTTCTGCTCGATGGTTTTGACTATCCGGATCGGCTCAATGCAGCCGTCGAATTGACCGACAGGATGGTTGAAAAGGGCTTCGGCGACCACACGGCGCTCATCGGCAACGGCAGACGGCGGACCTACAAGGAACTTGCCGACTGGACCAACCGCCTGGCTCACGCTCTCACCGAAGACCTTGGTGTCAAGCCCGGAAACCGCGTTCTGATCCGATCCGCCAACAATCCCGCGATGGTTGCCTGCTGGCTGGCGGCGACCAAAGCCGGGGCTGTCGTCATCAATACCATGCCGATGCTGCGTGCAGGAGAGCTGTCCAAGATCGTCGACAAGGCGGAGGTCGAATTTGCCCTCTGCGATACGCGTCTGATGGACGAACTCGTTGCCTGTGCCAAGACATCCGACTTTCTGAAGAAAGTCATCAGCTTTGACGGAACCTCCAATCACGACGCGGAACTGGATCGCCTGGCCCTGGAAAAGCCGGTCGGGTACGAAGCCGTTGCAACGGGAAGCGACGACGTCGCCCTGTTGGGCTTCACCTCAGGATCAACCGGAACGCCAAAAGCGACCATGCATTTCCACAGGGACCTGCTGATCATCGCTGATGGCTATGCCAAGGAAGTTCTCGGCGTAACGCCCGACGACATCTTCATCGGCTCACCACCCCTCGCCTTCACATTCGGTCTTGGCGGTCTTGCCGTCTTTCCGCTGCGTTTCGGCGCAGCGGCAACGCTTCTGGAAAGCGCCACGCCGCCCAACATGATCGAGATAATCCAGAAATACAAAGCAACGGTCTGTTTTACCGCGCCGACGGCCTACCGCGTCATGCTTCAGGCAATGGAGGACGGGGCGGATCTCTCGTCGCTGCGTGCCGCCGTTTCCGCAGGCGAGACCTTGCCGGCGCCCGTCTACGACGCCTGGATGCAAAAGACCGGCAAGCCGATGCTCGACGGTATCGGTGCAACGGAAATGTTGCATATTTTCGTTTCCAATCGCTTCGACGATCATAAACCAGCCTGTACCGGTAAGCCGGTGAGCGGTTACGAGGTCAGGGTTCTGGGTGCCGACGGGGAACCTGTCGCGGCTGGAGAAACCGGACGCCTTGCCGTACGCGGCCCGACTGGCTGTCGCTACCTGGCAGACGCGCGGCAGCGAGATTATGTGGTCGACGGCTGGAACATCACCGGCGACAGCTTTTCAATGAGCGAAGACGGCCATCTCCACTTTGCAGCCCGGAACGACGACATGATCATCTCTTCCGGTTACAACATCGCCGGACCGGAAGTGGAGGCAGCCCTCCTGTCCCATCCGTCGGTTCAGGAATGCGCTGTGATCGGCGTCCCTGACGAAAGCCGTGGTGCCATTGTGGAGGCACATGTGGTTTTGATCGACGGTGCTGATCCGACCGATGACACCCGCAAATCCTTGCAGGATCACGTGAAGGCGACCATTGCGCCCTACAAGTACCCCCGGTCGATCGTCTTCTCCGACATCTTGCCGAAAACCGAAACCGGAAAAATCCAGCGCTTCCGGCTAAGGCAGGAGCCTTAGCGACAAGAACTCACAGGTGAAGCCGAGTTAGAGTTTCGCTGACATTACCAGGGTCGCCTTGAACGGCAGAATATCAACCAGGGAATAACTTTCATCATGCCATCGAAACTCATTCAGCCTGAGGGCTGGGCACCTGCCAGGGGATATGCAAACGGAATGCTGACCAGCGGGAAAACCCTGCATATCGGCGGGCAGATTGGCTGGACCAGGGACCAGGTGTTCGAGTCCCGTGACTTCATTGGTCAGATGGAACAGACACTCGCGAATATCGCCGAAATCGTCAGGGAAGCCGGTGGAGAGGTCACGGACATTGTTCGACTGACCTGGTTCATCACTGACAAGCGGGAATATCTCGCCCGCCAAAAGGAAGTCGGCCAGGCGTACCGGCGGGTCTTCGGCAGGCATTTTCCTGCCATGTCTGTCGTGGTGGTTGCCGGTCTGATCGAAGACGACGCACTGATCGAAATCGAGGCAACTGCACAGATCGATTGAACCGGCGTCCGGCTCAGGCCTGCGTTATTGTCCCCAGTATTTCCGAAACGCTGGCTCGCATCGCCGGCATGGTCGATTTCAGGATCGCCAGCCGGTCAAAAATCTCTGGCTGCTCTTCGAGCGTCTGCCTCAGCGACGCTCCGAAGGACTGGCGGAGTTCCGTGCCGAGATTGAACTTGCAGACCCGGGTCTGACGCGCAAGACGTCGGCGGATTTCCGGCGGGATGCCGCTCCCCCCATGGAGCACCAACGGTTTTGACGTCACATCTTCGATGGATTTCAGGACCTCGAAATCAATTCCGTCCGTTTTTTCAGTCTGCAGATGCACGTTGCCAACCGAGACCGCAATCGCATCGGCGCCGCTCTCGCGGTCGAAGCGCCCGGCCTCAAGGGGGTCGGTGAAGGCCGAGGCCGCACCGTCCGCATAGCCGACATAGCCAACTTCTCCTTCCACCGAAACGCCTGCGGCATGTGCTTCTTCTGCAAGGCCCGCCGTAAGGTCGATATTCTCGGAAATCGGCAGTTTGGACCCATCGAACATCACCGAGGTGAAGCCGTGATCGATACCACTTCTGCACTCATCGACCGTATAGCCGTGATCCAGATGGCAGACGACCGGCACACGCGCCTGATCGGCAAGATAACGGATCATCTTTCCGATGACGGGAACGGGTGTGTGCGCCCTGCATCCGGGACCGGCCTGCAGGATGATGGCGCACCCGGCTTCCTCGGCAGCTTCGACAAAGGCGACCGCATCCTCCCAGCCGAGCACGACAAGCCCGGCAATGGCGTAACGACCGTGTATCGCCGGCTCAAGCACGTCGGCGAGCGTTGCTGCTGTCATTTGAACTTCGCGATCATGTCCTTGATGCCGGGGATGGTTTCGATCTGCCAGGCGTGATCCGGCTGGAAGAACTGCACAAGCGAACGCTGCGACAGACCGCCCAGAATCGTGAAATAGTACATCTGGTATCCGGGTGCGACGACACACGGATGGTAGCCTTTGTCCAGAACGATCGTGGATCCGTCGACGATATGATAGGCATCACCGACTTCGCCATCCTCTCGCTGGACCAGTTGCATGCCGAAGCCGTTTTTGGGCCGGAACCTGAAATTGTAGGTTTCGTCATGACGGCTCTCTTCCGGCAAACGGTCGGTGTCATGCTTGTGCGGCGGGAACCCGGACCATCCCCCCTCCCCAACCGTGAACAGTTCGGAGACGAGCAGCCGCCCGACCTTGTCGTGAAACTTCGTTCCAAGGATATGCTTGATCTTGCGATGGGTTTTGGTGTCGTCAGATCCGTATTGAACAAGATCGATATCTGCAGCCCGGACATCAAAGGGATCGAGCACCTTGTCGTATTTGGCACCGGCGATGAAAACTTCCGCGTCATCGCTTACACAGACGAACCGCGCTTTCGCGCCGCTGGGGACATAGACCCCCTCCGGTTCCCCGTCCCAGACGTCGACACCTCGATTGCCGATTGCAGCAAAAGCAACACCTTCAACATCGACATCCACGCTTCCGGTCGCAGGAACGACTGCGGTTTCGTATCCCGGCACGGTATATTCGAAAGCCTGGCCGCGGCTCAGTTTGACGATATTGAAGTAGTTCAGCGGAACCCGGCTGTCCTCGACATCGACGATCGCCTTGTTTTCATTGTCATAGGGAGGAAAGTGCATCTGTGTGTCTCCTCAGGACTGTGGGGCTGAGTGATTGGAAAGAAATACGCCAAGTTCGGCAGGCGTCGGCATCGCGGGCGCACATCCGAATTTTGATACGACCATTGCGGCGGCGGCCGATCCTCTGAGAACGGCGTCTTCAAGGGAAAGTTCTGCGGCAAGCGACGCCATGAGCGAGGCCATGAACGCATCTCCCGCCCCCATCGGCTTGATCGCATCAACGGCAAAGATCCCGGTTTCAAACGAACGGCCCGGGGAAAAGGCGATCGACCCGCGCTCACCCATCTTGTAGATCGTGGTCTTGTCGGACGATCCCAGTTTGCCGGCAAGTTTCAGCCCGTCCTCGTGCGTTCCATTGGCAACGACGGCAAACTCGTCATCGTTGCCAACCACAACATCCGCGGCTTCGATCGCCGCCCGGTAGATCTCGGCAGCTTCCTTTGCGCTTGGCCAGGAATACGGCCGGTAGTCAAGGTCGATCACCACCAGCGCACCGGCGGCGCGCGCGCGTTCCATTGCCATGAGCGTTGCCTCCCGGGACGGGCTTGCGGCAAGCGCCGTACCTGTCAGTACCAATGAATCGAATGCCTCGAAAGCAACACCGAGAACCTGGTCTTCGCTCAGCAGAAGATCGGAGGCATTATTGCGATACAGGGTGTTTTGTGTGTTCTCGATCCGGGTTTCCGTCACCGCAAGCGACGTGCGCGATTCACCCGACAGAACCCGGACATGCTCAGTCCCGATACCGTAGTCTTTCAGCTGGTTGAGGACAAAGCGGCCGATGGAGTCGTCGGAAACACACGTCAGAAGACTGACCGACAAGCCGTGCCGGGCGATTCCCGCGGCAATATTGCCGGAAGACCCTCCAAGTGCTGTTGTAAACCGCGTTGCGCGCTCTGCCTCCGCGCCCGGCGGGTCGGCATAGAAATCCATCCCGGCCCGGCCGAGAACCAGAAACTTTGAGCGCGAAGTGAGAGAGGCCGGCAAGGTTACACGCCCTTTCTTTGAGGAGCGCGACCGGCTTCCCAATCCTCGTGTGCCTTGCGCACGCGCTCGCTGTTCGTGACCTGCGGTGTTCCGACTTCCCACCAGGTATGGCCTTCCTGGGTCCAGCCTTCGAAGGCATCCACCTTCAACGAAATGACATAGGTCCGGTCGGACTGCCGCGCCCTGCCGAAAGCATCCTGGAGGTCCGCGATCGAATGCACTGTCTCGGCATTCGCCCCCATCGCCCTTGCATGAGATTCGAAGTCGACTGCGAACGGTTCGACGGCCAGTTTGCAGTCGGCAATCAGGTTGTTGTAGGACTCGTTACCGGTATTGTTCTGCAACTTGTTGATGACGGCAAAACCGCCATTGTCGCAGACAACGACAATCATCTTCGCCCCCGAAAGGACGGACGAATAGATGTCGGAATTGAGCAGCATGTAAGAACCGTCACCGACAAAGATGATGGTTTCCCGGTCGGGATTTTTTTCCATCTGGCCAAGTCTTGCACCCCAGCCTCCGGCAATTTCGTAACCCATGCAGGAAAAGCCGAATTCGACGTCAACGCTGCCGGTGGATTTCGTGCGCCAGTTGGCGGTCACTTCGGCCGGCAGTCCTCCTGCAGCCGCAACGACCCGGTCTTCGGCATGGCATATGTCGTTTATCGCCCCGATCACCTGGGCATAGGACAACGGCCGGTTGCTTCCGTCTTTGGTTACCGGGGAGGTGTTGTCTTCCAGGTAGACCGACCAATCGGCCCGTTCCTTCGCAGCCTGTTCCAGCCAGCCCGATGGTGACACATAGGAGCCGAGCACATCGGAAAGCGCGGGCAAGGTAAGTTTCGCATCGCCGACAACCGGTGTGGACAGGTGCTTTGCAGCGTCATGTCGTCCCACATTCACCGTGACAATCTGCGCGTCTTCGGCAAAGGCCGTCCAGGACCCCGTGGTAAAGTCCTGTAACCGCGTCCCAACAGCCAGAATGACATCGGCATCCTTTGCCAGGTTGTTGGCGGAATTCGATCCCGTGACGCCAATCGGCCCGCAATTCAGATCGTCTGAATGAACGAGGTTGGCGCGACCCGCTATCGTCTCGACAACGGGGATCCGGTGCCGATGCGCAAAGTCCGTCATCTCCGCAGTCGCAAGTGAATATTGAACGCCTCCACCGGCGATGATCAATGGACGTTCTGCTGTTTTCAGCGCGTCCGCTGCAACATGCAGCTCCCGTTCATCGGGCATTTGCCGCCGCAGGTAATGGGTTTTGGCTTCAAAGAATCTTTCAGGGTAGTCGTAAGCCCATCCCTGGACATCCTGAGGCAGGCCCAGGAACACGGGGCCGCAATCAGCCGGATCGACCAGTGTATTGATGGCAGCCGGCAACGACTGCAGCAACTGGGCTGGATGGGTAATCCGGTCCCAGTATCTCGTCACGCTCTTGAACGCATCATTCACCGAAAGGCCCGGATTGTTGGTATGTTCGACCTGCTGCAGAACCGGATCCGGCAAACGCGTCACAAAGGCATCGCCTGCCAGCATCAGGAGCGGCAACCGGTTCGTATGCGCAATCCCGGCCGACGTCAGCAGGTTTGTGGTCCCGGGGCCTGCGGACGATGTCGCGAACATGAAGCGCCGGCGCAGCTGCTGCTTGGCATACCCGACGGCGGCCATGGCCATCGACTGCTCGTTCTGACCGCGCCAAAGCGGCAATTCCTCTTTGTGTTCGTAAAGCGCTTCGCCGAGGCAGGTCACGTTGCCATGCCCGAAAATACCAAAACCTCCAGCGCAAAACCTGATTTTCTGGCCGTCTATCTCGACAAACTGTGCAGCAAGATAGCGAACAAGAGCCTGCGCCATCGTCAGGCGTACCGTCTTCTGGACCATAGGCCTCAACACCTCCCGGAACGGATATTTTGTTTGCGGTCCTGGGGACCCTTGACTGTGGAAGCTAATGGGTGTTTAGCTGTTTTGCAAGCGGTTGCAAAAATGGATCAAAAACGAATGGAAAAGCGCGAGATCGGCATCGGCATCATCGGCGGTGGCTACATGGGCAAAGCTCATGCTGTTGCCATGCATTCCGTCGGCGCCGTGTTCGACACGAAATTGCGGCCCGTGCTGGAAATGGTTTGCACGACCACAGTGGACGGCGCGGCGGCAAAGGCACGCGAACTCGGTTTCAAGCGCTCAACCGCGGACTGGCGGGAACTGGTCACCGACCCCGGGGTCGAAGCGGTGGTAATCGCCTCGCCCCAGGGCACCCATCTTGAGATCGCAACAACCGCGTTCGAACTCGGGAAACCGGTGTTTTGCGAAAAACCGCTCGGACAGGATCTCCAGCAAAGCCGCGATATGACAGCCGCAGCGAAGGTTTCGGGCTGCGTCAACATGGTTGGCTTCAACTATATCCGCACACCGGCTTCGCAGCTCGCACGAGAAATCATCGAAGCGGGCGAGATCGGCGACATCACCTACCTGCGCGGCGAACACACCGAAGATTTCTTTGCGGATCCGAACTTGCCGGGAACGTGGCGCGCGCAAGGCCGCGCCAACGGCAACATGGGAGATCTGGCACCACACATCATCAACGGCACACAGGCGCTCGCAGGCCCCATCGAACGCGTGCTCGCCGAAATCGATACTGTCGTGAAGGAACGGCCTTCCGGTCAGGGCATGACACCCGTTACCAATGACGATCAGGCACAACTCATGTGCCGGTTCGCTTCCGGAGCCCTCGGAGCCCTCTACATCAGCCGCACCGCCTGGGGCCGCAAGATGGGTTATGCCTACGAAATCTTCGGCACGAAGGGCTCCATTCGTTTCGACCAGGAAGATCAGAACGCGCTTTGGCTGTATGAAGGCGGCCAAAACCCTGCAAGGGAGGGTTTCCGGAAAATTCTGACCGGGCCGCATCACCCGGACTATGTCAATTTTTGTCTTGGTCCCGGTCATGGCACCGGTTACCAGGACCAGATCATTATCGAGGCAAAGGACTTCCTGACCGCCATCGAAACAGGACAGAACATCTGGCCCTCCTTTGAGGACGGGCTTTACGTAAACCAGGTCATCGAGGCGGCCTGGAAATCACACGAATCCAAAAGCTGGATTAAACTCGACGACGTCTAGGCAATACAGGCTGCCTGACCGTCATTTCTGGATGACTCACATGACAATCAAGATCGGAAATGCGCCCTGTTCCTGGGGTGTTGAATTCGCTGATGATCCGCGCAATCCCTCATGGCAGACGGTACTGGACCAATGCCGGGATGCCGGGTACCGGGGCATAGAACTCGGTCCGGTCGGCTTCATGCCGGAAGATCCGGCAATACTGGGTGCTGCCCTGGAAGAACGGGATCTTGAGCTGATCGGCGGCGTCGTGTTCCGCCCCTTTCACGACCCTTCGAAGTGGGATGATGTGAAGGATGGTGCCGTGCGCACCTGTGAAGCGCTCAAGGCACATGGCGCGCGGCACCTTGTGCTGATCGATTCCATTTCACCGCGCCGTGCTCCAACGGCAGGCCGGCCGTCGGAAGCCGAAAAGATGTCGGCGTCTGAATGGGTCGACTATCGCACCAGGATCCACGACATTGCAAAGATGGGTACTGAAGAATACGGCCTTGTGACCGCAATCCATCCGCATGCGGGCGGGTTTATGGACTTCGAGGACGAGATCGAGCGTCTGCTTGAGGAGGTCGACAGTTCCCTTCTGAAGATCTGCCTTGATACGGGACACAGCCTTTACGCAGATTTCGATCCCCTCGCGTTCATGGAACGCCACATGGACCGGATTTCCTACATGCATTTCAAGGACATCGACCCAAAGGTCCGAAGCGAGACTGTCGCCAATCGAACCGATTTCTACGAGGCCTGCGGCAACGGAATTTTCTGTAACCTGGGCAAGGGCGCGGTCGACTTTCCTGCCGTCAAGGCAAAGCTGGAAGCAGCCGGCTTCGAGGGCTGGTGCACGGTTGAGCAGGACTGCGATCCCGAACAGGCCCAGTCGCCGCTGGATGATGCGCGCGAAAATCGGTCTTATCTTCACTCTATCGGTTTTGAGGTCGCGTCATGACCAGGCTCAAATGGGGAATGATCGGCGGTGGCGAAGGCTCGCAAATCGGCCCGGCTCACCGCATCAGCGCGTCTCTCGACGGGCATTTTCAACTGACCGCCGCAGCACTCGACATTGATCCGGAACGGGGCAAATCCTACGCGGTGCAACTGGGTGTCGCCGAGGACCGAGCCTATGGAAACTGGCAGGAAATGCTGGCAGGTGAGCGAGACAGGCCGGATCGGCTCGATCTGGTGACCATCGCCACACCCAATGCGACTCACTTCGAAATCTCCCGCGCGTTTCTGGAAGCCGGCTTTCACGTTCTTTGCGAAAAGCCATTGACGATGACCGCTGACGAGGCCGAGCAGATCGTCGCGATCACCAGCGAGACCGGCAGGATCTGCGCGGTGAACTATGGTTACAGCGGCTATCCCCTTGTGCGGCAGATGCGGGCCATGGTCGCCGAAGGTGAACTTGGCAGGATCCGCCTGATCAAGGCGGAATTCGCTCATGGATTCCATGCGGACGCGGAAGAGGCGGACAATCCGCGGATTCGCTGGCGGTACGATCCCGAGCAGGCAGGGACCTCTGCCGTCTTCGCGGACGCAGGCATTCACGCCTTCCACATGGCTTGTTTCGTCGCCGGTCAGACGCCGACCGAGCTCTCCGCCGATTTTGCTTCCATGGTCGGCGACCGGCAGTTGGAAGACGACGCCATGATCAATATCCGGCTGTCGGACGGTGCGCTTTGCCGACTCTGGACCAGCGCTATCGCGGTCGGCCGGATGCACGGCCTGACCCTTCAGGTTTTTGGTGAAAAAGGTGGGCTTTCCTGGCAGCAGCAACACCCTGAACAGCTGCACTGGACGCCGTTGAACGGTCGAACCCAGATTCTGGAACGCGGGGATGCTGCATTGTCGCCTCAGGCAGTCCGGGCTTCCAGAATCCCGATTGGTCACGCAGAAGGCATGCCGGTTGCCTTCGCCAACATCTATCACGACCTGGCTGAGGTATTGAGGGCGAAAAAACTAGGAATTGCCGCCGATCCTCTTGCGCTGGATTACCCAACCGCCCTGGACGGACTATGGTCCATGCGCGCGATCGAGGCCGCGGCAAAGTCTGCAAAATCCGGAGGTGCCTGGGTAGGCATGTAGGCACTGATGCGCAGTCGCCCCGCGGCGGCTGCGCCCTTATGGATCGGTGACCGGCCGCAATGACCCACGGTCGATCACCGAACAGGGAAACAGTCTGATTTCGGGACTTCTGCCGGGGTTTTCGACCATGCCCACCACGAGTTCGACCGAACTCATGATGATGTCGCGAATCGGCTGCCTGATGGTGGTGAGTGAATAGGAGTCCCAGCTGGCCATTCCGATATCGTTGAAGCCCAGAAAACCGATGTCTTCCGGTATCGACTGGCCTGCGGCGCGGGCGGCGTCCATTGCCCCCATGCAGATAAGGTCGTCACCGCAAAAAACGGCCTCTACACGCCTGTCATCGAGAACCTCGCGCATCGCGTCGCGGCCGGCCTGGTATGTATAGTTTTCCGCGTAACTGATCTTTGCGACGTCCAGGCCGAGTTTTCTGGCAGTCTGCACAAATCCGGTCGAGCGGTCCTGTGTCGATGTCGCGCTTTCAGGTCCGCCGAGCAGCGCGACGGTTTTGTAGCCACGTTCGGCAAAGGTCTGCGCCGCCATCGCGCCGCAATATTCATTGTCGATGCCAACCACATGGACATTCGCATTTGCCTGGAATTTGCCGAATGTATGGATCACAGGTATCCCGGCAGTCTGAAATGCAGTGGCAAAGCTGGTCGGCAACGTGGATGTCGCGACGATGACGCCGTCGACACTGTATTGACGAAGAAGCTCGACGATTTTCCTCGGTGACGTTTCGCCGGAAAGGTTGACCAGCAGGGGCCGCAGTTCCCGTTTCTGCAACTCACTCGTGAACAGGTCGAAAACGTCAAGAAACGCAGGATTTTGGAAATTGTTGGCAACAAGTCCGATCAGCTTGGTTCGGTTTGTTGCAAGGCTTCTTGCAATGAGCGACGGCCTGTAGCCGAGCGTTTTTGCTGCCTTCTCCACTTTTTCGCGTGTGCGCGCGGACACGCTGGCACCGTCGGTGAAAGTGCGCGAGACCGCCGAACGGGAAACGCCTGCGAGTTCTGCGACTTCCTTTAATGTAACCGCCAAGTCCCTTGCCCAACCAAATCAGCCACCAATTCCTCCGAAACTACACGAAAGCCCAACCTCGTCAATTTTTTTGCAACCGGTTGCAAAATTCTCTGGATTGTGTTTGTTTGATCTGAGGCACGCTTCCAAGTGAAGGAAGTGCGACTTTGTGCCTGTAATTTTGGGAGGAACGGATGAAGAAGACATTGTTTGCGATGGCTGCAGCAGCTGTTGCATTTACGGGTTTGTCGACACCGGCTTTGGCTGAAGGGGAGCGTTTTGTTCTTGTCAGCCATGCGCCTGACAGCGACAGTTGGTGGAACACGATCAAGAACGGTCTGGCTCTTGCGGGTGAGCAGGTTGGTGCGGAGGTTGAGTATCGCAATCCGCCGACGGGTGACATTGCCGACATGGCGCGGATCATCGAGCAGACGGCGGCGTCCAACCCTGACGGCATCATCACCACGCTTGCCGATCCTGATGTTCTGAGCGGCCCGATCCAGAATGCGGTTGCCAAGGGCATTCCGGTGATCATCATCAACTCCGGCACGCCCGAGCAGGCCGCCGAGGTTGGCGCGCTGATGTATGTCGGCCAGCCGGAATATGATGCCGGTCTGGCGGCTGGACAGCGCGCCAAGCGGGATGGTGTTGGTTCGTTCCTGTGTGTGAACCACGTTGTATCGAACCCGGTTGTCGGCGAGCGCTGCCGCGGTTTTGCCGACGGTCTTGGTGTTGATCTTGGCGACAGCATGATCGACAGCGGCCAGGATCCGGCCGAGATCAAGAACAAGGTCAAGGCGTATCTGTCTGCCAATCCGGACGTGGACGCGATCCTGACCCTCGGCCCGACCTCTGCGGACCCGACCATCGGCGCTCTTCAGGACATCGGCAAGGCCGGCGAGATCTATTTCGGCACGTTCGATCTGGGCACCGAGATCGTCAAGGGCATCAAGGACGGCACCATTCAGTGGGGCATTGACCAGCAGCCTTTCCTGCAGGCCTACCTGCCGGTGATCGTTCTTGCGAACTACCAGCGTTTTGGGGTTCTGCCGGGCAACAACATCAACTCCGGCCCGGGCTTCATCACCAAGGATGCCCTTGCCAAGGTTGAAGAGTTTGCCGGCGAGTATCGCTAGGAGCGTCTTGTGACCGCCGCGTGGCGGTCACCTGGAGAGGCGGTACGCTGCCTCTCCCTTCAGGGCACGGACCCGAACCGGAACGACCGCGTTTGCAGGTCCGTTTCCTGGGACAGCACACAAGAGACCGGGCTGGCGCTGTCCCGCCTTGTCGACCAACCCAGGACATAAAGGTCTTGCGGCAGGGCCGCAGTGAAGCGGCCGGCCACACGGCACGCAGGAGGAAATCCATGGCTGAGTCCCAACCGACCGCCGCGCCTCAAAAGGATGAACGCGTCCGCGAGATGTCATCCTTGCGCAAGGCCCTGATCCGTCCCGAGCTGGGCGCGATCTGCGGCACAATACTCGTTTTCGTGTTCTTTCTCAGTATTGCCAGCGACAGCGGCATGTTCGCGCCTGAAGGCATTTTCAACTGGGGCACGGTTTCCGCCCAGTTCGCCATCATCGCCGTCGGCGCCTGTCTGTTGATGATCGCGGGCGAGTTCGACCTGTCCGTCGGATCGATGATCGGCTTTTCCGGCATCATCATTGCCCTGATGAGCGTCCAGTGGGGCTTTCCCACCTGGTTTGCCATTCTGGTCGCCTTTGCCCTGGCGCTGGCCATCGGCGCCCTCAACGGCTATCTGGTGGTCAAGACCGGCCTGCCCTCCTTCATCGTCACCCTGGCCTTTTTGTACATCCTGCGCGGCCTGACGATCTTCATTGCCATTGCCACCACCCGCAAGACCATCATCGGCGGCGTCAAGGATGCGGCCGAGGGCGATCCCATCGCCTGGCTCTTCGGCGGCAAGGTCTTCAACTGGCTGTTCGTCTGGCTGGCCGATCTGGGCGTGGTCGGCAAGTTCGTTGCCGGTCCCAAGGCCGGACAGCCGGTGGTCGAGGGCATTCCGATGCTGATGATCTGGGCCCTGATCCTGATCATCTTCGGTCATTTCCTGTTGACCCGCACCAAGTTCGGCAACTGGATCTTCGCCTCCGGCGGCGATGCCCAGGCGGCCCGCTATGTCGGTGTGCCGGTCAACCGGGTCAAGATCTCGATGTTCATGTTCACCGCCTTCTGCGCCACCATCTTCGCCACCTGCCAGGTGATGGAGTTCGGCTCTGCGGCCGCCGACCGCGGTCTGCTCAAGGAATTCGAGGCCATCATCTCCGTCGTCATCGGAGGGGCACTGCTGACCGGCGGCTACGGCTCGGTCATCGGCGCCGCGCTCGGCGCCCTCATCTTCGGTGTCGTCCAGCAGGGTCTGTTCTTTGCCGGCGTCGAGAGCTCGCTCTTCCGCGTCTTCCTCGGCGTGATCCTGCTGCTCGCGGTGATCCTCAACACCTATATCCGCCGCATGATCACGGGAGAACGTTGACATGAGCGATGCACTGATCGAACTCGTCGACATCCAGAAGCACTTCGGCCCGGTCATCGCCCTCAACGGGGTCACCGTGTCGGTCAAGGCCGGAGAGTGCCACTGCCTTCTGGGCGACAACGGCGCGGGCAAGTCGACCTTCATCAAGACCATGTCCGGTGTCCACAAGCCGACCCATGGCAAGATCCTGATCGAAGGCAGGGAAGTAAACTTCGAAAGCCCCCGCGATGCCATGACCGCCGGCATCGCCACGGTCTACCAGGACCTGGCGATGATCCCGCTGATGTCGGTCACGCGCAACTTCTGGATGGGACGCGAGCCGGAAAAGCGCATCGGCCCGCTCAAGTTCTTCGACTTCACCAGGGCCAACCAGGTCACCATGAGCGAGATGGCCAAGATGGGCATTCATCTGCGCTCGCCAGACCAGGCCGTCGGCACCCTGTCGGGCGGAGAACGCCAGACCGTCGCCATCTCAAGGGCGGTCTATTTCGGCGCAAAGGTCCTCATCCTCGACGAACCGACCTCCGCCCTCGGCGTCAGACAGACATCAAACGTGCTCGCCACAATCGACAAGGTCCGCAAAAAGGGCATCGGCGTTGTCTTCATCACACACAACGTGCGCCACGCAATGGCCGTCGGGGACCGGTTTACGGTCCTGAACCGGGGAAAAACCCTCGGCACAGCAGAACGCGGAAACATACAGGCCGAGGAACTGCAGGAACTCATGGCTGGCGGTCAGGAACTCGCTCAACTCGAAGGTTCTCTCGGCGGAACTGTCTGAGTGAAGAATAATTGACGGGATAAAGTCGTGAAAAAACTCGCCAGGTGCATTCAGCAGCCGAATGCACCTGGTTTGTTTGCCGGTCGAAAGCTCCGGATAACCCGGACCGCCCCTCATTACGCCATCGGAATGGTCAGAACGAACAGTGTGCCCTTGTTCTTCTCCGAGGCGCAGGAAAGCTGCATGCCGTTGTCACGCGAAAGTTCATAGCACACGGACAGCCCCAGACCGTGGCCCTCGGAATTGTCTCCCTTCCGATAGGCTTCGGCATATTCGGCAATCTCCCCGGCATCCATTCCCGCACCGGTATCGAGCACGCACAGATTCAGCATGTTCCCCTGAGCCCGGACCCCGAAGAGGACCTTCCCGGCCTCGGTATACTTCACCGCATTCGAGACAAGGTTGCTGACGATCCGCATCACGATGAGCGGCGGAACCACGACCCGTTTGCTGGACGGAACACGCCTGAGATCGACACCTTTGGAAACTGCTTCCTCGTTGAACATCTGAAACACTGTGTCGAGGACAAGGGAAATCTCATAGATCTCGGCGGCAGGACTGGACGTGTTTTCCACACGGTCCTCTTCTGTCACCTTGTCCTCTTCTGTTGTCCCCTCTTCTTCGCTCGGCCCCGGTGCCTCGGGCGTGGTCTGCCGCAGATAATCATTGGACAGTGCCTCGATATAGTCGAAGGCTTCCTTCAACCGGCCACGAACCTCGGGATCCATGTTGGTAGCAAGACTGTCGACATTCATCCGCAGTGACATGATCGGTTGCTTGAGATCGTGTGAAGCCGTCGCAAGTTGCCTTTGACGCAGGCTTGCAAGCTCCCGGGAGCGCGAATAGTTCCGCTCGGCGACCAGCAGCTCCTGGCTGCGCCTGGCCTCGGCCTCGAGTGCGGAAAGTTCTGCCTGCACGGCCTTGGAGTGCTGTCTGCGAAGATTGATGATATGCGCCGTCAGACCGGTCATCGTGGCAACAAGAAGAACCGAGAAGACGCCTTTGACGGCAGTCGAGACCGGAATGATTTCGGCACGGCTTCCTGCGACCAGAAGCACAACAAGCACCACACCAAGCAAAAACCCCACGATCGAAATCAGCGTGCTCGTGACGTGGATCTCTCCATTGTTTCTCCGCCAGATCCCGCTTGCAACGAACATTGCCGCAAACATCACGACCAGCAGCACATAACTGAACAATGCCGTGTAGGGTCCTGGCGAAAAAAACGAAACGCCATATCCGAATACGGAAACCAGGCTGAGCAGGGTTAGCGCAATGGAGAACCGTGTTTCTCCGGCCTCGGTCCTGACGGACCGGCCGCAAATGACAAACCCGATACCGGAAAGCGCAAAAAGCAGGAAGAAGCCCACGGCAGACTGCAGCCCAGGGCTGTCCGGGTAAAAGAAACGGAACCAGATGCCGTCAATATAGGCGATCAGGGCAAGGCCGATACTGAACTGAATGGCGTAAAGCATCCCGATCCAGTTTTTCATGGCCAGGTGAAAACCGAAGAAAAATACAAGGCTGGATATACAAAAGGCATAAAAGGCCGTGTGCGTTATGCCGGAGGCGAAAGCGGATCGTTCAAGTTCGGCCGGTGTTTCAAGCGCCATGCGAAAGGACTGAAACGGACCGAACTTGAAGTTCACCAGCAATGTGACGGTTTCCTGCGGTGCGATCTCGACAACCGGTGTTCTGAGCCGTGTGACGGAGTGATCTTCACCGACGAAAGGCTCAAAGATCGAATAGTTGATCAGGCCCTCCGTAAAACCGCTTTCCCTGATGAGATAGGCATCCACTTCACTGACGAGGGGAAGATCGACCACGAGTACGAACGGATCGGACCCGCGACCGTCATCAATCGTGTCGTTGAAGATTTCCACACCTGCCCATGCTTCGGGAGCATAATTCCATTCCAGCATGGTCGTATCCAGATCGCGTCCGAATCCCCCTGCCCGATACAGCTTCAGAACCTCGCCAAGCGACTTCGAAGGATCGGCGTGATAGGTCAGACTCGCCTTCAGATCAGCAGCGCCGCGCCCTGGTTCGAGGAAAACAGTCTCCGCCCGGCTGCCGGCCAGCATCATCAGACAAAAAAGAAGACTGAAACCAAGACGAAGCAAACTGGTCATTTCCCAAAAGGCATGTAAGGGTTATCCATATTGCAATTCCAGGATACCGGGTCGTGAACGAACAAAGATACAATGCAATTATCGCAGACGATCATGCAATTGTTCGGGCCGGCCTGAAAGATGCACTGGAAAAACCGGGTTTGATAGAGCCTGACGGCATTTGTGTGCTGGCGGAAGCAGGCGACGGCTTGAGCGCAATCGCCGAAGTGCGCAAACACAGACCTGATCTGTTGCTGCTGGACGTTTCAATGCCCATGGCAGGCGGTGTCGAAGTTCTGGTGGAAGCTCGGCGATGGTCGAAGGAAACCAGGGTCGTCGTGTTGACCGGCATCTCCGCAGTGGGTCTCGTATCGGATCTTGTAGAAGCCGGTGTTGACGGCCTCTTTTCCAAGGCGTCGGACAACTCCGAATTTTACAGGAAACTGCCGGGTATCCTGCGTGGCCAACGTCACATCTCGGAACACTTTCAGAAGATCCTGGAAGAAACGCCGAGACCTCCGGTTCTGACCGACAGGGAGCGTCAGACGCTCAACATGATCCTGTCGGGAAGATCGAACAAGGAAATCGCGGAAGGTTTCGGGATCAGCATCAAGACCGTCGACAAGCACCGCACCAGCCTGATGCAGAAGCTGAAGGTTCATTCCGTGCCGCAACTGATTGCCCGTGCTCTGAAGGAAGGACTGATCGATCCGTCCAAGGAACTATAGGACAGCTGCAGACTGGGGGATCTGCCCCATGGTGCCGACAGCTTGGAAACGAGATCATTGCTGAAACAGTCTGACACAAGGATTTGCTTCATGCCTGCCATCAAAACAGTGAAACGCGCCATTGCCAAGGGCTTGGCCTTTGCCGCGTTGCTCGCCGCCGCGCAAGTGCAGGCACAATCGGTTACCGACAATGAGGGCTTTCGGGAAATTCGCGTAGCCCCCGGCGTTGCGACTGCAGACGACATGATCGACGTAGTGCTGCCCTTCTTGAAAGGTCACCCGGAAAGAGATGAAGGCAATGGCGGAATGCAATTGAGCATTCGAAAGGAAGACGGCGGCTATGCCGTGAACATCGTGCTGACCGGTTACCTCGATGACAGCCTGTCCGGAGAGCATTACCGCGGCTTCGTCATTCCGTTGCAGGATGACCGATGGGAGCTTTTGTCAATGTCCGTCAAACCGCTTTGCGCACGTGGCTGGAACATCGACGGCTATTGCCAGAGTCCACCCCCGAGCGAGAGAATTCTGGCGCCCGAAGTCGAATCGGTCGCGGCCGCCATGTGCGTCAAGGTAGCCGCAGACGATACGCTGAATCTTCGTTCGGGACCGGGAACACGGCACCCGGTCGTAGGTTCTCTTGCCTCAGACACATGCACGGTCGAACTTTTCGACATCTGCGAAGGCAGCTGGTGTCAGATCCGCTCAGGAAGGATTTCCGGTTGGGTAAATACCCGTTATCTTGCTTCTGAAAACTGAAACAAACAGCACGCAACCCAGGTTTCCTGACAGACCAGAAAAGTTCGCCACAGTATGCGACGCACTTCAAACAAAAACGCAAACGTCGTGCTTGGCCTTGTTCTTGGAGGCCTTGCAACCGTTGGAACATGCGGATTGTCTGTCGCAAGCGATACACCGCAGCCGACCTTTCTGGAAAGTGGTGACAACGATCTTGTCCGTTTCCAGATGGGTGGCGTACCAACGCAAGAGACGATGGCGAAGTTTTTGGAGGCCCCTCAGAGCGTTTCCGAACCTTTGCCTGTCACACGCAAGAACACAGTGAGCGTATCGCGAAGCAAAAGTTTGCCGCGTGTAACGAAACAATTGGCTGCGGACAGCTCTGCCCGACAGGAGGCGCGCACGAGAGGACAGGCAAGTTCCGGACGGATAATGCCGCAAGACGCAGTCACTGCGCCACCATCAGCGAAACCGGCACCGGCCCCCTTGTCGAAGCCGGATGCGAACGAACAAGACGCACGAGCGGTCGAGAAAACCCAGGGCGTGGGCTTGTACGCAGGAGATGCGCCGCAAGCAAGCGGCCTTGCCGCAGATACCGCTATGGAAAGCGAGACGCTCGAAGCCGCTCCCTCTCAACCCGCGCCAGTGTTGGAAACTCCGTCTCCCCGACCTGGATTCAGCGAAGAAATCAGCTCGCGTCTCGTTGCTGTCTGCCTGAACAATCCGGAAGATGCCAGCGGACCAAAAGCCTTTGATATTCGCCGAAACGGTCCACCGAGGTATATCGCAGATATCGGTGCCACGACCTGCGCGCGCTTCGAACCGACCCGCCATACGCTTTATCTTTGGAAAACGAACGATATCGGGGCGTTGTCCCTGATCCTTTCCAACCGGCTGGATCTGAACGACGCTGACGGCACCCAGGTCACACTGGACTGGATCAGGGACAGATAGCCGGGAAGAGCAATAAACCGCCGGCAGGTCGCAAAACCCGCCGGCGGTGTTTTATTGTAGTTGTCCAGTCAGCGCTCCGCGACCTGCGCAAGTCTGACAAGTGTCAGGAATTCAGACCGGTAACCGAAGCGGTCCTCACCCCTGGTTTCACGCGCAAGGTCTTCGACTGCCTCAAACGTCCAGTCACCGAGATAATCGCTGCCCTTGAGCATTTGCCCGAAGGAAGCAACCGATGCGGCAAACAGAGTTTCTTTCTCGGGAATGTCGCTGGAGCTGGCTGTAACCGCCGTTTCGATCAGCTGACTGTCCTCGTCTCCAGGCATCTTGTAGCGAAGCTTCACGTAGGCAAGTTCACCCTGGTAAGCCCCATTGACGGGTTTTTCGGCTTCGTGTTCGTTTTCGTACCGAAGATCGGAGAATTTCCGTGCAGGAGAATCAACCGGCGTGATCTCGTACAGCGCGGTCACATTGTGCCCGGCACCGATATCACCAGCGTCGACTTTATCGTTCTTGAAGTCTTCGGTTTTCAGCGCCCTGGTTTCATAGCCGATGAGACGGTATTCAGCGACCGTGGCCGGGTTGAATTCCACCTGTATTTTCACATCCTGGGCAATCATGGAAATCGAACTGACAACCTGATCCACCAGGACCTTGCGCGCTTCCGACAATGTATCGATATACGCGGCGACACCCTGGCCGTTTTGCGCAAGTGTTTGCATCAGTTCGTCATTGTAGTTGCCGCGACCAAATCCCAGGACGGAAAGAGCGGTTCCCTGCTTTCTCTTTTCTGTGACAAAGCGTTTGAGGCTTTCGGTGTCTGAAAGACCGACATTGAAGTCACCGTCGGTTGCCAGAATAACCCGCGTCTGTTCGCCATCTCCGGTCATTTCGTCTGCGAGCTCGTAGGCACCTTTCAGGCCGGCATGCCCTGCGGTCGACCCTCCCGAAGTAAGCGCATTGATTTTTTCGAGAATGGAGGACTTGTCCGACACTTTCGTCGGCTTGAGCAACACTCCGGCACTTCCTGCATAAGTCACGATCGCGACTTCGTCTTCATCGCGCAGCGATGACAAAAGGAGGCGGAAGGACTGCTGCAGCAAAGGCAACTTGTTGGCATCCGCCATGGAGCCGGATGTATCGATCAGAAACACCAGATTCTGGGGTGGGAGATCGGCAAGGGGAACCTTGTATCCCTGTATGCCGACCTGCATCAGCTTGGTGTCTTTGTTCCATGGAGTTTCGACAACGGAAACGCTTGTCTGAAACGGCACATCGCGTCCATCCGGGACGCGATACTCGTAGTCGAAGTAATTGACCATTTCTTCGACCCGGACCGCGTCGGGACCAGGCAAGCGTCCATCATTCAGGCTCGCCCGGACAAAGGAATAGGATGCGGTATCGACGTCAATTGAAAATGTCGAAACCTGATCCAGAGCCGTTTGTCGCAGCGGATTGGGATCGGCGCTGGCAAAACGTTCGCGGTCCGGCATCCGGGCAATGGGCCGCACCCCGTCGGCAGATGCTGTCAGCCTGGCTGTGCGTGCACTCGACGGGACTGAGGAGTGGAGCGACAACAAACCCCCACCGGAGCTGGAAACCTTTGAATTCGCACGTGGTTCTGCTGGAAGAGGTTGTTTGGGCACCGGTAACGGCAATACCGCATCCTGCCGATTTTCCTGCGGGCCCGGGGTTGGCTCCACCTCTGAAATCCGAGCGTCGACGGTTTCCTGACGATTTGAGAGGCTTTCGCCCAATTCGGCCCAATCGACAGTCTGTGCGGCGATGGCGACCATGGCCAGTGTCACAATGGAAGCCGAACTGATCAAAACTGTTTTGGAGAGATGTTTGCTCAGGAGCATGATAATAGTCCTTCCGAACCTCCGAAGGACACGGCCCGAAGGCGTAGTCCGCTCGGGTTCAACTGGTGTATGTGGTTTGAAACCCGCACCCCCTGCTGGTGCGGTGTTTCAGATGGCAGGGAAATCAGCGCAGCACGATCCGGAAACTCTTGCCCCGTGAGCAGACGGACGTGCCGGAATTGGACCACCAATAGCGCCCCTGGTCCCAACGGCCATTCGATTTCAGCCGCGTGTATTGAGCCCGGACATAAGTCTTTGCATTGTTCACGCCTTCCAGATTGCGCTTCCAGCTGTAGGAGCCGCCATTTGGAATGACACGGTTGGAGATGTTCTCGGAGCGCTTGCGGTTCGAGCCATAATCGTAATAGTCCAGATCGAAAAGCTTGACCGGTGCTCCGGTGCTGTTCTTGACGGTGATCTTGACTTTCTTGCAGATATCGAAGCCGGCGTGTGCTTCGTGGACACCGGTCAGCGAGGCAATTCCCCCCAGAGCGACGACGGCGGCGGCGGCGGCGGTTTTTGCAATAGTTTTCATCTTTTCAATCCTTTCCAAAAATGCGCTCCTTCAGAGCGGGCTCATCGAAATGTCGATGATGGAAAGATGACAGCAGAAGCGTCTGCCCTGTATGGGGTCGATACCCCATTCGACGACGCGGCAGCCAAAACCAGGGCCCAGGATCAAGGACAAATCCCGTGTTTCCCGGTGACTTGTAACGCGCGTGCAAGTCTTCGCACGCACCGGCGGCAGAACCGGCAAAACGCGGTAATGCGCGCGCGCTTGGTTAACGATGACTTCCGGGGTTGTCTGGCCTTGGTCCCCGCTTTGTAATTGTATTTCTACACAGAGTTGCTACATAGAAACTGAAATATTCTTAGATATTCGGGAAGGGGCACATGGCAGATTTCAGCGCTCAGATTGAGAAATCCAAAAAGGAAGTTGCAGCTGCGAAGCAAAAGATCGACGAGCTCACATCCAAGATCGAAACCGCCCGAACGAAGCTGGATTCAGGACAGGATATTTCAATCGATATCGAGAATGCCACGCTGGATGACGTCCACGCCCACACCGAGCTCATGGGGTCCAATATTGCTGAACTCATCATGGGTCTCGACGACGTCACCGCCAATTTTTCCAAGGATTTCGACGCCATGCGCTCGAAAACCGGTTGGGAATCGTTCATCGGAATATTCTCCAAGGCAAGGTCCGACAGCATTCGGCAGGAACGCATGCGGACGGCAAGTATTGATGACAAGCTGCAAGACCTGATCGCCAAATCAGATGTCATCGGGCAACTGCTTCAGGATCAGCTGAACACTCTGAACGATCACAGCAAACGCGTGGAAGGCAATCTGAGCGAAACGCTTAACCAGCGCGAGCAGACCGTCGCCGTTCTTGAGAGCATCAAGAAAGAACTTTTGGGCATGGATCCGAAGATCATCGCCCTGGAGAACAAGATTTCCGTCGAAACAGATGCCGCGGCCCGCACCAAGCTTGAATCGGAACTCGCCGAACTGAATTCCGAGTACAACCGGCTTGCACAGGAAGAACAGGTCAAGCTTGCCGAAAGCCAGACGCTCGAACGCTACGTCGAAAAAGGCAAGACCTGGGTCGACAGCCTCCAGAACCAGGCAGCCACTCAGATGGTGCTGATCAACAAGTTGCAGACGGACACGAAGCAGCGCGTCGTGCTCTATGACGCCTTGGTGAAGTCTCTGAAAACTGCGCAGCAGCAAGACGTCGCCCACAAGATCAACGAGATTGGCGTTGCCACCGACAAGGAAGCCCAGTCGGCAATGGCCGCCATCGGCTCTGCCACAAACCAGCGCATGGCCGACATGATGGAGGCTCACGAAGACCACATGGTCTTTGCGCGCAAGGTACTTGAAGAGAAGGCGAAGTCGGATGAACGGTTTGCACGGCGGTTCCAGCAGATTGTCGAGAAGCACGACAAGAATGCCTACGGAGCCTGAGGTCTGAACGTTGGACCTGACACTCGATCACAGAGTACTCGAGGAAGCGCACGAAACCCGGCGCTACTTCGCCAAATTTGAGCGCATCATTACGCATCTCCAGGGTGTTGCGGACAGTGTCGTGTCGGAAAACACGGCACTTTTCTCCGAGATCCCGATCCTGAAACAATATCTCGAGGCACTCTCAGGAACCTTCACGGCCCTGTCCTACAAATATCTTCTGGCGGGCCGCGTATCGGACAAGATGCCGAACCTCCTGAGCATCGACCGGCAGGATAGTGGCTTCCCGATTTATCAGGAGCTGCTTGAAATGGCCAATGATGCCATGCAGGCGGAAAACCACCTGAGGTCCCTGCCCGTCATGCGCGATCTGAAGGTCGCCATGGTGAACCATATCCTGCGCGAGCAAACTGCTCCGGTGAACCTGCAATTCGCAGCCTCCGAACGGCAATATTACGAACAGCTGAATACTGCGACACTGTTTTGGGCACGCAATGATCCGCGTCTTGCCTGGACCGGAAACGTCACCGAAGCGCGCAGGAAGTATCGCATTCACTGGGCTGTCTATGACAGTTTGCAGAACATACCGCTGATCTATGTGATGGATCTGGAAGACAGCGGCAAGCGACCACTGGCCAAGGACGAACGCCGCTGGCCCCGTGTACAGGGTCATCTGACTGCCCAGTCCTCTGCCGGTCTGAAACTCCTGACAATCGCGCGCGGTTTCGATCACGACTTCGCCGACCTGCATCCCAAACGGCTCCGTCGGTTCTACGTCGGCCCGATGTACAGCCACACTTTCACCCAGCAATCCGGCCCGTTGCGCGAGGTCCTGGCCCAGGCGGGCCAGAAGCCCGGGGAAGACTGGGCCCTTGCCTGGACAACCGAAACCCTGGTGGCGAGCGGAACCGAGCAGGAATCGACCGGTTTCTTTTCGTCTGTCGAGCGGCAAATCTATGATCTGGATCCGTTTGCTGCCGCAGGTGACGACACGAACGAAGCGGCAGGACATACGCACCGGCAGCGCTCGCTTATCCTCCCGCAGCGGCCTTATCAGGTCCTGGAGGAACTGAACCCGCCCGGATTGGCCAATATTCGCAAATATGCCGTCAGTCCGAGCGGCAAGATTCTCAGCTACAAATAGGTTTCCAGCGTGACCCTTTCCAACGACCTCATGGAACTGAAAGAAGACAAGATCCGCGAAAAATACAAGAGCGCGGAAGCCATGCTTTCAGGGTTTGACCACACGCCCCGCATTGCTGCAAAACGTGACCCGGGCACCGTCCAGGAACGCTCACCAGGCCTCGGCACCAGACGGCGCTTTCGCTCGACAACGCCCGGCCTCGTCACCCGGTCGACTGCGCGTCCCGAAGGCGTGCAGTTGTCCGCACGCATACTGGAAAGCGATGACGACGCACTGACAACGCCCCTCCAGGCGGGCATCTTGAGAGCATTGCGCAGAGCCTTGTCGGTCGCCCAGGTCATGTCCGACCAGTTCGCGGAACAGACAGGGCTCTCCGATCTGAAACGCAGCAACCTGGCGGGAACGCTCGATGCATCGCAAAAGGACAGGTTTCAGCAACTGTTGTCGGCCTCGGCGCTGATCTCGCTGCATGTGTTTGCCAACATGACGGATTACCTTGTCACGGGCCTTTCCGCGGAGACTGAGGAAAGCGAAATCCAGTGTGGTGACGTGGAGGAAATCCTTCTCGACAACGACCAGCTCGCGCTTCACGGCACGCTTTGGGAGCTTGATCAGGAGATTTCCACCTCGTCCGTCGAAACCGATACTCAGCTTCTTGCTCTCGTCACCTCGTTTTGCGAACAGCTGATGGAGAAGGTGACCCTCCGCGCAGAGGGCCTCGCGCTGCTGCAACCCTTTTCGGAAGCCCGGTACAGGGTTGAAGAGGACAACTTCGAGATCACCGGCTTTACGCCGGCGGCCAGGGCCCGCTCCACGGCTCTGACCATGGCGTTCAAGAAACCCGAAGAGGTTGTCGGCAACCACATTGCCAAATATCAGGCAATGAAGCTCTCCAAGATGCTGATGGCTTATGATTTTGATCGCAAGCTGAATCCCTTCGCGGAACTTGGCGGCTTTATCTTCACCTTCATGGGCGACGGCAAACCCGGAACCGGCAAAACGACACTGATCCAGATGATGGCCGGCCTGATCAACGATTATTGTTCCAACGCCGGATATGCCTTCCGGTACCAGAACCTTTCCACCGAGAGCATTGACAGCTATCAGGGCAAATCCGCCCAGAACGCCAAGGCCTTCATCAAGACCGTCACCGACCCGAACGTCATCGGCTTCGGCACGATTGACGATATAGATCAGCTTGCCGGCAAACGCGGCGACCGGCAGTCCTCTGCCGGACAACTTGAAATCACCGCGGTCCTTATGGAAAGCTTCGCCGGTGCGAACACGGTCGTGCGCGGCAATTGTACTTTCGGCATGTTTTCCAACTATCCCGAAAATGTCGACGACGCTCTGCGTCAGCGCGCGGGAGCCAGGTTCCTCGTCGACGGTCCGCAATCGCGGGAAGACTATATCGACATTCTTTATCTGCTGATGGGAAAGAACCACTCGATCCCTGTTGGCGATCATGACCTCTTCGAGGCGCAGGTGATCCAGAAAGCGGTTGCCGCTTCCTATGAAAGCCATGCGCGACCGAAGGAAGATGCGCTGGTGCGTGTCTTCGACCGGGTCAATGCCGAGGTCGGTGCCCTCGACACGATCGCAAGGCTCGGTGTTTATCTGAAGGCCATCCAGGATGCGGACGAACGCTTTACGGGACGTGCGATCAAGAACATTACCGACGCCGTCAAGGTCCGGGCGATGGACTTCGAACTGCCGGACGAGTGGATGGAAAATCCGGATCTCTTCCTGTTCAAGGACTATGAAACCAAGAAGTCGATGATTGCAGAACTCGCCCGGCCGATTACCGTTGAGATGGTGATCCAGGAAATCAATCGCTACGCTGACAGTGAATTCCGGTATGCCGACAAGTCCGACGAGGTCGCGATTGAAAACGCGGTTCGGGAAATGCAGCGCATGGAAGAGGCAAAACGCCGTTACATGGAACTGTCACGCTCATGATGCGACTGGTGAGACACGGGCTGATGTACGGAAACCTTGTGGAGGTCTCTTCGCCTTCCATGGTGGGCCGCTACAATCGTGCGCTCGAACATCTGACCGGCAAGCAGACTGACCTCAAAGAGTTCCATATCGACATTTCGGGGTTTTCTCCCGAGATCGGCGACGAGTTTGACGACCCGCTTTATCTCAACCCGAACGGCTGCAACAGGCAGTTCATCCTGCTCAATGTGGCTCAGAAGACCGCGCCGCTGCTGAACGCACATTTTTCGACATCACGGTCGATCCTCAGGCGCTTCATTGAAGACAACGAAGAGCAGCTTTTTGCTCTTTCCATCCGCGACGCCGTCGTCGGCGAACTGGTCAACACAATCTTTTCAATCAGAACCCCGCTCGACCTGTTCGATATCCGGACAATCGATGTGGAAGCCGACACGGTTGGTGGACATGTTGAAGCCGGGGACGAACTGACGGACAAGATCCAACGGTTCATGACCGAACCGGACGGGTGGTGGGATGATGTCCTGATCGCCGATATGGTCGAGTTGTCCAAACATACCGGCGATATCATTCGCACCCCCATAGCCCTTCAACCGCAAAGCTTCGAGCAGGGAAACTTTTACACCAGCCACTATGGTGGCCTTTATGTTTTCCGGAATGTGAAGAGAACTGCCTGCATTTCGAGGCAGCATCTGGAGGCTGATGACCTTCCTGTCAAACATATCCTGACGCTGCAGAACCGGCGTGAAATTGCCTCTTTCCTGTCCAGAAACAAACTGGTCGAGCCTGTTTTCGAGACTGACAAAAGACGTGCCGAGAGTATTCTCAGGCAAAAGCTCGACTTCATTGTAATAGACACGGCGGCGAACAGGGGTGAGGATCTCTCAGACGTTTCCCGGCGGGACCTGCGTGCCCTGAAGCGAAAACACCACAGGGATCTCCCGGACGAATACCACGATCTGGAGCGGGTGGTTCGACAGTTGGTCAAGGGAGAGAGGCTACCCAGGATCACGCCTGAAGACCCCGCCTTCTTTTATCTGCTCCGGTCCCGGCACCATGCGGACAAACAGCTTGTCAACATGCTGTTGTCGGAGCTGACTCCGTTGGACTTCAGGCAGCTTTTCATTTGCAACAAGGACTCGTTTTACACCCAGTACCAGTCCTGGAGCGATGCAAAGAAGACTTTCGCCGCACGGTTCCTCTCCGAGGAATATGTCGTGGACAAGGTCGGAACGCGCACCGAGCTGTTCGGCCCCGAACCCGGCATGAGTGGTGAAGACGAGGACAACAACTTCCGCTCCGAACAAAACATGGGGCCCTGGGGTGCCATTCCCAGAGACGACGATGAAGATGACGACGACGACGAGGACGACGACTGATGAAGTATGTTAAGTGGATCGTCGGCATTCCGCTTGTTCTGGTTGTGCTTCTGTTTGCGCAGTACACGCTGCCGGGGCGCGATGTCGTCCGCATCGTTGGGACTGACGTAAAACGGATGGATATCGGCTCGTCGTCGTTGTTCTGGGCTGCACCCGACGCCGGCACGAACCCGAACTGGACACGCGACGTTCGTTTCATCAACGCTGTCTGGCCGAGCGGTGAACCTCGGGTCTACAGAAACGAAGACACGGAGTGGAGCTGGCCGCCCTATTTCAAGTTCAACAGCAGTAACGTGACTGCCCAGGCACAGGACCTGGCGAAAAAACAGGGAGAAGTCTGGGTTGCCATAACCCACTACGGCTGGCGCATACAACTGTTCACGATCTTCCCGAACATAATCAGTATTCAGGAAGTCGCGGGACCCAATGCCATCCTGATCCCCTGGTTCAACATCGCATTCTTCACGATTCTTGCGCTGATCGCCTATCTCATATTCCGGGCGGTTCAAACCTTCAAGCGCAGGCGCATCGATCCGGTTGTCGAGAATATTGACGAGTTCATCGATGATGTCGGTGACAACGCGGAACAGGCGCGCGCGCGCGCAGAAAAACACGCGACCGCCGCGACAAGTGGTTTTCGTCGCTGGTTCAAGCGCTGGTTCGGCTGACGGTTCTCACGCCCTCAGGAAACCATGTCATCCCGGGGAACCCGCGCGCAGAAAATCAACTCGGGCAGCGCATCGCGCAGTCTGCGGCACCTTTGAAAGCAACAATCGGGGACAGGGCCGCGCCGGTCAGGTCAAAACGCCAAGCCGCAGGTTTGTGGCCGTGCCAACACCAGTGCGTCGGCATGTCGACCCAATTGACGAAACGCCGTCGCCTTTGTTTTTCCAGATTGGCTCGCAACGCCGAACGGATCGGCAAGGCTGTCCGTATCACGGTGGCCGGTTTCCCGATTGCCTATTGCCTGTTCGGCCAATCTGCTGTTCCGGATCCCTCGAAAACGATCAACAACAATGTGGCGATTGATTTGATGACGATGCTTCTTGACCAGTCCGGCACAAAGTTTCTATTGTAAATAAAAAATTTTACACGCGGAAAGTTTTGCTCTTTCCTGATGGAGAGAACGTTGCGAACTGCAAGCGAAACAGACAGGGCAGAACGCCAAGGCGAATTATGGCAGATCGAAAAATCAAGAACATGGAAGAATTCGCCTCGGTAAGCGGCATCTCCAGGCCGACTGTTTCGAAATACTTCAATGACCCGGAAAGTGTTCGCCAGACGACTCGTGACCGCATTGAGCAAGCCCTGGAACGGTACGATTTTCGGCCGAATATTTTCGCAATCAACCAGAATCGGCGCCTCACAAAGAATATTGGCGTTGTGGTGCCCTATCTTGCCGATCCCTTCTTCGCAGAAATTGCCCGAAATATCGAACGCCGGTGCATCGATGCCGGTTATTGGCCAATTCTGTTCAGCTCCCACGGCCAGCAAAGTCTGGAAAACGACATTCTCAGCAGTTTGCGCTCCCTGAAGCCGGCCGGCGTCCTTCTCGCCCCCTTGGGCCGGGCCTCGGACCGTGGTTCAATCGAAAAGTTTTGCAGGGATGTCCCAACTGTTCTGTTCGACAGCAATCTCGAAGGCATCGGGGAAGCGTTTGTCGGCTCGGACAATTTCAGCTTCGTCTCTCAGACTGTCGAATATCTGACGCGTTCAGGTGAACCCCCCTGTTTTTTCGAGATGACGACGCCGGCGAATCCGAATGCAAACAAACGCCGGGCGGCGTATCTGGAGACCATGGACCAACTGGGGTTGGAGCCACACGTCGTAAAGGTCGAAGGTGAAGGCTGGTCTTTCGAGGAGATCGGCCATCAAGGGGCATTGCGTATCCTTGAAGTTCGCGGTTTCCCGACGAACACCATACTGTGCAGCAACGACCGGCTCGCGATCGGCCTCTTGTCTGCCTGCTACGAAATGGGCTTCAGGGTCGGCCGCGGCGAAGGCTGCGCTCTTCGTGTCGCCTCGCATGATGATCATCCGTTCTCCCGGTTTACCTGCCCTTCTCTGACCACCGCCGCACATGACTATGACTCAGTTGCCAACCATGCCTTCAGCACGCTCAACGAACTTATCGAGGCCGGAGGCACATTCAATGATCGCCAGGAAACCCTTTTCGCAGCGCGACTTATACTGCGCGCGTCAGCTTAAAATTTTACGCGCGCAAATTTTCTCTTGACGCCAGATAATTTATGGCTCAGGCTCTGGTCAACATCCAAGCCAGGGAGGACATAGGATGTCTTTGAAGAACGCATTATGTGCGGTCACAGCACTTACTTTGATTACCACCACAGGCGCTTTCGCCGAAACGATCACCATCGCAACCGTTAACAACGGCGACATGATCCGGATGCAGGGTCTGACGGAAGATTTCACCAAGAAGACCGGTCACGACGTTGAATGGGTCACTCTTGAGGAAAACGTTCTGCGTCAGCGCGTCACTCAGGACATCGCCGCAAAGGGCGGACAGTTCGACGTCCTGACGATCGGCATGTACGAAACGCCGATCTGGGCTGGCAATGAATGGCTCGTGTCGCTGGACGACTTGCCGGCAAGCTATGACGCAGACGACATTTTGCCTGCGATGCGCGCCGGCCTCAGCCATGACGGCAGCCTGTATGCGGCCCCGTTCTACGGCGAATCCTCGATGATCATGTATCGCACGGACCTGATGGAAAAAGCTGGTCTGACGATGCCTGACGCACCGACATGGAGTGATGTCGAGGCTGCCGCCAAGGGAATGACCGACAAGGACAACGAGATCTACGGCATCTGCCTCCGGGGCAAGGCCGGCTGGGGTGAGAACATGGCGTTCATCACCACGGTCGCCAATTCCTTCGGCGCACGTTGGTTCGATGAGAACTGGAAGCCGCAGCTCGACACACCGGAGTGGAAAGAAGCAGTCAGCTTTTACAACAATCTCCTGACGACCTACGGCCCTCCGGGCGCATCCACCAACGGGTTCAACGAAAACCTGGCACTTTTCCAGCAGGGCAAGTGCGGCATGTGGATTGACGCAACCGTTGCTGCGTCCTTTGTAACCAACCCGGACGACTCCACGGTTGCCGACAAGGTCGGTTTTGCGCTTGCACCCAACAAAGAGGGTGTCGACAAGCGTTCAAACTGGCTCTGGGCCTGGGCACTGGCAATTCCGGCCGGAACCCAGAAAGAAGCAGCTGCCAAGCAGTTCATCGAATGGGCAACGTCCAAGGACTACATTGAACTGGTTGCTTCGAAAGAAGGCTGGGCCAACGTGCCCCCGGGCGCTCGGACCTCTCTCTACCAGAATCCCGAGTACCAGAAAGTTCCGTTTGCCGCGATGACGCTGGAAAGCATCAACGCCGCCAATCCGGACAGCCCGACTGTCAAGCCAGTCCCCTATGTCGGCATCCAGTATGTCGCGATCCCGGAATGGGCAGGTATCGGCACCGCTGCCGGACAGGAATTCTCCGCAATGGTTGCTGGACAACAGACCGTTGACGAAGCGCTTGCCAAAGCCCAGGCGAATACCGCCGAGGAAATGGAAGCCGCCGGCTACTAAGGGAATCCTCCCCCGACTGGGAGGGCGGAATAACTCCGCCCTCCCTTTTTGTTAACCTGCACCCCATCGCCCAGTTCGCCGCGGTAGTTTCGCTGCCGTCAACAGAGAAGGTGTGTCCATGGCAACCCAGCACTCCCGTTCCGCAGCCCGCTTCATGATGGCTCCCGCAGTCATTCTGCTGCTCGGCTGGATGCTTATCCCGCTCACGATGACCCTGATATTCTCGTTCAAGAAATATCTGCCCCTACGCGGTGGTGATCTCGGATGGGTGGGTTTCGACAACTACGTCCGGTTCGTTTCGTCAAGCGCCTTCTGGCCAAGCGTTCAAACGACATTGATCATTGTCGGCGGTGTCCTGCTGATCACGATCATATTCGGTGTGTTGCTGTCGATCCTTCTGGATCAGCCCATGTGGGGCCAGGGCATTGTCCGCATCCTCGTAATCGCGCCGTTCTTCGTCATGCCGACTGTTTCCGCACTCGTCTGGAAGAACATGTTCATGGATCCCGTGAACGGTCTGTTTGCACATCTGTGGAAGGCCTTCGGAGCACAGCCGATCGAATGGTTGAGTGACCTGTCGCTGTTTTCGATCATCCTGATCGTTTCCTGGCAATGGTTACCGTTCGCCACGTTGATCCTGCTGACAGCGATCCAGTCCCTCGACAGCGAACAGCTGGAAGCCGCCGAAATGGATGGCGCGCCGCCGCTCTCACGCTTCGCCTTTATCATTCTGCCGCACCTGTCGCGCGCCATCACCATTGTCGTTCTGATCCAGACGATCTTCCTGCTGGCGATCTTTGCGGAAATCTTCGTGACGACCAGCGGCGCCTTCGGCACCCGGACCCTGACCTACCTGATCTACCAGCGAGTTCTGGAAAGCCAGAATGTTGGCCTCGGATCGGCCGGCGGTGTCTACGCAATCATTCTTGCCAATATCGTTGCCATCTTCCTGATGCGCATCGTCGGCAAAAACCTGGACACTTGAGGAGGGAAAGAAATGGCTCGCTCTGTTACCACCCGCCGCAAGACGATCAATACCCTAGCCGCCTGGGCGATAGGTCTCTTGATCTTCTTCCCGATCCTCTGGACGATCCTGACCAGCTTCAAGACGGAAGCTCAGGCGATCAACGATCCACCACTGTTCTTTTTCTTCGACTGGACATTGGAGAACTACGCTGTCGTTCAGGAGCGCTCCAACTACATGCGCTATCTCTGGAACTCGGTGATCATCGCCGGTGGTTCCACGGTGCTCGGCCTGATTATCGCGGTCCCTGCGGCATGGTCGATGGCTTTTGTGCCTTCCAAACGCACGAAGGACATACTCATGTGGATGCTGTCGACCAAGATGTTGCCGGCAGTCGGCGTGCTCTACCCGATCTATCTCGTGTTCATCGAGCTTGGTCTGCTGGACACCCGCGTCGGCCTGACGATCGTGCTCATGCTGATCAACCTGCCGATCATTGTCTGGATGCTCTACACCTACTTCAAGGAAATTCCGGGCGAGATCCTGGAGGCAGCCCGCATGGATGGTGCGACGCTGAAGGAGGAGATCCTCTACATCCTGACGCCAATGGCCATTCCGGGAATTGCGTCGACGCTGCTTCTCAACATCATTTTGGCGTGGAACGAGGCATTCTGGACTTTGAACCTGACGGCAGCGAAAGCCGCTCCCCTCACCGCCTTCATCGCCAGTTATTCCAGCCCGGAAGGCCTGTTTTACGCCAAGCTGAGCGCTGCCTCGACCATGGCGATTGCCCCCATCCTAATTCTTGGGTGGTTCAGCCAGAAACAACTTGTGCGCGGCATGACATTCGGCGCGGTCAAATAGGAGTTCCCGACATGGGTCAGATCACACTGAAACAGATCACCAAGAGCTTCGGCGACGTCCAGGTGATTCCGCCGCTGGATCTTCAGATCGAAGATGGTGAGTTCGTTGTCTTTGTCGGGCCATCCGGCTGCGGCAAGTCCACCCTCCTGCGCCTGATTGCCGGACTGGAAGACACTTCCAGCGGAGAAATCAGCATCGATGGCAGGGATGCCACGGAAGTGCCCCCGGCCAAGCGCGGTCTCGCGATGGTGTTCCAGTCCTATGCGCTCTATCCGCATATGTCTGTGCGCAAGAACATTGCCTTTCCGCTCAGAATGGCCGGTCTCGACAAGGCAGAGCAGGACAAGAAGGTCGAGTCGGCCGCCAGCGTGCTCAACCTGACGGACTATCTGGAACGGCGGCCTGGCCAGCTTTCCGGCGGCCAGCGCCAAAGGGTTGCGATCGGCCGGGCAATTGTTCGCGAACCCGCCGCCTTTTTGTTCGACGAGCCGCTTTCCAACCTCGACGCAGCCTTGCGCGTCAACATGCGCCTGGAAATTTCCGAGCTTCACCAGACGCTCGAGACCACGATGATTTACGTCACCCACGATCAGGTCGAGGCCATGACCATGGCCGACAAGATCGTGGTGCTGCAGGCAGGCATCATCGAGCAGGTCGGGTCACCGCTGGAGCTTTACCACACGCCCCGCAACCGGTTTGTTGCCGGATTCATCGGGTCACCGAAAATGAACTTCATGATGGGCGCCTTCTCGTCCGAGTACGATGCGACGACCATCGGCGTCCGACCCGAACACATTTCCGTCTCCCCGACAGACGGCAAGTGGAAGGGTAAGGTCGGCGTTTCCGAACATCTCGGCTCCGACACCTTTCTTTATGTCGACGTGGAAGGCATCGAAGACCCTGTCACCGTGCGCTCCAGCGGCGAGGTTTCCTTCAGGCACGGAGACATGATCCACCTGACGCCGGATCCCGAGAAGATCCATCGTTTCGACAATCAGGGTTTAAGGATTGCGTGATGCGCCTTGAGGGGAAATCTGCTTTGATCACCGGCTCTGCCCGCGGTATCGGGAAGGCTTTTGCCGAACGGTACATCCGTGAGGGCGCGACGGTTGCCATAGCGGATATCGATCTGGTGCGGGCGCAGGCAACGGCCGCCGAAATCGGACCCGCCGCGTATGCGGTACACCTCGACGTCACGGATCAGGCCTCGATCGACCGTGTCGTTGCCACCGTTGAGGAGCAACAAGGCGGTCTCGACATTCTGGTCAACAACGCCGCCCTGTTTGACCTGGCTCCCATTGTTGAAATCACCCACGAGAGTTACCAGCGTCTTTTCGAAATCAATGTTGCCGGTACCCTGTTCATGATGCAGGCGGCAGCGAAATCGATGATCAGGCGTGGCAAGGGTGGCAAGATCATCAACATGGCCAGCCAGGCGGGTCGCAGGGGTGAGGCATTGGTTGGCATCTATTGTGCGACCAAGGCCGCTGTCATCAGCCTCACGCAATCGGCGGGTCTCAATCTCATTCAGCATGGCATCAACGTCAATGCCATCGCACCGGGTGTCGTCGACGGCGAACACTGGGACGGAGTAGACGCCCTTTTTGCAAAGTACGAAGGGCTCGAACCGGGCGAGAAAAAGGCAGCCGTGGGCGATTCAGTCCCCTTCGGACGCATGGGAACCGCAGAAGACCTGACTGGCATGGCCGTGTTCCTGGCTTCTGCAGATGCCGACTACATCCTGGCCCAGACCTACAATGTCGACGGTGGCAACTGGATGAGCTGACCAATGACAAAAAAACTGGACATGACTGTGCTCTCCACCCTTCCGGACACCATTGCAACTCCGGCTTTCGACCGGTCGACCCTATCCGCCGGCATCCTGCATATCGGGGTCGGAAACTTCCACCGCGCGCATCAGGCTGTTTACTTGAACCGATTGTTCGAACGCGGTGAAGGCCTCGACTGGGCGATCGTGGGTGCAGGTCTCATGCCTTACGACAGGGCAATGCGTGACCGCCTGCATCCGCAGGACTGGCTCACCACCGTCGTCGAACTTGATCCGGGAGGCTTGAGCGCTCAGGTATGCGCATCGATGATCGACTTTGTCGACGTTGATCCACCCGCCCTGATCGACAGACTTTGTCAACCAGACATCCGAATCGTATCGCTGACCATTACGGAAGGCGGATATTTTGTCGATCCGACCACTGGCGGCTTCGATGTATCGCATCCAGAAATACTGGCGGATCTTGAAAATCCGGAGAAACCATCGACAGTCTTCGGCGTGCTTTATGCTGCACTCGCTCGAAGAAGAGCCACGCAAATGGCCCCATTTACGGTCATGTCCTGTGACAACCTGCCGGAAAACGGCCTCATGGCAAGACAGGCAGTTGTTGGCTATGCGCGAGCCGTTTCGGCTAAACAAGCTGACTGGATCGAAGAAAACGTGGCTTTTCCGAGCGGCATGGTGGATTGCATCACACCTGCGACGGGAGAGCGCGAAAGAGCTCTCATCCGCGAAACCTTCGACATAGAAGATGCCGCTCCTGTCGTCTGCGAACCGTTCAGGCAATGGGTTCTGGAAGACAATTTTCCATCCGGCCGGCCCGCTCTGGAAAAGGTTGGCGTCGAATTCGTGAGCGATGTCGCACCCTACGAGCTCATGAAATTGCGAATCTTGAACGGCGGTCACGCGGCGATTGCCTATGTCGGTGCCTTGCGCGGCCACCATTTTGTTCATGAGGCCATGACCGACCCGCTCATCCGAGCCTATCTGAACAAACTCGAATCGGAAGAAATCCTGCCCACTGTTCCCGAAATTCCGGGGGTCAGCTTTCAGACCTATCTGGCAACGGTCATGGATCGGTTTTCGAACGCGGCGGTCGGTGACACGATTTCACGGCTGTGTCTGGACGGATCGAACCGGCAGCCGAAATTCATCCTTCCGGTGATCCTGGATCGGCTGGACAACAGCCTGAACATTAGCGGTCTGGCGCTGGAAACCGCACTGTGGTGCCGGTATTGCCTTGGCAGCGATGAGGCTGGACGGGAAATCCTGCTTGAGGACGAAAATGCCGACAGCCTCAAAGCGTGGGCAAAGAGTGCATTTTCTGACAGTACGGCGACAGTCTGGCCCGAACTCTTCGGTCCACTTGCCACCAATACGGTTTTTCTCGCGGAGTTTGAAAAAGCCGCCGATAAACTGCAGAGGCTGGGGGTCACCGACACGCTTGCCGATTATGTTTCCGGGCCGTAAGAGCCTTCGAATTCGCACATCATATCATCCTGATCGAAAGGCATTTTCGACAGGAAGGCCTTGAAGACGTGCTCCCATCGCCTGAATTTGAATATCCGTGTAGTTGCGATCGCGCCCGGACGGATTACCTGTGAGGCAACCGGCGGCGATGCGTTCTGGAAAACGCATCGCCGTTGGAGAGTTGCCAATTCAAACGCAGGGTGCCGACATGATCAGGTTGAACCGACGGGAAATACTGGTGGGAAGTGCTGCAGTAGCAGTCGCGGGCACTCCCGCCTTTGCACAGGAGACCGATTTCCGTAGCCTTGGCCTGGCAGAACCGGCCTTCACTGTCGACGCGGAACTCAACATCCCTGACCTTGCCGGCAAGGTCCATCAACTTGAAGATTACCGCGGCAAGACGGTGGTTGTTTCCTTCTGGGCTACCTGGTGTCCGCCTTGCCGGAAGGAAATGCCGACACTGGCCCGCCTCGGTCAGCAGCTCGGCACCGATGACTACGCCGTTCTGGCCGTAAACATCGGCGACAGGCAGGACAAGATCGAGGCGTTCCTCGGTGAAATCGAACATGATGGCATGTCCATTCTCCTCGACAACGACAAGGAAATGCCGGCCAAGTGGTTTTTGCGCGGCTTGCCGGTAACCTACATTATCGATCCGCAGGGCAAGGTTGCCTTGGGCGCAATCGGTGAACGGGTCTGGGATGCACCGGAAATGGTTTCCGGGATCAGAGCCGTTGGCGGGACGACCTGAAATCAGCCGGGGTTCTGAAGCCTGGCGCCAGCTTGTTTTGTTGATGTTGTTGCTGATCCGGTCTCCTTATACCAAGCTCAAGAAAGAAGAACCGATCTGACCGGGTTTGAAGGCTGTTCGGCAAGAAGCAGGTTGCAGGTCGATATGGGTTATCGTCCAAAACCTGCGACGCGGCAGAACAGCCTTTAAACTTGGCCTTCGGTGGCCTGTTCCGGCTCTCCGGACGGCGTTGCCTTGTTTGAGCGGCCAACCCGGCCGTCCTGCACAAAGCGTCTTGCCGGCAAACCGGAACAGCGCCATCAGATAGGTTCTTATTTCTTGAGCTTGGTATTAGTCAGGACTGCCGGGAGACCGGTTGCAGTCAACGTCATGACCGCATTGCCCGGTCAGCGCAATCCGACATGCGAGCAGGCAAACAGTCAGACTGATCTGACGACATGGTCGTCCGCTAGATTTCCGTCCGCATCCGATATCCGGGCGCGAAGATCAGTCGCACATGGGTAATCGGCATTTCGCCCGCCCAGGTTATGCGTTCCATCGCAAACAGGGCCGTTCCCGTTGTTGCGTCCAGCTTGCGGCAAAGGGTTTCATCGGAATTCACGGCGAAAAATGACAGGTCTCCGTGGGTGTAGGGCGCATTGTGAACCAGCCACTCGTTGGCGCTGATCTCGTTGAATGCCAAATCGCGCGCATCGGGGGCCGCGTCGAGATTGATATGACGCTCTTCGAACGCATAGGGACGCTCGTCAGAAAAGTGCAGCGTCTTGAGAAACAGAACGTCTTCGCTCAGCGACACCTGAAAAGCGCCATGCAGCATGGGTGGCAAGGCTCGAAGGTTCCGTTCCAGAACCGAATGCCGATAGGACCGGCCAAGCGACTCCACTTCTTCCCGGATGATCGGAATGGTCAACGTCGCCCGCTGGGGCGGATTGATGGCGACCCGCGTTCCTGCGCGGCGCTTCCTGATGACAAGACCGCTCTCAGCCAGGTCCCGCAGGGCGCGGTTTACGGTGGTGCGGGCGCAACCGAATTCCTCTGCCAGATCGGCTTCGTGAGGTATCAGCTCCCCCGGTTGCCAGATCCGGTTGTGTATCCGGCGCAGCAGCACTTCACGGATACCTGTCCAGGAATTCGTGTCCGTCAGCGTCAAGTCATTTCCTTACATTCTGTCTCGCAGCGACGCCATCGTAGCCCGGTATTTCGCGCGGATAGCGTTGCCTTTTACATGTTTTCCGTCTCGAACAACATGCCGCCCGGCGGACCAGACATCGGAAACAAGTCGGTCATCGCCCGCGAAAATGTAGGTATCCAGAATTTCATCACCGTCGCGTCCTTCAAGATCGATCGCGTTCGCGTCAAGGACAAGGAAATCGGCAAGACAACCCGCGGAGATCATTCCCGACAACCGCCCGGCAGCCTGCGCACCGCCTGCAACGGCTCCGTCGAAAAGAATGCGTCCGGTGGACTTTTCCGGTGTTGCAACCGATGCCCGGCACTTGTCCCGCAAGCGTTGGGAATACTCAAGTGTCCGGAGTTCCTCTGAAAGAGAGATGCGGATGTTTGAATCCGATCCAACACCGAACCGGCCATCGTTCTGCAAAAAGCGGACACCGTCGAAGATACCATCACCGAGGCTCGACTCTGTTATCGGGCAGAGACCGGCAACAGCTCCCGATTTCGCCAGATCAGTGGTTTCGCGAGGCGTCATCTGCGTGCAATGGATCAGGCACCAGTTTTGAGAAACGTCCTGGTTTTCCAATAGCCATTCAACAGGCCGTTTGCCCCTGACTTCCTGCACCTCGTCCACTTCGGCAACCTGCTCGGCAAGGTGCATGTGAACCGGTCTCTGGCCAGCCAGGGCTACCGCATCCCTGAGACCTTCCTCGTCGACCGCGCGCAGGGAATGCGGCGCAACCCCGAGAACGGCGTCATCCGGCAGCGATTTGATCGCCGTTTCGGATTTCTCGCGAAGCTTTGCAAATCGGTCGAAATCGTTTCCGAAGCGGATCTGTCCCGCGGCAAGTCCGCGTTTGTCACAGCCGCCATACTGATAAAGCACCGGCAGATGGGTCAATCCGATCCCTGTTTCGGACGCTGCGCAGATGATGCGTTCGGACAACTCGGCAAGGTTTTCATAAGGTGTGCCGCCAGGCTGGTGATGGAGATAGTGGAACTCGCCGACAGCGGCATAGCCGGCCTCAAGCATTTCCATCTGCACGAAGGCGGAAATCGCCTCGACATCCTCCGGCGTCAGGGTATCAAGGAATCGGAACATGATTTGGCGCCAGGTCCAGAAACTGTCGCGCGCGTTCTGCCCTCGTCGCTCGCTCATGCCGGCCATCGCACGCTGAAACGCATGGCTGTGCAGGTTCACGGGCGCTGGAAGCAGAATACCAACGGTTTGTCCGGAAGGTTCGGCATCTCGCTCGACCGAAATTATTCTTCCTTCGTCTGAAACAGTTACGGCGACATTTTCCGCCCATCCATCGGGCAAAAGTGCCTTCTGCGCAAAAACACCTGCTCCAGGGACTGCCGACATACTGTGCTTCCTTCGTTGACACATTAATATGTGCATGCATATTATCTTATAACGCAATCTAATCAAGCCGGAGATGGTTCTTGTCCCAGCGCCTCCTGATCAACGCCAGCCTGGCAACACTTGCTAACATCGGCACACCTTATGGCTTGATCGAAGAAGGTATCCTGGCGCTGGACGGCGGCAAGATCGCATGGATCGGCAAAGTGGCAGATCTTCCTGCTGCTTATCAGAACTGGGAACGGCAGGATCTCGCCGGACGCCTGGTAACACCCGGCCTGATCGATTGTCACACGCATGTCGTTTTCGGCGGCAATCGCGCACGAGAATTCGAAATGCGGCTCGAAGGCGCCACCTACGAGGAAGTCGCGAGAGCCGGTGGCGGCATTGTCTCGACAGTCAAGGCGACACGTTCAGCCAGCGAAGAAGACTTGCTGGACCAGGCCCTGATCCGGGTCGATGCCCTGATCGCCGAGGGTGTCACCGCGCTTGAAATCAAGTCGGGTTATGGCCTCGACCTGGACACTGAATTGCGCATGTTGCGCGTTGCAAGAAAGATCGGCAGCGTCAGGCCCGTTCACGTCCGGACGAGTTTTCTCGGTGCACATGCCGTTCCAGCGGAATTCAAAAATCGTCCGGATGCCTATATCGATGAAGTCTGCCTGCCGGCACTTGAAGCTGCCAACGCAGAGGGACTGGTCGATGCGGTCGACGGATTTTGCGAGGGAATTGCCTTTTCGCCCAAACAGATTGACCGGGTCTTCGACAAGGCGCGAAGGCTGGGTCTTCCGGTCAAGCTGCACGCCGAACAACTTTCAAATCTGGGCGGGGCCGCGCTCGCCGCTTCGTACGGTGCACTCTCGGCTGATCACCTGGAGTACCTGGACGAGGCCGGAGCAAAGGCGCTCGCCGAAAGCGGCAGCGTTGCCGTGCTTCTGCCTGGAGCTTTCTACACGCTGCGCGAAACCCGGCAACCTCCCCTGGACCTCCTGCGGCAGGAAAAGGTGCCAATTGCGCTCGCGACCGATTGCAATCCCGGGTCTTCGCCGCTTGCCTCAATTCTCCTCACCCTGAACATGGGCTGCACGTTGTTCCGCATGACACCGGAAGAAGCCCTGGCAGGCGTGACACGCGAGGCTGCAAGGGCCCTCGGCCTTGACGACCAGGGAACGCTGGAAGTTGGAAAACGCGCGGACCTGAACGTCTGGAATGTCGGTCATCCTGCCGAACTCAGCTACCGCATCGGTTTCAACGCGCTTCATGACCGTATTTTTGGAGGCTCTGAATGAGCACCCTCACGCTGACACCGGGGTCCGTGACCCTTGCCGATCTGGAACGCATCTACCGGGAAGAACTGCCCGTTCGCGTTGACCGGTCTGCCGAAGCTTCAATCAGGCAGGCATCTGAACGCGTGGCGAAGGCGGCTCGGGGCGTTGAGGCCGTCTATGGCGTCAACACCGGGTTCGGAAAGCTTGCCAGCGTCAAGATCGCGGCTGAGGACACGGAGACCCTTCAACGCAATCTGATCCTGTCGCATTGCTGCGGTGTTGGCGAAGCGCTTGACCGCACGACGACCAGGCTGATGATGGTGCTGAAACTTCTCTCGCTGGGGCGCGGGGCCTCCGGGGTGAGGTTCGAAGTCCTGCAGCTGATCGAGGATTGTCTCCAAAATGGCGTGACGCCGGTTATCCCCTCCCAGGGTTCCGTTGGCGCTTCCGGCGACCTCGCCCCTCTCGCCCACATGACGGCGGTCATGATCGGAGAAGGCGAAGCAGTGCTGGACGGTGAGCGGATGCCGGGCGGCAAAGCGCTTGAAAGCGCGGGGCTTTCGCCTGTCGTACTCGGCCCAAAGGAAGGCCTCGGCCTCATCAACGGCACACAATTTTCGACCGCTTGCGCGCTGACGGGTCTTTTCGATGCCTGGCGCCTCGCGGAGGCCACGCTCGTCACTGCAAGTCTTTCCACCGATGCGATCATGGGGTCAACGGCTCCACTGCTTGCCGAAATTCACGAACTGCGTGGCCACCGCGGACAGATAGAAGTCGCAAGAACAATGCGGGACATCATGTCCGGATCGGAAATCAGGGAAAGTCACCGGGAAGGCGACACCCGCGTCCAGGACCCTTACTGCATCCGCTGCCAGCCTCAGGTCGCAGGAGCCTGCGTGGACCTGATGCGCATGGCGGCAATGACGCTTGAAGTCGAAGCCAATGCGGCAACGGACAATCCCCTCGTTCTGATCGATGCCGACAGGATCGTATCAGGCGGTAACTTCCATGCGGAGCCCGTCGCTTTCGCCGCTGATCAACTCGCGCTAGCGGTTGCCGAACTCGGAGCAATTGCACAAAGACGCGTTGCGCTGATGGTCGACCCGACCCTGTCCTTCGACCTGCCGCCGTTCCTTGCAAGGGATCCCGGCCTCAACTCCGGCATGATGATCGCAGAGGTCACCACCGCGGCCCTGATGAGCGAGAACAAGCATCTTGCCAATCCCTGCTCGACAGACTCAACGCCCACCAGCGCCAATCAGGAAGATCACGTCTCCATGGCAGCGCATGGGGCCCGTCGCCTTGGCCGGATGAACGCGAACCTGTCACATATCCTGGGCGTCGAGATCCTGTGTGCGGTCGAGGGCATCGAACACAGGGCACCGCTCAGAACCAGCCCGTTACTTCTGTCGGTCATCGCCAAGCTGCGGGCGGAAATTCCAGCCCTGAGCGAAGACCGCTATCTCGCGCCAGATCTGGAAACGGCAGCAGACCTTGTTCGGTCCCGGGCACTGGTGTCGACGGTCTCGGGCGAGCACATGATAAAGCTGGGAACGCACCATGCAGCCGCTTGACGTCACACGGGGCGACGGCCCGCTCGTTCTCGGTGTGCCCCACTCGGGAACCTACATACCGGAAGATATCCTGGAACGGCTGAATTCACTGGGACAAAAGCGTGCCGATACCGACTGGCATGTTGACCGTCTCTATTCAGATCTCCTGCCCGGTGCCACAATGGTGCGCGCCAATTTCCATAGGTATGTGATCGACGCCAACCGGGACCCTGAGGGCGTCAGCCTCTACCCCGGCCAGAACACCACGACCCTTTGCCCGACAACCGACTTTGACGGCAAGCCGATCTATCACGAAGGCCAGGAACCGAACGCCGGCGAGATCGAATCCAGACGCCTTGCCTGGCACGCGCCTTATCACGCAGCCCTGCGTGCCGAACTTGAGCGTGTCCGGGCAAAACACGGTGTCGCCATTCTCTATGACTGTCATTCCATACGTTCGGTCGTACCGTTTCTCTTTGAGGGAACGCTGGCGGATTTCAACACGGGCACGAATAATGGCGTGACCTGTGCGCCGGAATTCGAAACCGCTGTTTTTGATCGCACCAGAAACGCGGACGGGTATTCCGCCGTTCTCAATGGACGGTTCAAAGGCGGCTGGACAACACGTCACTATGGCCGCCCGTCGGAGGGCTTTCACGCCATTCAGATGGAACTGGCTCAAAAGACCCATCTGGCAACCGAAGATCTGCCCTTTGACTACGACGCGGACAAGGCACGCAGGCTTCGTTCCCACCTCAAAGACATCCTCGCGGCACTTGAGGCCATAGCACCGGTGCTTGCCGACCAGAATTCAAAGATCGAGGGAGCGCATCATGAATGATCGCCGACACAATGCGCGCGATGTTTATCCGCCGACCGGGACGGAACTGAATGCAAGGTCCTGGCTGACCGAGGCTCCGCTGCGCATGCTGATGAACAATCTTCATCCGGACGTCGCGGAAAACCCGCACGAGCTCGTCGTATATGGCGGCATCGGTCGGGCAGCCCGTACATGGGATGACTTCGACCGTATTGTCGCCAGCCTGAAGCAGCTTGACGAAGACGAAACACTGCTTGTCCAGTCCGGAAAGCCGGTCGGCATTTTCAGAACCCACAAGGACGCCCCGCGCGTATTGATCGCCAATTCCAATCTGGTGCCGAACTGGGCGAACTGGGACCATTTCCACGAGTTGGATAAGATGGGTCTTGCCATGTACGGTCAGATGACGGCCGGATCCTGGATCTATATCGGCACGCAGGGCATCGTTCAGGGCACTTACGAAACATTCATGGAAGCCGGACGGCAGCACTACGACGGCAACCTGAAAGGGCGTTGGATTCTGACCGGTGGCCTGGGGGGCATGGGCGGCGCACAGCCGCTTGCTGCGGTCATGGCGGGCGCTTGCTGCCTGGCGGTCGAATGTGATGAAAAGAGTGCCGATTTCCGGCTGCGCACGCAATACGTGGACGAAAAGACCCATTCACTGGATGAAGCGCTGGAACTGATCGACCGCTGGACCAAGGCAGGCGAAGCGAAGTCCGTAGCCCTGATCGGCAATGCTGCGGACGTCTTTCCCGAACTGGTCAGACGCGGCGTGAAACCCGATATCGTCACAGATCAGACGTCGGCGCATGACCCGGTAAACGGATACCTGCCGCAGGGTTGGACAGTGGCCGAATGGCGCGCAAAATCGGAGACAGATCCCAAGGCTGTCGAAAAGGCCGCGCGCGCCTCCATGCGGGTCCATGTCGAGGCAATGGTTGATTTCTGGAATGCCGGAGTACCGACCCTCGACTATGGCAACAACATTCGCCAGGTGGCTCTGGAAGAGGGTTTTGAAAACGCGTTCGCATTCCCTGGCTTTGTCCCAGCCTATATCCGTCCGCTGTTCTGCCGCGGTATCGGTCCCTTCCGCTGGTGCGCTCTTTCCGGCGATCCGGAGGACATCTACAAGACCGACGCCAAGGTGAAGGAATTGATTCCGGACGATCCGCATCTGCACAACTGGCTCGACCTGGCGCGAGAGCGAATTTCTTTCCAGGGTCTGCCGGCGCGCATCTGCTGGGTCGGTCTCGGCCAGCGGCACCGGCTCGGTCTTGCCTTCAACGAGATGGTTCGCAGCGGCGAGTTGAAAGCGCCGATCGTGATCGGACGCGACCATCTGGATTCAGGATCTGTCGCATCTCCCAACCGCGAAACCGAGGCGATGCAGGACGGATCCGATGCTGTTTCGGACTGGCCTTTGTTGAACGCACTGCTCAACACCGCATCCGGTGCGACCTGGGTATCGCTGCATCATGGCGGTGGTGTCGGCATGGGATTTTCGCAACATTCGGGCATGGTCATCTGCTGCGACGGTACCGAAGATGCCGACAGGCGGATCGGCCGCGTGCTTTGGAACGACCCGGCGACTGGTGTGATGCGTCACGCCGACGCCGGCTACGAGATCGCGCTGGACTGCGCGAAAGAACAGGGGCTCAACCTGCCGGGCATTTTGGGCAAGTAACGAACATGGCAGGACGCTCTGAACCGACGAATTTGAACTGAGGGGAATTAGCATGAAAAGACGTGATTTTCTCAAAGCCGGTGCAACCGGAACCGCTGCCGCCGCGGCAGCAACAGCGCTCGCCGCTCCGGCGATTGCCCAGGACGTCCGCCAGTGGCGCATGGTCACTGCCTGGCCGAAAAACCTGCCAGGTCCCGGTGTCGCGGCCCAGATGCTTGCGGACCGCATCACGGCTCTGTCCGGTGGACGCATCGAGGTTAAACTCTTTGCAGCCGGCGAGATTGTTCCAGGCAACGGTGTCTTCGACGCGGTCGGTCAGGGCACAGCGGAGCTTTACCACGCCGTACCGGCCTACTGGGGTTCCAAGTCAAAGGGTATCCTTCTGTTCGGATCCCAGCCTTTTGGTCTGACAGCGCCCGAACAGGCTGGATGGCTGATCCACGGCGGTGGCCAGGCGCTTTACGACGAGATCTATGGCGGGTTCAACCTGAAACCATTCCTCTGCGGCAACTCCGGTCCACAATGGGCAGGCTGGTTCCGCACCGAAATCAACAGTGTCGACGACCTGAAAGGCCTGAAGTTCCGGTCGACAGGTCTGGCCTCCGAAATGTGTTCCAAGCTCGGCATGGCGGTTCAGGCCATGAGCGGTCCTGCCATGTTCCAGGCGCTTCAATCCGGCGCACTCGATGCAGGTGAATTCATCGGGCCATGGACCGACAGCGCACTCGGCTACTACCAGATTGCCAAGAACTACTACTGGCCTGGCGTCGGTGAGCCGTCTTCCGCGGAAGAGTGTGCGGTCAATCTGGAAGCCTACAATGATCTACCGGACGACCTGAAGGCTGCCGTCTCGCACGCCTGTGCCAGCCTCTACAACGATGTCCTGACCGAATACAACACCAAGCACGCTCAGGCCCTGACCCAATTGGTCAACGAGCATGACGTGATGGTGCGCAAGTTGCCGGACGAAGTCATCGTGGCCATGGGCAACGCGGCTGGTGAAGTCATCACGGATCTTCGTTCCAGCGATGACGAACTGGTCAAGCGTATCACGGAAAGTTTCCTCGCCTACCGTGCGCTGATGCATGAATACATGCCGTATGCCGACAACGGCCAGATGAACGCACGGCTGCTGGACTACAAGTACGACTAGGTTGCTGTTCCAACGGCTCTTTTCCAAAGTTCCGAGGGACCTCCAAAAGGCCCCTCGAAACACCCTTTGTCGTCCCTGTGAAGGCTGGGATCCAGTAGCCGTGAACTTTGAAAAGAAAGATGAGCCTGGCGGCGTACCGGATCGCCGCTTTGCTCCGTCCGGGATGACAAGACAGGGCGATGGTTTCGAAACCCGGGCCCGAATGGTTATGCCGGCATGACAGAAACAAGCGACTGGAAACCACCCCCTTCCAGGGTCATCCTCCGGCTTGACCACGGGATCCATTCCGCTTCCACTCCGCATTGGAATCGCGGCATGGTGACGGCACCGATTGCAGAGACCTGCTCTGCGATGACGTAGCATTAAGAGATCAGGCAACAACAGGGGCAGGACAAACCGCAATGCTAAAACTCGCGGACGTGCTGGAGCGCGTCAATTCTCTCATAGGCAATACGCTGTGCTGGGCAGCGCTTGCCATGATGCTCCTGCAATTCGTGATCGTGCTCCTGCGATATGTCTTTGGCTACAGCTACATTTTTCTGGATGAGGGTGTCCTTTACTTCCACGCAGCCCTCTTCATGCTCGGTGCAGGTTATACATTTCTCGTCAATGCCCATGTCAGGGTAGATATCTTCTACGCCAAATGCACCGAACGGACCCAGGCATGGATCGACCTGTTCGGTCACCTTTTCCTGCTCACGCCCGCTCTCATCGTGCTGATCTGGTTTTCCTGGCCCTATGTGCGCGGTAGTTGGGCGATCCTGGAAGGTCCGATATCCGTCGGCGGCATTCCGGCCTCCTATCTGCTCAAATCCCTCATTCCGGCTTACTGCGTGCTTTTGCTCATCCAGGGCGTTGCGGCCTTCATCCGTGACATTGCGAAGCTGAGGGGTGCCCGTGCATGAGCCTGCCACTCGACCTCATCATGTTCGGAGCGCTGATCGCCTTCATTCTGCTCGGTTATCCGGTGGCTTTCACGATAGCCGGAGTTGCCACGGGATTTGCCCTTCTCGGCTGGGTGCTCGGAGACTTCAATATCCAACTCATGGGAGCGATGGGCCAAAGGTTCTTTGGCGTCCTCGTCAATCCCGTTCTGACTGCAATTCCGCTTTTCGTCCTGATGGGAGTCATTCTGGAAAAGAGCCGGATTGCCGAAGAACTGCTGGAGACCATGGGACGCCTTTTCGGGCGGATGAACGGCGGTCTCGGCGTCTCCGTCATACTCGTCGGAGCACTGCTTGCGGCCTCTACCGGCATTGTCGGCGCAACCGTCGTTGCGATGGGGCTTATTGCCCTACCGACCATGCTGCGGAATGGCTATGATCCGAAACTCGCCTCCGGAATGGTCTGCACCGCCGGAACGCTCGGCCAGATCATCCCGCCATCGACCCTCTTGATTATCCTTGCCGACGTTATGTCGAATGCCTTCCAGCAGGCGCAATACGCACAAGGAAAATTCACGATAGAGACCATATCCGTGGGTCAGACCTTTGCCGCCGCCATGGTCCCCGGCCTGCTGCTGGTTGTCGTCTATTGCGTCTATGTCCTGGCCCGGGCCAGGCTCTTTCCGGGTGATGCCCCGGCCATGAACGAAAATGTCGACCGGCCCTCCGGCAAGGAAATCGCCGCCGCCATTGTTCCACCAATTCTGCTGATCATCGCTGTTCTGGGTTCTATACTCGGTGGCATCGCCTCTCCGAACGAAGCCGCATCCGTCGGCGCAGTCGGCGCAATTCTTCTTGCTGGGCGCCGACTTGGCGTTTCCACGAAGCTGATTGTACTGGCAACGCTCGCTTTGCTCGTCCTTGCAGTTGTCGCAACACTTATGCCGGTCCGTCTGCAACGATCCGACGTCACACCCGTTGGATATCTGCTTGCGGCAGTCTATGCGGGTCTTGCCATCTTCGCCGTCGGCGTTGTGGTCCGCATCCTGCTGGCAGCATTTGCAGACGGTCTCTTGAAGGCCTCCCTCCTGTCGACCCTCACGGTCACATCAATGATTTTCGCCACCATCCTCATGGCGAGTTTCTTTTCACTCGTCTTTGTCGGCCTTGGCGGCGAAGACAGGGTGCATGCCATCCTGAATGAAATGCCTGGCGGAGCAACCGGTGCGTTGATCTTTGCAATGCTGTTTGTCTTCGTCCTCGGCTTCTTCCTCGACTTCGTCGAAATCTCGGTAATCCTCCTGCCGGTGCTAATCCCGCCACTCATCCTGATGGGGATTGACCCGATCTGGCTGACTGTCCTGATCGCGATCAATCTCCAGACATCGTTCCTGACGCCACCGTTCGGCTTTTCGCTGTTCTACCTGCGCGGCGCTGCGCCCAAGGAAATCACCACAGGCCAGATCTATCGTGGAGTGGTGCCCTTCATAGGGCTTCAGATCATCGCAGTGGCCATCTTGTGGCTGTTCCCGATCCTCGCAACCTGGTTGCCGCGTTCGCTTTACTGATCCGGTGAGAGCAGACAAAGGTGCTCGCCGGGCGCGATCGCCGACAACCTGCTGTCCGGCATCCGTGAAACGGATGTCCGGGAATCATGTGATTCACGCAGACGATCTTTCAGGGTCAGTATCCGGCCATAGGCCGCATCGATTTTCCGAACCAGAAGCGGATCATTTTCGGCTGCCTCAAGGAGAATCTTTGCAACCTTTTCAGGAATTCTCGGGTCAGGCCGCTTGTCGTTGGCAAAGAGCAGGATGTCGGTTTGTGCTTGAACAGCCCGTAAGACGGCCTCTTCCAGCGAGAAGTTCCATCTGATGGCATCCATCTGGATGTCATCTGAAATAACAACGCCGTCAAACCCAAGATCGTTTCGCAGAACTTCCACCAGCGCTGTCTCTGAAAGAGACATGGGTACATCCTCATGGACACTTTCAATCGACCGGTTGATGACATGGGCTGTCATGATCAGGTCGACATTTGCATCGTCGATCAGTTGCCGAAAAGGTTCCAACTCATCCGATGACCAGGTAGCCGATACGTCGACTGCGCCCTTGTGGCTATCTCGTCGGCTCGAACCATGCCCAGGAAAGTGTTTCAACGCGGTCAGAACACCATGATGCCTGTGGGCAGAAACAAAAGCTGCTCCGTAGTCTGCAACACGGTCCGGATCTGAGGAATAGGACCGTCCCAGCCGCCCGATAATCGGATTGCGTGGGTTGACATCAACATCGACGACGGGTCCGAGATTGAGCGTGAAACCCCAGTCTGCAAGTTCACTGGCAAGCGCTCCGTAGGTCTTTGCCGCTTCGGACAGGTTCCCCCGACGCGCCATTCGTTTTGCAGCTGGTGTATGCGGAAAGCCGTGATGCCGCTTCAAACGCTGCACTTTCCCGCCTTCCTGGTCGATCGCAATCAAAGGCGGCAGATGGGTTTGCGCAGCTTCCCTCAGCTCCGCATTCATCCGCCGCACGCTCTGCCGGTTCTTCAAATTCCGTCCGAGATAGAGAACCCCGCCGATTTCGCCGCTTTCCATTTGCGCCCGGACCTGCTTGAAGCCCGCTCGATCGACCGTGTTTCCCAAAAACCCGACCAGAATCATCTGGCCGATCTTTTCCTGCAATGTAGCGGTGTCTTCAGCCCGGACAACGTTCTCAACGGTTTCCGCTCGCGTTTCACCGGGACCGCTAACAATCAACAGAAACGAATAGACAATTGCTGCTAAAAATCGGTGTGGCACCCTCATTTGGCCCTCCGAGCTCTCGACGACACGCCTCAGGCAGTAAATAAGGCACGAACCTGTGATTTCACATGAAAATCACATTGCTTCCATTCAGACCCGCAAAGCGGACGAACCGACCCTGGGACACAGCTTCAAAACAGAGCTGCCGCTTGATGTTTCGAGCGCGCCGAATACCACGCAGGATGCGTGAAAGGCGCGACGATCAGGGATAACTCGATTTTGCGCGAGTAAGGTTAGCTCTGTTGACGCGCCGAGTGACGACAGGCTTTGTTCAACAACGTACAAACCAAGAATGTTGCGATCAAGCTGAGGTAAGAGATGGATCAGGATCTGTTCGAAAAGGGACTGGAACAACGAAAGGCAACGCTCGGAGCCGAGTATGTCGAGAACAACCTGGCCAAGGCGGACGAGTTTACTCGCCCCTTTCAGGAGGCCATGACCGCCTGGTGCTGGGGGTTCGGCTGGGGCGATGACGTGATTGACGCCAAGACCCGCTCCATGATGAATCTCGCCATGATCGGCGCGCTCGGCAAGATGACCGAGTGGGAAATTCACTGCCGCGGCGCAATCAACAATGGCGTCACCAGGGAGGAAATCCGCGCGATCATTCATGTGGTTGGAATCTACTGCGGCGTCCCGCAAGCACTCGAGTGCTTCCGGGTCGCAAAGAAAGTGCTGGAGGAACAGGACCCGAACCGGAAGTGATTTTCCATGCCGATCCCGCGCGTGTCCTCTGCAATTCCGGACCCGGGCCGGAAACGGCATCTTCGGGTGTTCAGATGTGACCCCGCTTCAAGGCCGGGGAAGCATATTGGAGCGCGCGTAATGACAGCACGAAATACCAGAAAACGGCCAATTCACTGCACCTGTCCGGGTTGCCGCGTTTTTTTTCGTACCAAAACATCGATAGACATTTGGTTTTTTGTGCATTTTACGTTATTTTTTCCCAACAGTCGGGAGGAAACGCAGGAATGGACAGTTTCTGGAGCGTGCTGGGCGGGGCCTTTGCCCTTGTTTTCGCACTCGATCCGGATCTTTTGGAAATCATCGGCCTTTCCATGCGGGTCACGCTTACGGCTGTCCTGTTTGCCTGCCTGATCGGATTGCCTCTTGGCGCGGCAGTCGGCGCCTTCCGATTTCCGGGGCGCACTTTGCTGGCGGTGATCCTGAATGCCCTCATGGGCTTGCCCCCCGTTGTGGTTGGCCTGGTCGTCTATCTTCTTCTTTCCGCGTCAGGACCGCTTGGCCCGCTCCGCCTGCTCTACACTCCAGGCGCAATGATAATTGCCCAGATGATTATCGTGATGCCGATCGTCGCCGCCCTCACCCGTCAGGTTGTCGAGGACATTGATCGTGAATATGCAGAACAGTTCGCTTCGCTCGGTGTAGGCGCCCTGGACCGACTGCTGTCGCTCCTGTGGGACGCCCGCTACAGCCTTTTGACAGTGACCCTGGCCGGCTTCGGCCGTGCTGTCGCCGAAGTCGGTGCCGTCCTTATCGTCGGCGGCAACATCAATCATGTCACCCGCGTGATGACCACGACAATCGCGCTGGAAACCTCCAAGGGGAACCTGCAGCTTGCACTCGCACTTGGTGTCATTCTCCTGTTGATCGCATTTTCCGTGAATGCATGTGTCATGGCCCTGAGGGCCTCTGCCGTGAGAGCTGCCTATGCGTGACGCCATATTCGACATGCCCGCCGCTCCATCCGGCTATCGTCCGATTGCCAGGGATGAAATGCTCCTTGAAGCCAGCAACCTCGTCTTTGAAGCAGGTGGTCAACGGCTTTTGTGCGGCATCGATGTCTCGATCCGTAAAGGCGCACGCACACTCGTCATGGGCCCCAATGGCGCTGGAAAAAGCTTGCTCCTGCGGCTGCTCCACGGGCTGCTCAAACCAGCGCAAGGCGATGTTCTCTGGCAGGGCTCACCCCTGACGAAACAGGCAATGCGCGCGCAGGCGATGGTGTTCCAGCGCCCGGTTCTGCTGCGCCGCTCCGTCCTCGCAAATCTGAAGTTCGCCCTCTCCGTACGCGGTCTGCGCGGCGCCGAACGCGCCGAAAAAATCGACATGGCGCTGACTGCTGCCGGACTGTCTCATCTCGCCAAACAACCGGCGCGCGTTCTGTCCGGCGGAGAGCAGCAACGTCTTGCGGTTGTCCGGGCGCTCGCCTGCGAACCGGACATTCTGTTTCTGGACGAACCCACGGCAAATCTCGACCCGGCATCCACGGCAGCTATCGAAACCCTCATTCTGGAGGCAAATGCACGTGGCGTCACGATCGTGCTCGTCACCCATGATTCGGGACAGGCAAAACGACTGGGGCAAGACGTCATCTTCCTCCAGGACGGCTGCGTCGCCGAAGCAGGCCCGGCCAGCCAGGTCCTCGGTGCGCCGCGGAGCGAACCTGCCCGTGCCTGGCAAGACGGGCGGCTTTATCTCGGAGCCAACACCAGATCCATCAACGACCGTTCCAGGAGGACCTTTTGAACAGACGCTTTTTCACGGCAATCCTAGCAGCCGCCCTGATTGGGGGCGCAACCGTCCAGTCTGCGAGTGGGGAAGACAGGTTCATTGTCGTCCAGTCAACAACCTCAACCCAGAATTCCGGTCTGTTCGACGAAATCCTGCCGGAATTCCAGGAAAAGAGCGGAATTGAAGTCCGGGTCGTCGCCGTGGGAACCGGTCAGGCAATCAGGAATGCAGCCAACGGGGATGGTGATGTTCTCCTGGTGCACTCCAAACCGTCGGAAGAAAAATTCGTTACCGACGGCCTGGGCGTGTCCCGTGCAGATGTGATGTACAACGATTTCGTGATAGTCGGCCCCGATGCTGACCCGGCCGGCATTGCTGGTGGACGGGACGTTGTCGCAGCGCTGAAGGCAATTGCGAAAGGCGCGGCACCGTTTGCATCACGAGGTGACGACAGCGGCACGCACAAGGCGGAACTTCGTCTCTGGAAAGCAGCAGACATCGACGCGGGAGCGGAGTCCGGCAGCTGGTACCGCGAGACCGGTTCCGGAATGGGGGCGACACTGAACACCGGAATTGGCATGGATGCCTACATCATGACCGACCGCGCCACCTGGATCGCATTCGGCAACAAGGGCAGCCACCAAATTCTGGTCGAAGGTGACCCCAGGATGTTCAATCAGTACGGCGTGATCCTCGTCAATCCCAAAATCCATCCGCATGTGAAGGCGGAAATGGCACAGACCTTCATCGACTGGCTCTTGTCCAGGGAAGGCCAACAGGCCATCGCCGGCTACAAGGTCGACGGCCAGCAGCTGTTCTTTCCAAATGCGAATGACGGTTCGAGCTGAGTTGCAGAAAGCAGGGACGGTGTGCCGGGGCAACAGCAGTCTTTTTCGCTGATCGCCTGAAGCAGAAAAACCGGGCCGGGTCACACCAGATCCATTCGGTGATCCGGCTCCGGGATGACGTTGCACATGGTTTGGCCTGGGCGCGGCCAGGTTCGCACACGAGACTGTTATCGAGCTGTGATTGTTTGGAAACAAGAAGATACTGCATGGTGCTTCCCCAACATATTGGAGCGAAACATGCTGCACCGGCTCATTCCAGCGTTGCTGGCACTTGTTCTGGCAACTCCGTCAATGGCCGTTGTTCTTGGTGGTGAGATTGTCGACCAACGTGGCAACGGTAGATTTGTCCTGCTGGACACGAACGTGCCCTTCGATGTCGGCGCCGACAATTTCAATACCGACAATCTTTATGCCTTCGACGAGGACCAGAACATTCTCCTCACGGAACCGATCCGCGTCGACTTCGGTGGTGACAATGGCGTCATCGCGCAAGGCGAGACTGTTGCAAGTCACTATGTCTTCTTCGACAGCCTGGCCGGTGTTCACTACGGATACGTCGATTTCGATGCGCCGGTATTGGGGATTGCAGCCTTTCAGGACACGATGGCAGCGACCGATTTTCTCGCAAACAACAGCGTGAACTACATAAGCACGGAACTGCGGGGACTTGAGCCGGGAGACAGGGTATGGGTCGATGGGCAGGACCCGCATCGACTTTGGGTATTCTGGGCCGGCTCTTCACCTGGAGACTACATCCGGGTGTTCACCGAGAAATCCCTGGGCGCGATGATGTAGGCGCGGGTGCTCCTGAAATGCGCAATGCAACTTTTCGACAGGATTTCAAATCTGATATCACTCACCTCATGGCGGCTATTTCGGGGCCCCGTTTTGCCGTCTTACTCCCCAAGTCTCACCGACGAACTGGTTGCCTGTTCAGCACTGGAAAAGCCTGACCGTTCCAGGATCTGGTGGGCTCCTATCGCGATCACCACGATAGCGGCAAAAGCCGCGAACATCGCCTTCATTGTGTTTCTCCATTGGTTTCTTGTCCGGCCGTTGCCGCTTTCAGGTAGTCGACCAGGTCAATCCGGTCTCGCGGACGGGCGATGATCTGCATCGGCATTTTCGAACCGGGAATGAAATGATCCGGTCCGTCAAGAAACAGCTGATCAATGGTCTCTTCATTCCAGACAATATCAGATCCGGTGAGTGTTTCCGAGTAGGGATAGTCCGGCAGGGTTCCTGCCCGGCGGCCAAACACGGCGTGAAGCGTTGGACCGGCCTTGCGGCCTCCATCCGGGCTCAGTGCATGGCAGATGGAGCATTTGCGTGCAAACTGACGCTCACCATTGGTCATGTCTTCGGGTTTGCGCAGGAACTGGGGGGTCTCCTGCGCCATCGGATCGAATGCTCCCAAATCTTCGACCGGCCAGGAATAAACGATGTCCTCGATACCGCCGGCATGCAGCAATTCACCATCCTTCGAGAAGGCAAGCGCCCAGATCGGTCCCTTCAATGCCGCCTTGAAATCGGATTCGATGGACCAGGACTTCGTGTCGAATACGGTGATGTATCCATGTCCGTCACCTGTCGCCATCCTGCTACCGTCCGGACTGAGCGCCAGTGCGAGGATCGGACGGCGCTCCAGAGTGAAGTCATGCAGCCGTTCACCGGTTTCAATGTCAACGATGCGGGTCACGCCGTCCTGCGAGCCGTAGGCCACCCATGTCTCGTTGCTGTTGCCACCGCCAAGCACCATCACGTTGATGCCGAAGCCGTTGCGTTCAATGACACGCACTTCACTCTTTTTGGCAAAATCCCAAAGCTTGATCGACCCGTCGACGGAAGCGGAGTAAAGCCAGGCGCCGTCGGCTGAAAAGGCGACCTTGTTTACACCCGCGTTGTGCCCGCTCAGGAATGTCGGCTCGCCTCCTTCCACCGGCCAAAGCCCGATCCGCGAATCCCAGCTTGCACTGGCGATCGTCTTGCCATCAGGCGATATCGCCAGTCCCGTGACCTTGGCCGTATGGCCTTCCAGTCGTCTCCGCGAACCGTCGTCGAGACTCCACAGGATCAGATCATTGTCGTCGCCGGCAGAAACGATATGTTTCTCATCGACGAACCTGACGACCTTGACGGCTGCTGCATGGCCGTCGAACCAGCGCGGTTTCCGTCCTGCCCAGACCCCGACGGCATTGTCGAAGCTTGCTGTTGCAACGATGCCGTTTGTCGGCGACACGGAAATATCCATCACCGGACCGCCATGCCCTTTCAGGGTCTGGAACTCCGCTGCAGTTGCTGACGGTGCCAGGCTGAAGAAGGCAAGGCATGACAGATAGAGCGAGAAGCTCCACGCTCCTGTGGCAATTTTTCGGAAGCAGAAGACCTTCATTGACTACCTGCCCTATTCAGCAGGAACCGTATTTTTGTCCGGCGCTTTCGAACTTCGCTGCGCCTCTTCGACTTCCTTGACCCACAGGCCATGGTGTTCACGAGCCCATTGAAGCTCGACTTCACCGGACCCCATGGCGTCGTAAGCCCCCTCCATGCCGACCGACCCGATATAGATATGGGCCAGGATCATAGCAATCATGAGGAACGCAACGATCGAATGCCAAAGCTGCGCATATTGCATTTCCTCGTGCGGGGCGAGTTCGGTCGGCAGGGGTCCAAGTCCGACCAGTTGCGGCAGACCCAGAGCATTCAGCTTCTCGAACGTGACAGCGAACATCGGGAATTCGAACGGAAACAGCAGCGAGATGCCGGAAGCGGAGATCGACACACCGAGCACGATCACTCCCCAGAACACCAGCTTCTGTCCGAAATTGAATTTCCGTGCGGGCGGATGCACGCCTTTTTTCAAAAGCCCGCCGCCTACGGCAATCCATTTAAGATCCGTCTTGTTCGGAATGTTGTGCGCCACCCACATGACAAAGACCATGACGAGGCCCAGCATAAAGGCCCAGGACACATTGTTGTGGACCCATTTGGAGGCGAACGCGACCGGGCCGAACGCATCCTTGCCGATCAGCGGAATGATCGCGTATCGTCCAAACAGTGTGATCAGACCGGTGATTGCAAGCAGAATGAAGCTGCCGGCAAGCAACCAGTGCCCGAACCTTTCGATAGCCTTGAACCGGGTGATCGTATGGCCGGTTTTTTCCCCGTCGATCCGGATTCGGCCGCGCAGGAGGAAAAACAGCACCAGGAAGGCAAGCGTTCCCGCAAGGAGATAGGCGCCATAGGTCGCCAGCGGCCCCTTGCGCCAGGCAAGCCAGCGCATGCCGCCGTCCTGCATCAGCACGGTTGCCTCCTTGCCACCGGAAGAAACAGTAATATCGGCCGATCCGTAACGCAGTGCCCGCCAGAGCTCCGGATCGGACGCGCCGCCCAGAGTGCCGAGCTGCGAGGAGATTCCAGCCGCGGAGTTCGGATCGCCGGTCTCATTGCGCCGGAACCCGGTATCGACCTTTTCACCGCGTTGACGCTTCATGATGTCTTCGAGCGTCTGCGCTCCTCCGGTCGCGGAGCGGTCTACCGGTTGCTGACCTTGCGTCTGATCCTGAGCAATTCCCTGAACCAGAAACGCAAACAGCAGAACCACAGCCAGAGCCAAACGTTTCATGAAAGGACCCTCGAACAAATGCCGTTAAGGACAAACGGGGCGGCTGGATACCAATCGGATTGGTAAGCGCCGCCCCAGCTCTTTGTCATTTTGAATTACAACGGATCTGGCGATGCCGGGTTCACCCCGGCATCGCAGAATGATCCGTTGGTCAGCCGCCTCTCTGGCCGTAGGCAGAGCCCCAGCCCCAGGCGCCGGAGCCGAACCCGCGGGCGACGACACGCTCGCGGTAAATGGCTGAAACGACATCGCCGTCACCTGCCAAAAGGGCCTTGGTGGAGCACATTTCAGCGCAAAGCGGCAACTTGCCTTCCGCAATACGGTTTGCACCGTATTTGGCACGCTCGGCGGTCGAATTGTTTTCTTCCGGACCACCTGCACAGAAGGTGCATTTATCCATCTTGCCACGCGATCCGAAATTGCCCGCTTGCGGGAATTGCGGTGCGCCGAACGGACAGGCGTAAAAGCAGTAGCCGCAGCCAATGCACAGGTCCTTCGAGTGAAGAACCACGCCTTCTTCGGTCTGGTAGAAACAATCGACCGGGCACACCGCCATACACGGTGCATCCGAACAATGCATGCAGGCCACGGAAATCGACCGTTCGCCAGGCCGGCCATCATTGATGGTTACGACACGGCGGCGGTTGATCCCCCACGGCACCTCATTTTCGTTCTTACACGCCGTAACGCAGGCATTGCACTCAATGCAGCGTTCGGCGTCACAAAGGAACTTTGATCTTGCCATTGCGTATCCTCCTTACGCTGCCGAGATCTTGCAGAGAGTCGCTTTGGTCTCCTGCATCTGCGTCACCGAATCGTAGCCATAGGTTTGAGCAGTATTGGAGCTCTCACCAAGGACATACGGATCGGCCCCTTTCGGGTACTTCGACCGCTGGTCTTCGCCCTGGAAATGACCGCCGAAGTGGAACGGCATGAAGGCAACGCCTTCGCCGACCCGTTCGGTCACCATTGCCATGACCTTGACCTTGCCGCCTTCAGGACCTTCAACCCAGACCTGCGCACCATCGCGCACACCAAGATTGTTGGCGTCCCTCGGATTAATCTCGACGAACATGTCCTGCTGAAGTTCGGCGAGCCACGGATTGGACCGGGACTCGTCACCGCCACCCTCGTATTCCACAAGACGTCCCGAGGTCAGGATTATCGGGTAATCCTTCGAGAAGTCCTGTTTCTGGATCGAGGCATAGAGTGTCGGCAGACGATAGAACTTCCGATCCTCATAGGTCGGATAGTCTGCCACCAGATCCCGGCGGTTGGTATAGAGCGGCTCGCGGTGCAGCGGAACCGGATCCGGGAACGTCCACACGACGGCGCGTGCCTTGGCGTTGCCGAACGGTGCACAGCCATGCTTGATGGCCACCCTCTGGATACCGCCGGAAAGGTCGGTCTTCCAGTTGGTTTTCGGCCCGGCAACCGCCTCAATGGCAGCCCGCTCCTCATCGGTCAGGTCGCCGTCCCAGCCGAGATCCATCAGCATCTGCATGGTGAACTCGGGGTAGCCGTCCTGAATTTCCGCACCTGGGTTCGAAACACCGTCAGCGAGAAGATTGTCGCCATCACGTTCCACACCGAAACGGGCGCGGAAGCACAAACCGCCTTCTGCGACAGGCTTGGACATGTCGTAGAGGTTCGGAGTACCCGGATGTTTCATTTCCGGGGTTCCCCAGCACGGCCACGGCATGCCGTAATATTCGCCATCATTCGGGCCGCCGACCGCCTGAAGCGTCGTCCGGTCAAATGTGTGCTGGTTCGCCATGTGCGACTTGATCCGCTCCGGCGACTGGCCGGTATAGCCGATTGTCCACAGACCGCGATTGAGTTCGCGGGTGATGTCTTCGACATTCGGCGTTTCCGGATCTTCCATTTCGATATTGCGGAAGAGCCTGTCACCCCAGCCGAACTTGTTCGCAAACTTGGCCATGATGACTTCATCCGGCAGGCTTTCGAACAGCGGTTCAACCACCTTGTCACGCCATTGAAGAGACCGGTTCGAAGCGGTCACTGAACCGCGTGTTTCGAACTGCGTACAGGCCGGCAGCAGATAGACACCGTCGGTACGATCATGAAGAACGGCGGAGACCGTCGGATACGGGTCGATGACGACCAGAGTATCCAGCTTTTCCATGGCCGTTTTCATTTCCGTCATGCGGGTCTGCGAATTCGGTGCGTGGCCCCACAGGACCATTGCCCGAACCGCGTTCGGCTGATCGGTATTATCGGGATCTTCCAGAACACCGTCGATCCAGCGACTGACCGGAATACCAGTCAGGTTCTGAAGGCTTTTTTCCTTGCCGTCGGAACCTTTGACGGTGGCAAACTGACCCTTCAGCCAATCGGAGTCTTCTTCCCAGACACGCGCCCAATGGCCCCAGGCACCTGCACTCAGGCCGTAGTAGCCAGGCAATGTGTGGCTGAGCACGCCCAGATCCGTCGCACCCTGCACATTGTCGTGGCCGCGGAAAATGTTGGTGCCGCCGCCTGATGTACCCATGTTGCCGAGGGCAAGCTGGAGAACGCAGTATGCGCGAGTGTTGTTGTTACCGTTCGTGTGCTGGGTTCCACCCATGCACCAGATAACCGTGCCCGGACGATTGTTCGCCAGTGTCCGCGCAACGCGCTTCATCTGGCTGCCCGGAGTACCGGTAACCCGTTCGACTTCTTCCGGGTTCCACTTGGCAACTTCTTCACGGATCTGGTCCATGCCCCACACACGGGTGCGGATGAACTCCTTGTCCTCCCAGCCGTTGTCGAAGATGTGCCAGAGGATGCCCCAGACCAGGGCAACGTCCGTACCGGGACGGAAACGCACATATTCATCTGCATGCGCGGCCGTGCGGGTAAAGCGCGGATCGCAAACGATCACCGGAGCATTGTTCTGCTCCTTGGCACGCAGCAAATGCAGCAGTGAGACCGGATGAGCCTCTGCCGGATTGCCGCCGATGATGAAGATGGCCTTTGAATTGTGGATGTCGTTGTAGCTGTTGGTCATGGCGCCGTAGCCCCATGTGTTGGCTACGCCGGCAACCGTTGTCGAGTGACAGATACGCGCCTGGTGGTCGACGTTGTTCGTCCCCCAATAGGCCGCGAATTTGCGGAACAGGTAAGCCTGTTCGTTGTTGTGCTTGGCTGATCCGAGCCAGTAAACACTGTCAGGTCCGCTTTCCTCGCGGATCTGCATCATCTGGTCACCGATCTCGTTGATCGCCTCGTCCCAGCTGATTCTGGTCCACTCGCCACCGACCTTTTTCATCGGATACTTCAGCCGGCGCTCACCGTGTGCGTGCTCGCGCACTGCAGCGCCCTTGGCGCAATGGGCACCAAGATTGAATGGGCTGTCCCATCCCGGCTCCTGGCCGGTCCAGACACCATTCTTGACTTCGGCAATCACGGTACAGCCAACCGAACAGTGGGTGCAGACCGACTTTACGAGATTGACGGCATCGTCAGATGACTGAGCCTGGGCCTTGGTAACGGAACCACCCGTTGCGGTGATGGCAGCCAGGCCACCCGCGGCGACACCGGATCCCTTGAGGAATGTCCGGCGGTCTACCGATTTATGTGCAGTGTCTCTGAGGATACTTGCACCCTGGGGGCGTCGCGCGACCCCATTTGTCTTTTTCCTAAGCATATTGCCCTACCTTGCTTGTACCGAAATCGATACGGCTGGGTTGGATTTCAGCGAACCGGTCAGCGGGCGTCACGCAACCATAGACCGGGTGTGATACAGGGTCCGGTTAGAACCGGGCGCTGTCGAAGTATGCGCGTGTGTGCGCCGTGTCCTGCATTTTGCTGGACGTGGGATCAACTTCCGCTGCTTCAGCGGTTCCTGTTGCTGCTGTCGCAGCGACGGCAGCAGGAGCTGACAAAGCAGCCAGCTTCAGGAAATCCCGGCGGCCAGACCCACTTTTGGGCACCGCTTGATCGGGTTTTTTCATCGTTGCAATCCTCCTCTCCTTGCAGCGGCTGGCAGCCGCCTAAATTGCCAACGTGAACTCAATTGGGCAGCATGCCGAAACCTTCGGCCTCGATCTCCATGAATTGCCGCCCCAAAGCACCGACAGCTCCGTAAAAGACGGAACTCTTCGTTGCCTGAAGATCTGAGAAAAAGTGTATTGACCAAGGCTCGATATGCGCCTGAAAGAATATTTTCTGTTCCGCAACGGAAGTGACCGTTCCAAAGCGCCCGACAATCATGCCCGCCATCATTTCCATGAGGGACGCGATATGGTCTTCCGGTTCGCGCTTGCCTTCCGCGCGGCCGATCCCCCGGCTCGACATGTCACTACGCAGATTGGCGAGTGGTTTTTCGTTGAGGAACCCGGTGAGGTAGTGGCTCGCATAGGGCAGCAGTTCACCGCGCCCCAGACCGATAAAAAGAGCATTGAATTCGCGTTCGGCCGCTTCGGGAGACGTAACCGAGGCGATCTTCGCCAGAACGGTCAGTGCGCTACCGAGAGGTGTTTCATCACCACCAAGCTGAGAAACCTGACGCAATAGCGCAGCATTCGCCGGTTTGACCAGCAGCAATCCAATAAAATCATAGAGTTCCGATCGAGCCCGGTCTTCCGGATCGATTACGTATTCCGTCATCGCTGCGGACATCCGCGATGTTCCTCCCTCATGCGCGGTACTAGTTTCAACGTTTTACTGCTCCCCATATATTCGACTTTAGTACTAAGAGTAGTCGAATCGGAGACGCCTCCGCACATTTCGTGGTTCTGCGTCTATTGGAATTTCTTCCGTTTCTTGAATTTGCGTTGGGTTCGCGCGCATTTCGTCAGCCTGCACGACCTGATCAGCTTGCGTCAAATGCACAGATGCTTTTTCATTTTCAATATAATCATTGTGCAGTGCAGTATTTTCTTCTGGCTCTTCGCTGCTTGTCTTGTCGGCATCTGCCGGCAACGGATTTTCGTCGTTTGCGGCAAGAACATCAATTTCTTCGTCTTCGGCCTGCGCGAACTGATCCAGCATGCCTTTGCCGATCCGGTACACGGTCTGCATGTTCTCAACGACTGTCGCAGCATCCGTGAAGTCGTCGCCGTAGTCGACCAGCCCATCGAGATTGGCAAGGACCGGATTTATCCCCCAAAGTTTCCTGAGGGCTCGCCGCCGAAGCCGTTCTGGGACGGTTGCCGACAGAAATCCGGAAAAATCGTCTTCCTTCGTCAACGTGTCCGGATCGGGAAGCCCCAGCTCTTCCAGAATTTCCTGGTCGCTCTTCTGCTCCAGCTCGGCCCGCTCTTCCGCGGCGGCTTCTGCTTCCTTCTCCGCCAGTTCGGCCTGTTCCGCCTTGCGAACAGCCACTTTCCGCCTCGACCAGAAGTCGCCACCTGTTTCGTCGTGCCCACTCATTGCAAAGTGTCCTTGGGCTTTCGTCCCGGTGCCCGGTAAACATCGCTGATCTGGCGAATACGGGCGTCCCCGATCCCGTCTTCTTTGAGATCGATCCTCTTCTTGTCACGCTTGCGCTTGATGAAGATCTCGTCCTGGTGATGGAGTTCGACGAACTCGCGGATCCATGCAATCAGCCCCGGAGGCATGGGAACTTTCTCGACCATGACATCCGTCGTATCCGCATAGTCCTGTCCCTCGTAGGCCGATGCGGTCAGCAGCATCACGTCCATCGGCACGTCGCGCTCGACCTCGTCGGCCGGACGCATGATCACGTAAATGGACGGTACTTTGTCGGAAAGCGCGGTCAGGTAGGCTTCGGTATCAGTGCGGTGCAGTTCCAGGCTCAGCGTTGCAGCGTGATATTCGACCGCCTCGCCTTCTTTGCGCAGAACGGTCCAATCGGCAGCTTTGGCGCCGGGAAGCAGGGAAACGGGGCGCCAGCTCCATTTCTGCCATTTCGTAACACCGGGCAATCTTCTAACCACGACACCAACCGGCATCGCTCGCATTCTTTCGCCTGTCACTGCGGATTCTCCTCCCACCCGCGGGTCACAAATCGCTTTCGCGGATTTCCCTACATGCTGTAGCAAGCTGAATAAAATTCAAGCCCCGCAGAAGTCGAACTTGACCTGACACGACATCCGCCCTTGTTATGTGGGCTGGAACACCTGCATCCGGTGAGGAGAAAACGGAGCTGACGGTTCCCGGGAGAGGACGCGAACAATTATGAGTGACAGCAAGATTCTGCTGTGCGATTGCCGGAAAAGTCAGGCAATCGAGCCAGAACGGATTGAACAAACCACCGGATTATCCTGCTCGAAAATTCACACCGAACTCTGCCGCGCGGAAGCCGGAATTGCCGAAGAAGCGATTCGCGCGGGCAACGTTCTGATCGCCTGCGGTCAGGAACAGACTTTTTTCGAAGAGATCGCAGCCGACATCGACGCCGACGATCCGATCTTCGTCGACCTGCGCGATCGCGCCGGTTGGACTGCGAGCACAAACGCGCCGACCCCCAAGATGGCGGCGCTGATTGCAGACGCCCTGCTGCCGTTGCCGGCCGAAAAGGTTCTCGATGTCCAGTCCGCCGGAACCTGCATCATTCTTGGCGATGCGGAGGTTGCGCTTTCTGCTGCCGGTCATCTGAGTGACGCGTTGAGTGTCACGGTCGTGCTTGCACCGGACGCGGACTTGCCGGTCACGGACGACCGGCGTTTCGATATCGTCCGCGGCAGGGTCAAGGCGGCGACCGGCGCGCTCGGACAGTTCAGCCTGTCGTTTGAACAACTTCAGGAGCGCATTCCAGGAGGCCGGGGAACGTTCGGCTGGACGGAACCACGCAGTGGTGGCCGGACTGAATGCGACATTATTCTGGACCTCCGCAAGGCGGCGCAACCGCTCTTTCCGGCACCGGACAAGCGGGAAGGGTATCTGCGAACCGATCCCGGCAACACCGAGGCCCGCATAAAGGCCCTGCTCGAAGCCTCTCAGCTCACCGGCACATTCGAAAAACCGATCTACGTCAAGCTGAACGAACAGCTCTGTGTGCATTCGCGCGCTCAAAAGACCGGCTGCACACGTTGCCTCGATCTTTGCCCGACCGGAGCGATCTCTCCGGCAGGTGACCATGTCGTTGTCGACGCGATGACCTGCGCCGGATGCGGAAGTTGCTCTGCTGTCTGTCCATCCGGCGCAATTTCCTACGATGCACCGCCCGTGGAGCATATCTTTCAACGGATCCGGACACTTTCCTCCACATGGCGAAAACTGGATACCGGCAGTCCGCATCTTCTCGTGCACGACGGCAGTCACGGACTTGAATTGATCCGTCTCAGCGCTCGCTACGGCAAGGGTCTACCCTACGATGTGATCCCCCTGGAAATACAGGCGCTCGCCGGATTCGGTCATTCGGAGATGCTCTCAGCCCTGGCCAGCGGCTTCGGGTCGGTGACGCTGTTGTTGTCACCGGAAACGGAAAGGGACGGCCTTTCGTTCCAGTTGGAGCTGGCAAACGCGATTGCCCGGAACGATCAGGTCCGATCGATTGAGCCGACGGATCCGGACCAGCTTGAAGCATATCTTTACGAGGAAAGGCAGGTCGAGCCTGTCGCCCAGCCTATCCTGCCCATCGGGTCGCGCCGGCAGGTTACCCGTCTTGCGGCAAAGGCGCTGAATGACACGGATGAACCGATCGTGCTGCCGAAAGGCGCGCCTTACGGTGCAGTCGATCTGAACCTGAGCAGTTGCACACTTTGTCTGTCATGCGTCTCTCTGTGTCCTGCAGGTGCTCTGAAGGAAAATCCGGACAAGCCGCAGCTGCGTTTCCAGGAAGATGCCTGCCTGCAATGCGGGATCTGCGTAAATCTTTGCCCGGAAAGCGCCTTGTCTTTGGAGCCGCGCCTGAACCTTGCGGACGACGCGTTGACACCTGTTGTCCTCAAGGAGGAGGAGCCGTTCAATTGTGTCGAATGCGGCAAGCCGTTCGGTGTCCGCTCGATGGTGGAGCGAATGACCGAGAAACTCGCCGGCAAACATGGAATGTTCCAGGACAACAAGGCAGCCAAGCTCATTCAGATGTGCGACGACTGCCGTGTCAACGCGGTGTATCACTCGGAGAACAACCCATTCGCCATGGGCGAAAAACCAAAGGTACGCACCACCGAAGACTACATCAGCAAGCGGCGCGACCATTGAACCACGGAAATCAAGATCACTGGTACTGTATGGGTGCGCCGAGATCTGCCGGAGGGATCCTTGAAACGAAGGCCAGGATGGCATCAAGGTCGTCCAGCGTGAGTTCAAGCGGTGCTATTGGCGATGGCCGGCTGATATCGAACGGTTCCGTAACCCCTTCAACTTGGGTAAAGGATGGGTGCGGGTTGAGCACGAAAAACGCCTCAAATCGTACTTTCCAGTCAGAAAAACTGCGCATGACGGCAAACGACGGTGACGACCCGATCGTCGTCAACCGGGTTGCCTCATTGACCATGTGGCAGCGTCCGCAATGCAGAACCGCCAGTTTCTCGCCGAAGACGACATCACCGGAAACCGCCTCGGAAATATCTGCCTTCGGTTTTGCGACCGCCGCGGTGAAAAGCTGCGCGCCCCCCGATTTGAAGGCGTCTATTGTTTTTCTGCCTATATCGCCTGTTATCCAGTCTTCAAAACGGATGACAAACTCGTTCCCGGTATCGGTGACGGCAAAGTACCAGTCGCTTCCTATTCCCGAAAAAGCCGGCACCCCTTCGGAAGTTCTTGAGAAAGCGGCATCTGCAGCGGTATCTTCCGGAACGATTTCAATTCGGATACCGGTCTTGAGTGAAAACCGCGGCAGCAGATGTTTCAGGAAGCCCGACGCCACCAGGTCTTCCGGCGCACTCACGCGAAACGATTTTGCCGAAGCCATGCCTGACGGCAGCAGCCCGGCACCAAAAACCAGTCCGAACAGGACTACAAGAAAAAGACGACAGCACACGCGCTCCTCCCTCACGTTGCCGAAACCAGACGTTAGGGTACACGGGCACGGGCCGTCAATTCACACAACGCTTATTGGGAGGATAAAATGAGCGACGAATTCAACATGTCCATGCGCAAATTCCTGAAACAGGTCGGGGTCACCTCTCAGCAGGCTATTGAAGAAGCGGTCAGAAATGCGGGTCCATCGCAAGGCAAGAAGTACAGGATCAAGGCCGTCGTGACCATCGAGGAAATCGGTCTGGCGCACGAAGTCAACGGCGAGATCGAGGGGTAAACCGGTCGTGCCCCTGACGCGTGAAACCGTTCTGAATACACTGAAATCCGTCAAGGATCCGAACACCGGCGAGAACATCGTCGCCTCGGGCATGGTGCGCGCCCTCCAGATCGGAGACGGTACCATCCGTTTCGTGATGGAGATCGACGCAAGCCGCATGGGTGAGATGGAAGCGCTCAAGGCCGATGCCGAAAGCCGCCTGTCCGTCCTCGAAGGTTGTGGAAATGTCCAGATAATCCTGACAGCCCACTCCGAAACGGCGGCTGAAGCAGCAAAACCGAGCGAACCGACACCGATCAAACCGCGTCCGGCGCCACCAGGATCGTCCGGACCGCAAAAGGTGCCGGGCATCGACAGGATCATCGCTGTAGCCTCGGGAAAAGGCGGCGTCGGCAAATCGACGGTTGCTGCCAACCTCGCCTGTGCGCTGGCCGCCGAGGGCCGCAAGGTCGGTCTGCTCGATGCGGACGTTTACGGTCCGTCGCAGCCAAAGATGCTCGGCATATCCGGACGGCCGACATCTCCGGACGGCCAGATGATCCTGCCCCTCCGCAACCACGGCGTTACGATGATCTCCATCGGCCTGATGACGTCGGGCGACCAGGCTGTCGTCTGGCGCGGCCCCATGCTGATGGGTGCGCTGCAGCAGATGATGGGTCAAGTGCAATGGGGCGCCCTGGATGTGCTGATTGTCGACTTGCCGCCGGGCACCGGTGACGTCCAGATGACGCTCTGCCAGAAGTTCATTGTCGACGGTGCGATCATCGTATCGACACCGCAGGACGTTGCCCTTCTGGACGCCCGCAAGGGCATCGACATGTTCCAGCAGATGCAGGTCCCCATAATTGGCATGATTGAAAACATGTCGACGCATATCTGTTCCAGTTGCGGGCACGAGGAACACGTCTTCGGACATGGCGGCGTGGCGGCGGAAGCTGAAAAACTCGGCGTCCCGCTCCTGGCTGAAGTGCCGCTGCACCTGAACATCCGTCTCGCCGGAGACGGCGGAACGCCGATTGCCGTGCAGGCACCCGATGCACCCGAGGCGAACGTTTTCCGACAACTTGCCAGGACACTGGTTGCGGAGAGCCAGGCATGAGCGAACCGACTTTCCCACCATTGTTTCAGGGCGAAGCACTAACCGGTCAGGCCGATCCGTTCGAGCGCGCGCTCGCACTTGCCATTGCCGGAACAGACCCTGGAACCGTTGTCCATAATCTTACCGGCGACACGTTGCAGGCGAGCCTGATATTCGCGCCTGAGGTTCCGCTCGAAGAGGCCATGGCAATGTTGCCTGTATGCGGTCTCGGTTTTCAGGCCGCCCTCGGCGCACTGGCGCCTCCCGAAGTCGCGGTTCACCTGGAGTGGGATGGCACAATCCGTGTCAATGGCGCAGTCTGCGGCCGAATACGCATCAGGTCGTCGACAACCGATAGTGCAGAAACACCCGATTGGCTGATCGTTGGACTGGAGCTCAACATGTCGAGTTCGGAACCCGATCCCGGCATCACATCCGACAAGACCTGGCTTTGGGAAGAAGGTTGTGCCGAGATCACGGCTGAGGACTTGCTTGAAGCCTGGGTGCGTCACAGCCTTTACTGGATCAACCGATGGCTTGATGAAGGCCTGCGCCCGGTTCATGCGGACTGGCGCGGCCTGGTGCCGACGCTCGGGGAACCCGTGGAAATCGACGAACGCACGGGAACTTTCGTTGGTGTCGACGAGAATTTTGGCATGTTGCTCCGGGATGGAGACGAGACAATTCTCATCCCGCTTTCGAGCCGACTGGAGACCTAGGATCATGAAACTCGCCCGTGCCATTCACATGGATGACAGCGACCGCAACGTCTATTTCTCCCCGGCCCGGACAGGCGAATGGTGCCTTTCGGGCGGGTTTGAGTTTTCCGACTGGACCGAGGCAGACCTTGTCGGCAAGGCAAGGCAGGCTTTTGCCAATGGCTGGTTGGGTCTGGAAACCTTCGGTCGCGTGACCTTTGTTGCAATCACGCCGATCGAGGAGACGGAGTATTCAGATCTCGTCGATCGCCTCGCCCGGCACTTTGTCGACGTCTACGGCGCACCGTCTGTCGATGCCGCAAGGGGCGTTGCAGAAGACGAATTGCGCTACATGGCAGATCTTTGTTCCGAGCACGATGAGAACATGCTGTTGGCTGTTCACCGGGAACTCACGGATGAAGGCGTCAGGGAAAGTTACAGCGCCATCGAGGCCCCGGCAGCGGAACTTGACCTGGTGGCGATGCATGGGGATCTGGAGTGAAGCTCCGTTTCGGCGACACAGGATCCAATATCTGAGCGGCGATCGCGGCGAAAAGGAACTTGTCGCCGACATTTGTGAAGATTAATGTCCCGAAGAGAGGGCTAATTTTGACATTCGAATTCCACATCGTGGTGAGAGACAGACGCATGGACCGTTAAAGGCGTTCCAAATCGCCTGCCATGTGCCTCCGGTTCCAATCGGAGGCATTTTTTTTGAAAGATACATGAGTTGAAGACAAGGCATCGCACACCTCCGCATCTCGTCACGATCATCCTGCTGACGGCGTTTTCTCCGTTGTCGCTGAACATGTTCTTGCCGTCTCTGGGGCATATCGCCGAGGACCTGGAGACCAACTACGCGCTCGCAAGCATGGCTATCGCCGGCTATCTGGCGGTGACTGCAGTCATTCAATTGATCGCCGGCCCCCTTGCCGATCACTTTGGTAGGCGGCCTGTTCTGCTAGTCGCGCTGATAATCTTCAGCCTTTCCTCCATCATCTGCGCAACCGCGCAGGACATCTGGGTGTTTCTCTTTTTCCGGATGCTGCAGGGTGGCATTACCGCCGGTTACACGCTGTCTATGGCAATCGTCCGCGATACGCACGCACCTCAGAAGGCAGCGGGCCTCATCGGTTACATCAGCATGTGCATGGCCATCGCGCCGATGCTCGGTCCCGTTTTTGGCGGGCTCCTTGACACGGCCTTTGGGTGGCGCGCGAATTTCTATCTCTACGGAATATGCGGGGTCCTGCTGTTTGTGCTCTGCTGGTTTGATCTGGGAGAAACGAAACCCGACAGGCAGGATGACCAGCAGCCCATGGCGGCTGCGATTCTGGCCCTTATCAGTGAGTTTCGCTTCTGGGCCTATGCTCTTTGCACAATGTTCACCGTCGGCGCCTTCTATATCTTTCTGGCCGGGGCGCCGCTGGTCGCTACCACGTCCTTCGGCGTGACGACAGCCGAACTTGGATTTCTGATCGGGAGCATCACGGTCGGGTTTTCCGCCGGTGGTTTCCTGGCCGGCAGGTTTTCCTCAAGACTGTCGCTACCCGCGATGATGCTGGTCGGGCGCGTCACCGCATGCATCGGCCTCGTGGTCGGCCTGACGGTTTTCCTTGTTGGTTCGGCGTCCCCGATTGCCTTTTTCGCAAGCACGATCTTTGTCGGGATCGGAAATGGTCTCACCATTCCAGGCAGCAATTCCGGTGCGATGTCCATTCGTCCGGACCTTGCCGGCAGCGCCGCCGGACTTGTCGGAGCCCTCACCCTCGGCGGTGGTGCCGCGCTGACCAGCCTTGCAGGCATCGCCATCGGCCAGGGAGAGCAGCCTGTCACCGTACTGATCCTCATGCTCGCCAGTTCCGCGCTTGGGCTATTGTTTGCCTTTGCCGCCCTGGTACTGGAGCGGAGGCAAGGTTGAAAATTTAACGGAAATAGCTCGTTCTGGGATGGCAGCCGCGCAGTGGAACAGGCCCCTGTCGCACCTCAAGGAGACTTGGAACAAAACCTGATTTCCTACAAAATTGGGTAAGGTCAATCGGCAACAAATTCGAAATTGCGCTGTTTGCCGCCGACTTTCAAATTCATGAACAGGAATCGAGACATGCCGAGTATTGAACTGACGCGCCGGACACTGCTTGGTTCCGCCAGTGCCACAACATTCGGTTTGCTGCCATACGCAACTGCCGCCAGAGCGTTGTCACCGGCCCAGACTTCGGGTGTCGACGTACCGCAAGGACAAATCGAAAGGGCTGTTGGTGAACTCGATCGGATCATAGCAAACGTGATGGAACGCAGTGGTGTTCCGGGGATTGCGGTTGCGGTGGTTCATGGAGGTAGTACCGTCTATGCAAGAGGTTTCGGTGTCCGCGAAATCGGCTCGGCCGACGAGATCACAGCGGATACCGCCTTCCAGATCGCTTCCTTGTCGAAATCCGTCGGTGCGACTGTGGTGGCCACGCAGGTCAGCAGAGGGATCGTTTCCTGGGACAGCCGGATGCGGGATCTTTTGCCATGGTTTTCATTGTCTGATCCGGATCGCACCGAAAAATTGACGATTGGCGACCTCTACAGTCATCGCTCGGGCCTGCCGGACCATGCCGGTGACGACCTGGAAGACCTCGGCTTCGATCGAACCACCATTTTGGAGCGGCTCAGGCTTTTGCCACTCAGCCCCTTCCGTATTTCCTATGCCTATACCAATTTCGGCCTTACCGCCGCCGCTGAAGCGGTCGCGCAGGCAGCAGGCACCGACTGGGAAAACCTGTCTGCGGAAATGCTTTACCAGCCACTCGGCATGATCAACACAAGTTCGCGTTTCGACGATTTCATGGCTTCGAACAATCGCGCCACTCCACACACGCGTACAGACAACGGGTTTGCCGCATTGCTGCAGCGCGATCCCGATCCGGAATCACCGGCAGGCGGCGTCAGTTCAACTGTCGACGATCTTGCAAAATGGCTAAAGCTGATCTTGGCGAACGGGACATCTGACGGAAAACAGATATTCACTCAGGAAGCGTTGCTGCCTGCAATCAGCCCGCAGAGCATTTCCGGCCGGCCCCATGCGCCAGATGCTCGTGCGAGCTTTTACGGTTATGGCTTCGGTGTTGGCGTCGGAGCGTCCGGCCGGGTTGTCATAAGCCATTCCGGAGCCTTCCTCATGGGAACCGGCACCAATTTCTCGATGATCCCTTCCCTTGATCTCGCTATCGTGGTCCTGACGAATGCGTCCCCGGTGGGAGCTGCCGAAGCCATTTCCGCTTCCTTTAATGACATTGCCCAGTTCGGACACGAGACCCGCGACTGGTATGCGGGTTATTCGGGGATATTCGAAAGCTTTTTCGTCAAGCGCGGAAGAACCGTTGGCCACATGCCCCCTGCGGGAGCAGCAGCTCCACTGCCCGCTGCAACTTGCACAGGAACCTATTCCAATCCCTATTTCGGCACGGTTGAGGTGCGGGAAGACGGCGATGATCTGGTCCTTGCGGCAGGTCCGGAACCGCAACTCTACCCGCTCCACCCCTGGGACGGCGCCGTCATGGTATTCGACTTCGTCACCGAAAACGCGCCGATAGGCTCCCGCTCGACACTGACTTTCGGCGACATCACCGGTAGCCTTGCCCAAACTGTTGAAGTGGAGCTTTTCGCGGAAACAGAACCGGCGTTATTCACACGCGTCTAAGGAACAAGGCGGCTTACCGCCTTGTTCCTTTTTTCTGCTTTTTCCAGAACGGCTCGATGTCACCGGCCATGATGCAGCCGAACGGATTGATATAGTCCTCGATCTCAGCCAGATCGTATTTCTTGATCTGGGCGACCACCGCATCGGCTTTCTTGTAGCCGGACGGCAGTTCGGAGACATCGATCTTTTCCTCGAAGAAACGGATGTCGAGACCTTCCGTTTCTTCCTTGAGCATCTCGTCCGGTGTCTTGCCAAGCGAACGGCGCTTGTGCTCCGAACGCGAATAGTTGCGCCCCGCACCATGAGGCGAGAACCCGAGCGCATGACCGGCATCCTTGCCGCGTACAACCAGAACCGGCTCGGCCATGTTCAGCGGGATCAGGGTCAGACCCGTTGCATCTGCTGCATACCCGTCCCAGGCCGGGGTCGCCCCCTTGCCGTGGTAGAAAAGGCCGTCACGCTCGAACACGAAGTTGTGCTCGTTCCACAAGCGGTCCGAATGGCTCGCACCGCTCGCCTCGACGGTCGCCTGATGCAGCGCATTATGGTTGGCCTTGGTCCATTTGCGGATCAGCTGCAACGCTTCCCAATAGGCCTTCCCTTCCTCGCTTTCCGACGGGATCCAGGCGTTCTGCTTCAAGGTCTTCGGTGACAGCTTCCTTCGATACTTCTCCGCAATATTCATGCCGATCTTGTAGAGCAGCGCACCCGGACCGCGCGACCCGTGATGGGTTACCATCGCCGTCTTGCCGGTGTTCCTGGAAACGCCGACAAACAGGAAGTGGTTGCCGTCGCCCTGGGTTCCCAGATGCTCATGTGCCGAACGCAGGATCTTCGGGTTGTTCAGGAACCGGTTCTCGCGGAACTGGTCGTAAAGGTCCATGGACATGGTGAAGCGCTTGCCGTTGGCACGCCCGCCCCCTCCGAAATGCGTCACCGAATGCGCCGCATCCAGAACCGCTTTCGGATCGGCGTCCTCAAACTCCGTCATCATCACCGAGCAGCAGATATCGGCGCTGTGCATTCCCGGGTGGATCGCGCCGCGGGCCGCCACCACACCGCCGACCGGAATGGTTCCGAGCGGACCGGCCGGACAGGCATCCGGCATGATCGCACCTGCCTCGATTGTCGGCGTGCGCATCAGTTCGGTCATGTGATGCTTGACCGCTTTCAGGTTGGCCTCTTCGTCTTCGCCTTCCGCGTCCAGATTGACGTGAAACGGCTTTGCTCCGGAGGCAGCCAGCGGCAGAACCGGGTCCGGCTTGTAGCTTTCCAGCATCTGCCGTACCGCGTCCAGAGATGCGCCGTCCTCAAGCGCGGCTTGTCCGTCGCGGAGCGCAGCCCCGAAGGCCTTGCCTTCAACGTGCCCCCACGCGGTCAGCATTGCACTGGTCAGTTCTGTTGTTTCCGTTTCGATCGTCATCATCTTCTTCCTTCATATCCGCCTGGCGGCAAACGTGTCGCAGAGTTTCGTCAGAAACGAACTCCTGCTGGCATCCGCCAGGCTGCGCGGGGCAAGGTTTGGCAAGAGTGTCTTTCCGCCACCGGATTGCACCGGGCCAGACTTGAACTGGCACGGGAAGCGCTGCGCGCCTCCCCTCCCGGCCAGGCCGGGAGGCGTCTGCCTGTAATCCTGCCGGCATCCCCGAATTCGCGGCAGAGCCGCAATCAAGTTACCGTATCAAATTCCAAGGTCCCGTCAGGGCGACGAGAAGAATGCGAACCACGTTTGTATCTCGCAATGCGAGACCTGCTAAACCACTCAGCTACGTGCCTGTTTCCCGGTCACGGCGGGAGTCGAACCCGCGTACGATGGAGGCTCGCACAGCATCCGCCCTGATCGGATTTTCTGATGCGGCTTCCTGCTCTTGGCCGTCGCCGCAACCTATCGTTTGCTCTCTGTTTCAGTGGTGATCCGAATTCGGACCAGTCGGGAAGTCGTCCGGTCAGGGCGACAAGGTGGGTGCAAAACGTTCCTGCTCTATCCGTTGAGCTACGCTGCATCAGATGGTTGCAGCGGCGGGATTCGAACCCGCAACCTGGCGATTCATAGTCGATGTAGTTCTGCAGGCATTCGCCCTGACCGATTGAAACTTGCGGCGGCAAGTTGGTGATGAAATTGGCTCCGTTGCCTTTCCTCGTTAGACGACATCGCGACTTCGCGAAGGCGTGGCTCGACCCACGCATTTCCGGAGGTAACAGTGTAATTCCATCGGCATCCGCCTCATTCAAAAATCTCTGGAAAAACCAGGCGACAAAGGTGAAGAAACCCGGGAGTCCCGCTCGAGCCTGAGAGCGCATGCTTGATCAACCTGCGCTCAAGAGAGCGCAGACAAGTTGATCGGCTTTTAAAGACCGATCAGCTTATGGACATTCCATCGGTTCCGATTGAGTGTCCGCTGATCCGGAGGGGAGTCAAACCCGCTCGGACTTTGTTCCCATTGTTGGAGCCAATGTAGTTCCCTCGGCATTCGCCTGGTCTTCCGGCGACCATGGCAGGCAGTGTGCCCGCCATGGTCCAAATCGTCAGGTCAGATCGATCGCTTCGATCTCGCCGACCCATTGGTCTACGTTCATCGTGCCTTTGGCAAAGGCCGCGATCTGGTCGAACACCGCATCGGAGAAACCTCCGATGTTGAGGATATCCGGCCGCGACCTGGCCTGGCTCGTGCCGTAGGGCGCGATATCGATGCACACCAGCTTGGCATCCGGGTTGCGCCGTTTCAGCGTCTCCCATTCGCGCATCACACCGGTCCCGCGACCCTGCTGGACGCCTGCCCAGGACTGGTTGTCCGAGACCAGGATCACCAGGTCCGGTGCCCGGCGTTTTTCGTTCAGCCACGCCAGCGGTGCCGCGCAGTTCGTCCCGCCACCCCACTGCTCCGTGAGCTTTTGGGCGTTGGTCAGAATCGTGTCTCGCGCCACCAGCTTCACCGGCCGGACGTTGACCTCGAACGGCAGGACCGTGGCCCCGCGGTTACGCCGCAAGACGGCTGCGGACACCAGGGCAGCAACATCGACGCAGCGCGTTACCGTCGTCGCCCCTTTCCTGTATCCGGTCACCGGGGAGACCATGGAGCCGGAGACGTCCGGGCACACAACAACCTGTCCCTTGAAGGCCGGCACGTTGGCGACCGAGATCTCCATGGCTTCATGCATCGCCTCGCGGATTTCGGACGGCATGTCCTCTGACAGCGCCTGAAAACCCGTGAGCAGCTGATACGGGAAGGCACGTGCCTTCCTGATCCGCTTCGGATCCTTCAGGATATCCGCAACCATGCGAACCGCCGGTGCCTTTTCGAACCGTTTGCCTTCGAAAACGCCGTGGCGCAGGAAGGTGTTCAAGTTCATGCGCACCATGTTCCAGCTCCCGCGTTCCGCCAACATCGTCCAGTCTTCCCTGGCGAGCTGCAGATGCGTCAGCATCTGGAAGGGAACGTCGGGCACTTCGCGGCCGTTCGGATTCTCCAGGAAGGCTACATAATCGCGGACCTGCGCCGGGAGCTTCTCGACATCGCACGGCTTGCCGATCAACCAGGCGAACAGAGCGGCACGCTCGGCATCACGCGGCTTCGGGTGCACCATCTTGATGACATCGGCAAGCGATGGATCATTGCCGATATTTGCCTGCAGCAACTGGTAGTCCGTTGCCGCATTCAACCATCCGCGCACCAGTGCTTTCGGCCTGGTGCCGAGCGACTTGCGGCCGGTCTGCCCGGAACGCAGGATCTGCACGAAGTTACGCAGCATCCTGCCATCGGTCACGACATACGGAAATGCCTTGGCCAGCAGAACCGGATCACGGGATGCCAGTACCGCCAGCAACAGCGCCGGCAGATCTTTCATCTTGCCTTTCTGGCGAGCATAGACGGCTGTCTTAGCCAGGAAGGCATCCGGAACCGCCGCCGCCGTTTCCAGAACGGCCTTCAGTTCAAGATCGGCGGACTGGTAGAACGTGTCGCCGATGGAACCCGTTGCGGCCAGCTGAGCCAGCTTGTGACGGTCTTCGTAGGTGTAGGCTTTTCCACCCGCCAGGTTCCGGGCACCGGCCTTGCCGGAAGTGCGTCCACGCTGTGATGCAAACAGAGATTTGTTCGCCATTGTCTCGCTCCTCAAATCCTTGCCCTGGAAGGCGTTGGTGTTCGTGTCTGTGTTGAGAAGGAGATTGCCGTTTCGAAGCGCAGAGCAAAACAAAAATGTGAAATCACAATAACTATTTGTTTTTTATGAGTTTTTCCGGATATTGACATTTGTGGCACGAGAATATCTTATACGAAAAGATACTCTTTTATAAGAAGGTATAGCTCGTTGAAAAAGAACGTTGTCATCGGCTTCCTCGGCATCCAGCTGGACGCCGGCAAAAAGCGTCGATGGCGCCCGTCGATCGCCGTCACCCAGCATGGCAGCTTTCCGGTTCACCGTATTGAACTCTTGTACGACAGGGCATTTCATCGCCTTGCAAGCAACGTCAAGAAAGACATCGAGGATGCAAGTCCGGCAACAGAGGTTCTGCTGCAGCAGGTTGACCTGCGCGATCCCTGGGATTTTCAGGAGGTTTACGGCGCTCTGTTTGACTTCGCGCGTGACTACGGCTTCGACGAGGATCGCGAGGACTACTTCGTCCATTTGACGACAGGAACGCACGTTGCCCAGATCTGCTGGTTTTTGTTGACGGAGTCCCGACATGTGCCAGCCAAGCTGGTGCAGACATCGCCGCCACGCGGTGACGATGGTGAAGTAACCGGCCGCTACAACATCGTAGATCTCGACCTTTCCCGTTATGACGCCTTGCAGCAACGATTTGATCTGATCGCGGAAGAATACAATGCACTCCTGAAAGCAGGCATTGAAACCCGGAACACGGCATTCAACAGCCTGATCGAACGGATAGAGCTTGTCGCCACAAACTCGGATGCGCCGCTGCTTCTGCTCGGCGATACGGGAACAGGCAAGAGCGAGCTGGCGGAACGAATCTACGAGCTGAAATTGCAGCGGCGCCGGGTCAAGGGCCGGCTTGTTCATGTGAATTGCGCCACGCTGAAGGGCGAGCGCGCGATGTCGAGCCTGTTCGGCCATCGCCGGGGGACCATGGGAACCGGCAGTCCGGACCGGCGCGGCTTGTTGCGTGAGGCTGATGGCGGTGTGCTCTTCCTGGATGAGATCAACGAACTTGGCCTCGATGAACAGGCAATGATCCTTCACGCGGTCGAAACCGGCCGGTTTCTGCCTGTTGGCTCCGATCACGAGATCACCAGCCGCTTTCAACTGATTGCGGGAACCAACCGCAACCTCGGCCAGCTCGTCTCGGAGGGAAAGTTCCGACCGGATCTCTATGCCAGGCTGAACCTCTGGACATTCCGGTTGCCCTCTCTCACGGAACGGCGGGAAGACATCGAACCCAACATAGAATTCGAACTCAACCGCGCTGAAAAACTGCTCGGCAACAGGGTGGGCTTCAATGTCGATGCAAGAGCGCGATATCTTGACTTTGCCGTGTCCCCGGCAACACGCTGGCCGGGCAATTTTCGCGACCTCGGCGCCTCTGTCCAGAGATTGTGCACCCTGGCACCGCGAGGCCGTATCACGCTTACGCTCGTTGAACAGGAAATCGACGCACTGGAAAGCCAGTGGACGAGTGCCTTGGCCAACCCGGATGACACGCTCCTGCGGGATCTCCTCGGCGACAGAACCGATGAAATCGACGTCTTCGACAGGGTTCAGCTCGCCTATGTCATTCGCATGTGCCGGAAGAGCCCGTCCTTGAGCGCAACCGGACGGGTCCTGTTCGCGGCATCCCGCGCCTCGAAGACAAGCCGCAACGATGCTGATCGCCTCAAGAAGTACCTGGACCGGTTTGACCTGAACTGGTCGGCTATCACGGCGGAATGACAGCCGTGATAGCCGACCGGCTCACGCACAGATGGAGTTTCCGTGATCTCGATGCATCCGAACTTGAATAAAACGTCAGAACTTCACGCATTGAGTTGAATGCACGTTATCGAATGCCTTCCCAAATAAAGGGCGCAACAAGATTTGTTATCTGGAAGGCTAATGGACATGATGACACTCACTTCTGAAAACCGGCTGGTTGGCGCTCTGCCCTCCGTCAATTTCGCCACACTGGGACTGATGTTCGTCTCGGGATTCTTCGCAACCATCGCGTTCGACCTCTGGGGCCAGGTGATCAGCCCCGCGCTCGGTTTCGCCACTTTATCTCCGCACGGTCTTGCCAGAAGTCTGCTTGGCGCGCTCGGCTTGCCAAATAGCAATTTCGCCGGCTATTTCGTGCATTTTTACGTTGTCGGCCTGATCGGCTACCCGATTGGCTGGATGTTCATCTTCGCACCACTCTGGCAACGCGTCGTTGGCAACACGCACTGGTTCGTGCCGTCTGCGATCTATGGTTTTGGTCTTTGGATCTTCGCGATCGGTGGCATCACCTCTCTCGCCGGTCTGCCGTTCTTCTTGAACTTCACTGGAATCGTCTGGGTCGCCCTGGTCGGACACGTTCTCTACGGCATCGTCATGGTCGCCATGCTGAAACTCATCGAAAAGCAGCAGAACGCCTGACAATTAAAATCTGTTCGAAAAAGCAATGAGCGCGCCAATTGGCGCGCCTGCTTTTTTCGAAGGCATCAGCCAGTGCACTCGGTCTTGTCGTTAATCCACCCAGTCTCTCTGGATCAATTCAACACCGTTCCGACCCGCATCCAAAACGCAATCAGCAACATTCACGTTTTCCGCGAGGCGAGCAAGCGTTACCGTTCCCAGCATCAAGGCCAGTGTTGCAATGCCCTGAGCGGTATCTTCTGCTTGCTTTAGTTGCTGCGAAACCCTTTGCATGGCATCACAACCTTCCCGCCTGCCCCCCACCTGGCCGCGTGACAACTCTCCTGCCAGTGCTGCCAATGGACACCCTTCGCCGCGGTTGTCGACGTGGCACATTGACAGATACGTGTCGATATAGGCCTCCCGCGCTTTTTCTCTCTCTTCATCCGAAGCAGCGTCTTCCATGTCGGCGAGCACACCATCAACCGCGTTCCTGAAAGCGGCAACCACAAGATCATCCTTCGATTTGAAGTGCCGGTAAAAGCCACCATGCGTGAGACCGGCTGCCTGCATGACATCCGAAACGCTGGTCGTTTCCGTTCCTTTCTCGCGAAAGATCCGGGCCGCCTGGTCGAGTATCCTTTTATGGGTTTTACGTTTTTCAGCTTCAGACATTCTGGGCATCGTGCCGTCTTTCTTCGGGGCTTGACAATTTAGATTTCGTATATCATCTATATTTTAAGATTACAATTATCATCTAAAGGTGGCGCGTGGCATTGAAACCGAAAATTCTCGTGACCAGCGCGGCGGGTAAGACCGGCCTGCCGGTCGTTTTGCAGCTGCTTGAAAGGGGCTTTCCCGTCAGGGCCTTCGTCAGAAGGCGAGACAAACGCTCGGAGCTTCTGGAGCGCGCGGGCGCTGAAATCTTCATCGGCAATCAATATGCGCTCGCGGACATGCGCAAGGCCATGAAAAACGTGCAAAGGGCCTATCAATGTGCACCAACGGCGCCGAACGGCTTGCACTTCAACGCCGTCTTCACCGTGGCGGCAAACGAAGCCCGCCTTGAACATGTCGTAACGCTCGGTCAATGGCTCACGTCGGTCGACCACCCGTCGCTGTTCACGCGCGAGGTCTACCTGTCCGATGCCCTGATCCGCCTGCCGTCTGGCATGAGTGTTACTTCGGTCAATCCCGGATGGTTCGCCGACAACTACCTGATGGTCATCGACATGGCGGCACATCTGGGACTTTTCACAATGCCGCTGGGGCCGGGTGATGAGCGGAAAAACGCACCTCCTTCAAACGAGGACATCGCCAGCGTCGCTGTCGCAGCCCTGGTCGACCCTGAGACCCATGCAGGCAAGAACTACCGTCCGACCGGGTCGGAGCTTCTGTCCCCCAACGAGATCGCCGAAGCGATGGGGCGAGCCCTTGGACGCCGCGTGAGATACATGAACATTTCGGAAAAGATGATGACCAAGGCCTTGCGCGCGCTGCCACCGTCAAACTACTCGGAAGCCGCGGTTTCCCAGCTCGCGATCTATGCGGAAGAATATCGACGGGGCAGCTTCGCGGTGAACGCACCGACACAGGACGTACACCGTGTCGGAGGCCGTGTGCCGGAAGAGTTCGAAAGCATTGTCCGCAGGCTGGTCGCCACCCGCCCCGAACTTCAAGCCAGCCTTGCGGCAAGCGCCCGCACGCTGGTCGGTTTCCTCAAAATCGTACTGACGCCTGCACTTGATCTCGAGCGCGTGCAGTCGGCGCGGGACTATGTCCGGATCGCAAACCCGAGATTCAGCCAGCAGACACCCGATTGGGTCGCGACCCATGCCGGTCAATCGGCACAGTCAACAACAGCCAAGGTTGCCTGACTGCCAAGAGTAAACAGGAAAAATCATGAGTAACAATTCTCTTCTTCTTGAACGGAACGACCGCTTCGCGGAAACGTTCTCATCCGCCGACCTCCCGATACTGCCAAAACTTGGCACCCTCGTTTTGACGTGCATCGATGCTCGTGTCGATCCCGCTCATGTGCTTGGCCTGGAACTCGGGGATGCCGTGGTCCTGCGCAACAATGGCGGGCGCGTGACAAAGAGCGTGATCAACGAGATCGCCACTCTCGCCTTCATGGTTGCGAAGATGGCACCAGATCGAGACCCGGATTTCCATGTCGCCCTGATGCAGCACACACAATGTAGCGCACAAAATTTTACCAATCCCGATTTCCGGGATGCGCTTCGCGACAAACTCGGCATCGATGTTTCCGACTATGCGATCACGGATCAGGAAACGGATCTCTTGCGTGACATCAACCGGCTACGTGATGCAGCCGAAATCCCCGGCCACTTGACCGTCTCGGCACTCCTCTATGATGTCAAATCTGGTCAAGTCAGGGAAATAGCTCCGCCGCGTGAACTCGCGCGGTTGCGCGAGCCGCCCAAAAACGAGAATACCGGTGGTTAGACCCTGTCAGAATTCCCGGGGCTCGGACCCGGCCACGGCAACAGCAATATGCTTCTTCCATTGGCAGTGTCGGGAAACAGGGCCCGACAGCCGCTCGGCCGGAACACCTACTGGCAACCGCCTTCGGCCCACACTTGCAGCAATTGTTTGAAGACGCCCCCGAACGGGTGATCCTTCGAAAGCGCCCGCGTCTTGTCATCCACATAAGTCTTGGCCTGGGTACACAGGTTGGCCTGCTCCCATTGATGACAGGAGGCACACGTCTTGTCTTTCCAGGCAGCTTCCGGAAGCCCCTCAATCGGCGGGAACTGCGGGCTCGCCGAGATCAGGTCCGATATGCTCCGGGTGGCCAGCTCCGGACCGCCCGCGCCAAGAGGCTTGTTGAATGCAACGACATTCGGAAGCGCGCCCGCTCCGTTCTGGGTTGATGGTTTGGGCTCAACGGCAACAGCGACGGGTGGCTCCGAAATCGGGTCCGTTCGCGGTTCGTTTTGCTGGATCGTCTGAAGCTCCAGCCGGGCCAGTTCGGCAAAGTGGCCGTCCGGGAAGGCATCCAGATAAATCTTGTATGCGTCTTCCGTTCCGGCCCGTCGTGCTTCCTCGATCAGGTCGCGTTCAGCGTCGCTGGGATCCACGGACACAGGTTCTTTTGCCGGGGTCGGAGCAACGTCTGTGCTCACTGTTTCCTTGACTTCCGCAGAAACAAGGTCCTGCAGGAGCTTGCGTGCGTCACCTGAAAAACGACTTTCCGGGTTGGCGCGAAGATAGAGCATGACCTGGATCGGATCCTTGCTCAGCTTCACGGTCTCCCAGAGCTGGCGCTCCTGGATCTCCGCAGGAGACGGCATGACCGCAGGAACGAACTGAAAGTTCACGGTCATGGACGATGTATCCCATGGCGTCTGGATGCCGTTGGTCGCATCAAGAACATCCCGCCGGACATTCTTGAACAGCGCCTCGATCGGAACACCTGGTGTCGACATCCGCCGTGCGAGAGAGCCGGTAAAGGGACTGTTGTCTTCCGACCCGTCCAGGGCGACCTCCCCGGGGCCTGTGGAATAGGCAAGAAAGGTTCCCCGAGGGGCTTTCATTTCGGCAAGACCGTTTTCATTCAGGTCTGGAATTGAAACGAAAGGATTGTCCCGGCAGGCATCAAGGATGACGATATTGGTCTTGTTGTTCGCCGAAAACATCTGCCGGAGCAATGCCTGCGCGGGCACCCCGACCAGGCTGAGATCAGCCGCATCCATGAGATTGATGTCAACGGGGAGCAGAAAGTTGGCGCCGAAGGACTGCACGCCATGCCCGGCGTAATAAAACAGGCCGGTCGCGTCGTCATCCGCTTCCCGCAGCCTGCGGCCGAAATCCGAGATGGCCTTGATCAAGGTATCGCGCGTCGCATCCGTGACCAGCATTACCTCAAAGCCGACATCTTCCAACGACGCAGCCATCAGTTCCGCGTCGTTCACCGGGTTGTCCAGTGGAGCGACATGAGTATAGGAGCCGTTCCCGACAACAAGCGCCAGGCGAAGCGGTTCCTGTGAATCGCTATCATCGGCCTGAACCTGCGTAAACAGGAACAGCACGGGCAGGACGATTGCCAAAAGCCGGCAGATTTTGAACCTAGTCGACAACGATAAACTCGATACGGCGGTTGCGGCGTTTGCCGTCAGGTGTGTCATTCGACGCTATCGGACTGGCTTCACCATACCCGACACTCGTGATCCTGTTACCAGAAACCTTCTTTCCATAAAGATAATTTTCAACCGAAGCGGCCCTGCGTTCGGACAAACGCTTGTTGGCAGCTGCGCTGCCATCACTGTCTGTATGACCGCCGACTTCTATCTTCAGGTCCGGGCAGCGAATGATGATATCGACCAGACTGTCAAGCAGTGGTTCGCTGCGCTTGTCGAGGCTGGCGCTGCCGCTGGCAAAATAGATATTGTCAGTGCGCGAAAGGATCTCGAACCGGCCCTTGCAGGCCTCCTCGTCCAGATTGCCTTCCGGTTCAATTGCGGTGGCCGCCGCCTGCTGTGCTTCGGGCGCGGTCTCTTGCGCAACCTGTTGGCCTGAATTCCTGGAGAACATGAAATCGAAGGTCACGGTCGCCGAAGGCACAATCGCAACGTTTGCGGCTTCTTCGAGTTTCTTGATACCGCCTTCAAGATTGAAGTCGGCTGCCGCCACAGACACCGGCGCTGTTGACGAAACCGCAACGATCTCGTCTCCGACGAGCGTGACGGCCACTTCCGTTTCAAGCGTCTTGGTCACCCCATGGAGTTTCAGCTCGAAGGCAAGTGGAATGACCTTCCGTCGCTGCGTCGGCAGATCGGCCAGAACCGAGGGATCTATCTGCGCGGTGATGACCGCTTCGGGAAACTCAAACGTTTCAAAGAACAGAAAACGCATCCGAACGTTTCTGAGGTCGATCTTCGTATCGACGGAGTCCAGGAAGATGCGGATCTGCGCTTTTCCATCCGGATCGATTTGGCCATCGAATTGAACGAAGCCGCTCGACTCTACCTTTGTGAGGTTCTTGACCGATTGAAACCGGATGGTGGACGCCTCGGGTTGAAGTGTCCACCCGGGTCCGAGACCGCTGCTTTGTGCGCTCACCACCTGCGGAGAGAAAACAAGACACGCGAAACACAGGAAAGAAAAAACTACCCGCGAGACCGTCATTATCAGTTCCCCCTCGTATCAATCAGGCGTTGGCCGCTACATTAATGGGTCATTCCTTACGTTACTCTTACAGCCTTCCGGGAACCATGCAACGCCCTGCACAGGCGATCCGCGATCGCCCGCGCAAATGCGCAGTTCCAGGAACAGTTTTCCCACAGGCCCCTGGTGACGGTTCAGATCGTCCCCAGCTGTGCCTTGTCGAATATTTCAAGGGCACCGTCCTTGGTCAATTCGACGGGATTGCCTCCAGCCGTCGGATCGACAATCGCCATCTCCGCGATCAGATCGCGTTTGCCTCCGTCGACATTCAATCCTGACAAGGTGTGCGGGACGTCAAGATCATCGCGCAGTTTCAGGACAGCCTCAAGCACGCCCCGGTATCCTCCGCCAATGCCCAGGAAACCCGCAAGGCGTTCGAATTTCTGTTCTATGGCCACCTTGTTGAACTGCATCACGTAAGGCATGAACACCGCGTTTGTCATGCCGTGATGCGTGTCGTAAAGCGCACCGACCGGATGGGACAGGGAGTGGATTGCCCCAAGCCCTTTCTGGAAAGCGACGGCGCCCATCGCGGCCGCACTCATCAGGTGCCCGCGAGCTTCCAGGTCGGATCCGTCAGCCGCGACCCTCGGCAAATTCTCCAGGACAAGTCTCACGCCTTCAAGCGCGATGCCTTCGGACATCGGGTGGTACATCGGCGCCGAGTAGGCTTCAAGGCAATGCGCAAGCGCGTCCATGCCTGTGCCGACAGTGATGAAGCGCGGCATCCCGACGGTCAGTTCCGGATCACAGATCACGATTTCCGGAAGCATCTTCGGATGGAAGATCACTTTCTTCGTGTGGGTCGCCTCGTTGGTGACGACACCCGCCCGCCCGACTTCCGAACCTGTGCCCGCAGTTGTCGGGACGGCAACGATAGGTGCGATACCGTCCGGGTCGGCACGGGTCCACCAGTCACCGATGTCCTCGAAGTCCCAGATCGGGCGGGACTGCCCGGACATGAATGCGATCAACTTGCCGGCGTCCAGCCCGGATCCCCCACCGAAGGCAATTACACCATCATGGCCACCGGATGTGAACGCTTCAACGCCTGCGGAAATGTTGCTGTCGACCGGGTTCGGCTTGACGTCGCAAAATACGGCAGCCGTGAGGCCTGCATCTCGCAGGCTGGCGATCGCGTCCGCCACCATCGGCAAGCTGGCAAGTCCGGGATCGGTCACCAGCAACGGGTTCGACATGCCTGTCGCCTTGACGGCGTCGGGCAGTTCCTTGATGCGGCCAACACCGAAACGCACGGAAGTTGGATAAGACCAGTTGACGGAAGGAAGTGAGCTCATGGGTGTCTCGTTGGTTTTGAGTTCTCTAAAATCTTAGGTTTGCGAGCGATCAAAATCTGAAGTCGGGGTCGAAATTTCCACCTTTTGTCACCCCTGCGCAGGCAGGGGTCTGGTATCCATCAGCTTATGCCACCTAAGTCTTGGTGGCTGCATCGGTTACTGGATCCCCGCCTTCAACTTCGTTTCAGCCGGGATGACAATTGCAAAGGATCTGCAAGGCGCTAATTCCTTCTTCCCCTCAGTGCTCCACCCGGAAGTGGAAGGACTTCGGCCGTGTCAGGTTATGGAATCCGATTTCGGAAAGCGCGGCGCCCTTGCCGGTATCCTTGACGCCAGTCCACACCAGCGCCGGGTCGAGATAATCGCAGCGGTTCATGAAGACGGTTCCGGTCTCGATCCTGTCGCCGATCGCCGCGGCGGCCTCGACATCCTCTGACCAGATCGAAGCGGTCAGGCCGTAGGGGCTGTCATTCATGAACTGCAGGGCTTCCTCGTCATCCTTGACCTTCATGATGCCGACCACCGGACCGAAGCTCTCTTCGCGCATGACCGACATCTGGTGATTGACATCGGTCAGGACCTGGGGCGCCAGGTAGGGTGTGCCATCCTTGTTTTCGGAATAGGCGGACACATCGATATGTGCCTTGGCACCCTTGCGCAGGGCCTCGTCGGTCTGTTCACGCACCCAGGCGGCAAAACGGGCCTGTGCCATCGGTCCCAGCGTTGTCGCTTCGTCCAGCGGGTTGCCCAGCTGATACTGCTTTGTCAGATCGACAAACCCGTCGACGAACCTGTCGAACTGGCTTTCATGCACATAGACGCGTTCGATACCGCAACAGCACTGACCGGCATTGTAGAACGCGCCGTCGACCAGATTGCCGATGGCATAGTCGAGATCGGCGTCGGCACGGACGTAGGCCGGGTCCTTGCCTCCAAGTTCAAGACCAACGGTCGCAAATGTACCGGCAAGCGCCTTTTCGATCGCACGACCGCCGCCGACAGAGCCGGTGAAATTGACATGATCGATCACGCCGGAAGCGAGCAGTTTCTCGGTCCCGCCATGGGTCAGGACGATGTTCTGGAATACGTCTTTCGGCAATCCGGCGATCTCGAACGCCTTTGCCAGGCGTTCACCGACCAGAAGCGTCTGTGCGGCGTGTTTCAGCACCACGACATTGCCGGCCATCAGCGCGGGCATGATCGTGTTAACAGCCGTCATGAAAGGATAGTTCCACGGCGCAATCACCATGACGATGCCGAGCGGCACACGCCGGAGGTAGCGCTTGAAGCCCGGCTTGTCCGTGCGCTCGATATCAGCCAGCGCCTCTTCGGCGATCGACGCACAATATTCCGTGCGCTCGATCGTACCGCCCAGTTCGCCGCCGTAGCGGATCGGGCGACCCATCTGCCAGGCCAGTTCCGGCACGACATCGTCGTTCATTGCCTTCAGGGCTTCCAGCGCCTTCTCGCAATAGGCGACACGCTCGGCAATCGGCGTTGCCGCCCAACCGGCCTGTGCCCGTCTTGCGGCCGAAACGATCTTTTCGACAGCAGCTTCTTCCAGGGCGGGACGTTCGGCATAAACCGAGCCGTCAACGGGTGAGATCAGCTTGATCACATCAGACATTTGAAACCTCTCATTCCGCATCTTCGTGTGCGGTCTGTTGAAAGTGGTGGCTCTCGCGTTTTTCGTTGTTCCCGCTCAACACCGGCTCAGGATGAGGGTGTGGACGGTATGCTGGTTGTTCATCACGCCCGTTCGAATCCGCGGGCGATTTCATAATCCGTGACAGCCCGATCGAATTCCTCGATCTCCCACTCGGCAGCCCGTGCATAGTGTTCGATAACTTCATCGGAAAACGCCTCGCGCAGGAATTTCGACTTGCGCAGCGTTTCGCGTGCATCGCGCAGCGTATGCGGAATTTCTCTGGCCTTCGGGGCCTCGTAGACATCACCGGTCGCTGGCGGATCAAGCGGCAGCTTCTCCTCCAGTCCCTTGATGCCAGCGGCAATCAACGCGGCCAGCGCGAGATAGGGATTGAGGTCCGAGCCACCGATGCGGCATTCGACACGCAACGCCTTTGTGCCTTCTCCGCAAAGACGGAATCCGGCCGTGCGGTTGTCGACGGACCAGACTGTCTTGGTCGGCGCAAACGTTCCTTTTTGGAAACGCTTGTAGCTGTTGATGTAGGGCGCCAGGAAATACGTGTATTCCGGCGCGTATTTGATCATTCCGGCAAGGTAGTGTCGCATCGTGTCCGACATGCCGAGTTCAGCCTTGGCATCGCAAAAGACGTTGTTGCCTTTCTTGTCGAACAAGGAGTGGTGAACATGCGAGGAAGAGCCCACCTTGTCGCTGCGCCACTTGGCCAGGAAAGAAACGGAACGCCCCTTTGCCCAGGCAATCTCCTTGACCGCATGCTTGGCAATTGTGTGGTACTCGGCCGTTTCAAGCGCGGGAGCGTATTTGATGTTCAGCTCCTCCTGCCCCGTTTCAGCTTCACCCTTGGTGTTTTCGACCGGAATTCCCGCGCCAAAGAGGCAATTGCGAACCGGACGCAGAACGTCCTCTTCCTTGGTGGTCTGCAGGATATGGTAGTCTTCGTTATAGCCGGAGATCGGTTCCAGATTGCGGAAGCCTTCCTTGCGAATCTCGTCGAAACTCTTTTCGAACAGGAAAAATTCCAGTTCGGTCGCCATGATCGGCGACAGCCCCATTTCGGACAGTCGGGCAACTTGAGCCTTCAGCATTGCGCGCGGCGAGTGCGGCACGTCCTTGTGTGTATGGTGATCCTGGACATCGCACATCACCATGGCCGTTGCTTCCAGCCAGGGTATTTTCCGAAGGCTCGACAGGTCCGGTTTCATCACATAGTCGCCGTAGCCGCCTGACCAGCTGGTCGCCGCATAGCCTTCGACCGTATACATTTCCAGGTCTGTCGCCAGAAGGTAGTTGCAGCAATGTGTTTCGTCATAGGCGGTGTCGACGAAGTGCTGGGCGTGAAAACGCTTGCCCATCAGCCGTCCCTGCATGTCGACGATGCACGCGAGCACCGTATCGATCTCACCGGACGAGACGAGAGTTTTAAGTGCATCGAATGTCAGGTTGCCAGGCATTTGTGTCTTCCGCTGGTTCATGGGCTTGAATTATCGGCAATGGATCGGTGAGCTCCGGAGAAACAAGTCTCCGGAGCTCGTCAGTGCTTGTCTCAACCGAAATTGTAGGGAGGTCCTGCCTGGTTGATGACATCGTTGTATTCCTGGAAGATCGATATGATCTTTGCCTGAAGTTCGCCTTCTGCGGCGATCTCTTTCCAGAAGTCCTTTGCCGCGTCTTCGACCTGTGCCCATTCGGCAGCCGGAACTGTGCGAAGTTGCAGCTTGTCGCCTTTTGCGCGAAGGCGCGCCTCTCCGCCCCAGTACCACTGGTTCCGGTAGGTATGACCGGCTTCGGTGGCTGCCAGCACGAGTTGCTGGAGATGCGGCGGCAGATCGGCCCAACGTTTCTGGTTGACGAACCACGAACCGATCCAGGCACCGGAAATGTTGTTGGTCAGGAAGTAGTCCGTCACGTCAGCCCAACCGACTGTGTAATCTTCCGTGATACCTGACCAGGCCATGCCGTCGAGTTCACCGGTCTGCACGGCGACTTCGGCATCTTCATACGGTATCGACACGGGCACGACGCCGAATTTCGAAAGGAATCGGCCGGCTGTCGGGAACGTGTAAAGCTTCAGGCCTTCAAGATCTGCAACCGACTTGATTTCCTTCTTGGTGTTGAAGTTGCAGGGATCCTGACCCGCTGCGGAAATCCACGCGACACCCACCTTCTCGTATTCCGACCGCCAGATGTCGGCAAGGCCGTACTGGTTGAACAGAACAGGCACGTCGAGGATATGCTTGGTTGCAAACGGGAAGTAGCCGCCGAACTGGCGCAACGGTGTCGGCGAGGCCATGGAGTCGTCGTCGGAATGCACCGCGTCTATTGTACCGCGTTGCAGTGCCTGGAACAGTTCGCCTGTCGGTACGATCTGGTCGGCGTAGAACAGCTCGATCTGCAACTCGCCGTTCGAGGCGTTGTTGACATAGTCGACCATCGGCTTCGTCACGTGCTCACCCAATGCACCACCGGCATAGGTCTGCAAACGCCACTTGATGGGCTCCTGGGCAAGCACAGCCGGTGCGGCCAACGTCGTTGCACCGGCGGCAGCGGCAGTCCCCAACCCTGCATTTTTGAGAAAATTACGTCTATTGGTCATCTTAAGTTCCCCTAATTTCAGTTTACGGTCCATGCGGTCAGACCGTTTGCCGGTCCTCGTTTTCTACCGCTGCTCATAGTCCGTTTCCTCCAGACCTTATTGTTTTTGTCTCGCTTGTCGCCGCTACTTTCCATAGATCAGGTTGGGTAGCCAAAGCGCGATTTGCGGGAATACCATTACGATCACGAGCGCCAGGATCATCACCAGCACAAATGGCGTGATCGATCCGTAAATGTCACGCATGGTGATGCTCTTGGGCGCCATCGCCCGCATCAGGAAAAGGTTGTAGCCGAACGGTGGCGTCATGTAGGCGATCTGCGTTGTGATTGTATACAGCACGCCATACCAGATCAGAATATCGCCACGCGGCATACCCAGGTCCAGCGAGCCAACCAGGGGCACGTAGAGCGGTGCAACGATCACCAGCATCGCCGTGTCGTCAAGGAATGTTCCCATGACCAGGAAGGAAAGCTGCATCAGGATCAGGATCATCCAGGGCGACAGGCCGAGCTGCTCGGTAAACAGACTCTCGATTGCCTTAACGGCACCGAGACCGTCGAACACAGCGCCGAAGCCGAGGGCTGCCAGAATGATCCACATGAACATGCAGGAGATACCGAGCGTGTTTCTGAGACACAGGATCAGGATATCCCATGTCATCCGCCGCCGGAGAATCGAAGCGATCAGCGCCGTGAGCGCGCCGACGGCCGAGGCCTCGACCAGGCTGGTTTTACCCATGACAAAGGGCACCATCATCATCGCGAAGATGATGAGTGGCAAAAGACCGGCAAGCAACAATCGGTATTTTTCGCCCCGCGAAACATCCCGTTCATTTACGGCAAGTGCAGGCCCCAGCTCAGGCTGAATGCGACACCGGACTGCTATGTAAATGATGAACAGTGCCGCCATCATCAGTCCTGGAACCGCGCCTGCAAGCCAGAGCTGGCCAACCGGTGCCCGGGCAATCATCGCATAAAGAACAAGCACCACCGACGGTGGCACAAGGATTCCCAACGACGATCCTGCCTGGATGACCCCCGTGACCATGCGTTTGTCGTAATTTCGCTTCAGCAACTCCGGCAACGCGATTGTTGCACCAATCGCCATTCCCGCCACCGAAAGGCCGTTCATTGCCGAGATCAGCACCATCAGAAGGATCGTGCCGATGGCGAGACCACCATTGATAGGTCCCATCCAGACATGGAACATCTTGTAAAGATCGTCGGCGATCTTGGTTTCCGACAGTACGTAGCCCATGAAGATGAACATCGGCAGCGTCAGCAGCGGGTACCATTTCATCAGTTTCATCGCGGCAGAAAACGGAATGTCCCCACCGCCGGTTCCCCAGAGCAGAATCGCCGCGATGGACGCGATACCGCCTATGGCACCGAAGACCCGCTGCCCCGTCAACAGCATCAGCATCATGGACGAGAACATGAGAAGAGCGATCATCTCATATGACATCAGATCGTCTCTCCCTTGATACGGGCGATATCTTTGAGGAATTCAGCAAAAACCTGAAGGAGCATCAGGAAGAATCCGATTATCATGATCAGCTTGACCGGCCAGACATAGGGGCGCCACGCAGTTGGACTGCGCTCTACAAAACCAAGCACCTCGTTTGCGGCATCCGGACCTCCCGTGACAAAGGCAAAGGCCAGGTCGCGGTAAAACGAGAAAGGCTCCTGGGTAAAGTGCCCCAGGGAATAGGCAAATGAATTCAGCGCCCCATAGAGAAGAACACCGAGATAGAAGAGCAACAGCAACACCGTGAAGGCATCGAACCATGCCTTTTTCTTCAAGCTCCAGTCCGCATAGAAAAGATCCATGCGCACGTTCGATCCGAGCTGTATCGAATACGGCCCGCCCAGAACGTAATAGGCCACCATTGCAAATTGAGCGACTTCCAGCGTCCAGAGTGACGGGCTGAAGAATGTCTTGGAAACGGACGACCAGAGCAGAATGCCCGCCATGACAAACAGCCCCCACATCACGACCTTGCCGAGCCGACGATTGAAGCTGTCCACAACACGGACGTAAGCGCGCGCGACTTTAAGCATCAGCGCCTCCCGCCGCGGTCATGCGGCTGTTTCTTGTGCATGCGCCTGCAGCCTTTTCCAGAAGCGGGGCCAGCAGACCTGCCCAATGAGCTTCCTGTTCCGGTGTCGTTATCTCGTCATTTCGGATTTCGATCATCAGGCACGGCAGGTGCCGGTTCTCACCGTGCCGCCGGATTGTGTAATAGACACCGTCCGAGGGCGCGTAGGGTTCATTGTCACCGACGGAATACGCACCCAGGCTGTTGAGATCAGCAATCACCGGATCGGCAAGGCTGCGATCCCTGTCCGAAATCAGGCCGATTTCCCAGGGACGGCTTTGGCCCTTGTAAACCGGGGTGAAGGAATGGATCGACACCACCGCGGTCGGCAGGCCGCGCTCCATCCGCTTTTCGATGACGCCGTCGATCGAAGCGTGAAACGGCCGGTGCACCAGGTCTAGGCGGAAGGATTTCTCGTCATCCGACAGGTTGCGGTTGCCTTCAATCTCGATCGTCTCGCTCAGGCTCGGGATCAGGTCGGCCCGGTCTTCCTCGCGATTGCAGTCAATGATCAAGCGCGAGATCCTTGTGCGAATGAGCGGCGAGTCGAGCTGTACGGAAAGGCCTCTGGCAACACCGAGCGCTCCCGGGTCCCAGGAAATATGTGCTGATTTTTCGGCTTCGGTGACACCCAGACAGTGATCGTAGGGCGGCGGAAAATAATTGGACGCGTGATCGCAGACAAAGACAAAAGGTCCAGTCCCGTCAGCGTTCTCGATCGCTACAGCCCCGGCTGTTTCGCCATTTGGAGGGCTTGCTCCCATTCCCCGTTCCCCTTGAAAACCCTGCATGTCAGATTGTAATGTTTGTTACAGGATTGCCGCTGAAGTCAATATCTGTAATATTTGATACGCAGATTGACGCCGCTGTCAAATGAAAATGCACCGTCAGGGACACAAGCAGGCAAGACTCATGGAACGCCCACTTCTGGATGACATTCGCGACCGCCTGGACGAATTCACCGCCACGGAAAAAAAGGCCGCACACGCCCTCATGGCAAACTATCCCGTTCAGGGGCTGGGCACGGTTGCGCAATTCGCGGAAGCTGCAGGCGTGAGTTCTCCAACGATCCTTCGTTTCATCGGCCGGCTGGGATTTCCGGGGTTCGCAGAGTTTCAGAAAAAACTCCGCAGCGAATTGGAAAGTCAGCTGAATTCACCACTTGCCCGCAGCGCGACACTTGAAGATGAACAAGGCGGTGATCCGCATGTCGGGCAGTTGCTGGAAAATGTGCGAGAAACCTTTGCCCACCTGCCACGGGGCGAACTTGAAGGCCTCATCAGGCTGCTGGCAGACGAAAAGAAGACATTGCATCTGATCGGTGGCCGGTTTACCGACGGCCTTGCCCGCTACATGGCAGCCCATCTGCGGATTGTTCGCTCAGGTGTCAATCACGTCGCCGGGCAGCAGGGAAACTGGCTTGACCAGCTTCTGGGCATGGGTCCCAGGGACGTGGTTCTGATTTTCGATATCCGGCGCTACCAGACGGAGATCATCCAGTTTGCGGAAGCGGCGGCAAAGCAGGGCGCAACGGTAACCCTCGTCACCGACAGCTGGATGTCGCCTGTCGGCCGCATTGCCAGTTTTGTTCTGCCGGCGCGGGTCGCGGTTCCCTCGCCCTGGGATTCATCCCTTGCACTCATGGCTATCGCAGAAGTGCTGATTGCCGGCGTCACGCGCGAAAACCAGCAACGGGCGCAGGAACGTATGCAGTCCCTGGAGATTCTTCGAAACGAAATCGATCCAACGACCGAAAGCCGGACAACGGGTCCCGATGTCTGATCGCTTCAGGTGCCGCAGGCCAACTGTCCAACTTCCGCACTGAAGGTCTTCCACGCGGCTGCAGAAAGGTATTCTTTGGCCGCACTGTGAAGACTCATCTATGATGTCGGCGACGCGCTTGTCCGCAAACGGCCAGACAGCAATTCGACCGGATGGTCGAACCTCCTTTGTGATCGGACGGGCATGACTTGGCTGGGAGTAAAGTCCAATCACCGAAGCGACGCCTCCGAATCACTCGGTCTTCAGGCCCCACATCCGTTCTACTCCGCGGGCACTGATCCTGAGCGGGCAAAATTTGTTGGTGCAGGAAAAACGTCATCCCGTGAAAGGGCATCACTACACTCTGCCGGGAGGAAAACAGGAACCCGGCGAGGACCTTGTTCAAGCCCTGAGACGTGAGTGCCTGGAGGAAATCGGAACTGAAATCTCGGTCGGAAAACTACTGCATATCGCTGAAATATATCGCGAAAAAACTGATAGCGGAGAGCGACAACACCAACTTGACTTCGTCTTCGAGTGCCTGGTTCCCGAGGACTACGAGCCGATCCTCGGACCATCACCCGACCCCCACCAGGTTGCAACGTGCTGGACCACACGAGAAAACGCTCAACAGCTGCGTCCGGCTTATGTCACAAAACTGTTTTCAATTGACTGTAGGCGG